>NZ_CP117461.1:1120000-6695170 GCF_030687165.1 Pseudomonas sp. FP1740
GAACCAGGGGAACTGAAACATCTAAGTACCCTGAGGAAAAGAAATCAACCGAGATTCCCTTAGTAGTGGCGAGCGAACGGGGACTAGCCCTTAAGTGGCTTTGAGATTAGCGGAACGCTCTGGAAAGTGCGGCCATAGTGGGTGATAGCCCTGTACGCGAAAATCTCTTGGCATGAAATCGAGTAGGACGGAGCACGAGAAACTTTGTCTGAATATGGGGGGACCATCCTCCAAGGCTAAATACTACTGACTGACCGATAGTGAACTAGTACCGTGAGGGAAAGGCGAAAAGAACCCCGGAGAGGGGAGTGAAATAGATCCTGAAACCGTATGCGTACAAGCAGTGGGAGCCACTTTGTTGGGTGACTGCGTACCTTTTGTATAATGGGTCAGCGACTTATTTTCAGTGGCGAGCTTAACCGAATAGGGGAGGCGTAGCGAAAGCGAGTCTTAATAGGGCGTCTAGTCGCTGGGAATAGACCCGAAACCGGGCGATCTATCCATGGGCAGGTTGAAGGTTAGGTAACACTGACTGGAGGACCGAACCGACTACCGTTGAAAAGTTAGCGGATGACCTGTGGATCGGAGTGAAAGGCTAATCAAGCTCGGAGATAGCTGGTTCTCCTCGAAAGCTATTTAGGTAGCGCCTCATGTATCACTGTAGGGGGTAGAGCACTGTTTCGGCTAGGGGGTCATCCCGACTTACCAAACCGATGCAAACTCCGAATACCTACAAGTGCCGAGCATGGGAGACACACGGCGGGTGCTAACGTCCGTCGTGAAAAGGGAAACAACCCAGACCGTCAGCTAAGGTCCCAAAGTTATGGTTAAGTGGGAAACGATGTGGGAAGGCTTAGACAGCTAGGAGGTTGGCTTAGAAGCAGCCACCCTTTAAAGAAAGCGTAATAGCTCACTAGTCGAGTCGGCCTGCGCGGAAGATGTAACGGGGCTCAAACCATACACCGAAGCTACGGGTATCACTTAGGTGATGCGGTAGAGGAGCGTTCTGTAAGCCTGTGAAGGTGAGTTGAGAAGCTTGCTGGAGGTATCAGAAGTGCGAATGCTGACATGAGTAACGACAATGGGTGTGAAAAACACCCACGCCGAAAGACCAAGGTTTCCTGCGCAACGTTAATCGACGCAGGGTTAGTCGGTCCCTAAGGCGAGGCTGAAAAGCGTAGTCGATGGAAAACAGGTTAATATTCCTGTACTTCTGGTTATTGCGATGGAGGGACGGAGAAGGCTAGGCCAGCTTGGCGTTGGTTGTCCAAGTTTAAGGTGGTAGGCTGGAATCTTAGGTAAATCCGGGATTCTAAGGCCGAGAGCTGATGACGAGTGTTCTTTTAGAACACGAAGTGGTTGATGCCATGCTTCCAAGAAAAGCTTCTAAGCTTCAGGTAACCAGGAACCGTACCCCAAACCGACACAGGTGGTTGGGTAGAGAATACCAAGGCGCTTGAGAGAACTCGGGTGAAGGAACTAGGCAAAATGGCACCGTAACTTCGGGAGAAGGTGCGCCGGTGAGGGTGAAGCATTTACTGCGTAAGCCCACGCCGGTCGAAGATACCAGGCCGCTGCGACTGTTTATTAAAAACACAGCACTCTGCAAACACGAAAGTGGACGTATAGGGTGTGACGCCTGCCCGGTGCCGGAAGGTTAATTGATGGGGTTAGCTAACGCGAAGCTCTTGATCGAAGCCCCGGTAAACGGCGGCCGTAACTATAACGGTCCTAAGGTAGCGAAATTCCTTGTCGGGTAAGTTCCGACCTGCACGAATGGCGTAACGATGGCGGCGCTGTCTCCACCCGAGACTCAGTGAAATTGAAATCGCTGTGAAGATGCAGTGTATCCGCGGCTAGACGGAAAGACCCCGTGAACCTTTACTATAGCTTTGCACTGGACTTTGAATTTGCTTGTGTAGGATAGGTGGGAGGCTTTGAAGCGTGGACGCCAGTTCGCGTGGAGCCATCCTTGAAATACCACCCTGGCAACTTTGAGGTTCTAACTCAGGTCCGTTATCCGGATCGAGGACAGTGTATGGTGGGTAGTTTGACTGGGGCGGTCTCCTCCTAAAGAGTAACGGAGGAGTACGAAGGTGCGCTCAGACCGGTCGGAAATCGGTCGTAGAGTATAAAGGCAAAAGCGCGCTTGACTGCGAGACAGACACGTCGAGCAGGTACGAAAGTAGGTCTTAGTGATCCGGTGGTTCTGTATGGAAGGGCCATCGCTCAACGGATAAAAGGTACTCCGGGGATAACAGGCTGATACCGCCCAAGAGTTCATATCGACGGCGGTGTTTGGCACCTCGATGTCGGCTCATCACATCCTGGGGCTGAAGCCGGTCCCAAGGGTATGGCTGTTCGCCATTTAAAGTGGTACGCGAGCTGGGTTTAGAACGTCGTGAGACAGTTCGGTCCCTATCTGCCGTGGACGTTTGAGATTTGAGAGGGGCTGCTCCTAGTACGAGAGGACCGGAGTGGACGAACCTCTGGTGTTCCGGTTGTCACGCCAGTGGCATTGCCGGGTAGCTATGTTCGGAATAGATAACCGCTGAAAGCATCTAAGCGGGAAACTAGCCTCAAGATGAGATCTCACTGGGACCTTGAGTCCCCTGAAGGGCCGTCGAAGACTACGACGTTGATAGGTTGGGTGTGTAAGCGCTGTGAGGCGTTGAGCTAACCAATACTAATTGCCCGTGAGGCTTGACCATATAACACCCAAGCAATTTGCTGATCCGAAAGGACACCAGATTGCGGTGTGTGAAGACGCAATGAACCGAAAGTTCGCAACCATTCACAAAAGCCGCACAAACTATCGCATACCCAATTTGCTGAAGCGTCGAAAGACGGTTCGGTACCCGAATTTCTTGACGACCATAGAGCATTGGAACCACCTGATCCCATCCCGAACTCAGAAGTGAAACGATGCATCGCCGATGGTAGTGTGGGGTTTCCCCATGTGAGAGTAGGTCATCGTCAAGATTAAATTCCGAAACCCCTATCTGCGTATGCAGGTAGGGGTTTTGTTTTGCCCGCAGGAAAGTTTCTTCAGCCTGGATCATGGCTATATCTTTTTTATCGTATATCGCAGTATATGAAAATATATAGCGAGAATTCGTACAAAAGGAATGATCGATGACAACGGCCCTGAGCGGTAAAGAAGCAGTAGGCGAGCGTTACACGCTGGAAACGATGCGCCATGCGCAGCAGATGACCTGGAAGGCCATCGAACAGATTGCCCGGGTTATTTCTCCCGGCATGCGCGAGTCCGAAGCCCAGTCACTGGGTAAACAGATTCTGTCGGAACTTGGCATGGATCGCATCTGGCACCCGCTGCTGATCCGCTTTGGCGCCAATACGCTCAAGACGTTCAAACAGCGCTCCGATGGCGATCCTGTGCTGGGTGACGAAGATATTTTCTTCGTCGACATGGGCGCGGTCTGGCAAGGGCACGAAGGTGATGCGGGGGCGACTTTCACCACCGGTTCCGACCCGGAAATGATCGCCTGTGCTGCGGCCTCCCGGGAGCTTTTCAATAGAGTCGAAGGCTTTTGGCGCAGCGAGCGGGTTTCCGGCATGGAGCTTTACCGCTATGCGGCCGACCAGGCGCAAGCCATGGGATGGAAGCTCAACCTGGACATCAAGGGCCACAGAGTCAGCGATTTCCCTCATGCCATTCACCGTGGTGGCGACCTCGGGAATTTAGACAAGTGCCCGACGACTGGCCTGTGGATTCTGGAAATCCAGATCGCCCACCCTGAGCGCCCTTTCGGAGCGTTCTACGAAGACTTGCTTATCTGATCGAGGAAATCTCATGCCAAACCAAACAGAGCAACCGGTTCTGCTGTTCTCCTATGGTACTTTGTAGGACCGGGCCGTTCAGCTGTCCACCTTCGGGCGCGAGTTGAAAGGGCGCCTGGACAGCCTGCCAGGTTACAAGCAGAACCTGGTCGAGATAACCGATCCGGGGGTGTTGGCCGCTAGTGGGAAAACCCATCATCCCATCGTGCAGGAGAGTGGCGACCTGTCGGACGAGATCGCCGGCACGGTTTTCGAGATCACGGCCCAAGAGCTGGTTGCGGCCGACGAATACGAGGTGGCGGACTACAAACGCGTCAGTGTGCCCCTCAAGTCCGGCATCAGCGCTTGGGTCTATGTGCGAGCCTGATTGCTGGTAAGGGCGGCAGTCACTATGCGAGGGTAGACAGATTTGTCTCAGTTTCGCTGTAGGCTTCGGAGGGGATGACGACCGGAAGGCTAGCATCCTCCATATCATCCCCCTGAAATCAAGACAGTGACTGGCTATCCGCTCGTGTGACCTCCGCCTCGCCATTGGCCACGAGCCAGCGCAACAGTTCGGCTACTGACACCGTATGGCTACGCTCGATCCAACGCACCACTGCCTGGCCATAGTGTTCGGTGTAGCGACTGAGCACCAGTTGGCGACAGTCCGCTGACAGGCGCAGGGTGATTTCCCGACAATGCAGATTGGCCGGATCTTGCTGGATTACCCGTTTCTGCAGAGTCAGGCTATTGCTTTCAGAACCCATCGGCCGCTGCTCCTGTGCACTGTGGGGTAGTGTGCTCTGGCGAGCCTTGTTTGCCATCGGCTACGTAAGCGGCACGACGCTCGGCAACCACGTTACGCAGAGCGCCGTAATAGTCCGGCAGTTTTTGCAGGCTGTCGGTCAACGGTAAGGCTTCTGCCCGACCATCGACGATGCCGCCGACAGTGCTGATAGTGGACAGCGTGTCCACGGTATCGCTGTTACTGCCGAACGGATCGACCACAAAGTCGAGCACGCGACCGGCGGCGTCGCGACTGTTGGAGGTTCCGAGCAATGGCAGCTCGACGATCGGACCGTTGCCGATGCCCCACACGCCAAAGGTCTGGCCGAAGTCCGCATTGTGACGCGGGATACCGGCCATGCCGGAAACGTCGATCAAGCCCACCACCCCGACTGTGGTGTTGAGCACGAAACGCCCCATGGTATTGACCGAGCGCATCGGGTTGCCTTGCAGCAGGTCATTGATAAAGACCTTGGGCTCGCCGAAGTTCGCCACAAAGTTATGCACACCGGTCTGGAAAAAGTCCGGCATGTAACGATAGCCGCGAGCGACCGGCGCCAGAGCGTAGTCATCGAGCACCCGGTTAAACGCGAAGACCCCGCGATTGAGTGGTTCCGCCGGGTCGTACACCGAATAGGCGACGTCGGCGCAGCTCACGTTGGTGGTAGACGGCGGTTGGCTGCTGCAACCCGTCAACCCTGCGGTCAGCACAGCAATCGAAGCATTACGGGCCAGCCAGGGAGCACATTTGAAAGGCAACATGGATGAGTCTCGGGAGGAATTCGCCGAGATACTGAGCCCCGTGCCTTGCGCGAAGATGTCTGGTTTATTGCGGCGATGACGTTTTGTTGCAAGATTGAAATATATGACGCGCTGCCGTGAATGGTTTTAGATGGCGGTTCCATTCGCCCCCTTAAGTGACCTTCGGTGAACAGCCTTTTAATTGTGGACGACGACCTTGAAGTCCTCGATCTACTGAAAAAATTCTTCGTGCAGCACAGCTACAGTGTCGAGGTCGCCACAGACGGTGCGTCGCTGTGGGCGGCCATAGAGCGCCAGGCACCGGACCTGATCATTCTGGACGTGATGTTGCCCGGCGACAGCGGGCTGATCCTGTGTCAGCAACTGCGGATTCGATATGCAATGCCGGTGATCATGCTCACGGCCATGGGCGAGCTCAGTGACCGGGTGGTCGGGCTGGAGCTGGGCGCCGATGATTATCTGACCAAACCCTTTGACGCCCGTGAGTTGCTGGCCAGAGTGCGCGCCGTGCTGCGGCGTGTGGACGAGCGTCGTCCGGTGCCGCAGGAACGGCCACGGCCGCTGATTGATTTCGCTGACTGGCACCTGGACGTCACTCGCCGTGAGTTGCGCTCGCCGGACAACGTGATGATCCCGCTATCGGCCGGTGAGTTTGACTTGCTGCTGGTCTTCGTCGAGCAGCCGCAGCGCATTCTCACTCGCGAGCAGTTGCTGGACCTGGCGCGCGGGCATTGCCATGAGGCGTTCGATCGCAGCATCGACGTTCAAGTCAGCCGCTTGCGACGCAAACTCGAGTCCGATACCAAGCGCCCGGCAATGATTCGCACCGTGCGCAATGGTGGTTACCTGTTCACGCCCAGCGTGACGCGGCGATGAGCAGGCTGAATCGGATTCGCGCCCGTGACTGGCCGCAAGATACGGTGGCGCGCTGGATTGCGTTGACGATCATTCTGGCCATGCTCATTTCACTGGCGCTCAACGGGTTGTTTATCCAACTGGCCGGCGTGTGGGCGCGTCCGCCGCTGACCGAAATCGGCCTGCTGGAAAAAGCCGCCGCCATCACCCGCGTCATCGAGGCCGCTCCTGCGCCTCTGCGCCCCTCATTGGCGCAAGCCGCCAACGAGAGCGGCTTCACTATCACTTGGCACCCTGATCGGCACGATCTCAATCTGCCGACAGTGGAAGATCCGAAGTCCGACATCGGTTCGAGCATCCTGCAGCCGATGCTCAGAGCCCCTGACCGGCGCATCGAAGCCTATGAACCGGCCGACTGGAAGGAGCACACGGCGGACGCACATTACGCGCTGCTGATCGAGTTGTCCGACGCATCGTGGCTGATGTTCTCCGCGCCCTCGCGCAGTTGGGGGCTCGACGAAACGCCACGCTACCTGATCGTGATCCTGCTGGTGCTGATCTCCACCGCCCTGGTCGCGCTGATCGCCACCCGGCGCCTCGCCACACCTTTGCAGCGCTTTGCCGAAGGCGCCCGCCGCTTCGGTGTGGACTTCCGCGCACCGCCGATCGAACCACTCGGTCCCCACGAAATCCGTCAGGCGATTCTCGCGTTCAATGCCATGCAGGCCCAGTTGCAGCACTTCATTCGCGACCGCACGCAAATGCTTGCCGCCATCTCTCACGACCTGCGCGCCCCTCTGACGCGGATGCGCCTGCGTGGCGAGTTCATCGAAGATACCGAGCAACAGCAGCGGCTGTTTCGTGACGTGGATGAAATGCAGGTGATGATCAACTCGGCGCTGGAGTTCTTCCGCGACGACGCCAGGCTTGAACCGGCCACCCAGTTTGATCTGGCGGAACTGCTGCAAACCCTGCTCGATGATTACCGTGATCAGCGTATCGAGATTGCCTTCAGCGGGCCGCTGCGGCTGGTGTATTTCGGTCGACCGTTGGGGCTCAAACGGGTGATCACCAACTTGCTTGATAACGCCATCAAGTACGGTAGTGAGCCGGAGATTGAACTGATTCCCGGTACTGGAGAGGTGCGGATCAAAATACTGGACCGTGGACCGGGTATTCCAGATGCCTGCCTTGAACAAGTGTTCGCACCGTTCTTTCGCATGGAAGGCTCGCGCAACAAAAACACTGGGGGTGTTGGTTTGGGGTTATCGGCGGCGCGAGCGATTGTACTGGAACACGGAGGCGAGCTGACCCTGAGTAATCGGTCGATGGGCGGGTTGGAGGCATTGGTGGTGTTGCCGGTGCATTAGTCCCGAAAGGCTCGCAACACATGCTCACATGTGGCGAGGGAGCAAGCTCCCTCTCCACAGTTTTCAGTCAACAGGCCAAGGGGCAATCTTCCCCAAGGATGGTGTGAACCTAAGCCTCCCAGCCAGCCCCACTGACCGCCGCCTGCGCCAGCGGGTGCAAGTCTGCTCCCTGATGCGTCGTCTGCCAGGCCAGCAACTCCTTGCGCATGCCGGGCGTCCAGTACATCTGCAGATGATTGCGCACGCCGAGCACGGCCTGTTGCTGATCCGGTTCGCTGGCAAAGTATTGGGCGATCTGGTTGACCATCTTGATCAAGTTTTCCGTACTCATCGGCGTACCTCGGCTTTTGTCCCGGCGCTACGTTCATGGCGACGTTCGTTGAGCAGGCGTTGTTGTTCGTCGCTGAATGCCTGATAGCGTTTTTGCCACTCGGAAGGGTGATAGACGCGGCTGACCTCCACGGCGGTGACCTTGTACTCCGGACAGTTGGTCGCCCAGTCGGAGTTGTCGGTGGTGATCACGTTGGCACCCGACTCAGGGAAGTGGAAGGTGGTGTACACCACGCCAGGGGCAACCCGTTCGGTGACTCGTGCCCGCAGTACGGTCTGACCGGCGCGGCTGCCGATGCCGACCCAATCGCCTTCGTTGATCCCACGGCTCTCGGCGTCGGTCGGGTGGATTTCCAGGCGGTCTTCGTCGTGCCAGGCGACGTTTTCAGTACGCCGGGTCTGGGCGCCAACGTTGTACTGGCTGAGGATGCGTCCGGTGGTCAGCAGCAGCGGATAGCGACTGTTGACCTTCTCCTCGGTCGGCACGTAGCCGGTGAGCATGAAGCGCCCCTTGCCACGCACGAATTCCTCAATGTGCATGGTTGGCGTGCCGTCCGGTGCCGCGGCGTTGCATGGCCATTGCAGGCTGCCGTGACTATCCAGTGCGGCGTAGCTGACGTTGGTGAAGGTCGGCGTCAGGCTGGCGATTTCATCCATGATTTCCGACGGATGCTTGTAGTTCATCGGATAGCCCAAGGCGTTAGCCAGAGCCACGGTGCCTTCCCAGTCGGCCTTGCCGCCCAGAGGCTCCATGACCTTGCGTACCCGGGAGATGCGCCGTTCGGCGTTGGTGAAGGTGCCGTCTTTTTCCAGGAACGAGGCGCCTGGCAGGAACACATGGGCGAACTTGGCGGTTTCGTTGAGGAAAATGTCCTGCACCACGATGCATTCCATGGCCGACAGCGCCGCGGTGACGTGTTGGGTGTTGGGGTCGCTCTGGGCGATGTCTTCGCCCTGGCAGTACAGGCCCTTGAAGCTGCCGGCCAGTGCAGACTCGAACATGTTGGGAATACGCAGGCCCGGATCGGGTTGCAGGGTGACGTTCCAGGCCTGTTCGAACTGCGTCCGTACCACTTCGTTGGAGACGTGACGATAACCGGGCAGTTCGTGGGGGAAGGAGCCCATGTCGCAGGAGCCCTGAACGTTGTTCTGCCCACGCAACGGGTTCACGCCCACGCCTTCGCGACCGATGTTGCCGGTGGCCATGGCCAGGTTGGCGATGCCCATGACCGCGGTACTGCCCTGGCTGTGTTCGGTGACGCCCAGGCCGTAGTAGATCGCCGCGTTGCCGCCGGTGGCATACAAGCGTGCAGCGGCACGGATGTCGGCAGGTTCTACGCCGCAGACGGGGCCAAGGGCTTCCGGCGAGTTTTCCGCTCGGCTGACGAACTCTTTCCAGTGGGCGAAATCGTTGCCCTCGCAACGAGCGTCGATAAAGGCCTGGTTGAGCAAGCCTTCGGAGACGATGACGTGGGCCAGGGCGTTGAGCATGGCGACGTTGGTGCCCGGACGCAGGGCCAGGTGCAGTTCGGCGCGGGCATGCACCGTGTCCACCAGATCAATGCGACGTGGGTCGATGACGATCAGTCGCGCGCCTTCACGCAGGCGGCGCTTGAGCTGGGAGGCGAACACCGGGTGAGCGTCGCTGGGGTTGGCACCCATCACCAGGATCACGTCAGCCTGCATCACCGAGTCGAAACTCTGTGTGCCGGCGGATTCGCCCAGGGTTTGTTTCAGGCCGTAGCCGGTCGGTGAGTGGCAGACTCGCGCACAGGTGTCGACGTTGTTGTTGCCGAACGCGGCGCGCACCAGTTTTTGCACCAGGTAGGTTTCTTCGTTGGTGCAGCGGCTGGAGGTAATGCCACCAATCGAGTCACGGCCGTACTTTTGCTGCAATCGGCGGAATTCGCTGGCGGCGTAGGTCACCGCTTCATCCCAGCTGACTTCCTGCCAAGGGTCGTGAATCGATTTACGGATCATCGGCTTGGTGATGCGATCCGGGTGGGTCGCGTAGCCCCAGGCAAAGCGCCCTTTGACGCAAGAGTGGCCGTGGTTGGCCTGGCCGTTCTTGTCCGGAACCATGCGCACCAGTTGGTCGCCTTTCATCTCGGCGCGGAACGAACAGCCCACACCGCAATAGGCGCAGGTGGTGATCACGCTATGTTCGGGCTGACCCAGTTCGACCACACTTTTTTCCATCAGCGTCGCGGTCGGGCAAGCTTGCACGCAGGCGCCGCAGGACACGCATTCCGAGTCGAGGAAGTCCTCGCCACCGGCGGCCGCGACCCGGGACTCGAACCCGCGCCCGGTAATGGTCAGGGCAAACGTACCCTGGGTCTCTTCGCAGGCGCGCACACAGCGGTTGCAGACGATGCACTTGCTCGGGTCGTAGTCGAAGTACGGGTTGGACGTGTCCTTCACGTCGTCCAGATGGTTCTCGCCCTCATATCCGTAACGCACTTCCCGCAGGCCGACCTGGCCGGCGACGGTTTGCAGCTCGCAGTTGCCGTTGGCCGAGCAGGTCAGGCAATCCAGCGGGTGATCGGAGATGTACAGCTCCATGACGTTGCGGCGCAGGGTCGCGAGCTTCGGCGTCTGGGTGTGCACGGTCATGCCTTCGCTGACCGGCGTCGTGCAGGATGCGGGGTAGCCGCGCATGCCGTCGATCTCCACCAGACACATCCGGCAGGAGCCGAACGCTTCCAGGCTGTCGGTGGCGCACAGTTTGGGGATGGTGGTGCCCAGCAACGCGGCGGCGCGCATCACCGAGGTGCCTTCGGGCACGCTGATGCTTTGGCCGTCGATGTTCAGGGTGACTTGCACCTGGCTTTCGCGGGCCGGGGTACCCAGATCCATATCGGTTTTCGGGTCGAATACAGTGATCATTGCTCGGCCTCCGAGGCTTGCAGACCGAAGTCGGCGGGGAAGTGCTTGAGGGCGCTGACGACCGGATAGGAGGTCATGCCACCCAACGCGCACAGCGAACCGTATTGCATTGTGTCGCACAGGTCCTTGAGGATGATTACCTGCTCATCGCGACCGTTCTGGTCAGGCGCAGCCAGCAGGCGGTCTATCACCTCAACGCCCCGGGTCGAGCCGATACGGCACGGCGTGCATTTGCCACAGGATTCTTCGGCGCAGAACTGCATGGCGAAGCGCGCCATGTGGGCCATATCCAACGTGTCATCAGCCACCACCACACCACCGTGGCCGAGCATCGCGCCCATGGCGGCGAAGGCTTCGTAATCCAGCGGCGTATCGAATTGCGACGGCGGCACCCAGGCGCCGAGAGGGCCGCCCACCTGCGCGGCCTTCAGCGGCCGGCCACTGGCGGTCCCGCCGCCGTAGTCTTCCACCAATTCCCGCAGGGTCAGGCCAAAGGCCCGCTCCACCAAACCGCCATGACGAATATTGCCCGCCAGCTGGAAGGGCATGGTGCCCAGGGAGCGCCCCATGCCGTAATCGCGATAGAACGGCGCGCCCTTGGCCATAATCATGGGCACCGAGGCCAGCGTCAGCACGTTGTGCACCAGGGTCGGCAGGCCGAACAGGCCCTGCAAGGCCGGGATCGGCGGCTTGGCGCGGACGATCCCGCGCTTGCCTTCGAGGGAGTCCAGCAGTGCGGTTTCCTCACCGCAGATGTAAGCGCCGGCACCGACCCGCACTTCCATGTCGAAGGCCAATCCGCTGCCGCCGACATTGGCGCCGAGGTAACCGGCGGCCCGGGCGATGTCCAGCGCCTCGCGCAGGGTGGCCACGGCCTGTGGATATTCCGAGCGCACATAGATGTAGCCGTAGCTGGCGCCGACGGTGATGCCGGCAATAGCCATGCCTTCGATCAGCAGGAAGGGGTCGCCTTCCATCAACATACGGTCGGCGAAGGTGCCGGAGTCGCCTTCGTCGGCGTTGCACACAATGTATTTCTGCGTCGCTTGGGTAGCGCGCACCGTGCGCCATTTGATCCCGGCCGGGAAAGCCGCGCCGCCACGGCCACGCAGGCCCGAATCGAATACTGCAGTCGCAGTCTGCTCGCCGCCCAGAGCGATGGCCTGGGTCAAGCCCTCGAAACCGCCGTGAGCCCGGTAATCCTCCAACGACAGCGGCCGGGTAATGCCGGCGCGGGCGAACAGCAGGCGTTGTTGGGTTTTCAGATAAGACAACTCCTCCACCAGCCCCAAGGCCAGCGGATGAGCGGACGGCTCGCCTTGCAGCGCATCGAGCACGGACGGCACATCGGCAGCGGTCAGCGGGCCGAAGCCGATACGACCTTGCGGGCTGTCCATTTCCAGCAGCGGTTCCAGCCAGTACAGGCCGCGCGAGCTGGTGCGCTGCAAGTCCAACGACAGACCGCGCTCCCGGGCCTGAGTGGTCAGGGCCACGGCCACCTCATCGGCGCCTACGGCACGGGCAAGAGAATCACAGGGCAGATAAAGCGTCGGCATCATGCGTCCTCCTGGCAAGCGTTGAGCAGGGCATCCAGGCGTTCGGCAGTGAGCCGCGCATGCACCTGACCATCCAGCTCCAGGGCAGGCGAGCAGGCGCAGGCGCCGAGGCAATACACCGGGCGCAGACTGATGTTGCCGTCGGCACTGCTGCCGTGGTCGTCCAGTTGCAGGCGGTCGCGCAATTGCGCCGCGAGCTGCTCGGCGCCGCGGCTCTGGCAGGACTCGGCCCGGCACAGACGCAGGATATGTCGGGCAGGAGGCGCGGTACGGAAGTCATGGTAGAAGCTGATCACCCCGCGAACCTCGGCCTGACTCAGGTTGAGGGCGTGGGCAATCTCGGGAACAGCGGCATCGGGGATATAACCGATGCCCTCCTGAATTTCATGAAGGATCGGCAACAATGCGCCGGGTAAACCCTTGTGGCGCTCCAGCAGGCTGTTGACCATAGGCAGGTGCAACATCTCATCAGACATACAGCATTCCTCACGGTCACGGACAAACCAGGCGGTTGTCGGTCGTCCGAAAGTGTCGGCTGCGGCGTTCACGCCACGTCACGGTTTCGTGGCATTTTCAGACCGTTGGCCAGGGCACCCTGAGTGGGCATCTTGTTGTGCCCGGCGCGGTCTTTGCCGCACCTCTTCAGGCATATCACGCAGCTTGCCACGCCGCCTTTGATTCATCCGCACCAAAGCGACGTGTTTGGTTCTTTCTACGACTACCTATTAAGTCTAGAAGAGTGGGGCGCGGGGCGTCGTCTCAGGCCAGGCGCCGAAACCCCAGCACTCACATCTCTGCATGATCACAGACTAACCAAATGCGACCACGCGAACCCAAGCACTACCGAACCCACAAAGCAACTGACGGCCCCGGCGAACAGATGGCGCAGAAACAGGTTCTCCGGCTGTTGAAGCCGAGCGGCAAGCCAGAACCATGTCCCAACCAGTGTGCCAAGCCCCGCCATGATCGAATACAACATAAAGGGAGCTTCTTGCCTGTGAAGCGCTTCAGGGGACGGGAACAGAATCTCTACCAACATCCCGACAATAATCGCGGCCGCAAAGCCCGCCAGATTCGCGAGCCAAAGGTTCAAGGTGCCACGCGAACGCACTACCCAAATCCATATCCCCGCAGTTGCGCTGAGCCAAGTAATTCAGTCGAATTGCATCATTTATCCATTCCTTGATGACATGCCCCAGGGACGATCCACTGCGCGGGACTGGGGAGGCAGAGAAGATATCAAACTGAAAGTTTGTGCAGAAAGGAAAGATTAGAAGAAAGCGACCCGAGTCCGTCTTTGAAATACAAAACGCCCGATGCGATGCATCGGGCGTTGGAGTGAAACAGGTGTAAACCTTGGGGAAAAGGGGGCAGATTTATTATTGGATAAGACGTGGCGACCAACTCGGTCCGGCTATCGAGCGCTACTGCTTTTTGGGTCGCCCAACCTTAATTTATTGAATGTCTTTCAAATAATCCTTGAGCGCAACGAGCGGACCATCAAGCTGCTCCATCGTCTGAAGCCCGGCAAATTCACCCGCCAACCTCTGCAGCTCCCTCCCCAACGGCTTATCCACACCACCGATGGCGTCCAGCGCCAACCCCACACACTCATCCACCTTCAGCTGAATCGCCCCAACATCCCCCCGCCGCACCAGCAACTCAAACACATCCCGCTGGTAATCACCCATGACCAGATCATCACGCAAAATCGGACTTGAATCTTCCGTCTCGTAAGCCAGTTTCAGGGAGAAGAGGGCGACGCTTTCCAGCTGCAATTCCATGAGGGAATCCTTGTGAAATGTTCCACCGGTGCGGGACGTGCGTGAGAGAAGCAATATCAAAAGATCGCAACCCTCGGCAGCCCCCATACGACAGCGGTGTGGGCAATGACTTTTCTGCAGGCGAAAAAAAAGGCCTTGCAAAGCAAGACCTTTCTTAATTTTGGTGCCCGAGGGAGACTCGAACTTTGGCTTGCAGGCGCCATATTAAGCTGTGAGAGGGGTTGTGTCGCGAAGATCTACTCACATTTCTACTCACAACCGTTGCCGCTGCTTGCTAACTATGGAGAATTCATAACGCTGACGTTACCAGAAAGCGGGCCTCGATAATCTTGACCGAGGTTGACGGACTTCCTCAGGGCGTGAAGCTGCCTGTCAGCACAGGCAGAGATCGGCCAATAGCAGACATGCGCGCGAGATCGCGTCTGGTCGAAGGCAGGCGCTGATGAAATGCTGAATCGCCCCGGGTTTCGTAGACACCTCTTTGCCTTAAACTGAGGCCAATTAGGAGGTGCCATGAGCAACCCGCATTACCCCGAAGAATTCAAAATCCAAGCGGTCAATCAAGTGACCGAAAAGAAGCTACCCGTCGCTGATGTGGCGGCGCGTCTTGGCGTGTCGACGCATAGCCTCTATGCCTGGATAAAGCGCTACAGCAAACCTCAGGCAGAACGGCAGCAAGACGATGATCAGCACGCTGAACTGCGTCGTCTGCGAGCCGAACTCAAGCGGGTCACCGAAGAGCGAGACATCTTAAAAAAGGCCGCCGCGTACTTTGCCAAGGAGTGCGGTTGAAGTACGCCTTTATCAAGCAGCGAGCGGGCGACTATTCCATTCGACGGCTTTGCCTGACGCTGAAAGTCCATCCCAGTGGTTATTACGCTTGGTTGTCTGAGCCGCAATCTGCACGCGCTAAAGACGATCAGCGATTACTGGGTTTGATCAAGCATTCCTGGTTGGAGAGCGGCGGCGTTTATGGCTATCGCAAAATCCATGACGATCTGCGCGAGGTCGGTGAGGATTGTGGTCGTCATCGTGTGGCGAGGCTGATGCGTCTTGAAGGTCTGCGTTCTCAGACAGGTTATCGACGCCGCCCTGGAAAGTACGGCGGTAAGCCAGCGGTCGCCTCACCCAATTTGCTGAAGCGCCAGTTCGATGTCGTGGAACCCAACAAGGTTTGGGTCACCGACATCACCTACATTCGTACGTATGAAGGCTGGTTGTATTTGGCGGTGGTGCTTGATCTGTTTTCTCGTCAGGTCGTTGGCTGGTCAATGAAAGCGCAGATGACCAGTGATTTGGCTATTGACGCTTTGTTGATGGCGGTTTGGAGGCGTAAACCTAAGCAAGAGGTGATGGTTCATTCCGACCAAGGCAGCCAATACAGCAGCTCCGATTGGCGCAGCTTTTTAAAGGCAAACAATTTGGTTGCCAGTATGAGTCGCCGAGGCAACTGTCATGACAACGCCGTGGCCGAGAGCTTTTTCCAGCTTCTGAAACGGGAACGGATCAAGCGAAAAATCTACACCACGCGGGAAGATGCTCGGAGTGATGTGTTCGATTACATCGAGATGTTCTACAACGTAAAACGCCGCCATGGTTTCAACAATCAGCTGTCACCGGTAGAGTTTGAAAAGCGTTACGCAATAAGCTTGCAAGGTGTCTAGAGAATCCGGGGCGATTCATACTCTTCCAGATACTCATCCAGTTTCTCGCCGACCTGAGCCGCCAAATTGCGTGCCACTGCAATTTCTCGCTCCACGGACTCAAGGTGCCTGGGGTCCATCTCGGGATGTTTACGTCGAAGTTTGAGTGGCACGGTGTCAAGCACCGAACCGATTTGCGATGCGATTTTACTCAGAGAGTAAGTAGCGAACCCGACGGGTACCAATTGCCGCTCCAAGACTTCATTTTTTCTTTCCTGAGCCACGGCCTGCGCCGTCGTCAACCTGACTTTCTCCTGCAACAGCAGGTAATCAAGCGATGAGCCAAGATCCTCTCCAAACAGATGACCCGCTTCCGCTTTTACCTGACCGCTGCCGAGCCCGCGTAAGTATCGAATGTAAGCCAGACGACAGTCCTGTAGGTTCAACCCGCCATTTCCCCGGGAGGTAGGCAGGATGCCGTCTGCAAGCAAGTTGCGGACTTGTCGATCGGTCAAGTCCAGGTGTTGGGCAAGCTCTTTTTGATTCGCCATAACTACCTCAAAGATACATAAGTAAAAGCGGAACCGGAGATCGTCAAAAAAACTCATACATCGTTCGACGTCGGGGCTCGAATTACCCGCAATGGGGGGAGGGGGTCAGGAGTACCTTTTCAGATTGGGTGCTCCGACTCCGACTGGATTGGCCTTCGCAGCTTCTTGAGACGTTCGATTCACTTCTGCGCTTTTACCGTCCCTGCTCGGGATGCACCGTGAGGTTCGCCGGTCATAACATCGGCATCCACCGTCAGTCGTTGGCATCAAAAGGTGTGATGAACGAAAGTGACGGCCACTCTCGTTGAACCTCAAAACATCCTCCTCGGCAATGGATCCCTAGATCGCACAAAAGCCGCGTGCTCAGGGACCTGCAACGCTGTTGTCGAAACAGTCTGTCCCGGCTATGTCCCGCTGTGCAGCGCGGCAAATCCACGCGAATCGAGCCATGCATGCCAGTCCTCCAGTGCCTTGCGCTTGAGCGTGTCGGCGCTGGTGTGAATGTAGGTGGCGGTCAGGCTTTTCATTGCGTGGTTGACCAGCATCTCGCCCACCAGGTAGTCCACGCCCAAGTCCATCCAAGCGGTGCGGGCGACCTTACGCAGGTCGTGACTGGTCCAGTGGCCCTGACCGAAACGGACGAACACCTGG
The DNA here is from genome assembly GCF_030687165.1 of Pseudomonas sp. FP1740. Lineage (NCBI taxonomy): Bacteria > Pseudomonadati > Pseudomonadota > Gammaproteobacteria > Pseudomonadales > Pseudomonadaceae > Pseudomonas > Pseudomonas sp. FP1740. The sequence goes on from NZ_CP117461.1 coordinate 1,136,958, forward strand.
CTGGCTTGGTTCGCACTCAAGGGGTGGCGTTTCTGGCCGGGAAACAGGTAGGCACCGACGTAGCCGCCGGCCGTCTGCTGTTCTCGATAGCGCAGCAGCAGCAGCGCGCACACCTGATCGGTCAGGGGCAGCGTGAGTTCGCGCTTGGTTTTGGTCTCCTCGGCGGGGATGAACCATTGGCGGCTGGCAAGGTTGATGTGTTTCCAGCGCGCCACACGGCTTTCCCCCAGGCGGGTGCCGTGGCAAAGCATCATCAATACCAGCATGCAGCCAGCGGGCGCTTGTGCGAATTCAGCTCCGAGGTTCACCAGCACCTCTTCCAGGTCTTCGGCGCGCAAATGGGCTGGTTTGGGCTTGATACGCGTCTGCACAAAATCGTTGAACTTCAAACTGGCCATGGGATTGTCCAGGACCAAGCCGAGTCGCGTCGCTTGGCGGAAGGCCACGGTTAACACCCCGTAGACCGAGCGGACAAACGATAGGGCGTACTGTTCCTGCATGGGCCACAGCAAGCGCTGGTCCAGCGTGACGCGGTCCAGCTCCGTCAGCGGCAAAGTGCTCAGACGGGGCTGCAGCTGACGACGCACGGCCGATCTGGCACTGGCTTTACGCTTGGCCGATAACCCGTGATCGCGGCTCATGCACTCCAAGTACCACGTCAGCAGATCACCGACCGTTTGCCAGCTGTTGGCCGTCGACCGTGCCCCCGGCTCGGCAGCCCGGCGCACCAGAATTGCCGGCAACGTAGCCTGCATGGCTTTCGCATTGATATCCGGGTAGTTGCCGGCCTTGCCCCATTTTTCTCCAATCACGACAAACCACGAACCTTTGCCGCGATTGGTGGACGAGTAGCGAAAGCGCAAGGCGGGGAAGCGCGGGTCGCGCAACTGACGAACCGGTGTTGTCGCGTATTTACGAATCTCGGCGTCGGTCACCAGTACGTGGAGCGTTTTACTCGGCGTAGATAGGTCAGTCATGGGTATTCTCCCGTTGCAGGTGGGCGGCCTTGGACAGTTGGTCATTCACCCGCTCTGCCAGCAGATCGCGAGAGGTCTGCAGCAGCGAGAGCCGTTCTTTTTCCCGATGCTCACGCTGGCGCAGCATCGCTGTGCGGATACGGCTCAATCGATCCCTGACTTCGGGTGTGGGGGCTGCAAGTTCACCGGTGATCAAACCTGCAATTGCTTTTGCATTCTCGGTTAGCGGCTCACAGGCCAAACTGATCAGGCTTTGTCTGGCGGCGTCCACAGACAGCCGCTTCATTAGGACGGCCTGATCGATGGCCACGACTCGGCGTTGAGGGTCAAAGCCCATCGACACGCGCCACTGGGTAGGCCTAGATTGCAGGCGAGCATCGTTGACCAGCCGTTCATACGCCGAGATGAATGCCATGCGAGCCCCCACCTTGTCGCCGATGCTCAGCAGGGGTTGAGCTGCGGTCATGGCCAACGAAATTTCCTCGGTCATGACCACGGTATCGAACTGGTCATACCCAGCGAGCGCAATCGACCAGGCTTCGTCCTTGCCCGGTCGACCGTCGGCGGTCTGCACCCGTTGCATGATCGCTGCCAGGGTCAGGCGGCCGCTCACCTCATGTCGGCACGCGCGTAGCGCGGTTACCAGATCGCTCACCGGAAACCGGGCCAAATCATCGACCATCATTTTCGCAGCGCCGGCACTCAGGGTGGTGCCCATGGCTTCAGCGGTGACGCACAAGGCGTCGACCAGTTGGGATTTTTCGTCAGAGGAAAGCATTCTTTGAGCCCTCCTTGCGGATCATGGCCTTGGCTTGCTCGGCGGTGTTGAGGTTGGCCTGGGTGTTTTCGATCTGTCGCGCAGTGACGGAATTGACCTGGGCATTGGTCGCCCATTGGGTACGGAACGCTTCGGCCTTGGTCAGCAACGCGCCGAATGCATGGCATTCACGGATCAGATATGAGTCGTTAATGCCGACAAAATAGGCGGCGACTCGCGGTGCCTCGATTTTTCCCAGGCGCTTGAGCAGGTCGTTGACTTGCGCATTCACTTTTTGATTGCGAACGGGCTCGGTCTGGTAGCGATCAAAATAGGCGATCGAGTACGCCTGCCAGATATTTCGGCAGGCCTGTTTGCGATCTTCATCGTCCGGCTCCTTCTGGGTCTTCACGGAAACCTTTTCACCTGGTTCGAGGATGGATTGCCCGATCAGGGCCGGCAAAAAAGCTGGCGGTTCTGCTGACGGTTCTTTGCAGGTTCTATTACGGTTCTGGGTGCAGCTGCTGCGGGGGGCTGGTGCAGTTTGTACGGGGGAAGGGGGCAGATCCTGCTGGGGAGGTGGCGCATCATTTACGGGGCGTGCCTGCTGCGGGGGCGCATAGGCTGCGGGAGTCAGGGTATAGAGAGTAGAGCGACCCACGCGCTCGGCCGTTGACAAAATCCCGGTGGAACACAGCCACTTGATGCTGCCCTGAACAGCCCGTACTGACAGGCAGGTGCGCATCGCAATCTTGGGGACTGAGGGCCAACAGAAGCCTTCGTCATTGGCATTGTCTGCCAGCGATATCAACACGGCCTTTTGCGTCGCGCTCATGCCCTGCAATGGCCAGCAAGCACTCATGATCATAGTGCTCATTGAAGATCCTCCCAGCTGGCCGGACGCTGCATCAGTGAGCCATTCCAGGTGGACTTCATCGGCAGCTTTTGCTCCAAATACCACTCGTGGAGGCGTATGGAACCCGCCAGCAAGAGCGTCAACGAGAACGTCAGGATTGGCGTCTGGCCAGGCCGGGAAATGCGGCGGACATCTTCCGCCAGATATTTGTCGCGGGCACGGCTTCGGGTTCGATATTTCGGCGAGCGATCAGGATCAGTTTCGGCGTTGTAGATCCAGCCCGACTCCAGAAGGAAGTGATTGATTTTCTGACTGTTGACCCCGTTCAGGGTGCGACAGAACTGCACGGGCGTTAGCCCTGCCTGGAAAGTCGGCCCGAGATGTTCGAGTCTCAGTCGGAGTTCCCTGTTCTCCAGAACGAGTCTGGCATTGTGTTCGTCGAGGTCTGCCGCCAGGCGCAACGCGTCCGCACGAGTCTGCGGGATGGGGAAAGCGGCTCGTTGCGCCAATTGCAGTTCCAGCTCGCTCATGTGGTCAAACACGGCCGCCTGCAAATCGTAGCTGTACGACATCGCCATGAGGCAACACTCACGCTTGGGTAGGCGGTAGCATCTTTGTCGGCGGTTCATTGAGTCGAGATAGATGTGAGAAAATTTTCCCGCATCTTTTTTCAGAACCCTGGGGACCTTTTTGAGGAAGTCGTTGTGCGCCAAAGTGGGGGCACCTTCGGCGCGGTGGCTGTTGATGAAATCGACCAGTTCCAGACTGATCATGGTGACCGCATCGCCGCCATTGAACGGCACGCTGGTCATTTGGCAGCCCTCGAGCAAGTTTCCGACAAATCTGCCCAAGCGCGATCTGGAATCGATTTCCCGGATTTCGGGCAAGCCTTCGGTGTCGCCGCCGTTAGGTAGCTTTGCAAGGTCGTCATGATTAGCCCTTCTCTTAATGGCGAAATGCCGAAAGGAAACTGCTGGTCGTGCAATCAGGAATCTGGGGCAGAAGCCTTCAGCTGTTGAGGCGTATCCGAAGTATTAGAGCTTCCATTGAGATTCGAAGGGAGCACATCAAATCGCCCCCCAAAGCTTGGGCTGGGTGAGGGAGGGGGGCATTCCGATATTTCAAGATGTTGACCGGATGCCGATTGGCGCGCAGATGTCATGTGGCTGTTGTAGCGCGCGAGGCGGACGAATAAAGATTCGTTTCCGCGCAGAGCACGAATGGCCGTTTCGCGATGCAGGGCGGCTTCATCTGTATTCAAGGGCGGAGTTGATTTGCACTCCTGTACCGGTGGTAACGCTCCATCGGTTGTGTTTCGTGTAAAGCAGGCGCAAGAGTGACGTACAAGGATGTGAGAGTTCGGACAATTGATCATTACGCCACCTCGGTACGAGATTCGGCAATGCGCTCGGCCACCCATGCGTCGACTTCGGACTGCACCCAAACCGAATGGCCTGGCGCCAGTTTTACCTGAGCTGGAAAGGTGCCGGTCTTGATCCGGCGATACAGCTCCGATTGGCTCAGCGAGGTGATGGACAGGACTTCTTTGATGCGGATAAAACGACGGAGTTCTTGAGTAGCCATTCCGAGCACCTCCTGGGGTTTGCTGGGGCATGGCTTTAATTTAAAGCGTGTTAGTGAGTCAGTTCATCCGAAAATTTGGGGTCGAAATTTTCGGGTGAATACTGTGAGCAGCTTTTTTCAAATGGTGCTAGGTGGCGCTCCGGCCTCGATGGCAATTATGTCCAGAAGTTCTTCCAAGCCGCCGTTCATCAATCTTTTAGCCAACGGAATGACGGTATCCGTCAGTTGCCGGGTGTCAGCGACGTATCCGGTTTTGATGGCAAACGCCATCATTTCAGTAGGAATGTTGGTCCTTGTTTCCAGTTCCCAGATCAGCAAGTCCAGATAGGGCAGTAGCCCGTAGCGTGCCCAGTTTTGAATTTTGGGACGATGATATTTTGTTTTATCTGGGCGGTTGGACAAATGGGTGCGTATCTTTTGAAGCTCTGCCGTGAAACTGTCCACCAAGAGCTTGTCGGGAAGATCCATATCTATTTCGACGTAGGCAAACCTTCGATTGCTGCCAGTCAGGCTGCGAATGAAGAGAAGCTGAGGATCCGTAGTGGATGGCCGGAATTCCGAATCTTTTGAGTTGGCAGCTAGCCATTGTTTCGGATCTTCAAAAATGGTCGGCCGGGCGGCTTTCTTCAGCAACCGATGATATGTCAGTGATCGAACGCCGGATTTTTTTTCCGCAAGGTGCTGTTCAAAACCCAAATGACCGAAAAAATCGGGAATATGAGCATGCTCGACAGCACACCCCCTCATATTCTGAACATCCCGAGCGAATATTTCAGTGACTTCTTGGGCTAGCTCCGGGTCATCTTTGCGAATTTTCAAAAGCGTGAGCAGGTACATCCGTAAAGCTAGTTGTCTGTACCACTCCTTCTCATCAAATGTAACGGCAGACAAGTAATTTTCGAGCCCGTACCAATCTGGCATTCCTTTAAAACCATCATTTTTCGCCATCGTGATTCGCCTTTGATTGCTCCCTTTTTAAACCAGCCGGTCAGGAGGAGGGCGATTCCACCCTCATCGCATTGGTGAGGCCAGTTCAAGTTGTCATGGGTTGGTCTTGCTCGTCACATATAGGTCCGCACAAAGAGCATCAATCGAATCAGCCCATGCTTGCATCATTTGTCGGCGTTGCTCGAGGTAGTGGGCATGGTTGTAAGTGTCGCGAATCTCGTCTTGGTCACCATGTGCCAGTTGGCGCTCAATCCAGTCCCGGTTGTACCCGCGGCTGTTCAGCTCCGTGCTGAGCAAGTGGCGAAATCCGTGTCCTGTCTGCCGACCTTCGTAGCCCATCTGGTGCAGTGCCTTATTAACAGTGTTTTCCGACTGCGGGCGTTCCCGATTGTTCCGACCCGGGAATGCGATGGAGTAACTCCCGGTGATTTCCTTGAGCTCCAACAGACTAGTCACCGCCTGGCGGGGTAGTGGGACTATATGGGCGCGGCGCGCCTTCATCCTAGAGGCCGGAATCGTCCAGGTGGCAGATTCCAAATCGATCTCGCTCCAAGGCGCGTGACGCAGCTCTCCCGGCCGTACGCCCGTCAATAGAAGCAAGCGCACTGCTATGCGAGTCATCACATCGCATTTGGCGGCATCTAGCTTGGCCAGAAGAAAGGGGATTTCTGAGAGAGGGACGTGTGGATGGTTTTTGGTCCGGGGGGCGATTGCTGCGACCACGTCCAAGTCGGTAGCGGGGTTTGACTCTACTGACCCCTTGGCGAGGCCGTAACGAAAGATCTGGCTCAACCACTGGCGAATCTTTCCAGCGACGTTGAGCGCGCCGCGCTTTTCGACCCTGCGCACCAAGGCGACCAGCTCAGGCCGAGTGACTTCTCGCACCGGGTGCTGGCCAATAACAGGGAGGATATCTGCTTCCAGATATTGCAGCGCCTTGGCCGCTGTCGAACTTGCCCAGCGTGGTGAGTTGTAGGCGTGCCACTCACGTGCCAACTCCTCGAAGGTGTGAGCAAGGATGGCTTGGGCGGTTTTTTCAGCTTGTTTGTGAGCGGTGGGGTCTATGCCGTCTGCCAGTAGGCGACGGGCATCTTCGCGGCGCTCCCTGGCCTTGGCAACGGTGACGGTGGGATAGGTACCTAGTCCCATCATTTTGGCTTTGCCACCGAAGCGATATCGATATCGCCATAGCTTTGATCCGCCAGGCGTTACTTCGAGGCACAGGCCTGCGGCATCTGCCATGCGGTAAAGCTTTTCGCGCGGTTTGGCTGTTCGAGCAGCTGTATCGGTAAGTGCCATGGCAACCCCCTCAGCGCTAGCGCTGGCGGGAGTGAGTACCCGACTTGTGTGAGTAGATTTTTAGACCAAACTCAATCTACTCACGAATCTACTCACATAACCTTGGGCTGACAAGGGAGTGCTCGGGAATTGCGGACACAAAAAAACCGGCACAAGGGCCGGTTTATCTGCTTTCCAGGGTCTGGTAGGGACCGCTGGATATCTGTACATGGTGCCCCGAGGGAGACTCGAACTCCCACTCCTTTCGAAAACGGATTTTGAATCCGCCGCGTCTACCAATTCCGCCATCAGGGCTCAATGGCGGCGAAGTATAGAGAGGTGAATACCGCTGGTCAATCAGGTACATGGAGAATTTTTGATATTTCCGCTAGACTTCCCGGCCCTGCTAGACGAACCCCATCATGCGCGTTGCTGACTTTACCTTCGAGCTCCCTGATTCGCTGATTGCTCGCCATCCTTTGGCCGAGCGTCGCGGTAGTCGCCTGTTGACCCTGGATGGGGTCAGCGGCGCCCTGGCACACCGTCAATTCACTGATTTGCTTGAGCATTTGCGCCCAGGCGATTTGATGGTGTTCAACAATACCCGGGTGATTCCGGCGCGGCTGTTTGGCCAGAAAGCTTCCGGCGGCAAGCTGGAAATTCTGGTGGAGCGGGTGCTCGACAGTCATCGCGTGCTGGCCCATGTGCGCTCCAGCAAGTCGCCCAAGCCGGGGTCGAAGATTTTGATCGACGGCGGTGGCGAGGCCGAGATGCTGGCGCGTCACGATGCGTTGTTCGAGCTTAAGTTTGCCGAAGAGGTGTTGCCGCTGCTCGATCGCGTCGGGCACATGCCGTTGCCTCCTTATATAGACCGCCCGGATGAAGGCTCGGACCGCGAGCGTTATCAGACGGTGTACGCCGAGCGTTTGGGCGCGGTGGCGGCGCCGACGGCGGGGCTGCATTTTGATCAGCCGCTGATGGAGGCGATTGCCGCCAAGGGCATCGAGACCGCATTCGTGACCTTGCACGTCGGCGCGGGCACGTTCCAGCCGGTGCGCGTGGAGAAGATCGAAGATCACCACATGCACAGCGAATGGCTGGAAGTCGGCCAGGACGTGGTCGATGCCGTTGCGGCCTGCCGCGCTCGCGGCGGTCGTGTGGTGGCCGTGGGGACCACCAGCGTGCGTTCGCTGGAAAGCGCCGCGCGTGATGGCGTGCTCAAGCCGTTCAGTGGCGACACCGACATCTTTATCTACCCGGGCCGGCCGTTTCATGTGGTCGATGCCCTGGTCACCAACTTCCATTTGCCCGAATCCACGCTGTTGATGCTGGTTTCGGCGTTCGCCGGTTATCCCGAGACCATGGCCGCCTATAAAGCCGCCGTCGACAACGAATACCGCTTTTTCAGCTACGGTGATGCGATGTTTATCACCCGTAATCCCGCACCACGTGGCCCTGAGGACAAAGAATGAGTCGCCAAAGTCGTATGTCGTTTGAGTTGCTTGCTACTGACGGCAAGGCGCGTCGCGGTCGTTTGACCTTCCCGCGCGGTACCGTCGAGACCCCGGCGTTCATGCCGGTGGGCACGTACGGTACGGTCAAGGGCATGCTGCCGCGGGATATCGTCGCCACCGGCGCGGAAATCATTCTGGGCAACACTTTCCACTTGTGGCTGCGTCCTGGCACCGAAGTGATCAAGAAGCACGGCGACCTGCACGATTTCATGCAGTGGAAAGGCCCGATTCTGACCGACTCCGGCGGTTTCCAGGTGTTCAGCCTGGGCGCCATGCGCAAGATCAAGGAGGAGGGCGTGACCTTCGCCTCTCCGGTTGACGGCGCCAAAGTGTTCATGGGCCCGGAAGAGTCGATGCAGGTCCAGCGTGACCTGGGCTCGGACATCGTGATGATCTTCGACGAATGCACCCCGTACCCGGCCGACGAAGACGTCGCTCGCGTATCGATGGAGCTGTCGTTGCGCTGGGCTCAGCGTTCGAAAAACGCCCATGGCGACAACACGGCGGCATTGTTCGGCATCGTGCAGGGCGGCATGCACCAGGATTTGCGCATGCGCTCCCTGGAAGGCCTCGACAAGATCGGCTTCGACGGCCTGGCCATCGGTGGTCTGTCGGTGGGCGAGCCCAAGCACGAGATGATCAAGGTACTCGATTACCTGCCGGGTCAGATGCCGGCTGACAAACCTCGTTACCTTATGGGCGTTGGCAAACCGGAAGATCTGGTTGAGGGTGTGCGCCGCGGTGTGGACATGTTCGATTGCGTGATGCCAACCCGTAATGCCCGCAACGGGCATCTGTTCATTGATACAGGCGTGCTGAAGATCCGTAACGCGTTCCATCGCCATGATGATTCGCCGCTGGATCCGACCTGCGATTGCTATACCTGCCAGAACTTCTCCCGCGCTTATCTGCATCACCTGGACAAGTGCGGCGAAATGCTGGGAAGCATGCTCAATACCATCCATAACTTGCGCCATTATCAAGTGCTTATGGCTGGTTTGCGCGAGGCTATTCAACAGGGTACATTGGCCGCCTTTGTCGATGCCTTCTACGCCAAACGCGGGTTGCCTGTTCCGCCTTTGGACTGAGTTTTCTGACCCCAAGATTCAACATTTGCAACTGGAGTGCTAAATGAGCTTTTTTATCTCTAATGCCATGGCTGACGCTGCTGCACCTGCGGCAGGCCCGATGGGCGGCGGCTTTGAGTGGATTTTCCTGGTCGGTTTCCTGGTCATCTTCTACCTGATGATCTGGCGTCCACAGGCCAAGCGCGCCAAAGAGCAGAAGAACCTGCTGAGCAGCCTGCAAAAAGGTGACGAAGTTGTGACCACCGGTGGTATCGCCGGCAAAATCACCAAAGTGTCCGACGACTTCGTGGTTCTGGAAGTGTCCGACACCGTTGAAATGAAGTTCCAGAAAGGCGCCATCGCCGCCACGCTGCCAAAAGGCACGCTCAAAGCGATCTAAGTTACAACTTCTACTCAATCGACGGGGCGCGCAAGGCGCCCCGCGTCATAAGCGGGCGGCGTGATGCTGAACAAATACCCTCTGTGGAAATACATTCTGATCCTGGCGGTGCTGGCGGTCGGTCTGATTTATTCCGCTCCCAATCTATATCCTGATGACCCGGCCATTCAGGTCAGCGGTGCAAGCACTGCGCTGCAAGTCAATCAGGCTGATCTGGACCGTGTGAGCACCGCGCTCAAGGAATCCGGGATCAACGTCAAGGCGGCCACGCTGGCGGCAAACGGCAAGGGCGGTCTGATTCGCCTGGTCAAGGCTGAAGACCAGTTGCCAGCCAAAGACGTTGTGCGCAAGGCATTGGGCGATGACTACGTCGTTGCACTGAACCTGGCGCAAACCACCCCGCAATGGCTGCGCAGCCTGGGCGCGCACCCGATGAAGCTGGGTCTGGACTTGTCCGGTGGTGTGCACTTCCTGCTGGAAGTGGACATGGACAAAGCCCTCGACGCACGCCTGAAAGTCTACGAAGGCGACGTCAAGAGCCTGTTGCGTAAAGAGAAACTGCGCTATCGCAGCCTGCCGCAACTGGGCGGTGCCATTCAGTTGGGCTTCACTGATGAAGACTCCCGCGAACAGGCCCGTGCGCTGATCCGCAAGAACTTTAACGATTTCGACATTGTTCCGGCCGACCTCAATGGCCAACCGGTACTGCGTCTGGCGATGACCCCGGCCAAGCTGGCGGAAATCCGTGAATACTCCATCAAGCAGAACTTGACCACGGTACGTAACCGCGTCAACGAGCTGGGTGTTGCCGAACCTATCGTTCAGCGCCAGGGCGCCAACCGCATCGTGGTTGAGCTGCCGGGCGTGCAAGACACCGCAGAAGCCAAGCGTATCCTCGGCAAGACGGCCAACCTGGAGTTCCGTCTGGCCGCTGAGCCTGGTGCTTCGAAAGCCACTTCCGAGGAATTCGAGTTCCGTGAAGGCAAGCGTCCTCCGGCTCTGATCGAGCGTGGCCTGATCATCACCGGCGACCAGGTGACTGACGCCAAGGCCGGCTTCGGCGAGCACGGTACGCCAGAAGTGAACATCCGTCTGGATGGCCACGGTGGCGAGCTGATGAGTCGTGCGACTCGCAGCAACGTCGGCCGCAGCATGGCGGTGATCTTCATCGAACAGCGTCCGGTCACCACTTACGTCAAGCAAGTGGTCAACGGCGTCGAGAAAGACGTGCCGGTCCAGACGTTCAAGGAAGAGAAGAAGATCATCAGCCTGGCGACCATCCAGTCGCCGCTGGGTGCCCAGTTCCGCATCACTGGCCTGAACGGTCAGGGCGAATCGTCCGAGCTGGCGCTGCTGCTGCGTGCCGGTGGTCTGGCGGCTCCGATGTACTTCGCTGAAGAGCGCACCATTGGCCCAAGCCTGGGTGCCGACAACATCACCAAAGGTATTGATGCATCGTTGTGGGGCATGCTGTTTGTCTCGCTGTTCATCATGGCCATCTACCGCTTCTTCGGCCTCATCGCCACCGTCGCGCTGGCAGTGAACATGGTGATGCTGCTGGCCTTGATGTCGCTGCTGGGTGCAACGCTGACCCTGCCGGGTATCGCCGGTATCGTATTGACCATGGGTATGGCGGTCGACGCCAACGTCCTGATCTTCTCGCGGATACGTGAAGAGATCGCGGCCGGCATGACCGTACAACGGGCAATCAACGAAGGCTTCGGCCGGGCATTCACCGCGATTCTCGACGCCAACCTGACAACCTTGTTGGTGGGCGGGATTCTCTTTGCCATGGGCACCGGCCCGGTCAAAGGGTTCGCCGTGACCATGTCCCTCGGGATCTTTACCTCGATGTTCACGGCCATCATGGTGACCCGCGCGATGGTCAACCTGATCTTCGGCGGTCGTGACTTCAAGAAGTTGTGGATTTAAGGGGCTGCCATGTTACGTACAATCAACTTCATGGGCGTTCGCAACTTTGCGTTCGGCGTCACATTGTTCCTTACCGCGCTGGCAATGTTCAGTGTCTTTCATAAGGGCATGAACTGGGGCCTGGACTTCACCGGTGGTACGCTCATCGAGCTGACCTACGAGCGTCCGGCCGATGTCACCAAGGTGCGTGAGCAACTGGCTACAGCCGGTTATCACGAAGCCATCGTGCAGAACTTCGGTGCGACTACCGATCTTCTGGTGCGCATGCCTGGCGAAGACCCGCAACTGGGTCACCAAGTGGCTGAAGCGCTGCAGAAAGTTGGCGGCGACAACCCGGCTCAGGTCAAGCGTGTCGAGTTCGTCGGCCCGCAGGTGGGTGAAGAACTGCGCGACCAGGGCGGCCTCGGCATGCTGATGGCGCTGGGCGGCATCCTGATCTACCTGGCGTTCCGCTTTCAGTGGAAGTTTGCGGTCGGTGCGATCGTGTCCCTGATCCACGACGTGATCGTGACCGTCGGTATCCTGTCGTTCTTCCAGATCACCTTCGACCTGACGGTGCTGGCGGCGGTACTGGCGATCATCGGTTACTCGCTCAACGACACCATCGTGGTATTCGACCGGGTTCGTGAGAACTTCCGCGTCCTGCGCAAGGCCAGCCTGATCGAGAACATCAACATCTCGACCACGCAAACCCTGCTGCGGACCATGGCGACGTCGATCTCCACCTTGCTGGCGATCGCGGCCCTGTTGTTCTTCGGTGGCGACAACCTGTTCGGTTTCTCCATTGCCCTGTTCATCGGTGTTCTGGCGGGTACTTACTCCTCGATCTACATCGCGAACGTGGTGCTGATCTGGCTGAACCTGAACAGCGAAGACCTGATTCCTGTGGCGACGAGCGAGAAGGAAGTCGACGACCGTCCATAACGGTTATCGTTTTCCTGCTGCAAGCCGAGAAGGCGCGAGTGTTGAACTCGCGCCTTTTTTTATGCTCCAAGGCTGGGAGAAGCGCGGGTATGTCCCGTCTGTTATAGCCAGGAGGTTCATGTGAACAAGTCGTTGCTGGTTGGTGCGGTATTGGGTGCTGTCGGTGTGACTGCCGGTGGTGCTGTTGCCACCTACAAACTGGTTAAAAGCGGCCCTGAGTATGCACAAGTGCTGGCCGTTGAACCGGTCAAGACACAAATCAAAACTCCACGTGAAGTGTGCAAGGACGTTACGGTAACCCGGCAAGCGCCGGTGAAAGATCAACACCAGATCGCCGGTACGGTGGTCGGCGCGCTGGCTGGCGGCCTGTTGGGCAACCAGATCGGCGGCGGTACAGGCAAGAAAATCGCCACAGTGGCCGGTGCGGTCGGCGGCGGTTATGCGGGGAACAAGGTGCAGGAAGGCATGCAGGAGCGTGACACCTACACCACGACTCAGACTCGTTGCAACACGGTCAATGACATCAGCGACAAGGTCGTAGGCTACGACGTTCGTTATTCGCTGGACGGCAAGGAAGGCAAAGTGCGGATGGATCGCGATCCGGGCAATCAGATTCCGGTCGACAAGGATGGCAAGCTGATCCTGGGGCAGAACGAACCGGCCCGGTAATGAGCTGAGCGTCTTACTCAAAAAGAAGCATCCCGCAAGGGATGCTTTTTTTGTGCCCGAATTTCATGTGTCACCCTCAACGTGTTATGAAAGACTCTTCATTTTTGCGGCCTTTTGTCCGCCAGTTCTGAGCCCCCATGCCTGCCATCGATCATCCCCTGATAGACCAGTTCCTCGACGCCCTGTGGCTGGAGAAAGGCCTTTCCGATAACACCCGCGATGCCTATCGCAGCGACCTGGCCTTGTTCAACGGCTGGCTGCAGGAGAAGGGCCTGGAGCTGATCAACGCCGGGCGGGAGTTGATCCTCGATCACCTGGCCTGGCGCCTGGAGCAAAACTACAAACCCCGTTCTACGGCGCGATTTCTCTCCGGTGTGCGTGGTTTCTATCGCTATTTGCTGCGGGAAAAGCTGATCGCGGTCGATCCGACCCTGCGCGTGGATATGCCGCAATTGGGCAGGCCATTGCCTAAATCCTTGTCGGAAGCCGATGTCGAAGCCTTGCTGGCCGCTCCGGACCTGAGCGAGGCCATCGGTCAGCGTGATCGCGCCATGCTTGAGGTGCTTTACGCGTGTGGCTTGCGGGTGACGGAGCTGATCAGCCTGACGCTGGAACAGGTCAACCTGCGCCAAGGCGTGCTGCGGGTGATGGGCAAGGGCAGCAAGGAACGGCTGGTGCCGATGGGCGAGGAGGCGATTGTCTGGGTCGAACGTTACATGCGCGATGCCCGTGGCGAGTTGCTGGGCGGGCGTCCCAGCGATGTGCTGTTCCCCAGCCAGCGCGGTGAGCAGATGACCCGCCAGACCTTCTGGCATCGCATCAAGCACCAGGCCAAGGTCGCCGGGATTGGCAAGTCGCTGTCGCCGCATACCTTGCGTCATGCCTTCGCCACGCACCTGCTCAACCACGGTGCCGACCTTCGGGTGGTGCAAATGTTGCTCGGCCACAGCGATCTCTCCACCACCCAGATCTATACTCACGTCGCCCGGGCACGCTTGCAGGATCTGCATGCCAAGCATCACCCCAGAGGCTAATCAATGCGGGATGGTTACAAACCCTGTGGCGAGGGGGCTTGCCCCCGTTCGGCTGCGCAGCAGTCGTCAAGCCTCACGCCTCGGTCCATATGTCGGATAGGGATCGCCAAAGAGGGGCTGCTTCGCAACCCAACGGGGGCAAGCCCCCTCGCCACACGGGCCTTATGTGGTAGGCTTTGCCGGTTTGCACGATGGGCGGTTATGACCCGGTGTTTCGGCACGGGCGTTCTGATCGTTCCATTTGTCCGCCTTCAGGAGTTCTCATGCGTCTGACCCAGATTTTCGCCGCCGCAGCCATTGCGTTGGTCAGCACCTTTGCCGTCGCCGATGACGCGGCCGACAAAGCCATTCGTAAAAGCCTGGAAAACCTCCAGCTCGACGTGCCGGTCGAAACTATCACCGCCAGCCCGTTGCCAGGCCTGTATGAGGTCAAACTCAAGGGCAGCCGCGTGCTCTACGCCAGCGCCGACGGTCAATACGTGGTTCAGGGCTACCTGTTCCAGCTCAAGGACGGCAAACCGGTCAATTTGACCGAAAAGACCGAACGCCTGGGCATTGCCAAACTGATCAATGGCATTCCAGTGGCTGAAACCGTGGTCTACCCGGCCATCGGCGAAACCAAGTCGCACATCACCGTGTTCACCGACACCACTTGCCCGTATTGCCACAAGCTGCACGCCGAAGTGCCTGAGCTGAACAAACTCGGTATTGAAGTGCGTTATGTCGCGTTCCCGCGCCAGGGCCTGGGCTCGCCGGGTGACGAGCAACTGCAAGCTGTGTGGTGCTCGAAAGACAAGAAAGCCGCCATGGACAAAATGGTCGATGGCAAGGAAATCAAGGCCGCCAAGTGCGATAACCCGGTGTCCAAGCAGTTTGCCCTCGGTCAGTCGATTGGCGTGAACGGTACACCGGCCATCGTTTTGGCTGACGGTCAGGTCATTCCGGGCTACCAGCCTGCGCCACAAGTCGCCAAACTGGCACTGGGCGCGAAGTAAATTCGCATCGTCACGGCCAGCCTTTGACGAGCGTGGTCCGGCGGCAGCATTTGCCGGGCCATCAATAGAGAGCCGCGAACCTGCGGCTGTTTTCACGGCCGGCCTCGAGTCGGCCGTTTTATGGGGAGTTCACAGTGAAACCGGTCAAAGTAGGCATCTGTGGGTTAGGGACCGTCGGTGGCGGTACCTTCAACGTACTTCAGCGCAACGCCGAGGAAATTGCTCGTCGTGCCGGGCGTGGAATCGAAGTGGCACAAATTGCCATGCGCACGCCAAAGCCTCAGTTCCAGACGACCGGTATTGCGATTACCAACGATGTCTTCGAAGTGGCCACGAACCCTGAGATCGACATCGTCATAGAGCTGATGGGCGGCTATACCGTTGCCCGCGAGCTGGTACTCAAGGCCATCGAGAATGGCAAGCATGTGGTCACCGCGAACAAGGCACTGATTGCCGTTCACGGTAATGAAATTTTCGCCAAGGCTCGCGAGAAGGGCGTGATCGTTGCGTTCGAAGCGGCCGTGGCCGGCGGCATTCCGGTGATCAAGGCGATCCGTGAAGGCCTGTCCGCCAACCGTATCAACTGGGTGGCCGGCATCATCAACGGCACCGGTAACTTCATCCTTACCGAAATGCGTGAAAAAGGCCGGACCTTCGAAGACGTGCTGGCCGAAGCGCAGGCCCTGGGTTACGCCGAAGCCGACCCGACGTTCGACGTCGAAGGCATCGACGCAGCCCACAAGCTGACGATCCTGGCGTCCATCGCGTTCGGCATTCCGCTGCAATTCGACAAGGCCTACACCGAAGGCATCACCAAGCTGACCACCGCTGACGTGAACTACGCCGAAGCGCTGGGCTATCGCATCAAGCACCTGGGCGTGGCGCGCAGCACCGCGGCCGGTATCGAGTTGCGCGTGCACCCGACGCTGATCCCGGCCGATCGCCTGATCGCCAACGTCAACGGCGTGATGAACGCGGTGATGGTCAACGGTGATGCTGCCGGTTCGACCCTGTTCTACGGTGCTGGCGCCGGTATGGAACCGACCGCTTCGTCGGTAATCGCCGATCTGGTGGACGTGGTTCGCGCCATGACCTCCGACCCGGAAAACCGTGTACCGCACCTGGCCTTCCAGCCGGATTCGCTGTCGGCCCACCCGATCCTGCCGATCGAAGCCTGCGAAAGCGCTTACTACCTGCGCATTCAGGCCAAGGACCATCCGGGCGTGTTGGCCCAGGTGGCGAGCATCCTGTCGGAGCGCGGCATCAACATCGAATCGATCATGCAGAAGGAAGTCGAGGAACACGACGGCCTGGTGCCGATGATCCTGCTGACCCATCGCGTGCTGGAACAGCACATCAACGATGCGATCGCTGCCCTGGAAGCCTTGGCGGGCGTGGTCGGTCCGGTTGTACGGATCCGCGTCGAGCACCTGAACTAAGCCGTTATCGTTCACCGGGCCCGCACGCGGGCCCGGCATTGCGAACACTGTCCATTGGAGTCAGTCATGCGTTACATCAGTACCCGCGGCCAGGCACCGGCCCTGAATTTCGAAGACGTCCTGCTGGCCGGTCTAGCCACCGACGGCGGTCTGTACGTCCCGGAAAACCTGCCACGTTTCACTCAGGAAGAAATCGCTTCCTGGGCCGGCCTGCCGTATCACGAACTGGCCTTCCGGGTGATGCGCCCGTTCGTCACCGGCAGCATCCCCGATGCCGATTTCAAAAAGATTCTTGAAGAAACGTACGGCGTGTTTTCCCACAACGCCGTGGCGCCGTTGCGTCAGCTGAACAGCAACGAATGGGTGCTGGAGCTGTTCCACGGCCCGACCCTGGCGTTCAAGGACTTCGCCCTGCAACTGCTCGGTCGCCTGCTCGACTACGTACTGGAAAAACGCGGTGAGCGCGTGGTGATCGTCGGCGCTACCTCCGGTGACACCGGTTCGGCGGCCATCGAAGGCTGCAAGCATTGCGAAAACGTTGACATCTTCATCCTGCATCCACACAACCGCGTGTCCGAAGTGCAGCGTCGCCAGATGACCACCATCTTCGGCGAGAACATCCATAACATCGCCATCGAAGGCAACTTCGATGACTGCCAGGAAATGGTCAAGGCGAGCTTCGCCGACCAGAGCTTCCTCAAGGGCACTCGCCTGGTAGCGGTGAACTCGATCAACTGGGCGCGGATCATGGCCCAGATCGTTTACTACTTCCACGCAGCCCTGCAACTGGGTGGCCCGGCGCGTTCGGTATCGTTCTCGGTGCCGACCGGCAACTTCGGCGATATCTTCGCCGGTTACCTGGCGCGCAACATGGGCCTGCCGATCAACCAGTTGATCGTCGCCACCAACCGCAACGACATCCTGCACCGCTTCATGAGCGGCAATCAGTACGTTAAGGAAACCCTGCACGCCACGCTGTCGCCGTCCATGGACATCATGGTCTCGTCGAACTTCGAACGCCTGCTGTTCGACCTGCACGGTCGCAACGGCGCGGCGATTGCCGGTTTGATGGACACCTTCAAGCAGGGCGGCGGTTTCAGCGTCGAACAGGAACGCTGGACCGAGGCGCGCAAGCTATTCGATTCGCTGGCCGTGGATGACGCCCAAACCTGCGAAACCATTGCCGAAGTCTTCGAGCAAACCGGCGAGCTGCTGGACCCACACACCGCCATCGGCGTGAAGGCCGCGCGCGAATGCCGTCGCAGCCTGGATATCCCGATGGTGATCCTGGGCACGGCTCATCCGGTCAAATTCCCGGACGCGGTGGAAAAAGCTGGTGTAGGAAAAGCACTCGAACTACCTGCACATCTTTCTGATTTGTTTGAGCGAGACGAGCGTTGCACCGTGTTGCCGAATGACCTGAAAGCCGTGCAGGCCTTTGTCAGTCAGCATGGCAACCGCGGCAAGCCACTGTAACCGGTAAAAACTGTCACATTTTGAAGCCCGTCTCCTGACGGGCTTTCTCATTTCTGCATGCCACACTTGTCGGGTTTCGTAAATGAAGAGCCGCCCATGAAGGGCGGGCGAGACGATCACCAAGGAAGTGGCAATGCTGTTTTTTAGAGGGTTTAAACCAGCTGCGTGCTGGATATTTCTGGTCGGCACCATGAGCGTTGCTCAATGGGGGCTGGCGGCGCAATTGGCGGCTTATGAGCCCCGGGGGGCGGTCGCCGAGGCCGCTATCGGGCTAGACGCTCAGGAGCTGCAATGGATTGCGGAACATCCGACGGTCACCGTCGCGTCGACGCAGTACCCGTTGTATTTGTTCAAGGATGAGCATGGACACTGGAGCGGGTTGAACAACGATGTGCTCAACCGCATCAGCGCCATGACAGGGCTGAAGTTCCTCCATGAAGAGACGTTTTCCACCGATCAGTTGCTGGAGCGGCTGGAAAGTGGCGCGGCAGACATGAGCACCACACTGGCAATGAGTGAGGAGCGCAAGGAGTTCCTGGATTTCAGTCATGCGTTCGGTGGTGCGGGCTGGGTGTTCGTCGGGCGAGCGGGCGCGCCAGCGGTGCAATCCATGCAGCAGCTGTCGAAAAGAGTACTGGTGCTGCCAGCCCGGCATGCGCTGGAGGCGACCATTCGTCGCGACTATCCGTCCATCGAGCTACGTTCGGTCAAAACCTACGCGGAGGCCAGGGCGCTGGTCGAAAGCGGCGAAGCCTACGCCACCATCGAGAACGAAACCGGGGCGCAGCTCTATCCGTCCGGGCAGCTCAAGGTGGGCGATACGGTGGAGGGTAAATGGGAGGCTGATCATCTGGCGCTACGCAAAGGGCAGCCGCAATTGTTGAGCATCCTCAACAAGGCGCTCGAAGCGTTTCCGCCTGCCGAATTACGCGCGATTCGCTTGAAGTGGCTCGATGGCATTGTTCCTGTACAGACGCCTTCGACCTGGCAGCAAATAACCGAATGGGGCTGTTGGAGCGTTTTTTTCGCCAGTGTTTTTGCGCTGCTATCCCTGCTGTGGAACCGGCGACTCACGGTGTTGATCCAGCAACGTCGGGACGCCGAAAAAGACCTCAATGACCAGCTCGCCTTCCAGCATGCCTTGATAGACGCCATGCCCGATCCGATGTTCGTGCGTGATCTGGAGGGGCGCTTGATCATGTGCAACAAGAGTTATGAAGAGGGGTTGTCGACCCGTTTCGACCAGATTCAGGGGCGTCGACTGATCGAGCTCGATGTCTTGCCCAAAGAAACCGCCGAGCAACTGCACGCCGAGTTCATGGCCCAGCTCGGTACGCGCAAGACCCGCTTCAGCGAACGTCAGTTGATGTTCAAGGACGGTGTCAGGGACATCTATCAGTGGACGGTGCCGTTTTATAGTGCGGACGGTCAATTGCGAGGGCTGCTGGGCGGATGGACCGATCTGGCCAAGCGGACAAGGCAGGCGTGAAGCGCAATGCCTGTAGCAGCTGCCGAGCCTGCGAGGCTGCGTTCGGCTGCGCAGCAGTCGTAAAACCTGCTTGCAAGGTCTGACTGAAGCACCGCGTGGCCTGGATTCACGACTGCTGCGCAGCCGAACGCAGCCTTCGGCAGCTGCTACAAGGAATGCGTCTCGGGTGAAAGGGTTTAAAAGCGGCTGTTTTTTTACTGTCATCTTTTCCGGGCATGCTTTATCCACCAGAGGCGCCGGTGCGCCTGCCGTTGGAATCCAGAACTTTCTTCTCGGGCCTGGGGTCAATTACTGTGGATACGCCCCAGGCACTTTGTTTGCGGACTATTGAGTGGTGATCGAGATGGAAAGTATCAGTCTATTGCTCGGCGAGGCTCTGAGCCCGTACCAAGTCACGTTGACCCCATCGGGTGCCCATGGCGAATGCCTGGTGACGCTCAAGAGTGCAACCGGCGCTATCGTGGTCGAACGGCTGTTCAATCAGGCCCAGTTAACCGATAAACGTCTGCTGACGGATGTCGTCGACGGTTTGCACCGCGACGTGCTGATCGCTGAAGGACGCCTGGAGCCCTGTGTCATCGCGGCGTTGCGCAATGCTGCTCAGGACAAGCGCCTGGCCAGCCGAAATTGAAGTGTTTTTTGTGGGAACCTTCCTGCGCCAAGGTCAGTCAGATCATGTAACGGCAGGATCAAGCATTGTGCTCCGGTGCTTGTAGCTTGCTGCTACGGGTCTGTAATACAGGCCACGTTTAACCCCGAGTTGTCTCCCCACTTCTCGGGGTTTCTTTTTGCCTGCGATTTGTCATTGCGTGACCTGATGCTCGAAAAAGGCCCTGGTTTCTTCCAGGTAATCCTTGCGTCTTTGCGGGTCGAGCCAGTCGGCATACAACGGGCCCAGGTGCTCGCGGGGCAGGGCGCGCAATAGTCGGTTGATTTCACTGATCGCCTGTCGACCCTGAGGCGTATTCGAGCAACCGATGTACACGGGCATGTAGTTGCCCGTGCCTTTGACCGGGTAGAACTCCAGTTGCTCATCGGTCAGATTTTCCTGATGGGCCTGATAGCGGATTTCCGGCCAGTAACCCAATACCACCTGCAAACGACCCAAGCGTTGCATCTGCAGCAGGCTGCCGAGGGCGTCATTGCCATAGTGGGGCGTCAGCGCGCCGGCTGGCGCCTGTTGCAGCAGTGTGTCGAGGAACTCACCGTAACGGCGCTCGGCGATCACCCCGACTTTCTGTCGACCGCTGGCCAACAGGGCCGCGAGATCGACTTCACCGTTGGAAAGAAACGGCTCCAGCACCGACCGGTCTTCACGTCGGATCACCAGCCCATTGCTGACCACCCGGAAGGCCGGAATGGAATACGTGATCCACTGTTCGCGCTCCTTGCTCCAGACCAGCGAGGGGTCGCAGGTAAAGGATTCTTCGTGAAGCATCTGCATGCCGCGGGCGCGATTGACCCGTATCAGGGTGTGTTCGTACTGCGGCATATCGGCGATCAGCAGGGGCATCAGTTGGTCGATGACGCCTTGGCCTTTTTTCGGACCTTCGAAGACCGTCAGTGGCGGCAGGTCGCGCAACAGCCAGAACAAATGCTCCTTAGGTTGCGCCAGGGCCGGGGATATCAGGCCCGACAACAGCCCGAGCGCCGCCAGCAGGCGCCCGATGCCGGCGTAATCGAGGACAGATGAAAGCAGGCGATTCAGCTTAGATGGCCCCGTCTTCACGCAGCCGTGCGATCTGTGCCGGGTCGTAGCCCAGATCGTGGAGGACTTGCGCATTGTGTTCACCCAACTGCGGCCCGACCCATTCCGAGGAGCCGGGTGTCTCGGAAAGCTTCGGTACGATGCCGGGCATCTTGAAGTCCTTGCCGTCGGGCAGCTTGGCTTGCAGGAACATTTCCCGGGCCAGGTACTGCGGATCGCTGAACATGTCTTCGGCGCTGAAGATCCGGCTGGCGGGAACGTCGGCCTGGTTCAATTGCTCGATCACCGCGTCCAGCGGCAGTGAGTTGACCCAGCGATCGATCACCCCGTAAATCTCGTCGCGACGGCTGTCACGCCCGTCGTTGCTGGCCAGCACTGGGTCGTTGGCCAGGTCCTCGCGGCCGATGATCAGCATGAATCGCTTGAAGATCGCATCGCCGTTGGCGCCGATCTGCACGTGTTTGCCGTCGGCGCTGGTGTGAATGGAGGAGGGCGTGATGCCCGGCATGATGTTGCCGGTGCGTTCGCGGATGAAGCCGAA
Source organism: Pseudomonas sp. FP1740 (assembly GCF_030687165.1). NCBI lineage: Bacteria > Pseudomonadati > Pseudomonadota > Gammaproteobacteria > Pseudomonadales > Pseudomonadaceae > Pseudomonas > Pseudomonas sp. FP1740. The sequence goes on from NZ_CP117461.1 coordinate 1,158,546, forward strand.
CACGTCGAACTCCGGCACCATGCTTTCCATCATGGCGAAGATCGCTTCGTACAGCGCCACATCCACCACTTGCCCCAATCCACCGTTGACCTCGCGATGACGCAAGGCCATCAGTGCGCCGATCACGCCCCAGAGCGCGGCAATCGAGTCGCCGATGGAAATCCCGGTGCGCACCGGCGGCCGGTCCTCGAACCCGGTGATGTAGCGCAGGCCGCCCATGGACTCACCGACCGCACCGAAGCCCGGCTGATCTTTCATGGGGCCGGTCTGGCCAAAGCCCGAGAGCCGCACCATCACCAGTTTCGGGTTCAGTGCGTGCAGGACTTCCCAGCCCAGGCCGAGTTTTTCCAACACGCCGGGGCGAAAATTCTCGATCAGGATGTCCGCTTCACTGAGCAGCTGTTTCAGGATCGCCAGGCCATCGGGGTGTTTCAGGTTCAGGGTCAGGGATTTCTTGTTGCGTGCCTGAACGAACCACCACAGCGAGGTGCCTTCATACAACTTGCGCCATTTGCGCAACGGATCACCGCCGTCCGGTGACTCGATCTTGATCACTTCGGCGCCGAATTCGCCGCAAATACGCGAGGCAAACGGCCCGGCAATCAACGTACCCAATTCGATGACTTTCAGACCCGAGAGCGGTTTATTGGAGAACGGCATGCGAAATCCTGTAGGACAAAGGCTGAGCGAATACAGCGTTTTATCATAGGCCGCCATCCATCGCCCAAAGTTGATTCGCCTTCAATTCGTTGATTGCCCTCTTGCATCGGTTAGACTTGCCGCCTTTCCCCGTATCAAGAAGCCCGTTCATGGCCCAGCCGTCCACGACCTACAAGTTTGAACTGAACCTCACCGACCTCGACCGCAGCGTCTACGAGAACGTGAAGCAGACCATCGCCCGTCACCCTTCGGAAACCGAAGAGCGCATGACCGTGCGGCTGCTGGCCTACGCCTTCTGGTACAACGAGCAGCTGTCTTTTGGCCGCGGTCTGTCAGACGTGGATGAGCCGGCGCTGTGGGAAAAGAGCCTGGACGACCGTGTCCTGCACTGGATCGAAGTCGGCCAGCCAGACGCCGACCGCCTGACCTGGTGCTCGCGCCGCACCGAACGCACCAGCCTGCTGGCCTACGGCAGCCTGCGTGTCTGGGAAGGCAAAGTGATCCCGGCGATCAAGACCCTGAAAAACGTCAACATCGCCGCCGTGCCCCAGGAAGTGCTGGAAACCCTGGCCAAGGACATGCCGCGCGTTATCAAGTGGGACGTGATGATCAGCGAAGGAACGATTTTCGTCACCGACGACCGTGGTCAGCATGAAGTCCAGTTGCAATGGCTGGCCGGCGAACGCGGCTGATTATTCGCCGCTTGGCCGCGTCCCCCCGGTTTTATCCTACGTATTCAAGAGAAGCACCTGTCACCCCATGCGCATCGAACCTCGCCTGTTGCCCGACACCCTGCCATTCCTCGGTGATATTCCGCCGCTGCTGACCCGCCTTTACGCGGCGCGGGGCGTGCAGTCTGAGGCTGAACTGGACAAGAGCCTGGCGCGGCTGATTCCGTTCCAGCAGCTCAAGGGCATCGAGGCGGCGGTGGATTTGCTGGTAACGGCGCTGGAGCAGCGTCAGCGGATTCTGATCGTTGGCGACTTCGATGCCGATGGCGCGACGGCCAGTACCGTGGGCATGTTGGGGTTACGCTTGTTGGGCGCGGCGCATGTCGACTATCTGGTGCCAAACCGCTTCGAGTACGGCTACGGCCTGACCCCGGAAATCGTCGAAGTGGCGCTGACCCGCGAGCCGCAGTTGTTGATCACTGTGGACAACGGCATTTCCAGCGTCGAAGGCGTGGCAGCGGCGAAAAAGGCCGGGCTCAAGGTGCTGGTCACCGATCACCACTTACCCGGCGACGAGCTGCCGTTGGCCGATGCCATCGTCAATCCGAACCAGCCGGGTTGCGAGTTCCCGAGCAAAGCCCTGGCCGGTGTCGGGGTGATTTTCTATGTGCTGATGGCCTTGCGCGCGCGCCTGCGCAGCCTGGGCTGGTACGAGAGCAAGCCGCAGCCGAACATTGGTGAATTGCTGGACCTGGTGGCGCTGGGCAGCGTCGCCGACGTGGTGCCGCTGGATGCCAACAACCGGATTCTGGTGCATCAGGGCCTGGAGCGAATTCGCGCCGGGCGCGCGCGGCCGGGGATCAAGGCGATCCTTGAAGTGGCCAAGCGTGATCATTCGCGCATCACCTCCACTGACCTGGGCTTTATCCTCGGCCCGCGCCTGAACGCGGCAGGAAGGCTGGACGACATGAGCCTGGGCATCGAATGCCTGCTCACCGAAGACGCGGGCGCCGCCCGTGAAATGGCCGCTCAGCTGGATGGCATGAACCAGGACCGCAAATCCATCGAGCAGGGTATGCAGCGCGAGGCGCTGGCCCAACTCAAGGATCTGCCGGTGGAATCGATGCCGTTCGGCCTGTGCCTGTTCGATCCCGAGTGGCACCAGGGTGTGATCGGTATCCTCGCCTCGCGTATGAAAGAGCGCTATTTCCGTCCGACCATTGCCTTTGCCGATGCCGGCGATGGCCTGCTCAAGGGCTCGGGGCGTTCGGTTCAGGGCTTTCACATTCGCGATGCCTTGAGCGTGGTCGCGGCGCAACATCCGAACCTGATCAGCAAATACGGCGGCCACGCCATGGCGGCCGGCCTGACCTTGCCGGAAGCGAATTTTCCGTTGTTCGCGCAAGCCTTCGACGCCGAAGTGCGCAGGCAAATGCGCGAAGAAGACCTGACCGGGCGACTGCTGTCGGACGGCACCCTGGCGGTCGAGGAGTTTCACCTGGAACTGGCCCGCGCCCTGCGCCACGCCGGACCTTGGGGGCAACACTTTCCGGAGCCGCTGTTTCACGGGGTGTTCCAGTTGGTCGAGCAACGAGTCGTTGGCGAGCGGCACCTTAAAGTGGTGCTGAAGAGTGAATGCGGCTCGGTGAAGCTGGATGGCATCGCCTTTGGTATCGACCGGGACATCTGGCCGAATCCGACCATCAAGTGGGTCGAATTGGCCTATAAACTCGACCTCAACGAGTTTCGTGGGAACGAGACAGTGCAGTTGATGATTGCCCACATCGAACCGCGATAACGGCACGATGCTTTTGTGGCGAGGGAGCTTGCTCCCGCTGGGCCGCGAAGCGGTCCTAAACCTTTAAACGCTTTTTTCCTGTGGTACCGCGTCGGTTGGTTGACGACTGCTGCGCAGCCGAGCGGGAGCAAGCTCCCTCGCCACAGGTATCGCCCGGACCTCAAATTGGCGGTGTTTCATTTCTTGAACCCTCCCTGATCCCGCGATGTCGACTAGGCTCTAAGCACTGCTTGATTATCCTTGTGACGTCTTGTCGAATTTTTTGCCCGCGGGGGCGGGTGCTGCACCTTTTTCCTGTCACTCGTCGACTATTCAAACAGAACCCTGGAGCCTGCCCACTGATTTGAGAGGTGCCCCATGAGTCTGCTGCTTGAACCCTATACCCTTCGTCAATTGACCCTGCTTAACCGCATCGCGGTGTCACCGATGTGCCAGTACTCCAGCGTCGATGGGCTGGCCAATGACTGGCATCTGGTCCATCTCGGCAGCCGCGCGATCGGCGGCGCGGGTCTGGTATTCACCGAAGCCACGGCGGTCACCGCCGATGGGCGTATCACCGCCCAGGACCTTGGTCTCTGGAACGATCAACAGATCGAACCCTTGCAACGTATTACGCGTTTCATTGCCGCTCAGGGCGCCGTTGCCGGCATCCAGCTGGCCCACGCCGGGCGCAAGGCCAGCACGCATCGGCCGTGGCTGGGCAAGCATGGCAGCGTCAAGCCGGAAGACGGCGGCTGGATCCCGGTCGGCCCTTCGCCGATCGCTTTCGACCCCCAGCACACACCACCCAAGCAGCTTAATGAAAGTGAGATCGCCGAGGTCGTCCAGGCTTTCGTCGATTCGGCCAAACGGGCATTGATCGCCGGTTTCAAAGTGGTCGAAGTACACGCCGCCCATGGGTATCTGCTGCATCAATTTCTTTCGCCCTTGAGCAATCAACGGCGCGATCAGTACGGTGGCTCATTCGAGAATCGTATTCGGCTGGTGCTGCAAGTCACCGAAGCGGTGCGGGCCGTGTGGCCTGAAGAGTTACCGGTGTTTGTGCGGGTATCGGCCACTGACTGGGTGGAAGACGGTTGGAACCCCGACGAAACCGTGGAGCTGGCGCGACGTTTGAAAGATCTGGGTATGGACCTGATCGACGTTTCGTCGGGCGGTACGGCGGTAAATGCCGAGATTCCTACAGGGCCCGGTTATCAGACCCGATTTGCTGAGCGGGTACGTAAAGAGTCGGGCATTGCCACCGGTACTGTAGGAATGATCACCGAGCCAGCCCAGGCCGAGCATATTCTGCGTACCTGTCAGGCCGACATCATCTTCCTCGCCCGGGAGTTGTTGCGTGATCCGTATTGGCCGCTGCATGCCGATGACGATCTGGGTGGGCACAAGGCTGTCTGGCCGGCGCAATACCAACGGGCCACCCATCGTGACCAGCCGATTCATGAATCGGATTTGCGTGACTGAAGGCCGCTGTAAAACCAAAAAGCCCCGGTCGGGTTGACCGGGGCTTTTTGATTTCTGGTTCGGGATATTAGGCGGTTGTTCGGCCCGGACCCGGTCTAATACCTCAAGTGTACTTGCGCTTATCAGGCGCCGGCGGGAAATACTGGTACAGCCAGGTTTCACTCAACGTGCGGTCATTGGTGCGAATGAACAACCGCAGTTCCACCGGCGCCACGCTGTCATTGGTCGGGTACCAGTCGAAGGTGATTCGGTAGCCCTTGATGTCATCGAGCACCAGCACGTTGAAATCCTTCACCTGACCGTTCGAGCAGGTCACCACCGGTTCGATCCCCGCGCCTTCGGGCAAGCGGTCCAGGCCGCCGCCGGTGAAGTCCACGGCGAAGCGGCGTGCCCATACTTCCGGATAATGCTCGCCTGGTGCCCAGCCTTCGATGAAGCCGCCCATGCCCGAACGGGTCGCATTGACCCGTGCCAGCGGCGTACCCGTCGGTGGCAGGGCGCTCCAGTAGAGCTTGTAGCCGTAATTCAGGGAATCACCGGCGGCGACCGGTTTCTTCGGCGTCCAGAACGCGACGATGTTGTCCAGGGTTTCGCCGGTCGTAGGAATTTCCAGCAAATCGATAGAGCCTTCGCCCCACGCGGTCGTAGGTTCTACCCACAGGCTCGGGCGCTTGCTGTACCAGTCGACGGTGTCCTGATAACTGTCGAATTCATGGTCGGTCTGCACCAGGCCAAAGCCTTTCGGGTCGGTGTCGGCGAAGGCATTGAATTGCAGGGTGGCCGGGTTGTTCAGCGGACGGCAGATCCACTCGCCGTTGCCGCGCCACATGGCCAGGCGATCGGAGTCGTGGATTTGCGGGTGAATGGTGTCGCACATACGGCGCTCGTGGGTACCGCAGCTGAACATGCTGGTCATCGGTGCGATACCCAGTTGTTCGATGGCGGTGCGGGCATTGACGTGGGCGTCGACTTCCATCACCACGCGCTCGGCCTGGCAATCGATGTCAAAACGGTAGGCCCCGGTGGCGCTCGGCGAATCGAGCAGGGCGTAGACCACGAAACGGGTGCTGTTCTTGTCCGGTGTCTCGAACCAGAACTTGGTGAAGTCCGGGAATTCTTCACGCTTCTTGGCGTAGGTGTCGATTGCCAGGCCGCGGGCCGACAAACCGTACTGGCCGGTGGCGTCTACCGCACGGAAATAGCTGGCGCCGAGGAACGACAGTACGTCGTGCTGATCCAGCTCCGGGGCCTTGAACAGCTTGAACCCGGAAAACCCCAGGTCGCCCTTGAGCTGCTGGGTGTCGACGGTGGTTTTTTCATAGTTGAACAGCGACGGGCGGAAATGCACCTCGCGCGCCAGTCGAGTCTTGGGATCGACGCTGTACATGCGCACCGGCTGCTTGAAACCCATGCCGACGTGGAAGAACTGCACGTCCAGCTGACCTTTCAGGTCCTTCCACAGCGAATGATTGCCGTCGTAGCGGATCGCATTGAAGTTCTGCGGCGTCATGGTTGCCAGCGTCGGCGGCAGCACCTGTTTGGTGTCCTGATACGGCTTGCCGGCGAGCTGTTTGGCTTGGCTCTTCAGCGTTTCGAAGTCGAACGCCTGGGCGTCGCCATCGGCAGTGCCACTGCCGGCCCAGGCGTTTGCGGCCAGCAGGCCGGTGGCCGAGAGACCGGTGTAAGCCGCGATGGCCATGGAGGCTTTGAGCAAATTCCTGCGGTGCATAAGTACAACCTGTCGTGAACAATCCCGCGCCGTTCCTGGCACGTGCTGGATCAGAAATAACGGTTCGGACATGCCTTCGGCCAAACGCAACGGACTTTAGAGCAGATGCCAATAAGCTTAAACCGTTCAGTTGTAGAGCAAAAATGATTGATAACACCGCGACAGCGCGGCAATGAAACAAGACATGTCAGGTAACGTTTCTCACAGCGGTTTCTGATTTATAGGGCATATCTGCTTTTTTCGACTAATTACTCTAAAAACCGCTTTTCAGCGTCGATTTAATTTCTATTCTATGGTCATGACCGGTTTCGGCCCTTCAGACCGGTGGGTTCAGTGCACACAAGACGGCCGCTGAAAGTGATAGGGCGATGCGGTTTTGCAGTTTTCTCTGACGTATAGAAGGACATCGTCCATGTCGAAAGTACAAGGCATCACTGAAATGTTAGGACTCTTTCCCTGCCTGGCCACCGGGCGGCGAAGGCGTCGTCTCAGTTCGGAGGAGTTGAAGTTGGTGGAGCGCTATCGCGAGTTGTCGGAGAGTGACCGGATTGCGATGCGCTATCTGGTGGATGCGATGAGGAGTGTTTCGCGGTTTTGAGGTGTAAAGGATTTGTCCGTTGAGCAAAGGATCGCGGCTTGCGGCAGCGCTTACAGGAGAACTGCCGCTGGCCGCGATCCTTTCGCTTTTAATGCTTGAACATCACATGCCGCACAACCGTGTAATCCTCCAACCCATACATGGACATGTCCTTGCCATAACCGGACAGTTTCTGACCACCGTGCGGCATTTCGCTGACCAGCATGAAGTGGGTGTTCACCCAGGTGCAGCCGTACTGCAGGCGTGCAGACAGTCGATGGGCGCGGCCGACATCCGAGGTCCAGACTGACGATGCCAGGCCGTACTCCGAGTCGTTGGCCCAGGCCAGGGCCTGCGCTTCATCGGTGAATCGGGTCACCGATACCACCGGCCCGAATACTTCGCGGCGCACGATCTCGTCGTCCTGTTGTGCGTCGGCCAGCACCGTCGGTTCAAAGAAGAAGCCATTGCCTTCCACTGGCTTGCCGCCGGTGATCACACGAATGTGCGGTTGCGCCATGGCCCGCTCGACAAACCCGGCCACGCGGTCACGATGTTGGGCGCTGATCAATGGGCCCAGCTCCGTCGATGGATCATCTTGCAAGCCGTACTTGAGGCTGCTGACTGCGGCGCCGAGCTTCTCGACGAAGGTGTCGTAGATGCCTGCCTGAGCGTAGATGCGGCAAGCGGCAGTGCAGTCCTGGCCGGCGTTGTAAAAACCGAAGGTGCGAATGCCTTCCACGGCGGCGTCGATGTCGGCATCGTCGAAGATGATCACCGGCGCCTTGCCGCCCAGTTCCATGTGCATGCGTTTGACGCTGCCGGCGGTACTGGAAATGATGTTCGAGCCGGTAGCGATGGAACCGGTCAGCGACACCATGCGCACTTTCGGGTGGGTGACCAGGGGAGTGCCGACCGTAGGACCACGACCGAACACCAGGTTAAGCACTCCCGCCGGGAAAATCTCCGACGCCAGTTCGGCCAGGCGCAGGGCGGTCAGCGGGGTTTGTTCCGACGGCTTGAGCACCACGGTATTACCGGCGGCCAGGGCCGGGGCGACTTTCCAGGCGAGCATCATCAGCGGGTAGTTCCACGGCGCGATGGAGGCAATCACGCCCACCGGGTCGCGGCGGATCATCGAGGTGTGGCCGTGCAGGTATTCACCGCCCAGCGCACCACCCATGCAACGGCTGGCCCCGGCGAAGAATCGGAACACGTCGGCAATCGCCGGGATCTCGTCGTTCAGCGCGGCGCTGTAGGGTTTGCCGCAGTTGTCCGACTCGAGTTTGGCCAGCTCTTCGCCATGGGTTTCGATGATATCGGCGAGTTTGAGCAGCAACAGCGAGCGTTCTTTCGGCGTGGTTTGCGACCAGCCTTCGAAGGCGCTATCGGCGGCGCGCACGGCGGCGTCGACCTGGGCTTCGCTGGCTTCGTTGATTTCCACCAGTACACGACCGAGGGCCGGGTTGAACACGGCTTGGGCGGGGCCGTCGCCGGCGACCAGTTGGCCATTGATCAAGAGTTTGGTTTGCATGGCTTTGTCCTCCGAAGCTGTTGTTTTCTTTTTGTGGGAGCTGGCCCCTGCTCCCACAGGATCCGGTTTCCAGTGGTCAGTTATTTTCCGCCGCTACCGGCGACACTCTCGCCACCACGGGTCAGGTAATACGCGCCGAGAATCGGCAACATGGTCACCATCATGACCAGCATCGCTACGACGTTGGTCACCGGCACGTCCCGAGGGCGGCTGAGCTGGTTGAGCAGCCACAACGGCAAGGTGCGTTCGTGGCCGGCGGTGAAGGTGGTGACGATGATTTCGTCGAACGACAGGGCGAACGCCAGCATGCCACCGGCCAGCAATGCCGAGCCGAGGTTCGGCAGGACGATGTAGCGGAAGGTCTGCCAGCCGTCGGCGCCGAGGTCCATCGACGCTTCGATCAAACTGTAGGACGTGCGGCGCAATCGGGCGATGACATTGTTGTAGACGATCACCACGCAGAAAGTCGCATGACCGATCACGATGGTGAACACCCCCGGCTCGATCCCCAAGGTCTTGAAAGTCGCCAGCAGCGCGATCCCGGTGATGATCCCCGGCAGGGCAATCGGCAGGATCAGCATCAGCGAGATGCCTTGCTTGCCGAAAAAGTCCCGCCGGTACAGCGCCGCCGAGGCGAGGGTGCCGAGGATCAGCGCAATCAGGGTGGCGATGGCGGCGATCTGCAGCGACAGCTTGATCGCCTCCAGTACGTCGGGCCGCGAGAACGCCACGGCGATCCACTTCAGGGTGAAGCCCTTGGGCGGAAAGCTGAACGCCGCGTCTTCGGTGTTGAAGGCATAGAGGAAGATGATCAGGATCGGAAAATGCAAGAACAGCAACCCGCCCCAGGCGGCGATGCGCAGGCCCAGGGATGCCCGGTCTTGAGCGGAAGCGTCAGAGCGCATCGAAAGCCCCCAGGCGTTTGACGATGGACAGGTAAATGGCGATCAGCACGATCGGCACCAGCGTGAAGGCCGCCGCCATCGGCATGTTGCCGATCGCCCCTTGCTGGGCGTAGACCATGCTGCCGACGAAGTAGCCCGGCGGGCCCACCAGTTGCGGCACGATGAAGTCGCCCAGGGTCAGTGAAAAGGTGAAAATCGAACCGGCCGCGATCCCCGGAATCGACAGCGGCAGAATCACTTGCATGAAGGTCTGACGCGGCTTGGCGCCCAGGTCCGCCGAAGCTTGCAGCAAGGACGGCGGCAGGCGTTCCAGTGACGCCTGGATCGGCAGGATCATGAACGGCAGCCAGATGTAGACAAACACCATGAACCGCCCCAGATGCGAGGTCGACAGGGTGCTGCCACCCACTCCCGGCATCCCGAGTACGAACTGCAACACCGGCTCCAGGTTCAGGTACTGAACGAACCACTGGGCCACGCCGCCCTTGGCCAGCAGCAAGGTCCAGGCATAGGCCTTGACGATGTAACTGGCCCACATCGGCATCATCACCGCGATGTAGAAAAACGCCTTGATGTTGCCGCTGGTGTAGCGCGCCATGTAGTAGGCGATCGGGAAGGCCACGATTGCACTGGCGATCGACACGACGATGGCCATGCTCAGGGTGCGCAGGATGATGTCGAAGTTCGATGGCTGGAACAGCGCTGCGAAGTTCGCCAGGGTCAGGTCGGGGGTGACCGTCATGGTGAAGTCATCGAAGGTGTAGAAGCCTTGCCACAGCAGAGTCAGCAGCGAGCCGAGGTAGATCGCGCCAAACCACAGCAACGGCGGCACCAGCAGCAGCGACAGATACAGGTTCGGCCGCCGGTACAGCAGGTTGGAAAACCGGCGCAGCGGCGAGCCGTTGGCCGGGGGGCGAGAGATCACACTGTCCATCTCATACCCCGCCTACAACATTGTCGTGCAGCGGGATCATCGCCTCGCGCGCCCAGCGAGCGCTGATGCGTTGCCCGGGCTGATGTTGCGCACTGACGTCCAGCCACTGGACGTTGGCCTGGCTGATGTTCAGGGTCTGGCCGTTTTCCAGTTTCAGTTCATAGCGGGTGGAGCTGCCTTGATACTGGATGTCGTGGAGCAGGCCGCTGACTTCTATTTCATGGCTGGCCAGCGGCCCTTCGGCGAAACGCACATGTTCCGGGCGGATCGAAAACGGCTGAGGATTGCCGCTCAACTGCCGGGCCAGATCACCGCGTATCACATTGGACGTGCCGACGAATTCGGCGACGAAGGTGGTTGTCGGTTTCATATAGAGGTGGCGCGGCGTGTCGACCTGTTCGATGCGTCCTTTGTTGAACACCGCCACGCGGTCGGACATCGACAACGCTTCGGTCTGGTCGTGGGTGACGAAGATAAAGGTGATGCCTAGCTGGCGTTGCAGCTTCTTCAGTTCGCCTTGCATTTGCTCGCGTAGCTTCAAGTCGAGGGCGCCCAAGGGTTCATCGAGCAACAACACACGAGGGCGATTGACCAATGCGCGGGCCAGGGCCACCCGTTGGCGTTGGCCGCCCGACAGCTGCACCGGTTTGCGCTCGCCGTAGCCGTTGAGGGCGACCATGTCGAGGGCTTCTTCGGCGCGTTTGTGGCGTTCGGTCTTGCCGACGCCTTTGACTTTCAAACCGTAGGCGACGTTGTCGAGTACGTTCATGTGCGGGAACAGCGCGTAATCCTGGAACACGGTGTTCACGTCGCGCTGATACGGCGGCAGCCCGGCGGCTTCGGCGCCATGGATGCGGATGGAGCCGGTGCTCGGCTGTTCGAAACCGGCGATCAGGCGCAGGCAGGTGGTTTTACCCGAACCAGAAGGGCCCAGCAGGGAAAAGAACTCGCCGTCCTGGATGTCGATGGAAACCCGGTCAACGGCCTTCACCTCACCGAACTGACGGGAAACGTTGGTGAACTGGACTGCAAGCGTCATGGATACGGTGCTCCAAAAAAAACGGGGGGTGTGCCGTTAAAAGATCGCAGCCTGCGGCAGCTCCTACGGGATTCGTAGAAGACGCCACATTTGCGGTGCATGCCGTCGGCGTAGGAGCTGCCGAAGGCTGCGATCTTTTGATCTTGCTTAAACCGCTTAACGCCCTCCCATAATCGCGATGTAGTCCTGGGTCCAGCGGCTATAAGGCACGTACTTGCCACCCTCAGCCTGCGGGGTTTTCCAGAAGGCAATCTTGTCGAACTGGTCGAAACCGTTGGTCTTGCACCCCTCGGCCCCCAGCAGTTCGCTGGCCTTGCACGCCGCCGGAACCGCCGGCAGCGAGCCGAACCAGGCGGATACATCGCCCTGGACCTTCGGCGTCAGCGACCAGTCCATCCATTTGTAGGCGCAGTTCGGGTGCTTGGCTTCGGCGTGCAGCATGGTGGTGTCGGCCCACCCGGTGGCGCCTTCCTTGGGGATGGTCGAGGCGACTGGCTGTTTCTCGTTCATCAGGCCGTTGACCTGATACGGCCAGGAACTGGAAGCCACCACGCCTTCGTTCTTGAAGTCACTCATCTGCACGGTGGTGTCGTGCCAGTAGCGGTGGATCAACTTTTGCTGGGCGCGCAGCAGGTCGAGAACGGCCTTGTACTGTTTTTCGTCGAGCAGGTAAGGGTCCTTGATGCCCAGTTCCGGCTTGGCGGTTTTCAGGTACAGCGCCGCGTCCGCGATGTAGATCGGGCCGTCATACGCCTGCACGCGGCCCTTGTTGGATTTGCCGTCGGGCAGCTTCTGCTCTTCGAGTATCACGCTCCAACTGGTCGGCGGCTGTTTGAACACGTTGGTGTTGTACATGAGTACATTCGGACCCCATTGGTAGGGGGTGCCATAGGTTTGCTTGTCGACCACGTACCACGGCCCATCCTTCAGGCGCGGATCGAGATTCTTCCAGTTGGGGATCAATGCGGTGTTGATTGGCTGGACACGCTTGCCGGCGATCAAGCGCAGGGAGGCATCGCCGGACGCCGTCACCAGGTCGTAACCGCCCTTGGCCATCAGGCTGACCATTTCATCGGACGTGCCGGCCGTCTTGACGTTGACCTTGCAGCCGGTTTCCTTCTCGAAAGCGCTGACCCAGTCGTAAGCCTTATCGGTTTCGCCCCGTTCGATATAGCCGGGCCAGGCAACGATATCCAGCTGACCTTCGCCGGCACCAACGGCTTTCAGCTGTTCGGCGGCCTGCAGGCTGGCGCTGGCCAGGAGCGCTGTGGCGATTGCACTGAGCAGTGCGGTCTTGTGTTCGAACATGGGGTTTCCCTCTTCTTTAATTAGGGTCGGGACAGCGTTGAACGGGGTCGTTCGCCACGAGTGGCTTGTTATTAGCGTAGTGCGCTTTGTGGGAGGTTGACTGAGGCCGGGCTGTGTCATGGGTTTATCCAGACTAGTGCCCGATGCCAAGGTCGACAAATCCAGGCTGGTGGCCTTGATGATCCGGTTAACCCGATTTCGTGGAGGCGGCAAAATGAATACCCGTGGATTGCTCGATCAACTGCTCAAGTCCGGTCGGGATCTGTTGCAGAACAAGGCCGGTGGCGCGCAGAACAAATCATCCAGCGGTGGATTGGGCGGTTTGCTCGGCGGCAGTTGAAGCTGGAGCCGGGGTTGAAGGCCGAGTTGGAGACGCAGGTGCGGCAGGCTTCTATGTAAGCGTAAGCAGCACCTTTAACGATCCTCAAACAAAACCCGCCACCTCTTGTTGAAGTGGCGGGTTTGTTGTTGCAGCACTTTTTTCGGATGCCGCTCCGATTTACCGTTTGTCTGGAATAGACCTTTACCTATTATTTCTGACAGTAGCCAAATCTACGGCTCAATGGCCTGATGTCGCTTATCAGGCCGCTGTTCGCGACCAGCAGACTAGGAGCGCGTGTGATGGGTGACGATCTCTCGATGACAGCTGAAAATAATGTCCTGCAAGATTATTCACCGTCTATTCCGGGGGCTACAGCGGATGTTAAAAGCGAAAACTCTGATGCGGGGAAACCTCTGGTCGGTGTTCCCCTCAGGCTGACCGAGAGCGGGAGGCTTCGTGTTGTCGTTGATCCCCCTATCGATCAGCCAGGCAACCCTGTTACGGCAGTCATTCTTTTTCTCAATGGGGTGAAAGTTGATGTCGAGGCTGAGATTGATGAGCAACTTCGGCGTAGTTTTTGGGTGCCTAAAGCACTACTGCGTGAGGGGCTTCAGCGGTTCACTTATTCAGTAACGCGTCTGAGTGGTAATAGCGGTGAGTCAGCGGCGCTCTTTTGTGAATACAGTCAGCATCGCCCCGCCGGGAGGGACGTCGACCCTCGCGATAACTACCACGACGGCCTGGGTATCGAAGTGCCAGAAGACATTGGGCCAAATGAAGTCAAGAAGGGTGTTTGGGTCACTGTTTCTTACCTTTTCATGAAGCTCCACGATGTCATCACTCTCAAGTGCAATGGGGTTGAAGTCAGACGCGTGGTCGGTGTTTCGGACGATCCACAAGAACCGGATGTGGTTGGCAGCCCTATCAAGATTCGGGTCAGCAAGGACGTGTTCGAAGAGGCCGGGAGTCATCCGGCTTTTCTGTTTGTGTACACGGTCAGGGATCAGTTGGAAAACTACACTGAAAGATCGCTCTGGTCCAAGGGGGTTGAGCGGGACATTGACCTTATGGAGAAACAACTGGCGGGGCCGGACTTGATTGAAGACCCCAATGACGAGAGCGACGACGCTGACACCATCGACCCCGTCAAAGTGAACAGAACACAGTTTCTCCATGCACGGGTACACGCGTTCAAAGGGCTTTTTGAAGCCAAGGACATCATCCAGGGCAATTATGTTTGCGTACCACCTACAGGTTCGTCGGTGACAGATAATCCGCAGGTGACTGTCGGCAGAGTGCCATCGACTTATTTGTTGAAAATACCCGCGAGCAAGGTTTTCCCGGGCGGGCAGGTACAAATGACTTGCGAACTGATCAGAAACGGCATGGTTATCGCCAGCTCCTATAAAACCAAAGCGCGTGTGCTCAGGGGAGGCGAGGGTGTTTTGCCTGTGCCGACGGTACAAGTGGTCGAGAGCGGTATGCTTTCACCGGGTAAAAACCTCGAAGGCGCCAACGGGCGTGTCGAGCTGATCGGGTTTCTTCCGGGAGATCAGGCCAAACTGGTGGTCAAGGGCGCGTCGGGCGCAGGGTCACCCAAGTTTGGATTTAAGCCGTTCAATTCCAACTCACGGGCCAACTTCAAGCTCGACACAAAATTCATCAGTGCCAATATCGGGCGCCAAGTCGAATTCTCATGGACTCTGCTGCGCAACGGCAACGAGACCGTATCCGAGTCATTGATTGTCACCGTAGAAAAGTACAAAGAACAGGATCCGAACTTTCCGGCGCCTGAAGTTACAGAGGCGAATGGACGCGATTTGGATACCCGTTCGTTCGTCGGGGATGCTCATGTTGCGCTCGAGTCCTGGTCATTTATCGATATCGGCCAATCGTATACGCTGGATGCCAGCGGAACCGACAGCAATGGCAACTCCGTCACGATCCCGATTGCCAGTGGAAAAGAAACAACGGCGACGGAGGTAGAAAAGGGCTTGCAAATACCTTTGTTGCGTCAAAAACTGCTGAAACTCAGGAACGGCAGTGAGCTGACGATTCGGGCAAAAGTCGACCTGCACCCCAACGAAAACGACCAGACGATCGTGACCTTCCCGCTGCAAAGTTACGTGGTCACTACCCTGGCACTGCAGACGCCGTATATCACGTCACTGAAGGACAGCAAGGGGGAGATCAAAGAAGGGGGCTACACCACCGATATTCGCGTCACCGTGACTGTCGCGTCGAGTCCGAAACTTGAAGTGCAGATTCTGGATGGCAAAACGTCTGTCAGCAGGCAGTTTGCCAATGACCAGGGTATTTCGACCCATACCGTCACGGGGTTGGGTTTGACGAGCCATCGTCTTGTGGCCAGAACTATTTACGGGCCTCAGCCGGAGTCTGCCCCTCGTACGTTTACAGTGCTGGCTCCGTTGAAAGCTCCAACCATCTCTTACGTTCTGTTTCAAGGAAATTACGTTCCTTCGGGGGGTAACGCGAATAATTG
Organism: Pseudomonas sp. FP1740; assembly: GCF_030687165.1. Lineage (NCBI taxonomy): Bacteria > Pseudomonadati > Pseudomonadota > Gammaproteobacteria > Pseudomonadales > Pseudomonadaceae > Pseudomonas > Pseudomonas sp. FP1740. The sequence continues at coordinate 1,173,990 of NZ_CP117461.1, forward strand.
GGTCACGTTCTTCGGTACTTGCGATGCTCGTCCCTATGCGCGAACAGTATTACTGACTACTGAGGCAGGTGGTGGATACCAGTTTGGCATACCGGCCAATCATACGACCTGGAATCAACTCGCCTGGCTTGGTCGCGGATATCGCTACCACCGTTTGGTCGATATCGAGTCGAATCTGTCCTCTAACGTCCATGCCGTTAACTGGCAGTGAGCGCCAGCGGCTTTAACGGGGCGCAGCTTTTCGGCAGCACCTTCAGATCGCGTTTATCCGTTAGGAACGGGTGCACGCGATCGGCGTAGGAGCTGCCGAAGGCTGCGATCTTTTTGCTTACAAACGACGCCGTCCTGGAGGCTACGTCGGTGGCGAAGGGGGCTTGCCCCATTAGGTGGCGAAGCCGCCCCAAAATTTACAGATGCGGTTATTCAGACAAACCGCATTGGCCGGGTTTGCGACTGCTGCGCAGCCGAACGGGGGCAAGCCCCTCGCCACAAATGTTCGTCAGGAACCGCCTTATCGTTCTTTGCGAGCAAGCCCGCTCCCACAGAGCCTCGGCTATACTCCCCCGCAATTTGATCCGCACCGAGGACTGACTGTGAAGAACTGGACGTTGCGCCAACGCATTTTGGCGAGCTTTGCGGTAATTATCGCGATCATGCTGCTGATGGTCGTGGTGTCTTTTTCTCGGCTGATGAAGATCGACGCCGGCGCAGAATCGGTCCGCACCGATGCGGTCCCCGGGGTGTATTTCAGTTCGATGATCCGCGGTGCGTGGGTCGACAGTTTTAACCTCACCCAACAGCTTGTCGGCCTTTCCGGGCATCGCGAAATGACCGTCGCCGACCAGACCATGTACAAAAGCTTCGAAGAGCGCTTGAACGAGCAAATAGCCAACTACCGCAAAACCATTTTCACGAAGGACGACCAGGTCCTGTTCGACGAGTTCGAAGTGCGTCATCAGCTCTACAACAAAGAAATGACCAACGTTCTCGATCTCTATCAGCGCAAAGAGTACGACCAGGCGGTTCTTGCCCTGGAGCAAAAACTGACGCCGGCCTGGGTCAATGGGCGCAAGCAATTGAACAGCCTTCTTGAAAATAATCACGCTCTGGCTGAACAATCCACGCTGGCCATCAGTGACGCGGTGACGGCCGCCAAAATCAGCATGGGCGTCTCTTTGCTGGTGGCAATCATCGCCGCCGGCCTCTGCGGCCTGCTGCTGATGCGCGCGATCATGGCACCGATGAATCGCATTGTGGATATCCTCGAAGTCATGCGCACTGGCGATCTCAGCAGTCGCCTGAATCTTGATCGCAAGGACGAGTTCGGCGCGGTGGAAACCGGCTTCAACGACATGATGACCGAACTCACCTCGTTGGTGTCCCAGGCCCAGCGCTCCTCGGTGCAGGTCACCACGTCGGTCACGGAAATCGCCGCGACCTCCAAACAGCAACAGGCCACCGCCACCGAAACCGCGGCCACCACCACCGAAATCGGTGCGACGTCCCGTGAAATTGCCGCCACCTCGCGCGACCTGGTGCGTACCATGACCGAAGTCTCCACCGCCGCCGACCAGGCTTCGGTGCTGGCCGGTTCTGGTCAGCAAGGCCTGGCGCGCATGGAAGACACCATGCACTCGGTGATGGGCGCGGCAGATCTGGTGAATGCCAAACTGGCGATCCTCAATGAGAAGGCCGGCAACATCAACCAGGTGGTGGTGACCATCGTCAAAGTCGCCGACCAGACCAACCTGTTGTCCCTGAACGCCGCGATCGAAGCCGAGAAGGCCGGCGAGTATGGTCGCGGGTTTGCCGTGGTCGCCACCGAAGTGCGACGTCTGGCAGACCAGACCGCCGTGGCCACCTACGACATCGAGCAGATGGTGCGCGAGATCCAGTCGGCGGTGTCGGCCGGGGTCATGGGCATGGACAAGTTCTCTGAGGAAGTGCGCCGCGGCATGTCCGAGGTGCAGCAGGTGGGCGAGCAGCTGTCGCAGATCATTCATCAGGTTCAGGCGCTGGCGCCGCGGGTGTTGATGGTCAACGAAGGCATGCAGGCCCAGGCCACCGGCGCCGAGCAGATCAACCACGCGTTGGTGCAGTTGGGCGACGCCAGCAGCCAGACGGTCGAGTCCTTGCGTCAGGCCAGTTTCGCCATCGACGAATTGAGCCAGGTGGCCGTGGGGCTGCGTGGCGGTGTCTCGCGATTCAAAGTCTGATGAGCGAACTTACGGCCAGGCGCGGCGTGGCGATGCCGGTGAAGCAGTCGTTGTTTCTGGTGTTCCGCATCGGCAGCGAGCGCTACGCCTTGCAGGCCATCGAGGTGGTCGAAGTGCTGCCGCAACTGCCGTTGAAACCCATTCCCCGGGCGCCAGACTGGGTGGCGGGGGTGTTCGCCTGGCGCGGCGCGGTCGTGCCGGTGATCGACCTCAGCGCGCTGACGTTTGGCCAACCGGCCCAGGCGCGCACCAGCACGCGGCTGGTGTTGGTGCACTATCGGCCGGATGAGGCGACGCCTGCACAATTGCTCGGGCTGATTCTGGAGCAGGTCACCGACACGTTGCGCTGCAACCCGGCGGACTTTCAGCCTTATGGCCTGGACAATCGCCAGGCGCCCTACCTCGGCCCGGTGCGCGAAGATGCCCAGGGGCTACTGCAATGGGTGCGGGTTGCCGATTTACTGGATGCACAGGTTCGCGCCTTATTGTTTCCCTCGCCGCCGCTGGACCTGGCGCAGTTTGAGGAGCAGGGATGAGCAGCGATCAACGGTTTTTCGATTTCCTCAAGGAGCGTATCGGCCTGGATGTCGGCTCGGTCGGCCCGGCGATCATCGAGCGCGCGGTGCGCCAGCGCATCACGGCGGTTCGGGCGCGGACGGCCGATGAGTACTGGCACACTTTGCTGGGCTCGCGCGACGAACAGCAGGCGCTGATCGAAGCGGTGATCGTCCCCGAAACCTGGTTTTTCCGTTACCCGGAATCCTTCGCCACGCTGGCGAAGCTGGCGGCCAAGCGGCTGGCGGCGATCAACAACATGCGCGCCCTGCGGATTCTCAGCTTGCCGTGTTCTACCGGCGAAGAACCGTACTCGATCGCCATGGCATTGCTTGATGCGGGGCTGGCGCCGCACCAGTTCAAGGTCGACGGCATGGACGTCAGCCCGCTGTCGGTGGAAAAGGCCAGGCTCGCGCTGTACGGCAAAAATTCGTTTCGTGGCCAGGACCTCGAGTTTCGCGAGCGCCATTTCACCGCTGAACACGATAACTATCGCCTCAGCGGGCGCGTGCTTGAACAAGTGCGTTTACAGGTCGGTAACCTGCTGGATCCGACCTTGCTGGTCAACGAGCCGCCCTATGACTTCGTGTTCTGTCGCAACCTGCTGATTTATTTCGACCAGCCGACCCAGCAGCAAGTGTTCGAAGTGCTCAAGCGTCTGACTCACATCGACGGCGTGCTATTTATCGGCCCGGCCGAGGGCAGTCTGCTCGGCCGTTTCGGCATGCGCTCGATCGGTATCCCGCAGTCGTTTGCCTTCAGTCGCCAGAGCGCGCCCGAGCCGCTTGCGACCTTCGCGCCGATGTCGCTGCCCGTGCAGCAACCGTTGCGCAGCGTGACTCCGCCGCCTGTGCGCAGTCGGCCTTTTGCGACGGTCGTGCCGATACCTCAGGCTGCCGCCACCCCTTCGGCCACCCCTTCGGACGCCGCCACGCTGTTGGCGAATATTGCCGCGCTGGCCAATGAAGGCAAAAGTGCCGAGGCCCGCACCGCGTGCGAAAGTTATTTGCGCAGTCACGAACCAGTGGCCCAAGTGTTCTATTGGCTGGGGCTGCTCAGTGATGTCGCCGGTAGCGCCCTGGAGGCCCAGGGGTTTTATCGCAAGGCGTTGTACCTCGAACCGCAACACCCCGACGCGTTGATGCACCTGGCCGCCTTGCTGCAGTCCCAGGGCGACACGGCGGGAGCCAGACGATTGCAGGCCCGCGCCGTTCGTAGCGAGCGCGCCGCTGACAGTGAGCGCAAACGATGAACGTCTCCGACACCTTGAGCGTCACCCATGAAGATGCCCAGGCCATCGACGACTGTTGGAACCGCATCGGTATCCACGGCGACCAGTCCTGCCCGCTGCTGAGCGAGCACATTCATTGCCGCAATTGCGCGGTGTATTCGGCTGCCGCCACGCGCTTGCTCGACCGTTACGCCTTGTCGCAGGGCGACCGTGGGCAAATCTCCACGGTAGCCGAGAGCGAGGTGAAAACCCGTTCGCTGCTGATGTTTCGCCTCGGCGAAGAGTGGCTGGGCCTGGCCACTCGCAGCCTGGTCGAAGTGGCGCCGCTGCAAGCGATCCATTCCTTGCCGCACCAGCGTTCCCGGGCATTGCTCGGCGTGGCGAATGTGCGCGGTGCCTTGGTGGCGTGCCTGTCTTTGGTGGAGCTGTTGGGGCTCGACGACACCAGTAGCGTGGCGCCCGGCGCACGGGTAACGCCGCGGATGCTGATCATCGCCGCCCACGGCGGGCCGGTAGTGGTGCCGGTGGACGAAGTGGACGGGATTCACGCCATCGACGAGCGCATTCTCGATGCCGCGTCCCAGTCCGGCACCCAGGCCAGCGCCAAATACACCCGCGGCGTCTTGCCATTCAAAGGTCGCAGCCTGCGTTGGCTGGATGAAGAGCAGCTGCTGTCTGCCGTGACCCGGAGCCTCACATGACCCCCGACCAAATGCGTGACGCCTCTTTGCTGGAGCTGTTCAGCCTGGAAGCCGAGGCCCAGACCCTGGTGCTGAGCGCCGGTCTGCTGGCGCTGGAGCGCGATCCGACCCAGGCCGATTACCTCGAGTCGTGCATGCGCGCGGCCCATTCGCTCAAGGGCGCGGCGCGTATTGTAGGCGTCGATGCCGGGGTCAGTGTTGCCCATGTGATGGAGGATTACCTGGTCAGCGCCCAGGAAGGGCGCCTGTACCTGCGACCCGAACACATTGATGCGCTGTTGCAGGGCACCGATCTGCTGATGCGGATTGCGACGCCGAACAATGCTCCGGCGCCTGCGGATATCGACGCTTACGTGGTTTTGATGGGACGGTTGCTTGAGCACATGGCGACGGTTGCCCCCATCGCGTCGCCGATGGCAGAACCTCAGCTCGAACCACCGACGTCCAGGGTCGAGCCGCCTGTTCCTGCCGACGAAGCACCTGTCGACGCAGCCCAGGTAGCGCCCGCCGAGCCTGCGTCCAAGACCAGGCGCGCCACCGACACTGGCGAGCGCGTATTGCGTGTCACGGCCGAGCGCTTGAACAGCCTGCTCGACCTGTCGAGTAAATCCCTGGTGGAAACCCAGCGCCTCAAGCCGCACCTGGCCACCATGCAGCGCCTTAAACGCATGCAGAGCAATGGCCTGCGGGCGCTGGAAAGCCTCAACGTTCATCTCAAGGACCATGCCTTGAGCCTCGAAGCCCAGGAAGCCTTGGGCGATGCCCGCCGATTGCTGGCCGAGTCCCAGCAATTGCTGGTGGAAAAAAACGCCGAACTGGACGAGTTCGCCTGGCACGCCAGCCAGCGCGCACAAGTGTTGTATGACACCGCGCTGGCCTGTCGCATGCGGCCGTTCGCTGACGTGCTGAGCGGTCAAGTACGCATGGTCCGCGATCTTGGGCGCGACCTTGGCAAACAGGTGCGGCTGGAGATCGAGGGCGACAAGACCCAAGTCGACCGAGACGTACTGGAAAAACTCGAAGCGCCGCTGACACACCTGCTGCGCAATGCGGTGGATCACGGCATCGAAACCCCGGAACAGCGACGCTTGGCGGGCAAGCCGGAGGAAGGCGTGATCCGTTTGCGAGCCTCCCATCAGGCTGGTCTGCTGGTGCTGGAACTGAGCGATGATGGCAATGGCGTCGACTTGGAAAAGGTCCGCCGCACGATCGTCGAGCGGCAGTTATCCCCAGCCGAGACCGCCGCGCAGTTGAGCGAAGAAGAGCTGCTGACGTTCCTGTTTCTGCCGGGTTTCAGCCTGCGTGACACGGTCACCGAAGTGTCCGGGCGCGGCGTCGGGCTGGATGCGGTTCAGCACATGGTCCGGCAGTTGCGCGGTGCCGTGCTGCTGGAGCAGACGGCGGGCGCGGGCAGTCGTTTCCATCTTGAAGTGCCGCTGACGCTGTCGGTGGTGCGCAGTCTGGTGGTGGAAGTCGGTGACGAGGCGTACGCCTTCCCGCTGGCGCACATCGAGCGCATGTGCGACCTGGAGCCGGAAGACATCGTGCAGGTCGAAGGCCGGCAGCACTTTTGGTACGAAGGCCGGCATGTCGGGCTGGTCGCTGCCAGTCAGCTGTTGCATCGGCCGGCGAGCCAGAACAGCGCGCAGACCCTCAAAGTCGTGGTCATCCGCGAGCGCGAGGCGATCTACGGGGTGGCGGTCGAGCGGTTTATCGGCGAGCGAACGCTGGTGGTGCTGCCGCTGGACGAGCGTCTGGGCAAGGTACAGGACATTTCCGCCGGGGCTTTGCTCGATGACGGCTCGGTGGTGCTGATTGTCGACGTCGAAGACATGCTGCGTTCGGTGGACAAACTGCTCAATAGCGGGCGTCTGGAGCGCATTGCCCGGCACGCCAATCAGGCCGTTGAGGCCGCGCGCAAACGGATTCTGGTGGTGGACGATTCGCTGACCGTTCGTGAGTTGCAGCGCAAGTTGCTGCTCAATCGCGGCTACGACGTCGCCGTGGCGGTGGACGGCATGGATGGCTGGAACGCCCTGCGTTCGGAGGATTTCGACCTGCTGATCACCGACATCGACATGCCGCGCATGGACGGCATCGAGCTGGTGACTTTATTGCGCCGCGACAATCGCCTGCAATCGCTGCCGGTGATGGTGGTGTCCTACAAGGACCGCGAAGAAGACCGCCGCCGTGGACTGGATGCCGGGGCCGACTATTATCTAGCCAAGGCCAGTTTTCATGATGACGCCTTGCTGGATGCAGTAGTCGAGCTCATTGGAGGCGCGCGCGCATGAAAATCGCCATTGTCAACGACATGCCCATGGCCGTGGAGGCTTTGCGCCGCGCCCTGGCGTTCGAACCGGCACACGAGGTGGTCTGGGTTGCCAGCAACGGGGCCGAGGCGGTGCAACGTTGCACCGAATACACCCCGGATCTGATCCTGATGGACTTGATCATGCCGTTGATGGACGGCGTGGAAGCGACCCGGCGGATCATGGCCGAGACCCCGTGCGCGATCGTCATCGTCACCGTCGACCGCCAGCAGAACGTGCACCGGGTGTTCGAAGCCATGGGCCATGGCGCGCTGGATGTGGTCGATACCCCGGCGATCGGGTCCGGCAATGCTCAGGAAGCCGCCGCGCCGCTGCTGCGCAAGATCATGAACATTGGCTGGCTGATTGGTGACCACAGCAATCGGGAGCGATCGGCACCGAGCCCGCACCGCAACTCGGCCTCGCGCCAGCACCTGGTGGCGATCGGTTCATCCGCTGGCGGGCCGGCGGCGCTGGAAGTGCTGCTCAAGGGCCTGCCCCGGGATTTTTCGGCGGCCATCGTGCTGGTCCAGCATGTGGACCAGGTGTTCGCCGCCGGCATGGCCGAATGGCTGGCCAGCGCCAGCGGCCTGGACGTGCGCCTGGCCCAGGAAGGCGAACCGCCACAAAGCGGCACGATCCTGCTGGCCGGTACCAATCACCATATCCGCTTGCTGAAAAACGGCACGCTGGCCTACACCGCCGAACCGGTCAACGAGATCTATCGGCCTTCGATCGATGTGTTTTTCGAGAGTGTGGCCAGTTACTGGAGCGGTGATGCCGTGGGCGTCCTGCTGACCGGTATGGGGCGCGACGGTGCCCAGGGGCTTAAACTCATGCGCCAACAGGGCTACCTGACCATCGCTCAGGACCAGAACAGCAGTGCCGTGTACGGAATGCCCAAGGCGGCCGCAGCCATCGACGCTGCCGTGGAAATCCGCCCACTGGACAAGATAGCGCCACGATTGCTGGAGATTTTTCAAAAATGACTATCATTAGCAGCAGTCGTGGCCCAGGCAGTACTCAGGTGACCGCACATGAATGATTTACAGCTCGACGACTTCAAAACCGACGAAAACGCCGCCATGGTGTTGTTGGTGGACGATCAGGCGATGATCGGCGAGGCGGTGCGCCGTGGTCTGTCGAACGAAGAGAACATCGACTTCCACTTCTGCGCCGACCCGCACCAGGCCATTGCCCAGGCGATCCGCATCAAGCCGACGGTGATCCTTCAGGACCTGGTCATGCCCGGCCTCGACGGCCTGAGCCTGGTGCGCGAATACCGTAATCACCCGGCGACCAAGGATATTCCGATCATTGTCCTGTCGACCAAGGAAGACCCGCTGATCAAGAGCGCGGCGTTTGCCGCCGGGGCCAATGATTACCTGGTCAAACTGCCGGACAACATCGAACTGGTGGCGCGCATCCGCTATCACTCGCGCTCCTACATGACCCTGCTGCAGCGTGACGCGGCATACCGTGCGTTGCGGGTCAGCCAGCAACAGTTGCTCGACACCAACCTGGTGCTGCAACGCTTGATGAACTCCGACGGCCTGACCGGGCTGTCGAACCGCCGGCACTTCGACGAATACCTGGAACTGGAGTGGCGGCGTTCGTTGCGTGACCAGACGCAATTGTCGTTGCTGATGATCGATGTCGACTATTTCAAGTCCTACAACGACAGTTTTGGCCACCTCGAAGGCGATGAAGCCCTGCGCAAAGTCGCCACGGCCATTCGCGACGCCAGCGCCAGGCCATCGGACCTGCCGGCCCGTTACGGCGGCGAAGAGTTCGTCCTGGTCTTGCCCAACACCTCGCCGGGCGGTGCGCGGCTGGTGGCGGAAAAACTGCGCCAGACCGTGGTCGGGTTGAAGATCCCGCACATTTTCCCGACCGAAGGCTCATGCCTGACCATCAGCATCGGCCTGTCGACCATGATCCCGCAGCCAGGCAGCGACTGCCGGCAATTGATCTCGGCGGCGGACAAGGGGCTGTACCTGGCGAAGAACAATGGGCGCAATCAGGTGGGAATTGAGTAACCCGCTGACCGTAGCGCTGTAGCAGCTGCCGAGCCCGCGAGGCTGCGTTCGAGGACGAAGTCCTCGCAAGTCCTGTGTATGCGGTTTGCCTGAATGACCGCGTTGTCTGACTTTGCGACGGCTGCGCCGCCGAACGCAGCCTCGCGGGCTCGGCAGCTGCTACGGGCCACCCGCGTTATTCCGTAAACCATTCGCCCCTAAAGCCGCCAGGCGGGCTGCCTTGACAGCGTGATTACGTTATACTCGCCGGCTTTCAAAAGTTCGCCAACGAGTGCTGCCCGCCATGGAAATCAACCCGATCCTTAACAGTATCAAGGACCTGTCCGAGCGCTCCGAAACTATTCGGGGGTATCTTTGACTACGATCAAAAGCATGAGCGTCTGACCGAAGTCAATCGCGAGCTTGAAGATCCGAGTGTCTGGAACAACCCTGAGTACGCTCAGAACCTGGGTCGCGAGCGCTCTGCGCTGGCCCAGATCGTAGAAACCCTCGATGAAATGTCCAGCGGTCTGGCCGATGCCAAGGACCTGCTGTTGATGTCTGCCGAGGAAGAAGACCAGGCCGCCGTCGACGACGTAGCCCTTGAAGTGGAGCGCCTGCGCGAAGCCCTCGAGAAGCTCGAATTCCGTCGTATGTTCAGCGGCGAGATGGACCAGAACAACGCCTACCTGGACATCCAGGCCGGCTCCGGCGGTACCGAGGCCCAGGACTGGGCCAACATCCTGCTGCGCATGTACCTGCGCTGGGCGGATAAACGCGGTTTCGACGCGACCATCATGGAATTGTCGGCCGGTGAAGTCGCCGGTATCAAAGGCGCGACCGTGCACATCAAGGGCGAATACGCCTTTGGCTGGCTGCGTACCGAAATCGGCGTGCACCGTCTGGTGCGCAAGAGCCCGTTCGACTCCGGCAACCGTCGTCACACCTCGTTCTCGGCCGTGTTCGTGTCGCCGGAAATCGATGACAACATCGAAATCGACATCAACCCGTCGGACCTGCGCATCGACACCTACCGCTCCTCCGGTGCCGGTGGTCAGCACGTAAACACCACTGACTCGGCCGTACGGATTACTCACGTACCGACCAACACCGTGGTCAGCTGCCAGAACGAACGCTCCCAGCACGCCAACAAAGACACCGCGATGAAAATGTTGCGGGCGCGCTTGTACGAGCAGGAAGTGCAGAAACGCAACGCCGCCTCCCAGGCCCTGGAAGACACCAAGTCGGACATCGGCTGGGGTCACCAGATCCGTTCGTACGTGCTTGATGCCTCGCGGATCAAGGATCTGCGCACCAACATCGAACGCAGCGACTGCGACAAGGTGCTCGACGGCGACATCGACGAATACCTGGTGGCGAGCCTGAAACAAGGGCTGTAAGGCACGCCCTACAGCGATCCCCAGCCGAAGGCTGGGGGCAACGAATCTGTGATGGAATTTTTAAAGACATGAGCGACCTACAACTCGACCCGCAAGCCCTGCAACAGGAAGAAAACTCCCTGATCGCCCTGCGCAAGGAAAAGCTTGCTGCCGAGCGCGCCAAGGGCCAGGCCTTCCCCAACGACTTCCGCCGCGACGCCTACTGCGAAGACTTGCAAAAGAAGTACGCGGACAAGACCAAGGAAGAGCTGGCAGAGGCTGCGATCCCGGTCAAGGTTGCCGGTCGTCTCATGCTCAACCGTGGCTCGTTCATGGTGATTCAGGACATGTCCGGGCGCATCCAGGTTTACGTCAACCGTAAAACCCTGTCCGAAGAAACCCTGGCCGCGGTGAAAACCTGGGACCTGGGCGACATCATTGCCGCCGAAGGCACCCTGGCCCGTTCCGGCAAGGGCGACCTGTACGTTGAAATGACCAACGTGCGCCTGCTGACCAAATCCCTGCGCCCGCTGCCGGACAAGCACCACGGTCTGTCCGACACCGAGCAGCGCTACCGCCAGCGTTACGTCGATCTGATCGTCAACGAAGACGTGCGCCAGACCTTCCGCGTGCGTTCGCAAGTGATTGCGCACATCCGCAGCTTCCTGATGAAGCGTGACTTCCTGGAAGTCGAAACGCCGATGCTGCAAACCATTCCGGGTGGCGCGGCGGCCAAGCCGTTCGAAACTCACCACAACGCGCTGGATATGCAGATGTTCCTGCGTATCGCGCCGGAGCTGTACCTCAAGCGTCTGGTTGTCGGTGGTTTCGAGAAAGTCTTCGAAATCAACCGCAACTTCCGTAACGAAGGCGTTTCGACCCGGCACAACCCCGAGTTCACCATGCTCGAGTTCTACCAGGCCCACGCTGACTACGAAGACAACATGGACCTGACCGAGGAGCTGTTCCGCGAACTGGCGCAGCTGGTTCTGGGCAGCACCGACGTGCCTTACGGCGACAAGGTGTTCCACTTCGGCGAGCCGTTCGTGCGCCTGTCGGTGTTCGACTCGATCCTCAAGTACAACCCGGAACTGACCGCTGCCGACCTGAACGACATCGACAAGGCCCGCGCCATCGCCAAGAAGGCCGGCGCCAAGGTGCTCGGCTTCGAAGGCCTGGGCAAACTGCAGGTGATGATTTTCGAAGAACTGGTCGAGCACAAGCTGGAACAGCCGCACTTCATTACCCAGTACCCGTTCGAAGTGTCGCCGCTGGCCCGTCGTAACGACGAGAACCCGAACGTCACCGACCGTTTCGAACTGTTCATTGGCGGCCGTGAAATCGCCAACGCCTACTCCGAGTTGAACGACGCGGAAGACCAGGCCGAGCGCTTCATGGCACAGGTGGCCGACAAGGATGCTGGCGACGATGAAGCAATGCACTACGATGCCGACTTTGTTCGTGCGCTGGAGTACGGCATGCCGCCGACCGCCGGTGAAGGGATCGGCATCGACCGTCTGGTGATGTTGCTGACCAACTCACCGTCGATCCGCGACGTGATCCTGTTCCCGCACATGCGCCCGCAAGCGTAAATGTTTCAATTAAAAAGCCGCCTAAAACAGGCGGCTTTTTATTGCCTGTCTGGTACAAACGTATCAATTGGTTACTTTTGACGTTAGAGAGGAATACCTGTCGTGAATCGTGCAATGGCTCAAGAAGGTGCAGCGGATATCGCCACTGCGGTCGCTGAAAGTGTTCAGTACCAGGGCCGCAAGGCCAGCCGACAGGGCAGCGAACAGCGTCGACAGGACATTCTCGACGCGGCGATGCGCATTGTCGTGCGCGATGGCGTGCGGGCCGTGCGGCACCGTGCGGTGGCAGCCGAGGCCTGTGTGCCGCTGTCGGCCACCACTTACTATTTCAAGGACATCGATGACCTGCTCACCGATACCTTCGCCCAATACGTGGAACGCAGCGCGGCATACATGGCCCGGTTGTGGGCCAGCAACGAAGGCCTGTTGCGCGAGATGGTTGTCAGCGGTGATGGCACCGCCGAGTCCCGCTCACAACTGGCGGACGATATCGCACGGCTGATGGCTGACTATGTCCATCGGCAATTGATCAATCGCCGCGAGCACCTGATGGCCGAGCAAGCCTTCCGCCAGGAAGCGTTGCTCAACCCGCGTCTGGCGTTGTTGGTGCGTTCCCATCAGCAAATTCTCTTGCAGGGCACCTGCCAGCTTTTCGAAGTATTGGGTTCCCGCGAGCCACAACAAGATGCCAAAGTGTTGACGGCGATTGTCGGACGGATGGAATATCAGGGCCTGCTCAACGATGCCGAGCCTGTTGCCGAAGAGGAAATGCTCGGCATCCTGACCCGCTACATGCACCTGGTACTGGCGTCGGTGTAACCCTGCAGGGTTGTGATCGTTCCCACGCTCTGCGTGGGAACGCATCCCGAGACGCTCCGCGTCACATTCAAAGCGGACGCGGAGCGTCCGTGGCGGCATTCCCACGCAGAGCGTGGGAATGAGCAGCGCCGAAAGTCATCGTGTGTCGATAGGGAGTGTTGAATGAAAGCCTGGCGTGTCGTAGTGATCGCCTTGTCGTTCCTGCTGCTCAGTGGCTGCCTGGTGACCTTCAAGGAGTCGCTGCCCGCCAGCGAGCCCGCGCCCAAAGGGCTGCTCGGCAAATGGGCCAGCACCAACGCCTGGGGCGAGCCGATGAACCTGGAACTGACACGCGTCGGCGACAATCACTACCAGGCGGTCAGCTACTTCAAGGCCAAACCCCATGAGCGCGAAGCCTATCCCTTCACGGTGTCGCGCCATGGCAATCGCTGGTACCTGTCGGCGAAGGTGCCGGCGCAGTTCGGCGGGCATTTCACCATCGCCGGTTTCGAGCTCAACGATAAGCACGAACTGGTGGTCTACAACCTCGACCTCGAGCAGATCAGACAGGCCATGGGGCAAGAGGCCCTCAGTGGCGAAGGCTTTCAGACTGAAGATGGCGATGGGGTGTTGATCAACAACAGCCTGGATCAGGTATTCGCCTACCTCGACGACCCGGCCAATTCCGATGTGTTCGTCGAAGCGGTACGCTATCAGCGCCTGGCCAAAACCAAATAAACCCAGCACGTAACAGCTTTACTACAGGAGTCTCGGGTGGACGAATACCAGCAGACGATACGCATGTTGTCCGATCGCATAGTGCTGGCGCAAACGCCGATTCGCATTCTGGATGCGGTCAAGTGGGATGACAGCATTCGCAAGGGGTTCCTCAAGGGCAAGGGCAAGGAAATGCCAGCCGTGGACCGCGACTACTACCTCAATCGACCGCTGTCGTTCGACTCCAGCAAAGTGAAGCTGGAATTCCAGAACATCGAGCGCGACATCACTCGTCAACTCGGCCAGTTCAACCCGGTCGGGCAGATCATGCGCCGCATGTGCAAGGAATACCGCATGGTGGTGCGCATGCTTGAAGCGCGCGGCACCGAGGATTTCGGGCTGATTTCCCAGGAGTTGTACGGCGCGGCGTCCGATGCGTTTCACGCCGGCGACCCGACCCTGGCCGACCTGGGGCTGATGCTCTCCGATTACCTGAACAACATCGACGGCCGTGGCGACCTCAAGGACGAACCGAAAGTCCTCACCGCCAAGGAAGCCGTCGATCTGCTGCAACATCGGTTGAACAAGGTGTTTGGCGAAAACGAGGAAACCATCCGGGTGTTCGAGTCCGACGGGATCGTCGCCGACGCGGCGGCCGGCGCCGACTACATCAAGATCCGCACCGACGCGATGTTCAACAATCGCGACGTGCGTGCGCTGGAAGTCCATGAAGGGCTGGTGCATGTGGGCACCACCCTCAACGGTTTGAATCAGCCGATCTGTACGTTCCTGTCCAAAGGCCCGCCGTCGTCCACCGTGACTCAGGAAGGCCTGGCGATCCTGATGGAAATCATCACCTTCGCCTCCTACCCGAGCCGCCTGCGCAAACTGACCAACCGCACCCGCGCCATTCATATGGTGGAGGAGGGCGCAGACTTCTTGCAGATCTTTGAGTTCTTCCGGGCTCAGGGCTTTGAAATGGCCGAAAGCTACGGCAATGCCAGTCGGGTGTTCCGCGGCTCGGTGCCGAATGGTCTGCCATTTACCAAAGACTTGTCCTACCTCAAGGGCTTTATCATGATTTACAACTACATTCAGTTGGCCGTGCGCAAAGGCAAGCTGGAGCAGATACCGCTGTTGTTCTGCGGCAAGACTACGCTGGAGGACATGCGGACCTTGCGCCAATTGGTGGACGAAGGCCTGGTGGTGCCGCCCAAATACCTGCCCGAGCAGTTCCGCGACATGAACGCGTTGTCGGCGTGGATGTGCTTCTCCAACTTCCTCAACCACCTGAGCCTGGACCGGATCGAAGCGGATTACTCCAATATCCTTTGATTCAGATCGTTCCCACGCTCTGCGTGGGAATGCCGCCATGGACGCTCCGCGTCCACTGTGACGCAGAGCGTCACGGTATGCATTCCCACGCGGAGCATGGGAACGATCACCCACATTGAGGCTTCACCGGATGAGAATCCTCGGCATCTTCTGCCTGCTCCTGGCCCTCGGCGGTTGCAGCTCTTTGCTGTTCTACCCCGAGCCCGGCCAGCCGTTCACCCCGGAAAAAGCCAAGCTCGACTATCGCGACGTCACCCTGACCACTGCCGACGGACTTAAGCTGCATGGCTGGTGGCTGCCGGCGAAAAAAGGCGTCGAAGTCAAAGGCACTGTGCTGCATTTGCATGGTAACGGCGGCAATCTGGCGTGGCATCTGGGCGCAAGCTGGTGGTTGCCCAAGCAGGGCTATCAGGTGTTGCTGGTGGACTATCGTGGGTATGGTTTGTCCGAAGGTAAACCGGCGTTGCCGGCGATTTACCAGGACATCGACGCCGCTTTCAAATGGCTCGACCAGGCGCCGGAGGTCAAGGGCAAGCCGTTGATCCTTCTCGGTCAGAGCCTCGGCGGTTCGATGGCCGTGCATTTCCTGGCCCAGCATCCCGAGCGTCAGCGGCAACTCAAGGCCTTAGTGCTCGATGGCGCGCCTGCCAGTTACCGCGATGTCGGACGATTCGCCCTCAGCACCTCCTGGATGACCTGGCCGTTCCAGGTGCCGTTGTCCTGGCTGGTGCCGGATGGCGATAGCGCGATCCGTTCCATGACACAGCTCAATGGCGTACCGAAACTGATCTATCACAGTATCGATGATCAGCTGGTGCCCCTTTCCAACGGCATCCGACTGTATCAAGCTGCGCCGCCGCCGCGAGTGCTGCAACTGACCCGGGGCGGTCATGTGCAAACCTTCGCCGACCCGGTCTGGCGAAAAGTCATGCTGCGTTACCTCGAAGACCCGCAGCATTTCAACGGCCTGCGCCGCCTGGGTGAAATCCCGAATTACCCGGCCCCCCCGAATTCTGAAGATGAACCACCAGAGAGTCCGCAATGAGTGAAGAACGTAACGCCATCCCGCTGATCATCACCGGTATCTGCAGCATCCTCGGCACCGTCGGGGCCCTGTGGTGGTACGGCTACCTGCACTTCGCCAAACCCGAAGATGCGCTGCTGCTCAGCGACTTCACCATGCTCAAGACCGTGCCGGGCGAAGACTATAAAATCTCCCTGGAACCGGCCGCGCAAGTGGCGCAGTGCATCGATGGCGTGCTGGTGATGTTTGATACCGAACAGAAAGGCCTGACTGGCGTACTGGTCAACAACAAGAAAAAAGCCGTGCGCTGCATGGGCCAGGAAACCCCGCAAAAACTCGAACAGTAAAATCCCACCTGCTTCGCAGCCGAACGGGGGCAAGCCCCCTCGCCACAGGGTTGCTTGGCCCCAAGACAAGTGTTCGATCAATAAGAAGCCCCGCCTGATCCGATCAGACGGGGCTTTTGTGTTTCAGACGAAGCTCAGTTAGAGCTGACAGCTGAACGCGGGATCACTGGCTGGTTGTCATTGGAAATGGTCACTTCCACCCGACGGTTCATCGCACGGCCGGAGACGCTGGTGTTTTCGGCCACCGGGTATTCCTTGCCGTAACCCTGGACCACGATGCGCGCCGGGTCGACACCCATCTTGATCAGGGCCACTTGCACCGAGGTCGCGCGCCGCTCGGACAGCGACTGGTTGTACGACGCTGCGCCGGTGCTGTCGGTGTAGCCTTCGACAATCACTTTACGGTCGGGGTTTTCCTGAAGGAACTGCGCCAGTTTGTTGATGTTCACCAAGCCGCTGGGTTTCAGGTCGGCCTTGTTGGTGGCGAACAGTACGTCACCGAACGTTACCAGCGTGCCGCGATCGGTCTGTTTGGCGTTGAGGCTGGCCTGCAATTGTTTGATCTGCTGGTCGCGGGCATCCAGACGCGCCTGGGCTCGCTGAGCCGCGGCGTTTTTCAGGTTGTTTTCCGCGGTGCGCAGGGCGATGGTCTGCTTGGCCACTTCAACACGCTGGTTGGTCAGGTAAGCCAGTTGGTCGACCTTGTTCTGGTCTTCCTTGTCCTGGTAAGCCTTGTCGGCCTTGTCCAGGTAATCGCTGGCGTCTTTGGTTTCCAGTGCCGCGACTTTGCTGGCTTGCGGGTTGGCTTGCAGGCCGGCGTAGTTGGTGCGGGCTTGCTCCAGGTTGGTGTTGGGCGGTGTGGAGCAGGCAGCCAGTGCAATGCTTGCGGCCAGGAGGGCGGGTATCATCAGTTGTTTGCGCATGGTGGTTCGTCCTTTCTATCGATAAAAGTGTCAGGCCTGAAAATCGGGATGCGCGCTCACTGCACGGTGCGCTGACTTTCCTGACGCAGTTCCTGAACACCTTTCTGTGAGTCCTTTACAGCCTGTTCGGCTTTCATCGCCTGGGCTTTGCGTTCTGCCACTCGGGCGTCCCACTCGGCCTGTTCGGCGAGCATTTTGGCTTCGTCATACTTTTTGTCGTGCATGGCGATTTCGGCTTGTTTGAGCTTGTCCTGGGCGGACTTCATTTCCACCGCGGCGAATTCGGTGCCCCCGGCGCTGACGGCACTGTTCACGGCCGATTGAGTCACGGCGTATTGCTCGGTGGGCGGGTTGCCGGCGCATCCGGCCAGAACCAGGCTGCTGCCGATGGCCAGGGCCGCCAGTTTGAGACCGCGCAGGTGGGTGGACGAGGATGAAGCAGTGCTGGTCTTCATGGTTTTCAACTCCGTTGGATAACTCCTGAAATACATCTGAATCCATCCTGGGCAAGGAGCCGCAACCTTCGATTTCCAGAGCATTTTGAAACGGCCGTCCCAGGCGTGGTTACTGGGTTGACCCGAGGTATTTTTTAAAAGTTCAGAGAATATGGCCTTTCGCCCGAAAAAACTTTGACCTGACGGACAAGGCTCTAAATCGGGAACTTTAGTCGTGCGCAGGGGTATTCCCGGCCCTGCACGGGCCAGGAAATACGTATTTCTGGAAGGGGAGCAAGACGCGCAAATCAGTGTTTTGGCTTGTCGTTTTCGGTCGACAAATCGTGCAAATGACGACGGGACAAGGCGAGAAAACGCGGGGTTGGACCGACGTCTTCGTACAGCGGATCGCCTTCTTCATCGGTGGCGACCACCGTTGACCCTTTCACATACGGAAAGCTCGCTTCGAGCTCTTCCAGGGCGGCGCCGATCAATTCTCCGAGCAGTTCTTCAGGGTGCCGCTTGGGGTACATATCGATAATCGCCGCCAGCCGTGCGGCGGCTTCCACGTCCAGACGAATCGTATAGCCAGTGTCGGTCAGGCGACCCTTGGCGTTTTCTTCCCAGTGCTTGGCGAGCTCGCGGATTTTCATAATGACCTCATTACGTACCTGCTCATGGCAGGCCGGGTGAGTGTCCGGCGGTGGCCGGTGGTAAGCCGTTGTACGGCTTGTGTTGAGACTAGCTGCAAGGCTTGAAGTTTGACGACCCCTGCCGTCTGCTTGTAAGAACCGCTTTACAGCGGCACTCTCTACTATCAAAGCATAGCCGCCCGGATTTTCGCTGGAGAACTGCTGATGACCGATATTGATGCACGCTTGCGCGAGGACGTTCACCTGTTGGGTGAGCTATTGGGCAACACCATTCGTGAGCAGTACGGGGATGGCTTTATCGACAAGATCGAGCAGATCCGCAAAGGCGCCAAGGCCGACCGTCGCGGTTCGATGGATGCCGAACTCAGCGCCAGCCTCAACCAGTTGAGCGAGGACGAATTGCTGCCGGTGGCGCGGGCGTTCAACCAGTTCCTCAACCTGGCCAATATCGCCGAGCAATATCAGCTGATTCACCGCCGCGAAGAGTCACAACCCGCGCCGTTCGAGGCCCGGGTGTTGCCGGAACTGCTCGCTCGCCTGCTGACTGCCGGCCATGACGCCGAATCCCTGGCCCGGCAATTGGGGCGGGTGGACATCGAGCTGGTATTGACGGCGCACCCCACCGAAGTGGCGCGACGCACACTGATCCAGAAATACGACGCGATCGCCGCGCAACTGGCGGCCCTGGATCATCGCGACCTGACCACCGCCGAGCGCGAGCAGATCAAGACCACCTTGCAGCGCCTGATCGCCGAAGCCTGGCACACCGAAGAAATCCGCCGCACCCGCCCGACACCTGTAGACGAAGCCAAGTGGGGCTTTGCGGTGATCGAGCATTCGCTGTGGCAGGCGATTCCCAACTATTTGCGCAAAGCCGACCAGGCCCTGCATGCCGCCACTGGCCTGCACCTGCCGCTGGAGGCCGCGCCGATTCGTTTCGCCTCGTGGATGGGCGGCGACCGCGACGGCAACCCCAACGTCACCGCCGCCGTGACCCGCGAAGTCTTGCTGCTGGCACGCTGGATGGCTGCCGATTTGTACGTGCGCGATGTCGATCACCTCGCCGCCGAATTGTCGATGCAACAGGCCAGCGACGCCCTGAAAGCCAAGGCTGGCGACAGCGCCGAGCCTTACCGCGCGGTACTCAAACAGCTGCGTGAGCGCCTGCGCGCAACCCGTAATTGGGCCCAGGCCTCCCTGACGGCCACCACGCCGGCGTCCGCCGATGTGCTGCAAAACAACCGCGACCTGCTGGACCCGTTGGAGCTGTGTTACCACTCGCTGCATGAATGCGGCATGGGCGTTATCGCCGATGGCCCGTTGCTCGACTGCCTGCGCCGCGCGGTGACGTTCGGGCTGTTTCTGGTGCGCCTCGATGTGCGCCAGGACTCCTCACGCCACACCGCGGCCATGACTGAAATCACCGATTACCTCGGCCTCGGTCGTTATGAGGACTGGAGCGAAGAAGAGCGCATTGCCTTCCTGATGCGCGAACTGAACAATCGCCGGCCGTTGCTGCCGGCCTACTTCAAACCGTCTGCCGACACCGCCGAAGTGCTGGCGACGTGCCGGGAAATCGCTGCGGCACCGGGGGCTTCCCTCGGCTCGTATGTGATTTCCATGGCTGGCGCCGCTTCCGACGTGCTGGCCGTGCAGTTGCTGCTCAAAGAGTCCGGTGTATTGCGGCCGATGCGCGTGGTGCCGCTGTTCGAAACCCTCGCCGACCTCGATAACGCGGGCCCGGTGATCGAAAAGCTGTTGTTGCTGCCGGGCTATCGCTCGCGCCTGCAAGGGCCACAGGAAGTGATGATCGGTTATTCCGACTCGGCCAAGGACGCTGGCACTACGGCGGCGGCCTGGGCGCAGTATCGGGCGCAGGAGCGTCTGGTGGATATTTGCCGGGAGCAACAAGTGGAGCTGCTGTTGTTCCACGGCCGTGGCGGCACCGTGGGCCGTGGTGGCGGCCCGGCGCACGCGGCGATTCTGTCGCAGCCGCCGGGGTCGGTGGCGGGGCGTTTCCGCACCACCGAGCAGGGGGAAATGATCCGTTTCAAATTCGGCCTGCCGGACATCGCCGAGCAAAACCTCAATCTGTACCTGGCGGCGGTGCTGGAAGCAACCTTGCTGCCGCCGCCACCTCCTACGCCTGCCTGGCGCCACTTGATGGACGAATTGGCCGCCGATGGGGTCAAGGCCTACCGTGCCGTGGTGCGGGAAAATCCGCAGTTCGTCGAGTATTTCCGCCAGTCCACCCCGGAGCAGGAGTTGGGGCGTTTGCCGTTGGGCAGCCGCCCGGCCAAGCGCCGCGCCGGCGGCATCGAAAGCCTGCGCGCCATTCCGTGGATTTTCGGCTGGACCCAGACGCGCCTGATGTTGCCGGCCTGGCTCGGCTGGGAAACGGCGCTGAGCAAGGCGCTGGAGCGCGGCGAAGGGGAGCTGCTGGGGCAGATGCGCGAGCAATGGCCGTTCTTCCGCACCCGCATCGATATGCTGGAAATGGTGCTGGCCAAGGCCGACGCCGATATCGCCCAGTCTTACGACGAGCGCCTGGTCGAGCCGGATCTGCTCCCTTTGGGTGCGCATTTACGCGACCTATTGTCGCAGGCCTGTGCGGTGGTCCTGGGGCTGACGGGTCAGTCCCAGCTACTGGCACATAGCCCAGACACCCTTGAATTCATCCGCCTGCGCAACACCTACCTCGACCCGCTGCATCTATTGCAGGCCGAACTGTTGGCCCGTTCGCGGCAGCAGGATGAAGCGCAGGGCAGCCCGGTAGAACAGGCGTTGCTGGTGTCTGTGGCGGGGATTGCCGCCGGTTTGCGAAATACCGGCTAAGGTTTTCGTCATAGGGAACAGGCACCCGGCGCGAGCGTCGAGTGCCTGTCGGCGAGCGGTCGAAAAGGTCTGCCACGCGACAGTTAATGATGGGGTTGCGACTTGGGGTACCCCTTCGAAAGGGCACGTCCGGCGCAGGTTTCTCCGACTTTCGGCGGCTTGTGTGGGCAGGGCCTGCTGTGTATCTTGATCAGCCTTTGGCCGTTTGGGCGGTCACGACCCTATTTTTTGAGATTGGCCCTACGAGGCGAATCCTTTGTTTTGTTTAAGTAATTCTAAATAAAAAATTGAGGAGCACATCTAATGCGCGTCATTCTGCTGGGAGCTCCCGGGGCCGGTAAAGGTACTCAGGCTAAGTTCATCACCGAAAAGTTCGGCATTCCACAAATCTCTACCGGTGACATGCTGCGTGCTGCTGTAAAAGCCGGCACCGAGCTGGGCATCAAAGCCAAAAGCATCATGGATGCCGGTGGTCTGGTCTCCGACGATCTGATCATCGCTTTGGTCAAGGACCGTATCGCGCAGCCTGACTGTGCCAACGGTTTCCTGTTCGACGGTTTCCCGCGCACCATTCCGCAAGCTGAAGCGTTGGTAGAAGCTGGCGTGGAACTGGACAACGTGGTCGAAATCGCCGTCGATGACGAAGAGATCGTTCAGCGTATCGCCGGTCGTCGCGTTCACGAGGCCAGCGGCCGCGTGTACCACACCGTGTACAACCCGCCGAAAATCGCCGGTAAAGACGACATCACTGGTGAAGAGCTGGTGCAGCGCAAGGACGACACCGAAGAAACCGTGCGTCATCGCCTGTCGGTCTACCACTCCCAGACCAAACCTCTGGTGGAGTTCTACCAAGGCCTGGCCGCTGCTCAGGGCAAGCCGAAGTACAGCCATATTCCTGGCGTTGGCTCGGTTGAGACGATTACCGGCAAGGTGCTTGAAGCACTGAGCTGAAAAGTCTGATCGGCTTCATCTTCTACGGCCCGCTTGCGGGCCGTAGTTGTTTATACTGGCGCACTTTTTCTGACCTCTCTTACGGATACATCGATGAGCACCTTGCTGGCCCTGGACACCGCGACTGAAGCTTGCTCCGTTGCCTTGCTGCATGACGGCAAGGTCACGAGTCATTACGAGGTGATCCCGCGCCTGCATGCGCAGAAGTTGCTGCCGATGATTCAGCAACTGCTGGCCGATGCCGGGACCACGCTGCAAGCGGTCGACGCCATTGCGTTCGGTCGTGGGCCGGGCGCGTTTACCGGTGTGCGGATCGCCATTGGCGTGGTGCAAGGGCTGGCGTTTGCGCTGGACCGTCCGGTGTTGCCGGTCTCCAACCTCGCTGTACTCGCCCAGCGGGCTTATCGCGAACACGGCGTCAGCCAGGTCGCGGCAGCCATCGATGCGCGTATGGATGAGGTGTATTGGGGCTGCTACCGCGAAACGGCGGGGGAGATGCGGCTGGTGGGTAACGAAGCGGTATTGCCACCGGAAGCCGCCGCGTTGCCGGTCGATGCCAGCGGCGAGTGGTTCGGCGCGGGCACCGGTTGGGGTTATGCCGAGCGTATTGCAGTGAACCTGAGCGGCCAGGACGCGAGCATGCTGCCCCACGCCGAAGATCTGCTGACCCTGGCGCGTTTCGCCTGGGAACGCGGTGAAGCGATCGTGGCCGATCAGGCGCAGCCGGTGTATCTGCGCGATAAAGTCGCGACGCCGAAAGCGCGGTAATCCACATGGTCGGCATTTCATCTTTGGCAAATTGTCAGTTTCTGCCCGCCGCTTTTAAACCTTTTCGCTTTTCTGTGTTCTAGTTATCACTCGGCGGTTTGCGAAGTGGGTAATGCGCCACTAAACTGCCATCATCGATACCGAGCATGCACTTATGCGTATAGACGGCGTTTCCTCCCAGTCCTACCCGATCAAGCGCAAGCCTCGTAAAGGCCATGTGTCCGAGGATGACTCCGTCGATATCGACGGCGAGCTGGAATTCCCTACCGAAGAGCAATTGGCCGCCCGCGCCGCCAAAGCCTCCGCGCAACGCCTGAGCAATCTTCCCGCGCGTCAACAAGACATGATTTATCACCGCGCCATGAGCAAAAGCGTGGCAATGGCACTGGCCAGTTACCTGAGCACTGCCACTTTTGTCGACTGGGATGCGGATGTGCTGGGTCTCGACCTGTACATCTGATGCTGCCTTATTACCTCGGCTGCCCGTCCTGGAGCGAAAACGCCTGGCGTGACTACTTGTATCCACAAGGCGCCAAACCCGCCGAGTTTCTTGATCTTTATTCTCAAGTGTTCAACGCCGTGGAAGGCAATACGACCTTCTACGCGAGCCCGGCTGCCGCCACCGTGCAGCGCTGGGCCGAGACCATGCCCGAACACTTTCGCTTCACCGCCAAATTTCCCGGCGACATCAGCCACAGCGGTGACCTGCGCGAACAATTGACCGCCACAGAAACGTTCCTGCAATTGCTCAGCCCTCTGGGGGAGCGGGTTTCGCCATTGTGGCTGCAATTGTCCAAAAGCTTCACCCCGCAACGACTGTCGGAACTGGCCGGTTTTATTGATGCGGTGGACCGGCCGTTGGCGGTCGAAGTGCGGCATGACGAGTTCTTTGCCAAGGGCGATGCCGAGCGAATGCTCAATCGCCTGCTGCTGGATCGTGGCGTCGAGCGCATCTGCCTCGATCCGCGCGCGCTGTTCAGCTGCACCTCGACCGATCCTTCGGTGCTTCACGCCCAATCGAAAAAGCCCAGGGTGCCGCCTCGCCCCGCGGCGTTCACTCAGTTTCCGCAGGTGCGTTTCATCGGCCATCCGGAGCTTGAAGCCAACGATCCGTTCCTGGTGCCATGGGTCGAGAAAATCGCCGTCTGGATCGAAGAGGGCCGCACGCCATATATCTTCCTGCACACCGCCGATAACCTGCTGGCGGCGAAACTGGCACAACGTTTTCACGCACAACTGATGCAGCGTTTGCCTGGCTTGCCGCCGCTGCCTGAGCTATACAGAGAACCCGCCGCCGAGCAACTTGGCTTGCTCTGAAGCGGGTTTTCCCTTTTTCAGGAGCCTGCCAATGGATGCGCAAACCCTTCGAGCCCAGGCGTTCAAAGCACTGCATGAACGCGAGGGCGCTTTTGTCATTCCCAACCCCTGGGACGCCGGCTCGGCGAAAATGCTCGCCAGCCTTGGCTTCGAGGCGCTGGCGACGACCAGTGCCGGCTACGCCTTTTCCCAGGGCCGCCCCGATGGTGGATTGACGCTCGACGATACCCTGGCGAACGTTCGAGCGATTGTCGCGGCCACCGACCTGCCAGTCGCGGTCGATCTGGAAAACGGTTTCGCTGACGACCCCGCCGAGTGCGCCCAAAGTATTCTGCGGGCCGCCCAGGCCGGTGCCGTTGGCGGTTCGATCGAGGATGCCACAGGGCGTGAAGACGGGCCGATCTACTGCTTCGAGCATGCCGTGGCGCGTATCGAAGCCGCCGTCGCAGCAGCTCGCAGTTTGCCTTTCCCCTTCACGTTGACGGCGCGTGCCGAGAACTTTCTGCACGGCAATCCTGACCTCGACGATACCATTCGCCGCTTGCGGGCATTCGCCGAGGCCGGCGCGGACGTGCTTTACGCCCCAGGCCTGCGCAATGCTGAAGAGGTCTTGGCGGTGGTTCGCGCCGTGGCACCGAAACCGGTCAATGTGTTGATGTCCGGCGGGCTCAAGCTGACGGTGGCGCAGTTGAGCGAAATGGGCGTCAAGCGCATCAGCGTCGGTTCGGCCCTGGCTTTGGCAGCGTATGGCGAGTTCTTGCGCGCGGCCGAGGAAATCCAGCAACACGGGACTTTCGGCTTCACTTCCCGGTCGATGCCGTTCCAGAAGGCCAATCAATTCTTCAAAGGCTGACGAGGTCGGGCCGTGATGGCTGGGCCGCTGAGGGGTTATGCGGCGATGCGCAGGTTCTGCAGAACGATCGGGCGCGCCCAGCCGTTATCGAAATCGAGTTGTTTCTGCTGTTCCACCAACTCTTGCGGTGAGAACGGCGGGAACGGTTTGTCCAGCAGGTCGAGTTCGAACTCGGCGATTGGCAAGTGCAGCGGACGCGGTTGCGATGCGGCACCAGGCTCGGGCAGCGGTTGACCGGCAGTGAGCACGATCGGGCGAACCCAGCCGCTTTCGAAGTCCTGCTGTTTCTGTTGCGCGACGATTTCTTCCGGCGGGAACGGCGGGAATGGTTTATCGGCCAGGTCCATTTCGAACTCGGCAATCGGCAGGAACAACGGCTCGGGTGGACGGACCGGGGTTTCTGTGACGTTGCATTCACGCTGGGAAATGATGTGCGCCAGCAGCTCGCTGCCGACGGTCGGTTCGACCGGGCTGTCGAGATCGACCGGTGGGAAGTCCAGAGACGCCGGCACCACATCGCCCGACTGATCGGCCAGGGCCTGGGCAAAAAAATCCTGCCACAGGTGACTGACGCCGCTCAGTGCTTGGGAATTTCGCAGGCCAAAATCGCCGTGGGGCGAGATGTAACCTATCGATGTGCGTTGAATGTCTGACATTTCTCTCGGTCGACGCTCAGCTCTGGCAAAATGCTCGATAGTTTGGTTATCGGCCGTTTTTGCCGATCATTAATTTTTTGAGCGTGTTTTCCCATGATTGAGCAACCTGCGGCCTGCCGCATCCATGTCGAGGCCTTGGGCGCGACGTTCCAGCCACAGGCCGAGCAATGGGCCGAGCGCCTGGGTTTGCCGTTGCAGGTGGATGACGGCGAGTTTGCCTTACAGGTGGGCGAGCAGGGTTTGCAGCTGCAACAACTGGGGCCGGACGCACCGGGGCCGGTGCGGGTGGACTTCGTCGAGGGTGGCGCAGCCCATCGTCGGTTGTACGGCGGCGGCAGCGGTCAGATGATCGCCAAAGCGGTCGGCATCGCCCAAGGCGTGCGCCCGCGGGTACTGGACGCCACGGCCGGGTTGGGCAAGGACGCGTTCGTGTTGGCCAGCCTGGGCTGCGAGATGAGCCTGATCGAGCGCCAGCCGCTGATCGGCGCCTTGCTTGAAGATGGTCTGGCACGCGGCGCGGAAGATTTCGACGTAGCGCCGATCGTGGCGCGGATGCGTTTGCTCAAGGGCAATTCGATCGAGGTGATGCGCAACTGGGAAGGCGAGCCGCCGCAGGTGATCTACCTCGACCCGATGTTTCCCCATCGTGAGAAAACCGCGTTGGTGAAGAAGGAAATGCGCCTGTTCCGGCCGCTGGTCGGCGATGACCCGGATGCGCCGGCTCTGCTCGAAGCGGCGTTGGCCCTGGCCAGTCACCGGGTGGTGGTCAAACGCCCGCGCAAGGCGCCGTGCATTGATGGACCGAAGCCGAGTCATGCGCTGGACGGTAAATCCAGCCGGTATGACATTTATCCGAAGAAAGCGCTCAAGCCTTAAGACCGAGTCTCCTTCACTGATCCTTGATCGTTCCCACGCTCTGCGTGGGAACGCCTCAATGGACGCTCTGCGTCCGTTTCTGGGACGCGGAGCGTCCCGGGCTGCATTCCCACGCAGAGCGTGGGAACGATCATCACGTCAGTCCAGACGCCAAATATCTATCAGGCCGACTCCGGCCGATACGCCCGCATAAACAATCCCACCACTTCCTGCACATGGGCTTCGGCCGCATCCCCGGTTACCGGTTCGCCGCAGCCATACAGCAAGCGGAAATTCCCCGCGCCCTTGAGCAGGCAGAAGAAGTGCTCGGCGGCATTGCGCGGTTTGTCGATGCTCAACACGCCACTCTGATCGATCTTGCTCAGCAAACGCTCCATGCCGTGCAGCACGCGTTCCGGCCCGGCCTCGAAGAAGATCTGTGCGAGTTTCGGGTCCTGGCTGCCCAGCGTCATCATCAGCCGGTGCAGGTTCACCGATTCGTCGCTGTTGATCAGTTGATGAAAGCCGTGTGCGATGTTCAGCAGCACGGTTTCCACGGCGACGCCGTCCGGCAATTCAAAAACCAGCGGAGGCAATTGCTCCTCGCATTTGGCTACGACAGCAGAAGAGAACAGCGTCTCCTTGTCGTTGAAATGGCTGTAGACCGTCAGCTTCGATACGCCGGCCTCAGTCGCTACGGCATCCATGCTGGTGTTGGCGTATCCCTTACTCAAAAACAGGATTTTCGCCGCGTCGAGGATTGCCCGGCGCTTGGCCAGATCCTTGGGACGGCCCGGACCGCTGGGGGTGGAAAGATTGTCTGACATTCTTCGCTTTTAATACTGGACTGGTGAGTTTGCTATTAATAACATACTGGTCAGTATAATTATTCCAAGCACCATTAGCGAAAGGTCGTTCACCATGCTGCGCTTTGCCTTGCCCCTCGCGTTGCCGGTCAGTCTGGCTTTTTTATTGTCGGCATGTGGCCATGAAGAAGCCCCTCCGGTCAGCGTGCGCCCGGCCATGGTGGTGCAGCCAGAGCCCTCGGCCCAGGCAATGGAAAGCTATCCCGGCGAAGTTCGCGCGCGGTATGAGCCGGATCTTGCCTTCCGGATTGGCGGCAAAGTCAGCCGACGACTGGTCGAAGAAGGGCAGCGGGTCAAGGCTGACCAACCCCTGGCGGAACTCGATCCTCAGGACGTGCGCCTGCAACTGGAAGCCACCCGTGCCCAGGTCGCGGCTGCCGAAGCCAATCTGAACCTGGTGCGCGCCGAGCGCGATCGCTACAAGACCCTGATGGAGCGGCAGATGGTCAGCCGTTCGCAGTACGACAACGCGGAAAACCTCTACCGCTCCGGTGAGGCCCGCCTCAAGCAAATCAAAGCCGAATTCAACGTATCGACCAATCAGGCCAGTTACGCGGTGCTGCGTGCGCCGCAGGATGGCGTGGTCGCCAAGCGTGCGGTTGAAGTCGGGCAGGTGGTGGCGGCGGGGCAAACCGTGTTTACCCTGGCCACCGATGGCGAACGCGAAGTGTTGATCAGCCTGCCGGAGCAGAGCTTCGGCCGCTTCAAGGTCGGTCAGCCGGTCTCGGTGGAGCTCTGGACCCAACCCGATCAGCGTTTCCCTGGGCACATCCGTGAGTTGTCGCCTGCCGCCGATCCCAAATCCCGCACTTTTGCCGCCCGTATCGCTTTTACCGCCGGCAAGGTTCCCGCCGAACTCGGCCAGAGCGCCCGGGTGTTCATCCAGACCGCCGAAGTGGTGCCGTTGTCAGTGCCGCTGTCGGCCCTCACCGCAGAAAACGGCGCCACCTACGTGTGGGTGGTCGGCGCCAACAACACCTTGAAAAAAGTCCCGGTGCGGGTCGGTGCATTCGGCGAGAAAACCGTGCCGGTGCTTGAGGGGCTGAACGCCAGTGACTGGGTGGTGGCGGCCGGTGTTCATGTGCTTCACGACGGGCAGCAAATACGCCCGGTGGATCGCTCCAACCGCGTGGTCAATCTGGCGCACAAGGAGTAATCCCAGATGGGTTTCAATCTTTCCGAATGGGCGCTGCGTAACCGCCAGATCGTACTGTTCCTGATGCTCCTGCTGGCTGTGGTCGGGGCGTTGTCCTACACCAAGCTCGGCCAAAGCGAAGACCCGCCGTTCACCTTCAAGGCCATGGTAATTCGTACCAACTGGCCGGGGGCCACGGCCGAGGAAGTGGCGCGCCAGGTCACCGAGCGTATTGAAAAGAAACTGATGGAAACCGGCGAGTACGAACGGATCACCTCGTTCTCCCGCCCGGGCGAGTCCCAGGTGACGTTCATGGCGCGCGATTCCATGCATTCGGTGGATATCCCGGGCCTCTGGTATCAGGTCCGCAAGAAGATCAGCGATATTCGCCAGACCCTGCCACCGGGTATCCAGGGCCCGTTTTTCAACGATGAATTCGGCACCACGTTCGGCAATATCTACGCCCTGACCGGCGAGGGCTTTGATTACGCAGTGCTCAAGGATTACGCCGACCGCATCCAGATCCAGCTACAACGGGTCAAGGATGTGGGCAAGGTCGACCTGCTCGGGTTACAGGACGAGAAGGTCTGGATCGAACTCTCCAACGTTAAACTGGCCACCCTCGGGGTGCCGCTGGCAGCGGTGCAGCAGGCACTCGAAGAACAGAACGCGATGTCCACCGCAGGCTTCTTCGAAACCACCAGCGAGCGGTTGCAGCTACGGGTCTCGGGGAATTTTCAGACGGTCGACGAGATCAAGAACTTCCCGATCCGCGTCGCAGATCGCACGTTCCGCATCGGTGATGTGGCGGACGTTCGTCGTGGCTTCAACGATCCACCGGCGCCGCGCATGCGCTTCATGGCTGAGGACGCCATCGGTCTGGCGGTGGCCATGAAGGACGGTGGCGATATTCTGGTATTGGGCAAGGCGCTGGAAATCGAGTTCGCCCGGATTCAGCAAAACCTGCCGGCCGGCATGCAGTTGCGCAAAGTGTCCGATCAACCCGCTGCGGTGAAAACCGGTGTCGGCGAGTTCGTCCAGGTGCTGGTGGAGGCCCTGGCGATTGTGTTGCTGGTGAGCTTCTTCTCCCTCGGCGTGCGCACCGGCATGGTCGTAGCGCTGGCGATACCGCTGGTGTTGGCGATGACGTTCGCCTGCATGTATTACTTAGGAATAGGCCTGCACAAGATTTCCCTCGGCGCGCTGGTGCTGGCGCTGGGCTTGCTGGTGGATGATGCGATCATCGCCGTGGAAATGATGGCGATCAAAATGGAGCAGGGCTTCGACCGGATCAAGGCCGCCAGCTATGCCTGGACCAGCACCGCGTTCCCGATGCTCACCGGTACGTTGATCACCGCCGCCGGTTTCCTGCCGATTGCCACCGCGCAATCGGGCACCGGCGAGTACACCCGCTCGATCTTTCAGGTGGTAACCATCGCGCTGCTGGCGTCGTGGGTGGCGGCTGTGGTTTTTGTGCCTTATCTGGGGGAGAAACTTCTGCCGGACCTGGCGAAAATTCACGCCGCCAAACACGGCACCGGCGACGGCCAGCCCGACCCTTACGGCACGCCGTTCTATCAGCGCGTCAGACGGCTGGTGGAGTGGTGCGTGCGCCGGCGCAAAACGGTGATTGTGCTGACCATCGTGATGTTCGTCGCGTCCGTGGTGCTGTTCCGTTTCGTGCCGCAGCAGTTCTTCCCGGCATCGGGGCGACTGGAGTTGATGGTTGATCTGAAACTCGCCGAAGGTGCCTCCCTGAGCAACACCGCCGAGGAGGTCAAGCGTCTCGAAGGCCTGCTCAAGGATCACGCCGGGATCGACAACTACGTGGCTTATGTCGGTACCGGTTCGCCGCGTTTCTACCTGCCGCTGGACCAGCAACTTCCGGCCGCAAGCTTTGCGCAGTTTGTGGTGCTGGCCAAGACCATCGAAGACCGAGAAGCCCTGCGCACCTGGCTGATCGAAACCCTCAACGAACAATTCCCGGCCCTGCGCTCGCGGGTCACACGACTGGAGAACGGCCCGCCGGTTGGCTATCCGGTGCAGTTCCGGGTCACCGGTGAACATATCGCGGACGTTCGCGCCCTGGCGCGTAAAGTTGCGGCCAAGGTTCGCGAGAATCCACACGTGGCCAACGTGCATCTGGACTGGGAAGAGCCGAGCAAAGTCGTGTACCTGAACGTCGATCAGGATCGCGCGCGGGCGCTGGGCGTGAGCACGGCGAACCTCTCGGGGTTCCTGCGAAGCTCGCTGACCGGCTCCAGTGTCAGCCAGTATCGCGAAGATAACGAATTGATCGAGATCCTGCTGCGCGGCACGGTGCATGAGCGCACTGAACTGGCATTGCTGCCGAGCCTGGCCGTGCCGACCGACAACGGTCGCAGCGTGGCGCTGTCGCAGATTGCCACGCTGGAATACGGCTTCGAAGAAGGCATCATCTGGCACCGTAACCGCCTGCCCAACGTGACGGTTCGCGCCGACATCTACGGCAAGGAACAACCAGCGACACTGGTGCAGCAGATCATGCCGACCCTCGATCCGATCCGCGCCGAACTGCCGGACGGCTATCTGCTGGACGTCGGCGGCACGGTGGAAGACTCGGCCCGTGGGCAGAACTCGGTGAAGGCCGGCGTGCCGCTGTTCATCGTGGTGGTGCTGACGTTGCTGATGCTGCAACTGCGCAGTTTCTCACGCACTGCCATGGTGTTTCTGACCGCGCCGCTGGGGTTGATCGGGGTGACGTTGTTCCTGATGGTATTCCGTCAGCCGTTCGGTTTCGTCGCCATGCTCGGGACCATCGCGCTGTCCGGGATGATCATGCGTAACTCGGTGATTCTGGTGGATCAGATCGAGCAGGACATCGCTGCCGGGCTCAAGCCCTGGCAGGCGATCATCGAGGCGACGGTGCGACGTTTCCGGCCGATTGTGTTGACCGCGCTGGCGGCGGTGCTGGCGATGATTCCATTATCGCGCAGTGTGTTTTTCGGGCCGATGGCGGTTGCGATCATGGGCGGGCTGATTGTGGCGACGGCGTTGACGTTGCTGTTCTTGCCGGCGTTGTATGCAGCTTGGTTCAGAGTGAAAAAAGAACCGGCTTGATCCTGGTGGCCTCGACCTCGTGGTTTGGTTCACCGCATTCCCTTGTAGATGACATAAATGAAAAGCCCGCTGACCCATTAAAAGGTCAGCGGGCTTTTTGTTGTGTCTGATTATTCCCAACACATGGAAACGATCAGGTTACGGCTCAGAACAATATCTTCGCCACATCCGCAAAGCGCTTGGCAAAGTGCACGGTAATGCCTTCCTTCAGGTAGTCCGGCAACTCCTCGAAGTTACCGCGGTTCGGCTCCGGCAAAATCAGTTCATTGATCTTCTGCCGACGCGCCGCGATAACTTTTTCGCGCACCCCGCCAATCGGCAGTACATGCCCGGTCAGCGTCAGTTCACCGGTCATGGCCACGCCTTTTTTCGGCGGTTGGTTGCGGGCGAGGGAGAGCAGGGCGCTGGCCATGGTCACGCCGGCGCTCGGGCCGTCTTTCGGCGTTGCGCCTTCCGGTACGTGGAGGTGGACGAAGGCTTCATCGAAGAATGTCGGGTCACCACCGAATTGCTTCAGATGGGAGCTGACGTAGCTGTAGGCGATTTCCGCCGACTCTTTCATCACGTCTCCCAGTTGCCCGGTGAGTTTGAAGCCTCGGTTGAGGGTGTGGATGCGCGTGGCTTCGATCGGCAGGGTCGCGCCGCCCATGCTGGTCCAGGCCAGCCCGGTGATCACGCCGACGCCGGACAGCACTTGCTCGTTGCGGAACACCGGGCGGCCGAGTGAGGCTTCCAGGTCTTTGGGGCCGAGTTTGATGACGGCTTTCGGTTCGTCGAGCAGTTTCATCACCGCTTTGCGCACCAGTTTGCCGAGGTTTTTCTCCAGCTGACGGACTCCGGCCTCACGGGCATAGCCGTCGATCAAGGCCCTCAATGCGGTGTCGCTAATGCTCAAGTTGCCTTTGGGTACGCCGGCCTTTTCCAGCTGTTTCGGCCACAGGTGACGCTTGGCGATGGCGACTTTTTCTTCGGTGATGTAACCCGACAGGCGAATCACTTCCATCCGGTCCAGCAACGGGCCGGGGATCGAGTCCAGGGTGTTGGCGGTGCAGATGAACAGCACTTTCGACAGGTCCATCCGCAAGTCGAGGTAGTGGTCGAGGAATTCGACGTTCTGTTCCGGGTCGAGGGTTTCCAGCAGCGCCGAGGCGGGGTCGCCCTGATAGCTCTGGCCCATCTTGTCGATCTCGTCGAGCATGATCACCGGGTTCATCACTTCGACGTCTTTCAACGCCTGGACGAGTTTGCCCGGTTGTGCGCCGATGTAGGTGCGGCGATGGCCCTTGATCTCGGCTTCGTCGCGCATGCCGCCAACGCTGAAGCGGTAGAACGGTCGGCCTAGGGATTCGGCGATGGATTTGCCGACGCTGGTCTTGCCCACACCCGGTGGGCCCACCAGCAAGACGATGGAGCCGCTGATCTCACCTTTATAGGCACCGACCGCGAGGAATTCGAGGATGCGGTCCTTGATGTCGTCGAGACCGGCGTGGTGTTTGTCCAGCACCTTGCGCGCGTGCTTGAGGTTGAGCTTGTCCTCGCCATATACGCCCCAAGGCACCGAGGTCGCCCAGTCGAGGTAGTTGCGGGTCACCGCATATTCCGGCGAGCCGGTCTCGAGGATCGACAGCTTGTTCATTTCCTCTTCGATACGCTTCTGCGCCTGGGCCGGCAGTACCTTGCCCGTCAGGCGCTGCTCGAACTGCTCGATGTCGGCGCTGCGGTCGTCCTTGGTCAGGCCCAGCTCTTGCTGGATGACCTTGAGTTGCTCCTTGAGGAAGAACTCGCGCTGATGTTCGCCGATCTTGCGGTTAACTTCAGCGGAAATCTCTTTCTGCAAGCGCGCGACTTCGACTTCCTTGCGCAGCATCGGCAGGACTTTTTCCATGCGCTTGAGCATCGGCACGCAGTCGAGCACTTCTTGCAACTCGCTGCCCGTGGCCGAGGTCAGGGCGGCGGCGAAGTCGGTCAGGGGTGACGGATCGTTGGGGCTGAAGCGGTTGAGGTAGTTTTTCAACTCTTCGCTGTACAGCGGGTTCAGCGGCAGTAGCTCCTTGATCGCATTGATCAGCGCCATGCCGTAGGCCTTGACCTCGTCGGTCGGCTCGGTGGGCTGGTGCGGGTATTCGACTTCCACCAGGTACGGTGGGCGATGGTGCTTGAGCCAGGTTTTGATGCGCACCCGGGTCAGCCCCTGAGCGACGAATTGCAGTTTGCCGTTTTCGCGGCTGGCGTGATGGACTTTGACCAGCGTGCCGTATTCCGGCAGGGCTTTGGTGTCGAAATGGCGCGGGTTGTCCTGGGGGGCGTCCATGAAGAACAGGGCCAGGGAATGGTGGTCGGACTGGCTCACCAGTTCGAGAGTCTCGGCCCACGGCTCTTCGTTGACGATCACCGGCAGCACTTGCGCCGGGAAGAAAGGCCGGTTGTGGATCGGGATGATGTAGACCTTGTCCGGCAGGTTCTGGCCAGGCAGGGTGAGGCCTTTGCCGGGTGCATGGTGTTCGGCGTTGTCTGTTTCTGCGTATTCGCTCGGGTCTTCGGGGAATTCTTGCTGGTCGGTCATGGGGCACCTGCGCAATAGGGTATGGATGTTAGATGGGGCAGGTGGGGGGTGGTTTCAATGGCCCTGGCTATTTCAGAGTGTGTGTTCAGGGTTTTGACAGGTATTGGACCTCCAAAGGGCTTCGCACCTATAGGGATTTTGGGGATGGCGGGGATTGCAGCGCGCACAAAAAAAGGCGACGCCCCTCACAGGGCGTCGCCTTTGTTTTAACTGCCGCTACCGCTTATTCCGACAGTTTGTACGCAATCACATAGTCACCTTGCTTGGTGCCCAGCGATCCGTGACCACCCGCAACAACGAGCACGTATTGCTTGCCGTCTTTGCCGGTGTAGGTCATCGGTGTGGTTTGCGCGCCGGCTGGCAGGCGGCCTTCCCACAGCTGCTTGCCGTTTTTCACGTCGTAGGCGCGCAGGTACTGGTCGAGGGTGCCGCTCAGGAAGGCCACGCCACCGGCGGTGGTGAAGGTCCCGCCCAGGCTCGGTACGCCCATGCTCAGAGGGATCGGAACCGGCGAGCTGTCACGCACGGTGCCGTTTTTGTGTTTCCAGATGATTTTGCTGGTGGTCAGGTCGACCGCTGTCACGTAACCCCAGGCCGGTGCCTGGCACGGCAGGCCCATTGGCGAGAGCAGGGGTTCGAGGATGACGCCGTATGGCGCGCCTTTGTTCGGCTGCACGCCTTCGGTTTCGCTTTTACGCGGGCCTTGGGCTGCGATTTCGGCGGCGGGGATCAGTTTCGATTTGAACGCCATGTAGTCCGGGTTCATGAAAGCAATCTGACGCACCGGGTCAACCGAGATACCACCCCAGTCGAACACACCGAAGTTGCCTGGATAAACGATCGAACCTTGCAGCGATGGCGGCGTGAACGGGCCGTCGTAGCGCAGGGATTTGAAGTTGATCCGGCAGATCAGTTGGTCGAACGGGGTGACGCCCCACATGTCGCGCTCTTTCAGCGGCGGCGGCATCAGGTTCAGGTCGGATTTCGGTTGGGTCGGCGAGGTGTGATCACCTTCGACAGCGCCTTGTGGCACCGGCACTTCGTTGATCGGCACGATGGCCTTGCCGTTGCTGCGGTCCAGCACGTAAATGCTGCCTTGCTTGGTGGACGCAAGCACCGCCTGCTTCACACCGTCAGCGGTTTTCAGGTCCATCAGGGTTGGCTGGCCACCGACGTCCATGTCCCACAGGTCATGGTGGGTGAACTGGAAGTGCCAGCGCACCTTGCCGGTGGCGATGTCCAGCGCGGTCAGGCCGGCGGCGTGCAGTTCCGATTCAGGGGTACGCGCGCCACCGAACTGATCCGGGGTCTGGTTGCCCATCGGCAGGTAGAGCATGCCGAGTTTTTCGTCGACGGCGAACATGGACCACATGTTCGGCGAGTTGCGGGTGTAGACCTTGCCTTCGGCAATTGGCGTGGTGTCGTCCGGGTTGCCGCTGTCCCAGTTCCACACCAGTTTGCCGGTGTGCACGTCGAACGCGCGGATCACGCCGCTTGGCTCGTCGGTGGAAACGTTGTCGGTGACGTGGCCGCCAATCACCACCAGGTCTTTGGTGACCGCCGGTGGCGAAGTGGAGTAGTAACCACCAGGGGTGAAGCCGCCGATGTTGGCGGTCAGGTCGACCTGGCCACCGTTACCGAAGTCTTCGCACATTTTGCCGGTGTCGGCGTTCAGGGCGATCAGGCGGGTGTCGGCGGTCGGCAGGAAAATACGGCGCGGGCAGACGCTGGTCACTGGCGGGTTGGCAGTGCCGGTCGGGCTCTGCTCGGATGCGTAGGCGGCATCATCGTGATAGGTCACGCCACGGCAGGTCATGTGCGCCCAACCCTTGAAGTTCGCCGCGTTCTGCGTGGAGAGCTTCGGATCGAAACGCCAGATTTCCTTGCCGGTGTCCGGGTCCAGTGCGATCACCTGGCTGTGCGGCGTGCAGACATAGAGCATGCCGTTGGCTTTGAGCGGGGTGTTTTCGGCGGTGGTTTCGCCCGGGTCGTTCGGGCCAGGCAGGTCACCGGTACGGAAAGTCCAGGCGGGAACCAGTTTGCTGACGTTCTGCGGGGTGATTTGCGCCAGTGGCGAGTAGCGATCGCCATGGGCGCTGCGGCCGTAGGAGTTCCAGTCGCCATCCGGCATGGCCGGGGCGGTGTTGCTCATGCCAGGCACGGCGTCACGGTCCAGTTGGCCTTTGATTTCACCGGGGTTGGTGAACAGGCTGGCTAGCGCGGCGATACCGGCGATGACCACGGCAGCACTCAGCACACCGGTGCCGACCGGGTTGAAGTCGCCGCGACGCAACGGGCGACGAAACCATGGCAGCAGCATGACGATGCCGAGGGTAAAGAGCAGTGCCAGACGCGGCACCAGTTGCCACCAGTCCAGACCGACTTCCCACAGTGCCCAGACGGTACTGGCGAATAGCACCACCGCGTACACGCTCAGCGCCGCATAACGGTCGGCCAGCAGCAGCCCACCAGCCACCAACAGGCCGATACCGGCCAGCAGGTAATACAGCGAGCCGCCGAGCATGCTCAGCTTGATTCCCCCGGCCAGCAAGGCCAGGCCCATTAGCAGAAGCACGATACCGAGCAGGCTCGGTAGCAGACGGCTTCGACTCAAAGCACC
This sequence comes from Pseudomonas sp. FP1740, assembly GCF_030687165.1. Lineage (NCBI taxonomy): Bacteria > Pseudomonadati > Pseudomonadota > Gammaproteobacteria > Pseudomonadales > Pseudomonadaceae > Pseudomonas > Pseudomonas sp. FP1740. Next base: position 1,210,743 of record NZ_CP117461.1, read on the forward strand.
ATCAGTGCTCATAGTGTGGTTCTCCGTGACGTTTAAGTAGTCCCGCGCAAGTTCACTGTAGATGACGATCTGGCGCGGGCATGGTTCAGGTTAAAAAGTGTTCAGGTGAAGCAATCGCTGTGGAGGCTGGCAAGCCAGCTTCCACGGGTTTAATGCGTTTAATCAGAACGATGACTGGATCTTGATCCCGCCAATCAGCGCGTCGTCGACCTTGTCCACGCCACCGGGGTGGCGGATGTATTGCAGGTTCGGGCGCACGGTCAGCCAGTTGGTGACGTGCACGCCGTAATAGAGCTCGCTGCTGTATTCGGTGTCTTGCGGGGGCAGGAACGACGGATCGTCGAAGTCCTGGACGGCGCGGGCCTGGTTGGTGGCCTCGGCGTTCTTGCGGTAGGCCGGGTTGACGTGGACACGGGCCAGGGCGAAGCCGATATCGTCCTTGGCTCGGGCATCGAACAGGCCTTTATAGACGACGCCGGCCTGGACATAGTTGTCGATGGCGTTGGTCTTCTTGTCGTGCATCGTGGCGTTGGCGAACACACTCAGGCCGCGTGAGTTGTCGCTGGCGCGGCTGGTCAGTTGCTGCTGAATACCGAGCCATACGCCATGCTTGCTCGATGCACTGCGGTAAGCCTCGCCGCTCAGGGCGGCCGGCTGGCCATTGCTGTCCTTATAGGCGTCGCTGGCCTTGGCGCTGCTGTAGTAGTAACCGGCGCGGTATTCACCCGGCAGGCCATTGAGCTTCGGGGTCCAGACCAGTTCCACCGGTAGGATTGCGCCCTGAGTGCCGCTGCCGCTGAGCTTGAAACCGTTGCCGCGATCCAGGTTGGACGGGTTTTGCTCGTAAGCCCCGACTTGTGCGTAAAGCTCGGGCGTCAGGTGATATTTGACGCGCATGGCCCACTGGCTGACCGGCCAGTTGTACCAGATGCCACCGACCCAGTTACCGACCTGGGAGCCGCAGAACGCCAGGTTCTGGAAGTCGCAGGGGAAGCTGTTGAAGTCTTCACCCTCGCCGAAGCGGCCGACCTTGATGTCGAGCTTCTGGTCGAAGAATTTCTGCTGGTACCACATCTGCGTCAGGCGCCAGGTCTGGCCACGGCCCCAGACTTCCTGCGCCGAGGTGAAACCGCCGACACGCGGGTCGTTGATCCGGTCGTTGCTGATGTTGTTGCCGTTGCGTTCAGTGATGGTCAGCTGAAATTCAGCGTCGTCCCAACCCAGAATCTTCTGCAAGTCCAGGTGAGTACCCAAGGCAAACTGATCGCTGTAGCGCGCGGTACGGTCATGGTCGTAGCCGCCGTGCAGGTTGCTGCCCATTTCACCGGTGTAATCGACTTTGAAGTCGTAGCCTTTTTCCGAAAGTTCGGTGCGAGTGCCGTTCCAGTCACCCAGCATCCATGGCGAGTCGCTATCGAAGGCTGGCGCGGCCTGGGTGCAAGTGGCAAGGCCCAGTGCGGTGAACCCGCTGATCAGCTTCAGGGCTTTTCGGCTGGACACAGCGGGTGAGACAGCGCTGTCTCGCGGGGTTTGAAAATCAGGCATAGAGAAGGAGTTCTTGATCTTTTTCTAAAGGGGATGCGCTGAACGCAGCAGGAATGCAGCAGGGGAGAAGCGTTTCAGCTGGACGGGCGTAAGGATAATGTTCTGTAACACATTGAGAAAGGGCTTTTACTGACATGGATCATTTCGGATTTGGTAATAGTCGGCTGCGACCGGTCGCCACAGTGCCGGGTGGCGCAAAAAAAAGGCGGACTGAATAGTCCGCCTCGCTATGTTTCAGGGCCGTTAATTCAACAGATAGACCGGGAAGCATTCACACAAATGCATCACCCGTCGACGGACATTGTCCAGCAGCGCCGCATTGGTCGGTTGCTCAAGCAGGTCGGCAATCAGGTTGGCCACTTCGGCGCATTCGGCTTCACCGAAGCCCCGCGTGGTCAGGGCGGGTGTGCCAATGCGGATGCCGCTGGTGATCGCAGGTTTTTGCGGATCGTCGGGGATCGCGTTCTTGTTCAAGGTGATGTGGGCGCTCTCGAGCAACGCCTCGGCATCTTTTCCGGTGATGTTTTTCGCGCGCAGATCGAGCAGGAACATGTGGCAGTCGGTGCCCCCTGACACCACCCGCAGGCCGCGTCGAGTAAGGATATTCGCCATGGTCCTGGCGTTGTCGATGACGCGTTGCTGATAGTGCTTGAACTCATCCCCGAGGGCTTCGTTGAACGCTACGGCCTTGGCGGCGATGACGTGCATCAGAGGTCCACCCTGATAGACCGGGAATATCGTCTTGTCGAGCAACGCCGCATGTTCGCGTTTGGCCAGGATCAGACCGCCCCGTGGGCCGCGCAGCGTTTTATGAGTGGTCGAGGTGACGAAGTCGGCAATGCCGACCGGCGAGGGGTACAGGCCGGCTGCGATGAGTCCGGCGTAGTGCGCCATGTCGACCATCAGGTACGCCCCGATTTCATCGCAGATGTTGCGAAAACGCTGGAAGTCGATGGTTCTGGAATACGCCGAGGCACCGGCAATGATCATTTTCGGCCGGTGTTCCCGGGCCAGGGCTTCCATCTCGGCGTAGTCGAGGGTTTCGCTGTGTTTTTCCAGGCCGTAAGAATAGGCGGTGTAGAACTTGCCGGAGAAGTTTACCGAGGCGCCATGGGTCAAGTGGCCGCCATCGGCCAGGGACATTCCCAGAATCGTGTCGCCAGGGTTGAGCACGGCGAGAAACACGGCCTGGTTGGCCTGGGAGCCGGAGTGCGGCTGGACGTTGGCATATTCGCTACCAAACAGTTTGCAGGCACGTTCGATGGCGAGGCTTTCAATCTCGTCGACCACTTTACAGCCACCGTAATAGCGCTTGCCTGGGTAGCCTTCGGCGTACTTGTTGGTCAGCACCGAACCTTGGGCTTCCAGCACTTCTTCGCTGACGTAGTTTTCCGAGGCGATCAACTCCAGATGGGTTTCCTGGCGATTGCGTTCGCGACCGATCAGGCGAGCGAGGGTGGGGTCTAGATTCTGCAGGCTCATGGAGGGCATTCCTTTAAATGAGTGCTTCAGCCAAGGGGGCTGGCGCGTGATGCGGCAACACCCGTGACTGGCTTTTGCTGGTGTCGAAAGAAAAATGAACGTCTCTTTCAGACCCTGCCCGTGAAGTCGTAACGAACGGTCATGGTCGGCTGCCCTCGGCGACGGCGCCGGCTTTGCTTTCCCGGGTGTAGGTCAGTACGAAATGTGCCACGAGCCCGAAGATCAGCCCCCAGAATGCAGCGGCCAGCCCCAGGAAGCTCATGCCCGAGGCGGTGACCAGGAAGGTGATCAGCGCGGCTTCACGTTGTTTCTCTTCAGCCATGGCGCCGGTCAGCCCGGCGCTGATCGCCCCGAACAGAGCCAGCCCGGCGAGGGAGGCGATCAGCTCTTTGGGCAAGGCAGAAAACACCGAAGCGAGGGTCGCGCCGAAGATGCCCATCAGAATGTAGAACACCCCGCAGGCGATCCCGGCGATGTAGCGCTTGTCGCGATCTTCATGGGCTTCGCGGCCGGTGCAGATAGCGGCGGTGATGGCCGCCAGGTTTAAGCCATGGGAGCCGAATGGCGCCATCAAAATCGAGCCGATGGCCGTGACCGAAATGATCGAGCGCGCCGGGGTGTTGTAGCCCGAGGTGCGCAACACCGCCATGCCCGGCACGTACTGCCCGGTCAGGGTGACGAGGGCCAGCGGCAGGCCAATATTGATGATCGCGTGCCAGCTCCACTGCGGGGCAATGAAGATCGGGTGGGCGACATCGACGGTGATCGAACCTGTGTTGAGTCCACCGAACGAGGCGGCCACGGCGCAGCCGACAATCAATACCGACAGGATGGCGTAGCGCGGTGAAAAGCGTTTGAAGATCAGGTACGCCGCGATCATTGACAGCACCATGCTCGGCTGCAGCTTGATCGAGGTGAACAGTTCGGCGCCGAAACGAAACAGGATGCCGGCGAGCATGGCGGCGGCGATGGCTTTTGGCAGGCGACTCATCAATTTGTCGAACGCACCGGACAGGCCGACCACCGCGATAATCACCGAAGCCACCACATAGGCGCCGATGGCCTCGGGCAGGGAGACCGTGGGCAGCATCGACACCAGCAACGCCGCACCCGGTGTCGACCATGCCGTAATCACCGGAATCCTCAAGCGCCAGCTCAATAACAGACCGGTAATGCCGCTGCCGATGGAAATAGCCCAGATCCAGGACGACACTTGATCATTGGGCAGGTGTGCCTCCCGGGCCGCCTGAAACACGATGATCAGCGGGCCGGCATAGGAAATGATCACGGCGATGAAGCCTGCAATGATCGCTGACAGGGATAGATCCTTTCTGAGTGTGTCCATGATGTCTCGGCTTGGCGTGGCTGGCACGCGGTGATTCAGAATGAGATTGAGTTGATTGCTTCGATTCGAGATGAGTGTATTTGAATGAATTGAGTTGATTCAATAGGTGGGCGAGTTGTTACGAGATGCTTTTTGGTTATCAAGGTGTATTTGTCAGGTTTTTTTTAAATAACTAATTGATTTGTAAATATATTTATTGGTTTGAAAATATTTTGCGTGAAAGATGCTTTTCGATTCGTTCGCCGAATCAATCGACTCAATTTATTGATTGAGTCCATTTATTAGTTGCCTGACCACCCTGTGATATGCTCGGATATTCATCATTTCTACGATGGTAGCGGTCATTCATGTGGGTTCCTCAGCTAAGCGAATTCAACCAGCCGATGTATTTGTCGATTGCCGATGCGTTGGCGCGCGATATCAGCAACGGCGTGTTGAACGAAGGTGATCGTCTGCCGACCCTGCGGGAGCTGGCCACCACGCTGAATGTCACGCCCGGTACCATCAGCCGTGCCTATAGCGAAGCCCATCGGCGGCGTCTGGTGCAGGGGGAAGTAGGGCGGGGCACTTATGTGCTCAACCAGAAACAGTTGGAACTGCCGGCCAGCAACAGTGCCGTCTCGCTGAATCTTGGACAGTCTGAGTTACTGGACCTTTCGATCATCAAGCCTTACAGCGAAACCCTGGAATACTGGTTGCGCGGAGCCTTGGTGGGCATGGCCAAAAGCACGGATTTTGCCCATGCCCTCGATTACGCACCCGATGGTGGACATCCGGCTCATCGCGAGGCGGGCGCGCAATGGCTGCGCCATTCGTTGCCCGATGCGCAATGGCAGCAAGTGGTGATCACCGCCGGCGCACAGCATGGTTTGATGGTCGCAATGAGTGCGCTGACCAACGCCGGTGATCTGGTGCTCTGCGAGGAGCTCTGCTACCCCGGCATCATTTCCCTTGCCCATGGACTCGAACGACGCCTGCGTGGCGTGCCAATGGACGATGAAGGGATCATTCCCGAAGCGCTGCGTGAGCTGTGCCAGCGTGAGAAACCGGCGATGCTGGTCTGCGTGGCGACGTGCCAGAACCCAACGGCGGCGATCATGTCGCAAAAACGTCGGGCACAAATCGCGGCGTTGGCCGAGGAGTTCGACTTCATTATCCTGGACGATGACATCTACGGTTTTCTGGCCACCGACCCGTCGATCAAACCGCTGTCGGCGTTTGCCCCGGATCGTTCGGTGTACCTGACCAGTCTGTCGAAGTCGATCATGCCGGCCTTGCGGATTGGCTATCTCTATAGCCCGCCGAAACTGCTGTCGCGCCTGACCTCGATGGTGCGCAGCAGCGTCTGGATGCCGTCGCCATTGACCGCTCAGTTGGCCAGCAATGTGATCACCGAGGGGCTGGATAAAAAGCTGATCCGTATTCAGCGCAACGAAGCCGCCGGGCGGCAGGCGATCGCTCAGGAAATCTTCGCCAATTTCGAACTCAAGACCCAGCCGTATGCCTACCACGTCTGGTTGACGCTGCCCGAGCCCTGGACCAGCGACGAATTCACCATGCTGGCCCGTGCCAACGGTGTGCTGGTCCTCAGCGGTACCCAGTTCCAGGCCGAACGTAGCGGCATTACGCGCTGCGTGCGACTGGTGTTGATGTCGCCCACCAGCCAGGACGAATTGCGGTTTGCCCTGACCAAGCTGGCCAGCCTGATCGATTCGGACCCGCGTCGTTATTACTGAGCAGGGCGCTATCTCCTGACGTTTGTCCCTCGGATGATAGCCAACTCGCCTACAGTTAATTCAGCCTCTGACGAATGCCTCTGTCCGGAGCCCTTCCACCGGACGAAAGCCTCCGTTAAGGTGCGCGGCTTCCCATCCTTTCATCGTTCGAAGGCCCGGCATGACCGAACACAACCCTGATCCCCTGCACGGCGTGACGCTGGAGCAAATCCTCAACGCCCTGGTTGCGCACTACGAGTGGTCGGGGCTGGCCGAGCGTATCGATATCCGCTGCTTCAAGAGCGACCCAAGCATCAAGTCGAGCCTGACCTTTTTGCGCAAAACTCCGTGGGCGCGGGAGAAGGTCGAACGCCTGTACGTGAAACTGATGCGCACCAAGCGCCCGGTTTGAGCATGGTCATACCCTCGACCGCGAGGCATCGTTGTGTGGCCGTGGCGGCGATTCTGGGCTGGGCGGGCTTGAGCATTCAGATGTACCTGATTCTCTATACCCGCTGGAGTATCGCGGCCAGCCTGCTGGGCGGGCTGGTGAGTTTTTTCAGCTTTTTCACGGTGCTGACCAATACGCTGGTGGCGGTGGTGCTGACCTGTGAACTGACGTCCCGCGAGTCAGCGGCGCGACGCTGGTTTTTGCAGCCGTGGGTGAGCAGTGCCATTGCGGTGAGTATCGCGGTGGTCGGCGTGGCGTACAGCCTGTTGTTACGCCATTTATGGCATCCCGAAGGCTGGCAATGGCTGGCCGATGAGTTGATGCATGACGTCATGCCGCTGCTGTTCCTGGTGTATTGGTGGTTCTGTGTGCCCAAGGGGACGTTGCGGCTGCGGCACATTGCCTTGTGGGTGATTTATCCGCTGGTGTACTTCGGCTATTCGCTTTGGCGTGGGCATCTGCTGGCGGTTTATCCCTATCCGTTCATTGATGTCGACAAACTGGGTTATCCACAGGTGTTCGTGAATGCAGGGGGATTGTTGGCGGGGTTTGTGCTGGTTTCACTGTTGGTGATCGGGTTGGATCGGTGGCGCACGGATCGCAAGTGAACACTGACTGTGGCGAGGGAGCTTGCCCCCTCACCACAGAAAGCATGCACAGCGTTTATTCCTCGTCGCTGTCTTCCAGCCGCCAGTAACCGACAGCCTTCACAAACTGCTCGTCCAGCCCGTGCTCATCGAGCAATGCCCGGCGGATCTGCCGCGACACTTTGGTTTCGGTCGCCACCCACGCATACAGATTGCCAGCAGGCACTTTGATCTGTTGCACGGTGGTCAGCAGGTTGTTTTTGCCTCCTTCACGCAGCACCCAGATCACATCGACTTGCGCGGCGCTTTCCAGGCGTTGTTGTTCGGCGCCGTTTTCCACTTCCACGATCACCAGTGCGCGTCGATTGGCGGCCAGGCCTTCGAGTCGACGGGCGATGGCGGGCAGGGCGGTTTCGTCACCGATCAGCAGGTAGCTGTCGAAGATGTCCGGCACGATCATCGAGCCACGCGGCCCGCCGATGTGCAGGAACTGGCCGGGTTTGGCCTGCTCGGCCCAGGTTGAGGCAGGGCCGTCGCCGTGCAGCACGAAGTCGATGTCCAGTTCCAGCGTGTCCAGGTCGTAACGACGGGGCGTGTAGTCGCGCATTGCGGGCATCGGCCCGTTATCCTTGCCGGCGCCGAGTACCAGGGTTTCCAGCGCTGCCTGTTCCGCTGCGTTTTGCGGGAACAGCAGTTTGACGTGGTCATCCGTGCCGAGGCTGACGAAGCCTGCGAGTTCCGGGCCGCCCAGCGTGATGCGGCGCATGCGCGGCGTCAGGTCGACCACCCGCAGCACTTGCAGACGACGGCGTTTGATCTCGTGGCTGACACGGTGGATGGTTTGGGATGGCACGATAACGTCGGTCATTCGACTTTCTCCGAAACGGGTTGAACGGCGGGGCCGTCGACGATGGCTTTGGCCGTGTTGTTGAGCAGGTCGCGCACCCGCAGGATTTCTTCCGGGCTCCAGCGACCATGGTGCATTTGCAAGGCATGGCGCAGGTTGTGCACCGCTTCATGGATCTCGGCCGGGCGATCCTGGCCGCGCAATGAGCGCTTGCTGACTTCGATGCGCATGCGCACACCGTCCAGGGCAATTGCCTGGTCGCTTAATGACAGACGTCCGGCGTCGGTGATGCTGTAGCGTTTTTTGCCACCCTCGGCGTCGCCCAGGATCATTTCGCTTTCTTCAAGGAAGGTCAGGGTCGGGTAGATCACGCCGGGGCTGGGGCTGTAGGCGCCGTCGAACATGCTTTCGATCTGGCGGATCAGGTCATAGCCGTGGCAGGGCTGCTCGGCAATCAGCGCCAGCAGCAACAATTTCAGGTCACCAGGGGCGAAGACACGTGGGCCGCGACTGCCGCGTTCGCGACCGGAGCGTTTCTCGAAGCCGTCGCGGCCGTCGCCGTGTTCGCGGTGGGGGGAATGATGGTCTCTCATTTTTGCTTTCTCTCGTCGTGTTTAGATACAACTTAAGATATATCTTTAGGCTGGCGCAAGCGATCTTGACCAACGGTCGAGATTGGGGGACTTGGGAAAGGTGCGAATGGGGAGCGCACGAGAGTGACGAGGATGCTGCGAAGGTTGATTTTTAGAGTAATTGAACTAATTATAAGGTTCTTCCGTTTATGGCTGGCCTGTTCTTGTATGAACAGTAGTATTGGTCTTACGGAAGTTTAAATCAGTCTTGTCTGTGTGCTTTTTCAATTAAAACTGTGTGTAGTATTTCTCTGAGGGCAAAACAATAAAGTTTGTGTTTTTTTAACTTTTTTCCTGCTGCATGAGTGCCATTGTTACTACATGTTCTTCGGAAGTTACGTACTTACTTTATTGAGGGATTGGACGATCATCTTTCGGCGTTGAAAGTTGAGCGAAATTGCCATCGCCCGTTTTAGGTGGCGTCCGCTTGTACAGACTTTCTTCGGCCCATTCCTTTGAAAAAGACAGGTACTCAACAATGTTCAAGAAGTTTGCAATCGCCGTTCCGATGACCCTCCTGGCCCTGAGTTCCTCGGTGGCGTTCGCTGCTGAAGAATCGCGCACTTCCATCAACATTACTGCGGATATTCCAAGCAAGGTCTTCCATGCCCAGCCGGTGAACCCGGACTTCGGTAAAGACGAGAGAATGCAATACATCGTCGGTGCCGGTGACCTGAGTGAGATCCGTGGCACCTTTGATATCCAACACACCAATGGTTCGGTAGGCGCTTATGTCGTAGGCGGTCCGACGCCACTGTTCAACGGTAATTCGGCCTTGAACATCCCTCTGACTTATACCTTCAATGGCACGGTGCTGACTGCCGATTCCCAGGAAGTGGTAGGCGATGTCGAGTCCAACGGTGGCATGCGCGCAGACCTGGTCATCAAGGCCGCAAAGCCGAACAACAATCAGGTGGGTGTCTATACCGCCAATCCCGTGGTCATGTTTGATGCCATTCCGCGCATCTAAACCAAGGCGCGTTCTATAAGTAAGTTCTGTCTTACTTGGCAACGTTCACCGATCGATAGGGTGTTGTCCCTGTCGATCGGGTTTTAATGCATCCCTCTTCAGAGTATCTCGTTCATGTTCCCGATGACGCCCATCGCGACGGCACTTGCCCTATGTTTTTGTGCAACTGCCCTGGCCGCGCCCACGGAAAACGGCCATACACCTCGAAGTCTGTTGGCGCAGGCCAAGGGTTTGCCGACCGAATTCGAAGAGCATTTCTTTGATGTGCCACTGGCGGTGCGCGTGGAACTTGACCAACAGTTTCTCGGTGAGGCGATGGTCGTGTTGACCCGCGACGATCGCATCACCCTCGTTGACTTCGCCGATGTCAGCGACAGCATGATCAAACCCGGCGAGCGCGACATCTGGGCCAACTATCTGAAACAAGGGGTGGCGCTCGGCGGCTGCCAGGCCAATTGCCCCGAACAACTGCTGGCCGTGCACTACAGCCTGGAAAACTCACTGGTGTCGATCCTCACCCAAAACGCTGAGCGCGACGATCAGGTACAGCGTTATTACAACCTGCCCGAAAACGGCAGCACCGGGTTGATCGTGCGCAACCAGCTGAACCTCAACGGCGGGCAGAACCAGGACCTGGGCGGGCGCTACGGCCTGGAAGCCAGCAGCAGCCTGGGTAACTGGACCCAGGCCGTCAATATGCAACTGTCTCGACTGGGTGGTCTGGATAACAAGCTGTATCACGCCGTGCATGAGCTCTTTACCCAGCGCGAGCTGGAGGGCAACTTTCTGCGCCTGGGCTATTTCACCCCTACGTCCGAAGGACTGACCCGTCAGCCGCGCACGTTTGGCGCAAGCCCCGACACCGCATTGGGCGTCATGTACGGCAGCTCCGACAGCCTGGCCATCAACAACCCGAAACCGGCGGTCTATCCGATCTACGTCACGGCCAATCGACAGGGTTCGGTGGAGATCTACCGCGACGGTTTGCTGATCAACACCCAGGCGGTGCCTGCCGGGTTGCAGACCCTTGATACGCGTCCGCTGCCCGGCGGTATTTATGAAGTGGAAGTGCGTCTGATCGAAGACGGCCAAATCACCTCCAGCACCCTGGAGCTGGTCTACAAACCCAACAACTGGCGTAACCATGACGAGCGCTGGCGCTATAACCTGTTCGCCGGCCGCGAATCGAAATTGCTCAGCAACTGGGAAGAGCAGACCGACGGCGACATGACGGCGGGGGCCGCGTTCAACTTTCTGCTGCACCCGCGAGTCATCCTGGGCCTGTCGGGTCGACAGGTGCGCGACGCTCTGCAATACGGCACGTCGGTCGATTGGGCAATCGTCAACAACGCCAGCGTCTATGCCAACGTCTACAAGACCGAGGACTACGGTACCGGCCTCGACGTGCAAGGGCTTTATTCCTATGGCAGCGGCAGCATCGTCGCCAGCCATAACCGTAGCTGGCTCGATACCACTCGGCTGTACGACACGCTGCCCGATGGCACGCGGGTGCGTCAGCGCAATGTATTTATTGGCCAGACCAGCAACTCTTCACTGTCGATAAACCATCGACTCAACAGCAAAAGCTCGGTCAATGCCCGGGTGTCCCACAGCGAAGGCAACACCAACGGCACGGGCGTGGATCTGGGCTGGACCCAGCGCACCCAACTGTTTGGCAGTGACGCCAATTGGCGCCTGTCGCTGTTTGATCGACCAGGCAGCGTGAGCTCGGGAGACGACCGCAATCGGGGTATCGACTTGAGCGTCAACATCGATCTGGGCGGTCCCGGTGAACAGCTTTCCGGCAGTATCGGCACCCGCACCGACCGTGATGGCGGGCGCGACAACAACGCTTCGATCACCTACCGCAAAACCCTTCAGGACCACGTGCTGCAAAGCGTCTCCGCCACGGCCATCACCGACACCTACGGCATCGGCTTGAATGCCATGGCGACCATGAGTTCCGACCTGGTCAACGGCGACGGCTTCATCCAGCGCTCGTCCTTCAACAACGACCTTACCGGAGGCTTGAACCTCGATAGCACCGTCGCCGTCGGCGGGCAAAAAATGGTCATGACCAGCCAGTATCACCGCAACGGTGCCGGCATGATCATCGACGTGGAGTCGGACATCGAGGACATCGCCTTGCGCGCCGATGATTTGAGCGGCGGCAGCGCGGTGCTCAAGCCCGGGCGCAATTTCGTGCCGATCACCGCGTACAAAAGCAGCTCGGTCAGTTTCGATTTCGAGGGCAACCACGTTCCGGCCGCCACCATCCAACCGGCCCGTTCCAGCTATCACCTGAACAAGGGTGGGGTGGAATATCGCCAGGTGAAAGTGATGAAAACCCTGACCGTCCTCGGTCGCCTGATCGACCCGCAGGGCAATCCGCTTAAAGGCCACCACATCATCAACCACGCCAGCCGTGGGGTGAGCGAAGTGGACGGCTTCTTCTCCATGGAAATGAATGCGGGTTCACCGACCCTGGAAGTGCGCCACGGCAGCCAGTTGCTTTGCCAGTTCCGCCTGGACCCGAACAATGGGCGTACCGAAAACAACGTGCTGATGATCGGCGATTTGCGTTGCACGCCGGATACGTTGGCCGATGCGACTTTCATGGCTCCAACCGCGGGTTAACCCCCCGGGAACACTTGATTAATTAACGAGGTAGGGACGATGAAACGTCTTTTGGCATTTGTGGGTTTTTGTTTGTTTTCCCAAGCTGTTCATGCCGGACCGAGCATCAATATCGGCACCGTTTACGACTATCTGGACGGCGATAAAAGTACGTACCTGAAACGCGTGTTCAACGGCGGCGACAGCACTGCATTCGTCAAGGTCAACATCCTCGAAATTCTCTACGACGCCGACGGCAAGTCGCAGGAAGTGCCGCTCAAATCCAACACCGACGGCAAGTCCCGCGATGGTTTGATGGCAAGTCCCGCGCGACTGATTGTGCCTGCCAATGGCATGCAGGGCACCCGTCTGCTGTTCATGGGCGAGCGCGACAGGGAGCGCTACTTCCGGGTGCGGTTTGTGCCGGTGGTGCCGGAGAAGGAAGACGAATTCGCAGTGTCCGGCGAAGAGCGGGAAGACTACAAAAAATCCCTGTCGGCCGGGGTGACCGTGCTAGCGGGTTACGGCGCGGTGTTTTTCGTACGGCCAAAGGAAACACGCTTCGACAGTGCGATTGAAAACGGCGCAGGCATGTATCGGATTCGCAACAACGGCAACAGCGTGGTGGTGATCGATGAGTTCAAGGATTGTTCGGTTAAAAACGAGCAGGACTGCCAGCCCACGACCAAGCATCACATTCTGGCGGGGCGTACTTTTGAGTTCGAAAAACAGGCCGGTCGTGAGTATCAGTTCACCCTGGTGGAAGGTGAACGCAGTAAAAAACTGGACGTGAAGGGATAACCCATGAGCACAAAGCTGACCCAGGTCTTGTTGTCGGTTGTGGCCATGTGCACGAGCGCCAATCTCTTCGCCGCCCGGGAAGAGCACACCTTCGAGGTGTTCGTGACGATTCCGACCCAGGCGTTTTATGTCATTCCATCGGACCCAGGGTGGATCCATCGCGAACAGCAACTGCCCTGGAACTTGACGTCGTCGACACTGGGTGGCTTGCGCAAGTACTTCGACGTGAAGAACGAAGCGGGCTCGATCGAGGCGCGGCTGGAAGGCCGGCCGTATCTGTCCAACGGCACCGACGCCCATGACATTGCCTTGCGGGTGCTGTTCAACGGCAAACAGTTGAGCGAGCACGAGAGCAGCGAAGTGGTGTCCCTGGCCGAGGCCGCGCCTGGTAAACGCGTGGTGCTGGAAATCCTCCCGATGCCGCCTGCCGATGGGGTTTACAAGCCCGGAAGTTACTTTGGCAGCGTCAACATGATCTTCAACGCGGTGATGCCGGGTGCTTGATACCGATTCTATGAGGCCCAAAGAGATGATTCGTTTTCAAGCATTACAACAATGTGCAGGTGTAATGGCCTTGCTCCTGGGATCGCTGTCATCGGTATGGGCGCAGGAGGTGCAGATTCAAGCCTCGTTCAAACCGGACTCGGCGTACCCGCAACGCAATAAATTCAACAATGACACGCCACCCAGTGGTTATTGCGCCCAATATCCTCAGCAATGCATCGACAACGAAATGTTCAGTATCAGGGTGCCGATCCGATTCGACTCCATCGCGCCGATCACCGCCCATCACGAGGATCCACGCAAGGGTGCGTTGATAAAAGCGCCGGCGCAGTGGCGAGATTTGACGGTTTTCCACGAATCCACCGGGGCAGCGGAAACCGTTAGGGTGCGCATTGCGGGTATAGGATCGAGATACGTGACTGAAGACGTGACCAGTCTGGTAGGTGGAGGCAACGATGATCGGCTTGCCCACAATCAACTGTGGGGGCTGAGTTGGGTTTGGGCACCGTCTCCCTGTCTTTACAGCGGCGAGGGTATGCACACGTCGAATACCTATGCTTTTTTCTGGAAAACCCCGACCGAAGGCTCGTGTCATAAACAGGCAAAATTCAATGTGCCTTGGCTGCGTTACAGCTATCTCGATTTTGCCTATGAACTGGTGACCCCTAACCCGTTGGGTATGTCCTCGGGAAAATATCTCGGTAATTTGACTTACACGATCGGCCCCCACGGCGATTTCGACATGGGCGACATCATGCTGCCCAGCAGTACTTCATTGACGTTGAAGTTCGCGCTGGACGTTCAGCACACCCTCAAGGTCGAGGTGCCTCCCGGTGGAAGCCGTGTTGAACTGGTCCCGCAGGGCGGCTGGCAATCCTGGCTGACGCAAGGACGAAAACCGACGCGCCTGTTCCGCGACCAGACCTTCAACATTTCCGCCAGTTCACGTTTCAAGATGCAGTTGCAGTGCCAGTACATCCAAGGCAATACCTGCTCGCTGCATGATCCGTTGTCCGGTCACTTTGTGCCGCTGAACGTCGACGTAAGTCTGCCCCAGGGTTTGATGGACGCGGGCGGTCAACCTGTCAATCGTCGGCCACTACGCCTTGACGGCACTGGCACGCAGTTGTTCATGCCAGGGTTTTATGTGGATCGCAAACCGGGAACGCTGCATTTCGAAATACCCGCCAGTGAAGTCGCAGCAATGATTCGCCCCGGACAACAACGACACTATTCGGGAAACGTGACAGTGGTGTGGGATTCAGAGGTTTAGTGTCTTGCGCCCATGCGGTGAAAAGGAGTGCAGCAATCATGGAAATGCTCAGGAAAATCATCCCGCTGAGCGGCTTGGGTTTGGCGGGGGCGTTCATGCAGACCGCGCTCGCCAGCACCGTTGAAATGACCGCGGTATTTCGTCCCGATCCGGCGAAACCGATGCAAAACACCTTTATCAATACGACCCCTCAGGGCGGGTATTGCGGAGATCACCCCGAGTACTGCGAGGCGGGCGTTTTCAGCATTTTGTTGCCCGTTCGCTTCCGGATGGCGGCAGACATACCAGCGATGCACGAGCAGCGTCGGGGCGCGATGTTCCGGGTTCCTTCATCCTGGAGAGACGTCACGGTGGTGCACGACGATACCGGAGAGTCCGAGACGCTCAGGATGCGCGTGAACGGTATCGGTGCCGCTTACACGATCAAGACGCCTCTGCCCACAGGGGTCTGGCAAAGTACCTGGGTCAACGCGCCTCCTCCCTGCAGATATGGCGGGGTGGGTTATGGCACTGCCTTGTACTATGCGTTCTTTTGGCGAGTGCCGGCCAATGCGGAGGTGTGTGCCAAGCAGGCACAAAAAGACATTACCCAGGACTACCAGTTCGCTTATGAAAACACGGGGTTCAGCTACGAGCTGGCCACGCCCAACCCGCTCAAAATGTCGGCAGGCACCTATCGCGGCGTGCTGAACTACACCGTCGGACCGCACCAGGATTTCGACATGGGCGATGTCATGTTGCCTGACGACGATTTGATCACTCTCAACTTCACGTTGAGTGTCGAGCACACGTTGAAAGTCGAGATCCCGCCCGGTGGACGCAGCGTTGAACTGGTGCCGCAGGGTGGCTGGCAAGCCTGGCTGACCCAGGGGCGTAAACCGACCCGGCTGTTTCGCGATCAGACGTTCAACATCTCGTCGTCGAGCCGCTTCAAAATGCACCTGGAGTGCGGAGAGGGCGGGTCGACGCATTGCTTGATCCGCGACCCTGTTTCCAGTCGCGTTGCCCAGGTACAACTGAGTGTCAGCCTGCCCAATGGCTTGACGGACGTCAGCGGCCAACCGGTCAACCGTCGACCGCTGCGCATAGGCCAGGTGAATGCACAGGAGTTCAGGCCTGGTTTCTACGTTGATCGCGCGCCAGGCGCCCTGCATTTCGAGATTACACCGAATTATGTGGATTACATGATCCAGCCCGGGGTGTCGTCCCGTTATTCCGGAAACATCACCGTGATATGGGACGCCGAAGTGGGATAACGGTGGAAGGCGCCCTGAAGGCGTGATCGCCTTCAGGGCGGGGGCTGATTATCCGGCGTTTTGCAGCGCCGCTCGGGTCAACCGACGGCTCAGCTGTTTTTCCTCGTAGCCGATGTCGTTGAGCAATCCACCATAGACCTCGTCCGTCATTTCCTCGCCGGTGAGCACAAGGCTTTCCGGGATGTTGAGTTGACTGGCAAGGTCGAGTAACCGCTGTTTGAGTGCGCGTCTTTGCGCAATCATCTGCTCCCTGGAACCGGCCCAGGCGCGTTGGGCCTCGCGCAGTTCATCCAGTAGGTCGGTCCTGTGTTCATACATCCGGGCATTGCGCCGGAACTCCGCGGGATAGGTGTCACGCAGGTATTTCTCCCAGTACGGCTGTTCGATCATTCCATTGACCAACCCGTCGCCGGCTTCCATCGACATCACCGTCTCGAACGCCGTGTCGAGCATTTCAGCGTTTACCTTGGCCCATTCGGGATACCGCAACAATGTCGATTGCCACGGCAAATCGAGACGTTGCGCCAGGCCGCTCTCATAGGCGAGGTAAACTTCAATTTCGTCGCCGCCCGAACGTTTGGCGAAATCGGCCCGTGCAATATCTTCCACCCGCGCAAGACGGGCCGCCCCTTTTGCCAACCTGACCAACCTGCTTTCCAGCATGGCGCCCGATGTCGACAAGGCATAGGCTTCGGAGGCAAGCACCTTGATGCCCATGTGGTTGAACATCTGGGCTCCCGCATCGGCGCAGGTCGTGGGCGACGTCGCCATTTCGAACAGATCGGCGCGCAACTCGCTGTCCAGGTCGACGGCTTCGACCATTCGCCATACCCGGCTGCTCAGTTGATCACGCAATTCACCACCGGCGCGGTAATCGGCCGAGGTGGTCTGTTTCTGGATCAAGGCGAAAAAACCTTCAGAGCCAGGCTCGGACATCAGGTCGTGCCAGGCTTCCTGGCGGAAGGTCCCCAACCCGGAGACTTCGGCACTCCACCACACCGAGTCGTCCTTCATCGGCCATTGGGCCATCGCGTCGGTGGCGGCGTCGGTAAAGACCTGTGTGGGCGAGATGCCGACCGAGCGTCGATACGCCTGGAACTTGACCATATTGGCCTGCGACAGGTTCCTTTCGAACAGGCGGGTCCGCGCCACGATAAACGCATCGTCAGAGCCGGGCACGACGGTGGGAATCATCTTGATCGGGTTTTCCTGCAGATCCAGGAAAAATCCGCGAGGTCGACGCTTGTTGGGCGCAAAGAGCCCATCCGGCCATGTGGTGGCCCCCGTGTTGCTCAGGCTCAGGATGCTGAGCTTGGGCATGCGCTCAACGTTCGGCAGCGTCCCCAGCCTTGGGTTGTCATCGAGCCTGAGTGTTTCGATACGGGTCAGGTTTCGCAGCTGCTCGACGGACGCCGGTGTCAGCCTGATGTCGTTGTTCATCAGGCGTAGCGTGCGCAGGTAATGCATCTTGCCGATGCTGTCGGGCAATTGCGTCAAGCCGCAGCTGCGGGCGCTCAGTTGCCGCAGGTGAGGGAAGTCTTTCAACAGGCCGGAGGCGTTCTGGGAGAACGTCGTGCGGTCCAGGTTCAACGTGGTGATCTGATCGAGGTAGCGCTTGATGTCCGGCAGTTCCTTCCACCAGCGCTCGAGGTCGACAGCATCGATTTCCGTGGAAAGGTCCAGTGCATAGCCGCCATCGGAAGTGGTGCTGCGTTCACCGAATACGGTGGGCTTTCTCCTGAAACAATCGATGAGCCGTTCGCTGATGTGCAGCCCGCCACCGCGGACGAACCCTTGGCGATCCGGGCCCCAGCTATCAGGTTGCCGGTATCGCCATTTATTGAGCAGCGCCTCAAGATCATGCAGTTCGCGGTCCAGTCGTGTCAGGGTCTGATGCCCTTGTTCCGGCGAGCCAAGGGATCGCACAAAGGTATCGGCTTCTCGTTCGTTGAAGTGCGGGTAGAGGTCCTGCACTCTTTCCGTGAGGGTGGCTTTACGGGTGGACAAACCAGGGCCGCGCAACAGCATGATGTCTTCGTGATCCGCCCGCGGACGGATCGGTGGTGCAAGGAGCACGGTGCGGCGTTCGGCAGGCGTCTGGGTCTTGACCATGACCCATTGTTTGAAAAAACGGCCCTGGCCAGGTCGATAACCCAATTGCGTCTGTTTGTTTTTCGGCAAGGCGTTGAGCACCGCTTCGAAAAAATCGGCGGCTTCCCGCAATTTGTGGTTTTGTGCGTCCCAGACTTCGAAGCGGTTCTCCTCATCCCTGACCAGTACCCGGACGGTCGACGCATCCTGCGTGCCCACGCTGCAACGCAGGGGGCCGGCATCGCTGCCTTCGCGTACTTCGATGCGTAACTCATTGAATGTGTCGGAATGAATCCTGAGCGCATTGAGCACCAGGCTTTCGGTTTCCGCCACCCACTGCGCATCGTCGTAGAACCCTTCATAGGCATGGTTTGCCCGGACTTCGAAGTCCGCTTCACGGGCGCGGATCTTGATGTTCAAAGGCAGGCGCTGCTCTTGTCCCATTCGCTTGAGATCAGGGCTGTCGGCACGGCTCAGCAGGGTCTTCACCGCACGGGACGGCAGCTGTGCAAACTCATGGCGCACGAGCCTGACCCGGGGATCGTCCGATGCTTGTGCACCTTGGTACAGCTGATTAACGATGTCTGGAAGCAAGCGATTGGCTTCGTCCGCCAGCCGATCGCGCAGCGCTTGCACCTGTTCGCTTTTCGCCATTGGCCGGCCGAGTACTGCTTGCAGTTCCGCTTCATCGAGGAAGTTGACGAGGCTTGGCGCAAACCGGTTGCTCAACAGGTGCGACAAGCTGGTGGACAGCGTCTGCCCGGCCGTTGCCTCGGGATTGCCATACTGGCGAAAGGGACCGGTCAGGTCGTCGTTGTGATAAACCTTCAGCGATTTATCCGCAGGCCAGCCGTCCAGGTAGGTCGCCAGCGGTTCAAACCAGTAGGAGGACGGATCCAGCGCCAGCCCTGTGCGAATCCGTTCAATGCTGTGCCGGGTCTGGCGCTGTAGGTGCAGGCGTTCGAGACTGTCGTCCAGTAGCGGTGGCGCAGCCGTGTTGTCGATGTACATCCGGCGCAGTGCACTGTCGTCGGTGCCGCTGGCAATGCGCGCGCGCTCGAGATCCGCGTCGGTCAAGCCGTCGACGGTGTGGCCGAGACGGCGCAGCAGTTTCGGCGTGCTCCATGCTCGCGGGTTTTCGCCTTCGTGAGTCCAGGCGCCGAGGCCGTTGTGTCGCAACTCGGGTGAATACGCATTGGCGCGGTGTGGATGCTTGACGCGGTAGTTGCCGGTTTGCGGGTCTTTCCGCACGGCGAAGTGGGTGTCATCCAGCGGCAGGATGTCCTGGCCCTGGTGGGTATGCAGGCCCAGCTCGTCAGGACCGGAGTCGGCCGACAGCTTCACATCCGGCAGCTCGTAAGGCTGCAGATCGGGATACCACAGGCGTGGCTCGCCATTGGGCAGCGTGACCGGTTTCATGCCTTCGATCAGTGGCGAGATTTTCAGACGCACGACCTTGCCAATGTTTGCCCCGGCGGCGAACGCCGCCAGTTGAATGGCATCTTCCACCACACCCACGATGTGCTCGACGGCTTCGTTCCACAGCCCCAACGTCATGTCGACGAAGCCTTCGATGACATCGTTGGCGATCTGATAGGCGGTGTAGGCCATCATCAATTCCCCCAACCCCGGCACGAACGGTGTGACGACCATCAGGGCGACGTTGAAGATGTCCGAGACTATTTTCTTGAAATTCTCCCACCAGGCCCATCGGGCATTGCGATCGGTGTCGGCGGTGGACACGGCGATGTGTCGGGCGTCATTGAGGATCTTGTTCAGCTTCTGCTCAAAGCGGTATTTCCAGAATTCACCGCGGATCGGTGTGGCGCTGAAACGAAGATTGGGCTGCTCGACCGGCACTTCCCGCCAGCTGGGCCCTGGATCCAGCGGATCTTTCTGATGCCATTTCACCTCGAACAGACGCTGCTGCAGCCCGCCGAAAAAATGCCCTCGCTCCGGCTGATCGACGAACCGGCTGAAGAACTGGCGATAAGTCATTCCAGTGGACGAGATGAGCGGGTTGTCCCGCAGCTGGCGAGTCAGTTCATTCATGAAGGCGACCGTTGAGGGGTACTCTTTCAACGGATGTTCAGGGTCCTGTGGGACATACGCGAATATCGGCACGACCTCTCGCCTGTGCTCACGGTACAGGTCCGGTGTGATCAGTACGATCCCGGCCAGCCGGGTGTCCAGAACGGACAGTTCTGCGAAATGCATCACCCGGCCCTTGCGGGTGAGGTTGCGTTGGCCATCGAGCATCTTCAGGATCAGGTCGCTCGCGTCGGCATCAATGTCGCCGGTCATCAGCGCTTGTTGAACGGCTGCCTTGAAGGCGGCTTTCTCGCTGTCGATGATTTTGAGTTGCAGAAAACGCCTGGCGACGGCATCGCCGGGTAGCAAGCGGTCTTCAAGGTATCGGGCATAGCGCGCGCCAATGTCCAGCTCTCGACACAGGGTCTGGAACTGGGCGATGGACATTTTGCGTTTGACCGGCAGGACGTCGAACAGACCGCGCTCATCGGGCTGGCTGATGAAGTCGGAATCCGGCTCGCAGGTTTCGCTGCGTGCGAAGTTGTGCAGGGCTGCGTTCAGCAGGGAGACGGTTCGGGTGACGACGCCGCCTGTGACGTCGATGGCATACCAGGGGCGTTCTTTGGGTAAGTAAAGATGCAAGTAAGTGGTTCTGACATCGACGTCGACCCCGTACTGTTTCATCAATGCATCGGTGAGCAAGGGTTCAGCGAAGTCATCAACGTTTTGTAACTCTTCGAGAAACCGATCCACCTTGTTCTGGGCAGACCAGAGTTCAAGGTTGGCATCTTGTAACTGTGTGTGAGCAGATCGAGTGGCGGTCCTGATCCATTGTCCGGAACGGGTTTGTGTGAGGCTCAGTTCCCGCGCCCTGCGCAACGAAGCTTCCTTGAATGTCGGGTGAATTCGACTCTGGATGAAAGCGTAGTGACGGCCCTTATCGTCGTCTGCCCCTCCTGGGCGGGCAGTTTTACGTCCTTGTAAATCTGACATTGTTTTTATCAGCCTTGAGCAGTTATGGAAGGCAACAGCCTATCCTTCATCGCTCAAAGTAAAAGTCTGAATTACTGCGCGGAACACCTGTGGAGAGTGCCGAAAGCATTGGAATTTTCCATGCCGAAAATAACTATTTACTACCCGGTCAGCGGCGGGAGAGCTCCACGGGCAAACATCCGGTGCCACTCCCCGGTTGCAGATACGGCATCAGGATGGGCGCCATGCCCTTGAGCACTTGCACGGGCAACGCCGAGGTAAATTTGAAGGCTTCGGCCGTGCGCCCCGGCACGTAGGCGGTCAAGGTGCCGAAATGGCTATCGCCGATGTAGAACACGAACGTTGCGGTGCGGTTGATCGATTTCGAGCTCAGAATCCGCCCTCCCGGACCGATGGCTTCTATGCGGTTGTCGCCGGTCCCGGTTTTGCCACCCATGGCCAGCGGGGTGCCGTTGGCCAGTTTGAAACTGCCTGCCACGCGTTTGGCCGTGCCGGCATCCACCACTTGCGACAAGGCCTCGCGCATGGCGGTTGCCACCTCGGAAGGCATCACGCGTTTGCCGACGACCGGATTGTTGATCAGTTGGGTTTCATAGGGCGTACCAGCCGCGAAGTGCAGGCTGTCGATGCGCAGCGTCGGCAGGCGTACACCGTCGTTGAGGATGGTGCCGATCAGCTCCGCCAGCGCGGCGGGGCGGTCGCCGGAGCTGCCGATGGCGGTGGCCAGCGAGGGCACCAGGTGGTCGAACGGATAGCCGACTTTCTGCCAGCGTTGATGAATGTCGAGGAACGCCTCGATCTCCAGCATCGTGCGGATGCGGCTGTCACGGGCACCCTTGTGTTTGCTTTTGAACAGCCAGCTGTAAACCTCCTGGCGTTCGAATTCGCTGGCTTTGACGATCTGGCTGAACTTGGCGTCGGGGTTGTTCAGCAAGTAGCCCATCAGCCACAGATCCAGCGGGTGGACCTTGGCGATGAAGCCCTGGTCCGGCAGGTCGTAGCTGCCCGGGCCGTAACTCAGGTACAGGCGTTCGAGGCGTTCGTCGGTGAGTTTTTCCGTGAGCTTGGCGCCCTTGAGGTGTGAACGCACGAAGGTGTTGAAGCTCTCCTGGTCGGCCTGCGGGAATAGGTAGCGATGCACGGCAGCCATGCGGATCGGTGTCGGGTGCATGCTGTCGAGGAAGGTCTCGAGGCGGGTCTGAGTGTCTTTGTTCTGGTACTTCTTCCAGAATCGCAACAGGAATGCGGTGCCTTCGCGGTCGGCGAACTGGGCCAGGTATTCCTGACGCCGCGGGTCGCGGTCGTCCTTGAGCAATTCGGCGCTGCTGTTGGGGCCTGCGTAGGTGCTGTAGCGCACCAGGTCGCGCATCAGCCGAATGAACGGCAGGTTGATCGACTCACGAATGGCATCGCGCAGGGTCGGCATGCGGCCGTTGTCTTCCTTGCGGAAGTTAACAAACGTGTGCAGCCCGCCACCGGTGAAAAACGCCTCGCCGGGGCTGGCGGAATATTTGCGATCCAGTGCGGCGCCGAGCATTTTTGGCAGGCTGCGGTCGGTGTTCTGAATCATGTAATCGACGGCCCAGCTGCTCAGGCGATCCTGTTCGGCGACTTCGGTTTTCTTCAGTTCGGCAACGGTCATGCCTGCGTAGCGATCGTGCAATTCGGAGATGATCTGCAGGTAAGTGGTGAGCACACGCATTTTGGCGGTGGAGCCCAGTTCCAGCTTGCTGCCTTCATTGATGTCGAACGGTTGGTCGGTGCTGTCGGTCTGCACCCGCACCCGCGAGCCGTCCGGGGTCAGTTCGAACAGGGTGAAGCTGTAGCGCACCTGGGTGGTACTGGTGGGGGTGAGCAGGCGTTCGCCGATCAGGCCGATTTCCGCTGCATAAGCCGGGTCGGCCAAATGCTTGAGGTATGCGGTGGCCTGGGTTTGCAGCTCGCCTTGCAGGGTGCTGGTGGCGGAAAGGTCGAGGCGGTCGAGGTCATACAGCGGACGGTTGAGCAAACTGCCCAGCCGACTGCGCGCGACACTGATGCCTTTGTTGGTTTCGATTGGTTGGATGGTGGGCTGGGTCTGCCAGTCGCGATAGGTCACTTGGCTGGCCAGTGCCGCCGCCGCGAGCGGCGCATCGATCACCCCATTTTGTGACAGCAGGCGAATATGGCTGTCGGTCAGGCTGGCCAATTCATCGCGGCCCTTGGTCAAGTAGTGCGAAGGGCGGCGTTGAGCAATCATCAGCGACAGCATTTCACGCAGGGCCAGGCCTTTTTCCGCCAGGCTTTTCTGATCGGTGTCGGTGCTGGCCAGCCGTTCGTTGGCCTTGTTGAAATCGGCGCCGTACCACACGCGCAAACCTTCGGCCATGCCGTGCACTTCACCGTGGCCCGGTACCGCGGACAGCGGAACACTGTTGAGGTAATCGCGAATCACATTTTGCCGTGCCTGAAGGGTTTCCGGCCCCGTCTGATAGGCCCGCACGCTGGCGGAAATCATTTGGCGGATTTTTTCCGCGCCCGACACAGTCAACCCGTCGGGCGAGTGTCGATACTTCTCAAGCTGCGTCGCCAGCGTACTGCCGCCCGCCGATTGGCCGGGCAGGCGCAACAGCTTGGCCACCTGGGACCACGCCGCCATGCCGAACCGTGGCCAGTCCACGGCGGGGTTGGCCAGGGGCTGGTGCGGATCGAGCAGAAAGCGGTTTTCGATGAACAGCAAGCTGTTGACCACCACCGGTGGAATCGCGGCAAAGCTTGAATAGAGCTGTTGTGGATACTTGAACTGGTACAGCGGGGCCGCACGGCAATCGGTGATCGACAGCCCGGCCTGGATTTTCTCGGTATAGGGAATGAAAAAGCCCTTGTCGCTGTACTTCATCAACGCAGGCGAAAAGCGGGTTTGCGCCGCTATGACGTAATCGCGCTTGAGCAGGCGCGGCAGGAATTCATCCAGGGAGCTGTAGCCCAGACGCTGATCGAACGGGCCTTCGCCAGGGTAGCGAATCGCGTCGCTGGGGCCGGGTTGCAGTTCGTATTTCAGCGAGGCGGCATATTTGCTGATTTCCCGGGCTTGGAACTTGGAGGTGCGCATTTCCTTGGCTGCGGCCAGGCCCAGGACAATCAGGATAATCAGCAGCAGCAACCAGAACGCCCCCCAGCCGTGCCGTGAACGACGGGGTTTTTCAGGTAAAGGCGCTTCATCCACACGTTCAGTCGGAACCACAGTGTCACTCGAATCGGTTTGCCACAAAGCGCCCATAGTCGACTGATCCATTCACGCAGATTGATCGGACTTGTTTGAAGCTTAGACGGTGGTTGGCGTTGGTGAAAAAATTGTGAACAACCAAATATCAGGTATGCATCATCAACTGTGGCAAGGGAGCTTACTGTGGACAGGGACTTACTGTGGTGAGGGGGCTTGCCTGTGGCGAGGGGGCTTGCCCCCGTTCGGCTGCGCAGCAGTCGTGAGCCCTTTAAATGCGGCGTGCCTGAAAAATTCAGTGCTGCTGTTTTTTGGGGACTGCTGCGCAGTCCAACGGGGGCAAGCCCCCTCGCCACAACAGCCCCCTCGTCACAGAAATCCCTCACAGATGTTTATAGCCAACAGGCATCCCACAACGGGTAATCGCCAATTTTATTGACCAGCCCCGCTCTTAAAGGGTTGGCAACAATGTAACGAGCGAATGGCAGGAGTTCTTCTCCATCGCGGATTGCCCGGTCGTGGTAGCCGCTTTGCCATAGCGGACCACACCGACCGTTCATTTTGTTCACTGCCAGGGTGCAGCGTGACTTGGTAGAGCCGACAACATTGCCCAGATTGTTGCCCTGCAGCTGCATTAGCCAATGAAAATGATCGGGCATCACAACCCAGGCAATTGAATTCACTAAACCCGCATCGTGAGCTCGGCGCAGTTCTGCGACAAGCAGACGCCCCAATCGCCAGTCAGAGAATATGGGTTGGCGCTCGTGAATAACTGCGGTGATGAGGTAAGCGCGGCCGTTTTCAGAGGCTCTGCCAAAGCGCAGGCGATGAGAGTTTGGTTGAGTAGGCAATCCATTGCTTCCTTGCGTAATAGTCAGGTGACCTTTCCACGCTAGTGCCCGCTTGTCTGTTTCGGTTCTGCAAATGCTGAGTGAAGATTCTGATTCCTGCGAAGGATTCACCACAGTAAGCCCCCTGCCCACAAGGGGTGTCGTCTGAAAGGGTTGAGCTAGACGCATCAACGAGGTAAATGCTGCCTAGGTAGGGGCATGACGATGCACCATTGCTGTGCAATACTCCGTGCGGTTTCAGTGGCGAAAAAACCTGCATAAGCCAGGTAATGCCACTCCGTTCTGCGGGAATTACCCGTTAGTTATCGCTGAATATTGTGTTTTATATAGTGAAAACACCTGTCGTTAGCTTTTTATACTGCACGCCCCGCTGATCTTGGAGGTTTTGTCCTGCAAGACGTGTCTGTCCACAAGACAGGCCCGGTTTCACTAGGCACCGGCTTATCGGTCGGCGCTTCGACACTCGGTGGTCATATCCAATAACAAGACGAGGTTGCACCCCTATGCCAGTCGGCAATCACCTGCCTCACGGCGAGACCGCTCAGGGCGGCCCGCTTAAACGCGAACTGGGCGAACGGCATATTCGCCTGATGGCACTCGGTGCCTGTATCGGCGTCGGCCTGTTCCTGGGTTCGGCCAAGGCCATCGAAATGGCCGGTCCGGCCATCATGCTCTCCTACATCATCGGCGGTCTGGCGATCCTGGTGATCATGCGTGCCCTCGGCGAAATGGCCGTGCACAATCCGGTCGCCGGCTCGTTCAGCCGTTATGCCCAGGATTACCTCGGGCCTTTGGCGGGTTTTCTGACCGGCTGGAACTACTGGTTCCTGTGGCTGGTGACCTGCGTCGCGGAAATCACCGCAGTGGCGGTGTACATGGGCGTCTGGTTCCCCGACGTGCCGCGCTGGATCTGGGCACTTGCCGCGTTGGTCAGCATGGGCTCGATCAACCTGATCGCGGTGAAAGCCTTCGGTGAGTTCGAATTCTGGTTCGCCCTGATCAAGATCGTCACCATCATTGCGATGGTGGTCGGCGGTATCGGCGTGATCGCGTTCGGCTTCGGCAACGACGGCGTCGCCCTGGGGATTTCCAATCTGTGGGCCCACGGAGGCTTCATGCCCAATGGCGTGCAAGGCGTGTTGATGTCCCTGCAAATGGTGATGTTCGCCTACCTCGGCGTCGAGATGATCGGCCTGACTGCCGGTGAAGCGAAGAACCCGCAGAAGACCATCCCCAATGCGATCGGCTCGGTGTTCTGGCGGATTCTGCTGTTCTACGTCGGCGCCCTGTTCGTGATTCTTTCGATCTACCCGTGGAACGCCATCGGCATCCAGGGCAGCCCGTTCGTGATGACCTTCGAGCGTCTGGGCATCAAGACCGCCGCCGGCATCATCAACTTCGTGGTGATCACCGCGGCGTTGTCGTCCTGCAACGGCGGCATCTTCAGCACCGGGCGCATGCTCTACAGCCTGGCGCAGAACGGCCAGGCCCCGGCCGGTTTCGCCAAAACCTCGAACGGCGGTGTGCCCCGTCGTGCGTTGCTGTTGTCGATCGGCGCGTTGTTGCTGGGCGTGTTGCTCAACTACATGGTGCCTGAGAAGGTTTTCGTCTGGGTTACCGCGATAGCCACCTTCGGCGCGATCTGGACCTGGGTGATGATCCTGCTGGCCCAGCTCAAGTTCCGCAAAGGCCTGAGCGCAAGCGAACGTGCCGGCCTGAAATACCGCATGTGGCTGTACCCGATCAGTTCGTATCTGGCGTTGGCATTTCTGGTGCTGGTGGTCGGCCTGATGGCGTACTTCCCGGACACCCGAGTGGCGCTGTATGTGGGCCCGGCGTTCCTGGTACTGCTGACGGTGTTGTTCTACATGTTCAAGTTGCAGCCGACCAATGTGACGCAAGGCGCGGTGCGTTCGGCTTCGTAAGTTGTAACGCCAGCCATGCAAAAGCCCCGGTCAGAATGATCGGGGCTTTTGCATTTAAACGGCTGCCACGGGTATTGGCATGTTCAACCGCTTATTGAAATCCAGCCAAGCCCCCAGCAACGCCATCAACCCGACCCCCAACATTGCGCTGAATAGCTGCATCGCCAATACGTTCCCACCCAAGGCATTGAGCATGTCCGCCAACGGCGCCAGCAACACACCAAAACAAAACACCTCCAGGGAATATCGGCCCATGCGACAGCTTTGTCGCGCCAGCCAGTGTTGCGTCCAGCCCGTGTCCGGCAACAACCTGGCGGTGACGTAGGCGAGGGCGAGGAAGTGCAGCAGACGCGCCGGTGAGAGGTTGGTCTTGCTGATCGGATAGAGCCATTCGCCGAGCCATTGGGGCATGAACGCGTCATGCACGGTCGGCCATTTCCACGACAGCGCGATCATCCCGCTCATTACCAGATAGGTCAGAGCCGCGATGAAAACCGGCTGTCGAGTCAGCGGTCGAGGTTGCGGCGCCCGAGGCCTTTGCCGGTGAATCGCCGCCGCGCCCCCGAGAATGAACAGCAGCTGCCAGGCCATCGGATTGAAAAACCACACGCCCCCGTCGGTGCCCGCCAGGTTCCACTGAAGCCATGGCGCCAGCAGGTACAGCACCACCGACAGCCCCACCACGTATTCCGCCTTGCGCAGCAGCATCGGCAGTACCAGCGGCAGGCCGAGCAGCAACAGAATGTACAGCGGCAACGGGTCCATCAGGTTCGGCTTGAAGCGCAGCAGCAACTCGTCCATCAACGCTTGCTGCGGATTGCTGAGGAAGTACTGCAAGCCCATTTCCTGCACCAGATCGCGGGTTTCCACGTGGCTATTGGCGAAAAACACGATGCCCATCAGCAGCGCCAGCAAAAAGATGTGCACCACATAGAGCACCCAGGCGCGTCGCAGGATTTTCACCGTGGCGACCATGAGCCCGTCGCGTCGGGCGATCTTGCCGTAGGCCAGCACGGCCGCGTAACCGGCCAGGAACACGAAAATCTCCGCCGCATCGCTGAAGCCGAAGTTACGCACCGTGAACTGCGCGAGCGGGTTCTGCGGCACGTGGTCCCAGAAAATGAAGATCAGGGCCAGGCCGCGAAAAAAATCGATTCGGTGATCGCGTTCAAACGTCATGACGGCGGGCTCTTGAACGGGGGAAATAAGGTGTGGGCGCAGTAAAAGATGGCGCGCCGCATACCGGCGGCGCGCAGGGTGCCGTGATTCACAGGCAATTGCAAAAGGCTGGATATTACCGAATGTCTCAGCTGCTTATCGCGAACGGATCGAACGGCGTGGCCGTCGGTCTGCCGGACGGTTCGCACACCGGAACGCCGCCTGATGGCATCTGGCGAGCATCTACACTTCGGTTCTCAGGAGTGTGAAACGTGAAGGTTTCGCTGATTGTCCCGGTATTCAACGAAGAGCAGGCGATCAGTCTGTTCTATCAGGCGGTGCGCCGTGAATTGAGACTCGACCTGTGTGACGTGGAGATCGTGTTCATCAACGATGGCAGTACCGACCAGACGGCTGAGCAGGCAAAGGCGTTGGCCAGGGCCGATGAACAGGTATTGCTGATCAATTTCTCGCGCAACTTCGGCAAGGAACCGGCGTTGTTTGCCGGGCTGGAATACGCCACCGGCGATGCGGTGATCCCCATGGACGTGGACCTGCAGGACCCGATCAGCGTCATCCCGAGGTTGATTGCCGAGTGGCAGAAGGGCGCCGATGTGGTGCTCGCCAAACGCCGGGACCGTGCCAGCGACAGTTACCTGAAACGCCACAGCGCGTCGCTGTTCTACCACCTGCTGAACAGGATTTCCTACACCCGTATCGAAGAGAACGTCGGGGATTTCCGCCTCATGGACCGCAAGGTGGTCAATGTGATTCGCGCACTCCCCGAGCATCAGTTGTTCATGAAAGGCGTTCTGTCGTGGGCCGGTTTCACCACCGTGGTGGTGGAGTACGAGCGGGCCCGGCGAGTGGCGGGCCGCAGCAAGTTCAATGGCTGGAAACTGTGGAACCTGGCGTTGGAAGGCATTACCTCATTCAGCACCGTGCCATTGCGGTTATGGACTTACATCGGCGGCGCTATCTCAATCTTCGCGGTGCTGTACGCGGTGTACATGGTGCTGGACAAGATTTTCTTCGGCAACAGTGTCCCCGGTTACCCTTCTTTGATGACAGCCGTATTGTTTCTGGGCGGTGTGCAACTGATCGGCATCGGCATCCTCGGTGAGTATATCGGGCGCATTTACATCGAAGCCAAGCACCGGCCCCGGTATGTGATCAAAGACATCATCGGCGGCAAAGACCGGGTCGGGCTTTAGCATGGGCAGACTGAGCGATTTTTTCAGCAGCGAAATCGGCCGTCGTCGGGTCTGGCTGTTTTTTCAGTTCACGACCCTGATTTATGTCATTCCGCTGATCCTCGCCGACTATCCCTACATCGATGACAACTGGCGTTCGCTGTCCGCCGGCACGGCCTGGGCGAGCCAGGGGCGGCTGTTCACCGAACTGTTCTATAACGTTCTGACCTTCAGTGATGCCGCGCCGAACATCTTTCCGTTGCCGCTGTTGATCGCCACCCTGGCCATGGCGTTTGCGTTGACCAGCCTGACATTCCATTACTATCCCCGGCCGACGCTATCCTGCTGCCTGGTGGTGTTGCCGCTCTGGTACAACCCGTTCTTCCTGCAGAACCTGTCGTATCAATACGACGGGCCGGCCAACGCCTTGAGCCTGGTGGCGGTGATCTACGCGATCACGTTTCGTCATCCTTCGCGCATCCTGCAATGGCTGGTGCCGGCCTTCCTGATTGCCTTGGGGCTGGGGCTTTATCAGGTGAGCCTTAATGTGTTTCTGGGCCTGTGTTGCCTGGAACTGCTCAGGGCCGCGAACGACAAGTGGGCCTGGCGGCAGTGGTGCGAGTTGATCGGTTGGAAACTCGCCCAGGTGGTGCTCGGCGGGTTGATCTACAGCGTCACCGCTTATCCATACATGGATCAGACCCGTGTTTTGTTCCTGAACTGGGCGGCGGCGCCTTGGCTGCAACTTGAGATCAACATTGGCCGCGTGCTGGAAAAAGTCGTGCTGCTGTTTCACGGTGGATTCACCTGGGTGTTCGCCGTGCTGTTGTTGTGTGCCATCGCTGGCAGCGTGCGGCTGGCCCGCAACGTGATGGAACACCAGGACACAGGGCTGAGCAAAGTCGTGATGGGCCTGGTGTGCGTGCTGACCGTGCCGGTCGTGATCTTGCTGGTGTCGGGGGCTGCGCTGTTTTTTCGCGACTTCAATGAGGGCGCCAGAACCTTGATGGGTTTTGCGGTGTTGTTGGTGCTGTTGTTCTATTTGAGCCATCTGGCGCTGGCGCCCATCCATGAACGGCTGGCGTTGCTATTGGTGGTTCCGCTGTTGGCGATGCTTTCGTTGTCCTACGCTTACGGCCGCGTACTGACGGTGCAGAACACCTTTGCGTCCAGCGCACTGTTTTCCCTGGGGCATGACATCGCGGCCCATCGGCAACTGCGCGAAGCCAAGCGCATTTACATGTCGGTGAGTTATTCCGATCACTGGCTGGTGGAGGCCGCAGGCTCGTTCAAACAGATGCCGGTTTTGCATTATTTGCTGAACATCAACTTCTACATGCTGGCGGAAAACCTGCCGAAGGCGGGCATCACCAACGTGGTCGCGGAGAGGGAGCGACGCAACGCGACGCTGTTGGGTTATCAGGGTTATCCACCGCTGGTGGATAACCAGTTCTACAGCCTCTATTTGTTGGGTGACTACGGTTTCATCGTGATGAAAGAGCCGGCGCCGATTGCCACGCTGCAGTGGTGAAGCCGATGAGCGCCCCTGGGATCCGTTTCAAACGTTTTCCATCCGGTCTTGCCGACGGGGCGGTTCTGCTGGTGGTGCTGGCGATCGCATTGTTCGCAAGGTTTCACGCCATCACCGTGCCGGTCATCTGGTACGACGAGGCTTACAGCATACTGCTGGCCGAGGGCTCGCCTGCGTACATCTGGGCCACGACGGCTCGGGATGTTCATCCGCCGCTTTACTATGTCTTGCTGCATTACTGGATGGTGCTGTTCGGTCATGGCGTGTTGTCTGCGCGGTCCCTGAGTGCACTGGCCGATGTCGGCACACTGTTGCTGGGCATTAAATTGATGAGCCTGTTGGCGACGCGAAGGGCGACGTGGACAGCGGCATTGTTGTTGGCATGGCTGCCGATATCGGTGCGTTACAGCCAGGAAGTGCGAATGTACACCTTGCTCGGCTTCTGGCTCATGGGCGCGACCGTGGCGCTGGTCTGCTGGCTCAGGGCAATGGATCAAAAGCGTTTTCCGATCCTTTACGTGCTGCTGATGACGGCGGCTTTTTACACGCACTACTTCGCCGCATTGTGCGTGTTGGTGCATTGGCTTTTTTGGTGGCGGGTGCGCAAGGTTCAGGGCACGGTATCCGCACGTGCGTGGATACTGGCCAACAGTGCAATCGTCGTGTTGTACCTGCCGTGGGCACCGCCTCTCATCAGTCAATTGTTGCGAATGGACGGGCTCGAATGGATACCGCCGCTCACCTGGCCGACGGTGCTGACCTTCGTTTGGCAACTGGTGGTGATGGGGGATTCGACCAGCTATTCATCCTTATGGCGCGTATTGCCCTCGGTGTTGATCGTTGTTTGCGCTACGGCGGTGCTATTCAAGGCACGCCCTCTCAGCGTCTTGCTGGTGGGTTATTTCTTTGTCCCGGTGCTGACCGTGTTTCTGGTGTCGCTGATCGTTCCGGTTTTCAATGCCCGGTACCTGGTGTTCGCTGCCGCAGCGTTGCCCCTTATCGTTGCGCTCGCGCTGGACGCATTGAGCCAACGTCATGCCGCCCTTGCGGCTATCGCCATGGTTTTTATTGTGTGGGTAGAAGCCCATGGGCTGGCGGCGGTTTATGCACAAACGGATGAGATGAACGGCACCAGCATTCGCAGAGACGCGAAACTGGACGCCGTGGTAGCAGGTCTTGGTCGCGAGGTGCGTCCGGGGGACGAGATCATTGTGGATAACCTGTATTGGTACTTACCGTTCACCTACTACAACGCCACCGGCATTCAACCAAGGCTATACGTCGTCAAATCGCCGACCGGCACCCTGTGGGGAACCGCCGAATACGGTGGTTGGGCACTCATTCCCCGTCACCTGCTCTGGATTCTCTTCAATGACTTTTCGACCCTGAAACTGAACGCCAAGAGGGTCTGGTGGGTAACGGGTTATGTGCGCCCTGAACATGACGCCTTGTTTCCCGAACACTGGAAACAGGTGCTGACGTTGAAAGAGGGAGACAGTGAGGCTCGTTTGTTCATTCTGGAGGGAGCGCCAACCGTTGAGGTCGGCGCGCAAAAACACCCTATGCGGCAGCCGTTTCGTTAGGCTCAAAACTGTCCGCCCGTGCCATCTGCCACATCCGCGAGTAAAACTCGCCATTCACCTCACCGGTCAGCAACTCGCCTGGCTTGAGGAACACATGCAACTGCGAGAACAGCTTGATCTCGGTGGCTGACATGCGCCGCACCAGATGTTTGGCCGACAACTGTGAAGGATGTTCCAGGCCTGCGGCGGCAAGCATTTCGGCCAAGGCTTTGAGCGTATTGCGATGGAAGTTGTACACGCGCTGGGCCTTGTCCGGAACGACCAGCGCGCGCTGGCGCAGGGTGTCCTGGGTGGCGACGCCGGTGGGGCATTTGTTGGTGTGGCAGCTTTGTGACTGAATGCAGCCGATGGCGAACATGAAGCCGCGCGCCGAGTTGGCCCAGTCGGCGCCGATGGCCAGGACGCTGGCGATGTCGAAGGCACTGACGATTTTGCCGCTGGCGCCGAGTTTGATCTTGTCCCGCAGGTTCAGGCCCACCAGGGTGTTGTGCACGAACAACAGGCCTTCACGCATCGGTACGCCGATGTGGTCGGTGAATTCCACGGGCGCAGCGCCGGTGCCACCTTCCTTGCCGTCGACCACGATGAAGTCCGGGAGGATGCCGGTTTCCAGCATGGCCTTGGCGATGCCCATGAATTCCCACGGGTGGCCCAGGCAAAACTTGAAGCCCACCGGTTTGCCGCCGGACAGTTCACGCAGTTGCGCGATGAAGTGCATCATTTCGATTGGTGTGGAAAACGCGCTGTGGCGCGACGGCGAAATGCAGTCTTCGCCCATGGGGATGCCACGGGTTTCGGCGATTTCCTGGGTGACTTTGTGCTTGGGCAGAATCCCGCCGTGGCCGGGCTTGGCGCCTTGGCTCATTTTGATTTCGATCATCCGCACTTGCGGGTTCTGTGCCTGGGCGGCGAAGCGTTCCGGGTCGAAGCGGCCATCGGCGGTGCGGCAGCCGAAGTAGCCGCTGCCCAGTTCCCAGGTCAGGTCGCCGCCGTTTTCCCGGTGATAGGGGCTGATGCTGCCTTCGCCGGTGTCATGGGCGAAGTTGCCGAGTTTGGCGCCCTGATTCAACGCGCGAATGGCGTTGGCGCTGAGGGAGCCGAAGCTCATGGCCGAGATGTTGAACACCGACGCCGAGTACGGCTGGGTGCATTGCGGACCGCCGACCATCACCCGGAAACTGCTTGGGTCGCTCAACGGCGCTGGACGCATCGAGTGGCCGATGAATTCGAAACCCGACTGATACACGTCGATCAGCGTGCCGAAAGGTTTGTCGGCGCTCTCGTTCTTGGCCCGCGAATACACCAGTGAACGCTGGGCCCGGGAGAAGGGCAGGGCATCGCTGTCGGATTCGAGCAGGTACTGGCGGATTTCCGGGCGAATGCCCTCCACCAGATAACGGATATTGCCCAGGATCGGGTAGTTGCGGCGCACCGCATGAGGGCTTTGCAGCAGGTCGAACAGGCCCACCAGGCTGAGGCCGCCGGTGACGGCGGCGATCGGCCAGAGCCAGTCGTATGCCAGGAAGGGCAGGCTGGCGAGGGTGAATATCACACAGACGGCAAAGAAGGCGTAGCGGCTCAGGAGTGACAGGCTCATACGGTTTCCTTGGGTTCGGGCTCGGTCATGCAGGACCGTGGTATACAGGTTTTTGTGGCGAGGGAGCTTGCTCCCGCTCGGCTGCGCAGCAGTCGCAAAACCTGCTGCCGGGATTTGTCTGACTGAACGCATTGCCTGTTTTGGGATCGCTTCGC
This sequence comes from Pseudomonas sp. FP1740, assembly GCF_030687165.1. Lineage (NCBI taxonomy): Bacteria > Pseudomonadati > Pseudomonadota > Gammaproteobacteria > Pseudomonadales > Pseudomonadaceae > Pseudomonas > Pseudomonas sp. FP1740. The sequence goes on from NZ_CP117461.1 coordinate 1,245,077, forward strand.
GATCCAGCGGGAGCAAGCGCCCTCGCCACAGAGATCTCCTGTGTTAGCACAGAGCGTCAGGCATTCTGCGCCTGGAGAATAAACGAAAACAGCCTGGATTGAGATTTGATCCCTTGTTCGGCTGGTCAGACAGCCGCTTTCGATTGCCGCACCGGCAGCTCGACCCGGAACGTGGTACCCACGCCGACTTCGCTACGTACCGAAATATCGCCCCGATGTTTTTTCACGATGCCATAGGACAGGGACAACCCGAGCCCTGTCCCCTGGCCCACCGGTTTGGTGGTGTAGAACGGGTCGAATATTTTCTGCAGGCATTCCGGTTCGATGCCTGATCCGGTGTCCGCGACTTCGATCGACACCGTTTCACCTTCAAGCCCGGTACGCAGGGTGATGGTGCCCCGTTCCGGCCCCATGGCCTGAGACGCGTTGACGATCAGGTTCATGATCACCTGATTGATCTGCGACGGCAGGCACTCGATGTCAGGCAGCGTTTGATACTCCTTCACCACATCGGCCTTGTACTTGAGTTCATTGGCGACGATGTTCAGCGTCGACTCGATGCCCTGTTGCAGGTTGGTCCACTGCCATTCCTGATTGGAGTCGACGCGGGAGAAGTCCTTCAGGTCTTTGACGATCTGCCCGACCCGATTGATGCCGTCCTTGGACTCCTTGATCAGCAGCGGAATGTCTTCGCGCAGAAACGCCAGCTCGACCTTTTCCCGGAGCTGGCCGAGACGTTCGAGGACGTCGCTTGAGGTAATGGCCGCCTCCGCCTCCCGATAGGCATCGAGCATGGCCTGCAGTTGCTTGAAATAGCCATCGAGGGCGCCGAGGTTGGAGGAAATGAAGCCGATGGGGTTATTGATTTCATGGGCGACACCCGCCGCCAGTTGCCCCAGCGAGGCGAGTTTTTCCGACTGCACCAGTTGGCTTTCCAGTTGTTTGCGCTCGTCGATTTCCCGCTGCAATGCTTCGCTGGCCTGTTTGAACTGGGCCGTGCGCTGATCCACCAGATGCTCCAGATGGCTCATCTGGATAGACGCCCGTTCGGTCATGTCCCATTTGGTGAGCAGGGTGTTGGCCATCTGCTGGACTTCAATGTTGTCGAACGGTTTTTTCAGAATCAGCAGGCGGTCGTGGGCATGCAGGCGCTCCAGCAGTTCATCCCACGAATAGTCGGAATAGGCGGTACACACCACCACTTGCAGGCTCGGGTCTTCCTGCCACAGGTGTTCGATGGTCTGTGCACCGTCCCAGCCCTCGGGCATGCGCATGTCGACGAAGGCCAGGGCGTAGGGGCGGTCTTCCTGTAAGGCCTGGACGAGTTTGCCCAGGCCCTCCTGACCGCCATAGGCTGAATCCAGTTCGAACAGCGGTTGGGTGGATTTCACTTCGCTGCCGAACAGCGCGGCCTCCATTTCGTCCAGTTCCGCATGTTTGGCCGATGTCGGGGTGAGGATCTTGCGAAAGTCATCATGGATGGACGGGGTGTCGTCGATTAGCAGAATGCGGCGGTTCGATAGGTCGCTCATGCTTCCTCCATGACGGGGTTCAACGGGATCTGCAAGGTGAACAGGGCGCCCTTGCCCGGCCCGTCGCTGTGGGCGGTGAGGTGGCCGTTCATTTCGATCGCGGCCAGCGCGCAGCTGTGCAGGCCGAAGCCGTGGCCTTCCTTGCGGGTGGTGAAACCGTGGGCAAAGATCCGTGTCATGTTTTCCGGTGCAATGCCTTCGCCGTCATCCTTGACGCTGATTTGCAGGATCGTGTCCTCGACGACTTTTACCCCGAGGGTGATCTGTCGGGCTCGGTTGCTGAGGTCGGACATGGCGTATTTGGCGTTGCTGATCAGGTTGATCAGGATCAGCAACAAGCGGTGCTTGTCGCCCATCACTTGCGGTACGTCGCCGTACTCCTTGACCACCGTGACGTGATGCCGGGTCAAGGCGCCTGCGTTCATGCGCAGGGCGTCCTCGAGCAATTCGCTGATGTACAGCGGTTCCACCAGGTTGTTGGCCCCCGCGTAGGACTGCTGGGTGGCGACGATGTCTTTGATGTGATCGACGCTTTTGCTCAGCTGCGCGAGTTCCTCGGTCATGCCTTGCTGTTCGAGGGCAATCGCCTCCACCAGTTGATTCAAATAGCCGGGCAGTAGTTTTCCTTTCTCGTTCTGGGTCAGAAAGGTGCCGAGGTCGCTTTGATGCTCGTTGATCAGCTGCATCGCCTTGCCCAGCCCCTGGGTCTTGCTGCTACGCAGCCGGCGGCTGACCAGATCGGCCGAGATGTTCACGCTGTTGAGCACGTTGCCGACGTTGTGCAGCACGTTGGTGGCGATCTCGGCCATGCCGGCCTGACGCGCGGTGTCGAGCAATTCGCTCTGGGTATCCTTGAGTTCGCGGGTGCGCTCTTCGACCCGTTGTTCGAGGACTTCGTTGGCGGTTTGCAGTTCCTTGTTGACCCGCTGAGTCTCCCCGAAGCTGCGCATCAGGCGAATCGCCAGGTACACCAGCACCAGCACCAGCAGCGTCGAAAACACCAGCATGTAGAAGTGGTAGCGCCGGTCGATGGCGTCGGTTTGCTGCTGGTCCTTGTTCAGCAGGCCGGTAATGTCGTCCAGTCGTTCGGCCACGGGAATGGCTTCGATGTTTTCCAGTAACCGATTGACCACCGGTTGCTCACGCAGGATCAGGGTGACGTGGTTACTCAAAATATCGATCGGGCTGTGAAACTGCTCCGGCAATCGTTGCTTGTTAACCCCCAGTTTGTTCATCCCCAGCAGAATATCCGCCGCTTTATCGTCGGAGGTGACCTGGGCGAATTCCAGGCTGCTGAGCAGCAAGTCGTAAGTGTCGGTGGCGATGTTCTGCAGTTGCAGCTTGTCTTCATCTGACAATTGGGCGAGTGGTTGCTGGATGTCGTCTTCGGCAGTGGGCAAGAACGCCAGTGAGTTGCGCAGCACCGCGTTGTGGGATTTGAACTGTTCCACCAACCGGGTTTTTTCCTGGATGGCGGCAAGGTACGCATCATGGCTGGCACGCCAGGTCGGCGAGTCGTTGCGACCGTGATTGGACTCCATGCTTTCGAACCGCTCCCACAGGCGCGTCATCTCGCTCAGCGGTGCCACCAGCGGATCGTAGTTGTGACTGATGGCGATCCTGGCCTTGAGAATCTCGGTTTCCCATTGCGCGTTCAACTGTTTGATCCGACCGATCAAGTCCCGGGATTCGGCGTAGGTCGACGTCTCGTTCGAGCTGGACTTGAGGTACAGGAACAACAGCGTCGAGGCCAGCAGCACGGCCACGGCTGCGAGCAGTGCCAGGTTGCGACGGGGGAATGTTTTCATAAAGGTTTGCCTCCCCATTCACCGGTCAGGGTCTTGAGGAATTTGATGATCAGGTCCTTGTCCTTGTCGGAGGGCACACGACCGAGCTGGAACTTGAACATCACGTCTACCGCCTCTTCGAGGGTTTTAGCCGAGCCGTCGTGAAAGTACGGCGCGGTCACGGCGACATTGCGCAGGCTCGGCACCTTGAACACGTTGCGATCCTCTTCGGCCTTGGTGACCAGATAGCGGCCCAGATCGGCTTCGGTGGGGTTACCACGAGCCTGAAAGTAATCACCCATGACCCCGAATTTCTGGAACATGTTGCCGCCGATGTTCACCCCCTGATGGCAGGCAATGCAGCCGTAGTCTTTGAAACGTTGGTAACCGTATTTCTCGTCAGTCGTGAGAATGTCGGTATCGCCCGACAGGTACTGGTCGAAACGCGAGTTGGCGCTGATCAGCGTGCGCTCATAGGTGGCCAGGGCACTTTGCACATTGTTCATGGTGACGCCGTCCGGGTAGGCCTTGGTGAAAGCGCTTTTGTAATCCGGGTCGGCGGACAGCATCTGGACCACATGCTCCCAATGACTGCCCATTTCACTGGGGCTCTGCACTACTTCGTGGGCTTGGGTTTCCAGAGAATCGGCGCGGCCATTCCAGAATTGCCGGAAGTTCAGGCTCGCGTTGAACACGCTCGGGGTATTGATCGTCAAGGGATCGCCCTTGAAGCCAGTGGACAATGCCTTGTCGTCGGCGCCGCCGATTTCCAGACGATGGCAACTGGCGCAGGACAGGCTGTTGTTGACCGACAGCCGTGGTTCGTTGAACAACCGGCGACCGAGTTCGACTTGCAAGGGATTCTGCTCGGGCACTGCGGGCAAGGGTTTGAGCGGTTCGTCCAGCGGTGCGCCACTGGCTATCAGACAACAACCGAGTAGAGGCGCAAGGAGCAAGTAGCAGAAGGAACGTGACATCTTATGATTCCTTGGCTCAGGGCCTGTGTGTAGTTGCACATCGTTCAGGAGAGGGGCTTTACGGAGGTCAGGTATTGCACGAAGGCGTCCGGCTCCACGGCTTTGCTGAAGTAGTAACCCTGGCCTTCCTCGCAATGGAGCGCCTTGAGAAAATTCAGTTGTTCGAGGGTTTCCACCCCTTCGGCAATGACCGTCAGATTGAGGCTTTTGCCCAGGCTGATGATGGCGCCGACCAGAGCCGCGTCGTTGCTGTCACGGCCCAGGCCACGAATGAACGATTGATCGATTTTCAGTACATCGATGGGAAACCGTTGCAAGTAACTCAGGCTGGAATAGCCGGTGCCGAAGTCATCGATGGCCAGCCGTACCCCCAATGCCTTGAGCCGACTCAGCGCGACCATCGTGGCATCGACGTTCTGCATCAATACGCCTTCGGTGATTTCCAGCTCGAGCAAGGCCGGGTCCATGCCTGTGTTCTGGAGTATCTGTTCGATGCCGTCGACAAAATCCCGCTGGCGGAAATCGATGGCCGACACGTTCACCGACATGCACAGATTCGGCAGGCCCTTTGCCTGCCAGGTACGGGCTTGCCGACAGGCCTGGGCCAGCACCCATTTGCTCAACGGCACGATCAAGCCGCTGTCTTCGGCCACTGCAATGAAGTCTGTCGGGTAGATCCAGCCGTGCCCCGGTTTTTGCCAGCGGATCAACGCCTCGGCGCCGACCACCTTGCCGCTGCCCAGGTCGAGTTTCGGTTGGTAGTGCAGGACAAACTCGTTCCGCTCCAGTGCCAGGCGAATCCCCGACTCGATGGTCTGCTGTTCCCGCGCGCGCTGGTTCATCTCATCGATGAAAAAGCTGAAATCGTTGGGGCCGCTTTCCTTGACGTTGCGCATCGCGGTTTCGGCTTTCTTGATCAGTGCGATGGCATCGAAACCGTCATCGGGATAGATGCTGATGCCCAGGCTGGCCGTCACGCTCAAGTCGTGCCCGGCGACGTGCTGGGGCGCACGTATGGCGTTCAACAGTTTTTCGGCGATGCCCTTGGTCTGTTGGGGGTGGTGGATGTCGGCCAGGATCACCACAAATTCGTCGGAGCCGTAGCGAAACACCGAGTCGGAGGCGCGCACGCAGGCCACCAGGCTTTGCCCGACACGCTTGAGCATCTCGTCACCGGTCGGGTGGCCCAACGCATTGTTGATGCGCTTGAAGCGGTCGAGCCCCAGAAACATCACCGCCAGTTGTTTGTCATGGCGTCTGGACAAGGCCAGGGACTGGTTCAGCCGGTCACCCAGCAAGGTGCTGTTGGGCAGCTCGGTCAACACGTCGTACTGCAACAGATGAGACACCTTGAGCAGTTCATGGACCCGGGCTTCGATGGTTTGCTCAAGGCTCAGTACTTTCATCGCCGCGTCCTGCGCCATCTGCCACTTCCAGGTCAGGGCGCTGGCCATCTGGCGGATTTCCAGGCTGTCGAAAGGTTTTTTCAACACCAGCAATTGATCGCCGAACTCCAGCCGTTCGGCCATGGCTTCCCAGGTGTAATCGGAGAACGCCGTGCACAGCGCGATTTGCAGGTTAGGGTCGACCTTCCAGAGCCGCTCGATGGTTTCCAGACCATCCCAGCCCGGGGGCATGCGCATGTCGGTGAACGCCATGGCGTAAGGGCGACCTTCTGCCTGGGCCCGCTTGACCAGTTTGAGTGCTTCCTGGCCCTGATAGGCGGAGTCGAGCTGGAAGACCAGCCGAGTCGTTTGTGGGGTGTCGAACAGCGCGGCTTCAGTGCCGGCGAGGGTGAGTTCATCGTCGGTATCGGCGCCCAGAATCTTGCGGAAGTCCTCATGGATCGAGGGCGTGTCATCGATGATCAGAATGCGCCGGTTGGCCTGGATGAACGGAGTTTTCATTCCTTGTCCTCCGTGGCACGTTGCGAATCACCCGGCATTGCTCCGGGATTTTGATTCGCGTGCACGATGCTCCCGGCCTTCAACAGTTCGGCGGCCTGCTGGCTGCTGACCGCTTTGCTGAAGTAGTAGCCCTGGGCATTCATCGGTGAACCGGTAGCCATCAGCGAAGTACGTTGCTCCTGGGTTTCGACACCTTCGGCGATGATGCCGATTCCGACGTCGCGGGCGAAATTGATAATGGCCCGCAAGGTGGTGGCGCTGGCCGCGTCGTGGGCGGCGGTGTCGATGAACGCCTGAGCGAGTTTCAGGTGATTGACCTGGTAAGTCTTGAGGTAGTCGAACGAAGAGTATTCGGTGCCGAAGTCATCGATGGCGATCTTCACCCCCAGCTCATGCAGGCGCGGCAGGATATCGTTGTGCGTCCACTTGGTCTGGGCCAGGGTCGCTTCGGTGACGTCGAAACGCAGGTCCCACGGGCACAGATCCCAGCGGGCAGTGGTGCGCAACACGTCATAGATCAGCTCGGGACCACTCTTGAGCTGGGCCAGGGACAGTTTTATCGCCACCACCGGTGGTGCCATGCCTTCGTCGCGCCACTGGTGCATTTGCCGACAGGCGCGCTCCAGCACCCAGTGACCGAGGGCGATGATGATGCCGGTCTTTTCCGCCGCGGGCAGGAATGCCGGGGCTTCCAGTAAACCGCGTATGGGGTGATTCCAGCTGACCTGCGCTTCCATGCCGAGGATCTTGCCACTGCTCAGGTCTACTTCCGGCCAGTAATGCAGTTCGAGCTCGTCGCGTTCGATGGCGGTTTTCAAGTCGTTGGCGATGGTCATGCGCTCGACCACTTCCTGATTGATTTCCTCGGAGTGGAAGTGGTACTGGTTGCGGCCCTTTTCCTTGGAGCGATACAGCGCCATGTCAGCCTGGGTCAACAGGCTGTCGGCGCTGAGGCTGACCTGGGTGTAGCTGCTGATGCCGATACTGACCGAGACCCGCACGTCGTTGCCGGCCAGGGAGTAGGGCAGCACCAGCGCATCGCGGACCTTGGCGGCCAGGGCCGCTGACTGGGTCGGATCGCCGACGTCCAGTTGCAGAATCGCGAACTCGTCGCCCCCCAGGCGGGCGACCACGTCGTTTTCCCGCACGCAGGTTTTGATCCGTCGGGCGACCTCCTGCAGCAACAGGTCACCCACCGGGTGGCCCAGGGTGTCGTTGATGCGTTTGAAGTGATCCAGGTCCAGGTAAAACATGGCGAACGGGGTGGCCCCTCGCCGGGCGGCGGCGAACGCCTGATGCAGGCGCTCGATCAGCGTCGCGCGGTTGGCCAGCCCGGTCAGTCCGTCGGTGCGGGCCAGCAGGGCGATCTTTTCCTCGGCCAGTTTGCGTTCGGTGATGTCGATGATGATGCCTTCGACTTCCAGCAAGCGGCCTTCATCGTCGCGCACCGGGATGTATCGGTTTTCGACCCAGCGCCAGTCACCGTCGCCGGTGCGCATCCGGAATTCGATGGAAGCACCGGCTGCATGGCGGTCCAGCACCCGCGCCATGGCCGTATCGACTTTCTCTTGGTCGTCGGGATGGATCAGCTCCTGAGCCCAGTTGGACGAGGCCACCAGGGCCGCCGCGATGTGGCCGTATTTGGTGATGTTGTGGGAGATATACATCAACGGAAACGACGGTTCGCCGCGCAGCCGATACAGAATGGTCGGGCTGTTCTGCACAATGATGTTGGCGTCGGACAGCTCTCGGGTACGCTCCTCGACCGCTTGCTCCAGCAGGGACATCTTCAGCGCCGCGTCTTCGGTCATTTGCCACTTGGCGGTCAATGCGCTGGCCATCTGGCGGATTTCGATGGCATCGAACGGTTTTTTCAGGATCAGCAGGCGATCGCCCAGATCCAGGCGCTCGTCGATGTCTTCCCAGGAATAGTCGGAATACGCGGTGCAGAGCGCCACTTGCAGCTTGGGATCGACCTGCCACAGGCGTTCGATGGTTTCCAGGCCGTCCCAGCCCGGCGGCATGCGCATGTCGATGAAGGCCATCGCGTAGGGCGAGTCATTCGCCAGTGCGGTCTCGACCTTGTCCAGCGCCTCACGGCCCTGAAACGCGGATTCGATGACAAAACCTTGCGACGACACCGTCACGGGGGTGCCGAACAGGGCGTTTTCAGCGCTGGCCAGACTGTCGTCTTCGATCGATGACGGACTGAGAATCTTGACGAAATCCTCGTGGATCGACGCGGTGTCGTCGACGATGAGAATCCGACGATTAGTCCGCACAAGCAGCGTATTCACTGACATGCGCCTGTACTGACAGCAGTTTGGTGCGATGAGCTCATAGAGGGTATCCCTTCCCTGAGTGCTGGACGGAGCGGGCATTGTTTGGATCCGAGTGACCTGAGCATAGTCGTCCGGTCGGATATTCGCCCGGTTGACTGAAACGAATCATTTGCGGAGTCGGTCGGAAAATCATCTAGCCTGTAGGTCAGGCTCGGGAAAGTCAGAGGATGTTTTTTCGCGCCTGACATAGAGAGGCTGGTTTCACTTGAGGTATCGCCATGGAAGAGCAGCTCCCCACGACTGTCGCCGATAAACCCACGTTACTGCTGGTCGACGATGAGGAGTCGATTCTCAATAGCCTGCGCCGCCTGCTGCGCAGCCAGCCCTACGAGGTGCTGCTGGCCACCAGCGGTGCCCAGGCCCTGGAAATCATGGAGCAGCGGTCGGTCGATCTGGTGATGAGTGACGCGCGAATGCCCAATATGGACGGCGCCACGCTGCTGGCCCACGTCCATCAGCGCTACCCCGACACCACCCGGATCATGTTGACCGGTTATGCCGACCCCTCGGCCATTATCAAAGCCATCAATGAAGGGCAGATTCATCGTTACATCAGCAAGCCCTGGCACGATGAGGAAATGCTGCTGACGCTGCGGCAATCGCTGGCCTATCAGTATTCCGAGCGTGAGCGGTTGCGTCTGGTGCAGGAGACGTGGGACCAGAACGAAAAACTGAAGCTGCTCAACATCACCCTGGAAAAACACGTCGCGGCCCGCACCAGCGAGCTGCAACAGACCGCTGACATGCTGGACCTGGCTTACGAAGAGCTCAAACGCAGCTATGTCACCGGCACGGAAGTGTTTTCGTTGCTGGCCAACCTGCGCCTGCCACCTGCCAAGCAGACCAACCGGCAGATCATCGAACTGGTGCGGGTGCACTGCAAACTCCATCACCTGGACGAAGCCACCAGTCGAGACCTGACCATGGCGGCGGCGCTCTACAACATCGGTAAATTGAGCTGGACCGATAGCATGATGAGCACGCCTTCGGATCTGCTGCATCACAATGACCGCGAGCGCTATCGGGGTTATCCGAAGCAGAGTGAGTCGCTGCTGATGACGCTCGACCCGATGAAAGATGCCGCGCGGCTGATCCTGCACCACCAGGAGCGTTGGGACGGCAGCGGTTTTCCCGATCGGCTCAAGGGCGAGGCCATTCCGCTCGGTTCGCGGTTGCTGAAACTGGCGGTGGACTTCATCGAGTTGCAGCGCGGGCTGATCCTCGAACGGCAGATGAATAGCGATGAAGCCCTGGTGTATATCCGCCAGTACGCCGGTCGGCTCTACGACCCGGAACTGGTGGAGGATTTCATTCGGGTCTGCGCTGCTTACCTGAGCGATGTGACGCTGGCCGATCCGACGGTCAAGGTGCTGACCACCCGGGACTTGGCGGCGGGCATGATCCTGGCGCGCAACCTGAATGCCGACAACGGCATGCTGCTGCTCAATGCCGGCAAGGTGTTGAACGGGCCGCTGGTGGAGAAACTGATCGCGTTCGAGGCGATGGAAGGTGCCAAGTACAGCATCTTTGTGAAAGTGCCGGAGGAAGTGGCGATTCTCGAAACCAGTTGAGCTATCAGCACTGATCAACAGTGGGAGCGGGCTGTGGCGAGGGGGCTTGCCCCCGTTTGAGTGCGTAGCACTCACAAGATCTTTGATACATCAGAGACTTTGGGGCTGCTTCGCAGCCCAACGGGGGCAAGCCCCCTCGCCACAATGCTTTTCGGCGTGACGAAAAGCCGGCGCTCATGTGATCCTTGCGCCTTTTACCCAAGGCCAATCCTGATCCATGACGCTTTCATCCACCGCTTCGCCCCGCATCATCCACATTGCCGCTGCCCTGTTGATCGGCCCCGACGGTCGCACCTTGCTGGTGCGCAAGCGCGGCACCCAGGCGTTCATGCAGCCGGGGGGCAAGATCGAGGCTCATGAGCAACCGGTCCACGCCCTGGCCCGTGAGCTGGAGGAGGAACTGGGACTGGTCATCGATCCGGCGCACGCCACCTACCTGGGGCCATTCTCGGCACCGGCCGCCAACGAGCCTGGTTTTGTCGTACAGGCCGAACTGTTTCAGTTGACCATCGATTCTGACGTTTGCCCGGCGGCAGAAATCGAAGAGGTGCGCTGGATCGACCCGGCCACCAACGGCGATCTCACGCTGGCGCCATTGACACGCGACCTGATCTTGCCGTTTTATCGAGCTTCGCTGATCGAAACCGCCTGATCACCCAGACCCTCTGACTTCAAGGACAGGATGCCCATGATTCCACTTCAAGACTTACTGATTTTTGCCGCCGCGGCGTTGCTGATGGTACTCACGCCGGGGCCGAACATGATCTACCTGATCTCCCGTTCCATCTGCCAGGGACGCAAGGCCGGGGTGACGTCATTGCTGGGTGTGGTTGCGGGATTTCTAGTGCACCTGTTCGCTGCCGCAGCGGGTTTGACCGCGGTGTTCATGGCCGTGCCGGTGGCCTACGAGGTGCTGAAGTGGGCCGGTGCTTTGTACCTGCTGTGGCTGGCCTGGCAGGCGGTCAAGCCCGGTGCGCGTTCGCCGTTCGAGGCGCAGCAGTTGCCGGCGGACTCGTCACGCAAATTGATCACGATGGGTTTTCTCACCAGCGCTCTGAACCCGAAGATCGCGGTGTTTTATCTGTCGGTGTTTCCGCAGTTCATTTCCCCTGAGCACGGTTCGGTGTTCAACCAGAGCATCATCCTCGGCCTGACCCAGATCAGCGTGAGCTTCAGCGTCAACCTGCTGATCGCGCTGTTCGCCGCAGGCATCGCTTCCTGGTTCGTCAACAACCCGAACTGGCTGGCGATGCAGCGCTATTTCATGGGCTTCGTCCTGTCCGGGCTGGCGGTGCGGTTGATGTTTGAGCAGCGGCGAGTGGCCTGAACATGTGGATTCAGCGGCTTGATGCCAGTCATGCCCTGGATTATCGGGCGCTGATGCTCGAAGCCTACGACTCGCATCCCCAGGCGTTCACTTCCAGCGTGCGCGAGCGCGCCACGATGCCGCTGGGGTGGTGGGAATCGCGCCTGACCAGCAAGCTGGACCGGGTGCTCGGGGCGTTCGAGGAAGGGGAGCTGGCAGGCATCGTCGGCCTGGCCTTCGAGACTCGGGAAAAGGCCCGGCATAAGGCGACGCTGTTTGGCATGTACGTGACCGGCAAGGTGCGCCAGCGCGGGCTCGGTTATCAACTGTTACAGGCCGCGTTGGCTGAAGCGCAGAGTCATCAGGGCCTGAGGTTGATCCAACTAACCGTCACCGCCGGCAACGAAGCCGCCTTCAGGCTGTATCAGCGCTGCGGCTTCGTGCAATTTGGCCTGGAACCGTTGGCGGTGCGGGTCGGCGAAGACTACTTCGACAAGATCCATATGTGGCGCGAGATCACCGCTGAGCCTTGATCGTTCTATCGAACGGCACTAACCCCATCCAGCGTCGAAAACGACGTGTCCTTGGCCGTCAGTAAAAAGTCGCGCATGTACGGCGCATCCAGCATGTCGGCGCGGATCCCGGCATACAACGTCGCAAACAAGCCTTTCTCCCCCAGTCGCTTGGCCTTCACGTAACCCCGTGAACTGTACTCATGCAGCGCCCAATGGGGCATGCCGCAGACACCGCGACCGCTGGCCACCAGTTGCATCATCATTACCGTCAGTTCCGAGGTGCGCACCTGCGCCGGTTCGATGTCGGCCGGTTCCAGGAAGCGGGTGAAGATGTCCAGCCGATCGCGTTCCACCGGGTAGGTGATCAAGGTTTCCGTGAGCAGGTCTTCGGGCACGATGTACGGCTTGCTCGCCAAGCGGTGCTGGTTCGCCACCGCGAGCATGGCTTCGTAGGTGAACAACGGCACGTAAGTGATGCCCACCAGTTCCAGCGGATCGGAGGTCACCACCAGGTCCAGGTCGCCTCGGGCCAGCGCCGGCAGCGGGGCGAAGGAGAAACCCGAGGCCAGGTCCAGTTCGACTTCCGGCCAGGCATCGCGGAACTGGTCGATGGTCGGCATCAGCCACTGGAAGCAACTGTGGCACTCGATCGCCATGTGCAGACGCCCCGCCGTGCCACCGGCCAGCCGTGCAATGTCACGCTCGGCACTGCGCAGCAACGGCAGGGTGGCGTCGGCCAGTTGCAGCAGGCGCAAGCCGGCACTGGTGAAGCGCACCGGTTTGGTCTTGCGCACGAACAGCGGCATGCCCATGCGTTCTTCCAGCTCCTTGAACTGGTGGGACAGCGCCGACTGGGTCAGGTGCAGGCGGTCGGCCGCATCCACCAGGCTGTCGGCTTCGCGCAGGGCGTGCAGGGTTTTCAGGTGACGGATTTCAAGCACCGAGGGCTCCATGAGGAAAACTTGTGATCAACACGAAAAGGTTGAGTTTGTCTCATGTTGGCTGAGCTGTCGACAATAGCAGCATGTTTTACAGCATCCTTTATAGAGAGAAATTCACCATGGCTCTGGCCCACACACTTGGTTTTCCGCGCATCGGTGCCGACCGCGAACTGAAAAAAGCCCTCGAAGCCTACTGGAAGGGCGATCTCGATCAGGACGCCCTGAACAGCGTCGGCCGCCAATTGCGCGCCACCCACTGGCAATTGCAGAAAGACGCCGGCATCGACCTGCTGCCCGTGGGCGACTTCGCCTGGTACGACCAGGTACTGACCCATTCGCTTACCTTCGGTGTGATCCCCGAGCGTTTCGACAGCGTCAAGGATGAGCGCGGCCTGCCGACCCTCGACACCTTGTTCGCCATGGCGCGTGGTGCCACCGCGACCTGCTGCGGCGGCGAACATGCCAAGGCGCAATACGCCCAGGAACTGACCAAGTGGTTCGACACCAACTACCACTACCTGGTCCCGGAATTCACCGCCGACCAACAGTTCAAGCTGAGCTGGGAACAGCTGTTCGATGAAGTCGAAGAAGCCAAGGCCCTCGGCCACAACGTCAAACCGGTGATCATCGGCCCGCTGACTTACCTGTGGCTGGGCAAAGCCAAGGGCAACGACTTCGACAAGCTCGACCTGCTGGAATGCCTGCTGCCGATCTACGGCGAAATCCTCGGCCGCCTCGCCGCCCAAGGCGTGGAGTGGGTGCAGATCGATGAGCCGATCCTCACCCTGGATCTGCCACAGTCCTGGAAAAACGCCTTCGAGCGCGCTTACCACATCCTCCAATACTCGCCGCTGAAAAAACTCGTGGCCACCTACTTCAGTGGCCTGGAAGACAACCTCGGGCTGGCCGTCGGCCTGCCTGTACAAGGTTTGCACATTGACGCGGTGCGTTCGCCGGATCAGCTCGGCCAGGTTTTGGATCGACTGCCGACCTACAAGATTCTCTCGGTGGGGCTGGTCAACGGCCGCAACGTCTGGCGCTGCGAACTGGAGCAAGCCCTGGCACAACTGCAATTTGCCCAGGAGCGCTTCGGCGATAACTTGTGGGTCAGCAGTTCCTGCTCGCTGCTGCACAGCCCGGTGGACCTTGCGCGTGAAGACAAACTCGACCCCGAACTGAAAAGCTGGCTGGCGTTTGCCGTGCAGAAGTGCGGTGAGATCGCCGTGCTGCGCGATGCCCTGAACGATCCGCAAGCGCCCAAGGTGCAAGCCGCCCTGGCTGAAAGCCGCGCCATTGCGGCCAGTCGCGCCCAATCGCCGCGTATCCACAAGGCGGATGTTCAGGCCCGCATCAACGCCATCGGCGCGGCAGACAGCCAACGCCATTCGCCGTTTGCCAAACGGATCGAGCAGCAGCGTGCGCGCTTGCAGCTGCCGGCATTCCCGACGACCACCATTGGCTCGTTCCCGCAAACCGGTTCGATCCGCCTGGCTCGTCAGGCCTTCAAGCAAGGCAAACTCTCGGCCAGCGATTACACCGATGCCATGCACAGCGAAATCCGCCACGCCGTGCAAATCCAGGAACGCCTGGGGCTGGACGTGCTGGTGCACGGTGAAGCCGAGCGCAACGACATGGTCGAGTATTTCGCCGAACAGCTTGAGGGGTATGCCTTCACCCGGTTCGGCTGGGTGCAGAGCTACGGTTCGCGCTGCGTCAAACCGGCGATCATCTACGGCGACCTGAGTCGCCCGAACGCCATGACCGTCGACTGGATCACCTACGCGCAAAGCCTGACCGACAAGATAATGAAAGGCATGCTCACCGGTCCCGTGACCATGCTGATGTGGTCGTTCCCGCGCGAAGACGTTTCGCGCAAAATCCAGGCGCAGCAGTTGGCGTTGGCCCTGCGTGATGAAGTGGTCGACCTGGAAGCTGCGGGCATCAAGATCGTCCAGATCGACGAAGCCGCGTTCCGCGAAGGCCTGCCGCTACGCCGGGCGCAATGGCAGGAATACCTCGACTGGGCGGTGGAAGCGTTCCGCTTGAGCGCATCGGGTGTGCGTGACGAAACCCAGATCCACACCCACATGTGCTACAGCGAATTCAATGACGTGATCGAGTCCATCGCGGCGATGGACGCCGACGTAATCACCATCGAAACCTCGCGCTCGGACATGGAATTGCTGGAGGCCTTCGAAGCCTTCGACTACCCGAACGACATCGGCCCGGGCGTCTACGACATCCACTCGCCGCGAGTGCCGGACACGGCCGAGATGGTCAAGTTGATGAGCAAAGCGGTAAAGCGCATTCCGGCCGAGCGGTTGTGGGTAAACCCCGATTGCGGGTTGAAGACCCGGGCCTGGCCGGAGACTGAGGCGGCGCTGGTGAACATGGTGGCGGCGGCGCGGCAGTTGCGCAGTCAGTTGGCCTAAATCCTGCGGCGCCTGTTCTGGCGCCTTCGCGAGCAAGCCCGCTCCCACGGGGGAGAGGTCGATCACAGAAGTTGTGTACGACATCAATCCTGTGGGAACAGGCAGGTTTTCTCGCGAAGCAGGCGACTCGGTCTTGAATACGACCGCTCAGCACCCTAGCCGTAGGTCACCGACTGTGTGAATACCAGCGAAACGGGATAGTTGCCATACAAGCCTCTTACACTGATCCGGTGTGTGCCAGAACCCACTCCAAAAAGGACAGACTGCCAGAAGCCATTAGTGCCCACGTAAACGCGGTCCTGAACGACGATTCCATTGAGCAATATCTGCACCATTGCTCCGGGCGCGGCAACGCCATTCACGCTGATACCGGTCGTCCTTGTGTGCTGGTAGTCATACAGGCTCTGACCTCTTGCATTAAGCGCCAGTAATATGTGCGGTCTGACGGGAGCCGGTTCGGGTGCCAATACACTGAACGTCCACAGGTTCGAGGTTCGCCCTGTGGGTTGCTCCATAACGGTAAGTCGATAAAACGACGAGGCCGTTACTGTGACGGTGTAACTCCAGTTGCCGCTGTCGGGCACTTTGAATGAGTCGATGGGTTTCGGGACATTATCGTTTTGGAACAGTGTAAGTGTGCTATCCGGTTTACCCGTGCCGGACAACGTCACGCGATTGGTTTTGGTGCTGCCGCCGTTGGGAATCGAAGCGTTTGTATTGGCATCGATCGCTCTATTGATGAGCAGACTCCAGGTCTTGTTCAGGAGTGTTAACTCACGAACAGGGAAAAACGTGTCGACGCCACCCTTGTTGTTGAAGTTCGCAATCGAAAGCCCCATCACCTGACCGCCATCCTTGAACAGTTCAAGTTGCTGACGGTTGATGACTCCGCTCAACCCACTTTTCACATGATCGGCAGTAATCACGCCATCGAACAATATGATGGGATGATCGGCTCCCGCCGCATTGCTTCCACCCAAGGCCACGCGCATTCGGGTCCCTATGGCGATAAATAGCCAGCTCGCCAGACTCCAGCGCGCATCGCCTTGAAACGTGCTGAGGTCCAGCGTCTTGTGATCCGGCGCTTGTGCAATGCTGAGGCTCGGAAACACGATGGCTTCATCGGGTACAGCGGTGACTTCATAAGTGGTGACGCCGGAGTATTGGTCAGGTAGTTCGGGCTGGGACACACGGTATCGAAGTTTCATGAAGTGACGCAGGTTGGCGGGCACTGTCGTCAGTGGCAATTCGATCAGTAGCGTACCGTTGGCGTTACCTGGCTGCGTGGCCACGACAGGGCTGCCCAAGCCGGCGCGGCCAATCACGATCAGAGCGATACGATGGGCGGCGGACATGCCTTTATAGGTGATTTCGACGGTCGTGCTTTTTTCGGTAAGCCGCGGATTGATTCGGTTGCCGGTGGTCACCTCAACGAGCGTCGGAGGCGGGAGCTCCAGAGCCACATCCCCAACGCGTAACTCCAGTTCGGGCGCCGTCAGCGGCAGTGCTCGGTTACGTTCAATGTACCAGTCGATACGGATGACCTGGTGGTTCAGCGAGTCGATCAGTTCGAACGTCAATCTGAACTCAATGTCCTTACCGATGTGAGCGGCGGTAATGGGTAGCGAGTCGACCCAGACGAGTCTGTCGTCAGCGGTCCACACCTGAAGGTAAACCGTGTCGCCGACCTGGGTATGGGCCTTTGCCGGGCAAATGGCCGGAGTGCCGAAGGGAATATCCTTGGGATCGAGTACACCGTTTTCGTCCTTGCCGACGTTGACGACATCCAAGGTGTCTTCGACGGGGCCGATGTGCAAAAGCAAAGCATGAGATTCCAGGGGGGCGAGGTGATTTTCCCCGGTTACGGTGTAAGTAGCCTTGAATGAGCCACTCAGGTACGTGTCAAAGTGCCTCGTGTCGATCTCGAACGGCACGATGATTCCCGCCCCTGGGATCACCATCGAACGAGTGACAAACCTCTCTTCTATTTGCAGGCGAGTGGTGCCACCTGCGCTCGTGCTCAGACAGGTCAACGTTACCTTATCGCCAATTTCAAGCCCCTTGATGTCCGGGCCGACATACACAACGGTCTCTGCAAGGTCTGGCGACAGTACGCCGCCATGGGCCTGGGGGGCTGTAGGGGCGGGCCCGCGATATTTTTCGCCGACCAGCTCGGGAGAGTACGGGTAGGACGGCGTGCGGATCTTCTCGCCGTTCTCGATTCTGATGCGTTCGTAACTCAGCGTTATGGTCGCAGGGGCGAGTTGCTTCACGACCGCATAGGGAACAGGGAACGTTACGCTGGGTGTCCTGTAGATCAGGGGACCAAAGAGACGTGAAAATTCGGTCCTGGGGTCATAAAGCTTGAGCTCCACGGTGTCCCCGGTGATGGCGTCACCCCTTTTAACAGGCACGACAACCTCCATTGGATGGCCATCGAGAGTGTCGATGAACAACACGTCATCCACCGTTTCATTTACCCAGCACATGTCCAGATAGGTTTTATCCGGAACCAGCTCCCCGTCACCCATTTTTGAAGTGTGGCTGCTGTTGTGCACCTGATCGTGAATTCTGTAACTGACGAGCAATGGCTTGGCAGGCCCTATCAATTCAAGAACGGATGATGGGACAAAAATCGTGATGTCCTGATCAATCTCTTCGGGCTTGATCACGTAAGCGACGAGCTGATTGCCTACAGTCATCAAAACTGTGTCCCCCGGGCTCATGATCGTCCAGCGCGGAATGATGAAATCAACGCCTCTCTCAACCATCGCCTGATCGATGATCGATGGGAATTCAGGGGCTTGCAAAGGCACTCGTTCGCTGGAGTTGCCCGTCGGATCGAGGCTGTCCGGGAAGGTCGGCTTGAACCATACGACGATTCCGTCCGAGGACTCGGGGCCATTGCCGCTGGTGCGCTCGACGGTGTACCACAACCGGTGGATGCCCGGTCTTTCAATGGCGCCTCTGGGAATGAAACTGAGTACGTCCTGGTTGTTGTGATCGGAAGGGACCACGACTGTCTTGATCAGGGTACCTTCCTCTGTCGGATCCGGGACCTGGCCCGGCTCAAGGCGTTTGCCCATGTACAGCCGTATCGTGTCTTGCGCCGCCATCAATTCGTAGGAGTGGAAGAGAATCAGCCAGCCAATTCCGGCGCCAGCCGTTTCGTCAGCGTTGACCCCGTACGATGCCACGGGGTAGTCGACCTTGTGCCAGCCAGGAATCAGGACAGGATACAGATTGAGTATTCCATCCTGCGTAAATACCCCCTCTGACTTGATCTCTGCGAAGGGATCGACCGGTTGCTGCGGGCTTTCGTGTTGCAGTGCGGCCAATTGTTCTGCTGTAAAAGCGCTCATAGCATGCTCCGATTTTGAGATGGTGCCTGAACCGCTGGGCATTGGTGCGTCAGAGGATTGAAGGCTCGAAGCTGGCGGCTGGCAACTGTCATAAATAACAGGCTGAGGTTGTTTTCCGATGAGTGGTGGGCCCGCATGCCCCACAACCGTTCAGCACTCTTCATCAAACTGTCACGTAACTGTGGCAGCGCGCTTGTACAAACTTCATCAGACTCGCGCTCTACTGGAGTTCTGCGTTTCGGTGTTTTTCATGCGTGCACGATTTTTATCCACAGCGGTCTTTCTGATCGCTGTGTTGTTCAATTTCCCGTCTTTGGCGGCGTCTCGTTGCGATGTCAATGTTCCGACCGAACGGGTCGATCTGGATCAGGTGAGTCTGGCGTACCAGAGCATCGGCCGTGCGTCCGACCCTGCGTTGTTGCTGGTGATGGGCCTGGGCGGGCAGTTGATTCACTGGCCGGATGAGGTAGTGGTCGCGTTGTGTCAGCAGGGTTTCCGGGTGATTCGCTATGACAATCGTGATGTTGGCCTGTCGACCTGGCGGCAGACACCCGCTGAGGCCAATCTGACGTTCGAAGTGTTGCGCTACAAACTCGGCCTGCCGGTATCGGCGCCCTACACCCTAACCGACATGGCGGACGATGCCCTTGGGCTGATGGATGCCTTGCACATCCAGCAGTTTCACGTGCTGGGCGCCAGCATGGGGGGGATGATCGCCCAGCATCTGGCGGCGATGGCGCCGCAGCGGGTCGAGAGCCTGACGTTGCTGATGACCAGTTCGGGTGCCGAAGGCTTGCCGGCGCCGAGTGCGGCACTGGTGCAGCTGCTCGCGCGACGCAGCGCGCCGAATCGTGAAGTGGCGCTGGAGCAACAGGCTGATTTGCTGGCGGCGCTGGGTAGTCCTTCGGTCACTGATGATCGGCAGGCGTTGCTGCATCAAGCGGCGCTGTCTTATGACCGGGCGTTTAACCCGGAAGGCGTTAAGCGCCAGATCATGGCGATCCTTGCCGAGCGCAGTCGTGTGGATCTGCTCAACCAACTGCGGGTGCCGACGCTGGTGGTTCACGGCACCGCTGATCCGTTGTTGCCGGTGATGCATGGCGTGCATCTGGCGGCACACATTCGTGGCAGTCAGTTGAAGTTGATTCCGGGGCTGGCCCATCGTTTTCAGGAAGCGTTCAAGGCACCGTTGCTGGCGGCGGTGTTGCCGTATTTGCAGGCCCATCGCGAAGACACCTCGCACTGGGCGCAGATCGATCCTGTGGCAACTCCCAATCTTCTGTAGTTCCCAATCCAAATGTGGGAGCGGGCTCTTGTGGCGAGGGAGCAAGCTCCCTCGCCACAGTTCAAAAGTCACAGATTTCAAGGAAAGGGGGTTAGCCGTGCAGGCGCACCCACACGCTGACCAGCACCGTCGCCGCCATCAACCACGCCACTGCCGCCACCGCCAGCGAAGCCTCCAGCCGCATCCGGTCGACCATCACATACAAAGTCGCCAGATAGACGAAGTACGGAATGATCGACCACATGCCAAACACGATGGTGGTCTTCAGGTCATCCAGCGAACGCCCTTTGCCGACAATGTAATGAGCGATCAGCGCAAAGGTCGGAAACAGCGGCACCAGGCCTGCGATGTAATAGTTTCTGGTCTTGGCCAGCATGGCGAGGATCACCACTACCGCCGCGCCCAGGGTTGCTTTGAAAATCAGGTCCATCAGTGGCTCAGCCCGTATTTCTTCACTTTGTCGAACAGCGTGGTCTTGGCCATCCCCAGTTCCTGACTGGCCTGGGTCAGGTTGCCGCCGCTGCGCTGCAAGGCGTCACTGAGCAGGTTGCGTTCGAAAGCTTCCACCGCTTCGGCGAAGGCCAGGCCTTGATTGCTGCCGCTGGCGCCGGTCTTCTTGAAGGCCGGCAGGCCGAGGGCGAAGCGTTCGGCGACGTTGCGCAGTTCGCGCACGTTGCCTGGCCAGTCGTGGCTCATCAGAATCGACACGGTCTGGTTGTCCAGCTCGGGGGGCGAGCGGTCGAAGCGCAGGGATGACTGCTGCAAAAAGTGCTCGAACAATTGCAGGATGTCTTCGCGGCGTTCGCGCAGCGGTGGCAGTTCCAGGGTGACCACGTTCAGGCGGTAATACAGGTCGCTGCGAAACTCGCCGGCCTTGCTCGACTCATCCAGATCGGACTTGGTCGCGGCGATCACCCGGCAATCCACCGCCACGCTCTGGTTCGAACCCAGGCGTTCGAGGGTGCGTTCCTGCAGCACCCGCAGCAGTTTGATCTGCAACGGCAGCGGCATGCTTTCCACTTCGTCGAGGAACAGCGTACCGCCATCGGCGTGTTCGATCTTGCCGATCCGCCGTTTGCCGGCACCGGTGAAGGCGTTGGCCTCGTGGCCGAAGATTTCGCTTTCGAACAGATTCTCCGGCAGGCCACCGCAGTTCAGCGCGACGAACTGTTTGCTGTGCCGGCGGCTGAAGTCGTGCAGGCAGCGCGCAACCAGTTCCTTGCCGGTGCCGGTCTCGCCTTCGATCAGCACGTTGGCCGAGGTGTCTGCGACGTTGGCGATCAGTTCCCGCAGGTTCTGCATGGCCGGCGAGCGACCGATGATCCGGCCTTCGAGGGAATCACGCTCGAACAGTTGTCGACGTAACGAGGTGACTTCCCGCGCCAGGCTGCGTTGCTCCAGCGCGCGGCGGGCGACGTCCACCAGGCGTTCGGGGGAGAAAGGTTTCTCCATGAAGTCGTAGGCGCCTTTCTGCATCGCGCCGACGGCCATCGAGATGTCGCCGTGGCCGGTAATCAGTACTACCGGCAGGCTGCGATCGCGGGCCTTGAGCCGGGTCAGCAGTTCCAGGCCATCGATACCCGGCAGGCGGATGTCGCTGATGACGATGCCGGCGAAGTTATCGCCCACCCGCTCCAGCGCTTCTTCGGCGCTGCCGACGCCGATGCAGGGAATGTCTTCGAGCGTCAGTGCCTGTTGGCAACCGAGCAGCACATGGGGGTCGTCTTCGACGATCAGCACACTAAGGTCGTTGTTCATATCGGCTCGGCGGGAGTAGGGCTTACCAACGGTAAACTGAGGACGAAGGTGGTGCCACCGCTGGCCGGGTGTTCGACACCCAGATGCCCGCCCGTGGCGGCTGCCAGGCTCGCCGACAGGGTCAGGCCGAGGCCCAGGCCCTGTTCGCCGGGTTTGGTGGTGAAGAACGGTTCGAACAGATGCTTGCGTGCTTCGGCATCGATGCCGTGGCCGTTGTCGCGCACCCGCAGGCGATATTTGCCGTCGTATTCCTCGCCTTCGAGCCACAACGTCGGTTGGGGCTGCGACTGCATGGCATCGAGCGCGTTGCCGATCAGGTTGACCAGGATCTGCTCCAGACGGGTCTGGTCGATCTGCACCTGCACGTCGGTGAAATCGCGATGCAGTTGCAGCGGCACGCTTTCCATCCGGCTGCCCAGCAGTTGCAGGGCGGCGTCCACGCCTTTGCCGAGGCTGGCCTGGCCCTGGTCATCGCCGCGTCGGGCGAAGGAACGCAGGCTGGCGGTAATCCGGCCCATGCGGTCGATCAGTTCATTGATGGTCTTGAGATTGGTGCTGGCCACATCCAGCTGACCGCGCTCCAGAAAGCGCACGGTATTGCCGGACAAGGTCCGCAAGGCTGCCAGCGGTTGGTTCAATTCGTGGGCGATGCTGGTGGACATCTGGCCGATGGCCGCCAGTTTGCCGGCCTGGACCAGTTCATCCTGGGCGCGGCGCAAGGTTTCTTCAGCCTGTCGACGCTCACGAATCTGCCCCTTGAGCCGTTCGTTGCTGGCGCGCAGGTCGGTGGTGCGTTCGGTAATCCGACGCTCCAGTTGATTGTTGGCTTCCTGCAAGGCTTCCCGCGCCGCGAGGCGGGTGGCGATCACTTTGCGGCGCTCGTTCCAGGCGATCAGCAGGAAGGCCACCAGGGCAAACGCCACCGCCACCAGGATTCCCTGATTGATCGCTTCACGCCGCAGGTCTTGCAGGGGCGTGAGCAGGGTGAAATTCCACGGGGTGTCGCTCAGCGGCCGGGTTTGCGACAGGTAGCTGATGTTCTCTTCATCGGACACCAGTTCGCTGTTGGCGGGGAAGGTCAGTTTTTCCTCGCCTTCAGCCAGTTTCTCTCGGGCCAGCGGTTGCAGTTCATTCAGCGGATACCAGTAGTACTGAAGGCTGCGGGCCAGGCGTTCCTTGGTGTCGTCGCTCAACGGCAGCACCGACTTGAGCCGCCGCGCCGGATCGCTGGAGAGAATGATGATGCCGTTCTCGTCGCTGACGAACGCTTCCAGGCGCGCGCGCTGCCAGCGTTCTTCCATGGCTTCGAGGCGCACCTTGACCACCGCGACGCCGGTGATCTTGCCGTGTTCCTCCAGGCCATGAGCCAGGTAATAGCCGGGTTCGCCGCTGGTGCTGCCGATGCCGTAGAACCGCCCCGGCTGGCCGCGCACGGCGTTCTGGAAGTAAGCGCGGAAAGACAGGTCTTCGCCCAGATAACTGTCGACATCGCGCCAGTTGCTGGTGGCCAGTACGCGACCGGTGGTGTCCATCACATAAATGGCCCGACTGCGGCTGCGCCGGTTCAGGCCTTCGAGGTATTCGTTGACCGTCTGCCGGAGTTCTGGCGACGGGTCTGCCAACAGCTGGGAAACACTCGATTCGAGTTCCAGCAGGCTGGGCAGGTAGGTGTATTTGCTGATCTCGCTTTCGACGGCGCGCGCGTGCAGTTCCAGCTGACGCTGGCCGTTCTCGCTGAGGCTGCGAATGCCGTAGTGTTCACTGACCCAGAAGCCGATGTAACCCAATCCGATCATCAGGGCGATGATCAGCGGCGGCAGGAACAGATGGCGAATCAGACGGGGTTTCACGGCGAGTGATGGCGGCGCGGCGCGATAGAGAGTGGAGTCGCATTTCATCACAGATGCCTTGGGTCAACCACAACACAATATCCATATCCCCACGGGCCCCGTGGGAGTTGCTGTATGGCAAGGGGGCTTTTGTGGCGAGGGGGCCCCCTCGCCACAGCGGCCCCCTCGCCACAAAAGCCCGCTCCCACAATTGGGGGAGCGGTGCCTTCCTTCTTAGTGCTGCAGAATTTTCTCGAGGAAATGCTGCGCACGCTCGGAGCGGGCGTTGATGTCGCCGAAGAACTCTTCTTTCTTGCAGTCTTCGATAATCTTGCCGGCGTCCATGAAGATCACCCGGTCCGCGACCTTGCGGGCGAAGCCCATTTCGTGGGTCACGCACATCATGGTCATGCCTTCGTGGGCCAGTTGCACCATCACATCCAGCACTTCGTTGACCATTTCCGGGTCCAGTGCCGAGGTCGGTTCGTCGAACAGCATGACGATCGGGTCCATCGCCAGCGCACGGGCGATCGCCACACGCTGTTGCTGGCCACCGGAAAGCTGGCCCGGGTGCTTATGCGCATGGGCAGACAGCCCGACGCGCTCAAGCAGTTGCAGGCCTTTCTTGGTGGCTTCTTCCTTGCTGCGACCCAACACCTTGATCTGCGCGATGGTCAGGTTTTCGGTGATGGTCAGGTGCGGGAACAGTTCGAAATGCTGGAACACCATGCCCACCCGCGAACGCAGTTTCGGCAGGTTGGTCTTCGGATCGGCGATGGACGTGCCATCGACGATCAGGTCGCCTTTCTGGAACGGTTCCAGTGCATTGACGCACTTGATCAGGGTGGATTTGCCGGAACCGGACGGCCCGCACACCACGATCACCTCGCCTTTTTTGACCTCGGTGCTGCAATCAGTCAGTACCTGGAAGTCCCCATACCACTTGTTGACGTTCTTGATAGAGATCATACGGCGAACCTTTTTTGCAGACGCTTGACCAGCTGCGAGGCGGCAAAGCTGATGATGAAGTACGTGAGACCTGCGAAGATCAGGAACTCATTGGAGCGGCCGATGATGTCGCCACTGGCACGCGAGGCATTGAGGAAGTCCACCAGGCCGACCGCGTAGACCAGCGAGGTGTCCTGAAACAGGATGATGCTCTGTTGCAACAGCAGCGGGGTCATCTTGCGGAACGCTTGCGGCAGGATGATCAACCGCATCATCTGGCCATACGTCATACCCATGGCCTGGGCGGCACTCATCTGGCCCTTGGGAATCGACTGCACCCCGGCCCGGACGATTTCGCAGAAGTACGCTGCTTCGAACATCATGAACGCCACGATGCACGAGGCGAACGCGCCGATCGGGGTGTCTTCGCCGGTGATCCAGCGCAATACGAACGGCACCGCCAGGTAGAACCAGGTGATGACCAGCAGCAGCGGGATCGAGCGGAAGTAGTTGACGTAGGCGCCGGCAATGTTCGACAGCAGTTTGTTGTGGGACAGGCGCATCAACGCCAGGACCGTGCCGAGGATGATCCCGCCGCTCACGCCCAGGGCCATCAGCTGGAGGGTCATGACCATGCCGTTCCACATACCCGGCAGGGACGGAATGATGCCCGAGAAGTCGAATTCCATCATTTACCCCCTACGGAAATCAGGCCCGGCACGGCGACTTTCTTCTCGACCGCGCGCATCAGCAGCATCAGGCTCATGTTCAGGGTGAAGTAGATCAGCGTTGCCAGGGTGAAGGCTTCGAACAGGTTGGCGGAGAACTCGGCGGTCTGTTTGGTCTGCGCCAGCAGCTCCATCAGGCCGATCAGCGACGCGACGGAGGAGTTCTTGAACACGTTCAGGAATTCCGAAGTAAGCGGCGGAATGATGATGCGGTAAGCCTGGGGCAGCAGTACGTTCCAGTAGATCTGCGGCAGCTTGAAACCCATGGCGCGGGCAGCGGATTCCTGGCCGCGGGGCAGCGCCTGGATACCGGTGCGCACTTGTTCGCAAACCCGGGCCGTGGTGAACAGGCCCAGGCACACGACGACACTGAGGAAGGCCGAGGTGGTCGGGTTCAGGTCCTGCTTGTACCAGTCCTGCAGGTTTTGCGGCAGCAGGTCGGGCACCAGGAAGTACCAGATGAACAGCTGCACCAGCAGTGGCACGTTACGGAAGAGTTCGACGTAGCAGGTCGCGATGCCCGATACGATGCGATTCGGCACCGTGCGCATGACACCCAGGATCGAGCCCAGCAGCAGCGCGATGATCCAGGCGGCGACGGCGATGGCGATGGTCCAGCCTAAACCGGAGAGGTACCAGTCGAAATAAATTTCGCTGCCCACGCCGGTGGACTTGAAGAACACGCCCCAGTCCCAGTTGTAATTCATTAGGGTCTCCCCTCGGATTCGATCGATGTACAAGTGCCCGATGACGGTCAGGCACACGCGAACGGCTCGACAACCACCGGTTCGAGTGTTTCCAGAAATGCCAGCAGGGAGTGACAACCCCTGAAAGGGCAGAGGCCTTCTCAGGGGGTAACGTTAGTCAGAAATCAGGATTTCTTTTCGTCAGCCGCTTTGTCGGTCGGATTGGCGATCAGGGTCTTGAGCTCGTCGCTCATCGGGAAGTTCAGGTTCAGGCCTTTTGGCGGGATTGGCTGCATGAACCATTTTTCGTAGATCTTGTTGATCTCGCCCGACTTGTAGGTCGCGATGATTGCGTCGTCGACGGCTTTCTTGAACGGTGCGTCGCCCTTGCGGACCATGCAGCCGTAGATTTCGAACGATTGTGGTGTGCCGGTCACGGCCCAGTCATCCGGCTTCTTGGCCTTGGCCATTTCACCGGCCAGCAAGGCGTCGTCCATCATGAAGGCCACGGCACGGCCGGTTTCCAGCATCTGGAAGGATTCGCCGTGGTCTTTGGCGGAGATCACGTTCATGCCCATCTGCTTGTCGGCATTCATCGACTTGAGGATGCGCTCGGACGTGGTGCCGGCGGTGGTCACGACGTTCTTGCCTTTGAGGTCGGCGAAGTCTTTGTAGGGCGAGTCTTTCTTGGCCAGCAGCTTGGTGCCGATTTCGAAGATGCCGACGGAGAAGTCAACTTGTTGCTGACGTTCGACGTTGTTGGTGGTGGAGCCGCACTCGACGTCCACGGTGCCGTTCTGCACCAGCGGGATACGGGTTTGCGAGGTCACCAGGTTGTATTTGACCTGGAGGTTGGGCATGTCCAGGTCTTTCTTGATGGCTTCGACGATTTTCAGCTGGACATCGTGGGAGTAGCCAACCGGTTTGCCGGAGGCGTCCGCGATGTAGGAAAACGGAATGGAAGCGTCACGATGCCCGAGGGTGATGGTGCCGGACTCTTTGATCTTCTTCAGTGTGCCGGTGAGTTCGGCGGCGAAAACTGGAGTGCTAATCAGAGCGGCAGCAATGGCTGCGCCCAGGAGATGGGGAACGATGCGCATCAAATTTTCCTCGACATTGTTTTTTTTATGGAGCCAGTTCATCGGCCTTTTTTGGTGCTTCGAATGCCTGGCGGCTCCTGAAGGAGTAGCGCAATAAACATTCGTCAGGGAGAGTAGAGCATGACTCGTGCCAGACCATGCATCATCTAGCAATTTATTGATTTTTAAGAGTATTTTAATGTTTATGACGTTGAGTTTATTGTCGGATGATCCGGTTTTCCGAATCGACCGAGGAGTCGCGTTCGGAAAACCGAATGGATTAACTCGCACAAAGCCTCGCTCCTACAGTAATGCGCGGTATGAAAAAGCCCCTGAATCGTGAGATTCAGGGGCTTTGGTTTAACCGGATATCCGATCAGGCTGCTTCGATCTTGCTGCGGTTCTGTTCGAGCTTGTTCAGGTAATCCTTGAGCTTCTGCTGTTCCGCCGCAGTGGTGAACAGCCCAAGCTTGCTGCGGCGCCACAGGATGTCATCGGCGGTGGTCGCCCATTCTTCGCTGCACAGGTAGTCGACTTCGCGGGTGTAGAGGCCGCCGCCGATGTGTTCACCCAGGTCACCGAGGTTTTCCACGCCTTCGAGCATGCGCCAGGTGCGGTTGCCGTAAGTGGTGGACCAGCGTCGGGCGATCTCGGTGGGGATCCAGTCGAACTTGTCGCGGATCCGCGAACTCAATGCCTGCGGAGTCGTCATGTCTTCGCCACCGGGCAGGGGCGCGCTGGCGGTCCAGCTTGGCTTGATGTGCGTGAAGTACGGGGCCAGTTGCGCCAGCGCCGACTCGGCCAGTTTGCGGTAGGTCGTCAGCTTGCCGCCGAACACCGACAGCAACGGCGCTTCTTCACCAGAACCCGACAACGCCAGGGTGTAGTCGCGGGTGACGGCCGACGGGTTGTCGGATTCGTCGTTGCACAGCGGACGAACGCCGGAGTAGCTGTGCAGGATGTCCGCGCGGCTGAGTTGTTTCTTGAAGTGGGCATTGACCACTTTCAGCAGGTAATCGGTTTCGCCTTCAGTGATTGCCACTTTTGCCGGGTCGCCGGTGTACTCGCGGTCGGTGGTGCCGATCAGGGTGAAGTGGTTCAGGTACGGAATGGTGAAGACGATACGCTGATCTTCGTTTTGCAGAATATGCGCGTGTTCGCCTTCGTACAGTTTTGGCACGATCAGGTGGCTGCCCTGGATCAGACGGATGCCGTACGGCGATTCCATCTTCAGGTCGTCACGAATGAACTGAGCGACCCATGGACCGGCAGCGTTCACCAGTGCCTTGGCGCGGATCGAAAACAGGCTGCCATCGGCGCGTTCCAGGTTCATGTGCCACAGGCCCTTGGTGCGACGGGCGCTGACGCAGCGGGTTTGCGTATGAACGTGGGCACCTTTCTCGCGGGCGGCCATGGCGTTCAGTACGACGAGGCGTGCGTCATCGACCCAGCAATCGGAATATTCGAAGCCTTTGGTGATTTCGCTTTTCAGCGGGCTGTCCGGGCCGAACTTCAGGCTTTTCGAGCCTTCGAGTTTTTCCCGTTTGCCGAGGTGGTCATAAAGGAACAGGCCGGCGCGGATCATCCAGGCCGGACGCAGGTGCGGGCGGTGGGGCAGCACGAAGCGCATCTGTTTGACGATGTGCGGCGCCTTGGCCAGCAGCACTTCGCGCTCGGCAAGGGCTTCGCGCACCAGGCGGAATTCATAATGCTCCAGGTAGCGCAGGCCACCGTGGATCAGCTTGCTGCTGGCCGACGAAGTGTGGCTGGCCAGATCATCCTTTTCGCAAAGGAACACCGAAAGGCCGCGACCGGCGGCATCCGCTGCGATCCCCACGCCATTGATCCCACCACCAATGACGGCGATATCGTAGACCTCGGCGAGAGGGGGCGTAGGCAAGGTAGAAGTGGGCATCGGCTGGCCTCGGGCTTTTTGGATTTCTATATTTGAATTCGAACATTAATGTTCATTTGCGAAAATACTAGCCCATAAAGACGCCCACAGCCAGCGTGCTTCGATTGAAAATACTGATCGAAGGGCCGTTAAAGGAAAATTTTCGAACATTCAGGCGCGGTTTTGTGACGAGGGGGCTTGTCGGAACGCCGCATCGCCCCGTTCGACTGCGCAGCAGTCGCAGAGCAGGTTGTGATATTTAACTGAGGGATTGGCGGTGAATGGTTTTGGGGCCGCTTCGCGGCCCAACGGGGCAAGCCCCCTCGCCACAGGGGGGGGGGAGTGCTTACACGACCTCCAGCCGAATCTTGTGCTGGCTCAACAACTGCGCCAGGGCCGGCGAAGGCGGCTGGTCGGTGACCAGGCAATCGATCAGGCTGATCGGCCCCAGGCGAATCATCGCGTTGCGCCCGAATTTGCTGGAGTCCGCCGCGAGAATCACCTGTCGGGCGTTGGCGATGATCGCCTGGGATACCCGCACTTCCTGATAGTCGAAATCCAGCAAGCTGCCGTCTTCATCGATACCACTGATGCCGACCAGGGCGAAGTCGACCTTGAACTGGTTAATGAAGTCGACGCTGGCCTGACCGACCACGCCACCGTCACGCCGCACGTTGCCACCGGTCAGCAGCACGTCGAAGTCGTCCTTGGCGCTGAGCATCGAGGCCACATGCAGGTTGTTGGTGATGATCTTCAGGTGGCTGTGGTTGAGCAGCGCCCGAGCAATGGATTCGGTGGTGGTGCCGATATTGATGAACAGCGAGGCATGATCGGGAATCTGCGCCGCAATGGCTTCGCCGATACGCTGCTTTTCATCGCGCATCTGATCGGCGCGCATGGCGTAGGCGGTGTTTTCGACGCTGGAGTCGTAGGCTGCGCCGCCGTGATAGCGACGCAACAGATTCACTTCCGCCAGTTGATTGATATCGCGGCGGATGGTTTGCGGTGTAACGACGAACAGCTGGGCCATTTCCTCGATGCTGACATAGCCGCGTTCGCGGACCAGTTCGAGGATTTGCTGCTGACGGGGAGGCAGATTCATGGGGCTTCCTTTGGGCTGCCGTGCAAAATTTGCCCATGATGCCGCAGGAATCCGCTCCCTACCAGTTACAACCGGATACGAGTCCGGTCCGTGGCTTATTCAGCGCCTTCGTGCGGTTCCCAATCGCGAGTGCGGCTGACGGCTTTTTTCCAGCCGGCGTAGAGTTTTTCCTTCGCGGTTTCGTCCAGCGCCGGTTCAAACTCGCGCTCGATCACCGCCTTGCCACGCAACTCGTCCAGGCTGCCCCAGAAACCGCAGGCCAAGCCCGCCAGGTAAGCGGCGCCCAGCGCTGTGGTTTCGCGCATTTTCGGACGCTCGACCTGAGTGCCGAGAATGTCGGCCTGGAACTGCATCAGGAAGTTGTTCGCCACTGCGCCGCCGTCCACGCGCAGGGCCTTCAGGCGCTCGCCGGAGTCCTGCTGCATGGCGTCCAGAACATCGCGTGTCTGGTAGGCAATCGACTCAAGCGCCGCACGAATGATGTGATCCACGCGTACGCCACGGGTCAGGCCGAACAACGCACCACGGGCATACGGGTCCCAGTACGGAGCGCCCAGACCGGTGAAGGCCGGCACCAGGTACACGCCGTTGCTGTCCTTGACCTTGTTGGCGAAGTATTCGGTGTCGTGGGCGTCGTTGATGATTTTCAACTCGTCTCGCAGCCACTGCACGGTGGAGCCACCGTTGAACACCGCGCCTTCCAGCGCATAGGCCACTTCGCCGCGCGGGCCGCAAGCGATGGTGGTCAGCATGCCGTGTTTGGACTTCACTGCTTTGTCGCCGGTGTTCATCAGCAGGAAACAGCCGGTACCGTAGGTGTTTTTCGCCTGGCCTGGCTCGACGCACATTTGGCCGAACAGGGCGGCCTGCTGGTCGCCGGCGATACCGCCAATGGCGATGCCACTTTTGGTGTGGCCGTAGATTTCGGACGAGGACTTAACTTCCGGCAGCATCTCGCGCGGGATGTCGAGGACGTCCAGCATCTTCGCGTCCCACTCCAGCGTGTGGATGTTGAAGAGCATGGTG
Organism: Pseudomonas sp. FP1740; assembly: GCF_030687165.1. Taxonomy (NCBI): domain Bacteria; kingdom Pseudomonadati; phylum Pseudomonadota; class Gammaproteobacteria; order Pseudomonadales; family Pseudomonadaceae; genus Pseudomonas; species Pseudomonas sp. FP1740. Next base: position 1,276,084 of record NZ_CP117461.1, read on the forward strand.
CGCGAGGCGTTGGTGTAGTCGGTGACGTGCACCTTGCCGCCGGTAAATTTCCAGATCAGCCAGCTGTCGACGGTGCCGAACAGCAGTTCACCCTTGCGCGCCCGCTCACGGCTGCCTTCGACATTGTCGAGGATCCACTTGAGTTTGGTGCCAGAGAAGTACGGGTCGGTGACCAGGCCCGTGGTGTCGCTGATGTATTGCTCGTGGCCATCGCGCTTGAGCTGCTGGCAGATTTCGGTGCTGCGGCGGCACTGCCAGACGATCGCGTTGTAGATCGGGCGGCCAGTGGTCTTGTCCCAGACCACGGTGGTTTCGCGCTGGTTGGTGATGCCGATGGCCGCGACCTGGTCGTGATGCAGGCCGGCTTGAGCCAGGGCCTCGACCATCACGGCGCTTTGGGTGGCGAAGATTTCCATCGGGTCGTGTTCAACCCAACCGGCTTGCGGGTAATGCTGTGCGAATTCACGCTGGGCGGTGCAAACCACGTTCGCGTCGCGGTCGAAAATGATCGCGCGGGAGCTGGTCGTACCCTGATCGAGGGCAATGATGTAGTTCTTATTCTGAATGTCGGTCATGTCGATTGCCTTGGACGAAATAAGGAAGTGAAGTCAGGCGCGGGATCAAATGGGCAGGATCACGCGCCAACGGTTTCAAGACGTTCTTGGTTTGCCGTCAATGGCCAGTGCTGCGTCCTTTGTAGCAGGAATGGCGCTGGGCAGATGACGGGCAATCAGCCCGCGATAAGCTGCAGCACCGAGACAGGCACCGACAATCGGTGCGAAAACCGGAATCAGGAAGTACGGGATATCGCGTCCGCCAGTGAAGGAAATTTCACCCCAGCCTGCGAAGAAAGTCATCAGTTTAGGACCGAAGTCACGGGCCGGGTTCATCGCGAAACCGGTCAGCGGGCCCATCGAGCTGCCGATCACGGCAATCAGCAGGCCGATCAGCAACGGCGCCAGCGGTCCTTTGGGCAGGCCATTGTTGTCGTCGGTGAGCGACATGATCACGCCCATCAGAATGGCGGTGATGATCACTTCAACCAGAAAGGCCTGGCCCGTGGACAGGACAGGGTTCGGGAAGGTGGAGAACACCGAGGCCAATTCAAGGCTGGCTTCGGTGCCACGAACCATTTGGTGAGTTTGTTCGAAATCGAAGAACAGGTTGCTGTACAGCGTGTAAACCAACAATGCCCCGCAGAAGGCACCGGCGACCTGGGAGAAGATATAGAAAGGCAGTTTGCGCTTTTCGAAGTCAGCGAAAATGCTCAGCGCGATACTCACGGCAGGGTTGAGATGCGCACCGGAAACGCCGGCGGTGAGGTAGATCGCCATGCTGACGCCAACCCCCCAGATGATGCTGATTTCCCACAAACCGAAGCTGGCACCCGCCACTTTGAGCGCGGCAACGCAGCCGGTACCGAAAAAGATCAGCAGTGCAGTACCCAGAAACTCGGCCATGCATTGGCTCGAGAGCGACGGTTGTTGTAACGCAGTTGTCATTGAAAACCTCGTTTTTTGTTGTTGTGTGGCGCCTTTCCATCGAGGTCAAAGCGCGATTTTCACCGAGGCAGGATCCCCATCCTGTGCTCGGCTTACTGCCGGGTGCTGCGGTGAGATATTCGTGCTGTGTTCACATTCGAAAAAATATAGACAAGAAGCGCTGCTGTCAAAGGTCGAAAGTGAACCATCAGTCATATTTAAACTATTAGTCTTGTGAATGATCGCATCGTTCATCGGGCGAGAAGCGTGTGGACGAACGACCGAAAGCCCGGCCATGCTTTGGAAATAGCAGCGCAATAGAGCCTTTTATCGATCAATGACCTAGAATCCTGCGCAGTATTTTTCTTCTGCCGCCAAGTCTGGAGCTGTCATGACCCCCGCATTGGATTTGTTGAAAAAAGTTCGTGCCGAACATCGTGTGCACAGTTACGAACATGATCCGAAGGCAGCGTCCTATGGTCTGGAGGCCGCGGAAAAACTGGGCCTGGACCCCGCGCAGGTGTTCAAGACATTGCTGGCGGCCAGTGAGAAGGGGGAGTTATTGGTGGCGGTGGTGCCGGTCGTCGGAAGTCTGGACTTGAAGGCGCTGGCACAGGCGGCAGGCGTGAAAAAAGTCGAAATGGCCGATCCAGCCGCTGCGCAGCGTTCGACAGGGTATCTGTTGGGCGGTATCAGCCCGCTCGGGCAGAAGAAGCGCCTGCGCACTTTTATCGATCATTCGGCCCAGCCGTTTTCCAGCATCTTCGTCAGCGCCGGGCGGCGCGGTCTGGAAGTCGAACTGGCGCCTGCCGTGTTGGCCGAACACACTCAGGCGAAGTTCGCCGATATCGGTCGTGCCTGAATAGGGGGGGCGGGTTTTCATCCTGGCGCTGTATGGTGAAAATTGATTCGTTCTGTCACTGGTGAAGCGTTGTCCACGGCTTCATGCTCGGCGACCCGGAAAAAGGAGCAGCGCCATGGAGCTTGAGTTTCATCAGATCGATGCGTTCAGTGATAGGCCGTTCAGTGGCAACCCGGCGATGGTGTACCGGCTCGATGCGTGGCTTGACGATGAGTTGATGCAAAAAATCGCCGCCGAACATAACCTCGCCGAAACCGCGTTCCTGGTGCGTGAGGGTTCTGTCTGGCGCATCCGCTGGTTTACCCCGACCACCGAAGTCCCGTTGTGCGGTCATGCGACGCTGGCCAGCGCCTATGTACTGTTTGAACTCTATAAAGAACCGGTCGAGCGACTGGACTTCATCTGCAAGTCCGGCCCGTTGAGTGTCAGCCGAGAGGGTGGGCGCTTGTGGCTGGATTTCCCGGCAGTCGTGCCGTCGGAAGTGGGCATGACCCGGGATGTCGAGCGCGCCTTGGGCGTCGAGGCGGTCGATGTGCTGGGCTCGAAGGAATTGTTTGTGGTGCTGGAGTCCGAGCAGGCGGTGCTCGATTGTCAGCCGGACATGATTGCCCTGGCGAAACTGCCGTGGCCGGGCGCCATCGTGACAGCCAAAGGCAACAAGCATGACTTTGTGTCGCGCTACTTTGCCCCGGCGATCGGCATCAACGAAGACCCGGTGACCGGTTCAACCCATTGCAGCCTGATTCCGTACTGGTCGAAACGCTTGAGCAAGTCGAATCTGACGGCTTATCAGTGCTCGGCGCGGGGCGGGGAGTTGTTTTGTCAGCTGGAAGGGGATCGGGTGAGTATTGGCGGGAATGCGACGCTGGTCGCGAGCGGAACGCTAATGCTGGGTTAAACGAAAATCCAATAGGTGGGAGCTCGCTCCCACCTATGTCTGCGTTGTTCATCTGGCAGCGCTGTAGCGCCGAACCCCGGACTCGATCGTCGGAATCTGCGCCGCTGTACTGCCGGAGGCCTGGAACAGTACCAGGTGTTCCGCCGCTACCCGAATGCCGACTTCAGCACCGACCAGATGATCGGCATGACTTGGGAAAATCGACTCCAGCTGTGCGCCCGTAGGCAACTGCAAGCGGTACAGCGTTGAGGCACCCTGGAAGCTCTTGCCGACAATCTGCGCCCTCAGTGGGCTGGACGGTGCATAGACGATGTCGTCCGGACGCAGCAATACGTCCACGGCGCCACCGATCGGCCAGGTGTAGGCACGGTTGCCGCGTAATTCACCCAACTCGGTCTGCACTGACTCCGGGCTGCTCAATTGACCGCGAATGAAGTAACCCTGGCCAATGAAACTGGCCACATACGGTGTCAGCGGTTCGTGATAGAGGTTGTAGGGGGTATCCCATTGCTCCAGGCGACCTTCCTTGAAAACGCCGACATGGTCGCTGACCGCGAAGGCTTCTTCCTGATCGTGGGTCACCAGAATCGCACTGGTGCCGCGAGCCTTGAGGATGTCGCGTACTTCGTGGCTGAGCTTGCGCCGCAGCTCACCGTCGAGGTTGGAGAACGGTTCGTCGAGCAACAACAGTTGCGGTTCCGGTGCCAGCGCGCGGGCCAGTGCAACCCGCTGCTGCTGGCCACCGGACAGTTCATGGGGAAAGCGCTTGCCGAGGTTTTTCAGGTTGACCAGTTCGAGCAATTCTTCGGTGACACGATCCTTTTGCGGGTGCTTGCGGATCCCGAAGGCGATGTTCTCGGCCACGCTCAAATGCGGAAACAGCGCGTAATCCTGGAACACCATGCCGATCCGGCGTTTCTCCGGGGCGAGGGTGAAACCGGCGCTGGAGATGGTCTCGCCCGCCAACTGGATCTCACCCTCGTGCACCGGTTCGAAACCGGCAATGGCCCGCAGAGTGGTGGTTTTGCCGCAGCCCGAAGAGCCCAGCAGGCAACCGATATCGCCGGCATTCAAATGCAGGTTGAGGTTCTGCACAACCCGCTGGTTTTGATAACCACAGGCCAGGTTGCGCAGGTTCAGCAGTAATGGCTGGCTCATGCGTGATGGTACGAAGGTGGGACGAGAAACTCGAGCAGGGCCTTTTGTGCATGCAGACGGTTTTCGGCTTGATCCCAAGCCACCGAGCGCGGGTCGTCGAGCAGGTCGAGGCTGATTTCCTCGCCACGGTGGGCTGGCAGGCAATGCATGAACAATACGTCCGGCGCGGCCAGATCGAGCAGCGCCCGGTTGACCTGGAACGGTGCAAACAGCTTCAGGCGCTTGGCGGTTTCCTCTTCCTGGCCCATGGAGGTCCAGACATCGGTGCTCACCAGATGCGCGCCGCGCACGGCTTCCTGAGGATCGCGGACGATGCTTACCCGATCGCCGGCCTTGGCCACGAATTCAGGGTTGGGTTCGTAACCCTCCGGGCAGGCGATGCGCAGCTGGAAGTCGAACTGGATCGCCGCTTCTATATAGCTGTTGCACATGTTGTTGCCGTCGCCGATCCAGGCCACGGTCTTGCCTTGGATCGAACCGCGATGTTCGAGGAAGGTTTGCATGTCGGCCAGCAACTGGCACGGGTGCAGGTCATCGGACAGGCCGTTGATCAGCGGGACTCGCGAATTGGCGGCGAATTCGGTCAGGGTGCTGTGCGAAAACGTACGGATCATCACTGCATCGAGCATGCTCGACATGACAATGGCGGCGTCGCCGATCGGTTCGCCACGGCCCAGCTGAGTGTCGCGCGGCGACAGGAAGATCGCCTGGCCACCGAGCTGGATCATGCCGGCTTCGAACGAAATACGGGTACGGGTCGAGGACTTCTCGAAAATCATCCCCAGGACGCGGTTTTTCAAAGGCTCGAACAGTACGCCGCGGTTACGCAGGTCCTTGAGCTCAACGCCTCGACGGATCACGCTGACCAGCTCTTCGGGCGTGCAATCCATCAGGGAGAGAAAGTGCCTTGCGCTCATCATTGACTACCTTTTTGCAACAGACCGCAGATACTCAAAGCCTTGTTTAACTGAAAAACGGGCGAGACCTGCGGCGTAAGCCGCACGGGGCGACGAAATAGGGGGAGGCGCGATATTGACATTAAATGTCGCGTTTTTCCAATAGGCTACGGTGTTTAGAGGATTTCAGAGAGGCTACGGGGTGACCGAGGTAGCGCTTTTGAAGCCTGTTTCCTGACAGCAGCTGAGCATTTGTACACTGGGCTCGCCGGGCTTGGCAATCAGACAGGGCGCGGGCGACTATTGGCAGTCGGTTTTTGACCTGTCATTCGAGCCTTTGGCGGGCAATGTGTCTGGTCTGAAACATTTGCTAATGCAAAGTGCTGGGTTATAACTAAAGCACGAGCGACGCAGGAAGCCACAGGAATGGAATCGAAAGAACAGTTATTGATGGAGCTACTCGGCCTTACGGCTCGCTCTCTGACCCACCTCACTGCTTCCATGACCTCGATGTCTTTCGAGTTGTTACGCAGTGAAGACGAAGTCACCAAGGCGGCTGGCCGGCGTATGATCGACCGCATGGCCACCATCAGTGCCGGGCTCGACGAGCATTGGCGGCTGATCGGCGAGCTCACCGGCGTGCACATCGCCCACGAACAGATCGAAACCATCGAGGAAATCCAACTGCAGGCGCCGTCGAGTCTGCCGCCGAACTGATCCCCTTGCTGCCATCGGCCGGCCTGATGGTCGTCGATTCACAAGACGAACGTCGCTGGCGCGGTGGCAAGTCACGCGCCATAGTTTTGTTCCCGCGGCCGACATTGTCCGCCCAGAACAAAACAGAGACTGGCCATGACCAAGACTCTCCATCACCGTGCGTGCCACCTGTGTGAAGCCATCTGCGGCCTGACCATCGAAACCACCGAAGTCGAAGGCAGCGGCGTGCAGATCACCTCGATCAAGGGCGACCCTCAGGACAGCTTCAGCCGTGGGCATATCTGCCCCAAGGCGGTGGCCCTGCAAGACATTCAGAACGACCCGGATCGCCTGCGTCAGCCGATGCAGCGAGTGGGTAGCGAGTGGCAGCCTATCGAGTGGGAAGCTGCGTTCAGCCTCGTAGCCGAACGCCTGGCGGCGATTCAGGAGCGTCACGGACAGAACGCGGTGGCGGTCTATCAGGGCAACCCCAGCGTGCACAACTACGGATTGATGACCCACAGCAATTACTTCCTTGGCCTGTTGAAAACCCGTAACCGGTTTTCCGCGACGTCGGTCGATCAGTTGCCCCATCACCTGACCAGTCATTTGATGTACGGCCACGGCTTGCTGTTGCCGATCCCGGACATCGACCACACCGATTTCATGTTGATCCTGGGCGGCAATCCGCTGGCCTCCAACGGCAGCATCATGACCGTGCCGGATGTGGAGAAGCGCCTCAAGGCGATTCAGGCCCGGGGTGGCAAAGTGGTGGTGGTCGATCCGCGTCGCAGCGAAACGGCGGCGATTGCCGATCAGCATCTGTTCGTGCGCCCCGGCGGCGATGCGGCGCTGTTGTTCGGGCTGCTCAATACGTTATTCGCTGAAGGCCTGACCCGCGACAGTCATTTGCCGGTCGATGGTCTGGATGAAGTGCGTAAGGCGATCGCAGGTTTCACTGTCGAGGCCATGAGCCCGCTGTGCGCAGTACCCGCCGAACAGATCCGTCAACTGGCGAGGGACTTCGCGGCAGCCCCGACGGCGGTCTGCTATGGCCGCATGGGCGTCTCGACCCAAGCCTTCGGCACCTTGTGCCATTGGCTGGTGCAATTGATCAATCTGGTGACCGGCAACCTTGATCGTGTCGGCGGTGCGTTGTGCACCGAGCCGGCGGTGGACCTGGTGGCGTCCACGTCGGGTGGCCATTTCAATCTGTGGCAAAGCCGCGTGTCCGGGCGTCCTGAATACGGTGGCGAGTTGCCGGTGTCGGCGCTGGCCGAAGAGATGCTCACCGAAGGGGAGGGGCAGGTCCGTGCGCTGATTACCGTGGCGGGTAATCCGGTTTTGTCCACGCCCAATGGCCGACAGCTGGAGCAGGCGCTGGACGGGCTTGAATTCATGGTCAGCGTCGACCTGTACATCAATGAAACCACGCGCTATGCCGACCTGATCCTGCCGTCGACTTCGGCGCTGGAAAACGATCATTACGACACTACGTTCAATATGTTCGCGGTGCGCAACGTCACCCGTTTCAACCGGGCGATTCTCGCCAAGCCGCAAGGCGCGCTGCATGACTGGGAGATCTTCGTGGGGCTGGCCAAGGCCTTTGCGGCGAAGACCGGCAAGGAGCTGAAACCGACCATTGCGCCGGCGCAGATGATTGACCGGGGGCTGCGGATGGGCCTGTATGGCGATGCTTCAGAGCACAAACTGTCGCTGGCGACCTTGTTCGATCACCCTCACGGTGTCGATCTCGGCGCGCTCAAGCCCAATTTGACGCCTCGTCTGAAGACGGCCAATCAGCGTGTCCAGGCGGCGCCTGTGGAGATCCTCGCCGATCTGGCGCGCTTTGCGGCGTTGCAAGCACCAGCCGCCGATGAGTTGCTGATGATCGGTCGCCGCCATGTGCGCAGCAACAACTCATGGATGCACAACTATCACCGCCTGGTGAAGGGCAAGCCGCGCCATCAACTGCTGATGCACCCGGATGACCTGGCCAGCCGCGGGCTCAGCGATGGGCAGCGGGTGCGCGTCAGTTCGCGGGTCGGCGTGATCGAGGTTGAAGTGGTCGCCAGCCTCGATATGATGAAAGGAGTGGTCAGCCTGCCCCACGGTTGGGGCCATGCGCGACCGGGCGTGCAGATGACGATTGCCAGTGGCCAGCCAGGTTCCAGCGCCAATGACCTGACTGACGAATGTCAGCTCGATGAGTTGTCGGGCAATGCGGCATTGAACGGCGTGCCGGTGACCGTGGCGGCGGCGTGAACATGTCTGTCGGGGAGGCCGAGCATGGCGCTCGGGTTTCCGTTACAATGCGCCACCGTGCCGACCACTGAGTCGGAAAGTTCAGCCGAGGTGCTCCATGGATATCATCGAAACGATTAAAGAGCAGATTGCCAACAACACCATTCTGCTTTACATGAAAGGCTCGCCGAATGCCCCGCAGTGTGGGTTCTCCGCGAAAGCCGCCCAGGCTGTGATGGCCTGTGGTGAAAAGTTTGCCTATGTGGATATCCTGCAGAACCCGGAAATCCGCGCCAACCTGCCAAAGTACGCTAACTGGCCAACCTTCCCACAACTGTGGGTTGCCGGTGAGCTGGTTGGTGGCAGCGACATCATGACTGAAATGTCTGCCGACGGTTCGTTGCAGGCACTGATCAAAGACGCCGCCGCCAAAGCCGCCGCTGCCAAGACCGAAGCCTGATTCGGTTCCCGCAGGAGCTGCCGCAGGCTGCGATCTTTTGATCTTCAGCACGTAAAAAGCCCCGCCTCTGTAAAGAGAGCGGGGCTTTTTATTGCGTCGGGGTTAGCGGCGTAGAACTTACTCTTCGCCCATCTGCGATTGCAGATAGTTCTCAAGGCCGACTTTATCGATCAGGCCCAGCTGGGTTTCCAGCCAGTCGATATGTTCTTCTTCGGATTCAAGAATGTCTTCGAGCAGTTCACGGCTACCGAAGTCGCCAACGGTTTCGCAATGGGCGATAGCGACTTTCAGGTCGGCATGACCGTCGCGTTCGATCTTCAAGTCACACTCAAGCATTTCCTTGGTGTGTTCACCGATGTGCAGCTTGCCCAGGTCCTGGACGTTCGGCAGGCCTTCAAGGAACAGGATGCGCTTGATCAGCTTGTCAGCGTGCTTCATCTCGTCGATGGATTCGTGGTACTCGTGCTTGCCGAGCTTGTTCAGGCCCCAATCTTCATACATGCGCGCGTGCAGGAAGTACTGATTGATCGCGACCAGTTCATTGGCAAGGATTTTGTTGAGATGCTGGATGACTGTAACGTCGCCTTTCATGGTGGGAGTCCTGCCCTGTATTAGCTGTATATAAGGCGGAGTTTGAGCCGCGTAATTAACAGTGTCAAACCTAAGTTATTGAAACTTAAATGAAAATTAATCGGAATAAGAATGTTTGTGTTCCGCGTCTAAGGCCTAAGCGATTGATTTTCAGACATAAAAAAACCGGACATCAAGTCCGGTTCTTCGAAATACGGTAGTTATGCGGCTGTAAATTCTACGGGGTAGGGGATCGCCGCCTGGGCCGTTTGCAGTTTGCCCAGAGTTTCACGCACCACTTCCTTGGCCAGGCAAGCGCATTTGCCGCATTGGCTGGCTACGCCGGTAGCCTGACGGACTTCTTTGTAGCTGCAGCAACCTTCATAGATTGCATCGCGGATTTGACCGTCGGTGACGCCAGTGCAGAGGCAGACATACATAAGTGAGAACCGTCGCTGGTTGTGACTCAATTGCGATGGATCTTAATGTTAACGAGAATGATTGTCAAAGTGGTTTCTGAAGGCTTTTTGTCATAAGGGCCTTTGACTGACGAACGGTTTCCTCTCGCGCTTTATGAAAAAAAATAGAAGTGGCCATTTTGCCCGTCAGAAAAAAACCGCTAAGGACAGGCGAAAAACGCGGTGTATGATGGTCGGCCTTTTGCGAAGGAGGTTCGTGTCACAGGGCTGTCGCCTGAGGGTGACAGGCTGGCATGAGCCCTGTTCTTCAACGTTATTACACCAGGAGATATCCAATGAGCGTACTCGTAGGCAAACAAGCCCCTGACTTCACCGTACCGGCCGTACTCGGCAATGGCGAAATCGTCGACAGCTTCACCCTGTCCTCGGCCATCAAAGGCAAATACGGCCTGGTGTTCTTCTACCCACTGGACTTCACCTTCGTTTGCCCGTCCGAGCTGATCGCTCTGGACAACCGCATGGCTGACTTCAAGGCACGCAACGTTGAAGTGGTCGCCGTTTCGATCGACTCGCACTTCACGCACAACGCGTGGCGCAACACCCCGGTGAACAATGGCGGTATCGGCCAGGTTCGTTACACCATGGCTGCTGACATCAAGCAGGAAATCATGAAGGCTTACGACGTTCAGTCCGCTGACGGCGTGGCTTTCCGTGGTGCGTTCCTGATCGACGACAAGGGCGTTGTCCGCTCGCAGATCGTCAACGACCTGCCGCTGGGCCGTAACATGGAAGAGCTGATCCGTCTGGTTGACGCTCTGCAATTCCACGAAGAGCACGGTGAAGTTTGCCCTGCCAACTGGAAAAAAGGCGACAAAGGCATGAACGCTTCGCCAGAAGGCGTTGCGGCTTACCTGACCGAGCACGCTGCTGCGCTGTAAGCCAGGCGTCCGGCAATAAAAAACCGGCCTCACTGAGGCCGGTTTTTTTATGGGCGGGATAAACCGGCGACCAGACTCAGTCGTTGTAGTCTTCCCAGCCGCCCATCTGTTTCCAGCGATTGACGATGCCGCAGAACAGCTCGGCGGTCTTCTCGGTATCGTAGCGAGCCGAATGAGCCTCGCGACCGTCGAAGTCGATGTCCGCTGCCTGACAGGCCTTGGCCAGTACGGTTTGACCGTAGGCAAGACCGGCGAGGGTCGCGGTGTCGAAGCTGGAGAACGGGTGAAACGGGTTGCGTTTCATGTCCAGGCGCGCGACTGCTGCGTTGAGGAAACCCAGGTCGAAGCTGCTGTTGTGACCGACCAGAATCGCGCGTTTGCAACCGTTGGCTTTCAGGGCCTTGCGAATGCCACGGAAGATATCGGTCAGTGCCGCTTCTTCACTCACTGCCATGCGCAACGGGTGATCGAGTTTGATCCCGGTGAATTCCAGGGCTGCTGCTTCGATGTTGGCGCCTTCGAATGGCTCGACCCGGAAGAAGTAGGTGTGATCGGGGTACACAAACCCTTTTTCATCCATGGCGATGGTGGTTGCAGCAATTTCCAGCAGGGCGTCGGTGGCCGAGTTGAAGCCACCGGTTTCTACGTCGACGACAACCGGCAGGTAACCACGGAATCTGGCAGCCATTGGATGACGAGGACCACCTCCACCGCCTTGACCGTCCTGTTCGTCGTCGAAATGGTCTTCACTCACGCGTGTTCCTCCAGCAGGCGCCAGCGCAGTTTTTCACCGGCGCGCAGCGGGATAACGGTCAGCTCGCCAAATGGCAGGCTGGTTGGGGCGGTCCACTCTTCGCGGACCAGGGTGATGCGATCGGTGTTCGCCGGCAGACCGTAGAAGCGCGGGCCATTGAGGCTGGCGAAGGCTTCGAGCTTGTCCAGCGCATTACGCTGTTCGAAGGCTTCGGCATACATCTCGATCGCGGCATAAGCGGTGTAGCAACCGGCACAGCCACAAGCCGCTTCTTTGGCGTGCTGGGCATGGGGGGCCGAGTCGGTGCCGAGGAAGAACTTGTCGCTGCCGCTGGTGGCGGCGTCGAGCAGCGCTTCCTGGTGGGTATTGCGCTTGAGGATCGGCAGGCAGTAGAAGTGCGGCCGAATCCCGCCCACCAGCATGTGGTTGCGATTGTACAGCAGGTGATGCGCGGTGATGGTGGCGCCAACGTTGGCTGAAGCCGCGTTGACGAACTGCACGGCATCGGCGGTGGTGATGTGTTCGAACACCACTTTGAGCGTCGGGAAACGCTCGACCACGCGACGCATGTGCTCATCGATGAAGATTTTTTCCCGATCGAAAACGTCGATATCGCCACGGGTGACTTCACCGTGAACCAGCAAGGGCATCCCGACTTCGGCCATGGCCTCCAGTGCAGGGAAAATCTTGTCGATGCTGGTGACGCCAGAGTCCGAGTTGGTGGTCGCGCCGGCCGGGTACAGCTTGGCGGCGTGAATGAAACCGCTGGCCTTGGCCTCACGAATTTCTTCGGGCTGGGTGCGGTCGGTCAGGTACAGAACCATCAGCGGTTCGAAACGGCTGCCGGCCGGACGTGCGGCGAGAATCCGCTGGCGATAGCCATCGGCTTCAGCAGCGTTGCGCACCGGAGGTACCAGGTTGGGCATGATGATGGCGCGACCAAAGGTGCGCGCGACATCCGCGACGGTATTGGTCAACACGGCACCATCGCGAAGATGAATGTGCCAGTCGTCGGGACGCAGCAGGGTCAGGCGGTCGGACATGAGGGAATTCCAGGCGGGTCAAACTCAGGGGAATGCTACCGGAAAAGACTCTTCCAGGCACTCGCTATCAAGTTTTACGACAAGCTTCCGATACCCAACAGGCAGGCCGTGAATATGTGTGTCGGTCTTTTTGTCGTAGAAGCCAGTGGAGCCTCCCGTGCGCCAGCGTTATTTAGCCTTGCTCAGTGTGTTTGCCAGCCTTCCCGCGATGGCGCTCACTTTCCAGACTCGTCTGGAGAGCATCGAGTGGACGGTCGAAGGTGACAAATTCGAATGCCGCCTGACTCAACCGATCACCGATTTCGGTTCGGGTGAGTTTGTGCGTCGCGCCGGCGAGCAGGCGACATTTCGTCTGAAGGCCTACAACTCAATGATTGGTGGGGGTTCTGCGACTTTGCTGGCGGCAGCCGCGCCATGGCAGCCGGGGCGTGGCGACATAAATCTGGGGTCGGTGAGAATCGGTAGTGGCAACGTGCTGTTCAATAGCTCACAAGTGCAGGCCGGGCGCCTGATCAGTGGGTTGATGGAGGGGCGCAGCCCGGTCGTTCGACACTCATCGGGTGACGGTCGGGTGTCTGAAGTGCGTCTGCTGCCAGTCAAGTTCAGCAAGGCCTATGGTGACTATCAAGGTTGCGTCGCCAAGTTGTTGCCACAGAATTTCGAGCAAGTGAAGCAATCCGAGGTTGGCTTCCCGGGGGAGGGCATCGATCTCGATGCCAGGGCCAAGGCCCAGTTGCAGGTCATGCTGGAGTTCATGAAGGCCGATCCGACGGTCAACCACATTGAACTCGACGGCCATTCCGACAACAGTGGCAACCGGCTGACCAACCGTGAACTGTCACGACGCCGGGCGCTGGCGGTGATGGATTTCTTCAAGGCCAATGGTGTGCAGGAATCGCAGATCACCCTGCGTTTTCACGGTGAGCGCTATCCGCTGGCGCCCAACAACAATGCCGCCAACCGGGCGAAGAACCGCCGGGTTGCCGTACGTCTCGAGCGGGTCGCACCGACCGAGAAACCTGCGCCTCAAGCCACGGCCGCCGCGAGCAGCGCGACGACCTCCTGAGCCTGCTGAATTCGTCGCTCGCTCGACATAATCTGTCGCTTCGTCGTCATAAGCTGTCGCGCCTCTGTAAATTATCCTGCATGAGCGGTAGACTTGACAGCTTTCCGTAGAACCCCGTGGAGTGATGGCATGGCGGACGTAAACAAGGTCGTTCTGGCGTATTCCGGCGGCCTGGACACTTCGGTGATCCTCAAGTGGCTGCAGGATACATATAACTGTGAAGTAGTGACCTTCACCGCTGACCTGGGTCAGGGCGAAGAGGTCGAACCGGCCCGCGCCAAGGCTCAGGCCATGGGCGTAAAAGAAATCTATATCGACGATCTGCGCGAAGAATTCGTGCGTGATTTCGTGTTCCCGATGTTCCGCGCCAACACCGTTTACGAAGGCGAGTACCTGCTGGGTACTTCCATCGCTCGTCCGTTGATCGCCAAACGCCTGATCGAAATCGCCAACGAAACCGGTGCTGACGCCATTTCTCACGGCGCGACCGGCAAGGGCAACGACCAGGTTCGTTTCGAACTGGGCGCCTACGCCTTGAAGCCAGGCGTGAAAGTGATCGCTCCATGGCGCGAATGGGACCTGCTGTCCCGTGAGAAGCTGATGGACTACGCCGAGAAGCACGCGATTCCGATCGAGCGTCACGGCAAGAAAAAATCCCCGTACTCGATGGATGCCAACCTGCTGCACATCTCCTATGAAGGCGGCGTGCTGGAAGACACCTGGACCGAGCACGAAGAAGACATGTGGCGCTGGACCGTTTCCCCGGAGAACGCTCCTGACAAGCCGCAGTACCTGGAACTGACCTACCGCAACGGCGACATCGTTGCACTGGACGGCGTCGAAATGACCCCGGCCACCGTGCTGGCGACCTTGAACCGTATTGGTGGCGAACATGGTATTGGCCGTCTGGACATCGTCGAAAACCGCTATGTGGGCATGAAGTCCCGTGGTTGCTACGAAACGCCTGGCGGCACCATCATGCTGCGCGCTCACCGTGCGATCGAGTCGATCACCCTGGACCGCGAAGTGGCTCACCTCAAAGACGAGCTGATGCCTAAATACGCCAGTCTGATCTACACCGGCTACTGGTGGAGCCCAGAGCGTCTGATGCTGCAACAGATGATCGATGCTTCCCAGGCCCACGTGAACGGCGTAGTGCGCCTGAAACTGTACAAGGGCAACGTGATCGTCACCGGACGCAAGTCCGACGAGTCGTTGTTCGACGCCAACATCGCGACCTTCGAGGAAGATGGTGGCGCCTACAACCAGGCCGATGCGGCGGGCTTCATCAAGCTCAACGCCTTGCGCATGCGTATCGCGGCGAACAAAGGCCGCAAGCTGTTCTGAGACCTTTGATGCGGTAATGGAACTGTGGCCTTGTCGATGACAAGGCCACAGTTCTGAAAAAGGGCTGCTGCATATTACGTTTCGCTTTCTGCTGGTTTCTTCCAACCGTTCCTTTTGCTGCCTGCCTTTGATCTCACTTCAAGGGCTGCCTTGCTCTGTGCGACGGGTCAAAACCTAGCCCATGATCGTCACGCCATGTGAGCTCAAATTGTAAGAAACACAGAACGTTGCGTTGCTGCGTTTCTTTAGCTGTTTCCAGTGTTTGAGCGCACTGTCCTTCAGCACTACCTCCGAATCGGCGCACGTGAGAAATACGATCACGTGTGCAGGATTATCCGGAGCGTGCTGGATACTCTCCATCAGGGCGCTGAACCCCATTTTTTTGGTTATCCAGCGTGCATCGATGATGTGCAGATCCTTTAGCGGTGCGGGCAGCTGCACATGGTGTTGGACCGAGCGTTCAGGCGACACACTGGAAGTGCTGTTTCCAGAGTGATCAGCGTTGTCCATGACTTTTATAAAATGCTTTCCCTTCTCGAAATCGGAGGGCGCGTAAAGCGATCGATAATTGAAGTTAAGTGTGGCGAAGAAAAGAAAAAGCAAATAAAAGGGAAAGCTGATCAGAAACCAGATGTAGAGTTCTCTCTCCTTGTGGTCAAGAAAGGGCAGCGATACAGCAGCTGATGTTTCGGACAGTGCTGCAAATATTGCAATGATTGTCATGGGGTTGGTGATTCTTTTTTTGAGTTTTATCATGTTTTTTACTCATTAGATATTATCTTTTTCTCTGTTGGTTTATAGGGTGTGTTTTGGTGGTGATGCATGTATGGATGTGTTGTTTTTGTTTTTGTTATTTAAGTTTTTTTGCTGTGTGGTTGAAATTGATATAGTAGCTGCATTGTTCTGGGTCTGGGTATGTCTGTTTATTTGTTTTAAATTTGTGTGGGTTTGTTTGGCTTCTGAAGTGTTGCTGTGTGTAAGGTTTTTCGAGCCGTTCGGGCCGGGTTATGTAAGATTCTGCAAGATACTTGTTACCTTTAAGGGTAGCTTAATAGTCGCGGTCTGTCGGACCAAGGGCGTTGAACCCTGTTTTCTGGGGTGTGAATTGTTACAAAGAAATTGTCGAAGCGTTTAGCCGTGTTCGGCCAATAAAATCCCTGGCTCATCATGCGCAATGATTTCTTGTAGGAATAATCCGTGTTGTTTGTAGGTAATGTCTCTCGGTGCGAGTGGTCGAGGGGGACGGCATGCCATGGGTGAAACGACTAGGCTATGGTGCGGGCTCTAAAAATTCGAACAGCGAAAATTGGAATTGCCCATGAATAAAGTGCTGATCGTGGATGATCACCCCGTCATTCGTCTTGCGGTACGTATGCTAATGGAGCGTCATGGCTACGAAGTCATTGCAGAAACAGACAATGGCGTGGATGCATTGCAACTTGCTCGTGAACTTATGCCGGATATCGTTATCCTGGATATTGGAATACCGAAGCTGGATGGGCTGGAAGTTATTGCGCGCCTGACCTCGGCGGCGATGCCTCTTAAAGTGCTGATATTGACGTCCCAGGCTCCAGGACATTTTTCCATGCGTTGTATGCAATCGGGTGCCGCCGGATATGTCTGTAAACAACAGGACCTTACTGAGTTGCTCAGTGCAATAAAGGCCGTACTGTCAGGTTACAGCTACTTTCCTAATCAGGCGCTACATACTGTGCGCTCCAGTCTTGGGAATGCCAGTGAAACTGACATGGTGGATCGATTGTCCGGGCGGGAAATGATGGTCCTGCAGCAGTTGGCCCGAGGAAAGACAAACAAGGAAATCGCCGATGGGATGTTCCTCAGTAATAAAACCGTCAGTACTTACAAGACTCGCCTGTTGCTGAAGCTCAATGCTCGCTCACTGGTCGATCTTATTGAATTGGCTCAACGTAATGGCCTGGTATGAGTATGCCAGCGTTTGACGAGGGGCGATGAGCGGGCGTTTGTCGGGGATGGGCACTTAGTAAAAAGCCTCCGTTTCGGGAGGCTTTTAGGTGTCATAGGTCAAAATCGTAATCGGCCAATTGCTTTTGCAGTCGGCGCTCCTCCAGCAGATTGTCGATGGTGCGGCGTTTGCTCAGGTTGGTCTTCGCCACTTCCACCACCGGTTCTGCGTCATCGGCCTCAACAAGGATGAAGTCGTCTTCTACGTCCAATTGCTCTTTGCCAGTGCTCATAAGGTTAACTCCAGGCTAAGACTGCCTTTGGCGCTCCTTATATCGACAATTTCCCGGCGGGTAAAAAAGATTTTTTCAATCGGTTAATCAAAAAAACTAATAGTGCCTCAATCGTCCGAGGTTTTTTGCTTGTATTCGCATAAGTCCTCGATCCGGCAGCTGCCACAACGCGGCTTGCGGGCCAGGCAAACGTAGCGTCCGTGGAGAATCAGCCAGTGATGGGCGTCGAGCAGATACTCCTTCGGTACGAATTTCATCAGTTTCTGCTCCACCTCGACCACATTCTTGCCCGGAGCAATGCCGGTACGGTTGCTGACCCGGAAAATGTGGGTGTCCACGGCCATGGTCAGCTGACGAAAGGCGGTATTGAGCACCACATTGGCGGTCTTGCGACCGACGCCGGGCAACGCTTCCAGCGCTTCGCGGGTCTGCGGCACCTCACCGCCATGGCGCTCTACCAACAAGCGACAGGTTTCGATCACGTTTTTTGCTTTGCTGTTATACAGGCCGATGGTCTTGATGTACTCCGATAATCCTTCGACGCCCAAGGCATAAATCGCCGCCGGCGTATTGGCCACCGGAAACAGTTTGGCGGTGGCCTTGTTGACGCCGACATCGGTCGATTGCGCCGAGAGAATCACGGCGATCAGCAGTTCGAACGGCGAGGAATAGGCCAGCTCGGTCTTCGGTTCAGGATTGTCTTCGTGAAACCTGCGGAAAATTTCCAGACGTTTTGCGGCATTCATGGGCGATGCGTTTCCTCGAAGGAGGTCAATGTAGGGGTGGGGCGGGTCCAGGCCTGACGTGCGGCGATCAGCAGCCCCAGCAGAATAAACCCGCCGGGGGCCAGCGTGGCCAAGCGCAGGCCACCGTCGGCGGTGAGCACCCAACCTTGCCAGTCCGATTGCATAGCACCGGTCAGCCAGGGCAGATGGCTACCCAGTGTCCCGTTGCCGATGAGCTCGCGCAGCAGGCCCAGGCCAATCATCAAGGCACCGAACAGGCCGCACAGGCGCAGGCGGTCACGCCTTGTGCCCTGGAAAAAACCGTTATGTTCCAGCACCACGCATTGCAAGGCGATCAATCCGGCATAGAAACCCAGATGCTGGTGCCATTGGAGCGACCAGGCTTGCGTGGCAAGTTCCGCGCAACTGGTCAGCGTGGCAGCCAGCACGAGGCCGGCCAGCAAATGTGTTGCCGGAATCAGTCGCGAGCGCAAGGCGCCCATGCCAAGGCCATATGCACTGAGCACCAGAACGGACATCAGCCACAGGCCCAGGGCCGTTACCAACGAATCAGTGGCGCCGATCAGAGGCGTAAGCATCAGCGAGTTCTGCAGGGTCGATGACTTATTCATGGGCACTGCTCCCGATCAGCGGTTGCCGGTGTTGATCGAAGTAACGCAATGCATCGTGGGTGGCATTGATCACCGCTCTTGAGGTGATGGTCGCGCCTGCGATCTGATCGAATTGCCCTTGGTCCTTTTTCAAGGCCCAGCCAGTGTCGCTTGGTTCGCCTAGAGACTTGCCGGTAAACACTTGCAGCCAGGCATTGGGCCAGTCGGCGAGTTTGCCGCCCAGCCCCGGGGTTTCCGATTGCTTGAGGGTTTTGACCCCCAGCAACGTGCCATGGGGGTCGATGGCGATCAGCAAATCGATGGCGCCGGCGTAGCCCAGTGTCTGGCTGCGCAGCAACACGGCGCTCGGTTGGCCGGCCTTGGACGCCAGGTAGCCATTCAGCAGCGTGCTATTGGGCAGGCGAGTGTTTTCGACGCTGAGGGGGTGTTCCAGTGGCTGATTGTCGTAGCTGTCGGGTGCTAGCAGGTCCAGCAAGTTGCGGCTGTCGATCAGGCGTTGTTCGGCGGCAATGCGTGCGGCGCTGGTGTGCTGCGCGAGGTAAGTCGCGCCTGTCCCCAGGCCTGCCAGTATTACCAGGGTCACAACGCTTGTCGCTCGGTTCATGGACTGACCTGCGCTTGTCTGGAGGCAGTAAACCGCTCCAGCGCCGGTACACAGAGGTTCATCAGCAGGACGGCAAAGGCCACCCCGTCGGGATAGCCGCCCCACGTGCGAATCAGGTAAGTCAGCAGCCCCACTCCGGCGCCGAACAGCAACCGGGCCGTGGGGTTTTTCGCGCCGGATACCGGTTCCGTCACAATGAAGAAAGCCCCCAGCATGCTCGCACCGGTGAGCAGATGAAACAGTGGTGAACCATGGGAATCAGAGCCCGTACCGTTCCAGCACAACAGGCTAATGATGAACAGGCTGGCGAGCATGCCGACCGGCGCATGCCAGCTGAACACCCGCCGTTGCAGCAGAAACGCACCGCCGGCCAGAAAGGCCAGGTTGACCCATTCCACGCCGCGGCCGCCGAAATGGCCGAATGCCGGGTTGCCGGCAAACAGTTCGTCCATGGTCAGGCTTTTGTTGATTCGCAGGCTGTCCAGTGCTGTGGCCTGGGCCCACGCATCGGGCGTCTGGCCGAGACTGAAGCCGAACACCTGTTGCAGGCCACCGAGCAAGTCCATGCCATGGGACGCCGGCCAATGGGTCATTTGCTGGGGAAATGTCACTAGAACCAGGGCAAAACCGAGCATCGCCGGATTGAACGGATTCTTGCCGACGCCGCCGTACAGTTGCTTGCCGAAAAAAAGTCCGAATGCCGCCGCGCTCACCGTCAGCCACCACGGGCAATAAGGAGGCAAGGCCAGGGCCAACAGGGTCGCGCTGACCAGTGCACTGCCATCGCTCAACGTCGGTTTTACAGGTTGCTTGCGCAGCTGCAGCACCGTCGCTTCAACGGCCAGTGCGGTAGTCGCCGCCAGAATCAGGTTGATCAATACCCCCCAACCGTACAGCCAGAACAACATCAGCATTCCCGGTACGGTGGCCGTCAATACCAGCTTCATGGCCTGCTGAAGGCGTTCGTCCACCGATTCAAGGGACGGCATAGGCATCCACCTGGCGCTCGGCTTCGCTGAGCGCATGTTGCAATGCTGCGATCTGTTCGGCCGACGCTTCGTTTGTTTGAGCCTTCTTGAGTTCGGCGCGGCGCATGGCCAACTGGATCTTCGCCCGTTTCAGCTCGGCATCGTTTGTCGGAACAGGTGGAGCAGCTACCACCGGTGCACTGCTTTCCAGCAGCAACAGCGCCTGCTCGGCAGCTTCGAACTGCTGTTGCAGCACGATCAGTTGCGATTGCTGTTCGAAGGTCGGTGGATGCCCGAAGGCCTTGAGCGATTTATTCAGCTGCGCCCGACTCATCGCCAGATCGACCTTGGCCTTTTTCAGTGCCGCATCGGCATTGGCGGCTTTCTGCGCACGCACGCGCTCGAGCGCGGCCTGAACCGGGTCGAGCGTCACTTCACTGTGCTGCACGGCGCGTTGGGCGCGGGCCTGACGTTCGGCGAGTTTCTGTTCCTCTTCGCGGTGTAAGCGGGCATTGCGCTGTTCGAAGCGACGTCGCGCGCGGTTGCGCTTGGCGGCCCGGGCCTGTTGCTCCTCCAGGCTGAACGCCAGCCCACCGACAATCGGCAGCGTGGCCAGCGGTAGCGGATGCATCTCGATGCAATCCACCGGGCAGGGCGCCACGCAGAGGTCGCAACCGGTGCATTCGTCGACGATGACCGTGTGCATGAATTTCGCCGCGCCGACAATCGCGTCGACCGGGCAGGCCTGAATGCATTTGGTGCAGCCGATGCATTCGGCCTCGCGGATGTACGCGATTTGCGCCGGTGCCGAGCCGCGACTGACGTCCAGTTCCAGCACCGGCACTTTCAGCAGCTCGGCCAGGGCCGCGATGGTTTCGCTGCCGCCCGGAGGGCACTTGTTGATCGGCTCGCCGCTGGCGATGCCTTCGGCGTACGGTTTGCATCCGGGGTGGCCACACTTGCCGCATTGAGTCTGCGGCAAGAGGGCATCGATGCGTTGAATCAGACTCATGTTTTGATCAGCCCGCTGAATCCGAGAAAAACCACTGCGATCAATCCGGCGCCGATCAATTCGATCGGCAGGCCGCGAAAGGGCAGGGGGACATCGTTATCGAGTGTGCGTTGGCGCAAGTCGCTGAACAGGCTCAGCACCAGCCAGAAACCCAGCCCGGCACCGAGGCTCAAGGCTATGGCGTGGAAAATTCCCTTGTCGTCCTGAGCGTTGAGCAGGGTCAGCCCAAGCACGCCGGCATTGCCCAGCAGCAGTGGCCAGAGCCCCTCGAATGAAAGCTTGGTGAATAACCGTGGAAGCAGCTTCAGCAGCGGGCCGATCAGCAGGACGCTCAGCGGCAGGAATACGAACAGTCGCAGCGACGTCAGCTCCAGCGGCACCAGCAGCCAGTGGTTGAGCGCATGGCCGAGCGTGCCGACGATCAGCATCAGGCACGTCGTCGCGATGCCCAATGCATGCACCTGTCGCCGCTCGCTGCCCAGCACCGGATCGGCGCCCAGTGGCCAGTGCAACACGAGGTTGTTGATCAGGGCAGCGCTGATAAGCGTAAGAAGCAGTTCGGTCATGATCGTGCCGGTAAGAACAGGGCTTTCTTAAGGGGCTCTCTAGAAAGGGCTCTCTAAAAAGAGATTAGGCATTATCCGGCAAGGAAGGAGGGTGAGCCAGATATGAAAATCCCACAGTCGCGCCGGGCACGACTGTGGGATCGGTTTAGCGCAGGATCTTACTTGATGCGCTGACCTGGCTTGGCGCCACTGTCGGGGCTCAGCAGGTAGATTTCTTCGCCACCAGGGCCGGCCGCCATCACCATACCTTCGGAGATCCCGAATTTCATTTTGCGGGGCTTGAGGTTGGCAATCATCATGGTCAGGCGACCTTCAAGCTTGGCCGGGTCCGGGTAGGCGCTCTTGATGCCGGAGAGCACGTTGCGTTGCTCGTCACCGATGTCCAGGGTCAGGCGCAGCAGTTTGTCGGCCCCTTCGATGGCTTCGGCCTTGAGGATCAGGGCGACGCGCAGGTCGACCGCGGCAAAGGTATCGAACTCGATCTCCGGCGACAGCGGATCCTTGGCCAGTTCGCCGTTGCCTTGAGGCGCGGCAGCTTCGCCGGTGTCGGTCTGGCTGGCGGTCAGGTCTTCTTTCGAGGCGTCGGTCATGGCTTGCACTTTTACCGGGTCGATGCGGGTCATCAACGGTTTGAACTCGTTCAGCTGATGATTGCTGAGCAAGGTGGCGTGGTCGTTCCAGGTCAGCGGTGCGACGTTCAGGAACGCCTCGGCATCGGCGGCCAGCAGCGGCAGCACCGGCTTGAGGAAAATCACCAGTTGGCGGAACAGGTTGATACCCAGGGCGCAAATGGCCTGGACTTCATCCTGCTTGCCTTCCTGTTTGTTCAGCGACCACGGTGCCTTGTCGGCGATCCAGGCATTGGCACGGTCGGCCAGGCCCATGATTTCACGCATGGCCCGGGCGAAATCACGCGCCTCGTAGGCTTCGGCGATGCTCGGTGCTGCGGCCAGGAACGCTTCGGTCAGCTCCGGTGCGGCGTTGCCGGCCACCAGCACGCCAGCGTTGCCTTTGTGGATGAAACCGGCGCAACGGCTGGCGATGTTGACGACTTTGCCGACCAGGTCCGAGTTGACCTTCTGCACGAAGTCTTCGAGGTTCAGGTCCAGGTCATCGACGCCACGGCTCAACTTGGCCGCGTAGTAGTAGCGCAGGTATTCCGGCGACAGATGATCCAGATAGGTCCGGGCCTTGATGAAGGTGCCGCGGGACTTGGACATCTTCTGACCGTTGACGGTCAGGTAGCCGTGCACGTTGATGCCGGTCGGTTTACGGAAACCGGCGCCTTCGAGCATCGCTGGCCAGAACAGGGCGTGGAAGTTGACGATGTCCTTGCCGATGAAGTGGTACAGCTCGGCGGTGGAGTCCTTGCCCCAGAACGCGTCGAAGTCCAGCTCCGGCGTGCGGTCGCACAGGTTCTTGAAGCTGGCCATGTAGCCGATCGGCGCGTCCAGCCACACGTAGAAGTACTTGCCTGGCTCATCGGGAATTTCGAAGCCGAAGTACGGCGCATCGCGGGAGATGTCCCACTGCTGCAGGCCGGCGTCCAGCCATTCGGCGATCTTGTTGGCCACGGCCTCTTGCAACGTGCCGCTGCGGGTCCAGGCTTGCAGCATTTCCTGGAAGTCCGGCAGCTTGAAGAAGAAGTGCTGGGAGTCCTTGAGCACCGGCGTGGCGCCGGAGATTGCCGACTTCGGATCTTTGAGGTCGGTCGGCGCGTAGGTTGCACCGCATTTTTCGCAGTTGTCGCCGTACTGGTCTTCGGTGCCGCATTTCGGGCAGGTGCCCTTGATGAAGCGGTCGGCCAGGAACATTTTCTTTTCCGGGTCGAAGTACTGCGTGATCGAGCGCGTGGCGATGTGCCCGGCGTCGCGCAGCTTCAGGTAGATCTGGCTCGACAGCTCACGGTTTTCTTCGGCGTGAGTGGAGTGGAAGTTGTCGAAGTCCACCAGGAACTCGGCAAAGTCGGCGCTGTGTTCAGCCTGGACGTTGGCGATCAGTTGTTCCGGGGTGATGCCTTCCTTTTCCGCGCGCAGCATGATGGCCGAACCGTGGGCGTCGTCGGCGCAGACATAAATGCATTGGTTACCGCGATGCTTCTGGAAGCGCACCCACATATCGGTCTGGATGTATTCCAGCATATGGCCGAGGTGGATCGAACCATTGGCATAGGGCAGGGCGCTGGTGACGAGGATCTTGCGTGGCTCGGACATGGGGCTCGGCTACTTGATGAAACGGAGGTCGGCCACTATAAAGCGCCAGCGCATATTTTTCACCCCCACGGCCGGCCTCCACGGACCTTTGTACCCGCCGGCCATAAGATATTTGTCATATTCTGAAAGCATCCCGTCCAGGCGACAGAACGGTTAGGATACCCGCCTGATTTTTCAGTCTTGCTATCGGAGTTGCCCATGAGCGCCGTCAATCGCGCAGCGGTGGAAGCCGTCCTTCGCCAATACACCGACCCTTATCTGAACCAGGACCCGGTCAGCGCCGGGTGCGTGCGCAGCATCGATATTCAGGGCGATCGCGTCAGCGTCCAGCTGGAGCTGGGTTACGCCGCCGGTCTGTTCAAGAGTGGCTGGGCGCAGTTGTTGCAACTGGCCATCGAGGGCCTGGACGGCGTGGTCACTGCCCGTGTCGAGATCACCAGCGTGATTGCCGCGCACAAGGCCCAGGCGCAGATTCCGGGCTTGGCCAACGTCAAGAACGTGGTAGCCGTGGCGTCTGGCAAGGGGGGCGTGGGCAAATCCACCACGGCCGCCAACCTGGCGCTCGCGTTGGCTCGTGAAGGTGCCAAAGTGGGGATTCTCGACGCGGACATCTACGGTCCGAGCCAGGGCATCATGTTCGGCATCCCTGAAGGCACCCGTCCTCAGGTCAAGGATCAGAAATGGTTCATTCCGATCGAGTCCCATGGCGTCGAAGTGATGTCCATGGCCTTCCTGACCGACGACAACACGCCGATGGTCTGGCGTGGGCCGATGGTGTCCGGCGCCTTGTTGCAACTGGTCACGCAAACGGCCTGGGGCGACCTGGATTACCTGGTCATCGACATGCCGCCAGGCACCGGCGACATCCAGTTGACCCTGGCGCAAAAAGTCCCGGTGGCCGGTGCGGTGATCGTGACCACCCCGCAGGATCTGGCATTGCTGGATGCACGCAAGGGCGTGGAGATGTTCCGCAAGGTCAACATCCCGGTGCTGGGCGTGGTCGAAAACATGGCCGTGCACATCTGCTCCAACTGCGGGCATGCCGAGCATTTGTTCGGTGAGGGCGGGGGTGTGAAGCTGGCCAACCAGTACGGCGTCGAACTGTTGGCTTCGTTGCCGCTGTCGATGCTGATCCGCGAACAGGCCGATGGCGGCAAGCCAACGGTGATCGCCGAGCCTGACAGCCAGATTGCAATGGTTTACCAGGAACTGGCCCGCCATGTCGGTGCGCGGATCGTGTTGCAGGAAGCTGCGACGCCGGCGATGCCGAACATCACCGTCAGCGACGATTAAATCGCTGAAAAGAGATCGCAGCCTCGCTTCGCTCGACACGAGGCTGCGATATTTTGATATTGCTTTAGATACGCAACCCGCCATCCAGCTCCAGAATCCGACCTGTGTAGTAGTCATTCTCGAAAATGTAGGCCGCCGACTGGGCGATCTCTTCGGGTTTGCCCATGCGCTTGAGCGGAATCCCGGAAGTCATCTTTTCCAGCGCTTCAGGTTTCATACTCAGGGTCATTTCAGTTTCGATGAAGCCCGGCGCAATGCCCGCCACGCGAATCCCGTAGCGCGCCAGTTCCTTGGCCCAGGTCACGGTCGCCGCAGCGACACCGGCCTTGGCGGCGGAGTAGTTGGTCTGGCCGATATTGCCGGCGCGTGAGATCGACGAGATATTGATGATCGCGCCGCTGTTGTTCAGCTCGACCATTTTTGCCGCGACTTCACGGGTGCACAGGAACACGCCGGTCAGATTGACGTCGATCACCGCTTGCCATTGGGCCAGGCTCATCTTGGTCATTTCGCCATCCTTGACCTTCAGCAACAGGCCGTCACGCAAAATGCCGGCGTTGTTGATCAGGCCATGGATCGCGCCGAAATCGTCGGCCACCTGGCTGACCATGTGGGTCACTTGCTCTTCATCGGCGACGTTGCACAAGTAGGCACGGGCCTCGACACCCTTGGCCTTGCAAGCGGCGACGGCGGCGTCGAGTTTTTCCTGGTTCAGGTCCACCAGGGCCAGCTTGGCGCCACGACCTGCAAGATACTCGGCCATGGAACGGCCTAAACCCTGGCAACCGCCGGTGATAATGATTACTTTGTCAGTGAGTTGCATTCGCATAGCCCCATAGCCGATCGGAGTGTTTCTCCTTCTAGAGGGCCTCTCGATCTGAGCCTGATGTGGCCTGGCTGCACATGAGAACTGCCCCTGTGGCGTACTGGAACTTTCACCCAGACGCCTGTCCGTTTTTTCGACGGAATCTATATAAGGAGTCATAAATTGAGCGTTGTAGTGGCTAAGCATGCCCGAGAATTGCTTCTCAAGGAATACCGTGGAGTGCTCTCGACGCACTCCAAAGCGATGCCCGGTTTCCCGTTTGGCTCCGTGGTTCCGTACTGTCTGGACGAACAGGGCCGGCCGCTGATCCTTATCAGCCGCATCGCTCAGCACACTCACAACCTGCTGAAGGATCCGAAATGCTCGCTGCTGGTGGGCGAGCGCGAGGCCGAAGACGTGCAAGCCGTTGGTCGGCTGACCTACCTGGCCGAAGGGGAAAAACTCGAGGACACCGCAGCCATCGAAGCGGCAGCCGAGCGTTACTACCGCTATTTCCCTGATTCGCAGAACTATCACAAGGCCCACGATTTCGATTTCTGGGTGCTCAAACCGGTACGCCACCGTTACATCGGCGGCTTCGGCGCGATTCACTGGGTTGATCAACTGACCCTCGCCAACCCGTTCGCCGGCAAGACCGAAGTGAGCATGGTCGAGCACATGAATGCCGATCACGCCAAAGCCATCGCCCACTATGTCGAGCTGGCGGGCCTGCCGAAAACCGCGCCGGCGCAAATGGTCGGTATCGACTCCGAAGGCATGCACTTGCGCATCGGCCAGGGGCTTTACTGGCTGCCGTTTCAAGCGCCTTGTAATACG
This sequence comes from Pseudomonas sp. FP1740, assembly GCF_030687165.1. Classification (NCBI taxonomy): domain Bacteria; kingdom Pseudomonadati; phylum Pseudomonadota; class Gammaproteobacteria; order Pseudomonadales; family Pseudomonadaceae; genus Pseudomonas; species Pseudomonas sp. FP1740. The sequence continues at coordinate 1,302,787 of NZ_CP117461.1, forward strand.
CCGACACAAGTCCGGGAAGCCTTGGTTTTCCTGGCTCACGCCGAACATTGGCCGAAAAATCAAGTGGCCGACGCTTGAATTCACGAAACGGCGACGTCATCTAAGGAACACTGGCAAGGCTTACTTGCGTTGAGGAACCATTTGATGCGCCCTTTTTTGTTGCTCTTTGTACTGTTCCCGGTGTTGGAGCTGTTCGTATTCGTCAAGGTCAGCGCAGCGATCGGGTTTTTCCCGGCCCTGCTGCTGATCATTCTCGGCTCGATGCTCGGCGTGTTCGTGCTGCGTATCGCCGGTCTGGCTACTGCGCTGCGCGCTCGTGAAAGCCTGAGCCGCGGCGAGTTGCCGGCCCAGACCATGCTCGAAGGCCTGATGCTGGCCCTGGCGGGTGGTCTGTTGATTCTGCCGGGCTTCGTCACCGACGTGCTGGGCCTGATTATGTTGCTGCCGATCTCTCGTCGACTGCTGGCCAACAAAATGCGCCTGCGTGCCGAGGAACAAGCGATGCGTCAGCGTGCGTTCGCCGATGACCTTCAGCCGCGGGGCGGTCCTGCTCCACGTCAGCCGTTGGGCCGTGAGCCTAACGTGATCGAAGGCGAGTTCGAACACCGCGACTCCAAGTAACATGTCCATCGACACGGCACCTTTGGGTGCCGTGTTCATTTTCAGGGTATCGACGTAAAAATTTCGCTCTCGGCCCTTGAAATAGGCTCGCGCGCCCTTATGTAACGGTCACCGCAAGGTTTCTGGCAATTGCGCCAGACAGACTTCCGCGGTTCGCTCGACGAACCGCACCCGGCGCCGCCGGATTTGTTAAACCCGCCGGGACTACACCGGCCGATGAAAACCACAATTAGGAGAGATCGACAATGAAGCTTCGTCCTCTGCATGACCGCGTCGTTATCCGTCGCAGCGAAGAAGAAAAGAAAACCGCTGGCGGTATCGTCCTGCCAGGTTCGGCTGCTGAGAAGCCAAACCAGGGTGAAGTCCTAGCTGTAGGCCCAGGCAAAGTGCTGGACAACGGCGAAGTGCGTGCACTGTCCGTGAAAGTGGGTGACAAGGTGGTGTTCGGCCCGTACTCCGGCAGCAACACTGTGAAAGTCGATGGCGAAGACCTGGTGATCATGGCTGAGAACGAGATTCTCGCTGTTGTCGAAGGCTGATTCCCCGCTCATTTTCCCGCTACTACAAAGTATTTAAGGAATATCGATCATGGCTGCTAAAGAAGTTAAATTCGGCGACTCCGCCCGCAAGAAAATGCTCACCGGTGTTAACGTTCTGGCTGACGCAGTAAAAGCGACCCTGGGCCCGAAAGGCCGTAACGTGATCATCGAGAAGAGCTTCGGCGCTCCGACCATCACCAAGGACGGCGTTTCCGTAGCCAAAGAAATCGAACTCGAAGACCGCTTCGAAAACATGGGCGCGCAGCTGGTCAAAGACGTTGCCTCCCGTGCCAACGATGACGCAGGCGACGGTACCACCACCGCTACCGTTCTGGCTCAGTCGATCGTCAACGAAGGCCTGAAAGCCGTCGCTGCCGGCATGAACCCGATGGACCTGAAGCGCGGTATCGACAAAGCGACCATCGCGATCGTCAAGGAACTGAAAGCCCTGTCCAAGCCTTGCGCTGACACCAAGGCAATCGCTCAGGTAGGTACCATCTCGGCCAACTCCGACAACTCCATCGGCGACATCATTGCCGAAGCCATGGAAAAAGTCGGTAAAGAAGGCGTGATCACCGTTGAAGAAGGCTCGGGCCTGGAAAACGAACTGTCGGTTGTTGAAGGCATGCAGTTCGACCGTGGCTACCTGTCCCCGTACTTCGTCAACAAGCCAGAGACCATGACTGCCGAGCTGGACGGTCCGCTGATCCTGCTGGTCGACAAAAAGATCTCGAACATCCGCGAAATGCTGCCAGTACTGGAAGCCGTTGCCAAAGCCGGCCGTCCACTGCTGATCGTGGCCGAAGACGTTGAAGGCGAAGCCTTGGCGACTCTGGTTGTGAACAACATGCGTGGCATCGTTAAAGTCGCAGCCGTCAAGGCTCCAGGCTTCGGCGACCGTCGCAAGGCCATGCTGCAGGACATCGCTGTTCTGACCGGCGGTACCGTGATCTCCGAAGAGATCGGTCTGAGCCTGGAAAGCACTACCCTGGAACACCTGGGTAATGCCAAGCGCGTGATCCTGTCCAAAGAAAACACCACCGTGATCGACGGCGCCGGCGTTGAGGCTGACATCCAGGCTCGCGTGACCCAGATCCGTCAGCAAGTGGCTGACACTTCGTCCGACTACGACCGTGAAAAACTGCAAGAGCGCCTGGCCAAACTGTCCGGCGGCGTTGCAGTGATCAAGGTTGGTGCTGGTTCCGAAGTTGAAATGAAAGAGAAGAAAGCCCGCGTTGAAGACGCCCTGCACGCTACCCGTGCAGCCGTTGAAGAAGGCGTGGTACCTGGCGGCGGCGTGGCACTGATCCGTGCCCTGCAAGCCATCAGCGAACTGAAAGGCGACAACGCCGATCAGGACGTTGGTATCGCTGTTCTGCGTCGTGCGGTCGAAGCACCACTGCGTCAGATCGTTGCCAACTCTGGCGACGAGCCAAGCGTGGTTGTCGACAAGGTCAAGCAAGGTGCGGGTAACTTCGGTTACAACGCTGCCACCAGCGAATACGGCGACATGATCGAAATGGGCATCCTGGACCCAACCAAGGTGACCCGTTCGGCTCTGCAAGCTGCATCCTCGATTGGCGGTCTGATCCTGACCACCGAGGCCGCTGTTGCCGAAGCACCGAAGAAAGAAGGCGCAGCTGGCGGCGGTATGCCAGACATGGGCGGCATGGGTGGCATGGGCGGCATGATGTAAGCCAGCCTTACCCCTATAAAAAAGCCCCGCCTGCGTTGAGCAGGCGGGGCTTTTTATTGCCTTCATTTTGGTAGGTCCGCAGATCGCGTCGCGGCCATCCATCGCGGGCAAGCCACGATCCCATAGTGGATTGCGTAAACCAGTGGGAGCGTGGCTTGCCCGCGATGGCGTCGGTTCAGGCGCTGACCGGTTTTGCCTCGTTCGCCTGTTCAGTCTTGGAGGCCGGCCGGTACAGGATGTAGTAGTACGCCCCCAGGCAAAACAGCCAACAGAAAATCGCCGTCCACACGTTGTGCGAGAAGAAGTGCGCGCCCTGCATCATCCGGCCGATGGAAAACACCGAGCCCAACGTGAAAGCGAAGATAAACGCATAGCGTGCCAGCCGTGGGCGTCGGTCACGCAACACAAAGAACAACGCAAACAGGGTGAAACCGGTCGCCGCATGACCACCGGGCCAGCAGCGGCCTGGCTTGTCGGTATGCGGGCGAGGGCTCAGCAGTTCGCTGTAGGTTTCGTGCCCGCCGAATTGTTCCAGGCTCCATGGGCATTGCACCGCCGTTGCCGCTTTGAGCGGAGTGACAAAGGAGGTTGACAGCGCCAGAGACAACACCAGGCAACCCAATTCACGTTTGATCGGTTTGAGCCTTTCAATGAAAAAGGAGCCGATAAAGCCCAGGATTGAGAACACCGAAAAGGCAATGACCACTTGCTTGGCCCGGTCGTGCAGGATGTTTTCCAGGAAATAACTGTGGCGCCCGATGAATGCACCGGCGACCGGATCATAGAACAGCTTGGCAAGGTCCATGTCCAGGGACGTCAACTCGAGCAGCAGCAGGGTGATCGCCGCAATGGCGGGCACTCCCAGGCACAGCCAGAAGTTGAGCGGGCGGGAGACGGGACGGACAGCGGTTGATGACATGGTGGATCCTGATGAATGGAAAAACCCCGGGGCATCAGCCCGGGGCCATTCGATTAACGTTCGCTGACTTGGCGGGTGCCCTCCGTGGGCGCTTTCCAGCCGAGCAGCTGTTGCTTGAAGCCATGACTGGCAGTTTGGTAATAAGTGATTGCGCGGGTGATCAACGGATCACCTGTGGTTGCCTGGGATTCGCGACTGTCGGTCAGTGCATCGTCGTGGCGACGCAGCCCCTCACGTGGGCTCAGGATCGCTAAATCCTTACCATCGAACAAGCCCAGATGTTGATAGTTGCCCACCACCACTCGCGGCGGCAGTGGATTGTCCTGCAGCAAGTTGCGACCGAAGAACGTCGACTGATAATCCAGGTTCAGCAGCCCGAGCAACGTTGGCGCAAGGTCGATCTGACTGGCCAGCTGTGCGGTTTCCCGAGCGTCGATCAGCTTCGGTGCATAGATGAACAGCGGAATCTGATAATTGCTGATTGGCAAGTCTTCTTTGCCGGCGCTGCCAGCCGTGTGGTCGGCAACGAAGACGAAGATTGTATTATCGAACCAGGGTTTTTTGCGCGCCTGATCGAGGAACTGACCAATGGCAAAGTCGGTGTACTTCACCGCACCGTCGCGTCCGTTACCGGATTTGATATCGATCCGGTTATCCGGGTAGGTGTAGGGGCGATGGTTGGAGGTGGTCATCAGTTGCAGTAGAAACGGCTGTTGCCTGGCGTAGTCGGCATCGGCCAGTTTCAGGGTCTGGTTATAGAGGTCTTCGTCAGCCATTCCCCAAGCATTCTTGAAGTGAATCTCTGATTCATCGACGCTGCTCTGGTCGACGACGCGATAGCCGTTGCCGCTGAAGAACGCGTTCATGTTGTCGAAGTAGCCGCGCCCGCCATACACAAATACGCTGTCGTAACCCACGGCGCTGAGTTGCTGGCCGAGGCTGGCGAAACCGCTTTCACGACCCACGCGCTTGACGATCGAGCGCCCCGGCGTCGGTGGAATGGCCAGGGTGATTGCCTCCAGGCCACGATCAGTGCGGGTGCCGGTGGCGTAGAAATTATTGAAGTACAGGCTTTGTTTGCGCAAGGCATCGAGGTTTGGTGTCAGGTTGCGATCGTCGCCATTGCTGCCCATGTACTTGGCACTGAAGCTTTCGATGGTGACCAGCACGATATTGGGTTTTCGTTCGGTGCCGGGATTATCGATCATCCGGCGGATGTCCTGCGGATCCTCGCCGATGAAGCGAGCGTTGGGCTCGGTCAGTTCAGCGCGAATCTGTTGCGCGACAATGGAGGTCGGCAGGGTGCTGTAGAATTGCGGGTAATCCAGTTCGTTATTGCGAAAGGCGGCGAAGAACTGGTACGGGCCATTGCTCGCCAGTTCGTTCTGATAGGCATTGCCGCCCTGAGCGCGCGGCGCATCCTGGCTGAGCAGTTGTGCGCTCAGGCCCGCGACGATCAGCAGGCCGAGCGCATTCAGCAGACGCCCGCGCATGGCAGGCAATGGTGCGTCCAGCGCAGCGTTGAAGGATTTGCGCAGCGCAAGGCTCAGGACCACGGCCAGCACCGCGAGCAGGCTCAGCAGCTTGCCGATCGGGTACGACTCCAGCAGGTTATTCAGCACTTCGTCGGAGTAGACCAGGTAATCGACGGCGATAAAGTTGAAACGCACACCGAACTCATCCCAGAACAGCCATTCGGCCACCGACGTGAACAGCATGGCGAACAGGCTGACGGTCAGCAGGCCCTGAAGGAACCAGCGATGGCCACGGCGGCGCCACAAGGCCGACGGGCATAGCAGCAGATAGAGGCCCATGGGCAGCGCCGCGTAGGCAATGAAACCCAGGTCATAAAGCAGGCCGATGCCAAACACGGACAGGAGCCCGCTGCCGGCCTCATCCAGGTGAGTGAGGAGGAGAACGCTTCGGGTCAGGAGAAAAATGACCAGCCAGGAACCGGTTACCAGCAGCAGAAAGCGCATTGGCGCCGTCTTTAAACAATCCATTATCTACATTCCCTATTTCAATCGCGCGAAAGTTTCTCTTGAACGCTGTAGTCAGGTTGTGAACCGACAGTGAAAAACTTGTTAGCACCATTATTTGGTTGAGCGCATCGATTCTACGACCGGCCGCCCTAGCCCTGAGTCACACTTGGCCTTAAGCTGCGCGGGCCAAGACGGCCGTTACTGTATACGGAGGAGGTGCCGATGCGAATTCTATTGGTTGAAGACAACCGCGATATCCTGGCCAACCTGGCCGATTATCTGGGGCTCAAAGGTTACACCGTGGATTGCGCGCAGGACGGTTTATCTGGCTTGCACCTGGCGGCCACCGAGCATTACGACTTGATCGTACTCGACATCATGTTGCCCGGCATCGACGGCTACACCCTGTGCAAACGCCTGCGCGAAGATGCCCGCCGTGATACGCCGGTGATCATGCTCACTGCGCGCGATCAGCTGGACGACCGTCTGCAAGGCTTCAAATCCGGCGCCGACGATTACTTGATCAAACCCTTTGCCCTGTCCGAACTGGCGGCGCGCATCGAGGCGGTCATGCGCCGTGCCCAGGGTGGCGGTCGCCGTGCCTTGCAGGTCGGCGATCTGAGCTACGACCTCGATACCCTGGAGGTGACGCGCGAAGGCCGTCTGCTGAAACTCAACCCGGTGGGCCTGAAGCTGCTGGCGGTGTTGATGCAGAAAAGCCCGCACGTGTTGCGTCGGGAAATTCTCGAAGAGGCCCTGTGGGGCGACGACTGCCCGGACAGCGACAGTCTGCGCAGCCACGTCCATCAACTGCGCCAGGTGATCGACAAGCCGTTCGACAAGCCCTTGCTGCACACGGTGCACGGCGTCGGTTATCGCTTGGCCGAGGGTCGTGATGGAGTTTAAGCAGAGCCTTGCCCAACGGATCATCATCGCTTTTGCGTTGATGAGCGCATTGGTCGCGGGAGCCTTCGCGATAGGCATCATAGCGACCGTGCACCTGGTGGAGGAGAAACTGATTTCGTCAGGTCTGGGTGGCGATTTGCAACGCCTGTTGCTGATGGACAGCGTAACGGACTGGAGCCACCGCCCCGAGCCGGACCAGTTGTTCTATTTCAGCGGCGGGCCGGGCGACTTTGAGTTACCCAAGGATTTGCGGCACCTGGACTCTGGTTTTCATGAAGTCTTTCGCGACCATCTGTCGTATCACGCCATGGTCGAAATCGTCGACGGACGGCGCTACGTACTGTTGCAGGACCAGAGCGATTTCGAAGAGCGTGAACGGGTGCTGTTTGCCGTAGTGCTGGTGGGTTTCGTACTGAGCCTGGCGCTGGCGGTATTTCTGGGCTGGGTGCTGGCGCGCAAGGTGATGGCGCCAGTGGTACGACTGGCCCGCCAGGTGCGCCATCGCGATCAGCTGTTGGGCCTGGCACCGCCACTGGCGCCGGATTATGCCGCCGATGAAGTGGGCGAGCTGGCCGTGGCCTTCGACGCCACCCTCGGGCGCTTGCGTCAGGCGTTGACCCGTGAGCGATTGTTCACCAGTGACGTCAGCCACGAACTGCGCACGCCATTGATGGTGTTGGCCAGTTCCTGTGAATTGTTGCTGGAAAACCCCGGCATCGATCAGCGCGGGCGCGCCCAGGTCGAGCGGATCGCCCGGGCTTGCGCAGAGATGCGCGAGTTGGTGCAGACCTTCCTCATGCTGGCCCGCGCTCAGCATGAAGACGCCAGCATGGGCCCCCAGCAGAGCCTCAGTCAGGTGGCCGACGGGTTGCTTTGCCAATGGCGCGAACCGATCGAAGCCAAGGGCCTGACGTTGAACGTCGAGTTGGGCAACCCGCCGGACACTCGCTATAACGCGACGCTTCTGCACGCGGTGATGGGCAACCTGTTACGTAATGCGCTGCATTACACCGAGCATGGGTTTATCCGCTTGGCCCTGACGGATACGGGGTTCGTGGTCGAGGACAGCGGTGTGGGCATTCCCGAAGAAAAACGCGAGGCGATGTTCGAGCCTTTCGTGCGCGGCAGCGAAAAGCGTGGCGAGGGCTTGGGGCTGGGACTGTCGCTGGTGCAGCGGATCTGCGAGAACCAGGGCTGGAGTGTCAGCCTGACGAACATGGAGCCCAACGGTTGTCGCTTTCAGGTGGAGTTGAGTCAGAAATAGCGGTGAATGGGTTGAAAATCAAATCGGCTCCGCAAAACCCTGAAATGATTCCGGGTTTGCCTGACGAAATTTTCACCAAGGCATGACCTGACGCTGACACCCCGTAATTTAAGGTGGTTGTCATCAGAAGCTCAGGAGATTGCAGTCATGGCTGGCCCGATAAAGCTCGGCTTCTCCGAAAAATACGACGATCAACCCGCACAGCAAAATGTGCGCAAGCACCAGGTGGGGCTCGGTCGCCGGCTGTCCCAATGGCGTGATGAACACCTGGCGCGAAAGGCCCTGGCGTTGGCCGGTGAACCTGGCCTGGTCCTCGATTTGCCCTGCGGTGCCGGGCGTTTCTGGCCGTTGCTCGCGGAAAAGCACAACCGTGTCATCATCGGGGCCGACAACTCGGTGTCCATGCTCAAGACTGCCATGCGCACGCAACCCGCCGACGTGGTCAAAAGGGTACAACCCTTGCACACTTCTGCATTCGACATTGCCTTGCCCGATAACGCGGTCGACAGCATTTTCTGCATGCGTCTGCTCCATCACATCGGTGAAGCCGAGCAACGACTGACCATCCTGCGCGAATTCGAGCGTGTCACCCGCGACAGCGTGATCGTTTCGTTATGGGTCGACGGCAATTTCAAGGCCTGGAAACGCAAGCGCGCCGAGAGGCAGCGTGGGCAGGAAGGTTATCAGACTCGATTTGTGTTACCGGCTGCTACGATTGAAAAGGAGTTCGAGCAGGCGGGTTTCCATATTCAGGGGCAAATGGATTTTTTACCGCTCTATGCCATGTGGCGGGTCTATGTATTACGCAAGAGGTAACAGAATGACAGTGCACTTTGCAGCCGCGCCCCATGACCTGAAGCAAGGGCGTCGCCACTCGTCGTTCAGCGATACAGACTGGGAAAAACTCGTCTACTTTTATAACAAGGCGTTTGGCAGCGCTATCAAAGGCTTATCGCAATGAAACTCGAAATTGCACGAGGTTTGTTTTTAGCCGGAGCCTTGGCAGTTGCTTCTTTGGCGGTGGCTGCCTGGGAGCAGCCCCGCACGCAGGTCCTCAGTTCCGTGCACGGCGACGCACATTGTCCGTTGCCCCGGGTAGCCAAAGCACCCGTGGCCACTCAACCCGATCATGACTTGTTACTGTTCATGTTCGGACTTTCTCAGGGACTGAGGCCACAGAGTTGAACAGATTGAAGCCCAAATAAAAGGCCTCGCAGTTGCGAGGCCTTTTGCTTTTTGCCGCTAAGGCTTATCAGGCTTGGCCAGCAACGTGTAAATGCATGGCAGCACGAACAAGGTGAACAGCGTCCCGATCGACATCCCCGTTGCGATCACCGTGCCGATGTCGAACCGGCTGACGGCTCCCGCGCCCGTGGCGATGATCAACGGCACCATGCCGAACACCATCGCCGCCGTGGTCATCAATACCGGACGCAGGCGAATGGCCGCCGCTTCCTCCACCGCTTCGCGAGGTGTCAGGCCTTTCTCCTTGCGTAACTGGTTGGCGAACTCGACGATCAGGATCCCGTGCTTGCTGATCAGTCCGATCAACGTCACCAGCCCCACCTGGGTATAGATGTTCATGCTCGACCAGCCGAGGAAGAGCGGGATCAATGCGCCACAGATCGACAGCGGCACAGTCACCAGAATCACCAGCGGATCGCGGAAGCTTTCGAACTGGGCCGCCAGCACCAGGAAGATGATCGCCAAGGCCAGGGCGAAGGTGACCCACAGCGCGCTGCCTTCCTGAACGTATTGCCGTGAGACACCGGCATAGTCGATGGCGTAACCCGTCGGCGCCTCTTCCCGGGCGATCTGGCGCACGGTGTCGATGGCTTCACCCATGCTGACCAGCGGGACCCCGGAAAGAATCGCCGAGTTGAGTTGCTGGAACTGGTTCAACTGACGCGGCCGCGCGCGGTCAGTCACGGTGATCAGGGTCGACAGGGGCAGCAGTTCGCCCTTGGTGTTCCTGACGTAATAATGGTTCAGCCAGTCAGGGTTATCGCGGTAGGGCCGTTCCACCTGAGCGATGACCTTGTAGCTGCGACCTTCGATGGTGAACCGGTTGATCTCCGCCTCGCCCAGCATCGTCGCAAGAGTACCGCCCAGGTCCTGCATGGACACACCCATCTGCGCAGCCTTGGCGCGATCGATATCCACCACCACTTCGGGCTTGTCGAAGGCCAGGTCGACGTCGACAAAAGCAAACTTGCCGGATTCCATCGCTCTTTTTTTCACTCGGTCCATCACCTGCAACAGCGCCTCGTAGCTGTTAGCCGAGTTGATCACGAATTGAAACGGCAAGCCCTCGCCGGTGCCTGGCAGGGACGGCAGGTTGAAGCCGAATATTTGCAGCCCGGGAATGCTTTCCAGTTTGCTCTGGACCAGCGGCAGGATCTGCATCTGGGTCCGGTGGCGTTCATTCCAGGGTTTGAGCAGGAAGCCGCCGATCCCCGATTGCACGCCGTTGAAGCCGTTGATCTGGAACGAGGAGTAGTACTCGGGAAACTCCTTGAAAATGGCGACGAACTCGTCGGTGTAGGCGTTCATGTAGTCGAGGTTGGCTGGTTGCGGGGCATTGGCCATCATGAAGATCACGCCCTGGTCTTCGTCCGGCGCCAGTTCCGACTTGGTGAACTTGAGCAGTACTGGAATCAGGCACAGCACGATCACCGCGAACACCAGCACTACCGGCCGGGTGTTGAGAGTGCCGTGAAGCACACGCTGGTAGCGGCGCTTGAGGCCTTCGAAGATCACGTCCAGGCGATGGGCCAGGCCGCTGGGGTTTTCATCGTGGCGCAGCAGCATGGCGCACATCATCGGCGACAGCGTCAGGGCGACGACACCGGAAATCACCACCGCCCCGGCCAGGGTCAGGGCGAACTCCTTGAACAACGCCCCCGTCAGGCCGGTCAGGAAGCCGATCGGCGCATAGACCGCCGCCAGGGTGATGGTCATCGACACCACCGGCATGGCGATTTCCCGGGCGCCCTCGATGGCCGCATCCAACGGTGTCTTGCCTTCTTCGATGTGCCGGTGGATGTTTTCCACCACCACGATGGCGTCATCCACCACCAGCCCGATGGCCAAGACCATCGCCAGCAAGGTCAGCAGGTTGATCGAGTAGCCCATCATCTGCATGAAGAACATCACGCCGATCATCGACAGCGGAATGGTCACCACCGGGATCACCACCGAACGCAGGGCACCGAGGAACAGGAACACCACCACGATCACGATCAGCACCGCTTCGAACAGGGTTTTCAACACTTCGTCGATGGAGGCCTGGATGAACAGTGTGGCGTCGTAGGCGATTTCGCCCTTGAGGTTTGGCGGCAGTTGGGCCTTCAGGTCCGGCATGATCTTGCGCACTTCCTTGATCACGTCCAGCGGGTTGGCGCCGGGTGTGGCCTTGATGCCGATGTACACCGAGGGTGTGCCGCCGAAGGAGCTGATGGTGTTGTAGTTCTCCGCGCCCATCTCGACCCGCGCCACGTCTCGCAACAGCACACGACTGTCACCGTCGACCTTGAGCGGAATTGCGCCAAAGGCCTCGGCGGATTTGAGTTCGGTGTTGGCGTTGATGCTGGTGACCACGTACTCGCCTTTCACTTCGCCGGCGGCGGAGAGGAAGTTGTACTGGCGCACGGCGTTGGTCACATCGCTGGCGCTCAGGCCGAAACCAGCGAGTTTCACCGGGTCCAGCCACAGGCGCATGGCGAACACCTGGTTGCCGAGAATCTCGGCTTCGGCCATGCCCGGCAGGGTCGCCAGTTTCGGCTGGATAACCCGGGACAGGTAGTCGGTGATCTGCGGGTTACTCAGCTCGTTGCTGAAGAAACTGATGTACATCAGCGCCGAGGCGCCGGTGGCTTCCTTGCTCAGCACCGGGTCTTCGGCGTCCTGGGGCAGCTGGTTCTTGACCTCGTTGGCCTTGGCCAGCAGTTCGGTGAACAGGCGGTCGGTGTTGGAACCGATGCGCGCGTAGATCGAGATCACCGAGAAGTTCTGGCGACTGACCGAGGTCATGTAGTCGATGCCCTCGGCGCTGGCCAGGCTATGCTGCATCGGTTGGGTGATATAGCCCTGGATGGTCTCGGCGTTGGCTCCGGGATAAGCGGTGGTCACCGTGATCAGGGCGTTTTCCATTTGCGGGTATTGGCGCAGCGGCAACTTGCTCCAGGCCTGGAAGCCCAGCAGCACTATCAACAGGCTGACCACGGTGGCGAGCACCGGGCGGCGGATGAACGGATCGGTAAAAGCCATGGGGATTCCTTGATCAGTCAGCGCGCGGCTGACTGTTCTTCTCAGCCAGGGTCTTGTCGTCGCTGATGGCAACGTGCGCGCCGTGGTCCAGTTTGAGCTGACCAGCCGTGACCACTTTTTCGCCGTTCTGCACGCCTTTGGTGATCATGACCATCCCGTCGCGGCGCTCGCCGGTTTCGACGAAACGTCGTTCGGCGATCAGAACCGGTTCGCCCTTGTCGTCTTTCTCGAGGCTGCCGTCTTCGGCCTTTTTCTGCGCGACGACATACAGCGAGTTGCCATAAAGGGTGTAGCTGATCGCGCTTTCCGGCACCACGATGTGCGGCTGCGGATCGGGCAACAACACCTGCAGGCTGGCGAACATCCCCGGCAGGAGTTTGCCGTCGGGGTTGGCCAGGGTAGCGCGCACCAGCACGTTACGGGTGCTGCTTTCTACCTTCGGGTTGATCGCGCTGACGGTGCCGGGGAAAGTCTCCGTCGGGTAGGCCGAGACAATGACCTGTACCGATTGGCCGAGGGTGATCTTCGGCACGTCCTGCTCGGGTACAAAGAAGTCGACGTAGAGGCTGCTGAGGTCTTGCAGGGTGGCGATCATCGTGCCGCTGGCTACGTAGTCGCCGACGTCTACCCGACGAATACCGATGGTCCCGCTGAACGGTGCGAGGATACGTTTTCTTTCCAGCGCCGCCTTGAGCTGATTGACCGTGGCCCGGCTCTTTTGCAATACCGCCGAGAGTCGGTCGAACTCACCTTTGGAAATAGCCTGGCTGCCTACCAGTTGGCTGCCGCGACCGTAATCCAGTTGCGCCAGTCCCAGGTCGGCCTGGGCGGTTGCCAGCAGGGCGGTTTCCACGGCGCTGTCGAGTTGCAGCAGCGGCTGACCGACCTTGACCTTCTGTCCTGACTCGAACTGAACTTCCTTGACGGTGCCGTCGACCTCCAGGCTCAGATCGACCCCTTGCAGCGCCGTAAGGGTGCCGACCGTGGGCAAACGGCTTTGCCACGGACGTTCGGTGGCGGTAGCCACGGCGACACTGATCGGTGGTTTCGGCACAGAGAAGCCCTTCATCATCGTATAGATGGAGAAGGCTTTGTAACCGGCCAGGACCAGCACGATTAGCAGGACAACACCCAACATGATCAGCATGCGGCGACGCAGCATATTTCCATTTCCTTGGAGAAAATCAGGTGAGACAGGCGGAAACATTACTCTGAGTATGAGGGGGATTCCAGCTGCTACAGGTTGCGTGTTCAGATCAGGTGAAGGTGGTTGTCCCAGAGCCCCGCAGGCAATTCCAGAGGTTTTGCAACAAGGTTTGTCTGGCGGCAATCGTAGAACCGGCAACGGCCTTGCCCGGAGGTCACGACAAAACCATCGGCCACGGCCCCGACCCCGGCGCAATCGGGAAGTGGTGCATCCAGGCGTACTTCACCGCTGTCCAGGTCCCAGATAAAAAAGCGGTTGCCCCGCGGCGCGGTCAGGGCGACCAGGCGCAGTTCGCTGTGTACGGCAACGCTGGCGGTGTAATGCCCCATGGCCTGCAACTGATGCTCAGGCACCGGGAATGCCACGAACGGTTGACCGGGACGCTTGATCGCCAGTAGCTCCGATGATTCGTGAGCATCGCCCATGAACTGCTGACCGGCGACGATGGTGCCGTCACTGGCGATACCCAAGTGCCGCACGCTGTTCATCTGCTGGGCCAGCGTTTCCTTGCTCAGCAGCGTGCCGTCGCGTTGCATCAGCACCAGGCTCGGCTCCATGGCATTGAGGTTCATCTCGACCCGGCTTTCGGCCTCGGTGCGAATGCCGCCGTTGGCCACCACCAGCGTCTCGCCATCGGGCATCCACGACACCTGATGCGGGCCGACGCCGTGGGTGGAAATTTCGCCGCTGTGCACCAGTCGCTCACCTTCGAACTTATACACACCAAGCAGGCCACGGCCCGGATCGGAGGTGTCGTTCTCGGTGGCGTACAACCAGTCACCGCTCTGGTGAATCACCGCGTGACCGTAGAAGTGCCGGTTCGGCTGCGACACTACGGTTTGCAGCAGCGTGCCGTCGCGCAGGTCGATCAGGTAGCTCTCGGTGCCCGGGCGCCGAGCGACGAATAGCGCAATCGGCAATGTCGGGTGGTTGATGATGTCATGGCAGCGCTGACCGACCTGGGTCGCAAACACCCGGGTGCCGTCCAGTCGATAACCGACGGCATAGTGCTTGCCGTCACCGTCGTCCCGCGCCGAGAGCAGCAGCGGGCTTTTGTCCTTTTGCTTGAACAGCGTCCAGCCGCCCAGTGTCACCGCACCCAGCAGCAAACTCCCTAACGTCAGAGCCTGGCGTCGCAGCATGGCACTTGCCCTCATCAGTCGCCGTCGTTGGCGTTGAAGCCCAATTGGATGCCCAGCGCCTTGGCCAGTTCGCCTTCGTGCAAGCGGTGGACAACGTTGAGGCTGTCATAAATGTCGTTCAGCTGCTGGCGACCGGCATCGTCGGTGAGCATGTCGGTCAGCGAGCGCTGGTTGCCGGCAAGCAGTTTCAGGGACGCTGCGTAGGCCGCGTCGATCTTGTCGGCCAACGGTTTTTGCTCGCTCGGCAACAGACCGCGCAGGCCTTTGTTGTCGACACCCACCCAGACGGTTTGCGCAGCGCTCAGGCTTGCTTCCATGCCTTTGAGCGACGATTGGCTGCGCCAGGCATCGGCCTGGAATGGCTGTGGCGTACCCTTGCTCTGACGGCCCATCGGCGTGCCGAGTTTTTTCTTCAGGGTGTCCAGCGCAGTCACTTGCACACGCAGCAGATCGGCGATCGCTTCGTGTGAGTCGGCGTAGCGCTGGTTGGGGAATTTGCTCATCTGCGCGAGCATGCCGTCGTTGGTGTTCCAGCGCGACAGGATCTCTTCGGCCAGTTGCTTCTGACGCTCGCCAATGGCGGTCAGCAGCGGGCAGTATTTGGCTTTCTGAGCGCTGTCGGCCATGTCGATCTTGCTGTCGAACAGGATGTATTCATAAGCCGAGAGGCCTTGCACCACGACGCTGGACTTGGCCAGGGCGGCAGCATCGATCTGCGGCTGCGCAGTGACCAGTTGCTCGACTTGACGGCCGACGAGGTTTTTCTTGTCCGGCCAGAACTGCACCTGCCACGAACGGTTGCCCTCGGCCAGCGGCCCGATCAACAGCGGTTGCAACTCGGCCCAGGCTTTTTGCGCGTGCAGGAAGTCGGCGCGAGCGGTGTCCAGGGTTTCCTTGCCTTGGCAGAACGCCAGGGCGCTGACCGCCAATTGCCGGTCGGCTTCCACCCAACGACTGTAGCTCGGCAGGATCACTTGCTTGGCGATGGCCGCCGAGGTGACCGCTTGCGGATCCTGGGGCGAACAGGCGCCCAGGGCGAGGGCGGCAAGGCTGGTGAACAACAATTTGGGACGGAACATGTCGGGCTCCCGCTGAAGGAATACGTATTAAAGGGAATTCAAAAACGCCAGCAACGCCGCGCGCTGCTCGGCGTTGAAAGACAAAACCTGTTGTTGCGCCGCTTTTGCCTCGCCGCCATGCCAGAGCACGGCTTCGAGCAAGTTACGGGCGCGGCCGTCATGCAAAAACTGGGTGTGGCCGCTAACCGTCTGCGTCAGGCCGATGCCCCACAACGGCGGCGTACGCCAGTCGCGGCCACTGGCCTTGAACTCGGTGCGGTTGTCGGCCAGACCGTCGCCCATGTCGTGCAGCAGCAGATCGCTGTAAGGGCGAATCACTTGATTGGCCAATTCAGGTTCCGCGGCGTTGGCGGCGGTGGTGAATTGAGGGGTGTGACAGGACTGGCATCCGGCCTGGAAAAACAGATTCTTGCCGGCCAGCACCTCAGGTGCGCCAACATCGCGACGGGCCGGCACGGCGAGGTTACGGCTGTAGAACAGCACCAGACGCAAAATGTTGTCGCTGACTTCCGGCTCGCCATCCGGGCCATTGCCGTTGGGAGCCTGCTTGCAAGCAGTTTGGGCGTCGGTGCAGTCATCAATGGGTTTCAGGCTGGTCGTGAGGCCCATATCACCAGAGAACGCATGAACATTCTGCTGATTGAGGTTCGGTTGCCCGGCTTTCCAGCCAAATCGTCCGAGAACAGTCTTTTGCTGCGCGTCGTCCCAGACCCGGTTCGGCCGCCCGGCGATGCCGTTTTTTTCCCGGGCCTGGGCTTCGGCGTTGGCCAGGATGGCCTCGTCGGGAATCGCTTCAAGCAAGCCCAGGCCAATCATCGGCGGTGCGATGCGCGCCGAGAAACGCGTGTCCGGGTGCATCGGGCCGTAGCCGAGTTGGGTCATCTGCAAGGTCGGCCTGCGCAATTCGATTTCGCTGCCGTCCTTGAAGCGCACCGGGACCGGTGTGTAATCGACGCGCACCTTGCCTTCCGGGGCGACGCCGGGCACCGACATGTCCTGGAACTGGCCGCCGTAGACCGGCTCCGGCACCACGCCCAGTTGTTCGATGACCTTGGCGTAGGCGGGGGCATTGGGGATCGACAGGCGTACCAGCATCGACACCGCATTCGGCGCATCGGGCGTTGGCGGATGACCGCGTCCGTCCTTGATGTGGCAGTTCTGGCAGGCGTTGGTATTGAACAACGGGCCGAGGCCATCGCGGGCGGTGGTGGTCGACGGCGCGATCACCCAGGGGCTGCGAAAGAAGCTATTGCCGACGCTGAAGTCGACGCGCCGTGACGGCGGCAGATTGGCGGAGGGCAAGGAGAATGCATTCTTATCGGTCTTGCGCACTGTCGCGCTGCCACCGGACCGGGCTTCACCGGGTTCGGCCTGGGTAAAACGCGGGGCGTCATCGCAGGCACTCAGGCCCAGGGCCAGCAACAGTGCAGACAAGCGAAGAGGCAGCGTGGGCATCGGACATCCTGCAAGACGAGCAAAACAAGGGCGCAAAGTCTAACAGGGCAGGGGAGTTTGAATAAGAGGAATTATCGTTTGGTTGATGTGAGGCACTGATCGTTCCCACGCTCTGCGTGGGAATGCAGCCCGTGACGCTCTGCGTCGCATCAATAGCCGAACGCGGAGCGTCCGTTGAGGCATTCCCACGCAGAGCGTGGGAACGATCGGCGACCCGAAGGTCGCCTTTCTATTCACTCAGCCAGCGTTGATCAGAACTCGTGATCAGCGTTGTCCGGATTCAGGTCGCTGATGCCCAGTTTGCCAGCAGCGGCTTCGATCGAACCGGTCTGCTTGACCAGCGAGGCGATGGCGTCGCGCACGATCTGATTGCCAGCGGTGTTACCGGCAGCGATCAGTTGGTCGTAGTGCTCACCCTTGTTGGCGTGATCGACCATGATCTGGATCTTGGCTTCGGTCGCAGCCAGGTCGGCTTTCAGCGTGGTGTCGGCCGCCGGATCGGCCTTGGCCACCAGGGACGACAGGCTGGCGCCGGTCATTTTGGTGCCGTCGACACGGGTGTATTCGCCCAGGTACACGTTACGAATGCCTTTGGCATCGTAGAAGTGCGAGTTGTGGGTGTTGTCGCTGAAGCAATCCTGTTCGTCTTCCGGGGAGTTGGCTTCCAGGGAAACTTTCATGCGCTCGCCCGCCAGTTCGCCCAAGGACAGGCTGCCCATGCCGAACAGCATTTTGCGCAAGCCGGATTCAGCAGGTTCCGCTTCCAGGGTGGCGCGGTAATTGTCGGCCACGTTCGGCTTCCAGTTACCGACCATTTCTTCCAGGTCGTTGACCAGCAGCTGAGTCACGGATTTCAGGTAAGCGCGACGACGATCGTTGTGACCGCCGGTAGCGCCTTTGCCTTCCAGGTAGTCGGAGGCTGGGCGGTTGCCGGCGCCAGGGCCGGTGCCGTTCAAGTCCTGGCCCCAGAGCAGGAATTCGATGGCGTGGTAGCCGGTGGCGACGTTGGCCTCGGAACCGCCCAGCTCGTTCAGGCTGGCGAGTTTTTCCGGGGTGATGTCTTTCACGTCGACCTTGTCTTCGCCGATCTGAATCTGGGTGTTAGCGATGATGTTGGCGGTGGCGCCCGGGTTACCCAGTGCGTGTTCGTAGGATTTGTCGACGTAGTCGATCAGGCCTTCGTCCAGTGGCCAGGAGTTCACCTGGCCTTCCCAGTCGTCGATGATGGTGTTGCCGAAGCGGAACACTTCGCTCTGCAGGTAAGGCACGCGGGCCGCGACCCAGGCAGCCCGGGCGGCTTTGAGAGTGTCGGCGTCCGGCTTGGCGAGGAACGCGTCGACGGCGGTTTGCAGGGTTTTCGCGGTGGATTCGGCATCGCTGTAAACGGCAAAGACCATGTCGGCGTAATGCGCGACCACAGCCTTGGCGGCGGCTTCATCGACTTTAGCGGTGGTAGCAGGCGCAGCTGTGCTGGCGGCCGGGGTCGGCGCTTGTTGAGCGGCAGCCTTGTCTTTGCCTTCGCCGCAACCGGCGAGGGAAATAGCGATGGCCAGCAGACTGGCGGTGGCCAGAGGCATACGAATCATGGCGAACATCCTGCTTCGGTGATGGAGTGGGCGCGCACGGGCGGCGCGCAAAAGTGCCACATAATGCAAATCTTTCGCATTATCTGTAAAGGGTTGCGCCTGTAAATATTTCTTATTCACGCAAAGATGGGGGCACATTAAAAGATCGCAGCCTCGTTTCACTCGACAGCTCCTAGAGTGAAACGAGGCTGCGATCTTTGTGCCCTTACAAAATGGCCGCGTTACTGCGCTGGGCCTGCTTGAGGTAGACGCTCAATTCCCGCGCCGGCAGCGGTTTGCTGTAGTGATAGCCCTGACCTTCGTGGCAGCCTTCGGAGATGATGTAGGCCTCTTGCTCGGCGGTTTCCACGCCTTCGGCAATCACCTGCATGCCCAGGCTTTTGCCCAGCTGGATGATGGCCCGGACGATGGTCGCATCGTCGTCGTCATCGAGCAGGTCCTGGACGAAGCTCTTGTCGATCTTGATCTTGTCCAGCGGCAGGCTTTTCAGGTAACTCAATGACGAATAACCGGTGCCGAAGTCGTCGATGGCGATCAGCGCGCCGGAGCGACGCAGGCTCAGCAAGTGCTGGGCGGCGGTGCTGATGTCTTCCATCAGGCCGGTTTCGGTGACTTCCAGTTCCAGGCTGCGCGGTGGCAGGCGGTAGATCTGCAGCAGGTTATTGACCACCCGCGGCAACTCGGCGTGGTGCAATTGCACGGTGGACAGGTTCACCGCCATGCGCAGGTCGACGAAGCCCTGATCGTGCCACTCGCGCAGTTGTTTGCAGGCCTGGTCCAGCACCCATTCGCCAATGGCGATGATGGTGCCGTTCTGCTCGGCCAGCGGGATGAACAGGTCCGGCGGCACCAGCCCATGCTCGGGATGCTGCCAGCGAATCAACGCCTCGACACCTACCACGCGATGATCGCGGTAGCTGATCTGCGGCTGGTAGACGAGGTAGAACTGGTCGCGGATCAAGGCGTCGCGCAGGTCTTTTTCCAGCTCGCGACGCCGCCGCATTTCCGTGTCGACGCTGGCGATATAGAACTGATAGCGGTTGCGCGAGCGCGTCTTGGCCAGGGTCATGGTCTGCTCGGCTTTTTGCAGCAGCTTCTCGGTGCTGTCACCGTCCTCGGGGAACAGGGTGATGCCGATGGTGGCGCGCAGGCGGATTTCCTGATGATCGAGGGCGAACGCCGCTTCCAGATCATCGAGAATGCTTTGGGCCAGTTCGGCGGCTTCGTAGGGTTGTTCGATGTCGGCCTGGACCAGCGCGAACTGGTCGCCACCCAAGCGGGCGAGGGCGCCGAGGCGGCCGCTGTGAGCCCGCAGGCGATCGGCCAGGGCCAGTAGCAACTGGTCGCCGGTCTGGTAGCTGAACTGTTCGTTGACGCCTTTGAAGTCATCGAGCCCGACACACAACACCGCGACCCGACGCTGCAATTTGCCGGCGTCGACAAGGATCTTGTCCAGCTGTTGCTGCAATTGCTGGCGGTTCGGCAGACCGGTGAGAAAGTCGTACTGGGCCATGCGTAACAGGCTGTTTTCTGCTTCGTGGCGCAGGTGAGTGTTGCGCTCGATGGATTCGAGCAACTGGTTGGCAGTGTTGATCCAGACCCCCAGCTCGTTTCTTTCATGACCCTTGAGCTGTGGGATCTTGTGGGCGCTGGGCCGGTCCGGGTTGATTTCAGTCAGATGTTCGATGATCCGCGACAATGGTTTGGTCAGCAGCCAGTGGTAAACCAGATACAACACCAGGCTCATGGCCAGGGCGCGCAAGACGCCAGAGATGAAGATGATCACCGAGCTGACGATGAAGCTCTGGCCGTAGGTGGCGGTGTCGAGGGTAATGCTCAGGTCGCCGTAGTACTCGCTGTAGGGACCGCGACCCACCAGTTGGGTGGTGAACGTGCGTTCCTGGCCGAGGATCAGGTCTGTCAGCCAGCGGCTGTGGGACTGCTGCAGCTCGCGGGATTTTTGCGCGAGCATGGCTTCGTGAGGGTGGCCGATGGAGGCCATGCGCACGGCGTCATCCTGGAACAGGCCTTCGATCACCTGCATGCCCATTTCCCGATCCAGGCTGTAGACCGCCTGAGTGGAGGGATCGCGGAACATGTCGAGGATGCGCTGGGCATCGTTGGCAACCGCCTGACGTGTTTTATAGGCATCGAAAACAATTTGTGCGCAGCTCAAGACTACGCCGACGATCAATGCCGACAGGAGCACGACCCGGAGTAACTTCACCGACAAGCTGTTCTTGAGTTCCAGCTTCAAAGGGTTATTCCTTGTTCCGTGCGGGTAGCGTCAAGTTGCCATGAGTATTGGCAATCCCGTGATGGCAGTCAAAGGGACAATCCAACCCGGGGGATATTGCCGGTAGCTTGGCCGATAGGCTGCAGTTTGGAGTATTTGCCCTATTAACACTGTGTCGGTTGCCGGGGCCTTCAACTTGAGGAGGTTGAGGCAATTTTTCCTTGTGTTGATGTTAGACCGCTGTGCTGCGGGGGCAAGAGGGCGAATGCGGCTCGCGTTGTGGGAAAGCACGCCCCACGTACGGATTTTCGATGGCGTAAAAAACCCGGCATAAAAGCCGGGTTTCTTGACTGGCGCGAAGCTTAAGCGGTGAAGGTTTTGCCTTCGAACTGCTCAGCCACGAATTTCCAGTTGACCAGGTTCCAGAACGCTTCGACGTACTTCGGACGAAGGTTGCGGTAGTCGATGTAGTAAGCGTGTTCCCAGACATCGCAGGTCAGCAGCGGGGTGTCGCCGCTGGTCAGCGGGTTGCCGGCGCCGATGGTGCTGGCCAGGGCCAGGGAACCGTCAGCCTTTTTC
The DNA here is from genome assembly GCF_030687165.1 of Pseudomonas sp. FP1740. Classification (NCBI taxonomy): domain Bacteria; kingdom Pseudomonadati; phylum Pseudomonadota; class Gammaproteobacteria; order Pseudomonadales; family Pseudomonadaceae; genus Pseudomonas; species Pseudomonas sp. FP1740. Next base: position 1,324,267 of record NZ_CP117461.1, read on the forward strand.
ACCAGCCAGCCCCAACCGGAACCGAAGGTGCCGATGGACGTTTTGCTGAACTCTTCCTTGAACTTGTCGAACGAACCGAAAGCAGCGTTGATGGCATCAGCCAGAGCGCCGGTTGGTTGACCGCCGGCGTTTGGCGCCAGGCAGTTCCAGTAGAAAGTGTGGTTCCAGACCTGAGCGGCGTTGTTGAAGATACCGCCCGAGGAAGTCTTGACGATTTCTTCCAGGGTCTTGCCTTCGAACTCGGTGCCTGGCACCAGGTTGTTCAGGTTCACGACATAGGTGTTGTGGTGCTTGTCGTGGTGGTATTGCAGAGTTTCCTCTGAAATGTGCGGCTGCAGGGCATTGTGCGCGTAAGGCAGCGGCGGCAATTCGAAAGCCATGATGATTCTCCTAATCAGGTCAGTTGCGGTGAGCGCAAGGCCGATCACGGGCGGCCAGACATGCGCCGGGGAGTTTGTACTCTTTGCGGCGCAGGGATCGGATCATAGCACCGGGGGTGCGGCATAACCACGCAACAACTGTGTGGAATAGAGGTTCCAGAGCCTTTTGGAATAAATCATGAAGCGATGATCAACTGGAACGCTACAGCGAACATCATCACGGCCACCAACAGGTCGAGAATTCGCCAGGTACTGGGGCGTGCCAACCACGGCGCCAGCCACGCTGCGCCAAGGGCCAGGGTAAAAAACCACAGCAACGAAGCACTGGCCGCGCCCACGACATAAGCACCGGGCTCGGTCTGTTGTGCGCCAAGGGAGCCGATCAGCAACACGGTGTCCAGATAAACGTGCGGGTTGAGCAAGGTCACCGCCAAAGCGCTGAGCAGCACCGCCCGTAGTGAGCGCACGGTCTGGTTCTCGCCTTGTTGCAGGCTTTGTTTCGAGCACGCCCGACGCAGGGCCAGGGTGCCATACCACAGCAGAAACGCCGCGCCACCCCAACGAGCGATGGCCAGCAGGGTCGGGTTCTGCGCCAGCAACGTCGCCAGGCCGAACACCCCGGCGGCTACCAGCAACGCATCGCAGGTGACGCAGAGCGCCGCCACCGGCAGGTGATGTTCACGTCGAAGGCTCTGAGCCAACACAAACGCATTCTGAGTGCCGATCGCCATGATCAGCCCGGCGGCCACCAACAGGCCGTTCACATAGCTTTGCCACATAACGTTTACTCCGCGTTGGTCGCCAGATCCCGCAGCACCTGTAGGGCGCGTTCGGCATCGGCCTGGCCGACGAACAAATGGTCGTGGTAGTAGCCGGCAATCACGTTGCAACTGATGCCGGCCTGGCCCAGTGCCGTGGCGAACGCGGCGGTCAGGCCGACGGCTTCAAGGGCTGAGTGCACGTTCAAGGTGATCCAGGCAGCGATGTAGTCGAAGCTGAAACCGGCCTTCTCGGCGTGGGAACGTTGCAGAATCACCGTCAGCCCTTCCTGTTCGCGGAAGCTGCCGACAATCTCAAGGCCAGTGGGCAGCTTGCCGTCGGGCAAGGTGCAGAACACGTATTCGCCGTCGTTGAGTTGCGGGCTCATGCTGCGCAGCAGGGTTGCCAATGAGGTTTCGCCAGCCATGTTGGTGATCCTTGTTCAAGAGTTCTTGCTGGCCATTCTCCGGTGGGAAGTTGTATAAGAAAAACCAATAGTGCTGATCGCTCATTAGGAAAACTGATGTTCGACTACAAATTACTGTCCGCGCTCGCCGCCGTGATCGAGCAGGCCGGATTCGAACGCGCCGCGCAGGTCTTGGGCTTGTCCCAATCGGCCATCTCCCAGCGCATCAAACTGCTTGAGGCGCGGGTCGGCCAACCGGTGCTGGTGCGGGTCACGCCTCCGGCTCCGACGGAGATTGGCCGGCGATTGCTCAACCATGTGCAGCAGGTGCGATTGCTGGAGCGCGATCTGCAAAGCCTGGTGCCGGCGCTGGACGAAGAAGGCCTGCCGGAACGCCTGCGCATCGCGCTGAACGCTGACAGCCTGGCCACCTGGTGGGCTGCGGCGGTGGGGGATTTTTGCGCGCAGGAGCATCTGTTGCTCGACCTGGTGGTGGAAGACCAGACCGTCGGCCTCAAACGCATGCGCGCAGGCGAAGTGGCGGGGTGTCTGTGCGCCAGTGAGCGGCCGGTGGCCGGTGCGCGCAGCGTGCTGTTGGGGGCGATGCGCTACCGTGCGTTGGCCAGCCCTGCATTCATTGCCCGGCATTTTCCCCAAGGTGTGCGCGCCGATCAGTTGGCCAGAACCCCGGCGCTGGTATTTGGCCCGGACGATTTCCTGCAGCATCGTTACCTCGCGTCAGTCGGCGTGAATGGCGGTTTCGAACACCATTTATGCCCGTCTTCCGAAGGGTTTCTTCGTCTCACGGAAGCAGGGCTTGGCTGGGGCCTGGTGCCTGAATTGCAGGTGCGCGAGCAACTGGCGCGCGGCCAATTGGTGGAGCTTTTGCCAGATAAGCCGATCGATGTGCCGCTGTACTGGCATCATTGGCGCAATGGCGGTCAGCTGTTGGGGTTACTCACCGATCAATTGGTGCGCTCGTCGAAGCAATGGCTGGTGCCGTTGGACTGACGGCTGGCGTCAAGACCTCACGCCCTATGCAAAACGTAAAACGCAAAACGAAATATTCGGAGCAATACATGAAGATTCTGGTCACCGGCGCAAGCGGCTTCATTGGCGGGCGCTTTGCGCGTTTCGCCCTGGAGCAGGGCCTGGATGTGCGGGTCAACGGTCGCCGGGCCGAGAGCGTCGAGCATTTGGTTCGCCGTGGTGCCGAATTCATCCAGGGCGACTTGAGCGACCCGCAACTGGCGCGCGACCTGTGTTCCGACGTCGAAGCCGTGGTCCATTGCGCAGGCTCTGTCGGTTTGTGGGGGCGCTATCAGGACTTCCATCAAGGCAACGTCGAGGTCACCGAGAACGTGGTCGAGGCCTGCCTGAAACAACGGGTGCGGCGCCTGGTGCATTTGTCGTCGCCATCGATTTACTTCGATGGCCGCGATCATCTGGGGTTGACCGAAGACCAGGTGCCCAAGCGCTTCAAGCATCCTTACGCCGCAACCAAATACCTGGCCGAGCAGAAAGTTTTCGGTGCGCAGGAGTTCGGCCTCGAAACCCTGGCCCTGCGCCCGCGTTTCGTGACGGGCGCAGGCGACATGAGCATTTTCCCCAGGTTGCTGAAGATGCAGCGCAAAGGGCGGTTGGCGATTATCGGCAATGGCCTGAACAAGGTTGACTTCACCAGTGTGCAAAACCTCAATGAGGCGTTGTTCAGCAGCTTGCTGGCCAGCGGCTCGGCCTTGGGCAAGGCCTACAACATCAGCAACGGAGCGCCGGTGCCGTTGTGGGATGTGGTCAATTACGTGATGCGAAAAATGGATGTGCCACAGGTGACCCGTTACCGTTCCTACGGCTTGGCCTACAGCCTTGCCGCGCTCAACGAGGGTGTTTGCAAGCTGTGGCCGGGTCGTCCCGAGCCGACCCTGTCGCGGCTGGGCATGCAGGTAATGAACAAAAATTTCACCCTGGACATCAGTCGCGCCCGGCATTATCTGGATTACGATCCGAAAGTCAGCCTCTGGACCGCCCTCGATGAATTTTGCGCCTGGTGGAAGGCTCAGGACATTCGCTGACACACAAGGGCCGCCCCCTACTGAACCGAGTTCGGGGTTCAGGGTCAACCGGTGCGCCAGCGGGAGTTATACTTCGCCGCATCAAGCCATCACCGCGTTTTACAAAGGTTGACTCAATGTCCATGCGTAACGATGCCAACGACGACTTCGACGATGTCCCGAGCCTGCGTGCCGACAGCCTCGACGACGATGATTTTCCGACCACCGCGCGCACTTCCGTGCACTCGCGCACCACACCGGTAGTCAAGGTCAAAGGCCCGAGCACCGGCCCGTTATGGGCGTTGGTCGGTGCGTTGTTCTTTGCCTTCGCTGGCCTTGCCTGGTGGAGTTTCCAGCAGATATCGCTGATGGAACAACAACTGGTGGCGACCCAGGAAAGTTTCGCCCGTATCAGTGAGGAAGCGGCGGGACGCTTGCAGGACATTTCCGGCAAGGTCGTGGCCAGCCAGTCCACGGTCAACACCGGCAGTGAAGCGTTGAAGCTGCAGATCAAACAACTGGAAGGCAAGCTCCAGGACCAGAGCAAACAGCTGGAAAGCAAACTTCAGGATCAGAGCAAACAGCAGCAAGGCGTGCTCGGCCAGACCTCCGATCTGGACAAGCGCCTGGCGCAAATGACCACGCAGGCCAGCGAACAACAAGCCGCCAATGCTCAGTTGCAGGCCCAGGTCAAAGCCTTGAGCGGCGAACTGGCTGCGTTGAAGAGTGCGCCGGCCGATACCAGCAAAGTCGACGCCCAACTCAAAAGCCTTGGCGCCGATATCGCCGCGCTGAAGCGGCAAGGCAACCCGAGCGCTGCCGTCGAGCGTCTGGAGCAAGACATGATCGTGCTCAAAAGCCAACAGGACAACCGCCCGGCCGCCGCGCAAGGTGGTAACAATACCGCCGAGTTCGACGCCTTCCGTGGCCAGGTCACCCGCAACATCAACACCCTGCAGGCGCAGATCCAGAACCTGCAACAACAGCTGCACGCCCGGCCTCAATAGCCCGATGCGGTGATGTTGTGTGGAGTGGGCCTGTGGAGTGGGACTTTTGTGGCGAGGGGGGCTTGCCCCCGTTGGGTGGCGTAGCCGCCATCTCCATTCACCACGGCTTTTCAGATAGTCCCGTGGTGCCTGATTTGCGACTGCTGCGCAGCCGAACGGGGGCAAGCCCCCTCGCCACAGATAATCCGCCCACCACAGATAATCCCTCTCACTACACTGGCCACAGGGCTTGATCGCGAATGCAGGCGACTCGGTCTTTCTATCGAACCTTGTCTTCCCGCCCGCGCAACACCCTGTTCGGCATGGCAATCGCCGCCGCCAGCCCCAGCAGCGACACCGCCGCGCTGACCATCAGCAAATGCCTGAAGGTCAGCAGCAGCTCGGCGCGCAAGGCGTTTTGCGCATCCCCCGGCGCGGCGTTCAAACCATCGAGCAAGACATTCCCCGAACGACCCTCGGCAATCAGCGACGAGCCGGCCAGGTGCGCGAAACTGGAATCCTGCAACAACGCCAGCAACAGTGCCGACATCAACGCCACGCCCACTGCACCGCCCAGAGCGCGGAACAGATTGGTGGTGCTGGTGGCCACGCCAATGTCCCGTTGATCCACCGAGTTTTGCGTGCCCACCAACGACGTCGGGAATTGCATGCCGCCAGCGATTCCGCAGAGCAACATGAACAGGCTGCTCAGCACAAACGCCTGCGGCGCACTGAACGCCATGCCGAGAATCGCCAACGGCATGAGCAACGCGCCGGTCAGGATCATCGGTTTGTAACGACCGGTCACCGAGGTCCGGCGCCCGGCGAAATAGGCGCCTATCGGCAAGCCCATGGCCAGCGGCAACAGGTGCAGTGCCGCGCTGTCAGCCCCGGCGCCGGTGACACTCTGAAAGCGCAGCGGCATCAGCACGATCAGGGAAATCGCCTGGAAACTGGTGAAGAAAATCGTGCACCAGCAAAGGATCGCATTGCGGTTGGCGAACAAATGCATCGGCAGCAACGGTTCCCGCGCCCGCCGTTCATGCCAGACGAACACGGCCAGCACCGCCACCGCACAACCGAGCAAACCCGCCACTTCGGGACTGCGCCACGAATGCCCCTGGCCAACCTGAGTGATGCCCAGCAACAACGCCGTCAGGCCAATGATCATCAGCAACGTACCAAGGTAGTCGATGATCGGCTTGCGCTGCGGCACCGGCAGCCCCACTAGCGTGCGATAAGCCACCCACCAGGCGCCCAGGCCCAACGGCAGGTTGATCAGGAATACCCAGCGCCAGGACAGGTATTCGGTCATGTAGCCACCGAGTACCGGGCCGGCCACGCTGGCCACCGCGTACATGCTGCTGAAGTAGCCCTGATAGCGACCGCGTTCGCGCGGTGGAACGATGTCGCCGATGATCGCCTGGCTCACCGAAATCATTCCGCCGGCGCCGATGCCTTGAAAGATCCGCGCCAGCACCAGTTGCTCCATGCTTTGCGCCATGCCGCAGAACAATGAAGCCAGGGTGAACAAGCCCATGCCGAACAGCATCAACCGGCGGCGGCCATACAGATCGCCGAGCTTGCCGTAGATCGGCACCGCCACGGTCATCGCCACCATGTAGCCGGAAATCACCCAGGCCAGCAGGCTGACGTCCTTGAACTGCGCGGAAATCGCCGGCATCGACACAGCGACGATGGTTTGGTCCAGCGCGCCCAGAAAGATCGCCAGCATCAGGGCGATCAGCACGCTGCGAATGGCTGGTTTGGGCGTTTCAGGCCGGTTGAGATTGGTCACGGTAAAAAAAACCTGCGGGCAGTGATGGACCCGCAAGGGGCAAGGCGAGCGGGGATGCTCGCCAGTGTAAGTCGGTAGGAAGCTATTCGATAGCCTCGTACGGAAGGCCGACGTAGTTTTCCGCGATGGTTTTTCGGCCCGCCTCGGAGTCAACGAAATAGGCCAGTTCCGATTCGCTGATGCGCTGGCTGAATGCATCGTGCTCGTCGAAGCGATGCAACATCGAGGTCATCCACCAGGAAAACCGTTCGGCTTTCCACACCCGCCGCAGGCAGATTTCGGAATACTTCTCCAGCAAATCAACACGGCCTTCGCGGTAAACCTTCAGCAGAATATTGAACAACGTACTGACGTCGCTGGCCGCCAGGTTCAGGCCTTTGGCACCGGTGGGCGGGACGATGTGCGCGGCGTCGCCGACCAGGAACATCCGCCCGTACTGCATCGGCTCGACCACGAAACTGCGCAGCGGCGCGATGCTTTTCTCGATCGACGGGCCGGTCACCAGCACATCGGCGAGGGCGGCCGGCAGACGGGATTTGAGTTCGTCCCAGAAGCGTTGGTCGGACCAGTCATCGACCTGATCCTGGGCCGGTACCTGAAGGTAATAACGGGTGCGTGTCGGCGAACGCATGCTGCACAACGCAAAGCCCCGTTCATGCCGCGCGTAGACCAACTCCTCGTGAACTGGCGGAGTGTCAGCGAGAATCCCCAGCCAGCCGAACGGATACACCCGTTCGAACACCTTCAGGCAGTCGGCAGGGATCGACTGCCGCGCCACGCCATGGAAACCGTCGCAACCGGCAATGTAGTCACAATCGAGTCGATACGTTTCGCCGTCCTTGTCGAAGGTCACATAGGGTTCAGCGCTTTTCATGCCGTGGGGGACGACGTTGCCGGCCGAATAAATTGTCTGCGCGCCAGCGTCCCGACGAGCGGCCATCAGGTCGCGGGTGACCTCGGTCTGGCCATACACCATCACGGTTTTGCCACCGGTCAATGTTTGCAGATCGATGTGTACCCGGCGCCCGTCCAGGGCCAGTTCGAAGCCGGTGTGGACCAGCCCTTCGGCGTCCATGCGCTGGCCCACTCCGGCCTGACGCAACAGCTCTACCATGCCTTGTTCGAGGACACCGGCACGGATGCGTCCCAGCACGTAGTCCGGGGTCTGGCGTTCGAGAATCAGGGTGTCGATGCCGGCGTTATGCAGCAATTGGCCGAGTAGCAAACCAGAGGGGCCGGCGCCGATGATGGCGATTTGGGTTTTTAGTGTTTTCATTGTTTTTATGACTCGCAAGCTCCACGCGACCAACGCCGGTGGATGATTTTTATGGATCGAGTGCTTGCATTTTTCACTTGCGGGTCTGTCAATTGAAGGTGAAAACTGAGCCGATACCTGTACATTCTGCCAATCGGTGCGATTATCGCCCCGTTACCTTCGAGGCCTGGATTGAAGTGATGAACAAGCCCGCCCTGCCATCGATTCCGGTGTTCAAACTCTACGGTGAAAGCCTGGATTGGCCGACCCCCGATTTGCTCCACTGTGAAACCATTTCAAAACGCAGCCGCGAACATCAATGGGAAATAAAACCCCATCGCCACGCTGATTTGTGTCAGTTGCTCTTCGTCTTCAAAGGTCAGGCAGAGCTTGAAATCGAAGGCAAACGCTCACAATTGGCTGAGCCGGCAATCATCATTCTGCCGCCGTTATCGGTGCATGGTTATCGGTTTTCCGAGGACGTCGAAGGGTTCGTCGTCACCCTGGCCGCGCCGCTGGTCGCCCATCTTCAGGCGCAGTTGGGCAATTCGGTAAATGCCCTGGCCCAAGCCGAAAGCTACCCGGCGGGCAAGGACAGCGAGTACCTCAACAGCCTGTTTTCAGCGCTGCAAAGCGAATACACCGGCCATCAACCGGCGCGGGAAATGCTCATGCATTCGCTGGTCAGCGTGATCATGGTGTGGGTCAGCCGCCAGGTGATTCAGCGCCGCGCTGCCAATCAGCGTCCGCAGCGTGCCCGGGAATACCTCAACGGTTTTATCCAACTGGTGGAGGAGACCTATCGCCAGCACGTCAAGGTCGAGGACCTGGCCCATCGGCTGGGGATTTCCGTGTCCCACCTCAACGGCACGTGCCGTGAACTGGCGGGGCAGCCGGCGTTGCAGATCATGCACGAGCGTCAGTTGCTGGAGGCCAAGCGCTTGCTGACCTACACCAGCATGACCATTTATGAAATGTCCGATGTGCTGGGGTTTTCCGATCCGACCAACTTCACACGCTTGTTCCGACGTCGGGTGGGGATCTCGCCCAAGGCTTTTCGCGACCGCTTGAAGGCCGATCAGGACGCTGCCGATCAGAAGAGCGAGACCTGACCCCCTCGGCACTAGGTGTTCGTCAGCGGAGGGCGTTGAGGCTTGCGCTGTGGGGGATGCAGCGCTCGAAGTTGCAGCTCGCGAAGTCATGGGGCACTTTGCGCAACTGTTCGACACGCCAGGCGGCTGTGCCATACAGCGCCAGCGTCGCCGCGCAGGTGATGAAAATGGCGAGGTATCTTCTTGTTTTGATGTTCATGGCGTTGACCTCTGAACGAATACCCTTGGGTACTGCTTTGAGCATAGGTCAGCGCCGGTGAGTTGCCATCAAAACCACCCCACATTCGCTCCGGTTAAAGGCCCACATCCCATGCCGGTTCTTCGGGAAATCTGAGCACCAGAAAATCCAGCATGCTGCGCAACGCCACCGGCATGTGCTTGCGTGAGGCATACACCGCATAGATGTTCATCTGACGGGGCTCGGCCTGGGGCAGCAGGCGGATCAGTTCGCCGCTGTGGATATGCATGCCGGCCAGGTAACTGGGCAGCATCGCCACACCGGCCCCGGCCATCGTGGCGCGCAACAACGTGCTGGCCTCGTTGGCGCTGATGTTGCCCTGCACCGGCACCGAGACCGGTTCGCCATCCTGCTCGAAATGCCAGAGGCTTTTGCCGAAGTAGGAGTGGGTCAGGCAATTGTGCAGGCTCAGGTCTTCGACCCGCTGCGGCGCCGGGTGCTCGCGCAGGTAAGCGGGGGAGGCGCAGATCACCGAGCGGCAGACCGTCAGCCGCCGGGCGATCAGGTTCGGGTCCAGGTCGTTGCTGGTGCGGATGGCCAGGTCGATGCGCTCATCCACCAGATTCACCGTGCGGTCGAGCATTTGCAGATCGATGCTTACACCGGGGTAACGTTTGACATAGGCGGCCATGGCATCGGCCAGTTGCGCCTGGCCGAACGAGGTGCTGACGCTGATCCGCAGCAGGCCGCGCGGTGCGTCGTCCGGCTCGCTGACGGCGGCTTGCATGTCGCTGGATAAATCGAGCATCTGCCGGCACCGGGGCAGGATTTCGCTGCCGGCGGCGGTCAGGCTCAATTTGCGCGTGGTGCGGTGCATCAGGCGTGCGCCGACCCAATCTTCCAGCTCCGCCAGATAGCGTGAAACCACCGGCCGCGACAGGTCCAGGTGATCGGCGGCGGCCGATTGGCTGCCCAGGTCCACCACCGTGACGAACACACGCATTGCTTGTAGACGATCCATGATTTGCCCGCTTTCAGAAACAAACTATGTTCAAGCATCGCATTTTTTGTATCGAACCAGGCAACTAAGCTCTGTCCCATCGCCAAGCACGGCATTCGGACAACGGAGCAACAGATGATCGGCTTCACTTCAATCAAACGCATTCTTCTGGCAACCGCGGCACTGGGCTTCGCGGCCCACGCCGCTGCGGCGTCGACCCTGACCCTGGACGTCTACAATCCGGGCACCAACGCAATCTTCCCGGTGACCTCGGTACTGGTCAGCGGCGAGAAGGAAGCGATTCTGGTGGACGCACAATTCGGCAAATCCCAGGCCGAACAAGTGGTGGAAAAAATCCGCGCCAGCGGCAAGCAACTGACCACCATCTACATCAGCCACGGTGACCCGGATTACTACTTCGGCCTCGACACCGTGACCAAAGCGTTCCCGAAAGCCAAGGTACTGGCCTCGCAACCGACGGTTGATCACATCAACAAAACCGTCGACGGCAAACTGGCGTTCTGGGGGCCGAAAATGGGCGCCGACGTGCCGAACAAAACCATCGTGCCGCACGTGCTCAAGGGCGACAGCCTGATGCTGGAAGGGCAGAAACTGCAGGTGCTCGGCCTGGATGGCAAGCAACCGGATCGCAGCTTTGTGTGGATTCCGTCGATCAAGGCAGTGGTCGGTGGCGTGGTTGTCGCCGAAAACATTCATGTGTGGATGGCGGACACCCAAACTGCGCAGTCCCATGCCGATTGGCTGACGACGTTGCACACGATCGAAGCCTTGAAGCCGAAGACCATCGTGCCGGGTCACTACCTGGGCGAGAGCGCTCGCTCCCTGGCGGCTGTGCAGTTCACCGCTGATTACATCAAGGCTTTCGACGAAGAAACCGCCAAGGCGAAAGATTCAGCCGAACTGATCGGCGCGATGAAAAAACGCTACCCGACCCTGGGCGAAGAAAGCTCGCTGGAGCTGAGCGCCAAAGTCGCCAAGGGCGAGATGAAGTGGGGTGAATGAGTGATTGTTCCCACGCGCAGCAAAGGAACGCAGCCCGGGACGCTCCGCGTCCCATCAAAAGCCGAACGCGGAGCGTCCGTTGAGGCATTCCCACGCAGAGCGCAGGAACGATCAAATTACACACACGCTATACATCACCGTTACATCAACTGGAGAACGTCATGAGCAAAATCGCAATCATCGGTGCCACCGGTCGTGCCGGTAGCCAGCTGTTGGAAGAAGCCCTGCGTCGCGGTCACAGCGTCACCGCCATCGCCCGCGATACCTCGAAAATCGGCCAGCGTGCCGGTGTCGTCAGCAAAAACGTCGACGTGCTCGATGCTGCCGCTTTGCAAGCCGCCGTTGCTGGCCATGATGCAGTAATCAGTGCTGCACATTTCTCCACCATCCCCGCCAGCGCCGTCATCGAGCCGGTGAAGCAGGCCGGGGTCAAGCGTCTGCTGGTGGTGGGCGGTGCCGGTTCGCTGTTGCTGCCGGGCGGCACACGGGTGATCGACAGCGAAGGCTTCCCGAAGGAATACAAGGCTGAGGCCAGCGCCGGTGCCGATTTCCTCAACACCTTGCGTCAGGAACAGGACCTGGACTGGACCTTCCTGTCGCCGTCGGCGGAGTTTGTCGAAGGTGAGCGTACCGGCACGTTTCGAGTCGGCAAGGATGACTTGCTGGTGAGTGCGCAGGGCCGCAGCTGGATTACCTTTGCCGATTACGCGATCGCGTTGCTGGATGAAGTGGAAACACCGAAGCATTCCCGCCAGCGGTTTACGGTCGGGTATTAACTTCGCAACATTGATCGTTCCCACGCTCCGCGTGGGAACGATCATCGGGGGGGCGGTTACCGTGCCTGCGCCTGCTCCACCAACCACCCCATCAATTCGCGCAACTTCGGCGAAGGCGCAGGTTTTTCGGGGAACACCAGGTAATACGCCAATCCGGTTTTCACCTTCAAATCAAAGGGCATGACCAGCCGCCCGGCGCTCAGGTCATCGCCAATCAACGACCAATCGCCAATCGCCACGCCTGTCCCTTGGGACGCCATCGACATCGCCAGGTCCAGGGTTTCGAAATGCTGGCCCTTGCCGACATTGCTCAGATGAATATCCGCCGCTTTCAACCAGGCTTTCCAGTCCCGTTCGTCCCGGGTCGGATGCAGCAACAAGTGCTGTTGCAGGTCTGCCGGTGTCTGCAAGGCCAGTGGCCCTTCAATCATCGGCCGGGAACACACGGGCGTCAGTTGCTCATCGAACAAATGATGGGAGGCCAGTGAGCTCTCCGGCGGCGGGCCATACATCACCGCCGCGTCGAACTGTTCACGATGAAAGTCCACGCCGTGTTTCACCGTGGTGGTCAATTCCACCGGCACATCCGGGCGTTCCTTTTGCCACTGCAACAGGCGCGGCAACAGCCAGCGCATCACGCAAGTCGGCGCCTTGAGTTGCAAGGTTTCGCGCTTCTCGCCGATCTGCTCCACGGCCTCGTCGATCAGGCCGAAAATCTGCTGTACCCGTGGCAACCACTCACGTCCTTCGGCGGTCAGGCTCAAGCCCCGCGCCTGGCGGATGAACAGCTCATAACCCAGATGATCTTCCAGCCCGGCGATCTGCCGGCTCACCGCGCCTTGAGTGATGTGCAGTTGTTCCGCGGCCCGGGTGAAGTTGCAGCACTGCGCGGTGATCAGAAAAGTGTGCAGCGCCGGCAGGGGAGGCAGTCGTTTCATGGGGATCCAAGGTATGACGTGAGGACATGGCTAGTATGACTTTTTATCCATTGTTGCGGCTACGTGTCGCCCGTTCCAATGAGGCCATCCCTGGACCTGCCAATCCATCATAAACACTGGGCAGGCCCGGCGTCTCAAACGAACAAAAAGGGCAAACACATGGCGACGTGCGGCGAAGTATTGGTCAAGTTACTCGAAGATTACGGGGTCGAGCAGGTGTTCGGCATCCCTGGGGTGCATACCGTGGAGCTGTATCGCGGGCTGGCCCGTTCGAGCATCAACCACGTCACTCCACGTCACGAACAGGGCGCCGGTTTCATGGCCGACGGTTATGCCCGCACCAGCGGCAAACCGGGCGTGTGCTTCATCATCACCGGCCCCGGCATGACCAACATCACCACCGCCATGGGCCAGGCTTACGCCGACTCGATCCCGATGCTGGTGATCTCCAGCGTGCAATCGCGCAGCCAATTGGGCGGCGGGCGCGGCAAGCTGCATGAGCTGCCGAACCAGAGCGCACTGGTCGGCGGCGTGGCGGCGTTCTCCCATACCTTGATGTCGGCGGCGGAATTGCCGGGCGTATTGGCGCGGGCCTTCGCGCTGTTCCAGGCCGGGCGTCCGCGTCCGGTGCACATCGAAATCCCGTTGGACGTACTGGTCGAAGAGGCCGATGACCTGCTCGCCAGCGTGCCAGTGAACATCGATCGTGCCGGTGCTTCGCCCAGCGCGATCAGCCGCATGACCGACCTGCTGGCCGGTGCCAAACGCCCATTGATTCTCGCGGGTGGCGGCGCCATCGATGCGGCGGCCGAGCTGACTGAACTGGCCGAGCTGCTGGATGCGCCAGTGGCCTTGACCATCAATGCCAAAGGCATGCTCGAATCCAGCCATCCGCTGCTGATCGGTTCGACCCAAAGCCTGGTGGCCACCCGTGCGCTGGTGGCCGAGGCCGACGTGGTGCTGGCCATCGGCACCGAACTGGCCGAAACCGATTACGACATCACCTTCGCCGGCGGCTTCGAAATCCCGGGCGTGCTGCTGCGCGTGGACATCGACCCAGACCAGACCGTGCGTAATTACCCGCCGAAGGTGGCGTTGGTGGCCGACTCGCGCAATGCCGCCCAGGCTCTGCTGAGCGCGCTGTCCCACAAGTCGCTGGCCGAGCGCCGCAACGACTGGGGTCAGGTGCGCGCCGCTCGCTTGCGAGAAGAACTCGCCGCCACCTGGGATGCCCCGACCCTGGCCCAGACCCGTTTCCTGGAAACCGTGCTGCACGAATTGCCGAACGCGGTGTTCGTCGGCGATTCGACCCAACCGGTGTACACCGGCAATCTGACCTTCAACCCGGAGCGTCCGCGTCGCTGGTTCAACTCGTCCACCGGTTACGGCACCCTCGGTTACGCCTTGCCGGCGGCGATTGGCGCCTGGCTCGGTGGCCGCGTCGAAGGCGGCACGCGCCCTCCGGTGGTGTGCCTGATCGGCGACGGCGGCCTGCAATTCACCCTGCCGGAACTGGCCAGTGCGGTGGAAGCGCGTACGCCGGTGATCGTGTTGCTGTGGAATAACCAGGGCTACGAAGAGATCAAGAAATACATGGTCAACCGCGCCATCGAGCCGGTGGGCGTGGACATCTATACCCCGGACTTTATCGGTGTGGCCAAAGCGCTGGGCTGTGCGGCCGAAACGGTCAACAGTGTTGACGGGTTGCGTGATGCGTTGCGCCTGGCCACCGATCGTCAGGGCCCGACCCTGATTGAAATCGACCAGACCCAGTGGATGAAGGCGGTGTCGCAATGAGTGTTCCCATGACCTTTCCGACGACCCTCGACGGCCTGTTCATCGATGGCCAATGGTCCGCTGGCAACGAACATCTGCGCGTGATCAACCCGGCGACCGAAGCCCTGCTGACCACCGTTAACGGCGGCGATGCACACGCTGTCGATCAGGCCGTCACCGCGGCGGCCAACGCTTTTAAGCAATGGTCGAAAACCACCGGAGCCGAGCGCGGGGCGATCCTGCGCAGAATCGCCGCAGGCGTGCAGGCCGGGCGCGAACAGTTGATGAAGTTGCAGTCGAGCAACAACGGCAAACCGCTGTTCGAAGCGGCCATCGACGTCGACGACGTGATCGCCACCTTTGAGTATTACGCCGGTCTGGCTGAAGGCCTGGACGCGAAACAAGACAGTGTCGTGGCATTGCCGAGCGACGATTTCAGCGCCCGTTTGCGCCGCGAACCGTGCGGTGTGGTGGGGCTGATCGTGCCGTGGAATTTCCCGATGGTCACCACCGCCTGGAAACTCGCCCCGGCCCTGGCCGCCGGTTGCTGCGTGGTGCTCAAACCGTCTGAAGTGACGCCGCTGCCGGAGCTGGAACTGGCGACGATCATTGCCGAGGCCGGCGTGCCAAACGGTGTGTTCAACCTGGTCTGCGGCACCGGCCTTGCGGTCGGCGCACCGCTGTCGGCTGACCCGCGCATCGCCAAGATTTCTTTCACCGGCAGCAACGCGGTGGGCGTGCAGGTGATGCAGCGGGCGGCGGAAACCGTGAAAGGCGTGAGCCTGGAACTGGGCGGTAAATCCTCGCTGCTGGTGCTCGCCGATGCCGACATCGAACTGGCTGTGGAAGTGGCCTGTGGCGGCGGCTTCTTCAACGCCGGGCAGATGTGTTCCGCGACCAGTCGCGTGCTGGTCGCCGATGAACTGGCGGATGAATTTGTCGCGCGATTGAAGGCTCGTGCCGAAGCCATCCGCGTGGCCGACCCGTTCGACCCGAACGTGGAGATGGGCGCACTGGTCAACCAAGCGCAATACCAGAGGGTGCTGGGCCACATCGATCGCGGCTTGAGTGCTGGTGCGAAGCTGATCTGCGGCGGCAATCGCCCGGCGGACCTTTCACGTGGATATTTTTTGCAGCCGACCGTTTTCATCGACGCGCCCCTCGACAGTGCGTTGTGGTGTGAAGAGATTTTCGGCCCGGTGATCTGCGTGCGCAGTTTCAGCTCTGAAGCCGAGGCCATTGCTCTGGCCAACGACAGCCCGTTCGGTCTGGTCGCCAGTGTGGTCACGCGCGACAGCGAGGCCGCCGATCGGGTCGCCAACGCTTTGCAGGCGGGGCTTGTGTGGATCAACGCGCCGCAAGTGATCTTCCCGCAGACCGCCTGGGGTGGCTACAAACAGAGCAGCATCGGCCGCGAATTGGGGCCGTGGGGCTTGCAGGCTTTCCAGGAAATCAAACACGTGATTCGGGCCGTCTGACAGCACGAAAACAGTGAGCGCATGCCTCGAAAGGAGGCATGCACTTACGTCATGGCTTCAATGAGTTTTTATCGATAGTCAGGTGTTTTGCACGACCTCAGGATGAACCCGCTGGTCAAGCTCAAGTCCTTTGAAACCGGGGGCTTCAAGCCGATCTGGCCGCGCGGATGCAACGGTTGCGACCAACCTCATACTTAAAAAAACAAAGGGAGTCCTTCATGGGCAAGCATGATCTGAACAGACGTCAATTCATCAAAACCGTGGGTGTGGCGTCGGTAGCCGCGGCAGCCATGAGCATGCCGTTCATCCGGGCCAATGCCAGCGACACGCGCTTTACGGGCAAGACCCTGCGCTTGCTGACCTGGTCTGATGACACGGGCCTTGCAGCACTGCGCAACATCGCGGCCACCTTTGAAGACAAGTACGGCTGCAAGGTCATCGCTGACCGCACCGGCAGTACCTCGGAAATGGTCGCCAAGCTCAAGGCCGGCGGTGATCGCCCGCAGTACGACATCATCACCCTGGCCGGCGTCGGCGCCGAAGGCCTGGCCGCCGCCAACCTGCTGGAAAAACCCGACCTCAACCGCATCCCCAATCTGGTGGACGTGCCGGAGAAATACCGCACCGGCGCCAATGGCCACGGTATCGGTTATCTGTTGTGGTGCAACAGCCTGGTCTACAGCACCCGCACCCAGAAAGAAGCCCCGGACAGCTACGCCGCGATGTGGGACGCCGACCTGGCGCCGAACATTTTCCTGCCGCCGCCGAACTGGACCGAGGCCATGGACCTGATCATCATCGCCGCCAAACTGGCCGGTGGTGACGAACACAACATCGAGCCAGGCTTCAAGAAACTCGCCGAGCTCAAGAGCCGCGTGGTGACCCTGGGTGAAAACCCGAACCAGATCGCCGAGCTGTTCCGCACCGGGTCCCTGGACATGGGCGGCTTGTACGCACCGGCGTTTTTCCCGAAACAGATCCGCGACCCGGCCTACGGTCTGGGCGCCACCTTCGGCATGAAGGAAGGTTTCTACACCGACCTGATGCTCTCGGTGATGCCGAAGAATCGTCCGGGCGATACCGACCTGGCCTACGCCTTCATCAACCACTCTCTGGACCCGCTGGTGCAGGGCAAGATGGCCGAAGACATCTACAACGGCCCGGTCAACGCCAAGGCGATCATCTCCGCCGAAGCCCGCAAGAGCCCGTACATCCTTACGCCGGAGCAGATTGCCGAGAAGGCGATCATGCACGACAACGCCTTCCTGGCCACCGTGCATGACCAATGGATTCGTCGTTACACGGAAATCTTTTCTTCCTGATCGAGTGGCGAACACAAGCCCTGAGAGCACCGCAAATCAAATGTGGGAGCGGGCTTTTGTGGCGAGGGGGCTTGCCCCCCGTTGGGGCGCGAAGCGGCCCTGAATCCTGTCATCGCGGTGCATCAGGTGTACCGCATGAGATGGTTTACGACTGCTTCGCAGTCGAACGGGGGCAAGCCCCCTCGCCACAAAGCCCGCTCCCACAGGATTCACGGCGGTTTTGAGGGCTGTGTTTGCCAGCTGCTTTCCATTGACGAGACCCTTGCTATGGAACACCAACCTCTGACCCATCCGGTAAGCGTCGCACCCACGCGCGCTAATCGGGGTGTCTCACCGACAGTGCGTGCGTGGTTTTTCCTCTCGCCGTCGATGCTGTTTCTCGGCGTGCTGATTGCCGCCAGCCTCCTGGTGCTGCGCATGAGCGTGGGCACCAAAGGCGCGGAGTGGTCCGGCTTCAGCCTGGCCAGTTACGCGCAATTGCTGGAACCGTACTACCTCAAATCCTTGCTGCTGACCCTGCGCCTGGCGCTGATCAGCGCGGTGATCGCGGTGCTGCTGGCGATCCCGGTGGCCTACACCATGTCGCGGCTGACCTCACCATTCGTGCGGCGGATTTTCCTCGCGGCGGTGCTGTTGCCGTTGCTGGTCAACCTGTTACTGCAAAGCTACGGCTGGCTGGTGATTCTCGGCCCGGGCGGGATGCTCAATCAGGCGCTGATGGGCCTGGGCCTGATCAAGCGGCCGATCATGCTGCTGTACAACCAGAACGGCGTGTTGATGGGCCTGGTGCAAACCGCGTTCCCGTTGGCTGTGCTGCCGATTGCCAGCGCCATGCGCGGAGTCGCCCGCACTTACGAAGAAGCCGCTGCAACCTTGGGCGCCAGTCGCCTGCAGGTGTTTCGCCAAGTGGTGTTGCCGATGAGTTTTCCGGGGATCATCACCGGCGCGACGTTGGTGTTTGCCTACAACGCCAGCAGCTTCGTGGTGCCTTTGCTGCTCGGCGGTCGGCGCGTGCCGATGTTGGCGGTGATGGTCCATGACCAGATCGCCCCGCTGATGAATTGGCCCGCCGCGTCCGCTGCCGGTGTGGTGCTGATCGTTACCACGCTCGCCATCATGACCTTGTCCGAATACATCACCGGCCGTCGTCGGCGCATGCTGGAGGCTTCCCAATGAGCACCTTGATCAAGAAGCGTCAGTCGTTGCTGCCGGGCGATACCGGCAAGTTCGCCGGCATCCTCTCGGGCTTCATTCTGCTGCTGGCTGTGTTGCCGATTCTGACCATGATTGTCATGTCGTTCAGTGGCGCGTCGAACCTCGACTTTCCGCCCAGCAGCTACAGCCTGCAATGGTACAAGGCCGCCTGGCACACGTTCGTCTCGCCGGACGCCAGCGACGTGCTGAGCCTGGGCAAAGCCATGAGCACCAGTTTACTGGTGGCCTGCCTGACCATGATCTTCGCCACGATCATCGCGGTGCCGGCGGCTTACGCGCTGACCCGTTGCGAGTTCCGCGGCAAGGCCGTGGCGCTGCAATTGATGTCGCTGCCACTGGTGTTCCCGATGGTGGTGTTGGGCCTGGCCTTGCTGCTGGTGTTCGACAGCCTGCCATTCCAGATCACCACCTCGCGGCTGGTGATTGCCCATGTGATTCTGGCGCTGCCGTTCGTGGTGAAGAACTGCACGGCAGCGATGCTCTCCATCGGCAGCGAAGTCGAAGAGGCCGCGCAAATGCTCGGCGCTTCACCGCTGCGGGCGATTGTCGATGTGGTGGTGCCGTTGATGAAGTCGGGGATTCTGGCGGGCATGCTGTTGGCGTTCATCGTCTCGTTCAACGAATTCACCGTGACCTATTTCCTCTACACCATCGACGTCATGACCGTGCCGATCTGGATGTACAGCCGCACCGTGTCGTCGCTCGACCCTACCGTTTTCTCGTTTGCCGTGCTGATCGTGCTGATCGACTTCGTGCTCATTTGGGCGCTGGAAAAGTTGGTTGGCGAAGGCGGCGTTTCGTTCTGATTTCTTGAGGTGATTCAAATGACTGGTCTGATTCTGGAAAACGTCGAGAAACATTACGGCTCGGCCTGCGCGGTAAAGGATGTAAACCTGCATTTGCCCGAGGGCAAACTGGTGTGTTTCCTCGGCCCGTCGGGCTGCGGTAAAACCACCTTGCTGCGAATGATCGCCGGGCTCGAAACCCTGACCGGCGGCGAGATTCGCCTGGACGGTGAAGACATCGGCCATACCCCTGCGTATCAGCGCAATTTCGGTATGGTGTTTCAATCCCTGGCGCTGTTCCCGCACATGACGGTGGGGGAGAACATTGCCTATCCGTTGAAACTGCGTGGGGTCAGCAAGGCCGATCAGCAGGCGCGGGTGGTGGAGTTGCTTGAGCTGATTCAACTGCAGGAAATGATTGATCGCCCGGTGGCGAAACTCTCCGGCGGTCAGCGTCAGCGTGTGGCGATTGCCCGGGCGATTGCCTCGCGGCCGAAAATCCTCCTGCTCGACGAACCTCTGTCGGCGCTGGACGCCAAATTGCGCGAATCGATGCAGGTGGAAATCCGTCAGCTGCAACAGCGTTTGAACATCACCACCATCATGGTCACCCACGACCAGCGCGAAGCCATGACCATGGCCGACATCGTGGTGGTGCTGGGTGAACATCGGGTGCAGCAGGTGGGCACGCCGATTGAGATTTATCGGCACCCGGCCAATGAATTCGTCGCGGACTTCATCGGTTCGGGGAATATTTTCCCGGCCACGGCGTTGGGCAACGGCAAGGTCAGCCTGCCGGGCGGCGATGCGCTGCAAGTGCCGATCTGCAGCAGCATTGTGGTGGGGGAGAAGGTGAAAATGCTGATTCGCCCCGAAGACCTGCAACTGTCGCAACCGCAGGCCACGGCGGGGAATCGCTTGCTGGGTAAGGTGACGTTTGTGCGGGATATCGGCGCGACCATCGAAACCACCGTCGAGTGTTCCGGGGTGTCGTTTACCGCGTTGAGCACGCCGTGTCAGGACGTTGGGTTGAGCATTGGCAATCCGGTGTCGGTGACCTTGCCGGCTGAGGCGTGCCGAGTGTTGAGCGCCTGATTTAACTGGCCCCATCGCGGGCAAGCCCGCGATGAGGCCATCAGCCACGCAACAAATGCCGGATCAAACCGTCAACCGCAACCGCGCCAAGTCCCGCAGCGGCGGTGCCCCGAACAATCGGCTGTACTCGCGACTGAACTGCGAAGGGCTCTCATACCCCACCCGATACCCCGCCGCCGACGCTTCCAGCCCTTCGGCCAGCATCAACCGTCGCGCTTCTTGCAGGCGCAGCTGTTTTTGATACTGCAGCGGACTCATCGCTGTCATCGCCTTGAAGCGGTGATGCAGCGTCGACACGCTCAGGTTCACTTCCCGCGCCAGGTCGTCGATGCGCAGCGGTTGCTCATAATTGCCGTTGAGCCATTTGATCGCCTGGCTGATGCGATGGCTCTGGCTGTTGGCGATGGCAATCTCATACAGCCGATGTCCCTGCTGGCTGCGCAACAGCCGATACAGAATCTCCCGACGAATCAGCGGCGCCAGCATGGCGATGTCTTTCGGTGTGTCCAGCAAACGCGCCAGACGCAGCACGGCGTCGAGCATGGCCGCGTCGATCCGCTCGACATACAGGCCTCGGCCCGTGGGCCGTGTGGGCAGGCCGATGGGGCCGGCGTCGGCAATCAGCGCGGTGATTTCCGCCGGGTCGATGTCCAGCCGCACCGCGAGGATCGGTTCTTCGGGCGAGGCATTCACCACCCGCCCGCTCAGGGGCATCGAGACTGATACCACCAGGTAATTCAGCGGGTCGTAATTGAAGTGTTCGTCCGCCAACCGAACTTCCTTGCGTCCCTGGGCCATGATGCACAGGGCCGGTTGGGCCAGCCCCGGGGCGAAATCATGGGATTGGCTGTGACGCGACATGAACAGCGAACCGACGGCGGTGGCGTAGGAGCCATCGTCCATGGTGTTGCGACGGATGAGGTCGGCCAGTTCCGCGCGCTGTTTTTCCATGTCAGCGGGAAGCGGAGCCTGAAAGTGATCGAGCGACGACATGCAGGGAATCCTCCGTGAAGTGTTGGTCATGGGCCGAGCTTAAATTTGTGCAAGGGACAGCGGTAGACACATCCTGTCAAAAGCTTGCCTGATTCTGCGCGGGGTGAATACACGAGGCTGCCATAGCAGGGCAACGTGGATGAAACTTGCTTAAAAGTGGTGTGACAGCGGTGTGACAGTACTTTGCGCGCTGTTACAGAGGCTTTTTGCAGTTGCGCAGGATTGTGCAATAAGCCGGCAGAAATCGACTAACGCTGACTGTGATGCGCCGCCTAATCTTGGATCCTGTCGCAGCCCGTCCCACGGCTGCCACTCGACTCCCCGGGAGGGTTGAACATGTCTACGCAGATCCCCGTCAGTCATATGGCCTTCGTTCGCGCCCGCGCCGGGCGTTCGGCAGAACTCGGTGCGCGCCTGAGCGCCCTGATCGAACCGTCGCGCAACGCGCCGGGTTGCCTGAGCTTCGCCCTGCAGCACTCGCAATGTGATCCCGAACTGTGGCTGGTGTCCGGTTTCTGGGCCAGCCAACAGGCGATGACCGCTTACTTCGGCAGTCCGGCGATGCAGATTTTTGCCGAGCTGGTGCAGGATATGGTGGTCAACAGCCTGGATTTCCATACCTTCAAGGATGTCTCGGCGACCCAGGCCCTCGGCCAGTCCCAGGCAGCGGTACACAAACTGGCCGGTTGAGGGTTTAATGGCGCAACTCTCCATTAGCCAGGATCCGCGACATGGCACGTAAAGCCTTTGAACACTTCGAAGCCGTTTCAGCAGTAGTACCGGGCGAGGGCGGTTACCACGCCGCGATTGCCGTCAAAGCCCTCGGTGGTTCCGGTGCCCCGGTTTTTCACAAAGTGCTGGAAGGCCAGACGTTCAAGACCGCTCATGAAGCCGACGAGGCCGCGGCCAAAGAGCTGACCCACCTCAAAGACGTCAAACAAGACGCCGACCTGCTCTGGTAATCACTTGACCGCCCCCGGGCGGAACATCTTGAACAGTGCCTCTGGCCCCAGCTGAAAATAATCCGCTGGTCCGCCGCCGCGCAGAATCGGTTCTGCCGCGGCGGTGTCGTACACCCCATCCTTCAACAGCCATTTGGCGATATGCACGGCGACCACTTCGCCGAGAATCAGCCAGCTCGGCACCACTTCCTTGTTGGCGCGCTGCAACTGAATGATCTGCGTGACCTTGCACTCGAAGGACACCGGGCTTTCGGCGACCCGTGGCACCTGAATGATTTTCGACGCGGCGGTGGTCAGCCCGGACAGTTCGAACTCGTTGACTTCCGGCCCGACCATGGCGCAGCTCTGGTTCATCTGCTCGGCCAGCGGACGCGTCGCCAGGTTCCAGGCGAACTCGCCGGTCTGCTCGATGTTGTTCAGGCTGTCTTTGCGCCCGACACTGGAGAACCCGATGATCGGCGGGATGTAGTTGAAGGCGTTGAAGAAGCTGTAGGGCGCCAGATTCAGGCGACCGTTGGCGTCCTGGGAGGAAATCCAGCCAATGGGACGCGGGCCGACGATGGCATTGAACGGGTCATGGGGCAGGCCGTGGCCGTTGGCGGGTTCGTAGAAATGGATATCGTCGGGCATGGAGTGAATTCCTGAGGGCGTTCGGGAGGTGAGCATGGTGCAAGGGCCAGCGGCAGATTTCCAGTCCATCCTCAATCAGTGTGGGTTTTGTGGAGATCACTGGGTTTTGCTTGCTCCAGAAATGACTAAGCCCGGCCAAAGCCGGGCTGTGTGGTGCGCTCAGGGATCAGTTGGTGCGAGCTGCATCGGTGCGATCGACGCTGTCGGTAGCGACTGTGGCTGCGTCGGTGCGGCTATCGCCAGCGACGTTGCTTTGTGCAGTGAAGACGGCGGAACCGGTGCGGTCGTAACCATCGGCGGCGAAGGTATTGGCGGCCAGCACAGAGAGGGCCAGAACGAGCATCAGTTTGGTTTTCATGGGTAACTCCAGTTTGCACAGCGCAATGAATTGATCAGACGGGGGCAGGATGCGTACTGGGCATTAACCAGCGATTAATCGGGCTCTCTTGTCTGCGTGACAGAATTTTCATCCTGCACTTACCTATTTTTCACCGCTCCACCGCCAGTCTGCGCACCGGTCAATAAACCGAAGAAACGACCGTCACGAACTGGAGCTTGCCTTGAATGAATAAACTTCCTCAGATCACCCTGGCGTTCTGGGTCATGAAAATCTGCGCAACGACCCTGGGTGAAACCGCGGGGGATTTGTTGTCGATGACCCTTGATGTCGGTTACGCCATCAGCTCGCTGATCCTGATCAGTATCTTTGTGCTGACGCTGGTCACGCAGTTGATGTCCAAAACCTACAAGCCGGTGCTGTACTGGATCGTGATTCTGTCGACCAGCACCGCTGGCACCACCATGTCCGACTTCATGGACCGCACCCTTGAATTGGGCTACGCCACGGGTTCGATGATCCTGATTGCGATTCTGCTGGGGATTTTCGCGGCCTGGCGCTTGAGCGGCGACTCGCTGAACGTCACCAAGGTCCAGACCTTCCGGGGCGAGATGTTCTATTGGATGGCGATTCTGTTTTCCAACACCCTGGGCACGGCGCTTGGCGATTACCTGGCCGACGACTCGGGCCTGGGTTTTGCCGGTGGTGCGCTGCTGATTGGTTCGACCATTGCGCTGGTGGTGCTGTTGAAATACTTCACGAAGATTTCGTCGGTGCTGCTGTTCTGGGTGGCGTTCGTGCTGACGCGACCATTCGGCGCGACCTTGGGCGACTTCCTGACCAAACCCCATGCAAAGGGTGGCCTGGATTTCGGCACCATCGGTTCGTCGCTGGTGTTGGCGGGGATTCTGGTGGTGATGATTGCGGGGGCGTCTTACGTGCAGGGCAAGTACGCGAAGCAGACGGCGGCCGAGTTGACTTGAGACTGAGTCGTCCTCTTCGCGGGCTTGCCTGCGAAGAGGACGGTACAGCCACTATCAATATTGCTGTCAGTCGGTCTCGATCCGCGAATGCTTGCGGGTGTCTTTCATGGTCACGTACACCAGCAACGACACCGCGATGCACGCCGTGACATACCAGTAGTAACCGGTTTCCATGCCGATGCTCTTGAACCACAGCGCGATGTATTCAGCGGTGCCGCCGAAGATCGACACGGTCAGTGCGTATGGCAGGCCGACGCCCAGGGCGCGGATTTCGGTGGGGAACAGTTCGGCTTTGACCACCGCGTTGATCGAGGTGTAGCCGCTGACGATGATCAGCGCCGCCATGATCAGGAAGAACGCGCCCCACCAGCTCTGGATGGTGTGCAGGGTGGTCAGGATCGGTACGGTGAACAGCGTCCCGAGAATGCCGAAGGCAATCAGGATCGGCCGCCGACCGACTTTATCCGACAGCCCGCCGATGATCGGTTGCAGGCACATGAACAGAAACAGCGTGGCCGCGGAAATCGTGGTGGAGTCGGAAATGCTCATGCCGACGGTGTTCACCAGGTATTTCTGCATGTACGTGGTGTAGGTGTAGAACGCCAGCGTGCCGCCCATGGTCAGGCCGACCACGGTCATCAGTTCCTTGGGATGGCGCAGCAAGGTGCGCATCGCGCTTTCTCGGGCTTTCTCTTTCTTGGTGAACGACTCGGTTTCTTCCATGCCGCGACGCAGATACAGCGCGACCACGGCACACAGCGCACCGATGGCGAACGGAATGCGCCAGCCCCAGGCGTACAGCTCTTCGGTGGTCAGGAAGTTTTGCAGCACGATCAGCACACCCAGGGCGATGAGCTGGCCGGAGATCAGCGTCACGTACTGGAAGCTGGAGTAGAAGCCGCGACGTTCCTTGGTCGCCATCTCGCTGAGGTACGTTGCCGAGGTGCCGTACTCACCCCCCACCGACAAACCTTGTAGCAGGCGGGCGAACACCAGCAGGATCGGCGCGCCGATACCGATGGTTTCATAGCCCGGGCTCAGGGCGATCAGCAGCGAGCCGAAGCACATCAGGTAGACCGACGCCATGAGCGCGGCTTTACGGCCGGCCTTGTCAGCGTAGAGGCCCATCAGCCAACCGCCGATCGGGCGCATCAGGAAGCCCACGGCGAAGATTGCGGCGGTGTTGAGCAGTTGGGCGGTGGTGTCGCCTTTGGGGAAGAAGACTTTGGCGAAGTACAGGGAGAAGGCGGCGTAGACGTACCAGTCATACCACTCGACCATGTTGCCGACAGAGCCGCTGAAGATCGATTTGATCCGGCTGGCGGTGCTTCTTTCTTTAGCCGGCACGGCAGCCGACCCAAGGGGCAGGGCGTTGGAGTTATCCATTGAAGGATCCTTCGTTTAATTGTTTTTGTGGAGCGCGTTTAAACGCAGCCTGCAGGGGCTATAGCAGGAGCTGTGCCAAGGGGAGGAGGGCCGGTTTAGAGGGGGTGGTGGATTTTGTTGAGCGGAAATCCGCTTATCGCACGCAAGGCGACAAGCGGATTTCCGCGCACGGACGGGGGGATCGTTCCCACGCTCTGCGTGGGAATGCCTCTACGGACGCTCCGCGTTCGGCTTTGGGACGCAGAGCGTCCCGGGCTGCATTCCCACGCAGAGCGTGGGAACGATCATGACTCGCCGAGAAACATCTCTCGGCTCAAGCCATGCCGCTGCATCTTTTCATTGAAGGTACGGCGCGGCAGTTGCAGTTCTTCAAGCACCGCTTTCACATCGCCCTTGTGCCGGGTCAAAGCCGCGCGCAGGCAATGGGCTTCGAAGGCTTCCGCCTGCGCTGCCAGCGACTGGCCGGGATCGATCCCCACCGGTTCCGGTTCGCCGAGGCCCAGCACCTGGCGCTCGGCGACGTTCGCCAGCTCGCGCACATTGCCTGGCCAGTCGTGGCTCAGCAGATGGCTCAATTGCGGCCCGCTCAACGGTGGAAAGGTACGGCCAAGGCGTTCGGCGGCACTCTGGGCGAAGAACTCGAACAGCAGTGGAATGTCTTCACGCCGCTCGCGCAACGGTGGCAGGCGCAGCTCGGCGACGTTCAAGCGATACGCCAGGTCCTCGCGAAAACGCCCGGCCCGGGCTTCATCCAGCAAGTCGGGTTTGGTCGCGGCGATGACCCGCAAATCCACGCGGATACTCTGATTGGAGCCCAATCGCTCAAGCTTCTGTTCCTGCAACACCCGCAGCAGTTTCACCTGCTGGGCCAGCGGCATGCTTTCGATTTCATCGAGAAACAGCGTGCCGCCGTCGGCGTATTCGAGCTTGCCGATGCGTTTGCCCTGGGCGCCGGTGAACGCGCCGCTCTCATGGCCGAACAGTTCGGCCTCGAACAACTGCTCGGGAATCGCCGCGCAGTTCAGCGCGACAAAGGGTTTGTCGGCGCGGGGGCCGAAGTCGTGCAGGCAGCGGGCAACCAGTTCCTTGCCGCTGCCGGTTTCGCCACGGATCAGCACATTGACCGGCAGCGTCGCCAGATCCAGCACTTGCCGGCGCAGTGTCTGCAAACCACGGGACACCCCCAGCAGTGTGGCATCGAGTTTGGCGCGATTGTCGGCCTGTTCGTGCAGGGCACGGTTTTCCAGCACCAGCCGGCGCTTGTCCAGCGCCCGGCGCAGGCTGCTCAGCAGGGTTTCCGGGCTGAAGGGTTTTTCGAGGAAATCGTAGGCGCCATCGCGCATCGCTTCGACGGCCATCGGCACATCGCCGTGACCGGTCAGCAAGATCACCGGCAAATCGGCGTCGCGGCGCTGCACTTCGGCCAGCAGCTCCAGCCCGCTCATGCCGGGCATGCGCACATCGCTGAGAATCACTCCGGGGAAGTGTTTCGGCAGTTTCGCCAGGCATTCATCGGCACGGCTGAACAGTTGTACCTCGAACCCCGACAGGCTCAGCCACTGTTCGACGGCGCTGCGGATGCTGCTTTCGTCATCGACCACCATCACCGAGTTGAGCATCAGGCAGCTACCTCCAGATCGATGGGCAACGTCAGGGTGAACACCGCGCCTTTCTCGCCATTATCGGCGCTCAGGCGTCCGCCCGCTTCGTGGACGATGGCAAAGGACACGGCCAGCCCGAGGCCTAGGCCATCACCCACCGGTTTGGTGGTGAAGAATGGATCGAACACCTGGCTCAAATGTTCTTCGGCAATGCCGCCGCCGTTGTCGATCACACTCAGACGCCATAGCTGTTCATCGGTTTCGAGACGAATCTCCAGACGCTTGCAGGGTTTGCCCTGCATGGCGTCCAGGGCGTTGCGCAGCAGGTTGATCAGCACCTGTTCCAGACGAATCGCATCACCACGCACCCAGGCCGGACGAGTCAGGTGCAGCACCAGGCTGACCTGTTCATCGCGCAGGCGCGCGTCGAGCAATTGCAGGGCCTGATCCACCACCGCTGCCAGATCCAGCCGTTCGCGCAAACCGCTGGGGCTTTTGCGCGCGAAGGTTTTCAGGTGGCCGGTGAGGGCGGCCATGCGCGTGAGCATGTCGTCCACCGGTTTGAGCGCCTTGTAGGCGTCGTCGACCCGGCCGTGATCGAGTAGCAACCTCAGCGTAGCAAGCTGCATGCGCTGGGCGGTCAGGGGCTGATTGATTTCATGGGCCAGCGCTGCGGACATCTGCCCCAGCGCCGCGAGTTTGGCCGATTGCACCAGTCCGTCCTGAGCGGTGCGCAGGTCACGGGTGCGTTCTTCCACCAGTTGTTCGAGTTCTTCGCGGCTGCGTTGGCGCATTTTGGCCAGGCGCCAGCGTTGATTAAGGAACAGCAACAGAAACACCAGCGCCAGCCACAACCCGGCGGCGGCGAGCGCGGCGTTACGGATGTCTTCGAAGGCGACTTGCGGGCGGCGCAGCAGGTGCAAGGTCCAGCCTTCAGTGGTTAGCGGCAGCGATTCCCACAGGTAGTTTGCCGTGCCGTCAGGACCGACGACGCGCGCCAGATCACTGTTGTCGTCAAAGCGCTGCAGCGATTGGTAATCCAGCGGTGTCAGCGGTTGTTTGTCGTATTGCCGGGTGGCCTTGAGCTCGGCGTGATCGCTGTCGTTCAACGGTTTCAACAGGCGATAGCGCCAGCCCGGCTGGTTGGCAATGAAGATGATCCCGCGCGCATCGCTGACCAGCAATGTGTCGCTGCCCTGACGCCATTCGCGCTCCAGTTCCGGAAATTCCAGTTTCACCACCATGGCGCCGAGGAACTCACCGCTGTCGCGGGTCACCGCACTGGAGAGAAAGTAACCGGGAATGCCGCTGGTGACACCTACCGCATAAAAGCGCCCGGCGCCCTGGGTGCGGGTCTGGCTGAAGTAGGGGCGAAAACCGTAGTTGTGGCCGACATAACTGCTGGGCAAACGCCAATTGCTGGCGGCCACGGCCAGGCCGGTGCGGTCGAGCAGTTCCAGAGTCGAGGACTGCGCCGCACCGTTGATTTTTTCCAGTTTGCGGTTCAGTGCTTCCTGCTGCTCAGGCGTTACCGGGCCATCGAGCGCGGCGCGCAACTCCGGGTCCAGCGCCAGCACGGCGGGCAGGGCACGGTAGCGGTCGATCAGGGTATGCAGGGAATTGGCGTACAGCGCCAGTTGCTGATTGGCGCGGGCGGCGTCTTCTTCCAGCGCCTGGCGTTCGGCGTGGCGCAAGGCGAAACCGGCCGCCACTGCGGCTCCGGCGAGGATCAGCAAGGTATAAAGGGAAATACGCACTGTACGAGAAGTCGGCAGCATACTGTGGAAAACAGGAAGTGATACGGGCGCGCACCATAACATGCGCGCCCTGTGTGGGCAGCGCCACATGGCGTAAACACGATGGTTTACGCCGCGACCCGATGACCTTTTCCATGGGCCTGAACCTTCTGCAGCAGATCGCCCAGCAGGCCAACGCTCTCGTTGGTCTTATCCTTCAAGGCCTTCCCATCGCAATGCCTACGCCACTGCTCATCGCGCTCACCGCTTCCGAAGGCATGTGCGCCAGGGTCGCCTTCAGTATTTCGCTGGCCGCCAAGGTCGTGGCCTCTTTCGTGAGTTTCAATTGCGGCTTGTGAGAACTGAGGTTCATGTTCCTGTATTTTGATTCAACGTCACCGCTGGTCTCCGTGCGCAGGTAAGCCACCTAGCGAATGGGCAGGCCTCTTGCATCAGTGGCTGTCAGGTCCGGGGTTCTGCCAGAAACAATGTCAGTCATTGTTCACGCAGCCCTTTTTGTATTTCGAGAGACCGCACGGGATTGGCGCAATAAAAACTGATTGTCCGTGGTGCCCTGCTCTTTGTATTGGGCCATGCCTTTTTGAGCACGATTGATGTAATCGAGAGTTTTTCGGGTTGCCTCTTGCAACCCCGATCGGGGAATCGGCTGCTTGGGAAGCATGCCCCCGGGATTGATAACGTCTGTGCCCAATGCATCGAAAGCCGCTTGTGCACCTTCCCAACGTTGTTCGACAGCACCTTTCCAATCAGCGAGCATCGTTTCGATCTTGCCAACCTTGACCGGATCGAGCCGGTTCTTGATGTCTTCGGCTTCCATAGCCCGGGCGAAACTATTGATCGTGCCGGGAATGATCGATATCCACGAGGACATCACCCTGTTCATCATGAAATCAGGATTGAGGACTTTATTGAGCGCTGGATGGACAACCTGATCCTTCAGATCTCTCCAGCTATTGATTTGTTTTTTAACGGATTCAGAGATACCCAGCGAGCGATCGATCGCTTCAACGGAAATTGTCGAGGTTTGCGGTATGAGCGGGCCCATCCCCGGCAACCTGTTTGTTACCGGCGCGGTCATCGCGCCGGCAACATCCCCGGCAACGTTGCCACCGATCAACGCGTTGGGGTCCAGGAACTGGAGTGTATAAGCGACGCTCGGAAGAACATTACTCGCCAGTTCGGTACCTAAAAGTCCAGCCTCATAGCCGGCAATCCCGTTGACTACTTCTGATGCAAAATTAACCGCCAGATTTCTTTTGATGTTCTTCTGATGAATGATGTTGTCGATTTGCCCGAGAGTACGATCGGCGTGGCCACCCACGGCGGAAATGAAAGCCGAATAGTCGAGAATCTCACGTTCTGCAAGGGATCCCCCTTCAGGATCCACATAGCGCAGCGGGTTGCTTCCGACAAACGCATACAGATTCAACCCATCCACCACCCCCGCCGGATCGGCACTCACCCAGCGCCACAACCACGGCGCGTAATAACGGGCGCCGTAGTAACACAGCCCGCATTCATCCATTTCCTTGCCTGAATAGCGGATGGTTTTATAACTGACCTCCAGCGCAGAGCTTGCTATCAGCCAGGCGGTGCCGCCGAACGGGTAATAGCCCTCGTGACTGACTATCCGCGCGTTTTGATCCAGTTCCATCACACTGGAGCCCAAGTGATCATCGAGGCTGTAGCGCAACTGATCCTTATCGATTGCTTCAGGTTTGCCGCTGACCCAATGCAGGCAACGCACGCTGCCTCGTCCGCCCGGCACGGTAATGACGTGCAGTTCCTCGCCGTTGTCGCGGGTGCGGATTTCCAGCCCCGGCAAGTAGATCACTCGATGAAAATGGGTGAGGGTCGAGGCTTGCCATTCATGGTGTTTGAACACCCGTACACCCTGGCTGTAGCGAAAGACTTCTACATCGTTGGGGTCGTCACGTTCAACCAGCGTTGCGCTGGCCAGTTGATCGCGGCTGTTCCAGTGCAGGGGTCTTCCCGGGGCCGAGGCCAGGAGATTGCCATGGCGGTCGAACAACTTGTCGAATTCCGGTGGCGGATCACCCGGTTTCCAGCGCACGCCACGATTGCTGTTCGGGTCGATGTACATCTGGTGGGTGTAACCACCCACTGCACGCTCATGGGTCAACTTGATCAGATTGTTGCCGTGGTCGTACGTGTAAATCTGTTTGTAATTGATGTGGTTTTTCGGGTCGCTCGGCGAGGGGCGACCCGGCAAGTCAGAGCTCGGGACAGCATCATGCCCGGTGGCGCTGGTCAGCCGGTACAGCGAGTTGTAGGTGAATTCGCGGTGGCCATCGATGAGCTGGTTTTTGAAGAACACCGGTTTGAACGCGAGGTCGTCGATGCGCAACACGTTACCGACCCGGTCGTAAAGGTATTCAAAGAACTGCAGCGGGGCCTGCCCGGGTACACCGGCGCTCATGCTGTTGAGACGGCCATCGGCCTCGTCGTATGTCCGGGTGCTGACCACCTGGTTGCTGGCTTTTTGCTCAATGATCTGGCCGGCGGCGTTGTATCGGGTGTCTTCAAGAACGGGCGTCCAGGCCGCCGTGGGTTCGAGTCGCAGGTGTACCTGACGCAGTTGCCCGCTAATGTCGTAGCGCATCCGTTGCTGATGTTCGCCGGCATCCGTCTGGGTCAGCACCGCGCCGAGCGGGCTGTAGGTTCGGCTGCTGGTGAAGGTCCCGGCCTCGCTGAGGGTTCGTCTGTCACGCAGCGGTTGGCCGTGCAGGCTGAAACTCTTGATCTCAAGTTCGCCTGAGGGGTCGACTTGCTTGATCAACTGGCCACGCAAGTTGTGGGCGGGATCAGCCGATACATCGGCGTAGATGTTGGCTTCGACTGGGCCCTGACCATGCTCTTCAAGCGTCAGCACACGCAGCTGGTTGTCGTAAGTGGTGCGCCAATGGTTGCCGCGTTCATCCCAGTGCTGGAGGGTTTCACCGGCCAGCCCCGCCAGGATTATCCGCACGCCGGCATCGACGCTGTCGACCTTGACCGATTGTCCGGTCAGGCCGTAAACCGTGGCCAGGTTGGGTTTGGGAGCATCGGCCAGTCGCGGGTCCCGTTGTTCCACCGGCTGCCCGATAACGTCATGGCGTAGCCGGGTAATCAAAGGTTTCACAGTGCCACCTGCCACATTGCACAGGTAGGCAATCTGGCGTACTGGCAGGCTTCGCGCATCATGGGACGTTATTGACGGTGTATTGCGGTCGACAGTACTCATCATTGCTTGTCCGCCTTGAATCCTTTCGTGTCTGGCGCGACGTAGGTGTCATTAAAATCCAGCTTGGTTGTGAACCAGGGGTGGATTTTTTCCAGCGCGATATCCCCTTTGGCGTTGATGACCTTGATAAGGCGCCCCAACACATCGTAGAAACTTTTATCGTGATGGCCGAATTCCTTGAGGCAATCGTCGTTGATGTAGCCGTAAGCATTGGCGAAATAGGGACGATAGGTTCGTACCGGCAGTCCTTTGTTGTTGTATTCCACGCGCTCGCTGATGCGCCAGCGACGCTCGGCGTGTGCAACTGCTGGCTTGCCGTTTACGATCGCCAGTTTGCCTTTTTCCACGACATAGGCATCACCAGGCTCGACCTGTTGCTGGGTTTGCAAGGGGCGGCCGAAGCCATCGACCAAGCTGAGGGTGATCTGGATTTGCGAGGGTTCTTCATCGTAAAAGTCGCGATCAGCGCTCAAAGCGACGCTGTGCACCGGAATGCGAGGGACGCTGACCAGCAGGTCCCACAACGCTTGTTCTGCCGGTGTCCGGGTCTTGAGTCGGGCCAGGCGCAGGCGGGCACTGGCACGTATGTGCAGGCTGGGCAACACGTAACCTTGCGTGATCCAGTCATCCAGCCACTCCGATGTCTGCCCCACGGAGCCTTGGAGCTGGCCCATCCAGCTGAAGAGGTCCTTGCGAAAGGTGCTCGCCGCGTTTTGCAGCGCTTCCTTGGGGTATTTGATAGCCGTGTCGGGGCTGGCATCTTCAGGACGGTTGTATTTGTCGATGGGCAGGAAGCCGGCGGGAACACCGTTTTCTGTTCCGTGATAGGTGACGGTGTGCGGACCAGAGGGATCGTAAAGGGCCTCTTCAACGTTGTCGTTGGCATCAGTGGTGCGCAGCGCTAGCAGTAAGTGGTAATCGTACTCGACGCGAGTGGTGCAGCCATCCGGCTGCTCGACGCTGAGGGGCGCGAGACAGTAAGCGTCGTATGTCGCTTTGGTCACACCATGGCTGCGGGTTTCGTTGTATTCAATCACCCGGTAGAAGCGATCGAGGCCTGCATACTCGGCAAAGTTGTAGAGCGCGGACCAAAGATTTTTCTGTTTGTCCTCTTCTTTGTCGGCCTCTTCGTCGGTGCCCAGAAACAGCTTCATGGACAGATAACCAATCTTCTCAAGTTCTGCCCGGATATCGATCGCAGGCGTTACGTCGTCGTAGACCTCCAGCGCTTTCTTGTCCAACTGAGCGATTTCCATTGGCCCTGCCAATGCCTCGAATTGGGCATCGCCATCCGGCAACTCGTCGTTGGTCGTCGTGACGTAGCGTTGCACCGATTGCGAAGTCAGTTCCCGTACAGCCGCCCATTCGGCTGATGCGAACAGCTTGAGAAACTGTCCATAACAAATCTCCTTGGGATCAAGGCCTCCAGCTTCCGATTTCTTGGGCAATACCAGCGCATTGCCGCGTTGTTGATAAGGCAGGCCGAGCCGCCAGCCTTGCGGGTCGAGCAAGTGAATGAAACTGGCGAGGGTTTCGCTCAAGTAGTAGAACTGTTGGGCCCGATCGTGGGCATCAATCCACCATGTCCTTTCATCGATATCGGTAAAGGGCGGTTCATCCTCCTCGGTCCTGCGCCGGGCATAACTGACCGTGATGCTGTGGGTCGTCAACCCGAACTCTTCCCGTTTCAAGTTAATGACATGGCGGCACAATGGGTCGTCGATGAAGCGTTCATAGTTGTACGTGATGGTTTCCAGCAACGACACCATCAACACCGCGTCGGGATGGTGTTCGCCACGCTCACACACTTGGCGAACGATGTAGCGGGACTGCTCAACCAGGTAAGGAGTGGCCGGGTCATTTTCCGCGTAGGTTTCCACTCTCAGCACCGAGCCGGCGAGGGCACGCGCGATGGCGTGGGCCATGGCCTCATCGGCAGGCTCGATGAGTTCTTCGCATTCGTCGCTCGGGTGGTATCGACAAAACAGCGTTTCGCCCAACGGGTGCGCATCATCGTCACGATCGAAGTAACCGTCGCAAGACCTGTCGATCTGTTTGCCGGTATGAAACCAGGTGCAAACCAATGCCGGTTCGGTGAAGCTTTCGTCTTCATCCGAAGCGGTTTCGCTGTCGGTCTGGTGCAGCCGCCCGAAGCCGCGGAATTCCCGGTCCTGATTGTCGTACCAGGCCTCGAAATAGCTGAAAGACTGATTCAGGCAATTGCCGGTGATTTCGTCGAGCTGGGTTTGTTGGCTGACGACCTGCAAAGCGAAAGGCAGGTATGAAACGGCGTGTTGATTGAGGTCGAGAATTCGCTGTTTTTCATCCAGCCATTCCTGCGCGGAACTGCGGTACACCACCTCCGTGCGGCACCCCATGTTGTTGTTGCTGGCGATCATCAAATACGGTTTGGCGCCGACAAAATCATAGCGCCAGTGCCGGGGTTTCATGTGCGGCACGGTCAGGATCAGGCTGGCGCAACCGAGCCCTTGCAGGTCGGCGAGCGAGACCTGGCACAGGTTGTCGTAGCGCACGCCTTCGGGCCAAAGGACAGTGATCGGGTCTGTCGCAAACCCATTGCCGCCCTGGTTGAGGTAAATGCAGAAGTCATCCGAGTTCAGATAGATCAGCGCAGGGGCGCCCGAGCCGTTCACGTCGGCGATGCGCACCCGCGCCGCGTCGAAAGTCGCGTAATCGAAGGTCGGGCCCTTGATGACAAAACCCGTACCGAATGTTCCGTGCCCATGGTTCGGCCAGCATTTGATTTCGTCGTGGCGAATGCGGCACAAATCGGTCATGTCGCTGCCCAGCAGGTTGCCCAGAAACACCAGCTCACTGCGGGAGTCGCTGAACGACGGCAAACGGTCATCCAGCGGCTCATGAGTGACTTCCTCGGGGCTGGCAAATCGATCACGCTGGTTGGCGTAAAGGCGTACAGCGTTGGGACCGATCATCGCCAGAGAACTGAGCCCATCGCCGTTGAAGTCACCCAATTGTGAAAGGGTGTGGAAAAACTCCAGCGCAAACGCTGTAAACGGAATGAAGTCTGACCAGGTCCTGTCCGGGTTCAGCGTACAAAAACCGCACATTCCGGGTTGAGCGATGACCCAGTCCAGACGACCGTCGCCGGTCAGGTCCATCAAGGCCTGATGCACTTGCTTGTTCTGGTCGGCCACCGGGATTTTTTCGAGCGCTGTCCACGGGCCATAGCTGATGCGATCACCACCACCGCCGGCCTTGTCACGCAACGGTTCCCGGTAGTACCAGCACTGGTCATAGCGGCACAGAAATCCCGGCAGGCCTTCACCGAACAAGTCGACGCATTGATAGAACTGCCCGTCTTCGATACCAGGCTGGGTGTCGAACGGGAAGAACGGTATTGGCTGTGTATTGAGTTCGAAAGCCGAATAATCGAACTCCATCGGCGGCATGGTTTCCACGGCGCCGCTGGCGTCATACGCCTGATAATGCGCCGCTGTGATTTGACTGTAGGACCAGAGCCCGGTATTGCCCGAGTACTCCAGCAGCAAGCGGCGCACCAGCACCGGTTTATCACCCAGTTCCGGAAAATTGTGGAACATCAGCACTTGCCGGCAGAGGCGCCGAGTGCCCACTTCAAAGCCTCGCCCATAGGACGAAAACGGGTCGTTACGGACCAACCACGGCTTGAGTGTCGCGCCGTCATAAACCGGTTTTTCAGCCAGTTCCAGCGTGCGTTCGCCGTAATCGAATACCAGGTGAAAGAGCCATACAGGTGGTGCCGGCCTCAAGACACTCCAGCCGTACAACTGGTCGCTTGCGTCAACATTGCCATAGAGCACCCGATGCAAATATCGCTGGGCCCGGTAGTCATGCGGGTCAGGAAGCTCGTTCTGTTCCTCTGACAGGTACTCGTAGCAGATGTGTTCGCCATGGGCGTTCATGCTTTCCTGCAGCAGCCACGCTGCCACACGGAGTGGCGCTTGCGGGTCGGCCACGCGGGAGCTGTGGTCTTTGCCGAAAAGGTGCAGGCTGCCGTCGGCTCCATGCACCAACCAGAAACCCTCTGGCGTGACGTCGGAATACCAGAATTCGATGAGCTCGAACGTCTGTTCGACCCGCGGCCGATACCGCACTACCTTATGGTTGCCGATGGTTTGGCCGCGGTATTCGCTTACGTCCCTGGCCTTGATGTTGCCCTCGTCATCACGCTCGGGCATCAGTTCTTCGCCCGCAGTGTTGAGGAACACGTCATTGCCCAGATAACGCGGCACGCCCTTGGTGGTCTGGCGGGTGATGGCCGGGAGGTCCACCTGCCAGCAAAGACCGAAGATACCGTTTCCGGACTGGCTGCTGTAGCTCAGCGAGAGCTGAGGATCCCAGCCACGGCCAGACGAAATAGGCAGAGGCAATACAAATGAAGCGGCTCCCGTCGGACCCACCTTGCCCCAGCTTTTGCCGATGGTGGCGATCGAAGCACTCTTGGCGATAGAGGGTTCAGTGATACTCAGGGGCGCTTGCTGTTCCATGGGGCTGATCCTGTTTTGGCCTGGCGCTAGCCCTGGCAACGGTGTCGCTGGATGGATCAGACGCTAACAAAGCAGGAACGCTACGTAACCTGTCAGATCTGACAGGTTTGAAGGGTTTTGGTAGATCAAATAGTTGTAGCTACACAGCTTTTAATGCCGTTGGCATTATTCGCAAGCAAAAAAAAGCCGGCTCGTCCATACAGACGAGCCGGCCGCATTGGCAAACTGAAGCGCTTACTGCACTTCCACCGCCAGGCTTTCACTGATCTTCTGCTGCCAGATCGCAGGGCCTGTGATGTGTACCGACTCACCCTTGCTGTCCACCGCAACGGTGACCGGCATGTCTTTCACGTCGAACTCGTAGATCGCTTCCATCCCCAGTTCGGCGAATGCCACCACGCGGGATTTCTTGATCGCTTGCGCCACCAGGTAAGCCGCGCCGCCGACTGCCATCAGGTAAACGGCTTTGTGGTCCTTGATCGCTTCGATTGCGGTCGGGCCGCGCTCGGATTTGCCGATCATGCCCAGCAGGCCGGTTTGCTCGAGGATCTGACGGGTGAACTTGTCCATCCGCGTGGCGGTAGTCGGGCCAGCCGGGCCAACCACTTCTTCGCGCACCGGATCAACCGGGCCGACGTAGTAGATGAAGCGACCTTTCAGGTCCACCGGCAGGGTTTCACCCTTGTTCAGCATCTCGACCATGCGCTTGTGCGCGGCGTCGCGGCCGGTGAGCATCTTGCCGTTGAGCAGGACGGTTTCGCCCGGCTTCCAGCTCTGCACTTCTTCCGGCGTCAGGGTGTCGAGGTTGACGCGACGGGCCGACGGGCCGGCTTCCCAGACGATTTCCGGGTAGGCGTCCAACGGTGGCGCTTCCAGCGAGGCCGGGCCGGAACCGTCGAGCACGAAGTGCGCGTGACGGGTGGCGGCGCAGTTCGGGATCATGCACACCGGCAGGGACGCGGCGTGGGTCGGGTAATCCATGATCTTCACGTCGAGCACGGTGGTCAAACCGCCCAGGCCCTGGGCACCGATGCCCAGTTGGTTGACCTTCTCGAACAGCTCCAGGCGCATCTCTTCGATACGATTCTGCGGGCCGCGTGCTTTCAGCTCGTGAATGTCGATGGATTCCATCAACACTTCCTTGGCCATCACGGCGGCTTTCTCGGCGGTGCCGCCGATGCCGATGCCGAGCATGCCTGGTGGGCACCAGCCGGCGCCCATTTCCGGAACGGTTTTCAAAACCCAGTCGACGATCGAGTCGGACGGGTTGAGCATGGCCATTTTCGACTTGTTCTCGGAACCGCCGCCCTTGGCCGCCACATCCACTTCCACGGTGTTACCCGGAACGATGGAGTAGTGGATAACGGCCGGGGTGTTGTCCTTGGTGTTTTTACGAGCGCCCGCCGGGTCGGCGAGGATCGAGGCACGCAGGACGTTTTCCGGCAGGTTGTAAGCCCGGCGCACGCCTTCGTTGATCATGTCGTCCAGGCCCATGGTGGCGCCATCCCAACGAACGTCCATGCCCACGCGCACGAACACGGTGACGATACCGGTGTCCTGGCAGATCGGGCGGTGGCCGGTGGCGCACATGCGCGAGTTGATCAGAATCTGCGCCATGGAATCGCGGGCTGCCGGCGATTCTTCACGCAGGTAGGCCTCGTGCATCGCCTGGATGAAATCCACGGGGTGGTAGTAGGAAATGAATTGCAGGGCGTCGGCAACGCTCTGAATCAGGTCGTCTTGCTTGATCACGGTCATGAGTCGCGCTCCTCTAAAAGACGGGAACATTCAATAAGGTGCCTGCGGCTTGGGTGCATCGGTCGGTCGCAGACACCTTTCAAGGCACGCCGGGCATGCTGGCGCGACGCTAAAAAGGCGCGGCAGTATACCGCGCATCAAAGGCGGGTACATCCGTTGACAGTCAAACGTTGGTCGCATACCGCCCACACATGGATAGAAGGGCTTTTGTGGCGAGGAAGCTTGTCGGATCGCCGCACCGTCCCGTTCGGCTGCGAAGCAGTCGTAAACCCTGCAATCGCGATCTATCGAAAGAATGCAGGGGGCCGCTGCGCAGCCCAGCGGGAGCAAGCTCCCTCGCCACAGGTTGTCCGGAACCCAAGTCATGGGTTTGACGCCAGAATTTCGCCCTAAAAATTGAATGGTCATTTATCAGACTCGCCACTAAAGTGGCATCCGGCCTGTAGAGTAGGACACTCGATCAGCCTCCTTTCGCACGGTGAATCAACGATTGACCCATAACGCCATCCAGCGGCTTTTGCTCAAACGCTTTGCCCTTGCGGCCGGCACTTATGCCCTGGCCTTGCTGCTGGTGTGGCTGGCGTTTTTCACCGGCCATTACGACGACTCCCTTGCCGGCATGGTGATCGGCAGCGTGTTGACGGTGTTCAGCCAGGTCGTGTTGTTCGCGGTGTTTTACAGCGGCACGAACCTGCGCTGTTCCGACCCCAGCCTGACCGAAGTGCAAATACTGCTGGGGCTGGGTTGGCAATCCTGGCTGATCGCCCATCTGGACGAGGCGCGCGGTGCGTTTCTGGTGTTTTACCTGCTGATCCTGTTGTTCGGGCTGTTTCATCTGTCGCGTATTGCTTTTGTGCGTTGCGCGTTGCTGGTGTTTTTCAGTTTCAGCGCCATCACGTTATGGGAGCTTTACCACTTCAAGCTGCACGACCCGACGCAGGCCCTGTTGCAGGTGTGCGTGCTGTTTGTGGTACTCGGCTGGCTGGTGCTCTATGCCCGTTACGTCCAGGTGTCGCGCCAGCGTATGCGGCAGCGGCGGTTCGCCTTGCAGGCGCATCAAGACACCCTGCGCGGGATGATGCGCCAGCTCGAAGGCCTGGTGGCGACCGACGAACTCACCGGGCTGTTCAACCGCCGGCATTTCCTGCGCCTGGCCTCCCGCGAGCTGAACGCCATGGAAGTCGGTGTGGTGCATGGCCTGGCGCTGATCGACCTCGACCACTTCAAACGCATCAACGATGTTCATGGCCACGCTGCCGGCGATCAGGTGCTGCAAGCGTTCGCCGGAGTGGCCACGGCCTGCCTGCGCGATGGCGATATTCTGGCCCGTTATGGCGGTGAAGAATTCGTGGTGCTGTTGCCCGATTGCGATGCCGAGCGCCTGACGGCCTGTTGCGAGCGCTTGCGCATAGCCTTCATGGATGTCGAATTGGTCGGCCTGGAGATCGCCCACCTCAGCCTGTCGGCGGGCATGACCTTGTTGGAACTTGGCGATGATCTGGATCACGCCTTGCATTGCGCCGATCAGGCGCTGTACCGCGCCAAGCGTGACGGCCGTAACCGTTGCGCGGCCGCCTGGGAGAATGTCGATGCCTGAGTTACGGGTCGGCGAACGCCAATGGGCAGTGGAGGCGGGCAGTAACCTGCTCGATGCCCTCAATCAAAACGGCGTGCCGGTACCCTATAGCTGCCGCGCCGGCAGTTGCCACGCGTGCCTGGTCAAATGTGTCGAGGGCCTGCCCAGCGACAGCCGTCCCGATGCCTTGAGCAATGAACAGCGCCAACAGGGCTGGCGGTTGGCCTGTCAGTGCCAGGTGGTTGACGATCTGCAAGTCGAAACCTTTGACCCGCTGCGCGATGGTCTTGCCGCGCAAGTGGTCGCCAGCGATTGGCTGAGCGCCAGCGTGTTGCGCTTGCGCCTGAGCAGCGAGCGCCCGTTGCGCTATCAGGCGGGGCAGCATCTGGTGTTGTGGGCGGGGCAGGTGGCGCGGCCGTATTCCCTGGCCAGCCTGCCGGAAGAAGACCGCTTTCTGGAGTTCCACCTCGATTGCCGTCAACCGGGGGAGTTCAGTGACGCGGCGCGTCGCTTGAAAATCGGCGATCCGATCCGCCTCGGCGAGTTGCGCGGCGGGGCGCTGCATTACGATCCGGACTGGCACACCCGCCCGCTGTGGTTGCTGGCGGCCGGCACCGGTCTGGGGCCGTTGTTCGGCATCTTGCGCGAAGCCTTGCGTCAGCATCACCAGGGCGCCATCCGTGTCATTCACCTGGCCCATGATGTCAGTGAGCATTATCTGGCCAAACCCCTGCAAGCCATGGCCGAGGGCCGTGAAAACCTTAATGTCGAGCTGTGGACGGCGGCTGAGTTGCCCGTGGCTTTGGCGCAACTGCGCCTTGTTTCCCGGCAAACCCTGGCCTTAGTCTGCGGAGCACCCGACAGCGTCGACGCCTTTGCCCGGCGCCTGTACCTGGCGGGTTTGCCGCGCAATCAACTGCTGGCGGATGTCTTTGTACCCCATGGTTGAGTGCTGATTTTTGTGGCGAGGGAGCTTGCTCCCGCTGGGCTGCGTAGCGGCCCCAAAAGTTTGTGAGCGCTGCGCACTCAAGCGGGAGCAAGCTCCCTCGCCACAGTTGATCCTCTCAGATCAGGACACGCCATGCCCGACGCCATCCAGTTTGAACGTGAGCGCGGTTTACTGACCCTGCGCCTCAACCGCCCCGAAAAGAAAAACGCCCTGACCCGCGCCATGTACAGCCAGCTGGCGGAGGGGTTACGACTTGCCGACAGCGATCCCGAGGAAGCGCCGGACCGGGAACAGCTGCGCCAGGTCATAGAAGAAGAGGGCGCGTTGTTCACCCAGCGGTTGCGCTCGCCGGAAGCGATGGCGGCGTTGTCAGCGTTTATCAGCAAACACTAACCGATCGTTCCCACGCTCTGCGTGGGAATGCCTCAACGGACGCTCCGCGTTCGGTTTTTG
Source organism: Pseudomonas sp. FP1740 (assembly GCF_030687165.1). Taxonomy (NCBI): domain Bacteria; kingdom Pseudomonadati; phylum Pseudomonadota; class Gammaproteobacteria; order Pseudomonadales; family Pseudomonadaceae; genus Pseudomonas; species Pseudomonas sp. FP1740. The sequence continues at coordinate 1,365,737 of NZ_CP117461.1, forward strand.
GGACGCAGAGCGTCCCGGGCTGCATTCCCACGCAGAGCGTGGGAACGATCACCACAGACAGAAAAAAGCCCCGCCATTCACATGGCGGGGCTTTTGTTTTTCCGAGGCGATTCGAATGGTCGACGAGTCGATAAGCATCTACAACAGCAAACGTCCGCACCTATCGTTGAAATGCAAAACGCCCGATGCGGTGCATCGGGCGTTTTGAGGGTGAAACAGGTGTAAACCTATTTCAGGACTAGACACGGGGACTCAGATCACTCCTGAGCCGCCGTCTCCTTCGCTTGACGCTTCACGATGGCATCCACCAATCGCTGCGCCAACGCCGGGTAGTTCTCGTCGAAGTGATGGCCGCCAGGCAGTTTCATCGCTTCGCCCACGGCGGTCTTGTCGGTGCAGCCGCTCTCGTCGACTTCTTCCTCGCCGTAGATGCACACCACTTTCGCCGGCGGCAGCTTGGCCATTTCCGGGCCGGTGGCGGCTTCTTTGCCGGCGTTGCCGAGCCAGCCTTCGACTTCGATCTCGAAGCTGCCGGTGCGGGCGAAGGCCAGCAGGATGATTGCGTCGACCCGCTGCTGTTCGGCTTCCGGCAGACGGTTGTAGATGGCTGGCAGAACGTCGGCGCCGAATGAGTAGCCGGTCAGGATGAAGCGCTTGGTGCCCCATTTCTGCCGGTAGTGTTGCATCAGTTCGGTCAGGTCCAGGGCGCTTTGTTCCGGGCTCTTGTGCTGCCAGTAGTAGCGAAGGGTGTCGATGCCGACCACCGGGTAGCCGATCTTGGCCATCTCGCCGGCCACGTCGCGGTCCAGGTCGCGCCAGCCGCCGTCGCCGGAGAGGAACAGGGTCACGGTGTCCTTGGCCTGGCCGGCCGGCACTTCGACCACCGGGATCTGCAGGCCTCCGGCGGCTTTATCGCCACCGACGAGGGTTTTGCGCAGTTCGTTGTTCAGCACTTGCGGCAGGTTGATGTCGTAGTCGCTGATGCTGGTTTCGGCGTTGGGCTGGTCACGCACGAAGCCGGCGCTGGTGTCGTCCGGGTTGTCGTTCCAGGCCACCAGCCAGTGACCGTGGGCGGCGCTTTTTGGCAGCAGGTGCGTGCAACCGGGTTTTTCCAGGGCCAGGTCAACCGAAATGGCCTGGGCCTTGTCGTTCTTCTGCTCGGCCAGCCAGCGCCACGCCAGCACGGCGCCAGGGCCGATGCCGCTGACCAGGGTTGCCGGGCCTTTGAGTTCTCTGAGACCTGCTTGCAGGGCGCGACTTTGCAGGATGCAGTCCTTGGGCAGGATCACCTGGACGATCTGCGCCGAGCCGCTGCGGCTCAGGGTCATCAATTGTTTGTCGCTGAGCTTCTGTTCTTCATTGACCGCCACCAGCACCTGCGCGCGCGGCGTGGTGCCGGGGATGACGCGGGTCATCACGGCGCCATCGGCCGGCGTTAGCAGTTCAAGGGTCGGTTCGGGCGCCGGGCGTTTGAGGTACCAGTAACCGCCACCGACAATCAGGGCCAGCACTACCAGTGTGGCCAGTACGTACCGCAGGGAGCGTTGAATCATCAGCGTTTCACCAATCCAGTCAAGCCGCCCGCAATCAGGGCGGCAGTGTCGGCCAGGGCCACCAGCGGATCGAGTCCGGCGGGCACGGCCATATAACGGGGTTCCCAGTCAGGCTGGAACTTGTCTTTGAAGCGGCGCAAACCTTGGAAGTTGTACAGCTGCTCACCACGGCGGAACACCATCGAGCCCAGGCGCTGGGTCAGTGGTGCGCCACGCCGGGGTTGCAACCCCGACAACGGCACCATGCCCAGGCTGAAGCGCGCGTATCCATGATTTTTATAATGTTGAATCAGGCCGACCATCATGAATTCCATGGTCAGCTTAGGGGCGTCGGGGTGCGCGCGCATCAGGTCGAGGCTGGCCAGTTCATGGCCGTAGGTCTCGAGCAGGTTGGCGAACGCCACCGGGCGCCCTTCGAAACGAATCACCGCGACACGGAAGTGCTTGAGGTAGTCATCGCTGAAACGCCCGAGCGAGAAGCCTTTCTCGCGCACATTCTTGCCGGTCAGCCAGGCATCGGAAATCACCTTGAGCTCGTCCATCGGCGCTTGCCCTGGCTCATGGATCTCCAGCGACAGCCCGTCACGGGTGCCACGGTTCCAGGTGTAGCGCAGGTCCTTCATCTCTTTGCCTTTGGCTTCGAGATCGAAACGCTTGAGGTCGACCCGGGCTTCTTCGCCGAGCTTGATCGCGGTCAGGCCGATGTCCATGTAGTACGGCAGGTTCTCGGCACGCACTTGATAAAACACAGGGCGGGCGTGATGGATATCGCACAGGTCACGGAACTGCCAGATCATCTCCGCCCGCTGCTGGGTCGGGCCAATCGGGTCATACAAGGCTACCAGGCTGCGGCCACGGCGGGCGTACATCAGGAACGCCTCGTCGTTGGGGTGAAACAGCAGCGCCTTGTCACCGGTCAGGGCCAGGCCGCCATCCGGTTGGGACGATGCCATGAGGATCTTTGCCGCCCGCTCCAGTTCATCGGAGGTTGGCAGGTGGATCACCGGACGCGCGGTGCGCAGCAGCCAGGTCAGGGACACCACCACCAGCAGGACCGCGGCACCGAGCAACGAGCGCAAGCCTCGCGGGGCATCGGCGTCGAGGGTGAACTGCCACCAGAGTTGATGGCTGTACGGAACGTCCTGATAGGCGAACAGCAGCAACCAGATCGATGCGCCGAGTACGCAAAGACTCGACACCAGATACAGCGGCGAAAACGGCAGCTCGGTCAGGCGGCTGGGACGGTAGAACGAACGCCGGAAAACCCCCAGCAAACTTGCCGTCAGGGTCATCAGGCTGGCTTCTTCCCAGTCGAAGCCTTTGAGCAGAGAGAGCACGGCGCCGACCAACAACAGAATGGTGGTCAGCATCCACGCGGCCGACAGGCGGCGACGCAAGCCCTGAGCCAGCAGCAGGCAGAGCACGCCCACCAGGCTGGCGCCGAAGTGCGAGGCGTCGACCAGTCGATGGGGGATCAGAAAACCGATGTGTTCAAGACGGGTATCGATCTCCGGTGTCACGCCGGAGAACAGCAGCACCACGCCGGACAGGAACACCAGCACCGCCAGAATCGGTGCGGCCAGGCCTGAGGCGGCGCGTAGTGTCTGGCGTGTCTGAAACAGGCGCTGGCCTTCGTTGATCAGCAGCAGTATGCAAGCCACCAGCAGCGGCAAGATCACGTAGATCAGGCGGTAGAGCAGCAGGGCGGCAGCCAGTGGCGCGGCACCGAGCTTATCGGCGAAGGCCGCCAGCAAAATCGCTTCGAACACCCCGACACCGCCGGGTACATGGCTGAGCACGCCGGCAGCCAGGGCCAATAGATAGACCAGCAGGAACGCACCGAAAGGTGGCGCTTCGGGCAGTAACAGATAGAGCACTGTCGCGGCGGCGGCCACGTCCAGGGCGGTGATGACCAGTTGCAGGAAGGTCAGACGGCGGCCCGGCAGGCGCAAGGTGCGGCGGCCGACCTTGACCAGCAGGTTGTCCGGGTAAGGCTGTTCCGGCAAGCGACGGCGGTAGATACCGATGGCCAGTACCGAGGTGAGCAGCAGCACGGCCACTGCAATCGCACCCAGCAACGTCTCGGAGAAACCCAGGGCCAGCGAGGCGGCTGGCAGGTTGCTGAGGGTGGCGAGGGCGGCCAGGGGCGGGAGGGCGCAGCCGAGCGAGAGGCTGGCAAACAGCGTCATGTGCGCGACTTCCGAAGCCCCCACGCCATGCCGTGCATATAGACGGTAGCGAACCGAGCCCCCCGACAGCAGCGACAGGCCGATGGCATTGCCGATGGCGAAAGCAGTGAAGCCCCCTAGCGCCACGACTCGCGGCGCCAGTGTCACGCCGGCATAACGGCTGGCCGACCATTCGTAACCCAGCAGAATGATGAAGCCGACGACGGTCGCGCCTAACGCTCCCAGCAAGGCCGGTCTCGGCACATCCAGGATCGAGTCATGCAGCGCATACAGATCGAGTTCGCTCAGCAGGTGACGACAGGCAATCAGCGCGATGGCGAACAACAGCAACGTGACCGCCAGACCGATGGGTTGACGGTATTTGCTGATTCGATCCAGCAAGCGCAGACGCTCGGCTTTGATCGGTTGTGTCGCTGTGACGGTGTCTTGTGGATCAGACGAGTTGGCGCGCATCAATCACCTCTTGGATTGTGCGCGACAGGATGGGGGTATCCAGCCAAGTTACCAATCCCTGTAGAAAAAAATAATCACAAATATTAACGCGTCTCACCGGGTATCGGCGATGGCGCATCACCAGTCGTCGAGGGTTTTCCTTGCGGTTCAGCCTAGGTCTGAACTCACAGTCTGGCGACCCTGAACGGCTCACTGCACAGTGACAGATCATTGTTGCGAAAGGACTTTTTCAACAGATACAAAAAAGGCCACTCTTTCGAGTAGCCTTTTTTGATGTTTGGTTGCGGGAGCCGGATTTGAACCGACGACCTTCGGGTTATGAGCCCGACGAGCTACCAGACTGCTCCATCCCGCGTCTGTGTGGCGGCATTCTACAGGCGAATGCCGGAGTGTCAACCGTTAATCCAAGTATGGGTCAAATAAACCAGAATCAGCGCTGAACGGTCGCCGAGGAACGCTAAGTTTCGGAATCAGAAGGATTTCTAGTTTCTGCTCGGTAAAACATGAAATGCTGATTTTTTATAAAACAGGCGCGCACAAAAAAGGCCACTCTTTCGAGTAGCCTTTTTCGATGTTTGGTTGCGGGAGCCGGATTTGAACCGACGACCTTCGGGTTATGAGCCCGACGAGCTACCAGACTGCTCCATCCCGCGTCTGTGTGTCGGCATTCTACAGAGGATCGCCGGGCTGTCAACCTTCAATCTCGGTAAAATCTGTTCCTGTTCAATCGCTTAGGTGAAAACAGGGGGCGTGGATCGGGCTGAAACGCAGGCAGGGCAAGGCTTTTGGCTCTATCGGTAGGTGGCTTTCGATTGAGAAAATAAATTCCTCCGGTACTTTTCCTACCGCTTGAAAAGAAGATTCAGACTACTGGTGCTATATACAGGTGTCAGTGAGATACTGCCGCTACGACACGCCGATACTTCATTTCTTCGCCATGAACACCGCTTTTATATGACGCAGCGAAAAATCATCCACGTCGATTGTGACTGCTTCTATGCCGCCATCGAGATGCGTGACGACCCGCGCCTGGCCGGTAGGCCCTTGGCGGTGGGCGGCTCGGCGGATCGGCGTGGGGTGATTGCTACCTGTAACTATGAAGCGCGGGCGTATGGCGTGCGCTCGGCCATGTCTTCCGGACATGCCTTGAAACTGTGTCCGGACCTGACCATCGTCAAGCCGCGCATGGAGGCTTATAGAGAAGCGTCGAAGGAAATTCATACGATCTTTCGCGATTACACCGACCTGATCGAGCCACTTTCCCTGGACGAGGCTTACCTCGACGTGTCGGAGAGTGCGCATTTTGGCGGCAGCGCCACGCGAATCGCCCAGGACATTCGTCGCCGGGTGTCCAATCAGTTGCACATCACCGTGTCGGCCGGCGTGGCGCCGAACAAGTTTCTTGCCAAGATCGCCAGCGACTGGAAGAAGCCCAATGGCTTGTTCGTGATCACGCCCGATCAGGTGGACGACTTTGTCAGCGGCTTGCCGGTGAGCAAGTTGCACGGCGTTGGCAAAGTGACCGCCGACAAGCTGGGCAAGCTCGGCATCGTCGATTGCCTGCAATTACGCGAGTGGAGCAAATTGGCGCTGGTGCGCGAATTCGGCAGCTTCGGCGAGCGACTCTGGAGCCTGGCCCGTGGAATCGATGAGCGGTTGGTGCACAACGACAGTCGTCGGCAGTCGATCAGCGTTGAAAACACCTACGACGTGGACCTGCCGGATCTGGTGAGTTGTCTGGATAAATTGCCCGAGCTGCTGGAGTCCCTGAATGGCCGAATGGCGCGGATCGACAGCAGCTATCGCCCGGGCAAACCGTTCGTCAAAGTGAAATTCCACGATTTTACCCAGACTACGTTGGAGCAGGCCGGGGCAGGGCGGGATCTGGGGAGTTATCAGCTGTTGCTGACCCAGGCCTTCAATCGCGGCGGGAAACCGGTGCGGTTGTTGGGGATTGGGGTGAGGCTGGAGGATTTGCGGGGCGGGTTCGAGCAGTTGGAGTTGTTTGAGCGGTGAGATTTTAAAGTCAAAAGATCGCAGCCTTCGGCAGCTCCTGCAGGGTGTACTCCATCCAATGTAGGAGCCGCCGAAGGCTGCGATCTTTTAATAGGCCTTAATTCGGCCCCGGATCCGCCACCAGTCGCCCGGCATCCTTGGTCAGTGACTTGAGGAACTCAGCCTGCAACTCGGGATCGTTGCGGGTCAGTTCGATCAGGCTCTGTTCCAGTTCGCTGGCTTCTTCTTCCAGACCCAGTTCCGACAGACGTTTGACCCGGTGCACCCACTGGCTCACTTCGTCGTCTTCGAGGTCGTCGTAAATCAGCCCATGGGCTTCGAGCAGCTTGCCGCGCAAGTTGTTGCTGATCGCCAGGGACGAGTCGGTGTGCACATCGTCCTTGTTGTCCTCGACACTGATCTGCAGCTTGCCCAGATGATTGAGGTCATGTTCGGCGAACGGGCTGTCCAGCAGGTTCAGGCGCAACACACCGTTGCGGTCGGTGCTCAGCTCGAATGTATTCTTGCCGGCCTTGACCTGCACCGGACGCTCGCTCCAGGGCAGGCTCGAGTATTCCGTGCGCTTGTCACGCTGTACTTCGTCGATGCCCGCCAGGTTCTGCTGCGCGCGACCGTGAGACTGCACGTTCATGAACGGGTTGAGCCCGGCAAAACCATAGCTGAGCCAATCCTTCGTCACGCTGTCCGGCAGATTACCGAGGGCGAACACGTTGACCACGTTCGCACCGACGCCGGCCACTACGGCCACCGCCCCCAGCGGGATCTCATAGATCTCCCTCCAGGGTTGGTAAGGCGTGTAGCGGTCATAGTGGCGTGTGACTTCGAACTCGGTGACTTCGAAGGTCTTCTGCTCGTGGATTTTCACCCGGCGTTGCGGCAGCTCCAGCACTTTGGGCTCGCCGACATCGATCTGCAGGCTGTGATCGAGCAACTTACGCTCGACCCGCTCTTCGTGCTCGCTGCGTTGTGACATGTGATTGGCACAGCCGCTGACCAGCAGGGTGCCGCACAGGGCGGCACCACCGAGGCCTAAGGTGTTTCGCTTGAACATGACGTCTCTATCTGGTGTCAGCGGCGGATACGGGCCTGGAGGAAAGACAGCACGTCAGCAACCGGCAGCGCTTGCGCCTCGGCTTCGGTACGGCTCTTGTATTCCAGATTGCCGTCGGCGAGGCCGCGGTCACTGACCACGATCCGGTGTGGAATGCCGATCAGCTCCATGTCCGCGAACTTGATGCCCGGGCTGGTTTTCTTGTCGCGGTCGTCCAGCAGCACGTCGAAGCCGGCGGCAGTCAGTTCTGCGTAGAGCTTGTCGGTGGCTTCGCGAACCTGTTCGGTTTCGTAGCGCAGCGGTACCAGAGCAATCTGGAACGGGGCCAGAGCGTCGCTCCAGATGATCCCGTTCTCGTCGTTGTTCTGTTCGATGGCGGCAGCTACTACGCGGGATACACCAATGCCGTAGCAGCCCATTTCCAGGGTGACCGGTTTGCCGTTCTCGCCCAGCACTTCGCACTTCATCGCTTTGCTGTACTTGTTGCCCAGCTGGAAGATATGCCCGACTTCGATGCCGCGCTTGATTTCCAGAGTGCCTTTGCCGTCAGGGCTTGGGTCGCCGGAGACAACGTTGCGCAGGTCGGCAACGGTCGGAACCGGCAGATCGCGCTCCCAGTTCACGCCAAAGTAGTGCTTGTCGTCGATGTTGGCACCGATGCCGAAGTCGCTCATCAGCGCGACGGAACGGTCGATGATGATTGGCAGCGGCAGGTTCAGCGGGCCAAGAGAGCCGGCGCCGGCGCCAATGGCGTCGCGCAGTTCGGCTTCGGAAGCCATGACCAGCGGGCTGGCAACGCCAGGCTGGTTGGCGGCCTTGATTTCGTTCAGCTCGTGGTCGCCACGGATGATCAGGGCAATCAGCTTGCCTTTCTCTTCAGCGTGCACCACCAGGGTCTTGATGGTTTTTTCGATCGGCAGGTTGAAGCTTTCGACCAGTTGCGCAATGGTCTTGGCGTTCGGCGTGTCGACCAGACGCAGCTCTTCGGCAGGCAGTGGACGAGAGGTTTCCCGCGGTACGGCTTCGGCTTTCTCGATGTTCGCGGCGTAGTCGGAACCGTTGCTGAAGACGATGTCGTCTTCGCCGGACTCGGCCAGTACGTGGAACTCGTGGGAACCGGCGCCACCGATGGAGCCGTTGTCGGCTTCAACCGGACGGAATTTCAGGCCCAGGCGGGTGAACACGTTGCAGTACGCCTGGTGCATGCGGTCGTAGGTGACCTGCAGCGATGCCTGGTCGGCATGGAACGAGTAGGCGTCCTTCATGATGAATTCGCGGCCACGCATCAAACCGAAGCGTGGGCGGATTTCGTCACGGAATTTGGTCTGGATCTGATACAGGTTGATCGGCAGCTGTTTGTAGCTGCTCAACTCGTTGCGCATCAGGTCGGTGATGACCTCTTCGTGAGTCGGGCCGGCGCAGAAGTCGCGACCGTGGCGATCCTTGAAGCGCAGCAATTCAGGGCCGTATTCTTCCCAGCGACCCGATTCCTGCCACAGCTCAGCCGGTTGAGTGCTCGGCATCAACACTTCGAGAGAACCGGCGGCGTTCATTTCTTCACGCACGATGGCTTCGACCTTGCGCATCACTCGCAAGCCCATCGGCAGCCAGGTGTACAGGCCCGAGGCGAGTTTGCGGATCATGCCGGCGCGCAGCATCAGCTGATGGCTGATGACGACCGCGTCGGAAGGCGTTTCTTTCTGTGTGGCGAGCAAAAATTGACTGGTGCGCATGGTTGGCCGTTGTCGGTTGCTGATAACGAGAAGTAATGGGGCATTGTACGGGCGAGATCTGCTGGCGTACAGGCGTGCGGCCGGCTGTGTGGCTGGAGGGCGAGAATCTGCTCGCCCTCTGCGACCTGTATCAAAGAGGCTGCGATTCTTCCGTGACCGGAGTCTGAGCCGGTTCAGGCGTCGGGGTCGGACCGGCACGGCGGTTTTCCTGGAACCAGTGCAGGGCGATCAACAGCAGCGTCGGAACGCCCAGCAGGGCAGTGATCAGGAAGAAGTTGTGGTAGCCGAATTTTTCCACCATGACCCCTGAATAGCCGCCGATCAGGCGAGGCAACAAGAGCATGATCGAGCTGAGCAGGGCGTACTGGGTCGCGGAGAATTTGAGGTTGGTCAGGCTCGACAGGTAAGCGACGAACGCCGAAGTCGCCAGGCCCGAGCTGAAGTTGTCCAGGGAAATGGTGACGATCAGCATCTGCAGATTGGCGCCCATGTCCGTGAGCATCAGGAACAGCAGGTTAGTGGCCGCCGATGCGGCACCGCCGATGAACAGAATGGGCAGAATGCCGAAGCGCACGATCAGCAAGCCGCCCATGCCGGCGCCGACCAATGTCATGATCAGGCCGAAAATCTTGCTGACACTGGCAATCTGATCCTTGGTGAACCCTTGGTCGATGTAGAACACGTTGGCCATCACGCCCATGACCGTATCGGACATCCGGTAGGTGGCGATCAGCCCAAGCAGCAGCAGGGCTTGCCAGCGGTAACGCAGAATGAAGTCGTTGACCGGCGTCAGCACCGGCGCCAGGCCACGGCGGCCCATGGCCGACAAGCACAGGGCGGTGAGCGTGGTATAGAGGATTGCCCGCAGGAATGCGCGGTCTTCGAGCAACAGGTCGAGCAGGCTGACACCGTTGAATAGCACGCTGGCGAAGTCGGTGTTGTAGAACTGGGTGAACATGGCCGGTACGGACACCAGCAGTACGATCAGCACGAACACTGACGCCAGTTGGTGCACGAAGCTGTAGCGTCCGGCCTGAAGCTGAGTGCGCAGTGGCACCGGCGGTTCGCGCATGAAGAGGGAGGTCAGCAGCGCCGGGATCATCAAGATGCCGAACAGCAGATAGGTGCCAGTCCACGCCGCATGCTTGTAGTTGAAACCGGTGGAGCCGAAGCCTTCGGCAAAAAACAGCGCGCCCGCCGTTGCCAGCAGGGCCGCGACCCGATAACCGGCCATGTAGCTGGCCGCCAGTGCAGCCTGGCGGGTATCGTCGACGATTTCCAGGCGATAGGCGTCGATGGCAATGTCTTGCGTTGCCGAAGCAAAGGCGACTACCACAGCGATGGCGATCAGCCAGGACAGGTGTTTTTGCGGGTCGCAGAAACCCATGCCGATCAGGCCGAGGATTACCAGTGCCTGGGCCAGCACCAGCCAGGAGCGTCGTCGGCCAAGCTTGCCGAGCAGGGGGAGGCGCCACTGGTCGAGCAGCGGGGACCAGACCCATTTAAAGGCGTAGGCCAGGCCGATCAGGCTTGCATAGCCGATGGTTTCGCGGGCAACACCGGCCTCGCGCAGCCAGACTGAAAGCGTCGAAAACACCAGCATGTAGGGCAGGCCGGCGGCGAAACCAAGCAGCAACAGCACGAGCGTCGAGGGGCTGGCATAGGCGGCGAGCGCGGCGCGCCAGGTTTTACGGGGCATGGGCTGGAGTCTGCCTCAAGAATTACGGAAACAAAGCGCGCACTCTAACCGCTGTGCTCTACCGGGCGCCAGCCATGGCGCTGAATATCAACACGATTGTTCAGAACGCTGATGCCTTCCATGCGCAATCGGGCCCGCTGTTCATCCCCCGAAGGGCTGCCTGCGGGCAGGCTGATCCGACCACCGGCACCCAGCACACGATGCCAGGGCAATTTAGTGTCACCGGGCAGTTGACTCAATGTTCGCCCGACCCAGCGGGCGGCGCGACCCAGTCCCGCCAGCTCGGCGAGCTGGCCGTAACTCACGACTTTGCCCTCGGGCACTTGTGCCAGGGTCAGGTAGAGCGCCGTGCGTCGGATTTGCGCTGCGCTTTCGGTTTCAGTGGTTGAGTCGGTCACGTCCGGGTTCCTGAAAAAAATACGCATTGACCGTCTGTAGAGTAAATCCTGGATTGTCAGTTGAGAAATGAACTCAATAGAAATAGCCGGGTCAGTCCTTGCCAGGGCCTTATTTCCAAGAATAATGCCGATTTTTTTTTCGCAAAGTTGAGCTTTTGATTCGCTTATGTTGCCCAGAACCTTGCTGTGCCTCGCTGTCGTCAGTGCCTCCACTCCTTTGCTCGCCGATACGGTCTGGTTGAAGAACGGTGACAAGCTGAGCGGCAAGATTACGCTCTTCGATGGCGGCAAGCTGTTGATCCAGACCCCGTATGCCGGTGCGGTTCCGATTGACTGGAAAGAGGTCAAAACCCTGGAAAGCGATCAGCAAATGTTGGTCAAACAGGATGCTTACACTGGCGAGAAGGCCAAGTCGCTGCATGCGGCGGAGGACGGCAAGGTCACCCTGGCCAACGGCGATGGCCCCAAGACTGTGGAGTTGGCCAGTATTCAGCAGATGCTCAAGCCCAAGCCAGTGGTCGAGGATTTGGTGTGGAAGGGTAATGTCGACATGGCCCTGGATTATCGGCGGGCCGAAAAAGATACCGATGATTATGATGTCGGCTTCAAAACCAGTGCGCGCCATGGTCGGTGGCGTCATACGGCGGAAGGTGAGTACAACCGCGAGTTCCAGGATGACGTGGTCACCACTGATAACTGGCGTGCCGAGTATTCTCTCGACCGGTTCCTTACCGATAACTGGTTCTGGCAAGGTCGTTTGAATTACAAGCGCGACAAGGTCGAAGAGCTGTCCCGGCAACGCACCGTTGGTACCGGCCCCGGTTATCAATTCTGGGATAATGAGCTGGGCGCCTTCTCCTTGGGCTCCCTCCTGAACAACACGGATTACGAGTATTCCAATGGCAGCAAGGAAAACTTCTATTCCTTGGCGATGAAGTGGGACTACAACCGTTATCTGGTTGGCAAGAAGGTTGAGTTCTTCACCAGCGGTGAAGTGGGCAAGCCTTTGTCGGATGTGGCGGATTACGCCCTCGACGCCGAGGTCGGCCTGCGCTACAAGGTCACCGATTGGGCGTCGCTGAACCTGAAGGCCGAAAGAGACATCATCAGCGGCAGTGAGAAGGCTGACCTGAGCAAGACCCGATACACCGCAGGGTTTGGCGTGGCCTGGTAACACGCTGGAAGATCAAAAGATCGCAGCCTTCGGCAACTCTGCACTTGTGGGTGCCGCCGAAGGCTGCGATTTTTTGTTGCCACACAAAACATACAGGCACAAAAAAGCCCCGCTTTTAAGGGCGGGGCCTTTTACTAAAGCAAGTACAAGTTAGATAACTTGAACTTCTTCAGCTTGCATGCCTTTCTGACCGCGGGTAGCGATGAAAGAAACCTGTTGGCCTTCTTTCAGGCTTTTGAAGCCGTCGGATTGGATAGCTTTGAAGTGAACGAACAGGTCGTCACCGGATTGTGGGGTGATGAAGCCGAAGCCTTTTTCATCGTTGAACCACTTAACGGTACCGGTTTGGCGATTAGACATGGTGTAACTCCTTGAACAAAGATAACTGCGACTCAGGAAGAACCCTGGCCGAGACTGAGTGCAAAGAGCAGGAAAAATTCTTGTAGATGGTTGGATCGAAATTCAACATATCGTGTAGAGATTCTCAGTGACACAAGCAGCACAGTGGCGCCACCTTAACCCTTTTTCCGGAACGTGCCAATGGTTCTTGCGAAGGTTTCTCTTTTTTAATGACTGACGGTTCATAACATGGGGGTGAGGCCCCGGAATTCATGGGGGGTCGGCGAGAATTGTCTCCCGGACTTTGAACCCGGAGCGCCTGCCCGGTAAGATGCCGGACAGAATTTTTCCACCTCGCTATTCAGGACACCCGCCATGAGCATCAAATCGGACAAGTGGATTCGCCGCATGGCGCAAGAGCACGGCATGATCGAGCCCTTCGTGGAACGTCAGATGCGCGGCAGTGACGACAGTCGTGTGATCTCCTACGGTGTGTCGAGCTACGGGTACGATGTGCGTTGCACCAATCATTTCAAGGTGTTCACCAACATTAATTCGGCCATCGTCGATCCGAAAAACTTCGACGCTGGCAGCTTCGTCGACATCCACAGCGACGTGTGCATCATCCCGCCAAACTCCTTCGCCCTGGCCAGTACCGTCGAATACTTCCGCATTCCGCGCAATGTATTGACCATCTGTCTGGGCAAGAGCACCTACGCCCGCTGCGGCATCATCGTCAACGTGACCCCGCTCGAGCCCGAGTGGGAAGGCCATGTGACCCTGGAGTTCTCGAACACCACCAACCTGCCGGCGAAGATCTACGCCAACGAAGGCGTGGCGCAGATGCTGTTCCTCGAGTCCGACGAGGAATGTGAAGTGTCCTACAAGGACCGTGGTGGCAAGTATCAGGGCCAGCGTGGCGTGACCCTGCCGCGTACCTGAGTCAACCGTCTGACAAACCGTTGGAATTCCTGGGCGGGCGTACACTCTATGGGGTGTACTGCTCCGATTCGCGCAAGGCGGATCGGGCCATCGCTCAGGAGTGCTTCATGAAGATCGATCCGCGAATAAGTGCCGAACTGGCAAGGCTCGAGCCCAATCAGGTTGGTGTGCTGGCCTGGTCCTTGTTGGCGCATCCGCCAGTCAGCATGGCAGGGGGCATCCCCCATCAGCCTGATCCCGACACCCCCAATGAAGATCCGACAGAACCCGGAGAGCCCACCCTGCCGGATGAGCCACCTCCCGCGCCTGTGGTCTGATACCCGCTTTTGTGGGAGCGAGCATCGCTCGCTCCCACGGGAAGGTGGCGTTTTACTTGAGGTTGCCGCTCAAGAACTGTTTCAACCGCTCACTCTTCGGATTGCCCAGCACGTCTTCCGGCGCGCCTTCTTCTTCCACCAGCCCCTGATGCAGGAACAGCACCTGGCTGGACACTTTGCGGGCGAAGCTCATTTCATGGGTGACCATGATCATGGTCCGGCCTTCCTCGGCCAGGCCCTGAATTACCTTGAGCACTTCGCCCACCAGTTCCGGGTCGAGTGCTGAGGTTGGTTCGTCGAACAGCATGACTTCAGGTTCCATGGCCAGCGCACGGGCAATGGCTACCCGTTGTTGCTGACCGCCCGACAGGAACGCCGGGTACTGATCCGCCACACGGGGCGCCAGGCCAACCTTGTCGAGGTAACGTCGGGCACGGTCCTCGGCTTCTGCCTTGCTGCAACCGAGCACCCGCCGCGGAGCCATGGTGATGTTTTCCAGCACCGTCATGTGGCTCCACAGGTTGAAGTGCTGGAACACCATGGCCAGGCGGGTGCGGATCCGTTGCAGCTCATCGGGGTCGGCCACATGGATGCCGTGACGGTCCTTGGCCATGCGGATGTTCTGGCCGTCCATGCTCATGGTGCCGTCGTTGGGTTGCTCTAGAAAGTTGATGCAGCGCAAAAAGGTGCTTTTGCCCGAGCCGCTGGCGCCGATCAGGCTGATAACGTCGCCGGTTTTGGCCTTGAGCGAAACGCCTTTGAGCACCTGATGATCGCCATAGCTTTTATGCAGGCCTTCGATGGTCAGTTTGTACATGGGGCATGCATCCTCAAGGCGAAAGTAGATAGCCGCTGCGATAGGCTTCGGTGCCCGCGACGTGGGCGATTACCATGCCGGCAGTGGCCATGCGCCGCAGCGAACGGGCGTACATCAGCCCGGCGACGGTGCAATGAACAGGGGTGACGCGATCATTGATCGGGTCGATGACTTCGGCGATCAGTTGCCCGGCCTCCAGGTATTCCCCGGGCAGGACTGTAAACACCAGCAGTCCGCCCACGGGTGTCGCGACCGGTTCGACGCCGGCCAGCGGCGTGGCCGGGTAGGGCAGTTCCGGTAAGGGCGCCGGCTCACCGGCAATCGCGCCGAAGTGAATCAGATAATCGATCAGCGCTTGGCAATCGAGGCTGGCCAACGGGTGATTAACGTCGCCCTGACCGCGCAATTCGACGGTGACCGAAAAGCTGCCCAGCGGAATATCGAAATGCTCGCCGAAGCGTTCTTTCAACTGCCACCAGAGCAGGGTGAAGCATTCATCGAATGACTGGCCGCCAGAGTCGGTGGCCAACAGGCTGGCTTCGGCACCGATGTAACGCGCCAGCGGCTCGACCTGAGGCCAGGCCTCGGGCGTGGTGTAGAGGTGCGCGACGGCTTCGAAATCGCAATGCAGGTCCAGCACCATGTCCGCATCGCAAGCCAGTCGTTGCAGGGTCAGGCGTTGGGATTGCAGTTGCGTGCTGGCGGTATGGCGCGCCAATACGTCGCGCAGGCTGCTGCGGATCAGTTCGAGGTTGCGTTGTGGATCGTCGCCCAGCAGGCCTTCGATCTCGTTGCCGACTTCTTCACTCAAGTCGACGAACCAGCGATTGAAGTTTTGCCCGCTTTCCAGCTCGTAGCGGCCCAATGGAACGTCCATCAACACTTGTTCCAGGCCAACCGGGTTGGCCACGGGTACCAGCACGATTTCGCTGCGCAGCCGGCCGGCGGCTTCCAGCTCCGCCAGACGCTGTTTGAGGTGCCAGGCCACCAGCATGCCGGGCAGTTCATCGGCATGCAGGGAGGACTGGATGTAGATCTTGCCTTTGGCCGCCTGGGGGCCGAAGTGAAAGCTGTGGATCTGTCGCACGGTCCCCGGCAGTGGGGCCAGCAGGTCATGAATCTGGTGGCGCATGTACGAATTGTCCTAGTGAGTCGGCCCGAGGAAGGCCAGCCATCGGCGTTCGGCGAGGCGGAACAGGCCGACCAGCGCAAAGGTAACGGTCAGGTAGATCAGCGCGGCGATGCCGAACGACTGGAAGGTCAGGAAGGTCGCGGAGTTGGCGTCGCGAGCGACTTTCAGGACATCCGGGATGGTCGCGGTGAACGCCACGGTGGTCGAGTGCAGCATCAGGATCACTTCGTTGCTGTAGTAAGGCAACGAGCGACGCAGCGCCGACGGCATGATGATGTAGGCATAGAGCTTCCAGCCTGACAGACCGTAGGCCTTGGCCGCCTCGACTTCGCCGTGAGCCATGCTGCGAATCGCCCCGGCGAAGATTTCCGTGGTGTAGGCGCAGGTGTTCAGGGCAAAGGCCAGGATCGTGCAGTTCATCGCATCCCGAAAGAACGCATCGAGGACAGGCTGCGCGCGCACGGCCGCCAGGCTGTAGATGCCGGTGTAACAGATCAGCAGCTGAATATAGAGCGGCGTACCGCGAAACAGATAGGTGTAGAACTGCACCGGCCAGCGCAGGTAGAGCTTGGGGGAAACCCGAGCAATGGACAGCGGGATCGACACCAGAAAGCCGATGAAGATCGACGCACTGAGCAGCCACATGGTCATGGCCAGGCCGGTGATGTTGTAGCCGTCGGTATAAAGGAAGGGTTTCCAGTATTCCTGCAAAAGTTCGATCATCGTACGGCCTCCCGGGCACCGGCGGCGTAGCGGCGTTCGAGCCAGCGCAGGACAACGTTGGAGGCACTGGTGATCAGCAAATAGATCAATGCTGCCAGCACCAGGAAATAGAACAGTTGATAGGTGCTTTTACCGGCGTCCTGCGCAGCCTTGACCAGGTCGGCGAGGCCGATGATCGAGACCAGCGCGGTGGCCTTGAGCATCACCATCCAGTTGTTGCCAATGCCCGGCAGGGCGAAGCGCATCATTTGCGGGAACACCACGAAACGGAAACGCTGGCCACGTTTGAGGCCGTAGGCGGTGGCGGCTTCGACCTGGCCCCGTGGCACGGCGAGGATCGCCCCGCGGAACGTTTCGGTGAAGTACGCGCCATAAATGAAGCCCAGGGTGATGACCCCGGCGCTGAACGGGTTGATCTCGATGTATTCCCATTCCATGAGATCGGTTAACGAGGTCAGCCAGGTTTGCAGGCTGTAGAAGATCAGCAGCATCAGTACCAGGTCCGGTACCCCGCGAATCAGCGTGGTGTAGATCTGCGCCGGCACGCGCAGCAGTTTGACTTTTGACAGCTTGGCACTGGCGCCCAGCAGGCCGAGCAACACGGCCACCAACAGCGACAACACCGATAATTTGATGGTCATCCAAGTGCCTTCCAACAGCAACGGACCGAAGCCCTGAAGGCTGAAGGCTGAGAGCCCCAGGTTTTGTAATAGGTTTTCAAACATAAATCAGCAACCTGATCGGGTGAAAAAAGCGCCCATCGCGAGATGGGCGCCGGGCATTACTTGCCGCTGTACAGATTCAGATCGCCAAAGTGTTTCTTCTGAATGGTGGCGTAGGTGCCATCGTCATGTAACGCTTTGATACCTTTATCCAGAAGCGCTTTCAGTTCTTTGTTACCTTTTGAGATACCAATCGCAGTTTTGGCCGGCAGCAATTCGCTGTCGACAGGCTTGCTGACTTCGTAATCGGCACCTTTTGGCGACTTCAGGAAGCCTAGTTCGGCTTGCAGCATGTCCTGGATCGCGGCGTCGAGACGACCGGAAGTCAGGTCGGAATACACCTGATCCTGGTTGGCGTAGGCCTGGGTTTTCACGCCGGCCTTGTCCAGCACGGCTTTGGCATAGGCTTCCTGAATGGTGCCTTGCTCGTAACCGACGGTTTTACCCTTCAGCGTGGCGACGTCAGTGGTGAGGCCGGAGCCCTTCTTGAACACGTAGGCGGTAGGGCCGGAGAACAGCTCACTGGAGAAGTCGATGACTTTTTCGCGGGCCGGCGTGACGGTCATCGAAGAGATCACACCATCGAATTTATTGGCCTTGAGGCCTGGAATCATGCCGTCGAAATCGCTTTCGACCCATTTGCACTTGACCTTCAGCTCGGCGCAGATTGCATTGCCCAGGTCGATGTCGAAGCCCACCAGGCTGCCGTCGGCTGCCTTGGACTCGAACGGCGCGTAGGAAGGGTCAACACCAAAACGCAATTCTTTGTATTCCTTTGCCAGCGCGGAGCCGGCAGCCATGCACAACGCCAGTGCAGAAAGGGTCAGCAATGCTTTTTTCATTATTCAATCCCTAAGAACCAATATGAGCGCTTGTGGCGCAGAAGTACTGTTACTGAAAAGCGTAAGACCTATTAAAAGTAGCAATTTCCGAACCAGAGTCCCGAACAAGCGTTTTAAAAGATGATTCAGGAAATGGCAAAGCGCGATTTGTGCACGAAAACGGGCATCGCCAGATTCTTGCGCCTGGATGGTGCGCAGGGAAGCTCATACCCATTAAGTCTTGATGTAATTTGTGTCGCAGCTGTCGAGCCTGCGAGGCTGCGTTCGGCTGGGCAGCGGTCGCAAAATCAGAACTGGCGGTGCGTCAGGCGGACCGCATCAGCTGGATTCACGACTGCTGCGCAGACGAACGCAGGCTTCGCCAGCTGCTACAAAGGCAGGGCCACAAGAGTCGGGTCAAGCCAGTAAATCCTGCAACGTCGCCACGCTGTCAGCTTCTTCCACCGACTTGTCCTGCCGCCAGCGCAATATCCGCGGAAACCGCACTGCGATCCCGCTCGGGTGCCGTTTCGACGGGGCAATGCTCTCGAATCCCAGCTCAAACACCAGGCTTGGTTTCACACGGATCACAGATCCGGATTTTTCCACCGTGGCCTTGCGTATGATGCTGTCGATCTGGCGGATTTCTTCGTTGGTCAACCCGGAATAGGCCTTGGCGAAAGGCACCAGTGTCCGCTCGCGGGCATGGGGTGGGCCGTCCCACACGGCGAAAGTGTAATCAGTGTAGAGACTGGCCTGGCGGCCATGACCCTGCTGCGCATGGATAAGCACTGCATCGACACTGAACGGGTCGACTTTCCATTTCCACCACACGCCCGTGTCTTTGTTCCGCCCGACGCCATACTGCGCATCGCGGGCCTTGAGCATCATCCCTTCGACCTTCAGTTTGCGGGAGGCTTCCCGTTGGCGGGCGAGGTCGAACCAGTCTTCGCCGATCAATATGGGCGAGGCAAGTAACACCGGGTTTGCGCAGGTGGTGACGAGGTGTTCCAACTGAGTGCGGCGCATGGCCTGAGTCTGGTTGCGCAAATCCTGGCCCTGCCATTCGAGCAGGTCAAAGGCCTGAATGACCACGGGCACCTCATTGAGGATTTTCTTGTCCAGCGTGTTACGGCTGCTGCGTTTTTGCAGCAGGGCGAAAGGCTGCACCGCCAGCGATGCAGGCGATTGCCGCTCGCAAGCGTTGCCAGAGCCCGAGGGCGCGGTTATCCAGGCGACGATTTCACCGTCGATCACCGTGCCGTCGGGCAAGTCGTGAACCAGGCTGCCCAGTTCGGGGAAACGTTCGGTCACCAGTTCTTCGCCTCGCGACCAGACCCACAAGCGCCCATCGCGCTTGACCACTTGGGCGCGGATGCCGTCCCATTTCCACTCCACTTGCCATTGGCTGGCCGGGCCGAGCAGGGCTTCGAACTGCTCAACCGGTTGCGACAACGCATGGGCAAGGAAGAAGGGGTAGGGTTGGCCACCCCGTTGGGCGTGTTCATCGGGTGCTTCGGGGGCAATCAGCTTCAGGTAACTGGCAGCGTTCGGGCGGTGCGACGGGTCGGTGTAACCCACCAGCCGCTGGGCCACGCGTTTGCTGTCGAGCCCGGCCATAGTTGCCACGGCGCGGGTGACCAGCGATTTGGAGATACCGACACGGAAACTGCCGGTGATCAGTTTGATGCACAGCATCAGGCCCCGGCGATCCAGTTGCGCCCACAGCGCGGGCAGGCGTTCAGCGAGAACCCGCGGGGGCGCGCTGCGCAGTGGCAACAGTTTGTCCTCAATCCACACCGTCAGTCTGTCGGTAGACGTGTGAGGCGTTTCGGGCAGAACCAGCGAAATGGTTTCCGCCAGATCACCCACCGCCTGGTAGCTTTCCTCGAACAACCAGGGCGAGAGCCCGGAACACGCGATTGCCATGTCGCGCAGCACCCGTACCGGCACCCATTGCCGAAGCCGCCCGCCGGCCAGCAAATACACCGCCCAGGCGGCATCTTCGGGCGTGGCCTGGGCGAAGTAATGCTGCATCGCCGCCAGTTTGGCGTTGCTTGAGGTGGTGGCATCGAGTTCGGCATACAGCTCGGCGAAGGCTTTCATGCCTGCACCTCGGCGCTCTCGGGTTCGAAGGCTGCGTTGTTCTCGTCGTCGCCGTATTCGGTGCGCAGTCCCATGGCATCGAGGCCCTGTTCGCGCAGATGCCGTACCAGCACTCCGATCGATCCATGGGTGACCTTCACCCGCTCGGCCCCGGACTGTTCGATGGCCCAGAGCAGGCCGGGCCAATCGGCGTGATCGGACAACACGAAACCACGATCTACGCCATGCCGCCGCTGCGTGCCGCGCAAACGCATCCAACCGCTGGCGAGGGCATCGCTGTAGTCGCCGAAGCGCCGTACCCAATTGCTGGTACCCGTTGCAGGCGGCGCGAGGACCAGAGCTTTGCGCATCATCGGGTCCTGCTTTTTTACTTCGCTGGCATAAATCGTTGGCGGTAAATGAATGCCGCTCTGACGATAAAACTGATTGATCGGTTCAACCGCGCCATGCACCAGGATGGGGCCCAGGCTGGCATCGAGGCCATGAAGAATCCGCTGAGCCTTGCCGAAAGCATGACAGAGCAGCACGCTGGTTTCATCGACTGCGGCGTTGGCCTGCCACCACTGATTGATATCGGCAAGGATCTGCGCCTGGAGTTGCCAACGGTAAATCGGCAGGCCGAACGTCGATTCTGTGATGAAGGTGTGACAGCGCACTGGTTCGAACGGTGCACAGGTGCCGTCGGGCTCTGTTTTGTAATCACCGGAGGCGACCCAGACATCACCGCCACATTCCAACCGCACCTGGGCTGAGCCGAGCATGTGGCCTGCGGGGTGAAAACTCAGTTTTACGCCATGGTGCAGCAATTGCTCGCCATAGGGCAGCGTTTGCAGGTTGATGTCCTGGCCCAGCTGCGCGCGCAGAATGCCCGCACCGGGTGCCGCCGCCAGATAGTGTTGGTTGCCACGGCGAGCATGGTCGCTATGAGCGTGGGTGATGACTGAACGCTCGACGGGGTGCCACGGGTCGATATAGAAATCCCCGGGCGGGCAGTACAAACCTTCAGGGCGTGCGATAACAAGGTCCATATTGTTACCAGAATGGAGAGGCCTGTTAGCTAGGAGGTTCGCGCGAGACGGGAAGTTCTATTTATTTTCACAGAGATTAATAACAAAAGATCGCAGCCTGCGGCAGCGTTTACAGATGGGCGCGAACCCCCTGTAGGCGCTGTCGCAGGCTGCGATCCTTTGATGTTACTTGCCAGGCGTCAGCGTCAATCGCGTCTTGCCATACACCTTGTCAAAGTTCTGCGGCTGCATCGGCAGGCTCATGTATTGACCCTTGAGCCATGGATCGACACTGTCGAGATAGTGCGGGCTGGCCGGGTTGCCGGATTGGCCGGTAGCGTTCTGGCCCATCAGCGGTTCGGCCTGGCCGAAGTCGACAATAAAGCGCATGGCCGGGGCCTGCGTGGTGTTGAAGTCCTGACCCCAGGCGAACGAGGCGGTGTTGAGCGTGGTGTGATCGCCGCCGGCCGCCAGCGGACCACGCACGGTCTGACCGTTGGCGTTTTTCCACTCGTAGCGATGCAGTTTGCCCCACTGCCAGGCTTTGTGATCGCCGCCCAACTGGCTGTCACCCGCGCTGATCGCAGCCGCCAGGCTACGGGCCAGGATCGCCGGTTTGTCTTCTTTCTGCGCGGTGCGCACGTCATCCCAGAACGGACTGTCCTCACGCCCAAGCAGGTGATCGGCCTGGGCCGCGTAGGATAATTTGCCGTTGGCGATAAAGGCTTTCCACGCCGGGCTGCTTTCCGGGCCCAGTTCATCGAGGAAAATCTGTTTGGTGCTTTCCTGCAGGAACAGCTCGTAAATCGCCGCGTCGGCGGAGGTCGGGCTGAGTTTGCCGTCGAAGGCCATCAAGCGGGTATACGCCTCGCGAGCCTTGCCGCGATCGGCCACCGGCAACGCTTCGATGGCCTGCTTGAGTGGCTGGGCCATGCCCGGCGCTTCAAACATCTTCTTCAGCTTGGCGGCGAAGGTGGTGGTCTGGTCGTATTGCATGGCGATCAGGCTGCGGGTGTCGTGTTTGCCCACGCCCGCCAGTTCGGCCATGCGTTCGCCGCGCTCCGGCGCCGCCCAGGAATTGGACAGCTGCATGCCGTAGCCATGGGGAATGACCCGCTGGTTGGCGGTGCCGAGCCAGCCCTGCGCCGGGTCCTGATCATACGGATGGAGCATCGGGTCGGCGTAACCGTCCCAGTCGTAGCGACCTTCCCAGCCCGGCGACGGCAGCAAGCCTTCGCCTTCGCGACGGTTCGGGTAGCGACCGGTGACTTGCCAGCCGATATTGCTGGCATCGGCAAACACCAGATTCAGGGCGATGGCGCGGATTTCACGGCTAGCGTCCGACGCTCTCTCGGTACTCTGCGCCCGGGACAGGTCGAAAAAGGCGTCCAGGGTTTTGTCATCGGTGAAGTCCGGCGCCTGCAGGGCCAGGCCGAAACCATTCGCCAGTGCCGTGCCCTGAGCGCTGTTGAGCAGTGGCCCATGGCGGGTTTCGTACACTGCTTCGCGAATCGGTCGCTGGCCTTTGACGAAATAGGTTTCGTTGCGCACGATCGCCGGCTGCCATTTGCCGCCCACTTCGTAGGAAAGGCCATTGCCCTGGCGTTTGATTTTTTCCAGGAACACGTCCTGGTTGTCGCCCATGACCGTGGTCATGCTCCACGCCACTTTGCCGTTGAAACCAGCGAGCACCATCGGTAACCCGGCAATGGTTACGCCGGAGGCCTGGTATTTCGGTGCGCGAATCTGCACGTAACTGAACAACGACGGGACGCCCAGCGGTCCATGACTGTCGCTGGCCAGCAGGCTCTTACCGCTGCGGCTGCGTTGCGGGGCGATCGCCCAGTTGTTTGAGGAGGTAGCGCCCAGCATATTCAGATCCGACAGTTGACCAGTGGCTTTGCTGATTTCGCTCAGCCCCGGGATTTGCCCGGTGAGTTTGATGCCCTGAAGTTTTTCGGCTTCAGCCATTGGCAGTTTTTCGTCGGGGGCGGAAGGTGTCAGCCACGCCAGCTTGTCGGTGCTGACGGTCTGGGCCAGCAGCAGCGAGGAAATCTCTTCCGGCAGGTTCGCCGATTGGCTGAAGTTCAGCAGGCAGAAAATCAGCGCCGAATCTTCCGGTTTCCAGTATTCAGGCTTGTAGCCGGTGGCCGCGATGTCCGCAGGCAGTTTGTCGCGGTAGCGGAACAGGTAGGCGTTGACCCCGCGGGCATAGACTTCGAAGAAACGCTTGAGACGTGGCGACGAGGCCTTATACAGCTCATCCGCGCTTTTCTTCAGGTTGACCGCACGCATGTAGCGGTCGGCATCGAGCAGGTCCGCGCCGGACATCTCCGCCAGACGGCCCTGGGCCAGCAGGCGCAGAGTGACCATTTGGCTGATGCGGTCGCTGGCGTGCACGTAGCCGAGGGTGAACAGCGCATCGTGGAAGCTGTTGCTCTCGATCAGCGGCATGCCCATGGCATTGCGGCGAACCGAAACGTTCTGGGCCAGGCCCTTCAGCGCTTGCACGCCGGAGGTGGGCGGGAGGGTGTCCTGGGCGTTCCAGGTCTGACAACCGGTCAGGCTCAAAACACCGGCCACTGCTGCGGCAACGCCGAACCGGGGAAGAAAATGTGTAAGGGCTGGCGAGGCCATGGCAAAGCTCCTGCGGGGGTAGTGACGCGACAAAGGCGCTACGTTAGTGAGCAGGAGGTGGCCGCGCAAGCGGCGGCTGGGTTATTTCTTTTCGGTGATCGCCGGCATCAGGTCGTCCTGTTTGCGTTTGATGGCTTGCCAGTAGCAAGAGGCGATGCTGAAGTGCGGCAAATTCAATGACCTCGCATGGGGAAAGTCGGCATGGAGCTTAAGACAAACGCGGCGCTGATCATCATCGATCAACAAAAAGGCATCCTGCATCCCAAGTTGGGCCGTCGAAACAACCCTCAGGCCGAAGAACGCATCCTGGAGTTATTGGGGCATTGGCGTCGCACCGGGCGACCGGTGATTCATGTGCAGCACCTGTCCCGCTCTGTGGATTCGGTGTTCTGGCCACAGCAATCGGGAGTGGAGTTTCAGGAGCGCTTTCAACCCTTGAGCGGCGAGCAAGTGGTTCAGAAGCAGGTGCCGGATGCATTTTGTTCGACCGGGCTGGAAGCGAGTTTGCGCGGGGCGGGGATCGATCAGTTGATCATCGTTGGCGTGGCGACCAACAATTCGGTGGAGTCCACGGCGCGAACGGCTGGCAACCTGGGGTTTGAGGCGTGGGTTGTGGAGGATGCGTGCTTTACCTTCGACAAGGCGGACTTTTTCGGTAATGCCCATTCAGCTGAAGAAGTGCATGCGATGTCGCTGGGGAATCTGCATGGGGAATATGCGACGGTCGTCAGCACTGTACAGATCTTGAAATGAGGTGACTGTCAGTCCGTCTTCGCGAGCAAGCCCGCTCCACATTGGATCTGCTTTATACGCACAATTTGTGGCTGACGCAGTTCAAATGTGGGAGCGGGCTTGCTCGTGAAGGCGATTCAACAGGCGAAGAAATTATCCGCCCGAAGCCTCAAGCCCCGTGGCACTTCTTGAATTTCTTGCCGTTGCCGCAGGGGCAAGGGTCGTTGCGGCCGACGTCTTTCAGAGCGTTGCGCACCGGTTCCTGGTGGGCGTGGCCGCAGTTCGGGCCGTGAACGTGGCCATGGTCGTGATCATGGTGGTCGTGATGGTCATGATCGTGGTTGCAGTCAGGGCCATGGACGTGGGGTTGCTGGGTCATCGGGGTCACTCCGGAATTAAATCGGCGGCGATTATCACGCCATTGCGCGCCAGGTGCACGTAGTGTGCGATGAATAAACCGGTTTCAAGCGTTCCTTCCAGACGATAGGGAATCGGTTGCTCGGGTTTTTTCAGCAGTTTCACCACGTCCCGAACCCTGGGCCACAGGTTGGTGCGGATCGGCACCTTGAAGTAGGCGCTGTGCCTGGGGCCGACGGTGAACCAATGTTCGTGCTCGCCTTCGGTTAGCAGGATGTCCCCCAGGTGAATGCGATATTCCAGGGCACGCACTGTCAGGTCTTCGTCGTTGGGGTTGTCGACACGAAAATGCAGCAGGAATTTCTGCTCCAGCAACTTGGCCCGGACCACCTCGACCTTGACCAGATGCACTTGTGGATCCGGCAGGTCGTTGCTGAACCACGAGGCGCAGCCGCCGAGTCCTGAAAACAGAAGCAGCAAAGTGAACAGATAGAGCGCGTGTCGTCCGGTGATCATGGTCGTGTTTCTCCCTTTGTAACAGCTGGCGAAGCCTGCGTTCGGCAGCTGCTACAGGACTCCCTCAAGCGCCGAAATAACTCGCGCAACACTTCTTGAACTTCTGCCCGCTGGCGCACGGGCACGCATCGTTGCGCCCGGCCTTGAGTGGCACCGTAGGGTCGATGAAGTACCAACGGCCGGCGTTCTGCACGAATGACGAACGTTCGCGGTGGCTGTGTTCGCCGCTGCCGTCGTGCCAGCGAGCGGTGAAGGTGACGAAGGCGTGCTCGGGCTGGCCGCCGAAGACCTCGGCGCTTTCCACTTCCAGGCCCAGCCAGGTGCTTTGGGCGCTCCAGTCGCTGATCGACTGGCGATCCAGGCCGGCCTGCTGCGCGGGCAGGGTGGTGGCCACCAGATAGTCGACCAGCCCCAGCACATAGGCGCTGTAGCGCGAACGCATCAGGACTTCGGCGCTAGGGGCCGGATGGCCGGCATGGTAATGACCGCAGCAGGCATCGAGCAGCGTGCCGCTGCCGCAAGGGCAAATGGATGTACTCATTGCGTTACCACCAGTATTTCCCGAAGTTTTCCGGATTGGCCCAGAAGCGTGAGTTGAGCCAGTCGGGCACCTGTTTGTAGTCAAGCAGATCGTAGGTAAACAACGTCAACACTTGATCGTCGCGCTGGAAGCGTTCGCTGGCTTGCAAGGCCAGGGAGAAAAAATCCGTCTCCTGCCAACCGCTGGCGGGCAAGTCGGCAAGCACCGCAATGCGACTGGCATTGAGGTTGCGTATCCCGCCGAGCAGATTCAGGCCGTCGCGCTTGGGCAAGTGTTCGAGGCAATCGACCACCAGCGCCAGATCAAACCGCTGCGCCGCCAGTTCGGCCGGCAATGCTCCGGGTGCGGCAAAAGCCACGATGCTGTCCGGGTGCGCGAGTTTGAATGCCTCGAGCGCGGGGAACTCACTGGCGCCAATCAGCAACAGACGCGTCGGGGCGTAACGATCAAGCAAAGCGGCCAACGCCTGCTGGGGCGTGCGCGAAGAAATACTTGCAGTCATCGAAGATCCTCAATCAGAACGCCAAGATTAACGTGTCTTGTCGAGCGTGTTTAAGCAAAAAAGCGCCGATCTTCCGTGAACATAAGGCAAAACAGCAATGGCCTATTGCTGGCGGAGATTAAAAGTCCGGTCTTTACTCCTTGAAATCGGTTATTAGCCGATCCCTCAGGAGAAAACTAGATGAGCATAGTTCGGACAGCATTACCTTTGGTTCTGCTAACCAGTGTGTTGACTGGTTGCGCAGGTTTGCAGAAAACCGACTGGCCGACCTGTGCGGCGGTCGGTGGTGTCGTCGGTGCAGGGCTCGGTGCGACAGAGAGCTCTTCATGGGCGGGGTATGGCGCGCTGCTGGTCGGCGGCACGGCAGCGGCTTATTGCTGGGTGCATGGCGATGGCGACGAAGACGGCGATGGCGTGCCGGATAGCCGCGACAAGTGCCCGCACACACCGAGAGGCGTGCGAGTCGATGCCGACGGCTGCCCTCCACCCGCGCCTGCGCCGGTGGTCGAAGAGAAGGCGGTGGTCAAGGAAGAGGTCATCGTTATCCGTGATGTTCACTTCAAGTTCGACTCAGCCACGCTCACTCCTTCCGATAAAGAGGTACTCAATACCGTTGCCACGCGTCTGAAACAGGAACCCGCCAGCGCCAGGCTGACCGTCACCGGGCATACCGACAGCGTCGGCAGCGATAAATACAACCAGAAACTGTCGGACAGACGCGCCCATTCGGTGGTGGAATACCTGATTTCCCAAGGCGTGCCACGCAGCAGTTTCGTGTCTGTGACCGGTGCCGGTGAAAGCCAGCCGGTGGCCGATAACAAAACCGCTGACGGCCGTGCGCTGAACCGGCGTACGGAAATCAAAATCGACCGCTAACCCCCTTGTATTCCGCGGCTTGTGCAGTCGCGGATGCGGGTCTTTACTCCTGTGTGACCGGTATGGGCCGGTGACACAGGAGCATTCACAATGAGCGTTCTCACAAGGACCGTCTTGCCGGTTCTACTGCTTGGCAGTCTTCTGACCGGCTGCGCGACTCACAGCGATGGCACCGCCCCCTTGAATCAACGAACCTGGCCGATCTGCAGTGTCATTGGCGGACTGGTTGGCGGCGGTTTGGGCGCGATCGAAAGTGGCGGTTGGGCGGCAGGTGGAGCGGCGCTCGGTATCTTGACCGGTGGCTTGGTCTGTTACGCCCAGGATGGCGACGAGGACGGTGACGGTGTTTTCGATCGACGGGATCGCTGCCCCGATACGCCCGCCAATACACCTGTCGATCATCGCGGTTGCCCGCTGCCGCAGTACCCGGCCAGTGTGAAACCGGCTGAACCCGAAGCCGCGAAATCCGAAATCATCACCCTGAGCAGTAGCGTGTTGTTCGCGTACAACAAGTCCGAGCTGACGCCCGCCGCGCGCAGTGAGCTGGATTCGCTGATGCCCAAATTGCAGAGCGCCGATGTGGTGAGCGTCAAAGTCGTCGGCCATACCGACAGCCAGGGTTCGGACGCCTATAACCAGAAATTGTCGGAACGGCGTGCCAGCAGCGTGGCGGCCTACCTGTTGAGTCGTGGCCTGGCGCCGAACAAACTCACCAGTGAAGGCAAGGGTGAAAGCCAGCCGGTGGCCGACAACGACACGGAAGAAGGGCGGGCGCAGAACCGTCGCGTGGAGTTGCACATCAATCGCTAGGCTCCGTGATCAAGAGGCCCGTGATAGAGCCGTCGGATGACCGTCAAGGTTGATCCGGCGGCCATTCGCTGCCTTTCGGAAGAATTTTCTGCTGCCCTCTGGCTTATCCCGCGTGTAAGCCGTTACTGTGCGTGCAAATAAAAATTCTCGGCGGGGGAGCGTATGAAGGTGTTTTGGGGGCTGGGGAAGTTGTTGACCCTGCTGTTCTGGTTGGTGGCGCTGGTCAATCTGCTCATTCCGTTTGTTCATCCACTGCATCTGTTGGTCAACCTGGCCGGCAGTCTGTTGGCACTGACTCATCTTCTGGAGCTGGTGTTCTGCAATCGCAGCCTCAAAGGTCGAGCCCACCCCTGGCGTGATCGCCTGAAGATTATTTTTTTCGGCGTTTTCCACCTGCAAACCATTCCGGCCCCGGCCACTGCGAAGGCTTCCCATGCGTAAATTCTGTCTGCTCGCCGCACTCATCAGCCCATTGGCCTGCGCCCAAGTGGTGAGTGTCGAAACCAATTCGCTGATGCGCTTGCCCAATACGGCCAGTTCCTTGCAACTGGAACGGCTGGAAGTCGCCGATTACGGCACTTTGCTGATCCCCTCGAATGTGACTGAAGTAACGGTCGGTGAGCTGCACCTGGGACGCGACGCGCGGATCGCCATTGTGCCGAGCGAACAGGCTCTGGAATTGAAGGTCAACCGTGCCGAGTTGGCCGAAGGCAGCCAGATCACCGCACGGGGCGCTCCCGGGACGTATCTCAAGGCTGCCCGCTCAGGGCGCAATCTGAATGTGCAGATCAAAGCGCTGAAGGCGCCGCAATTGTCGGTAGACGCTCGCGGTGGCGCGGGCGCCCCGGGTTTTGTCGGTCTTGACGGGGCCAACGGCCAAGCACCGGGTTGCACCTGGGGCCAGGCCGGTCGCGGCTCCGATGGCAGTGACGGCAGCGACGGCCAACCCGGTGCGCCGGGGGCGCTGGTTCGGCTGGAAGTGCCGCGTGACTATCCGGCGCAGCAGATCAAGGTCGAGGTGGCGGGCGGTGTCGGTGGCGCGGCCGGCCCGGGTGGCAAACCGGGAGCGGGCGGCAAGGCCAAGGGCTGCATTATCTATAAAGCCGATGGCGGCAAGAGCGGTCGCCCCGGTGCCGATGGCCAGCCTGGGCCTGCCGGGGCGGCAGGTTCGGTGAGCATTCAGCGGTTGTAAGCAGTTTCTGGAACGATTGTTCCCACGCTCTGCGTGGGAACGATCACGGCCGAGCCGCAGCAATCGCCACCAGCACCAACCCGACCATCAGGTTAATCCCCACCAACCGGCGAATCTTGCCCAGCGTCGCCGCGCCCGTCGGCCAATCCTGAGCCGCTACCGCCGTGCGCAGTTCCGGCAGCAGCAGCGCCTGAATCCGGATAAACAACGCGGTCATCACCACATACAGTCCCATCATCACCTGCACATACCGCGGTGCCGCTTCAAACCCGGTGAACTGCAAATGAATCATGCCCACGCCGCTGATCGGCAAAAGCACCACCGCGACCCAGACCCAGCGGAAAAAACCTTGAAACACTTCCACCCACAGCTTCAATCGGGCAGGGCCTTCCAACGCCTTCAACGCCGCAGGACGCAGGACCATCCAGGCGAAAAACATGCCGCCGACCCAGACCAGGGCGGCCAGGACATGCAGGGTATAAACGATGCCAAAAGGTGTCATTGGGGTACTCCGTTCTGCGCGGGATTAATTAGCGGGGTATGATAGCGGCCGATCCGAACCACTGAAAATTTATCCAGCGTTTTTTGCGCCCGACAATCAATGATCAGCACTGAACTCAAAACCACGATCCAGGGCGCCTACTCGCGTTTTCTTGAAGCCAAGAGCCTCAAGCCGCGTTACGGCCAGCGCCTGATGATCGCCGAAATCGCCAAGGTCCTCGGTGACATCGACACCGACGACGAAGGCCGGCGCAGTGGCGACCCCGCGATTGTCGCGGTGGAAGCCGGCACCGGTACCGGCAAAACCGTGGCCTACAGCCTGGCGGCGATCCCCGCCGCCAAGGCCGCAGGCAAGCGTCTGGTGATCGCCACGGCCACCGTGGCCCTGCAAGAGCAGATCGTCTACAAGGATTTGCCCGACCTGATGCGCAACAGCGGGCTGAATTTCAGCTTCGCCCTGGCCAAGGGCCGGGGGCGCTACATGTGCCTGTCCAAGCTCGACATGTTGCTCCAGGAAGGTCACGCGCAAACCGCTACCGCGCAGCTGTTCGAAGAAGAAGGCTTCAAGATCGAGGTCGATGAGGCCAGTCAGAAGCTGTTCACCAGCATGATCGAGAAACTTGCCGGCAATAAGTGGGACGGTGATCGCGACAGTTGGTCCACCGCGCTCGAAGACGCCGACTGGGCGCGCCTGACCACCGATCACAGCCAGTGCACCAACCGCCATTGCCCCAACTTCGGCCAGTGCGCCTTCTACAAGGCCCGCGAAGGCATGGGCAAGGTCGACGTGATCGTCACCAACCACGACATGGTCCTGGCCGACCTGGCCTTGGGCGGCGGCGCGGTTCTGCCGGACCCGCGCGACACGATCTACGTGTTCGACGAAGGCCATCACCTGCCGGACAAGGCCATCGGCCACTTCGCCCATTACACACGCCTGCGCTCCACCGCCGACTGGCTGGAAACCACCGCCAAGAACCTCACCAAATTGCTGGCCCAGCACCCGTTGCCGGGCGATCTGGGCAAGTTGATCGAGCAGGTGCCGGAGCTGGCGCGGGAGATCAAGACCCAACAGCAGTTCATGTTCAGTGCCTGTGAGCAGGTCGCCGACTTCAAACCCGGCGAAGACGTCGAAGGCCGCGAGCGGCCGCGTCACCGTTTCGTCGGCGGGGTGATTCCCGAACACATGCGTGAAATGGGCATCGAGCTGAAAAAGGGCTTTGCCCGGCTGACCGACCTGTTCACCCGGCTCACCGAACTGCTCAAGGAAGGCATGGACGGCGAGGTCAACATCGGCATCGCCAGCAACCAGGCCGAAGAGTGGTATCCGCTGTTCGGTAGCCTGCTGTCGCGTTCTTCGGGCAACTGGGAGTTGTGGACCGCCTTCACCGTCGAAGACCCGGAAGACAACCCGCCCATGGCCCGTTGGCTGACGCTGGCCGAAAGCGGTTCGCTGTTCGACATCGAGGTCAATGCCAGCCCGATCCTCGCGGCGGACATGCTGCGGCGCAACCTGTGGAACGTGGCTTACGGGGCGCTGGTGACCTCGGCGACCCTGACCGCTCTAGGCACCTTCGACCGTTTCCGCATGCGCGCCGGCCTGCCGAAAACCGCCGTGACCGCCGTGGTCCCGAGCCCGTTCCATCATGCTGACGCCGGCGTATTGCGGGTGCCGGACCTGAAAGCCGACCCGCGCGATGCACCAGCTCATACGGCGGCGATCATTCGCGACTTGCCGGAACTGGTCGAGGGCTCCCGTGGCACTCTGGTGCTGTTCTCCTCGCGCAAACAGATGCAGGACGTGTTCGACGGGCTGGATCGCGACTGGCGCAAGCAAGTGTTCATCCAAGGCAACCTGTCGAAGCAGGAAACCCTGAACAAGCACAAGGCGCGGGTCGATGGCGGGGATTCCAGCGTGCTGTTCGGCCTGGCGAGTTTTGCCGAAGGCGTGGATTTGCCCGGTGCCTACTGCGAGCACGTGGTGATCGCCAAGATCCCGTTCTCGGTGCCCGACGATCCGGTCGAAGCCGCGCTGGCTGAGTGGATCGAGGCTCGCGGCGGCAATCCTTTCATGGAAATCTCCGTGCCGGACGCCTCGCTGAAACTGGTCCAGGCCTGCGGTCGCCTGCTGCGAACCGAAGAAGACCGCGGCACCATCACCTTGCTTGACCGTCGTTTGGTCACGCAGCGCTACGGCAAAGCTATTCTCAATGCGTTGCCGCCATTTCGTCGTGAAATTTCCTGATGCGCCGGTGGGCAAATTTGCCCACCGCGTTGTCTACCTCACTGCCACTGCCTTTCCACTGGCCCATTGATGGTCGTTAGGGAGAACCACGTTCTTATGATTCGCCGTTCGTTGCCCGCCGTTTTTGCCTTGATGTTCGCAGCCCCTTTGCTGGCGGCCCCCGCCGGCCAGCAGACGCTGTTCAACTTTGTGCGTCCCGCCGACGTGGTTCAGGTGGCGACCCAGGACGCCAGCCTGCCGCAATCCAACGCGGAGCAAACGGCCGAAGGCGAAGTGTTGCGTCGCGTGACCTTCAACCCGGCTGCCCAGCCGACCTTGCGCCTGACGCCGCAGACCGGTGCCTGGGACTGGTCGCAGTCTGGCGTCATGAGCCTGCGAATCCAGAGCGCGATGAACTGGGCCGTGACCCTGTACGTGAAAATCCAGAGCAACGACGGCAAGACTCTGGTCAGCCGTGTCGACCTGCCGGCCGGCCCGGCGCAAACCTTGTTGGTACCACTGCAGCCTGGTTCGCCGCTGAGCCAAGGCATGAAAGCCGGCCCGCCGATGCCGATCAACGTCGAGGGGCAGCGTGTATTGCTGGCCAGCAGCACCGGTGAGCTGGATCGCAGCCAGGTGGTGTCGGTGACCTTGTCGATGGATCAGCCGAAAGTCGCCCAAAGCATCCTGCTCGAGCGCTTCGGCGTGCAGGACGGCGAGGCTGCCACCAAAGCTGCTTATGGCGGTCTGGTGGACGCTTACGGTCAATCGACCCGGGCCAAATGGCCGGAGAAGATCAGCAGCGACGAGCAACTGAAATCCGCCGCCGCCAAAGAACAGCAACAGCTGAAAACCTGGCTGGCGGAGCGCGAGAAGGCGCCTTTGGACAAGTTCGGCGGCTTGAACAAAGGTCCGGTGTTCAAGGCCAGCGGCTTTTTCCGCACCGAAAAGCGTGACGGTCGCTGGTATCTGGTGACCCCGGAAGGCCATCCGTTCTATTCCCTCGGCGTCAACACCGTGACCCCGAGCATCAATCAGACCTACGTTGCCGGGCGCGAGTGGATGTTCGAGTCCCTGCCCAAACCCGACGAACCCCTGGCCAGCCACTATGGCGAAGGCGACAACCGTGGCGGCAACGGTGTCGACCAGGGCCGAGCCTACAACGCCGGTCGTTGGTACGATTTCTATGGCGCCAACCTGCAGCGTCTGTATGGCGACCCTTGCGCACCGGGCAGCGAAACCAAGGCTGGTGTCGCCGAAGCGGCCAAGGCCGATGCGGTGGAGGCGACGGCTGACAAGGCCGCCGAACAGTCAGCCGCTCCTGCGCCTACCGAGTCCGGAGCCGGTGTTGCCGAAGCGGCCAAGACCGGGGCTGTTGAAGCGTCGGTCGAAAAGGCGGCTGCCGAACCCTGCAAAGTAACTGTCGACGAACAACGCTGGGCCAGTCACACCCTCGACCGTCTGCAGGCTTGGGGTTTCAACACGATCGGCAATTGGAGCGCACCGGTGTTGGGCAACGCTGACCGTGTGCCGTACACCTTGCCGCTGTCGATCGTCGGCGATTACGCCAGCATCAGCACCGGCACCGATTGGTGGGGCGGCATGCCCGATCCGTTCGATCCGCGTTTCGCCATGGCTACCGAACGCGCCGTGGCCATCGCCGCCCGCGACCATCGCGACGATCCGTGGCTGATCGGTTACTTCGCCGACAACGAGCTGGCCTGGGCCGGTCCCGGCGATGACCCGAAGGCCCGCTATGCGCTGGCCTACGGCACCTTGAAAATGACCACCGACGTGCCGGCCAAACGCGCCTTCCTCAAGCAACTGCGCGACAAGTACCGCAACCAGGCGGGGTTGTCGAAAGCCTGGGGCATTGATCTGCCGGCCTGGGAATTGATGGAAGACCCAGGCTTCGTGCCACCGGAGCCGAGCGCCGAACACCCGGAAATCGAAGCCGACTTCAAATACTTCCAGAAGGTCTTCGCCGACACCTACTTCAAGACCGTTTCCGATTCGCTCAAATGGCACGCGCCGAACCAGTTGTTGCTGGGTGGTCGCTTTGCCGTCAGTTCCCCGGAGGCAGTCGAGTCCTGTGCACAATACTGCGACGTGTTGAGCTTCAACATGTACACCCTGCAACCCCAGGACGGTTACGACTTCGCCAAACTGCGCAGTCTGGACAAACCGGTGCTGATCACCGAATTCAACTTCGGCTCGGCAGATCGCGGCCCGTTCTGGGGCGGCGTGACACAACTGGCGAAGGAAGAAGACCGCGGCACGGCTTACGCCCACTTCCTCAAACAGGCGATGAGTGAGCCGTCGATTGTCGGAGTGCACTGGTTCCAGTACCTCGATCAACCGGTGACCGGTCGTCTGCTGGATGGCGAGAATGGGCACTTCGGTCTGGTGGGCATTACCGATTTGCCGTTCCAGGGCTTTGTCGACAGTGTGCGTAAAAGCAACGGGCAGATTATCGATCAACTCGGCAAAGAGGCTGAGAAGGCCCGCGCTGAAGCGGATAAAGCCAGTCATGATGTCGAGGGCGGCAGGAAAGGCGAGGCAGGCAAAGGCCCGGGCAAGGGCGCTGGCCATGCGGGTGGGCATTCGGGCAATGGCCATTGATTCCTGATAGACCTGTGGCGAGGGGGCTTGCCCCCGTTGGGCCGCGAAGCGGCCCCCATGCTTACAGATGCAC
The DNA here is from genome assembly GCF_030687165.1 of Pseudomonas sp. FP1740. NCBI lineage: Bacteria > Pseudomonadati > Pseudomonadota > Gammaproteobacteria > Pseudomonadales > Pseudomonadaceae > Pseudomonas > Pseudomonas sp. FP1740. The sequence continues at coordinate 1,400,512 of NZ_CP117461.1, forward strand.
CGCGAATACAGGTTTTTGCGACCGCTTCGCAGTCGAACGGGGGCAAGCCCCCTCGCCACGGGGATTGCATCGTTGATGTCTGTGGCATTTCCATAACCGGGCGACCATCCGACCCGATCCTGTTCCCAAATCCCTCAAGGGCTGGAACAATGCGGACCACTTTGTAGAGCGTTTATCCGGGAGAGTTGCGGGTGCAGATTCAGGGTCATTACGAGCTTAAGTTCGAAGCGGTGCGTGAGGCGTTTGCAGCGCTGTTCGACGATCCTCAGGAACGTGGCGCGGCGTTGTGCATCCGGATCGGTGGTGAAACCGTCCTCGACCTTTGGGCCGGTACCGCCGACAAGGACGGCCATGAGGCCTGGCACAGCGACACCATCGCCAACCTGTTCTCCTGCACCAAAACTTTCACCGCCGTGACGGCGCTGCAATTGGTGGCTGAAGGCAAGCTGCAACTCGATGCCCCGATCGCCCGCTACTGGCCCGAATTTGCCGCCGCCGGTAAAGAATCCGTGACGCTGCGCCACTTGCTCTGCCATCAGGCGGGTCTGCCGGCCTTGCGCGAGTTGCTGCCCCCTGAGGCACTTTACGACTGGCAGACCATGGTCAATGCTTTGGCCGCCGAAGCACCCTGGTGGACGCCGGGCCAAGGTCACGGTTATGCGGCAATCACCTATGGCTGGCTGGTCGGCGAATTGCTGCGTCGCGCCGACGGTCGTGGGCCGGGCGAGTCCATTGTGGCGCGGGTTGCCAAGCCCTTGGGGCTGGATTTTCACGTCGGCCTGGCCGATTCAGAGTTCCATCGCGTGGCGCACATCGCCCGTAGCAAGGGCAACCTCGGCGATGCTGCGGCCCAGCGCTTGCTGCAAGTGACCATGCGTGAACCGACGGCCATGACCACTCGGGCCTTCACCAACCCGCCGTCGATCATGACCAGCACCAACAAACCGGAATGGCGGCGCATGCAGCAGCCGGCGGCCAATGGCCACGGCAATGCCCGCAGCCTGGCCGGTTTCTACGCTGGACTGCTCGATGGCAGCCTGCTGGAAAGCGAAATGCTCGACGAGCTGACCCGCGAACACAGCGTTGGCGAAGACAAGACTTTATTGACCCGGACCCGCTTCGGTCTGGGTTGCATGCTCGATCAACCGGACGTACCCAACGCCACCTACGGCCTCGGCCCACGGGCGTTCGGTCACCCGGGTGCTGGCGGCTCCATCGGTTTTGCTGATCCGGAACATGATGTGGCCTTCGGTTTTGTGACAAATACCCTTGGGCCGTACGTCTTGATGGATCCACGAGCCCAAAAGCTTGTGCGAGTACTGGCCACTTGTCTGTAAATCACGCTTAAGGGGGCCAGGGCTGGAACCCGAAAGCCTTTGTGGTTTCAAAGCGTCTGTTTAGCCGGGGGCACCCCGGCTGACTTTTCATTACCTCATTTTGTGGATACCCAATGTCGTCCAATAAAACTCTCGCCCTGGCCCTGTGCTTCGCTATCACCGGTTGTGCACAAACCCCACAAAATGATGCCGCAGGTGGCAGCAGTTGGTGGCCATTCGGTTCTTCCGACAAGGTCGCGACTAAAGAACCCGCCCCGGCCCCGGCGCCCCTGAAACCTGCTGCCACGGCACCCGTCACCAAAGCTGAAGCCGATGCCGGTGGCAAATGGTGGTGGCCGTTCGGCGGCAAGGAGCAGAGCACCGCCAAAGTCGTGCCGATGCCTGACCCGAAAGTCACCCAGGCCTGGCTCGACGACTACGAACCGCGCCTGCGCGAAGCGATCAAGGGCAGCAACCTGCAACTCGAACGCCGTGAAAACGTGCTGGTCGTCACGGCGCCGGTAGACGGCTCGTTCAACCCTGACCGCCCGGCCATGCTGCTGCCGGTGACCCTCGGCCCATTCACCCATGTCGCGAAAATCCTCGAAGCCGACCCAAAGACTGCCGTGCTGGTACTCGGCCACAGCGATACGTCGGGTTCCGCACCGGCCAACGTGAAACTGAGCCAGGAGCGCGCCCAGGCAGTGGCGGCGATCTTCCGTCTCAGCGGTCTGCAGCGTGATCGCCTGATGCTGCGCGGCATGGGTGGTGAGGCACCGCGTGCCGCCAACGACAGTGCTGAAGGTCGTGCCTTGAACCGTCGTGTCGAGTTGCTGGTGACGCCGGCAAACACCATGGTCGCGTTGTTGAGCAAGTACAACATGCCGGCGCCGGCGCCGCTGACCAAGGTCGTCGCGCAAGACGTCAAGCCAGCGGCCACTCCTGTGACCCCGGCACCTGCTGCGAAAAAAGCGGCTGCCCCGGCGAAGAAAAAGGCACCGGCCAAGAAAGCGGCCACCAAGGCTCCAGCCAAAAAGGCACCCGCGAAAAAGACCGCGCCGGCCAAAGCTGCTGCCGATTCGAAGAGCGCCACCGCCACCGATGCCACAAAGCAGTGATTCGTTAACCAAAAGGAATGCGCCATGACCCGGCCCTTGGCAGATATGCGTCGCGACTACACCCGAGATGGCCTGACCGAGGCGCAAGCCCCGGCCGAGCCGTTCGCGCTGTTCCATCAGTGGTTTGCCGATGCGGTGAAAACCGAGCAGGCGCCGGTGGAGGCGAATGCCATGACGTTGGCCACCGTCGATCAGGACGGGCGGCCACATTGCCGCATTCTGCTGCTCAAGGGCCTGGACGAGCAGGGCTTCACCTTCTTCACCAACTACGAAAGCGATAAAGGCCAGCAATTGGCAGCCAATCCATTTGCAGCCATGACGTTCTTCTGGCCGGCCCTGGAGCGCCAGGTGCGCATCGAGGGTCGGGTGGTGAAGGTTACGCCTGAAGAGTCCGACGCCTACTATCAGGTTCGCCCCCTGGGCAGTCGTCTCGGTGCCTGGGCATCGCCCCAGAGCCGGGTGATCGCCGATCGCGGCGAACTGGAAACGCTGCTCAAAGACACCGAGCAACGTTTCAGCGATACCCAGCCGCACTGCCCCGAGCACTGGGGCGGTTATCGCTTGCTACCCGAGCGCATCGAATTCTGGCAGGGCCGTCCGAGCCGTCTGCACGATCGCCTCAACTACCGCTTGCAGGGCGCCGATTGGGTTCGCGAACGCCTGGCCCCGTAAACGGTCTATCGATCGGAATACCCTGCCGCAGCGGCCTCAAGCCACTGCGGCAGGTCCCGGCGCTTGATCTTCTGCGCTTGAGCGTTCGCCAGTTGCTGGAGCATGAAGGCTCTTTTCTCTTGATCTTTACCCGCCAGTGACAACGCCAGATCGCGGTCCACCCAGCGTCTGATTCGCACGTACAGCCACCAGTGGAAATACAAACCGGCGACGGTCGTGACGACAATGATGAAGTAATCCATGATAATCCTTGGGTCAGCGGCGCAGATTTTGTAATTTGACGCTACTGTGGTGAGTTCGAGAAGTGCCTGTACCAGGCCTGAATGAAACCAATTTTATCCGGGCGATGCCGTGACAGGCGTCAAGCTGCGGGTTTTAATGGATACCTGTCCTATGGAGTTTGATGCTATGCGTAAGTCTGTTTTGCTGGTTGCTTCCTTTTCCACGATGGCGATGTTGCTCTCCGGTTGCCAATCGAGCCTGACCGGTGACTCCTACTCCCGTGACGAAGCGCGTCGCGTGCAGACGATTCGCATGGGCACCATCGAATCCCTGCGTCCGGTGAAAATCGAAGGCACCAAGACCCCGATCGGCAGCGCTGCGGGCGCAGTCGTGGGTGGTGTCGGCGGTAGCGCCGTCGGCGGCGGTCGCGGCAGCATCGTTGCAGCGGTCATCGGCGCTGTAGCGGGTGGTCTGGTGGGCTCGGCTGCCGAGGAAGGCCTGACCCGCACTCAAGGCGTCGAAATCACCGTACGCGAAGATGATGGCAGCATGCGCGCTTACGTGCAGGAAGTTCAGCCAAACGAAGTGTTCCGTGTGGGTGAGCGTGTGCGGATTTCCACTGTGGGTGGGACCAGCCGCGTTTCGCACTAAGCGGGGATGTAGGATGAAAGAAACCCCGATCAGGTGACTGGTCGGGGTTTTTTGTGTCTGCTGTTTTCGGTTATGCCAGATTCAATATCGTTAGTCTTGGCAAAGTCCCATGTAGTACACCAAGTCGTCTCTGAAAGAGTCACCAACCAGTTCCATAATCGTGTTGGCTTGAGTGGGGGATAATTTGTGCTCGCCCATGGGTATATCCCACAAGGTTGACCAGCCCATGACATTAAGCACCGCTCCCTCTAAGGCCTGCGGTACATCCTTTTCATATTGCAATGAATCGTCCGGGTTCGGCTCGTCGAAGAAACCGGAGATTTCAATAAATATCATTCTTGGTCCTCATCGTTATTTTGTTGATGTCCGTCTCTCAGGTTTTGCTTTGCCAGTCTGTTCGCCCGTTTTTGCATCAAACTCTCCTAAGTGATCCCCTGCCCAGTTGTACACTTCGACGGCGCCATGCTGATAATCCCACTCATAAATGCGCTTCTTGCTTTCCCAGCGTTTTCGATTTCCCTTAGTCTGAACACGAATAGCATCGGGGAATGCCGGCAGAACCTTTGGTGGAGGATGATAACTGCGGTCACCACTGATAGGCCTTGCCACCACTACGTATAACGGCTTTAACCCCGAGTCCGCCGGAAACACAAGAATGAAATCCTTGTACTCAGGTGGATAAACCGGATTCACAATGATGCTGTCAGCCGCCTTAGTCGGCGGGTAAACCCAGACGTGCGGCGCTTGTGGCGCAGCTTCCAAAGCGGGGATGCCGAGGGTGCTTGAGCCGTCCTCGGCCGGCGTCCAGATCAGCTCAACGCCGTCCCCGAGATCAGCCACTTGCTGACTGCCGCGCAAAGTGAATTGCACGACATCGACCATCTCCCAGTCACGGTTTTTACCGGTATAGAAACCGTATCCCTTGAGACTGCCATCAGCCTGTTGCTCGACCCGCAGACGCACACGAGTACGGGCCTGTTTGAGGGATCGCAGTTGTTCTTCGGTGTAGAGAGAGCTGTCGCCAAGGCTTGACGGTATGACCAGGGCCACCAGCCCGGCCAAGGTGGCCGCAGCGGTGCTGACGGCGACGGCGGGTAATGCGGCGAACGCTGAGCCACCCAGGGCGAAGCTGCCGAAACCCGCAGGGATGGCGGTGCCACTGATTTTCTTCAGCGGCACGACACCGGTTTCATCAGCCTCGCGGGCACCGAGCAGGATCAGTTCGCCGTAATCCTTCAGGCTGTCGGTGGGCACCATCCCTGAGGGATTGGAGTAATCGATGATGGCGTCCGGCAGCTTGCAGGACTTGGCGAATACGCATCCCGCGCGGGCAACGTTGTCCTTTTTCGCTGCGACTTGAAGGCTGTCTTCGAAGGCTTGCTGCCTCGCGAGCATGGCGTCGTAGGCGTCTTGTCTGGCATCACGCTCGGCCAATTCGGTGGCCGTCATGAATCGGTGGGTGACGTGATGCCCGTCGCCCGACGGTGGGTTTTGCACCCGTGGGATGTCCTTGTTGCCAGCCACTGATTGTCCTTTCGCGCGTCCATCGGCAACCCTCAAAGAGGGGGCTGCGCGACGTTATCGAACGTGGCTAATCATGGCTGTAGGACGAGTCCTCAATGTCGCTAAGAGTGTTCTCTATCACTCAGGATTGCAGTGCAGCGCTCTTGCGACTTGCCGCCGCCGTCACCGCATAACCGATCAATGCCGCCAGGATCGAGCCGGTCAGAATCCCCATGCGGTCCATCCCGGCATATTCACTGGCGCCCGGCACGAAGGCCAGGGAACCGACGAACAGGCTCATGGTGAAGCCGATGCCGCAAAGGATCGCCACCCCCAAAATCTGGCCCCAGTTGGCGCCTTGGGGCAGGGCGGCGATGCCGATTTTTACCGCCAGCCAGGTCAGGCCGAAAACACCGACCGTCTTGCCCAGCAGCAGGCCGACGGCAATGCCCATCGGCACATGGTGGGTGAAGCTTTCGACGGTCACGCCGCTCAGGGACAAGCCAGCGTTGGCGAAGGCGAACAGCGGCAGGATGCCGTAGGCCACCCACGGATGCAGGGCATGTTCCAGGGTCAGCAGCGGCGAAGGCTCGGCGTTTTTCGTGCGCAGTGGAATGCAGAAGGCCAGGGTCACACCGGCCAGTGTGGCGTGCACGCCGCTCTTGAGTACACACACCCAGAGGATCAGCCCGATGATCATGTACGGCCCGAGTTTCACCACACCCAGTCGGTTCATCCCGATCAAGGCTGCGATGCAGGCCGCGGCCAATGCCAGGGACAGGGTCGACAGTGCGCCGGAATAGAAGATCGCGATGATGATGATCGCGCCCAGGTCGTCGATGATCGCCAGGGTCATCAGGAACAGTTTCAGCGACACTGGCACGCGTTTACCCAGCAGGGCCAGCACGCCAAGGGCGAAGGCAATGTCGGTAGCCGTCGGGATGGCCCACCCGCTCAGGGCGGACGGGTTATCGCGGTTGAGGAACCAGTAGATCAGCGCCGGCACCACCATGCCGCCAATTGCGGCCGCGCCGGGCAGGACGATCTGCGACGGTTTCGACAGTTGGCCGTCGAGGACTTCGCGCTTCACTTCCAGGCCGATCAACAGGAAGAACAGGGCCATCAGGCCGTCGTTGATCCACAGCAGCAATGGCTTGGCGATTTTCAGCGCGCCGATCTGAGCCACCACAGGGGTGTCCAGCAGGCCGTTATAGAGCCACGACAGCGATGAGTTGTTGATGATCAGGGCCAGGACAGCTGCGGCGATCAATAGCAGACCGCTGGCAGCTTCCAACTGAAAGAAACGCGTGAACGTGCTACGCAGAGGCAAGGTCGCTCTCCATCGATGAATTCAAAAGGTGGCACACCCTAACCCGTACCGTTGGTTGTTAAAACAAAAGTTATATTCTTTTTTGTTATATACCGTTACAACGTGTCCGGTCAGCAAAGGCCTGAGCCTAGCAGTTGCCGGACGTATTGAACCCCAGCTGTATCTGTGCGTGATGTAGGTTTTTTCCTAAGCTTGTGGACTGAGCCTTGCGACAAGGCCGACTCTTGCCTGATTCAACGAGAAAACCATCATGAGCGACAACCGACAGTGGGCCCGCGAAGCTATCCGGATCATCGAAGCCGACTTCCAGCGCAGCGCCGACACCCACCTGATCCCCTTGCCGCTGCCGGGGTTGCCGGGCATCGAGTTGTACTTCAAGGATGAGTCGAGCCATCCCACCGGCAGCCTGAAACATCGGTTGGCCCGCTCATTGTTCCTCTATGCACTGTGTAACGGCTGGCTCAAACCCGGTGCGCCGGTGATTGAAGCGTCCAGCGGTTCGACGGCGATTTCCGAGGCGTACTTCGCCCGGTTGCTGGGTTTGCCGTTCATTGCGGTGATGCCCGCGAGCACGTCCAAGGAAAAGATCGCGCAAATTGCTTTCTACGGTGGCAAGAGCCATCTGGTGGACGATCCGACGCAGATTTACGCTGAGTCCGAACGCCTGGCTCACGAACACGACGGGCATTTCATCGACCAGTTCACCTACGCCGAACGCGCCACCGACTGGCGAGCGAACAACAACATCGCCGAATCGATCTTCCATCAGATGCGCTTCGAGCAGCACCCGGAACCCAGCTGGCTGATCTCCAGCCCTGGCACCGGCGGCACCACCGCGACGCTGGGCCGTTACGTGCGCTATCGCCAGCATTGCACCCGTGTGCTGTGCGCCGATGCCGAGCGTTCGGTGTTTTTCGATTACTACAAGACCGGCGACGCCAGCCTGCGCCTCGATCACGGGTCACGGATTGAAGGCATTGGCCGGCCGCGTGTCGAGGCGTCGTTCCTGCCTAAGGTCATCGATGCAATGGTCAAGGTGCCGGACGCCTTGTCACTGGCAGCCATGCATTACCTGGCGCAACGTTTGGGGCGACGGGTTGGCGGTTCGAGCGGGACCAACCTGATCGGCGCCTTGATGGCGGCCCAGCAGATGGCGACGGCGGGGGAGTCGGGGTCGATTGTGGCGATTTTGTGCGATGGTGGCGAGCGCTATGCCGACACCTATTACGATCAGGCCTGGCTCAAGGCCCAAGGGTATGAGTTGAGTGGTCTGATGGATGCCGTGGCGGCCAGCGTTGAGCGCGGAGAGCCGCTGCCGACCAGCGTGTTGCGCGCAAATATTTGACCCGATGATTTGATCGTTCCCACGCGGAGCGTGGGAACGATCATCTGGGTCAGGCTTCTAGGCCAAGGATATCCCGGGCAACCGCTTCAGCAATCCGAATCCCGTCTACACCCGCCGACAGAATCCCGCCCGCATAACCCGCGCCTTCACCCGCCGGGAACAAACCCTTCACGTTCAGGCTCTGCATCGACTCGTTACGGGTAATGCGCAGCGGCGATGAGGTGCGCGTCTCGATCCCGGTCAACACGGCGTCGTGCAGCGAGTAACCACGAATCTGCTTCTCGAATGCCGGCAAGGCTTCGCGAATCGCTTCGATGGCGAACGCCGGCAGGGCCAGGGCCAAGTCACCCAAGGCAACGCCCGGTTTGTAGGACGGCTCGACGCTGCCCAATTCGGTGGACGGCTTGCCGGCAATGAAGTCGCCGACCAGTTGCGCCGGTGCTTCGTAGTTGCTGCCACCCAGCACAAAAGCGTGGGATTCCAGGCGTTCCTGCAATTCGATGCCGGCCAGTGGGCCGCCCGGATAATCGACTTCCGGGGTGATGCCGACGACGATCCCGGAGTTGGCGTTACGTTCGTTACGCGAGTACTGGCTCATGCCGTTGGTGACCACGCGGTTCGGCTCGGAGGTCGCCGCCACTACGGTGCCGCCCGGGCACATGCAGAAGCTGTAGACCGAGCGGCCATTCTTGGCGTGGTGCACCAGTTTGTAGTCGGCAGCGCCGAGTTTCGGGTGGCCGGCGTATTTGCCAAGGCGCGCGCGGTCGATCAGCGACTGCGGGTGTTCGATGCGGAAACCCACCGAGAACGGCTTGGCTTCCATGTACACGCCACGGCCGTGCAACATGCGGAAGGTGTCCCGGGCGCTGTGGCCGAGGGCCAGAATCACGTGTTTCGAATGGATCTGTTCACCGCCATGGAGTTCGACGCCCACCAGTTGGCCGTCGTCGATCAGCACATCGGTCACCCGCTGCTGGAAGCGTACTTCGCCGCCCAGGGCGCGAATCTGCTCACGCATGTTTTCCACCACACCGGTCAGACGGAACGTCCCGATGTGCGGCTTGCTGACATAGAGGATTTCTTCTGGCGCGCCGGCCTTGACGAACTCGTGCAGCACCTTGCGACCGAGGAATTTCGGGTCCTTGATCTGGCTGTAGAGTTTGCCGTCGGAGAACGTTCCCGCGCCGCCTTCACCGAATTGCACGTTGGATTCGGGGTTGAGCACACTTTTACGCCACAGGCCCCAGGTGTCTTTGGTGCGCTGGCGCACTTCGGTGCCGCGTTCGAGGATGATCGGCTTGAAGCCCATCTGCGCCAGCACCAGGCCGGCGAAGATCCCGCACGGGCCGAAGCCGACCACGATCGGACGCTGGCTCAGGTCGGCCGGCGCCTGGCCGACCACTTTGTAGCTGACATCCGGCGCCACGTTGACGTTACGGTCATCGGCGAACGTGCGCAGCACCGCCGCCTCATCGCGAACATTGAGGTCGATGGTGTAGATGAAACACAGTTCGGAGGACTTTTTGCGCGCATCGTAGCTGCGCTTGAACAAGGTGAAGTCGAGCAGGTCATCACTGGCGATGCCCAGGCGCTGCACGATGGCAGGGCGCAGGTCTTCATCGGGATGGTCGATCGGCAACTTGAGTTCGGTGATTCGTAACATGGCGGGATCCGGTTCGCGGGGCGCACAACTGCGCCAAGGCGTTTGAAGCCCGCGATTATAAGCCTCAAAGGATGATTCCCGTGAGGCTAAAACGATCAGTCGTTACGCGATCCGCCAAAATACCCGCAGCCGCGTTGCACCTGGCCATCGATACGCAGTTCGGCGCTCATGTGCTGCACGCTGCCGGTGCTGCTGTCGACGCAACGTTGCGGCGCGACCCAGAGCTCGATGCGCTGATTATTGGCTTCGGTGCTGAGGTTGAAGCGGCCATCGCCCAGCTGTTCTTCAACGTACGGCAGGGCCAGGGGCGGCTGACCAGCGCGCTCGATGATCATGCCCTTGCTGCTGACTTTGACGTTCCACTCGGGGCCGTGGCCGGCGGCGCGCAGGATCAGCTGTTTAAAGTTGGGATCGTCGCATGCGGTGCCCGAGCGTTCGACGCGGTACAACTGAGTGAGGTCGAGCTGGCTGTCGGCGCCACTGGCAACGATCCGGCCGCGCACGTCGGCGAACAGCTTGCCTTGATCATCGGCGAGGGTCGCGGCCTCTTGCAGGATGCTGGTGCCGCCGGTGTCATTGACTACAAAACTGCGCTGTTCATTACACGGCTGGAACAGCAGCTTGCCGTCGGCCGCCGTCAATTGGCCCTGCATTCGGGCCTGGCCCACATGGGAAGCACTTTGCCGTGGGCCATCGAGCAACTGGCAAGCAGCGAACAACGGAAGCAGGGCAACAAGCACTAAGGAACGGGCAACACGCATCTTTGAGTCTCCTGACAAGTGCCGCCACGTTACTCAGCCTGACCGTTCATCACAACCCTGCGATGTTCTCGGTTGCCTCTACGGGGGGTGGTTTAGCCGACGCGATAGGTCTGGCCGGTCTGCAGGCCTTCCACGCTTTTGGCGTAGGCCAGCGCCACCTCGGCGGCGGGAACCGGTTTGAAACCACGGAAGTACGGCGCATAGCTCCCCATGGCTTCGACCAGCACGTTCGGGCTGACCGAGTTGATGCGCAGACCGCGTGGCAGTTCGATCGCCGCCGCGCGGACAAAGGCGTCCAGGGCGCCGTTGACCAGGGACGCGGAGCTGCCGGTACGAATCGGATCGTGGCTGAGGATGCCGGTGGTGAAGGTGAAAGACGCACCGTCATTGGCGAATTCCCGGCCGATCAGCAGCAGGTTGACCTGGCCCATCAGCTTGTCCCGCAAGCCGAGTTCGAAGTCTTGTGCGGTCATGGTGGCCAGCGGCACGAAGTTGACACTGCCGGCGGCGCAGATCAGTGCATCGAAGTTGCCGGTCTGTTCGAACAGTTTGCGGATCGAGGCGCTGTCACTGATGTCGACCTGGAAATCACCGCTTTTACGGCCGATACGGACGATTTTGTGGCGCTGGGACAGTTCATGGTCAATGGCCGAACCGACGGTGCCGGAGGCGCCAATCAACAGAATTTTCATCGTGCAGTTCCTCAAGTGGGTTGGATTTAAAGTTAAGTCTAGTGTGGTTTTTTTTATAAATAAGCGTGCTAATGGGCAACCTTTGGTTTTCAAATGGAAACAATCCATGAGCGAAATGGACGACCTGGCAGCGTTCGCGGTATTGATCGACGCGGGCAGTTTCACCCTGGCCGCCCAGCAACTGGGTTGCAGCAAGGGGCAACTCTCCAAGCGCATCAGCCTGCTGGAAACACGCTTTGGCGTGGTGTTGCTGCAACGCACCACTCGCCGCTTGAGCCTGACGGCGGCGGGTGCGGCGTTGTTGCCGCAAGCCCAGGCGCTGGTGGTGCAAGTGGAGCGTGCGCGTCAGGCGTTGGCGCGGCTGAAAGACGACATGGCCGGCCCTGTGCGGATGACGGTGCCGGTTTCGTTGGGGGAAACGTTCTTTGACGGCGCACTGCTGGAATTTTCCCGGCAGTACCCCGAGGTGCAGATCGAGCTGGAGCTCAACAACCACTATCGCGACTTGTCCCGGGACGGTTTCGATTTGGCGATCCGCTCGGAGGTGGCCAACGACGAACGCCTGGTCGCCCGACCGCTGCTGGCCTGGCACGAAATGACCTGTGCCAGCCCCGCGTATCTTGAGCGATTCGGTGAGCCGCTGACGCCCCAGGCCTTGGCCGAACACCGCTGCCTGCTCAACAGCCATTACAGCGGTCGCGAAGAATGGCTCTATCACCAACAGCACGAATTAACGCGGGTGCGAGTGTCGGGTCCGTTCGCCAGCAACCATTACAACCTCTTGAAGAAAGCTGCACTGACCGGTGCGGGCATTGCGCGTTTGCCGTCGTATCTGTTGCAAGAGGAATTGGCTGATGGACGTTTACGCTGGCTCCTGCGTGGTTATCAAACCCGCAGCATGCCGATGTATCTGGTGCATCCGTATCAGGGCGGGTTGCCGAAGCGTACCCAAGTGCTGGCGGACTATTTGATCGGTTGGTTCAAGCGCAGTGGTGAGGCGTTGGATCGGCTTCAACGATAACGTCTCACCACACAACCTTTATGGGAGTTCTGAGGTTGGTATCAGCGGGCGTAACGCCGGGCAATCAGGTGATCGATCGACAACTTGCCAGGTCCAGTCGCCATCAAGTACAGCAACACCGCCGCCCAGGTGCCGTGGGTCGGATACGCATCGGGGTACACGAACAGTTGAATGGTCAGGGTCATACCCAGCAGCGCCAGGGCCGAAAAGCGCGTGGCGAAGCCAATCAGGATCAGTATCGGAAAGAAATGCTCGGCGAAGGCCGCCAGGTGCGCCGCCAGTTCCGGGGAGAGCAACGGCAGGTGATATTCGCTCTGGAATAACGGAATGGTCGAGTCCGCCAGCCTTGGCACGCCGAGTTCAAAGGTGCCGTCGATCAAGTCGATGGCCAGGCCTTCCACCTTGGTTTGCCCGGACTTCCAGAACACCGCGGCAATGGAAAAACGCGCGATAAAGGCGATCAGGCTGTGGGGGATTTTTTCCAGCAGCGTGATGGCGCGGGTAATGGGGTTTGTGTTCATGGCGATACCTGGTTGTGGTGTAAATGAGTGATGGCGTTGTGGCTGATCAGCAGCGCCAGGGTTTGGCTGAGATCGAAGGCCGGCGCGTTTTCCAGCGCTTGGCTCAGGGGCTGGCCGAGTCGCAGGCTCTGAATGAAGGTGCTGGCGCCGTGGTCGATGGCGAAGACCTCAACCTCCAGTTCGTTACGCAGCACCAGCGCGTTTTGCCCGTGGCCGAGGTCGATCCCGGCCAGCGTCGCGTCCTGTTGATGCGCCGCCCAGATGGCGACCACGGCGAAGGCTGAAGTCAGCAGATCGAGGGAGGGATGAAGCCCAAGCGTCAGCTCGCTCAGTGCCTGTGGGGCCGACAGCACGGCGGCGATTTGCTCATGGCCCAAAGGCTGCGCATCAGCGGCGTGATAGGCCTGAACGCGCAAGCGCTCCAGCCGCGCCACATCGGCCAGATAAGGCACGCTGGCTGCCGGTTCAAAATTGTCGATGAACTCGGCGAAGTCCTTGCCGTAGTCGTTGATGAGCGGGCTTTGCGGTGGGCAACTGTGCACATACAACCCTGCCATCGCCCGGAAAAACTCATCACCGACCAACTGCATAACCACCGGATAACTGTCGGCCAAGGCGTTGATCAGCGAGCTCTGCACATTGTTGCGATACACCGCGAAACGGCTGGCCGGATCGGCGCCGTTGGCACTGAACACGCCCTCGGGGCAGGGCCGTTGCGGATCGAGCAGGGCGGCGGAAAAAGTGGCTTGAGTGCTCATGGCCGGCTCCCCGCGCGGTGCAGTAACTCATCGGCATGACGGGCTTCGGCGTGCAACACGCTGAAGGCCGGTAACCGGTTGTCGCGTTCGATCAACGTGGCGATCGGGCCGACCCGCTCCAGCACCTGCGAGTACAGCGCCCACACCGCGTTATCGACGGGCGCGCCGTGATCGTCGATCAGCAGTCGGTCACCAAGGCTGTCGGTGTCTTCGGCAAACCCCGCCAGATGAATCTCTCCCACCGCGTGCAGCGGCAGGGCGTCGATGTAGGCCAGCGGATCTTTTTGGTGATTGATGCAGGAAACGTAAACGTTGTTGACGTCCAGCAACAGGCCGCAGCCGGTGCGGTGAATGACTTCACCGATGAAGTCGGCTTCATCGATTGTCGAGTTCTGGAACGCCAGGTATGTCGCCGGGTTTTCCAGCAGCATCGGGCGTTTGAGGGTGTTCTGTACCTGATCGATGTGCTGGCAGACGCGGTTCAGCGTCGGCGCATCGTAGGCCAGAGGCAGCAGGTCATTGAGAAACACCGGGCCATGGCTGGACCAGGCCAGGTGTTCGGAAAAGGAGTGGGGTTGATAGCGCTCGATCAGCGCGGCCAGCCTTTGCAGGTGCTGACCATCCAGCGGACCTTCGGCACCGATGGACAGGCCAACACCGTGCAGCGACAGCGGATACCGCTCGCGGATCAACCCCAGAAAATGATGAAACGGGCCGCCGGCCACCATGTAGTTTTCGGCGTGGACTTCGAAGAAGCCGATGTCCGGTTGTGTACCGAGCACTTCACGAAAGTGCTCGGTCTTGAGCCCCAGCCCGGAGCGGGGCGGGAGCCCGGAGAATAAGTTGTTCATGGTCGACGCTCAGGCTGGGTGCTGATTAGGACTTGGCTTTGTAGGCTTCCAACTGGCCGAAACCGGTTGGCGAAGTCTTGCTCTCGGTGGTCATGCAGGTGCCTTTCGGGACGAGTTTCCAGGCATTGGCCTGGTGATCCATTTTGGCGGTGCCGGCGCAAGTGGTGCCGGCGCCTGCGGCGCAATCGTTATGACCTTTCATGGCCACGCCGAAGCATTTTTCCATGTTGGCGTCAGCGGCATGGGCCGTGGAGACAGCGGCGATGCTCAGGGCAGAACCAAGGGCCAGAACCAGGGCGGTGGCGGACAGGGTGCGGGTGGTAGCAGTCATGATGTTTCTCCGAAATTGAGCTTGGTTTGGCAAGCGTTTGTGCTTGCTTACCGCTCTAGAGAAACGACAACGCGGGGTGTTACAGCTGACAGAGATTTTTTTTCAGGAATCCTCAAAACACCACGAATCTCCTGTGTGATCTTTATTGTTGTGAGGTTTGTGCCAGGCACAAAAAAACGGCCCGAAGGCCGTTTTTTGTTTACCGCAAGGGCTTAACCGCCGAGGTACGCTTCGCGCACTTTCGGGTCGGTCAACAGCGCTTCACCGGTCCCGCTCATCACCACCCGGCCGTTTTCCAGCACGTAGGCACGGTCGGCGATTTTCAGGGCCTGGTTGGCGTTCTGCTCCACCAGGAACACCGTCACACCGTCCTTGCGCAGTTGTTCGATGATGTCGAAGATCTGCTGGATGATGATCGGTGCCAGGCCCAGCGATGGCTCGTCGAGCAGCAACAGCTTGGGCTTGCTCATCAGCGCGCGGCCGATGGCGAGCATTTGCTGTTCGCCGCCGGACATGGTGCCGCCGCGTTGGGCAAAGCGTTCTTTCAGGCGTGGGAAAAGTCCCAGAACCTTGTCCATCTGTTCCTGATAATCGCCCTTGTCGGTGAAGAACCCGCCCATGGCGAGGTTTTCTTCTACGGTCAGGCGGGCAAACACCCGACGGCCTTCCGGAACCACGGCGATGCTTTTACGCATGATCTGCGACGAGTCCTGGCCGACGAGCTCTTCGCCCATGTAGCGGATGCTGCCGCTGTGGGCTTGCGGCGAACCGCAGAGGGTCATCAGCAGGGTCGACTTGCCGGCACCGTTGGCGCCGATCAGGGTCACGATCTCGCCCTGGCGGACTTCGACGTTGACGCTGTGCAGCGCCTGGATCTTGCCGTAGAAGGTGGAAACGTTTTCGAACTGCAGCATTTACGCTTCCCCCAGGTAGGCTTTGATCACTTCAGGATTGTCGCGGATCTGCTCCGGCGTGCCGTTGGCCAACGGCGTGCCCTGGTTGATCACGAAGATATGGTCGGAAATGCTCATGACCAGTTTCATGTCGTGCTCGATCAACAGCACCGTCACATTATGCTCTTCACGCAGCGTGCCGATCAGCGCCTTGAGGTCCTCGGTTTCCCGCGGGTTGAGGCCGGCGGCCGGTTCGTCGAGCATGAGGATGCTTGGGCGGGTCATCATGCAGCGAGCGATTTCCAGGCGGCGCTGCTGACCATAGGCCAGGGTGCCGGCCGGGCGGTTGGCGAACTCCTTGAGGTTGACCTTGTCGAGCCAGAACTCGGCGTATTCCATGGCCTCGCGTTCGCTTCTGCGGAACGACGGAGTCTTGAACAGGCCTGCCAGGAAGTTGGTGTTCAGGTGCCGGTGCTGAGCAATCAGCAGGTTTTCTACGGCGGTCATGTCCTTGAACAGCCGCACGTTCTGGAAAGTCCGCACCACGCCTTTGCCGGCGATCTTGTGGCCGGGCAGGCCTTCGATCGCTTCACCGTTGAGCTGGATAGTGCCGGCGGTGGGTTTGTAGAACCCGGTCAGGCAGTTGAATACAGTGGTCTTGCCGGCGCCGTTGGGGCCGATCATCGAGACCACTTGTTTCTCTTTGACGCTCAAGGCTACGCCATTGACCGCCAACAGGCCGCCGAAGCGCATGCTCAGGCCATCTACTTTCAGGATCTCTCTGCTCATTTACGCAGCTCCATATGAGGACGTTGCATGGGCAGCAGACCTTGAGGACGCCAGATCATCATCAGCACCATCAAGGCGCCGAACATCAACATGCGGTATTCGCTGAAGTCACGCATCAGTTCGGGCAACAGGATCATCACGACAGCCGCGAGAACCACGCCCAACTGCGAGCCCATGCCACCCAACACCACGATGGCGAGGATGGTGGCCGACTCGATGAAGGTGAACGACTCCGGTGTGACCAGCCCTTGACGCGCGGCGAAGAAGCTACCGGCGAAACCGGCGAAGCAGGCACCCAGGGTGAAGGCCGACAGCTTGATCACGGTCGGGTTCAGGCCCAGGGCACGGCAAGCGATTTCGTCTTCGCGCAAGGCTTCCCAGGCACGGCCGATCGGCATGCGCAGCAGGCGGTTGATCACGAACAGCGCGAACAGTGCCAGCAACAGCGCCACCAGGTAGAGGAAAACCACCTTGCTGACCGGGTTGTACGTCAGGCCGAAGAACTCGTGGAAGGTCTGCATGCCTTCGGCGGCCGTTCTTTCGAAGGTCAGGCCGAACAGCGACGGTTTGGGAATGTTGCTGATGCCGTTCGGTCCACCGGTGAGGCCCGTCAGGTTGCGCAGGAACAGACGGATGATCTCACCGAAGCCCAGGGTCACGATCGCCAGATAGTCACCGCGCAAGCGCAGCACCGGGAAACCGAGCAGGAAGCCGAAAGTGGCCGCCATCAGGCCGGCGATCGGCAGGCAGATCCAGAAGCTCAGCCCGTAGTAGTGCGACAGCAGCGCATAGCTGTAGGCGCCCACGGCGTAGAAGCCGACGTAACCGAGGTCGAGCAGGCCGGCCAGACCGACCACGATGTTCAGACCCAGGCCGAGCAGCACATAGATCAGGATCAGCGTGGCGATGTCCACTGCACCGCGTGAACCGAAGAACGGCCACACCAGTGCCACGACGATCAACGCCATGATGATCCAGCGCTGGGTGGTCGGCAGGGTCAGGAAGTGGCTCGCGCTGGCCGGGATCAGTTTGCCCTTGGGCACGGAGCGCATGGCCGCCGAGTATTCGCGGTCGAACAGCACACGCAGGAACATCAGCACAGAGCAGGTGGCGATGATGATCAGCGTGGAGGTGCTGGCGCCTTCCACTTCGAGGTTGATCCCGGCGATGGACAGCTTCAGGCCGAGTACCGGATAGGCCACGGCCCATACCAGCAGGGCGCTGAACAGCGCCTGTTTAAGATTCCTAGTCATACTTTCTCAACCTCCGGACGACCCAGCAGGCCGGTTGGCCGGAATAACAGCACCAGGACCAGAAGGCCGAAAGCCACCACGTCCTTGTACTGGTCACCGAATATATCGGCGCCGAATGCTTCGGCTACCCCCAGCACCAGACCACCGAGCATGGCGCCCGGAATGCTGCCGATGCCACCCAGCACCGCCGCGGTAAAGGCTTTGAGGCCTACCAGGAATCCGGCGTTAGGGTTGATCACGCCGTACTGCATGCTCAGCAGTACTGCCGCCACGGCCGCCAGGGCGGCACCGATGACGAAGGTCAGGGCGATGATGTTGTTGGTGTTGATGCCCAACAGGTTGGCCATCTTGATGTCTTCGGCACAGGCCCGACAGGCGCGTCCCAGACGTGAACGCGAGATGAACTGGGTGAGACAGAGCATCACCACCAGGGTCACCACGAACACCAGGATCTGCATGTAGGAGATCAGCACTTCCTGTGCGCCGCCTGGACCGAAACTGAAGCTGCCCGGAATCAGGTTGGGGATCGATTTGTCCTTGGAGTCCTGCGAGAGCAGTACGGAGTTCTGCAGGAAGATCGACATGCCGATGGCGGAGATCAGCGGGATCAGACGGTTACTGCCCCGCAGAGGGCGGTAGGCGATCCGTTCGATACTGTAGCCGTAGGCACTGGTCACTACGATGGTCGCCAGGAAAGCGGCGGTCATCAACAACGGCAGAGAATGGATACCCAGCATGGCCAGTCCGGCAAGGACGATGAAGGCCACGTAGGAACCGATCATGTAGACCTCGCCATGGGCGAAGTTAATCATTCCAATAATGCCGTAAACCATTGTGTAGCCAATGGCTATAAGGGCATAGGTGCTGCCAATGGTCATCCCATTAACCAGCTGTTGGAAGAAGTGATAGATCTCAGGCATTACAGCGCTCCTAAAAACCTGATACGCATTTCACTGGTGGAGTCATGTTCCGGCCCGGGCTGTGTGGTCTGTGGCCACCTTCGCACGAGCGTTTGCCAGCGAACCGCTGGTGACGGTTTTAAGATTTTCAGGTAAGCCAACTCCCGGATCGCGGGACTCTGACTCATTAATCTCGTAAAACAAAGCCCACTGCTTGCGCAGTGGGCTTTATTAATCATGGAGCTAGCTTACTGAGGGGAAACTTCGGTTTTTGGTTTGCCGAAGTGCCACTCATAGACCACGAATTTAAAGTCTTTCAGGTCGCCCTTGCTGTCGAACGACAGATCACCGGTCGGGGTCTTGAAGGTGCCTTTGTGAATGGCTTCAGCCACCTTGGCGGTGTCTTCGCTCTTGGCTGCCTTGATACCTTCGGCAATCACTTCGACAGCCGAGTAGGCCGGGAACACGAACGGACCGCTTGGGTCCTGCTTCTTGTCGGCAAAGGCTTGTACCAGGGCTTTGTTGGCTGGGTCCTGGTCGAAGGATTTCGGCAGGGTGACCAACAGGCCTTCGGAAGCATTCTGGGCAATTTGCGAGATGGAGTCGTTGCCGACGCCTTCAGGCCCCATGAACTTGGCTTTCAGGCCTTTTTCCTGGGACTGGCGCAGGATCAGGCCCAGCTCCGGGTGGTAGCCGCCGTAGTAGACGAAGTCGACGTTGGCTTGCTTGAGCTTCTGGATGATCGAGGAGAAGTCCTTGTCACCGGCGTTGAGGCCTTCGAACACGGCAACCTTGACGCCTTTCTTCTCAAGGGTCTGTTTCACGGCGGTGGCGATGCCTTCACCGTATTGCTGTTTGTCGTGCAGCACGGCAACGATTTTCGGTTTTACGTGATCGGCAATGTAGTTACCGGCGGCAGGGCCCTGGGCGCTGTCCAGGCCGATGGTGCGGAACACCAGCTTGTAACCACGGGTAGTGATGTCCGGGTTGGTGGCGGCCGGGGTGATCATGATCACGCCTTCGTCTTCGTAGATGTCCGAAGCTGGCTGGGTGGAGCTGGAGCACAGGTGGCCGACAACGAATTTCACACCATCGTTGACCACTTTGTTGGCGACGGCCACGGCTTGTTTAGGGTCGCACGCGTCGTCGTATTCCTTGGCTTCGAGCATCTTGCCGTCGACGCCGCCCTTCGCGTTGATCTGATCGATGGCCATCTTGGCGCCGATGAACTGCATGTCGCCGTATTGAGTGACCGGGCCGGTTTTAGGGCCGGCGATGCCGATCTTGATGGTGTCGGCGGCGAACGAATGGCTGGCAACCCCGGCCAGAACCATAGCGGCAAACAGTTTTGAAATCTGCTTAGTAGCCTTAGTCATAGTGCTCCACTCTTACTGTTGTAGTTTTTATAGTCCTGGCGCCGTAGCAGCAGAACCGGGTCAGATATCGTCGATATCCTCCGGAAAATGCCCCCGGCAACTGTACCGGTACAGTGTAGAGCGCCGATTGTTAGCCTGGGAAGCTGGCGCCAGGGGGCAAAACCTGAGGGTGTCGCTTTGTTGAAAGAAAAAGACAGAATCGCGGCAGGATGTTAGCTGGCTAATACTTGAAGCAACAGCATTCCCTGGCTTTCCCGGGTTTTTCAATCGGTGACGCAATTGCATCCGGGTTTTTCTGGCGCAACACCGACGTTATCATTCACATCGATTTCTATTGCGGACAGCGACCCATGATTCAAGAACCTAGCACCCTCTATGCCAAGCTGCTTGGTGAAACCGCATCTATTACCTGGAAAGAGTTGGAGCCGTTCTTCGCCAAGGGTGCCCTATTGTGGGTCGACCCAGGCCTGGATTTGATCGCTGCGGCGGAAGCGGTGGCGACCGATGAAGGCGAGAAAGTCGCTGCCTGGCTGGCCGCCGACAAGGTCGCCAAGCTGTCTGAAACGCGGGCGCTGGATCTTTTCGAGCGTGATCCGCAGCTGTGGGCCGTGGTTGTTTCGCCGTGGATTATGATCCAGGAAAGGGCGAAGGCTTGAAGGTTCGCACCGATTTGGTGCTTGGTTTTGTCGGGCAAAAGTGTGTAGCCGAGTAGCGTGATGGCACGTTGCCGTGGAGAAAGGCCACAGAAAGGCCGGTATAACGGTGACGTAAACGTAACGGGAACAGTTTATTGAGCAGCCGATGGGCTGCTCAATTGTTTCTGGGTGTTGTGATCATTCCCACGCGGAGCGTGGGAACGATCATCACAAGGCTGCGATCGTTAAAGGCTCGACCTCAATAAGCCGTCTTGCCCGTATGGTTATTCAGCGAAATAACCTTGGTCTTGCCAATCCGGTGACGGTAGATCTCGCGCAGGTACTTGATCGCCTTCTTCACGCAATCGCGCGACAAACGAATGTCATTGATCGAGACGAACTTCTCTTTGTCGTTAATCAACTCGCGGTACTTCTTCTCGTACATCGGTTTGATCGCGTACCAGTTGGTGTCGAGGATCTTCGCCGGGTTTTCGAATTCGTTGAGCAGTTCGTCGATCCGGTCTTCGTCGAAGTCTTCATGGATGATGAAGTCCAGGATCGAGTTATCCAGCGTTTCGTCGAAGCGATACGGATTTTTTGCAAAGCAACGCTTGATGAACGCCACGATCAGCGTCAGGAAGTCGTCCGACAGGCACGGGCTCTTGGCGATCAGGGTGGTCAGCGACAGGTTGGCCGAGGCGCCGATCACCAGTGCATAACGCTTGAGCGTGGTGTTGGGGAACAGGCTGTTGAGGTGAGTCTTCAACCGGTTCAGGTCCATGTAGGACAGTTTGTAGTCTTTAGGCAGGGACACGATCGACACCACCGACGAGCAGTTCTTGAAGAAGTGCAGGTCGTGCAAGGCGGCCGCGTCATAGCCCGAATTCTTGTACTGCTCGAGCGAGGCGCGGTAGCGCTTGGACTCGATTGGCAACAGGCTGATGCCTTCAATCGCCTGGGTGACTTTGTTGAAGTGCGGCAGGTCGATGGAACGGAAGAACAGATCGTCGATGTTCAGGCGCTGCGGCTCTTTGTCGAACACCTTGAATTTGTCGCTGCTCGGCGGCGGGGTTTCCGGCACCACGGATTCGGCGTAGGCAATTGCCACCGGGCCGGCCAGGCTCATGAACAGGTCGTTGGCGTCCAGGCGAATGGTTTCGCCGATGTCGATGCCAGCGCGACGGAAATAGTTCTGGTCGTAGTCGGTGGTGACCGCCTGTGCCGTCAGAATATTGAAGATCTGCTGTGAGATGTACTGGTTGGCGTGCTTTTCCATCGCGTTGACGTCGATGTTCTGGATGTTGCCGTCATCGCTTTCTTCGGCATAACGCATGATGTCGTTGGAGATCAGCATCATCGCGTTCCATGGGCGGATACGGCCCATGACGCTGGCTTCGCTGCTGTCTTCGTTGGCGAAGTTGTAGGAGAAGTCCCACTCTTCCGACAGGTATTTGCACAGCAGGCGACCGGCGTTGATGTGCAGCGCTTCGGACATTTCACTGCGGTGATCGGAAATGTTCGGCAGTACGCAGATGCCGCTGGTGAAGATCGGCTCGAAGACGAAGGAATGGCCGCTCTTGCCGTCGTGTTCGTCCATCGGCTTGGTGTCGAACGTCTTGTTCATGTACGAGTGCTGCTGGGCCAGGCCGAATTCCGAGGCCATGCCCGAACCGGTACCGCCACCGGCACTGAAGATCGAGAAGTACAGGCGCGACTGGTTGGCCTTGATCCCGCAGCTGTCGATCAGGTACGAGTGAATCATCTTCCAGTCGGGGCTGGAGAAACGCTGGGTGTCCTTGTTCAGGATGATCTTGGCCAGGTACTGGCCGAGGATCGGCGCGTTACCGGCGCCACCGGCGTGGACTTCCGACAAGTCCATGATTTTCATTTTGCTGTAGTCGCGCAAAAAGCCGCTTTTTTCGCCCTTGCGCGAGAAACGGATGCGACCGGCGATGTCCTTGTCCAGGTCACCGAGCATCACCAGCGGTTCGACCAGGAATACCGGTTTGGTGGCCTTGTTCGGCCCCAGGCGCAGGTTGTTGCGAATCCACTGCGCCGGGCTGTAGCCCTTTTCGGCGTAGCGTTTATCCGGCGACACACGGTCTTCGTTGTTGAATTCGTTGAGGTAGAACTTGCGAGCGTTGTACACCAGCTCCGCCACGTCCAGCGCGATATTCGAACCGCAGCGGCCCAGGCCGATCAGGCACACCGAGGGGAATTCCTGGTCGTTGTGCTGTTCGTTGTCGCCTTCCAGATGGGGCGGGCGCGGGAACACCAGGTCGCGCAGGCCGTCGAGGTTGTCGAGGATGCGGTCGGTATTGGTTTCGGTGAAGTACAGGTATTGCTGAGTCGACAGCGGACGCGACGGGGGCAATGGCTTCGACGATGAGGGGCTGTTCGCCGCGAGGCTCAGGGTCAGATCGGATACCGCGGTGGCCGGATTGTTTTTAGAAGTCATTGTGCGCCATATACCTGGACTGGTCGGCTCGGCGACAAGTGTCATCGAGTCATCACGGAATGGGATCTCGCGTCTTTTTTTTAGCGCGAATGTGGCCCAAGCGTCAGGGCCTTGGCCTGAACATCGCTCGGGGGAATCCTTTCCTTAACCATGATGAATCGGCCAATATTCGATGATCTTTAATCAAAGGGAGGCTAAATGATGGCAACGTTGCCTGCGCTGGGGTTCGCCGGAATCGGCCTGATGGGGTTGCCGATGTGCCGACGCCTGTTGGCGGCCGGTTATCCGCTGACGGTGTGGAACCGCAACCCGGCCAAGTGTGCAGCGCTGGTCGAGGCTGGTGCGCGGCAAGTGGCGACACCGGCCGAGCTGTGTCAGCACGCCGACGTGGTGATGTTGTGCCTGGCCGATACCGCGGTGGTTCGTGAGGTGGTGTTTGGCGCGGCTGGCGTTGCCGAGGGGGCGAAAAGCGGCCAGTTGCTGGTGGATTTTTCCAGCCTGGAGCCCACCGCAACGCGGGAAATGGCCACAGCCCTGGCCAATAAAACCGGGATGGGTTGGCTCGATGCGCCAGTGTCCGGCGGGGTGGTCGGCGCCGAGGCCGGCAGCCTGGCGATCATGGTCGGTGGCGAGGCGGCAGACCTTGCGCGCGTGCGGCCGGTGTTGCTGACCCTTGGCCAGCGCGTGACCCACATGGGCGCGGTCGGCGCGGGGCAGGTGACCAAGGCCTGCAATCAGATGATCGTCGCCTGCAATGCCTTGGTCATTGCTGAAGTGGTGGCCCTGGCCGAGCGCTCCGGGGTCGATGCCAGCCTGATTGCCGAGGCGCTGGCCGGTGGTTTCGCCGATTCGAAACCGTTGCAGATTCTCGCGCCGCAAATGGCCGAAAGCCGTTTCGAGCCCGTGAAATGGCACGTACGCACGCTGCTCAAGGATCTAGATACCGCCGTGAAGTTTTCCCGCGAACAGGGTTCGGCCACGCCGATCAGCGGATTGGCCGCACAACTGATGCGCCTCCATGGGGGGCAGGGCTTCCTGGAAAAGGATCCCTCGACGTTAGTGCAGTTGTACCGTGAGCCAGACTCAACGGATTGACGGCACGCGTGTGCTGGTTGATTTCGGCCAGTACCGGCCGCAACTCAGCCAGCGGCACCGGATGGCTAAGCAGGTAGCCCTGGACGAAATCGCAGCCGTGGCGTTGGAGAAAGTCATATTGCTCGAGGGTCTCGACACCTTCGGTGACGACCTGCAAATGCAGGGTATGGGCCATGACGATAATGGCCTGGACGATTTCCATGTCCTGGGTGGCCATGGGAATGTCCTGAATGAACGAGCGGTCGATCTTCAGCGTGTTTAATGGCAGGCGCCTGAGGTAGGCCAGTGAGGAATAACCGGTGCCGAAGTCGTCGATCGACAACGAAACACCAAGGGCGCGAATCTGCCGCAGCAACACCAGGGTGTTGGAAATATTGCCCATCAGCGCGTTCTCGGTTACTTCCAGTTCCAGCCGGTGTGGCGCCACCCCGAAGAGGTGCAGGGCGTGTTCGATTTCATTGGCCAGCTCTTCTCGCGCCAGGTTCAGGGGCGAACAATTCACCGCGATCTTGAGGTCTTCGCAATCGTGGCGGGACAGTTCGCCCAAGTCTTCGCAGGCTTTGCGCAATACCCAATTGTCCAGTTCGGCGATCAGGCCGTTGGCCTCGGCGATGGCGATGAACCGGTCCGGTGTCAGCAATCCGTGAACCGGGTGTTGCCAGCGGACCAGCGCTTCAAGTTTGGTGACTCTGTCGATTCTCAGGTCATAGATCGGCTGGTAATACAGCATCAACCCGGAGTCTTCGCGCAGGGCGTGACGCAGTTCTTCTTCGAGTTGCAACTCCAGGGTGGCGCGGGCTTTCAGGCTTGAATTGAAAAAGTGCAACCCGTTACGACCGCTGTCCTTGGACTGATACAGCGCCAGGTCGGCGTTCTTCAGCAGTTCTTCGCAGGTTTTGCCGTCTTCCGGAAACAGGCTGATGCCGATGCTGGTGGTCATGACCATGCGCCGTCCGGACAACTCGATGGGGGCCTTCATTTTCAGCATGATGCGCTGGGCCATATGCCGTGCTTCTTCACGGTCGTACAAGTTGATGAGGAGGCAGAATTCGTCGCCTCCGAAACGCGCCACCACGTCTTCGTGGCTGCGCACCGAGGCCTTGATATGACTGGCGAGGACTTTGAGCAGTTCGTCGCCGGCGTCATGGCCAAGGCTGTCGTTGATCCGCTTGAAGTGGTCGATGTCGAGGAATATCACCGCGAGCATGCCGCCTTCGTTGGTTTTTTCGATGAGTTTTTCGGCGAAGAGCTGGTTGAAGCCCCGGCGGTTGAGCAGGTTGGTCAAGGGGTCGTAATGCGCCACCTGTTGCAGCGACATGCGTGCCTGATCCAGTTGACCGAGCAGGGCGTTGACCCGCTGCAGGTCGGACTCCTTGTGTTGCAGCTTCTTGTCCGCCAGTGCGGCACTGATGCTGCTGCCGATGATCAACAGCGCCATCACTGCCACTGTCAGCCCCAGTTGCAGGTGATTGTTGTCGCCGGGCAGCGGTTGAAGGCTGTCATCGGGCAGCACCAGGTTGAGCGATGCCATGCCGGTGAAATGCATGCTGACAATGCCGGCCCCGAGCACCAGGCTGGCGGTGTATTTGAGCAGTAGATGATACGCACCGGTGTCATCGCGCAAGTGACTGGAAATCAACAGGGCAGCCAGGCTGGCACCGATGGCGATCACGACGGAGAGCACGAACAGGGCGGGTTGGTAATAGACCTGCGCATTCGATCGCAGTGCGGCCATGCCCACGTAGTGCATGGTCGCGATACCCAGGCCGATCCACACCGCGGCCCGCAGGTATTGCCAGAAATTCAGTTGGGGATGGCTCAGGGTGTACATGGCCAGCCATGAGGCGGTCAGGGCGAACAACAGCGAGATCAGGGTGGTGGGCAGGTGGTAATGGATTTCGATCGGCACCTGGAACGCCAACATGCTGATGAAGTGCATGGACCAGATACCGCCCGCCAGACACCCGGCGCCGACCCAGCGCCAGAGTCGTTGAGAGGCGGATTTTTCCACATGTCCCACCCGCTCGGTCATGCCCAGCGTGGCGAAACCGGCCGTGCAGGCAACCAGATAGGCCAGCAACACCAGAAACGGGTTATGGGTGCAATTGAGGATGACCTGCCCGTTTTCCGGTAGCCCGGTCATGAAATGCAAACCAAGCCACTCCATAGCATGTCCCGTCTGTGAGTCATCCTGGCCTGCGTCATGCGCGCTGGCGAATGCTGGCAGTATAGAGGGCTTATACAGAGCGCAAGGGGTAATGGCGCATTGATGTCAAAATTTTTTTAATGAGCTCAATGGCGGTCGGTGCGGCACCTTAGGCGATCTGCTCAAAAGGCGTTTCGAATTCAGGTTGCAGGGCGGGCAGCCCGAACGCGGCCCGTGCCGCATCGCAATCCACGTTCGCCTCGCCATTGGCCCAAGAGGCGTCGAACTCTCGACAAGTGCTGGAGCGCTGATCGTAAATCGAGCACTGCACGGTGCTGCCCACTTCACCCACCAGACCGACACAGCGAACGGGTTTGCAGTCTGTGCCCAGCATGGCCACCCGGCTGGGGCTGATGGACGTGACCAGTTCGTCAGGCACCGTGCCCCCGGCCGAGGTGCATTCACCCCAGAAAAAAGACACGCGGAAATGAGAACAGCAGGCACCGCAATTCAGACACGGACTGGCTTCGGACATGGGCAATGATCAAAGGAGGAATGGGAACGGGGTGGGCAGACAAGGCCGCTATTCTAGGCTTCGCCATGCCGTTGGGAAGGGGGGCGCAGAGGTATTTTTCCAGCCTGCGACTGATGGTGAAAAACCTGGCTTCCTGACAGCACTAATCCCACCGGTTATGCGTGGCGCCATGGGCTGATATCAGCCTTGCGAATAATGACAGACAGCCCTGACGGGCCTGACTAGATTGGAGGTTCCGGGGACAGTGACGGCCCCAACAACAATAAAAAGAGACGGACCCCATGCAGAACTCGACCCAAGCGGCGAATGCCTGGCGCATTCTGTTCCTGTTGTTCCTGGCCAACCTGTTCAACTTCTTCGATCGCACCATTCCGGCGATCATCATCGAGCCGATCCGCATGGAATGGCACCTCAGCGACTTTCAGCTGGGGATCATCGGGACTGCATTCACCATCGTTTACGCCATTGCCGGCCTGCCTCTGGGGCGATTGGCCGATACCGGCTCGCGCAGCAAACTGATGGGCTGGGGCCTGGCGGTGTGGAGCGGGCTGACAGCGATCAACGGGTTGGTGGGCAGTTTCTGGAGTTTCCTGATCGTGCGCATGGGCATCGGCATCGGTGAAGCCAGTTACGCGCCGGCCGCCAATTCGCTGATCGGTGATTTGTTTCCGGCGCATCGTCGGGCACGGGCCATGGGTATTTTCATGCTCGGCTTGCCACTGGGCCTGCTGCTGGCGTTCTTCACCATTGGTGCGATGGTCAAGGCATTCGACAGCTGGCGTGCGCCGTTCTTCATCGCGGCGGTGCCGGGGTTGATCCTGGCGGTCTTCATGTTCTTCATCAAAGAGCCGAAACGTGGCGCGGCGGAAAGTGTGCAAGTGTCTCAGGAACGCGTGGACCGGCCGATCCGTCGAGTGCTGGCGGTTCCGACGTTCCTGTGGCTGGTGATGGCGGGACTGTGCTTCAACTTCGCCACGTATGCCTGCAACTCGTTTCTGGTGCCGATGCTGCAGCGTTATTTCCTGATGCCGTTGCAGGACGCGGCGGTGGCGACCGGGGTGATCGTCGGAGTGACCGGGTTGTTCGGCCTGACACTAGGCGGATGGATTGCCGACAAGATTCACCAGCGGGTGGCCAATGGGCGACTGTTGTTCGCGGCATTCAGCCTGGTCATTTCGACGTTGTGCACGGCTTGGGCGCTGCATGCCGGGCGGATCGAAATCGGGGTATTTGTCGCGGTGTTCAGCCTGGGGTGGTTGTTCGCCTACAACTTCTACACCTGCGTGTACACAGCGATTCAGGACGTGGTCGAACCACGCCTGCGGGCGACGGCGATGGCGTTGTTCTTTGCCGGGTTGTATCTGTTGGGCGGTGGTCTGGGGCCGGTGGTGGTGGGCGGTCTGTCCGATCACTTCGCCCATACCGCGATGCTCTCGGCGGGTGCCGAGCAGATGACCGAGGTATTCAAGGCTGTCGGCCTGCATGACGCGATGTACCTGATCCCGGTGGCGCTGTTTTTCACCATGGTGTTTCTGTTTTTGGCATCGCGGTGTTTTGTGCGGGATGCCAAGCGGATGAAAGAAGGGTTGGTGGCGGTGGTTGAGCCAAAGGGTGCTGCGGTCACGGCCTGAGGATTGATCGTTCCCACGCGGAGCGTGGGAATGATCGGCGGGCGGGACAAGGTAAACAAAAAGGCCCGCATCGCTGCGGGCCTTTTCATTTTTGGCGATGGAGCAGGGCGGTTTAGCCCGCTACCAACACCCGAATCGCTTCCAGTCGCAGCGCCGCCTTGTCGAGCATGGCCAGGCCTTGCTCGCGTTGCTTGCGCAGGGCAACCAGTTCGCTGTCGCGCACGGTCGGGTTGACCGCTTGCAAGGCGGTCAGGCGCGCCAGTTCTTCGTCGGTATCGGCCGCCAGGCGACGTTGCGCCTCGGCCACGCGCTCGGCGTGACGCGGTGTGATCTTCTCTTCGCCGGCATTGATCCGTGGCGTCAGCTGGTCGCGCTGGGCCTGGATGAACTTGTTGGCGCTGGCGCGGGGCACGCTTTCCAGTTGATCGTTCAGGGTTTCGAACGACACCCGGGCCGACAGGTCATTGCCATTGGCGTCGAGCAGGCAGCGCAGGGCGGCCGGCGGCAGGTAACGGCCCAGTTGCAGCGAACGCGGGGCAACCACTTCGCTGACGTAGAGCAGTTCCAGCAACACGGTGCCCGGTTTCAGCGCCTTGTTCTTGATCAGCGCCACGGCGGTGTTGCCCATCGAGCCGGACAACACCAGGTCCATGCCACCCTGAACCATCGGGTGTTCCCAGGTGATGAACTGCATGTCTTCACGAGACAGCGCCTGGTTGCGGTCGTAGGTGATGGTCACGCCTTCGTCGTCGCCCAGCGGGAAGCTGGCGTCGAGCATTTTTTCGCTGGGCTTGAGGATCAGCGCGTTTTCCGAATGGTCTTCGCTGTCGATGCCGAAGGCGTCGAACAGGGTTTCCATGTAGATCGGCAGGGCGAACTGATCGTCCTGTTCGAGAATCGCTTCGACCAGCGCATCACCTTCACCCGCGCCGCCGGAGTTGAGCTCCAGCAAGCGATCGCGACCGGTGTGCAGTTCGTCTTCCAGACGCTCACGCTCGGCGCGGGCCTCGTCGATCAGCGCTTTCCACTCGCCATCGTCGCTCTCTTCCAGCAGCGGCAGCAGGCGCGGGCCGAACTGATGCTGCAAGGCGTTGCCGGTCGGGCAGGTGTTGAGGAATGCGTTCAGCGCTTCGTGGTACCACTGGAACAGCCGCTCTTGCGGGCTGGTTTCCAGGTACGGCACGTGCAGTTCGATAACGTGCTTCTGGCCGATCCGGTCGAGACGACCGATACGCTGCTCCAGCAAGTCCGGGTGCGACGGCAGGTCGAACAGCACCAGATGGTGCGAGAACTGGAAGTTGCGACCCTCACTGCCGATTTCCGAGCAGATCAGCACCTGGGCGCCGAATTCTTCGTCGGCGAAGTAGGCGGCGGCGCGGTCACGCTCAAGGATGTTCATGCCTTCGTGGAACACCGTGGCCGGAATACCGGAACGCACGCGCAGGGCGTCTTCCAGATCCATGGCGGTTTCGGCGTGGGCGCAGATCACCAGCACTTTGGTGCGCTTGAGCATTTTCAGGGTGTCGATCAGCCACTCGACGCGCGGGTCGAATTTCCACCAGCGCTCTTCTTCGTTGGCGTCCGGCTGGGACTGGAAGCTGACTTCCGGGTACAGCTCGATGTGATCGCCCAACGGCAGTTCGAGGTATTCGGCCGGGCACGGCAGCGGGTACGGGTGCAGTTTGCGCTCCGGGAAACCCTGCACGGCAGCGCGGGTATTACGGAACAGCACGCGGCCAGTGCCATGGCGGTCCAGCAGTTCGCGGACCAGACGGGCGCAGGCTTCGGTATCGCCATCGTTGACTGCGCTCAGCAGGGCTTCGCCTTCGTTGCCGAGGAAGCCGTGAATGGTCTTGTGCGCTTCAGGCGACAGGCGCCCTTTGTCCAGCAACTCCTGAACGGCTTCGGCCACCGGGCGATAGTTTTCGCTCTCGGCGCGGAAGGCATGCAGGTCATGGAAACGGTTCGGGTCGAGCAGGCGCAGACGGGCGAAGTGGCTGTCCTGGCCCAGTTGTTCCGGGGTTGCGGTCAGCAGCAATACGCCCGGGATCGTTTCAGCAAGCTGCTCCACCAGGGAGTACTCAGGGCTGACCTGGTCTTCGTGCCACACCAGGTGGTGCGCTTCGTCGACCACCATCAAATCCCAGCCGGCGGCGAACAACGCGTCCTGGGCTTTCTCGTCTTCCACCAGCCATTCGAGCGCCACCAGGGCGAGCTGGGTGTCTTCGAACGGGTTGGTGGCATCGCTTTCGATGAAGCGTTCTTCATCGAACAGCGCAACTTGCAGGTTGAAGCGGCGGCGCATCTCCACCAGCCACTGGTGCTGGAGGTTTTCCGGCACCAGGATCAGCACGCGGTTGGCGCGGCCAGAGAGCAGTTGGCGATGGATCACCAGACCGGCTTCGATGGTCTTGCCCAGGCCTACTTCGTCGGCCAGCAGAACCCGCGGCGCGATACGGTCGGCGACTTCACGGGCGATGTGCAACTGGTGCGCGATCGGTTGCGCGCGCACGCCGCCCAAGCCCCAGAGCGATGACTGCAACTGGCGGCTGGTGTGTTCCAGGGTGTGATAACGCAGGGAGAACCAGGCCAGCGGGTCGATCTGGCCGGCGAACAGACGGTCGCTCGCCAGTCGGAACTGAATGAAGTTCGACAGCTGGGTTTCCGGCAGGGTGACCACTTCGTTCTGCCCATTGAGGCCGTGGTAGACCAGCAGGCCGTCGATGTCGTCGACTTCCTGTACGGTCAGTTTCCAGCCTTCGAAGTGAGTAATCGAGTCACCCGGCGAAAACCGCACGCGGGTGAGGGGCGCATTCCGTAGCGCGTACTGGCGAGTGTCGCCAGTGGCCGGGTAGAGCACGGTCAACAAGCGGCCGTCCTGTGCCAGAACGGTGCCTAAACCCAGCTCGGCTTCGCTGTCACTGATCCAGCGTTGCCCCGGTTGATACTGCTGCGCCATGCTGCCTGACTCCCACCTTGAAAAAGCGGGCTATCTTAACGGAATCAGCCCCCAGACCAAAGGTTTACGTGCGCAAGAGCTGCCGAAGGCTGCGAACTTTTCAGGACTTGAAGATCAAAGGATCGCAGGCTGCTCCAGCTCCTGCGGTGCCAAGCGGATCACAAGTTTGCGACCAATGGCTCAAGTCGCCACCCCCGCAGCCGACAGCCTTCTGACAGGAGACCAATAATATGCTGCCACCGATGCTCCCCTTGAGCGCCGTGCCGATCACTTCACAGCAGGATCCGATCCGCCAGCGCCCGGATATTCCGCCCGTGGTGCCAGTGCAGGAAAGCTCCAATGAAAGCACCATCGACCTGCAAAAGCGCGACCCGGAAGAAGCGGGTCTGCAGCTGCGCGAGGAACAGCGTCGGCAACAGGAACGGGAGCGGCGCCGTCGCGAGGCCGATGAGGATCCCGAAGAGCATTTGGCGATCCCCGGTAATGAGCTCAATGCCGACAATACCGTGCCGGTGGTGCCGTTGATGGAGAGTCAGCCACGTCAGGGGTTGTGGGTCGATATCGAGATCTGAAGTGTCGGAGACTGGTCAGCGCCCGCGCCAGACCGCATTATTGGCGCAATCCTGTCGCCTTTAGCCGGCAGCTGAATTCATTTCCAAGCGATGCACTGAACGCCATGAGCCAAGATGACAAGCTGATCGACCTCAATTCTGAACGTGCCAAACGGGTTCATGACCTTAATGAAAAGCGCCTGAACGAAGTGCGCCAGGCATTTGAGCAGGCCATGCCGTTGGGTAAAGCGAAGAAAAAGCCGAAGAACAAACCGAAAAAGCGTTGAAACACCCTGCATCTGTTGATGCAGGTCAGTTATTTCCCTTCCTTTACGCCCAGTCTCGGGCGGCATTGATCCCGGTCAATTTTCTCTCCTGCCCGATTGGTTAACTTAGCCCCATCGCAAC
Source organism: Pseudomonas sp. FP1740 (assembly GCF_030687165.1). Lineage (NCBI taxonomy): Bacteria > Pseudomonadati > Pseudomonadota > Gammaproteobacteria > Pseudomonadales > Pseudomonadaceae > Pseudomonas > Pseudomonas sp. FP1740. Next base: position 1,432,895 of record NZ_CP117461.1, read on the forward strand.
AGGGCATGTGCAGGAGGCCAGTCATGTTTTTCGATAACGTGGTGATCGCCGGAGTGCTGACAGTTGGCCTCATGGTTCTGTTTTTTGCAGGGTTTGGTTTTTTTATCTGGAAGGATTCGCATAAGCGGAGAAAACCGTAGTTCTTTCTAGAGCAATGAGCACGCAAGGCATTTTGGGCGACTTCGGTCGCCCTTTTTTTTGTGCGATCGTTCCCACGCTCTGCGTGGGAACGCCTCAAGGGACGCTCTGCGTCCCAGCTCTCGAAAGGCACGCGGAGCGTCCCGGGCTGCATTCCCACGCAGAGCGTGGGAACGATCTAATACCGAAATGCGGGTAATAAAAAAGGCGCGAACCTCACGGAACGCGCCTTTTTCAGTAGCGGTGTATCAGCTACCCAGTGCCTTGGAGGCCAGCCAGAACAGGCCGGCCGACAGGGCTACGGTGGCTGGCAGGGTCAGGACCCAGGCCAGCAGGATGGTTCTGACAGTACCGCCTTGCAGGCCGCTTTTGTTCGCGACCATGGTGCCGGCCACGCCTGAGGACAGGACGTGGGTAGTGGAGACGGGCAGGCTGAAGATATTGGCCAGGCCGATCATGCTCGCGGTGGTGATCTGCGCCGACATGCCTTGAGCATAGGTCATGCCTTGCTTGCCGATTTTTTCGCCGATGGTCAGTACCACGCGCTTCCAGCCGACCATGGTACCCAGGCCGAGGGCCAGTGCGACCGCCAGAATCACCCAGAACGGGGCATATTCAGTGGTGGTGGTCAGGTCCTTGCGCAGTTTGTCCAGGTCAGCCTTTTCACGGGCAGCGAGGCCAGGCAGCTTGCTGACTTTCTTCGCCGTGTCGTCCAGGCAGAGCAGGTAACGACGCACTTCGATGCGGCTTTCCGCCGGCAGCGAGTGGTAGTCGGCTACACCCTTGAGGGTGTCGAGCAGGGCGGCGATGGTCGGTTCGGTCTGTTGCGGGTTGCAACGGAATTTCTCCGGCAGATCACCTTCCACGCTTTTGCCCAGGGCCAGGAATTCACCCAGCGTATCGGCATTGCGCTTGTAGAACTGGCTCAGGTGCAGGGTTGCATCGCGCGTCCGTTCGATCTGGTAGGTGGTGCTGCCCAGGTCGAGTACGAACTGTGCAGGGACGATACCGATCAGCACCAGCATGATCAGGCCGATACCTTTCTGGCCATCGTTCGAGCCGTGCACGAAGCTGACCGCCATCGCCGAAATCACCAGGACCAGACGGTTCCAGAACGGCGGGTGCTTCTTGTCGTCGATCTTGCGGCGCTGTTCCGGTGTCTTGTGCATCTTGGACAGCGGACGCCACCATTTAAGGCCGATCAGCACCAGGGCGGCAACAAGGAAGCCGGCCATCGGCGAGAACACCAGGGACGCGCCGATGTCGATCGCTTTCTGCCAGTTGACGCCGTCGGCCAACGGAATGTCGTTGATCAGGGCGTTGGCCAGGCCGACGCCGAGGATCGAACCGATAAGCGTATGGGAGCTGGAGGCCGGGATACCGAAGTACCAGGTGCCCAGGTTCCAGGTGATGGCCGCGGCGAGTAACGAGAACACCATGGCCAGCCCGTGACCGGTGTTCACATTGATCAACAGTTCTACCGGCAGCAGATGGACGATGGCATACGCCACCCCCACACCGCCCAGCAGCACGCCGAGGAAGTTGAACACACCGGAAAAGAACACCGCCAGATGAGGCGGCATGGCTTTGGTGTAGATAACAGTGGCCACCGCGTTTGCGGTGTCATGAAAGCCGTTGATGAACTCGAAGGCGAGGACAAAGGCCAGGGCGAGCAAGAGGCTCACAAGCACCCAAGCATCCAGTCCGCTGAATAAATCGATCATGAAGGTTTTCTGACCCGTTCGTAAGGGGGCGCGATTATGCCAGAAAAGACTGATAATCGATGCACTTGCTGCTCATCGGTTACATTCTTCAATGAATTAGTAGGTGGCAATCCCCTGAATCCCAGGGTTTTTCAGGGGCCTACAAGTCATTGAATTCGCTTGGAAAGGCAGCTGCCACAAGGGTTTCTCTCGTTGGGACGAGAGGCTTGAACGCTTGTGTGAAATATCTGAGAAGAAGGTCAGGCAAGAGCCGTTTGCCTCATCGAATGGATGAGGAAGCCGCTGCCCGCTTGTAGCGGGCGCGAAAAGCACCATCGATACAACCCGCTTTTAACGGGTGCAGACGCAGGCTCTTGAAAGGATTCAAGTCGAGGCGGTCATGGCTCTTCGGCTTTGAGTTCCTTTTCCATCTTCTGCAATTCCTGGGTGAAGGCCTGATCCTGAACGGTGGCGCGTTTACGCCAGGGTTTGCGTTCGGGTTCGGGCTGAGCGGCGTAGGTGGTGACTTCCCCGCCGTAAACTTCCTTGTAACGTTGTTCCTGGCGCTCAAGTTCCGCGCGCAGTTCGTCTTTCGTCACAGTGCTACCTGATTGAGTTGAGATTAATTCTGGTGAAACGCGCTGCATCGATCTATTGACCGTGCTCGTCGAAAGGACAATGCCTGATACGACATCGTTCCCACGGCACAATCAATACTTCAATGTTGCAGGCGGCCACGGCACCAGAGCAAAACAGCTGACGCAGCATCAGTCTCCTGTTTCAGCGAGCGCGTTGGCGGAACATATTAAATGAGCGTCAAGCGCTTGCTGCGGACAGCGGCGATGGATATCGCGCTGCCGGCGGGCGGAATCGGTACAAAAAAACCGGTCGCCTCTGAAATGCATTATAGCGGTCGATTCGAAGAACACTATCTCTTGGCAGTTAAAAGTAGTTCCTCATGTGTGATTGTTTTGTTGCTCGCAACTTGCCGGTAACTACGGTGGACTGATGCCAGTTGCAGTGGTGATTTTCTGGCGCCATTAGGCCGGACAAATTATTACATCGTTCTCCTTTAAACCAGTGACCGAAAATAACAACCGTATTGTGGGGTGAGTGAAAGCAGGATGGCTGAATGTACGCACCACGATTGCGATTATCGGCCTGTGGTTCGATAATCGCCCAATCCTGGCAGCCGCTGGCTTGTGTGTCAGACCGGGGCCGCTTGTAATAGTCGCTGATCCGTGTGGGGAACAACCTGATATGAACGATCAAATGCGCAATTCCTTCGCTTCAGTGGCGCCGCCGATCGTCGCCTCGCCCGCCAAGCGAATCCAGGCCCTGACCGGTGACCCGGATTTCATGACTTCCCTGGCCCGTGGCCTGGCGGTGGTGCAAGCGTTCCAGGAACGCAAGCGGCACCTGACCATTGCACAGATCAGCCACCGCACGGAAATTCCCCGCGCCGCTGTGCGACGTTGCCTGCATACGCTGATCAAGCTCGGCTACGCCACCACCGACGGGCGCACCTATTCGCTGCTGCCCAAAGTCTTGACCCTGGGCCATGCCTATCTGTCGTCGACTCCACTGGCGGTGTCTGCCCAGCCGTACCTGGACCGCATGAGCGAGCAACTGCACGAGGCCTGCAACATGGCCACGCTGGAGGGCGATGACATTTTGTACATTGCGCGCTCGGCGACCACCCAGCGATTGATTTCCGTCGACCTCTCGGTGGGTGGGCGCTTGCCGGCCTATTGCACCTCCATGGGCCGGATTCTGCTCGCCGCGCTGGACGACACGTCGCTGCGCGAATACCTCGACCATGCAGACTTGCAAGCCAAGACCAGTCGCACCCTGCATACCCCCGAGGCATTGCTCGAATGCTTGCAAGAAGTACGGCGACAAGGCTGGTGCATCGTCGATCAGGAACTGGAGCAAGGCCTGCGCTCGATTGCCGTTCCGGTGTACGACGCTTCTGGCCAAGTGGTGGCGGCGCTGAACGTCAGCACCCATGCCGGCCGGGTCAGCCGCAGCGAGTTGGAGCAACGTTTCCTGCCCGGTTTGTTGAGTGCCAGCCGCGACTTGAGTGCGCAGCTGTTCGCCTAAGCTGTTCGATAAACGCACAGAGTCGCGTTTATCGAATTGACGCTGTTTCTCTCGGATCATTAATGTCGCGGCAGCGTCATCCGGCGCTGCTGGCCCTCAGCAGTTGCCGGGCGACGACCCAATAATAATGAGAAGAGGCATCGTCATGCGCACGTTTCCCCACTGTCGCTGTTCCCACCGGCTTAGCTGCCGAAACCGGATCGCCTGATCCCGACCTTCTTTTCTTGTGACAGCGTCAGCCTCGGCTGGCACTTGTTCGACTGCGTTCTTTGCGTGGAATAAAAATAATGAACCAGCCTCAGTCTGCTGTAGGGAACTGCCTCGACGTGCAGTCCTTCATCAACGCTCAACCCATTTCGCGCTACCAATGGCGGGTGGTGATCCTGTGTTTCCTGATTGTCTTCCTCGATGGCCTCGACACCGCGGCCATGGGGTTTATCGCGCCGGCATTGTCCCAGGACTGGGGCATCGATCGCGCCAGCCTCGGCCCGGTGATGAGTGCGGCACTGATCGGCATGGTCTTTGGCGCCTTGGGTTCCGGGCCGTTGGCTGACCGCTTCGGGCGAAAAGTCGTACTGGTAGGCGCGGTGTTGTTGTTCGGTGCGTTCAGCCTGGCATCGGCTTACAGCACCAATGTCGATCAACTGCTGGTGCTGCGTTTCCTCACCGGCCTGGGCCTGGGCGCCGGCATGCCGAACGCGACCACGCTGCTGTCCGAATACACCCCGGAACGCAAGAAGTCCCTGCTGGTGACCAGCATGTTCTGCGGCTTCAACCTCGGCATGGCCGGGGGCGGGTTCATCTCGGCCAAACTGATCCCGGCCTTTGGCTGGCACAGCCTGTTGATGATCGGCGGGATTCTGCCGCTGATGCTCACCGTCGTTTTGCTGTTGTGGTTGCCAGAATCGGCGCGCTATCTGGTGGTGCGCAATCGCGGTACCGACAAAGTGCGCAAGGCTCTGGCACCGATCGACCCAGCGGTGGTGGCCCAGGCTTCGAGCTTCAGCGTGCCGGAACAGAAAACCGTGAAGGCACGCAATGTGTTCGCGGTGATCTTCTCCGGTACTTACAGCACCGGCACATTGTTGCTGTGGCTGACGTACTTCATGGGGCTGGTGATTGTTTATCTGCTGACCAGTTGGTTGCCGACGCTGATGCGTGACAGCGGCGCGAGCATGGAGCAGGCCGCATTCATTGGTGCGCTGTTCCAGCTTGGTGGGGTGTTGAGCGCAGTGGGCGTGGGTTGGGCGATGGACCGGTTCAATCCGCACAAGGTCATCGGCACTTTCTACCTGTTGGCCGGGGTGTTTGCCTACGCGGTAGGGCAGAGCCTGGGCAACATCGCCGTGCTGGCGACCCTGGTGCTGGTGGCCGGGATGTGTGTCAACGGCGCGCAATCGGCAATGCCATCGCTGGCGGCGCGTTTTTACCCGACGCAAGGGCGGGCGACCGGTGTGTCGTGGATGCTTGGGATTGGCCGCTTCGGCGCGATCCTCGGGGCGTGGATGGGCGCGACGTTGCTGGGCCTGGGCTGGAACTTCGAGCAGGTGTTGACGGCTCTGGTGATTCCGGCCGCGTTGGCGACCACGGCGGTGGTGATCAAGGGCATGGTCAGCCATGCGGATGCGACCTGAGGGCGACTTTCAAGATGTGATCGTTCCCACGCAGAGCGTGGGAATGATCTGAGAGAGAACGATAGCCAGATAACAATCTGTTCGATAAACGAACACTCAGTCGATTATCGGATTGTTTGGGTTTTTCCAGGGGCTTAACCTTCAGTCATTCCGGCGCTGAACCTCGCGCCCTTTTCTACCACTGTCGGTTCAAAACAAAACGGGAGCCTGCCCCATGGCTGAAATCCTTTCGCTGCATGACGCGGTGAAGCAGTTCGTCAACGACGGCGATACCGTCGCGCTCGAAGGCTTCACTCACCTGATTCCTACGGCCGCCGGTCACGAAATCATTCGCCAGGGCAAGAAAGACCTGACCCTGGTGCGGATGACGCCTGACCTGATCTACGACCAGTTGATCGGTGCCGGTTGTGCTCGCAAACTGATTTTCTCCTGGGGCGGCAACCCTGGCGTCGGTTCGCTGCACCGTCTGCGTGACGCAGTCGAGCGGCAGTGGCCGCATGCGCTGGAAATCGAAGAGCACAGCCACGCCGACCTGGCCAATGCCTATGTCGCGGGCGCTTCGGGCTTACCGTTCGCGGTGCTGCGAGCCTACGCCGGTTCCGACTTGCCGAAGGTCAACCCGCTGATCAAGACCGTCACCTGCCCGTTCACCGGCGAAGTGCTGGCGGCGGTGCCGTCGGTGCGCCCGGACATCACCGTGATTCACGCGCAGAAGGCTGACCGTCAAGGCAACGTGCTGCTCTGGGGCATTCTCGGGGTGCAGAAAGAAGCGGCGCTGGCGGCCAAGCGTTGCATCGTCACCGTCGAAGAAATCGTCGATGACCTCAATGCACCGATGAACGCTTGCGTGCTGCCGACCTGGGCTCTGAGCGCGGTCTGCCACGTACCGGGCGGCGCGCATCCGTCCTACGCCCACGGTTACACCGAGCGTGACAACCGCTTCTACCAGGCCTGGGACCCGATTGCCCGCGACCGTGAAACCTTCACCGCGTGGATCAACGAGTACATCCATGGCTGCGCTGACTTCAGCGAGTTCCAGGCCAAGCTGGCCGCTGCTTCGGAGGCCAAGTAATGACTTACACCACCAATGAAATGATGACCGTCGCCGCCGCCCGCCGCCTGAAAAACGGTTCGGTGTGCTTCGTTGGTATCGGCCTGCCGTCGAAAGCCGCCAACCTGGCGCGACTGACGTCCTCGCCCGATGTAGTCCTGATCTACGAATCGGGTCCGATCGGTGCCAAGCCAAGCGTACTGCCATTGTCGATCGGTGACGGTGAGCTGGCGGAAACCGCCGACACCGTCGTCCCGACCGGCGAGATTTTTCGCTACTGGCTGCAGGGCGGGCGCATTGACGTCGGCTTCCTCGGCGCCGCGCAAGTCGATCGCTTCGGCAACATCAACACCACGGTAGTCGGCGACTACCATCAGCCAAAAGTTCGCCTGCCGGGTGCAGGTGGCGCGCCGGAGATCGCCGGTTCCGCCAAGAGCGTGCTGATCATCCTCAAGCAGTCGGCGCGTTCGTTCGTCGACAAGCTCGACTTCATTACCTCGGTTGGTCATGGCGAGGGCGGTGATTCGCGCAAACGTCTCGGCCTGCCGGGCGCCGGTCCTGTCGGCATTATTACCGACCTGTGCATCATGGAACCGGAAGCCGGCACCCATGAATTCGTGGTCACCGCGTTGCACCCAGGGGTGACCCGCGAGCAAGTGATCGCGGCCACCGGTTGGGCGATTCGTTTTGCCGACACCGTTGAAAACACTGCCGAGCCAACCGAAGTCGAGTTGACCGCGCTGCGTGATCTGGAAGCCCGCACTGCGGCGGCCCACGGCCAAGCACCCGGAGAAGCCTGATGCGTGACGTTTATATCTGCGACGCGATTCGCACCCCCATCGGCCGTTTCGGCGGTGGCCTGTCGGCGGTTCGTGCCGATGACCTGGCCGCCGTGCCGATCAAGGCGTTGATAGAACGCAACCCGTCGGTGGACTGGAACGCGGTGGACGAGGTGTTCCTCGGCTGCGCCAACCAGGCCGGCGAAGACAACCGCAACGTGGCACGCATGGCGTTGTTGTTGGCGGGGCTGCCGGAAACCATTCCTGGCGTCACCCTCAATCGCCTCTGCGCTTCGGGCATGGATGCGATCGGCACTGCGTTTCGGGCCATCGCCAGCGGTGAGATGGAGTTGGCGATTGCCGGTGGCGTCGAATCGATGTCCCGCGCGCCATTCGTGATGGGCAAGGCTGACGCAGCGTTTTCGCGCAACATGAAGCTGGAAGACACCACCATCGGCTGGCGTTTCATCAACCCGTTGATGAAAGCCCAGTACGGCGTTGATGCAATGCCGCAAACCGCCGATAACGTGGCCGACGATTATCAGGTTTCCCGCGAGGATCAGGACGCTTTCGCACTGCGCAGTCAGCAACGGACAGCCGCCGCGCAAGCCGCAGGATTTTTCGCCGAAGAAATCGTTGAAGTGCGCATTGCCCACAAGAAGGGTGAAACAGTGGTCAGCCAGGACGAACATCCTCGCGCCGACACTACACTCGAAACCCTGGCCAAACTCAAACCGGTCAACGGCCCCGACAAAACCGTCACCGCCGGCAATGCCTCCGGTGTGAACGACGGTGCCGCAGCGCTGATTCTGGCTTCGGCCGAAGCCGTGAAGAAACACGGCCTGACCGCCCGCGCCAAAGTGCTCGGCATGGCCAGCGCCGGTGTCGCACCACGGGTGATGGGTATCGGCCCGGTGCCGGCGGTGCGTAAATTGACTGAGCGCCTGGGCCTGGCGGTCAACGATTTCGACGTGATCGAACTCAACGAAGCCTTCGCCAGCCAGGGTCTGGCGGTGCTGCGTGAACTGGGACTGGCGGATGACGCGGCCCAGGTCAACCCGAACGGTGGCGCCATTGCCTTGGGCCATCCACTGGGCATGAGCGGTGCGCGTCTGGTGCTGACCGCACTGCATCAACTGGAAAAGACGGGCGGCAAGAAAGGCTTGGCGACCATGTGCGTCGGTGTCGGTCAGGGCCTGGCCCTGGCGATCGAACGGCTCTGACGCACAGAAGCGACTAATAAGAATTGAGGAAAGCACAATGACTGACAAACCAGGTTACCGTCGCCCGCAGGTGGGCACTCAGCCGGAATACCTGCACCCTCCTTATCAATCCACCAACCTTCGCTCGCCGTCCAAGCCGTTGGTGTTTTTGCCTCATTCGCTGTCGGAAATCACCGGCCCGACCATCGGCGCCGAGCGTATTCAGGAGCAGGACAACGACCTGACCGCCCAGCACTCGGGCGAGCCATTGGGTGAACGGATCATCATCCACGGCCGTGTGCTGGATGAAGACGGTCTGCCGGTGCCGGGCATTCTTGTGGAGATCTGGCAGGCCAACGCCGCCGGTCGTTACAACCATGCCCGCGACCTGCACGACGCACCGATGGACCCGAACTTCACCGGTACCGGCCGCACCGTGACCGACGCCGATGGCTGGTACCAGTTCCAGACCATCAAGCCTGGCGCCTACCCGTGGGGTAACCACCACAATGCCTGGCGTCCGGCGCACATCCATTTCTCCCTGTTCGGGCCGAGCATTCTGACGCGCCTGGTGACCCAAATGTATTTCCCGGGTGACCCGTTGCTGGCTTACGACCCGATCTACAACTGCGTGCCCGATACCAGCGCCAAAGAGCGCCTGATCGCCAGTTTCGATCTGGAAAAAACCATCCCTTCCTATGCCCTCGCTTATCGTTGGGACATCGTTTTGCGCGGCCGCGACGCCACGCCGATGGAGAAATAAGATGACGCTGAACGCGACCACGTCCCACACCGTCGGACCGTACTACCACATCGGCCTGACCTGGCTGAACCGTGAAGACCTGACCGTTGAACAGACTCTTGGCGAGCGTGTGGCGATCACCGGGCAAGTCGTCGACGGCAATGGCGACTTCGTCAACGACGCCATGCTCGAAGTCTGGCAAGCCAACGCCGCTGGCAAGTACGACCACCCCGAAGACGATCAGGACAAACCCCTGGACCCGAACTTCGAAGGGTTTGGCCGGGTGCCGGTGGATGCGCAAGGGCGCTTTCGCTTTACCACGATCAAGCCGGGCACCGTGGAAGGCCTGAAGGGCACGACCCAGGCGCCGCACCTGGTGGTGCTGGTGTTTGCTCGCGGGTTGGTGAAGCACTTGCTGACGCGGATTTACTTCGATGGTGAGCCAGCCAACGTGGCGGACCCACTGCTCGAATGCGTGCCCGCCGAACGTCGTGGCACCTTGTTGGCGAAGCAGGATGCTGCGGGTGTTTATCAGTGGAATGTGATTCTGCAGGGGACGGATGCGGAGACGGTGTTCTTCGATTACTGAGTGATCGTTGCTCTTGTGGCGAGGGAGCTTGCTCCCGCTGGCTTGCGAAGCAAGCCCAAACCCGGCTGACATGATGTATCAGGCAAACCGCGCCAACCGGTTTTACGACTGCTTCGCAGCCGAGCGGGAGCAAGCTCCCTCGCCACAGAGATTGCATTGCTCTCAGGTTATGCATCCATCTGCGGAACGGGACTATTGCGAAATATGTCTAGACTCTCACGGTCCCCACAGAGTGAAAAAACAATGACAACCTCCACAGCTGTCTACACCGGTGAAGAACGCAGCAAAAGAATCTTTGCGATTGTCGGCGCCTCGTCCGGCAATCTGGTCGAGTGGTTCGACTTCTACGTCTACGCCTTCTGTGCGATCTACTTTGCCCCGGCCTTTTTCCCGTCCGATAACCCCACGGTGCAGCTGGTCAATACCGCGGGCGTGTTTGCCGCCGGGTTTCTGATGCGCCCCATCGGCGGCTGGATTTTCGGTCGGTTGGCGGACAAACACGGGCGCAAGAATTCGATGCTGATCTCGATTCTGATGATGTGCTTCGGTTCGTTGCTCATTGCCTGCCTGCCGACCTACAACAGTATCGGTGTCTGGGCGCCGATCCTGCTGCTGTTCGCGCGCTTGCTGCAGGGTTTGTCGGTGGGCGGCGAATATGGCACCACCGCGACCTACATGAGCGAAGTCGCCCTCAAGGGCCAGCGCGGCTTCTTCGCGTCGTTCCAGTACGTGACACTGATTGGCGGACAGTTGCTGGCGGTGTCACTGGTGGTGATCCTGCAGCAGTTCCTCAACGAGGATGAGTTGCGTGCCTACGGCTGGCGGATTCCGTTCGTGGTCGGTGCGGTGGCCGCGTTGATTTCATTGTTCCTGCGTCGTGCGCTCAAGGAAACCAGCAGCAAGGAAATGCGCGAAAGCAAGGATGCCGGCAGCATTGGTGCGCTGTTCCGCGATCACAAGGCAGCCTTCATCACCGTGCTGGGTTACACCGCCGGCGGTTCGCTGATTTTCTACACCTTCACCACGTACATGCAGAAGTACCTGGTGAACACCGCTGGCATGCACGCCAAGACCGCCAGCTACATCATGACCGGTGCACTGTTCCTTTATATGTGCATGCAGCCGCTGTTCGGCATGCTCGCCGACAAGATTGGCCGGCGCAATTCGATGCTCTGGTTCGGCGCCCTCGGGACGTTGTTCACCGTACCGATCCTGTTGAGCCTGAAAAGTGTCAGCAGTCCGTTCCTGGCGTTTGTGCTGATTACCGTGGCGCTGGCGATCGTCAGTTTCTACACCTCGATCAGCGGTCTGGTGAAAGCCGAAATGTTCCCGCCCGAGGTACGCGCCTTGGGCGTCGGCCTGGCGTATGCGGTGGCCAATGCGATCTTCGGCGGTTCGGCGGAATATGTAGCGCTGAGCCTTAAAGCCGGGGGCATGGAAAACTCGTTCTACTGGTACGTGACGGTGATGATGGCGGTGGCGTTCCTGTTCAGCCTGCGTCTGCCGAAACAGCCGAAGTATCTGGAAAACGACCTTTGATCTTTCCGCGGGGGCCGTACTGGCCCTCGCCTGCAAGGACTGTTTATGAATCAGCGACCGGGCAATCAGTTGTTCGATGCCTACTTCACCGCACGCGACATGCGTGAGGTGTTCTGTGATCAGGGCCGGGTCCAGGCCATGCTGGATTTCGAAGCCGCATTGGCCCGGGCCGAAGCACGGGTTGGCCTGATTCCGCAAGCGGCTGTCGCATCTATTGAAGCGGCTTGTAAAGCCGAGCATTACGATTTCGCCGCCCTCGGCGAGGCGATTGCCACGGCGGGCAATTCGGCGATCCCTTTGGTCAAGGCGCTGGGCAAGCAGATCGCCAAAAGCGATGCCGAAGCCGAGCGCTACGTGCATCTGGGCGCGACCAGCCAGGACGTGATGGACACGGGCCTGGTGTTGCAATTGCGCCGCGCGCTGCAACTGATCGAAGCTGATCTGGCGCAGCTGGGGGAAACCCTCGCGACCCAGGCCAAGCGATACGTCGCCATGCCGCTGGCCGGACGCACCTGGTTGCAACACGCGACGCCGGTCACCCTCGGCATGAAGATCGCCGGTTGGCTGGGCGCCGTGACTCGTAGCCGCCAGCGTCTGCTGGAACTCAAACCACGCCTGCTGGTGCTGCAATTCGGTGGCGCCTCCGGCACCCTCGCGGCCCTCGGCGAGCAAGCGATGCCGATTGCCGAAGTCTTGGCCGCGGAACTGCAACTGACCTTGCCGGAACAACCCTGGCACACCCAGCGTGATCGTCTGGTGGAGTTCGGCGCGGTGCTTGGCTTGATCGCCGGCAGCCTCGGCAAACTCGGTCGCGACATCAGCCTGTTGATGCAGACCGAAGCCGGTGAAGTGTTCGAACCGTCCGCGCCGGGCAAGGGCGGTTCCTCGACCATGCCGCACAAACGCAACCCGGTGGGCGCGGCGGTGCTGATCGGTGCGGCGACGCGGGTGCCGGGTTTGCTCTCGACCTTGTTTAGCGCGATGCCCCAGGAACACGAGCGCAGCCTGGGCCTGTGGCATGCCGAATGGGAAACCCTGCCGGAGATCTGCTGCTTGGTGTCGGGCAGCCTGCAACAAGCACTGTTGGTGGCCGACGGACTGGAAGTGGACGCGACGCGCATGACCCGCAACCTCGACCTGACCCAGGGCCTGGTGCTGGCCGAGGCGGTGAGCATCGTCCTGGCGCAACGGGTCGGTCGCGACACCGCGCATCATCTGCTGGAGCAATGCTGCAAGCGTGCTGTAGCCGAGCAACGTCATCTGCGCGCGGTACTCGGCGATGAGCCGCAAGTGACCGCCGAGTTGTCGGACGCTGAACTCGATCATCTGCTGGACCCCGCCCATTACCTCGGTCAGGCCCATACCTGGGTCGAGCGAGCGGTGGCTGAACATTTTGCGTTGACTGCCTGAAGGAGACTGCTGTGGCATTCGTACAACTCGCCGAGGGCGAACTGCACTACCAAATTCAAGGGCCGCAACTCGATGGACCGGCGGATGCGCCGGTACTGGTGCTGTCCAACTCACTGGGCACCGACCTGCACATGTGGGACGCGCAGATCCCGGCGTTCACCGAGCATTTCCGGGTGCTGCGTTTTGACACCCGTGGTCACGGCAAGTCATTGGTGACGCCAGGGCCGTACAGCATCGAGCAACTGGGCCGCGACGTGCTGGCGCTGCTGGATGCGTTGCACATCGAGCGCGCGCATTTCTGCGGTCTGTCCATGGGCGGGTTGATCGGCCAATGGCTGGGGATCAATGCCGGTCAGCGTTTGAACAAACTGATCGTGTGCAACACCGCGGCGAAAATCGGCGATCCATCGGTGTGGAACCCACGGATTGAAACCGTTCTGCGTGACGGCGCCGCGGCAATGGTGGCATTGCGTGATGCGTCGATTGCACGCTGGTTCACCCCGGACTTTTCCTCAGCCAATCCGGCAGCGGCGAAGCAGATCACCGACATGCTCGCGGCTACCTCGCCTGAAGGTTACGCGGCCAATTGCGCGGCGGTGCGTGATGCCGATTTCCGTGATCAGTTGTCCTCGATCAAGGCGCCGCTGCTGGTGATCGCCGGCACCGAAGATGCGGTCACACCGCCGTCTGGCGGGCATTTCATTCAGGAACATGTGCGGGGCGCCGAGTACGCCGAGTTCTACGCCGCGCACCTGTCCAACGTCCAGGCCGGCGCTGCGTTCAGCGAGCGGGTGCTGGCGTTTCTTTCAGGTCATTGAGGAATTTTTTGTGGACGAGAAACAACGTTACGACGAGGGCATGAAAGTCCGTCGCGCAGTGCTCGGTGACGCCCACGTCGACCGCAGCCTGAACGCGCTGACCGAGTTCAACTCGGAGTTCCAGGAGATGATCACCCGCCACGCCTGGGGCGACATCTGGACCCGCCCGGGCCTGCCGCGCCACACCCGCAGCCTGATCACCATCGCCATGCTGATCGGCATGAACCGCAACGAAGAACTCAAACTGCACCTGCGCGCCGCCGCCAACAACGGCGTGACCCGCAGCGAGATCAAGGAAGTGATCATGCAGAGCGCGATCTATTGCGGAATTCCGGCGGCCAACGCGACGTTCCACCTGGCCGAGTCGGTGTGGGATGAGTTGGGGGTTGAGTCGCGGGAGTAACTGTCCACCACAAATCCTGTGGGAACGAGCAAGCTCGCTCCCACATTTGGTTTGGGGGTTACAGCAGGCTGATCGGATAGCTGACGATCAACCGGTTCTCATCGAACTCGTTGTTGCTGAAGTCACGGCGGATGGTGGAGTTGCGCCATTTGACGTTGAGGTCTTTGAGTGCGCCGCTTTGTACGGTGTAACCCAGTTCGCTTTCGCGGCCCCACTCCTTGCCGTCGCTGGTGGTGGCGGTGTGGACGTTGTCGCCACTGATGTAGCGGTTCATCAGGGTCAGGCCCGGCACGCCCAGAGCGGCGAAGTTGTAGTCGTGGCGCACTTGCCAGGATTTTTCCCTGGCGTTGTCATAGCTGGAGTTGTAGCTGTCGTTGGCCAAGGTGCCGCCGCTGGTGCCGTTGACCCGCATCCAGGCGTTGTCGCCAGTGAGTTTTTGCAGGCCGACGTAAAAGGTGTTGCCACCGTATTTGGCCGAGAACAGACCCGACCAGGTCTTGTTGTCCAGCTCGCCCGCCCGGGCGCTGCCGTCATCCTTGCCGTAGAAGAACCCGAGATTGGCGCCCAGCGTCCAATCGCCCAGCGGTTGGGTGTGGATCAGGTTGACGTATTGCTGGCTGTAGATGTCCTTGAGTTCAGCATTCCACAGGCCGATCTGAGTACGCTTGTCGTTGAAGACGTATTCACCGCCCTGGAAGTTGAAGCGGTCTGAGGTGAATGCCGCTTTGCCGGTCATCGACATGTCATTCATGCTGCTATCGTCGCGCGGGCTGTTGGCGCGGAACTGGCCGCCGTAGAGCGTCAGGCCATTGATTTCCTTCGAGGTGATCTGGCCGCCACGGAAGGTTTGCGGCAGCGAGCGACCGTCGTCCGAACGCAGGATCGGCAGCACCGGCATCCATTCGCCGACCTTCACTTCGGTCTGGGACAACTTCGCCTTGAACGCCACGTTGGTGCGACCGAAGTTGTCCGCCGGGCGGCCATCGTGATCCAGCGGCAGCAACTGCGTCCCACCGGTGCCTTTACCGCCGTCGAGCTTGACCGAATACAACCCCAGCACGTCCATGCCGAACCCGACGGTGCCCTGGGTGAACCCGGATTTGGCGTCGAGGATAAAGCTTTGCGTCCACTCTTCAGCCTTGCCCTGGCTCTTGGTCGGATTGGTGAAGTTACGGTTGATGTAGAAGTTACGCAGGTTCAGGTTGACCTTGGCACCTTCGACAAAGCCTGCTTCCTCGGCCAAGGCGGGCAGGGCCGCGCCGGCCAGTGCGATGGCGATCAGACTGGGGAACAAATACTGCGTGGTGGAGGAAGTCATGGACTCGGGTCTCTCTAATTGTCAGGGATAAGGCAGTACACAGCCGCAACCAAGGGGTCGCAGACAAAAAATCGAATTCGGATAAGGGGGCGGGCGAGATCAGCCGGAGCGCAGAGGGCGCGTAGTCATGGTGTCGGACCTTGTTGTTATTGATTTATGCAGGTGCGGACAATGGTGCGAGGGATGGGCGGGGGGATTCAATTGGGGGGGATGGGGTTTTGGGCGATTAACGAACACTAATCGACGCCAGCCTGGGCGCGGACGGTACGAGGTATTCTTAATAAAATCCCATAGTTATTCGGGTTGATAAGGTGCATCCGCAGGTGTGTTCTATTAATGGCGCCTTGTTGTTTTGTTTATGTTAGATGGAAGTGTTTATTGCTTTAGTTGTAAGACGTTTCCTACAGTGTTGGCTGCTATTAAAGGTAGATCAATAATCGCCGGTTAAACTTAAGAATTGGTGTTGTCGGTTATCGTAAAAAGATTTAAAGAGAGCCATGGGCTTGGCTGGAAAAGAAAAGAGGCCTTGCTATATTCAAAATCCTCAGGCGGGCAAAAGACACTCTCATGCTTCGTCAGGGGATATTTTTCGTCATGCCGAAATAACAAGGAGAAGTACCATGGGTAATAAAGTCAATCAGGAACGTTTGGCCTCGGTTCTGGGACGGGCCGTGCTGGACGAAAAATTTGCCACCGCCTTACACAGTGATCCGGCAGGGGCGGCTAGAAATATTGGCGTGCACTTAAGTACTGACGAGATCGCAGCGGTTAAAGGTATTGATGCTGCAAAACTGACGGCAGCTTCCTCCAGCATTCGGAGCAACCTGGGGATACGCGCGGTATTTGATACACAGAACCAGCAGCAACAAGCGCGCATGGATTAACGGTGGGTGATGCCATTTGGCGTGCCACGAAAGGTGGGCTTTATGGTGGTACGCCGAATGGCCTTATCAGACTCATGACCTGAAGCGCTCGGGCACGGAGTGAATGACGCATGTCTGTCACCTTGGCTCCAATGAATGACGCGGACTTTGTTACGTTCGCCGACAGAGCCCTTGCTGAATATGGCGACGGGATGGTCGCCGCCGGCGAGTGGGGCCAGGAGGAGGCGTCGCAAAGGGCACGAAGCGTCTTCGAGCAATTGTTGCCGCAAGGGCGATTGACTGAAAAGAATCAACTCTGGGTAATCCAGGATCAAGCGCGGCGCATCGGTGAATTATGGGTTGCCGAACGACACGCTGGCGCCGGTCGGATCGCCTTCATTCTGGATATTTACATTGACCCCGGCGAGCGCCGCCAGGGTTATGCAAAACAATCGCTGCTGGCCCTGGAGTCATGGGCGAGCCAGGCGGGATGCAAGGAAGTGCGGTTGCATGTCTTTGGTCGCAACGATGCGGCGCGTCGTCTTTATGAACAACTGGGTTATGGCATTGCCAGTCTGACAATGGCGAAGCCGTTGCCGCCAACCTAAGGGAAGGTTGAGAAATGGACATCGGTAACAGTGGTCAACGTGAGCTCTCGGTCGAGGATTTATTTCAGGGCACGACCTTCCTTGCGGATTCGGAGCCTTCGCGATTTGAAGTCTTGCTGGAGCGTGTCAGTCGAAATCGATACACCAGCTTTGTTGCGCTGTACACCGAACTTTTTCAGTTGTTTCCCAACGCTCCACATCTGGCGGAGTTTTTTGAGCAGGCGTTTAATCTTATCGTTCCTCCGACCCGTGAACAGCGCTTGATTATTAATGATCCGGTGTTTCAAGTATGGAATGTGCTGACGGCTCATTATGCCAATCTGGTCATCACGAAAAAGACGGAGGACAGGAGTGAGCTGGAAAAAATGCTGTTTGAATTTCCAGAGATGTTAGTGCGTGTCAAAGCATCCGACAGTTCCCGCGTGAATCATTATTGCCCCCCTGTGCATCGGTTTGATGTCGATCCGCTGGTAGCGATAGTAATGCCGCCCAGTTATGAGTTTCCGGAGGATGAAGCCGTCCGCAAACAGTTGGAGCGTAGCGGTTACTCCGTACGGTTTTTTTGCGACGTGGTGAATATTGCCCTGTTGCGCATAGAGCACACATGGCCCGCCTGCCGTGAGCAAATCAAAAAACTGGTCAAGTCGATTTTTTATTTACCCGATGGTTCATTTCGAAGCTGTTCAGCGTCCCGCTTCACCGGAATCATCCTGCTGTCGAGCCGGGATGATTCGATACTCGATCTGGAAGAGTCCCTGGTGCATGAGGCCACTCATCAGTTGCTCTATCACATTGTCGAGGCGTGCCCGGTCGTTAAGGAAGAGACCTCGCGGGAGCCGTTGTACACCTTGCCGTGGTCGGGACAGAAGCGTGACTTTTATGGCTACTTCCACGCGTTTTACGTGTACATCGCATTGGTCAAATACCTGGGGCGGGTTCGTTCGCGTTCGACCGATGAGCTGCAGAGGGCGCAAAACCGTCTTCTGTACATTCTGCGAGGCTTGATCAAGGCATTGCCGGACTTTGAGGCCAGCACTGAATTCACCCCACAAGGACGTCAACTTCTGGAAAACCTTGCCAAAGAGGTCAGAGCACAGGAAAACCAATATGCCGGGCTGTTGGCGATATCGGGGACTGATACTGAGCAACAACGCTTGCTGGGTCTGACCGCCTGAAGCCGGGGAGGCTCACATGGGGATGTTTGATGCCTCGTCCTATCCCGAGGCCGGCGTAGGGCTGGAATACCATTTGCCACGGCGCAGGGCACAGGATGACCGGTCGGAGGATGGACTTGACCCGACTGTCGAGCGAATTCTCGCTGAGGGTTTGCCGCATTTCGATTACGTCGAGTTTCAGCCGACCCACTGCATCCTGCAGCCTCGTTTACTTGACGTCAGCGCTCGAGTACCGAGCCTGCTGCACTCGTCCAGTTTGTCCCTGGGCAGCGTGGGCATCGCGATGGATCGCGAGTTTCTGCACATGACGCGGCGACTGTGCGACAAAACCCGCTCGCCGTGGCTGGCCGAGCATATTTCCTGGTCGCGTTTCCACGGTGGCGACACGCAGCACTTCATTTTGCCGACCCTAGCCCAAGAGGTGGCGGACACGGTGGTGGCCAATGCCATCGAATTGCGCGAGCTCACGGCAACGCTGCTGGTGCTGGAAAACGCACCGCGGTTGTTTTCATTGCCGGGCGCACAAGAGCAGTCCGAAGGCGAGTTCATTTCCAGTGTGGTGGAGCGTAGCGGCTCGGGATTTTTGCTGGATCTCGACAGCGCGATCACGACCGCCAGAACCCAGGGTTACGACCTGAACGACTATTTGCGTTCGTTGCCGCTGGACCGGTTGATTGAAATTCACACCAGCCATCCGCGGCGGGATTGGGACATTTTGCGTGAACTGTTCAGGTCATCCCCGGTGAAAGCGATCACCCTGGAATGGGATATTTCGCGCAAAACCGATGACGCGGAACTGTTGACCTTGATCAAGGCCATCAAGTCCTTGAGGCCCAAGGCCCTGTTCTGGCAGGGGCTTGATCAACAGGGCGATCAACATTCGTCGTCGGAGGGTGCGCAGACCCTGCTGAAACTCAGGGAAGGCACCTGGCTCAGCGTTGGCTCGGCGTCGTTTTTTATCCGGGACCGGCAGCAGGACCTGAGCCTGGAGTTTGACGTGACGTTGCTGCCGTTACTACGCCACTTCCTGAGCCCGCAGACACTGGAGAGTGCCTTGTTGCTGCCGGGGGTTTTGCAGAGTCCGGCGCAGGACGACAACCTGGCATTCCTGAGGACGCTGGTCAGCCACGGTGTTTTACTGCCCGTGGTGAATCAATCGGGTTCGGTCACGTATAACCAGGGTAAGCATTCGCTCAACCTTTGGACCCGCTGGGATGCGGCGCTGGAGTTTTACCTGAGTACCCGGACCGGCTCGCACACGCCCTACATCAGCGTTGCCGAGCTGGAAACGGAGCTGGAGCAAAAGGCCTCGGCGCAACCTCAGCCGTCGGCGTTCAAGGACTATTGGTCCCATCCGTTCATCGCCCTGGAAAACCCGCTGCTGCCTGCCTGCGCGATCGCTCAGCCGACGCTGCTGGACTCGCTGTGCAATCGCCGCACGTCGCGAACCTTCAGTGATCAGCCGTTGAGTTCGGAACAACTGTCTTTGTTGCTCTACTACACCTGGGGCGCGACCGTCGTGCAGCACAACCGCATGGGCGACTACTTCCTGAAGAAAACCTCTCCGGCGGGCGGTTCGTTGCAGGGCACCGAGGTGTATGCGGTGCTGATGAATGTGCAAGGTTTCGAGCGGGGTCTTTACCATTATTCGGTGCGTCGTCACGGGCTGGAGCTGCTTTCCCTGGAAGACCCACGGGCCTGGGTCAGCGAGGCCTGTGGTGGCCAGACATGGATCGAGGATGCGGCTGCGGTGTTCGTTTCCACGGCTCGAGTCGAGCGGATGGCCTGGAAATACGAATTCAGCCGCGCATTGCGGGTGGCGCTGATGGATGCCGGGCATCTGAGTCAGACCTTTTCCCTGCTGGCCACCGCGCTGGGCCTGGGCAGTTTCACGACCGCAGCGTTACGCGACGAAATGTTCGAAAACCGCTTGGGGCTCGATTATCTGGAAGAGCCGGTGTTTCTGGTCAATGGAGTCGGAGGGTGAAGCGAACAGGCTGGTTTTTTTCACGACCAACAAAAAGCCCACCAAACGGTGGGCTTCGTGTTTACGGCGCTATCAGAACAACTTCATCTTCGGCGCTTCTTCTTTCAACGGCTCGTTCTTCGCCGTCTGTTCATTCCAGCCACCGCCCAACGCCTTGTACAGGTTGACCGCACTGGTCAGCTGCGCCAGGCGGTCGGTGATCAGCGCCTGTTGGGCACTGAACAGCTGGCGCTGGGCGTCGAGGAAGGTCAGGTTGCTGTCGACCCCGATGCGATAACGACGCTCGGCCAGACGGTAGTAGTCCTGGTTGGCGCTGACGAAATCACGCTGAGCCTGCAACTGCTCGGTGTAGGTCTGGCGTGCGGCCAGGCCATCGGCGACTTCCTGGAAGGCCGTTTGAATGGACTTCTCGTAGTTCGCCACGCTGATGTCTTTCTGGATCTTGGAGTAATCCAGGCTGGCGCGCAGGCTGCCGGCGTTGAAGATCGGCAGGTTGATTTGCGGCTGGAACAACCAGGTGCCCGAACCACCCTTGAACAGACCGGACAGGTCCGGGCTCAGGGAGCCGGCATTGGCGGTCAGGCTGATGCTCGGGAAGAACGCCGCCCGCGCCGCGCCGATGTTGGCGTTGGCGGCCTTGAGGTTGTATTCGGCCTGGAGGATGTCCGGGCGACGTTGCAGCAAGTCCGAGGGCAGGCCGGCCGGCACGTCGCTCAGCAGGTCATCCGACAGTGGCTTGGCCGCTTGCAGATTGGCCGGGATACCGGTGCCGAGCAGCAATACCAGACTGTTTTCATCCTGGGCGACCTGACGGGTGTACTTGGCCTGTTGCGCACGGGCGTTTTCCACCGAGGTACGCGACTGGGCCAGATCCAGCGCCGAGGCTACACCCACTTCGTTGCTGCGCGAGGTGAGCTTGAAGCTCTCCTCGTAGGCCCCGAGGGTTTCCTGGGTCAGTTTCAGCAGTTCCTTGTCGGCCTGCCAGGTCAGGTAGGCATTGGCCACGCTGGCCACCAGACTGATCTGCGTGCTGCGCCGTGCTTCTTCAGTGGCGAAGTACTTCTGCAGGGCTTCTTCGCTCAGGCTGCGCACCCGACCGAACAGGTCGAGTTCGTAGGCGCTGATGCCGACGGTGGCCGAGTAGGAACTGCTGATGTTCGCTTCGCCGGTTTGCGAGGCCCGTGCCGGAACCCGCTGACGACTGCCGCTGCCGGTGGCCGAAACCGCCGGGAACAGGTCGGCGCGCTGGATGCGGTATTGAGCCGCATAAGCGTCGATGTTCAGCGCCGCGACACGCAGGTCACGGTTGTTCTCCAGCGCGGTCTGAATCACCTGTTGCAGCGCCGGGTCGTGGAAAAACTGCTTCCAGCCCTGTTCAGCGGCGGCCTGGTTGGGCGCCTGGGCCGGCGAATACGCCGGGCCTTGCGGGTATTGGCCCGCCACCGGTGCTTCAGGCCGCTGATAATCGGGTATCAGCGAGCAGCCACTCAGCACGAAAGCGGTGACTGCCAGGGAGAGTAGCGACTTGCTCATTAGCCAGCCTCTTGAGAAGTTTCAATGGCGTCATCCTGGTCGGCGACTTTGCGCTGGCCCATGGACGACACGGTGACGAAGAATAATGGGACCCAGAAGATCGCCAGGATCGTGGCCGTGAGCATACCGCCAATCACCCCGGTACCGATCGCATGTTGGCTACCCGAACCTGCGCCCGTGGAAATGGCCAGCGGTACCACGCCGAGCACGAATGCGAGCGAGGTCATGATGATCGGTCGCAGACGCATCCGGCAGGCTTCGATCGCTGCATCGCGCAGGCTACGCCCTTGCTCATGCAGCTCCTTGGCGAACTCGACGATCAGAATGGCGTTTTTCGCCGCCAGACCGATGGTGGTCAACAGCCCCACCTGGAAATACACGTCGTTGGACAGGCCGCGCAGGCTGGTCGCCATCAGCGCACCGATGATCCCCAGCGGCACGACCAGCATGACCGCGATCGGGATCGACCAGCTTTCATACAACGCCGCCAGACACAGGAACACCATCAGCAGCGACAAGGCGTACAGCGCTGGCGCTTGCGAGCCGGACAGACGCTCTTCGTACGACAGACCGGTCCAGGAAATACCGACACCGGCCGGCAGTTTCTTGGCCAGGGCTTCGACTTCGGCCATGGCTTCACCGGTGGAATAGCCGGGCGCCGGGGCACCGAGGATTTCCATCGCTTCCACGCCGTTGTAACGGGCCAGTTTCGGCGAACCGTAGATCCATTCACCCCTGGCGAACGCCGAGAACGGAACCATGGTGCCGGCGCTGTTGCGCACGTACCACTTCTTCAGGTCTTCAGGGCTCATGCGAGCGCCGGGCAGGCCTTGCACGTAAACCTTCTTCACACGACCGCGGTCGATGAAGTCGTTCACATAGCTACTGCCCAGGGCAATCGACAGGGTGTTGTTGATGTCAGTGAGGGTCACGCCCAGGGCGCTGGCCTTCTCATCGTCGATTTCCAGCTGGTACTGCGGCTCGTCGTTCAGGCCGTTCGGACGGACTTGCGACAGGACCTTGCTTTGCGCCGCCATGCCGAGGAACTGGTTGCGGGCTTCCATCAGCTTGTTGTGACCGATACCGGCGCGGTCCTGAAGGAACACGTCGAAACCGGTGGCGTTACCCAGTTCCAGTACCGCTGGTGGCGCAAAGGCAAACACCATGGCATCGCGGAAGGTAAAGAAGTGCTGTTGGGCACGGGCCGCCAGTTTGAACACGCTGTTGTCGGCGTTACGTTCGTCCCACGGTTTGAGCATGATGAACGCCATGCCCGAACTCTGGCCACGGCCGGCGAAGTTGAAGCCGGTCACGGTAAACACCGAGGCCACCGCATCGCCTTCGCCGCCATCCTTGCTCGGACGCAGCAGGAACTCGCGCATTTCATCCACGACCACTTGCGTGCGCTGGGAGCTGGAACCGGCCGGGGTTTGCACCTGGGCAAACAGTACGCCCTGGTCTTCTTCCGGCAGGAACGCCGTTGGAATGCGGGTGAACAGCCAGATCATGCCGACCACGATGATCAGGTACGCCAGCAGGTACGGAGCCTTGTACGCGAGCATGTTGCCGACGCCGCGCTCGTAGCTTTTGACGCCACGGTCGAAGTTGCGGTTGAACCAGCCGAAGAAGCCGCGTTTCGGCGTGCCGTGCTCGCCTTTCGGAATCGCCTTGAGCATGGTGGCGCAAAGCGCCGGGGTGAAGATCAATGCAACCAGCACCGACAAGGCCATGGCCGAAACGATGGTGATCGAGAACTGCTTGTAGATCACACCGGTGGAGCCACTGAAGAACGCCATCGGCAGCAGTACCGCCGACAACACCAGGGCAATACCGACCAGCGCACCCTGGATCTGCCCCATGGATTTCTTGGTGGCCTCCTTGGGTGACAGGCCTTCTTCGCTCATGACCCGTTCGACGTTTTCCACCACGACGATGGCATCGTCCACCAGCAAGCCGATGGCCAGCACCATACCGAACATGGTCAGGGTGTTGATGCTGAAACCGAACGCCGCGAGGATCCCGAATGTACCCAGCAATACCACCGGCACGGTCATCGTGGTGATGACGGTGGCGCGGAAGTTTTGCAGGAACAGGAACATCACCAGGAACACCAGCACGATCGCTTCGACCAGGGTTTCAACAACACCCTTGATCGACTCGGTCACCACCGGGGTGGTGTCGTACGGGAACACCACTTCCATCCCTTGCGGGAAGAACGGTTTCAGGTCATCGATGGTTTTGCGCAGGGCCTTGGCGGTATCGAGGGCGTTGGCACCGTTGGCCAGCTTCACTGCCAGACCGGAAGCCGGGCTGCCGTTGAACTGGGCGCTGACGCTGTAGTTCTCGCCACCCAGGCCTACTTCGGCGACGTCTTTGAGGCGAACCTGCGAGCCGTCCTTGTTGACCTTGAGCAGGATTTCCTTGAACTGCTCGGCGGTCTGCAGGCGGGTCTTGCCGATGATCGTAGCGTTCAGTTGCTGGCCGGGCAGGGCGGGCAAGCCGCCGAGTTGACCGGACGAGACCTGGACGTTCTGTGCCGCGATGGCGGTTTTCACGTCCACCGGGGTCAGGTTGAAGTTGTTCAACTTGGCCGGGTCGAGCCAGATTCGCATCGCGTACTGGGCACCGAAGACCTGGAAGTCACCGACACCGGCGGTCCGCGAGATCGGGTCCTGCATGTTCGACACGATGTAGTTGGACAGGTCGTCCTTGGTCATGCTGCCGTCACGCGACACCACACCAATGACCATCAGGAAGTTTTTCACCGACTTGGTCACGCGGATACCCTGCTGCTGCACTTCTTGCGGCAGCAGTGGGGTGGCCAGGTTCAGTTTGTTCTGGACCTGAACCTGCGCGGTATCGGAGCTGGTGCCCTGCTCGAAGGTCGCGGTAATGGTCATGCTGCCGTCGGAGTTACTTTCCGACGAGACATAACGCAGGTTGTCGATACCGTTGAGCTGTTGCTCGATCACCTGCACCACGGTGTCCTGCACGGTTTGTGCAGACGCGCCAGGGTAAGTCACGGAGATCGCAATGGCCGGAGGCGCAATGCTCGGGTATTGGTTGATGGGCAGCTTGAGGATCGATAAAGCCCCGACCAGCATGATCACCAGGGCAATTACCCAGGCGAAAATCGGACGGTCGATAAAAAATTTCGACATGGTTTACTCCCCTTTGCCGCCGACAGCGACTTTGGCTGCCTGTGCGGGGGCCGGGCTCTTGGCGTTGACGTTGGTGGCTTCAGTGGCCTTGACTTCAACACCAGGTCTGACGAATTGCAGCCCTTCAGTGATCAGGCGATCGCCTGCCTTCAAGCCGTCTTCAATCAACCATTGGTTGCCGACAGTACGGCTGGCCTTGAGCTGGCGCAGTTCGACCTTGTTGTCTGGACCCACGACCAGCGCGGTCGGGGTGCCTTTGAGGTCGCGGGTCACGCCTTGTTGCGGCGCCAGAATCGCCGCGCTGTTCACGCCGGATTGCAACTGAGCGTGAACGAACATGCCCGGCAGCAGGGTGTGATCAGGGTTCGGGAACACCGCGCGCAGGGTCACGGAACCAGTGGTCTGGTCTACCGAGACTTCAGAGAACTCCAGCTTGCCGTCCACGGCGTACTGGCTGCCGTCTTCCAGGGTCAGCTTGACCGCGGCGGCATTGTCGCCCGCTTTTTGCAGACGACCGCTTTCCAGTTCGCGGCGCAGCTCAAGCAGCTCCACCGAGGACTGGGTCACGTCGACGTAGATCGGGTCCAGTTGCTGGATGACGGCCATGGCGTCGCTCTGGCCGCTACTGACCAACGCGCCTTCCGTCACCGACGAACGGCCGATGCGACCGGAGATCGGTGCGTAGACCTTGGTGTAGCGCACGTTGATCTGGGCGCTCTGCAAGGACGCTTCCGATTGCAGGCGGTTGGCCAGTGCCGTGTCGTATTCCTGGCGGCTGACGGCCTGTTCGTCGACCAGTTGCTTGTAGCGATCGGAGATCGACTTGGTCGAACGCAGGTTGGCTTCGGCGCTTTTCAGGGTCGCGTCATAGACCGACGGGTCGATCTGATACAGCTGCTGACCGGCCTTGACGTCGCCGCCTTCCTTGAAGAGTCGTTTGAGAATGATGCCGTTGACCTGCGGGCGAACTTCGGCAATGCGGAACGCACTGGTGCGCCCCGGAAGTTCGGACGTCAGGGTGAAGGCTTGTGGTTGCAGGGTTACGACGCCGACCTGAGGGGGGGGTGCGGCAGGTGCCGCCTCTTCCTTTTTACATCCACTGAGCAGCGATGCCAGGGCGAGGGCAGTAACCAGAGCGGTAACAGCTGGCTTGAATTGCATGAAGATCCTCGGGTCAGGCGCGCAAGTTGCGCACAAGAAAGGTGGAAGGTTAAAAAATTTTACCGGGTGGATAAGTAGCTTGCTAAGGAATATACTTACATTCATGCTTGTTTGTAAATACCTTGGCGGCGTACCCACACCGTTACAAAAGCCGTCCAAAGATTTGAATTGTAGGCCTGAGACGAAGCGCGAAAGCGCTCGCCTCACTTCTATTCAGCGGATGTTCAGACATCGCTGAGGCACCCTGATTGAGGTTTTACTGCCATGGTCCGTCGCACCAAAGAGGAAGCTCAAGAAACCCGAAGCCAGATACTCGAAGCGGCAGAAAAAGCTTTTTTCGAGCGGGGCGTGGCACGCACGACGCTGGCGGATATCGCTACCCTGGCCGGGGTGACTCGCGGAGCAATCTACTGGCATTTCAGTAACAAGGCGGATCTGCTGCAGGCGATGCTCGATACCCTGCATGAGCCGCTGGATGAAATGGCCAAGGCCAGTGAAAGCGAAGACGAACTCGACCCGCTGGGCTGCATGCGCAAGTTGCTGATTCATTTGTTTCATCAAGTTGCACTGGACCCGAAAACCCGACGTATCAACGAGATTCTGTTTCATAAGTGCGAATTCACCGATGAAATGTGCGACCTGCGCCAGCAGCGCCGAACGGTCAGTCTCGATTGCAATGTGCGAATCGCGCTGGCCCTGAGTAATGCGGTGAATCGCGGGCAGTTACCGGAAAACCTCGACGCTGCCCGCGCGGCCATCAGCTTGCATGCCTACATCGATGGCATCCTGTATCAGTGGCTGTTGGCTCCCGACAGTTTTCAACTGCACATCGAAGCTGAGCGTTGGGTCGACACAGGTTTGGATATGCTGCGCTTGAGTCCCAGCCTGCGCAATTGAAACAAAATGCGTAATTGGATCCGTTTGTGTCAAGGCATGACGCGGGGAATATCCCTGCTTCGCGCGCCTTTTTGCAATGGGATGCTTTTATATACGTACGTTCGCCAGGTTGATAGGTAGCGAGCTACGTATTTTGTAGGGATTTTGTGTCGAGTATGTGAATGAGTGTGAACGCCCCGGCTACAAGGGCGCCGAATAGCCGACCAAAGGCATCGCATTTGCCTCAGTGACCTTTGATCTTCCATACGCAAAAGCCCCGGCTCTTTCGAGTCGGGGCTTTTGCGTTTCAACGATCGAGGCTTACAGCGTCGGATAGTCGATATAACCGACCGGGCCCTTGCCGTAGAACAGTTCCGGACGCGGTTCGTTCAGCGGCGCATCGGCCTTCAAGCGCGCCGGCAGGTCCGGGTTGGCGATGAATGGCACACCAAACGCTACCGCGTCGGCCTTGCCACTGGCCAGCCACTCGTTGGCGCTGTCCTTGGTAAAACGCTCGTTGGCGATGTACGGGCCGCCGAAGGCTTCTTTCAATTGCGGGCCGAGGCTGTCGGCGCCTTCTTTTTCGCGCGAGCAGATGAACGCGATGCCGCGTTTGCCCAGTTCGCGAGCGACGTAGGTGAAGGTCTCGGACAGGTTGTCGTCGCCCATGTCATGGGAGTCGGCGCGCGGTGCCAGGTGCATGCCGACGCGGCCAGCACCCCAGACTTCGATCACGGCGTCAGTCACTTCCAGCAACAGGCGCGCACGGTTTTCCAGGGAGCCACCATAGTTGTCGGTGCGCTGGTTGGTGCTGCTTTGCAGGAACTGGTCGAGCAGGTAACCGTTGGCACCGTGGATTTCCACGCCGTCGAAACCGGCGGCCTTGGCATTCTCGGCCCCCACGCGGTAAGCGTCGACGATGTCGGCGATTTCAGCGGTTTCCAGCGCGCGCGGAGTTGGGTAGTCGGCCAATGGACGAACCAGGCTGACATGGCCTTTAGGCTGGATGGCACTCGGTGCGACCGGCGCTTCGCCGTTCAGGTACGAAGGATGGGAAATCCGACCCACGTGCCACAGTTGCAGGAAGATTTTGCCGCCCGCGCCGTGGATCGCTTTGGTCACATTGCTCCAGCCGCGCACCTGGTCGTTGGACCAGATGCCGGGAGTGTCCGGGTAACCGACGCCCATCGGCGTGACCGACGTGGCCTCGCTGAGGATCAGGCCGGCAGAGGCGCGCTGCACGTAATACTCGGCCATCAGCGCGTTCGGCACACGGCCTTCGTCGGCGCGGCAGCGGGTCAACGGTGCCATGATGATGCGGTTGGCCAACTCGAGGTCGCCCAGTTTGATCGGATCGAAAATAGTCGTCATTTAATAGCTCTCTTTTAGCGATTAATTGGTAGCGGGGGCCAGCTCGGCATCGCCGCTCTGACGGAAAGTAATCAGGGTCACCAGCAGGGCGAGTACTGCCAGTGCGGCGGCGGCCAGTGGCACGCGGGTCAGGCCGAAGCCATGGGCGATGACGCTGCCGCCGACCCAGGCACCGAGTGCGTTGCCGACGTTGAAGGCGCCGATGTTCAGGGTCGACACCAGGTTCGGTGCAGCTTTGCCGAAGGTCACCACGTTGACTTGCAGGGCGGGGACGGCGGCAAAGCATGCGGTGGCCCAGAGGAACAGGGTGATTTCGGTCGGGATCAGGGCCACGCTGGTCCAGGTCAGCACGGTGGAGACCACCGCCATGGTGATGAACACGCCGATCAGCGTCGCCGCCATGCCTTTGTCAGCCAGCTTGCCGCCGATGATGTTGCCGACCGTCAGGCCCAGGCCGATGAGCACCAGGGTCCAGGTCACGCCGCGCGGGGAGACACCGGTGACTTCGCCCAACAGCGGCGCGACATAGGTGAACAAGGTGAAGACCGACGCGGCGAACAAGGCGGTCATGCTTAACGACAGCCAGATACCGGCCCCCTTGAGGGCGCGCAGTTCGGCGCGCATGTCGAGTTTCTCTTCATCGCGCTTGGCCGGCAGGAAGCGGATCAGGCCGATCAGTGCAATCACTCCAATCACGGTTACTGCCCAGAAGGTCGAACGCCAACCGGCTTCCTGACCGAGCGCGGTGCCCAGCGGTACGCCGAGGACGTTGGCCAGGGTCAGGCCGGTAAACATCAGGGCCACGGCCGACGCACGTTTGTTGGCCGGCACCAGACCTGCCGCCACCACCGAACCGATGCCGAAGAAAGCGCCGTGGCACAGGGCCGTGACCACTCGGGCAAACATCAGGACGTTGTAGTCACTGGCCAGGGCGCAGAGCAGGTTGCCGATGATGAAAATCCCCATCAACGCTACCAGCGCGGCCTTGCGCGGCAGCCTGGCGGTGGCCAGTGCCATGAACGGCGCGCCGATGGCCACGCCCAGGGCGTAACCGGTCACCAGCCAGCCGGCGCCGGGGATCGACACACCGAGGTCCGCCGCCACATCGGGCAGCAAGCCCATGATGACGAACTCGGTGGTGCCGATGGCGAAGGCGCTCAAGGCCAGAATGAGTAGCGAGAGGGGCATGGTTGATTCCTTATCGGCGTACTGACGTAAAGGGTCAGAGCTCTTTGCTGAAGGTGCGGAGGAATTCCTGGATGGTTTCCTCGTTGCGTTTGAAAAAATGCCACTGGCCGACTTTGCGGCTGCTGATCAGGCCGGCGCGTTGCAGGGTCGCCAGGTGTGCGGACACCGTGGACTGCGACAAACCGCAACGTTGATCGATCTGCCCGGCGCAGACGCCGTGCTCGTTGCTGTGGGTCTGGTCGGGGAATTCGACGGCCGGGTCTTTGAGCCAGTGCAGGATTTCTCGCCGTACCGGGTGTGCCAGGGCTTTTATTATTTCGTCGAGGTCGAGGTTCATGGCTTGGGGCTCGTGATGAGTAAAACGTTATATCGCGATGGGGCGAACTTTAAATCGGTATTTCGCGATATACCAATATGATTTCGGTCTGATGACTGCGTAAATCGGTATATCGGGTTATAACGATATTGGTGAGGCAGTGCTAAGCTGCGCCCATGAACTATCTCGCACATCTGCACCTCGGTGGCCAACGCCCCGGTCAAATGCTCGGCAGTCTGTATGGCGACTTCGTCAAAGGGCAGCTGCAAGGGCAGTTCGATCCGGAGATCGAGGCGGCCATCCAGCTGCACCGCAGCATCGATGTCTTCACCGACCGTCATCCGTTGGTGGATGTCTCGTTGTCACGGTTTTCCATGACGCGCCGACGTTATGCGGGGATCGTGCTCGATGTGTTTTTCGACCATTGCCTGGCCCGGGACTGGACGTATTACGCGGAACAGCCGCTGGCGCAGTTCACCTCCGACGTTTACCGGGTGCTGTTGGCCGAGCCACAGTTGCCGGAGCGCCTGGCGAAGATTGCGCCGCACATGGTGGCCAATGACTGGTTGGGGGCTTATCAGGAGTTCGAAGTGCTTGAGCAGGTGCTGCGGGGGATTTCACGCAGACTGACGCGACCCGAGGAGCTGGCCGCGGCAATGCAAGAGTTGCGGCGGTTGTATGAACCGTTGAGCGAGGATTTTCGGTTGTTTTATCCGCAGCTTCAGGATTTTGTGCAGAGTCAGCCGGCGACATAAAACCACTGTGGGAGAGAGCAAGCCCGCTCCCACAGAAAAGTGTGTTTAAGCGGCGATGGCGGGGCGAATCGGGACTTGCCGGGGTTCCGGAATCGCCCCAAACAACGCCTTCTGCACCGCCTGCTGCGCCTCGAACGCCAGCGCCGCGCGTTCCCGGTCCTGGCACTCGATCGGCTTGAGCAGATGAATCTCCACCTCACCCCGATCATTGGCGAACAAGCGCATCAGGTGCGACAGCAAATCATCATCGCCGATGA
The DNA here is from genome assembly GCF_030687165.1 of Pseudomonas sp. FP1740. Classification (NCBI taxonomy): domain Bacteria; kingdom Pseudomonadati; phylum Pseudomonadota; class Gammaproteobacteria; order Pseudomonadales; family Pseudomonadaceae; genus Pseudomonas; species Pseudomonas sp. FP1740. Next base: position 1,463,575 of record NZ_CP117461.1, read on the forward strand.
ACGGTGCCAGGGTATCCAGCTCGCCGTTGCGCAGATAACGAATCGCCACCGGTTGCAGCGCCACTTCGGAGTCGATCGCCGCTGACAGCAAACGACCATGAAACGTGCGCAGCGAACGCCCATCGGTGGTGGTGCCTTCCGGGAACATCAGCAGCGGGTGTTCCTGTTCCAGATGGCGAGTCATCTGTTTGCGGATCAACTGGCTGTCGCCTGAACCACGGCGAATGAACAGGCTGCCAGCCTTGGCCGCCAACCAGCCCGCCACCGGCCAGGTGCGCACTTCAGCCTTGGACAGGAACGACAGCGGCGTGAGCATGCCCAGCAGCGGAATGTCGGTCCAGGACACATGGTTGCTGACCCAGAGCATCGGCGCCCTCGGCAATTGACCATGGACGGTGACATGAAAGGGCAGGGCATTGCTCAGCCGTGCCATGAAAAAACGCGACCAGCGCTGGCGACGGACCATTGAATGGGCAATCCCCAGTCGTTCGAACACACCGAACACACTGGCCATGCTCAAGCCCAGCGCCACCACCATCAGCACTCGCGCAATTCGCGCGTACACCCGCAAGCGGCTCATTACACAGCCGCCTTGAAGTGCTTGGCGTAACGCGGGCAGAGCTCGTCGCGCTTGAGCAGGATGAACACGTCGGCCACCTGGAAGTCTTCATCCCAGCACGGCTCGCCGCAGATTTTTGCGCCCAGGCGCATGTAGGCCTTGAGCAGCGGCGGCATTTCGGCGATGACGTTCGATGGAATAGCCAGCGTCGGCAACGGCTTCTTCGGTTCGGCCCGCAGGTGCTCGGTGCACAGGTAACGTTCGCGCAGGCGTTGCATGATCGCGTGGGCCTGGATGCCGCCGTCCTGCATTGGAATGCTCGCGCATCCCATCAGATAGCTATAGCCGCCCTGGTTCAGCACTTCGGCCAGTTCACCCCAGAGCACGGCGATGGTGCCGCCGTTGCGGTAGGCCGGGTCGACGCAGGTGCGACCGATTTCCAGGATCGGGCCTTTCAGATGGACCAGGCCATGCAGGCTGAATTCTTCTTCACTGTAGAACTTGCCCAGGCTGCTGGCGGCCGTATGGTCGAGCAAACGAGTGGTCGCCACCAGGCGCCCGGTGTTCAAGTCACGCACGCCGATGTGGGCGCAGTGAACATCATAGTCATCCATGTCCAGACCCAATTCCGCGCCTTTCAGCCTGGCGTTGAATTCGCCGCTGAACACGTTGAAGCGCAAGGCCTGGGCTTCCTGCAGTGCCTCGGCGCCCACCAGGCGTTCGGCTTGCAGGCGGCGTTCATTGCCGGTGTCGCTGATGCGGGCGATCTGAGTCATTGCGAATCTCCGTACGGGCTGGCCACCCGTCTTGGGTTGCAGCCGATCGACTTTCTTTATGCAGCCGTGTTGTGCAAAGTCAGGCTATGTAGCCCCGGTGTCATCGCCATGAAGCTTTGGTGATGCTTATATGACAGCCCACAAGGAGCCTCTTATGCCCTGGCAAACCCTGTTGAACCGCAGCGATCGCCTGCCCGCCGATCCCGACCTTGGCGAAGGCTTCGCGACCTTGTTGCACCGCTTGGGCACGGTCACCCCGTTCGAATTGGCGGTGAACGGCGGACGGCTGATGGCGACTCCGGGGTTGGCGTTTCTGGTGGGGTATCAAGCGGCGCTGCGGATGCTCTGGCCGAGCGCACCGCTGAGCCTCGGTGCGTTGTGCGCGACCGAGCAGCGCAGCTTGCGGGTGGCGGACATGCAGACCCGGCTGCGGGATCTGCGTCTGAGCGGACGCAAGGATTTCGTCACCGCCGGCGATGCCGCCGACTGGCTGCTGGTCGCCGCTCGCAGCGAAGAGCCAGGCAGCGACCCGCGCCTGAGTCTGGCAGTGGTTTACCCCGGCGAACCAGGCGTGCGTCTGGAGAAACTCGAGCCGTTGCCGTTGATGCCCGAGATCAGCCACGGTCGGCTGTTTCTCGACAACGCGCTGTGCGAATTGCTGGCGGGGGACGGCTGGGACGCTTACGTCAAACCGTTCCGTACCCTGGAAGACATTTATGTGCTGAGTGCGATGACCGCGTGGCTGTTCGGCATCGGCCAGGACAACGACTGGCCGCACACCTTGCAACTGCGTTTGCTGGCGCTGCTGGCCGGGTGCGCGGAAGTCAGCCGCCAGGCGCCGAACAATCCGGCCGGGCATGTGTTGCTGGGCGGTTTGTTTGCACAGTTCGACGGGCTCAAGGCTGAAGTGAATCAGGCCATGACCGATGGGCCACCGCAATGGGCGGCGATGTGGCAGCGCGATCAGGCTGTGATGGATCTGGCGGCAGGGGCGCGGGGCAAGCGGTTGGCCAAGGCGTTGGCGGGATCTTCGTTAGGGTGATGGGCCTCCCAAAACTGTCATCAATCTCGACTAGGCTCAGGAGGTTCATCCTCCGAGCGTCCTCCATGTTCAAAGGCTTGTCGCTGATTTCCATCCTGCTGTTCAGCTTCACGGCCAATGCCGAAAACTGGCCGGGCGAGCAGTGGCCAACCGGCCCGACAGTCGCCGGCCCGGCCCTTCAAGCCTTGGAGAACTACGCTTTTCCACCCCGCAACGACACCACCCGCGAGGGCATCCGCACCGATGCCTTGGTGGTGATCCATGACGGCCAACTCGTCTACGAGCGCTACGCCGACCCGACCCGTGCCGACACCCCGCACCTGACCTGGTCGATCAGCAAAAGCCTGTTGGCCACGGTGCTCGGCGTGGCCTATGGCGAAGGTCTGTTCAAATTGCAGGACCCGGTGGTGCAGTTCTATCCAGCGCTGGAAAAACACCCCGCCATGACCATGGCCGACTTGCTGCACTGGGCCTCGGGCCTGGATTGGCAGGAAGACTATGAGTACGCACCGTTGAAGTCCTCGGTGGTGGCGATGCTCTACACCCGAGGTCATCGCGACATGGCTGCGTTTACCGCCGACCACGACGCGTACGCCAGGCCCGGTCAGGCCTTCCGCTACTCCAGCGGCGACAGCAATCTGCTTTCCGCCGCGTTGAAAGCCATTGTTGGCCCGGCCCGATATCCGGATTATCCGTGGACCGCATTGTTAGAACCCTTGGGCATTCGCGGCGCGGTTTGGGAAGTGGATGCCACGGGGACATTTGTCGCCTCGTCCTATGCCTACCTCACCGCCCGGGACCTGGCACGGGTTGGCCTGTTGATGGCGCGCGATGGTCGCTGGCGCGAGCGGCAGCTGCTGCCCAAGGCGTGGGTCGACTTCAGCCGCGAGCCGTTCGCCCACTACCGAGCCAACCAGGATGAAGCGGTGCCCGGCGGCCATTGGTGGCTCAATCGCGCGGTGGACGGCGCGGCACAACCCTGGCCCGATGCGCCCGTCGACACCTTCGCCGCGCTGGGCCATTGGGGCCAGGCGATGTACGTGATTCCCAGCGAAAAGCTGGTGATCGTGCGCTACGGCGATGATCGCGATGGAAGTTACCGGCACAACGAACTGCTCAAACTCGCGCTCAAGGCGTTTGCCATGAAGGTGCAGCCATGAGCCGTCGCAGTTTTATTCGCCGTCGGCCGTTCAGCACATTGTTGCTGGTGCTGCTGATCGCTTTGCTCGGCTGGGGCTGGCAGGAACGCGTGGCGCTGTGGGCTTTTCCCGACATCATCAGCGCTTACACCGCCAAGGAATACTGCTCGTGCCGGTATGTGATGAACAATCCGACGGCGTATTGCCAGGGTTATGTGAAGCAGTATTTACCCACCAGCGGTTTCATCGATGATGCCGCGAGCAAGCGGGTGACGGTCGGCGGATTGGGACGCAGCAACAGCGCACAGTGGATCGGCGAGCGCCAGGGCTGCCGCCTGCAACCCTGAACTTTCCTGTGCAGCAGGTTTGCAACTGACTCGCGGACAGTTAAGGTTCGCTCAGGTTTATCTGCCCCCGAGTTTCTATGTTCAAGCGGTTCATCTACAAAACCCTCGCTTCCCTGCTACTGGCCGGTGTCACCGTGTCGGCCCAGGCCAATTGGTATCTGGACGGCGAGTCCTCGCGACTGTCGTTCATCAGCACCAAAAACGCCAACATCTCCGAAGTGCAGCGCTTTCTGGTGCTGCATGGCAAGGTCGATCCCAAGGGGCTGGCCGAGGTGGAAGTCGAGCTGGAGTCGGTTAATAGTGGTATTCCGCTGCGTGACGAACGCATGCGCAAGGAACTGTTCCAGATCCAGACGTTTCCCGAAGCGCTGATCACCACGCAGATCGACCTGCGGCCAATCAACGATCTGGCGCCTGGTGCACAACTGGAATTGCGCTTGCCGGTGACCGTCAACCTGCATGGCAAGCAACACCAATACAACGCCGAACTGCTGGCGACCCGTCTCGATGACCGGCGCTTTCAAGTGGTGACCCTCGAGCCTTTGGTGATCAGCGCCGAAGATTTCGACCTGGCCCCAGGCCTGGAAAGCTTGCGCAAGCTCGCCGGTTTGTCGGCCATCAGTCTGTCGGTACCGGTGGGTGCGGTGCTGATTTTCACGGCGCGCTGACATGCGTGGTGCAATTTTTCCGTGGCGCGAAGGCAATCGCTTCGAACTGCTGATCGACGGCCCGCAGTTTTTCCCGCGCATGCTGGTGGCGATTGCCCGTGCCGAAGAACAAGTCGAACTGGAGCTGTACCTGGTGGAGGCGGGAGCGTGCGCCGAGGCGATGGTTCAGGCGCTGGTCCAGGCGGCCGAGCGTGGCGTGCGGGTACGCTGTCTGTTCGATGACTATGGCAGCCTGGCCTTCACCCTGACTTTGCGTCAGCGCCTGATGGCCGCCGGTGTCGAGTTGCGCTTCTACAATCGCCTGAGCTGGCGACGCTGGGTGGGCAACTTCTATCGCGATCACCGCAAGTTGCTGCTGGTGGATCAATCCCTGGCGGTCGTTGGTGGCACCGGGGTCACCGATGAGTTCTGGTCACCGGACGAAGACACCTGCGAATGGCACGAAGTGATGGTGGAAATCACCGGTCCCCTGGTCATCGACTGGCAATTGCTGTTCGACCGCCAATGGATCGCCAACCGCTATCGGCGCGCCTGGAAACCCGTTTCGCACTTCGGTTTACCGCGCCTGCCGCGAGTGCCGGTGATGGGCGAGGGCATGGGCCGGGTCGCTTATGCCGACGCCCGCCAACATCGGGACATTCTGCAATCGCTGATTCGCGCGCTGAACAGCGGCAAGCAGCGGATCTGGCTGGCCACGCCCTATTTCCTGCCAACCTGGAAAGTCCGCCGCTCGCTGCGCCGGGCGGCGAATCGTGGCGTCGATGTGCGTCTGCTGCTAACCGGGCCGCGTACCGATCACCCGTCGGTGCGCTACGCCGGGCATCGCTACTACCCGCGACTGCTCAGGGCCGGGGTGAAGATCTTCGAATACCAGCCGTGTTTCCTGCACCTGAAAATGGTGTTGATCGACGATTGGGTGAGCATCGGCTCATGTAATTTCGATCACTGGAATCTGCGCTTCAATCTGGAGGCCAACCTCGAAGCCCTGGACCCTGGGCTGACCCGAGCGGTGGCGGCGAGTTTCGAGAATGACTTTGCCTTGAGCCAGGAAGTCAGTCTCGAGGCGTGGAAGCGCCGACCGTTGTGGCGGCGGGTCAAGCAAAGGGTTTGGGGGTGGGTGGATCGGGTGGTGGTGAATCTGCTGGATCGGCGGGGCTGAACACTTTTTCAGAGCGTTCCCACGCGGAGCGTGGGAACGATCAATTAAGCGGGGTTAGAGCAACTCAAAGCTCTGCTGCGTCACGTCCTGGGAGTCCAGGCCGATCTCCACGTTGAACTTGCCCGGTTCCGCGGCGTACTTGAGCTGGGCGTTGTAGAACTTCAGGTCATCCTCGGTGATGGTGAAGTGCACGACTTTCTGTTCGCCGGCCTTGAGCAGCACTTTCTGGAAGTTCTTCAGTTCCTTGACCGGGCGGATCATCGAGCCGGTCACGTCCTGGATGTACAACTGCACCACGGTTTCGCCGTCACGCTTGCCAGTGTTCTTCACCACGACGCTGGCGTCGAGCTTGCCGGTCTTGTTCAGCGTGGTCGACGACAGCGCCATGTCGGTCAGGCTGAACTGGGTGTAGCTCAGGCCGAAGCCGAACGGGAACAGTGGCCCGGTGGTGTCTTCGAAATACTGCGAGGTGTAGTTGCCCGGTTTGCCGGGAGTGAACGGCCGGCCAATGCTCAGGTGGTTGTAGTAGGTCGGAATCTGACCCACCGAGCGCGGAACGGTGATCGGCAGCTTGCCCGACGGGTTGTAGTCGCCGAACAGTACGTCAGCGATAGCGTTACCGCCTTCGGTGCCACTGAACCAGGTTTCCAGAATCGCGTCAGCCTGCTCTTTCTCTTCGAGAATCGACAGCGGACGGCCGTTCATCAACACCAGCACCAGCGGTTTGCCGGTGGCTTTCAACGCCCTGATCAGCTCGCGCTGGTTGCCCGGGATGTTCAGGTCGGTGCGGCTCGACGATTCGTGGGACATGCCACGGGATTCGCCCACTGCAGCCACTACCACATCAGCATCCTTGGCGGCTTTTACCGCTTCGTCGATCAACACGTTGGCCGGGCGCGGATCGTCCACTACTTCCGGGGCATCGAAGTTGAGGAAGTTCAGGTAATCGAGGATTTTCTTGTCGTCGGTGATGTTCGCGCCACGGGCGTAGATCAGCGTCGACTGCGCGCCGAGGGCATTTGTCATGCCGTCGAACAGGGTGACCGATTGCGCCGGACGGCCAGCGGCGGCCCAACTGCCCATCATGTCGATCGGTGCCTTGGCCAGTGGGCCGACCAGGGCGATTTTCGCGGTTTTCTTCAGGGGCAGGGTATCGCCCTGGTTCTTCAGCAACACCAGGCTGCGGCGCGCGACATCACGGGCCTCGGCGCGGTGCAGGCGGCTTTCGGCGTAGGTGTCGGCCGGGTCATCCTCGGCCTTGCCGATGCGCAGGTACGGGTCTTTGAACAGGCCCATGTCGTACTTGGCGGCGAGCACTTCGCGCACGGCGTTGTCGATGTCTTTCTGTTCGATCTCGCCGGATTTGAGCAGCCCCGGCAGCTCTTTGCCGTAGAGCGTGTCATTCATGCTCATGTCGATGCCGGCCTTGATTGCCAGCTTCGCTGCTTCACGACCGTCGCGGGCGACGCCGTGTTTGATCAGCTCGAAAATCGCCCCGTGGTCGCTGACAGCCAGGCCCTTGAAGCCCCATTCCTTGCGCAGCAGATCGTTCATCAGCCAGGTGTTGGCGGTGGCCGGTACGCCGTTGATCGAGTTCAGCGCAACCATCACCCCGCCGGCACCGGCGTCGATGGCGGCGCGGTAGGGCGGCAGGTAATCCTGGTACATCTTGACCGGGCTCATGTCGACGACGTTGTAGTCGCGACCGCCCTCGACCGCGCCGTATAAGGCAAAATGCTTGACGCTGGCCATGATGCTGTCGGCCGCGTTCGCACCACTGCCCTGCAAGGCTTTGACCATCACGCCGGCGATCCGCGAAACCAGGTAGGTGTCTTCGCCGAAGCCTTCGGAGGTGCGGCCCCAGCGTGGGTCGCGGGAGATGTCGACCATCGGCGCGAAGGTGATGTCGAGGCTGTCCGCCGCGGCTTCCTGGGCGGCGATGCGCCCGGACCGGCCAATGGCGTCCATGTCCCAGCTCGAGGCCAGGGCCAGGGGAATCGGGAAAATGGTGCGGTGGCCGTGGATCACGTCATAGGCGAAGAACATCGGGATCTTCAACCGGCTGCGCATGGCCGCGTCCTGCATCGGACGGTTTTCGGCGCGGGTGATCGAGTTGAAGGTGCCACCGATATTACCGGCCGCGATTTCCTTGCGGATCAGCTCCCGAGGCATTTCCGGGCCGATGCTGATCAGGCGTAACTGACCGATTTTTTCATCGAGGGTCATTTGTTTCATCAGGTGGCTGATGAAGACGTCCTTGTTCTCTATCGGTGCGGGCGTCGTGGCGGCCAATACGGTATGACTGGCCAGGCTGACGAACAGGCCCAGCAAACACAGCTTCTTCATGAATGTTCTTCTCAAAAGGCCCAAGCGGCAGTGAATACGCGCCGGTCAGCCAAAATTTTGGGAGCGACTATTGTTGTTTGGGTGTTGCTCAGAAAAATGCAGCACACTTCTTACTGTTTTTTCGCTGGGCATCTTTTAGCCCATTGGCTCGATGCAATCCAGTAGCGGCGCAGATTATGCCCCAAGAGCCGGGTTCGAAGTTCGCCGGTTGTTTCATCAACGCAATGTGCAAGGGAGCATCAACCAGATGAATGTACGACACCCCTATCGGTCGAGCCTGCAGGTTGCAGCCTTGATGTTGCTGACCGCTCTGCTGGCCGGTTGCGGCATCAACACGATCCCGACCCTCGACGAACAGGCCAAGGCCGCGTGGGGCCAGGTGCAGAACCAGTACCAGCGCCGCGCCGACCTGATCCCCAACCTGGTGGAAACCGTCAAGGGCTATGCCAAACACGAGGAAGAAACCCTGACCGCGGTGGTCGAAGCCCGGGCCAAGGCGACGTCGATCCAGGTGGATGCCAGCACGCTGGACAATCCGGAAAAACTCAAACAGTTCCAGCAGGCGCAGGATCAGCTGACCGGCGCGCTGAGTCGGTTGATGGTGGTGTCCGAGCGTTATCCGGACCTCAAGGCCAACCAGAACTTCCTGGCGCTGCAATCGCAACTTGAAGGCACCGAGAACCGCATCGCCGTGGCGCGTCGCGACTTCATCCTCGCGGTGCAGAAGTACAATACCGAGCTTCGTACTTTCCCCGGTCGCTTGTGGCACACCGTGTTGTACAGCGACTTGCCGATTCGCGAAACTTTCGAGGCCACCAGCCCCGGTGCCGAAAAAGCGCCTGAAGTGAAGTTCCAGTAGGCGCCGGACCGGGTTTGAAGTGCCACCAAGGAAGAGGTTGCCAATGCGCGTGATGAAAGTGGGCCTGATGCTGTTGTTCTGGGTCTTTGCCCTGACGGCCCAGGCCGGGTTGAAGTTTCCGGAACTGACCGGACGGGTGGTGGACAACGCCCAAATGATCGAGCCTGCGGTGCGCGAGCAGCTGGTTCAGCAGCTTAATGCCCACGAAAAATCCACCGGCGAGCAGTTGGTGGTGGTCACGTTGCCGGACCTGCAGGGCGCCGACATCGCGGATTTCGGTTATCAGCTGGGACGCTACTGGGGCATTGGCCAGAAGGACAAGAACAACGGCGCGCTGCTGATTGTCGCGCGTGCCGAGCGAAAATTGCGGATCGAAGTCGGTTATGGCCTGGAAGATCGCCTGACCGATGCGCAGAGTTCGGTGATCATCAATCAGGTGATCACGCCGGCGTTCAAGGCCGGCAATTTCAGCAAGGGCATCAGCGATGGGGTTTCGGCGATGCTGGTGGTGCTGGGGGGCAATCCGCTGAACGAGCCGTCGACGGTGTATGAACCGCGTGGTAATCAGGAGAGCGATTTCGTTGCGCGGCATCCGGGGGTATTCGTGTTCCTGGTGCTGCTGTTTATCCTGACGATCTTCGTCGGCCAGATGTTCGGTATTGTGCCAAGTGGAGGGGGTAGAGGCCGGGGTGGTTTCGGTGGCGGAGGTTTTGGCGGCGGTGGCGGGGGCTTCAGTGGCGGCGGGGGCAGTTTCGGCGGCGGTGGCTCGTCGGGCGGCTGGTGATGACACGGCAGGAAACACAACAACAATAGCGAGCAGGCATTCATAAACATGGCATTACTGACTGAACACGAACAACGCAAAGTCGCCGAGGCGATTGCCCGGGTCGAGCGCGACACCGACGCCGAACTGGTGACAGTGCTCGCGGCCCGCGCCGACGACTATGCGTATATCCCGCTGCTCTGGGCCAGCCTGTTGGCGCTGGTGGTGCCGGGTATCGTGCATTACCTGACCGGTTGGCTGACCATGCACAGTCTGTTGCTGGTGCAATGGGTCAGCTTCATCGTGTTGTGCCTGGTGTTCCGGATTCCGAAAGTCACCACGCGCCTGATCCCGCGCTCGGTGCGTCACTGGCGTGCGTCGAACCTGGCGCGTCGGCAGTTCCTGGAGCAGAACCTGCACCACACCGTGGGCGGCACCGGCATGCTGATTTTTGTCTCCGAGGCCGAGCGCTATGTGGAGATCCTGGTGGATGAAGGGATTTCCAAACGGCTGGACAACAAGAATTGGGACGCGATTGTGGCGACGTTTACCCAGCAGGTGAAGCAGGGGCAGACGTTGCAGGGGTTTGTGACGTGCATCGAGGCGTGCGGCGAGTTGCTCAAGGTGCACGTGCCGGTGACCCAAGTGCGCAATGAATTGCCGAATCGGTTGGTGGTGTTGAGCTAAAAACCAGATCCCGGCAATGACGCGTTCTTGTAGCAGCTGGCGCAGCCTGCGTTCGGCTGCGAAGCAGTCGCTAATTCGCCTGGATACGGTCTATCTGATACACCGCGTATTTTGACTTTACGACTGCTGCGCAGCCGAACGCAGGCTGCGCCAGCTGCTACGGATCGCACCGTTTGGTAAATAACTGCGTGTCCCGAACGGCCATCCCCCCTAAAATACCCGCCATTCCCCGATTCGCATCGCCCGAGGCCGTTTTTTCCATGTCTGTCACCGTCACTCCCGCCAGCCTCGCGCCGGATCACCACGCCCAGTTCATCGACCTGCTGCAAACCAGCCTGGATGCCAATGCCTTCATCAAACTGGTGCTGGCCAAGTACGTTGGTGGCGAAGCGGACTTGCAGCGGTTGATCATCAAGCAGCTGACGGTCAAGGATCAGCCGTGCCTGTCCTTCGTCTACCGCTACAAGACCCGCGACATCACCAAGAACCTGCCGATTGCCGAAGGTGTGGCGACCATTGCCGCGCTGTTGCCGGCATCGTTCAAAAATGCGCATTTATTGTCATTGACCGATGAAGCCCAGCTTGAATACAGCAAAAAGGGCAAATCTTCGCTGTTCAAGAGCAAACCTCAGCAATTGCGTGAAGTGCCGTCCGCCGAGCACAACCGCGAGAAGAACCGCTTCCTCGACCTGAGCCGGCCGTTCCTCAAAGACCTCGGCGTGACCAACGCCCAGCATGAGCTGATCCCGGCGATGTCGCGCAAGTGGAAGCAGATCAACAAGTTCATCGAAGTCTTCAGCCATGCACTGACCTCCTCGCCGCTGGCGCTGGACAAACCAGTGCGAGTGGCGGATTTCGGCTCGGGCAAGGGTTACCTGACGTTCGCGATCCATGACTACCTGCGCAACACCCTGAAAGCAGAGGGCGAGGTGACCGGCGTCGAGCTGCGCGAAGACATGGTCAAGCTGTGCAACAGCGCGGCGGCGAAGCTGGAACATCCGGGGCTGGTGTTCAAGTGCGGTGATGTGCGCAGCGTGGCGCCGAGCGAGCTGGACGTGATGATCGCGTTGCATGCCTGCGACATCGCCACCGACTATGCGATTCACACCGGCATTCGTTCCGGCGCTGCGATCATCATGTGCTCGCCGTGCTGCCACAAGCAGATCCGCTTGCAGATCCAGAGCCCGGCATTGCTCAAGCCGATGCTGCAATACGGACTGCACCTGGGCCAGCAGGCGGAAATGGTCACCGACAGTTTGCGTGCGTTGTTCCTGGAAGCCTGCGGCTACGAGACCAAGGTGTTCGAGTTCATCTCACTGGACCACACCAACAAGAACAAGATGATTCTGGCGGTCAAACGCGCCGAGCCGGTGGACCCGGCTCAGTTGTTGGTGAAGATTCAGGAACTGAAGGATTTCTACCACATCAGCGAACATTGCCTGGAAACCCTGCTACGGGCTGACGGGTTCCTGGTCGCTAAGGCTTGAGCTGAACCCCCGCCGGTAACGTGCCCGGTTGCGCCGGGCGCACTGCGGTCTTGCGCCCGAGCATCACCGTCACGATCACCCCGGCCGCAAACAGCCAGGTAATCGGCTCGACGTGCTCACCGAAGAACAACGCCGAAAACGCGATGGTGAAGAAGATCTGCAGCAACTGGATCTGACTGACCCGGGCAATGCCGCCCATGGCCAGCCCGGCGTACCAGGCAAAGAAGCCGATGAACTGCGAAAACAGCGAGACATAACCGAAGGCCCACCAGGTCCTGGCCGAAATCTCGCCCTGATGTTGCAGCGCCAGGTACAACACCGGCCCAATCAGCAATGGCGTCGACAGCACCAGCGCCCAGCAGATCACCTGCCAGCCGCCCATCTCCCTGGCCAACCGGCCGCCTTCGGCATAACCCAGCCCACCCACGGCAATCGCCCCGAGCATCAGCAAGTCACCGGCCTGAATGCTGCCGGCGCCGCTGATCAGCGCATAACCGAGCACCAGTGCACTGCCCAGCGCGGCGCAGGCCCAGAAGGCTTTCGACGGACGCTCATGGGACAGCCACGCGGCATATAGCGCCACGCACAGCGGTTGCAAGCCGTTGACCAGTGCGCCGTGGGAGGCGGGCAACGTCTGCATGGCCCAGGCCGACAGCACCGGGAAGCCGAGGATGACCCCGGCGATCACCAGTGTCAGGCCTTTGACCTGTTTCCAGGTGGGCCATTTTTCCCGGCGCCACAGCAATAAAAGCGCTGCCGGAATCGCCGCGAACAGTGCCCGGCCGAGGCCGTTGAGCAGCGGATGGAGTTCCTGCACGACGATCCGCGTGAAGGGCAGGGTCAGGCTGAAGATAACGACGCCGAGCAGGCCGAGGGCCATGCCGGTGTTTTCGCGCGAGGACATGATGGCAACCAGAATCGAGGGTGGCGGGAAGAGCCTTCATCTAGCCATAAACCCGAGGCTTTCCGCTGTTACAGCTGGGTGCAGAGTTATCCGTACAGTTGGGGGGAGCCCCCTCGCCACAAAAACCATTGCGTCCGTAGTAACTGGTTATTACCCGACCCGCCGGATAAGGACTACCTTGAATACTCCTGCAGGCCCACGCATTTTCCAGAGGAGTCCTCCCCATGGCTGCTAAAAAAATCCTGATGCTGGTTGGCGATTACGTCGAAGACTACGAAGTGATGGTGCCCTTCCAGGCGCTGCTGATGGTCGGTCACACGGTGCATGCCGTTTGCCCGGACAAATCCGCCGGCCAGACCGTGCGCACGGCGATCCATGACTTCGAAGGCGACCAGACCTACAGCGAAAAACCCGGTCACCTGTTTGCCCTGAACTTTGATTTTGCCAAGGTCGATGCGGCGGACTACGACGCGCTGCTGATCCCGGGCGGTCGTGCGCCGGAGTACCTGCGCCTGAACGAAAAAGTCCTGGCGCTGGTGCAAGCGTTCGACAAGGCTGGCAAACCGATCGCCGCCGTATGTCACGGCGCGCAATTGCTGGCCGCCGCCGGTATTCTTGAAGGTCGCGAGTGCAGCGCCTACCCGGCCTGTGCCCCGGAAGTGCGCCTGGCTGGCGGCACGTACATCGATATCCCGGTGACGGAAGGCCACGTTCAAGGCAATCTGGCCACAGCCCCGGCCTGGCCGGCGCACCCGAGCTGGCTGGCCGGTTTCCTCGGGTTGCTGGGCACCAAAATCACGCTGTAACGAGGGACCTGTCCATGTGCGAGCTCTACGTCAAGGCCGATCCGATTCTCTACGAATCGCGCTCCCGCTCGCTGCGCATCTGCGGGGTGGTGACCACCCTGCGGCTGGAGAATCAGTTCTGGGACATCCTCAGTGAAATCGCCGAGGTCGACGGCATGACCACCAATCAGTTGATCGCCAAATTGTATGAAGAGGTGATGGACTACCGCGGCGAGGTGGTGAATTTCGCCTCGTTCTTGCGGGTTAGTTGCATGCGCTATTTGAGCCAGCGCCGGGTGCAGGCACCTGAGTTGTCGGTGGTGCGGACGGGGGTGAAGTAGGGCTGTTTTGTTTGGACCTTACCGGCGACAGAAAGCCGGGCTTGGTCTTTACTCTGAAGCGCGACCCCCCCCAATCGCCAAGGAGAACAAGCATGTCTGGATGGTACGAAGTGAGCAAAACCAGCAATGGTCAGTTCAAGTTTGTGTTGAAAGCGGCCAACGCCGAAACCATTCTGGTCAGTGAGCTGTACACCACGCGCGGTGCGGTCGATAGCGGAATCGCCTCGGTTCAGGCCAATAGCCCGCTGGACGAACGCTACGAGAAAAAAAACACCAAGGACGGCCATCCTTACTTCAATCTGAAGGCCGGTAACCACGAGATCATTGGCAGCAGCGAGTCTTATTCATCCGATGCCGCGAGGGAAAAAGGCATCGCCAGCGTCAAGGCCAACGGTCCGACCACGGTGATCAAGGACAAGACCTTGCCGGTGTTCTAAATACACCGCATACCCACTGCGGGAGCGAGCCTGCAGGCTCGCTCCCGCAGTGGTTTTGTGTGTTCCCGACGATCAGCGCAACGCGTTCAACAAACCCTGCAACTGACTGCGGCCAGTCTCGCCGAGTGCAAACACCGGCAACCGCGGGTCGCCCGCTTCCAGCCCGACCAGGCGCAAACCGGCCTTGATGGTCGCCGGCAGGCCGCCCTTGAGGATGAAGTCCAACAACGGCAACTGGCGATAGAACAGTTCGCGAGCCTTGCTCAGATCATTGGCCAATACCGCTTCGTACAAGTCAAGATTGAGCTGCGGGATCAGGTTCGGCGCCGCTGTGCACCAGCCTTTGGCGCCGGCCGCGAACGCTTCCAGTGCCAATGGATTGCAGCCGTTATAGAACGGCACCCGGCCTTCGCCCAGCAGTTGCAGTTTGTGCATGCGCTGAATGTCGCCGGTGCTTTCCTTGACCATGGTGACGTTGTCGACCGCGTTGAAAATCCGCAGGATCAACTCCACCGACATGTCGGTGCCGCTGGTGGCCGGGTTGTTGTAGAGCATGATCGGCACGCCGATGTTCTCGCCGATGGCGCGGTAGTGGGCGAGGATTTCCGCCTCGCTGAGTTTCCAGTACGACGCCGGCAGCACCATCACCACGTCGGCGCCGTGGGCCTCGGCAAAACGCGCACGGCGCACGGCTTTGGCGGTGGTCAGGTCGGACACGCTGACGATGGTCGGGACGCGTTTGGCGACGTGGCGGAGGCTGAATTCGCTGACTTGATCCCATTCCACGTCGCTCAGGTAAGCGCCTTCGCCGGTGCTGCCCAATGGGGCGATGGCGTGGACACCGCTGTCGATCAGGCGGTCGATGGAACGCCCGAGCGCGTCGAGATCAACGCCTTCGCCCTGGGCGGTGAACGGGGTGATGGTGTAGCCGATGATGCCGTGAATGTTTACGGTCGACATGGCGTCTCTCCTTTCAAGAATGAGTGGGGTCAGTGCAGGCAATCGGCGTGTTGGCGCAGGTTCTGCCGGGCGTAATAGTTGAACGCGGCGGCGTGGCGCTTGGGCTTGGATATCCAGTCGTGGGCTTCACGGCCCAGCTCGGGAAGAATCGGTTTGATTACACCGGCGGCCATGGCCAGCAACTGCAACTTCGCTGCGCGTTCGATCAGTTGCGCAATGACACAGGCCTCTTCGATGGTCGCGCCGGTGGACAACTGGCCATGGTGGGAAAGCAGGATCGCCCGCTTGTCGCCCAGGGCCCCGGCAATCAGTTCGCCTTCTTCATTGCCTACCGGTACTCCCGGCCAGGCTTCGAGAAATGCGCAATCGTCGTAGAGCGGGCAGAAGTCCATGTGGGAAATCTGCAGCGGTACTTCCAGCATCGACAGCGCCGCGACGTGAGTCGGGTGCGTGTGAATGATGCAGTTCACGTCCGGCCGGGCGCGGTACACCCAGCTATGGAAGCGGTTGGCCGGGTTGGGCATGCCATGGCCCTCAAGCACTTCCAGGTCTTCGTTGACCAACAGCAGATTGCCTGCCGTGATCTCGTCGAAACCCAGGCCCAGTTGCTGGGTGTAATAGGTGCCCGGTTGCGGGCCGCGGGCGGTGATTTGCCCGGCAAGGCCGGAGTCGTGACCGTTTTCGAACAGAATGCGGCAGGTCAGGGCCAGCTTTTGCCGGTCGGTCCACGTATTATCCGCCAGGGTGTTTTGCATCTGGTTCAGCGCTTGCTTGACCAGTTGCTCTTTGGGCAGTGCTAATGTCTTGGCCATATCGGTGTCCTTCGGTGGATCATGCAAATGACACAAAAAATGCTATATGACACATTGTGTCATTGGCAAGGACAAATCGTTGCCTCCTTGATGGATTAATCGCTCCGCATGTCTATCCGTTTGAAATTATTGAGAAAAAAACTTGGCGTGACGCTGGAGGCCCTGGCCGAAAAATCCGGCATGACCAAGAGCTATCTGTCGAAAGTCGAGCGCGGGTTGAATACCCCGTCGATCGCCGCCGCGCTGAAACTGGCCAGGGCGCTGAACGTGAAGGTCGAGGAATTGTTTTCCGAAGACAACGTCAGCCTCGACAGCTACAGCCTGGTGCGCAGCGACGAACGCCAGTCCCTGGCCGCCAACGACCAGAGCCCGGGTTATGCGGTGTTGGCCCATCAGGTCAGTGAGCGCAGCCTGTTGCCGTTCATCATTTACCCGCCGAGCGAGTTCACCGACAAAACCTTCAAGGAACACCTGGGGGAAGAGTTTCTGTTCGTCCATGAAGGGCAGGTGGAAGTGGACTTCATGAACGAGCGGGTGTTGCTCAATCGTGGGGATGCGCTGCACTTCAATGCGCAGAAACCCCATCGCATCAGGTCAGTGGGCGAGGTGCAGGCGCAGTTGTTGGTGGTGGTGCATAGCAACGAGGAATGAGGTTATCGGGCCTTTGTGGCGAGGGGGCTTGCCCCTCGCCACAGGTCAGACCTCGACCGGCACGGTCAGCTTAGGGTGACCGAGCGCATGCGTCTTCGAATCAAAAAAACGCAACGCCACATCCGTCCCCTCGAACACCTTCGCGTAATGCCGCTTCTGATGCTGAATGAACGCCTTGCTGCGCGGGTAAATCGAGATCGCTACGACTTTCGGCTTCGCCTGGCGCAACGCATGAACGATGTGACTGTCCTGCTCGCCAAGGGCATGCCCGAAGATGCACAACCCGTCACCATGGCCGAGTAACTGGTCGTAGCAGAACGACAGGTAATCCGAACTGCGAATGGTCTTGAGTTTGTCTTGCGCCGGGCCTTCGTTGACGAACAGCGGCACGTCGTCGAGGGTCTTGATCGTATTGTTGATCGCGAAATTGCCGAGCAACGTCCCTTCGGTCGACATCAGTTTGCGCGCCGTGCCGTCCTGATTGCGCACCAGATGCAGGCCGCCGTGCAGGTACAGCAAACGCGGTTTGTCGGTGGCGCTGGCGCTCAGATCGAAGCCGGGTTCGGCACCCTGGAACAGGTCGGTCACGACGTCCGGCCGATGCTGGATCGCCCAATAGCTGAGCAAGTCGTAGTTGGTGGTGAACACCGTCCGATAGCTGCCCAGTTCCTGATTGATCGTCGCCAGTGTCGAAGGCTTCACCAGCCGCCACGGGATGTGTACCGCGTGCACGGTGTTGATCAGCGCTTCCTTGATTGCGTAGTAGCGATTGCGTGGTGCCGCAGAGCTGACGGCCAGGGCCTTGTTGACCCGGCTGGTGGTTTTCAACGCCCCAAGCACTTGTTCAAAACTGCGCGTCTGCATCGCGTCGAACACGCTCAGCTCGGACTGGCTCAGCGGTTTTTCTTCGACGGTGCGGGCATTTTCGAACAGCGAGTCGTAGCCGAAGTCGTCCCACACGGCGCGGCTGGCGCCGTTACCCACCAGCAAGCCGCCGAACGAGGCGGTGGTGCGCAAGGCGTTCCAGTCTTCAAGTTGGGCATCGACATCCTGGAAATCGGTCATTGCGTTTGTCGTCTCGAAGCAAAAGGTCTGATGGACGGCGACTTTATCACGCCCGGGCGTTGAGCCAGATCAACATACCGCGTGACTGATCAGTCGACCCTGTGCGCACCCGCCGAATCGGCATTGCCGATTCGGTTTCAGCCAGGAGACTCGCGCATGAGCAGTACGTTTTTCATCCCCGCCGTGAACATCATGGGTAGCGGTTGCCTCGACGAAGCCATGGACGCCATCGGCAAGTATGGTTTTCGCAAGGCACTGATCGTCACCGACGCCGGGCTGGCCAAGGCTGGCGTGGCGACGATAATTGCCGAGAAACTGGCGATCCAGGACATCGACTCGGTGATCTTCGACGGCGCCAAGCCGAATCCGAGCATCGCCAACGTCGAGCGCGGCCTGGGCCTGCTCAAGGAAAGTCGCTGTGATTTCGTGGTGTCTCTGGGCGGCGGTTCGCCTCACGACTGCGCCAAGGGCATCGCCTTGTGCGCCACCAACGGTGGGACGATCCGTGACTACGAAGGTGTCGATCGGTCGGCCAAACCCCAGCTACCGTTGATCGCGATCAACACCACTGCCGGCACTGCCAGCGAGATGACCCGTTTTTGCATCATCACGGACGAGTCGCGCCACGTAAAAATGGCCATCGTCGACCGCAACGTTACGCCGCTGCTGTCAGTCAACGACCCGGAGCTGATGGTCGCCATGCCCAAGGGCCTGACCGCCGCCACCGGCATGGACGCATTGACCCATGCCGTCGAAGCCTACGTCTCCACGGCAGCCAATCCGATCACCGATGCCTGTGCGCTGAAAGCCATCACGTTGATCAGCGACAACCTGCGCCAGGCCGTGCAGGACGGCAGTGACATGATCGCGCGGGAAAACATGGCCTACGCGCAATTTATGGCGGGCATGGCGTTCAACAATGCGTCCCTTGGTTATGTTCATGCGATGGCCCATCAGTTAGGCGGGTTCTACGACCTGCCCCATGGCGTGTGCAATGCTGTGCTGCTGCCTCATGTGCAAAGCTTCAACGCGCTGGTGTGCGCCCCTCGGCTGACCGATATTGCCCACGCGATGGGGGCCGACATCCGCGGGTTCAGTCCGGAAGAGGGCGCGCAGGCGGCGATCGAGGCAATCCGCAGCCTGGCCAGGGATGTGGACATTCCCGCCGGTTTGCGTGAGCTTGGTGCCAGGCTCAATGACATCCCGCTCCTTGCCAGCAATGCCCTGAAAGACGCCTGCGGACTGACCAACCCACGGGCAGCGGATCAGCGGCAGATCGAGGAAATTTTCCGCAGCGCGTTCTAAGCGTTTCGACGGCCGGGCGCGAGCACTACGCAAAGTAGCGCGCCCAAGGCCAGCAAGGTGCATAACCGCGATAACGGCTGGTTTGATCTTCCCTGGATTTCAGCCGCCGATGTCCCGGCCGTGAGCACGTAAAAGCTCGGTGATGAGTCCACAGAAATGGCGGATCAGCGTCGTCCCCATGTCGGCGCGCAGGGTGATTCTGATGGCTGCCTTGCCTTGTGCAACCACCGGGAAAAAGACTGCCGAGGTGAAGAAGCCGTGATTGGCCAGTTCAATGGCGATGCGGTTGGCCAGCGATGCCTCACCACAATTGACCAGTCGAATCGCCATGTTGCTGTTGTGTTGTGCGGTTCGGATGAGGCTGTCAAAGAGGCGGATATTAACCTGAAGCTTTTCCTGCAGCGCGGCGAATTCCAGGGTGTGGTGTAGCTGGATGGATGCCCGGCCCGCGCCAATGGCTGCACTGTTCAGGCTTTGCGACCAGTTGCTGGGGCCGCCGTAACGCGCAATGAGCTTCTTCTGCCGCTCACTGCCCAGCATCACCAGGCCGCCGCTGGCGCCGAACGACTTGGCCAGCGAGGCGACGATGAGGCAGTCATCATCCAGGGTATGCAGCCTGGGACGCACAAGACCGGCGCCGAATGTTCCTACAGAGGAAAGCGCGTGGGAATCGTCCAGATAGAGAAACAGCCCATAGCGGTCCTTCAGATACAAAAGGCTGTCCATGTCCGCAACCCCGCCCATGCTGTAGGCGCCGTCGGCGATATACGCGACCCTGGTGTGCTGTTGACACAGCGTCTCGAGGAAGTCCATGTCGTTATGCGGGCACGTCACGACCTTCGTTTCATCGGCACAGGCGGCTTTGAGGTGACTCATCGAGTAATGCGCCAACCGGTCGAAAGCCATCACCGGAGGGCTATTTTCCGTGAATACGCCGCTGGCCAGCAGCGGCAGGATCCCGGCACTCGCCGCGCTGCACGACAGAGTGCTCAGGCAACTGGCGCCGAACAACTCGGACAGTTCAGTTTCGTATTGGTCCAGAATCGCCAGCTTGCAGCGGTTCTTGGAATTGGCGATGCGAAGTGTGCCGGTTTCCCACAGCGTGGTCATGGCGCCGTCGAGAATATCGGGGTGGTGATCCAGCCCCAGGTATGACGTCGTACAGAAATGATGAAACGCTCTCCCGTACTGATCGAGCATGCGGTTGGCACTTTTTATCTCAACGTTGAGCCCCGCGATTTTTCCGGTTTCGGCGGCCTCCCAATCATGGTCAGCCAATGAAACGAGTTTGCGGTAGTTGGTGAAGGTGTGCGCCGTGTACGGTATCTGGCTCATGTGTGAGTGACATTCCTTGAGTGAATCTATCCGTGGGTTTGTTGCAGTTTGTGTGTGTTGCCAGACTTTACAGAGAGTCCCGATGGGCTTTGAATCGGCTGTTTCCGGTAGTACTGAGAGTTGTAAGAGAATTAGTTGTAGGGCGATGCCCTTGGGGGCTGTGGGTAATTGGATGGCGGGCACGAATCGAATCCGGGCTATCCTGCCGACTCAGTCGAATCGAAATCATCGAGCCCTGCCATGCTGCAAAAAAGCCTCATCCGCCGCCTCGACCTGATCACTCTCCAGCTGTTTGTGGCCGTCCACGAAGAGGGCACCTTGACCCGTGCCGCCGCCCGCGAAGCGATCGCGGTGTCGGCGGCCAGCAAGCGGTTGATGGAGCTGGAGGAGGCGCTGGGCATCAGCTTGTTCGTGCGCCAGGCCAAGGGCATGACGCTGACACCGGCCGGTGAAACCCTGCTGCACCATGCCCGGCAGATGCTGTTCAACGTCGAGAAAATGGGCCTCGAACTGGGCGAACACAGCCACGGTGTCCGCGGTTATGTGCGGATGCTCGCCAACCTGTCGGCGATCATTCAATTCCTGCCCGAAGACCTGCGGGACTTTTCCGCGCGCCATCCTCAGGTCAAGACCGATCTCGAAGAGCGCCCCAGCAGCGGGGTGATTCAAGGCGTGCTCGATGGCGTGGCGGACCTCGGGATCTGCTCCAGCGACAGCGACGTCAAGGGGCTGAACAGTGTTGTTTATCGCCAGGACAAACTGGTCGTGCTGATGCCGGCCGATCATCCGCTGGCGAGTCGTTCGGCCTTGGCTTTTGCCGACACGCTGGACAGCGATTACGTCGGTCTGCATTCGGCCAGTTCCATCAACATGCGCACCCATGCGGCCGCGCGCAAGGCCGGCAAGGTGCTGAGGTTGCGGATTCATGTGCCGGGGTTCGACGCCATGTGCCGGATGGTCCAGGCCAACATGGGCATCGGCATCCTGCCGCTAAAGGCCTACGAACTGTTTGGCCGGGCGCTGGGGTTGCACGCGGTGCCGCTGACGGATGACTGGTCGGATCGTGCGTTGATTCTGGTGGTGCGCGATGAAGCGGCGCTGTCGCCGGTGAGCCGGATGTTGTTTGAGCATTTGCGCGGCCAGGCCTGACAGGTTATCGATTGCATGGACGGGCCTCTTCTGACTTGAGGTCGCGGCAATCTCCAGCCAGGCATTCGCGTTTCGCGAACGGTCGTTGCCAACAGAAGGTTGGATTCCATGCCACTCGGTCCTCTAGCCTTGGCGCATATTCCAAGAACAAGAGGTACCCCCGCGATGACTGCCCCCTTGAGTGCAATCAAAGTGATCGAGATCGGCACGCTGATCGCCGCGCCGTTTGCCGCGCGCATGCTGGCCGAGTTCGGCGCCGAAGTGATCAAGATCGAAGCCATGGGTCAGGGCGATCCCCTGCGTAAATGGCGCAAGCTGCACGAAGGCACTTCGTTGTGGTGGTACCTGCAATCGCGAAACAAGAAGTCCCTGGCGCTGAATCTGAAATCCCCTGAAGGCATCGAACTGGTCAAGCAACTGGCGAGCGACGCCGATGTGCTGATCGAAAACCTGCGCCCTAGCGCCCTGGAGAAACTCGGCCTGGGCTGGGACGTGCTGCACGCCCTCAATCCCAACCTGACGCTGGTGCGCATTTCCGGTTACGGCCAGACCGGCCCGTACCGTGATCGTCCGGGTTTCGGGGCGATCGGCGAGGCCATGGGCGGGATTCGCTACACCACCGGTACTCCCGGTTCGCCGCCGGCCCGAGTGGGGGTCAGCCTCGGTGATTCCCTGGCTTCGCTGCACGCGGTCATCGGTGCCTTGATGTCGCTGCTGCGGGTCAAGACCGGGCAGGGCGGCGGGCAAGTGGTCGATGTGTCGTTGGCCGAAAGCGTGTTCAACGTCATGGAAAGCC
This sequence comes from Pseudomonas sp. FP1740, assembly GCF_030687165.1. Taxonomy (NCBI): domain Bacteria; kingdom Pseudomonadati; phylum Pseudomonadota; class Gammaproteobacteria; order Pseudomonadales; family Pseudomonadaceae; genus Pseudomonas; species Pseudomonas sp. FP1740. Next base: position 1,485,947 of record NZ_CP117461.1, read on the forward strand.
TGGTGCCGGAATACGACATGCTCGGTCATGTGCGTGAGCGCAGCGGCGGGGCGTTACCGGGTATTGCGCCGTCCAACACCTACCTGACTGCCGACGGTGCCTACGTAGTGATCGCCGGCAACAGCGACCCGATCTACAAGCGTCTGATGGCGGTGATTGGCCGGGCCGACCTGGCCGAAGCGCCGGAGTTTGCGCATAACGATGGCCGCGCCGCCAAAAGTAATGTGCTCGACGCAGCCATTACTCACTGGACCAGCAGCCTGCCCATCGATGAGGTGTTGGCGGCTCTGGAATCTGCCGAAGTCCCGGCCGGGCGCATCTATTCGGTGGCCGACATCGTTGCCGATCCTCACTATCAGGCGCGGGGCATGCTGCTCAACGCCGAACTGCCGGGCGGTGCCTCGGTGAAGATGCCGGGCATCGTTCCGAAACTGTCAGAGACCCCCGGTGGCGTGAACTGGTCGGGACCAAGTCTGGGTCAGCACACCGACGGCATCCTCGCGGGGCTGGGCCTGACTGACCAGGACATCGAACGGTTGAAAGCCGAAGGGGTGGTGCAATGATCACTGATTATTCCCAGACCCTGATCGTTCAGGAAGTTTCCCCGCGTGACGGCTTGCAGATCGAGCCGACCTGGGTCGAAACCGCCGACAAAATTGTGTTGATCGATCAGTTGTCGCTGGCGGGGTTCAGCCGCATCGAAGCCGGTTCGTTCGTGTCGCCCAAGGCGATTCCGGCGCTGCGCGATGGCGAGCAAGTGTTCAAGGGCATCGCCCGACAGCCAGGCGTGATCTATGTCGCGTTGATCCCTAACCTCAAAGGCGCACAACGGGCACTGGACTCGGGGGCTGACGAGCTGAACCTGGTGATGTCCGCCAGCCAGACCCATAACCTGGCAAACATGCGGATGCGTTGCGAGGCGTCATTGGCCGCGTTTGGCGAGATCGTCGAGTTCGTTCGCGGCACGCCGGTGCGGCTCAACGGCAGCATCGCCACGACCTTCGGATGCCCGTTTGAAGGCACGATCGATGAGGATCGCGTGCTGCAGATTGTCGAGGCTTATCAGGAGCTCGGCATTACGGGCATTACCCTGGCCGACACCACCGGCATGGCCAATCCACGCCAGGTCGACCGCTTGGTGCGACGGGTGTTGCAAAGGGTTTCACCGGCTGATCTGACCCTGCATTTCCACAACACGCGCGGCCTCGGTCTGTGCAACGTACTGGCAGCTTATGAGGCCGGAGCCCGGCGCTTTGACGCAGCCCTCGGTGGTCTTGGCGGTTGCCCGTTTGCACCGGGTGCCTCGGGCAATATCTGCACCGAAGATTTGGTCAACCTGTGCGATGAAGTCGGCATTCACACCGGCATCGACTTGCCGTTGTTGCTGCGATTGTCGCGAGGCTTACCCGCGTTGCTGGGCCATGAAGTGCCCGGGCAGCTCGCCAAGGCCGGACGTAACTGCGACTTGCACCCGACACCGTCCTGAACCCAGCGAACAAACTCCTACAAAAAGCCATAACGAACCAGACAACAAAAACAATCGGACGCCCACGGGACGTCTGCCTGGAGAAACCACGATGAGCCTCAATGTTCTGGAGGCGGGCGTGAGCCCGTCCGTTAGTCACGACGCCGAAAAAGCCCTGGTCCGCAAAGTCGCCTGGCGACTGATGCCGCTGATCATGGTCTGCTACCTGTTCGCATTTTTCGACCGCATCAACATCAGCTTCGCCAAGTTCCAGTTGCAGGCCGACCTGAGCCTGAGCGATACCGCTTACGGCCTCGGCGCCGGGCTGTTTGTAGTCGGTTATGTGATCTTTGAAGTGCCGAGCAACATGATGCTTTACAAGGTGGGTGCCCGGCGCTGGATCGCCCGGATCATGATGTCGTGGGGGCTCGCGACGGCGGCCATGGTCTTCGTCAACAGCGAATGGCAGTTCTACGCCCTGCGTTTCGTGATCGGCGCGATGGAGGCGGGTTTTGCTCCGGGCGTGTTGTATTACCTGACGCTGTGGTTCCCGCAGCACTATCGCGGGCGCATCACCTCGATGCTGTTTCTCGCGTCGGCGTTTGCCGGGCTGGTTGGCGCACCGTTTTCCGGATTGGTGCTGCAACACCTTGATGGCTTCCTCGATATGCGTGGCTGGCACTGGCTGTTTCTGCTCGGTGGCGTGCCTTGCATCGGCCTTGGTTTGTTGGTGCTGACCGTGCTCAAGGACCGCATCGAAGATGCCCATTGGTTGAGCCCGTCGGAGAAGACACTGCTCGCCAGCCGTATCGCGCACCACGAACCCCACAAGAGCGGCGGCTCCTTGCTGGCCGCACTCCGGATTCCGGGTTTCCTGATGCTGGGGCTGATCTACTTTCTGATTCAGGTGGCATCCTACGGCTTGAATTTCTGGGCGCCGCAACTGATCCGCAGTGCCGGCACCGAGAGCCCGGTGATGATCGGCTTGCTGACCGCCATTCCCTACATCTGCGGCGCCATCAGCATGGTGGTGATCGGGCGGTTATCAGACGCCACCGGTGAGCGGCGCAAGTTTGTCGCGGGTCTGGTGGCGGCAGGCGCGGTGGGTTTCTTCTGCGCAGGAATTTTCGCCAACCACACGACTTTCCTGATTGTTGCCCTGGGCTTGCTCGGTGCCGGGATCATCGCGTCCATCCCGAGCTTCTGGACCCTGCCACCGAAACTGCTGGCCGGTGCCGGGGCAGGCGCCGCTGGCGGGATCGCGGTGATCAATACCCTTGGCCAGTTCGGTGGGATCGTCAGCCCGGTCATGGTCGGGCGGATCAAAGACCTGACCGGCAGCACCACCCCCGCGTTGTACGTCATCGGTGTCGCCGCGCTGATCGCCGCTGCGTTGTTGCTGTGGGGGTTGCCGCAGAAGCTGCGCACGCTCGACAAATACTAAGTCGATTGTGTGGGCTTTCACGAGCAAACGAACTGGTGGGAATCAGGTGTGAACGGCTTGAGTAGGGGATAGGGCTCGGTTGATGTTCCACCCAGTGCTACAACGTAGTGGGTGGAAGACGTCGTGTATGGAAGACTCGTAGTACCTGTAAACGCCCTTGGCGAACTCGATAGGGAATCAGATAGGGCCGGTCTGGCAAGACCCATTCCCGAGTGCCAGGTAGTCGGCCTTCGCGGCCTGTAGCCGGGAGGCGAGCAAGGTGATCGACGGTGGTGAGAATGGCCTTGACGAAGTCTGCTGCGGCTTTTGGATTTTCCATTGCTATGTAGGCGGCTTCGTCATCCAGATTCTTTAATGCGGTACGCAACCACTCAACGCGCATTGGTTGTCCACTTGTCGGCGATTGCTTTCACTTCCTCTGGCGTTGCGAAGTCACCCGCGTCGGCTTCTTTCAGAGCTTTCTGAATCTCTTCGATTTGCCAGGCTTCCCGTGCCAGATATTCACGCAACGCATCCACGGCCAGAAATGACTTACTGCGGCCTGTCGCTTTGGCAAGATGGGCTAGGGTATCGGCGATTTCGTCTGGCAAACGCAGCGACATGATGGACATGACAATCTCGATGTAGTGGTTTGTAATACAACATACTACAACGTAATAAGGGGGTAGAGACCAGCCCGTTCGTCTGTCGTAACAATTGATTGAGCGGTCAAAAGCCGCGTCAGGCTCACTCTGAGCAGGCATCGTTGCAGAAGCACTTATCGAGTATCAAACCCATGCTAACCGGCCTCAACCACCTGACCCTCGCCGTCACTGACCTGGACCGCAGCGTGGGGTTCTATCGCGATCTGCTGCAACTTCAGCTTTCAGCCACTTGGGACACCGGCGCCTATCTCTCGCTACCCGGGCTGTGGCTGTGCCTTTCTCTCGATCCACTGCGCACCTGCGCGCCGGCCGCCGACTATACCCATTACGCCTTCAGCCTCGAAGCTGTGGACTTCCTGTCGTTCGTCAAACGCCTGCGATCCGCCAACGTGCGGGAATGGCGGGATAACCGCAGCGAAGGTGCGTCGTTCTATTTTCTCGACCCGGACGGGCACAAGCTCGAGGCACATGTCGGGTCTCTGGCGTCGCGGCTGGCGGCTTGTCGGCAGCGACCCTATGCGGGGATGAAGTTCTTCGACGATCAGTGAGTCGATGTTCGGCGTCCTGAGATAGAATTGCGTCCCTTGCCCTGCCGTGCAGAGTTACTGCATTGGTCCATGTTGCCCTGGTTGATCATCTTGAGCTCATTGGTGGCCTTTTGGCCTACGCTATTCTCATTGGCATCGTCGGTGCGCGTCAGGTGCGCAAGTTGTATCAGCGTCATGAACTGGCGATCACCCGCTTGTGCGGGGTCATGTTCATCGGTTTCGCCATCAATGCCCTGGTGCATGCGCTGCCTGGGCTGGTGACGAACAAGTCTTGAGGCTGAACGCAGGGAAGCGTCGGCTGCACAGTCATCGCTTGGGCGTATGACCGGTCAGGGAGGGTTGTTCAATGTTGCATTGTCCGGACATGCTCTCGGCATCATGGAAACCAGAAATTCCGCGCCATTGGCGAGTTACATCGATCTCTTGCTGGACGCCGTCTGTGCGGTGGACAAACAAGGTCGCTTCGTATTTGTCAGCGCGGCCTGCGAGCGCATTTTCGGTTACACCCCCGACGAGCTGATCGGCCAGTCGATGATCGACCTGGTTCACCCTGCCGACCGACAGCGTACCCTCGACGCCGCGCGGGAGATCATGGGGGGCGAACCCAAGCTCAACTTTGAAAATCGTTATCTGCGCAAGGACGGCCGGGTGGTGCACATTCTCTGGTCGGCACGCTGGTCGGAGGTCGATCAGTTGCGTATCGCCGTGGCGCGCGACATCACCGAGCGCAAACAGGCCGAGTCCCGACAAGCGGCGCTGTATGCAATCTCCGAAGCGGCCCACGCGGCGGAAGATTTGCTGGCGCTGTTCAAACGCATCCATTCGATCATCGGCGAATGGCTGCCGGCGTTGAATTTCTCCGTGGCACTGTATGACGAGCACTGCGCGCAGCTGAATTTTCCCTATCACGTCGACGACCATGAGCTGCAACCCGAGGATCCCGGGACTGTTACCGGGCGTTTGTGCGCAGAAGTGATTCGCAGTGGCTTGCCGATTCTGCTGACCCCGGATCAGGACAATCTGCCGGAAGGGTTTGCGGCATTGGTCAAGGGCCAGGACTCACCCTGCTGGCTGGGCGTGCCGTTGAGTTCGCAAAACGGCACCATCGGCGCCCTGATCGTCAAAAGCGTGCCGGGCGGCGAGCGCTACACCGAGCAAGACAAGGAGTTGCTGCAGTATGTTTGCGCCCAGGTCGCGACCGCGATTGAACGCAAGCAGTTGCACGCCCGGCTCCAGCGCATGGCCCAGTACGATCAACTGACTCAGCTGCCCAATCGCGAATTGCTGCGCGAACGCCTCAAAGCTTCGCTGGCGCTGGCCCGGGCAGACTCCGGTCGAATGGCGTTGCTCTATGTCGACCTCGACCGCTTCAAGCAAGTCAATGACACCTTCGGTCATGCGGTCGGTGACATGCTGCTGCAAGCGGTCGCCAATCGGCTCAAGGGCTGCGTGCGCGAAACCGACACGGTGGCGCGCATTGGTGGTGATGAATTTGTCGTGTTGTTGCACAGTATTCACGCCGCCGAAGATGCCGAGAATGTGGCGGGGAAAATCCGCCAGGTGCTGGTTCAGCCCCTGCGTCTGGACGGGCACAATCTGACGATCCAGCCGAGCATCGGCGTCGCGCGATACCCCGAACATGGCACCGAAGAAAAGCAGCTGTTCAGGCATGCCGATGAGGCAATGTACGCCGCCAAACGCCAGCACCATTCACGTCTCGAGGTCTGAAAATCCGTCACCGTTCGTCGTGACGTTGCCAGGTTTTCTAAACCTTTTCAGGCATGGAAATTCATATCCTATGCGGGCGTCTGCTCGCTGTGATCATCACCAAGAGGATGAGAACCATGCCTACTTCAAAAAATCCGAGCCCGGGTAGCGCCATCGATCGAACGAAGGCGTCTGAAGCCGCTCGCAAAGGTGGGAAAACTACCACGACGACTGTTGATAAAGACCCTGCCAAAGGCGGCATGGGCCGCAAAGGCGGTCAGAAAACTCCGTAATAGGTGAAGGTAGTTTTGTTTAATGGACGGGGGCGCAAGCTCCCGTTTGAATTTTCAGGAAGGAGGGCGCGACCATGAGCCGGATGGCCACCCGTTTACGCAATGCCGGTTTTGCCACGTTACTGGGCCTGTGCGCCAGCAGTGCCTTTGCCCAGTCTCCCGCCGAATTCGTCAATGAGGCGTCGGCCCAAGGCATGGCCGACATCGAAGCCAGCCGCCTGGCGCACCAGAAAACCGCATCCAAAGAGGTCAAGGATTACACCATCGTGGTGATCAACGATCGCACCACCGCCAACCAGCATCTGGCGAAAATTGCCAAGCAACTCGATTTACCGGTCGCGTCACGCGAAGAGGTGGTCGACAAGGCCAAAGCCTTGATACCGGAGATTAAGGACGATACCTCTTTCGATCAGGCGTACGTCGACAGTCAGGTAAAAACCACCCAGGAAGCCATCGAGCAACTTCAACAACAAGCGCAGACAACGGACGTGCCGCAAATCAAAGCCTTCGCCGAAGAAACCCTGCCCAAACTGCAAAACCATCTGCAAATGGCCAGGGCGCTGCAAGCCAGTCGTTAGTCAGTCTGTTGCGCGGGTGACGTCGGTCACCCGCTGCCGGGATCAATCCTGATTCGAATCCTTCTTGGTTTCCTCGACGACCGTGCCGTCCAGGGAAATCGTTTCCCCCTCGCCGAGGGTGCGATATTTCTTTCTCAACGCTTCCAGCTGTTTGAGGTCCAGGGACTCGAGCCCCAGCATCGCGTTCTGCGCGTCCTTGGTCACCCGCAATAACTCATCGATCTTCAAGTGCAAAATGTCCGTGTCACGGTTCTGGGTGTTCTGGATCAGGAACACCATCAGGAAGGTGATGATCGTGGTCGAGGTGTTGATGATCAGTTGCCAGGTATCGTTGAAATGAAAAATCGGCCCACTCAGGCCCCAAAGGACAATCAGAATGATCGCGCCCATAAATGTCCGGGGTTGGCCCGCCCATAGGGAGAGTTTCTGTGCGATTTTCGCGAATTTCATTGCCGTGCTCCTTATAGGGATGCGCCTGATTTTCAGACCGCACGGGTGTCATGAAAATTCTGTTTGAAAGCCCCGTGGTTGATGAAAAGCCGGGGCTTTGAAGGGCACTTGCTGCGTTTGGAATCTTTAGAGGTATAGAGGCCTGACGTTTGACATGAGAGCCTTGGCCAGGCTTGCCAGAACAACCTTACGATGGGCGGGTTAGGCCTTAGGGGCAGGTAGCCAGAGGCCAACCGATGCGCGCGGCACTGCGGAGGCTGGCCTTAACAACCAAGCGGTGAAATGGGGCAATAACGAAGATGTAGGCCCGGCCTAGACGGTTGTGGCACTGGACCACGGTTGAAAAAACGAGTTGGCGACTGCCTTCTGGCTCTGCCTCTCCAGAACATAGGATCGATATCCGGAAGTCGAGGTGCTTGTCGTCCTCTCCCAACACGATTTCAGTCTGGTTCGTGCTGTAGACCTTGAAGATTCCAATCCGATTAGCAAGTGATGCCAGATGTTTGGCGGTCTTGAGACCAAAACAGGCAACGATAGTGTCTCGGACTTTCATGAGCCATCCGATCCAGGATGGCTGGTGGGAAAGGATGAATCGAGCTAGCAAATCTGGATTGCTGGATGTGCCCGCAGGGAGCCGAATCGCAAAAGCGTCCGCTAGGTTCATTGACTTGTAAAGGTGGGTGATGCCGGACCTCGAGGGGACTGGCACGGACATAATGAGCTCAAATTCTCGGGGCATCGGGGATCTCTCCTGAGTTCTAACTACCAATTAGACGACATGCCATGTCGCGTTTCTTGTTGCGATGGTTTGTCGTATAACGCTCCTTGTCGCCCTGTAAGTGCTTGTCGGATGCTGAACCCGATCAAGGCATCATAGAGCTCTTGCTGCCCAGCTGGCAGAACAGGGAGCAACGTCGCACGGCGCTTGTCGACATCGAACCAGGATTCAACCAACCATCCCACCAGATAGAGCGCCGAAAGGCATCCGCCAGCGGTTGCAACGTTCCCCTGGCATACAAGAGGCTGGTCCATGGATTCAAGTCCCAGAGCTTGCAAGCTCGATCGTGCATCCGGGTGTGTAGTTGCTTGGCCGCTGAGCAGCCCAAGCCGTTCGAGAATGAAAGCTCCGGCGCATATGGAGCCGATTCGCTGGCGTCTGGAGTCAAGTTCAAACGACAGCAGGAAATCTGGGGCGGCAAGTGCAGCGGGTATCCCTTCCTTGCCGCTGACGAACAATACCGCGTCGGCGCTATTGGCCTCGGAAAGCGGACCGTGCACCGAAACAGGCAGGCCGTGCGCCGATCGCACGATAGAGCTGGAAGCCAATATTCGGACGTGCCAGTCCTCGGTGTTGCGGCCTAAGATGTCCCACATCAGGAATAGGTCGATATCAGTGAATTGGTCGAAAGCAACCAGAACGATTTTCTTCAAGGCGAGCTCCATGAAAAGTGCTAGCGTGCAAAACGCAACGGCCATCTTTGCTGGTGTTCGCAGCGTATCAATCGGTTGCGCACCATACACAGTCTGTATGGCGCTAAACATGGAGCGAAATAACGGGTGAGAAAACTAACTCGTAACCATTGGATCGCGGCTGGTTTTGAGGCCCTCGACCAAATAGGGCATATCGGCGTTTCGGCCGAGAGTCTATCGCGCCGATTGAGTGTGACCCGCGGATCGTTCTATCACCATTTCCGCAATCGCGAAGACTTTGTCCGCACCTTGCTGGCCGCTTGGGAAGAAGACTACACGGAGCGCATGCTCGCTTATGCGGCGCAGGGTCGTAGCGCGGGCGAAACCTTGAAACGCTACTTGAGTATTGCCGCTGAGAAACAACCTGGGCGGGAAATTTCCATCCGAGCCTGGTCGCTGCATGATCCGTTGGTAGGCGAGTTTCAGCAGCGTGTTGATACAAGACGACTGGACTTCGCGATACGCACGTGCCGCCGCTTGGTCCATATGCCAGGCCAAGCAGAAGTGATTGGTCAGGTGGCCCATCTGTGCCTGATTGGTGGTCAACAGGCAGGGCTGCGGCGTGATGCCGCTCGCTTCAACAGTTTCCTGCATCGAGCCTTTTCACTTTTCGAAGGGGCTCTTCCACCGTGGCGGGCCTAAGTCATGAGCTAAATGGGGTAACTGAATAAATAGAGTTCGCCACTGCAAATGCGCGCCACTGCTCTCCTGGGGCTAAAAACAGGACAAATGAGGTGAGGGTTGACTGGCGAATGCAATCAGGTGCGCAACTGGAATGCAGTTTCGCACCTGAAAACTATTGGAGGTTGATTGACACTCCAAAGAGACCTGACGAAATGCTGGATTAATGCAATAACGAGCGGCGCCTCGCATAGGCGAAGTAGATCACCAGGCCAATGGCCAACCACGCCCCAAATGCCAGCCAGGTCGTCTGCTTGAGGAAGGTCATCAAGGTTACGCAGAACGCGATGGCGAGCAATGGAACAATGGGCACGCCCGGGCATCTGAATGCGCGAGGAAGATCGGGTCGGGTCTTGCGCAAGACGATCACTGCCACCGAGATCAGACTGAATGCGGCCAACGTACCGATGTTGATCAGCTCTGCGAGGACGTTCAGCGGAATCAGTGCCGAGATCAGCCCGAAGACTATTCCGACCATCCAGGTGGCGAAAAATGGGGTGCCGAATCGTGTATGAACCCTGGAAAGGCGCTGGGGAAGCAGTCCGTCGCGCGACATCGCGTAGATGATCCTGGTTTGACCGTAAGCCATCACCAGAATGACAGTCGTCATGCCAACGATTGCGCCTAAATCAACGAACCCGGCAACCCAGCTTTCACCGGCATGTTGCAACGCCAATGAAACCGGATGATCAACGCCAAGGAATTGGGCATAGGGCACGATGCCGGTCATGATCATTGAAACGGCAACGTATAACACCGCACAAACGGCCAAGGAACCGATAATACCGATGGGAAGGTCACGTGCCGGCTTTTTCACTTCTTCGGCGGCAGAGGAAACCGCATCGAAGCCAATAAAAGCAAAAAAAACCAAGGCCGAAGCACTCAAAATGCCATGGCCACCGAAGGGCGCGAAAGGTTGCCAGTTAGCCGGCTGAACATGTCGCACACCAACGGCGATGAAGAGCAGCACCACGGCGATTTTGATGATCACCATCACGTTGTTTACGCGCGCGGATTCCTTGATGCCCATGGAAAGCATCCAGGTAATTGCCAGCATAATCACCAGCGCGGGTAGGTTGAACCAGGTTTCCACACCGGGCAAAGAGCCTGGCGCCGCCGTAAGCACAACCGGAAGATTCAGCCCAAATCCGCTCAGCAGGGACTGGAAGTAACCCGACCACCCAACAGACACAGCCGAACTGGCCAGTCCGTATTCGAGCATCAGATCCCAGCCGATCATCCAGGCCACCAACTCTCCCAGTGTCGCGTAGCTGTAGGTGTAAATAGAGCCTGCTACCGGTACAGATGAGGCGAACTCGGCATAACAGAGCGCTGCAAATGCACAGGCCAACGCTGCTATCAGGAATGAAACCATAAGGGCCGGTCCCGCAGTCAATGCGCCGGTTCCGGTCAATACAAAGATGCCCGTCCCCACGATTGCACCGATACCAATCAGGACCAAATCCATCGGCCCCAGCACTTTTTTCAACCCTGCAGGCGCTCGGGCAGCAGCAATCATTGCGTCCAGGTCTTTTGTTCTGAAAATGCTCAATATTGCCTCCGTTGTTACTTATTTTTATTGTCAGAGCCAGTGGCTTGGGTGTCGGAAATGACAAGAAATTGTATTTCAGTGCCTCGAAAATTAGTTTTCGAAACGGGTCTGTATTTAGTTATTTTTCAGTCGTTAATTATCCAAAATGTGTTCTTTATGTAATTTTCTTTCTAGTATTTGTAGTTTCTAGAAATGGATGCTTGATCAAGGACCTGCGAGATGGGGCCAATCGCCCTACCGCGTACGCATTGTTAAAGGGAGAGAACACATGGCGGAAATGGATAAGGTTGATCGTTCAATTCTGGAAATTCTGCAAATGAATGGTCGCCTGACGAACGCCGAGATCGCCGCTCGTGTTTGCCTGTCAGCGCCAGCCTGCTGGAAGCGCCTGAAGCGCCTGGAAGAGGAGGTGATTGTCGGGTATCACGCGCACTTGAACCCGAAGACCATAGGGCTGGGACTTTTCGCTTTCATCAGCGTCACCCTCGATAGTCACTCCGAGCAAGCCATGGAACATTTCGAAGCGGGCGTCCTGGCGCTGCCCAACATTATTGCCTGTCACAAAGTGTCGGGGAAATACGACTACCTCCTGCAGGTAGTCGTCAAAGACATGGAGGCATTCCATGAACTCGCCATGCATCGCATACGTACGCTCGGCAATATCAAGGAAATGTACACCGGTTTTTCGCTCAAGGAGATCAAGCACTGCAATACCTTGCCACTGTAAGTGCCTGGACTTGCTCGTTTCCGTACGTACGGTGGTGTGAGAGGACGACGGCTGTGAAGCCGCCTCCTACTCGATAATCTTTATTCACGCCGACAGCGTCACCTCAGTCTTCCAGCTGAAATACCCGAGCGCTTCGCAGCGCTGGTTGATCAGCATGAAGCTCAGTTCGCAGGTTGCCACGCCCGTGCTCAGTTGCGAGCACTCCCAATAATGATCATCGGCCTTGTGGCTGCCCGGCTGGTTCGGGTTGGCGGGGTCGGGCGCGGGGACGGTCTGGTCGCCATGGACGATCAGTTTGGGCGGAGAAAGGATCCCGGTATCGTCCACCGTGATGTTGTGGAATACCACGCTGTGTTCGGCCAGCAAACTGACGGTCCTGCCGCGAATATGAAAGACTTTTCCGTTGTTGGTGGTTAGTGCAATTTTACTGTCATTTTTAACATTTTCTGCTGCTGATGTAGCGCTGATGCCGAAGATGAAGCCATCTTCAATCACGGTCGGCTTTTGCGGGTCAAGGCTGGGTTGCGGATAGCGCGAAAGCAGCGATTCGGCATCGACGACCAGCAGCACGCTATTGGCGGTCACGGTACTCGCCGAAGGGGGGGTAATCGGTTCGGAAGTCATCATGGATTCCTTTCATGATGTTGACGCAAAACGGTAACCGCTTCGGTTTCAAGCAAGACATCCTGTTCCAGCCGAGGCGGCAACGAACTGGGGTGACCCCTCGTTGCCGAGGGGCCAGGCCATCGTCAATTACGGATGGTAATGAACGGATCCCACGAGCAGCAGCCGACAATCTGGCAGTTGCGATCCACGATCAGGAAGTTGAAGTGATAGGTCACGCTGCCGCACGCAAGGGTCTCCGAAGACCAGTAATAGTTATCGACTTTCTGGCAACTGGGCACCGACGGGTTGCTGGTATTCGGAACGGCGACGCAGGCGGTAGCCTTGCGTGGCGTGGGCGTGGAGATCAACTCGTTGCCGGCGTTACCGATGAACTTGTAGAAAACCACTGCAGTCTCGAAGCTCTGCGACAGGCTGGTTTCACGCCAGCGAATCAAGTCGCCTACCTGGGCTTTCAAGTTGAGCTCGCCACCGGCCTGGCCACTCACCACGTTGTTCTGATTGGTCACCATGTACACATGATTGACGTCGATCATCGTCGGCGAAGCAGGGTTTTTGCTGATGTTCGGGTAGTTTTTCAGAATGGTTTCAGTGTCGATGGAAACAAGTACATCCGTGACTCGAGACATAGTGAAGCTCCTTTTAACATAGTGATTGTCTGGCTACTTACCAGGCACGACAACGCTTGCTTGCCTTGTGGCCGTTGCGAACACACTACTGGGGAACCCACTCGATCACGGGTACGAGCTGGCCTTGCTCCTTGCCTTGAAATGACGGGTTGGGTTCCTTCCAACAGGCCGCGATAGGACTATAGATGCCATTTTCATGCTGTCAAAACTGCTTTGCCGGTCGGTCGACGAACGGTCATTTCGGTTATGGCTTCCTACGATTTGGCGATAAAAAAGGCTCATCCAGATCCTCTGTGTTTTCCGATCGTCAAGTGATCCGGGTTCAGGCAATAGACAGACAAGACCTGTTAAAAAAGCAGTGAGCCAGGCAGGAGCATGGTTGAAAAGGGGGCGTTTTTTGCTGGTTCACTCAACTTGGCTTTCAAGCCAGAGGAGGCGGCATGTTGTTACGTTACATGGTGTTGCTGGCAGTGGTGGTTACCGCGGCGGGTTGTGTGCAGGAACGGGTCGTTCATGACCGGCGTCCTGTGCAGCGTGAATATGTTGAGGTCATCGCACCGCAGGCGCCGCCGGAACGCGTTATCGAGGTAGAGCCTGCGGGGCGACCGGGTTACCTCTGGTCCAGGGGGTACTGGCGTTGGGAAGGCGGGCGTTATGTCGCGGTTCATGGCCATTGGGTCCCGGAGCGACCGGGGTATCGTTATGTGCATCCGCACTGGGAGCAACGTAACGATGGCTGGCATTGGCGGGTGGGGGCGTGGGTTAACTGACGCGGACGATGTATCGTAGCCAACCGGTTGTCTGCCTCTGGCGACAACAATGCACCCGACAGGAGAGCGATATGAGTTGGTCCGCCAAACAATACGTAGCTTTCGAAGATGAGCGCACGCGCCCGGCGCGTGACTTGCTGGCCGCCATCCCTGCGGTGGACGTCCGTTCGGCCATCGATATCGGTTGTGGCCCCGGTAATTCGACCGAGTTGCTGGTGCAGCGTTTTCCCGATGCCGCGGTGCGTGGGCTGGACAGTTCGACCGATATGATCGAGGCCGCCCGCAAGCGTTTGCCTCAGGTACGTTTCGACGTTGCTGACATTGATACCTGGAGCGACACCGGCCCGTTTGACGTGATCTTCGCCAATGCGGTGCTGCAGTGGGTGCCGGATCACGCCAGGTTGCTGCCATCACTGGTGAACAGGCTCACGCCCGGCGGCAGCCTGGCGATCCAGATGCCCGATAACCTCAACGAACCGTCGCACCGGTTGATGCGCGAGGTCGCAGCGAACGGCCCTTGGGCTGACAAGCTGGCAAGGGCTGCCGGCCTGCGAACGGAAATGGAGGGTGCAAGCGGCTACTACTCAATGCTGCGTGGCCACTGCACTCGCGTCGATGTATGGCGCACCACTTACTATCATCCGCTCGCGGACGGCGCATCGGGCGTGGTCGAGTGGTTCAAGGGCTCCGGTTTGCGGCCTTTTCTCGAACCATTGGATGACGTGGAACGGGCGCACTATCTCAAGCAGTATCAGGCGGCAATCGAGCGGGCCTATCCGGCGCTGAGCGATGGTTCGGTGCTGCTGCCGTTTCCGCGGTTGTTCATGGTGGCAACGCGCTGACGAATCAAAGGGGACACATTTGTCCCCTTGATTGACCCGATTTTCAGGCTATCAACTTTGCTGCAAGACCTTGAGCGCCGCCGAGGCCAGAAACCCGGAGCGACTTTTCTCTTCCGGATGGTGCAATACGTACTCATCGATGCGGTTGAGCAGATAGCCGGGCAGGGTGATGTTGAGTTTCTGCGCCTTGCCCAGGTATTTGGTGACATCGATATCCACCACGGCCCACGTGCACCCTGCGTACTGTGGATTGGCCGCATGCAGGGTCACTTTGTTGGCGGGCGGAATCGGTGATCCGTCTTCGGCCAGAATCTCGAAATGACCTTCGATGGCTTCGCGAGCCATGGCCATGGCGTCATCCAGATCTTCACCGGCGGAGAAGCAACCCGGAATATCCGGAACTTCTACGCCCCAGGCGTGTTCGTCATCACCCATGGAAATCGCGATGGGGTAAAGCATGTTCGTTATCCTCCGAGGGCGCAGTCCATCGGTTCGTCAGAGCAGCGCCTGTTGCAAAATACTAATGGCCGTTTTCTTGAGCAGGTCCTTTTTCGGGTGAGGAACCGTCACCAGTCCAGGCTTGGTCGGATGCTTGAAGTGGTGATGACTCCCCCTGATTCGTACCAGATACCAGCCGTCCGCGACGATTTGGCTTATCAAAAACCGGCTATTCACATCACCTCCCTGTGGTGTGCTTGTGGTTACTATACCTACTGAAAATCACTAATCAACACTATAACCACCAATACACCCTGGATACGGATGGAAGAGCGGCCTGAAACGAGTCTAGGAGGGTATGTCGCGATGGTTTGGGTAGAACCCGTTTTCTGTATTGCAGGGTTTTGCCGCAGCGCTGAAGCGCCAGGAATACTCAAATTTCAGGCATAAAAAACCGGCCGCTGCGGACCGGTTTTTGCGTTCCCGCGCATCATGCGGCGTTTCTAAAGCAACTGATCAATCATAACCGCGTTGGTATAGATCACGCTGCCATCGCTCGCTCGATGCCCGACCAAATGGAACTGACCTCGCTCGTAATCGTGCTCTTTATGTATATAGACGCGCATTTGGCAATCGGACAAGGGGCCGCATCCCTCTGGCAAGACCAAATCCATTGTGCTCATGTCGACGTCGACCATGGCTTCACGCTCATGGGTCTTCTGCAGGCGTTCTTCAGCTTCCTCCAGACGCAGATGGAGGGGGCCGTCGACGTAAAAATGGATCTCACCGACCGGGATGGACTTCTGGTCGGGACTGGGCTTGCACCAGCCTTCGAGCGTCAGGGCACTCATGACAAAACCTCCATCGTGGACTGCTGGGCTACTGGACTCGGTGGCTATTGTCCCTTCTCAATGCCATCACTTGTCTGACTGCTACGCATAGGCAGGGTTCGTTTTTTTGGGCCGCTGCTGGCCAATCTCTGCCGTCCGTAATCTGAAATTGAGTATAGCTGGCAACCGGACCTCGCTTGCCCACCTCACGGTCCAGCCCGATGGCTCTATACTTCTTACTGACTTTGCCACCGGGATGGGTGGCAGTTGTCTGCCCTGCTTGGACGTCAGCGGCGATGCTTTGGCATAACCAATGAGCAACAGGAACAGGATGAAGAGAACATGGCAATAGCAATTGTCTTGATACTAATCGTTATTGCATCAGTACTCTTCAATATACTCGCGCCCTGGCATGCAACACCGGCAGCTTCCAACTGGGGATCCATAGACACCACCCTGTTTATCACCCTGATCATTAGCGGAATATTTTTCATCGCCATCACGGTTTTTATGGCGGTGGCGGTGATGCGTTATCGTCACAAGGAGGGATCCAGGGCGCACTACCAACCAGAAAGTAAAAAACTGGAACTATGGTTAATTATCGTTACTTCGGTAGGTATTGTCGCCATGTTGGCGCCAGGCCTGGTTGTTTACGATGATTTTATCCGGGTACCGAAAAATGCCTATGAGCTTGAAGTGATCGCCCAGCAGTGGCAGTGGGCCTTTCGCTTCCCTGGCCAAGACGGGAAGTTGGGTAAGTCAGATATCAAATTTGTTGATTCCACCAACCCCCTCGGCCTTGATCCCAATGATCCTGCCGGGCAGGACGATGTACTGATAAAAAGCAATGAAGTTCGTCTTCCGCTCGATAAGCCGGTGAAAGTTTTACTGCGATCCAAAGATGTGCTGCACGATTTCTATGTTCCGCAAATCCGCAGCAAGATGGACATGGTGCCGGGGATGGTGTCGTACTTTTGGTTTACTCCGACCAAAACCGGAAAGTATGAAATTCTTTGCGCTGAATATTGTGGTGTCGGTCATTACAACATGCGCGGCCAGATGATCGTGGAAGAGCAGGGCGCCTTCGATCAATGGCTGAACAGCCAACCGACGTTTGCACAGACATTAGCCACGGCTGCCAAGCCCAGTCAGGACAGCGTGCTGGAAAAAGGCCGCCAGTTGGTCGAAAAATACGGTTGCGGGGCCTGCCATAGCCAGGATGGCAGTGCCAGTCTCGGCCCGGGATGGAAGGGCTTGTATGGCCGCACTGAACAGCTTGCCGATGGCAGCAGCGTGCAGGTCGATGAGGCTTACCTGAAAGAGTCGATCCTCGATCCGAAGGCCCGCCTGGTACAAGGCTACCCGCCGGTCATGGTGACCTATACTCTCAATGACGATGAACTGGGTGCACTCATCGCCCTGATCAAATCACTGGGTGCTGCGCGACAAGGCGACGAATCTGCTGCCGGCCAAGCGCCGGGCCCAGGTGAGGACCTGGCGGCGCAGGGACAGCGGTTGGCCGAATCGCTCGGCTGCCTGGCCTGCCACAGTGTTGATGGCAGCAAGGGCATCGGTCCCAGCTGGCAGGGTCTGTACGGCAAGACCGAAACCCTTGCCGACGGTACGAGCATCAAGGTCGATGAGGGCTATATAAAAGACTCGGTTCTTAATCCCGCTGCCAAAATCGTCAAGGGGTATGCACCCGTCATGCCGGTCTTTGCTCCCAGCGATAAGGAGTTGAATGCACTGATCGCCTTTATCAAATCCAAAGCGAATGCCGACGCTGATACGAGCAAGGCGCAGCCAGGGAAATAGCCGTAAGCAGCCAGCAGTACACCGAAACTTCGACAGGAGGATGACGTGATGGCCTATGCGGAGCAAGCCGAAACAGAAGCACTGCACGAGCCTAAAAGTTTCCTGACCAAATACATCTGGAGTCAGGACCACAAGGTCATAGCCATTCAATACTCCTTGACGGCTCTGTTCGTGGGGCTTATCGCCGTGGTGTTGTCCGACTTGATGCGCTTACAGATAGGCTTCCCCGGCAGTTTGGCGTTCATGGACGCCAATACTTACTATCAGGCGATGACCATGCACGGCATGATCATGGTCATTTATTTGCTGACGGCCCTGTTTCTGGGTGGCTTCGGTAACTATCTGATCCCACTGATGGTGGGCGCCCGCGACATGGTCTTCCCCTACGTCAACATGCTGAGCTACTGGTTCTACCTGGTGGCGGTACTGGTATTGCTCGCCGGTTTCTTTGTGCCGGGCGGTCCCACCGGTTCGGGCTGGACGCTCTATCCGCCGCAGTCCATCACCAAGGGGACACCCGGGGTCGAATGGGGCATTGTCCTGATGCTCGTCTCTCTGGCGATTTTTATTGTCGCCGCCACCATGGGCGGGCTGAACTACGTCACCACGGTATTGCAGGCACGCACGCACGGCATGACATTGTTTCGCATGCCACTCTCCGTATGGGGAATCTTCATGGCCTCGATCATGGCCTTGCTGGCCTTCCCGGCGTTGTTTGTCAGCGCGGTCATGATGCTGTTCGACAAGCTGTTGGGCACCAGCTTCTTTATGCCGGCGATCATCTCGCTGGGGCAGCAGCTCAATCATCAGGGCGGCAGCCCAATATTATTCCAGCACCTGTTCTGGTTCTTCGGCCACCCGGAAGTCTACATCGTGGCTCTTCCTGCATTTGGCCTGGTCTCCGACTTGATCAGCACCCATGCGCGTAAAAATATCTTCGGCTACCGAATGATGGTGTGGGCGATTATTGCGATTGGCGTGCTCAGCTTTGTGGTCTGGGCGCACCATATGTATGTCAGCGGGATGAACCCGTACTTCGGTTTTTTCTTCGCCGTCACCACCTTGATCATCGCGGTGCCGACTGCACTGAAAGTCTATAACTGGGTGTTGACCCTGTGGCGGGGCGACATTCATCTGACCGTGCCGATGCTGTTTGCCCTGGCCTTTATCGTTACCTTCCTGGTGGGCGGTCTGACAGGGTTGTTTCTCGGCAATGTGATCGTGGACATTCCGCTCTCGGACACCTATTTCGTCGTCGCCCATTTCCATATGGTCATGGGAGTCGCACCGGTACTGGTGGTGTTCGGCGGCATCTACCATTGGTTCCCGAAAGTCACCGGGCGCATGTTTAACGACACCCTGGGCAAGCTGCATTTCTGGATTACCTTTCTGGGCACCTACGCCATCTTCTTCCCCATGCACTACCTGGGATTCCAGGGCATGCCGCGCCGTTACTACGCCTATGAAAACTACGCGTTCATTCCGCAGTCGGCGCAAGAGTTGAATGCCTTCATTACGGTGGTCGCATTGACCGTCGGCGTTTCCCAGTTGCTGTTCGTGTTCAACCTGGCCTGGAGTGTATTCAAAGGCAAACCCGCGGGCAGTAACCCTTGGGGGGCGGCCAGTCTGGAATGGCAAACGCCGAACACCCCACCGGTACACGGTAACTGGGGAGCGAAACTGCCGGTGGTGCATCGCTGGGCCTATGACTACAGCGTGCCGGGGATAGAGCAGGATTTCGTGCCGCAAACGGTCTCTGCCGAGGAGCTGGAGCAAATGCGGCAACTCAGTGCCGGAACCAAGATAGCGGACGTTAAAACATGAACAGGCTGCTGTTGAGAAACGCCGACGACGCTGACCCCGGCGGCAGTTGGAATCGCGATCCTGAAGGTGTTCAGGCCGACGCCGATAGAAGCCAAACCGCAAAGGTAGGCCTGCGCTTGTTTCTGGCTGTGGTGAGTTCGTTATTCTTTCTCTTCCTGCTCGCCTTCATTGCCCGCTCACAAATGGCCGACTGGCTACCCCTGACAGACCCCTTGGCGCCTTTAGCCAACCCATGGCCGTTGTGGGTGAATTCGGCTTTTCTGGTACTGAGTTGCATCGCACTGCAGTGGTCGCGCATGGCCGCCCGACAGGCTCGACTGGACGCAACGGTCATGGGTTTTGTAGTGGGGGGGGTATTTGCAATTGCCTTTCTGACGGGACAAGTCTGGGTCTGGCAGCAGTTTGTCGCCTGGGGCTACTTTGTCGCCAGCAATCCGGCCAACAGTTTCTTCTACCTGTTGACCGGTGTGCATGGCCTTCACCTGTTGGGCGGGTTGATTGCCTGGGGCATAACCGTCGCCAAATTCCTGCGTCACGTGCCGTTGCGGCAACTCAGCACCAGCGTAGAGCTCTGTACCATCTATTGGCACTACTTATTGGGTCTTTGGTTCGTGCTATTCGCGCTGCTGACCAGCACGCCGCAAACCTATGAAGCCATCGCCAGATTCTGCGGCCTGAGGTGAAAAACCATGGCATCGCACCCATTAGCACCGGCCGAGTCAAGTTCATCCAATCCACCAAGCCCGCCGCCTGTCCCGGGATGGCAGGGCATCGCCAGCGACTGGGCCTCGGATAGGGAGGCTTTCAGGCAGGTCCCCTGGGGCAAGGCGATGATGTGGATATTCCTGCTCAGCGATACGTTTATATTCACCTGTTTTTTAACCGGCTACATGTCGGTCCGCATGACTATCACCGCCCCTTGGCCGAACCCCAGTGAGGTGTTCGCATTGACGATCGGCGGCAGAGAAATCCCGCTTATCCTGATCGCCATCATGACCTTTGTGCTGATCAGCAGCAGCGGCACCATGGCCATGGCCGTTAACTTCGCCTATCGCCGTGATCGTGCGAAAACCACGGCCCTGATGCTGGCGACCGCGGCCTTGGGCGTGACCTTTGTCAGCATGCAGGCATTTGAATGGAGCAAGCTCATCGCGGAAGGCGTGCGTCCCTGGGGGAACCCCATGGGCGCGGCACAATTTGGGGCCAGCTTCTTCATGATTACCGGTTTCCACGGGCTGCATGTGTCAATCGGCGCCATCTACCTCAGCATTGTGGCGATGAAAGTCATGCGAGGCGATTATGAGCGCTCCGGAAACTATCAGAACGTCGAAATAGCCGGGCTTTACTGGCACTTCGTGGATTTGGTGTGGGTGTTTATTTTTGCTTTCTTCTATTTATGGTAGAGGAGCACGGGTGATGGCGCATGCTCAGGGTCAACAACATCCAATAAGTTTGTACCTCAAAATCTGGGGGCTGTTATTCGTCCTCAGTACGATGTCGTATCTGGTCGATTACTTTCACTTCCATGGCTACCTTCGGTGGGCCCTGATTATCACTTTCATGTTGTTGAAGGCAGGTTTAATTGTCTCCATCTTCATGCACATGGCCTGGGAACGGTTGGCCATGGTCTACGCCATATTGGTGCCACCGTTATGTTTGCTGGTGCTCGTCGGGCTGATGGCCACCGAGGCGGATTATGTTTTCCTCAGCCGGGTCATTTTCTTCGGTCAATAAGCAGCTTACGGAGGGCTCTGAGCCTCCGGGGTCAACCCGCAGTAAATGGCGTTATATCGTTCGCTTGAACTGATGCCATTTGTGCAGCCAGGCGACTGTCCAGTGAGGGGATGCCGTACCCGTGCCGGCGATCTTCAGTTTTGGATGATGTTCAATGACCCGATCCAATACCGGCTCCTGATTCGGATCAACATCCACGAAGAAGATATGTTTGCCGTCTTCCACCATCTGTTTAAAGTTGCGGAAGTGCGCGTTAGGTACCTGAATACCAAAAAAGCCGCCTTCCCAGATGCAGAAGCCAAATATAACAATGGCAAGGAAGATAAAAGGTACCCAGCCTGCGGCGGTTTCGGTCCAGCCCAGCCAATAGGCACCGCCAAGGATCAGCGCTGCGAGTGGCACACCAACCACTGCACCAATCTCGCCAGAGTGAACAACATCCTGTTTCATCAACGAGTTGACCTCGTGGAGATGATGTTCTTCAACATCAGCCACTTGTTCGCTGAGCACATGAATTTGTTCGGTGTTGATGCCGTTGGCTTCCAGTTCGGTTTCAAGGGCTTCGAGATCGTCGAGATTGTCACTGATGTAATAGTGTCGGTTCATGCCACACCTCCCATCTCGTGTTGGCCGTAGGCCTCCTCTGTCCCGCAGCCGTAAACTGAGATTTGCAGTCGGTATCTGCGCCCGTGGGGAACGTTGCACACTTCATGCAATCCGTAGGAAGTATAGCATTCGCTAGTATGCGGGGCCGGAGGTGTCAAGGACTGGAGGGCCCCCAAATCCCAGGCACAAAAAAACCGGCCATTAAGGCCGGTTTTTTCTTTACTTGCATCCCCCGTCAAAAACGACGTGAGACTGAAATCTGATTGGAGCGGGTGAAGGGAATCGAACCCTCGTTATCAGCTTGGGAAGCTGGAGTAATGCCATTATACGACACCCGCTAAGAGCGGCTGACTTTGTACCAGATGTGAGCGCGGATTTGAAGTTTTTCTTTATGCGCGATGGCTTTAGCGCCGGGTGAAACACAATCAGCGACCGCGTGGCGGTCATTCGCGGGCAAGCCTCGCACCTACGGGAGTGCGTTCAACACAGTAGGGCGGGACTTGCTCGCGATGACTCTGTTTCAGATTGCAAATGCATGGTGGTCCTGGACGTACTGGTAACGCGGTCGGCTTTCGAGTTGCGTCGGTTTCAGGAAGCCCAGCAGTGCGTTACGGCTGTCTTGGCAAGCGGTTTTGTGTTCCATGTCGAGAAAGTGGCCGGTGGCCTGAAGGGTGCTGAAGGTGCTGTGTTGCACATGGCCGGCGAACAGCCTGGCATCGGCGGGGGCGGTGTACTCGTCCCATTCGCCGTTCATGAACAGCACTGGCACATTGATTTTCTTTGCCGCGTTCAGGTAGCAGTTGCGGTCGCTGTTGAGCACGTCGCTGATGTGGAAGTGCATCTGCCCGTATTCGTGTTCGGCCAACGAACTGACGTGACGGTGGTTGAAGCGCTTGAACAGCGAAGGCAGGTGTTTGCCGATGGTGCTGTTCACCAGATGGCCGACGCGGTCACCGTCCCGGTTGCCGAGGTAATCGACACCGCGCTGAAGGTAGTCGAGCATGTGCTCGTTGACCACCGGCGAGAACGAGCTGATCACAGCCTTTTCGATGCGCCGTGGCCGTTGGGCGAGGGCGACGAGCGTGGCGGCGCCACCAAAGGAGAACGACAGCACGTGTTCGGCGGCGAAGTGGTCGATCAGCTCCAGGAGGATCTGCCCTTCGATTTCCTTGGTCAGCATTTTCTCATGCAGGTTGTGAGCCTTGGACTTGCCCGCGTAGGGCTGGTCGTAGCACACCACATTGAACTGCGGATAAAGGTTTTTCACGGTTTGGGCAAACGACGCAGTCGTGGACATCGAGCCGTTGACCAGAATGATGGTCTTTTCTGCGGCGTCTGCGCGATAGAACTCCGTGTAAACCCGATACTGACCCTGTATATCCAGCACAGCGATTTCTGGCCTCATGACATAAGACTCCTGGCAAGCGGGTATGCGCGCAAATCAGATTGCACGAGCTTTGTGACAGGTAGGCATACGCCTGGAATTTTTGAAGGCCCATGTCGATCCATTGCACGCCGGTCGACGGGTATTGTTATAAGCGGGCAGTTTGCCGGGGGAAGGCGGAACCTGAGGGTTCTCTGCCGGCAAAAAGTTTCTTAGAGTAGTTTTGGTGACTCGTCGGTCACATTTCGCGCCGACGTCCTGATTCAAGCAGGGGTCACGTCATCGCGCAAGTATCTTTCGAAAAATGTTCGACAACTTCTGCTGAGCGGTCGTCGGCTTAGATCAATCGGATCTCTTCGACGCTCAACGGCCGGTATTCGCCGGGCTTCAGCGCGTCGTCGAGCAGCAGCGGCCCCATGCGTTCGCGGTGCAGGCGCAATACCTTGTTATCGAAGTGGCCGAACATCCGTTTTACCTGATGATAACGGCCCTCGACGATGCTCAGGCGCGCCGATTTTGCCCCGAGCAAGACCAGTTCGGCAGGTTGGGTTGTGAGGTCTTCGAAGGCGAAGTACAGGCCTTTGGCGAACGTGATCGCGTACTCGGCAGTGATCTGCTGCTCCGTTTCGACGTAGTACACCTTGGGCAGTTTGGTCTGTGGCTGGGTCAGCCGTCGCGACCAGGTGCCGTCGTTGGTGATCAGCATCAGGCCGGTGGTGTTGAAGTCCAGGCGACCGGCGATGTGCAGGTCATCCTTGTCCGCTTCATGGATCAGGTCGAGCACCGTCGGGTGTTGCGGGTCGCGGGTCGCACTGACGCAGCCGGGCGGTTTGTGCAGCATGAAGTAGCGGGCCGGTTTACCGACCTGCAGCACTTCGTCGTCGACTTCCACGCGGCTGAACTCGAGAACCTCGGCGTGAGGGTCGCTGACGATAGTTCCGTCGACTCTGACGCGCTTTTCCACCAGCAACAGGCGTACCTGCTTGCGGTTGAAGCGGGGCAGGTTGCTGAGGAAACGGTCAACGCGCATGGCCAGGGATCGGTGGGAAAAGGGCTGCGTATGTTACGTGATCGGCCAGGCGGCTGCTTGCAACTGCGCCTCGACCCGGGCGCAGGCCGGGCACAGGCAGGACTTGTCGCGCAGCTCGGCCGGCAGCGTTTCGAACACCGCCGGGTCGATGCTGACGCCGTAGCACCAGCAGGCACGATCGACGGTTCGTGGGTCGGCCAGGCTGCAGTCGTTGGAAGCGCCGCAGGCGGGGCAGAGATCAGGTTTATTCATGAAGGGTCATTCGGTAATGGCCGGTTTGCTTGGCCCGAGCTGCGCATGATCGGTCGGCAAGCCGTCATGTGCAAGCCAGGTGTAATGCTGGCCGCTGATCTGAAGATCGACGTCGTTTGGCACTCGGTGCCGGTTTTAAAGTCAAAACAGGTGTGACTCGACTGCCGTTGCAGGTCTTTCAGGAGGCCTCCATGTTCTGTCAGAAAAAGCTCCGCCAAATACTGCTCAGTGTGTTTTTTGGTTTGGGTCTGTCCGGCTGTTACTACTATGTAGGGGGCGCCGATGTTTATCCGGCACCTTATTACTACCCCGGCTATTACTACTCACCTTACTACTACGGCGGCCCACGCTTTTACGGGGGTTATCGCTACTACTATTTCGGTGGGCCTCGCTATTACCATGGTGATCACGATCGCGGGCATCGCTAAACGGCTCATGAGTACAACGGCGCGTCCGGCTTGCGGAGGCGCCGTTTTCTTTTGGTCAGGATGAAAAACCTTTCATCGGCTACCTGTTTCGGCGTGTTACAGAAACGCACCAGATCCCGATTTCACTGTCTGATCTTTCGACAGTCGCTGAACAATTGACTGTCGCCTGCCAGCGTCGCTGGTGTGGCTCACTCGCGGTCCAGGAGGCCGCCATGCTCTGTCGAAAACAGCTCCGCCATATTCTGCTGATCGTTCTATCGGGATTGTTTCTTGGTGCGTGCGTGCCCTATTCCGATGGCGACAGCTACTACCGCTCGGATGTCTACACGTCCCCAGCGCCGTATTACTCCGATGGTGGTTACTACACAGCGCCGCGCAGGTACTACTCGCCGCCTGTACGGTATTACCAGCCATCGCCACGTTATTACTACCAGCCGCGGGTTTATCAACCGGCACCGCGCTATTACGACTACCGCGGCAACCAGAATCGCGGATGGGACCGTCATGACCGCGGTGGTTGGGATGGTCGTCGCGACGGTTGGGATGGTCGTAGTCGCGGCAACTGGAACGACGATTCCCGGGGCCACAGTGGACGGGATCACCATGGCGGAAGAGGCGACCATGGCGACAACGATGGCCGAGGCGGCCGTCGCTAATTCCTCAATAGAAAGCGGCGCATGAAGCGCCGCTTTTTTGTGCCCGGATTTCAGTATTCCGACAGATCCGCCAACGGATGCCGACCTTCCCAGACCTTGTGAAAATGCGCTTCCACCGCCGCCTCCGGCACCGTGTTGATATCCGGCCAGTGCCAGTGAGGTTTCTGGTCCTTGTCGATCAACCGCGCGCGAACGCCCTCGCTGAACTCCGGATGACGGCAGCAATTGAGGCTCATGGTGTATTCCATCTGAAAGACTTGAGCCAGCGACAGGTGCCGGGCGCGGGCGATCTGTTCCCACACCAGATGAGCGGTCAGGGGCGAGCCTTCAATCATGGTGCAGGCCGCACGACTGAGCAGCGGGTCTTTATGAACGCGTAGCGCACTGATGGCCTTCCAGGCACAACGAACGTCGCTGACATCCAGCAACTCGTCGATCTGCTGGCGTCGCGGCAGCCACTGCGCTTCGGGCATTTTTACGAGCGCTTCTTGTTGCAAGGCCTTGAGCAGACTGTTGAGCTGCATGGCGGTCTGTTCCTGCCAGTTCAATTGCAGCAAACCTTCGATCAGCTCCGGCTGTTGTTGATCGAGCAAAAAGCGGTCCGCGAGGTCCAGATCGATAGCATCGCGACCGTTCATCCGGGCGCCGGTCAGGCCGAGAAACAACCCGAGCTTGCCGGGCAGCCGCGACAGAAACCAGCTGGCGCCGACGTCCGGGTACAAACCGATACTGATCTCCGGCATCGCCAATCGGCTGCTCGGCGTGACAACCCGAATGCCCGCCCCTTGCAGCAGCCCCATGCCGCCACCCAACACGTAACCATGACCCCAGCAGATCAACGGTTTCGGGTAGGTGTGCAACTTGAAGTCGAGGCGATATTCTGCCGCGAAGAAGTGCGCAGCCAAGGGCGGTACTTCCCCGGGATGGGCGCGACACGCTTCCACCAGACTGCGCACTTCACCGCCGGCGCAAAAGGCCTTGTCGCCATTGCCGCGCAGCAGTACACAAACGATCTGTGGTTCCTTGGCCCAGGCGTCCAGTTGATCGCGCAAGGCGTTGATCATCGGCAAGGAGAGGGCGTTGAGGGACTTTTCGGCATCCAGGCTGGCGATGCCGATGCGTGCGCCGTCGGTGCCGGTGAGTTCTTCGAAGTGCAGATTCATCATGACCTCGATCGGGAATTTGAGCGTTCAGTATGATCGCTCTATAGGAAAATGCCGGATCTGCGTCAGATCAATTGACAAGCGTGATGGGCTTTCCTAGGGTTCGCCCCATTGTTTTTGCCGGATGTAACCATGACTGCTGACGACCGTATCAAACTCGAACCGAGCTGGAAGGAGGCCCTGCGTGCCGAATTCGACCAGCCTTACATGGCAGAGTTGCGCACATTCCTGCAACAGGAGCGCGCGGCGGGCAAGGAGATCTATCCGCCGGGACCGTTGATTTTCAACGCGCTCAATTCCACGCCGCTGGACAAGGTCAAGGTGGTCATCCTCGGGCAGGACCCATACCACGGCCCCGGCCAGGCCCATGGGTTGTGCTTCTCGGTGCAACCGGGCGTACCGGCGCCGCCGTCGCTGGTGAACATCTATAAAGAATTGAAACGTGACCTGAACATTGACATCCCCAACCATGGCTACCTGCAGAGTTGGGCGGAGCAGGGCGTGTTGATGCTCAACACCACCATGACCGTGGAGCGGGCGAATGCCAACGCCCATGCAGGCAAGGGCTGGCAGTATTTTACCGACCGGATTATCGAAGTGGTCAGCGAGCACCAGCCACATCTGGTGTTCCTGCTGTGGGGGGCGCATGCCCAGAGCAAGCAGAAACTCATCGATGCCACCAAGCATTTGGTATTGACGTCGGTTCACCCGTCACCGCTGTCGGCTTATCGCGGTTTTCTTGGCTGCGGGCATTTCAGTCGGGCGAACAAGTTTCTGGAACAAAATGGCGAGACGCCGATCGAGTGGCGGTTGCCGCCGGTGTGAAGATTGTGGCGAGGGGGCTTGCCCCCGTTGGGTCGCGCAGCGGCCCCAAAACCAACCACACCGAAGTCCTCAGATTTTACGACTGCTTCGCAGCCGAACGGGGCGATGCGGCGTTCCGACAAGCCCCCTCGCCACAGGACTCATGTCAGGGAGAATCCGGCTCCCGGTTCCAATACCTGAACAACGGCTCCGCCAAAAACAACACAAACAACAGCCGCATCACCTGCATCGCCGTCACCAGCGGCACCGACAATTGCAGGGTCTCAGCCGTCAAACTCATCTCGGCAATCCCGCCGGGCATCATGCCCAGTGTCAGCGAACGCAGATCCAGATGGGTCAATGCACTCAACCCCAGCGCTGCCAGCTTGGCGATCAGCATGGTCAACACCGTGCCGATCAGGGGTCATGAAGGACGGTGTCCGCCGGAAGAACGGCCGATTGACCTTTCGTCAGATATCCCTGTGTACCTGTTAGTTCTGACAGTAGACGGGGCAGGACACTCTCTGTTCAATTGATCTCCGACGGGCTTGCACTTTTAAAGCTCTATCGGGTTTGTTAATTGAACAGGAGTTCGTTATGAGTAAGTTGGAACGCAAAAAAATAAACGCCTTACCAAAGGCCACAGGAAGTTTATCTGCGAAAACAACGCGTTGGCCTGCTACCGATCCTCGAAGTACTATCGCCACATCCGATGTGTTTGTTGGCGACACCGGTTCAGACTTTTATGATGTGGGCGGCCGGGTTGAGCAGGACGACTATTTCACTTCAGTGATCATTGAACTTCCGAAGAATATTCAAAGTGGAGTGTATAAAATCGGAGCTGGCGGGATTGATGCTCGATACTATGTTGCCGTAGGTGAGGATGAGGAATACTACAGGGCTATAAGTGGAGAAATTGACCTTTCCGTTTCTGACGGCTATTTCGAGGCCAAGGTATTTAGATTTGCAGCCCGTGTAGGAAGTGCCGGTACAACTGCTGAAGTCTACATGGGGAGCTTCAAAATTTCGCGGTGAGATTCAAGAAGTGCTCCAAGGCAATAATTTTCGAAGAGTGGGGCACTTCTTTCCTAACTAGAAACAACATTCTCACGGCCGTTTGGGCCCTTGGTTCCAATACCTGAACAATGGCTCCGCCAAAAACAACACGAACAACAGCCGCATCACCTGCATCGCCGTCACCAGCGGCACCGACAATTGCAGGGTCTCAGCCGTCAAACTCATCTCGGCAATCCCGCCGGGCATCATGCCCAGCGTCAGCGAACGCAGATCCAGATGGGTCAGGGCACTCAAGCCCAGCGCCGCCAATGTGGCGATCAACATGGTCAACACCGTGCCGATCAAGGTCCGGCCCATGAAGGACGGCGCCCGCCGGAAGAACTGTCGATTGAAGTGGCAGCCCAACCCGCTGCCGATCAGCCACTGGCCGATCTGACTGCCACCGTTGGGCAGGCCGATGTGCAGGTCCCAACCAATGCTCACCGCCGCACTCACCAGCAACGGCCCGAACAGCCACGGGTTGGGTTGACGCAAACGCTGCCACACCCAGGCGGCCAGGGCACCGGCCGGGAACAGAAGGGCCAGCCACCACCAACTGACGGTCGCTGCATGCAAGACCGGCGCACCGTCGCCCAACAGATATTTGAACGCCGCCGGCACACACAGCACCACCACCAGCACCCGCAAACTTTGCCCCGCCGCGACACGGCTGAGCACCGCGCCGTTGCGGGCGCCGAGGTTGACCATCTCCCCGGAGCCACCGGACATGCTGGAAAAGAACGCCGTGGCACGATCTTCGCCGGTACGCCGCATCAACCAGACCCCGACCACCGCGGACAGGCTGGTGACTAACGCACCGAAGAAGATCAGACCAAAGTGGCTCAGCACCTGCTCCATCACCACCGGGGTGAAGTGCAGGCCGATGCCGATGCCGACAACCCACTGGCCGCACTTGCGCCCGCCAGGGATTTCCGCCAATTGCCAGGGAGTCAGGCAACGCACGAGGATGATCGCCAGTAACGAGCCGACCATCCATGGCAGAGGCCAGCCGATCTGGCTGGCGAGGTAACCGCCCAGCAGACCGACCAGCGGTGTTCCCCACCAGCTTTTGAAGGGGGGACGATCAGACATCGGCGATAGCGCGCCGGGCGACCGAACGTTTGCGCCAGATGCGCAGCAGCGGCATCAGCAACATGATTGCCGTCAGCACCCAGCAACCGAACGTGATCGGGCTCGACCAGAGGATTTCTAGTGCACCGTTGGAAATCGACAGGGCGCGACGCAGGTTCTGTTCCATCAAACCACCGAGAATGAAGCCCAGCAGCACTGGCGACAACGGGAAGTCCAGCTTGCGCAGGATGTAGCCGAAGATACCGATGCCGATCATCAGGAACAGGTCGAAGGTGGTGGCGTGTACGGCGTAGACGCCGATCCCGGTGATGATCGCGATCACCGGCACCAGTGCCCAGTTCGGCACGGCGAGGATGCGGGTAAAGATGCGGATCATCGGGATGTTGAGGATCACCAGCATCACGTTGGCGACGAACAACGAGGCGATCAGGCCCCAGACAATGTCCGGTTGCTGCTGGAACAACAGTGGGCCCGGGGTGATGTTGTACAGCGACAGTGCGCCGATCATCACCGCCGTGGTACCCGAGCCCGGAACACCGAGGGTCAGCATCGGCACCAAAGCACCACAGGCTGCGCCGCCGATGGCGGTTTCCGGAGCCGCGAGGCCACGCATATCGCCTTGGCCGAACGTGCCCTTGGCGCCGGCGATACGTTTCTCGGTCATATAGGCCACAGCGCTGGCCAGCGTCGCGCCGGCACCCGGCAACACGCCCATGATGAAGCCCAGCAAACCGCAACGGACGTTCACCACGAACACCGCCGAAGCTTCCTTGAAGTTGAACATCATGCGCCCGGTGGCTTTCACCGCTTCCTGGCCACGGTGGGTTTTTTCCAGCAGCAAGAGGATTTCGCTGATGGAGAACAGGCCCAATACCAGCACGACGAACTGAATGCCGTCTGTCAGATGAATGTTATCCCCGGTGAAACGGTATACACCGCTGTTGGCATCGATGCCGACGCTCGACAGAAACAGACCGATCAGCGCTGCAATGAAGGTCTTGAGCGGTCGATCACCGGCCATGCCGCCGAGACAGACAATCGCAAACACCATCAGCACGAAATACTCCGCCGGCCCGAAGGCAATCGCCCATTTCGCCAGCAGCGGGGCGAACAGCACCATGCCGCAAGTCGCGATAAAGGCACCGATGAACGAACTCCACGCCGACAGCGACAGCGCTACACCGGCCAGGCCCTTGCGAGCCATCGGGTAACCGTCGAGGGTGGTCATGACGGTGGAGGCTTCGCCCGGAATGTTCAGCAGGATGGA
The DNA here is from genome assembly GCF_030687165.1 of Pseudomonas sp. FP1740. Taxonomy (NCBI): domain Bacteria; kingdom Pseudomonadati; phylum Pseudomonadota; class Gammaproteobacteria; order Pseudomonadales; family Pseudomonadaceae; genus Pseudomonas; species Pseudomonas sp. FP1740. Next base: position 1,516,750 of record NZ_CP117461.1, read on the forward strand.
GCTGATCCGGCCGCCGTATTCGCAACCCAGGTACACCGCCGCCAGCAGGATCAACGCCGACTCCGGTGGCAGGCCGAGAGCGAATGCGATGGGAATCAGCAACGCCACGCCGTTGATCGGACCCAGCCCCGGCAGCAGGCCGACGACGGTGCCGATCAAGGTGCCGCACAGTGCGGTCACCAGGTTGTACGGGCTCAGCGCAACGCCGAAGCCCTGACCCAAATAGCCAAGAGTATCCATATCAGTTCTCCAGAACGTCGAGCACGCCCAACGGCAGTGGCACGTCCATCAACTTGTCGAACAGCAGATAAAGACCGATGGCCATCAGGCTGATGATCACCGCGCTGGGCAGCCAGCGACCGCCATACAGGCGTGCCATCGGGACCCCGATCAGAATGCTGGCGATGATGAAACCAAGGGGTTCGAAGGCCCCGGCGAACACCAGCAACAGCGCCACGCAGATGCCGATCTTGATCAGGGTTTCGCGGTCCAGTTTCGGGTCGTCATCGCTGTGCACGATCGGTGTCGGCCGAAACACCATGTACAGCAAAGCCAGGCCCATCAGGCCGAGCATCAGCAGGGGGAAGGCGCGAGGCCCGACCGGTTCGTAGGAAAAAGCCGCTTGATACGGCCACGCCATCAGTGCCAGGCCGACACAGGCCAGCAACAGCACCGAAGCGAAAATGCGTTGTATAAGCATGGGGAACTCCTGGGCCACGACCCCGAGAACCGGGGGCGCAGCCGCTAGACAGAGGCGATCACTGGATCAGGCCGAACTCTTTGGCCAGCACTTTGTAATCCGCAACTTGCTTCTTCACGTAGGTGTCCAGCTCCGGGCCGGTCATGGCGAACGGGAACAGTTCACGCTGATCGCGCAGCTTGGCGAAATCCTCGGAGGCCAGCAGCTTGTCGAAGGCGTTTTTCCACCAGGCGTAGTCTTCGTCGCTGACTTTTGGCCCGAGGTAGAAACCGCGAACCACCGGCCAGACGATGTTGTAGCCTTGCTCTTTAGCCGTCGGAATGTCTTTCATTTCCGGCTCGTCCAGGCGTTTCTCGGAGAACACCGCCAGCAGACGCATGTCACCGCTCAAGATGTGTGGCATGGAGTCGGAGATGTCGGTGCTGCCAACCTGGATGTGGCCGCCGAGCAGGGCGGTGGCGATTTCACCGCCGCCTTCGAGGGCGACGTAACGCAGGTCGCGCGGGTTGATCCCGGCCGCCTTGGCGATCAGGGCGGTTTGCATCCAGTCCTGGCTGCCGACGGTACCGCCGGAACCGATCACCACCGAACTTGGATCTTTCTTCAGGGCTTTGACCAGATCGTCCAGGGTCTTGTAGGGCGAATCGCTTTTCACCGCGATGGCGCCATAACTGGTGCCAACGGCCGCCAACCAGCGCACCGCGCTTTCATCGAAACGCCCGAATTTGCCTTGCGCCAGGTTCAGCAGCGAACCGCTGGACCAGGCCACCAGCGTACCGGCATCGGCCGGGCGCTGAGCGACCACCGCGTTGTACGCCACCGCGCCGACACCGCCGGGCATGTAGGTCACGCGCATTGGTTTGGTCAGCAGTTTTTCGTTGACCAGCGCGCTTTGCGCCAGTTTGCAGGTGAGGTCGAAACCGCCGCCCGGCGAGGCCGGGGCGATGCATTCCGGGCGTTTGGGTTCGGCCAGCAATTGGCCGGCGAACAGCATGATGCCGGTGGCCAGAGCAACTTTACGCAGTGACAGGTTCATTCAAGTCTCCTTAAGAGTTTTTGTTATGGACGTACTGAATTACCAAAGGGCAACGCTATAGCTCACCAGCAGACGCACTTCATCGGCATCGCGAGCGGAGTAGTTGGAACGGTAGGTGGCATTGCGCAGGCGTACGGCAACGTCCTTGAGGGCGCCGCTTTGTACGACGTATTTGATCTCGGTGTTGCGTTCCCACTCTTTGCCTTCGTCACCGTTCTTGAGCTTGATGTTGTCGCCGCTCACGTAACGGCTCATGAAGCTCAGGCCGGGAATGCCGAGTTTGGCGAAGTCGTAGTCGTAACGTGCCTGCCAGGAGTGTTCTTCGGCGCCGGCAAAGTCATTGATCTGCACGAAGTTGACCAGGTACGGATCGCTGCCATCGACGTAGGGAAAGGCGCTGTCACCGGACATGCGCTGATAGCCGGCGCTGAGTTTATGCCCGCTCAAGGCGTAGCTCACCAGCCCGTTCAGGGACTTGTTGTCGATTTTTCCGCCACGGGCCGCGCCCTCGTCGTCACTGATGGCAAATCGCAGATCGGTACCGAAAGTACCGGGGCCGAACGGTTGCGAAGCAACAACGCCGAGGAAGTGCTGGTTGTAGACTTCGTCGAGTTGGGCGAAGTGGTAGCTGCCGGTGATCTTGTCGGTGAACTTGTAGTCCACGCCGCCAAAATCAAAATGCTTGCCGGCCACGGTGCCGGCGAAGCGGCTGTTTTTGTTGTTGAGGGCGATGTCCTCGAAGTCGGTGCTGTCGCGGTCCTTGGCTTTCTCCAGACGCCCGCCGGTGAAGGTCAGGTTCTTGATCTCTTTGGAGGTCAGCATCCCGCCTTCAAAGGTCTGCGGCAGAATGCGGCCGTCGTTGGGCTTGAGGATCGGCAGTTCCGGAATCAGGCTGCCGATTTTCAGTTCCGTGGCGGAGATCTTCACTTTGCCGGTCAGGCCGAGCTTGGAATACTCGTTCGCCGCGCGCCCGTCGTCATGGGTTGGCAGCAGGCCGGTGCCGGTGCGGTCCGGACTCGAATCGAGTTTTACCCCCAGCATGCCCAGCGCATCGACACCGAACCCCACGGTGCCGTCGGTGTAACCCGATTGCAGATTGAGCATGAACCCCTGGGCCCATTCGTCCCGCTTGGATTGCTGGGCGCTGGTGCCGTCGCGAAAGTCGCGGTTGAAATACATATTGCGGGTTTCGAAGGTTGCCTTACTGTCTTCGAAGAAGGCAGCCTGGCTCAACGGCGAAAAGCCGGCGAGGGCGGCGGCGCTAACAAGGGCGGTGTGGCTGAGGCGGGAAAAACGAGCAGGCGGGCAAGCCTGAAGCTGCATGGACAGCATGGTGACATACTCCGTTTATTGTTCTTATTGGCGAAAACGCTTCAAGGCGTTTTTCGTATCGCTGTGTGCGGCAGCGACGGCAGTCGAAACTGTCCGTGGCTGGACTCTAACCGGCCAACCTTTCGCTAACCTTTCAGCTGACTTTCACGGTTTTCGGGCTTCACAGCGGCGGATGCGGCTGTAAACTCCGCGCCAAAGAATGGCGTCGACCATCCCTGAATGAGGTAAAGATCCATGCGTGTTCTGCTCGTCGAAGACCATCTGCAGCTTGCCGAAAGTGTCGCCCAGGCGCTCAAGAGCACTGGCCTGACCGTGGATGTGCTGCACGACGGTGTGGCGGCCGACCTGGCCTTGAGCAGCGAGGAATACGCCGTGGCGATCCTCGATGTCGGCCTGCCGCGCATGGATGGTTTCGAAGTGCTGGCGCGCTTGCGGGCCCGGGGCAAGAACCTGCCGGTACTGATGTTGACCGCCCGCAGCGACGTCAAGGACCGGGTCCATGGCCTGAACCTGGGGGCTGACGATTACCTGGCCAAACCTTTCGAACTGACCGAACTCGAAGCCCGGGTCAAAGCCTTGCTGCGCCGTAGTGTGCTCGGCGGCGAACGTCAGCAGACCTGTGGCGTACTGGCTTACGATCTGGACACCCGGCGTTTTACCCTTGGCGAAGAACTGCTGACCCTGACTTCCCGCGAGCAAGCCGTGCTCGAAGCCCTGATCGCCCGTCCCGGTCGGGTGATGAGCAAGGAGCAACTGGCCGCTCAGGTCTTCGGCCTGGACGAGGAAGCCAGTCCCGATGCCATCGAAATCTACATCCACCGCTTGCGCAAGAAACTCGACGGTCAACCGGTGGCGATCGTGACTTTTCGTGGCCTTGGCTATTTGCTGGAAAGCCGCGATGCATAAGCTCAGCAGCCTGCGTTGGCGGTTGCTGTGGAACCTCGCGCTATTACTGGTGGTGTTGATGCTCGCCAGTGGTTTGAGCGCGTACTGGAATGGTCGCGAAGCCGCCGACACCGCGTATGACCGGACCTTGCTGGCCTCGGCGCGGACCATCGCCGCCGGCCTGTCCCAGCGCGACGGCAGCCTCAGCGCCAACGTTCCTTATGTGGCCCTCGATACGTTCGCCTACGACAGTGCCGGGCGGATTTTTTACCTGGTCAACGACATCAATCAGAAGCTGATTTCGGGCTACGAAAACCTGCCGGCACCGCCACCGGGAACGCCGCGCACTGATGACTATCCGGCGCTGGCGCGTTTCTATAACGCCACTTATCAAGGGCAGAACGTGCGGGTGGTCAGCCTGCTCAAAGCGGTCAGTGAGCCGAACATGAACGGCATGGCGGAAATCCGCGTGGCGGAAACCGATGAGGCGCGGGTCCGCATGGCGCGCAGCCTGATGGCCGACACCTTGTTGCGGCTGGGCATGCTGGCGATCGGTGCGTTGTTGCTGGTGTGGTTTGCGGTCAGTGCCGCGCTGCGTCCGCTGGAGCGCTTGCGCACGGCAGTGGAAGAGCGGCAGCCCGATGACTTGCGGCCCTTGCCGCTGGTGGAAGTGCAGCACGAGTTGGGGCCGCTGGTGCGTGCACTCAATCACTTTACCGAGCGTTTGCGCGGGCAGTTCGAGCGCCAGGCGCAATTCATCGCCGATGCCGCCCATGAACTGCGCACGCCGCTGGCGGCGCTCAAGGCACGACTCGAGCTGGGCTTGCGCTCGAACGAACCGCAAGTCTGGCGTAGCACGCTGGAAACCGTCGCCCAGGGCACGGATCGCCTGACCCATCTGGCCAATCAATTGCTCTCGCTGGCACGGGTCGAGAATGGTGCCCGGGCCATCGCCGAGGGCGGTGCGCAGTTGCTCGACCTCAGTCAGTTGGCCCGTGAACTGGGCATGGCTATGGCGCCGCTGGCCCATGCACGTGGCGTGGCATTGGCGCTGGAAGCTGACGAGCCGGTGTGGATGCGCGGTGAGCCGACGCTGCTGAACGAGCTGTTGAGCAATCTGGTGGACAACGCACTGGCGCATACGCCGCCGGGGGGCAATGTGATCCTGCGGGTCACGGCGCCGGCGGTGCTGGAGGTCGAGGACGATGGGCCGGGGATTCCTCTCGAAGAACGGGAGTTGGTGTTCGAGCGGTTTTACCGGCGCAATCAGCAGGTGGCTGGATCGGGATTGGGGCTGGCGATTGTCGGCGAGATCTGCCGCGCCCACCTGGCGCAGATCAGCCTGCACGATGGCGAGTTGGCGGGGCTGAAAGTGCGGGTGAGTTTTATTGCGGGGGAGTGAACACATTCACACCTGTGGAGAGAGGCTTGTTGTGGCGAGGGAGCAAGCTCCCTCGCCACAGAAATCAGTAAAACATCGACCGCGACTCTTCCAGATCCTTGTACATCGCCTCGTTCTCCGGATCGATTCCCAGCTTCTTGAAGGCCGGTACACTGAGCGGGTCGATACGGGCCAGGGGATGATCGGTGTCCTTGTGGCAATACAGGCTGGCCACTTGCACCAGATCGACATAGTCGACCCGCGCCGATTGCCGCTTGAAATCCAGATACAGTCCCGGCAATTGCACCAGCATCTCCGGGAAATCCCAGACCCTGAGCAATTTATCGCCGAGCAGCGGATGGATGCGTTCGATCACATGGTTGAGGCTGACCGGGTCCGACAACAATTCATAGTGATCTTCGGCGTAGGTCAGGATCGGCAGCACGCCAATCTGATGCACCAGCCCGCCGAGCGCCGCTTGATCAGGCTTGAGTTGTGTGTAGCTGCGGCACAACGCATAGCAGACGCCGGCGATTTCCAGGCTTTTGCGCCAGACCTCGCGCATCTTCTGTTCCACCACCTCGGAACGGGCATTGAAAATCTGTTCCATCACCAGGCCGATGGCCAGGTTGCTGCTGTAATTGACGCCCAGCCGGGTGATGGCCGTGTGCAAGTCAGTCACTTCCTGGGTCGCGCGCAGCAACGGGCTATTGACCACTTTGATCAGCCGCGCCGACAGCGCGGTGTCACGGCCGATCACTTTGCTCAGGGTGCTGACACTGATTTCCGGGTCTTCGGCGGCCTTGCGAATCTGCAGGGCCACTTCCGGTAATGTTGGCAGAACCAGGTCATCATTATCGATGGCCTCAACCAAATCCTGTTGGACCTTATCCGCCAGCTCACTCATTTCTTTTCTCTAGGGTATTGCGACAAGTGCTGCTGTTAACGCTGGATTTCGCGATCACGATCCAGTTGGTAAGGCAGGTCGAGCAAGTGCAGGCCCGGGCCTTCGAGTGCGCCAAGGTGCAGGTTGCCATCTTCTGCAGCTTCGGCTTGCAGCACGGCCAGGAGTTCAATGTTCTGCTCGGTGCGAGCAGCGAGCACCACTTCACCAATCGAACTGCCGTGAGTCGGGGAGAACAGTGGGGTGCCGGGTTCAGGCAGTTCACTACCTTCCAGTTGCAAGCGATACAGACGACGCTTGAGTTTGCCCAGGTATTGCATGCGCGCAACGATTTCCTGGCCAGTGTAGCAACCCTTCTTGAAGCTCACGCCGCCGACGGCTTGCAGATTGAGCATCTGCGGGATGAACAGCTCGCGAGTGCTTGGCATGACCTGGCCGATCCCAGCGCGAATCTGGCCCAGCAGCCATTGATTCAGTTCGCCTTCGGCCAGCAGGGCGGACAGCTTGCCCTTGATGGTGTCGGCTTGATCGGCGTTCACCCAGAGTTCAGCGCGCTCAGGCGAGACACGAAGGGCGATCAGGCCGTCATTGCGCACGACGCTGTCGGTGTCGACCGGTAGCGCCAGGCCCAGGCTGGCCAGTGCCGCATCGCCATGCTCAAGGCCAAAACGAACCCAGCCGGCACTTTCGTCGGTCAGTTTCGATTTGGAAAACACCGCGTACTTTTTCAGGTCCGCCAATTGCGGCTCCAGCAGTTCGCTGGCCATCGCCATGAGCACACCGTCGCCTTCCAGCAGAATGCGGAAACTCGACTGCATCCGGCCTTTCTGCGTGCAACGCGCGCCAAGGCTGGCCTGGGTGTCGCTCAGGTAATTGAGGTTGCAAGTCAATTGGCCTTGCAGGAATTTGCTGGCATCCGAGCCGCGTACCGCGAGAACGCCTTCGTGAGACAGGGTGCAGAAAAAAGCAGAATCGGCCATGGGTCATCGCAGGGTAAAGAGTCTGATGGACATCATAAGGGGGCGCCCTTGAAATGGGTAGTTCACAAAGGATCGTCAGTGCCGACCAAAGCCGACTGTTCGGCTCGCCTCGGGGCTGTATACTTGCGGCCTATTTGAGGAGCGCTCCATGGTCGATAACGTTGAACTGAACCGCCTCTTTTGGCACAGCCGTCGCGGCATGCTGGAACTTGACGTGCTTCTGGTGCCGTTCGTGAAAGAGGTTTACGCGAATCTGAACGAGGTAGATCGCGCGCTGTATGTCCGCCTGCTGGAGTGCGAGGATCAGGACATGTTCGGCTGGTTCATGGAGCGCGCCGAATCGGAAGATCCGGAGCTGCAGCGCATGGTTCGCATGATCCTGGATCGTGTCCAGCCCAAGTAACGCGTTCGAATGCCGCTGGCATGCCTCACGGCAGTTGCTGGCGGCCTATCTTCTCGCCCAGCTGTTCGCGTTGGGCTCGCTGTTTCTTCTCTCGATGCCGCTCTGGGCCAGCCTGCTCGGCGTAGCGTTGTGCGTGGCTCACAGCATGTGGGTATTGCCGCGACAGATTCTGCTGACTCACCCACAGGCCTTTCGCGGCTTGCGTCGCGATGCCGATGGCTGGCAGTTGTGGAGTCGGGCGCAAGGTTGGCAACCGGTGCAGCTAAAGCCGGACAGCCTGGCGCTGCCGTTGGTCGTGGTGTTGCGCTTTCGCCTGCGGGGCGAGCGATGGGGCAGGGCGATCTGTGTGCCGCGGGATTCGCAGGCGGCGGATGTGCACCGACGCCTGCGGGTTCGGCTCAAGTTCAGTCGGCGTAGGTGGGCGGTACCAGAATAGTGTCCAGGGCGACCGGCAGCAGGTTCGGGTAGTCGAGGGTGTAATGCAGGCCGCGACTCTCCTTGCGCTCCATGGCCGACCGGATCATCAGGTCGGCTACCTGAGCCAGGTTCCTCAGCTCGATCAGGTCTCGGCTCACTTTATAGTTGCTATAGAACTCGTCGATTTCGTCCAGCAACAACTGCACTCGGTGCTGGGCTCGTTGCAGGCGCTTGTTGGTGCGCACGATGCCCACGTAGTCCCACATGAAGCGCCGCAGTTCGTCCCAGTTGTGCGCGATGATCACGTCTTCGTCGGAGTCGGTGACCTGGCTGGCATCCCAGACGGGCAAGGCGGTTGGAATCGACACCTCTGGCAACTGCTCAAGAATGTCCGCCGCCGCCGAACGGGCATAAACGAAACACTCCAGCAGCGAGTTGCTGGCCATGCGGTTGGCGCCATGCAGGCCGGTGAAGCTGGTTTCACCAATCGCATACAGGCCCGGCACGTCGGTGCGGCCCCGCTGATCGACCATCACGCCGCCGCAGGTGTAGTGCGCCGCCGGCACCACCGGAATCGGCTGTTTGGTGATGTCGATGGAGAATTCCAGGCAGCGTTCATAGACCGTCGGGAAGTGCGTCTTGATGAAGTCTTCAGGCTTGTGGCTGATGTCCAGGTAAACGCAGTCGATACCCAGTCGCTTCATCTCATGGTCGATGGCGCGGGCGACGATGTCCCGTGGTGCCAGCTCGGCCCGTGGATCGAAGCGCTGCATGAAGCGTTCGCCGTTAGGCAGCTTCAAGTGTCCGCCTTCGCCGCGCAGGGCTTCGGTGATCAGGAAACTCTTGGCTTGCGGGTGATAAAGGCAGGTCGGGTGGAACTGGTTGAACTCCAGGTTCGCCACCCGGCAGCCTGAACGCCAGGCCATGGCGATGCCATCACCGCAGGCGCCATCAGGGTTGCTGGTATAGAGGTAGACCTTCGCCGCGCCGCCCGACGCAAGGATCACGAAGCGCGCACCGTAAGTGTCGACTTCACCAGTGCTGCGGTTGAGGACGTAGGCACCGAGGCAGCGGTCGCCTTCAAGGCCCAGGCGCTTTTCGGTGATCAGATCGATCGCGACCCGCTGTTCCAGCAGCTCGATGTTGGGCCGCTGTATGGCCTGGTCGAGCAGGGTTCTGAAGATCGCCGCACCCGTCGCATCGGCGGCGTGGATGATGCGTCGATGGCTATGACCGCCTTCGCGGGTCAGGTGAAACTCGAAACCGCCGTCTTCGGTGCCGGACTGTTCGTCACGGGTAAAGGGCACGCCTTGGTCGATCAGCCATTGAATCGCTTCTCTGCTGTGCTCGACGGTAAAGCGCACGGCGTCTTCATGGCACAGGCCACCCCCGGCGTTGAGGGTATCGTCCACGTGGGACTCGACAGTATCGGTGTCATCCAGGACGGCGGCGACACCTCCCTGGGCCCAGAAGGTCGAGCCATTGGCGAGGTCACCTTTGCTCAATACGGCGATGCGCAAATGACCGGGCAAGGTCAGCGCAAGGCTCAAGCCGGCAGCACCGCTGCCAATTACCAGAACATCGTGTTGAAACTGTTGGCTCATTTCAGGATTCCGCTCAAAGCGACCCGGGTCGGGGGTGGCGCAAGACAGCTGGATCGGCGAGTCAGGACAGCCACACAGCCCACTAGTATATAGAGGGGGGGAGCGGCACAATAGCCGGGCCCACATGGCATTGTGAAACTACTGTGACGGAAAAGACTGGACTCTTCGTCGGAAGTTTTCTTGACTGCTTTGGCGACAAGGCGACTGTATCGTGGATTTAACAGTCTTTTTCGCTTCACGGGTTGCACAATGTCGGTTGCAGGCGGCTATAAATATGGAACTTTTGCCAAAGGCTCAAGATCAATAGACGGTTGCCTGAAACAAGGGACAGTGTCGGTTTCGGTGCGGGACTTGCGGTTAAGGTCCCTGCTGACGAATCCGATGACAAGATTATTCGCGCAGCCTGGGTTTCCCGCGCTGCGCTTTTCGTGCGTGCCAAATCAGAGCCCGCAGGAAACTTGCTTGGAGGGGGAGAACTTTTGCGAAAAGCCCGAGTCTATGTTTGCAAGTCTGGTCGTTCAGTAATGCAAGCCTCCTTCGAGCTTATCGAGGAGTGTTCATGCTAACCCAGGAAGAGGATCAGCAGCTGGTCGAGCGCGTTCAACGCGGCGACAAGCGAGCTTTCGATCTGCTAGTGCTGAAATACCAGCACAAAATTCTCGGGTTGATCGTGCGTTTCGTGCACGACACCCATGAAGCCCAGGATGTCGCACAGGAAGCCTTTATCAAGGCATACCGTGCACTTGGTAATTTTCGCGGAGACAGCGCTTTTTATACGTGGCTTTACCGTATCGCCATCAACACGGCGAAAAACTATCTGGTTTCACGCGGCCGTCGGCCGCCGGATAGCGATGTCAGTTCCGAGGATGCAGAGTTCTACGATGGCGATCATGGCCTCAAGGATCTCGAGTCGCCAGAACGTGCATTGCTGCGGGATGAGATCGAAGGCACCGTCCATCGAACCATTCAGCAACTGCCAGAAGATTTGCGTACGGCTTTAACTTTACGTGAATTCGATGGTCTGAGTTACGAGGACATTGCCAGCGTCATGCAGTGTCCGGTGGGTACCGTGCGCTCCCGGATTTTCCGCGCCCGGGAGGCCATCGATAAAGCCCTGCAGCCGTTGTTGCAGGAAAACTGAGACAGCGGCGACAGCCAAGAGAGGAACGCCATGAGTCGTGAAGCCCTGCAGGAATCGCTGTCCGCAGTGATGGATAACGAAGCGGACGAACTGGAATTGCGTCGGGTGTTGAATGCCTTCGACGATGTTGAAACCCGCGAAACCTGGGCTCGTTACCAGATCGCTCGGGCAGTCATGCACAAGGACCTGCTGCTCCCTCGTCTGGACATCGCTGCGGCAGTTTCTGCTGCGCTGGCTGACGAAGCCGTACCGGCAAAAGCCTCTCGTGGCCCATGGCGCAGCCTGGGTCGTCTTGCGGTCGCTGCTTCGGTGACCATTGCCGTGCTGGCAGGTGTACGTCTGTACAACCAGGACGAGATCGCAGGTGTCGAACTGGCTCAGCATTCGAATCAGCCGGGTCTGACCACTCCTCAGATCAAGGGGCCCGCTGTATTGGCAGGCTACAATGAGAGTTCGGATGCCACTGGCCCTATGGCCAACGGCGTATTGCAAGGTCAGCCAGGCTGGCACGATCAGCGTCTGCCAGGTTACTTGCGCCAACATGCTCAACAGGCTGCACTGAAAGGTACTGAGAGCGCTCTGCCTTACGCTCGTGCAGCAAGCCTGGAAAACCGTTAAGGAGGATCATGCGCGCCATACCTCTACTTACGCTTCTGCTCAGTGGCTGGTTTATTGTTCCAGCCCACGCCGATGAAGCCCAGGACTGGCTGAAGCGTCTGGGACAGGCGGAGCAAACGCAGAGCTTTCACGGTACTTTCGTCTACGAGCGTAACGGTAGTTTTTCTACCCATAACATCTGGCATCGCGTCCAGGATGGCAAAGTCCAAGAGCGTTTACTTCAGCTCGACGGTTCGGCCCAGGAAGTCGTGCGCATTGATGGGCATACTCAATGCGTCAGCGGCACCCTGATAGCAGGGCTGGGGGACTCACCCAACTCCGCTGCTCGTGCGCTCGATCCACAAAAGCTAAAGAATTGGTATGACCTTGCCGTCATCGGCAAGTCGCGCGTGGCCGGGCGTTCGGCGGTGATCGTCTCGTTGACGCCTCGCGATCAGCATCGCTATGGTTTTGAGCTGCATCTGGACAAGGAAACAGGCTTGCCGTTGAAGTCATTGTTGCTCAATGACAAAGGGCAACTGCTGGAGCGGTTCCAGTTCACCCGGCTGGATACTGCGGAGGTGCCTTCCGACAGCGATTTGCAGGCAGGTTCTGAGTGCAAGCCCATTAACCTGAACAGCGACAAGGCGTCCGCCGTCAAGACTGCGCAGGTCTGGCATTCGGACTGGTTGCCGCCAGGTTTCGAACTGACCAGCAGTAACTCTCACAAGGATCCGGATACCAAAGTCCAGGTCAACAGTCTGATGTTCGACGACGGTCTGGCCCGATTCTCGGTGTTCCTTGAGCCGTTGAATGGGGCAACAGTCACCGACACCCGTACCCAGCTGGGGCCAACGGTCGCTGTGTCCCGTCGCTTGACCACTCCGCAAGGCGAAATAATGGTGACCGTGGTCGGTGAAATACCGATTGGCACCGCCGAACGGATTGCGCTGTCCATGCGCAACGATGCCGCGGCTACAAACAAGCAGTGAGCTGATCAGCCATGCTCATCAATCGGGGCTGTAGGGTGCGGGAGGTCGGCAATGGCTCCCCCGTCGTTGAGGCCTCGAAATGTTTTGCCGAGCATTTTCATTTGCAAATATCCCGAAAATTTTTTATAGGTCAGAGCCCCTCGGCTCTGGCCTTGTTTGTTGTTCCCGGAACAAAAATACCGGCGTATCGTTTCCGGTGTTCCTTGCTCCATATCGCTTAACCATGCTCGTCGTAACGGGAGCCGTATGTCGATACCACGCTTGAAGTCTTATCTCTCTATTTTTGCCACCGTGCTGGTGCTCGGTCAGGCGGTCACTGCGCAAGCGGCCGACTTGCCTGACTTCACGCAACTGGTCGAGCAGGCCTCGCCCGCGGTGGTGAACATCAGCACTACCCAGAAGTTGCCGGAGCGCAAAGTGTCCAGCGAGCAAATGCCTGACCTTGAAGGCTTGCCGCCGATGCTGCGCGAGTTTTTTGAGCGTGGTATGCCGCAGCAGCCGCGCTCACCTCGTGGCGATCGCCAGCGCGAAGCGCAGTCCCTGGGTTCGGGTTTCATCATTTCGCCTGACGGCTATATCCTGACTAACAACCATGTGATCGCCGATGCCGACGAGATTCTCGTGCGCCTCGCCGATCGCAGTGAGTTGAAAGCCAAGTTGATCGGTACCGATCCGCGTTCCGACGTCGCCTTGCTGAAAATCGAAGGCAAGAACCTGCCGGTTCTGAAGCTCGGCAAATCGCAGGACCTGAAAGCCGGTCAGTGGGTCGTGGCCATCGGCTCGCCGTTCGGCTTTGATCACACAGTGACCCAAGGCATCGTCAGTGCCATCGGTCGCAGCCTGCCGAACGAAAACTATGTGCCGTTCATCCAGACCGACGTGCCGATCAACCCGGGTAACTCCGGTGGTCCGCTGTTCAACCTGGCCGGTGAAGTGGTCGGCATCAACTCGCAGATCTACACTCGCTCCGGCGGCTTCATGGGCGTGTCGTTCGCAATCCCTATCGATGTGGCGATGGACGTTTCCAATCAGCTGAAAAGCGGCGGTAAAGTCAGCCGTGGCTGGTTGGGTGTGGTGATCCAGGAGGTGAGCAAGGATCTGGCCGAGTCGTTCGGTCTTGAGAAACCGGCCGGTGCGTTGGTGGCTCAGATCCAGGATGACGGTCCGGCTGCCAAGGGTGGCCTGCAAGTGGGCGACGTGATCCTGAGCATGAACGGTCAACCGATCGTCATGTCTGCCGATCTGCCGCACTTGGTGGGTGCGCTGAAGGCCGGCTCGAAAGCCAATCTTGAGGTGATCCGCGAAGGCAAACGCAAGAATGTCGAGCTGACCGTCGGCGCTATCCCTGAAGAAGGCAAAGAGCTGGACGCCCAGCCTAAATCTGGCGCAGAGCGCAGCAGCAATCGCCTGGGTGTTTCCGTGGCCGAATTGACCGATGAGCAGAAGAAAGCCTACGACCTTAAAGGTGGTGTGGTAATCAAGGACGTGCAGGACGGTCCTGCTGCCCTGATCGGCTTGCAGCCTGGTGACGTGATCACTCACCTGAACAACCAGGCGATCGGCTCCACCAAGGAGTTCACCGAGATTGCCAAGGCGTTGCCGAAGAACCGCTCGGTGTCGATGCGTGTTCTGCGCCAGGGTCGCGCCAGCTTCATCACCTTCAAACTGGCTGAATAAACCGGTTGTCGGCTGAATAAAAAACCGCCTCGAAAGAGGCGGTTTTTTTGTATCTGAATTTTGTCCCTGAAGCAGTCAGCCCATCATGTCCTTGATCATTCGTTCCTGCTCCATCAGCTCGCGTTGCCGTGCGTCAATCCGCGATGACAGCGGGAAGTTGCTGCCCGCCTTGCGCTTGGCGAAGTCCAGTTGCTGGATCGCCTGGCGATAATCCCCGACTAGTGCGAAGTACTCTGCACGAGCCTGATGCAGACCGATGATGTTGCCAGACAGACCACGAGTCTCGGCCACCATGTACCAGACGTCCGGATCTTCGGGACGGGTCTTGAGCAGGTTCTCCAGCGCCTTTTCCGCATCGGCTGCTCGATTCTGCTTGAGCAACAGGTCAACACGCACCTGATTCAGCGGGTAGTTGCCCGGATACTGAGTCAGCATCCGGTCAACCCGTGACTGAGCATCGGGCAGACGATTATTGGTGATGTCCAGATCGACCTGCGCCAGGTTGTAGATGATCTCGTTCGGCGATTTGGCCAGCAGCTGCTTGAGGTTCTCGCGAGCTTCATTCAACTGACCGCCTTTGATCTGGGCGATTGCCAGGCCATAGCGCGCGACGTCGTTTTTCGGGTTTTCATCGAGTTGGGCGCGGAAGCGCTTGGCACCCAAGCCTGGGGTTTCTTCATAAATCAGCTGCACGCGTGCACGAATCAGCTGATAACGCATGCTGTCTTCGATACCGCCCGGTTTGGCCTGTTCGGCACGGTTGCGGGTGTCGGCGATACGCGATTCGGTCACCGGGTGAGTCAGCAGGAATTCCGGCGGCTTGGCATCGTAGCGGTACTGGCGCATCAGCCGTTCGAACATGGTCGGCATCGAGCGCGGATCGTAACCGGCCTTCTCCAGATTCATGATGCCGATACGGTCGGCTTCCTGTTCGTTCTGGCGCGAGAACCGTCGTTGTTCCTGCATCGCCGCCGCCTGGGTGCCGGCAATGGTTGCGATCCCGGCATCGCCTGCACCGGCAGCGGCAATCACGATCCCGGCCAGCAATGCAGCCATCATAGGCACTTGCATGCGTTGCGAGGCTTCGACACCGCGGGCGAAGTGACGCTGCGACAAGTGGGCCAGTTCGTGAGCCAGGACCGAGGCATATTCGCCTTCGGTCTGGGCGTTGAGGAACAAGCCGCCGTTGACGCCGACGATCCCGCCCGGCGCGGCGAAAGCATTGAGCTGTGGGCTGTTGATCAGGATGAACTCCAGGCGCCGGTCATTAACCTGGCTGGTTTCCACCAGCCGATAGACGCTGGACTCGACGTAATCCTTGAGTTGCGGATCGTTGAGTTGCGACACCTGGCTGCGCAGCATCGCCAGCCACGCACGGCCCAGTTGGTATTCCTGTTGCGGCGAGACGATGGCAGAACTGGCGTCACCGAGTGACGGCAAGTCGTCGGCGAAGCCTGGTGAGGCGAGCAGGCAAGCGAGCGTCAGCAGGGTAGGGCGCAAAAAAGTCATGCACAAAGCCTTAGTCGACAAAGACGTTACTGTAGCCGGACACTACGCTTGGGACCAGATATTCTAAGCGGCTCAACCCCCTGCCCCGGAGTGATTCGATGACTGACGCTGTAACCCACGACGCCGAGCTGGACGCCAGTGGTCTGAATTGTCCGCTGCCGTTGCTCAAAGCTAAGATGGAACTCAACCGAATGGCCAGCGGTGCGGTGCTCAAGGTGATCGCCACCGATGCAGGCTCTCAGCGTGACTTTCGCACCTTTGCCCGATTGGCCGGTCATACGCTGCTTCGTGAAGAAGATGAGGCGGGCGTTTACCGTTATTGGTTGAAAAAAGCCTGAAATCTGCTGTGTTCGTGCCTAAGGATTATTGATGTTCAAAGTGTTACGCGACTGGATTCAGCGTTACTTCTCGGATGAAGAGGCCGTGGTGCTGGCGGTACTGCTGTTTCTGGCATTTACCGCCGTACTCACCCTGGGCGGAATGCTTGCGCCAGTGCTGGCCGGGATGGTGCTGGCGTATCTGATGCAGGGGTTGGTGGTAATCCTCGAGCGTCTGCGTCTGCCGGGCGCCGTGGCGGTGGGGTTGGTCTTCGCGTTGTTCATGGGCGGGCTGCTGGTATTCATCCTCGTCGTGGTGCCCCTGCTCTGGCATCAACTGATTACGCTGTTCAACGAATTGCCCGGCATGCTCGCCAAATGGCAGTCGCTGCTGTTGCTGCTGCCCGAGCGTTACCCGCATCTGGTGTCGGACGAGCAAGTGCTGCAGGCGATCGAAGTGGCGCGGGGCGAGATCGGCAAGTTCGGCCAGTGGGCGCTGACGTTCTCGTTGTCGAGCTTGCCGCTGCTGGTGAACATCATGATCTACCTGGTGCTGGTGCCGATCCTGGTGTTCTTCTTCCTCAAGGACCGGGAAATGATCGGCCAGTGGGTGCGCGGTTACCTACCGCGGGAGCGAGCGCTGATCACTCGGGTCGCCCAGGAAATGAACCGGCAGATTGCCAATTACATTCGTGGCAAGGTCATCGAAATCTTCATTTGCGGTGGCGTGACGTACATCGCTTTCGTGGCGCTGGGGCTCAACTACGCGGCGCTGCTGGCGTTGTTGGTGGGTGTGTCGGTGGTGGTGCCCTATGTCGGGGCGGTGGTGGTGACCGTGCCGGTGCTGCTGATTGCGCTGTTCCAATGGGGCTGGAGCGATCAGTTCATCTATTTGATGGCGGTCTACGGGATCATTCAGACGCTGGACGGTAACGTGCTGGTGCCGCTGCTGTTCTCGGAGGCGGTCAACTTGCACCCGGTGGCGATCATCTGCGCGGTGCTGCTGTTTGGCGGGTTGTGGGGCTTCTGGGGCGTGTTCTTTGCGATTCCCCTGGCGACGCTGTTCAAAGCCGTGCTGGATGCCTGGCCGCGCAAGGAGCCCGAGGTGTCGCCGCTGCTTTGATCGTCGATTTGAGGGCCTCTTTGTGGGCAAGCCCCGCTCCCACAGGGTTCATACCATCCCTGTAGGAGCGGGCTTGCCCGCAAAGGCGTCCGAATAGACGCCAAAAAAATCAGGCCTTGTTCAGCGCCTGAGCAGCCGCCAAAACCGCATCCACATGCCCCGGCACCTTCACGCCGCGCCATTCCTGACGCAGCACGCCATCCTTGTCGATCAGGAACGTGCTGCGATCAACACCCATATATTCCTTGCCGTAGAGCTTTTTCAGCTTGATCACGTCGAACAACTGACAGATGGCTTCGTCCTTGTCGCTGATCAGCTCGAAGGGGAATTCCTGCTTGCACTTGAAGTTCTCATGAGACTTCAGGCTGTCGCGAGATAGACCGAACACCTCGGTGTTGGCCGCCTTGAACGCCGCGTACTGGTCGCGAAAGCCCTGGCCTTCGGTGGTGCAGCCCGGCGTGCTGTCCTTCGGGTAGAAGTAAATCACCACTTGCTTGCCTTTGAGAGCCGCGAGGCTGACGGTCTGCCCGCTGGTGGCGGGTGCTTCGAAGTCGGCAACCGGTTGGTCGATGGCTACGGCCATGAAAGCTTCCTTACATTGGGTTTTGTGGGCGCCACGGTTCAATCAGTGCGTCCAGGTTCATGGCGTCGGCGAAATCCAGGAACTGGTCACGCAGCCAGCTGATCTGGGTGCCGGCCGGCAAGGTCACGGTAAACGTGGCGTTGAGCATGGTGCCGCCGGTCTGCGGAGCCTGATAGGTGTCGCAGGTCAGATTCTCCAGCTCGACGTTGTGGTCCATGAAGAACTGGCACAGCTCGTTGATGATGTCCGGGCGGTAGGCCGAGCTGACGTAGGCGACGTACGGCAGCGCCTGGGGACGGTTCTCCAGGGCTGCGCTGCGCACCACGTTGACGGTGAAAGCATGCCGCTTGGCCAGCACCGGCAGACTGCCTTCGAGGCGCGCCAGGGCGTCCCAGCTGCCGGAGATCTCGAGGATCAGCGCGCTGCATTCGCCATGACGCGTCAGGCGAGAGGTGACCACGGCGCAGCGGTTTTCATGGCTGGCGCGGCACAGGACGTTAGTCAGCTCCATGGGGTTGGCGCCGAGGGCACTGATGACAAGGAATTGTTCGCGAACTGTGGGGGTGGACATGCAGCATTCCTAAAGCGATGAGCGGTCGATACTGTTTATGGGCTTTTTTACCGGGGACGAGCCTGCGGATGCGAATTCACAAACCCCCAGCCGAAGGTTGCAACGTGCTCCAGTATGGCAAGAGCGAGGGGTGGCAACGCTGGATCGGGGCTTGTGATGCCGAAAATGGAGGCTGGAAACCGGCGTACGAGCTTATCAGTACCGATCAAAGTCTGAAGGGTAGCGAAAAGCAGCGCCAAGGGGAATGGCAGCAGCGCAGTACTTCGCTTGTACAAGCATCTTGGCGCCAGTACCATTACCGCTCTCTTTTTCCGGCAGGAGCGGTTGCATGATTGCGGGCAGTATGGTGGCACTGGTCACACCCATGGATGCACAGGGTCGTCTCGACTGGGACAGCCTGAGCAAACTGGTGGACTTCCACCTGCAAGAGGGCACCAACGCCATCGTGGCGGTCGGCACTACGGGTGAGTCGGCCACGCTTGACGTGAACGAGCACATCGAAGTGATTCGTCGCGTGGTTGCCCAGGTTGCAGGGCGTATTCCGGTGATCGCCGGTACGGGCGCCAATTCGACGCGTGAAGCGATCGAACTGACGACCAACGCGAAGAACGCTGGCGCCGACGCGTGCCTGCTGGTAACCCCTTATTACAACAAGCCGACGCAAGAAGGCCTGTACCTGCACTTCCGCGCCATCGCCGAAGCGGTCGATATCCCGCAGATTCTTTACAATGTGCCGGGCCGTACCGCGTGCGACATGCAGGCCGAGACGGTAATCCGCCTGTCGACCGTGAAGAACATCATCGGCATCAAGGAAGCCACGGGCGACCTGCAGCGCGCCAAGGACATCCTGGCCGGCGTGAGCAGCGACTTCCTGGTCTATTCCGGTGACGATGCGACCGCGGTCGAGCTGATGCTGCTCGGTGGCAAGGGCAACATTTCGGTGACCGCCAACGTTGCACCGCGCGCCATGAGCGAGCTGTGCGCCGCTGCGATGGCCGGTGATGCCGTCAAAGCCCGGGCGATCCACGAAAAGCTGATGCCGCTCAATAAAACCCTGTTTATCGAATCCAACCCTATCCCCGTGAAATGGGCGCTGCATGAAATGGGCCTGATGCCGGACGGTATCCGTCTGCCGCTCACCTGGCTCAGTGCTGCCTGTCACGAACCGCTGCGGCAGGCCATGCGCCAGTCCGGCGTCCTGGTTTAATTGAGGAAGTACTACGCATGAAGCGAATGGCCGGACTTTCCGCACTTGCCTTGATTATCTCCAGCACCAGTGGCTGCGGATGGATCTGGGGCCCGGAAGGTTACTTCCGTGACCGTGGTAGCGATTACCTGGAAGCGCAACAGACTGCACCGATGCAACTGCCACCGAATGTCAGCACCTCAAAGCGTCTGGATCCACTGTTGCCGATCCCGCGCAATGTGGCCGACGATACGGCCAAGGGCGAATATGTCGTGCCTCGTCCGCAGCCGCTGTCGGCAGCGGCTGATATCAGTGCCTACTCCTTGCAGAAGAGCGGCGATTCGCGTTGGATCATGGCGCAGAACCCACCGGCCGAAGTCTGGCCAGTGGCCGTGCAGTTCTTCCAGGACAACGGTTTCCGTCTGGACGAACAGCGCCCGCAAACCGGTGAGTTCACTACCACCTGGCAGCATTCCGACGAACTGTCCGCAGCCATGGCCAAGCGCCTGAGCGCGGCTGGTGTCGGCGCCGATAGCGAAACCCGCGTACGGGTGCGTATCGAGCCAGGCGTGCAGCGCAACACAAGTGAAGTCTATGTGGTCAGCGCCGAGCGTCCTGCCGGCAGCACCGCCAACGTCGACTTCACCAATCGTTCGGTCAACACCGGCCTGGACGCAGCATTGGTCGACGACATGCTCGCGAGCATGAGCCGCACTTCGGAGAAGGGCGGTTCGGTCTCCATGCTGGCCTCGCGTGATTTCGATACGCCAAGCCGTGTCAGCCTGACCGAGGATGGCAGTGGCAACCCGGTGCTCAACGTCGGTACCGACCTGGATCGTGCCTGGTCGAGCGTCGGTCGTGCGCTGGAACAGGGCGAATGGCGTGTTGAAGACATCAACCGCAGCCTGGGCCTGTACTACATCAACCTCGCCGAAAAGGCCGAGAAGAAGGATGAGCAGCCAGGTTTCTTCGGCAGCCTGTTCGGCAGCAAGCCGAACAAGGAAGAAGTTGAAGCCCGCGCCGAGCGTTATCAGGTTCGCCTGAGCAAGGTTGGCGAGAACGTACAAGTTACCGTCGAGAAAAACATCAACACCGTGGCGCCAGCAGACGTGGCGCGCAAAGTGTTGACCGTGATTCAGGACAATTTGGGCTGATCACATGCGTTTTGCCGTTCTCGGCAGCGGTAGCCAAGGGAACGGCACGCTGGTAGCCAGCGATGACACGTATGTACTGGTGGATTGTGGTTTCTCCTTGCGGGAAACCGAAAAACGCCTGCTGCGCCTTGGGGTAAACCCTGCGCAGTTGAGCGCGATACTTGTGACCCACGAACATGCCGATCACGTGCATGGCGTGGGTTTGCTGTCTCGGCGTTACAATCTGCCTGTCTACCTCAGTCGCGGGACCCTGCGCGGGATGCGCAAACCGATTGAACCCGCAGGCCTTCTGGCTGGCGGCGAGCAACTGCAAATCGGCCCTCTGAGCATCGGCGTCATTGCCGTGGCCCATGATGCGCAGGAGCCGACGCAGTATGTCTTCAGCGACGGTCAGCGGCGTTTTGGCCTGTTGACCGACCTGGGGTCGTACTGCAACAAGGTGCTGGACGGCTATCGGGACCTCGATGCGTTAATGATTGAGGCCAACCATTGCCGTGACATGCTGGCTCGCGGTCACTACCCGTACTTTCTCAAGCAACGGGTGGGTGGTGAATTTGGACATTTGAACAACCATCAGGCGGCATTCCTGGTGGCCGAGTTGGGCTGGCAAGGCCTGCAACACCTGGTCCTGGCCCATCTGAGCAGCAAGAACAACCTGCCGCAGCTGGCCCGGCAATGTTTTGTCGACACCCTCGGGTGCGACCCGGACTGGCTGCAACTGGCCGATCAAGATTCAGGGCTCGACTGGCGACACATCGCCTAGCCCACCTACTTAGCAAGCGGAGCCCATCATGGAAAAACGTGAAGAACTCTACCGCGGCAAAGCCAAATCGGTTTACAAGACCGACGACGCTGACCGCTTGATCCTGCTGTTTCGCAACGACACCTCGGCGTTCGACGGCAAGCGTATCGAGCAGCTCGACCGCAAAGGCATGGTGAACAACAAGTTCAACGCCTTCATCATGCAGAAACTCGAAGCAGCCGGTGTGCCGACTCAATTCGACAAACTGCTGGGCGACAACGAATGCCTGGTGAAAAAACTCGACATGATCCCGGTCGAATGCGTCGTGCGTAACTATGCCGCCGGCAGCCTGGTCAAGCGCCTGGGTGTTGAAGAGGGCATGAAGCTCAACCCTTACACCTTCGAACTGTTCCTGAAGGACGACGCCAAGGGCGACCCGTTCATCAACGAATCCCACGTCGTGGCATTCGGTTGGGGCACCGCCGAGCAACTGGTTCGCATGAAAGAACTGTCGCTCAAGGTCAACGAAGTGCTGAGCAAACTGTTCGACGACGCCGGCCTGCTGCTGGTCGACTTCAAACTCGAATTTGGCGTGTTCTCCGACGGCTCCATCGTTCTGGGCGACGAGTTCAGCCCGGACGGCTGCCGTCTGTGGGACAAGGCCACCAAGAAGAAAATGGACAAGGACCGCTTCCGTCAGGGCCTTGGTGACGTCATCGAAGCCTATGAAGAAGTCGCCAACCGTCTGGGCGTACCGCTTTAATCGACGCAAGCATCTGATAGCACGGAAAAAAATCGCTAAAGGGGGTTCGCTTCCGGCGATTGTGCTGTTATGATGCGCGCCGTTGGAGAGATGCCAGAGTGGCCGAATGGGACGGATTCGAAATCCGTTGTACCTTCACCGGTACCTAGGGTTCGAATCCCTATCTCTCCGCCATACATAGAAAAGCCCCGTAGATGAAAATCTACGGGGCTTTTTCGTTTGCGCAGCTTTTTCCATCGGGCCGCTTTCGCGTCCGTCCCGCTTTTTCCCCAAGTTTTTGGTGTCGGAAAAGTCAGCACGACAGAGTAAGAAAGATGTGTCCGTCCACAGGAAAAGTTACTCCACCAAGTCGTTCTAATTACCGCCCCCCGTATTCATTGAGCGTTTCGTCAATCAAGGTTTTTCCTTCGAAATATCCCCTGACATTGAAAGACGTTGCCGCAAAAATTCCTCATCTACTCTGGTTTCGCAGGTCACTGACCTGTCGTAATCAGCCATCGCAAGGAGCGATCAATGTACTTTGAGATTTACAGGCAAACCCGTGGCACCGCACAGACCGGCAAGGGTCAATGGCGCTGGCGTTTGCGGGCGGGGAATCATGAAACGATTGCCAGTGGGGAGGCTTACGTCAATAAGTCTGATTGCGTGCATGCCATCAGTTTGATCAAGGGGACTCATGATCAGACTCCGGTCAAGGAAATATAGGTTCCAGGCGGTGAAGCTGCTCAATGGGAGCAGCTTCGTTTTGACCGGGTGGTCTTGAGTAGTGAGTGCCTCTGGTTTTTATGGGGCGGGTCGTTTGCCAACCTGCATAGACGCCGATCGCGACACCTCCCTAAACTGTCACCCAGTCTTGGGGACCGGGGTGCAACGGATGAATCGCAACGAACTACGCAAGGCCGATATCAACCTGATGGTGGTGTTCGAGACATTGATGCTCGAACGCAACGTCACGCGGGTGGCGGAGAAGCTGTTCCTCGGTCAGCCGACTATCAGTGCGGCGCTGAACCGTTTGCGGACGATGTTCAACGATCCGCTGTTCATTCGGGTCGGCCATCGCATGGAGCCGACAGCGCGGGCCGAAGAGATTATTCAGCACCTGTCGCCAGCACTGGATTCGCTGTCGGTGGCCTTGAGCCTGACCCACGATTTCGATCCACTCAGTAGCACCATGACGTTTCGCATCGGTCTGTCGGACGATGTCGAGTTCGGTCTGTTACCGCCACTGCTGCGTTCTTTGCGCCAGGAAGCGCCGAAGGTGGTGTTCGTGGTCCAGCATGTCGACTACTGGCGCATTCCCGACTTGCTGGCGTCTGGCGATATCACCGTTGGTATCAGCCAGACCCGCGGCCTGCCGGCCAACGCCAAACGCAAGTTGTTGCGACATATCCAACCCAGTATCTTGCGTGCAGATGCGTCGGACACGCCGTTGACCCTCGATGAATATTGCGCGCGGCCGCACGTACTGGTGTCCCACACCGCCAATGTCAGTGGCTACGCCGATGAATGGCTGGCGGAGATTGGCCGAACACGCCACGTCGTGCTGTCCGTTCCGCAATACAGCTCATTGCCGGCGTTGCTCGCCGGCACCGATCTGATCGCCAGCCTGCCGGACTACACGGCGGAGGCGATGGCGGCGTCAGGCCAACTGTTCAAGGAGCCGTTTCCGTTCAAGACGCCGACCCTGGACCTGTCCATGGTCTGGCTCAGCCATGTCGACAGCGATCCAGCCGAGCGCTGGCTGCGCTCGCGTCTGGAAGCGTTCATGAGTGAGCGTCCGACTCTTCCACTGTCCCAGTGAGTGGGGCAGCGCTGTGTTATATGTACGACCTTTCTACCGATTTTCAGGAGTCCCTTCATGCCCCACCTGCACATGGAATACACCGCCAACCTGCCCGAACTGAATGCCGATGTGGCGTTGATGCGACTCAACAACGCGCTGGTCGCTTCCGGGCAGTTTGGCGCCGAGTTCGATATCAAGGCCCGTGCGGTGAAGGTCGAGACTTTCAGGGTGGGCACCGCACCGGGCGAGCGGGCGTTCGTGCATGTAAAGCTGGCACTGTTGAGCGGTCGCTCGCCACAGATCAAGAAGCAGTTATCTGACAGCCTGCTGGCGGTGGTGCAGGATGTGTGTGAATGGCCGGTCGGGGTTGAGGTTCAGCTGTGTGTGGAAATCCTCGACATCGATCGAGAGTCCTACTCCAAGACTGCCATCGGCCTCTGAGTTTCAGGCCATTTCCTGCTCGGCGCAGGCCTTGATCACTTGCTCGCGCAGCCAGGTGTTGGCGCTGTCCTGGTCGACGCTTTGACTCCACTGCATGTCCAGGGTGAAACCCGGTAAACCATTGGGCGCTTCGCAGTGATTGAAGATCGCCTCATTGGCCAGCAATTGCTGGATGCGCCGGGGCAAGGTCAGGATGAAGTCGGTGCCGGTGATCATCTTCAATGCTGCGCTGTAGCTGTTGGAGCGTGCGACAATCTGGCGTTTGTGGGCCTGTTGAGCCAGCCAGCCGTCAACCATGTTGGTGGTGGACGTCCAGGGCGTCGGGAATACATGCCGACGTTCAGTGAACGCTTGCAGGCTCAAGCGCGGCTCCAGCGGCGTGGCGCGTTTGTCGAAGACGCAGACCAGGTCGTCCTCCAGTAGCCGTCTGGAGTTTAAGTCGGTGTGGCTACGATGAAAGTTCGGGCCGAAACAGATCACCAGGTCGAGGCTGCCGTCGCGCAGTTCTTCGGCCGGGATGTCGGTTTCGAACTTGTGCATGTTGACCATCACCGGCAGGTCGGCGAAATCGAAGCTCTTCAACAGGCGCGGCAGGATCAGTTGCTCGAAGTATTCCGGCGCACAGATATTGAAGGTGACCGGTTGCAAGGTCGGATCGAACGTCGGTGTCCCGGCGTGACACAGGTTGATGCTTTCGAGAATCTTCAGCACATGGGCATACATGGTGCTGGCTTTGTAGGTGGGACGCATACCCGTGCGGGTATTGATGAATAACTCGTCTTCGAAACTTGTACGCAGTTTCTTCAGGCAGTAACTCACGGTGGACTGGCTGACGCAAAGTGCCTCCGACACACCGGTGACGCTGCTTTGCTCATACACGGCAACAAATACCATGAGGTCTTGCATATCGAGCTTTCTAAGCAAGTTACTGTTCAGCATCCGTTCTGTCCCGCTGTGCTCCTTGCGCCGACTGTGCGCAAACGTGTGAGAACGATCCTAACGGAACGATGGTGCCAAGAGAATGCCTTGTAGGATGTTTCATGGTCGGTTGTGGGACAGATAGTGTTATGAACACGACTTGTGATTTCAATCACCCGAAACATGGCCAGAGGCTTTTAGCGCTGATTGCTGTGCAGGCATTGCATCGCGGCTGGATATTAACAGCGCCAACATGCCGACGCCCACCAGCAACGCGCCGATGATTTCCAGTGCGCGGGGTGACTGGCGTAGCCACAACCAGTGGAACAGTGTGATGAACAGGGTGCTCAGGTAGATGTAGGAAATGACTGAGGAAGGGGCGATCACGCCAATGGCTCGATGCAGCAGCCAGAAAGTCGCCAGGGTGGCGAACAGTGCCAGGTAGATCAGCCACCAGAGATCGCTCGCGCTCAGCAACAACGCCGAGCGCCAGCCGCCGCTGAACCCACAGAACACCAATAGAAACAGTGCGCCGAACAGCATGTTCCAGAAAGTCATGCCCACCGGGCCGCGCCCCTTGAGGCTGTTGGCCTTGAGCCGTTGACTCAGGGGCGAGTAGAGCGCCATTGCCAGGCAACCGACCGCATACACCGATACCGCATACAGCGACGGCAGTTCGCCGGGGCCTGCGCCTTTCAATACCAGCAGCACGGCGCCTGCCGCGGCAACCAGCATGGGCAACACGCGTTGTTTCAGGCGGCTGTCGGGTGTCAGGATGGCTTCGAACAGCAGCGTCAGCAACGGCACCAGAGTAAACATCGTCCCGGTGTTCACCGCCGAGGTGTAACGCAGTGCTTCGAACAACGAGCCGAAGTACAGTGCCAACAACATGCCGAGTACGGCATGACCGAGCAGGCCGCGGGCGGTCATGGCGGTATCGCCCTTGAACAGCAGCAGGGGTAAAAACACCAGGGCGCAACACAACAAGCGCAACCCGGTCAGCAGAATCGGGTCGATGGCCTGGCTGACCTGGGCTGCCGCGGAAAACGAGACGGCAATCAACAGCGCCCAGAGCAACATGCCGACGTGAGCGGCAGCAAAACCTGTGCGTTTCATGGTGGGGGTTCCGGGTTAATGAATGTGTTTGGCGTAATGCCGCGGATCGAAACGCAGAACCATCAGGATCATCAGTGCCATGACGCCCATCAGTGACCACCAGGCCCATTCGAAACTGCCCAGTTGATCCCGAATCATCCCGGCGATCAGCGGCGAGAGGCCGGCGATCAGGTAACCGATGCCTTGCACGAAGGCGGTCAACCCGCCCGCGCGTTGAGGATTGTCCAGATGATCCAGCGACACGATCAGGCTCATCGGGAACAGCCCGCCGATGCCCAGTCCCAGCAGGCACGGCCACAGCAGGCTCAGGTGTTGCGGGCTCAGAATCAGACCGCAAAAACCGGCCATGATCAGTGCCAGTAACACCACCAGCACCAGGCGCCGGTCACGGTTGCGGTTGGCGATGGCGGGCGTCAGTAGCCCCGACAACACTTCCATGGCCGTCAAAAAGCCCAGTAACAAGCCGGCCTGTTGTTCGCTCCAGCCTTTTTCCACGTAGTACGGTGCCAGCCAGGCCAGGACACAGGTGTAGGACGCCGTGCCCAGGCCGAAGAAGATTGCGAGTAACCAGGCGCGGGAATTGCGGAAAAAGGATTCTTTGCGGGACGACTTTTCCCCCAATGTCGGCATTCCCATGCGTTGAACGCACCAGAACAACACCGCCGCCAGCGCCAGTGCCGCCCAGATCGCCAACCCCACTCGCCAACTGCCGGTGCGGGTCATCACCAACGGCGCGAATGACGCCGCAATTGCCGCGCCGGCCATGATCGACGTGACGTAGAGACCCATGCACACGGAAACGTTGTCGTTGAAACGGGACTTGATCAGGGCCGGCATCAGCGCCTGAATCAGCGCAATGCCGACGCCGGCCAGCACGGCGCTCAGGATCAGTTCCGCCGCCGAATCAAGGAACAACCGCGACACCGTGGCCAGGCCGATGATCAGCAGCGACAGCACTACGGTGCGCTGCTCGCCCAAGCGCTGACTGATACCGATACCAAAGAACATCGCCAGTCCCATGGCCATGACTGGCAGCATGGTCAACAGCGAGGCCAGGCTGAAACTCAGCGGGATATCACCGCGAATGGCTGACAGCAACGGGCCGACAGCGGCCATGGACGGACGCAGATTCAGGGCGACAAGAATGATGCTGAACATCAGCCAGAGGGCAGGGCGGGAGGTTGCGCGAACGTTTTCCATAATCGGACCTTCAGGAACAAGGAACCGATTAGGCGCGCGAGCCCTGGAGGCGGCAAATCAGAAAGTCTGGAGCAGTATTTAGAAATTAAATAAGAGTCCGTTCGCCTAATCCTCTGTAGCAGCTGCCGAGCCTGCGAGTCTGCTGCAGAGGCCGTCGCGAATAATCAATTGTTTAGCCAATCCACACCCAAGGTTCTTCAAATCCCGATTTAACGGCTTAACCGCCCGTGTGACGCTGCTGCTCATCTGGTTATCGCGGTCTTCTCTATGGACGGTTGTCCAGTCGCACTCCCTTCCGAACTGGCCTTCTGGGCGCTGTGGCACTGCCGTCACGCGCGCCCGCCGGATTCCTGCATCTCCCGCTGATTGTTCTGACAGGTCCCGCGCTGTGCGCCGGGATCAAACCGGCGGCGCCTGTGCGTTTGCCTGACGCGCAAAGACGAGGATTCCCATGAGCTGTGCCAAGACATCCTTCGCTACCAAAGAGCAAGCCCTGACCTTTCTTGAGCAGAACCCGGATATCGAGATGTTCGAGCTGTTCATCCTCGACAACAACGGTGTGCCACGAGGCAAATTACTGCATCGCGATGAGTTGCTGGCGGTGTATGAAAGCGGTCGGCCACTGCCAAGTACCATCCTGGGACTGACCATCAATGGCGATGACGTGGAAAACTCCGGGCTGGTCTGGGACGTCGGTGATATCGATTGCCGCGCTTATCCCGTCAGCGGCAGTTTGCAGCGCATGCCGTGGCGATTGATTCCCACCGCGGCGGTGCAGGTCAGCATGCATCCGCAGGAGGGCATGCCCGCGACCATCGCCGACCCACGACACCTGCTGGCCAAGGTCATCGAAGGCTTGCAGGCCGACGGTTATTACCCGGTGATGGCGGCGGAGCTGGAGTTCTATCTGCTGGATCAGCAGCGCGACGGCAACGGTCGGCCGCAGCCAGCCCGGGATGTCGATGGCGGGCGGCCACGCGGGACTCAGGTCTACGGCTTGCGTGAACTGGAACAGATCGAGCCATTTCTGGCCGACCTCTACAGCGCCTGCAAGCTCCAGGGCATTCCGGCGCGCACGGCGATTTCCGAATACGCGCCGGGGCAGGTGGAAATCACCCTCGAACACCGCACCGACGCTTTGCAGGCGATGGACGAAGCCGTGCGCTACAAGCGGCTGGTCAAGGGCGTGGCGCACAAGCACGGGATGACGGCTTGTTTCATGGCCAAGCCGTTCGATGACCTGGCCGGCACCGGCATGCACATGCATGTCAGTCTGGCGGACAAGGAGGGCAATAACCTGTTCGCCAACGAGGCCCCGGACGGCACGCCGCTGCTCAAGCACGCGGTCGGCGGGATGCTCGCGACATTGCTCGATTCATTGCTGCTGTTTTGTCCGAACGCTAACTCGTACCGCCGTTTCCAGACCAACAGCTACGCACCACTGGCAGCCACCTGGGGCGTGGACAATCGCACCGTGAGTTTACGAATACCCGGTGGGCCGGCGTTCTCGCGGCATATCGAACACCGCATTTGTGGTGCCGATGCCAATCCTTATCTGGCGGCTGCGGCGATTCTGGCCGGTATTCATCGCGGCATCCGCGAGCAACTTGACCCCGGGGCGCCGGTGGAGGGCAACGGTTACGCCCAGGCTGCGCAATTGTTGCCGACCGACTGGTTGACCACGTTGCGAGCGCTGGAAGGCTCGAATTGGGCCAGGGAAGCGTTCGGCAGTGAGTTTCTTGGCGTCTATCTGGCAGTAAAACGAGCCGAATACCGGCAATTCATGGGCGAAGTCGGTGAGCAGGACTGGCGCTGGTATCTGCATCAGGCTTGAAACGGGTCGCCAGTGTTGGACGTTTTGGCCTAATGCCAGAAGCCAACTATTCGTTGGCTTCTTTTTCACGAAATATTGATGGTTGACTGCTTAAGATTTGTGGCCTCTCGGTCAATGAAATTTTCACATTTGCCGCGGGCACTTCTTTTCAGGAACAGCCGATCACATGTTGAAGTTCAAAGCCGTGCGCCCCGAATGGGTGACGTTGGTTTCCAGTGCCTTTCTATTGGCAGGGTTCAATTTAGTTCTCTGGCAACACCTCTTCGATATCACCGCAGCAGACGGTCAAGGCATCGTCATGCGTGTCGCGTTCGGGCTGATGATTCTGGCGGCCTTCAACATTGTGCTGACCTTGCTGGCATTCCGACCCGTGATGAAACCCGTGTTGACGCTGATTTTTCTGATCAGTGCCGGTGTGGCGTACTTCATGAGCCAATATGGCGTGCTGATCGACGCCGGTATGTTGCGTAACTTCGCCGAAACCAATGCCACGGAAGTACGCGACTTACTCTCGCTAAAACTGTTTGTTTATATTGTGCTGCTCGGCGTCTTGCCATCGTGGTTGTTGTGGAAAATCCCGGTTAATTACCGTCGCTGGCACCGTGAGTTATTAAGTAAAGTGCTGGTGAGTGTCGCGTCGGTTGCGGTGATCGGCGGTGTCGCATTGGTCAACTATCAAGGCCTGTCGTCGTTGTTTCGCAATCACCATGAATTGCGCCTGATGGTGGTGCCGAGCAACTACATAGGTGCCTCGTTCGGTTATCTGCGTGAGCAAGTGGTGTCTGCACGGCAACCTTTCGCCAAACTGGGTGAAGATGCCCAGAAAAACCCGGCCTGGCAGGCCCACGATCGTAAATCCCTGACGGTACTGGTGGTGGGCGAAAGTGCCCGGGCCGAGAACTTCGGCATCCTGGGTTATGACCGCGACACCACGCCTAAACTGAGTAAGGAATCGGGCCTGATTGCCTTCACCGATGTGCATTCGTGCGGTACGGAAACGGCGGTGTCGGTACCCTGCATGTTCTCCAACATGGGCCGCAAGGATTACGACGCCAGCAAGGCGAAGAACCAGGAAGGCCTGCTGGACGTGCTCAAGCGTGCCGGTCTCGAGGTGATCTGGCGCGATAACCAGTCGGGCTGCAAAGGTACCTGCGATCGGGTCACTGTCGATGACGTGAGTGACCTGAAAGACCCGGTGCTGTGCGCCAACAGCGAGTGCCGCGATGAAATTCTCCTGCAAGGCATGCAGCACTTCATCGACACGCTGAATAAGGACACCGTGCTGGTCCTGCACCAAATGGGCAGTCACGGTCCGGAATACTTCAAGCGCTACCCGAAAGAATACGAACACTTCACACCTGTGTGTGAAAGCAATGCGCTGAACAATTGCAGCCGCGAAAGCATCGTCAATGGCTACGACAATACGCTGGTGTATACCGACCACGTGCTGTCGACCCTGATCGATCTGTTGCGCAGCAACCAGGGCAAAGTCGATACCGCGATGCTGTATCTGTCGGACCACGGCGAGTCGCTGGGCGAATACAACCTGTTCCTGCATGGCACGCCTTACATGCTCGCACCGGAACAACAGAAACATGTAGCGATGCTGGCGTGGTTCTCCGACAGCTATCAAAAGTCGTTCTCGGTGGACACCCATTGCCTGCAACTGAGTCGTGAAAAACCCTTGAGCCAGGACAACCTGTTCCATTCGATGCTCGGTCTGCTGGAGGTCAACAGCACGGTCTACAACCCGGGTCTGGATATGTTCGCCGGATGCCGCGGCGCAATGGGCGACGGTGTGCTGGCCAAAAAATGAGCGACTCGACCTTTTTTCACGTAACGACCGCTAATCTGCGGCGCCTGGAACATCCAACAAGAGCCATTACTCATGTCCGCGCAGCCCCCATCCGCCTTCGAGCTTGAGTTCGCCCGGCGCTACGATCAGGAACACGCCCGCGTCTGTAAACAGCCGCGACCGCGCGGCCTGGCGGGGCGTTTGACGTTCTGGCGCGAAGAGCAATTGGTGCGTAACGCGCTGCAGGTCGCTGGCGAACCGGGATTGATTCTTGATGTGGCCTGCGGTGCCGGGCGTTTCTGGCCAGTTCTGGCCGAGCATGCGAACCGGGTGATCCTCGCGGCCGACGCGTCCCAGGACATGCTCGATCACGCCCGTACCCACCATCCGCAAAACCTGCTGAAACGGATCAAGACCTTTCAGAGTTCAGCCTTCACCATCGGCTTGTCGGCGAATGCGGTTGACTGCATTTTTTGCCTGCAACTGTTTCAACGCGTCGCCTGTCCCGAGCATCGATTGGCCATGCTGGGCGAGTTCCATCGGGTCAGTCGCGATACAGTGATTGTGGCGGTGCGGGTTGATGGGCATTTCAAGCTCGAGTGTTTGGACGTGGAGGGCGCAAAGGTCCAGCCGCAGGCCAGCAAGGCCGAGCTTGAGGCCGAGTTCAGGCAGGCGGGTTTCTGCTTGCTCAGCCATCAGGACTTGGTACCGGGTTGCACGCGGATGCGGGTCTACGTGTTGCGTAAGGACAGCTAGCCTGTCAGACAATTCTTGCTGTCCGGCAGGTATTTTCGCTAAAGCTCTTGTTCAGTGAATGCGCGGAAATCGCCGGGGGCGATATATACTGCGCGCCATTCTTCAAGGGAGAGCCGTGTGGCCATCGATATTCACTGGATTCGCGACAACGATAGCCTCGGTCAGTTTTGCACCGAGTGGCAGCAGCTGCCATTCGTTGCCCTCGATACCGAATTCATGCGGGTCGACACCTTTTACCCGATCGCAGGCCTGCTGCAGATCGGCGATGGCGTACGCGCTTACCTGATTGACCCACTGACCATCGACAACTGGCAGCCCTTGGCCGCGGTGCTGGAAAACCCGGCCGTGCTCAAGGTCGTGCATGCGTGCAGCGAAGACCTCGAAGTCCTGCTGCGCCTGACCGGCAGCCTGCCGGCGCCGCTGTTCGACACCCAACTGGCCGCTGCTTACCTGAACCTGGGTTTCTCCATGGGCTATTCGCGGCTGGTGCAGGACGTGCTCGGCATCGACCTGCCGAAGGGCGAGACCCGTTCCGACTGGCTGCAACGCCCACTGTCCGAGACTCAGATCAGCTACGCCGCCGAAGATGCCGTGCATCTGGCGGAGGTTTTCGTACAGCTGCGTCCGAAGCTTTCTGACGAAAAATACGCGTGGGTCCTGGAAGACGGAGCCGAGCTGGTCGCCAATCTGCGGCGCGAGGTCGACCCGTACGAGGTCTATCGCGACGCCAAACTGGCCTGGAAGCTGTCCCGCGCCCAACTCGCCGTGTTGCGTGAACTCTGCGCCTGGCGCGAGCGTGAAGCCCGCGCCCGTGATCTGCCGCGCAACCGCATTATCCGTGAACATTCACTGTGGCCGTTGGCCCGCACCCAACCGGACAACCTCGGCGCACTGGCGAAAATCGAAGACATGCACCCGCGCACCGTGCGTCAGGACGGCGAATTTCTGCTTGATCTGATCAAGCGCTCTGGCAGTGTGTCGCCTGATCAGTGGCCGCCAGCGGTGCCGGAGCCATTGCCAGTGGAAGCCGCCGCGCTGGTCAAACAGCTGCGCGCCATCGGCCAGGCCGAAGCCGAGCGCCTGAACATCGCGCCGGAGCTGATGCTGCGCAAGAAAACCCTGGAAGCGCTGCTCAAGAGCGGCTTCCCCAATGGTCCTTACCAATTGCCTGATTCGCTGCGTGGCTGGCGCCGCGAATTGATGGGCCAGGCGCTGCTCGACAGCCTGGCCACCGCCGGAGAACAGCCTTGAAACGTATTTGCTCGATTTATCGAAGCTCGAAGAAAAACGGGATGTACCTCTATGTGCTCAAAAGCGATGCACTGGAGCGCGTGCCTGAACCCCTGATGGCGGCTTTCGGCAAAGCCATCCACGCTTTCGACCTGGTGTTGACCCCCGAGCGCAAGCTGTCGCGCGAAGACATTACTGTAGTACTGGAGAACCTCGACAAGCAGGGCTACCACCTGCAAATGCCACCAGCCGAGGATGAATACATCGAACACTTGCCGGAAGAATTGCTGCGCCGCAACGACCCGATGTAATCGGCAGACAGGCTCTGTTCAGAGCCTTATGAAACACTGGAATGATTTTGGCGATGGCCGTGACGATGGAGTGATCCTCTGTCGGCGGTCGTCTGCACTGTTTTTGAAAGGTTTGAAACATGCGCGTTCTGATTGCTGAACACGACCACCCTGTGTATGCCCAACTGTTGCGTCAGGCAGCGCCTGATCTGGAAGTATTGACCAGTGGCGACTCCGCCGAACTGGCCCGTCAGGCCGCCGACTGCCAGGTCTGGCTCGGTCAGCCGGACCTGCTGGCGACGCTGTTGCGTCAGGGCCACATGCCTGCATGGTTGCAGTCGACCTGGGCCGGTATCACGCCGCTGCTGGCCGATGGCTTGCCACGGCACTATCGGCTGACTCGCGCGGTCGGGATTTTCGGTCAGGTCATGGCTGAATACGTGCTGACTTACATGCTTGGCCACGAGCGCGAAGTGTTGGCGCGGCTGGTCAGCCAGGTCGAGCGCAAATGGGACAATCGCCAAGGTCAAAGCCTGGCTGGACGAAAGGTGCTGATTGTCGGCACCGGTGACATCGGTCAGACAGTGGCGCAGTTTCTACTGCCGTTTGGCGTCGAGTTATACGGCATCGCCAGCACCGCCCGGGAGCAGGCGCCTTTTGTCGAAGTCGGCGCGCTGAGCGATTTGCCGCGCCTGGTCGGTGAGGTGGATTACGTGATCAATCTGCTGCCGAATACCCCCAATACGCACGACCTGTATGACGCTGCCCTGTTCAAGCAGTTCAAGGCGACCGGGTTGTTCATCAACGTCGGGCGTGGCGTTGCGGTGGTCGATGCGGATCTGGTGGAAGCCTTGAAGGAAGGGCATCTGGCCGGGGCTGTGATCGACGTCTGCCGTCAGGAACCACTGCCGCAACGTCATCCGTTCTGGACCGCATGGGGACTGCTGCTGACCGGCCACAGCTCGGCACCGACTTCGCCACCGGCGATGGTGAAGCTGTTTGTCGAGAACCTGCGGGCGTATCAAGCGGGTGAAGCGTTGCGTGGGGAAGTGGATTTCGCGCGCGGGTATTGAGTTCACCCAGCTGATCATTCCCACGCTCTGCGTGGGAATGATCAGGTCCGGCGCGTTTAGAGGGTGAAATTACCTTCAGCCGCCAACTCGCTCAGCGGACGACGCGGGCTTGGCTCTTCACGTGCTTGCAGGTACTCGGCCAGTGTCGCCTTGTCGCCCAGCTTGCCGATCGCCACGGCGGCGTGCAGCGCATAACCCTCAGGAATGTTCAGCTCCTTGCGGGTCAGCTCCTGATCGAAACCGGCCATGCCGTGGGTGTGCCAGCCGCTGATACTCGCTTGCAACGCCAGATGGCCCCAGGCGGAACCGGTGTCGAAGGTGTGCCACAGCGCCGGGGTTTCTTCGCTGGCGCCGGGTGCCACGAAGGTGGTTTTCGAGATCACGATCACCAGCGCCGAGGCGTGCTGCGCCCAGCTGCGGTTGAACTCGTTCAGCAGGCCCAGGTAACGCTCCCAGTTCGGTGTGTCGCGACGCGCATAGAGGAACCGCCAAGGCTGCGAGTTGTATGCCGATGGCGCCCAGCGGGCGGCTTCGAAGAAGCTCAGCAGGGTCTCTTCGGGAATGGTTTCACCGGTGAAGGCGCGGGGCGACCAGCGATCGGTGAACTGAGGGTGAATGGCGTAGTCGGCAACGCGTGGATTAGCACTCATCAAGAGATTCCTTTACGTTTGAAAGTGGGGGTCGTCGAAAAACCGGCGGGTACAGTTGAGCTGAGCGCCAGTTTTTTTTGAGCCGGCAGTTCACCTGAATGCAACGCGGTTGAGCGTTAATGGCACTTGGGGAGGGCTCCTTGCGACTGGCAAAGCTACTGGGTGGCGCAAAAACTGACAAGTGCCGTCGTACCGGCAGTCGCCAATGCTTGGCCCGCCGGTGCCTTGGCACTAGACTGGCGGCCTTTTCACCACCTGATGTTGATGCTTGAACCATGGCCGCCAAAGTCGAACCGTTCTGGATACGCAAAACCCTCGATCAACTCGATCAAGAGGAATGGGAATCGCTGTGCGACGGCTGTGGCCTGTGCTGCCTGCAAAAGCTCGAGGATGAAGACGACAACGCCGTCTACTACACGCGTATCGCCTGCAAACTGCTGGACCTCAAAACCTGTCAGTGCACCGATTACCCCAACCGCCGCGACTTTGTCCCCGATTGCATCCAGCTCACGCCGGGCAAGGCCGATGAGTTCAAATGGTTGCCGCCGACCTGCGGTTATCGACTGGTCAGCGAAGGCAAGGACCTGCCGCTCTGGCATCACCTGGTGTGTGGTGATCGCGAGGCGGTGCATCACGAGCGTATTTCCCAGTCCGGGCGCATGCTCGCCGAAGGCAGCGTGGCCGAAGACGATTGGGAAGATCACCTGATTTTTCGCGCGGGTTAGTGCGTAGCACATACAAGATCGGCAGTGGTTACAGGCATTTGGGGGCGCGACGCAGCCCTGCGCGAGTAAGCTCGCCACAATAGGAGTGTGTATGGCGGTGGGAGTGCTGCGGGCGTTGGCTGTCGGGTTGCTGGCCCTGAGTTCGCCCGTATGGGCGGCGAAGAAAGTCGATCTGGATTATCACGTACGCCTGTTGCCGCAAAGCGATCAGGCCGAAGTGCGCCTGACCCTGGCCCAAGGCTCGGCGGTGCGCAGTCTGGATTTCGACTTGGGCGATGGCAGTCACTACAGCGATTTCAAGGCCGACGGCCAATGGCAGCTCACACCGGGCACGCAGGCCCGTGGTGTCTGGCGCCCGGCCGCCGACAAGGCCAGCCTGACCTACCGCGTGCGCATCAGTCATGGGCGCAAGAGCGGCAGTTTCGACACGCGTATGACACCAACGTGGGCGCTGATGCGTGGCGATGACCTGGTGCCCGCGGCCAGACTCGATCAGCAGGACGGTATCGAACTGGTGTCACGCCTGGAATTCGAATTGCCCAGCGGTTGGAAAAGCGTCGAAACCGCTTGGCCGCGGATCGGCAAAAACAAGTTCCGCATCGATAACGTCTCGCGCCTGTTCGACCGTCCCACTGGCTGGATGCTCGCCGGTAACCTCGGTAGCCGTCGCACGCGGTTGGGGGAAACCGAAGTCACCGTGGCCTCGCCCCAAGGCCAGGGGATGCGTCGCATGGATGTGCTGACGCTGCTGACGTTCGTGTGGCCGCAAGTGCAGGAAGTTTTTCCGCGTCACCCCAGCAAACTGCTGATCGTCGGCGCCAATGACCCGATGTGGCGTGGCAGCCTGGCCGCGCGGGAATCGATCTATCTCAATAGCCGCCTGCCGCTGGTCAGCGAAAGCGGTACCAGTGCCTTGATGCGTGAATTGGCTCAGGTGTTCGGGCGCATCAACGATAGCCAGCGCAGTGACTGGATCAGCGAAGGGTTTGCCGAGTATTACGCCATCGAACTGGTGCGCCGCGCGGGCGGCATGAGTGATGAGCGGTATGAGAGCCTGCAGAGCAAGTTGGCCAAGGACAGCCAGAAGGTCACCACCTTGCGCGGGGAGCAGATCAACCCGGCGCAGGTGGCCAAAGCGGTGGTGTTGCTGCAGGAACTGGATCGCGAGATTCGCCTGAAGACCCGCAACAAGCGCTCGCTGGATGATGTACTGCGTGGGGCGATGCGTTTGGAGAGTGTCGATACCAAGGAATTCGTTCAGCTCAGTGAGAGCGTTATTGGCGAGTCTTCCAAGGTGCTTGATACCGGGTTGCTTCAGTAAGACCGCGAAGAGGCCCTGAGCCTCACCGAAAATTCCGGATCAAACCCCGGCTTTCGGCGACTTCAAAGAATCATTCCCGGTCACGGTGGCGGTTTTGGTCGCCGCCTCGGCATTGGCCTTCAACCGACTCAACTCTTCCCCGGCACGCTCAATCCTGGCCCGAGCGTTAACTATGTCCTGACGGCTCTTTTCCAGAAAGCTTTTCGCCGAACTGTGCCCGGTAATACCCCGCGCCATCGCTGCGCCGCCAATGGCCACTTGAATCAACCCGAACACACCACCGCGCCGCAGGCCTTTGCCGACCATCACCACGCCGCCGGCCAGGGAACCGATGCGCTCCCAACCCTGGACGTTCTGCGCGGGCTGAGTCTGGAACGGGGTGGATTCGATGCGCTCTACGCGTTTGAGGTCGCTCATGATCTGTCTCCAGGCTTCAAGAGTGGATAATTAAGCTGACTGCCGAGGCGGTCGGCTCGTTCCATCGAATGTGCGGTGATTCAGCGGAATTTCGGGCCCGAGCGGGTGTTGTTGCCCTTGGCCATGCGGTCGTACAGCACCACGTTGACCGTGGCCGCCAGGTTCATGCAGCCGGTGGTCGGGATATAGACCACGTCTTCGCACCAGTCGCGGATCTCTTTATCCAGCGAACCGTCTTCGGGGCCGAAGATGTAGAGGGCGCGATCCGGGTGCGTGTATTCCGGCAGCGAGCGGGCGCCGTCGACCAGTTCCACGGCGACCGGCACACAGCCCAGCGGCAGGATTTTCTTCAGGTCATCGATGCCGATCAGCGGAATGTCGTAGTGGACTTTCTTGGTGTCGGTGACGAAGTCGGCGGCGCGCTCATAGCGCTTGCCGGTGTAAAACACTGACGCCACGCCATAGCAACCGGCGGCGCGCATCACCGAACCGACGTTCTCCGGTGATTTGGGGTTATACAAACCAATGCAGCTGTACCGTTTGTCTGCCACGAGCGGGGTGCCTTCGGGAAAAAAGCGCGATTATACGGGGATTGGGGGAGGGGTGTTCAGTTTGGAGATGATCGTACCCACGCTCTGCGTGGGAATGCCGCCAGGGACGCTCCGCGTTCCGCTTTCGAATGTGACGCAGAGCGTCACGGGATGCATTCCCACGCAGAGCGTGGGAACGATCAGCAGATCTTCAGTCTTCTTTCTTCATCAGTCCGGCCAACGCCGCAAACGGGTTATGCGTCGCCTTGGCAATCTTTGGCGTACTCAGCGAGCCTTCGTCGAAATACTGCTGATCGGTATAACGCGAATGCTCGTTGTCATGGCAATACAGGCACAACAGTTCCCAGTTCGAACCGTCCTGCGGATTGTTGTCGTGGTTGTGGTCGCGGTGGTGCACGGTCAGTTCGCTCAGGCGTTTGCCGGAGAACTCACGGGCGCAGCGGCCGCACACGTGCGGGTACATCTTCAGGGCCTTGTCGCGGTAACCCATTTCCTTGTCGCGCTGGTTGTCGGCGAGGATGCGGTCCAACTTTGAGGTGTTGGTTGGAGGCGTTGACGAACTCATGGGTTCACCTTTGTAAAAGACTAATGACGGTTATGTGTTGAAGTTTAGCCTAGCCCTTGAGCTTCTCGGCAATCCAGATGGTGTGGCGGGTGCCTTTGTTGCCGTGGGCGAAGACCTGCACTTCTTCGGCCTTGAAGCCGGCCTTTTTCAGCTTGTCGGAAAACTGCCGGTCAGCGCTGGCCGACCACACCGCCAGCACGCCCTTGGGTCGCAGGGCCTTGGCGCAGGCGCTCAGACCACCGGCGGAGTAGAGCCAGCTGTTGGCTTTCTGGGTCAGGCCTTCGGGACCGTTGTCGACGTCGAGCATGATTGCGTCGAAACCCTGCGGCTCGGCTTGCAGCACCTTGGCCACGTCTTCCATGCGGATCACCGTACGCGGGTCGAGCAATGGGTTGCCGGCTTTTTCGCCCAACGGCCCACGGTTCCACTCCACCACGCCGGGCACCAGTTCGGCGACCACCACTTCAGCCGTCTTGCCCAAATGCTTGAGCGCCGAGGCGAGAGTGAAGCCCATGCCCAGGCCGCCGATCAATACCCGCGAATTCGGCCGGCCGGCGACCTTGCGGC
This sequence comes from Pseudomonas sp. FP1740, assembly GCF_030687165.1. NCBI lineage: Bacteria > Pseudomonadati > Pseudomonadota > Gammaproteobacteria > Pseudomonadales > Pseudomonadaceae > Pseudomonas > Pseudomonas sp. FP1740. The sequence continues at coordinate 1,555,979 of NZ_CP117461.1, forward strand.
AGGGGATTTGCGCCAGGGCATCTTCGGAGCCGTGCATGCGGGTGTTCATCAACTGCCCGCCATCGCCGCCCTGAATCTTGATGACGAAGTCCTCGCCGTATTCGAACAGGCACAGGGCACCGCCGTTTTCAGGAATGGGGGTGGTGTCGAGCAGAACGAAACGTTTCATGGGGCTCTCTTGAGGAGAAAATGACAGGCGGAAGAAGGCAAACGAGCGCAGTTGGGAGTAGCCTGCAATAGACTACAAGGCCAACGGAGCCATTGATGAAGCGCATCATTCTAACGGCCATTGCCTTGGCCGCGCTCTCGATAACTGCAGTGCAGGCCCAGGAGCAGCAAACCATCCCCACCGGCCCTACGCCGATACCCGGTTCGCCCGGCACTGCTACGCCGACGCCGTACCCGCAGATTACCCCGACCACTGTGCCCAAGACCGGCAACGGTGGGCCACCATTGTTGCCGCCGATCGAAATGCCCAACCCGCCCAAGGACCAGACCTTGCCGGGCCTTGAGCCGAGCACGACGAAAATCAAAACGCCGGGCGGATAGTGTCTAAATCTGCTGCGAGAGCAGTTGCCCATCGGCCATGCGCAAGCGTTTGGAGAGGGAGACGGCGAGGGCGCGGATGATCTTGGCGGCGATTTTCGGCGCCTCGTTGAGCATCTTTTCCAGGGAGTCCTTGCCCAGGTTGAGCAACTGGCAGTTGCTCGCGGCCACACAACTGGCTGAGCGCCGTTCGCCGTCGAGCACGGCCATTTCGCCGAACGCCCGACCGCTGCGCAAGGTGGCCATGGTCACCCGTTGCCCTTCGCTGTTGGTCTTCTGCACCGCGACCTGGCCAGTGTGGATGATGCACATGAAACTGCCGGCATCGCCCTCACGGAAGATCTCTTCGCCTTCGGCGATGGTGCTGATGCTGAAGTAACCCGAAGCCGCCACGAAGTCGGCCGGCAGCAGTTGATCGAACAGGCCGCAGTCCATCAGCCAGTCGCGAATTTCTTTGTTCAGTAAGGTCGGTTCTGACATGTCGTCACGGTCTTTTTCTTGTGTCTGTTACTGTTCCAGGCGCGCCCGGCGTCTGGTGTTAAGACCGGGACGCCGGGCCAAGTTCCTCAGGCAATGCCCAAAACCTTCAAAACAAATGCGTATTCGAGGGCTACGTCACGTAATCCCTGGTAGCGACCGCTCATCCCGCCATGCCCGGCGCCCAATTCAGTCTTGAGCAACAGCGGGGTGGTGTCGGTTTTGGTCGCGCGCAATTTCGCCACCCACTTGGCCGCTTCCCAGTACTGCACGCGACTGTCGTTGTAGCCGGCGATCACCAGCGTTGCCGGATAGGCTTGCGCGGTGACGTTTTCATACGGGGCGTAGGCCTTGATCCGATCATAGACGTCTGGCTCTTGCGGGTTGCCCCATTCGTCGTATTCGGTGACGGTCAGCGGTAACTCCGGGTCGAGCATGGTGTTGAGCACGTCGACGAACGGCACTTCGGCTATTGCCACGCCGAACAGCTCCGGCCGCTGATTGAGCACCGCGCCGATCAGCAGGCCACCGGCGCTGCCGCCACTGATTGCCAGCTGCGATGAGGTGGTGAAGTCGTTGGCGATCAGGTGTTCGGCGCAGGCGATGAAGTCGCTGAAGGTGTTGTGCTTGTGTTCCTGTTTGCCGGCGCGATACCAGGCTTCGCCCAATTCACCACCGCCGCGAACATGCGCAATGGCAAACGCCATGCCGCGATCCAGCAGGCTCAGGCGGGCGTGGGAGAACCACGGGTCGAGGCTTTCGCCGTAAGCGCCATATCCGTACAGATAAAGTGGCGTCGGTTTACCGAGGAATTCGCGTTTGACCACCAGGCTGATCGGCACTTGTGTACCGTCCGGCGCCGTCGCCCAAAGCCGCTGGCTGACGTACGCGTCGGCGTCGAACGGGCCGAGCACGGGGGTTTCCTTGAGCACTTTCTGCTCGCCGGTGGCCAGAATCAGTTGGCGGATTTGCGCCGGACGGTTCAAGGCCTCGTAGCGCAGACGGATTCTGTCGCTGACAAATTCCAGGCTGTTCTGCACATGCAGGCTGTAGGCCGCGTCCGGTAATTGCACGCGATACGGCGCCAGGCCTTGTGGGCGGACCTCAATGATCGGCAGGCCCCCTTCACGCAGGCTCAAGGTCATGGCCTCGGCGTTCAGGCTCATGCCATCGATCATCACCGTGTCGCTGTGGGGAATCAGGTTCTGCCAGTCGGCTTCGGTCGGCGCGACGCCGGTGTCGGCGGCCTGGTACAGGGCGAAGTTGATGCCGTCGCGGTTGGTGCGGATCAACCACGTCCACTCGCCATCGAGTTTGCCGTGGTCGACATCGTACTCATGGTCTTCGACCCGTGGTGCCAGGCAGGTAAAGGCCTGATGCGGCAATGATGCGTCGAGCACCCAGACTTCGCTGGTGGTTTTGCTGCCCAGCGACAACAGCAATTGCCGTTCGGAACTGGAGCGGTAGCAATGCAGGAAGAATCGGCCGTCCGGCTCATGGAACACTTCTTCGGCGGCGGTGCCGTCCAGCCGATAGCGGAACAGTTTGTGTGGGCGATGGGTGTCGTCGAGTTCACCGAAGAACAGCGTCAGGCTGTCATTGGCCCAGGTCATGCTGCCGTCGCAGTTCTGGAATTCCAGTTCGCTGACGCGGCCGCTGGACAATTCCTTCACGAACAGCGTGTAAACCTCCTCGCCACTGGAATCGATGCTGTAGGCCAGGCGCTGGTGGTCCGGGCTGACGCTGAACGCGCCCAGGGAAAAGAAACCGCCCTTGGCCAGCACGTTCGGATCGAGCAGCAGGAGTTCCTGGCTTTCGTCGATGTGCAGGCTGCCATCGGTCGGACGTGGGCAGCGGTAATGACGGGCGTATTCGTCGCCGGCGGTGGTGCGGGTGTAATACAGGTACGGGCCCCAGGGCGAGGGCAGCGACAGATCGGTTTCGAGAATCCGCCCCTTGATCTCTTCGAACAGGGTTTCGCGCAGCCCGGCCTGATCGGCGGTTTGCACCTCCTGATAGCGGTTTTCGGCTTTCAAGTAATCGAGCACTGCGTCGGTGTCGCGCTCCTGCAGCCAGGCATACGGGTCATCGCCGTCGGCCTTGTGGGCAATGGGCGCGTCGGAAACGTTGGCGGATAGGGGCATGAAGGACTCTCGAACGTTGTACGAAATTAGGGGATCGCAGACGGCGGGGCAGCCTGAAGTGCGAAAAGTCGTTACTATAAGCGCCTCTTTGCCTGCCTTGCCATGGACACCATGACCGAGAACGACTATCTGATCGCTTGGGGCCTCTACGCCTTTGCCGCTTTAGGCTGCCTGTTGGTGTGGATGCGCATCACCCGCTGGATGTGGCGTTGGCTGCGTGAGCCGCTGCGGCTGCTGATGGCGGTGTTGCTGTTCAGCCCGACCATCATCGACCCGGTGAAGGAAAAGGTTGCCCCGGCCATTGCCATTACTGCACTGGATCTACTGTTCAAGGTCGGCAACAACGCCTGGCGGGCGATTTCCGACCTGTTCATGTACGGCATGATTACCTTCGGTCTTTATCTGGTGCTCGTGGCGATCCGTTTCCCGATCGAGCGCGCATCCAAGGCTCGCAAGGAGCGGGCGGAGGCCGCGAAAGCTGCGGCGCGGGCCGACGAGCCTGAAGGCGATCAACCGTTCGGCGGTGCCGGTGATGATCGTTACGGCCGGCCACCGGTGCCGAGCAACCCGCAGCGTTTGCGGGTTGAACCACGTCTGTAACAGTGCCCCTGCCTTTCATCGAGAGTCCGAGCATGTGTGAGTTATTGGGCATGAGCGCCAATGTCCCGACCGATATCGTGTTCAGCTTCACCGGGCTGATGCAGCGCGGCGGCCGCACCGGACCGCACCGTGACGGTTGGGGCATCGCTTTCTATGAAGGCCGTGGCTTACGCCTGTTCCAGGACCCGGCGGCGAGCAGCGAGTCGGAAGTGGCGAACCTGGTGCAGCGCTATCCGATCAAGAGCGAAGTGGTGATCGGCCACATCCGCCAGGCCAATGTCGGCAAGGTCTGTCTGTCCAACACCCATCCGTTTGTGCGCGAGTTGTGGGGTCGCAACTGGTGTTTCGCCCACAACGGCCAGTTGGCCGACTTCAACCCGACCGCCAGTTTCTACCGCCCCGTCGGCGATACCGACAGCGAAGCGGCATTCTGCGACTTGCTCAACCGGGTGCGTGCTGCGTTCCCCGAGCCGGTGGACATCGAAGAACTGCTGCCAGACCTGGTGGCCGCTTGCGCCGAGTACCGCAGCAAAGGCGTGTTCAACTGCTTGCTCAGCGATGGCGACTGGTTGTTCTGCTACTGCTCGACCAAGCTGGCGCAGATCACCCGTCGTGCCCCGTTCGGCCCGGCACGCTTGAAGGACGTCGATGTGATCGTTGACTTTCAGGCCGAGACCACGCCCAACGACGTGGTCACGGTGATCGCCACCGAACCCTTGACCGAAAACGAAACCTGGACCCGCTACGAACCGGGCCAATGGAGCCTCTGGCGACGCGGCGAATGCGTCAGCCAGGGCAAGACCGAATAAGGATCTCTCCCCCCATGTTGCTCAGTTATCTACGGCTGGTGTTGTTTGCGGCAGGCCTGTTGATCGGTGTCCAGGTGCCTGGGTTCATCAGTGACTATGCCAAGCGGGTCGAAGCGCATCTGATCGAGGCGCAAAGCGGTTTGAGCGGTTTTCAGGGCACTGCCAATCAGTTTTTCAAGGGCGATATGCAGGCGCTGGTGGCCCATTACCGTGCCAGCGAAGACCCGATCTTTCGCAGCGATGCCGACAGCCTGAGCACCTTGCTCACCCGTCAACTGGCCCTCGACAAGCAATTCCAGGCCATGCAGGGCCCGTGGTACATCCGCTTCCTGCAAGTGGTGCTGGCGGCCGACCCGGATATTCGCAAGGAAACCTGGAACGGCTACAGCTACCAGATCCTGCTGACACCGGAAGCGATGATCTGGGGCATGAGCGGCGCGATGCTGCTGTCGTTCGGCATTGAATGCCTGTTCCGACTGATCGACTGGGTGGTGCTGGGCGGCAAGCGCCTGCGCCAGAGCCGGCCGATCGAAGAGCGGGATTTGCGCGGGTTGTAACACTGGAGCCGACTTGCCGGCGATTGCCGCGAGATCGCATCGCTGGCAAGCCGGCTCCTGTTTTTACCAATCGACCGAGTAGCTCATGCTCAGCGTGCGGCCTTCGGCATTGGCGTACGGCGCTCTGGCGTTGGCCTGGGTGAACAGGTTCTGGTACGTGCGGTTGGTCAGGTTGTACACGCCGCCTTCAAGACGACCGACCGGCAGTTGCACGGAGCCGAGCAGGTCCACCAGCGTATAGCCTTCGATGTCGCGTCCATTGTTGTCCTTGGCGGCGGCATCGTAATTGGCCAAACGCATGCCTTGCAGGCGCAGGCTGTAGTCGTCTTCGGTGTAGCCGACGAACAGTGTGGTCTTGGCGGGTGAAATGCGCGTGGCCGGCAGATCGATCCATTTGCCGTTCTGCTCGGTCTCGCCTTTGGCCCAGGCATAAGTGCCACCCACCGACCAGTGATCGGTCGCGCGGTAGGTCAGGCTGTTTTCGATGCCGCGAACCCGCTCTTTCTGGTTGATCAGGCGCAATACGCGATCATTGGCATCGTAGAACTGGGTCACGTCCGAGGTGTTTTCGTACACGGTGACGTCGGCTTGCCACTGGTCCCAGTTGCCACGCCAGCCCAACTCGTAACTGTCGACCTTGATGGCCTGGGCGTTAAGACTCTGGATGTCGAAGGTGCTGCTGACGTCACGCATGAAGCGCTGGATATCCGGCAGCGAAAACCCCTGGCTGTAATTGGCGAAGACGTCCTGGTTTTCACTCAGGTGGTAGACCGCCCCCAGGTTGTACAGCGTGGCGTCGTATTTGAGGGTGTCACCGGGCAACGTTGCGCGTATGCCGGTCTGGACGATCTGACCGTAGGCTATGCTGTCGGAGACGTCGCTTTCGATCCATTCACGGCGCACACCGCCACGCAAGGTCCAGTCACCGATGTCCCAGGACATCTGCCCGAACAGCGATTTGGTGGTGGTTTCGATGTCCGGGCCCAGCTCGTAGGTGGTGCCGGTCTTGGTGTAGTTCAGGCCATTGAGCGTGTATTGATCACCTCGTTGGCGCGAGCGCTCATTGTCATAGTCGGCACCCCAGACCAGATTGCCCGTGGCGCTTCCGATCGCCGGCAGCGGCGTGTCGATGGCCGCGCGCAGGCCGTAGACGTCCTGCACACTGTTGTTGTCGGAGATCCCGGCTCTGCCTCGCGACAGGTCCGGAAAGAACAGTGCATCGGCGCGGCGCCAGTAGCTTTCCAGTTGCAGGCCCTGACCGTAGAAGTCCTTGTCGGTGTAGTTGAGGTTGACCGCCTGATTATGGGTATAGGGTTGGTCGTCGAGTTTCAGCCCTTTGACGGCCACCGCTTGCTGCGAGTTTTTCGGGTCTTTGGTGTAGCCGGTGTCCTGCTGGTCCTTGTAGTCCTGCAGCGACAGGCTGAGTTTTTTGTCGGCATCCAGTTCGTAACCGAAACGACCTTGCAGGTCATAGGTTTCGGTATCCATGTTGCTGCCCTGGGAGGTGTCCTGGGGGATGCGGTTGCCGTTGCCGTCGAACTGATCGTTGCGCTGGGTCAGGTCGGCGGACACATACCAGTCCAACGCATCCTTGCGCCCGGTGGCACTCTGGAAAGCTTCGTAGGCGAAGCCTTTTCTGTTGAGGTTGTTACCGCTGGTCAGGCCCAGTTTGCTGCTGTAGGCAATGTCCTGGCCCTGATTGCGCTTGGTGATGATGTTGATGATGCCGCCTGAAGCACCGGCACCGTAGATGCTGCTGGCGCCGGAGATCACTTCGATGCGTTCGATGCTGGCCGGGGCGATGCTGTTGAGCTGGCGGAAGTTGTCACGCGTGGCGTTCTGCGATACTCCGTCGATCAACACCAGCATGTTGCGCCCGCGCAGGGTCTGGCCGAAGTTGCTCATCCCGCCGCTGGATGGCGCAATACCCGGGACCAATTGCCCGAGGATGTCGGAGACCCGGCGACCCGCGCCGCTCTGCTCGCGGACCTGCTGTTCGTCGATGACCTGGACCGAGCCCGGAATCGAGGCGATGCTCGCCTCGCTGCGAGTCGCGGAGACGACGGTGGCTTGCATGTTCAAGGTGCCGGGCTGCTGCTCGGTGTCCTCGGCCCAGGCTTGGGCGCTGAAGGTACCGAGTAGCGGGATCAACAGGGAGAGTTTGGTTCGGGTCATGACGTGGTCTTTTTTTAGTTTTGATAAGTGTGGGGCGATAAGGTCGAGCGGTCGGGCGTGGCATTGAACGACCGCACCCAGCGGATTCCGATGGCGGCTATGGCATAGGTCAGCGCCACCAGCCAGAAACTGTGGGCCAGGCCCACCAGGCCCATGCCGATCCCGCCAAGGACGACACCGAGCAGGGCTCCAGCCTTTGCCGCGCTGTTGCCCAGGCCCAGCGCGAAACCCTGCTGGGTTGTGGAAATGGTGTTGGCGATCAGGGCATAGGCGACGGGCAGCAGGGCGCCTTGCCAGATGCCCCAGACGAGTCGGCTGACGAGAAACCCCAGCCATTCGTTGGCCAATGCCGTGGCCGCCAGCGTCAGGGCACATAACCAGGCCACGCCTTCGATGACGCGCAAGGTGTAGGCCGGCTGCCAGCGGTCGAACAGGCGTCCCCACAGCGGGGCGGAAATGGCCAGGGTCGCGGCGCTCGCCGCGTAGGTGGCGCCGATCAGCCAGCTTGGGGCATGCAGGATGTTCGCGACGTACAGGGCGTAGAACGACTGCGGCATCATCTTCGCCGCCTGAATCAACACGATCACCAACAGGATTCCACTGAGCCAGCCTTTGGGCAGGGCAACCGGCTCAACCGGTTTTTTCTTCGCGGTTCGCGCCTTGTCGGCCGGCAGGAAAAAACTCCCCAGTGCACACAGCAGGCAAATCGCTGTCGCGCCATAACACAGCAAGGCAAACCCCGAGACGTCCATCAGCCAGCCACCCAGCACCGGGCCGATCAACGAGCCGACGGCGGTTGCCGATTGCAGGCGGGCCAGGGTGTGACCCCGTCTGGCACCGTCGCAGCAGGCCAAGGCATAGGCTTGCGCGGCCGCGAGAAAACCGGCCAACGCGCCTTGCATCACGCGAATACCCACCAGCAGCCACGGGTCGAGAGTGATGGCCGCCAACCCTTGACACAGCGCGAGGGCCAGCAACGCCCGAACAATCATCGGTTTGTGCCCGGTGCGATCCCCCAGCCGACCCCACAGGGGGGTCAGCAGCATGGCCGCCAGCATCGGGCCGGCATAGACCATCGCCGATAACAGCGCGGTGTAGCCGGCGCCTTCGCGCCCGAGCAGATGCTGGATCTGCAAGGGCCAGAACGGGCCGCTCATCTCCATGGCGCCCATGGAGACAAACTGGATGACGATCAGCAGTCGCAAGGCGCGACCGTCAGCGAGCATGGGTGTTGGGTCGCAGCGGGTTACTCAGGCGTCCGACGATGTCGGCATGACTGTCGAGCAAGCGCATGCGCATGAACGATTTGGCGGGCCAATCCTGTTCCAGCAAGGCCTGGCGCTCGCTTTCCCAGCGTGCCGGTTCAACGCGCTCGCGCAAGGTCTCGAAGCACTGTGCAACGTGCGCTGCCAATCGCTCCCACAGGATATTTTCCGGCACATTCCAGTGGCGGGCACAAAGCAACGTCAGCTCACCGAGGTGGCACATGAAGGTGGTGTGCAGGAGTTTGTCGCGGACAAAGCCGGCGTCGTCATACAGGGTCATTTTCGGATCGTGCAACTGGATATCCAGACCCTTGGCGTGCAGGGTTTTGCGATCGATACGAACGTCGCCGAAATCACGCAACAGCAGCCGATTCAACTGCCCGTCAGCGCCCATCACCATGAAACTGTTTTGCTGATGCGCTTCGAACGCCACGCCGTACATTAGATAGATGCCCAGCAGACTTGGTACCGCAATCGACAGGTAATCATCGAAGAACGTCAGCATGCCCTCGCTGTCGTCCCGGCCTTGAGCCAGTCTGACCCAATCACGCAGCAACGGTTGTTCGAATTCGTTGACGGCGAACAGGCTGCCGACCGGCACCGCCAACTCGCCTTCTTGCAGCAGGGTCAGCGGGTTGTCGCGATACAGCACGCCAGCATGCCGGGAGCGCTCGTCATCGGCCGGCAGTGGTGCGTAATGCACGCCGATGCGCTCTGGAACGATGTTCAGCAGGCGCTGAATCTGCGGCTCCTGATCGAGGATATCCAATATCAGTTGGCTGATGCGCGGACCCATCCGGGCCGAGCGCGGAGACACGGTGCGCTGCACGCTGGTCAGGCGCAAAGCCACCGGCAGTTTGACCATCGGGGCCGTGCGACTGGCCTGCGGGAGGACCGTGCGGAAGGACATGGTCGGGTGGCCGGTAAAAGCCACGATGTCAGTGACGATCAGCAGGTTGTCGGCGATCTCGTTGGCGAACGAATGTGGCAGCTCTTCATGGGCTTGCCATGGGTGCGACGGAAGTGGGAGGTAGTCCTTTGCGTCCAGGCCCAGTTGCTGCAAATGGCGTTGCAATTGCTCGGCGGCCTGTGGGAAGTGACCTTGCCACCAGTCCCAGTAATCGGTGGTGCCCGCCAACGCTTCAACATGTGCGTACTGGCGGTGCAGGGCGCACAGGACAATCGGAAAACTCGCTTCGAATTCTGGCGAGAAAGCGATGACCTGAGCGGCGCTCAAGCCCAGTTTGGTCTTGTAGTTCGGGTGCCACGGATGGCCGAGAGTGCCCCACTGTTCGAGCAGTGACGTCGGGTTCTGGTGGTTGGGACTGGCTTTGAGCCAAGCGAGCAGATTGTCGTCGTAGGTGGTGTCGATCTGCTCTCTCAGGCGCTCGGTCCATCCGTGGTGAAACGCCAGGCACAGGGTGTCGTTGCTGAAGCTGTCATCCAGCTCCCGGGCCAGACGTTCCAGTACCTGCGGGGAGGCTGGCGGATTGAGCTGAGTGCTGAGGTGAGCGAGCAGTTCGCTGGGCAACTGGATTTTGTGCGGCAGTTTGTCGGGGGTGTGCAGGACGATGCTGCCGCGTACGTCCCAACTGTTCATTCTGCTGCTGGACAAATGCTCGAAGCAAAGATGCGCGCCATCGCCAAGCGGCAGCCAGCAGCGGCTGGTGTCGTCGTATTCGCAGGTGTCGGGATCAATCAGCTCTTCACGGAACAGCGCCTGGATCAGGCGTTGGAAACAGCGCTGGGCGGCGGGCTCCAGGGCATTGCTCAAATGATCGAGCGTGATGCGGTGGGACTGGAAAGCCTGAGTGCCGAGAGCTTCGCTCCAGTGAGCGAGCAATTGCTGCTGTTGTTGCGTGTAATCGCGCATCAGGTCCGACTCCTTCTGGACAATTGATTCTGAAAGCGCGCAAAGAATACCGTTTTGAAAAAATTAATGCAAATGATAGTGGTTCATATTTACACTTCGGAAAATGATTTTCAGGCTCTGGCCTGGGGTTTGCTCAAGACGATGTAGTGCTCGCCCACTTTCTGCGCATAGAACTCCACGACTTGCTGACACAGCGCCACGATTTCCTCGACCCACTCCACACCCACCCGCCACGACACCACCACCGGCAAATTCGCTGGTCGCTGATCGATGGCCAGCAAGGTCAACTCTCCCCGGGCCAATTCCTCGGCCACCAGCACGGGCGACAATGCGCCTATACCGAAACCGTCCCGCAGCAATCGGGTAATCGCCGACACCGAATTCACGCAGTTCAGCCGCGGCGCCATGACTCCGTTGGCCTGCATCAGGCTCAAGATGTCCTGATGCGGACGGGAGTTTTTCGAATAGGTGATGATCCGCTCCCGTGCCAGGTCGGCGACACCTGAATACTCACGGTTGTAGATGGAATTGCTGGCCACGATCCAGCCCATCGGATGACTGGCCAGCTCCAGGCTGCGCACGCTTTCCTGGCGCAGCAGGTCGGTTTGCAGGATCAGATCGAGAAAGCCTTTTTGCAGCTGATCGCAGAGGTTGAGCGCGGTATCGGCCACCAGCTCGATTTCCACCAGCGGATAGTGATCCATCATCTGTGCCACCAACGGGCTGAGCCAAGTGTGGATCACCGTGTCCATGACGCCGATCCGCACCCGTCCGGCCTTGCTCGAGCGCGTCTCGATCGCCTGCTTGAGTGCATGCATCGTGTCCATCATCTGCTCGGCATATTCGAGCACTTTCAGGCCTTCGGGGGTCAGGCTCACGCCGCGGGAGTCGCGCAGAAACAGCTTCACCCCGAGCTCGCTTTCGAGCACGGCGATGCGGCTGGAAATCGACGCCTGGGTGGTGAAGAGCTTGTCTGCCGTCAGGCGAAAACTCTTGAGTCGGGCGACCCAGACAAACGTCTCGAGAAACTTCAGGTTCATGGGGTCAGCTCGTGGATAAAATTTTTCTTATGCCTAGGGCGGGGTTTTATTAGTTGGACGCAGCGGGGCCAACCGCCCAAAAATCAGGCCATCCGGTTCCCACGATAGGCGTCGTCGGGGCTCAGAACAATACCAATAAAATATGCACGGAGATTTTGCCATGAGTGCGCCCGACACCCTCGATATCCCCAAAACCACGGCTCGCCCGGGACCTTTCGACTGGTACCGCAACATCAACAAGCAGGAGCGTCGCACGTTCTGGAGTTGCAAGATCGGCTATGGCCTGGACGGCATGGACACCCAGATGCTCAGCTTCGTGGTGCCGACCCTGATTGCCATGTGGGGCATCACCACCGGCCAGGCCGGGCTGATCCACACCAGCACGCTGATCGCCTCGGCCATCGGTGGTTGGGTGGCGGGGATTCTCTCCGACCGCATCGGTCGGGTGCGTACCTTGCAACTGACGGTGCTGTGGTTTGCGTTCTTCACTTTCCTCTGCGGCTTCGCCCAGAACTACGAGCAACTGTTGATCAGCCGCACGTTGATGGGCTTCGGTTTCGGTGGTGAATGGACCGCTGGCGCGGTGCTGATGGGCGAAGTGATTCGCGCCAAGGACCGTGGCAAAGCCGTCGGCATGGTGCAATCGGGTTGGGCATTGGGTTGGGGGCTGACAGCCATTCTGTATGCGCTGCTGTTCTCGGTGTTGCCGCCGGAAGACGCCTGGCGTGCGCTGTTCATTCTTGGCATCGTGCCGGCGATTTTCGTGATCTTCGTCCGTCGCCTGGTCAAGGATCCGGAAATCTACCGCGAAGCCAAAGCCAGGCAAGAGCCAAGCAACCCGGCGAAGTTCTACGAGATTTTCGCCCCCGGCATCCTCTTCACCACGATTCGCGCGTCGATACTGACCACCGGCGCACTCGGCGGTTACTACGCGATCACCTCCTGGCTGCCAACGTTTCTGAAGAACGAGCGGGGCTTGAGCGTACTCGGCACGGGCGGTTATCTGGCGATGGTGATCATCGGCTCTTACGTCGGTTATGTAATCAGCGCGTATCTGACTGACATCCTTGGTCGTAAAAAGAACTTCATTCTGTTTGCCGTCGGCTCGTTCACCATTGTTCTGCTGTACACCCAATTGCCGGTCAGCAACGGCGTGATGCTCTGGCTGGGCTTCCCCTTGGGCTTCTTCGCTTCGGGGATTTTCAGTGGCATGGGGTCGTTTCTGACCGAGTTGTTTCCAACGCGGATTCGCGGCTCGGGCCAAGGTTTTTGCTACAACATCGGTCGGGCGTTGGCGGCGTTGTTTCCGCTGCTGATCGGCTTGCTCAGTCAGAAGGTGCCATTGAGCGTGGGAATCGGGGCTTTCGCGGCGGTGTCCTACGGGGTGGTGATCCTGGCGGCGCTCAGCTTGCCGGAAACCCGTGGTAAACAACTCGACGCCGAATAACCGAATGTCCGGTAACTGATAATCTGAGGGGCAGATGCCCTTCAGCTAAAAAGACAAAAGCCTACAGGAGTGTTCACCGTGAACCGCCTGCTATTGAACTGCGACATCGGCGAGAGTTTCGGCAACTGGACCATGGGTCTGGACGCCGAGGTCATGCCCTTCATCGACTGCGCCAACATCGCCTGCGGCTTTCATGCCGGCGACCCGAGCATCATGCGCAAGACCGTCAGCCTGGCCCTGAGCAACGGCGTGCAGATCGGCGCGCATCCGGCCTATCAGGATCTGGTCGGTTTCGGCCGCCGCTCCATGGCGTATACCGCCCAGGAACTGCAGGACCTGTTGCACTACCAGATCGGTGCCCTCGACGGCATTTGCCGGGCTCAGGGCGGGCGAGTGAGTTACGTCAAACCCCACGGCGCGATGTATAACGACATGATGGCCAACCCGGCGCAATTGCGTGCGGTGATCCAGGCCGTGGCGGCCTATGACCGGACACTGCCGCTGATGCTGATGGCCACTCGCGACAACAGCGCCGCCCAGCAGTTGGGCGACGAATACGGCGTGACCCTGTGGTTTGAAGCCTTCGCCGATCGCGCTTACGACAGCGCCGGAATGCTGGTCTCGCGGCAACTACCGGGGGCCGTGCATCACGATCCCGAGAAAATCATCGAACAGGCGCTGATCATTGCCCGCGGTGACAACCTCACGGCCAGCGATGGCAGCGCCTTGCACCTGCAGGCCAATACCTTGTGCGTACACGGCGACAACGCCAGTTCGGTGGCCGCCGTGCGACGCATTCGCGAGGCCTTGAATCAGCAGAGCGCATCATGAAGCCACGGGTGGAGGTGGTGGCGCTCGATTGCCTGATGGTGCGCCTTTTCGATGAAATTGCCGAGGCCAACATGCCGTGGATGCTGGCTGCCAGTGAGCGTTTGCGAGAAGCATTCACCAGCCATTTGATCGATCTGGTGCCGTCCTACACGACGCTGATGGTGCATTACGATCTGATGGCATTGAACCCGGCCCAGGCCCGGGAGTTGATCGCTCAAGCCCTGATCGATCTGACGCCCAACGCTCGGGCCAAGGGGAAATGCCATGTGCTGCCGGTCTGGTATGACTTGAGCGTTGGGCCGGAGTTGAACCTGTTGTCCCAGCGTAGCGGCTTGGCGGTGAATGAAGTGATCCGCCGTCACAGCGAACACGAGTATCAGGTGTTCGCGTTGGGCTTCGCGCCGGGGTTCGCGTTCATGGGGTTGGTGGAAGAAGTGTTGGCCGCACCGCGTCTGAGTACTCCGCGCAAAAAAGTCGCCGCCGGCAGTGTCGGCATCGCCGAACGCCAGACGGCGGCTTATCCGGTAGTGTCCCCCGGCGGCTGGAACCTGATCGGTCGCACCCCGGCCAAATTGTTCGACCGTGAACGCGACGGCTACAGCTTGATGCAACCGGGCGACACGGTGCGCTTCGAGGCGGTCAGTCATGCCGAGTTCATCAACCTGGGCGGTGACGACACGCCGTTGGAGACCTTGGCATGAGCCGGCTGACGATTGAAGCAAGTACACCGCTGTGCCTGTTGCAGGACGCCGGGCGATTTGGCGTGCGGCATCTGGGCGTGACCCAGGGCGGTGGGCTGGATTGGCGGTCGATGTCGTGGGCCAACTGGTTGCTGGGCAATGGGCTGGATGCATCGGTGATCGAAATCACCCTCGGCGGGTTCAGTGTGGTGGCCGAGGACGATTGCTTGCTGGCATTGGCTGGTGCCGATCTTGGGGCGCAGATTGATGGCCAGCCCCTGGCGCCGTGGCGCAGTTTCAAGCTGGGCAAAGGTCAACGATTGCAATTCACGCAACCGTTGCTTGGCGCTCGGGCGTACCTCGCGGCACCAGGCGGGTTTGATGCGCCGAAGGTGCTGGGCAGCACTGCGACTGTGGTGCGTGAGGAACTCGGCGGCCTCGACGGTATGGGTCGGGCGTTGGCCAAAGGTGCCTCGTTGAAGTACTCCACCGAGGCGCCACTGCTGGTACGAGAGCTGCCGCGCGAGCACGTTCCGGACTTCAAACTAGATGCACCGCTGGACCTGGTGCTTGGTGCGCAAATCGGTGAATTCAGCGGGCAGAGTTTGTTTGACGCGTTCAACAGCGCCTGGACCCTCGACAGTCGCGCCGATCGCATGGGCATTCGTCTGTTGGGAACGGCATTGCAGTATCAGGGCCAGCCGATGATTTCCGAAGGCATCCCGCTGGGGGCGGTCCAGGTGCCACCGGATGGGCAGCCGATTGTGCTGCTCAATGACCGGCAGACCATTGGCGGTTATCCGCGGTTGGGGGCGTTGACGCCGTTGGCGTTGGCGCGGCTGGCGCAGTGTTTGCCGGGGGCGAAGGTGCGGTTGAAACCGGTGGTGCAGGATGTCGCGCATCGCGAACAAGTCGAGTATTTGCGGCGGTTTGCTTCGCACTGATCGTTCCCACGCGCAGCAAAGGAATGCCTCACCGGACGCTCCGCGTCCGCTTTGGGGACGCGGAGCGTCCTTGGTTGCATTCCTTTGCTGCGCGTGGGAACGATCGATTACAGACAACAACAAACTTTATTTGGACAAAAACCGCATCCCTTCCTCCAACCCCCGCAACGTCAGCGGGTACATCTGATCATCGATCAAATCCCGCACGATGTTGGTCGACGAGGTGTAGCCCCAGGTGTCTTTCGGGTACGGGTTGATCCAGATGAGCTTCTTGTATTTTTCCTTGAAGCGCTGCATCCACACATAACCGGCTTCTTCGTTCCAGTGCTCGACACTGCCGCCGGCCTGGGTGATTTCATAGGGCGCCATGGCGGCGTCGCCGATGAAGATCACTTTGTAGTCGGCGCCGTACTTGTGCAGCAAGTCCTGGGTGGCGGTGCGCTCGGAGGTGCGGCGCATGTTGTTCTTCCACACCGATTCATAAATGAAGTTGTGGAAGTAGAAGTACTCCAGATGCTTGAACTCGGTCTTGCAGGCCGAGAACAACTCTTCGCAGATCTTCACGTGGGCGTCCATCGAGCCACCGATGTCGAACAGCAGCAACAGCTTGACGGTGTTGCGCCGCTCCGGACGCATCTGGATGTTCAACAACCCGGCATCGCGCGCGGTGTGGTCGATGGTGCCGTCGATGTCCAGTTCTTCCGCCGCGCCCTGACGGGCGAATTTACGCAAGCGACGCAGGGCGACCTTGATGTTGCGCGTGCCCAGTTCCACCGAATCGTCGAGGTTCTTGTACTCGCGCTGATCCCAGACTTTCACCGCCTTGCCCTGGCGCTTACCGGCATCGCCGACCCGAATGCCTTCCGGATTGAAACCGCCGGAGCCGAACGGGCTGGTGCCGCCGGTGCCGATCCATTTGTTGCCGCCGGCATGGCGTTCCTTCTGTTCTTCCAGGCGCTTCTTGAACTCTTCGATCAGCTTGTCCAGGCCACCGAGGGACTGGATCGCGGCCCGCTCTTCGTCGGTCAGGGAGCGTTCGAATTCCTTGCGCAGCCAGTCTTCGGGGATCAACGCCTGAAGGTGATCGTCGAGCTTTTCCAGACCGTTGAAGTAGGCACCGAACGCCCGGTCGAACTTGTCGAAATGCCGTTCGTCCTTCACCAGGATCGCCCGCGACAAGTAATAAAACTCGTCCATGTCGGCGAAGGTCACGCGTTGTTTCAGCGCGTTGATCAGGTCCAGCAGCTCACGCACCGAGACCGGCACCTTGGCTGCGCGCATTTCGTTGAACAGATTGAGCAGCATGGCGATCGCCCTTATTGGTACTTAGCGAGTGCCGCGACGGCTCATGAACGCCAGACGTTCAAGCAATTGCACGTCCTGTTCGTTCTTCACCAAGGCGCCTGCCAGCGGCGGAATAGCCTTGGTCGGATCGCGTTCGCGCAGCACCGCTTCGCCGATGTTGTCGGCCATCAGCAGTTTCAGCCAGTCCACCAGTTCGGAGGTCGAGGGCTTCTTCTTCAGGCCCGGCACTTTGCGCACGTCGAAGAACACGTCCAGCGCTTCGCTGACCAGGTCTTTCTTGATGTCCGGGTAGTGCACGTCGACGATCTTCTGCAGCGTGACGCGATCAGGGAAAGCGATGTAGTGGAAGAAGCAGCGGCGCAGGAAGGCGTCCGGCAGCTCTTTCTCGTTGTTTGAGGTAATGATGATGATCGGGCGCTTCTTGGCTTTGATGGTCTCGTCGATCTCGTAAACGTAGAACTCCATCCTGTCGAGTTCTTGCAGCAAGTCGTTGGGGAACTCGATGTCGGCCTTGTCGATTTCGTCGATCAGCAGAATCACCCGCTCTTCGGACTCGAAAGCCTCCCAGAGCTTGCCCTTTTTCAGGTAGTTGCGAACGTCGTGGACTTTGTCCACGCCCAGTTGCGAATCCCGCAGGCGACTGACCGCGTCGTACTCGTACAGGCCTTGATGCGCCTTGGTGGTGGACTTGATGTGCCAGGTAATCAACTTGGCGCCGAAGGACTCGGCCAGTTGCTCTGCGAGCATGGTCTTGCCGGTGCCTGGCTCGCCCTTGACCAGCAGTGGCCGCTCCAGGGTGATAGCGGCGTTGACCGCCAGCTTCAGGTCATCGGTGGCGACGTAGGCCTGAGTGCCTTCGAACTTCATCTGCTAATCCTCGAACGGTAACGCCGACCTGAACGGAACAGGGCGGGGCGCAATAGTTGTAGTGCCCGACTATAACGCGCTGCCCGGTCGACTGTGAACGCAGACGGGTTATTCAGTCTCTGAATGGGGCGTCACTTCGTGACTCATCCCGCATCCGGTTTGGGTCGTTCGTACTGGGCATTGAACGCCTGGATGAAACCGTTGCGTAAAATCTGTAAAAACGCCTCGAACGCGCTGATATTCCGCTGATGCACGTTGCCCTTGAGTTCGACGCGAGTGGCGAATTGGTTTTTCGCCTGGTTCTTCAATACATTCTGGGTGCCGCCGACGAGTGCTTCCCAAATGGAACGAAAAATCCCTTTGTCTTTGTTCTCCACGTCCTGTTGCCAATTGAACACTTCGACGTCCCGCAACAGTGGCTTGATGTAGCCGGTGAGTTGACCCTTATTGGCTTTGGCCTCGATGACCACGTCGCCATGGCCGGCATTGAAGTCGAACTTACCGTAGGCCGAAGCGAAGTCGTTCAGGCGTTTGAGTTCAAGGTCCCTGGCGCGCAGGCGGAACTCGAAGTCTTCGAAATTGCTCAGCGGATCGAACGTTGCCGTTGTTTCCAGCGGTGCATTCCCCGGTAACAGCGCCTTGCCATCAAAACGGGCATCGCGTTTGCCTTTGGTGTCGACCACATTGGTCAGGTTGTAAATGCTGGCATTCACCTGAGTAGCGTTCAGGTTCACGGGCGGTTTTGAATTGAAGTTGTGAAAGGTGACCCGGCCATCGTTGATCCGCACTTCGTTCAGGGTAATCGGCAGCAATTTTTCCAACTGTGCCCGCCAGTCGGTGCCCTGGCCAGTCTGGGAGTTTTTCTTGTTGGCGCCACCATCGACGAAGTTCACCTCGGGTTTGTCGAACTGCGCCTTGGCCACCACGGCGTGGTCGTACCAGAGCGAGTGCCAGCTGACGGAGAGGTCGATCAATGGCGCGTTGACGAACGGCACCGGGACCTTGCCCTCGACCTTGACGATTTTCAGCCCGTTGATTTTGTACGCGCCACGCCACAGGGCCAAATCCACGTCGGCAATCTGCCCGCGGTAGTCACCCATGTTGGCCAATCGCTCATTCAGGTAGTCACGCACCAGATAGGGCAGGGCGATGTGCAGGGCAACCAGCAATATAAAGAGGCCGGCGAGGGTCCACAGAGGCCAACTGTATCGACGCTTCATGGCAGCAAATCTCTGGCGGTATAAAGCGATTGACTGCTGTGCTAACCGGACGTTCGATTGACTGGACGACCTCGAGCAACAGGCATACCTTGGTGGGCTAATTCAACGCGGTATAAGGACCCAGCCATGAGCCGTATCTATGCTGACAACGCCCACTCCATCGGCAATACGCCGCTGGTGCAGATCAACCGTATCGCCCCGCGCGGTGTCACCATTCTGGCCAAGATCGAAGGGCGCAACCCCGGTTATTCGGTCAAGTGCCGCATCGGCGCGAACATGATCTGGGATGCTGAAAGCAGCGGTAAACTCAAGCCCGGCATGACCATCATCGAACCGACCTCGGGTAATACCGGTATCGGCCTGGCATTCGTTGCCGCCGCGCGTGGTTATCGGTTGATGTTGACCATGCCCGCGTCCATGAGCATCGAACGACGCAAGGTGCTCAAGGCCCTTGGCGCCGAACTGGTGTTGACGGAGCCGGCCAAGGGCATGAAAGGCGCGATCGAGAAAGCCGCCGAAATCCTCGCCAGTGATCCGTCCACTTACTTCATGCCGGGGCAGTTCGAAAACCCGGCCAACCCGGCCATCCACGAAAAAACCACCGGCCCGGAAATCTGGAACGACACCGACGGTGCAGTCGACGTGCTGGTGGCGGGTGTCGGAACGGGTGGAACCATCACCGGGGTTTCGCGGTATATCAAGAATACCCAGGGCAAACCGATTCTCTCGGTGGCAGTGGAGCCAATGGTGTCCCCGGTGATCACCCAGGCGATCGCCGGGGAAGAGATCAAACCGAGCCCCCACAAGATCCAGGGCATCGGCGCTGGTTTTGTGCCGAAGAACCTGGACCTGTCGATGGTCGACCGGGTGGAATTGGTCAGCGACGACGAATCCAAGGCGATGGCCCTGCGCCTGATGCAAGAAGAAGGGATTTTGAGCGGCATCTCTTGCGGCGCCGCCATGGCGGTGGCCGTACGCCTGGCCGAAACCCCGGAAATGCAGGGCAAGACCATCGTGGTGATCCTGCCCGACTCTGGCGAACGCTACCTGTCGAGCATGCTGTTCAGTGACTTGTTTACCGAACAGGAAAATCAGCAATAAGATTTTATGGCTGTTTTGAAGCCGATCAGGGGTTGATTCAGGTCAGCCCCCGTTCAGGAACCCTATGTTAAGAAGTGCTTTATTGCACAATCCTTAACACTGAATGTTGAGTAATACGGGTTTTTCCCGAGGCCGGTAGTGTTTATCATGGCCGACTGCCACGTCGGGTAAAAGGCGTTGTGCGGAGTTTCCTATTCTCAAGGAGTCGTAGATGAGCTTTTCCTTTGTCGCGAAGGCGTCGGTGTTGCTGCTGTTCCTCGGCAGCACGCTCTATGTGCATTTGCGTGGCAAGGCGCGTTTGCCGGTCCTGCGTCAGTTCGTCAATCACTCGGCCCTGTTCGCGCCCTATAACGCCTTGATGTACCTGTTCTCCGGTGTGCCATCCAAGCCCTATCTGGACCGCAGCAAGTTCCCGGAGCTCGACGTGCTCAAGGACAACTGGGAAGTTATCCGCGACGAAGCCATGCACCTGTTCGACGAGGGCTACATTCGCGCCGCCGAAAAGAACAACGACGCCGGTTTCGGTTCGTTTTTCAAGAAGGGCTGGAAGCGTTTTTACCTCAAGTGGTACGACAAACCGCTGCCGTCGGCCGAATTGCTCTGCCCGAAAACCGTCGAGCTGGTCAGCCGCATCCCCAATGTGAAAGGCGCGATGTTTGCCCTGTTGCCGGGCGGTAGCCACCTCAACCCGCACCGTGACCCGTTCGCCGGCTCCCTGCGTTATCACCTGGGGTTGTCGACGCCAAACTCCGACGATTGCCGCATCTTCGTTGACGGTCAGGTCTACGCCTGGCGTGATGGCGAAGACGTGATGTTCGATGAAACCTACGTGCACTGGGTCAAGAACGAAACCGAGCAAACCCGCGTCATCCTGTTCTGCGACATCGAACGCCCCTTGAGCAACCGCCTGATGACCCGCATCAACCGCTGGATCAGCGGCTGGCTGGGGCGTGCTACTGCGCCGCAGAACCTTGACGATGAGCGCGTTGGCGGGATCAACCAGGCCTATGCCTGGAGCAAGAGCTTCAGCGACAAATTCAGCGGTGTGGTCAAGCAGTGGAAGCGCCGCAACCCCAAGGCCTATCGCGTGCTGCGACCGGTGCTGGCGGTGGTGGTGTTGACGTTGTTGGGGTATTGGTTGTTCGGTTGAGGCCGACCATGGAATGAAAAAACCGCTCCTTGGGAGCGGTTTTTTTATGCGCGCTTGCTCATGAGCTCCGGGCCTTTTAGGTGATCCGACTTGCCTGCGAAGGCGTTTTATCGGGCAACCACCTCAACCGGCTTCACCACCGCCGGCTTCAACACCAGCCACAACGCCACCGCAATCAACACCCCGCCATACAGGTGGGCCATCGACAGCGGCTCATCCAGCAACAGCGCCCCCCACAATACCCCGAACGGCGGGATCATGAAGGTCACGGTCATCGACTTCACCGGGCCGATCGAGCTGAGCAAACGGAAGTAAACGATGTAGGCAAACGCGGTGCAGCCCAAGCCCAATCCCAGCAACGACAACCAGACACTCCAGCCGCCCCAGCTCGCCGGTGGCTGG
This sequence comes from Pseudomonas sp. FP1740, assembly GCF_030687165.1. Classification (NCBI taxonomy): domain Bacteria; kingdom Pseudomonadati; phylum Pseudomonadota; class Gammaproteobacteria; order Pseudomonadales; family Pseudomonadaceae; genus Pseudomonas; species Pseudomonas sp. FP1740. The sequence continues at coordinate 1,577,412 of NZ_CP117461.1, forward strand.
CTGATCACGCTGTAGCCAAACAGTGGCAGCAACAACAACGTCGCGCCGAGCATGCTGCCCAAGGCCGAAAGGCGACTGTCGAGGCCGCCGGCGTGGTCGAGCCAGCGTCGGGCGAGGAACCCGGCAAAGCCATAACAGGTGGTGGCCATCAGGCACGCCAATGCGCCCATCAGCAGTTCCATATCGAACGCCACCGGGCCTGCACGGGTCAGGATGCCAACGCCGAACAGCCCGAGGAACACCCCGCCAAGCTTGGCGGCGGTCAGTTTTTCATGGAAGAACAAGCCGCCGATCAACACCCCCATCAACGGCGTGGTGGCATTGAAAATCGCCGAGTAACCGGCCGGCAACACTTGGGCGGCCACGGAGTAGAGGGTTGCTGGAATCCCGGAGTTGATCATCCCGAGCAGCATCACCGTCTTGAGTTTGCCTTTGAAATCCCAGCTGATGCGCATCAGCCCAAGGATTACCAGCAGCCCGACGGCGGCAATCGATACGCGAAAAAAAGCAGTGGGGATTGTGCCAATCACTGGGGCAATCACGCGCATGAACAGAAAGCTCGCCCCCCAAATGGCGGCAAGTGACAACAAACGCAGGATATTGACGGGGTTCACAGCACTTTCCTTCCTTGATTGGCGCGCAAGTGTCGCGCCAGTCGGGGTACAAGGCAATGGTTGCGTTGCGTCACACGGGGCCACTAAGCTCAGGCTCCAACGATAAGAACAGCCGCAGAGGTTTCACCATGCCGCAGCAATGGCCAGCCGCCGACATCGCCCGAATGATCCTCGATGGCTTTGACGATTACCGCGAGCATTTCCGTCAGATCACCGACGGCGCTCGAGCTCGCTTCGAGCAGGCCCAGTGGCAGGCGACACAAGTCGCGTCGGCGGCGCGGATCAACCTCTACGAAGAGAAAGTCGGCGAAACGGTCGGGCGCCTGCATCAGTCGTTCGCCGCCGATGTGCTGTTGGACGTCAGCAGCTGGCCGCTGGTCAAAAGTGCCTATATCAGCCTGATCGACCTGCGCTTTGACGATGAACTGTCCGAGACCTGGTACAACTCGATTTTCTGCGGGCTGTTCAGCCACGACCTGATCAGCGACGGCTGCATGTTCATCCACACCACGCGGCCAAGCCTGCGCCGCGCCCGGGCGGCGCAAACCCGCACCTACAAGCCCCATGGCCAGTTGTCCGGCATGCTCGCGAGTATTTTTACCGACTATCGCTTCAGCGAGGACTACGCCGATTTGCCCGGCGACCTGCGCCGCCTCGAAGCACAATTGCGCGAGAGCCTGCCGGATTGGGTCTGCAAGGACCCGGAGCTGAGTGTCGAGCTGTTTTCCTCGGTGCTTTACCGCAACAAGGGCGCCTATCTGGTGGGGCGCATCTTCACCCAGGACGATCAATGGCCACTGGTGATTCCGCTGCTGCACCGCGAAGGCCGGGGCATCCAGATCGATGCACTGATCACCGACGAGGCGGAGGTGTCGATCATCTTCTCCTTCACCCGTTCGTATTTCATGGTCGATGTGCCGGTACCGGCGGAGTTCATCGGATTTCTCAAACGCATCCTGCCAGGCAAACACATCGCCGAGCTTTACACCTCGATCGGCTTCTACAAGCATGGCAAGTCCGAGTTCTACCGGGCGCTGATCAATCACCTGGCCAACACCGACGACCAGTTCATCATGGCCCCCGGCGTGCGCGGGATGGTCATGAGCGTGTTTACGCTGCCGGGCTTCAATACCGTATTCAAAATCATCAAGGACCGCTTCTCACCGTCGAAAAACGTCGACCGCGCCACCGTGATCGAAAAGTATCGCCTGGTAAAAAGCGTCGACCGGGTCGGGCGCATGGCCGACACCCAGGAGTTCGCCGACTTCCGTTTCCCGTTGAGCAAGTTCGAACCGGCATGCCTGGAGGAGTTGCTTGAAGTGGCGCCGTCCACGGTGTCGGTGGAAGGCGATACGGTGCTGATCCGTCACTGCTGGACCGAACGCCGGATGACGCCGTTGAACCTTTATCTGGAACACGCCAACGAGGCGCAGGTGCGCGAGGCGCTGGAAGATTATGGCCTGGCGATCAAGCAACTGGCGGCGGCGAACATTTTCCCCGGCGACATGCTGCTGAAAAACTTTGGCGTCACCCGTCATGGTCGCGTGGTGTTTTATGACTACGACGAAATTTGCTTCCTGACCGAAGCCAACTTCCGCCACATCCCGCAACCGCGCACACCGGAAGACGAAATGGCCTCCGAACCGTGGTACTCGATCGGGCCACTGGACGTGTTCCCCGAGGAGTTTCCACCGTTCCTGTTTGCCGATTCCGGGCAGCGAAAGTTGTTCGATCAGTTGCACGGCGAGCTGTACAACGCCGATTACTGGAAGGGGCTGCAGGAAGCGATTCGGGCGGGGAAGGTGATTGATGTGTTTCCGTATCGGCGCAAGGGCCTGGATAACGAGTAGTCGGACTCTCACGACCCCGTAGCAGCCTCGCTGGGGCTCGACAGCTGCTACGGGGGATCTCGCTTGTCCCTTAAATCTGCGACAATCCGCCTCCTGCGCCACTAGACGACTTTTGCGTACCTGATGACTGACGAATCGCCTTCCATCGACAAACTGCTGAAAAACCTCGATCACGCCATGCTCGCCGACCGCCACCGGCTGCGGCGGCAGTTGCTTGAGCTGCGCAAGAAACCTGACGAGGCCAAGCTGGCCCAGTGGGTGACGCGCACACAAGCGTCCTGTGATCAGGTGTTGGCGCGGCGCGCCAGCCTGCCGGTGATTCGTTACGACGACAGCCTGCCGATCGCCGCCAAGCGCGACGAAATCAAAGCGGCGCTGCAAAAGCATCAGGTGCTGATCATTGCCGGCGAAACCGGTTCGGGTAAAACCACCCAGTTGCCGAAGATCTGCCTGGAAATCGGCCGCGGCCAGCACGGTCTGATCGGCCATACCCAGCCGCGTCGAATCGCCGCCCGCAGCGTGGCGAGCCGGGTCGCCGAAGAGCTGGCGACACCGTTGGGTGCGCTGGTCGGCTATCAGGTGCGGTTCGAGGACCAGAGCGATGCCAACACCCTGATCAAACTGATGACCGACGGCATCCTGCTGGCGGAAACCCAGAACGACCGCTACCTCGAACGCTACGACACGATCATCGTCGACGAAGCCCACGAACGCAGCCTGAACATCGACTTTTTGCTCGGTTACCTGAAAACCCTGCTACCCCGTCGCCCGGACCTTAAGGTCATCATCACCTCGGCCACCATCGACCTGGAGCGTTTCTCCAAACACTTCGATGACGCGCCGATTGTCGAAGTCTCCGGCCGCACCTTCCCGGTGGAAACCTGGTATCGCCCGCTGACCCTGGAGCAGGACGAGGAGGGCAACCGCGTCGAGGATGACCTGACCGTGGATCAGGCGATCCTGGCGACCCTCGACGAAATCGCCGCGTTCGAACGCAGTGAGCGCAAGAGCCCCGGCGACGTGCTGGTGTTCCTGCCCGGCGAGCGCGAGATTCGTGACGCGGCGGACATGCTGCGCAAGGCTCAGCTCAAGCACACTGAGATTCTGCCGTTGTATGCGCGGTTGTCGCCGGCCGAACAGCAGCGGATTTTCCAGTCGCATCCGGGGCGTCGAGTGGTTCTGGCGACCAACGTTGCGGAAACCTCGCTGACGGTGCCGGGCATTCGTTACGTGATCGACAGCGGCACCGCGCGCATCAGTCGTTACAGCTACCGCGCCAAGGTCCAGCGTTTGCCGATCGAAGCGATTTCCCAGGCCAGTGCCAACCAGCGTAAAGGTCGCTGTGGGCGGGTCGAGCCAGGGATTTGCGTGCGCTTGTACAGCGAAGAAGATTTCATCGGTCGCCCGGAATTCACCGACCCGGAAATCCTGCGGACCAACCTCGCGGCGGTGATTCTGCAGATGCTCCATCTGCGCCTCGGCGAGATCACTGATTTCCCGTTTATCGAACCGCCGGATGGCAAGGCCATCAGCGACGGTTTCAACCTGCTGCAAGAACTCTCGGCGGTGGATCGCAACAGCCAGCTGACCCCGCTCGGCCGGCAACTGGCGCGGCTGCCGGTGGACCCGCGCATGGGCCGCATGCTGCTGGAAGCGGCCAAGCTCGGCAGCTTGCAGGAAGTGCTGATTGTCGCCAGCGCCATGTCGATCCAGGACCCGCGCGAGCGTCCGCCGGAGCGTCAGCAAGCCGCCGATCAGGCCCACGCCCAGTGGAAAGACGTGGACTCGGACTTCGCCGGGCTGGTCAATCTGTGGCGAGGTTTTGAAGAACAGCGCCAAGCGTTGACGGCCAGTCCGCTGCGCAACTGGTGCCGCAAGAACTTCCTCAATTACTTGCGCCTGCGCGAGTGGCGCGATTCCCATCGCCAGTTGAGCCTGATCTGCCGCGACATGCAGCTGAGCCTCAACAAAGAGCCGGCGGATTACCCTAAGCTGCACAAAGCCGTGCTCTCGGGTTTGCTCAGCCAGATCGGCCAGAAAACAGAAGACGGCGATTACCTCGGTGCCCGTCAGCGACGCTTCTGGATTCACCCGTCGTCGGGCCTGGGCAAGAAACGCCCGCAATGGCTGATGACCGCCGAACTGGTAGAAACCACCAAGCTGTACGCGCGGATGGTCGCCAAGATCGACGCCGACTGGATCGAGCCGCTAGCCGGGCACCTGATCAAGAAAAATCACTTCGAACCCCATTGGGAGAAGAGGCGTGGGCAGGTCGTAGCCTTCGAGCAAATCACCTTGTTCGGGCTGATCGTAGTCGGACGCCGGCCGGTGCATTACGGTCCGGTCGACCCGGTGGTGTCCCGCGAGTTGTTTATCCGCGAAGCCTTGGTGCGTGGTGAGATTCAATCAAAAGCCAAGTGCCTGACGGCCAACAAGCAACTGCTGGAACAGCTCGACGAACTGGAAGCCAAGGCGCGTCGCCGGGACATTCTGGCCGACGAAGAAACCCTGTTCGCCTTCTACGATGCGCGCTTGCCGGCGGAGATCCACCAGACCGCGACCTTCGACAGTTGGTACCGGATCAACAGCCAGAAAGACCCGCAGCTGCTGATCATGCGCGAAGAAGACGTGCTGGCCCGCGAAGCCAGTGAAGTCACCGCCGCGCATTACCCCGACACCCTGCACATCGGCGACCTGGAACTGGCGCTGAGTTATCACTTTGAACCCAACCATCCGCGTGACGGCGTGACCTTGCGCGTGCCCGCGCCGCTGTTGCCGATGCTGCCGCCGGAACGTCTGGAATGGCTGGTGCCGGGGGTGATCGAAGCCAAGTGCATTGCGCTGGTGCGCAACCTGCCCAAGGCCCTGCGCAAGAATTTCGTGCCGGTGCCGGATTTCGTCAAAGCCGCGATGCAGCGCATGACTTTTGGCGAGGGCTCATTGCCTCTGGCGCTGGGCCGCGAGTTATTGCGCATGACCGGCGCACGGGTCAGCGATGAGGCCTGGGCCGAAGCGTCGCAGCAGGTCGAAAGCCATTTGCGGATGAACTTGGAAATCGTCGACGGCCAGGGCAAGTTCCTTGGCGAAGGGCGTGATCTGGCGGAGTTGACCGCGCGCTTTGCCGAGGCCAGCCAGGCCGCCTTGGCCGTGCCGCAAACCGCGAAAAGCCAGCAACCGGTGGAGGCGAAAGTCTTTGCCGCCGTCGCCGAGAAAACCCAACAGAAGATCGCCGGACTGTCGATGACGGTGTATCCGGCGCTGGTGGAAGAGGCCGGGACGGTCAAGGAAGGACGTTTCTCGACCCCGGCCGAAGCCGAGTTCCAGCATCGCCGGGCCTTGCAGCGCTTGCTGATGCAACAACTGGCGGAGCCGGCGAAGTTCTTGCGCGGCAAGTTGCCGGGGCTGACCGAGTTGGGCCTGATGTACCGCGAACTGGGGCGCATCGACAGTCTGGTGGAAGACATTCTGCTGGCCAGTCTGGACAGTTGCATCCTCGATGGCGAAGACCCGTTGCCACGCGATGGCGCCGCACTGGCGTCCCTGGCCGAACGCAAGCGCGGTGCCTGGACCGAGCACGCCGAGCGTCTGGCCAGGCTGACCCTGGAGATTCTCAAGCACTGGCACGGCCTGCAAAAACGCTTCAAGGGCAAGATCGACCTGGCGCAAGCCGTGGCCTTGAACGACATCAAGCAGCAGCTCAGCCATCTGGTGTACCCGGGGTTCGTGCGGGAAACGCCGATGCCGTGGCTCAAGGAACTGCCGCGTTACCTCAAGGCCGTCGAGCAGCGTTTCGAGAAACTCGGTGCCCAGGTGCAGAAGGACCGGGTCTGGAGCGGAGAATTGTCTGGCCTCTGGACCCAATACCAGACCCGCGCCAACAAACACGCCCAGGAAGGCAAGCGCGATCCGCAGCTGGAGCTTTATCGCTGGTGGCTGGAGGAATACCGGGTTTCGCTGTTCGCACAGCAATTGGGAACCAAGGTGCCGATCTCCGACAAGCGCTTGAGCAAGCAATGGACACAAGTCGAGCCCTGAACCCTGTGGGTGCGGGTATGAGTTCGACTCAGCAAAAGGCGCCAAAAGCCAGCGTTTATGGCAAACTTCGCGCCTATAAACGCCGGCCCCGCGGTTTTCAGCCTCCACGGGCCCAGGCGGATCGGAATAAAGCGATGCCAGGTTTGCGTCCGGAACCTGGAATAGACCCTTTGTGTGTTGGTACGTCGGTGCCAGCGCTTTCTGCCTGAACGGATTAGAGAAACGACCATGCATAACGTCGTCATCAGCGGCACCGGCCTGTACACCCCGGCCAACAGCATCTCCAACGAAGAGCTGGTGCAGTCTTTCAACGCTTACGTCGCGCAGTTCAACGCCGACAACGCCGAGGCCATTGCGCGCGGCGAAATCCAGGCATTGACCGAATCCAGCGCAGCGTTTATCGAAAAAGCCTCCGGCATCAAAAGCCGCTTTGTCATGGACAAAGAGGGCATCCTCGACCCGCAACGCATGGCGCCACGCTTGCCCGAGCGCTCCAACGACGAGTGGTCGGTGCTGTGCCAGATGGCCATTGGCGCGGCCGAGCAAGCCTTGCAGCGTGCCGGCAAGACCGCCGCTGACATCGATGGTGTGATCGTCGCCTGCTCCAACCTGCAACGCGCCTACCCGGCCATCGCCATCGAAGTTCAGGAAGCGCTGGGTATCCAGGGTTTCGGTTACGACATGAACGTGGCGTGCTCCTCGGCAACCTTCGGCATCCAGGCCGCCGCCAACAGCGTGCAACTGGGCCAGGCCCGGGCGATCCTGATGGTCAACCCGGAAGTCTGCACCGGTCACCTGAATTTCCGCGACCGCGACAGCCACTTCATCTTCGGCGACGCCGCCACCGCGGTGATCATCGAGCGCGCCGATCTGGCGACCTCCAAGTACCAGTTCGACGTGGTCAGCACCAAACTGCTGACCAAGTTCTCCAACAACATCCGCAACAACTTCGGCTTCCTCAACCGCGCCGCGGAAGAGGGCATCGGTGCCCCCGACAAGCTGTTCGTCCAGGAAGGCCGCAAGGTGTTCCGCGATGTCTGCCCGATGGTTGCCGAGCTGATCGCCACGCACCTGGAAGAAAACCAGCTCAACGTCAGTGACGTGAAGCGTTTCTGGCTGCACCAGGCCAACCTCAGCATGAACCACCTGATCGTCAAGAAGCTGCTGGGCCGCGAAGCCACTGAAGCAGAAGCCCCGGTGATTCTCGACACCTACGCCAACACCAGCTCCGCCGGTTCGGTGATTTCGTTCCACAAGAATCAGGACGATCTGGTCAGCGGTTCACTGGCCGTACTCAGCTCGTTCGGCGCTGGTTACTCGATTGGCAGCGTGATTCTGCGCAAACGTTGATCGAAGGGGTTGTTGTTCTTTCCTCTGGCTTGTGATGACTTTTCCTACATTCGAAATAGTCGGAAGGCTGTAATTTTCGGAAATTCCAGCAGGACGATGCCTACAAGCGAAGTCCTGCTGTTTTCATTTTCGAGGTCAGAACAAGGGGGTTGTTAATGGCGGCTGACGACGCGCAACTGCTTGAGCGCTTGCTGGCAGGTGAACAAAAGGCTTTCAAAGAGTTGGTCAGCACCTATCAGAACGCCATGCGTGCGGTGGCCTACGCTATTGTGGGCAACCGGCATGCCGACGAAATCGTTCAGGATGCCTGGCTATCGGTTGTGCGTAACCTGAGCGGATTCGAGGGACGTTCGAGCCTCAAGACCTGGCTGCTGACCATCACCGCCAACTCGGCCAAGAGCCGCTACAAGCAAAACCGCCGGGAAGTGTTGCTCGATGACCTGCCGTCGCCCCATGGCACGATCGATGATGATCGTTTTTCATCGAGCGATGGTCATTGGCTGGTGGCGCCGTTTGCCTGGCATCAGGACACGCCAGAGGCACTGTTGACTGAAAACGAACTGCGCGAATGCCTGGAGCACACGCTGCTCAGCCTGTCGGAACTGCAAAGCAGTGTTTTACTGTTGCGCGAGCGACAGGGGCTGGAGTTGGAGGAGATCTGTAATCTTCTGGAAATCTCGCTCTCCAATGTTCGTGTGCTGCTGCATCGGGCACGGTTGAAGGTCTTTGCGACCGTAGAACATTTTGAGGAAACCGGCGAATGCTGACCTGTAAGGAACAAGTGGCGCGCTCCAGTGATTATCTCGATGGCCAGTTGAGTTTTCGCGAGCGTCTGATGATGCGGCATCACTTGATGTTTTGCCCCAATTGTCGGCGTTTCATTCGGCAGATGCGGTTGATGCAGGCGACCTTGCGGGTGATGCCGCAGAAGCCGGTCGAGGATGTGGAGGCGCTGGCTGAGCGGCTGGCGGCGCAGCGGCGCAAAGATCGCTCCTGAAGAAAAGCACAGGCCGGCGCGGGTGAAACGAACGGATGATGGGGATCGTTGCCCCGCGCCAGACTGTTGAACCTCTTCAAACGACACGACCGGATGTAAACCGCATCGTTTGAAGTGTGTTGCTTCGCAGCTTAGAACTTCGCTTCCGCGTCCAGTTGCAGCGTGTTGGTGTTGGCATCGCGCTGGGTACGGCTGGAGAAGTCGGCTTTAGTCAGGAAGTAAGTGGCGCCGAGGGCGAAGTTCTTGTCGATGTCGTAACCGACTTTGAACTTGTGACCGCGAGAACCGGTGGTGCCGTTGGCGAAGTCCGAGTCGGTGAAGGCGCCGACCACGGCGTTACGCTGCACGTCGCGGTAGTTGTAGTCGAGGTTGAGGCCGAAGACTTTCGACTTGGCACCGACCAGCCAGGCAGTGTCCTGATCGGTCACGGCATCGTTGTTCTTCACATATTGGCCGTAGAACGACAGCGGCATCGGCAAGCCGCCGATATCGACCTGGCTGAAACCTTCATACAGGCGGAACTCGTTGTTGGCAGAGTTGCCGTTGACGGCCAGGGCGCACGGCGTGGAGGTGCCGGTGCAACGGCTGTCTTCGTCGTTCTGGTAGGCATAGACGCTGCCGCCGACGGTCAGTTTCAGGTTGTCGGTGATGGCGAAACGGCTGCCCAACTGGCCGGCGGTCAGACGCAGATCGTGACGAAATTGCACGCCTTCGCCGTCGACGTTGTCCTTGAGGTTGTAGTTGCCCAGGCTACCGAACAGTTCGGCACTGCTGCCCAGCGGGTATTTGTAGGTCACTGCCAGACCTTCCGGGTTGATGTCACTGTCCCAGATCACATCACCCATGCTGACCCACGGTTGCAGCATCTTGCCGCCGATCACATGCAGGTTTTTGATGGCGTCCGGGTGGTAGTCGATGTAGCCCAGATCCAGCCAGATCTGCTTCTTGTCGAAGTAGTTGTCCATGTCCTGGTTGGTCGAGCGAGCATCGTCACCGCCGCCGGTGGCAATGCGGATGCCGGTGTCCACTTGCGGGTTGATTTCGCTGTAGGCACCCAGACGGGCGCGGATGCGTTGACGATCCTTGTCACGGCCACCGTTGTTGGGTTCGCCGTCGATCTTGACCGTTTCCTGGCGTACGCGAACGTCGCCCTTGAACTGGGTCTTGGCGGCCCAGGCCAGTTTCTGGTCGAAGGCGCTCAACTCGTTGGCTTTCTTCGCGGCGACCGCTATTTGTTCGTTGGTCTCTTGCTGCGCCTGCTGCGCGATTTGCTGAGCCTTCTGATCCTTGGCCAGTTCGGCTTGCAGTTCAACGTACTGCGCCTGGGAAATAGAACCGTTAGCCTTGAGCATGTCGAGCAGTTTGGCGTCGACTGCGGCACTGGCCGGAACACTCATGGCCAGCAGCAGGCCACCACACAAGGCCGCCGCAGTTTTCGTGGAAGCAAGACGCATAGCAATCTCCGAAGATGAGAGGGATGGCTGAACCATCCTGGACACAACCGACGGTTGAAGGTCGGAAAACAGTGGCCGGGTAGAACCCGGCGCTCTAAAAACAGGCGCCAGTATCGCGATGGTTTATGACAGGTCAGTGGCGAAGTGATGGCAGGTCGATGACGATACAAACGTTTCCGAAATGCCCGATTCAGAGCCTTGTATCGGATTGACGCGTGTGGATGGCTCTGCGATCGGCGATACTCGCGGAGCTGTCACGCCAAGATGTGGAGAGGAAAATGCCGCTGCAACGTCTGCATACACTGTCGCAAATCGCAGCCCGTACCTGGGATGCCCTGGTGCCGGAGAATCAGCCGTTTCTGCGCCATGCGTTCCTCGGCTCACTGGAAGACAGCGGCAGCCTGGGCCCGCATTCCGGCTGGCAGCCCGAGCATCTGCTGCATGTCGAAGGCGAGCGCCTGATCGCCGCGCTGCCCAGTTACCGCAAATGGCACTCCTACGGCGAATACGTGTTCGACCATGCCTGGGCCGATGCCTGTGAGCGCGCTGGCATCGACTACTACCCCAAACTGTTGACGGCGGTGCCGTTCAGTCCGGTCAGCGGGCCGCGATTACTGGCGGCGACGATCGAGGACGGTTTCGAACTCTTGCAGAGCCTGCCGGGTTATCTGGAGATAGAAAAACTTTCCAGCGCCCATATCAATTTCACCGATCCGTTCACCGACGCCGCATTGGCCGAACAGCCAGGCTGGTTGCAGCGCATTGGCTGTCAGTACCACTGGCAGAATCGAGGTTATCGGGACTTTCAGGATTTCCTCGACGCCCTCAGTTCGCGTAAGCGCAAGCAAATGCGCAAGGAGCGTGAGCAAGTGGCGGGGCAGGGCATCGACTTCGAATGGCTGGAAGGCCGGCAGCTGACCCAGGCGCAGTGGGACTTCGTGTACGCCTGCTACGCCAATACCTACGCGGTGCGTCGGCAGACGCCTTACCTGACGCGGGAATTCTTCAGTCTGTTGGCCGAGCGCATGCCGGAGTCGATTCGCGTGGTGCTGGCCAAACAAGGCTCACGGCCGGTGGCCATGGCCTTCAGCCTGGTCGGCGGCGACAGCTTTTATGGCCGTTACTGGGGTTGCCTGGCGGAGTTCGATCGCCTGCACTTCGAGACCTGTTTCTATCAGGGTATGGATTACGCCATTGCCAACGGCTTTCAGCGTTTCGACGCCGGCGCTCAGGGCGAACACAAACTGATTCGTGGCTTTGAACCGGTGATCACCCATTCCTGGCATTACCTGCGCCATCCGGGCTTGAAGTCGGCGGTGAAAGACTTCCTCGAGCGCGAACGCGTCGGGGTGCTGGGGTATGCAGAAGAGGCGAAGACCGCCTTGCCTTACCGACAAGGTTGATCTTCGCCGTTGATTGCAGGCTCAGTCGCGCAGATTAACTGTCTTCTTTGCCCAGCCAGCGGTACATCACACCACCGATGACCGCCCCCAGAATCGGCGCCAGCCAGAACAGCCACAGTTGTTGAATCGCCCAACCACCGACAATCAGCGCCGGACCCGTACTGCGGGCCGGGTTGACCGAGGTGTTGGTGACCGGAATCGAGATCAGATGGATCAGGGTCAGCGCCAGGCCGATGGCGATGGGCGCCAGCCCGGCCGGGGCGCGTTTATCGGTGGCGCCGAGAATGATCAGGATGAACATGGCGGTCATCACCAGTTCACTGACAAACCCCGCCGCCATCGAGTAGCCACCTGGCGAGTGTTCGCCGTAGCCATTGGACGCCAGGCCGCTGGCCAGTTCGAAGCCGGGTTTGCCACTGGCGATGAAGTACAGCAAGGCCGCTGCGATGATCCCGCCAATCACCTGGGCGATGATGTAGGCGGGCAGTTCTTTGGCAGGGAAGCGTCCGCCGACGACCAGTCCGACCGAAACCGCAGGGTTTAGATGACAACCCGAGATGTGGCCGATGGCGAAGGCCATCGTCAGTACCGTCAAACCGAATGCCAGGGACACCCCGAGTAAACCGATCCCCACGTTTGGAAACGCTGCCGCCAGAACCGCACTGCCGCAACCCCCCAATACCAGCCAGAACGTACCTACCAATTCTGTAGCCGAACGTTTGAACAAAGACATAGCGAGTTTCCCTATCGAGATAACACTGTCGTTGTGCATCCGGTAGATGGACTACAGAACCATCTCCAGTACTCTGGCTGAGTACAGCAGGGTTTTTACGGAATTCCAGTGACCATAAAAACCGCCAGAGCCCGTGGTTTGCGGGTTCTGGCGGTTTCTGGTGTTCTTCTGTGTGGCTGATGGCGCCAAGATCGCGGCTCAATCGATCCCGACAAACCCGCCGGTCTGGTGCTGCCACAACCGTGCATACAAGCCGCCATGGGCCAGCAGTTCGGCGTGGCTGCCGGTTTCGGCGATCTTGCCGTTTTCCAGCACCACCAACCGATCCATCCGGGCAATGGTCGAGAGACGGTGAGCGATAGCGATCACGGTTTTGCCCTGCATCAGGGTTTCGAGGCTTTCCTGGATTGCTGCTTCGACTTCCGAGTCCAGCGCCGAGGTCGCTTCGTCCATGATCAGGATCGGCGCGTCCTTGAGCAGCACCCGGGCGATGGCAATCCGCTGACGCTGGCCACCGGAGAGTTTCACCCCGCGCTCACCGACATGGGCATCGAAACCGGTGCGGCCTTCGGAGTCCGACAGCAGCGGGATGAACTCGTCGGCACGGGCCTTGTGCACCGCTTCCCAGAGTTCGGCGTCGGTGGCGTCGGGTTTGCCATACAGCAAATTGTCGCGGATCGAGCGGTGCAGCAGAGAGGTGTCCTGGGTGATCATGCCGATGCGTTCGCGCAGGCTTTCCTGCCCGACTTCGGCGATGTTCTGGCCGTCGATGAGGATCCGCCCGCCCTGCACGTCATACAGGCGCAGCAGCAGGTTGACCAACGTCGATTTGCCGGCGCCGGAGGGGCCAATCAGGCCGATTTTTTCGCCGGGCTTGATGGTCAGGTTGAGGTCGCCGATGATCCCGCTCTTCTTGCCGTAGTGGAAATCGACGTGTTCGAAACGCACCTCGCCACGGGCCACCGCCAAGGGTTTTGCCTGTTCGCGGTCGGTGACGCTGACCGGTTGGGCGATGGTCTGCAAACCGTCCTGGACCATGCCGATGTTTTCGAAAATGCCGTTGACCACCCACATGATCCAGCCGGACATGTTGACGATGCGGATCACCAGCCCGGTGGCCAAGGCAATCGCGCCCACGCTGATCAGCGACTGCGTCCACAGCCACAGGGCCAGCCCGGTGGTGCCGACGATCAAGAGGCCGTTCATGCTGGTGATGACCACGTCCATGCTGGTGACCACGCGGCCGGCCAGTTGGGCTTTTTCGGTTTGTTCCGCGATGGCTTCGCGGGCGTACTGCTGTTCGAAGTTGGTGTGGGCGAACAGCTTGAGGGTTGTGATGTTGGTGTAGCCGTCGACGATCCGCCCCATGAGTTTGGAGCGTGCATCGGAAGACACCACCGAACGCTCCTTCACCCGCGGCACGAAGTAGTAGAGCGCGCCGATGTAGGCAGCGATCCAGATCAGCAGCGGGATCATCAGGCGCCAGTCGGCTTCGGCGAACAGCACCAGCGAGCTGATCGCGTAGATCAGCACGTGCCACAGCGCATCCACCGCTTGCACGGCAGAATCGCGCAGGGAGTTGCCGGTTTGCATGATGCGTTGGGCGATGCGCCCGGCGAAGTCGTTCTGGAAGAAATTCAGGCTCTGTTTGAGCACGTAACTGTGGTTCTGCCAGCGGATCAGGCTGGTCATGCCGGGACTCAAGGTCTGGTGCACCAGCATGTCATGCAGGGCGAGGAACAAGGGGCGCAGGATCAGCGCTACCGCCGCCATCCAGGCCAATTCCACGCCGTGGACCTTGAAGAAGTCGACGTTGGATGTGCTCTGGGTCAGGTCGATGATGCGACTCAGGTAGCTGAACAGCGCCACTTCGATCAGCGCGCCGAACAGGCCGACGACCAACAAAACGGCGAAGATTGGCCAGACCTGCTTGAGGTAGTAGGTATAGAAAGAGAGAACCCGGCTCGGTGGAGCCGCCGTCGGGGCGTCGCGGAAAATGTCGATCAGTTTTTCGAAACGGCGATAAAGCATCGGTTCTCCGCCCGCGTACGGGCTCTCCTTTAAACGATATGAGCGGCGCCGGATATCGGCCGGCCACCGCTCAAGACTGCCGGTGTACTCAGTCGATGCGCTTGGCCGACTTGATCAGCACCGGGTCGACAGGCACGTTCTGCATGCCTTGTTTGGTGGTGGTCTGAGAGTTGACGATGATGTCCACCACGTCCATGCCCTTGACCACTTTGGCGAAGACGGCGTAACCGGCGTCGCGACCCGGATCGAGGAAGGCGTTGTCGGCCACGTTGATGAAGAACTGGCTGGTGGCCGAATCCGGGTTCGAAGTACGCGCCATCGACAGCGTGCCACGCACGTTATGCAGGCCGTTGCTGGCTTCGTTTTTGATCGGTGCCTTGGTTTCCTTCTGTTGCATCTGTGCAGTGAAACCACCGCCCTGAGCCATGAAACCTGGAATCACACGGTGAAAAATCGTGTTGTTGTAGAAGCCACTGTCGACGTACTCAAGGAAGTTCTTGGTACTGATCGGCGCCTTGACCGGGTCCAGTTCGATTTCGATCTGGCCGTTGGTGGTCTCCAGCAGCACGTGCGGTGCCTTGGCCGGCGTGGCGGCCATCAGGTTGGCGGCAAACAGAACGGAGCCGGCGACGAGGGCGATTTTTTTCAGCATGGGTCAGTGATCCTGAGTGGTGGTGTCGACTGCGGTGAGAAACTCGAGCAGCGTTTGGTTGAAGCGTTCGGGTTGATCCAGCGGGGTGGCGTGGCGCGAATCGGCGATCACCACCAGCCGCGCATCGGGCAGCAATTTTACATAGTCTTCTTTCACCGAGACCGGGGTGTAGTCACGGTCGGCGCTGACGACGAGGGTTGGACACGAAACCCTGGAAAGTCGTTCCTGAACCCCCCAGCCAACGATGGCATCGAAGCTGGCGAGATAAGCATGTTTGTCGTTTCTTGCCCAGCGCGCCGCTATTTTTTGTCGTAACGAAGCTTGTTCCGGCTTGGGAAACAGTTTGGCGCCCAGGGCCTTGCCGATGGTGCCCATGCTCAGCACGCGCATCAGGCTCCAGCGTTTGAACCACTGCCAATAGTCGTTGCGGCTGCGCCGTTTGACCTCGGGCGCGCTGTTGACGATGCACAGGCTCTTGAGCAGTTGCGGCTGGTCCACCGCCAGTTGAAAAGCGATCATGCCACCCATCGAAAGCCCCACAAGATGTGCAGGGCCAAGGTTCAAGTGTTCGATCAGCGCGATCAGGTCGGCGCTGAACCCGGCGATGCTGTAGCGCTCGCGGGGTTTGTCGGAGCGCCCGTGGCCGCGCACATCCGGCACGATCACCCGATGGTGGGCGGCGAGCGCCGGGATCTGCATTTCCCAGTCCTGGGTGCTGGAGCCCAACCCGTGAACCAGCAGCAACGGAGTGCCGTGGCCATATTCCTCATAGTGCAGGTTGCAACCTTCATGTTCGAAATAGGCCATGGGTACACTCCGTGTCAGGCTTGTTCGGGCGCGGCGAAGGGCGCATCCAGCGGCGCGGTGTCAAAGGTGCGCAGCAGTTCGATGAGAATCTGCGTGGCCGGGCCCAAGGGTTTGTCCTTGTTCGAATACAGATAGAAACTCGGGTTGCGGCTTCCGCCCTGATCCAACGGTAGCACTTTGAGCGTGCCTTCTTTGAGTTCGCGCTCGATCATGTGCCGGGGTAGCCAGGCGAAGCCCAGACCGCTGCTGACGAAGGTCGCGGCAGTGGCCAGGCTGCCGACGGTCCAGCGCTGTTCGGCACCGAGCCAGCCGACATCTCGCGGTTGCTGACGGCCGGAGTCGCGGATCACCACTTGCATCTGGCTTTCCAGGTCCTGGAAGCTCAGCTCGCGATTCAGACGATGCAGGGCATGTTCGGGGTGGGCGACCGCGATGAATTCGACATCGCTCAGCTCCGCGCCCAGGTAGCCGGGAATACTGAAACTGGTGATGGCCAGATCGGCCACGCCTTCGAGCAATACTTCTTCCACCCCCGATAACACTTCTTCGCGCAGCCGCACCCGGCAGCCACGACTTTGCGGCATGAACGCGGTCAAGGCGCGGACGAGGCGGGCGCTCGGGTACGCGGCGTCGACCACCAGTCGCACCTCCGCTTCCCAGCCTTGTTCCATGTGGTGGGCCAGGTCTTCCAGTTGGCTGGCCTGTTTCACCAGTTGCCGGGAGCGGCGCAGCAGCACGCCGCCGGCCTCGGTGAGCACCGCTTTACGGCCATCGATGCGCAACAGCGGTACGCCGAGTTGGTCCTGCATGCGCGCTACGGTGTAGCTGACCGACGATTGCGAACGGTGCAGCACTTCGGCGGCCTGGGCGAAACCGCCGTGATCGACCACGGCCTGCAACGTTCGCCATTGATCAAGGGTCACGCGGGGCGCTTTCATGTTGAGCTCCTCTTGTCCTAAGCTGGCAGTTCTTATTGGAGACTGCCGAATGAAAAAAATCTGTTGTGTGATGGCGGGGTGTGCGGTGTTGGCGATGTTGCCTCTGACTGCGTTTGCCTATCCGATCGATGTCAATAAACAGCTCAACGGTTTGAAGGTCGACTACAACGCCTACGACACGGACGCCGACATCGGCTCCATTCAGGTCAACAACTACGGCGACACCGACGTCACTTGCAAAGTGGTTTTCAATAACGGCCCGGAAGCGCCACGCACCCGCAAGATCGACGTACCCGCCGGCAAACACAAAAACGCCACGGCCAAGTTCACCCGCACCATCATCAAGCTGCGTATCGACCTGACTTGCACCCCGAAATGACCTCAAGCGGAGCACGTCGGCTGGGCATGCTTCGCTTATAAACGAATTTATCGATGCTTTATAGCAGTTATTTGCGCTTTTTCATCGATATGACTCTGTTTAACCTTCACTCCATCGACCTACAGCATTCTCAGATGGAGGCTACATCCCATGTCCCGCGTTCTGATCATCGAAAGCAGCGCCCGTCAGCAAGACTCGGTTTCCCGCCAGCTGACCCAGACCTTCATCAGCCAGTGGAAAGCCGCACACCCGGCCGACCAGATCACCGTCCGTGACCTGGCCGTCAACCCGGTGCCGCACCTGGACATCAACCTGCTGGGCGGCTGGATGAAACCTGTCGAACAACGCAACGAGATCGAACAGGCCTCGCTGGAACGCTCCAACCAATTGACCGACGAACTGCTGGCCGCCGACGTGCTGATGATGGCAGCGCCCATGTACAACTTCGCGATTCCGAGCACCCTTAAAGCCTGGCTCGACCATGTGCTGCGTGCCGGCGTGACCTTCAAATACACCGAAACCGGCCCGCAAGGTTTGCTCAGCGGCAAGCGCGCCTACGTGCTGACCGCTCGCGGCGGGATCTACGCCGGCAGCACCGCGGATCATCAGGAACCTTACCTGCGTCAAGTCATGGGCTTCATCGGCATCCACGACGTCACGTTCATTCACGCCGAAGGCATGAACCTGGGCGGCGACTTCCAGGAGAAAGGCCTGAACCAGGCCAACGCCAAGCTTGCTCAGGTCGCCTGAGTCGTTAATCGCCAGATAATCGCTGGATGGTCTAGTGACCTGGCGCAACCCTTCAAGCCTGCACGCGCATCGAACCTCCCTTTGCACTTATTGCTCCTGAGTGCTCTAGCCCGATTGAACGCTTTAGCGAGATCGGGCTTTTTTTTGCCTGGGATTTAGTGGGCGCTGATCCTGTGGGAACGGGCTTGTTGTTGGCCGACCGTTCGCGATAACGGGCAAAAACCGCTATCGTCGCCGCCATTCAAAACGAGGCGAGCATGGGCTATCTACTTTTTGTCACGCTGATCCAGGCGTTTTCCTTCAGTTTGATCGGCGAGTACCTGGCCGGTCATGTCGACAGCTACTTCGCGGTGCTGGTGCGAGTGCTGCTGGCGGGGCTGGTGTTCATTCCGCTGACACGCTGGCGTTCGGTCGAGCCGGCATTCATGCGCGGGATGTTGTTGATCGGCGCGCTGCAGTTCGGTGTGACCTATGTCTGTTTGTATTTGAGCTTCCGCGTGCTGACGGTGCCGGAGGTGTTGCTGTTCACCATCCTCACGCCGCTGCACGTGACCCTGATCGAAGACGCGCTGAACCGGCGCTTCAATCCGTGGGCCTTGATCGCGGCATTGGTGGCCGTGGCGGGTGCGGCAGTGATTCGCTACGACCGGATCAATCCGGACTTCTTCATGGGCTTTTTGTTGCTGCAACTGGCCAACTTCACCTATGCCGCCGGGCAGGTGCTCTATAAACATCTGGTGGCCCGCCATCCGAGCGATCTGCCGCATTACCGGCGATTCGGCTACTTCTATCTGGGCGCATTGGCGGTGGCGTTGCCGGCATTTCTGCTGTTCGGCAAACAGAACTTCCTGCCCGAAGCGCCGCTGCAATGGGGCGTGCTGCTGTTCCTCGGACTGGTCTCGACCGCGCTGGGCTTGTACTGGTGGAACAAGGGCGCGTGCCTGGTGAATGGCGGGACGCTGGCGGTGATGAATAATCTGCATGTGCCGGTGGGGTTGCTGATCAATTTGCTGATCTGGAATCAGCATGAAGAGTTGGGGCGGTTGTTGTTGGGTGGATCGGTCATTCTGGCGGCGGTGTGGATCAGCCGGTTGGGTGTACGCCAACCCGTCATTGCACACTAAACCGGGTTAATTCGGCGCCAACTGCGTCACCAGAAACTCAATAAACGCCCGGGTCTTTTGCGGTACGCGACGCGAGGAAGGGTAAACCGCGTTGATGGTAATCGCTGGTGCCTGCCACTCGCACAGCACCGGCACCAGCCGGCCTGCCGCCAACGCGTCTTCCACAATGAAATCAGGCAGCAGGGCGATGCCCATCCCGGCTTCGGCGGCCTGAGCGAGCAAGTCGCCGTTGTTGGCGTGCAACGGGCCGGAAACGTTGACCCGTTGCGTCTCCTTGCCATTGCACAACTGCAGGCTCACGCCGCTTTGCAGATACCCGTAATTCAGGCATTGATGCGCGCGCAAGTCTTGCGGGGTCCGCGGTATGCCTGCACGCGCCAGATAGGCGGGGGAGGCCACCATGATCCGCGGTGCCGGTGCCAGTTGCCGGGCGATCATGGTCGAGTCTGGCATGCTGGCGATGCGAATCGTCACATCGAAGCCGCCACGCACTGGATCGACCTGTTGATCGCTGAGCACCAGTTGAAGCTCGATGTTCGGATGCTGCTCATGGAACAGCGGAATCAACCGTCCAAGGCGATGCAGGCCGAACGACATCGGCGCATTCACCCGCAACACCCCACGTAGCTCGCCGATGCCGTCTCGAGCGCGCTGCTCGGCCTCGTCCAGCGCGGACAACACCTCCCGCGCCGCCTCGAAATACTCGGCGCCAGCCTCGGTCAAGTGCAGGCTGCGCGTGGTGCGCTGCAGCAATTGCACGCCGATTGCTTCCTCCAACGCCTGAATCTGTTTACTCACCTTTGATCGCGGCACGTCCATCGCGCGAGCGGCAGCTGCGAAGCCGTTCTCGCCAACCGTCACGACAAAGGCGCGCATGCATTCGATCCGATCCACGATTGTCCCTTTTTTAGAATCAATTATTCTCGATTTTAGGGAATTGTCCCTTTTTTATCTAGCCCGTAAAGTTACTTCCAAGCCAGCAAGCAAACAGCTTGAGGCAAGTGACTCACCCAATACTCATTAAACAAATCGACATCAAAAGGAACGCGCCATGTCTAACCGTGAATTGCTCAACCCAACCAACTCCGCCCTGATCCTGATCGACCACCAGCCGCAAATGGCGTTCGGCGTGCAGTCGATCGACCGTCAGACCCTGAAGAACAACACCGTGGGTCTGGCGAAGGCCGCGAAGATTTTCAACGTGCCGACGATCTACACCTCAGTTGAAACCGAAAGCTTCAGCGGCTTCATCTGGCCGGAGTTGCTGGCTGTTCACCCAGAGCAGAAGCCGATCGAGCGCACCTCGATGAACTCCTGGGAAGACAAGGCGCTGGTTGACGCGGTGAAAGCCACCGGCCGCAAGAAGCTGATCATTGCCGCGCTCTGGACTGAAGTCTGCCTGACCTTCCCGGCGCTGGAAGCCCTGGCTGAAGGCTACGAGGTGTACATCGTGACCGACGCGTCTGGCGGCACCACCAAAGAAGCTCACGACATGTCGGTGCAGCGGATGATTCAGGCAGGCGCGGTGCCGGTCACCTGGCAACAAGTGCTGCTGGAATACCAGCGTGACTGGGCACACAAAGACACTTACGAGGCGGTGATGGAACTGGTGCTGGAGCACAGCGGCGCGTATGGCATGGGCGTGGATTACGCCTACACCATGGTGCACAAGGCGCCGCAGCGTCAGGTCAAATAACACCGTTACCCTTGTAGGAGCATGGCTTGCCCGCGAAGGCGGAGTATCAGTCGATAACTATGTTGACTGACACTGCGCCTTCGCGGGCAAGTCGGATCGCCGCACCGCTCGCTCCTACAGGGGCGGTGTTTACATGATGTGTTTTTCCGGCTCCGGAATGTGGCTCGCGCCTAACATGGCCGGAAGCAATCCGGCCCTTAAATCCCCGCCACTCGGCTGCTGATAAAGACTCAATCCGAACTCCGGCAGTACCGCCAGCAGATAATCGAAAATATCCCCCTGAATACGCTCGTAATCCCCCCACGCCGTGGTGCGGGTGAAACAATAGATTTCCAGCGGAATCCCCTGCGCCGTCGTCTGCATCTGCCGCACCATGCAGGTCATGTTCTGCTGAACCTCCGGGTGACTTTTCAGATACGCCAGCGCATAGGCGCGGAAGGTGCCGATGTTGGTCATCCGCCGACGGTTGGCCGCCATCGCCGCGACGTTGCCCTGGGCTTCGTTCCAGGCCTTGAGCTCGGCTGTCTTGCGGCTCATGTAGTCGGTCAGCAAATGCACTTGGGACAGTTTCTGCTCTTCATCATCACGAATAAACCGCACGCCGCTGGCGTCGATGAACAGGCTGCGCTTGATCCGCCGTCCGCCGGATTGCTGCATGCCGCGCCATTATCACCGGTACCCCTTTTCATACTAATCCCACGCATTTCAATACTTACACCCTTCCAAAACCAGCCAATAACCCCCTTACCCCTACTTTCCAGAAGCCCCTACGACCCCGAAAAACAACGAATCACCGCATACTATCTACTCAATACTATGAGCAGCTTCCTAGCCAGATCTGTTCAAATCCCAGTCCAGTTGCCAACCCCAGGCCATCAGCCAACCCAATCCACAACCTAACCAAGCAACCAGATGCGATGAATCCACAAATGAGTATTGGTGGGGCATGGCAGGGGCGTGCTCGACCTGTGCATGGGCAGTTGAACTGAGAAAGCGTACGAGACCGAACAGAAAGCTTTTGACCCCCGACCCCCAAGTTGCCACCCAATCGCAACCCACCTTCAAGTTCACGAGCCCACCCACGCAGCCTTTCCACCCATCAAGCTCCGCCGATACCATAGGGGGAGTACTTGCAGCTCAACGAGACTGGCTCATGGCTTTCGCGCTTTACATCAACACCAGCTACGTCAACGACAACACCGGGCGAGAGATCGAACTGCCAGGACTTTTGACGCAGGACGGTATCCTGATCTCTCACCTTCGCTACCTGGCCTCCACCAAGAAGCATCGCTACAGCCCATCCTGGAGAGAGCGGAGCCGGTTTGCGGTCAAGCTGCTGCTGGACTACATCCGCGCCAATGAAGGGCTGTTCGATAAGTCCTTGCCGCTGCTTGAGGGCTTTGTCATGTCGTTGAGGATGGGCACGATTAACATCGAGACCCAGACCGATCCGAGCGGCCTGTTTTGGACGCCCAGGGGAGCTGAGGAAGAGCGAGTCTTGCTGGGTCACATCACCGCGTACACGGATTGGCTGGCTGACGAACCAGCCTACAAAGCGACTCGGGCAAACCCGTTGGTCAAGGCAACTTCGGATGAGGAGCGGATGAACTGGTGCGCCTACTATCACAAGCAAGCCAACGTCTTCCTGAACCACCTGGCCTCCTACGATGCAGCCGCCAAGGAAGCCCGCCAAGCTCGGAAAGTCCAGTCCTCCAGGGTCGCCAAGACTCTTGGGCGAATCGCCAAGCGCTTCCCTGAGGCCGAGTATCACAACCTGTTGGTAAACGGCTGGGTCAAGCAGTGCGCAGCCCCTGATGCACAGTCGGACGACTTCATCGATTACAAGGGGAGGGCGATCACCATTCTGTTGAACCAGGGTGGGTTGCGCAGGAGTGAGCCGTTCCATCTGTATCTCTCAGACATCATCTGCGATTTCAAGAACAAGGATGTGATCGTCAGGATCTGGCATCCCTCTGATGGGCGAGTGGAGTTTGAGGAGGGTTACACAAACCGGCGGGACTACTTGCATCGTCGATATCGGCTTCGCCCGAGAAACACGCTCAGGAAGAGCTTGGCTTTGCATGCAGGTTGGAAGAACCCGCTGCTCGTGGATGGCGCCGACGGTTACATTGAGGTGGCGTTCTTTCCTCCCTCCGCGTCGAAAGTGTTCTTCCACAATTACATCAACTATCTGAGGTATCGAGTCGATCCTTTACCCCACGAGGATCATCCCTATGCGTTCACCAAGCTCGACGGTACTCCCGAGACCATCAAAAACTTCAGTCGTCAGCACGTAGCAGCTGTGAATCGAATCGGTTTGGAGCACTCGAAGCGGCATGGGACGAGCGAACACGGCCACCGTCATGCCTATGGCTTCAGGCTTGAAGAGGCAGAGATCCATCCAACCATCATCCAAAAGGCGATGCACCACAGAAGCCAGGAATCGCAAGAGGCCTACAAGGAGTGGAGCGCCAAAGACATCCAGGAGGCCTTCATTCGGGGCGAGCGTATTCTGGAAGAGAAGCGAAAATCTAAGGGTTAGTGCCCGATGATCTCCGATCATGGGAGGCTGCTCGATGCCCTATCTAACTGTCCGCTTCAAGGTTTTCTACCAGGTGCGTGATGTTCGAGGTGCCCGGTATCGGGAACATGATGGGGGAGTAGTCCAATAGCCACCTCAGTGCCTCTCGGGGCGTGAAGCATTTTTCGTTCGTTGCGTTCGCTGGTGCCTCCAGGTATTTACCGGCGTTAAGCGGAGCATAGGGGACGAATGCAATCTCCCTGCTTTCACACCAAGCCACGACGTCAGGCGACTCAGGCTTTAGAATGTTGAACGTATTTTGAACAGCAGCAATTGGGGCAATTGAAATCGCTTCGTCTAACTGGGAAACGTTGACTTTGGACATACCCAGCGCCCTTATTTTTCCTTCCAGGCGCATCTGCTCAAGCTCTCCAAGCTGATCCGCCAGAGGGATAGCCGGGTCGACCCTGTGCAGGTAGTAAAGGTCGATCGCTTCTACGTTGAGCCGTCTCAAACTCATCTCCACGCATTGGCGCAGATAAGCTGGAACACCACATGGCGTCCAACGCCCAGGCCCTTGTCGAGTAAAGCCTCCCTTAGTCGCAATGATCAGATCATCGGCATAGGGATACAACGCTTTGCGAATCAGCGGTTCCGCAACATCGGGCCCATAGGCGTCTGCGGTGTCGATGTGTTGCACACCTGAGTCCACAGCCTTGCGTAGCAGTTCAATGGCGTTTCGTTCATTGCTCGGCGGCCCCCATATTCCCGGCCCGGTCAACCTCATTGTGCCGAACCCTAAACGACGAACCGTCTTGCCCGCGAGTAGGCCGGTAAGAGTCTTTGTCATGAACGCCCCATATGCCGAAGAATCTCGGAATGCAGGTTGGTCAGTAGTGATTCACGCACTTGCGGGTAGAGCATGTGGTGACGGAGCTCAAGACCAGCCAGTAGTTTGTGTAGATGGCTATCGACCGATTGCCGGAAGGCGGGATTTGCATCTCGATCCGGGCCTAGCGGCACGGAGATATCGAGTCTGGTCGCAACCAGCATGGTGTAAGTCGGGCAGTGATCGTGCATCACGGCGTGGACAGCATCGATCTCCTGCGTCGTCGCAGAGGTACCGCGATACTCAACTGCCGCATTCCAATATGCCACGGCATCAATGATTGGACGGTCGACCAGTACCACGTCCGCGTCGACAATTGCTGCTTGCTGCGCCTCAAGCGTTCGGTCTATGAACCACATCGTCGAATCATAGGTATGGTTGGTCAGTAGGGGGATTCCTTGCTCTTGGGCAAGCTTGCCAAAGGACGGAATGCTCGCGACCCGAATACCCTGTTGTTCAAGCGACTTGCGCAGGTCAGAGCAAAAAGTTGATTTTCCGGTTGAATGCGTACCGGTGACGCCGATCATGACGGTGCTCACCACAGGCTTCCTTGCTCAGGCGCGGGGGCTTTTTCTTCGGTTTGCTTTTGGATTTGAGCGATCTTGCAGATTTCAATCCAGCTTTTGAGCGAGGACTTTTCGATCAAGTGGTCGAGTAGAAGGGCAGTGACACGAGCGTCTTCTCCTGCTCGATGCAATTCACCTACGACTTGATTTCGAAGGCCTGTCGTCGTCAAAAGGGCTGACAGGCTGTGGCTTGTGGCATTCGGGTAGACATGCCGCGCAAGTTTCAAGGTATCGATGACCCCAGCGGGCTCCCAAGTAGGTAGGTGCCGTTTGACCACCGAGTAGTCCACCGAAGCGTTGTGGGCGACAAACCATTTACCTTGCAGCTTCTCTTCGACCTCCTCCTTGATTTCGTCCCAGCCAGGGCAGTTTTCGACGTCAGAGTTACCGATGCCATGCACCTGTTTGGCCTGCCATTTGATCCGATTGGGAGGTTTGATCAACCAGCTCAAAGGGGGCACAGCCTCGACAGCCGGAAAGGCCGAAATGGCGAGCTCCACCAGGTCGGGTGGTGCATGTCCATTACCTTCCACATCCACGATGATGATCTGTTCGGAAGGCCACACGAATTCAGTGTCGTTCATCAAAGATTCCTTTGTGCTTCAGCACGACCATGACGGTCATAATGATGGGGCTTGTCGGCATCATGGACTTGATAACCCAGCGTATGTTGCATGAAGTAGCGCCGCTGCTCATCCAGCCCTCGGACGATGATGGCGCGGTCGGTAATCTGCGGATCTCCATCGGCCCCTAGCTCTGAGCACATCTGACGGAGGAGAGCTTCGTCCGGCCGTTTCCAAGCCGCCTTGCAAATCGAATACTGTGACGTTGGGCACGTATCGCAGAGTTCTGTGATGCCGAAGTGGCCGTTGTAATCCGGCTGCTGATGGCCGTGCGCAACACCGCAGGAGGTCTTGCGGAAAATAGGAGTGCCCGTCTCATGCGCCTCATACAGTCTAAGTAGCCGCCGCTCTTCCTCCAGCGGCAGCAGCTTGCGCCTGGCTGTCGAGCTGTAGGGTTCTGGGATGCCCTGACTTTGGTAGTACTCGGCGATCTCTTTACGGTAGAACAAACCGCTGAAAACCGTGGCGTGAGCATGTTTGGCCAAGCTGGCGGCGTTGGCGATGTGCTTATCTGAGTCGTTCAGGCCGGGAACGATCGGGCGCCAGTACAGCAATACCCGATAGTTCTGCGCGTACTTGAAGAGTGTTTTCAGGCTGTTGCCGGCGATCGACGATTTGATTGGCTCTATTTTCGGGTCGTTTATGCCTGAGTAGGTTATCAGGATCGTCAACTTGATATTGCGCAGGGCGTTGAATCGTTCGCAGTCCGCCGGCGTCACCCGCCACCGTGTGATGACCAGTACGTTGTTGGTAAGGCCAGCCTCATCCAGTAGCCGCAACAGATTATGTGTGTGCGCTTTGACGTCTGGCAGCATCGGGTCTGTTGCCCGATTGAACAACTGGATAGGGGTGATATGTGGCTGAAAATACCGATGCGAGATGAACTGCTCGAAAGCTTGCTCGTCACTCATCAATGCTTGGGGTTGGCGTTGATCGAAGTTGCCAAACAGATGGCGCACGCAGTAGCTGCAATCAAGGGGGCAGCCAACGATATGATTGAGACTCAGACCGCTCTTGCGGTACTGAACAGGATCCTTGAGGCTTGGATTGACATCGGGCAGTTGCTTGACGTCGATGATATTGACGTACTTTTCCACTGAAGCGCTCCTTGCATTGCTACCCAACGATGATCATTCGATAGCACGACGAGGCTCATTACCGTCGCTGTGTCCATCCTTGATAGTGTCACCCGCATATCTCGCTATCACAGCTTCAGACAGGTGCTGTTCTATAACACATCAGGAGTCATCAATGACTCTGCTTGAATGGTTTGAACAGTTTATCTGGAGCGAAAAATAGATTGCCTCTTGCGCGCGAGCAGGCTACGTACAATTTGTTTCGGGTCTGAGGCTTGGCTTCATGCAACTTCCCGCCCTGGTAGCGTTTCCATGCCTCCGAGCCCAGGACGACACAGACGTCTTCGAAGTGATCCATGCCTTTACTCGCTCCCCAGTTCTGAGAGTGGCAACCGTACTTGCTATGTTCTTGCAGGAATAGCTTTACCACCGAAGGGTCGGCGTGCAGAGCATTGGCTTGGTCTTGTTCCAAGACCGTGACGATTTCACTGGCACGCTCTACATGCGAGCCCATCGCGATCTGCAGCTTGGTGCTGATGAACTCGCAAATCGACGTTGCGCATCGCCAGCTGCGACCAAGTGTGGTCTTGTCCACCGCAATACCCGCGTCGCGAAATCGTTTTTCGTATTTGGCCATGTCGTCATGCAGGGTGCTGTTAACACTGCCGTCCCGGCTCGTGTCGAAGGTATGCTGATAGAAATCTCCCACGAAGGTCATTCCTGCTTTGGCCTTGGAAATCTCCAACAGCAGGTTGAAATCGTGGCCGGCGAAATCCTGCACCTCATCGACATAGACGCAGTCGTAAAAGCGCTCGATGCGGGCCTTTATCGCAGGCATGCAGCCTTTCAATTGCAGAAATTTAGCCAAGCGATTGTGGTAGAGCCTACGGCTGCCATCACGGAAACGTGCGATGTCAGTCAAAGGGATCTGACGGTTTGGCGGGCGCCTGAAGGTTAAACCTCGGCTGCCTATCTTCAATTGCATCAGTGGGCGGTAACAGAACCCGTGCAGGAATGAGAAATAGGTCATCAGGGTTATGTTGGATGGAATTGTCCCGAACTTCTGAATGATCCTGCTGCGCAGATGACGGTGATTATTTTCCGTGTACGTGATGATCAGAGCGCGCTGGTCGGGGCTCAGACGTTCAATGACAAGGCTGGTCTTGCCGGATCCGGCCACCGCAAAGATCACGCTCTTATCCACTTGATCGCCTCCTGGATGTAAGCAGGAGCGATCAGTTCGCCAGCTTTTTTCGTGAGCAACTCGAACGCCACGTCTGCCTTGTTCTTGAGCATGTACTCCTGAACCGTCAAGGTTCTACGTCCCTTGCCAAACAGGTCGTCGCACGCTTTCTGATTGTCCAGGTACAAGCCGATTTCGAACGTCGAGCGCTCATTGTCAGGATCAGCAAAAATCTGAGCACCGTCGTAGAGGCTCTCCTTGTAGTTTTCAACGCAATTTTGCTGGTGGTTATGGTCGTTGTCCCGGATCGCAGCAACCCTGATTCCCAGCAACTTGCCCAGCTCCAGGTAGCGCTTGAAACTGGTTCCTCCGATGGAAATGATGTGGACGTCATCGGCTTGTGGGGAATTACCCTGCGCATGCTGCTTGTAGAAATGTTCGAGGAGGATGAATTCGGCATCACCCTCGACCAGGATGACGCGTTTCGAGAGCGCGAACTCAAGTACGTTGTTGTCCGGTGCCTTCATGAAAAATTCGGCGGTGGGTTCTGTCAGATCCTTCAGCCGACCGGCTTTTTGCTCGGTTCCCAAGAGCAGCGCATGACGAAGATCAAGGCGGGAGCAGATGTGGCTGCTGTGAGTGGCAATGAAGAGTTGTGTACCTTGGGTACGCGTAAGCCGTTCCACAAGCCGTTTCATATTCGTATGGCTCAGGTGGTTCTCAGGCTCTTCCAGTAGCAGAGCGTGTAGACCACCCTTGGCGTCGTGCTTTTGCAGGGCAAAGTTGGTCTTTATGAAGCACTGCTCTCCCTTGCCACGGTTTTCGATCGGAATGCCGTCCTTGGTGATGACAAGGTCGGTCTCCAGGTTCGAGCGCACACTGGTTCTGAGGGCAAACTGGTAGTCGCCCAGCGTCTCATTAAGAGCCTTCAGGTTTTCTTTCTGGAAGCCTTCCTTACCCTGACGGTATTGATTTTCGAGACGATATCGATCTGGAACTTGCGTATGGAATCCGAACACGGTTCGCGTGTACTCCCGGGCCGCATACTCGGTATCGATTCGCGAGCTATCGATCAACAGATGCTTCACTGGTCGCCTGTAGCTGGCATGCGGTGCACCCGAGAACGTCGAGAATTGCACGGTGTAGTACTCGAACGGAAAGCTGTCCTTGTTAGCGTGCAGCAGCTCAAGAATCGTAGGGCCAAACTCTTCTACGAGGGGAACGATCGCCATGCGCAATCCGTCGCTGTCGGTTCCCACAAGATTCTGATACCCGTACAAGCCTTGATCTTCGCCATCTTCAAGGAAGACGTCCACAATGACTTCTGGTAGCAGGTCAAGGCGCGCTGGGCCCGCCAGAAATTTCTTCACAGCAGCCTGATTGAGCAGGGCTTCATAGCCAATGGTCTCAACGCGACTTCGGCTTGCGCTGAGTGCCAGATCAAGAGCCAGTAGAACGCTGCTCTTGCCCGTTTCGTTATCACCGATCAGTACGTTGGTGCCGGCATCAAAGTGGAGAGTCAGGTCTGGAAAGCTTTTGAAGTTTTGCAGCACTAACTGGGTGATGGCCGGCATTTTCGTTCTCTTTAACCTGTTTTGTGTGGTTATCAACTGGGTGCTTAGGTGCTTATCAGTTACGGGGGAGTTTGTTATCCATCCAACCGATTTGCGTCAGCCTTGCGCCGCATTTCCACAATGGGATGATCTGCTGCGACTTGCTTGCCAAGGTGCATCGGCCCAGGCAGACGCAGGTAGCCGTCCCACAATGGTGGGTTGCGACAAAGCAAGGCGACTTGTTCGGCGATTACCTTTGCGTTGGCAAATCCACCAGGTTTGATGATCGCAATTTCGGTGACGCCCAACTGTTGCCACGGATCCCGCAGGTCACGCTCCGATACGTCGTATCGCGTGTTCTCGCGCTGCGAGCGAACGCTGCCGAACTGTTTGGAAGGAGACACGAAATAAAATACCGAGGGGCTTTCACAGGACTGAAATGCACCTACTTTGGTACCGATGTAGTGGGCCGATTGGGGTGACAAGGTGTGGTTGCCACTGATCTGTGCCACTTGATGATCAGCACGAATGCGTACGATCGCTGCATCTGTTGGAATGGGCGGAAGTCCTTCTCCAGGGCTGTCCTTCAAGCCTCCATAGAAGGTTCTCAGATCCGCATCAAGGCAGACGACCAACAAGTCTGCCGGATTGATTTTGCAATCCAGGAAGGCCTGGGTGATCAATATCTTCAACTGATCAGGCGTAAGCAGCGTGTCAGTGCTGTGGATGGCAGCCAGCCCAGTGCTGTAGCTGAGCCACTTACCGGTGGAGTCCAGGCCTGATTCGAACCAGAAAATTTCAGGGGTATGCCCACCCAGCGAAGTGCGGGTGATCACGGGCAGGAATTTGGCCCAACCTTTGTCCTGGATTCGATCCAGTAATACCGATACCACCGTGGTGCTCGCCGGTATCGACTTGACCTTAGGTGTCGGGGCGGGGAGGTGACCGCTTAGACGAATTGCTTCGATGATTGAGTTGATCGCTTTGAAATCACGATCATCCTCTTTGGCCTTACGCTTCTTCACTTGGGCATCGGGGTCGATGTGCATGATGAATTGGGTCGCGATGCCATGCTTTGCCAAAACCCGACGAATGACGTGTTTGGGATCAAGGCCTGCATCGCGAGAAGCTGCTGATGCACTGGTCTCAACGATCATCACCTTTGCACCGTCTTGCGAGACTTTTTTGCTTGCTGGCACAACGTGATTCAATAGCCAGTCGTTGAGACGGTTGAGGTCATGTTGCCCTTCCAGCATGCGCTGTGCATCGGGTACATCCAGACGCGTCAGTGTCACGATTGGGGGCATGACTTTGTCGAAAAACTTACTGTCCCGCGCGAGGTTTTGACTCGCCCCATGTAGCCTGAGCACCACATCGGCGTGAGCTGCCAGTACCATCACGTTCAAATTGATGGCCTCGCCGGTAGAGGTCGTCTTCTCTTCACGTAGGCTGGCAACGGCTTTTTTGACCAGAAGCGGCCTCGTCCCTGGCAGGCAGGCAAGCAGGTGAAAACCTGCCTGATCAAGAAATAGCGGGCCTGTACCTGAGGCGATCATCGGGTTCGAAGGAGGGCTTGCGTAGATGGGGCGCACATCGCTGTCGACAGGGATGTCCCCTTCGATTATCGGTGGAAACGAGGGCGCGCCCATGAACGTCAGCAGCTTTTCGATGGGGTGTTCGTAGAAAGTCTTCCAAGCACCATCATTGAATTTGCTCCTGATCTTCGCTTTGACGATCAGGTCACCCGTTTTAACCCAGGCATGCTTCTTCTGGCCCACCAGGTTAGGCATCACCTGGCTCAGCTTCACGCGCAGCTGCAGATAGGGTTGTGGCTGACCATGGAGCAATACCAGCGACGGCTCGATTACATGCAGCGCACTGGCGTAGCGAACGTCGTTTTCCGAGACGACAGGGTCATCCCAAGCAAGCGCGCTACCGTCTGCGGCCAGGTAAAGCTGGAGTGGCTTTGCTGCCTGCATCGGTTTTTTGATGAGGGCCTGCCCCACCAGCCAAGGAATAACCGTGTACGCGAGAGACGAAACATCTCCTGGCATAACCAAGCGGGCGGTCTCAAGTGGTACCAGGTCAGTAACGACCAGTTTGCCTTCAAATTCGACCAGCTCTTGTTTGTAGAACTGCATCACGTCCATCGACCACAATTGAAGCGCTTCGTTGATGGTGTCGACAGGCATGGGCTTGAGCAGGAGGATTGCCGAAACGCCGCCGTCTTTTTGGGGGAACAGGTTAACCTTCACCGGGCCTCCAGAAAGGGTGGCCAGCATTTCCTCAAGTCCTATGGTTGGCAGGCCGGGATGGGGCTTTTTTACTAGCCCTTGAAGGGCTTGCCAAGCGTCAAGGTAATGCGGGCCGACAACGACACGGTAGGCTTGCCCCAACTTTGTCGGGTCAAATTCAAAGAGGCTGGTGCGCAATTCAAGACCCTTCATCTCGCGTCCTTTCCTGATTCGTTGATGTATTTCAACAGTGCCGATGCAACGCCGGCATGGTGGCGTTCAAACTGATCCCAATCCCCGTCTTTCTTCAGTTGCTGAACGCTCTCGTTGAGCATCTGAGGCCATGGCTTGAGGCCTTCGAGAAAGGCGGCATCGGCGAAGTAACAGGTCACTGGGGTGCCGCCACGGCGGCCGCGACCGATGAGCTGAGTGAGGCTCACCAGGATGTTCATGATGGTGTAATGGCGGATGTTGGCCGGCTGCTGGCTGAATGCAGGGCGAGCCGTACGAATCTTCTGCAGCAGAGCATTGGAGTGCTTTCGTTCCTGCATCATCAGCACTCCGGGACTGCTGGATAGCGCAACGGCTTTTCCGGTCTCGTAACAGATATGCGCTAGGTTATTGTTGGGGCTGTCCGAGGAGGGAAGAGGGCGCACGCAGATTACCACCGCGCCAATGGCTGAAAAGCCATCGCTGTTCACGATGTTATGGCCGCGCGCCATGGGGCCCAATGCACTAACCAGCAGTGTTTTGTCCTTGTGTCGACCGCTGGTGAATTCAGCCAGGTCGTCGTAAACGAGTGTCTGCTGTGCTTCCAACGAGGACGGATTGTATTCACTCCGTCGTCCACGCACCCAACCTACGAGGTGACCCGGGCCACCCTGCATTTTGGCCAAGGTCATGGCCAACACTTCAGCATCTGCATCGCTGTTTGTAACAAGCAACAGACGGGCGCGAGTTTTGGTCTGGGGGTCGTTAGCCAAGCACGCTAGGCGACTTTTCACCCATGGCCAGATCTCTTTCGCAAACTTGGACACTAGAAACTTGCGCTGCGAGAACGGGGCGCCGGAGATGGCAGTCGTCTGAGGAACGTTTTCGAAGGTGACCTGACCAGCCACGTCAGGCACGTCGATGAAATCCTTTGCGCGAAGATCGTAGGCACTGGCACCTGGGAAATAGGCTGTGGCAGAAAACCCGATGAACAAGCGCTTCACTCCGGCATAACCAAGGGCGCTGACATCTGGAAGCGAAAGCAAGGTGTTGTGGGGATCACCCCTCATCGCGATAACGTTCAGGGTTGAATCGTTGTCCCCGGTGTCCTTGCGTTTGAAGCCGAAAACGGCACGCTGAAGTGGGCCATTTGGAGTAGGGCTTAGTGGCTCTGGCCCGGCGATGCTCCGTTTTACCTCGTACGAGTAGGGGATTTCGGCGTTCACAAAACTCGGTAATTCAACCTGGAGATTGCGCAGGTGGGTTTCGATTGCCAGTAACGTGCCTCGCAAAATGAGCGAGGCCTTAAGGCGAATCTGCTCGTGTTCTTTGAGAGGTTCGGGAAGCTGGCCATTGTCGGACAATTCTTTTATGAGGTGCCCCAGATTGATCGCCAGGGTCTCAAGCTTGTGCTCACCTCCGTTAGATCGCCAATGGGCCAGGTGCTGGCTCAGCTTTTCCAGGTAGTCGGGTATGCGATTCGTATTGTTGAACAGATGTTCCAGCGTCTCACGATCAATACCAAGTTTCTGGGTGATGAAGGTGTCGTCAGCGTCCGACCACGTGGTTTCTTTCGTCGGCCACTCGAAGTACTTCTCCTGCTGTAGGTTCATGAGTTGGCTGACACTGAGCGTGCAGTAGGTGAGTGCCCAGTTCACTCGGAACAGGCTGCTGCGATCGACTTCCGGGATGCTTGATCGGCCGGCGACTGTGTTGAACAAGCGCAACAGTGGGCTGTTTTCACCCTGGTTGCCCAGTTTCAATTGGATGACGCTGCTGTCGATCGCCGACTTAAGCAAACCGTCGATTTCATCGATGAGGAATACGGGAGCTGTTCTCAGCAGCAACTCGATGAAGCTGCGTGGGCCAGGGAACTGCTCAGAGTCAGACAACGGGATGCGGGTTGTGCCCGACAGCATCGCATGGTGGTTGATCACCACGATGTCCGCTTTCAGGGCTTCTGACAACATCCTCGTCCTGCCGCACTTGAAGAGGAAAGGGCAGTGATTCAACCGTTTTGATTGCTCTTCGCGGCCTTCTTCCTTGGTCGAAACCCTCACGTTGAAGCACGGTTCGTTCCCTGGATCAACGTTGAGCGTATCCGTGGCATAAGCGTCGAGTAAGCAGGCGTAGTCGTAAGCTGGCGCAGTATTTCCCTGTTGAAACTGGATCTTTCCACGCTCGTATATCCGCGTCGCTGAATGCAAAGGGGCGATCTTCAGCTCAGTCGCTGTCGCAGCGACTGATTGCTTGAGAATACGCACCGTATTTTCCAACTCGACCAGCGTGGGCACTGCAATCACGACCCGGTGACCTCGGCGCGCGGCATCGATCGACATCATGACCATGGCAACGCTTTTGCCGGTACCGGTCGGCGCATTCACTCGGTAGAAGTTGCCTGCCTTCGCCGTGCGTTCAGCATCTGAACCCCAAATATTGGTCAACGAGGTCTGGTGGTTGGTGTGCAGTTCGGGGGCAGTATCCAGTACTCGCGCGAGCTCGCTCAGCGAGCCAAGCTCCCATCCGGTCTCAGGAACGGCGGCAGAGGATGGGACGGGTATGTGTCGGGCAGCGCCGGTAAGAGCGGCGCGCTCTGCTTCTGGAATGACAAACACCCTCACTTGGTCGCCTGTGATGTGCTTGAGCACGACATCGCCAGATTCTGGAAGCTGGGCGTAGACCGGAGGCGTTCGGCAATATCTCAGAGCATCGAGGTACTCTCTGATGAGCTGTTCAACGTTCAGGTGGGGTGATACGCGATAGCGATCCTGCTCGTGGAGTTGGCTGCTGAGTTTGCTTGGATCTATCAGTTCGAAGGGGCTGCGCTCACCTTGGATGATCGCTTCGGCACTCATCATAAAACGTTGAGGTTGAGCGACGGTTGACGGCCGCAAGCGCAAGCCTTCGGCAATCAGCAACTGATCAGCGTCGCAGAGTCCGTACCAAGTGCTCCAGCCTCGTGTGCGCCCTGCGCACAGTGCTGCTGCGTCAGCCAGCATGGGATCGCTGTCGGCAAAGCGTGCCCCCAAAGCGAGGAACAGCGTGACGCTGATATCAGAAAGGGGCCGCATACTTTAATGCCTCCTTCACACACTGGCTCCGGGTAAAAACGCTTACGCCCGCTTTACAGCGTTGGCGGAGAAACGGGATGCTTGCTCGCTGGTAGTCCGGGATCACGATCCAGCGCGGTTTATTCGAAGGGATTGACTCGATGTGTTTTGCCAACTCATAGGCCGACATCCAAACCTTGGCATCGATGTCCTGTTCACTGAGACTAAAGCGAATACGAAGATCTGTTCGATCTACGTCAGGCCAGAGCTGCACATCAAACCCCTTTGCGGCAAGGGCATGCGCTAGCGCGATTTCAATGAGTCCAGGTTGGAGAGTGAATTTCCACAACGCGGGCTTGAGCATCAGGCGGCCGTCGACCGGCTGGCCATTCAGGACGCTGCTGTTTACACGGTTGATCAGGCTCAAACCTTCGCGGACAAATAGGCTTTTTTTGTCCTGACACCACGCCGAGTCGCAGCTGACTTCATGTCGTTGAGCATTCATCGGCCATCTGCATTCTGGGCACAAATACACCAATCCGTTGTGGTGCAGATGAGAGGGGATTGGCTCGTAGAACTCGTTCAAGGACAGGTTGAGCGGGATGAAAATGTTTTGGGCCTGAGACGGAAGGATCACGCCGTGCTCAATCAGAAATAGCCGGAAGTTACGGTAATGCGTTTCACCGTCTGCACGGAGCCGGCATGCTTGCTTGACTCTGTTCACGCTAGCCTGGACTTCTTCCCAGAGCTCTTTGACGTCGAGTTCCAGCAGCATTTCATTGCAGGTTTGGGTGGCGATGTTGGAATAGAGCAGAGGCCCCGAATAGTCGAGTCTCACAACCTCAGGAAGCCAGTTCTCAAGAGGAACTCGAAGCTTGTATTCCAGTTCGATGGGGGACAGCGGGCTTGCGCTAGGCTCAAGTCGCCAAAGCAGCGCACTGGCTCTCTGGAGCACGTTGAACGCCTGAGCCCTGTCTGTGCCACAGAGCGACGCGCCTTGAGCGAGGAGACGTAGCAGATGCTCGGGAGCTTGTTTGTTCATTTGCGATACTCCACTTCATCCCTGAGCGGCTGATCGGCGTTGCTGGTTGGTAACGCTTGGAAGCTACGGCACTTAAACCATCAATTTGCTACAAAATGGCGCAATGCTTGGTAGCGTAGTATTTTTTTGAGATAAGTCAGGTTCTGACGGCGCTCGGCA
Source organism: Pseudomonas sp. FP1740 (assembly GCF_030687165.1). Classification (NCBI taxonomy): domain Bacteria; kingdom Pseudomonadati; phylum Pseudomonadota; class Gammaproteobacteria; order Pseudomonadales; family Pseudomonadaceae; genus Pseudomonas; species Pseudomonas sp. FP1740. Next base: position 1,613,331 of record NZ_CP117461.1, read on the forward strand.
AAAGCCTTATTTCTGCTCTAACACTGGGTTCACGCTTCTGGTTCTGCCAGGGTTCGAGGCGGTAATGTGCTGTGACGGTCAACCTGAAAGTTACTTGCGATCGTCGGGCAATGTTCGTGGGTTATCAAGACGAGGCATTTCAGTACCCAGACATCCCAGCATCTCCCCCCAACCTCGCAATCCCTTGCTTAATATGCCCCGCGTTCTCACCAATCCGCTCAAGCGCAACGCGCGCATTCTCACAAGCCACAGATGACCCACGCTGCTCCTCCAGCAGGACGAGCTCCATCAGCGCGGCTTCGATCGCCAGTTGGTTTTCGTACATTTTTGCCAACACGTCGGGAAGGGAATATTGCTCGGCCATGACTCGACTCCGTTCGGATGGAGAGCAAAGCATAGCAGCGGTTCGATGGTGGCCTGGAATGGCCAACGGGCGAGGGCGTCAGCAAGAAAGAACAAAAAGCTTATTCCGAGCGATGCCAATGACGCTGAACCGTGGTCTTTGCCATGCCCAGCTCCCTGGCGATTTCAGCCTGCGAAAGGCCTTTTTCTTTGAGTGCTTGAACTGCCTCTCGCATTTTTGCCGCAGCGATAACGCGAGGGTGAGGCTTCTCTTCAATTACCAGCGGAATCGAAGCCTGCAGTAGCGCCATAACCTGGAGATCCTTTTCCGCGATCTTCAGGACATCGGCCGCGCTCATTTCGTCTTGTGCACCACACACCAGTGCCATGAGCGCAACAGGACTGATCTCCAAAACTCTGGCGAGCTCAATGATGGCTTCGAGGCTGGGGGAGGTCATTTCATTTTCGATGCGGCTTACATGCGACTGAGTGACCTTCTGGCTCAGCTCATGCTGTGTGAGGCCACGCTTTGTTCGCAAAAGCTTCAGTGCTACGGCGAATGCGGTGCGCACAGACATTTTTCCGTTCCGTCAAAACAGAGCTGTATGCCGTGATTGCCATGATCCACTCAAATGTATATATTCATACGAGTGGATCGAATGGCTCAGGTGCGGATCAAGAATCTGCATGAGCTCATTCCCGCCCATTTGTTCGCTCCATCAATTTAGCTGTAAATCGAGATCAGGCCATTGATCAAGCTTCATGTGCTTTCAGATCTGCACAACGAGTTTTCTCCGTTTAAGCCCGTGCCAGGAGACTACGATCTGGTTGTTTTGGCAGGGGACATTGATGTCAAAGCGAGAGGGGTGAAGTGGGCTAATGAGGTCTTTGCGCGCCCGGTGATTTACGTGTGCGGTAACCACGAATTTTATGGGGGGCACATTGATTACACGCTGCGAAAAATGAAGGAGCAGGCGCAACCGAATGTCCATGTTTTAGAGAACGAGACCTTTGTTTGGAACCAAACACGGTTCCTTTGCGCTACGGGCTGGACTGATTTTTCGTCCAGCGGGAACGTTGTTGCTGCAACGCAAACCGCATGGGATTGGATGAATGATTTTCGAGTCATTCGGACTGGTGAAAACTATCGCCGTTTGCGCCCATCCGACCTCATCAGTCGAAACTACACATCGTTCGCCTGGCTGACCAAGGAGCTTGATGCGCCATTCGACGGCAAAACTGTGGTCGTGACGCATCACGCACCCACCCCCGAAGTAATGGGCGACAAACACGAAGGACACTTGAGTGCTGCCTACTCAAACAGTTGGCACGAGCTTCTGGATAAAACGGATCTTTGGATTTTTGGGCACACCCACCGGGCCGTTGATGTGATGTTGGGCCGCTGCCGTGTGGTCTCGAATCCTCAGGGGTATCCAAATGAGCAAACGGGGTTCGATCCAGGCCTTGTCATCAGCCTTTCGTGAGCTCACTGAGATGGCCGTCGACTTCGGGCTTCTATCAGTCTGCTCAACGATTTTGACGCGCACACCGTTTAAACACTTGTCCTCAATGTGTTGTGCAAGGGCAGCCAGTGACGGTGTGAAAAGTATGGGGGAGGGACACGTGCACACAAAAACTTGTTCCATGGAGGCTCAGCCTCAGCGCTCAGGTGTAACCCCGCATGAATGAACTTCCACCGAGCATTCCCACTGCAGTGACAGCGGCAATGGCGATCGATTTCGGAATGCCTGTCACGGCTTATCTGGTGGCCGCCGTTGATACCCCACCGATACTCATGGGAACGGTGTTTGGCGATACGAAGGGGCGATTTAGTGAAGGCGCCAGTATCAGGACATCAAGGATACAAAAGGCGTTCTTCATCGAGGGCTACTCGTTGTTCAAGACGGTCGGTGGAAGCCTCTACGTCGTAGTGAGCTGGGTACCTCCCGGGAACAATCTTTACATGAATCGCGTTTACCACTGATCGATCAGCGGGAGGCAGGTTTCTGGCTGGAAGTTGAAGCTATTGCGTGCGATCGGAAACGACGCAGGAAAATTAATATCTGCTTGGGCTATCGAAAGGACGAGCAGATAAGGGTGGTATTGAGAAATATGGTTGTTTCAGATGTTGAGCTATTAGGTGAGTTGCTATTCGGATCAGCACGAGCCCTGGGTGGCTCAAGGCTTGAAGACGATGAGTTGATCGAACTGGCCACCGTAACCTTCACAGAAAAGCCATTCTGCATCGTTCGGCAGTGGCTGTTGTTGGATGTCATGCTCCCGGAATTTCAAGAGCAGGAAGTGAAAGCACAAGACCTTGAAGCAACGGTCTTGTATGCCCAAGCAGTGGTGTTCGACAGCAATAACAAGCTCCAACCAGGCGACAGCGTCCTCAGCGATTTTCAGAGCGATTTTGAGGACTGCATTTTTGAAAGCAAAGACGTGTTGTACATCTTGGCCGGCCGTGGCGCGAGAAAGCACGTGAGTGCGCCTGCTGTTGCAGCGTTACGTGCTTTTAAAAATGCTGACGTTAATGAAGATAGCAACGCTGCATGAAAATCTGCCAGGGCTCGCCTAGTCGGTTTGCGGGAGATCGGGGGAAACTCCCTGTTTAGGCGGAATGCCTTGCTCGCCCTTGGATTGAATCAGAGACGTTGATCGAGAAACTATTCCCCGCTGTCCAGGGGTACCGACAACACCCCAGAAGCTCGGTGGACTCATTTTGATCATGGCACAGTGAGGCTTCGGCAATTTGCCGAGATGTATGGAATCCATCACTCTTCAAATTCACTCGGATGGCCGTTGGCGCGATGCGCTGGTGGTCAGCTTCGATTCACCTAGAGAGAGCCTGCGAAGCCGGTGCATCATCAACTACCAGCCCGAATATCTTGTGGATCAGTACATTCAACTGGGTACGGTTAAAGCGCCTGCCGTCAGTGCGAACCTCCCTCTAGAGTGGGATATTCGGCGTGAGCCTGCCCCCGCTTTTCTGCACGATGTCATCCCAGCCGGTGCTGGACGTCGGCACCTCTTGTCGAGAATGGCAGTACCGCCAGGGATGTCGATTGATCTCTTTCTGTTGCAGCAATTCGCTGCTGCTCCCATTGGGCACCTGCGTGTAAAAGGTGCGACCGGAATGCTGCATCCCGCTGAAAAAGTGACTGGTGGGTTTACCCGAGAAGAGGTTATTCAGGAAGGTATCAGCTTTCTCGACCAGGCCAGGGAATCGGGAATGGCAATAAGCGGTGCTCTTGGGGCCGGCGGTGAAGCTCCAAAAGTGCTGCTGGTGGAGGATGCCTCGGGTCAGCTTTATCCAGAGGGGGCGCTAGATGACGCAGATGTGCGTCGGCATTGGTTTGTTAAATTCCCGCGTAACACCGCCACTCAGTTAGACCGCACCATCCTGCATTCCGAATACTGTTTTTACCGCGCGCTGGGCAAGCTGGGGATCGACACGATCGCCGCCGATGGTCTGACCCACGAAGCAGCGAAGATACCTAGCATTTGGATGCAAAGATTCGATCGGAAGGTCTGTTTGGGGGGAGTGGAGCGCATCGCAGTAGAGTCAATGTATTCATTATGTGGCGTCAGCAATCGAGGTGGTTGTTTGAATCATTTCGACGTCGTGGATCGGCTAGCGGAAACATGGATTGCTGCCGGCCAAGAGTCTGAAATACCTGACATGCTTAGCGAATACTTGCGACGGGATTTGATCAACCAGGCTCTCGGGAACACCGATAACCATGGCGGAAATCTCTCGATCCTTCGGGGCAAGGAGCGAGTGAGCTTTGCACCCATCTACGATGTTGCGCCCATGGTGATGGATATCGAGGGCGTTATGCGGATTACACGGTGGCCAACAAATATTGAACGGCTAGGTTCGGTCGATTGGAGGGCTGTGTGTGCTCGCTTCGCGCATTGGGCAGATCCAGAATGGTTGTTCGATCGCTTACAGGCGGATGCTCGTTTGCTGCGGGCATTGCCGGATTTGCTTCAGGATCTAGGGCTGCCCCAAGAGACCTGGCGCTCGCCGATGATTCCGCTCAGGTGTCTCGAAGATACGTTTCGCAGATGGAAGTTGATGTAAGGCCCTTTATGGTCAAATCAAATTCAATCGGCCTCGCACCTCTCGCGGTGCGCAGCAACGTGCTGCATATCTTGCGCCCAGCATCGAAGAAACCGGCGCCAGTCGCGCGCATAACTTCCTTGCGGCAACCGTGAAGAGAGCGCGCTTGCTGCTTCGAATCGCGCACGCCAGGGCAGGGGTATGTGTTGGTCAAGCACGATAACGAAAAGGTGGCCATCGCTCCCTAGGAATTCTGTTTCTGGAACACGCTCGCGCAGCTCATCGACCGACATCGAATAGGCGTCACCAATTGGGCTTTCGAGATCCTGGCGCTCTATGCTTCTGAGCTCTTCGAGCAACGGTTTTGCCTCCTCAGCACCAGGGCGTAGTCGTTCGAGCGTCCAAAGCAGCCTGCGCCGTTGGTTCTCGCGCAGCCATAAAGTCTTCAGGTCGGTTTCCATCAATGTTTCCTTGTCACGGTAGTACGTAGATCAGATCGCGAATCACGTGCCTAACTAGGTATGGTGAGGTCTGTGGGAGGGCCAGGTTGCGTTGCTGTACCTTCTCAACGCCCGGTATCACCTCTTTCGAAGTAAATAGCGGTACCGGTCATTTGTCCTTGTAGGTTGGGCATCGCAAAATCGCTCACCTTCGTGGCTGAAAGCCAGTGCTTTATAAGTTGAATCTAAAAAATCAGCACGTTTTAAAAAAATCTGCGTAAGACGAACATTTCGTGAGATATAGCAATCTGCAGGGAATTGGTCTTGCATTGATCCTCCCGATGCCGGCGTAGCCCGTCACAACCCGTGCGCTGACACACCTCGAAGCACAGGTGGAAGGGATAGGAAATCCACGATCTACCGCGTTGATTGGTCTGAAAGCCTCACCGGTAAAGAGCAGCCTCATGGGGGAAGGATTACGATGAAGCTTACACAACTGCGGCTTTCTAACTTTCAGTCGTTTGGGCCCGTTCCATCGACGATTCTGTTTGAAGACTTAACGTATCTCCTCGGGCCGAATGGATCGGGTAAAACGGCTGTGCTGCAGGCGCTGGCAAGGATGTTTGCTACCGACCCACAGCTAAGACGAGTACAGCGATCAGACTTTCACAGTCAAAAAACTGCGATTGATGGGACAGTAACTTTTTCCACCACGCTGTGGATCGAAGCTCAGTTTGAATTTCCGGAATTGCGTGAGCCAGGGACAGAGCCGCGACCTACGATTGCGTCCAATTATTCACACCTGACGCTTGTCTCTGCTGACGCCGTCCCCCGAGTTCGGTTTCGCCTCACTGCCAACCTTGATGAAGAGGGTGATGTTGAGGAGTTGTTTCAGTACGTCATCGCGGTAGACACTGCCGACGAACCATCGCGTGTGATGCCAGTCAACAAGCATGATCGCAACGAAATCCAAGTTCACTACCTGCCCGCTCGGCGGGATCCGGCCGACCATATTTCGTACGCCGCCAACTCGTTACTTGGGCGGCTTCTACGCTCCGCTGATTGGCAGACTGAGCAGGGTGGGTTAACCGAACTGACGGGGCAGATCAGTCAGCTGCTGGCTGGAAACGCAGCCATAGGTGGTATTGATAAGGTTCTGGCTTCAACCTGGAGCGGCCTGCATAAGGGGACGTTTTACGCCAAGCCCTCCATCTCGTTCGATCGAAATGAAATGGACAGCTTGTTGCGTCATCTGACCGTGGGATTTACGCCTGGACATGACGCTGCCAAAGTCGATTTTTCAAGGCTGAGCGACGGTCAGCAATCACTTCTGTACATCACTCTCGTGCTGACGTCTCAGGCCATTGCCAGTCAAGTGCTTAAGGGCAGCCTGAAAGCTTTTGATGTTTTGAAACTGCGTCCAGCTCTGTTCACGTTGATTGCGATGGAGGAGCCGGAGAACAGCTTGTCACCGCATTATCTGGGGCGCGTTATCAAGTCGTTGAGGGCGTTTTCTGCGGGCGATGACGGACAAGCCATCATAGCCACTCATGCTCCGGCATTGTTGCGGCGGGTAGATCCAGAGCACATACGTTATCTGCGGTTAACCCCTGCTCGTCATACCCAAGTGACGCAAATTGTCATGCCGGATAAAGCGGATGTGGCCCATAAATTCGTGCAAGAGGCAGTTAAGGCATTTCCTGAGCTCTACTTTTCCCGCTTGGTCATCCTGGGTGAAGGAGACAGCGAGGAGATTGTGATTCCACGTCTATTGCAGGCGGCGGGTGTTGCTGAAGACGATTCTTCTGTCGTTGTCGCACCACTGGGAGGGCGGCATGTCAATCACTTCTGGCGGCTGCTAAACGGCCTTCAAATTCCCTATGTCACCTTGCTTGACCTGGATCTTGGTCGGCACCAAGCGGGATGGGGGCGGTTGAAGTACGCGGTCGACCAACTAGGTGCAATAAACGTCATCGACGCAAAAGAAAAGCATGGTGAGAAGCTGCCGAAATGGAATGGTGCAGATCATGTTTTAACATCGACGGATGGTGTCGCGTGGGGGAACTGGCTGGAGGGGCATGGAGTTTTCTATTCGTCTCCACTCGATCTAGATTTCTCCATGATGACGCAGTTTTCGATTGCTTACGGAGTCACGTCTGAGGAGCTTGTCGCTCCAGTCTTGCCGGTCGTCCTGTCTGTTCTTGGCAAAGCCCCGGTTGCGCTGGATCAGTACAGTGATCTGCAGAAAAGCTATTTCGGCGCGTACCACGCTCGCTTCAAACTGGGTAGTAAACCTGCAGAGCATATTGCCGCTTTGGCTACGCTTTCGGATGTGCAATTACTGCAATTGATGCCGCCGTCCATCAGCCGACTCATAGCCATGGTCAAGAGCAAGTTAGAGAGCCTGCCCGAATGATCGCCCTATCTGCCTGGCGGCCAGAGAACGGTATGAAATTTGAGCGCAATGCGCTTGCCGCGATCTCGGAGAACGCTCACTCAATCGCATTATCAGCTGGGCCTGGAGCAGGAAAAACCGAGGTACTGGCTCAGCGAGCTCATTATTTATTGAGTACCGGTCAGTGTTGGTATCCGCAACGTATTCTTGCGATTTCATTCAAGACAGATGCTGCGCGAAATCTCAGGCAGAGGGTTTTTGATCGGTGCGGCCAGGTCGACGGCAGGCGTGTCGACAGCCACACCTTTCATGCCTTCGCCAAAAGCCTGATTGATAAATTCAGACCTCTGCTCACAGGCCGAGATGCACTGGACGCGGAGTACAGCGTTGGTGTGACTCGCAAGCCCGGCACCCAGATCCATTTTGATGACTTGGTGCCCTTGGCTATCAAGATTCTCAGATCAAGCGAAATGGCAAGAAGCGCCGTACGGCTTACGTATACCCACGTGTTCTTGGACGAATTTCAAGACTGCACCTCCCAGCAATACAGCTTGATTCAAGAAGCATTCATGGGATCTGGCGCTTTGCTCACTGCTGTCGGTGACGACAAGCAAAGGATCATGGGTTGGGCGGGAGCGTTAAAGGGAGTGTTCAAACGATTCATTGAAGACTTTCAGGCCCAACCGCTGACTCTTTTTTACAACTTCAGGTCGGCACCGCGTCTTCGAAGAATGCAAAACGCTATGGTGCGAATCATGGAGCCAGCTTCAGCATTAGATGATCAGGAACTCTTAGGAGAAGAGGGCCAGATCGCAATTCATCGATATGCAACGTGCTTGGATGAGGCCGAAAAGATTGGTGCTTTGGTACTGCAATGGATACAGGAAGAGGGGGTGGCTCCGTCGTCAATTGGCATCCTGGTCTCAAAGCAACTGGATCTCTATGGGCATCCCTTGATGGAGCGGTTGCGGTTGTTGCAAGTGCCGTTTCGCAATGAACAGTTGTTGCAGGATTTCGCTAGCGAACCGATTGTTCGCCTAATCCTCGACTTCCTCTTGGTGGTAGTCGGTGATGGGCAGGCGGAGGCCCAAGCTCGGATCGCTTCTGTACTGAACGTTACAGGGATGGATGATGAGTCCGCTTACAGGGTGCAACAGCGTCTGCGTAATCATGTGTCCAACGTTCGCGAGGAGGCTCGTCGGATTGGGGATGCGTGTACCTTTGAGCAGATGCGGCGTTGGGCGAATGATTTTTTAACGCTGATTGGGCGGGATACAGTCTGCATGCTCTCTCACGAATACAGGCAAGGGGGCAGATTGCGAGAGCTGGTTAAACAAGCCTATGAGCGACTGCAGATACTCTTTTTTGAATCACGAACGCCAGCACAGGTGTTGGCTCATTTCGTGGACGATGACTCCGTCAAGATGATGACAATCCATAAGTCGAAAGGATTGGAGTTCGACAACGTGATTGTCCTCGGCGTAGAGAATGAGGCTTTCTTTGGTGATATAGCAGATGAGCGTTCCGTTTTTTTTGTTGCGATCTCTAGAGCTAAGCACCGGCTCATTCTCACCGTCGCAGACTATCGTTCCCATCCTCCAGGCCCGGCAAAACGCTGGGACACAAACAGGTCTGCGCAGCAGGAATTCTTGAGCTATGCGGCGTCTTATCTTTGAGTCAGCGCCTTCGAACGACGTAGAGAAAGGATTAAAGGCGGCCCGGAGTAGGCGCCTGGATGCAGCATTTTCTTGCCTCTTGAACTTGCTAGAGGATGCGTTCGTGCGCAGGCAGTCAATCGTGTGTGTAGATCTAGATTCTTTGGAAGATCTCTGGCTGCAGTTCACACGTATCACCGAACCGACGCGCTTTGCTGCGGTGTTGTGTCAAGAAAAATATTTTTTCAGAAGGCCCCTTGAAAAAATTTTTCAGCAACGGATCTTTATATTTGAGAGCAACAGAAAAGCAGCGATCTCGGTGCTCCTCCTTACGCCGTTCCTTCTGGGAAAAACGGTGTTGGTTTTTGCTTTTGCAGTGCTTCTGTTTTTGTCCTTTTTCTTGCGGTGTACCTGCTGACGCTGACGTATGGCCTGCCCCATGGGCATAGCAAAATCGGCTCTGTGCGGCGTAAGCCGCTGCTTTCAGGTTTGATTTCAAACAACGATCGTTTTTTTTGAAAAAATACCCATGTCGGACAACATCTGGGTGGGAGCTCCTAGTGGGTGAGGAGTGAGGTGTGAATGAACAGTGAACTCGAATCTGAAGTGTGGCTATCGGCACAGCAAGCGTGTGACGCCTTAACGTTTGAAGCATTAATTCAGCGGGCTGTAGATAGTTTCAAGAGGTATCCGGGATTTGACCCTCTAGTGCGATTGCATGCTTCCGACATTGGCCCGCAAGGTGTTCAGGTACTGCGTGCAGTGCTGCGGCAACGAGGGCTTCATCCTGAATCCTGTGTTGATGTTCCTGGTTACCTTGAGCTGAGGTCTCGACTCAAAGACCACCTACGCTGTCAGCTCCAGTGGTATCTGGTGAAGGGTGGGCACGCAACTGAAGAGATCCAAGAAGACCAACTCCACAGAGATTTGGGGCTGTAAAACGATCTATCATGTGTCCACACTACGTGTTATCCAAAAGTAAGGAACTTGCCCATGTCTCGTTTGGCTGAATTTCGTAAACTCGAACAACAATTGGCCGCCCAGCTCGCAGAGCTTGAGTCGATGAAAAGTGATTCCGGCCTTAAGAAGGAAATGGAGTTTGAGAGCAAACTGCGCGCTTTGCTTGGTGAGTACGGCTACAGCCTGAAAAACGTGATCAATCTGCTTGATCCACTCGCCGGTCGTCGTGCTCCCGCTGCCCAGTCGCAATCGAGCACGCGTAAGCCGCGCCAGGTGAAAGTCTATAAAAATCCTAACTCTGGTGAAGTGGTCGAAACCAAGGGTGGCAACCACAAAACGCTGAAAGAGTGGAAAGCGAAATACGGCGCTGACACCGTCGAGTCGTGGCTGACCAAGTGACCTAGGTTTGAGTACAAAAAGGGCCCTTCGACAGACTGTGTGAAAACACACTGACAGGCCTAAGACCAAACGCCCCGACTTGTTCGGGGCGTTTGTTTTTATGCTGAAAAAGGCTCTTCAGCCCATCAGTTGCATCATTTTCTTGGCTCCCAGGACACTGATCGCCCGCTTGAAGTTGTAAGCGGTCACGGCCAGGGCCATTTCAGCTTTTGTCCCTTCAAGTTGTCGTAGCAAGAACCGCCCGTTCCCAAATAGCCATTGTTTGAGATTGCCAAACGGGTGCTCCACGATGGATCTGCGTCGCTCCATCATCTCTGGATGCAGTTGCATCCGCTGTGCCATACGCTCAAAGGCTTCCTCTTGTGCGTGACGTGAGACATAGCGGCGCTGAGCCGTTGTACATTGGGCTTTCAGCGCACATCCAGCGCAGTCGCTGACTGCCGCCTGGTAGATCCGGTCGCCTTTGTAACGCTGCTTCAGGGTTAGCCATTGACCTGCCGGGCACTGGTATCGATCCTGTTCAGCGTCATAGGTAAAGTCCTGACGCTCGAATAATGTTTCTCCGCCTGGGTTCGAAGTTCGGTTTGGCGGCACGTACACGGTAATGGAGGCCTCCTCGCACGCCTGGAATTGCTGGCCATTTGAGTAGCCCATATCGGCTGTCACAGTCAGCGTGTCCTGCCCCAGTTCGGCCTTGGCGGCTTTAGCTATGGGTTCAAGCTGTTTGCGATCGTCACCATCTTGCGTCACCTCATGGTGCAAAATCAGGCAGTGCTCTGCATCCACGGCTGTTTGCACGTTATAGGCAACACGCGGCCCCTTTGGCGTGCGCATCATTCGGGCATCGCTTTCGTGCGTGTTGAATTGCTCCAGCCCCATCGACTTCATCAAAGCTTGGCAACTACGGTTGTCTTGCTGCTTGGCCTCAAGCTTCGCCAGTGCCGCCTTGATCGCAGTGCGATCGACCACTTGCTCGCCCTCTACTTTATCAGCGGCATCCAGGTCAGCCAGGTATTGGGCAATCCGCTTATCCAGCTTCTCCTCCTGACGCTTGAGCTGATTCAAATTCAGGTGGCGTCGCGAGGAAGCGACTGCCTGAAACTTACTGCCGTCGATCGCAACCAGATCACCCGCAATCAAGCCGACGGATCGGCAGAACTGCACAAAAGCTCGGCACGTCATAACGAAAGCTACTTTGTTGTTCTTGCGAAAGTCGGCGATGGTCTTGAAGTCGGGTTTAAGCCGGTTGATCAACCACATCACTTCGATGTTGCGTTGGCACTCAGCTTCTAGGCGCCGCGACGAGCGAATGCGCTGAAAATAGCCATAGAGATAGAGCTTGAGCTGATCGGCGGGGTCGTAAGCAGGGCGCCCAGTGGCCTTGGGCTGAGCTTTCTCAAAACCGAGCTGGCCCAGATCGAGCCTGGCGACATACAGGTCGATGACTCGTACGAGATGATCTTCAGGGATCAGTTCCTCCAGCGAGACCGGGAACAGGCTGGTCTGGCTACGGGACTCCCCTTGTATGTAGGCCATAACGAAAAATGCTCCGTATCTTTCGATACGGAGCATTCTCTTAAAGGGCCGGACAGATTGCTAGGTTTTCACACAGTCTGTCGAGGGCCCTTTTCATAAACAGTTTTTTACTGCATCCCCGTAAAGATTAACGGCGATTTCATACGATTTTTTCCACTAATAGATTCTTAAAGCGCTGCCTCTGGACTACGTCCGAACACCCGGGTGTATTCAGCTTTCGCCGTCTGTTCGGTGAACTCACCCGACCACTTGGATACCACCACTGTCGCCACGCTGTTGCCGATGGTGTTACAGGTGGCGATGGCCATCGACATGAAGCGGTACACCCCGAACAGCAGGGCTAGGCCTTCGACCGGCAGCACGCCGATGGCGGTCACCGTCGCGGCAAACACTACGAAACTACCGCCAGACACCGCCGCTGCGCCTTTGGACGTCACCAGCATGATGGCGATGGTGCCCACCTGTTGTTCCCAGCTCATCGGTACGCCGTAGGTAAGCGTCCGGGCAACCCACTTTTCGAACTCTGCATCAAGACCGGTGCTCTACGTGTGGCCGTCCGCAGTCTCTAAGCTTAGGCACGGTCGTTCTTTGGCGTGTCCATTACGATGTAGCTCGTAATCGAAGAAACATGCGGCTGCGTACCCAAGACATCATTGTGGAATGTCTTGTAAGCCTTCATGTCCGCCAGTTCAACACGCAGAAGATACTCAATAGTCCCGGTGACGGTGTGTAACTCAACCACATCCGGACATGCGCTGATCGCTTTTTCAAAAGCCCGAAGACTGTCCTTCGTGTGATTGGAGAGTCCTACGGTAACGTAGGCCACAAACCCTGCTCCTAGGCGAGATCTGTCGATGACCGCCCTATAGCCTGTGATGACCCCAGATCGCTCTAGCTCTTGAACCCTTCTCAGACAGGCGGAGGGAGACAGCCCGACTCGTTCGGCCAGCTTCAAATTGGTCTGGCGAGCGTCCCGAGAAAGCTCATGCAATATTCTTCTGTCGATCTGGTCAAACTCTGCCATTAGTTGCGTCAGTCCTGGGTTTGTACGTCATTATGCAACCATTGTGCGTGCGTTGCGCTATAAAATTCACGCACTTCTCAACCAGGCTCACCCTTGTCATGACCGATCCCACGCTCCTCATTCCATTTATGATTTTCGCCATAGTGATGACCGGTACACCGGGCCCTAATAACGCCATGGTGCTGGTCTCAGGTGCGAAGGTTGGCGTGATGCGAACGATGCCCTTGGTGAGTGGTATCGCCCTTGGAGTCAGCTTGCAATTCGTGCTGCTTGGGCTGGGGCTAGGTACCCTATTTGACGCGGCGCCAGGTTTTCATACGGCGCTAGGCGTCGTCGGCGCAGGCTATATCCTTTGGCTGGCCTGGAAAATTGCAACCAGCGGCCCGCTGGAAATCGGTCAGGACAGCCGGCCCCCAATGGGGCTAGTGGCGGGCGCGGCATTTCAGTGGATAAATCCGAAAGCATGGGCGCTTTCAATTAGCGCATCTGCAACCTATATACCCGTCGAAAACCATGTCCTAAACCTATGCCTAGCAGGTGCTCTATTGGCGGCTCTGTCGATGCTATGCGTGGGGATCTGGGCAGTGGGTGGGGTTGCATTACGGCAGGTGCTAACGCGCCCCAGTTATTCGTTAGCCTTCAACATCTCTATGTCCATAATTTTGATACTGACTACGATGCCTGCGATTCTGCGGTTGGCCCTTTCATAGCCATAGCAAGTCCTACCTACAGCCATTGAATAGTTAGCGTCCGGCGGACATGCCTTGCGTGGTTAAACGGGCGCCCATTTATGCGGCAGCAACTCCGTAATATCACTCGCCCGCTGCGTCGGCAAACGAGTCAGAACGTCCTTCAGATAGGCATACGGATCATGCCCGTTCATGCGCGCCGACTGGATCAAACTCATGATCGCCGCCGCCCGCTTTCCGCTGCGTAGTGACCCGGCGAACAACCAATTCGAGCGTCCAAGTGCCCACGGCCGGATCTGGTTTTCGACCTGGTTGTTGTCAATGGGCACAGCGCCGTCGTCGAGGTAGCGCGTCAGCGCTACCCAGCGTTTAAGGCTGTAATCCAAGGTTTTGGCCGTCGCCGATCCGTTCGGCACCAGATCACGCTGGGCCAACATCCAGTCATGCAGCGTTTTGATTATTGGCGCTGCTTTTTCCTGGCGTATTCGCCAGCGATCCTCATCGCTCATGTCCCGCGCCTGACGTTCAACTTCGTACAAGCCGCCAATCGAGTGCAGTGCCTGCTCGGCCAGCTGACTTTTGTTTGCCACGTGCAGATCAAAAAACTTGCGTCGAGCGTGGGCCATGCAGCCGATTTCGGTCATGCCTTTCTCAAAACCGGCTTTGTAGCCAGCAAAATCGTCGCACACCAGTTTGCCGTTCCAAGCGCCAAGGAAGTTACGGGCATGCTCGCCCGCTCGGCTTGGACTGAAGTCGTAAACCACGCCTTTGAGTGCCGAAAACGGCGTGGTGCTGTAGGCCCAGACATATGCTCGGTGGGTTTTTTTCTCGCCTGGCGCAAGCATTTGAACCGGAGTTTCATCGGCGTGGATCACGCCCTCGGCCAGCACCGCTTCGCGCAGTGCATCGACCAAAGGCTGGAGCTGCACGCCGGTCTGTCCAACCCACTGCGCCAGCGTCGAGCGGGCGATCATCAGGCCGGCGCGGCCAAAGATTTTCTCCTGCCGATACAGCGGCAAGTGGTCGGCGAACTTCGCCACCATCACATGAGCCAGCAGGCCGGCGGTCGGGATGCCCTTGTCGATGATCTGAGCCGGTACCGGTGCCTGAATCAGTGTTTCGCACTGGCGACAGGCCCATTTCCCACGCACATGCTGCTCGACGGTAAACACGCCCGGCGTGTAATCGAGCTTCTCGCTGATGTCTTCGCCGACGCGCTGAAGCTGGCAGCCACAGGTGCACTGGGTGTTCTCGGGTTCGTGACGGATCACAGTGCGTGGAAACTGCGGCGGCAACGGCGCACGCTTGGGCTGCTGACGCGGTTCGGCCGGCGGAGCCGGCGGTTAACCGCCTTCAACTCAGCCTCGATAGCCGCGATATCAGTATCCAGTAGGTCATCGAGCAAGCTGCCTTGATCAGGGCTTAGTTGCTCACTGCGCTTGGCGAATTTGTGCCGTTTTAGCACTGCGATTTCGTGGGTGAGTTGTTCGTTGACTGTTTCGATCCGATGGATCTTCTTGCCCATCGTGTCGACCTGCGACAGCAACTGCGCAGCGAATGCACGCAGTTGATCCGGGGTCATTTGATCGAGGTTGGGCGTAGAAGTCATGCGTTGGATTTTACCAAAGCAGATCGCCTGCGGCAGCAGGCTAAGGCGTTAATGACAGCCTTCTAAAGGATTGTGATTGCACCACCAGTTCCAACGCGTTGCCAAGGCAGGCCGAGTACCAAGGCCTGAAGTTGCTCGGTATCCAACTCCATTTCGCAGCCTTGTCGAATGCCTGGCCAGTGGAACTTGCCCTGGTTCAAACGGCGAGCAGCCAGCCAGACGCCAATCCCGTCATGCACCAGCACTTTCATGCGCGTCGCACGGCGATTGGCAAACAGATAAGCGCAGTGCGGCTTCGCCGCACCGAACACCGCGATCACCCTGGCCAGCGCCGTTTCGGTGCCGGCGCGCATATCCATGGGCTCGGTGGCGAGCCAGATGGCGTCGATGCGGATCATTGGGTGAATCCACGGACAAAACGGGCACAGCCTTCGGGATCGGAAGTTGGCCATTTCACTACGATTGATTGCTCGCCAAGCGGCAGTTCGATAGTCGCCGACGCTTCCTCCGTCCGTTTGGGGCTGGCTCTTAACGGAACAAAAGCCGGCAACGCCGCTGGCGGCTGGTCTCGATAAAGCGGCAGCCACTTGCGGATCACGTTGGCGTTGATGCCGTGGCGGATGGCAACGCTAGATAGGGTTGCGCCCGGTTGCAGGCATTCCTGAACAACCTGGGCCTTGAAGGGTTTCGGGTAAGAGCTTCGTTGGCGCATGGAAATCCTGACGTTAAGGGCTATTGCGTCCGCTTAAAAATACGCGGACACCATTGCCCTTAATGCTGGAGTTCGGAAGGTGTGTTGGCTGGACGCTTACCGCCGTAGGCATTGGCGATGAACAGCACGCACAGCGACATATAGATGGAGGAACGCCCCGCTGCGAGAGCGGGGCTGCAGTTAGTGCTTGCTGAGTCCCAAGATCAGGTTAGCCAACCCGATCGATACGTGAACCGGGAGTCACATTCGGATGCAGTCAATCTGACAGATTTTGGGGACATCGACGCAGGGCAATACGTAGACCGGTTTAGAGAGGTATTCGTGAAGACAGAGTTCGAGGCGCATTTCGATAAGATGATGGCCTAGAGCCGTGGTCATCCAGATGAACTGTAATGAGATCATCATTGATCCCGGTTATGAAGGCCATCCGCGCCGAGCGAGCAGGTCAGTGCTATCGAAGATCCCCGTTGCACTGGTTTCATTGGTCATGCATTGCAGGTAAGGGAGCACTCCTCAGAATGCGGATAAAGGACGGGAGCTAAACGCGGGGGCTAACTACCTGGGGTGGTGGTGATCAAGCACGCACCTCGACGCGGTGCGTGCAGTCGGTAGTAGCTGTTTTTATTGCCTCTTTTTATCTCGTGCTAGCGGAATCGACATCTGGTGCCTGAAAAGATTATGGGGGTCTACCTGGTTTTTTAAGGAAATTAATTCATCTACCAAACCCGCATTTCCATAGTAAAGCTCAAGCCAACTATCATTAGGCGTGCCGTTTACTAATAGCATGTCCACATCAGGATAATTGATGTAGCACCCTTCATATCGCTCGTTGACACCAGGTCGCTTATTGGGTTGGCTAGCATGGACGTCTTCGTAAATCTTATTGATCCATCCGAGTTGAACGTTATCTTGATCAGGATCAGTCCAGTAAGTTTGATATTGAGACTTTAACAAGGATCTGCGTTGCGGCACTGCGGTATCACCTTGGCCAAAGCTATTGATTCTCCCACCATAAGAGTCAATTTGGACAAGCGACTGACTGAATGTCCCATCTTTGGAGGGGGCGCTGAGGTTGTTATAAAATGCATCGCATTCTTCGTCGGTAAAATTGTCCACTTGGTAGGCGGATTTATATTTTCCTCGTTGATTATTTCCTGATGCATTAATCATCTGGGTAATGTAAAACCAGTCCATAAGAAGCCTAGGTGAAGCTTTGGTGATAGCACTGCCCGCCATACTATGAGGTCTTGGTGTGATGTTTGGTAATACGAAGCCGTCGTACAGTTTGCCGTGACCGGGTGCTGCACTGTTTATTGCTGAGAGAAAATCGTTAAATGGTGCATCTCGTTCGTGATCGCCCACCATGCCATCGCGTCCCGTGTATTGGATGGCCAGAATGACTTTTGGGTTGGAGTCGATGTGATTGAGTTTTAGTAGGGTGAAAAGACCACCGTTTGCTTTTGACAAAACATTGGAGGTTGCGTCCGAGTCGTTTTTGGCGAACCAGTCGTGATATCCACGCAGAAACTTCCTAAAACTGATTTTGTCGAAGTCTGACCACTCCCAGGAGAGGGTTGTCCAATAAGCTTTTTGTGGGGCCTCAGGTAGGTCGTTGAAGTAGTATCGAATGATTATACCGAAATTCCCTCCGCCCGCCCCGCAGCAAGCCTTGAATAGGTCGCGATGTGTTTTAAGGTTTGAACTCGGGCTAACATGAATAGGGATTAACCTTTTTTCGCTATTGGCTGGATCCGGAATCATGATGTCAACTCCTGTTACCCAGTCGACGGTCAACCCCTGAAGGCGAGACAGTAAACCGTACCCACCGCCGCTAATGTGGCCACCGAGCCCTACGGAATAGCACGAGCCACCAGGGATTGTTTTACCGCTCTGTTTATACATTGCCACATAACCATCCCAGTTCTGACTGCCTGTGAATGCGGCGTATTTATAATTTGTAGGGGTATTGCTGTCATGTTTATATAGAGGCTGAATTTTACCATTGGTGTCTTGAGAAAAACCTTTAAGTTCACCCACATCAATAATTGCTAAATTTTCGTTGTTTAGCTGATTCGATACGAAGCCTTCGTAGCAATGCGCTCCGCTCCTTACGGTGATTCGAAAGTTTTGCGATAGTGCTTCGTTTGCAGCGTCTAGTACTTCTTCTGGTGTTTTACATACGTAGATTCGTTTAGCTCCCATTTCGGCATTTGGAGGCCATCGGAGATTGAATCCTTTCTGTAAGGTCGAAAATGTTTTGTTGTCTTCAGTTATTGTAATAAAATCCGAAGTGCCTTTTATGGTGTTCATGATAGCCTGCCTCCTTGCAAAAAAATATGCGTCACGCTTTGCGCAAATGTCCTAAGACTTCTCTCACCCAATTTGAGTTTAAATGTGTAATCCCTCTAGGGCGCTATCTCACCTTAGCCGACATTTGCATGCTGTCCATGTATCTTCTTTAAGAAGTTAAAGTTATATTTTTCTAAATATATATTTCGAATGGTTATAGGTTGATGTCAATTTGACAGTGCTATTTCATCCATTTATTTGTGGTTGAGAAGGCAAGGTGGCGAGTATTGGGAGAGTTCGCCGGCTTGTATTCCTTTGCGTTGGTAATCGTGTTTGTTTTTTATGGTGGACAATCTAAAACGTTGCGCTAGCCTGAGAGTTCTCCTCTAGGGAGGAGATCAATTAATCAAAGGAATGAACCAATGAATAAGCCAGAATCCAAGCCGGAGTTGAAACACGGTCGTGTAATTTCCCCTCCTAGTCGTTCTGCTATTGCTACAGAAGAAGGCCTAATCCTTGACTGGCATGCTGATGCAATGGAAGGAGGTAAGAACTTCCCATCATTGACTGCGGGCCCATTCCCAAGACCTTATGAGACTGATAACGTGAGCTTGGTGCCACCAGCTGATGGCTATATCCTCAGCGGAGGTAAGACCGATGCCCGAGACTGCGTTAACTTCACTAACGAGGAGATGAGCCAGAAGCTAAATCGCCCATTTACCTGGCCTCTGCTGAATGTCGACCCAGGCCAAACGTTTCATGTCAAATGGGTATATGCCGTGCCTCACGTGACTCGGGGTTACAGTTGGTTTGTCACCAAAGATGGTTGGGATCCTGAAAAGCGTATCAGCCGCGCTCAGCTGGAACCAAACTCATTCTATGATGATTTTTATACTCAAGTTCCGTATTACCAGCATTCCGCTGACATGAAGGCGAAAACTGAACATGAAGTGAAGCTGCCAATGGGTAAGCAAGGTCATCACGTTATTGTCTTGCTTTGGATTGTTGCTGATACCGGCAATGCATTCTATCAGGCGTTTGATGTGAACTTTAAGTAAAGTCGGGCCATGTACGGCTCCTAATACAGTTCTGAAGGAATAGAACAATGTCTAAGATTGATTTTGCATTGCTGAAGTCTCAAGTAAGTGATTCAGCATCATTGATGCCTAGTATTGCCAATAAAAAAATTCTGATGGGTTTCTGGCATAACTGGCCAGCCGGCCATAGTGATGGCTATCAAGGTGGGCAGTTTGCCAATCTGGATTTAGTGGATGTACCCAAGGACTACAACGTTGTTGCTGTAGCTTTCATGAAAGGCCAAGGCATTCCTACCTTCAAACCTTATAACCTCTCCGACGACGAGTTTCGCCGTCAGGTAGGCGTGCTGAACAGCCAGGGACGGGCTGTGTTGATCTCGTTGGGCGGTGCCGACGCTCATATCGAGTTGCACAAGGGGGATGAGCAGCCATTGGCGAATGAAATCATTCGCTTGGTTGAAGTCTACGGTTTTGATGGGTTGGATATCGACCTTGAGCAAAACGCCATTGATTTCGCTGACAACAAGACGGTGCTGCCTGCAGCCTTGAAACTGGTGAAGGATCACTACAAGGGTGAGGGGAAGCATTTCATCATCAGCATGGCGCCTGAGTTTCCCTACCTCAGAGTTGACGGCAAGTACGTTGGTTACATTCAGGCGCTCGAGGGGTACTACGATTTCATTGCGCCTCAATACTACAACCAAGGTGGCGATGGGATCTGGGTTCAGGAGGCCAATGGTGGTCAAGGTGCCTGGATTGCGCAGAACAATGATGAGATGAAAGAGGATTTCCTCTACTACCTGACCGAAAGCCTGGTGACTGGCACTCGGGACTACATCGCCATCCCTGCAGATAAATTTGTCATTGGCCTACCGGCCAACAATGACGCTGCGGCCACTGGCTATGTGATTGATCCTGCTGCGGTTGTAAATGCATTCAAGCGTCTTGACGCTGCCGGCCATTCCATCAAAGGGCTGATGACCTGGTCTATCAACTGGGACGATGGCATTACCAGGGACAATGTTCCCTACAACTGGGAGTTCTACGATCGTTACGCCCCGTTGATTCACGGCGAGTCAGAACCAGGTGACCGGCCAACGGCCCCCGCAAATCTTTCCGCCAGGGACGTAACCGAAACCAGTATGACCTTGAGTTGGGGCGCTTCAAGCGGCCCTCGTCCGATCGAGACATACACGCTGTACCGAAATGGGGCTGCGATAGGCCATGCGGCGGCTTTAATGCTGAATGACTCAGGCCTAACGCCGAACACCCAGTACAGCTACTTTGTCACGGCAACAGACTCTCAGGGAAATGAGTCGCTTCCGAGCAAGAGCTTGAGCGTTCGAACTGCTGGAGACATCACTGATCCAGAGTTCCCCGAGTGGCAGTTGAACCATCGGTATCGCAAGGAAGATGGCGTGACTTACGAAGGTAATAAGTACTTGTGCCTGCAAGAGCACATATCAAACTCAGGCTGGACACCACCAGTCGCCTTTACTCTGTGGTCAAAGGTCGCAATCAAGCGGCGTGCGTAGAGCGGGATGTTAGAGCCCGGCAGAAATGTCGGGCTTTCATTGCTTGCGGATAAGCGGTCAAAGCTAGCTAGTCATGGACAGTTGGCGTCCACCAAGAGGTATGAGGACATGGTGACAACTGGTCGTATTTTGCACTGCGGAACTGCTTGACGACCATTCTTGGGGAGAAAAAACTAAAGAAAAATAATACTAAGGACGACTGTCATGATTCCTGTTCTGAAGCTCCGCCACATCATTGAATGTGGCTTCCTGCCGCTGTCTTGTAGCTGCACGGTGAATCCCGATGGATCTCTAATGATCAAGGTGTTCGAGACTTCGTCTGGTCAAGTGGAATTGCTGGTCACCGGTATCTCGACCGCGAATCTCACATCGAGTCGAGCCATTGCCAATCTGATTGGCGAGCTTCGCTCAGAGATGGCCGTGACGAGGGTTTCTTTTGCTCAGCAGGCTCGGAGCACAATCAGCAAGCGCACGTTCTCAGTCACCCAATAGGTCGACAGGATCAGTACCGTGCCAAACAGGATTCTTTCGGCGTATGGGGTGAATTACTCCGGTGCCATCAACACCGCGAGCGTCAAGTTGATGAACTCTTCATTTGTTCTGATCGTGTCCAGCGCACCGCGCACGTTGCCTCCAACTTCGCCCGATCCACGCTGCTCGACCCAGAGCGTCAGTTCCATGATGGCGGCTTCAAGGGCTTGCTGGTTTTCGTTGATCTTGAATAGCAGGGAAGGGAGCAGATCAGAGTTCGGCATCGCGATTCCTCCATGGAAAAAGGACAGCGTAGCAGTAGAGGAATTTGGTGGGATCTTGCCGCTCGGCTATGGACGGTCGCATAGAGTCAGAGCGCATTAAGCAGACGCTCAAGCTGCTCACGCTCCCATCCACTCAATAGGTCGACCGGTTCAGTGCCGTAGCGCTGCCAAGCTTCCACAGTCCCCACTCGACCATCAGGTGTCCTGCAATCCTCGCAGTAATCCAAGGTGCCGCCGTCATTGAAAAGCGTGAGACGCCAGCCATCGATCTCAACAGGCATAAGGCCGTTATAGATTTCACTCCAGGACTCATTACACGTTCTTCGCATGGTGCGTGTGCCGAGCGCGACGTCCTTCGCACCTGGTAGACCTCGTGGGCGTTGAGAGCAGGTTTTGAGTTCAAATTTTTCATCGTCTTGATTGTCGATGCTCTGTAAGCGTCCGTCCAATAGATGCCTTTGCCGGACGCATACAATGCAGGCCAGGGCGCGATATTTATTCAGCGCAAAGCCCTGAATTCCGCCGAAACCTCTCTTTGATCAAGCGTTGACTGGCACTGCTTTTTGCCTGCGATACAGGATCGTCGTCGCTGTGAACCCACACAGTGCAGCAAACATTAGCCAGTAGGCGGGCGACGCCTTGTCACTTGTTGCCTGCACCAGGATTGTTGATACGGCGGGTGTAAAACCGCCAAACACAGCCGTTGCCAAACTGAATGCCAGTGAAAATCCTACGACTCGTACGTTCTGAGGCATTACCTCAGTCAATGCTGCAACCATCGCGCCGTTGTAAATGCCAAAGAAAAAAGAGAAGTACAGCAGCACTGCGAGCAGTCGTTCGAAGCTTGCCGCCGCGGCCAGCCAATGCATGGCGGGATAGGCGGTGAAGATGCACAGCAAGGTGACCGCCAGCAACAAGGGGCGGCGTCCGATGCGATCAGAGATCGTACCGCCGATGGGCAGCCAGATGAAGTTGCTCAGGCCGACGAAGAGCGTGACCACCAGACTGTCGCTGGTGCTCAGGTTCAGTACAGACCGACCGAAAGTCGGGGTGTAGACGGTAATGAGATAGAACATGGTGGTGGTCATCGACGCTAACAGACCACCAGCCAGTACCGTGCGCCAGTTGTCCCGCATCGAGCGAAAGACTTCACTGGCACTTGGGTGATGGCTGCGCGCTTTGAATGCATCGGTTTCCTGTAGCGAGCGGCGAATGATGAAGATGAACGGGATAATCAGGCAACCAATGAAGAATGGGATACGCCAGCCCCAGGCTGCAACGTCGGCAGCCTCCATGGACGCGTTAATCGTATAGCCCAACGCAGCCGCAAGAATGATCGCCACTTGTTGGCTGGCCGACTGCCAACTGGTATAGAAACCCCGGCGTCCGGGCGTGGCGATTTCAGCCAGGTACACGGAAACACCACCCATTTCCGCACCTGCGGAGAATCCCTGCAACAGTCGCCCGAGCAACACCAATATCGGCGCTGCGATGCCTATGCTGGCGTAGCCCGGAACCAAGGCGATCAAGACCGTGCCCGCGGCCATGATCGACAGCGTCACGATCAGCCCCTTTCGCCGGCCCACCTTGTCGATGTATGCGCCCAGCACGATAGCGCCCAGCGGCCGCATCAGAAATCCCGAGCCGAATACGGCGAAGGTCATCATTAACGAGGCGAACTCGCTGGTGGTAGGAAAGAATGTCTGCGAGATGTAAGTTGCATAGAACCCGAACAGAAAGAAGTCGAACTGTTCGAGAAAATTGCCGCTAGTGACCCGCAGGATGGCGCCCAGTTTCGACCCCTTGGATCGGGTGTCTTGAGTTGTTGTTTTCATCATGGCTACCGTGGTGATCAATATTGTTTTTGGAATGAGTGGATCGCCGATCAGTTGCTACCTGCGTTGATCGGGTTGGGTTGGCGTTTTTCGATGGAGTACTTGAGCAGCGCGGCGCTACGGAAGATGCCATGGGCGAATTTGCTATAGGGCATTGTCAGGAAAAACGCCATGACCAGGCCGAGATGGATTGCCAGCAACAGGCCCAAGGCTGCGGTTTCACGGAACGCCAGGAGTGCCAGGCCGCTGGCGCTGACCAGAAACAGCAGTGCGATAAAGCCGCGATCCATGGGTTTCTGGTTTTCGTCGCCGTGTTCGGGGTTGCGACGCAGGTTCAACCACAACAGACCCGCAGGGCCGACCAGCAACCCGAGCCCACCGCTGATGCCCAGCATCACCGGCAAGCTCAAGACGGGGTAGGGCGCCGACCAGTCCAGAAGGAAATGGTAGAGCGTGGCGAGCCCAGTGGCTGCGAAGCACAGCATGAAGCCGTAGAAGGTGAAGTGGTGGAAGCGCCGCCGCCACAAGGTGAATCGATCATCAGCGTTATTGCAGCCCTCGCCATGGCCACCGTCCAGAAATTTGAGCCGGGCGACGTTGGCCGTGGCTTCCAGTGCAGCAGCGGTTTTTTCCTGCGCGGGCGCGTCGGCCGGTGAAACATTGCGCCAGAAGCGCCACGCGCCAAGGGTTAACGCGAGTACCGCAAATCCGAAAACTGCACCGAACATTACGGCCAGGGTGTTGTGCGGGAAGATCCCGTAGAAATTTCCCCCGGGCATCGCCGTGAACAGGTTGCCCATTACCATCAACGTGAGACACAGGAACAGTGCCAGCCCGGCACCGGCTGACAGTGCCAGAGTCAGTCCGTTGCGCCGGTATAGCGTGCCCATCACCTGTGGCCAGGCGTACTCGGCGTAAGTGTCGAGGCGGACTTTGGCCATGGCCTTGGGCACATTGATTTCGAATTCATGAGGTGCGGCGTACTGGCAGGCATGCAGGCATGCGCCGCAGTTATGGCAAAGGTTCGCCAGGTAATGGATATCGGCCTGGGAAAACTCCAGACGTCGTGTCATGGCCGGAAATACAGCGCAGAAGCCCTCGCAGTAACGGCAGGCATTGCAAACGGTCATTTGTCGCTGAACTTCGCTTTCATCAAGGTTGAGTACGGGAATCAAATTACCCGGTGCCTTGGGATCAAACAGCTGCATGTTGGGGCTCCGTGGAGGAAGGGGTCAGGAAGCCAGCCGCAGCCGCGGCTTGCACACCGGCGATGCGACCGAATGCGGTACCAATGGCCATACCGATGCCGGCGGTATAGCCCTTGCCCAATACGTTGCCCGCCATCATTTCTCCTGCGACAAACAGGTTGGGGCTAGCCTCGCCGTTGAAGTGAACGGCGGCGGTATCGTCGGTAGCGAGGCCTAGATAGGTGAAGGTCACGCCAGGTTTAAGTGGGTAGGCACAGAAGGGGGGCTTTACCAATGGGCGGGCCCAATGGGTTTTGGCGGGTGTTAAACCTTCGGTGTGGCAATCGTCCAGCGCGGTGTGGTCGAACGTGCCGATGCGGCAGGCCGCGTTGTATTCCTCGATGGTTTTGACAAATTGCGTCACGGGAAGCTTCAACTGGCGGGCCAGGTCTTGCAGGGAGTTGGCTTTAGTGCCCGGAAACACCGGAGGCATGAAACGGCCGAGGGCTTGTTGGTCGATGATTGAGTAGGCCTGTTGACCGGGTTGACCGGCCACCAGGCGGCCCCAGATCGCATAGCGCTTGGGCCAGAAATCCTCGCCTTCGTCATAGAAGCGTTCGCCGTCGCGATTGACCACCACGCCCAGCGATACGCAATCGATACGGGTACAGATACCACCGTCATACAGGGGCGCACGGGCGTCGATGGCCACCATGTGCGCTTGGGTTGGGTCGCCGATAAAATCGGCGCCCAGGCTCTGCATGCGCCGAAGCAGTACGCCGGTATTGAAGCGCGTCCCGCGAATCAGAAAGTTGTCTGAGGGCCATTCTCCGCGCTCGTTTTGACCCCAAGCTTCGCGGAGCCATTCGCGGTTCGACTCGAAACCGCCAGCCGCTAGAACGCAGGCTTTGGCCTGAATACGCTCGGCGGGTAAACGCTGACCATCGACCTCACGTTCACCGATGTACGCCGCGACGAACTCTCCGCTCTTCATCTCAATGTCAGTGACTTGAGCGTTGTAGCGGATCTTGACGCCCAGCCGCTCGGCGCTACGGAAGTACGAATTAACCAACGCTTTGCCGCCGCCCATAAAAAAAGCATTAGTGCGCGCAACATGTAGGGCACCAGACAACGACGGTTGAAAATGCACACCATGGGAGCGCATCCAGTCACGGCAGTTCGACGAGGCGCGGATGACAATACGAGCAAGCTTTTCGTTGGTAATCCCGCCGGTGACCTTCAGCAGATCCTGCCAATATTCTTCTTCGGGATAGGCATCGACCAATACGTCTTGCGGTGCTTCGTGCATGCATCGCAGGTTTCGGGTGTGTTGCGAGTTGCCACCGCGCCAGATTTTCGGTGCGCCCTCCAGCAGCATCACGCTAGCGCCAGCCTCTCGAGCCATCAACGCTGCACACAAGGCGGCATTGCCGCCACCAATTACTAATACGTCGATCATCATCACTCCTCAATCGCAAGGAGGCATGAACGAAGTGCTCCTCGCGAGTGGGGAGAAGGTAGAGCTGTCAGCTTATTGTCGAAAGGCGCGAAATGAGTGGGGGTGTTTAGTTTTCGTAAAGGCTTTGGCGCGGACACCCCAGTATTGGAAACCGGGGAGGTGCGCCGGGATCATGACGCGACGTCCTCAATCCACGACGCTCCCGGCCATTGTTGATCAACGACCAACTGTCGAGCGACATCGGTGATGACCAGTCGCGCCGCCAGAGCAGCGGGAGACAGCTCATCATCAGGCAGTGTCGCCAGCAGGTTTCGTCGACCTACGTGAGCATCGGAAATTTCCACCACTGAAAGTCCCGACTCACCTTTGAGCGCCGCTGCCGCACCGGGCTGGATGGTGGCAGCATGACCTGCGCGTACGGCGTTCATCAATACGGCAAGACCATCCACTTCCATGATGATGTTGGGAGCCAATCCCGAACGTTCAAACGCAACCATCAGCGTAGAACGCAAACCGTGTTGCGCGCTCGGCATTACCAGTGGAAGTTGCCCCAGATCCGCCAGTTGCACGCTGGTTCCTTGTGGTGCGTGGGGCAGGTGCGGTGAGCTGATGACAAATAGTTTTTCGTCGAGCAGCGGTGTCACGCTCCAGCGCTTACCACCTTCGAGTTGAAACAGAATGGCCAGGTCGATCTGGCGAGCATTGAGTTGTGTGGCCAAATGCCCGGACAGCATCTCGACCAGGTGCAATTGAATATCCGGGTAGCGCTCTCGCATCGCGTTGATCAATGGCAGGGCAAGAACAGTGGCAGTCGTGGGCGCCATTCCGACGGTGACGTACCCACTCATTCGCCCACGGTGAGCGGCCATGATCGCATTTTCGGCTTGCCGCAAACACAGCTGGGCATGGTGCAGGAACGCCATACCGGAGCTGGTAGGTGTGACGCCAGTAGTGGTGCGATTAAGGAGGCGGGTTGACAGCTCACTTTCAAGTTTCGCGATTTGTTGGCTAAGGGCTGATACGCCGACGTCCAGTTCAAGAGCTGCGCGTCCCAAGCTGCCGTGTTCGAGGATTTTTACGAAATAGCGCAGTTGTCTTAATTCCAAGCGTTGCTGCTCCACGTCAAATCGTTGTTGGAATGCCTTCCGATCACCGCGGTGACCACCACGCTTCAAGACAATATAGGAGAGCGACTGAAGATGATTTCGAGATTTGTTGTTGTCCCTGCTATCCCAACAGAAACAGGATCGATGCGTAACGGAGCGCGCTCCTACTGCCAGACTGCACCGAAAGGTTTCAACATCTATGGTAGCGAAGAGAAACTACGTCTGAAGACTACCTATGAGTCTCGAGAAGGCGCCGAGACTGAATGTCGACGACTTAACTTTGATCGCCTTCAAATCATACTTTCTGAGCGCGAATCCATAACTGCGCTGTAGGTATGAGCAGTCCTGCAAATCATCCGGCGCTTGGCGTTCCGAAATGAGTGGATCAAAGGCACAGGGACGTACGACCTGTACCACTCTGACGCGGATGCTCAGCATTCAGGAGCGAGCAAACAGCCTCTGCCTCGACCCTGGCCTTGAACACACCGTGTTTGCTAGCAGAGCCTCCCTGGACGAGATCCACAACCCGATACTGCTTGATGCCATCATCCAGTCTGGTTGTTTCGATGACCCTGAATCTTGAATGCATGGTGCGTTCCCTGCTGAAACTGGTGCTTTAGGAGTACCGGTATCACTCCATGATTTCAACAATTATGCAGGACTGAGCTGAGACAATTTATGACAGGGCGCAATGATTCTCTGAATGAGGACAGAGACTTCGCGGGAAGTGGGAAGGGTAGGTTGTGTTCAAATCATTGTGTTCGAGTCATCGCATGCCCAAAGCTAAGCTGCGGGTGACGTAAATGCAGAGGTCGCTTCTTCGGGCCAATGGGCCCGGCTCGCTGATCGAACACATTTATCCAAAGTCGTAGTGAAATATCAAAACGACGCTGGTAATGTCCTGGCCACGTTCGCCCAACCATTAAGGGATGGAGGCGAAAATAGAAGCCCTGGAGCCGCGAACCTCCGGGCTTTGTTTTTCCATCTGGCAACTACGTTGATGATCGGCAACACGGCTGTGCTGCTCAAGGTTAGAGAAGGTATTTGATCGCGACGGCCATCATTGCCCCCACCATAGCGATAACGCAAAACACGTACACCATGGTTTGGCAGAAGTGAACGAGCGGCCTGAAGGGAGGGAGGCTTACAGGCGCGATGGCAGGCACTGTGACAGGCTCTCGGGCTCCGCTTCTGATACGCATGGAGTCAGTCCTCAGTTGAGCGATTTGAGCGTGAATTTCTTCGAGTTCAGCGGGAGTGAAGAGTGAGCGCGACATGACTACCACCATCCAGCGGAGTTAGGGCTTGGCGGCATTATATCGCTGATTTTTGGAAGGTGCTGCACCCGCCGCGTATGGCTGAGGACTGGGGCACCTACGTTGATGGCCGCATCGCTGTAGGCTTTAACACTGGGCAGAAACGAACGTTTGGAAAATGGCTTCACACGTGTGAACTACACCGGTTCGGGGACTTGGTTCGAGGCGTTCAATCGTAAGCGTACGCCCAACACACCTTGCTTTTTTTTGTGGTATGGATCACCGTTCAGTCCCCTTCAAGCTCTACAAAAAGCTTGGGCAATACTGGGGTAGAAGACTTCAACAACATCTGACGTTAGCAAACACCTAGAGAAGAAAGCATGCACGCCGCTGCCTGGCCCCCATTGATGAACTGAAGCTCGCAGTAGACGCTGCCGCTATGCGCTGACACATACGGCTGTGACTCTGCTTCATGCTGCTCCCAAAAGGGAGTAGCGGCTCTGCTTCGTCCGTGGTTTTTCGACGCTTTGGCGCGGAGAAACGGAAGTTGGCTGTTTTTCGTATCGGGTATTGATATGCACCTTTTCAACGCTTTGATGGCTCGTGCCATCCCTTTTATTCCTCGCGCAATTATCCAAAAAATCTCCCGCCGCTACATTGCTGGTGCCACGCTAGGCGAAGCCCTTGCGCGAGTTCAACAGCTAAACGCACAAGGTTTTTGTGTGACTCTCGACGTATTGGGCGAGACTATTTCGACTCCACAACAGGCTGAGAATACGGCGATCGATTACATTGATTTGCTTGAAGCGATTCAAGCAAATGGATTAAAAGCCAATATTTCGATCAAGCCTTCCTCGCTTGGATTGCTCCTCGACATGCAGCAATGCGAACATCTCGCAGAGCGCATTCTTGAAGCCGCAGAGGGTCACAACAACTCTGTTTGCATAGATATGGAAGATGTTAACTGCACGGAAAAGGAAATCGATCTGTTCACCCGATTGAGGAGAGGCCATGACAATGTTGGGCTGGCATTGCAGGCTTATTTGAAGCGTACTTATCAGGATATTGAGGTGCTCACACGCGAAACAAGCACTTTGCGCATCTGCAAGGGTATCTATGTGGAGGAGCGATCGCACCTTGTGAACGGCTCATGGAGTGACCGTACCGCCATCAACAAGCATTTTTTGGATCACGTCATGCGCTGCTTTAACTCCGGCAGCTTCGTCGGTGTGGCCACGCACGACGCTGCACTGATCGAGCAAGTTATTGCTCTGGCCCGAGACAACCGTATCGACAGAACCCAGTTTGAATTCCAGATGCTGCTAGGCGTTTGCGAACCCTTGCGTGACAAGGTGTTGAGAATGGGATTCAGCGTGCGCATTTACGTACCTTTTGGTATGGATTGGTACGGTTACAGCACGCGCAGACTGAATGAGAATCCTAGTATCGCGGGCCATGTCGCCAAAGCGCTTATCGGTCTCTGACGACCTAGTAAAAGTACACAACAGGATCGCTGCATTCAGTAAGTGAACTCCAAGGTTCGATCACTTTGATTTGAGCAGAGATCATTTCCTGACGTAATTTGTGATGGGATGATTCCCTCCAGTGAAAACTGGAGGGAGGCATCGCTTTTCGTGGAGGGGTTTTGTGAGCATCTGCCCATCACGCCAGCGTCATTTAACGGGCATCCACTTATGTGGCAAAAGCTCGGTGATCTCACTAGCCCGCTGTGTCGGCAGGCGCGTGAGAACGTCCTTCAAATAAGCGTACGGTTCATACCCGTTGAGCCGCGCAGACTGGATTAAACTCATGATCGCCGCCGCCCGTTTGCCGCTACGCAACGAGCCTGCAAAGAGCCAGTTCTTTCGCCCCAACGCCCATGGTCGGATCTGGTTCTCCGCCCAATTATTGTCAATGGGTACGGCCCCGTCATCGAGATAGCGCGATAGCGCCGTCCAGCGTTTCAAGCTGTAATCCAGTGCTCTGCTGATAGCTGAACCGTCGTGCACAAGATCACGCTGGGCAATCATCCAGGCATGCAGGGCATCCATCACCGGCACCGCTTTTTCTTGCCGTATTCGGCGGCGTAAATCCGGTTCCAGGTCGCGGACTTCACCCTCAATTTCGTACAGCACCTGAATGTAACGCAGGGCTTGCTCGGCAAGCTGGCTCTTGTTAGTGGCGTGTAATTCGAAGAACTTGCGCCGCGCGTGGGCCATGTGCCGATCTCGGTCACGCCGAGTTCAAAACTGGCCTTGTAGCCACCAAAATCATCACAGACCAGCTTGCCCTTCCAGTCTTGCAGGAAGTTGCGTGCATGTTCTCCGGCGCGGCTGGGGCTGAAGTCATAAACAACTGCCGCTGTTCCACAGAACTGGCTGGTGGCGTAGGCCCAAACATAGGAGCGATGGGTTTTCTTCACGCCTGGAGTGAGCATCTGCACTGGCGTTTCGTCGGCGTGAATTACCTGCTGCCCGAGCACGACATCGCGCAGCGCATCGACCAGCGGTTGCAACTGCACACCGCTCATGCCAACCCATTGGGCCAAGGTCGAACGTGGGATGGCCAAACCGGCCCGACCGAAAATCGATTCCTGACGGTAGAGGGGCAAATGGTCGGCATACTTCGCGATCATGACGTGGGCCAGCAACCCAGCGGTCGGGATGCCCTTGTCGATGACCTGTGCCGGCACCGGCGCCTGGATCAGTGTTTCGCACTCATCACATACCCACTTGCCACGGACATGACGCTCGACAGTAAAAACGCCGGGCGTATAGTCCAGCTTTTCGCTGACGTCTTCACCGATACGCTTGAGTGCGCAGCCGCAGGGGCAGTGAGTATTGTCCGGCTCGTGATGGATCAGCGTGCGCGGGAACTCCGGCGGCAACGCCGTGCGCTTAGGCTTTTGCTTTGTCTCGGCCGGAGTTGAAGGTGTTTGCAATGCCTGAAGCTCAGCCTCAATCGCCGCGATATCGGTATCGATCAGATCTTCCAGCAAGCTGGCCTGCGCCGGATTCAACTGCTCGCTACGCTTGGCAAATTTCAAACGCTTGAGCTGTGCAATCTCGTGGGTCAGTTTCTCGATAACCGTTTGATCGCGGTGGATCTTTTTGTCCATTGTCTCGACTGCCTGATCGAGACTCTCCACACGCTGCATCAACTGCGCTGCCAGAGCGCGCAGTTGTTCAGGGGTTAGGTGGTCGAGATTGGGGAGCGAAGTCATGCTGCCGATTTTGCCAGAGTAGGCGAAAACCGACGACAGGCTGATCGGACAATTGCACGGCCAGGCGGGACGTGTCAGAGATTACAGGATGGAAATCGCGTTGCCTGGCCCAACTCTTTGCCAAGGCAAGCCCAGCACCAGAGCATGCAGTTGCTCGGAGGCCAACTCTATCTGCGAGCCGTGTCGAGAGCTGGGCCAGAAGAACTTGCCCTGATACAGGCGGCGGGCCGCCAGCCAGATACCCAGCCCATCATGCACCAGCACTTTCATGCGATTGGCGCGGCGGTTGGCAAACAGATAAGCACAGTGCGGCTGCGCCGCACCGAACACCGCGACCACCCGCGCCAGGGCGGTTTCGGTGCCGGCTCGCATGTCCATGGGCTCGGTGGAAAGCCAGATGGAGTCGATGCGGATCATCGCAACAGATCTCGAAGAAAGGTCGCGCAGGCAGCTGCGCTTTCGGTCGGCCAGTTCACTTTGACGGTGCCGCGTGGGTGTGGGATTTCGAGGCAGATCATGGCCGGGGTGATATCTGATCGTGACGCCGACGACGGTAAATCCACGGGAATAAAGGCAGGTTGCAGGACGGCACTTTTCTGCGATTGCAGCCGAATCCACTTGTGGACGAGGTTCGCGTTGAGGCTGTGGCTCAGGGCGATGCTGGCAATCGAAGCGCCGGGCTGGGCGCACTCTTGAATGACCTGGGCCTTGAAGGACTTGGAGTAGGAACGGCGTTGTGGCTGCATGAAATACCCGCTTAAAAGGCTAGAACTGGTGCCCACTTAAATTTAAGTGCACACCATGCCTTGGCTTTTCAGGACTGGGTAGATGACTTGGCCGGACGCATACCGTCCGCTCAGCACCCTCTCCTGACAGTCCTCCAAATTCGCCAAGATAGTGGACACCATTTTTTAGTGGACACTATCTTGGATATAGCTCCCGTTCGTTGCTCCGGTCGCCGCCCGAACTTCCCCCCCCTGCATTCAACCGCAAGGTTGTCGAAGCTTCATACCAACCCGGCGCCTCAGTGTCGATGATCGCCCGCGAGCACGACGTCAATGCCAACATGGTCTTTCGTTGGTGACAGCAATACCAGGACGGGGCATTCGGGCCAGAGCGCAACGCTCCTGCCAGTCGAAGTGATCGAAGCACCAATTGACTTACCGCCACCAAAGCTGTTGCCGCAAGAATCCCATTCCGAGATCCTTGTAGAAGTCGGAAAAGCCAAGCTGCGTATCACCGGTACGCCTGACCCGCAGACCGTGCAACTCATCTTGCAGCAGCTCCTGCGATGATTGCCCCTCCGGCTAGAACCCGTATCTGGATCGCCGCCGGCGTCACCGACATGCGCCGTGGCTTCGACGGTTTAGCGGCATTGGTGCAAACACAGCTGGAAGCCGATCCCTTCTCCGGCCAGATTTTTGCCTTTCGCGGACGACTCGGTGATCGGATCAAATTGCTGTGGTGGGACGGCGACGGCTTGTGCCTGTTCTGCAAACGCCTGGAACAAGGTCGCTTTGTCTGGCCGCAAGCAACCAGCGGCAGCGTGTCACTGACGGCAGCTCAGCTGTCGATGCTGCTGGAGGGCATTGATTGGCGCAGGCCAATTCGTACAGCCCCGTCCTTCAACCCTCGCCGACAGGGTCGGCCAGAGCAGTCAGTTGCTCAGGCCGCTGATCGGCGCCCTTACAATGCAGCGTGATCTACCAACACTCAATTCGATGCGAAAGCTTGTAAGTGATCAAAATGTCACTACGATTGCACTGAGCTACCATGCGCTCGCGAAAGGAAATGAGTATTTAGTAGAAAATCGTCTAATAACAAGGATAGGACGCCCAGCCAATGAAATTTCAAAATTTTGCAGCAGTAGTGGCTATCGTTTTCAGTGTTTCTGGCTGTGCCTCCAAGGAATCTATTGTTCGTTCTACGCTGGCCTCTGCAACGGTAGGGGAGGGGGTTATTTACTCGCTTCCAAAACAACTGGTTAAGGTTTCGTATTCCAGAGAACTACTGGATTCAACCAAGACTGCCGAAAATTTGAAGGTCGCAAAAGAAGGGGTTGATGCGGCAAAAAAGGCGGTCAAGGACATCACTGCGGAAGAAAAAGCAATCACCCAACTTATTAGTAGTCTTGATCCATTATCACCAGAAAAAGCTGCCACAGAGACGAAGCTCAATATCGAATTGACGGTGGTAAAAGCAAAAAAACTCAATTTATCTAATAAGCTTCAAGAGTTAGTGGATGCGTTTAAAGTCGCTCAGCTTGAACACGCGTCGACGTTACAGGATTCTCACGCGTTTAGTGAAAAATTTGAGATCACAGCCCAGCCAGCTACCACGGAAGGCAAACAAACGTTTTCTGCCATCACTAATCATGGGGGAGCATTTTCCGACACCCTTGAGATTAAAACTAAGGGCGGATTGTTGGACGGTGCAATAGGTCAGAGTGATGACAAGACCGGGGAGGTGATCACTACGTTAACCAGTACCTTGGCAGGCGTTTTCGGGGTTCCCGGGGGAAGTCAGTTTCGAGCATTCGCCTTGAAACGGCCTCTGGCTGAAGCTATTACTTGCGATCCAAAGCTGGTGGCCTCAGTCAATCAAATTGTTGATCCATTTGATGTTGACGATATGGAGGTCTTAAATAACGCGCTCAAACAAGCTGCCTGTATTCAATTGTCTGCCAAACGTGACGAGGCAGTTAACAGCCTGAGCGGTCAGCAAGTATTTAACGGCCTTGTCTACAGACAGCCCGGTGTTGTCGACTTTACCGTGAGTAAAAGCTCAGGGGGGGAGGTGCTGCAAAGAATTCCGTTAACGTTAGCGCAGGGAGGCCATATCGGGGTTGTTTCCATGCCCAAAGGACGCTTCTCCAAAAATGAGTATGACATTGCTTTCAGTAATGGTGCGCTGACTAAAAGCCGGATCATCCAACCGAGTGAAGCCATGGGCGTAGCAATGATTATACCTAACGCGATAAAAGGAGTTTTTGCATTGCCCACCGAACTTATCAAACTCAAGGTTGATTATTCAACCAACGAGAAGTCCCTGGCGGAGATCAAGAAGGCCATGATTGATGCTCAGGTCGAGATAGAAAAGAAACAAATTGAGCTCGATGCGCTCAAAAAATCGGAGAGCGAGTGATCGCCGAGTTCCATGGATTGTGGTTCTCTACGATTTGCAATTCTGTCGGAGCATGTGAAATGCAAAGTGCCAGGAGGCTATAAATAACTTTTCAAAGTAAAAGTTGATGTTGGTATTTCTTTTCGTTTGCCCAAAAAACTAGGGTTTTCGCAGTGCTAAGCTACGCTTCGATTTGCCAGTCTTCAGAGTCGTCCTGAATGTCGAATAGGAGAAAGCCATGAAAATAGAAAAATTATCGAAGCAAGTTGATGTTTCAAATGCAAAAATATATGCGTTCGAAGTTGCAGTGGCGCTGGGCGTTGCAGCTGCGGTCGTTGGCATAGTCTCCGGGATTGCTGGTTTCATTTCGCAGGCTGAACTTAATAGAAAAATTAACGAAATAAATGACAAGCTCGATACAATTATTGCAAATCAAGTTGCAATAATAAGTGAGTTAAAAAGTCTTGGCTTACATATGGAAGTTATCGCTGATCAGTCATGGGAGAAATCTTACGGCAGATCGCTTCAATCTCGCTGGGAACAGTTGGAAATGTACCTGGCTAAGGACGCGTCGATTGATCCTGCTGCAATAAGAACGACTTCCGAGGAGTATCGTGAACTTGCTTTTTACTGTTTCAACGAAACTCTGAATCTTGGCCAGATGGGCGTGGCTGGATTTGTTTCCTATGTCGCCGGGATGTCGATCTGTTTTATTTGTTACAATAAACGCAGTGATAAAGACAGTTCGGTTTCAGCAGCGCGAAGCTTTCTTGATCAGGTTAATAATTGGTTGGCGCCTGAAAATAGTAAGTCCATAACCTCCTTGGTGGAACAAACAGAAGAATTGATAAAAACAAAAAAAGCCGATCTGGACAGTCGTCCTAGAGATTATCACGTTGACACAACAGTTTTAGAATGGAGTCCGGATATCGAAGAACATTGCACCCAAGAGAAATATACATTTATTACAGTAGATGGCGATTTTGATAGCGGCTACACTGGCCGAGTGCGTTACGAATATGGAAAGGAACATTGTCGCATCCATGTTATCAGAGAGCCTCGTGGCTCACGTTCACTCAAGCTTAAGGATTTTCATAAAGGTTACAGCCTGGACGTTGTGTCCGGAATTGTTTATGAGCTGGCAGATAACGTCTCTGTCCCTATTATTCCAGTCTTCAATCAAAGTGAATATACTCAAGTCAATACTTTCAACAGTGATCGTATTGCGATCTATCAAGTGATGGCTAACCTGGCGCAGCAGAAAGTACTGCAGTCGGCATTGATGGGCGTTAGAGACACTCTGCTTCAGAGCATAGCTGAGGCTTAGGTTTATGGACTTCGTACTGTTCTAAAAAGCTGAATGGCTATGGTTCACTGAGTGTTATTGATTTTCAAGGGGCGATAACGCAAAGAGACGGTCTTTCGACCGCCCCTCTGTGAGCCGAGACATTCTGCGGCGTGGGAAGGAAGTAGACGTTCTACTTCCTTCCCAGCAGCCGCGTCAGAAGTATTCCAAAAACAGGGTAATGGCTTGGGAAGCGGCCATCAATAATCCCCCGGCAATCAGCGCTGCACGGTAAGTAGGTCTGACGCGTAGTGCTACTCCGCGCCGTTTATGTTCTTCACGCATTCGACGAATTTGCCTGCGCTGGATGGCAGGGGTCAGCGGGGCCAATATCCCCAGCACTTTGAACGACGTCGCAATAACCCCCAGTTTAAAACCAAGTTCCATCGGCCCTTGGTGTGCGGTGGTGGAATAGAAAATTTCTGACGCATTGAGTCCCGCGATGATCGTCATCATGGCGAGCACGAACCAAAGCAATCCCAAGATTCGTTTGGATGCCAAGGCAGGGTATTCCCAAGGGGCTAATGTTTGTACAGGCATGATTTCTCCAAGAAAGGCATGGGTGTGGGTACCGCCTGCTTATCTTGAACGCCCCCTGAACGCCCCCTGTGGGGCCGCAAGCCAAACTGGGAGCTGGTTTTTCCGCGCCTAATTTGCGCTTGGCTTCGTTCGGGCACATCTAAGTCGGCATGAATTTCTCTCCCAACCTCGATCAGATGATACCGGAACAGCTTCGCGCCTTGGCCGAACTAGCCTTGCAGTTGCTGTCCCAGGTCGATTCGATGGGCCAGAAAATCCACCGCCTCGAAACGGTCAATGAGCAACTGGCTCATGGGATCGCAATCCTCAAGCGGCACAAGTTTGCCAAGCGCAGTGAACAGCTGAGCTCTGACCAAGGCAGCCTCCTCGACGATCTGCTCGATACCGATCTTGCGGCCATCGAAGCCGAGCTAAAGTCGGTCAATCCATCACCTGCACGGGCCGAGCCACGTGAGAAGCCCAAGCGTGCTCCGCTGCCTGCGCAGTTCCCGCGCACAGTGATCCATCACGAACCGCAAGACACCCAGTGCGCCTGTGGCTGTCAACTTCAGCGCATCGGTGAGGACGTCAGCGAGAAGCTCGATTACACCCCGGGCGTGTTCACCGTTGAGCAGCATGTGCGTGGAAAATGGACGTGCCGTCAGTGCGAAACTCTGATCCAGGCGCCGGTACCCGCGCAGGTCATCGACAAGGTATCCCGACCGCGGAGTTGTTGGCTCACGTGATGGTGGCGAAGTTTGCCGACCACTTGCCGCTGTCCCGACAGGAAAAGATTTTCGGTCGGGCTGGTTTGCCAGTTGCGCGCTCGACGCTGGCGCAATGGATTGGACAAGCCGGTGTTCAACTCCAACTGCATCGTTGATGCATTGCGCGCTGCCGTACTGGCCGAGGATGTCATCCACGCCGATGAGACCCCGGTTCAGATGCTTGCGCCCGGCGAGAAGAAAACTCGTCGAGCCTACGTCTGGGCCTACAGCACGACGCCGTTTTCGGCACTCAAGGCCGTGGTTTACGATTTCAGCCCAAGCCGAGCGGGCGAACATGCGCGCAACTTCCTTGAGCAGTGGAACGGCAAGCTGGTATGCGATGACTTCGCGGGCTACAAAGCCGGTTTCGAGAAAGGCATCACCGAAATTGGCTGCATGGCCCACGCCCGTCGCAAGTTTTTCGATAAGCCAGCTGGCTGAACACGCGCTGTACTCGATTGGCGGCTTGTACGAAGTAACGCCAAGCTCGAGACATAAGCGATGAGGATCGTTTGCGAATACGCCAGGAAAAGGCAGCCCCAATCATCAAAACGCTGCATGACTGGATGCTGGCCCAGCACGATCTCGTGCCCAATGGATCAGCAACGACCAAAGCTCTGGATTACAGCCTTAAACGCTGGCTAGCGCTGACGCGCTACTTGGAAGACGGGGCCGTGCCCATCGACAATAATCAAATCGAGAACCAAATCCGACCATGGGCACTTGGGCGCTCAAACTGGTTGTTTGCCGGGTCGCTTCGCAGTGGCAAACAGGCGGCGATCATGAGTTTAATCCAGTTGGCACGCATGAACGGGCGTGGTCTGTATGCCTATCTGAAAGATGTGCTGACACGGCTGCCGACACAGCGGGCGAGTGAGATCGGGCAACTGCTACCGCATGAGTGGGTGCCGGCCTGACTTACGCAAGGTGAGTTGGGCGTACGCTCACTCATGATGCGTTGACCGAGCGCGACGACCTTCTGCGCCTGGTAGACCTCGCGGGCGTTGAGAGCAGGTTTTGTGTTCAAATTTTCCATCGTATTGATTGCCGATACTCGTCTTGAGGTGTCCAAAATCATTAGGCCAGTTCAATGAACCTCGCCGAAGTGCACTTCAGGCGCAAGGAGCTACGGGATGAAATCACAAGCCAATATCGAGTTGCATACGCCATTCAAGCACGTCCTCTGGCAGAACTTCCGGCGGCAAAGTTTGGACTATGCCTCGCAAGAGATGACCGGAATGGCAGTGGAGTATCGCGACTTTTCTCGGGTCATCCTCAAAAAACGCTAGCTTTGCTCCTGCCCGGCGCTGGCCCTTGCGCAGGGCTTCTAATGCCTCCTGGCCGAGCCATTCGAGGCGTAAAAATCCATACATGTTCACCGCGGAAGCCTTCACATGACTCTTTAGCAGTTCTGCCACCAACTGCTCCAAACCTTGCGCGCCGAGCGTGGCCACAGCCAATTGCCAAAGCTGCCCTTCGAGAGAGGTCGTGATCTTCATACACACGCCAGGATGATGATGTGCTTGAGCTCCTGTCGACCTAAATCTGTCGCTCTGGTTTTGGGGCAGCTGGAGTGCTGGTGTCTTCCAGATGCGACACCAATGCTTCTTTCAATTCCAGCAACGCTTCTCGCAGTCGAGCGTCCTCGCACCGGTCGCCCGAGCTCGGCTTGAATTCTTCGACGTGCCGGAGAAGGGCTTCCGCATTGTTTGTGTTGAGATCAAAAACAATCATGTTGAGTCCGGGACTTTGGAGGAGGGGATCGCATTAGCAGGCAAACCCGTGACTGAGCCTTTCGAGTTCAGCCTTTACGAGTTCGTATCCCGCTTCAGTGAAAGCGAGCTCCAATGGTGTACTACCACCGAAGGTGTTTTTCGGTTGGGTCAGCCAACTGTCGGCTTTTGCTTTGTTGCCAAATACAAGCTTGGCTTGATGCTGGATCAGCTCAACGTAATTCATTGTTTGGCTCTTGGGTGACTCGCCGGTGTCCTTTCAGTTTTAGCTGACGGTCGAGGTTGATGCTGGGGTCTTCGCGCAATATTCACGAAACGCTTTGATGCCCCGTTTGATGATCAATATTGGCTTAATCATGTAGCGATAGCTGACGAACATATTGAGCGCGAGCCAACCCAACTGGTAAGTCGAGCCATGAAATCCTCCATGGTGTGTGCTGTTTTGCCAAAAGCCGTAGGCAACGAAAATAGTAAAAATGGCGACCGTCAGAGGCAGGATGCTGAGCCTCCCCAGGGAGACGGCAATAAAGGGGATCGTGACAACTGAGCGGACAGGCTCGTTGTCGAGCTGGATGGCCCAAATTCTGTTGACGTTGTCTTTGCCTGGTTGATACGTCGCTCGGATCCGGTCGCCGGCTTTTACATGTGCGTCCAGAACGTCAGGGATTTCGAGCCTTTCGTGTTTTTTGCCATCAACTTTCCAGTAGTGATAGCTGATCATGTCGCCGCCGAAGCCTCGCGATTTCTCGTCGATCCGGCCGTCTACGATTTGCATTTCCTTCATCTTGATCCTGTCCTAGCGTTTGGAGTGATGGCAAAAAGATATTTCTGCCGAATACTAAGTAATACTTAGTATGTCATCAAGCCGAATCTAAGAATCTCTTAGCCTTTTGCGGCGAGAGAAATGACGACGTTCAGTAAACGTTTGAAAGAGGCGCGCAAGGTGAGAGGTTTTTCCCAAGAGCGTTTGGGGATAGAAGCCGGAATTGAGCCAGCATCTGCCTCAGCTCGGATGAATCAGTATGAGAAAGGTGTTCACCAACCAGGGGAGGGCATCGTGCAGCAGATTGCTGCTGTCCTGAATCTGCCAGCAGCGTACTTTTACTGTGAGGACGATGAGACTGCACATTTGCTGCAGTGCTTTCATTTGTTGAAACGGAAGGATCGCAAGGATGTGATTGATCTAGTGGAGCGACTGGCCTTCCAAAGCTGAAGGCTATGGAGTCCTATACCGTGGTAAAGGCTATCCGGATATAGCTTACGACGGCCGCCAACCTTCGGACACCGGCTGAGCTGACGAGCTAAGCATCTTGACTGTAGGAATTTACTCTCCTGATGGTAGGCTTCCTAATTTCGGAGCCTCCGAGTGCCCCCAGCTAGAGAGGCCCGGCCCGGCGTACAGGAGCTTTATCTTCAGTGGACGTAAATACTGATCATCGTTTTAACCCGGCTGCGCGTTCGGAAGCAGTTGACCCTCACCTATCTAAAGGCTTCGTGCTGAGGCTGTTCGACAAGCTTCTCGATCGCTGGGGAATTCAGCAGGCATCAGCCTGGCGTGTGGGCCATAAGTCCGGTCACGATGAAGGATATTTGCTGGGCTATGACAAGGGCCACAAGAGGGGGCTCGAAGACGGAAAACTGATCGTTGAGCTGCAACCCGGGCCAATTCCAGTACCGGGGGAGCCCGGAGTAAAACCGCCGGCATTTTTCAAGAATTGGACATTCCCGATCACCCCTGAGTTGGAAGACGAGATCCGGGATGATTTCGCCCGGTTGTTGAAGGATAAGCCGTCCGAAGATCAGTGGAAGATGATCCTGTCTAAAACGCCGACAACCTCCGTGGTAGCTGGTGCTGGGAGCGGCAAGTCAACGACGATGGTGTTACGCCTCCTCGTCCTCCACCATTACCTCGGTATTAAGCTTGAAAGCCTTACTGTCATTACCTTCACCAAAGAATCCAAACTGGATTTCGCCGGCAAGGTGCGCAAGGTCTTCAAACAGTGGGGCTACGAACTCTCGAAGGAAGAGTCCCTCGACATCGTGCGTACCTTCCACTCTCGAATATTGTCTTTCACGCGCAGCATTCCTGGTTTGGAGAAAGCGCAAGCCTTCGAATTCCTGGACTTAAAAAACGACGAGGAAGAAAAGTCTGGCTCCATGTTCCAAGTGAAGCTCAAACCTGAGCAGCTCACCCTGATGAATGAGTGCTATCAGGATTTGTACGACAGCGACCCAATTTTCAAAGACCTCATTGCCGAGCTGGCACGCCGAGCCATCTACTTGGAGCACTTGGACGCGCAAAGCGCTGATGTGAAGGCGCGACAGGACAAGGTCGTGCAGATGGAACAAATCGACGACGCGTTGTGTTTCAGGCTGGAAGGGCTGTGGAAGTCAGCTGGCCGCTGGCCGATAGCGGGGGTAGTTCCGTCACGTGAAAAGATCACACTGCTCGGTCAGACGTTCCACTCCAACGGTTTCATTCCCGAGTTGGGTGCTTACGTCATTCTCGGTGTGGATAAGGACGAACCTCGCGACTTGAAGATTGAGCCTGAGCGCTGGCCTTACCTCACTTTGGATGTAGCCGATAAGCGCATCCTGTTTCAGGCTTTTTGTTCGAAGCCTGTGATCTTCCTGAGCAGCTACACCGATGCCGGCGCATCTGTCGATGCGATCATGAACCTGGCAAATGCCTGTCCGAAATTCCGGTACAAGATAACCGGAGAGATTTCATCCCAGTACATTCTGGAGGCGTTTTACTCGGCGGCTTCCTTTATCGAGAACTTGGGGTTGGATGTGATTCCGGCGATCAAGGCTATGGAACTCACGGAGGATGATCCCGACCGCGCATTCTTTAAAGCTCTTGGCCGCTACTGGGTGGCACTGGATGAAAAGCTTAGGGTGATGAGCCCCCCAGTGCTGACCTTCAACAAGATGTTTTCGATGTTCAGTGAACGGGGCGCGAAAAACCTGCAGGCGGTTCCCGATGGCGTCCTACAGCCGATGTCGACATTACTTATCGACGAATTCCAAGACGTCGGTGCAAATACCATCTCCTGGGTCAGGGCAACTTTTGCCGAGATCGAGCGTAGGAATTTGCCGGTTCAAACAGATGGGCCTCCAGCTTACGCTTCGCTGATGGCCGTGGGGGATGACTGGCAAAGTATCTATGGATGGCGAGGCAGCTCGCCGCAGTTCTTCATGGAGTTCGATAGCCACTTTGTGGCGCCTCCGTCGACGCGTGTATTTATGCAGGAAAACCATCGCTCTCATCAGTGGGTCATCGATGCGGCAGAGGCCATTGTGAAGCGAACAGGAGGCTTTAAGAACAAGAAGGGTAAAGCGGCCAACCCTCAGGTGATCGGTAACAAGGTTCCCGTTCAGATGCGCGATTTGAGCTACATCCACCTGCGCGAAACAGCGCAAGCGCATTACGAAGCAGGTCGTTCCATCTTGGTACTCTATCGGGTTGGGCGTACCAAAGAGGTCGTCGAGAAGAACCTGGCCAGCCTCATCAGTCAGGCAGAAAAGGACGGTAGGGAGGGTGACCTGAAGCTACTGACGTACCATGCTTCGAAGGGCCTTCAAGCGGATGCCGTATTCTTACTGGGCGACTGCGAGATGACCACGTCCTCGCCATTCAAAAACGACATTTTCAGGCAGGCCAAGATGGGGGGAGATGACCCTTGCGGCTTCGACACCTCTCAACGAAGTGAAGCTTTGCGCACTGCTTACGTGGCCATCACCCGAGCAATAACCTATTGCTACTGGTACGTTGATCGTAAGGAAGGCAAAGTCCGTGCGTACGAAAAAGCAAGTCGGCACGTGGACAAGTCCTTGGACTGCTGGGATGTCCTTCCGTCGTCTACGGCCCAGACGAAAAATGAATACGGTAAGAAAACCGTCGGCCAGCGCGTCGGTTCTAGGCGGTACCGGTAGATAGAGCGAGGCTCCAGCGGTAGTAGACCGTCCAGAGCTTCACGACGCGTGTCGATGAACTCTGGATGGTCTACTACAAAATGAAGCCAAGGCCTTTGGTCGACAACTAGACGCGCCCGAGGAATAACCCGTGGTAGCAGCACAGGGCTACTACCACTCTGATGCAACAGACTGTTTTCGAGCTACTCTGCTTGCACCTTATTTTCTTGGGCGCGCCAATCCTTCGTATAAAGAAGTTTATCAGCGTTCAAGTACACTACGGCGCATGATTCAACAAGTAACTTTGCTGACTTAGACTCTACGATCTCACCATCAAGCGAAATAAAGCTTTGCTGCCTCAAAGACTGATACACGTGTAGGACGTTCTCAATCGCTTTGTTCTCGACATTTTTGAATAAGATAGAGTCATGAACCAAGAATGGAATGGTCGTGTGCCTAAGTAGCGACGTATCGAGCAATATGAGGTTTGAATAGGCTTTGCCAGTGCCCGTATCCTTGGGTATTTCATAGCTATATTTCTCCGGCATGAGCTCAAGTTTTGGTGAGGCTCGCAATTCGCCGTAAATGAAGTTGACTAGGCCTGCAATGTCCGTGTTTAAGTTGTCTTCTATTTTTTGAAGTATGCCGGATTTTAGTTCTTTGAGTTTGTCTCTAAGTTCTTTGGCGTCT
Organism: Pseudomonas sp. FP1740; assembly: GCF_030687165.1. NCBI lineage: Bacteria > Pseudomonadati > Pseudomonadota > Gammaproteobacteria > Pseudomonadales > Pseudomonadaceae > Pseudomonas > Pseudomonas sp. FP1740. Next base: position 1,656,932 of record NZ_CP117461.1, read on the forward strand.
TTCTTTAGTTCGATAAATTTATCGTAGAGTTCGTTCTCTTTGGAAAGCTTGGATAATTCCAGGGAAATGTCAATTACTGAGTCTACGATGAACGCTGGGTTGCCCGAATTCTTTAAGGCTTTTGCGATGGCTGCATTGCATTCTGCAATCTGAGTATCGATCAGACTTAATTGCTCGGTTAGTTCTTGTTCTTTAGCTTTGATCTCTTTTCGAAGAATGCGAGTCAGGCCGTTGTGAAATGACTCGATAGTATCCAGCTTCTCTAGGTTGAGAGAGGGGATAATTTCAAGCAAGGGTTGGAAACTTCGCTTGGAAATATTCTTGTTGTTCTCAAGATTGGCTTTGACTCGCTCAAGCTCGCTTGCGAGGGACATCTTTATTTCGAGCAGCTGGTTTTTTTGTGTTTTCTGTTCCAGTACTGCTTCATCAATCAGTTCGTTGATCGACATGGCCAGGCTGGAGATCTCCTTCCTAATATTATCTAGGCGAGCCTCGTGGTTTGCGATGTCTTCCTGATTCTTGTTGTATTTGGGTTTGGTAATCTTCGGGATGATGCTCTGTTTTGCGGCGGCGTTAAGTGATTTTTGCTCAGTAAGCAAATTGGTCTGACGGATCGACAGGTCTTCCAGTGGGCCGAACTGCTTAAAGACCTTGATCAGCCACTCGATGCACTGAGATCCACTCTCCTGACTGAAATTGTGAAGCGGCTTCCTGACATCGAGGTTGTCTCGTCCCCAAACGCGCGTCACCAAGGACACGATGGATCTAAAGCTCAGATCTTCGATTTCGTTGGTGTAATGAAGCTTCAGGAATTCCAGATACTCAGTGGTACCCATCTCCCTTGTAGAGCCATCGTCTCCATGAACATGCAGCAGAGTTGGGGTGCCAGTATTTCTTTCGAAGATGTACTCTTTATCCAGGCGAAGCTTGAAGATGTAGCTATGATGCCCCAATGTTTCAGGAACGTCTTTTCCGTGCGTTATAAGCGTATCTCCTCCATAGATGAAGTCGATGATTTTCAGAAGAGTCGACTTTCCGATCGAGTTGGAGTTCGCACGGTCTCCTACGACAATATTGAGCTTCTCTTTGAAAGTGATGCGTTTTTCGGTGAACCAATCGCACTCGATGTAGATCAGCATCTTGAAACAATCCCTGTCGTAAGGTTTACATGGAGAGCATTGCTCAGGTGCAAAATCTCTATGGCGTAGAGGAACAGCTCTATCGAACCAATACTCGCAGAGGTTTTCTTGTAAAGCTCTCCAAGGGATATTGGTTGTTCTACGGCGGCGTACACTTTTTCCGCATGGCCTAGGGAAGATTCTGCGAACGATATGAATTTATTTGGCGTGATCATTCGAAGATCTCGCAATTTTGAATGAAGAAGGATGCGATGATTTCCGAGGCTTCGTCCGACTGAGATCCTGAACGATGGCGTATCCATTCCACGATGTTTTTGAAAATTACTTGCTGGTTCTGGGTTTGCTTTTTCTGCAGCAGGTAGTACGTTTTGACCTGAAGAGAGATCATCGTCGATGAGTCAGGCGATTCTGCCTCGACGAGCTGCAATTTCCTCCGGACGAAGGAAAAGTAATTGCTCACATTTTCCTTGATACGGTTCTTGGTCAGGCGGGTCATGGTGTCATTGATTTTTGCGCTTAACTCTTTTGGCTCAAGACTGAGCTCAATGTCCTCATCGGAGACGTGTTCCAAGGCATCAATGATTTTTGCAATCTCGTTCTCAATCGCATATTCATCCATTAGCTTGGATTGACGGTTACGTTCCATGATTGATTGTTTGAGCGCGACCATCTCCCTATAACCTTCGGCTGTCCTTGGGTTGTCGAATTCAGTATGGCAAAGAATACAGAGCGCTATAAGGTTGTCCGGGTGATCGACGTTTTCGTGAAGTCTGAACTCATCTTTGAGAAGCTCTAGTTCTTTTGGCTTAGGATTAAGCGGATAGATATGCGCAAGTTCAAACCTTTTGTTTGATGTCCTCGCTTTCTCATACATCAGCGGTTTTCGACATTTAGGGCACTTGGCCGAAACTTCACCTACCAACATAATATTGATGTTTTCGGAGAAGCTCTTGCGTTTGTTCGAGGACATGCTCTGTTCCTTGAGAGCGAGGCGAGCAAAATAAGCTGAGCGGATGATAGCGTAATGAGGTCGTCGTCAGAAGTGCCTGTCTGGCGTCGTCAGTAGCGGTACGGGGGGGGGCAAAGCCATGCATGGCCAACGTCGCAACGCAAAACAGCAGTCACTGTGTGGTTGGTGGCTTGGCGGAACGCTGCCCTATGTGGCAAGCCAGAACTAGAGCCCTGGATGAACTCACTTGATGCCCAAAGATGGCATTTCGCCTTATATTGACCGAGCGTGACCGCCAAGGGATTTCTAGATTCCATAGGGAAGACACGTGTAGGCGTATTGCTGGGCATATTCGAGTTTTCTTGACGTACTGAGCCAGGCTGTCGTCGCCGGTTTCGGGTGGTTTGAGCATTGACATGAGGTCTGCGTGACGTGATTCCGCCAGATGACGGTAAATTGGACATCGAAGTACAGAAAATGGGTATTGAGCGCGAAAGACTTGTGCTTGAACACAAACGAGTTTCGCAGGCGGATCGCAGCTTGGTGCTTGAGGACAGGAAAGTATCTATTGCGGATCGAAACCTGGTGCTTGAGTGGGGCAAACTCTTCATCGCTCTGGTGGTCGCGTGCATTGGTGCATTTGCTTTTACACTCAAACCATCTTCGTCCAATTCTGCTCAGGCGACAAACCCGTTGGAGCTTCAACAGCGAGGTGAGGAGTTGCTGATAAAACGCAGCGAGCTTCAAATGAGCAAAGAGGCGACCAAAGCTAAATTCCTTCAAGACAATCTTGAGCTGATCTCGTCCACAGCTCCAGAGTCTGAAGCGAAGGTGACAGCCCTGGTCAAGGCGCTATGGCCACCAGTGGAGGCAAGCGACATTTTGCACCGGGCGAAGCTCATTCGAGACAGCATTCCAAAGCCGACAGTGGAGACCGCAAGCCCAACGCCAACAGTCGCACCTGACTATGTCGCACTAGGCAAGGCGTATGTTTCCAAAGGTGATTTTGAGCAGGCGCGCGCCAGTTTTGAGTTGGCATCAATCAAGACGCCGGTTGATCCGATGGTTTGGAATTACAAGGCCTATGCCGAGATGCGAGTAGGTCGGACTGAGACCGCACTCCAAAGCATCAAGACAGCTATTGGTTTGCGACCGACCCAGCACAGTGATCAGTTGACCGTTGTTATCAACGTATCGAAGATCCTGTGTTCAGCAACCCGCGTGAGTGAGGGGGTGGATTACTTCAATCGAGCGATCCATCAGGCACCGGATCTGCTTGAAAAGCTGCGAATCGACGAGGAGCTCAAGAAGCGTTGTGTTCCCTTGGCGCAGCAGCGTGAAGGGTCGTTGTAATTCCGGTCGAAGGCAATCATAGATTACTTCCGAAATGGCTAAGAACGGTACGCACGCCACGGATGATCAGGCTCTGCTTTAAGGAGGCATGGCCTCCGCGACTGATGATGTTTGTAAGCAAAGCGGCCACCGGTTGAAATTACATATTTCCAAGGGGGGGGAGCTGGCGCCCTAAGAGAGAAATCAGGTCTTCGTGACGGAGAAGGGCCGCCATGTGCACTGGCGTTAATACTGGATAGAGGTTGAGGGAGGGGGCAAAAAACTGTCGTTGGAAAAATTGATTGATGGCGCAGAGTGCTCGTATTTTTGTAGCCAACCCCTTATAGCTTTTGACCAGTTGAGCAGCCTACTGAAGCAGACCGTTAAAAGTGCCCAAGAAGCTCCCCTCAGCAAATTTTTCGCATCCCGTTGTGAAGAAGTGAGGCAGTATTGGTGTCAATTTGATATTGCCGTTATTGCCGTATGAGTGGTAATGTGTAACTTGGGGTAGATGTAGGTGCATCATGACGATTTCATCAAAATCTAAAGCGGCTATTAATTCGCATAGTGCTCCCCGGGCCCTACCGGATTCTGTTGTTCGCTGGGTTGGCTCTTCTGAGGCGCAACAAGCCATTCGTGCCGCCCTGGAAGCAGCGGCGCGTTCGAATGCCGAATATGACCGATACTGCATAGTTTCTCGCGAGTCTCTCGACAGACCTCTTAGTACCATATAGTTATAGGCACATGGACGGTGGGTTTTGCATTTTGATCTTTGGAAGTATGACTCGGCGAATTTTCTCCATTGTTTAATGAGTGCCTCAAAATTTACCACGCTGGAAACTATTCAAGGTAAGCGGCACAGGAATTACCTCGAACAGTATTTCGAAGAAATAAATGCACAAACGATTGTTGTAGAGCACGCATACGTCGATAGAGATTATCTTCAAGATTATGCAGCTTATTATGATCGTTGTTTTAGTGATTATTCTCGGCGGACAAAGCGGCTGCATTTCTTCAATAAGAAATTTGGCCGCAAAGATCTGCAGAAACTAATTGTTAACAACCCTGGTAATCTCCTCGAAGCGGATCTAAAAACTGCTTACCTCGGTTTTATCGTAGTAAGACCTTTACCTATGACGATCATTGGTCGCACTTGTCTGGCGACTTATGGCGCGGATGGCGGTCGTCGCGTATTTCCAAGCCTACGTGCATATCCGGTAAATTTATTTGGTATCGAACTGGAAGTCATGAGCTTGGCGTACCAGGAGCAGGATACTGTGGTTGCTGCGTGCGCGACGAGCGCCCTTTGGACTTGTTTTCACGGGACGGGTAAGTTGTTCCAGCATTCAATTCCGGCACCGGTTGAAATTACCGATTGGGCGAATGAGGTCATGCCCGAAAACCTGTTGTCTACAGGGGCGCGGGCCTTTCCCAATTCTGGCCTCTCGGCTAAACAAATGGCACATGCAATCAAGCAGGTCGATCTCGACCCTTTCGCCGTGAGAGCAGGTTCAAGCTACAGTCTTAACAGCGTTGTTTATGCCTATTTGCGTGGAAAAATTCCATTGCTGTTGGCTTGTCATATAACTAGTTACGATTCTGGCCAAGAAAAATACATAGGAGCCCATGCGGTTGCTATCACTGGCTTTTCCTTGCGAGATGAAGAATCGGTGGTAGCGGCGAATACTATATTGGGAGGTGAGGACGGACTGCTTGAGGAGGATGCGCAGGCGGGCAATGGATTCAGGTTGCGAGCCGCCAAGATTGATAAGTTGTATGTTCATGACGACCAGATTGGCCCATTTGCTCGTATGGAGTGGAGTCGTATGCCGACCCCCTATCAGATGCAGCTAGAGCAGACATCTATTGGTTTGAAAACTTCGTGGTCGCCGCTCACCTTTGCTGTCCCCGATTTTGTCCTCCTGCCGTTGTACCACAAGATAAGAATCCCTTTTGCGCTCATCCATAATGCCATGAAGGCTCTGGATTTCGCATTGGAAACAATTCGTTCTCGAAGCGAGCTCGCCAATCTGCTTGACCGTGCAGAATGGGATATCTTTTTAACTTCGGTTAATGACTATAAAACTTCTGTGCGTAACGAATACGTGATTATTGGGATGGATCCTCAGAAATCTCTGTATGCGGATCTCCCGCGTTTCATGTGGCGAGTAATATTGCGTAGCGCTGGGGAGGTGCATGCCGAGTTACTGTACGATGCGACAGGGATCGCTCAGCAAAATCTATTGGTGCATTCATGTAGTACCGGCAGAGAATACGCCCAATTGCTTTCTTTGATCGGGCGTCATGCAGGCACCGTTGAATGCCTTCCCTTGCAAGCCAGAGCGGCTGTCGAGGCGTTTAACGCTTAAATCGCCTGGTTTTTGTCGGCTCGCCCTCCCCAGTGGAGGCCTGATCAAGCTCTGAATGGCAGCTGTCGTCTCAGGGAGGGTTGGCGGTCGAGTGGTGAGACCGTCTCACTGCCGTGATGGTTTTAATGTCGCCATGGTCAGTAGGGTATTTAAGTCGGAGTTGTCTATCCCCGAATAGCTGCAGGAGCCTGCTGTTCTGCAGTGACGGTAAACCGCACTTTCCCAGTCTGAGCGTGTCGGGCGTTCGCCTTGGTCTATGATCCGTTGGATGTCTCTTTGAATACACGCAAGTTGAGCGTCTGTTGGCTCGCCAGGTGCTAAGCCAAATTTCATCTTTAATGAGTGGGCGAGGTTGTGGTTGCTCATTCCGAGAGAAAGTCCTTAAAAATTAATTCGACTGGATTTTAGAAGTCTCCCTGGCATTGCTTCATGTAACCAGGGAGATATAATATTTTTATTTAGCTATTCGGAGCAGTCGAACTCGGTGGTTGAACCGTCGACGGGGGTGCACTCGGCGCCAGTTCTGCGGGGTTGACTAAATAGATAACTAAAAAGACTGCAATCGCACCTCCGGCGACGGCCTTGAAGTATTGTCCAAGTCCTGAGGCTTTAAATTTGACATTTATAAAGCCAGGTACGCCTGCAATGAGCATTGATAGTCCAACTGCCAACACAGTTCGGAATACGAAGGTTTGATACGGAGTTGGGTTGGGAGCATACAGGCTTAGGCCGATTGAGATAGCCATTATTACTACCCCCAGCACCGTGCATGAAATAAGCTGTGCTGTTGATATTTTCTTTACGTCTTCGTGCGCTTTCACGGTAAACCCCTGTATCGGTAGTTTCGCATCACTGAATTTTTTGAATAGAGCTTCAAAGGTTTCAGGTTCTAAATATTCCTTCACCATTCTTTGCATGCCTGCCATGGCGTGCTTATCCGGTTCTGTATAAGCGTCTCCTAAACAATCAGAATGGCTTCGCAAGAACGTGATGTGAGTGTAATAGCTCACCAATGCTGTATGGCACGTTTCTGCCAGGTTGGTTACCCATTTTCCATTCAGGTGGGCACTAAGCAAACCGCTGTTGGCTACGAAATTCTCAAGTGCATTGAAATAGGCATTTCCAAGGCGCTGGCAAGTTGTATATTGACTGGCCTCAAGAGTCGTATTATTTTTCCGAACCTCATGCGCCAGAGGTTCGATGTAATTAATGTATGCTTCCTTGAGTTCGGCGACCTTGGCTTCAATTCTCGAAACTTCAATCTCATTAGTCATTTTGGCTGGGAAGCCTTAGTGGCCATCAATAAAAGAGTATCTAGATCTGTATTATCTATGCCTTCTAGTGCCCAGACTGTGTGGTGTGGGCTGACGTCTTCAATGATTTGGGCTAACGCCTGTTGCGTTAGGGGCTGAGTCGTCCTAATCCGTCTGGCGATTTCTTGGAGTTGTTTATCGGTGGGGTGCCATCCGACAAAATCAAAAGCTTTTTCGATGTAAGACTTTAACGCTTGTAAATCCATTTGATTTCCACCCGAGTAATACAATTTGCTGAGACGTGGTCTACATCTCCATGCGTTTGCAATGGTATCAATATGCCAGCATTGGTGTCGAATACTCGTTTGCTTGGATTATCAGCGCGTGAAGTAACACATGCGTAAAGGTGGTAAGTAAATTGCTGGCCTTAGATCGCTACAGCGTAGGGGGGCTTTGAGATGGAGTTGTTCGTCGACGGTTGAGCACAACCGCCGGGTGGGGTTGTCCTTCACTGTGGTTGTGTTGGCGCAGAAGCAGGTGTGTCAGGTGACTTGGGTTCGTCCGTGCGACTGATGGTTACCCCCACCCCGATCACCTGGGCAAGCCCCGAAACGAAGCTCTCTTTAGCGCTGTTTGTAAATTCGTCTCGTGTAGAGCTTGAGGCTGCACCGAAGAGGATGAGCAGGACTACGACGGTAGTTAGGAAGTTGCCGACAACACCGCCAGCACCCCCATACATCAAGCCTTTTAGCCAGCGCCAGCCGCGCTCTACAAACGATTCTGGCTGATGCCTATTGATGAAGCGCCACAGCTGCTTCTTGAAGTGTTCTTCGAGTTCTTCTTGTTTTTCCTGCGCTGCCTGCGCCAGCACCTCGGAAACTACCTGGGTAGCCTTCTCCCGGTAGTCGTTGAGCGCAGGCAGCTCCGCGCAATTCACGTGGATACGTAGCTCTGAGTCAGTAGGCCGCCTGTGGTTCAATCGCAGAAACTCCCGGAGATATTTCTGCTTGCTTTGCTTGTACAGACAGTACGCCAACTGGCCAACGATATCGTTCTCGTTAGCGACCAGTTGCTGGTAGACAATGTTGTACTCGGCCTCGTGCTGGGAAGCCGAATCACTTGAAGAGGGGGAGGGCGGCGGGTTGCTCGTTTGCCCTTGGCTGCCCACTATGCCGAAACGTTACGCTTGGCCTTGGCGAAGCGCTCGTTGATGGAAGCAGCATCCTCGGAGCGGAAAAGGTCGCGCGCAAAGGTACTCACAGCCTTTTTCGAGCTGTAGCGATCCAACACTTTGGAAGTGAAGTCGCCTTTGGTGTTCGAACGTAAAGCCTTGAATAATCCTGTCATAAGCCCTCCTTTAACCTCGCCAGTATACACCAGTACTCCAGACTGAGCACAGGCGCTTCTGGCTTCGTCCACATGCCGCAGGTGCTGTTGTAGGCCGCGCGCACTAGCAGATATGCCGGTTCGGTGGGAGAAAATCAACAGCTATGTTTGTTAGGCGGGTGGGGGGGCGTGACTTTGCTAGCAGAGCACCTCAGCGCCACCATGATAGGAGGAAACATTGGCTGTCAAACCTGACACCTCGTCATTGCCCTTGGCCGTTCAGTTTTCCGCAGTGTTTCCGCTGGTTAGGGTTTAGGGAAGCTCCGATCAAATAAGCACAGTCTCGTTGATCGGTTCTGAAGTGGTTCTACGTTGAGCCAGCATCGGCAAGCCCCGCCCATGAGTCAGGTGAGTCTTCCCCATTCTGTGCCCGCAGAGGGGGACGGCTTGAAATCCAGGATGGGCTTGCTCAGCTAGGCCGGCCAAAACGGAGTAGATGATGTGTATTTGTAACAAAATATTTCAGAAATCTATCCCAATTCAAAATTGAAAATGATCTCGCCTGCATTTGGATGGCCTTCGATTTAACTGTTTATTGCCGGTCAATTTTAAAAGCGGCGCTTCGTACGTGAAATCTGCGACGTTTTGATCTGCGGTTACCCTTACTTTTCAAAATTGGCTAGTTAAATTTAAAAAAAGTTTGGTTGGGTCAATTTGTTTTTAAATCGAATATTGGTCTCTATATAGCGCTCGAATATTGGATATATTGAAATTGCTCAATGCAGGGTGGGGTTCCACAATTCGAAGAGTTGTTGTAGCGTTTAAAGAATCCAGACGATTGCAGTGGAATCTATGAAAACGAAAAAAGTTTCCTCTCACCCAAAAGAGGCAAATAAAGACCCTCATGGTATGGCTCCGGGGGTTGCGCGTAGTGAACAAAGTAAGAGGCGATCTACAACACGAAAGGCGGGAGTGGCGAACCGTCCATTGCTTGTGTCTGTTGAGTTTCTGAGTTATGAAGATGCTCGCGCATTAGTTGTCGAGAATGGAATTACTCTGAAGGGGCAATATAACGAACTTCAGAAACTTCATCATAATTTGCCGAAGTTTCCAGATGTTCACTATGCAGATGAGTGGCGTGGTTGGTTTGACTTTTTTAATCTGCCAGAGCCTTATAAAACCTTGAAAGAGTGCAAGGCTTCTTGTCTTGCTCTTAAAATTAAAGACTCAGTGGATTACAAAAAACGGCGTTTTGAGGATCCTCGTCTTCCTGCTGCCCCCCAAGCGGTCTATCAAAATTTCCCGGTAAACTTTGATGTTTTCCTCGGAAAGGAGCAGCCTCCTTACGAAACATATGCAGAGGCCTCCGCTGCCGCCGTGCGTCGCGGTTTCAAAACTAGAGATGCCTATGGGCGAGGTAGAAGAGTTGACCCGCGACTCCCAGCATCTCCCAGTAGGGTTTATCCAAAAGAATGGAAAGGATGGGTTGATTACCTGAAAATGAACTTGGCAGAGCTGTTGGCCCCTGCGCAAAGAGGGTTTTACGCTACCTATGCAGAGTTCAAAGAGGCAGTTAAACGGGCAGCTATTAAAACTCAGCGACAGTATAACGCAGAGTATCACCTGGATCCGAAGATGCCGGCTTGCCCTCAAAACATCTATGTTGAAGAGTGGGATGGCTGGATCCGTGCTATGGCAGGTGCGAAATCCTACGCTTGCACTACTTGGCAGGAGGCGCGAGAGGTAGCCTTGCCATATCGATTCAGTGGCCCGAGCGATTATCGTAAGCGCTCCCGTGTTGATACTCGACTGCCCTCATGTCCCAGAAAGAAATTTCAGAACTTTCCTGGGTACGAAGTATTCCTGCTGCCGGATGTCTATGAAACCCTCGATGATGTAAAACTGGCGGCTCAGGTTCTCAAGGTGAAAAATGAGGATGACTATCGAACTGCATGCTTAAGCTATTCAGTTCTTCCTGTCGAACCTGATGTGCTCTTTAACTCTGATTGGCAGGGCTGGCCAGATCTTTGTGGGTTACCGACGCCTTACTCATTTGAAGAGTTAAAGGAAATCGTTCGCCTGCACGGATGTAGGTACATGCGTGACTATCAAAAGCTCTGGCGAAAGTTGAACGACCCTCGCATGACTTATACTCCAGAGAAAGACTACAAGGAATGGATCAATACGTATGATTTTTTTGGGGCTGAGCTGCCGGCTCGCCTTGAATACTTTTCTAGCACCACCAAAGCCTGGGCCGACGATATCCAGCTTCACTTGGATCGATTGGAAGTAAAGGGACAGCGGGAAGTATCGTTGTCAAAGTTTGTACGTCATTACATCGAGCCGAACAATCTTGGCAGCACTGTTCAAGAGTTTCTCACATGTGGGAAAGCTGATGTCAAAAAATACAAGGAGTTCTTGGACGCCCAAGGTGCTAGTCACCACGGTCGACGTACGTGGTTCGAGATCAACGAATATCTTGAAAGCGCGTTGAAAAGATATTTTACCGAAGAGGATGAAGAAGGTTTTCTTTATCGTGTCCCCGGAGCAATCAACCCTTTCGCCGGAGTCGAGTATGAAGGTTTTCAGGCAACGCCGTCTGAGTCGGTAAAGCCCGTACTTGCATACCATTTTGTCGAGGAGATCCGCAATTGGATTGTCCCTGAGGGAGCCAAGTCTCTGTCGGATTTGGTTAACATTCATGGTTTTAGTGGTGATTACAAACCGATTGCCGAGGAGTTGATTGACCCGACTGATCCCAACTGCATTTATCGTAAGACGGGTGGGGAGTATTTCATCTGGTGCCCCGCTAACTGGTTGGCGGTATACGCGCTTGTCTCAGTGCCTGCTCGTGGCCGGCAGATCATGTACAACGATTCGGGTGAGGCGGATGAGTACATTGCTGAAATTTATGACGGTCAACTTGTTTGGGTGAAAAATCCGAGTCCGCTAGCAACGTTGGGACGACAGCAGGGCTTCGTTACTCATTCACTTGAAGACGATTGGGGTATGTATTTCACCAGTAATAAGACCAGCTATGACGGTGCTGGCTACTCGGTGCCATGGATTCCAGACAAGCTTGCGTATTGGTTGACTGTGCTGCGTGATTGGCAGCGCAAATACAACCCAGTTAACCGGCTAACGTCGTGGGTTGAGTGTTCCAAGCGCTGTGGCCTTAGCAAGAAAAAACTGGCGAGCAAAGTGCCGGCGACTTTTCTTTTCCGGGATTTTGGAGAGCGTCAGCCTCCGATTTTTGCTGGTCTCATGACGACTCGTCTGGCCGCTGCGCTCTACCATACTCAGCCTAAAGGTCTGGAGCTTGCGACCATCGAGCCTGGCGGTCGGCCATCGACACTTGGCGCTTACTCTTCTCGCTTCACCCCGCACAGCATGCGTGTGAGCTTGATTACGGCATATGTGGTGAGTTTCGGTATTCCGATCTCCATCATCATGAAAATTGCGGGGCACTCATCGATGGTGATGAGTGTTTACTACACGAAGATCGGCACCGCCAGTATGCGGTTCCAAATGGCCGAAGGCGAGAAACGGGCTTTGTTGAACAAAGCTCATGACATGCAGCTGATGTTCGAGCAGAACCGGATTGATCAACTTCACTCCCAACTGGTTGCCAATAGTGAAGAAGCCCTGGCGGCCATTCTTTCCGGTCAGACGGGAACTCAGTTGCTTCGTGACTACGGCATCTGCCCTTACGCAGGTTCACGATGCGCTGATGGTGGCGAGCACTATGGCTCTAGTTACTGGTCGCCTGCTCCATCTGGATACCTCGGGATACAGAACTGTCCGCGCTGCAGGCATTTTGTCAGCGGCCCGGTCTTCCTGGGAGGCATGGTTGCCCTGTGGAACGAGATCAGCCTGAACGTCAACCTGCTGTGGGACAAGTACAGCGAGCTGGACTCACGCAAAGAGAAGAATCGCTCACGTATTCAGCAGTTGGACTATCTGGAAGCCGAATGTGAAACCACAGGAAAGACATTCGATGAGCGTGAGCGCCTTCACTGCGAAGCGGCCAACCGTAAGCTGCATTCAGAAATGGAAGGCGTGGCGACCAAGATCGATATGTATCTGTGTGACATGCATGCGATCACCAAACTCGTCGAGGATTCCCGCGCGGTGCTCAAGCAACAATCCTCCCAAGAGAGCACAGAAGAGGGTGACGAAGGCCAGAGAGGGCTGCAGTTGATCGCAACTGACAAGAGCGATCTGGAAATTCAATACCACGAAACCTCGCTCTTCCAGCAGCTTCATGAAGTGTGTGTAAACGCCACTATCTACCAATCCGCTTCGGCAGTTTTGGCGACGCCGCGTCGGTCGCAAATTATTGATCGTGTGGCCGCTATCAACGGTATCAAACCCAGAATGTTTGAGCTGACCGAGCAGGAGCAACTGGAGCTTGGTAACCAAGTGACGGAGTTCTTCTTCAAGCGTTTGCAGAACTGGGATCGCGTCAACCAACTTGCTAGCGGCGACCTGCTCCTGGAAGACCTTGATGCCTCCGAAAAGATCACCAAGCTTGAGTTTGAGAAGCTGATGAGCACCCCGAGCATTGGCCACGAAGGTCGTTTTGGGCGTCAGGAATATGAGCTTGCTGAAGACGCTGAGTACGCCGTTGCCTGACACCAAGTGATGCTGGAGGGCTCTGTGTTAGCCCTCTTGGCTCTAAAAGGTTGCCGTGTGATTCGCTAGTAAAGGATCGATGAATGACCCCGCAAGAAATGCTCACTCATCTTTGTGAGAAGCACCCCAAGAAGCAGTCTTCGCTCAAGGCGATCTACGAGGTTTGCAAGGAGATCGTGGGGTCGGAAGGAACAGATCTTCGATACGCCACAGTCGCGCGCTTAGGCGCAGAACGCGGGGTGCCCAAGGCTCAAAGTATTGCCAACAAAACAGGGGAAGTTTACCAGGCGCTCATCAAGTGTTTCGCTTCGGCAAAAGGAACCCGCAAGCGACCACCTAAGCCTCGGGGGGGTGATGCCTGGGCAGAGGAGATCCAGGATGTCCGGATTCGCTTGTTGGTTCAGAGCAAACTCGCGGAACTGGCCGAGGCGCAGCGAATCATCAGAGAAATTATCCCTCCTGGCAGTGTCATCCGCGTCGATGATCGGAGCTCTGGGGTCGCCGCAGATGTGAAGCTCAGCAACCTTGAGCGCCGCGCCCTGGAGTACCTGCGATCAGATGACTTTCTGAGTGACTGGAAAATGGAGCGTGGCAAGGTCGGTGATGTCGTAGATCCTAACGGGAGAGCGGTCTTCAAACCCTACACGGTTCAAGCGCTTGAGAAGGTGCTGAAGGTTCTTTGAGTGCAAAGCTTGGCTTTTGGGTTTTTGGGCTTTTCGGGTTTTTTGCTTTTTGGGGGGTGTTTGTAAGAGGGGGCGATGGTTAGCTCCCTTTCTTCCGTTCCAGTACCCATCGTAAGGTTTCGAAGGGTGTCAGTCCCTTGGCTCGATGGGATAGCTCTCCTTCCTTCACATCGTCCACGAACGTATCCCTCTTGATCGAGCGCCCGCTTTGGGTTGCTTCCGTTCGTTCTAATTTTGTGGCCTGTCTCCTAGGCGTCTCTCTGTTATGACTCCATCTCCAGCCGGAATCGAGGTGGGGCGGATGCCTTTCCGGGTCATCTTGGAAGGGGGTTTTAGGCGGAGGTTGAGTCGCTTGGGAGCGGTTCAAGATAGGTCGCAAGGATCACTTTCAAGATGAACCGATGGTGTTCGCCGAAGCAGTTGATGTGCACTTGGGTATGGATGACTTGGGGGGAGGGAAACTATGAGGCGGGGAAAATAGTATGGAATAGCGAGTATGACTACTATCACGGAGGCTAGGAATGGCGGGGGGTTAAGGGTTGATAGTATGGGAAGTGCGGTGCCTGTCTAAAGTTCTTGAACGACTCGGACATCAGGCGCCAGGTCGGGATCGACACAATTGTCTTGTCGAAATTCTGCACCTTGACCGTGTGCAAAGTGATGTCCACCACGTCACCGTCGGCACCGACTTGCGGCATCTCGATCCAGTCGCCGACCCGCAGCATGTCGTTGCTGGTCAGTTGCACGCTGGCGACGAATGACAACAGGGTGTCCTTGTAGACCAACAGAATTACCGCTGACATGGCGCCCAGACCCGACAGCAGCAACAGCGGCGAACGGTCGATCAATGTGGCGACGATGATGATCGCGCCGAACACGAACAACACCATTTTCGTCAGTTGCACGTAGCCCTTGATCGAGCGGGTGCGGGCGTGTTCGGTGCGGGCGTAGATGTCCAGCAGGGCATTGAGCAACGCGCTGATGGCCAGCACCAGGAACAGAATGGTGAACGCCAGCGCCACGTTGCCGAGGAAGTTCATGCTTGTCTTGCCCAACTCCGGCACCAGGTGCAGGCCGAACTGGATCACCAGCGATGGCGTCATTTGCGCCAGGCGATGAAACACTTTGTTGTGGCGAAAATCGTTGACCCAGTGCAACGCCGGCTGACGGCCGAGCATTTTGGTCGCATGAAGAATGAGGTAACGCGCCACTCGTCCGAGCACCAGCGCCACCACCAGCAGCAACATCAGCGCGAGTGTGGAATGCAGGAGCGGGTGCTGATCAAGGGCACCCCAAAGGTCTTGGGCGTTGAGCCAGAGCTGTTTGATATCCATGGGTGAAAACGCTTCTTCTGTAGGGCGCGACGGGGCGATTAGAGCATTTAAGAGGTTGCGGATGACGTTTTGAGACAAATCAGGCAACAAAAAAGCCACTGTTTGCAGCCGTTTGTATAAAGAAACTCGGCCTTCGCGCTCGAAACCGTTACCCTATGCAGCTGTTTTTTTGTATTTCTTCGAGGTAGCACCCGTGTTTTCCCAATTCGCCCTGCACGAACGCCTGCTCAAAGCCGTGGCCGAGCTTAAATTTGTCGAGCCAACGCCTGTGCAAGCAGCGGCTATTCCGCTGGCGCTCCAAGGGCGTGACCTGCGGGTGACAGCGCAAACCGGCAGCGGCAAAACCGCCGCCTTCGTTTTGCCGATCCTCAACCGCTTGATCGGCCCGGCCAAAGTCCGCGTCAGCATCAAGACCCTGATCCTGCTGCCGACCCGTGAGCTGGCCCAGCAAACCATCAAGGAAGTCGAGCGCTTCGCGCAGTTCACTTTCATCAAGTCCGGCCTGATCACCGGTGGTGAAGACTTCAAGGTCCAGGCCGCCATGCTGCGCAAGGTGCCGGACATCCTGATCGGTACGCCGGGCCGGATGATCGAGCAACTGAACGCCGGCAACCTCGACCTCAAGGAAGTCGAAGTGCTGGTGCTCGACGAAGCCGACCGCATGCTCGACATGGGTTTTGCCGAAGACGTGCAGCGTCTGGTGGACGAGTGCACCAACCGCCAGCAGACCATGCTGTTCTCCGCCACCACCGGCGGATCGGGCCTGCGCGAGATGATCGCCAAGGTCCTGAACAACCCTGAGCACTTGCAGCTCAACGCGGTCAGCCAGCTGAACGAAACCACCCGTCAGCAAATCATCACCGCTGACCACAACCAGCACAAAGAACAGATCGTGAACTGGCTGCTGGCCAACGAGACCTACCAGAAAGCCATCGTCTTCACCAACACCCGGGCCATGGCCGACCGTATCTACGGCCGCCTGGTGGCACAGGAATACAAAGCGTTCGTGCTGCACGGCGAGAAGGACCAGAAAGACCGCAAACTGGCCATCGACCGCCTGAAGCAGGGCGGGGTGAAAATCCTCGTGGCCACTGACGTCGCTGCCCGTGGCCTGGACGTGGACGGCCTGGACCTGGTGATCAACTTCGACATGCCGCGCAGCGGCGACGAATACGTTCACCGCATCGGTCGCACCGGCCGCGCCGGCAACGATGGCCTGGCTATCTCGCTGATCTGCCACGGCGACTGGAACCTGATGTCGAGCATCGAGCGCTACCTCAAGCAGAGCTTCGAGCGCCGCACCATCAAGGAAGTCAAAGGCACCTACGGCGGACCGAAAAAGGTCAAGGCCTCGGGCAAAGCCGTTGGTGTGAAGAAGAAAAAGGTCGACGCCAAGGGCGACAAGAAGAAAACCGGCGCCAAGGCCCCGACCAAGCGCAAAATCGCCAACCGCCCGAAGACCGACGCCCTGTCGCTGGTCAGTAAGGACGGCATGGCGCCATTGAAACGCCGTAAGCCGGAAGCGCCGGCGGCTGAATAAAGCGTCGTAGCGATCCAATAAAAACCCGGACAGTGTCCGGGTTTTTTTACGTCAAAAGATCGGAGCTCCTGCACGGAATTGGCGTTCATCCCGGAGCTGCCGAAGGCTCGGGCCGCGATCGGACGATCTTTTGATCTTGCTGTTTAGCTCTCGGCTTTTTTCTCTGCGGACTACAGCGCCTTGGTGTTGTGAGCATTTTTCTACACCACATCAGGAAACGTCCTGCGCTCTCATCGGAAGCGCCCGATTTAGCCATTACAAGTCATCCCTTAACCTCCTCGAATGAATCCATTCATTGACGTCAAAATAGTGGCCATCTAATATCGCGCCACTATTGTGCTATCACTCTCCATTCGAGGGATCGAACATGTATCCACCCGCCCTCGTGGCGAGGTTGTGCCTGGCTTTGCTGTGCCTTTCTCCGCTGAATCTTGCTCACGCTGCCCCCACCCCCGGTGAAACCGATCTGATCCGCGAACGTCAGGATCGCTTGCTCGACGAGCAGCGTCGGCGTCTCGAGGAGCTCAAGGAATTACCCGGCAAGGCAGCCCAACCCGCGCCCGCGACGGCCCCGGCCGACGCCCGTTGTTTCCCCATCAAGGACATCGAGCTCAAAGGCGCCGACAGTCTTTCGGACGGCGAGAAAAATCGCCTGCTCAAGCCTTACATCGGCCAGTGCCTGGGCGTTACACAGCTCAACGAGTTGCTGAAAGTCATCACCGATCACTACATCGAAAAAGGCCTGGTCACCAGCCGTGCCTACTTGCCGCAGCAGGATTTGTCCGGCGGGCATCTGAAGGTGCTGGTGGTCGAGGGCCGGCTCGAAGGGTTGAAGGGCGCGGAGGGCAGCCAGCTGTCGGAGCGCGAACTGGGGATGGCTTTTCCCGGCAGGAGCGGGGAGCTGGTCAATCTGCGGGAAATCGAGCAGATGGTGGATCAGCTCAACCGCTTGCCGTCGAATCAGGCGCAGATGGAGTTGTCCCCGGGCAAGAACGTCGGTGGCAGCGAGGTGCTGGTCAAGAACACCCCGCAGAAGCCGTGGCGTGTCGGGTTGTCGCGCAGTAACGACGGCCAGCGCAGCACCGGCGAGCAGCAGTGGGGCACGACGTTTGACTGGGACAGCCCGCTGGGCCTGGCCGATCAGTTGATGCTGCGCGGCGGTCATGATGCGGTGAGCGATCACCAGCACACCTCCAACAACGCGCTGCTCAATTACAGCGTGCCGTGGGGCTGGTGGAACTTCAGTTACACCTACAGCCAGAGCGAGTACCGCTCGCAAGCGCAGGCCAACGGTTTCAATTTCAAGCAGACCGGCGACAGCGAAAACCATCAGTTGCGCGCCGAGCGGGTGATCCATCGCGACGCCCTGAGCAAGACCTCGCTCAGCACCGGCCTGTCGTACCTGCGCACCAACAACTTCATCGAAGACAGCAAGCTCAAGCTGAGCAGCAACCGCATCAGCGAAGCGCAGTTCGGCATCAACCACGGTCGGCGGGTCGGCAGAGCCTTCGTCAACCTCGACCTGGGCATGCAACAAGGCATCGGCGCGTTCGACGCCCAGGGTAACGGCGATCCGGGCCCCGGCGAGCCGAACGCGCGTTACCGCAAATACACCGCCACCGCGAGTTATCTGCAGCCGTTCAAGCTGTGGGGCGAGTCCTTCAGTTTCAGCAGCCTGATGACCGGCCAGCGCAGTGAAGACGTGCTGTTCAGCCCGCAACGCACCAGCCTCGGAGGGCTGTCTTCGATCCGTGGTTACAAGGACCAGTCCTTGTCCGGCGACAGCGGCGGCTACTGGCGCAACGACCTGCGCTGGAGCCGCCCGGTCACCCTGGAATGGCTGCGCCCGGTGTTCGCCGAATACGGCACCAGCCTCGGTTACGACCAGGGTGTGATCCGTGGCGACCGCTATAACGGCGATCAGCACGGGCGCATGTCCAGCGATTCCGTGGAGTTGTTTGCCCGGGGTCAGCATGTGGCCGCCAGCGTGACTTTTGCCCATTCCCTGGAACGCCCTGACGTGCTGACCGAGCGCGAAGCGCCGATCTACTTCCGCGTGGATTTCTTCCTCTAATTACGCCTCTTCGAGAACACTGACATGGACGTTCGCCATTACGCCTTCCTCGCTAGCCAGCCCTCGGCTGCGGTCAAAAATCGCGAGCACTTCTGGGGCATGCCCAAGCGCGGGTTGGCGTTCCTGTTGGCCAACGTCATGTTCTGGCAGCCGATGTGGGCCCAGGCCGACGGGATCGTGGTGGCCACGCCCGGCACCAGACTCGGGCAGGCGGGCAATGGCGTGCCGATCGTCCAGATCGCCACGCCCAACGGCACGGGCCTGTCGCATAACCAGTTCCACGATTACAACGTCGGCAGCCAGGGGGTGATCCTCAACAACGTCGCCGCGCAGACCGGCGCCACCCAGTTGGGCGGGATCATTGTCGGCAACCCGAACCTGACCAACGGGATCGCGGCGCAAACCATCCTCAACGAAGTGGTCGGCGGCAGCCCCAGCCAGTTGCGCGGCTACACCGAAGTGGCGGGGCAGTCGGCGCGGGTGATCGTCGCCAACCCCTACGGCATCAGCTGCAACGGCTGCGGCTTCATCAATACCCCGCGCGTGACGTTGACCACCGGCAAGCCGGTGCTCGACGGTAGCGGTCGCCTCGATCGCTTCCAGGTCGATCAGGGCAGCGTCACCATCGACGGCGCCGGGCTGAACGCCAACAACGTCGACCAGTTTGAAATCATCACCCGCAGCGCGAAGATCAACGCCGAGATCCAGGCGAAAAACCTGACCATCGTTGCCGGTCGCAACGACGTCAACGCCGACAGCCTCAACGCCACTGCCCGTGCCGATGACGGCAGTGCCAAGCCGCAACTGGCGATCGACTCCTCTGCGTTGGGCGGCATGTACGCCGGGGCGATCAAACTGGTCGGCACCGAAGCCGGGGTCGGGGTGAAACTCGACGGCAACCTGGCCGCCAGCGGTGGTGATATCCAGCTCGACGCCAACGGTCATCTCAGTCTCGCGCAAACGTCGGCCACGGGCGCCGTGAACGTCAAAGCGGCCAGCCTTGATGCGCGCGGTCCGGTCTATGCCGGTACGGCGCTGAACGTGCAAACCCAAGGCAACCTGACCAACCAGCAAACCCTCGCCGCCCGGGACAGCATCGCGCTGACGGCCGGTGGTGTGCTGACCAACAACGGCATCATCGAAGCCGGGGTCAATGCTGATACCAGCCGCAATGCCAGCGGCGACGTGAGCCTGAATGCGCAGAATTTCACCAACACCGGCAAGAGCGTGGTGGCTAGCCGCAACCTGACGGTCAATACCGCGCAGACGTTGAATAACCAGGGCGGCACTTTAAGCGGGCAGAAAAAAACCAGCATCACTGCTACTACGCTGGATAACCAGAACAAGGGCCGAGTATTGGGCAGCGGCACTCTGGAGCTGAAAGCCACGCAGGTTCTCAACACCCAGGGCGTCATTACCAGCAACGGCAACCTCACGGCCAATCTCGGCCACCTGAACAACCACAATGGTGAAGTTTCCAGCGCCGGCACCACCACCGTCACCGCCACAACACTGGACAACAGTGACGGCCAGGTCACGGGCGACGTAGCCCTGAACATTGGCTTGATCGGCGCCCTGAATAACCAGAACGGTGTGCTGGGCTCCGGCCAAAGCGTGAGCATCAGCGCCGCCAGCCTGGATAACAGTCATGGCGGCAGCCTGGTTAGCGACGGCAGCTTCACCGCACGCATCAATGGCTTGTTCGATAACCAAAATGGCGACCTGAGTGCCAAAGGCGTGGTCGACCTGCAAACCGGCAGCCTCGACAATCGCAATGGCAGCCTGACCGGCAAGGATCGCCTGACCCTGCGCAGCGATTCACTGGATAACCGCACCGGCAAAGTACGCGCTGGCAAAGACCTGCAACTGACCGTCGGACAACTCGATAACCGCCAGCAAGGTCTGCTCAACAGCCAGGCGGCCATCAACTTCAACGGCACTCATCTGGATAACCGCGACGGTTTGCTCAGTGCAGCGGGGCCGGTGCAACTGGAGTCGGCCAGCGTCGACAACAGCGGCGGCCGTATCTCCAGCAAAACCGATCTGACGGCCAAGGTTGCGCAGTTCACCAACCAGGGCGGTGAGCTTGTCGCTCAAGGAATGTTGACCCTCAATGGCAAGGGGCTCGATAACCGCAGTGGCGGGCTGGTAGGCGCGACAAAAGCGCTGAAACTCAATGTCGATGAGGTGGACAACCGCGGCGGCGAAATCTCCAGTGCCGTTGATGTGGCCATCGAAGGCCAAAGCCTGAACAACAGCGACAGCGGCAAGATCCTGGCCGGCACCGAGCTAGGCCTGAAAGTGGCGCAGATCATCAACCAGAACAAGGGGCTGTTGTTCGGCAAGGGCGCCACGACGGTAACGGGGCAGAACCTGGACAACAGCGGTGGCAGCCTGGTCACTCAGCTTGGGCTGGATATCCGCCTCGACAACGCGCTAAGCAACATCGAAGGCCTGATCAGCAGCGAAGGCACCCTGACAGTTAACGCGGTCAGCCTCGACAATACCCGCGGCAGCGTGTCGAGCGCCGGTGCGTTGGCGCTAACGACGACGGGAGTGTTGAACAATCAGGGCGGGTCGATCACCACCGACAGCGGCCTGACCCTCAACAGTCAAAGCCTGAACAACAGCCAGAACGGCCTGCTCAGTGGCAAGAACGCGACCGCTGTCACCACAGGTACGTTCGACAACACTCAGGGCGGTCAATTGATCAGCGGCGATACGCTCGACCTGACCGCGACCCAGGTCAGTAATGGCGTTGCCAGCCGAATCGCCAGCGATAAGGCCCTGACCGCCAGTGTCACCGGTTTCGATCAACAGGGCGGTCAGCTGTTCAGCAAAACCGCCCTGAGCCTGGACTTGAATCACGGCCAACTGAACAACCAGAACGGGTTGATCAATGCACCGTTGCTGATGTTGAAAAACCTCACGGACGTCAACAACCGCAACGGTGAAATCTCCAGCGCCCAGGCCTTCACACTGGCCGCCCGGAACCTGGATAACGGTAACGGCAAGCTGATCAGTAATCAGGGGCTGACGCTGCACATCGATCAACTGCTCGCCAGCATCAAGGGCCTGATTTCCGCACAGACCCTGGAGGTGCACAGCGCGCGCCTGGACAACACCGGCGGCTTGATCAGCAGTCATGGCACCCTCGGGATGACGGTGGACGGTCAGATCGTCAATCAGGACGGCACGTTCATCGCTGACGGTGACGTGAACCTCAGCGCCGATAGCCTGGACAACACCCGTGGCCAGATCGCCGGTAAAACCGATGTCACGGCCAACGTTGCGACCCTGAACAATCAGGGCGGTCAGTTGATCGCAACCGGTGGGCTCACCCTGACGGGCATCAATCTCGATAACCGGTTTGGCGGCCTTATCGGCGCAACCAACGCGCTGCAACTGAACGTCGAATCGGTCGACAACCGCGGTGGCGAGTTGTCGAGCAAGTCAGATGTCACCCTGATCGGCAACAGTCTGGACAACAGCGATGGCGGCCAGGTATTCGCTGAAGGTGCACTGTCCCTGACAGTCGAAAACATCATCAACCGCGCCAAAGGCCTGCTCTCGGGCAAGGCCGACCTGACATTGACCGGACGCGATCTCGACAACAGTGGCGGCTCGCTGTTAAGTCAGAAAAACCTGACGCTCAATCTCACGGGGGACCTGAACAACAGCCAGGGTCTGCTCAGCGCTGAAGGCTCACTCGGGGTCACGGCCGCCAGCCTGACCAACACCCTGGGCAGTGTTTCCGCGGCAGGGCCGCTGACGTTGACCACCACCGGCGCCATTCTCAACCAGGGCGGCGAGATCGTCACGGATGCTGGCATCACACTCAACAGTGCCAGCCTCGACAACCGCAATAACGGCAGCATCAGTGGCAAGGGGGCGGTGATCGTCAACACCGGCGCACTGGATAACAGCCACGCCGGTCGCTTGAACAGCGGCGCCAGTCTGGACCTGACCACCACCCAACTGACCAACCAGGATGGCGGTCGTATCGCCAGCGTTGGTGCCCTGACTGCCAGCGTCACCGGCCTGGATCAGCAAGGCGGGCAACTGTTCAGCAACACGTCTCTGACACTGGATCTGAACCAGGGTCAGCTGAACAACCAGAATGGTCTGATCAGCGCGCCGTTGTTGATGCTCAAAAACCTCACCGACGTTCATAACAACGGCGGCGAAATCTCCAGCGCCGAGGCTTTCACCATCGCTGCTCGCAGCCTGGACAACAGCAACGGCAAACTGCTGAGCAATCAGCCCCTGACCCTGCGCATCGATCAGGCACTGACCAACCTCAAAGGCTTGATCGCCGCTGCAGCACTCGACGTCAAAGCCGCCAGCCTGGACAACAGCGGCGGCACGCTGACCAGCCGCGCCAACCTCGACCTGAGCCTCGACGGGCTGCTGACGAACCAGAACCAGGGGCTGATCAACGCCACCACGGAGCTGACAATCAACAGCAGCGGTCTGAATAACCAGAACGGTTCTTTGCTGGGCAGCGCCATTGCCATCGACTTCGGGGCGGCTACCGGCGACCTGAACAACGGTGCCGGCCTGATCACCACCACGGGTTTGCTGAGTCTCAAGCACCTGCGTGACCTGAACAATCGGAACGGCGAAATCTCCAGCAGCCAGAGCCTCGATCTGACGGCCCGCGCACTGGATAACAACAACGGCAAATTGATCAGCAATAACCTGCTGACGGTCAACGCCGACACGGTACTCAACCAGGGCGGTCTGATCTCCGGCTGGCAAGGCCTGAGCCTCACCAGCAACAGCCTGGACAACCGCAACAAAGGCACGCTGTCGAGTCATGACAGCGACGTGGCCGTCACCGTCAGCGGTGCCATCCTCAACAGCGGTGAAGGTGCACTGGTCAGCCAGAAAACCCTGAACGTCAACGCAGCAAGCCTGGACAACAGCAACGGTGGCATTCTCTCCAGCGGCGGCAATCAGACCCTGACCCTCAGCGGCCTGCTGAACAATGCTCATGGCGGCTTGATCGACAGCGGCGCAACCCTGGCGATGCAGGCGATGACCCTGGGTAATGCCGGCGGTACCGTCAACGCAAAACAGGACCTCAGTTTCACCGGCACCACACTGGATAACACCGGCGGCAATCTGATCGGCAACGGTGCCGTGACCCTCGACCTGCTCGGCGCCCTGACCAACACCAACGGCAAACTGGCCAGCGCCGGCCCACTGCTGGTGCAACGCGCCACGCAAATCAATAACCAGGGCGGTCAAATCGCCAGCCAAGGCTTGATGACGCTGCTCACCGGTGGCCTGGACAACCGCAATCTCGGCACCATCGCGGCCAATGATCTACTGACCATCACCACCGGCGGCACGATACAGAACAGCGCCGACGGCCAGATCTACAGCCAGAATGGCGACCTGCAAATCCAGGCCGCCAGTCTCGTCAACGCCAAGGGCACCCTGCAAAGCCAGGGCGCTTTGAACCTCACCATCGGCGGCGATATTGACAACCAGAGCGGCCGCATTGTCGCCAAGGCCGGTGACCTGTCGATCAAGGCCGGCAACCTGGATAACCGCGGCGGCGTGCTCGCCAGCCTGCAAGCCGCGTTCACGGCCAACCTGACCGGTGTGCTGAAAAACGGCTATGACCTGAACAACAACCGCCGCAGCGGCGTCACCCAGGCCGAGCGCCTGAACCTGACCGCGCTGGCCGGCATCGATAACTACGGCGGGCGTATCGCTGCGCAAGGCGGCGACGCGACTGTCGTCACCGGCAACTTCGACAACCGCAACGGCGGCCTCTACGCCAAAGGCAAGGTCAGCGTCACCGGCAACAACTTTGACAACAGCGGCGACAATGACGGCCAGATTGCCGGTCAACAGATCGACCTCACCCTCAGCGGTGCCCTGAACAACCGACTGGGCATCATCGAGAGCGACAGCACCCTGTCGATCAAGGCTGCCAGCCTCGACAACCAGACCGGCCAACTGCGCGCCCTCGGCGACAAAGGCAAAACCAGCTTCCAGATCGGTGGCCTGTTCGACAACCGCAACGGCACCCTGGAAAGCGCCAACACTGACCTGACAATGGCAGTGGGCGGCTTCCTCAACGGCGGCGGCAGTCTGCTGCACGTGGGCAACGGTACTTTCGACATTTCCACCGCCAACGTCACCGGCGCCGGCGGCACCATCGTCACTCGCGGCGGCCTGACCCTCAACGCCGACAGCTGGACCAACAGCAACGTCATCCAGGCTGGGCGCCTGACCGTTAACGTCAATAGTTTCACCCAGACGGCGAGTGGTCAGTTGCTGGCCTCGGATAGCCTCGTCGGTACCGGTGTCAACTGGTTCAACGAAGGATTGATTGCCAGTGACGGCAGCATGAACGTGGGGCTGAGCGGTGCTTACTGGGGGGCTGGTCGTCTTAGCAGCCAAGGGGCCCTTGGCCTGAATGCCGCGCAAGTGAGCCTCAATAGCGTCACCTCCAGCATCGCTGGCGGTGGCAACACCACGCTCAATGTCAGTGGTCAACTGGATAACGCCGGTCGCCTCACTTCGGGCGCCAACCTGACGGTTAACGCCGGCGGGATCAACAACTTCGGGACGCTGGCCAGCGCTCAACAACTGACCGTCACCACCGGTTCGCTGGTCAACAGTAACGGGCTGATCTTCAGTGGCGGCAACATGGGCCTGCGGGTCAATGCGCTGAACAACAGCTACGCCAACATCTACAGCCTGGGCAACCTGACGATCGACCGTAACGGTCAAGGCGCCCAGGCCGCCAGCATCGTCAACAGTTCGGCGTCGATTCAAAGCGACGGCAGCATGAGCCTGGCGGCGAGCACGATTCAGAACATCCGCGCGGTGCTGACCACCAATAACCAGGGTATCTACACCGCCCGAATCGGCGAAATCACCTGTATCGAAGGGGTGAACGCGGGCGACTGCAGCGGCAAGCAAAACCATGTTTGGGAGATCGTGCAGCGCGACAAATTTGAAGTCACTGATGCCAGTGCCGCGTCCAGCATCACGGCGGGCGGGGACCTTACCCTGACCGGTGGTGACCTGCTGAACCAGAGCAGCACCATAGCCACCGGCGGCAATCTGAGCGCCTCGCTGGTCAACCTGACCAACAGCGGCATCGAGACCGGCGAAACCGAGACCACCCGGGTATTTCGCTCCGAACGAACTCGCAACGCAGGCGGATGGTACAACGCGGCCAGTAATTTCACCGACAAGTACTGGTTCGAAAGCGCGGGCTACACCCCCAACGACCTGGGCGGTCTTGAGGCCGGAATAGCCAACTTTATCGGCATGACCGAAGTGGAGTATCCGAACTTAGGCAGCACCACGAAAATCTCGTCCAGCGACCAAAGTTACGCCGCCGTGATCCAGGCTGCTGGCGCGGTCAACATCAACGCCCAGAACAATATCGATAACAGTGTCGTACGCCCTGGCTACACCTATGTGGGCAGTGGCCCGCGCACGGGCACCGGTGCTGCGGGCAGCCAGTTCTCCACCCGCATCACCCTCAATCAACAATTGCCGCCCAACCTGGCCCAACAGCAAGTCAACCCGCTGGCCTTGCCCGGCTTCGCTCTGCCCACCGGGCAAAACGGCCTGTTCCGCCTGAGCGGCCAAGACAGCAGCACGCCAGTGGCCAGCGGTCCGCAAAGCTGGACCATGGGCGGCGGCAGCGTCAGCACGACCCAGCGTCAGCAACCGCTGCAAAGCGTCCAGCCACGGAACATTCTACCGGTCAGCAACACTCAGGCCTCCGCCAGCAGCGTTGACCTGAAGCCCGTTGATTATGTGGCGTCGAACGTGGGCGCCGGCGCCAGCGCGATCAACGTCAGCGCACCGGCTGCCAATTCAACCGGCTCGGCGCTGCCGGGTCGTTCCACGGCCTTTACCATCAATCGCGTCCAAGGGTTGCCGGCCAGCAGCGGCCAGTCCAAACCCCAGAAATACCTGATCGAAACCAACCCGGTACTCACCGACCTCAAGCAATTCATGAGCTCGGACTACCTGTTGTCGAACCTCGGCTACGACCCCGACCAAAGTGCCAAGCGCCTGGGCGATGGCCTTTATGAACAACGCCTGATCCAACAAGCGGTAGTGGCGCGTACCGGTCAGCGCTTTATCGATGGCCAGACCAGCGACGAAGGCTTGTTCAAATACTTGATGAACAACGCCGTCGCCAGCAAAACAGAACTCAACCTGTCGCTGGGCGTCAGCCTGACCTCCGAACAAGTCGCGGCCCTGACCCACGACATTGTGTGGATGGAAAATGCCGAGGTGAACGGCGAGCAAGTGTTGGTGCCGGTGTTGTACCTGGCCAACGCCAACAATCGCCTGGCCGCCAACGGTGCCCTGATCCAGGGCAGCGACGTGACCCTGATCGCCGGCAAAGACCTGAACAACGCCGGCACCTTGCGCGCCTCCAACAACCTGTCGGCCACCGCCACCAACGATCTGGTCAACAGCGGCCTGGTGGAAGCCGGCAATCGCCTCGACCTGAAAGCCGGCAACAACATAGTAAACAAGGCCGGCGGCATCATCGCCGGCCGTGACGTCACGCTGACCGCCACCCGGGGCGACGTGATCAACGAACGCACCGTCACCACCCACGAAAGCGGCAGCGGATATCGCAACGAGCGCACGGACTTCGTCGACAACGCCGCTCGCATCGAAGCCGGAAACTCGCTCACTCTCAATGCCGGACGCGATATCAACAACGTTGGCGGCGTGCTGAAAAGCGGAGCGGATACCACGATCACTGCCGGTCGTGACGTCAACCTCACATCAGCCGAACAGATCGTCAGTGGCGAGCGGGGGCTGCATAGGGATCAGACCATTACCCAATATGGCTCAGACGTAGATGTGGGGCAGAGCCTGAAGGTCAACGCCGGTCGAGACCTCTCCGTTATTGCCAGTCAGATCGACGCCAAACGCGATGTGAGCATGAGCGCTGTCGGCGACTTGACCCTGGCCTCGGCGGCGGATGAGCAGCACTCGTATGGCAAGAGCAAGAAGGTTACCAGTCAGGAAGATCATGTCAGTCAGGTGTCTACCACTGTTAATGCGGGGGGCAGTGTTGCCCTTAATGCGGGCAAGGATCTGGACCTGATTGCCAGCCGGGTGAGTGCGAAGGATGAAGCTTACCTATACGCCGGCGGTGATGTGAATCTGGAAACAGCGGATAACGTCGACTACTCCTACTACTCGAAAACCAAGAAGGGCTCGTTCGGCAAGAAAAAGTCGACGATGACCGAGAGCGAAGCGGACGTATCCGTCAGCTCGAGTGTTTCGTCCGGGAAAAAACTGGCGATCTCCGCCGGGGAGGATTTCAATGCCACCGGCGCCAAGCTGAACAGCGATGGAACGTTGCTCGTCACAGCGGGTGGTGACATCAATCTCGATGCCGCCGAAGACTACGCAAGCCAGGCTAATGCTTCGTCCAAGAAGGGATGGTCCTCCAGCAAGTCCAGCAGTTCGGAAGTCACGCAGACCCGCTTGAACAGTACTGAGCTGGTCGCAAAAAACATCGAACTGAAAGCCGATAATGACATCTCGCTGACAGCTGCTGCACTGCGTGCTGAAGAAGCGGTGAAACTCACCGCTGGCAACGACGTATTGATTGGTGCCGGCGAGGAAACTCAAACATCCTCTCAGTCGAAAAGCTCCAGCAAGACCAGTGCAACGTTCACGGGCTTGCTGTCTTCCACGCAAAAATCGCAACAAGGGCAAACGACCTCAACCCAAAGCATCGGCAGTGATATCAGTGGCGGCAGCATTCAAATCAAGAGTGGCCGCGACACTGTTGTTGAGGGCAGTACGCTGGTAGCCGACAAGAACATCGGCATCGATGCCGGTCGCAATCTGGAGATCACCAGCGCAGAAAGTACCGAGACGTCGAGCTCCAAATCCGGCAGTAAAAAAGCCGGTGAAATAGGCTCCTGGTGGCAGGGTGCGACAGGGATCGTCAAACAGAAAGAAGCCGATCAATACACCTCTACCCGCCAGTCGGGCAGCCAGATCGCATCGCTGGGCGGCAACATCAGCCTCACAGCCGGTGACCATTACACCCAAACCGCCAGTCAGTTGGTCACGCCTCAGGGTGATATCGGCATTACTGCCAAGCATGTCGATATCGAGGCCGGTTTCGACACCATGGAATCCACCAAAACGGCCAGTACCAGCCGTACGGCCGTCGGTGGGACGGTGAGCATTCCGCTGCTTGATGCTTTGCGAGGCATTCAGCAGATGGGCGAAGCAGCGCAGAAAACCAGTGATGATCGTATGGTCGCGTTGGCTGCCGTGAACGCGGCCATGAGTGCCGATCAGGCCATGGACGCGGGCAAGGCCATAATGCAGGACCCTAAAGCCGGGGTTAAGGTCAGCGTCAATCTGAGCAACAGCCAGAGCAACATGACCAGCACTCAGAGTGGTCGTAACGTCGTGGGCAGCGGCGTGGTAGCTGGCGGCAACATCAACATCGTCTCCACCGGGGCCGGTGCTGACAGCGACATCAATGTGGTTGGAAGCCGGATCGAAGGTGGCGGGGACGTCTCCCTTAAAGCCGACGGCGCGATCAATTTGCTGTCTGCACAAAACACCGCACATCAGGAAAGTAGCAACAGCAACAGTGGCTGGAGCGCCGGAATTGGTTTCGGCTTTGGTGAAAGCAACGGCATCACCTTTGAACTGGCCGCCAACAAGGGACGCGGCAGCGCCGATGGCGATGATGTCACCCAAACCAACACGTCGATCAAGTCCGGCCATACGCTGAATCTGCAAAGCGGTGGCGATACCAACATTAAGGGCGCAGTCGCCAGCGGTGAAACGGTCAAGGTCAAAGTCGGCGGCGACCTCAACATCGAGAGTTTGCAGGACACCAGCACTTACAAATCGCAGCAGTCGAGTGCCAACGTAGGTGTGAGCCTTTGCATTCCTCCATTCTGTTACGGCACCAGCAGCGTCAGCGGCGGCATCGCCCAGCAACACATGCAAAGCGAGTACGCCAGCGTTAGCGAACAATCAGGCATCAAGGCCGGCGATGGCGGCTTCCAGGTTGAAGTCACCGGCAATACCGATCTTGTTGGGGCAGTCATCGCCAGCAGCGACAAAGCGGTCGCCGACGGCAAAAACACCCTGAGTACCGGCACGCTGACCAGCTCTGACATCAAGAACAAGGCTGAGTATGACGCCAGCAGTATCAACCTCAGTGGTGGGTACGGCGGCGATATCGGTCGTGATGCAAACGGCAACGCCAGCGCTACGGCCAATAGGGGCGGGCCTGTCGTTGCCAGCAAGGATGGCGTGAGCGTTACAACACCGATTGCCTTGTTTGCCGGTGACAGTTCCAGCAGCACCACCCACAGCGGGATCAGCGGCGCGGCGGTCACCATCACCAATACCGTCAAGCAACAGGAGTTGACCGGTCAGACGGCAGAGCAGGCAATTGCCGCAATCAATACCGATGTTTCCAGCGATCGTGACGGCAGTAACAAACTCAAGCCGATCTTCGATACGCAAGAAATCGGCGTGGATTTCGAGATCGTCGGCAAGTTTGTGCAGAACGTTTCTCAGTACATTGAGAGTCGTGCGAGGGAAATTGATCAGAAGAAGGGCTTGGCCGAGAAGGAAAAAGCGGCATCGAATGATAAGACCTTGTCTGACGACGATCGGATAAAGCACCACGAGAACTACCTGGTGCTCAATCAGCAGATCAAGGAGATCGGCGATAACTGGGGAGCGGGTGGCACTTACCGGCAAATCGCAACAGCCTTGGTCGCCGGTATCAGCGGAAATGTGGCCGGCAGCGGTGCCCAGTTTGCACAAAACATGGTGGTCAACTACGTCCAGCAGCAAGGCTCGGCGTATATCGGCGAACTGGTGAAAAAGGGGTTGAAGGAAGGCAGCCCTGAGCACGCAGCCTTGCATGCCATTCTCGGTTGTGCCGGCGCGGCCGCCAGCAATCAGAGCTGCTCGGCTGGTGCCTTGGGTGGTTCTGCTGCCAGCGTACTGGCGGGACTGTTCGCGGATTCCGATCCGAACGAAACCGCAGTAGAGCGAGAAGCCAAACGCAACATCATCACCAGCCTGGTGACCGGTATTGCGGCCATGAGCAATCCGAATGGTGCGGCGACCGCGAATAACGCGGCTACGGCGAACGTCGATAACAACTGGTTGGCGACACAGCAGTACGTGCAGGCAAAGAAAGAGATCGATGCCGAACCTAATCCGCTCAAGAAACTGGCGATCGCCATGAAGTGGCAGATCACTTCTCTACGGCAGGATGTATTGACCGGTTCGGGTGTCCTCAAAGGCTTCACGGACGGGATGGCCGGCGCAGGTTTAGGAACCTTGGATAGCGCCGTTATGTTCATGACGGACCCAGTTGAGAGTTGGGAGGCCGTTAAGGAATTTGCATCCTCCGATGAGGCCAAGGCGATCTTGGGTAAGGCAATCGCTGCTGCGTTCAAGTCCCAAATTGATCAGATTGGAAAGGCGGTCGTCGAAGGCGGCGATGCCAACGCAGAAAATCTCGGCAACCAAATGGGGCAGGCATTAGCGCTTGTTGTACAGCTTCTGGCTGGAGGCGGGAGCAGTTCTGCCAACAGTGCGCTGACCCTTTCGAGAATGGGGATCGACGTATCGGTCAACACTGTCAAAAAAATCGGGGCGTCGGTTGATATAAACGTCGTCAAAACTCAGATCAACAGAATGCAAGATCTGATGCCGGATACGGATGTGCCGGTGCTTGATTCGACGAAGCCGGTTACGCCGCCTAAAACTGATGTAACG
Organism: Pseudomonas sp. FP1740; assembly: GCF_030687165.1. Lineage (NCBI taxonomy): Bacteria > Pseudomonadati > Pseudomonadota > Gammaproteobacteria > Pseudomonadales > Pseudomonadaceae > Pseudomonas > Pseudomonas sp. FP1740. The sequence continues at coordinate 1,688,361 of NZ_CP117461.1, forward strand.
CCTCCTAAGATCGATGACACGCCTCCGAAAGCACCCGACACCCCCTTGGGCGTCGGCCAAACTGGTACAGTTTGGGACTCGATCAAGCCTGTGGGGCCGGTGCATCCTGGTTCGGTTATTCCTCAATCCTTTGAGTTGAGTCTCGGGAGTGGTGAAAAAATATGGGTTGATGGGAACGCTACAAAACACATTGCTGAATACGCGGCCTACAAAGCGGAGAATTACACCCCTGAGGCTGTACGATTAGCGAGTCAGGTGCAGCTTAGTAGTCTTAAAGCTGCTGTAGAAACGGCGGCCAATGCAGGGTTGAAGTACCGTGAGGTGATTAATGTTGATGGGTGGGAGTTAATGTTTGCTCCCGCCAAAACTGCCGACCAGTTTCCCGCTCTGTATCATGCTGTTTTTAAGTCGAGGTAAAAATGTTAAGAGTTGTTGGTGTTAAAGAGCCTTCTTCAGTGATAGTTGAGTTTGGTCAGTATGTGTTGTTGAATGTGGAGTTTTGTAAGGAGCAAGTGCCTGCGGCTCCGTTTTATTGGCGGGTAGGTAACTTTGTGGATTCGCTAGTTGAAATAGGACTTAATCGGAGTAGTGGTGCTATAGCTAAGGTTGGACTTATTGCTTATGGTGAGTCGGACTTTCTGGTCAGTGATGAAGACTATCTAAAATGTGTGTCCGTAGCGGGTTTGCCCATGTTTAATATTGACGGTTGGCCAAGTGATAGATACAGGGATGAGGTAGGCTTTTTAAGTGTGGCAGAAAATGAGGTATGCCTTGTACTTCAGTTTTCGCTCGATAGGGTCGTTAGTCGTGTATACGACTCTTGTGGGGTAAGGTTTGGCGTGAATTTAAATGATGACCTTGCTTGGATCGCTGTATCAAAGGGTAAAAGATAAGTGGAATCAAGGTAAACGAGGGGGGACGGGGATAGATCCTGAGGAATTCCCGGTTTTTCTTGCTAGAAATCAATAGGTTAGGGGTTGAAGATGCATGCGCGGGGCGGCAGCTTGTAAGAAAAGGTGTAAGAAAAGGGGACGGATTTATTTGTTTGGCTTGTGCGGTGGCTAGAAAGTAAACCCGTCCCCTTTTTTTGCTCCGGTTCGGCACAGGGGTATTGGGACGCGACTACTGGAAAAACGGGGACAGACCACGTTTATCCTGCAAGAGATCCTGACGCACCCAAAAGAGTAGATCCGGGTCAGCCAGGTTACTCGTTGGAGTTACCTAAGGTTTGGGAATCGCTGCTCGAAAAAACTCGAGTAACGCGCGCGTTTATACCCAAGATGAATTTCTCAAGGAGTTCGGGAAATGAAATTGAATCAATCGGTTTTTGATGATCTCTGGAATGGCGAAAAAAGTGTCTGCTTTTTTGTTCATTTGGGGAGATGCTTTTGGGTTGTTGATGAAAAATACAATTTTTGTCTTGATGCGGAGAAAGATTATCGTGCCTACCTCGAGGGTGGAGATATTACCCAAGAGCAGTATGATCTTGCTTGTAAAGAATTTAGAGGGGGTATTCTGAGAATGACTGCGGATAATTTTCCGCAGTATTTACAGAGTTCAAATGAAAAAATCCTGTCTTCGTTTGAGCTTGAGAACTTTATTGGGGTTGATGGCGATATATTTAAGAAGGTTGAGGCGTACTATTTAACGGGTGAGGTGTTAAGTATGGCTGACTTTAAGCATGCAAATGTCATTTCTTCACGTTTTCCGAAGTTTTATATAAATTTTGATAGAAAAATATATATGCATCTGGATTATGGGCGCGCTCATGAAGACCTTGCCTATTCAGATTGGATCTCAGAGTGTGCGGATTTTAGCTTTCTGATTCCTGATAACGAACGATACTGGGTAAAGGCAGGTAATGACTATTGGAAACTTCGGTTTTTGTAACGAAGGAAAGAAGAAGCGTAAAGGAGGAACCCATTAATAACCTAAAGGGGACGGATTCTGAGGAATCCCAGATTTTTCAGAAAGGGGGCCGGATTTATTTGTTTGACTCGTGCGGTGGCTAGAAAATAAATCCGTCCCCTTTTCCGGTCCCCTTTTCCTGTTGATACGTCGCATGGGAACTTTATTCTTAGAAATTTTTCGTCCTCCTCGGGACAGACTGGTCCAGCCTGGACTATAGATGTTCCTAAAGGCGCAACAGGTACGACATATAATCCAGAAATAGAATTTCTAATAGGAAGGTAATAATGGCTATTAAATTTCTTGAAGAGATAGTGAGGGATTCATTTGGTTTGTGGATTTCTGCTCTATTTAGTTCTATTGGAGCGCGGAATCCCGATTTAACATTTTCTCAGCAGAAAGATGCTTTTTTTACTGTGGTTGAGCATCTACTAACGACGGGGAAAATAAAGTTCATCGCGCCAGATGCGGATTGCTATATATCTCCAGATAACCTGCATCCTAAATTCTCCATTAATGATAGTGAATCTCATTGGAAGTTAAGTCCGAGGCAGATCGTTTCATATTTGGAAAGCAAATGGCCTGAAGGTGTAGTGAGTGAGGATGATGAGGCTCTCACAATTTATTTTTATGAAATTCCAGCTGTGATTTGGGTCGATGAGAATGGCTGTTTTTTTTCATCATGATAGGGGGCAGAAAACGGGGGCAGCCCCTTTTCCTTCTTTTCCTGTTGGTCAATTAATAATGGCGAAGTTGAAGTGAGGTTGTTGGGGTGAATTCATTTGAGAGTTATGGTCCGGGGAAGGCGAGGGCTAAAGACAGGCTGGAGCACACCAAATCCCATCTAGATGGTGGGTTTGATGTGGATGGCTATATAGTCAATATTGAAAGCAATCAAGGTAATCCTGTTGCATGTGCAGGAAGGCTTTCGTCGTATGCTTTCGCGAAAGGCATATATGCGTGGTTTGAAGGCGCCGATCTTGAGGTTATGAAAAACTGGTTTTACGTCTCTGGATGTCTGCATAAATACCAGTTTATGCTTCAAAGCGATAAAATGAATTTGCTTCCAAAAGCAATGGACTTTATGAGGGCGCTTGTCTCGGATAATGCTTCACTTATTGACTGGTTTTGTCACTGTAGTGAAATTATTGACGAAAAAAGAGTTCAGTCGACGACAACCGCAGATTTTTTAGCCTACCAGATAATCTTGGCAGTTAAAGGGGACTTTTCTCAATTAGTCGAGCGTTGCTTGCGGATGAGTGCCAATCCACCAAAAGGGCCGAAAAAAATGTTTTTGCTGGATAATGATTTCTTTATGGCGCTTGCGAACGGTGATGTAGCAGGAATGGAGGCTGCTTTGATAGAGTTAACCTCGCCGGCTTCAATAAAGAAAAGACTCAGTATTGAAAGTGGCTTTTCCGAAGGTCTGATTTCTACTTTTGGCGTGATTTATGCCAAAATTGCCTGGCGTCATGGTTATGAAGTCCGGGTTGACACACCTTACATACCTGTTGAGTGGCTTCCGGTTAAACCCCTGGCTAATTACAATCCCATTTACAGTTTTCTGAAGTGAGCTTCTAATTGGCTCGGGAGCGTTATTATGAATAATTAGTCGGAGCAAGCGATACTTTGAAGTCGGCTATTTGAGTCCTTAGTGTAAAGATATGGCGCTGTATTGATTCCAGGTCGATATGGTGGAGACTTCAATAACGATCAGTTGGGATTCTCTGAGGTCGATGGGGAAGTGACTTTGCTTCTTGGATTGAAGATTCTTGATGATGACGGTGGGTTGCAGTTAGATAATTCATCTTTAGGCCCATATGTGCAATATTCGACATCCTGGTTAAAAGCCCTGGTTCAATGTCTGAAACTTGACTCTGAGACTATTGGATATTCTATGAAGATATAGGCTGCAATGAGTAGGGGGCTTTGGTGGCAGGTGTAATCTGTATGAGTGGTAAGTCTCAAGAAATAAAAATGTTGCGCGTTGCAGTGTGATCACCAGTGCCGCCACTACGGGTAAAGATACGCAGAGCAATGGAGCTTTGAGCGGAAAAGCAGAAGAAGGTACGGATATATTTGTTTAGTTTTATGAAATACGGGGACGGACCACGTTTATCCTGAGAATGGCAAAAAATGGGGGTAGACTACATTTTTCTGTGTCGCACTTTAGCGATCTGAAAAAGTGTGAAATAGATAGGGAGATTGTTTTTCGTAGGATTGACTAAGTTATTGGCATCATTAATTGTGAACGGATTCACCATATGCCACGCAGAGCACGTCTCTTGATGCCAGGTGTCCCCTTGCATCTGATTCAACGAGGAAATAATAGATCAGTTTGCTTTTTTTTCAGAGGATGATTACCTTTTTTATTTAGAGCTGCTTGCTGAGCAGGCCAACAAAGATTCGTGTGAAATTCACGCGTGGTGTCTTATGACTAATCATGTCCATTTGTTGATTAGCTCTCATGGGCACAGCAGCACCAGTTCGCTTATGAAAGGAATAGGGCAACGATATGTGCAATACATAAATCGTACATATGGGCGTAGTGGGACTTTATGGGAAGGACGCTTCCGTTCGTGCCTTGTTCAAAGTGATAGTTATGTATTGGCCTGTTATCGCTACATTGAGATGAATCCTGTCAGAGCCAAAATGGTGACGCATCCTGCGGAATATCGTTGGTCGAGTTATCGTGCTAACGCACAATCAGAGTTTTCGGATCTCATTACCCCGCATGCTCAGTACCTATCGCTTGGGGGACACAGATGTATCGACTGCTGAAGTCTATCAAGCGAGTTGGAGATAGGATTGGTTGACCAGATTCGGGCTGCCACCAATGGCAACTATGTACTTGGTGATTCGCGATTTGCAGCCGAAATTGAAGCTATGATTGGGCGACGAGCTCGGCGGGGATGCCCGGGCAGACCGAAAAAGCATTCGATTTTTTAGATGGAAAACGTGGTCTGTCCCCGTTTTCTCTCGGGGCAACCCGGGAAAACAGTTTTTCCGGAAAGCTGGTCCGCAGATAAGGTAATTCATGAAGTGGGTGATATTGTGACTTCGCCAGATACGAAGTGGTATGCCCAGACGGGAACGGGCGGTTTGTACACAAAAAATGGCGATCCAGCGAAGTGGGTTGCTTACGAGGTGCGCGATGGGGTTCGTATGCGTGTTGTCTATCAACCCGCGATAAGCAATGTCGTAACTGCATTTCCTGACGACGCACCTATACCACCCTATAAATCGATTAAGTAGGCTGCTATGTACTCGCAACGAATATTAAAGTTAGGTGCTAAGTTTGAAGGGCGTTTGGGGGCGGTGTTTCTTGAGGGTGCATTGGACTATGTTAAATATAATGAAGAGAGCTTGGCCTTAGAGATTCTTTGTGAACATATTTGTGAATATGATGTGGCTTTGACTATTGATGAGTTTAAAGAAATTCAGCAGTTAGCATTAGATATGGGGTTTGATGTCGGAAATTCTCCTTTTAAATATTTACAGGCACTGACGAGGACGGAAGATTAAGGTTTTAATGCCTAAAATGCCTAAGGGGACGGATTTATGTGAGAAAAGGGGACGGACTTATTTGTCTGGCCCCGCAAGCGCATTAGAAGGGATTCTTAACGGTGGCGTAATTGTCCATCCATAGGTGAATAAATATTATGCAGAAGAAATGTGATTTATATTTATGTGGTCCGGTGGATGCGTCGCGACTTAAAATGCTACGTTTGTTTGATAATGATTTTGCTTGCGAAGATGGCAAGGTATTTAGTGGTTATTTATTTGTAAGTGTTAATAGGGTAAAGCTTGTGGCGGTAGTGTCTGCTCTGCGGCAAAAGCAGATATTATGTTTCAGTGTTCCCGTCGAATATCGAGAAGGTGAGATTTCATTTGAGATAGCATTTGAAATAGCAAAAAAATATTCTGCAGAGCAAGGTGTAGTAGTAGGAGTGAGAGATCAATCGCAATGTCCACCTCTTTTTTGGTCTTTTAGTTTGAGCTCTGTCGGTCATGGGGAGAAAAAAGCAGGTGGGATGCTTATGGTTGATCGCTTGGATGGTCATATTTGGGGGCTTGATGAATATGAGGAATATATGTATGACTACAATAATATTTTCTAAGTGGTAATGTGTGCAAGTACCTAAAGGGATACCTAAAGGGATACCTAAAGGGATACCTAAAGGGATACCTAATGGGCGTCCCCTTTTTCTCAAGCAAGTGGCTGGCTTGGAGAGGAGACGTTAAATGAGCGCGATTTTTGTTCCGAATATAGAAGCTGAATTGGTTTCAGAGATAAGCGCCGCAGGCTTTCAGTTGGGTGATTCTCTTCTATCTGTGATGAAGTTAATTGGTCCGGTTATTTGGTATGAGGCGGATGCTGGTATACACGATGTGCTTCTGAAAAACAAAGGCTGGATTGGTGTAAGAGAAAAATTAGGTTTTGATAGTGGTGATGTTGTTACTTTTACATATATGAATGGTTTGGTTATTCTTGCATTTGAACGTAGTGAGACCTTGTGTCGGGTAGTCGTGGGTAGGGGGTACTTAGGAGCATTTCAGGATGTCAGAGTGGGCGACAGTTTGTTGTTGCTAGAAAAAAGCTTCAAGCTTGATTTTAATGATGTTGATGATGAGTTTTTGATTGTGAAGGATGGTGGGCATATTAGTGGTATTAGTTTTATTACAGATTATCGAGCCTCTTTGGCACATGCTCCAGATCAAACTATTGAGCGTATTTCAGTGCATAACTGGGCGCTTAGATAGACGCGGGAAACGGGGGCAGGCTCTGAGGGCTCCCCACAAATCTACTCCAATGCCTATGGATAATGGGAGTATGGATAATGGGACGGATTTTTTATTTGGCTCGTGTGGTGGCTAGAAAATAAATCCGTCCCTTTTTTTCGGCGCTGGGACCATTGGTAGGACTGAGACTTGGGTGTTGCCTAAGAGTGTTGCGCAAGATGCGATATCGCGCGCAAACGGGGATGTCTCGAAGTTAGAGCAATATCTGGGACTTGATAAAGGGTATCTTGGTAACAATCCAGCCCTAGTGAATATTACAAAAGTCGATGGATATCGCATTCCGTCAGTTAATGAGTTCGGCGCAAATGTAGTGGTCTAATGAAACCGGACACCCATTTAGGCGAGAATACTCGCCAGATCGAGGTGTCAAATGACCAAACAACGCCGTTCCTTTTCTGCTGAATTCAAACGCGAGGCTGCCGACCTCGTGCTCAAGCAAAACTACAGCTACATCGAAGCCAGCCGTTCACTCGGCGTCGGCGAGTCTGCGCTACGCCGCTGGGTCGAGCAGGTTCAGCAAGAGCGTCAAGGTGTCACCCCGCAAAGCAAAGCACTGACCCCGGAACAGCAAAAAATTCAGGAACTGGAAGCTCGTATCGCCCGACTTGAGCGAGAGAAATCCATCTTAAAAAAGGCTACCGCGCTCTTGATGTCGGAAGATCACGGGCGTACACGCTGATCAATCAGCTGAGCGTCCATGAACCGATTGATTGGCTGTGCAAAGTGTTTGCAGTGACTCGTTCGTGCTACTACGCCCAGCGTCTTAGGCGCCGCACGCCCGATGTTGAACGGCTTAGGTTGCGCAGCCGGGTGAGCGAGTTGTTCACGCAAAGTCGCAGTGCGGCGGGCAGCCGCAGCATCCTGTCGCTGATGCGTGAAGACGGTGAGCAGCTCGGTCGATTCAAAGTACGCAGCTTGATGCGCGAGCTTGATTTAGTCAGTAAACAACCCGGCTCACATGCCTACAAACGAGCGACAGTAGAAAGACTCGATATCCCGAATACCTTGAACCGTGAGTTTGATGTGCCAGCCCCGAATCAAGTCTGGTGCGGCGACATCACCTACATTTGGGCCCAGGGGAAATGGCATTACTTGGCGGTCGTGCTGGATCTTTGCACGCGCCGGGTGGTGGGCTGGGCGTTGTCGGAAAAGCCGGACGCTGAACTGGTGATCAAGGCCCTGGATATGGCCTACGAGCAGCGTGGCAGGCCTTCGGGTCTGCTGTTTCACTCAGATCAGGGGTCGCAATACGCAAGCCGGCTATTTCGTCAGCGATTGTGGCGTTATCGCATGCGCCAGAGCATGAGTCGCCGAGGAAATTGCTGGGACAACGCGCCAATGGAGCGCGTGTTCCGCAGCTTGAAAACGGAATGGATACCGACCACGGGCTACAGAACGGCTCAAGAAGCCCAGCGCGATATCAGCCACTTCTTGATGCATCGGTACAACTGGGTTCGACCCCATCAATTCAACGGTGGGCTGGCGCCAGCTCGGGCCGAAGAAAAACTTAACGTCGTGTCCGGGATTAGTTGACCACTACACAAATGACTTTTGGAGACCCGGTGGATTTACTAGTCCTGGAGGTTTTCCAGAAGCTGTGATAAATCCTGTGCAGCCAGGAGGCTACACTGTTTCTAATGTTTTTCGGTAAGGGTGGGGTATGGACAAGAAGCTATTTCAGTTCAGCGACATGGAGATATGGGCTCGCGGGGATCGGTTTTTTGTACGATACGATGCTGGATCACATCAGATTGCTATGCGCGAGGATGAGATATCAGAGCTGGAAGCCCTAGAGGCTTCGCAGAGTACCGAAGCAGCAATGAAAATGCTGTTCGCATTACAAAAGCGGTTGATAAAGGCTGGTATTAATCCTTATGTGTCGAATACGAAGTAGGTTTGATTGTCTAGCCCTGAACAGGGTAACCGGGGACAGACTAGGTTTTTTGAGTAAGTGTGCGCAGAAAAGTGGGACGGATTAGGGGTACGGGGACAGACCAGAATGGCACTTACTTAACATGTTTAGCGTGCCCATTTTTCCTGACATCCACCCTTGCTAATCGACGGAAAGAAAAGGGGACGGATTTATTTGTTTGGTTTTATGCGACGGCCAGAAAATAAATCTGTCTGATTTTGGGATGTGGCAGTCCCCCTATAGCGAACTCAGCGTTTATGACGCGCCGCTTTGACAAATATTTTCTCATCAGCCGAACATACGCTTTAAAGGACATTCAGACGTGAAAAGAACCACACTACTAGCACTCACCCAGATTCTGGCATTACCGGGCTGCCATTCCAACGTCCGGGACTCTTCCCCCAGCCTGTTGACGGACGGTATTCAGCTGCACCAGAACAAAGTGGCCGTCGATGCGCAACACGCCAAGATCATCATGAAAGCATCAGGTAGCACTACCCCGGTAGAGTTCTCGATCCTTCGCGCAGCGGATCCCGACAAGCGTATGGAGGTGCTTGGCACCGTGGTGGATTCAGGTCAGGGCAAGGTCTTCGGCTGGATCGCCAAACTCAACGAAGCGGCCAACAGCGCCACGCTTAAACGCTTCCCGCAGCTGGAAGTGCAGGCGGATGTCGATCAGCCATTCCAGGTGTCGGGTTATTCGAATGGCGCGGGTGTTGGGAGTATCTATAGCTGCGGCCCGATCAAAACCACTTTCACACCAGAAAGAAGCAAGGTCTATTTGGTGGAGTTCCAGTTTGTTGGTAGCCGCTGTGAGCAGCATGTCTACGATATAACTCAGCCTCAGGAACGCATTCCCGTGAAGAGCGTACCTTCCGCGTAAAGGACATTCACTATGTAAATCGGGCGACACATGTATCTATCCATGGGTGGAATCTCTGTCATTAATAGGGACTCTCCGTGGTTGGGTCGCCAAACCCGGTCGCCTTTTGGGCTACCGGGCTGACTATAGTCTTCATCCTTCAAGCATTCCCCCCATGGCAGCAACTAGCTGACACCTTGTCTTCATACCGATCGTGATGCCTCACCCATTCCATGATTTCCTCTTCATTACGGCCCTTGGGCGTTAGGTCGAGGTAGTTGTAGGCACCGACCAGCAGATCCAGGCCTCTCGCATACGTTGAATAGGTGTGAAAAATCTCCCCCGCTTCATTGCGATAAAACACGCTAAGCCCTGGGAGTTCTTCCTCAACGCCGTCAGTTTTTCGTAGTTGTAGGTAGCTTTTCCGGTGGCGACGTCTTCGGCCCGGGCGCAGACACCGAAGTCGTAGTTGAAGTCGCAGCCTTCAGATGAGACCCAGTCGAATTGCCAGCCCATGCGCTGTTTGAACGGTTGGAATTCGGCGAACGGTGCGTGGGAAACCGCGACCACGGCGACGTCGTGGTGGGCCAGGTGTTGGTTGGCGCCGTCGATGTGGTCGGAGAGGAACGAGCAGCCTGGGCAGCCTTCGTCCCAGCCAGCGGCGAACATGAAGTGGTAGACGATCAACTGGCTGCGGCCGCCGAACAGGTCGGTCAGGCTCAGTTCGCCGTTGGTGCCCTGAAAGCGGTAGGGTTTGTCGATTTTTACCCAGGGCAGGGCGCGGCGTTCGGCGCTGAGTTTGTCTCGTTCTTTGGTGAAGGCTTTTTCGTGGGCCAAGTGTTGTTTGCGGGCCGCGACCCATTCTTCCCGGGACACGACCGGATGATTCTGTATGTTCATGCTGATTTCTCCTGCTTGCTGTGGCGAAAGTCGATCCGCGCAGAGGGGTAAACCGTCTTACACAGCCTAGTCGTTTGGCCTGCGCTCAAATCGACAGGCCGCCGGTCGGTTGGGGGAAAGAACTCGGCTGAACGGCTGCACTCCCTGTCGGTCACAACCTATGAAGGCCATTTCACTCGTGGGCACTGGAGGTTGATCAGGATGACGACTTATAACTGGGATTTGATCGAGCATTTACTGCACGAAGTGCAGAACAGTGCTGGCCGCAGTTTCACTCCACGGCCTTATGCCGAGCAGTATGCGGCGGCGAAAGCCTCCGCGGGCGAGCCGTTCGAGAATCTGGATCGCCTGAAAACGATGGCCGGTGAGTACGAAAAAATACTGCTGTTGCGGGGGTATATCGAGCCTCGGCCGGAGGATCAGGGTGGCAATGGCGAGAATTACATATTGACACCCCGGGGCTCGAGTTTGTTGAGCCTGATCGACAGCAGCATCCCGGGAAATGAGCATCCGCGCCAGGTGCTGGATGAGCAGGAAGATGCGCTGGATGAATTGACGTTTGATGAAGTGGCGTCGAAGGCTCAGATTGCGTGAAGCTTGCAGCTTTAGAACCTATCCTCGTTGCGCCGCTTTCAGGCATTTCAAATCAGTGAAGTCCTTGCGCATGTCTTCAATCTTATGCAGCAACCGTTGACGCTGAAACGGCGTGCTCTCGGCCATCAAGTCCACCAGCAATGCCCGAGCCTGGGCTTCGGTGTTGGCATAGGCCACACGGTAAGCGGGGGTCCATAAACTCTCGCGATCAACCAGAAGTGTCTCGATTTGCTGTGGGAATTGCGGACTCTGACGTTGCGCGACCGCCGCGCTGAATTGCTGTTGCCAATGGACGCGGTTGGCAATCCATTCTTTGTTCTGATCCCCCAGGGCGCTCGACCAAGCCATCACCCGTTGCTGTTGGGTTGGGCTGAGTGGTCCGAGCCAGGCATTCAGGCGTTTTTCCATGCGCTTGCTTCGCTCTTTGATCTGTTGCTCTAGAGGTGGCTTGAGGTATTCCTCCTGGCGTTTGCGCAGGTCCTTGGCGAAAGCGTCGTTCATTTCCGCGACTTGCTTGTCATCCAGCCCTTGCAACAGTTCGATGGCCGATGGGGTAATTTCCCGGGCGGTTTCGGCGATGGCTTGTTTGGCTTCCTGGGTACGGGCTTGCAGCTCGGCGTCGGTGATCTGGTTGGTCTCGATCATGGTCTGTAAACGATTCAGCCAGTCGAGGTAGCCGGGTAGTTGCGTGGTGCAGTGCCAGCGCAGGTGTTCCTTGAGCCGCTCGTTCAACCAGTCTTTTTGCTGGCGGTTCATGTCCAGGTAGTCGCTGAGCGTCCAGGGAATGATCACGTCGAGGTTGCGGTAAGCCAGGCCCACGCGGGTGCAGGCGGCGATGGTGAGGCTGAGCGTGAGGATGACGGTGATCTGTTTCAACCAATGCGACATGGCAAGCCCTTGCGAAGACCTGGTTTTTTATTGGGTTCTTTTATGTGAACGCAGGACGAGCCTGGCAGTTCAGCCGATTAATAGAAGGCGCGTACAGCCTTGAGAGTGACCAGACCGTCGCACTCGCTATTGTGGCCGGAATAGGCGGAGCAATCGCTGCCGCTCAGGCTTGAGTCACTGTAGATCAAGTCCAGGTCGATACCCATGAACGGCCGGGACAATTTCACCGACCAGTCGGTAAAACTGCCTACATATCCACCGTCAACGGACACCGGCGTATTGAGCTGGTGAGTGGTGTATTTCAGGCTGACCCCGATGCCGAACGGCTGATTGCCACTTAGGTCGGCGAACAGGGTGCTGTTCTGTTTGTCCGGGTCGTTGCTGAAGGCAGCGCCGAAGCGGCTGCCCAGCAGGGTCAGGCCGCCGAACAACTCCTGGCTGTCGAGGGTATCCACTTTGGGATAGCTGTAATGGATCATGCCCACTTCGTAGCCGAGGGAGTGATCGAAGGGCTGTTTAAAGCCCATGTAGGAGTCGACTTCAAGGTTGCTCGAAGGACTAAGCCCCATGCTGGGGGACCATTGGCCCACGTAGAAGCCGCTGTCGTGGCTCAGGTCGAGGCCACCGTGGAACGAGCCGGTCGTCGAGGGTTTGACCAGCCCTTGGGCCATGCTGCGGCTGGGGGTGGTGGCGAGTTTGAGATCGAAATCGCCCAATTCGCGCTGGAAGACTTGCGCATGGGCGACGGAACACCACAACAGGCTGGCGAGCAGGAGAAAAGGGGGCTTGAGCATGCGTCACTCCATGAGCTGCGAGGAGCAGGTGGTGAAAACCTGCTGAAACGCTTGATCCAGACACGTGCAAGCATACCGGCGAATGTTCGGCATCGAGGGCCGTTCGTCGATTGTTGAAATATTGATTTGTTTTATGGGGTGTTGCTGGAGGGTTCCAGTCCAAGCGCTTCGAAGCTCAAAGCGCTTAGGGACCAGTTAAAACGGGGGAATTACTTTTTGCCCAGCGTGATCTGCTTGGACGGGCCGAACGTCTGGCCGCTGACGCCTTTGGCAATTTGCTGGATCTCGCCACCGGACTTGAGGAACGCAGCGATCTGATTGTTGATCGATTCACTGGTTTCAACGGCTGGAGCTGGCTTTGCTTTGCTGTTGGATGCTTTTACACGCATGGCGGCCATTAACCTGTAGAAATTAACTTGGCCAGGCATCGTACAGGAAATACTTGACAATTGCTTGGTAAATATCCTCCCGAAATACACACGGCAGGTGCGCGAATAATCGCAAGTTATTATTTGGAATAGTCCCCTAAGCTGCTGTTTTAACTAAAAACCTCAGTGGAAAAATAGTGCTTTTCGGATGGGCTGGCCACCGTCCAGACCACCCGAACGGCCTGACGAGCGGCCAAACACGCCCGCCAAACCCAGGGAAATTAGGGCCTTGCGCGGATTTTCTCGCGCCACCGAGCCGGCCCGCCGAACGTAGCCCGCAAAACCGGGTAGAATGCCGCCCACGCAATGAGGGTATTGGACATGGCTTTAGTCGGGCGTTACAACAGTTTGCAAGTGGTTAAACACACTAACTTCGGTTTATATCTGGACGGTGGCGCGGACGGCGAAATCCTTCTGCCTAATCGTTATATTCCCAAAGATATTCCCAGCGAAGATGAAGATTGGCTCAACGTTTTTATTTATCTGGATAGCGATGACAAACTTATCGCCACCACCGAAAAGCCGAAAGTTCAGGTCGGTGAATTCGCCAGTTTGAAAGTCGTTGAAGTCAACAGCATCGGCGTGTTCCTGGATTGGGGGTTGCCGAAGGATCTGCTGCTGCCGTATTCCGAAGAAAAGCGCCAGATGACTGCCGGCGAGTATGTCGTGGTGCACGTCTACCTCGACAAACACACCCGGCGCATCACCGCGACGGCACGTCTGGACCGTTATCTGGACAAGACCCCGGCCAACTACACCCCGGGCCAGGAAGTTGATTTGCTGGTAGCCGAAGCGACCGATATGGGCTTCAAGGCAATCATCAACAACAAGCACTGGGGCTTGATCCACAAGAACGAAATCTTCAAGTTCATGCGCGCCGGTAAAGAAGAGAAGGGCTTTATCAAAGAAGTCCGTGCCGACGGCAAGATCAGCTTGAGCCTGCAGCCGGTGGGCGAAGCCGCTGCCACCAGTCTGAACTCGAAGATTCTCGCCAAGTTGCGCGACAACAACGGCACCCTGCCAGTCAGCGACAAGAGCGACCCGACGCTGATCAGCAGTATGTTCGGCGTCAGCAAGGGCAACTTCAAAAAGGCCATCGGTGCGTTGTACAAGAACGGCCAGATCGTCATTCACGCTGATCGTATCGAACTCAGCTGACCTGCACCGGCCCCGGTAGGCGCTACCGCAGGTTGTGATCAAAAAAGGATCCAGCCTACGGTAGCCTTCTGCGTAGCAGTCACCCATCTCTTTGTATACATAACGCCCTGCACCGTTTGCAGGCGCGGACGCCCTGTTCATGGGCATTATCACCCCCTCTACGACTTGAAGGCTGTGCTCTGAACAGGGTTGGAAGCCAGATTTGTCACACCTTTAGATCGTATGGCACGCATTCTGCGTAGCAACTCGTATACAAACCATGCCGGCTCCCGTACGCAGTGTGCTCGCCACACCCATCCCGGGGGCCGCGCCTGTACTTTCGAGGAGCCCCGCGATGACCGAACAATTGCCCAATGGCTACAGCCCGCGCCTGTATAACCAGGACCTGGGGCCACTGCCGCAGACATGGAATTGGTACAACATCTTTGCCTTCTGGATGAGCGACGTGCACAGCGTCGGCGGCTATGTGTTCGCCGCCAGCTTGTTTGCGCTTGGGCTGGCCAGTTGGCAGGTGTTGATTGCCTTGCTCGGCGGGATTTGCATCGTGCAGTTGATCGCCAACCTGGTGGCCAGGCCGAGTCAGCAAGCCGCGGTGCCTTACCCGGTGATCTGCCGACTGGCGTTCGGGGTGTTCGGGGCGAATATTCCTGCGGTCATTCGCGGCCTGATTGCGGTGGCCTGGTACGGGATTCAGACGTACCTGGCGTCCAGTGCACTCATCATCGTCGTGCTGCGGTTTTTTCCTGCGATGGCGGCCTACGCCGAACCGCACTTTGCCGGTTTGTCCTACCTCGGCTGGTTCGGTTTCCTCAGCCTGTGGTTCGTCCAGGCGCTGGTGTTCTGGACCGGCATGGAGTCGATCCGCCGCTTCATCGACTGGGCCGGCCCCGTGGTGTACGGCGTGATGTTCCTGCTCGCCGGCTGGATCGTTTGGCAGGCCGGCTGGAGCAATATCAGCTTCACCCTGGCGGAGAAATCCCTGTCTGGCTGGGAAGCCTTCGGCCAGGTGATCGTGGCAACGGCATTGGTGGTGTCGTACTTTTCCGGTCCGACCCTGAACTTCGGTGATTTCAGTCGCTACTGCCGCAGCATGAATGACGTGCGTCGCGGCAATTTCTGGGGGCTGCCGGTAAACTTTCTGGCGTTCTCGCTGGTGACCGTGGTGATCGTTTCCGGCACCTTGCCGGTGTTCGGTGAAATGCTTCACGACCCGATCGCCACCGTGGCGCGCATCGACAACAGCGTGGCGGTGCTGCTCGGCGCCTTTGCCTTCGTCACCGCGACCATCGGCATCAACATCGTCGCCAACTTCGTGTCCCCGGCATTCGACTTCGCCAACGTCGCCCCAAGCAAAATCAGTTGGCGTGCGGGTGGCATGATCGCCGCCATGGCGTCGATCTTCATCACCCCGTGGAACCTATTCAACAACCCCGAAGTGATTCACTACACCCTCGACGTGCTGGCGGCGTTCATCGGCCCGCTGTTCGGGATTCTGCTGGTGGATTACTACCTGATCAAAAAGCAGCAGATCGACGTCGATGCGCTGTTCAATGACGGCCCGAGCGGGCGTTATTACTACAGCGGCGGGATCAACTGGACGGCGGTCAAGGCGTTGATTCCTGCCACCCTGATGGGCGTTGCGATCACTTTCATCCCGGTGTTGCAGCCGATGGCCAACTTCGCCTGGTTCACCGGCTGCTTCCTCGGCGGCGTCCTGTACTTCGCTCTAGCCAGGCGCGAGCAGGCACAGCAATCGGCGGCGCTGGTCATCGCTGGATGACGTACGTGGCGATTTAAAGGTCTTTTGCAGACACCTTTTTCTGTCCATCTGGTTAATAATCGACAGCATAATTTTTCGCCCCGGCACCCTCTGTTCAGCAGGAAGGCCGGGGCTTTGCTTTTACTGTCGAGTCACTGCCATGGATTGTGTTGTCGAGGTGTTCCGGTGAGCGCCACCCGGCGTAGCGCCGATGGGTTTGCCCTGCAAGTGATGGTCGGGCTGTGCCTGATCTGGGGTGTGCAGCAGGTGATGATCAAATGGGCCGCGCCCGACATCGCGCCGGTCATGCAGGCGGCGGGGCGGTCGGGTATTTCCGCGTTGCTTGTAGGATTATTGATCTGCTGGAAGGGCGGTTGGGATCAGGTCGGGACTACCTGGCGCGGCGGCTTGCTGGCCGGCGCGTTGTTTGGCCTGGAGTTCTTCTTCATTGCCGAAGGTCTGCAACTGACCACGGCGGCGCATATGTCGGTATTTCTCTACACCGCGCCGATCTTTACCGCGTTGGGCGTGCATTGGTTGCTGCCGAGTGAGCGTTTAAGACCGGTGCAGTGGCTGGGGATTTTTCTGGCGTTCATTGGCATTGCCATTGCGTTTGCCGGTGGTGTGTCCTGGGACAATCTTGACCACCGCATGTTGATGGGCGATGCCCTGGGTGTGCTGGCCGGCGCGTCGTGGGGCGCGACCACCGTGGTGGTGCGCGCCTCGCGCCTGTCGGAAGCGCCGGTGACCCTGACGCTGTTTTATCAACTGATCGTCGGCTTCGTCGGCCTGCTGCTGATTGCGATCCTCAGTGGTCAGGTCACCCATGTCAGCCTGACCACGGTGGCGGTGGCCAGCGTGCTGTTTCAGGGATTGGTGGTGTCGTTCTTCAGCTACCTGACGTGGTTCTGGCTACTGCGCCGTTACCTGGCGGCGAACCTCGCGGTGTTTTCGTTCATGACGCCGTTGTTCGGCGTCACGTTCGGCGTGGTGCTGCTGGGTGAAGAGCTGAGCCTGAACTTTGTGATCGGCGCGGTACTGGTTTTGCTCGGGATCACTTTTGTGAGCGCAGAGCAGTGGGTGCGCCGTCGTTTGCGCAAAGCACTTGGGCAACCCTGATCGGGCGCAGCAACAAGCCTGCGCAATGATAAAACCGCCGCCGGCGATCACCAGCGCGGGTTGCAAGCCACCGCTGAAATGGCTGCTCAACGCGGCTAGCAACGGCCCGCTGAGCTGACCCACGGCGAAGCACGCGGTCAGCAGCCCGGCATTGCGCTGGGTGGCGTGGGGCGCCAGTTCCCGGGAGCGCTGCATCACCAGTTGCATGCAGGCCAGAAACGGCCCGCCACACAGGATCACCCCCAGCGCCAGGCCGGCACCGCTGCCCAACAGGCAAGCAAACACCCCGGCGGCCTGTAGCCATAGCGTCGCCATCAGCCAATGACGAGTTGCGTTCGGGTTGTGCCGACGCAGGCTCACCAACACGACCCCGGTCGCCGCCGCCAGACCAAAGCACGGCCAGAACAGATCGGCTTGCCATTGCCCATGGAACTGCGCGCTGGCCATTTGTGAGAGGAAAGTGGCCGGGATGATGTAGCCCAGACCGTACAACCCATAGATTACCGGTAAGCGTCCGACGCCTTGGGCGGCCGACTTGGTGGCAAGCGGTATCACCGTTGAAGTGGCGGCCGGCTGCGGCAGGAACGGCAGAATCGCCAGCAGCATCACCAGGCCGACAGCGGCATACACCAGCCACAAGGTTGCGGACGTCTGCCCCAGCAGGTTCGAGCCCAAGGCCAACAACCCTGTCAGAAAAATCCCCAGACCCGGTCCGGCAAACACCAAGGCGCCGAGTCGCGGACGACCGGCCGCCGCTGCCAGCGGTTGGCTCAACGCGGTAATCATCACCAGCACCCAGGCACTGGCCACGCCCGTGCCGAAACGCAGCGCCAGATGCGCCCAGAACCCGTTGGCCCAGAACGAGGCCAGGGTCAGCAATACACACAACCACAAACCGCCGAGCAGGCGCCTGCGAACCTGATCGGGGCGACGGGCGAACATCGCATCCACCGCGCCGACGAAGTAACCAAGGTAGTTGGCGGCGGCAATCAGACCAGCGGCAGTCAGGTCGATCTGACCTTCGCTGAGCAAGTGCGGCAGTTGTGGGGTGAGGGCGAAACGCCCGATGCCCATGGCCATCATCAGGGCGACAAAGCTGGCGGTTAAGCGAATCAGCGGGGACATGGTCTGAGTTCCGTTTCGAGGATCAATGACCGTCAGGCTAGGACTGATTGACTTTCTTTAAAAATGAATAATAGTGAGAAACTTGTTCTGATTTGGAGAATGGCGTGGAATTCAGCCAATTGCGGATCTTCCAAGCGGTGGCGGAAGAGGGCTCCATTACGCGAGCCGCCGAACGCCTGCATCGCGTGCCCTCCAACCTGTCGACCCGGCTTAAACAGCTCGAAGAGCAACTGGGTG
This sequence comes from Pseudomonas sp. FP1740, assembly GCF_030687165.1. Classification (NCBI taxonomy): domain Bacteria; kingdom Pseudomonadati; phylum Pseudomonadota; class Gammaproteobacteria; order Pseudomonadales; family Pseudomonadaceae; genus Pseudomonas; species Pseudomonas sp. FP1740. The sequence goes on from NZ_CP117461.1 coordinate 1,706,848, forward strand.
TCGAATTGTTCGTACGCGAGCGTCAGCGTTTGCAGTTATCACCTGCGGGAAAAGTCCTGCTGGACTACACCACCAAGCTGTTCGCCTTGCATGACGAAGCTCACGCGGCGGTGCAGGGCGGGCAACCGGCCGGGGATTTCGTACTGGGCACCATGTACAGCACCGCCGCAATTCACTTGCCAGAGCTGTTGGCGCGTTATCACCGCCGCTACCCGGCGGTGAACCTGCAAGTGCAGTCGGGCCCCAGCGGTGAACTGCTCGAAGGGCTGCTCACCGGGCGCCTCGATGCGGCGCTGGTGGACGGCCCGCTGGAACTGGCCGGGCTCGACGGCGTGCCGTTGTGCGACGAACGGTTGGTGTTGATCAGCGAGGCCGATCATCCGCCGGTGCGCAGTGCGCTGGATGTCGAAGGGCGTTCGGTGTTCACGTTTCGCCAGGGCTGCTCCTACCGGATGCGCCTGGAAGCCTGGTTTGCCCATGACCATGCGGCGATGGGCCGGGCCATGGAGATCGAGTCTTATCCGGGAATGCTGGCCTGCGTGATTGCCGGTTCCGGCGTGGCGCTGATGTCGGAGTCGATGCTCGCCAGTCTGCCGGGGCGTGAAAGCGTGGCGGTGCACCCGTTGGCCGAGCCGTTTGCCAGCGCGACCACCTGGCTGATGTGGCGCAAAGGCATGGTCGGCGCCAATCTGAACGCGTGGATCGAGCAACAGCAGGCGGTGTATCCGTCGACCATGGTCCAGGCCCAGTCAATTTCTTGAACTAACGTCCAAGGATTTGGATCAATTCAGTAACAGATCATTGCGATCTTGAGCGAGCATTGCGTAGGACTTCGGACTATTATCAGTGCGAAGGGGCTACAGAACTTCGGCCGCTCGGCACGACCCTGAAGGGGGGCATCATGAAAGAGAAAATCCAAAACTGGCTGCATGACCTGGGTGTCGCACTCGGTTTGATTGAACCGCCTCTGCAACCGGTGCCAATTCGCACTGATGACGAACAACGTCGCCGCCAGCAGCGCCGTAGGTAAGTCTGGCAAATCACCTGTGGCGAGGGAGCTTGCTCCCGCTGGGGCGCGCAGCGGCCCCATTCATCGCCACTCAGGTGGGTCAGGTTGAGCGCGAGTGCAGCTTGCGATTGCTGCGCAATCGAGCGGGAGCAAGCTCCCTCGCCACAGAGGTTCGTTCGGCCCATCGGATGTATTTAGCAATCCGTTTCAATACCGCCCAATCTCAATCAAAAACCGGGTCAAGTCATTCGCCGTCCTGGCAGTCTTGAGCATCCGGTCTTCTTCGGCGGTAAACGCCGTCAACCCCAACTGATCCTCCAGACGGAAGATCAGCTCTTCAATATCCTCTTTGTCCAATCCCAACTGCATCAGGTTGGTGTTGTCGTCGAAGTCATCCTGGTTTTCCAGCAGGCGGCGGATGCGACGATGCACGGCGGCACGAACGGCGGCTCTTGTCATGAGATCCTTCTTCGAGAACGTTATGAGGTCCCTGACGCTGAGTACAGCAGGCTTCAGGCGTGTCGGCGCTGCCACTCGTCAATCATCGAGCGCAGATACTCCCCGGAAAAGCTCCCGAAATGCCCGCCGTGCACCGTGCGGATCGGCATCGCGCGCAAGCGTTGCAGGCTGCGGGCGTAGTCATCGAGGTTGGAGTGGTAGGCGTTTTCGATCAGCGGCCCGTCGTAGATGATGTCGCCACTGAACAGGGTTTCAGTCGCCGCTTCATACAGGCTGATGCCACCGGGTGAATGACCCGGCGTGTGCAGCACTTGCAGGACCCGATTACCGAGATCGAGCACGTCGCCGTCTTCGATAAAACCGGTGGCCGGCGCGGCTTTGACCCGGTATTCGGCGTAGCACAATGGGCAGTCGGGGTGAGCCTCGAACATGTCGTCACCGACGAAAGCCTTGCTCAGGGTGTTGTCGCCGTCGGGTTCGGCGAGGATCTGCGCTTCGGCCGGATGCACCAGCCGTTCGGGGAACTCGTGATGGCCCGCGATGTGATCGAAATGGCAATGGCTGGCCACCGCTACCAGCGGTCGTTCGGTGAGCCACGGCAATTGCTCGCGCAGGCTGACCAGCCCGGAACCGCTGTCCAGCAGCAAGTCCTTGTCGCGGCCCTGAATGTGCCAGAGGTTGCAGCGGTAAAAAGGCCGAATGTACGGCTCGTGAATCAGGCGGATACCGTCGCTGAGCTGTTTGACCTCGAACCACTGATCACGGCTGACGATCTTCATAAACAGTTTCCTTCAGCCGAAAAAAACGGGTGTGGCAACCGACGCCACACCCGCCGAAGAAAGCATCAGGTCGTTATAGAAATCTTAGGCAGCGCTCGCCACTACGGCCGGGCGACGGGACAGAAGGCTGACCACCACGAAACTCACCAGGCCCACGCCGAGGCTGTAGTAGATCGGAGTGTTGGCGTCCATACCGTCCTTGATCATGAACAACAGCGCAGTGGCAAAGCCCAGGCCCATGCTGGCGATAGCGCCGGCGGTGGTTGCGCGTTTCCAGAAGATCGCGCCGATCAGCGGGATCAGCATGCCGCCCACCAACAGGTTGTAAGCCAGGGTCAGCGCGCTGATCACGTCATGTACGACCAGAGCGATGCCGAGTACGACGATGCCGGTCAACAGGGTGAACAGGCGGTTCATGCCCAGGCTCGACTGTTTGCCTCCACGCAGTTTTGGCAGCAGGTCTTCGGTCAGTGTGGTGGCAGCGGCGAGCAGGCCGGCGCTGGCGGTGGACATCATGGCCGCCAGGGCCGCGGCGATCACCAGACCACGGATACCGTCCGGCAGGGACAGTTTGACGATGGCGGCGAAAGCGTTGTTGACGTTGTCCAGGTCCGGGATCAGCACGTGAGCGGCCATACCGATCAGGGCGCAGGCCAGGCCGTAAAGGATGCAGTAGAAGCCTGCGAAGGTACCGGCGACCTGAGCCACTTTGGCGCTCTTGACGGTGAACACACGCTGCCAGATGTCTTGGCCGATCAGGATCCCGAAGAAGTAGATCATGAAGTAGGTGATGATGGTGTCCCAGCCAATCGTGGTGAAGCTGAAGGCAGTGGCCGGCAGTTTCAACACCAATTCATCCCAGCCGCCAACGCGGTACAGGCAGATCGGCAACAGGATGAACATCAGGCCGACGGTCTTGATCACGAACTGGACGATGTCGGTCAAGGTCAGGGACCACATGCCGCCGATCGCAGAGTAGATCACAACCACGCCACCGCCGAGCAATACCGAGACCCAGAACGGCAGGCCGAACAGCACTTGCAGCACGGTGCCGATTGCCAGGATCGAAACTACGCCGATCATCAGCGCATACGCCAGCATGATCACCGCGCTCGCGGAGCGGGCCATCGGGTTGTAGCGTTTTTCCAGCACTTGGGTAACGGTGTAGATTTTCAGTTTCAGCAGCGGTTTGGCGAGGAACAGGTTCAGCGCCACGATCCCGCAGCCGAGTGCCGCGCACAGCCAGAAACCGGAGATGCCATGGACGTAGCCCAGGCGCACGGTGCCGACGGTGGACGCGCCGCCCAGAACGGTGGCGGCCATGGTGCCCATGTACATGCTCGGGCCGAGGTTGCGACCGGCGACCAAAAAGTCTTCGTTGGTCTTGGCCTTGCGCATGCCGTAATAGCCGAGCATCAGCATCGCGGCGGCGTAGATGAGTACGACGAATAAATCCAAAGCCATGATGGCGTGTCTCCGATTGTCTTTTTTATGGTGAGGCTGAATAGCAATATGGCCATGAGACCGCTTTTTGTGGCGAGGGAGCTTGCTCCCGCTGGGCTGCGAAGCATCCCCAAATCCTGCAACCAGGTTTCTTCTGGAGAAACGCCATTAGCCTGTTTTGCGACTGCTGCGCAGTCGAGCGGGAGCAAGCTCCCTCGCCACGGAAGTTCCGTTGACCACTGTGTTGAATCAGGCGGCTTGTCGCATCGCCGGTTTACCGAGCGAATCCGTGCCCTTGCTGCGTGCATCGTTGGGGCCGAACACCGCAGCCGACTCCGGGAACAGGCTCAGCAGCGTCAGGTACACCAGCGAAGCCAGGCCGAGGGTTACCGGCAGGCTGATGTCGATCCCGCCAGCCAGATCTCCAAGCGGCCCGACAAACTGCCCCGGCAGGTTCACGAAGCACAAACCGACCGCGGCACTCGGGATCCAGGCGCCCAGACCACGCCAGTTCCAGCCGTGGGTGAACCAGTAGCGGCCACCTTTTTCGCCACGGGTGAACACTTGCAGGTCATCCGGGCAGTAGAAGCCGCGACGCACCAGCAGGCCGATGATCATGATCACCATCCATGGAGTGGTGCAGGTGATAATCAGCACGGCGAAGGTCGACACGCTCTGCACCAGGTTCGCCGCAAAGCGCCCGATGAAGATGAAGGCAATCGACATCACGCCGATCAGCAGCGTGGCCTTGACCCGCGACAGCACTCGAGGGAACACGCTGGACATGTCCAGCCCGGTGCCATACAGCGACGTGGTGCCGGTGGACATGCCGCCGATCACCGCAATCAGGCACACCGGCAGGAAGAACCAGCTCGGCGACACCGCCAGCAGGCCGCCGACGTAGTTGTTGGCCGCGATGTAGTCCGGTGCCTTGATCGCTACGATGGTGGCGGTGGCCAGGCCGAACAGGAACGGGATGAAGGTCGCAATCTGCGAGATCACCACGGCAGCCATGATCCGGCGCTTGGAGGTGTCACGCGGGATGTAGCGCGACCAGTCGCCGAGGAACGCCCCAAAGGAAATCGGGTTACTCATCGCCACCAGCGCAGCGCCGATGAAAGCCGCCCAGAAACCCGGTTGACCGAGGCTGACGCTGCCGGCGTAGTTCACATCGAAAGGACCGGCGAAGGCGAAGACGCCCAGCAGAAACAGCAGGCTGGCGCTCCACACGGCGATCTTGTTGACCCACAGCAGGAAGCGGAAGCCGTAGATGCACACCGTCAGCACCAGGATCGCGAACAGACCGTAGGCCAGGCCCAGGGTCAGGTCGGTTTCCGGCAGGCCGATCAGGCGTTTCGCACCACCGATCAACGCATCACCCGAACTCCATACCGAGAGCGAGAAGAAGGCGATAGCGGTCAATAGCGACAGGAACGAACCGACGATCCGCCCGTGCACGCCGAAGTGCGCACCGGACGACACGGCGTTGTTGGTGCCATTGAGTGGACCGAACAGGCCCATCGGCGCGAGGATCAGCGAGCCCAGCAACACGCCCAGCACAATCGCCCAGACGCCCGCCTGAAAAGACAGGCCGAACAGTACCGGGAAACTGCCGAGCACGGCGGTGGCGAAGGTGTTGGAACCGCCGAAGATCATCCGGAACAAGTCCGTCGGGCCTGCGGTGCGTTCGTTGTCCGGGATCTGCTCGACCCCGTAGGTTTCAATTTGCGTAAGGCTTTGGTCTTTGTTGTTGTTATTCATGATCTGCTCCGATCATAAAGGCGCGCTCATCGTGCGTGAGCGTCACCTGTTTGGCTAAGGGGGTGGCAGCCCTTCCGGCATTGCGGACAAATGTTCGTGGCAGGCCAGCCATAGGCCTTGTTGTTCTTGGCCAGACGCCTGTTTCTTGAAAACAATCGTCTCGCGTTCCTGGCTGAAGTGTTGCTCCCCTTGCATGCGCAGCTCGGTGGCCACGTCATGGATGAAAATCGCCACGTCACCCTGCAGGCTGACGAAGGCGTTGCTCGAGGTGCATGACAGCACCTCGAAGCCGTCCTCGGCACGCCAGCTGTCCCACAACGCCTGGTAGGCATCGCGCGACAACAGAGGCTGTTCGAGGGTGTAGAACACGAAGCTGGCGTCGATGCTGAATGCGCCGAAGTAGGCTTCGCGATCGTTTCGGGCAAAGGCCGACACCAGTTCGGCGGCGGCATTGAGTACCTGATCACGTTCGTTCATGACCGATCCTCAGCGATGGACCACGCCTGGCAGTACGCAGAGCATTTCGTACAACAGGTTGGCGCCCAGCAGCGAGGTGTTGCCGGTGGTGTCGTACGCTGGCGAGACTTCTACCAAATCGCAGCCGACCAGGTCGAGGCCTTGGCAGCCACGCACGATTTCAATCGCCTGAATGGTCGTCAGACCGCCGATTTCCGGGGTGCCGGTGCCAGGTGCCCAGGCCGGATCGATGCCGTCGATATCGAAACTCAGGTACACCGGACCGTCGCCGACTTTCGCGCGAACTTCAGCCATCAGCGGCGCCAGGGATTTGTGCCAGCACTCTTCGGCCTGAACCACACGGAAGCCTTGATTGCGGCTCCAGTTGAAGTCATCAGCGGTGTAGCCCTGAGCCCGCAGGCCAATTTGCACTACGCGGTCGCAATCCAGAAGACCTTCTTCTACCGCGCGACGGAAGGTGGTGCCGTGGGCGATTTTCTCGCCGAACATGTGATCGTTCACATCGGCGTGAGCGTCGATGTGCACCAGGCCGACCTTGCCGTGCTTTTTATGGATGGCACGCAGGATCGGCAGGGTGATGGTGTGGTCGCCGCCCAGCGTCAGGGGGATCACATCGTGTTCGAGGATATTGTCGTAGGCCTCTTCGATGATCCGCACGGCGTCCAGCAGGTTGAAGGTGTTGATCGCCACGTCACCGATGTCGGCAACCGACAGCGAGTCGAACGGCGCAGCGCCGGTGGCCATGTTGTACGGACGGATCATCACCGATTCAGCGCGGATTTCACGCGGCCCGAAGCGGGTGCCGGGGCGCAGGGACGTGCCGATGTCCAGCGGGATGCCGATAAAGGCAGCGTCCAGGCCGGCAGCGGATGGCACATGGGGGAGTCGCAGCATGGTGGCGATGCCGCCGAAGCGCGGCATTTCATTGCCGCCCAGTGGTTGGTGAAGAATCTTGTCCACGGGTAAGGCCTCATCGTCGTTGTTTTATTTATGCAGGTAAGCCGCTCGGGGAGAGACGGGCACCGCTGTGGGCCGATTCTGCGAAATGCAGTGGCCGGGAAGAATCGCTACGGGCAAATACTTAGTTCAGATTTTTCTAAACTAATGGCGGGCGGGAAGATAGACTCCCCTCCATGCACCGAACCCTTGTGGCGAGGGAGCAAGCTCCCTCGCCACAAAAGCAACATGCACTACCTTGCAATGGAGCCCCCATGGCCAACGCTTTACCCGACCTGAAACTATTGCGCATCTTCGTCAGCGTGGTCCGCCATCAGGGGTTCGCCAACGCCCAGCACGAGCTCAACCTCTCGACTTCGGCCATCAGCACCTACATGAGCCAGCTCGAAGCGGCCCTCGGCCTGGTGCTCTGTCATCGCGGGCGCGGTGGTTTCAGCCTGACCAGCAAGGGTGAGCTGTTCCATCAGGAAACCCTGCGCCTGTTGGCCGAACTCGAAGGTTTCGAACAATATGCCGCCGCCCTCAAAGGCGAATTGCGTGGCACGTTGAACCTGGGGGTGATCGATTCCACCGTCAGCGACAAGGCCTTGCCGTTCGCCGAAGCCATCGGCGCCTACAGCCAGGAACACCCGGCGGTGCATTTGCACCTGTCGGTCATGAGCCCCTACGAACTGCAACTCGGCGTGCAGGACAACCGCCTCGATCTGGCCATCGGTGCCTTTTCCACGCGCATGAGCGGTCTGGTCTACATGCCGCTCTACCGCGAGCAACACTGGTTGTATTGCAGCAGCCGTCATCCGCTGTTCACCGAGCGGCGCATCCCCGAGCAAGTCATCACCCAGCAACGCATGGTCGGTCGCGGCTACTGGAGCCAGGCCGAACTGGCGCGTCATGGTTTCAAGCACAGCGCGGCGACCGTGGAAAGTATGGAGGCCCAATTGATTCTGGTGCTGTCCGGCGCCTACATCGGTTACCTGCCGGAGCACTACGCCCAGGCCTGGGCCGACAAGGGGGATTTGCGCGTGCTGCTGCCGGCGACGTTCGGTTATCAGGCACCATTCTCGATGATCGTGCGCCGTGGCCGTAGCCGCGAGCCGCTGATCCAGACCTTCCGTGATTTGCTCAAAGCACAGCTCAATCAGGCTTAAGAATATGTCCAGAATCCAGTGCCCGCGCTGCCTGCGTCCGCAAACCCATTGTCTGTGCCCACTGATCCCAAGCCTGGATAGCCGCACGCGGGTGTTGCTGTTGCAGCATCCGAGTGAAGTGAACCATGCATTGAATACCGCACGATTGGCTGCGTTGGGACTCAAGAATGCCGAGTTGATCGTGGGCGAGGTGTTCGAGGATTTGCCGGCGTTGTTGAATCAACCGGGTTATCAGGCGCGGCTGTTGTTTCCCGGTGAAGATGCGCAGCCGATGCAGACATACACCGCGAGTGATAAGCCGCTGCTGCTGGTGGTTCCGGACGGTACCTGGCGCAAGGCGCGCAAGATGCTGCACCTCAATCCGTTGTTGGCGGCGTTGCCGAGAGTGACCTTGGCCGAGGGCGGGGTGTCGCGTTATCGCTTGCGCAAGGCACCTGGGCCTGGGGCGTTGTCGACGGTGGAGGCGATTGTGCAGGCGTTGCAGACCCTCGAAGCACCGAGCAGTTTCGAGCCGTTATTAAAGCCGTTCGAGGCGTTGATCGAGGGGCAGATCGCGGCGATGGGGGAGGAGGTTTTTCAGCGTAATCATGGGCCGAAATAGTGAGCGTGTGATGTGATCGTTCCCACGCTCTGCGTGGGAATGCATCCAGTGACGCTCTGCGTCACATCCGGGAAGGGACGCGGAGCGTCCCGGGCGGCATTCCCACGCAGAGCGTGGGAACGATCACACGCAAGCTCCCTCGCCACAGGGACGGTGAGACTTAGCGTTCGCGCATCGCCTCGGTCCGTGCCTTCAACACCGGTTTAAGCAGGTAATCCAGCACGCTTTTCTCCCCGGTAATAATGTCCACCGTCGCCACCATCCCCGGAATGATCAGCAGCGGTTTCACATCCCCGCCCAAGTGATTCTTGTCGGTTCTGACCTGAATCAGATAGAAACTGTTGCCCTTGTCATCGGTAATGGTGTCCGCCCCGATCAACTCAAGCCTGGCACTCAACCCGCCATAAATCGTGTAGTCATAAGCGCTGAACTTGACCATGGCTTTCTGGCCCGGGTGCAGGAACGCCACGTCCTGAGGGCGGACCTTGGCTTCGATCAGCAGGTTGTCCTCCACGGGCACGATTTCCACCATGTCGCTGCCCGGCTGAACCACGCCGCCGATGGTATTGACCTTCAGCACTTTGATGATGCCGTGAACCGGCGACACCACCGTGGTGCGCGTCACCCGGTCGTCGATGGCAATGCTCGTGGCGGTGATTTTCGACAGGTCGGTGCGTTTCTCATTCAGCTCTTTCGCCGCGTCCGAGCGGAAGGATTGTTCGGACTCGTCGATCTTGCTTTTGATCTCGTTGATCGCCGATTCCGCCCGGGGAATCGCCAGGGTCGTGGCGTTCAGCGAGCCGCGGATTTCCACCGCGCTGCGTTTGAGCCGCAGGATTTCCACCGGTGACACCGCCCCGGTGCCCACCAGCGGCGCCGACATGTTCATCTCTTGTTGCAGCAGCGCCAGGCTGGAACTGAACTGCCCCTGTTTGGAACGGAATTCCGCCAGCTCCTGGGTTTTTTGCCGAAGTTGTTCAGTCAGCGTGCGCTGTTCGCTAGCCAGTCGGCGCTGGCGCTGTTCATACAGCGAGCGTTCGTCATCGGCCACTTGCGGCGCCTTGGCGATGACTTCCGGGGACAGCTTGAACGGCCGGCCTTCCGCTTCGGCGGACAATCGTTCGACCTGGGCGATCAAGGCATAGCGGTCCGCTTCGCTTTCGCCCTTGTTCGACAGGAATCGCGTGTCATCCAGGCGCAGCAAGGTGTCGCCCTTGTTCACCATTTGCCCTTCGCGCACGAAAATCTCGGTGACGATGCCGCCTTCCAGGTTCTGGATCACCTGTATCTTGCTCGACGGAATCGCCTTGCCTTCGCCCATGGTGACTTCCTGCAACACGGCGAATTTGGCCCAGACCAGCGCGCTGATCAGCAGCGCCGCCGCCAGCCACACGGTGATCCGCGACCAGCGCGGCGAATCCTGCAACGAGGCGCCGGCGGTTTCCGGCATGAATTCGCTTTCGGCACTTTTGCTGAAACTGCCGAAGTAGCTTCGGTCTTGTGGTGTGTCGGATGATGAACGGGCCATGGGTCGCTCCTAAACCGTCGCAGAGCCGACACGGCCCTTGCGCAATGCATCGATCACCGCTTCTTTCGGGCCGTCGGCGACGATCCGCCCGTTGTCCAGCACCACCAGCCGATCCACCAGGCTGAGCATCGAGGTGCGGTGGGTGACCAGCAGCACGGTTTTGCCCTGGACCCAGCCGTGGAGTTTCTGCCGCAGAAGGTCTTCGCTGCTGTTGTCCATGGCGCTGGTGGGTTCGTCGAGCAGCATGATTGGCGGATCGAGCAACAAGGCCCGCGCCAGCAACACCGCTTGCCGTTGCCCACCCGACAGCAACTGACCGCGCTCGCCCACTGGCCGATCAAACCCTTGTGGATGCTGACGCGCCAGTTCAGTCACGCCGGTCAGCTCAGCGACTTCAAGCATCCGGGCATCGCTGACATAACGGGCGCCGAGGGTCAGGTTGTCGCGCAGGCTGCCGGCCAGCAAGGGCAGGTCGTGGGCGACATAGCCGATCTGTTGACGCAGGTCGGCGACGTCCAGTTGCCGCAGGTCCAGGCCATCGAGCAGCAACTGGCCTTCTTCCGGTGCGTAGAAACCCATCACCAGCCGCGCCAGCGTGCTTTTGCCCGAACCGCTACGGCCGATGATGCCGATCCGTTCGCCCGGCTTCATGCTGAAACTGACGTTGGCCAGGGCCGGCGCGTTCTGGCCGTTGTAGTGGAACGTCACGCCGCTGACGTCCAGGGCGCCTTGCAGTTGCGTGCGCTCCAGCGGCCGCTGCCTGGCATCGCGCTCTTGCGGCAGCGACATCAGCGAATCGGTGCTTTTCATGGTCAGTTGCGCTTGCTGGTAACGGGTGATCAGCCCGGCGATCTGCCCCAGCGGCGCGAGCACGCGACTGCCGAGCATGTAGCTCGCCACCAGCGCACCGACGCTGAGGTTGCCGGCGATGATGCTGTAGACCCCGGCGACGATGGTCGCCATGCCAGAGAACTGCTGAATGAACAGCGTGCCGTTGGTGGCCAGCGCGGAGAGGTTGCGCGCATGGCTGTCGAGGCGGGTGAGGGCGCCGTGGGTGCTTTCCCATTTGTGCTGGCGCTCGCTTTCAGCGCTGCAGGCCTTGAGGGTTTCCAGGCCGCCGAGGGTTTCGATCAGCAGGGCCTGGCGTTCGGCACCGAGGCTCAGACTCTTCTGCACGGTGTCGCGCAGGCGCGCCTGAATCACCATGGCGAAGAGAATCGTGATGGGGAAGGCCAGCAGCGGAATCACCACCAGCCAGCCGCCGAGCAGGCCGATCACCACCAGCATCAGCACAGCGAAGGGCATGTCGATCAGGCTGGTCAGCGTGACGGCGGTGAGAAACTCCCGCAGGCCCTGAAAATCATGAATGCTCTGGGCGAAACCACCGATGGTTGCGGGTCGCGCTTTCATCGCCATGCCGGTGATGCGTTCGAACAGGGTCGCCGAAAGAATCACGTCGGTTTTCTTCCCGGCAGTGTCCAGCAAGTGCGCACGAACCACCCGCAGCACCAACTCAAAACCGGTGCCGATCAGCAGGCCGATCGACAGCACCCACAAGGTTGAAGTGGCCTGGTTCGGCACCACCCGGTCGTAGGTCTGCATCACGAACAACGGCACCATCAGGCCCAGCAGGTTGATCAGGAAACTCGCCAGAATCGCATCGCTGTACAGCCATTTCGATAGCTTCAGCGTGTCGCGAAACCACGCCTCGACCCGCGGCACCAGCGGCGCGCGCAAGTCTTCGAGTTCATGCCGTGGCCGGGCGAACAAGGCCTGGCCGCTGTAGTTGGCGGCCAGCTCGTCCGTGCTGACCCATTGTTCTCCGCCGTCGGCTTCGCTGGGCAGAATCAGCGCCTGACCATCGTCGCCCCAACGGCGCAAGACCGCGCAGCGGCCATGGTTGAGGATCAGCATCACTGGCAGGTTGAGCGCGGAAATATCCGCCAGTTCACGGCGCAGCACCCGCGCCTGCAAACTGGCCCGGGCCGCTGCGCGGGGCAGCAAGTCCAGGCTCAAGCGTTGGTGTGCCATTGGCAGCCCGGCACTCAGGCTGGCGCGACTGACCGTCGCGCCGTGGAGTTTGCAGAGAATCAACAGGCCGTCCAGAAGCGGATCATCGAAGCTCAGACGCGGATCGACACCCGTGTTGCCGGTTTCCATGCTGGTCACATTGATCGCTCCTACACGGCGTTACTTCATTTGAGTTCAGGCAAGCGCGCTTCGTTTTTCACTTCGGTGGCGGCGATCGCATCGGCGGGCAGCACCACCCGTTGCTTGCTCAACAACTGGCCCATGTTCGCCAGCACGCGGTACATCGAGAACTCCTCGGTGTAGCGCACTTCGGTGTAGCGGCGGTTGGCGTTGTAGAGCTCGTTTTCACTGTCGAGCAAGTCGAGCAGAGTCCGTTGGCCGAGACCGAACTGATCCTGATACGCTGCCCGTACACGGGTGGTGGTTTCGGCGTATTCACGGGCGGTCGGGGTTTGTTTCTTGGCGTTCTGCATGGCGTTCCAGGCCAGGTGGATGTTCTCGTTGAGCTGGCGCAATGCGTTGTTGCGGATGTCCATCGCCTGGTTGATCTGATGCGCATCGGAGGCCAACCGGGCCTTGTCGCTGCCGCCACGGAACAGGTTGTAGTTCATCACCACGCCCACTCGCCATTCGTTGTCGTGGCCTTGATCGCCCTGCACATTGTTATTGGCGCCCACCGCTGCTTCGGCGTCGAAGCGTGGGTAGAACGGCGACTTGGCGACTTCGTACTGGCTCTCGGCCGATTGCACGTCAGCCTGGGCGGATTTCAGGTACGGGTTGTTTTCCACCATGCTCTGCTGGGCTTCGGGCAGGGTGGCGGGCAGTTCGCCGCGGGTCGACGGCGGCGCTTCGAGTTCATCGGGCATGCGCCCCACGACGCTGTAGAAATTCGCTTCGGCATCGGCCAGATCGACTTCGGCGGTGTCGAGGTTGTTTTGCGCCAGTGCCCGGCGAGCGGTGGACTGGTCGGCGTCGGCGTTGCTGCCGATCCCACGCTGGGTACGCAGGCCGATCTGATCGTTGACCCGCATGTGCGCTTGCAGATTGTTCTTGGCCAGGGTCACCAGTTCGCGTCGCTTGAGCACTTCGAGGTACACCTCGATGGTGCGCAGGGCCAGGTCCTGGGCGGTGCCTTGAGCGTAATAGGCCCGCGAGTTGGACACGCCTTTGGTGCGCGCGACCTCGTTGGCGGTGTTGAAACCATCAAACAGCATTTGCCGCAGGCGCAGTTCCGACTGGGTGTAGGTGAGGATTTCGGTGTTGTGATTGCCCCGCGACCGGGTGGTGGTGTTATCGCTGTAGCCGCGCCCGTAGGCGGCGTTCAAATCCACCGATGGATAAAAGCCCCCTTTAGCGACTTTAATCTGCTCGTCGGCCGAGAGCCGGGCATCGACCCGAGACGCCAGTTCCGGGTGGGTCGCAATGGTGCTCTGGATCGCCTCGGTCAATGACATCGCCTGAGCCTGAGAAGCGCAGGCCATGGCCAGCAGAATCGCACTGCAAAGGGGGGTTAAAACGCGCATGGGTGCATCTCCCTGATTCCTGATGGTGCTTAGCGGTCGCCATTTTTTTGACGATATTTTTAGATGAAACCGTTTCATGCCTGTAACAACAGAGCTAAGAACATCCTGAAGCGTAGCTAAGAAAAATTTTTCATAAGGGCTATGCCAAAAAAAACTTATGCGGCCTGAAAAATCCAGCACATTGTTCAATGCGAAAGCCTTTGTTTTATTGGCTTTCTGGAGCATCAACAGGGTTTTGGAAAGTTCCATTCACTTTTCGATACAGGGCGAAGAAGTGCTGGAGGGGAGGAGAGCGAGACGGTTTAGAGGCGACATTTTTTTGTCGCTCGAGTGATTCAGAACCGTTACGCATGCGTTTGCAGGCCGGTCGTTTTGGAAGTGGGTCCCGATGCCATTGATTGCAGAGGGTTTTATCCCGATCCCAAGACACCCCCCTCGCGAGCGACACGCCTGGCGAGAGTGTCGGGAGGCAGCGGTTTACTTCAGGTAAACGCTTTCCGGCACACGGGTCTCGGGCAACCTGCTTGAACCATGAGCACGTTTCTTCGCGAAAACAGGATGCCGACAGCAGTTGGCAGCGGAGGAATGCACATGGCAACGCTCATCGGTATCGTCAGTAAGGTCATCGGTCAAGTGTATGCAGTGGCGGGTGATGGCACTCGACGGGCACTGATCGAGGGCGATCGGCTGTTTGCCGGTGAGCAACTGGTCACCGGGGCCGAAGGGGCGGTGGCGGTGCATTTGCAAAATGGCCAGGAGCTGACCCTGGGGCGTGACAGCAGCCTGCAAATGACCGCCCAATTACTGGCGCATCAAGTGCCGCATGTGGAAACCACCGATGCGGTAACACCGAGCCAGGCGCAACTGACCGATGTCGAACAACTGCAAAAAGCCATTGCCGCCGGTGCCGACCCGACCCAGACCGCTGAGGCCACCGCCGCCGGGCCGGGCACAACGGGCGCGCCTGGTGGCGCCTTGGGTGGTGGCCACAGTTTTGTGCTGTTGGAGGAAGTGGGCGGGCGGGTCGATCCCACGATTGGTTTCCCCACCGCGGGTTTCAACGGTATTCCCGAATTCCCCCTGGAGCGCCGGGACGCTGCGCCGGACAACGGCGATAAAGGCATCGTTACGCCGTTTGCCGCGAACGTGCCGAATCACCCGGTCACCCTCACCGGCCTGTCGGTGGCGGGCGGTGAACTGACCCTCAATGAAGCCAACCTGGCGAACGGGTCGGCCAGCAACCCGGGGGCACTGACTCAGCACAGCACGTTCACGGTGTCTGCGCCCGACGGGCTGAGCAGCCTGAGCATCGGCGGGATCAGCGTGATCAGTGGTGGGGTGCCCATCGGTTTTCCGCAGTCGATCACCACTCAACTGGGCAACACCCTGACGATCACCGGCTACAACCCGGCCACCGGCGTGGTCAGTTACAGCTACACCCTGGTCGGCAACGAAACCCATTCCGCCGGTGATGGCACCAACAATCTCAGTGAACAATTCACTGTGGTTGCGAACGACAGCAACGGCGATACCGCCACCGGTTCGCTGGACGTCAATATCACCGACGATGTGCCCAAGGCCATCGACGACAGCAACGCCCATACCGCGTCGGAAACCCTGCTGACCCTGACCGGCAGCGTGCTGCCCAACGACGTCCAGGGCGCCGATCGCATTGCCACCGGCCCCGACAGCGGGCCGATTATCGGCGGCACCTTCACCGGGACGTTCGGCACCCTGGTGTTGAACGCCAACGGCACGTACACCTACACCCTGAACACCAGCGATGCCGACTTCAAAGCCCTGCACGGCGGTGGCAACGGCACCGAAAATTTCGTCTACACCCTTACCGATTCCGATGGCGATACCAGCACCGCGACGCTGGTGCTGAACATCCATAACAACGACGACCTGGTGACGCTCAATGGCCTGAATGCCGAAGGTGGCGAGCTGACCGTCAACGAGAAAAACCTCAGTGACGGCAGCAACCCTGATGCATCGGCGCTGACCCAGAGCGGCACATTCACCATTACTGCGCTGGACGGTGTGCAAACCCTGACGGTGGGCGGCATCGTGGTGGTTTCCGGTGACCTGATCACAGGCTTCCCGCATTCCATCGTCACGCCACTCGGCAACACGTTGACCATCACCGGGTACGACAATGCGACCGGCGTGGTCAGCTACAGCTACACCCTCGTCGACAACGAAATGCATCCGAATGCCAACGGCGCCAACAGTCTCTCCGAGCAGTTTGCGGTCACCGTGGTGGACGACAACGGCACCACCGCGACTGGCAGTCTTGATGTGAATATCGTCGATGACCTGCCTCATGCCGTAGATGACAGCAACGCCAATACGGCATCGGAAACCCTGCTGACCCTCACCGGCAGCGTGCTGCCCAACGACGTCCAGGGCGCCGACCGTATTGCCATCGGCCCTGACAGCGGGCCGATCATCGGCGGCACCTTCACCGGGACGTTCGGCACCTTGGTACTCAATGCCAACGGCACGTACACCTACACCCTGAACACCAACGATGCCGATTTCAAAGCCTTGCACGGCGGTGGCAACGGCACCGAAAATTTCGTCTACACCCTTACCGATGCCGATGGCGATACCAGCACCGCGACGCTGGTGCTGAACATCCATAACAACGACGACCTGGTGACGCTCGATGGCCTGAACGTCAACGGCGGCGAACTGACCGTCTACGAAAAAAACCTCAGCGACGGCAGCAGCCCCAACACACCGGCGCTGACCCAGAGCGGCACCTTCACCGTCACCGCGCTCGACGGTTTGCAAACCCTGACGGTGGGCGGCATCGCGGTGGTCACCGGTGGCGTGGCCGCAGGCTTCCCGCAGTCGAACGTCACTCCGCTGGGCAGTACGCTCACCATCACCGGTTACGACAGCGCGACCGGCGTGGTCAGCTACAGCTATACCCTGGTGGATAACGAAACCCACCCGAACGCCAACGGCACCAACAGCATCACCGAGAACCTCAACGTCGTCGCCACTGACGTCGACGGCAGCACGGCGTTGGGCCAGATCAACGTCAACATCGTCGATGACTTGCCCACCGCCAACCCTGATCACGCCTCAGTGGCCGAAGGCGCGACGGTCTCGGGGAACGTGCTGGGCAACGATATCGGCGGCGCCGACGGGCTGGCACTCGGTGGCGCGGTGGTCGGCGTACGCGCCGGCAGCGACACCTCGACTTCAGCCATCGGTGGCTTGAACAGTCAAATCAACGGCACCTATGGCTACCTGACCCTGGATGCCAACGGCGATGCGGTCTATCACAGCAATCCAAATGCCGTGAACGGCCCTGGCGCGACCGACGTGTTCACCTACACCGTGCGCGATGCCGACGGCGATGAAAGCACCACCACCATTACCATCGACGTGGCCAACTGCACCCTCGTAGCTGCCACCGACACCGATGTGACGGTTAATGAAAAAGCGCTGGACCTGACCAAGGACGGGCAGGACCTGTCGGCGGGCACGGTCATCGGCAGCGAGCCTGGCAACACCGGCGAAACCGCCTCGGGCACGCTGGTGGGTTCAGTCACTGGCACCAGCGACACCATCACGTACAGCCTGGTCGGCAGCGCCAACGGAACCTATGGGCAAATCCTGCTCAACCCGGACGGCAGCTACACCTACACCCTGACCTCGCCTCCGACGACTACACCTCACGCCAACGATGGCGCGAACACCCTCAGCGAAAGTTTCACCTATCAGGCCACCGACTCCCTGGGCAACAGCGTCACCAGCACCATCGTGATCAACATCGTCGATGACGTGCCAACCGCTCATGCCGATGTCGTCTCAGTGGCGGAAGGCGGCACGGTCAGCGGTAATGTCTTGGGCAATGATGTGCTCGGTGCTGACGGCCCTGCCTTGGGTGGCGCGGTGGTTGGCGTGCGCGCCGGCGGCGATACCTCGACTTCGGCTATCGGTGGTTTGAATACGCACATCAACGGCACCTACGGCTATCTCACTCTGGATGCCAATGGCAACGCCGTGTACCACAGCAATCCGAACTCGGTCGGTGAACCGGGCGCCACGGACGTGTTCACCTACACCGTGCGCGATGGCGACGGCGATGAAAGCACCACGACCATCACCATCGACATCTCCAACTGTTCCCTCGTGGTGGCCCCCGATAACGACGTGACCGTTTACGAAAAGGCGTTGGACCTGACCAAGGACGGCCAGGACCTGGCGGCGGGCACTGTCATCGGCAGCGAGCCTGACAACACCGGTGAAACCGCCTCCGGCACATTAGTCGGTTCAATCACTGGCGCCACGGGTGCAATCACTTACGCTCTGGTCGGCAGCGCCACCGGCACCTATGGGCAAATCCTGCTCAACCCGGACGGTTCCTACACTTACACCCTGATTTCTGCGCCCACGACCACGCCGCATGCCAACGACGGCGCGAATACCCTGAGCGAAAGTTTCACCTATCAGGCCACCGATTCTCTGGGCAACAGCGTCACCAGTACCATCGTGATCAACATCGTCGATGACGTGCCGACGGCCCATTGCGATTCGGTTTCGGTGGTGGAGGGCGGCACGGTCAGCGGCAATGTGCTGGACAATGATGTGCTCGGCGCTGATGGCCCTGCCTTGGGTGGGGCAGTGGTCGGCGTGCGTGCTGGCAGCGACACCTCGACTTCGGCCATCGGTGGCTTGAACACGCAAATCAATGGCACCTACGGCTATCTCACCCTGGATGCCAGCGGCAACGCCGTGTACCACAGCAACCCGAATTCAGTCGGCGAAGCGGGCGCCA
Source organism: Pseudomonas sp. FP1740 (assembly GCF_030687165.1). Taxonomy (NCBI): domain Bacteria; kingdom Pseudomonadati; phylum Pseudomonadota; class Gammaproteobacteria; order Pseudomonadales; family Pseudomonadaceae; genus Pseudomonas; species Pseudomonas sp. FP1740. The sequence goes on from NZ_CP117461.1 coordinate 1,725,362, forward strand.
CGGATGTGTTCACCTACACCGTGCGCGATGCCGACGGCGATGAAAGCACCGCCACGATCACCGTTGACGTGTCCAACAACTGTCTCGTAGCGGCCACCGATACCGATGTAATCGTCTACGAAAAGGCGTTGGATCTGACCCAGGATGGGCAGGACCTGGCGGCGGGCAGCGTCACCGGCAGCGAGCCCGGCAACACCGGTGAAACTGGCTCCGGTACGTTGGCAGGCTCGATCACTGGCGCCACTGGCGCGATCACCTACACCCTGGTCGGCAGCGCCACCGGCACCTACGGGCAAATCCTGCTCAATCCCGATGGCTCCTACACGTACACCCTGACCTCGGCGCCGAAAACATCGCCGAACGCCAACGATGGCGCGAATACCTTGAACGAAAGCTTCACCTACAAAGCCACCGATGCCATCGGCAACAGCACCACCGGCACCCTTGTGGTCAGCATCGTCGACGACGTGCCTCACGCCGTCGCCTCGGACCGTTCGGTGCCGGCCGTGCAGATCGACTCCAACCTGCTGCTGGTGATCGACGTGTCCGGGAGTATGGATGACCCCTCCGGCGTATCGGGCCTGTCGCGGCTGGACCTGGCCAAGCAGGCGATCAGCGCGCTGCTCGACAAGTACGACAATCTGGGCGACGTGAAGGTACAGATCGTCACCTTCAGCAGCAGCGCCACCGACCAGACGTCGATCTGGGTCGATGTGGCGACGGCCAAGTCGATCATCGCTACGCTGACCGCAGGCGGCGGGACCAACTACGACGCGGCCGTGGCAACCATGGAGAGCGCGTTCGACACCTCGGGCAAACTCATCGGGGCGCAGAACGTCGGCTACTTCTTCTCCGATGGCAAACCCAACGAAGGCGACATCGGCACTGCGGACGAGATCGCGCTCAAAGCCTTCCTCGACGCCAATGGCATCAAGAACTACGCCATCGGCCTGGGCAGCGGCGTCAATAACGCCAGCCTCGATCCGGTGGCCTATGACGGCAGCACGCACACCGACACCAACGCTGTGGTGGTGACTGACCTCAACCAACTCAACTCGGTACTTTCGGGCACCGTGCAAGGTGCGCCGGTCACCGGTTCGTTGCTGGGCGAGGGCGGTACATTCGGCGCCGATGGCGGTTTCATCAAAACCCTCACGGTCGACGGCACCACCTATACCTACGACCCGAAAGCCAACAGCAATCAGGGTTCGCTGAACTTCAGCGGCGGCGCCAACCACGGCACCTTCAACACCGTCGACAACACCCTGAGCATCGCCACCAACAACAGCGGCACGCTGCTGGTGAACCTCGACACCGGCGAGTACACCTACACCTCGCAGAAAACCACGGCCGTGCAGATCACCGAAAACATCGGCTTCACCGCCAGCGATAACGATGGCGATCTCACCAGCTCGACCCTGACGGTCAACGTGATTCCGAATTCGCCACCGGTGGCGGTCGATGATCACATCATCACCAACGTGCTGTCGGGCAGTATCGTGGTGCCGGGCGAGCTGCTATTGGCCAACGACACCGACCCCAACGGCGATCCGCTCACGGCATCGCCGACCACCTTCAACACGGGTTGGACGGCCAAGGGGGCGGACTTTACCGGCACCAACTCGAGCTTCAGTTTCACCGGCAATAACGTCCAGGCCGTGACTATCGCCCGCAGTGCATTCGTCGCCAACGCTGCCGCCATGACCGCCATGCTGGTGGTCAGCGGGGCCTTGGGGGCGGTCAGCACCAACAATACCAACGATGAGGACCGCATCACCGTCAACCTCAAACAGGGCGAAACCCTCAACCTGGACCACAACCTGGCGGCCGGCCACATCACCATGGAGTACTCGGTCAATGGCGGCGCTTACATGGCTCTCGCCGATGGCCAGACCATCACCGCCACGGCGGACGGCACGTACCAGATCCACATCACCAACATCGACGACGGGGGACCTGGCAACAGCGGGAAGGGGGCGGAAAACTATCAACTGACCATGACCGTCAACTACGCCGGAGCCCAGGACTCCACGCCAGACTTCCATGGCACCTACACCGCCAGCGACAACCACGGCGGCAGCGACAGCGCGGCAGTCGACATCACCTATCAGGCCGGCCATACACTGACCGGCACCTCGGGCGATGACGTGTTGATCGCAGGCACCGGCAACAACATTATCAATGCGGGTGACGGCAACGACGTGCTCACCGCAGGCTCAGGCAATAACGAGATGCACGGCGGTGCCGGCAACGATCTGCTGTTCAGCGGGCCGGGCAACGATTGGCTCGACGGCGGCACCGGTAACGACACCGCGAGCTACGCCCATGCCACCGCCGGCGTCACTGTCGACCTCAGCCTGCTCACCGCGCAAAACACTGTTGGCGCAGGCACCGACACCCTGACCGGCATCGAAAACCTCACGGGCTCGAACTTCAACGACAGCCTCACGGGCGACAACAACGGCAACATCATCAACGGCGGTCTGGGTAACGATGTGCTCAACGGCGGGGGCGGCGACGACTTCCTGATCGGCGGCCTGGGCGACAACACCCTCACTGGCGGCAGCGGTGCCGACACCTTCCAGTGGCTCAAAGGTAACAGCGGCCACGACGTCATCACCGACTTCACCCCGGGCACCGACAAACTCGACCTGTCGCAACTGCTGCAAGGCGAGAACGGCACTGCGGCATCGCTGGATGATTACCTGCACTTCAAAGTCACCGGCAGCGGCGCGACCCTGGTCACCAGCATCGACATCAGCGCCATGGCTGGCGCCACGCCGAGCCAGACCATCGACCTGGCCGGTGTGAACCTGGCCAGTCACTACGGCGTCACCCCGGGGGCGGGTGGGGTGATTGCCGGCGGTCACGATACCGCGACCATTATCAACGGCATGTTGAACGACCATTCGTTGAAGGTGGATACCGTGTGATCTGAAACGACAAAACCCGCCATTCCCGGTGAAAGGGGATGGCGGGTTTTTTGTTGGTTGAGGATTTATCTACCGGCCCTGTGCCCGGATACACCTCATGTGGCGAGGGGGCTTGCCCCCGTTCGGCTGCGCAGCAGTCGTAAAACCTGTACATGCAGTTTGCCAGACAGACAGTGATTGCAGGTTTTGGGGGCCGCTTCGCAGCCCAACGGGGGCAAGCCCCCTCGCCACAGGGATCAGGTCATAGGGCCGGGTCAGCCTTCAGTTCCAGACTGTCCAGCGCCCGACTCACCGCCAGTTCACCAAACATGATGAGCTGCGCGACGCCCAGTATCGTATTGCGCTGCGGCCCCTCCAGAAACCCGGCGCAGTCACTGGCGATCACCTTGGCCGAGGCAAAGGACTCGCAGGCATTGGCCAGTAGCTCTTCGATGTCGATGTCCGGGGCAACGGTGTAAATCGTGCTCGGCTTGCGTGGGGGCTTGGGGTCGGACGGTTTGAGGTAGTAATCGAGGGCGCGCTCGGCGGCTTCGTTGAGTTTTTTGGAGTCCGGGGTTTCGTAGGGGGAAACGTCGTCGGTTTCGGGTGGGTTGGGTGTGATTTTGAACATGGTGAAGCTCCTTGATTAATGGAGCTGTCACTGCTCGCTGCGAAACGAGGGAGGTGGCAGCTGTACGCAGGTTCGCAGACCGGGAATCAAGGAACCCGGCAGACCCGAAGATCTCCCGCGCACAGCCGCCATAACGCCATCCAGTAGACGAAAAAAGAGCCAACTGAAAGGGAACGGTGGCGCAATGCACCTTGATTGACCCGGGCTGCGAAACCCGATCGCTGATTCGTCAGCGACCCGGAAACAATAGAGCCCGACCCCAAAAGCACACAAGCCGGCGGATTCTGGCGGAGTTGTAGGTTGCGGCGCAAGAATGCGTAGCCCTAAGGAGTATCTGGAGGTGTCAGATTAAACATCTCCGTTTACATCATCTTCACATAGGCTCCGGCGGCCCGATCAACCGCCCCATCACCCCAAACACCCCCAACTCCCGAATCACCTCCAGCTCCCCTTTGGTTTCGACCATTTCCGCAATCAACGGCAGATCAATGCTGTTGGTCGCCCGGTATATCGCATCGATAAACAACCGCTTGTCACTCTGCTCATCGATACCCCGAATGTACGCCCCATCGATTTTCAAGTACGCCAACCCCAGTTGCGTCAGGTTGCCGATCTGGCTGAAGCTGCCGCCGAAATGCTGCAAACCGATGCGGTAACCGGTGTTGAGCAGGCTGTGGCTCAGGCGTTGCAGTTCTTCGGGGGGCGGCAGTTGGCGTTCGTCGATTTCCAGGGTCAGCAGAGGCGCCAGTTCCGGCAATGATTCGAGTATGTCGCAGATCAGTTTCAGCTGGGTCTGGTCGCGCAGGGTGCTGCCGGACAGGCTCAACGCGAGCGGCCAGCGGTTGGCGGCGAGGTATTCGAGGGTGGTTTCGAGCATCGCCAGATCGAACCGCGCCGACCAGCCGAGGCGTTCGATCCACGGCAGGAAATGCCCGGCGGCAACGGCCTGGCCCTGCGGGTCGAGCAGGCGCGCGAGGACTTTGTGGTGCAGCACCTGACTGGTGTCGGCGCATTGCACCACCGGTTGGAAATACAACTGCATCTTGCCTTCGGTCAGTGCATCGTCGATCCAGTTGCGCCAATCATGCTGAGAGTGATTCGGCGCAGTATCGACCTGGGCCTGGTATGTCCATGGCCGCTCGGGATGTTGCCGGGCCTGGGTCAGCGCCTGATCCAGTCGCAGCAGCACATCATTTGCCGGTTCGCCCGGGTGGTAGGCGACGATGCCCAGATGCGCCACGGGCATGCAGTCGCTGGCGCCGGTCAGGCGCAGGTTTTCCAGGGTGGCGCTGATTTCGGAGGCCAGGCGCGCGGCCCCCCTACTGTCCAGACCCGGCGTCAGCAAGCTGAATTCGCCACCGCGATTGCGCGCCGCGAGCCAGGTACGACGTTCTGCAGGTTGCGTCAGGCGCTTGAGCAACTCGCCGACGGCGCTGATCAGGGCATCGGTGCGCTGGCCACCCAGGCGTTGATTGAGGCCGATCAGGTCGTTGATCCGCAGCATCAGCAAATGACCGTCGCGGCTTTGCTCGGAATCCAGTAATTGGTCGGCCAGTTGTTCATCCAGCAAGCGCCGGTTGGCCAGGCCCGTAAGGTTGTCCTGATAGGATTCGGAGCGCAGTTTTTCACTGCGCGCGGCCTCTTCGGCGAACAGCGCTTTGAGTTTTTCGACCATCTGGTTCATGGCCAGCACCACGCGTTTGAGCTCCGGCGTGCGCGGCAATTTTGGCAAGCTGCGGAACTCGCGTTTACTGATGGCTTCAGCCTGTTTGACCATGTTGTCGAGCGGGCGCAATTGCCGGCGTAATAGCCAGCCTCCGAACACGGCGCTGAGCAGTCCGCAAATCAGCAGCCAGATCAGGCTGCCGAGGGAGCTGTCCCAGAGTTTGGCCAGGGCGAACTGCGGGTTGCTCAGCACTTCGACCCGGGCTGCCTGGTCCCAGCCACGCGTGACCAGTGCATCGCCACCTTGTGGGCGCAGGTTCACCAGACTGACGAACCAGCCGGGTACACCCTCGATTTGCGCTGGTACGCTGCGCTCCACCAGCACTTGTTCATTCTCGATGTTGATAACCCGGATGCTGGTGAAATAGCCACTGTCGAAAATCGAGCTGACCATCAACTCGATCATCGCCGGGTCGTCGATCTGCGCGGTCAACGACAGGCCCAGCGCTGTGGCGGCGTCCTGGGCGTGGGAGCGCAACTGACTGAGCATCTGTTCACGGGAGCTTTCCAGGCTGACAAAAAAACTGCCGCTGAAGGCCACCAGCAAGAACAGGCAAATGGCGAGGAACAACTGTTTGCGCAGTGACATGAAAACACTCCTTGCAGTGGCGGCTAGCCTTCGCCCACGGCGAACCCTTCGATTTGCATCTTTTTCAATACGTCTTGCCAGCGCGACAGTTTTTTCGAGTCGCTGCTGCGTTTACCACCATTGGCTCCCGGCAAGTACAGGCCTTCGGCGTTGAAGGCGTACACCGGCAGCAAGTCTTTGCGTTGGGAGGCGGGGCGGATCTCGTCGATCAGGTTGTCCAGCACCAGCGGATCGGCCGTGGGGCTGCTGTAGAAGGTCAACACCATGTGCGCCTGGTTCTGGGTCAGGGCTTTGACGTAGGTGATGCGTAGTTTTTCGCTGGGAATCCCGAGGTGACGCAGGCTGAAGTATTTCGCCAGGGCGTAGTCTTCGCAGTCGCCTGCGGCTTTGATCAAGGACTCCACGGGCGTGGCCCAGTAGTCGGTCTGATGCCAGATGCGCGTGTCATCCTGAAAACTCAGTTGCTGATTGAAGAAGTGATTGACCGCGTTCAGCTGTTCGCGCTCAGGCTGGTTGCGTTCGCTTTGCAGCATTTGGCTCCAGGCCTCGATCTGTCCCCGGGCCTCGCCAAGGGGGCCGTAACGTTTTTCGGCCGTTTGCAGAACCTGCGCAAAATCCCAGTCGGCCCAGACACTGCCCAACCCGGCCAGCAGAAAACTCGCCAGCAACAGCCATCCGCCGAACCGAAGTCGGAGCGTTGACCATCCTGGACTACGCGGACTGCGGGGCATGTCTGGCTGCTCGGGTGCAGATGCCTGAAGTCTAGGCGGTGTTTACGGCGAGGTCGGGTAGGTCGTCGGACGAAAGGATGTCGGCGGGTTGTTTCCTGTGGCGAGGGGGCTTGCCCCCGTTGGGTTGCGAAGCAGCCCCAAAACCTGCAACCCACCTTCTCCTGACACACCGCATTGATCGGATTGGCGACTGCTTCGCAGCCGAACGCAGCCTCGCCGGGGCTCGACAGCTGCTACGGGGATCAGGGTTTATGCAGGGTTTTCTGCTTGAGGATATAAACCGTCACCAGCACCGCACTGGTCAGCATGAACCCGCGCGCCCACGGCAGGGGCACCAGGTAGCAGGAGAACAGGATGCTCGTCCACATCAACCCGATGGTGTAGACCTTGCCCTTGAGCGGAATGCCGTTGCCGTCCAGATAGTCGCGAATCCAGGGTCCAAGCCGTGGATGTTCAACCAGCCAGTGATAGAAACGCGGCGAACTGCGGGCGAAGCAGGCTGCTGCCAACAGCAGGAACGGTGTGGTGGGCAGCACCGGCAGGAAAATCCCGATCACCCCCAGCGCTACGCTCAGCCAGCCGATGGCCAGCAGCACGTAGCGCAACATCAGGGGGCGGTTGCCTATGGGGTTGTCCATAGGCAAAACCTTAGTGGTGACGTGGCTTGAGGATCGCCGGTTTTTCGTCTGGCGCGTTGCACAGCAAGTACAGCGCGGTCAGGGCTTCCGGGATTTGCACGATCATGTCGTCCATCAGGTTGGCGTCGGCCGCGATGTCGGAGAACTCAGGTTGTTCGTCGAACAGACCCGAACCGACCATGATCGGCAGCAGCATTTCACTGACTTCGTCTTCGGCGGTTTCGAACCAGGCGGCTTCGCGCAGGAACACACCTTCCATGAAACCGATGCACCAGCCACGCAGGTCGGAATCGTCCGGGTCATCGCCCAGGTCGAGGTCGCATGGCAGCTCGAACTCTTCGTCGGACGCCAGTTGGCGGGCGATGTGAGCCTTGAGCAGCACCAGGGTGGATTCGATCGCTTCACGTTCGGTGTCGTCGGCGTAATGCGGCTCTTCGGCGAAGAGCGCGTCGATCCACTCACGGTCGGGAACGCTTTCGGAACAGATCGACAGCGCGGTGAGGTAGCCGTGGGCGGCCACGTAGTCCAGCGCCTCGTCATGCAGCTCGTCGGCGTCGAGGAAGACTTGCAGGCGGGTTAGTTGCTCAGCGAAGGACATTAAAGGGCTACCTTGGGGAATATACGATGCGGGAATTCTAGGCCTTCTTGAGCGCTCAGGCCAGCCGCGCGGCATATTTGCTCCCGCGGTTGGCTTGCGTGCGTCTTATCAGCGGCGCCCTTTGCAGGGGAGGGCTCGGGTATACTCGCGCGTTTTGTGATGCCCTGCTGGCGTCATGGCTGAAATATGCAGCGTCATGCAATGCGTACTTACGATTTGTTTGTGCAGCTTTCGTGGTTCTGAACCAGCCTTGCAGGGATGTTTCGGTGATTTTTGGAGTTTTTATGCTCGAACAGGCTCAACGCGTCCTCAAGGACATCTTCGGCTACGACAGTTTCCGTGGCCGTCAGGGTGCAATCATTGAGCGCGTGGCCAGTGGCGGCGACGCCCTGGTGCTGATGCCTACCGGGGGCGGCAAGTCCTTGTGCTTCCAGGTGCCGGCGCTGCTGCGCGAAGGCCTGGCGGTGGTGGTGTCGCCGCTGATCGCGCTGATGGACGATCAGGTCGCCACCCTCGAAGAGCTGGGCGTCGCCGCGGCGTCGTTGAACTCCACCCTCAGCGCCGAGCAGCAGCGTGATCTTGCTGCACGGATCAAGCGCGGCGAGGTGAAAATGCTCTACCTGGCGCCCGAGCGCCTGGTTCAGCCACGGATGCTGGCCTTCCTGCAAAGCCTCGAAATCGCTCTGTTCGCCATCGACGAAGCGCATTGCGTGTCCCAATGGGGCCACGACTTCCGTCGCGAATACCTGCAACTGGGCCAGTTGGCGGAATTGTTCCCCAACGTCCCGCGCATTGCCCTGACCGCCACCGCCGACAAGCGTACCCGGGAAGAAATCGTCGATCGCCTGCATTTGCAGGATGCCGAGCGTTTCCTGTCGAGTTTCGACCGTCCCAACATTTTTTATCGCATCGTGCCCAAGGAACAGCCGCGCAAGCAGTTGCTGGCGTTCCTCGCCGAGCGGCGCAGCGATGCCGGCATCGTTTATTGCCTGTCGCGCAAAAAGGTCGACGAAGTGGCGGTGTTCCTCAGCGAGCAAGGTTTCCCGGCGCTGCCGTACCACGCCGGTCTGGCCAACGAAACCCGGGCGCATCACCAGAAGCGCTTTCTCAACGAGGAAGGCCTGATCATGGTCGCCACCGTGGCGTTCGGCATGGGCATCGACAAGCCTAACGTGCGTTTTGTGGCTCACCTCGACTTGCCGAAGTCCCTTGAAGCGTATTACCAGGAAACCGGTCGCGGCGGTCGTGACGGTCTGCCGGCGGATGCCTGGATGGCGTACGGCCTGCAAGACGTGGTGATGCTCAAGCAGATGTTGCAGAACTCCGAAGGCGACGAGCGCCACAAGCGTCTGGAGCAGCACAAGCTCGACGCCATGCTCTCGCTCTGTGAGGAAACCCGCTGCCGCCGCCAGACCCTGCTGGCGTACTTCGACGAAGACATGCCCGAGCCCTGCGGCCACTGCGACAACTGTGTCGACGGCGTGCAGACCTGGGACGCCACCGAGCCGGCCCGCCAGGCGCTGTCGGCGATCTACCGCACTGGCCAGCGCTATGGCGTCGGCCATCTGGTGGACGTGTTGCTGGGCAAGGACAACGAAAAGGTCCGCAGTTTCGGCCATCAGCATTTGTCGGTATACGGCGTAGGCAAAGCGCTGGGCGAAAGTGAATGGCGCTCCTTGTTCCGACAACTTGTTGCTCGCGGTCTGGCGGACATCGACCTCGAAGGCTACGGTGGGCTGCGCCTGAGCGATACCTGCCGGCCGCTGCTCAAGGGCGAAGTGACCCTGGAACTGCGCCGCGACCTCAAGCCGCAAACCACCGCTAAAAGCAGCAAGAGCCAGGCGAGCCAACTGGTCCGCTTCGAGGAGCGCGAACAGTGGGAAGCCCTGCGTGCCTTGCGCCGCAAACTGGCCGAAGAACATGGCGTGCCGCCGTATGTCATCTTCCCCGATTCGACGCTGCTGGAAATGCTCCGCAGCCAGCCGACCTCGCTGGCGGAAATGGCCACGGTCAGCGGCGTCGGCGCGCGCAAACTGGAACGTTACGGCGAGGCTTTCCTCGAAGTGCTCGGCGGTCAGGTCGAGGCGCCGAAAGTGGTGGCCGATGTGCGCCACGAGCTGATCACGCTGGCCCGGGCCGGCATGACACCGCTGCAGATCGCCGGTCAGCTGCAATGCTCGGAAAAGAACGTCTACACGATGCTCGCCGAGGCCATCGGCAAGCAGCAGCTGTCACTGGAACAGGCGCTGGACCTGCCCGAAGAGTTGATGGGCGAAGTTCAGGACGCCTTCCTCGACGGCGAAGGCGAGTTGCCGCCGGTGGCGGAGATAGCCGCGTTGTTCGCAGGGCGGGTGCCGGAAGGCGTTTTGTATTGCGTACGTGCCGCGCTGCAGTCGGAATTCGAAATTTGAATGACCTGTCGCGCAGATGTAACGATTCAGTACAGAGCAAACCTTGCCTATAGCCAAAGGTCATGCTTAGCTGACTAATAATTAGTTTTTCTCTATTTCAGTCTAACCATGAGTGTTTTATGCCGTTAACCGATCAACACCGCTTTGGCATGCAACTGGCCCAGATGTCTCGGGGTTGGCGTGCCGAACTGGACCGCCGACTGGCTGGCCTGGGCCTGTCCCAGGCGCGCTGGCTGGTGCTGCTGCACCTTGCGCGTTTCGATGATGCTCCCACCCAGCGTGAACTGGCGCAAAGCGTTGGCGTCGAAGGGCCTACCCTGGCTCGACTGCTCGATAGCCTGGAAAGTCAGGGCCTGGTGCAACGCCAATCGGTGCTGGAAGACCGTCGGGCAAAAAAAATCGTCCTCTGTGCCCCGGCCCGGCCCTTGATCGAACAAATTGAAACCATTGCCACGCAACTGCGTCACGAATTATTCGAAGGCGTCGATGAGGCGGATTTGAAGGTCTGCATGCGTGTCCACGCGCACATCCTGGGCAACCTGGAAAAATCTTGAGGCACAACCACGCGTCGGACTTTTGAGATACCCCGTTGGGCAGACTATAAAGAACTACTAGGCAATATCGTGTTCGTACCGGATGTGCGAATGCATACAGGTTGGTTCTGGTTATCTAAGGGATGCTCATGCTCGAGAGTTGGCACGTTGTATTGCGGTGTTGCACCCGGCTGCTGCTGGTCGGTGGTGCCGTCACTTACTCGGCATTGGCCCCTGCGCTAGGCTTGGGTGAGATCACCCAGCATTCGGCGTTGAATCAGCCATTCAGCGCCGATATCGCCCTGCTGGATGTCGGTGGTCTGGAGGAGGGCGAGCTGTCGGTCAGCCTGGCGACGGCGGAGGAGTTCAGCCGCGCCGGTGTCGAGCGGGTGTTCTTCCTCAATAACCTGAAGTTCACGCCGATCCTGCGGGGCAACCGCAGCCTGATCCGGGTGACGTCCAGTAAACCGGTCAAGGAACCCTTTCTGAATTTTCTGGTGCAGCTCAATCAGCCCAACGGGCGTTTGCTGCGCGAGTACACCGTGCTGATCGATCCGCCGGGTTCACCGGGGATTGTTCCCGTCAACGACGACCCCGCGCCGGGCCCTCAGGATTCCGCGTTCCCGTCCGTTGAACCGGCTGTTGCACCGCCACCTGCGGTGAATAGTTCGGCACCCAAGCCTGATGTCGATAAACCAGCCGCCACGCCGGCGAATGATCCTGTTGCCGAACAACTGGCCACCAGCGTGCTGCAAAACCAGCAGCTGCAAAAGACCATCGATGAACTCAATGCGAAGCTGCAGGCGCAGGACGAGCAGATCGCCGTTCAGAAAAAACAGGTGACTGAGCTGCAAACCCAACTGACGGAAATCAAACAGGCGTCGGCGGCACCTGCCGCACCCGAGGTGCCGGCGCCGGTTCCGGTGGTTGTCGAGACGTCCGAAGCATCCCATTGGCCGTTGATCATCGGGTTGCTGTCGTTGGTGGCCCTGGTGTCGCTCGCAGTGTTCATTCGCCGTCAACGACAGCAGGTTCAGGCCTTACCCGAGCCGCTACCCGTGCAGCCGTCACGTCATGAACCGGTGCTCAACCGCACGGCAGAACCAGCCAGGCCAGCCACCCAGGCGCAATCGGTAGCCGGCTTGGCGGATGAGACTGCCGCAGGCGACGTGCTGGAGGGGGTTGGTATCTACCTCGCCTATGGCCGTTTGTCCGAGGCAGCCGGATTGTTGCGAGAGGCATTGGTCAAGGAGCCCCAGCGCACCGACCTGGCCGTGCAGCTGCTGGAGGTTCTTGGTAAACAGGGTGACGCGCAAGCATATGACGCGCAGGAAAGTAGCTTGCGTGAGGCCGGGTTTGACGCACAGCAACTTCAGGACATCCGCGCCCGCCATCCGAAACTGGTCGGCGCCGCGCCGGTGGTCGCCGCCGTGGCAGTGGCTCCGTCCACGCCTGCAATCCCAGCGGCACCGAGCGATGAATTCCAGTTGAACCTCGACGACCTGTCGATGGATGCGAACTGGGACCTGATCAGCCCCTTCGACAACTCACCGCCCAGCGCCAAACCATCGAATGAGCCATCACCGGCAGACGAGCCCGGGTTCACGTCGAATCTTCATGTGTTGCCCGATGTCTTCGAAATACCCGACGAGCCGACGCTGGATGAGCCCGAGCTTGAATGGGTCGCCGAACCTGACTCGCAATCTCTGGACGAGACCTTTCTCAACGAATTCAGCGATCCCGGCCAGCCGCTGGAGCTTGAACCGCTGAATGCTGAGTTGATGGATCTTGAACCGGCCGAGCCGAGCAGCGCGGGTAAACTCGAACAGGCCCAGACCTGCATTGACGACGGCGACCTGGACAGCGCCATCGAGCTGCTGAACGAGTTGCTCAAGGAAGGCGACGAGCCACTGAAGGAGACGGCCCGAACGCTGTTGGCGGGTATTCGCTGAAGATCAAAAGATCGCAGCCTTTGTGGTTATTATGGCAACCCCTCAGGCAGAGGAGTTTTGCCAATCATGACCGCACGTAAACCGGAAATCGTCATCACCTACTGCACGCAATGCCAATGGCTGTTGCGCGCCGCCTGGCTGGCCCAGGAACTGCTCAGCACCTTCGGCGATGATCTGGGCAAAGTATCCCTGGTGCCCGGTACCGGCGGGGTGTTCCACATTTTCTGTGACGATGTGCAGCTCTGGGAACGCAAGGCCGACGGCGGTTTCCCCGAGGCCAAGGTGCTCAAGCAGCGGGTCCGTGATCAGATCGATCCGGACCGCGACCTGGGCCACAACGACCGCACTCAGTGAGACGGCGCTTGCGCGGCAACGGTCTTGTGGCTTGAACCGCCGGACAACCGGCTGGAGACCACGATGGCCACGATGATCAACGCGCCGCCGATCAGCATGCGCAGCGTCGGGTTTTCATCGAACAACAACCAGGCCAGGGTGATGCCGTAAACCGGCTCCAGGGCAAACACCACTGACGCGGTCCGGGCCTTGATCACCGCCAGGCTGGCGACGAACAGGCTGTGAGCGACGCCGGTGCAGAACACCCCGAGCAGGCCAATCCACAGCCAGTCGATAGCGCGTACTTCGCTCAACTGCGGCATCGCCACCGGCAGCAGGCAGATCGCAACCACTACGTTCTGACACAGCGCCGCCTGCACCGGCGGGATTCGCCCGGAGCTGGCGCGGTTGGTCAGGGACAGCAGGGAGAACAGCAGGCCGGAGGCCACTGCCCACAACAGGCCGGTGGTGGCGCCGCTGGCGAGATCGAAGTCCGGTGTGACCAGTACCAAACCAATGCTGACCAGCACCACCAGCAAGATTTCATTGGCGCGGATGCGCTCGCGGAAAATCAGCCCTTCGAGGATCACGGTAAACGCCGGGAAACTGGCAAAGCCCAGGGTCGCGATCGCCACCCCGGCCACCTTCACCGCAATGAAGAAACTCACCCAGTGCCCGGTCAGCAGCAAGCCGCTGAGCAACAGGCGGCGCCAGTCCACGGCGTCGAGTGCCTGCCAACGGGTATTACTGGCGAACCGGGCGAAAAACGCCAGGGCGAGGACGGCAAACGCGGCACGACCGAACACGATGATCGCCGGTGAGGCGGCGGCAAGTTTGCCGAACACGCCGGTCAGGCCGAACATCAGTGCACCGATATGCAGAGCGCCAAGGGCGGTACGGGGAGTCATTGCAGTCCTTGAATAACGTATCGAATCTGGCCGACAACACCGTCGACCTGTGTAGGAGCAGCCTTCGGCAACTCCTACACAATGAACGATGTGCTTGCGGGTGTCTGTCGCCAGACTCGCGTCATTTGTCGCCAGCCTCGCGGCGCAATTTACCGGGGGAGGCGCCGAACTCACGCAGCACTGCTGCGGCGAATGCGCTCTGGGAGTTGTAGCCGACCCGACAGGCGATCTCGCCAATGGGCAGCGCCGAATCGCGCAACAAGCGCACGGCGATGTGCAGCCGGCGACTGCGGATGTAGTCCATCGGCGTTTGCCCGCATTCCGCCACGAACCGCGCGTGCAAGCGAGCGCTGGACAGGCCGGCAATGCGCGCCAGGTCGGCGACTTGCAGTGGATAGGCCGCGTATTGATCGATGTGAGCGTTGAGCGCCGCATACGGTAGACGCCGACCGCCGACCGTGTCGGGCTTGGCGTTGTTGAGGCTGGCCAGCAGTAACACCGCGCCTTGCTGGGCGATCAGCGGATCGCTGATCGGGCTGCCCGCCAGCCAGCTCACCAATTGGCTTTGCCCGGCGTCCAGCGGCAGACGCCCGGCATTGTCGAGCAAGCGGCGGCTGGCCTCGGCGTGGTCCCCCAGTGACTGAGACACCCACTGATCGCCCGGCACATCCAGCACCAGGCAACGACTGCCGTGGGCGCTGCCGCAGGCATGATGCGCCCCGGACGGCACCACCACGAAACTCCGCTGAACCACCTGACTGCCACGCCCCTCGACCTCGAAATCCAGTGCACCCGACAGCCCGAATACCAGTTGCGCGTGGTCGTGGCTGTGGACGATCAGGTCGTGGGTGTATTGGCGCAGGGTGAGGATCGGTCTCATCGCAGGTCTCGTGGCGATATTGATGAGTGAAGGCGCCAGTCTACACCGAGGCCCTGCGTTCGCGCGTTGTCACAGGACTGACTTGCGATTGTCATGGGCAATTAACCCGACCGGCGCAAGCTTGCCAAAACTTGTCCAGAGGGTTGCCCATGACCAGCGCCGAGCTCGCCAAACCCAGCCGTAAGCAACGTGTGCGGACCTTATGGATTTCCGACGTGCATTTGGGCACACGGGACTGCCAGGCCGAACACCTGTCGCAGTTTCTCAAGGGCTACCATGCCGACAGGATTTACCTGGTCGGTGACATCATCGACGGCTGGAAGCTGCGTAGCGGCATGTATTGGCCCCAGGCGCACACCAACGTGATTCGTCGCCTGCTGACCATGAGCAAGCGCGGCACAGAAGTGATCTACGTCACCGGCAACCATGACGAATTCCTGCGCCGTTATTCGAAACTGATGCTGGGCAATATCCAGCTGGTGGACGAAGCCGTGCACGTGACCGCCGATGGTCGTCATCTGCTGGTGATTCATGGCGATCAGTTCGACGTGATTACTCGCTATCACCGCTGGCTGGCGTTCCTCGGCGACTCGGCCTACGAATTCACCCTGACCCTCAACCGCTGGCTCAACCATTGGCGGGCCCGTTATGGCTACGGCTATTGGTCGTTGTCGGCGTACCTCAAGCACAAGGTCAAGACCGCCGTCAGTTTCATCAGCGATTTTGAGGAAGCCATTGCCCACGAATGCGTCAAACGCGAGTTGCATGGCGTGGTGTGTGGGCACATTCACCATGCCGAAATTCGCAAGGTTGGCGAGGTGGACTACCTCAACTGCGGGGATTGGGTGGAGTCGTGCACGGCGCTGATCGAGCATTGGGACGGCTCGATCGAGTTGTATCGGTTGGCCGATGCCCAAGCGCGGGAGGCAGAGTTGAAGGCAATTAAGGTCGCAGAGCCGGCTTAAAAGCAAAGTCAAAAGATCTTCAGGCCGGCGCTTGTTCTTCCATCGCCGCCTTGTAGATCGAATGCTTCGGCTGCGCAAACAACCGCTCCATCATCGGTTCGAAAAAGCTCAGCGGCAGCGTGTCGTATGCCGGGTCAAACGCCGCCGCGTCGTACCGGGCGCAAAATTCGATGGTCGCCTGATACTGCGGATGAGCGCTGAATTGCTCGCGCAAATGCCGGTCCATGCCCAGGTGATGGAAGAAGTAATAGCCCTGGAAAATCCCGTGTTTCTCCACCATCCACAGGTTCTCGGCACTGACGAACGGCTTGAGGATCGCCGCGGCGATGTCCGGGTGGTTGTAGGACCCCAGTGTGTCGCCGATGTCATGGAGCAAAGCGCAGACCACGTACTCTTCGTCGCGGCCATCGCGCCAGGCGCGGCTGGCGGTTTGCAGCGAGTGGGTCAGGCGATCCACCGGGAATCCGCCGAAATCCCCCTCCAGTAACTTCAAATGCGCCACGATCCTTGTAGGCAATTGCCGGGCATAGGCGCTGAAGTCTGTGGCGATAATCGCCCAGTCTTCCTGCGTGCCGTCCTGCATGTGGGTAAAACGGGCGCGGGCATTCATCGGCTATCCTCTTGTTCTTATCGAAAGGATGTTTGGAGTGTAGGGCTTGGATCCAGAGCGCTGCACTGGCTGCACAGGACGCTTTTGTGGCCAAAGGAGCCTAGAACGGCACGCGACCTACAATCATGTCGCGGTACATGACGAAATCGCCGAGCAGGCTGTAAAGAGGATGCGCAAAGGTTGCAGGACGATTCTTCTCGAAGAAGAAATGCCCGACCCAGGCGAAGCTGTAACCGGCCAGCGGCAGGGCCAGCAACAGCCACCATGCGCCTTTGGCGATGGTCAGCGCCAGAATGAAAATAACCAGCGTGGTGCCGACAAAGTGCAGTCGTCGACAAGTGCTATTGCGGTGTTCGCTGAGGTAATACGGGTAAAACGCAGCGAAGCTGTTGAAACGTTTGATGTTTTCCACGAATGCGATCTCTGTGGTGTGTGTGCAGGCAACAAGTTGCGCTGCGGGTAGCCTATTTAAGTCTAGAGTGATCATAGGCATCAGCCAGTGACAATAGGCGCCACTTTAGTATCCTTCGGCATTGGGTCGTGGCATGCGGCCATCACGTAGTAGACGCCATGAGCGAACGAACGACTTCTGCAAGTTGGGCGATGGGGATTGTCAAAGCACTGGAAATGGACGGCCTGGATTGCCGGGTTTTGTTCAAGCAGCTAGGGCTCGACTATGCGGCACTGGATGATCCGGATGCGCGCTTCCCGCAAGATTCCATGACGCGGCTCTGGCAGCGCGCGGTCGAGTTGTCCGGCAACCCGGCGATCGGCTTGAACATGGGCAAGGTGGTGCGACCGGCGTCCCTGCACGTTGCCGGTTATGCCTTGATGTCCAGTCGAACCCTGGCCGAAGGCTTTCAACGTCTGGTGCGTTATCAGCGAATCATCGCCGAAAGTGCCGATCTGAGTTTTCGCATACTGGACGAGGGTTATGCGCTGATTCTGACGGTGCATGGCGACCACTTGCCGCCGACCCGACAAAGCGCCGAAGCATCGATGGCCTGTGCCCTGGCGTTTTGCGGCTGGTTGACCGGGCGCACGCTGTGTCCGCGCAAAGTGCTGCTGCTGGGCGATCAGCCCGCCGACCTCGAACCGTATAAGCAAGCCTTCCACGCGCCGATAATGTTCAATGCGCCCTATGACGCCTTGATTTTCGAGCGCGCTGACCTGGAGGCGCCGTTGCCCACCGCCAACGAGGCCATGGCGCTGCTGCACGATCGCTTTGCCGGTGAATACCTGGCGCGGTTTTCCGAGAGCCGCGTGACCCACAATGCGCGGCAGGTGTTGTGCCGCTTGCTGCCCCAGGGCGAACCCAAGCGCGATGCGGTAGCGCAGGCGCTGCACCTGTCGCAACGCACCTTGCAGCGACGCTTGCAGGAAGAGGGCACGAGTTTTCAGACGTTGCTGGATGACACGCGGCGTGAACTGGCCGAGCAATACCTGGCGCGACCGAGCATGACGCTGCTGGAAATTGCCTACCTGCTGGGGTTTGCCGATCCGAGCAACTTCTTCCGCGCTTTCCGACGTTGGTTCGATTCCACCCCCGGCGAATACCGGGCGCGGCTGACGGAAGCGCTCAAGCCGGTCAGTGACGCCAGAACGCAGGGATACACAGAACAAACACCGTAATGATCTCCAGCCGACCCAACAGCATGCCGAACGAGAGAATCCACTTCGCAGCATCCGGCAGGCTGGCGAAGTTACCCGCCGGGCCAATGGTTTCGCCCAACCCCGGGCCGACGCCGGACACCGTGCTGGCCGCGCCGGTCAGGGCGGTCATCCAGTCCACGCCGAGCAGCGACAGCAGTAGAGCGATCACGCAAATGGTGATGGCGAAAAAGAACGAAAAGGTCAGGATCGAACGTACGATTTCTTCGTCGAGACGGTGGCCGTTGTACTTCTGCTTGATCACCGCGCGCGGGTGAATCAACTGGTTAAGGTTGGCCTTGAGCAGAATGTAGGCCACCTGGAAGCGGAAAATCTTGATCCCGCCAGCGGTCGAACCCGAGCAGCCGCCAACAAACCCCAGGTAAAAGAACAGCATCAGCGAGAAGTTGCCCCAGAGGCTGTAGTCCCCCAGTGCAAAACCTGTCGTCGTCACCACCGAAGTGACGTTCAGCGCCACATGCCGCAAGGCGTCCAGCCAGTGCAACTGGGTGGTCCACCAGTACCAGGTGCCGAGCACCAGCCAGGTCACCAGCAACATGCCGAGCAAGCCTTGCACCTGTTCATCCTTGATCAGCGCCCGACGGTTACCGCGTAACGTGGCGACATACAAGGTGAACGGCAAGGCGCCGAGAATCATGATGACGATCGCGACCCAATGCACCGCAGGCTCCGGCCATTTGGCCAAAGACTGGTCGGAGGTGGAAAAACCGCCGGTGGAAATCGCCGACATCGCGTGGTTGATCGCATCGAACGGGCTCATCCCGGCCCACCAGAACGCCAGGCTGCCGAAAATGGTGATGCCGACGTAGGTCGCAACGATCAAACGCGCCACCATGTGTGAACGGGGCATGACTTTTTCGGAACGGTCTGACGACTCGGTCTGAAACAGCCGCATGCCACCGATGCGCAGCAATGGCAGAATCGCGACCGCCATGCCGATAAAGCCGATCCCGCCGATCCAGTGCAGCAAGGAGCGCCATATCAGGATGCCGGGGGACATGGTGTCCAGGCCCGTGAGCACCGTCGAGCCGGTGGCGGTGATGCCGGACATGCTTTCGAAGAATGCGTCGGTGTAGCTGATGTTCTGGGTCAGCAGGAACGGCAGGGCGGCGAAGACGCACACCACCAGCCAGCTGCTGACGGTCAGCAGGTACATGTCTCGCGGGCGCAGGTGGATGTGTTCGGGGCGCCCCGGAATCACCAGGGCCAGGCCGGCGACAAAGGTAATCATACTGGCCCAGAGAAACGATGGCAGGTCGCTGGTGTGCTCGAAGATCACCAGGGTGGCCATGGGCACGACCATGGAAATGGCCAGCGTGATCAGGAAGATGCCGATGATGAAACCAATGATCCGTAAGGTCGGCAACGCCATGAAGTCCGCTCGGGCTGAAGTAGGGAAGGGCGCCATTCTACCTGCGAGGCAGGGCATGTAAACCGACAGCCCTGCGCCGGATACCGCTAGAATAGGCAGACATTTTTTTCAGGAGGTGGCCGATGCAGGCTCTCGACGCTTTGCTCAACCGTGTTTCCGTTCCACGACTGCTCGATCCGGCGCCCACTGCCGAGCAACGCGAAGTGCTGTTTGCCGCCGCGATGCGTGCGCCAGACCACGGCCATTTGCAGCCTTGGCGCTTCCTGACAGTCGAAGGCGCGGCGCGCGAGCAAATGGGCGAGTTGCTGGCCGAAGCGGCGAAACTGCAAGACAGCGAGGTATCAGAAGCAGCGCTGGACAAGGCCCGTAATGGCCCGCTGCGTGCACCGCTGGTGGTTGTGGTGATCGCGCGTTTGCAGGATCACGTCAAATACCCGAAATCCGAACAATTGTTGGCGGCAGGCTGCGCGGCTCACGGGATTTTGCTGGCCGCTTACGCGCAAGGCATTGGCGCCGTGTGGCGCACCGGTGAGCTGGCCTATTCGCCGCATGTAGCCAAGGGGTTGGGTTTGGCCGAAGGGGAAGAGGTGATTGCGTTCCTTTATCTCGGTACGCCGCAGAAAGAACCGCGTGTGGCGGAGAAGGTTGATCTGGCCGAGTTTGTCAGCGCCTGGCCGGGTAAGGCCTGAAGATCAAAAGATCGCAGTCTCGTTGCACTCGACAGTTCCTACAGAAGTACACATAACCCTGTAGGAGCTGTGTAGGAGCTGTCGAGTGAAACGAGGCTGCGATCTTCTTGCATCACCCCCGATTTACGGTTGAACCACCGCCCCCGGCACCAACGGCAATTCCAGACTGGCAATAAACCCACCCCCTGGGTGATTGGCCAGCACCAGACTGCCGCCATGGCGCTCTGCCGCGCGGCGCGCAATGGCCAGCCCCAGGCCATGCCCGGCCGTTGTCTGCCCCGGTGCCCGATAGAACGGTTCACCCAGCTGATTCAAATGTTCGGCCTCTACGCCAGGGCCATGATCGCGCACGCTGACCACAATCCTCTCGCCCTGACGCGACGCCTGCATTTCGATCGGTTGCCCGACCGGGTTAAAGCGTTGGGCATTGCGCAGCAGGTTGTCCACGGCCCGCTCGATCATGGTCGGCCAACCTCTGATGTTCAGTTGCGGCTCGGCCTCAAGGCGCACGTTCTGCTCCGGCGAACTTAGCTGAGCATCCTTTTGCAGGGTATTGAGCAGTGCATTGAGATCCACCTCTTCGGCACTGGCGTTGTCGGCATCGACCCGCGCCAACACCAGGATTTCGCTGATCAGTGCTTCCAGTCGATCACATTCACGGGTCAGACGCGGCCAGAGTTTTTCCCGCTCCTGGGGATTGGCCCGCTCGGCCAGTGCCAGCGCAATGCGCAGTCGGGCCAAAGGTGAACGCAATTCGTGGGACACATCGCGCAGCAATTGCCGCTGACTGCCGATCAGGCTTTGCAGGCGCGCGCCCATGCGATTGAAGTCGTTGGCCAGCACACCGAATTCATCGCGGCGGTTAGCCAGTTGCGCCAGGCTGTTTTGCTGATACGTCGTCTGCCCCAACTCATGCACTGCGCCACGTAAACGGCTCAGCGGTCGGGTGATGGAAAAGGTCACCAGCAGGCTGAACAGGGTCAGTACCACCAGGGCGATACCCAGCGCACTCAACGGCCAGAGCAGGCTTTCCCGGTGCCAGGCGTCCAGTTCCGGGTGTGGAATGCGGTAGATCAGCAGGTAGGTGTCGCCCGTCTTGGCGCTGGTGTATTCATCGGTCAGGCGTCGCCACGGCAGGCGCCGATCATCGTTTTGCTGCCGTGCTTCGAAGGCGGCTGCACGCCGAGGGAAGGTGCCGCGTACCACTGGGTCTCCTGCCTCGTTGAGCACCTGAACGTCGATGTGATATTGGCGCTTGCGCTGCTCCAGCATGTCCTGGGCGGCTTCCTCGCCCTGGCTTTCGTAAGTTTGCGTCCACTGTTCGGCCAGGGTGTTGAGGCCCGGGTGGCGACTGAGAATCCACGCGTCCTGGTTGAGCATGTGTCCCAGCAAAATGGAAAGCCCTGCAACCAGAGCGATGGCCAGCCAGAAGCTGGCCAGGATACGCCAGAACAATGAGCGCACAGAAAATCCTCGAACAAGCTCAAATCAATGTGTGGCGAGGGGGCTTGTCGGAACGCCGCATCGCCCCGTTCGGCTGCGAAGCAGTCGTAAGCCCGTTACATACGGTTTAACTTTGAAATGCCGGGGCCGCTTCGCGCCCCAACGGGAGCAAGCTCCCTCGCCACAACGAACTGAGTGGCATCAGACCCAACGGTGATTAGCCGTTGGGTCCGGGGTTAACGCATTATTGCGCCTTTTGCGCTTGCTGCGCTTTCCAGGCCTTGAACTCGGCCCATTCGGCGCGACGCTCAGCTTGTTTCTTCTGGATCTCGTCGAATTGCTTCTGTTGATCCGGTTTCAGCAGGGCGCGAACGTCGGCTTCGGCTTTCTTGTGCTTGGCCTCCATCTCGTCTTTCAGGGCTTTCTGGTCGGCTGGCGAGAGTTTTTCCAGGTACTTGTCGACCAGTTGCTGACGCTCGTGCATCTGCTCGCCCATGATTTTGCGGATCTGCTCGCGCTGTTCGCGGCTCAGGTCCAGTTGGCTGTAAGGGCCTCTACCGTGCATGCCGTGCATCTGACCGCCGTGGCGTGAGCCGTCCATGTGATCACCCATCGGGCCTGTGCCTTCAGGCATGGCCATGGCAACGGTCGGCAGGGCGGCAGCAAACATCAGAGCGATAAGAGTCTTGCGCATGGTGTATCTCCTTGTCTCGTTCCCGGTACGTTCCGGATGTGTGCAGATTACGCAGATCAAGGTCAACGGCGGTCAGCGGAGCGTAAAGCTTGGGTAAAGACGGTTTTCTACCTTCCTGACAAAATTCCAGATGCGGGCACCAAGCTGTGGCGAGGGAGCAAACTCCCTCGCCACAGCTTGCTTTTGTTCGGTTCTTTCTTGGTTCTTACAGGCTGTAGTAGTAACCGCGACTGCGCAGGGCCACGATGCGCGGGCGGCCGTCGGGGTGTGGGCCGATTTTTTTGCGCAGGTTGCTGACGTGCATGTCCAGGCTGCGGTCGTACAGGGTCAGTTTGCGACCGAGGGCGATTTGCGCCAGTTCCTGTTTATCCAGCGGTTCGCCGGGCTGCTTGAGCAGGGCTTCGAGCAGGCGGCTTTCGGAAACGGTGAGGGTGAATTCCTGTTCATCGATGCTGACCACCCCGCGCACCGGGCTGAAGCACAGGTCGCCCAGCTCGAGCTGGCTGGAGACCGCCGTCGGATGACTGCGGCGCAACACCGCGCGCAGGCGGGCGGTCAGTTCCCGTGGGTCGCACGGCTTGGCCAGGTAATCGTCGGCGCCCAGTTCCAGGCCGAGGATGCGGTCCAGCGGTTCGCCACGGGCCGAGAGCATAAGCACCGGCAAATCCGGATGGTCGCTGCGCAGTTGCTTGAGCAATTCCAGGCCGCTACCGTCCGGCAGCATCACGTCCAGCACCACGGCTGCCGGAGACGTTTCGGCCAACGCGCGACGGGCGCTCTGGCCATCGTGGCAGGCGCGAACCTGAAAGCCTTCCTGGCTCAGCCAACTGCTCAGGAGCTCACACAGCTCCTGATCATCATCAATTAGTAACAGCTCGCTCATGACTCTCTCAATTTAGCCATTGCCTACGTTTTCTGGTGGCACCACTGGCGAAGATACCGCAGAGCAGGGCCAATAGCGCTACTGCCGCCCCAATAACGAACCACTGCTGCTGATCTGTCAGCAGGCGCGGTAGCGGGCTGCTGGCCAGGGTTTCCTTGAGTTGCAGCTTCAGGCGCTGATTCTCCTGGCGCAACCGGCTCAGCTGGGCGCTTTCGCGTTCACCATCGGTGGTTTGCAATTGTTTGCTCAGTGTTTCTCGTTGCTGCTCGCTTTCTTTCAAGCGCTGCTGCAATTCGGTGATCTGGCTACCGGCGCTCAAGGATAGCGGCGTCGAATTACCGCCATTGGCGCTTTCTTCACCATGGGCGGGCGCCATGATCGACAACGTCACCAACATCAGACACAACGGACCTTTGCGCATCGCAACTCCTGATTCCAATACGAGTATTGGGCAGGTTGTCGGCCGGTAAACGAGAATAATGAGCGATTGAACGTGCGATGAATCGATAAGATTCACCGCACGCGAGAACTTTACGGCAGGACTTGCTTGAATGGCTTGACCAGAACATTGGCGTAGACGCCTGCGGCAACGTACGGATCGGCGTCGGCCCAGGCCTTGGCGGCGCTCAGGGACTCGAATTCGGCGACGATCAGGCTGCCGGTGAAACCGGCCGCGCCCGGATCATTGCTGTCGACCGCCGGGTGGGGGCCGGCCAATACGATACGGCCTTCGCCCTTGAGCACTTGCAGACGCTCAAGGTGCGCAGGCCGTGCGGCCAGTCGGGCTTCCAGGGAGTTGGCGACGTCTGTGGCAATGATTGCGTAAAGCATGTCAGTCCTCGGTTTTTGGCGTTGTGGTGTCGGCGTCGTGCAGGTGGCGGGACAGGTAGATGCCCTGGCCGACCAGGAACAGCAAAGTCATGCCCAGGCTGCCGAAGACCTTGAAGTCTACCCAGTAGCTCTGGAACGTGAACGCGACGAACAGGTTGGCGGCACCGCAAAACAGGAAAAAACCGATCCAGGCGATGTTCAAGCGGGTCCAGATTGGCTCCGGCAGGGTCAGCGCGTGGCCCATGATGCGTTTGATCAGCAGTTGGTCACCGACGAAATGGCTGCCGATGAACGCTAGGGCGAACAGCCAGTTGACCACCGGGGCTTTCCATTTCAGGAAGGTTTCGCTGTGGAACGCCAGGGTCAGGCTGCCGAAGACCAGGCAGGCAATGAGGGTCAGCCACTGGCTCTTCTCCAGCTTGCGCTGCTTGATGTACAGCGTGCCGTAGACCACCAGGGAGCTGATGATCAGCATCGCGGTGGCGCTGTAAATACCACCGACGGACAGTTGATGACCGCCAATGTCGACGACCCGCGGGTCGATTTTGAAGACGATGAAAAACAGCAGAAGCGGGATGAAGTCGATGAATTGTTTCACAGTGGCAGCCAGAAGCAGGATGTGGCGGCATAATAACAAACATATTGACGCGCGATAGCGTCAGCTGATTTGAGGTTACATAGTCCTGTGAATGTTGATTTGCACTGCCATAGCACGGCCTCCGATGGCGCCCTGGCGCCTGCGGCACTGGTTGCGCGTGCGTTCGAGAAAGGCGTGCGAGTCCTGGCCTTGACTGATCACGACACCCTTGAAGGCCTCGACGAGGCCCGTAGCGCCGCGACGGCGCTGGGGATGCAACTGGTCAACGGCGTCGAATTGTCCTGCACCTGGGGCGGGGCGACCATTCATGTGCTGGGCTACGGTTTCGACGTCAATGCCGCGCCATTGGTCGAGGCCATCGCCAAATTGCACGATGGCCGCTGGCTACGGTCCGAAGAAATAAGCCGCAAGTTGGCGTTGAAAGGCATGCCGGGGGCGCTTGACGGCGCCCGCGCCATTCAGCAGGAACTGGGCGACAGCGGCAACGCGCCGGCCCGTCCGCACTTCGCCGACTGGATGGTGCGCGAAGGTTTCGTCAAGGATCGCGCCGAAGCGTTCCGCAAATGGCTGGGCGCCGGCAAGCTGGGAGACGTCAAGCTGCACTGGCCGACCCTCGAAGACACCGTCGAGACCCTGCGCGCCGCGGGTGCCTGGGTCAGCCTGGCGCACCCTTGGCACTACGATTTCACTCGTAGCAAGCGTCGCCGCCTGATTTCTGACTATATTCAAGCCGGGGGCCACGCGATTGAAGTGGTCAATGGCCATCAGCCCGCCGAGCAAGTGGGCAGCCTGGCGATTCTTGCCCGTGAGTTTGGTCTGCTGGTCAGCGCCGGCAGTGATTTTCATGGCCCTGGAGGCTGGTCCGAGATCGGTGAATACCGCCCGCTCCCGGAGGATCTGCCACCACTGTGGTGTCGATTCAAACATGACCCAATTATTGCCGCCGTCTGAACAGGTAGAGAATGTGAGTCAATTTTTCCAGATTCATCCGGAAAACCCGCAAGCGCGCCTGATCAAACAGGCTGTCGAGATCATCCGCAACGGCGGGGTGGTGATTTATCCCACAGACTCTTCCTACGCCATTGGTTGCCAGATCGGTGACAAGACCGCCGTGGAGCGTGTGCGTCGGTTGCGTCAGCTGGATGAGAAGCACAACTTCGCGCTGATCTGCAGCGACCTGTCGCAGCTTGGGCTGTTCGCCAAGATCGACACCGGTACTTTCCGTCTGCTCAAGGCCCACTTGCCGGGGCCTTACACCTTCATTCTCAACGCCACTCGCGAAGTTCCGCGGCTGTTGCTGCACCCGAAAAAACGCACCATCGGCCTGCGCGTGCCGAGCCATCCGATTGCGTTGGCGCTGCTGGAAGAACTCGGCGAACCGCTGATGAGTGTGACCCTGATCATGCCCGGCGACACTGACCCGCTGACCGATCCCTACGAAATGCGCCAGTTGCTGGAGCATCAGGTGGACCTGATCATCGACGGCGGTTTTGGCGGGATCAAGGCATCCACCGTGATCAACCTCGCCGACGGCGAGCCGGAAGTCATCCGTGTCGGTTGCGGCGACCCTACGCCATTCATGGCCGAGGCGTAGATGTCTGCAGTAGAACCAGAACCCGTCGACAGCCAGGCCGGCGCCCAGCAAGAACTGCCTTTCGCCATGGTCTATGGCCAGGCGGTCATGGAAATGCCGCTGGACCTGTACATCCCGCCGGATGCGCTCGAGGTCTTTCTGGAAGCCTTCGAAGGCCCGCTCGACCTGCTCCTGTACCTGATCCGCAAGCAGAACATCAACATCCTCGACATCCCGGTGGCGGAAATCACCCGCCAGTACATGGGCTATGTCGAGTTGATGCAGTCGGTGCGCCTGGAACTGGCCGCCGAGTACCTGGTGATGGCCGCGATGCTCGCCGAGATCAAGTCGCGGATGTTGCTGCCGCGGGCCGAAACCATTGAAGACGAGGAAGACGACCCTCGCGCCGAACTGATCCGCCGCTTGCAGGAGTACGAACGCTTCAAGGCCGCCGCCGAAGGCATCGATGGGCTGAGCCGCGTCGGCCGCGATGTCGTGGTGCCCAAGCTCGACGCGCCGGAAGCCCGGGCGCGCAAGCTGCTGCCGGACGTGAGTCTGGAAGAGTTGCTGATGTCCATGGCCGAGGTCTTGCGCCGGGGTGACATGTTCGAAAGCCACCAGGTCAGCCGCGAGGCACTGTCCACCCGCGAGCGCATGAGCGATGTGCTGGAGCGGCTCAAGGGCGGCGGTTTCGTGCCCTTTGTCGAGCTGTTCACCGCTGAAGAAGGGCGCCTGGGAGTGGTGGTGACCTTTATGGCGATCCTCGAACTGGTCAAGGAATCCTTGGTCGAGCTGGTGCAGAATGAGCCGTTCGCGGCGATACATGTGCGAGCCCGAGCCGAATAACGAGTTGAATCATGAACCTGACTGAACCCCGCGAGCTGGCGCCACTGCTTGAAGCCTTTCTGTTGGCCTCGGGAAAACCGCAATCGCTTGAGCGCCTGTTCGAACTCTTCGAAGAAGGCGAGCGGCCCGAACCAGCGGTTTTCAAGAAAGCACTGACGATTCTGGGCAAATCCTGCGATGGCCGAGCCTTCGAGTTGAAGGAAGTCGCCTCCGGGTATCGCCTGCAGATCCGCGAAAAGTTCGCGCCGTGGGTCGGGCGCTTGTGGGAAGAACGGCCGCAGCGTTACTCGCGCGCCATGCTCGAAACCATGGCCCTGATCGCCTATCGCCAACCGATCACCCGGGGCGAGATCGAAGACGTGCGCGGCGTGGCGGTCAACAGCCACATCGTCAAAACCCTGCTGGAGCGTGAGTGGATCCGCATCGTCGGTTACCGCGACGTGCCCGGCAAACCGGCAATGTTCGCCACCACCAAGGCGTTTCTCGATCACTTCAACCTGAAGAACCTCGACGACCTGCCGCCACTGGCCGAGCTGCGCGAGCTGGAACCCGAGCCGATGCTCGAGTTCGACGACGCACCCGTGCCGGCCGGGCTGCAAGAATTGGCAGATGCCAGCGCCGAGCCGGAAGAGCCCAAGGAAGAAACCAGCTTCCACACGCTATTGCTGGAGCTGGACACGATGGAGGAGGGGCTCAAGACCGATTTCGACGATTTGTTGCGCGATGGCGAGTTGACCGAGACTGAAGAGGTATTGGAGCAGCCGGAGCCGGAGGCGGAAGTCGAGGTAGAGCTTCAGGTTGAGGCCGAAGCTGCTGACGAAGAAGAGCAGGAACCAGAGCCAGAGGATGACATTCTTGGCGTTGCCGAGGCTCGCGAGAAACTGCTGGCCGCGGTTGCCGCGCTTGAACAACCCAAGCCCGAACCTGAACTGAGCGACGAAGAAGCCGAAGCCCGTGCCCTGGCCGAAGCGATCGAGGCCGAACGCCGCCAGTTCGAGGATTGAGGTCCGCCAAAAGATCGCAGCCACCACCGGCCGGCGGAAAAGCCAATAACCGACGGTCGATCAGCTAGTCTCTGATGCGCGAACGCTTCCATGAGCGTATGATTCGCGACCCTTTGACGATCCCTTCGTCAAACGACCAGATTTCACATCTTCAGGCCAAGGCCTGAACTTGATCACACCGGGAGGTGCCCAGATGAGTATCAACGACCAGAAAGACGACCAGGAAATCGGCCCAGCAGGCGAAAAACTGCAGAAAGTCCTCGCCCGTATCGGCGTCGGCTCGCGCCGTGACGTAGAAGCCTGGATCAGCCACGGCCGCATCAAGGTCAATGGCAAAGACGCCACTCTTGGCCTGCGCGTCGACCTGCATGACGCCATTACCATCGATGGCAAGGTGATCAAGCGCGAAGAAGCTGCCGAGTCGGTACGCCGCGTGATCATGTACAACAAGCCCGACGGTGAAATCTGCACCCGTGACGACCCGGAAGGCCGTCCGACCGTGTTCGACAAGATGCCGCGCCCGAAAGAAGGTCGCTGGATCAACATCGGTCGCCTGGACATCAACACCACAGGTCTGCTGATGTTCACCACCGACGGTGAGCTGGCCAACCGCCTGATGCACCCTTCCTACGAAATGGACCGTGAATACGCCGTCCGTGTACGTGGTGAAGTCGACGACGAGATGATCGAGCGTCTGAAGGCAGGCGTGGTGCTCGAAGACGGCCCGGCCAAATTCACCGACATCAAGCAGGCACCAGGTGGCGAAGGTTTCAACCACTGGTACCACTGCGTGGTGATGGAAGGTCGTAACCGCGAAGTTCGTCGTCTGTGGGAATCCCAGGGCCTGGTGGTCAGCCGTCTGAAGCGCGTGCGTTTCGGTCCGGTGTTCCTCAACTCCGACCTGCCGATGGGTCGCTGGCGCGAAATGAGCCAGCAGGAAGTCGACATTCTGAGTGCTGAAGTCGGCCTGACGCCGGTGGCGATGCCGCAAATGAACGCCAAGAGCAAAGACAAGCTCGAGCGTATGCAGCGCAAATCGTCCCGCCCGGTGGGCAAGACCGAACGCGTACGGACCCTGCGTCCAGCCACTGGCGCTCCAGCTGCCGGCCCGCGTCCATCTCGCGAGCCGCAGATCGAAGGCGAGCGCCCGGCCCGCAAGCCAGCGCCACGCCAGGACGGCGAGCGCGGTCCACGCACGCCGCGTCCGGCCAACGGTCGTACTGAGCGTGGCGAAGGCCGCGGCGCTCCGTCCGGTGGTCGTAGCGATCGCGGTGCGCCTGCCGGCCGTGGTACGCCGGTGGCAGACCGCCCGGCCGACACCAAGCGCCCGGCCAAGCCGGCGCCGAAGAAACGCCCAGGCATCGTGCTGGTCGACAAGGACGCGCCATCGGGCAAGCGCCGCGGCGCACCCGCCGGCTCCGGCCAGCGTCCGGGCTTCGGTCGTCGCAAGCCTGAGTAATCGGTAAGCGCAGCGTAAAAACGCCATCCCTCGGGATGGCGTTTTTTTGTGTCTGGCAGAACCGGTTTTCAGCAGGTGCGGTTGTTTGATCGTTCCCACGCAGAGCGTGGGAACGATCAGCGCGTCATCTGTATCGCCGAAAGCCTTGGGTTAAAACACAAACCGCCGATCAAACACCGGCTCGTCATCCAGCGCCAACACGCCGCCAGAGAAGATCAGGTCCAGATGATGGCTGCCCTTGGCGCCTTCGCCCAACCCCAAGTGCAGCCCGCAATGACGTTCCTCGAACCCGGCATTGCGCGCATACAACTCTTTCACACCTTCGTTGGTGCCGATCCCCAACTCCTCGATGCGTCGATTGGACGGATTGGCGTCCAGGTACTTGTTGAAGTCATGTTCCAGCCCCGGCACGTCGGTGGCGATTTTGCTGATGGTCGAGTTCTCGATCCACAACTCCAGCGGTGACGCGAGTACGCCGTACTTGCGGGCAAACGGAATCGTGCTGAGGAACGTCCCCATGAACTTCACTCGGCCATTTATCGCCTCGCTATGGGTGGCAATCTCGCCGGGCGCCAGATCGAAGTTGCCGACACCGTTGATGTCGGTCCACTTCTTGATACTGCTCAACGGTGTTTCGAACCACGAGCCATGATCATCTTTGAAACTTAAAGTGGTGGCTTGGGACATGCGCTGGATCAAATGGCTGTTCAGCCCGGCAATCCGCTGCGGCGTGACACTGAACGTGTCGTAGAAGTAATCGCCGTAATCCTTGAACAGCAGCGACTTCTTCCAGTTTTCCGCCATCACGCCTTGCAACGCGCGGACAAAGTCCGGGCCGTCGGGACGCGGGTTGGGCAGGGTGGAAGAGTCGTAGAAGAAGATGTACAGATCGCTGTCGACAATCGCCTTGGCCCGCAATTCGGTGGGCTCGAGGTCCAGACGCATCGCGCTGAAGCTGAACCTTGGGCTGTTGCCGGCCTGTTCGGCGATGGCGCCGGTCAGCGCCTCGTAATCAGCGGTATGGCCGAGCAAGACCTTCGCCGGGTTGATGCCGGCAACGGCTGGGTGATGTTCGAGGTAGTAAAGGAAATGCGAGATGGCACGCTGCTTATCCATGGAGTCCTCCCTGACAAACCTGGTAAGTGGCGGGCACGACCGGCCGGATCATGCCCGCCGGGATGTCTTACAGAGGCCACATCGCCGTGCCGAACGGAACAACCGCGTCGGCTTGCATCATTTCAACGGCGGCTTCATGGGGCGGTGCTTCAAACCAATCGTCGAGTTGCAGTTCAGTGTCCAAGTCTTTGTCCAGTGCTTGCATGGTGAATCTCCTAGATGACTTTTACGGTAAGAACAGCTTCGGTAAAAACAGTGGCGCGTTTTTCATTCATTGAAGAGCGCGTCAACTTGCCGGTCGATGCGGCTCGGCAAGTCGCTGAAAACCTACTTCACAGGTTTTTGAATTGCAAAAAAATAATTAAACAATTTTCATTTGAACTAATTATTCCATTTTAAAAAAAGCAAATTTCCTAATAAAAAACAGAAAACTAAGTCAGAAAACTCCTTAGGAAGCTTCCTATCGTCAATTTACAGTCGACGGTTCTCTGGATCTGATTTGGAAAGCATGCGTTACGCGCTGTAAATAAATCCTTACGAAAAGCGTGCTCAAACCCCATGGAATGCCGCTGTGGAAAGGGCTGTAAGGAAAACCTGCCGTCCGCCGCCACGATGGCGCTGTTCAAGGGCTCTGGCGCGCTTGTCTCAGCCTCGATTGAAAGGTGAGATGCGCCCCATGCCTGTCGTGCAGGTGCATAACAAGAAGGAGGCGCAATGAACGCCGTGACTCATCTCCATCTCTCTCCGTGGGGCGATTTTTCCGCTGCCCCCGTCGAAGACCTGCAAAGGTCTGACTCAATTTTTGCAGCCGCCCGAGACCTTCGAGGCGGACACAGGCAATCCCGGCAACCGACGCGCTGATCCAGCGGTGTCTGGCAGCAGGGGGTTAGCGGTGTACAATGCGCCGCGTTTTAACTGTGACCCTCTGCGCAACAGCGCAAACCTCAAGGCTATCCGCCTTGTTCACTCCGCCGCGTCACGAGCGTGTCGGGTTCGATTTCGTCACAGATAAAAACAAACAGGTGACGCATGACTGTCGTAAAAACGCTGAACTCCTGGTGCCTGCGCTGGGGTTTGATCGGCGCTGCTTGAAATCGCAACCTTGCAGCAACGTCTACTGAACATCATCAAACCTTGCGTGAGACCCTTTTCATGAGTGGACAAAACTCGCATTCAGGCGAGCTTAAACGCGGCCTGAAAAATCGCCATATTCAACTGATCGCCCTCGGCGGCGCGATCGGTACCGGGTTGTTCCTCGGCTCGGCCGGCGTGCTCAAATCCGCCGGCCCGTCGATGATTCTCGGCTACGCCATTTGCGGCTTCATCGCCTTCATGATCATGCGCCAGCTGGGCGAAATGATCGTCGAAGAGCCGGTGGCCGGTTCCTTCAGCCACTTCGCGCATAAATACTGGGGTGGTTTTGCCGGTTTCCTGTCGGGCTGGAACTGCTGGATTCTGTACATCCTGGTGGGCATGTCGGAGCTGACCGCGGTCGGCAAATACATCCACTACTGGGCGCCGGATATCCCGACCTGGGTCTCCGCTGCTGCGTTCTTCGTGCTGATCAACGCGATCAACCTGGCCAACGTCAAAGTCTTCGGTGAGGCCGAGTTCTGGTTCGCGATCATCAAGGTCGTGGCGATCGTCGGTATGATTGCCCTGGGCAGCTATTTGCTGGTCAGCGGTAACGGCGGCCCGCAAGCCTCGGTAACCAACCTGTGGTCCCACGGTGGCTTCTTCCCGAACGGTGTCAGCGGTCTGGTGATGGCCATGGCGATCATCATGTTTTCCTTCGGTGGCCTGGAAATGCTCGGTTTCACCGCCGCTGAAGCCGACAAGCCGAAAACCGTGATCCCGAAAGCCATCAACCAGGTGATCTACCGGATCCTGATTTTCTACATCGGTGCGCTGGTGGTCCTGTTGTCGCTGACCCCTTGGGACAGCCTGCTGACGACACTGAATGCGTCTGGCGATGCCTATAGCGGCAGCCCGTTCGTGCAGGTGTTCTCGATGCTCGGCAGCAACACCGCCGCGCATATCCTCAACTTCGTGGTCCTGACCGCGGCGCTGTCGGTGTACAACAGCGGTACTTACTGCAACAGCCGCATGCTGCTGGGCATGGCCGAGCAGGGCGATGCGCCGAAAGCCTTGTCGAAGATCGACAAGCGTGGCGTGCCGGTACGTTCGATCCTGGCGTCGGCCGCTGTGACGTTGATCGCGGTGTTGCTGAACTACCTGATCCCGCAAAACGCGCTGGAACTGTTGATGTCGTTGGTGGTTGCGACCCTGGTGATCAACTGGGCGATGATCAGCTTCTCGCACTTCAAGTTCCGCCAGCACATGAACAAGACCCGGCAGACGCCGCTGTTCAAGGCCCTGTGGTACCCGTACGGCAACTACATCTGCCTGGCGTTCGTGGTGTTCATCCTCGGCGTGATGCTGCTGATCCCGGGCATCCAGGTCTCGGTGTATGCGATTCCGGTGTGGGTCGCGTTCATGTGGATCTGCTACGGCATCAAAAACAAGCGCAGCGCCCAGCAGGCGTTGCAGGTTGCGGTGAAATAACGCAACGCGCAGAAACGATAAACCCGGCCAAAGTGCCGGGTTTTTTGTGGAGGATGCGAAAGCCGGGGTATTCTGGCGGTCCTGATACCGGACCTTTTTCCATGCTGGTGATTTCCAACAACGTGCATCTGCCGGATGCCGAGATCGAGTTGACGGCCATTCGCGCCCAGGGCGCCGGTGGGCAGAACGTCAACAAGGTCTCCAGTGCGGTGCACCTGCGCTTCGATATTCCGGCTTCGTCCCTGCCCGAGTTTTACAAGGAACGGCTGCTGGCGTTGCGCGACAGTCGCATCACCAGCGAAGGGGTGTTGATCATCAAGGCCCAGCAATACCGCACGCAGGAGCAGAACCGCGCCGATGCGCTGGAGCGTCTGACCGAGTTGATCCTCAGCGCTACCAAAGTGGAAAAGAAACGCCGTCCGACCAAGCCGACGCTGGGCTCGAAAAAGCGTCGGCTCGAATCCAAGACCAAGCGCGGCAGCATCAAGGCCGGGCGTGGCAAGGTGGATTTCTAGCGGGCTTCACGCTCTTCCCGATACTTGGGCGCCTGTCGGTACAAGTAAACGCTCAACATCAATCCGCTCAAAGCGGCGAGGGCGGCGAACAGGAAGATCGAGGCAAAGCCGAATCCTGCAGCAATCGCACCCGCCAGCGGTCCGGTAATCCCCAGTGACAAATCGATAAACAGCGAATAGGCCCCAACTGCTGCGCCACGGCTGGAGGCCGGCACCAGATTGACCGCTTCCACGCCCAAGGCCGGGAACACCAGCGAAAAGCCGAAACCGCTCAGCGCCGCACCGGCCAGTGCCCAATGAGCATCTGGCGCCAGCCACAGCAGCAACAGCCCGAGGGTTTCCACCGAGAGGCAGGCAATCGCCACGCGAAAGCCGCCGAGGCGGTTGATCAGGTTGCCGAACAGTAGTCGCGCGCCAATGAAACTGGCACCGAACAAACTCAGGGACAGCACCGCGTTGGACCAATGCTGAGTGGCGTAATACAGGGTGATGAAGGTCGCGATGGTGCCAAAGCCGATGGAACCCAGTGCCAGGCCGCAGCCATGAGGGAACACCCGTCCCAGCACATGCATGAACGGCAAACGCTCACCGGCGACAATCGGTGCCGCGGTTTTCGGCCAGGCCAGCGCCACGCCCAGCACGGCCAGCAGCATGATGCTCACGCCCATGCTCCACAAACCCAATTGACTCACCAGCAGTACCCCCAGTGGTGCGCCGACCGCCAACGCGCCGTAACTGGCAATGCCGTTCCAGGAGATGACCTTGGCGGTGTTCGCCGCGCCGACCCGGCCGATGCCCCAGCCGATCGACCCGGAGCCGACCAGGCTTTCCGCGCTGCCGAGTATCAGGCGGCCAATCAACAGGCTGATCAAACTCAGTATCGGCAGGCTCTGCGTCCAGGCCGAAATCAGCATGAACACCCCGCTCAAACCACAGCCGGCGAGACCATACATCACCGCCAGTTTGCTGCCCTTGTTATCGATGATGCGCCCGGCGTAAGGGCGGCTGAGGAGGGTGGCCAGGTATTGCACGCTGATCACCAGCCCGGCGATCACCGCGCCGAAGCCGAGGTCGCTGTGGACGTAGCCCGGCAATACGGCCAGGGGAATACCGATATTGAGGTAACCGATGAAAGTGAACAGGACGATGGAAACGACTTGCAGCGTGACCGCCAGGGGGCGCTGGGTTTCAGACATGGGTAAAAGGTCCACGGGGCAGCATGATAGATAGGCTGCTTATGATAGCGGCGTGGACGGTCGCAGGGCGTGAAAAAGTAAAACTAATTGCCGAACGGGATGAATCAGGATTTTGCGGGGGCGACCAGTTGCGTCGTGACCAGGGCGGCCAGGGCATTTTCTTCGCTGCCGAAGCGGGCCAGCAGGGCGGCTTGTTTCTCGGGGGAAAGGCGATTCCAGATGTCGATCATCTTCTCGGCGGTGCCGATCAGGACGCTGGCCTGGGCTTCAGTGAAATCATCGCTCATGGTGCGGGCTCGCGGTTCAGGCAGTGTGGAAAGCGCATGTTAGCGCTTTCCACACGGTCTGGCATTGCAGGTGTATCAGTCTTCTCTGTCGGCCTGGCGGCGTTCAGGCGCTTCTTTCGGCTCGGGCTGTTGGGCGCCGGCTTGTTGCGTGGTTGTCTGCTCAGTTTCGTGCAGGCTTGGGAAGGGGAGATTAGGGATCTCGTGCATGTTTCGCGCTCCTCGCTAAGTCTGTTGATAGATCTGGTAGATCCGCGCTTTTAAAAAAGCCTGGGCAGGATACAGCAGGAAAAATGACAAATAGATTTTATATCCAATTGTTACGACGGATGGGATTGTCTAGACAAGTCAATGGGATAGGCTCAATTGATCGTTCCCACGCTTTGCGTGGGAACGCAGCCCGGGACGCTCCGCGTCCCAACAGCGGACGCAGAGCGTCCAATGAGGCATTCCCACGCGGAGCGTGGGAACGATCGGTGGGAGGGGTTACTTGCAGACGTCAGCGATGGCCTCGGCCAGCAGGTCCAGGCGTGTCGCATCGATCCCCGCCACGTTCGCCCGGCCTGAGCTGACCATGTACACACTGTGATGTTCGCGCAGTTGCTTGACCTGCTCCGGCGACAAACCGGTGTAGGAAAACATCCCGCGTTGCACGCCAATGTGCGCAAACCGCTCGCGCAAGCCGTGGGGTTCAAGCGCTTCGATCAGGCCACTGCGCAGCTGGGCGATGCGCAAACGCATGGCTTCCACTTCGTCGGCCCAGCGGCTTTTCAGCTCTGGATCGCCAAGGATGGTCGCGACGACGGCGGCGCCGTGATCCGGCGGTGTCGACCACAGGTTGCGGGCGATGTTGGCCAGTTGGCTGCGGATGTCCACCAGCTTGTCGGCGGTTTGCGCGCAGACAATCAGCGCGCCGGTGCGGTCGCGGTACAGGCCGAAGTTCTTCGAGCAGGAACTGGTGATCAGCACTTCCGGCAACTCGGCGGCGAACAGCCGGGTCGACCAGGCATCTTGCTCCAGGCCGTCGCCGAAGCCCTGATAGGCGAAGTCGATCAGAGGCAGCAAGTCGCGACTACGCACTACGTCCAGCACCCGGCGCCAATCGTCATGGGACAGGTCGAAACCGGTCGGGTTGTGGCAGCAGGCGTGCAGCAGCACCACATCGCCCTTCGGTGCTTGATTGAGCACTTCGAGCATCGCTTCGACGTCGAGACGGTTATCGCTGCCCACGTACGGGTAGTGACTGACCTTGACCCCGGCCGTCGCGAAAATCGTTTCGTGGATCGGCCAGGTCGGGCTGCTCAGCCACACGCCACGGCCCGGCAGGCATTGGGCGATGAAGTCGGCGCTCAAGCGCAGCGCACCGGTGCCGCCCGGAGTTTGGGTGGCGCCGGCCCGTTGTTCGGCGATCAGCGCCGAATCAGCACCCAGCACAAGCTCGTTGATGACTTTGCCGAACGCCGCATCGCCGTGGCCGCCGATGTAAGTCTTGGTGGCCTGGCGATCCACCAGGCGCTGCTCGGCAAGCTTCACCGCTTCAAGGATCGGCGTCAGGCCCTGGGCGTCTTTGTAGACCCC
This sequence comes from Pseudomonas sp. FP1740, assembly GCF_030687165.1. Lineage (NCBI taxonomy): Bacteria > Pseudomonadati > Pseudomonadota > Gammaproteobacteria > Pseudomonadales > Pseudomonadaceae > Pseudomonas > Pseudomonas sp. FP1740. The sequence continues at coordinate 1,762,095 of NZ_CP117461.1, forward strand.
CACGCCAAGGTCGAACTTGCGCGGATTGGGGTCCTGCGCATAGGCCTCCATCAGGCCGAGAATCGGGTCGCCGGGTACTCGGCCGATGGCGTCGAAATGCATTATTTGCGGCCCTCGGCGTCTTTGGCCACTTCGTCAGTGCGCGCGGCCATGATGAAGTCGTTGCGGTGCAGGCCCTTGATGGAGTGGCTCCACCAGGTCACGGTGACTTTGCCCCACTCGGTCAGCAGGCCCGGGTGGTGACCTTCGGCCTCGGAGATTTCGCCAACGGCGTTGGTGAACGCCAGCGCGTGCTTGAAGTTCTTGAACAGGAAAACTTTTTCCAACTGCATCACACCGTCGCGCACTTCGATGTTCCAGTCAGGGATCTGCTTGATCAGGATCGGCAATTCTTCGTCGCTGACCTGAGGGGCATCGGCGCGGCAGGCTTCGCAATGGGCTTGGTTCAATGTGGACATGATGTGTTCCTGAAATCGAGTGTTTTGAAAAACGGTCGTCAGTGGGACCACGCTAAAGCAAAGCGGCGATCCGTAACAGACTCACTTGATGCCAAAAGGCGCGGGTCACGCAGCTTTTGGCGGAAATTTCGGTGCGTGCAACCCCAGCTGCATACCTTGCTTGACCATGCCCATGATGTCTTCGTGGGCCAGATCGAACAGGCGCTTGAGGTTCGGCAAGACAAAGTACAGCGGTTGCAGAATGTCGATGCGATAAGGCGTACGCATGCATTCCAGTGGGTCGAAGGCCTGATGCTCAGGCGCGTCCGACAGGGCATAAACGGTTTCTTTCGGCGAGGACAGAATACCGCCGCCATAGATGCGCAAGCCCTGCGGCGTGTCGACCAGGCCGAACTCGATGGTCATCCAGTACAGGCGCGCCAGATACACGCGTTCTTCCTTGGAAGCCTGTAGGCCGAGTTTGCCGTAGGTGTGGGTGAATTCGGCGAACCAGGGGTTGGTCAGCAGCGGGCAGTGGCCGAAGATCTCGTGGAAAATGTCCGGCTCTTGCAGGTAATCCAGCTCTTCGCGGGTACGAATAAAGGTCGCTACCGGAAACTGCTTGTTCGCCAGCAATTCGAAAAAGGTCTGGAAGGGAATCAGCGCGGGCACCCGGGCAACTTGCCAGCCGGTGGTTTCACCGAGGACTTTGTTGATTTCGCCGAGTTGCGGAATGCGGTCGTGGGGCAGACCGAGTTTTTCGATACCGTCCAGGTATTCCTGGCACGCACGGCCCTCGACCACTTTCAGTTGGCGAGTGATCAGCGTGTTCCACACCGCGTGTTCTTCAGCGGGGTAGTCGATAAAACCTTGCGCATCGGGCTCGCGAGCCACGTATTGCGTCTGCTTCATGCTGCTCTCCTGCTAGGGGAATCGTTCTTGTTGTGTGTACAGCTATGGACCTAGAAATACCCCAAGGTGTTCGGTGTTGCAGCAGGTGAGCCGCGTCTTGCGTAGGAAAAATCCGCGTTATTCGTAAAGTATTCGTTACGTATTGGCTGCTGTGGCGCAAGTATTGATATTTACGGGTTTGAAATGGCCTGCGGGTGTCACATAATCTTGACGACTAACTTGGTGCTCGCGCAGAAAATTCCTTGCGCCGGGCCTCGATCACCGCTGTTACGAGCCTTTATATGCGTATCAAAGTCCACTGCCAGAACCGCATCGGTATCCTGCGCGACATTCTCAACCTGTTGGTCGAGTACGGGATCAACGTCGCTCGCGGCGAGGTGGGTGGTGAGCATGGCAATGCGATCTATCTGCACTGCCCGAACCTGATCAACATTCAGTTCCAGGCGTTGCGACCGAAGTTCGAGGCGATTGGTGGGGTATTCGGCGTCAAGCGTGTAGGGCTGATGCCCAGCGAGCGTCGGCACATGGAGCTCAATGCGTTGCTCGGTGCCCTGGAGTTTCCGGTGCTGTCGATCGACATGGGCGGTTCCATCGTCGCGGCCAACCGTGCGGCGGCGCAGTTGCTTGGGGTGCGGGTGGATGAGGTGCCGGGGATTCCGTTGTCGCGGTATGCCGAAGACTTCGACTTGCCGGAACTGGTGCGCGCCAACAAGTCGCGGATCAACGGCTTGCGGGTGAAGGTCAAGGGTGACGTGTTTCTCGCCGACATCGCGCCGCTGCAATCGGAGCACGACGAAAGCGAGGCCATGGCCGGTGCGGTGTTGACGCTGCACCGGGCGGACCGGGTGGGCGAGCGCATCTATAACGTGCGCAAACAGGAGTTGCGCGGCTTCGACAGCATTTTCCAAAGCTCGAAAGTGATGGCGGCGGTGGTTCGCGAAGCGCGGCGCATGGCACCACTGGATGCGCCGCTATTGATCGAAGGCGAAACCGGCACCGGCAAAGAGTTGTTGGCGCGGGCCTGTCACCTGGCGAGCCCGCGTGGGCAATCGCCGCTGATGGCGCTCAACTGCGCCGGCCTGCCAGAGTCCATGGCCGAGACCGAGTTGTTCGGCTACGGCCCCGGCGCCTTCGAAGGGGCGCGGGCCGAAGGCAAGCTCGGGCTCCTGGAGCTGACGGCGGGCGGTACGTTGTTTCTCGATGGCGTCGGCGAAATGAGCCCGCGCTTGCAGGTGAAATTGCTGCGCTTTTTGCAGGACGGTTGCTTCCGTCGTGTCGGCAGCGATGAAGAGGTCTATCTGGATGTGCGGGTGATCTGCGCGACTCAGGTGGACTTGTCCGAGCTGTGTGCTCGCGGTGAATTTCGCCAGGACTTGTACCACCGCTTGAACGTGCTCTCGCTGCACATCCCGCCACTGCGCGAATGCCTCGACGGACTGGCGCCGCTGGTGGAGCACTTCCTCGATCAGGCCAGTCGACAGATCGGTTGCCCACTGCCGAAACTGGCGCCGGCGGCGATGGAACGGCTCAGTCACTATCACTGGCCGGGTAACGTGCGGCAGTTGGAAAACGTGCTGTTTCAGGCGGTTTCCCTGTGCGAGGGCGGCACGGTCAAAGCCGAGCACATTCGCCTGCCGGACTACGGCGTGCGTCAGCCGCTTGGCGATTTTTCCCTTGAGGGCGGGCTGGACGAGATTGTCGGGCGCTTCGAGAAGGCGGTGTTGGAGCGCTTGTATTCCGAGTATCCGAGCAGTCGGCAACTAGGCAAGCGGCTGGGGGTTTCCCATACCACCATTGCCAATAAGTTGCGCGAGTATGAGGTCGGCAAAGAGCCCGGCTAAGCGGCTTTTGTGGCGAGGGAGCTTGCTCCCGCTCGGGCGCGAAGCGGCCGCAAAACCTACCTGCGCGATCTGCCTGCAATAATTCGGTTGTCATTTTTGAGGCTGCTGCGCAGCCCAGCGGGAGCAAGCTCCCTCGCCACAGGGGAACGATCAGCGTCCAGGCTGATCCTTGCCTCTTGGCGGCATGACACCGCCGGTTTTTCGTCTTCGATACATTCCCCCAATCCCCTCTAAACCCCTCAAGTCCTTTGTTTGCCGGGCCCGGCGCCGCCAGAAAAAAGTTGGTCTGCAAATTGCTTATGGCTCAGCAGTACAGCGGTGGGCGGCAAACGTCCGGCATGCAGAGGAAAGAGTGTGGACAAGTACCTTTATGTGGCAATGACCGGCGCCAGCCAGAATGCACTGGCGCAGAAGGCTCATGCCAACAACCTGGCGAACATCTCTACCAATGGTTTTCAGAAGGACCTGGAGCAGGCCCGTTCGATGCCGGTGTTTGGTGACAGCTTTCCGGCGCGTGCGTTTGCCATGAGCGAACGTCCGGCCACCGACTTCTCCCCGGGCGCCCTGGTGGAAACCGGTCGTGATCTCGATGTCGCGGTGCAAGGCAACGGCTGGATCGCCGTGCAGAACCCCGATGGCGGTGAGAGCTACGTGCGCACCGGCAGTCTGAACGTTGATGCGCTGGGCGTGCTGCGCGCCGGCAACGGCATGCCGGTGATGGGCAATGGCGGGCCGATTGCCGTGCCGCCCGAGCAGCAGATCGAAGTTGGCGAAGACGGCACCGTCAGCATCCGTGCGATGGGTGAAGGCCCGCGGGTGATGGCCGAAGTCGACCGCATCAAACTGGTCAACCCGGACTTCAAGAACATGACCAAAGGCCTGGACGGTTCGATCCACACCAAGGACGGCAAGCCGGCGCAAGCCGATGCCAACGTCAAACTGGTGTCCGGATTCCTCGAGTCGAGCAACGTCAACGCCGTGGAAGAAATGACTTCGGTGCTGGCGCTGGCCAAGCAGTTCGAGCTGCACATCAAGATGATGAACACCGCCAAAGACGATGACCAGGCCATGGCTCGGGTCTTGCAGATCAGCTAATTATCAGAACGTCGCGCCGTAAAACAGGCGCACGAGGAGAATCGAATGCTTCCGGCTCTATGGGTTGCCAAAACAGGTCTGTCCGCCCAGGACACCAACCTCACCACCATTTCCAACAACCTGGCGAACGTATCGACCACGGGTTTCAAGCGTGACCGCGCCGAGTTCCAGGACTTGCTGTATCAGATCAAACGCCAGCCAGGCGCCCAGTCGACCCAGGACAGCGAATTGCCGTCGGGTCTGCAAGTGGGTACCGGTGTGCGCATCGTCGGCACCCAGAAAAACTTTACCGCCGGTAGCCTGCAAACCACCGAGCAGCCACTGGACATGGCCATCGACGGTCGTGGTTTCTTTCAGATTCTGCAGCCCGATGGCACCACGTCCTACACCCGTGACGGTACCTTCCACCTGGACTCCAACGGCCAGATCGTCAACGCCAGCGGCTTCGCCCTGGAGCCGGCCATTGTCATTCCGAACAACGCCCAGACGTTCACCGTTGGTCGTGACGGCACCGTGTCCATCACCATTGCCGGCAACCCCACCTCCCAGGTGATCGGCAACCTGCAAACCGCCGACTTCATCAACCCGGCCGGCCTGCAAGCGGTGGGTAACAACCTGTTCCTGGAAACCGCTGCCAGTGGTGCGCCGCAAGTCGGCACCCCGGGCCTGGCCGGTTTCGGCACCACGCTGCAGAACACTCTGGAAACGTCCAACGTCAGTACCGTTGAAGAGATGGTCAACATGATCACCACTCAGCGCGCCTACGAGATGAACTCCAAGGTGATCTCCACCGCCGACCAGATGCTCTCGTTCGTAACGCAGAATCTGTAATCAAGTCTATGAGGCGGCCATGAGGTCGCCTGCAATACCGTGAGGTAGGGTCATGAATCGCTTTGTATCTGTTCTGGCACTGAGTGGGGTCGTCGTGCTCGCGGGTTGCGTTGCCCCGCCGCCCAGGCCCAATGACCCTTACTACGCCCCGGTGTTGCCGCGCACGCCGCTGCCGGCTGCCGCCAATAACGGCTCGATCTACCAGGCCGGTTTCGAACAGAACCTGTACAGCGACCGCAAGGCATTCCGGGTCGGTGACATCATCACCATCACCCTGAACGAGCGCACCCAGGCGAGCAAGAACGCCAACTCGCAGATGGACAAGAACAGTGACAACAAGATCGGCCTGACCTCGTTGTTCGGCTCCAGTCTGACCACCAATAACCCGGTCGGTGGCAATGACCTGAGTCTGAACGCCGGCTATAGCGCCGACCGCTCGACGAAGGGCGACAGCAAGTCCGGCCAGAGCAACAGCCTGACCGGTTCGATCACCGTGACCGTTGCCGATGTGTTGCCCAACGGCATCATCGCCGTGCGCGGCGAGAAGTGGCTGACCCTCAACACCGGTGACGAACTGGTACGGATTGCCGGCCTCGTTCGTGCCGATGACATCGCCACCGATAACACCGTGTCGTCGACCCGCGTCGCCGATGCACGCATCACCTATTCGGGCACCGGTGCGTTTGCCGATGCGAGTCAGCCAGGCTGGTTCGACCGTTTCTTCCTCAGCCCGCTGTTCCCTTTCTAGGTGGCTATGTTGAATCTTAAACACCTGATGGTGGGCGCTCTTTTGCTGTGCGCAGCCTTCGATGCTCAAGCCGAACGGCTGAAGGACATCGCCAGTATTTCCGGCGTGCGTTCCAACCAATTGATCGGCTATGGCCTGGTGGTCGGGCTTAACGGCACCGGTGACCAGACGACCCAGACCCCGTTCACCCTGCAGACCTTCAACAACATGCTCTCGCAGTTCGGCATCAAGGTGCCGGCAGGTTCCGGCAACGTGCAATTGAAGAACGTTGCGGCCGTGTCGATCAGCGCCGATTTGCCAGCGTTCGCCAAGCCAGGTCAGCAGATAGACATCACCGTAGCGTCCATCGGTAACTCCAAGAGCCTGCGCGGCGGCACCTTGCTGTTGACGCCACTCAAAGGTATCGATGGCAACGTCTACGCCGTCGCTCAGGGCAACCTGGTGGTCGGAGGTTTCGATGCCGAAGGTCGTGACGGTTCGAAGATCACCGTCAACGTTCCGTCGGCCGGTCGTATCCCCGGCGGTGCGTCGGTCGAGCGTGCCGTGCCGAGCGGCTTCAATCAGGGCAACAGCCTGACCCTGAACCTCAACCGTTCGGACTTCACCACGGCCAAGCGCATCGTCGACAAGATCAACGACATGCTTGGCCCTGGCGTCGCTCAGGCCATCGATGGCGGCTCGATCCGCGTGACCGCGCCACTCGATCCGAGCCAGCGGGTCGACTATTTGTCGATCCTCGAAAACCTCGAAGTCGATCCGGGCCAGGCGGTGGCGAAAGTCATCATCAACTCGCGCACCGGCACCATCGTGATTGGCCAGAACGTCAAGGTTTCCCCGGCCGCCGTGACCCACGGCAGCCTGACCGTGACCATCACCGAAGACCCGATCGTCAGCCAGCCCGGCCCTCTGTCCAACGGGCAGACGGCGGTCGTGCCGCGTTCGCGGGTCAACGCTCAGCAAGAAGCCAAGCCGATGTTCAAGTTCGGCCCGGGCACCACCCTCGACGAGATCGTTCGTGCGGTGAACCAGGTCGGCGCAGCGCCGGGTGACTTGATGGCGATCCTCGAAGCGTTGAAACAGGCCGGCGCGTTGCAAGCCGACCTGATCGTGATCTGAGGACGGCGATCATGGATATGCGCAAAAGCGGTCTGGTCAGCAGCAGCGATTCGGGTTCCTACTCGGACCTGAATCGTTTGAATCAGCTCAAGGTCGGCGACAAGAACAGCGATGCGAACATGCGCAAAGTGGCGCAGGAATTCGAGTCGCTGTTCCTCGGCGAAATGCTCAAGTCCATGCGCTCGGCCACCGAAGCGCTGGGCCAGGATAATCCGCTCAACACGCCGGCAGCCAAGCAATACCAGGAAATGTACGACCAGCAGTTGGCCGTTTCCCTGTCCCGTGAAGGCGGCGGTATCGGCCTGGCTGACGTGCTGATGCGCCAGATGTCGAAGAACAAACCGTTGGCACCGGGCGAGGCTGCTGCAGCGTCTGCCGCCAAGCAAGCCGCCGCGAAGGCCGCCGTGGAAACACCGATTGCCGCCGGTACGGTCGCCACCAACGGGCCGCTGTCGCGCCTCAATGGTGAGCGTCCGTTGTGGGCTTCGCGCGCGGTGAAGTTGCCGGCGAACGCGGGCGAGGGGACTCACCGCAATGACATGGCGCTGATCAATCAGCGGCGTCTGGCGCTGCCACCGAAACTGGCCGACCGTTTGCTCGCAGGGCTGGTGCCATCGGCATCGACCACGGCGACAACCGCCACCGTAATGCAGAACAAAATCCAGGTGCCGACGAGCACCGCGACCGGTTCCGGCCCGCTGTACAACGGTGATTGGCTGGCTTCGCAAACGGATACGATCTCCAGTGGGCGCCTGCAGATTTATGGTCGTGCCATGGCTCAAATCCCCCTGGCGCCGGCGAAGAAAGCCTTCAGCTCCGCCGACGAATTCGTCAACACCATGCTGCCAATGGCCAAAGAAGCCGCCGACCGTATCGGTGTCGATCCGCGTTACCTGGTGGCTCAGGCCGCCCTGGAAACCGGTTGGGGCAAATCGGTCATGCGCGCCCAGGATGGCAGCAGTAGCCACAACCTGTTCGGGATCAAGGCCAGTGGTAACTGGAAGGGCGATTCGGCGCGGGCGATCACCAGCGAATTCAGAAATGGCCAGATGGTCAAGGAGACGGCCGAGTTCCGTTCCTACGCCTCTTACAAGGACAGTTTCCATGACCTTGTGACGCTGCTGCAAAGCAACAATCGCTATCAAGATGTGCTGAAGTCGGCCGATAACCCAGAACAGTTTGTACGCGAGTTGCAAAAAGCCGGGTATGCAACCGACCCGGATTACGCAAGCAAGATTTCGCAGATAGCCAAGCAGATGACGAGTTACCAAAACTACGCTGCAGCGGGCGCTTCCACTACGCCTTTATAGGCACAAGGCATAAGGTTTGAATCATGAGTTTGCTCAACATCGGGATGTCGGGTTTATCCGCTGGCCAAAGCGCGTTGATGGTGACCGGTAACAACATTGCCAACGCCGACACCGCAGGCTACTCGCGTCAGCAAACCGTGCAGGGCAGCAAGGCCTCGAATCAGTTCGGCAATGTCTACATCGGCACCGGTACGACCCTGGCCGATGTGCGTCGGGTGTACAACAGCTACCTCGATGCGCAACTGCAAACCACCACCTCGCTCAACAGCGACTCGGCTGCCTATGCCGGACAGATCAGCCCGCTCGATAAGTTGCTGTCGGACAGCGGTACCGGCCTCAACGGCGCCCTGACCAAGTTCTTCGCCTCGGTACAGAACGTCAACGCGAAACCGGGCGACGATGCTTCCCGCCAACTGCTGCTCAGCGATGCGCAAGCCCTGAGTAACCGTTTCAACTCGATCTCCAGCCAGTTGACCGCGCAGAACGCGGACATCAACGGTAACCTGGCGGACATGGCCGATCAGGTTAACAAACTGGCGGCCACCGTGGCCCAGTTGAACCAGAAGATCTCCGAAGTTTCCAACGCCGGCGGCCAGCCCAACGACTTGCTCGACGCGCGCAACGAGACCGTGCGCCAGTTGTCCACCTTCACCGGTGCGCAGGTGATCGAGCGTGACGGCAACCTCGACATTTACCTGGGCAGCGGTCAACCGCTGGTCATGGGCAGCACTGCCAGCAAGCTGGAAGTGGTGCCGAGCAAAGACGATCCGTCGCGTTCGGCCATTCAGCTCAATCGAGGTTCGAGCACCATCGATATCACCTCGGTGATGACCGGTGGCGAGATGGGCGGCTTGCTGCGTTATCGCAGCACCGTGCTGGACCCGGCCATGAATGAACTGGGGCGTGTGGCGCTGGTCGTCGCCGATCAGATGAACACCGTCCAGGCCCAGGGCATCGACAAGAACGGTGACTTCGGTTCGAACCTGTTCAATAGCATCAACACCGCAGCGCAAATGGCTCAGCGCAGCGTTGCCACGGTCGGTAACAGCGCCGGCTCAGGCAACTTCGATGTGAGCATCGAGGACAGCGGCAAGCTGACCATCAACGATTACAAGGTCACCTTCACCAGCGCCACCAACTACACCGTGCAGCGTCTGCCAGAAGGCACCGCCATGGGCGCGTTCAGCACGCTGACCACGCCACCGCCGGTGATCGATGGTTTCTCCATGACACTTTCCGGTGGCACCGCAGCCGCCGGCGACACGTTCAAGATCACCCCGACCCGCAACGCGGCGACCAACATCAAGACCGAGATGACCGACTCCAAGCGTCTGGCCATCGCGGCACCGTTGGGCGCGGCCATTGCTGCGGGCGGCAGCGGCACACTGACGATTCCGGCCAGCGGTCAACCGGCCCTGACCACCAAGTTCGATATCTACGACACGGCGACCACCACCACGCTCCAGAACGGCCTGAAGACGTCGACGCCGGTCAAAATCGTGTTCGGTGCGGCTGGCGGTACGACTCAGACTTACCAAATGCTCGATGCCCAAGGCAACGCGCTCAGCAGCGGCACCATCGTGCCGGGCCAGAACAATACGCTGAGCCTGACCATTCCACTGGTCGACGGCACCGGCGCCGCGATCAATGATCCGGGACCGCCCATCGTGCAGCGCACCGTGTCGTTCGACATGACCGTGGCCGGTTCGCCAGGTAACGGTACTGCGATCAACGTCTCGCTCAGCCAGCCGGGTTCGTTGGACAACCGTAACGGCACCACACTGGCCGCCTTGCAGACCAAGCAGACCGTGGACACCGGTTCGGCCAGTAACGGTATTTCCCTGAACGACGCCTACGGCAAGCTGGTCTCGGGCGTCGGCGCCAAAGCGGCCCAGGGCAAGCTCGACAGTGCTGCGACCACCGCGATTTTGGCCAATGCCAAAGGCGCTCGCGACTCGTTGTCCGGTGTCGACCTCGATGAGGAAACCGGCAACCTGGTCAAGTACCAGCAGTACTACACCGCGTCTTCGCAGATCATCAAGGCTGCGCAGGAAATCTTCAGCACACTGATCAACAGTCTTTAAGGAGTCGTAGCCCATGCGCATTTCTACCGCCCAGTTTTACGAGTCCTCTGCTGCCAACTATCAGAAGAATTTTTCCAACGTGGTCAAGAGCAGCGAAGAGGCCAGCAGCCTGGTTCGCGTGAATACCGCGGCGGATGATCCGGTCGGCGCTTCGCGTCTGCTGCAATTGGGTCAGCAGGCTTCGATGCTTGATCAGTACTCGGCCAACATGACCACCATCAAAGGCACCCTCGGCCAGACCGAAGCGGTGATGACCAGTATCGGCAACGTGCTGCAGCGTGCCAAAGAGCTGGCGCTGGGCGCTGGCAACGCAGGCTATACCGATGCCGACCGCCAGGCCAACGCTTCCGAACTGGGGCAGATCGAAGAACAACTGCTCAGCCTGATGAACACCAAGGATGAAAACGGCAAGTACATCTTCTCCGGATCCAAGGGCGATGTGGTGCCGTTCTCCCGCAACACCGATGGCAGCTACACCTACAACGGTGATCAGGTCACGCTGGATCTGCCAATCGGCGATACCCAGTCGATGGCCACCAACAGCACCGGTTGGGACGTGTTCCAGCAGGCGATCAACACTACCCGGACTCAGACCACGCTCACCGCGCCTGCGGTCGATGACGGTCGTGTGGTGCTGTCCAACGGTCAGGTTGAATCCGATGTCACCTATAACACCAAGTTCCGCAGCGGCGAGCCTTACACCGTGAGTTTCGTCAGCGGTACGCAGCTGCAAATTACGGACTCGTTGGGTAATGATGTCACCGCCGAGGCCAGTCAGAACGGCGTGTTCAGTTCCACCAGTGGTGCGGCCACACAGACTGTCAGTTTCCGTGGCATTGATCTGAACTTGAACATCAACCTGCAAGCGGGGGATGTCCCGGGAACCGTGATCACCGGGCACAGCTTCACGCTGGCAGCCAAGCCGGACAGCTTCAACACTTCGCGCAGCCCGGGCAACCCGTCGACCGCGCTGGTGACAGGCGCCTCTGTGACCAACAGCACCAACTACCACGCCAGCTTCCCGGGCGGCGGGGCGATTCTCAAGTTCACCAGTGCCACGAACTTCGAACTCTATGCCGCGCCATTGACCGTCAACAGTAAACCGGTGTCCACCGGTACCATGGCCGGTACGACCGCGACAGCATCGGGTGTCTCGTTCACCGTGGCCGGTACGCCGGGTGCAGGCGATCAGTTCTCGGTGGCGGTCAACACGCACCAGACCCAAAACATTCTGGACACCGTCAGCCAGCTGAAAACAGCGCTGTCGACGCCAACCAATAATAATCCGATTGCCATTCAGCAAATGAACGCTGCAGTCACTGCCGGTATCGGCAACCTGTCCAGCGGTATGGATCAACTGGCCTCCGGTATCAGTTCTGTAGGCGGTCGCGGTGCGTCATTGGATACCCAGACTGATATCAACCAGAGTCTGGCACTCGCCAACACCCAGACCCAATCGGCCATTCGCGATTCCGATCCGGCTGAAGTGATGACCCGCCTGACTCTGCAGCAGACCATGCTGCAAGCTTCGCAACTGGCGTTCAGCAAGATCGCTCAGTTGGGGCTGTTCAACAAAGTCTGAGTCAGGGCCTTCGCGATCTCGCGAAGGCTTGCGACTGCCGAGTGCAAACCGTCTTTATTCAGCGGTTCGGGGAGTTTCACTTCGTTGAAGTAAGCTCCCGCCGCTCGCGAGTTCTCCCGCCGTGAAACCAGCACCTCTTGTTACCATCGCCATCCCCGCCTTCAACCCGCAGTTCTTCCAGACGGCACTGCAAAGCGCGCTGAATCAGACCTACGCCAATCTTGAAGTGATCGTCTGCGATGACAGTGGCGGTGACGAGATCCGCGAGATCGTCGATGCCTGTGAGGTGCCTGTCTCGATTCGCCTGCGCTATGTGCGCAATCCGCAGCGCCTGGGTTTTCAGGCCAACCTCATGGCCTGTGCACAAGAGGCCAGCGGTGACTATTTGAAGTTGCTGTGCGACGACGACCAGCTACTCCCTGAATGCATCACTCAGCAGATCGGCGGCTTCGTCGACCACGACGATGTCAACTTGGTGATCGGCCAGCGGCAGTTTTACGATGGTGATTACATCCTGCTTTCCGACCGTGTGGAAAATTGCTGTTTTTCCACCGGTGTCACCTTGTTCAAGGGCGAGGATCTGCTGGGTATTCTGGAAAGCAGTCCGGTCAATTTTCTCAGTGGCCTCAGCGGGGCGTTGTTGCGAACCCGCCATGCTCTGGAATATCTGCCGGCCCTGACTCAGATCGGCGAAGGTTTTATCGCGTGTCTGGACTTCGCCTTGTTTGCCTGCCTGCTACGGCGTGGCAATCTGGTGGTGGTAGGTCAGGTGTTGAGCCTTGAGCGTTTGCATCCGGCGCGGCTGAGTGATCAGGCGCCAGTCAAGGCAGCGGTAATGACCGAGCTCGACTGGCTCAAGCAAATGCTTGCCTTGCGCAGTGGTGAGCCGGCGCCTGCGCCGGGCTGGGTACGTTATCTGGCACTGGCTGATGCGATTGCGGGGCACGCCTATGCCTGGGAAGAAACCGCGCTGGGACGGCAACTGGGCTTCATTCAAACGATGGTGCACACCCGGGTAGGCGTTGAGAGCGAGAGCTTTGCCGACATGTACCGGGAATGGCTGTCGTGCCGTCGTTTGAAACCGGCTCAGCAACGCTTGCTCGACGCCCGATTGCAGGGTTGGAGCTGGCGTCCACGCATCGTGCCGATTGTTCTCGACAGCGAAGGCGATGTTCCGGCGCTGGAAGAAACGCTCAAGAGCATTCGTCAGCAAACCTATGCTGCTGAGCAAGTGGTAGTGCTGTCCCAATTGCAGCACTCGCCATGCGACGGTGTGCAGCATGTGCGCCTGGATGATGAACCGGTTACCCAGTTCAATCGCCTGCTGGCCCAGTTGGACAACGCAGACTGGATCTATCTGGTTCGCGCGGGGGATCGCTTGAATGAACTGGCTTTGCTGTTGCTGGCAGAGCGCATGGTGGAAGTGCCTGACGTGCGCTGCCTCTACAGTGACGAGGGCGGATTGCGTGATGATGTTTCGGTCGAGCCGGTGTTCAAGCCGGACTTCAACCTGGATCTGATGCGCAGCTATCCCTATGTCGGCCGTGTGCTGGCCCTGCAGCGGCAGCGGATGATCGAGCTGGGTGGCATGCAAGACGGTTTTGGCGAGCTGGGTGTGCACGATCTGGTCTGGCGACTGGTGGAGAGTAACGGGCCGCATGCGATTGGGCACATTGCTGAAGTTCTCGTGGAGTCCGCTCTGTGTCTCTCCCAGTGGCTCACGCAGCCGCAGATTATCGAGCAGAGCCCTCGCGTACTGGCCGCGCATCTGCAGCGGCTCGGCGCACCGCACCGGATTCGTCCCGGCAGCCAGTCGATGATCAATCGTGTGGACTACCTGCATGATGAGCCGGCCATGGTCTCGATCATCATTGCGACCCGCGATGAACTGGGCTCCCTGGAGCGTTGCGTCGAAAGTCTGTTGGAGAAAACCGCCTGCCAACGCTTTGAAGTTCTCATTGTCGACAATGGCAGTACTGCCGTTGATGCCTGCAACTGGCTGTCAGCCATGGAGCAAATGGGCAGTGACAAACTTCGGGTGTTGCGCTGTGGTCATGGTGACAATCTGGCGGCAGTGCAGAACTTTGCTGCCGGCCACGCCCGTGGCGACTATCTGTTGTTTCTCAGCCCCTACAGTGTCGTTGTGGGCCCTGATTGGCTCGACGAGTTGCTCAATCACGCTCAGCGTCCGGAAGTCGGTGTGGTCGGCGGTCGGCTGGTGAGTCCGCAAGGGCGTATCGAGGGCACGGCCCAGGTACTGGGGTTGCGGGGGGCCGTCGGTGTTCCCAATCGTGGTGAGCCGCTCAATACGTCCGGTTACATGCAGCGCCAGCAGACGGTACAGAATTTCAGTGCCGTGGGCATCGATTGTCTGCTTGTGCGCAAGAAAGTTTTTGATGAGCTGCATGGCCTGGACGAGCAAAATCTGGCGCAGGCACTCAATGGCGCTGACTTTTGCCTGCGCGTGAAGCAAAACGGATACCTGGTGGTGTGGACTCCCTACGCCGAATTGATGCGAGTGGTTCCATCCTCTGCCTTCACTCCCGCTCCCAGGGTGCTACAGGCCGAGCAAAAAAGTTTTTACCAGCGATGGTTGCCGGTGATAGCCAGGGATCCGGCCTACAACCCTAACCTGAGTCTGGGCGCCAGCAACTTCAGTCTGGAGCCGGGATTCAAGGATGGCTGGGACCCGTTCTCGCGCCCGCTTTTGCCCAAGGTGCTGGGGATCCCAATCAATACCACCGCAGTGGGCCATTACCGGGTTGCCCAGCCGTTCCGTGAGTTGGAGGCGGCCGGGCGCGTGATGGGGCACCTGAGTTATCACACGCCGACAGACATTGACCTTGAGCGGTGTTCCCCCGACGTGATCGTGTTGCAGGGGCGCTATAGCCAGAATGCGGTCGATGAGGTTGAGCGAGTCAAAAATTGTTCGCACGCTTTCCGCATCTTCGAACTTGACGATTATGTGATTGATGTCCCGAAGAAGAACGCGCACCTGCGCAAGGCTGAGGTCGGGGTCGATAAAATAGTGCGCCGTGGCGTAGGGCTGTGTGACCGGGTTGTGGTCTCGACCCAGCCCCTGGCCGATGCATTGCGGGACATGCATCACGACATCCGGGTCGTCCCGAACATGCTTGCCCCGCATCTCTGGACCGGGCTCACCAGCCAGCGCCGCACCTCTCGCAAACCTCGCGTGGGTTGGGGCGGCGGGACGAGTCATGATGGAGACTTGGCAATCATTGCGGACGTGGTGCGTCTACTTGCCAACGAAGTCGAATGGGTGTTCTTCGGCATGTGTCCGCCAGCTTTGCGTCCGTTTGTCCATGAGTTCCATCCCAGCATCGGCCTGGAGGCCTATCCGGCCAAACTGGCCAGCCTGAACCTCGATCTGGCCTTGGCTCCGCTGGAATTCCATATCTTCAACGACTGCAAGAGCAACTTGCGTCTGTTGGAGTACGGTGCCTGCGGTTACCCGGTGATTTGCACCGACACTGAAGCCTATCGCGGCTATCTGCCCTGCACCAAGGTCGTGAGCAACAGCACCGAGGAATGGCTCGAGGCAATCCGCATGCACCTGTCCGACCCTGATGCGAGCTATCGCATGGGCGATGCGCTGCGCGAAGAAGTGCTGCGCGACTACATGCTCAAGGGCAACAACCTCAACTACTGGGTCGAGGGCTGGCTGCCGAACTGATCGAGCATGGATGTACACCTGCAGGCGGCCTTGGGCCCGCTTTACGCTTGGGGACGAACCCGGTCTGCATGATCCGGATTCGTCCCTTTTTTATGCCTGCTATTTGGACTCATGAGCTGGCGCGTTTCCTGCAAGTCCCCCTCATATCGCCATAAAACGAGCGCTTGCGGCCGGTACGCCAGCGCCTGACACGGCAGAGCGTTTTAGCCAGACAGCCCGCAAAAGCTTGAAACAGCTTGGCCGAGCTCTGTGAAGAACAAGAGGGGAGACGATGAAGGCAGTAATTCTGGCGGGTGGCCTGGGCACGCGCATCAGCGAAGAGTCGCACCTCAAGCCCAAGCCGATGATCGAGATCGGCGGCAAGCCAATTCTTTGGCACATCATGAAACAGTACTCCGCCCACGGGATTCATGACTTCGTGATCTGCCTTGGCTACAAGGGCTATGCGATCAAGGACTTCTTCGCCAACTACTTCCTGCACACCTCCGACGTCACCTTCGACATGCGCAACAACCGCATGGACGTGCACCAGAACTACAGCGAGCCGTGGAGCGTCACCCTCATCGACACCGGCGAGGAAACCATGACCGGTGGCCGCTTGCTGCGCGCCGGCCGTTACCTCAAGGATGAAGAGGCGTTCTGCTTCACCTATGGCGATGGCGTCTCCGATATCAATATCCGTCAACTGGTGGACTACCACAGCGTCCACGGTCGTCTGGCGACCGTCACCGCCGTACAACCGCCGGGCCGTTACGGCGCCCTGGAGCGTCACGGCGATCAGGTACTTGGTTTCACCGAGAAGCCCCGTGGCGACGGCGGCTGGATCAATGGCGGCTTCTTCGTGCTGTCGCCGAAAGTGCTGTCGTACATCGGCGGTGACGAGACCACTTGGGAAGCCGAGCCGTTGACCCGGCTGGCCCAGGACGAACAGTTGAAGGCTTTCGAACACGAAGGCTTCTGGCACCCGATGGACACCCTGCGCGACAAGAACCACCTCGAAGCGCTGTGGCAGAGCGGGGAGGCCCCATGGAAGCAATGGGCCTGAGTCCGGAGTTCTGGCGTGGCAAACGGGTGCTGCTGACCGGCCACACCGGTTTCAAGGGCAGCTGGTTGACGTTGTGGCTGCAAAGCCTCGGGGCCGAGGTCAGCGGGTTTTCGCTCGATCCGTCCACCGAGCCGAGCCTGTTCGAACTGGCGCGGGTACATGAGGGCATCAACGATCAGCGCGGTGATCTGCGTGATCTGGGCGCCTTGCTGGAACTGATCGCCGAAACCCAGCCGGAAATCGTCCTGCACCTGGCGGCCCAACCGCTGGTGCGCGAAGGCTATCGCGATCCGCTCGGCACCTATTCCAGCAACGTCATGGGCACGCTCAATCTGCTCGAAGCGATCCGCCAGGTCGGCGGCGTGCGTGCCTGTGTGTTAGTGACCACCGACAAGGTCTACGCCAACAAGGAATGGCTGTGGCCGTACCGCGAAGACGAAGCCTTGGGCGGTCACGATCCTTACAGCAGCAGCAAGGCTTGCTGCGAATTGTTGGCGCAGTCTTACGCCGCATCGTTTTTCCCGGCCGACAAGTACGCCGAGCATGGCTTGGCGTTGGCCACCGCGCGGGCCGGCAACGTGTTGGGCGGTGGCGACTTCGCGCCGGAACGCCTGATTCCCGATGTGCTCAAGGCCTGGTCGGCCGACCAGCCGGTAACCCTGCGCTACCCGCAAGCCGTGCGCCCCTGGCAGCACGCTCTTGAACCTTTGGCGGGTTACCTGCAACTCGCCGCAGGCCTCTATGAGCAAGGCCCTCAGTTTGCCGGCGCGTGGAACTTTGGCCCGAGCGAAGCGGACATGTGCAGCGTCGGCGAAGTGGTCGAGTTGCTTGCCAGCCGCTGGCCGCAAGCACGCGGATTGCGCATCGAACCGAGTGATTTGCATGAGGCCGGGCTGCTGCGCCTGGACAGCAGTCGCGCCCGTCAACGGTTGGCCTGGCAACCGCGCTGGTCGTTGCAGCAGTGCCTGACCCAGACCCTCGATTGGCACCTGGCGTGGCAGAACGGTGATGACATGCGTGAAGTCACCCTGAACCAGTTGAACCTGTACCGAGGCGCGTTGTGAGCGAGTTTCTGTTGAAAGCCTTGCCGCTGGCCGGTCTGTTCAGCGTGCAGCACAAACGCTTCGAAGATGATCGCGGGCATTTCGCCCGGCTGTTTTGTGAAGGCAGCCTGAGCGCTTTCGGCCAGCCGTTTCATATCCGCCAGATCAACCACTCCTGCACCCGTGAGCGGGGCAGTGTGCGCGGTCTGCATTTTCAAAATTCCAATGCACCGGAAGCCAAGTTGATTACCTGCCTGCGCGGCGAAGTCTGGGATGTGGCGGTGGACTTGCGCCCCGATTCCGAAACCTTTCTGCACTGGCACGCCGAGCACCTGAAGGCCGGTGACGGTCGCAGCCTGCTGATCCCGGCCGGGTTCGCCCACGGCTTCCAGACGCTGACCGATGACGCCGAATTGCTCTACCTGCACAGCGCTGATTACACGCCTGCGCACGAGGGCGGGTTGTCGGTGAACGATCCACGGCTGGCGATTGCCTGGCCGTTGCCTGTCAATAATCTGTCGGCCAGGGATTCCAGCCATCCCTTGATCGATGAACACTTCGCTGGAGTGCGTCTATGAACTGCCGAGGGTGCGCCGCACCGCTGAGCCTGCCGCTGATCGACCTCGGCACCTCGCCGCCGTCCAACGCCTATGTGCATGCCGATCGCCTGGAACAAGCCGAGCAATGGGTGCCATTGAAGGTCGCGGTGTGTCAGCAGTGCTGGCTGGTGCAGACCGAGGATTACACCAGCGCCGACAGCCTGTTCGATGCCGAGTATGCGTATTTCAGTTCGTTCTCCAGCACCTGGCTGGCCCATGCCGAGCGCTATGTCGCCGAGATGGTCGAACGCTTCGGCCTGACTGCCGACAGCCGCGTGGTGGAAATCGCCGCCAACGACGGTTACCTGTTGCAGTACGTCGCCGGGCACGGCATCCCTTGCCTGGGCGTTGAACCGACCCGCAGCACCGCGCAAGCGGCGCGGGAAAAAGGCCTGGAGATTCGCGAACTGTTTTTCGGTCGCGACACCGCCGCGCAGCTGAAAAACGAAGGCTGGGCCGCCGACCTGATGGCCGCCAACAACGTGTTGGCGCATGTGCCGGACATTAATGATTTCCTCGGTGGTTTCTCCACCTTGCTCAAGCCGACCGGTGTGGCGACGTTCGAATTTCCGCAACTGTTGACATTGATGGCCGGGCAGCAATTCGACACGCTGTATCACGAGCACTATTCCTACCTGTCCCTGACTGCCGTGCAGACCTTGTGCGAGCGCAATGGCCTGGAAGTGTTCGACGTCAGCCAGTTGTCGACCCATGGCGGTTCGTTGCGGGTGTTCGTCCAGCGGGCCGACGGTGTTCGCCGTGAGGTGCAGCCAGCCGTTCAACAGCAGTTGCAGGCTGAACTGGCAGCGGGAGTGAAAACCCCCGAGTACTACGCGACCCTGGCACCAGCGGCCGAGGGCATCAAGCACCAATTGCTGCGTTTCCTGTTGCAGGCCAAGGCTGACGGCAAGCGCGTGGTCGGTTATGGCGCGGCGGCCAAGGGCAACACCTTGCTCAACTACGCCGGGGTCAAACCGGACCTGTTGGCCTGGGTGGCCGATGCCAACCCGCACAAGCAGGGCAAGTACTTGCCGGGCAGTCGCATTCCGATCGTTTCGCCGGCGCAGATTGATCTGGAGAAACCGGATTACATCCTGGTGTTGCCATGGAACCTGTTGCACGAAGTCAGTCAGCAACTGGCGCAGGTGCGTCAGTGGGATGGCCGTTTCGTGATCGCCGTGCCTGAGTTGACCGTACTGTGAAGGTGCTGGTCACCGGTGCCACCGGGTTCGTCGGCCGACATCTGGTCGCGGCTTTGCTCGCCCGTGGCTGCGAGGTGCGGGCCGTGGCGCGTAACGCCGAGACCGCCGCGCAATTACCGTGGATCAACGCTGTGGAGTTCGTGGCCGCGGATGTTCATGCCACCGACCTGGACTTTGCCGCGCTGACCGATGGCGTCGATGCCTTGGCGCATCTCGCCTGGCCGGGGTTGCCGAATTATCAGGCGCTGTTTCACTTCGAGCACAACCTGATGGCCGATTACCGCTTCATCAAGGGCGCGGTCGAGGCGGGCGTATTGCAGGTGTTGGTCACCGGCACCTGTTTCGAATACGGCCTGCAGAGCGGGCCGCTCAGCGAGCAGACCGAGGCGCGGCCAAGCAACCCTTACGGGCTGGCCAAGAACACTTTGCGTCTGTTCCTCGAAAACCTGCAGCGCCAACAGCCCTTCACCCTGCAATGGGCGCGGCTGTTCTACCTGCACGGGGAAGGGCAGAACCCCAACAGTTTGCTGGCGGCGCTGGACCGGGCAATCGACGCCGGGGACGACAGCTTCAACATGTCGGCCGGCGAGCAGTTGCGCGATTACCTGGCGATTGACATAGCCGCTAATTACCTCGCCACGATCCTGCAACAGCGCGAATTCGATGGCGTGATCAATTGTTCCAGTGGCCAGCCGGTATCGGTCAGGGCGTTGGTCGAGCAGCGGCTGCGTGAGCGTGGCGCGTCGATCCGTTTGAACCTGGGCCATTACCCATACCCGACCCATGAGCCGATGGCGTTCTGGGGCGTGGCGGACCGCTTGCAACAGCTACTGGGAGCAGAGCATGAGGCATGAGTTGTATCGGGTCGCCGACCTGCCGGTGTTGCAGAACCGTACCTTTGCCGACCCGGAGTCGGCCAGGGCTTCGGCCAGCGCCGACATGCTGTTGGTGCAGGACGAGACGAGCGGGCTGATCTTCAATCAGGCTTTCGACGCCGACAAGCTCAGCTACGACGCCGACTATCAGAACGAGCAGGCGCATTCCGGCCAGTTCCAGAAGCACCTGAGCGATGTCGAAGGGATCATTGCCCGTCACTTCAAGGGTCAGGAACTGATCGAAGTCGGCTGCGGCAAAGGCTATTTTCTTGAGCTGCTCAAAGGCCTGGGCTACGCCATTACCGGCATCGATCCGGCCTACGAAGGCGACAACACTGACGTGATCAAGGCACCGTTCACTCGCGGCCTGGGGTTGTCGGCGGACGCTATCGTGCTGCGGCATGTGCTGGAACATATCCAGGACCCGGTGAGTTTTCTCGCCGAGATGGCCAAGGCCAATCAGGGCGGGCAGATCTACATCGAAGTGCCGTGCTTCGACTGGATTCTCGAGCACCGCGCCTGGTTCGACCTGTTCTACGAGCACGTCAATTATTTCCGCCTCGATGACCTGCGCCGGATGTTCGGCACCGTGCACGAGGCCGGTCACCTGTTCGGTGGCCAATACCTGTACATCGTCGCCGACCTGGCCACGTTGCGCCTGACGCCGGAACAACCAGTGCCGCGCCTGGCATTGCCGGACGGGTTCACCAGCAGCCTTGAGCGTGCGGTGCAGATCATTCAAGCGGCGCCCGAGCAAGGTTCGGCGATCTGGGGTGCCTCGTCCAAAGGCGTGATTTATTCGTTGTTCCTGCAACGCGCGGGTGTGGCGGTGGATCGCGTGGTGGATATCAACCCGGCCAAACAGGGACGTTATCTGCCCCTGAGCGGCGTGCGGGTGTCTTCGCCGCAAGAGGCCATGGATGCTTTGCCTGAAGGCGCCAACCTGTTTGTGATGAACTCCAACTACCTCGAAGAAATCAAGCGGATGACCGGTGGACGCTACGTCTATCACGCCGTCGACAGCGCTTCGTTCCAGTGACTATTGAGATTCTAAAATGACCGACAACACCATCAATAAAGCCTTCGAAGCCGAATGCCGGGAACAGATCGCCCAGCAGGGTGACGACCAGAAACTCACCGGCCTGGCCCGGGATTTCTTCAACGAATCGGCCAAACACAAGTACAGCTACCACTTCTCGTGGATGGGCCGTCCGATCATCCAGTTGCCACAAGACATGATGGCGATGCAGGAAATCATCTGGCAGGTCAAACCGGACCTGGTGATCGAATGCGGCATTGCCCACGGCGGCTCGATCATTTACTACGCCTCCTTGCTGGAGCTGCAAGGCCACGGCGAAGTGCTGGGCATCGACCTCGATATCCGTGCACACAACCGCGAAGCCATCGAGAGCCATCCGATGAGCAAGCGTATTTCGATGATCGAAGGTTCGAGCATCGACCCGGCCATCGCCGCCCAAGTGCGTGCTGCCGCTGAAGGCAAGAAAGTCATTCTGGTGCTCGATTCCAATCACACCCACGATCATGTGCTGGAAGAGTTGCGCCTGTACGCACCACTGGTGTCGGTGGACAGCTACTGCGTGGTCATGGACACCGTGGTCGAAGACATGCCAGCCGATTTCTTCCCGGATCGTCCATGGGGCCCGGGCGATAACCCGAAAACTGCGGTGTGGAAGTACCTGGAAGAGAACAAGGACTTCGAGATCGACCAGCAGATGCAAAACAAACTGCTGATCACCGTGGCGCCGGACGGCTATCTGCGTCGCGTTCGTTAATCAAAAACAGCTTCAGGTACTTGGCGATCGGCCGGTTGTGGGGATAGGAAAATGCAGGTTCAAAGCAGCACTCAAACCAACGTGACACCGCTGAACGAGCTGTTCACGGTGGTGGTTATCACCCACAACCGCAGGGCGTTCCTGCGACGCGCCTTGCAGTACTACAGCCGTTACTCCGCCAAGGTGCTGGTGCTGGATTCGTCCGTGCAGGGCGATGAGCGCATCGCAACCGACTTTCCGTCGGTCGACTATCGTCATTTGCCGCAGTTCACCTACACGGGGTTTCAGCAAAAGCTCGGGTATGGCGTCAGCCAGGTCACCACGCCGTACATGGTGTTGGCTTCCGACGATGACTTCCTGCTGCACGATGCACTGACCGAATCGGTGAACTTCCTCGAGGCCAACCCTGATTACGGCATGTGCCACGGCTACTGCCTGATGTACCTGACGCACTCCAACTATGTGCAGTACTACCGTCGCGACAAGAAGGTAAAAGAGGATTACAACGCCGGGCGCGCGCAGGATCGTGTGCTCGACTACATGGGCCAGTACATTCCGCCGTTCTATGCGGTGCACCGCACCTCGCTGTTGCAGGACTGGTACGCGGCCATGCCGGAGGGCACGATTTTCGAGTGGCAGGAAATCGGCCATGTGTATTACATGCTCGCGCGGGCCAAGGCGCGGATTCTGCCAATGCCTTATGTGGTGCGGGAGGTCAACTACGGCCGTTCGGATCACAATACCGAAATCATTCACGTCCTGAGTTTCAAAGACGCCCGTTCGGTCGCCGAGCGTGAGCGCTTTGCCGGTTTCCTCGCCACGTTGCCGACCGACATCAGTGGCCTGAACCAGGCGCAGACCGCAGAGTTCGCCCTGCAAAGTTTCCAGGCGCTGGCCGACAGCCTGGCCACGCGCAATGCATTGACTATCGAGCCGATCTTCGAGTCCTACTGGAAAGATCCCACCGTCGGCCCGAAACGCGCATTCGGCACCCGGCAATATGTCGAGATGCCGTTCTACAACCAGGCGTTTTTCGATCAACTGACCGAGTGCGAATTCCTGCTCCATGCGATGCCTGCCGGACGCTTGCAGCTGGAAGAAATGGAAGGTGCATTACTTCAGCAGCATACGCTGCAGCGCACCTATTCCAATGACACTCCCGAGACCATCCAGACCCGTTTGCTGCATGCCGTGCAGTTGGGCGCATTCAACCGTCAGGTCGTGCAAAAACTGGCGCAGCAGCTGCTGGACATGGGCGAGAGCGCCGATGCGAAAATATTGACGGACTGGATTGCCCGCCTCGGCAGCCTACCGACCTACGACAGCCGTGAGTTGCTGAGCAGCATGCCCTCCGGCCGGCTGTTGAACTGGTTGCAGGCACGCCAGCCGAACGACACCGCGGTTCGGAAAATCAATCAGCACCTGGCGGCCAATGAGGGCGGGCCTCAGTTCGGCATTCTGTTGCTGGATCTTGAAGCCGACATGGACAAGTTGCAGGTTACCTTCGACAGTCTGATGGAGAGCGCTTTCCGCGCCTTCAAGGTGGTGGTCTTCACTACCGGTGATTTGCCCGACGTCACCACCGAACAAAATACCGTGCATTTTGTAAAGGTCAGCGCAAGCAACTACGTCGATAAACTGAACCAGATTGCCCAGCGCTCGACCTCGGACTGGCTGCTGTTGGCTGAGGCCGGCGATGAGTTCACGGCTGCCGGCTTCCTGCGCGCCAGCCTTGAGTTGCAGGACGCGGAAGGTTGCCGTGCGGTGGCGATGGATGAGATTCATCGCCGTAGTAACGGCACATTGACCGAGGTTTTCCGCCCGGCCTTCAACCTCGACCTGCTGCAAAGTCTGCCGACGTTGACCGCCCGGCATTGGCTGATCCGACGCGAAGTGCTGGTGGATGTCGGTGGTTATGCCCGCGAGTTCAGCGATGCACTGGAATTCGACCTGCTGCTGCGCCTGATCGAAGCTGGCGGGCTGGCGGGGCTGGCGCATTTGGCCGAGCCATTGCTCATCACTCCGGCGGTGGAGTTGACGCCGAACGAGCACCAACGACAGGCCCTGGTGCGTCACCTGGCAACCCGTGGTTATCAGGCGCAGGTCAGTGCCGAGGCATTGGGTGGTTTGCGGGTCGACTACCGCCACGCGCAGCGTCCGAAGGTGTCGATCATCGTACGCAGCGAAGGCGATCAGGAGCAATTGCAGCGCTGCCTGGTGAGCGTATTGCAGCGCACGCGCTATCAGAACAACGAAATTATCATCGCCGACAACCACAGTCAGTCAGCCGATCTGCTGACGTGGCTCGACAGCCTGGAGCAAAACGGCCGTGGCCGGATTCGCCTGATCAAGAACGAGCAGCGCATGAGCCCGTCGGCACTGCTCAACCAGGCCGCTGCGCAGGCGCAAGGTGAGTACCTGATACTGCTCGCGGCGGACGCCGAGGTGGTTAATGCCAATTGGATCGAAACCTTGCTCAACCAGGCTCAGCGTCCGGAAGTGGGTGTGGTGGGGGCCAAGCTGGTTGATCGCGAGGGCAGCGTGACCGGTGCCGGTCTGATTCTGGGGCTGGGGGGCGGCGTGGCCTCTGCGTTCGTCGGCGAGAAAAAAGACGCTCCGGGTTATATGCATCGACTGTTGGTCGAGCAGAATTATTCGGCGGTTTCCGACGCTTGTCTGATGGTGCGCAAAGAGGTGTTCGACGCACTGGGTGGGCTGGATGAAGAGCATTTCGAGCAAGTGTATGCCGATGTCGACTTGTGCCTGAAAGTCGCCGATGCCGGGTTGCTGACCGTATGGACGCCGCAAGTGCAAATCGCCCACTCTGGCTCTTTGCCAGACCACCCGCAGGCGATAGCGGCCCTGCGCGATAAGTGGCAGGCCCGCTTCGAGCAGGATCCAGCCTACAACCAGAACCTGGCCTTGACCGGCAAGGGCTTTACTCTCGGCGAACCGACCAGTGTGAACTGGGCGCAGTTGCTCGCATAAGCCTGGCTGACAGGTAAAAGGACTCAAGGCATGTTCAACGGTAAATCGATTTTCATCTCTGGCGGCACTGGTTCGTTCGGGCGCAACTTCATCCGTCGCTTGCTGGAGCAATACCAGCCCAAGCGGGTGGTGGTGTTTTCCCGCGATGAGCTCAAACAGTACGAGATGCAGCAGACGTTCAACGCGCCGTGCATGCGTTACTTCATCGGTGATGTGCGTGACGCCGACCGTTTGCGTCAGGCCATGCGCGGTATCGATTACGTGGTGCACGCCGCGGCGCTGAAGCAAGTGCCGGCGGCGGAATACAACCCCACCGAATGCATCCGCACCAACGTCAACGGCGCGGAAAACATCATCGCCGCGGCCATCGACAACGGCGTGAAAAAAGTTGTCGCGCTGTCCACCGACAAGGCTGCCAGCCCGATCAACTTGTACGGCGCGACCAAGCTGCTGTCGGACAAATTGTTCGTGGCTGCCAACAACATTGCCGGCGAGCAACAAACCCGGTTTGCCGTGGTGCGCTATGGCAACGTCGCTGGCTCACGGGGTTCGGTGGTGCCGTTCTTCAGCAAACTGATCGCCGAGGGCGCCAAAGAGCTGCCGATCACCGATGAGCGCATGACGCGGTTCTGGATCACCCTCGATCACGGCGTGAAGTTTGTGCTCGACAGCTTCGCCCGCATGCACGGTGGTGAAGTGTTTGTACCGAAGATCCCGTCGATTCGCATCATCGATCTGGCGCAGGGCATGGCTGAACATTTGCCGCACAAACACGTCGGCATTCGTCCGGGGGAAAAACTCCATGAACTGATGGTGCCGCTGGACGACGCGCGCATGACCCTGGAGTTCGACGATCACTACACCATTCAGCCGTCGATCCGTTTCACCAGCGTCGACGTGGATTTTGCCGTGGACAAACTGGGTGAGCAGGGCCGGCCGGTGGGCGAAGACTTCGAGTACCGTTCCGATACCAACCCGTACTTCCTGTCGGTCGGCCAGATCGCCGACCTGCACGCGGAACTGTCGGCATGATTCCCTACGGTCGGCAAAGCCTCGATCAGGCGGATATCGATGCGGTGGTCGCCGTGTTGCAGTCCGACTGGCTGACCCAAGGGCCGACCATCGAGCGTTTCGAACAGGCGATGGCCGAGCGTTGCCAGGCCGATTACGCGGTGGCGGTGTGCAATGCCACGGCGGCGTTGCACATTGCCTGCCTAGCGGCGGGCCTGGGGCCGGGCGATCGGTTGTGGACCACGCCGAACACCTTTCTGGCCTCTGCCAACTGCGGTCGCTACTGCGGCGCCGACGTCGATTTTGTCGACATTGACCCGCTGACCTGGAACCTCGATGCCTACACCTTGGCGTCGAAGTTGGAAATCGCCGAGCGCGACGGCAAGCTGCCGAAAGTGCTGGTGGCGGTAGCGTTCTCCGGGCAGAGCTGCGATATGCGCATGATCGCCGAACTGGCCGAGCGTTACGGTTTCACGGTGATCGAGGATGCCTCCCACGCGGTCGGCGCGTCCTATGCCGGGCGCCCGGTGGGTTGCGGTGAATTCGCGGCAATGACCGTGTTCAGTTTCCACCCGGTGAAGATCATCACCAGTGCCGAAGGCGGCATGGTGCTGACCAATCGCCCGGAACTGGCCGAACGCTTGCAACGCCTGCGCAGCCACGGCATGACCCGTGAACCCGAGCAGATGACCGAACCCAGCCACGGCCCCTGGTACTACCAGCAAGTGGAGCTGGGCTTCAATTACCGGATCACCGACCTGCAAGCGGCCCTCGGTCTGTCACAGCTGAACAAGCTCGATGGCTTTATCGAGCGTCGACGCGAACTGGCGGCGCGTTACGACCGGTTGCTGGCGTACTTGCCGCTGACCTTGCCCAGTACGCAGCCTGAAGCCGAATCGGCGTGGCATCTGTACGTGGTGCGCTTGCAGACGGAGCGGATCAACCTCAGTCATCGACAGGTGTTCGAAGGCTTGCGAGCGGCCGGTGTCGGGGTGAATCTGCACTATATTCCCGTGCACTTGCAGCCGTACTATCGCGACCTGGGTTTTGCCGAGGGTGATTTCCCCCAGGCCGAACGTTATTACGCCGAGGCCATCAGCCTGCCGCTGTTTCCTCTGCTGAGCGATGAACAACAGGACTATGTGGTCGAGCAATTGCGACGGCTGATCCTTGAGGAGTAGTGACTCTTGAGCTGTGTTGCGATCATTCCGGCCCGTGGTGGCAGCAAGCGAATCCCGCGCAAGAACCTCAAGCCGTTCGACGGCGTGCCGATGATCGTCCGTTCGATTCGCACGGCGTTGGAGTCGCGCCTGTTCGACCAGGTGATCGTCAGTACCGACGATGAGGAAATCGCCGAAGTCGCACGAGCCAATGGCGCTCAGGTGCCGTTCATGCGGCCTGCGGCACTGGCTGACGATTTCACCGGGACTGCGTCGGTGATCGCGCATGCCTTGAATCAATTGCCACCGTTCGACCATGCCTGCTGCGTCTACGCAACGGCGCCATTGTTGCAGGTGCGTTATCTGCGTCAGGGGCTTGAATTGCTGGTGCAGCACCCGGACAAATCTTTTGCGTTTTCAGTCACCGGTTTTGGTTTTCCGGTGCAGCGGGCCTTGACCCTCGACGCGCAGGGCGCCCTGACCTCGCTCTATCCGGAGTTTCGTGACACCCGCTCCCAGGACTTGCCCGAAGCCTTTCAAGACGCCGGCCAGTTCTACTGGGGGCGCAGCGAGGCCTGGTTGCGTGGTGATGCACTGTTCTCGCCAGCGAGCCTGCCGGTGATTCTGCCGCGCTACCTGGTACAGGACATCGACACCCTTGAAGACTGGAAACGCGCCGAATACCTTTACGCCGCATTGAAGGCTGGTGGTGAGTTGCAATGAGGATACTGATCCGCGCTGACGCGTCGCCAACCATTGGCAGCGGCCATATCGCCCGCTGCCTGACCCTGGCCAGGGTGTTGCGCAAGCAGGGCACGCACGTTGCCTTCGCCTGTCGCCTGCTGCCGGGGCATCGACTGGACAGCCTGGCCAGCGAGGGCTTCGAGACCTTCGCGCTGCCGGCGCGCTACCCCGATGAAGATCCGCAGCAGGCCATCGAGTCGATGCTGCCGTGGCAGGCGGACATCGCCGCGCTGGCGCAAGCCCTGGAAAGCCATCCGGCTTTCGACTGGATCATCGTCGACCACTATGGCCTCGATCATCACTGGCAGACCGCGGCCCGTCGCTGGGCACCGAGGATCGCGGCGGTGGATGACCTGGCCACTCGGCAGTACCGCGTCGATCTGCTGCTCAATCAAAATCTGTCGGGCACCCCAGAGGCTTATGCCTCGCTGCTGACGCCCGACTGCCAGACCTTGCTCGGTCCACGTTTTGCGATGTTGCGCGATGAGTTCTGCTGCCCGGCGGTCGAGATCAAGCCTCGGGCCAGGCGAGTATTGGTGAACTTCGGCGGCTTCGATGTGGCCATGCAGACCCACCACGCGATGTTGGCGCTGGCGGACCTTCATGAGCTGGAGGTCGATTTCGTGGCGGGTGCCGACAACCCAGCCTGGGAGCAGATGCAGGCGCTGGCGGCGTATCGTCCGAACTGGCGCCTGCACAGTTTTGTCAGCGACTTCTACCGGCTGATGACCGAGGCTGACCTGTTTATCGGTGCCGGTGGCGGCACCAGTTGGGAGCGGGCGGCCATGGGGCTGCCGACTATTTGCATTGCGGTCTCGAATAATCAACAGGCCAACGGCGAGGTGATGGCGACCTCGGGCGCTCATGTGTTCCTGGGCAACCGCGAGCATGTCAGCGTCGAGCAGTTGCGCCAAGCCATCGGTTTTGTCGTAGGCAATCAAGGTTTTCGTCAAAGTATGGCCGAACGCTCACGGCAGTTGGTCGATGGCCGTGGCGCGCAGCGGGTGGCGGCAGCACTGGCGGGAGCGGTACTGCAGGTGCGTCGAGCCGATCCGGACGATGCGCAATTGTTGTTCGAGGGACGTAATGCCGAGGCGGTACGGCGCTGGTCGCTGGACACCCACGCCATCGATTGGCAGCGGCATCAGGTCTGGTTGGCCGCGAGCCTGAACAACCCTCAGCGACTGCTGTTGATTGCCGAGGCGGATGACGGCCCGGTCGGTATGCTGCGCTATGACCTTGACGGTACTCGGGCCGAAGTCTCGATCTATCTGTTCGAAGGCCGATTCGGCCTGGGCTGGGGCAGGGCGCTGCTGGCGCGGGGCGAAGCGTTCGTCACGGCGCATTGGCCACAACTTGAGGCCATCACCGCTCAGGTGCTGCCGGCCAATCAGCCATCGCTGAAGGTTTTCCGCGAGGGTGGTTTTACTCAGAGTGCTTGCGCGTTCACGCGCGTGTTGAAGGATCCAGAACAATGACCAGTTTCAAGATCGGTAATCGCTCGATCGGTGTCGATGCGCCACCGTTCATCATTGCCGAGATGAGCGGCAACCATAACCAGTCGCTGGACATGGCGATAAAAATCGTCGAAGCCGCGGCCAAGGCCGGCGCCCATGCCTTGAAGCTGCAAACCTACACCGCCGAGACCATGACCCTGGACTTGTCCGAAGGCGAGTTCTTCATCAAGGACCCCAACAGCTTGTGGGCCGGTTCTTCGCTGTATGCGCTGTACGAAAAGGCCCACACGCCGTGGGAATGGCACGCGCCGATTTTCGCCCGGGCCAAAGAGCTGGGCATGCTGGCGTTTTCCACACCGTTCGATGACACCGCGGTGGACTTCCTCGAAAGCCTCGATGTGCCGGCCTACAAGATCGCCAGCTTCGAGAACACTGATCTGCCGTTGATTCGTCGGGTTGCGGCCACCGGCAAGCCGCTGATCATTTCCACCGGCATGGCCAGCATCGCCGAGCTCGATGAAACCGTGCGAGCCGCCCGAGAGGCCGGTTGCAAGGACCTGGTGTTGCTCAAGTGCACCAGCACTTACCCGGCGACGCCTGTCAACAGCAACGTGCGCACGATTCCTCATCTGCGTGAGTTGTTTGGCTGTGAAGTCGGTTTGTCCGACCATTCGATGGGCGTCGGGGTGTCTGTCGCCGCCGTAGCGCTGGGGGCGACGGTGGTGGAAAAACACTTCACCCTCGACCGTGCCGCCGGAGGCGTGGACGCCAGTTTCTCCCTGGAACCGGCCGAACTCGCCAGCCTGGTGGTCGAAACCGAGCGCGCCTGGCAGGCCATGGGCCAGGTGCATTACGGCGTGACTGACGCCGAGCGCAAGTCCCTGGTGTACCGCCGGTCGCTGTATGTCACCCAGGACATGACCGCCGGTGAGCCATTTACCGCCGCCAATCTGCGGGCCATCCGTCCGGGCCTGGGGCTGGCCCCGAAACACGCTGAAACCCTTCTGGGCCGCCGTGCCCGCCAGGCCATCAAGCGCGGAACGCCGCTGGACTGGTCGCTGGTCGAATAACCGCTTGTGGGGCTGATTCGGCAAAATAGCGTGACCTGCGAGTCATTACGCGCATCTTCACTGTATTGTATAAATAGGGAAGAGGGCGCCTGGCCTGCTTTTGGCTCAGTGATGGCCTTTTACTCTTCCCGCTGTCACCTCGTTGAGGGCGACGTTATTCGTTGTTTGTCGGCGCCCCTCGATTCCTTGCGAGCGGTGGTATTGGGCTGTTTATTATTGGGAAGCCGTAATGATTGGCATAAAGAGCATTGCGAGCTACGTTCCTGTAGCCGGCGTGGACAATTACGCACAAGGTGCAAAATTCGAAAAGGATGAAGAATTCATCCTGGGCAAGATCGGTTCGGCCTTCCTGCCGCGCAAAGACGCCGGGCAAGAAACTTCGGACCTGTGTGTCGAAGCAGTCAACGCGCTGTTCGCCAACAACCCTGAATTGAAGCGTGAAGCCATCGACGTGCTGATCGTCGTGACCCAGAACGGTGACGAAGAAGGCCTGCCGCACACCGCCGCCATCGTTCAGGACAAGCTGGGCCTGCCGACCACCGTGGCTGCGTTCGATATTTCCCTGGGCTGCTCCGGTTACGTCTACGGCATCTACGCCATCAAGGGCTTCATGGAAGCCGCAGGCCTGAAGAATGGCCTGCTGGTGACCGCCGATCCGTATTCGAAGATCGTCGACCCGGAAGACCGCAACACCACCATGTTGTTCGGCGATGCCGCCACCGCCACCTGGATGGGCGAAGACGCGCCATGGCAGTTGGGCAAGGCCAAGTTCGGCACCGACGGTTCCGGTGCGCCGCACCTGAAGGTCACCGATGGCGTGTTCTTCATGAATGGCCGTCAGGTCTTCAACTTCGCGCTGCTCAAAGTCCCTGCGCATTTGCACGAGCTGCTGGGCGACTCGGGCCTGACGGCCGACGATATCGATGCCTTCTGCATTCACCAGGGCAGTGCGGCGATTGTCGATGCCGTGGCGCGACGCTTCGAGGGTGAGCCCGAGAAGTTCCTCAAGGACATGGTCGAAACCGGTAATACCGTGTCGTCGAGTATTCCGTTGCTGCTGGAAAAACACGTGCTCGATTCCAAATGGAAGCGTGTGGCACTCAGCGGTTTCGGCGTTGGTTTGTCTTGGGGATCGGCGATCATCTATCGTCCTTGATCTTCTAAAAGCCGGACACAAAAAAAGCGCTCAAGGTGTAACCTTGAGCGCTATTTTTTTGCCCGAATCACAGCGAGGCGCCATGAGCGAGTTTTTTCAACCCAACGCCGAACTCATCCAGCGTCGCTGGCCGGCCGTGGCTGAGCGTCTGCTGTCTGAAGATCCGGGTCCGTTGCAGGCCGATCTGGTGGAAGGGCTCGGCTCGACTCTGAGCATCAACGGCATTCAGCTGACCAGTCGCCATGACCGTACCCGCGAAGCGCAGCTTCAAGCCGCAAGCCTGCCGGTCGACAGTCCGGTGTTGCACGTTTATGGCACGGGGCTGGGTGATCTGCAGCTGGAGCTGCTGCAGCGTTCGGGGCTGATTCAGTTACACGTACATATCCTTAACGGCGCAGTGTTTGCGCTGGTGTTGCAATTACTCGATCAGCAGCCGTGGCTCAGCGATTCGCGGGTCGAGCTGCACTACGCCGGTGATTTAGCTGAGATTTGTTTGCCGTTCTTTGCCCTGCCTTCGGAGCTGGTGCTGGCCGATGACTTCAACGCGAAGATTCGCGACCGCTTGATCAGCGAAACCCATCTGACGTTCAACAACCGTGAGTTCGATCCGGACAATCCGGAAATAGCGACGCGCCTGCTGGAAAGTGTCGAACAGATCCGTGTCGATAGCGACACCGCACAATTGTTCGCAGCACACGCTGGCCAGCCGATGTTTGTCATCGCCACCGGGCCGAGCCTGGAACAGCACTTCGTGACCTTGCGATCAATTCGCGGCCAGACCCCGCGACCACTGTTCGTTTGTGTCGATACCGCTTATAGGCCGCTGATCGAGAACGGTATCAAGCCGGATGTGGTCGTCACGATCGATCAGCGTATCTCGCTGCGCCATCTGCCGCCCGAGGACAGCGCAAACATCACGCTGGTCTACATGCCGCTGGTGGCCCCTGCCGTCTTGCAGGCCTGGCAAGGCAAACGCTATGTCGCCTACTCGGCAAGCCCGGTTTTTCGGGATCTGCGCGCGCAGCTCCCACGGGCAGAGCTGTTTGCAGGCGGCAGCGTGATTCATCCGGCGGTGGACCTGGCGGTGAAAATGGGTGCCAGTCAGATCACGCTGTTCGGGGCTGACTTCGCGTTCCCCAACAACAAGACCCATGCCGGCTGGAATGACGGCGACCTTGGCCCCCAACTGGGCGCGGCTCGCCATTGGGTATTGGACGGGCATGGGCAGCGGGTCAAGACCCAGCTCAATTTCCGCAGCTACCTGTGTGAGCTGGAGCGCTATATCGCTGCGAATCCACATGTCGTCTTCTACAACAGCAGTCGAGCCGGGGCCATGATTGCCGGCACGACATTTCATCCGGAGTTCAGTCGATGAGCGAAGTGCTACTCGTTGATCAGGCCCGGCAATGTTCAGCGTTGTTTCGCCTGGGAAGGGATGTCGAGGCGGCGCTGGTCATGGTCGAGGTGGCGGAGCAGGTGCAGTCGCGGGTCGGCGGGGCCGAGAGCCAGATCGCGGTCCGGTGGACGGCATTACTGACAGGTATGCTGGATAGTCAGGAACGACAGGACTGGCTGGCGCTGGCGGATTACCTTGAATACGAACTGGTCGATTTGCTGGTGGCTGTCAATTCTGCGTAATGCCGTGGCAGATCAGCGGGAGCGGGGCTGTAAGAAAGGGTTGTGGCAGTTCTCTGGCGTCATTTTTTGGTGGTTGGATCGTCGCTAAGCCTCGGTTTTACAGGGGGTGGCAGGGTGATGGCAAAAAATTTCAAAAATCCCCTCAAGCAACCTGCATTGGCGACGATAACTATTACGAAGGTTCTCTAGGCCATACCGGGCGGTTGCCAGGGCCGGAAGCCGCAGTACCCAACCAACGAGGAATTCGTCATGGCTTTAACAGTAAACACTAACACTACTTCCCTGAGTGTTCAGAAGAACCTGAACCGTGCGTCCGACGCACTGTCGACTTCGATGACCCGCCTGTCCTCCGGCCTGAAAATCAACAGCGCCAAAGACGACGCCGCCGGCCTGCAGATCGCTACCCGTATGACTTCGCAGATCCGTGGCCAGACCATGGCTATCAAAAACGCCAACGACGGTGTTTCGATCGCTCAGACCGCTGAAGGCGCTCTGCAAGAGTCGACCAACATTCTGCAGCGTATGCGTGAAATCGCAGTGCAATCGCGAAACGACTCCAACGGCACTGCTGACCGTACCGCTCTGGACAAAGAATACCAACAGTCGGTTGCTGAACTGACCCGTATCGCTCAGTCGACCAACCTGAACGGTAAAGCGCTGATCGACGGTACTGCAGGTGCGATGCAGTTCCAGGTAGGTTCGAACACTACTTCCGACAACCAGATCACTCTGACCCTGTCGACCAGCTTCGACGCCAGCGCCCTGGGTATGACCGGTACTGTTATTTCCGGTACTTCCAACGCTACTAACCACACCAACGTTGATGCCTCTATCTCGGCTATCGACGCTGCTCTGGCAAACATCAACGCCACTCGCGCTGACCTGGGTGCTGCTCAAAACCGTTTCTCGACCACCATCTCCAACCTGCAGAACATCAACGAAAACGCCAGTGCTGCACTGAGCCGCGTACAAGATACCGACTTCGCTGCTGAAACTGCACAGCTGACCAAGCAACAAACTCTGCAACAAGCTTCCACCGCAGTTCTGGCTCAGGCCAACCAACTGCCATCCGCTGTACTGAAACTGCTTCAGTAATAGCCGATGAGTTTTGGCGGGGGAGTGCGCTTGTCGCGCTCTCTCGCTTTTTACTTTAAGAGGTGATGGACATGGATATGAGCGTCAAGCTGAACTTGTCTTATCCTGCGGCACAGCAGGCGACGACTGTTGCCGATAAGCCTGCGGAAAAGCCTCGAGCGGAAACTGCGCCAGTGGTTACCGTCAAGGAAGAAGGTAAAAAAGACCAGACCGAGCAGGAAAAACTGAAGATGGCCGTTCAGGAAATCGAAAAGTTCGTTCAGTCGGTCAAGCGTAACCTGGAGTTCTCGATTGACGAGCCTTCAGGCAAAGTTGTGGTCAAAGTGATTGCCAGTGACTCCGGTGAGGTGATTCGTCAAATCCCCAACGAAGAAGTCCTTAAGCTGGCGAACAGTTTGAATGATGCAAGCAGCCTGTTGTTCAGCGCAAAAGTCTGACAACTGGCACGAATTTTGTTGCTATGTTCTTTTGGGCGTTGTAGTGGTCAAAAGGCCGGCGACACACTGAAGGGAGTTCCACATGGCAAGTCCAATTTTACCGGGCACGGGCTTAGGCTCCGGTATTAATACCGGTGATATCGTCAAGGCTCTGGTCAACGCCGACAAGGCGGCCAAGCAGAATCAGATCGATCGTCAGACGACCACCAACACTGCGCAGATTTCCGGTATTGGTACTCTCAAAAGTGTCCTGGCGAACTTCCAGGCTGCGATCAAGAAGCTGCAAGATACGCAGGCTCCGCAATTCCTCGGCTACAACGCCACTTCCGCCGACGCGAAAGTATTGACCGCTGTGGCCAGCAACACCGCCGTCAACGGCTCTTACGTGGTCAAGGTCTCTAACCTTGCGACCTCGTCCAAAGTGGCCACCGCAGCCTTTGCCGGCGGCGCCAGCAGTGCCATTGCGAGCGGCACGCTCAATATCACGCAAAACGGCGTATCCAGTTCTGTCACCATTCCGGCGGGCGCGACGTTGCAATCGGTTCGCGATGCGATCAACACCCAGCAGGGCGCGAATGGCTTCAGTGCCAACATCGTGACTGACTCGTTTGGCTCGCGTCTGGTGATGGGTTCCACGGCGACCGGTGCCGGTTCCGATATCACCCTCAGCGGTATTGCGGGTCTGGAAATCAATGCCGGCCAGCAAATGGGCGCAACACCGACAGCGACTTCGGCTGGTGCTATCGGCGATTTCGCGAAGGACGCCAATTTCACCGTGGACGGGCTTGCGCTGACCAGTAAAAGCAACAAGGTTGACTCGGCTATTTCTGGCTTGACCCTCAATCTGGTCGCCGGTGGTGATGTAACCACGACGGTGACGGTCGGTCCGAACAGTGATGGTCTGAAAAAGTCCATTCAAGCTTTCGTCGACGCTTATAACCAGGTTGTGACCAGTGTAAATACGTTGACCAAGCCATCCTTGGATGCAGACGGCAAGCTGACCGTTGCTGCTGCACTGACCGGTGATCCATTGGCGCGCGGTATCATGGCATCGATTCGTTCGCCGTTGGTGACTACCGGTGCTGGCGACAAGCTCACTGTTCTGTCGCAATTGGGTATCACCACCAATCAGAAAACCGGTGCGCTGGATTTCGATAGCGCCAAGTTCACCAATGCGATGGACACCCAGAAGCTCGGTGGTGAGGTTCAGAAGCTGTTCCTGGGCGATCCGACGGCGACTGGCGAAGCCGCCAAGGGCCTGCTCACGCGCATGAACGATGCCATCACCCCTTACACGATCACTGGCAGCGAGGGGATCCTCGACACCCGTTCGAGCAACCTGTCCAAGGCCAAGAGCAATCTGGCCAACCAGCAGGCAGCCCTGGATCGTCGGGTCGAGACCCTGACGGCGGTACTGACCAAGAAGTACAACGACATGGATACCCTTGTCGGTAAACTGAAGGCAACGGCGAGCAATATCACTTCGATGTTCGACGCGATGAATGCGCAGAAAAACGCTTCATAGCGGATAAACGCCAAAAGCCCGGCAGCGGATTCCGCTTGTCGGGCTTTTTTAGTTTCGGACTAAAGATTTTTGACGCTATGTCGATAGCCTGATTATACGAATCACAGAGCTTTGATGAGGTACAGCATGAACCCGATGTTAGCCCTTCGGCAGTACCAGAAGATTGGTGCGCAAGCCCAGACTTCCGAGGCCAGCCCTCATCGTCTGGTGCAAATGCTTATGGAAGGCGGTCTGGATCGCATCGCTCAGGCCAAAGGCGCCATGGAGCGCAAGGATGTCGCCAACAAGGGTGTTCTAATCGGCAAGGCCATCGGCATTATCGGTGGTTTGCGAGAGGGATTGGACTTGGAGAAGCAGGCAGAGTCCGTCGGTGAGTTGGACAGTCTCTACGCTTACATGATGAAACGTCTGGCGGAAGCCAACATTAAGACCGATCCAAAAATCCTCGACGAAGTTTCCGATTTGCTTCGCACGGTGAAAGACGGTTGGGATGCTATTGGCGCACCTGCTCCCCAGTTTTAAGGAGATCACCATGAGTCTTGTATTGCAGCGAATCGAACAAACCCGGGACGCCCTGGTCGAGGCATTGGCCGAGCGTAACTGGGAAGCCATCGGTGAATTGGACCTGGCTTGCCGTTCCTGCATGGAAGACGTCTTGAGTGAAGCTTCGGTGGACGAGACCGCGTTGCGCGAAAACCTGGAGGAGTTGCTGGGGGTGTATAAACAGCTCCTGGAAGCGGCGACAGGGGAGCGTCAGGCGATAGTCGACGAGATGTCGCAGATCCACCAAGCACAGAACGCGGCAAAGGTTTACCATCTGTTTGGTTAATTAACCCTCAGTTAATCCAAACATAGTGCGCCATAAATTTGACTGTGCACGGTTTTTTGACTTAACTAGTGGCTGGTTCCAGATTTCAGGCGTCTACAGGCACAACGTGTCTGCAAGCGTCTAGCTTGCCCCTCATTTTGGGCATTGAGTTGACTAGGGAAGTTGCTATTGCATGTGGCGTGAAACCAAAATTCTGCTGATTGATGACGATAGCGTCCGCCGCCGCGATTTGGCGGTGATTTTAAATTTTCTCGGCGAAGAAAATTTACCCTGTGGCAGCCATGACTGGCAGCAGGCGGTCGGCTCTCTGTCATCAAGTCGTGAAGTAATCTGTGTCCTCATCGGGACGGTAAATGCTCCTGGTGCACTTTTGGGCCTGTTAAAGACACTCTCAACCTGGGATGAGTTCCTTCCAGTTTTGTTAATGGGCGATAATTCTTCCATTGACTTGCCGGAAGACCAGCGTCGCCGAGTGCTTTCGACGCTCGAAATGCCGCCCAGCTACAGCAAACTGCTCGATTCGCTGCACCGTGCCCAGGTCTATCGCGAGATGTATGACCAGGCCCGTGAGCGCGGTCGTCACCGTGAACCGAATCTTTTCCGCAGCCTTGTTGGCACCAGTCGGGCGATTCAACACGTCCGTCAGATGATGCAGCAAGTCGCCGACACCGACGCCAGCGTGCTGATCCTCGGTGAGTCCGGCACTGGCAAGGAAGTGGTCGCGCGCAATCTGCACTACCACTCCAAGCGTCGTGAAGCGCCGTTCGTTCCGGTCAACTGCGGGGCGATTCCGGCCGAGTTGCTGGAAAGCGAATTGTTCGGTCACGAGAAGGGCGCCTTCACCGGGGCGATCACCAGTCGTGCCGGGCGTTTCGAGCTGGCCAACGGCGGTACGCTGTTCCTGGATGAAATCGGCGACATGCCGTTGCCGATGCAGGTCAAGCTGTTGCGCGTCTTGCAGGAGCGCACCTTCGAGCGCGTGGGTAGCAACAAGACCCAAAGCGTCGATGTGCGGATCATTGCGGCAACTCACAAGAATCTCGAAAGCATGATCGAGATCGGCACGTTCCGCGAAGACCTCTACTATCGCCTGAATGTGTTCCCGATCGAGATGGCGCCACTGCGCGAGCGCGTCGAAGATATCCCGTTGCTGATGAACGAGTTGATCTCGCGCATGGAGCACGAGAAGCGCGGCTCGATCCGGTTTAACTCGGCGGCGATCATGTCGCTGTGCCGTCACGGCTGGCCGGGCAACGTTCGCGAGCTGGCCAACCTGGTGGAGCGCATGGCGATCATGCACCCGTACGGGGTGATCGGCGTGGTCGAGTTGCCGAAGAAATTCCGCTACGTCGATGACGAAGACGAGCAGTTGGTCGACAGCCTGCGCAGTGATCTCGAAGAGCGTGTGGCCATCAACGGTCATACCCCGGACTTCACCGCCAATGCGCTGCTGCCGCCGGAAGGCCTGGACCTGAAAGACTACCTTGGCGGTCTGGAGCAAGGGTTGATTCAGCAGGCGCTGGATGACGCCAACGGCATTGTGGCGCGGGCGGCCGAACGGCTGCGTATTCGTCGCACCACCTTGGTGGAGAAGATGCGCAAGTACGGCATGAGTCGTCGTGATGGTGATGAACAGGCGGATGATTGACGCCTGTTTTTCAACCCATTCATTTATAGGCAGTTTTTTTTAGGCACGGGTATTGCTACATCCCTCGCAACGTTCCGTTTAACTGACGGTCAACCACGCGAGAGAGCACAATGCCCCAAGCCGCCCAGATGTCTCCTGTCCCTGATGTTTCGGGACAACCGTCGTCCGTAGAGCAGGCGAGCCGGCTTGGCCTTGAGCAGGCGTTTGCGTTGTTCAACCAGATGTCGAGCCAATTGACCGATTCCTACAGCATGCTCGAAGCCCGGGTCACCGAGCTCAAAGGTGAGCTGGCGGTGGTCAGCGCCCAGCGCATGCAGGAGCTGGCGGAAAAAGAGCGTCTGGCCAACCGGCTGCAAAACCTCCTCGATCTATTGCCTGGCGGCGTCATTGTCATCGACGCCCAAGGCATCGTGCGTGAAGCCAATCCCGCCGCGTGTGAGTTGCTCGGCTTGCCCCTCGAAGGCGAGCTGTGGCGCCAGGTCATTGCTCGATGCTTTGCGCCGCGCGAAGATGACGGCCACGAAATCTCCCTCAAGGACGGTCGGCGCCTGTCGATCGCTACCCGCTCGCTGGATGCCGAACCCGGTCAGTTGGTGTTGCTCAACGACCTGACTGAAACCCGTCATCTGCAAGATCAACTCGCCCGCCATGAGCGCTTGTCGTCGCTCGGTCGCATGGTCGCCTCGTTGGCCCATCAGATTCGTACGCCGTTGTCCGCCGCGTTGCTCTATGCCAGTCATTTGACTGAGCAGGAACTGCCGGTCGCCACGCAGCAGCGTTTTGCCGGCCGCCTGAAAGAGCGACTGCATGAGCTGGAACATCAGGTGCGCGACATGCTGGTGTTCGCTCGCGGTGAGCTGCCGTTGACCGATCGCGTCACCCCAAAAATGCTGATGCAGTCACTGCAAGCGGCCGCGCTGACTCATGTTCAGGATCTGCCGGTGCGCTGGCAATGCGACAGTCATGCCGGTGAGTTGCTGTGCAATCGCGACACGCTGGTCGGAGCGATCCTCAATCTGATCGAAAACGCCATTCAGGCCAGCGCCGGCGACGTCCGTTTGAAAGTTCACCTGTATACCCGCGACAACAACCTGCGCGTATCGGTCAGCGACAGCGGCAGTGGTATCGACACGAAGGTATTGGCACGTTTGGGCGAGCCGTTTTTCACCACCAAAACCACCGGCACCGGTCTGGGGCTGACCGTGGTCAAGGCAGTGGCCCGTGCTCATCAGGGGGAATTGCAGTTGCGTTCGCGGCCGGGTCGCGGCACTTGCGCGCAGGTGATCCTGCCGCTTTTCGCGGGTGAGCAGTCCAGTGCTCAGGGAGTGAAGTGAAGGATATGACCATCAAGGTTTTACTGGTCGAGGACGATCGCGCGCTACGGGAAGCACTGGCCGATACGCTGTTGCTTGCCGGACACGATTACAAGGCGGTCGGTTCGGCGGAAGAGGCGCTGGCTGCAGTTGGCGCCGAGGCATTTAGCCTGGTGGTCAGTGACGTCAACATGCCGGGCATGGATGGCCATCAGCTGCTTGGATTGCTGCGGGCTCGTCAGCCGCAACTGCCGGTGTTGTTGATGACTGCTCACGGTGCGGTCGAGCGTGCAGTCGACGCCATGCGTCAAGGCGCGGCGGATTACCTGGTCAAGCCGTTCGAGCCCAAAGCCTTGCTCGATCTGGTGGCGCGCCACGCCTTGGGCAATCTCGGCGCGACCGAGAGCGAGGGGCCTGTAGCGTTCGAGCCGGCCAGTGCGCAATTGCTGGAATTGGCCGCGCGGGTGGCGCGCAGTGATTCCACGGTGTTGATCTCCGGTGAGTCCGGGACCGGCAAGGAAGTGCTGGCGCGTTACATCCATCAGCACTCCCATCGCGCCAGTCAGCCGTTCATTGCGATCAACTGCGCAGCGATCCCGGACAACATGCTTGAAGCCACTTTGTTCGGTCACGAGAAGGGTTCGTTCACTGGCGCCATCGCGGCGCAGGCCGGCAAGTTCGAGCAGGCCGATGGCGGGACGATCCTGCTCGATGAAATTTCTGAAATGCCCCTCGGCCTGCAGGCCAAGTTACTGCGCGTATTGCAGGAGCGCGAAGTCGAACGAGTCGGCGCACGCAAGCCGATCACGCTGGATATTCGAGTGGTCGCTACCACTAACCGTGACCTGGCCGGTGAAGTGGCGGCGGGGCGTTTCCGCGAAGATCTTTACTATCGCCTGTCGGTGTTCCCGTTGGCCTGGCGTCCGCTGCGCGAGCGCACCGCCGACATCCTGCCGCTGGCCGAGCGCCTGCTGGCCAAACACGTCAATAAAATGAAGCATGCCGCGGCAAAGCTTTCGCCCGAGGCGCAGGCCTGCCTGATCGGCTATCCGTGGCCGGGCAACGTGCGTGAGCTGGATAACGCAATCCAGCGGGCCTTGATTCTGCAGCAGGGCGGTTTGATCCAGCCGCAGGATTTTTGTCTGGCCGGGCCTGTGGCGTGTGCGCCATTGCCAGCATTGGCGCTGGCG
This sequence comes from Pseudomonas sp. FP1740, assembly GCF_030687165.1. Taxonomy (NCBI): domain Bacteria; kingdom Pseudomonadati; phylum Pseudomonadota; class Gammaproteobacteria; order Pseudomonadales; family Pseudomonadaceae; genus Pseudomonas; species Pseudomonas sp. FP1740. The sequence goes on from NZ_CP117461.1 coordinate 1,803,563, forward strand.
CCCGCACGAGCAGTGGAAGTCGAAGCCGAATCGGCGGGCGCCCTCGGCGATGACCTGCGGCGCCGTGAGTTCCAGATGATCATCGACACCTTGCGCGCCGAGCGCGGTCGTCGCAAAGAGGCCGCCGAGCGACTGGGCATCAGCCCGCGCACCTTGCGCTACAAGCTGGCGCAGATGCGTGACGCCGGAATGGATGTGGAAGCGTATTTGTTCGCCACGTAACGGTCGGCAAATAAAAGCACAGGAGAGCTTTTGTTTAGAGCGGCCACGGAGCTGGCACCCTTGTTGCTAACACCTCACTACTCGCCGAGTGAGTGTCAAAAAATTGCGAGTAGCCAAAGAGAGCAGACCATGAGCCAAGGTATTGAATTCAACCGGTTGATGCTGGATATGCGCGCCATGCAAATGGATGCCATGTCTGCGCCGAAATCGACTGCCGCAGTCCCTGAAGTGGGTGGCAGCAGCTTTGCCGACATGCTCGGTCAGGCCGTCAATAAAGTGAACGACACCCAGCAGGCGTCCAATCAGTTGGCCAGTGCCTTCGAGATCGGTAAAAGCGGCGTCGACCTGACGGATGTGATGATTTCCTCACAGAAGGCCAGCGTGTCTTTTCAGGCACTGACCCAGGTGCGTAACAAGCTGGTTCAGGCTTACCAAGACATCATGCAGATGCCGGTTTAAGGACGAGATTGAGTCATGGCAGAAGCAATCGCCGATAATGTTCCGGCCAAGGCCACTCCAATAGACGGCAAACCGCCGCTGTTCGGGTTGTCTTTCCTGGAAAACCTCTCCGAGATGACCATGTTGCGTCAGGTGGGCCTGTTGGTCGGCCTGGCTGCGAGCGTGGCGATTGGTTTTGCCGTGGTGTTGTGGTCCCAGCAGCCGGACTACCGGCCTCTATACGGCAGCCTTGCCGGCATGGACGCCAAACAGGTCATGGAAACCCTGGCCGCCGCCGACATTCCCTATACCGTCGAACCGAATTCCGGTGCCTTGCTGGTCAAGGCCGATGACCTGTCCCGTGCGCGGCTCAAGCTCGCGGCCGCTGGTGTCACTCCCAGCGACGGCAACATCGGTTTCGAGATCCTCGACAAGGAACAGGGGCTGGGTACCAGTCAGTTCATGGAGGCGACCCGTTATCGTCGCGGCCTCGAAGGCGAACTGGCGCGGACCATCTCCAGCCTGAACAACGTCAAGGGTGCCCGCGTGCACCTGGCGATTCCGAAAAGTTCGGTGTTCGTGCGTGACGAACGCAAGCCAAGCGCTTCGGTTCTGGTTGAACTGTATTCCGGTCGCTCGCTGGAGCCAGGCCAGGTCGTCGCCATCATCAATCTGGTGGCGACCAGCGTTCCCGAACTGAGCAAATCGCAGATCACCGTCGTCGACCAGAAGGGCAATCTGCTGTCGGATCAGGCGGAAAACTCTGAGCTGACCATGGCCGGCAAGCAGTTCGATTACAGCCGTCGCATGGAAAGCATGCTGACTCAGCGCGTGCACAACATCCTGCAACCGGTGCTGGGCAACGACCGCTATAAAGCCGAAGTCTCGGCCGATGTGGATTTCAGCGCCGTCGAATCGACTTCCGAGCAGTTCAACCCGGATCAACCGGCGTTGCGCAGCGAGCAGTCGGTCAACGAACAACGTACTGCCAGCAATGGCCCGCAAGGTGTGCCGGGTGCCTTGAGCAACCAGCCGCCGTCGCCTGCCTCGGCGCCGCAAACCACTGGTGGCGCCACCGCGTCGGCCGGCATGGTGCAGCCAGGCCAGCCACTGCTCGATGCCAACGGTCAGCAGATCATGGACCCGGCCACCGGTCAGCCGATGCTGGCGCCGTACCCGGCGGACAAGCGTCAACAATCCACCAAGAACTTCGAGCTCGACCGTTCCATCAGCCACACCAAGCAACAGCAGGGCCGTTTGAATCGCCTGTCGGTGTCGGTGGTGGTGGACGATCAGGTCAAGGTCAACGCGGCCAATGGCGAAACCACCCGCGCGCCGTGGAGCGCCGATGAATTGGCGCGCTTCACCCGTCTGGTGCAGGACGCGGTCGGTTTCGACGCCAGCCGTGGCGACAGCGTCAGCGTGATCAACATGCCGTTCTCCGCCGAGCGCGGTGAAGTGATCGCCGATATTCCGTTCTATTCCCAGCCGTGGTTCTGGGACATCGTCAAGCAAGTGCTGGGTGTGTTGTTCATCCTGGTGCTGGTGTTCGGTGTGCTGCGCCCGGTGCTCAACAACATCACCGGTGGCGGCAAAGGCAAGCAACTCGCGGCCTTTGGCAGCGACGTGGAACTCGGTGGCATGGGTGGCCTGGACGGCGAACTGGCCAACGACCGCGTCAGCCTCGGTGGCCCGACCAGCATTCTGCTGCCGAGCCCGAGCGAAGGCTATGACGCACAGTTGAACGCAATCAAGAGTCTGGTGGCAGAAGATCCGGGTCGCGTGGCCCAGGTCGTGAAAGAGTGGATTAACGCAGATGAGTGATAACCGAGCCGCTGTCGCCAAACTGTCCCGGGTTGATAAAGCCGCGATTCTGCTGCTGTCCCTGGGTTCTACGGATGCCGCACAAGTGCTGCGCCACATGGGGCCCAAAGAGGTCCAGCGTGTGGGCGTGGCCATGGCCCAGATGGGTAACGTGCACCGCGAGCAGGTCGAACAGGTCATGAGCGAGTTCGTCGACATCGTCGGCGACCAGACCAGCCTGGGCGTCGGCTCCGACGACTACGTGCGCAAAATGCTCACCCAGGCCCTGGGCGAAGACAAGGCCAACGGCCTGATCGACCGGATCCTGCTGGGCGGCAACACCAGTGGCCTCGACAGCCTGAAGTGGATGGAACCGCGCGCCGTCGCCGACGTGATCCGTTACGAGCACCCGCAGATCCAGGCGATCGTGGTGGCGTACCTCGATCCGGACCAGGCCGGTGAAGTGCTCGGCAACTTCGATCATAAGGTGCGACTGGACATCATCCTGCGGGTGTCTTCGCTGAACACCGTGCAGCCGGCGGCCCTGAAAGAGCTCAACCAGATTCTCGAGAAGCAGTTCTCCGGCAACTCGAATGCCTCGCGTACCACCCTGGGTGGCATCAAGCGCGCGGCAGACATCATGAACTTCCTCGACAGCTCGATCGAAGGTCAGTTGATGGACTCGATCCGCGAAGTCGACGAAGACCTGTCCGGTCAGATCGAAGACCTCATGTTCGTGTTCAACAACCTGTCCGATGTCGACGACCGCGGTATTCAGGCGCTGTTGCGCGAAGTGTCCTCGGACGTCCTGGTGCTGGCCCTCAAAGGCTCGGACGAAGGCGTCAAGGAAAAGATCTTCAAGAACATGTCCAAACGAGCGGCCGAACTGTTGCGCGACGACCTCGAGGCCAAAGGCCCGGTGCGTGTCAGCGACGTGGAAACGGCGCAGAAAGAAATCCTCACCATTGCCCGCCGTATGGCCGAAGCCGGAGAAATCGTTCTCGGCGGGAAGGGCGGCGAAGAGATGATCTAAGGTCACTATGTCGTCCAAACATGATGAGTCCCAGACCGACCTGATCCGTGGCAAGGACGTCGCAGGTTTCGACGTCTGGGCGCTGCCCAGCTTCGACCCGTTTGTGCCGGAACCCGAGCCGGAACCTGAGCCCGAACCGCCGGAAATGGAAGAAGTGCCGCTGGAAGAAGTCCAGCCACTGACCCTCGAAGAACTCGAAAGCATTCGCCAGGAGGCCTACAACGAAGGCTTCGCGGTTGGCGAGAAAGAAGGTTTCCACAGCACCACGCTCAAGGTCCGTCAGGAAGCCGAAGTGGTCCTGACGGCCAAGATCGCTGGCCTGGAACAGTTGATGGCCAACCTGTTCGAGCCCATTGCCGAGCAGGACACCCAGATCGAAAAATCGCTGGTCGACCTCGTGCAGCACATCACCAAACAAGTGATTCAGCGCGAACTTACCATCGACTCGAGCCAGATCGAACACGTCATGCGTGAAGCGCTCAAGCTCTTGCCACTGGGCGTGGGCAATGTGCGGTTGTACGTCAACCCGCAGGATTTCGAACAAGTCAAAGCCCTGCGCGAGCGCCATGAAGAAACCTGGCGCATTGTCGAGGACGAATCCTTGTTGCCGGGCGGTTGCCGGGTCGAGACCGAACACAGCCGTATCGATGCGACCATCGAAACCCGTGTGACCCAGGTCATGGCCAAGCTGTTCGACCAATTGCACGATCAGGCGTTGCACCCGGCCGCGCCGGACCTCAGCCTGGAATTGCCGATCGACAAGAAGCCTGCCGCCACCCCGGTCGAACCGGAACTGGACCATCCCGATGCGCCTTGATCGCACCAGCTTCGCCAAACGCCTCGGCAGCTACGCCGAGGCCACGGAGCTGGCTGGCGCGCCGATCCTTGAAGGTCGATTGCTGCGTATGGTCGGCCTGACCCTCGAAGCCGAAGGCTTGCGCGCCGCCATGGGCAGTCGCTGCATGGTCATCAACGATGACAGCTATCACCCGGTGCAAGTCGAAGCCGAGGTCATGGGCTTCTCTGGCAGCAAAGTTTTTCTGATGCCGGTGGGCAGTGTCGCGGGCATCGCCCCTGGCGCGCGCGTGGTTCCTTTGGCTGACGCCGGTCGTTTGCCGATGGGCATGAGCATGCTCGGGCGGGTGCTTGATGGCGCCGGTCGTGCGCTGGATGGCAAGGGCGGGATGAAGGCTGAAGACTGGGTGCCGATGGACGGTCCGACCATCAACCCGCTCAAGCGTGACCCGATTAGCCAGCCGCTGGACGTGGGCATTCGCTGCATCAACGGTTTGTTGACGGTCGGTCGCGGTCAGCGCCTCGGGCTGTTCGCCGGTACCGGCGTCGGCAAGAGTGTGCTGTTGGGCATGATGACCCGTTTCACCGAGGCCGACATTATCGTGGTCGGGCTGATCGGTGAGCGGGGTCGTGAAGTTAAAGAGTTCATCGAGCACATCCTCGGTGAAGAAGGGCTCAAGCGTTCGGTCGTGGTGGCGTCGCCGGCGGACGATGCGCCGCTGATGCGTTTGCGTGCGGCCATGTACTGTACGCGGATCGCGGAGTATTTTCGCGACAAGGGCAAGAACGTCCTGTTGCTGATGGATTCCCTGACCCGTTTCGCCCAGGCCCAGCGGGAAATCGCCCTGGCCATCGGCGAACCGCCGGCGACCAAGGGCTATCCGCCGTCGGTGTTTGCCAAGTTGCCGAAACTGGTGGAGCGGGCCGGTAACGCCGAAAAGGGCGGCGGTTCGATCACTGCGTTCTACACGGTATTGTCTGAAGGCGATGACCAGCAGGACCCGATCGCCGACTCGGCGCGGGGCGTGCTTGACGGGCACATCGTGCTGTCCCGGCGTCTGGCCGAGGAAGGGCATTACCCGGCCATCGACATCGAAGCGTCCATCAGTCGGGTCATGCCGTCGGTGGTCGGTATCAAACACCTGAACCACGCGCAGATGTTCAAGCAATACTGGTCGCGCTATCAGCAGAGCCGCGACCTGATCAGTGTCGGCGCCTATGTGCCCGGCGGTGACCGGGAAACCGATGCCGCGATCAATCTGCAACCGGCCATGGCCCTGTACCTGCGTCAGGGTTTGAACGACAACATCAGCATGGGCGCCAGCGAAAACCATCTCGCGTCGGTCTTCGCGCCAGCGCCGGGCGGTTAACCGGTCATGGCCTCGAGTCGCGCGGCACGCCTGGCGCCTGTGGTGGACATGGCTGAAAAGGCTGAGAAAACCGCCGTCCAGCGCCTGGGGCACTTCCAGGGCCAGGTTCGTTTGGCGGAAAGCAAACTCGCCGACCTCGAAGCCTTCCGTCTCGACTACCAGGAACAATGGATCGTGCGCGGCAGCGGCGGCGTTTCGGGCCAGTGGTTGCTGGGCTATCAGGGTTTTCTCGCGCAATTGGGCACGGCCATCGACCAGCAGCGCCAGAGCTTGAACTGGCATCAAAACAACCTGAACAAGGCCCGAGAAGCCTGGCAACAGGCATTTGCCCGGGTCGAAGGCTTGCGCAAACTGGTTCAGCGCTACATGGATGAAGCGCGGCAACTGGAAGACAAGCGCGAGCAGAAGCTGCTGGATGAGTTGTCCCAGCGGTTGCCGCGTCAGGATTCGTATTGAATCAAGTAGCCCGCGAAGGCGATTTCACAAACCGCACAATTTTTTCAGCCTTGCTCCAGCCCCCATCAGGTGCTAAACCTTCTACACGTACGTTCGCCAATGACAAGGAAGCCGTGAAATGTCAGTCGTTACAGAAGTATCCCCGGATGGGCAAAAGTTGACGATTTCGGTTAAGGGGCGATTCGATTTCGGTCGGCATCAGGAGTTTCGCGAGTCCTACGAGCGACTCAACAAGAAACCCGAGTCCATTGTCGTAGATCTGAAGGAAGCCACGTATCTCGACAGTTCGGCGCTTGGCATGTTGCTTTTGCTGCGCGATCACGCCGGTGGCGACAACTCCGATATTCGTGTCGTCAACAGCAGTAGCGATGTGAAGAAAATCCTCGCCATCTCCAACTTCGACAAGCTGTTCGACATCAGTTGACTGTCATGCAGCCGCTCGAGCCGCTGACGATTCTGATCGCCGAAGACAGTGCGGCCGATCGTATGCTGCTGTCGACTATTGTCCGTCGTCAGGGGCATGAAGTGCTGACAGCCAGTAATGGCGCCGAGGCGGTCGAGGCGTTTCGCTCGCAGCGGCCGCACCTGGTGCTGATGGACGCCATGATGCCGGTGATGGATGGCTTCGAGGCCGCGCAGCAGATCAAGGCGCTGGCCGGCGAAACCCTGGTGCCGATCATCTTTCTGACGTCGCTGACCGAAAGCGAAGCCCTGGCTCGTTGTCTGGAGGCCGGGGGCGACGACTTTCTGGCAAAGCCTTACAACCAGGTGATCCTCGCGGCCAAGATCAAGGCAATGGACCGCTTGCGGCGTTTGCAGGCCACGGTGCTGGAACAGCGCGATCTGATCGCCAGGCACCACGATTACCTGCTCAACGAACAGCGAGTGGCCAAAGCCGTGTTCGACAAGGTGGCCCACTCCGGTTGCCTGAATGCGCCGAACATCCGCTATCTGCAATCGCCCTATGCGCTGTTCAACGGCGATCTGTTGCTGGCCGCGTTTACCCCGGCCGGCGACATGCATGTGTTGCTCGGTGATTTCACCGGCCATGGTTTGCCGGCCGCTGTCGGTGCCATGCCGTTGGCCGAAGTTTTCTATGGCATGACCGCCAAGGGTTATGGTTTGTCCGAAACCCTGCGCGAGATGAACGCCAAGCTCAAACGTATTCTGCCGGTCGATATGTTCTGCTGCGCGACCCTGTTGCGCCTGAGCTTTCAGCGAGGGTCGGTGGAGGTCTGGAACGGCGGGATGCCGGACGGCTATTTGCACAACGCCACCAGTGGCGAGCGTACAGCGCTCACGGCACGGCACTTGCCGCTGGGTGTGCTGAGCCCGCAAACCTTCGATGACCGCACCGAGGTGTTCCCGATGGCCGTCGGGGATCGGGTGTTCCTGTTGTCTGACGGAGTGATTGATACCTGCGATGCCAATGAGCAGTTATTTGGCGTAGAGCGATTGGAGCAGGTGTTTGCAGCCAATCGTCAGCCCGATGCGCTGTTCGAAGAAATCGAGCAGGCCCTGCGGGACTTTCGCGGCGAGGCTCGCGATGACGTGAGCATGGTTGAGGTCAGCCTGTTGGATGCGGCGCAACTGAGCCCGCCAGCACCGGTATATTCCGACAGCGGTCAGTCCTGCCCGCTGGACTGGTCGGTGAGTTTCGAATTTCGCGCCGCCACCCTCAAACGCTTCAACCCGCTGCCGTACCTGTTGCAATTGCTGTTTGAGGTGCATGGTCTGCGCGCTCAGAGTGGTGCGCTCTACAGCGTGCTGGCAGAGCTTTACTCCAATGCCCTGGAGCATGGCGTGCTAGGTCTGGATTCGAGTCTCAAACGCGATGCTTCGGGTTTTGCGCGTTATTATCAGCAGCGCAGTGCGCGCCTGGACGAATTGCAGGACGGCTATGTGAGGGTACATTTGCAGGTGACGCCCAAAGGCGAAGGCGGTTGCCTGACTGTTCGAGTCGAAGACAGTGGCAAGGGCTTCGATGTGGTACGGGTGATGGAGCGTCCCGTCGATGATGTCCGTTTGTCGGGACGTGGCGTCAGTTTGATCCGACAGTTGAGTCATCATGCGAGCTGGTCCGATAATGGGCGCAGTGCTCGCGTGGAGTTTTTCTGGGAGGCTCAGGCATAATCCCAGGCATTCTTGATCAAAGGAGTGAACAAGTGGACAACACACATCTGGATCGCGACGTGCTGAGCGCGTTGCAAGAAGTTATGGAGGACGGGTATCCAGAATTGCTCGATACCTTTCTCAGCGATTCCGAAGCGCGTTTGAGCGTGCTGCGCGGGGCTGACGATGCCGATCGGTTAGGTGCCACGGCGCACAGTTTCAAGGGCAGCAGCAGCAACATGGGCGCGACTCGGTTGGCTGAGCTGTGCCATGAACTGGAGCAGCGAGCCAAAGAGAAAAAACTCGAAGGCATTGAAGCTCTGGTTGGAGAGATCGACGGCGAATTCGCTATTGTCCGACCGCTTTTCGAGGCAGAGCGCCAGCGCTCCCTGGCTGAATAAGACAACCTTCCGGCGCTTTTGGCGGCCAGCGAGCAAAGCTGGCTCGACCCTTGCAGTCAACTCCCTCAACTGTACCTACGATCCCAGTGCAGCGGAGACCGTTCCATGCCCGTTACCCCAAACATTCTTCTTCAGGCCGCGGCTGCGGCCAAGACTCAAGCCGCATCCGCCAATACCCCGGCGTCGACGGCTGAGCCCGGGGACAAGGCGTCCAGCTTCGCTCAGGTCTACGCCAATCAGGCCCAGAACAAGCCTTCGGCTACGGCGGACGGATCGGCTAACCCCGTACGTGACAAAGCTTCAGACAACACTGGCAAAAAGGACGTGGGCAGCGACTCGTCTGCCGCCCAGGAACCGACGGTTGCCGATAGCGGCAAATCCTTGCCCGCCGATAAACCGGCGCAGGCCGATGACAAGACCGCCAGCGATAACGCGCCCGATACCGCCGAGCCGACGACGCCGGTAGTCGATACCGCGCCTGTCGATCCAGCCCTCGATCCGGCGTTGATGCAAGTGGTGCTGCCGGTGCTGCCAGCCCCTGTGCCGGAAACCCCACCGGTTGTCGCCGCTGTGCAGTCAATCGTACAAACACCCGTCGCGGCCGCCGTTACCGCAACAGCGACGCCGGCCGCTACGACCACCGATCCTGATTTCGATCCCGAAGCCGATCCTCTCGATGCACTGCCGGCCGTGCGCATGGCGATGGAGCAGAGCGGGCACGTTTCGGCCGCCAGCCAGGCTCAGCCAAAAGCGGCGCCGACTCAGGCTCACGTCGACGGTGAGCTGACCTCGGCACAGAACTTTGCCGCAGGCATGGCGAGCATGCTCGACGTGCAAGCCGATCAGGACAGCACCAGCCAGGGCGGCGAGAAGGCGTTCAGTGGCCTGATCGATGACGGCCTCAAGGATCTCAAGTCCGCCAGCAGCGACACCCGTGTCGATGACTTCGCCAATCGTCTGGCGGCTCTGACCCAGGCGGCAACACCCAAGACTGCCAATGCATTGCCGGTGAACCAACCGATCGCCATGCATCAGAGCGGTTGGACCGAAGAGGTGGTCAACCGGGTCATGTACCTGTCCAGCGCCAATCTCAAGGCGGCGGATATCCAGTTGCAACCGGCCGAACTGGGACGCCTCGATATTCGGGTGAACATGGTTTCGGATCAGCAGACCCAAGTGACCTTCATGAGCGCTCACCCAAGCGTTCGCGAAGCACTCGACGGGCAAATGCATCGCCTGCGGGACATGTTCGCGCAGCAGGGCATGGGCCAGGTCGACGTCAACGTTTCCGATCAGTCCCGTGGCTGGCAGGGCCAGGGGCAGGAACAGGCTCAGCAGGGGCAGGGCGGGCGCACCAATGCCAGTGGCGGTCGCCTCGATTCTGTCGATGAAGAGCTTCCTGCGACGGTCGCTGACGTGGCCGCCAACACCACCAGCCTGATCGGCACCAGCGCGGTCGATTATTACGCCTGATAATCAGGGCGCCCCCTCAAAAGATCGCAGCCTTCGGCAGCTCCTTGTGTCTACGGGTGTACACCATCCAAATGCAGGAGCCGCCGAAGGCTGCGATCTTTTGATTTCCGTTGCCTGCCTGCCGCCTCCACATAGCCCCAGACACTTCTGGCATAACACTTGCTCTTGCCTTGCCGTGCGACTGTGAAAACCCGAATAGTGACGGATTATTGGCATGGCGAAGAGTGAAGCAGTAGTAAAAGACCCCGCAACCAAAGGCAAAATCAAGCTGATCATTGTGATCGTCGTGGCCCTGCTGCTGGCGATCGGCTTGTCCGTGGGGGCGACCTGGTTCTTCATGCACGGCGCCCAGAGCAAGCCTGCCGCCGCGGCTGAAACCGCTGTGGTCGGCAAGCAGCCGGCGATCTTCGAGCCAATGGCTCCAGCCTTCGTGGCCAACTACACCCAGAACGGCCGTCAGCGCTACATGCAGGTGAGCATCACCATGCTGGGGCGTAATCAGGCTGATCTGGAGGCGCTCAAAGTCCACATGCCGGTGATCCGCAATAACCTGGTCATGCTGTTTTCCGGTCAGGATTTCGCCACGCTGGCGACCCCGGTCGGCCAGGAGATGTTGCGTCAGAAAGCCACGGCCAGCGTCCAGGAAGTGGCGCAGAAAGAGCTGGGCAAAGTGGTGATCGAACAGTTGCTTTTCACTAATTTCGTACTGCAGTAGGAACACGACATGGCCGTGCAGGACCTGCTGTCCCAGGATGAGATCGATGCGCTGTTGCATGGCGTCGACGATGGTCTGGTACAGACCGATAACGCTGCCGAACCCGGCAGTGTCAAAAGCTACGACCTGACCAGCCAGGATCGCATCGTCCGTGGACGCATGCCGACGCTGGAAATGATCAACGAGCGTTTCGCCCGCTACACCCGCATCAGCATGTTCAACATGCTGCGCCGCTCGGCGGACGTTGCCGTGGGTGGCGTGCAGGTGATGAAGTTCGGTGAATACGTGCACTCGCTGTACGTGCCGACCAGCCTCAACCTGGTCAAGATCAAACCGCTGCGCGGCACCGCGCTGTTCATCCTCGACGCCAAACTGGTGTTCAAGCTGGTGGACAACTTCTTCGGCGGCGACGGCCGTCACGCGAAGATCGAAGGGCGTGAATTCACCCCCACCGAACTGCGTGTGGTGCGCATGGTGCTGGAGCAGGCTTTCGTCGATTTGAAGGAAGCCTGGCAGGCGATCATGGAAGTGAACTTCGAGTACATCAACTCGGAAGTAAACCCGGCCATGGCCAACATCGTCGGGCCGAGCGAAGCCATTGTGGTGTCGACGTTCCACATCGAACTCGATGGCGGTGGCGGCGACCTGCACGTGACCATGCCGTACTCGATGATCGAGCCGGTGCGCGAGATGCTCGATGCCGGCTTCCAGTCGGACCTCGACGATCAGGACGAACGCTGGATCAACGCCTTGCGCCAGGACGTGCTGGACGTCGACGTACCGATCGGTGCCACCGTTGCCCGCCGCCAGCTGCGCCTTCGCGACATCCTGCACATGCAGCCCGGCGACGTGATCCCGGTCGAGATGCCGGAAGAAATGATCATGCGCGCCAACGGCGTGCCGGCCTTCAAGGTCAAGATGGGCTCGCACAAAGGCAACCTCGCGTTGCAAGTGATCGAGCCGATCGAGCGCCGCTGACCGGCGCTCGTACCCCCCTACGCATTTAACTGAATTGTTGCCCGCCGAGGACAAATGATGAACGACGATATGAACGCCCAGGACGATCAGGCACTGGCCGACGAATGGGCTGCGGCCCTGGAAGAAACCGGTGACGCCGGGCAGGCCGACATTGATGCGCTGCTGGCGGCCGATACCGGTACGTCGGGCTCCAACCGTCTGCCGATGGAAGAGTTCGGCAGCGTGCCGAAGAACCACGATCCGGTGACATTGGACGGTCCGAACCTGGACGTGATCCTCGATATCCCGGTGTCGATTTCCATGGAAGTCGGCAGCACCGACATCAACATCCGCAACCTGTTGCAACTCAACCAGGGTTCGGTAATCGAGCTCGATCGCCTGGCCGGCGAGCCGCTGGACGTGCTGGTCAACGGCACGCTCATCGCCCACGGCGAAGTGGTAGTGGTCAACGAAAAGTTCGGCATCCGCCTGACCGACGTGATCAGCCCAAGCGAACGCATCAAGAAGCTGCGCTGAGTGAACAAGGTTCTTGCGGTTCTGTTGGCCTTGCCATCCAGCGTGCTGGCGGCCGAGTCGGTGACGACTGCTGCGACAGCGGCCGCCGCGCCAGCCGTCAGCAGCGGTGTGGCCGGGCAATTGACGCAATTGGTGTTCGGCTTGCTGCTGGTGCTGGGGTTGATCTTCTTCCTCGCCTGGCTGCTGCGCCGGGTCCAGCAGGCCGGGCCGGCCGGCAAGGGGCAAGTGATCGAGTTGATCGGTTCCCGAGCCCTCGGCCCCCGTGACCGTTTGATGCTGGTACAGGTCGGCAACGAACAGATTCTGCTCGGCCTGAGCCCCGGCACCATCACCGCGTTGCATGTGCTCAAGGAGCCGGTACAAGTGCCGAGCGCAACCGAGAAAGCGACTCCGGAGTTTGCCCAGCGTCTGTTGGAGATGCTCGGCAAGGATCAGAAGGATAAGAAGTAATGGGTGCGTTACGCATCGTCTTGACGCTGGCCCTGATGCTGGCTGCGCCGCTGGCGTTCGCCGCCGATCCGTTGTCGATCCCGGCGATCACCCTGGGCACCAATGCCAATGGCGCTCAGGAATACTCGGTCAGCCTGCAAATCCTGCTGATCATGACGGCGCTGAGTTTCATCCCGGCGTTCGTCATGCTGATGACCAGTTTCACCCGGATCATCATCGTTTTCTCGATCCTGCGTCAGGCCCTGGGCTTGCAGCAGACACCGTCGAACCAGATCCTCACCGGTATGGCGCTGTTCCTCACCATGTTTATCATGGCGCCGGTGTTCGATCGGGTGAATCAGGATGCCTTGCAGCCGTATCTGGCGGAGAAACTCACCGCTCAGGATGCTGTCGCCAAGGCTCAGGTGCCGATCAAGGACTTCATGCTGGCCCAGACTCGCAGCAGCGATCTGGAGCTGTTCATGCGCCTGTCCAAGCGCACTGATATTGCTACGCCGGATCAGGCGCCGCTGACGATTCTGGTGCCGGCGTTCGTGACCTCGGAACTGAAAACCGCGTTCCAGATTGGCTTCATGATCTTCATTCCGTTCCTGATCATCGACCTGGTGGTGGCCAGTGTGCTGATGGCGATGGGTATGATGATGCTCTCGCCACTGATCATTTCCCTGCCGTTCAAAATCATGCTGTTCGTGCTGGTGGATGGCTGGGCGTTGATCATCGGCACGTTGGCCAGCAGCTTCGGCGGTGTTTCACCATGACGCCCGAAGTTGCCGTAGACATCTTTCGCGAAGCGCTGTGGCTGACCACCATGATGGTCGCCGTGCTGGTGATCCCGAGCTTGCTGGTGGGGCTGTTGGTGGCGATGTTCCAGGCGGCCACGCAGATCAACGAACAGACCCTGAGCTTCCTGCCGCGCCTGCTGGTGATGCTGGTGACGCTGATCGTTGCCGGCCCGTGGCTGGTGCAGACCTTCATGGAATACATTCTGCAGCTGTACCACAGCATTCCTCAGGTCATCGGTTAAGCCATGTCGCTGCTGCAGCTGACCGATACCCAGATCAGCACCTGGGTGGCGACGTTCATGTTGCCGCTGTTTCGCATCGGCTCGTTGCTGATGGTCATGCCGATTTTCGGCACGACGCTAGTGCCCAAGCGCGTGCGTTTGTACTTCGCGCTGGCGATCACTGTGGTCATCGCGCCGGGTCTGCCGCCCATGCCCGCGGTCAACGCGCTGGACCTGAGCGCGATGCTGCTGATCGCCGAGCAAATCATCATCGGCGCGGTGTTGGGCTTTTCCTTGCAGCTGTTTTTCCAGGCATTCGTGGTCGCCGGGCAAATTGTCGCGATCCAGATGGGCATGGGTTTCGCTTCGATGGTCGACCCTACGAACGGCGTGTCGGTGGCGGTGATCGGGCAGTTTTTCACCATGCTAGTGACGCTGTTGTTCTTGTCGATGAACGGCCACCTGGTGGTGTTCGAAGTCCTCACCGAAAGCTTCACCACGCTGCCGGTCGGTGGCGGGTTGATGGTCAATCATTTCTGGGAACTGGCCGGCAAGCTCGGCTGGGTGCTCGGTGCGGCGCTGTTGCTGGTGTTGCCGGCGATCACTGCGTTGCTGGTGGTCAACATTGCGTTTGGCGTGATGACCCGGGCGGCGCCGCAGTTGAACATCTTCTCGATCGGTTTTCCGCTGACCCTGGTACTTGGGCTGTTCATCGTTTGGGTCGGCCTGGCGGACATTCTCAATCAGTATCAACCGCTGGCCGCCGAGGCCTTGCAGTTGTTGCGCGAACTGGCACAGGCACGCTGAGTCATGGCTGAGAGCGAAAGCGGTCAGGACAAAACAGAAGACCCCACGGAGAAACGCAAAAAGGACTCCCGTGAAAAGGGTGAGATTGCGCGCTCCAAGGAGCTCAACACCCTGGCGGTCATGCTTGCCGGCGCCGGTGGGCTGCTGATTTTTGGTGGCGCCCTGGCCCAGGATTTGATGGAGCTGATGCGCATGAACTTCTCGCTCTCGCGAGAGGTGATTCTGGATCAGCGCTCCATGGCGACTTATCTGCTGCATTCGGGACAGATCGCCTTGTTCGCGATTCAGCCGGTGATGATCACCTTGCTGCTGGCCGCGCTGATCGGCCCGATTTCCCTGGGGGGCTGGCTGTTTGCGGCTGGCTCCATGGCGCCCAAGTTCAGTCGCATGAATCCCGCCGCAGGCCTGAAACGAATGTTCTCGGCCACGGCGCTGGTGGAGTTGCTCAAGGCTCTGGCGAAGTTTTTCATCGTGTTGTTCGTGGCGTTGGCGGTCTTGTCGTCGGACATCGACGATCTGCTGCGCATCGCTCACGAGCCGCTGGACATGGCCATCATTCATAGCCTGCAAGTGGTGGGCTGGAGCACCTTGTGGATGGCTTGCGGGCTGATCATCATCGCGGCGGTCGACGTGCCGGTGCAGCTCTGGGAGAGCATGAATAAGCTCAAGATGACCAAGCAGGAAATCCGTGACGAGCACAAGGACCAGGAAGGGCGGCCGGAGGTCAAGCAACGCATTCGCCAGTTGCAGCGCGAGATGTCGCAGCGGCGGATGATGGCTGCGATCCCTGATGCCGACGTGGTCATCACCAACCCGACCCACTACGCCGTGGCGCTCAAGTACGATCCGGAGAAGGGCGGGGCGCCGATGCTGATCGCCAAGGGTAGCGACTTCCTGGCCTTGAAGATCCGCGAAATCGCCGTGGCCAACCAAGTGCAGTTGCTCGAATCGCCCGCCCTGGCGCGTTCGATTTACTACTCCACGGAACTGGATCAGGAAATTCCAGGTGGGCTGTATCTGGCGGTGGCTCAGGTATTGGCTTACGTCTACCAGATCCGCCAGTACCGCGCGGGCAAGGGCAAACGTCCGGATCCGCTGAAAGATGATTTGCCGATTCCGCCGGATCTGCGGCGCGATTCCTGATCGGGTCTACGGTTCTGAAATCAAAAAGATCGCCGCCTTCGACAGCGCCTACGGGCGCTGATGCCGCCTCTTGGCTTTTTCATTGCCGGGCTCTTTCGCGATACTGTTTTCCTGTTTCTTCCTGTCGTCCTGTTGCTTGGGCGCAACCAGATCGAAGCCTTTGGCGTCGTTGAATGACTTGACCGCTTTCTTGGGCATGATCGCTGCTCCGGCGCTTGGTATTACCAACGCTAATGATCACCATCCAATACCCATAAGGCCGTTTTGGCTACTATGAAAACTCACGGCTGTGCAGGTCTCTGGACGAATGGCGGGGCAGTGAACTTGAGCGATGTCATGCCCCGCCTCTGATCCACCCTGTTCGTAGCAGCTGCCGAGCCTGCGAGGCTGCGTTCGAGGACGCAGTCCTCGCAAAGGATTTGCGACTGCTACGCAGCCGAACACAGCCTCGCGCAGCTCGGCAGCTGCTACCCCGGCCTCAACAAATCTCTCTATTTCCCTCCTTGGCAAAAGTTGGAAGGCTTCTTGCAATAGCCGCCCTGCGCCTGCTTCAGGCGTCAAAAGTTTGCTTTAAAGGAACGGGGAAAACCGGTGGATCGCTCTCAGTTAATCAACAGTGCCCGCACAAACGTCGCCGACCTCAGTCGGGGCAATCTGGGTGTGCCGCTGTTGCTGCTGGTCATGCTGGCCATGATGATGTTGCCGGTGCCGCCGTTCCTGCTGGACGTGTTTTTCACCTTCAACATTGCCCTGTCCATCGTTGTGTTGCTGGTCTGTGTATACGCCTTGCGGCCGCTGGATTTTGCGGTGTTCCCGACCATTCTGCTGGTGGCGACGTTGCTGCGACTGGCGCTGAACGTGGCCTCCACGCGGGTGGTGATGCTCCACGGTCAGGACGGCCATGCCGCCGCCGGTAAGGTGATTCAGGCCTTCGGTGAAGTGGTGATCGGCGGTAACTACGTGGTCGGTATCGTGGTCTTCGCGATTTTGATGATCATCAACTTCGTCGTGGTAACCAAAGGCGCCGGGCGGATTTCCGAGGTGAGCGCGCGTTTCACCCTCGACGCGATGCCCGGTAAACAGATGGCGATCGACGCCGATTTGAACGCCGGCCTGATCGATCAGAGCCAGGCGAAACTGCGCCGGATGGAAGTCGCCCAGGAGGCCGAGTTCTACGGTTCCATGGACGGTGCCAGCAAGTTCGTGCGCGGTGACGCCATCGCTGGTCTGCTGATTCTGTTCATCAACCTGATCGGCGGCATGGCGGTGGGTATCTTCCAGCACGGCATGAGCTTTGGTGATGCCGGCAAGGTTTATGCGCTGTTGACCATCGGTGACGGTTTGGTGGCGCAATTGCCATCACTGCTGTTGTCGACCGCCGCCGCGATCATGGTGACCCGTGCTTCCGGCTCGGAAGACATGGGTAAACAAATCAATCGTCAGATGTTCGCCTCGCCGAAAGCCTTGGCGGTGGCCGCAGGCTTGATGGCGGTGATGGGCCTGGTGCCCGGCATGCCGCACGTTTCCTTTCTGTCCATGGCAGCCCTGGCGGCCGGTGGCGCTTATCTGTTCTGGAAGAAACAGAACGCGGTCAAGGTTCAGGCCCTGCAAGAGGTCAAGCGTCAGCAGGAGTTGCTGCCGTCGCCGGCCCGGGCTCAGGAAACCAAGGAGCTTGGCTGGGATGACGTGACGCCGATCGACATGATTGGCCTGGAAGTGGGCTACCGCCTGATTCCGCTGGTGGATCGCAACCAGGGTGGGCAGTTGCTGGCGCGGATCAAGGGGGTGCGTAAAAAGCTCTCCCAAGACCTGGGCTTCCTGATGCCGACTGTGCATATCCGTGACAACCTCGACCTGGCGCCTAGCGCCTATCGCCTGACCCTGATGGGCGTGATCCTGGCTGAAGCGGAGATTTACCCGGAGCGCGAACTGGCGATCAACCCGGGTCAGGTCTACGGCACGCTCAATGGCATCACCGCCAAAGATCCGGCTTTTGGCCTGGAAGCGGTGTGGATCGAAATCAGCCAGCGTGCCCAGGCGCAATCCCTCGGTTACACCGTGGTCGATGCCAGTACGGTGGTGGCGACCCACTTGAACCAGATTCTGTACAAGCACTCCAGCGAGCTGATCGGCCACGAAGAAGTCCAGCAACTCATGCAATTGCTGGCCAAAAGCTCACCGAAACTGGCCGAAGAGTTGGTGCCGGGGGTGGTTTCGCTGTCGCAACTGCTCAAAGTCTTGCAGGCGTTGCTGGCCGAACAGGTGCCGGTGCGGGACATTCGCAGCATCGCCGAAGCCATCGCGAACAACGCCGCCAAGAGTCAAGATACCGCCGCTTTGGTGGCCGCGGTGCGCGTCGGCGTATCCCGTGCAATCGTGCAAAGCATTGTAGGCACTGAGTCGGAGCTGCCTGTGATCACCTTGGAACCAAGGTTGGAACAAATATTGCTCAATAGTCTTCAGAAGGCAGGACAAGGCTCGGAAGAGGGCGTTCTGCTGGAGCCAAGCATGGCGGAAAAACTGCAACGCTCGTTGATCGATGCGGCGCAGCGTCAGGAAATGCAAGGTCAGCCGGTGATTCTGCTGGTAGCCGGTCCGGTTCGCGCGATGCTCTCGCGATTCGGTCGGCTGGCAGTGCCGGGTTTGCACGTGTTGGCTTACCAGGAAATTCCTGACAACAAGCAAGTGACCATCGTTGCGACAGTAGGGCCCAACGGCTGAGGTAGTGGTTTATGCAAGTTAAGCGTTTTTTCGCCGCCGATATGCGTCAGGCCATGAAACTGGTTCGTGATGAGTTGGGCGCTGATGCCGCCATCATTGGCAATCGCCGGATCGCCGGCGGTGTCGAGTTGACGGCTGCCCTGGATTACAAATTGTCGGCGCTGGCCCCGCGTGTTCCGAACATGGAACTTGAGGATGAGCTGCGCAAGACCCAGTCGCGGATCGTCACCGCCCAGGCCGAACTGAGCCTGCGCGGCGATGGCGAGAGCGACAAGACCACCAATCGCCAGTTGTTCGCCGGCCTGCCGTTGACCGCCGCCGAACCGCTGATCGAACCGGCGCTCGCCGAACCTCGGCGTCCGGCCCCCGCGCCTGCTGCGGCGCCCGGTGTCGATCCGCGCGCATTCGATTCGATGCGTTTCGAGCTCAACAGCCTGCGTGAACTGATGGAAGTGCAGCTTGGCTCGCTGGCCTGGAATCAGCTGCAAGGCAGCCGTCCGGCCCAGGCCAATCTCTGGCGTCGTCTGCAGCGTATCGGCCTGTCCGGCCCGTTGTCGCGCGATCTGCTGGCGCTGATTACCGACATTGAAGAGCCTCGTCAGGCCTGGCGCATGTTGCTCGCGCACCTGGCGCGGATGATCGCTACCCCGGAAATCGAGCCACTGGAAGAGGGTGGGGTGATTGCCATGGTCGGCCCGGCCGGCATGGGCAAGACCACCACACTGGCCAAGCTCGCGGCCCGTTATGTGCTCAAGTACGGCGCGCAGAACATCGCGCTGGTGAGCATGGACAGCTATCGCATTGGTGCCCAGGAGCAGCTCAAGACGCTGGGCCGGATCCTTAACGTGTCGGTGACCCACGTCGATCCGGGTCAATCCCTGGTGCAGGCGCTGGAGCCCTTGCTGCGCAAACGCGTGGTGCTGATCGATACCGCCGGCCTTCAGGCCAGCGATCCGGCACTGCGGATGCAGCTCGAAAGCCTGGCCGGGCGCGGCATCAAATCAAAAAATTATCTGGTCCTGGCAACCACCAGCCAGAAACAGGTTCTAACTGCCGCTTATCACAGTTACAAACGCTGCGGCCTCGCCGGCTGCATCCTGACTAAACTGGATGAAACGGCAAGTCTGGGCGAGGTGTTGAGCCTGGCGATCAGTCATGAGTTGCCGGTGGCTTACCTGACCGATGGTCCACGGATTCCGGATGATTTGCATCTGCCACGTCGTCATCAGTTGGTCAGCCGCGCCGTTAGCGTACAAATGCAGGAAGAACCCAGCGAAGAAGCCATGGCTGACATGTTCGCTGATATTTACCACAGCCCGACCAAGCAGGTTGGCTGAGGTGTTAATGAACATTTTTTGTACCTACATCGATGGTCTGCCATGCATTGTTCCGATGGTGAACGCGCAGCCAGTAATGTGGCCTCCGTCTAAGTAAGACAAGGTAAAGAAATAACATGGGCAGCATGCATCCCGTACAGGTGATCGCGGTGACCGGCGGCAAAGGTGGCGTCGGGAAGACTAACGTGTCAGTGAACTTGTCCCTGGCTCTAGCTGAGCTCGGCCGGCGCGTCATGCTGCTGGATGCCGATCTGGGGCTGGCGAACGTCGACGTTCTGTTGGGACTGACACCCAAACGCACGCTGGCCGACGTGATCGAAGGCCGCTGTGAGCTGCGCGACGTGCTGTTGCAAGGGCCTGGCGGTATCCGCATCGTCCCGGCCGCCTCCGGCACCCAGAGCATGGTTCATCTGAGCCCGGCTCAGCATGCCGGCCTGATCCAGGCGTTCAGTGATATCGGCGACAACCTCGACGTATTGGTGATCGACACCGCTGCGGGCATTGGTGACTCGGTAGTCAGCTTCGTGCGCGCCGCCCAGGAAGTCTTGCTGGTGGTGTGCGACGAACCGACCTCGATCACCGACGCCTACGCGCTGATCAAACTGCTTAACCGCGACTACGGCATGAACCGCTTCCGCGTCCTGGCCAACATGGCGCAGAGCCCGCAGGAAGGCCGCAACCTGTTCGCCAAGTTGACCAAGGTCACGGATCGCTTCCTCGACGTCGCCTTACAATACGTCGGCGCAGTCCCTTACGACGAAAGCGTGCGCAAGGCCGTGCAGAAGCAACGCGCGGTGTATGAAGCCTTTCCGCGTTCCAAGTGCGCCCTGGCGTTCAAGGCCATTGCGCAGAAAGTCGATACCTGGCCACTGCCGGCCAACCCGCGCGGGCACCTGGAATTTTTCGTCGAGCGCCTCGTGCAACAAACGGCAGGACCCGTGCTATGACAGCCAGCGGTTACAACCTCTACAAGCAGTCGGCACGTGACGCGCAGTACGAGCTGATCGAGCGTTACGCGCCACTGGTCAAGCGCATTGCCTACCACTTGCTGGCGCGTCTGCCGGCCAGTGTCCAGGTCGAAGACCTGATCCAGGCCGGGATGATTGGCCTGCTTGAAGTATCAACCAAATACGACGCCAGCAAAGGCGCGAGTTTCGAGACGTACGCGGGCATTCGAATCCGTGGCGCGATGCTCGATGAAGTGCGCAAGGGGGACTGGGCGCCACGTTCGGTCCACCGCAATACCCGCATGGTCAGCGACGCGATTCGCTCGATTGAAGCTAAAACCGGCCGTGACGCTAAAGATCACGAAGTTGCGGCCGAACTCCAATTGAGTCTCGACGATTATTACGGGATTTTGAACGACACCCTGGGCAGCCGGTTATTCAGTTTCGACGATCTGTTGCAGGACGGCGAACACGAAGGGCTGCATGAGGATGGCGCGAGTGCTCATCTCGAGCCGTCACGCGATCTGGAAGATGAACGCTTCCAGGCGGCGCTGGCGGACGCGATTGCCAATTTGCCGGAGCGTGAGCGACTGGTGTTGGCGCTGTACTACGACGAAGAGTTGAATCTCAAGGAAATCGGTGAAGTCCTGGGGGTCAGTGAATCTCGGGTCAGCCAGTTACACAGCCAGTGCGCGGCCCGTTTGCGGGGGCGTTTGGGGGAGTGGCGAGCGCGCTGAAGGCAGTGTGGGGACACTGCGAATGGAGCCGGTGTGGGGTTGAACTGCACCGGTCTCGATCTGTTGTGCTCCAGACAGTCATTGAGTGCTTTGCCGGATTGATTGAAATGGCGCGTCCAGGTGCTGGACGCGTTTAAGACTGCTTGGAGGTCGAATTGGACAAGAACATGAAAATCCTCATCGTTGATGACTTCTCAACGATGCGGCGGATCATAAAAAACCTGTTGCGTGACCTTGGGTTCACCAACACCGCCGAAGCCGATGACGGGCTGACCGGGTTGCCGATGCTGCAAAGCGGTAACTTCGATTTTCTGGTTACCGACTGGAACATGCCCGGTATGACCGGCATCGACCTGCTTCGTGCGGTACGCGCCGATGAAAGGCTCAAGCACCTGCCGGTGCTGATGGTGACCGCCGAAGCCAAGCGCGAGCAAATCATCGAAGCGGCCCAGGCCGGTGTTAACGGCTATGTGGTCAAACCCTTCACAGCCCAGGCGTTGAAAGAAAAAATCGAGAAGATTTTCGAACGCATCGGCTGATGTACTGCGCACGGGGGAGCTATGGAGCATAACGAATCTTCACAGGGCGATTTCGAGTCGACCCTGAAAAAACACGCGGTCGAACTGGTCGACAGCCTTGAAAAAGGCAAGTTTGGCGACGCTGTGCAACTGATCCATGAGCTCAACCAGACCCGTGACCGCGGCCTGTATCAGGAAGTGGGCAAGCTCACCCGCGAGCTGCATAGCGCGATCGTCAATTTCCAGATTGACCCGCACATGCCGCAAGCCGAGGAAGTGTCTCAGATCACGGATGCCACCGAGCGCCTGTCCTATGTGGTCAAACTGACCGAGGCCGCGGCCAACCGCACCATGGACCTGGTGGAAAACGCCACGCCGCTGATCAACAGCCTGAGCGATGAAGCCCAGGCGCTGAGCACGGATTGGGGACGGTTCATGCGTCGCGAAGTCGGGGCTGAAGAGTTCCGCGAACTGGCCCGGCGGGTCGATGGTTTCCTGACACGCAGCAGTGAAGACAACCGCGTCGTGTCGAGCAACCTCAACGACATTCTGCTGGCCCAGGATTACCAGGACCTCACCGGTCAGGTGATCAAGCGTGTGACCCAATTGGTCACCGAAGTTGAAAGCAATCTGCTCAAGCTCGTGCTCATGGCCAGTCACGTAGACCGCTTTGCGGGTATCGAACATGACCGTGAGGCGATGCTGGCTGAAAAAGATCCACAAAAACATCTCTCTCAGGGTGAAGGTCCGCAGATTCATGCCGATAAAAGAGAAGACGTTGTGTCCGGTCAGGACGATGTGGACGATTTGTTATCCAGTCTTGGATTTTAGTTTTCTGGGTTTTTAGACCTGTAGGAGCACCCCCTTAATGAGCTTCGGCGCCGATGAAGAGATCCTTCAGGATTTCCTGGTTGAGGCCGGCGAGATTCTAGAGCAACTGTCCGAGCAGCTGGTCGAGCTGGAAAGCCGACCTGATGATGCGGACTTGCTCAATGCAATTTTTCGCGGTTTTCACACTGTAAAAGGGGGCGCCGGCTTCCTCCAGCTCAACGAGCTGGTGGAGTGCTGTCACATCGCCGAGAACGTGTTCGACATCCTGCGCAAGGGTGAGCGTCGCGTCGACTCGGAACTGATGGACGTGGTTCTCGAAGCGCTGGACGCGGTGAACAGCATGTTCAGCGAAGTCCGCGAACGCAGCCCGATCACGGCTGCCACGCCTGAATTACTCGCGGCGCTGGCCCGTCTGGCCGAGCCGCAAATGGAAGCCGCACCGGCTCCGGTCGCTGAAGTGGTTGAAGCACCGGTCGCCGAAAGCGAATCGGGCGACATTACCGATAACGAATTCGAACAACTGCTGGACTCGCTGAACGCCGTCAAGGCCCAGGCCGAGGCGCCCGTAGCGACTGCGCAGCCTGTTTCGCAGCCTGCCGCCGATGCAGCCGCCAGTGACGAAATCACCGATGCAGAGTTCGAGTCGTTGCTCGATCAACTGCACGGCAAAGGCCAGTTCGCCGCCGATGCAGTGGCCGCAGCGCCTGCTGTACCGGCTGCTCCGAAAGCCGCCGGCGACAGCTCCGACATCACCGACGACGAGTTCGAAGCTCTGCTCGACCAGCTGCATGGCAAAGGCAACTTTGCGGTCGATGCGCTGGAATCGGCCATCGCTTCGGCACCCGCCCCGGCTGCGCCAACCGCCGCTGCGGCGGGTAGCGATCTGATCTCCGATCATGAGTTCGAATCGCTGCTCGACGAATTGCATGGCAAGGGCAAGTTCACTGAAGTGGGCACTGCTTCTGCTGTTGCTTCGGTAGCGACTCCGGTTGCCAAGGCGCCAGCACCTGCGGCCAAAGCACCCGAGCCAAAAGCCGAAGCGCCGAAGCCTGCTGCCGCCGCAGCGCCGGCTCCCGCTCGTGCCCCGGCCGCGCCGCCCGCGGAAAAGCCAACCAGCGAAGCCGAGACCACCGTGCGGGTCGACACCGCGCGTCTCGACGAAATCATGAACATGGTCGGCGAGCTGGTACTGGTTCGTAACCGCCTGGTTCGTCTGGGCCTCAACAGCGGCGACGAAGCCATGTCCAAGGCCGTGTCGAACCTCGACGTGGTCACGGCCGACCTGCAAACCGCGGTCATGAAGACCCGGATGCAACCGATCAAGAAAGTCTTCGGGCGCTTCCCGCGTCTGGTTCGCGACCTGGCTCGCCAGCTCAAGAAAGAGATCAACCTGGAACTGGTCGGCGAAGAAACCGACCTCGACAAGAACCTGGTCGAGGCCCTGGCCGACCCATTGGTCCACTTGGTGCGCAACTCGGTCGACCACGGTATCGAAGAGCCGGCTGATCGCGAAGCGATGGGCAAGCCTCGCAGCGGCAAAGTGATCCTGTCCGCAGAACAGGAAGGCGACCACATCCTGCTGTCCATCTCCGATGACGGCAAGGGCATGGACGCTGACGTTTTGCGCGGCATCGCCGTGAAAAAAGGTTTGATGGACAAGGATGCGGCGGACCGTCTCAGCGAGACCGATTGCTTCAACCTGATCTTCGCGCCGGGCTTCTCGACCAAGACCGAGATCTCCGACGTGTCCGGTCGTGGCGTGGGCATGGACGTGGTGAAAACCAAGATCGCCCAGCTCAACGGCACCATCAATATCTACTCGACCAAGGGCAAAGGCTCGAAGATCGTCATCAAGGTCCCGTTGACCCTGGCGATCATGCCGACGCTGATGGTCATGCTCGGCAACCAGGCGTTCGCGTTCCCGCTGGTGAACGTCAACGAGATCTTCCACCTCGACCTGTCGCGCACCAACGTGGTGGACGGCCAGGAAGTGGTGATCGTGCGGGACAAGGCGCTGCCCTTGTTCTACCTCAAGCGCTGGCTGGTCAGCTCCGCCGCTCACGAAGAGCAGCGCGAGGGCCATGTGGTGATCCTTTCGGTGGGCACTCAACGGATCGGCTTCGTCGTCGATCAGTTGGTGGGCCAGGAAGAAGTGGTCATCAAGCCATTGGGCAAAATGCTCCAGGGAACCCCGGGCATGTCCGGTGCCACCATCACCGGTGACGGCCGCATTGCTCTGATTCTCGATGTTCCGAGCATGCTCAAGCGTTACGCCGCACGGCGTATTTGATTCTGGGGGAGCGGGGCGCCAGAGCCTCGCCCCGTCTAACGGAGTGTTTATGGCAGTCAAAGTCCTGGTGGTGGACGATTCGGGGTTTTTCCGCCGCCGCGTCTCGGAAATTCTTGCAGCGGATACAAATATCCAGGTCGTCGGTACGGCGACCAACGGAAAAGAGGCGATCGATCAGGCCCTGGCCCTCAAGCCAGACGTGATCACCATGGACTACGAGATGCCAATGATGGACGGCATCACGGCAGTGCGGCACATCATGCAGCGCTGCCCGACCCCGGTGTTGATGTTCTCCTCGCTGACCCACGAAGGCGCCCGGGTCACCCTCGATGCGCTGGACGCCGGCGCGGTGGACTTCCTGCCGAAGAATTTCGAAGACATCTCCCGTAACCCGGAGAAGGTCAAGCAACTGCTGTGCGAGAAGATTCTCAGCATCTCGCGCAGTAACCGTCGTGTCAGTGCCTACACCCCTCCGGCACCGGTCGCTGCGCCAGCCCCGACGCCTGCACCTTCGAGTGTTGGCAGCTACGGCAGCAGCGCGCCTGCGCGTCCGGCACCGGCACCGATTGCGGCGCGCCCCCATGCAGCGGCTCCGTCATCTCCTGCGCCGAAACGCAAAGCCTACAAATTGGTCGCCATCGGTACCTCCACCGGCGGCCCGGTTGCGCTGCAACGGGTCCTGACCCAGTTGCCGGCCAACTTCCCGGCACCCATCGTGTTGATCCAGCACATGCCGGCTGCCTTCACCAAGGCCTTCGCCGAGCGCCTGGACAAGCTGTGCCGCATCAGCGTCAAGGAAGCCGAGGATGGCGACATCCTGCGTCCGGGCCTGGCGCTGCTGGCACCGGGTGGCAAGCAGATGATGATCGACGGCCGTGGCGCGGTGAAAATCCTGCCGGGCGACGAACGTCTGAACTACAAGCCGTGCGTGGACATTACCTTCGGTTCCGCGGCCAAGTCCTACGGCGACAAAGTTCTGGCGGTGGTACTGACCGGCATGGGCGCTGACGGTCGCGAAGGCGCGCGTCTGCTCAAGCAGGGCGGCAGTGCGATCTGGGCGCAGGATGAAGCCAGCTGCGTGATCTACGGCATGCCGATGGCCATCGTCAAAGCCGAACTCGCGGACGCGGTGTACAGCCTCGACGACATCGGTCGGCATCTGGTTGAGGCTTGCATCTGATGGATGTACTCAGCCTTATCGGGATCATCATGGCGTTTGTCGCCATTATCGGCGGCAACTACCTTGAAGGCGGTCACCTCGGCGCGCTGGCCAACGGCCCGGCGGCGTTGATCGTACTCGGTGGCACCATCGGTGCCGCGCTGCTGCAATCGCCGATGAGTGCCTTCAAGCGCGCCATGCAGATTCTTGCCTGGATTCTGTTTCCGCCTCGCGTGGACCTGGCCGGCGGCATTGATCGCGTGGTGAACTGGAGCCTGACCGCTCGCAAGGAAGGTTTGCTCGGGCTGGAAGGGGTGGCCGACGCTGAGCCCGACAGCTACTCGCGCAAAGGCCTGCAACTGCTGGTCGACGGTGCCGAGCCGGAAGCGATTCGCAGCATTCTGGAAGTGGATTTCTACACCCAGGAAAGCCGCGACATCGAAGCCGCCAAAGTCTTTGAAAGCATGGGCGGCTACGCGCCGACCATCGGTATCATCGGTGCGGTGATGGGCCTGATTCACGTCATGGGCAACCTGGGCGATCCATCGCAACTGGGCAGCGGCATTGCCGTCGCCTTCGTCGCCACCATCTACGGCGTGGCCAGTGCCAACCTGGTGCTGCTGCCGATTGCCGCCAAGCTCAAGTCCATCGCGTTGCGGCAGTCACGCTATCGCGAAATGTTGCTGGAAGGAATCCTGTCGATCGCCGAAGGTGAAAACCCTCGCTCTATTGAGTTGAAGCTTCAGGGCTTCATGGATTGATGGGGGAAATGGATCATGGCTCGTCGCAGGCAACCTGAAGAACATGTGAATCACGAACGCTGGCTCGTTTCCTACGCCGACTTCATCACCTTGCTGTTCGCGTTTTTCGTGGTGATGTACTCGATCTCGTCGATCAACGAAGGCAAGTACAAGATTATTTCCGAGGCGTTGATCGGGGTGTTTACCGACTCTGACCGCGCCCTCAAGCCGATACCCATCGGCGAAGAGCGACCGAAGACCGTGACCCCGGCCAAGCCATTGGTCAAGGACAGCGAGCAGATCGACGCCGGCATCGCCCAGGCCGCCAACGATCCACTCAAAAGCATCGCCGATGACATCAGCGCGGCGTTCGGCGACTTGATCAGTTCCAACCAGATGACCGTGCGCGGCAACGAGTTGTGGGTTGAGATCGAACTCAATTCCAGCCTGTTGTTCGGCAGTGGCGACGCCATGCCCAGCGACATTGCGTTCAACATTATCGACAAGGTCGCCGCGATCCTCCGGCCTTTCGACAACCCGATCCACGTCGAAGGCTTCACCGACGATCAGCCGATCCGTACCGCGCAATACCCGACCAACTGGGAACTGTCCTCGGCCCGTTCGGCGAGCATCGTGCGGATGCTGGCGATGCAAGGCGTGAACCCTGGTCGTCTGGCATCGGTGGGATACGGCGAATTCCAGCCGGTGGCTAACAACGCCACCGCCGAAGGCCGCGCGCGCAACCGTCGGGTGGTGTTGGTGGTGTCACGCAATCTTGATGTACGCCGTAGCCTCACCGGTACCGGAACGGCTCATGCACAACCGGATGCCGCATTGAAGCGGGCTGGCACACAAACTGCACCGACCCCGGTCAAGTCGCCGGGACGCGAGAGTGCCGTCAATTCTCCGTCACCCGCATTAATACGTTGAGCTATTTCTCGGTCGACGTTTTCGACCGGGAGGAACAATCCGAATGAGAGTCTGGGCAGTTGCCAATCAAAAGGGTGGTGTCGGTAAAACCACGTCCTCCATTGCTTTAGCCGGTTTACTGGCGGAGGCGGGCAAGCGCGTGGTTGTGGTCGATCTCGACCCCCACGGCTCCATGACCAGCTACTTCGGTTACGACCCCGACAGCCTGGAGCACAGCAGCTACGACCTGTTTCTGCACAAGGGCAGCGTGCCGCAAGGCTTGCCCGGTCAGCTGTTGATGCCCACCAGTGACGAACGCATTTCCCTGTTGCCGTCGAGCACCGCGCTGGCCACCCTTGAGCGCCAGTCGCCGGGCCAGAGCGGTTTGGGCCTGGTGATCGCCAAGAGTCTGGCGCAGTTGTGGCAAGACTTCGATTACGCCGTGATCGACAGCCCGCCGTTGCTCGGCGTGCTGATGGTCAATGCCTTGGCGGCCAGCCAGCAGTTGGTGATTCCGGTGCAGACCGAGCACTTGGCGGTCAAAGGCCTGGAACGCATGGTCAACACGCTGGCGATGATCAACCGCTCGCGCAAACTGGCGTTGCCGTTCAACATCGTGCCAACCCTGTTCGACCGCCGCACCCAGGCTTCGCTTGGCACCCTTCGGGTGCTGCGCGACAAGTACCCGGAAGAAATCTGGCAAGGCTACATCCCGATCGACACCCGCTTGCGTGACGCGAGCCGGGCAGGGCTGACGCCGTCGCAATTCGATGGCAAGAGTCGCGGCGTGCTCGCCTACCGCGCACTGCTCAAGCATCTGCTCGCCCAGCAACTTGTTCCGCAGGTGGCTTGAGATGAGCCTGATTCCTACGATGGTATTCGCATGACCCGGCCGGTGAAGATCACCTCGCGCCCGCAATTGGCCCTTCAGTCTTATCTGGATGGCTTGCTGCAGGACGCGACCGAAGAACTGTTGCCTGAAGTCGAGGCGCTGCCCGAGGTTGTCGAGGCTGAAGCTGCCCTGGACGAGTTCCAGGCGGCAGTGCTCGAAGAGCAGGCGCGCGATGCGCAGAAGCCGGCAGTGGTCGCGGCTCCCGTTGTTGTGCCAGTGGCGAAGGCCGCGGTGGCCGTGATCGAAGCGCCGGCACCGATTCTGGCGCCCGTGTCGACGATTGCGCCGTTGCTGCAAGCGTTGGTGCCGCCGGTGGTGGAAGTTCATCTGCCGCCGAGCAACACGCCGCCTCCGGTGGAAAATGACGATCGTCCGGCCTGGGCGGCCGAGCCGTTCGAATGCCTGTTGTTCGATGTCGCCGGGTTGACCCTGGCGGTGCCGCTGGTGTGCCTGGGCTCGATTTATTCCCTGGCCGGCCACGAGCTGACGCCGTTGTTCGGTCAGCCGGAATGGTTCCTCGGAATCCTGCCGAGCCAGGCCGGCAACCTGAAAGTGCTGGATACCGCACGCTGGGTCATGCCGGACCGCTACCGCGACGATTTCCGCCAGGGCCTGCAATACGTTATTTCAGTCCAAGGCTATGAGTGGGGGCTGGCGGTGCATCAGGTCAGCCGCTCGTTGCGCCTGGACCCGAATGAAATCAAATGGAGAAGTCACCGGGGGCAGCGGCCATGGCTCGCCGGCACGGTGATTGAACACATGTGCGCCTTGCTCGATGTCGCCGCACTGGCCGAATTGATCGCCAGCGGCGGGGCGAAGCACATGGGCGGCAGTAAGCCGAACCACAAACCGACATAAAAAACACGCATCGGCATTCAAGTGCCGGTGCACTGAATACACACCGCTAGGGCGGTTTTTCGAGGGGTCAGGGTATGAATGACAAGGCGACGGCGGCAAAAGGTTCCGAAGATCCGATCCTGCAATGGGTCACCTTCAAGCTGGACAATGAAACCTACGGCATCAACGTGATGCGCGTTCAGGAAGTCCTGCGCTACACCGAAATCGCTCCGGTACCGGGTGCCCCGAGCTACGTGCTGGGTATCATCAACCTGCGCGGCAACGTGGTCACCGTGATCGACACCCGCCAGCGTTTCGGCCTGGGCACGGTCGACGTCAGCGACAACACCCGCATCGTCATCATCGAAGCCGACAAGCAAGTGGTCGGGATCATGGTCGACAGCGTGGCTGAAGTGGTTTATCTGCGTCAGTCGGAAATCGAGACCGCACCGAACGTCGGTAACGAAGAGTCCGCCAAGTTCATTCAAGGCGTGTGCAACAAGAACAATGAACTGCTGATCCTGGTCGAGCTGGACAAGATGATGAGCGAAGAAGAATGGTCGGAACTGGAGAGTATCTGATTGATTCTTGAGGTGGCTGTGATTGTCCTGTTCCTCTTGTGGGCAGGCACGCTGGCGATGTTCCTGGCGTACATCCGCGCTCAAAGGCAGATCGCCGCACAACAGGCTCAGGGCGATGCGCTGCGTGATCAGCGCATCAAGGACCTGGCCAAGCGCGTCGACGACTACCAGAACGGCAATGTGCGCATGGGGGAAGACCTGCACGAACTGCGCGCGGTGGTCGGGCCGTTGCCGGACAAACTGGCGCAGTTGGAACAGCGTGATCCATCGAGCCTTTCATTCGCCCAGGCCGCGCGTCTGGTGGGGATGGGGGCCAGCGTCGATGAGCTGACTCAGTCCTGCGGGTTGACCCAGGCTGAGGCGGAGTTGATGAGCAAGTTGCACAGAAACTGAGAAGAGCAAAAGATCGCAGCCTCGTTTCACTCGACAGCTCCTACATTGGGATGGTGTACGCCCTGTAGGAGCTGTCGAGTGAAACGGGGCTGCGATCTTTTTACATTCAACAAAGATTCAATAATCATCCCCGCGCTCGGTGACGTCCTTCTCCACCGTCACCGCATGCGGATCATGCCCCGCCGGAAACTTGCCTTTCAGATTCCAGGCAAACGCAATGATCTCGGCAATCGTGCGGTACAACTCCTCGGGAATACTCTCGCCCAATTCCATCCGCGCCAGCAGTTTCACCAGTTCGGCGTTCTCGTAAATCGGCACTTCGTAGTCACGGGCAATCCGCAGAATTTCTTCAGCCAGTTCTTCGTCACCTTTGGCCGTAAGGGTAGGGGCGTGGCTGCCGTCGTATTTGAGGGCGATGGCCTGGCGCGGTGCGGTGGATTCGTTCATGCGGTTTCGTCGACCCAGCGTTGTTCGAGACGGGTTTGAGGGCCTTGTGGCGGTGTGCCGAGGTGGCAATCCAGATCGCCGACGTTCAGCCCGGAATCCAGCAGGCGCTGGCGCAGCGCGGCCAGATTGCTTTCGATCAGGCTCGCGGTGTACGGCCGTTCGGCCCACAGCTGACTGGAGAGGCTGCCTTTGATCAGTTGGGCCTGAATCTGCAACGGCCCCAACGGTTCCATGTCGAACGCCAGCTCGACACGCCATAGCGGTTGCTTGGGTTCGCGTTCATCGCGGCGTTCGCGCGGTTGTTCTTTTTCGGGGGCTTCTTCGCGCTGGAATTTGACCTGCAACGGCACGATGTCCTGCAGGTTGCGCATGGGGATTTCCAGTTGCCAGGTGCTCATCAACCGCCCGTCACTGGTGACGCCAGTCTGCTCAAGGCTCGACAGCTGATGACTTTGCAAGCGTGAAACCGCCGCCGCAGCCAGGCGCAGCAGGTGCTCGAGATCATTTTCGCCTTCTGCGCTTTGCAGCAGGCGCTCGGGCAGTGGGAAGCTGGTAGGCGACGGTTTGGCACTGACTTGCCCGAGCATGCCGAGGGCATTGCGCACAAAACTCGGCATGGCCTGGGCCAGGGTGTTGGCGGCGATGATTGCGTTGAGATTGGTGTTGGCCGGCAGGCCCGGCGTCAGTTGGGCGATCAGCTTGAGCAAGTCGCCTTTCATGTCCGGCGTCAGCGTCGGGTTTTGCCCGGTCAGCAGTTTCGCTTCGAGGAACAGGCCACTGTTGGCCAGCGCCTGGGCCAGGCCTTTGGGCGTACTCAATTGTTGGACGTCCGGCAGGCCGGCGAGCAATTTGTCTACGGCGGCGCGCAGGTCGCTGGAGGTCTGATCCGACGGTGGCAGATTTTGCAGGACCTTGATCAAGCCATCCAGAGAACCCTGGCGACTTTGCTGGCTGACCAATTGTTGCGTCACCGCCAACTGTTCCTGACGGCTGCTCAGCGGCACGAATTTGAGGGTCTGGGTGTCCTGCACCAGGGCGCTCAGCAAGGTGCCGATGCGCAGCGGCGTCGGGCTGTCGATGCTCAACGTGCTGCCGCTCAGCGCGGTGTTGAGCAGGCTCACCATCGAGCGAAACACCGTCGGCTGGCCCGGCACCTGCGGCATCACCTGAGAGGTCAGCACTTTGCCTTGCAGCAGGGTGCCGACCGGCAGTTGCGCGGTATCGATACGGGTGAGGGTGGCGACGCTGGAGGCGATGGCCTGTTGCACCGTGACCGCCAGATTGCCCGCCGACGGCTGGGTGATCGACAGGCTGGTACCCTGGGGCAACGGCTGAGTGCTGGTGGCCTGGACCGTGGTCTGGCGGCCGCTGTCGAGAGTGACCTTGAGCAACAGTTGAAAGGTCTGATCCGCCTGCTTGAGCGACAGCACTTCAGCCTTGGCGGTCTGACCGGCCGTGATCAGGCCCTCCATCGGCGTCAGCAGCTTGAGCAACTCGCCGCTGATCACCAATGGACGCGAAGTCGCCGGGGTGGTTGGCGGGAGCGGGAGGATGTTCATTTCGCCTGTCATACGCGGACACAACCTGAGGAAATTGCACTCTTGAGAGTAGGGAACGCCATGTATAATGCCGCCCGTCTTTCGCTGAGTGGCGAAAACATTGCAATTGATTGACGCAGCTCTCTAGAACAAGCCGTCATAGCATCTATGCTGCATCTCTTTAACGGCCGCGCCAGAGCCGACTTGAACCGCATAAGGCCCGTGAACCCTTGACCAGTCCTGTCCTGCAAACCGTTGCCCTTGCCTGTGAGCGAGACCTTCGGCTGCTTTTCGAAAATCTCGAATTGCGACTGGCCAGTGGCGAAATGTTACAGATCAGCGGTCCCAACGGCAGTGGCAAGACCAGCCTGTTACGTCTGCTTTGTGGCTTGATGCACCCGACCGCCGGTCAAGTGTTGCTCAACGGCCAGCCACTGAACGAACAACGCAGCGAACTGGCGCGCAACCTGCTGTGGATCGGCCATGCCGCCGGCATCAAGGACCTGCTGACCCCCGAGGAAAACCTCAGCTGGCTCTGCGCCTTGCATCAACCGGCTTCCCATGAGGCGATCTGGCAAGCGCTGGCGGCGGTGGGGCTGCGCGGTTTCGAGGATGTTCCCTGTCACACCCTGTCCGCCGGCCAGCAGCGTCGTGTGGCGTTGGCGCGGTTGTACCTGGACAGCCCGCCGCTGTGGATCCTCGACGAGCCATTCACTGCGCTCGACAAACAAGGCGTGGCGCAACTCGAAGAACACCTGGCCGCGCACTGCGAGCGCGGCGGCATGGTGGTGCTGACCACTCACCACACGCTGAGCCGGATGCCGGCCGGCTATCGCGACATTGATTTGGGGAATTGGGCCGTATGAGTGTTTTCGGCCTGTTGGTCGCCCGTGAGGCCCGTTTGCTGTTCCGCCGTCCCGCCGAATTGGCGAACCCGTTGGTATTTTTCGCCATCGTCGTCTCCTTGTTCCCGCTGGCGGTCGGTCCCGAGACTCAATTGTTGCAAACCTTGTCTCCGGGGCTGGTCTGGGTGGCGGCGCTTTTATCGGTTTTGCTCTCGCTGGACGGGCTCTTCCGCAGTGATTTCGAAGACGGATCCCTTGAACAGTGGGTCCTTTCGTCGCACCCCCTGCCTCTTCTGGTGCTGGCCAAGGTGCTGGCACACTGGGCCTTTTCCGGCCTGGCACTGGTTTTGCTCGCGCCATTGCTGGCGCTGATGCTCGGTTTGCCTGCCGCTTGTCTGCCGGTGTTGCTGCTTTCTTTATTGCTCGGTACACCAGTGTTGAGCCTGCTCGGTGCGGTGGGCGCGGCGCTGACGGTCGGATTGAAGCGTGGTGGCCTGTTGCTGGCGCTGCTGATTCTGCCGCTGTATATCCCGGTGTTGATTCTCGGCAGTGGCGCCTTGCAGGCGGCATTGCAGGGCATGCCGGCGACCGGTTATCTCTTGTGGCTTGGTAGCCTGACCGCCCTGGCGATAACCCTGGCACCTTTTGCAATAGCTGCTGGCCTGAAGATCAGTGTCGGCGAATAATGAGGTCTGGTTAAAATTTAACCAGTAAAGACCCTTTGGCTGTTTCGTGATAACGAACAGCAACCGTGATGGAAACAGCAATGAACTGGACCTGGTTTCATAAGCTCGGCTCGCCCAAATGGTTTTACGGCATCAGTGGCAAATTGCTGCCCTGGCTGAGCGTCGCGGCGTTGCTGCTGATTAGCGTCGGCGTGGTCTGGGGCCTGGCCTTCGCACCGCCGGACTACCAGCAAGGCAACAGCTTTCGAATCATCTATATCCACGTTCCCGCCGCCATGCTGGCGCAGTCGATCTACGTGATGCTGGCCGTGTGCGGCGTTGTCGGGCTGGTGTGGAAAATGAAACTGGCCGACGTCGCCCTGCAATGCGCCGCCCCGATCGGTGCCTGGATGACCGCCGTGGCGCTGGTCACCGGGGCGATCTGGGGCAAACCGACCTGGGGGTCGTGGTGGGTCTGGGATGCGCGACTTACGTCCATGTTGATTCTGCTGTTCCTGTACTTCGGTCTTATTGCGCTGGGCAACGCCATCAGCAATCGTGACAGCGCGGCCAAGGCCTGCGCGGTGCTGGCGATTGTCGGTGTGATCAACATCCCGATCATCAAATACTCGGTGGAGTGGTGGAACACCCTGCACCAGGGCGCGACGTTCACTCTCACCGAAAAACCGGCGATGCCCGCCGAGATGTGGCTGCCACTGCTGCTGACGGTGTTGGGTTTCTACTGTTTCTTCGGCGCGGTGCTGTTGCTGCGCATGCGCCTTGAAGTGCTCAAGCGCGAAGCCCGGGCGAGCTGGGTGAAATCCGAAGTGCAGAACAGTCTGGAGGCCGCTCGATGAGTTTCGCTTCATTCGGCGACTTTCTCGCCATGGGCCATCACGGCCTGTATGTCTGGTCAGCCTATGGCATTTGCCTGGCGGTGCTGGCCCTCAACGTGGCGGCGCCGATCCTGGCCCGCAAGCGGTATCTGCAACAAGAGGCGCGTCGTTTGCGCCGGGAGAACGGCCAGTGAATCCGCTACGTAAAAAGCGTCTTGTCATCATTCTCGCGATCCTGGTCGGTGTCGGCGCTGCCGTCGGCCTGGCCCTGAGCGCCCTGCAGCAGAACATCAATCTGTTTTACACCCCGACCCAGATCGCCAATGGCGAAGCGCCGCAAGACACGCGCATCCGTGCGGGCGGCATGGTCGAAAAAGGCTCGCTGCAACGTTCCGGCGATTCCCTGGACGTGAAATTCATCGTCACCGACTTCAACAAATCCGTGACCATCAGCTATCGCGGCATCCTCCCGGACCTGTTCCGCGAAGGGCAGGGCATCGTTGCCCTCGGCAAGCTCAACGCTGATGGCGTGGTGGTGGCCGACGAAGTGCTGGCCAAGCACGACGAGAAGTACATGCCGCCGGAAGTGACCAAGGCGTTGAAAGACAGTGGTCAGTCGGCACCTACGCCAGCCAAGGAGGGCTAACGGATGACTTCCGCACTTTACAGCTCGGGGCTGTTCATCCCCGAACTCGGCCATCTGGCCATGATCCTGGCGTTGTGTTTTGCGTTGGTGCAGGCCGTGGTGCCGTTGCTCGGTGCCTGGCGCGGCGACCGTTTGTGGATGAGCCTGGCCCAGCCGGCCGCGTGGGGGCAGTTCGCGTTTTTGCTGTTCGCCTTCGGTTGCCTGACGTATGCGTTCATGGCGGACGACTTCTCCGTCGCCTACGTGGCCAGCAACTCCAACAGCGCGCTGCCGTGGTACTACAAGTTCAGCGCCGTGTGGGGCGCTCACGAAGGTTCGTTGCTGCTGTGGGCGTTGATTCTCGGCGGCTGGACCTTCGCGGTGTCGGTGTTCTCCCGACAGTTGCCGCAAGTGATGCTGGCCCGGGTGCTGGCGGTGATGGGCATGATCAGCACGGGTTTCCTGCTGTTCCTGATCCTGACGTCCAACCCGTTCGCCCGGATCCTGCCGCAGATGCCGGCGGACGGGCGCGATCTTAATCCTCTGCTGCAAGACATCGGCCTGATTGTTCATCCGCCGATGCTATACATGGGTTACGTCGGCTTTTCCGTGGCCTTCGCCTTCGCCATCGCCGCGCTGTTGGGCGGTCGTCTCGATGCGGCGTGGGCGCGCTGGTCCCGTCCGTGGACCATCGTCGCCTGGGCCTTCCTTGGCATCGGTATCACGTTGGGTTCCTGGTGGGCCTACTACGAACTCGGCTGGGGCGGCTGGTGGTTCTGGGACCCGGTGGAAAACGCGTCCTTCATGCCTTGGCTGGTGGGCACGGCGCTGATTCACTCATTGGCGGTCACGGAAAAACGTGGCGTGTTCAAGAGCTGGACCGTGCTGTTGGCCATCGCCGCATTCTCGTTGAGCCTGCTCGGGACCTTCCTGGTGCGTTCCGGCGTGCTGACCTCGGTTCACGCCTTTGCCTCTGACCCTGAGCGTGGTGTGTTCATTCTGGTCTTCCTGCTGTTTGTGGTCGGTGGTTCATTGACGCTGTTCGCCCTGCGCGCGCCGGTGGTCAAGAGCCATGTCGGCTTCAACCTCTGGTCCCGGGAAACCCTGCTGCTGGGCAACAACCTGGTGCTGGTGGTGGCTGCTTCGATGATTCTGCTGGGCACCCTGTATCCGCTGATCCTTGACGCGATGACCGGTGCCAAGCTGTCGGTCGGCCCGCCGTACTTCAACGCGCTGTTCATTCCGTTGATGGCGATCCTGATGATAGTGATGGCGGTCGGCGTGGTGGTGCGCTGGAAAGACACCCCGGTCAAATGGCTGGTGAGCATGCTGACCCCGATATTACTCGGCAGCGCCGCGCTGGCCGTCGTGGCGGGTGTTGCTTACGGCGATTTCAACTGGGCGGTGCTGGCAACCTTCATGTTGGCTGCCTGGGTGTTGCTGGCCGGTGTGCGGGACATTTTCGACAAGACTCGCCACAAAGGCCTGATCAAAGGACTGCCGACCCTGACCCGCAGTTATTGGGGCATGCAACTTGCGCATTTGGGTATCGCCGTGTGCGCCCTGGGTGTCGTGTTGTCGAGCCAGAACAGCGCCGAGCGTGATCTGCGCCTGGCACCGGGTGAGTCCATGAGCCTGGCCGGTTACCAGTTTGTGTTCGAAGGCGCCAAGCACTTCGAAGGCCCGAACTTCACCTCCGACAAGGGCACCGTACGGGTGATCCGCGACGGTAAGGAAGTCAGCGTGCTGCACCCGGAAAAACGCCTGTACACCGTGCAGAACTCGATGATGACCGAGGCCGGGATCGACGCCGGTTTCACCCGTGACCTGTACGTCGCACTGGGCGAGCCGTTGGGCGAGGGCGCCTGGGCGGTTCGCGTGCACGTCAAACCGTTCGTGCGCTGGATCTGGTTCGGTGGGCTGCTCACAGGTGTAGGCGGGTTGCTGGCGGCGCTGGATCGCCGTTATCGGGTCAAGGTAAAAAGTCGTGTGCGTGAAGCGCTCGGCATGACGGGAGCCACCGCATGAGACGTTGGTTGATGCTGTTGCCGCTGGCGATTTTTCTGGTGGTTGCTGTTTTTCTGTATCGGGGGCTGTACCTGAACCCGGCCGAGTTGCCCTCGGCGATGATCGGCAAGCCGTTCCCGGAGTTTTCCCTGCTCTCCGTGCAGGGCGACAAAACCCTGACCAAAGCGGACATTCTGGGTAAACCGGCGCTGGTCAACGTCTGGGGCACCTGGTGCATTTCCTGCCGGGTCGAGCACCCGGTGTTGAACAAACTGGCCGAGAAGGGCGTGGTGATCTACGGCATCAACTACAAGGACACCAATGCAGACGCCTTGAAGTGGCTGGCCGAGTTCCACAACCCGTATCAACTGGACGTCCGTGACGATGAGGGCACCCTGGGCCTGAACCTCGGCGTGTATGGCGCACCGGAAACCTTCTTCATCGACGCCAAGGGCATCATCCGAGACAAGTTCGTCGGGGTGATCGACGAGCAAGTCTGGCGGGAAAAACTGGCGGCCAAGTATCAGGCGCTGGTCGACGAGGCCAAGCCATGAAGCGCTGGATTGCCGCCGCCGTTCTGGGGTTGAGCATGGCTGGCGTGGCCCACGCCGCCATCGATACCTATGAGTTCGCCAAAGAGGGTGATCGCGAGCGTTTTCGCGAGCTGACCAAAGAGCTGCGTTGCCCAAAGTGCCAGAATCAGGACATTGCCGATTCCAACGCACCGATCGCCGCCGACCTGCGCAAAGAGATTTTCCGCATGCTCGGCGAGGGCAAGGACAATCAGCAGATCATCGACTTCATGGTCGACCGCTACGGTGATTTCGTCCGCTATAAACCTGCTCTGAATGCCAAGACCGCATTGCTCTGGTTCGGCCCGGCCGGCCTGCTGCTGGGCGGTTTTGTCATCATCGCCGTGATCGTCCGCCGTCGTCGCGTGCAACGCGCTGACAGCCCGGACACGCTTTCTTTTGATGAGCGCGAGCGCCTCGACCACCTGTTGGATAAAACCAAGCATGATTGATTTCTGGCTCGCTGCAGGCCTGCTGCTTCTGGTAGCCCTGAGTTTTTTGCTGATCCCCGTTCTGCGCGGTCGTCGCGCCCAGCTTGAAGAGGATCGTACGGCGCTTAACGTCGCGCTGTATCAGGAGCGCGTGGCTGAGTTGCAGACTCAGCAGGAAGAAGGCGTACTCAACGCCGAACAAATGAATGCCGGCCGCGCCGAAGCCGCCCGTGAACTGCTTGCCGACACCGAAGGCGTCGAGGCACCGCGAGTGTCGCGCATGGGCAAGCCATTGCCATTGCTGGCGGCAATTCTGGTGCCCGTGCTGGGCCTTGGGCTGTACCTGCATTTCGGTGCCAGCGACAAAGTCGAGCTGACCCGCGAGTTCGCCCAGGCACCGCAGTCGATGGAAGAGATGACCCGTCGCCTGGAGCGTGCGGTTGCGGCCCAACCGGATTCGGCCGAAGGCCTGTACTTCCTCGGCCGCACTTACATGGCTCAGGACCGCCCCGGCGATGCGGCGAAGATCTTCGAGCGTACCGTGAACCTGGCCGGTCGCCAGCCGGAACTGCTCGGGCAGTGGGCTCAGGCCCAATACTTCGCCGATGGCAAGAAGTGGTCGGACAAGGTCCAGGCTCTGACTGACGAAGCACTGAAAGCCGATCCGAAGGAGGTCACCAGTCTCGGTCTGCTGGGCATAGCGGCCTTCGAAGGCGAGCGTTACCAGGAAGCCATCGACTACTGGAATCGTCTGTTGGTGCAACTGCCGCCGGAAGACCAGTCCCGTGTCGCGCTGCAAGGCGGCATCGCCAAGGCCGCCGAGAAGCTTGAAGCCAGCGGTGGCAAGGTGGCTCAGGTTCAGGCTCCGGCAGTGAAGGTTGCAGCATTGCTCAAGGTGCGTGTCGATCTGGCGCCCGACTTGAAAGCCAGGGTCCAGCCCGGCGACAGCGTGTTCATCTTCGCCCGCGCCATTTCCGGCCCACCCGCGCCGCTGGCCGCCAAGCGTCTGACCGTTGCCGACCTGCCAGCGACCGTCGAGCTGGGCGATGCCGATGCAATGATGCCCCAGTTGAAACTGTCGAACTTCCCCGAAGTCCAACTGGTTGCGCGCATCTCCCGCGCCGGCCAACCGACTGCCGGCGAATGGATCGGTCGTAGCCAACCTTTGGCCACCAGCACCACCGCGCCACAAAAACTGACCATCGACAGCCCGGATAAATAACAGGAAACGCCACCATGACCGCCTTCGCTCGTATCACTCTCCTCAGCATGATGGTTTTGGGGCTAAGCGCGTGTGCGGTCCAGGAGTACGAACCGGAACGGTTGCCGCCAATCCCGCCCTCGCAGCCGAGCACCAAACCGACCACACCGAGCAAACCGGTCACGCCGGGCAAACCATCGAAGCCGGTGCCACGCACCTCCGCCAGCTTCGCCCCGCCACCGGGGGGCAACAGCCATTGGGATGCGAAACTCGGTGTTTACGTCCTCGACAATCAAACCAACACCTTCTACCGCCAGCGCACCTACTACCGCTGGGACAACGGCTGGAGCCGCTCGATCAGCCCGAACGGGCCATGGGAAGAGACGGACATTCATGGTGTACCGGGTGGGTTGGGCAGACAATTCGGGCAGTGAATGGAAACGGCGATCTGAGGATCGCCGTTTTGCTTTTCGGCATTTATGAAGGGCGATTAAAGAATCGCCTGATAGTGGGTCAACGCCTTGCTCGACCGATTCAGGCCCTGGCGTAACAGCAGTTCGAGATAAGTGGTGACATCCATCGGCGGCGTCTTTAGCTGTTTGCGTTGTCGTTGTGCTGCCGCAACAACTGCTGCCGGGTCCGGATCAAAGAGGTTATCGACGAACTCGTCAGGATGCTGGGCTTCGATGCCAAAGGCTCCCAGTGTTTCATCCGGAAAATCTTTCTGGTTAAAGGTCACGATGACACTGGCATTGCAGCGTATAGCGGCAGCCAGAACATGTCGGTCATCGACATCAGGCAGTGTTAGCCCTTCGATCAGCCTTTCGTAACCGTAGACGCAAGCATCAGGTATGGCCTGATCGATCAAGTCGGACGTGCGATCCAACTGCTCTGTTGTCAGGTCCGGGCGGTTCTTCAGTAGATTGCGCTTCCATTCGTTATGTATCTCCAGTGACCATCGCGCCCTGAAGCGCCCGGAGAGCGCAAGCCACATCAAAAAATCTCTCAAGGGGGCGGGGTACAAAACACATGCGTCGTATACAGCGGTAAAAGGGGAGTGCCTCACTCGTATCCTGTCCTTAACGCTTGTGCCTGCTCGGCGAGAAACGTCATTGCTTGCTCGCTGGCTATGTCGCGCTGGGTTTTATAGTCCATCAAATCGGTAAAGCGCACACGTCGGTGCTTGCCGGTTTTGTGGTAGGACAACTCACCGGACTCCAGCAGTTTGATCAGGTGCGGGCGTGAGACATTGAGCAAGTCCGCCGCTTCCTGGGTGGTCAGTTCAGCGTGTACCGGGACCACTTTGACGGCGTTGCCTGCAGCGAGCTCTGCCAGGATGTCGACAAGCAACCGAAGCGCTGAGGTGGGAAGTTCGACGCTGTGTGCTTCATTCTGCTCATCGAAAATCTGGATATGCTGAGTTTCGAATTGGGTGGCGAGGTAGGCAGCCAAGGCGCGCTGACCTTCGATAGCGGCCTGGACCTCACGCTCCATGGGCAGGTTAAGGGGGGGATGGATAACTGGTGACATGATGCTTTCCAATATTCTGAATAATCGATATTGGAAGGCTATTCGAATCAAACGAAAATCGCAATAAACGAAACGACCGGCTTTTCAGCTCCATATGCAATCACGTTAGTGCTGGAGATCGGGTGTGTAGGCTTGCTCGCGAAGGCGGTGTGACATTTAGCAGAAATGTCGACTGACCTGACGCTTTCGCGGGCAATCCCGCTCACACAGGGACTTACGTTTGTTCACGATGTTTCTAACGTTGTTACGCCGTCGCCAGTGCAGGCTTCTCCGAAGCACTCAAAAACCGCAACAACGCCAGCAACGGAAACACGCTGCCGACAATCACGACCCACAACCAGCCACCGTGTTCGTACACCGCACTGGCCACCGATGAGCCGAACGCGCCGCCGATGAAGATGCTGGTCATGTACAGCGCATTCAGACGACCGCGGCTTTTGGCGTCGAGGGTGTAGACCGCGCGCTGGCCGAGGACCATGTTCATCTGCACGCAGAAATCCAGCACCACGCCGGTCACGGCCAGGCCGATGACGCTGTAGGCCGGGTGGATGAAGGCCGGCAGGAAGCTCAGGCTGGCGAACAGCATGGCCAGTAGCGAGGCGTTGCGGGTGTGGCCGGCATCGGCCAGTCGACCGGCGATGGGCGCGGCAATCGCGCCGATGGCTCCGACCAGGGCGAAGATCGCGATCTGGGTTTGCGACAAGCCATGATTGCGCATCAGTTCCAGCGGCACGGCAGTCCAGAACAGGCTGAACGTGGCGAACATGCAGGCTTGGTAAAAGGCCCGTTGACGCAACACCGGTTGCTGGCGCAGCAGCGTCCAGAGCGAACCCAGTAGCTGGCCATAAGAGGCGCTGTGATCAGGCTGGCGCTTGGGCACCGTCAGGGCCAGGACGATGCTGATTGCAGCCATCAACGCTGCGGCAATGACGAACATCGCACGCCAGCCGAAGTGGTCAGCCACTACGCTGGACACCGGCCGTGCCAGCAGAATCCCCAACAGCAGACCGCCCATGATCCCGCCAACCACGCGGCCGCGCGACGCTTCCGGCGTCAGGTGGGCGGCCAGCGGAATCAGGATCTGTACCGACACCGAGCTGAAACCCACCAGCAACGAAATCAGCAGAAACACGTTCGGCTGATCGGTGAACGCCGCGCCCAGCAGACTGGCAATCGCCACCGCGGTGGTGATGATCATCAAGCGGCGGTTTTCCAGCAGATCGCCCAGCGGCACCAGAAAGAACAGGCCCAGCGCATAACCAATCTGCGTCAGCGAAACGATCAGGCTGGCCATGGTGTCGGTCAGGCCGATGTCCGGCGCGATCAGGCCGATGATCGGCTGGGCGTAGTAGATGTTGGCGACGATCGCGCCACAGCAGAAGGCAAAGAGCAGCACCATCCCTCGGGTCATTGTCGCGGTACCGTGGGGCACCTGAGTCGCTGGATTCATAATGTAGCTCGCTGAACAAGAAGAAGTGCGCAGAGGCTAAACGGCTGGCTAGAGCGGCGGAAGAGGGTTTGGAGTGATAGTCATCATTCCTTTGCGCAATGAGTGACGCCCATGAGCAGTCTGCGATGAATCTGTGCCCGACCATCGGGATCCGATGATACATTCACTGTTCTTCGATAGCGTGCTTATGTTCTCTTTCGTTCCATAAACCGGAAGGCACTTCAACATGAATGCGATGTTCCGTCACCTGATCCGTAGTGCTTCAGTGGTTACCTTGATCAGCTTGTTTACGGCTGGTCTTGTTCAGGCCGGCGACGCACCGGGGATGCGTATCGGTGTGCGCGGCGAGATCACTGGTGTCAGCGCCGACGTGTTGAAAGTCCACGTCAGCAGCGGCGAAAACGTGGTGATCAACCTGACCAAGGACACCAAAATCCGCGCCGTCACCCTGGCCAACATCGAAGACATCAAACCCGGCAGTTACATCGGCTCGGCCGCCGTGCCCCAGGAAGACGGCACTCTCAAAGCGCTGGAAGTCCACGTCTTCCCGCCGGAACTGGCCGGCAGCGGCGACGGCCATCGGCCTTTTGATCTGGTCAAGGGCAGCAGCATGACCAATGGCAGCGTAGGAGATCTGGTGGTCAGCAACGGCCGGGTTCTGACCGTCAATTACAAGGGCGGCCAACAGACGATTCTGGTGCCGGAGGATGTGCCGATCGTCAATCTGGTGTCGGGGGACCGCAGCTTGCTGAAGGTGGGCGTGAAGATCGTGACGTTTGTGACCCAGAGTGCCGACGGGACACTGACCGCTCAATCCATTTCGGCCGGCAAGGACGGTGTGACACCGCCGATGTAACGGTATCCCACAAAAAAGGCGACCTTCACAGGTCGCCTCTTTCATTGAACTCAGTGATTACTGGCCGTTGTAAATCTGGTCGAAAACCCCACCATCATTGAAGTGAGTCTTCTGCACGGTGCGCCAGTCACCAAAGGTCTTCTCCACCGAC
Organism: Pseudomonas sp. FP1740; assembly: GCF_030687165.1. Taxonomy (NCBI): domain Bacteria; kingdom Pseudomonadati; phylum Pseudomonadota; class Gammaproteobacteria; order Pseudomonadales; family Pseudomonadaceae; genus Pseudomonas; species Pseudomonas sp. FP1740. Next base: position 1,847,324 of record NZ_CP117461.1, read on the forward strand.
AGGAAATCCACTTTCGGGAAGCGATCGGTGTATTTCGCCAACACCGCCGGATCACGCGGTCGCAGGTAATTGGCGGCGGCAATTTCCTGACCTTCCGGGGACCACAGGTATTTCAGATACTCCTCGGCAGCCGCGCGAGTGCCTTTCTTGTCGACGGTTTTATCGACCACCGACACCGGCGGCTCGGCTTCCGCGGAAACACTCGGGTAGATCACTTCGAACTGGTCACGACCAAACTCGCGAGCAATCATTTCCGCTTCGTTTTCGAAGGTCACCAGCACGTCGCCGATCTGGTTGGTCATGAAGGTGGTGGTGGCTGCACGGCCACCGGTATCGAGCACCGGCGCTTGTTTGAACAGTTTGCCGACGAAGGCTTTTGCCTTGTTTTCGTCACCGCCGTTTTTCAGCACATAGCCCCAGGCCGAGAGGTAGGTGTAGCGGCCGTTGCCCGAGGTTTTCGGGTTGGGGACGATCACCTGTACGCCGTCCTTGAGCAGGTCCGGCCAGTCTTTCAGGGCTTTCGGGTTGCCTTTGCGCACGATGAACACGGTGGCCGAGGTGAACGGCGCGCTGTTGTTCGGCAGGCGGGTGACCCAGTTGTCCGGGACCAGTTTGCCGTTGTCCGCCAGGGCGTTGATGTCGGTGGCCATGTTCATGGTGATGACGTCAGCCGGCAGGCCATCGATCACCGAGCGTGCCTGTTTGCTGGAGCCGCCGAAGGACATCTGCAGCGTGATGTTTTCGTTGTGCTCGGCTTGCCAGTGTTTCTGGAAGGCAGCGTTGTAGTCCTTATAGAAATCTCGCATCACGTCGTAGGAAACGTTCAGCAGGGTCGGTGCGGCCTGAGCCAGGCTGCTCAAGGCCAGGCCAGCGGCCAGAAGTGAGGCGCCAAAGAGTTTTTTCACTGCGCATTCCTTGTTTTATCAAACGTGTTCGATGGAGATTATTGGCAATTTGCCAGCGACTATAGCCGGACTCGCATAGTCGCTTAAAGATTAAAAAACACTTTGCTTATTCCATTTTCTTGAACAACGCATTGCCACAACGAGAGCAGAACGCCGCGCTATGCTCGTGGCTGTTTTTCTTGCAGATCGGGCAATCGTGTTGCAGTTGTTCACCGCGCATGGCGTTGGCCAGTTCCGCGGTAAAGATCCCCGTCGGCACGGCGATGATCGAGTAACCGGTGATCATCACCAGGGACGAAATCACCTGACCCAGCGGCGTCTTCGGCACGATGTCGCCGAAACCCACGGTGGTCAGCGTGACGATAGCCCAATAGATCCCTTTGGGGATGCTGGTGAAGCCGTGTTCCGGGCCTTCGATCACGTACATCAAGGTGCCGAACACAGTCACCAGGGTGCTGACACTGAGCAAAAACACCACGATCTTCTGCTTGCTGCCGCGCAACGCCGACATCAAATAGTTGGCTTGTTTCAGATACGGGCTGAGCTTGAGCACGCGGAAAATCCGCAGCATTCGTATGATCCGGATGATCAGCAGGTACTGCGCATCGCTGTAATACAGCGCGAGAATGCCGGGCACGATCGCCAGCAAATCCACCAACCCATAGAAGCTGAACGCGTAGCGCAGCGGCTTGGGCGAGCAATACAGGCGCAGGCCGTATTCGATGATGAAAATGACGGTGAAGCCCCACTCGATGTATGCCAGCACGTCGGCGTAGTTCTGGTGAACGCTGTCGATACTGTCCAGAACCACGATCACCAGGCTGGCGAGGATGATCAACAGCAAGATGCTGTCGAAGCGCCGACCGGCCTGGGTGTCGGTCTGGAAGATCATGACGTAAAGCTCTTCACGCCAGTTTTTGCTGCTGTCCATGGATAACGCCTGAATCGAGAATCAGCGCAGCCTAGGGTGATTCTCCCCGCTAGCGCAAGGTGCGCTGTCCATGGCGGCCTGACGCAACACCCGAATGCCTGCGCGAATCAGCCAGCAGGCAAGAATGAACGGCGCGGTCAGCGTTGCCAGGCCCAGTGCGGCGAACCCCGGCGTGAGCAATACCGCGAGCAGAATGCCGAGCGGCGGCAGCCAGGGTTGGCGGCGTTGCGGGCTGAAGGCGAGGGCGGCGAGTACCGCGTTGTAACCGCTCAAACCCTGCAAGGCATTTGAAGTTTCGCCATGCAGAAGGGCAAATCCGAGGCCGGCGGCGGAGCCGAGCAGCGCCCACACAAAGGCGCCGCGATCGGCGATCAGTAATCCGGCGGCAATCAGCGCGCCGGCCAGGGGATGGCCGAGAAACATGACTTGCCCCAGGCCTTTCAATTCGGCAGTGAGCAGGTTGAGGGTGTTCAGTTCGATCAGCGGCGCGGGTTGCTGTGGTGCGGCAAAGCCGAGCAATAACCAGCTCAACCCAACGAAGGGTGCGGTGTACGCCGGTAGACATTGATGATCGCGAGCACCTTTGAGCCATTGCTGAATGAGCATGGCACTCAGGCCGCCGCAGGCGATGATCAGCGGTGGCAACAGTGCTGACCATGGGAAATACAGGCTCAGCAGCAGGCCGAGCAAAATACCGTTGTAACTGAACAGCCCGGCCTGACGATCCGCCTTGGCATACCCGCGACGTTGCGCGGTAAGCAACCCGGCGACACCGCCCAGCAGCGCACCGCCGAGCAGAGCGGGCGCGGTGAATAGAATCGCCAACAGACACAACAGCCCGCTCAGCGGATGGCGCTGGAGAAAGATCTGGCTGAAGCCGTTAAGCAGGGCGGTCGCCCAGTCGGGGCAGTGGGTGTTGAAGTGGTTGGCAGGCATGATGGGGGCAGTCAGTACAGATCGTTCCCACGCTCTGCGTGGGAATGCCTCAGTGGACGCTCTGCGTCTGCTCTTGGGACGCGAAGCGTCCCGGGCTGCATTCCCACGCAGAGCGTGGGAACGATCATTGTGAGGGGGTTAGATTAATGTCTCGATGCGCAACGAATTAGTTGACCCCGGCTGCCCGAAGGGCACGCCCGCGGTAATCAGCAACGTATCCCCGCGCTGAGCCATCCCCTGTGCCTGGGCGATTTCCAGCGCCGTCGAGCACACTTCATCCACCTGTCGCAGTCGATCGTTGACCACCGAGTGCACGCCCCACGCCACCGTCAATCGCCGGGCGGTTTGCAGGTTTGGCGTCAGGTTGAGGATCGGCACCGTCGGCCGTTCCCGTGCGGCCCGCAGGCTCGAGGTACCGGACTCGCTGTAGTTCACCAGCACCGCCACCGGCAGCACGTTGCTGATGCGGCGGATCGCGCAACTGATGGCGTCCGACACCGTGGCCTCGGCTTTTGGCCGGCTCACGTCCAGTTGGGTCTGATAATCCGGGCCGTTTTCCACCTGGCGGATGATCTTGCTCATCATCTGCACGGCTTCCAGCGGGTACTCGCCGGACGCGGTTTCCGCCGACAGCATCACCGCGTCCGCGCCTTCGGCCACGGCGTTGGCGACGTCGGTGACTTCGGCGCGGGTCGGGGCCGGGGAGAAGCGCATCGACTCCAGCATCTGCGTCGCCACCACCACCGGTTTGCCGAGTTGGCGGCAGGTGCCGATGATGTTTTTCTGAATCTGCGGCACGCTTTCGGCCGGCACTTCCACACCCAGATCACCGCGAGCGACCATGATCGCATCGCTCAATTCAGCGATTTCCCGCAGCTGAGCCACGGCCGATGGCTTCTCGATCTTGGCCATCAAGAACGCTTTGTCGCCGATCAGCGCGCGGGCTTCGCGGATGTCTTCCGGGCGTTGCACGAACGACAGCGCGACCCAGTCCACCCCCAGCTCCAGACCGAAGCTCAAATCACGGCGGTCCTTGGCGGTCAGCGGGCTCAGGTCGAGCACCGCTTGCGGCACGTTGACGCCTTTGCGGTCCGACAGTTCGCCGCCGTTGAGCACCGTGGTGTCGATGGCGTCGGCGTACTTGGTCACCACTCGCAGACGCAACTTACCGTCATCCAGCAGCAGGTCCATGCCGGGCTCCAGCGCGGCGATGATTTCCGGGTGGGGCAGGTTGACCCGGCGCTCGTCCCCCGGCGTCGCATCCAGATCCAGGCGCAGCGACTGGCCGCGATATAGCTGCACTTTGCCCCGGGCGAATTTGCCGACCCGCAGTTTCGGGCCTTGCAGGTCCATCAGAATCCCCAGCGGATAATTCAGCTGGCGCTCGACTTCACGAATCCACTGATAGCGCTGCGCGTGGTCGGCGTGATCGCCGTGGCTGAAGTTCAGGCGAAAGATATTGACCCCGGCGCGCACCAGTTCACGGATATCGTCGATCCCGTCGGTGGCCGGGCCGAGGGTGGCGAGGATTTTGACCTTCTTGTCAGGCGTCATGATTAGGGCTCTCGAGAATCAGAATGGCGCGGAAGTCGTTGACGTTGGTACGGGTCGGCTCGGTGACGATCAGTGCATCGAGCGCCGCGAAGTAGCCATAGCCATTGTTGTTGTCCAGCTCATCGCAGGCAGTGAGGCCGAGGGCGGCGGCACGGGCATAGCTGTCCGGAGTCATGATGGCGCCGGCATTGTCTTCGGAGCCGTCGATGCCGTCAGTGTCACCCGCCAGGGCGTAGACGCCGGGCAGGCCTTTGAGGCTGTCAGTCAGGCTCAACAGGAATTCGGCGTTGCGCCCGCCACGGCCATTGCCGCGCACGGTGACGGTGGTTTCGCCGCCGGACAGAATCACGCACGGCGCCGCCAGCGGCTGACCGTGCTGGACGATCTGCCGCGCAATGCCGGCGTGGACCTTCGCCACTTCCCGGGATTCACCTTCCAGGTCGCCGAGAATCAACGGGCTGAAACCCGCCTGACGGGCTTTCACCGCCGCCGCTTCCAGTGACTGCTGTGGGCGGGCGATCAATTGGAAATGACTGCGGGCCAGGCTCGGGTCGCCAGGTTTGACCGTCTCCGACTCGGGGCTTTGCAGCCAGTTGCGCACCGAGGCCGGGACTTCGATGGCATAACGCTTGAGGATCGCCAACGCTTCAGCCGAGGTGCTCGGGTCGGCCACGGTGGGGCCGGAGGCGATGACGGTGGCGAGATCGCCTGGCACATCGGAAATCGCATAGGTGTAAACCGTGGCGGGCCAGCAGGCTTTGCCCAGACGCCCACCCTTGATCGCCGAGAGGTGCTTGCGCACGCAGTTCATCTCGCCGATGGTCGCGCCGGATTTGAGCAGCGCTTTGTTGATCGATTGCTTGTCGGCCAGGGTGATGCCGGCGGCAGGCAAGGCGAGTAGGGCAGAGCCACCGCCGGACAACAGGAAGATCACACGGTCGTCTTCGCTCAGGTTGCTGACCAGTTCCAGAACCCGTTTCGCGACGGCCAGACCGGCAGCGTCCGGCACCGGGTGCGCGGCTTCGACCACTTCGATTTTTTCGCACGGGGCGCCGTGGCCGTAGCGGGTCACCACCAGGCCAGATACTTCACCCTGCCAGCAGCGTTCGACCACCTGGGCCATGGCTGCGGCGGCTTTACCGGCGCCGATGACGATCACCCGACCGCTGCGGTCGGTTGGCAAATGGGCTTCAAGGACATGCTGCGGATGGGCCGCGTCGATGGCTGTGGCAAACAGCTCGCGCAGCAATTGTTGCGGATCGACCGACATGGCGGGCTCCAATTTTTATTGTTCTGGGTATGGTGCTAATGATCGTTCCCACGCTCTGCGTGGGAATGCCTCAACTGGACTTTCCGCGTCCGCTCGGCAGGGACGCGGAGCGTCCCGGGATGCATTCCCACGCAGAGCGTGGGAACGATCCGTACGGGGCAGGCGTTATTTATCGCGAATCGAGAAATTCGCCATGTGTTCCAGGCCCTTGATCAGCGCCGAGTGATCCCAGTTGCTGCCACCGATGGCCGCGCAGGTGCTGAACACTTGTTGGGTATTGGCGGTGTTCGGCAGGTTGATGTTCAGCTCGCGCGCACCGGCCAGGGCCAGGTTCAGGTCCTTCTGGTGCAGGCTGATGCGGAAGCCCGGGTCGAAGGTGCCCTTGATCATGCGCTCGCCGTGAACTTCCAGGATCTTCGACGAGGCGAAACCACCCATCAGCGCTTCACGTACTTTCGCTGGGTCGGCACCGTTTTTCGAGGCGAACAGCAGCGCTTCGGCCACGGCCTGGATGTTCAGCGCGACGATGATCTGGTTCGCCACTTTCGCGGTTTGCCCGTCGCCGTTGCCACCGACCAGGGTGATGTTCTTGCCCATGGCCTGGAACAGCGGCAGGGCGCGTTCGAAGGCATCGGCTTCACCACCGACCATGATGCTCAGGGTTGCAGCCTTGGCGCCGACTTCACCGCCGGAAACCGGTGCGTCGAGGTATTGCGCGCCTTTTTCGTTGATTTTGGCGGCGAAGGTTTTGGTGGCGGTCGGCGAGATCGAGCTCATGTCGATCACGACTTTGCCCTTGCTGACGCCCGCCGCAACGCCGTCGGCGCGGAACAACACGTCATCGACCTGCGGGGTATCCGGCACCATGACGATGATGAATTCGGCTTCCTGGGCGACTTCTTTCGGGTTGGCCAGCGCAACGGCGCCAGCAGCCAGCAGATCGGCAGGGGCGGCGTCGTGGTGCGCCGACAGGAAGAGGCTGTGACCGGCTTTCTGCAGGTTCAACGCCATTGGGTGGCCCATGATGCCGGTGCCGATAAATCCGATTTTAGCCATGAGAAAATCCTCTTGTTTTTTGTGTGGCTCCCGGCTCTGGACCGATGAGCTCTTTGTGGCGAGGGGGTTTGCCCCCGTTGGGTCGCGAAGCGGCCCCAAAACTGTTTGCGCAGTGAATCAGGTAGAGCGCGTGTGCAGGTTTTACGACTGCTTCGCAGCCGAACGGGGGCAAGCCCCCTCGCCACACGTCAAATTGCGTTATGGGTTTTCAACCAGCCCAGGCCCGCTTCGGTCGTGGTCAGCGGCTTGTATTCACAGCCGACCCAACCCTGATAACCGATGCGGTCCAGGTGTTCGAACAGGAAGCGGTAGTTGATTTCACCGGTACCCGGTTCGTTGCGCCCTGGGTTGTCCGCCAATTGCACGTGGTTGATCTCATCCAGGTGCGCGGCCATGGTGCGGGCCAGGTCGCCTTCCATGATTTGCATGTGATAGATGTCGTATTGCAGGAACAGGTTGGCGCTGCCGACCTGTTCGCGAATCGACAGGGCTTGCGCCGTGTTGTTCAGGTAGAAGCCCGGAATGTCGCGGGTGTTGATCGCTTCCATCACCAGTTTGATGCCCGCCGCTTGCAGCTTGTCGGCCGCGTACTTGAGGTTGGCGACGAAGGTTTTTTCCACGGTGGCCTCGTCGACGCCTTGTGGGCGAATACCGGCCAGGCAGTTGACCTGGGTGTTGCCCAGCACTTGGGCGTAGGCAATGGCCAGATCGACACCGGCGCGGAACTCTTCGACCCGATCCGGCAGGCACGCGATACCGCGTTCGCCCTTGGCCCAGTCACCGGCCGGAAGGTTGAACAGCACCTGGGTCAGACCGTTGGCATCGAGCCTGGCCTTGATTTCGGCGGAGCTGAAGTCATAGGGGAACAGGTATTCGACACCACTGAAGCCGGCCTTGGCGGCAGCGTCGAAACGGGCAAGAAAATCCTGCTCGGTGAACAGCATGGACAGGTTGGCTGCGAAACGCGGCATGGTGGTCTCCTGTAAAAATATGTGCCTGTAGCAGCTGCCGAGGCACGAGGCTGCGTTGGGCTGCGAAGCGGCCCCCCGATGGCGGTCCTGCGGACACGCAACGCAGCCTCGTACCTCGGCAGCTGCTACAGGTGTCAGGTCATTCTTAATCGAGCAACGAAATCGCCGTTGGCGCATCGTTGCCGACCAGCGCCAGGTCTTCGAATTCGTTGACGGCGTTGATCTCGGTGCCCATGGAAATGTTGGTCACGCGCTCCAGAATGATCTCGACGATCACCGGCACCTTGAACTCCTCGATCATCTCCTGAGCCTTGCGCAGGGCAGGCTGGATCTGACCCGGTTCGAATACTCGCAGCGCCTTGCAACCCAGGCCTTCAGCGACCGCGACATGGTCGACACCGTAGCCGTTGAGTTCCGGAGCGTTGAGGTTGTCGAAGGACAGCTGCACGCAGTAGTCCATGTCGAAACCGCGCTGCGCCTGACGGATCAGCCCCAGGTACGAGTTGTTCACCACGACGTGGATGTACGGCAGCTTGAACTGCGCGCCCACCGCCAGTTCTTCGATCATGAACTGGAAGTCGTAGTCGCCCGAGAGCGCCACCACCTTGCGGGTCGGATCCGCCTTGACCACGCCGAGCGCGGCCGGAATGGTCCAGCCCAACGGTCCGGCCTGGCCGCAGTTGATCCAGTGACGCGGTTTGTAGACGTGCAGGAACTGCGCGCCGGCAATCTGCGACAGACCGATGGTGCTGACGTAGCAGGTGTCCTTGCCAAACACCTGGTTCATCTCTTCGTAAACGCGCTGCGGCTTGACCGGCACGTTGTCGAAGTGAGTCTTGCGCTGCAGGCTGGCTTTGCGCTGCTGACAGTCTTGCAGCCAGGCGCTGCGGTTTTTCAGCTTGCCAGCGGCTTGCCATTCGCGAGCGACTTCGATGAACACGGTCAATGCGGCAGCGGCGTCGGACACGATGCCCAGGTCCGGGGTGAACACGCGGCCGATCTGGGTCGGTTCGATGTCGACGTGAATGAACTTGCGGCCTTCGGTGTAAACGTCGACCGAACCGGTGTGACGGTTGGCCCAGCGGTTACCGACGCCCAGCACCACGTCGGACTTCAGCATCGTGGCGTTGCCATAACGGTGCGAGGTTTGCAGGCCGACCATGCCGACCATCAGCGGGTGATCGTCCGGGATGGTGCCCCAGCCCATCAGGGTCGGGATGACCGGAATACCGGTCAGCTCGGCGAACTCCACCAGCAACTCGCTGGCGTCGGCATTGATGATGCCGCCACCGGCCACCAGCAATGGGCGTTCAGCCTGGTCGAGCATGGCCAGGGCTTTTTCCACCTGCACGCGGGTCGCGCTCGGCTTGGCCAATGGCAGCGGCTGGTAGGCGTCGATATCGAATTCGATTTCGGCCATCTGCACGTCGAACGGCAGGTCGATCAGCACCGGGCCGGGGCGGCTGGAGCGCATCTCATAGAAGGCTTTCTGGAAGGCGTAAGGCACCTGGCCCGGCTCCAGAACCGTGGTCGCCCACTTGGTGACCGGCTTGACTATGCTGGTGATGTCGACGGCCTGGAAGTCTTCCTTGTGCATACGGGCCCGCGGTGCTTGCCCGGTGATGCACAGGATCGGGATCGAGTCGGCCGAAGCGCTGTAGAGCCCGGTGACCATGTCAGTACCGGCAGGTCCCGATGTGCCGATGCACACGCCGATGTTGCCGGCCTTGGTGCGGGTGTAACCCTCGGCCATGTGCGAGGCGCCTTCAACGTGGCGAGCGAGGACGTGATCGATGCCACCGACCTTCTGCAAGGCGGAGTACAGCGGGTTGATCGCGGCGCCCGGGATGCCAAAAGCGGTATCGACCCCTTCGCGGCGCATCACCAGAACGGCGGCTTCGATTGCTCTCATTTTGCTCATGGTTTTGTGCCTCTTACGTTTTGTAATTGTATACAAGTGGCTTTGCGCAGAGTGTATTCACGGCGGACGGCGCAGGTCAATCCATTTTCTCAAGCGCCTGTTTCATTCGTCGGAAGCCCAAATAGCTGTGGCTTTTCGTCGCATGTCGCGCTTTTCGAAAATTATTGTATACAAAAAAATAATTCATTGTGTTCTATTTGTTGCATCGGATTGCGCAACGAAAAGCAATCCAACGGCTTTCCCAATAACAAAATGAGGACGGCACCATGAGCGCTTTAACCTTGAAAGTTGCAGTCAACCTGGCCGATCAGGCCATCACCGCAGGGCGGGCCATCTCTGCCGCGCCATTGACCGTTGCAGTATTGGATGCCGGCGGGCACCTGATAACGCTGCAACGTGAAGACGGCGCCAGCCTGCTGCGTCCGCAGATCGCCATCGGCAAGGCCTGGGGCGCGATTGCCCTGGGCAAGGGCTCACGCCTGCTGGCACAGGACGCCCAACAACGCCCGGCTTTCTTCGCCGCGCTGAATAGCCTGGGGCAGGGCAGCGTCGTCCCGGTGCCCGGCGGCGTGTTGGTTCGGGATCAGGACGGGACTGTGTTGGGGGCGGTTGGCATCAGCGGTGATCTGTCAGATGTCGATGAGCAGTGTGCGATCCGCGCGATCGAGGGGCAGGGGTTGAAGGCGGATGCGGGGGTGGCTGGTTGATCTTCGGCGCCTGATTTACCGCTTTCGCGAGCTTACTCGCGAAAGCGTCTTGCGGACGAAAACAGCTTTTTAGCTGCCTGCTTTCTTCGTTGAAATTTCCATCCGGTAAATTCCAGATTTTTAGAATTTTGTGCGAAATATTTGGCTATTGCCGAATATTTTCGCAAGAAAATTCAGAGGTATCACTCGTATCATTCTCTCGGAACAGGCCGAGAGCTTTACAATGAAAACAACACTGTCGTGGTGGGATATCAGCCCGCCTTTGAGCACCGCTACACCTACCTGGCCGGGTGACACACCTTTCCAGGAAGAGCGCGTGTGGAGCTTCGGACCCGAGTGTCCGGTGAATGTCGGGCGTATCACCCTGTCGCCTCACACGGGTGCCCATGTCGACGCGCCGCTGCATTACAGCGCTGATGGCGCGGCCATTGGCGATGTGTCGCTCGATGTCTATATGGGGCCTTGCCGTGTGCTGCATTGCCTGAATAGCGGCCCGCTGGTGCACCCCGAGCAGCTTGAAGGTCGCTTGCAAGACCTGCCTGAACGGGTGCTGCTGCGCACCTGGGGACAAGCGCCATTGAGCGCCTGGGATCCGGATTTTACCGCCGTCGCCAAAGAAACCGTCGACCTGCTGGCGAGCCTCGGTGTGCGCTTGATCGGTATCGATACGCCATCGCTGGACCCTCAGCAATCCAAAACCATGGATTCGCACAATGCCGTAGCCCGACATGGCATGGCTATTCTCGAGGGCATCGTGCTCGATGACGTCCCGGAAGGGGACTATGAATTGATCGCGCTGCCGCTGCGTTTTGCCCATCTGGACGCCAGTCCGGTCAGGGCAATTTTGCGTCCACTGAATAAACCGCAACTTGAGGAGCCGACTCAATGAGCCAATGCCCCTATTCACCTGCAAACCAGACGGAAGAATGGCATAACGCCGAGCTGAATTTTTCCGACTCCATGAGCTACGGCGACTACCTGGATCTGGGGCGCATTCTCAGCGCACAGCACCCGTTATCTCCGGACCATAACGAGATGCTGTTCATCATCCAGCATCAGACGTCAGAGCTGTGGATGAAGCTGATGCTGCACGAGCTCAAAGCCGCTCGTGAACACATTCGACTGGGAGAGTTGCCGCCCGCGTTCAAGATGCTGGCGCGGGTCTCGCGGATTTTTGATCAGCTGGTGCATGCCTGGACGGTGCTGGCGACCATGACACCCACCGAGTACCACGCTATACGGCCGTTTCTGGGGCAGTCATCGGGCTTTCAGTCGTTCCAGTACCGCGAGATCGAATTCATTCTGGGCAACAAAAGCGCGACCCTGTTGCGCCCCCATGCGCATCGGCCGGAACTGTTGCAGGCGCTTGAAAAGGCAATCGCCACACCGTCGCTGTATGACGAGGCGATTCGCTTGATGGTCAGCGCAGGCTTGACCATCGACCCACAGCGTTTCGAACGCGACCCGAGCAGTCCGACGGTGCATGACGCGTCGGTCGAAGCCGCCTGGCGCGAGGTCTACACTGACCCTTCGCGTTATTGGGATCTCTATCAGCTGGCGGAGAAACTCATCGACCTTGAGGACTCGTTCCGTCAATGGCGCTTCCGGCATGTGACCACGGTCGAGCGGATCATCGGCTTTCAACCAGGGACCGGTGGCACAGAAGGTGTCGGTTATCTGCGCAAGATGCTCGATACCGTGCTGTTCCCGGAGTTGTGGCGAGTGCGCTCAACTCTTTAATTTGCCGAGAATGATGTCTGAACGCTTAAACCGAGCGGCAATTGAGTAAATTGACGCATCCAAACCATGCCTGACCATAACAATTAGAAGGTAACCAGATGGCGGATGAAATCTTGCGACAAGGCGAGCTCAAGCGAGGGCTGAAAAATCGTCATATTCAGCTGATCGCATTGGGCGGAGCGATAGGGACCGGGTTGTTTCTCGGCTCTGCCGGAGTCCTCAAATCGGCCGGGCCGTCGATGATCCTCGGCTATGCGATTGCCGGCTTCATCGCCTTTCTGATCATGCGCCAGCTGGGCGAAATGATTGTCGAGGAACCGGTGGCCGGCTCCTTCAGTCATTTTGCCCACAAATACTGGGGCGGCTATGCCGGCTTTCTGTCCGGCTGGAACTACTGGGTGCTGTATGTGCTGGTGGGCATGGCCGAGTTGACGGCTGTCGGCAAGTACGTGCAGTTCTGGTGGCCGGAAGTCCCCTCCTGGGTCAGCGCGGCGGTGTTCTTCGTCCTGGTCAATTTCATCAATATGATGAACGTCAAAGTCTTCGGCGAAATGGAGTTCTGGTTCGCCATCATCAAGGTTGTCGCGATCATTGGCATGATCGTCCTGGGCTGCTACATGTTGTTCAGCGGAACGGGCGGCCCGCAGGCCTCGGTCAGCAATCTGTGGAGTCACGGCGGCTTCTTTCCCAACGGCACCACCGGATTGCTGATGTCCATGGCGTTCATCATGTTCTCCTTCGGCGGTCTGGAACTGGTCGGTATCACCGCCGCTGAAGCCAGCGAGCCGGGTAAGGTGATTCCCAAGGCGATCAACCAGGTGGTTTATCGCGTGCTGATCTTCTACGTCGGCGCACTCACCGTGTTGCTGTCGCTGTATCCGTGGGATCAACTGCTGCAGACACTGGGCGCTTCGGGCGATGCCTATAGCGGCAGCCCGTTCGTGCAGATCTTCTCCTTGATCGGCAGTGACACCGCAGCGCACATCCTCAATTTCGTGGTGCTCACAGCGGCGCTCTCTGTCTATAACAGTGGCGTCTACTGCAACAGCCGCATGCTCTATGGCCTGGCCGAACAGGGCGATGCACCCAAGGCGCTGATGAAACTGAACAAGCAGGGCGTGCCTCTACTGGCGCTGGGCGTATCTGCGTTGATCACCATGCTGTCCGTGCTGGTTAACTACCTCGCCCCGCATGAAGCGCTTGAGTTGCTCTTTGCACTGGTGGTCGCATCGCTGATGATCAACTGGGCGATGATCAGCCTGACGCACCTGAAATTTCGCAAAATCATGGGCCAGCGAGGTATCGTGCCGGGCTTCAAGGCGTTCTGGTTCCCTTACAGTAATTACCTGTGCCTGGCCTTCATGGCCATGATCGTCTGCGTCATGCTGATGATTCCAGGGATACGCGCTTCAGTCTTCGCGATACCGGTGTGGGTGTTGATCATCTTCGGTTTTTACCGGATGCGTATGGCCAAGGATCGGGCCTTGCCGATAGTTCAATAGCCTTTGCCGTGGGTGCGCCGTGATGAGTAGCAACGCTGATCCGCAGTTTCGCGACATTCGTATCGATCACTATGACCTCGAGGGTGCGAGGAACTGGATGTCTGGTATCTGCGGGCCGCACCGCCTCCAGACTTCGACGCCCGAGCGGATCCGCTTTCATCACAGCGCCAATGTGTTCAAGTCGATGGCCACGACCCTGGGCACGCTCTCATACGGCACCGATGTCACCATCGATATCGAAGACGCCGAGCACTTCAGTAGTTACAGCCTGAGTTTGCCTTTGGTGGGCGAGCAGGAGCTGAGCAAGAATGGCAGCGTGTCGAAATCCAACCGCGATCAAGGGGTGATCATTTCCCCGAACGAGAACCAGATGCTGGCGATCTCCGGTGACTGCCGCAAAGTTCAGGTGGTGATCACCCGCGTCGCCATGAGCGAGTCGCTGGAGGGCATGCTGCAGCGACCGCTGGATACGCCGCTGCGTTTCGAGCCGGTGATGGATGCGGTGGACGGCGCGTCGGCCTCGTGGTGGCGCATGGCGCGTTATTTCATCGCGGAGCTGGAACGCAGCAATGAACTGTACGAACAGGTAGTCTTCACTCGGGACATCGAAAGCTCATTGATCAAAGGTTTGATCCTCGCCCAGCCGAACAACTACTCCGAAGAATTGCGCAACGTGCTTGGCGTGAAACTGCCGCACTACCTGATCAGAGCCAAACAATACATTCACGACAATGCTCGCGAAGCCTTGCACCTGGAGGATATCGAGGTCGCGGCCGGGGTCTCGCGTTTCAAGCTGTGCGAGGCGTTCAAGAAGTACTTCGCCCTGTCGCCGATGGTCTACCTGAAAAAATACCGGTTGAACGCTGTGCGCCAGGAAATCCTCGAACACGGCTCGGCGCGCAATATTTCCGCGATTGCCATGGGCTGGGGCTTTACGCATCTGGGACGTTTTTCCGCCGAATACCGCAAGTTGTTCGACGAGTCCCCCAGCACGACCTTGCAGCGTAACGAAGCCCGGCGCATGCGCGGGGTCTGAATATCCCGGCGGCTCACTTACGCACCACCAAATCAAGCAACGTCTCCCGCTCCTTGATTTTCTGCAACACGATTTCCGAGCGGATATCAGTCACCCCCGCCGTGCGGTTCAGTTGGTTGACGATGAAGTCGGAGAAGTGTTTGACATTGCGCGCCTGGACCCGCAGCACATAGTTGCTCGCCCCGGTAATCACGTAGGCGGTGACCACTTCCGGCCACAACTGGACCTTCTTGATGAAGGTCTCGTGCCAGTCCTCGACGTCCTGTCGCAATGACACATGGACGATGGCTTCCAGTTCGACTCCCAGCTTCTCTGCGTTCAGCATCGCGCGATAGCCGGTGATGATTCCTTCACTTTCCAGCAAGCGTAAACGGCGCAAACAGGCCGACGGCGACAGTGCGACCTTCTCTGCCATTTCGTGGTTGCTGATACGGCCGTCTCGTTGCAAGAGGTGCAGGATCCGCAGGTCTGTCGGGTCGAGAGTCATGACTAGAATAAATCCGCGATATTTGGAGTTGGATTCGAATTTTCTTCGAGATAAATACTAGATGGCCGCTTACTTTGCACGAAAATTCTCTAAAGCTTCGTTCATTATTTCCTCACCGTGAAGGCGCAAATAGCGCCTGAAACACGACACTCACACCCGACTATCGCGATCTGCCCGGACGGCACTTCTTTCAAAAAGCAGGACACCCAATGACTACAAGAAACGATTGTCTGACGCTTGATGCGCAGGACGCTCTGGCCCCTCTGCGCAAGCAGTTTGTGCTCCCCGAAGGCGTGATCTATCTCGACGGCAACTCCTTGGGCGCGCGCCCGGTCGCAGCGCTGGCGCGTGCTCAGGCAGTGATCGCCGATGAATGGGGCAATGGCCTGATTCGCAGCTGGAACAGCGCCGGCTGGCGCGACCTGCCTGAACGTCTGGGCAATCGACTGGCGGGGCTGATTGGCGCCGATGACGGCGAAGTGGTGGTGACCGACACCACCTCGATCAACCTGTTCAAGGTGCTCAGCGCCGCCCTGCGCGTGCAAGCCACGCGGGCGCCGACGCGGCGGGTGATCGTTACCGAGACCAGCAACTTCCCGACTGACCTGTATATCGCCGAAGGTCTGGCGGACATGCTGCAGCAGGGCTATAGCCTGCGTCTGGTCGACAGCCCGCAAGAGCTGCCGCAAGCGATTGACCAGGACACCGCGGTGGTCATGCTCACCCACGTCAACTACAAGACCGGCTACATGCACGACATGCAGGCCCTGACCGCGCTGACCCATGAATGCGGCGCGCTGGCCATCTGGGACCTGGCGCATTCCGCCGGGGCGGTGCCGGTCGATCTGCATCAGGCGCGCGCCGACTACGCCATCGGTTGCACCTACAAGTACCTCAATGGCGGTCCGGGCTCGCAAGCTTTCGTCTGGGTTTCCCCTGAGCTGTGCGATCTGGTGGCGCAACCGCTGTCCGGCTGGTTTGGTCATTCGCGGCAGTTCGCCATGGAGTCGCATTACCAGCCGAGCAGCGGAATCGCCCGCTATTTGTGCGGCACCCAGCCCATCACTTCATTGGCGATGATCGAGTGTGGTCTGGATGTCTTCGCCCAGACCGACATGGCCAGCCTGCGCAGCAAGTCCCTGGCGCTGACGGACCTGTTCATCCAGTTGGTCGAGCAGCGCTGCGCCGCTCACGAGCTGACCCTGGTCACTCCACGCGAACACGCCAAGCGTGGCAGCCATGTCAGCTTCGAACATCCCCAGGGTTATGCGGTGATCCAGGCCTTGATCGCCTGTGGCGTGATCGGCGATTACCGCGAGCCGCGGATCATGCGGTTCGGCTTCACCCCGCTGTACACCAGCTTCACCGAGGTCTGGGATGCGGTGCAGATCCTCGGCGAAATACTTGATCAGAAAACCTGGTCGCAAGAGCAATTCCAGATCCGCCACAGCGTCACCTGATACCCCCCGACGCCTTTGTCTTGCTGCCGCGAATTTCACGGCAGCAGGGCTTCGGTCGCCTCCGATAAGCACTTCTGTGAAAACACAATAATAAGGAACACGCAGAATGAAATTGTCCCTTTGGCCCGCCTTGCCGCTCGCCATTACCAGCTGTCTCGGCCAAGTGGCCTATGCCGCACCCGACAATGGATTCGTTGAAGACAGCAGCCTGACCCTGACCAATCGCAATTTCTATTTCTACCGCAACAACCTCAACAACCCGGGCAGCCAGAACTATCGGGAGGAGTGGGCCCACGGACTTATGCTCGATTATCGTTCCGGCTATACCCAGGGCACAGTGGGTTTCGGAGTCGACGCCTACGCGCAGTTGGGTCTCAAGCTCGACAGCGGCAGGGGGCGTACCGGCACCGGTTTGTTGCCGGTCGATTCCGATGGACGCGCCGAGGATGAGTATTCCGAAGCGGGTGGCGCGCTCAAGGCGCGGATCTCGAAGACCGAACTCAAATACGGCAATCTGACACCGCTCAACCCGGTGTTCGGCACCGGCTCGGCGCGCCTGTTCACCACCTACGCCAATGGTTTCCAGCTGACCAGCAACGAGTTGAAAGGACTGCAACTCGATGCCGGGCACTTCACCTCGGGCAATGACAGTGCGTCGACCAACGACGATGGCGCCCTCAAGGCGCTGTATGCCGGGGTGGAAACCCGCAGCGTCGATTATCTGGGCGGCAGTTATGCCCTGAGCGATCAATTGAGCGTCAGCCTGTATGGTTCGCAGTTCGCTGATATCTGGCGGCAGTACTACGCCAACGCCAACTACAGCTATGCCCTGAGCGAAAACCAGTCGCTGAACCTGGATTTCAACCTCTATCGCACCAACGACTATGGCCAGCGCCTGGCCGGCAAGATCGACAACACCACCTGGTCGCTGGCCGCCGCTTACAAGGTGGGTGCGCACCGCTTGACCCTGGCCTACCAACGGGTCGATGGCGATGAACCGTTCGATTATCTCGGCTTCGATCAGCAGCCGGGCACCTCGGTATTCCTTGCCAACTCGGTACAGATCCTCGACTTCAACGCGCCCAATGAGCGTTCCTGGCAGCTGCGTTATGACCTGGACATGGCGCCCTTTGGCGTGCCGGGCCTGAGCTTCATGTCGCGCTATGTGAGCGGTGACCATATCGACGACAGCCACTACGACGGTGGCCCCAATGGTGCCTATGGGCGTTACGGCAGTGACGGCAAACGCTGGGAACGCGACCTTGAAGCGCGCTACGTGGTGCAGGAGGGCAAGGCCAAGGACCTGTCGATACGTGTGCGTCAGGCCAGTATACGTTCCACCGCCCAGGTGGCCCGGGCGGACACCACCGACAACAACGAAGTCCGGGTGATCATCGAGTATCCGCTGAATATTTTCTGATCCGTGGCTGATCTCCACCGGCAACCCAAACGATTTGCTCTCTTCAAGAAAGACAATATTCAGAGGAAAGAAAAATGACCGATAACGCCGGTTTTGAAAATATCTCCAAGCGTGAGCAGGGCCTCAGGCGCCAGCTCACCTCGGGTCAGATGAGCATGATCGCCATTGGCGGTGCGATTGGCACCGGGCTGTTCATGGGAAGTGCCTACGCCATTGGTTATGCCGGGCCGAGTGTTTTGCTCAGCTACGCGATTGGCGCGATCATCACCCTGCTGTTGATGGGCTGTCTGGCGGAAATGACGGTGGCCCATTCGACCTCCGGCTCGTTCGGCGCCTATGCCGAATTCTATGTCAGCCCATTGGCCGGGTTCCTGGTGCGCTATGCCTATTGGGCGGCGATTGTGCTGGCAGTGGGTACGGAAGTGACGGCGGTGGCGATGTACATGAAGTACTGGTTCGCCAACGTGCCGGAATGGATCTGGATTGTTTCGTTCTCGAGCATGCTGATCGTGCTCAACGCCATCAGCGTGAAAACCTTCGGCACCTTCGAGTACTGGTTCTCGACCATCAAGATCGGTGCGATTGTCGGCTTCATCCTCCTCGCGGTGTATGTGGTGTTCGGTTCCGGCAACGCGGATTACGGCGTGCACAATTACACCGCCCACGGCGGCTTCTTTCCCAATGGTCTGCAAGGCATGTGGATTGCGGTGATCGTCTCGATCTTCAGCTATCTGAGCGTGGAAATGATCGCAGTGGCCGCCGGCGAGGCGCAGGACCCGGAGCGGGCGGTGAAGAAGGCTTTTCGTGCGACCATCGTGCGGCTGGTGGTGTTCTACCTGCTGACCCTGGCCCTGATGCTGGCGATTGTGCCGTGGGTCCAGGCCGGTCAAGCGCAGAGCCCGTTCGTCACCGTCATGCAGACCATCGGCATTCCCGGCGCAACCGGCGTGATGAACTTCGTGATCCTGATTGCGGCGTTGTCGGCGATGAACAGTCAGCTCTACATCACCACCCGCATGATGTTCAGCCTGTCCCGCGGCGGTTATGCACCCAAGTCCATGGGGGTGTTGAGCAAGACCGGAATCCCGCTGAATGCCTTGTTGCTGTCGAGTTCCGGCATTGCCCTGGCAACGTTGCTCAATGTGCTGTACCCGGAAAGCTCCTTCACCTTGATGATGGCGATCTCGATGTTCGGCGCGATCTTCACCTGGTTCATGATCTTCCTGACCCACTACTGTTTCCGTCGCTACCACGAGCGCAACGGTGAACGGAAACTGTCCTTCCGCATGCGCCTGTTCCCGTACACCACGTTGTTGGGGCTGCTGCTGATGGGCGCGGTGATGATCACCACCTACTTCACCGATGCCTTCAAAATGACCTTGGTATTCGGTGTGCCTTTCCTGCTGATCCTCACGATCGTCTACTGGATCTTTTTCAGAAAACCCAGGGCAGCCGTGGCGTTGAATCCGCTGCCGAAGGTTTAGAGGGCGCAAACATGCAATCCCGACCGGCAGTTTTCATGGACTGCCGAGTCGGCATTGATCCTGGGCCGCTATCAGTCCGGCTCACACCCCTTGAGCACCAACCGGATAATTGTCTGCGCCGCCGCTTCATAGTCGGCCTCATCCAGCTTGGCCTTGCCGGTCACTGCGGAGATCTGCCAGTCAAAATCGGCGTAGGTCTGGGTCGCGGCCCAAATGCTGAACATCAGGTGGTTGGGGTCGATCGGGGCGATCTGGCCGCGGTCGATCCAGGTCTGGATACAGTCGATGTTGTGCCTGGCCTGGCCGTTGAGCTGCTCGACCAGGTCGGGGCTCAAATGCGGGGCGCCGTGCATGATTTCGCTGGCGAACACCTTGGAGGCGAAGGGCAGGTCGCGGGAGATGCGGATTTTCGAGCGGATGTAGCCACTGAGCACCTCGCTGGGCACGCCGTCGGCGTTGAACGGCGTCGAGGCTTGCAGGATGGGCTCGATGATGCTTTCCAGGACCTCGCGGTAGAGGTTTTCCTTGGATTTGAAGTAGTAGTAGACGTTAGGCTTGGGCAGCCCGGCCTTGGCCGCGATGTCACTGGTTTTGGTCGCAGCGAAGCCCTTGTCGGCAAATTCTTCACTGGCGGCACGCAGGATCAGTTCTTTGTTGCGCTCGCGGAT
This sequence comes from Pseudomonas sp. FP1740, assembly GCF_030687165.1. Taxonomy (NCBI): domain Bacteria; kingdom Pseudomonadati; phylum Pseudomonadota; class Gammaproteobacteria; order Pseudomonadales; family Pseudomonadaceae; genus Pseudomonas; species Pseudomonas sp. FP1740. Next base: position 1,867,372 of record NZ_CP117461.1, read on the forward strand.
AGTGCTCATAAACCAAGGGGTTCCTTGCCTGTTCTGGCGGTTGCGCATGGTAGCACCGGCCTCGCGCGGCGCTCAAGAATGCCCCGTGTGGCCTCGGGTCGCGTTATGCTGCGCACCATTCATTCAAGAAGGAAACCCGATTCATGGCAGGAAGCAGTTTGCTGGTGCTGATCGACGACATCGCCACCGTACTGGACGATGTAGCGTTGATGACCAAAATGGCCGCGAAGAAGACCGCCGGTGTACTGGGCGACGATCTGGCGCTCAACGCCCAGCAGGTTTCCGGCGTGCGTGCCGAACGGGAAATCCCGGTGGTATGGGCAGTCGCCAAGGGCTCGTTTCTCAACAAGCTGATCCTGGTGCCGTCGGCGTTGGCTATCAGTGCGTTCATTCCGTGGCTGGTCACACCGTTGCTGATGGTCGGTGGCGCTTACCTGTGCTTCGAAGGCTTCGAAAAACTCGCCCACAAATTCCTGCACAGCAAAGCCGAAGATCAGGCTGAACACGCAGAGCTGGTCGAGGCCGTGGCCAATCCGGCAGTCGATCTGGTGGCGTTCGAGAAGGACAAGATCAAAGGGGCGATTCGTACCGATTTCATTTTGTCGGCAGAAATCATCGCCATCACCTTGGGCACTGTGGCTGACGCTTCGCTGACCCAGCAAGTGATCGTGCTTTCGGGCATCGCCATCGTCATGACTATCGGCGTCTATGGCCTGGTAGCCGGCATTGTCAAACTCGACGACCTTGGCCTGTGGCTGACCCAGAAGCCGGGCCAGATGGCCAAAAGCATCGGCGACGGGATTCTGCGCGCGGCGCCGTACATGATGAAAAGCCTGTCGGTGATCGGCACGGCGGCGATGTTTCTGGTCGGCGGCGGGATTCTGACCCATGGTGTGCCGGTGGTTCATCACTGGATCGAGAGTGTCACCGCAGCGTCTGGTGGCGCCGGGTTTATCGTGCCGACGTTGCTCAATGCGGTGGCCGGGATTGTCGCGGGTGCGGCGGTGTTGGTGGGGGTGATGGCGGTAGGCAAGCTCTGGAAAACGGTGAAAGCCTGAAGCTCTGGGAGCTGGTGTTTGATACGCCGCGCATGAAAAAGGCCATTCGACGCAAATCGAATGGCCTTTTTTGTTGCCGACGAAGTTACTCGGCGATCTGCAGCTTGCGCGCCTCGGTATACACGTAACGCACTTTTTCATACTCGAACGGTGTGTTCATCTGCCCGTAGCGGAAGCCGTTCTGATAGCGCTTGTCGATGCCGCGCAGTACCCAGATTTCCGGGTGGTTGGAACTGACTTCGGACACGTTCAGGAAATTGATCGCCGATTCGCCGGTGTAGTCGACCGCCAGGCCTGCGGTGTCACGCAGGTTCGACGGGCCGAGGATCGGCAGCACCAGGTAGGCGCCGCCCGGTACACCGTAGAAGCCCAGGGTCTGGCCGAAGTCTTCATTGCGGCGCGGCAGGCCCATGGCGGTGGCCGGATCCCACAGGCCGGCGACACCGATGGTGGTGTTGAGCAGCAGGCGAGCGGTGGTGTCCAGCGAGCGCTGCCCCTTGAATTGCAGCAGGCTGTTCACCAGGTTCGGCACATCACCGAGGTTGTTGAAGAAGTTGCTGACGCCGGTGCGCAGGAAACTTGGGGTGACGTAGCGATAGCCGTTGACCACGGGCAGGAACACCCATTCGTCGAACCGGTAGTTGAAGTGGTAGACGCGGCGGTTCCACTCTTCCAGCGGGTCATAGACGTTCAGTGCGTTGAGCGATGAGCGTTCGAACTCGCGCTGGTCCAGCCCCGGGTTGAATTTGAGTTTGCTCAGCGGTTCCTTGAAGCCGTCTTTATCGATAACCACTGGGGCGTTGGCTTTGCTGTTGTCGGCATTGGCGACGCCTGCACAGAGTAACGCTGCGGTCAGCAGGAGGTATTTAGCCACGGAAAAACTCCAGCATGGCGTCGCTGTTGACGCGATAGTTGAGGTTGCCGCAATGGCCGCCCAATGGATAAACAGTCAAGCGATCGCCAAAGGTGCGGCGCAGAAAGCCCAGGTCGCCAGGGCCGAGGATCACGTCGTCGGCGTTGTGCATGACGGCGATTTTCGGGCTGTCGTGCAGGTAGTCCTTCAGTGCATACAGGCTGACCTGATCAATCAGTTGCAGCAGGCTGCCACCGTCGGTGCGGGCGCGCCACATCGGGATGACCTGCTCGGTGATGTAGCAGTCGAAGTCACACTGCAGCGCGCGTTTGAGGAACGGCGTGAGGGTAGTGCCTTCGGTGATCGGGAATTTCGGTGGCGTGATCAGGCCGCGACGGTTGATCAGGTCCGAGGTAAAGGCGATGTCCGCCGCCGAGAAACGGAACGAAGTGCCGATCAGCATCGCCATCTGCTCGTTGCTCAGGTGTTGCTTGGACTGCTGGAAGTCGTAGAGCAGGGCATCGTTGAGGTCGATGTAGCCCTTTTGCTGGAAGTAGCGGGTCAGTTTCCCCAGCACCAGCTCATAGAAAGTGGTGGTGTTGTTGATGCCCTTGACCTCGGTCTGTACCAGCTTGTCCAGGTTGGTGACCGAGGTGTAAAGGTTGACCGGCGGGTTGAGCAGCAAGACTTTCTTGAAGTTGAAGCTGCGACGGGTTTCATCCAGGTGTGCAACAAAAGCCGCATCCAGGGCGCCGAGGCTATAACCGGTCAGGAAATAATCGGTGACCGGCAGTTTCGGGTTTTGCGCCCGCACAGCCTGCATCACCCGGTACATGTCTTCGGCATCTTCCTTGGTCACGCCCGGGGTGGCGAAGCGCGAGGCGGCGCTCATGAAGTCGAAGCTGGTGGGCGACGACAGCTGCACCACGTGATAGCCGGCCTTGTAATAGAGCTTTTTCAGGTATTCGTTGAGGGTGCTGTCATAGCGTGCACCGGTGCCGGAGATCAGGAAGATCAACGGTGCGGCATGATCCTGCGTGGCGATGCGATAGGTGAGTTTTTTCACCGGCCAGAAGTTGTCCGGCAGATTGAACTCACGCTCCGGGCGCATCGTGACACTGCGGTCTGACTGATTGATGTCTTCATCCAGCGGCAATTCCGGGCGCAAGTCGGGCGGTGTCGTGGCGATGGTCGCCTCGAACGGGTTGGTCAGGGGGTAGCCATAACTGGCGGCGTCAATATCGGCCGCCAGTACGGACGCACTTAAAAGCAAGCCGCCAAACAGGGCGGCGAAGCGCAAGGAACGGAGCATGACTAGATCCCTTAGAGGAAGGTGCCAGATGAAGTTCGCAGGCTATGACCATCGGATTTGGGCCAAAGTGCCATGCATCGGCCGCAAACAGGCCTGATTTCGGAGCAACGGTAGCGGGACGATACACTTTGCAGTTATTTCATGAACAGTTAATTGATGTTATTTGCTTACCACGGGCGGGGGATTAAGCTGGCGGCCGATTTCGTTTATTGGAGTGCTTCATGTCCCGCCGTCTGCCCGTGATTCTGCTGCTCGTTCTTCTGCCATTGTGGCTGGCCGCCAGTTATGGCACGCGTTATGGCTTCATGGAGGATGCTCAATGGGTCGGCATCTGCGTTGACGAGGCCAGTCGCTGGGAATGCCAGGTGCGCTCGAACCTGGGTTTGATGATTCATTTCAAGGTGCTGGGCTGGGCGGCAGTGGCGGCAGCCGTGACCGGTTTTGTGCTGTCGGGGCGGGCAGGGTGGTGGTTGGCGGTATTGGCGCTGGTGTTCGGGTTTCCGGCGCTGGCGTTGTACACCACCACGTTGGCGGTGTTTGCGGTGGTGATTGCTGCATTGCGTCTGGTTCGGGCTTCTCGTAGTGCCTGATAGTCAGCCTTCGCGGGCAAGTCGGATCGCCGCACCGCCGCTCCCACAAGGATTGCGTAAACCCTGTGGGAGCAGGCTTGCCCGCTGAAGATTACCCCTTGCGAACCCGCAAGCTGCGCCACAACGCCGCGACCATCAACACACTCACCAGCGCCCAGCCCCAAGCCTGCTGATTCTGCAGACCTTCACGAAACAGCTGCGGCGCAATGCCGGCGCCGATGATGAAGGTCAGCACGGCGATTTCCCGACGAGGCACGCTCACCGGCCGGCACAGGTACACCAGCGCCGGCAGGATGAAGGCGACACTCGGGAAGCTGCGATAACGCGGGTCGAACACCAGTTCCAGCATCATCACCGCCGCGGCAAAACCTGTCGCTGCCAGCCACCAGCCGGCTCGACGTTCCAGTGCATTGAAGGCGCGCCCACGCCAACCGGTGCGGGCGCTCAAGGTCAGCGCGGCATGGGCCAGCACCAACAGGTTCAACCCCGTCAGCAACGCTACCCACAACCATTCACTGGCAAAACGGGTGGTGACGCGGGCCAGGTCGCCCCAGGCGCCAATCGAGCAGGCCGCCAGGGCACCGAGCAGTGGCAGCACCAACGCTGCGCGGGTGCTGCGAACCCGACCGCCGAGGATCAGCGTGCCGATGAAGATCAGGCCACCCACCGCCAGCCATTGCGACCAGTACGGCACGTTCGAGACCGGCCCGGCGAGCACGCCCTTGTCCTGGCGATCGGCATCGAACAGTCCCCAATAACCGCCCACCGCACCTTCGCTGGCGCGTTTCCAGGGCTGGTCGAACGCCTCGATCAGGTTGTAATGCCAGCCTTGCTGCTCGGCCATGATCACAAAGCTGCGGATGAACTTGGCTTCATTGACCCGGCTCGGCAGCGCCGTTTCGCGCTGACGACCTTCGCTCGGCCAGCCGGTTTCGCCAATCATCACGTCCTTGGGCGCGAACTTGTTGCCGAACACCTGGCGCACTTCAGCCACATGTTGCAGCGCGGCGTCGATGTTCGACGGATCGTCTTCCCAGTACGGCAATAAATGGATGGTCAGGAAATCCACTGCCGGGGCGACTTCCGGGTGTTTGAGCCAGAACTCCCAGACGTCGGCGTAGGTCACCGGTTGCTTGACCCGGCTTTTGACTTTATTGATCAGCGTTGCCAGTTGCGCGCCGGTGACTTCCTTGCGCAGCAGGGCTTCGTTGCCGACGATGACCGAGGTCACCACATCCGGGTTGGCATTGGCCGAGGCGATCAGCAGGTCGACTTCCTTGGCGGTGTCCACCGGGTTGCTGTTGACCCAGGCGCCGATCATCAGCTTCAGGCCGTGCTTGCGCGCCAGGTCGGGCAGGGCTTCGAGGCCGGTCATGGAATAGGTGCGGATGCATTCGAATCGGGTCGCCAACAGGGCGAGGTCGGCGTCCATGCGCTCGGGGCGCAGTTTGAACGGCACGTCGAATGGCGATTGGTCCTTGTCGAACGGGGTGTAGGAGGCGCATTGCAGCTTGTGCGTTGCGCTGGCCACGTCCGGCAGGATCACCGGTTTGCCGAGGCCGTACCAGAAGCCGCCGAGGGCAAACAGACCCAGCAGGCAAGCAAAAAGATAAGCCAAAAAAGGAAAGCGTGATGTCGCGGGCATGTTCAGGCCGTCTGGGAGCAAAGCCCGGCATGTTACCTGCATTTGGCCTACGCTTGGTGGGCTGCTTGGTTTTGACATGCAAAGTTCAGGCGGAATGGACTATGTATTTTTAGCGGTCGCGATTAATGGCCTTCTGATGTCGTTTCTCGATGTCTTGAGGTCGCTGGCAGAGCAGGTCACTGTTGGCGTCAGGTTGATGATCGACACGTCAGCACTCCACTGATAATCGAGCGAGTTTGCGGTCGGCGTGATGGGGGCGCTGTGCACCATAAAAATACGTTGAGCGACTCGGCATCCGTCGAGTGCAGCACTTTCGGGGAAGTAACGATGAAGATGCGACGACTCTTGGGCGCAGGTGCCGCTTTGGTGCTGGCAATCAGTTCTACCGTAGCCAGCGCTGAAGGCAAGGCAGTAACGATCGGTTATGTGGACGGCTGGTCGGACAGCGTCGCCACGACCAACGTGGCTGCTGAAGTGATCAAACAGAAACTCGGTTATGACGTGAAACTGCAAGCGGTTGCCACCGGGATCATGTGGCAAGGTGTGGCCACCGGCAAACTCGACGCCATGCTGTCGGCGTGGCTGCCTGTGACTCACGGCGAATACTGGGCGAAGAACAAGGATCAGGTCGTCGACTACGGCCCGAACTTCAAGGATGCGAAAATCGGTCTGATCGTGCCGGAGTACGTCAAGGCCAAGTCTATTGCGGATCTGAAAACCGACGACAGCTTCAAGGGCCGTATCGTCGGCATCGACGCCGGTTCAGGCGTGATGCTCAAGACCGATCAGGCCATCAAGGATTACGGTCTGGACAATTACACCCTCAAGGCCAGTTCCGGCGCCGGCATGATTGCCGAGCTGACCCGTGCCGAGAAGAAAAACGAATCCATTGCCGTTACCGGTTGGGTGCCGCACTGGATGTTCGCCAAGTGGAAACTGCGCTTCCTGGAAGACCCGAAAGGCGTTTACGGCGCAGCTGAAACCGTGAACAGCATCGGCAGCAAAGAACTGGCAACCAAAGCGCCTGAAGTCGCGAAGTTCCTGAAGAACTTCCAGTGGGCGTCGAAGGACGAAATCGGCCAGGTCATGTTGGCGATTCAGGACGGTGCCAAGCCTGAAGCCGCAGCGAAAGACTGGGTAGCTAAACACCCGGATCGCGTTGCCGAATGGACCAAATGATTTGAGCTGAAGCGTCTGGTCAGCACCTCTCAAAGCCCCTTGGTTTAAATGCCAAGGGGCTTTTTGCTTTCTGTGGGAATTCGGCGGGGGAGAAGCCGTCATGTCGTTCTAATACTAAGGTCGTCTGGAACCTCTCCGGCAGCCGCATAGAGTGGATAACGTTCCAACTTAAATCTGTGCTGCGAGGATAAAAACAATGAACGACAGCATTTACCTCTCGATTCAAAACAGCCCGCGCTTCAAGGAGCTGGTTAGCAAGAGAGAACGATTCGCCTGGATTCTTTCAGCGATCATGCTTGGGCTGTACTCCGGATTCATCCTTTTGATTGCTTACGGGCCGCATATTCTGGGCGCAAAAATCAGCCCCGAGTCTTCGATTACCTGGGGCATTCCGATCGGTGTCGGGCTGATTGTTTCGGCCTTTGTCCTGACTGGCATCTACGTACGACGCGCCAATGGCGAATTCGACGACTTGAACAATGCGATTCTCAAGGAGGCTCAGCAATGATCCGGCGTCTAATCGCTCTCTTGAGCATCGCAGCCTTTGCACCGGGCGCCTGGGCGGCTGAGGCCCTGACGGGTGCCGTGCAGAAACAACCGCTCAACGTATCCGCGATCATGATGTTCGTGGTGTTCGTCGGGGCAACCTTGTGCATCACCTATTGGGCGTCCAAGCGCAACAAATCGGCCGCCGACTACTATGCGGCGGGTGGCAAGATCACCGGTTTCCAGAACGGTCTGGCGATTGCCGGTGACTACATGTCCGCGGCGTCCTTCCTGGGTATTTCCGCCCTGGTGTTCACCTCCGGCTACGACGGCCTGATCTACTCGATCGGCTTCCTGGTGGGCTGGCCGATCATTCTGTTCCTGATCGCCGAACGTCTGCGTAACCTGGGCAAGTACACCTTTGCCGACGTGGCGTCCTATCGCCTGGGGCAAACCCAGATCCGCTCGCTGTCGGCGTGCGGTTCGCTGGTGGTGGTGGCGTTCTACCTGATCGCGCAGATGGTTGGTGCTGGCAAGCTGATTCAGCTGCTGTTCGGCCTGGACTACCACGTTGCGGTGATCCTGGTCGGTATCCTGATGTGCCTGTACGTGCTGTTCGGCGGCATGCTGGCGACTACTTGGGTGCAGATCATCAAGGCGGTGCTGTTGCTGTCCGGTGCCTCGTTCATGGCGCTGATGGTGATGAAGCACGTCAACTTCGACTTCAACACGCTGTTCTCCGAGGCGATCAAGGTTCACGCCAAAGGTGAAGCAATCATGAGCCCGGGCGGCCTGGTGAAAGACCCGATCTCGGCGTTCTCCCTCGGCCTGGCACTGATGTTCGGTACCGCTGGCCTGCCGCACATCCTGATGCGCTTCTTCACCGTGAGTGACGCGAAAGAAGCGCGTAAAAGCGTGCTGTATGCGACCGGCTTCATTGGTTACTTCTACATCCTGACCTTCATCATCGGTTTCGGCGCGATCTTGCTGGTCAGCACCAACCCGGCCTTTAAAGATGCGGCAGGCGCGCTATTGGGCGGCAACAACATGGCGGCGGTGCATTTGGCCAACGCGGTGGGTGGCAGTGTGTTCCTGGGCTTCATCTCGGCGGTGGCGTTTGCGACCATTCTGGCGGTGGTGGCCGGCCTGACCCTGGCCGGAGCCTCGGCAGTGTCCCATGACCTGTATGCCAGCGTGATCAAGAAGGGCAAGGCCAACGAGAAGGACGAGATCCGCGTCTCGAAAATCACCACCATCGCCCTGGCGGTGCTGGCGATCGGCCTGGGCATTCTGTTCGAGAAGCAGAACATCGCGTTCATGGTGGGCTTGGCGTTCTCCATCGCGGCGAGCTGTAACTTCCCGGTGCTGCTGCTTTCCATGTACTGGAAGAAACTGACGACTCGCGGTGCGATGATCGGCGGTTGGTTGGGGCTGGTCAGTGCTGTTGGCTTGATGGTGCTGGGGCCAACCATCTGGGTGCAGATCATGGGTCACGAGAAGGCGATCTTCCCGTATGAATACCCGGCGCTGTTCTCGATGATCATTGCCTTTATCGGGATCTGGTTCTTCTCGATCACTGACAAATCTGCTGCGGCTGACAATGAGCGGGCGCTGTTCTTCCCGCAGTTTGTCCGTTCGCAGACGGGGTTGGGGGCGAGTGGGGCGGTTTCGCACTAAGGCTTCTTATATATAAGCTGCATTGACACGAATGCCCCGGTCGAGAGATCGGGGTATTTTTTATTGGGCGGTTATCGCCCGTTGTGTGGCTTGCGTGCGAAAGCGGCCTGATAGCCCACCGGGTTCTTTGAATGTGTACATATTCGTGTCTGCGGTAACGGCCACATAGGGTTCCGCTCTTACAGCAGGTTACTTTCGCGCTTTTCGAAAGTGACTCGCTGTAAAAGCGAAACCGTCAGCCGCCGTTACCGAAAAAACGGATATGCACACAACCAAAGAGCACAAACAAAAACGGCCTCTATCTACATAGAGGCCGTTCCCGGTACAGCTTAAGACGTTATCGCAAGACAGGTCTTATTTGCGGTCTTCAAGCGGGGTGATGTCACGCGACTCGTAGCCGGTGTACAGCTGGCGCGGACGGCCGATCTTGTACGGGCTGGAGAGCATTTCTTTCCAGTGGGAGATCCAGCCGACGGTCCGCGCCAGGGCGAAGATCACGGTGAACATACTGGTTGGAATGCCGATCGCCTTGAGGATGATCCCCGAGTAGAAGTCGACGTTCGGGTACAGCGAGCGTTCGATGAAGTACGGGTCGGTCAGGGCGATCTCTTCCAGGCGCATGGCCAGTTCGAGTTGCGGATCGTTGGTGATGCCCAGTTCCTTCAATACTTCGTCGCAGGTCTGCTTCATGACGGTAGCGCGTGGGTCGCGGTTTTTGTAAACCCGGTGACCGAAGCCCATCAGTTTGAACGGATCGTTCTTGTCTTTGGCCTTGGCGATGTACTTGTCGATGTTCGAGACATCGCCAATTTCATCGAGCATGGTCAACACGGCTTCGTTCGCACCGCCGTGGGCAGGGCCCCACAGTGCAGCGATACCGGCGGCGATACAGGCGAACGGGTTGGCACCCGAGGAACCTGCCAGACGTACGGTGGAGGTCGATGCGTTCTGCTCGTGGTCGGCATGGAGGATGAAGATCCGGTCCATGGCCTTGGCGAGTACCGGGCTGATCGGTTTGATCTCGCACGGGGTGTTGAACATCATGTGCAGGAAGTTTTCCGCGTACGACAGGTCGTTGCGCGGGTACATCATGGGTTGGCCCATGGAGTACTTGTAAACCATTGCAGCCAGGGTCGGCATCTTGGCAACCAGGCGGATCGCGGAGATTTCGCGATGCTGCGGGTTATTGATGTCGAGGGAGTCGTGGTAGAACGCCGAGAGGGCGCCAACTACACCGCACATGACGGCCATCGGGTGGGCGTCGCGACGGAAGCCGTTGAAGAAGGTCTTCAACTGCTCGTGGACCATGGTGTGGTTCTTCACGGTGCCGACGAACTGGGCCTTCTGTTCTGCGGTCGGCAGCTCGCCGTTGAGCAGCAGGTAGCAGGTTTCCAGGTAGTCCGACTTTTCAGCCAGCTGTTCGATCGGGTAGCCGCGGTGCAGCAGAATACCGTTGTCGCCGTCGATGTAGGTGATCTTCGACTCGCAAGAGGCGGTCGACATGAAACCAGGGTCAAAGGTGAAACGGCCCGTGGCCGTCAGGCCCCGAACGTCGATAACATCGGGACCAACGGTGCCGGTTAAAATGGGCAGCTCGACGGGGGCTGCGCCCTCGATGATCAACTGCGCTTTTTTGTCAGCCATGTGGCCTCCTATTTATGCTTGAAATCATCAGACAGACCCCCCACGCAGGGCCCGCACCACTATAGTGAGATAAATTCGAATGTCAATTTGCCTAAAGTCTTGCTCCAGAAGGCTTTAACCGCACTTTTTTCTCGAAATTGCCTGCCGTTTACGCCTTTTATGTCACTTGTGCAATCCGCTATTAGGGGAAGGTGAACGCGTTGTCATTAGTAGCCTAACTGTCTATACTCGGCCACCGACCGCCAGGGGCTTTTGGGCCTGCTTTATTGGGGGTCGCATCCCTGGGTGGTGGTTACCTGACCAGTGCACTCCCCAACAACTTTGCCCTGATTGTTAGGGGCTCTTCAGTGTGAAAAAAAAGCCGTGAAAAGCCAACGACCTGTAAACCTAGACCTAAGGACCATCAAACTCCCCATCACCGGCGTTACGTCGTTTCTTCACCGTGTTTCCGGCATCATCCTCTTCCTGGGCCTTGGCTTCATGCTGTATGCATTGGGCAAGTCTCTGGGTTCCGAGGAAGGTTTTGCCGAGGTGAAGGCATGCTTGACCAGTCCGCTGGCCAAGTTCGTAGCATGGGGCCTCCTGTCCGCTCTTCTGTATCACCTGGTAGCCGGTGTGCGCCACTTGATCATGGACATGGGCATCGGTGAGACGCTGGAAGGCGGCCGCCTGGGCTCGAAAATTATCATCGCCGTTTCCGTGGTGTTGATCGTTCTGGCAGGAGTTTGGATATGGTAACCAGCGTTACGAACCTTTCGCGTTCGGGCCTCTATGACTGGATGGCGCAACGTGTGTCTGCGGTTGTTCTCGCGGCTTATTTCATTTTCCTGATCGGATACCTCGCTGCGAATCCTGGCATTGGTTACGCCCAATGGCATGGCCTGTTCGCCCACAACGGGATGCGTATCTTCAGTCTGCTGGCCCTTGTGGCCCTGGGCGCTCACGCCTGGGTCGGCATGTGGACCATCGCGACCGACTACCTGACGCCGATGGCGCTGGGCAAGTCCGCGACTGCAGTACGTTTCCTTTTCCAGGCAGTATGCGGCGTTGCGATGTTCGCTTACTTCGTCTGGGGTGTGCAGATTCTCTGGGGTATCTGATCCATGGCTAACATTCCAACGATTTCTTTCGACGCCATCATTATTGGTGGCGGCGGTGCCGGCATGCGCGCAGCGCTGCAACTGGCACAAGGCGGTCACAAGACTGCCGTGATCACCAAGGTTTTCCCGACTCGTTCGCACACCGTATCGGCCCAGGGCGGCATCACTTGCGCCATTGCGTCTGCGGATCCGAACGATGACTGGCGCTGGCACATGTACGATACCGTCAAGGGTTCCGACTACATCGGTGACCAGGACGCTATCGAATACATGTGTCAGGAAGGTCCGGCCGCAGTTTTCGAACTGGACCACATGGGCCTGCCGTTCTCCCGTACCGAAACCGGTCGCATCTACCAGCGTCCGTTCGGCGGTCAGTCCAAGGACTACGGCAAGGGCGGCCAGGCTGCGCGTACTTGCGCTGCGTCCGACCGTACCGGTCACGCGCTGCTGCACACCCTTTATCAGGGCAACCTGAAAGCCGGCACCACGTTCCTGAACGAATACTACGCTGTCGATCTGGTAAAGAACGGTCAAGGCGAGTTTGTCGGTGTGATCGCGATCTGCATCGAAACCGGTGAAACCACCTATATCCGTGCCAAGGCCACCGTACTGGCCACCGGCGGTGCAGGTCGTATCTACGCTTCGACCACCAACGCCCTGATCAACACCGGTGACGGCGTTGGCATGGCGCTGCGTGCCGGCGTGCCGGTACAAGACATCGAAATGTGGCAGTTCCACCCGACCGGCATCGCCGGCGCCGGTGTACTGGTTACCGAAGGTTGCCGTGGTGAAGGTGGTTACCTGATCAACAAGCACGGCGAGCGTTTCATGGAGCGTTATGCTCCGAACGCCAAAGACCTTGCCGGTCGTGACGTGGTTGCCCGTTCGATGGTTAAAGAAATCATCGCCGGCAACGGTTGCGGTCCGAATGGCGACCACGTAATGCTCAAGCTCGACCATCTGGGCGAGGAAGTGCTGCACAGCCGTCTGCCAGGCATCTGCGAACTGTCCAAGACTTTCGCGCACGTTGACCCGGTCGTCGCTCCGGTTCCGGTTGTTCCGACTTGCCACTATATGATGGGCGGCGTTGCCACCAACATTCATGGCCAGGCGATCACTCAGGACGCCGAAGGCAAAGACACCATCATTCCGGGCCTGTTCGCGGTCGGTGAAGTGGCTTGCGTATCGGTTCACGGTGCCAACCGTCTGGGCGGCAACTCGTTGCTCGACCTGGTGGTCTTCGGTCGTGCGGCCGGTCTGCACCTGGAAAAAGCGCTGACCGACGGTATCGAATACGACGACGCCACCGACGCCGACATCAACGCGGCTCTGGCACGTCTGTCCGCTCTGAACGAGCGTACCGATGGTGAAGACGTGGCAACCCTGCGTCGCGAGCTGCAAAGCTGCATGCAGAACTACTTCGGTGTATTCCGTACTGGCGAATACATGCAGAAGGGTATTGCTCAACTGGCTGATCTGCGTGGCCGTATCGCCAACGTCAAGATCAACGACAAGAGCCAGGCGTTCAACACCGCGCGTATCGAAGCGCTGGAGCTGCAGAACCTGCTGGAAGTGGCCGAAGCTACCGCCATCGCTGCAGAAGTACGTAAAGAGTCCCGCGGTGCTCACGCCCGTGAAGACTTTGAAGACCGTGACGACGAAAACTGGCTGTGCCACACCCTGTACTTCCCGGGTGAGAAGCGCGTTGCCAAGCGTGCAGTGAACTTCTCGCCGAAGACTGTTCCGACTTTTGAACCTAAGATTCGGACTTATTAAGGGTGGCCGCCATGTTGCAAGTCAGTGTTTATCGTTACAACCCTGATCAGGACGCTGCGCCGTTCATGCAGGAATTCCAGGTTGATACCGGTGGTAAAGACCTGATGGTGCTGGACGTGCTGGCCCTGATCAAAGAGCAGGACGAAGGTTTCTCCTATCGTCGCTCTTGCCGTGAAGGTGTTTGCGGTTCCGACGGCATGAACATCAACGGCAAAAACGGTCTGGCGTGCATCACGCCGCTGTCTGCCGTCGTAAAAGGTAACAAGCTGATCGTTCGTCCTCTGCCAGGTTTGCCGGTTATCCGTGACCTGGTCGTCGATATGAGCATCTTCTACAAGCAATACGAAAAGGTTAAGCCATACCTGCAGAACGACACGCCGGCTCCGGCCATCGAGCGTCTGCAGTCCCCGGAAGAGCGTGAAAAGCTCGACGGTCTGTACGAGTGCATCCTGTGCGCTTGCTGCTCGACTTCGTGCCCGTCCTTCTGGTGGAACCCGGACAAGTTCCTGGGCCCGGCTGCCCTGCTGCAAGCGTACCGCTTCCTGGCAGACAGCCGCGACACCAAGACGTCCGAGCGTCTGGCTTCGCTGGATGACCCGTTCAGCGTATTCCGCTGCCGGGGCATCATGAACTGCGTCAACGTTTGTCCGAAAGGCCTGAACCCGACTAAGGCCATCGGTCACATCCGTAACATGCTGCTGCAAAGCGGCGTGTGATTCAGCTGCTGTACCCGTAGAACCGTTGTACCCGTAGATGCTACGGCGCAGGCTTCAACCGGCGCCGTAGTTTTAACCTGAGCAGCAGCCCATAAGGCTGCGGCTCTTATTTTGAAGAAATGAGACAAGCAGGGGCATCCGGGCTGGTACCCGGACTATCAGCGTGATCCTAAGTGGCTTGTTTTAGTCGCTGCATTCGGACTTCTGCAAGTTTGCTCGGTGTCGACGCCGGTGGTGTTCCCCTAACCGAGGGTGACCAAGCATGCAAGAAAGCGTGATGCAGCGCATGTGGAACAGCGCCTACCTTTCCGGTAGTAACGCTGCCTATGTGGAAGAGCTCTACGAGCTCTACCTGCACGACCCTAACGCTGTGCCAGAAGAGTGGCGCACCTACTTCCAGAAGTTGCCTGCTGATGGCAACACTGCCACCGATGTTTCGCACTCCACAATTCGCGATCATTTCGTCTTGCTGGCAAAGAACCAGCGCCGCGCCCAACCGGTTTCCGCCGGCAGCGTGAGCAGTGAGCACGAGAAGAAGCAAGTTGAAGTGCTGCGATTGATCCAGGCCTACCGTATGCGTGGCCACCAGGCAGCCCAGCTTGACCCGCTGGGGCTGTGGCAGCGTCCTGCACCTGCAGACCTGTCAATCAATCATTACGGCTTGACCAATGCCGATCTTGATACGACCTTCCGTGCCGGCGACCTGTTCATCGGCAAAGAGGAGGCGAGCCTACGCGAAATTCACGAAGCGTTGCAGCAGACATATTGCCGCACCATCGGCGCTGAATTTACGCACATCACCGATTCCGAGCAGCGCCAGTGGTTCCAGCAGCGTCTGGAAAGCGTGCGCGGCCGTCCGACGTACTCCGCCGACATCAAGAGTCACCTGCTCGAACGCGTCACTGCCGGCGAGGGTCTTGAAAAATACCTTGGGACCAAGTATCCGGGTACCAAGCGTTTCGGTCTGGAAGGCGGCGAGAGCCTGATTCCGATGCTCGATGAACTGATCCAGCGTTCCGGCTCCTACGGCACCAAGGAAATCGTCATCGGCATGGCCCACCGTGGTCGTCTGAACGTGCTGGTCAACACCTTTGGCAAGAACCCGCGCGAGTTGTTCGACGAGTTCGAAGGCAAGAAGAAGGTCGAGCTGGGTTCCGGTGACGTTAAATATCACCAGGGCTTCTCGTCCAACGTCATGACCACCGGCGGTGAAGTTCACCTGGCCATGGCTTTCAACCCGTCTCACCTGGAAATCGTTTCTCCAGTGGTCGAGGGTTCGGTCCGTGCCCGTCAGGATCGTCGTAACGATCCTACCGGTGAAAAGGTTCTGCCGATCTCCATCCACGGTGACGCGGCATTCGCCGGTCAAGGCGTGGTCATGGAAACCTTCCAGATGTCGCAGACCCGCGGTTTCAAGACCGGCGGCACCGTGCACATCGTGATCAACAACCAGGTCGGCTTCACCATCAGCAACCCGCTGGACTCGCGCTCCACCGAGTACGCCACCGACGTTGCGAAGATGATCCAGGCGCCGATTCTCCATGTGAATGGTGATGATCCGGAAGCCGTGTTGTTCGTGACCCAGTTGGCCATCGACTACCGCATGCAGTTCAAGCGTGACGTGGTGATCGATCTGGTCTGCTACCGTCGTCGCGGCCACAACGAGGCTGACGAGCCAAGCGGTACCCAGCCTCTGATGTATCAGCAGATCACCAAGCAGCGCACCACCCGTGAGCTGTATGCCGATCGTCTGACCCAGAGTGGGGTGCTGGACGCTGAGCGTGTTCAGGCGAAAGTCGACGAATACCGCAACGCGCTGGACAACGGTCTGCACGTAGTAAAAAGCCTGGTCAAAGAGCCGAACAAAGAGTTGTTCGTGGACTGGCGTCCGTATCTGGGCCACGCCTGGACCGCGCGTCACGACACTCGCTTCGATCTGAAAACCTTGCAGGAACTGTCCGCCAAGCTGCTGGAAATTCCGGAAGGCTTCGTGGTTCAGCGCCAGGTCTCGAAAATCTACGAAGACCGTCAGAAGATGCAAGCCGGCGGCCTGCCGATCAACTGGGGTTACGCCGAAACCATGGCGTACGCGACCCTGGCGTTCGAAGGTCACCCGATTCGCATGACGGGTCAGGACATCGGTCGCGGTACGTTCTCGCACCGTCACGCTGTCTTGCACAACCAGAAAGACGCGGGTACCTATATCCCGCTGCAAAACCTGTACAAGGGGCAGCCACGTTTCGACCTGTACGATTCGTTCCTGTCCGAAGAAGCGGTTCTGGCATTCGAATACGGTTATTCGACCACCGAGCCGAACGCTCTGGTTATCTGGGAAGCCCAGTTCGGCGACTTCGCCAACGGTGCCCAGGTGGTTATCGACCAGTTCATTACCAGTGGCGAGCACAAGTGGGGCCGTCTCTGCGGTCTGACCATGCTGCTGCCGCACGGTTATGAAGGCCAGGGTCCTGAGCACTCTTCGGCTCGTCTGGAGCGTTACCTGCAGCTGTGCGCCGAGCACAACATTCAGGTAGCCGTGCCGACTACGCCGGCCCAGATCTACCACTTGCTGCGTCGTCAGGTGATTCGCCCGCTGCGCAAACCATTGGTAGTCCTGACTCCGAAGTCGTTGCTGCGTCACAAGCTGGCCATCTCGACTCTGGAAGATCTGGCCGAAGGTTCGTTCCAGACCGTGATCCCGGAAATCGATGCGCTTGACCCGAAAAAGGTCACTCGCATGATCCTGTGCAGCGGCAAGGTCTACTATGACCTGCTGGAAAAACGCCGTGCCGAAGGTCGTGAAGACATCGCCATCGTGCGTATCGAGCAGCTGTATCCGTTCCCTGAGGACGACCTGATGGAGGCGCTCGCCCCTTACACCAACCTCGAAAACGTGGTTTGGTGCCAGGAAGAGCCGATGAACCAGGGCGCCTGGTACAGCAGCCAGCATCACATGCGTCGCAGCCTGACCAACCATAAACAAGGCCTGGTCCTGGAATACGCCGGTCGTGAGGCGTCTGCCGCACCTGCTTGCGGTTACGCTTCGATGCACGCCGAGCAGCAGGAACAACTGCTGCAAGATGCTTTCACTGTTTAACGCCTTCGCGCACCTGAAACCGAATTTAAGGACCCACAGATAATGGCTATCGAAATCAAAGCCCCCACTTTCCCGGAATCGGTTGCCGATGGCACCGTTGCCACCTGGCACAAAAAACCGGGCGACGCCGTCAAGCGTGACGATCTGATCGTCGACATCGAAACCGACAAAGTCGTACTGGAAGTTCTGGCCACCGCTGATGGCGTGCTGGGCGCGATCGTCAAGAACGAAGGCGACACCGTTCTGTCCGACGAAGTTCTGGGCTCCATTGGTGAGGGCGGTGCTGCTGCCGCTCCAGCCGCCGCTGCACCTGCCGCTGCCGCTGCTGCCGCTGCACCTGCCGAAGCGGGCGAAGACGATCCTGTTGCTGCACCGGCTGCTCGCAAGCTGGCTGAAGAAAACGGTATCAACATCGCTTCCGTTGCTGGTACTGGCAAAGGCGGTCGTGTGACCAAGGAAGACGTGGTAGCAGCTGTTGCCGCCAAGAAAGCCGCTCCGGCTGCTGCACCTGCCAAGGCTGCCGCACCGGCTGCTTCGGCTCCGGTATTCGCTGCTGGCGACCGCGTAGAAAAACGCGTTCCGATGACCCGTCTGCGTGCCAAGGTTGCCGAGCGTCTGGTTGAAGCTCAATCGAACATGGCCATGCTGACCACTTTCAACGAAGTCGACATGACCGAAGTCATGGCCCTGCGTTCGAAGTACAAGGACCTGTTCGAGAAGTCCCACAACGGCGTACGCCTGGGCTTCATGTCGTTCTTCGTGAAAGCGGCTACCGAAGCGCTGAAACGCTTCCCGGCTGTCAACGCGTCGATCGACGGTGCCGACATCGTTTACCACGGCTACGCCGACGTTGGTGTGGCTGTTTCCAGCGACCGCGGTCTGGTTGTACCGGTTCTGCGTAACGCCGAACTGATGAGCCTGGCTGAAATCGAAGGCGGCATCGCTACCTTCGGCAAGAAAGCCCGTGACGGCAAACTGTCGATGGAAGAAATGACCGGCGGCACGTTCACCATCACCAACGGCGGTACTTTCGGTTCGATGATGTCGACTCCGATCGTCAACCCGCCACAGGCTGCGATTCTGGGTATGCACAACATCATCCAGCGCCCTATGGCGATCAACGGTCAGGTAGTTATCCGTCCGATGATGTACCTGGCGCTGTCCTACGATCACCGTCTGATCGATGGCAAAGAAGCTGTGACCTTCCTGGTGACCATCAAGAACCTGCTGGAAGACCCGGCTCGTTTGCTGCTGGATATCTGATTTCGTTGCACGGGCCGTTCAATGATGGACGGCCCTTCTGTAATGACCAGCTTCGTCCCACGACGGTCCTCAAAAGGGGCCGTCCGGTTTGATTCGAGAAGGAATGACACATGACTCAGAAATTCGACGTGGTAGTGATTGGTGCGGGCCCTGGCGGCTACGTGGCTGCCATTAAAGCAGCGCAACTGGGCCTCACCACTGCCTGCATCGAGAAATACACCGACAAGGAAGGCAAACTGGCCCTCGGCGGTACTTGCCTGAACGTCGGCTGCATTCCATCCAAGGCGCTGCTGGACAGCTCCTGGAAGTTTCACGAAGCGCAAGACGGCTTCGCGATCCACGGTATCAACCACGCTGGCGTGACCATGGACGTGCCAGCAATGGTCGGCCGTAAAGCCAACATCGTCAAAGGCCTGACCTCCGGCGTTGCAACGCTGTTCAAGGCTAACGGCGTCACTTCGATTCAGGGCCACGGCAAACTGCTGGCTGGCAAGAAAGTCGAAGTCACCAAGCCTGACGGTTCGGTTGAAGTCATCGAAGCCGAAAACGTCATCCTGGCTCCGGGCTCGCGTCCGATCGACATTCCACCGGCTCCGGTCGACCAGAATGTGATCGTCGATTCGACTGGCGCTCTGGAATTCCAATCCGTACCAAAACGCCTGGGTGTAATCGGCGCTGGTGTTATCGGTCTGGAACTGGGTTCGGTATGGTCCCGTCTGGGCGCCGAAGTCACCGTTCTCGAAGCACTGGATACCTTCCTGATGGCAGCGGACACCGCTGTTTCCAAGGAAGCGCTGAAAACCCTGACCAAACAGGGTCTGGACATCAAGCTGGGCGCTCGCGTGACCGGTTCCAAAGTGAACGGCGACGAAGTCGTTGTGAACTACACCGATGCCAACGGCGAACAGAACATCACTTTCGACAAGCTGATCGTAGCCGTTGGTCGCCGTCCGGTGACCACTGATCTGCTGGCTGCCGATTGCGGCGTGACCCTCGACGAGCGCGGTTTCGTGCACGTTGACGATCACTGCGCCACCACCGTACCGGGCGTTTACGCCATCGGTGACGTGGTTCGCGGCATGATGCTGGCTCACAAAGCCTCGGAAGAGGGCATCATGGTTGTCGAGCGCATCAAGGGCCACAAAGCCCAGATGAACTATGATCTGATCCCTTCGGTTATTTATACTCACCCGGAAATCGCGTGGGTCGGTAAAACCGAGCAGGCCTTGAAAGCTGAAGGCGTAGAAGTTAACGTCGGCACCTTCCCGTTCGCAGCCTCTGGCCGTGCCATGGCCGCCAACGATACCGGTGGTTTCGTCAAGGTCATCGCTGATGCCAAGACTGACCGCGTATTGGGCGTCCACGTGATTGGCCCGAGCGCCGCAGAACTGGTTCAGCAGGGCGCGATCGGCATGGAATTCGGCACCAGCGCTGAAGACCTGGGCATGATGGTTTTCTCCCATCCGACCCTGTCTGAAGCCTTGCACGAAGCAGCGTTGGCTGTGAATGGCGGCGCCATCCACATCGCCAACCGCAAGAAACGCTAAGCGGATAATAAGAAACCACGGCGGTACGGCCCGTCGTGAGCCTTGCGAGCAAGACTCACCGCGGAATGTCCGCTGGACGCAGTCTTGCGTAGCTGCACCGGGTACCCGGAAAGGTTACGCAAGCAGCAGTCACAGGTGGTGCGGCACTTGAATGAGTGCAGCACCGAATGCGCAGTACCTAACGAAGACGGTAATAAGCATGAATCTTCACGAGTATCAGGGTAAGCAGCTGTTCGCTGAGTACGGCCTGCCAGTATCCACCGGTTACGCGGTAGACACCCCGGAAGCAGCAGCAGAAGCTTGCGACAAAATCGGCGGCAGCGAATGGGTTGTCAAAGCCCAGGTTCACGCCGGTGGTCGCGGTAAAGCGGGCGGCGTAAAGCTGGTTCGCAGCAAAGAAGACGCTAAAGCATTCGCACAGCAGTGGCTGGGCAAGCGTCTGGTGACTTACCAGACTGACGCCAATGGTCAGCCGGTCACCAAAATCCTGGTTGAATCGTGCACTGATATCGCTAAAGAGCTGTACCTGGGCGCTGTCGTTGACCGTTCGAGCCGTCGCATCGTGTTCATGGCTTCCACCGAAGGTGGCGTGGACATCGAGAAAATCGCTCACGACACTCCAGAAAAAATTCTGAAAGCCACTATCGATCCACTGGTTGGCGCTCAGCCATTCCAGGGTCGCGAGCTGGCATTCCAGCTGGGTCTGGAAGGCAAGCAAGTTGCTCAGTTCGCCAAGATCTTCGTAGGTCTGGCCAAGCTGTTCAAGGATCACGACCTGGCTCTGCTGGAAGTGAACCCGCTGGTGATCAAGGCTGACGGCGATCTGCATTGCCTCGATGCCAAGATCAACATCGACGCCAACGCCATGTACCGTCAGCCTAAGCTGAAGACTTTCCACGATCCGTCGCAAGACGATCCGCGCGAAGCGCACGCTGCCAAGTTCGAACTGAACTACGTAGCGCTGGAAGGCAACATCGGTTGCATGGTCAACGGTGCTGGCCTGGCCATGGGTACCATGGACATCGTCAACCTGCATGGCGGCAAACCAGCCAACTTCCTCGACGTGGGCGGCGGTGCTACCAAAGAACGCGTAACCGAAGCGTTCAAGATCATCCTGTCCGACACTAACGTCGCTGCAGTACTGGTCAACATCTTCGGCGGCATCGTTCGTTGCGACATGATTGCCGAAGGCATCATCGGCGCTGTGAAAGAAGTCGGCGTGAAAATCCCGGTTGTTGTTCGCCTTGAAGGCAACAACGCTGAGCTGGGCGCTAAAGTACTGGCAGAAAGCGGTTTGAACATCATCGCTGCTACCAGCCTGACCGACGCTGCTCAACAAGTTGTCAAAGCTGCGGAGGGCAAATAATGAGCGTCCTGATCAATAAAGACACCAAAGTTATCTGCCAGGGTATTACCGGTTCGCAAGGTAGTTTCCACACCCAGCAAGCCATCGAATACGGCACCAAGATGGTTGGCGGCGTAACTCCAGGCAAAGGCGGCACCGAGCACCTGGGTCTGCCAGTGTTCAACACCGTGAAAGACGCTGTAGCTGCCACTGGCGCCACCGCCAGCGTGATCTACGTTCCAGCTCCTTTCTGCAAGGACTCCATCCTGGAAGCAGCCTTCGGCGGCATCAAGCTGATCGTTTGCATCACTGAAGGCATTCCTACCCTGGACATGCTGGATGCCAAGGTCAAGTGCGACGAGCTGGGCGTAGTCCTGATCGGTCCTAACTGCCCAGGCGTGATCACTCCAGGCGAATGCAAGATCGGCATCATGCCAGGTCACATTCACTTGCCAGGCAAGGTCGGTATCGTTTCCCGTTCCGGCACCCTGACCTACGAAGCTGTGAAGCAGACTACTGACGCCGGTTTCGGTCAGTCGACTTGCGTCGGCATCGGTGGTGACCCGATCCCGGGTTCGAACTTCATCGACATCCTGAAGCTGTTCCAGGAAGACCCGAAGACCGAAGCGATCGTGATGATCGGCGAGATCGGCGGTTCGGCTGAAGAAGAAGCGGCTGCCTACATCAAGGCACACGTGACCAAGCCGGTTGTTTCCTACATCGCTGGTGTGACTGCTCCTCCGGGCAAGCGCATGGGCCATGCTGGCGCAATCATCTCTGGCGGCAAAGGCACTGCAGACGAGAAATTCGCTGCTCTGCAAGACGCAGGCGTTAAAACCGTGCGTTCGCTGGCAGACATCGGCAAGGCCCTGGCCGAGCTGACCGGTTGGGCCGTCAAGTAAGCCTCGCGCTTAACTGACGCTCCACCAAACAAAGGCCACCTTCGGGTGGCCTTTGTCATTTCCGGGGTTTGAGATATTCGCAGCGCTTTTTGTAGCGAGGGAGCTTGCTCCCGCTGGGTTGCGAAGCGACCCCAAAACCTGCACTCGCGTTACATCAGGCAGTTTGTGTTTGTCTGTTTGCGTCTGCTGCGCAGCCGAGCGGGACGGTGCGGCGATCCGACAAGCTCCCTCGCCACAGGGCGGTTGTGAAAATTAGATATGTAAACACGACACTGAAATGTCGCGTATCGGATAGTTCGCCCCGTAATAGTGCGTTTGGCGGGCAAATTCGGTAGGCTAGCCGCCATTTTGCGTTTGCGGCCCACAAGGCTGCGGCGCGCTAAACGGGTCAGTCCTATACGGATCGACAGCATTTCCCTCACCCATAAGGGAAATCCCTCTCTAAATTCCGATTCAGTAGTGTGGTATTTCCTTAATGAAAGTGTTGAAAGGCCAGGACATCCTGGCACTGGGCTTCATGACATTTGCCCTGTTCGTCGGGGCTGGCAACATCATCTTCCCGCCTATCGTCGGTTTGCAGTCCGGGCCTAATGTCTGGATGGCGGCGCTGGGTTTTCTGATCACCGCAGTCGGTCTGCCGGTGATCACCGTGGTCGCCCTGGCCAAGGTCGGCGGTGCAATGGATGCCTTGAGCAGCCCGATCGGTAAAATCGCCGGTGGCCTGCTGGCAGCCGCGTGCTACCTCGCTGTCGGCCCGTTGTTCGCGACACCGCGCACCGCGACCGTGTCGTTCGAAGTAGGTCTGGCGCCGCTGACCGGCGAGAGCCCGCTGGCGCTGTTTCTCTATAGCTCGGTGTACTTCCTGCTGGTGTTCTTCATCTCGCTCTATCCGGGCCGTCTGCTGGACACCGTAGGACGGTTCCTCGCACCGCTGAAGATCATCGCCCTGGCCGTTCTCGGCATCGCAGCGTTCGCGTTGCCGGCCGGTAACATTGGCGTGGCTACCCCTGAATATGTGGCGGCACCGTTCTCCCAGGGCTTCATCAATGGTTACCTGACCATGGATACCCTGGGTGCGCTGGTATTCGGCATTGTCATCGTCAATGCGATCCGCTCCCGTGGCGTGGAATCGCCGGTGTTGATCACCCGTTACGCGATCATTGCCGGGCTGATTGCCGGTGTAGGTCTGGCGCTGGTTTACGTCAGCCTGTTCCGTCTCGGCTCGGGCAGCCATGAAGTGGCCGCCGGTGCCACCAACGGCGCGGCGGTATTGCACGCCTACGTGCAGCACACCTTCGGTTCGCTCGGCAGCGGTTTCCTCGCGGTGCTGATCTCCCTGGCCTGCCTGGTGACTGCGGTCGGTCTGACCTGCGCCTGTGCCGAATACTTCAGCCGTGTGCTGCCACTGTCCTACAAGACGCTGGTGATCATCCTGGCCGCGTTCTCCCTGCTGGTGTCCAACCTGGGCCTCACCAAGCTGATTGCGTTCTCGATTCCGGTACTGACCGCCATCTACCCGCCGTGCATCGCCCTGGTGGCCCTGAGCTTCTGCAAGGACTTCTGGCATGAGCAGGGTCGCATCGTCGGTCCGGTGATGCTGGTGTCGTTCATTTTCGGCATGATCGACGCCCTCAAGGGCGCCGGTCTCGCCGACTGGATGCCGACTCAACTGGCTCACCTGCCTCTGAGCGAGCAGGGCCTGGCGTGGCTGGTGCCGTCGTTCATGACCCTGGTGGTTGCCGTGGTTTGCGACCGTCTGCTGGGCAAGCGCGAAGAAGCGCTGGCTTAAGCCGCTTCATGACCCGCCACAAGCGGGCTTGATCTACAAATGGAAATGCCCCGTATCAATCGATACGGGGCATTTTTTATGCGTGTGATGCAGTGTCTTTTTCCTTGGGTTAACGTCGAAGCACTATCCGCAGATTTCATCATCGTCTACACATCACAAGGAACTGCATGTCGTTCATCCACGCCAATCTGATCCACATCCTCGCCGCGTTCTGGTTTGTCGTCTGTTGGGGTGGCTACACCCGTTACGCGACATGGAAGGGCCGTGACACCGCATGCCTGGCCAGTGTGCTGCACCTGTACCGCGAAGACTGGATGCGCCGCATGCTGTTGCGCGACAACCGCATCGCCGATGCCAGCGTGATCGGTAACCTGGAGCGCAACGCCTCGTTCTTCGCTTCCAGCACGTTGATTATCCTGGCCGGTATTCTCACGGTGTTGGGGGCATCCGAAAGAGCCGTGTCGTTGCTTGCTGATATCCCGATGGTGCAACAGGCTTCCCAAGGCATGTCGGAGATCAAGTTGTTGTGCCTGGCGCTGGTGTTTGTCTATGCGTTCTTTACGTTCAGCTGGTGCATGCGTCAGTACAACTTTGCGGCCATTCTCGTGGGTTCGGCACCGATGATCGGTGAGCGGCATGTGTCCGAGCAAGAGCGTAACGCCTTTGCTTCCCGAGCCGCCCGTGTCATCTCCATGGCGGCCAACCAGTTCAACTTCGGTCTGCGTTCCTATTACTTCGGCATGAGCATGCTGGCGTGGTTTGTCAGCCCCTGGTTGTTCATGTTGATGAGCGCCGGTGTCGTGTTGGTATTGTATCGCCGCGAGTTTCACTCCGACGTTCTTGACGTGATGGTCTATACACCTACAGAGGCGCCATTGCCTGAGCTGAACAAAGAGGCGGCTTGATGAGTATTCCATTCTGGTGTGTGTTTATCAGCGCCTTGTTGATTTTCGTGGCGCGCATGCCGGTGGCCAAGGCGATGAAAGAGCAGGGCGGTTACAACAATCACCTGCCGCGTCAACAACAGGCGCAACTCACAGGTTTCGGCGCCCGCGCATTGGCGGCCCACCAGAACAGTTTCGAGGCGTTCATTTTGTTTGCGGTCGGGGTGTTGATGGCGCACACCACGCAAACGGCGGGATGGCTGATCGATGCGCTGGCGATCGCCTTCGTGATCGCGCGCGTTATCTACTTACTGTGTTATTGGGCTGATCTGGCCTGGCAGCGAAGTCTGGTGTGGTTCGTCGGATTAGTGTGTTCGTTGTTGCTGATGATTAGTCCGACTTTTAGGATGATTTTGCTCTAAGACTGCGTTGCGAACAAAAGCTGCAGATAAAAGAAAACCCGCACTTGGCGGGTTTTCTTTTATCACAAAAAAACGCTTTTAGTTTTTAGGTGCTTCCGGCGCGGCTTCTTTTGCCGCTGCTGCGTTCGATTCGGCCTGAGCTTTGGCAGCATCGGCGTTTTCTTTCGCTGCCTCGTTCACTTTATCCTGAGCTTCGCTCATTTTTTCCTGAGCTTGCTCACTGTGTTTGGCGGCATCTTGAGCTTTGTCCTCGGATTTTTTATCGCAGGCAGCGAGACCGAGGGAAGCGGTCAACATCAAGGCAATAGCTAAAGTCTTACGCATGGGGTGTTTCTCCTGATGGAAAATATCTACTGGCCTTTCGAGCACGGCAATCACGGTTAAGTTCCTCAAATCACTCAGATATATAAGTTTGTTTTGCCATGGAACTTTTGCCCTTTAGCCTGCTACTTTGCCCGGACACTAAGGAGCGTTTTATCAGATGGCCGAAAACCCCGTTTTTGAGCGTGCGACGCGATTCCTGTCGGCGTTGCGCCATTGTCAGGTACTCGGCATGCGCGTTCACAGCGCCAGCGGCGAAGGGCTGACGGTAATTCTCCCGTACAGCCGGCAGATCGTCGGTAATCCGCAAACCGGGGTGATTCATGGCGGTGCGTTGACCTCGCTGATGGATACCGCCTGTGGCATGGCCACCCTCTGCGTGCTGCCTGAGTTCGAAGTCTGCCCGACGCTCGACCTGCGCATCGACTACATGCATGCCGCCGAGCCACACAAGGACGTTTACGGCTTCGCCCAATGCTACCGAGTGACTACCGATGTGATTTTTGCGCGTGGTTTTGCCTATCAGGACGACCCCGAACAGCCCATCGCTCATGTAGTGGGTACTTTCATGCGCATGGGCAAGGGCATCAAAGGTACTAAAAACTTTGGCGGCGCCATTGCCGGAGGTACGAAATGACCGACACGTTTAAGGAACAGCTTCAACAGGCTCATGCGCAGGGGGACTACGCCGCGCTGCTGCAGCTGATTCCTTACGCCGAGCTGATCGGCGTCGAATGTTCGCGGGTAGGAGATGAGCTGCTGTTTCGTCTGCCGGCCAACAAAGACAACATTGGTAACCCTTTACTGCCGGCGATTCATGGCGGGGTGATTGCCGGGTTCATGGAGCTCTCAGCGGCGTTGCACCTGTTGATTTTCACCGGCTCACCCGGTGTGCCGAAGATTATCGACTTCTCCCTCGACTACCTGCGCGCGGGGCAGTTTCGCGATACCTGGGCCCGATGCCAGGTTTGTCGCCAGGGGCGGCGGGTAGCAAACGTGGCGATTACCGCCTGGCAAAGCACTGAAGCCGAGCCCATTGCCACGGCCCGGGCCCACTTCAAAATCGAAGAGCCCTTGAAATCCTGATCTCAGCCCCCAACTCTGAGGACAACCCGCCGCCGACCCTCAAGGTCGCGGCCACTGCCATCTGATTGGAGTTTGATGACCATGAGTGTGGAAACTCAAAAGGAAACCCTGGGCTTCCAGACCGAGGTGAAGCAGCTGCTGCACCTCATGATCCATTCGCTGTATTCCAACAAGGAAATCTTCCTTCGCGAATTGATCTCGAACGCCTCTGACGCTGTCGATAAATTACGTTTTGAAGCGCTGGCCAAGCCTGAATTGCTGGAAGGCGGCGCTGAACTGAAAATCCGTGTGAGCTTCGACAAGGACGCTAAAACCGTCACCCTCGAAGACAACGGCATCGGCATGAGCCGTGAAGATGCGGTCACTCACCTGGGCACCATCGCCAAGTCCGGTACCGCCGATTTCATGAAGCACCTGTCTGGCGATCAGAAAAAAGACTCGCACCTGATCGGTCAGTTCGGTGTCGGTTTCTACTCGGCGTTCATCGTCGCCGATAAAGTTGACGTATTCAGCCGCCGTGCCGGCCTCGCTGCCAGCGAAGGTGTGCACTGGTCGTCCAAGGGCGAAGGCGAATTTGAAATCGCCACCGTCGAGAAAGCTGATCGCGGCACCCGTATCGTTCTGCACCTGAAATCCGGTGAAGACGAGTTCGCCGATGGCTGGCGTCTGCGTAACATCATCAAGAAGTATTCCGACCACATCGCCTTGCCGATCGAGTTGCCGAAAGAAGTGGCAGCCGCCGAAGGCGAAGAGAAGCCTGCCGTTGAGTGGGAAACCGTCAACCGCGCCAGCGCCCTGTGGACTCGCCCTCGCACTGAAGTGAAGGACGAGGAATACCAGGAGTTCTACAAGCACGTCGCTCACGATTTCGAAAACCCGCTGAGCTGGAGCCACAACAAAGTCGAGGGCAAGCTCGAGTACACCTCGCTGCTTTATGTGCCGACCCGTGCTCCGTTCGATCTGTACCAGCGTGAAGCGCCGAAAGGCCTGAAGCTGTACGTGCAGCGCGTGTTCGTCATGGATCAGGCTGAGTCGTTCCTGCCGCTGTACCTGCGCTTCATCAAAGGCGTGGTCGACTCCAACGACCTGTCGCTGAACGTGTCGCGGGAAATCCTGCAGAAAGACCCGATCATCGACTCCATGAAGTCGGCGCTGACCAAGCGCGTTCTGGACATGCTGGAAAAACTGGCGAAGAACGAGCCTGAGCAATACAAAGGCTTCTGGAAGAACTTCGGTCAGGTCATGAAAGAAGGCCCGGCAGAAGACTTCGCCAACAAAGAAAAAATTGCCGGTCTGCTGCGTTTCGCGTCCACTCAGGGCGACGACGGCGAGCAGGTTGTAGGTCTGGCCGACTACCTGGCCCGTGCCAAGGAAGGTCAGGACAAGATCTACTACCTGACCGGCGAAACCTACGCGCAAGTCAAAAACAGCCCGCACCTGGAAGTCTTCCGCAAGAAAGGCATCGAAGTGCTGCTGCTGACCGACCGTATCGACGAGTGGCTGATGAGCTACCTCAACGACTTCGAGGGCAAGAGCTTTGTCGACGTGGCACGCGGTGACCTGGACCTCGGCAACCTGGATTCGGAAGAAGACAAGAAAGCCGCGGAAGAAGTCGCCAAGTCCAAAGAAGGCCTGGTTGAGCGTCTCAAGACCGCTCTGGGTGAGTCCGTTGCTGAAGTGCGGGTTTCCCATCGCTTGACCGATTCCCCGGCGATTCTGGCCATCGGCGAGCAAGACCTGGGCCTGCAAATGCGTCAGATCCTGGAAGCCAGCGGTCAGAAGGTTCCGGATTCGAAACCGATCTTCGAATTCAACCCGGCTCACCCGCTGATCGAGAAGCTCGACAACGAGCAGAGCGACGAGCGCTTCGGCGACCTGTCGCACATTCTGTTCGATCAGGCGGCCCTGGCGGCCGGCGACAGCTTGAAAGACCCGGCCGCTTATGTGCGTCGTCTGAACAAGCTGCTGGTTGAACTGTCGGTTTAACCACGTTGTATAAAAACCCGCTTCGGCGGGTTTTTTCATTCTGGTGCTTTTTTACTGGGAGTCAGTCATGAGCCAAATCACTGTTCGATCCGTCGCCTATCAGATCGACGGCCAATCGTATGAAAGCCGTCTGGCCTTCGATGCTGACCATAAAGGCCCGCGTCCGGGTCTGTTGATGGCGCCGAACTGGATGGGCGTCAGCGTCGGTGCCGAGGAGATTGCCAAATCGGTGGCATCCAAGGGTTATGTGGTGCTGATCGCGGATCTGTACGGGCAATCGGTTCGTCCGCAGAACGGCGACGAGGCAGGCGCGGCGATGATGCCGCTGAAGAATGATCGCGCCTTACTGCGCAAACGCATGCAGGCCGCCTTCGAACAACTGCAAGGGCAGGGCGAGGCGGCGGTCGATACCTCGAAACTGGCGACTTTTGGTTTCTGCTTCGGTGGTTGCTGTGCGCTGGAGCTGGCGCGTAGCGGTGCGCCGGTGAAGGCTGCGGTGTCGTTCCACGGCACGCTGGATACGCCGAATGTGAACGATGCGGAAAGCATCAAGGGTTCGGTGCTGGTGCTGCATGGCGCTGCCGATCCGTTGGTGCCGAAAGAGCAACTGCCAGCGTTTGAAGCTGAGATGGATGCCGCCGGTGTGGATTGGCAATTGCTGAGCTATGGCGGCGCGGTGCATTCGTTCACCGACCCGCATGCCAACGTGCCGGGCATGATGATGTATGACGCGAAAACCGCGGCTCGCGCGTTCACGTCGATGCATAACTTGTTGGATGAAGTGTTCAAGGGCTGAAAGCTGCCCTCGGTCCGGACACTGATCGTTCCCACGTTCTGCGTGGGAATGCCTCCAGGGAAGCTCGCGGTGTGGAAACGATCAGACGATCAGTTACAGGGGCGTTGGCGGGCTTCGGTGTTTCGGCAACTCAATCCGCTCACTTTCCCCCGGCACCGTCGGCCAATCCCCGGCCGCCCAGCGCTGACGTGCTTCATCAATCAATGCCGGATCACTGGCCACGAAGTTCCAGTTGATCCGTCGTGGCCCGTCCAGTGGCGCTCCGCCAAACAGCACGGCATGGCAGTCACTCTCGGCGAACAGCGTCATCTCTTCCCCGGCCGGCAGCACCACTAGCGTGTAGGGCTCCAGCAACTCGCCATCAAGCTGCGCCTCGCCACTCAACACATACAACGCCCGTTCTTCATGCTCGGTGGGAATCAGCAGTGTGGTCGCCGTTTGCAGGTTCAATTCGGCATACAGCGTAGGCGAAAGTACCGGGACCGGTGATTCAAGGCAAAAGCCCGTCCCGGCGATCATTCGTATCTTCACGCCAAGGTTTTCGCTGACGGGCAGCGTGGCTGCTGGATGGTGGCTGTAGTGTCCTGGGCCGTGCTCACGGTCCTTGGGCGAAGCCAGCCAGATCTGTAAGCCGTGCATTGTACCGCCACTGTTCTTCAAGGCTTCGGGCGTGCGTTCGACGTGGGCAATCGCACTGCCGGCGGTCATCCAGCTGACATCGCCGGCTTTCACCACCTGATCGGAACCGAGGCTGTCCTTGTGCTGGATTTGCCCTTCGAACAGGTAGGTGAGGGTGGACAGGCCGATGTGCGGATGCTGACGGATGTTCATGCCTTTGCCCGGTGGATAACGGGTTTCGAGCATGTGGTCGAAAAACACGAAGGGCCCGACGTTGCGGCATTTGGCTGACGGCAAAGGGCGAAGGATCGGTTGGCCTTCGACATCTTCGGCGCGGGGGCGGATCACGAGCGGAGTGTTCATGGTGCGTTCCAGGCTGAGCGGGTGACGCAGGGAGCATAACCCGCTTGCGTAGCCGTTGCCGCTATTGGCTGAAGGCGCCTTCGGACAGATGAGTCTCGATGCTGACTTCAGAGGTGGTCATCAGCTTGTGTACCGGGCAGCGGTCGGCCACGCGGTGCAGCTCGTCGCGCTGGGCGTCGGTGAGTACGCCCTTGAGCGTGAGTTTGACGTGCAGGGCATATTTGCCTTTCTGCTCTTCACTGTTGTCGCGCTTGACCTCGACCCCGACGCCGGTCAGTGGAATGCCCTTTTTCTTCGCATACAGCTTCAGGGTCAGGGCCTTGCAGGCGCCGAGGGCCGCGTCGAAATAGTCATGGGGCTCTGGCGCGGTGCCTTCGCCACCGGACGACTTGGGAACATCGGCAAACAGTTCATGGTCATCGATCTGGACGCTGTGACGAAAACCTTCGGCGGAGACAGTATTGACGGTAACAGTCATGGGAAACCTCGCAGGGATCAGGAAAAGTCATTCGATCAAAAAAGACCCTGAATTTATAGAGTATTCCTCAAGTCGGGCGTTCCACTTTTTGATCCCTTTGGCGTTTCATGGTGTTCCAGGGTGATCGTCTACTGGCCCAGCAACGTTGTACTGTGCGCTGATCGCTCCCGCCCAACGAAACACCAGACGAAAAAAAGCCCCGCGTTTGCGGGGCTTTCATGTCGGTCCGGATCAGCTGCCTTTGACCGTCTTGCCGTTGACCGTACCGTCGAGGAGCATGATGTTGTACTCCTTGCCGTCGGTTTCGACCTGTTGCAGGCGGACCAGCAGGTAATCCCAATCCTTGGCGAACCACAGCACGGTGATGCGCTTGCTTTGTGTCGGATCGCGCACGCGCTCGACCTTGACTGCATCGATCTGGCCTGCCTTTGTGTCGACTTTCTCCGAACCCAGCACGCGGAAGTCATAGGTATCGACTTCGCCGGCATCGACGACCTGATAGCTCATGCTTTTCTTGCCGGCGGCCACGTCATGCTGCAGCGCCAGTTGATAGGTGGACTTGTCGACCATGCCGCGGTTGAGCGGGAGCTTGACGGCGTCACCGCGATCGGTGCCGGTGACCATCTTGTTGGTCCAGTCGAAATCCAGATCAGCCTTCTTGGCTTTGCCCAGGCCACCGCGTTCGAAGTGGTAGGACTGCGGCAGCAGCGTGTCCTTGTCCAGGGTCAGGGTGCTTTCTTCGGTCAGGCTGGCGATCATCATCGACGCCTTGAAGCTGAGTTTCCAGACGCCGTTGGCTTCCTTGGTCAGGCTGCGTTCGGCGGTGCCGCTCATGGGCAGTTGCTTCCAGTCGGCGGTGTAGCTGGCGGAGAAGGGATGAAGGTCCGCGGCCTGCGCAAACGGCAGGGCGAGCAGAGCGCAAGCGAAGAGCAGGGCACGACGCATAAAATCTCCTAGGTTCGAATCAAGTGGCCGCTGGCCGCGAGTAACTGTCCGTCCAGTAAAGCACCTTGTTCGCCGAGTGATAAACGGCCTTCGGCAAACCAGCGTACGGCCATCGGGTAGATCAGGTGTTCCTGGGTGTGGACTCGCTGCGCCAGACTCTGCGGCGAATCGTGCAACTCTACCGGTATTACTGCCTGTACGACCAGTGGTCCGCCATCGAGTTCCTCGGTGACGAAGTGCACGGAGCAGCCGTGTTCCGTATCGCCGGCCTCCAGCGCGCGCTGATGAGTGTGTAACCCTTTGTATTTGGGCAGCAGCGAGGGATGGATATTGAGCAGGCGACCCTGGTAATGGCGCACGAAGTCAGCGCTGAGAATGCGCATGAAGCCGGCCAATACCACGAGTTTGGGGTTGAAGGCGTCGATCAGTTCGATCAGCGCGGCATCGAAGGCCTCGCGGCCCTCGAAAGCCTTGTGATCCAGGGTGCGGGTGTCGATACCCGCGTCCCTGGCGCGTTGCAGGCCGTAGGCGTCGGCGCGGTTGGAAATCACCGCAGCAATGCGGGCCGGGCTATCGCCGGTCCGCGTGCTGTCGATCAAGGCCTGCAAGTTACTGCCGGTGCCGGACAGCAGCACCACCACATCACAGGTCTGGGACATTAATGAGCCTTGAGGTTCTTCAGTTCGACCTGGGCCGCGCCTTCGGCAGCGGTGGCGATCTGACCGATGACCCATGGCTGCTCGCCAGCTTCACGCAGGACGTTCAGCGCGGTTTCAACGTGCTCCTGGGCAACGCAGATGACCATGCCGACGCCGCAGTTCAGCACGCGGTGCATTTCGGTTTCGTCGACGTTGCCTTTCTCTTGCAGCCAGTCGAACACCGCAGGGCGGGTCCAGCTCGCGACGTCAACCACCGCTTGAGCGCCTTTTGGCAGTACGCGCGGGATGTTGTCCAGCAGGCCGCCGCCGGTGATGTGGGCCATGGCCTTGACGGCGCCGGTGTCCTTGATCAGCTTGAGCAACGGCTTCACGTAGATACGGGTCGGAGCCATCAGAAGGTCGGTCAGCGGTTTGCCGTCGAGCTGGATGTTCTCGATGTCGGAACCCGACACTTCGATGATCTTGCGGATCAGCGAGTAGCCGTTCGAGTGCGGGCCGGAAGACGGCAGGGCGAGCAGGGCATCGCCGGCAGCGACTTTCGAACCGTCGATGATTTCGGATTTTTCCACGACGCCGACGCAGAAGCCGGCCAGGTCGTAGTCTTCACCTTCATACATGCCAGGCATTTCAGCGGTTTCGCCGCCGACCAGGGAGCAGCCGGACAGTTCACAGCCGGCGCCGATGCCGGTTACAACCTGAGCAGCGGTGTCGACGTTCAGTTTGCCGGTGGCGTAGTAGTCGAGGAAGAACAGCGGCTCAGCGCCGCAGACCACCAGGTCGTTCACGCACATGGCCACCAGGTCGATGCCGATGCTGTCGTGCTTGTTCAGGTTCAGCGCCAGGCGCAGCTTGGTGCCGACGCCGTCAGTGCCCGATACCAGCACCGGTTGTTTGTAACCGGCCGGGATTTCGCAGAGGGCGCCGAAACCGCCCAGGCCGCCCATGACTTCCGGGCGCGCAGTGCGCTTGGCGACGCTCTTGATGCGTTCGACCAATGCTTCACCGGCGTCGATGTCTACACCGGCGTCCTTGTAGCTCAGGGAGGGTTGCTTGCTCATGATCCAGGCCTTTAGGGGGGATTCAGGGGTAACGACCGAGTTCAGCGGGCCTGTCGAAATTGATGAGGCAATAGCCTCACGCGCTATTTCGACACGACCCGGCTGTAGCCGGTCTGCGAAGGCGCGCGATTTTATCAGGCTTGAGGGGCAGCGGCCATCCTCGTGCCGACGGGCAGGGGCATATCGCGTTAAAAAAACTGATATTGCCCGTGTTGGCGGCGTCCCGGATGGCTGTATAAGGTACGACGTTAACCGTCTATCGTTATGACAGTGCGAAAACTTACCGCGATCGCGTGAATGTTTTGCTTGGGCCTGTGGTCACAGCCCTGGCTCAATCGTCTTCATGCGGTCTGTTCCAGCCGCTCTTGTCGTCAGGAATCTTTCATGCGTTTTCTTAAATTCTTGTTCGTGGGCTGTTTATCCGTGGTCAGCCTGGCCAGCCACGCCGAAACAGTCAAAGGCCTCTATCAAGTGCGCCAACCGGTCACCGGCCAGACACCGGAGGAGCGCGATCAGGCGACTCAGCAGGCGCTGGAAACGCTGGTATTGCGCTTGACCGGCGATCCCAAGGCGGCGCAAAGCCCCGGTCTGGCGGCCGTGCGCAAAGATCCTCAGCAGATCATCAGTCAGTTCGGCTACGACGCCGGGCCGCCGCAAGTGCTGAAAGTCGATTTCGATCCGGCCACCACCGAGCAGGCCTTGCGTCGTGCCGGGCTGGCCGTGTGGGGGGCCAATCGGCCGTCGATCCTCGGCTGGTGGTTGAACGATTCCACCGAAGGTTCTAGCCTGGTCGGCGATGGTCAGGCCAGTGCTGCGCCCTTGCGTCGGGCGGCTCAGCACCGAGGCCTGCCGTTGCGTTTGCCGCTGGCTGACCTGAATGAACAGATCGTCGCCACGGCACCGAATCTGGAAGGTGCCGACCCTGCGCCACTGCGCAGTGCCTCCGATCGTTACAATGCCGATGCCTTGCTGGCGGTGCATGCCCGTGAAGAAGGGGGGCAATGGCAAGCCAAGTGGCGACTGTGGCTGGGCGATCAGAAAGAGGCCGGTAGCGTGCAGGGCGCCGATACCGCCGCCGTGGCCGATGCGGTGATGCTGGCGGTCAGCGAGCGTCTGGCGTCGCGTTTCGTCGCCAAGCCAGGTGCGTCGGGCGAGCAATTGTTGGAAGTGCAGGGCATGAATCTGGAGCGTTATGCGACGCTTGGGCGTTTGTTGGAGCCTTTTGGCGCGCGTCTGCAAAGTGTCGATGGCGACCGCGTGCTTTATCGCGTCAACGGCAGCGCCGATCAGCTGCGAGCTCAGTTGTCCCTGGCGCAATTGCAGGAAGTTCCGGCCGGTCAGGCGCCGGCACCTGTTCAGCCCGTGACTGCGGGTTCGGCGCCGGCCGCAGCGCCAGCACCTGCCCCGACGCCGCAGTTGCGTTTCCGTTGGTGAGTTTTTTCTTTATATAGAAGCAGGAGTGGTACATGGCCGATACGCGGCGTTGGTTCTGGCTCGGTGGGGTGGCCCTGCTTTGCGCGTTTGTTTACCTGTTGCATCCGATCCTGACGCCGTTCCTGGTGGCGCTGTTGCTGGCCTATCTGTTCGATCCGCTGGTGGATCGGCTGGAGACGCTTGGTTTGTCGCGGACGTGGGGCGTGGTGGCGGTGTTCGCGTTATTCAGCATGATCCTCACCACGCTGTTGTTGGTGTTGGTGCCGATGCTCGCCAAGCAGCTGTTTCGCTTGTATGAACTGGCGCCGCAGATGCTCGACTGGTTGCAGCACACCGCGTTGCCGTGGGCGCAATCGAAGTTGGGTTTGTCGGAGGGCTTCTGGAAGTTCGACAAGCTCAAGGCGGCGATCAGCGAGCACATGGGTCAGACCACCGACATTGTCGGCGTGGTGCTGAGTCAGGCGACGGCTTCAGGCCTTGCGCTGATTGGTTGGCTGGCCAATCTGGTGCTGATCCCGGTGGTGAGTTTTTATCTGTTACGCGACTGGGACCTGATGATGGCCAAGATCCGCAGCCTGCTGCCCCGTGATCGTGAAGAGCGTGTCATGACCCTGGCCGGGGAATGCCATGAAGTGCTTGGGGCGTTCGTGCGCGGACAGTTGCTGGTGATGCTGGCGCTGGGTGTGATTTACGCCGCGGGCTTGATGATGATAGGGCTGGAGCTGGGACTGTTGATCGGTCTGATTGCCGGTCTGGCGGCGATCGTGCCGTACATGGGGTTTGTCATCGGGATTGGTGCGGCGTTGATAGCCGGCCTGTTCCAGTTCGGTGGCGATCTGTATCCCATGATCGGTATCGTCGCGGTGTTCATGGTCGGCCAGGCACTGGAAGGCATGGTTCTGACGCCGTTGCTGGTGGGGGACCGGATCGGCCTGCACCCGGTGGCGGTGATCTTTGCGATTCTGGCCGGCGGCGAGCTGTTCGGTTTTACCGGTGTGCTGCTGGCATTGCCGGTGGCGGCGGTGATCATGGTCCTGGTGCGCCACATGCATGATTTGTATAAGGGTTCGGATATCTACAGCGGTAGCGACGAGCCTAAGCTGTAATGGATTTGATCGCTCATGACAGGCAGCCTGGTTTCATGCCAGGTTTGCCTGTCCCTTGCACGGCAGTCCCATGCACCGCCAAAGAAACTGTCATAAAACCAGCGCGTTAACGCAAACCTTTGATTTTGCTTGTGGTCTGTCGCATTGTGCGGTCAGCTTCACGGGTATAAACTTCGCAAACTTTACACAGAGGCCACTAACGGTTCCTTTGGAACTGTTCAGTCAGCATGAAACCGATTCAGCTGCCCCTAGGTGTGCGTCTGCGTGATGACGCCACCTTTATCAATTACTACCCAGGCGCCAATGCCGCTGCACTCGGCTATGTCGAGCGGCTGTGCGAAGCCGACGCCGGCTGGACGGAAAGCCTGATTTACCTCTGGGGCAAGCACGGGGTAGGGCGCACGCATTTGTTGCAGGCGGCTTGCCTGCGTTTCGAGCAGATGGGTGAACCGGCGGTGTATCTGCCGCTGGCCGAGTTGATGGACCGTGGCATCGAAATCCTCGACAACCTCGAACAATACGAACTGGTTTGCCTGGACGATTTGCAGGCGGTCGCCGGCAAGGCGGATTGGGAAGAGGCGTTGTTCCATCTGTTCAATCGTCTGCGTGACAGCGGTCGGCGTCTGCTGATTGCTGCGTCGACGTCCCCGCGCGAACTGCCGGTGAAGCTGGCGGACCTCAAGTCTCGGCTGACACTGGCGCTCATCTTCCAGATGCGTCCGCTCTCTGACGAAGACAAGTTGCGTGCCTTGCAGTTGCGCGCCTCCCGTCGTGGCCTGCACCTGACTGACGAAGTCGGTCATTTTATTTTGACTCGTGGTACTCGCAGCATGAGTGCGCTTTTCGAGCTGCTTGAGCGCCTCGATCAGGCCTCCCTTCAAGCTCAGCGCAAGCTGACAATCCCGTTCCTGAAAGAGACGTTGGGCTGGTAAAAGCCAGGTTTTTCGCGGGTTCCGGCATATTCCAGGCGTCAACAAATCCGCTTTCCTGCAAGGGAGCAGGCTGCGCAAAGGTTTAAAATGGGCTTAAGCGCTTAGATGGAAACGAGAAACCGATAAGTCACATAAAGATCGATTGAATTTGCAAATGAGATCGATAGCGGGCATAGTCTCGGCTTCTTTACAACTATCAGCCACGGTCGTGCCCATGCTAAATCGCTTCGCACCCCTCGTGCCTCTCGCACTCGTCACCCTGTTGTTCGGTTGCGCTGCTCACTCTCCAGTGTCCCAGCAAGAGCCACAGCATCAGGTTTCAAATTCAGTTACCGCGCAGTCTTCTTCCGTTCTTTTCCAGGAAGAGCTAGCAACCAATAAAGAACTGGCAGACTTCGCCGGGGGCAAGTCGTACCAGCTTCCGGTTCTGGCTGACAGCATCCTCGAACGTGGCATGTCCCTGATCGGTACCCGTTACCGTTTCGGCGGCACCTCCGAGGCAGGCTTCGACTGCAGCGGCTTCATCGGTTATCTGTTTCGTGAAGAGGCTGGCATGAACCTGCCGCGCTCCACTCGCGAAATGATCAACGTTGACGCTCCGCTGGTGGCTCGCAGCGCCCTCAAGCCGGGTGACCTGCTGTTCTTCGCCACCAATGGCCGTCGCGGTCGTGTCAGTCACGCCGGGATCTACGTGGGTGACAACCAGTTCATTCACTCCAGCAGCCGCAAAAGCGGTGGTGTCCGGGTCGATAGCCTGGGCGACAGCTACTGGAGCAAGACCTTCATCGAAGCCAAGCGTGCACTCGCGATGGCGCCGGCTGCAGCGCCTATCGTCACTGCGCGCAAATAAGCGGACAGTTTACAAGGCGAACTTAAAGTCTTACTTGAAGTTTGCCGCGTAGCCGCTAGAATCCTGATCTATTATTGATGGCAAACCGCCTGCGTTCTGCGCAGGCGGTTTTCTTTTCTGTCTTTGTGGCAGAAAAAAGCCGCAGCCAGATCAGGATGTTCTGTTTATGACGATGTCGGCCCGCCTCGCACTCATGTTCTTCGCAGCGCTGCTCAGCGCCTGCGCCAGCCGCACACCGCCACCTGCGCCGGTGGTTCGCGCGCCGATTGTTTTCGGTTCTCCCCAAGCCTTTTCCCCTGCGGCAGAAGACGTGCTGTTTCGCGCGCTCGGTCTGGTGGGGACGCCTTATCGTTGGGGCGGCAACACGCCGGATTCCGGGTT
Organism: Pseudomonas sp. FP1740; assembly: GCF_030687165.1. NCBI lineage: Bacteria > Pseudomonadati > Pseudomonadota > Gammaproteobacteria > Pseudomonadales > Pseudomonadaceae > Pseudomonas > Pseudomonas sp. FP1740. Next base: position 1,905,667 of record NZ_CP117461.1, read on the forward strand.
CGATTGCAGCGGTTTGATCGGTTACGTCTATCGCGATGTCGCAGGCATTTCCTTGCCGCGGTCCACGCGCGAGATGATCGGCATGCAGGCTCCCGACGTCGGCAAGGAAGGCCTGCAAACCGGCGACCTGATTTTCTTCGCCACCAATGGCGGCTCCCAGGTCAGCCATGCCGGGATCTATGTCGGCGAAGGGCGCTTCGTCCATGCACCAGCCACGGGCGGTACGGTCAAGCTGGACAGCTTGTCCAAGGCTTACTGGCAGAAAGCCTACCTGAGCGCCAAGCGCGTCCTGCAGCCCGAGCACTTGGCACATAATCCATAGCGCAGGTCATGCCTGCTCGCACGCTCTGTCGTAAACGCTGATCCCCTGTGGGAGCTCCCACAGGGTTATCGTCTTGCAGTAATCACATTATTTTGCCGCGCTAACGCGCCAAATCTTGTTCCCCACATCATCCGCCACCAACAAGCCGCCCTGCTGATCGATCACCACGCCCACCGGCCGACCCATGGCTTTTCCTTCATCGTTGAGGAAGCCGGTCAGCACATCCAGCGGCTGCCCGCTCGGTTTGCCGGCGCTGAACGGCACGAAAATCACTTTGTAGCCGCTGTGCGGTTTACGGTTCCACGAGCCATGCTGGCCGATGAAGGCGCCTTGGGTGAACGGCGCGGGCAACTTGCTGCCTTCGGCGAACGTCAGGCCCAGCGACGCGGTATGGGGCCCCACTGCGTAGTCCGGTGCAATGGCCTTGGCGACCAGATCAGGGTTTTGTGGCTCGACGCGAACATCGACATGTTGCCCGTAATAGCTGTAAGGCCAGCCATAGAACCCGCCGTCCTTCACTGAAGTGATGTAGTCCGGCACCAGGTCGCTGCCGATTTCGTCACGCTCGTTGACTGCGGTCCACAGAGCACCACTTTGCGGCTCCCAGGCCAGGCCGTTCGGGTTGCGAATCCCCGAGGCGAAGATTCGATGGTTGCCGGTGGCGCGATCGACTTCCCAGATTGCCGCGCGACCTTCCTCCTGATCCATGCCGTTTTCACCGACGTTGCTGTTCGAGCCCACGGTGACGTACAGCTTGCTGCCGTCCTTGCTGGCGATGACGTTTTTGGTCCAGTGGTGATTTCGCGAGCCGCCCGGCAAATCGACCACTTTGATCGGCTGCGACTTGATCGCTGTCTCGCCGTTTTCATAGTGAAAACGCAGCAAGCGGTCGGTGTCGGCGACATACAGGTCTTTGCCAACCAGGGTCATGCCGAAAGGCGAGTTGAGGTTTTCCAGGAACACCGTGCGGGTTTCGGCGACGCCGTCGTGGTCCTTGTCCCGCAGCAGAGTGATGCGGTTGGGGCTGGGGACGCCGGCCCCGGCGCGGCCCATGACTTTGCCCATGATCCAGCCGCGAATGCCTTTGCTGTCATCGGATTTGGATGGCGCGTTGGTTTCGGCCACCAGTACGTCGCCGTTGGGCAGCACGTAGAGCCAGCGCGGATGCTCGAGGCCTTCGGCAAACGCGACTACTTGAGTGCCTGCGGCGGCGACGGGTTTTTTATCTTGAGGCCAGCCGATTGCCGGGGCGATGTTCACCGTCGGGATCAGGGTTTTGTTCGGTTCCGGCAGCTTGGGCGACGGTCCGGTGCCGTCCGAGACTTGCAGGCTGGAGGTTTCACCACAGGCGGCGAGCCCTCCGGCGAGCGCGATGATGAAAACGAGCTGGAGTTTGCGCATTACTGATCTTCCCTATGAATGCATTGACGTAATCATAGAGAAGCGTAGATGCGTGATGGTTCAACCGGTCAGCCGCGGGCTTCCTTGAACAGCACGGCGATCCCCGGATGGTAGTTGCCGGCTTCATTGCGCAACTTGCGGTAGGCGTAAGGGAAATACCAGGCCACGGCGCAGGTGTGTTCCTTTTGCAGGTCGTCGAGCATGTCCTGGAGTTCTTCTGGGGTAGCGCTGTGCTGGGCTTTTTGTGGGGCGACAAACAGGCAGCCGAGTTTCAGGTCGCTGGCGTAGCTGATGCGCTTCGCGTCGCTGGTGATGTCCGCCAGTGCCTGGGTCAGGTTCAGGTTGTTGACCCGCGGCCAGCGCTGGGTGGCCTGCAGGTACGCGCGTTCTTCGCTGGTGGCGATAAACAGATCGGCGCGGGCGTTGCGTTCGCCTTCTTCGGTCTGTTTGCGCGACGGTGTTTGCTGCAGCGTGACCATTTCCGCCATCCAGGCTGCGGCAGAGAGCAGGCCGAGGTTGGCGTTTTCGTCGTACCAGTAAGGCGTATCGTTATCGCCGCGCACGGCGTTGTAGCGGTCGATACAGTCAAACCAGCGTTCCAGCACCGGGCGCAGGAATTCCAGCTTCGGATTGCTGATGATCATGCCTTGCATGTGGCTCACCCTTGTTATTGTGTTATGAGGTTGTGGCTCTTTGATATCACTGCTGGCAGTGTGGCACAAGATTGGCGTCAGATAATTGATCGGCGGCAGTTATTCGCCGGAAGGCGTCCCGTCTTTAATTGACGCTCCACCCCCAACCCTCTAACCTTCGCGGCTTGTTTCAGGTGCTCTGTGGCCTTGGTCGACAGAGTGAAACAGGGAAGCCGGTGAGTGGATTTCTTCCAGCGAAGAATGATCACGATCCCGGCGCTGCCCCCGCAACGGTAAATGAGTGAAGACTGCGCCTGATGCCACTGTGTCGATGAACGATGCGGGAAGGCGCGCAGTTGGCCCCGAGCCGCTCATGAGCCCGGAGACCGGCCTGATCCATTCAGCGGCATCACGGTGGGCGATGCCAGGCTTCTTGCCGTCTATTCTTGTGCCTGCCCGCCGTTATCCAGCCTCAACGGAGAGCTCCCCCATGACTGATACCCCCGATCGTGACGAACGCCATCTGGCGCGCATGCTGCGCAAAAAAGCCGTGATCGACGAACGCATCGCCAATTCGCCGAATGAATGCGGCCTACTGCTGGTGCTGAGCGGCAACGGCAAAGGCAAGAGCAGTTCGGCGTTCGGCATGCTGGCGCGCTCCATGGGCCACGGCATGCAATGTGGCGTGGTGCAGTTCATCAAGGGGCGCAGCAGCACCGGCGAGGAGTTGTTCTTCCGGCGCTTTCCGGAGCAAGTGCGTTTTCATGTGATGGGCGAGGGCTTCACCTGGGAAACCCAGGACCGCCAGCGTGACATTGCCGCCGCCGAAGCTGCGTGGGCGGTGTCCCGCGAACTGCTGAGCGATCCGTCGATTGGCCTGGTGGTACTCGATGAATTGAACATCGCCCTCAAGCACGGCTACCTCGATCTCGATCAGGTGCTTAGCGACTTGCAGGCCCGTCCGCCGATGCAGCATGTGGTGGTCACTGGCCGTGGCGCCAAACCGGAGATGATTGAACTGGCTGACACCGTCACCGAAATGGGCATGATCAAGCACGCCTTCCAGGCCGGGATCAAGGCGCAAAAAGGCGTCGAGTTGTGAATCAACCACGTCAATGCCCGGCGGTACTGATTGCCGCGCCGGCCTCCGGTCAGGGCAAGACCACCGTCACCGCCGCGCTCGCCCGTTTGCATCGCAATCAGGGGCGCAAGGTGCGCGTGTTCAAATGCGGCCCGGACTTTCTCGACCCGATGATTCTCGAGCGCGCCAGCGGTGCACCGGTTTATCAACTGGACATGTGGATGGTTGGCGAGCAGGAAAGTCGTCGTCTGTTGTGGGAAGCTGCTGGCGAAGCTGACCTGATTCTCATCGAAGGCGTCATGGGACTGTTCGACGGTACGCCGTCCAGCGCCGACCTGGCGCGGCATTTCGGTGTTCCGGTGCTCGGCGTGATCGACGGCACCGCCATGGCGCAGACGTTTGGCGCACTGGCCCTGGGGCTGGCGCGCTATCAGCCGGATTTGCCGTTTGCCGGTGTGTTGGCCAACCGGGTTGGCACCCTGCGTCATGCGCAATTGCTCGAAGGCAGCCTGACAGAAGGCTTGCGTTGGTACGGCGCGCTGTCCCGGGAAACCGGCATCGAATTGCCGAGTCGGCATCTTGGCCTGGTACAGGCCAGCGAATTGAATGATCTCGATCTGCGTCTCGATGCAGCCGCCGCCTCGCTGGCCAGCAGTTGCGACGTGGCGTTACCACCTGCCGTGGAATTCGCCGCGCCTGAAGTGATCGCCGCCGAACCATTGCTGGCCGGTGTGCGGATTGCCGTGGCCCGGGACGAAGCCTTTGCGTTTACCTACGGCGCGAGCCTGGATCTGCTGCGGGCGATGGGCGCCGAGTTGTCTTTCTTCTCGCCGATCCGCGACCGCGAGTTGCCGGAGGCAGACAGCCTTTATCTGCCGGGCGGTTACCCTGAATTGCACCATGTGGCGTTGTCACAAAATACGCCAATGCTGATCGCCATTCGCGATCACCACGCAGCGGGCAAACCGTTGCTGGCCGAGTGTGGCGGCATGCTGTACCTGCTGGACTCGTTGACCGATGTCGAGGGTACTCGCGCTGAGCTGGTTGGCTTGTTGACCGGTGATGCGGTGATGCAGAAGCGTCTGGCGGCGTTGGCCTTGCAGGCGGTGGAACTGCCTGAAGGTTTGCTGCGCGGGCACACCTATCACCACTCGCTGACCAGCACCGAGCTTGAGCCGATTGCGCGTGGCCTGAGCCCCAATGGCGGGCGAGGGGCAGAGGCGGTTTATCGTGAGGGGCGGATGACGGCCTCTTATGTGCACTTTTATTTTCCGTCCAATCCGGCGGCGATTGCTGCGTTGTTGGCGCCCGATCGTGAAGCCGTCATCGCGAGCAGGCCATGACAGAAAACGCCTTTTCCGAAGCCGAACGCGATGCGGTCTACCGAGCCATCGGCGAGCGTCGTGACATGCGCCACTTCAGTGGCGGCACGGTTGAGCCCGAGTTACTGAGGCGCCTGCTCGAAGCCGCGCACCAGGCGCCGAGCGTCGGCCTGATGCAGCCCTGGCGGTTCATCCGCATCAGCGACCGGGCGCTGCGCGGCAAGATCCAGCAACTGGTGGAGGAAGAACGCGTCCGCACCGCCGAAGCCCTCGGCGAGCGCTCCGACGAGTTCATGAAGCTCAAGGTCGAAGGCATCCAAGACTGCGCCGAAGTGCTGGTCGCTGCGCTGATGGACGATCGCGAACGGCATATCTTCGGCCGTCGTACGTTACCGGAAATGGACATGGCCTCGCTGTCCTGTGCCATCCAGAACCTGTGGCTGGCGTCCCGCGCCGAAGGCCTGGGCATGGGCTGGGTGTCGCTGTTCGAACCGCAAGCCTTGGCGAACCTGTTGGGTTTACCGGTCGGGGCCAAGCCTTTGGCCGTTCTTTGCCTGGGGCCGGTCAAGGAATTCTATCCAGCGCCGATGCTGGTACTCGAAGGCTGGGCGCAGGCGCGTCCGCTCAACGAGTTGCTGTATGAAAATTATTGGGGAGTGAGTCAATGAGTGTGGCGTTGTTGAGTGTCGCCGCGGTCGCGCTGGATGCGCTGCTGGGTGAACCCAAGCGCTGGCATCCGCTGGTGGCGTTCGGTCGTTTTGCCGATCGCATCGAACAACGTTTCAACTCCGCTGGCCGCGGCTGGCGCAGTCACGGGGTGACGGCCTGGGTGATGGCGGTCGTGCCGCTGACCTTGCTGGTCACCGCGTTGTCCTGGGCACCTTACGTTGGCTGGATCGTCGAGATTCTCGCGCTCTATTGCGCGCTTGGCATGCGCAGCCTCGGCGAGCATGTCGAGCCGGTGGCCAAGGCCCTGCGCAGCGATGATCTGGTTGAGGCGCGCACACGCGTCGGTTATCTGGTCAGCCGTCAGACCAGCGAACTGGACAAAACCGAAGTCGCCCGCGCCGCCACCGAATCGGTGTTGGAGAACGGCAGCGATGCAGTGTTCGCCGCGCTGTTCTGGTTTGCCGTGGCGGGTGCGCCCGGTGTGGCGCTCTATCGTCTGAGCAACACCCTGGATGCGATGTGGGGTTATCGCAACGAACGCTTCGAGCGTTTCGGCTGGGCTGCCGCAAAGATCGACGATGTCCTGAACTACATTCCTGCACGCCTGGTGGCGTTGACCTACGCACTGTTGGGCAAAACCCGACTGGCGCTGAAATGCTGGCGCACCCAGGGGCCGACCTGGGACAGCCCGAATGCCGGGCCGGTGATGGCGGCTGGTGCCGGTGCGTTGGGTGTCGAGTTGGGCGGGGCGGCGATTTATCACGGCGAACTGCATCAGCGTCCGCAGTTGGGCGAAGGCGTGCCGGCGGATGCCGACTCCATCGATCGTGGCTGGCAATTGGTCCAGCGCGGGGTATGGTTATGGCTGCTGATTCTCTGCGTGGGGGCTGAATTCTATGCTTGAGCACGGTGGCCGGTTGCGCAAGGCAGCACTTGAATACGGCATCGCCGAAGCCGATTGGCTCGACCTGTCCAGTGGTCTTGCGCCCTGGCCATTCCCGGTTCCGGATATCCCGCTGCGGGCCTGGGCACGTCTGCCGGAAACCGATGACGGTCTGGAGCAAGCCGCCTGCGACTATTACGGTGCGGCTCAGGTGTTGCCAGTGGCCGGTTCACAAATGGCGATTCAGTTGCTGCCGCGTTTGCGCCGGGCCGGCAAGGTCGGTGTGCTGTCGCCGTGTTACGCCGAGCACGCCGAAGCCTGGCGCCGCAACGGTTATGTCGTGCGTGAAGTCCTGGAGTCGGAAGTCGATTTCTTTCTCGACAACCTCGATGTGCTGGTGGTGGTCAATCCGAACAATCCCACGGGGCTGAGCCTGACCCCGGCCCGTCTGCTGGATTGGCACGCGCGGCTGGCCCAGCGCGGTGGCTGGTTGGTGGTGGACGAGGCGTTCATGGACAACACACCGCATTTGAGTCTGGCGCCGTTCACCAACCAGATCGGCTTGATCGTGCTGCGTTCCTTCGGCAAGTTTTTCGGCCTGGCCGGTGTGCGGCTAGGGTTTGTGCTGGCCGAGCGCAAGTTGCTCAAACTGCTGGCCGAGCAAGTCGGGCCTTGGGCGGTCAGTGGGCCGACCCGCGTACTGGGCCAGGCTTGCCTGACGGATACGGACGGGCACACCCGACAGCGCATTCGCACTGACGAAGCTGGCGAGCGTCTGGCGCTGCTGCTTGAGCAGTATGGTTTCAAGCCTCAGGGCGGCTGTGCGTTGTTCCAGTGGCTGATCACCGAGCGCGCCGAAGCGCTGCATGAATTCATGGCCCGGCGCGGCATTCTGCTGCGGTTGTTCACCCACAACAGCAGCCTGCGTTTTGGTTTACCTGCGGATGAAACGGACTGGTCGCGCCTCGAACAAGCCCTGCAAATCTATGCCAAGGAAAACCCATGACAACGTTGATGGTTCAAGGCACCACATCCGACGCCGGTAAAAGCACACTGGTGACGGCGCTGTGTCGCTGGGTCACGCGCCAAGGCGTGAGCGTGGTGCCGTTCAAGCCGCAGAACATGGCCCTCAACAGTGCGGTGACCGCCGACGGTGGCGAGATTGGTCGCGCTCAGGCGGTGCAGGCCCAGGCTTCAAACCTTGAACCGCACACCGACATGAACCCGGTGCTGCTTAAACCCAACAGTGATACCGGCGCCCAAGTGATCATCCATGGTCGCGCCGTCACCACCATGAATGCCGTCGCCTATCACGACTACAAAGCCATCGCCATGCAGGCGGTGCTGGCCTCCCATGAACGGCTGAGCGCGGCGTATCCGCTGGTGATGGTTGAAGGGGCGGGCTCGCCGGCCGAGATCAACCTGCGCGCCGGCGACATCGCCAACATGGGGTTTGCCGAGGCGGTGGACTGCCCGGTGGTGCTGATTGCCGACATCAATCGCGGCGGGGTTTTCGCGCATTTGGTCGGTACGCTGGAGCTGCTGTCGCCCAGCGAACAGGCGCGGGTCAAAGGCTTCATCATCAACCGCTTTCGCGGCGATATCGCCTTGCTGCAACCGGGGCTGGACTGGCTGGAAGCGCGCACCGGCAAACCGGTGATCGGCGTTTTGCCTTATGTGATGGACCTGCATCTTGAGGCCGAGGACGGCCTCGATCAACGTCAGAGCGACAAGGCCGATCAAGTGCTCAACGTGGTGGTGCCGGTGCTGCCGCGCATCAGCAACCACACCGATTTCGATCCACTGCGCCTGCATCCGCAAGTGGACCTGCAATTCATCGGCCCTGGCCAGGCGATTCCATCGGCCGACCTGATAATTCTCCCAGGTTCGAAAAGCGTACGCAGCGACCTCGCGTACCTGCGGAGCAACGGCTGGGACTCGGCGATCGCGCGGCACTTGCGCTACGGCGGCAAAGTGCTGGGAATCTGCGGCGGCCTGCAAATGCTCGGCGAGCAGGTGCATGACCCGCTGGGCCTTGAAGGCGCGCCGGGTTCCAGTGCCGGTTTGGGCTTGCTGGCGTTCGAAACGCAGCTCGAAGAAGAGAAGCAGTTGCGCAACGTGCGTGGGCGTCTGGCGCTGGAAGATGCGCAGGTCAGCGGCTATGAAATTCATGCCGGCGTGACCACCGGGCCGGCGCTGGAAAACGCCGCCGTGCAGCTGGACGATGGTCGCTGCGATGGTGCGCGAAGTGCCGATGGGCAGATTTTCGGTACGTACCTGCATGGCCTGTTCGAATCACCGGCGGCGTGCAGTGCACTGTTGCGCTGGGCTGGTTTGCAGGAGGTGCAGGAGGTGGATTACCACGGGTTGCGCGAGCGCGATATCGAGCGGTTGGCGGACCTGGTGGAGAAGCATCTGGATACCTCGCTGTTGCGTGAACTCTGCGGTTTTTGAGGTGGCTGCACTGGCCTCATCGAAGATTTTAAGGAATCAACCATGCTGCAACTGATCCTCGGCGGCGCCCGCTCCGGCAAAAGTCGTCTGGCTGAAAAGCTGGCGACTGACAGCCAGCTCCACGTCACTTATATCGCCACCAGCCAACCCCTGGACGGTGAAATGAACGAGCGAGTGACCCATCACCGTGCCCGTCGTCCGGCCGACTGGGCGTTGATCGAAGAACCGCTGGAGCTGGCCCGCGTACTGCGCGAAAGCGCCGGCGTCGACCGTTGCCTGCTGGTGGATTGCCTGACGCTGTGGCTGACCAATCTGCTGATGCTCGATAGCGCCGAGCGCCTGTCGGCCGAGCGCGAAGCCCTGCTGGACTGCCTGGCGTCGTTGCCGGGTGAAATCATTCTTGTCAGCAACGAGACCGGAATGGGTGTCGTGCCGCTGGGCGAATTGACTCGCCGCTATGTCGATGAAGCCGGTTGGCTGCATCAAGCCTTGGCCGAGCGCTGCCAACGTGTCGTCCTGACCGTCGCCGGCCTGCCCCTGACTTTGAAAGGAACTGCGTTATGACTCACACCTGGTGGCTGAACCCGTGCAAGCCAATCGATGCACAAGTGGTCGAACAGGCGCAGGCGCGTCAACAGCAACTGACCAAGCCTGCCGGTTCCCTCGGCCAGCTCGAAGCGGTGGCGGTGCAACTGGCCGGGTTGCAAGGGCAGGTCAAGCCGACCCTCGATCAGCTGTGGATCGCGATTTTTGCCGGTGACCATGGCGTGGTCGCCGAAGGGGTGTCGGCGTTTCCGCAGGAAGTCACCGGGCAGATGTTGCACAACTTCGTCAGCGGCGGCGCGGCGATCAGCGTGTTGGCGCGGCAGTTGGGCGCGTCCCTTGAAGTGGTCGACCTCGGCACCGTTACGCCGTCGTTGAATCTGCCGGGTGTGCGTCACCTGAACGTCGGCCCGGGCACGGCGAATTTCGTCCAGGGCCCGGCGATGACTCAGGCCCAGGGCGAACTCGCTTTGCAGGCAGGTCGCGACAGTGTGCAACGCGCCATCGCGGCAGGCGCGCAGTTGTTCATCGGCGGCGAAATGGGCATCGGCAATACCACGGCGGCCAGCGCCTTGGCCTGTGCGTTGCTCGATTGCCCGGTGGTGCACCTGGCCGGGCCGGGCACCGGCCTGAACGCTGCAGGTGTCAGCCATAAAGCCCAGGTCATCGAACGCGCCTTGGCATTGCATGGCGCTCAACGTGGCGATGCGCTGCAAACCTTGTTCAACCTCGGCGGTTTCGAAATCGCTGCGCTGGTTGGCGCGTACCTGGCTTGTGCTCAGGAAGGTGTCGCGGTGTTGGTCGACGGGTTTATTTGCAGCGTTGCCGCGCTGGTGGCGGTGCGTCTGAATCCGGCCTGTCGTGAGTGGTTGCTGTTCGGTCATCGTGGTGCCGAGCCGGGTCATCGCCATGTGCTGGAAACCCTGAACGCCGAACCGTTGCTGGACCTCGGCCTGCGGTTGGGCGAGGGCAGTGGTGCGGCGTTGGCCGTGCCATTGCTGCGCCTGGCCTGCGACCTGCACGGGCAGATGGCAACATTCGCCGAAGCCGCAGTGGCGGATCGCCCGGCATGACCTTGCGCCTGGACCTGTTGCGTCATGGCGAAACCGAACTCGGTGGCGGCCTGCGCGGCAGCCTCGATGACGCGCTGACCGGCAAGGGCTGGGAGCAGATGCGCGCTGCGGTGGTTGAGCAGGGCCCTTGGGATCGTTTGGTCAGCTCGCCGTTGCAGCGTTGTGCACGCTTCGCGCAAGAGCTTGGGGCGCAATTGGGTTTGCCGGTGCAGCTGGAAAAGGATCTGCAAGAGCTGCATTTCGGCGCCTGGGAAGGGCAGAGCGCCGCGGCGCTGATGGAAACCAGCGCCGAGGCATTGGGCTTGTTCTGGGCCGATCCCTATTCGTTTACGCCGCCTGATGGTGAGCCGGTTGCCGACTTTTCGACGCGGGTGTTGGCGGCCATTGAGCGGTTGCACGCGGCCTATTCAGGTGAGCGGGTCCTGCTGATCAGCCATGGCGGCGTCATGCGATTGTTGCTGGCGCAAGCGCGCGGATTGCCGCGTGAACAGCTGCTCAACGTTGAGGTTGGCCATGGCGCGTTGTTCTCGCTGTCGGTCGAACCCGGCGTCTTGTTAAGGGAAGTGATCTGATCATGTTGCCGTTCTGGATCGCCCTGCAATTTCTGAGCAGCCTGCCGATTCGTCTGCCGGGCATGCCGACGCCCGAGGAGTTGGGCCGGTCATTGTTGTTTTATCCGCTGGTCGGCGTGCTGTTCGGTGCCATTCTGTGGGGGCTGAACGGGCTGTTGCTGGGCGCGCCGTTGTTGCTTCACGCGGCGTTGCTGCTGACCGTGTGGGTGTTGCTCAGTGGCGCGTTGCACCTGGATGGCCTGGCCGATAGCGCCGATGCGTGGCTCGGCGGTTATGGCGACCGTGAGCGCACTCTCACGATCATGAAAGACCCACGCAGTGGGCCGATCGCGGTGGTGACGCTGGTGCTGGTGTTGCTACTCAAGTTCGCCGCATTGCTGGCGTTGATCGAGCAGCAGCACAGCGTAGTGCTGATCATCGTTCCACTGATTGCTCGCAGCGCGCTGTTGGGATTATTCCTGACTACACCTTACGTGCGTCCCGGTGGATTGGGGCAGGCGCTGGCCGATCATCTGCCACGTTCGGCCGGGAAACAGGTGTTGGTGATCAGCGCGGTGGCCTGTGTGTTGATCGCGGGCCTCAGCGGTGTGTGGGCGCTTGCGCTGGCAGCTGTGGTGTTTGTCTGGTTGCGGCAAGTCATGATGCGGCGATTGGGCGGGACGACTGGCGACACTGCCGGGGCGTTGCTGGAGTTGCTGGAAGTAGCGTTGCTGGTGGGATTGGCGCTGCTCTGAATTCCTGTGGGGGAGCGGGCAAGTCGGATCGCGGCACTGCTCGTTCTTACAGGTAAAATGTGTCGAAATATTTGCTTTCATTTAACCGCGGGTATATACACGCACCATGCTTCCTTCTCAATGTTTGTGCACTAACCTGCGTCGCGCCGCTCGTGGCGTCAGCAGGCATTACGACGGCGCGCTCGACGGCTTCGGGATCAACGTTGCCCAGTATTCTCTGCTGTGCAACCTGCAACGTCTGGATCAGCCGAGCATCTCGACACTGGCCGAGGCCATGGGCCTGGATCGCAGCACCCTGGGGCGCAATCTACGGGTGCTGGAAGGTGAAGGTCTGGTGACGCTGGTCGAGGGCGAAGACATGCGCAATCGCATCGTCCTGCTCACCGAGACAGGGCGCGAACGTCTGGCAGCAGCCTTGCCGGCCTGGGAAGCGGCGCAACAGCGGTTGATCGACCGTCTGGGTGCCGAGAAGCGTGAAACCTTGCTGAAACTGCTGGACGAACTGGCTTGAGGCCAGTTTTTTCGATCTTAAGCGGGTATATACCCGCTACCGGAGAACAACAATGACATCGATGTGGCGTACGTGCGGTTGGGTGCTGTTGGGCAGTGCGCTGATACTGGCGTTGTCCCTGGGGGTGCGCCACGGCTTCGGGCTGTTTCTGGCGCCGATGAGTGCCGAGTTCGGCTGGGGCCGCGAAGTGTTTGCCTTCGCCATTGCCCTGCAGAACCTGATCTGGGGCCTGGCGCAGCCATTCACCGGCGCATTGGCCGACCGCTTTGGCGCCGCGAAGGTGGTGTTGATCGGTGGTGTTCTGTACGCCCTGGGTCTGGTGTTCATGGGGTTGTCCGATTCGGCGGTGACCTTGTCCCTGAGCGCCGGGTTGTTGATCGGTATCGGCCTGTCCGGCACCTCGTTCTCGGTGATCCTCGGCGTGGTCGGCCGTGCCGTACCACCGGAAAAACGCAGCATGGGCATGGGGATCGCCAGTGCTGCCGGTTCCTTTGGTCAATTCGCCATGTTGCCCGGCACACTGGGGCTGATCGGCTGGCTGGGCTGGTCTGCGGCATTGCTGGTGCTGGGTCTGCTGGTGGCGCTGATCGTGCCGCTGGTGAGCATGCTTAAAGACAAGCCGTTGCCGGTGCTCGGGCATGAGCAAACCCTCTCTGAAGCGCTACACGAAGCCTGCTCCCATTCAGGGTTCTGGTTGTTGGCGTTCGGCTTTTTTGTCTGCGGTTTTCAAGTGGTGTTCATCGGTGTGCACCTGCCGGCGTATCTGGTGGATCAACACCTGCCAGCCTCCGTCGGCACCACGGTATTGGCGCTGATCGGGCTGTTCAATATCTTCGGTACCTATACCGCAGGCTGGCTTGGCGGGCGGATGTCCAAGCCGCGTTTGCTCACCGGTTTGTATCTGTTGCGGGCGGTGGTGATTGCGCTGTTCCTCTGGGCGCCGGTCACTCAGGTCACGGCCTATTTGTTCGGCATGGCCATGGGCTTTCTCTGGTTGTCGACGGTGCCCTTGACCAACGGCACGGTGGCAACCTTGTTCGGTGTCCGAAATCTGTCCATGCTCGGCGGGATTGTTTTCCTGTTCCACCAGCTGGGCTCGTTCCTCGGCGGCTGGTTGGGCGGGGTGGTGTATGACCGAACCGGGAGCTACGACTTGATCTGGCAGGTGGCGATTCTCTTGAGTCTGATGGCCGCAGCCCTGAACTGGCCAGTGCGCGAGCAGCCGGTAGCGCGCCTGCAAACCCAGGTGAGTGCCGCATGAACAGTCTTTGGCCGCGGATGGCAGCCATCGCCGTCGGCGTATTGCTGCTGGCCCTGGTTTGGTGGGGCTGGCATCAGGGTGGGCTGGCATTGATGCAGCTGGGCATGGGTGCTTGCTAGCGAGCTGCTTGCTAGCGAGCGGCGAAGGCGAGTAGTTTCGTGTTCTGATGATTGCTCAAGGATGCACCGACATGCCGATGCGCTGGCTTGCAGTTCCTGCGTTGCTGATGGTTTTTTCCGGGCTGGCTCAGGCAGCAGAATGCCCGGAGCTGTTGCAAGGCTCATTGCCGAAGCTGCGCGCCAAGGAATCCATCGATTTGTGCCAGCGCTTCGCCGGCAAGCCGTTGGTGGTGGTCAATACCGCAAGCTTCTGTGGCTTCGCCCCGCAGTTCAAAGGTCTTGAGGCGTTGTATCAGCGCTACAAGGATCAAGGGCTTGAAGTGGTCGGTGTTCCATCCAATGACTTCAGGCAAGAGTCCAAGGATGGCGCAGAGACTGCCAAGGTCTGTTACGTGAACTATGGCGTGACCTTCACCATGACCGAGCCGCAGAAAGTCCGCGGCGATGACGCCACGCATTTGTTCAAGGTCCTTGCCGAGCAAAGCAGTTCGCCGAAGTGGAATTTCTACAAATACGTGGTCGATCGCCAAGGCAATGTGATCGCCAATTTCTCCAGCCTGACCAAGCCCGACAATCCCGAGTTCATCGAGGCGGTGGAGAAAGCCCTGGCCTCGAAACCCTGATCGACGCGCACTAAAAAGCCCCGCCTCTGTACAAGAGAGCGGGGCTTTTTCAATTCAGGCGAAGAGGGGTTCAGGTTCGCCGAGAATGATCAGAAACGGTAGGTCGCGCCTACACCGAAACCGTTCGCCCAGTTTTCATACTTGGCGTTGTAGCTCTGGCCACGGTTGTTGCTGTTGTTGATCTTGACCGACTCTTCACGCAAGTACGAGTACGCCACGTCGATGGTCAGATCGTCGGTCGGGCTCCAGCCGGCGCCCAGGCTGAAAATCTTGCGATCGCCGGTCGGGATGCGTGGGGAGCGGTTGACGTTGTTGGTCGGTGCCTGGTCGAAGGACAGGCCGGTACGCAGTACCCATTCCTTGTTCAACTGGTAGGACGCGCCGATGGCATGAGCCCAGGTGTCGTGCCAGTTCTGTTCTTCGGTGATGGTGCCGAACTGGCCATTGAGGATGCTAGGCACACCTTTGTTTTCGACAGTGATGTCTTTCAAGCGGCTCCAGCGAGTCCAGGTGCTGCCTGCGTAGAGGGTCCACTTGTCGTCGAACTGGTGAGTGAGCGAAAGATCCACCGACTCAGGGGTGGTCAGGTCCAGCGAAGCATCGTACTTCTGGCTTGGGCTCTGGCCCACGGCCGCGAGGACGTTGTAGTTGACCTTGGTGTCACCGTCGAGCTTGTATTTCACTTTCGAGTGGTAGGTCAGGCCGACGCGCGTGCTGTCGGTGGCTTGAACCAGTACGCCGATGTTGTAGCCCAGCGCGGTGTCGTCGCCCTTGATTTTGACCTTGCCGTCCGGTGCAGCCTGGGTAATCGACAGGTTCGATTCCAGGGTCCCTTCAATGCGGTTGATGGTCGGACCGAAGCCGATCGACACCTTGTCGTTGAAGGCGTAGCTGACAGTTGGTTGCAAGGTAATGACTTTTACTTCGCTCTTGCTGCCGAAGTAGCGGCCGGCAAAGCCGTTTTCGTAGTCGGTCACCAGGCCGAACGGGGCGTACATGCCGATACCGAATGCCCAATGGTCATCGATTGGCTTGACGTAGTAACCCATCGGCACGGCGACCAAGGGAACCATGTCGCCATCGTTGCTGCCGCTGTTCGGGCGGGAGCTGGCGTGGCTGATGTCGGTGTGTGCGTCGAGCAGCGCAACGCCGCCGGTCACTTGTTCGCGCTTGAGGCGAGACATGCCGGCGGGGTTGCCGAAAATGGTGCTTGCGTCGTCGGCAGCGGAAGATCGCCCGGCAAAACCTGTACCCATCCCGCTGATGCTTTGTTCGTTGATGGCAAAACCACTGGCGAAGATCTGGGTGGATGCCAAGGCAACGGCGAGGCTAAGGGTGGTTTTGAGCATTACTTTTTTCATTATTAGAACTCCTGGTGATCACCGGGGCGAAAATTACCAACATTTTCGTCCGGGCGCCATAGCCCGTATCGCTTGATTTAGAGCGGTTTTGTAGGACAATCCGACCAAAATCGCGACCTGTTGGGCGATTTTCGGAAATGGGAGAATCAGCAGGCGACCTGATTCAACGATGAAACACAGGTTTGCCAGGCGTAGGTGAAGTCTCGCAAACGACCTTGGGGCTGGAAGGTCTGGCGCCAGATTCGGGCCATTCCCAGCAAGTCATCGGAGGCGGGGAGGGGAGTGTTCTGTTCTTCTACCAGCAGCCAGGCGATGGCTGTGGCGTAACGCAGGTTGACGGTCAATTCCAGATGCGGTCCGCTGAGAAAAGCATGCTGGCTGGCCAGGCCGCGAACCAGGCTCGCCCGTTCCGGGTCCAGGGCCAGGTAGTGATCCCAGAGGGCCTGGTGGCGGGGCTCGGCGATCCGGTACAAGCCGTGTCCACGGCGGTCGTGCAGGGCTGAACCAAGGGCTGACTGACTGGCGGCGATGCCCAGCAGCAGGGATTCGGCAGTCGCGCTATGGCGTCCGAGGTAGATCAATGTCGGACGGATCACATAACGGCACAGTTCGCTGGCAGCGATACCCATAACGCCCTCGAAACATGAAGTGGTCGGCGATACCTGAAGGGGGCCTTGGCAGCTGTGGATCGAATCAGGCTCGCCGGAAGCGGATCAAGCCGCTTGAGTTGAAGTGTAGTGTCATTATTTTGCTGTAAAGGACTGTTTTTAAAATATTTCCGGCTTCGAGTTATAACTGTTATATCGGTTAGTGCTTAGGCAATAGGGACTAAAAGAGAAATATCGGGCAATAAAAAGCCCCGCTTTTCAGCAGGGCTTTTGAGGTTTTCAGCCTTTCTGGCGTCTCAGGCAACCAGTGCCTGGCGAGTACGCTCGATCACAGCCTGCAGCGGTTCGGCGCTGGAGTATTGATCGGGGTACAGGCGTTCGCTGTGACGAGCGATGCCGTGTTCGTTGACCAGAGTGAAGCTGAAGCAGCCTTTGCGAGCGGCCATGATCAGGCAGTTCATTGGAGCAAAAGCGTTGGTTAGGGTGCGAATGGCATCCTGAGTGTGGATTTGAGTAGACATAATCGGGTGTTCCTACAAGCGACACGGGATAAGAACCGTGCAAAATTAAAACGTTCCAGTGACGACGACCACCATTGGTCGAACGAAGAACCCGACTGGAACAAAGCAGCCAGTTTGAAGCGCTGATAAGTTGGCGCGCTTGGGCTGGCAGGTAGGTACTTAGGAGGGCAGGCAACACATCAGGGGCAAAGGTTCTGGGCCCGGGGTGAAGATCCTGATCAATTTGCAGGTTGGTTCGGTCAGAGTAAGTGAACTTCGCAACACCCTTTGCTTTCGATTCAAAGGCTGTGTTGACGCAAGATTTACCTGGAAACCATCGAGGTGGTCGATCCCGCTTTGTCGGTGAAGGCTTCTCTCAGGGAGGGCTGACCGGGGGGATTTGTTCGACCAGAATTGACTTTCAGCTTGGTACTAACGCTGCGGATACTAACGGATTGAATGGCCGAAGGGAAGCCTGTTCGCAAAAAGACACAGGAGTGCCGACCGACCACATCCGCCAGTGCTGTCGGAAAATGTCATCGGCCGAGACGTGCCCCGCAATGGCCCGAAAAACGGCCGTTGATCCGAGAGGGCGATAGAGCCAGGATCAATCTGTGGCGCGGGTTGCCGGGTTTACCCCCAGGCGTTACCGGAAAAACGCGCCGAAAAAGCGCACCGATATAACCGCCTCGCAGGTACTTGTGCACATTAGTTGCGCGCACTGTCATCGCACTGTCATCCTCGCTTCACCGAGGGTGGGTGCCTGTAACGAAAATTTAAGTCAATGAAAAACATCGCTTTTTTTTACTGGTGAAAAAATCGTCAGTTTGACTGCGAGCCCCATTCCATACGGCTTTGCGCGACTTCAAGGGCGGTTGTCCACTGAGTTATCCACAGCTTCTGTGGATTGTCCCGAGCGCTTGCTCTAGGACGGGCGTGCAGGCTTTTTTCGACTTTACCTGTGCGAAAAAAAGAGTAGAGTGGCGCGCCTTCCGATCTGCCCCACAGTGCTTTATGAAGTTTCGCTCAGTACCAGTCTCTGCTGCCTCAGCGCCCTCCAGCATTAACCCACCCAAGCGCTTTTCGATGCGTGTGGCCGAGTGGCTACTGGACAGCCCGCGCCTGGGCGAAAACCCCAACGTCAAACACTTCGCCGGACGTTTACTCAAGCAACCTGCCCGTGAAGGCGTAGTGGCCGCGCAAAGCCGCCTCGGCCAATTGATGTGCCGCGAATGCGGGAATGCCCGGGATCGCCGTATTGGCCAGGAGCTGTTGCGCCAGGCTGCGCGCGCCGGGGACCGACGCGCCCAGCAGGAACTCGGCCTGATCGAAGACTGAGCTGTCCAAGACCTGACGCCTTGGTTAACCTTCACGCTTTATCTAATCGGCAGGAGTGGCTATGGCGATGGATTTGACCAGCGCATTGCTGGGGCTGGCGGGCGCTGCACTGCCGTTGCTGGTACTGGCCTGGCAACTTCAGCGTCGGGCGAGTACGGGGCAGGCTGAACTGGCATTGCTGGAAGAGCGCCTGGCCATGGCCCAATTGACGCAGGATGGCTTGAACGCCCAGCTCGACACCTGCCGTGATGAAGTCGCTGACCTGAGCCAGGCCAACGCCGCCAAACAAGCCGATCTGGCCGCCCTGCGCCGTGAAGTCGAATTGCTGCAGATCGAACGCGACGATGCCCGCGACGCAGCCCACGCCTGGAACATCGAACGTGCCGGCAAAGAAGCTGAGTTGCGTCGCCTGGACGCTCAGGCTGCCTCCCTCAACGCCGAGTTGCGTGAGCAGCAGGAAAGCCATCAGCAGCGCCTCAACGACCTGCAAGGCTCGCGAGACGAGCTGCGAGCGCAATTCGCCGAGCTGGCGGGCAAGATCTTCGACGAGCGCGAACAGCGTTTTGCCGAAACCAGTCAGCAGCGTCTGGGGCAATTGCTCGATCCGTTGAAGGAGCGCATCCAGTCGTTCGAAAAACGCGTCGAGGAAAGTTATCAGGCCGAAGCCCGCGAGCGCTTTTCCCTGGCCAAGGAACTGGAGCGTCTGCAACAACTGAACCTGCGCCTGAGCGACGAAGCCACCAACCTCACCCGCGCCTTGAAAGGGCAGAAAACCCAAGGCAACTGGGGTGAACTGATTCTTGAACGGGTGCTTGAACACGCGGGCCTGGAGAAGGGGCGCGAGTACCAGACCCAGGTCAATCTCAAGGGGCCGGACGGTGAGCGATTCCAGCCGGATGTGATTATTTACCTGCCCGGCGACAAGCAGGTCGTGGTCGATTCCAAGGTCAGCCTCACGGCTTATCAGCAATATGTGGCCGCCGAAGACGACGGCATCGGCCAGATCGCCATCAAGCAGCACGTGCTGTCCCTGCGCAATCATGTCAAAGGCCTGGCCGGCAAGGACTACAAGCGGCTCGACGGGTTGCACAGCCTGGATTTCGTCCTGCTTTTCGTCCCGATCGAAGCGGCGTTTTCCGCGGCGTTACAGGCTGAGCCGACGTTGTTTCAGGAGGCTTTCGACCGCAACATCGTGATCGTCAGCCCGACCACGTTGCTGGCCACTTTGCGGGTCATCGACAGTCTGTGGAAGCAGGAACGCCAGAGCCAGAACGCTCGGGAAATCGCCGAGCGCGCCGGGTGGCTGTACGACAAGTTCGTGTTGTTCATTCAGGATCTGGATGAGGTCGGCAATCGCTTGCAGCAACTGGACAAGGCCTACAGCTCTGCCCGTAATAAGCTGACAGAAGGCCGTGGCAACCTGGTCAGTCGCAGCGAACAGCTCAAATTGCTTGGCGCGCGAGCCAGCAAGAGCTTGCCGGCGGACCTGCTGGAGCGGGCCATGACGGATGTCGATGGCTTGGCCGAGTTGCCCGAATAAGCCATCTTTTACGATGGCATCTGTGGCGAGGGGGCTTGCCCCCGTTCGGCTGCGAAGCAGTCGCAAAGCAGGCAGAGCGGTATGCCTGAAACACCGAAGCTGCACAAATCAGGGCTGCTGGCAGCCCAACGGGGGCAAGCCCCCTCGCCACAGTGGTGTGTACCAAACTTGCCGTACTACAGCGGCAAATGCCGACTCAACAACGCCCGCAACGCCGCCGGCTTCACCGGTTTGGCCAGGTAATCCAGGCCCGCTGCGTGCACCTGGGCCACGGTCTCCGGCCGCCCATCGGCGCTGATCACCACCCCCGGCACCGGCTCGCCCAATTGCGTGCGCAACCACGCCATCAAGTCGGTTCCGGTCTCGCCATCGTCCAGGTGGTAATCCACCAGCGCCAACTGCGGGCGCATCCCGTCGTTGAGCAGCGTCGCGCATTCATCACGGTTGCGCGCGGTCCAGACCTGGCAACCCCAGCGCGTGAGCAGGCTGTTCATGCCGATCAGGATGCTGTCCTCGTTATCGATGCACAGCACCTGCGCGCCGCCGAGTAAATGGCCATTGAGTTCGGCAACCTTGGCCGGCACCGCGGCTTGTGCCCGAGCCAACGGCACGCTGACACTGAATACACTGCCGCGCCCCGGCCAGGAGCGTACGCGCAAAGTGTGACCCAGCACGCGACACAACCCATCGGCAATCGCCAGTCCCAGGCCCAGGCCTTTCTCGGCCCGGGTCTGGTGGCTGTCGAGGCGTTTGAACTCTTCGAAAATCACCTGTTGTTTGTCTTTCGGAATGCCCGGTCCACGGTCCCAGACCTCCAGGCACAGCTCGCCGTTGCGCCGCCGAACGCCGAGCAGCACGGGGCCTCTGGCGTAGCGGAAGGCATTGGTCAGGAAGTTCTGCAAGATCCGTCGCAGCAGTTTTATGTCGCTGTCGACCCGTAGCGTGCTGCCCCGGACGCGGAATTTCAGCCCCTGTTCCTGAGCCAGTGCCTTGAACTCGGCCCCCAGCGTGTCAAACAACTCATTGAGCGCGAAGGGCTTGCGATCAGGGTTGATCTTGCCGCTTTCCAGACGGGAAATATCCAGCAGATCACTGATCAGGTCTTCGGCCGAACGCAGTGAGCTGTCCAGGTGATGAACCAGCTTCTGCGCTTCGCTGGACAAACCCTCCTCCTGATGGGAGAGGGCGGCAGAGAACAGCCGCGCGGCGTTCAGCGGTTGCATCAAGTCATGGCTGACGGCGGCCAGGAAACGGGTTTTCGACTGGTTGGCCGATTCGGCGGTGCCCTTGGCTTCGGTCAGGGCAAGGTTGAGTTGTGACAGTTCGTGGGTCCGTTCGGCGACCCGCCGCTCAAGGCCTTCATTGGCTTCTGTCAGCGCCTGCTCGGCTTCGCGGAACGCGGTGATGTCGGTGAAGCTCATGACGAAACCGCCGCCGGGCATCGGGTTGCCGATCAGCTCGATCACTCGGCCGTTGGGGAACAGTCGCTCGGAGGTATGGGCGCGGCCCTGACGCATCCAGTGCAAGCGGCGGGCGACATGCACTTCCGCTTCGCCGGGGCCACACAGGCCGCGTTCGGCGTTGTAGCGAATAATGTCGGCAATCGGCCGGCCGACGCTGATCAAACCGTCGGGGTAGTTGAACAGCTCCAGGTAGCGTCGGTTCCAGGCCACCAGTTTCAGCGACTGGTCGATTACGCTGATGCCCTGGGTGATGTTCTCGATGGCGCCTTGCAGCAGGGCGCGGTTGAATTGCAGCACTTCCGAGGTCTCGTCGGCGATCCGTACGACGTCCTCCAGTTGCATTTCCCGACCTTCGATGGCGGCTTTTACCACCGCCCGAGTCGAAGAGGCGCCGAGTACACCGGCCAGCAAGCGTTCGGTATGGGCGATCCATTCACCGTCGGCGTTCTGGTTCGGGTTGAAACCTTTGCCCTGGCGGTAGGCGAAACGGATGAAGCTCTGACGGGCCCGTTCTTCGCCGACAAACCGGGCAGCCAGTTGCAGCAAATCGTCGATCTGTACCGCCAGCATCGAGCGGGCGCTGGGGCGGGGGCTGATTTCCTGGCCGATGAAACGACCGGCCTGCCAGTGCTCCGAAACCCGCGTGCGTGATAGCACCGAGACCCAGGCGAACAAGGTGAAGTTACCCGCCAGGGACAACACCACGCCTTGAGTCAGCGGCGTGATCGGCAGGTTCAGCGGATTGCTTTGCAGCCAGGCCAGGCCCGGAAAACTGCTCAAGGGCAAGCCGAGGCTGTTGGCGGCAACCGGCAACACCAGGGTGTAGAACCAGAGGAATGTCCCGGTGGCCAGTCCGGCGAACACGCCACGGCGGTTAGCCTGTTTCCAGTACAGCGCGCCGAGCATGGCCGGGGCCAGTTGGGTCACGGCGGCGAAGGCAATCTGGCCGATGGTCGCCAGGCTCGCGGTCGAGCCCAGCAGGCGATAGCTGACGTAGGCCAGCAGCAGAATGACCACAATGCTCACCCGGCGCACCGAAAGCATCCACTGGCGGAACACTTCGAATGGCCGTTCGGCGTTGTTGCGCCGCAGCAGCCATGGCAGCAGCATGTCGTTGGAGAGCATGGTCGATAGCGCCACGCTGGCAACGATCACCATGCCGGTCGCCGCCGAAGCGCCGCCGATAAACGCCAGCATTGCCAGGGCAGGGTGAGATTGGGCCAGAGGCAGGCTGATAACGAATGAGTCCGGCAGCACCGAACTGGGCAGCAACATCTGACCGGCCAGTGCAATCGGCACCACAAACAGCGCGGCTAGCGCCAGATACGTCGGGAACACCCACTTGGCCAGGCGCAAATCCTGGGGGTCGATGTTTTCCACCACGGTCACGTGGAACTGCCGGGGCAGGCAGATGATCGCCATCATCGCCACACCGGTCTGCACCACCATGGACGGCCAGTTGATGGTTTCCTTCCAGTACGCTTCCAGGCGCGGGGCGAGCATGGCCTGGTCGAACAGGTCGTCGAAACCGTCGTACAGGCCGTAGGTCACGAACGCGCCGACCGCGAGAAAAGCGAACAGCTTGACCAGCGATTCAAAGGCAATCGCCAGCACCATGCCGCGGTGGTGTTCCGTGGCGTCGAGGTTGCGGGTACCGAAAACGATGGTGAACAGCGCCAGGACCAGGGAGACGATCAGCGCCGTGTCCTGCGCGCGCGTACCCATGGCGTCGGCGCCGGCACCGATCAACAGGTTCACGCCCAGCACGATACCCTTGAGCTGCAAAGCGATGTAGGGCAGTACGCCGACCAGGCAGATCAGCGCGACGACTACCGCCAGGGACTGGGATTTACCGTAGCGGGCGGCGATGAAGTCGGCGATGGAGGTGATGTTCTCCTGCTTGCTGATCATCACCATTTTTTGCAGGACCCACGGCGCGCACACCAGCAGCAGGATCGGCCCGAGGTAGATCGGCAGGAAGGACCAGAGTTGTTCGGCTGCCTGGCCCACGGCGCCAAAGAACGTCCAGCTGGTGCAATAAACCGCCAGCGACAGGCTGTACACCCAGGCACGCACCCGTGGCGGCAACGGCGTGCTGCGACGGTCGCCGTAAAAGGCGATGGCGAACAGGATGGCCATATAGGCCAGGGCGACAGTGGCGATCAGCCCGGTGGACAGCGACATGGTAACTCCAGACAAAAGACATCCGGGACTGCGCCCGATCCAGACAGTCTCGCATGACCGCCTGAGTTAGTCAGTGTCGACCAAGGTCGTGGCGTGGCGGGGTGTCGCAGGTTGGGAGTCAGTTGGATCTTTGGTGTCTTTTCGGGCCTCTTCGCGGGCAAGTCGGGTCGCCGCATCGCTCGCTCCTACAAGCGAAGGTGGCGTTACTGACTCAACGCAATATCGATCAACCGATGCAACTCTTCAACCTCCAGCGCCTGCGCCGCAAACAGGATGCGAAACACCGTCGGTGCCACCACCATATTGATCAGCCGGTCGACACTTGGCCGTGATTGATCGGGATAGCGATCCAGAATCGTCTGCAACTGCCCGCCAATGATCGTCACGCAATAGCCCGGCGTGGCGCTGGATTGCACGTCGCGCATCATGTTGCGCCCGGGTTCGGAACTCATTTCGTCCAGATATTGCTCCGCCCAGGCCCGCACGTCCCCGCGCAGGCTGCCGGTATTGGCCGGCTCACTGTCGGGGCGCATGCGGGCGAGGGCGACATCGGCCAGCAGTGCAGACAGATCACCCCAGCGCCGATAAATGGTCGACGGCGTCACCCCGGCCCGGGCAGCAATCTGCGGCACCGTCACGCAGGCGCGGTCCTGCTCTTCAAGGAGCGCGCGGACGGCCGAGTGGATCGACTCTTGAACCCTGGCACTTCTGCCTCCGGGACGTAAACCTTCTTTAATAGCCATGCAATGGACCTTAACACAAAGAATTTGCTTTAAGAGAAGGCCAGTAGCACACTCCGCAAAAGCAAAAAATTAGCTTTTGCGGAGTGTGCTCATGTCTCTTCCAGCGACAAATCGTTCCTGCCTGTGGTTTCTGGCGATCACCTTACTCAGTTTTCTCGCCGCTTCCACTGCGCCGACCCCGTTGTATCACCTCTATCAGGAGCACCTGCAGTTCTCAGCCGCGACCCTGACCCTTATTTTCGGTGTCTATGCCCTCAGCTTGCTGGCGGCGCTGCTCACGGTCGGTTCGCTGTCGGATTATCTGGGGCGCAAACCGGTGATTTTTACCGCCGTGTTGCTGAATATGCTGGCAATGTTGCTGTTCATCAACGCCGACAGCGTCGCCTGGTTGATCGGTGCGCGAGTACTTCAGGGGTTTGCGACGGGAATGGCCACCGCCGTCTTGAGTGCGGCGTTGCTGGACACCGATCGCCAGCAAGGGCCGATGGTCAACAGTGTTGCGCCGTTGCTGGGTATGGCGCTGGGGGCCATGGGCTGCGGATTATTGGCCGAGTTTGCGCCCCTGCCGCTGCAATTGACCTATTGGGTGTTGTTCGCGCTGTTTTTGACGCAAGCGCTGTACGTCTGGCGCCTGCCGGAAAGCGTCAGTCGACAACCGGGTGCCTGGGCCTCGCTGCGCCCGACCCTGCATGTGCCGATTCAGGCGCGGCGAATGTTGTGGCGGGTGCTGCCGATAGACCTCGCGGTGTGGGCGCTCGGCGGCTTTTTCGCCTCCCTGGCGCCGTCCCTGGTGCGGACAGCCACCGGGTCGACGTCGAACCTGATTGGCGGTGCGACGGTGGCCGTGTTGACGGTGACCGGTGCCTCGATGATCTATACCTTGCGCAATCGGCCGGCCGACAAGGTCTTGCTGCTGGGCGCGAGCTTGCTGCCCGCAGGCGTTGCGCTGATTCTACTGGCGGTCCACAGCGCCAGCCTGCCCTTGTTTTTCTTCGGCACGCTGGTGGCGGGCAGCGGATTCGGTACGGGCTTCCTTGGCGCCTTGCGCAGCATCGTGCCGCTGGCCTTGCCTCATGAGCGGGCCGGGTTGATGTCGGCGTTTTATGTGCTCAGTTATCTGGCGTTCTGCTTGCCGTCGTTGCTGGCCGGTAATCTGACCCGCACCTTTGGGCTGGTGGCGACCACCGACGGTTACGGCGCGGTACTGATCATCCTGTCGCTCGGTGCGCTGATCGGGTTGCTTCGTGAGCGGTCCGTTAGAGCTTGTGGCGTCGATGTGCGATGACCGTTAGCCTTGGCGCAGCCATTCATTTCGACTGAGCGCAGCGTCTGATGCTATATCTGCAAAACAGATAACAGTTAGAGATATTACCCGTTATATCGATATTCTATTCGAATCTATCATGAGCTCCTACCTCATTAGAGGACAGGAGTTCGCCATGACCTGCGCCCGTAGCGTTAAACCCGGTATCAAGCCGCTCAGTGATCTGCAGCACCCACGGGAGGCCATTCGCCAATTCACCCCCAACTGGTTCGCGGCGACCATGGGCACTGGTGTATTGGCGCTTGCGCTTGCGCAACTGCCGGTGTCGACTCCCGGTCTGCATGCGTTGGCCGAAGGCTTGTGGCTGTTCAATATTGGCCTGTTTGTATTGTTCACGGCCATGTATGCCGCGCGTTGGGTCATGTTCTTCGACGAGGCGCGGCGGATTTTCGGCCATTCCACGGTTTCGATGTTTTTCGGCACCATTCCCATGGGCCTTGCGACCATCGTCAATGGCTTTCTGTTGTTCGGCCTGCCGCGCTGGGGCGACGGTGTAATTCATGTCGCCGAAGTGCTGTGGTGGCTGGACGTGGCGATGTCGCTGGCTTGCGGCGTACTGATTCCCTACATGATGTTCACCCGGCAGGAACACAGCATCGACCAGATGACTGCCGTCTGGCTGTTGCCGGTGGTGGCGGCGGAAGTGGCGGCTGCCAGTGGTGGTTTGTTGGCACCGCATCTGGTGGATGCGCATTCGCAGTTAGTTGTGCTGGTCACCAGCTACGTACTCTGGGCTTTTTCCCTGCCGGTGGCGTTCAGCATTCTGACCATCCTGTTGCTGCGCATGGCGTTGCATAAATTGCCCCACGAAAACATGGCCGCCTCGAGCTGGCTGGCGCTTGGGCCGATTGGCACGGGTGCGCTGGGCATGTTGCTGCTGGGCGCCGACGCGCCAGCGATCTTTGCCGGCAACGGTCTGCCGGGAATCGGTGAAATAGCCGAGGGGCTTGGACTGGTGGCCGGGATCACGCTGTGGGGCTTCGGGCTTTGGTGGATGCTGATAGCGCTGCTGATCACCGTGCGTTACTTGCGCGCCGGTATCCCGTTCAATCTCGGCTGGTGGGGTTTCACGTTCCCGCTGGGTGTCTATTCCCTGACTACGCTAAAACTGGCCAGCACCTTGAACCTGACGTTTTTCAGTGTCTTTGGTTGCGTGTTGGTGGCCATGCTGGCTGTGATGTGGCTGATTGTCGCCAAACGCACGGTACAGGGCGCGTGGAAGGGCGAATTGTTTGTCTCGCCGTGCATCGCAGGATTAAAGAAATAACCGGCAAAGATTAGGTAATGTGTGTGGCCTGGATCGACGTTCGACATTCCAATAACAGTATCCACGCCACCCTCTACCAAAAAAATCAGGGACACATGGAAGATGAGTCACCCCTCGCAGTTCACCTTGCTTCGCACTCGGCGCTTCCTGCCTTTTTTTGTCACGCAGTCCCTTGGGGCCTTTAACGACAACATCTTCAAGCAGTCGCTGATCCTCGCCATTCTTTACAAGCTGACCATCGAGGGTGACCGTTCGATCTGGGTCAACCTGTGTGCGCTGCTGTTTATCCTGCCGTTCTTCCTGTTCTCGGCCTTGGCCGGGCAGTTCGGGGAGAAGTTCGCCAAGGACGCGCTGATCCGTCTGATCAAGCTCGGGGAAATCGTCATCATGACGGTGGGCGCGGTCGGTTTCATGTTCGATCACCTGTCGCTGATGCTGGTGGCGCTGTTTGCCATGGGTACCCACTCGGCGCTGTTCGGGCCGGTGAAGTACTCGATCCTGCCCCAGGCCTTACGCGAAGAAGAGCTGGTGGGCGGTAACGGGCTGGTGGAAATGGGCACATTCCTGGCGATTCTCGCCGGGACGATTGGCGCCGGGATCATGATGTCCGCCAGCAACTACGCGCCGGTGGTGTCCACGGCAATCGTCGGTATCGCGGTGCTCGGTTACCTCGCCAGCCGCAACATTCCCCGAGCTGCGGCGGCATCGCCGCAAATGCGCCTGAACTGGAACATCTTCAGCCAGTCCTGGGCCACCTTGAAACTGGGCCTGGGGCAAACCCCTGCGGTCTCGCGTTCGATCGTCGGCAACTCATGGTTCTGGTTTGTCGGGGCGATTTATCTGACGCAGATCCCGGCGTATGCCAAGGAATGGATGCACGGTGACGAGACCGTGGTGACGCTGATTCTTACCGTGTTCTCGGTCGGCATCGCACTGGGTTCGATGCTTTGCGAGAAACTCTCCGGGCGCAAAGTCGAGATCGGTCTGGTGCCGTTTGGCTCGTTCGGTCTGACGGTATTTGGCCTGTTGCTGTGGTGGCATTCCGGTGGGATTCCGGACAGCGTTGCCGGCCATGGCTGGCTCGAAATCCTTGGCTTCGGTCACACCTGGCTGGTGTTGATCGACATCCTCGGGCTGGGAGTCTTCGGCGGTTTCTACATCGTGCCGCTGTATGCGCTGATCCAGTCCCGCACCGTCGAGAACGAACGGGCCCGAGTGATCGCCGCCAACAACATTCTCAACGCCCTGTTCATGGTGGTGTCGGCGATTGTGTCGATCGTTTTGCTGAGCATCGCCAAGCTGTCGATCCCGCAGCTGTTTCTGGTGGTGTCGCTGCTGAACATCGGCGTCAACGCCTACATCTTTAAAATCGTCCCGGAATTCAGCATGCGCTTCATGATCTGGCTGCTCGGCCATTCCATGTACCGCGTCGAGCATCGCAACCTTGAGCTGATTCCCGATGAGGGTGCTGCGCTGCTGGTTTGCAATCATGTGTCGTTCGTCGATGCGTTGCTGATCGGTGGGGCCGTGCGTCGGCCGATTCGCTTTGTGATGTATTACAAAATCTACAACCTGCCGGTGCTGAACTTCATCTTCCGCACGGCCGGGGCAATTCCGATTGCCGGGCGCCAGGAAGACATTCAAATCTACGAAAAAGCCTTCACCCGCATTGCCCAGTATCTGAAGGATGGCGAGCTGGTGTGTATTTTCCCTGAAGGCAAGTTGACCGCTGATGGCGAGATCAACGAGTTCAAGGGCGGGCTGACGCGGATTCTCGAAGAAACGCCGGTGCCGGTGATTCCGCTGGCGTTGCAGGGGTTGTGGGGGAGTTTCTTCAGCCGCGATCCGAACAAGGGCTTGTTCCGTCGGTTGTGGTCGCGGGTGACCTTGGTGGCAGGGCCGGCGGTGGCGGTTGAAGTGGCGGAGCCAGCTAAGTTGCAGGCGATGGTGGGGGATTTGCGTGGGGCCGTCAGATAGTTGGTGACTTTGCGGGCGTCATCGCGGGCTTGCCCGCGATGACGTCAGTGGCCTAAGCGCTGACCTTGAGCCCAACCAACCCGGTAATGATCAGTGCCACACTGGCCAGCCGAAACAGTGCCATGGATTCACCAAACAGAATGATCCCGGCGATCACCGTGCCCACCGCACCCACGCCGGTCCAGATCGCATAGGCCGTGCCCAGCGGCAATTCCTTCATGGCAAGGCCCAGCAGGCCGAGGCTCATGGCCATGGCGGCAACGGTCAATGCGGTGGGAAGAGGGCGGCTGAAGCCGTCGGTGTATTTCAGGCCAACGGCCCAGCCGACTTCGAACAGACCGGCAAAAAACAGAATGATCCAGGACATGGAAGACCTCCATCGATGGATGGGGTCGTCCCCGGATTAAGCACTCGAACGAGCCGCGAGGTCGTCCCCGTGTTGCGCAATAGAGTGCCCATCATTAACCCGAGGATCAAGTTTTGGGCTTAGTCCGCAGCCTGTTGAGCAGCGATTTGCCGATCTTGTTTCTCGCTCATTCGACGGAAATACGTCGAGAGCAGCGCCCCGGAAATGTTGTGCCAGACGCTGAACAGCGCGCTCGGCACCGCCGCCAGCGGCGAGAAGTGCGCACTGGCCAGTGCCGCACCCAGGCCGGAGTTCTGCATGCCGACTTCCAGTGCCAGGGATTTGCGTTGGGCCAGCGGCAGGTTGAACAGGCGCCCGGTGAAGTAACCCAGCAAGTAGCCGAAGCTGTTGTGCAGCATCACCACGGCCATGATCAGCAGACCGGATTCGGCAATCTTCGCCTGGCTGGCAGCCACCACGGCCGTGACGATGATCACGATGCTCACCACCGACACCAGCGGCAACACTTCTACCGCGTGACGAACCCGATCACCGAGTGCGCGTTGGGCAACCACGCCAAGTACGATCGGCAACAGCACGACTTGCAGGATCGACCAGAACAGCTCCATGAACGACACCGGCAACCAGGCCGAGGCCAGCAGCCAGATCAGCGCCGGTGTCAGCAATGGCGCGAGGAGGGTGGTGACGGCTGCGATGGCCACCGACAACGCCAGGTCGCCGCGAGCCAGCCAGGTCATCACGTTCGACGAGGTGCCGCTCGGGCAACAGCCGACCAGAATCACCCCGACGGCGATCTCTGGCGGCAGGTGGAATACCTGGCAGAGTAACCATGCCATGCCGGGCATGATCACGAAGTGGGCGACCACGCCCAGGGCCACGCGCCACGGATGGCGAGCGACTTCGGCGAAGTCTTCGAGCTTGAGGGTCAGGCCCATGCCGAACATCACCAGCCCCAGCAGCGGCACAATGGCGCCTTTCAAACCGATGAACCAGGCCGGCTGCAGAAACGCCACGATGGCGAAAATCAGTACCCAGTAAGCGAAGGTGTTGCCGACAAAACGACTCAATGCAGCGAGTGCGCGCATGGCCTGATCCTTGTTATTCGTATTCGAAAATTGCGCAGATCCAATGTGGGAGCGGGCTTGCTCGCGAAGGCGGTCGGACATTCAACAATGATGTTGTTTGTCATGACGCCTTCGCGAGCAAGCCCGCTCCCACATTTAGACCGCGCGTCGGTTTAGATCCCTTGTGGCATCTCTTCACCACCCAACGCTTCAACCAGTGCCGGCAGGAAGTCGCCGAAGGTCAGCATCATCAGGGTGAAGCTGGCGTCCAGTTGACCCAGTGCTTCGTCGCCACCGTCCTGTTCCGCCTGATCTTGCAGCAGGTCTTCGAACTTCAGGCGCTTGACCACCATTTTGTCGTCGAGCACGAACGACAGTTTGTCCTGCCAGGCCAGCGACAGTTGAGTGACCACTTTGCCGGTGCTCAGGTGCAGCTGGATCTCTTCGCTGGTCAGGTCCTGACGCTTGCAACGCACGATGCCGCCGTCTTCGTGGGTGTCGCGCAGTTCGCACTCGTCCAGCACAAAGAAATCGTCTGCGGCTTTCTGAGTGGTAACCCACTCGGTCATGGTTGCGGTCGGTGACATCTTCACCGTCAGCGGACGTACCGGCAGCGAGCCGATCACTTCACGCAGGGTGGACAGCAGGTCTTCGGCACGTTTCGGGCTGGCCGAGTTAACCAGGATCAGGCCCTGTTTCGGCGCGATGGCGGCGAAGGTCGACGAGCGACGGATAAAGGCGCGGGGCAGGAAGGCCTGGATGATTTCATCCTTGATCTGATCACGTTCCTTTTTATAGACCTTGCGCATTTGTTCGGCTTCGATCTCTTCGACCTTTTCCTTCACCGCGTCGCGCACGACGCTGCCCGGCAGAATGCGTTCTTCTTTACGGGCGGCGATCAGCAGGAAGTCTCCGCTGACGTGTACCAGCGGTGCGTCTTCGCCCTTGCCGAATGGCGCGACGAAACCGTAGGTGGTCAACTCCTGGCTTGCACATGGACGCGCCAGTTTGGTGGCCAGTGCAGTTTCCAACGCCTCGGCATCAAAAGGCAGATCTTGGGTCAGGCGATAGATAAGCAGGTTTTTGAACCACATGAGGTGAGTCTCTCCTTTATACAAAGGGGGGCATTATTGTCTTCGCCGGGTCATAGGCCAACCCTTCTCTAAGCCTTTGGAAGGCCTGAGAAAATTAATTAAAAAAGTGCTTGCCAGAGATTGGGTCGCTCCGTAGAATGCGCGCCACACCGAAGCGAAGGGTGATTAGCTCAGCTGGGAGAGCGTCTGCCTTACAAGCAGAATGTCGGCGGTTCGATCCCGTCATCACCCACCATTCGTTTCAAGTGTTTAGCGCAGCGGTAGTTCAGTCGGTTAGAATACCGGCCTGTCACGCCGGGGGTCGCGGGTTCGAGTCCCGTCCGCTGCGCCATATTCGGTAACCTGGACCACTGAACGCCAGGTCACCACGGAAAAACCCGCTGAGGCGGGTTTTTTTCTGTCTCAAGTTTGTACCTTGTTCCATCGGGTTGTGTCGTTTCACCGGTTTTCGGATTTTTTTGAAAAAACTTCAATTAAATCAACACTTTACGAAAACTTGTGGCATAATGCGTCCCGTAACGAAGCGAAGGGTGATTAGCTCAGCTGGGAGAGCGTCTGCCTTACAAGCAGAATGTCGGCGGTTCGATCCCGTCATCACCCACCATTCGTTTCAAGCGTTTCGCGCAGCGGTAGTTCAGTCGGTTAGAATACCGGCCTGTCACGCCGGGGGTCGCGGGTTCGAGTCCCGTCCGCTGCGCCATATTCGGTATCTGGAACACTGAACGCCAGATCACCACAGAAAGCCCGCTCAATGCGGGCTTTTTGCTGTCTGGGATTTGGCTTTTTGCCGGATTCACTGAAGAAAGCGACCTGTTCGGGTCGCTTTTTTCGTTTCTGCCTTACTTATTGTTCGGTATTGCGGCTGTGTCGATAGTCGCTGACGGCCTCGTACACCGCTTTGCGCAACCGGTTGATTCCACCAATCGGCCGATGGGCTTCAAGGCCGAACCATGGATTGAACGACAGGTTGTCGCATTGCAGGTTCAGCGCCGGGGTGTCGAAATCCTGGGCGGGCAGCTTGATCCTGGCCACGGTTTCGAAAGGCGCGTCTTGTTCACGCCACTCGATACTGGTGTCTTCGATCGGCATGTATTGGCTCGTATCCTGGCGCTGGACCTGTAACACGAAGCAGGCCGGCACCCGATCAGTCGACAGCTGCTGGTTCAGCGCACTGCGCAGGAAGTTCGGCAGGTTTTGATTTTGCGTGGGCAGCGTGTAGGTCGGGCAGCTCTCCGGATCCGGTATTACCCGGAATTTGACGTTGGCCTCACCAAACTTGTACGGCGAAACCGAAAAGTAGGTGGTCTGGGTCGGACTTGCCGGGGCAGGGGAGAGTGTCGCCAGCGCAATAAACAGATGACGAACCTGCCAGGTGCGCGGGTCCCAATCCGGGAAGAACGCCATTATCGTTTTGCCGTCAGCCTGAGCGGCCACATTCTGACGGTACTCGGCGACATCGCTGACAAAGAAGTTCGGATGGTTGAACATCACGAAATCCTGTTCGCTGCGCCCTTGTCGGTCACTCAGTAACTGTTTACCCGGCACATCGAACAACTTGATCGCCATGCCCCGGGCATCGCGGATGCTGTCGAACTGCGGATAGGCATTGCCGTTGGACAGACGCATCGTTGCTTGCCAGGTTTTGCCGGGTTCGCTGAACACGCCTTGGCGCAACGCCGTCGCCAGATCCGGCAGCACCTGAACCTCGGCCTTCACGCAACCATGGGCCTTGGCGTGAGCGTCGCGCAGATAGCGAGTACTTTCGCGGTGTTGATCGACGATCCGCACCGCTGTCTGGATGATGTCCCGGGTCATCGCCGCTTCGCCGTCCGGAATCAGTTCTTCAGCCGATACCGGGCCGCGATGTTGCCAGGCGAGCCATGCCATGGTCAGCGTCCAGCCGAGGACCCCCAAACCCAACAACCACAGCAGGGTTTTACCAAGGAAGGCACCCAGACGTAGCCAGAGCGTGATCAGCATGGGTCAATCCTTTTGACTGATGAGATGGTCTGGCAATTGCGACTCCAGCGGGCCGCCCAACACTTTCAGGTATTCCAGCAGCGCCCAGCGCTCCTGCGGTTGCAGCAGGCGACCGATCACGCCATTACCGCGCTCGCCGGCGCGGAATTCGTGGCCGCTGTTGTGATTGCCGGTAATACGCGTGTCGAACACAAAACCGTTGGTGAAGGCTTCGGTGCGATAGCCCAGGTGTTTGGGATCGTATTCGAAGGTGCCCTTGTAGAACGTTGTTGCACGTTCATCCTGGGGCGAGAGCAGTTGATAAATGCTCGGCACCGAACCGTTGTGCAGAAACGGCGGTGTGGCCCAGACGCCCGCCAATGGTCGGGCTTTATAGCTGCGTAATTCCTGGACACCGATAGGCAGGCCGAAACCGTCCAGGTTCGGGCGCTCCGCCGGCGTCACATTGGCTGCGCGATAGGCCTGGTTCCCCACGAAAGCAGTGACGTAGGCCAGCCCCTTGGCCACTGACAACTGGCTCAAATCCAAGGGCTCCGTGGGTTTTGGATGCAATTGCACGTCCAGTTGCGCAAGCTCTGCGGGATCCCACTGCAGGGCTGTCAGATCGAAGCGATGGTCGGCAATATTGTTGGCGGCGCCGGGGTCTGTGCCAATCACCTCCACGGGCAGTAATTTCAGGTGGTGCACCGGTCTGTCGTCGCTTTGGGTGACGCGGGGGACGTGGCACCCGGCGCAGTTTTCAGCGAATAGAGCGCGGCCTTTTGCGGCCAACGGCTTGTCGATGGTGCCCAGCAAGGCTTCCGGCCAGACGGGCGGCTTGAGTCGTTGCAGGGTTTGTTCGATCCGGTGCAGATCGCGCACCCGGACGCTGGACGGATAGCGGTCGTCGCCCTTGAGGGGCTGCCCGCTGGCGTCGAAGAAATTCAGCGTGGCGCCGACACCCAGGGCCTCGCCGATGTTGCGGGCCATCGGTTGCTGCGCCGAACCGTTCCACTGCACCCAGTCGAAAGTCCACATATCCCACAGTTGCGGGTAGTCCACCGGCGCGTTGGCCACGCGGTAGTTGGCCGGCGAAATGGCGTCGCCGAAACTGGCGTTGGCAATGCGTCCGAAGGCGTCGGTACGGCCGGGGCCTTCTTCGGTGGGGTAGAGCCCGCGATGGGTATCGTTCCAGGCCACTTTCAAGAAGGTATCGAGTGAGCTTTTGAAGTCCTGGCGTAGCTGTTGATGCCGGGCGTCATAGTCCTGGCCCAGGACATTGCGCGCGAAACGTTCGAATTTCCACGGGTTGTAGTAAGTCGAGGCGAGGCTGGCCACCAGTGCCTGGCCAAAGCTGCCGCCGCGCAGGGTCGGGACGCTGGACGGCAACACATGCTGGGCCGAGCCGCCGTCGATGCGCACGGCCTGGCCGTTGAAACGCAATTCGCCGGTGTGGCAGGCGGAACAGGTGATGTCCAGAAACTCTTCCTGGCTGCTCGGATTCTGATGACGGGCGAAACCGACGGGCAGGTTGCCAGGGTTGTCTGGCGTGGCTTTCTGGCTCGGATCGATCAGAAAACCAAAGCGTGCGAGGTATTCGGGAGCGGCGAATCGTTTTTGCGAGAACGGCAGTTCGAGCGCGTTGAACCATTCATAGCGCAAGCCTTTGACCTGGGTGCCTTGGGGCGTGAAGTAGTAGGCCTGGCGGTCTGCGGCGCTCCATTGCTCCAGGTAATGCACCTGTTGCGCCGGTGACCAGGCCGGTAATTTCGGGTTGGCGACGTAGTACAGCACCACGGCGAGGCCTAGCCCCAGCAGTGCTACGATCAGAATCAGCAAGCGGATTATGAGGCGCACGATAAACATCCTTGTCAATTTGTACCTCTCTTATGCCTCAGCTGATGAAGTGCGGCAAGAGGCCATTACGCCAAGGGCTGTGGGAACCGGCATCGGGGTCTGTGAGAGCCAGATGACAGAAGCTTCATCCTTCTAATCCCGAAATGCGTTTAAACACCTGAACTTATCGGAAGTTTCCTGCTCTCATGCCGGTAGCCATTGGTCGTGGCCGCCTGATAAGCTCGCGGCTTTACTCGATTGCCCTTTAGGCGCATGAACAAGGAAATAGCATGAAACAGCATCGGTTGGCGGCGGCGGTGGCCCTGGTTGGCCTGGTACTTGCGGGTTGTGATTCGCAGACCAGCGTAGAGCTGAAAACCCCGGCGCAAAAAGCTTCCTACGGCATTGGCCTGAACATGGGCAAAAGCCTGGCTCAGGAAGGCATGGATGATCTGGACTCCAAAGCCGTAGCCCAAGGCATCGAAGATGCCGTCGGCAAAAAAGAACAGAAACTGAAGGATGAGGAACTGGTTGAAGCCTTCGCAGCGCTGCAGAAGCGTGCCGAAGAGCGTTTGGCCAAGATGAGCGAAGAGTCGGCAGCCGCCGGCAAGAAATTCCTCGAAGAGAATGGCAAGAAAGCCGGTGTCGTCACCACGGCTTCCGGCCTGCAATACGAAGTGGTCAAGAAGGCCGATGGCGCACAGCCTAAGCCGACCGACGTAGTGACTGTTCACTACACCGGTAAACTGACCAACGGCACCGTTTTCGACAGTTCCGTCGAGCGCGGCAGCCCGATCGATCTGCCGGTCAGCGGTGTGATTCCGGGTTGGGTCGAAGGCCTGCAACTGATGCACGTTGGCGAGAAGTACAAACTGTACATCCCTAGCGACCTGGCTTACGGCGCCCAAAGCCCTAGCCCGGCGATTCCAGCCAACTCGGTGCTGGTATTCGACCTGGAACTGCTGGGCATCAAGGATCCAGCCAAACAAGACGACGCCAAGTAATCCGCGTCTGCTCGAAAAAACAACGCCTCGCTTATGCGGGGCGTTGTTGCATCTGGGGTTTGGTGAAGGTAAACAAAGCGAACGGATGCGGTACGCTGCAGTCATAGCCAGTGAGAGTGCCCGAGCTAGACGGACCGGTGCGCCAAGTCAATGAAATCTTGGGTTTTTTTATGTGAGTAAAAAACGCCCGATCTGAGCAAGACCCTTGTGAAACGGGGCTTCCAGCGGTGAAATGCAGCTCTGTTCACAAGGTTATCCACAATTTGTGTGGATAACATTTCAGTGGGAGGAAAAGATGAAAATGCCCTGGAATTTCGCCCGTTTCCTGCCAATGGCCGGGCGCCTGCTCGCCCGTGGTCGTTTGCCGACCCTGCTGTTCGCGGTTGCCAGCAAAGGTGCGAGCCAAGGTAATCGTCTGGGCAAACTTAAGGACGATCTGCGCTTGTTACAGGCACTCTGCCTGGCCTACTGGCGTGGCGAGTACCGAGCCATCAGCCCGAAAGCGATGGTTTCGGTGGTGGCCGGCCTGATGTATTTCCTGAGCCCGGTGGATGCGATCCCGGATTTCATCCCGGTGTTCGGCATGCTCGACGACATTGCCGTGCTGGCCTGGCTGATGAAAGTCCTCGATGACGAACTCAACGCCTTCCGCGCCTGGCGCAAGCGTCAGGCGCCGGAAAAACTCGCGGTGGTTGAACGCCTGCCCGATACCCCGGAACAACTGCAACTTCAGGGCCCGAAAAAAAACTGAACCGATTCAGGATCATCCATATTCATACCCCCCGCGACCTTGGCCGCTGTTAGGATTACACTTCTAGGGAAAAGTGCCGACTCGCTACGTGTCGTTGTCCTACGGGGTAGTCATGGATATTCAGATAATTACACGCGAAGGCGAACCAGAATATGCGGTTCTGCCATGGGCTCAGTATCAGGCTCTACTGAAAGCAGCAGGCATCAACGAACAACCACCGCGCGAAGCCACAGTGCGTCCCGCGGCCACATCAGACCAGACTCTTCCGGGTCTGGATCAACTACGCAGTTTGCGCGAAGGGAAGGGCATCGCCATTGAGGCGCTTGCCCGCACGGTAGGCATCAGTCCGTCATATCTCGCCTTGATCGAAAGCGGTGAGCGTCAACCCGACGCTGCTATTCGCCGCAGCCTCGCCTGGGAGTTGACGGTGCCAGGATGGAGGGATGAATCGTGAGCGTACGCATCAGTCGTCAACATTGGGACGGATTGCTGGGGGAACTGGATCAGGCGCGCCGTCAGCGCCATCTTCTGACTTATCGGGCATTGTTGGAGCGATTGCAGCTACCCACGCCCGCCATGCAAACCCTGACCGCCGCCCTTGAACACCTGGCCGCGCTGGACGCCAGGGCCGAGCAGCCGCTGCGCAGCTCGCTGGTGATCAGCCAGGGCGCCAGTCGTTTGCCGCGCACCGGCTTCTTCGAATGTGTCGAGCGCCTCGGGCGCTTCTCCGGACCGTCCGACGGCGTGGCTGCCGCGTCCTGGCATGCCTCGGAAGTGGTGCGGGTGTTCGAATACGAGTACCCCGAGTCGGCGGAAGCCTGAGTGTTCCTACGACTCAAGGCGCGGGCCGGTTACTGGCTGGCCCGCCGGTTGTTCCACTGGTCGTGGTTTGTGCGCCAACCGCGCGGCTGGCGCTGGCTCGAGGGCCAGTTCGCGCGCATGGCGAACCTGGGGGATGTCGGCGCCCAGAGCTTCTACGGCCACATCCTGACCTTTCGCGGCGTCGGCATTGGGGCTCGCGAGGAGGGTGTGCGATTACTGCGCCTGGCCGCGTTGGCGGGGGATGGCAAGGCGGCGTATCAGGTGGGCGTGATCTGCCTCGCGGGGACGCCGAGCAAGGCGCCGGATCCGGTGGAAGCGGCGCGGTTTTGGCGTATTGCCTTGAAGGCGGGGCATCCGTTGGCTGAGATCAAGTTGAAAGGGTTGGCGAGTGGCGATGCTGAGTAGTGATTCGATGTTCTTCGATGAGTAAGCGTTGTGGGGGCTCCTAACGATGATCAATTGTAAATTCTATGGCGAGCTGCTTTCGGACAAAAGCGGACTATCATTACCGCCCGCAATGAGGGAGGCGACCATCGCCATTCAGCATGACCAAACCAAGGCGATTGGATAGGAGAAGCGCGTAGTGGAACCTAAGATTGGTGCTTGTGCCATGGTCAGCTATGACAGATAACAGACAACTCTACGTCTTGTGCGATACCAACGCGGCGGTTCGCGATGCTCACCTATTTCGAAAGAAGGGTGGGCCGCTCCTTGTCGCCATGCTGCGTGCCAAGAAGGCCAAGCTGTTGGTGCCTGAAGTGCTTCGGATGGAATACATCAACCAGTTCATCCAGGCGGGAGATGACGCGCGCGATAAGGCGATGAAGGAACTGGACAAGCTGAAGACGTTCTGTGGGTATGACATGAGTGGTTTTCTCCCCAGACCTCAGTTTGGGGAAGCTCAGGCATTGGAGATATTGGCGCAACTCGAAGACGTCATCCATATCATTCCGACAACCCCTGAGCTCAAAGTTGCTGCGGCCGACCGCTCGATCAATGGCGTCCGACCAACTTCCAAGACGGACCACGGCTACAAGGATTGTCTCATCTGGGAGAGCCTACTCACCCTGCCGGGAGGGTCCGAGGTGCTGTTGCTGTCTCGCGACGAAGCGGCCTTCTTCGATAAAGGAGTTCTCGCCCCCAATCTTGAGAAGGAAGCTAAAGAGAAGGGCTTATTTCTGACCGCATACAACACCACAAAAAACCCAACGTTGACGCCGCTGATCGATGCGTTGAAGGAGCGATTTGTAGATGTCGCCGCCTTGGCTCCAGGCGAACTGCCTATGGACGACCATCCGATCATCCAGGCATACATGCAGTTAGAGCGAGTGGCCCCTGTGCTGCCGAAGGATCCCGATGAGGAAGTGCATCGGCCGGTGGTTGCCGTGGCCGGCGAACTCGAGGAGTTGCTTGCAGTACAAACGAGACCATTTACGCTCCTCGACGCGAAGGCGCTAGGGTTCGTCAGCTACCTGAGGAGTACAGGCAAACAGGCCCTCATTGGCTTGCTCGTGCAATCGGGCGTCGAAGCTGAGGCAGCGAGAAATGCACTGGAGCGATTGGCACTGTTGGGGTTGATAAGAGATATCGGCCACCTCTATCTCGCTGTAGAGGGGCGCCACGCCGATATGGCTGCGCAGTTGGTAGAGCCGGAGATGATCAAACTCATTGGGCTAGGGAGCTGAAAAAGTGGATTCCGCAACCCGCATCAAAGTCTTAGGGCGACTAGCCCAATCAAGCACGCCGGCCGCTGACGAGGCCATCGGTCGCGCGTGCGAGCATGCATTCGCGACTCTGAATGAGGGAAATGCGTACGAAGCTCTTGAGTTCAGCATCGAGGTGCTGGCCACGGTGGGATTCCGGCGTAGCAAGGAGGCTGTCTCTACCCTAGACAAATTCATTCGCTCGGTTGAGGCCCGGCACTTAATGCATGCGGATGAGTACAACACTCTAGTCGAGACTTTGTCGAAGTACCGCAACGCATACACCCTGATGTCCAAAGGCATCAAAGTACTGTCCGGGCTACGCTACCTAGAGACGCCTGCGGTCGTTGACACCTTGCTCTGGGCCTCGACTCATGCCGAGGAGTCCGTGTGCAAGGACGCCATATCAGTGTTAGGCGACCTAGCGGAGTACAACCTATCAGTCTATTACGGGCAGGGGACCGAGTCAGGCCGGGGAATTGGAGCTGCACCTCAGTTGTCGGTCATCGAAACGCTGGAGAAGAAGCGCGACGATGAATTGAAGACCCAACTCAGGGGGGTACTCACCCTCTTGGAGGGGCTCCTGTCGACGTCAATGGGGTCGGCTAGATGGTCGTCTACAGCAGTGACCCTTTCTCGAGCAACGACGCCAGCTGATGGAGGCGTCTTGGAAGTCCGACAAAGGAGCATCGCCCTTCTCAAGAAGCTCTACAGCATCGTCGAAGCCAAGTTCCAGAAGCTGTCCATCATCAGAGCGATGAATGCTGCCGCCCGCGTCGAAAGCAGGGCTGCTGTCGACAAGAAATATTCGGACATGGTCTCCGAGAATGCCCAAGAGGTACTGGCTTTCTTTGCTCAGATTGCCAAAGATGAAGACCTTCAGATCATCCAGAAGCTCGAACACGACAGCTACTGGATTCACTATCACAGCCCATCTGAGCATGTGAGGTCAGCAGCTCTTGATGTGAAGGCTGTCATTGACTCCAACGAAGAGTACACAATCTACAAGACGCTTGTAGGATTCGAGGGGATCTTCGGAGATTGGTCGAAGTCCAATCATGATGAATCTTTCGAACTTGGGTCCCAGGATTTTAGAGTGAGGGAGGCTCGGGCAATTGCGTCTAGGATCGCAGATGAGGACTTAGACATATGGCGTCGCAGGATTCTAACCTTCGCCAAAACTGAGTCTAATGACCTAGCAACCTTTCCAGTCTTCTATGAATTCCTAACTGAGGTGGCGAGTTTTTACCCGAATTTTGCGCTCGACTTGCTCAACAAGGATTCAGACCAACTATCGAAGTTTCTAATACCGATTCTTCGTGGCCTTTGGGATGGAGAGAAGCGTGATGAACTGCGATCGCTTATACAAAGATGGGTGCAGGAAGCGCGGCCAGATGAGCCTGCTTTCCTTTATGCCTGCGCCAAACTTTTCTTGTCGACTAAACATGTCGATGTTGAACTCATGAGGCAACTGCTCGAAAAAGCAACCGAGCTCAAGGACGTCCTTGTACTTCGCCAGGTCGTTTCTGTTGCCATCGCTAGATCTGCAATTAAAGAAGCCCTCGGCGACCTGAAGGCGTTGTTCTTGAGCGCTTTATCTCGCCTTACCGAACTTAAAGATGCGAACTGGGTAAGGGAGGTCTGGTTTCGGAAAGAGGCAAAGAAGATAGTCTCGGAGCTCTCGCCAAATGAACGCAGTGAAATATTGAAGAATCTGCGCTTCC
Source organism: Pseudomonas sp. FP1740 (assembly GCF_030687165.1). Taxonomy (NCBI): domain Bacteria; kingdom Pseudomonadati; phylum Pseudomonadota; class Gammaproteobacteria; order Pseudomonadales; family Pseudomonadaceae; genus Pseudomonas; species Pseudomonas sp. FP1740. Next base: position 1,946,496 of record NZ_CP117461.1, read on the forward strand.
TTCCTCAAATCGACTATCAAGCCGAGGGTGTGCTGGCCGTGATTGCGGAAACTGAGCCGCTCGATGTCGTGGAGTTTTTCTGCGCACGGATGTACGGAACTAATGAACACGCCGCAGCGCTGGCTGAGAAAGAAGGGTTGGAGTACGAGGAGCTGCCCTTCCAGTTTCATACGCTTCAAAATCTCCTGTCCAGTGCCCCCAAGATGGTGATCGAGAGGGTTTTGGACTGCTATCGCATGGACTCCTCACTCTTCGTTTTCAGAGGCGCAAAACTCCTCCAAATCATATTCCCGCAATTTTCAGATGCGTTTCAGGAAGAACTAGTCCGATTGGTTCGCGAGGGCGGTGATACTGAGCTGGAGTTCGTAGTCTGCGTCCTGCGTGCTTACAGCGGAGAGACGTTCATTCATCCAGTCGCAAGGGAGCTCATTAAACGTTTGCCTTCAGGTAGTACGCTCGTCACCGAGGTCGAGATCGCTCTTCAGAGTACCGGCGTTGTCTCAGGAGAGTATGGAATGGCCGACGCGTACGAAACGAAGCGCCTTGAGGTGCTGGACTGGCTCCAAGACCCAGATGATCGCATTCGAACCTTTGCCATCAAGTACCTTTCGGAGCTTGAAGCCATGCGAGACAGTGAGAGGGTGCGGGCGGAAGAGTCAATGACTCTGCGTAAGTTCAACTACGGAGAGGATTAGCTTTGCTGGTTAGTTTTGAGTCTGAATGACTGCTTGCAGGCGAGCTATCGCCAGCATGGGATGGACTACTTCGGGCCGTTTACAGCTCTTCGCGACAGGCAGGAATGGGCAAGGAGCGAACATTCAGGTCGGTCTGAATTTCAACGCGCAATCTAAACAACGCGGTCATTGGACTAAAGACCCAAGCGATCCAGCCGATAGTCACGTTAAGGTTTCTGCCGCAACTTCGCTCCGGCAATAAACGGATGCGGTTTGTGTCTGCGGCGAACATCTTGTGTTGATGGGTCGGCTATCGGCACTACGTCTAGTATGAGGACACGATGAAAGCGATTTTTATGACGGCGCTGCTGCTGGCTGTCAGCAATGCTCAAGCTATTGAAAACTCCACTCAACCCTCTGAGGAGGCACGGGTGTGGACAGTGGCCGACCCTATCCCGGTTGGCAAAGGCTTGACCCTGACAGACGCCAAGGGGTGCGCTTGGTCGGTGGTGGAGGATAATCAGGGCCTGAAAGTGTTTCGTCCGCAAGACCCTAGCGGCCAACCGCTGTGCGTGAAAGATATTCCAGCCAAGAATGGCCTTAGCGAAGCACTGAAAGGCCTTTGATCCAGAAAATCAATGTAATCCCGTGGGTTCGAATTTAGCGTCTTTGTGCTCGCGGTAGCTTTGGCTCTGTTAGGTTGGTGTTGGTGGTGAATCGCCCCGGGAGAAATGGGGTCAGATCACCATTATTTTAAATGTGGTCTGCCCCTTATTTTTCTCTGCTTGATCGAGTCAGGTCTAGGCACCTTTGGGTAATACTTTCCGATCCAATGCCATGTCCTCGTTGAAGCCATCTGGCACAGGCTTGAAGCCTGAGGCTGGCGAGCGGTGGCTGGACTGGAACTGGCGCAGGCTCAGTACGTCGATTTCACCTGTAATGCAGTAGTCGTGATTACCTCCCTTGACTCGTAATATGTCGCGCTTCCAGCGCTCCTTGTAAGGTGCGCGGATACGGCTATCACCGAAGCGGCGGTTGTTGCATTGGATGATGTAAGCATGAATATCCAGGGCGGCAGACTCCACCAGTGCGTTGAATGTGTCGGTGTCGCTGTTCCACTCTGGAACAAACAGCGCGTCGACCTGACCGCGTAGGTCGGCGCGATAACGAATATTGGTCAGCTCGCTGCAGATCATGATGGCAAAGCGGAAATCACCATGCTGGATTACCGGAGGCTTTTGCCACTGTTGCTCTTGAGTGGGCTGCATCTGCAGGCCTGCTAGGCGAAAGAGTTCTTGTTCCTCATGGAATGCTGGACGCTGTTTATCCTGGCGATAGAGCATCAGCGAAGGGAACCCAAGACCGTCATGCGTTAGCGAAGCCCAAACCTGGTGGCGCACATACTTTCTCGGTGCGTGGAGGTACTCCACCCCGGTGATCAAAGATATGCCACGGCCCTTTAGCTTGTCGGCGATACGCATAAACCATTGGGGTGGTAGAGACACTTCCGGGAGGATCAAGTAACCAGCGCCGTCAGGCCGAGAGATCAGTTCGTTGATCAGGCGATTGATGCGTTGGTAACGGTGCAGGCCGTCCGGATCGGGCAACCCCATGATGGCGGCGGTAAAGCTTTCATCTTTGGTTTCCAAACTGGCCACAGCGATGGTCTGTTTGGCATTGGGTTCTCCGTCCGGGATATGCAAAACCTGCTTTTTGTCGAGGTGCGGCATCTTGTGCGCGGCCAGCTCAAATCCTCGCAGTGCTTGCACCACCAACCCCAGTGTTTGGCGGCTGGAGGCGGCGAAAGGGGTGGGGGCGATGAGGTAGAGCTCATTGAGGCTGAATGGGCGAGTGGCGAAGGTTAGTCCAGGCGGGGTGCCGCGTTTAAGCCTGAGCCAGTTCGCCAGTGTGGCGATGCCGTCGGTCATCTCGTCAGGCAATAGCTCTTCTGCGTCAAAAGTTGCGAGGCTTTTACGGTGTGGAATACCGCGCTGGCTGACCATTTCCTGAGGCAGACCTGTAAAGCGCAAGGGGATATGGGCCAGATCGAAGCTGAACAGCCGAGCATGAAGCTTCTGTATGTGCTGGCTGGTGATGTTCGTTGGCCTGTCCAGGAAGTTATTCCAGATGACGAAGGCAAGGCTCTCCATATGGCCGGTCATTTGGTTCTTCCAGGCGGTAGTCCCCGATTTGCTTAGGCGGGGCGGAAACGCAGAGACGATGCTCTGCGCTGTCACTTCCCAGATGGATCGCTTCCATAAATGTCGGGCTTCGGGTGGCACGTTGGCAGCAGCCAGGCTTTTGATCGCTAGAGTGCAGTCGTTCTCAACTTTATTGATCAGGCCACCCAGTGCATTGATGATTTTGTCTAGGTACTCAAAATCTTCACAGGCGGTTGCCATGCGGATGATGCGTGGGAGGTATTGAGCCAGTTCGAAAAACTTAACTGGGGTAAGCAAATGCTCGATGACTGCGGCGAAAAAGGCATGGCGGTGTGCTTGCCAATCCTCCGGGGGGATATCGCGTTCGAAGGCTTCGTAGTTGCGAAGGCTAAGGGCAAAACCGGCGCGGTGTAGCGTCAGTGCATCGGTCTTTCGCAGATTGTCTGCTTGCTCTCCGGCAAGGTTGGTAGCTTTGAGCAAGTCCGTAGCCACAGTGTTGGGCGAATTCGGCAGATCGGGTAACGCGCGCCATTCGCTTGCACGTTGGTTGATCTGTTCGGAAATCGCGTTGACCAGAGCGGTACCTGCCGCCCCTGCAAGGATGAACAGCTTGTTTTTACTGTTTTCAAAAGCGATGCGGTCTTCTTTGAGATATCCAGGTTTGAACAGGATGCTGCCGTTATCTTTTTTGAGCAGGTCCTTGCCGCCGTCACGACTGAAGATCCACTCCCAAAACTGCTCAGTGGTTTTGATATCGCTGGCGTTTTCCATAACCAGCAGAATGTCGTCCACATAACGACCGTAATACAGTGGCACTACTTGTTGCTCGATGAACTGGTCGAGTCTGATTAGCGCCGCGTTTGCGACCACGGCAGACGCAGGCAAACCTACAGGTAAACCTTTTCCTAGTGGTGTTTCTTGTGCCCAGGCCAACAAGGCGGAAATGAACAGGCGGTTCAGTTTGGACTGCGATTCGCTCATTTCAATTTTGGCTAGTTTGAGGAAGCAGTCGTCGAGCATAAAGCCGGGGCTTAGCTCGTGATAGAAACTGCTTACATCGGCTGTGAGTGCCAATACTTTTTTCTTCTCGCTCAGGGCTGTGCGCATCGTCTTGATGCCACCGTCGCGCCATTCACGGAAGGGTCTGAGATAGGGCTTGAATGATCCAAGGGCCCACGTGTTGATCGCATCGTGCCGGTTACGGCGTAGGCGGCTGCCAAAGACGTTGCTGCTGAGCTGCTTGTCGAAGAGATCGCCGACTTCCATCATCCATAGTGATGACAGCACGTGAAAGTCGATGCTGCAGCGGGCCATTAGGCGGAATACGGCAGTGGGGTGGTTACCGACCTCAGTCGCGCTTAGCCACTCGGCTTCCGGTGAGGCAAAGATCAGACTTTGATCCTGCTTTCCTTTGACAATCTCGATTTCTTTTGGGGCCAGCGTCCAAGTGCCGAGAAATGCAGGGTCTTTCACCCAATCCTCGTTCATCGCTTCGATCTGCTCTTTCAGGCGAGTGAGGTTTTTGCTCAGGTCGTCTTCATAGTTGGCAATGTCGAACAGCGACGGGTTGGTTGAGTAGTAGAGGTCAACCTTGGCCTTGCGATAGGCGAGGCCAAGGTCGTGCAGCGATAACGACATCTGGATGACGTCCATTTCTTAACCTTCGGCAATCCTGAGATATCCCGGATATTACCGAAAGCAAGCATGAGTGGGCTAAAGCATTGCAAGGCGCTCTATCTCTACTCACCGATTGTCATGACTGAACCACTGAGCCGCCCCTAGTTTAGCAGGCGCTTTAACGGGCCGCTTTTGGCTGTGGATTCAACCGGTCGATGCAACACAACTAAATTCTGTGTAAGCAGAAGGAGTGTTGCAGATGAAGCAGAGACCTCGGATCTATTACACCGAAAGCCAGAAAAAACTGATGTGGGATCACTGGCAGAAAGGCGACTCTCTCCAGCACATCGCCCAACTATTTGATCGAAACCACTCATCGATACAGCGCATTCTGGCGGAGACCGGGGGGATCAGACCCGCTCTACGCCGCAGGTCCAGATTGGCGCTGACGTTGGCTGAACGCGAAGAGATTTCGCGTGCAGTGGTGGCAGGTAACTCGATCCGTTCCATAGCCGCGCTGCTAGGGCGAGCAGCCTCTACGATCAGTCGTGAGATCAGACGCAACGGTGGCCAAGGAGGCTACCGGGCTAATCGTGCGGATCAGGCTGCCTGGGATCGCGCCCATCGACCCAAGGTCTGCAAGCTTGTTGAGAACCGAGCGGTGGCGCAAATTGTTGCAGACAAGCTTCAATTGCAGTGGTCACCGGAACAAATTGCCGGCTGGCTGAAGCGCACCTACCCGGACGATACGAGCTATCAGTGTCACACGAGACGATCTATCGCACCCTCTTCATACAGGCTCGCGGGGCTCTGAAGAAGGAGTTGCTTGAGCATTTACGGCGAACGCGAGCCATGCGTCGCTCGCGCCATCACACGCAGAAGAAAGAAAATCACGGTCGAATCACAGACGCGGTATCGATCCGCGAACGCCCGGCCACGGCTGAGGATCGGGCGGTGCCAGGTCACTGGGAGGGTGACCTGCTGTGCGGTAGCAGGAACAGCCAAATTGCCACTCTTGTGGAGCGTCATACCCGTTACGTAATGCTGGTGAAGTTGGCCGGTAAGGACACCGAGACGGTCATCAGCGCCCTGATCGAAAACGCCCGCGAACTCCCCGAGGAACTCTACCAATCGCTGACGTGGGATCGCGGCAAAGAGATGGCCGACCATAAGCGTTTTACGGTGGCTACCGACATCAAGGTCTACTTCTGCGACCCTCATCGTCCCTGGCAACGGGGATCGAATGAGAACACCAACGGGTTGTTAAGGCAGTACTTCCCGAAAGGCACCGACCTGTCGGAGCACTCGCAAGCCACGCTCAATGAAGTGGCAAGGCAGCTGAACAGCCGTCCTCGGAAAACACTAAACTACGAAACGCCCGCTGAACGATTTAGCCAATCTGTTGCATCGACCGGTTGAATCCACAGCCGATTTCTGCCTGTCGCCACCGGCAGCTATAGGTCGAAATCGGCTAACCCACGGTGGAAAAATCAAGCCAGGCTTCAGCGAAGCCTTCCGCCACGTATGCCTTCTTTGAGCGAAATTTCTGGGCAAGGTCTTCGGAAGTTTCCTTCAAGTTGTGGCGGTTTTCGTGAACTGGCGCGGAAGGAGTTCAACCGATAGCCTTTGGTGGTCACTGCACATTCAGTGGCAGGGTGTAGGAACCCTTCAACCTCCCAAAGACGACATAAGTGTCGACTTCTGATTTGCGGCTGCTGACTTGCGTCCGTAAAATTAGTTGCGGCGGCTGTGCGCGGGCATGCTTCGGCGTGGTCGAGTGTCTCTGGGGCTCGATATTCCTACCCCGCGTATAGCTGCCACCCATGCCTGTAGGAAGGCAAATGGCAGCTCCTATTTTTCCTGGAGTTTTAAAATGCCAACACTTCATCCGGATCCACCCTACGAAAAACCAATTCCCCACCCCAAAAACCGCTTCATGGCGTTGACCAGCAACTGCACCGACATGCCCACCCTGTTTGTCGATACCCATGCGCCGCTGGACATTCTGACCGAAGCTGCCAGCTACCGAATTCGCGCCGTCACCCAAGTGCTTGAGAACCTGTCCATGCGTGGCTCGGTCGAGTGCGATTCGATGATCCTCAGCGACTTTGCCTTGCTCTGTGCCATTCCACTGCGCGATGGCTGTGATGTGCTGGATGTGATTGGGAGGCGGTTGAGGGCTCGGTCATCGGACTAGAGCCGAGTGGTTCTTGTGGCGAGGGGGCTTGCCCCCGTTCGACTGCGAAGCGGTCGCCAAACCAAGCCCCGCGGTGTACCTGACATATCCGGAATGCAGGTTTTGGGGCCGCTCCGCAGCCCAACGGGGGCAAGCCCCCTCGCCACAGGGTGGGAGTTGTGGTGGTTGGGGCTGCTGCGCAGCCCAGCGGGAGCAAGCTCCCTCGCCACACAAGAGCAAGATCAAAAGATCGCAGCCTTCGGCAGCTCCTGCGCGCCTGTGGGCGCTGCCGAAGGCTGCGATTTTTTTGGTGATCACCGCCGGCCTGAGATCAGTGTCTCTTCGACGACTGGCACCGCCAAACTATCAATCACATGCACGCTATACCCCGGCACATTCTTCGCGTGGTGTTTGGCCTGGGAGGCCATTTCCGCCAGTTGGCTCGCGTCGAGTTGTCCGCAGGCCTGTGGATGCAGGTGCACCACGCCGATGGACAGGGACAGCAGCGGAAACTCCTGTCTCACTCCCTGGCGGTTGGGGGCGATGAAGCAGCCGGCTTCCAGGTGTTCGCTGCGGTAGAAGCGTCGGCATTGGCTGTGGAAGTCGTCCAGCAGTTGGTTCAGGCGTTTGCGCCAGTCTTCGGGGCCGAGCACCAGCAGGAAGTCGTCGCCGCCGATATGGCCGACGAAGTCGCGGGATGGGTCGACGCGGTCGTTCAGGCATTGCGCCAAACACAGTAGGACTTCGTCCCCGCGACCGTAGCCGTAGATGTCGTTGAAGGGTTTGAAGCTGTCGATGTCCACGTAGCAGATCACCGATTCCCGTTCCTGTTGCAGCAGGCGTGTCAGGCATTGCTGGATCGGCACGTTGCCTGGCAGCAGGGTCAGCGGGTTGGCGTAGCGGGCTTGCTGGATTTTCAGTTCGGTAATCAGTTTGAGCACGTCGATCACTCGGCCCAGGCCCAGATAGCCGCCGTTGAGGGTGATGATGAAGTCTTCTTCGATGCGTTGGCGGGCGCGGCTGGTGATCAGGCGGCTGACCTGTTGCAGCGACTGGCTCAGTTCCACGGCGAGGAAGTCGTCGCTCATCAAGCGGCTGATGGGTTTGCGGGCGAACAGGTCGGTGGCGAAGGGCTTGAGCAGGGCGTCTGAGAGTGAGTGACGGTGAACGATGCCGCACGGCCTGCCTTGCTTGTCGAGCACCGCCAGGGAGTTCAGGTTGGCCTGGCGGCGGAAGGCTTCCAGTACGGTGGCGGTCGGGGTGTCGCTGGCCATCGCCGGTTGGTCGTTGAGCAGGGCGCTGAGGTCACTGGCGTCCTCGTTCAGCATCGCTGCGGCGCTGGTTGGTTTGGGCATCAAGGTTCGGGCATCGCGGGGCGGATGCTCCTGGGGCCGGCAGAGCAGATAGCCTTGCACAAGATCGACGCCCATTTCGGTCAGCACGGCGAGTTCTTCTGGCAATTCGATGCCTTCGGCGATCACTTTTGCCCGCGAAGCCTTGGCGATCTGCAGGATCGAGCCGACGAATTCACGCTTGAGCGCGTCCTGATGAATGCCGTCGATAAAGTGCCGATCAATCTTGACGTAATCCGGGCGCAATTCAGACCACAGCCGCAAGCTCGAATAGCCCGCGCCCAGATCATCCAGGGCAATGGAAAAGCCCATTGCCCGATAGTGATGCAGGGCGGTTTGCAGCAACTGGAAATCGTCGGTCGGGGTCTGTTCGGTGAGTTCGATCACCACCTGGCTCGGCGGTATGCCGAAATCCTGCAGCAGTTGCAGGGTGCGCCCGGGTTGGTGGGCGGCTTCGAGCAGGGATTCCGGGGACACATTGAGGAACAGTTTGCCGGGCAGTTGCTGTTCATTGAACCGTCGGCAAGCACTTTGGCGGCACGCGATCTCCAGTTCGCTGAGGCGACCGGCCTGGCGAGCGACCGCGAACAGGGCAATGGGGGAGTGCAGCGGGCTGTTGGAGGGGCCACGGCTGAGGGCTTCGTAGCCGATGATCTGTCGTTCGGAGAGGGAGATGATCGGCTGGAACAGGCTGTGCAAACCGCTTTGAGTCAGTATTGAGCTCAAGGCACTCAGCTGTTCGGTTGTGGTCATGGCGATCTCTGGCGATAAAAAAAGGACTGGGAGCGCAAAGCTCCCAGTCCTTTATTTCACGACAGAATGATGTCTGTTTGATGACGCTCCGGGGAGCGTCAGCATTAAATTGCCATCATCTTGATTGTAAGCACTTAGTGCTTGGCGACCGCGGTGTTGAGTTTCAAGTAATCCAGCAGAATCCGCCCGGTTTCGCTCAGGTAGGCGTCGTCTTCTGGCTTGGTCTTGTCCGGCTCGGCCGCGATGGCATCTTCGTCTTCTTTCTTCAGCTCTTTGAGCGGCTCTTCACCCTTGGCCTTGCGACGGATGTTTTCCATGGCCAGTTGCTTGGCTTCGATATCGGCGTGTTGTGCACGACGGTCGGCTTCATTGAGGCTGACGGTTTTTTCGGCCATCAGCTTCTGGGCCAGGGCCAGTTTGTCGCGAATGAACACGAACTCCGCGTCTTTGGCCGTGCGCACGTCATGCTCGGACTTGAGCTGCGTGATGTACGGCTTGAACGGGTCGAGCGCCGGCTTGATGGCCGCACGGATGGTGTCCCACGGCATGGCTTCCGGCAGGGCGCTTTCGCCGATTTCCTTGGTGTCGATGATCGACGGGTAATCGATGTCCGGCAGTACGCCCTGATGCTGGGTGCTCTGACCGGAAACCCGGTAGAACTTGGCCAGGGTCAGTTTCAGTTCGCCATGGTTCAGCGGCTGAATGGTTTGCACGGTGCCTTTGCCGAAGGTCTGGCCGCCGATGATCAGTGCACGGTGGTAGTCCTGCATCGCACCGGCGAAGATCTCCGACGCCGAGGCGGACAAACGGTTGACCAGCAACGCCATCGGGCCTTTGTAGAACGCGCCCGGGTTTTCATCTTCCAGCACATCGACCCGGCCGTCGGCGTTACGCACCAGCACGGTCGGACCTTTGTCGATGAACAGGCTGGTCAGCTCGGTGGCTTCCTGCAGGGAACCGCCGCCGTTGTTGCGCAGGTCGATGACCACGCCGTCGACCTTGTCTTTCTGCAGTTCGGTCAGCAGCTTCTTGACGTCGCGGGTGGTGCTCTTGTAGTCCGGATCGCCGGCACGGAAGGCCTTGAAGTCCAGGTAGAAGGCCGGGATCTCGATGACGCCGAGCTTGTAGTCCTTGCCATCCTGCTTGAGGCTGAGGATCGACTTCTTCACCGCCTGATCTTCAAGCTTCACCGCTTCGCGGGTGATCGGCACGATCTTGGTGGTCTGGTCGTTCGGCGCATTGCTGGCCGGGATCACTTCCAGGCGCACCACGGTGCCTTTCGGCCCACGAATCAGTTTGACCACTTCGTCCAGGCGCCAGCCGACCACGTCGACCATCTCTTTGTTGCCCTGGGCCACGCCGATGATCTTGTCGGCCGGAGCGACCTGCTTGGTCTTGTCGGCCGGGCCGGCAGGCACCAGGCGCACGACTTTGACTTGATCGTTATCGCTCTGCAACACGGCGCCGATGCCCTCCAGGGACAGGCTCATGTTGATGTCGAAGTTCTCCGCGTTATCCGGCGACAGATAGTTGGTATGCGGGTCGTAGGACATGGCGAAGGTGTTGATGTACGCCTGGAAGATATCTTCCGCGCGGGTCTGGTCCAGACGCACCAGCTGATTCTTGTAACGCTTGGTCAGGGTTTCCTGAATCTGCTTTGGCTCTTTGCCGGAAATCTTCATCCGCAGCACTTCGTCCTTGACGCGTTTGCGCCACAGGTCGTCGAGCTCGGCGGTGGTCTTGAGCCAAGGGGCATCCTTGCGGTCGACCAGCAAGGTTTCCTTGGTGGTGAAGTCGATCTTGTCGACGCCCTTGTTCAGCTCGGCAAGGGCAAAGTCCAGACGCGCCTTGACGCGATCCAGATAGCGCTTGTAGATGGTGAACCCGGCGTTCAGGTCGCCGCTCTTGAGGAAGTCGTCAAACTGGGTTTTCCATTTGTCGAATTCGGCGATGTCACTGGCCATGAAGTAGCTGCGCGATGGATCCAGCAGCTTGAGGTAGCTGTCGTAGATGATCATCGAGCGTGCATCGTCGAGCGGCGGCTTGCTGTAATGGTGACGCTTGAGCAATTCGACGACGTTCAGACTGGCGATGACTTCGTCGCGATCGGGCTGAAGCTTGTCCCAGCTGTTGGCTGCGAACGAATTGCTCGACATCGGCAAAAGACCGAGACCAATGACAAGAGCGAGGGCGGTGCTGGGGAAAAAATGCTTCATGCTGATTCGACGCGGGGACAATTGATCACGCATATTAGGCCGTCTTTGAAGTCGCCGGTTCCCACAAGGGCCGGTCGCATAATGCAAGAAAGCCCGGCGCTATAGCTTCGGGCTCAGTCCAGACTCACTATGGAGGCACTGTGAAAGCATTGCAAGGCGTTGAGGGGCGAGTGGAGTGGGTTGAGGAGCCGAGTCCTACGTGCGATGTAGGACAAGTTCGTATCCGAGTGGCGGCAGCGGGACTCAATCGAGCCGATTTGTTACAGAAAGCGGGCCTGTATCCGCCACCGCCGGGAGCCAGTCAAGCACTGGGTCTTGAGTGTTCGGGGGTGATCAGCGAGGTCGGCCCGGGCTCGTCCTGGCAGGTCGGCGATCGGGTTTGCGCCTTGCTGGCCGGGGGTGGGATGGCCGAAGAGGTAGTTGTCGACGGACGGCATGTGTTGCCGGTTCCCGAAGGTTTGTCCCTGGCCGAGGCCGCGGCGTTGCCGGAAGTGTATGCGACCGTTTGGCTGAATTTGTTTCAATTGGCTTCGCTCAAACCGGGTGAGAAAGTTCTTCTGCATGCCGGAGCAAGTGGAATCGGTTCAGCTGCCATTCAGCTGTGCAAGGCATTCGGCAACCCGTGCTGGGTCAGCGTCGGCTCCGAGGATCGTCTGGCCTACTGTGAAGCGCTGGGTGCCCAGGGTGGAGTGGTGCGCAATAAGGATCTGGACCGCCTGAACGATCTGGGGCCGTTCGATGTGATCCTGGATCCGGTGGGTGGCAACTACGCGGCATTGAACCTCAAGCTGCTGGCTCGTGATGGCCGTTGGGTGTTGATCGGTTTGATGGGCGGTCGTGAAGCGCAGCTGGATCTGGCGCAGGTGCTGGCCAAGCGCGTGCAACTGCTGGGTTCGACCCTGCGCAATCGCGACGAGCAGTTCAAGGCCGATTTGTTCAGCGATCTCAGCCAGCACGTCTGGCCGTTGTTTGCCGAAGGGCGTTTGAGCCCGCAACTGGCCAGGACGTTTGCGATCGAGGACGCCGAAGCGGCGTTTGCGGAGCTGGCGACCAATCAGGTGTCGGGCAAGCTGGTGCTGGTGATTGATGACAGCCTGAGCTGACAACATGAACCTGTGAGTGCCTTTTAATGATCGTTCCCACGCGGAGCGTGGGAACGATCAACACAAGGGATCTGGTTACTTCCAGATATGGATCGGCCAGCCGGCTTTTTCGGCGTGTTCGAGCAACACTGGATCCGGATTCACCACATGCGGGAAATCCACCTTCAGCAGCAGCGGCAGATCGTTGCGTGAATCGGAATAGAAACTCGCGCCTTCAAGGTTTTCCTCTTCGGCATCCAGCCATTCCAGCAAGCGGGTGATCTTGCCTTCGCGGTAGGTCAGGGTGCCCACCGTGTTGCCGCTGTACACCCCGTGCGCCACTTCCAGTTCGATGCCGAGAATTTCGTCGATGCCCAGACGGTCGGCAATCGGCTTGACCAAATGCGTGCCCGAGGCCGAGATCACCAGAATCCGGTCGCCGGCCTTGCGGTGGGCGGCGATGGTTTTGGTGGCGTCGCTGAAGATAATCGGCTCAATGAAGTCTTCCACCCAGGGCGCTACCAAGTGCTCGAGCTCTTGCGGCGTGCGACCGATCAGCGGCTCCAGGCTGAAGGCCATGTAGTCCTCCATGGCCAGGTGGCCCCTGCCGTACGCATCCATCAATTCCTTGTCGCGACGCAGGAAGGATTCGCCATCGACCCAGCCGAGGCGGGCCATCTGTTCGCTCCATAGCGAGGCGCAGTCGCCGTGGATCAGGGTTTCGTCCAGATCAAAAATTGCCAGGGCCATCAGTACGGTTCTCTCTTCAACATCAGCAAGGTCATCAGGCTACCTCACACAGGGCTGTCGGATCGATGGAAAGTGCCAGGCGCTGACCATCGGGATGCAGATCGGACGCCGAGCGGTTCAGCACATCCACCACCAATTCCACCCCCCGGGCTTCGACCCGGTAGCGAATCACGTTGCCCAACAGGCTGTGGCTGCGCACCTGCGCGTCGAGTTCGCCGTTCAGGCTCAGCTCGATGGCCTCCGGGCGAATCGCGATGCGGTGGGTGATCGGCCGCTGCAACAATTTGCTGGCGCTGTCGGCGTCCAGCAGGTTGTAGTTGCCGATGAAGCCTGCGGCGAACACGTCGACGGGTGCGGTGTAGAGGGTTTCGGCATCGCCGCTCTGTACGATCTTTCCCTGATTCATCAGGAAAATTCGGTCAGACATGGTCAGGGCTTCTTCCTGATCGTGCGTGACGAAGATCGTGGTCAGGCCGAGTTCGCGCTGGATCTGACGGATCTGTTCACGCAAGTGCTTGCGAATCCGCGCATCCAGCGCCGACAACGGCTCATCCAGCAACAACAGCCGAGGCCGGGTCACCAACGAACGAGCGAGGGCGACACGCTGGCACTGGCCACCGGACAGCTGATGCGGGTAGCGGGCGGCGAAGTCATTGAGCTCTACCAGTCTCAGCACTTCGGCGACGCGTTTTTGGCTGTCGTCGGCGTTGACCTTCTGCATGCGTAAACCGAAGGCGACGTTCTGCTCCACGGTCATGTTCGGGAACAGTGCATAACTCTGGAACACCATGCCGATTCCGCGTTTCTGCGGGCTCAGTGGGACGAGGTCGTGACCTTCCAGCAGAATCTGGCCGCCGTCCACCGAGGTCAGGCCGGCGATGCAACGCAGCAGCGTGGACTTGCCGCAACCGGACGGGCCGAGCAGGGTGACGAATTCGCCTTTCCTGATTTCGCAGTTGATGTCGCTGAAGACGGTGGTGCCTGAGTAATCTTTCTGAAGATGTTGGACGCTTACATAGCTCATTCGCTTTTGTCCTTGTTCAAGATATTGGCCACCCAGGTCAGAACCAGCACAAAGAAGAAGTAGGAAATCACCAGCGCACTGGTGAAGTGGCCGCTGCTGTTGCGCATGTTGTTGAGGTAGACCTGCAGGGTTTCGTAGCGGGTGCCGACGAGGATATTGGCGAACACGAACTCACCGAACAGGAACGAGAAGGACAGCAGCAACGCCACCATCAGCCCCTTGCGCAGGTTCGGCAACACCACCAGGAAGGCTGCTTGCCAAGTGCTGGCGCCGAGCAGTTGCGCCGCGTCCATCAGGTCGCGCAGGTTGATCGCTTGCAGGTTGTTGGTGATCGCCCGGTACATGAACGGCAGTGCCACGGTGAAGTAGCAACCGATCAGAATCCACGGCGTACCCACCATCGCGAACGGCCCCGAACCGTAGAGCTGCAACAGCCCCACCGACGACACTACCGGCGGCACCGCGAAGGGCAGCAGGATCAGGATGTTCATCAGCGCGTCGAGTTTCGGGAAGTGGTAATGCACCACGAACAGCAGCGGCAGGATCAGCACCACCGACAGAATCAGCGAGCCGATACACACCAGCAGCGACTGGCCGAACGCGTCGAGAAAGCGCGGATCGCTCCATAGCTGGATGTACCACTTGAAGGTAAAGCCGCTGGGCATAATCGTCGCCGACCAACTGCTGGCGATCGAGTAGATCAGGGTTCCGAGCAGCGGCAACAACAGAATGGCAAACAGCAAATACACGATGACCCGGTGGTAGACACCGACGGGCCCCAGTTCAGCGCGAGACATGGTAGCTCCTCTTCAACAGCAGCTGATGCACGATGGTCACCAGGGTCATCAACGCCACCAGCACCACGGCCAAGGCGCTGGCGAGGTTCGGGTCGAGGGAAATGTCGCCGGACACCATCGCCGCGATACGGATCGGCAACACGTTGAAGTTGCCGGTGGTCAGCGCGTAGACCGTGGCGTAGGCGCCCAAGGCGTTGGCCAGCAGAATCACAAACGTGCCCAGCAGTGCTGGAGTCAGCACCGGCAAACCGATGTGCCGCCAGAATTGCCAGCCGTTGGCGCCGAGCAGCGCGGCAGACTCACGCCAGTCTTCGCGCAGGGCATCGAAGGCCGGGTAGAGCAACAGCACGCCCAGGGGGATCTGGAAGTAGGTGTAGAGAATGATCAGCCCGGTTTTCGAGTACAGGTTGAAATCCTGAATGATTCCGGCCTGTTTCAGCATGATGGTGAAGGTGCCGTTGAAGCCCAGCAAGATGATGAACGCGAAGGCCAGGGGCACACCGGCGAAGTTGCTGGTCATGTTGGCGAACGCATTCACGAAGTTGCGCAGTTTCGAGTCGACCCGGCGCAGGGAATAGGCGCCGAGCACGGCAATGACGATGCCGAATACGCTGGACCAGAAACTGATCTCGAGGCTGTATTGGATCGCCTGTAAATAGAACTTCGAATTGAAGATTTTGCTGAAGTTGGCCAGGCCCCAACCGAACTCTTCCGATTGCAGGCTGTTGATCATCACCCAGAGCAGCGGGGCGATCTCGAACACGAAGAAGAAAATCGCGAAGGGCACCAGGCACAAAGCGGCCAGCCATTTACCGCGGGTCATGGCATTCACTTGAGCAGCTCCCGGCACACAGGTTTGTCGTGGGGCACGCCCAGCAGTTCGCAGACGGTGCCGCACAGTTCGGTTTGTTTCGGTGCAGCGCCTTGGTTGAAGCTGAAGGCGTCGCCAAGGACGAACAGCGGCACTTCGCGTTCTTCAGGCAGCAGGCCGTTGTGCGAGCGGTCGTTGTTCATGCCGTGGTCGGCGGTCACCAGCACCTGATATCCGGCATCGAGCCAGCCTTGCAGGTAGTCGGCGAGGATGACGTCCGCCGAGCGGGCGCTGTTGCGGTATTGCGGGGTGTCGAGGCCGTGCTTGTGCCCGGCGTCGTCGATGTTCATGGGGTGGACCAACAGAAAGTTCGGCGCGTGGCGCAGGCGCAGGTTTTCCGCGTCGGCGAACAGGTGCGAATCCGGGTAGTGGTCGTTCCAGTAGAAGTGACCGTGCTGGATCGGCAGTTTCGGGTCGTCGGTGTGACGGTCCCGGGCAGCCACGAACGGTGAACGGTTATACAACTCGCTGACCCAGTGATAGGCCGCGGCGGCGGTTTTCAGGCCGGCGTCGCTGGCGTAATGGTAGATGCTGCGCTGGTTGGACAGGCGCGAGACGTTGTTGTGAACGATGCCGCTGTCGATCGGCGCAACGCCGGTCAGGATGCATTCGTAAAGCGGTCGGGACAGGGCCGGCAGTTCGCACTCCAGTTTGTAGAGCGCCGCGCGTCCTGCGCCAACGTAAGCCTGCAGATGCCCCATGGCGTGCCGCGCGACTTCGTAGTTGAGGCCGTCGAGCACGACAAGGATGACGTTGTGCTTCATGGGGGGTGGGACTCCGCAAAAAACAGATGATCAAGTACGCAACCAATCCCCTGTGGGAGCGGGCTTGTGGCGAGGGGGCTTGTCGGACCGCCGCATCGCCCCGTTGGAGTGCGCAGCGCTCGCAGATCCTGGGTTCGCTGCGCGGCCCAACGGGGGCGAGCCCCCTCGCCACACAAGCCCGCTTCCCCATTTGGATCTCCATCGGAGTTCCAAATGGGGATCTACAGGTTTACGGCATATTGATGATGACTTCTTCCTGCCACTTCTGCGGCAGCGACTTGGAGGTCTTTTCCCACGCGTCGGCGTCTTTGATCGGCGTGACCTTTTTGTACTGTTCGTTAGGCAGCAGCTTGGCCTTGACCTCTTCCGGCAGAGTCAAATGCTCGGCGCGAATTGGACGGGCGTTGCCTTTTGCCAGGTTGATCTGGCCAGCGTCGCTGAAGATGTATTCGCGGGCCAGTTTGGCGGCGTTCGGGTGCTTGGCGTATTTGTTGATGATGGTGGTGTAGCCGGAAATCACCGAGCCATCGGATGGAATCAGCACGGTGTAGTCATCCGGATTCGCCATCTTGGCCTTGTAGCTCAGGCCGTTGAAGTCCCAGACCACGCCGACTTCGATTTCACCCTTTTCCATGGTGGCGATCGTCGGGTTGGCCATGGACAGGCGGCCTTGCTTGGCGATGTCGGCGAACAGCAACAGGGCTGGCTGAATGTTTTTCTCGTCACCGCCATTGGCGAGGGCGGCGGCCAGTACGCCGTTGGCAGCCTGGGCTGCGGTGCTCACGTCACCGATGGAGACTTTGTACTTGCCGCTCTTGAGGTCGGCCCATTTGGTCGGTGCTTCGGAACCGTGCAGCAGCTTTTTATTGATGATGAACGCGATGGAGCCGGTGTAGGCCAGCGCCCAGTTACCGTCCTTGTCCTTGGCCCAATCCGGAACCTGTGCCCAAGTACTCGGCTTGTAAGGTTGCACCACGCCCTGCTTGACCGCGATCGGGCCGAAGGCGGCACCGACGTCTCCGATGTCGGCGGTGGCGTTGTCTTTTTCGGCGGCGAACTTGGCGATTTCCTGGGCCGAGCTCATGTCGGTGTCGATGTGTTTCAGGCCGTATTTCTTGGCCAGGTCTTCCCAGGTGCCTTTCCAGTTGGCCCAGTCATCGGGCATGCCGACGCTGTTGACGGCGCCTTCCGCTTTCGCAGCGGCTTCGAGTGTTTTCAGATCGGTATCCGCCGCCATGGCGGCAGTGCACAGGGCAATGGTCGAGCCTAACAGTGATGCCAGGAAAAACTGTTTCATCCGAAGCTCCTTTGGGCGTTTTCAACGCTGCGATTGCGGTTGTGTTGGTCTAGGTCAGCAATACCTGAGCCAATTTAGGCGTCCTGGATGACATTTTGATGTCGACGACCGGTCGGCCTGAATTTCCTGCGCTCGGATACGCGGGGTGCGAGATAAGCGTAGACCATGGCTAAAGGGCTGATATGAAAGGGACTTGGCCATGAAATTGCAGGTGTCTGAAGCAACCGTTCGGCGGCTTTGTCATCTGTCAGTCATCTGCAGTGCCTAGGCTTGCAGGCAATTGATGGAGCCCGGTTTCAATCGCGGTTCTGCCCTGAATCAGTGCTGGTCTAGTCCAGATAGGTAACGTTAATGCGCATCGAGACAACCAAAGCGGTGACAGCGATCGGGCAGGTTCTGCAAGAACAGCTCGACCACGGGCTGTTGGCGCCCGGGAGCAAGTTGCCGGCCGAGCGCAAGCTCAGTGAGTTGTTCGGTACCACGCGGATCACCGTGCGTGAGGCGTTGTTGCAGTTGGAGGCCCAGGGCCAGATTTATCGCGAGGAGCGTCGCGGCTGGTTCGTGTCGCCACCGCGACTGGCTTATAACCTGATGCAGCGCAGCCACTTTCACGCGATGGTCAGCGCCCAGGGGCGGGTGCCGTCCACCGAGGTGATTTCCGCGCGTTTGCAACCGGCGTCAGCGGCGGTGTGTGCCTGGCTGCAGCTGCCAGCGCTGTCGAGCGTGATCCAGATCTGCCGCTCGCGACGGATTGACGGGCGATTGGTGCTGTATGTGGAGCACTACCTGAACCCGCAGTATTTTCCGGGGATCCTGGACTTCGATCTGAATCAGTCGATGACCGAACTGTATGCGCGGCATTACGACTTGCACTACGGGCGGGTGCGCTTCGAGATCGTACCGACCGCGCTGTCGGTGGACGCCGCGGCGGCTTTACGGGTGTCGGTGGGCAGCCCGGGGTTGCGGATTGCCCGGGTCAACTACGATCAGCATCAGCGGCTGATCGATTGTGACCTGGAGTTTTGGCGCCATGATGCGATTCATGTCGGGGTGGATGTGGTCTGAACCTGCACACACGATATTTCTCACCTACGCAGATTGTTCGCCACCAGGTGTGATCACCTGAATGCTCATGCGCGGTGTCGCCAGATCCAATCCGGCCTCATCCAGGTGCCGCTTGAGCGACAGGTTGAACGCCCGGGACACTTCCCACTGCTTGATCGGCGCGGTCTTGAAGCGCGCGCGAAGAATCGCATTGCCTGACTCGAAACTCTCTACACCCTGAATCTCCAGCGGCGACCAGATGTTGCGCCGTTGCAGCGGGTCGGTGCGCATTTTCTGGCCGACGTCGCGCATCAGCTTGATCGCCTCGTCGATGTCCATGTTTGAGGGCACCGCCACCCGGAAAATCGCGTAGCCGAACTCTCGGGAGTAGTTCTTGATGCTTTTGATTTCACTGAACGGAATGGTGTGGACGATGCCATCGATGTCCCGCAGGCGCACGGTGCGAATGGTCAGGCCTTCGACGGTGCCCAGGTGACCGCCGACGTCCACGTAGTCGTCGATGGCCAGGGAGTCTTCGATGATGATGAACAGCCCGGTGATCAAGTCGGCCACCAGCGATTGCGCGCCGAAGCCGATGGCCAGGCCGATGACACCGGCGCCGGCCAGTAGCGGCGTGACGTTCATGCCCATGTTCGCCAGAGCGACGATCAGCGCAATGATGAAAATCGCCACGAACAGCACGTTGCGGATCAGCGGCATCATCGTCTGTGCCCGGGCATTGGCCAGGCCTTTGCGTGAGCGGGTAAGGGCGTGATGCACGGCGGTGTCGCTGAGGATCCATATCAGCCAGGCAAAAATCAGCGTGCCACCGAGGCTGAACAGCTTGACGCTGACTTCATGCCCTTCGCCTTCGGTGAAGCGAATCAGCGACATGCCCCAGACCCGCAGGCCGAGTTCGATGAACGCCAGCCATACCAGCAGATGGGCGAGGGTGTAGAAGAAGCTTTTCAGGCGATCCGAATACAGCGCATGGCGCTTGGGGCCGCGTTGAGGCTTGAGTGAGTGACGGCGCACCAGCCCGTTGATGACCATGCACAACACCAGCAGCACGGTGCAGATCAGCGACTGACGCAACGCGGTGCTGGTGTCGCCGGCAGAGACGAAGGTGGCGAACAGCGAGATGCCCACCAGCACCAGCGCCGGCAGATACCAGAACGTCCCGAGGATTTCGATCGTGTCGCTCAAAGCGCGGCGGGTCAGACGCCGGGATAACGGTTGGTTGCGGATCAAGTGTGCGATAGGCCGCCGGAAACGCAGAATGAAAAGCCCGGTGAAGATCGCCGCCAGTACATTGGCGAACGTCGCCGCCGTATGGGCCAGATGCTCACCGAGGCTGGCGATCAGGCGCGGGTCGTTCAGGGCTTCACCGAAGGCGGCGAAACTGCCGATCAGCCACAACGGGCGGAAGGCCTGATGCCGCAGGATGTACAGGGCGCGATGACGATGCGGGCCATCGAGCAGGGAAAACGCGATGACGCAGATCGCCGAGAAACAGGTACCGACCACCAGCGCATAAGCCAGCACCATGGCCAGGCTTTTGCCCAATGACGAGGGCAGGGCGTAGGTCATGTATACCGTCATGACCAGGGCGATCATCCACGGCCCGAGTTTGCGCAAGGCAAAGCGCAGCATGTCCAGGGCCTTGGGGTGTTGCGGCAGTTCTTCGGTGAGACCGAAGCGCATGCGCACCCGGTGGCCGAGCCAGATCAGGGCGGCCGCCAGCAGGCTCCAGACCATCAGGATCATGGCGAAGGCAAAGATGATTGGCAGCCATTCATTGGCCGGCAGCATGAGTGCCACCAGTTCATCCTTGGCCAGGTTGACTTCTTCGGACCAGCGAGTGAGGGGGCTGTCGGCGCCGGAAAATTGCTTTTCGAAACTGGCCAGGGTGCCGCCGATCAGGCCCAGCACGCCTTCTTCTGTGGTGGGTTGGGCTTTTTTGCTGACGTCGCGCAGCTTTTTCAGGTCCGCCAGCAGTTTGGTCCGCTGCTGATCGTTTTCCAGCGACTTGATGACTTCGTCCAGCGACTGTCCCAGTGGAGCTTGCGCTTCGGGCTGGGTTTTCGCCGAGCCGCTGAGCAGCCCCGGCAAGCCGGCCGCCTGGGCAGGCGTCAGCGGCAGCAGCGTTATCAGGCAGACAAGGAACAAATAGGGCAGGGCAAAAAGACGAGCGAACACTAGGCGGTCAACCTCGGATGAGCGAATCGGCCGAGTGTACGAGCCCGTCAAAATCAATGCGAGCCGGGCGTAAGGATTTATTCGTTGAGTTTGGCGAGGATCTTGTAGATCACGGTGGCGAGGATCATCAGCATGCCGACCCACATCGCGAACACACCGGCGTTCTTGTCGCGAAAGTTGAAACCGATGGCCAGCATGATCATCCCGGAAAGAATCGGGATCAGCATGGCGTGAAACGAAGACATCGAGATCATGGTGACAGCCTTGTCGGAGGGGTTACTGCAAGTCTAGGCGGCTTTCGGGCGGGCGTTGGTGATGTGTGGCAGGAATGGATCGCAAGATCATTGTGGCGAGGGAGCTTGCTCCTTCGCCACAAAAGTTGCCTTTTAATCACAAGGGTTATGGCAATTCGCGGCAGGCGTAAAACGCGCTCAGCACTTTGACCAGGTGTGCCAGGTCATGGCTACCGCACAACTCGCGGATCGAGTGCATGGCGAACGTCGGCAGGCCGATGTCCACGGTGCGCACGCCCAGGTGGCTGGCGGTGATCGGGCCGATGGTCGAGCCGCAGCCCATGTCGCTGCGCACCACGAAGCTTTGCACCGGTACTTCTTCGGCCATGCACAAATGACGGAAGAACCCGGCGGTTTCGCTGTTGGTGGCGTAGCGCTGGTTGCTGTTGACCTTGATTACCGGGCCGGCGTTGAGTTTCGGGCCGTGGTTGGCGTCGTGCTTGTCGGCGTAGTTCGGGTGTACGCCGTGGGCGTTGTCGGCCGAGACCAGCAGGGATTTCTGAATGGTCCGTACGAACTCATCCCCTTCGGGCAACAGGCGACGCAGGGTTTGCTCAAGCATCGGACCGTCGGCGCCACAGGCCGAGCAGGAACCGACTTCTTCGTGATCGTTGCAGACCAGCACGCAGGTTTCGTCGGTTTCGGTCGTCAGCAATGCTTGCAGGCCGGCGTAGCACGACAACAGGTTGTCCAGGCGAGCGCCCGCGATGAAATCGCCATGCAGGCCAATGACCGCAGCGCTTTGGGTGTCGTAGAAGCTCAGCTCGTAATCGAGCACCACGTCGGCATTCAGGCCATGTTCGCGGGCCAGCTGATCGGTGAGCACGGCGCGGAAGTCCACGCGCTCGTCACCGGCGAATTGCGCGAGAATCGGCGGCAGTTCGGTCTGGGCATTGATCGCCCAGCCCATGTTGGCTTCACGGTTGAGGTGAATCGCCAGGTTCGGAATGATTGCAACGGGGGCCTTGAAGTCGATCAACTGGCTCTCGACCTTGCCGTCGCGGCGGAAGGTCACGCGGCCGGCCAACGACAGATCGCGGTCGAACCATGGCGCCAACAGTGCACCGCCGTAGACTTCGACGCCCAATTGCCAGAAGCCCTGGCGTTGCAGTTCCGGCTGGGGTTTGACCCGCAGGCACGGGCTGTCGGTGTGCGCGCCGACCAGGCGAATGCCGCCGTGCAGGGGCGAATGACGGCCCATTTTGAAGGCGACGATCGAAGAGTCGTTACGGGTGACGTAGTAACGGCCATTGGCTTCGGTGGTCCAGGGCTCGCGCTCGTCGAGGCGCACAAAACCGGCCGCTTCCAGGCGCTGGACAAGGCTTGCGGTGGCATGGAACGGGGTAGGGGAGGCCTTGAGGAAGTCGATCAGGCCTTGGTTCAACTCTTCGCGCATAAGAAGCTCCAGACAGCAGTGGCGCCAGTTTAACGTATTGAAAGCGCAAAGTGCGGCGGTGAAGGACTGCTGTTGTGGCGAGAGGGCTTGCCCCCCGTTCGGCTGCGAAGCAGCCGCAAATCCTGCTTGCGCGGTGTGCCCGACAAACTACGGTCACTGGGTTTGGGAGCGCTTCGCACTCCAACGGGGGCAAGCCCCCTCGCCACAACAGCTCCCTCGACACCGAAGCCTGGGCACCACCGTTAGAACGGTGCCGGGCACTCGAAGCGCAGGCGTTCGCCGCTTTGCGGATGAGTGAAGCTCAGCATGCTCGCGTGCAGGCACAGGCGTGGCCAGGCAGCCAGGGCTTGCGGATGGGCGTAGAGCCCGTCACCCAGCAGCGGGTGGCCGATGGAGAGCATGTGCACGCGCAACTGGTGAGAACGGCCGGTGATTGGCGTCAGCTCGACGCGGCACCAGTCGCCACAACGCTCCAGTACACGCCAGAAGGTCAGGGCGTGCTTGCCGAATTCGTGGTCCACCACATGCCGTGGCTTGGTCGGCGGATCGTAGCGCAGGGGCAAGTCGATGCTGCCACTGTCCAGTTCCGGTTGTCCCCAGCACAGGGCGGTGTAGGCCTTTTCGGTTTCGCGGTCGTGAAATTGCCGAGACAGCTCGCGATGAGTGTCCGGATCACGGGCCAGCAGAATGATGCCGGAGGTTTCCCAGTCCAGCCGATGGACAATTCGCGCTTCCGGGTAGCCGTTTTCTTGCAGGCGCGTAATCAGGCAGTCCTTGTTGTCATCGGCCCGTCCGGGGACGGAGAGCAACAGGGTCGGTTTATCCACCACCAGTACGGCGGCGTCCTGATAGATGATGCGGATGTTGGACAACGGCATTAAAACAGCCTCGTAACAAACGCCAACGGCGACTCAGGCCCCCTCCAGTCATGGAAGGGCCCTGAGCCGCCGTGGCTCCCGCCGGATCGACTCAGCGATCGGGCAGGGTGATATTGAGTTCCAGAATCGAGCAGCTGCCCTGGTTTTCCAGAGCGACGTGCACGTCATCGGACCCTATATTGACGTACTTGCGGATCACTTCCACCAGTTCCTTCTGCAAGGCTGGCAAGTAGTCCGGCGTACTGCGTTGGCCGCGTTCATGCGCCACGATGATCTGTAGACGCTCTTTCGCTACCGAGGCGGTACTGGGCTTTTTGTTGGCACGAAAGAAGTCAAAAAGGTTCATTACCTACCTCCAAAAAGTCGCTCGAAGAATCCCTTCTTCTCGACATCGAGGAAACGATGGTCCACGGTCTTGCCCAACAGACGATCGACGGCATCGCTGTACGCCTGGCCGGCGTCGCTCTGGTCGTCGAGAATCACCGGCACGCCCTGGTTGGAGGCCTTGAGGACGGCTTGCGATTCCGGAATCACGCCCAGCAGGGTCACCGCGAGGATTTCCTTGACGTCTTCGACGCCGAGCATTTCGCCGTTGACGACGCGCGTAGGGTTGTAACGGGTCAGCAGCAGGTGTTCCTTGATCGGGTCTTCGCCGTTTTCGGCGCGACGGGACTTGCTGGCCAACAGGCCCAGCATGCGGTCCGAGTCACGTACGGAGGAGACTTCCGGGTTGGTCACGACGATCGCTTCGTCAGCGAAGTACATGGCCAGGTGGGCACCTTTCTCGATACCGGCCGGGGAGTCGCAGACCACGAATTCGAAGTCTTCTTTCAACTGCATCAGGACTTTTTCTACGCCTTCCTGGGTCAGCGCGTCTTTGTCGCGGGTCTGACTGGCGGCCAGCACGTAGAGGTTTTCCAGGCGCTTGTCTTTGATCAGGGCCTGTTGCAGGTTGGCTTCGCCGTTCACCACGTTGACGAAGTCATACACCACGCGGCGCTCGCAACCCATGATCAGGTCGAGGTTACGCAAGCCGACGTCGAAGTCGACGATAACTGTTTTGTGACCACGCAGAGCGAGGCCGGTACCGATAGCGGCGCTGGTGGTGGTCTTACCCACACCACCCTTGCCGGATGTAACCACGAGAATCTTGGCCAAGGTGTTTTACCCCTAAGGAAAAAGGACGTTTAGCCCCTGAAAAACATCTCTTGAAAAACTACTGCAGTCGGACAGCCTTGGCTGGAATCCGGTTTTGAGCGGTATCTACCCCCGGTAAACACTGCTTTTAGCCTTTTTCCTACTTCGTTTGAGCCGTTTTCGCTACGTTTTAGAGATGCTTGGAAAATGCGGCAGTATCCGTTAAAGCCGAATGATGTTCAACACGTCACCCGACAGGCTGACTTGTACTCCGGCGCCCCACAATGGATCGCGGCGCAGGTCCTCGGAAACCTTGTAGTGACCGGCGATGGAGACCAGTTCAGCGGTCATTTGCTGACAGAAAATCCTGGCTTTCGTATCACCTTTGACGCCGGCCAGCACACGGCCGCGCATCGCGCCGTATACATGGATGTTCCCGTCGGCGAGAAGTTCCGCCCCCGGGCTGACCGACGAAATCACCACCAGATCGCTGCCCTGGGCATAAATCTGCTGGCCACCCCGTACTGGCGACGTGATGATTTTTGTCGGTTTGATGGTCGGCTCCGGTGGTTTTTCCGGTTTTTTCGCTACGACGCCTTCGAGCGGGTCGAGCGGGCGTTCCCGCGCGCCGGACGGCGGCAGCACTGGCAGATCGACCGCAATGGCCGCTGCGATGTCTTCGATGCGACTGGCACGGATCGCCAGGGTGCGCAGGCCATGCTGGCGGCAGATGCGCATCAATCCCGGCAGGTCGACCGAGCCTTCGCTGGCCGGGAGTTTGTCCAGGGCCAGTACCAGCGGCGCATTACTGAAGAAGTTGGGCGCCTGGGCGACCTTGGCGGCCAGTTGCCGATCAAGGTTCTCGAGGTCGTTACGGGCCAGTTCCAGCACCGTAATGGCCAGCATGCTGCCCTTCAACTGGAACACGGGATCTTGGTCTAGCGGTTCGGTTTGGCTCATGGTCGGCATACAACGGCTTGTCACTAAAAGTGCCGAGACTTATAACGAGAACGCCCGCAGGCCGCAAGCCGGGTCGAACGATGTAGAATGCGCGGCCATTAACTTTCCGGAACCTTTAATGGAACGCCCGCGATTTCGAACAGCATTTCTTTCTCCGCGTTTCTGGCCGCTGTGGTGTGGCCTGGGGCTGTTGTGGCTGATTGTGCAGTTGCCGTATCCGGCGTTACTGGCGATCGGTCGCGCCCTGGGCGCATTGATGTACCGAGTGGCCGGCGACCGACGGCGCATTGCCAAGCGCAATCTTGAGCTGTGTTTCCCTGAAAAATCCGCTGCCGAGCGCGAACGCCTGCTCAAGGAAAACTTCGCGTCCACCGGCATCGCCTTCTTCGAGATGGCCATGAGCTGGTGGTGGTCGCGCAAGCGTCTGGCGAAACTGGCCCATGTCGAAGGCCTGGAGCATTTGAAACAGGCTCAGGCGCAAGGCAAGGGCGTGATTCTGATGGCTGTGCACTTCACCACGCTGGAGATCGGTGCAGCGTTGCTCGGTCAGCAACACACCATTGATGGCATGTATCGCGAACACAAGAATCCGCTGTTCGACTTCATCCAGCGCCAAGGCCGCGAGCGGCATAACCTCGACTCGCTGGCGGTGGAGCGCGACGACGTGCGTGGCATGCTCAAACTGCTGCGCGCAGGGAGAGCGATCTGGTACGCACCGGATCAGGACTACGGCGCCAAGCAAAGTATCTTCGTGCCGCTGTTCGGGATTCAGGCGGCAACTGTCACCGCCACCAGCAAATTCGCACGCTTGGGCAAGGCGCAGGTGGTGCCGTTCACCCAGGAGCGCCTGGCTGACGGCAGCGGTTATCGACTGGTGATTCATGCCCCGCTCGAAGGCTTTCCCGGCGAGACGGAAGAGGCCGATTGCATTCGGATCAACCAATGGGTGGAAGGTGCGTTGCGCGAATGTCCGGAGCAATATCTCTGGGCGCATCGCCGCTTCAAGAGCCGCCCACCGGGCGAGCCGAAACTGTACGCCAAACGCGGTTGAGTCACCGATCCCTTTAAGCACCATGGAGTGTTGCAATGAGTCCTGCTGAACCGGTTACAGGGTTGATTCTTTCCGGCGGTGGGGCTCGCGCGGCCTATCAAGTGGGCGTGCTGGCGGCGATTGCCGAGCTGCTGCCGATGGGGGCGGCGAATCCGTTTCCGGTGATCGTCGGCACCTCGGCCGGTGCGATCAATGCGGTCAGCCTGGCCAGTGGGGCGATGGATTTTCGTGGCGCGATTGAGCGTCTGACAGCCTTCTGGCAAGGTTTTCGCAGCCATCTGGTATTACGCAGCGATTGGCCGGGGGTGATTCATCAGGCCACCCGTTTTGTCAGTCACAACCTGATGGGCATTGGCTCGCCGGTGCCGGTGGCCCTGCTTAACAGTTCGCCGCTGCGCCGCTTGCTCAATCACAAACTCCACATGCCCGGGATCGCCGAAGCGATTGCGCAAAAGCAATTGCGGGCCGTAGCGGTTACAGCGTTCGGCTACGAGTCCGGCCAGGCCGTCACGTTTTATCAGGGCGGCGGCACCATCGAATCCTGGTTGCGCCATCGGCGAGTCGGCGTGCCGACCCAACTGACTGTCGACCATCTGCTCGCCAGTTCCGCGATTCCATTGCTATTCGCACCGGTAAAAATCGGCGAAGAATATTTCGGCGATGGCGCGGTGCGTCAATCAGCACCGATCAGCCCGGCCCTGCATCTGGGCGCCAGTCGCGTGCTGGTGGTGGGCGTCAGCGGCAACCCGCGCGGTATCGATCCGCAACAGCCGCTGCAACGTGCCTACACCGGTCAGCAGCCGACCCTGGCGCAAGTCGGTGGGCACCTGCTCAACAGTACGTTCATTGACAGCCTGGAAAGTGACATCGAGTTGTTGCAGCGTCTGAACCAGTTCAGCCATCTGCTGCCCGACGGCATCTCGAGTCGTGCATTGGGGGCGGCGCCGGTGGATGTGTTGGTGATTTCACCGAGTCAGCCGATCGATGAAATTGCCGCGCGGCATCGCCAGGAACTGCCGGCAGCCTTGCGCCTGTTTTTGCGCGGGCCGGGGGCGACCAAGACCAGCGGGGCCGGGGTGCTGAGTTATCTGCTGTTCGAGGCGGGGTATTGCAGCGAATTGATTGACCTGGGGCGGCGCGATGCGTTGGCCAAGCGCGATGACCTGTGCCGGTTTCTGGGGTTGGTGGAGCCTGCGGTTCCGGCTTGAGGTTTGTGGTGTGGCAATCGCGGGCAAGCCTTGCCCGCGAAGCTTTTACGATCAGAAGTGGAACTTCACCAGCAAGCTCGTGTTGCTCTGATCGGTCTTGAAGTACTGGCTGTCCCTGATCCCGTACTTGTCCGACCAATAGTCGTACTCGACACCCACATACAACTGCTTCTCGCCAATGTTCAGCGCTTTGCCCAAGTCGTATTTGATCTGCGGGTTGAAGTGCAGGTTGGCGTGGTAGGTGCCTTTGCTGTTCTGGTCGTTGTCGACCACCCAGTCCATGAAGCCATCGATCAGGATGTTCGAATCGCCCACCGGAATGGTGTAGGACCAGACCGGGGTGATCTGCCAGACGTTGTCACCCGGGCGGCTGCCTTCGGTGTGACGCTGGTAGAAGTTCAGCTGGAAGTAGTCGAAGCCAGGAATCGCCAGGTCGAAACCAGGACCGATCAGGTAAGACTCGGTATCGCCTTCACCGAACTCGTACGTCATGGCCAGCAGCACGTCCTTGACCGGACCGAACTCCAGTTTCTGGTCGAAGATCTTGCCAAACGACAAGCGTGGGCTGATTTCGCCGTAGTAGGTGTTCGAACCGACGCCGGGGTCGTCCTTGCCGTTGTAGAAAATCTTGTCGACGAACACGAAGTTGTCGCCGTATTTCCATGCATCGGCGTGCTCGAAAGTGACGGTTTGCTGAATGCGCGGGTTGACCTGGAAGTCCTTGCCATAGAGGTAGGTCAGGCTGTTGTTCTGCCATTGCAGCAAGTCGCCGGCCATGGCCTGGCCCCCGGCCAGCAAGGATCCCGCGAGCATCAGGCTGGTGCACGTACGTTTCATTCGGTTGCTCCCAAAAAGTAGGTGGTTCCACGTTATTTTTCTAAGGTCGGCGCTCTGGTGTGGCGCCTTTTCTTGCTGCTGTAAAAAATCATCCATTCGGTCAGCTTTGGTGCTGTTAGCAAGAGCTGAGCCAAGGCTTTCAAAAAGCCAAAAAATGCCCGTTCGGCTGTTCTAAAACAGTCGATTGAGCGTCTTTTCGGGAAGCCTTGGTACTGTCCAGAGTCGGGGTAAGTTGGCTTTCTGGTCAGGAATTAAATCCGCGCTTTTTTTTAGACCGGATTCGGGCGGCCGCGGAGAATACTGACTCCTTGGCCAGGTCTCAAGTGCCCCGCAACAGAGCACCGGCGACAGATGTGGGGCATTGCTGAACGGCAGACTTGTCTGGGTACGAATCATCTGTTGCTCCCTCTTGTTTTTATTGTTTGAGGTGCAGGCAGCCACCCCTGTGGGAACTCGCCACAGGGTGTGTGCTTTGTACTGTGTCAGTGCGTGTGGGCGTGGCAGTCGTTGACGGCTGCGCGTTCGTGACCGCCGAGGATGTTGAACAACAGGTTCAATGCCAGGGCGCTAAGCGTGGCCATGGCGATGCCGCTGTGGGTGATCGGGCTCATCCACATCGGCAGATGGGCGAAGAATTCCGGACGCACCACCGGGATCAGCCCCATGCCGATGCTCACCGCCACCAGCAACTGGTTGCGCCGGTCACCGATGTCGGCTTCTTGAAGAATCTTGATCCCGGTGGCGGCGACCATGCCGAACATCGCGATTGCCGCACCGCCCAAGACCGCCGGCGGAATCGACGCCACCAGGAACGCGGCTTTCGGCAGCAGGCTCAGCACGATCAGTAAGCCACCGGCGACGATGGTCACCGAGCGGCAACGTACGCCGGTCATTTGTACCAGGCCGATGTTCTGAGCGAATGAGGAGTGGGTGAAGGTGTTGAAGAAGCCGGCGAAAAACGAAGCACCGGCATCGCACAGCAAGCCACGACGCAGCATCCGCGGCGTGACGTCCTGGCCGGTGATTTTGCCCAGCGCGAGGAACATCCCGGTGGACTCGACGAAGATGATCACCACCACCAGGCACATCGACAGAATCGGTGCGAGCTCGAATTTCGGCATGCCGAAATGCAGCGGGGTGACGATTTGCAGCCACGGCGCCTGGTCCATGCCGCTGAGGTCGACCATGCCGATCACGCCGCAAATCGCGTAACCCAGGCACATGCCGATCAGCACCGAGATGTTGACCCAGAATCCGCGCATGAAGCGGTGGACCAGTAGAATGGTGGCCAACACCAGTGCAGCAATGGCCAGGTAGACAGGTGAACCGAATTGAGCCGCGCCAGCGCCGCCACCGGCCCAGTTCACGGCTACAGGGAACAGCGATAAACCGATCGAGGTGATGACAGTGCCGGTCACCAGCGGCGGGAAGAAGCGCACGACCTTGGACATGAACGGTGCGATGAGCATGCCGAAGAAACCGGCGGCAATGGTCGCGCCGAAGATCCCTTGCAGGCCGATGCCGGGCATCCCGGCCATGGCCACCATGCTGCCGACCGCGGCGAAACTGGCGCCCATCATCACCGGCATGCGAATGCCCATCGGGCCGATGCCCAGCGACTGGACGATGGTGGCGATGCCGGCCACCAGCAGGTCGGCGTTGATCAGGAAGGCGATTTCTTCACGGTTCAGGCCGGCGGCCTGCCCGATGATCAGCGGCACTGCAATGGCGCCGCCGTACATCAGCAGAACGTGTTGCAGACCGACCAGAATCAGTTGCACAAGGGGTAAACGGGCAATGGCGGGTGCGTCGGGGATGCGCGCTTCGGATAGCTCGGACATGCAACACCTCGGATCTTTTTTATTCTTGTGATTTTTGTATCAGGGGGACCTGTGGCGAGGGAGCTTGCTGTGGCGAGGGGGCTTGCCCCCGTTGGGCTGCAAAGCAGCCCCAATCCCAGCAATCGCGTTCTATCTAGAGGACCGCATCCGCCGGTTTTACGACCGCTTCGCGGTCGAACGGGGGCAAGCCCCCTCGCCACACAAGCCCTGTCTCCATCAAGTTTTTACTTACTTGGTCGGCGCTCCCTGAACAATCCACGCGCCGATCAGGTCACGTTCCTGCTGGGTCATCTGGGTGATGTTGCCCAGTGGCATGATCTGGCTGGTGACCGCTTGAGCCTGGATGCGAGCGGCGTTTTGGCGGATCTGTTCTGGCGTGTCGAACATCACGCCGGCCGGTGCGGCACTGAACAGCGGGCTGGTGGGCTTGGCCGAGTGACAGACCGCGCAACGTTCCTGAATCACGCTGTGAACCTTGTCGAACGTCGGGCCCTGATTCGAGGCTTGGGCCGGTGCAGCGGCAGGCGCATCAGGTTTCGCCGCTTCAGGTTTGGCACCACCGCCCAGGGCGGTTTCCGGCAGCGGCTGGTACTCGATGGTCCCAGGAGCCTTGGCCACTTCAGGCGCGCTGGACATCGGTGCCGGGCCGGTCACGTAGGCCAGGCAAATCATGCCGACCGCCGCAACGGGCAGGGTCCAGGCGAATTTGTGGCTGTCGTGACGGGTGTTGAAGTAGTGACGCACCAACACCGCCAGCACCGCGATCCCGGCCAGGATCAGCCAGTTGTACTGGCTGCCGTACGTGCTCGGGAAGTGGTTGCTGATCATGATGAACAGCACCGGCAAGGTGAAGTAGTTGTTGTGCCGCGAACGCAGCAAACCTTTGGCCGGCAGCGCCGGATCGGGCGTGCGGTTTTCGGCGATCGCCGCCACCAGGGCGCGCTGGGCCGGCATGATGATGCGGAACACGTTGCCGACCATGATAGTGCCGATGATCGCGCCGACGTGCAGGTACGCACCACGACCGCTGAACACTTTGCTGAAGCCGTAGGCGGCGCCGATGATCAGCACGAACAGAATAAAGCCGAGCAGGGCAGGGCGTTTTCCCAGGGCCGAGTCGCAGAGGAAGGAGTAGATGAACCAGCCGATGAACAACGAGCCGAGGCCGATGGCCACGCCTTCAGGGCCGCTCAGGGTGCTGCCCGGTGCCAGCAGGTACAACGTCGGGTTGGAGTAGAACACCACGCACAGCAGCGCGATTCCCGACAGCCAGGTGAAATAGGCTTCCCATTTGAACCAGTGCAGGTTGTCCGGCATGGTCGGTGGAGCCAGTTTGTATTTTTCCAGGTGGTAGATACCGCCGCCATGGATCGCCCACAAATCGCCCGCCAGCCCGTTTTTCGGGTTGACCCGATTGAGGTTGTTTTCCAGCCAGACGAAATAGAACGACGCGCCGATCCAGGCCACGCCAGTGATCATGTGAACCCAGCGCACGCTCAGGTTCAGCCATTCCAACAGATGTGCTTCCACAGTCTTTACCTCTCGCCTGTCACCCTTGTTGTCGAGTGATCAGACCTTCTCTTATTGGTGGGGGGCGAGGATCAAACACTCATCCTCTTGGAAAAAATGCTCATCGCAGTTATTGCCTGTGCCACTGCGATCAACCACCAGGAAGTCATCCCGCTTTTCGATCGTCAGCACCGGGTGGTGCCAGACGCCGCGATGGTAATTAATGCCCTGCCTGCCGTTGGTGACGAAGGCGCGGACCAAGCCTGATACAGGTGCATCGCCAAGTGGCGCGACCACGATCAGAAAGGGGTTGCCGAGCAGCGGAATGAACGCCTGACTGCCCAGCGGATGGCGCTCCAGCATGCGCACGGTCAGCGGCATGTCCTGCGCGTCGGCGCGGAAGATGCTGATGATCGCCTTGTCCTCTGGCGTGGCGGTTTCCACCGTCGCCAGTTTGTGGAAGCGCATGGTCGAACCGTTGTTGATCATGAAGTGATCGCTGCCGTCGGTTTCGATCACGTCACCGAAAGGGGCGAAGGCTTCTTTGGTCAGCGGTTCAATCGTCAATGTGCGCATGCTGGTCTTCTTATCCAAAATTCTGTGTTGATCGTTCCCACGCTCTGCGTGGGAACGCCGCCATGGACGCTCCGCGTCCACTGTGACGCGGAGCGTCACGGTATGCATTCCCACGCAGAGCGTGGGAACGATCGGGTGTCATTTAGCGACCTTGCCCAGTACGCGCAGGCGGCTCACACCACCATCCGGGAATACGTTCAGGCGGATGTGGGTGATCGGGCCCAGCGCCTTGATCTGCTCGGCGAAGGTGTGTTCGGCGTGCATTTCCAGCTTCTGGCTTGGCAGCAGTTCGCGCCAGAACAGCGATTGGGTTTCGATCTGGCTGTCGGTGCCGCCCTTCACGAATGCGCCCTGGATCGAGCAGCTGTCCGGGTAGTTGCCCTTGAAGTGCAGGGTGTCGACGATGACTTTCTCGACTTCACCCGCATGGCCCAGCGCGACGATCACCCAGTCATTGCCCGGGGTACGACGACGTGCGGTTTCCCAGCCATCGCCCATGTTGATGCCACGGCCCGGGTTGAGGATATTGCTCATGCGGCCGAAGTGTTCGTCGGAGCAGGCGAGGGCGCGACCGCCGTTCAGGGCAGCAGCCAGGTCGACTTGTTCGTTGTCGCCAACGGCCGACCAGTCGCGGAACGGAATGCCATACACGCGCAGACGGGCCACGCCACCATCCGGATAGATGTTGAAGCGCAGGTGGCTGAACGCCTGGTCGTTATTGATTTCGTGGTAGTGGTGGCTGTTGCCCTGCAGCTCGACGGCCGACAGCACTTCAGTCCACCGGGTGTTTTCGTCCGGCTCGCCCGAGGCCAGGAAGCAGGCTTCCAGGGAGGCCGATGGCGGGTAGTTGCCGGTGAAGAATGAAGTGTCGATGTCCACGCCTTTGATCGAACCCGGTACGCCCAGGCGGATCACCGCGCTGTCGTAGCCTTCGAAGCGCTTGCGGCGCGACTCCCAGCCGTCCATCCACTTGCCGTTGTCATCGAACACGCCCTCCTTCCACACGGCCGGGGTCGGCTGGAACAGACGGTTGGCGTCTGCGAACCAGTCATCGGTGACCGAGATGATTTTGGTGCCCAGACGGGCGTCGGCCAGGTTGACGAACTTCTCGAAAGGTACGGCGTAAGCTTTCATTCTTCTTGTCTGCCTTTAAATAAGTTGGCTTGGGATGCTTGCAGTGCCCTGGGTGCTGTTTGCGTTTGAAAACACTCGGGCAAAGCTCGCTATAGGGTCAGTAATCGGAACAACGCGATCTTGTTGATCTGCGCCAGCGCGCATTTGAATTCGGTGTCGACCGAATTGTGAATGCGCGTTTCGAACGCCGCGAGGATCTGATGCCGGTCGCTGCCTTTTACCGCCATGATGAAGGGAAACTTGAACTTGGCCTTGTAGGCGTCGTTCAGCTCGGTGAAGCGCTCAAACTCTTCGGCCGTGCATTGGTGAATACCGGCGCCAGCCTGTTCATTGGTGCTGGCTTCGGTCAGTTGGCCCTGGACGGCAGCTTTGCCGGCCAGGTCCGGGTGCGCGTTGATCAGGGCCAGTTGGCTGGCGTGATCGGCGCTTAACAGGATGTCGCTCATGCGCTGGTGCAGGGTTTCGATCTGGTCGATCGAAGCGTCCTGGCCCAGGTCGAAGGCCTTCTCGGCCACCCATGGCGAGTGTTCGTAGATGTCGGCGAAGGCGGCGACAAACGCGTCGCGGCTCAGGCTCGAGGGCTTCAGTGTCTGGAAGTGGCTCATTTGGCAGCCCCTTGGTACGGATGGGTTTGCTGCCAGTGGCGAGCGATGTCTACGCGGCGGCTGAACCACACCTGTTCATGACTTTTAGCGTATTCGATAAAGCGCTTGAGCGAGGCCAGGCGCGCCGGGCGGCCGATCAGCCGGCAGTGCAGGCCGATCGACAACATCTTCGGTGCCTCGGCGCCTTCGGCATACAGCACGTCGAAGGCGTCCTTCAGGTATTCGAAAAAGTCGTCGCCCTTGTTGAAGCCCTGGACCTGGGTGAAACGCATGTCGTTGGTGTCCAGGGTGTACGGGATCACCAGGTGCGGCTTGCCGGTCGGGTTGTTCGGTTCCCAGTAGGGCAGGTCGTCATCGTAGGTGTCGCAGTCGTAGAGGAAACCGCCTTCTTCCATCACCAGCCGGCGGGTGTTCGGGCCGGTGCGGCCGGTGTACCAGCCCAGCGGGCGCTCGCCGGTGATTTCGGTGAGGATGCGGATCGCTTCGAGCATGTGCTCGCGTTCCTGCGCTTCGTCCATGTACTGGTAGTCGATCCAGCGATAGCCGTGGCTGCAGATCTCGTGGCCGGCCTCGACCATCGCGCGGATCACGTCCGGGTGACGCTGGGCGGCCATGGCCACGGCGAAGATGGTCAGCGGGATGTCGAATTCCTTGAACAGTTTCAGAATCCGCCAGACGCCGGCACGGCTGCCATACTCGTAAAGGGATTCCATGCTCATGTTGCGCTCGCCTTGCAGCGGCTGCGCCGAGACCATTTCCGAGAGGAAGGCTTCGGACTCTTTATCGCCGTGAAGGATATTGCGCTCGCCACCTTCCTCGTAGTTGAGCACGAAGGACAGGGCGATGCGGGCATTGCCCGGCCAGTGTGGGTGAGGAGGGTTACTGCCGTAACCGATCAGGTCGCGTGGGTAGTCAGCGCTCACTGCAGTCTTCCTTCTTGTTCGTGTCGACTTGTTCAAAGTCAGGGTGTGTGTGGCGGCCTGGCGATGAGAGGGCAGGCTGGCGTCACAGCGATGGAGTGATTGTATACAACTTTATATTCACTTTGTAAGCCTGATTTTTTGCATTTTTCACTGACTGCTCTCATTGGAGGGTACTGCAAGAAACCTGCCTGACTGGTCAGCTAATGGATGGAAGGTCCATTGATTTTATGGTTTGGCGCAAGATTCGCCTGCAAACCATGAATGCCGTTGGTGGCAGTAAAAATGTCGTTTTTATTGTGTACAATTTTTTTGAAAAATGTCTTAATCAGTCGCTCGCCGCAACTTTTCGTGCTCCGGAACGGTGCGGTCTCCTTTTCACCTGACTTCGGGAGGCGCGAGGTCTGACTGCTCCACGCAGGCAGGCGCGCAGAATCAATGGGACGTTTGACTACACACGTTTTGGACGCTGCACACGGTTGCCCGGGCAGTTCGATCAAGGTCGAGCTGTACCGCGTCGAAGGCTCGCAGCTGGAGCTGGTCGCCACGGCGCTCACCAACAGCGACGGCCGGGTCGATGCGCCGTTGCTGCAAGGCGATGACTACCGTACCGGGGTCTATCAGCTGCAATTTCATGCGGGCGATTACTACCGCGCCCGTGGCGTTCAGTTGCCTGAACCTGCGTTCCTCGACGTGGTGGTGCTGCGGTTCGGCATCTCTGCCGAACAGGATCACTACCATGTGCCTTTGCTGATTTCGCCATATAGCTATTCCACGTATCGCGGCAGCTGATCCCCCAAGCAGCTGCCTCAACCTGGAAGCGACTGCGCATATAGCTTCTTTGGTCTTTCGCCCGCTCACACTGCGGGCTTTTTTTCGCCTGGTGGAAAGTCAAAAGATCGCAGCCTTCGGCAGCTCCTACATGGAAACGCATTCCCCCTGTAGGAGCTGTCGAGTGCAACGAGGCTGCGATCTTTTGCCCTTAACGGCTCAACAATGACGCCGCACCAGCCCCGCTGAACAACCCGGCACTGACCCGGTTAAACCAGCTCTGCCCCTTGCCACTGCGCAGATACCGCGCCGCGCCATGAGCCCCCAGCCCATAAGCCAGCTTGCACAGCAGATCCAGCACGGTCCAGGTGGCAATCATCACCAGCAACTGCGGCAGGAACGGTTGTTCGGCACTCAAAAACTGCGGCAGGAACGCGGCAAAGAACAAAATGTCTTTCGGGTTGCTGGCGCCGAGCATGAACGCGCGCCCGAACAGTGCACGAAAGCGTGGCACCGGCGCAGCCTGGGGCACTTCGGCGCCCTGAGAGGGTTGGCGTGATTGCTGCCAGCTCTGCCAAGCGAGGTAGAACAGGTACAGCGCGCCGACGATTTTCAGGGCGCTGAACAGCTGTTCCGACGCCAGCAGCAATGCGCCCAAGCCGAGCGCCGAAGCGCTGAGCAGGCAGATCGAGGCAAACACGCCTCCGAGAAACGCCGGGTAAGAGCGGCGCAAACCGTAATTCAGACTGTTGCTGATCATCAGCAAAGACAGTGGCCCCGGTATCAGGATCACCACCAGCGCAGCGCCGCTGAACAGCAGCCAGGTTTCCAGACTCATCACTTTCCTCCCTATGTACAAAAGCCCCACCCGACGGGGTGAGGCTGGTTTGAAACGCGTACCGCGTGACGCTTACAAGAAGATGAACTTGGCGATGAAGATCGCGCAGAGCACCCACAGGCTCACCGAAATTTCCTTGTACTTACCGGTGCCGGCCTTCAGCGCCACGTAAGTGATAAAGCCCAGCGCGATGCCGTCGGCGACCGAGAAGGTCAGGGGCATCATGATCGCGGTGACGATCGCCGGAATGCTGTCGGTCGCTTCGTCCCATTCGATGTGCGCCATGCCGCCCATCATCAGCATCGCTACATAAATCAGCGCACCAGCGGTTGCATAAGCGGGGATCATGCCAGCCAGCGGTGCGAAAAACATTGCGGCAATAAATAGCACACCTACGGTCACGGCGGTAAGACCAGTCCGACCACCCGCCGCTACGCCAGCGGCACTTTCCACATAACTGGTGACCGGCGGAACACCCACTACCGCCCCGAAAACGCTGGAGGCGCTGTCGGCTTTCATGGCACGGGACAGGTTTTCGATCCGACCGTCAGCGTTCACCAGGTTGGCGCGCTGGGCGACGCCCATCAAGGTGCCGGCGGTGTCGAACATGTGCACGAAGAGGAAGGCCAGCACCACACTGATCATGCTGACGTTGAACACGCCGGCGATGTTCATGGCCATCCAGGTCGGTGCCAGGCTCGGCGGGGCCGACATGATGCCCTCGTAGTGCACCAGGCCCAGGCCCCAGCCGGCCAGGGTCACGGTGATGATGCTGATGAGGATCGCGCCGAACACTTTGTGGTAGCTGAGTACGGCGATCATCAGGAAGCAGATGGCAGCCAGCAGCGGGCCGGGCTCGCGCAGGGAGCCGAGCTTGATCAGAGTGGCCGGGCTATCGACGACGATGCCCGAGGTTTTCAGGCCGATCAGCCCCAGAAACAGGCCCACACCCGCGCCCATGGCAAAGCGCAGGCTCACCGGAATGCTATTGAGCAGCCATTCACGAATCCGGGAAAAGGTCAGGAACATGAACAACACACCGGACACGAACACCGCGCCGAGAGCGGTTTCCCAGTTGTAGCCCATAGTGCCGACCACGGTGTAGGTGAAGAACGCGTTCAGCCCCATGCCCGGCGCCAGGCCCACCGGCCAGTTGGCGTACAGGCCCATCAACAGGCAACCCAGCGCGGCGGCGATGCAGGTGGCCACGAACGCGGCACCGTGATCGATCCCGGCGTCGGCCATGATGTTGGGGTTGACGAAGATGATGTAGGCCATGGTGATGAAGGTTGTCAGACCGGCGATCAGCTCGGTCTTCACCGTGGTGCCGTGCAAGCTGAGTTTGAAGATGCGCTCCAGCCAGCCATTGCGTAACGGCGGCGAGAGTTCCAGCGTCGAGGCTTCGGATTTGCGGCTTTCCACAGCGAGTACTCCTCAAGAGTTTTATTGTTATTTCCAGGGCCGGACCCATGAGGGTGGCAGCGACCCTTTGAGGTGCTTGCGAATTTGTTGACCTGATGGTCAGGAACTCGCACGAAGCGAATTATGCTTTTGTATACAAATAAAGCAAATAATGTTTTTGATTTTGTAGACGAAAAGTTTGGCAATAGGGATATATCGCCAGGAGGTGTGGTAGATGATCGTTCCCACGCTTTGCGTGGGAATGCATCCCGTGACGCTCTGCGTCACATCCGGAGCGGAACGCGGAGCGTCCCTGGCGGCATTCCCACGCAGAGCGCGGGAACGATCGGTTAAGGCTCAGTCTGCGAGCGCTTGGGTTTTCCCCAACGCTAGATTCACCGCCAACCACCCATTCACCGCCGTCTCCCCAGCCTCGGTAAACACCCGCTCGAGCAATTTCACCTGCTCGCGCCGCAACGACTGCTCGAACCGCGCGCCTTCCACGGTCAGTTCCAGCAGCCGCTTACGCTTGTCGGTCTGGGACGCGACGCTGTTCACCAAATGCATTTCCACCAACTGCCGCAGCGGAATGTTCAGCGCCTGCTTGGTCACGCCGAGCAACGCCAGCAACTCCTTGACACTCAGGTTCGGATAACGCGCGATGAAAAACACAATGCGCTGATGCACCCGGCTCAAGCCGCGCCGCTCGAGCATTTCATCAGCCTTGGCGGTGAAGGCCTGATAGCCGAAGAAAAACGCTTCCATGGCTTGTTGCTGGGTGGTGGGGTTTTTAAGGTCAAGCATGTTGACGTATCCGCTCGGTCTGTCGTAATTTCGGTCAATCAGTTTGACTCATTTTCCTCAGGCCTCGCTACCGGTGACCCCCATGGCTTTTTCCGAACGTGTCTCGCGCCTTAAAAGTTCCTTGATCCGTGAAATCCTTGCCGCCGCCCAGCGCCCGGAAGTGATGTCGTTCGCCGGCGGTTTGCCGGCCGAAGCCATGCTGCCGAAAGTCGAGTGGGCGCAGATGCCGCTGTCCATGGGCCAATACGGGATGAGCGAAGGCGAGCCGGCACTGCGTGAAGCGTTGGCGGCCGAAGCCCGGGCGTTGGGCGTGCCGTGTGAGGCGAGTCAGGTATTGGTGGTCAGCGGTTCGCAACAAACCCTCGATCTGGCGGCCAAGCTTCACATCGACAAAGGCACCGAAATCCTGCTTGAAGCGCCGACCTACCTGGCGGCGTTGCAGATTTTTCAGCTGTTTGGCGCCGATTGCATCACTGTCCCACTGGAAGCAGATGGCCCGAACCTGGCGCAACTGCGCAGCCGTCTGGAACATCACAAGCCAGCGTTCATCTACTTGATCCCGACGTTTCAGAATCCGTCGGCGGTGCGCTACAGCGAAGCCAAGCGCGATGCGGTGGCAGCGTTGCTCGACGAATTCGGCGTGACCCTGATCGAAGACGAACCCTATCGCGAACTGACCTTCGATGGCGGCAGCGCCACACCGATCGTCAGCCGCTTGACCAAGGCCAGTTGGATCTACACCGGCACCGTGTCGAAAACCCTGCTGCCGGGCCTGCGGGTTGGTTATTTGATTGCCAGTCCGGACCTGTTCCCGCATTTGCTGCGGCTCAAGCAATCGGCCGATCTGCACACCAACCGCATCGGGCAGTGGCAAGCGCTGCAATGGATCGGTACTGAAAAATACCAGCAGCATCTAAGTGAGTTGCGGGACTTCTACCGGGTTCGTCGGGATGCGTTCCAGTTGGCACTGGAAAGGCATTTTTCCGATCTGGCGGATTGGAACGTGCCGCAGGGTGGGCTGTTTTTCTGGCTGACGCTCAAGCAGCCGCTGGATACCCGCACGCTGCTCAAAGCGGCGCTGGCAGCAGATGTGGCGTTCATGCCGGGCGAACCGTTTTTCCCTGAGCCGGATAACAACCCCGGCCATCTGCGGCTGAATTTCAGCCACATTGACCCGGCACGGCTGGACGAAGGGCTCAAGCGATTGGCAGCGGTGGTGCGTCAGGCCCAGGCGGCGCAAGCAGCCTGAGGCTGTTGGTGGGAGAGGGGGGGTAGAAACGAATAAACCGGCCAATCGGCCGGTTTATTTTTGTTCGGGTTTTGCGGTGTTTATACCGGCACCACAGAAGCGTCAGACCGCAGCAAACCGCTTATCCAGATAATCAATGATCACCTTGGACTCATACATCCAGGTGGTCTGGCCATTCTCTTCGATGCGCAGGCACGGCACCTTGATTTTGCCGCCTTGCTCCAGCAGGGCCTGGCGATCCTGTTCGTTGTTCTTGGCATCGCGCAAGGCCACCGGAACGTTCAGGCGACGCAGGGTACGACGGGTTTTCACGCAGAACGGGCAGGCGTGGAACTGATACAGCGTCAGGTCCTTGGCGGCCGCTTCGACTTGGGCCTGAGCGGCGGCGGGGCGCTGCTTCTTACCTGGACGGGTGATGAAATCGATGAAGATGATCAGTTGGCCGAGGCCGACACGAAGCGCTTTGACGAACACGGTATAAGTCTCTCAGGGCAAACAGAAGGCGCGCAGCTTACCTGATTTTTCGCAGGCAAAAAAAACCGGCGATCAGTGCCGGTTTTCTTCGTGCTGCGAATTACTTGATCAGGCTGAGAAACTCGCTGCGGGTGGCGGCGTTTTCGCGGAACTCACCGAGCATCACCGAGGTGATCATCGTCGAATTCTGTTTCTCCACACCGCGCATCATCATGCACATGTGCTTGGCCTCGATCACCACCGCCACGCCCAGGGCGCCGGTGACTTGCTGGACCGCATCGGCGATCTGGCGGCTGAGGTTTTCCTGGATCTGCAGGCGGCGGGCGTACATATCGACGATCCGCGCGACTTTCGACAGTCCCAGTACCTTGCCGCTCGGAATATAGGCAACGTGCGCCTTGCCGATGAACGGCAGCAGGTGATGCTCGCACAACGAGTAGAGCTCGATGTCCTTGACCAGCACCATCTCGCTGTTGTCGGAGCTGAACAAGGCACCGTTGGTGACCTCTTCCAGCGTCTGTTCATAACCGCGGCAGAGGTACTGCATGGCTTTGGCGGCACGTTTTGGCGTGTCGAGCAGGCCCTCGCGGGAGGCATCCTCGCCCAATTGGCCGAGAATCTCGGTGTAATTCTGTTCCAGGGACATGAAACTACCTGTGGGATTTAACGCAAAGGGCAAGGGTACGGTGGCAAACACGGCGCTGCAAGCGTGAAGCGACAGCTTTACTCGTCGCGACCTTCCATCATGGTTCGTTTAAGCATCACGTAAACCGCTCCAGCGCCGCCGTGTTTCGGCTGGCACGAGGTGAAGCCGAGCACCTGTGGATGCTGACGTAGCCAGGTGTTGACGTGACTCTTGATCATCGGCCGCTTGCCGTCCAGACGCACGGCTTTGCCGTGGGTGACGCGTACGCAGCGGATTTCGAATCTGGTTGCTTCGGCCAGAAACGCCCAGAGGGTTTCACGGGCCTTTTCCACGTTCATGCCATGCAAGTCGAGGCTGCCTTCGAACGGAATCTGTCCGATCTTGAGCTTGCGCATCTGGCTTTCCTGAACACCGTCACGCGCCCACATCAGCTCGTCTTCCGGGCCGACATCAATCACAAACTGATCGGACAGCCCGTCAACGGTGGTCGCATCGGTGCGCACGGTGGCGGCCTGGCGCAGCTTGGCGATTTGCGCGCGGTCGGCCTTGGGTTTGCCGGTTTCGGCGCGATCGTGCTTGATCGGCTTGACGCCTTGGATCGCGCTTTTGAACAGGGAAAAATCGTCGTCTTGCATGTCAGCCTCCGCGAAGGGGGGGCAGTTTACCCAAGTCGGAGCGCTATCCATAACAATTGAGGCCCGTCAAAACGCCGGGCCTTTGATTCAGTCGTGTTTTTTCATCAGGTGCGGGGCGATGTTCAGCTCTCGCGACTGGCGCGAACGGCGACGGCAGCGGCGCCATAGCAACACGCCGAGGTACAGCACGAACACGCCCACCGCCAAAATGATCGACGAGCCCAGCGGGCTGGCATTCAACTCGCCCAACGCCGGTGGCCGCCCCAGCAGGCTGGCCGCGCCGGCCATCGCCAGCAATACACCGCACATCGCCAGCAGGGCAGCGAACGCTGCGCCGAAGCGAAATCGCCAATTGCGTTGGCCCTTGGGCCGCAAGCGGCGTGCATCAAAACCATCGGATAACTTCATTCCGACCTTCCTCAATGGGTATCGGCCCTTCGACCGGGAGTTGACCGGGATGTTCCTGAGGCTAGGGCAATTACGGCAAATGAGAGGCTTTTGCGGATGAGCGGCGGTATAGGCCGCTCATCGACGGTCGATCAGATCAGATCGCGGGTCAGGGCGAGGGTGGCGAAGTTGTCCGCCATGATCGCCATTTCGGTCTGCTGAACGTGTTCGGCGCTGAGGATCCCGCCCTTGCAAGGCAAATCCCGCGTCGCGCAGGCGTCTTCCACCAGGGTGCAGCGAAAGCCCAGGTTCTTCGCCGCACGCACGGTGGTGCTGACGCTGGAGTGACTCATGAAACCGCAAACGATCAGGTCGAGCGAGCCCAGTTGTTGCAGGCGATCGTACAGTTCGGTGCCGTGAAACGCGCTTGGCAGCAATTTGCCGATGACGGTTTCGTCGCCCTGTGGCTCCAGGCCCGGGATGAACTCACCGCGTTCGCCCTGGGGATCGAACAGCCCACCGACAGTGCCGAGGTGACGCACATGCACGATTGGCCGACCGGCTGCACGGGCAGCGGCCAGCAGGTGTTTGATGTTCGCGACGGCAGCATCCATGCCGCTCAGGGCCAGCGGACCACTGAGGTATTCTTTCTGGGCATCGATGATGACTAGGGTCGCATGACCCAGATTGGCCGCTGCGTAACCACGGCCGCTGAGTTGAAACATCGTTTTTGGAACGGACATTCTGGGGCTCCTTCGGGTGGGGCTTTTGCGGCATTGTCCTCTGGCTGAGCGCTTCTGTGAATCGCTTCCATCGCAGGCACCGCCGTTGCTGGCTCGCAGCCTTGTCAAGATACTCGTTCTGTTCAATAGCTGGCTGGAAAAATAGAAGGGTCCTACATCTGATCCGGTGTTTTTCCTGCGTCGTCGCGGCGCCTTTTGGCTGTTAGAATCGTCAGTCGTTTTTTCTGGAGTTTACCCCGTGATCACTTCCCGACTTCGTACCCTGCGTGACCATATCCGTTGGGCCGTCAGCCGCTTCCATGGGGAGGATCTGTTTTTCGGCCATGGGACCGACAACGCCTGGGACGAAGCCCGTCAACTGGTATTGGGTGCGCTGCACTTGCCGTGGGAAATCGCCGACAGCTATCTGGACTGCCGTCTGGAGGACGATGAGCTGGTCAATCTGCAACGCTTGCTCAAGCGCCGCATCGAAGAACGCATTCCGACCGCTTACCTGCTGGGCGAAGCCTGGTTCTGCGGCTTGTCGTTCATTGTCGACGAACGCGTGCTGATCCCGCGTTCGCCGATTGGCGAGCTGATTGAAAAACGTTTCGAGCCGTGGCTGGGTGCCGAACCTGCGCGCATTCTCGACTTGTGCACCGGTTCCGGTTGCATCGGTATCGCCTGTGCCTATGAGTTCCAGAACGCCGAAGTGGTGCTGGCCGACCTGTCATTCGAAGCCCTGGAAGTGGCTAACCAGAACATCGAGCGTCACGGGGTCGACGAGCGCGTATTTACCGTTCAGGGCGATGGTTTCGATGGCTTGCCGGGGCAACGTTTCGACCTGATCGTATCGAACCCGCCTTACGTCGATGCGGAAGATTTCGCCGACATGCCGGACGAATACCAGCATGAACCGGAGCTGGGCCTGGCCTGTGGCGACGATGGTTTGAACCTGGTGCGCCGCATGCTTGCCGAAGCGGCGGATCATCTGACCGAGAAGGGGTTGTTGATCGTCGAGGTGGGTAACAGCCAGGTTCACGTCGAGGCGTTGTACCCGGAAGTCGATTTCGCCTGGCTGGAGTTCGAGCGCGGTGGGCATGGGGTGTTCATGCTGACCGCCGAGCAGTGCCGCGATCATCAGGCGCTGTTCGCTTCTCGCATCTGACCCCGAATCTTGTGGTGAGGGAGCAAGCTCCCTCGCCACAATTGGGTTTGATGTTGATTACCGATGCGTGGCAATCCAGATCAACAACCCCGCCTGAAACACCGCAAACGCCACCAGACAGGTAATGGTAAAACGCAGTCCAGCGTCTTCACGCTTGTACTTGCTGACCTTTTCTTCGTG
Source organism: Pseudomonas sp. FP1740 (assembly GCF_030687165.1). Classification (NCBI taxonomy): domain Bacteria; kingdom Pseudomonadati; phylum Pseudomonadota; class Gammaproteobacteria; order Pseudomonadales; family Pseudomonadaceae; genus Pseudomonas; species Pseudomonas sp. FP1740. The sequence continues at coordinate 1,990,894 of NZ_CP117461.1, forward strand.
TTTCTTCAGTTTGACTTCCTGTTCCGCCAGGTTCTGCTCGGCTTGCTGGAGCATCTGCGCGGCTTCGAGGATTTCCACCTGTTGCAGCTTTTCGCTGTTCCAGTCGCCCAGCAAATCACCGATCTGCACCTCTTTGACGCTGCCCTTCAAATGCTGGGCATCGGCGTAGGCCACGTCAAAACCGTGCACCCGCAGAAAGTGGTCGCGGCGCAGGCGCGTGTCTTCGTTCAACGCGTCCTTGTTGTTCAGGTCGGTGCCGTCGACGGTGTAGGCGGGCCATCGTTTCTTCGCCCAAGTGATGCCTTGAGCCGCCATATAGCGCCCGATGCCACGGTTCATCGGCTCTATCTGCAAGCCGCTATCCGGAGCGAAATGCACGCGTTTGGCGGCGTGATCGACCCACACATCCAGATGATTCTGTTCTTTGCGTACCCGTTGGCCTGGCAGCTTGATGGCCATGCGCAGCAGGCTGTGCTCCTTGCTGTTGCGCTCGGCGTAACCGAATTCGACAAAGCGCAGCGGTCGGCCGCCGGTGTTACGGTCGGTTTGCAACGGCGCCAGGCGGAGCATTTTGTGGTGCTCGACGTGGACGTCCGCCCACGGCAGCTCGACCGCTGGCGGTGTGTCTTTTTCAGCGGTGGAGTCGGGTGAAGTCTGGGTATCAGTCATAACGGCGAGATCCTGTCCAAGCTCTGTTGCCGCCAGTCATAGCGCTGGCGACAAAGGCTTATCGGCCGTTTTTTTCAGGACTGGAGCTTAACTGGGGCGAAGTCCGTCAATAAATCCGAGGATTCGTGCGCCGAGTTCCGCCGCCAGGGGCAATTGCGGATCTTTATAGGAGGCCAATTGCCGCTTCACGTCGTTGGGCACGATGCGCATGACGTGGTTCATGCCTTCGATCAGTGCCAGTTCGGCGTCCGGTTTGGCGGCTTTGAGCGCCCTGGCGTCACCCACGCCGACCTGGATGTCGTTGCTGCCCTGAATGATCAGTGCCGGCATCTTCAGTTTGGCAAAGGCTGCCGCCGGGTCCTGGCGGAACAGCGAAATCAGGTACGGCTGCACGCTGGGGCGGAAAATCACCTGCAACTGTGGCGGCACGTTGTCGTCAGTGTGGCCGGCCTTGAGGCTGTCGAGCAGCTCATTGCTGCGCAGCATCAACGGCGGCGGCAGGCGATTGCTTAATTGCTGGCGCAGCACTTGATCGATCGGCCGGGCGCTGCCGGATAGGGAAATTACCGCTGCGGCATCGACGCTTGGCGCCGCGAGGCTGGCAATCAAAGCACCTTCGCTGTGGCCCAGCAAAATCAGTTTGCCCAGACGCGGATCGGCCTTGAGCTTCTGTCCCCAGGCCACGGCATCGGCTACATAGGCTTCCACCGACAGATTGCGTTCATCCGGCGTGGCCGCAAGGCTCGCCGCCACGCCGCGCTTGTCATAACGCACACTGGCGATGTTGTGTTTGGCCAGTACCCAGGCCAGCCGTTTGAGGCTGTCGTTGCGCCCGCCGTCGGGGTTGTTTCCGTCACGATCCGTAGGACCGGAGCCGGAAATGATCAGGACAACCGGTACCGGCGTGTCGGACTTGGGCAGCAACAGCGAGCCGAAAAGCTCGCCACTGCCGGTGTCCAGGGTGATCGGGCGTTGCAGGACTGAGGCCTGTACAAAACCGGTAAACAGGGTAAGGCTCAAGGCTAGAACTCGCAGCATCATCACGCCATCATCAACAAGGTGCCGGTTGGACTCGCAGGCACCCATAAGGTTCGAGGATGAACTACTTGGGTAGCCTGCGTATACTGGCGCGCATTACGTATTTTAGGTTCGATTTCACGGAGCGTCCTGCATGTCCGGCAATACCTACGGCAAGCTGTTCACTGTCACCACCGCGGGCGAAAGCCATGGTCCGGCGTTGGTCGCCATTGTCGATGGCTGCCCGCCGGGCCTGGAGATCTCCCTTGAGGACCTGCAGCGCGACCTGGACCGCCGCAAGCCCGGCACCAGCCGACACACCACCCAGCGCCAGGAAGCCGACGAAGTCGAAATCCTTTCCGGCGTGTTCGAAGGCCGCACCACCGGTTGCGCCATCGGCCTGTTGATCCGCAACACCGACCAGAAGTCCAAGGACTACTCGGCGATCAAGGATCTGTTCCGTCCGGCCCACGCCGACTACACCTACCATCACAAATACGGTGAGCGCGATTACCGCGGCGGCGGTCGCAGTTCGGCCCGTGAAACCGCCATGCGCGTAGCCGCCGGCGCGATTGCCAAGAAATACCTGGCCACCCAGGGTATCGTCATTCGTGGCTACATGAGCCAGCTCGGCCCGATCGAAATCCCGTTCAAGACCTGGGATTCGGTGGAAGAGAACGCCTTCTTCAGCCCCGACCCGGACAAAGTGCCGGAGCTGGAAGCCTATATGGACCAGTTGCGTCGCGACCAGGATTCGGTCGGCGCGAAGATCACCGTGGTCGCTGAAGGCGTGATGCCGGGCCTAGGCGAGCCGATTTTTGACCGCCTCGACGCCGAACTGGCCCATGCGCTGATGAGCATCAACGCGGTCAAGGGCGTGGAAATCGGCGCCGGTTTTGCCAGCATCGCCCAGCGTGGTACCGAACACCGCGATGAAATGACCCCGGAAGGTTTCCTCAGCAACAACGCCGGCGGCATTCTCGGTGGCATTTCGTCGGGTCAGCCGATCGTTGCGCACCTGGCGCTCAAGCCTACATCGAGCATCACCACGCCGGGCCGTTCCATCGACATCCATGGCAACCCGGTGGAGGTCGTCACCAAGGGCCGTCACGACCCGTGCGTCGGCATCCGCGCCACGCCGATTGCCGAAGCGATGATGGCCATCGTGCTGATGGACCACTTGCTGCGTCACCGCGGGCAGAACGCCGATGTGCGCGTGAGCACTCCGGTGTTGGGGCAGCTTTAATGGCTGATCTGAAGGCCGCTGCAGTCTGATGACGGTGGCGGCGCTCCCGTACTGGCGGCTTTCCAGCTTCTACCTGTTCTATTTCGCCTTGCTCGGTTCGACAGCGCCGTTTCTGGCGCTGTACTTCGATCATCTGGGTTTCAGCGCCGCGCGCATTGGCGAACTGGTGGCGATCCCGATGCTGATGCGCTGCGTGGCGCCGAATATCTGGGGCTGGCTCGGTGACTACACCGGACGCCGCCTGGCGATCGTGCGTTTCGGCGCCGCCTGCACCTTGCTGACCTTCTCGCTGATTTTCGTCAGCAAAAGCTACGCCTGGCTGGCGATGGTCATGGCCTTGCACGCGTTTTTCTGGCATGCGGTGTTGCCGCAGTTCGAGGTCATCACCCTGGCTCATTTGCGGGGACAGACCTCGCGTTACAGTCAGATTCGCCTGTGGGGCTCCATCGGTTTCATCATCACTGTCGTGGCGCTGGGCCGATTGTTCGAATGGCTCAGCCTCGACATTTACCCGGTGGCACTGGTGCTGATCATGGCCGGGATCGTCGTCAGCAGTCTCTGGGTGCCCAACGCGCAACCGGTTCAGAGTGAACGGTTGGCGGGGGAGGGATTCCTCCAGCAATTGCGCAACCCCGGAGTATTGGCGTTTTACGCGTGCGTGGCGCTGATGCAGATGAGTCACGGGCCGTATTACACCTTTCTGACCCTGCACCTTGAGCGACTTGGCTACAGTCGCGGGCTGATCGGCATGCTCTGGGCGGTCGGCGTGGTCGCCGAAGTCTTGATGTTTCTGTTCATGAGCAAGATTCTCGCGCGCTTCTCGGTACGCCGGGTGCTGCTGGCGAGTTTCCTGCTGGCGGCTTTGCGTTGGTTATTGCTCGGTTCGTTTGCCGAGTTCCTTTGGGTGTTGCTGTTCGCCCAGGTGCTGCACGCCGCCACCTTCGGCAGCTTTCACGCCGCTGCCATCCAGTTCGTGCAACGTAGCTTCGGCGCGCGGCAGCAAGGCCAGGGTCAGGCGTTGTATGCCGCGCTGGCCGGCACCGGCGGTGCGCTGGGCGCGTTGTATTCCGGCTACAGCTGGAATGCCCTCGGCGCCACATTGACCTTTAGTATCGCCAGTCTCGCAGCCTTCGCCGCTGCCGTTATCATTGCCACACGTATGCAAGAGGACAGGCCATGAGCCTTACCCGTGAACACCTCGCCCAGGAAATCATCGACGCCGGGCGCTTTCTGTATGGCCGCGGCTGGTCGCCGGCCACCAGCAGCAATTACTCGACCCGCCTGTCGCCGACCGAAGCCTTGCTGACGGTGTCCGGCAAGCACAAAGGTCAGCTGGGGCTTGATGATGTGTTGGCCACCGACCTGTCGGGCAACAGCCTGGAGCCTGGCAAGAAACCGTCCGCCGAAACCCTGTTGCACACCCAGCTCTATAGCTGGCGTCCGGAGATCGGCGCGGTGCTGCACACCCATTCGGTGAACGCCACGGTGCTGTCGCGCCTGACGCCGGAAGATTTCATCGAGTTCGAAGACTACGAACTGCAAAAGGCCTTCAGCGGCGTGTCGACCCACGAGTCCCGGGTGCGCGTGCCGATTTTCGACAACGACCAGGACATTGCGCGGCTGGCCGCCAAGGTGCAGCCTTGGCTCGACGCCCACCCTGATTGCGTCGGCTACCTGATTCGCGGCCATGGCCTCTACACGTGGGGCGCGCGCATGAGCGACGCACTGCGGCAGATCGAGGCTTTTGAATTTTTGTTCGAGTGCGAGTTGAAGACGCGCTCGCTCTTTAACCGTAATGCATGAACTGTTAAGGAGTTGCCCTGATGAGCAGCCTGTCCGTTTACCACGTCTCAAGCCCTGACATTCCGAACAAGGTGCTGACCCACTTTGAAGACATCGCCTCGACCCTGGCCGAGCAGGGCGTGCGTTTCGATCGTTGGCAAGCCGCAGCGAAAATCCAGCCCGGCGCCAGCCAGGAAGAAGTGATCGCCGCGTACCAGGAGCAAATCGACAAGCTGATGACCGAGCGCGGTTACATCACCGTCGACGTGGTCAGCCTGAACAGCGATCACCCGCAAAAAGCCGAGTTGCGTGCCAAGTTCCTCGATGAACACCGTCATGGCGAAGACGAAGTGCGATTTTTCGTCGCCGGCCGTGGCTTGTTCACCCTGCACATCGACGATTACGTGTACGCCGTGCTCTGCGAGAAGAACGACCTGATCTCGGTGCCAGCGGGCACAAAGCACTGGTTCGACATGGGTGAAAACCCGCATTTCGTCGCAATCCGCCTGTTCAACAACCCCGAAGGCTGGGTGGCCAACTTCACCGGCGATGACATCGCCAGCCACTTCCCGTGTCTTGAGGACTGAGCCGATGCCGATCAAAGCGATTCTCACCGACATCGAAGGCACCACCAGCGCGGTGAGTTTTGTGTTCGACGTATTGTTTCCGTACGCGGCCAAACACCTGCCGGGCTTTGTTCGCGAAAATGCCGAACGCGCTGACGTCGCCGAACAGCTTGCCGCCGTTCGGCGTGACAGCGGCGAACCGCAAGCCGACGTCGAGCGGGTTATCGACATCCTTCTGGGCTGGATCGCCGAAGACCGCAAGGCCACGCCGCTCAAGGCGTTGCAAGGCATGGTCTGGGAGCAGGGGTATCAGGCCGGGCAGTTGAAGGGCCATGTTTACCCGGACGCCGTTGAAGCGCTGAAGCGCTGGCATCAGGAAGGCTATCAACTGTTTGTTTATTCCTCGGGTTCGATTCAGGCGCAAAAACTGATTTTCGGTTGTTCGGAGGCGGGGGATTTGTCGCCACTGTTCAGCGGCTATTTCGACACCACTTCAGGGCCCAAGCGCGAAGCACAGTCCTATGAGTGCATCGCCCAGGCGATTGGTATCGAGGCTTCGCAGATTCTGTTTCTGTCCGACATCGTTCAGGAATTGGACGCGGCGCGCACGGCCGGCATGGCCACCTGTGGCCTGGCACGTGAAGGCGGGGAGTTGGCGGGGCATGCGACGGTGGACAGTTTTGCCGGGATCACTCCTTCTACCTTTTAAACATCAGCCGTAGAAACAACTCAGGCCGTGAAGCGAAAGCTCTCACGGCCTGTTTGTTTGTAGCGCGTTTATTTATACAACCGCAGGTTTAAACCGAGTGATAAGTCGGCAGGGCGAACCGTTGCTGGCTTTGCAGCATGGAGATCTGTGGCAGTTCGCTGGCCTGTTCGGCGATGTCACGGCGAATCGCGCTGATCACCCATGACAGTTGATCGCCGGCGTGCAATTGCTGGTAGGAAATCGAACGTTTGAAGACTTTACCTTCCTGACTGCGCAGGGTCAGCAGAATGCCGCCGTCAGGCCGTGGCTGGGTGATGACTTCGAAGTTGGAGAACAGCGACGAAAATTTTTCCTGGATCAGGCTCATGTCTATCAGCTCCATTTTGTGCTTGAAGGGCAACATGGAGAGGTAGTTGCAGTGATTGTGCCAGTGTCGATATTTTTAAAATTCAATACAAATCAACAAGTTATATATTCATGATTTTCAGGGGGTCGTGCAATTTGCATGAATGGCCATCGTGCATCCTGCATTTTGCGAGGTTGGCGACAATTGGATGGAACCAATCGCAATCGCCGGGGTTGCGCTTTTCGAATGCGGCGGCCGTGGATACAAAACATTGCAAAAACCGCGTGTACAGCTCAAGAAGCCCTGACGTATTTTCGGCCTCAATCAACGCCACCCGACAATAAAAAGATCGAACGGGAGCAACCATGAGCCGCGCGCTGCACGACACGATTACCTGGGGCATGATGCTCCGCAAGCTGCCTTCCATTGCCAAAGCCATCCCCCGCGTGGTGAAGGGCATGAAAGTCGCCAACGTCAAGGATCCGACCCAACCGTCTGGTCTCGGCTGGAGCTTCGAGCAGGCGACGTTGCGCAACCCCGATGGCCCGGCATTGCTGCAGGGCGACGTGATACTTACTTATGCACAGGCCAATCAGTGGGCCAATCGCATCGCCCATCACCTGATTGCCCAAGGCATCGGCAAGGGCGATGTGGTCGCGGTGTTTATCGAGAACCGTGTGGAACTGCTGGTGACGATATTGGCGGTGGCCAAGGTCGGTGCGATCAGCGCCTTGCTGAATACCTCCCAGACCCGCGATACCCTGGCTCATAGCCTGAACCTGGTGGCGCCCGTAGGGATTGTGGTCGGAGAAGAGCTGGTTCCGGCCTTCAATGCGGTCCGCGAGCGGGTGGCCATCGATGTGGCGCGTACCTGGTTTATCGCCGATCAAGACACCTTCAGCGATCCGGGCAATTCGCCCGATGGCTTCACCAATCTGATGACGGCCAGCTGCGACGCGTCCAGCGACAATCCCGCCAGCAGCCGACGGGTTTTTTTCGACGACCCTTGCTTCTATATCTACACCTCGGGCACCACCGGGTTGCCCAAGGCCGGGGTATTCAAGCATGGCCGCTGGATGCGCAGCTGCGCCAGCTTCGGGCTGATCGCCCTGGACATGCAGCCGCAGGACGTCGTTTATTGCACCTTGCCGCTGTACCACGCCACCGGGCTCTGCGTGTGCTGGGGCTCGGCGATCAGCGGGGCGTCGGGGTTTGCCATCCGCCGCAAGTTCAGCGCCAGCCAGTTCTGGAGCGATGTGCGCAAATACCGGGCGACCACCCTCGGGTACGTCGGCGAGCTGTGTCGCTACCTGGTGGATCAACCGCCCAGCGTCGACGACAGTCGGCACAGCGTGACGAAGATGATCGGCAATGGTCTGCGCCCTGGCGCGTGGAGCGAGTTCAAGACGCGGTTTGCCGTCGACCATATCTGCGAGCTGTACGCCGCCAGTGACGGCAATATTGGTTTCACCAACATCCTCAACTTCGACAACACCATTGGCTTTTCCCTGATGGCCTGGGAGCTGGTGGCGTACGACCAAGACAGCGGTGCCCCCACGCGGGATGCCAACGGCTTCATGCGCAAAGTGGCCAAGGGCGAGCAGGGGCTGTTGTTGGCGAGGATCGACGACAAGGCGCCTCTGGACGGCTACACCGATCCGCAGAAGACCGCAAAAGTGGTGCTCCATAACGTGTTCGTGAAGGGCGACCGTTACTTCAATACCGGTGATCTGCTGCGCAACATCGGTTTCGGTCACGCGCAGTTTGTCGATCGCCTGGGGGACACCTACCGCTGGAAGGGCGAAAACGTCTCTACCACCGAGGTCGAGAACATCCTGTTGCAACACCCGCACATCGCCGAAGCCGTGGCCTATGGCGTGGAAATCCACAACACCAACGGGCGGGCGGGGATGGCGGCCATTACACCGGCCGAATCCCTGGCGACCCTGGATTTCAGTGAGTTGCTGGCGTTCGCCAGGCAACAAATGCCGGCCTATGCGGTGCCACTGTTCCTGCGGGTGAAAGTGAAAATGGAAACCACCGGGACCTTCAAGTACCAGAAGACCCGGCTCAAGGATGAAGCCTTCGATCCGAGCAAAACCGGCGGTGATCCGATCTACGCCTGGCTGCCGGGTACCGAGACTTACGTGCAGGTCACCGAGCAGGTGCTGGCAGATATTCGTGGTGGCAGGTATCGCTATTGAAAGGGCCGCTATTGAATCTGGCTATGACCGTCCATGAGAAAAAACAAGTGACAGGTTCCGGGCTGCTCGGGAAACTATCGGCTTTTCCGATTGACCGAATGTGGAGTCCCCAATGTCAGACAAAAGCCGCCAGATGACCCCCGAAGAGGCTGCTGAATTTGCCGAACAGGTGTTCAACAAAGCGCGCGATGGTGATGCGGTGATGCTGGACCGGTTGATCAGCGCCGGACTGCCAGTGAACCTGCGTAACAGCAAGGGCGATACCTTGCTGATGCTCGCCAGTTACTACGGGCATGTAGAGGCGGTGCAGGTGCTGCTCAAGCACAAGGCCGATCCCGAGTTGCGCAACGGCAACGGTCAGAGTCCGATTGCCGGCGCCGCATTCAAGGGCAACCTGGCGGTGGTCAAGGCGTTGGTTGAGGGGGGCGCTGAAGTGGAAGGTTCGTCCTTCGACGGTCGCACTGCGCTGATGATGGCGGCGATGTTCAACCGCGTCGAAATCATCGACTACCTGATCAGCAAAGGCGCCGATCCGAAAGCCAAGGACGCCAATGGCGTGTCTGCGCTGGACGCGGCAAAGACCATGGGCGCGGCGGATACCACGGCTCAGCTGCAAAAACTCCTGGCCTGACCTCCTCTATAGTGTCGCGGGGCTTTTGGGCCAGGTTTGTGCCAGGTCCCGCAATCCGTTTGCGAATGCGTTATCCTTCGCGCCCTCAAAATTCCCTCGCTACAGGATCCACCTCATGAAAGCCGCACTCGTCGAACTCATCAGCAAAATCAGCTCCGGGTGCATGGGCGAGGACGAAATCCTGAAAATCGCTGACGAAGCGGCTCAGGCCTACGCCGATCCCGAGGCTTTTCTGGCGGCCAATCCAGATATCAACTACGACGACACCTTTCCGATCCCGTTGGGTGAGTGGGTCGTTGTCGGCAGTCTGCCGGAAACCGTGCTGTTCCAGGCCGACACCTACATGGACCTGTTCGCGCAGATCGTCGCCTCGTTCGGCCCCGGCGTTGAGTTCAACATCAAGCCCAAGCAACTGGCCAAAACCGAAGCCCTGACGGCACTCAATCGCATTCAGGTGCAGATGAGCAGCCTGAACAAGGAAAACGGTGGCTACACCTTGATGAATTTCAGCCAGTTGCTCGACGACGAACTGCAAGTGGTGCTGGTCTATGGCAACGACGTGCCACGGGTGCTGGAGTTGTGCGCCGAAGTCGGCATCGCCGCCGCGCCCTCCCTGGAAGCCCTGAAAGTGGCCATCCACGTCTGAAGCCGTCTACAACGGTAATAAAACGGAACCCTCGCCAGGCCCGACTATCCTAAGAGTGCCTACCATTTTTTTGGAGCGACACCATGGGTTCCACGTTCAACACCCTGATCGGCCTGATTATTTTTGCCCTGGATATCTGGGCCATCATCAACGTGCTTAAAAGTGGCGCTGAAACCGGGATGAAAGTCCTTTGGGTGCTGTTGATCCTGCTGCTGCCGGTGCTGGGCCTGATCATCTGGGCCATCGCCGGGCCAAGAGGCGATGTGCGGATCTGACCGGTTTTGCACAAGCAACACCGGACTTGTGGGAGCGTGGCTTGCCCGCGACACAGGCGCTAAGGTCTGTCAGCTACACCGCGGTGATCCTGTCGCGGGCAGCCTGCTCTCACAGGGATTGGGTCGACTCATCACGTGAGGTTCGACCTGTCATGTTCCGCGACGTAGAATGCGCGCCTTTCCCGGTCAATCGAGGCGATCGATTGGCCATCATGGGCGGGTAACCGTCCGTTGCCACCCGCATTCATCGGAGCACTTCCCATGAGCAATACCCCAACCAGCGAGTACCTGGAAACCCTCTACGAAGGCTATGGCCAGCGTTTTCGCATGGAAAAACTGCTGCACGAAGTGCGCACCGAACACCAGCACCTGGTGATCTTCGAAAACCCGCGCATGGGCCGGGTGATGGCGCTGGATGGCGTAATCCAGACCACCGAAGCCGACGAATTCATCTACCACGAAATGCTCACTCACGTGCCGATCCTCGCCCATGGCACCGCCAAGCGCGTGCTGATCATCGGCGGCGGCGACGGCGGCATGCTGCGTGAAGTGGCCAAGCACCGCAGCGTCGAGCACATCACCATGGTCGAAATCGACGGCACCGTGGTCGACATGTGCAAGGAATTCCTGCCGAACCACTCCAAGGGTGCGTTCGATGATCCACGCCTGAACCTGGTGATCGACGACGGCATGCGTTTCGTCGCCACCACCACCGAAAAGTTCGACGTGATCATTTCCGACTCCACCGACCCGATCGGTCCGGGGGAAGTACTGTTCTCCGAAAACTTCTACCAGGCTTGCCACCGCTGCCTGAACGAGGGCGGCATTCTGGTGACCCAGAACGGCACCCCGTTCATGCAAATCGAAGAAGTCAAAACCACCGCCGGCCGCCTGCGCAGCCTGTTCCCGGACTGGCACTTCTATCAGGCGGCCGTGCCGACCTACATCGGCGGCGCAATGACCTTCGCCTGGGGCGCGACCGATACCGCTTATCGCAAATTGTCCCGCGAAACCCTGCAACAGCGCTTCGCCGGCAGCGGCATCATCACCCGCTACTACAACCCGGAAATCCACATTGGTGCCTTCGCGTTGCCGCAGTACGTGCTGCAAGCGGTGAACAAACCCAGCAACGACTGATGCATCGTCGATAAGAAAGGCCGTCGCCGGTGTGTGAAGCACGCGGGTGACGGCCTTTTTCATGTCTCGCTTTTAGGATCCCTTGGAACGATCGGCCAATGCACGAGTCGAGATAGATGTAAGCCCATCGATGGGTTTTATCGAGGAGGCACCGATGCAAAAGTGGAAAATCACTTTCGTGGACGATCACGGTGAAACAGTCGACGAACTCTTCGAGTGCGAGGAATGCCCGAACAGCGAGCAAGCCGCCCAACTCATTCTCGACCGGCGCCTGCCGGTCGCTGCTGAACTTGATCTCAATGATCTGGAGGGTCGCACCGATGATCCGATCGTCAAAAGCCTGAAATCCCAGTACAGCATTGAAATCCTCAGTATTACTCCGATCTGATACACCTCTTGTCACATTCACCAACAGACCTTGGCAGCGGCTCTGTCTTGCGGCTACTCTGCAAGCGAGATCAGCGAATGACTCGCTAAGGTCTGGTCTTGTCAGCTACATGCTTGTTTCCCGGCGGCAACCTCTGTTGCCGTATCGCTCTCACCAATCGGTTGAAAGTGCAGGGAATACGGAAAGTCTATCCATCAGTCTGAGGGGGACGTTTCATGAGCACAGCCTATCAAGAAGACATCAGCAGCAGCGTGCTGCGCCGCATGAAAGAAGGCGGTTTCGATTTTTCACGATTCCATCCCATCGAGTTCTACGCCATTTTCCCGGACGAGGAGCGGGCACGCAGGGCGGCAGGTCATTTTTGTGGTGAATCCTTGAATGCCCAGATCAGCGCGCGTGACGACGGCGCGTGGTCGCTGGAACTGAGCAAAGTGATGTACGCCACCTACGACGGGATCGGCGACTTCGAGCAGGACTTCGAGGCGGTGGTCGAACCTCTGGGTGGCATCATCGAGGGATGGGGCGTCAAACAGGAGATACGAGGGCTACTCGCATAAGCTTATGAACCGTGACACTTAGTAACGGCTGACCTTTGGGTTGGCCGTTTTTGTTTCAATCTTTTTATTTCGCCACATTTCAAACGGACAAAAAAAAGCCACCTGAACAGGCGGCTAAAGGGAAGAGCGATCAGTTTTCCAGCGAATGCACGGATTATCCGCATCTCCCTCCCGAGCAGTGAAATCAACTCTGACTATGCTGCTGATAGGCGACAGCATTGCTTCGCCATGAAGCGGGGGCGATCAGGGTGGGGCAATTACCGCACAGGATTGGTGCGGGGCGCGCAGCGACATTATCCAACTGATTGATATCAAAGCGTTTCTGCCTATGGCACGGGCCTTGCGAAGGCCTGGATGTCCGTGTGACAAGGAGTACGGCATGATCCGCACCTATTTTGATGAGATGTACGATGCCGGCGGCCAGGTCCGTCCGCATTATCGGGAGTTTGCCCGTTGGCTGGCCGAAACGCCTGACGAGCTTTTGGCACAACGGCGACGCGAGGCCGATCTGTTATTTCATCGTGCCGGGATTACCTTCACGCTCTATGGTGATGAGCAGGGGACAGAGCGCCTGATTCCCTTCGACACCATTCCCCGCAGCATCCCCGCCAGTGAATGGCGGGTCGTCGAACGCGGCTGCATTCAGCGGGTCAAGGCATTGAACATGTTCCTTGCCGACCTCTATCACGAGCAGCGCATCATCAAGGCCGGCATCATCCCGGCCGAACAAGTGCTGGCCAACGAGCAATACCAGTTGGCGATGCAAGGGCTGGATCTGCACCGCGATATCTATTCGCACATTTCCGGCGTCGACCTGGTGCGCGATGGCGACGGCACCTACTACGTGCTCGAAGACAACCTGCGTACCCCCAGCGGCGTGAGCTACATGCTCGAAGACCGCAAGATGATGATGCGCCTGTTCCCCGAGTTGTTCGCGGCCCAGCGCATCGCGCCGATCGACCACTACCCGAACCTGTTGCTCGACACCCTGAAAAGCTCCAGCCCGATCGACAACCCGAGCGTGGTGGTGCTGACGCCGGGGCGTTTCAACAGTGCGTTTTTCGAGCATGCGTTCCTCGCTCGGGAAATGGGCGTTGAGCTGGTGGAAGGCGCCGACCTGTTCGTGCGCGACGACAAGGTGTTCATGCGCACCACGGACGGGCCGAAAGCGGTCGACGTGATCTACCGTCGCCTCGACGATGCTTTCCTCGATCCGCTGGCGTTCAACCCCGATTCGATGCTAGGCGTTCCAGGGCTGCTGTCGTCCTACCGCTCCGGCAATGTGGTACTGGCGAATGCCATCGGCACCGGGGTCGCGGACGATAAGTCGGTGTATCCCTTCGTCACGGACATGATTCGTTTCTACCTCGATGAAGAGCCGATCCTGAAGAACGTGCCGACGTGGCAGTGTCGTAATCCTTCTGAACTGTCCCACGTGCTGGCCAACCTTCCGGAGTTGGTGGTCAAGGAAACCCAAGGCTCCGGCGGTTACGGAATGCTGGTGGGGCCGGCGGCGACGGCGGCGGAGATCGAGTCTTTCCGCGAGCGGATCAAAGCCAAGCCCCACGCGTACATCGCGCAACCGACGTTGTCGTTGTCGACCTGTCCGACCTTTGTCGAAAACGGCATCGCACCGCGCCACATCGACCTGCGTCCGTTTGTATTGTCTGGCCGCGAAACCCGGGTTGTGCCCGGCGGTTTGACCCGTGTCGCCTTGCGTGAAGGTTCCCTGGTGGTGAACTCGTCCCAGGGCGGCGGAACCAAGGACACCTGGGTGGTCGAGGATTGAAGGAAGCTTGCCATGTTAAGTAGAACTGCCTCGGATCTGTATTGGATGTCGCGTTACCTGGAGCGGGCGGAAAACCTCGCACGGATGCTCGACATCAGTTATTCGCTGTCGCTGATGCCCCAGGACGGTCGTGGCGACGGCTTACACGAACTGGCCATGCCGTTGCTGATCACCGGCACCCTGGACGATTACCTCGCGCGCCACGGCGATCTGCATGCCGAACGGTTGCTGCATTTTTTCGCCCTGGACGCGGCCAACCCGGCGAGCATCTACAGCTGCCTCGGTGCCGCGCGAGCCAGCGCCCATGCGGTGCGTGGGCGAATCACCGCCGACATGTGGGAAAACATCAATGCCACCTGGCTGGAAATTCGCGGGATCGCCGAGCAGGGCTTGAGTCGCTACGGCATGAGCCGTTTCTGTGAGTGGATCAAGGAACGTTCCCACCTGTTCCGCGGCGCTTGCTATGGCACGATCATGCGTAACGACGCGTTCCGCTTCATTCGTCTGGGCACCTTTATCGAAAGGGCCGACAACACCTTGCGCCTGCTTGACGCCCGTTACGAAATGGCTGGCGATCAGGCCGAAGCGATCAGCGACGGCACGGCCCACGCCTATTACCAATGGAGCGCCTTGTTGCGGGCCTTGTCATCGTTCGAGGCCTACACCGAAATCTACCGCGACGCCCCCGGCGCCCGGCATGTGGCCGAGCTGTTGTTGCTGCGCGCCGATGTGCCGCGATCCCTGCGAGCCTGCACCGAAGAGGTCGATCAGATTCTCGCTCAACTACCGGGGGCCAACGGCCGTCCCGCACAACGTCTGGCGGCGGAAATGGACGCGCGCCTGCGCTACACCGGTATCAACGAAATCCTCGACGAAGGCCTGCACACCTGGCTGACCGAGTTCATCCCGCTGGTGCGCCAGTTGGGCAATGCCATACACAGTTCCTATCTGGAGGCTGCATGAGACTTTCCATTAGCCACGAGACCGCCTATCACTACGAAGATCAGGTGCGGGCGAGCATCCAGTACCTGCGACTGACACCCCACGACAGCGAGCGCCAGCACGTGCTGAGCTGGCAACTTGACCTGCCGCGCCCGGTGCGCGCGCAACTTGATCCGTTCGGCAACATCCTGCATGTGTTGACCCTGGACGAGCCGCATGAGGCGATCATCATCGGCGCCCGTGGCCAGGTCGATATCGACGAGCTGCGCGAAGCCGAGCACGAGAGTCAGTCGGCGCTGCCGTTCCTGCGTTTCACCCGGCTGACCGAAGCCGACGAAGCCCTGCGCGCGTTTGCCGAGAAGGCGTGCAAGCAACGGCGGGATCGCACGACGCTGATCGATTTGATGCATGGCCTGAACCAGCACATGACCTACACGCCGGGTTCCACTGAAGTGGAGACCAGCGCCGCGCAAGCTTTCGCCGGGCGTTCCGGGGTCTGCCAGGACCATACCCATGCGTTTCTCGCCTGCGCCCGCAGCCTGGGCATTCCCTCGCGTTATGTGTCGGGGTATTTGTACAGCGAGAACAGCGAGCACTTGGCCAGTCACGCCTGGGCGGAAGCCTGGCTGGATGACGCCTGGTATAGCTTCGATGTAACCAACGAACTGGCCCGGCCTGAACGTCACTTGAAACTGGCCGTGGGCCTGGACTACCTCGACGCCTGCCCGGTGCGCGGCATGCGCCGTGGCGGCGGGTATGAGCAGATGCATGCCAAGGTGTTGGTCGCGCCGACGCCTGCGCCGGTGATCTCCGTCCAACAGCAGTAATCCCCTCACCTGATCATTCCCACGCTCCGCGTGGGAATGCAGCCCGTGACGCTCTGCGTCACATCCAAAGCCGAACGCGGAGCGTCCGTGGAGGCATTCCCACGCAGAGCGTGGGAACGATCATTGCCTAGGGCTTCACCTTGCGCCCGGCCATGTGTTTCAAATACCCCACCAACAACTCCAGATCCCTCTCCGGCAATACCGTCGGCGAGAACCCGGGCATCTTCGCCTGCGGCCACTGGCGCAAGCTCTGCGGGTCACGGATGTAACGCTTGAGGAAGTCCGCGCCGAAATACTCGGTCGGGTTGAACGGAATATTCAGGTCCGGCCCGAACTGCGCGTCCCCCGCGCCATTGAGTCGATGACAGGCCAGGCAGTTCTTCTGAAACAGCGCAAAGCCCTTGTTCACCGGATGGTCCGCCTTCAATGCAGGATCGGGTAACAGGGCAGGGAAGCGCTCAGCCACCGGGGCCATGCGCTTGATGCTCGCCACTTCGAACGGCCATTGCTCGGGGCTGATATTGCCCGCCTGTGGATCGGTCCAGACCAGATAGAACGGCCCGGCACTGGGCTTGCCCTCGGACAGCGGCGGCCATGGCTTGGCCGGGTCTTCAATCGCCAGCCAGGCCCGCGCGCCTCGGGTATTGAGCAACGGCGCAGCGGCCAGTTCGGCGGCAAAACCGTCCAGGGCCACGGCTTGCAAGTGGTCGTCAGGCTTGATGCCCGTCAACAACGCTGCCAACGGCACGGCGCGATAGCTCATGTCCCGTTTGTAGGAAACGTCGTTAGTGATCGTGATGGTCTGAGCCTGAGGATGCTTGAGCAATTCCTCGGTCTGCCAGGTGCGAGGGCTCGCGCCCAGCTCAAGATTCAGCTGCGCGGCAGACAGAGGCGTGCTGAGCAGCAAGGCCCCAAACAGAATGAGCGCTTTCAAGTGATCGTCGTCCATGTCGTGGAAGTGCCGCAAAGGTTGGCACAGCCACGCCGGCCCGGATAGCGAGCCAGTCACATTTTTATCAGGCGAAATGAAAACCCCAGCTGCTCGATCAGCCAAGCACCTTGGTCAGGTTCGGCAAAATCAACAACAGCGTAGTAGCAAATAGAATGAGCCCGGCTTGACGTACTTTCGAATGTTTGAACATGGCTTGACCGCCTTTTTTGTTATTTCCTGGTTGCCTGCCTGCATATCTCCATGACGGCAGAGCGCTGCACTTCCTGTAGGACGAGAGCCTCGGCAAAACCCGACGACAACTTCGTACAGGTTTACATTAGGGCCCGCGTCACGCTTGGCTTAGATCCATTTCGTATGGACTTAGCGCCGATCGCTGCCAAAAAGACATGAGGCCTATGGCCAGCTTCTTGGGCGCCCGTTGGCTAGACAGCTTGGTGACACGAATCGATTAATCCGATAGCTGACTACCGTTCGTCTGAGCGTGACCGTCAACGTCAATGAGCGCTGTGGTCATTGAATCCACGGCTGCTCGGCATAAGGTGAGGGTATAAAGATCACCCTCAGGTTCGAGAACGCCATGACCCAAGCTTTGATATTCGACGCGTTACGCACGCCCCGTGGCAAAGGCAAGGCCAATGGCGCCTTGCACAGCGTCAAGCCAGTGAACCTGGTGGCCGGGCTGCTGAGGGCGTTGCAGCAGCGCACCTCCCTGGACACCAGTCAGGTCGATGACGTGGTGCTTGGCTGCGTGACGCCCATTGGTGATCAGGGCGCCGACATTGCCAAGACCGCCACACAGGTGGCCGATTGGGACGTCAGCGTGGCCGGCATGCAGCTCAATCGCTTCTGCGCGTCGGGGCTGGAAGCAGTGAACCTGGGCGCGATGAAAGTGCGTTCCGGCTTCGAAGATCTGGTGGTGGTCGGTGGCGTCGAGTCGATGTCCCGCGTGGCCATGGGCAGCGACGGCGGGGCCTGGGCGCTGGACCCGGAAACCAACTTGCACAGCCATTTCACACCCCAGGGCGTGGGTGCTGACCTGATCGCGACAATCGAAGGTTTCAGTCGTCAGGACGTCGATGCCTTCGCGTTGCACTCCCAGCAGAAGGCGGCGCGGGCGCGGGCGAATGGTTCCTTCAACAAGTCGTTGGTGCCGGTGCAGGACCAGAACGGCATCATCCTGCTCGATCACGATGAGTTCATTCG
The DNA here is from genome assembly GCF_030687165.1 of Pseudomonas sp. FP1740. Taxonomy (NCBI): domain Bacteria; kingdom Pseudomonadati; phylum Pseudomonadota; class Gammaproteobacteria; order Pseudomonadales; family Pseudomonadaceae; genus Pseudomonas; species Pseudomonas sp. FP1740. Next base: position 2,008,780 of record NZ_CP117461.1, read on the forward strand.
CGCCGATTCGACCATGGAAGGCCTGGGCAAGCTCAAGCCGAGTTTCGAAATGATCGGGCAAATGGGCTTCGACGCCACGGCATTGCGGGTGTACAGCCAGGTCGAGCGGATCAACCACGTTCACACACCGGGCAACAGTTCAGGGATCGTTGATGGCGCGGCATTGATGCTGATCGGCTCCGAAGCGAAGGGCCGGGCGCTGGGCTTGCAGCCACGGGCGCGGGTCGTCGCCACGGCGGTCACCAGTACCGACCCGACCATCATGCTCACCGGCCCGGCGCCGGCCACCCGCAAGGCACTGGCCAAGGCCGGGCTGCGGGTCGAAGACATCGACCTGTTCGAAGTCAATGAAGCGTTCGCCTCGGTGGTGCTCAAGTTCATCAAGGACATGGCCATCGACCCGGACAAGGTCAACGTCAACGGCGGCTCCATCGCCATGGGCCACCCGCTCGGCGCCACCGGTTGCGCAATTCTCGGCACGCTGCTCGATGAACTGGAAACCCGGCGCCTGCGCTATGGCCTGGCGACATTGTGTGTCGGCGGCGGCATGGGCATTGCCACCATCATCGAACGCCTCTGAGCCCTAGGAACATTGCCATGACCCAAGCCATTCGTTATGAAAAGGGCCAGGATCGGATCGTCGTCTTGACCATCGACATGCCGGGCCAGAGCGCCAACACCATGAACGCGGTTTACCGCGAGGCCATGGCCATCTGTGTCGAGCGCCTGGTCGCCGACAAGGACGCCATCGCCGGCGTGATCATCACCTCAGCCAAGAAAACCTTCTTCGCCGGCGGCGACCTCAATGAACTGATCAAGGTCGGCAAACCCGAAGCCAAAGCCTTTTACGACATGGTGCTGACCCTCAAGGGCCAGTTGCGCACCCTGGAAACCCTCGGTAAGCCGGTGGTTGCCGCCATTAACGGTGCGGCGCTCGGCGGCGGCTGGGAAATCTGCCTGGCGTGCCATCACCGTGTAGCGCTCGACAACCCGTCGGTGCTGCTTGGCCTGCCGGAAGTCACCCTCGGCCTGTTGCCGGGCGGTGGCGGGGTGGTGCGCATGGTGCGCATGCTGGGCATCGAAAAAGCTCTGCCGTATCTGCTGGAAGGCAAGAAAATCCGCCCACAACAGGCGCTGCAAGCGCGGTTGATCGATGAGTTGGCTGTCGATCACGATGAGCTGATGGCCAAGGCGCGGGCGTGGATTGCTGCTCATCCGGTTGCTGTGCAGCGCTGGGATGTGAAGGGTTATCAGATCCCTGGCGGTACGCCGTCGGATCCGAAAGTCATGCAGATGCTGACCATCACACCGTCGATCCTGCGTAGTAAAACCCAGGGCTGCCTGCCCGCGCCGGAGAAAATCCTCTGCGCTGTGGTGGAGGGCGCTCAGGTGGATTTCGACACCGCACACCTGATCGAAACCCGCTACTTCACCGAACTGACTACGGGCCAGGTGTCGAAAAACCTCATCGGCACCTTTTGGTTCCAGCTCAATGAGATCAATGCCGGCGGTTCGCGACCTCAGGGCATAGCGCCTTACGTGACGAAGAAAGTCGGCGTGCTCGGCGCCGGGATGATGGGCGCGGGCATCGCGTTTGTCAGCGCCTCGGCCGGTATCGACGTGGTGCTCAAAGACATCAACCTCGCCGCGGCAGAGAAGGGCAAGGCCCACTCGGCAGCGTTGTTGGACAAGAAGGTCGCCCGTAGTCAGATGAGCCGGGAGCAGCGTGAGGCGATTCTGGCGCGGATCCATACCACCGAAAACGATGCGGATCTGGCCGGTTGCGATTTGATCATTGAAGCGGTGTTTGAAGATCGCGAGCTTAAAGCCAAGGTCTCATCGGCAGCGCAAACCGTCGTCGGCCCGGATGCGGTGATAGCCTCCAACACCTCGACCTTGCCAATCAGTGGCCTGGCCACCGCCGTGCCGGACCAGACGAAATTCATCGGCCTGCATTTCTTCAGTCCCGTGGAGAAAATGCCGCTGGTGGAAATCATCAAAGGCACCCTCACCAGCGACGAAACCCTGGCTCGCGGCTTCGATTTCGTCCTGCAAATCAAGAAAACGCCGATTGTGGTCAACGACAGTCGCGGCTTCTTCACGTCGCGGGTGTTCGGCACTTTCACCAACGAAGGCATCGCCATGCTCGGCGAAGGGGTGAGTGCGCCGATGATCGAAACCGAAGCGCGCAAGGCCGGCATGCCCGTCGGGCCGCTGGCGATTTCCGACGAAGTTTCCCTCAGCCTCATGAGCCATATCCGTCAGCAAACCGCCAAAGACCTGCAAGCGGAAGGGAAACCGCTGATTGAGCACCCGGCGTTCGCCGTGATTGACTTGTTGCTCAAGGAATTCAAACGTCCGGGCAAGGCCGCTGGAGGTGGTTTCTACGATTACCCGGCCGCCGGGCAGAAACATTTGTGGCCGGAGCTGAAAACCCGCTTCGAGAAAGCCGACGGGCAGATTTCGCCGAAAGACGTGCGCGATCGCTTGCTGTTCATCCAGGCCATTGAAACCGTGCGTTGTATAGAGGAGGGCGTGCTGACCTCGACGGCGGATGCCAACGTTGGCTCGATCTTCGGCATCGGCTTCGCGGCCTGGACCGGCGGTGCGCTGCAATTCATCAACCAGTACGGCGTGAAAGACTTCGTCGCCCGTGCCCAGTACCTGGCCGAGCAATATGGCGAACGCTTCACGCCGCCTGCGCTGTTGCTGGAGAAAGCCGCCAAGGACGCGCTGTTCTAAGGAGGCGTTCTAAGGGACCGATGACGCCTTCCGGGGCTTGCCTTGCCACCGTGTTTCAAGGCAGGCTCTGGGGTGTGCATTATTCCCACCATGTGTCAGGTATTTTTTATGTCGTTACGCATCTGCATTCTGGAAACCGACATCCTGCGTCCGGAACTGGTCGATCAATATCAGGGTTACGGGCAGATGTTCCAGCGTCTGTTTTCGCAGCAACCCATCGCGGCCGAATTCACCGTATACAACGTGATGCAGGGCGAATATCCCAGCGATGACCTGACCTTCGATGCGTATCTGGTCACCGGCAGCAAGGCCGACTCCTTCGGCACCGACCCGTGGATTCAAACCCTCAAGACGTATCTGCTCAAGCGCTACGAACGTGGCGACAAACTGTTGGGCGTGTGCTTCGGTCATCAACTGTTGGCGCTGCTGTTGGGCGGCAAGAGCGAGCGGGCGACCCAGGGCTGGGGCGTCGGCACCCACAAATACAAACTCGCGGCCAAGGCGCCGTGGATGAGCCCGGTGAGGGAAGAACTGACGTTGCTGATCAGCCACCAGGATCAGGTCACCGCGTTGCCGGAAAACGCTACAGTGATTGCTTCTAGCGATTTCTGCCCGTTCGCCGCGTACCACATCAACGATCAGGTGCTGTGCTTCCAGGGGCATCCGGAGTTCATTCACGATTACTCGCGGGCGCTGCTGGATATCCGCCAGGAGGCGCTGGGCGAGCAGATTTATTCGCAAGGTATGGCGAGTCTTGAACACGAGCATCACGGCACTACCGTTGCAGAGTGGATGATGCGGTTTGTGGCGCACAAGCCTGAGACTGACTCGGTTAAGCCTTAAAAGCTTCGTGGGCAAGCCTCGCTCCGGATAACCCTGTAGGAGCGAGGCTGCCCGCGAATTTTGCAGACGCCTCGGTTCCGACTACAACCACCCAGACTTTTTGAAGCTCGCCCACAAACCGACGCATCCAACGGTGATAAACCCCAGCACCGCGAAATATCCGTAATGCCAAGTCAACTCTGGCATGTCCTGGAAGTTCATCCCGTAAATCCCCGCTATCGCCGTCGGAAACGCCAGAATCGCCGCCCACGCCGCAAATTTGCGCTGCACCACGCTCTGGCGCGACGCCTCCAGCAACACCCCGACCTCGATGGTCTGGCTGGCAATGTCCGCCAGGGTCGTCAGGTCTTCCATCTGCCGCGTGACATGAATCTGCACATCGCGGAAATACGGGCGCATGTTTTTGTCGATAAATGGAAAACTCAGCTTTTGCAGTTCCTCACCGATCTCCACCATCGGCGCCGCAAACCGGCGCAAGCGCAATACATCGCGACGCAGGCCGTGGAGTTTCTGGATATCGCGCTCGTTCAGCGAACCGCAGAGGACATTGCTTTCCAGCTCATCGATCTCGGCATGAATCGCTTCGCCCATCGGCTGGTAGTTTTCGATCACGAAATCGAGGATGGCATAGAGTACGAAATCTTCCCCATGCTCCAGCAACAGCGGACGTGCCTCACAGCGTTGTCGGACATGGGCGTAGGACGCCGAGTGACCATTGCGCGCGGTAATGATGTAACCCTTGCCGGCGAAGATATGCGTCTCGATGAACTGCAATTTGCCTTCATGGCGGATCGGTGAATACGTGACGATGAACAGCGCATCGCCGAACGTTTCCAGCTTCGGTCGACTGTGTTTTTCCAGGGCGTCTTCGATGGCCAATTCGTGCAGGTTGAACTGGCGTTGCAGGTTGAACAGCTCCTGCGCATTGGGCTCTTCGAGGCCGATCCACACAAAGTGGCCAGGCTTGGCAGCCCAGGCCGCACCTTCGTCAAGCGTGATATTGGTGACTTTCTTACCAGCGCTGTAAACCGCAGCAGCAACGACTCTACCCATGATGATTCACACTTCTTATCGGTCGCTTTCTATTGGTAAAGACTGGCGGTGCCAGGCAGGTTTCAGCTTAACCTTGTCTACTGCTTGAGAGTCAGCAAAATCGGTAGAGTTCGCAGGCAAAAGAAAACCCGCACAGGGCGGGTTTCATTCAGGCGGCTTGCAGTTGCCGATCCATCGAGTCGATGCACTCACGCATCTGTTCGCGGCACTGGGCGATCAACATTGGCATGTCATCCAGACTCAATCCAGCCGTAGGAATTGCCGGCAATGAACGGATCAGAATCTTCCCACTGCGCCAGCGGTTCAATCGCATGTGTTTGACGTAACTGCTGACACACACCGGCACGATTGGCACACCGGCGGCAATCGCCATCTGGAATGCGCCTTTCTTGAACGGCAGCAGCTCTTCACCCAAGTTGCGGGTGCCTTCGGGGAAGACCCAGATCGAAGTGTCTTCATTTTGCAAAGTGTGAGTGGTGGTCAGCATCGACTGGCGTGCCTTGTGCGCATTACCGCGATCGATCAACACGTTGCCCGCCAGCCAGAACAACTGCCCGAACAGCGGCACCCACTTCAGGCTCTTCTTGCCAATGCACACGGTACGGCGGGGCACCACGTTGCCGAACACAAACAGATCGTAGTTGGACTGGTGGTTGGCGATGATCACGCAGCTGTCGGGTTTATCCATCAACGGCCCGACATCGGCCTTAACCCGCAAGCGCAAAATACACATTGCCGGCCACGCATATAGACGGGCGCACAAACGGCTGTTGTCCGGATTGAACGGACGGCACAGCCCGAGAATCACTCCGAGCACACCGGCCAGAATAAAGTGCAGGCCCATCAATAACATACGAAACACAAACAGCATTTAAAGGCTCACCGGGACAAAAGGTGGCGCAGTGTACGGATGTGCACTGTTTTCGGCAATTGCCGCTATAGAAGTGGGAGATAGCCGATTTTTGAGCGCATGTTTCCGACTTGTGGGTCAGATGCGGCCTAGAGCGGTTGTAAGGTTTTAAACCAGACACCCAAGAAAAAGCCCGACACGACGGTCGGGCTTTTCGGTGCAACGCGTTCGGGCTTAGCCCATGTGCTCCTGATCCAGGATGATCGCGTTGTCCAGCGTCTCCAGCAGCGCCTTGCGTGTTTTCAACTTGGTGTTCTTGTGGGCGATCATGTTGAGCTTCTTCAACTGACGAGCCGCCGCCAGCGCCGCGCCTTGCAGCTCTTCGGCCGACACCACCATGTCGAGGAAACCGGCATCCACGGCAGTCTGTGGGTTGAACATCTCGGCGTTGATCACCGCGCGATGAAACGCCGACTTGCGCAGACGATCGCGGGCCAGTTCGATACCGGCGTGGTGCATGGTCATGCCGATCTGCACTTCGTTCAGGCCAATGCTGAACGGGCCATCGACACCGATGCGGTAGTCAGCCGACAACAGAAGAAACGCACCCTTGGCCACCGCATGCCCAGGACACGCCACGACCACCGGGAACGGATGCGACAGCAGGCGACGAGCCAGGGTCGAACCGGCAGCCACCAACGCCATGGCCTCGTTAGGGCCGGCGGTCATCACCTTCAAGTCATAACCACCCGACAAAATTCCCGGCTGACCGGTAATGATCACCACCGCCCGATCCGCTACCGCCCGATCCAGCGCAGCGTTAAACGCCACAATCACGTCCGGAGAGATGGCATTGACCTTGCCATTGCTCAAGGTCAGGGTCGCGATACCGTCTTCGAGATGGTAGGAAATCAACTCACTCATGACGCCAATCCTTCTAATAAAGTAAGGCAGACGTTACCCACCGCTGTAGGCCAGGTAAAGCGCCGTGACTGACCCGCCAGTCACCCTTTTCCGGCTCTCCAGGCATTGTCCGCCCCGCCCATCGTGCATTGGCCTCTATATAGAAGGGGAGGCGAAGCCGGAGATTGGCAGGTTTGCCATGTAACCCGTGCAGAGCTTCAGTTCTCCGTGGAGCTGTTCGACGGCTATCAGGGCAACCAAAGCGCGATGGTCGCGGCCCTTCTCGGGTTGCGACTAGGTGCAACGATCAACCACGGCGAGCGCATCACCAGTGTGGCCCTTGCCGATAACCAGATGGCCATCCGATGGAAGACGCTATCCGCCGCAGCGTAGAGCGGCAATTCCCCGAACTCACCGGTGGTTACCACCTGCCGCGCTTTGCCCGGGTTGTTGCCGTGGCCGATGCCCCAGCCGGCGCCGGCATCTGCGACGATTTCCGGCCGCGTTACGCCGTGGACATCGAAGTCCTCGGCCCGGACGGCGAGCCCGATCCGCAACTGCCGCAGCTCGCCGGCGTGCCGTTGCCGCTTCCCACTGGTGGCGAGGAAATGGGCATTTATGCTTTTCCGGAAGAGGGCACCCAAGTGGTGGTGTGCTTCGCCTACGGCCTGCCGAACAAACCCTACATACAGACGATCCTGCCCCATGGCCTCAGCATGCCCAAGGTGCCGAAAGGCGATCAGGTGTGGCAGCACAGCGAGGCCGCACAGCAGCGCGTCGACGCCGACGGCAACTGGTTGCGCCAGACCGACGGCAGGATCCAGGACAAGGCGATCGAGCGCGAGGTGGAGGCTCTGGACAACCGCGAGCAGTTCCAGAGCCACACACAGACGATCGATGACCATTCGACCGAGACGGTGGGAGGGGTGAAGAAGATCGAAGCCCTGGGCGCGCTCAAGCTGCTGTCGGGTGGATCCGCGAGCCTGGCGGCGGTGGATGATTTGCAACAGGCCACCGGCCGGGACTTAAACCTGGTGGTAGGACAGAAGCACAACGCCACGGTGGGTGGCAATATGCAGGAGAGGATACAAGGCTTGCGCAACAGCGTGGCAGGTGTGAGCCAGCAGATGCAGGCGCCAAAAAGCTGGATTGGCTCCGAGGGTGTGAATTTATTCAAGGTGGTTTGCGACACGCTTGATTTGCTGCAGCAGATGAACACACAACTGGCCACGCATACGCATGTACCAGGATCAACTCCGAATCCGAGCGATGCGTCCAATTTCACCGCGAAGGCTGCACAGGCTTTGGCCCTAGCGACCAAGCTAAAGCCTATTTACGCTCTAACAAACGACTGAAAGAAGGTGAGCTAACAACATCGTCACAATAGCGAAACCATGGTGAAAGTTGGCTTTCTACACTTAACTGTAGAATCCTTACATTCGCGCTTATTGAATTTTGCACGCCGGGGTAGAAACGCTACCCTGTGGTAGAGCCGTTCGTCGGATTTTTGCAAGTAATACCTGTCAACTATGTGTTTACAAGTATTCACCGATATCGGTTAACAAATTGACCCAACCCCGCCATTTGTCGAGACATGTGTCATTTCACCTGCTTGCGCTTGGTCATAAATACGACGAAGCCCGCCTAATGGCGGGCTTCGGGGCAGATATTTTCAGGTTGATTCCCGAGGGAAGTCCTGTGGTAATCTCGCTTCAACCACTTACAGCCATGCTTCTTTGTTACTCGCATTTCAAAGGGTATGGCTAAGTGACGAAGCCGTCAACAGTGCGCTATTAGCGAATTCGCTAATTAGCGCGTTAATTACAGCGCAAAGTTAGACCGTTAGTTAGGTGTTGTTGATGAGCTTAATCACTTCGTTGAGTGGGAAATGTCTGCGACGTTGCTTCTGGCGTAGCAGATCCCGCTAACCTTCGGAGCATTCGCAGATGAAAACTTTCATCCGCAAATACATCCCTGAAGAAATGATTCGAGCATTTCAGGCCGCCTATTGGGCCATCCGCTTGATCAGGTTTATTCAGCAGGTGTAATCGCAGCAGCAGGGGCCTTCGGCCCCTGCTCTCGTCTCCGGCAACAGATACTCATCTATTCCATACGGCACCACCAGGATTGTGCATACGCGCAACCGTCGATGTACTCGATGCCGCTCAGGACAAAGCCTGTCACCGCCATCCCTGCCAGCGTTGCGTCCAACAGCTGTGGCAACGGGTCGGGATCGAGAGGCAAACCCACTTCAACGCGGGCGATATTGGTACTGCGTCCAAGGTCAGCACTGACTGCTGAGTTCACCATGACATTGCCTCGGATCGCCGGGTACCGGCGCCGCTCCTTGGCATCCAGCGCTACACCGCGAACTCGCATTGGTGTGACCAGTAAATGCATGGAAGCCGCCTACTCGCTAGCATCAATATCGAGTAGCGATTCGACCGCAAAGGCTAACGCCGCGTCCGCCAATTCCAACAATTCACCAAGATCGTCCGCATTGATCATCTGATTGATGTGTAGCTCGTGGGCGTTTCTGAGCAAAGCCTTATGATGCGCTCCCGGCCTAGCTAGCAAAGTAGCATCGTCACGCAGCATCGACTGCCAATGCGCTAAAGCTGAGGATTTTGCGTTAGCAACAAACTCCACGGAGTTTTTGTTCATACGACACCCCTGCACCCCAATACTGTATACATAACCAGTATATCGGTATACGATCCGATCTGCAGGGCCGAGCCGACTGCTGGTAGCCTCTTCCTAAGGGAAAGTGCTTGTTTTCGGATAAACCAAAGTGGACGATGCAAAAGGCATATCGCCATCATGGAAGAGGATTACACGATGTCTTACGATTTCGAAATTGTCTGCTTGGCAAACTCCCGCAAACACAGCGGCCGCTGCATCGCAGGAAAAATCACCACTGGTGAAAACCAAGGAATGTGGGTTCGCCCGGTCGGAACCAGTGCGAGCAGGGAAATAACTGAGCGTGATCGTGGTTACGACGACGGAACCTCCGCTCAGCACCTGGATCTCATCGATATAACGTTCACTGCACCACAACCCCCGTCGTTTCAAAGAGAGAATCACATCATTGACGACAATATTTATTGGGAGAAAAAGGGAGCGGTAACCATAGCTGACCTCGCTGTGCTCATCGATACACCAGCCAGTCTTTGGGAAAATGGTCACAGCAGCTACTCTGGATCAAATGACCGCGTACCCGAAAATCTTTTGGCTGCCCCACGCCAAACGCTTTTTTTGATTGAACCCAGTAACGTGAGTATTAAGGTTTCTGCGGAGGGAGCTGCATTTGGAGACGCCAAACGTAGTGTTAGAGCTACGTTTACCTATAATCGCCAAAGCTATTCACTTAAAGTCACAGATCCCGCAATCGAGCAACACTATAAAGGGCTTGGCAACGGAGTGTATAACCCCGACAACATAAGCTATTTTACCGTGAGCCTAGGGGAAACATGGGACGGATATGCTTACAAGTTGATTGCAGCAGTATTTTAGGTGCAAAGTATGAAAATATTTACAATAGGATTCACTGAGAAAAAAGCTGAAAGATTTTTCTCGCTAGTAAAGATATCCGGAACAAAGAGAATTGTTGACGTTCGTTTGAATAATGTCTCTCAGCTCTCTGGTTTCGCAAAAAAAGATGACTTGAAGTACTTTCTTAAAGAACTGTGTGATGTCGACTATGTTCACCTGCCTGATTTGGCACCTACAAAAGAAATTTTGTCGCCTTATCAAAAAAAGGAAATTTCTTGGCAGGAATATGAGGATAAGTTTCTTAACTTGATGGCGAAGAGAAATGTAGAAAAGCACATCAAGCGAGAAATCATTGATGATGGTTGCTTGCTTTGCAGTGAACACCTTCCGCATCAATGCCATAGACGACTGGTGGCGAACTATCTGAAAGCAGCGTGGAGTGAACCTGATGCCATTGTTAAAGATTTGATATAAGCATGAATGCAAAGATTTTAATTGCATACCCTGGCGACTTCCTTTCTTACCAAAAATTTGAAAGGAAAGTCGCTAAACTTATCAGCTCTCTTGAGAAAGTAGAGCTGATTTGCATGTCCGATGAAAATGGGTTTATAGAAAAATTTGCACAAGCAAATAATCTATTGATTACAAACTACGCTGTAAAATCCGAGCTACTCCAAAATGCAACACATGCAGTTCTTTTTCAGGACGAAGAAAGGAATTGCTTTTTTGAGTTATTTAATGAGTTGCTGGATAGGAAGGTTCCTATCCGGAAAGTAAACTTGAAAATCACAAAAGTTTCTAATAAAGATTTGGGGGATAGTTATGATATATATATAGGGCGGGGGACGCTTTGGGGTAACCCATATCAAATGGGAAAAGAAGGTGCTCGCGATGAAGTTATTGCTAAATTTGCCTATGACTTCGAAAGGAGGTTCTTAAAACTGCCCGAAAAATTCGATGAGAACATTGAAAAACTTAGAGGTAAAACGTTGGGCTGTCACTGTAAGCCGGCTCCCTGTCACGGAGACATAATCGCGAATTATCTTAACTCTCAAGATGATGGTGAGTAGTAGGCGCAAAATTCCCAACCATCGTCGACTTCTCGTAATCCCTCCCTATATCCGCTTTAACGCCACACACTTCCCCTGCGCCAGCTGCGTTTGATCGTCGTAGAAGGCTTTCAACGCATATGTCAGCTTGTATCTGTGGAAAAATCCGACACTACAAAAAAACATCCTGAAAAAGCACTTATCCCCCTCCCGCCGACGGGCTTTGCGTCCATTTTTTATGCAAATTAAGATGTAGTGCAAACGAACCTGTAGCCCAGGCACGCTGTGGGGCTTAGCAAGATGGTTGGCTATTTCACTGAGTGTGAGGTTTTGCAAAGAAATGAAGAATTTCTTCCCCTGCTTTATGGGCGCGCGGGTTCAGGTTGCAGATCGCGAATGCCCGGTTTAAAAGGGCTTTAGCTTATGAAACGGGCTATTTTGGGATTTTTCGAGTTCTGATCGGCTCACATCAGCCTACGTGAGGATGTCTCTGTGATGATGTCCCATGAGGCGCAATAGCTGATGCCTTGGGCTTTTCCGCGTATTACTCCATTTCAATTCGTGACAATGGAGAGCGCTATCAATGGCCCTCATAGACGGTGCTGAGATAGGGGCGAGGGGAGGGGTAATTGGATGCCAGGTCGAATGACTACATTCGACCTAGGGGAGCATTTGAATGGCACGTGAGGGGCGATCAGAAATTTCCGTCCCGCATGCGGGCAAGTTCATCTACTACTAATTGCATTGGTAACTCAAAGAAATCGAATAGTGCGTACAGCGGTGATAAAAGAGGGTGAACGATCTCCGGTAAATTTGCATCTATCGTCTGGGCATCAATATGCGTACTCAATGTGATCGTATCCTGACGCGAGACACGGCCATCCCACATGTGGCGACGGCCATCCATGCTTACCAATGATCGACCGGCCAGCCCTTCATAGGTGGCAACGAACTTGATCGTTGTTGGCCCCTCAAAGAGATTAGCTGCGAGACACCGGGCTTGGAGCAGCGCTTCGCCAATCCTCCAGACTGGCAGGGTGATGTCGAAAATTGTTGCGGGTGGAACTGGAGTGTGTCCCAGCCGTTGCGCGTTCGCATCATCTTCCTGATAGCCTCGAAGGAGAAAAGCTAAGCCATCAGGGTGGATGCGCCAGAAATCAGAGTGCGAAGGATCTCGATAACCAGCTTCGCGATCATTTCCAAACCAGCACTCGACAGCGCCATCTATTGGATAAGGTGCGATTCCGGGCCGTGTCGGATACCAGAACGGTGGCCAGCCTGTATGTCGAACAACGCTCGCTCTAAGTATGTCGGGGAATCGTGCAGGGGTAATTTGCCTACGTTCGCCGATTACTTCGTAAGCGATAAAAAAGCGTCCATGGGACATACGAGGCCCATCGCCTTGAGGAAGTGCTTCAGTGAGGAGCCTCCAGCGTTCACGGTTTGATCTTATCCATTCGTCGAGCCGAGCTGGCTCTGGTGGTCGTTCTACCTGCGGAACGGCACCAGAGATCAAATCTCTGATCTGATCGAACATTTCATCGCGTCGATTACGAAGGCACCTAGCTAGAAGGTCTTCCCAGTCCTGAGCGCTTTGAGGCGTCTCGCTTCGCGGTCCTGGCTTGCGAACATAGATTGCGTTGAGGAGGACGGTGTTTCCATTTGGCCCCGCTCGGCGTGCTCTTACAGGAACACGATGTCCGCCCGGAACTTGCACTACAGGAAATAGGGCGCCAAGAGGGTTTGCAACGATGTGCACCGCACAGTGGAACGGTGGATCGCAATAATTTCGCACGATACCGTTGACCAGATCCTGGTTATAGCTATCGAGGGTGGCTGGCCGTTCCCCCGCCTCCAATATGCCGATATCAGTTTCAACAAGCCCAAGAATGATAAAGCCACCTCCATGGTTAGCAAGGGCGAGAACTGCTTTTGCGAAGGTGGCTTTGTCCTCGTTAGATCCTTGCAAATCAAGCCAGTTTTTGACCTCACATTCGAGGGTTTCTCGAGTATCAATCAACAGGTCGGCTAGACGTTCGCGGGAGACGGTCATATGGAAACATCCTAATGGAGGGTTTAGAAATGTTAGACGCTATAGAGCCGGAGGCGTCTGCATTTGACTGGACGTAAGCGCTGGAACGGCGCAGAGAGGGGGCCATTAGGGAGTAAAGTGTCCACATAGTGTCCACGGTGTCGGGGGATGTATTCGGAAAATGATCGAAAATGTCCCGAAAATCCCTAATCAATTTGCCTTGCGGCGATGGGTGTTGGAAAGAGAAGTTGATAGGAAATCAACTCACTCATGACGCCAATCCTTCTAATAAAGTAGGGCAGACGTTACCCACCGCTGTAGGCCAGGTAAAGCGCCGTGACTGACCCGCCAGTCACCCTTTTCCAGCCCTCCAGGCATTGTCCGCCCCGCCCATCGTGCATTGGCCTCTATATAGAAGGGGAGGCGAAGCCGGAGATTGGCAGGTTTGCCATGCCCTTGAGCACCCACAAAGCGCCAATCGCGTTAACCGCATGAAAATTCTGAAAAAAATGTTTGCCATCAGAAAAGCTTTCGACTACATTAGCGCGCCTCGACAGACTGAATAAGTTTGGCGAGATACGGTGAAGTGTCCGAGTGGCTTAAGGAGCACGCCTGGAAAGTGTGTATACAGGAAACTGTATCGAGAGTTCGAATCTCTCCTTCACCGCCACATTATGTAAACACAAACCCCTGATTTTCCTAGAGAAAGTCGGGGGTTTGTGGTTTTTGGCGTCTGAAAAATGCCCATATGGGACTGATATGGGACTGGAGCGTCATTTTCTGGCTTAAAGATGCGAGACTCATCTCGTTGATCGCTTTGCCTAAAATCAGCGCTTACTACACTCAACGCACGGAACCGACGACTGTCACCGTCTCACTGAAAGGAAACTCCGCCATGCTGCTGAAACTGTGCCGTGATGGGCTCTTGTACGCCTTGGTGCTGTACCTGTTCACAGGGATGCGGATGGATTTTGACGTCAGCCATTGGCCCGCCGGCCTGCGTTGGATGCTGGTCGGCATCTGGCTACTGGTGATGTGGTGCATAGCCGGCATTTATCGCGAGCGCGCCAAACGGGATCGAGCCCGCCAAGCCTAAACGCTGGGGCGGCCAACGCCGGTACCGGAAAACTTTGCACCTAGCTGAAATAACTTTTCCACCTGAAAGGAACCCCCCGCCCGCTGACGGGTGGACTAAGCTGAAGCGGTCGCCCCGCGTGGGCATTCGCAGAGGAAAGGACGCATGCAGATCCATGAAGCGGCTGAAATAATCGAAGTATTAGGCCAGGCCAAGGCGAACGAATTATTAGCCGCAGGCTGGAAACTGCTGGCGGTAACCACCGCCACGGGAAATGACGACAACAGAAATCTGTATGTGCATTACGTCCTGGGCAAGAAACAGGTGACCCCGGCGCCTATGGGCTCGTTGGTGAGCGGAGCGCCCATGAAAGGGTGACCCGCGCGTTACGAGTAACGCCGGTTATGTTCAAAAAAAACCACACTAAAGCCAGGTTTGGGGGCCTTATTGCACCAATCAGAAAGCGGTAGCTGAACCTCTACCGTTTCAGTGCTAATTGCACCATTCCGATGTCATCCGGTTCATCCTCGTTGATCCACGTCCCATAGCGCTGACGGATCATGTTCCCTACTCCCGTGGTCAGCAACTGGCTGGCATAGATATGTCGGCAGTGGCCTTCTCCTGTAGAGAAGTCAGGAGTTTTGTGGTTTCTGCGTCCCAAAAAATCATAGGTTGTGCTAGGGAAAAAATTTCTCTAGCATCGCTCTATGGCTACCCTTCATAGCGAACGAAACTGGAAGGTAAAAATCTACCCCGACGACCATGCGCCGCCGCATTTTCATGTGCAGACGCCAGATGGGGGAGTCGTTGGTTCAGATAGAAGGGCTCATTGTCTTAGGCAAAGGCGCCGAAACCAAAGCCTTGAAAGCAGCCCTGCTTTGGGCAAGAACACATACAGCTGATCTTTGGCGTGTATGGAACGAGCAAAACCGGAGGGACTGACTCATGACCAGCAAGCTTCGCATTTCTGCTGTGCAACCAGTTGCCGGCAAACATGCCCTTAACATCGAGTGGAGCAACGGTAAGCGCCATACTGTTGATGTCACCGAACACATCAAAACCTTTCCTGCGCTCAAGCCACTACAGGATTTTGCGCTGTTCAGCCAAGTCGCGGTAGGCGAGTGGGGATTCGATGTGACATGGGGGGATGATCTCGAACTCGCCGCTACGACGTTGCATCGGCTGGCTTTGGAGCAATCCGGAGAGGTCATGCCAACCAGCGATTTCAAACGCTGGATGTCGAGCAACAATCTTTCGTTGTCGGCGGCAGCTGTTGAATTGGGGTTTACTCGACGAACCATTACCGCCTACAGCAGTGGGAAGGCGTTGATACCCAAGCATGTGGGGTTGGCGTGCAAGGGATGGGAGTATGAGCATAAAGGACGCCGCGAGAGCTGCATTTAGATTTTGGTAGTGATGTTTTCATCATCTGGCTACCGAGGAATAATGCGCGCTTCTATGAACAAGGACATCTCATGATCACCACCACTACCCACACCATCGAAGGTCGTCAAATCACCGCGTACCTGGACATCGTCAGCGCCGAGTCGGTGCAGGGCGTTAACGTGATTCGTGACATGTTCGCCGGGATGCGGGATTTTTTTGGTGGGCGCTCTCAGACGTTGGAGCGGGCGTTGAAGGATGCGCGGATTCAGGCGACCGACGAGATCAAGGAGCGGGCACGGGCGCTGCAGGCGGATGCGGTGGTGGGGCTCGATTATGAGATCAGCATGCCGGCCGGCAAGGGTGGGATGGTGGTGGTGTTTGTGACCGGGACGGCGGTCAAGCTGAGGTAGGCTGCGCGGTACTGGCCATTCGTCGGGCATGTAACGATCTGAACCACAAGTCTGGGAATGACCGGCTAGTCTCAAAAACCAGGGTGGTCGATATTTTTCAGGCAAAAAGGGCTTGCCGGTATCGACCCGTTTTGAGAGGAGCGAAGATATGGCTGAGCCGTATATCGAAGACGACGGTGCAGAGTTTCCAATCAATGATTGCGTGCAGTGTGGTCAGACGGACTATGTGCCGAGCTTCGGCGAAGACCGTATCAAAATCAATAAAATCAAATCTGCAGTGCCTAGGACCCGGGGGCCGAAATCGAAATTTATGCCCAAGCTGGGGGCGCCCTCCAGGAAGTAAACCGATCACAGCACGAACCCCGCCATTGAGCGGGGTTTCTTATTTCTGATGGGCAGGAAAGGTGGCTCGGTGGCAATGCCGAGAAATGTCCTACAACTTTGCGAGCGCTGGTATTTTTTTCACAAACTTTTCACACCGGCCTACGTAGGCTCAACTCATCCGTTAGAAAGCAGTACCCTGGCCCGTCTCCCCAGCGGGCTTTTTTTTGCCTGTCATAAAACCTTTCGCATAAACGCTGTCCAACCGTCGCCAATGGCGAGGTTGTTCTGGTTTTGTGTCTGGACTTTCCCTTCGCTAAAGCATTCAATCTCCGGCCTTTCGGTTCCCACTTTTTTGAGGTTCTTGTTATGCGTTTGACACTGCCTGCTCTGGTTCTGGGCCTTTTGGTTGCTCAAGGTGCGATGGCTGCCGGCGACGGCACGGCCGCGCTCGGTGGTGGTCTGGGTGGTGCGTTGGGTAATGTGGTTGGCCAGAAAATGGGTGGCAGCACCGGCGCAGCGATTGGTGCTGGCGTAGCGGGTGCAGCCGGCAGCGCTGTTGCCGCACGTAAAGGCAGCCGCACCAAAGCGGCCATTGGCGGCGGTGTTGGCGCGGCGGGCGGTTCGATAATCGGTAACAGTCTGGGCGGCAAGAACGGCTCTACCATCGGCGCCGGCTTGGGTGGCGCATTGGGCGGCGGCGTAGGCAGCAACCTGTCCAAAAAGCGTCACTGATCCTGAATGATCCGCTGAAAAAGCCCGGCTTAACATGCCGGGCTTTTTCGTTTGGGAACATTTCTGCGACCCGTGGCTCAAATCTCATACAGTCGGTATTGGTTTGCTGTACAACAGACTCAGATGCAGGCTGATGCCTATCCGCGGCATGTTCTTCCCCCAATGCGGAAATTAGAGGTTCATATCATGCGTATGACTTTGTCCACGGTGGTTTTAGGACTTTTAATCGCTCAAGGCGCAATGGCCGCCGGCAACGGCGACGCTGCAGTCGGTGGTGGTCTTGGCGGTGTGTTGGGTAACGTGGTTGGCGGGCAACTGGGCGGCAGCACCGGGGCTGCGGTGGGCGCAGGCGTCGGCGGTGCGGCAGGCAGTGCAGTCGGCGCGCGTAAGGGCAGTCGCACAGAAGCGGCCGTCGGCGGTGGTCTCGGCGCGGCGGGCGGTTCGGTGATCGGCAACAGCCTGGGCGGCTCCACTGGTTCGGCTATTGGCGCAGGCGTGGGCGGCGCAGCCGGTGGCGCGGTGGGCAGCAGCATGGGTGATGACCGCGGCAGTTCGCATTCCGGTGGCGGCTACTACAAACACAAGCATAAAAATAAGTACAAGCATCGCTAACTCGATATCGAGTTAAAGTAAAACCCGGCCGAGTGCCGGGTTTTTCGTTTCTGTCGATAGGACGCTGGAACGATTGGCCGTAGGACCTTTCGAACTTTATAGACATCCTGAACGTTGTGAGGCATGCAATGACTCCGGAAACCGAAGACAAGGAAGAAGAAGGCCCGATCAACGATCCCGGCAACGAAGATCCGGGGTCTCTGATGGACGACGCCACGGTGCCGCTCAACGATGCCGATGACGCGGGCGATGTGGGCAACCTGGAGAATGATGAGTATGACGAGGAAGACGACGAGTGATCGGGCTTCGGGGGCGGGACGACCAATCGTCCTTCTGATCGAACCGCGTCTATTGAGTTGTCCTCGAAATATCAGGATCTGCTTTTCAGGTCCATTGAGAGGTGCGTTATGAAAGCTGATCCGAAAGACTCCGATATCGACGATACCCCCGAATACCCGCTGCCTTCGCCCACCAACCCCCTGAGTCGCGATCAGCGCCCACCCGACGATGACGACACCGCTGTGGAGCAAGTGCCGGACGATGATGTAAAACGCGGTGATGTGGAGGCCGATCCGGACGACCCGGACATTGCCGGTGATGACGCCTCGGGCGAACCGAGCTGAAACCTGTGTGGTGGTGCATCGCAGATTGTCGATTGAGCGACACCTTTTAAAAGCGATCACTGCCAGAGATCAGGTAACGCACTCTTTAAAGGAGACGCACCATGATCAGGTCAAAATGGAAGGTGCTGACGATGGTCGGCTTATTGTCGATCAGTTCAATGACGGCGTTTGCTGAATCTACCGGTCGCGATGCGCCGGTCGACAAGGGCGGGATGCCGCCTTATTCGGAAATGAATGCGGGTACCTCGGATGGAAAGGTGCTGCCAGCGGACAGCATTGGTAGTGGAAATGGCGGTGGTGCGAATGGGAGTAGCATCAACCCGGGGGAGGGAAGCGGGTCGGTGAGTGGGGGAGGTTCGATGGGGAGTGGTTCTGGAAATGGGTCTGGAGAATCAGGTGGTTCTGGGGGGAGTGGAGGCGGTGCGGGTAAAACCGGTAGTTCGGGCGGCTAAGTCAGACTCTTTACTGTTCAACTGAGCCCAGCGTCGAGCTGGGCTTCGGTGTTTAGCACTGATCTCTTTTTTTGACTCGTTAATCCTCTTCAATCTCTGATTCAAACCAGCGCATAAAGAAGTCTCTCTGAACTTCTGGATCGTTCGTAAGATTGTTTTCTTCATAGTCAAAAATATTTACCAGATCATTCCTTGTTGCATACTTACCTAGTGTGAGTTCATATGCTTTTACTCCGAGCGACATCTGTGAGGACATGCTGGAAGGGTGTACGTTTATTTTTGCTCCTTTGCACAGGAAGATCACATCACTATGATCTTGCCTAATATGCCCAAAGCAAATGTAGAAATTATCACCTACGTATAATTTTCGATATCCATTTTTCATGATGAAAGTAATGGTCAGGTTTTTTGAATCACAGAGAAGCTCGGCGGATTGAAGCTCGCTATTTTTGATTATCACAATCTCTACGCTATTCACGATTCATGTCTCGTTCGGATTTAAAGGTAGTGTTACCTGGGGGCGAACATTAGCTTTAGCGAAGATGGGCGTGATGCCGAGAGTATCTGCCATATTGATTTTGCCTTGGATTACTTATTTGGCTCTCTGTCAGGATTTTTTCCGGGCCAAATAAGTTTTTCTTGTTTAAGCTGGATCTGGGTTTTCTGAGTTGGTTTGTTTTGGCCAAAAGTAACTTATCCATTGATGGTAGAATTCAATTTGTTCGGAAATGTCATTGACGATGTTCTGGTCTTCAAAGTCAAAAATGTGAACAATATGATCACGTGTTGCTGCTTTTCCCAGTATCATTTCATAAGCAATAGCTCCATTGCCCATCTGAGAGCACATGCGTGAAGGGAATACATTGAGCTTTGATCCTTTGCAAAGAAATTTTATTTCAGGGAAGTCTCGTCGGATTTGTGCCAGGCATAAATACAGATCATGGTCGGTGTAAGTTTTTCTGAATCCATTTTTCATTGTGAACGTCAGTGAGCTAAAACGCTCTTCAATAGTTCCGATTTCAATGGTGTTCTCGAGCTGTAGTTTTATGTGGTGTTTCATCATATGTGCTCCGCGTGTCAGATTGATTAGGTATGATCAACTGCAACTGTCTTTAGGTTTTGTTCGGCGTTATAATTGTCAGTGATTCGATCCAGTTTTGATAAAAGGTGTTTTGTTCTTCAATGTTGCTAGTGATATTTTCGTCTTCGTAGTCGAAAATTCGTACTAAGTCCTCGTCTTCACTGGGTTTTCCAAGTTTAAGTTCGTATGCGACTAGCCCGCTGGACATTTGGGAGGACATTCGTGAGGGGTGAACATTTAATTTGGCACCTTTGCACAGAAATTTTATTTCCGGGTAGTCGGCTCTTAACATGCCAAAGCATACGTAAAGGTCATAGGCTGTATAAACTTTTGTCAAACCACTTCGCATCGTGAATCTGAGTGTCGGTTTCTTTCTGTCGCATTCGATTGTGGCCGTTTCTACGACCCCATGATTATTTATTAATATTTCTATAGGTTTCATGGTTGCTTCCTGTAAGGGTTGGGTATTGAGTAGCCCTTGTAGCTACCATCCTCATAGACGGGGGTGGCACCGACGATGTCGTGATTTTTTATTCCTCCCGGGAACGCTATCTCAACCTCGCGCCGATGTGGTGACATCATGCCAAGTTCTTTGTTTACATCGATTCCTCTAATGTTTTTCAGTACATATACATAACCGTCGGAAAACCAGTAGCCTGTGGCAAACTTTTTTGCCTCATTTTCGCTTGTCGAAGTGCTGACAAAGTAGCTAGGAGGGCTTCTGTTATCCAATGCATGCATGTACAGATCTGTACTGTCTCCCAAGGGTTCAAATCCTGCCTCAAAAATTTCCCATGGTTCTCGGTCGTCACCACGGTACAAATAATAGTTCTCCTGTTTTGGATTTGGGGTTCCGGGCTCCCCCTCATCAACCCCCACCTTCCCCGTCGGATCCTCATCCCCAAACGACGGCTTCTTACACCCATCCCCCCCAGGGCACTCACTCAACCCCAACGGATCAACCCAACCCGCCGGATTGCGCGTGTACTGATACCCGTTTAACCCGCCCGCCAACTTGCTCGGGTCCGGCGTCAGGTACCGCCCGATATCCGGATTGTAGTAGCGATGCCGGTTGTAATGCAGGCCGGTTTCCGCGTCGTAATACTGCCCTTGAAAGCGCAGCGGTTGATCGAGGACCTGGTGGGTGTCGCGGTTGAGGCGGGTGAGGCGGCCATAGGCGGTGTATCGGGCGGCCCAGATGATGTCGCCGCTGTAGTCGGTGAGTTCTTGCGGGGTGCCGAGGTGGTCGAGTTGGTAGTAGAACGGGCAGGCCCTGCGTGGGCCTTTGCCGTCGAGCATGGCCAGCGGGCGGAAGCTGCCCGGCTCGTAGACGTAACTGCGGTAATGCTCGCGGCTGCTTTCAGCGACAAGGTTGTCGCCCTGCCAGAAAAATTCGGTGGTTTTACCGTCGACGGTTTTGGCGATGCGACGGCCGAAAGCGTCATAGCGATAAGTTGAGCAACGACCGTCCGGGGTGGTGACGCCGACCAACCGGTGCTGGCAGTCATAACGGTACTCGGTGACCAGTTTCTGCGCGGTGCCACGGCGTTCGCGGATCAGGTTGCCGAAGGCGTCGTAGTCGAAGTGGCAGTCGCCATGCATCAACAGGCGGTTGCCTTTGACGGTGGCCGGGCCCGGGCGGTCCTGCATCAGCAGGTTGCCGGCCGGGTCGTGGGCGAAGCTTTCCGGTGGCTGGTCGCGAGAGTGGCGCACGCGGATCAGCCGATTCAGCGCGTCGTACTGGTAGCTGCGCTGGCCGTGGCGGGTGTCGGCGATGTGGTCGAGATTGCCGTTGAGGCTGTAGGCATAGTCGCGGCGATACAGCGGATATTGGTGTTGGCCGACGGCGTGGGCCTTCAGGCGACCCTGTTCGTCGTAGGCATATTCACTGAGCAACAGACCCTGTTGACGCTGCTGTTCGCGGCCGAAGACAAATTGGTGGCTGGTGAGGCGTGTGCCATTGAGGTCGATGGCCGTCAGCGCGCCGCCCTTGGCGTGGTGATAATCGAGTTTGCTGCCGTCCGGCAGGCGCAGGCGGTTGAGCTGGCCGCAGGCGTCGTAGCCATAACGCAAGGTTCCCCAGCCCTGGTGTTCGGTGATCAGGCGGTCCTGCTGGTCGTACCCGAACTCCAGCGGATGATCGTGACCGTCGTCGACGCTGGTCAGTCGGCCCAGCGAGTCGTAGCGGTACGCGACCTGAGTCCCGTCGGGCAGGGTCTTGACCAACAGGCGTCCGGCCGAGTCCCGTTGATAGCCGGTGACCAGCTGCGAGCCGTCATCACCGAACTCGGTTTTCTCCAGCAGGTGGCCATTGAGATCGTAGGCGTACGCGGTACGACGGCCGTCGAAGCCGGTTTCCTGTCGGATCAGGCCGCTGGGCGTGTAGTCCAGCCGATAGTGTTCGCCGGATTCGCTTTCGATTTCCGTGAGCAGCAGCTGCGCATTGTTATAGCGGTACTTGAGCTGGGTGCCGTCGGGATTGATCCGGCGGCTGACCAGGTGCAAATCGTCGATGTATTCGTAACGGGTGACGCGGCCCAGTTCGTCGCGTTCGGCGGTGATCTTGCCGTAGGCGTTGTAGCTGAAGGCGCGAGTGGCACCGGTAGGCAACGTCGTCTGGGTCAGTCGGCCAACGGCGTCCCATTGGTACTGAGTGAGCGCACCGTGTTCGTCCTGACGAGTCGTCTGCCGCCCCAGCGCATCGTAGGAAAAACGTCGTTGCCCAGCGTCCGGCAGGGTTTCCTCAAGCAACTGCCCCAAGGCATTCCAGACAAAGACATGCCGACTGGTGTCCGGGTAGCGGATCGACAGCAAACGCCCCTGAGGGTCGTAGTGATAATGAGTGACCTGGCCGTCGGGATCGGTGGCCTCGGTGACATCGCCCTGGGTATTGCGCTGGTATTTCCACACCGCCTGACCGCGATAGCGCGCATGCAGGAAACCGTGGCGATACTCGTAGGCCGTCGGCTCGTCTTCCGGTGGAATCAACGCCACCAAGCGTCCGACGTCGTCGTAGCGGTATTCGGTGACGGCCCCCAGAGGATCCTGCTCAGCCACCAACCGGCCCTGCTCGTCATAGGCCTTGAGCTGTTCGCCGCCATTGAGCTCAACCCGGCGCACCAGCCGCGCCCGGTCGTCGTGGACGTAAACCTCTTCGCTGCCGTCGATGTTCTGGACCGTGACGCTGCCCTGGTCATCCCAGACATAGCGCGTGTCCATCTGTGAAAACGACGCCCAGTGGCGAATACATCTGGCCGCCTTGCCGGACCGTTGCCACTCCCAGAAGAAACTCGCGCCGCCGGCCAGTTGCCGCTGCAAAATTACGTGGTGGTCGTCGTAGTCGTAGCGCTCGCTTTCCCCGGCGGCATTGGTCGCCGCAATCAAGCGTTGGCGGGCGTCGTAGCGATAGGAAACCAGTGTCTGCTCTGTACGCCAGGCTTCACCCGGGACATCGCCGGAGTGAAACGACTGGTATTCGACGGCCACAAGGTGCCTGCGTTCGTAGCAAAACAACAATGAACGCCCGGCACCGTTGTCGAGGCGCTGGATGCGCTCCTGGCGGTCGCGGGTGATGCGCAGGCGGTTGTCGTAGGCATCGCTGATCGCCGTCAGACAGCCATTGTGAAAGTGGTAGAAACGCGTGTCGTCGCCAGCCTGGGCGAGGATCAGTTCTTCGGGTGCATTGCCCAGATAAATCGCCGCGCGCGAGAGGCTGTTATGGATCGCCGGGCGTTGGGCACTGGGCAGCGGGAAGGGGGTACGGCGGTTTTCGTGGTCGATCCAGATGACCTGATCACCCTCGATCTCCAGCCGATGGGCGAGCGAATGACTCCAGCCAAAACCGAGGCCGCAGTCGATCTCGGCGGCGCTGGTGCGATAGAGGCGGGTGAAGTCGAACGGCAGGAGGCCGTCCAGCGAGCCGTCGGTGAGGGTCAGCAGTTCTTCGCCGGTGACCATCGACACCGGGCAGCCGTTTTTGCAGGTAGACGGCACGCACGTGGCGCTGTCGCCGTTGGGGTTTTTCGCTTGATTCGGTACGTCGTCGTGAGGTTCGTGACGGCCTAGCCGGGTCATGGCTGTGGACTTGTCGCGAGCAATGGCGACCGGATTGTCCACCCGCACAACGGGTGCGTCGCCGGGACTGATTTTTAGCGGAACCGTCGGTGCAGGTTTCAGCGGTGCATTGCGCGCGTTGACCATGAGCGGTTTGAGCGCGCCAGCGTGGGCTGTCAGGTTGGAGTTGGCTGTCAGTTCAGCCAGTCGCAAACTGGCCGCCGCCAACCACTGCCGAGCCCTTTGGGACTTGATTTTGTCCAGAACTCTGGCGCTCATGCCGAGCTTCAGCCCCGTAGGACCGGTGAGGCACATCAGCAGGAAGCTGATCAGTATTTCCGTACGAATTTGTGCCACGACTTCGGCGATGTACTGCGGCGGCAACATCCTCAGCCAACTGGTGAAGGCGGCGAGATGGATGAACATCAACGGCTCATCGCTCAGCATCAGCAACACATTGGCAATGGTTTCAGCCGAAGCGTTCAGCAGCGTCTCAAGCTCGCCTTGTGTCAGGTACTCAAGGAGTTTTTCGCTGCTGCCTTGCAGGTCCGCCACCAGGGCGTAGACCTGCTTCACGTCATCCCACAAGCCGTGCAGCGAACGCTCGAAACTGTGCCAGTCAGCCTGTTGCAGCAGGCCGTAGCGTTGGGTGAAACCTGCTTTGGAAAAATCTGCCCATAAGGGCTCGAACTCGTTCGTCCATTCGTTGCGCAACCAGCCTTCCAGCTCGCCGATCACGCCCTGATAGGAGGCGTAGAGCGCTTTGACGTGTTCAGTGGTGACATTGGGAAAGAAGGTGATGCGATAGCGATGGCCGCGCCAGCATTCGGGGATTTCGAGAATACCGCTGGGGCCGATGGTTGCGTGGACAGGCTCACCGAACGTCAGCTCACCATTGCGCTGCGAGATAGCCGGCTCGAGCATCACCGGTGTATCGCCGATTGGCACGAAACGCGCGGCTTCAAACATATGCACCAGGGTCAACGGACCGCTGGCCGGGCACATGGCGAGTGTCGAACTGACAGGGACTGTGGAGTCCTTCGGTGCGCTGAGCCGGACTTCGTTGCCGACCTTGAACACTTGCTCGACGTTCAGCGCGCCACCGGTCCAGAAGTTTTCCGCCCAGGCCTCGTAGTCGTTGAGGCAGAGTCGGAAATCACCGAGCAGCGCTTTGATATCCGGCTGTTTGGGGTTCATGGCGGCGACCACCAGCAGACCGATGGCGTTGTTCAAGGCCAGGACCTTGTCAGGTTCGAACATTCGCAATCCCTCGCGCTGATCAATGTGGAGCGAGAGACTTTGCGGGGGATCAAAAAGGAAAGAAGTCGGGAAAGGAGGTGTTTGGTGTAGGGGAAATCGCTAAATCATCGCGACGCCCTCAGCAGAGGATTTTGTATCCGCCAGGCATTGCCCGTTGCTCTCGACCAATCGCGCTCGCTATGCTGCTGAACCCTTTAATCCATCACGGATCCGGCCGTACCTGAGCCGTCCTGGGATGTCATGAGAAAACGGATCAGATGCGATGAGTGCACCCTTGGATGAGTTCGGTCCGATCAAGGCCGTGATTTTCGATATGGACGGTTTGCTGCTGGACACCGAGGGCATTTACACCGAGGTCACGTCCATCATTGCCGAGCGCTATGGGCGGACCTTCGACTGGAGCGTCAAACAGAACATCATCGGCCGTGGCGCGGGTGATCTGGCGCGCTATGTGGTCGAGGCGCTGGACTTGCCGATCACCGCCGAAGAGTTTCTGGTGATCCGCGAGCCCTTGATGCGCGAGCGTTTTCCGACGGCGCCGGCGATGCCCGGCGCGGAGGAACTGGTTCGGCACTTGAAAGCCAACAACATTCCTATCGCGGTGGGCACCAGTTCTTCGCGTCAGTCGTTTGGTCAGAAAACCACTTTGCACCGCGACTGGTTCGCGCTGTTTGACTTCATTGTCACCGCTGACGACCCGGAAGTGGGTGCGGCGAAACCGGCGCCGGATATTTTCCTGACGGCGGCGCGACGCCTTGGGGTCGCGCCCCGGGATTGCCTGGTATTCGAGGATTCGCCGTTCGGCGTCACTGCAGCCAAAGCGGCAGGAATGACGGCGATTGCAGTCCCGGATGCGGCGATGGCCGACGAAAAGTACGCACACGCCGATGGCATTCTTCGTACGTTGAAGGCGTTCAAGCCCAGTGCATGTGGCTTGCCGGCGCTTGAATGGAACTGACCATTCGATAATCCCTGACACAAAAGAACGCCGGCAATTGATTGCCGGCGTTTTTGTTTCAGTCGAGCGGTGTATCAGGCGCCGAAACCACCATCGATGGTCAGGCTGGCACCGGTGATGTAGCCAGCTTCGGGACCTGCGAGATAAGCGACGAAGCTGGCGATTTCTTCCACGTTGCCGTAACGACCCACAGCCATCAGCGGGATCAGGCTATCAGCGAAGTCGCCGCTGGCGGGGTTCATGTCAGTGTCGACCGGGCCCGGTTGCACGTTGTTGATGGTGATGCCCCGTGGGCCGAGGTCGCGAGCCAGGCCTTTGGTCAGGCCGACCAGCGCCGATTTGCTCATGGCGTACGGGCCACCACCGGCGAAGGGCATGCGCTCGGCATTGGTGCTACCGATGTTGATGATGCGACCGCCTTCGGTCATGTGGCGGGCGGCTTCCTGGGTGGCGATGAACACACTGCGTACGTTGATGGCCAGGGTCTGGTCGAAGTCTTCGAGTTTGAAGTCTTCCAGCGGTGCGATGGCCAGGACACCCGCGTTGTTGACCAGAATGTCCAGGCGGCCGAAGGCCTCGACGGTGGCGTTGACGGCATTGCGAATAGCAACGGCATCGGCGCTGTCGGCCTTGATGGCCAGGGCTTTGCCGCCAGCGGAGATGATGCTGTTTTGCAGGTCTTCGGCTTTGGCGGTAGAGCTGACATAGGTGAAGGCGACGGCTGCGCCTTCTGCGGCCAGGCGTTTGACGATGGCAGCACCGATACCGCGTGAACCGCCTTGAATCAGAGCTACTTTACCGCTGAGGTGTTGAGTGGTCATGTCGATCTCCAGAAGTTCAAGGCAGGCTGCCTTGTTGTCGGAGTCGAGTATCGGCTTCGCATTACCCGGCGGGTAGACCGTGATTGCTATAGTCTGTGTAAACCAGAAGTTTATAGTGGCGCTTATGGAAACCTTCAGCAGTATCGAATGCTTCGTGCGCAGCGCTGAGGTCGGCAGCTTCGCCGAGGCTGCGCGACGCTTGAGTCTGACACCTGCTGCGGTGGGCAAGAGCGTCGCCAAGCTGGAGGCGCGACTTGGTGTGCGGCTGTTCCAGCGCAGCACGCGTAGCTTGACGCTGACCGAGGCCGGTCAGTTGTTTCTCGGCGAAGTCAGCGCCAGCTTGCACACGATCCAGAATGCCGTGGCCAACCTGGCCAGCGCCGAAGGACGTCCGGCGGGAACGCTGAAGGTCAGCATGGGTACGGTGTTCGGGCGTTTGTACATCGTGCCATTGCTCGGAGAGTTTTTGCGGCGCTTTCCGGCGATCAATCCCGACTGGCATTTCGACAACCGTCAGGTCGACCTGATCGGCCAGGGGGTCGATGCGGCGATTGGCGGTGGATTCGAACTGCCCCAGGGCGTGGTGGCGCGCAAGCTGACGCCCGCCCATCGGGTGCTGGTGGCTTCAACCGGGTATCTGGCAATGCACGAGGCGATCGTCGAACCCGACGACCTCCAGCGCCACGATGGCATCCTGATACGGTCGCCGCAGACGGGGCGTGTGCGTTCCTGGCAGTTGACCTGTCGCAACCGGCAACACAGCCCGCTGACGCTCAAGGCGCGGATGACCATGAGCGATTCGGAAGCGGCCTGCGCTGCGGCGGCCCAGGATTTGGGCATTGCATTGGTGAGCATGCCATTTGCCGTGGGCTATCTGGACGCCGGAACCTTGCATCGGGTGTTGCCCGACTGGTACGTCGACGATGGCAACATCTCCATCTATTACGCCGAGCACAAACTGCTGCCGGGCAAGACCCGGGCGTTTGTCGACTTCATCATTGAACAGTTTGCCGAGCAGGGGTTGGGGCAGCGGTTCAGTGCAGTTTGAGCCCGGCTTGGGACCGAGGGGAGGCCATCGCGGGCAAGCCACGCTCCCACGGAATGATGCAAAAGCCTGTGAGAGCGTGGCTTGCCCGCGAAGATCGATAATGCGGTCTACCGCCCAAACCGTCCCGGCCAACCCATAATGTTCTTCGGCCGCGGCGTCGCATACGTCCGTACTTTCGACGTCGACAACCCCAACCGCACCAGGGATTCGGCAATGGTCACCGCCGCCGTCACGCCATCCACCACCGGTACGCCGGTGCGCTGACGAATCTGTTCATCCAGCCCGACCATGCCGCCACAGCCCAGGCAAATCACCTCGGCCTTGTCCTCGCTCACCGCCAGTTCCGCCTGGCGGACAATCGCCTCCAGCGCACGCTCTGGATCGGACTCCAGCTCCAGCACCGCCAACCCACTGGCCCGCACCGACGCACAACGATCCCAGAGCCCGGAGAGTTTGAGGCGATCCTCGATCAGCGGCACGGTGCGGTCCAGGGTAGTGACCACCGAGTAGGCATGGCCGAGGAACATCGCGGTGCTGGCGCCGGCGTCGGTGATGTCCACCACCGGCACGTTGAGCAACTCTTGCAAACCTTCGCGACCGTGCTCGCCATAACCGGCCTGGATCACCGCATCGAAGGGCTGATCGTAGGA
This sequence comes from Pseudomonas sp. FP1740, assembly GCF_030687165.1. NCBI lineage: Bacteria > Pseudomonadati > Pseudomonadota > Gammaproteobacteria > Pseudomonadales > Pseudomonadaceae > Pseudomonas > Pseudomonas sp. FP1740. The sequence goes on from NZ_CP117461.1 coordinate 2,037,229, forward strand.
CATGACCCGGTCCATCACGGCGATGGCGGCCAGGTAGCTTTCGAAATTGCCTTCAATGGAGTCGGCGCCGAAATGCGGGGTCAGGCCAATGATTTCCGTGCCGGGCGCGGCCACGGATTGCGCTTGGCGGGCGATGGCCTGGGTAATGGATTCGGTGGTGTTGACGTTGACCACGAGAATTCGCATGGGAGGTCCTTATAGCGAGGTGGTTTGCGGCCCGATGTCACCGGGCCGCCAAGAGGATTAATGGCTGACGTTATCGACCGCGATGGCTTCACCGCTGACATCGGCGTAGTAAGGCTGCCGTTTGGCGATGATCAGGTAGAGCATCCCTGCAATCCCGGCGCCAATCAGCCAGGAGAATGGCGAGACACTGTCGAAACCTGGCACCAGGGCCAGGACAATGGCGATCAAGGCTGCCGGAATGAACGCCGCCACGGCGCGCAAATTGACCCCTCGGCTGTAGTAATAATCGCCATCGGGATCTTCGCTGTACAACTGCGGCACGTTGATCCGGCCTTTTCGTACCTGCCAGTAGTCGACCATGATCACCCCGTACAACGGGCCGAGCAGGGCGCCGAGGCCAGACAGGAAATACACGATCACCAGCGGGCTGTTGTAGAGGTTCCACGGCAGGATCAGCACCGCGATGGTCGCGCTGATCAGCCCGGCGCGGCGGAAGGTCAGGTATTTGGGCGCAAGGTTGCTCAGGACAAAGGCCGGGGCGACGAAGTTGGCCATGATGTTCACCGCCACGGTGACAATCAGGAACGCCAGGCAACCGAGTACCAGAAAGAAGGTGTTGGGAATCGACGCGATGATCTCGGTCGGGCTTTCGATGATCCGGCCATTGATCTGAAATTGCGCGCCGCACAGCAGGACCGTGATTGCGGCAAATACCAGAATGTTGACGGGCAGGCCCCAGAAATTTCCGACCCGGATGGTCTTGCGGCAGGGAGAAGAGCGGGCGAAGTCGCAGAAATTGAGGATTAGCGTGCCGTAGATCGACAGCCACAAGGCGCCGCCGGCAAAGATATTGCGCCACATCTCACCGCCACTCAGCGGTTCACGAATCGACCAGGCGATGGTGGCGTTGGCCTGGAAGTACATCCAGCCGGCGAGGGCGGCGACGGTCAACAAAATCACCGGGCCGGCAAACGCCTCGTAGCGTCGCACCATTTCCATGCCATAGGCCAGGATCGCCAACTGCACGAACCAGATCGCCACGAAACACACCCAGCCCAGGCTCGACAGCCCGAGTATCGAATTGTGGTCGTAATCGGCGAGCCCGGGATGCACCGCCGTCAGCAATACGCGAAAGACCACCGAAGCCAGGTACGTCTGAATCCCGAACCAGGCAATGGCGATAACGGCGCGAATCAATGCGGGAATCTGCGCCCCGTGGATGCCGAAACTGATGCGGCTGATCACCGGAAACGGCACACCGGTTTTCTGGCCCATGTAACCGGAAAGGTTCATGAAGCTATACACCATCGCTGCACCGATTCCCAGGGACAACAGAATCTGCCAGCCGCCCAGGCCCAACGCGTACAAGCCAATGGCGAAAGAGTAGTTGGCAATGTTGTGCACATCGTTTGTCCACAGGGCAAAGATGCTGTAACGACCCCAGCGCCGACCTTCGGCCTTGGTCGGTGCAAGATCCTTATTGTGCAAGCGGGGGCTGAGCACGACGGGTGGTTGAAACGTATGATCGTGAATCACGGAGGTAGAAAGAGGAGAGGGCAGATCCAGCGCAATATTGTTATTGGGGAGGCTAGTACGCATTCCGGCAGGCTCCTGAAGCTCGTTGCCGCGATGACTGTGCATGAGCGTGGGCTCGACAAATCTTCGTCGCGGGTGGGAGAGCATCATTGGTTACGGGGCATCTGCAGCCTGTACGGGATAGGGCGCTTCAGGCTTGCGGATCTAAAGTGTGTGTATGTTTTTGTATTTATTGTATACAAAGCATGTGTTCACTTAAGCCAGATGTGTGCCAGTCGGTGATCTATAAAATTTAAGGCTAATTTCGTTTTGTTATTGATTGAAGATAAGTAGTTGAAAAAAAGACGATATAAATTGACCAATTGAACAGGTATTTATTTTGGATGGGGTTTTGTCGGAGTGTTCGACTGAGGAAGTCAGGATAGGGGAATGTAACTTTTTGGGGCGCTGAAACTAAAAGTGCACACAGATATGGCACTTCTGGTGACATTTCTGTGTACACATTTTTAAAGTAAACGATCACAGGCTTCGCCAGCTCCTGCAGGAGCTGCTACGGGCTGCGATCTTTTAAGCTTTGGACTTGCTGATGATGTTCCCGGCATGCAGCCCGCATTCTTTCTGCGTGGCTTCTTCCCACCACCAACGACCTTCGCGCTCATGCTGGTTCGGCAGCACCGGACGGGTGCAAGGCTCGCAACCAATGCTGATGAATCCGCGTTCATGCAGGCTGTTGTACGGCAGCTCCAGCATGCGGATGTAACCCCAGATCTCTTCGCTGGTCATCTGTGCCAACGGGTTGAACTTGTACAGGGTACGTTCCGGGGTGGAAAACGCGGTGTCGATTTCCAGCACCGCGACGGCGCTGCGGGTGCCCGGGCTCTGGTCCCGACGCTGGCCGGTGGCCCAGGCGGTCACGCCAGACAGTTTGCGACGCAGCGGCTCGATCTTGCGAATGCCGCAGCACTCGCCATGGCCATCCTTGTAGAAACTGAACAGGCCTTTTTCCTTCACGAAAGGCTCGAGCTTGCTGTAGTCCGGCGACACCACTTCGATATCGATCTTGTAGTGCTCGCGCACCTGCTCGATGAAGCGGTAGGTCTCGGGATGCAAGCGGCCGGTGTCGAGGCTGAACACTTTGACGTTCTTGTTCAGCTTCCAGGCCATGTCCACCAGCACCACATCCTCGGCGCCGCTGAAAGATATCCACAGGTCATCGCCGAACTCGGCGAACGCGAGTTTCAGGATGTCCTGGGCGGATTTGTTGGCATAGGTCGTGGCGAGTTCCACGACATCGAACGATGGGCTCATCAGGGCGGCTTCCTACAGGTCGGTGGCGCTGGGCGCTCTATATGCGTCGATGGTAACAAAATCCTGCGGCGGCTGGCGCGTCCTCTGCGTTGCACAGAGGGGGACGAGTCGCTAGAGTTCGGCAGTCCTTTTGCTCGCTCGACTCATAAATAATACTAATGGGAGTGTCTTGTGGAAATTGCCTGTCTGGATCTTGAAGGTGTGCTGGTCCCGGAAATCTGGATCGCCTTTGCCGAAAAAACCGGGATCGAGTCCCTCCGGGCCACCACTCGGGACATTCCCGACTACGACGTGTTGATGAAGCAGCGCCTGCGGATTCTCGACGAGCATGGCCTGAAGCTCTCCGACATTCAGGAAGTGATCGCTACGCTCAAGCCTCTGGAAGGCGCCAGTGAATTTGTCGACTGGCTGCGTGAGCGCTTTCAGGTGGTGATTCTGTCGGACACCTTTTACGAATTTTCCCAGCCGCTGATGCGTCAACTGGGCTTCCCGACGTTACTTTGCCATCGTCTGATTACTGACGATGCCGGTCGGGTCACGGGCTATCAGTTGCGTCAGAAAGATCCCAAGCGTCAGTCGGTATTGGCGCTCAAGAGCCTTTACTACCGGGTGATCGCCGCGGGCGATTCCTACAACGACACCACGATGTTGGGCGAGGCGGATGCCGGGATCCTGTTCCATGCGCCGGACAATGTGATTCGTGAGTTCCCGCAGTTCCCGGCGGTGCACAGCTTTGCCGAGTTGAAGCAGGAATTCATCAAGGCTTCGAATCGCAATCTGAGCTTGTAAACCCGATCTGTGGCGAGGGAGCTTGCTCCCGCTCGGCTGCGCAGCAGTCGCATGCGTTATATCTGACGATATGCGGTGTCTGGTTTGGGGGGCGCTTCGCACTGGAGCGCCAGCCCGGCCCAGCGGGAGCAAGCTCCCTCGCCACATAAAAGTGCGGTATCAGAGGTTCTGCAACGTATCGAGCAGCACCTTCACCTTGGTAATCGATTCCTGATACTCCGCCTGCCAATCCGAATCCGCGACGATCCCGCCACCCCCCCAGCAGCACACCTGCCCGTCCTTGACCAGCAAGCTGCGAATGGCGATGGAACTGTCCATCTCCCCGCGTACGTCCAGATACAGCAATGAACCGCAATACAACCCGCGACGGGTCGGTTCCAGTTCATCGATGATCTGCATGGCGCGAATTTTTGGCGCGCCGGTAATCGAGCCGCCGGGGAAGCTGCCGGCGATCAGATCCAGCGCATCCTTGTCATCCGCCAGTTCACCGGTAACGCTGCTCACCAGGTGATGCACGTTCGGATAGCTTTCCAGGCTGAACAGCTCCGGCACCCGTACCGAACCGATGCGGCAGGTACGACCCAGATCGTTGCGCAGCAAGTCGACGATCATCAGGTTTTCCGCGCGGTCCTTGGGGCTGGCCAGCAGTTCGGCGGCGTTCGCCGCATCTTCGGCAGCGGTCAGCCCGCGGGGGCGAGTGCCTTTGATCGGGCGGGTTTCGACGTGGCGCTCGCTGACTTTGACAAAGCGCTCCGGCGACAGGCTCAGCACCGCGTCGCCGTCGGGCAGGCTCTGGAAGCCGGAAAACGGTGTCGGGCAAGCCGCCCGCAGCGCGCAATAGGCTGCCCACGGATCGCCCTGGCATTGGGCGCGAAAGCGCTGGGCGAAGTTGACCTGATAGCAGTCGCCAGCCTGGATGTACTGCTGAATGCGTTCGAAGGCTTGCCGATAGTCGTCAGCGCTCAGGTCGGCACTCATCGGGCCGTCCAGCTTGAACGGCTGGATTTTATGAGGCGCCGGTTGAGTGAACAGTTCGATCAGCCGTTGTCGCTCGCTATCGATCAGCGTCGGGTGGAACACCAATTGGCTGGTAGCCAGATGGTGATCGCTGATCAGCGCCCAGTCATACAGCCCGAAGCGCGCGTCGGGCAATTGCAGATCGTCCCGCGCCTGGCTCGGCAGGTTCTCCAGATGCCGGCCGAAGTCGTAGCTCAGGTAGCCGATCAGGCCGCCGGCGAAGGGTAAGTCGTCAGGGACGGTTGCTTCACCGAGCCGTGTAAGGTTCTTGCGAAGGCGTTGCAGGAAATGGCTGCCGCTTTCATCCGGCAACACGGCCAGTTGCTCCAGCGGCCAGGCGCTGAGCAGGTCAAAACGCCCGCGTTCGGCACTCGGCCGGCCGCTGTCGAGCAGCACGGCACCGGGGGCATGACGAATCGCCGTGAAGTACTCGGCAGGGTTGGCGCGATAGGGCAGCGGGTGTACGGAACAGGTCAACATGGGCGGGGCAGATCAGCCAACGAGGCGGGGGAGCGATTGTAGTCCTCTGCAGGATTTGCTCCTAGAGGGGATGTCGGCAAGAGATACATCTGCGGCGAGGGAAGTTTGCCTGTGGCGAGGGAACAAGCTCCCTCGCCACAAAGAGCCAGAGGGGTCAGCCCTCAACCGCCGGAATATGCCCAAACAATTCCTGAACGAACGCCACACGCTCCTGCGCCGTTTCAGTGATCCCGCGCGCCTTCAGCTCTTCGAGTCGCGCCTCGACCGCGTGGGTACGGGACGTCAGCCCGCAATCGTTGGCGATCTGAATGTTCAACCCAGGCCGGGCATTGAGCTCAAGAATCAGCGGCCCTTTCTCCTGGTCGAGCACCATGTCGACACCGATGTAGCCCAGCCCGCACAACTCGTAACAGCCGGCGGCCAGTTTCATGAAACCGTCCCAGTAGGGCAGTTGCACGCCGTCTACCGCGTTGGTGGTGTCCGGGTGTTTGTTGATGATGTTGTTCAGCCAGGTGCCGCGCAATGTCAGGCCGGTGGCCAGGTCGACACCGACGCCGATGGCGCCCTGGTGCAGGTTGGCCTTGCCGCCGGACTGGCGGGTCGGCAGCCGCAACATGGCCATCACCGGATAACCCATCAGCACGATGATGCGGATGTCCGGCACACCTTCATAGCTGATGCTTTTGAAGATCTGGTCTGGGGTCACGCGGTATTCGATCAGCGCACGGTCGCGGTGCCCGCCCAGGGAATACAGGCCGGTGAGGATGCTCGAGATATGGTGCTCGAGTTCCTCATGGTCAATGATCTTGCCGGACACTGTGCGATAGCGCCCCTCGAACCGGTCGGCAACCACAATGATGCCGTCGCCGCCGGCGCCCTGGGCCGGTTTGATCACGAAGTCGGTGCGCCCGCCGATGATCTCCTTGAGGTTATCGATTTCCTTCTCGGTGGAGATCACGCCGTACAGCTCCGGCACGTGGATGCCGGCGGCGATGGCGCGTTCCTTGGTGATGATCTTGTCATCGACGATCGGGTACAGGCTGCGCTTGTTGTACTTGAGCACGTAGTCGGCGTTACGCCGATTGATCCCCATGATGCCCCGGGCCTCCAGGGCTTTCCAGGTCTTCCAGAGACCGAACATCAGGCGTCAGCCTCCTTCAGGAAAGCCTTGAAACGCACCAGTTCGGTCAGGCGGTAACCGCGATAGCGACCCATGGCCAGCATGAAAGCCACCAGAATCAGCAGGACCGCCGGGAAGGTGAACACGAAGTACACCAGCTCCGGCACGCTCATGATCAGGTGCGCCAGGGAGGCGGCGAACAGCGTGCCGATCGCCACTTTCATGGCATGGCCGCCACCGCGCTCTTCCCAGGTGATCGACAGGCGCTCGATGGTCATGGTCAGAATCACCATCGGGAACAGCGCCACCGACAACCCGCGCTCCAGGCCGAGTTTGTGGCTGAACAGGCTGATCGCGGCTATCAGCACCACCACGAAGGTCAGTACCACCGACAATCTCGGCAGCATTTGCAGTTTCAAGTGCTCAAGGTAGGAACGCAGCGACAGCCCCAGCGCCGTGATGATGGTAAACAGCACGATGCCGAAGCCGAGCTGGGTTTCCCGGAAGGCGAGGGCGATCAGTACCGGGGTAAAGGTGCCGAGTGTCTGGATGCCGATCAGGTTGCGCAGGATCAGGATCACCAGCACGCCGATCGGGATCATCACCATGATCATGAAGGTCTGCTGGGTTTGCAGCGGCAGGCCGTACAGCGAGTAGTCGAGGAAGTTGGCGTCGGAGTTTTCGTCAGTCAGCTTGGCCAGGCGAATGGCGTTCATTTCGCTGTTGTTCAGACTGAAGGTGACGTTGGCTTTCTTGCCGCCATCGACAGTGATCAGGTTTTCATCGCCGGTCCACCACAGCAAGCGGTCGGTGGGCAGGCCCTGTTCGCCGGTTTCCGGGTTGAAGTACAGCCAGTCGGTGCCGTTGAAACTGCGCAACCAGAGTTCAGGCGTTTGCGGCTGATCGGCCACCAGGCGGATGGTGTGGACCTTTTCCACCGGCACGTGGGCGATGGACAGAACCAGCTCGACGATTTTGGCTTTGTTCGCGGTGGACGGATCGCCGGCCAGCAGCAGTTTCACGTTGTCGTCGTTGAGGTTGTTGACACGCTTGATGGCTTCGCCGATGAAGGTTTCGACGTCGGCCGAATGCTGGCGGATCGGCGCGAGCAAGGCTTCGGCGGCGATTTTTTCCGGGCCTTCGACGGCGATGCTGTCGCGGAAGGTCGCCCCTTTGACCTTGGATTTTTCGCCGCTGTAGCGCTTGGTCAGCACCAGGCGGTAATAAAGGGTCTGGTTGCCCTTGGCCCGACGTGCCGACCAGGTGACCTTGCGGTTGCCGTCGACACGGTTCACTGCCACACCGTAGTTATTGGAAATGAAACTCTCGTTAAGGCTCACGTAGTCGCGGCTCAGCGGCGGCACGAACATCTGGATCTTGATCGGGTCTTTGGCGTTGGCGACGAACTCGACCTTGGCGTCGATATTCCACAAGTCATCGGTGGCATCTTCAGTCACCGGAATACCGAGCACGAAAATCTGATAGGCCGTAACTGAAATGCCCAGCACCACCAGGATGGCGATCAGCAATTTCAGATGGAGGGTAAGAGAGCGCATTGGAATTACTCTGCGGTATGTGCGTCGGTGGCGCAGGCAGGTTTGCCAGCAGCGTATTTAAGACTTGGGTCAACCAGCGCATCGAAGCGTTTGAGCGCCTCGGAGCCGATCAAGAGCGGGTATTGGAAGGCACTGCGGTCGGTCAGGTTCACTTCAATACTGCGTAAAGCCGACCCCATGCAGATATCCAGCTCGATGACCGGACGGGCGGTGTACTTCTTGCCTTCTTCCGGGTCGTAGTCACCGGCCCGGCGCTTGATCTTGCTGACACGGGCCAGCGGTCGTTCGATCGGGTGCGAATGCGCGGCGTCGATGGCCAGATAGAAGCGCACCCAGGATTCGCCATTGCGTTTGAAACGTTTGATGTCGCGGGCGCTCAGCGAGGCGGTTTTCGCCCCGGTGTCGAGTTTGGCGGCAACTTCCAGGTTGATGCCGTCCAGCGACGCGTACTCATTGAGGCCGTACACAGTCTTTTCCCCTGCCGCGGCAAAACCTGACAGGCCAAGAAGACAAAGAAATGTGGTGAAGAGCTTGAGTCTCATAAATCCTGATGCGCAGCGGTCCGTTCTTCAATTCAAGGCCCTGGCATTGCTGCACAAGCTCCCTCGTATGCCTATCCTTTTTTCATGACAGGCAATGCAGATGACAAGCAAATGCGGGCGGCATTCTAGCACGGTGGTTTTATGGCGCCAGCGCTGGCGGACGGCTGTAACCGGGGGTGCTGCTTCGTTATGGTGCAAGCGGTTATTAGACGATTGTCGACAATGTCTATTTATCCTTTGACGTAACCGGCCTTATTCGCTAGTTTTTGCGGCATTGCTTTTAAAGGTGTCGACAATATGCTGGATCAACTCGATCCCCCGGTCACGGTTCAGGACGACTCGGAAACACTTTCCGAAAACGTCTTTCGACGCATTCAGGCGGCCATCGTCAAGGGTGAGATCGCCCCGGGCAGCAAGATCTCCGAGCCGGAGCTGGCGCGCACCTACGGCATCAGCCGGGGGCCGTTGCGCGAGGCGATCCACCGCCTGGAAGGCCAGCGCCTGCTGGTTCGCGTGCCGCACGTCGGGGCGCGGGTGGTGTCGTTGAGTCACGCCGAATTGCTGGAACTCTACGAAATCCGCGAATCCCTGGAAGGCATGGCCTGCCGTCTGGCGGCCGAGCGCATGACCGTTGAAGAAATCGACGAGCTGCGCCGGGTGCTGGAAACCCACGAGCGCGATGCGGCGTTTCAGGCAGGCGTCGGCTATTACCAGCAGGAAGGCGATTTCGACTTTCATTACCGGATCATCCAGGGCAGCGGCAACCGCACCCTGACCCAGATGCTCTGCGGCGAGCTGTACCAACTGGTGCGCATGTACCGCATCCAGTTTTCCACCACGCCCAATCGGCCACGCCAGGCGTTTGCCGAACACCACCGCATTCTCGACGCCATTGCCGACCGTGACGGTGAACTGGCCGAGTTGTTGATGCGCCGTCACATCGGCGCCTCCAAACGCAATATCGCCCGTCACTACCAGGACGGCGCTAACCCGACAGCCACTGAACGAGGTGAGTCATGAGTTCCAACAAGAGCACTCCAGGCCAGCGTTTCCGCGATGCGGTCGCCAGCGAGCATCCGCTGCAAGTGGTCGGCACGATCAACGCCAACCACGCGCTGTTGGCCAAGCGCGCCGGTTTCAAGGCTATCTACCTGTCGGGGGGCGGGGTGGCTGCCGGCTCCCTCGGCGTGCCGGACCTGGGCATTACCGGCCTGGATGACGTGCTGACCGATGTGCGCCGCATCACCGACGTTTGCGACCTGCCGCTGCTGGTGGACGTCGACACCGGTTTCGGTTCCTCCGCGTTCAATGTCGCCCGTACCGTGAAGTCGATGATCAAGTTCGGCGCGGCGGCGATTCACATCGAAGACCAGGTCGGCGCCAAGCGCTGCGGTCATCGTCCTAATAAAGAGATCGTTTCGCAGCAGGAAATGGTCGACCGCATCAAGGCGGCCGTCGATGCCCGCACCGACGACAGCTTCGTGATCATGGCCCGCACCGACGCCCTGGCGGTGGAAGGTCTGGAATCTGCGCTGGATCGCGCCGCCGCGTGCATCGAGGCCGGTGCCGACATGATCTTTCCGGAAGCGATCACTGAACTTGAGATGTACAAACTGTTCGCCAGCCGCGTGAAAGCGCCGATCCTGGCCAACATCACCGAGTTCGGCGCGACCCCGCTGTACACCACCGAGCAGCTTGCCGGTGCCGATGTGTCGCTGGTGTTGTACCCGCTGTCGGCGTTCCGCGCGATGAACAAGGCTGCCGAAAACGTCTACACCGCGATCCGCCGCGACGGCACGCAACAGAACGTCATCGACACCATGCAGACGCGCATGGAGCTTTACGATCGCATCGATTACCACACCTTCGAGCAGAAGCTCGATGCGTTGTTTGCGGCGAAGAAGTAATGAAAGCCCTGTAGCAGCTGCCGAGCTTGCGAGGCTGCGTTCGAGACCGAAGGGCTCGCCAAGCCAGGCAGTTCGGTCTTTCAGATACACCGCGTATGCAGGGTTTACGACTGCTGCGCAGCCGAACGCAGCCTCGCAGGCTCGGCAGCTGCTACGAAAATAAGATAACCGTATAGAAGTTGCAGATTCCCTAACAAATTCAAAAACTGGAGACAGCAATGGCCGAAGCAAAAGTACTCAGTGGCGCCGGGCTCCGTGGCCAGGTGGCCGGGCAAACCGCACTGTCCACCGTGGGCCAGTCGGGTGCCGGCCTGACCTATCGCGGCTACGACGTGCGCGAACTGGCGGCTGACGCACAGTTCGAAGAAGTGGCTTACCTGCTGCTGTACGGCGAACTGCCGACCAAGGCACAACTCGCGGCCTACACCCAGAAGCTGAGCAAGCTGCGCGACCTGCCGCAGACGTTGAAGGAAGTGCTGGAGCGCATCCCCGCCGACGCCCATCCGATGGACGTGATGCGCACCGGTTGCTCGTTTTTGGGCAACATCGAGCCGGAGAAAGACTTCTCCGAGCAGCACGACAAAACCGACCGCCTGCTGGCCGCGTTCCCGGCGATCATGTGCTACTGGTATCGCTTCAGCCACGACGGCAAGCGCATCAACTGCGTGACCGACGAAGCCTGCATCGGCGGCCATTTCCTGCACCTGTTGCACGACAAGAAGCCGAGCGAGTTGCACGTCAAGGTGATGAACGTTTCGCTGATCCTCTACGCGGAGCATGAATTCAACGCCTCGACATTCACCGCCCGGGTGTGTGCCTCGACGCTGTCGGATCTGTATTCCTGCATCACGGCTGCCATCGGTTCCCTGCGCGGCCCGCTGCACGGCGGGGCCAACGAAGCGGCGATGGAAATGATCGAGCGCTTCAGCTCGCCGGAAGAGGCGGTCGAGGGCACCCTCGACATGCTGGCACGCAAGGACAAGATCATGGGCTTCGGCCACGCGATCTATAAAGACAACGATCCGCGCAATGAGGTGATCAAGGGCTGGTCGAAAAAACTCGCCGACGAAGTGGGCGACACGGTGTTGTTCCCGGTTTCAGAAGCCATCGACGCAACCATGTGGGAACAGAAGAAATTGTTCCCGAACGCCGACTTCTACCACGCCTCGACGTACCACTTCATGGGCATCCCGACCAAGTTGTTCACACCGATCTTCGTCTGCTCACGCCTGACCGGCTGGGCGGCGCATGTGTTCGAACAACGTGCCAACAACCGCATCATCCGCCCGAGCGCCGAGTACGTCGGCGTCGAACAGCGCAAGTTCGTGCCAATCGCACAACGCTGACCGGGGAGGGCGCCGGTACTGGTTACTGAAGGAACCGGGAACCCTGCAGGTCGGGGTTCAGCCCGGTGCCCGGCGCCCACCTATTGAAATTACCGTGACCGAGTCCTGACGATGAATACTGAATTCCGCAAACCGCTACCCGGCAGCTCTCTGGATTATTTCGACGTCCGTGCGGCGGTCGATGCCATTGCGCCAGGCGCCTACGACACCCTGCCGTACACCTCCCGCGTGCTGGCGGAAAACCTCGTGCGTCGCTGCGACCCGGCCACGCTCACCGATTCCCTGAAACAACTGATCGAGCGCAAACGCGACCTCGACTTCCCATGGTTTCCGGCCCGCGTGGTGTGCCACGACATTCTCGGCCAGACCGCCCTGGTGGACCTTGCCGGCTTGCGCGATGCCATCGCCCTGCAAGGCGGCGACCCGGCGCAAGTGAACCCGGTGGTGCCAACGCAATTGATCGTCGATCACTCGCTGGCCGTCGAGTCCGGCGGCTTCGATCCCGAGGCGTTCGAAAAGAACCGCGCCATCGAAGACCGTCGCAACGAAGACCGTTTCCACTTCATCAACTGGACCAAGAAAGCCTTCAAGAACGTCGACGTGATCCCGCCGGGCAACGGGATCATGCACCAGATCAACCTGGAGAAAATGTCGCCGGTGATCCAGGTGCGCGACGGCGTGGCTTTCCCCGATACCTGCGTGGGTACTGACAGTCACACGCCACACGTCGATGCGCTGGGTGTGATCGCCATTGGCGTTGGCGGCCTGGAAGCGGAAAGCGTGATGCTCGGCCGCGCATCGTGGATGCGTCTGCCGGAAAGCGTTGGCGTCGAGCTTACCGGCAAGCTGCAACCGGGCATCACCGCCACCGACATGGTGCTGGCGCTGACCGAATACCTGCGCAAACAGAAAGTCGTCGGCGCGTGGCTGGAGTTCTTTGGTGAAGGTGCGTCAAACCTGACCCTCGGCGACCGCGCGACCATTTCCAACATGGCCCCGGAATACGGCGCCACTGCGGCAATGTTCTACATCGACCAGCAGACCATTGACTACCTGAAACTCACCGGTCGTGAAGACAAGCAAGTGCAACTGGTCGAGAACTACGCCAAACAGACCGGCCTGTGGGCCGATAGCCTCAAAGGCGCGCAATACGAGCGCGGGTTGAGCTTCGATCTGTCCTCGGTGGTGCGCAACATGGCCGGCCCGAGCAACCCGCATGCGCGTGTTGCGACCTCGGATCTGGCTGCCAAAGGTATCTCCGGCCAGTGGGAAGACGTGCCTGGCCAGATGCCGGACGGCGCAGTGATCATCGCCGCCATCACCAGCTGCACCAACACCAGCAACCCGCGCAACGTTATCGCCGCCGGCCTGCTGGCGCGCAATGCCAACAAGCTTGGGCTGACCCGCAAGCCATGGGTCAAGTCGTCCTTGGCACCCGGTTCGAAAACCGTGGCGCTGTATCTGGATGAAGCTGGCCTGACCAAAGAGCTGGAGCAACTCGGCTTCGGCGTCGTGGCCTTCGCCTGCACCACCTGCAATGGCATGTCTGGTGCGCTGGATCCGGTGATCCAGCAAGAGATCATCGACCGCGACCTGTACGCCACCGCCGTACTCTCCGGCAACCGCAACTTCGACGGGCGGATTCACCCGTACGCCAAGCAGGCGTTCCTCGCATCGCCGCCATTGGTGGTGGCTTATGCCATCGCCGGCACCATCCGTTTCGACATCGAAAAAGATGTACTGGGCGTGGTGGATGGCAAGGAAATCCGCCTGAAAGACATCTGGCCGAGCGACGAAGAAATCGACGCGGTGGTCAAGGCCTCGGTCAAGCCGGAGCAGTTCCGCCAAGTGTACATTCCGATGTTCGCCATCCACGAAGACACCGGCCCGAAAGTCACGCCGCTGTACGACTGGCGCGAGATGAGCACCTACATCCGTCGTCCGCCGTACTGGGAAGGCGCGCTGGCCGGCGCGCGTCCGCTCAAGGGCATGCGCCCGCTGGCGGTGCTGCCGGACAACATCACCACCGATCACCTGTCGCCTTCGAACGCGATCATGCTCGACAGCGCAGCGGGTGAGTACCTGGCGAAAATGGGCCTGCCGGAAGAGGACTTCAACTCCTACGCCACGCACCGCGGCGACCACCTGACCGCGCAGCGCGCAACCTTCGCCAACCCGAAACTGTTCAATGAAATGGTGCAGGAAAACGGCAAGGTCAAGCAGGGTTCTCTTGCCCGTGTGGAGCCGGAAGGCAAAGTGATGCGCATGTGGGAAGCGATCGAGACCTACATGGAACGCAAGCAGCCGCTGATCATCATTGCCGGCGCCGACTATGGCCAGGGTTCGTCCCGGGACTGGGCGGCCAAAGGCGTGCGTCTGGCGGGAGTGGAAGCGATTGCCGCCGAAGGTTTCGAGCGCATTCACCGCACCAACCTGGTGGGCATGGGCGTGTTGCCGTTGGAGTTCCTGCCGGGCACCAATCGTAAAACCTTAGGGATAGATGGCAGCGAAACCTATGACGTGATCGGCGATCGCACCCCGCGCGCGACGCTGACGCTGGTGATCAACCGCAAGAACGGTGAACGCGTCGAAGTGCCGGTGACCTGCCGCCTCGACACCGCCGAAGAAGTGTCGATCTACGAGGCCGGCGGCGTGTTGCAGCGTTTCGCTCAGGACTTCCTCGAAGAGTCGGCGGTTGCCGTTTAACACGACGAGCCGCGCGGGATTTCAGGTCCCGCGCTGGCCATACAGGATCAATATGGCTCACGCATCTCAGATAAAAATCCCTGCCACCTACATGCGCGGCGGCACCAGCAAAGGCGTGTTCTTCAGCCTCAAGGATTTACCCGAAGCGGCGCAGATGCCAGGCAACGCCCGCGATGCCTTGTTGCTGCGCGTGATCGGCAGCCCCGATCCGTACGAGAAGCAAATCGACGGCATGGGCGGCGCGACGTCCAGCACCAGCAAAACCGTGATCCTGTCGAAAAGCATCAAGGCCGATCATGACGTCGATTACTTGTTCGGTCAGGTCGCCATCGACAAACCTTTCGTCGACTGGAGCGGCAACTGCGGCAACCTGTCGGCGGCGGTTGGTTCGTTCGCCATCAGCAATGGCCTGGTGGATGCCAGCCGCATTCCGCACAACGGTGTGGCGGTGGTGCGCATATGGCAGGCCAACATCGGCAAGACCATCATCGCTCATGTCCCGATCACCAATGGCGAGGTGCAGGAAACCGGTGATTTCGAACTCGACGGCGTGACCTTTCCGGCCGCCGAAGTGCAGCTCGAATTCATGGATCCGGCGGCGGAAGAAGAGGGCGGCGGTGGCTCGATGTTCCCCACCGGCAATCTGGTGGACGACCTTGAAGTGCCAGGTGTCGGCACGCTCAAGGCTACCCTGATCAATGCTGGCATCCCGACCATATTCATCAACGCCGAAGACATCGGCTACACCGGCACCGAGCTGCAGGGCGCGATCAACAGTGACCTGGAGGCTTTGGCAATGTTCGAAACCATCCGCGCTTACGGTGCGCTGCGCATGGGGCTGATTGAACACCTGGATGAAGCCGCCAAGCGCCAGCACACGCCGAAGGTCGCGTTCGTCGCCCCACCTGCGGATTACATTGCGTCCAGCGGCAAGAAAATCGCAGCCACCGACATCGACCTGCTGGTGCGCGCGTTGTCCATGGGCAAGCTGCACCACGCCATGATGGGCACGGCGGCGGTAGCCATCGGCACGGCGGCGGCGATTTCCGGCACCTTGGTCAATCTGGCAGCGGGCGGTATCGAACGCAACGCCGTGCGCTTCGGCCATCCGTCCGGCACCTTGCGCGTGGGCGCCGAGGCCGCTCAGGTCAACGGTGAGTGGACGGTGAAAAAAGCCATCATGAGCCGCAGTGCGCGGGTGTTGATGGAAGGTTATGTCCGTGTGCCGGGGGATTGTTTCTAACCTCAATCCAGGCATACACAAATCCCTGTGGAAGCGCCGCTCCCACAGGTGATGCATTTCCAAAACAAGAGTGTTGTACCGACTGAGACTACCCTGAACCGAGGTCCCATCAACGAACCACTTCAAGAGTGAATCGAACATGAGCGCCAACGTCGACCTGAACACCCGCCCCGACTACGACACGGTTCTGCAGGACATCGCCGACTACGTCCTCAATTTCAACATCCAGTCGCCCGAGGCGCTTGATACTGCCCGCAATTGCCTGATGGACACCCTCGGCTGCGGCTTGCTGGCGCTGCGTTTCCCCGAATGCACCAAACACCTGGGCCCTATCGTCGAAGGCACTGTCGTTCCCTTCGGCGCCCGCGTGCCCGGCACCAGCTATCGTCTCGACCCGGTCAAGGCCGCTTGGGACATCGGTTGCATCGTCCGCTGGCTCGATTACAACGACACCTGGCTCGCCGCCGAATGGGGCCATCCGTCCGATAACCTCGGCGGCATTCTCGCGGTGGCCGACCACCTGTCGCAAAAGCGCCTGGCCAATGGCGACGCCCCGTTGACCATTCGCGCCGTGCTGGAAGCCATGATCATGGCGCACGAGATTCAAGGCGTGATCGCCCTGGAAAATTCGTTCAACCGCGTCGGTCTCGATCACGTGATTTTGGTGAAAGTCGCCTCGACCGCCGTCACTGCCAAACTCATGGGCGCCAATCGCGAGCAACTGCTGTCGGCGTTGTCCCATGCCTTTGCCGACGGTCAGGCGCTGCGCACTTACCGGCATGCGCCGAACGCCGGATCGCGTAAATCCTGGGCGGCCGGAGACGCGACCAGTCGGGGCGTGCGTCTGGCGGACATTGCGATGCGTGGTGAGATGGGCATCCCCGGCGTCCTGACCGCCAAGCAATGGGGTTTCTACGATGTACTGTTCAGCCACACTAACAACGACCTGGGGCTCAAGCCTGAAGGCAAGCGCGCTTTCAGTTTTTCCCGGCCGTTCGGCAGCTATGTGATGGAAAACGTGCTGTTCAAGATCAGCTTTCCCGCCGAGTTCCACGCGCAAACGGCCTGCGAGGCCGCCGTCACCCTGCATCCATTGGTCAGGAATCGCCTGCATGAAATCGACAGGATCGTTATCACCACCCACGAATCAGCGATCCGCATCATCTCCAAGGTCGGCCCGCTGGCCAACGCCGCGGACCGCGATCACTGCCTCCAGTACATGACCGCCGTGCCCCTGGTGTTCGGCAATCTGGTGGCCGAGCAGTACGAAGACGACTTCCACGCCGTGCATCCGATTATCGATGTGCTGCGCGACAAAATGGTCATCGTTGAAGACCCGCGTTTCACTCGCGAGTACCTGGAGCCGGACAAACGCTCTATCGCCAATGCGCTGCAGGTGTTCTTCAAGGATGGTTCCAGCACCGATAACGTGGTGGTGGAGTACCCGATTGGTCATCGCCGGCGCCGTGCTGATGGCATTCCGTTGCTGGAAGACAAGTTCAAGGCCAACCTGGCCACGCGCTTCACGGCTCAGCGAAGCAATGAGATCTTTGCGCTGTGCAAGGACCAGACAGCGCTGGAGGCAACGCCGGTTAACCGGTTTGTGGATTTGTTTGTGATCTAGCGGACCGCGAAGGCGGTGGAGCAGGCGCCGGGACGCTACTTGAACCGCCGCTCCACCCCTTTCTCCACCAGAATCTTCGCCGAAATTTCTTCCACCGAGAAATGCGTGGAGTTGATGTGGGGAATGTTCTCGCGACGAAACAGATTCTCCACCTCGCGCACTTCGAATTCACACTGCGCGTAGCTCGAATAACGGCTGTTGGGTTTGCGTTCGTTACGGATTGCGGTGAGGCGGTCCGGGTCGATGGTCAGGCCGAACAGCTTGTGATGATGGGCGCGCAGGGCAGTCGGCAGTTGCAGGCGCTCCATGTCGTCTTCGGTCAGCGGGTAGTTGGCTGCGCGGATGCCGAATTGCATGGCCATGTACAAACACGTCGGTGTTTTGCCGCATCGCGACACGCCTACTAGTATCAGGTCAGCTTTGTCGTAATAGTGCGTGCGGGCGCCATCGTCATTGTCGAGGGCGAAGTTCACCGCCTCGATGCGCTCCATGTAATTGGAGTTATGGCCGATGGAGTGGGATTTGCCGACGGTGTAGGAAGAATGCTCGGTCAGCTCCTGTTCAAGGGGCGCCAGGAAGGTCGAGAAAATGTCGATCATGAAACCATTCGACGTTGCGAGAATCTCACGAATGTCCTGATTGACAATGGTGTCGAAAATAATCGGACGAAAACCATCGTTTTCGGCGGCTTTGTTGATTTGTTGTACCATTGCCCGCGCTTTATCAGCGTCGTCGATGTACGGTCGTATGATTTTGCTGAAGGTAATGTTTTCGAACTGCGCCAGCAGGCTTTGGCCGAGGGTTTCGGCGGTAATGCCGGTGCCATCGGAGATAAAGAAAGCAGATCGTTTCATTTGCACCTTGGGCCTTAAGCTAGTGACGATTCTTGGATATAGTAGGCGCGATTTGTCGGCCGGCAATGGCCCGCATTCTCACTTATTTTCCAGGTCCAGGCCATACAGCCGGCAAAGGCTCCCCCGAGTCGCCGGCTTCTGAGCTTTTCCAACACAGTTAGTGGAGAGATCACCTTGGTAGAGTACGTAGTTTCCCTCGATAAGCTCGGCGTCCATGATGTAGAGCATGTGGGGGGCAAGAACGCATCCCTGGGCGAGATGATCAGTAACCTTGCAGGCGCCGGTGTATCGGTGCCAGGTGGCTTTGCCACGACAGCTCAGGCTTATCGTGATTTTCTGGAACTGAGCGGCCTGAACGATCAGATCCATGCCGCCCTCGACGCCCTGGACGTCGATGATGTAAACGCCTTGGCCAAGACCGGCGCCCAGATCCGTCAATGGATCATGGAAGCCGAGTTCCCCGAGAAGCTCAACGCCGAGATCCGCACCGCGTTCGCCACGCTGTCGGCCGGCAACCCTGACATGGCCGTGGCCGTGCGCTCTTCCGCTACCGCCGAAGACCTGCCGGACGCTTCCTTCGCCGGTCAGCAGGAAACCTTCCTGAACATCCGTGGTGTCGAAAACGTCATTCGCGCCGCCAAAGAGGTGTTCGCCTCCCTGTTCAACGACCGCGCCATTTCCTACCGCGTCCACCAGGGCTTCGACCACAAGCTGGTGGCCCTGTCGGCTGGCGTGCAGCGCATGGTCCGCTCCGAAACCGGCACCGCCGGCGTGATGTTCACCCTCGATACCGAATCGGGCTTCCGTGACGTGGTGTTCATCACCGGCGCCTACGGCCTGGGTGAAACCGTCGTACAAGGCGCGGTGAACCCGGATGAGTTCTACGTCCACAAAGGCACGCTGGAAGCCGGTCGCCCGGCCATCCTGCGTCGCAACCTGGGCAGCAAAGCCATCAAGATGATCTACGGCGACGAAGCCAAGGCTGGTAAATCGGTCAAGACCGTCGACGTGGACAAGGCTGATCGCGCACGTTTCTGCCTGACCGACGCCGAAGTCAGCGAACTGGCCAAGCAGGCGATGATCATCGAGAAGCACTACAAGTGCCCGATGGACATCGAATGGGCCAAAGACGGCGATGACGGCAAGCTTTACATCGTGCAGGCCCGTCCGGAAACCGTGAAGAGCCGCACCCAGGCCAACGTCATGGAACGTTACCTGTTGAAAGAGACCGGCACCGTGCTGGTGGAAGGTCGCGCCATCGGCCAGCGCATCGGCGCCGGCAAGGTGCGGATCATCAAGGACGTGTCCGAGATGGACAAAGTCCAGCCGGGCGACGTGCTGGTTTCCGACATGACCGACCCGGATTGGGAACCGGTCATGAAGCGCGCCAGCGCCATCGTCACCAACCGTGGCGGCCGTACCTGCCACGCGGCGATCATCGCTCGCGAGCTGGGCATCCCGGCCGTGGTCGGTTGCGGCAACGCTACCCAGCTGTTGAAAGACGGCCAGGGCGTGACCGTTTCCTGCGCTGAAGGCGACACCGGTTACATCTTCGAAGGCGAACTGGGCTTCGACATCAAGAAAAACTCCGTGGATGCCATGCCGGAGCTGCCGTTCAAGATCATGATGAACGTCGGCAACCCGGACCGCGCCTTCGACTTCGCGCAACTGCCGAACGCCGGTGTGGGCCTGGCCCGTCTGGAGTTCATCATCAACCGCATGATCGGGGTGCACCCCAAGGCGTTGTTGAACTACGGCGGCCTGCCGCAGGAAATCAAGGACAGCGTCGACAAGCGCATTGCCGGTTACAACGACCCGGTCGGCTTCTATGTCGACAAACTGGTCGAAGGCATCAGCACCCTGGCGGCAGCGTTCTGGCCGAAAAAGGTCATCGTGCGTCTGTCGGACTTCAAGTCCAACGAATACGCGAACCTGATCGGCGGCAAACTCTACGAGCCGGAAGAAGAAAACCCGATGCTGGGCTTCCGTGGCGCTTCGCGTTACATCAGCGAATCGTTCCGTGACTGCTTCGAGCTCGAATGCCGCGCCCTCAAGCGCGTGCGTAACGAGATGGGCCTGACCAACGTTGAGATCATGGTGCCGTTCGTCCGTACCCTGGGCGAAGCGAGCCAGGTGGTCGATCTGCTGGCTGAAAACGGTCTGGCCCGTGGCGACAACGGTCTGCGCGTGATCATGATGTGCGAGCTGCCGTCCAACGCGATCCTTGCTGAAGAGTTCCTCGAGTTCTTCGACGGTTTCTCCATCGGCTCCAACGACCTGACCCAGCTCACCCTGGGCCTGGACCGTGACTCCGGGATCATTGCGCACCTGTTTGACGAGCGAAATCCTGCGGTCAAGAAACTGCTGGGCAACGCCATTGCCGCGTGCAACAAGGCCGGCAAGTACATCGGCATCTGCGGTCAGGGCCCTTCGGACCACCCGGACCTGGCGAAGTGGCTGATGGAGCAGGGCATCGAAAGCGTTTCGCTGAACCCCGATTCCGTACTGGAAACCTGGTTCTTCCTGGCTGAAGGTCAGGCTTCGGCCTGATGGTGTGAGTGAAAGGGCCGATCTGTGATCGGCCCTTTCAGAGATTCAAGTAGGGCGGGCTCCTCTGGATGCCGCCCTTTTTTGTGCAAGAGCATATGCAAAGTAGCAGCAACCTATTTCCTGTCGCCCTGATCAGCGCCGAGCGGCGCGGCGATCTGAGCGAAGACGTCTATCGTTTGAAACCCGGCAACAGCCCCGACGGCACCGTTGAGCTGGCTGTGACACGCCTGGGCCTGGCCGATGAGCCGGCGGTGCGTGGCGTGCCGGTGATTCTGCTGCACGGCAGCTTTTCCAATCGGCGGTTCTGGTTTTCTCCCAAAGGTTTGGGCCTGGGCGCTTACCTGACGCGTCTGGGATTCGATGTGTGGATTCCGGAAATGCGCGGTCACGGCCTGTCTCAGCGCAACCAGAACTATCGCCAGAACCGCGTTGCCGACTATGCGCGTTACGATTTGCCGGCCATTGGTGCGTTCGTGCGCGAACAGAGCGGCCAGATCCCGCACTGGATCGGTCATTCCCTGGGGGGCATTACCCTGGCCGCGGCATTGGGCGGTCAGTACCTGGGCGAGCCCGCCGTGGCTTCCGCGGCGTTTTTCGGCACGCAAGTCAGCCGTACTTACTGGCCGTTGAAGTTTCCACCGGTGGAGTGGAGCGGGCGCTTCATTCTCAAGCGTTTTGCCCAACTGTCGGGCTCTCGGCTTAAGCGCGGCCCGGAGGACGAGCCGATAGGCCTGGCCCTGGAAAGCATGCGTTGGTACGGGCTGTTCGGCCGCTTCGGCGATGCCGACAAAGACTGGTGGGCGGGGTTGGCCGAGGTGCAATTGCCGGTGCTGGCGGTGAGCGCCGCGGGCGATCATCAGGACCCGACCTGGGCTTGCCATAAGCTGTTCGATCAAGTCGGCTCCGAGCACAAGCAGTTCATCACCCTTGGCCGCGAGCAAGGCTTTGGCGATAATTTCGGTCACGTGGAAATGTTGGTCAGCAAGGCTGCGCAGGCTGAAGTCTGGCCGTTGGTGGCTCGCTGGCTGGCGGATCAACAGACGCCTTTACTGGGTGAAAAGCCGGATTTGGCCACAGCGATTTGAGCCTGATGCTCTAACAAGGGCATTTCTCTCTGGTCGGCTTGCGGCTAATATGTGACGCATTGAGTGGTTCTGGTCACTTTGAGTGATTGATGCGGTCGCTATGTTCGTGCGAACGGAGCGATTTGCAACCGTCCAGCCTTGGCCCGAGTATGCTGCATACTCGATTGTCTTCCTTGTTACAGGAGTTTCTCGATGAACCATTACCTCACGCCTGACCTGTGCGACGCCTATCCGGAGCTGGTGCAGGTGCTGGAACCGATGTTCAGCAATTTCGGCGGCCGTGATTCTTTCGGCGGCGAAATCGTGACCATCAAATGTTTCGAAGACAACTCGCGGGTCAAGGAGCAAGTCGAGCTCAAGGGCAACGGCAAGGTACTGGTGGTCGACGGTGGCGGTTCCCTGCGCCGCGCGCTGTTGGGCGACATGCTGGCCGAGAAAGCCGCGAACAACGGTTGGGAGGGGCTGGTGATCTACGGTTGCATCCGCGACGTCGACGTCATCGCGCAAACTGATCTGGGGGTTCAGGCCCTGGCCAGTCACCCGATGAAAACCGACAGGCGCGGTGTTGGCGATCTCAACGTTGCCGTGACCTTCGCGGGCGTGACCTTTCACCCGGGCCACTATGTTTATGCGGACAACAACGGCGTGATCGTCTCGCCAAGCCCGCTGAAAATGCCTGAATAAGCGCTGCTGGCTTTTTGTTTCAAGAATAGGGGTGAGGATGTTCGAGGAAGAAAACGCGCAGTGGGGGCTGGTGCATGCCCTGGTGCTGGACGGTAAAGGCGGTGCGCGTTCGATAGCCCGGACTGAACTCGATGACTTGCAGCTGCAGGCCCACGAAAGCCTGTGGTTGCACTGGGATCGCAGTCACCCGCAAACCCAGACTTGGCTGCGCAAATCCAGCGGGCTGAGTGAGTTTAGTTGCGATTTGTTGCTGGAAGAGAACACCCGACCGCGTCTTTTGCCGCTGCCGGACTCTGAACTGCTGCTGTTTTTGCGTGGAGTCAACCTGAACCCGGGCGCGGAGCCGGAAGACATGGTCTCGGTGCGGATCTTCGGTTCGGCCCAGCGGGTGATCTCCCTGCGGCTGCGGCCGTTGCGCGCCACCGATGAGTTGCTGGTGCAACTGGCCGAAGGCAAAGGGCCAAGAACCGCTTCCGAACTGATCCTCTATATGGCGCAATACCTGACCAACAAGGTGCAGGATCTGGTCGCTTGCCTCTCCGAGGTGGTCGATGAAGAGGAAGAAAAGCTCGATGCCGACGAACGGTATACTCCCGAACATGGCGCCATTTTGCACATCCGCCGCAGAGCCGCTGGACTGAAGCGTTTTCTGGCGCCGCAGCGGGATATTTTCGGTCAGCTGACGCGGATAAAACTGCCGTGGTTCTGCGAAGACGATGGCGATTACTGGAACGAATTGAACAACAGCCTGACCCGGTATCTCGAGGAGCTGGAGTTGACCCGGGAGCGCGTGGGGCTGGTCCTGGAGGCTGAAGACCGGCGTTTGAGCGTGCGCATGAACCGCACGATGTACCGCTTCGGGATCATCACCGGGATCTTTTTGCCGATGAGTTTTCTGACCGGTCTTTTGGGTATCAACGTCGGCGGTATTCCGTTCTCTGCCAGCCCCTACGGCTTCCTGATCGCCTGCCTGTTGATGATCTTGGTAGCGCTGGGGCAGTGGTGGTTATTCCGACGTTTACGCTGGGTCTGACGATGAGCCATGTGACCCGACCAAATCTAACCGCGTCTTTGACAGATATCACGAGAGGTGCGTATGCACGATCCGTTTGAACAGTCTTTGCGTGACATGCTCAAGGCATCGCCGTCCAGCCGTGACGACGATGCCTGCCTGGGGCGTGTGCTTAAAACCGCCAACCGCCAGGTCGGTGCCGGTGATCTGTTCAGCCTGCTGGGCCGTTGGCTGCCCGCGCTGATGATTGCCCTGAATAACGGATCGGCCCATGTCTCGCCGGTTTCTCGTCTGCGTAAACCTACCGCTCGCACTGCTGATAAGGCTGATTGAATAT
The DNA here is from genome assembly GCF_030687165.1 of Pseudomonas sp. FP1740. Taxonomy (NCBI): domain Bacteria; kingdom Pseudomonadati; phylum Pseudomonadota; class Gammaproteobacteria; order Pseudomonadales; family Pseudomonadaceae; genus Pseudomonas; species Pseudomonas sp. FP1740. The sequence goes on from NZ_CP117461.1 coordinate 2,061,111, forward strand.
GGAACTTGATCTCTGGACTCAGAGCCTCGTCACTGCAATGACTGCGTTGTGGACCAAAGTTGCGAACTTCATTCCGAACCTGTTTGGCGCACTGGTTGTGCTGCTGCTGGGTTTTGTCGTGGCCAAGCTGCTGGACACGCTGCTCTCCAAATTGCTCGCCAAATTGGGCCTTGATCGCCTGATGGGTGGCACCGGACTGACCAAATTGCTGTCCCGCGCCGGCCTCCAGGTGCCTATTTCGACGCTGATCGGCAAAATCGTCTATTGGTTCGTCCTGCTGATTTTTCTCGTTTCTGCCGCAGAATCCCTTGGACTTGAACGAGTTTCGGCTACGCTGGACATGCTGGCGCTGTATGTTCCGAAAGTATTCGGCGCGGCGCTGGTGCTGTTGGTAGGTGTCTTGCTGGCGCAACTGGCCAATGGGCTGGTGCGTGGCGCGGCAGAAGGTGTAGGGCTGGATTACGCCGCGGGCCTGGGGCGGATTGCCCAGGGCCTGGTGATCATCATCAGTATTTCGGTTGCGATCAGCCAGTTGGAGGTCAAGACAGACCTGCTCAACCACGTGATTGTGATCGTCTTGATTACCGTTGGTCTGGCGGTTGCGCTGGCCATGGGGTTGGGAAGCCGGGAAATTGCCGGTCAGATTCTTGCGGGAATCTATGTGCGTGAGTTGTATCAGGTTGGGCAACAAGTGCGTGTTGGCGAGGTCGAAGGGCAGATCGAAGAGATCGGCACGGTGAAAACCACGGTGCTGACCGACGAGGGTGAGCTAGTCTCTCTCTCGAATCGGATTCTCCTGGAGCAGCATGTGAGTAGCCGCTAACCCGGCAAATCCTGCTAATGTATGCCGCCGCAAATTGCCCTGAAGGGCAGCGGCGGACATTGACCTGACTGTCGGCCCGACTTGTTTTGAATAAAGCTCAATCGCTCTCCACGCGCTACGACCCCCGCGAGCTCTCTGATGAGGAGTTGGTCGCGCGCTCGCACTCCGAGCTGTTTCACGTAACGCGCGCCTATGAAGAACTGATGCGGCGTTACCAGCGAACATTATTTAACGTTTGTGCACGATATCTGGGGAACGATCGTGATGCAGACGATGTCTGTCAGGAAGTGATGTTGAAGGTGCTGTACGGCCTGAAGAACTTCGAGGGCAAATCGAAGTTCAAAACGTGGCTCTACAGCATCACGTACAACGAGTGCATCACTCAGTATCGGAAGGAACGGCGTAAGCGTCGCTTGATGGACGCTTTGAGTCTGGACCCCCTCGAGGAAGCGTCTGAAGAAAAGGCGCCGAAACCCGAGGAGAAGGGCGGACTTGATCGCTGGCTGGTGTATGTGAACCCGATTGACCGTGAAATTCTGGTGCTACGTTTTGTCGCAGAGCTGGAGTTTCAGGAGATCGCAGACATCATGCACATGGGTTTGAGTGCAACAAAAATGCGGTACAAACGCGCTCTAGACAAATTGCGTGAGAAATTTGCAGGCATTGCCGAAACTTAGTTTGGCGCAAATATCTCTTACGTGTAGGCAAGTTCTGATAGACTTGCCGCCGAGTTGTCCCCCGGTTTGCGGGACTGCTTCACAATCACCAGATGGGGATTTAACGGATGAAACTGAAAAACACCTTGGGCTTGGCCATTGGTTCTCTTATTGCCGCTACTTCGTTCGGCGCGCTGGCACAAGGCCAAGGCGCAGTTGAAATCGAAGGCTTCGCCAAGAAAGAACAGTACGACAGCGATCGTAACTTCAAGAACAACGGCAACCTGTTCGGCGGCTCGGTTGGTTACTTCCTGACCGACGACGTAGAACTGCGTCTGGCCTACGACGAAGTACACAACGTACGTGCAGATGATGGTCGCAACGTAAAGGGCGCTGATACCGCTCTGGACGCTCTGTACCACTTCAACAACCCAGGCGACATGATCCGTCCATACGTTTCTGCCGGTTTCTCGGACCAGAGCATTGGCCAGAACGGTTCGGGTCGTAACCGCTCCACTTTCGCCAACGTTGGCGGCGGTGCCAAGCTGTACTTCACCGAGAACTTCTACGCCCGTGCCGGCGTTGAAGCTCAGTACAACATCGACCAGGGCGACACCGAGTGGGCTCCAAGCGTCGGTATCGGTGTGAACTTCGGTGGCGGCTCCAAGCCTGCTGCTGCTCCAGTTCCAGCACCCGCTGAAGTGTGCTCCGACAGCGACAACGATGGCGTTTGCGACAACGTTGACAAGTGCCCGGACACCCCAGCCAACGTAACTGTTGACGCTGATGGCTGCCCGGCAGTTGCTGAAGTTGTCCGTGTTGAGCTGGACGTGAAATTCGACTTCAACAAGTCGGTAGTCAAGCCTAACAGCTACGGCGACATCAAAAACCTGGCTGACTTCATGAAGCAGTACCCATCCACCACTACTGTTGTTGAAGGTCACACTGACTCCGTCGGTCCTGACGCTTACAACCAGAAACTGTCCGAGCGTCGTGCAAACGCCGTTAAGCAAGTTCTGACCAACCAGTACGGTGTTCAGTCGTCCCGCGTTCAGTCTGTTGGCTACGGCGAATCCCGCCCAGTTGCTGACAACGCCACTGAAGCTGGTCGCGCTGTAAACCGTCGCGTAGAAGCGAAGGTTGAAGCTCAAGCTAAGTAATTAGCTCGCAGCTCAAGAAAAGCCCGGCTTAGGCCGGGCTTTTCTTTGTCTGCGATTTGGTGAAGGGGGAGTAATAGGTAGGGTTCAGGCTGATTGGTCGGCCACCATCGCGGGCAAGTCGCGCTCCCACAGAGATGAAGTTGTACGGGCTGCCACGGCACCGATCACCAGGATCGCCGGGCTCTTCAACTGAAAGCTGAGGGCATCCTCTTCCATTGCTGTCAGGTCGCTCCGGCATTCCCGTTGGTGCGGCAGCGAAGCGTTTTCGATCATTGCCACGGGTGTATCGGCTGCCATTCCTCCGGCCAGCAGTTGCTCGCGGATTTCACTGAGTTTTGCCACGCCCATGTAGATCACCAACGTGGTGCCGCCTTGAGCCAGGGCCTGCCAGTTCAGGCTACTGTCATCCTGAGTGTGCGCCGTGACCAGTGTCACGCCACGGGCGACGCCCCGCAGCGTCAGCGGAATATCACATTGGGTCGCGCCGGCAAGGCCAGCGGTGATGCCATTGACCAATTCAACCTCGACCCCTCGTTCACGTAACCACTGCGCCTCTTCACCGCCGCGCCCGAAGATGCACGGATCGCCACCCTTGAGTCGCACCACGCATTTGCCGTGGCGGGTATAACGCAGCATCAGGCGATGAATGAAGGCTTGAGGCGTGGAGCGACAGCCGCCGCGCTTGCCCACGGGAATAATTCGCGCATTTGGACAATGCTCCAGTACCGCAGGATTGACCAGATCGTCGATCAACACCACGTCCGCTTCGCGCAACGCGCGAACCGCCTTGAGGGTCAGCAATTCCGCATCGCCGGGACCCGCACCCACCAGCCAGACTTTTGCGCTCATAGTGTTTTCCTCACGAGGTGACGGCGACTGGCTGCGCAGTGGCGGCCAGTAAACGCTTGATTTCCGGGACGCAGGAGCCGCATTGCGTGCCGCAGCCCAATTCTTGTTTCAAACCCTGCAAGTCCAGGCCACGGCTGATGCCGGCACAGATTGCGTTCTGGCTGACGTTCATGCAGTTGCACAGGGTTTTGCTGCCGGATGCCGGGGCGCCAGCGTTGCCTGGCGGAGCACTCAACGGAGCCAGCAGCCAACGGCGCAGTTGTTCGTCGGCGCGACCTTCGAGCCACAGGCTTTGCAGCCAATGTTGGGCGAGTGTTTCACCGGCCAGGCGAATCGCGGTGATCCGGCCGTTCTCGATACGCACCCGTTTACCGATCGAACGCCGGGGATCGTCATAAGCCAATACCGGGCCGTCGTTGAGCCCCAGGCATTGATCGATATCGCGCAGCAGCTGCGGCTCTGGCGCGCTGGCGCTGGCGGCGCGTATCAGCAGCGCAGGGCGCTCACGGCCAGCCAGGCTGAGGCTGGCGTAGGAAAACGCCTCGCAGAGTGGTCGCAACGTCTCCAGGTGCTGTTGAACATCGCCTTCAATCAGGGCGAAAAGCTGCCAGGGCAAGTGCACAGGCTCGAGTCGCACGCCGCTGTGTTTGAGTTCCGGTTGCTTCGACAACGGATCGAAGGCGGGAAGGGTGAGGGTGTTCACACCGCCCTTGAGGAAGCGGTCGCCCCAGTGCATCGGCAGGAAGGCCTGGCCCGGACGTACGCTGTCATCGCTGCTGACTGGCAGGATCACCGCGCCCCGGCGACTTTTCAGATTGATCAGGTCGCCAGGTTGCAGGCGATGCCGACGCAGTTCATCCGGGTGCAGGCTCAACACGGCTTCGCTGACATGGCCGAACAGTTGCGCGGCGGTGCCGGTGCGGCTCATGCCGTGCCATTGATCGCGCAGGCGACCGGTGATCAAGGTCAGCGGGAAACGCGCATCGCGTTGTTCCTTGGCGGCGCGATACGGGTCGGTCACGAACTGCGCACGCCCGCTGGCGGTCGGGAAAATCCCATCGAGGTACAGCCGCGCGGTGCCTTCGCGGGCACTGGCGGGGAAGGGCCATTGCTGCGGACCGAGCTGGTCGATCAACTCATGACTGATCCCGGACAGGTCGAGGTCGCGGCCGCGAGTCAGTTGTTTGTATTCGTCGAAGACCTGTGCCGGGGTTTCAAAGGCAAACAGGCTGGAGGCTCCAGGACGCAGACGTTTTTCCAGGCGCTGTGCGAAATCCACGGTGATCGCCCAGTCGGGCCGTGCTTCTCCGGGGGCGCCGATGGCTCGGCGGACGTGGGAAATGCGCCGCTCGGAGTTGGTAACGGTGCCGTCCTTTTCACCCCAACTGGCGGCGGGTAGCAGCAGGTCGGCGAACGCGGCGGTTTCGGTGGTGTGGAAGGCTTCCTGCAACACCACGAACGGGCAGGCTTGCAGTGCCTCGCGCACAGCGGTCTGGTCCGGCAGCGACTGGGCGGGGTTGGTACAGGCGATCCACAGGGCTTTGATCTTGCCGCTGCGCATCTGCTCGAACAGTTCGATGGCTGTTAGCCCGGTGTTTTCGGGCAGTTGATCGACGCCCCAATAGGCGGCCACTTGCGCCCGGTGTTCGGCATTGGCCGCTTCGCGATGACCCGGCAGCAGGTTTGACAAACTGCCGGTTTCCCGGCCACCCATGGCATTCGGCTGACCGGTCAACGAGAAAGGTCCTGCACCGGGCCGACCGATTTGCCCGGTGGCCAGGTGCAGATTGATCAGTGCGCTGTTCTTCGCGCTGCCGGCGGTGGACTGATTCAGCCCCATGCACCACAGCGACAGAAAGCTCGGTGACGTGCCGACCCATTCCGCGCATTGCTGCAGTTGCTCGACGCTGATGCCACAGAGTTGCGAAACCATTGTCGGGGTGTAATCGCGCACCAGGTTTTTCAGCTCGGCCAGGCCTTCGGTGTGGGCCTTGATGAAGTCGCGGTCGATCCAGTCTTCCCACAGCAGCAAGTGCAAAATCCCATGGAACAAGGCGACATCGGTACCGGGCAGAATCGCCAGGTGCAGGTCAGCCAGATCGCAGGTGTCGGTGCGCCGTGGGTCGATGACGATGACTTTCATCTGCGGACGACGGGATTTGGCTTCTTCCAGGCGACGAAACAGGATCGGGTGGGCGTAAGCCATGTTGCTGCCGACGATCATCACGCAGTCGCTCAGTTCCAGGTCTTCGTAGTTGCAGGGCGGAGCATCGGCGCCAAGGCTGCGCTTGTAGCCGACCACCGCTGAAGACATGCACAGCCGTGAATTGCTGTCGATGTTGTTGGTGCCCACCAGCGCCCGCGCCAGTTTGTTGAAGGCGTAGTAATCCTCAGTCAGCAGTTGCCCGGAGATGTAGAACGCGACGCTGTCCGGGCCGTGTTCGGCGATGGTTTGGGCGAAGACGCTGGCGGCGTGATCGAGGGCGCTGTCCCAATCGGTGCGGCTGCGGGCAAGGCCCTTGCCCAGGCGCAACTCAGGGTACAGGGCGCGCGCGGTCAGGTCGCCGGTCAGGTGCAAGGTCGAACCTTTACTGCACAATTTGCCGAAGTTGGCCGGGTGCGCCGGATCGCCGCTGACGCCGAGAATGCGCTCGCCGTCGTGCTCGATCAGCACGCCGCAGCCGACCCCGCAGTAGCAGCAGGTGGAGGCGGTGATTTGGCGGTCCATCAGCTTGCTTCCCGCAGGGCCAGCAGCACCCGGCCATTTTCGACCCGTGCCGAATGATGGTGGGCGCAGCCGATATCGGGAGCCTGGGCTTCACCGGTTTCCAGGTCGATTTGCCAGTTGTGCAGCGGGCAGGCCACCCGTTTGCCGTAGATCAAACCCTGGGACAGCGGTCCGCCCTTGTGCGGGCAGCGGTCGTCGAGGGCGAAAACCTCATCGTCGCTCGTACGAAAAATCGCGATGTCACCTTTCGGGCCGGCGATGATCCGCGAGCCAAGGGTGTTGATCTCTTCCAGTGCGCAGATATCCAGCCAGTTCATACCGACACCTCCAGGTTCTTCACGGGAATGACCTCGAATTCTTTTTTCAGCAGTGGTTGCTCAAGGCGTTCTTTCCACGGGTCCTGTTCGAACGACAGGGAGAATTGCAGGCGTTCGTTGAGTGCCTTGCGCCGTACCGGGTCTTCCAGCACGGCTTTCTTGATGTGTTCCATGCCGACCCGTTGCAGGTAATGCACGGTGCGCTCGAGGTAGAAGGCTTCTTCACGGTACAGCTGCAGGAAAGCGCCGTTGTATTCGCGCACTTCTTCAGCGGTTTTCAGCTTGACGAAGAACTCCGCGACTTCGGTCTTGATCCCGCCGTTGCCACCGATGTACATCTCCCAGCCGGAGTCCACGCCGATAATTCCGACGTCCTTGATCCCCGCTTCCGAGCAGTTGCGTGGGCAACCGGAGACAGCCAGTTTCACTTTGTGCGGCGACCACATGTTGAACAGGTCATGTTCGAGCTCGATGCCCAGTTGCGTGGAATTCTGGGTGCCGAAGCGGCAGAACTCACTGCCGACACAGGTTTTCACGGTGCGGATGGATTTGCCGTAGGCGTGGCCGGACGGCATGTCCAGGTCTTTCCAGACCCCCGGCAGGTCTTGCTTTTTGATTCCCAGCAAGTCGATGCGCTGGCCGCCGGTGACCTTGACCATTGGCACGTTGTACTTGTCGGCCACGTCGGCAATGCGCCGCAGCTCTGAAGGATTGGTCACACCGCCCCACATCCGCGGGACGACAGAGTAAGTGCCGTCTTTCTGAATGTTGGCGTGGGCACGTTCGTTGATCAGCCGCGATTGCGGATCGTCCTTCGCTTCGCCCGGCCAGGTGGAAATCAGGTAGTAGTTGAGCGCCGGGCGGCAGGTGGCGCAGCCATTCGGGGTGCGCCAGTTCAGGTAGCTCATGGTGCCGGCGATGGTCAGCAGATGCTGGTCGCGGATGGCCTGGCGGATTTGCCCGTGGTTGAGGTCGCTGCAACCGCAGATGGCTTTTTCGCTTTTCGGTTTGACGTCTGCCGCACCGCCCACGGTGTTGATCAGGATTTGTTCGACGAGGCCGGCGCAGGAGCCGCAAGAGCTGGCGGCCTTGGTGTGTTTCTTCACGTCGTCGACGCTGAACAGCCCGTGTTCCTGAATGGCTTTGACGATGGTGCCTTTGCACACGCCGTTACAGCCGCAGACTTCGGCGGTGTCGGCCATGCTCATGGCTTTGTCCTGGCCTTGATGTCCTACATCGCCTAAAGCATTTTCGCCAAACATCAGGTGATCGCGGATCTCGCCGATGGCATGGTTCTCACGGATCTGCCGGAAATACCAACCGCCGTCTGCCGTATCGCCGTACAGACAGGCGCCGACCAGCACGTCATCCTTGATCACCAGTTTCTTGTAGACCCCGCCGATCGGGTCGGAGAGGGTGATGGTCTCGGTGCCTTCGCCGCCCATGAAGTCGCCGGCGGAGAACAGGTCGATGCCGGTGACTTTCAATTTGGTCGACGTCACCGAGCCCTTGTAAGTGGCGAAGCCCAGTTGGGCGAGGTGGTTGGCGCACACCTTGGCTTGTTCGAACAGCGGTGCGACCAAGCCGTAGGCGGTGCCGCGGTGGCTGGCGCATTCACCGATGGCGTACACCCGAGGGTCGTAGGTTTGCATTGTGTCGTTGACCAGAATCCCGCGGCTGCAAGGGATGCCGGCTTTTTCCGCCAGTTCGGTGTTGGGGCGAATGCCGGCGGCCATCACCACCAGGTCGGCGGGGATGATGTCACCGTTCTTGAACTGCACCGAGCCGACCCGGCCATTGCCGGCGTCGTGCAGGGCCTGGGTCTGTTCGCACAGGCGGAAATGCAGGCCGCGGGCTTCCAGGGCGGTTTGCAGGAGTTGGCCGCTGGTTTTGTCCAGTTGGCGCTCCAGCAGCCATTCGCCGATGTGCACCACGGTGACGTGCATGCCCCGCAGCATCAGGCCGTTGGCGGCTTCAAGGCCCAGCAGGCCGCCACCAATGACCACGGCGTGCTTGTGGGTCTTGGCGGTGTCGATCATCACCTGGGTGTCGGCGATGTCGCGGTAGCCGATCACGCCCTGCAAGGTATTGCCGGGGATCGGCAGGATGAACGGGGTCGAGCCGGTGGCAATCAGCAGGCGGTCGTATTCAGCCTCAGTGCCGTCTTCGGCGATGACCCGGCGTTTGACCCGGTCGATCTCCACCACTTTGCGGTTGAGCAGCAGCTTGATGTTGTTTTCCAGGTACCAGTCCAGATCGTTGAGCACGATCTCTTCGAACGTTTGTTCGCCGGCCAGTACGGGCGACAGCAGGATGCGGTTGTAGTTGGTATGCGGTTCGGCGCCGAAGACCGTGATGTCGTACAGCTCATTACTCAGCTTGAGCAGTTCTTCCAGGGTACGAACCCCGGCCATGCCGTTGCCGATCATCACCAGTTTTAGTTTTTTCATCAGGTTCTCCGGGGAGCTCGGGCCTGCCTCATCAGGGCATTCAGGCCTTGCTCGACAAAATTTTGCGCAAACAAAAAAAGGCGTCCCGCTAGTTAACTAGCGAGGACGCCTTTGTCCTTGTCCCGTTCTCTCGGGCAGCGCAGCCTTCTACGTTGAAGGCCGGGCTTTATGTCTGTTGGGAAAGGTAATGCAGTGGTTGTGCCAAGTTCTTCAGACACCAGAATTTGCTGGGGTTGGTCGCGGTCTCGGTATTTGATTGGGGTGTTTGTGCACCGAAACAATGCATGTTGCCCGCAATTGGCGCGGTCCCTGTAGCTGCTACAAAGGATTGGTGTTAGCCATGAAACAACAAAAACAGCAGCACCAGATTCACCAGCAACGACACCAGCGCCAACGTCCGCCAGACCTTCAACGGTTCGCGCTCCAGTAACGGTCTGGGGCGCACGCTCAAACTGCGTCGTTCTCCCTGTTCCAGCAGCAACAACCATTCTTCGGCCGTTTCAAAGCGCTGATCCGGGGCGACCGCCACCGCGCGCTCCAGACTTTGCGCGATCCATTCCGGCAGGTCGGGCCGGTAGCGACTGGCGCTGACAGGCACGCCAAACCGTGGGCGCTGGAACGCTTCGATTTCGCCGTAGGGATAATGCCCGGTGAGTAGGTAGTACAAGGTCACGCCGACTGCATATAAATCCTGTTGTGGTGTCGGCGGGTCGCCGCGAAACGCTTCCGGCGCGATATAGCTGGGCGTTCCAGGCAGGGCGAAGGCTTGATCTTCGGACAGCCCCGGACAGTAGGCGAGGCCGAAATCCAGCAGGCGCAACTCGCCGTCGTCCCCCAGCAGCAGGTTCTCCGGTTTGATATCGCGATGCAGGATCTGCCGTCGATGCAGGATGCCGACAGCCCGCAGCAAGCGTTCGGCCAGGTCCTGCCATTGCGCCAGTGGCAGCGTTGTGACGCGTGCATGCAGCTCCGCCAGGGTCGACCCGGAATATTCGCGCATCACGTAGTACAAATGCTGACGCTGACTGGCGGCATGGACTTCAGGGAAATGGCGACCGGCTACACGCTTGAGAAACCATTCCTCCGACAACAATGCCTGGCCGGCTTGATGATCGTCACGCAGAGCAGCGGGCAAGGTTTTCAGCAGCCAGGGCTGTTGCTGTGCGTCGCGCACCCGGTAGAGCAGCGATTGCTGGCTCTGGCCGAGGATCCCTTCGACCTGCCAGCCTTCGAAGGTCTGGCCCGGTTTCAGTGCAGGCGGGAGAGGCCATTGCTGCAGGTGAATCAGTGCATCGCCAATGCTGGTTTCGCCAAGGGCATCGACCCGCACCAGCAGGGCGCTGGCATTGTCCTGACTGCCGGCCAGGTGCGCGGCGCTGACCAGGGTCTGCGCGGCACTGTTGAGGTCAGGTTGATCGCGCAGAATCGCCGCGATGGCGGTGTCGCCCAGCACGGCCCAGATGCCGTCGCTGAGCAGCACGAAACTCTCGTTCAGGCGCAGTTCACCGTCCAGAAAATCCAGCACCAGATGTTGATCCAGCCCCAGGGCCCGCTTGAGCACATGCTGCATGCCCGGCTGGTCCCAGACGTGATCCTCGCTCACCCGTTGCAAGGTGTCGGCGTGCCAGCGGTACACCCGGCAATCGCCGACATGCGCCAGGGTGAAACGCCTGCCGCGCATCACCAGGGCACTGACCGTGGTCAGCAGCGGTTGCCCGCCGCCGTTGGCCTGCAACCAGCGATTTTGCGCCAGCAGCAGGCGATCCAGCGCTTGGGCGACACCCCAGGTTTCCGGTGTGGCGTAATAATCCAGCGCCAAAGCCTGCAAGGTCGAACGGGCCGCGAGACCGCCATCGGCGCATTGGCTGACGCCGTCGGCGATGGCGAACAGGTAACCCTTGCTCGCCGCCAGTGCCGGGGCCGGAGTGACCAGGCGCAGAGCGTCCTGGTTCTCTTCGCGAGGGCCGATGGCGCTGGCTTCGGCAAAACTCAGTTGCAGGCTCATTCAATCCTCACACGCGAGCCGCGGTGACGGCTGCCGAACCCCAAGTGGTTCTCCAGCGACGTTTAACTCCGTGCAGACCGAACCAGGCGAGTACGCCGAGGCTGGCGAACAACCACAAGGCCATTTGATAGCTGCCGGTACTTTGCTTGATCGCGCCCATGCCGGCCGCCAGTGCGAAGCCACCGATGCCACCGGCCATGCCGATCAAACCGGTCATCACACCGATCTCCCGACGAAAACGCTGTGGGACCAACTGGAATACGGCACCGTTACCTGCACCTAAACCGAGCATAGTGCAGACGAAAAGCGCCAACGCTGCGTAGGAACTCGGCAGATTGAAACCCACTGTCGCGATGCAGATCGCTGCCACGGTGTACATCGCCAACAGGGTGCGAATCCCGCCGAAGCGATCCGCCAGCGCGCCGCCCAGCGGACGCATCAGGCTGCCACCGAACACGCAAGCAGCGGTGTAGTAACCGGCAGTGACCGGGCTCAGGCCGTACTGGTCGTTGAAGTAGCCGGGCAGGGCGCTGGCCAGGCCGATGAAGCCGCCAAAGGTCACGCTGTAGAAAAACATGAACCACCAGCTGTCGCGGTCACCCAGGGCCTTGAGGTAGTCGGCCATGGACTTGGCTTTAGGCCGCTCAGGGGCGTTCTTGGCCAGCCAGGCGAAGACGATCAGGGTCAGGATCAGCGGTATCAGGGCGAAGCCGAACACGTTGCTCCAGCCATAAGCGGCGGCCAGCACCGGGGCGATCAGGGCTGCCAGCACGGTGCCCGAGTTACCGGCACCGGCGATGCCCATGGCTTTGCCTTGGTGCTGCGGCGGATACCATTGCGAGGCCAGCGGCAGGGCGACGGCGAAAGACGCACCGGCCATGCCGAGGAACAGGCCCAGCAACAGCGCCTGCTCGTAACTGTGGATGCCGACTTTCCAGGCAACGAGCAGGGCGCTGATGACGATTATCTGGCCGATGATCCCGGCGGTTTTTGGCGACAGGCGATCAGCCAGCAGGCCCATCGCAAAGCGCAATACGGCGCCGGCCAGAATCGGCGTGGCCACCACCAGCCCGCGCTGTTGGGTGGTCAGGTGCAGGTCAGCGGCGATCTGCACCGCCAGGGGGCCGAGCAGGTACCAGACCATGAAGCTCAGATCGAAATAGAGGAAGGCTGCGAACAGTGTCGGGGTATGGCCGGATTTCCAGAAGCTTGAATTCATCGCGCACCTCAGCTGTCAGGCGTATCAAGAAGGAGTCATGAGCTTGCAGGTGGGGCGCCGCAACGGCCGCACCACCAGCCCCGGTCTCTGGGGCCAAAACGGAAAAACGCCGCTACCTGATTCGCAAAAGGGGGCGAATGAGGTGAGCGACGTCTTTGTCGTAGGTGGGGCAACCGCCGTTGGTTACCTTGCAGGGATTACTTAGCGAGATCTGTGCCAACAATCTGCTTTTTGTGGCGAGGGGGCTTGTCGGACCGCCGCATCACCCTGTTCGGCGGCGAAACCGTCGCAAGACCTGTTTGCGAAGTCTTCTGAAGGAATGCAAGGGGCCGCTTCGCAGCCCAACGGGGGCGAGCCCCCTCGCCACAATGATCGGATCAACCCAACAGTTCACTCATGGCAATGATTTGCTCCGCCACCTGTATCAGCTTCTGCTGGCGGCTCATGGCCTGGCGGCGCATCAGGGTGTAGGCCTCTTCTTCGTTGCAGTCCTTCATCTTCATCAGCAGCCCCTTGGCCAGCTCGATGCGCTTGCGCTCGGCCAGTTGCTGGTCGCGGGCGTGCAGTTGCGCGCGCAGGGCCTGGTCGCTTTCAAAGCGCGCCATGGCCACGTCGAGAATCGGCTGCAGGCGTTGTGCGTGAATGCCTTCGACGATGTAGGCACTGACGCCGGACTTGATCGCCTGGCGCATCACGCTGGGGTCGTGCTCGTCGGTGAACATCACGATTGGCCGTGGCTGGTCGCGAGTAACCAGCACCACTTGTTCCATCACATCGCGGCTCGGTGACTCGGTATCGATCAGAATCACGTCCGGACGCACCGTTTCGACGCGCGCGGGCAGGTCGATGGTCAGGCCGGACTCGTCGATGACCTCGAACCCGGCTTCGGTCAGGGCCGCCTTCAGACGCCCGACTTTTTTTGCGGTGTCATTGATCAGCAGGATACGCAACATATTTGCAGGCTCCTGTCAGCGGCTGGCGAGAAGGGGGGCGCTGTCGCTCATGGCGTGCAGCGTAAAACTGTGGGCATAGCCAGCCGGGTCCGAACCGTCCCAGACTTTGCCGTCGATCAGTTGACTGCTGCGCATTTCCTGAGCCTGGGCGGGCACGCCGACAGCGGTGGCGGCCTCTCGGTACAAGTCTAGTTGCTGAACCTGACGGGCCACGCGGAGGTAATCCGGGTCGTCGCGCAATAAGCCCCAGCGACGGAACTGGGTCATGAACCACATGCCGTCGGACAAATACGGCAGATTGACCTCGCCGCCACTGTGGAAACGCATCGCATGCGGGTCTTGCCAGTGATTGCCCAGGCCGTCGGTATAGTCGCCGAGCAAGCGCGGTTCGATGCAATCGAGCGGGGCATCGAGGTATTCGGGGGCGCTCAACAGTTGCGCGGTGCTGCGGCGATTTTCGCGGCTGGCTTCGATGAAGCGGCTGGCCTCGAGGATCGCCATCACCAAGGCCCGGGCGGTATTGGGGTATTGCTCGACGAAGGCGCGGGTGCAGCCAAGGACTTTTTCCGGGTGGTCGGGCCAGATGGTCTGGGTGGTGGCCATGGTGAACCCGAGATTCTGTTGCACCGCACTGGCAGCCCACGGTTCGCCGACGCAGAACCCGTCGATGCGCCCGGCTTGCAGGTGCGCGATCATTTGCGGCGGGGGGACGACCACGCTATCGACATCCTGCAACGGATGAATGCCCTGGCTCGCCAGCCAGTAATACAGCCACATGGCGTGGGTGCCTGTGGGAAATGTCTGGGCGAAGGTCAGTTTTGGGCGACTTTGGTGCACGTGATGGTCCAGTGCTTCAGGACTGGTCACGCCCAGGGCCTGCAAGCCGTGGGAGAGGTTGATGCTTTGGCCGTTCTGGTTCAGGCCCATGAGCACGGCCATGTCGGTGGAGGCTACGCCGCCGATGCCCAGGTGCACGGCGTAAATCAGGCCGTACAGGCTGTGGGCGGCGTCGAGTTCGCCGCTGACCAGTTTGTCCCGCAGGTTGGCCCAGGACGACTGGCGCTTGAGGTTCAGGGTCAGGCCGTAAGGCTGGGCAAAGCCCTGGGTGGCGGCGACCACCACTGAGGCACAGTCACTGAGGGCCATGAAGCCAAGGTTGATTTCGGTTTTTTCCGGGGCATCGCTGCCGTTGACCCAGGCCAGTGGGCCGGCTGATGGTTCATTCATCGATTTGCACCTTCCAAAAAAAACGTCGCCCCATGGCCTCTGCGCGAGCAGAGCCGGTGACGACGCCATTGTCCTTCCACTCATTCCGTCGTTGGCATGAGTGCTGATGCCCATGTTGGTGCAAGGCATATGCCATCGCTGGCTGATTTTGTCGTGCGCCTCGCGTGAAGCTCTGATGCACGGCTATAATCGCCGCCTCTCATCGCCAACCGAGTCAAGCCTGCCCATGTACACCCTGGCCCGTCAGCTGCTGTTCAAACTTTCCCCGGAAACCTCCCACGATCTGTCCCTGGACCTGATCGGCGCGGGCGGGCGTTTGGGCCTCAACGGCTTGCTGTGCAAAGCACCGGCGAAAATGCCGGTGACGGTCATGGGCCTGGATTTCCCGAACCCGGTGGGTCTGGCGGCCGGACTGGACAAGAACGGTGCGGCGATCGACGGGTTTGCCCAATTGGGTTTCGGCTTTATCGAAATCGGCACCATTACCCCGCGTCCGCAACCGGGTAATCCGAAACCCCGGATTTTCCGCTTGCCGGAGGCCGAAGCGATCATCAACCGCATGGGTTTCAACAACCTCGGTGTCGATCACTTGCTCGCTCGCGTGGCGGCAGCCAAGTACAAGGGCGTGCTGGGTATCAATATCGGCAAAAACTTTGATACGCCGGTTGAACGTGCGGTTGACGACTACCTGATCTGCCTGGACAAGGTCTACGCACACGCCAGCTACGTGACGGTCAATGTCAGCTCGCCGAACACACCGGGCCTGCGCAGCCTGCAATTCGGCGATTCGCTCAAGCAATTGCTCGCCGACCTGGCCACGCGCCGGGCGGAATTGGCCCTGCGCCACGGCAAACATGTGCCGCTGGCGATCAAGATCGCGCCGGACATGAGCGATGAAGAAACCGCTCAAGTCGCCCAGGCGTTGATCGAAACCGGGATGGATGCGGTGATCGCCACCAACACCACCCTGAGCCGCGTGGGCGTCGAAGGCCTGGAGCACGGTGACGAGGCGGGCGGGTTGTCCGGCGCACCGGTTCGCGACAAGAGCACCCACACCGTGAAGGTGCTGGCGGCGGAACTGGCCGGTCGCTTGCCGATCATCGCCGTGGGCGGTATCACCGAAGGCAAGCACGCGGCTGAGAAAATCGCCGCGGGTGCGAGCCTGGTGCAGATCTATTCGGGCTTTATCTATAAAGGCCCGGCACTGATTCGTGAATCGGTAGATGCCATCGCCGCGCTGCGCTGAAGGCAGTGTAGGGGCCTTGTGCTGAGGGCTTTTGTCGCGAGGGGGCAAGCCCCCTCGCCAAAATGGTTTCTTCGCTGAATTTGGAGCAGGCATAAAAAAGGGCTCCCCGAAGGAGCCCCTGGGCCGAAGCCCGCCGTCCGGATAGGACGTGCGTGGTTAAGTCGTTGCGTATTCAGATTGTCGTGTCGGAGTGTGTGCCCTGTATTAGCCGACGGCGTGAAGTTCGTTGAGTCTGTGGATTCCCGCAGTGCCGGTCATACCGTCCCAATTGTCGCCGCGTCCTTCTCGCCAGCCATTGATCCAGGCTTGGCGTACCGACGGTAGAGTAAAAGGGCAAAGCTCACGGGATTTACCACCAACGCCATATTGATATCCGCGCAAAAATGCTCTTTCCAACGGATCACGCTTAAGTCTTCTCATAGGGTGTTTCCCTCACTTGTTGACTGTATGTATCGCGTCGACCTCAATCGAGGTCAGGCAGAAAAATTCTGCCGTTGGTGGCTCGCTGCCGGCGTCGCGAGCCAAGGTGTTGACGCCGTTGCGACGTCAACCTGAGTGGAGTTCTAACCAATGCGTCACATCGAGGGAATGACCGTTTTGTCATAAGAACGTAACCATAAAGATGGTATGGCCATAAGTAACACGATATTTGTGCCGTGTTGATTGGCCAAAGCCCGGTATGATCGGCCCTTCGCTGGATGCTGGGGGGGGGCGCCTTAACGAGAATGACACCCGTTGCCCTTGGGTATTATTCGACGAAGGGTCGACTTATGACATTTTGTTTCATCAACTTTTTTATCTGCCCTGGCATCTAAGCTCTTTTAACCCGAGCAGTCAGGGTGGGACGGCACACCTTCGTGCCACGCGGGCGTTCTGTTAGAAAAACGCCTGATTGAAAACCGGATCGGCAACGCGTTGCCGGTTCACTTAGCTAAAGGCTCTGGAATTACCATGTCCGATCGTTTCGAACTCTTCCTCACTTGCCCTAAAGGCCTTGAAGGTCTGCTCATCGAGGAAGCCGTCGGGCTTGGCCTTGAGGAAGCACGCGAGCACACCTCGGCTGTGCGCGGCATGGCCACCATGGAAACCGCTTATCGCCTGTGCCTGTGGTCGCGTCTGGCGAACCGGGTGCTGTTGGTGCTCAAGCGCTTTCCGATGAAGGACGCCGAAGATCTCTATCACGGCGTGCTGGATATCGATTGGCAAGACCACATGCTCAACGACGGCACCCTGGCCGTCGAATTCAGCGGTCACGGCTCTGGCATCGATAACACGCACTTCGGCGCCTTGAAGGTCAAGGATGCCATCGTCGACAAACTGCGCACCCCGCAAGGCGATCGCCCGTCCATCGACAAGCTCAACCCGGACCTGCGCATTCACCTGCGTCTGGACCGTGGCGAAGCCATCCTGTCCCTCGACCTGTCCGGGCACAGCCTGCACCAGCGCGGCTATCGCTTGCAGCAAGGCGCGGCGCCGCTGAAGGAAAACCTCGCGGCGGCGATTCTGATCCGTGCCGGCTGGCCGCGCATTGCCGCCGATGGCGGCGCGCTGGCTGACCCGATGTGCGGTGTCGGCACGTTCCTGGTGGAAGCCGCCATGATCGCCGCCGACATGGCGCCGAATCTGCGCCGCGAGCAATGGGGCTTTACCGCTTGGCTCGGTCACGTGCCGGCGCTGTGGAAAAAACTCCACGAAGAAGCCACCGAGCGCGCCGCGGCCGGCCTGGCCAAGCCACCGCTGTGGATTCGCGGTTACGAAGCCGACCCACGCCTGATTCAACCGGGCCGCAACAACGTCGAACGTGCCGGCCTGAGCGAGTGGATCAAGATTTACCAGGGCGAAGTGGCAACGTTCGAACCGCGCCCGGACCAGAACCAGAAAGGCCTGGTGATCTGCAACCCTCCGTACGGCGAGCGTCTGGGCGATGAGGCGAGCCTGCTCTACCTCTACCAGAACCTCGGCGAGCGTCTGCGTCAGGCGTGCTTGAACTGGGAGGCGGCGGTGTTCACCGGCGCTCCGGACCTGGGCAAGCGCATGGGCATCCGCAGCCACAAACAGTATTCGTTCTGGAACGGCGCGTTGCCGTGCAAATTGCTGCTGATCAAGGTCACGCCAGACCAGTTCGTCACCGGCGAGCGTCGCACCCCGGAACAGCGTCAGGCCGAGCGTGAACAGGCGGCCTACGATGAAGCACCGAGTGAGCCGCAAGAGCGCAAGTACAACAAGAACGGTAATCCGATCAAACCGGCTCCGGCACCCGCCCCGGTGATCGAACAGCCGCGCCTGAGCGAAGGTGGGCAGATGTTTGCCAACCGTCTGCAAAAGAACGTCAAGGCGCTGGGCAAGTGGGTCAAGCGTGAAGGCATCGACTGCTACCGCGTCTACGATGCCGACATGCCGGAATATTCCATGGCCATCGACCTGTATCACGACTGGGTCCACGTTCAGGAATACGCCGCGCCGAAATCCATCGATCCGGAAAAAGCCTCGGCGCGGATGTTCGATGCCCTGGCGGCAATCCCGCAGGCGTTGAACATCGACAAGAGCCGCGTGGTGGTCAAGCGTCGCGAACGTCAGAGCGGCACCAAGCAGTACGAACGCCAGAGCGCCCAGGGCAAGTTCAACGAGGTCAACGAGGGCGGCGTGAAGCTGCTGGTGAACCTCACCGACTACCTCGACACCGGGCTGTTCCTCGACCACCGGCCGATGCGCATGCGGATTCAGAAAGAAGCCGCCGGCAAGCGCTTCCTCAATCTGTATTGCTACACCGCCACGGCCAGCGTGCATGCGGCCAAGGGCGGTGCGCGCAGCACCACCAGCGTCGACCTGTCGAAAACCTACCTGGACTGGGCGCGGCGCAATCTGTCGCTGAATGGCTTCTCCGACAAGAACCGTCTGGAGCAGGGCGACGTGATGGCCTGGCTCGACGCCTGCCGTGACGAATACGACCTGATCTTCATCGACCCGCCGACCTTCTCCAACTCCAAGCGCATGGAAGGGATCTTCGACGTGCAGCGTGACCAGGTGCAGTTGATCGACCTGGCTATGGCGCGACTGGCACCGGGCGGGGTGTTGTATTTCTCCAACAACTTCCGCAAGTTCCAGCTCGAGGAAAACCTCACCGAGCGTTATGCCGTTGAGGAAATCACCGCCCAGACCATCGATCCGGATTTCGCCCGTAATGGCAAGATCCACCGTGCCTGGAAGATCACTGCTCGCTGACACTTGCGCCTGATTGGATCCACAGAGCCTTGATTTTTAAAGGCTCTTTGGTTCTTTCAGTGCTGGTCAAATTAGTGGCTAATAGCTATAACTCAACTCATGGCCAATGGGCTTTCCGGCACCTGGCGTTATGAGTTGCGTTTATGTCGTTACACGCCGTGCGCCCCAAGATCCTGGGTTTTATCAGCGAAGATGTCTCGGCCTGGCTGGTCGCGCTGCTGGTATTGCTCGTCGGCGGGATTCTTACGGGGTTGCTGGCCTGGGCAACACTCAATCAGTTTCATCAGCAAATGCGGCAACGTTTCCAACTGCTCGCCAGTGAACGCTACAGCCGTATCGTAGAACGTTTCGAAGATCAGGAGCAGCGCCTCGATGGCCTGCGCCGGTTCTTTGCCAATTCCGAGTCGGTGTCCCGCGAGGAATTCGACGGTTACGCCAAACCTCTTTTGCGGCGCACCCAAGCCTATTCCTGGGCACCACGGGTTTCCCGCGCCGAACGCCCCTTGCTTGAACGCTTCATGCATGACGAAGGCTTGAGCAATTTCACCTTTCGCGAACTCACCGCCGACGGCCAGTTGCAACCGGCCGCGGAACGGGACGAGTACGTACCGGTGCTCTATACCCAAACCCAGAGCCGACTGCCCACGCCGCTGGGTTACGACCTGCTGGCCCAGCCCCTGCGCCGTTCGACCCTGGAGCGTGCCGATCGAACTGGCCGCATGGCTGTCTCGCAACCATTGCATCTGGTAGGCATTGAGCCCGCCTATTCACGGGGTATGTTGCTGGTGGCACCGGTCAGCCGTCAGCACCTGCCGGGCAGCACGCCCGCCGGGTATGTGATGGCGGTGATCAGCATGCGCCAGCTGCTGGCGGACGGGCTGCCGGAAGAGAATCATGATTCTCTCTCGGTGCGCATCCTCGACTTGTCCACCGATGACCAACACGAGGTGCTGTACGAGTCGACCAACCGGGCGGGGGCCAGTGACTTGTCCTCCACGCGCTTGCTGCGCCTGGCCGACCACGATTATCAAGTGGATATGCGCCCCAGTGCAGCGTTCCTGCAAGCCAACCATTCCTCAGTGACCAGCCAGGTGGTGCTGGGTGGTTTACTCAGCTTGTTGCTCAGTGTGTTTCTCTATGTGTTGGTCAGCCAGCGGCAACGGGCGCTGAAAATGGTCGAGCAACGGACCGAGGAACTGCACGCCCGTGAGCAAGAGCTGCGCGGCACGCATGGCCAATTGCGCGGCGTGCTGGATGCTGCGACTCAGGTGGCGATCATCGCCACCGACCTGCGGGGGATCGTCAGCACTTTCAATGCCGGTGCCGAGCACATGCTCGGTTACTCCAGTGCGCAGGCCGTGGGCCACATGACCCTGGAAAACCTGCACCTGCCCCGGGAGCTCCAGGCGCGGTCGGCGGAGTTGAGCGTGCGCTATGGCAAGCCGATTCCGACCTGTCAGGCCATGTTGGTCGAAGGCGGGGAAGAGGGCGGTCACGAAGCTCGGGAGTGGACGCTGGTGCGCCGCGACGGCAGCCATTTGACGGTGAACATGCTGGCGACCCCGGTTCTCGACGAGCAGGGCTTGTGGGTCGGGCACTTGGCGATCTGTATCGACATCACCGAGCGCAAGCGCGTCCACGAGGCCCTGGCGGCGCGGGACTTGTTGTTGAAGAAACTCAGCGCCCATGTGCCCGGCGGGATTTACCAGTTCAAGATGGAGTTCGATGGGCGCTTCAGCGTGATCTACGCCAGCGACGGGATGCGCGAGATCTACGAACTCGAATTGGAGGTACTGCTAAGCAATGCCGAAGCGGTGTTCTCGCGGATTCATCCTCAGGACTCGCGCCGGGTCCGCGCGTCGATCCAGGTGTCGGCGGACAACCTCAGCCCCTGGCGCGAAGAGTATCGCGTGCAATTGCCCGAGCGTGGCCTGCGCTGGGTCCGCGGCGAAGCAACGCCGGAGGAACTGCCCGGTGGCGGTGTGCTGTGGCATGGCTACATTTCGGACATTTCCGACCTCAAGCGGGTGGAAGAGGAATTGCGCGCGCTGTCGGTGACCGACTCCTTGACCGGGATCCACAACCGCCGCTACTTCCAGGAGCGCCTGACCACCGAAATGGCCCGGGTCGAGCGCGGTGGTGGCGAGTTGTCGGTGATCATGCTCGACATCGACCACTTCAAACGCATCAATGACCAGCACGGCCATGCCGTGGGCGATCGGGTATTGCAGGCGGTGTGTGAGCGTATTGGCCGTCGCCTGCGGCGCACCGATGTGTTCTGTCGCCTGGGGGGCGAAGAGTTCATGGTGCTCTGCCCGGACATCGGTGGTGAGCAGGCGCATGTGTTGGCCGTGGAGCTGTGGCAAGGGTTGCGCAGTTCGCCGATCGACGAGGTGGGGATCGTTACCGCGAGTTTCGGGATTGCCAGCTGGCGGGCCGGGGAAGGTGCGGATGCGTTGCTGTTGCGGGCGGATTCGGGGGTTTACGCGGCGAAGCAGGCGGGACGGGATCGGGTTGAAGGGCAGATGAGCTAGGTCTGCATACAGACCCTGTTGGAGATTCTATGTTGCAGGGTTGCCCTGCAACATAGAATCTCCAACATTGGATCTGAGGTGTTCTATGGATCCGGTTACAACACCGATGCCGTGGTCGGCAGTTTCGGCTGGCGATACAAGTCCAGCAGCACCTGATCCAGCACCGAAGACGCGCCAAACGGGGCCTTGTCGTTAAGGATCGCCACCACCGCCCAGGTATTGCCATTGACATCGCGGCTGAAGCCGGAGATGGCACGCACAGTGTTCAGGGTGCCGGTCTTGACGTGGGCTTCACCGGTCATGGCCGTGCGCTTCAGGCGTTTGCGCATGGTGCCGTCGGTGCCGGCAATTGGCATCGAGCTGATGAACTCGGCGGCGTACGGGCTGCGCCAGGCGGCTTGCAGCATCGCGGCCATTTCACGCGCGCTTACCCGTTCGGCGCGGGACAGGCCGGAGCCGTTCTCCATCACCAGGTGCGGTGCGGTGATGCCTTTCTGCGCCAGCCACTGACGCACCACGCGCTGGGCTGCTTTGGCGTCATCACTGTCGGCGTCGGTGCGGAACTTCTGGCCCAGGCTCAGGAACAACTGCTGAGCCATGGTGTTGTTACTGTATTTGTTGATGTCGCGAATGATTTCCGCCAGGTCTGGCGAGT
This sequence comes from Pseudomonas sp. FP1740, assembly GCF_030687165.1. NCBI lineage: Bacteria > Pseudomonadati > Pseudomonadota > Gammaproteobacteria > Pseudomonadales > Pseudomonadaceae > Pseudomonas > Pseudomonas sp. FP1740. Next base: position 2,083,155 of record NZ_CP117461.1, read on the forward strand.
AGGCCCGGGCCAGCACCTTGGCGCTGCTCGGCGTCGGTGCCAGACGATCCTGGCCCTGGATGCTGCCGCCCAGTTCCTTCCAGATCGCGCGCACGGCGCCGGCGGTGTAGGTCGCGTGGTCGAGTAGCGACAGGTAGGTCTGGGAGCTGCAACCTTCGCCCAGCTGGCCGCCGACGGTCACGGTGACGCTGCCATCAGCCTGGGTCACCGGGTTGTAGCGCACCCCCCCGGTGCATTGCTTGGAGTTGAGCGCCTTGACCTGATTGTCGATGCGGATGCTGGCAATCGGCGGCTCGACCGACACCAGGACCTTGCCCGAGTCGTTGCGGGCCACGAAACGCAGGGCCTTGAGGTTGACCAGCAGTGCGTCGGGCTTGACCAGGAACGGTTTGTTCTCGTCATTGCCGTCGTCGTTGAACTCGGGCAGTTGCGGCTGCACGAAGAAGCCGCGGTCCAGCACCAGGTCGCCGGTGACCTGGGTCACACCGTTGGCGCGCAAGTCGCGCATCAGCAGCCAGAGTTTTTCCATGTTCAGTTTCGGATCGCCGCCACCCTTGAGGTAGAGGTTACCGTTGAGGATGCCACCGCTGAGGGTGCCATCGGTGTAGAACTCGGTTTTCCACTGGTGGTTCGGGCCAAGCATTTCCAGCGCCGCATAGGTGGTGACCAGTTTCATGGTCGAGGCCGGGTTGACCGAAACGTCAGCGTTATAAACGGTTGGGGTGCCCGGGCCGTTAAGCGGGATCATCACCAGCGACAAGGCGCTGTCCGGCAATTTGCTGGCCTTGAGGGCCTTTTCAACGTTGGGCGACAGGGCGGTGTTGATCGGCGCGGCGGAAACGGGGAGGGCCAGGGGCAGAAGAAGGCTGGCCAGCAGCAATGGACGCAAAGATTTGATCATCTGAAATAAAACCCTACAGCCGAGGGGAAAAAAGACGAGGGCATGGTGATAAATTCCCTCAGCGGTCATGAAAGTGTCGGCATTATGCCCCAAGGTGCAAGGGCTTGTGCCGCACCTTGGTCGACTAATCCGCTATTTTTTTACCGACGGTAGACGTCGCGCCGTTCTGAGGCGGGTAATCGGCGCCTTAAACTGCTAAAGTGCCGCCCGTTATTACTTATGAGGATTGTTCCAATGGCGACTAACCGTTCCCAGCGTCTGCGCAAAAAACTGTGCGTCGATGAATTTCAAGTTTTGCTGATTAGCACAAGATAATCAAAAAGTTGTCAAAACCTGATCCTCCGTTCCGCCCTTCGTTTCTAGTCCGCCAGCCCCCCTCTAAACATTATTCTGTAGTGGTCAACTAATCCCGGACACGACGTTAAGTTTTTCTTCAGCCTGAGCCGGTGCCAGTCCACCGTTGAATTGGTGAGGCCGAATCCAGTTGTACCGATGCAGCAATAACTCGGTTTTCAATATCCCGTTTACACGTTCAGCCAGCGCATTTTGGTAGCAGTCGTAGCCATCAGTCATTGAACAGGTGCTGCCGTATTTGGCATGCAGCCGCTGATAAAACTCGGAGCAGTATTGGGCCACCTCTATTCGAGTGATGCCCCTGACGTTGCTCGGTTGTCCGCTGCTTGAGCGGCTTTGCTGAACGCCTGGATCACGAACTCAGTGTGCAAGCTTTCATGGACATGATGCCCCACGATTTTTCGGGAGTACGCATCGGTGATTAAGCTCAGGTAAGCCACACCCGTTTGAGTCGGTAAGTAGGTGATATACGCTACCCATACTTGCTCTGGCGCCCTGGCGACTACCTGTATCGGCCCGTCTTTGAGCAGGTTCGGATGCCGGCGAAAGCGATGATGGCTGTCCGTCGTTTTGTGATAGGCCCGCCTGCGGGGAACCAGTTCGCGCCGATCTCGCAAGATATCGAATCAACGGTCTCGACCAACCTTCTCGGACACTTCTGGCTCAGTGCGTATTAGATTGTGGAGTTTTCGGGTGCCAAGACGTGATTGTCTAAGTCGCTTTTCCCTCACGGACCCCATCACTTCGTGGGCATGACGGGCCCGGACATCACACGCCGGGTTGCGCTTGTAAATAAGCCTGACGGGAAATCCCCATGAACTGGCAAGCCCGACTAACGCTCAGGTCTTGGATCTGCCCTTGGGAGAGGACTTGCCGGGGTGGAAACCGGAGACATCTTTTAAATTTTAAACCGGAGACATCGTTTACAGGTATGAAATACGGTCAGAAGGTGTAAACCTTATTCAGGACGGGACACTAGAAACAAAAAGGGCCATCACGATGGATGGCCCTTTGAACATCAAGCTACCGAATTGATCGGTTTTTCCGGGTACCAGACGTCCAGCAGCGGGCTAACTTCAACGCTGGTCAGTTCGGTGCGGCCTTTGAGCCAGGTTTCAACGGCAGCACGTTGGTCAACGCTGACCGAGCCACGCTTCTGCAGGCAAACCAAGCCGTAGTCGTCGCCGCCTACATAGCCCAGACCGTTGGCTTCCATGGCTTCCTTCAGGAACGCATCGAGGAATGCATCGATTGCCTCGTCAGCCAAATTTTCCTTGAAATCCAGGTTCAGCTCGAAGCCCAATTCCTGGAACTCGTCTACACAGAGCTTTTTGCGCAGACGCTGGGAGCGGTTAGTGGCCATGAAGCAATCCTCTTAAGTAATAACGCGGCGCATCTTACCAGCTGGCATGCTTGGTCGTCTCAATTTCGGCAATTGACGCTCCCGTAGTCTTTCGAACGAGCGGCTACCTGCTGGTTTGTCGTTACGTGATGCAGATGGAGCACCAAAATATGCCTGGAAATGGATGCTGTGATTTCCATCTTCCTCGTGTGAAAAGAATGTACACGATGATTTCTCTGACAGCACAGACTACTTCAGACTCTCAAGCTCGCTGATGACCCTAGCTACAAGCTGATCTGAGGTTTCCGGCCCCATATTGCTGTATACCGCCGCAAGAAGGGTAAGCGGATAGATCCCTAGACTTTTTGCTATCGCAGCCATTTTGGGCAGGGTAGGGGTTTTCTGGCCATTTTCGAGTTCGCTGATGTATCCCTGATTGATGCCAACAGCAATTTGTGGAAGCCCTTTGCTGCGACGAATCGTCTTTACGATAATCCCGAAGGATTCTTTGAGATCCATTTGCTGATCCGCAAAAGGCACGATAAAGCCTTGCTGCGGGATAAAGAGCTATACGCTATAGCAATATTTTCATTTTTCTCACGTTGAAATAGTTTTAGGAACGAGTGAAGAGTGCTCATCGCACCCATTGCGGGGCAAGCATTTGCGGATACGTGTCTTCTGACAGCGGAAGCTTTCGCTAAATGCTGTTCAAGGTGGCGAGCGGAAAACTGTATTCGTGATCGCTTTCTCTTTCGAAGATCTAGTTCGCCGAGCTTGTAGCTCGCATGCGGATTCCACGCCATCCGGCCACCCAGCCCACCAACATCCGGCCACCTATTCCAAGATCATCCGGCCGGGCAGTCGTCGCGCAGCGACGCAGGTTTGCATTGTTAGTCTGAAGTCCCTGACGCCGTCAATTTCGTTGCGCGCCTGCGCATCGATTCGCCCTTCAGTTCGATGCGATAAGCGTTGTGCACCAGCCGGTCGAGGATCGCATCGTCCAACGTCGGATCACCGATCAGTGCATGCCATTTGTCCACCGGCATCTGGCTGGTCACCAGCGTCGAGCGGTTGCCGTAGCGATCGTCCAACAGCTCAAGCATGTCGCACCGCTGCGCAGCGGTAAACGACGCCAGGCCCCAGTGATCCAGGATCAGCAAGTCGGTCTTGGCATAACCCGCCATCAGTTTCGCGAAGCGGCCGTCGCCGTGGGCCAGGCCCAGCTCTTCCGTCAAACGCGGCAGGCGCAGGTAGCGCACGCTTTAACCGTCACGGCAGGCCTTGTGGGCCAGCGCGCAGGCGAGCCAGGTTTTGCCAACGCCAGTCGGGCCGCCGATGATCAGGTTCAGGCCGTCGCGCAGCCATTGGCCGCTACCCAGTTGCAAGATCAGGGATTTGTCCAGGCCGCGCGGGCTGCGGTAATCGATGTCCTCCAGACAAGCGTTGTGGCGCAGTCGTGCGGCTTTGAGGCGAGTGCTCAGGCGCGTATCTTCACGCTCGGTCAGCTCGCGGTCGACCATCAGGCCGAGGCGTTCGTCGAAGCTGAGATCGTTGACGTCGGGCGTTGCGTGTTGCTCGCACAGCGCTTTGATCATGCCGTGCAGGCGCAGGGTTTGTAGCTTGCAGCATTTGGGTGCTCCTTTTTCAGGTCAGTGGTAGTAGCCGGGGCCGCGCAGATTGAAGTGTTCGTCGGGTAGCAGGGGTAGGTTTTGCTGGGCCAGCGGTAATCGCTCCAGCCCTTGGCGCAGGATCGATTCCAGGCTTTTGTAACTGCACGTGCCCAGTGCCAGCGCACGCTGGCAAGCGGCTTCCAGCCGCTCTTCACCGTGCTGTTTGCTCAGGCGCAGGATGCCCAGGCAGGCGCGGAAGCCGTGTTGCGGGTGGATTCGGCGTTCGAGGATGTAGGCGATGACGCCGGCTGTATTCGGGCCGGTCTGCTCTGCTCAACGGATCAGCCATTGTGGTGTCCACTCGGCGTGCTCGCGGTGGCTCTTGGGCATGTGCTCGGTTTGGGTGGTGTGGCGGCCTTTATGTGCTGAGCGCAGATGGCTGGCCACGCGCTGGTTGGCGTGGAAGCACTCGATGGTCTGCGCGGTGAGCCGTACTTCGAGTTGGTGCTTCACCAACTGGTACGGCACCGAGTAGTAATGGCCGTCGACTTCGACGTGGTAGTCGAAATGTACCCGTACCTTTTTCCATTCGGCGTAGACATAAGGATGCGCTGGCAGCGATTGCAGCGCGGGTTGATCGATGCTCTCGAAGGCTGACCGGCGTGAGCCGGGCAGCTTCTTGAAGGGCTTTTGATTGAGCCGATCCAGCAGCACGCCGATCGCCGTGTTGAGTTCGCCCAGCGAGAAGAACTGGCGGTTGCGCAGCACCGCCAGGATCCAGCGCTCGACCACCTGTACGCCGACTTCGACCTTGGCTTTGTCCCTAGGCTTGCGGGATCGAGCAGGTAGCACGGCCAAGCCGTAATGTTCGGCCAGGTCGCGGTAACTGGGGTTGATGCCGGGCTCGTAACGATGCGCTTTGGTAACGCCGCTGCGCAGATTGTCCGGTACCAGGATCTGCGATGTACCGCCGAGAAAGGCGAAGCAGCGCACGTGCGAGCCCAGCCAGTCAGGGAGCTTCTGCGACCAAGTGGCCTCGGCGAAGGTGTAGCTGGACGCGCCGAGGACGGCGACGAAGATCTGGGGCTGGCGGATCTCGCCGGTTCGCCGGTCGATGACCGGCACGGTCTGGCCGGCGTAGTCGACAAACAGCTTTTCGCCGGCGCGATGTTCCTGGCGCATGACCACATCGACCTTGGCGGCCCAGAGGCGGTAGTGTTCGCAGAACCAGCTGTATTGGAAGCCTTGCGGATGGATGAGTCGGTACTCTTGCCAGGGCAGGGCCAGGGTTACGCCGGGGCGGCGTAACTCGGCGTGAACATGAGCCCAGTCCGGCATCGGGCGTTGGTCGCTGGGAACATCGGGCGGAGGCGGAAAAAGGCGCCGTTGCAACTCAACGTCACTCAAAGCACACGGCCAGATCAGCCCGCTGGCAGCAAAGCGATTGAGGTACTCACCGATGGTCGCGCGACCCACTTCCAAGCTGACAGCGATCTGGCGAGCAGACAGGCCGACCTCGAATTTGAGACGTAGCACTTCATGGATAACCGCTCCACGACGACCTCTCTGCTTCGATAAAAGAGGTCGATGGTAGTGAATTAATCTGCGTAGCTGCCTGCCTTATGGGTGGCTTGATGGCCGTGGAATGGGTGGCCGGATGCCCGTGGAATCCGCAGGTTACGATACGTTGGCATTCGAAGCCGGGTATCAGACCGGTGAGCGCCCAAGTACTATCCCGGCACATCAATGATCTGGAGCCTACGTTGACGCGCAATGGCTATCGCATGAAAGACCTTGTGGGGCAGTTCAACGCTATAGCACACGAATTCAAGGCATTGTTCAGCAACATGATCCTCTTACGGCCTCTCTGTGCAAGGCAGTAGAGGAATACCCCCGCAGCGATGACACCGTCGCCTTCTACCGGCGTCGCGCAAGCCTTGTCGCCTATGAGGGCGCTTTCAGCTTCAACTGGAAGCCCCGGTTAATTGCCGCGCGCGTGCCTCGGTCAAGTCCGTGGTCCTGAATGGCCGTATTGACCGCCGCCTCCAACGCTGCTGGGCGCTCTTCGCCCGCAGCAGGTGCCAGCGCGGCCCAGCGCTGATTCTGCTGCTCGAGATGGCACAGAAATCGTGAAATATTTGAGCGGTATGACGGGGTAAGGGTTTGGGGCAGTTGCGCCATCACTGTTTGGTGTTCGGGCAGCCCAGGTGTCAGTTGGACCCGACCGGAAGGCCCCAGCAGAGCCAGATTGAAGCCGTGGTTAAGTGCCGCGCGCGTGCTTGTGTTAAGTCCGTGGTGCTGTATGGCCGTATTGACCGCTGCCTCCAACGCTGCTGGGCGCACTTCGCCCGCAGCAGGCGCCAGCGTGGACCAGCGCTGACCCTGCTGCTCGAGATCGCGCAGAAATCGTGAAATATAAGAGCGTTGTTTCCGGCCAAGGCTTTCGGGCAGTTGCGCCATCACTGTTTGGTGTTCGGGCTGTACTGGTGCCAGTCGGACCTGACCGGAAGGCCTCTGCAGAAGCAAATTGAAGCTCAGGTTAAGTGCCGCGCGCGTGCCTCGGTCAAGTCTGTGGTGCTGCATGGCCGTATTGACCGTCGCCTCCAACGCTGCTGGGCGCCTGTCGCCGGCAGCAGGCGCCAGCGCAGACCAGCGCTGACCCTGTTGCTCGAGATGGCACAGAAATCGTGAAATATTAGAGCGGTATGTCGAGGAGAGGCTTTCAGGCAGTTGCGCCATCACGGTTCGGTGTTCGGCCAGTAATGATCCGACTCGCCGCGTGGGGGCGGTGGATGGCAGCGCGCGCGAGGGGCCAGAGGGCTGGGTCGACGATGGATAGGGGGGGGCAGCCCGTTCCTTGCCCCTGCGAGTGCGGGAAACGCCTGAGGTGGATGGGGCCGACGCGGCGTCGGCTCCGGACACAATGTGCCCAAAAGGATGTGCGCCTTCGTCAAGCAGCGGCGGCGGTGCCCAGTGTGGCTCAGAGTGATCGGAGTCTCGTGAGGCCTTGCTCGACGTCGTCTCGCGGCTCTCGGTCGTGCTGTCCGACGGCAGGGGAGACCCCGAGATGTCCTGCGGACTCCGTCTCTGAATCAAAGCATTGCGCAGTTGCGCCTCTGAGCGTGAGCGCGCGCGGAGGAAGTCGTCAGAAGTCAGGTGGCGAGTTAGCAGTAAGTCAGTCACGACGGGTGTTATATCCGCGAGGGTATAATTCGTGCTGTCGGAGCTATTCTGAGCCCGTTGCCGATTCAACTTCTCCAGCACAACCGTCTTTGGGTTGGGTAGAGCGTAGTCCTCGGACGGCAATGAATGCAGATAGTCCTTTGAGAAAGGTGAGAGCTCTCTGCGCGATGAGCTCGTGAACTCGGCGAGAAGGTACTGTTGCACGTCCTCTATGGTGTTCGGCAAATGATCTGGTCCAAAAGCCGATTGCGTATAGACTTCAATGGCGCTAAATCGCCAGGGCCTCCGGGTGGGAGGGTGGCATTGGGAGCCGGGGCCGATGCAGCGAAGTTGGCGAGGTATGCAGAATATGGGGAAAGGGGGCGCACTCTTCTCTCCTTTAGGGACGAGTAGCAGGCAGTCTCCTGCCAAAGATCGTTCGACCGAATGCAAACCACGGCCACGTGCATAGCCTGTTGGGTGGTCTGGGGGCGAGTTGGGTTCCAGGGCACGGGAAGCCGATGGGCCTGCCATTGAGCCGCGTCATCAGGAATCCGGGAGGCCGATGCTGTTAAGCGACGCTGGAAGGCAATCCGGAGCATGGCGTTATACGCCAATGCCTCGAAAACACGACTGATTGAGTTTGGTCGTTTTGCTGCGAGAAATCGTAGGAAGCGAGGTTTATACAGACCGGAGGCGTTTGACGTCCTGGGCTTCACGCATTGTTGCAGTGCCGACAGAAGCGGTGGATCTCAAATCCTGCGACTGACGGCCAAGACGCAAATGTGTACAACACTGTTGGCTATTCGGGATGAGTTGAAACGCCAACGTCATGAGCCTGTTCGACCAAAGGATCGCAGCAGCAGGCGCTGGTCACGGCCGCCTCGGCCAGCCCGGCGACGGGAACACGTCCATGGCGATCGTCCGGGTTGGGTGCCGGGCTGGAGGCTCTCAGGCGAAAACCGTTCCTTGCCGGTACTCACCCAACTTTTGGAGGCGCGAGCGATTACGACCAGCATGGAAGTGCATCAGAAAACGGAATTTAAAGCACGTTAAGCATGTTCGGGGGGGGGGCGCTCAACCTGAAATGTGAAGATACGCAAAATTAATGAGTTGCAGGCCGGATAATGGCGGCGCGGCGGGGCAGGAGAGTCAAAATGACTGCGCAATCGACAATTTCGTACTGCGATACAGGTCATGTCATTATATCCATATGCCTACCTGAAGCGGCTTGCAATCGAAAGCGGCCATGCTTGCAACCAATGCTATTTCAGGCTCAGATTAATTGCGATTGAAGCAGCCCCTGTGCTCGCATGAACTGCGACTAAATTTCACTTGTCCATGGAACTCAAAAGTTCGAAACGCCACTCATTAGTTTCTTAGAGCAATAAGCGGGATAAATAGAGCCTCTGCTTCGCCGACTGCCTCCATCCAACACAGCCCAAGTCAGGCGTCTGAGACAGTTCCATTAAAGATAGAAACCGTTGATCAGGCTAGAGATCACTGGCGTACGATCACGAGCCCGTTACAAGCCGAAGAGGCGATGATAGCGCTTGAAGAGAAGGTAGAGGGAGGGCACCTAAGCGACGAGCAGACCTATCTGCTATTGGCGAATGCACTGCGGGATTTACACAGCACTCTACAAAGAGCAACTACTCAGCCAGGAGCAGCTAACCTGCCAGTACGCCCTCCGGCGACTCTTTGGCGGCCTCCAACCCTGGATGGGGCGAGTCCGACATCCATCAGCGGACTGGGCGACGGGTTGGCGGGGTTCGGACGGCTCGGGCGGCCGGAGTAGTGCAACAGTGTCGCAGATTTAACATAGCGGCCGGCTATTTGGGCGACATTGGGTAATATGCACGTTCCCGCCGTTTAATTGCAGTAAATGTGAGCATGGCCGTTTTCGATTGCAAGCCGCTAAACCTAAGCCTGCCCTCCCTCTGTCGGCCATGCCTCGGGGCCGGATCAGCGCTGTGTAGGTTCCAGATCATCCAGTTGACGCGACAGTACCGACTCAACCGGCTCCGCCGAGGCAGGTTTCTCCTCGGTCAGGTAACCGGCCTCTAGGGACAGCTCAGATGCAGTTGAATCTGTAAGGGCGTGCGCAACTCGGTGGGGTGAATGTATTCGCGCTGACTACCGGTGATGCCGTCGAGCGAAAACCGTTTTCCTCCATCGTAGCTTGGGATGGCCAGCCAGCACTCCTGATTTCGATGAGCAAATCGTATAAAACGCAGCGATGAAGGTGTCCAGCTTGATGCTGTGCTTCTCAATGGCGAAGGACTTGGAAGCGGTGACCTTCTTTTTCCCCCTCCATCATCTGTTGAAGGCGGTGTAGCATTACGTTTTGCCTCTGCTGATGACACCACACAGTGCAATCAAACGCCCTTCGAAGATCACACCCCCAATGTCTTTGATCAGTTGCTGATGGTGCGCGGTTCAAAATAACCGATTTGGCTCAGCGGTAACGTCAACCCGTAGTGCTGCACCACTTCAACCCGCATGTTCGTCTCCTGCTTTTTTTGAGGCAGAAATAGGTCCTGATGCGCTCCAAAACAATACGGCGTGTCAGTGTTTTATTCAGCGCCTTGTGGAATGAAAGCTTGATCCTCAGTCGAGAGTTTGGATAAGGGCCGCGCGAGTTCCTCGGAAATGGCAAGCTTGGCGTAATGGCGCTGGAAAGTGAGACTCGTGCGCGTCGGCATTGAAAGGGAGACGTAGCAGTTCCACCGAAACAGTTCAAGGCGTCAGCCGCACATCGTTACCGGCCGCGCAGTGACGGGCAAGCCCAACTGATCGGCCAGTGTATGGAAGTTGTCGGATCGCTCATCGACTTTGCCACGCTTGAACGCTCGGTACCGATGCAACAGCGGTGCGATCAGCCGTGACCTGTGTATCGACACCCGCCTTGCGCCGTTCGGGCTCGCGGGCAATGCAGCAGAATTGCTTCCAGGTACACATCTCGCGAATGCTCCCCTCGAGTAGATTGGGCTGCCAGTTCTCAATCCGCGAATGTGGCTCGCTGCGATGGGGGCTGCACGTTGTAGGTGCGCACCAGGTAACGCATCAACCCTTCGTTGGCCTGCGCTTCGATTTCCGGCTTGTGGAAGGCCGAGCCAAGCCGGCGTGTACGTTCACCATCAGCCATCGCGACGGTCGTCGCGCACTGAACATCCCCAGCCTGGTTACCACTGGGAACAGTCGCATGATTTGTGCGTCATGGCAGCGTTCATGGCTCAGAACTATCTTTAGAAACGCTTGATCAACAGTATTCAATATCAACATCAGGCGTGGCTGAAGACACATAAACGCTTCCACCTGCATTTCACCCCGACTTCCAGTGCGTGTCTTTGCGAGAGGGCAGCGTCAGTTCGTTACGCGAGCTGGAGACCTCGATGACCACATTCCTGACCTTGCAAAATGCACAACCGACTCAGTATGTCTGGAATGGGGGGAACCAGGCAGGCTGGAAGCAACACTAAACCAAGTAACTATTTTGAATTTTTAACCTCAACCTGGCTATCACCGTTTATGGGGTTGAAGCCATTTGAGATCATTACAAGGGGATATAAATGGGTGGATGGATTTCACGAAACGCCATGAGGCCTGAGTTCATGGCGTCTCTCTCCACAGTGTCACAATCGACACCTGCCTCTGCGCCCACATCACCCACACACACCTTGACTCCCCGCAATCTGGAACGTACGGATGCGAACGGGGCGCTGATTCGGGCGGGCAGCGCCTCACAAAAAACTTCGTTGTCCTCGGCGGCCCTTGCGGCGGCCCTTGACCGATCGGGCACATCGCCCAAGACCGGACTCCGGGACCTTCCCGTGGAGTTGGTACAGGCTATTATTCGTGGGGTAGCAGCCAGTGACTCGGCGGGTGATGCGGCCGGAGGGCTGCGTGCCCTCATGTTGAGCAACAAGTTTTTAAAGGCGTCGGTATTGGGTGAGCAGTCGGTCAAGGAGTATTACGAATTTCTGCAACCGTTGATAGGCGCCTTCAACGCGCTCAAACCCCACTTGGCGATTCACCAGATGAATCGCCACATGCTGGCGTTGATGGGGCCTAAACAACGCCAGAAGCTGGTCACGGCCGCCCTCGACCTGTCCAACTCCTGGAACAAGGCCAAAGCGATTGTCGCGTTAGGCGCCGGTCTGGGGGTTCTCGAACGACCGCAACCGCAGGTGCTGGTCGCGGCCGCCCTCGGCCTGCCCGAGACGATGAAAGCCACGGCGATCGTCGCGTTGGGCACGGGACTGGGGACTCTCGAACAGTCGCAGCAGCAGGCGCTGGTCGCGGCCGCCCTCGGCTTGGCCGACGAGGGGGACAAGGCCCGGGCGATCGCCGGCTTGGGTGTCGGGCTGGCGGCTCTCGAACGGTCGCAGCAGCAGGCGCTGGTCACGGCCGCCCTCGGCCTGGCCCGCGGGTTGCACAAGGCCCACGCGATCGCCGGGTTGGGTGCCGGATTGACGGCTCTCGAACGGCTGCAGCAGCAGGCGCTGGTCACAGCCGCCCTCGACCTGACCGACGAGTGGCACAAGTCTATGGCGATCGCCGGGTTGGGCGCAGGGCTGGCGGCTCTCGAACGGCTGCAGCAGCAGGCGCTGGTCGCAGCCGCCCTCGGCCTGGCCGACAGGTTTCACAAGGCCCGGGCGATCGCCGGATTGGGCGCCGGGCTGAGGTTTCTCGAACGGTTGCAGCAGCAGGCGCTGGTCACGGCCGCCCTCGGCCTGGCCAACGAGGGGTACAAGGCCTGGGCGATCGCCGGGCTGGGCTCCGGGTTGGCGACTCTCGAACGGTCGCAGCAGCAGGCGCTGGTCACGGCCGCCCTTGGCCTGGCCATCGAGAGAGACAAGGCCGAGGCAATCGCCGGGTTGGGTGCCGGGTTGGCGTTTCTCGAACGGTCGCAGCAGCAGGCGCTGGTCACGGCCGCCCTCGGCCTGGCCGACGAGAGGGACAAGGCTCGGGTGCTCGCCGGGTTGGGTGCCGGGGTGGCGGCTCTTGAACGGTCGCAGCAGCAGGCGCTGGTCACGGCCGCCCTCGGCTTGGCCGACGACGAGCAAAAGGCCCGGGTGATTGCCGTGTTGGGTGCCAAGTAGATTATTTCGAGAACGGCACACTAGGTGCCTTTGCCAGATGGATACGGTGATCATGGGTTTATAGGGCTGTCCAATAACCTGTTGACCTCTGTAGCCGTTCATGTTGATGGAAGTTAAAACTTATGGGAACTAGGCAACACTAAACCAAGTAACTACTTTGAAATTTTAACTCAACCTGGTTATCACCGTTTATGGCAGTTGAAGCCATTTTGGCATCATTGCAAGGAGATACAAATGGGTGGCTGTATTTCGCGAGACAAGATGGGGCCTGACCTCGTGACACCTCTCTTCACAGTGCCACAACCGACACCTGCCCCTGCGCCCACACCACCCACCTACCCGTTGACTCCCCGCAATCCGGAACGTATGGACGCGAACGGGGCGCTGATTCGGGCGGGCAAGTCCTCACAAAAAACTTCGCTGTCCCAGGTGGCCCTTAAGGCGGCCCTTGATCGATCGGACACCTCGCCCAAGACCGGACTCCGGGACCTTCCCGTGGAGTTGGTACAGGATATTATCCGTGGTGTAGCAGCCAGTGGCTCGGCGGGTGATACGGCCGTGGGGCTGCGTGCCATCATGTTGAGCAACAAGTTTTTAAAGGGAGCGGTATTGGGTGAGCAGTCGGTCGAGGAACATTACGAATTTCTGCAACCGCTGATAGGCGCCTTTAACGCGCTCAAACCCCACTTGGCGATTCACCAGGTAAATAGCCAGATGCTGGCGTTGATGGGGCCTAAACAGCGCCGGGGGCAAGTCACGGCCGCCCTCGGCCTGGCCGACGGCGGCTGGAACAAGGCCCAGGCGATCGTCAGGTTGGGTGCCGGACTGATGACTCTCGAACGATCGCAACAGCAGGCGCTGGTCACGGCCGCCCTTGGCCTGCCTGAGATGATGAAGGCCACGGCGATCGCCGTGTTGGGCTCCGGGCTGGGGGCTCTCGAACGGTCGCAGCAACAGGCGCTGGTCACGGCCGCCCTCAACCTGGCCAACGAGGGGAACAAGACTAAGGCGATCGCCGGGTTGGGTGCTGGGTTGGCGCACCTGAGCGAGTCGCAGCGCGAGGAGCTGGTCACCGCCGTCCTCGACCTGGCCCGCGGCTTGCACAAGGCCCATGCGATCGCCGGGTTGGGTGCCGGGCTGACGGCTCTCGAACGGCCGCAGCGGCAGGTGCTGATCACGGCCGCCCTCGGCCTGGCCGGCGGGTGGGACAAGGCCAAGGCGATCGCCGGACTGGGCGCCGGGTTGAGGGCTCTCGAACGATCGCAACAGCAGGCGCTGGTCATGGCCGCCCTCAATCTGGCCAACGAGGGGTACAAGGCCCGGGCGATTGCTGGGTTGGGCGCCGGGCTGGCGGCTCTCGAAGGGCCGCTGCAGGAGAAGCTGGTCATGGCCGCCCTCGGCTTGGCCGACGAAAGGGGCAAGGCCTTGGCGATCGCTGGGTTGGGCGCCGGGTTGGTGGCTCTCGAACGGTCCCAGCAGCAGGCGCTGGTCACGGCCGCCCTCAATCTGGCCGACGAGGGGGAAAAGGCCCGGGTGATCGCCGGGTTGGGCGCCGGGCTGGCGGTTCTCGAACGGTCCCAGCAGCAGGCGCTGGTCACGGCGGCCCTCGGCCTGACCGACGAGTGGGGCAAAGCCGAGGCGATCGCTGGGCTGAGTGCCGGGCTGGGGGCTCTCGAACGTCCACAGCAGGAGGCGCTGGTCACGGCCGCCCTCGGTCTGACCATCGAGGGGGACAAGGCCGAGGCGATCGCCGAGCTGGGTGCCGGGCTGACGGCTCTCGAACGGCCACAGCAGCAGGCGCTGGTCTTGGCCGCCCTCGGCCTGGCCGACGAAAGGCACAAGGCTCAGGCGATCGCCGGGCTGGTCAATGGATATCAAGCTTCGAGAGTTCGTGACTATCTTCGTTGAGGGGCTGTTCTATACCACGCGCAAACTGACGCCAATACATTCGCCTCTGCGCTTCATGAACAGGGGGGCGGGTCGGGTAGCTTTAGCGGCTTGCAATCGAAAACGGCCATTCTTGTAATCAACGCTATTTCAGGCTCGGAATAATTGCGATTGAAGCAGTATCTGTACTCGCATTAACTGTGACTGAACTTGCATTCAGCGTCCTTTGCATGCATTTTCATTTCTGCGTGCTCACTTTTGTTTGCGATTAATGGGTTGTCCATCAAACGTTTGTGTATTGGACGCTAGGGGGGATGAATCTTGAACTCCCGAAATCGCATTGTCCGTGTCCAGAAACAGTTTCGAATTTTCAATATCTGCTGAGACGTCCGACTATCGACCACTACTTATCCTTGTGGGGACTGGATCAAACTCGCCTGTCGCGGCAGCCACCGGTCACACGTTTTCAAGCGGAAAACAGCAACGACTGTTGGCAGTTTGACCTGTCATCCTCGGACCTGAAGTATATCTACAAACCAGACTGGATCTATCCGAGTAGGGGGATGCCGACGCTGATGCTGTTCAGTGGGGGGATGACCGCAGTGGTATGACTTATCAGGAGAGGACGCGGAGTTTGCGCTGCGTATTCTTGTTCAATGCAATGGCGCTGAAGGCTGATCCGAGCTTTCCATCTCAAGGCCGTCCAAAGATGATCTATCTGGACAATGGCCCGGTCGCCAAGCGCCGAGTCCTCCAGAACGTCATTCGGGTGCTGGCAAGGATGGAACGCGTACCACTAGCCGTTCAAAGGGGAAGGTTGAGCGTCCGTTCCATACGGTAAAAGAAGCCTATCTGGAGTGACAGAACTTTCTGAGGGGCAGGCTTGGCCACCCAGCTGCGCATGGTATCGGCCAGCCCCTCAGCGAAGATAGTCACGAACCCTCGAAGCTTGATAGCAATTGACCAGCCCGGCGATCGCTTGGGCCTTGTGCAACCCGCCGGGCAGGCCGAGGGCAGCCAAGACCAGCGCCTGCTGCTGCGGCCATTCGAGAGCTGCTAGCCCGGTACTCAACCCGGTGATCGCCTGGCCCTTGTGCCAGCCGGTCAGGCCGAGGGCTGCGGTGACCAGCGCCTCCTGCTGCGGCCGTTCGAGAGCTGCCAGCCCGCTGCCCAACCTGGCGATCGCCTGGGCCTTGTGCAACCCGTCGTCCAGGTCGAGGGCAGCCTTGACCAGCGCCTGCTGCTGCGAGCGTTCGAGAGCCACCAGCCCGGCGCCGAACCCGGCGATCGCCTGGCCTTTTTGCCACCCGACCAGCAGGCCGAGGGCGGCCGCGACCAGCGCCTGCTGCTGCGGCCGTTCGAGGACTGCCAGCCCGGCACCCAGCCCGGCGAGCGCCCGGGCCTTTTGAAACCCGTCGGCCAGACCGAAGGCAGCCGCGAGCAGCGCCTTCTTCTGCGACCGTTCGAGAGCCCCCAGCCCGGCGCCCAGCCCGGCGATCGCCACGGCCTTTTGAAATCCGTCGGCCAGGCGGAGGGCTGCCGTGACCAGCGCCTCCTGCTGTGGCCGTTCGAGAGCCGCCAGTCCGGCGCCCAGCCCGGCGATCGCCTCGGCCTTTTCCCCCTCGCCGGTCAGGCCGAGGGCGGCAGTGACCAGATCCTCGCGCTGCGACTTGCTCAGGTGCGCCAGCCCGGCGCTCAACCCGGCAATCGCCTGGGACTTGTCCCACCCGTGGGCCAGGCCGAGGGCGGCCATAACTAGCGCCTCCTGCTGTGGCCGTTCGAGAGCTGCCAGTCCGGCACCCAATCCGGCGATTGCCCGGGCCTTATGCTCCCCGCCGGCCAGGCCGAGGGCGGCCGTGACCAGCGCCTGCTGTTGCGATCGTTCGAGAGCCCTCAACCCGGCGCCCAACCCGGCAATCGTCCGGGCCTTGTACCCCTCGTTGGTCAGGCCGAGGGTGGCGGTGACCAGCGCCTCCTGCTGCGACCGTTCGAGAGCCCCCAGTCCGGCGCCCAACCCGGCGATCGCTAGGGTCTTCATTGTCTCGGCCAGGTCGAGAGCGGCCGTGACCAGCCCCTGGCGCTGATGAGGCCCCATCAACGCCAGCATCTGGCTATTTATCTGGTGAATCGCCAGCTGGGGTTTGAGCGCGTTGAAGGCGCCTATCAACGGTTTCAGAAATTCGTAATGCGCCTTGACCGACTTCCCATTCAATACCGACTCCTTTAAAAACCTGTTGCTCAACATGATGGCGCGCAGCCCCCCGGCCGTATCACCTGCTGAGCCACTGGCGACCCGACGGATAATCTCCTGTAGCAACTCCACGGGAAGGTTCCGGAGCCCGGTCTTGGGCGATGTGCCCGATCGGTCAAGGGCCGCCTCAAGGATCGCCGAGGACAACGAAGTTTTTTGTGAGGACTTGCCCGGTTTGATCGGTGTCCCTGTCGCATCCGTACGATCCATGCGCTTCTCGGGTGGCTCTGGTGTCGCTGTCGTTGAAGTCGAAATGGAGGCGACTGCAGAGGGTGTTACGTCTGGCACAACAGCGGGTGGCGGCGGGCTGGCAGAGGAAATACGCGTCATTGGTTATAGATTCCTTGCGGTTCAGTTGACGGCCGGCACACGGAAGCCGGCGGCGTAACCGTGGATTGACTCACGGTCCTGTGTGTCGAGAGTCTTGAGTGGTCTGAGCGCGGTTCGAGTTCCGGTCAAAGCTACCGACCCGAGGGGAAATCACCCTGGCTCATGAAGCGCAGGGGCGAATGTATGGGGTCGTCATGAACTGAATGCTGGCGATGGCTATTTCCGCGTTGTCGCGCAAATAGCCTTGAGGGTTGGTGTTCGCCAGGCACCCGCAGAGGGTGCCGCCCTTTTCGCGGACCCAGCGATTAACCGGCGTGTCCTCGCCTGGGATCGGCCAGCCCCTCAACGAAGATAGTCACGAACCTTCGAAGCTTGATAACCATTGACCAGTCCGGCGAGCGCCCGAGCCTTGTTCCAGTCGCCAGCCAAGCCGAGGGCGGCCGCGACCAGCGCCTGCTGCTGCGCCGGTTCGAGAGCCGCCAGCCCGGCACCCAGCCCGGCGATCGCCTGAGACTTGTACCCCTCGTTGGCCAGGCGGAGGGCTGCCGTGACCAGCGCCTGCTGCTGCGGCTGTTCGAGAGCCGCCAGCCCCGCACCCAGCCCGGCGATCGCCTGGGCCTTGTAGTCGTCGTCGGCCAGGCGGAGGACGGCGGTGACCAGGGCCTCCTGCTGCGACCGTTCGAGAGCCGCCAGCCCGGCACCCAGTCCGGCGATCGCCTGGGCCTTGTCCTCCCCGTCGGCCAGGCCGAGGGCGGCCGTGACCAGCACCTGCTGCTGTGGCCGTTCCAGAGCCGCCAGCCCGGGGCCCAGCCCGGCGATCGCCATGGACTTGTGCCACTCGTCGGTCAGATCGAGGGCGGCGGTCACCAGCGCCTGCTGCTGCGTCCCGTCGAGAGCTGCCAGCCCGGCGCCCAGCCCGGCAATCGACTCGGCCTTTAGAAGCCCGCTGGTCAGGTCAAGGGCGGCCTTGACCAGCGCCTGCTGCAGCGGTGGTTCGAGAGCCGCCAGCCCGGCGCCCAACCCGGCGATCGTCCGGGCCTTTTGAAAACCTTCGGCCAGGCCGAGGATGGCAGTGACCAGCTCCTCCTGCTGCGGCGGTTCGAGAGCCGCCAGCCCGGCACCCAACACGGCGATCGCCTCGGCCTTGTCCCTCGCGTCGGCCAGGCCGAGGGCGGCGGTGACCAGCGCCTCCTGCTGCGGCCGTTCGAGAGCCGTCAGCCCGGCACCCAGCCCGCTGATCGCCAGGGTCTTGTGCCTCTCGTCGGCCAGGCCGAGGGCGGCGGTGACCAGCGCCTGTTGTTGCGACCGTTCGAGAGTCGCCAACCCGGCACCCAGCCCGGCGATCGCCTGGGCCTTGGGCGACTCCTCGGTCAGGTTGAGGGCGGCCGCGACCAGCCCCTGGCGCTGTTTAGGCCCCATCAACGCCGCCATTGATGCCAGCATGTGGCTACTTACCAGGTGAATCGCCAAGCGGGGTTTGAGCGCTTTGAAGGCGCCTATCAACGGTTGCAGAAATTCGTAATGCTCCTTGACCGACGTCTCAGCCAATATCGCCCCCTTTAAAAACTTGTTGCTCAACATGAGGGCATGCAGCCCCGCGGCCGCATCACCCGCTGAGCCACTGGCGACCTGACGGCTAATAGCCTGTACCAACTCCACGGGAAGGTCCTGGAATCCGCTCTTGGGCGATGTGCCCGATCGGTCAAGGGCCGCCTCAAGGGCCACCTGGGACAACGAAGTTTTTTGTGAGGACTTGCCCGGTTTGATCGGTGCCCCGCTCGCATCCGTACGATCCATACGCTTCCCGGGTGGTCCTGGTGTCGCTGTCGTTGAAGTCGAAATGGGGGCGACTGCGGGGGGTGTCGCGTCTACCTCCACAGGGGCGGGTGACCAGCAGCTGAAAATAGAGAGTTTCATCGATATAGACCCTTATTGGAGACGGCCGGGCACACGGAAGCCGGCGACGTAACCCTGGGTTGACTCACGGCCTTGTGTCGAGAGTCTTGAGTGGTCTGAGCGCGGTTCGAGTTCCGGTCAAAGCTACCGACCCGAGGGGAAATCACCCTGGCTCATGAAGCGCAGGGGCGAATGTATGGGGTCGTCATGAACTGAATACTGGCGAGGGCTATTTGCGCGTTGTCGCGCAAATAGCCTTGAGGCTCGGGTGTCGCCTTCTTCGCGGACCCAGCGATTAATCAGCGTGTCATGGGATCGGCCAGCCCCTCAACGAAGATAGTCACGAACCCTCGAAACTTGATAACCATTGACCAGTTCGGCGATCACCTGAGCCTTTTGCAACCCGTCGGCCGGGCCGAGGGAGGCCGTGACCAGCTCTTGCTGTTTTGGCCGTTCGAGAGCCACCAACCCGGCACCCAACCCGGCGATCGCCAGGGTCTTGTTCCTGTCGTCGGCCAGGCTGAGGGGGGCGGTGACCAGCGCCTGCCGCTGCGACTCGCTCAGATGCGCCAGCCTCGCGCCCAACCCGGCGATCGCCCGGGCTTTGTGCCAGCCGTCGGGCAGGCCGAGGGCGGCCGTGACCAGCGCCTGCAGTTGCGACCGTTCGAGAGCCGCCAGCCCGGCGCCCAACCTGGCGATCGCGTAGGTCTTTTCAAGCTCGTGGGCCAAACCGAGGACGGCCGTGACCTGCTCCTGGCGCTGTTTAGGCCCCATCAACGCCAGCATCTGGCTATTTATCTCATGAATCGGCAGGTGGGGTTTGAGCGCTTTGAAGGCGCCGATCAACGGTTGTAGAAAAAGGTAATGCTCCTTGACCGACTGCTCACCCAATACTGACGAAAAACTTGTTGCTCAACATGATGGGGTGCAGCCCACCGGCTGTATCACCCGCCGAGTCACTGGCTGCTATACCACGGATAATAGCCTACCACCTCTACGGGAAGGTCCTGGAGTCCGGTCTTGGGCGATATGCCCGATCGATCAAGGGCCGCCTTAAGGGCCACCTGGGACAACGAAGTTTTTTGTGAAAACTTGCCCGTCCGAATCAGTGCTCCGTTCGCATCCGTACCTTCCGGTTTGCGGGGAGTCAAGGGGGCGCAGGGGCTGCTGTCGGTTGTGGCGCTGTGGAGAGAGGTACCATGAGATCAGGCTTCTCGTGAAAGACACGCACCCATTTATATCTCCTTGCAATGATGTCAAATGGCCTCAGCTGCAATAAGCGGTGATAGCCAGGTTGATGTTAAAATTTCAAAGTAGTTACTTGGTTTAGTGTTGCTTCCAGACTGCCTGGTTCCCATAAATTTGAACTTCCTTTCAACATGAACGGCTACAGAAGTCAGCAGGCTATTGGACAGCCCTATAAATCCGTGATCACCGTACCTGCCTGGCAAAGGCACCTAGTGTGCCGCTCTCGAATAATCTATCCATTAGTTTGTGAGGCCATTGCCTCACGGGTGCGCTGATTCGAGAACAGACACTAAGTGATCTGTTCCGTTTGATGGCCTCGGATCAACAGCGGGGCTGTTCGACAACACGGCGCGGGCTATTGGCGATGCACCAGACTTAATCAAACAACGCCATATCCGCAACTTAGCAAGGCCGATAAAGGCTAGGGTATAGGTGTGGTCGAGGCGTTCATGCAATACCACGCCGGCCGGGTCGAGCGTATCGAATCAGCTTGAACCTATTCACAGCTGGCTTGTTCGTATCCTTCAAAAGGAGCGCCAGAAACTTTGCGGACTTTGACCCCGCGATAGGGATATGGTCGGCGGGTGGCGACCAAAGCGGACGTTGTAATCGGCACGTACCCTGCTAGATGAAGAAGCGCCCGCCAGTACCTATTGCTGCTGGGCCACCAGGCGGGATTTGAGGGGGGGCATTCGAGTGCAGTTCACATGCGCATCTTGAGGCGGTAAAGCTGTAGACCATCAGAGTCCCGATTGCCGGCATCGCCATGGCGCCTACAAGTAATTGTCTGGATAGTTTGAGGATACGTTGGGGGACTTGAGCAAAGCGAACATGTTTAGCTCTCTCAAAAGACAGCGTTGTTCGGCAGGCGCCCGTCATGCTGTCACAGACGCCTCTTCAGGCTGAGTCAGGCCACCGGAATCATCGGGTCGGCCGCTGCCAGAGCGGTGGTCCGATCAGCGGCCGGAGGGTAGATCCATTGGGTGTTGATCTGCGTTTTGAGCTCCTTGGCCGGCTCCTTGACCAGCTTGAGCTGGCGATCCCAGCCTTCGGTGTACACCGCGCCCCAGACGCCCAGATCGAGACAGGTCACGTACTTGGGCTGACGATAGGGGATTGGCGCGACACCGAGCAGATCGGCGACGACGTTGTTCCCGGCGTGGCGGCCCAGGGAGATCGCATGCTGGCAGGACATTGCCGCGAAGTTGCCGAGGTCGTCGGTGGCGGCATAGGCAACGTCCCCGGCGGCGTAGATGTGCTCCTGGCCCAATACCTTCAGGTTCACATCGACGTGCAAGCGCCCCTGGCCATCGCGGACGCTGTTCAGATGTTCGGTCAACGGGTTAGCGCGGAAACCGACGGTCCAGATCACCGTATGGCTCTGGATACGGCGACCATCGGCGAGGGTCACGCCGTTGGCATCTATCGCCGCGACACTGGCGTTGACCACCCATTCGATGCCCAGGTGTTCGGATGCCTCGATGATCGACGGACGAATCCCGTCACCCATGGTCGCGCCGATCTGAGGCGCACGGTCGATGATGATTATGCGGATATTCTGATCGTCACCGAGCACAGACTGCAGACGTGCCGGCATCTCGGTGCCGGTTTCGATACCGGTAAAACCGCCGCCAGCGACCACCACCGTATTGCGGGCATCGCTGGCAGGCCGGTTCTTGAGGGATTTCAGGTGGTTCTCCAGGCGTACCGCCGCTTCGATCTGATCCACGTCGAAGGCGTGGACGGCAAGGCCGGGCACTGTCGGGCGAGCTAACTGGCTGCCGGCCGCAAGCACCAGACGATCGTAAGCCAACGTACCCTGGCGGCCATCCTCATCGCGGTAGCCAACGGTCTTTGTCAGTTCGTCGATGCGCTCGGCGGTGCCTTTGATGAAATGCACCCCCACCGAGTCAAACAGCGCGTCCAGGGGGGCGAACATCTTATGCACGTCGGTTTCGTAGAACCGAGGACGTATGCGCAATTCCGCCTGGGGTGCCAGCAGGGTGATTTCAACGTCGTTACGATTGTGCATGTCCAGCAGACGGGCGGCGCTTAATGCGCTCCATACACCACCGAACCCAGCGCCAATAACCAGAATTTGCTGTTTCATGAATTGTGCCTCAGATGAAGTGGTCAATAATTTGAAGTTGTTCTTCACGTTTGGCGGGATGGAGTCTGCGCGCCGAAATGAAGGAACTTGTACTCATGACAGCGAGTCGTCCGCTGTGAGTTGATGTTATTACTGGATTCTTCAGAGCTCACTTCTACATCGGTTCAGCAAACCCATACGTCAGTGCGAAGGATATATACGAAGGTGTTGTCGGTGGGGGCGACGAGAAACGCTCAGAGTATTCTCAGTGCCGCTGGAGGAGGGCGGTTTCGATGCAGCTCAGCAGCCTGTCGGCTTGACAGGGTTTAGGCAGAATGGCAACCAGGCTCGGCGTATCCGCGGCAAGATGTGCCGCTGCTTCAGGGTAGCCGGTGATGAGTATGGTGGGGATGCACAAACCCATCGCGACGAGCTGCTTATGCATCTCTACTCCACTCATTCCCGGCATCTGGATATCGGAAATCAGGCAGTGGGTTTCAGCGGGGGCACTCGCGAGAAACTCCAAAGCGCTGCAATAGGTTTGAACTTTATAGCCGCTGGACCGCAATAAACTTTTCAGCGCTGTCCGGACGGCGTTGTCATCATCGACAATCGCAATAATCGTATTGTGCATTTCAGCGTATCGATTCATCTGGTTCGCTCCGTAACAGAGCCCGTTGTCATTACAAGATACGCGGTCTTACAAGGTGGAATAGTTATACCTACGTATAGGGCGCTAAGACCAAAGGGTCGATGTTGGATGTGCGCTCCGAAGTGCCGTTGATATGATATGTCAGGCGTCGTCGTTTCCTTTGATAAGGCATACCCACGTACTACGGCGTGCAACCATGAGATACGTCGTCTGTACCCAGGTACAAGTGACGTCTGGTTGTTGGCCCGCATAGGGTGGAACTGCATCGTTGACCTCCGACGACACGGGGCGCGCTGCGAGCTGTCGTTCGATATCCAATTACCCTGGCGGCGAACATGATGAACAGAAATGACCTGCGACATGCCGACATCAATCTGCTGGTTGTCTTCGAAACCATGATGCGTGAACGCAACGTTACCCGGGCCGGCGAGAGGCTGTTCCTGGGCCAGACCACGATCAGCTGCGCCCTCGGGCGACTGCGTTCGATGTTCAATGATCCGCTGTTCATCCGCACTGGCCGGGTTATGGAACCGACTGCGCGGGCAGAGGAGATCCATGCGCGGCTGGCACCGGCCTTGGATGGCATTGCCGTCGCCTTGAGCTGCACTCAGACGTTCGATCCGCTGACCAGTGACGGAACCTTCCATGTCGGACTCTCTGACGATGTCGAGTACGCACTGCTTCCATGTATGATGAGGCACCTGCGGGATGAGGCGCCAAACATCACTTTGGTGGTGCGCCGGGTGGACCAACGGCAATTACCCCAACTGTTCGCCTCCGGTGAAATTTCCGTGGGTATCAGCTTGGCTCAGGCGTTGCCTGCCAGTGCCCATTGCAAGTGCCTGCGACCCATGCAGCCCATGCTCCTGCGCGCCGATTCGGTGCCTGGCCCCTTGAAACTGGATGACTTCTGCAGGCGCCCTCATGTGGTGGTGTCCTCAATGGGGAATGTCATCGATGATGCTGATCACGCTCTGGGGCTGGTCGGAAGGCAGCGCAAGGTGGTGCTGGCGGTACCGCAGTTCAGCGCCTTACCTGCATTGCTCGCCGGCAGCGACATGGTGGCGATCGTCCCAGACTACGTCGCCCAGGCCATGGTGCGACTGGAAGGAATGCGCGCCGAGTTTGCTCCGTTGGAGCTGCCGACGCCGGATCTGTCCATGGCCTGGCGCGGTGCGATTCACAGTGACCCGGGTGAAAGTTGGTTGCGCTCGTGCTTCAGTCGTTATCTCGGCCAATAATAGGAACGGCCCGTAGCTTGAACCAGGGGGCGGAAACGTTGTTTTGCGTGACGCGGCTGCGGTCCCATGATATTCAAGCTGAACTTCAATGAAGTGACTGCGAAAGACTTCCGTAGGGAGTAAACTTTTCGACGAAAACACGGCCCGCTCTGGAAGCCACCCGAAAATCATCACCATTAGGCATCCAACCGTAGCCACGGAAGCCGCCCTCGTGGCGGCATCGGCAATTCCGGCGTGACATTGGACGACAGCCAGACGGCAAAGTGCGGCATATAAGAAACTCCATAGTGTTCCCCCGCCGATGAATAACAACACGCAGATATTATGGGACGACGGTGAGCGTATCTTCTGTCGGGAGCAACGCGCCGATTTCGGCAACGACAGCCATGTGCTGGTCGCAAGGCCCGCCGCGGAACAACCTCTCCCAGCCTGCCTTGGCCGACTCGCTCACGAGTTTGGCCTGAAGGACGAACTGGATGGCACGTGGGCGGTTCAACCGCTTGAGATGGTGCGCGAAGGTGGTCAGGTGCAACTGGTGCTCGGGGATCCTGGCGGCGAGCCGCTGGTGCATTTGCTGGTGGCGCCCATGGAAACCACCACTTTTTTGCGTCTGGCGATCAGCATTGCGGTGGTACTGGGCAAGCTGCACCAGCGCGGGTTCGTCCATAAAGACATCAAACCCAGCCATATCCTGGTGGACTGCGCCGACGGCCAGGCCCGGCTCACAGGATTCGGCCTCGCATCGCGACTGCCGCGCGAGCGGCAGGCGCCCGAGACCATCGCCGGCACGCTCGCCTACATGGCACCTGAGCAGACTGGCAGGATGAATCGCTCGATCGATTCGCGCAGCGACCTCTATTCCTTCGGCGTCACGCTGTACGAGATGCTGACCGGCTCGCTGCCGTTCAAGGCTTCGGACCCGATCGAGTGGGTGCATTGCCATATCGCCAAACAACCGCTACCACCCAACGAGCGGATCGAAACCATCCCCGAAGCACTCTCCGATATCGTCATGAAATTGCTCGCCAAGACGGCGGAGGAGCGCTATCAGACGGCCGCGGCGGTCGAGCATGATTTGCGGCGCTGCCTGACAGACTGGCAGCAACTGTGCCACATCAACGCCTTCGCACTCGGCGAGCACGGCACCTCCGATCGGCTGCTGATTCCCGAGAAGCTCTATGGGCGCGAGCGAGAGGTCGAGACCCTGGTCGCCGCGTTCGACCGGATCATTCGAAGCGGCGCACCGGAACTGGTGTTGGTCACCGGCTATTCCGGCATTGGCAAGTCATCGGTGGTCAATGAGCTGCACAAAGTGCTGGTGCCGCCGCGAGGGCTCTTCGCGTCCGGGAAGTTTGATCAATACCGGCGCGACATCCCTTATTCGACGCTGGTGCAGGCCTTTCAGAGTCTGGTGCACACGCTGCTGGGCAAGTCCGACACGGAACTGGCGCACTGGCGTGACGCGTTGCAAGAAGCGCTTGATGCGAATGCGCGGCTCATGACCGACCTCATTCCCGAACTGAAGCTGATCATCGGCGAGCCGCCGCAGGTGCCGCCCCTCGATCCGCAACAGGCGCAACACCGTTTCCTTCTGGTGTTCCGGCGCTTTATTGGTGTGTTTGCCCGGGAAGACCATCCGCTCGCGCTGTTTCTCGACGATCTGCAATGGCTCGATGCGGCAACGCTCGACCTGCTTGAAGACCTGCTGACCAACTCGGATGTGCGCCACTTGATGCTGGTAGGCGCCTACCGCAGTAACGAGGTGGATGACACGCACCCGCTAACTAGCAAACTCCATGCCATTCGTAACGCGGGGGGCAGGATCGACGAAATCACCCTGGCGCCGCTGGCCAAGGCCCACATTGAGCAGTTGATCACCGATGCGCTGCATGAAGAGCTGGAGCGCATCGAGCCCCTGGCGCAGTTGGTGCTGGACAAAACCGCGGGCAATCCGTTTTTCGTGATCCAGTTCCTGCAAGCCCTCGCCGACGAGACGCTGCTGGTCTTCGATCATGGCGCGCGGCAGTGGTCCTGGGACCCGGATCGCATTCATGCCAAGGGTTACACCGACAACATCGTCGACCTGATGGTCGGCAAACTGGCGCGCTTGCCGATTGAGACGCAACAGGCACTGCAGCAGCTTGCCTGCTTGGGTAACGTTGCCGGGATCTCGTCGCTTTCAACCGTTCTGGACCTGCCGAAGGCGCAGATCCGCACGGTGCTGTGGGAGGCGACTCGCCTGGAATTGGTCGAGCGGCTGGAGGGCGCCTATCGGTTTGTTCACGACCGAATTCATGAAGCCACCTATTCGCTGATTCCCAAGGAATTACGCGCCGAAGCCCATTTGCGAATCGGTCGGCTGCTCGCCGTGCAGACGCCCGCGGAAAAGCTGGAAGAAATGATTTTTGAAATTGTTGGTCAGCTCAATCGCGGTGCCGCGCTGCTGACCGATCCGGGCGAACGGGAGCAGTTGGCAGAGTTTAACCTGATGGCCGGTCAGCGCGCCAAGGCATCGACAGCCTATGCGTCGGCGCTCAACTATCTCACCACCGGGGCGCAGTTGTTGGACGATGACTGCTGGGTGCGTCGGCATGGACTGATTTTCGCGCTGGAGTTGAATCGGGCCGAATGCGAGTTCCTGAACGGACAGCTCTCCGTTGCGGATGAGCGTCTAACGGCGCTGTCGAATCGCGCTACGACCGTGATTGAGCGAGCCAGCGTTGCGTGTCTGCAAATGGATGTCTACCTGCTCCAGGATCGCAGCGACGGCGCGGTTGCTGTCTGTCTCGCCTACCTACGGCATGTGGGTATCGAATGGTCAGCCCATCCGAGCGATGATGAAGTACGCCACGAGTACGACCGTATCGGGGCTTTACTGGGGGGGCGCGCAATTGAGGACCTCATCGATTTACCGTTGATGGAGGACGCGACGTCCCTTGTGACGGTCAACGCGCTGAGCAAGCTCTTCGCCCCGGCCTTGCAGAGCGAAGCGAACTTGGCGGACCTGTTGATCTGCAAAGCGGTCAATCTGAGCCTTGAGCAGGGCAACTGTGATGCCTCCTGTGTGCTCTACGCCAATTTATTCAGGGTTGCCGGTCGTCGGTTTGGTGACTACCAGGTGGGGTTTCGCTTTGGTCAGCTCGGTTGCGAGCTCGTTGAACGACGTGGTCTGACGCGATTCGAGGCCAGTACCTACCTTTGCTTTTCGTGTTTTGCCGTGCGCTGGATGAAACCAGTGGGACAATGCCGCGATCTGCTGCGCCGTTCGTTTGCTGCGGCGAATCGGATCGGCGACCTGCCATATGGTGCCTATGCGGGCAACAACCTCACCGCCGATTTGCTCTTCGCTGGCGAGCCGTTGCCCGAGGTACTAGGCGAATCCGAACGGGGCCTGGCTTACGCCAGGAAAGTGCGCTTCGGGCTGGTGATTGACTTTATCGTCACGCAACGGGTGCTGATCCGGATGCTCCAAGGTTTGACGCCCACCTTCGGTCACCTGGACGATGGCGAGTTAAACGAGCTTGGCATGGAAACCCACTTGTCCAGCAGCCCGGATCTGGTACTGGCTGAGTGTTTGTACTGGATCCGCAAATTACAGGCCCGCTACATGGCCGACGATCCTGACGCGGCTCTGGAAGCCGGCGAAAAGGTGCAGCAATTACTCTGGGTTTGCCAGGCGTTCTTTGAGGAAGCGGAATATCACTTCTATAGCGCACTGGCCCGGGCGGCGCGCTGCACCGATGTCCCGTTGGACGAGCATGGACAACACTTGATCGCGATGGCGGCCGATCACCGGTGGCTCCAGACCTGGGCACAGCAGTGTCCGGAGAATTTCGCCAGCCGTGCCGCGCTGGTCGGCGCCGAAATCGCCCGCGTCGAAGGGCGCGTGATGGACGCCGAGCTGCTTTACGAGCAGGCCATTCACACTGCGCAGGACAGCGGTTTTGTCCATATCCAAGCGCTGGCCAACGAACTTGCGTCGCGCTTCTACGCGGCGCGCGGTCTCGGGAAGATCGCCCGCGTCTATTTGCAGGACGCCCGATATGGCTACTTGCGTTGGGGTGCCGATGGCAAGGTACGCCATCTCGAGGCGAAGTATCCGTTATTGAGGACCGAAGAGCCCAGGCTCGACCCGACGACTACGATGGCCACATCGGTCGAACACCTCGATCTGGCCACTGTACTCAAGGTGTCCCAAGCCGTGTCGGGCGAAATCGTTCTTGAAAAGCTGATCGATATGGTCATGCGCACGGCGATCGAACAGGCTGGTGCCGAACGCGGCCTGTTGATTCTGTCGGATGGCGGTGAACACCGAATTGCCGCGCAAGTGACCACCGGTGGCCACTCAACGCAATTGCGCGATGTACCGGTGAGTGCGGCGCTGCTGCCGGAGTCGATTCTCTACCAGGTCCTGCGCACCCGGGAGAGCGTCTTTCTCGATGATGCCGGGGCCGAGACCTCGTTTGCCGCTGATCCTTATATCCGTCAGCATCGCGCCCGTTCGATTCTCTGCCTGCCGTTGATGAACCAAGCCAAGCTGGTCGGCGCGCTCTACCTCGAAAACAACCTGGCCGCCCGTGTGTTCAGCCCGGCCCGGATTGCCGTGTTGAAACTGGTGGCCTCACAAGCGGCCATCTCCTTGGAAAATGCCCGTTTGTACCGCGAGGTCGCAGAGCGCGAATCGAAGATCAGGCGCCTCGTGGACGCCAACATCATCGGGATCCTCTTCTGGAATGCCGACGGTGACATTCTCGAGGCCAATGATGCCTTTCTTCGCATGATCGGATACGCGCGGGAGGATCTTGCCACACGCCGCCTGCGCTGGAGAGACCTGACGCCGCCGGAGTTTCTTGAGCTCAGCGAACGTTCCCTGGAGCAGGCTGTGCAGACCGGGTACGCCCGACCCTATGAGAAGGAATATTTCAAGAAAGATGGCAGTCGCCTGCCGATCATTGTCGGTCTGGCCATGTTCGAAGCCAGCAGCCGGGAAGGGGTCGCTTTCGTGGTGGATCTGACCGAGCGCAAGCAGGCCGAAGAAAAAATCCGCGAAAGCGAACGACGCTATCGCGAGGTGCAAACGGAATTGGCTCACGCGAACCGGGTCGCGACTATGGGCCAGTTGGTCGCCTCGATCGCTCATGAAGTTAACCAGCCGATTGCCGCAACCATCCTCAACGCCAATGCCGCGCAGCGCTGGCTGAACGCCCAACCGCCCGAGATCGAAGAAGTCCGCCAGGTACTTGGTTGCCTCATCACTGACGCCAATCGAGCAGCGGACGTGTTGGGTCGGATCCGTCAGCACATCCGCAAGACGCCGCCACAAAAGGGGCCGGTGGACATCAATGCAGCGATCAGCGAGATGATCGGGTTCAGCCGAGGCCAGATCACCAAAAGTGGCGCTTCGATAGAGACGCAACTCACCGACGGTTTGCCATTGATCGAAGGCGACCGTGTCGAACTGCAACAGGTGCTGCTCAACCTGATCATGAATGCGCTCGAGGCCATGAGCGCGGTGAGCGAAGGCGAGCGGCAGTTGCAGATCAGCACGGCGCTGGACGATGCGGACTGCGTGCTTGTGAGTGTAAGCGATTCGGGGCCGGGTTTCGCCTCGGAAAGTATCGAACGGGTTTTCGTCTCTTTCTACACCACCAAGCCTACGGGCCTGGGTATGGGTTTATCTATCTGTCGCTCGATCATTGAAGCGCATGGCGGCCGCATGTGGGCAGGGGGCAACCAGTCCCGCGGCGCCACCATTCAATTCACGCTCCCTCGGCATCTTGAATAATACTTAGGTTTAGATAAGGTATATTCATGGTCACTTAAATTAATCGTACGTACAAATGAAGCTCCGCGCTCCTGGCGATATATTAGATATTAAGGGGTTGCGGAGGATTTTATCGTGAACAACTTAGTGGTTAAGGTAGTTGATTGTTTTTCATCGATTCGTTTGGCGGCACTTGTCTGCTTGACGCTAATAGCAGCAGGCGCTTCCGGTTACTTGGGTGTGCTCATGTTTGGCGACCCCCGCAGCAGCAGAAAATTGCCAAGTGATTTATTGAAGTTGGTCAATGTCGAGCGGGCGGCAGACAGCTTGCCCATAGGCTCTCACTTGGTGAGTCCCCGCAAGTTTTATATACATCACGGAATACATCTTGGGGGCGGAATCGTTGCTCACTACTCTGGATTTAACCGCTCATTCAGGCCGGGTCCCATCGAAGTGACTGATCTTGAAAGCTTCGCCAATGGCAGGCCTCTCTGGATGTATCAAGAGCAGTGCGAATACTCCAGTAATGAAATCGTCAGTCGGGCGTGTTCAAGAATAGGTGAGAGCCAATACAGAATTTTTTCCAATAACTGCGAGCATTTTTGCAGTTGGTGCATCACTGGGATAAGTTACAGCGCTCAAGTCAATGCGTGCTTTCATTGTCCGCGTTATCTATTCTCTTTTATTTTGGCATTGGAATCATGCTTTATTGCCTAGTGCCTCCCTGATAATCACAGCCATGCCTCACAATGCGAATTGTGTTAAACTTTATTCTACAAAATCACCACCGAGGATCGCACATGAGCGGTAATCCCTCATCCAATGAGCCGAGCAGTCAAGGGTCTATGGTGTACGTGGTGGACGACGATGTCTCCATACGTAATGCATTAGGGAATCTTTTACGCTCTGCCGGGATACGAGTTGAGACGTTCGCGTCCACTGCTGAATTTCTTCGGCAGCCGAAGACAGAGGGCGCCAGCTGTTTAATACTTGATGTACGTCTTCAAGGTAATAGCGGCTTGGACTTCCAAAGGCAGTTGGTTGAATCAAACGCGCATATCCCCATTATATTCATCACCGGCCATGGAGACATCCAGATGTCCGTCAGGGCGATGAAAGCCGGTGCTGTGGATTTTTTGGCGAAACCGTTCCGCGAACAGGATCTTTTGGACGCGGTGTCAGGCGCACTTCAGGCCGATGTTAGACGCCGGGAAATCGAGCAACAGCGTTCATATCTGCATGCCAACTACCAATCGCTGACAGCTCGTGAAAGAGAGGTTATGGCGCTTGCCGTGAAAGGTCTGATGAACAAGCAAATCGCAGGACAGATGAACCTGAGTGAAATCACCGTCAAAATTCACCGTGCCCACGCAATGAAAAAAATGCACGCAAAGTCGTTTGCTGACTTGGTTCGAATGGCAGAGTCATTAGGGGGGGGGAATGATCGTTGATCAGAACGATAGGTCTGAATTTGCCGTGATTTTCTAGACGTATCTGACTCGCTGCTGCTGGCCCCGAGGTTGTAAAAAGAAGCGCTTTCGCGACCCCTTGCTATGATTTTTGAGGATTTCATCGCAGGGTTCTCCCATGAAGCGTTTTATAAGGTGAGCATCGAGGCCAAGGTACCTTGCTTCCCGTGAGCCTCGACGACCTCCATAGCCTCGGATGACGTCTCGGCGGTGCTGGCCGATCTCGCGGTCGGGGTACCGGTCAATGGCATGGTCGAGGTGGGCGGACCGGATCGTTTCCCTCTCGACGAACTGGCGCGCAAGTTTCTTGCCGCGCACCACGACAAGCGGCAGGTCATCGCCGACGTGCGTGCACGCTACTTCGGCGATGAGTTGAATGATCGATCCCTGGTCGCGGGCGACGACGCGCACATCGGTCCGACACGCTTCCTGAACTGGCTCAGCCGCACATCGGCTTAAGGATCGCGCCAGTCAGCTAGCCAGGCAGGCAGGACGCCATCGAGTCTCCACCTACGTATTTCTCACACAGAGGATTCACCATGACCCAGCGCATCGATTACCAGAAGCAATCCCCCGAGCTGTTCAAGAAGTTCGTCGAGTTCAGCCTTGCCTTCAAGCAATGCGCCATCGAGGAGTCGCTGCGCGATCTCGTGGATATCAGGGCATCGCAACTCAACGGCTGCGCCTTCTGCGTGGACATGCACGTGAAGGAAGCCACGATCCATGGCGAGCGACCGCTCAGGATCCACCATGTCGCCATCTGGCGTGAGTCAACGCTGTTCAGCCCACGCGAACGCGCGGCCTTGGCATGGACCGAAATCCTCACCCAGATTCCCGCCCATGGCGTGCCTGATGAGCTCTATGAGCGTGTTCGTACACAACTGTCCGAGAAAGAGCTATCGGACCTGACCTTCCTGATCATGTCGATCAATGCCTGGAATCGCATCAACGTGGGCTTCCAGGTCGTGCCCGGCTCGTACGACAAGGCATTCGGCGTAGACAAGTCCGGCCTGTCCTGACCGCGCACAGTGTGGGAGTGACCTGTGGCGAGGAGGCTTGCCCCCGTTGGGCTGCGAAGCAGACCCAAAATCTCTGACACACCAAAGATCTTGTGAGTGCTACGCACTCAAACGGGGCGATGCGGCGATCCGACAAGCCCCCTCGCCATAGTGACTGACCGACATTAACCCCTGACAGATCGACAACGAGGAACACGCCATGTCCATTTTCAGAACGTTCGCCATAGGGCTGCTGTTGGCCACCGGCACCGCCGGCGCACAGGAGGCATTGCCACCGGCGCAGGTAACACCGCTGATGACCAAAGCACTGGCGGACTATCCCGGCAAAGAAGCGGTGATGATTACAGTGGAGTTTCCACCGGGTGGAGGCGATCCCGTGCATCGGCACAATGCACACGGATTCATCTATGTGCTGGAGGGTTCGATTGTGATGGGCGTGCGCGGTGGCGAATCCGTCACGCTGACACCGGGCCAGACCTTCTACGAAGGCCCGGACGACATCCACACGGTCGGGCGCAACGCCAGCCTCACCAAACCCGCCAAGTTTCTGGTCGTCCTGTTGAAGGACAAGAGCAAGCCCATTTTTACTCCGGTGCACTGACAGCACCGCCCGCACACGCGGCCAGCTGCGTGCTCGGTGACGCCCTACTCGGCCGACATCATCCGTTCAACGATATCGGCCTGGGGCGATCCCTTCCTCGACAGGACGCTGCAATGACCTCACAACGGCTGCTTTCACAATTACGGCAGTGCGCAATCGCAACCCTAGGCGCAGTTTCGCTGGCCGGCTGCATGGTCGGCCCCGACTTCGTGAAGCCTGAGAACGAGCTTCGCGAAGTGGTGCTGGCGCCCAGACAGGACTACTCAAGCGCCGCCCTGACTTCCGACGCCGCAGTGCCCTCCCAGTGGTGGTTGTTGTTCAACGACGCCGTGCTCGCCGAGCTGCAATCACGTGCGCAGGCTGACAACCTTGATCTGCTCATAGCCTCCGAACGCATTGAACAAAGCCGGGCGCAACTGGGCATCGCCTCCTCGCAGTTGCTGCCCAGCGTGGCGGCCAATGCCAGCTACACGCGTGAGGGGCTTAGCGAACATGGCAAGTTCGCCGCCCTGGGAGCGCCTACTGCCCCTGATAACTTCTGGCAGCTTGGATTCGATGCCAGTTGGGAGCTCGACCTGTGGGGCCGTGCCCAGCGCACGCGCGAAGGTGCTGCAGCGACCCTGGAAGCTACGGTGTATGACCGCGAAGCGGCACGGGTAGCTTTGTCCGCCGAAGTGGCGCGCACCTATTTGCAGTTGCGCGGAACGCAGGCACAACTGGACATTGCGCAGCAAAATCTGAGGATTGCCGAACGCACCCTCGGCCTGGCCGAAAGCCGCGAGCGTAACGGCGTCGCGACGCGCTTCGAAACCTCGTCCGCTCGCGCGCAATTGGCGACGATCAAAGCCTTGGTTCCCGAACTGACCCAGCGCCGCAACGCCCTGATGAATGCTCTGGCGTTGTTAATGGGAGAACAGCCACGCACACTCGATGCGCAACTGCGTCAAGCCATGCCCTTGCCTTCGCTGCCGACCCGCGTACCGGTCGGCGTCCCTTCGGAATTGGCTCACCGGCGACCCGACATCCTGCGCGCCGAAGCCCAGCTGCATGCCGCGACAGCCGCCATCGGTGTGGCCAAGGCTGATTTCTACCCGCGTATCGGCTTGAAAGGAAAAGTCGGCGTGGAAGCTTTTGAAAGCAGCGATCTCGCGAGTTGGGACTCGCGCTTCTTTTCCGTCGGCCCGACGGTTTACCTTCCGATCTTCCAAGGGGGACGGTTGACGCAGCGCCTGGCCCTGAACGAATCACGGCAAAAAACCGCCGCGCTGGCTTATCGGCAAACGGTATTGCGAGCCTGGCATGAAGTGGACAACGCCCTGGATGCCTGGGCGGCCCAACAACGCCGGCACGCTGAATTGCTGGATTCGTATGAACAGAACAAGCAGGCACTGCAGTCTGCCGAACGTGGCTATCAGCAAGGCGCTACGGACTATCTGAGCGTACTGACGGCGCAGCTCAATGTGCTTGCCAGCCAAACCAGTCTCAACGACAGCGCGACCAACGCCACGCTCACCGTGGTCAACCTCTACAAGTCGCTGGGTGGCGGTTGGGACCCGCAGGCTGGTATCGATCATTCAACGGCACCTCCATCGGTTGCCCTCGCGTCTCCGGTCGCTGCACCCTCGAAGGCCGACCAATGAACGGGATCGCATTGTCGCCAGCGGACGTCCCTGCTACCGCAACGCCCGGGGCCAAACCCTCGATACGCCCAATGGCAGGTCTCGTCGGGATTTTCATCGCAGCCATGATGGCGGGTTTGAACACCCGCGTCGGCGCATTGGCGTTGGCCGATGTACGCGGTGCACTCGGTTTTGGCCTCGACGATGCCTCCTGGCTGACCACCGCGTACAGCGCCGGGGAATTGATTGCCATGCCCTTTGCGGCGTGGTTTGCCATTACCCTTTCGCTGCGGCGCTTCGAGCTGTGGATGCTCGGCAGTTGTGCGCTGCTGGCGGTGATCCTGCCCTTCATCCACGATCTGAACCTGCTGCTGACCTTGCGCTTTGTGCAAGGCATTGCCTGCGGCACGACGATCCCGCTGCTGATGATGGCGGCGCTGAAATTCCTGCCAGCGCCCATCCGGCTGTATGGGCTGGCGCTGTATGCGATGACCGCGACCTTCGCGCCCAATCTCTCGATCTGGCTGGCCGGGTACTGGACGGATGGGCTGTTCGACTGGCGCTGGGTGTACTGGCAGATCATTCCCCTGACCCTCATCGCCGGATTGTTGGTCGGATGGGGATTGCCACGAGAGCCCATCCAGATCCCACGCTTTGGGCAGGCCAATTGGTCCGGCATGGCCTGCGGTGTGCCCGCGCTCGGCTTGATCACCGTCGCACTGGATCAAGGCGTACGGCTGGACTGGTTTCATTCGCCCTTGATCACCTTATCGCTGGTGGCCGGGCTGGCCCTGCTGGCCGTCTACCTGCTGACCGAGTGGTATCACCCCTCACCGTTCATCAAATTGCAGATTCTCGGCCGCCGCAATCTGGGGCTGGGCTGCATTCTGTTCGTCTGCCTGCTGGTGGTGCTGATGTCCAGCTCACTCTTGCCGGCCAGTTATCTCGGCCCTTTGCAGAACTACCGGCCCCTGCAAATGGCATCGATCGGTTTGATCGTCGCCTTGCCGCAACTGGTCCTGGGGCCTGTCGTGGCGCTGCTGCTGTATCAGAAGCGGGTCGATGCGCGCATCGTGTTCACGTTGGGGTTGTTGTTGATCGCACTGGCATGCTTTTGCGGCGCGCAATTGACCTCCGACTGGAACCGCGAGCAGTTCGTCGTGGTGCAAACGCTGCAAGCGTTCGGCCAGCCGATGGCGGTGGTATCGATGCTGTTTCTGGTCACCAGCGTCGTGCAGCCCCCCGAAGGACCTTATGTGTCCGGCACCATCAACACCCTGCGCGCCTTCGGTTCACTGGCCGGTGCGGCAGTGGTCGGACAGCTGATGACCGTGCGCGGTCGCTTCCATGGGGAAATGCTGCTGGACCATGCGGCCCTGGCAGACAACGCCCTGGCGTTTGAGCCGTCCCAACTGATGAGCATCATTGGCCAGCAGTCGCAGGTGCTGTCGATCGCCGACGCCTATCGCGTGCTGGGCATTCTGGCGCTGGTATTGATTCCTCTGGTGCTGCGGCTGACCTACATCCCCGCACCCGACGTGCGCGCGGCCTCACCCTCTACCTCTCCTTCATCTTCCTCACACGGATAACTCATCATGGCCTTGCCAAAGAAAGCCAGGATCGTCAGTGCGGTGCTACTGCTTGCAGTGGCGATCGGCGGTGTTCTCTATCTCAATCGCCTCGAATCCAGCTCATCGACCCAGTCCACGGACGATGCCTACGTCCTTGCCGACTTCACCACGGTTGCACCGCAGGTGTCGGGAACGGTCGACTCAGTGATGGTCGAAGACAACCAGCTGGTCAAGAAAGGCGATCTGCTTGCGATCATTGACGACCGTGATTTCGTTGCGGCCCTGAACGCAGCGAAGGCCGAGGTCGCCAGTGCCCGGGCCGGCATCGCCAGCCTGCAAGCTCACCTGATTCAGCAGGAAACCGCCATACGCCAGGCCCAAGCGGCCGTTGCCGCAGACGACGCTGCGCTCAAGCTGGCCAGCCTCAATCAGACCCGTTATCGCAACCTGGCCACCGACGGCTCGGGAACGGTGCAAGCGCGGCAACAGGCCGAAGCGCAACTGAGCATTCAACAGGCCCGTGGGGAAACGAGCCAGGCGGGTTTACAGGCCGCTCGGCAGCAAGTGGATATCCTGAAAGCTGATCTGGAGAAAGCCAGGGCGGCTCTTGCCCACGC
This sequence comes from Pseudomonas sp. FP1740, assembly GCF_030687165.1. Taxonomy (NCBI): domain Bacteria; kingdom Pseudomonadati; phylum Pseudomonadota; class Gammaproteobacteria; order Pseudomonadales; family Pseudomonadaceae; genus Pseudomonas; species Pseudomonas sp. FP1740. Next base: position 2,119,883 of record NZ_CP117461.1, read on the forward strand.
GCAAGCCGCACAAGCCACCGCAGAGCTGAAACTTTCCTATACCCGCATCACTGCGCCGATCGGCGGCACGATCGGGCAGAAATCGGTACGTATCGGTGCCTTCGTCAATGCAGGGAAACCCTTGCTGGCGATTGTTCCGCTCGATGCCGTCTATGTCACGGCCAACTACAGGGAGACGCAACTGGCGCGCGTACAAAAGGGTCAAGCCGTGGATATCGAGGTGGATGCCTTGCCGGGCGAGACGCTGCAAGGAACGGTGGACAGCCTGGGACCGGCCAGCGGAGTCACCTACTCCGCCGTTGCGCCACACAACGCCACCGGCAACTTCACGAAGATCGTCCAGCGCTTGCCTGTACGCATTCGCATCGATCCCGATCAGCCCGCGGCGGCGAAGCTGCGAGTCGGCATGTCCGTGACGCCGAAAATCCTTATCGGTAAATGACGGTGCGTGCCGTCAGGTCAGCTTACGTCTTACCTTACCAGCTAAGTAATGAGCCTTCCGAGACACTGGACCGAATCATTGACCGGGCTCCTATGTCAGCTTACGCCAATCACTTCCGCTTCATACCCTGAGGATTTCATCGTATGGATTGCCCATGAAGCGCTTCATCCAAGGTGAACATCGGGTCAATGTACATTGCTCTCCGAGAGCCTCGACGATCATATGACCGATACCAACCCGGTGCGTGCAGGCGATGTCTTTGTCGACGAACTCGACCCGGGCAAGTTGGGTTTTGAAGGTGTCATTCCAATAAGTGCCGCCCAACCTGCTTACCATCCCGAGATCCTGCTGAAGATCTACATTTATGGCTGTCTCAATCGCATCCAATCCACCTGGCGCATGGAGCGAGAGACACGGTACAACATTGAACTGATGTGGTTGACCGGTCGTTTGATGTCTGACTTCAGGATTGTCGCGGGCTTCAGAAAAGATAACGGCAAAGCCATTTTGGCGGCTGTCGATAGTTCGCCGTGATGTGTCAGCAGTTGGGATAATTCGAAGAAAACCTGGTTGCAATCGACGGCAGAAAACTCAAAGGCGGTCAATAACCGCGACTGCAAGAAAACGATTCATGTCATCGAAACCCGGCTTAACGAAGCGCCGGATAAACAGGTTGTAATCGTCGTTTATAACGTGCAGACGGCGGTCGATGCGAAACATCTCTTTTTTGCAAGCATATGAGGTCAATACAGCATATTCCAATGCCTGGTCATCCATGGTAACGCCTAAATCGAAATCTCAGGTACCAGGGTGGTCTAGAGTGTTCGAAGCAGTAAAGAAGCCATCGCCAATGAATGCACTTTCATATACTCTTTGCCAAAATCAGACCTCAATGCTCAATTCATGAATCACCTGAACGTATGACACTCTCATTTGCCAGTTGATGAATGGGCGATTAAGGTTTCGAGACAGCAAGCGTTTCGGCGTTACAATAACGCCGCCCCCCAATGCAAGTCAGGCCAAGCTCCTTCATGCGTTGATACAACGTGCGCCGGGAAATTGCAAGCTCCTGCACCACGGCCTCAAGACTGTGCTTGTGACGCTTCAGCGCATCCGCGATCAGCATTTTCTCGATCGCCCGTAACTGAGTTTTCAGACCTGCTTCGGCATCACAGACCGGCACCGGATCGTTGCCCAGCAATGGCAATCCAAGCACCAAGCGCTTGGCCGCCGATTTGAGTTCGCGGATGTTGCCAGGCCAGGCGTGACTGAGCAGCAGTTGCACCAGCCCATTGTCCAGCACTGGCACCGCGCAATCTAAATCGCGGGCGATAGCCTGGGTGAACTGCTCGAACAAAGGTAGGATCTGTTCGCGACGCGTGCGCAAGGCTGGTATTTGAATCGTAAGTACGCTGAGACGAAAAAAAAGATCACGACGAAACACCCCTTGTTCCACGAGTTCATCCAGCGGGCGTTGTACTGAAGCGATGATCCGAAGGTTTACGGGAGTGAACGTGGTGGAACCTAGTCGTTCGACTCCGCGGGTTTCCAGAATACGCAGTAGCTTGGCTTGCAGACTTAGCGGCATGCTGTCGATTTCGTCCAGATACAGCGTGCCCCCACAGGCCGCTTCAATATATCCCTCCCGTGATCGACTAACTCCGGTGTAAGCACCACTGACGACCCCGAACAGCTGGCTTTCTGCCAACGATTCCGGGATGGCCGCGCAGTTCATACCAATGAAAGACCCTGTCCGACCGGAAAGATCATGGATGCGCTTGGCCAGCGTGTCTTTCCCTGTCCCTGTCTCCCCACACAAAAGCAAATCTATGCCCAAACCTGCTGTGTTCAGCGCAACCTGCTGCATATTTAGCGCCGTATATTCCCCCGAAGACGCACAGCCGCTCACATCGATTTTTTCTTTCATCGATACCTCTAGTATTGGTGCAAGCGAGTTATTAGTGGCAAGCATTACGAAGGCAATAGTATTTAGCCTTAGTTCCCGAGTGTCGTGAAAAATTCTTCAAAATGACCCTGTTTATACCAATATGGATTATGTTTATTATACCAATTATTGCTTGCGTAAAGCATTAAAGTGATGGTTTGAAATTAGCGCTTGCAGCCAATAGTAGTGTGGGGTGCAGGAACTCTCGTGTTTTTCGGTTTACTCGAAAAGCCCTATATTCTCGGGGGCCATAGATGGCAGCTCGGCCGTGCTCTAAAGTGAAAAACGCTCGCAAACGGATGAGCTTCATGGCCATTGTTGCAATCATTATCCAATTGAAGATTGGGTAGCATTGGGGGGCGGCGATGTCACACAGGTTGTGTCACACCACAAGATGCGACGTGGAATGTTTAAATGAGTAAGAAATCTTATTGTATTAGCCAAGTCACATGTCATCTGAAAAGCTCGCTTTAGATTATGTAAATTGGATATATCTCGCTTGAGCCGTACTGCCTCGGTTGTCGATCGTCGGAGCCTTCGGCGGAAGTGTATTGGCGCTGCGCGCCCGGATGCAGTCATGGCCGCACCATGATTTTTCCAAAAAAAACGCGTGATTTCGGCGTCGGACTGACGACCGGCGTCATCGGCGCGTTGATCGCCAGCGGTTCTGCAGGAAGGGGTGCCACGTCGCTGCCAATTTTTTCGAGGCTGGCTGACACTTGCCGCGCCTGATCGCGGGGCACGAGCAGATACGCGGGGCCATCGATGGTTTTTTTGCGCAGAAATGCTGGATTGAGGCCGAGTAACACGGCTTCGTCGATACCTGCATCGGCCGCCAGTTGCCCTAGATCCACCGGTCGGGTCAGATCGAGCACCGTGAAATAAGGCGTATTAGCCACCGAACTCAGGCGCACGCCGTAGTTTGTCGGCTCGCGCACCAGCAACGACAGCGCCAACAGGCGTGGCACGTAGTCCTGGGTCTCTCGCGGCAGACTCAAATGCCAGTAATCAGTCGGCAGACCGTGTCGCTGGTTCGCTACAATCGCCCGGGTCACTGTACCCTCACCTGCGTTGTAGGCTGCTATTGCAAGTAACCAGTCGCCGCCGAACTGATCATGAAGTCGTCTCAGGTAATCCATGGCAGCCTTGCTTGAGGCCACCACGTCGCGACGACCGTCATACCAGGCAGTCTGGCGTAGATTGAAATCCCGGCCCGTGGCCGCCATGAACTGCCAAAGACCGGCAGCGTCACGGATCGAAGTAGCTTTGGGGTTGTAGGCGCTTTCAATGATTGGCAGTAACGCAAGCTCTGTCGGCAAGGCGCGCTGAACCAGATTTTCGACGATGAAATACAGGTACGGACTTGCTCGCTGACTGGCGTTGCGCAAGAAAGCAGGATTGCCCAGCAGCCAGTCACGCTGGCGCAGGATTCGCTCATTGATGCCGTTGTCATCCGCCAGACTGAACTCTCGCCCTAGCCGTCCCCAGATATCGCTGCCGTCGTACGCCGGCAAAGGACGCGCAATGGCATCGGAGCTACGACTTAGCCCCGCCACCAGACGCGGCGTGCGCTCGATCTTCGAGTCCGGCGGATAGCCAAATGATTGACATCCGGCACATAACATAGCAACTGTCAGCGAGGCTGTGCGGATCGAGCGGGAAAGATTTATAGGTCCCGATGGCGGGATAAAAACAGGCGGCATGAAGGATAAGTCCCGGAAACGATTAACCTACGTGGTACGCGCGCGCAATCGGTTCCATGTCAGTGCCTGTCGATGTGGATCACTTGATGTCCTATTGATGAGCAACCTTCGACGGTGAGTGCCCGTTCGGTCAAGTCGCGCCGTCGGCTAGTCGCCGGTCAAGTTGATGTGTAACCAGCCTAGCGGTGATAGATATTGCAACAGCGTGTCGTCCATACCTTGGCAGTGATTGCGCAAGGCGTTTACGGCCCGCTCCATCCACTGCACGATAGCCTCCGTCACCTTGAGGTCGCTGGCCCGGTGGCTGTAGCGGCCCGTGTTGAAAATAGTCTGGCTCCCATTTATCCTGTTTTTGGTCTCATATTAACTGCAAGTGAGCTTTCGATCCGGCTCGCATTTCATCGCGATAGGCTGACGCTGTTTACAAATGGCTGATTTAGGACTCCTGTGCCGCCAAGCTATCGATCCTCGCGGTGCCACAAATACAGTAGGTAAATGCTGGAATCGACCATCTCGTAACGAATCCTGTGGTTCGAACTCTTCTGGACGTTCCCCAATGCGTGGGGTGGCCAGCAGCGTGGTTGGTGTAACCGTCAGTTGCTGGTGTGGCAGCAGACTGATTCACCGTTACCAGAACTCAAACCAGGCGTAATTCCATCCCTGTCGATTCGTTGCTGCAATTACGGCAACAACTTGAACTCTCGCCAAAAAGAAGCCCGGAACGAACTGCCCAGGTGGCCACGATAGCGGACTTGTATGGAGTGCCTCCCCGCAGCGTGTATCGAGACTGAACCTCATTCCATAAACCCCATGCGGCCCAGCGGGCCGACCACAGTAGCTACGCGTACTGCCACAATCCGAGTTAGATCGCTACGGTGAGCTGCGTTAAAACTCCGTACAACAACTAAGCAGAGGCGACATCTCCTTACCTGTCACACTATTGAGCTGCCGGAAGACTATGGAGTAGAAACGGAACAGGCCTTGGTCAAAGTACCTAAGGGATATAGGTTATCCGTTCCTTTCCTCTTCCATACTTCGGTGTCTGGAAGTTGTAGTGGTCAACTAATCCCGGACACGACGTTAAGTTTTTCTTCGGCCCGAGCTGGCGCCAGCCCACCGTTGAATTGATGGGGTCGAACCCAGTTGTACCGATGCATCAAGAAGTGGCTGATATCGCGCTGGGCTTCTTGAGCCGTTCTGTAGCCCGTGGTCGGTATCCATTCCGTTTTCAAGCTGCGGAACACGCGCTCCATTGGCGCGTTGTCCCAGCAATTTCCTCGGCGACTCATGCTCTGGCGCATGCGATAACGCCACAATCGCTAACGAAATAGCCGGCTTGCGTATTGCGACCCCTGATCCGAGTGAAACAGCAGACCCGAAGGCCTGCCACGCTGCTCGTAGGCCATATCCAGGGCCTTGATCACCAGTTCAGCGTCCGGCTTTTCCGACAACGCCCAGCCCACCACCCGGCGCGTGCAAAGATCCAGCACGACCGCCAAGTAATGCCATTTCCCCTGGGCCCAAATGTAGGTGATGTCGCCGCACCAGACTTGATTCGGGGCTGGCACATCAAACTCACGGTTCAAGGTATTCGGGATATCGAGTCTTTCTACTGTCGCTCGTTTGTAGGCATGTGAGCCGGGTTGTTTACTGACTAAATCAAGCTCGCGCATCAAGCTGCGTACTTTGAATCGACCGAGCTGCTCACCGTCTTCACGCATCAGCGACAGGATGCTGCGGCTGCCCGCCGCACTGCGACTTTGCGTGAACAACTCGCTCACCCGGCTGCGCAACCTAAGCCGTTCAACATCGGGCGTGCGGCGCCTAAGACGCTGGGCGTAGTAGCACGAACGAGTCACTGCAAACACCTTGCACAGCCAATCAACTGGCTCATGAACGCTCAACTGGTCAATCAGCGCGAACGCTCGTGATCTTCCGACATCAAGAGCGCGGTAGCCTTTTTTAGTATGGATTTCTCTCGCTCAAGCCGAGCGATCCGGGCCTCCAGTTCCTGAATTTTTTGCTGTTCCGGCGTCAGCGCCTTGCTCTGCGGGGTGATGCCTTTATGTTCTTTCTGAATCTGGTCAACCCAGCGGCGCAATGCCGACTCACCAATGCCGAGTGAACGGCTGGCTTCGATGTAGCTGTAGTTTTGCTTGAGCACGAGGTCGGCAGCCTCGCGTTTGAATTCAGGAGTAAAGGAACGGCGTTGTTTGGTCATCTGACACCTCGATCTGGCGAGCATTCTCGCCTAAATGGGTGTCCGGTTTCATTAGACCACTACAAAGAGCCGCTATTTACTATCTGCGTCCCTTTGTACCGAAGGCTCGTAGGAATGTCAGAACGGCAAGATTGATCCAGTGATCTTGCTGCGCTGTTGAAGGGGGTGAAAATGGGTGTGTAAGGCACTGTATATGCGCTTCCGAGCGTACGAGATTGTTAAACGTAGCAGCGGCTGTTTCTAGGCCCACGCAGGCTACGTCCAGCTCACCTGCATGGCTTGCTTTCTCGAGATGTCGCGCAACAATCGCGTTCATCGCATGCGGGCCTACAAGATAGAACCGCCTCGCCAACTGAGGAAACCGGGGGGCCTCGCCAATTATGACCCGGAACAATGCAAGTCCGGCCGGTGCAAGAAAAATCCCCATATAGGCTCGCGCTAGTGCTGTCAGGACCTCGCTAATACCAGCTTCTGAAAAAGTGATCTCGCGAACGGCCCGCAGGGAGTTTTCGCATTCTGCCTCGACGACTGCTTCGAAGAGCGCTTCTTTTGTCGGGTAGTAGGAGTAGACCGTCGATTTCGAGACGCCCGCAGCTCGCTGGATCATATCCGTCGTCGCTGCACTGAAGCCATGTGCCAGAAAAATTTCGCGCGCTCCCGAAACGACCATCCTGGCCTTATTCGTCCCACTTGTTGACAAGGCGTGCTGTGCTTTTGATGGCTTTGGGGAAGTTATCGAAGTGGACATTGACCTTGACACGAAAGTTGACTGAGCGAGAGATTTAGTAAAGAAAATGAATCCATGGGTACGATATATTATATCAAAATCGTATGGGAATTTATTCAAGTTTTGCCAATATTTCATGATAATTTTGACTTGATCGAACCGATCGGTTTAGATTGTGATCATGCAGATTTCGCACAACCTCATGCCAATTCTTTCCCGATAGAGTACTAGAGGTATCGATGAAAGAAAAAATCGATGTGAGCAGCTATGCGTCTTCGGGGGAATATACGGCGCTAAATATGCAGCAGGTTGCGCTGAACACGGCAGGTTTTGGCATAGATTTGCTTTTGTGTGGGGGGGGCGGGGAAAGACGCGCTGATCAAGCGCATCCATGATCTTTCCAGTCGGGCAGGGGCTTTCATTGGCATGAACTGCGCGGCCATTCCTGAATCGTTGGCAGAAAGCCAGCTGTTCGGGGGCGTCAGTGATGCTTACACCAGCGTTGGTCGATCACGGGAGGGGTCCATTGAAGCGGCTTGCGGGGGCACGCTGTATCTGGACGAAATCGACAGTATGCCGCTAAGTCTGCAAGCCAAGCTACTGCGCATTCTGGAAACCCGCGGAGTCGAACGACTAGGTTCCACCGCGTTCACTCCCGTAAATCTTCGGATCATCGCTTCAGTACAACGCCCGCTGGATGGACTCGTGGAACAGGGTTGTTTCGTTGCGATCTTTTTTTCGCCGCAGAGTGCTGACGGTTCAAATACCTGTCTTGCGTACGCGTCGCGAACAGATCCTGCCGCTGTTCGAGCTGTTCACCCAGGCCATCGCCCGCGGTTTAGATTGCGCGGTGCCAGTGCTGGACAATGGGCTGGTGCAGCAGCAGCTGCTGCTCAGTCACGTCTGGCCTGGCAACATCCGCGAACTCAAATCGGCGGCCAAGCGCTTGGTGCTTGGGTTGCCATCACAGGGCAACGATCTAGTGCTTGTCTGTGATGCCGAAGGCGGTCTGAAAACCCAATTACGGGCGATCGACAAAATGCTGATCGCAGATACGCTGAAGCATCACAAGCACAGTCTTGAGGTCGTGGTGTGTGGGGGGGGGCTCGCAATTCCCTGCGCACGTTGTATCACCGCGTGAAAGAGCACGGCCTGACTTGCCTTGGGGGGGGCGGTGTTTTTGTAACGCCGAAACGCTTGCTGTCTCGAAACCCTAAAGCACTAGAGGTCGTGGATGAGTGTGTACGATTTTTTTGATGAGCAAATGGAAGACGATAGCCATGTCCCAAATCTGACGGTCGTTGCCCGGAGTATTTCGCAACTGGGCATTGATGTGCTGCTAGTGGGAGAAACCGGCACCGGTAAGGACAGGGTTGCGAACCGGATACATAGTTTGTCAGGACGCAAAAGGCGACTGGTCGCCGTGAATTGCGCAGCGATTCCGGAATCGCTGGCCGAAAGTGAGTTATTTGGCGTTGTCAGCGGCGCATACACCGGTGCTGATCGTTCTCGGGTCGGTTATATCGAAGCGGCTCAGGGGGGCACGTTGTATCTGGATGAAATCGACAGCATGCCCTTGAGTCTGCAGGCCAAGCTATTGCGGGTGCTGGAGACGCGGGTCGTTGAGCGTCTGGGTTCAACGACGCCGATTGCTCTGGATGTCTGTGTAATTGCATCGGCCCAGCACTCGCTGGACGAGTTAGTGGAGCAGGGCCGGTTTCGTCGTGATCTGTATTTTCGTCTCAATGTGCTGACTCTCAAGCTTGCGCCGCTGCGCACTCAACGAGCACGGATCATTCCGCTGTTCAGCCGCTTTGCCATTGCTTCGGCGCGAGAGTCGGCAGTAGTGATGCCGGAGATCAGTGCGATGCTGCGTCATGTTCTGCTCAATCACGACTGGCCAGGCAATATCCGCGAGTTGAAGTCTGCGGCCAAGCGCTTCGTTCTTGGTTTTCCGCTGCTCGGCGGCAAGCAGAGCGAGGAGGGTGAGTCGTCCTCGGGTTTGAAGTCACAGCTACGAGTCATCGAAAAAGTGCTGATTCAGGCGGCACTTAAACGTCACAACAACAGCATCGATGCGGTCAGTGAGGAACTGAATATTCCGCGCCGCACGCTGTATCACCGCATGAAAGAGCTGGATGTTTGAGTGTGGCAGACGCGCTGGTGTGATCCCTCTCAAGTTCGTAAAAAAACTGGAACCTTTTCCCCATCTGATGCCACCCATGATCACCATGCAATGTTGCTGGTGTCGACCATAAGGTGCACAAAAATGCCTATTCCTGGAATACCCACCAACCCGTTTCTGCATATGGGCAACGCCGCAATTAACGGTGTCGGTGCCTTTGCTCAGGGGGCTCAGAACCTGGGGACCAATGCCACTACGCAAGCCATGATTGCAGGTGGCGGCAATACCGAAGCTTTAAACGCAACCAAGGAGGAGAACAAGCTAAACGACAGAAACAACGCCGCGCTGGCGAGAATGCAAGGTGCCGCTGCACGTGAGACCGCAGCGACCAACGCGCTCAATGCCATCCAGTCGGCAAATAACGATGCCGCCAACAAATTCATCAGCAGCACGGCCCAGTCCGCGAAAGGTATTTCCTACTGACTTGATTTCAGAATGCCCCCTCGCTGAAGGGGGCTACCACCTGAACTGGAGGTTTCATGCTAAGTCTCAACCCGCTGCAGAGTGCGCCTGTCGGCGCCGTGGTTTCAATCGTTGGTGTCGGTGGGCAGGAAGGTCCGCAGTCACTGAAGAGTGTTATCGCCGAAATTGCATTGGCGCTGACCAAAGATGGTCATCTGGACCAGGATTCGCCGCTGGGCAAGATGGTCGGCAAGCAAATGGAAACGATGTATCCGCTGGCATCGCTCGACGGTGGAACACCTGAGATGATCAAGGCGGCTTTAGGTGAAGTCATCAAGGACAAGCTTGGCGACAACTTCGGTGCTGCGGCCGAATTCGGTCTGGGCGGTAGCTCGGGCTATGGCAAGCCGGATCTAATGAGTCAGGTGCTCAACGGTCTGGGGAAAGCTTCGTTGGATGACCTTTTGTGCAAGCAGGGTGACGGATCGAAGTTTTCTTCCAGCGACATGCCGCTGCTCGATCAAGTCGCACAGTTCATGGATCAGAATTCGAGCAAGTTTCCGGTCCCGGACTCTGGTTCGTGGAAAAACGAATTGAAAGAAGACAACCTCTTGAATAATAAGGAAACGGGTGTTTTCCGCGCGGCCCTGGAGATGTTGGGTAATCAACTCGGACAGCAGCAAAATGGCTCGGGAACAGGGGGCTATGGTATTGACAGCCCTCTGAGCAACAACCTCATTGCTAATCCATACGGTGGTCAGGGCGGCAATCTGGCTCAGAGCCTGGGCCAGTTGTTGGGTGATCTGCTGCAGCAGGGCTTAGAAAAAAACCAGGGCAGTGGTGGTGGGGGGGGGGGCAACTTCGGCGGCGGTCAGGGGAGGCTCCTGCTCAATAACGCGATTGTCCCAGGCAATTCGGGCAACAGCCTTAGCCGGGATCTGGGTCAACTACTTGGCGGCCTGATCACGGACGGTCTGCAAGCCAATCATGCTAGCAACGAAGTGGCGAGCGGTTCTGGTGTGCAAAACCAGTTGTTCGCTAAGCACGATCTGGCGAGCAGCCTTGCCCAGTATGCGTCTGCTCTCACTTCGGCGTTGCTGGGTGTCAGTAACAGCCCCCGGGCCTGAATAAACGTTTGTATCGACACCGTCTGCAGGAGAAAAAACCGTGAGTATTTCCCATATCAATCAACTCAAATCATCATCCCTGGATCTTGGGCAGCATTTGGATCAGGGATTGCTTCGCGGGCCTTCGCAGTCGGACGTCGATCTGTTCAACGCAGCAATGCGTCCAGACATGGCTGCGCAGTCGAGTCATCTGTCTGAGCAGATTGCTAGTGCGTTGTCCGAAAGGCTGGGGTCGACCGACAAGCTTTCCCAGCTCGCTATTCGCAACATGAAAAAGGCGGCAAGCGGTGATAACCCGATGGATATCACTCACATGAGCCGTACCTTGTCGCAGTATTCACTGCAAACGGCGGTAACGACCAAGGTCGTTAACAAGAGCGCCCAGGCGCTCGACAAGCTGACCAATCTACAATAGAGGCCTGTCGTGAAATATCTGACTGCGGGTCTGTTGTGCCTGATGCTGTTGTTCAGTGGCTGCAGCGATGAAACCGATCTTTTGAGCAGCCTGTCGGAGCAAGACTCCAACGATGTGGTCGCAAGCCTCGCCGACCAGCACATCAATGCGCATAAACGTGTGGAAAAAACCGGTGTGGTCATCAGTGTCGCAACTGCCGATATCAGTCGGGTGGTGCGGGTGCTGGATGCCGCTGGACTGCCTAGGCGTTCGCGCACCAGTCTGGGTGAGATATTCAAGAAAGAAGGAGTGATTTCAACGCCTCTGGAGGAGCGCGCGCGGTACATCTATGCGTTATCCCAAGAGCTGGAGTCGACGCTTTCGCAGATCGACGGGGTGATCTTGGCGCGGGTACATGTAGTACTCCCGGAGCGTATCGCGCCTGGCGAACCGGTACAACCGGCTTCGGCCGCGGTATTCATCAAGCATACCTCGGTGCTTGACCCTGACAGCGTGCGCGGGCGGATCCAGCAAATGGTTGCCAGTAGTATTCCAGGTATGTCGGGAGCGCTGGATTCCAAGAAAACAGTCATCGTCTTTGTTCCCGCCGCGGAATTCCAGGACGCCGAACGCCTGGTTGATTTTGGGCCGTTCCTGGTGGGCAGCGAACATCTGGAATTCTGGAACATCATGCTTTGGGTCGCGCCGTTAGCTGGCCTGCTACTGATATTTCTTATATTGCTTGGCGTACGCAGCGACTGGCGCGGAGCGGTGCTGCGGCTGCTTCGTCTGCGTCGGGCTGAGCGTTCGGGTCTGCCGGTGGAGGTCTGATGCAAGGCTCTGACGAGCGCTGGATTCAATGGTGGTGTGCGCCATGGCATTGGGCGCATCCCGACTGGAAGATCCGGTTTGTCGAGAGATGCGGGTTTTCCGCCGGCGATTGTGACGCAGTGTTGAGCAGTTACCACAGTGTATTTTTGCAGTACGCCGGCATCGCTCCGAGTCAGCCGCCGGCGCCGGTTGCTCCGCTCTTGCAATGGCTTGAACTGGATGCTGGGCGACAACGACAGGCATTGTCCCTGGTCGGGAGACTCTGCTTGCCCCCTCATCGCGAAGTTGTAGTCGAAGACGTAGAGGCGGCTCATGAGGCTTGGTGTCGTGCGGTGACCAAGGCGCTGCGACCGGGGCTCTGGTTGGATCCTGATATTTACGATCCGCGTCTGTTGTTGGCAGCTTGGGTGGGTGAAGTGTGTTGGTCGCGATTACGACTACAGTGGTCGCCCGATGAGTCAACCCTGACGTTTATCGACATGCCGGCAAACAAATTACAGACAATCTGGCAGTCGGTGCTCTGGCGTATTGCGACACCGTAACAGTCGGCTGTTTTTCCCCTCTTTTGCAGGTCTTTACCATGCTCGCCAAACGTAGCCTTGCCTTGTCTTCTTCAGCCGTGCTGACCCAAACGATCCTACGACGAGATGACTTGGCCGATATGCAACTGGCAACCGAGGTATTGGGCAATGCCCGAGAGCAGGCCAGTCAACTGCTGGCCGATGCTAGGGAGCAGGCGCAGCAGGAGAAGGATCAGGCGCTCGCTCAGTTTTGGGACAGCGCCAACATTTTTTTGCAGCGTCTGGAGCGGCAACGTCTGGCACTGGAGCGTGAAGCGATCAGCGCGGTGGAGGATCTGTTCAACAGTGCAATGGCGCAGTTGCTCGATGAAACCACGCTTCCCGAGCGTACGCGAGCGCTAGTAAGAAATCTTGCCGCCAGTCAGGCCAGTGAGGCAGTTGCTACGTTGAGCTACCATCCCGAGATGCACGGTAGTCTACTCCAGTGGCTGTCCGACAGCCGGTTCGCCGAGCGCTGGCAGCTCAAGGCCGATCAGTCTCTGGCCCCGCTGACGCTGCGCCTGAGCGATGCCAATGGCGCGTTCGATATCGATTGGCCAAGCCTGCGCCGCGGTCTGCTGGGCGCAATATCGGCGGAGTGATGACTTTTTCCTTGATATGTCGTGACGGTCTATGGAACCCGAGCGCGGACTGATCCCACTCAGGAGGAGAATTCCTCACTTAGAGCAGCTGTCATGATTAATTTCAAAACCATGGAAAGCCACGTCGACAACGCGTACAGCCGTGCCAGATCGGACATGGACGATGCCATCGAAGACGCGGCAGAAAACCCTTCGGTGGAAGACCTGTTGGCATTCAACGACGCCTCGCAACAGGCCAGCATCGCCAATATCATCAATAACGAAAGTCTGCGTGCCAGTCACAGCATCACTAAAGCGATCATCGATGGAATTCAGTGAATTCACAGCGGTCCTCGCTCAGTGGTGTGAGCAGCGTCCTCTTACACCACTGGAGTGCTGGATCGATGAAGCCAGTGCGCGTCTGGTGTCAGCTGGCAACGGCGTGCGTCTGAGCCTCGATGTGCTCGGTCCCTACGACGATAGTGATCCGCAGCGGCTTGAAGCAGTGCTGGGGCAGGGCGGAGCGAGTGTGGCCTGTGCCTGTGATGGTGCGCTGGCCATCGACCCTGAAACACGCTGTGTGGTGCTTCTCAGCTGGCTTCCCAATCCATGCGATCCGGCCCACTTGCTCAATCGCCTGGAGAGCCTAGCCAACCAACGTGCCGCGATGCGCAGCCTGATGCAAACCTCGATGTTCAGCGTGACGGCGTTTCCGCCCCGCGTGACCCTCAATATCTGGCAACCGGGAGTGTAAAATGTGCAAGGCCTTTATATGGTTGCCTTTGCTGATGATTGGGATTTCTGGGCCGACGCTGGCAGCCGTCCCCGAGACTTGGAAGCACACAGCCTACGCCTACGATGCGCGGCAGACAGATCTGGCCACAGCGTTGGGCGATTTCGCCAAGGAATTTGGCATCAGCCTGGACATGGCACCTTTGCAGGGCACCCTCGACGGGCGCATCCGAGCGCGGAATCCGCAGGAGCTCCTCGACCGTCTCGGACAGGAGTATCATTTCCAGTGGTTCGTCTACAATGAAACGCTGTTCGTCAGCCCTACCAACGAACAAACCTCGGCACGTCTTGAGGTCTCTCCCGACGCCGTGGACGACCTACAGCAGGCGCTCACCGACGTTGGCTTGCTGGACAAGCGATTCGGCTGGGGCGTGCTGCCCAATGAGGGCGTGGTGTTGGTACAAGGGCCAGTGAAGTACGTTGACTTTGTGCGCAATTACAGCAAGAAAGTCGATGCACCGGAGAAGGCCGAGAAGCAGGATGTACTGGTGTTCCCGCTCAAATATGCCAACGCCGCAGACCGCACCATACGCTATCGCGATCAGGAGCTCGCCGTATCCGGTGTGGCGAGTATCCTGCAGGAACTGCTGGAAAGCCGCTCCCGTGGCGCATCTATTAACGGAGTTAGTCTCTTACAAGGTGGTAGCGGCACCGCCAGTGGGCTGGGCAGCAGCACCGGTCTTGCAGGTTCGGGCCTCGGCGGGGTGAACTACGGTGGCGCCGACGACAACGTCCTAGACATCACTCAATTGCAGCAAAACGTCGATCGGGTGTTGGGGGGGGCCGGAAAAAACAAAGGTAGTAGCGGTAGTTCTTCGAATAAGTCGAAGATTCGTGTCAGTGCCGACGTGCGCAACAACGCTGTGTTGATCTATGACCTGCCCAAGCGCATGGAGATGTATCAGAAACTGATAAAACAGTTGGATGCGCCACGTAACCTCATCGAGATCGACGCGGTGATTCTCGACATCGACCGCAACGAATTGGCGCAGCTGTCCAGCCGCTGGAACTTCAACTCGGGAAGTGTCAGCGGTGGCGCCAACCTTTTGGAGCAAACCAGCTCGACGCTATTCATTCAGGATGCTGGCAAATTTTCTGCCGATCTTCACGCACTCGAAGGTAACGGTGCTGCGTCGGTGATCGGCAACCCGTCGATCCTGACCCTGGAAAACCAGCCGGCGGTGATCGATTTCAGTCGTACCGAGTACCTGACAGCCACTGCCGAGCGAGTAGCCAATATTCAGCCGATCACGGCAGGCACCAGTTTGCAGGTAATTCCGAGGTTGCTGGACAAGGATGGCAAATCCCAAGTGCAACTGATTGTCGACATCGAAGACGGCCAAATCGATACCTCGCAGATAAACGAGGACCAACCTGCGGTACGCAAAGGCAACGTCAGTACTCAGGCGGTAATTGCCGAGCATGGATCATTGGTGGTCGGTGGTCTGCATAGCCTGGAAACCACTGACAAGGTCAACAAGATCCCTCTGCTAGGCGACATCCCGGTGATCGGTAAATTGCTGTTCCAGTCGCGTAACCGTGAGCTGAACAAGCGCGAGCGTCTGTTCATCTTGACCCCGCGCCTGATTGGCGATCAGGTCAACCCGGCGCGCTATGTGGAGAAGGGTAATCCTCACGACATTGATGACCAGTTGAAACGTATCAAGGATCGCCGCGATGGTGGTGAAGAACCCACTCGTGGCGAGGTGCAGGATGCTTTCACCCATTTGCTCGATGGCCTGACCCCTCAGGGTTTCAGTAGTGGCGAAACACTGCCGTTCGAAGCCAACAGTCTGTGTGATCCGGGCGAAGGTGTGGTGCTTGACAACCAGAGTTTCCAATGGTTTACGAAGAAGGACTGGGGCATCGCTGTGGTCGTCGCGCGAAACACCACCAGCAAACCCGTGCGCATCGACGAAAGCCGTTGCGGTGGGCGCTGGGTCATGGGTGTCAGCGCCTGGCCCCATTCCTGGCTGCAGCCGGGAGCGGAGAGCGAAATCTACATCGCCTTGCGTCAGCCGCAGATCGCCAGCCAAGCCAACCAGAACCGACCTTCGCTGCTCAAGGGGGCAACACAATGAATCTGCGTGGTTTTCTGATGCTGTTTCTGTTTTTCGCCACCCTGGCCGGCTGCGCGACCCGGGGCTGCTCGGGCTACTCCTGCAAACGCCCGGACTCCAACGATCGCGAGCTAGTGGTTTGGTGGCCGGAGGACATGCGCCAGGGTATCGACGAGCGCGATCATGAGTTGGATTTCACCGTTGTGCCATTGAAGGATTGAGCATGATCTGGGTATCGGATAAAGCGGCGTTCTACGCTCATGTCGTGGCAGAGCGCGCAGCAATCTGGCCGGTGGCGACCGGGGTGGCATTCGTCAGTCGACGCGAACATCAAGACTGGGGCATCGCCTTGCATATCGAAAGTCGGGTCCTGCATCCGGAACAATTGCGCGATGCTCTAGAGCGACGCTTTTCTCAAGCAGAGTTGTTCAACGACTACTTCCTGTTCCTGGACGTGCAACGCGACTTTGTGGTCTGGCATGCCGTGTCTCAAGCCGCGGATTCGCAAACCAGCCTTGACAGCATTCGACAGCATGAGTTGATGCTGGCTGGCTTGGATCATTTGAGTGATGTGGATCATCAGTAGCTGTTTGCGGCACGGGCGCCTGGAAAATCGATGAGTGCGCTATATACCCAAGGCAGCTTGGTTACCGAACTCAAGTCACTCTCAATTCCTCAGAGGCTAGGTGTCCGGCAGAAGTGGGTCGATGATCGGTTTGCCTTTGGTGGAAACGGATTGATAACGGGCTCGTCGTCGCAACTACTCCTCCTCAATCCGAATCACCTCATCGGTAACCTCCTCCAGTTGGCGCACGATCTGGTAGATGTGCGCCACGGCAAGGAGTGTTGGGCGGGGGATGTATTTGCCAGCTTTGACCTTGTACAGCGTGCGCGCCAGCCAGATGCTTTGCACCACCGGGATGCCGGCCTTTTTGGCTTGGGCGATCAATGACAGTGCATCGTCGTCTTCACCCTTGCAATGAATCAATGGCAATGGCGTTTGTCCCGGTCGGTAGTACAGGGCCACGGCGTAGTGGGTCGGGTTGACCACCAGCATGTCAGCGTCTTCAACTGGCTTGGGTGGAGCGGTCGGCGCTTGGTTCAACAGTTCGTGGGCCAGTTGCCTACGATGGCCTTTGACGTGGGGGTCGCCTTCGGACTGCTTGTATTCCTTCTTGATGTCCTCGTGACTCATGCGCAACTTTTTGGCGTGGAAGTATTTTTGCAGGGCGAAGTCGACCAGGCCGATCACCAGCAACAAGCCGAGCGCGGCGCGCAGAATATGCCGGAACACCTCCAGAAGCGCATGCCAATAGGTCGTCAGGTCGGTATTGGATAGCAAAATCAGCGTGCCCAGCGATGGCTTGACCACCGAGTACAATGTTGCCGAAATCGCCACTGCCTTGAGTATGCTGAGCAGCAGAGTGGTGAGGTTCTGGGTCGAAAACATTTGTTTGACGTGAGCGAAGGGGTTGATCTTGTTGATGTCTATCTTCAGTGCTTTGGGTGCGAACAGGAAACCAATCTGCATCCAGCTACCGACCAAGCGCATCAACATGGCCATGCCGACGCTGCTCAGAACGAATCCAATCAACACCGTCATACTTTCGCTGGCCACCTGCTCAATGGTGTGTATGAATGGCTTGCCAATGCCCTGGATCGGCAGCGACATCAGGTACTGCAGGCGAGCTACGCTTTCGTCGGCCAGCCCCAGGGTGATTTCGCTGACGACTAATAACACTAGGAGTTTGCTCAAGTCCTGGCTTTGCCCGACCTGACCTTTTTCGCGAGCATCGCGCTGCTGTTTGGGCGTGGCCTTTTCTGTTTTTTCGCTCACGGCATGCGCACCAGCTGACTGAGCAAATGCTTGAGATCCGCCAGTTGCAGGATCTGTCCTTTACCCAGCTCCAGCAGCGTCGGAAGATAGATCAGCAGGAAGGCGATACCGGCCATGCTCTTCGCTGGCATGGCCAGAATCGACACGTTCAGTTGTTGCGCATACAGGCCGATGATCGCTAGCGCCGCCTCGATCAACAACAGCAAACCAATGAATGGCGCCGCGTAAAGCATCATGTGTTGCAGGGTCTGGTTCAGTTGCTCAAGAAAGACACTCAAGCCATCTACGGTCATGCCAGGCAGCCATGCGGTGGGCGGCCAGACCTGATAGCTGTCCCAGATCACCTGGGTGATCAGCGAAATCCCGCCGGAAAGAATCACCAGCATGATCAGGGCTTCCTGAAACAACTCTCCCAGCGGTGTGGCATCCGGCCCTAGCGCGGGGTTGAGCTGACCGCCGCTCAAGGCACCGCGCTGGCTGTCGAGCAGTGCGCCAACCGAGGCGAGCATCCAGAACGGCGCGTACAGTAGCAGGCCAAGGAGGGTGCCCAGCACCGCCTCTTTGAGCAGTAGCGCACCTATGGAAAACCAGTCGTCATTCAGCGAGGATAATGCACTGCTGATGGCCGGTGCAGGCACCATCGAAACCACCAGCACTACTGCATAACGCAAGGGGCCTTTCAGGTATTTGAAGCAGAACGCCGGAACCAGAATCATGCACGGCAGTAGGCGGGCAGCCGCCAGACCCATGCCGAGCAGCAGTTCGAACAGTTCCTGGGTGTTGAAGGGCATCTAGTGCGCCCCCCCGGAGTGAGAGATCAGATCGAAGGCCATGTTAATGAATTGGATGAGTTCAACGCCGATCCAGCGGCCGGTCATCGCCAGTGTCAAACCGACCGCCGCCAGCTTGATACCAAATGGCAGGGTCTGATCCTGAATCTGCATCAGGGCTTGCAGCAGCGAGGTGATCACGCCAACAATCACGGCAA
The DNA here is from genome assembly GCF_030687165.1 of Pseudomonas sp. FP1740. Classification (NCBI taxonomy): domain Bacteria; kingdom Pseudomonadati; phylum Pseudomonadota; class Gammaproteobacteria; order Pseudomonadales; family Pseudomonadaceae; genus Pseudomonas; species Pseudomonas sp. FP1740. Next base: position 2,138,678 of record NZ_CP117461.1, read on the forward strand.
CTCCGAGCGGCGGGGCAGTGAGGATCACCACTAGAAACATGCCCTGTTTGAACAACGTCAACGCTTCCATGACCGCCTCACATATAAGAATAGAACAGGCTGTCGAGCAGGCGCGTCCAGCCCTGCACAAGGACGAACAGTAGTAGCTTGAGCGGCAGGGAGATGGTCATGGGCGAGACCATTTGCATACCCAGCGCGAGTAAAAGATTGGAGACGATCAGATCGATAACGATAAACGGGATGTAGATCAGAAAACCAATCTGGAATCCGGCCTGCAACTCCGACAGTACAAAAGCCGGTACGGCCAGCAACAGATCGCTCTTGCTGGCCTTATCGGCCATGTCCTTGGGCCACATGCGTTGAGTGTTATCGAGCAAATGGCCGATCACGTCCGGGTCAGTATTACGGGTCATGAAACGTTGCAGCGGCTCGATGACCGTGTTGGCACTAGTCTGGAGTTTTTCGGTGCTGCCCATTTCCAGAGGCTGATCGTGAACCCGTTGCTGGATCTCGTGAGCCACTGGAGCCATGACGAACATGGTCGCTGCCAGCGCGATGCCGTACATGGCTATGTTTGGCGGCACCTGCTGCACACCGATGGCGTTGCGCGTGATCAGCAGGGTCATGGAGATTTTCAGAAAGGCCGTGCAGACGATCAGTAAAAATGGAATCAACGACAGGGCGCCTAGAAACAGCGCCAGCATTACTGGGTTCATCCCTTCCATGATCATGCGGAAGACGCCATCCGGGTGATTTGCAGGCCGAGGCGCCCCTCGATATCCACCAGTTCACCCTCGGCCACCACGCGCTCGCCATGGCAAAGAGTGGCGTGACCCGGGGTGATGCCACTGACTTGCAGGATGGTTCCGGCAGCCGTTCGACGCAGGTCACCCAAAGTCAGATTCAGACTGCCGCAGCGCAGGGTGAGTGCCATTGGCAGTTCGTCCAGCGAGTCCAACAACCGCTGTTGCTCAAAGGGTTGAGGGGCAAGCACTGGCTCATCGGCGTGAACATCGTCGACTTCATCCTGCCATTGCGATTCGGCTTGTTCCTCAGCCTGATCGTGCTCGCTGTTGTGTTCCTTATGCAAATCCCGAGAGGCTGCGAACTTATCCGGAGGCGTTTCGATCTCGTCCTCATACAACTCTTCATTGGTCATGTCCCAGGTCTTCCTCGTGGCTGAGCCGTACATATAGCTGCTGTTCGTGACGGTCTGTCTGCACTGCCCATTGCCTGCCAGCCAGTGGCAGCCGACCGTTACCGTAGCTATCGAAGTGACAGCGGAGCGGCAACAGCACATCACCCGCTTGCAGCGACGCCAGCTGATCGAGGCTCAGCGACAATTCACCCAACTCCAAGGGCTGGCTGATCGGCCAGTCCTCGGCGAGGGGTTGTCGATGTAAATCCCAACCGCGGCCATCCAGCAACCGCAGCATGACAACGGCATCGGCGCTGAACAGGCCGTGCAATGATCGATCGCCCAGTCGTAGCTGAATCCGGCAGGTGATCGCAGCAGCACTGGTAGCAGACGCATTAGCAACGGATGCTGCATTGACGACGCTGAGTGGCTGCAGAGGGCAAAGTAGTTCCATTATGGTCGGACTCAAACGCTGATTGAGCACTTGCCAATACCAGGGTTGGTATTCGCCGCCGAGGGTGACAGGGAGTTCGCCCAGCCGGCTGAGCATGGCTTCGGCCTCGCTCAGGCCAATCGGGCCGATTGCGCTGTCGAACCACGTCAACGGACGTTCGCCGGCAATGTCATCAAGTAAAGGCCGTAGGGTCAGTTCGCCGATCAGGCCTTGAGCACTGAAGGCCAGACTGACGCCAGCGCCCAGCAGGCGGGTGGCCTGAGCCACGACTCCATCGACTTTGCGCAATCTCAGGGCATTCATGCCTGCTGCTCTTCATGGAAAAACAGGTCGACGTCGAGCCCCAGTGCTTCAGTCAGCGCGTTCTCGCAGGCACGCTGATGAGGTTGCATACGTTTGAGTACGCCACGTCTGGTGAAGCCCAGTTCGATATTCCACTGGTTGTCGCGTTTGTTGGCGTTTACCTGGACTTTGCCCATGTTGGGCATCAGCAAGGTAATGCTGAATGGTCCGTCCGGTTGCGATGGCAGTCGTTGTGCCAGTTCGTCAATCAGCTGTGTCGGCACGCTTTCGCTCAGTGGCAACCTACTGAAACCGCTGCCAGCAAATCCGGAATGATCCGTCTCTTCGCTTATCAGCGGTACCAGCAGTTGGGAAAAGAACATTCCATCGGCATTCAGTGAGTCATTCGGGCACGGCTTGCTCCATAGAGGACGCACACGCTCGACGTCGCCCCGTCGCAGGCTGGTCAGAGCCGGGTGATTGTCGGCTTGTGGCGCAGGCTGTGGTTGAACGGGGTGCGGCTGTGCTTGAGGTTGAGGGCGCCGCGTGTTTTTGATAGGTGTATTCATCGAGACTCAGCCTTGTTCGTTGATGGCTTCAGCCAAGCAGGCCAGTTTTTCCACTGCGCGTTGAGAGGCTTTCGCGTCGTCTCTGGCTTGCTCCAGACGTTGTTGCTGTTCGTCGATACTCAGGCGTTGCTGTGCGACGTCCTGACGGATGTAAGCCAGGCGGTCAAGCATGCGGTTTTCCTTCTCGTGCCAGCGGTCGAGGTCATTCAAGACCATGGCTTTGTTCAGGTGTGCATCGTTGAGCGCCTGGCGCCGTTCACGCTGGTTATCGCGCTCCTGGGAGTAGGAGGCGCGAGTCTGCTGCAAGTGTTCATGCATCTCCTCCAACTCTTTCTGCGCCCGCCATTGCGCTCGTTCTGCGCTCGCCTGGCGGTGTTGGCGCAATGGCGTCAACACACTGATCACGTGTTCCATAGCCAGGGTCTGGGGGTCGACTTCAAGTTCTTCTTCCATAGGGTCACTCCGGTAGTTGCGAGGTGAGTTGCATAAGCGCATCGAGGGTGGTCTGCAAGGGCTCCGGCTCGCGCAGGTCCTGGCGCAGAAAAGCGTTGATTGGCTTGTTCAGTTGTACCGCGCAATCGGTCACGGGGTCGCCACCGGGTTGATACTCGCCTAAGCGCAGAAGCATTTCGACTTGACTATAAGCAGCCATCAGACGGCGTAGACGGTTGTTCGCCTGCTGGTGCTCGCGGCTCGTGACGTTGCTGAGAACGCGGCTGATGCTGGCTTGCACGTCGATGGCTGGATAGTGGCCACGCTCGGCCAGCTTGCGCGACAGGACGATATGGCCGTCGAGCAGAGAGCGCACTTCATCGGCCACCGGATCGTTCATCGAGTCTTGTTCGATGAGAACGGTATAGAGTGCGGTGATCGAGCCGGTTTCGCTCATGCCGGCGCGCTCCACCAGACGCGGCAGCAAGGTGTACACCGACGGGGGCAGGCCGCCGCGCCCAAGCGGCTCCCCGGCAGCAATACCGATTTCCCTTTGAGCTCGGGCGAAACGGGTCAGCGAGTCCAGCAGCAACAGCACTTTCATCCCTCGATCGCGATATGCCTCGGCAATTGCGGTGGCGGTAAATGCCGCGCGTGCGCGCTCCATGCTGGAACGGTCCGAGGTGGCGCAGACCAACACTGAGCGGGCGCGCAGGGTGGCGTCCAGTTCGTGATCGAGGAACTCGCGCAGCTCACGGCCTCGCTCGCCGATCAGGCCGAAGACGATCACGTCGCATGCCATGTTGCGCGCCAGTTCGGCCATCAGCGTGGTCTTGCCGCAACCGGCACCGGCAAACAAGCCAACCCTCTGGCCTTCGCCCAACAGAATTGCGCTGTCGATGGCGCGCACGCCGGTGGGCAGGGCTTTGGTGATGCGTGGACGCTGGGTCGGCGGCAGTGCATCGGCGATCACCGGCAGGGTCACCCGACGATCACCGGGACGGGCGTACGCGCCCTGCGAATTTTCCAGCAGCGGTCTGCCGAATCCGTCGAGCACGCTTCCCAATAGGCTGTCGTCGACACCGATGCGATGGGCTATGCCCAGTGGACGGATGTGCGCGCCGACCTGAATCCCGTCCGGGGTGCCGAGCGCGCTGAGCAAGGTGCAATTGCGAGTGAAGCCGACGATCTCGGCGAGCATGGTACTGCCGTCGGATTTGCTCACTTCACAGAGGTCGCCCACCTTGGCCGCAGGGATCTGGCACTCCAGCAAAATGCCGCTGACCGCGCTGACGCGGCCGCTGACCCGCACTGCGGAAAAGTTGTTCAGGCGATTGCTGTGCGCATTTTTCCATTGGGCGAGAGCAGAGTTCACCAGTTCACCTCGTAACGGCGTTCACCATCGAACTGAATACGGTTGTCATCGATACGCGTCAGACGTAAACCTTCCAGTTCGTCGCCAACGTAAAGACGATGACCATCGGCGGTGACCAGATGAGCATGGGGGCCGGAGATGATCTGCACGATGGTGAATGGCAGACCATTGCTGGTGACGGTGACGTTATCAATCAGCGCTATAGGGAAGTCGTAGCGGTCTTTGAAGCGTTGGAGCATGCGTTGATAAACCAGTTGTGCCTCGGCCTTGAGGTTACCGCTCAAAGTCAGGCCTTCGGGCGTCTGCTGCACGTAGATGTCGCTGATCAGACGATCGCTGAGCATGATGTTGAGCTGATGTTTGATGTCATCGACATCGGCCAGCTGGACGCGCTTGTGCGTTGCCTGCGTTACCGGTTTCGCCCTGCTGACTGATTGAGTGATGTTTTGTGCGGCAGCGCTCATCGCCAGTTGCTCAGGTGCCGAAGACGCGCTACGGGTCAGGCTCCAGGCGCTGCCAGCGATGCCGAGCAACATGCTGATGACGACACCGGTAGTGCGATTGAGCAGGCGTGAGCGTGACTCGATCTTTTCCAGCGGTGGTGTGCTGGCCACGGTATCCGCCTGTGGCTCGGGCTCAAGGTCAGGCCGGGGTTTGCCAATGACTGCTGGCAACGAGGGCCAGACGTCTTCGGCCGGGGACACGCAAAGCCACACCGAACCCAGCATGAACGCTGCATTGGGTATTAGCTCGGTCGCAGCATGGCTATGGCCGTCTTCGTCGCAGATACTGCCGTCGGCGGCATTTAGTACCCAGCTTTCGCCCTGACGCTGCAGGAGACAGTGCAGTTGCTCGATGCCGGGGTCGTGCAAGGCCAGATCCTGTTCAGCGTTCGAACCGATTGCCCACTGCTCGCCCACCAATGGCAGTACGGCTCCCTGGTGCAAGCCGGTCAATACCCGTAACTCAAACATGTGCGGCTCTCCAGGGACTCAGGCGTCGTACTCGTAATCCAGCGCTTCCAAGTCTTCTTCCAGGTCTTCTTCCAGGTCGAATCGGCCCAGCACCTTGACTAGCGCGGCGTTGCTGACTTCGGCAAAAGACAGCACCGGTACGTGATGGAACTCTTCTTGCAACAAGGTCCGCAACGGGCTGCGCAGATCCTGAGGAACCAGGAGCACGGCCTGTTCTGCGGTACGCAATGGGAAGGCGATATGCAGTTGTTGAACCAGCAACTGACTAATTTCGTTGTCCAGAGCGAAGAACGTTTCGGTCTGGGTCTGGCGCAGTCCATCGCGCAAAATTCCTTCGCTTTCCGGACTCAGCACCCAGACCAGTAGCCCTTCGGCTCCGCGATACTGATGGTAGATCTGTGATCTCAGCGCGATGCGCACATAGTCGGTCAGAACCGTCACTTCGCGTTCGTGCTGGCCGTGCTCGATCAGGGTTTCGGCAATGACCCGGATCGCCCGCAACGGTACGCATTCCGACGCCAGCCGCTGCAGTACCGCCGAAAAGCGTGCGAGTGGTAGCACCCGCTGCATTTCCTGGGCAAGTTCCGGCTGTTCGGTTTCCAGCCAGCCGAGAATCGCTTTGGTTTCCTGTAGGCCGATGAATTGCGGGCCGCAAGATTGCAGCGAGCGCTCCATGCGCTCGATTATCAGCGTCTTGGCATCGACCCATTCGATGTGACCATCCTGCAACTGCGGGTCATCGGTCGGTAGCCACAGCCACTGTTCTTCATGACGCTCGGCGCTGCCGTACACTGAAGCCTCCGGGGGCTCTTCGAGCATGCTTGCATCCACTGCGACGTGACTCTGGGTAAAGGTGGCCTTGAGCAGCGGTACTTCATACACCGAAAAGCGAAATTCGTCCGGCGGTAGATGTTCGGCCTGCTCGATAATGAAGGAGGGTAGCGTCAGTCCGTACTGCACCACCAGACGGTTTCGACACTGACGAATCTCGCTGACCAGCTCCTCGATCTGTGCCGAATTCTGGCTGGGGTGAAATTGCAGAACGAACTGCCGACTGGGGGAGAATGTACGCAAGTCCTCACGTCCGTTCATTTCCGGGGCAATCGCCGCAGCCTGTGCCTGCTCGGTCCAGGGTCTGGCCCGTTGCAGTTGCAGCAGTCCGCCACCGCCGCAAATGATCGCAATGACGATGAAGACAACAGTTGGCATTCCGGGTAGGGCAGCGAAACCGATCATCGCCACCGCAGCGATAATCCAGGCCTTGGGCTGGCTGGTGATCTGCTCGGCGATTTCCCGGCCGATGTTCGGCTCAACGCCGTTCTCTCCGCTGGGGACGCGGGTAATGATCATGCCGCAAGTGACCGAAATCAGCAGTGCCGGGATCTGTGCGATGAGGCCGTCGCCGATGGTCAGTACCGTGTAAAGTTGCAAGGCGTCGCCAGCGGTCATGCCATGCTGCACCACGCCGATGGCGATGCCGCCGATCATGTTGATGGCGACAATGATCAGGCTGGCGATGGCATCGCCGTTGACGAACTTCATCGCCCCATCCATGGCACCAAACAGCTGACTTTCCTTGCCCAGTTCCGCACGACGTTTGCGTGCTTCGAGGACGGTGATCAGGTTGGCGCGCAGATCGCTGTCGATGGACATCTGCTTGCCTGGCATGGCGTCCAGGGTGAAACGCGCGCCGACTTCTGCCACTCGCTCCGAACCCTTGGTGATCACCAGAAAGTTGACCACGGTGAGGATCAGGAAGATCACCATGCCCACCGCCAGGTTGCCGCCGACAACGAACTGGCCGAAAGCTTCGACGATATGCCCGGCATCTTGATTGAGCAGAATCAGGCGGGTGGTGGAAATCGACAGCGCCAGGCGAAACATGGTGGTCAGCAACAGGACTGCCGGGAAAGTCGAGAACGCCAGTGGTCGCGGCAGATGCATGGCAAGCATGATCAGCAAGCACGCAATACAAATGTTGATGGCGATCAGTACGTCCACAAGGCCCGTGGGTAGTGGCGTAATCATCATGAATACGATGGTGATGACAACGAAAGCGCCGACGATTTCTGAACGGCGCATGGTCGCGAGGGCGATCTGGTTGAGCAGGTTGATGACACGTTCCATCAGGCAAGGCCCCCGTGGAGCTGGTTCTGTTCCTGTCGAGTCAGTTCGGCCATGAGAATGAGCAGATTGCCCAAGGCGTTTTGGCGGTTTTTCATGTCACGCCAGAGCAAGATCGGCAGCTGTTGCAGCATGGGTCGCAGGCCGTTGAGGAAGGCAAGTTGATGCTTGAGATGGTTGCCGCCAATGTGTTGCGTCAGTTGCAGGGTTTCATTAAGGCTCATGCCCTTGCCGGACAGCGTCAGCAGGTGCTTGAGAAACGCCGCTGTATTGACCTGCAGCCCGGGGTTCTTGTTGCGCATGCGCCCCAACAGATGCTCGCAACCTTGTATCAGGATCGCGACATGACGCGTGGTACTGAGGCCGTGCATCAAGGTGCGCAGTTGCTGCGGGGAAGTGGAGGGTGTGAAGTATGAAAAATCATCCGCGATGGCACTGCGCATGTCGCGCAGATTGAGCTCGAACTCTCCGGCTTCTTCGCGCTCGTTGATCAGCGCGTCGATCAGGCCGGTGATGTTCCTCTGGCCCGCCACTGCCACGCTGTAAAGGTTGCGGAGGGCGCCGCGCCGTTTGTTGTCGATACTCCGTCTGGAAAACATCTTGGCGCTATCGATCCCAGCGTGGGCGCGCTTGCCATACTGGCGACGCAGCAGCTTCAATTGCTGACTCAGCACCACATACTCACCTGTTTCGCCGTCCGCCTGAGCCTGTTTTCTGGCCGCTTGCAGTACCCCGTGAGCCTTAGCTACATCGCCATCAGCAAAGCTCAATATCTGCGCGAGACTCACCGCATTCTGTTTCTGCAACTGTTTGCGCAGATTACGTGCCGCGTCGTCGAGACCCTTATCTTGGCTGCCCACCAATAGCTGATACAGCTCACCCAGCTTCACTGCTCGCGATTGCAGGGCGTTGCTGTTGATGGTCAGTTCGCGCTGGCTGAGGCCGCGACTCTGTTGCGCCAGCGCAGAAGCGAACCGTGCCATCTGCTGCGATGAAACACCGCTAATGTTCGGTGCACTACTGCGCAGCGGGATACTCAGCGTCGCCGTATGCTTCGCTTGTGCGACTGGGGGTGTTTGTAGCGCTTGTGGGGCAGAGGGGGCAGCAATCTTCATAGGACGGTTCTGAGCATAGTCATGCTGCTTGAGTGGGGCGTCACTACGGTGCAGTTCCATCTATTTGAAAACTGATAACTCTGTGCCAAAAAACGTTTGAGATTTAGTTCTCTGGCGCAGGTTTTTGCACAAGATGCTGTCTTTCGGCATTTTTTAAATATAAAAAACAATGAGTTACGGATAATTTTAGGTGGCACGCATATCGCTATAGGGCTATCTCACTCCCAAACAAGGATGAGCTCTGATGTTGCCTAGCCTATCGATTCTCGACATTGATCATGCAAGCCGCCAAGTCGAAGGTATTCGTCAAATAACCAGCGTTGAGCTAAGGATGATTCGTGCGTTCATCCAAAAGCGAGTGATGAATCCGGAAGATGTCGATGACATTCTGCAAAGCACCTTTCTAGAAGCGTTGCGCAACGAGCACAAATTCCTGAATGCGAGCAAGCCCCAGACTTGGTTGTGCGGTATCGCGCTGAATATGATCCGCAACCATTTCCGGAAGATGTATCGCGAGCCTTATTATGAGAGCTGGGAGGATCACACCCATTCCGAACTCGACAGCGATGACGGTATTGGCCATCAAGTTGATGGTCATCGTCAGCTTATGCGTGCAGTCAAGGCAATCGGACGTCTGCCGTCGAACATGCAGCGAGTGATCGAGGTGTCATTGGACATGGACGGCAACTATAAGGCGACGGCTACTTCCCTGGGTGTGCCTATCGGCACAGTGCGTTCGCGCTTGTCTCGGGCAAGAGAACAACTGAAGCGTCAAATGGATCCGTTTGCCTGAAGCCTGTGTCAGCGTCTTCCGGGCACAGTCTGAACGGCAGAGTCGTTTCAGATGTGCTCGGTATCGTTGCATTATTGACCAAGTTGTGCAGAGCGAGTGCGCAATTGACCAGGAAGGCGGTTATTGCGGTAAGAGCGACCGCGTCGATGAGATGGATGATGGTCGGTAGTCTGTATCAGTTGAATAATGGAGGCAGGCTTGCGCGAGCCCCTACAAACCTGAGGACAATCGCTTTGATGGCGGGTATCAACACAGAATAATGGATCTTGGCAAAGGTTTTGGCGCGCCGTTCATGGCCAGCTCATCTGCTTTGCTGACATGAAATGATGGCGGTTCAAGAAGAAGCGATTGTTACAAGCAAGAACATTTTTCGGAACCAATTTATGCGTGAAACCACACATATACCATCCTTCCTTCTTGGACGATGACTCCCATGCGCGTTTCCAGCAGCCCCTTCATCGGTACCGCACCTCAAGCTGATAGTGATGATACAGTCCAGAATTCGCCGCTGAATCAGCCAAAGTTAGCGCTGGCACAGAATGGCAGCGTCAATCCGAGTGTTCATTTTGGCGCTTCGACAACGCAGTTTGTCGTTGCGGCAGAATCTACGGGGGATACGCAGGGCATCGAGCGGCAGTTACTGTCACTGCTGATACAGCTTACCCAGCTATTCAAAGGCCAGCCCCAGATACCTTTGGGGTCCTCACTTGCTGCCTGCCCCCAGGCAGGCGGCACCGGGGCGGCGTCGCCGAACGCGCCGACCCAAGGCATGACGGGTGAAGAAAAACAGGCTGCGGTCGCTGGTGCCAACGCAATGACCGCCATTGCACCAACGGACCCGACCAAGCCGGCCGATCAACCGAAGGCGGCGGAGGCCAACTTCCTCGATGATTCCAAATACTCGTCGCCCAAGGAGCTAGAACGTTGGGCGCCAATGGTCGCCAATTTGCCTCCGGACCAGCGCGAACAGGCTGCCAAGGAGCTTAATCGGCCAATCGCGGCTGCGCGCATGGCCGCCCAGAAAGGTCCGGATGCGGCCAAGGCAATGGATTTTATCAACGCCAACCCGTCATTAAAAACCGCGGTGGACACCGGCAAGCACGGAGGTAAGGCTGACGGCAAGATTAGCGACGATGATCTGAAGGCGTTCGCCAAAAACATGCAGAAGGCCGCCGAGAGCGCTGACAAGGACATCTTCAATTATCAGAAAGATCATCCGGATGCCGATCCGGGGTCGCTGGAGATGGTTCGCAGTGCAGCCCTGATTCGTGCTAACGATCCGTTGACCAAAGCCGCGGACCCAAAGCATACCTTGGGTGCCAACGGCGAGACTAAAGTCGATGGACTCACCAGTTTAGACGGACTCAAAGCCATTCATGACAACCCTGGGCTGGCCGGTACGCTGAAGCAGGCGGTGAAAACCTGGTCGCAACCGGGGTTTCTCGCCCAGATCGATCAAGGAGGTCTGGAAGGCCGCTCGTTGGCGGCCCATAGCCCGGACAAGTTGTTTAACTCGAAAAACATCAGCGACTGGGTGAAAAAACAGGCACCTACCAACGGTGGTGAGTTCGCTAGCATGCTCAGTGATGCGGCGACCCTCAATTCAGTCGCCAATGTCGACATCAGCAAGCTTGGCAAAGATGTATTCGAGAATCTATCAGCCTACAGCGGCGAGCAGAAAACAGCTGTGATGGTCAAGTTGCAGCAGACCCAGCAAAGCGTGAAGGCTGGACATGATTTGCGCAAAACCGAAAAAACCGAGGACGCGTTGAACGAGAGGATCGGGCAGTTGCAGGCAGATCCTGATGTGCAGGCATTCCTCGACAAGCAGGTGCCGCAACAGTCCCGTACCTTGATCGGCAGCACGCCGTCGTTGCAAAAAGCGGTAAACGAACAGATGCAGAAGGTCAACAGCGGCCAGGCATTGCAGGACGATTTGGACCGCGCTGATAAGGCTACAAGCAAGGACAAGCCCAGCGCCAATTACAGCAGCGCTATTGGTGGATTATCGGCGCAACTGCAAATGCAAAAAGATTTGCTTGGCCCGGACGCCAACGTACCGAGGGCTGAGCTGGTATTGGGCCAGCGCCCGGACCTGCAAGACCGGATTCAGGACAGTTATGTGCGCAACTTCAGTGAAGGCGGTGCGGTGAAGCAGTTGCTCAATCAGAAGAAGGCTGATGGCGAGCAGTCGCTCAAAGCCGCCGATGCGCAGAAAGCAGCCTATGACAGTGTGCTGCCCAGTGACTTCGTGCGAAGCCAGCAATCTAGCTATGTGCAGTCGACCTTCGCACAACTGCAGGACACCAATACCGGCCAGAAACTGTTGGAAAATGCCCAAGGCGACAAGGATGATGCGCCATCGATGGCCATGCTGCTCGGCTCGCAGATGGGGCCGGCGGCGCTGCAATTGGTCGCAGGCTTTACCTCGGTGTCGGACATGCTCGCCCGTGGCGACAAAACCGATGCCGCGAAAACCATTTACGACGGCACCAAGTCCGGGCTTTCGGCGGCCAAGCAGGGGTATAACGCCGTTGCCAAATCCGCTGGTCGTGCCGGATTGGGCGAGGTCGCCGCCAAGGTCGGCGGACGCGTTGCTGGCATGGTGGTCGGCGAGGCCACCGGTATCGCGATTGGTGCATCGATTCCAGTGATTGGCTGGATTGCAGACGCAGCCATGGCCTTGGGTTTTGGTATCTCTGCAATCATCGAGGCAGTGAAAAAGCACAAGGCTCAGAAAGCCTTCGATCATAACGTTGACCCGGTCTTAGATCAGTTCGGCATACCCAAGGCCCATTGATTACCCCTGATCTGAAGGAGATAAACTATCATGAGTATCGGTATTTCCCCTATTCGCCCCTTGATAGATCCCGACGCGCTGCACACTAATTTCTTGTCACTGAGCCGCAAGCATGGACAGAACAATTCGTTGGTCGGTTCGGTTCACAGTACCGAAGGCGGTCACTCGCCCGCACGGGTCAAGGCTGTCACTGAAGCAATGGCGCAGCATGACGTGAGACTCATCTCGGACTATCTCAAAGACTATATCTTCGCGGTTCATCGTCAACCCATGAAGTCCGTGCCCCGTAACGTAAGTCTGGCGGAGCTGAAAAAGATCGAACAGCACAACGTCGGTGCCGCGCGCAACAATAGACAACTTGACGACATCGCGGACAGCAGGGCGCGAATTCTACAGCGCCAAGGTGAAACCCTAAGCGATATTGCCGATACGCTGGCTAAGGCGGAGAAGTTCGATAGACTGGCCAGCCGCAGTTCCAGTGCGTTTCGCGCAATTCCGTTCGCCAGCGCCACAATCCTGCAGTACGCAAAGCCTGAAATCAGCAAGGGCAACTGGCTGCCGACGTCGCTCAAACCACTGGCACCGCTGATATCCGGCGCGTTGTCGGGTGTCATGGACCAAGTCGGTACTGGGGTCATGAATCGAGTGACTGGCGATGCGCACTATCTCACGGCCGCCCCGGAAAAACTGCACGACGCAATGGCCGACTCACTCAAGCGCAATGCACCTGGGCTGCGGCAGAAAAGCGTTGACATGGGCGTTGCGATCCAGGGCTACACCGCGCGAAACCTGTTGCGCACAGGCGTAGCCACCATGTTGGCAGGGCATCCTGCCGTGCAGGCGGCGGTAGATACGAGCATCGCCGCGGTAGGTGGCCTGGCCGCCAACGCGGTGTATGGCGACCGTATGCACACCAGTGAAGGCCGGGACCTCCAACGGGGTGGGGCGTATATATTCGGGCGCAAAGACGCCGAACCGAAAGCGTTGGATGATGAAATCGACTGGTTGGATGCCTATAAAAACATTAAAAATGCCACCTACATGGGCGCGGCAGTTAATGCTAGTAAGCGTCTGGCGGGTATGCCAATCGATATCCTGACGGATAGCATCCCGGCCGCACGTAGTCTGATCTCGGTGAGCAGCCTGGCCCAGAACGGCCTTTCCTTGTCCGGAGGATTTGCTGGTGCTGCCAAGTTGCAGGAAATGGCGGCGAAGAATATCAATAACCCTTATCTGAAAACCGCAGTCAGCCAGTTGACCAACACGGTAGTATCCGCGGCGGTATTCTCCAGTTGGACCACTGCCGGGGTGGTCACCGACCCGGCAACCCGGAGGGCAGAGCAGTTCTTGCAGCACGAGCTCAAGGATGCCTTTTCAGCGGCAGGGTCCTACATGGTAAACAAGGTTACGGGAGGGCTGGGGGTGACCAATTCACTGTTCGGTGACACCACCAATCAAGGTGTCGCGATCGGTGCGGCATCGCGCGCGCAATACGATAAGGCGTGATCTTGATACCAGTGAGAGCATCTTTGAAATGGTGTCGATGATTGCTTGGTAAACATACCATTTGCGGGAGCTTGGTCTATGGAGTCGTCGGGGCTTTATTTGATTGAAGTCTTAAAGTCGATATGTCATACGGAACATGTTCCCTTCTGGGGGGGCGGGGTAGTGATCAATATACTGAGATCCGGTTGACTATTTATTAGAGTCCGGCTTCGGAGTTAATATAGGAGCACGAGCATTTCGAATTGGTCAGGTTTTCGGCTGTTTTTTGTTAAAGCTGAAGATGGAGCATTTTGGACTTTTCGGCTAGGGCTTGAGAAGCCTGGTTAAAGCAAAGTGTTGTCAACAGTATCGAACTAGAAGTAAAACTTGCACTGGTAGCCGGCGCATGGTCTGGGATGGTGGCAGTGGCGCTTCGATTAGCCAAGAGTGGCAAAATATGGGTGTGCGATGCGGGAAAAATTTAGGGGTTGATGGAATCCTAAAATATGTGGCAACAAATTGCGAAAAGATTCTTGGCGAAAGATGGCGAACTCTAGAGTCGTTTGAAAAACTCAAAGCCCACCTTGGATTTATACCTGATCGTATCGTTCGAGCGAGTACTTTAATTGCGCTGCGAGTCTTCCCTCTGAAGATGTTAGCTTGATAACTTATTTGTACAAGGAAATGGTATGAGCCATCATGCGTTCAAATTGCTGGGTAACCTCAAATGGGGGGACGTACCCCCTATTAATACCCATCATCGACATCTGATCGAACAGGAGCATCGCTGGTTGACGAGTCTCGGCATCAACCAAGACGGTCCTGTATTGGCCCGTTATAAAAAAATCAATGTGCCTTTGCTCGCTGCTATGACTCACCAATGTTCGACAGTAGAGGGTTTGTCAACAGCACACCGGTTCTTATCATGGTTGTTCATCCTTGATGATCAGTTCGATGAAAGCAGTCCCGCAAAAAATTATGCACTTTTACAAGTCGTGGTAAATAATGTAAAGCGTGTTCTGGCCGGCGAGCCAGTTGTGGAGCATAGTCATGCTGGTCTATTTAGGGGGCTCGCCGATGTCTGGTCTGACCTGGCGTGCATTACCTCCCCTCATTGGCAGTCTCGCTTTACACAGCACATTATCGATTTTTTGGATGCCTATGCTTGGGAGTGCGATAATCGCCGTGATAATCGAGTGCCCTCGGTGGAGGAGTACCTTGCATGGCGTCAGGCCACTGGTGCCGTATTGCCATGTTTCGATCTTCTTATTCCTACGCTGGGCATAGAATTAGACGAACTAGACTTTTCGGTGCACGAACTTGGCGTTTTAGAGTTTTTAGCGTGTGAAATTATTACACTTTCGAATGACCTGGTATCCTATCATAAAGAGATTAAGGCGCAGGATTTTCATAATCTGGTCACCATATACACTCGTGACGGTTTCAGCACTCAGTCAGCGATGGAACGGGTGGTCCAAAAGATAGAGCTGGACATCGCGGAATTCGACCGGGTAGCCAAGCTGCAACTCTCCGTACGTCCGAACGTCAACTTGGTTCGCTACATTTCCGGATTGAAGAACTGGACCACCAGTAACTTTTACTGGTCCACTGTGAGTGCGCGGTATTCGCTGGATTTTTGATGCCACGAGCGAACCCGGTTTGCAGGAGCTTCGGAAGGCCTGGTCGGCGTAGAGCTGTGCCTTAAGAAGCGGGAGGGAGAGCGAGTGCGCTTCTTTCGGAAATAAGCGATGTTGAGTTATACATCATAACGTCGGCTGAACACCGGGCAGGTACCAACATTGCCGTCTTTGCCTTGGATCAGCAAGGTGTTTGATATCACGTCGTTCGTGGATATCGCTCTCGCAATCGGGGGGTGTACCTATGCCACAGACTAGAGAGTTCTCGGTAAGTGTTGTAACTGTTAACGAATAAACTGATGGAAACGGCATCGGTCTTGTTAAGTTACTGCAGTGGGTGTTGGAGGTGTGTCCAGCGTTCGGCTCCTTTCCCCGCCAAGCAGGCAGGTAACGTAAATTACATGTACAACTGCTCAATCAGCAGGTTGAGTTCGGATAAAAATGATCCTAGTAAATGGAGTAGTCATGAATAAAAACGATCTGAGTCGGCGCAAGGACGATCATTTGAATATCGTGTTGGGCAGGCATGGCGAAACTCATGGCACAGGTAATGGTCTTGATGCGATCCAGTTTGAGCACTGCGCATTGCCGGAGTTGGACTTGGCCAGTATCAATCTGGACAGCTCCCTACTGGGCATGCGGTTGCGCGCGCCCCTGCTGATAAGTTCCATGACGGGTGGCGCCGAGCGCGCCATTGCGATCAATCGCCATTTGGCGGAGGCCGCGCAGGCGATTGGGATTGCCATGGGTGTGGGTTCACAACGGGTCGGGTTACAGGGTGGAAACGATCAGGGATTGACCCGCGAGTTGCGGCGCCTGGCGCCTGATGTTCCGCTGCTGAGTAATATCGGCGCTGCTCAGTTGCTGGAGAAAGTGGGCCTGGATCTGGCGCGTGGCGCTGTCGAGAGCTTGCAAGCCGACGCTTTAATCATTCATTTGAACCCGCTGCAGGAAGCCGTCCAGACGGAAGGGGACAAGGATTGGCGAGGGATTCTGGATGCCATCAGTCGTACCGTGGAAAGCGTCGGCGTGCCGGTGATCGTCAAGGAAGTTGGGGCCGGGCTGTCTGCTCAGGTGGCGGTGGCATTGGTGCATGCTGGTGTTCGCGTCATAGATGTAGCCGGTTGCGGCGGAACGAGTTGGGCGGCGGTCGAGGCCGAACGCGCAATCCGGCCTGCCGATCAAAAAGTGGCCATGGCGTTCGCCAACTGGGGTATTCCAACTGCGACAAGCCTAGCCATGGTACGAAAGGTATTGCCGGATGTGACATTGATCGCATCCGGCGGCATTCGTAACGGCGTGGACGCGGCAAAAGCCATTCGCATGGGCGCCGACCTGGTGGGGCAGGCCGCAGGGGTGTTGCGTGATGCCACCTTGTCGACGGCGGCGGTCATCGAGCATTTCGACGTCGTTATCCGGCAACTGCGCATCGCTTGCCTCTGCACCGGGTCTGAGGATCTCAAGGCATTGCGGACCGCCAGGCTGCTAGCACCGCTGTGCCAGAGCGACGTGCAGCGATGAGCCACTTTGGGGTGATCGCTCCCGGTTTTTACAGTCATTTCCAGGCGCTCCAGGCTCCAGGCCTTGGGCGGGGTTTTGCTCGATCGAAGGCACCGTGCTGCGTTTTTTCAATGGGCCGCTACCTGCCAGTGGGTGGCTGATCCGCGTATCGGTTGCGGCCACTCGGTGCTAGGGCTCGCTCGACCAGCACCTTTTTGAACGCCATCAAAGCGTCCTGAATGTCTTCTGCATTCATCAGGCCGTTTACGAACTGATCAATCAGCTCTTTTGGAATGGCTGGAAGGTCTCGCGTGGCCTCACAGGCCGGTTTTTCTTGGTCGGCATACATGCACCTCTGCAAGCAATATGTTATGCCCCGAACACAAAATTATGACACTCCCGCGCGTAGCGATGCGGCGGTTCTCCTTCAACCAGCCAAACATACGCTCGATGATGTTGCGCTGCCGGTACTTGGGGCGATCAAGCAGTCTCGGTAAACCCGGCTGGGTTTGGGCTTCATGGGATTACCGGTTGCATCTGGTAACGGTCGCAGTAACGACTGAGGGCTTTGGCATCATAGCCCTTATCGGCAGCGTTTGCGGGGGCGACCATACACGCTTGGGATATAAGCACCGTTCAACAACCGTTGGGCATAGGCGATGTCGCCGGCTTGCCCGACAGTGGAAAACTCAGCGGTACGCCATTGGCATCGCACACCCTATGAATCTTCGTCGTCAAACCGCCCCGGCTACGTCCGAGCGCATGATCTTGCGGTTCTTCAGGCCCCTTTTTTTCCAGTACCAGAAGACCCGGGTTGCACGTACCGCTGTGGAGTCAATCATTCAGGTTTCCAGGTCGATCATCCCTTGCTCGTTCAACCTGATGTGAAGCCGCTTGTGCATCAGATTGAATACCCGCGATTACGTCAATCTCGAAACTGCTGATAGACGGTTGACCAGGGCTCAAAGTGCTAGGGCATATCGCGCCAAGCGGCTCCCGAGCAGAGTACCCAGAAAACGCCGTTGAGCGTCAGGCGATCATCTGTGCGAGGCCGGCTGTTTCGACGACGTTCCACAAAGAGATCCGCGACCAAATCCCAGGCCGCATCGGAGAGTTCATACCGCTTTTTGCCATCAATGGATTCCTTTCCTTCGATGGTTGCGATCTCTACCGAATCTCAGCGCCCAAGAGCCCCACTGTGAGATTTCGAAGGATTTCGTACAGAGCCTAGTGATCATGAACTGGAAACCTGAAGTTTTAGGGAAGGTCTGAAGTACCCACCGTTTTTTGATGCTCCAACCATTTGAAGTTCAAAAAAACGGTGGCCAGCCAAAAAAGCAGGCTATGGCTCTAATGCCGATCAGTTAAGCCTTCTCGCTTGACCTTTGGCCGCAAGAAATCAAAATCCGATGCCTGTACTGGCATCGGATTTTTTTATGCGTCTCGCTCGGGCACTGAAACTGACCCACAACATCGTCTCTACCCCCAACGCCATCGAGGGATTGGATGCCTTGCTCGATCCATCTTTGGTCGAACAGGCGCTTGAACAAGCCGGTGTGGCGACGCTGCGCAAGCGTCGTTTGCCGCTGGAAATGATGCTCTGGTGCGTGATCTCCATGGCGTTCTTCCGGCGCATGTCTGCCTGGGATGTGGTCAGTCGCATGAATATCATGTTGCCGGGCCAGCGCCCGTTGGTGGCCCCCAGCGCTGTAGTCCAGGCCCGTCAGAGATTGGGCAGCGAAGCTGTACGACAAGTCTTCGATTTGACCCAGAAAAGTTGGCATGAGGCGGCCGGTCATCCGACTTGGGCCGGTCTGCGTTTGTTGGGCGTCGATGGTGTTGTCTGGCGCACGCCCGACACGCCGGAAAATCGGGCGCGCTATGACTCCGCCAGCAACCAGCATGGCGACACCGGTTTTCCTCAGGTGCGCATGGTCTGCCAAATGGAATTGACCAGCCATTTGCTGATTGGAAGTGCGTTTGACGGCTACCGCAGCAACGAAATGAAACTGGCCGAGCAACTGATCGAAACCACCCCCGATCACTCGCTGACGCTGTTTGATCGTGGTTTTTACTCATTAGGTTTACTGCATCAATGGCAGCAAGCAGGCGTCGAACGCCACTGGCTGATGCCGCTGAAAAAAGGCTCGCAGTACGAGGTGATCCAGCGTTTGGGGCGCCAGGATGCGATTGTTTCGCTGAGCACTTCGCCGCAGGCCCGCAAGCAATGGCCTGGGTTGCCGGAGCGGCTGACCGCGCGACTGCTGAGCAAAACCGTCAAGGGCAAGGTGTGTCATATTCTGACCTCGATGGCTGACCCGCTGCGCTTCCCGTCCGACGAAATCGTCGATCTGTACAGTCAGCGCTGGGAGATCGAACTCGGGTTTCGAGAAATGAAACAGACCCTGCTCAACAGCAGTTACACGTTGCGCAGCAAGACGCCAGAGATGATCGAGCAAGAGTTGTGGGGCGTGTTGTTGGGCTACAACTTGTTGCGCTATCAGATGGTGGAAATGAGTCGCCACTGTCCTGGCATTTACCCGTGCGAAATGAGCTTTACCGCCTGCACTTGGGCGATTCTCGGGTTTATCAACAGCGTCTCCGCCGACCGTTCCGGGAACATTCCCAAGTAT
This sequence comes from Pseudomonas sp. FP1740, assembly GCF_030687165.1. Lineage (NCBI taxonomy): Bacteria > Pseudomonadati > Pseudomonadota > Gammaproteobacteria > Pseudomonadales > Pseudomonadaceae > Pseudomonas > Pseudomonas sp. FP1740. The sequence continues at coordinate 2,157,989 of NZ_CP117461.1, forward strand.
TTGGCCGAGCTTCATGCTTCAGCGCCGCACTACGTGCTGCCGCATCGACGTGAGGAGCGCATTTATCCTCGGGCGATTCGGCTGAAATCACCGAAGTATCCGATCAAAAATAAAAATGCCAGTCAGCTTAACTGACTGGCATTAGGCTATGGCTCTTCTTAATTCATTGTATTTCCTTAAGCAGCGCCTTTTCTCCGCGCATTTCGACAAAGGCAGAATTTGGCCAGGAGGAGGCTTGGACACCCAAGGGAGCCCAACTACCGAGGTGCGGAGCCGAGATGATTTGTTAGCGCTCCATAATCCCCACCGACTTCAGGATGGGTAACGCGCCCAGCTAGTGTGCTGTCTCACAAATAAAGCTCCTCACGCCTGTGAGACCATTGCTGTCAGTACCGATGCAAAACTGACCCACCCTACCGGTTGAAAACTGACCCACTTGGGCAAAATGCGGCTTTTGCGAGCTGCCCATGCTGTCCCAGGAGCAACACGTGGAAATCAGTGTTCTTATTCGTCAGGGTTTGTCTATTCGGGCCATCGCCCGGCAGATGGGCTGCTCTCGCAATACCATTCGACGCCACCTCAAATTACAGGCCCAGCGCCAGTCCGTCGTCTATGGCCCACGCGCGCAGCGCGTGGGCAAGCTTGTGCCTTTCGAGGCCTATCTGCGCCAGCGCGTAGAAGCCGCTCGACCCCCATTGGATTCCTGCCATCGTGCTGCTGAGGGAGATCCGCGAACAGGGTTACCAAGGCGGATACTCCATTCTCACCAGCTTTCTGCTGACCTTGAAATCCAAGGCAAACGAAGCCGTCGTTCGCTTTGAAACCGAGCCCGGTGAGCAGATGCAGGTGGACTTCACCGTCATTCGGCGTGGCCGCGATCCGTTGTTGGCATTCGTTGCAACGTTGGGCTGGAGCCGTGCGACCTATGTCGTTTTCTCCCGTCGCGAAGACTCCGCAGCCTGGTGTTCCGGTATCGAAAAGGCGCTACGTTTCTTCGGCGGTACGCCGCGAAAGCTACTCTTCGACAACGCCAAAACCATCATCCAGGAACGCGATGTTTATGGCCCCGGTCAGCACCGCTGGAATACCGCGCTATTGAATTTGGCAGAGCGCTACGGTTTCACACCGAAAGTCTGCCGGCCGTATCGGGCGCAGACCAAGGGCAAGGTCGAGCGCTTCAACCACTACCTGAAAAACAGCTTCGTCGTGCCGCTGGCCGCCTCACTCAATCAGGTCAACTTGCTGTTGGACGTCGAAGTCGCGAACAGCAAGATTGGCCCTTGGTTGATGGAGGTCGCCAATGCCCGCCCCCATGCGACGACGGGCGAAATACCCCAGCACCGACTGAATACCGAAGTGCACCACTTGTTGCCCCTGCCAGAGATCCAAGGGGTTGCGAGCAGCATGATTTCGCTCGTCCAACCCATGCCGGTGGAAAGCTTGCAGCATCCGCTCTCGGTCTATCAGGCACTGCTTGAGGTACGTCCATGAACCTTCAACATCTGCGCATCGAGTCTCTTTGCCAACAGTTCAAGCTGGACACTTTTGCGACGGACTGGCCGGCACTGGCCCAACAAGCCGCGGAAAAAGAAACGAGCTATGCCGACTTCCTGGAGCAGCTTCTGCTGAGCGAGGATCGCGCTCGAAACGAGCGCCGGCGCCAGGTGCTGCTGCAACAATCCGGACTGCCAGCGGTGAAAACGGTTGAACAATACGACTTCAAATTCGCCAGCGGCGCGCCGCAAAGTCAGATCCTGGAACTGGCCGGGCTGGCCTTCATCGATCGTAAGGAAAATGTCGTGCTACTCGGGCCTTCGGGCGTCGGCAAAACACACTTGGCCAGCGCGCTAGCCCATCGGGCGATCATGGCGGGCATTTCCACCCGATTTATCTCTGCCGCCGACCTGACTTTGCAACTCGTCGCCGCGCACCATCAAGGACGTCTGGCTCAGTATTTCAGTCGTGTTGTTCAGCGCTCGAAACTGCTGGTGATCGACGAGATCGGTTACCTGCCGTTCGGTCGTGACGAAGCCAACCTGTTCTTCAACATGATCGCCAAACGGTATGAACAGGGCAGCTTGGTGCTGACCAGCAACTTGCTGTTCAGCCAGTGGGCAACGACCTTCGCCGACGACTCGACACTGACCGCTGCACTGCTGGATCGGCTTCTGCACCATGCGCATATCGTCCAGGTCAGCGGACAGAGTTATCGGCTGAAGGACAAGCTGAAATCAGGTCAGGTGGTGACGAGAGAAACGGCCTTGCCACGGAAATAATCAGACCTCAAACACCGCCGGGGTGGGTCAGTTTTACTTCGGTAGGGTGGGTCAGTTTTCAACCGGTGTTGACACATTGCCTCACGGGCTCGCTGTATCTTGTTCAAAATATCTTCCCCCTTGGCGTTCCAGACATAGCGAGTCGGCTGCGCATTTCGCAGTGCCAGGAACGTGGTGATCGAGCTTTCAAGTTCGCGAAATGACTGAAACTGCCGTCACGCAGGTACACCGTGATATCGCGAAAGACGCGTTCAACTGGAGGTCGGGGTGAAATGCATATGGAAGCGTTTGTGCTTCTCAAGCCACGCCTTCACTTTTGGATGCTTGTGCGCGGCATAGTTGTCGACGATCAAATGCAGCTGAAGATGCTTGGGCGTTTCTCGATTGATCTTATTGAAAAACTCCAGCCATTCCTGATGCCGGTGTTGGCGCTCGATGGAACGTAAGCGCTCCATGAACCCCACATTTTAAAGGTGGGGGATCTATGGCTATCTTGGCATTTGCGGCGTGCAGTTCCATGGCAGCAAGGCCTCGAAGTCTTCTACGCTCGAGGCTTGTGGCAGGCGCTCAAGGGCGTGGCGCAGCCACGTATAGGGCTCTTGGCCGTTGGCTTTGGCCGTCTCGACCAAACTGTAAAGTTGAGCGCTGGCCGTCGCGCCCTTGGGCGTATCGCTGAACAGCCAATTCTTGCGCCCGATAACGAAGGGTCTGATCGCACGCTCTGCCGCATTGTCGATCGGCAAGTAACCGGTTTCGGTGTAGCGCACCAACTTGATCCAGTTGCTGGCCAGGTAGCCGATGGCTTTGCCCAGTGCATTTTGCGTCGTCACTTGTGGCTGGGTTTTCTCCAGCCATGTTTGCAACTGCGCCAACACCGGCAGGCTGTTTTGCTGTCGGCTTTCGTGGCGATGTTCATCGCCGACTTCTTTTAAATCTCGCTCGATACCGTACAGCTTGTTGATCAGATTCAGGGCGATATCGGCAAGCTCGGTTTTGCCTTTAGGCTGCACCTTTTGCGCCTCGACGAACTTGCGTCGAGCGTGTGCCCAACAGCCTAAACGTTCGACACCGGATTGCGCGCCCAAGGCGTTATAACCAGCGTAATCATCGGTCATCAGGTAGCCGCGATAACCTTCGAGCAGGTGCGACGGAACCTCCTGCGCCCGGCTGGTCGAGTAGTCAAACAGGATCACCGGCTGATTCGGCGGCCCGCCGGTTTGTACCCACATCCAGGATTGGCTAGTCGGCTCTCGATCAGGCTCTTTCAGCACGTGGACACGCGTTTCGTCGCAGTGGATTACGCGACTTTCCAGCAGCCGGTCACGCATCAAGTTGAGCAGCGGTTGCAAGTGTTCGCCGCACTGGATAACCCATCGAGCCAACGTCTGGCGTGGGATATCGATACCGTGGCGGCCCAGCACCTTTTCGAAGCGGTGCAGCGGTAAGCCGTCGACGTATTTGGTGGTCAGCAACATCGCCAACACACTGGGACTGGCCATGCTTTTTTCAATTAGTTGAGCCGGTTTGTCCGCGGTAACCGGTGCGGTTTCACAGCCACGGCAGGCGTAGACCTTGCGTACATGTTTGATCACGCGGATTTGCATCGGCACGATCTCGAGCTGCTCGCTGATTTCCTCGCCAATGCTGTGTTTGGCAACCGCAGGCGCAGGTCAGCTCGTGCTCGGGCAGTTCGTGGATGACTTCGATGCGCGGAAGATCGGCAGACAGAGGCTTGCATTTGCCCCGTCGCTTGGTCGACGCTACGACCTCTTCTTCAACCGTTTCGTCGACCGACTCGGCCACGCTTTCAGCCTCGTTGAACAAGGCCATTTGCGGGGTCGCGGGGGCGGCTGTCTGCTCTGACTTGCGCCCGAAAAGGCGCTGACGCAACAGCGCATTTTCTTCTTCAAGATGAACGATCTTGCCCTTATCCGACTCGCGCTCACTCAGCATTTGCTCAAGCAGTTGCTTGAGCAAAACAGGGGCGTCAGGAAGGTCTTTGGGCATGGAAATCATGCCCTGGATTATACCGAATCAGGCGACGAATCGAGGCGTCAAAACTTGATGCGGACGGTTGCGCCACAAATCAAAACCGTCCAATAGCCAGTTGAGTTCTTGAACCGTCAGCACGATGGCTTCCTCCGAACAATCCGGCGATGTTTTGAAGCGCTCGGATTCCAGGCGCTTTAGCCAAAGGCAAAAGCCGTTGCGCTCCCAATACAAAATCTTCACTCGGTTTCGAGGCTTGTTGAGGAACACGAAAAACACCGGGTCAAACACCGCGACCTTGATGTCCAGTTCGACCAGAGCAGCGAGGCCATCGATGGATTTTCGGAAGTCGACGGGCTTGGGATAGAGATAGACTTTTTCGACTTTTGCGTCGGGACGCATCATGAGGTGCTGGCTCCAGAAAGGAATCGGGAGCACAGCATTGGGGATCAGGTGGCAGCTTTGAATGTGAGGTTCATGGAGCGCTTACGATGGAACTGATCAAGCGTCCCTGAAGATAATCCGTAAGCGTCTGGTTAAACCAGGTCGACACTCGGTCGGGGATAGTCGTCAGAGCTGACTTTTTCATCCGTGTCGCATTTTTTAAACGCTCACTCCAGGAGCAGTTTGAGCCCAGATATCACAAGAATCGGCTCAAGTATCTTCTGTACCGCATTTGTCGGTAGCCAGGTGGTTCGTAAGCGGGACGACATGGCGGAAAGCGAGGCGATTCTCTGTAACCTGATCGGGTAGACCGCAAGCGCTCTTTCATCCAATCGCGCCACGAAATGCGGGGAGGCAAATCGTGGTGCGGGATGGTGAACAACATCAAAGCTCAGTAAAGATCTGCGTACCGAAAATATGTCTGCCCAGGCACTGACACCGCATTGCTCATTAGATCCTCACCAGTGATTGGATTCTGTTCACCTTCGCAAACATGCAGCCGAGCGCCTGTGATGTTGTACTTAGCCCTCACCCCTAGAAGCGCCGTCTCGTTTTCCAGGCTGCCGGATTCCGACTCTTCGTCGTCGGGGTTGTGAGGCATAATCATCCCGCCGACCAGTGTGAAATTCAGTCGCCCCTGCGCCCCTTTTTTTCGCAACAACATATCGAGCTCGGCAAATGCGTCACTGGCCGTTTCGATGCCCGAAAAATGCGTCATGCCCAGAACAGGCCCACCATAAGCATCCTTGCCTTGCGCGGTAATGGCGACACAAGGGCCGAGCCCTTTGGTTCCTAGACCCCGAATCCCACGCGCCATGTCTGCCACATTGATTACCGCATATTCATCCATATCGACATCCATAATACCTTTTATTGGAGCCGCGTTTTCGGCGACCCGCTTCACAGTGTCGCTGGCAAAAATATCTCGATGCTGACGCTCCAGCTCAAGATAAGGTTCTTTGTCATTGCGGGTGATGGGGCGGTGACGTAAATCGCGCACAGCCATGTTCAAACGCAAGTCCTGCTCGCTGATCTGCGACTGCACAGCGTTCAGTTGTGAAATGTAGTGGCCTCTGGCGTCTTGCCTGCTCCCCAGCGCGTCGGCAAGCGAACTGTTGAGCGACTGAAGCCTGCGTGCAATGTGGTTTCTGCTTCGCTCCAAGTGGATTAGGGATTGGTAAGCGGCAATCGCCAGGCGCTGACGTTGATCAACACGCTGGTTGTGTGGGGCTAACAGCTTCTGCTGATTCATGTGCCGAATCAGATCGTCACGATTTGCGTTTCTCCCGGGAAGCGCCACCTGTACACCCTGCTCTCCCTGGCCGAGGTGCGCACCGGGAGCGCTGGCCAACAACCGCGTAGTTTCCGGGCGGACGGCTGCGGGCAGCGAATCATTCGACCCTGGAGCGCCGGTGGAATTGTAATGGGGGATATACCCAGCTTGGGATATGCTGTACACGATTTCTCCTAAAACCCAGTGAGTAGTCAGGGGGCGTGCCACGGTTCCTTCGTTGAGGCATTCTATGTGCATGTGCTCCGTAGCAATCCGCTTACTAGGTACTGTACGAAATCCCTTGAAATCTCACGGAGGGCTCTTGGGCGCTGAGATTCGGTAGAGTTCGCAGCCATTGAAGGAAAGGAATCCATGGATGGCAAAGCGGTATGAACTCTCCGATGCGGCCTGGGATTTGGTCGCTGATCTCTTTATGGAAAGTCGTCGAAACGGCCGGCCTCGCGCAGATGATCGCCTGATGCTCAACGGCATACTCTGGGTGCTCTGCTCGGGAGCCGCCTGGCGCGATATGCCCGAGTACTTTGGCCCATGGTCCACGGTCTATCAGCGGTTTCGAGATTGGCATAATCGCGGGGCATTCAACCTGATGCTCAAACGGCTTCACATCAGGTTGAACGAGCCAGGGTTGATTGATCTGGATACCTGGATGATTGACTCCACGGCGGTACGCGCAACCCAGGCCTCTTCTGGTGCTGGGAAAAAAGGGGGGGCTGAAGAACCGCAAGACCACGCGCTCGGACGCAGCCGGGGTGGCCTGACAACCAAGATTCACATGCTGTGCGATGCCAATGGCGTGCCTTTGCACTTCCTGCTTTCAGGCGGTCAGGCCAGCGATATCGCCTATGCTCAACCGCTGCTGGATGAGGCTTACGTCCTAAGCCTGCGCGGGCGTCCCCGCAAACGCTGCCGTTGGTTGTTGGCCGACAAGGGCTATGACGCCGAGGCTCTACGTCGTTACTGCGACCGCTACCGGATGCAACCGGAGACCGCCGCATCGTTACGCGCTTCGACAAGCTCGCGAAAAGTTATGCGGCGATGGTCTCACTGGCTTGTGCCATGCGGTGTTTACGACATTACTTTTCGTACAGTGCCTAGAGAATGTTACCGATCCCGATCGCCAAAAACTTCCACACAGCACTGAGCCGGGTAGTCGGGGTCGTCAATTGGAAAATGGATTTCACCGGTTTCGAGGTGCTGCTCAACTCGTTCCTCAGGGGCTTACTGTGCTCGCTTCCAGGGCGGACAACGCGGCCGTGGTCGTTGTTCACTTGCTGCTAACCAGTTGCAGCAAAAAATACGTGTTCTGGCATCGGGGACTCGCTCCTCAAGGGCCGAAGAGAGTGAATCGAATGAGTTAAACGACCTCGAGCGCGGCCCAGAGAGACCCTAGACAGCTGAACCGCTTTGACCATGGCTGCTCGACTGCGCCCAGACGACGGGGGCCATTCAACGTCAGGCATCTGCTCGGTGATTTCGAACCGCATCGTTGACTTGATAGGTTTGTGTTGTCACCGAAAGTAAGCAGCTCAAGACAACGGCATGAACAACCATACTAATCCCGGCAGTACTCGCCTGATGCGCAAATGTGGACGGCGTCGAAAGTAGTTTTTCCAGGCCATAGGTGATGCCTGCAGCAATCAGCGCCGGTAGCACCTGGTTGAAAACACGCACATCGACTCGCTCCATTTGCCGTCCTAGTTCCCTGTAGCTGAATGGGCTGCGCGAATCGTTATGAAGATAGCGCACATGCGCAGGGTCGGTAATGTGCATGCGGCGTGCGGCGGCGCTGTCGACCAGGTGATCTTCTACGGATGAAGTCACGGTATTGGCTAGCCCGGAAATGGCCCCGGCTGCCACTGCCAAGCGGCTGCCAGCCTCCCACGCGGGACGTCCACCCAACGTAAGTTGCATTAACATCTGAGCTACGAACTCGCTGATGGCCACCGCGGAGCCGAACTGGGTTTGCATTTTCAAAGTCACATCCTCGCTACGCAGGTGGCGACCGTCGGCAGGGCGAATGACCCCAGGAGCATTGCTGCCGACATGCACGGTATTGATGGTCGGCCGCAGGAACTCACGTCCCTGGGAAAGCAGGTGCGCACGTGCATTGATCGCGGCGATGCGCTGCGCAATGGGTGTCAACTCCGGACGGCTGATTGAAGCTGCGGTGAGGGTAATAGCGAGTACGTCGGAGATCAGTACTCCAACTCGCTGAATCGTTTGCCAGACTTGGCGTCGGACGGTTATGCCAGGCCCTTCACCCCAACCTGAAAACGCGGCATCAGCGACTGCGCTCCTCGATTGCGTATGTTGATAGGACATTGCAACGCGGGCCATTGAGTGAATAGCAATCGCCCCCTGCGTCGCTAATGCAGCTTGAGGATGTGTTTTTATCAAGCGGGCGAGGGCGGGAGCTACTAGGCCCTGCGCCAGCGTCCTTGTACCGGCTACAGGTAGCGCATGACGTGCCATTTGTGCGGTAAAAAACGCAAATGTTGAGGCTTCCTTGATGGAGTGGGGTACGGGTTGAGCTTCTATCTCAGTGAGGGGGCTGCCGGTGATCCGACTGGATGATGCCGTTCGTAATGCTGGCGCCGAGGCTGTTTTTGTAAGTACGTGCAGTGAAGGATTGTTTGCCTGGGCGATCAAGCTCCTCGTACGCGTAGCTGAGTCATGCCAAGGCAGGCTACGAGTACGCCGCAGGGAATGTGTTGATTGGATTGATTTGGGATGTTGCACTGAGTCGGTTGGCGTAGCGCCTGAGGACGACTCATCGGGTCCTTGATTTTGCGGTGTTATGTTGGCTGGAGTGTTGAGTGGCCGAACAATCAAATTAACCATGTTTTTTCCAGTAGCAAAAAATTCAGGACATTGGTAGTGGCAAATTTTGAGCATGCCTGGCCGACTACATGAGTATTTCACCGTTGTATTAAAGTTTTATGAAATGGTGAAGATGAAACTCAGCTGGAAAAACGTGATAGCCCGACAATATAAAAAAACACAAATGTAATTTTATTAGAAACGGTTTAGTGGTTGTTCGTAATAATCAGTTTCTTGTAGCGGGCGATTTTTTATTTTGTTTTTGGACTGCTTTATATGGTGTTGGGCGAGCAGGGGTTTTACTGGTTTCATCTTGTCTGGTTCGTGGTAATGTCCAGCGGTGAAAATATAACGGAGTTAGCTATGGAAGAACTCCTTATTCTTGTTGATCAAAATGATCGGGACTGTCATAAATTTTGTGTTCGGGCATAACATGTTGCAGAGGTGCATGTATGCCGACCAAAAAAACCGGCCCGTGAGGCCCAGTGCGACCTTCCATCCATTCCCAAAGAGTTGATCGACCAGTTCGTCAACGGCCCGATGAGTGCCGAAGCCATTCAGGACGCTTCGATGGCGTTCAAAAAGGCGTTGATTGAGGCGAGCCTTGGGTGCTGAACTCGGCCACCACCTTGGCTATCCTCAGGGCGCGGATCGCCCTGAGGAGTCGATCATCCAGCGTAACGGTAAGAGTGGCAAGACCGTGCTGACCGATGACGGCCCGCTTCGCCTGGACATCCCCAGAGACCGCGATGGCAGCTTTGCTCCGATTCTGATCCCCAAGCACGAGCGCCGCTTTACCGGCTTCGATGACAAGATCATTGCCATGTACGCCCGTGGCATGACATTTCGTGAGATTCGTGCATTCCTCTCGGAGCAGTACGGAACAGACGTCTGCGGATTGAGACCACTGAGGGGGGCAAGTTCTGGATGAAGGTCTTCAACGACCTCAAGACACGCGGTGTCGAAGACATTTTGATCGCGGTAACTGATGGTCTTAAAGGCATGCCAGAAGCCTTGAGTGTGGTATTCCCTGAGACGACGTTGCAGACTTGTATCGTCCACTTAATCCGCAACAGCCTTGATTACGCGGCTTGGGACAAGCGTCGTGAGCTGGCTAAAGCGCTTAAGCCGGTCTATCAAGCGCTCAACGCTGACGCTGCCGAGCAAGCTCTAGATGCCTTCGAGGAGGGACCTTGGGGCAAGCAATATTCAACGGTGGTTGCCGCTTGGAGACGCGCTTGGGACCGAGTCATCCCATTTTTCGTCTTCCCGCCAGCCATACGAAAAGTGATCTACACCACCAATGCCATCGAAAGCATCAATCAGTTGCGCAAGATCATCAAGACAAGAGGTCACTTTCCAACTGACGATGCAGCGACGAAGTTGATCTGGCTGGCACTGCAAAATATCACCGCCAATTGGGGCAGCGCGGCTCATGACTGGAAGAACGCCATGAATCAGTTTGCGATCCTGTACGGAGATCGATTCATCAGACCAGTCTGGTGAAATCAAGGCCTGCCTGACGGCAGGCCATTACCGGCCCGCACACAAAAAATCTGACACTCTCGTATCACCCGCTGAGCCACTGGCGACCCGACGGATAATATCCTGTATCAGCTCCACGGGGTGGGTTCCGGAGTCCAGTCTTGGGCGATGTGCCCGATCTATCAAGGGCCACCTGAAGGGCCGCCGAGGACAATGAAGTTTTTTGTGAGGACTTGCCCGGTTTGATCGGTATCCCTGTCGCATCCGTACGATCCCTGCGCTTCTCGGGGGGGGGGGGCAGGTGTCGCTGTCGTTGAAGTCGAAATGGGGGCGACTGCAGAGGGTGTCGTGTCTGGCACAACAGCGGGTGGCGGGCGGGCTGGCAGAGGAAATACGCGTCATCGGTTATAGATTCCTTATGTAGTGGTCTAATGAAACCGGACACCCATTTAGGCGAGAATACTCGCCAGATCGAGGTGTCAAATGACCAAACAACGCCGTTCCTTTTCTGCTGAATTCAAACGCGAGGCTGCCGACCTCGTGCTCAAGCAAAACTACAGCTACATCGAAGCCAGCCGTTCACTCGGCGTCGGCGAGTCTGCGCTACGCCGCTGGGTCGAGCAGGTTCAGCAAGAGCGTCAAGGTGTCACCCCGCAAAGCAAAGCACTGACCCCGGAACAGCAAAAAATTCAGGAACTGGAAGCTCGTATCGCCCGACTTGAGCGAGAGAAATCCATCTTAAAAAAGGCTACCGCGCTCTTGATGTCGGAAGATCACGGGCGTACACGCTGATCAATCAGCTGAGCGTCCATGAACCGATTGATTGGCTGTGCAAAGTGTTTGCAGTGACTCGTTCGTGCTACTACGCCCAGCGTCTTAGGCGCCGCACGCCCGATGTTGAACGGCTTAGGTTGCGCAGCCGGGTGAGCGAGTTGTTCACGCAAAGTCGCAGTGCGGCGGGCAGCCGCAGCATCCTGTCGCTGATGCGTGAAGACGGTGAGCAGCTCGGTCGATTCAAAGTACGCAGCTTGATGCGCGAGCTTGATTTAGTCAGTAAACAACCCGGCTCACATGCCTACAAACGAGCGACAGTAGAAAGACTCGATATCCCGAATACCTTGAACCGTGAGTTTGATGTGCCAGCCCCGAATCAAGTCTGGTGCGGCGACATCACCTACATTTGGGCCCAGGGGAAATGGCATTACTTGGCGGTCGTGCTGGATCTTTGCACGCGCCGGGTGGTGGGCTGGGCGTTGTCGGAAAAGCCGGACGCTGAACTGGTGATCAAGGCCCTGGATATGGCCTACGAGCAGCGTGGCAGGCCTTCGGGTCTGCTGTTTCACTCAGATCAGGGGTCGCAATACGCAAGCCGGCTATTTCGTCAGCGATTGTGGCGTTATCGCATGCGCCAGAGCATGAGTCGCCGAGGAAATTGCTGGGACAACGCGCCAATGGAGCGCGTGTTCCGCAGCTTGAAAACGGAATGGATACCGACCACGGGCTACAGAACGGCTCAAGAAGCCCAGCGCGATATCAGCCACTTCTTGATGCATCGGTACAACTGGGTTCGACCCCATCAATTCAACGGTGGGCTGGCGCCAGCTCGGGCCGAAGAAAAACTTAACGTCGTGTCCGGGATTAGTTGACCACTACAAGTGTCATTTGAATATTCGTTTGAACCTGACAGCTAAAGTGTATTGGCTGGACGCATCCCCGTTTCTGCCAAAGCTTATCCGAGGCTTTTGACGTGAACGAGGTTTGAAGGGCTAAGGGTTGTGTGGATTCACGGTCGCAGCAACGGCGATTGCCTGGAGATGACGAACACCATTCGATTGAAATGAGGTCGTCAAGGCGTGTCTACCGGACGCTTACGAAAGATCAGCCTTAAAGTCGTCAGCGTCATAATCACAGAAACCCAGCGAGGCTGGAATTCCAGCCTCGCAGCGCCAAGACATTGATCCTATTTTTGGCTGAGCGCCGCTATCGATACTCCCGAAGCGACGAAGGTGAGTCCTGCCCCTACGTTCAGGCCATTTACCAGCCGTGGGCTCTGACGCAAAAATCGGGACAGTACAGTGGCAAATACGCCCATCAGTGCGAATCCCACTGCCGTAAGGGCGGCGAACCATATGCCGTACACCAGCATCTGCACGCTCACTGAGCCGCGTTGTGGGTCGACGAACTGCGGGATGAACGCAAGGACGAAAAACCCAGGCTTCGGATTGAGTGCTGCCGAGAGTAATCCCGTGAGGAAAATGCTCGGCAGTGATTGCCGAGTCGCTGGCTGGAAGCTGATCAGGCTACGGGAGCGCAGGACTTTTATGCCAAGCCAAAGCAAATAACCGGCGCCGATAAGTTTGACGACCCAGAAGGCAACTGCGGACGTCTGCATAAGCAACGTCAGTCCTAGCGAAGCGGTTGCCACATGAAAGAGAATTCCCGCCCCCGATGCCATCCCCGACACGATAGCGGCTATCTTGCCCTGGCTGAGTCCTCGGCCTACGGCCAGCAGATTGTCCGGGCCTGGGGCGAGCACCAATAGTAAGCACGCGGCAGTATAGGCAAGCCAGATATTGATCGGAAACACGGCATTCTCCTTAAGCCTCACCGAGGCATCCATCCTCACGTAGCACCAGAATGTGCCTGTGCCAGACTGCAAAGTCAAAGCCACTGCGTTTGAGAATAACCTCAACCGCCGATTGACTCGTGCGTCTTAATGCAGAGTCGAAATCCTTCGACTTTCTCCAATCCTGATCCGATCAAGCGCCCGGTTTAGTGCGTCCAAGGCATCAAGGAGGGCCTTCGCCTCAGCTTCCCGGCCATCCCCCCAAAGGCGTTCTGCCATTTTGTTCAGGGCCTGGATGGCGCGCTCAATTTCAGCAGCAGTCGCTGCTTTGCTTTCCGGTTGTTTCTTCAGCATTGAGTAACTCTTCTGCAGGGAAGACACGAATTAATTAAAAAGGGTCGCGAGATTTTACCTCGCGACCCTTTTTATTTGTCTCAGTTTTACCCCTGCTTCTTATTGATGCAATCAGCGTCGATCCAACCAAACCGTCTGCGCATTGCAAAACTCTCGCACCCCAAAATGCGACAGCTCCCGGCCAAAACCGCTTTTCTTCACACCACCAAACGTGACACGCGGGTCCGTCGCGCAATATCCATTGATGAACACACCACCAGTTTCCAGTTCACCAGCCATCTGCTCTGCCAGCTGAGCATTACCTGTGTAGATAGTTGAGGCGAGTCCGAATTCGCTGTCATTGGCCAACTCCAGCGCATGGGCGGCGTTGCGTGCGGTGATGATCGAGGCTACCGGGCCGAACAGTTCCTGTTTGAATGAGGTCATCTGGTCGGTGACGTCACCGAATACGGTGGGCTCGTAAAAGTTGCCGGGGCCTTCAGCTTTCTTGCCGCCCATCAGCAATGTCGCGCCTTCTTCCAGGGTGTCGCGAACCTGACGATCCAGTTCATCGCGCAGGTCGAAGCGGGCCATGGGGCCGATGTAGGTGTCTGGGGCCAGTGGGTCGCCGGCGATCAATTGGCGGGTGGCTTCGACGAATTTGTGGGTGAATGCCTGGGCAATGCCTTGCTCGACGATCAGGCGTTTGGCGGCTGCGCAGACTTGTCCGGTGTTCTGATAGCGGCCAATGACGGCGGCTTTGACTGCCTCGTCGAGGTCGGCATCGTTGAGCACAATGAATGGATCGGAGCCGCCCAGTTCCAGCACACACTTTTTCAAGGCTGCACCGGCCTGTGCGCCGATGGCAATGCCGGCCCGTACGCTGCCGGTGAGCGTCACCGCGGCGATGCGTGGATCGGCGATTGCCGTGGAGACGCCGTCCGGCGTGACGTTGATGACCTCGAAAACACCTTCGGGAAAGTCAGCGTGCTTGAAGGCGTCCCGCAACAGCCAGGCGCAGCCCATCACGTTGGGGGCATGTTTGAGGACGTAGGTGTTGCCAGCGATCAGCGCTGGAACGGCGCCGCGCAGGACCTGCCAGATCGGGAAGTTCCACGGCATCACGGCGAGAATCGGGCCGAGCGGGCGGTATTCAATGCGTGCCTTGCCGCCCTCGACCGTTGTCGGTTCGGCGCTCAGCATGGCAGGGCCGTGTTCGGCGTACCACTGGCAAAGCTGTGCGCATTTTTCGATTTCACCGCGTGCCTGAGTGATGGGCTTGCCCATTTCCAGGGTGATCATGTTCGCCATCGTGGCGGCGTTGTCGCGCAATACTTGAGCCAGGGTGGTCAACAATTGCGAGCGTTGATCGACGGGTTTGCTGCGCCAGACGCGGAACCCGGCAGCGGCGCGCGACAATGCGGCGTCCAGGGTCGATGCGGATTCGAAAGGGTAGTGGCCGATCTGCTCGCCAGTGGCGGGGTTGATCGAAATGGCGTGGGTGAGACTGGAAATTGGGGTCATGACACCGTCCTGCGGGGTGAGAATCAAAATGGCTGGTTCGCGCGCGCCAGAATGGCTTGGGCACGTCCAATGACTGGCGCATCGACCATTTGCCCATCCAGCACGAACACACCTTCCCCGGAGCTGGCGGCATCGATGATGCGTCGCGCCCAGTGCAATTCTTCAGCGGTGGGTTGTAATGCCTGATGGATGATCGCGACTTGGCTCGGATGGATGCACAGTGCGCCGCCGAAGCCCATGTCGCGGGCAAATTCAACGGCGTTGTGCAGGCCGGTGGTGTCCTCGAACGAGGGGAAAACACCGTCCAGCGCAGGGGCCAGCCCGGCAACCCGGGTCCAGAGCAACACGGCATAACGGGCGTGGCTGAGCACTTCATCGGCGGCACGGCTGCCGGTGGTCAGGTTCAGGTCCAGGCCCAGATCGAGACTGCCGAACGACAACCGCTCAACGCCTTGGGCGTTGGCAATCGAGCCAAGAGCAGCCAAGCCTTGGGCGCTCTCGATGATCGGCCAGACCGGTTTGCCGGTGCTGCCTGCGGTGTGCACTTGCGCACAGGTTTCAGCCTTGGGCAGCAGAATGGCGGTCACACCGGCATGGCGTCGGCAAAGATCCAGATCTGCAGCGTGTGCCCAGTGATCCGGGGCATTTACGCGAACCAGAATCCGGGCGTCCGGGTGGTCACTTAAGAAGCGCTGCAGATTATCCCTGGCCTGTTCCTTGAGGTTTTCCTGTACGGCATCTTCCAGGTCGACGATGACCCGGTCCGCGCCGGTGGCGATAGCCTTGGGGATGCGCTCTGGACGCGTGGCCGGTACAAACAGGGCGGAGCGAACGATCGATGGATTCATGGTGTATCTCCCTGGCTGAACTCGACTTCACCGATTTGTGCGGTGCCGTGCTGGTTGCCTGCCCAAACCTGCGCCTTGCCGCTGTCGATCAGACGCCCGCCGACTTCAAAGGGTTGCGGTGAAATCAGCGGTCTGACACCCCGGAACGCGAAGCGCTTCAAGCGCACGGTCGGGTGCGCTCTGGTGAAGGCACGCAAGTTGAGGGTGGCGATCAATGGACCATGCACTACCAGCCCCGGATAGCCTTCGGTCTCTGTGACGTAGGGCCAGTCATAGTGAATCCGGTGGCCATTGAAGGTGACCGCGGAATAGCGGAACAGCAGGGTCGGCGAGGGTTCGACCGGGTCCCGCCATTGGCCTTCAGGGAGCGTGTCGGTGCCGCTCAGTTTGGGTGGCGTCGGTTCCCGGTAGACGATGTCCTGCTCATCTTGCAGGGCGCGTTGGCCGTCCTGGAAATACTCATGGCGTACCGTGACGAACAGCAACGAGCCGGTGCGCCCGTGCTTCTCTTCGACGTTGAGAATGGTCGATACACAGCTCACATCTGCCTCTACCTTCAGAGGCTGGTAGAACTCGATTCGGCTACCAGCCCACATGCGATTGCGGTTGTGGGCCGGTGGCAGGAAGCCACCGAGCGCTGGGTGGCCGTCCGGGCCCAGTTCGCTGGCGGCAACCGGCTCCTGGAAGAACGCCCAGTGCCACAGCGGCGGCAGCGCTTCGCCAGGCAGTGGCGCCACTTCGCTCAAGGTGGCGGCAATGCGTTTGACCAGGTTGAAGCTGATCCGGTCCAGGCTTTCCTGACGACGTCCGATCCACGCTGAAAGATCGATATTGCTCATACATGTCGCTCCTGTCGGTCGGTGATCAGGCCAGGGCGGCCATTTCTGGAATCGCTTCGAACAAATCCGCCACCAGGCCGTAATCGGCCACCTGGAAGATCGGCGCTTCTTCATCCTTGTTGATCGCCACGATCACTTTGGAGTCTTTCATGCCGGCCAGGTGCTGGATCGCGCCGGAGATACCGACGGCGATGTACAACTGTGGCGCAACGATCTTGCCGGTCTGACCGACCTGCATGTCGTTGGGTACGAAACCTGCGTCGACCGCGGCGCGGGAAGCACCGACGGCAGCGCCCAGCTTGTCGGCCAAGGCGTACAGGTGTTTGAAGTTGTCACCGTTCTGCATGCCACGGCCGCCGGAAACGACGATCTTGGCAGCGGTCAGTTCCGGACGGTCGGACTTGGCCAGTTCTTCGTTGACGAAGCTGGAAGTGCCGGCGTTGTGAACAGCGGCAACAGCTTCAACGGCGGCCGAACCACCTTCGGCCGCCACCGGGTCGAAACCGGTAGCCCGCACGGTGATCACTTTCACTGCAGCATTCGATTGCACAGTAGCGATGGCGTTACCGGCGTAGATCGGGCGCTTGAAGGTGTCGGCGCTTTCTACCGAGATGATCTCGGAGATCTGGTCAACGTCCAGCTGAGCGGCGACGCGCGGCAGGATGTTTTTGCCGTTGGAAGTGGCGGCAGCCAGGATGTGGCTGTAGCCCTTGCCCAACTCGGCTACCAGTGGAGCAACGTTTTCCGGCAGCTGATGCGCGTAAGCAGCATTGTCAGCGTTCAGGACTTTGCTCACGCCAGCGATTTTCGCAGCGGCTTCAACCACGGCGCCAGCGCCCTGGCCTGCAACCAGAACGTGGATGTCGCCACCGATCTTGGCGGCAGCAGCAACGGTGTTCAGCGTGGCCGGGGCCAGCACTTTGTTGTCGTGTTCGGCGATTACCAAGATAGTCATGATTAGATTACCTTCGCTTCGTTTTTCAGTTTCTCGACCAGTTCAGCCACCGACTTGACCTTGATACCCGCGCTGCGTGCAGCTGGCGCTTCGACTTTCAGGGTCTTGTTGGTGGAGGCGGTGGAAACGCCCAAAGCGTCCGGAGTCAGCACTTCGAGAGGCTTCTTCTTGGCTTTCATGATGTTTGGCAGAGACGCGTAGCGCGGCTCGTTCAAACGCAGGTCGGTGGTGACGATGGCCGGCAGTTTCAGGGAAACGGTCTGCGCGCCGCCGTCGATTTCGCGGGTCACGGCAACTGTATCGCCGGACACTTCGACTTTCGACGCGAACGTGCCCTGACCGTAGCCGCTCAATGCCGCGAGCATCTGGCCAGTCTGGTTGTTGTCGCTGTCGATGGCTTGTTTGCCGAGGATCACCAGCTGAGGCTGTTCCTTGTCGACCACAGCCTTGAGCAGCTTGGCCACGGCCAGGGAAGTCAGATCCTCAGCGGATTCGACGAGGATGGCGCGGTCGGCACCCAGCGCCAGCGCGGTGCGCAGTTGCTCTTGAGCGGTGGACGGGCCGATGGAGACAACGACGATTTCAGTCGCAATACCGCTCTCTTTCAAACGTACGGCTTCTTCCACGGCGATTTCGCAGAACGGGTTCATCGACATCTTGACGTTGGCGAGGTCGACGCCGGAATGGTCCGCTTTCACACGGACTTTCACGTTGTAATCGACCACGCGTTTCACAGCTACGAGGATCTTCATTGGGCAGTGTTCTCTCGGAATCTTTGATCGTTACAGTCAGATGGCCCCGGCGTCGCGCATCTCTTCAATACGCTCCGCGCCCAGCCCCAGTTCCCTGAGCAACTGTTCGGTGTGTTGACCAAGGCCTGGTACGGCATCCATGCGTGGCTCGAATGCGCTGTTGCTGCCGGGCGGGATCAGGCTTGGAACGGGGCCGGCAGAGGTTTCGACCGCTCGCCAACGGTCACGGGCCTGAAGTTGCGGGTGGTCCCAGACACCTTGCATGTCATTCACCCGAGCGTTGGCGATCTGCGCATGGTCGAGGCGATCGATCACTGCATCGAAATTGAGCGTGGAGAACGATTCGATGATCAGTTCCCGTAGCGCATTGCGGTTCTCGACGCGTTTGAAGTTGGCCGAGAAACGCGGGTCTTTCGCCAGTTCGGGGGCAAGCAGCACCTTCTCGCAAAACAGCTGCCATTCACGCTCGTTCTGCAAACCGAGCATCACGGTGGTGCCGTCACCGATGGGGAAGGGGCCATAGGGGTAAATGGTGGCGTGCGCTGCCCCGGCGCGAGGGGGCGGAGGCGCCCCGTCGTAGGCGTAGTACATCGGGTAGTTCATCCACTCGACCAGGCTTTCGAGCATCGACACATCGAGGTGGCTGCCTTCGCCGGTCCGTTCGCGCAGCAGCAGGGCAGACAGGATTCCGGTGTAGGCGTACATGCCGGCCGCGATGTCGGCGATGGAGCAACCGGCCTTGGCCATGTCGTCCTCGCCCGGGCCGCCGGTGACCGACAGAAAGCCGCCTTCACTCTGGATCAGCAGGTCGTAGGCTTTCTTCTTCTCATAAGGACCACCGACGCCATAGCCTGAAATGTCACAGACAATCAGGCGCGGAAAGCGCTGGTGCAACACCTCAAATGACAATCCCATCCGCGCAGCGGCACCGGGTGCCAGGTTCTGTACGAGCACGTCGGCAGTGGCCAGCAAACGGTCCAGCACCTCGGTGGCCGAGTCCTGCTTCAAGTCGAGCGTCAGGCTTTCTTTCGAGCGGTTGGTCCAGACGAAGTGCGAGGCCAGGCCGTTGACACGTTGGTCGTAACCTCGGGCGAAATCACCTGTGCCTGGACGTTCGACCTTGATCACCCGGGCGCCGAGGTCGGCCAGTTGGCGGGTGCAGAAGGGCGCTGCAATAGCATGCTCAAGGCTGACGACGGTAATGCCATCGAGCGGGCGGAGGCCTTTGGGCTGGCTCATGATGTTTATCTCTCTTGTTATTAGAAAGAGCGCGGCAGTTCGAGCAGGTGTTCGGCAACGTACGACAGGATCAGGTTGGTGGAGATGGGCGCTACCTGATACAGACGGGTTTCGCGGAACTTGCGCTCGACGTCGTATTCGCAGGCGAAACCGAAACCACCGTGGGTTTGCAGGCAAGCATTCGCGGCCTCCCAGGACGCCTTGGCCGCCAGGTACTTGGCCATGTTGGCGCTGGCCCCGGCGTTGAGGCCGCTGTCGTATTCCTCGCAGGCACGCCAGCGCATCAGGTCGGCCGCTTCGATTTCGATATGAGCTTCGGCGATCGGGAACTGCACACCCTGGTTCTGCCCGATCGGGCGCCCGAACACCACACGGTCGCGGGCATAGGCGCTGGCCTTTTCGATAAACCAGCGACCGTCACCGATGCACTCGGCGGCGATCAGGGTGCGTTCGGCGTTCAGGCCGTCGAGGATGTACCGGAAGCCTTTGCCTTCTTCGCCAATCAGGCTGTCAGCGGGGATTTCCAGGTTGTCGAAGAACAACTCGTTGGTCTCGTGGTTGACCATGTTCGCGATGGGCTGCACGGTCATGCCGTTGCCGATGGCCTCGCGCAGGTCGACGAGGAAGATCGACATGCCTTCGGACTTTTTCTTCACGTCGGCCAAGGGCGTGGTGCGCGCCAGCAGGATCATCAGGTCGGAATGCTGGATCCGCGAGATCCACACCTTCTGCCCGTTGATCACGTACTTGTCGCCTTTGCGTACGGCGGTGGTCTTGATCTTGGTGGTGTCGGTGCCGGTGGTGGGCTCGGTCACGCCCATCGATTGCAGGCGCAATTCACCGTTGGCCAGTTTCGGCAGGTAGTAACTTTTCTGCGCCTCGCTGCCGTGTCGCAGCAGGGTGAACATGTTGTACATCTGCCCGTGCACGGTCCCGGAGTTGCCGCCGCAGCGGTTCACTTCTTCGAGGATCACCGAGGCCTCGGCCAGCCCCAGGCCGGAGCCGCCGTATTCAACCGGGATCATCGCCGCCAACCAGCCGGCATCGGTCAGGGCCTTGACGAAGGTTTCCGGAAAGCCTTTTTCTTCGTCGATTTTGCGCCAGTAAGCGGCATCGAATTCTGCGCAAAGAGCGCGTACGCCCTCGCGGATGGCATTGAGTTCTTCAGCGTTGCGATCAGTCATTATTATTCTCCTCAACGGGTCACGCACGGCATCAGCCCTGCGTGACCCGGTCCGGGTAGGGCGCAATCAGATCGGGTTGAAACCCAGCGCAGCACGAAAGCGATTCTTGATGTAGTGACCATCACGCGGTGGCAGCACCCGTGGCGGGTTTTCCGCTTTGATCTTGATCGTTGCGAGCTTGACGCCGTCGCGGGTGGCGAAGCGCTCGCGCAGGTCGTGCACGCCTTGCATGTCGCGGATTTCGTCGGTCCAGCTGAAGCCGCAGGTCTTCGCCACCTGGTCCAGGGAAATACCGAACCCCGCGTGGCTCACTTGCATGCCGGTTTCGCCAAAGTGACCGTTGTCCAGCACGGCGATGGTCAGGTTGGCGGGTTTTTGCAGCGCCACGGTGGCCAGTGCGCCGAAGCCCATGAGCAACTCGCCGTCGCCGGTGACCACCACCACGGATTTGTCCGGTTGGGCATTCGCCAGGCCCAGGCCGACCGTGATGGCGCTGCCCATGGCGGCCCAGAGGTAGTAATTCAGGTCGTGGTCACCGGCGGCCATGACGTCATAGGACGCCGAGCCCAGGCCGGTCACGACCAGCACGTCCTGTCGGTCGGCCAGCAAGGCCTTGACCACTTCGCGGCGGCATAGGGTGTGGTTGGCGCTTATTTGACCCATTTCTTTTCTCCAATCAGGCGCTGGCCGAGCAGCAGGGCAGTGGCGGAATCACCGTTGAAGGCCATGGTCGCGGCACCGTGCAGCAGCGGGGCGACGTCTTCGGGAACGTCGGCGCGCCAGGTCATGACTTTCATCAGGTTCAGGGAGGCTTCGGTGGCCTGGCCCATCGGGTTCTGCCACGCGTTGAACTCGGCCCAGTCACCGCGCATGGTCACCACCATCAACAGCGGGAAACCGGCACAGACCTGCAGTGCCAGGGTGTTGATGCAGTTGCCGACACCGCTGGATTGCATCAAGAGTGCGCCGCGCTCACCGCCCAGCCAGGCGCCGGCGAGGTAGCCGATGCCTTCTTCTTCGGTGGTGAGGACGACGGCCTTGATGTCCGGGTCGGCATACGACATGCGGATGGCCGCCGAGTGGCCTGCATCCGGTACGAAGACCACATGTTTGACGTCGTGGGCCTTGAGCACGCGGAACACGTCCTCCTGCCAATCCTGTCCCACGGTTTGTTCAGCTTCTGTTGACATGCCAGTCTCCCAAGCAGTGCTGCTTTTGTGTTTTCACACATTCTGGGAGTGCTGATTGCTGCCGACGACTACCGTTTTTGTCTTTGAGATATGCCTGTTTTGTATAGCTTGGCGGTGAACGCGTAGCGCAGCAGGGAACGGCGATAACCACACATTATGGGAAGAGCAAAACCGAGCAGCAGCCTTGCGCAAAGGTGCCGAGCCTGGGTGCCGGGCCATAGCATTCGGGCATATCAGCTAGAGCGTGATCCGCTCTTATTGAGGAGGTGGGGCTAGGGTAGTTTTCCGGCTACGTGGTTACAGCGCGTAACCGACGCAACAACAATAAGAAGGGGTTACACCTAATGAAAAACAGGCTACCGGCTGTGGCAGGCATTCTGATCGCCATGCTACTGGGGGTTCTTATCGGTTACATGATTTTCCTGAACTTCCCGGACAAAGCGATGGCGACCAGGATCGCCGGTTATATCTCGATCATCTCTGACATTTTTCTACGCCTGATCAAAATGCTCATCGCTCCTCTGGTGTTCTCGACCCTGGTGGTGGGCATCGCTCATATGGGGGATGCAAGCGCTATCGGCCGGGTATTCGGCAAGGCACTGGGCTGGTTCGTGACAGCCTCATTGATCTCGCTGTCGGTGGGGTTGGTCATGGCGAACATGTTGCAGCCCGGGCACAACCTTGGGTTGCCGTTGCCAGACATGACCAGTACGACCAACTTGCAAACGTCGGTATTCACCCTCAAGGATTTCATGACCCATCTGGTGCCCAAATCCTTCGCGGAGGCCATGGCCACCAACGAAATTCTGCAAATCGTGGTGTTCTCGATATTTTTCGGCGTTGCGTTGGCCTCCTTGGGCAAGAAAGCCGCCGGCCTGGTGAATGTCATCGAGGACCTGTCCCACGCAATGTTGAAGGTCACCGGTTATGTGATGAAGCTTGCACCACTGGCGGTGATGGCGGCCATGGCAGCGACCGTTGCAATCAACGGCCTGTCCATTCTGGTCAAGTTCGCCGTGTTCATGCGCGACTTCTATCTCGGGCTGATCGTGCTCTGGGCCATGTTGGTGTTTGCCGGCTGGATGTTCCTCGGACGGCGTGTGTTCAAACTGGTGGTGTTGATCAGAGAAGCTTTCCTTCTGTCTTTTGCCACGGCCAGTTCCGAGTCGGCTTACCCGAAGATTCTTCACGCGCTGGATCGTTTTGGGGTCAAACGCAGAATCTCCAGTTTCGTCATGCCCATGGGCTATTCCTTCAATCTGGACGGCTCGATGATGTACTGCACCTTTGCCGTGCTGTTCATCGCTCAGGCATATGGCATCGAGATGTCTATCGGTACGCAGATCACCATGCTGTTGACGCTGATGTTGACCTCCAAAGGCATGGCCGGCGTGCCGCGTG
The DNA here is from genome assembly GCF_030687165.1 of Pseudomonas sp. FP1740. Lineage (NCBI taxonomy): Bacteria > Pseudomonadati > Pseudomonadota > Gammaproteobacteria > Pseudomonadales > Pseudomonadaceae > Pseudomonas > Pseudomonas sp. FP1740. The sequence goes on from NZ_CP117461.1 coordinate 2,181,128, forward strand.
CTTCGCTAGTGGTTATTGCAGCGACCCTGACCCAGTTCGATATTCCCGAAGCCGGTTTGCTGCTGATTCTGGGGATCGACACCTTCCTCGACATGGGCCGCTCGGCAACCAACGCGGTGGGCAATTCCATCGCAACAGCGGTGGTGGCCAAATGGGAGGGCGAGTTGGTGAGTGAGGACGAGGCTGAGCGTCATGCAATTGCACTGGATGTTCAGGGTGATACAGGAGAAAAACCGCTGACGGTCTGACTTGTTACCGGTGCATCTTCAAGATCAAAGGGGGAGCATTCACAGAGGTGGGTGCTCGCCCTTTGTCGTTTATTCGGGTTTTGCTTGTTCCATATTCGACTTAACGCAGAGCAGTACAGAACGCGCGTATCGCCTCGCAAGCCTGGCGCAATGAAGCGTCATCCAGGGCATAGGCAATGCGAATGTAAGGGCCGAGGCCAAAGGCGCTGCCATGCACCACCGCCACATCCGCTTCGTCGAGCAAGGCATGTGCGACATCTTCATCGCTGTGCAGCACTCGGCCACCCGGTGAGGTACGGCCGATCAAGCCGGCACAGGAGGCGAACGCGTAAAACGCTCCTGCTGGGCTGATGCATTCAAGACCTGGCGTATCGTTCAGCAGCGCCACCATCAAATCGCGACGACTCTGGAACACTGCACGGCTTTCGCGAATGAAATCTTTCGGCCCTTCCAGCGCGGCGAGTGCGGCTTGTTGCGAGACAGAACTCGCACCAGAGGTTTGCTGGCCCTGGAGTTTTTCCATGGCCTCCAGCAACCAGCGCGGCCCGGTGGCAAAACCGATGCGCCAGCCGGTCATGGCGTAGGCCTTGGAGACACCGTTCATGGTCAGGGTTCGTGCTGCCAGCCGTGGTTCAACCTGGGCCAGGGTATGGAACGTTTGATCGTCGAAGATCAGGTGCTCATAGATGTCATCGGCCAGGATCAGTACGTGGGGATGATCCAGCAACACCGCCGCCAGTGCGCGAAGCTCAGCTTCGCTGTACACCGCGCCGGTGGGATTGGACGGTGAATTGAGGATCAACCAGCGGGTCTGCGGGGTGATCGCGGCGGCCAGCGCCGAGGGCGTCAGCTTGAAACCGGTGTCGGCGTCGCAGGTGACGATCCGCGCTTCACCGCCGCACAGTTGCACCATCTCCGGGTAGCTGACCCAGTACGGCGCCGGCACGATAACCTGGTCGCCCTCGTTGAGGGTCGCGGCCAGGGCGTTGTAGATCACCTGCTTGCCCCCGTTGCAGACGAGGGTGTCTTGCCAGATGACGTCCAGGCCATTCTCGCGGCGGAACTTGGCGGCCACCGCTTCTCGCAGTGAACGGACCCCGGCGACCTGGGTGTAGCGGGTATGGCCGTGTTCAATGGCATTAATGGCCGCTTCGCGCACATGCCTGGGGGTATCGAAGTCGGGCTCGCCAGCGCACAGCGAAATGATCTTCGCGCCTTGTGCCCGGCGTTCCGCCACCCGGTCCATGATCCGGTAGGTCGCGGAAGGTTGCGCGCTGGCCAGGCGCTGGTTCAGTCGTTGGATATCAACGCTCATGCGCGGGTTCTCCACTCGGTCAGGTTCATCAGTTCCAGGGTCGAGCGGCCTTCGGTCAGCGCCTGCATCATCTGCGTTTCTTTGTTCGCGCGCGCCTCGCCTTCGGCCAGGGTACGTGCCGCATCCGCCTTGGGGATGATGATCACACCGTCATCGTCGGCCACCACCAGATCACCCTGAGCCACCAAGGCGCCGTTGAAATTGAACGGTTGCCCCACCGAAGGGGCGCTGGCCTTGACCGTGCCTTTGACCGAGATGCCACGGGCAAATACCGGGAACTGGCGTTTCTTCAGGGCCGCGATATCGCGCACGCCGCCATCGATCACCAGACCGACCACGCCAGCCGCTTCGGCCGCCACGGTGAGCACTTCGCCCCAGTAACCGGCGATGAAACCACCCGTGCCCACGATCAGTACGCTGCCACGGGGCACTCGCTCCATCGCCAGGTGCAGGGCCAGGTTGTCGCCCGGCGAACATTCCAGCGGGTAGGCGGGCGCGGCGATGAAGGCGCCGTCCCAGATCGGGCGGATGTCGCTGTCGACCGCGCAGGGCAGATGGGACGCCTCATACAGCGTCGAACTGCCCAACACTTTTGCCCGTGCGTGAAAATCCGCGGGGAAGGGGAGTGTGCTCATCAGGCTTTCCTCTGCAGGCTGTGGTAACCCAGGGCGGCCCGGGCTTCTTTAAGGGTTTTGCCCTGAGCGATCAGGGCGCGAATGTCGGCTTCGACCGATTCGATCTGACGGGCACACGCCGCCACTTCCGCCGCACGGGCGCGGGGCACGATCACCACGCCGTTGGCGTCGGCGACCACGATGTCTCGGGGGCAGACCCGCGCCGTGCCGATCGACACTGGCTGGTTGACCGACTGCACCTGTACGCGGTCCTTGCCGGTGCGCATGAAACGGCCCTTGCTGAAGATCGGATAGCCGTCGCCCAGTGCCTTGTTCACGTCACGGCAAACACCGTCGATGACGGTAGCGGCGATCTGTCGGGTGCCGGCGTACTGGGTCATGATGTCGCCCCAGACGGTGCAGTCGGTGCGGCCGCCGTTGTCGATGACCACCACGTCGCCGGGCGCGACGTCTTCGATGAAATCGCCCACCGTGCCCGGCGGAACACTGGCCGAGACGTACTGCACGGTGAACGCCGGTCCGACGACGACCTTGTTGTAGTTGTCCAGTGGCGCCACACCGAGGCATTGGCCGGGCAGGCCGAGTTTGTCCAGGGCATCGGAGACGCCCGGGGTGTCCAGGCCTTCAAACAGGGCGACCAGTTCTTTGTCTTCGATATTCATCAGGCGTGCTCCACGTGGATCGCTTCGAATTGGGTGTCATGCATCACTTCGGCTACCGAGCGGCCGCTGCGGACCGCCTCGACCATGCCGTCCTGGCGGCGGGCGATGCGCTCGCCGAGGTCGATCACTTTCTCGATATGGGTTGAGGGCACGAACACCGTGCCGCAGGTGTCGGCGATGACATAGTCGTTCTCGCTGACATCGACGCCGGCGACGTTGATCGTCACGCCAGCGTCGATCTGCACCACCCGATTGCGCGCGCTGATCATGGTCACGCCACGGCCGTAAACCGGGTAACCGATGACTTCGCTACCGTCGATGTCGCGACTGAAACCGTCGATCACCGTGCCGCGCACTTTCTTGCCGGCCGCTGCATTGGCGAGGATGTCGCCCCAGCAGGAAATGCCTTCGATACCACCGGCGATCACCAGCACGCGATCGTCGCTGTCGATCTGTTCAACCACCGGGGTAATCAGGTGCACTGTGGGCGCACTGTCGGATTTCGCGGCCAGCAGCACCGTGCTGGCGCGGCCGACAATCCTTGGGCAGTTCCACAACGGGCGCAGCCCAACGGTGGCACCCGGCAGGCCGAGGAAGTCGAGCGCATCGGAAACCGTGTTGGTATCCAGCGCCGCCAAGCGATCCAGCAAACTTTTATTGATCATGGGAAAGCCCCTGTGGTGACGGAGGCGCCCAGTGTCAGTGAGACAATTTGATAGGTATATTACTAATCACAGATACGTTAGATACGTTAAACCTATGGATTAGCCATGATCAATTTTCGTCTGATTCGTCACCTCTGGTTGTTCCTCGCTGTTGCCGAAGAACAGAATTTCGGCCGCGCGGCCAAGCGCCTGGGCATGTCCCAGCCACCGCTGAGCGAGCAGATCCAGGTGTTGGAGCAGGCGCTCAAGGTCAAGCTGTTCGACCGTTCGCGACGCGGGGCGAAACTGACCCCTGTTGGCGCCGCGATCCTGCCGGCGGTGCGCAAGTTCGCCGACCAACTGGAGCGTCTGGAACTCGCCGTGGAGGAGGCGGTGGCGGGGCAGTCGGGGATGTTGACCATTGGTGCGATTTCCACGGCCATGTTCGATGTGTTGCCGGGGCTGATCGAGCAGTTGAAGAACGATTACCCGCACCTCACCGTGTCCGTGCGCGAGATTGACAGCGTTGAAGCCGTCCCGGCGCTGGAGGCCGGTGACATCGATTTGGCCTTCGCCCGGCTGGATGGTGATCTTGGCGCTTCGATCCATTCACTGCCGCTGCTGGAGGATCGCCTGGTGGTGGCGCTGCCCAGTGATCACCCGTTGGCTTCGCGCACGCGAATCAGTCTGTCCCGTCTGTCCAACGAGCCGTTGGTAATGTTTTCCCGCAAGGTCAGCCCGGTGTACTTCGACAATCTGATCGCAACCTGCCGGGCCAGCGGGTTTTCCCCTAGGGTGCTGCATGAAGTGCGTTCCGTCGCTTCGCAAATTGCCTTTGTCAGCTATGGCCAAGGCATCGCACTGGTGCCGGCGTCACTGAAAAAACTGGCGCCGGACAACGTTGTGTTTCGAGCGCTGAGCCAGAAGCTCAATGTCGTGACCACCGCAGTGGCCTGGAATGCCGATCGGCCCAATCCGGTGGTGGAGGACGTCGTTGCCCGGTTCCGGGCCAAGGCGTGAGTTGGCCCAGGGACTGTGTGTGAACACCGATTGATAGGATTGGCCTATGAAAGCCTTCCTCAATCAGGAATTTACAGAACACTCGATTCCCTTGAAATTGCGAGCCTGGCCGCCGGCAACCCAGGCTCGGCGCAACCTTTTCGCTCTAGGAGTCCAACATCGTGCCCTCACCAGAAACGTTCACTCACGTGCAACTCCCTCTGACGGTGGAGGGTGTCCAGCTGAACGTGGCCGCCATCCATCGCGACGGCCACCTGGCGCCGATTGTGTTCCTGCATGGGTTTGGTTCGACCAAGGAGGACTACGCCGATATCGTGCAACAGCCCGCGTTTGTCGGTCACCCTTTCATCGCTTACGACGCACCGGGTTGCGGTGAAAGCCAGTGCAGTGACCTTTCCAGGATTTCCATTCCCTTTCTGCTGCAGACGGCGCTGCAAGTGCTGGCGCATTTCGGTATCGAGCGCTTCCATCTGGTCGGCCACTCAATGGGCGGGCTGACCGCGCTGATGCTGGCCCATCAGTTCCCGGATCGGCTGCTCAGCTTTGTCGATATCGAGGGCAATATCGCCCCGGAAGACTGCTTCCTCAGCCGGCAGATAGTCGATTATCCGAGCGACGATCCCGAGGCGTTTTTCGCCGCCTTCATCGAACGTGCCCGGCACGCTCCGGCCTATGCCAGCGCGCTGTATTCCGCGAGCTTGCGGCACAAGGTGCGTGCCGGTGCGGTGCGAGGGATTTTCCAGTCAATGGTCGACCTCTCCGATAACGCCGACCTGATGGGCAAATTCCTCGGCTTGAAATGCCCACGTATGTTCATGTACGGCGAACAGAACGCGTCATTGTCCTACTTGCCACATATCCAGGCTGAAGGTGTGCGGCTGGCGCCCATTCCGGAGTGCGGGCATTTCCCGATGTATTCCAACCCGATCGCGATGTGGCAACAGATCGCCGATTTTCAGGCGAGCACTGCGCGATAACAAAAGAGGGCGCAGAACCTGTGGGAGCGTGCGATGCGGCGATCCCACAGGATCTTCGTTGCTCAAATTTCTTTGTCAGACCCTGGCAGCGCTCGGTTTTGAGTAACCCTTGAGTCCGGTGCGCTCTTCGATCTCACCCGAGCCGCTGATGTACCCGTAGCGAGACAGGTTGGGCATCAGCATCGCGGCGATGAAGGTGATGGTGACTACCACGGCGACATAGAAGAAAAAATACTCCTCGATCCCCTGGGATCGCAGCGACAAGGCGACGTACTCGGCAGTGCCGCCGAATGCCGCATTGCCGACGGCATACGGAAAGCCCACGCCCAACGCGCGCACGGCAGGCGGAAACAGTTCGGCTTTGACGATCCCGGCGATCGGGGTGTAGAGCGATGCAATCGCCAGCCCGCCAAACACCAGCAGAAATGCCGTAAACGGGCTGCTGACCGACTGCAATGAATAGAGCAGGGGGATCACCAGCAACATGGCCAACCCGGAAAACATCAGCATGTGCGCCTTGATACCGATACGGTCGGCGAGCAAACCAAAGAGCGGCTGGCAGAACATGAAGCCAACCAGGGCGGCCGTCATGATTAAGCTCACCGTTTCCGGGCTGAAGCCTGCGGAGATCACCAGGAATTTCTGCATGTAGGTGGTGAAGGTGTAGAAGTACAGCGAACCACCGATGGTGAACGCCACTACCAGGGCGACCGCCCGTTTGTGTTTGAACATGCCGCGCAGAGAGCCGGCATCTTTGCGGTTCATATCTTTTTTAGTGGCGGTTTCATGCATGGCACGCCGCAGATACACCACCACGATCGAGCTCACGGCACCGATGAAGAATGGAATCCTCCAGCCCCATTCGCGCAACTCTTCGCCGGTCAGGGTTTGCTGGAGAATGACCACGGTCATCAAGGCCAACAGCTGCCCGGCAATGATGGTGAAGTACTGAAACGATCCATAGAAACAGCGACGACCCGGTGTCGCGATTTCGCTGATGTAGGTGGCGCCGGTGCCGTACTCCGCGCCGACGGACAGGCCCTGAATCAGCCTGGCCACCACGAGCAGAATCGGTGCCGCGACCCCTATGGTTGCGTAGGTGGGCATGACGGCGATCAGCAGCGAGCCGGCGCACATCATGAACACCGAGATAATCATCGACACCTTGCGGCCACGAGTGTCGGCAATCCAGCCGAATATCCAGCCGCCGAGCGGGCGCATGAAAAAGCCGACGGCGAAGACGCCCGCGGTCGCCAATAGCTGGCTGGTGGTGTCCCCCTTGGGGAAAAACGAAGCGGCAAAATAGATGGCGGTATAGGCGTAAATGAAAAAGTCGTACCACTCCACCAGATTGCCCGAGCAGGCACCCATGATGGCTTTGACGCGGTTCGGCGCTCTCATCGGAGCGGCTTCGGCAGCGTGGTCTTTGGCGTCTGTGATTGATGCGGACATGCGGTTCACCCTTTCTTCAAGGCGAGGCGATACGAGGAGCACGCTGATGCGTGTCCGACGTGACTGGCTCGATGGGTTGTCGGGTTTAACGAAGAGGCGTGAACCCGTTCGTGGCCGGGTTTACTGAAGAGAAAGGGGAGGGAGGATGCACGAGCATGGCGAGTTGTACGTGGCCCGGGGAAACCGGGCAGGTCAGGTAAGACGAAGCATTGAACATCATGGCGCGAGCCCTCGAATCTTATTCTTGTAGTGAGCCGGGCGCTCTTTGGCGCCGACGTTGATTGCACGCTACCGCAGAGTCAGGAGGCTAATAAGCCGTCAGGCAGGCCTAACTGATATACCTGAATTCTATAGCTTGGCGTGCAGCCCCGGCGCGCTGGGGGATACAGCCGACTCGCCAGTCTTGAGGCCTCGCGATACACGGTTGGCGGGGCATTCCAAGGTGCGCAAATGCGATTACACTCACAGCACTTTCGACGCATATCGCGCCGAGCCCGATGCTGACTGGCCTGGTAATGGATGTCGTTCAACTCAAGACCCTGATTCATGTGGCCGAGCTGGGCAGTCTCAGCAAGGCCTCGGATCGTCTTCACATCGCGCAGCCGGCCCTGAGCCGGCAAATCCGGTTACTGGAAAAGGAACTCGGCACCTACCTGTTCGACCGACATGGGCGAGGCATGGAAATTACCGAGGCCGGCCGCGAAGTGCTGGCCCATGCCACCCGAATCATGGAAGAGATGGAGTCCATCCGAAGCTCGGTGGTGGGCGGAAAAACCTCTTTCCGTGGAACGGTGGTCATCGGGACAACGCCGACGGTCGCGGAAATCGTCACCGTCCCTCTGGTTCGCAAGATCAAAGAGGCGCATCCGAATCTCGGCATCAGGTTTTCCTCGGCCTTCAGCGGCTACCTGCTGGATTGGGTTCAGCGTGGCGAGTTGGAACTGGCGATTTCCTACGATCCGCAACCCCTGCACACGCTGCGTATCGTGCCGGTGATGATGGAAAACCTGCTGCTGGTCGGCCCTGCCAGCGCCAACCTGCGTCTTGATACGCCGGTGTCGTTCGCGTCGCTGGCCGAGCAACAGTTGGTATTGCCCAGCGCCCGACATGGCCTTCGGGTGATTTTGGATAATTGTGCGCGTGAAGTCGGGATCAAGCTCAAGACCAGCGTTGAAGCCGATTCCTTCGGCGCGATGATCGACCTGGTCCGCAATGGCTTCGGTTTGACCGCTTTGCCGTTGGCCTCGATTTACGCGCAAATCGAAGCGGGCGTGCTCAGTGCGGCACCGTTGGTCGACCCCGCTCCCATGCGTAAATTGGTCCTGGTCTTTCCCGCGGACAGGCGTGTCAGCCCGGCTGCCAAATTCGTCGGAGATGCCTTTATCGAAATCGCAGCCGACCTGGTCAATCGCAAGATCTGGGCTGGGCACTTGCTCTGAGCAATCCCTGCGACACCGATATCACTTCTTCGACGATTTGCTGCTGGCGGGGATGTGCAAGTAAGACATCACGCTCTCGGTCAGCTCGGTCGCCAGCTTGACCGCTTCTTTATTGCGCGTCATCACACCCGCCACCAAACCTTCGATCAAGGCGAGCACGGCGATGTTGGAGCTGGTCATTACCGGATGGTCGGCGGGGGCAAACAGCACGTGTTCGGCAATGCTGGTGAGCGGCGATGCGGGTGAGTCGGTGATTGCCAGCACCGAGGCGCCGCGTTCATTGGCGAAGCGGGCGAGTTGCAGGGTGTCGAGGGAATAGCGCGGCAGGGAGATCGCCAGCAACACATCCTGATCGGTGATGGCGGCCAGGCGGTAAGCGGCGTTTTCGTTGCCGCCCTCCATGCTGATGGCGGTGGCGTCTGCACAGAAAGGCATCAGGGTCGAGGCGGCGAGGCCGGCGAAGTAGACGCTGTTGCCAAAGCCCAGGATGTAAATTTTGCGCGCTTCGATCAGGCGGGTGACGAACGCTTCAAAGGTGTCGGCGTGGTTGTTGGTGGCTGCCGTGGCGAGGTTGCTGGTGGCGCTCTGGATTTGCTCATGCAGGCCAAATGCACCGCCAGGACGATGCGCCAGTTCGTTGCGCAGTTTGTCGACCGGCGACACCATCTGCTGCAACGTCGCGACCAGCTCGGCCTTCATGCCGGTGTAGCCACCCAGGTTCAGTGCCTTGGCCAGACGATTGACCGCGGCCGGTGAGGTGGAGGTTTCATGGGCCATTTCTTCGATGGTCAGCGTCGCGGCCCTTAGCGGGTGACGCAGGATAAAATCCGCCACCTTGCGCAGTGAAGGCTGTAGATCGGAAACGATTTCCGCCAGTTTACGCATCACCGGCGCGGCATAGACCGTGGTGTCTTTCGAAGGGGTCGGCATGTCCGGCTCTACAGTTCCTGAAGGGTTGGAGAAGGCTTGGTTCGAGGTTGGCTGGAGTGTATCGCATGCCAAACCTCGTTGTGCATCGCCAAGCCAGGGAGCGGTGAGCGAGCCGGTGGTTATTTCAAGCTGCCGGCCAGAAACTGCCGAAGCCGCTCGGACTGCGGATTGACCAGCACTTCTCGCGGGTTGCCGCGCTCTTCGACCAGGCCCTTGTGCAGGAACACCAGCTGGTTCGAGACCTCGCGGGCAAAGCCCATTTCGTGGGTCACGACCACCATGGTGCGGCCTTCGAGTGCGAGGTCCTGCATGACTTTCAGCACCTCGCCGACCAGCTCGGGGTCGAGGGCTGAGGTCGGTTCATCGAACAGCATCACTTCCGGCTCCATGGCCAGCGCCCGGGCAATCGCTACCCGCTGCTGCTCACCACCCGACATATGCGCCGGCCAGGCGTCCATGCGGTGCGCCACGCCGACTTTGTTCAGGTAATGCTCAGCCTTTTCCCGTGCTTGTTTCTTGTTCATGCCCAGCACATGTACCGGGGCCTCCATGACGTTTTCAAGGGCGCTCATGTGCGACCAGAGGTTGAAGTGCTGAAACACCATCGATAGCCGCGAACGCATGCGTTGTAGCTGTTTGGGCTCGGCAGCCTTGAGCCCGCCGAGTTTGTTGGTCACCAGCTTGAGCGGTTCGCCATTGAGCACGATGTTGCCGGCGTTGGGCTGTTCCAGCAGGTTGATGCACCGCAGGAAGGTGCTTTTGCCGGAGCCGCTGGAGCCGATGATGCTGATCACGTCACCGGCCTTCGCCTCCAGGGACACGCCCTTGAGCACTTCGTGGGTGCCGTAGCTTTTGTGAAGATCCTGAATTTCAAGTTTGTACATGGTTTCAACTCTCTGGAATCAGTCGCTGAGCAAGCGGCCTTGGCGAATAGGGGTACTGCCGGCCACTTTGGCCAGCCACAAACCGGGCTGGGCAAAGCGCAGGCGTTCACGGGCATAGAGGATGCCGTCGGTGCTGGCGCGCACGATGCTGTGGCGATCGGTCAGCGGATCAATCACTTCGAACAGCGGGTCGCCGACCCTGACCCGGGCCCCCAGCGGTTGCAGATAACTCACGACGCCGGGGTGCGGCGCATAGGCGTACTGCGCACCGGCGAAGGGTGTCGCTTCACAACGGTTCGGTGGCGCGTCAGGCCAGTCGCCGCTGATCAGGCCTTGCTCGGCGAGGTAGCCGAGAATAGCTTGCGCGCTCTCGATGCATTGCTCGCGTTCGGTATCGGCCATGCCGCGCAATTCGATCGTGGTGGCCACACACGCCAGCGGAATGTCGGCTTCAGGAAAGCGCTCGGCCAGGTGCAGCCAAGGGATTGCGCAGGCTTCATCGAAGGCGCTGCCTCCCGCCGCCTCGGCCAGCAGGGCAACATCGGCGCCGAGACGGGCGGCCAATGAGCGCAGGCGTGGCCAGTTTTGCGGCATGGCATACAGCAGCATGATCGACTCGAAATCGCAGTGCAGGTCCAGCACCACATCGGCATCACAGGCGTGCTGCATCAACAGGCGCCGCAGGCCATCGAGTTCCGACGTCGGTGGCGGCATATCCGAGAGGGCCGCGCTCATGGCGTGGCGGATCAATGCGATGTTGGTGTCGGCGTCTTTTCCCAGTTGACCTTCCAGTTGCTGCGCCACGGCCTCTGCCAACTCCGGGAAGTCACGATTGAAGTTCTTCCCGCTGGAGAACTCAAAACGGCCTTGATGGGTGGCCTGGAACATCTGGGCGATGCCAATCGGGTTGGCCATCGGCACCAACTCGACGACCCCATTCAGGCGACCTTGTTCTTCCAGCACGCGCAGACGCTGCTTAAGTTCAACCGCCACGCGCATCCCCGGCAACTCGTCGGCATGCAGGGAGGCCTGGATGTAGGCCTTGCGCGGCCCGCTGCCAAAACGAAACAGCGACAGCCGTCGTTCTGTGCCCGAGGCCCCCCACGGCAACAGGTATTCAATGTGCTCCATAACAGCTCCTTAGTGCTTGCGCGGTGCCAGATACGCCAGCCAGTGGCGCTCGGCCAGCTTGAACAGACGAACCAGGATGAAGGTCAGGGCCAGGTAGATAAGGCCGGCGGTGATGAACGCCTCAAATGGCAGATAGAACCGCGAACTGACCGTACGAGCGGCTCCGGTGATGTCGACCAGGGTGACGATCGACGCCAGGCTGGTGGTTTGCAGCATCATCAGCACTTCATTGCTGTATTGCGGCAGTGCCCGGCGCAAGGCCGACGGCAGGAGCACGCGGCGGTACAAGGTAAAGCGCGACATGCCCATGGCCTTGGCGGCTTCGATCTCGCCGTGGGCCGTGGCCTTCAAACTGCCGGCCAGCAGTTCCGCGCTATAGGCGCTGGTATTGATCGCGAAGGCCAGGCAGGCACAAAAGGTTGCGCTGGACAGGTAAGGCCAGAGCACGCTTTGGCGTACCGCTTCGAACTGCGCCAAGCCGTAATAGATCAGGAACAGTTGCACCAGCATCGGGGTGCCGCGAATCACATAGGTGTAGAGCCAGGCGGGGAAGCTGATCAACGGCGATCGGGAGACGCGCATCAGCGCTAAAGGAATCGCCAGCACCAGGCCAACGGCCAGGGAAATCAGCAGGACTTTGAGGGTCAACAAGGCGCCATTGAGGTACAGCGGCAGGTTTTCCCAGATCAGGTTGTAGTCGAGAATCATGGCTGTGCTCCCTGTCACAGTTCGGCGGCTTTGACGCCGACCGAGTAGTGGTTTTCCAGATAGCGCAGCACCAGCAACGACACGCTGGTCAGCAGCAAGTAGAGCGCGGCCACCGCGAGGAAAAACGTGAACGGCTCATGGGTGGCGTCCGCTGCGTTTTTGGCTTTGAACATCATGTCCTGCAACCCGATCACCGAGATCAGCGCGGTGGATTTGGTCAGCACCAACCAGTTGTTGGTGAACCCCGGAATGGCGAAACGAATCATCTGCGGCACCAGAATCCGCCAGAACACCTGAGCGCCCCTCATGCCATAAGCCACACCGGCCTCGCCCTGGCCTTTGGGGATCGCCATAAAGGCGCCGCGAAAGGTTTCCGAGAGATAGGCACCGAAAATGAAGCCCATGGTGCAGACGCCGGCGATAAAGGGGTTGATGTCGATGTAGCGGGTGTAACCGAGCGCGAGGGCAATGCGGTTCACCAGATCCTGGCCGCCGTAGAAAATCAGCAGGATCAACACCAGGTCGGGAATACCGCGAATCAGGGTGGTATAGCCTTCGCCCAGCACCGCCAGCCATTTGAATGGTGACAGACGAAAGGCGGCGCCGATCAGACCCAGGGCAATCGCCATGGTCATGGAAGTCAGGGCCAGATGAATGGTCAGCCAGGCGCCATCGAGAATGCTCGATCCGTAGCCGTGAAGCATGATGAAGTTCCTCAAGCGAGCGCCGGGAGGCGCGCGAGACAAGCCAGAAGTGGCACCCGCAAACGCCGGCGCCAGGGTTTCGGGTAACGGCTTATTCGCCGTAGATATCGAAGGCGAAGTACTTGGCCATCACTTGCTGGTACTTGCCATTGGCGCGGATGGCGTCAATCGCTGCGCCCAGGCGTGCAACGTTCGCACTGCCGCCTTTACGCACCGCGATCCCGGCGCCTCTGCCGAAGTATTTCGGGTCGTTGATGTCCGGCCCAACCAGAGCGAAACCTTTACCTATGGGGGTTTTGATGAAGCTCTCATCGGTGTTGACGATGTCGGCGAGGGTGGCGTCCAGGCGACCTGATGCCAGATCGAGGAAGGCTTCATTTTGTGAGCCGTAGCGGACCACTTCGACGCCGGCTTGCGCCAGTTGCTCAGTGGCGAAACGGTCGTAGGTCGAGGCGCGTTGCACGCCGACTTTCTTGCCTTTGAGATCGACCAGCGGGTCGTTGATCACACTGCCGGTCTTCATCGCGAACTTGCCCGGCGTGTGGTAGTACTTTTTGCTGAAGTCGACCGACTTCATCCGGTCTTCAGTGATCGACATCGACGACAGCACAGCGTCGATCTTGCGCACTTTGAGCGACGGGATCATGCCGTCGAATTCCTGGATGACCCACTCGCATTTAACCTTCATCTCTGCGCACAGCGCGTTGCCGATGTCGTAATCGAAACCACTGACATTGCCCTCCGGCGTCTTGAAGGAGAAGGGCGGGTAGGCGGCTTCGATGCCGATACGCAGGCTGTCCTCGTCGGCGTGCGCCAGCAAGCTTGCGACGCACAGTGCCAGAGCACCTAGAAGTTCTGTCTTGTTCATATTGTTGACTCCTTGGATGGGGCGTTGGTGATACGGGGCTGCCGTCCGGTCTGGCAAGGTGGACTGTCCTGATGATTTGCGAGGCTATAAATGACATAAAATATTTCACAAATCAACTGTGTGAAAATAAACATATCAAAACGGGGCGACAAGCGGAGTACTCATGGGCAGTAACCGCAGCCCTGCCAGCGAGCCTTTGAATAAAAAACGGGCGCCGATCAGGGCGCCCGTTTTTTCATTCCGGTATCAAGGTATTTGTTTTGCTCATCCCTCGGCTTTCGTCGATTTGATGAGGTTGTTGCGCAGTTTCACGATCGCGTTCTGCAACTGTGTGAACTCGTCCGGTTCCAGACCCGTTGCGTGGGAAAGGCCCGTTTCGGGGCGGTCTTCGCGTAGCTGTCGACCACTTTTCGTCAGGCTGATCCGCACCTGCCGCTCGTCCTCGGGATCACGTTGCCTTTGCAGGTAGCCCATCGCTTCCAGTTTCTTCAGGATCGGTGTGAGCGTGTTCGATTCGAGAAACAGCTTCTCGCCCAGGCTGCCCACGGTTTGGTGGTCTTCCTCCCATAGCGCAACGATGGTGATGTATTGCGTATAGGTGAGCCCCAAGTGCTCGAGTATCGGCTTGTAGGCCTTGCCGAAGGCCAGGTTCGTGGAATAGACCGCAAAACACAGGAAGTCGGAGAGCTTCAGATCAGCGGGGACGGTCTTGTCAGTGCGTTTCATGTGCTTCCTCGTTGGCCAAAGTAGAAGGCTCGCAAAGGCAAAATATACCTCGTATACGATTGTGTCGGAACAGCTCTGATTTGTTGACGGTGGCCGGTCTGACAGCAACGTCTGACCGGCCGCACGTATGGGTTTGTGATTCGCATGCGCTTAAAGCGCATGCGATGTATTTGAGGGGGAAATGCTAAGCCGTGAGAACGTTCAGGGCCACGTCGATATTGCCGCGCGTCGCCTTCGAGTACGGGCAAATTTGATCCGCGGTGTGCGCCAGTGTCGTCGCAACGTCGTGCGCCAGACCTGGCACGCGGAGCGTCAATCGAGCCTGAAGGAAGTAGGCCGCGCCGGTCTGGCCCAGATCGACTTCGATGTCGACCGACAAATCAGACGGCAGCACCACGTTCATGTCATTGGCCACCAGCCCGACAGCGGCGGTGTAGCAGGCCGACCATGCACCGGCGAACAATTGCTCGGCGGTCGGGTGTGGCTGAGCAGCGGCGAACACGTGCGCCGGTTTCGCGCTTCCAGGCGACGACAGCGTGATGTCGAGGCTGCCGTTATGACCACGCGACGTGTTGCCAGCGGCGCTAGCGGTGGTGTGAGTTTTGCCGGTCATCAGGACTTTTTCGATCTTGCTCATGGGGTGGATCCTCAGTGTTTCGAATGATGTAATTTGTATGTCGCATACGTTTGTATCGCATGCGATATAATAATAATTGCGCAGGCACCCATCGCTGTCAATCAGTCGGGTTGCGCCGCCCGACGAGTGGCCGGGCAATACGCCGTCCGACTGTTTCAGCGATGTGCCGAATTCGTCATCAACCCGACCTAAAGCGATCAAGCCGTGAGCCTTGGACTGGACCAGTCTGACCGGTCTATCCAAGGAGATGACCATGATTCGACTGACCCTGATCGAAGCCCGTGAATTGGCCGAATCGATCCTGTTGCACAACGGTTTTAACCTGGCCCATGCGCAAGCGGTGGCGGCGACGGTGATCGCCGGTGAGCGCGACGGCTGTGCCTCCCACGGTTTGTACCGGATTCTGGGCTGCGTGAATTCCCTGCGGGCCGGCAAGGTGTCGGCCGACGCCGAGCCACGGGTGATCGACCAGGCACCGTCGATTGTGCGGGTGGATGCCGGGGGTGGTTTTTCGCAGTTGGCGTTCCAGGCAGGTTTGCCGCTACTGGCGGAGAAAACCCAGGCCAACGGGATTGCGGCGTTGGCGATCAATCGCTGCGTGCATTTCTCGGCGCTGTGGGTGGAGATCGAGCAGTTGACCGCTGCCGGGCTGGTGGCGCTGGCGTGTAATCCGAGTCATGCCTGGGTAGCGCCAGCCGGGGGACGGGTGCCGGTGTTCGGCACCAATCCCATTGCCTTTGGCTGGCCACGCGTGGGGCAGGATCCGTTTGTGTTCGACTTCGCCACCAGTGCAATTGCCCGTGGCGATATCGAGTTGCATCGGCGTGCCGGCAAGGCGATTCCCGAGGGCTGGGGCGTGGACGCCGAGGGGCGGCCGAGCACCGATGCCAACGTGGTGCTCGACGGCGGCGCGATGCTGACGTTCGGTGGGCACAAGGGCTCGGCGCTGGCGGCGATGGTGGAGTTGATTGCCGGGCCTTTGATCGGTGACCTGACCAGTGCCGAGTCGCTGGCTTACGACGCGGGCAGCAAGTCATCGCCGTACCATGGCGAGTTGATCATCGCGCTGGATCCGCGACGTTTTCTGGGAGCGGCCACTGAAGAGCACTTGGCCCGGGCCGAGGTGTTGTTTCAGGGGATTGAAGGGCAGGGGGCGCGCTTGCCGTCGCAACGGCGTTATGCGGCGCGGGCGCACAGTTTGGTGGAGGGCGTGCAGATTCCCGAGGCGCTGTACAACGATCTGAAAGCGCTGCTGGCCTGATAACCCGCATGCCCTCAGGCAATGCTGTTCACTTAAGCAATTTCAGCCGCGACGCATTCCTTGTAGCAGCTGCCGAAGGCTGCGTTCGGCTGCGAAGCAGTCGTAAAATCAGCCATTGCGGTGTATCAGGTACACCATGGCTACCGGACTCACGACTGCTGCGCAGCCGAACGCAGCCTCGCAGGCTCGACAGCTGCTACAGATCGCATTACGGCTTGAGTGAACAGCATTGCGCTCCTACAGGAGGTCGTGTTGTCAGACCGGTTCGCGGTGGCTGGCGCCATCGACCAGGCGGGCAATGCCCAGCGGGTTGGCGTTTTTCAGGGCGTCGGGCAGCAAGGCATCCGGGCAGTTCTGGTAGCACACCGGGCGCAGGAAACGTTCGATGGCCAGGCTGCCGACCGACGTGCCACGGGCGTCGGAGGTCGCCGGGTAAGGACCGCCATGCACCATCGCATCGCACACTTCAACGCCGGTGGGGTAGCCATTGAACAGCACCCGGCCGGCCTTTTGTTCCAGCAGCACCAGCAGATCGGCGTGTTCGTGCAGGTCCTGCGTTTCGCCGATCAGGGTGGTGGTGAGTTGCCCGTGCAGGCTGTGCAGTGCCTGTTGCAGCTGCGCCTTGTCGGCCAATTCGACGACGAGGGTGGTCGGGCCGAACACTTCTTCCTGCAACAGCGGATCACCCTTGAGCAACAGGCTGACGTCGGCCTTGAACAGTTGCGGCCGGGCTTGATTGCCGTGCTGGTCCTGGCCTGCCAGATGGCTTATCCCTGGATGGTCGACTAACGCCTGCACACCTTTTTCGTAGCTGGCGAGGGTGCCGGCGTTGAGCATGGTTTGCGCCGGTTGTTCGGCCATCAAGGCGCTAAGCCGAGCGGTGAACGCGCTGAACTGCGGTGAGCGGATACCGATCACCAACCCCGGATTGGTACAGAACTGACCGCATCCCTGAACCACCGACGCCACCAGTTCACCGGCAATTTTTTCGCCCCGTGCGCGCAGGGCTTCAGGCAATACCAGCACCGGGTTGATGCTGCTCATTTCGGCGAATACGGGAATCGGTTGTGGCCGTGCGGCGGCCATGTCACAGAGGGCGCGACCGCCTTTGAGCGAGCCGGTGAAACCGACGGCCTGGATCGCCGGGTGCTTGACCAGTGCTTCACCGACGCCCGCGCCGTAGATCATGTTGAACACGCCTTTGGGCATGTCGGTTTGCTCGGCGGCGCGGATGATTGCATCGGCCACGCGTTCAGCGGTCGCCATGTGTCCGCTGTGGGCCTTGAACACTACCGGGCAACCGGCGGCCAGAGCCGCCGCGGTATCACCGCCAGCGGTGGAAAAGGCTAGCGGGAAATTGCTGGCGCCGAACACGGCCACCGGCCCGACGCCGATCCGGTATTGGCGCAGGTCGACCCGTGGCAATGGTTGACGTTCGGGCAACGCGCGGTCGATGCGCGCCCCATAGAAATCGCCCCGGCGCAGCACCTGAGCGAACAGGCGCATCTGGCCGCTGGTACGGCTGCGTTCGCCCTGGATGCGTGCGGTCGGCAGGGCGGTTTCGCGGGTGACCAGGGCGACGAATTCGTCATCCAGGGCATCCAGTTGCGCGGCGATGGCCTCGAGAAATTCTGCACGGCGTGTCGCCGACAAGTTACGAAAGGCAGGGTAAGCGGCAGCGGCGGCTTGGGCTGCGGCGTGCACTTCCTCGGCGGTGGCTTGCATGAACGAATAGGGCAGTACTGCGCCGGTGCTGGCGTCATGGCTCTGCATCGCGATGTTGCCAGCGGCGCTGCGGGCACCACCGATGTAGTTGTGGCCGATGATCTCGGGCATGGAAAACTCCTGTCGAAAAAGGGCAGTTTTGATTGAGGAAAAGGCGCGTCGAACACAAAACCCGTGGCGAGGGGGCTTGCCCCCGTTGGGTCGCGAAGCGGCCCTGAAAGGGATTTGCGACCGCTGCGCGGTCGAACGGGGCGATGCGGCGTTCCGACAAGCCCCCTCGCCACAAATGTTTGCCGGACTAAAGATCCGGTTCAGGCCAGCGAATCACCCCGGCGCGCAGCGGCCGGCACGGCGTTATCCAGCGCAGCAATACGCGCAGCGGATTCGGCATCCACCTGATGCAACGACTTGCCGCGGGTTTCCCGGGTCAGGCCGACAGCCACGATGGAGATCAACGCGGCGCCCACCAGGTACCAGGCGATCGGTGTCGAGCTGTGGTACTTGTTGAGCAGGGTGATGGCGATCAGCGGCGCGAGGGATCCGGCGAAGATCGGCGCCACCTGGTAGCACAGCGAAAGGGCGGTGTAGCGCACGTGGGTCGGGAACATTTCGGCCATCAGCGCCGAGTAGGGCGCATAGGTCATCGACTCGATGGCCAGGCCCAGGGTGATGGCGCCGATGATCAGCCAATTGTTGCCGGTGTCCATCATCGGGAAGCCGATGAAGCCCCAGAACGCAGTGAGCACCGCGCCGATCAGGTACACCGGTTTGCGGCCCACGATATCCGACAGATAGCCCATCAACGGGATCAGGAAAAAGTGCAGCAAGTGCGCGCCGAACATCAGCAACAGAATCTCTGAGGTGTCCTTGTGCACCACCAGTTTCAGGTAGGTGATCGAAAAGGTGACCACGGTGTAATAGAGGATGTTCTCGGCAAACCGCGCGCCGATCCCCACCAGCACCGAGCGCCAGTGATGACGCAACACTTCCACCACGCCCAGTTGTTGCTGCTTGGTCTGCGCTTGCCGGGCCTGGGCCTCCTTGAAAATCGGTGCGTCATCGACGCTGGTGCGAATCCAGTAGCCGATCAGCACCACCACCGCCGAGAACCAGAACGCCACGCGCCAGCCCCAGGCGAGGAATTGTTGCTCTGACAGGTTCGACGACAACAGCAGCAAGGCGACGGTCGCCACCAGGTTGCCGGCCGGCACCCCGGCTTGCGGCCAACTGGCCCAGAACCCCCGACGATTGTCCGGGCAGTGCTCGGACACCAGCAGAATCGCGCCACCCCATTCGCCACCAAAGGCAAAGCCCTGGATCAGCCGCAGCAGCACCAATAACACCGGCGCGGCATAACCGATGCTGTCGAAGCCGGGCAGGCAACCCATCAGGAACGTGGTGATGCCAACCACCACCAGGCTCAGTTGCAGCAGGCGCTTACGGCCGAATTTGTCGCCGTAATGACCGAACACCAGACCGCCCAACGGACGGGCGAGGAAGCCGACGGCGTACAGGGCGAAGGCGGCGATGATGCCGTCGATCGGGCTGTCGGTCTGGCGGAAGAACAATTGGCCGAAGACCAATGCCGAAGCGGTGCCATACAGAAAGAATTCATACCACTCGGCGACAGTGCCGGCCATGGCGGCGGCCACCACGCGTTTGAGTCCCGAGGGTGTGGTTGCGCTGGACGTGCTGTGAGGATTGGACATGCTGGCGTTTCCTGTAGAGGCGCGAAAACAGGTAGCCGGGCCGGGGCCGCAAGGGCCGGCCCGGCAATCACTCAGAGGCCGACGTCCGGCAGCTCCGGACGATTGGCCATGGCCTTGGCCATGATCTGCTCGACGAACTCCCGATCAGCTTGCGGCAGTGCCAGGCGTGGGGGACGGGTCAGCGCGCTGCCGCGACCGGCGATGGCTTCGCAGAGTTTGATGCACTGCACCAGGTCGGCACGGGCATCGAGGTGCAGGATCGGCATCAGCCATTCGTAGATCGGCATGGCTTCGGCGAAGCGACCGGCCTTGGCCAGGCGGAAGATGGTCTCGCCTTCTTTCGGGAATACGTTCGACATGCCCGAGACCCAGCCTTCGGCACCCACCGCGATGCTTTCCAGCACCACGTCATCGAGACCTGCGAACAGCACGAAACGGTCGCCGACTTCATTGCGCACGTCGATGAAACGGCGGGTATCGCCAGAGGAATCCTTGAAGCACACCACGTTGTCGCAGTCGGCCAGGGAAATCAGGATGTCCGGGGTGACGTCGTTTTTGTAGATCGGCGGGTTGTTGTAAACCATCAGCGGTACGTCGGCGTTCTTCGCCACGTAGCGGTAATGCTCGGCGGTCTCGAACGGCTTGGAGCCATAGACCAGCGCCGGCATCAGCATCACGCCGTCGACACCGACCCTGCGCACCGCGTTGGCCACCTTGGCCGCTTGCACGCTGGTGAATTCAGCCACACCGCAAATCACCGGCACGCGGCCGCAAGAGGCGTCGACCGCGACTTCGGTCACGGCGATTTTTTCTTCGGCGGTCAATGAGGTGTTTTCCCCCACCGAACCACACACCACCAGGCCCGATACGCCGTCACGGATCACGTTGGAAATCACCTGGTGGGTTTTTTCCAGGTTGATGGAGAAGTCATCGTTGAATTGAGTGGTCACCGCGGGGAAGACGCCACTCCAGTTAATGCGCTCGCTCATTGTTGCCTCCGGTTCGTTTATTGTATTTCGTATACGATATTTTAAATGCCGATACTCGGCCAGTGGTTTTTTCAATCAATCAGGGTTTTTTATAGCCGTTGGTCTGGGGGAGTTTCAGGCACCTGGCCAGGTGTCTGACAGGCGATAGCCCTGTGGCCAGGGATCGCTGGGGTCGAGCAGCAATTGGTGGGTGCCGGTGATCCAGGCCCGGCCGGAAATGCATGGGTAGATGGCCGGGCGGCCGGCCACTTCGGTCAGGGAATCGATGCGGCAATGGAATTCGGAACCGAGGATCGAACGGCCGATAAAGCGCTCGCCCACCTGCATCAATCCTTTAGCCTGCAGCACCGCCATGCGCGCCGAACAGCCAGTGCCGGTGGGCGAGCGGTCGATCTTGCCGGGTTGAATCACCACGGCGTTGGCCCCGGTGGCGATGCCATTTTCAACCACGATGGGCGCGGCAATCTGGCAGAAGGAAATATGCGACCACTCGGGGTTCAGCGGATGGACGAAGCCCAGTTGTTCATTGGCCGCGCGGGTGATTTTCAACCCGACCTCGACCAGCTCGGCCGCCTCGTCAGGGCGGATGGAAAAGCCCAGGCGTTTGGCGTCGGCGATGACAAAACTGTCGCCACCGTACGCGGTGTCGACCTGTAACGAGCCGAGGCCTTCGACTTCGATCCAGGCGTCGAGGCGGTCAGCGAAGGAGGGCACGTTCTTGATTTCCACCCGTTCGACCTTGCCGTCACGGCAGTCGGCCACGGCCTCGATCAGCCCGCCGGGGGCTTCGAGCACCAGCCGGGTTTGCGGTTCGGTCATTGGCAAGATGCCGCTGTCGAGCAACACCGTGGCCACGCACAGCGAATTGGAGCCGGACATCGGCGGCGTGTCCGCCGGTTCCATGATGATCCACGCCATTTGCGCCCGAGGGTCCTTGGCCGGCACCAGCAGGTTGACGTGGCGGAACACGCCACCACGGGGTTCGTTGAGGACGAAATTGCGCAGGGTTTCATCCTTGGCGATCCAGCGTGACTGCTCCCACACGGTGGCGCCGGGCGGTGGGGCGACACCGCCGACGATCACGTCGCCGACTTCGCCTTCGGCGTGGCAGCTGACCACATGAATGACTTTCGATGAACGCATGGCTGACTCCTTTTATCGCCGGTCGTTATTTCACTGATTTGAGAAACGCCGCCGTTTCCGCATGCACCGGATTACCGATCACCTGATCCGGCGAGCCGATCTCATGCACCAGGCCATTGCGAAAGAACGCCACGCGGTCGGACACATCGCGGGCAAAGCGGATTTCGTGGGTCACCAGCACCATGGTCATGCCGTCTTCGGCGAGCATGCGCATGGTGTCCAGCACCTCGCCCACCAGTTGCGGGTCGAGGGCCGAGGTGGCTTCGTCGAACAGCATGTAGTCCGGCGACATGGCCAGGGCGCGGGCGATGGCCATGCGTTGTTGCTGGCCTCCAGACAACTTGCCGGGGAAGGTCTTGAGCTTGTCGCCAAGGCCCACGTGGGTCAGTTGCTGCACTGCCAGTGCCTCGGCTTCGGCCTTGCTTTTGCCCAAGACCTTGCGCGGCGCCAGCATCACGTTTTCCAGCACGGTCAGGTGCGGGAAGGCATTCCATTGCTGGAACACGATGCCGATTTTCTGCCGCAGGCGGTTGAGGTCGGTGGCGCTGTGATGGACCTCGACGCCATCGACCCGGATGTTGCCTTTCTGGATCGGCTCCAAGCCGTTGATGCACATCAGCAGGGTCGATTTGCCGGAGCCCGAGCCGCCGATGATCGACACCACTTCGCCCTTGTCCACCGTCAGGCTGACACCCTTGACCACGGCCAGATCGCCGAAGGATTTATGTACGTTGTCGATCTCAATCATTTTCTTGCCACCTTCTTTCCAGACGAGCGCCCAGGCGTGCAACCACCAGGCTCATGACGTAATAGATAAGGCCCGCGACGCACAGCACCAGCAGCGGTTCCTGAATGCGGGTGACGATGGTTTGCGAGGCGCGCAGCAGTTCGACGATGCCGATCCACATCACCAGCGCGGTGTCTTTCATCACCCCGAGCACCAGGTTCAGCCAGCCGGGGAAGGCCACGCGGGTGGCCATCGGCAGGACGATCCAGCGCAGGTCCTGCAAAAAGCTCAGGCCCAGCGAACGACTGGCCCGCCGCAAGGTGAACGGCACCGACAGCACGCCGCTGCGCACGATCTCGGTGAAGTACGCGGCGGTGTAGACCCCCAGCACAATGCAGCCGACGCTGAAGGCGCTGAGGTTCAAGCCGACGATGCTTTTGAGTGAGTTGAACAGCACGAACTGGATCAGCAGCGGCACGCTGCGGAACACGTCCAGCACCCAGGCCAGGGGCAGGCTGGCGCGGGGCAACAGCGCCCGCAGCAGGCCAAACAACAGCCCGGCGAAGGAGCCGAGGATGATCGACCAGAACGTCAGTTGCAGGGTGACCCAGGCGCCATCGAGCAGGAACAGCAAGTCATTCCAGGAAAAACTGGTGGAAAACATGGTCAAGCCCTCAGTAACGGAACAACCGCCAGGCCATCAGCCGGGCTGACGCGACGATCGCCTTGGCAATCAGGTAATACAGCGCGGCGGCGATGGCGAAGTATTCGAAGGTGCGGAACGTTTTGACGTTGTAGTCCTGGGTCACCCCGGTCAGGTCATTGTTCAACCCGACGATCACCCCCAGCGACGTCATCAGCACCGCCCAGACCATCTGATTGGTCAGCGGATAGAAAACGATCCGCAGCAGCTGCGGGACGATGATCATGCGGTAGGCCTGGAAGGCACTCATGCCCAGCGAACGCGCGGCGCGCACTTGGGTGTCGGGTACGGCCTTGAGGCCGCCGCGAAAGTTCTCCGCCAGATACCCGGCATTGTTGAAGGTGATCCCGGCCAGCAGGGCGAACCATGAGCTGACGTGCAAGCCCAGCGAGCCGAGGCCGAAGTAGAGGACGTAGATCTGGAACAGCGACGGGGTGTTGCGCGCGATCGATACCCAGCCGTTGCCGATACCGCGCAGCAGCGGGGTTTTGCTTTCGCGCATCACCGTCAGGGCCAGGGCGATCAGCACTCCGAAGATCATCGACAACGCGGCGGTCTCGAAAGTGACCCAGGCGCCGGCGAGCATGTCCGGCAGGGCGCGCAGGGTGGCGCGCCATTGGAAGGTGTAATCAAACATGCGCGAGCGTCTCCTGAGGGGTGGCAATGTTCAGCCAGGCCGGCAGACGACCGCTGGCCGTGGCACTGCAAGCGGTATCGACGCATTCGGCCAGGCTGGCGAAGTGCACCTTGCGGCCCACCAGGCCGGGTGCGTAATGGGCGTATTTGCCGGAGTTGGTCATCAAGGTTGTTGCACCCGGCGGGATCACCGGTTCGCCGAGCATGCACCAGCAGGTATCGGTGACCAGGGTCGCGCCGAAGGCTTCGATCACGGCGATATGCCCGGCTTCGCGAGCCTGCTCCAGCACGGCGCGGCCGCAAGTAATGGCGAGGACCACGTCGGGGTGTTTGTGCCGACCGAGGCACAGTTGCGCCAGGTGAGCGAACTCGCTGAGGGAGAAATGCGGGTTACCCAACGAGACCACATCCACCCGGCTGTCGCGGGCACTGTTGAGTTCGCGCCAACTGACCAATAGATCCTTCAGGCGGATTGTTTTCACGGGTAGGGCTACATCTCCCTCCAGCACCTGCACCGGGTCGATGGCCTCCGGGGTGATCCCGGCGATATGGAACAAGGGAGCGGCGGAGGTGGTGGCAAACGCCGCGCCGAACGCCTTGAGGTCGTCCAGGCTCGGCTTGCGGTTTTCCAACCCGCGCACCAGTGGAATCCGGCTGCCCGCCAGCGCGCCGATGTGGTAACCGAGCAGCGGGTAGAAGGCATCGTCCAGTTCACCCAGAGCGGGCACTTCGACCTGCAATCGGGCCTTGCGTTGGGCGTCCAGGTGGCAGCCGATCAACGGGGCTCGGCCGGTCAGGGCGATGCAGATGTCCAGGTAGTCCGGGTACTTCAGGGTGCGTGCCCCCAGCACGCTGTTGGCGTAGACCACCGCGTTGGATTCGGCCCAGACGATCTGCTCGCCCGCCTTCGGCGCACTGTCGAGCAGGTAGGGCGCGCAGGTGAAACTGAGTTGCGCACCCATCGCCATATAGGCATCGCCCAAGGCACTGGCCGGTTCGCCGAGCGCCGGGTCGATGCCCAATTCGCGCCAGCGACGCTGGTCCACGGAAATCGAATTGAGGGTGGTGGGCACCCGCACGTTGGCGCCCCATTGCACCAGTTGTTCGGCAAAGCGCAGGCTCGCAGGTCCGGTGTAGATGCAGCCGTCGATGTGTGCCTGGGTGACATCCACCAGGCGGCGGGCACCTTGCAGTTCGGCCATGCGCAGGACGATCTGCATAGCCACTTGCGCAGCCTTGCCATGTTGGCCGTCGAGCAGCGCCCGGTCGTGTTCGGTGAGTTCGAGCGGGGCGCTTGGGTCTTGCGTTTGCAATGGGCTGTCGAGTGCCTGCCAGGCATCGCTCGGCAGGTGTTCGAACACGGTTACCGAGGCGCCGTCGACCCGAGCGAAGGTCTTGCCGCGCAACGCGGCGAAGGCCTCCCGGCCGATGCACAGCACCGGCAGGGAACGCTCGAAAATGGTCTGCGCCACGAGCACGCCCAAGGTCAGGATCTCATCGGGTTCGGCCAGCACCAATGCAGCCGGTGCGTGACCGTTGCTGATCAGTTCCATCAACACGCTACTGCCGGTGCACGAGCCGCGACCGCTGGGGATGGCCAGCACGCGGCCGGCCAGGTATTCGCCGCTGAGCGGATGGTGACGGTCAATGATCTCGCCGCTAAACGGATCGACCCCGCCCCAGAAACTCAACCCGATATCGGCGAACAGCAGGGCGCCCTCGGCGGCGCCCGCGACCAGGCTGCGACCGGTCAGAGAAGTGGGCCTAGGCATGCCGGACACCTCAGTAGTAGACCTGGGGCACGGTCAGGTTGGTCGGCGGGATTTCAGTGCCGACCCATTTGACGAACAGCTCTTTGTAACGACCGGTGCGCACCTGTTGGTTGACGAACAGGTTGAGGTAGTTGAGCAGGCCATACTCGTTACGCTTGGCGCCGAGGGAGACGTAGTCGATCACGTACGGCGCGTTACCGGCGACCTTCAGGTTTTTGTATTTGCCCGACTTGAGGGTGGCGGCGGCCACGGTATTGGTGACCACGGTGGCATCGATGTGGCCTTGGGCAACCGCCAGCAGGGTGTCGTTCTGCGACTGATAGGCGCGGAAGGTGCCGGTGCCCCAGTTCTTCACGTCTTTCTCCAGGGCGATGGCCTCATAGGTGCCGCTGGTGTTGCCCACGGGTTTGCCCTTGAGGTCATCGAAGCTGTTGATGCCGGTGTCGTCGCGGGTCAGCACCACCATCTGGAAGGCGAAGTAGGGCACGGTGAGGCCGACGGTCTTGGCCCGTTCGAGGGTGTCGGAGGTGGAGGCGACAATCACATCGGCCCGCCCGGAGACCAGCGCCGGAATGCGGTCCGGGAAAGGTGTCTCGACCACTTCGGCCTCGACCCCGAGGATTTTCGCCAGGTCACGGCAGTAGTCCACGTCGAAACCGGCTGGGTTGTTACCGGCATCGCGGAAACCCATGGGTGGGAAGTCCAGGGTCACGGCGCAGCGCAGCTTGCCCGAACCGATGATGTCGTCGAGCTTGTCGGCCTGGGCGGTGGCAATGAAGGAGGTACTGAGAACAGCGCTGAGGGCTACGGCAAATGCGGGGTTTTTCATAGAGGCCTCGTTGATGTGAAGTGCTGTTGGATATCGTATTGGGGATTTCGTATACGATATTAAATATAGCAATCAACGTGCCCGTTTCCAGGCTGAGGCGTGAATTTGTTGGCAGGCCTTGGAGTAGAGGTGTTGCGGTGCGTCAGGGGGATGTTGTGAGGGGCGAGGTCCGCGATGGTGGGTGTTACAGATGGGAGCAATGGTTGTGTGGGGCGCCCCTTAAAGGAACATCGGCACCCTGCGATCAACCCGTGCTCTGACACACCTCATGTGGCGAGGGGGCTTGCCCCCGTTGGGTTGCGCAGCGACCCCAAAACCTGCAACCGCGGTGTATCAGAGAAATCGCATACACCGGATTGACGACTGCTTTGCAGCCGAACGGGGGCAAGCCCCCTCGCCACAAGAAGCCCCTTTGCCACAGATCCTTCGTTAGCCTTGTGGATCGAGGTTATCCAGCACGCGGTTCACCGCCAGCTCCCCGAGCATGACCACCGATTGAATCCCCAACATCACGTTGCGATGGGGCATGTCCATCAACCCGGCGAACTCACTGAGCATCATGCTGGCTGACGCCAGGGATTCGCAGGCGTTGACCAGCAGGGTTTCGTTATCGACCTTGGGGCCGACGTGGTAAATGGTGCTGGGTTTGCGCTGGGTGTCTTTGGGGATGGGTGGTTTGAGGTAGTGGTCGAGGGCGCGGTCGGCGGCTTCGTGGAGTTTTTTGGAATCGAGGGATTCGTAGGGGGAAACGTCGTCGGGTGCCGGTGGATTGGGTGTTGGTTTGAACATAGATGGAACTCCAGATATTAAAAAGTGGAGCCATCACCCTCGCTACCAAACGAAGAGGTGGTGGCCATACGCAGGTTGGTAGACCGGTTATCTGGCAACCCGGCGCGCCCAAGGGCGCCCTACGCATAGCCACCATAAAAACAGAAGACAAAAATAGTCTCTGCATTAGGTCGCGCTATGCGCCAGAAAACCGGGCTACCAAACCCGATCGCTGTTTTTCAGCGACAGGGAAACGATATAGCCCGGGCCACAGGCGCACTAGCCGGCGGATTCTGGCGTAGTCGTAGGCAGAGGCGCAAGGATGTGTAGCCTGGGTGAGTGTCTGGAGATGTCTATTAAACATCGCCTGTTTATTGGTCTTGTGATCGTTCCCACGCAGAGCGTGGGAACGATCCCTAAACGATCCTTAGCGCTGAGTATCGCGATACTGACTCGGTGACAGACCGGTCAACGCACGAAACTGTCGGCTGAACGCACTGTGGTCGGTGTAACCGCAGCGCAGGGCGATCTCGGTGATCGGCAGGTCGCTGTGCAACAACAACCGCGAACCTTCTTCCAGGCGCGCCTTGTTGATCATCTGCCGTGGCGTGAGCTGGAACACCCGCTTGCAGTGACGCTCCAGTTGCGCCACGGAGTAACCGGCGATGGCGGTCAGTTCGGCGAGGCTGATGGGGCGGGCGAAGTGGCTGCGGATGTGCGCGTCCACGGCGGCGAGTTTCTGGAACGCGGGGTGATTGGACTGTGGCGATTGCAGGTCGCGGGAGATCCCGGCCAGGCCCACGATGTGGCCCTGTTCATCCTTCAAGGCGAGTTTGTGGGTCAGGCACCAGATCGGCTGGTTGCCGTAATACAGGTGCAGCTCCAGTTGGTCGGCCATCTCGCGACCGCTGGACAGCACCCGCCGATCCTGTTCGGTGTACAGCGGGCCGAAACGTTCCGGGAAGACCATCTCGGCGGTGAGCCCCAGCAGATCCTCGCGATGTTTGAAGCCGCAACGCCGGGCCAGGGTCTGGTTGACGAAGGCGTAGCGGGCTTCGCGGTCCTTGATGAAAAACACCACGTCCGCCAGGGTGTCGAGCAGCGGCGCAATCGGCTGCAGGCTGTTCAACAGCGTGGGCAGGTCGCAGGGTTTGAAGGTGCTGAGCGAGGGGTACATGGCGCTGGGGTCTGAGGGCGACCCCGGGATCATAGAGGCTCGACAGCGCGGCTGAAACCCCCGAGGGGGGTTCAGGCTGGCGGGGTGTCGTCCAGACACATCAAGGTCTCGATGCGTGCCGGGCTGAAGGGCGGGCGGGGCGCCGAGGGTTGCCAGCCAAACAGGTGCTGCACCGCGCCGCCACACACCCGGCCCTGACAGGCGCCCATGCCGCAGCGACTGGCCAGCTTGGCTTCGCGCCAGTCGGTGTGCCCGGTCAATGCGCCGTAGGGCACGTCTTCGCAGCGGCAGACCAGGGTGTCGGGGCGGGCCAGGGATTTGAGTTGCGGGTCGAGGGCGAAGGCCTGATTCAGTGCCTTGGCGAAACCCTGCCAGCGTGCCCGACGCGGCCACAACTGGCGTGCCGCTTCAAGGTCACCGACCGCCGCGTGGCCCGCAATGGCCCCTTCGACCAAGGCCAGTTCACTGCCACCAAACCCGGTGCATTCACCCGCCGCATAATGATCGACGCGACTGGCCTGCCAGGCATCCACGGCCAACGCCTGACCCTCGATGGCGTAACCCAGTGCCTGGCCCAATTGAATGTTCGGGATCAAGCCGAAACCACAGGCCAGCCGATCACAGGCCAGTTCGATGATTTTGCCCTGCTGTTGCAGGCGCACACCTTCCAGCCGATCAGTGCCAAGGGCGGCCAGCACATGCGTCGCGGTGCGGTAATGGCGGTCGAACAGGCTGAACGATTGCAGCCATTTGCCAGGCCAGCGGGGCAGTTGCGCGGCGAAACCGGCGACGGCGGTGCGCGAGGCTTGCTCGGCGATGCGCTGGATCTGCGCGCCGTGTTTTTTCGCCGTGGCGGCACTGGCCAGCAACAGCGGGCCGCTGCCGGCGATCACCACGCGCTCACCCTGCACCGGCAGGCCCGCCTTGATCAGCGCCTGCAAACCACCGGCGCCGGTCACGCCGGGCAACGTCCAGCCGGGGAAGGGCAGCAGCAACTCGCGGGCGCCGGTGCACAGAATCAGTTTGTCGTAACTGATCAGCCAACCGGCATCGTCATTTTCGACCAGCAGTTGTTTTGGGCCGGGACTGGCGATCACCCGGGTGGCGGCGTGACGGTGGATGTTGCTGCACGCCTGCAAACGTTCACGCAGGCGACGGGCCTGATCGGGCACATTGGCTTGCGGACCGTCACGCCAGATTTGCCCGCCCGGCAGCGGATTGTCGTCGAGCATGACGATGCGTGCGCCACTGGGGGCAGCGGCAAGAGCAGCGGCCATGCCAGCGGGGCCGGCTCCGATAATCAGCAGATCGGCGTATTCGTTCATGGGCATGTCTGCACCTGCATGCCGTCGCGGCACAGAGTCTGGCAGGCCAGGCGTCGCCGGCCGTCGATGGTCACCCGGCATTCCTGGCAAATGCCCATGCCGCACAGCGGTGCGCGGCGTTGGCCACTGACCGAAGTGCGCGTGCAGCCGTCGCTGCCCAGCGCCAAGGCAGCGGCGACGCTGGTGCCCTCGGCCACCTTCAAGGCGCGGCCGTCCAGCAGTAATTCAGGCATAGGCGGGTTCTCCGAGGAAACGCTGGGGCAGATAGGGTTGCGCGGTCAGTGGCGGGGTTTCGTTGAACAGCTGCGCCACCAGCAAGTCGGCCGTGCCGGGGGCCGTGGTGACGCCCAACCCTTCGTGCCCGACCGCCAGCCACAAGCCCTGCTGCTGTGGGTGCTGGCCAACCAGCGGCAGGCCGTCGGGGCTGGCAGCGCGAAAGCCGGTCCAGGCGCGGATGCCGTTGAGCCGGGCCAGCCCTGGCATGTACTCGGCGGCACGCTTGAGCATTTTCGCCAGCATCCAGCCTTCGACCTGCGGGTCGGTGGTGCCGAATTGCCGCGAGGCACCGATGAACAATTGCCCGGTGGGGCGCGGCTGAATATTGCAGGCGGTCGATGGGCCGGTGGCGTTGTGCGCGCTGGTGACGTAACCCAGCTCCACCAAGGTGTGGGTGACGGTGCCGGGGTAGCGGTCGGTAATCAGCAGGTGACCTTTTTTCGGCTCGATGGGCAGTTCCGGGCACAGGTCGCTGGCCTGAATGCCGTTGGCCAACACCACCGCTTCGGCCCGCAACCACTGACCGTCGTCAAGGCAGACGCGATTGCCATCGACCGCGCTGACCCGCGCCCGATGCTGACGGATGTTCGGTGTGTCGAGCATCCAGCGGGCCGTCGCCGGCGCATACAGAATGCCGTCGCCATTGATCAGCAAGCCGCCTTCCAGACCCTCGCGCAGTTCCGGTTCACGCTGACGCAAGGCGCTGGCACTGACCAGTTCACACGCCACGCCCTGGGCTTTCAGGTTCAGGTATTTGCTGTGGGCGACCGCCATTTCCTCGGCGTTGGCTGCCAGCCACAGTGTGCCGTTGTTACGGTAGGCGCAGCCGTCGGGCAGGTCCGGCGCCAGTTCACGCCAGCGTTGCAGGGAATATTGGCTCAGGGCCAATTCGGCCGGGTTGTCATCGAGCACCAGTAGGTGGCCCATGCCCGCCGCCGTCGCACCGTGCAGGCCGGCGTCCAGCACCAGCACCTGCAAGCCACGTCGGGCCAGCGCCTGAGCACAGGCGGCGCCGATGATGCCGGCGCCGATCACGATCACATCGGCCACCAGGCCCTCGCTCATGGGCGAATGCCCCAGGCGAACGGATCATCCTGTTCGATGATCAAACTGGCTTCGGCACTGATAAAGGCACGGCCACGAATGGTCGGCACAATGCGCTCGCCTTGCCATTCATAAGAGCCTTCGAACTCGCTGCCGATGACACTGGCCTGACGCCAGATCTGCCCCGGTTGCAACTTGTCGTCGGCGGCCAGGCAGGCCAGTTTGGCACTGGTGCCGGTGCCGCACGGTGAGCGGTCATAGGCCTTGCCGGGGCAGAGCACGAAGTTGCGACTGTCGGCGTGATCGTCATCGCTGAACAGTTCGATATGGTCGATCAGCCCGCCGTCTTCGCCACGAATGCCCTGGGTTTCCAGCGCTTGTTGCACGGCGTAGGTATAAGCAGTCAGCGCGTCGAGGTTGTCGCCGGCCACTCGCAGGCCATGCTCGGCGATCAGGAAAAACCAGTTGCCGCCCCAGGCGATATCGCCGACCACCTGACCGATGCCCGGCACCTGCAACACCAGCGCCTTGCGGTAACGGTAGGCCGGCACATTGCGCACGCTCACCGAATGGTCTTCGTGCAGGGTTGCCTGCACCGTCCCCACCGGCGTCTCGATGCGGTGTACGCCGGGGCCGATCTTGCCCAGATGCGCCAACGACGCCACCAGGCCGATGGTGCCGTGGCCGCACATGCCCAGGTAACCGCTGTTGTTGAAGAAAATCACCCCGGCACAGGCGCTCGGGTCCACCGGCGTGCAGAGCAGGGCACCCACCAGTACGTCGCTGCCTCGTGGTTCCAGCACGCAGGCCGCGCGCCATTGATCGTGATGTTCGGCGAGCAGCTTGCGACGCTCGGCCATGCTGCCGGTGCCCAGGTCAGGAAAACCGGCGGTCACCAGGCGGGTCGGTTCGCCGCCGGTGTGGGAGTCGATCACGGTGATGCGTTTCATGGGAGGGCCACGTCCGTTCAGATGAGTGAACGAAAGAGTGGCCTGTGCAGCGGGATGTCGGCTTGATGGATTTATCCTGTGCCGATGACGAAATCAGCACAGCGTCCTAGTGTGCGTGAGGCAGGTGTTCGAATAGTGTTTTGCAGACCCCTGCAATGTGTTCGTCCAGCAGCTTCACCGCCAGCTCCACATCGCCGGCACGACAGGCCGCGAGGATCTCACGGTGTTCGTGATCGGCCCGTTCCTTGCCGGCCGACAGGCTCATCTGCATGCGCAGGTAGCGCTCCAGCTTGTCGTTGACCGATCGAATCAGGCTGACCAGAAACGGTCGTTGTGCCGGTTCGTAAAGGCAGGCGTGCAGCTCCCAATTGAGCTCGGCCCAGCGGCCCACGTCGTCCTCGCCGATGAATTCCTGACAGATACGCTCGGCCCGGGCGAAGGTTTCTTCGGTCATGTTGGGGATGGCCAGGCGCAGTATTTTGTCTTCCAGCAACATGCGCACTTCGAACATCTGCGCCAGCTCGGCATCGGAAACCCGCGTGACCATCGCCCCGCGATTGCGCTGGAACATCACCAACCCTTCGGCTTCCAGCCGCTTGAGGGCCTCGCGCACCGGAATCTTGCTGACGTTGAACTGGCGGGCGATGTCGTCCTGGCGAATCGGTTCGTCTTCGGCGAAATGCCCGGCGACGATGGCGTCGCGCAGATGACGGGTGATGATTTCCGAGGTCGACGGCGTATTGCCAAGGTCGGGAGCGTTGAGTTTGGGTAGGTTCACGGCGGCGATCGTTTGGAGTGAGATAGCGATAGGGTATACGAAATCCTTTCGCTGATCTTCCCGGGACCGCACGAACGTCAGGACGCTGGCTGTGCAATCCGATTATTCACCCCGGTCGCCGATTTGCTGCTTTACCGTATATGCGGAAAAACATATATTCGGAAAAACGCATATTGATGAGGCTTGCCTGTGTCGCGAAGCCCGTGTTGCTGTATGAAACCCAAACGCCGAGACCCGAAATGGCTGACTCTCTGACGCCGACCACTGTTTTCAAATGCCTGGCTGACGACAACCGGGTCCGCATGATGCTGCTCATCGCCCGCGAGGGAGAGTTGTGTGTCTGCGAGCTGACCTGTGCGTTGGATGAGAGCCAGCCAAAAGTCTCCAGGCACCTGGCGCAGTTGCGCACCAGCGGATTGCTGTCGGACCGTCGACAAGGCCAATGGGTTTACTACCGGTTGCACCCGAGCCTTCCTGACTGGGTGCTTCAGATGCTGACTGTCGTGCTTGAAACCAACCAGCATTGGCTAAGCGCTGATGCCAAACGTCTTGAAGACATGGGTGAGCGCCCTGAACGGGCAGCCGCCTGCTGTCCGGTTCGATAATTTCAAAAGCCTATCCCTGACAACAGATACAGAGCACACCAACATGACTATCAAAGTGGGCATCAATGGTTTTGGCCGCATCGGTCGTCTCGCCATGCGCGCCGCCTGGCACTGGCCGGAGTTTGAGTTCGTGCAGATCAACGACCCGGCAGGCGACGCGGCGACGCATGCGCACCTGCTGAACTTCGATTCGGTGCATGGTCGCTGGAATGATCAAGCCAGCGCCGAGGGCAACTGTATTGTCATCGACGGCAAGCGCGTCAAGGTCAGCGCCAACAAGGCGATTGCCGATACCGATTGGTCGGGCTGCGACCTGGTGATTGAAGCCAGCGGCAAGATGAAGACTGTCGCGGTGCTTCAGGCGTACCTCGACCAGGGCGTCAAGCGCGTGGTGGTCAGTGCTCCGGTGAAAGAAGAGGGCGCGCTGAACATCGTCATGGGCGTCAACCATCAACTGTTCAATCCGGCGGAACATCGCATCGTTACCGCGGCGTCGTGCACCACCAATTGCCTCGCGCCAGTGGTCAAGGTGATCCATGAAGCGCTAGGCATTCGCCACGGCTCGATCACCACCATTCACGACTTGACCAACACCCAAAGCATTCTCGACCAACCCCACAAGGATCTGCGCCGTGCGCGGGCTTCGTGCATGAGCCTGATCCCGACCAGCACCGGTTCGGCCACCGCCATCGCGGAAATTTTCCCGGAGCTGCGCGGGCGTCTGAATGGTCACGCAGTGCGCGTACCGTTGGCCAATGCTTCGCTGACTGATTGTGTGTTCGAGGTCGATCGCGTCACCACGGTTGACGAAGTGAATCGGTTTCTCAAGGACGCGTCCGAGAACGAACTCAAAGGTATTCTCGGTTTCGAGGAGCGTCCGCTGGTGTCCATCGACTACCGCACCGATCCGCGCTCATCGATCATCGATGCGCTGTCGACCATGGTCATCAACGGCACCCAGGTCAAAATCTATGCCTGGTACGACAACGAATGGGGTTACGCGAACCGCACCGTCGAATTGGCCAGGATGGTCGGTCTGGCCGTTTAAGGAGCGTTGATGAAAGCCTTGTCAGCCCTCGCGCCGTCAGTGCGGCAATACCTGCTTGTTACGGGCAATTACTGGGCTTTTACCCTCACCGACGGTGCCTTGCGCATGTTGGTGGTGCTGCACTTTCACGGGTTGGGCTACAGCCCGTTGCAAATCGCGGCGTTGTTTCTGTTCTACGAACTCTTTGGCGTGATCACCAACCTGCTGGGCGGTTATTTCGGCGCGCGACTGGGGCTGAACCGGACCATGAACATCGGGCTGGGGATGCAGGTGGTGGCGCTGTTGATGCTGACGGTGCCAGTCACCTGGCTGACGATCCCTTGGGTGATGGGGGCTCAGGCGCTGTCGGGGATCGCCAAAGACCTGAACAAGATGAGCGCCAAAAGCTCGATCAAGCTTCTGGTGCCCGACGGGCAACAGGGCACGCTTTATCAATGGATAGCCATCCTCACCGGCTCGAAGAATGCCCTCAAGGGCGTCGGTTTCTTTCTCGGCGGGGCATTGCTCGCCCTGATCGGTTTCAGAGGGGCGCTGCTGGCCATGGCAGGCGTTCTTTCGCTGATCTGGCTCGGCAGCCTGATCCTGTTGAAAAAGGACCTGGGTAAGGCGAAAGCCAAGCCCAGGTTCCGTGACATCCTCTCCAAGAGCCGGGCCATCAACATCTTGTCGGCGGCACGGATGTTCCTGTTCGGTGCCCGCGATGTCTGGTTCGTCGTGGCTTTACCGGTGTACTTGAGCAGCGTTTTTGGCTGGGACTTCTGGAAGGTCGGTGGATTCCTGGCGGCCTGGGTGATTGGCTACGGCATCGTGCAATCGCTCGCGCCGCGGATCACCGGCAAGCAACGAGGGCATGTCCCGGATGGCCGCGCCGCGTTTCTTTGGGCGGTTGCCTTGGCAGGCCTGCCGGCGGCAATCGCGCTGGGGCTGAACACCGGGTTGTCGCCGCAGTGGGTGTTGTTGGGCGGTCTGATGATCTTTGGTGCGTTGTTCGCGGTGAATTCCTCGCTGCACAGCTACCTGATCGTGTCCTACGCCAAGGAAGACGGCGTATCGCTGGATGTGGGTTTTTACTACATGTCCAACGCCATGGGACGGCTGATCGGCACCGTGCTCTCCGGTTGGGTTTTTCAGGTCTTCGGGCTGGAAGCGTGTTTATGGATATCCAGCGCATTTGTTATTTTCGCGGCACTGATTTCTGTTAGGTTGCCGCGGCATTCCAACGTGCTCTAAATCGCTCTAAAAGTACTGTTTCACGCCTTTTACACTTATTAAGTGCAACTTACATTTATATTTATTTTGGTGCATGTGACATTTTTCAGGCGCCAAATATTTGAAGTTTTTTATATGTAACGAAAAGCGATTGTTCTTAGCGCAATTAATTCATACACACGCTTGCAACCTAAGCCATACATTACCCACCAGAACAGGCAGCGAGGAACAACTACAACAACCTGATCACTAAAAACCTGACACAACAAAAACTAAAATCTCCTTATAAGTCGGTGAACATCATGATTAAAATCATGGCCTACTTTTTAATAGGAGCTGGTATTGCAGGATGCAACGGTATGGTAAAACCCGACTTGTCGGGACCTGCCAATGATTCATATTTCTCAGTCTTCTCAGGCTTTCCCTTGCCCTATCTGTACACGGCCTCGGCCGTGCAATGGAACGAGGATTACGCCGTCACCACCCGCCACACACCCCTCATCCGCAACGTGATATACAGCTGCAGCACCGGTTGCGACCTGGTCTTCATCAAGCACAAGGCCGACGGCCATTATCCGTCATGGCGCGCACCGCGCGTGGGTGAGCACATCACTGCCGTGGGAACGAGTCCGTATATGACAACGGTCAGCGGGCAAGGCAAGGTGTATCCGGCGCCTTTCATCAACAGTGATGAAGGCAGCGGCGAACGCTATTCCATCCATGATGCCCCGATGATCAAGGGGATGTCGGGTGGGCCGGTTATCGCCAATGACGGCAGCATTGTCGGTATTAATGTCGGATTCTTCTCCACCACACTTCACGATGTGAGTTTTCACCCTGGGGTAAAGGGCGCTGAGCGGATCAGTATCTTTATTCCTTACTCGATCATTCAGCGTGAGTGGGGGCTGATGCAGGCACAGCTTAACGATTCGCACGGCACGAAATACGCGCAGAAGTAGCGTTGGCTCATCACCGAATTCGGAACATCGGATTCGGTGATGACGTGGCACGTCTATCACTCGCTTATACAATCCAGGCGTATATTGATAGTGTCGATCCCGTTAGTTGAGGCGATAGCCAATCGTCGGTGGTGTGACAGGCGAGAGCGTTGGGGGAGTTAGATATTCCGGAACGTTTGGAGGTGTTACATGAGCCAATATCAACGACTCTTTCTGATAGCCGGCCCAGCCATGCGTCATACTCCGGCGTTGGAACGAGCGGTCGCCATCGCCGAAGCCACTGGCGCAGCGCTGCACATCACGGTGTTTATCGAAGACTCTCACCTTTTGGGGTTGATGAGCGCCGGTGCGCGGTTTCGTGAGGCCTGTCAGCAAGAGAACGAAAAGTGGCTGAAGGATGAAGCCGATCTGATACGCGGACGCGGGGTCACGGTAAGCACCGAAGTGCTTATAACCCGCAGCGCGTTGCAAGAGATCCTTCGGCATGTGGCAGAAATGCAGCCGGATCTGGTGATCAAGGACGTGCAGCACGAGTCTGCACTCAAGCGCGTTTTCGTTACGCCTCTGGATTGGCACCTGTTGCGCGAATGTCCGGTGCCTGTGCATCTGGTCAGCGAAGTCAGGTGTCCGCTGCCGCGGGTGATCGTGGCGGCGGTCGATCCGTCGCAACCCGAGACGCAGATCACCGGCATCAACGACCGCATCATCCAGGCAGCGAACGGATTGGCCATGCAATGCAACGCAGAACTGCATTTGCTGTAT
Organism: Pseudomonas sp. FP1740; assembly: GCF_030687165.1. Taxonomy (NCBI): domain Bacteria; kingdom Pseudomonadati; phylum Pseudomonadota; class Gammaproteobacteria; order Pseudomonadales; family Pseudomonadaceae; genus Pseudomonas; species Pseudomonas sp. FP1740. The sequence continues at coordinate 2,218,503 of NZ_CP117461.1, forward strand.
GCCTATGATCTATCGCTGACGCATATAGCCGACGCAGGCGCTGGGGCAGTGACGATGCCAGGCTTCAACAGTGACCTGCGCAAGTCTCTGCATCAGTCATTCATCGCATTGGCCGACCACTATGGAGTGCCCACCGAGCGACAACACTTCGTTGCGGGGCCGCCCGGCAAAGCGCTGGCTGACTTTGCAGCGCATCACCGGGCCGATGTGATCGTCATGGGCAATGCGCATCGCAAGGGGTTAGGCAAGTGGGTGGGCAGTACGACGGAGCATGTTCTGTATCGAGTGCCCTGCAACATCTTCGCGGTCACGGGGTCAGCGGATCAGTGAATGGAGTCGTTGTTAAATGATTCGCGAGGGACGCCTCGGCGACCGGGGCGGTTTTTTTTGTGGGCACGTGCCGAGATGTCCTCGAAGGTCTCGCTATCGGTTGCCGCCAGGAGCTTGCCACCGTCCTTCAGAGTGGCCATGAAGGTCACTTCCGTGTTGTTGCCCGCGAGCAGATAGCCAGCGATGGCACCGACCGGCCCCAACAACATCGCGCCCGCAATGCCCAGGCCGATGGCGCTCTTTATATTCTTGTTGGAGTCCGTGTTCTGGATCGTTAAATCTTTAAATTCCGAGACCGGGAAGCTTTTCCCCAGTCGTGGCTTAAGGGCCGTTTTGAGCGTGATGGTACCCGAGTGATATTCCCCGTCGCACTGCGGGAAGTCACCAGCGAGCACTATGATCTTTGCCATGTGGAATGTTCTCTTGGGCGATCATTTTTGGGGTAGACATTGCGCGCGTCCAAACTCAAAACGTCAACGAGCTGACGATGAGTGGCAGCCATGGATTTGCGATACACAAGTATCAGTCTTCCGGGTCAATTTCTTCTTCATGCGCCCATCTCCTCCAGTCATGAACGCAAAGCGTAGCAGGCGGGTAGGGCCGTCGAGGTGGTCATAGGCCTGGTCATGGACGTTTTATAACGTTTGCCTCAAGCCGGCGGGTAATGCGTTTTAATTCTCCGTTGACCCGACAGCTGCTCGGAACCAACAACAGACCTTTCAGCCGAAAGGGGTTAACGGGGGATTAATGGATTTCTGGACCACCACGCAAGTATCGATTCTAGGGCTGGTTGAAGGACTCACAGAGTTTTTGCCGATCTCCAGTACAGGCCATCAGATTATTGCCGCGGACTTGCTCGACTTTGGCGGTGAGCGAGCCATGGCGTTCAATATCATTATTCAGTTGGGAGCTATTCTGGCGGTCGTCTGGGAGTTCCGTCGCAAGATTCTGGACATCACCACGGGTTTGCCGACCCAGCGAAATGCGCAACGTTTTACTCTGAATTTGCTGATAGGTTTCTTGCCGGCGGTGGTCCTGGGTGTGATGTTCGCCGACAAAATCCATCAGTATCTGTTCAACCCGATCACCGTGGCCGTGGCGCTGGTGATCGGCGGGATCATCATGTTGTGGGCCGAACAGCGCGAGCACGTGGTAGTGGTCGATCACGTGGACGAGATGCGCTGGACCGATGCCTTGAAAGTCGGATGTGCACAATGCCTGGCGATGATTCCCGGCACTTCGCGATCGGGATCGACGATTATCGGCGGGTTGCTGTTTGGCCTGTCACGCAAGACGGCCACCGAGTTTTCGTTTTTCCTGGCGATGCCGACAATGGTGGGGGCCGCGGTGTACTCGGGCTATAAATATCGCGACCTGTTCCAGGCCGCAGATTTGCCGGTGTTTGCCCTGGGGTTTGTCGCCGCTTTCGTCTTTGCGATGATTGCCGTGCGCGGGTTGCTCAAGTTCATCGCCAACCATAGTTATGCGGTGTTTGCCTGGTACCGGATCGCCTTCGGTTTACTGATTCTGGCGACGTGGTTTTTGGGTTGGGTCGACTGGAATCACCTCTCGGAAGGGGCGTAGGTTTTCCTGTGTTGATAAAAAACGCCGCTTGTTGAGCGGCGTTTTTGTGTGAGCAGCTAAAAGCATCTAAAGCTTGTTGACCCGCGCCAGTGGCAGGCTGATTTGCTGTTCACGCTGCAGCAAATTCATCATCAGCAGCACCCGTTCTTCGCCATCCATGGCCAGGAACACCGCTTCGAGATCGCAGAACGGACCTTCAGTGATGCGCACCGCATCTCCGTGTTTCAACAGCGTGGTCACAATCGCCTGGCTGTCCGGTTCCTGGAGTTCGTCGATCAGCGCATCGCGGATCGGCAATGGCTGACCACCGAACCCGACGACCCGCGAAACGCCGCGGGTCGAGCGCAGTGGACCCCAGCTGTCCTGAAGGCTCAGTTGAATAAACAGGTAGCCCGGAAACAGCGACTCGCTGATTACTCGACGTTGCCCGCGCAATATGCGCTCACGTCTGTAGGTCTTGCGAAAGCAGGCATAGCCTTGGCGCTGCAAATGTTCTTCGGCGCGCTCATCTTGTTTGGGCTTGCACTGAACCAGGTACCAGGCTTTGGTGGCGTGTTCGGCAATCGCGTTCATTCAAATGCCCTCCCTGCATCAATCTGCTCCAGCAGCTCGGTAGTTTTGCGCTGCAGGAGCGAGCTGTCGCCCCGACTCTCCACGGTCAGGCAAGCTACGCAACCCTCGCCCGAGAGGCGCAAGCTGAAGCGCCAGTCGGCAAAGACCAGGTTCAGCCCGCTGCTTTCGTTGAGGTCGAGGGCATCGTGGGCGTAACGCTGCTTGATGCTCGCCAATAGCGACGGACCATCCTTGACTTGGCGGCGGATCTCCCCGGAAGAGGGAAACGCGCCGATGCGTTCCACCAGCAGTACCGGTGGTTTTCGCACTCGAGGGGAAATCAGTTCCGACGCATAGGCGCGCACGATGCGGTACGCGAGGTTGTGCTTAAGGTCAGTGCTATACGGGTGGCGACTGTCATCTGCCTTGAAACCGCTCAACGTATTCATAGAGGCTTCGTCCATAAGGTGATAAAGACCATATCGGGGGACAGCAACATCACAGGGCGTTTTGATGCAGATGCTCGAAGCAGAAGTTGGTGGCTTCGATATAACCTTCGGCACCGCCACAGTCGAAGCGTCGACCCTCGAACTTGTAAGCCAGTACGCAACCGTTCTGGGCCTGCTTCATCAGCGCATCGGTGATCTGGATTTCACCGCCCTTGCCAGGTTCGGTGTCAGCGATCAGGTCGAAGATGTCGGGGGTCAGAATGTATCGACCGATGATCGCCAGGTTGGACGGAGCGTCTTCCGGACGGGGTTTTTCGACCATGCTGTTGACCCGGTAAATCCCCTCGCGAATCAACTCGCCGGCAATCACGCCGTACTTCTGAGTCTGCTCGCGGGGTACTTCCTGGATCGCCACGATCGAACAGCGGAACTGCTCATAAAGTTTGAGCATTTGCGCCAGAACTCCATCCCCCTCCAGGTTCAGGCACAGGTCGTCGGCCAGCACCACGGCGAATGGCTCATCACCGATCAACGAGCGGCCGCTGAGAATGGCGTGCCCCAGGCCTTTCATTTCCACCTGACGGGTGTAGGAAAAGCTGCAGGTATCGATCAGCTCGCGAGTGCCGTGCAGGAACTTTTCCTTATCGGTGCCACGAATCTGGTGCTCCAGCTCGTAGCTGGTATCGAAATGATCCTCCAGCGCGCGCTTGCCGCGACCGGTCACGATGGCCATGTGTTGCAGGCCGGCGTCACGCGCTTCCTCGACGGCGTACTGGATCAGCGGCTTGCTGACGATCGGCAGCATCTCCTTCGGCATGGCCTTGGTGGCGGGTAAAAAGCGGGTTCCATAGCCGGCGGCGGGGAACAGGCATTTACGAATCATGGAAGCGTCCTTGAAAGTAGACTGATGGAGTGGCTAATGGCAGTAGGAAAGGTTCGATCCAGGCTGGCCGAACCGGTCACGCTGGGGAGTGCGGGCTCGAAGCGGCCCGGTCACTCGAGAAAAATGTTCGCAACGCGCCAGGGGCTGCGAATGGTCTGCACGCCATGCTTCTCGCCAGGCGCGGGTAGGGGAGGCATTGAGCAGCCGATTGACCGGCGAGCATGCCCGGTTGTTCCACGGCATGCTCGCGACGTAACCCGCTGTAAATAGAGTTATTGCCCGAGGCGTCCCTTACCCAACTACTAACCAAATGTTCGACACCCTGGCAATGCACTAGCGGAACGGCTATACATTAGTCATTCGCTATTTCAGTGTAATTTAGATTGAACGGTCGCCAGAAAACGACAACCGTTAGAAATTGTCTGGATAAATTCGCTAACTGTTATTTTCATACCCTGAAGAGTGTGATGTTATTTTTTGTCTGGATAAAAAGTTGGGGGCTGTTCAAACGTCATGGTAATAAATACGCATTGATTGTCTGAAAGTTTCAGTCGCAGTTCCTGGCCATTATAAGTGCCCGGGCTCATTCGTAATTTAAAGCTCTTATGTTCGGCAAGTGCTAGGTCACCGCCAATGTTGACAAGACGGGGAAGGTCATCTTGCTTAAAAGGGTTTTGATTGTCTGTGTTGGCAATATATGCCGCAGTCCCACCGCGGAGCATTTGCTGCGTGGGGCACTCGTCCATTCCGATATTCAGGTCAGTTCAGCCGGCCTTGCCGCTCTGACGGGCAAACCCATCGAGCCGACAGCACACGCCGTACTCACGGAGCATGGTCATCTGCCCCATGAGCACCAGGCCGTTCAGCTCACTTCTCAAGCCGTCAGTGAGGCGGACTTGATTCTGGTGATGGAGCGGCGGCATGTCAGTGGCGTGCTCAACATTGCCCCTGAAGCGCGGGGCAAAGTGTTGTTGTTGGGCAAATGGCAGGACGATCGAGAGATCAGCGACCCCTACCGTCAAGGCAAACCTGCTTTTGTGCACGCTTATGCGTTGATCGAAGAAGCCGTACACGCATGGGCACAGCGTCTGGCACGCTGATGGCCACTTCCTTTTTGAATCGTAATCAAGGCAAAGAATCCGACTTATGCAGCAAGCACCGGTAGTCAACGTGCGGGACGACGACAATGACGAGATTGATCTTCTCGGCCTGTTTGGGACACTTATCGACCATAAATGGCTGATTGCCGCGGTTACCGGTGCCTTTATGGTGACTGGTGTAGCGGTCGCGGTGCTGGCGACGCCGGTATACCAGGCGAATGCATTGTTGCAGGTCGAAGCGAAGAAGAACGATTTGTTGGGCTTCTCCGATGTCAGCAGCATGTTGGGAAAAGAGTCGCCTTCGGCGACCGAGATGGAGTTGATCAAGTCTCGTTCGGTGATTGGCAAGGCGGTCGATAACCTGAAACTTGATATCGTCATACAACCGATGTATTTCCCGGTTGTCGGTGAGTTCCTGGCGCGTCGGTTCCAGAATAAAAATCCCGGTGAAATAGCCGACCCTTTGTTGGGATTGAACAGTTACGCCTGGGGAGGGGAGTCGCTGAAAATATTCAAACTGGATCTTCCCGACTCGCAACTGGGCAAGAAGTTGACCCTGACCACGGGTGAGAATGGGCATTACACCCTGGTGGACGAAGATGACAACCTATTGGCAGTCAGCCAGACGGGACAACTGTTCGAACAAAATGGCGTTGCGGTCCAGATAGAGGAACTGCATGCCAAACCTGGGACCCGTTTCAAAATCATCCGCAATTCTCGCCTGACCAGCATCCTCGACTACCAAGAGGATTTGGGTGTATCCGAACGAGGAAAAGAGTCGGGAATTATCGGGTTGGCGCTGGAAAGCACAGATCCGCATCAGGCCATTAAAACACTCAATGAAATCGCCGCTATTTATGTTCGGCAAAACGTAGAGCGCACTTCCGCTGAGGCAGCGCAGAGCCTGGCGTTTCTCAAAGAGCAACTTCCGGTAGTCAAGAAGGACTTGGAGAAAGCCGGGAATGCCTTGAATGAATACCAGACCCGCAGCAAGTCCGTGGATATCACGCTCGAAACCAAAGCCATTCTCGATCAGATTGTCGGGCTCGATACCAGCATCTCCGAGTTGAAGCTGCAACAAGCCGAAATGGACCGCAAGTTCACCCGGCAACATCCCGCCTATCGCGCATTATTGACCCAGATCGGTGAGTTGAGCAGCAAGCAGAAAAGTTTGGCGAGCAAGGTGGAGGGCCTTCCTTCCACCCAGCAAGAATTGCTGAACCTTACCCGGGATGTAGAAGTCGGTACGGCCATTTATACCCAACTGCTGAACAAATCTCAGGAGCTGGATGTGATGCGAGCGGGGACGGTCGGTAACGTGCGTCTGATCGACACTGCGGACGTCAATTTGTTCCAGCCGGTCAAACCGAAAAAAGCTTTGATTGTACTGATCGCCACACTTCTTGGCGGCTTCCTCGCGGTGGCCTTGGTGCTGATACGCAAGGCGCTGAGCCGGGGATTGGAAAGCCCGGAAGCCATCGAGCAACTTGGGTTGCCGGTCTATGCGTCGATTCCCTACAGCATTCTGCAGAAAACCGAAGAAGATAAAGTCTCCCGCGGACGTGGGCGTTCCAATGGGACTTCATTGCTGGCTGTCACTCATCCTACCGATCTGGCAATCGAGGCATTACGCAGTTTGCGTACCAGTTTGCACTTCGCCATGCATGAGGCCGACAATAACCGCTTGATGATTTCCGGGCCCAGTCCTCAGGTGGGGAAAACGTTCGTGTCGGTCAACCTCGCGGTGGTGATAGCACAAACCGGTCTGCGGGTATTGTTGATCGACGTCGACATGCGCAAGGGGTATCTGCACAAAGTGTTGGGTACTACTTCAGACAATGGGCTCTCCGATATCCTGGCCCGGCGCTGCGATGTGGCCACGGCTATCCACAAGACCGCAATCGACAACTTCGATTTTGTCAGTCGAGGCCAAATCCCGCCCAATCCTTCCGAGCTACTGATGCACGCCAATTTCAGTGCGCTATTGGAGCAGGTGAGTGAGCTTTACGATCTAGTGATTCTCGATACGCCGCCACTACTGGCTGTGACAGATGCGGCGATTGTCGGGCGTCTGTCCGGAACCAATCTGATCGTGACGCGCTATGGCCTGAACCCGGCGAAAGAAATCGAGTTGACAGTGCGCCGGTTCACCCAGAACGGCGTTGTCATTAAAGGTGCGATTTTCAATGGCGTGGAGAGAAAGGCTTCCAACAAGTATGGCTACAGTGATTATGGTTATTACCACTATGCCTACGCCTCCGACAAAAACTAAAGGGTATTGAACAGGTCGCGTCATCCGTTCAGATTTTTTACGGTATTGCTGTTGTTCTTGAGTTTTTGTCGTTTATTGCTGCGCCGGATCATTAGCCAATAGGCATGATCAAACCGATAGTTCATGAAAGCACCACGTCCTGAGGAAGATGACGAAAAATCCTGGGGCGGTAGCGTGCCAGTTCAATATTAAACTTGATCATTACTTCTCCCAGTAACTGCGATAAAGCGATGGGCAAGTTTTTTCGGTTAGAATTTAGTATTTAAAGTCAAAGAGGGTGCTATGAAAGTCACGATATTTGGAACCGGTTATGTTGGTCTTGTCCAGGGAGCAGTCCTCGCACAAGTAGGACATGATGTCGTTTGTATTGATGTCGACGTAAATAAAGTTGAGCGTTTGACGCAAGGCCATATCCCAATTTACGAACCAGGGCTGGAAGCTTTAGTAAAAGAAAATTATTCGGCAGGCCGCCTGAATTTTTCTACTGATGTCTCGGTGGGCGTACTACATGGCGATGTTCAGTTTATTGCCGTTGGTACTCCTCCTGATGAAGATGGCTCCGCCGACCTGAAGTATGTTCTTGCTGTGGCAGAAACCATCGCGAGAAATATGGAAAAAAATCAGATAATTGTAAATAAGTCCACTGTGCCCGTAGGTACCGCGGATAAAGTAAAAGCCTGTGTAGATGAAGTGCTGGCCCAGAGAAATCGCGGGGACCTTATTTTTGACGTCGTGTCAAATCCAGAATTCCTAAAAGAAGGCTCTGCTGTTGCGGACTGTCTGCGTCCTGATCGTATTGTTATAGGTACCGACAGTGAGCGTGCGGAGGAGGTAATGCGAGATCTCTACGCACCTTTCAACCGTAATCATGAAAAGATGATTGTAATGGATGTTAAGAGTGCAGAATTAACAAAATATGCAGCAAACTGCATGCTAGCTACAAAAATCAGTTTCATGAATGAAATGGCTAATCTTGCAGAGATATTGGGAGCTGACATCGAGATGGTTCGACAGGGAATAGGCTCCGACCCACGAATTGGATATCATTTTATCTATCCTGGAGTTGGGTACGGTGGATCCTGTTTCCCTAAAGATGTGCAAGCGTTAATACGCACTGCCGAAATCATTGATTTTGATGCAAAGCTACTTAAATCGGTTGAAGAGCGCAATAAAGAACAAAAGAGTGTTTTGTTCAAGAAAATATATAAGCATTATGCCGGGGATCTTAAAGATAAAACTTTTGCCCTATGGGGGCTTAGTTTTAAACCAAATACAGACGATATGCGGGAAGCGCCAAGTAGGACTCTGATGGAAGAGCTATGGAAGTATGGCGCTAAAGTCCAGGCTTATGACCCTGAGGCTATGGAAGAAACGCAACGTATCTACGGATATCGTGACGATCTCAGGTTATGTGGGACGAAGGAGGCCGCGCTAAGAGGCGCTGATGCGCTTGTTATTGTTACTGAGTGGCCGGTGTTTAAAACTCTCGATATTGACATGGTTGAGAAGGAACTAAAAGAGCTGATAGTTTTTGATGGGCGAAATCTATTTGATGTAAAACGGATGGTTAAGAAAGGTGTGACCTATTACTCAATCGGCCGATAGGAGTTGTTTTTCGAGGGTGAAATATGAAAATAGCTTTAGCATTCTATGGAATACCAAGATCAACAACAATTTGCTTTCCGTCAATCCAGGAGAACATTCTAAACAGTCTTCCTGAGAATGCAGAGGTAGAGTTCTTTTATCATCTGTATGAGCAATCGAAAGTTGTAAATAAACGATCAGGGGAAAATGGTGCTCTTTCTCCGCAAGAATATCATCCTTTCTTAAGTTTCAATGGGGGGTTGGAAAAGCCTGGTGAATGTTTAGAAAAGTGGGATTTTGAAGGGGTTAAATCTTTTGGTGATGTTTGGAAGGATGACTTTAACTCCCTTAGTAATTTGATACATCAGCTGAATTCACTGCATCAAGTGACGTTGTTAATTGAAGATTACAAACCTGACGTTACAATTTTTTTAAGACCAGATCTTTTTTATCATGACCCGTTGCCGAAAGAAATTTTTTCGATGCTACTAAATGATAAAACCTCTGTATTCATACCAGCTTGGCAATGGTGGGGGGGGTACAACGATAGGTTCGCAGTATGCGGAGCTGACTCTTATAAAGTATATGGTAAGCGGATTTGTGAGATGGTGAATTTCTGCGAGTCAGCTAAAAAGCCATTACACGCTGAAGAACTGGTAAAGTTTGTTATTACATCACACAAGATTTTGCCTCTGCCGTTGAATGTTCGAGCCAGTAGAGTAAGGTTGGATGGTACGTTTAAAAAAGAAATATTTTCGTCATTTCGTGGGATGGGCGGAATAAAAGGTGTACTCGAATTATCATCGAGTAAAATAAAGCTCATGAAGATAAATAGAAAACTCATCGTTTAAAGAGTGAGCATCTTGAAAGCCCAAAGCCAACTTTATAAAGCTATTAGCAAAAGTATGCTAGGCCGGTATTCCGTTTACGCCGCGAATTTGGGATCAATGATGTTATTGGCTCGTGTCTTCACTCCCGAGCAATTTGGCATTATTGCATCCGTTGCGGTTTTTTCGACATTTTTTCAAATGCTTTCAGAAGCTGGTTTAGGGCCGTCGATAATAAATATCGACACCCTTGAAAAAACAGATCGAAATGGAATATTCGGCTTAACAGTTATTATTGGTCTTTGTGTAGGGCTTTTGTTCTATTTGGCAACGCCTGTAATTGTTGACTTTTACAAAATAGAAGCGCTGGAGCAAATAATACCATACACCAGTATGGGGCTATTTTTTTTCACTTGCTCCATTGTCCCAATGGCATTTCTGTTGAGGGAGCAATTATTTTTTAATATCTCTGTAATAGGTTTGGCTTCTGAAATAGTTTCAACCGGCACAACTATAGTAATAAGCAAGGTGACTGATCCGTTGCATGCTTTGGCCTCGAAACCATTAGTTTTATCAGCCACTGGTTTCTTATTGGCTTATTTGTTTTCTAGTAAAACGGAGTTTGGTAGGCCCATTTTTGGAACGAAGTTTTCGGCTATAAAACCCTTGTTTTCATTCTCTGCGTATCAATTCAGCTTTAACTTGGTTAACTATTTTACAAGGAATCTCGATAACATATTAGTGGCAAGGTACATGGGGGCAGCATATTTAGGTGTCTATGATAAGGCGTATCAAATTATGCGATATCCTTTAATGTTGTTAACCTTTGCAATGACACCAGCAATTCAACCAGTGATCCGCAAGTATGCGAATGATTTGGAAATGGTGGAGGTGATACATAGGGATTTCACCTTCAAACTTTCAATTGCAGGCGCAGTAGTAGCACTGATTATATTTTTATTTTCCGATCAGATGGTCCTAGTCCTACTAGGGTCTAGCTGGAGTGAAGTCGTACCGTTAATAAAAATTCTTGCGTTAGCGATACCAGTCCAGGTCGTGCTTTCTACGAGTGGGAGTTTTTTTCAAGCATTAAATCGAACAGATCTCTTATTCGTTTGCGGAGTTTTCTCATCCATCATAACTGCTGGCGGTATTGTTTGGGGAATACTTCAAAGAGATCTAACGGTATTGTCCTGGTCAATTGTTATAACCTTTCACATAAATTTTATATTGGCATATTGTGTTTTGTATATTGTGGTTTTCAAAAAAAGCCCATTAAGGTTCTTGTCTAGAATGTTACCCGCTGGTTTGATAACTGCGGCGATGACTGCAAGTGCGATGATTCTAAAGTATTAAAATATCGAAATACGCTTAGTGGTTGAGATGTATTGGTATTCCATTTTTCTCAAGCTATATCTATACATCTAGGGGGGCTGTACATGCCTGGTGTTATGTTTTTATCAAGGGTACATTGAATATGGCGGCTGGACAAAATAGCATCATAAACTACAGGCCAGATATAGACGGACTAAGGGCTGTCGCTGTTATTTCCGTGCTTTTATATCATGCTGGGTTTCCTTTAATAAAAGGTGGCTATATTGGTGTAGACATTTTTTTTGTTATTTCAGGGTACTTAATTACGAAAATACTTCACAAGGAAGTAACGAGTAATAGTTTTTCGATTGCGAAATTTTATGAGCGAAGAGCTTTACGAATTTTCCCCGCATTATTTGCTGTTTTGGCATCTACCACTGTAGCCGCATATTTTATCTTTTTGCCTTCTCAGCTTGTGGGTTATAGCAAAAGCCTTATTGCAACTATATCCTTCGTGTCAAATTTTTTTTTCCTGGGTCAAGAAAACTATTTCGTCGTACCAGCAGCGTCATGGCCGCTATTACATACGTGGTCTCTTGCTGTAGAGGAACAATTTTATCTATTTTTTCCATTGATGTTCTACGCTTGCCATCGTTGGTTCGCTTCTAGAGTATTGAGCTTTACTATTGTACTGGCTTTGATTTCGTTTGTTAGCTGTCTGTATCTGATGGAGCTGGACAAGAGCCTCGCCTTTTACCTTCCTTTCTCTAGGGCCTGGGAGCTAGCAGTCGGTGCGATACTTGCGTTGAATGCAGTACCATCCGCAAGAACCGTCATTCTACGGCATGTACTAGCCGGGATTGGGGCGCTATGTATATTGATTGGTTTGTTTGTATACAATAAGGCTACAAGTTTTCCTGGTGTGTCTGCATTACTGCCCTGTCTAGGGGGCGCACTTATAATTTACTCTGGAAGTCACAAAGATACATTCGTCTACCGATTTCTTTCATTAAAGCCAATAGTATGGATAGGCTTAGTCTCATATTCATTGTATTTATGGCATTGGCCGGTAATAGTTTTCTACAGAAACTTGTTTGAGTTCGATGTCACAGGGAAGATATCTGTAGTAATACTTTCAATTCTATTGGCGTTTGTATCATGGCGCTTTGTAGAGCAGCCGTTTAGAAGAAATAAATTTCGTTCGGTAGAAGTATTCAAAAGTTCCTTGGTTGCGATGTCTCTATTTTTATCCGTTGGAATAGTAATGCTTGCAACTCACGGAGTCGTAGAACGGTTTTCCAAGCATCAGCAATGGCTATTTTCATTTATGGAGTCCGATCCCTCCGAGTATATGAGAACAGGAAAATGTTTTCTTTCGTCAGCTTATAGAGAAGCGGAACTATTTAATCGTTCGGAGTGCTTAAGCCACGACACAAAAAAAGAAAACTTCCTCCTAATTGGTGATAGCCATGCGGCACATCTCTGGTATGGGTTGTCAACAATTAACCCTGAAGTAAATATCCAGCAAGCAACTGCTTCGGGATGCCGCCCAATACTAGGAGGGGATGGTGACGCAGACTGCATCGAATTGATCACTGATGTTATTCGAAACTATACAAAATCTTCTAGACCGGACGCTGTAATACTTTCAGCTCGCTGGCATGAAAATGATATAACCAAACTAAAAAATACTATAGAAGAAGTGTCCAAGTACACAAAACAAGTCTACGTTATAGGGCCAACTGTAGAGTATAAAAATAAGTTGCCTAAAATTCTAGCTCAAGTGCAAGGTGATAATTACACGTCAGTTGTTCAGAAGAATACAATAACATCTCAACGGTCATTGGATCGCTCTATGAGTGAGCAGTTGAAAGACTCTAGTGCGATTTATATTTCGGTCTATAGTTTGCTATGCCCAGATAAAGGCAGTGTATGCACTACAGCAGCTCCTGCGAGTGAAGATCCAATTCAATTCGACTATGGCCATTATACAAAAAACGGCTCAGTTTACGTTGCCTCTATGATTCGGGCGACCGGGAAGATCCATTTAAACTGAGAGCTACCAGTATGGGTTTTGTTTAACTTCACTTGGAATATATAAAATGGATGCTAAAGATAAACCTGATCTTATAGTTATCCCATATAGGGATCAGTATTTCTTAAGTGAATATGGGCCTGCGGTTAGAGACTTGCAGTTTATAAAAACCATATCTGAGCTTGATTTTTTTGATACTATAACTGTTGTTAATAGGCCGGTTAGTGTATATGAGCGTGTTCTTGGTAAGTTGAATAGTAATCTGTCTATCATTCCTGGCGTGAATTTTGTTGATGCTACATCCTTCGATCTGTTTGGTCCATTGCGTGGCAGAGCGTGGGCGAAAATCTGTTTTGCTAAAACAATAAAGACATTGCTTTCAAAGTATAATAAAAGCCATAAGGCGGTGGTGGTTTTAGATTTTTCTCCTTTTGCTATATTTCCATTGCTAAAGAGCAGTAACGTACTATATTGGTATGATTTGATAGATAATTTTACAAAGCACAATCGTTATACACCGTCTCAGCGGGAGTTGGTGCGAAATAAGTACGCTTGGGTAGATAAATTTTCTAACGCTGTCACCGGGGTGACAAGCGAGGCGCTAACATCTTTCAAGACTAAAAAAACAGTTTTGCCAAATGGCATTTTTTTTAACGATGCTAATATGAATAAACTCGCCGCCCATCCGAACACTTATGATTTTGGGTTTATTGGGTTCATTACAGATAAATTAGATTTATCTTTCATAAAAAAACTATCGGAAAACTACTCGGTAGCCCTATACGGTCTTTGTCTTGATAAGAAAGTTCTAGCCAGCATTAGAGCTATGAGGAATGTTCATTATTTTGGTAAGTTTCAATATAACGACATTGGGGTGATAGCCAGAACTTTTAAAATAGGTTTGCTTCCATATTTAAAGGAAAGATCTCACGATGAATCACCGTTAAAGCTGTATGAATATTTCAAGCACAACTTGCCTTGTGTGACGTCAATAGACTATGAAATCCAAAGTGAGTTTATTTTTAATTATAATCATTCGGAGATGACTTCCGAAAAGGTTAGAGCCCTTGCTTGTCTGTCGGGTAATTTCAAGATATCCGAAAGCATCGAAGAGAGTTGGCATGTTAAAGTTCGTTTGAAATCGTTTTTGAAAGAGTTGTTAGTTGGCTTTGATTTGAGTTCCAAGGCGACCTCTGTATAGGGATTTCTTTCATGTTGGATGCTAATTGAAATTTAATTTGAAAGGGATATACGGATGTATACGTCTCAAGCCTTCAGTAAGGTGAGGTTTTCAGCATTATATTTTTTTATGCTGTTGTGTTTTATTTTAGGCGCGCCTTTGCAAATAACTGGGCTTTTGACGCCAACTGAAACTAACTATCTGGCAATCTCATTGCTCGTTGTATGCTTTACGTTCAGAAAAAAAGTACATCTTGGTAGAAGCGCTATGGCGATGATAGTGCTATTTATGTACGTTGCTTTTATATCTATTTTTTATAAAAGTCCAGTTTCTTACTTGCTTGTATATTGTTATTACTTGCTTTGTCCTGTCTTGGTGTTTAGGGCGGGGAAAATGCTCTCTCAAAAAATTACGCTTTCGCCTAAAGCGATAATTACATACTGCAATTATTTTTTGCTGGTTCAGATGCTGTTTGCCATTGTCCAAGTAGTCGCGGGTGAACAAATTGCGAGTTTCTCAAAAGTACCTATGTTTGCCATTGATGCAGTATCGGGCACTTTCTTTATAAAGTCGGACGCTTCGCTAGCAATGTTTGCTTTGTTGGTTGTGTTAACCGCATTTTCATTAGGGGTGTCCGCTAGATTAAAGTTTTTATCAGCTTTTATCTCGATCGCAATTATATTCCTTACAAATTCCAAGGCAATCCAGGGGTTGACTATCGTGATAATTCCCTCCGTATTGTTCTACTCGGGATTTCTTCAGGGTAGGTTTGCTATAGGGAAACGACTATTAGTATTTATATTATTAATGATTGCTCTTGCGCTGCTGATGCCTATGATCGTTGATGCGCTCAATGAATTGTTGGGTGTGTTTCAGGATGCTTATTACTCAAGGTATAAATCCGATTCGGCTAGCCGTCTTGCGCCAGTTGGTGAAGCCATTTACTCCGATTTTTATTGGATAGGTAAAGGGCTTTTAAGTTATTATAATCCATTAAGTAAAAGTTGGGATTATTATTCGGGCTTTAGCCTTATTTATGCATTTTATTTAGATTGCGGCTTCATTGGACTCTTTCTAATTACCTATTTTTTCATGGTGTTTACAATTGAAAATATCAGGGATAACTTTTATCGAGCGGCTTACTTTTGCTGCATAGTTTGCTTTTCTACATTTACACTAATCGTCACTGACTTGCCATTCTTATTCGCTTTAAGTTTCTTTTATTTTATCCATAAAAAAGAATCAATTAACTCATGAAAAAACTATACATCCTCGGCATTCGTGGCATCCCCGCCAAACACGGCGGTTTTGAAACCTTCGCCGAAAAGCTCTCCCTCTACTTGGTCAAGCAGGGCTGGAAAGTCACTGTCTACTGCCAGGAAGACGGTTCCGGCGGTATATCGACCAGTGAATGGAAGGGGGTTCATCGCATTCATATCCCGATCGCCAACACCGGCGTGGCGGGCACGGTGTTTTTCGACTGGAAGGCTACCGTCCATGCGCTGGGCCAGAAGGGATTGTTTCTGACTCTCGGCTATAACACGGCGGCGTTCAATATTCTGCAGCGGGTCAAGGGCCAGACCAATGTCATCAATATGGATGGCATTGAATGGCGACGGGAGAAGTGGGGGTTGGTGGCGAAGACCTGGTTCTGGTTGAACGAGCGAGCAGGTTGCTGGATTGGCAACCACCTGGTGGCCGACCACCCGAAAATCAAGGATCACCTGGCCACCCGGGTCAAGGATTCGAAGATCACCATGATCCCCTATGGCGGGGACCGGGTGAACGAAGCAGACCCGGCCGCCCTGGCCAGTTATGGCCTGGAGCCCCATAGTTTCTCGGTAGTTATTGCCCGGCCGGAGCCGGAGAACTCCTTTCTGCAGGTCGTCAAGGCTTTCAGCAGCAAGCGCCGTAACCATAAGTTGGTGGTGCTGGGCAACTTCACCCCAGAGAAGAACGAGTACCACAAGCGGGTGATGGACGCGGCCGGCGAGGAAGTGATCTTCCCCGGCGCCATCTATGAGTCGGCGGTGGTTCGGGCGCTGCGGTTTTTCAGCCGCTTTTACATCCACGGCCATCAAGTCGGGGGCACCAACCCTTCGCTGGTGGAGGCATTGGGCGCCGGCTGCTCGGTGATTGCCCATAACAACCATTTCAACCGTTGGGTCGCCGGTGATGCGGCGGTGTACTTCGATGACGAGCACGACTGCGCCAAGTTGTTCGAGAAGTACCTGCGCGACGACCACAACCATTTGATCGCGGCGATGAAGGCTGAAAGCACACGCCGCTTCAACGAAAAGTTCACTTGGGAAAACATTCTTTCCCAGTACGAAAAACTACTGATCCAGTGGTACCCCAAGGAGTACAGCAAGTGACCCAACGTATTATCGTCACCGGCGGCGCTGGTTTTATCGGCTCCGCCGTCGTTCGCCATCTGATCGACAACACCGATGTGAGCGTGCTCAATATCGACAAGCTCACCTACGCCGGCAATACCGAGTCCCTGGCGTCGGTGGCGGGTAGCCCCCGGTATGAATTCCAGCAGGTGGATATCTGCGACACGGCGGCGCTGCACGAGCTGTTCGCGCGTTTCCAGCCCGATGCGGTAATGCACCTGGCGGCCGAGTCCCATGTGGACCGTTCCATCGACAGCCCATCGGATTTCATCCAGACCAACATCGTCGGCACCTACAGCATGCTGGAGGCCAGCCGCCGCTACTGGTCAGGGCTGGCTGCGGAGCAGAAACCGGGCTTTCGCTTCCACCATATCTCCACCGATGAAGTTTATGGCGACCTGGAAGGCACCGACGATCTGTTCACCGAGACTACGCCCTACGAGCCGAGCTCGCCGTACTCGGCGTCCAAGGCCGGCTCCGACCATCTGGTGCGCGCCTGGCACCGCACGTATGGCCTGCCGGTGCTGGTCACCAACTGCTCGAACAACTACGGGCCCTTCCACTTCCCCGAGAAGTTGATCCCTCATGTGATTCTCAATGCCATCCACGGCAAGCCGTTGCCGGTGTATGGCGACGGCTCGCAGATCCGCGACTGGCTGTTTGTTGAAGACCATGCTCGAGCGCTGGTCGAAGTGGTGTCGCGCGGTATCGTGGGCGAAACCTACAACATCGGCGGGCACAACGAGAAGCGCAACCTGCAAGTGGTGGAAACCATCTGTGAGCTGCTCGATGAGTTGCGCCCCCGCGATGAAGGGCAGGGCTCTTACAAGGAGTTGATCACCTTCGTCACCGACCGCCCTGGGCATGATCGTCGTTACGCCATCGATGCAGGCAAGATTGAGCGTGAACTTGGTTGGCGACCACAGGAAACCTTTGAAAGCGGTATACGCAAAACGGTTCAGTGGTATCTGGATAATCAAGATTGGTGGCAACGGATACTCAACGGCCAATACCGGTCCGAGCGTCTTGGCCACGTTGGCTGAAACATTCAAAACCTGCCTCTATTTAACTTCGAAGGGAATCCCCTATGAAAGGTATCATTCTGGCGGGAGGCTCCGGCACCCGCTTGCATCCCATTACCCGTGGTGTGTCCAAACAGCTGCTGCCGGTCTACGACAAGCCGATGATTTATTATCCGCTGTCGGTATTAATGCTGGCGGGGATTCGCGAGGTATTGATTATTTCAACGCCGCAGGACTTGCCCAACTTCCAGAACTTGCTGGGTGACGGTTCTTCTTTCGGCATTGAACTCAGCTATGCCGAACAGCCTTCTCCTGATGGCTTGGCGCAAGCCTTTCTGATCGGCGAGGAGTTCATCGGCGACAGCAATGTGGCGCTGATCCTGGGCGACAACATCTTCTACGGTTATGGCTTCAGTGCGTTGTTGCGCGAAGCGTCTCAACGACAAACCGGTGCCACGGTCTTTGGTTATCGGGTCAGCGACCCGGAGCGTTTTGGCGTTGTCGAGTTCGACGAGAGCGGCAAGGCGATCTCGATCGAAGAGAAGCCTAAACATCCGAAGTCCGACCATGCTGTCACCGGTTTGTATTTCTACGACAAAGACGTGGTGAGCATCGCCAAGCAAGTCAAACCTTCGGTACGCGGCGAGCTTGAAATCACCGACGTGAACAACGCTTATCTACAGCGCGGGGATCTGCACGTCAGCGTGCTGGGGCGTGGTTTTGCCTGGCTGGACACCGGCACCCATGATTCGTTGATGGAGGCCGGGCATTTCGTCCAGACCATCGAAGCGCGACAGGGCTTGAAAGTGGCTTGCCTTGAAGAAGTGGCCTATCACCAGGGTTGGTTGTCGGCTGCGGAACTGGATAAACAAGCCACCGCGTTACACAAAACCGGGTACGGACAATACCTGGCGCGCGTACTGACGATGGAGCCTTCGAAATGAATGTCATCAACACCCGGTTGCCCGGTGTACTGATTATCGAGCCCAAGGTGTTTGGCGATGCCCGTGGGTTCTTTCTCGAGAGTTATCACGAACAGCGTTATCGCGACGCCGGCATCGAGTTGCCTTTCGTCCAGGACAATCACTCACGCTCGCAGTATGGCGTACTGCGTGGTTTGCACTTCCAGCGGACCCGGCCCCAGGGCAAGTTGGTGCGCGTTACCCAAGGTGCGGTGTACGACGTGGTGGTGGACATCAATCCCGAATCGGCCACTTGCGGTGAACATGTAGGGGTCAAGTTGACCGCCGACAACCATCTGCAGCTATGGGTGCCGCCGGGTTATGCCCACGGCTTTTGCGTACTCAGCGATACCGCTGATTTTCAATACAAATGTACCGATCTGTATTTCCCCGAGGATGAGGGTGGGCTGCTCTGGAATGACCCGGACCTGGGCATTACCTGGCCCATTGAATCGCCTCAACTCTCGGAAAAAGACTTGCGCAACCCACGCTTGCGCGCGGTGTTGAACGGGGAATGACGGGTTAATAATGGTCTATAGTTAACATTAACTATTTATGACCTGATGTTATTTAGCCTTGCATGTTCAGTCACAATAGAACCTTGCGGGACAAGATGCTGGGAAAATCCTGACTAATAATAACAATAGGCGCGAGGGGTGGGTGATTTTTACTCGGAACTTTGTGCCGAAAATGCCTTGTCATGCAGCAAACATCTTGGAAAATCACCTTTTTTCGTCAAAAGGTCCTGCCCGGTGCAAGCGCTTTTGTCCATGACGGGACGAGGTTTGGCGTATGGCATGCACTCCCTATAAATGACATTCTCCAAAGGAGGCAATGTGCATGAACTGTCTCGTTAAATTGACGGGTGTCAGTTCATTCACCTGCTGTTCCATTCCCGGTCCCTTAGTATCAAATCTTATGCAGAGTTGATGTCGAGAAGGAGTCTGATATGAAGAAACTACTTACGGCCGGCTTGCTGGCTGTCATGAGCACCGCAGCGTTGGCGGCGGATGCACCGCCGAGCAAAACGACGGGCGAAACGGCTAGCGAAGAAGTGAGCGAGCCATTGTCCTTGAATACCCCGCTGGTCGGGGACGTGACGGTCGCCGAAACCGTGGTGATCGGCGCGGCCATTGTCGGCGCTGCGGCGGCCGCTTCAAACTCTGGAGGCAGTTCCAATGGCGGTACCTCTGGAACGGGTGGCACAACCGGTACTAGTGGTACGACGGGTACCAACTAAACCTCGCGAAGTATGTTGTTCAAGATCACTCAGAACTTTCTGGGTGATCTTGTTTTAGATTTGCCCTCGACTAGCGTAGTGCCCTTATGATCCGTAGATTATCTGTTGTTATGCTGGCAAGTATCAGCTTGCACGGCTGTATGTTTTCGCCTGGTCAACATATGGACACCAGTCAAATGGTCAGTGACGGCTCTCCGGAAAGTAGCCGGGTGGAGCTTATTCCCATCACGCCTAAATTGATTGCCATGGATGCGGCCACGCAAGTTCGCGAATCCGTTCCCCCAGCGTTGTTGTCCTATGTTCCAGGCGGTTATCGCGTGGGTGCCAACGACCTGTTATTCATCACGGTCTGGGATCACCCCGAGTTGACGGCGCCTTCGGGTCCGCAACAGCAAATCGATGCCAACGGGCGTCTGGTTCGTCCGGATGGCACGTTGTTTTATCCCTACATTGGTAATATCCCTGCCGCCGGTAAAACCATCGAAGAGTTGCGAGCCTTTATTGCCGAGCGCTTGTCGCAATTTGTCGAAAGCCCCCAGGTTGACGTCAGCGTATTGCGCTTCGCCAGCCAGACCGTGGTGATTTCCGGTGCGGTGCTCAAAGCTGGCCAACAGCCGATCACTACCACACCGCTGAGCGTGGTGGAGGCCGTTGGTGCGGCCGGTGTGGACCCCTCGAACGCGGACCTGTCAGGCCTGACGCTGACCCGGGACGGGCGCGAATACAAGCTCGATCTGGACACCCTCAATCGCCAGGACTCACAGCTGCAAGCCGTTTACCTCAAGGGCGGCGACCGGCTGTACCTGCCCTATAACGACCAAAAGCGGATCTATGTCATGGGCGAGGTCAACCTGCCTCGCGCGCTGAGCTTCAAAGGCAAATCGATCAACCTGACCGATGCGCTGGGCACAGTGGGGGGCTTGAACCAGACCACCTCCAACGGCAATGCGGTGTACGTGATTCGCGGCGCCGACCACCTGGAAACCGAACCGGCCAAGGTGTTCCAGCTCGACGCCGAATCCCCGTCTGCCCTGGTACTGGCCACCCGTTTCGACTTGCAACCGCAAGACATCGTCTATGTCGGCCCGGCCGGCGTGACGCGCTGGAACCGTCTGATCAGCCAGCTTCTGCCTACGGCCACTGTCCTGGGGACCGGTGCCAGCTCTCTCAATAACCTCAGCGAAGCCAACAGCAGATAAGGCTCAATTCCGCCGTGAAAAATTTGCCTACCTGCGCCAGTCTGACGATGGCGCTCTTGTTGTGCGGGTGTAACCCGTTGATGAAGGCCTCCTGGGACACCCTTGAAACATCTGTCGCGGGGCCTGCTTCCATCAATTTGACCCGTGCTCAGGTCGACGCCGTTCCGTATCCGCAGATCCTGGTCACCACCCCCTCCAGTGAGGGTGTGATGGCTATGGCTCGTCGGCGGGGCGACCTGCAGTTCTGGGTCGCTTCTGGTAAGCAAGTGCTGCTGATGCGCGACGGTCTGGTAGTGCGCACTGTCGGGCTGGGCGCTTCCCTGGATGGTACTCGTTTCAATGAAGAGTCGCCCTTCAAGCGCGGCCTTCAGCATTTGCCTGACGGCTATACCAGCACGCGCTGGATCGACATCTATAACGGCAACCGCATTGGTATCGCGGTCAACAGCCGTTTCAGCCCTCACGGTATCGAGACCATCAGCATTCTGGACAAGGATTACGCCTTGCTACGTATCGACGAGCAGGTGGATGCACCCACCCTGAATTTCCGCGCCACCAACCGCTACTGGGTCGACCCCCAGGACGGTTTCATCCTGCGCAGCGAGCAGCATCTGACGCCGCAACTGTTTCTGAAAATCGTGCAGGTGCGCCGTGATCGGGGAGCTGCCCGGTGAAGTGTTCAAACCTTTTTTTACTTGGCCTGCTGTTAATCGGCCCGGGCGTGGGCCAGGCGGCCGTCACGGTCAGCGGTGATGTGCGCAGCCCTGGCCAATTCGAAATCAAGCCCGGTGCGCGCTTGCTGGATGTCATTCGTAACGCCCAACCCAATGCCGAAAGTTACTGGCTGGGCGCGGCGTGGCTGCACCGTTCATTGGTGGACAAGCAGACGCGCTTGAAGGCAGGTGTTTTGTTCGATCTGAAACTGCTGCAACGGGGGGCCTTGCTCGATGGCAAAAACACGCGAGCAGAATTGAGCGCGCGCCTATATGAGCAGGTCGCGCAACTGCCGGTCACCGGACGTCAGGTCGCGGTGCTCGATCCGATCGCTGTGGAAACGGGGTTCGCCCGCAACGCGCTGCTGGATAATGGCGACCATCTGATTTACCCCCAGCGGCCATCCACCGTGGAAGTTTTCGGGGCGGTCGCGCAGCCTTGTCAGGTGCCTTACCGAGCCCTGCAGGAAGTGCGTGCCTATGCCCGTGACTGCGCCATTCTTGGCGACGCCGAGGGCGACTATCTGTGGCTGATCCAGCCTGACGGCCAGGTTCGGCGCGTGGGCGTGGCGGCGTGGAATCGTGAGGACGGCATCATTGTGGCGCCCGGCAGCAAGATCCTGGTGCCGATCAGGAGCGACGATCTCGAGACACCGACCCCTGAGCTCAATCAACAATTGGCCGAGTTTCTCGCCACTCAACCGCTGGCTGAGGTGGCCCCTTGAAGTGCCCGTTGAAGTTACGTTTTGCTGCTGCATTGCTCCTGCCCTGCGGATTGGCTCACGGTGAACCTCGCTACACCCAGAGTGATTTTGGTGGCGTTGGTCTGTTACAGACCCCCACCGCGCGCATGGCCCCGGCGGGGGAGTTGAGCGTCACGGCCAGTCGTACCGACCCTTATTCGCGCTACAGTTTTTCCTTGCAGCCGCTTGATTGGCTGGAAGGGTCGTTTCGTTACACAGCGATCACCAACCGTAATTACGGCCCCGAGGACTTTAGCGACGGCCAGAGCTTCAAAGACAAGGCCATCGACTTGAAAGCGCGGCTTTGGGAAGAAACTCACTGGGCCCCGCAGGTCGCTATCGGCGCCCGGGATATCGGTGGTACCGGGCTGTTTTCCAGCGAGTATTTCGTCGCCAACAAGCGTTATGGCGACCTGGATTTCAGCCTCGGCATTGCCTGGGGTTATCTGGGTAATCGTGGGGATTTCAGTAACCCGCTGTCGGTATTGGGCAGCCAATTCAACGACCGGCCGCAGAGCACGGCGGCTGTGGCCAGGGCAGGGGACGTGAACACCAACGCTTACTTCAGGGGCCACCCTTCGTTGTTTGGCGGGATTGCCTATCAAACGCCCTGGGAACCACTGAGCCTGAAGATCGAGTACGAGGGCAACGATTACAAGAATGAGCCACTGGACAACCCGCTCAAGCAAGACCTGCCGATCAACGTCGGTGTGGTCTACAAGTTGGCCGATAGCGTCGACTTGAGCGCCGGTTGGGAGCGTGGCAATACGGCGATGTTCGGCATCACCCTGCACACCAACTTTGTCAGTCGCAAGGCACCGGCCAAGACCTATGATCCTCCCGCCGAGCGGCTACCCGCGCAGACACCGTCGACCCCGCTCGATCAAGTCAACTGGGCCGATGTCTCCAACCGGCTGCAGCAAAATGCCGGCTACAAGGTCAAACGCATCACCCAGCGCGGCTCGGAGTTGATGGTGTATGGCGAGCAGTCTCGCTATTTTTATTCGGCCAAGGCTGTCGGTCGGGCCAGCCGGATTCTCGATAACAGCGTCAATCAGGACATCGACTGGTTCACCTTGGTGAATCAGCGTTATGACATGTCTATCGAAGAAACCAGCGTGCCGCGGGAAACCTTCCGCGCGGTGGTGAACAACGATCAGCCGCTGAAGGATCTGCACCGTACGACCGAGGTCAATCCAGCAACTGCGCACCGGGAAACCACGCTCTATACCCAGGCGCTGGAACCGTTCAGCTATGGCTTGGGCCTGGGCTACAAACAGAACATCGGCGGCCCCAACGGCTTGCTCTATCAGTTCACCGCCGATGCCGACGCGGAGTACCGTTTCACCCGCAACACCTGGTGGAGCGGCCTGCTCAGCGCCAACCTGCTGAACAACTACGACAAGTTCACCTACGACGCACCGAGCGGGCTGCCGCGAGTGCGCACCGATTTGCGTCAATACCTGACCACCTCCGATGTGACGATGCCGACGTTCCAGTTCAACCACGCGGCGCGGCTGGATCAGGATCTGTACGGCATGGTCTATGGCGGCTATCTGGAATCCATGTATGCCGGGGTCGGCAGTGAAGTGCTGTATCGACCCACGGGGAAACGCTGGTCATTGGGCGCCGATCTGAACTTTGTGCGCCAGCGGGATTTTGATCAGGGCTTTGGCCTGCGCGATTACCAGACCATAACGGGTCATGTCACCAGCTATACTGAATTGCCCAATGACATGCTTGCAGCGGTCAGCGTCGGGCGTTACCTGGCACGGGACTGGGGCACCACCGTCGACTTGTCGCGGGAGTTCAAGAACGGCGTGAAGTTTGGCGGCTGGGTCACCCTGACCACTGCGTCGAAGGCGGAATATGGCGAGGGCAGCTTTGACAAAGGCATTTACATTTCCATCCCGTTCGACGAGCTGTTGAGTACCTCGACCATGCGTCGTGCCAATATCATTTGGGCGCCACTGACTCGCGATGGTGGTGCGCGACTGAGTCGTGCCTACTCATTGCAGACCATGACCGACGGGCGTGACAGCAGCTTGTTCTACAACAACTTCGAGAAAATTACCGAATGATCACGTGGCTCAAAGGCTTGATCGAATTGCCGTTTTGGCTCCGGTGCCTGGCCTTTGCCATGGTGACGGCGATACTGCTGTTCGCGGGATTGCGCTCTCAGCCGATCCCGGAGTTATTCGCCGAAGAGGACAAGCTCCATCACTGGATCGGCTTTCTGGTGTTTGCGTGCAGTTGCCGTCTGGCTTTCCCCAATGTGAAGTTTGTCTGGATAGCTTTGGGGTGTTTGCTCACCGGCGTACTCATTGAGCTTGCGCAAGGTTTGATGCCGCTGCGTACGGCTTCACCCTACGACATGCTGGCAAACAGTATCGGCGTGTTGATGGGATTGCTGGCCTCCAGATACTGGCTGCGCTGAAAAGACTTTAAGCACTAAGCAGCCTCCTGGCATGTTGTACCGTTGGCAACACCGGTTCGTTCACTGGCGACAACGGCTGGCTTCGAATACGCCTGCGACGCTAAATCGATATCACAACAGAGTTTTAGGAAATGGACCTCATGAAGAACTTATTAACTATGCTACGCGAAACATACAACCCACCGGAAAGATCAGAAAAATACGATCTAATCCAGGTGCTACGTTTTATCGCAGCGCTAGCCGTTGTCCTATGCCATTCCGCGTTTTATGCGCAAGAGCGACTAGATTCTGACGCGTTCAGGTACGGACCCGGAAGCCATGGCGTTTCCTTATTCTTTGTGATCAGCGGCTTCGTCATGATTCTCGCCTCTGAAAAACTGCACGGAACGGCCAATGGCTGGAAGCACTTCGCCGCCCGCAGAATTGCCCGTATCGTTCCGCTGTACTGGGTTGCCACCACCATAAAACTGTTCGTGTTACTCTCAGCCGCGCACTTGGTGTTACACGCCGAAATTGACTGGGGATATATATTTAAATCATATTTTTTTATTCCTTCCGTAAATATTGACAACGAAGTCAAGCCGCTATTGGGCGTCGGTTGGACACTGCTATTTGAAATGTTCTTTTATGCCGTGTTTACCCTTTGCCTGCTGCTAAAGTTGAGCGCCATACGCTGGTGCGCCGGGCTGTTCGGTTTATTGACCGTCGCCTCATTCTTTAAAACAGAAAACTGGTCACCGGCGATGCAATTCTATGCAGATCCGATTGTCCTTAATTTTCTATGGGGAATGCTGGCCGCGCGTCTTATCCAGAAGCGTATTTACATGCCTAAGTCCCTTGCCGTTATCTTAGTTGTATTGTCACTGGCTTATCTATTCCTACCACGCTCCACCGAGTGGGGCGGAACAATACTCTACGGAATCGCCTCGCTTTTTACGGTATACGGATGCGCGTCCATCGAGAAAACCGTTAACGTTACTGTACCCAAATTACTTGTTTTTCTTGGAGCCGCCTCTTATTCCATCTATCTGTTTCACCCGTTGCTATCGCCCGCGGCGCCGGAAATCCTAAAGCGTATTGGCCTAATCATTCCCTCGATCTCAGTAATCTTCAGCACTCTGATCGCCATTGTGGCCGGCAGCTTTTTCTATGCTTTGATAGAGACGCCTGCGACCTCGCGGCTAAACGCCCTGATTAAAAGGCGCCTCGCAAAACCTACAGCCGACACTACTCCCGCCATAAAAACACCCGCCTAAACCCTCCCCGCACGGCTTGCGATCCAAGCCGTGCGGGCGCTTCATGCTATGACCTGTCAGGCTTCATACTGGTACCACCCAGCGTGGCAATAGTGAATATGAACGCCCCAGTGGTCGCAACCACAGGAGTTACCGTTAGGTAATCGTTGTCAATGCTAAAGGTGAAAGATGGGGTGGTTAGTTGCTCCCCCTGGCAGTTAAAAGCCTGAGCTGAAATAACCGAGACCACTCCGGTCTGGCTTGGCACCATGGTGACATGTAGCAAATAACTCGCCAGGTTCGAGTTACTAGTCCCTAGTGAAACACGCGCCTCGAACTGAAAAAACCAACGTAATTGTTACTTAGCGCGCTGCATGCGAAGAGGTCATTCTCGCAATAGGAGTCGGCCCGGTTTTACACTGGCATTGTTGGGTCGGGTGGGTGCGGTGAAATTTACAGTATCGGTATTAGTTGCTTTCGCAGTTGCGTCAATATTTAAATCGGATACATGGAGTGTGGCTTTGGTATTTTATTTCTATCCAATGGTTCTTAATTTCTTTGTGGGGGGGTGACGGCTAGGCTAATGCTGCGAGGTGTACTCATTGAGCGAAGTGCTACTGTTATCATTCTGCTGCTTTCACTTGGCTGCTTGTTTTTTTGCGCTTCCATGAATGTGGCAATACTATAACTTATGGTCTGGCATATTTTTTGGTGGTTTATCGCTGTTCAAACTTTGAAAAGGCGTTAAAAATTACAGTGCATCGGGGTTTGGTATTTTTGGGGGGGCGGCGTATTACTCCATTCATTTGTCTAATCCCACAACTGCCACCTGTGGTGCTGAGGTGTTCAAGAGACTTGGCATTATCTATTCTGTTTCGTCGGTGCTTGGCAGTATCTTTATTACCCTTTGCGTCTGGGCTTTCATGTATCGTTTTGTTGAATGTCCACTTACGGATAGGCTCAAAATCGCTATGTTAAACAATATTTTAGTAATTCGATTGATTTTAGAAAACGGGTGAAAAATGAAAGTTCTAATGAGAGTGTTGATGGGGAGTATTCTTGCCCTTGGTTGCTCTTTCTTGGCTGCTGCACCGTTGTCGCAACTAGATGCTGTGACGCAATGTGATACCGGAAATGTCAAGGCTTACCGGATATTGTTTGTCGGTGACAGTATTACTTTGCATGGCTTCGATGAAACTACAAAGAAGAATTTAGGATGGAGTCATACAGGTGGTATGGCCGCGTCCTCTAGGCAGTCTGATTATGTAAGTATTTTAAGTAAAAAAATTAGTGATGCCCGCAAGCAGCCGACGGCGGTTTGTTATCACAACGCAGGAAGAAGTGGCTCAGTTGAAGAGCGACTCCGCGCATTGGACTCTGCAATTAATACACGCCCAAATCTTGTAGTTATTCAGTTAGGTGAGCACGAAGACATTAGAAGTGGAGTCGGTAATTTAGAAGAAAATTACAGAAAGTTAATTACTGCTCTTCGTTCATTCGATAGCCGTCCGAGTATCATTGCCGTAGGCCCATGGTCCTTGTCTCGTCAAGATGGCCTTGGGCATTACAGCGGTTGGTCCAGGGAGGTCGATAGAGTTATGGCGTTAGTATCCGCTGAAGAACATGTGCCTTACTCCTCAGTAGCCGATATTGCGGCCCTTCCACTAGCTCATGGTGCCGGTTCATCTGATGGGGTGCGCTGGCATCCGAATGATTACGGACATAGTTTATATGCTAAGCGTTTATTTTCGCTGTATCAGCAGGCCGCTTCTTCAGTACGTGATTGATCGGCGTTTGGGCGACCTATCAAAATCTAAGAGGTCGGAGCCTGAGAAGTCCCCGATTTTTTTCTTACAATAGATCAAGAAGTTTGGAGTTAAAGCATTCAGACTGTTGCTGTCTTAAGTGTTCCCTGGGACACAAGGGATAGCAGCCCACCCAGTTCATAGGTTCATAGACACAATCAATGATGGGTCGATGATATCAAAGTGATTCCGATCTTCTCAGGGCTTTTATTTGAGCGCAATCTGTTTTTGTAGGTGAATGATTTGCGAGCTAAAAACCTGTCTAAAATTACCTCCATCTACATCGGATTCATTGGCTCTCAGGCCCTGGTTCAAGCGCTGGCTCAATTACCGGACCTGCTCAGGCGTCAGCGTGCCCGCCACCATCAAGTCGCACATAAAGCCGCGCAATTGGTTTTGCGTACTGAACATGCCGGCATGGGTTAGGGCCTCAAAACGTAAGTCTTCCACCTGGGGCCGCAGCGGGGGCGAGTCTGCGCCAGGGTCGGCCATGGCGATCAGGTCATTAAAGTACTGATTAGCGGGCCTCGATGGCGGCAGGATCAGTCAACGGCTCAGCGTAAAGTTGGAGCTCCTAAAGTGGCCGATTGTCGATGCTGACTGGGTCATTATCGTTCCTGACTTCATCACAATGTCCAGTATCTTCGATATGGTCATGAACAGGGATTGGCCTCGGCCCTCCTAAGAGTGATGCGCCCCCAGTAGTGACCAGCCTTGGCCGCTGCGCCCCCACGAAACTTTCCCCACCGGCATACTGCTTGCTGTTCCTGTTTTGGAGGTTTGGTCGTCATGGTAAATCGCCGCCAATTGTTAAAGCTCAGCGCCCTCGGCACCGCGTCCTTCGCGGCGCCGCTGGCGTACTCTGCGAGCAAGATGACAACGATCTACAAAACCGGTAATCCGATTGGCTCAGCTTCCTCAACAGACCTGTATGACAACGCCCGGAGCCTGGACTTCTTCGTCAATGGGCCCAATCCGTCCTACCCCGATCGCCTGGGTGTGCTACGTAAGTCGTGGATGGGGATGGAGGAGGAGTTCAATACAGATCAAGCGCGCCGCGAATCTGAGTTTGATACTTATCAGGCTGCGCGAGTTGCCGTGTTTCATGACTTTCTTAAAAGTAGCGGATTCGAGACGCCGGTAGATTACGTAGCCGGTCTTGAAATTATGCGACCGACTCAGGTTCTCCGCTTTAGTGGTGAGCTGTATCGCGCCAAGGATGCAAGCCTGCCATTTACCACGACAAGCTGGGCGGGCGATGCCGCTAAGCTCTTCGTGATTGGTGACGCCGCGCTTCGGCAGGAGATGGCCAGCCAAGGTGGTGCAGCCCTATCTGGCTTTAAACGAAAGATTCTTGATGCCGCAGATGCTGGGATGGGCAATCTCAATCAATTTGTGTCCGCTCAGGTAGTCAGCATCTGGGAGTGCTCCGGCTTAGTGATTAGCAAGCCGAATCCGCTTGATCCGGACACTTGGGATTGGTCCCCTGCGCTTATTGCCGCCTTAGCTGTTAACGGAAAGGTCGTCCTTAACGGGCGGCACACCTACCGGCTAAAGGACATCAGGCTCTATGACGGCTGCGAGATAGAGATAGATAAGTCGGCGACAGTTGCGCCGGTAACTGGCGATAGCCAAATATTCTACTGTGATGACAATACTTCCTCAGCTCGTAACTTCAGCGTTAAAGGGGGGCGTGTCATGAATCCTTCGCTTGTCTCAAACGTTACTGTATTCAATTGCCCGCAGGCTCGTAGAAACGTAATGATCAGCGAAATGTATATTGATGGCGGAGGTAAGTACTTCGGTTGGACAGGAGTCTTCTGGTCAAAGTTGAACTGGATGACAAAAATGCAGAGCGTCGAGGTTGAATCGTGCGCTATAGGGTTCAAGTTCAGGAACGCAGCCGCGGTTATGCATGCTATCGAGTGTGTCGCACTTGACTGCGGAATCGGCTTTGATCTCGCCCACTTGGAAGGAGAGGAAGACGTCCTGAGCCGGATCAAGATTTCTGGCGGGGTTTGCCAGAGTAACAATATTGGTGTACTCATGCGATCAACCGACGGCACCATTCTTGATGGCATGCATTTTGAGAATAATGGTACAGATATTGATGCGTCCGGCGATAAAAATGTGATGATTTCTGCGCCAGAACTTCGTGGCAACAACTCCCATCTTCCTAGGTCGATAGGCATAAAACTTAGATCAGTAGTTGGTGTCACGATCGCAAAGCCGATATTCGCAGGTATTCGGCCGCTAGGATTTCTAGATATCGACGACACAAACTATCTGGTAAATCTTGACGTCGATTTCAGGATTGAAGCTCCATTGATGAATGACTCCATGGTGTCCAACATAGGCAACCTTTCTGGTATTCGCTATGTACCTAATTTCTCGAATTACAGGACGCTTGGTGGATTGGTGATTGACTGCAACTATCCACTCTTCTCCTACCAAAAAGGCGTTCCCGATGGTGGCGCTGTCGTTACTGCAGTAAACCCAGTAGACGGCAGGGAAATTATGATAACCCTAAGGCCTGCCGGTAATTATACCTCTGGCGCTATTAGTGTATTTGGGGTTTCGGTCGACGTGTCTGGCGGCACGGCGATAAGAGAAAAAAACAAGACTCTGCATTTTATCTATAGGACGGTCGCCAATGGATGGGTTGTGATCAGCGAGTCCGCATGGACATAAGTTTCTGTCAGGAGAAATCATGGCCAATATTTCTGAAGCGCTCGTTGGCAGTCAAAACGCACTAGCCTTCCTCGAAATGCTGGCGTGGAGTGAGTTGAATGCCGACGTCGCACCTGTAATGATCGCTAAGTCTATTGATATGGCGCAACAGCTCCAGGAGCGGCAGTGTCCTTCAGTATTTATCCAGCTGGTTCTTAAGCAATTGAGGTAACGAGCAGAAACGGTTCGTACACAACATGACATAGCTCATGTGAGATTATGTCCTTCCTACTGCAGAAACTATTGCAGGACCTTCCCAAACCCGCCAAAACGCGGACTTTTTCGCGGCTGGAGAAAAACGATGAGCGTCACAGATAGAGACCGAGACATCCTTGCTCGCACGTTCTGGGGTGACGCCCTAGGGGAAGGGGCCCTGGCCAAATTGCCGTTGACTGGACCATCCGCAACCGGGTTAACGACGGAACGGGCCATTCGTGGTGGGGGGGAGGGCTATGCCGGTGTGTGTCAGAAGCAATGCGTGTTCAACTGCTGGAACAAAAACGATCGGAGCTATGCCTACCTGAGCGACGCCAATCTGATCCTGCCCTGGCAGTTCGCCCAGGCACAGAAGGCTGCTGACCAGATGATCGCGGGCACCGTGTGTTCGGTTCCACCGGCATCGCCAGCTTGGACATTGACGGAACCTTCGAGCTCTCCAATTGCTGGACGAACTGTTTTCGATATCCGGGCCGGAATCATCGCCGACCCACGCAGCGTTGAGGGCACTGCAGGTATTCGTCGTTGAGGTGTGCATGCTGAAGTAGTTCGGATGGGCGCTAACTTCAATACAACGATCTTTAACAGTTATTTTTTGTCGCATTCAAGTGGTCGCTGGTGATAAGAGGGATGTGTATTGTTCAACCCAAAGAAGGTCAGCGCAATGGTTCCGATGATGGATGCGCTTAGGACAAGGCACACCACTTAAATAAGATTCGGCGCCCTTGCTAGGGCAGCAAATACTGTGACGCGCTGTCCGGATCTTACTGCTGGAGAATGCAGTCAACGACTTTTCACTCGCCAGCACTCAAGATAAGGTCGTGAACTGCGGGATTGGTATGGCTTGGAACCTCTGAGCTCAATGCGATCTTGTGTTGATCATACACAATATGAGTACAACTGTTGCGTATTAGTGTAAGGGCTAAATCAGCGATTAATTAAGATTTATAAAAAACTGAGTTGAAGTAATGAATGATACTATTTTAATAATTGTTATATATGTGGTGTCAATGTTTTTACTTGATAGGGCCTTCAGGAGAGCTAATATATTGACAGAGCAGACATTGTCAAGGTCCTCGCCAATTGATGCGCTGCGGGGGTTGCTTGCGACTGCTGTTGTTTGTCATCACTTTGTTGTGACTTATTACTGGAAGGTGGATGGCAAATGGGTGCGCCCAGAAAGTGACGTTTTAAATAATATGGGGGCGGTGCCGGTTTCACTATTTTTTATGATAACTGGGTTTTTATTTTTTGGAAAAATATATAGAAGAAGTCCAGATTGGGGTGTTATATTAAGGTCGAGAATTCAAAGAATAATGCCGCTTTATATATTCGTGGTTTTCATTGTTTTTGGGATTAGCTTAATAAAGACTGGATTTGTTATTGAAGTAGGTCGAATAGTCAAGGAAGCATTGTTGTGGGGGGTTTTTGTTGGTTCTTCTTTGAATGGTTTCTCTGATAGTACTCGTATAACAGCTGGAGCACATTGGACTTTGAGGTATGAATGGCTTTTTTATTTTTCACTCCCTATAGTTGCAGCTATTTTTAACGGAAAATTGTATGGCAAATACCTAATTTTGTCATTGGCTGTAATGGTATTGGCGATTCCAAGTATTTACTTTGGATTCATAGTCCCGAAACTAGCACTGCTTTTTTTTATAGGATTTATTCCTGTTCTTATAAAGGCGCACTTTCCAAGGTTTTTGTCGGTGGTTGGACATAAGCTTAGCTCTCTGGTGTCTTTGGTTTTTTTGATCTTTGGAATGTTTATCGCTCAAGAATATTCTGTTGCTCAGATGCTAGTACTCGGTGTTTCTTTTGTGATGATTGCCCTTGGCGATAATGTTTTTGGAGTGCTTAAGAGTAATGGGCTTAAATCTCTTGGGGAGGTCAGCTATAGCATATATCTAACTCATGGGTTAGTGCTGTATTTGCTGTTCTCTGTATTTAAAGTGTTCTCTTTTGAAGGGGGCGATATGTTGTACTATATTGCTTTTTTGCCGGTTGTTCTTGCACTTGTTTCAGCTTCTTCTGTAGTGACATTTTTGATAATAGAAAAGCCCTTTATCCTCGTTAGAGGTAAAAAGGTGTATTCGGAAAAGGTTGCTGAATAGGCCTTTCCCATAGGGATCTACATTTCAATTCTTCCAACGGAAAACATTTTCGATACCCCGCCTTGCGGGATGCCTTTCATCCGTCGCTGAAAATTCGGCGACTCAGGATCGGCGTCCTGGTTACAAGGCGGATACAACGATACAACCATCGCTTGAGCAGTTATTTTGTGCCCGCAGCAAGGCTACACCCGTTGTGAGTGGGCCTAGGAGCCTTGCTGCGCTCCAAATTTCAATCGGGCAAAAATGGGGCAGACCGCACGCCAATCCATGCCAAATCAACAAAAAACACGTGATGTCAAAAAAGCCCTACGACCCTTTATTAACGGTGCTGTAGGGCTTTTTTGCTTTAGTACTCTCAACCTTGGCCCTGAGTTGGGCCTTGGTGTATTCGATTTGCGGCGCAGATGACCGATCAAACTCTCCTTGTCGTGCTTTTTGTAGGTGCTGGCCGTGCCGCAATCGACCAGATCATCTTACGGTTCTGGTGCTCTGGACGCTTATCTACGCCCGTGCAACCCGCCAGATATGTAGGTTTCCTCGCCGTGTAACAACTGATCGACCTGGGTCACATCCGCGACATTCGCCGCCCCGTGCCTGGAAGTCTTTTTCAGAGATTCCCTAGTGTCATAAACTTTGGGCGACCTGCATCTAACTCCCAGCTCGGAGATCATTTCAGTTATGAAGTCCGAGTCTCCGGAAATCACGGCCAAGTGATCATTGATGCGAGCGGGAACATCATTCGAGTCGTGCTGGTCGATCCAGATAGTGACTTCTTCGATTGCGCGGAAGTGTTGCTACAGGCCGGCAGGCAAAGTGGCCGGTATTGGAAGGCGATAGGGGGGATTTAGGAATGGGCTGAGACAGCGGGGCGGGAACTCCGGAGCAGTCAGAGAACTGACTGCCCCGGTAGCTAAGGTGAAGAATACGCGGGGGGGGGGTGAATCGCAGCAGTTAATAGATGTCCTTGGAAAAGAGCGTAAAGGGCGTCTTGATCAGGATCTTGATGTCGAGCCACAACGACCAGTTATTGATGTAGTTGAGGTCGATCTCCACGCGCTTTTGCATCTTGTCGAGGGTCTCGGTTTCGCCACGGCAGCCACTGATCTGGGCCAGCCCGGTGATGCCCGGTTTGATTCGATGACGGGCCATGTAGGCCTGGATCTTGCCGGTGTAGTAGTCGTTATGGGCAATCGCGTGCGGCCGCGGCCCGACCAGCGCCATATGGCCTTGCAGTACGTTGAAGAACTGCGGCAGTTCATCGATGGACGTGCGTCGAATGAAACGACCAACCGGGGTAATGCGAGGGTCTTCGCGGCCGGCCTGGCGGACTTGATGGTCGTCGTGCAGGCGCATGGAGCGGAACTTCCAGACCTTGATGATCTTGCCGTTCCAGCCGTGCCGTTCCTGTTTGAAAATGATCGGCCCCGGGGAGGAGATCTTCACTGCGACGGCAATCACCAGCAGCAGTGGACTGAAGGCGATCAGTGCCAGGGCGGCGAGGCCTCTGTCCAGCAGGGTCTTGCTGAGCGCCGCTGTCGGGTAACTGGTCAGCGGGCTTTCATTGAGGTGAATAGCGGGCAGGCCATCCAGCTCGCTGACGGAATGATTGAGCAACGTCATGCTGCCCAGGTCGGGAACCCAGACCACATCCACATTCGAGTCGAGAAGGTCGATGTACAGCGCTTCGACCTGTTTGGCTTCGCTCAAGGGCAGCGCGATGTACAACCGCCGGACATCGTGCACCCGGATCAGCTCGCGCAGTTCCTGCAGTTGGCCCACGATCCGGTGGGTATTGACGTTGGTCGACAGCTCGTTGGGTTTTGAGCTGATCAGGCCGACCAGCGGCGGATACTCGGTTTTGGCCAGTTTGTCCGCCAGATTCACCGCCAGTTGGTCGGTGCCGATGATCAGGGTGTTATTTTGGCTGTGCAATTGCCGGTGGTAGTGTCTGGAAAAACTATGCAGAGGCAGGTACAGCAAGGCCTGCACGCAATAACCTGCCACAGCCCAGACCATGATGATTTCCCGGGAGAACAATTCGCTGGTCTTGCTGAGAAAGCCGATGCTGGTCAGACCGGTCAGTGTCAGTAGCCACCCCAGCAGCAGTCGGCCCAGGCCGGAGAGGTATCCATGCTGCTTGTGATAGACCAGCAGCAGGGAGTAAGAAGGGACCGAGCCGAGGAAAGTCAGCACGGCAAGCACACGATAATGAGCTTCGATTTCTCCTGTCTGGTACAACGCCAGAGCAAATAACAACGCATTGACCGAAGTGATGGCAATTATCCATTGCCCCCAGAAGGTCAGTCCTTTGGATATGCTGTTTCGATTAATACGATTATGTACCATCGCGGTGTCCCTCGGGCGTGCGCCACGTTGTGTATCAGTCGACGGTTAATAAATGGCAGCCGCGCGCAAAGGCTGAGCGAGCGCAGTTCGGTCAGGGATTATTTTTATTATTGGAAGGGAGTAACGCGGGCTATGGCTGGCCATCCGAATGTTGTTTTCAAGTCAGCTGATACGGTTGTCTCAGTGTCCGGTTTTTATACTAGTACCTTAATCTTTGTGGGTGTCTGACGAATTATAACGGACACTACTTTCGGCGCCCCTGTTATAAAAGGTCGTGCTCTTTTATTTGGAGAGCATCGCTAAATCATCTATAAAATTGCAGCAGTCCGATGAGCGCTTGCCCGCCATGGGGAGGGAGCCGGGTAGGAACTATGGAGAGAAAGATGTGCGAGGGACAGGCGGCGGGAAATACAAGGCGAGGTGGTTAGGCAGTCAAGCGGTATCGGGTGGAGCGGGAAATCGCATTTATTGTTATTGTTTTTGCGATCTCACTCAGTATGCGATTCTGATCCTTTGTGCCAGGCAATAACCACGGTTTCTGACCGAGCGAATCAGGCGTTCGCCGTTGGCGGCAGTCTTGAATTTTTTCTGCAGTCGGCTCAAGCACATTTCAAGGCCGCTGTAATTCTCCGGGTCTTTATCGATACGTAGAATAAGATCGTTCTTGCTGAGTACCCGTCGATCACTGATGACCAATTGGGTGAGCATTAACGATTCGGTGCCGGTCAATGGGATGGTTATATCTTCCTTGATTAATGTTCTGTCGTCGGCATTAAACCACCAGATGTCGGGGTTACCCTGCGACTCTTTAACCCGGCTGACTGCAGAGATGAACTCTTCGTCTGCCACCGGTTTCTTGAGAAAGCCATCAACCCCGAAGTGCGAGAAGTGATGAAGTTCTGAATGCTCCGAGTTGGGAGTAATGAGTATGATTTCCGCATCCTTTTGATTTTTGCGGATAAAGCTGACATCGCTCAGCGATATATCGGCCTGGTCGAGCAGGATGTGCGTGAATCGACTCTTTCGGATGCGTTCGCTGCTGAGTTTGCCAGATTCGATTTCAAAAGATAGATGCAGGCGTTGTGCGAGAAGCGATTCTATAGCTTGTCGTGCCAGTTGATCTCGGGTGAAAATTAGAAAGCTGTTGTTTGGCGTATTCACAATAAGGCTCCTTCCTAGTTTGGTGAAATTTTTGAAGCTTAAATAACCTCGGTAGGCGAGTAATACCTCCCCTGGAAAAAATCGAAAGGCATGCTGCGGGCCAGTGTGTGCAGTGCTTTGTGCTCGACCCGGTCCGCAATGAATCTGATTTTGCTGTCATGGATCATGCTGCTCAGGCAGTCGTAAGACCTGTTGAAAAAGTCCTGACTGTTATCGACCATGATGTCGAAATTGGACCGGGTCAGGTCCACTTTTATGTAATCGAACAGCTTCGGGCTGATCAGTTTTTCAGCGCTGTCATCGCTTAAGTCATAGCCATCGAAAGCGATCTCGATCCCGTTGTCCTTCAATAAATGAATATGATTGATAATGGTTCTTTTTTCTTTGAGATTGAACGAAAGGAGCGAACTGCCATTAATGCTGGGGATTAACTGTTGCTCATGCTTCTTGAGTGTCGTTTGAGCGTCGTTCAGTTCTCTGATGAGCGCTTTATCCAACAACGCGGATTGGTTCATGGTCACGAATAATTTATTGGGTGTCTGTACGGATGGGGACGGTGTGGTCTCGATCTGTGAGAGGGCATTTAATTGGATCCGCATCAGTACTTCACGATATATCGCCAGCGGGTGATCGGGATGTAATGGCTGATACCCCTTGTTCAGAGGTGTCTGTTGTTTGGTCGCTTTGGCATAAATCTCACTGCCGAACAATTCATCGTTTCGCTTGAGAATTGATTGCCTGAAGAAAACCATTGCGAAGTTATCTTGCACGGTATATTGCCTGCTGGACTCCATCGTTTAGTCCCTTTAAGAATGAAAGTTTGCTTGCTTTACTGAAACGACCCCTCGAAGCAATCGATAGCCATAACCGCGAACACTATGAATGATATTGATGCCGAAGTGCTTTTTGATTTTGTTTCGAAGGCGGCTTATGGATTTCTCCAGAACACGTGAGTCATAGAGTTTGATATTCAAACCCATGGATTCGGCCATAGAGTCATGGTGCAGGATATTGCCTTCTGCATTGATAAGCGCATCCAGGGCTTTCATTTCCTGATAAGCCAGATCCAGTTTGAACTCATCGTTGTATAAGTGCAGGCATGTTTGGTCCAGGGTCAGCTTAATGGCGGGCTGCCATTCAGGTGTTTCGAGCAACTCTGAAAGTAACCTGGCTTTTTCATCCTGATCGTTAGGTACATTGATACAATGATCTGCACCGGCCAGGTAACATTCAATTTTGGTTTGCGGAGCGCGAAAATTGATTGCAACGATAATGGACAGTTCTGTTGGACTCGTGCGTAATTTCTTGATGAGCGCCAGGCAGTCATTAAGAATGGAAGGGCTCTCAATGTCGATTAGTACGGCATCGTGGGCTTGAGCTTCGCTATCTGGGTTTAATGGGTTTGTGTAATCTAATGTATATATATGTGTGAGATTGGGTGCAAATAACTGTCGAAGTTTCTCTGCCGAGCGCCAAGTGCGCCCAATAGCGAGAATACCCCTCTGGCTATTTTCGATTTTGCTCTCAGTACTCATCGTGCAAATTACTCATATGTGCTGGCGCTGCAATCTTAATACACAAAATACTGAAATTATCTGACTTTTTATAACATTTTGAGCTTGTCAGCAGGTGCCATTCGATTGCCAGTAGTTTCAGTTGAATCAATGACATAGCCAACTGTGGAGGCTTTAGCCAATTTGATTTTTTGATATCCGATTTAGTTGGTGAGCGCCTTTGCGTCGGACTAGGCCCTCTAGGTTGACTTTTCTATGATCAATACTGAAGCGAGGCTGATCCGCGGACCGGGCTACAGAATGAGGCATCACTGAGAAGTCTTGCGTATAAATTGTGCGGAAGTCCGCATTTTTGATTTCTGGAGTTGATTTATAAGAATATTCCACGGTGTTCTATGGCAGTCTAGGTGCGCGCTCGAAAGGCGCCAGTTCAACTGTCGCCTCTTTTTAGGGCAGATGAGAGCGGGGGGATATTAATTGATTCCTTTTACATTATATTTGTAATATTTTATGTCAAGAGCTGATTTTGTGAACAGTGTAGTTATTCCGTCTGGTGATTGAATACGAAAAGACAAGAGTGATGTCAGTTGGCCATTATACTTAAGTATTAGTCTAAGGGGGAGAGCCAGTCATTGGTCTTTTTCGCAATTAATCATCCATGACACGCCAAACCGATCGACCAGCATCCCGAAGCGTGCCGCCCAGAACGTCGTCTCCAATGGCATCTGAATACTCCCGCCTTGCGCCAATGCCGCAAACACTCGCTCTGCCTCAACGACACTGTCGACATTCAACGACACCGAACAACCGCTCATGCCGGCGCTGGGGCGATCGGGTGTGGTATCCGACCCCATGATCGACTGATCCCCGACCAACAGGCGCGTATGAATGATCAGGTTGTGGCAGTCCGCTGGCACATGGTCGCGAGCCGGAGTTTCGCCAAAGGTCATCATGACTTCGATCTGGCCAGGCAGGCTTTTGGCGTAGAAGTTGAAGGCATCCTGGCAGTCGCCGTTGAAGATCAGGTACGGGGTGATTTTCATGTTCTGCTCCCGGTGATGGAGTGGGGCACGTCGGTTGGACGTTCAGGTTCGTCTTCCAATTCCATTAGGCATTGACTCCTCATAGCAAAGCGCTAAAACGTGGTGAGCGGCGGTACTTTTTTAGATGTTTTTCCTATGGGCGAGACGAGGCTTATCGCCTCATATCCACGTAAAGTGGGCGTTGCTCATTCCCCATACCGTATGACCTGCCGCGCCCCTTTACATCCGCCACCGAGTCCATCGCCCTATGCCTGTCCTTACCCGTTTCGCCTCTTTGCTCGACCAGGCGAGGCGTGCCTTGCTGCTGGTCTGGGGTACGTCCCGCGGGCTGTTTCTGGGGTTGGTGCTGGCGACGCTGATCGCTGGTGTGCTGCCGGCACTGGCAGCCTGGTTGGGGCAGCGGATTGTCGACGCGGTAGTTACCGCGATGCAGTTGCACGCGCAACAGGGCAGCGCGCCGTTGTGGCCGGTCGTGCGCTATGTGCTGTTTGAAGCGGGCGTGCTTGCATTGCTGTCCGGGACGCAGCGCGCGCTGTCGGTGCAGCAGTCGCTGTTGCGGGTGCAGTTGGGGCAGAAGGTCAACACGATGATTCTGGAGAAGGCCCAGACGTTATCGTTGGTGCAGTTCGAGAACTCAGA
The DNA here is from genome assembly GCF_030687165.1 of Pseudomonas sp. FP1740. Lineage (NCBI taxonomy): Bacteria > Pseudomonadati > Pseudomonadota > Gammaproteobacteria > Pseudomonadales > Pseudomonadaceae > Pseudomonas > Pseudomonas sp. FP1740. Next base: position 2,258,128 of record NZ_CP117461.1, read on the forward strand.
GTTCTACGACAAGCTGGTTCGGGTGCGGCGCGAGGCATCGACCCGACCATTGGCGCTGGTGATGAAGTCGCTGGGGCTGATCCAGAACCTGATCGTGTTGATCAGCTTTGGCGTGTTGCTGGTGCATTTTTCGCCCTGGGCGCTGGTTCTGCTGGTGGTTGGGGCGTTGCCGGTGTTCTTTGCCGAAGCGCACTTTTCCGGGGATGCCTTTCGGCTGTTCACGCGCCGGGCACCGGAGAGTCGGCAGCAGAACTACATCGAGACACTGCTCTCCCACGAGGGCTACATCAAAGAAGTGAAGCTGTTCGGCTTCGCGCCGCTGTTGTTGCAGCGTTATCGGGACACGTTTGCTCGTCTCTACGCCGAAGACCGGCGTCTGACGTTACGTCGCGATGGTTGGGGATTTGTGCTGGGACTGCTGGGCACCGCGGCGTTTTATCTGGCCTATGCGTGGGTCGTGGTCGATACCGTTCACGGCAGCATCAGCCTCGGGCAAATGACCATGTACCTGGTGCTGTTCAAGCAGGGGCAGACGGCGGTGAGCAGCAGCTTGAGCGCCATCAGTGGTCTCTACGAGGACGGCCTTTACCTGTCGAGCCTTTATGAGTATCTGGCCGAACCGGTGGTGGCCGATGCCGGAAGCCTTACAGTGGGTGCGGTGCCCGGCGATGGGTTGCGTTTCGAGCGTGTCGGTTTCCGTTATCCGGGGGCGAGCCGCGCTGCTTTACAGGGCATCGATCTGCACCTGTTGCCCGGACACAGTGTCGCGCTGGTGGGGGAAAACGGTTCGGGCAAAACCACGCTGATCAAGTTGTTGACGCGGTTGTATCGCCCTGAACAGGGCCGCATTCTGTTGGATGGCAGTGATTTGCAGGCCTGGGAAGAAGAGGCGCTGAGACGGCGCATCGGCGTGATCTTCCAGGACTACATTCGCTACCAGTTCTCCGTGGGCGAGAACATCGGCGTGGGCGACACCCTGGCGTTCAACGATGAAAACCGTTGGCAGCAAGCGGCCGCCGAAGGCATGGCCGCGCCTTTCATCGAGCGTCTGGATCGTGGTTACGCCACGCAATTGGGACGGTGGTTTGCCGGTGGACAGGAACTGTCCGGTGGGCAATGGCAAAAGATCGCCTTGTCTCGCGCTTACATGCGCCGCGACGCCGATATCCTGATTCTGGATGAACCGACCTCAGCCCTGGACCCGGCGGCGGAAGCGGCGGTGTTCGAGCATTTCAGCCAACACACCGAAGGGCGCATGACGTTGCTGATTTCTCACCGCTTCTCCAGCGTGCGCAATGCCGACCACATCATCGTGCTGGACCAGGGGTCGATCCTTGAGCGAGGCGATCACGACAGCCTGGTCGCGGCGGGTGGGCGTTATGCGCAGTTGTTCAACGTGCAGGCGCGTGGTTATCGATAGCCGCAAACTTGTGTTGCGCGATCATGGACAACCCACCGGCATCATCCGGTCGCGCAGGTTCAGCAAGCGCAAGGCCTGTTCCAGCAAGAGCGCGACGACGATGGCCCCGGCCGCGATGACGAACAGTAACCCGTGATGACCGCCGCTGGCGTTGAACAGCGCCGAGTAGGCAAACCCGGCGATGGCCTGAAAGGTTGCGAATGAAACCGTGGCGCGGCTCCAGGCCACTTGCTGGTGATGGTGTTGTGGCACCAGCTCATGCACCCGGGCCAGCGCCAGCGGCACGATGCCCGGCGGGAACGAACCGAGGATTACTGCCAGCAGGGCCAGGGCGGTGAATGAACTCGATATCGCCAGCAAGCCGACGGCAATCGCCTGCACCACCAGTACCAGGCGGATGCTCAGCTTCGCCCCCAGTTGATCGGCCAGAAAGCCATAACTCACCGGCCCGACTATCGCGCCGAGGCCGTACATCACCCAGATCAGTGCACCGACATGGGGCCCGGCACCGAGGCCGCGTGCCACGTAATCCACCAGAAACACCATGGCTGGCACCAGCCCGGCAGCCATGAACGCGTACTGTGCAAACAGCAGATAAAGGTTGGGATCAAACGGCGATTTGGTGTGCTGAGCGTGTGGTGCAGCCGTTTCATTGGCAACGGATGACGGCCAGCCAAACCAGCTGGCGGCGGTCAGAATCAAGGCCAAGGCGCCGAGCCCAAGCCAAGTGTTCTGTAAGCCAAGGCTCAGCAGCGGCGGAACGAGGGTGCCTGAGCCGGCAATGCCCAAGCCGATGCCCAGGAAAATCGCACCGCTGGCCAGGCCTCGGCGCGAGGCGGGCACATGGGGCAACACGGTTGCCGCCACCAGTACCATGATCGCGCCACCGGCAATCCCCGACAGCAATCGCCAACCGAAGAACCAGCTCACCGATAACGGAAAGGCACAGGCAAAAAACGCCAGTGTCACCGCCAGCATCATCAGCCGCAAAGCGGCTTTGTTGGACGTGCGACGGGCCAGCGGATGGCCGATCAGTGCGCCGATCAAGTAGCCCACTAGATTGGCGGCGCCGAGGTACACCACGTCGCTGGCGGAAAACCACTGGGCCTGAATCAATGACGGAATCAACGGCGTGTAGGCAAAACGCGCCAGACCAATACTGACCAGGCTGGCGCAGAGGCCGGCGAAGATCGGCAGCCAGATCGCGCTGCGCCCAGTGTCGAGGGAGGTGCTGTGCATGGGAGCGGTCCTGTGAATTTGTGCTTGGCCTCCAGCATATCGAGGAAAGCTGATGCAATATTGCTGCGATTTCGCGCTACGATGATGCGTATATGCATCACTACGGGAAACGCCATGAATTGGGATGATGCGCGAGTGTTTTTGGCGGTTTGTCGCGAATCGACATTACGCGGTGCAGCGCGGGTGCTGAAGGTCGATCAGGCAACCGTCGGCCGGCGAATCGCCGCGCTGGAAAAATCGTTGAATGCGACTTTGTTTCTGCGCACCTCCGAGGGCTATGCGCTGACAGCGGTCGGCGAAGCGGCGTTGCAATCCGTGGAGAAGATGGAGCACTCGGCATTTGAGCTGGAGCGACAGATTCAGGGCCTCGACGAACGATTGATCGGCAATGTGCGCGTCAGCACTACCGATTCTCTGGCCATCGATTTTCTGATCCCGGCCATCGCTCGTTTGCATGCGGTGCACCCCGACGTGCGGGTGCAGTTGGACGCCTCCACGCAAATCCTCAGCCTGGCCAAGCGTGAAGCCGACATCGCCGTGCGCAACACCCGGCCGGACAACCCCGACCTGATCGCCCGGCGCATCGCGCGCTGGCCGGTGGGGCTGTTCGCCTCGCGAAGTTATGTCGAGGCCAACGGCATGCCGCAACCGGGCTCGGCCTTCGAGGGGCATGATCTGGTGGTGTATCAGCCGTACTTGCAGGGCAACAAGAACATGACCCTGGTCTCGGAACCCCTGAGCCGTGGGCGGATTGTCGCCAGCCTGAGTTCCAGCCTGCTGGTGCGTCGTTCGATTGCCGCGGGTCTCGGGGTGGGGGAGATCCCGGTGTACATGGGCGAGCGCGATGGGCTGGTCAGGCTCTGGCCGGAACGCACGCGCCCGCTGCCGTATGAAGTGTGGCTGGTGACCCATGCTGACCTGCGTCACACCGCACGGGTGCGAGCGGTGATCGAGCAGATTGTCGAGGCGTTTGCGCTGGAGAATGAATAAGTCAGGCTGTTCGTGTCGGTCCCCATTCAGTCAAAACAAATCACCCATCCTGCCGGCCCCCGACCATTCACAGCCTTCCAGCGTCAGCAACCGCTCTTTCGCCTCAAGCCCCCCGGCAAACCCCGTCAATTTCCCCGACGCCCCAATCACCCGATGACACGGCGCGACGATCGATATCGGATTTTTGCCGTTGGCTGCACCCACCGCCCGAACCGCGCTGGGATTGCCGATCTGCCGGGCTATCTCGCTGTAGCTGCGCGTCTCGCCAAACGGAATCGTCAGCAATGCCTGCCACACCTGCTTCTGAAAGTCCGTCCCGGCAAAGTCCAGTTCCAGCTCGAAATGATTACGCGTGCCGGCAAAGTATTCCCGCAACTGCTGTGCGGCGCGTATCAGGATCGGGTTGTCCGCCGCTTCACTCATCGGCCCCAGTCTTACCCGACCGGGTTTGTCGTTTTCCCAGAGAATGGCCGCCAGACGCGTGCCTTTCGCGACCAGCTTCAACTCGCCGACCGGCGACGCCAGGGTGGTGAAGGTGTAGGTCATGCTGGCGGACTCCGCACACGTGTTGAACAGGGGTCCAGCATACTGCCTCGCCGGGGAGGCGCAATACGCAATTGCAGCCATACTTGCCTACTGCTTTTGAACCGTTCCCTCTGTCTTTGCACAGAGCCTAAAAACAAAAAAGAGACCGACTCATGAAGTTCGAACCTTTTGCCAAATCGCTTATGGCGACCACCTTGGCGCTGAGCTGCCTGATGGCCCATGCGGCCTCCGTCGCCCCGGTCGCGGCCGAAAATGGCATGGTCGTCACCGCCCAGCATCTGGCCAGCCACGTCGGCGTCGATGTCCTCAAGAATGGCGGCAATGCAGTCGATGCGGCGGTGGCGGTGGGGTATGCGCTGGCGGTGGTGTACCCCGCTGCAGGCAACCTGGGCGGCGGCGGCTTCATGACGATTCAATTGGCGGACGGGCGCAAGACCTTCCTCGACTTCCGTGAAAAAGCGCCGCTGGCCGCCACGGCCGACATGTACCTCGACAAGCAGGGCAACGTCATCCCTGATCTCAGCACCCGCGGCCACTTGGCCGTCGGCGTGCCAGGCACTGTGTCTGGCATGGAGCTGGCGCTGAAGAAATTCGGCACCAAACCCCGCAAGGAAGTGATCGCCCCGGCGATCAAACTTGCTGAAGACGGTTTTGTACTGGAGCAGGGCGATGTCGATTTGCTGGAGTACGCCACAGACGTCTTCAAGAAAGACATGCGCGACTCGGGCTCGATCTTCCTGAGCAATGGCGAGCCGATGCAGGTCGGGCAGAAACTCGTGCAAAAAGACTTGAGCAAAACCCTGCGGGAAATTTCCGAGAAGGGCGCCGACGGTTTCTATAAAGGCTGGGTGGCCGACGCTATTGTCACCTCCAGCCAGGCCAACAAGGGCATCATCACCCAGGCCGACCTCGACAAATACCAGACCCGCGAACTGGCACCCATCGAGTGCGACTACCGCGGCTACCACGTGGTCTCGGCGCCGCCGCCAAGCTCCGGTGGTGTGGTGATCTGCGAGATCATGAACATCCTCGACGGCTACCCGATGAAAGACCTCGGCTACCGCTCGGCGCAGGCCATGCACTACCAGATCGAAGCGATGCGCCACGCGTATGTGGACCGCAACAGCTACCTCGGCGACCCGGACTTCGTGAAAAATCCGATCGCCCATTTGCTGGATAAAAACTACGCGACCAAAATCCGCGCCGCCATCGATCCGCAAAAGGCCGGCGTGTCCCGCGAACTCAAACCCGGTGTAGCGCCCCACGAAGGCAGCAACACCACCCATTACTCGATCGTCGACAAATGGGGCAACGCGGTATCGGTGACCTACACCCTCAACGACTGGTTCGGCGCCGGCGTGATGGCGAGCAAAACCGGGGTCATCCTCAATGATGAAATGGACGACTTCACCTCGAAAATCGGTGTGCCGAACATGTACGGCCTGGTGCAGGGCGAAGCGAACGCCATCGCCCCTGGCAAGGCACCGCTGTCGTCCATGAGCCCGACCATCGTCACCAAGGATGGCAAAGTCGTCATGGTCGTCGGCACTCCCGGTGGCAGCCGCATCATCACCGCGACCCTGCTGACCATGCTCAACGTGATCGACTACGGCATGAACATCCAGGAAGCGGTGGATGCGCCGCGTTTCCATCAGCAATGGCTGCCGGAAGAAACCAACCTGGAGAACTTCGCCACCAGTCCGGACACCAAGAGGATGCTCGAAAGTTGGGGGCACAAGTTTGCCGGCCCCCAGGACCCCAACCATATTGCGGCTATTCTGGTAGGTGCGCCTTCGCTGGAAGGCAAACCTGTGGGCAAGAACCGGTTCTATGGGGCGAACGACCCACGGCGTAATACCGGGTTGTCACTCGGTTACTGAAACAGGCGATCATCGGCCACCCCGACTCCCTGGGTGGCCTCGATCCCGGGTAGCAGTCGTAAAGTCGGTTAGCCACGTTCATTCGGGCAACCGCATTCGCTGATATGGCGAGCGCTGCGCGCTCGAACGCAGCCTCGCAAGCTCGACAGCTGCTACATAGGCTACATAGGCTACATAGGCTAGAAGGGAGTTGAAATCCATCGTTCCAGTGACCTGTCTAAGGAAGGAAGCCATGAGCACCGCACTCCTGATCATCGATGTCCAACGCGCGCTGTGCACCGGCGAGTATGAATGCTTCGACATCCAGCGCGTCATCGACACCATCAACGGCCTCAGCACCAAAGCCCGAACCGCCAATATTCCGGTCATCCTGATCCAGCACGAAGAAGAGGGCGACCTGCTGCAATACGGCACCGAAGGCTGGCAACTGGCCGACGGCCTGAAGACGTCACCCCAAGACCTGCGCGTGCGCAAAACCACTCCGGATTCGTTTTACCAGACCCACCTGCATGAACATCTGCAAGAGCTGGACGTCGACCGCCTGATTATCTGCGGCCTGCAAACCGATTACTGCGTCAATGCCACGGTCCGTGAGGCATTATCGCGAGGCTATGACGTAGTGCTGGCAGCCGACGCCCATACCACGATCGACAATGGCACGATGAGCGCCGAAGACATCATCACCGAACACAACAAGGATCTGGCGCATCTGACCGGTTCCGTGGCGCGGATCGATGTCGTGCCGGCCAGCGAAATCAATATCTGAAAGCATCGGTGGTTCCTGGATGTATTTCCCTCTCGCTTCAAATAAAACGGGCGCCGATCATGGCGCCCATTTTTGTTCAATCCGTTTGTAGCCGCCGCACCACCGCCTGAAAACGCTCCGACGCGATCCAGTCCGGATCCGCATCCTCCACCAGCAGCATGATCCCCAGATAGTGTTCCAGATGCAGCGTAATCGTCTGCCCCTCGACGGCCAGGTCCCAATAACGCTGGTCCAATCCATTGATCTGTGCCGTCCAGGTCCCGCCCAGCCCTCGTGCCAACTCACTGGCGATGCGATTGAACAGATCCCGGTCGGATGTTTGCGAGAGATAAATTTCCCGTGGCGGCGGGGGCGACGGATCAGTCATGTTTTGCTCCTTGAGAATGAGCATGACTTTACGCTTCCTGCTGGATTTGTGGCGAGCGAGCCATACCAAAACAAGCGCCTTTTCACGTTTGTCTCGGCATACTGGCGCGCTCAAAGAATGGAATCTGCCCATGCCCCCGACCTTGTTCTGCTCTAACGCTCGCCGCGCTTTACTGCTGGGGTTTCTCGCATTCTCTGCCGCAGCCCATGCCAGTAGCTTCGATTGCACCAGCGCCGCCAGCTCCAGTGAAAAAGCCATTTGCGCCGACGCTTACACGTCGAAGCTGGACCAAAAACTGGGAGCGGTCTGGCGCTCGACGCTGGAAAAAGTCACCGCCCCTAAAGTGTTAAAAGCAGACCAGCGTGAGTGGTTGAAACAACGTAACCGCTGCGCAGACCAAATCGATTGCCTGCGCCAACAGTACTTGATGCGCATCACTGAACTCGAACACGCGGCCATTCCGTTTACCTGGGACGCGACTTGGCAGCGCATTCCCTGGGGCGTTTCGACGGGAGCTGAGTTGAAGACAAAGCGTCGGGATTCGACTCATCTCGTCTTCGAAGTTTCTGCCGCGAGCGGCGCCAACTCTGGCGACCTGGATGGCGTCGCCAAACTGGATGGCACTCAGGCGCATTACGTCGAAGGTGCATGCGCGTTGACCTTCCAAGCCATCAACGGCGTGCTTGATGTCACCCAGGACGGCGCCGATGCCGATTGTGGTGCGGGCATGGGCGTGTTCTATGCCGGGCGCTATGTCGCGTCGGAACAGCCCTTGGCTCTGGACAACGATTTGCTGAGTCTGGGGTTGGCGCGTACACAGCAAGAAGACGATGCATTGCGGCAATTGCTCAAGGACGATTACCAGACGCTGGTGGACAGCAGCAGTTCCAGGCTGATCGGCGATGAGTCGAATGACCTGCCGGGCGCCGAAGTGACTGAAATGTGGGTACGCGGGCTGGGCAATACCAACGCCGCCATCCTCATGCGTACAGCGGACGTTCGATTTTGGCTAGTGCTGCTGGTGTTCGATGAGCAGAACAATTCCCGAGCCCGTTACTACACCAACGCGTCGGATTGGAAAGGCCGCTTACCCGATGTGCTGCAGCATTGGTATGACGAGCGAACGAAAGGGCAGGTGATGCCGTTGGATCTGATGCCTTAATGCAATCTCGTTGGCGACCGCGCTAATGCGACGCTGACGAGTAGTTATGTCTAGACTCGGTTGTTGGCTCGATAGAAGTGGGCGGTAACGGAACAACAGAAATAAAAGCACGCCCCAATGCCGGTAAGTTAAGAAATTTGAGCGACGAAAGCCTCGCTCCCACAGGTTCTGCACTTTGGCTCACTGGCATTAGCGTCTACCTCAATAAGAAGAGAACACAAAAATGACCAAGGTCAGCGATACCCAGCAGCGAAGTCCCCTGATCGAGACACGCTCGATCGATTACATCCCCGAGGCCGAGCGCCATGGCAGCCTCTACAGCCAGTTCACCCTGTGGCTCGGCGCCAATCTGCAGATCACGGCGATTGTGACCGGCGCGCTGGCCGTGGTGCTGGGTGGCGATGTGTTCTGGTCACTCATTGGTTTGCTGGTCGGCCAGTTGCTCGGCGGCGCGGTGGTGGCGCTGCACGCTGCACAAGGACCTAAGCTCGGGCTGCCGCAGATGATCTCCAGTCGCGTGCAATTCGGGGTCTATGGGGCGGCGATTCCGATTGTGCTGGTGTGCCTGATGTACCTCGGCTTCAGCGCCACCGGCGCGGTATTGTCGGGGCAGGCCATTGCTCAGTTGGTCCATGTCAGCGACAGCGCCGGCATCCTGATTTTCGCCTCCTGCATCGCGTTTCTGACCCTCTTCGGTTATCGGGTCATCCACCTGGTGGGCAGGGTGGCGAGCGTGCTGGGCATCATCGCCTTCGTCTATCTGTTTACCCGGTTGATGACGCTCAACGACATCGGTCTGTTGCTGGAAAACCGCCATTTCGGCTGGAGTACTTTCTTGCTGGCGGTGTCTCTTTCCGCATCCTGGCAGATTGCGTTCGGCCCTTATGTGGCCGACTACTCACGCTACCTGCCGAGCAAGACCTCGTCCTGGAAGACTTTCACCGCCGTCGGCCTGGGGACGGTGGTGGGGGCCCAGGCTTCCATGGTGCTGGGAGTGTTCGCCGCTGCGTTGGCGGGCGCGAATTTTCGTGGGCATGAAGTCGCCACCATCGTCGGGTTGGGCAGTACCGGGGTGATGGCCTCCCTGCTGTACTTGAGTGTGGTGTTCGGCAAGGTCACGGTGTCGACCCTCAACGCTTATGGCAGCTTCATGTGCGTGGCCACCATCATCAGTGGCTTTCGTCGTGGCTTCGAAATATCCGCCGGTAAACGCATGCTGTTTGTGCTGGTGATTGTCGGCGCGTCCACCACGCTCGCGCTGCTGGGGCAGTACTCGTTCCTGAGCACGTTCAAGTACTTCATCCTCTTCCTGCTGACGTTCTTCACGCCGTGGAGCGCGATCAACCTGGTGGATTACTACTTCATCAACAAGGAGCGCTATGACATCCCGGCGTTGTCCGACCCGGCGGGGCGTTATGGCCGTTGGAATGTGTTGGGGATCAGCGTGTATGTGCTCGGTGTGTTGGTCCAGCTGCCTTTTGTAGACACTCACTTCTACTCCGGACCAATGGTCGCGCAGCTCGGCGGTGTCGATATTTCCTGGATCGTCGGGCTGGTGGTGCCGGGCATGCTCTATTACTGGCTGGCCAGGACATCAGCGCTTGCGGTGTCGGTCGAGCGCAGTTCGCAGGCTTGAATGCCCGGTCATCAAAGGGGGCAGGGCGGGCGCGCGGCTAACTACCGGGTCCTCGAGCGTCTCCTATACTGATCCGCGTTGACGGTTCAACGCAGACACCGAATGCCGCCGGAACAGCAGCCAGCGTTCCGGCGACTTCCCTACGACTCAACAGTAAGGAGAACGAACATGGCAATCCGTATTGGCGACGAGGCACCGGACTTTACCGCTGAAAGCACCGAGGGCCCGCTGCATTTCCATGAGTGGATCGGTGACAAGTGGGCGATTCTGTTCTCGCACCCCAAGGACTTCACCCCGGTGTGCACCACTGAGCTTGGCTACATGGCGGGGCTCAAGCCGGAGTTCGATAAGCGCAACACCAAAATCGTCGGGCTCAGTGTCGACCCTGTCAGTAACCATAAGACCTGGGCCAAAGACATCGAAGAGACCCAGGGGCATGCGGTCAACTACCCCATGATCGGCGACGAGAATCTGGTGGTGGCGAAGCTCTACGACATGATTCATCCGAATGCCAGTGGTGGCGTACGGACTGCCGTGGACAACGCCACGGTGCGTTCGGTGTTCATTATCGGCCCGGACAAAAAGGTCAAGGCGATGCTGATCTACCCGATGAGTGCCGGGCGCAACTTCGATGAAGTGCTGCGTCTGCTCGACTCTCTGCAACTGAACGCCAAGCACACCGTCGCCACGCCGGTGAACTGGCGTCCGGGCGAGGACGTCATCATTCCCACTTCGGTCTCCGATGAGGACGCCAGGAAGAAATACCCGGATGGCTTCAAGACGCTGAAACCTTATTTGCGCACCGTGGCGCAACCGAAGTAACTCATCTGTTCGGAGAGCACCCACATGGCCGTCCAGGTCCTGCGCGTTGATGCAACCCACATCGATAAAGTCGCCAGCCTCTTCGACGCCTATCGAGGCTTTTACGGCCAGCCCTCGAACCTGATGCAGTCTCGCGCTTTCATCGCAGAGCGCATCGCCAGGGACGAATCGGTGATTTTCTTCGCCGAAGACTCCACGGGCGAAGCGCTCGGCTTTGTCCAGTTGTACCCGACGTTCTCCTCTATCGACGCCCACCGCACCTGGCTGCTCAACGACCTCTTCACCACACCTGCCGCCCGAGGCAGAGGGGTAGGGACGTTGCTGATGAACACCGCCCGAGCCTTTGCGCTGTTGACCGGCGCCAAGGGCATGGTGCTGGAAACGGCCACGGACAATCACCTTGCGCAACGGTTGTATGAGTCATTGGGCTATGTGCGTGATACGGGTTACTACACCTATTGCCTCGACTTGAAGTAGGCGCAAACTTGTGACCCCAGCGCCAGCCATTTTCTATGGACGGTTCGAAACCCTCACTCACGGCGCGCCAAACAGCATCGTCCAATAAACCCCTTTATTGCTGCGCGAATCGCTGGCATACGCCGCGCCGACCTGGGTAAACATCGGGTTCATCAGGTTGGCGCAATGCCCGGGGCTGGCCAGCCAGCCGGACATCGCCTGGCCGGGGGAGCCTTGCCCGGCGGCGATGTTCTCGCCGATCTGCCGGCCGCGGTAACCGGCGGCTCTGGCACGATCCGCCGGCATATCACCGTCGGGGTCCTGGTGGGCGAAGTAGTTGCCGTAGGCCATTGCCTTGCTGTGCCCTTGCGCGGCGGCGCCCAGGGCGGCATTCCAGGTTAATGGCCGTGCGGCGGCAAAGCGTTGGCGCCCACACATGCGTGGCCTGGCCCGTGCCGCGTTGACCTGCGCCAGCAACGTCTTGCCCGCAGCGCGCGAATCGCCGATACGCCCGTCGAGCACCGGTTGCGCCAGCACCACCCGCCATTCGCTGCGGGCACGAGTGACGCCGATGTCGGCGTATTGGGTATCGAGCAGCGCCCCACAGTAATCGCTTTGAAGCATGTCGAACGCCTCATCGGCGTCTTGCGCGCCGACCAGGCGGATGGTCCGCACCGTTACAGCCTGATAGCCGTTAGCCTTCAACCCCTCCCGCAAGCCACCGCCATAGCCGATCGGCAAGGACAAGTCCGATTTCAGCGCCAGTGGCCGTAACGGCCTGACCGCACGCCCCGCGCAGCGGTCGGGATCGGCGCGATAGTCGTTAATGACTTCCACCAGTTGCCGTTCCCCACTGGCCTGGGCGGGGCTGGCGAACAGCGGAAACAAAGGCATCAGGCACAGCGAAATAAAGCGGCAGCAGCGGACAGTCGGGCGCATGAACAGACAGCTCTGATGAGTTGACGACGATAAGGGTGGGATAAAGATGAGCAATAACCGCATGAGCGCTTCTTTGGGCGAGCGTCTTTTACGGCACGGCTATGACTGCGGGTCTCAAAACTGGTTCACGAGGGGAACAGACAAATTTGACGGCTACGCTGAGAGGCCCGATTCAGGCGGGTCACCAGCCTGGGACAGCAGACGCTCGCACTGGTAACGTACTGACATCATTCGAGTGGTACAGGGACATGACTAAGACCAAGGGCAACAAGGATTGGGTCAAGCGCTCAGCGCAGCCATTGAAGATGGAGCGCATCGAAGCCTTTTTTGGCGGCCATGGCTTTACGCCGCATCGCCACGATACTTACGCCATCGGGCGAACGCTGTCGGGTGTACAAAGTTTCCAGTACCGCAAATCCCAGCGCCACAGCCTGCCCGGTAAAACCATCGTCTTGCACCCGGACGAGGTGCATGACGGTGAGGCTGGTACCGAAGCGGGTTTTCATTACCGGATGATCTACATCGAACCTGCCTTGATTCAGCAGGTGCTGGGCGGCAAGCCGTTGCCATTTATCGAGGGTGGCTTATCGAGCGACCCACGGCTGGGTGCCGCGACCCAGGTGTTGCTGCAAAACCTCGACGCTTGCATCGAGCCCCTGGAAGAAGACGATGCCATTTACGATCTCGCGCAGGCGCTGGATACGCTCTCTGGTCAGCGTGGGCGGCGCAAGTCATTTGATTTTGCAGCGGCCGAGCGCGCGCGTGCGCTGATTCATGATTCGCTGGATCGAGTCATTACCCTGGATGAGTTATCCCAGGCGAGTGGTCGAGACCGGTGGAGCCTGAGCCGTGATTTTCGGGCGCTGTATGGCACAAGCCCCTATCGGTACATGACCCAACGCCGGCTCGACCTGGCAAGAGCATTGATGATTGGGGGCCACTCGATGGCAGAGGCGGCCGTATGCGCAGGTTTTTTCGATCAAAGCCACATGACGCGTCAATTCGTCCAGACCTACGGCGTCTCCCCCGGCCGGTGGCTGAAGAGATTGGGCCTTGATTGAGCATGGCCCCGGTCAACTTGCACAATCATGCAATACGTAGCGTTAGGTCATCCCTAGAGTCAGGGCTCGATATCTTGTCCAATGAGGGTGACTTAAATGAATTCCCAGGCCTGCACCGCGATTAACTTTGCCGAAAAATATGCCTTGTTCAGCGAGCAATGGGCGCCAAAGGTGATTGCCGAAATGAACGACTATCAGTTCAAGGTGGTGAAAATCGAAGGCGACTTTGTCTGGCATTCCCATGCCGATACCGATGAAGCCTTCATCGTCCTTGATGGCGAGCTTCGCATCGATCTTCGGGAGGGGGCCGTTGTGGTTGGGCGGGGAGAAATGTACGTCGTCCCCAAGGGCGTCGAACACAAGCCTTACGCCGAACGCGAGGTGAAGCTGTTGCTGATCGAGCCGCGAGGTGTGCTGAATACCGGTGATCAAGCCGGAGAAAGAACCGCAATGAATGATGTGTGGATCTAGACGTTTTAGTGGTTTCTGCCGGCCTTTTCGTTGAAGCGATTCGATGGAGGCCGGCAGAATGCCTCTCGTCGGGAGATAAAGCAGCTATTGCGTGCTTTTCAGCTATTCTTGCGGCATCTGGAGAATGCCATTACGTGCTGGCACACGATGCGCAGGGAAGGGAAAGACAAATGGATGATGTGCATTGCGTGCAAGTAATCGCTGTGACCGGCGGGAAGGGGGGCGTGGGCAAGACCACGGTAGCGGTTAACCTCTCGTTGGCGTTGGCGAAAATGGGGCGGCGCGTCGTATTGCTGGATGCCGATCTTGGCCTGGCGAATATCGATATTCTGCTGGGGCTGACCCCGCGCTACACACTGGCCGATGTTCTCGAAGGGCGTTGCGAGCTGTCCGAGGCACTCATGCCAGGGCCTGGAGGCATTCGTGTGGCCCCGGCCTCTTCTGGTTTGCAGAACATGACTCATCTGGAGCCTGCGCAATACCGCGCGCTGATCCAGGCCTTTAGCGATATCGGCGACAAACTGGATGTGCTGATCATCGATACGGCCGCCGGTATCGGTGGCTCAGTGATCAACTTCATCCGCGCGTCTCAGGAAGTGCTGGTGGTGGTGTGCGATGAACCCACCTCGATCAGCGGCGCCTACGGGCTGATCAAATTGCTCAACCTGAACTACGGTCTGCAGCGTTTTCGCGTGCTGGCCAACATGACGGGCAGCCCGGCGGAAGGCCGCAATCTGTTTGCCAAGCTGGAAAAGATTACCGAAATGTTCCTGGATGTCTCGCTGCAATACGTCGGCGCGGTGCCAAACGACGAAAGTGCGCACAAAGCCGTGCAGAAGGGACGCGCAGTGTTTGAAGCCTTCCCTCGTTCCAAGTGTGCTCAAGCTTTCCAGGCTCTTGCTCACAACGTCGACAGTTGGCCATTGCCGACTCACCCTAGAGGGCACGTAGAGTTCTTCGTTGAGCAACTCGTGCAGAATTCCGGCAGGTGAACTTTTTGGGTTGATAATAAAAACCCCGGACGTTGGCCGCCGGGGTTTTTATGTTCTCTCTACTCATTAGTTGAGCAGGGAGAAGACATACTTAGTTGATCGTGATGTACGGGTCCCACGAGCAGTAACCAAGGACTTTGTTCTGGCTGTCTACAATCATGAAGGCCCAGGAGTACCTGATATTACCCTTGATTTGGGCTTCGCCCTGCCAGAAGTAGTTTTCCACATCTTGTTTTTTGGGCGTGGACGCGTAGTTGTCGAAGTTAATAACCGGAAGTGGTGATCCATAGACGGGAGAAGGTTCAGGCCCATTCTGGTCTAGATGACCAATACGTCCATTGCCGTCGGTTTGAGTGTATTGATAGAGGACAACCGCATGGTCCAGCCCTTTGGACAGCGATGTTGCGCGCCAGCGGATGCTATCGCCGAGGTTCATCTGAACGTTCAGCTCGCTGCCTCCCTGTGAATTACCGATGACGCTATTGCGTGGGGCGATCATGTAGACGACGCTTTGGTCAAGCCTGCCGAAGTTGTCTGCATAGCTGTAAAGCTGGCTGGGCTTGGTCGAGTCATTACTGAGGGTGAATACTTTGCCGTTAAAGCTTTTACCAACGCTGTTAAGTATGGTGTCTGTATCAATTGCAACGAGTATATCCATTGTGTCGTTAGACATGTCCAGCTCCTTGTTGTTGCAGCAGGTCCTTGGCGCTAAAGCCAGGTGCAGCATAAGTTCAGGTTATACGATTGCGGATTGCTGAAATATCTTCACTGTATTTAGTGCCGTTGAGTGTGCCTCCCGCAGATCGTGAATGAACTCTAGATCTTCAAAGTGTTTAGTCAATGTTGCGGTTTGAGAAAATTTAAAAATGGAGACGAACGGTAGGTTGATGTAGTTATAGTACTGTCGGCTATTAGCGTGATCGTGATTTGATTGCATTTAACCCGTCGGCCGATCACAACTTATAGCCGATTTGCCGCAGCAAATTCTTGCGCCACAGAATATCTTCGTCGCCTTCAATGCCATTGGCACAGAAGCCATCCACGACGCCCAGGATCGCGCGTCCCTGTTCCGTCTCGGCAAGAATCACTTCGGTTGGATTGGCTGTTGCACAAAAAATGCGGCACACCTCTGGCACCATTTTGACGGCGTTCAACACGTTCAGCGGATAGAAACCGTCGCCGAGGAAAATGATGAAGCTATGGCCGGCGGCAATGGCTTGCGCGTTTTTCTGCGCAAGCTCGATCATGGCGGTATTGGTGCCAGACCATCGCACCAGGCATTTGCCGGAGGCTTCACAAAAAGCCACGCCAAACTGGATACCTGGCACGGCGTTTATCAACGCTTCGTGGAGGTCTTCAACGGACTTGATGAAGTGCGTCTGACCAAAAATGAAATTCGTCGCTTCCGGTTTGTCGATTTTCAACGTGATGAGTTGCATCTCAAACGCCTCCTGTCACGATGTCGCGGCCCGGCATCGGGCCTCTATTCAAGCCGGGACGATCTCCTGCTCCTCTGGCTGTGTCTCCGGGTGGATGCGAACATCACCCAGTCTCCTTATGGTTGACTTGGGCAAGGTCGGAGCATCCAGAAGAATCGAATCAATGCGCTTGCGGATGTCCAGCACGATCGGGCCCAGGATAGCCTCGTCCTTGCCGCTGGCGATTTCGTCCTGAATCTCGCGAGACATCGCACCGAGCTTCTCGGAGGTGTCTTTGTGCCCGGCAGCCCGGGTATCAAAGTTCAGGAAGGTCTGCACTGAACTCAGCACCAGGGTCAGCAGTGAAAGGATGCCGGCTGCATATTGGAGCCATGCTGGCGATGAGTCACTGATTGAACCAAAGACGCTGGCGCTGACTATCGCCGACAACACCACGCAAGGGATGCCCAGTTTCCAGCTGAACTTCTCGAAATCCCGGGCACTGATTTCGTGCTCGATCTGCAACCGCACGATCATGCGATTCCATTTGGTCAGTAACTCGAGCCGGCTCATGATTGCAGTCCTTTGCAGAGGAATACAGATGAATATTAGCTCCTATTTGACCACCAGCCAGGGCGCCGGGATTCAGTCTGTGGGCTGTCGTCGTACCTTAACGCGGTTTCATACGATAGGCCGTCGCGCTCCAGTACCGGTTACCATTGCTGGTATGGCGAATCCATCCGGTAGCCTCCAGGTGCTTGGCAATCATTCGATTCATTATTCCATGACCGAGTAGTAAAACGGGCCCTTCGTCGGCAAGGGATTGAAGCCGTTGAGCTGCCGTATTGGCGCGCATTCTGGCCTTCCTGGCAGACTCGACCTTCCCCGAGAAACCGCACAACCATAAGACACGAAGAATAAATGCCCACGTAAACGGTGAAAGGCGCGGCAGTGTCCATCGTCCATGGGGGAGCTGCGCTTCGCAGAACATATCATCGACAAGGCCGGCTTGAAGGCCTAGCGCTCGAACCGACGTCAGCGCCCGGGGCGCACTGCTCGACACGATCATTCTGGCGGTACGCGCCAGCGCCACACTCGATTGCGGGGCGGGTTGGTCGATGATTTCTGACAGGTCGTATTGCTCGATCCAGCGTTTCATATCGCGCGCTGAAACTTTGTCTTGCACGGCCAGATCTGGCTGGCCATGGCGCATCAAGATGATTTCCTTTTCCACTGTTGTTACGTCCTTGTTTTGCTGTTCCGTGAGTGCACAGGTTGCACCCATCGGAGATTTGAAGGCAAACGACCCGTTGTGGGTCAAACTGCAACGCCTGCGTTGTAGTTCTGTCAGCGATACTCAAGAGGCAGGCGAGCGACATTCATTATGAAGAGGGATAACCACCATGAGCAAGGAGATGGCCGGTTCAAAGGACACTGGGGGGCAAGGCTCTGCCTCTGCGCTGATCGAGGCGAAAATCAAGGCACTGGATGATTGGCGGGGCGAGACGCTCGCTCGGGTTCGAACGCTCATCAAACAGGCCGACCCCGATGTGGTCGAGGAGTTGAAATGGCGGGGCGTTCCGGTGTGGTCGCATGCCGGCATCATCTGCACCGGCGAGACGTACAAGAATGCCGTGAAGATGACGTTCGCCAAGGGCGCCTCGCTGGAAGACCCTTCAGGACTGTTCAACGCCAGCCTCGATGGCAACACCCGACGTGCCATCGATATTCATGAGGGCGACCGGATTGATGAAACAGCCTTGAAAGCGCTGATTCGTGCCGCCGTGGCACTCAATCTGTCGTAGCGCCGTTCAGTCGAACACAGATTCCGGTTCATCCAGGTGATCGATGTGCTTGAAACGCTCGACCAGAAAATCGATCAGGCTGCGCACTCGCGCCGACAGGTGCAACTGTTGCGGGTAGATGGCATAGACATCGGCGCGGGTCGGTGTCTGGTCCTCCAGCATCAGGCGCAAGCGGCCACTGCGCACGTAGCGGGCGATGTCCCATTCGGCCCGCAGCAGAATCCCATGACCTTCCAGCGCCCAATTGAGGGCCACTTCACCGTCGTTGCAGCCTAACGCGCCACGCACTTTGACGTTTTGCGTGCGCCCACCGTTGGTAAAGCTCCATACGCCGTAGGGCGTTTCGTTTTGCCGCAGGAAGATGCAGTTGTGTTGCTGTAAATCCGCCAGGCGTTGCGGCACGCCAGCCTGGCGACCTACACCACGGCGGTGAAACATGCGTCGTTCATGGACTTTGTGATGAACATCATCCCCGACACCATCGTGGATGCCTTCGCCAAAGGCAACGTCCTGCAAATCTTGCTGTTCTCCATTCTGCTGGGTGTTGCCCTGGCGCATGTCGGGCCGCGCGCAAAAGTGTTCGGACCTTTAACCCGGACGGCCAGGCGATCTACTACACCATCGCCGCGATCTTCATCGCCCAGGCGACCAACACGCCGCTGACCCTCATGGACCAGTTGATCGTGCTGGCGGTGCTGATGCTTCTTCCCCTCGCAGCTGACGGCTCATGTCGTCGCAGCTTTGCGACCAGGCAGTCAGCCACATCGACATCTCGGGTGACTGTTCGGCCAATCCCAGCTCGCGGACGAACTCGACCGGTGCAACCGTGCCTTTGGCCGAGCGGAACAGACCTCGCATGATGACGACGCCGATTACCCGTCCTTTGCTCACGAAGCGGTGTTCCATAAAGCTCCATTTATCGTCCCAGCCGAGTATGCGGGTATGAATCTCGAACGATTCGAACAGCTTCAGTTCACGACGAAACTTGCCCCAGGTATCGCCAACGATCGGTACAGCCTTGTTGCGCAAGGCTACTCGAAAGGCGCCGCTGCGCAGCGTGAAATCCATGCGGCCTACGTCGGCCAGGGTGAAATAGCGGCCATTGGTGACGTGCCGGTTGAGGTCGAGGTCGAGCGGCCAGACGCGCATACGGATGACGGTGGTGGCCAGGCCGTCCACCGGTTTGCGCCATGGGCGACGGAACAGCATGAGGATAAGTCGGAACCAGAGATTCATAAGTACGCCGAGGATTGAATGACCGGTGAACTTTAGGGGGCGGAAATCGGATAAGGTAGGTGCACAAATGACTTTTTTCATGCGAAAAGCGCAATCTGGATGATTCATGCACGTCA
The DNA here is from genome assembly GCF_030687165.1 of Pseudomonas sp. FP1740. Lineage (NCBI taxonomy): Bacteria > Pseudomonadati > Pseudomonadota > Gammaproteobacteria > Pseudomonadales > Pseudomonadaceae > Pseudomonas > Pseudomonas sp. FP1740. Next base: position 2,277,450 of record NZ_CP117461.1, read on the forward strand.
CCCTGCTACTGGCTGATCAATGTTCCGCCGCCAGCGCCACCCTGGCGCTGGAAGTGCTCAGTGCCGCCAACCTGTTCGCCGATACCGCCAGTGCGCCGTTTGAGGTGGTTGCCGCCTCGCTGGATGGCGCCAATGTCGCCGCATGGGGAGGGCAAACGCTGCGCGTGGACCGATCCATCGCCGACATCACCCGAACCGATCTGGTGCTGATCCCGGGGTTTCTCTTTACCCTGAAAGACGCCTTGCCGGCATTTCCCGGTTATGGGCCGTGGCTGCGTCAACAGCACGCGCAAGGTGCCGTCGTGGCTTCCATGTGTACGGCGGCGTTCATGCTCGCCGAAGCGGGAATGCTGGACGGCATTCGTGCCACCACGCACTGGGCCTTCGCCGATCTTTTTCGTCGCCGGTATGCAGAGGCCTGTCTGGAGGCGGCGCAGATCCTCTGCGAGGACAATCGCGTAATCACCTGCGGTGGCGCGACGGCCGCCATGGACCTGTTGCTGCATCTGATCCGCCGCTTCGCATCACTGGAGCTGGCGCAGAAGTGCGGCAAATACTTGCTGGCCGACAACGTACGCAGCGAGCAATCGGTCTATGTCATGTGGTCGATGCCGAAGAACCATGGGGACGGCGAAATTCTGCAGGTTCAAGCGTGGCTGGAAGATCACTTCCATCAGCCGCTGCTGATCAATGACATGGCCGAGCGATTCGGATTCGGCGTCAGGAACTTCAAAAGGCGTTTCAAGGAAGCCACCGGTTACACGCCGCTGACCTACCTGCAAACACTGCGTCTGGAAAAGGCAAAGCAGTTGCTTGAATCCACACGAATGACCCTGGACAGCATCACGTACAAAGTCGGCTACGAGGACAGCAACTCATTTCGCAGGCTTTTCCAGCAGCGCGTGGGCCTGCTACCGGCGGCTTACCGGAAGAAGTTTCAAGCGAGTGGGAGTTGAGTGGCATCCGCTTTTTATCGAGCCGCAGCGCTCGGACGAACATAGTAATTGTCGAACTCGCCGCTTTCGACGAATTGGAAGCCATGACGGATGTAAAACCGATTCGAAGCGCTCTCTTTGAGCGCGCCTACCCTGACAGGGAGCGCGGCGGCATCCGCTTCTTTGAAAATCTGTTCGAGGACAGCAGAACCTACACCTGTTCCCTGAGCATTCGGTCGCACGTACAAGTGGTCAAGTAGCAGTTCGTTCAGCTGGGGCTTGACCACAATAAAACCGACTCGCTCACCGGCCAGCTCAATGTGACGCGTGTTGCGACAATCAAAACCGTTGATAAAGCGCTCACGTGCACGTACCGGATCAAATCGCCCAATCCGTTCAAGACTTTCGCGCATGGCCTCGATTCGAATGGCCACAAGATTGTCCAGGTCGGCGGGGTGAGCCGGAACCAACATTACTGGAGGACTTTCAACAGGTATGACGGACATCGTTTGCACTCTAATCATCACGGGGAGCCAGCGCCAGTACGATGGATTTCATTCTGGCCCTCCTGCAGCGGCGTTAATGGAGCAAAGAGAGTTATAGATTAGCTTCAGGCTTCGATGTGGGCGCCAGTCATGATGAAATAGCCACCCGCTTTTGCTGTCAGCAACGCCTGATTTGGAGCCGAACATGAAAAACGCCGCCGTACTCACCTTGGCCTTGATGCTCAATATGGGGTTGTTCAGTACGCAAGCAGTAGCGGCTGGCGATGCTGAGGCGGGCGAGAAACTGTTCAAGCGAATCTGCGGCGGCTGCCATCAGGTAGGGAGTTCAGCGCGAGGGTTTTTTGGTCCGCAACTCAACGCTATTTTCGGGCGCCCTGCGGGCAGCACGGCGGACTACCAGTACTCAGACGCGATGAAATCATCAGGCGTCGTCTGGACCCGCGAAACACTCACCGCCTACATCGAAGCGCCAAAAGCAGTGGTCCCCGGCACCCGCATGATTTTCTGGGGCCTCAGCGATCCGGAAAAGATCGAAAACCTGTTGGCCTATCTGCAGACGTTTCAGCCGCAATGATCGGTGCCTCATCGATCCGTTTTTTTAAGCGTCGAATGATGTCAATGGGCCACTTCATCCGTTAGAGTATGCACCGCCCGAGAGATGGATCCCGGGTATTTCTAATGGAGTGACACAGTGAATTACCTCAGCAAAGCGGTTGCCGTAGCCCTGTTTGGCCTGGTTCTGGCGGGTTGCACCGGCACCCCGATGAAGACCCAGCAATACGACAGCAGCCAGTACACCGTTGTCGGCCACAGTGAAGCGACCGCCACTGGCCTGCTGCTGTTCGGCGTCATCCCGATCCAGCAGAACAACCGCTTCATCCGCGCTCAGGATGCGGCGATCAAAGCCAAGGGCGGCGACGCCATGATCAACACCCAAGTGCAGGAAAACTGGTTCTGGGCTTGGGTCCTGACCGGCTACACCACCAAAATCTCCGGTGATGTGGTCAAGCTGAAAACCGTTCAGTAAGTGCAGTGCGCCTTCAGTCATTTCAGCTGCGGCGCATTCCTTGTAGCAGCTGCCGAGCTCGCGAGGCGGCGTTCGGCTGCGAAGCAGTCGTGAATCCGACTGACGCGGTCTGCCTGATGCACCGCAAGTTCTGATCTTACGACTGCTGTGCAGCCGAACGCAGCCTCGCGAGCTCGGCAGCTGCTACAGATCGCATTACGGCTTAGGACATCGACCGGGGTGAGGCACATCCAGATGCCATCACCCGGCTCATTGATCGAACCTCACGCCCACGCTTTTCCGAGTTCCTCCAGACCGGCGTTTTGCAGGTCTTGCGGGCTCATGACCACACGGAATTTGCAGTTGGCCTGGAAGTTGAGGAAGAAGGGTTCCGCATATCCGGGTATTTCGGAGGGATCCACGACATCGATCAGAAAAATCCCACCTCGCATGCCATCTTGCTCAGTGAAATAAGCCGCCTCGGGCTTAATGGTTTCCAGGATACGGTTCATGATTTCGCCGACCTTCCCCGACCTGACAAACGCGTTGAAAGGCTCATGGGGAAACTCGACCATCAGTAGCATTTTCATTATTTGATACTCAGTTTGAAGTGGCGCGCTCCTTACCCGGATCCTTACTCCTGGTTTTGATGCCGCAAGCCGTGCCCGCGGTGTGTGTGGTTAAGAATAGCGAAGGGTGAGAGGCCGTCGGGGCGGGGTTACGGACGGTCGCTGTTGATGATTCAGCGCCGGCGCCAATTTCGCTAAAACCCGCATCTATGCGGCTTCGGGCGAACATCGATGTAGTCGGGTATTAAAAAAAGCATGAAAAAACCCGGCTGATGAGGCCGGGTTCTTTGGTCGAGTGTTGCGGTAAAGCCACTATTCATGCTGCACGGTTTTCGATCAGACGATCCGAACCACCTTCAGCAACGCGGTTTTCGATCAGACGATCCGAACCACCTTCAGCGACGCGGTTTTCGATCAGACGATCCGAACCACCTTCAGCGACGCGATTCTCGATCAGACGATCCGAACCACCTTCAGCGACGCGATTCTCGATCAGACGATCCGAACCACCTTCAGCGACGCGATTTTCGATCAGACGATCCGAACCACCTTCAGCGACGCGGTTTTCGATCAGACGATCCGAACCGCCTTCAGCGACGCGGTTTTCGATCAGACGATCCGAACCACCTTCAGCGACGCGATTCTCGATCAGACGATCCGAACCACCTTCAGCCACACGGCTTTCAATCAGGCGATCCGAGCCGCCTTCAGCGACGACCGGGTGAGCAGGGGAAGCGGCGAAAGCGTTTACTGCAAAAACCGAGAAAGCGATGCTGAGAAGGGTTTGGCGTTTCATGATGGTGTGCTCCGGGGTGTTATTGGTTGGGTATGGAGCGGATGTTACGCCGAGGATTTTTTATGAGAACTTCATTGACGTGATGGTGACTATCGACGTCAACAATGGTTGAAACGCGGTGGGCAAATGCCGCGTCCACGCGACATGGGCCCACACCTGTCGAACATTGGATGCGGGCTGTTTTCCTCAGGCTTACACGAACAGGTCATAAGACAGTTTGCCGATCAGGATCAGCAGCAACACCAGGAACAGCGCCCGGACAAAGGGCACGCCTTTATGAACCGCCAGCCAGGTGCCGGTCAGCGCACCCAGGATGTTGAATGCCGCCATGGGAATAGCGATCAGGTAGAGCACGTTACCCGTTGGAATGAAGAACATCAGCGCTGCTACGTTGGTGGCGATGTTCACCAGCTTGGCCGACGCCGAGGCATGCAGGAAGTCGAAGGCGAAGCAGCGGATGAACAGGAAGATCAGGAAGCTGCCAGTGCCGGGCCCGAACAGTCCGTCGTAGAAGCCGATGGCGCCGCCGATGACGATCGCCAGCAGTTTTTCCTTGGTGCCGATGTGCATGGGCTTGTGCAGGGCGCCGAAGTCCTTTTTCCAGAAGGTGTAGATCGCCATCAGCACGATCAACACCAGCACCGCTGGCCGGATCACCGACTGGGGCACGAACGACACCGTGGCCGCTCCGAAGAAGGACATGACAAACGCCGCACTGGCGGCGGGGATCACCAGACTCCAGTTGATCACTACCTTGCGCACGAAGGATCGGGCGGCGAATGCAGTGCCGCAGGCTGCCGCAACTTTGTTGGTCCCCAGCAGCGCCGCCGGTTGTGCCGTGGGCAGCACGTTGAACAGCGCGGGAATCTGGATCAGTCCACCGCCGCCCACCGCCGCATCGATCAGGCCGGCAGAGAAGGCGAATACGCAAAGGATGACAATATCGATCATGGAATCAGGCTCTGACGGTGAAAGGTGGGTGAGAGTCCAAGGTTGAACGGAAGGTTAACCAAAGCGCTTTTTTTGTGTTGCAATACCACGTTGTGAAAAGTGCAACGAGGTGGCGCATGGCATTGGATATGTTGGGGGAACTTGAAGCCTTCGCGACGGTGGCTCTCAAGCGCAGCTTCGTCGCGGCGGCACGTGCTCTGGGGCGCTCCCCCAGTGCGCTGACCCGCGCCGTTCAGGCCCTGGAGGAAAGTGTCGGGGGCAAGTTGTTCAATCGCTCCTCCAATGCCGTGAGCTTGACCGAGGCGGGTGAGCGCTTGTTGCCCCACGCCTACAAAATGCTGGATCTGCAACGTGAGGCGGATGAAGACCTGGCCGGCATCAGTGGCCAGGCCTACGGCTGGGTCCGCTTTTCCGCCCCCGAGTTTCTCGGGCACGGGGTATTGCCCCGGCTGATCGCGCAGTACGCCGAGCGTTATCCGGACGTGAACGTCGATGGGATTTTCACCGATGAAACCATCGACCCGGCCAAGAGCAAACTGGACTTCTCGATTCGCGGCGGGTATCCGCAATCCAGTGACCTGATCGGCTTTCCACTCTGGAGTTATTCACGTTATCTGTACGCCAGCCCCGAGTATCTGGAGCGGCACGGGATACCCGACTCCATCGAGGCGCTGGAGGCGCACTCGCTGATCCTGCACACGGCGCCGCGGATTCTCAAGGAGTGGAATTTTCGCAGTGAGGTACAGGCCATCAGCGTTCGGGCTCATCCCAAGTTTCGTTTCAACTCCGGTTCGGCGGTGTTCCAGGCGGCCCTGGCAGGCCTCGGTATTGCCCGCCTGGCGGACTGGCTGGCAGAGCCCGAAGTGCAAGCGGGGCGCCTGCTGCGGGTCTGTCCCGAGTACAAACTCACCTCCAGCAGTGGTGAGAGCCCGCAGATGCACGCGGTGTACCCGGCCGGGAATCTGCCGCTGCGGGTGAAGTCGTTGCTGGAGATGATCCGTGGTTTTGGTGAAAGTCTTGATCGAAAGCATGCAGTAACGCTCCAGGGGGCCTGACGCATCACGAATCGCGGACATAAAAAAGCGGGCGCCACTCGGCTGCCCGCTTTCATTTCACTTCACCGCTTGCGCCCGCAAGCGCCAAACGACCGGTTTCAGCGCTTGATCCGGGAAATCTTGGTTCCTTCGATGCTGACCCCAGCCATTAATCCCTGCTGGTCGAAAATGAACGCGTAAGCATCGTCCTTCAGCGTCGAGCTGGACAGATTCTTCGCCACCCCTTCATCAACCACAACAACAGTGGGGCCTACGCCAATTTCCCAACCCTTGGTTTCACGTAAATATTTCACGGCTTTATCGGTCATCAGGAACACCGCATAGCCATATGACTGGGCGCCTGCCTGCAACCCCCAGGACCCGGTTACGGAGTTGTAATAGTCCTCGACTTTCTTACCCATCAACAATTCGCCTTCGCCATAGCTGCCGCCAAACACCAGGCCCGCCTTGATGATTTTCGGGAAGACAAGAATCGCTTTAGCGTCGTGTGAGATTTTTTCGGCAACTGGTCTGGCCTTGTAGAGCGTTTGCAACGCTTGCCGAGAGTCGACATTCAGATCCTCGGCGGTTGCCGCACCAGCAGTGTTCAGGAAACTTGCCGATGCCAGTGAGGCTGTCGCAAGGACGATCGATAGGAAGAACCGCATTGACTGAGTCATGTTAGTACTCCGATACGGGAGCATTGGATGTGAGCAGCAGTCAGCACCTGCCCTCGGCAGAATCCGAGCCTGCTGAAATTATCCGGCGCACCCTAAAGTGTGTGAGCTACTGGCGTCGCCCTTGAATGAAGCAGGCCAGAGGCCTGTGATCAGTGGCAATGTCATCACTTGTTTCGACATCTGTGTGTTGGCCGGGTTCGAAAAAAACAGAACGGGCGCCTGACAAGGCGCCCGTTTTCATTTATTCCGCCGAATGTACTCGCAGCACCAAGTCGAAGCGGGTGACGAATTCTTTTTTGCATTCAATCTTGAGCACGTTTAATTGCATTGGCGAGCGTTGCGGCTTCACCTCTTAGTGAATCGAACTTTTCGTTCAGCTCAACATGCCCAGGTTCCCAGGCAAAAACACCATCGACGCATCGTTCGCCAAGAACGAGGTCATTGAACGAGCCCATCCCGCCGTAGGCTGACAGCAGATATTCAATCCCGCAGTAATCAGCGTTCAGTAAGTGTGCTCTAGCTTTGCGCATCCACTGGCTCCAGTGAGTGGCTCCATCGCTTTCAAGCACGACGGCGAGCTGATCGAGCACGCCAATCAGCTGTTCGGTCTTTGGTCCCATTTTTGAAATCACCCAAACTGCGGAACGATGGATTTGCCCAGGTAATTGACTGCCGACACGTACTGTCGGCCATTGAGGCTGACCAACCTCGCGTGGCACTCGCAACAATAGTCATCAAGGCCGTTCTGATCGTAGTTAAACAGCACTGTCGCCTCTTGAAGCTCCGAAAGTGTGAATCCTTCCCGCCCAAGGATGTCCTCGAATCGCGCTTTCAGTGCATTGAGTCCGTTGGACAAATAGGGATGACTTTTCAGCTCCGGAGGACAGGGGTCTTGTTTCATCAGATCAACCGCCGCAGCCCTGACGCCCAACGGTCGCAACGCCACACTTAGATGGGGATGGACATAAGACAGCGAACTGCCCGCGTGGTGAGCGAGGCTATGACACACGCTACCAAGGCGTTTATGGGAAGGCATTCACGGTCCTTGCAAAGTGAGAGCGAGGTGAGCGATGGATTCTATGCCTCTGTGTGTTTTCCGACAAAGAAACGGGCGCCCGCAAGGCACCCGTTTTCATTTACTCCGCCGCCTGCGCCCGCAAGCGTCGGCCAATCACATCCATCAAGTCACAGCCATCGCGCAGGGGAATGGCCAGCAGTTTGGCAAAATCCGACAGCACCACCGTATCGCAACCGATCTCGGCGCGGAAGGCGATGTTTTCCAGCACCTGCGTGACCGTGCGGATGCGGTAGTCGGCCATGGCTTGCAGGACGTCGAGTGGGGCTTGGGTGTCGATGAGCAGGGAGGCCGGGATCAGATCGATTCCGGTGAGGGGCATGTATCTATCCATAGGTGAAACTCCGAATCAGATTTAATAGGACTGATCCGATCTGCAGGTCGCCAAACCTGGTCGCTTCGTGGGCGGTGGGGTGACTATAGGTTCTTCGCGCCGGTAGGGGGTAGGGGCGATTTCCGAGGTGGGTGTAGGACTTGTATGTAAAGCTGGCGTGATTAGTTTGGTTGAAAGCATTGAACCCGAGAGGAGCACCGCTTATTTCATGACTCACTGACTGCAAGGTAAGCGGCCTGTGAGTCATGAAGTGGGTGCGCTCTGTTGAGTGCCTGTTTGATGACCCGCAGTTCCTCGCCCGTGAGCCGTTTCCTGCCAAAATCGTAGACAACACCACCCGGATCAATGTGTAACGAAAAAAGCCCGACTATCTCGTCGTCAGCTTCTTCGACGATCAATTCCATGCAGGCTTCGTTCGAGGTACTCGCTGTTATGTAGGTAAGCCCTTCAACGACCGCGCTGCCACACCAATGCACTTCATCCCACGTTAGGAAATTCTTTTGTGCGGTTCCAACTCCTTGTAGATGCCAGGACGTTGAATCTTCCTGAAGTGTTTGCAATACCGACAAAAATCGCTCGCAGGAGAGGATATCGAGTTCGTACTTGCGTTTACCATAGTGAGCGGGGTGCATGGCTTCTGCTGATGCCTCTGAAGCCTGAGCCGCGTCGACTACGTTCGCTTTTAAGAGGTGGCTTAGCGCAATTTCTGAAGGTTGTTCACTCCAGCCATTCAAGTCGGAAACAGGGGGGCACCATATAAGAAGTATGGTTTCGCCGGCTTGTAAACGGTCGCTTTTATCAAAGTACGCGAATGTTTTTTGGCCCACGGTCGGCAAAATGTCTTTGAGGTGGATGACCGGAGCGCTGTAGTCAACACCAAGATCCTGAGACCAGAATATCGGGCAGTAGGTTTTCATCTGTTAATGCTCCGTTGAAAAGCCCTATCACTTGACCGTGGGAATCCCGGCCACTGGGTAGTGCTCGTCCCTCTTTTACACATGGTTCTTCTGGCCGATTGCAGCTAGTCGCGAAGGGCCGCCTTCAATCGGGTTAATGAATGGCATTTACAAGGTCTTTGCGATCCGGGCTAAAACCACCATGCATTTTTGCACGCTTCTACGTAAAAAAAACTGGGCTGGAAACTTCTACCAAAGCAAGAGCTGCCGAAAGCAGACGTTAGTTACCTCGCCTAAGCTAGCAAGGAACAAAAGGGTGAAGGTGTGGCCTCGTCTGGCGTACTGATACACCTACGCCACGCGAAGGAAGAGATGAATATTTTTTTGATGTTCCCGCCGCTGTTCGACATGTTGAAGTGGCTGCTGCCATTGTTGGTCATGGTCATCATCATCAAGACGCCCTGGTTCAAGGGCTGGTTCGGTGAGCTACTGGTGCGGACATTCGCCCACTATGGGTTGGATGGCCAGGTCTATCGCCGGTTGCACAACGTCACACTGGATACACCCGATGGCACTACCCAGATCGATCATGTGTTCCTGTCGCCCTTTGGCATTTTCGTGCTGGAGACCAAAAACATGCGTGGCTGGATCTTCGGAGGTGAGCGCCAGGCCCAGTGGACACAGCAGATCTTTCGGCATCGCTTCAGGTTCCAGAACCCGCTGCGACAGAATTACAAACACTTGAAGGCGCTAGAAGCGCTGCTCAACGTTCCGCCCGAGCACATCCATTCTGTAATCGCCTTCGTCGGTGGCAGCAGCTTCAAAACCGTCATGCCGGACAATGTCACCCAAGGCATCAGCTGCATCCGCTACATCAAGTCCTTTCAGCAGCCTGTGTTTAACGACGCGCAGGTGAGTGCAATGGTGAAGGCGCTGGAAAGCGGGAAGAGGGACAGTACCCTCGCTACCCACCACGAGCATGTACAACACCTGAAACAGCGAAACGACCCTTTAGCAAAACGCCGTTGTCCGCGTTGTGGAAGCGATTTTGTCATTCGTATTCGTAAGACAGGCGATAGAGCAGGAGAGCGGTTCTGGGGCTGCAGTGCCTACCCCAAATGTCGAGCGAAACAGGATTTGGATTAGTCCGCCAGGCACTTCGCCCTGTGGAGCCGCCACTGTTCAGGAAACGCTGGCAGCCTCGGGCTTCATTGAAGTTAGTAGGGCTTTTTCTTTAGAGGGCGCGCGCAATTCTCTACTGATTACAGTCAATGAACTTGCTACAACATCGTGGATTTCGTCTTTAAATGTGATGGCCCAGTGCTGAGAATTTGGCCAGGGTTTTGTTAGAGGGGAGTTTTCCATAAGATGAAACTTATAGGATTCAAGCCCGGCTGAAAAATACTGATGCTTCCAGATTGATTCATCGGTGAGCGGTTGCACACGGTACTCGATGAGGCCGGTAAGGCAGATCACGGAAAATACATCATCTTCGTGTGCTTCAAAGCAGATGTATAGGTCTGAACCTGAGTAATAGACCGCCGGATGCGCCCACGTTGGAAACACTGGGACATCGGACAAGACAAGGGCTTTGACTTCGTACATGTGGCACCTGACGCGTAAATTAGGCTACGGCTTCACGTAGAAACGTGCTGTGCTCTCAGAGGATACGGCCAATTTAGGTTCTGGCCATTGCTGCGCTAAAAATCCAAGTAGCTTACCTTCAGTGATATTCGGGAGGTAGCCCATATTCTGTACCACTTCGGGCGCTTAGCATTGCTGCTGGACGTGGCATGACTTTCCAGATCGTCTGCTGCATGCACGCTGTCTCGATCAATCGCAACCACCAACATGAATGATCCTCTTAGCGCTATGTTGTCACTAGATTGACCTGCGTAAGGACGTCAGCGGTTACCTGTCCACTGTCCGTTTCTGGTTGAATCCACAGCTGAAAGCAGCCATTACTCATGCGATCCAAATCCGGGGAAAACAGGACCGCGTTATTCCCAGTGCCCTAGCGTAGAATTTCCAAAATGCCAGCCCTCACCCGAGACGGACCCTCAATGCAAACCCCAGCCAAACCCCAACGCCCCCTCTGGCAAACCTACCTCCTGTTCCTCGCCCCCATGGTCCTCTCCAACTTCCTCCAGTCCATGTCTGGCACCGTCAACAGCATCTACATCGGCCAATTGCTCGGCACCCAGGCGTTAGCGGCGGTATCGGGCATGTTCCCCGTGGTGTTCTTCTTCATCGCCCTGGTCATTGGCCTCGGTGCGGGCGCCGGGGTGTTGATCGGCCAGGCCTGGGGCGCTCGGGAGCCGCATCTGGTGAAGGCCATCGCCGGTTCGACGTTGCTGTTGGGGGCGATGATCGGGTTGGTGGCAGCGGTGTTGGGCAGTGTGTTTGCCCGGCCTGCATTGCAGGGGTTGGGCACGCCGGGGGATGTGCTGGACGATGCGGTGGCGTATGCGCATGTGATGATGTGGATTTTGCCGTCGCTGTTGGTGTTTGTGTTGTTCACCCAGTTGCTGCGTGGGGTGAGCGATACGCTGTCGCCGTTGTTGGCGCTGGTGGTGTCGACGTGTGTCGGGCTGGCGCTGACGCCGGCGTTGATTCTCGGTTGGTTGGGGCTGCCGCCGATGGGGATTCAGAGTGCGGCGTGGGCGGGGTTGGTGGGTAACCTGTCGGCGATGGGGTGGCTGGCGTGGCGGTTGATTCGCAAGGGGCATCCGTTGGCGCCGGATCGGGAGATGTTTGCGGCGATGCGGCTCGACAGGGTCATCCTCGGCAAGGTGTTGCGCATCGGGCTGCCGACCGGGTTGCAGATGGTGGTGCTGTCGTTGTCGGAGTTGGTGATTCTGGCGCTGGTGAACCAGCACGGGTCCCAGGCGACGGCGGCGTACGGGGCGGTGACGCAGATCGTCAATTACGTGCAGTTCCCGGCGCTGTCGATTGCGATCACGGCGTCGATCCTTGGCGCGCAGGCGATCGGGGCCGGGCGCATAGAGCGCATGGGGGCGATTTTACGCACCGGGTTGTTGATCAACGTGTGCCTGACCGGTGGCCTGGTGCTGTTGGGTTATCTGCTGTCGCACTGGTTGCTGGGGTTGTTTCTTACGGATGATTCCACCCGGGCGATGGCCGAGCACCTGTTGCACATCATGCTCTGGAGCCTGCTGGTGTTTGGTTTTCAGGCGATTGTCGGCGGCATCATGCGCGCCAGCGGCACGGTATTGGTGCCGGTAGCGGTGTCGATCGTTTGCGTGGTCGGGGTGCAGTTGCCGGTGGCGTATCTGCTGGATACGCGCTTCGGGCTGCCAGGGGTGTGGATGGCGTTTCCGGTGGCGTATCTGGGCATGCTGATGCTGCAGACGCTGTATTACAAAATGGTCTGGCAGCATCAGCGGATCGAGCGGTTGGTCTAGGGGGCATTCTCCATTAGTTTCCCCGCCGCGCCGGGTCTGCTGTTGTGCAGGGCAAGGCGCGAGAAGCGTGGTTTGGTCATTCCAAATAAGCTTCGAGCAACGCAGCCCTGCACAACAGCAGGCCCGGCCCTTCGGGTTGTGCCTTAAAGCGGGCCAGCCTGCGTTGCAGGCCTTGGAAAGGGAACAACCATTCCCAGCAGCCTGCGCCTTGCCTGGCTCGCTTTAAGGCGACAACGCGGCGGGGAAACTAATGGAGAACGCCCCCTAGGCCCTCGACGGCCCCTCAACTATTGCTCTTGAGCCAGGTTTCGAAGCGCGTCGGCCCGACGATGGGGTGCTCTCCCGGCGTCAGCGAGTGGTCATCGATCGGCGCGCCGAAGTAGGGGACCGTGTCGTCCGGTTGGGCCTGGCGCGGGTCGTTGGTGTGTTGCAAAAACAAGCGCACGAACTCCACCAGCGGCCAGCGCTCAGGCCCGGCCACTTCCAGGGTGTTATTGCTCGGCGCTTGCACCGCGACTTTCGCCAGCGCCATCGCGACATCGGTTGCGGCAATCGGCTGCAGCGCGGCGGAGGTCAAGCGCACGGTGTCGCCTTCCTGTACGCCCGAGTGGGAAATGGCCCCGATGAATTCGAAGAACTGCGTGGCCCGCAGGATTGTGTAAGGAATGCCTGAGTCCTTGATGAGTTGTTCCTGGGCCATTTTTGCCCGGAAATAGCCGCTGTCGAGCATGCGCTCGGTGCCTACCACCGACAGCGCGACATGGTGTTTGACCCCGGCGGCCTTCTCGGCGGCGAGCAGGTTGCGCCCGGAGGTTTCGAAGAACTCGAGCACGACGGCATCTTCGAAGGAGGGCGAGTTGGCCACGTCGACCACTACATCGGCGCCTTGCAAGGCGTTTTGCAAGCCCTCGCCGGTGAGGGCGTTGACGCCGGTGCTCGGTGACGCGGCCAGGGTTTCATGCCCCAGGTCTTGCAGGTTTTTGCAGAGCTGCCTGCCGATCAGCCCGGTACCGCCAATCACGACGATTTTCATGACAAGTCTCCCGATGCGTGCGCAGTGGGGTGCGAGGTGTCAGCCCCGCTTGGACGTCGTGTTTCTGGTCGGGGTGGGGGGCTGGCTTGGAATCCTGCAACCATTAAAGACCCGGAATGTCCTCAATGGCGCAGAGATTGGAAACTAGTCCGATAGATGGTCGGGGCCGGCCCATCCGGTGCAAAACCCATTATTGCTTCTGCTGATTCTCCGCCACAGCAACCTTTGATTTGGAGAACCGATAGAACAGGTTGGGCTCGCTCACAATGTAAAGCTCGCCGGAGGTGTCCATGGTCATGCCTTCGGCTTGCGGTATGGTTTTTTTCAAGTCGTTCAGGCCGAGCAGGGAGCGGAAGCTGACGAAGTTGCCGTCCTGGTCCAGTTCGGTCACGTTGCTGGATTGCTCGCTCAATAACAGCAAGTGACCGGTCCGCGGGTCGTAGTATCCCTCGGAAAGATCCAGGCCGAAGACGCTACGGTCGATCCAGTGGGTCAAGTCCTGGATGTGCACCTGCAACGGGCTGCCGATGGACGCCAGCATGCCCGTGACCGTAAACAGCTGCCGCGGATCGCGCTCCTTGATCGCGAAGATACGGTCATTGGCCGCGTCATAGGTCACGCCTTCAAAGCCCTTGTTGTGTTCGCTCAGGTTGATCTCGATGGCAACGAACGGGGCGTTCTCGACATGGATCGGGCCAGGGCTGTCCGGCAAGGTGATGACGTACAGTCGCTGCAACTGTTCATCGGCGATCACTACGCGTCCGTTACCCAGGTAAGCAAGGCCTTCAGTGTCCTGAAAGCCGATCAGCGGGTAACGTTCAAGCAGATCGCCGTTGCGGCTCATGGCCACAATCTGCATGGGCCCACCATTGGTGATGCCCAGCAGCCGATCATGGTCCGGGTCATAGGCGATACCGGACAAATTGGTGATGTCCGCTACGGGCTTGGCCTGGATCACGGCTTTATAGTCCGGCAGCCAGATATTTTTATCGGGCGCCTGATTGCCATGCCAGAGGTTTTGCCAGTACGCATACAGCTGCTGGTGGACCATGAAATGCGCAGAAATCGCGTAGGCGCCAAGCAGTACAACAATGAACACTATCCCCAGCGTCCCTCTCTTGCTCATGACTTGTCCTTGTCCCAGCTGAAGCGATAGACCTTTTTGGGTTGTCCGGGCTGGCATTTGCCGTTATCGGCATCGGCGCCGACGATCGACCATTGCGCACGAGACGTTTCGCCGAGCTCATGAGCGGCCTCGGGATTGAAACACTGGCTCAGCACTTCGTCCGGGACCAGGGCGTAGGCATCACGGTGCTCGCGCAGCCACTGCGCCGCCAGTTCGACCGTGGAGTTGGTCATCCCGAAATGTACGATCGGCTGCCGGGCGAATAGCCAGTGCCCCTCGCGCCAGTTGACCAGTACCAGGTCGGCGCCGTGGGTCATGGTCGCCGCCTGCGCCATGATCGCTTCGTGGGGGTTCGGACCTTCCTTGATCGGCTCGATAAACCCGCGGGCGAACCACAGAACGAACCAGGCCACCACGATCGCCCGGAATACCCGCATAGCGCGTGGACGTTTACCGAACCAGCGCTTGAGCAGCCAGGGAATCAGCGGCGCCGCCACCAGCACCAGACCGGGCAACGCCGGATAGATGTACAACTTGCGCTTGCCGGTGCTCAGGCAGAAAAACAGCACCACCAGCACGACCCAGCTCAACAGCACCAGCACTCGACCGTCGTGCTTGCGCAGTTGCTTGCGCCAGGCCGGCACCAGCCACGGCAGGGCCAGCACCAACGGCAGCCAGTATTGCGGGATCACGTTGACGAAGAAGTACCAGAATGGTTCGCGATGGTCCCACGCGGCGGCATAGCGTCCCGCTGTCTGGCGCAGCAGGATTTCTCGCGCATAGGCGACTTCTTCCGCGGAGCCATTGAGCACAATGGACAGTGCCAGAGGCAGCAGCCAGATCGCGATAGCCCCGAGCGCCACCAAAAAGCCCAGGAGCCACTTGCGCTTCTGGCCGGGCATGGCTACCACGCCGGACCAGTTTTTGCGCACCGCGTAGGCATACGGAATCAGCATCAAGGCCGGGACGAAGCCGACCCCTTTGGTGATTATGCCAATGCCCATGGCGGCGCAGCCCACGTAAAACCAGCGCCAGGCTGGCCCGAGCAGCAGGTGCCGCGCCAGTCCGTACAGGCCCAGGGAGGTGAACAGAATCAACAGGCTGTCGATCTGGCCGGTACGCAGGATGCTGTAAGTCTGATAGGTGGCCAGGTACAACAGCGCCGCTATTCGACCGATGCGCTGATTCCACAACCGGCGGCCCAAGTCATAGACCACGGCCGTGACCGTCGCCGCCGACAACATCCCCGGAATATACAGGGCGAGGGCGGGCAGGCCGGTGAGCCACGCGAAGAACGCCACCATCCACATGAAGACCGGCGGTTTATCGCCGTAGATCTCCGCAGCTCGGTGAGGGATGAACCATGACCCGTTGTGCAGCATCTCCAGCGCTACGCCGAGGAAACGTTCCTCGTCGACGTTTTGCGGTTGACGCAGCCCCAGGCCAGCGCCGATCAACAGCAAGGCAAGCAGCACCAGGCCCAGGCATTCGATGCCGGGCGACAGGGTTTTACGCATGGCTCAGTCCTTCAGGTGTTTGGTGCGGGCAATCAATTGCAAATTGCGCAGATAGACGATGGAACCAAAGGCCTGGCCAGCGATGAACACCGGGTCTGCCCGGTAAATGGCATAAGCGAGCAGCAGGGCGCTGCCGACAATGCTCAGGTACCAGAAACTCACCGGGATCACGCTGCGTTTTTTGTATTCGCTGTACAGCCACTGCAGGATGAAGCGACCGGTAAAGGCGATCTGGCCGGCGAAACCGACCACCAGCCACAGGGTTTCGCGGGAGAGGTTCATCCTTCAATCTCCTGCGCGTTGGTGTTCAACCGCGTGCGCTTGATCAGCCACCACACACCGAACAGGTCGAGAATACCCACCAGGGCGCGGTCGATGTTGCCGTATTTGGACACACCCGCGGTGCGGGGCCGGTGGTTGACCGGGTGGACGATCATGCGGCCGTTGTGACGCTGGATCAGCGCGGGAATGTACCGATGCATGTGGTCGAAGTACGGCAGGCGCAGAAACGCCGCGCGTTCGATCAGCTTCAGCCCGCAGCCGGTGTCCGGGGTATCGTCATTGAGCAGGCGGCGACGCAGCCCGTTGGCGAAGCGCGAAGCCCAGCGCTTGCTTGCGGTATCGCGGCGGTTGACCCGGTGCCCGGCTACCAGCTGAACGTCGACCAGACCCTTTTCACCGCGCACCAGCGCCAGCATTCCGGGGATGTCCGCGGGGTCGTTTTGACCGTCGCCATCAAGCGTGGCCAGCCATTGCCCCCGGGCGGCGATTGCCGCGTGGTAGAGCGAGGTGCTTTGCCCCAGCGAGCGCTCATGGCGCAGGATGCGCAACGCGTCCAGGCCATTGTTTTTCAGCTGCCGCAGCTCATGCAGGGTGGAGTCGGTGCTGCCATCGTCCACCACAATGATTTCGTAGGCCTCACCGTTCAATGCGGCGCGGACTTCCTCAAGTAACGGCTTGAGGTTGTTTGCTTCGTTCTTTGCTGGAATCAATACAGATACAAAAATGTCTTGGCTCATAGAGTCCTCTCCCTTGCTCCCTGGTCTATTTTTATCAAGGGCTAACGTTTTATATCTGATAGAAGTGGCGATACCACTTCACAAATTCCGCTACGCCAGTTTCAACCGCCACTTGAGGGCGGAAATCGACCCACTCGGCCAGCGCCGAAATGTCGGCCCAGGTCTTGATCACATCGCCTGCCTGTAGCGGCATGAAATTACGTTGGGCCTTGATGCCCAGCGCCGATTCCAGGCAGTCGACAAACTCCAGCAGCGGCACGGGTTGGCCACGGCCGATGTTGAAAATCCGGTTTACGCCAGCGCCCGGCTCGTTCGGCACCGGTGGCTTGGAGCGCAGGCGGGCGACGCTTTCAACGATGTCGTCGACATAGGTGAAATCGCGCGACATCTGGCCATGGTTATAGATGTCGATCGGCAAGCCTTTCAGGATCGCCTCGGTAAACTTGAACAGCGCCATGTCGGGGCGCCCCCAAGGTCCGTAAACGGTGAAAAAGCGCAGGCCGCTGGCTTTCAGGCCATAGAGATGGCAATAGCTGTGCGCCAGCAGTTCATTGGCGCGTTTGCTGGCGGCGTACAGCGAAATAGGGTGATCGACGGCGTCTTCGACACTGAACGGCATTTTGCTGTTGGTGCCGTACACCGAGCTGCTTGAGGCATAGATCAGATGCGCGGGGCGATGGTGCCGGCAAGCTTCCAGCACATTCAGAAAACCCACCAGATTGGACTGCGCATAGACATCCGGGTTGTCCAGTGAATAGCGAACACCCGCCTGGGCGGCCAGGTGCACAACCTCGGTGAAAGCATGGTCTTTGAACAAGGCCATCAAGGCTGGTTTGTCGACGATGTCCATGGCCTGGAAACGAAAGCCCGGCAACGATTCCAGCTCTTTGAGCCGTGCGTGTTTGAGTTCTACGCTGTAATAGTCGTTGAGATTGTCGATACCGACGACTTCAAGGCCTTCTTGACACAAACGCTTGACGGTGTGATACCCAATAAAACCGGCGGCGCCAGTAACCAGAACCGTCATGAGGCCTGCGCCTGTGCGTGACTGATTCCGATTCTGCGCAAAGGGCGCTTTTGCATCACAATCCCCTGTAAGTACTCGCTGATCAGTATATTTTTTGGGCTTGTTGCCACCATTGGCTCCATGCCTTGCTCCATTGTATTGGTAAAGTTCTGTGCAGTGCACATCATGAGCCGCAGAAATGGCAGCCGTATACCCTGCCAGTTGGATTGTAAAAAAAACGTTAAGTAATTACTTCGTTTTTCTGACCGCCTGCTTAAAGGCGTGCTGGTGTGAGGGCGCTCACAACGCGGCGCCTAGCATTTGCAGGTAGTTGGGGCTCTCGGAGATCGAGTTGTGGCCCGTGTCCGGTATGACCTGCAGCGAGGCCACGCCTCTGGCGAAATGGGTGTAGAGCCGGTCTGTGCTTGCGCGCGGTATGACTTCGTCGTGCTCGGCCGCAACCAACAGCGTCGGGACGGTGATGTGAGCGGCGTATTTCCAGGATTCGAACTTGTCCTGCAACAGCCATTTCACCGGGAACCAGGGAAACTGGCGGGCGGCGAGGTCTTCCAGGCTGTTGTAGGGCGTGATCAGGATCAGCCGCGACACCGGGCGCTGGCTGGCCAGACGCACGGCAACGCCTGAACCCAGGCTGCGTCCGATCACTGCAATATCGGGATGGCTGTTGTAGACATAGTCGAACAAGGCCATGGCGTCACGCTGAATCGCCTCCTCGGACGGCGACCCGGTACTGCCACCGTAGCCTCGGTAATGCAGCAAGTAGATCGCATGATCCGCAAATGCCTGCGAAAACCCGGGCAAACTGCGGGAAACGTCCTCGGCATTGCCACCAAAGTAGATCAACGCCTTCGGCCCGTCGTGCGGCCTGACGGTCACCTGCACCTGCGCGTCGGCGACTGACAAGGTAAGAAGCGATTCGGGTGTGTCGATGGCGCGAGGTTGCGGGTAGTAGATGAGGGCCCGTTGAAACACGAACAGCGCGACGCAGAGCAGCAGGTATGCAACGGCAATGAAAGCGAAGAGAGACACCAGGGTTCGCGACATTCGGCTAAGTTTAATGGACGGCATGGACTGCTTCGGGCCTTGAGACAGCTATTGCTGGAGCGTCGCCAGAGTGTAGTCCAGCAATTTCAGCTGTGCAGGCGCGCCGCCCAGTGCCCGTGTGGGTGCGAGCACCTGTGGCGAGGGGGCTCGCCCCCGTTGGGTTGCGAAGCGGCCCCAAAACCTGCAATCGCGGTACACCACATGCAATGGTTTTACGACTGCTGCGCAGCCGAACGGGGGCAAGCCCCCTCGCCACACGGAGACAAGAACATGCTGACCCGAGCGATTCCTTCCAGCAACGAGCCGTTGCCCATCGTCGGCTTGGGTACTTATCGCGGTTTTGATGTCGCGCCTGCCGACGCCGCTTACAAGCAACTGCAGGCGGTGCTCAGCGCGTTGTTCGAGAAGGGTGGAAAGGTGATCGACAGTTCGCCCATGTACGGTCGCGCCGAGCAGACCACCGGTGAGTTGCTGTCGATCCATCGGCCGCGCTCGCCGGCCTTCCTGGCCACCAAGGTCTGGACCCGTGGCCGCGAAGAAGGTATCGCGCAGATGGAGCAGTCGTTCAAACTGTTGCAGACCGACCGGATCGATCTGATGCAGATTCACAACCTGCTGGACTGGAAAACCCATTTGCCGACCTTGCGTCAATGGAAGGCAGAAGGGCGCATCCGCTACATCGGCATCAGCCATTACACGGCGTCGGCCTACGACGAAGTGGAGGCGGTGTTGAAAGCCGAACCGATGGATTTTTTGCAGATCAACTATGCCCTGGACGACCGCGCTGTCGAAAAGCGAATCCTGCCGCTGTGTCGTGAGCGCGGTGTGGCGGTGATCTGCAATCGGCCCTTCGGTGGCGGCGGCCTGATCGCTCGATTGAAAGGCAAACCGCTACCGGGATGGGCTGCGCAAGTGGGGATCAACAGCTGGGCGCAACTGGCGCTCAAGTTCCTGCTGGCTCATCCGGCGGTGACCTGCGTCATCCCCGGCACCGGCAACCCGCGCTACATGGCGGAAAACGCCGGTGCAGGTGGAGGCCCGATGCTCACGGATGCACAGCGCCAGCAATTGATTGCGCTGGTGGGGTAGCCAGGTTGACGGCTACAGGCTTACGGCGGCTGGCAATACTTGCGCCGTCTCCAGCGGAATCTCCAGGGTAAAAACCGCTCCCCGGCCGGGTCCATCGCTATGGACGCGAAGGTGCCCGTTCATTTCCACCGCCGCGAGCGCGCAGCTGTGCAGGCCGAATCCATGGCCTTCCTTGCGTGTGGTGAAGCCGTGATTGAAGATGCGGGTCATGTTTTCGGCAGCGATCCCTTCACCCTCGTCCTTGACGCTGAAGCATAGCGTTGCGTTATCGATGATCCTGACGCCCAGCGTCATGTGGCGCTCATGATCGCTGACTTTCGACAGCGCATATTTGGCATTGCTGATCAGGTTGATCAGGATCAGCAGCAGACGGTGTTTGTCGCCGATGATGGTCGGCGTGGCCTGGTAGTCTTTGGTGACCGTCACATGGTGCCGATTCAAGGCACCGGAATTCATGCGTAACGCATCTTCGAACAGATCGACGACATTCAGCGGCTCGACCAGCCGGGCGGCGCCGGCATAGGCCTGTTGGGTGGCAACAATATCCTTGATGTGATCGATGCTCTTGGTGAGTTGCGCCAGCTCGTCAACGATGCTCGATTGCTCGGCCGCGATGGAATCGACCAGTTGATTGAAGTAAAGGGGCAGCAACTTGCCTTTTTCATCGTGCGTCATGAACTGCCCCAGGTCTTCGGCATGTTCATTGATCATTTTTACCGCTTTTCCCAGGCCGAGGGTTTTGCTGGTCGACAATTTGCGGGTGATCAATTCCGCGGAGACGTTAACGCTATTCAACACATTACCGACGTTGTGCAGCACGTTGGTCGCGATCTCTGCCATACCGGCCATCCGCGCGGCGTCGATCAGTTCGCGCTCGGCTTCCAGCAGTTCGCGGGTGCGTTCCTCGACGCGTTGCTCCAGTCGCTCGTTTGCCGTCTGCAATTGGTTGTTCATCTTGTTGATCAGCGCATAACTGCGAATCAGACGGGCGGCCAGGTACAGCAACAGCAGCGCCATGATGCCGGCGCAGATCCCCAGGTAGAGGTGGTATTGGCGGTCTGTCGCGGCTGTGCGCCGTTGTGTCTCGTTCAATAATTCGTTGATGCTGTCCAGTTGCTGTGCAACCGGAATGACACTGATGCGATCAACCAGGTCATTGACGATGGGCTGCTCTCGAACAATGGCATTCACAGCCTCTACCAAGGCAGTGAAAGGCGGGCGCTGTTCAGTCGGTAGTTGATGGATGTATTCATCCAGATATTTCAGATGCCCGGAGATTTCTTCGGCCCGTTCGCTGCTGACATAGAGGGCGTATTCAAGGGTATCCAAGGTAAGGTCGAACACCACTGAGGCCGCCCGGGCATCCACCGACGAGAGTTTGTCGTTGGAATCTTCCTGCAACACCCGAATGGCATCTTCCAGCGTAGGCAGGGCCTCGAATGCTGTTCGCAAGGCCGTGTTGTGCTGTTTGAATTGCTCAACCAACCGGGCTTTGTTTTCTACCGCCTCCAGATAACCCTGGCGTCGGGTTTGCCAAAGGGTCGGGAGTGGGCCGACAGCGTTGAGGCTATCGAGCTGTTGCCAGCGCTCTTCCGCTTCAGGCGGCGCCACCAGCAACAGGTTGTTGTTCATGCCGATTTTGGCTCGCAGGAGCTTCACGTTCCAATTGGCATCGTATTGCTTGAGTTGACGAACGAAGTCGCGCGATTCGAAGTAGGTCGATGTGTCGTACGAGTAGGATTTGATCAGCAAAAATATCAGTACGCTGAAGAGGGTCAGTGCAATGGCTGCCAAGGCAGACCATTTGTAATGATTAGAAATCTGCATGGCGGCATTCCTCCCTGATACAGGCTGTCCTGAGAGAGAGAGGCTGCCAACGGTCAATTAATTCCATTTTTTGCGCTCCCTGCAGAATGACGAGGCATCGCCACGTCATCCGTAAGCCTAGCGTTGTTAGTGGACGGTGCCGGAAAAAACACCGAACGGCAGGGGCGAGCGTCAGGGGACGAGCACGATCGCGCCTTTGACCTGACCGGCCCGGAGGCTTGCCAGCGCCTGATTGGCATCGTCCAGGGCAAAACAGGTGACGTCGCTGTGCACGGGCGTATGACGCAGCTCTGCAAAAAACGCCGTGCCGTCTTCGCGGGTCAGGTTCGCCACCGAGCGGACGCTGCGTTCGCCCCACAGCAGTCGATAAGGGAAACCGGGGATGTCGCTCATGTGGATGCCTGCGCAAATCACACAACCGCCCTTGACGGTGGCTTCCAGTGCCAATGGCACCAGTGCTCCGACAGGGGCGAAGATCAGGCTGGCGTCGAGCGAGTGCGGTGGCGGCTGATCCGAAGGGCCTGCCCACACGGCTCCCAGCGTCCTGGCATAAGCCTGGCCCTCGCTGTCACCCGGTCGAGTGAAGGCGTACACCTGCTGCCCCCGTCCCCGCGCCACCTGAATTGCCAGATGCGCCGCCGCGCCGAAGCCATAGAGGCCCAGGTGGCGTGCGCCTTTGGCCATTTGCAAGGCGCGAAAACCGATCAGCCCGGCGCACAGCAGCGGTGCGGCTTCGGTGGCCGAGAGCGCGTCCGGGAGGGGGAAACAAAAGTGGGCATCGGCAACCGTGTAGTCGGCATAACCGCCATCCAGATGACAGCCGGTGAACTGCGCCCGGTCGCAGAGGTTTTCCCGGCCCGAGCAGCAAAACGTGCACTCACCGCACGTCCAGCCAAGCCAGGGAACGCCGACGCGCTTGCCGACCCAGTCGGGCGAAACGTCGCCACCCACCGCCGTCACTTCACCGACGATTTCATGGCCCGGCACCCGCGGCAGCACTGCTTGCGGCAATTCACCGTCCATCAAATGCAGGTCGGTGCGGCACACGCCACAGGCCAACACCTTGATCAACAGTTGCTGCGCGCCGGGCCGCGGCACGGGACGTTCTTCCCGTTGCAGCGGCTGGCCGGGGGCATGCAGAACCATGGCGCGCATGACGATTCTCCTAAAACCGATGCACCGCAGGCGTCAGGGGGGGGACTCCCGGTGGCAGCCGGCGACCAGTTGCTTGAGCCCGTCCAGATTCAGCACTTTGACGTTACGCCCGGAAATCTCGACCAGTTCCGAGTCCCGTAGATGAGCGATGCCCCGACAGATGGTTTCCAGACGCAGGCCCAGGTAGGAGCCGATCTCTTCGCGACGCATCTTCAGCACAAAATCTCGGGACGAGTAACCCCGAATACTCAGCCGTTGCGACAGGTTCAGCAGGAAGGCGGCCAGGCGTTCATCGGAGTTCATGTTGCCCATCATCATCAGCAGGTTGTGCTCACGGACGATTTCCCGGCTCAGGATCTTGTTCATGTTGTGCTGCAACGAGGGCAGCTCCAGAGCGAGCTTCTCCAGTTGGGTGAAGTTGAAGGGGCAGACTTCGCTGTCCTCCAGGGCAAAGGCACTGCAGGTGTGATGATCGTCGCTGATGGCGTCCAGACCGAGCATCTCGCCGGGGATCTGAAACCCGGTGACCTGCTCGCGACCGTCGACCGACAGCATGCTGGTCTTGAATGAGCCAATCCGCACCGCGTAGAGCGAGCGCAACGGATCGCCGGCCCGGTACAGGGCTGCACCTTTTTTAACCTTTACACGCTGAATGATCAGGGTATCCAGCCGTTCGACTTCGTGACTGGTCAAGCCAATCGGCAGACACAACTCCAGAACGCTGCAATTGGCACACGCGGCTTTCAGATAATGATGTTGATACGGCCGGGTTTCAGGCATTGCAAAAGTCCCCCCTGACAGGAGCTTAGAGCATAGTTCGGATCCCCCGTTTCAATCGGGCGTTTACAGATAGAGTCGATGAGCGGGGAAAAGCTTGTTCCTGTTGAGCCGGGATAGACGGCCTAAGACTTGATGTAAATCAAGTCTTAGGCCGTGCAGACACCCAGAATCGACGCATATCTTGCGGTTTAAACCGAAGCCCTGGCGGAGGACGTCATGAGCGATTTTCTGAGTGCCGAGCAGCTGGAAGGGCTGGATGCCTACTGGCGGGCGTCCAATTACCTGGCGGTCGGGCAGATCTACCTCAAGGACAATCCGCTGCTGGCGGTGCCGCTGACACTGACGGATGTAAAGCCACGGTTACTGGGGCACTGGGGCACGACGCCGGGGTTGAACCTGATCTATACGCACCTCAATCGCCTGATCACGGCCCACGACCTGAACATGATCTTCATCGCCGGCCCCGGGCATGGCGGGCCGGCCATCGTGGCCCAGACCTACCTGGAAGGCACGTACACCGAATTCAACCCGTCGGTGGGGCGCAATACCAATGGCCTGGCCCGACTGTTTCGGCAGTTTTCCTGGCCTTATGGCATTTCCAGCCATGTGTCGGCGCAGATTCCGGGATCGATCCATGAAGGCGGCGAGCTGGGCTACAGCCTGGCCCATGCCTATGGCGCCGCGTTCGACAACCCGGACCTGATCGTGGCGTGTGTGATTGGCGACGGCGAGGCGGAAACCGGGGCGCTGGCGGCCAGTTGGCATTCCAACAAGTTTCTCAACCCGGCGCGTGACGGGGCGGTGTTGCCGATTCTGCATTTGAACGGATACAAAATCGCCAACCCGACGGTGCTCTCCAGCATCAGCGAGGAGGAGTTGTCGGCGTTGATGTACGGCTATGGCTACGACCCGTATTTCGTCGAAGGCGATGACCCGGCAGAGGTTCATCAAACCCTGGCCAGAACGCTGGACACCATCGTGCAGGAGATTCGCGACATTCAGCGGGGCGCGCGTCAACGATCGTCGGCCCGGACGCTGGAGCGGCCCCTGTGGCCAATGCTGATCTTGCGCACGCCCAAGGGCTGGACGGGGCCGACATTCGTCGATGGCCAGCGGGTCGAAGGCACCTGGCGGGCGCATCAAGTGCCCTTGGCCGACTTCCAGCAGCCGCAGCATCTGCGGCAACTGGAGGAATGGCTCCGCAGTTACCGCCCTGACGAATTGTTTGACGCCAATGGCACCCTGTTGCCCGAGATCGCGGCGTTGGCGCCGACCGGCCATCGGCGAATGAGCGCCAACCCCCACGCCAACGGTGGGCTGCTGTTGCGCGCGCTGGATCTGCCACGGTTCACCCAGTATGCGGTGAACGTCGAGGCGCCCGGTGGCCTGCGGGCAGAGGCCACGCGGGTGCTGGGCCGGTTTTTGCGCGACGTGATGAAATGCAATCTGACGTCGAGCAATTTTCGCCTGTTCGGTCCGGACGAAACCGCCTCGAACCGGCTGGATGCAATGTATGAAGTCAGTGCCAAGGCGTGGATGGAGCCGCTGGGGCCTGATGACGTCAATCTGTCGACCGATGGCCGGGTGATGGAGATTCTGAGCGAACAGGTGTGCGAAGGCTGGCTCGAAGGTTATTTGCTGACCGGCCGTCATGGGGTGTTTTCCTGTTACGAGGCGTTCATCCACATCGTCGACTCGATGTTCAACCAGCATGCCAAATGGCTGAAAACCGCCGCCGAAGTGCCGTGGCGCAAACCCGTGGCCTCGCTCAACTATGTGCTCACCTCCCATGTCTGGCGCCAGGACCACAACGGTTTTTCCCATCAGGACCCGGGGTTCATCGATCTGGTGGCGAACAAAACGGCGGACGTGGTGCGGATCTACTTGCCGCCCGATGGCAATTGCCTGCTGTCAGTGGCCGATCACTGCCTCAGGAGCCGCAACTACATCAACGTGATCGTGGCCGGCAAGCAACCGGAGTGGCAGTGGCTGGACATCGATGCCGCCATTCGTCATTGCCAGGCCGGTATCGGACGCTGGGACTGGGCCTGCCGCGATGACAGCGATCCGGACGTGGTGATGGCCTGTGCCGGCGACGTTCCGACCCTGGAAACCCTGGCGGCGGTCACTTTGCTGCGCGAATACGTGCCGGATCTGCGGGTGCGGGTGATCAATGTCGTCGACCTGATGGTCCTGCAGCCGTCGTACCACCATCCCCACGGTTTGCCCGATAGTGCCTTCGATGAACTGTTTACCGTCGACCGGCCGGTGATCTTTGCGTTCCACGGCTACCCCGCGCTGATCCACCGGCTGCTGTACAAGCGCACCAATCATGAAAACTTCCATGTTCGCGGGTTCAAGGACGAGGGGGCGACCACCACGCCGTTCGACATGGCGGTGCTCAATAACCTGGATCGGTATCAGTTGGCCCTGGATGTCATCGAGCGCGTGCCCCGACTGCACGATCAGCTCCAGACCGCCCGGGCGCGCTACTGGGCGACGATGGAGAAACACAAGCTTTACCTTATCGAACACGGGCAGGACATGCCCGAAGTGATGGAGTGGCAATGGACGCCCGCGCCGGGCAATCAGGGCTGATGGACGGCGCTGGGCGTTACTTGCTCTTCCAGTACTTCTGCATCTCCAGAAACAGGAACGAAGCGGTCCAGGAAATCAGCACCAGTCCCGTCAGTGCCTCCAACCCGGTCAGGTACTTGAGGTTACCCATGGGTGAAATATCGCCGAAACCGATAGTCGTGAACGTGGTGAAGGAAAAGTACACGCAGTCCATGAACGAACCATCGAAATTGCCGCTCAGGCTGCCCCATTCACCGGAGCGGATCAGCAGGTAATAGACCAGCGCGAAACACCAGACTTCTAACGCATGGGCCGCCATCGCGCCGAATACCCCGACGACGATCCGAAAGCGGCTCCAGAGTTTGAGCCTGGGCAGCCAATCGTTCAGGCGCAGCAGGCATTCGTAGTGAATCACCACCGTGATGACCACCACCAACGTGTTGATTAGCGTGACTGCGAACATGATGAGCCTTCAGCGATGGGGGCAGGGCGCCGTCTGCGGGCGATTGTTCGCAGCGTCATGGGGCTGGTAATGCCGGGGTGGGCTTGAATGGCATCAGCGCCGGGAACTCCTCGGGCGTGAGGGTTTCCTTTTCCAGTAACAGGCGGGCGCCCTCGTCCAGGTCGGCCCGACGACTCTGAAGCAGCGCCTTGGCCCGTTGGTAGGCTTCATCGAGCAGGGCGCGAATACCCAGGTCGATTTCCCGGGCTGTCTGTTCCGAATAATCCTTTTCGCCCATCGTGGCCATGCGATCTCCCAGGTACGTTGGGGTTTGCTTCTCCAGTACTGACTGCCCGAGTTCGGGGCTCATGCCGAAGCGTGTGATCAGTTGCCGGGCGATATCGGTCGCGCGACCCAGATCGTCGGCGGCCCCGGTGGAGATCTGGCCGTAGACAAGGTCCTCGGCGGCGCGTCCGGCCATCAGCACGACAATCCGGTCCTTGAGTGTCTGGCAACTGATCAGGAAGTGATCCTCGGTCGGTCGTTGCAAGGTATAGCCCAGCGAGCCGATGGCCCGGGGCACGATCGACACTTTATGCACCGGGTCCATGGCTGGCAGGCTGCTGGCGGCCAGAGCATGCCCCATCTCGTGATAGGCCACCACCCGGCGCTCGTCGGGATCGAGCAGGTTGCTCTTTCGTTCGAGCCCCGCGATAAGGCGTTCTACCGCGGCCGTGAAGTCATTCAGGTTGACGGCATCGGCGCCGCGGCGGGTGGCGACGATGGCCGCTTCGTTCACCAGGTTGGCCAGGTCGGCGCCGGTGAAACCGGTGGTGATTTCGGCGATACGTGCGCCATCGAGGCCTGGTTCCACGGTGATTTTCTTGAGGTGAACCTTGAGGATCGCTTCCCGGCCTCTGCGATCGGGTCGGTCGATCAGAATTTGCCGGTCGAAGCGCCCGGCGCGCAACAACGCCGGATCAAGGACCTCCGGCCGGTTGGTCGCAGCCAGCAACACCACGCCCTCACGCGGATCGAAGCCGTCCAGCTCGGCCAATAACTGGTTGAGGGTCTGTTCTTTTTCGTCATTGCCACCTAATACGCCGACGCCACGCATCTTGCCCAGCGCATCGAGTTCGTCAATGAAGATGATGCAGGGTGACGCCTGGCGGGCCTGTTCGAACAGGTCGCGGACCCGGGCCGCACCGACCCCGACGAACATTTCGACAAATTCGGACCCCGAAATCGAGAAAAACGGCACACCGGCTTCACCGGCGATGGCTTTGGCCACCAGGGTCTTGCCGGTGCCGGGCGGGCCGACCAGCAAAGTGCCCTTGGGAATGTGCGCGCCCAGGCGTGCGTATCGGGCCTTGTCCTTGAGGAACGAGACGATTTCCACCAGTTCGGCCTTGGCTTCGTCAATGCCCGCGACATCGGCGAAGGTCACTCCGGTGTCGCGTTCGACAAAGATCCTGGCCCGCGACTTGCCGACATTCATCAACCCGCCAAGGCCTTGTTTGTCCGCCATCCCGCGAAACAGGAAATGCCAGAACACCATGATCATTATGAACGGCAACAACCAGCCCAACAGGCTGTTCATAAAGGTGTTTTCGTTGACTCCGGTAAAACCGACGCCCGATTGGGAGAGTTCGGTCGCCAGCGACGGATCGACCCGCACCGTGGAGAACCGGTCGCGTCCGTCGATGGGTTCCACCAATTTGCCGCTGATCCGGTCTTTGTCGATCTGCAAGTCACTGACTTTTTGCTCGTTCAACAATTGCATGAACTGGCTGTAGGGCAGGGGCTGCACGGCCTGGCGCTCGACAAAGAAGACCTGCATGAGGCCCATGACGATAAAAGCAATCGCCAAGTAGGACAGGTTCCACTGGTCGTTCTTTTTCATGGCCTTGGCTCAGAGTGGGAACGCATATCGGTAAGCCCGCGGCCAACCCATTTAATAAAGATAGCCTGCTTCAGCTTCTCCCTCGCGCAGGGCGCCGGATGATGTGCACAGATCACCTCACCTCGTGCCGGTCATTCAGGATACGGTGGCTGGGCAGGCGATTCCTTTTCTGGAATATCCGTCATGGTCGCCTCGGTGAGCAGCAGGACACTGGCGACCGACACGGCATTTTCCAGGGCAATGCGTACCACTTTGGTCGGGTCGATGATGCCGGCTTCGTACATGTCCACATAACAATTGGCCGCCGCATCGAAGCCCACGTTGCCCGGTTCGGCGAGCATGCGGGCAATGACCACGCCGGCATCCACCGCCGAGTTTTCAGCGATGAACCGGGCCGGTGCTTCCAGAGCCCGGCGCAGAATCTGCAGGCCGGTTTTGACATCGCCCTCATGGCTGGCTTCCTCGGCTGCGATCATCGGTACCGCCTTGAGCAGCGCCAGGCCGCCCCCCGGAACAATGCCTTCGGCGATCGCCGCCCGGGTCGCGGAAATCGCGTCGTCGAGTGCATCCTTGCGCGATTTCATTTCAGCTTCGGAAGGCGCGCCGACGCGGATTACCGCCACGCCGCCAGACAGCCTGGCCAGGCGTTCCTGAAGCTTTTCCCGGTCGTAATCGCTGGTGGTGTTGTCCATTTGCACGCGGATCTGTTGCAGGCGCGCCTCGATAGCCTCCCGTGTACCTGCGCCGCCAATCAGCGCCGTGCTGTCTTTTTGCACCACGACGCGATGAGCCCGGCCCAACTGGCTCAATTCCACCTGTTCGAGGCTGATCCCCAACTCATTGGAGATCACGGTTGCGCCGGTCAGAACGGCAATGTCCTGAAGCATTTCCTTGCGTCGATCACCGAAGCCTGGCGCCTTGATCGCCACCGCGCGCAATACCCCTCGAATCTGGTTGACCACCAACGTGGTCAACGCTTCACCCTCTATGTCGTCGGCGATCAGGACCAGTGGCTGGCCGCTTTTGGCAATCAGTTCCAGCAATGGCAGCAGGTCTTTGAGCACGCCGATCTTATGGTCACAGAGCAGCAGGTAGGCATCGTCGAGTTCGGCCTGCATCTTCTCGGTATCGGTCACGAAGTAGGGCGAGACATAACCACGGTCCAGGCGCATCCCTTCCATGACCTCGACCACTGTTTCGGTGGTCTTGGACTCTTCGACACTGACAACACCTTCAATGCCGACCTTTTCCAGAGCGTCGGCCACCAGCTGACCGATGACCGCGTCGTTGTGTGCCGAAAGCGTGGCCACCTGGGCCTTTTCCTTGGGCGTGCTGACCGGGCGCGATTGCGCCAGCAGTGATTGCATGACCAGAGAAAGCCCCCGGTCCATACCGCGCTTGAGGTCGATCGCACTGGCACCGGCGACGACGTTGCGGATGCCGTCGGCCAGGATTGCATGGGCCAGGACCGTCGATGTGCTGGTCCCGTCCCCCACGGCCTCGCCGGTGCGTTCCGCCGCCTGACGCAGCATTTGCGCACCCAGATTCTCCTCGGGGTCCAGCAGGTCGATCCGTTTGGCAATCGTCACGCCATCGTTGCAGACCGTCGGATTGCCCCATTTATTCTGGATCAACACCGATTTCGATTTCGGTCCCAGGGTCACCCGGACAGCGTCCGCCAATTGTGTGGCTCCGCTGAGGATTTTCTCGCGAGCGCCAGCACGAAACAGGATTTTAGTGTGAGCCATCAGGTTGTTCTCCTGAAGAGTTCTGCATTGTTTCAGCTTCTATGAAATGGCACGTGCAGCGTTGATTTTTATCAACAAAGTCACACAGGCAGGCGTGCAGTCGCAGTACGTACCGTTCGGATGATCGACCGTCGGTTGTTGGCCAGAATTGACAAATATCAACCTGCGCCGCAGCAAACCGGGCCCAAATGAAATCTTCAAATACACCGTGTTTTCAGTGGACCTGACTGGAAGGGGGGCGATTTGAAAACACGGTTCGCGTGGGATTTTTAGCCAACTCATTTGCGAGGAAAGACCATGGACAAGTTTCAGCAGAGTCAGAAAAACCAGCTGTTCAAAACACCGGCCCATGATCCTTATTGCTTGCCGAAAATCGAAGGCTCTGCCGTCTGCCCGCAGTGTGGGGCCGCTTACCAGGCAGGTAACTGGACCTGGAAAGTTCCTGAAAACACGGTGGTTCATGATGCGCAATCAGTGACCTGCCCAGCCTGTCAGCGTACCAATGACAATCATCCGGCGGGTACGCTCACGCTATCGGGCAGCTTCTTGCCCGCGCATCGAAACGAAATCATCAACCTGATCGAAAACACCGAGAAAAAGGAAAAAGCAGAGCATGCCCTGGAGCGCATCATGAGTCTGACCGATTCGGAGGGGGCGCTGGTTGTGACCACCACGGGCATCCATCTCGCGAACCGCCTGGGTCATGCACTGAAAGCGGCTTTCAAAGGGCACGCCGATTATCAGTACAGCGATGATGAGTTCGGGGTGAACATCGACTGGACGCGTGATGAGTAGAACCGGGCGAGGGTGTACTCGACGCTGCGAACTTGAAGAAGTGACAGTAGGTCGGGATCGTTTACAGGTACTTGCGGGAGGAGTACGACCATGATCGCCAATGATTCAACGACAAAATCTGCCGCCTGTTCTGAATCAATCAATCGTTGCGCAGCGCTCTTTTCCGAAGCCGACCGACTGAGCAAACAAGCCTATGCGTTGTTGAGCGAGCCTGTTTCGACCCAGACGATACAACGATTTTCTGCAGCGAAAAAACTGGCGGATGACAAATACCGTCAAGCCCACCAGGAATGGTTGAAAACCATGAACAAGAGCGACTCATGATGGAGGGCTGCTGCCGCTAGCCTGCCCGGCGAAGGTATTTGATTTATATCAACGCCAAAGCGATTCCAACGGAGGAGTCTGGGTTGACGCTGGTGCCTGGTCCAGCGAGGGCGCAATGACCGCGCCCTCGCAACAGGCCATGGCGCGTTGAAGCCCACCTGCCTGGAGTCAGATCATGAGCCAGTATCAACGGTTGTTATTGATCATCAACCCGGCCCTGCGCCAGTCTCCTGCGATACAACATGCGGCGGCCCTGGCCAAGGCCAGCGGGGCACGTTTGCATATCGCTGCCTTGATAAAGTCGTTGGATATTCTGTCGCTGCTTGAAGAGGGCGTGCGGGAAACGGCGCGGGAGACCTACCTGCAGGACCACCGCGACTGGTTGAAGTATCAGGCAAAAAATATCCGTGGCCTGGGGATCGAGGTGACGGCAGAAGTGGCCTGGGCCGATGACCTGCAGCAGGACATTCTGGATCACGTCACGGAAATGCAGCCCGACCTGTTGATCAAGGAGGTTCAGCATGAATCGGCGCTCAAGCGCGCGTTCTTCACCCCGCTGGATTGGCACTTGCTGCGCGACTGTCCAGTGCCGGTCTATCTGATGGGCGGCAGTGGCCATACCTTGCCGCACAAGATCGTGGCCGCCGTTGACGCTTCGGGTACCGATACCGACAAAGAGTTGAATGACCGGATCATCCAGCAGGCCAATGGCCTTGCGCTGCAGTGCAATGCCGAGTTGCACCTGCTGTATGCCTGCGACACGACAGACTATCTGGGCGATATGGGCGGCGGCGGCCTGACACTGTCGCAGCTGACCAAGCAGTTGCGCAGGGAACTGGAGAAATCGTTCCTGGCGCTGGCCGGTCGGTACGGTGTGGCCTCTGACCGCCGGCATTTCATTCTGGGGCACCCGGTCTCGGCGCTGAGTGAGTTTGCCGAGGAAAATCAGGTGGACGTGATCGTGATGGGCAGAGTCCAGTCCCATGGATTGAACAAACTGGTGGGTAGTACGACCGAACATATTCTGTATCAGGTGCCATGCAGCGTCCTGGCGGTCTAGGGACGGCCCCGTTCACGGTTGATCACCCCCCAGGGTGACGGGTTGTGATGAACAGCCGTTGAGGTGAAGCCCATGCATTTGCCGATGATCAAAAAGAAACTCACCCGTTTGCCGACAAAGCCCAATTGGCTGGACAGCGAGCAAGCCCGCGCAGCCTTTTCATGGCAGGTGGAGGCGCTCGAATTGGCCGGATTGCCAGGGGGCGGCATGAACCTTGCCTATGAGGCGGTGGATCGGCATGCGATGGGAGGGGAGCGCGAACATACGGCGTTGCGCATTCTCGATCGCCATGGCGGGCACCGCGACATCAGCTACGGGCAACTGAGCACGCTGACTAATCGCTTTGCCAATGTGCTGAAAACATTGGGCGTGGCCCCCGGTGAACGCTTGTTTGTGCTCTGTGGCCAAGGGCTGGAGCTGTATCTGGGCGTGCTCGGTGGCTTGAAGCTCGGTTGCGTGGTTTCGCCGTTATTCTGCGCGTTCGGCCCCGAGCCCATCGAAACCCGGATGCGTCTTGGTGAAGGCAGCGTGCTGTTGACCAGCGAAACTCTTTATCGACGCAAGATCGCGGCGGTTCGTGAGCATTTGCCGGCACTCAAGCATGTACTGCTATATGACGCCGAGGGTGGGGATACGAACGCTGTGGCGGGCACCCTCAGTGTGCATCGATTGCTGGCCGAAGCCGCTGACGATTTTGACATCGCCCGGACAACGGTCGACAGCCCAGCACTTTTACACTTCACCAGCGGCACGACCGGCACCCCCAAAGGCGTGTTGCATGTGCACGGCGCCGCGCTGACGCACCGGGTCACCGCCAAATACGCCCTGGATTTACACCCTGAAGATATTTACTGGTGCAGCGCCGATCCGGGCTGGGTCACGGGGACTTCATACGGAATTTTCGCGCCGCTGCTGATGGGGGTGACCAGCGTGGTCGAGGGCAACGAATTCGATGCCGAACGCTGGTATAGGATTCTCGAAGAGCAACAGGTGACGGTCTGGTACACGGCACCGACGGCCATTCGCCTCTTGATGAAAGCCGGTGACGCCTTGGCGCGCCGCCATCACTTTCCCTGCCTGCGGTTTATTGCCAGTGTCGGCGAGCCGCTCAATCCCGAGGCTGTCTGGTGGGGCAAAGAGGTGTTGGGGCTGCCGATCCACGACAACTGGTGGCAGACCGAAACCGGCGGAATCATGATTGCCAACACGGTCTCGATGGCCATTAAACCGGGCTCCATGGGCAAACCGTTGCCCGGTGTCGAGGCGGCCATCGTCGAGCGCAAGGCGGACGGTTCGCTGGTGTTTCTCGAGGCAAATGAAGTCGGTGAACTGGCT
Organism: Pseudomonas sp. FP1740; assembly: GCF_030687165.1. Taxonomy (NCBI): domain Bacteria; kingdom Pseudomonadati; phylum Pseudomonadota; class Gammaproteobacteria; order Pseudomonadales; family Pseudomonadaceae; genus Pseudomonas; species Pseudomonas sp. FP1740. The sequence continues at coordinate 2,311,458 of NZ_CP117461.1, forward strand.
CTGAAACGACCGTGGCCCGCCATGTTCCGTACTTATCTGGGGCAAGAGGCGCGTTATCGACAGAGTTTTGTCGGCGAGTGGTACCTCAGTGGCGATCTGGTGCGTCGCGATGCCGACGGTTATTTCTGGTTCGTAAGTCGCGGCGACGATGTCATCAAGTCGGCCGGGCACCTGATCGGCCCGTTCGAGGTGGAAAGCTCACTGATGGAACATCCGGCGGTGGCCGAGGCCGCCGTGATTGGCAAGCCCGATCCTCTGCTGGGTGAAACCGTGAAGGCGTTTGTTTCGCTCAAGAGCGGATTCACCGCCAGCCCGACCCTGCACGATGAGTTGCTGGGCCATGGACGCAAGCGTCTCGGTGCCGTGGTCGCGCCAAAGGAACTGGCATTCATCCAGGCACTGCCGCATACCCGCAGCGGAAAGCTCATGCGACGCCTGCTCAAGGCTCGGGAACTGGGGTTGCCGGAGGGCGATACTTCCAGCCTGGAGAATCCGTCATGAGTCTTCAATCGTTGCCCAAGGACTTTGCTCTCGATTTGCTGCGGGACATGGTGCGTATCCGTCGCCTTGAGGAGCGCGCCGGCGAGCTGTACGGGGAGGGCAAGATCCGTGGCTTCCTGCACCTGTACATCGGTGAAGAAGCGGTGGCGGTCGGCGCTTTGCATGCACTGGCAGCCGACGATGCAGTGGTCGCAACGTATCGCGAACATGGCCATGCCCTGATCAAGGGAGTGCCCATGAAGACCATCATGGCCGAGATGTACGGGCGCCAGGAAGGCTGCTCGCGAGGGCGTGGCGGTTCGATGCACTTGTTCGATGCCGGGACACGTTTCTTCGGCGGCAATGCCATCGTCGCCGGCGGCTTGCCACTCACCGTCGGCCTGGCGCTGGCCGAGCGTATGCAGGGTGGATCACGGCTCTCCGCGTGCTTTTTTGGTGAAGGTGCCATGGCCGAGGGAGCATTTCACGAGTCGATCAACCTGGCCGCCTTGTGGCAGTTGCCGATGCTGTTTTGCTGCGAGAACAACCTCTATGCCATGGGCACGGCCCTGGAGCGTTCGCAGTCGCAAACCGACCTGTGCGCCAAAGCTTCGGCCTACAAGGTCCAGACCCGGTCTGTCGATGGCATGGATGTGGTCGCGGTGTACGAAGCCACCCGTGAGGCGGTTGAACACATCCGGCAAGGGCGCGGGCCTTTTTTCCTGGAGTTTCGTACCTATCGGTTTCGCGCCCACTCGATGTTCGACCCGCAGCTGTATCGTGACAAGGCCGAGGTGGAGCAGTGGAAGACCCGTGGGCCGATTCACACCTACAGTGCCCGGCTCAAGGCCGAAGGCCTGTTGGACGAACCCGGTTTTCTGGCGATCCTGGCCCAGGTGGACGCTGAAGTGGAGGCCGCCATCGCTTATGCCGAAAGCGCCAGCCTGGAACCGCTGGAGGATCTGTCTCGCGATGTCTACACCCCGAGGGCCGCGCCATGAGCACTCGCATGACCTACCGCGATGCGTTGCGCGAGGCACTGCGTGAAGCGTTGCAACGGGACCCTCGGGTATTTCTGATGGGCGAAGACGTCGGTCGTTACGGTGGCAGCTATGCCGTCTCTTTGGGGCTGCTTGAAGCATTCGGCCCGGAACGCATTCGAGATGCGCCGTTGTCCGAATTGGGCTTCGTGGGGGCCGGTATCGGGGCGGCGCTGGGGGGCATGCGGCCGATTGTAGAAATCATGACCGTGAACTTCAGCCTGCTAGCCCTCGATCCTCTGATGAACACCGCTGCTGCCCTGCGGCATATGTCCGGCGGACAATTCTCGGTTCCTCTGGTGGTACGCATGGCGACGGGCGCGGGACGTCAGCTTGCGGCGCAACACTCTCACAGCCTCGAAGGCTGGTATGCGCATATCCCCGGGCTGAAAATTCTCGCCCCGGCGACCGTCGAGGATGCACGCGGCATGCTTTGGCCTGCGCTGCTGGATCCGGACCCGGTGCTGATTTTCGAACACGCCCAGCTCTACAACATGGAAGGCGATACCGGCGACTGGAAGGCTCTGGACATCAGTGCCGCCAAGGTCCGTCGAGTCGGCAACGACCTGACCCTGATTGCGTATGGCGGCACCCTCGGCAAAGCCCTGACGGCGGCTGAGCAACTGGCCGGGGAGGGCATTGATTGTGAAGTCATCGACCTGCGGGTTCTGCGCCCTCTGGATGACAGCACAATCATGACGTCGGTCTGCAAAACCCGTCGTGCCCTCGTCATCGATGAAGGCTGGCGCAGCGGCAGCCTGGCGGCGGAAATCATCACGCGGATTGTCGAGCAGGGCTTTTTCGAACTGGACGCACCGCCAGCGCGGGTGTGCAGCGCCGAAGTGCCGATACCTTATCCCCGGCATCTTGAAGAGGCCGCGCTGCCTCAAGTGTCGACCATCGTCGCCGCCGCGCACGAGCTGTGCGAGGGGACTGCAACGTGATGGCAGGCAGATACCGCGTCCGGGTAGCGGGCCAGGAGGGGCAAGCGTGATCGAATTCAAACTGCCATCGCTGGGAGCCGATATGGATGAAGGCACGTTGCTGGAATGGAAAGTCCATCCCGGCGATGCGGTCAAGCGTGGTCAGGTGATTGCCGTCGTCGATACGGCCAAGGCCGCTATCGACGTAGAGTGCTGGCACGATGGCACGGTATTGCAACTGCTGATCGATGTCGGCGCCAAGGTGCCTGTCGGTACCGTCATCGCGCAGTTGCTGGAACCGGGTGAAAGTCCGCAGAGCGCGCGACGGACAGCGACGCCCGCGCCAGTGCCGCGTGAGGCGGAAAACCTTTCTGCGCGGCGGCCGAAGATTTCTCCCGCGGCACGCAAGCGCGCGGCCGAATTGGGGCTCGATGCCAGTCACTTGCAGGGCCATGGTCCACACGGCGTGGTGACCCTGGAAAATGTCGAAACAGCCGCCCGTGTGGCGCCGGAACCCGACCGCAACCAGGCCATGCGTCACACGATCGCGGCGGCGATGAGTCGTTCAAAACGCGAGATTCCCCATTACTACCTGAGCGAAACCATCGCCCTCGATAAGGCCATGGTCTGGCTACAGGCACACAACGCGCAAAGCCCATTGCCGGAGCGCCTGTTACCCGGTGTCTTGCTGCTCAAAGCGGTGGCGTTGGCCTTGCGCGACTATCCACAACTCAACGGTTCCTGGCAGGACAACGGCTTTAAACCGGCAGCCGATACAGACCTTGGCGTGGCAATCGCCTTACGCCAGGGCGGGTTGGTCGCCCCGGTTCTGCGGCATGTGGCCGACACGTCCTTGACCGATCTGATGCGTGAACTGTCCAGCCTGGTGGAGCGCGCCCGCAGCGGTTCTCTGCGCAGCTCCGAACTGGGTGGCGCCGGCATCACGGTCACCCAGCTCGGCGATCAGGGCGTAGACAGCGTACTGGGGGTGATCTACCCACCCCAGGTTGCCTTGGTCGGTTTTGGCCGTATCGGCGAGCGGCCCTGGGTCAAGGATGGCCAGTTGTGTGTGATGTCCACCGTCGTCAGCAGCTTGTCAGCCGATCATCGGGTCAGCGATGGTCACTACGGCGCACGCTTCCTGGGGGAAGTCCGTCGTTTGTTACAAAACCCAGAGAATTTGTGAGGGTGAGCCCATGGACCCGCTATCGGTACGCAATCAGGTGTTGAACGCGTTGAAGAGCATCGCTCCTGAAGTCGACCCCGAGCAATTACCCGGTGACCGCCCGCTACGCGAGGAGGTTGATCTGGACTCCATGGATTGGCTTCGCCTCATCGAGGCCCTGAATCGGAGCCTGGGGGTGGTCATTCCTGAAGTCGATTACCAACAGGTGGACACCCTGGACAAGCTCGTCGCGTATCTGATGCAAAAGGAAAAAACCGGCGGACAGGCGCCATCAATAGGTAGTCGATGACGCTGCCGGGCAGGTCAATACAGCAAGTTCTCCTGCCGTAGCCGCGCGAAGCGCGCAAGTGGCACCGCGTCGAGCGCTTGCGCCGCGTCAGGTGTCGCGCCATCGCGAATCGCCTGCCACACGCTTTGCGAGCCGATCGAATCACGGGTCGCCGCCAGGTCGAGTATGTGGGGATAGAGCGTGTGCAAGGTGGCGAGCAGGGTCAGTCCAAGGCTGGCTACAGGGCGTTGCGCAGGCATTGAAAGGCGGGTGATGCTCACACCATGACAGAGCCGACCGTGCCAGTTTGATTCGGTGGGGACGAAGTCGACCGGCTCGAAATGCGCGCCGACGTCAAACGCATTCAGCGCGGTTGCGAGCCGGGTCGCGTCGATCCACGGCGCGCCGACCCACTCGAACGGGTGCGGTGTGCCGCGCCCCACACTCAGATTCGCCCCTTCGAGCAAACCGATATCCGGGTACAGGTCCAGCTGGGAGAGTGTGCGCAGGTTTGGCGAGAGCGGCACCCATCCCAACCCGGTGTCGGCAAAGGTCATCGTGCGCCGGTATCCCTGCATCGGCACAACGCGCAGATCCGCACCAATGTGCTTGTTGCGATTGAATAGACTCGCCAGCTCACCGACGGTCATGCCGGGCTGCAGCGGTGCTGGGAAATAGCCGGTAAACGATTCACGGCGACTGTCCATCACCGGGCCGCCGAAACGTTGTGCGCCGAGCGGGTCGGGCCGGTCCAGCACGAACAGCGCAATGCCTTGCGCCGCGGCGGCTTCGAGTGCGTAGCCGAGTGTCGTCTCATAGGTGAAGAAGCGCACGCCGGCGTCCTGAATATCGAAGATCAGCGCATCCAGCCCTTTGAGCGAACCGGCCGGGAAGCGCTGCGTTGCGCCGTAGAGACTGTGCACGGTGAGGCCCGTCGCCGGGTCGCGGGTGTCGCCGACTCGTTCGTCCACGTCGATGTTCAGCCCATGCTCGGGCGAAAACAGCGCCACCAGTCTGACGCCTGGCGCATGGGCGAGGACGTCGACGGTGCGTCGGCCTTTGGCGTCGAATCCGCTGCGATTGGTGATCAAGCCCACGCGCAGGCCGGCGAGCGGGGCAAATTGCTGTGCCTCAAGCACGTCAATGCCTGTCTGCACCGGGCCCGTCGAGGTGGGCAGGCGATCGGCGGCCCGCAGTGCCGGCACCGCTGAGGGCAGCAACCGGCCGATTTGCGCGCCGCTTGCAGGTGCCCCGCGACTGGCCATCAGTGCAAGCAATTGCGCACGAAGCGGGCGAGCGTCACCGCTGTCATCGGGATACACGCGGTTGCTCAGGATGACCATGAATTGGCGGGTCACCAGATCAATCCACAGCCCCGTGCCGGTGTATCCGGTATGGCCGATGACGCCAATCGGCGGCAGACGATCATGGTTCGATACGAACGGTGCGGCCAGTTCCCAGCCGAGGCCGCGCCACGGCACGCTGTCGAGCGGTGAAACGGCGCTCGCCAGGGCGGAGATACTCGCCGGCCGCAGGATCTGTCGGTTGCCGGCGCGCCCCTGGTTCAGCACCATCTGCGCGAAACGCGCAAGGTCGTCCGCCGTGGAAAACAGCCCGGCGTTGCCGGAGACGCCGCCCATCCATTGTGCCGTCGGATCGTGTACGTGCCCCCGGAGCGTGCCAGCCTTGGTGGCGAGTGTCGGTGCGCTGCGTGTCGCTCGCAGGGTATCGGGCAGAAAAACCGTGTCGCGCATGCCCAGCGGCCCGAAGATGTGAGCCTGGCAATAGGCGTCGAGCGAGCTGTGGGTGATGCGTTCGACCAGCTCGCCGAGCACCACGAAATTCAGGTCACTGTAAATGACTTGGGCACCCGGCGCGTTGCGCAGCCGCTGCGCCGCGATGGCGTTCAACACACCTTTGCGGCCCGCAACGGGTGGCCTCCCAGGCAAATCTGGGCGCAGCCCGGACGTGTGCGCCAGCAGGTCACGCACCTTCACTGCCTCTTTGCGCTGCGCCCCAAAGGCCGGCCAATACCGGGCAACGGGTGCGTCCAGGTTGAGGCGGCCCGTTTCGGCCAGTTGCAGGATGGCCGTGGTGGTCGCGATGACCTTGGTCAACGATGCCAGATCGAACTCGGTGTCCGGCGTCATCGGTTCGCGGGGGGGCGTCGTCGTGCGTTGTCCAAAGGCCTGACGATAGAACACCTTTGTGGCGTCACCGATCAGGACAACGGCTCCCGGAACGCGTCCGGCGGCGATCTGGCCCTCGACGATCTGTGCGACTTGCAGGCGCGTCGTCGCATCGAGATCGGCGGCGCATGCAATGTGCGCCGCCATCGCCAGGCCAAGCAGCATCGCCCAGCGCTTCAGCGCTGTGGCAAATCGGCGGCCTCGTAGTGATTGCGTGGGTTCCATAACATCCATCCATCGGTGCCGGCTGCGTCGGCGGCGTTCACCTGTGCGCTGATCGCTTCGGCGTCAAACGGCCGACGATCGAAGGCGTAGTCGCGAAAGCCCTGCAACCAGGGACGAAAGCGCACGCCCGGCAGGTGGGTGCGCTTCATCGCCTCCGCCAGGGTACGCCTGACAATCTGGCCGGGGTCGGCTGTCGGGTTGGTAAAGCCCGGCAGCCCCCATGTGAAACTGGACGGGTACAACATTGGCGAAATGTAGTCGAGCTCCGCGCCCAGCAGTTCGATTTGCTGGCCGATCGCCGTATCGTCGAGGTTCCAGCAGACGTAGCCGAAGATGTCCGCGGAGACGAATACATTGTAGGGGGCGAGCCGTGCGCGTGCGGCCTGCAGAAAGCCGATGATCGCCGCAGTCCGGTTGGCGCGGTTGTTGGGGAGAGCAAAGCGTAGCCCGCTCTTGTCGGGAAAACGCACATAGTCGAACTGGATCTCGTCGAAACCCATCTGCGCGGCCTCCTCGGCGACATCGAGATTGTGCTGCCAGACCTCGTGCGAAAACGGATCCATCCATTGCAGTTTTTCGAGATCCCGCCACGGCTGGCCGTCAGCGGTGTGCACGCTCCACTCTGGATGCGCACTGGCCAATGGATCGTCCTTGAACACCACGATGCGCGCGATCAGGTACGGGTGTTGCGCGCGCAGCTTGGCAAGCAGCGCCGGAAAGTCGCGCATCTGAGGTGCCCGTGTGGTCAAGTGGGCCGTTGCGCCGATCGCCTCGCGCGCCGCACTGCGATAGGGCGTCAGGCCACGGTCACCCTTGACGTCGATCACCAATGCATTGATCTCGGTGTTTTCAGCAAGGCTGACAGCGTTGTTGCGCAGGGTCGAACTGGTCACACCGAACACCGACAGATAGACCGCTTTGGGGCGAAACGGGGTCAGGGCGAGCGTCACGGGCGTTTCGTCGCTCACTTTGGCCTCGGTGCGCAAATACCCAGGGGCGCGGGCGGCGACACTCTCGACCGCCTCGGCCGTCTCGAACCGCCCGTTTTCGTCGGTACGCATCACACCGGCCGAGGTCGTGATGATTGCGTCGGCGAGCGGGTCCTGCGTACTCGAGTCAAGCACGACACCGGTGACGGCCAGTGCGCTTCGCCCGCTCAGCAGGGCCGTGACGACGAATAGCGCCGGGATCGCAGAGCGCCTCAATGCGCGGATGAAGGTCATCGCGGGTTCCCCGCGGTCGGCTGAGTGTCCGGTTCACCGAGCAACTGCGCGAACGCGTGTGCGCCGTAGGCATCACTCATCAGAAAGCGCGGCAGGGCGAGCAGTCGCGCGTGCCGGTCGGCCTTGCGCGCGTCTAGAGTGAAGGCCACTGCGTAACCCTCGTCGGAGGCGAGTGCGATCAACTCGTCGTCATAGATACCGAACGGCCACGCGAGCATGTCGACCTGCTGCGCACCGGTTTGCGACTCGATGCGTTGACGTGATTTTTGCAGTTGGGTTCGGACGAATTGCTGGAAATCCGCCGGCGTGCGGTGCCTGCGCTCGACGTTGAAATTGGGATGCCAGTACGTATGCGACTGGATGTCGATGAGGCCGGTCTGCTTCAGGGTTCGCAACTGCTCCCAGGTCAGCGCATAGGACGCGTTGGAGATGGCCGATGGATAGATAAACAGGGTCACCGGAAAGCGTTCGCGCTGGATGACGGGCAGCAGTTTGTCGAAGACCGAACGATGCCCGTCGTCGACGGTGATCGCCACCGGCTTCGACGCTAATGTCGCATCGGGATTGCGCAGCCAGTCGACCACCTCACGCAGCGACACAATGTGATAACCGTGCTCGCGTAGGACGCGCAACTGAGTTTCGAAGGTGCTCATGCGCACGGTCATCGAGTCGTCCGCCGTGTCCGAAAAACGGTGGTAAACGAGGATCGTGACGCGTGGCTCGACGCTCTGTGCGACGTTCTGTGTGGCGCCGTCCGCGCTCCAGGCCAGTGCGCAGACGCCTGTCAGCATGACGCGGATCAGCAGCCGCAACGCGGCGCTGCCACCGATACACGCCATGATTTTCCCGCCCATGTCAGCGCTCCTGCGCGAGCCAGACGCTTGCAGTGTGCATTGAGCGGTTATCGTCTATCTGATGCAGATCAATTTCGCGCAATGTGGTCCGCTCCGAGGGGGGAGTCATCAGACAAAACGGGAGGCCGGTTCTGTCTTGATTTGATTTAGATCAACAGCAAGCCCTCGTGGGCGGATGACTTTATAAAGGATATGACACTCTTTTGAGGTATGCCCCCCATGAACATCGATAAGGCGATCTCGGGCCGTCGCTCGACGCGGGAGTACACGACAGAAGCGGTTGATGAAGACGTCATTCGTCGTTTGATCAGTGCCGCTGCGCAGGCGCCCAGCGCGATGAACCAACAACCGTGGACATTTACCGTCATACGCGACCAGCGCCTGCTGGATCGGGTCTCACGCGAAGCGAAGGCTCACCTGTTGGCGACAACACCCGCAGAGGCCCAGCCCGAGCACTTCCATACGTTGCTCGATGATGAAAACTATCAAATCTTCTACCACGCGCCGGTACTCATCCTGATTTCGGGAACCGCGCCGGGTCAGTGGGTCGTCGAAGACTGCGCGCTGGCTGCCGAGAACCTGATGCTCGCGGCGTACGCCGAAGGGCTGGGTAGTTGCTGGATCGGTTTTGCCCAGGGTTTTCTCGGTACTGCGCAAGGAAAGCATGCACTTGGCCTTCCCACCGAGTGGACGCCAGTGGCACCGATCATCGTGGGTCACCCGAAATCTGCGCCCGCGCCCGTGCCCCGGAATGAACCCGTGATCCGCTGGATTGGGTGACAGCACCGTGGATAACGATTGCTGGCAGCTCTTCTTACGGGGCAGCTCGACCATTTATCCACTTGCCCGGCGGTCTGCCTGTTTTCTGATGTGGATCAGATACACCCCCAGGCCGACTCCTATTCTCGAATCAACCCACGGTATCGAGATGAACTGAAATGAACAGATCAAGCCTGATCGGCCAATGCATGTTGATGGCGGCAAGCGTGTTGCTGGCGTCATCTACCAGCGTCTTCGCCAACCCGCCGACGTCTGCTGCGCAAAGTGGTGGCATGTATCATCGTTTTCAGGATTTCGATTGGGTCAAATACACGCAACAGACCCTGGACGATCTCAAGGGCAAGCTCAATCTCAAGCCGGAGCAAATGGCTGCCTGGGATACATGGGCCACGGGGGTCATGGCGGACGCCAATCAGCATCAGGAAAAGGCCAAGGCCGCGCGTGATGAAATGGCGAGCACGAAGAAGGCGCCGATGGATGAAACGACCCCCGAAAGAATGGCCAGAGAGATAGAGCGTTTGCGCGCACAAACCAAGTGGATGGAGGCGCATCTGGAACACCTGGATGCTGCGCTGGTGCGTACCAAAACCTTCTACGAGGTTTTGGATGCCGAGCAGAAAACCATTTTCGATCTGTTCTGGACGGTGGTGCATCACCGGCTCTACGGCAATGACCGTTGGCAGATGCCGATGCACATGTTCAGACCACGAATGATGGAAGGCGACCAGGACGAAAAAAGTAAACAGTAAGCGGTACTCACTGTTCGATTACGCATGTTGCGCCGTCATCGCGCGGCGCCATGCCGCCAGACCTCAATACAGAACTCCCTTTCGTAAGGGGGCACGTTGCATTCGACGATGTCAGTGGCGGCCACTTGCAGATGCACGCCGACGATATCGGCATGGATCGGTTGCTGGCAGACGTGCCGGTCGACCAATACGGCCGTGTAGACCCGACGAGCACCGAGTTGCGCCAGATACGCGCAGGTACGCAGGAGCGAATGGCCTTCAAACAGCACATCGTCGACAACGAGCAGGGTGGTGCTGGCAAGGTCCAGCTCGCCCAGCAGCGGGTTTTCGGTCAGTTCGGTGTGGGCATGCAGCACTTTGAGGTCATCGGCATAGCGCTTGACCTTCAAGGGGTAGAGCGGCAGTTCCGGCTGGCCGGTCTGACGTGACAGATGCTGTTGTAGACGCTGCGCCAGAGGTTCGCCGCGGCGCTGGATGCCAATCAGTGCCGTTTGAGTGGGCGGCAACAGTGCCGCTGCCTGGCGCGCCATTGCCTGCAGCACCGAATCGAGTTCATCGCTGTCGTACAGGCGCAATCGCGGGCTCGCAAACAAGGTCGGCATGACAGTCTCCCATAGCGCGCCGCTGCGGGGCGGCGCCGTCCACTATTGGCAACGTAATCCATTGGGCCCCAGCCTGATTGATATTGATCAACAACGGCGAAATGAAATGCCCGGTCCCTTGCGCGGACAGGGTTGGCCTTGCGCGCGAGCTTGATAAAAATCAACGACAAGGAGACTCCAGCGGAGGACTTTTAATGAAAACTGATGCTTGAACCCGCAAGGACGTGGAGAGGTCAAGGCCGTGTGATACGAACCGACAGGTGTGATCGCCTGGGGAGGTTTTCAAGTGATTCATAGTCCCTCAACGCAAACCCTCCTGCGTGACCGGGTTGATGCCGGTCGAAGGCTGGTGGAGCCGTTGCTCAAATACGCTCATCGACCCGATGTCATCGTTCTCGCCTTGCCCCGTGGTGGCGTGCCGGTTGCCTATGAAATTGCCACGGCCCTGGAGGTTCGCCTGGACCTGATGCTGGTCCGCAAGCTCGGGGTGCCATTCCATCAGGAGTTCGCCATGGGCGCGATTGCCAGTGGCGGCATCCAGATCGTCAATGACGATACGCTGCGGGCGAACCGTATCGATCAGCGCACGCTCGATAACGTGGTGGCACGGGAAACCCAGGAGCTGTTGCGTCGCGAGCGCCTGTACCGGGGCTCGCGTGCCCCCTTGGCACTCAAGGATCAGGTGGTGATTCTGGTTGACGATGGCCTGGCGACCGGGGCCTCGATGATGGCAGCGGTCCAGGCGGCGCGCCTGCAAGCACCGTCGCGTATTGTCGTCGCCGTGCCGGTGGCGCCACCGGAGACGGTAGAGGCGCTGTTTAGCGAAGTTGATGAGGTGATCTGCCCGCTCACTCCCGAATGGCTGATGTCGATCGGCAATTGGTATTTGAATTTTTCCCAGACATCGGATGAAGAAGTCATCGATCTTTTGCATCGGGCCTGGCGCAGAGAATCCGGTACGAGTGCTTCCGGTCAGGAGAACTCCGATGTTTGAGCTTCGCTATCGAAAGCTGGACCTGGGGAACGTGGAGCTGTCTGCCGACCTGCGTCTGCCAGTGCACGCTGGCGGCCTGGTGGTGTTCGTTCATGGCAGCGGCAGTGGTCGTTCAAGCCCGCGTAATCAACAAGTTGCACTGTCTCTGGCTCAGCGGGGGTTGGGCACGTTGCTGTTCGATCTGCTCACGGAGCCAGAGCAATACCTGGATAACCAGACCCGGGAATTGCGTTTCAATATTGCGCTGCTGTCCAACCGACTGGTGAAGGTGATCGACTGGATTGGTCGGGACGCCGAACTGCAACCGCTACCGATCGGATTGTTCGGCGCAAGCACCGGTGCTGCGGCGGCACTGTTGGCAGCGGCCGAGCGGGCGGACGTGGTGCATGCGGTGGTGAGCCGGGGAGGGCGGACCGATCTTGCGGGTGAGGCGCTGTCCCGCGTGAAGGCGCCGACCTTGCAGATTGTCGGTGAGCTGGATCCGGTGGTGCTCAATCTCAATGTGCAAAGCAGTCGCGCCCTGCAGTGCGAACAGCGGCTGGAAGTGGTGGCGGGCGCGACACATCTTTTTGAGGAAGCAGGAACCCTCGAAGAAGTCGCCAGACTGGCCGGCGACTGGTTCGAGCAGTATTTGCGACGGTAGTCATCCCACGCAGACGACCACCGTCCGATGCCTGTCATATACCGAATGGAAAGGTTTCGTCTTCCGGTTCCAGCGCCTGGCTTTTCGGCAGGGGCAACGCTGTTACCGGTTGCGTCTGTTCAATCCAGACCATGGCGTCGAATTGTTCGGTCAGCACTGACTCGAAGTAGTGGCTGCTGCGCTCGCTGGCGGGTCGATAAATCACACCGATGGCCCGCTCCAGCAGCGGTTTGGACAGGGCCCGGCGCAGCTCTTTTCGCTGTGGATCCCGCCAGTCGGTCAATGAAGCCGGGACGCCGGCGTCGAGGAACTTGCGCTCCCAACTGTCTGGCCGGGACGGCCGGATGTCCTTGATGAGCATCTCGCAATCCCAGTCGTCGGCCGCGGCCACCTGGCCACGGTCGGTGCTCATGCCGATCAGAACCACATCGCGCCCATAGGCATTGCGGCACAGTTGACCGATATTGAACTGACCTTTCCAACCCATCTCTGTCGCGGCCGCATTGCCGATATGGGAGTTGTGCGCCCACACCACGGCCTTGGCTTGCGGACCGCGGTGTTCGAGCAACGCACGTAACGTGTCGAACATGTGCCTGTCGCGCAGGTTCCAGGAGGCCGTCGAACCTCGATATATCGCTCGGTAATATTGTTCCGCCGCCAGGATGACCCGGGCGTTCTGGGTCGCATCGAAGAACGCTTCATCGTCCTTGATATCCCCGGCCAGTTGCTCGGCCAGCATGGCATTGAGCTGTTCGACCACCGCATGCTCGCAGGGCATTATGCCGTCGCGTTCGACGAAGTGGCCGTACAGCGCAGGATCATCCTGCCACGGGGTCAAACAGCCATAGCGACGCCGTGCTTCGTGTGCCAGTTGCGGGTCGACACGGTCCAGATAGCTCAGTACCTCATGGATGGAATTGCGCAAACTGTAAACGTCCAGACCGCGAAACTCGACGCGCTGTTCAGGCGCGTGTTGGTGGTTGTACTGATGCAGCCAATGGGTGAACGCTCTCACATCGGTGTTGCGCCACATCCAGGTCGGGAACCGGCTGAAAATGTGCCGCGTCCAGGCCGAGCGCGCCAGCCCCCGGACATAGCGGTCTACATGGCCCGCGTCCGGCCAGTCTGCTTCAACGGCCACGATATTGAATCCGTGTTGCTCGATCAGCCGTTGGGTAATCGCCGCCCGGGTCCGATAGAAGTCACTGGTGCCATGGCTGGCTTCACCGATCATCACCACGCGCGCATCGGCGAAGCGGTCGAACATTTCGCCAAAGGCCGGTGAATTCAGTTCCGGCAGGGGTTCGGCGTATTGGCGCAAGAGCGGGACGATGGAGGCTTCGTCAATGTGGGTATGCGTGCCATACAGCTGGTTCAGCATGTTTTGGGAAGGTGTGTTCATGAACGTCATCCCCATAAGGGTGGATTGCCCGACGTGCGATGCGGCGCGGCATCACGTCGACTGTCAGGGCAGGGCTCGCACGGGGTTGTTTTCGATCCATTCGACGTCGCGGGCCTGTACCGCCTCTTCAATCATTCCTACGCCTGAATGCAGTCGAGCATTTGAGTTTTATCAATAGTCGGTGCACGAAGGGGCCGATGAATGTCCGGTTGCTGTCTGACCTATATCAATGCCGGGAAGGCTGGATCGGTAATGCTGATTTCATCAAGCCTGTGCGATGGGAGTCATGCCATGAAGCACGCTGTCGCGCCTTTCCAGGCACCTTCGTCGGCCTTGCCGCCCCCGACCAGCGGCAGTCAGGTGGTCGACAACGATCATATCGCTGCGGTTTTTGATGAAATCGCTGATCTGCTGGACATCGAGGACGCCAATCCCTTCCGGATCCGGGCTTACCGCAATGCAGCACGGACCCTGAGGGCGCTGACATTTGACGTGGCGAAAACCCTCGCTCGTGGCGAGCCGCTACCCAAACTGACCGGGATCGGGGTTGATCTTGCCGGCAAGATCAATGAAATCGTGACCACCGGTGATTGCTCGCTACGCCAACGCTTGCGTTCGACATTGCCGCCCGGGCTGGTCGGGCTGCTTTCCATTGCCGGGTTGGGGCCCAGGCGCGTCAAAAACCTTTATCACGACCTGGGTATCGAAACTGCGCAGCAACTCTGTCTGGCCGCTCAACAGGGTCGCATTCGCCATTTGCCCGGCTTCGGTGAGCGGATGGAAGCGCGGCTGTTGAGTGCCGCGCAGAAGGGGATCGGAAAGGATCGTCGTTTGCCGTTGGCTTTGGTTGAGCCGATGGCGCGCAGACTGACCGAATACCTGCGGCAGATGCCGGGAGTCGAGCAAGCAACCACTGCCGGAAGCCTGCGACGCATGCGCGACACCGTCGGCGACATCGATATTCTGGTGGCGGCAGCGCCCTCGGTGGATGTCACCACGCAGTTCATCAGCCATCCGGACATTTCCACCGTACTGGTCAAGGGGCACACGCGTGCAAGCGTCATGCTGAACTCAGGCATGCAAGTGGATGTGCGTGTCGTCGAGCCGGCGGTGTATGGCGCTGCACTGGTGTATTTCACCGGTAGCAAGGCACATAACATCGCGATTCGTCAGAGGGCTCAGAAGCTGGGGCTCAAGCTCAATGAATATGGCGTGTTCCGGGCCAAAAATCGCCTGGCCAGCACCACCGAGGTTTCGGTCTATCAGGCATTGGGCTTGCCGTGGATCACGCCGGAACTGCGCGAAGACCGTGGCGAAGTCGCTGCGGCGTTGGCCGGCCATTTGCCTGGGCTGATTGAGCTGACCGACCTCAAAGGCGACCTTCATGCGCATACCCGCGCTTCGGATGGAGGCAGCAGCCTGGAAGAGATGGCGTTGGCGGCCCGGGGGGCCGGGCTGGAATACCTGGCGATTACCGACCATTCACAGTCTCTCAGGGTGGCCCATGGGCTGGGTGTCGAGCAATTGTTGAAGCAGATCGACCAAATCGATGCGCTTAACAGTCGCTTGCAGGGCATGACGTTGCTCAAGGGTATCGAGGTGGACATTCTCGAAGACGGCCACCTGGATTTACCCGACGAGATTCTGGGACGCCTGGATCTGGTGGTGGGCGCCGTCCACAGTCATTTCGGCCTGACGCTGCGTCAACAGACCCAACGCCTTCTCAGGGCCATGGACCATCGCTACTTCACCATCCTGGCCCACCCCCTGTGTCGCCTGATCAACGAACGCGATCCTCTGAACCTGGACCTGCCGGCAATCATCAAGGCTGCCGCTCAGCGTGGTTGCTGCCTGGAACTCAACGCGCAACCGCAACGCATGGATCTGTTCGACCTGCAGTGCCAGTACGCCAAGGATGAAGGTGTGCTGATCAGCGTCAATTCGGATGCACACCGCACTGCTGATTTCGCCAACTTGCGTTATGGCGTCGCTCAGGCACGCCGCGGCTGGCTGGAAAAACACAACGTGATCAATACCCGCTCGCTGACCGAGCTCAAGGCATTGGTTGGTCATTAAGAGCCCCACAACGTTCAGGAGATGAAGGGCGAGGGTGTCTGGTACCCATAAAAAACCCCTTGTCGGTTTCCCGACAAGGGGCAGGCCCGGGACTCAGTTGCCTTTGATCTGCACGACCTTGTCAGCCTTCAGGGCTTCAGGCTTTTTCGGCAACGAGATGCTCAGTACGCCTTTGCTGTAACTGGCTTCGATCTTATCGGCATCCACCTCTTTGGGCAGGTTGAACATCCGTTCGAAGGAGCCATAGCTACGTTCGCTGAGATGGTAGCCTTTCTTTTTTTCTTCCTTCGTTTCTTGCTTTTCCCCTTTGATGATCAGGCTGCCATTGGACAGTTTGATCTCGATGTCCTTCTGATCCATGCCGGGAAGTTCGGCAGTGATTTCGAAGCTTTTATCTTTCTCGACGATGTCTACCGCAGGCATGCTCTGACCGATCAACTCCCGGTCCCACAGGGGGGCGACATCGAACAGTCCACGGTTGAACAGCGACAACCCCGAGCCAAGACTGAAGTCTTCGAACAGATGGTCGACCTGTTGCCGAAGCTTTTCGAAGGGGCGCATCAGTTCAGTTGTCTTTGGGCGCGGAGCGGTTTTCGCTTCGGTATGAACGGGTACTTTCTTCACGGAGTTGCTCATTTTCTTTTCTCCTCTTGGCGAATAAGGTGAGCCGCGAGCATTGGTTTCGGCCCACCACGACAAAACAACAACCCGGCACTCGCCCTTACAAGGCCAGTGCTCCGGACCACAACATCCAGCCGGCGATGGCGGCCGCCACCCAGATAATGATCAACAGTCCCGTCTCGGGGCCGTTGAGCGCTTGTCCCTGACGAGCCTTCAGGGTGCCCAGGTAAATCAACGAGCCGGGGGCGTAGAGCAAAGCGCTGAGCAACATGTATTTAGGCCCGGCGGCATACAGCAACCACAGGCAATACAGTGTGGCGACCGAGGCAATGACCATGTCGCGCAGTTGCAGGCCTCGGTGGCCGGCGTAGGTCTGGCCCTGCCAGGTCAGTTTCAATGCGTACAAACCGCTGAACAGGTACGGCAGCAGAATCATCGAAGTGGCCAGGGAAATCAGGGTCAGGTAAGTGGCGCTCGAGTACAGCGTCAGCAGCAGGAACAGTTGTATGCAGCCGTTGGTGATCCACAGCGCATTGGCCGGTACGCCACGGGTGCTCTCCATGGCGAGCGTGCCCGGCATGACCTTTTCCTTGGCGGGGGTGAATATCGATTCGGCTGCCAGCAGCGTCCAGGCGAGCAGGGCGCCACCGACTGAAATGATCAAACCGATGCTGATCAGCATCGCGCCCCACGGCCCGACAACTGCCTCAAGTACGCCCGCCATCGAAGGGTTTTTCAGGGTCGCCAGCTCCGGTTGCCCGAGAATGCCCAGCGACAACAGGGACACCGCAATCAGCAGCAACAAGGTAATGACGAAACCGATAACGGTGGCACGGCCGACATTGACGCGTTCGGCCGCACGGGCGGAAAACACGTTGGCACCCTCGATCCCGATGAACACCCAGACGGTCACCAGCATGGTGCTTTTGACCTGATCCAGCGTGCTGCCCAGTGCGGGAGAACCCCAGAAGTCGACCATGAAGGTTTTACGCTGGAAGGCCGCGATCACCAACCCGATAAACAGCAGCAAGGGCACGACTTTGGCCAGTGTGGTCAGGGCGTTGGCTTTGGCCGCGGTGCGCATGCCCCGCAGGATCATCCAGTGCAATGACCAGAGCACCACGGACGCCCCGGCAATCGCCGCCTTGTTGTTGCCTTCGCCAAACAGCGGGAAGAAAAAACTCAGCGCGGAAAACAGAATCACCATGTAACTGACGTTGCCGACCCAGGCGCTGATCCAATAGCCCCAGGCGGAGTTGAAGCCGAGGAACTCACCGCCCAACGCCCGGGCATAGGCAAACACGCCGTTGTCCAGAGTCGGCTGACGGCTGGACAAGGTTTGATAGACCAGTGCCAGCGACAGCATGCCGACTCCGGTGATCAGCCAGCCAATAAGGATGGCACCGGCACCCGCACTGGCGGCCATGTTTTGCGGCAGGCTGAAAATGCCGCTGCCGATCATCGAGCCGATCACCAGAGCCGTCAGCAGGCTCAGGGACAGGCGCTTAGGCTCCAGTTGTCGCCAACTGCCGGCCAGGGGTTGGGGGGCAGTCGGCGGGAGAATCGGTTGCGTGCCGTGCAGATGAGTCGCCATGTCAGGCCTCCACGAAACGAAAGAATGAGCGCTGACCGCAGACACGGCGGTGTGAACGCTGACTCTAAATGTCTACGTGAACGGCCCCTGGCTGTTTGATTTAAATCAGAAAGAAAGCACACAGCGATTTTGTCCCGCAGCGGCCATTGCGCTAACGCCAGGCGAGGCTTCAATTGATAGCGCGCAGCGAACATGCCGGGCATTCCAGACCTAAGCTCAACCCATGACGGCGATGAGCCGCAGGCATTTGTACAACGAGGGCTGCGCAGCGTTTCTTGAGGAACCCACATCGATGTTCAGTAAGTGGCTGGACCCGGTTTTATTGCTGCTCACCACCCTGACCCTGCTGGCCGGGGGCATTGCGCAGCTTGCTCACAAGTCTGACTGGGCCTCGATTTGCTGGGCCGCGGGCAGTCTGGTGATGGCCCTGGTGCTGCTCGTCGAGATTGTCAGGCGCCTGGCCCGGCGCGAGGCGGGTGTGGACCTGATAGCCCTGCTGTCGATTGCCGCCGCGTTGTTTTTTCAGCAGACGCTGGTGGCGGCGGTGATTGCCTTGATGCTGGCGTCGGGGCGCATCCTGGAGTTCTTCACCCAACAACGCGCCGAACGCGAACTGCGTGCGCTGGTTGACCGGGCGCCACGCGTTGCCTGGCTGCAGGAGAACGGCAATTTACGACAGATTCCGGTCGAGCAGATCCAACCGCATCAGACGCTGCTTGTGCGCCTGGGGGAAGTGGTACCGGTCGATGGCCGTCTACTCAGCCCCACGGCGATTCTCGACGAGTCGGCGCTCACCGGCGAGTCATTGCCGGTCACCCGCCTGGAAGGAGAGCTATTGCCCAGCGGGGTGACCAATGTCGGTACGCCAATGCTGCTGACAGCCACTCGAACCGCAGCGCAGAGCACCTATGCCGGGGTGGTGCGCCTGGCCGAAGCCGCACGGCGATCGCGCGCGCCTTTTGTACGTTTGGCCGACCGTTACGCGTTGTTCTTCATACCGCTGACATTGCTGATTGCCGGCCTCGCCTGGTACCTGAGTGGCGACTCGTTGCGCGCGCTGGCGGTTATGGTGGTGGCCACGCCTTGCCCGTTGATCCTGGCCGTGCCGATTTCGATCATGTCAGGTATTTCCAGGGCAGCGCGACGCGGGATCCTGATCAAGGACGGCGTCACCCTGGAAGCGCTGGCCGAGGTCAAGCAAGTGTTTCTCGACAAGACCGGCACGTTGACCAGCGGCCACGCCCGTCTGCAATCGATCGAGACCAACGGAGCGCTCGATCCGCAGCGTCTGCTGGGCCTGGCCGCTTCGCTGGCACAGGCCTCGACGCACCCCATCTCCCAGGCCATTGTCGAGGCGGCCTGTCAGCGTGGATTGGCGCTCAGCGTGCCGCAGGCGGTCGAGGAAAGTCCGGGCTCCGGTCTTTGCGGGTTGATCGATGGTCTGCGGGTGCGTTTCGGCACGTTATCCTTTGTTCAGAATGAATCGCCGGTTGGCGACTGGGCCGCCACCATGCTGCGTCGCATGGATTACCTGGCGTGCAGCGGCAGCTTCGTTGAAGTGGATGGGGCACTCGCGGGCCTGCTGATCTTCTCCGACAAGCTGCGTCGGGAAACCCCGTTGACCCTGCGCCGACTGCGCAACAGAGGCATCGAGCGGATCGTCATGCTCACGGGCGATCGCGTGGAAACCGCCGAGATGATTGCATTGTCGGCCGGGATCGATGAGTTGCGCGCCGGGTTGAGTCCTGGGGACAAGGTGCGTGCGGTACAGGATGCCTGCCAGCACGCCAGCACACTGATGGTCGGTGATGGCATCAACGATGCCCCCGCCCTGGCGGCGGCTAATGTCGGGGTGGCCATGGGGGCGAGCGGTGCCACGGCGTCCGCGCAAGCGGCGGGTGTGGTGCTGTTGGTGGATCGTCTGGACCGTCTGGTCGAGGCGCTGGACATCGCCCGTCAGACTCGCCACATCGCCCGTCAAGGTGTATTGGCCGGCATGGGCATGTCGGTGCTGGCCATGGGGGTAGCCGCCTTCGGCTACTTGCCGCCGCTGGTCGGTGCCGTGGTGCAGGAGGGTATCGACGTGGTGATCATCTTCAATGCCTTGCGTGCATTGGGGCCGTTACCGGGTTTGCGCCAACGCAAGCTGGCCGCCGAGCATATCGATCACCTGCAAGACGAACACGACCAGCTCGCTTCGGTCCTCAGCGATCTGCACCAACTGGCAAGCGACTTCGCCCAGCGCCCACTCGAGCAAGCGCAGAGCGACTTGCTGGCGCTGGTAAAAAGCCTGCAGGAATCACTGGCCCGCCATGAACGGGACGATGAAAACACCCTGTACCCGCTGTTGACGCAAAGCCTGCCCGGCGAGGACCCCATGTCGGCGATGAGCCACGTCCACCGCGAGATTTTTCGCCTGATCCATTTGCTGGCGCGCATGAGCACGGATTTCAGTGCCGACCCTGCAACAGCTTCTGTCGATGAGATCCAGCATCAGTTGATCCGCCTGGATACCCTCGTACGGCTGCACTTCGATCAGGAGGAAGAGTTGTTTCGTTACCTTGATAAGCGCTGAAAAGCCGTGCAGCGTCAGTGGAGGATCGCTGAATGGCAACCGGCGACCAGCTGCTTGAGCCCGTGCATGTTCAGCACCTTGACCTCACGACCGGCTATTTCCACCAGCTCCTGTTCCCGCAGATGGGCAATGCCCCGGCAGATGGTTTCCAGGCGCAACCCCAGGTAGGAGCCTATTTCGTCGCGTCGCATCTTGAGTATGAATTGGTTCGATGAGTAGCCGCGCATGCTCAAGCGTTGCGACAGGTTCAGCAGAAAGGCGGCAAGACGCTCATCCGAGTTCATGTTGCCCAACATCATCAGCAGATCGTGATCGCGGACGATTTCACGGCTCAGAAACCTGTTCAGGTTGTGTTGCAGTGCCGGCAGCTCCCGTGCGAGTTTTTCCAGCTGAGAAAAATGGATGGGACAGACTTCACTGTCCTCCAGGGCAAATGCATTACAGGCGTGCTCATCGGTGCTGATGGCGTCCAGGCCGAGCATCTCGCCGGGTAACTGGAATCCGGTGACCTGCTCGCGGCCATCGAGCGACAGCACGCTGGTCTTGAATGAGCCGATACGGATCGCATACAGCAAACGCAATGGATCGCCTGCGCGGTAGAGGGGGGCGCCTTTCCTGACCTTGAACCGTTGCAAAATCAGCTTGTCCAGGCGCTCGAGTTCCAGTTTGTCGAGACCAAAAGGCAGGCAAAACTCTAATACACTGCAATTGGAACAGGCAGCCTTGAGGTGTTGACCCTGAAGCAGGCGGACTTCGGTCATGTCAATGGCGCCATGGGGGTTATATATAAAGCATAGGTGTTGTGCGCCAGGGCACGGATTCCATTCGGAAGATCGCCGGCAGCAATCGACAAACGGAAAACCGTTGGCCCGTCGCAAGTGCTTGTTATCCCGGGGAATTACAGGTTCCCCGGGCTCATTGACTCAGGCAATGCGCAGATGATCATCCACTTGCCTCACCCCCGGTACTGACCAGGCGGCACGTTCGGCGATCTTACGTTCGCGCCACAAATGAACCTTGCCTTCCAGCTTCACCACATCGCCTTCGACCTTGACGTGAATTTCCTGGGCATCGACTTCGGCATTGCGCTTGAGGGCTTCTTCGATGCGACGCTGGATATCCTCCACGTTCACCTGCGGGCGAAGGGTGAGCCGATTGTCCACGCCTACCACTCCCGACAACTTGCGCACGGCCATCTCGGCGGTTTCTTTCTGGTACTGCCAGTCCACTTCGCCTTCAAGGGTGATCCACCCTTTCTGCACAATGACCTTGATATCCTGCTCGGGAATGTCGGAGCTCCAGGTGAGGATATTCAAGGCGCGGGAGGCAATGGCATCGTCCGCCGTGCCGGCGCCTTTCATCGGCCTGACCTGAATTTCTTCGGCCACGGCCCGTACCCCTTTTATGCTTTTTACCGCGCGTTCCGCGCTGACTTTTTGCGCGTAGCTTTTAACGTGCCCGGTGAGCGTGACGACGCCATTGTCCACGGTTACCCCGATGTTGGCGGCTTCGATCTCAGGCTGGAATTCAAGCTCATCCATAATGCTCTGACGCAGACTCAAGTCGTTCATGGTGATGTCCTTTGTCTGAAAGGTTGGTAGGCCAGGTGCGAAACAGCGCTCTACAGTTCCTCAGGTGAAACCACCCAGACACTGCACGGCATTTTGTACAGCAGATGCTCCACCGTGCTGCCCACCAGTCGGCCTACGCCCCGGTGGCCGACCCGGCCCATGACAAGCACGTCGATGTCGTAGGCATCGGCGTATTGGGTAAGAACCTTGGTCGGGTTGCCCATGATCATGTGCTGTTGCTCTGGCGCAATACCATTGCGCTCGGCCAGTTCACGGAAGGCATCGGCCTGAGCATCAAACAGTGTCTTGGCTTTGCCTGGGGAAAACAGCGCTGAGCTACTGTCGAAATCGAACTCGTCTGCGCTGATGGATGAAAGGTCGTGGGCGTAGATTACGTCGAGCTGGGCGTTACAGGTGCTGGCCAGTTTTGAGGCCTCGCGCAAAATCCTGTCGTTGAAATCCTTGTACTGGGTATTGCTATGGAAGGGATCGACCGCGGCGACGATTTTGCGCGGCAGCACGTGCTTCACGTGGCTGACAAAATGCAGCGGCACCGGGCATTCGCGCAGCAAATGGATATCCAGGGGCGTGAACATGATGCGTGACAGCAGCGACTCGTATTCCAGTGCCTTGATCAGTACCGCCATCGGCTGTTCTTTGAGATGAATGAGGATTTCCTGCAAAGGTCGTTCAACCCAGATCACCTCCGTGGTGACGGGCACCCCGATTTTACGCAAGGGGCGGGCCTGTTCTTCGAGCCATTGCCGATGGCGCTCGACATACCCCAGCCGCATCTCCTCCAGCGCTTGTTCGTTGACCATGCTCGCCGTTGCCAGCCCTTGCAGGTAATCGAAGGCGACGATATGCAGGGCCGCGCCCGAGGCCTTGGCCAACGCAGCGGCGCGGTCGAACGCGGGGCTGTTTTCCATCAGGGGCGATACGACCAGCATGAAGCGTGATTGCTCAGACATGACCAAACTCCCGTCAATAATCGTAGATATTCCTGTACTCACTGGCACCCCTGCGTTTGGGCAGTGGTCCTCTGGCTTTTATCCTGCCGCTGACCGAGGGGGCGGGATTGATCTTTATCAATCTGGCGAGTGATCCAGCTTGTAGCCCGACGTGTGGCGGGGGGCGCCACGTCCATCTATAAAACATTGACCACTATCAATCTCTCCTGCGTCATGCCGGTGCAGTCTTGGGGTTGTGGCTTACCCGGACAGGAATCACATGAACGAAACCTTGGGCCTGGCAGGGGCGGCAGCTGCGCTGGGGATCGGCATGCTCGTCGGCCTTGAACGTGAACGGCACAAGGGGCGTGGGGACAGTCGCGCCTGTGCCGGATTGCGTACGTTCGCGATCACCGCGTTGCTGGGTTATGTGGCGATGCAAATCGGTGGTGGTTTGCTGGTGGGCATCATGGCGGTTTCGGTGGCCTTGCTGGTCACTGTGGCTTACTGGCGAAGCCTGGGCACTGACCCTGGCGTCACCAGTGAAGTGGCGTTATTCACGGTATTGGCACTGGGGGCGTTGTGTAACAGCGCGCCCGAACTGGCCATCGCCATCGGCGTGGTAGTGGCGGGGCTGCTGACGTATCGCCAGAAACTGCATCATTTTGCGCGCAGCCAATTGACTGAAAGGGAGATGCGCGACGGTCTGGTGCTGTTGGTCGCCGCCCTGGTGGTGTTGCCATTGGCGCCGGATCGCTTTATCGGCCCCTATGCCGCCATCAATCTGCGCACCATTTGCACCCTGACGGTGTTGCTGATGGCCGTCGGGGCGGTCGGGCATATTGCCGTTCGTACCCTGGGTACCCGTTACGGCTATGTGGTCAGCGCCATCGCCTCCGGGTTTGCTTCAAGCATCGCGACCATCGCCGCGATGGGGCACCTTGTCGCCAAGGAGCCAGGCAACATCAAAGTCTTGAGTGCGGCAGCGATGCTGTCCAACCTGGCGACCATCATTCAGGTCGGCCTGATCCTGGGGGCGGTCGACATCGGTCTATTGCGCTACATGTGGGGGCCGCTGTTGTTGGGTGCCGCCGCCACGGCGCTGTATGGCTTGAGCCTGATGTTGCCCAAACCTGCGAGTGGCGACAATCAGCCGGTCAAGGTCGGCGGTGCGTTCAACCTCAAGCTGGCGTTGGTCATCGTACTGACCATGACCGGCGTTACCTTTGTGTCTTCGATGGTACTCAATCACTTTGGCGAAGTGGGCGTGATGGTCACGACGACGCTCACCGGTTTCGCCGATGCCCATTCTTCGACGGCGTCCATTGGCGCCCTGGCCAAGGCCGGACTGTTGCCGTTCGACGCCATTGCCGGGCCCACGCTGGTTGCCATCAGCAGTAACTCCCTGAGCAAATGCCTGGTGGCCTGGGTCAGCGGTGGGCGACGGTTCGCCGCGTATGTCATTCCCGGCCAGGTCTTGCTGACGTTGGCGATGTGGGTGGGCATGTTGCTGCATTAACGGGCATCCGAGCGCTCTAGCTGACAAAGATCAAGTCGCCCGAATCTGCCGCGATCACTCTAGGGTTCTACTCATTGCATCGAGATGGCCGCGTGCCGAGGTGTCCCATGTCGCAGACTCAGCGTTTACTGTTGATCGCCCCCCATTCCATGACCCGTACTCCGGCGTTCGACCGGGCCGCCGCGTTGGCCCGCGCGATGCAATCGCCGCTGCACATCGTGGCATTCGATTACTTGCAGGCCTTGGCCGTCGCCGGCCTGTTCGCCCCCGAGCAAATTGCCCAGGCCCGGGAAGGCTATTTGCAAACCCATCGGCAATGGCTTGCCGAGCAAGCCCATTTGATAAGCAAACACGGCGTCGAGGTCACCAGCGAGGTGGTGTGGGTACAGCACCCTTACGAGGAAATCCTGCAATTCGTCAACGAGATGTCGCTGAGTCTGATCATCAAGGACGCCCAGGAAGAGTCGGCGTTGAAACGGGTGTTTTTCACCCCGCTGGATTGGCAGTTGTTACGCGATTGCCCGGCGCCGGTGCATCTGGTGACCAACGCCCGGAACGCGCGGCCACGTAACGTGTTGGCCATCGTCGATGTGCTGCGCAGCGAAGAGCAGGACCTGGTGTTCAATGACCAGATTATCGACGCCGCCACCAAGCTGGCTGAACAGTGTGAGGCGCAGATCGAGTTGGTGCATGCGTATGACTGGACAGCCGTGTATGCCCTGGACATGGGCGTTGGCGCACTCCCGTTGGCCTCCGGTCTTTACGAAGCCATGGGCACGGCGCAACACCAGGCGTTCACGGCGCTGGCCGAGCGTCACGGCGTGCCGTCGCAGCGTCGGCACTTCGTCGAAGGTGCGCCAGTGCCGAGTATTTGCAAGTTCGTCGAGGACCATCACACCGATGTCATTGTGATGGGGACGGTGCAGCACTCGGGGTTGAACAAGCTATTGGGGACCACTGCCGAACAGCTCTTGCACCGGGCCCCTTGCAGTGTGCTGGCGATCAAACCCGACAGGTCGTTGTAACCCTGAACGTAGACTTGCCCCACGGCGGACCGTTGGCCGGTACGTCGTGGGGCAATCGGCTTTTATGACATATACAGACGATGGATGACCTGGCGGCTGTCGTTGGGGTCATTGTGCCGCTCGAAACCCAAGGCTTTGGCCAGGTCGCGCATGGGGGTATTGCTTGCGGCATCGATCGAATACATCTGATTAAAGCCGTTTCTGCGGGCGGCCTTGATCAGATGCTCCATCAAGGCGGTGCCGAGGCCCAGATGCTGCCATTCATCGGCGACCGTCACCGCGCACTCACACTCACGTTCCGACGTGGCGGCGTAGCGGCTGATGCCGATTTCGATCAATTTGCCGTTTTCGTGAACCAGCGCAATGTAAGCCATGCGCTGTTTGTTATCGGTGTCCATCAACTGATCGAGCATGGCGGCGCCGGGCTCGTTGATCTGCGCGAGAAAACGCATGTGCCGGGACTCGGGCGACAGGCGCTTGATGAAGGCGTATTCAAGTTCGCGGTCCTTTTCCAGCAGTGGCCGGATCAGCACATGGCGGCCGTCCTTGAGCGCTTCGATCCAGTATTTTCCGGCGACTGCGGCATAGGCGGCCGCGGCCCGATCATTGTGGTCTTTGACAGTGAGCATGGATGATCCTCCATCTTGTTTGAAAGGTCGGTGCGTATTCACCCATCACGCGGTTGATTCCTTTCTACGCCACTGGCAGCCCTTGAATCTGATCTGGATCAGACACCCGTCACGAGGGCGTTCATTTGCGGGTATTTGATGTAAATCAACCTCGGGGAGGGGGCAACGGGCGCAGTCTTGGCCCATGCCGGCGGGTAAGGCCCGGTTTCGAGCGGAGGTGTGTGATGGGTCAATATCAACGTTTGTTGCTGATCGCCGACCGAACCCTGCATCAGTCTCCTGCCTTGCTCCGTGCCGTCGCGCTGGCCAAGGCTAGCGGGGCCGCGCTGGATGTGCGGGCCTTTGTCGATCCGGCACCGATTGTTCATTTATGGGAAGAAAAAATCGACGAGGCGGGGTATCAGCGTTATCTGCGCCACTGTCATCGTTGGGTGGCCGACGAGGTCGAACGGCTTAGCGGGCAGGGCGTGGACGTGACAGTCGAAGCCGTCTTCACCACCCATCCGTTGCCGGACATTTTGAAGGCTGTCGAAGAACTCAAGCCTGACCTGCTGATCAAGGATGTCACCCTGGAACCGGCGCTCAAGCGGGTGTTCATCACGCCGCTCGATTGTCACCTGCTGCGTGAATGCCCGATCCCCGTGCACCTGGTCAATCAGGTCCGTTACGGGCTGCCGCATCGGGTCGTGGCCGCCGTGGACCCGTTCGATCCGGCGACGCAAATCAGTGGATTGAACGACACCATCATCCAGACGGCCAACGCACTGGCGCTGCAATGCGACGCACCGCTGCATCTGCTGTACGCCTACGACTTGTCGCCCGCGTTCAATGGCGATGCGCCGCTGATCGCCGGTGGCTGGGGCGTGGACTTCGTCGAAGAATTGCGCGAATCCCTGCATCGGGCATTTATCACCCTGGCGGATCGTTACGGTGTTCCTCCCGAGCGTCGGCACTTTGTCATGGGTCTGCCGGTGCCGGTGATCAGTGAGTTTGTCGAGCAATACCTGGCGGACGTGGTGGTGATGGGCACGGTGCATCGCGTGGGGATTGACCGCTTGATCGGCAGCAACACCGAGCGGGCGCTGTATTCGGTGCCAGGCAGCATTCTGGCGGTCAGGCAGCCGGGTTCAAGCGTCGGGCGCCAAGCCGATGCCTGACGGGCCATTAGTTGATAAAAATCAGAGCCTCATGGCGAGAGCCCCTCGATACTTGAGCCACAACCTGAAGCTATCCAGATGAGGTGGGTGAGGGTGAAAATTCAACGTTTGCTACTGATTGCCCCGACCGAAATGATCCGCACCCCGGCGTTCGAACGGGCGCGGGCCTTGGCCTGTGCAACCGGTGCGGTGCTGCACATTGTCGCTTTCGATTATGTCCAGGCGCTGGCGGCGGCCGGCCTGTTCGACCACGACGCAATGGCCCAGGCGCGGGAAGGTTACTTGCAGGTACATCGTCAATGGCTGGAGCAGCAAGCCCGGTTTCAACGATGCGAAGGCGTGCAAGTGAGCACTGAAGTGGTGTGGGCCAGACCGACCCTGGCGCATCTGCTGGAGTACGTGAATGACTTCCATGCAGACTTGGTGATCAAGGACACCCACCGCGTATCAGCGCTTGATCGCGCCTTCCATCGGCCGCTGGACTGGCAGTTGCTGCGCGACTGTCCGGCGCCCTTGCACCTGGTCATCGATGCCATAAATCCCAAGCCGTTGAGCATACTGGCGACCATCGATTTGTCCCATCTGGAGGAACTGACCCAAGGGCTCAATGACCGGATTCTCGACCTCGCATCGAGCCTGGCCGAGTCCTGCGGCGCCACCTTGCACCTGCTCAATGTCAGCGGCTGGTCGGAGCTGGGCGAGGCTGAAATGAACGTGCCGACCGCGACACTGGGCGGCAGTTTGAGAGACGCGGTCAGCGATGCTCAGCTGGAGGCCTTTGAGGCGCTTGCCGAACGCTACGGAATCGAGAAACAACAGCGTCATCTGCTGCCCGGCACTCCCCCCGAGGTGATTGCCCGTTTCGCACAACAATGTGCTTTCGACATGGTGGTGCTGGGAACGACCTACCATCGCGGGATCGATATATTCATCGGCAGTACGGCCGAAAGTGTATTGAACCGGTCACCTTGCAGCCTGACGATCGTCAAGCCATTACCCCGGCTCGACTGAAAAGATCAACCCGTGTGGCCTCGGTTGACAAAAATCAACTACCCATGGGCGTAAAGGAGCGATCAATAGCGCTCCATGAATGCGCAAGGAAACGGCCATGCGAATGACATTTCTCGGTGCTGCGGGCACGGTCACGGGCAGCAAGTACTTGCTGGAACATCGCGACCAGCATGTGCTGATCGATTGCGGCCTGTTCCAGGGCTATAAACAACTGCGCTTGCACAACTGGGACCCGTTCCAGTTGCCGGTTCGCGACCTCGAAGCCATTGTGCTGACCCACGCTCATCTGGACCACAGCGGCTACCTGCCGGTGTTGGTGCGCAACGGTTATCGCGGCCCTGTATATGCCACGCCAGCCACCTGTGAACTGGTGAAAATCCTGCTGCGTGACAGCGGCCGCTTGCAGGAAGAAGAGGCCGAATTCGCCAATCGCCATGGATTCTCCAAACACTCTCCGGCCTTGCCGCTGTACACCGAGCAAGACGCCGAGCGGGCATTGAAATTGCTGCGGCCGGTGCAGTTGCACCACCGGGTCGATATTGTCCCGGGGATGAGCATTCTGTTGCGCGGTGCCGGGCATATTCTGGGCGCAGCGACCGTGGAAGTCGTCGCCGATGGCATGACCCTGGTGTTCTCCGGGGATCTGGGGCGGCCGAACGATCCATTGATGTTTGCCCCGGAAACGATCGAGCAGACCGATTATCTGCTGGTGGAGTCGACCTATGGTGACCGTCGGCATCCCGACGAGCCCCCGGAGGATCAACTGGCCGAGGTCATCACCCGTACCGCGCTGCGCCATGGCATCACGCTGGTGCCATCGTTCGCGGTCGGTCGCGCGCAGTTGCTGATGTATCACCTGTATCGCTTGCAACAAAAACGCGCGATTCCCGACCTGCCGATCTACCTCAACAGCCCCATGGCCACCGACGTCACGCGGTTGTACCAGCGCTTTCGCAGCGAACACCGCTTGTCCCTGGAAGAGTGCGAAGGCATGTGCCATGTCACGCGTTTTGTGCGTTCCACCAGAGACTCCATCGAGCTGGACCAGCAGCGCACACCCGCGGTGATCATCGCCGCCAGCGGCATGGCCACTGGCGGGCGGGTGCTGCACCACCTCAAGGCGCTGGCGCCCAACCCGCTCAATACGCTGCTGGTGCCGGGCTTTCAGGCGGGCGGTACCCGCGGCGCGCAGATCATCGCAGGCGCCCCGTCGGTACGTATTCACGGCAAGGATGTGCCGATCCGCGCCGAAGTGGTGCCGATGGAAACCCTGTCCGCGCACGCCGACTGCGATGAAATCATGCTGTGGTTGCGCGGCTTCAAGCGGCCGCCGAAACACACCTATGTGGTACATGGCGAACCCAATGCCTCGGATGTATTACGCCGGCGCATCAGCCTGGAGCTGGGCTGGTCGGTCTCGGTGCCGGAGTACCGCGACAGCGTGGAGCTGACGGGGCCTCTTTAGTGCTCTGGCCACTATAGAAAAGGGGCTCTAAAAAAAGCCCCTGGCCGATTTGTTTCGCCACGCGAGCCGTCTATTTCGAGAACTTTCGTGCCCCGGCCACGCAAAGAATCACCGCCGCGGTCACCCCCAGCATGGCAACGCTGACCTGCTCATGCAGCAACGTGGCCGCCAGTGCCAGGCCGAAAAACGG
This sequence comes from Pseudomonas sp. FP1740, assembly GCF_030687165.1. Lineage (NCBI taxonomy): Bacteria > Pseudomonadati > Pseudomonadota > Gammaproteobacteria > Pseudomonadales > Pseudomonadaceae > Pseudomonas > Pseudomonas sp. FP1740. Next base: position 2,341,399 of record NZ_CP117461.1, read on the forward strand.
CTGCAGCAACTGAAGCTGGCCGACGGCGGCAATCCCGCCCTGAGCCAGCCCGCGGTACCAGAACACAAAGCCAATCAGCATGCTGAACAGCGACACGTAAGCCAGGCTCAACCACGCGGGCGGGGTGATTGCCGAGAGCGAAGGCGGGGCCAGCAACCAGGTCAGCGGCGCCATGACGGGCAGCGACAGCACCAGCGCCCAGGAAATCACCTGCCAGCCTCCCAGAGTCTTGGAAAGCTTCGCACCTTCGGCATAGCCCAACCCGCACGCCAGGATCGCCAGCAACATCAGAATGTCCCCCGCAGGAGAGGCCGTCAGGCCTTGGGAGACGGCAAACCCCACCACCAGCAGGCTGCCCAGCACCGAGAAGAACCAGAACACCGGCCGGGGCCGCTCGCCGCCGCGCCAGACCCCGAACGCTGCGGTGGCGAGCGGCAACAGGCCAACGAAGACGATGGAGTGCGCAGACGTTACATATTGCAGCGCCAGTGCGGTCAACAGCGGAAATCCTAATACAACGCCTAGGGCCACGATGGCCAGGGAGAACAGTTGATGCCTGGCCGGGCGTTTTTCCTTGAACAGCAACAGCAAGCACAGCGCCACAATGGCAGCGATACTGGCCCGGGCAACCGTCAGGAAGACCGGGTCGAACTGTAGAACGGCCACCCGTGTCGCCGGCAGCGAGCCGCTGAAGATGAGCACGCCAATGAACCCGTTGAGCCATCCGCTCGCGGTCTTTTCCGTGGTGTGCTGTTGCAGGTTCGATGTGCGTTCCATTCTGGATCCCCTTCATGCTCAGGTTGCATGGAAGGCATCGTATGGACGAAACTCAATACAATCAAAATATTGTCATGGATACATCTGCTCATGCCTCGTTCCCGCTACAAATCACTGGTGGATACGTTTGCCGCGGATATTCGCTCAGGGCGCCTGTTGCCGGGCACACGCTTGCCGACTCACCGTCAGTTGGCGACCACGGAAGGCCTGGCCCTGGTGACGGCTAGCCGGGTCTATGCGGAGCTGGAAGCCATGGGCCTGGTCAGCGGGGAGACGGGGCGGGGGACGTTCGTCAGGGAAACCTCGTGGTCACCCAACCAGGCTATCGATCAACACAGCGTTGCCGCCGGCATGACCGACCTGAACTTCAACTATCCGGCGCTTCCCGGGCAGGCCGAATTGTTGCGCAATGCCCTGCGGCAGCTCGCCTCGGCCGGTGATCTGGAAGCGTTGCTGCGCTACCAGCCACACGCCGGGCGACCCCATGAGCGCGCCGCTGTAGCGCGCCATCTGCGCGTTCGAGGGCTGACGGTCGAGGCTGAGCAAGTGCTGATCGTCACCGGCGCCCAGCAAGGGCTGGCGGTGACGATGATGGCGCTGTTGCAACCCGGTGACGTGATTGCCGCGGACGCGTTGACCTACCCGGGGTTCAAGGCCCTGGCCGACACCCTGCACCTTGAAATCGTGCCCATTCCGGTGCTCGATCACGGGCCTGATCTGCAAGCGCTGGAAAGCCTGTGCCGGCATCGACGCGTGCGGGCCGTGTACACGATGCCGACCCTGCACAATCCGCTGGGCTGGGTGATGAGTGCCGAGCAACGGGAACACCTGGTGACGATTGCGCGCCAGCATGGGCTGCTGATCATTGAAGACGCCGCTTATGCCTTCCTTGCGGAGAATCCGCCCGCGCCGCTGGCGGTACTCGCCCCCGAGAGGACGATTTATGTGTCCGGGCTGTCCAAAAGCGTGGCCACCGGACTGCGCGTCGGCTTCGTCGCCGCCCCCCTGCAGAACGTGCCCGCGCTGGAACGCACAATCAAAGCGACCACCTGGAATACCCCGGGTGTGATGACGGCGATTGCCACCACCTGGCTTGACGACGGCACCGTCATGCAACTGGAAGCCGAAAAGCGCCGGGACGCGCAGGCCCGGCAAATCGTGGCCGGCGAGGTACTGGCGGGGCTGCGCTGTATTCGCCATCCCTCGTCGTATTTTCTTTGGCTGCCATTGTCGGAAGACGCACGGGCCGACCAGATCGCCATGGCGTTGATGCGGGAAAACGTCTCGGTTTCAAACGCCGAACCGTTTGCCACATCGGCCAACGTTCCACATGCGTTTCGCCTGGCGCTGGGCTCCGTGGAGATGGGGGCGCTCAGGGAGGCGCTGGAGAAAGTGAAGTGGGTGGTGGGGGCTTATACATAGTCAGCCTCTACAGACGAAGTCTTAAGTTGTGATGCGCTCCGTAGCAGCTGGCGAAGCCTGCGTTCGGCTGCGCAGCAGTCGTAAACCCTGAATGCACAGTGTGCCTGACGGACCGCAGTGCCTGATTTTACGACTGCTGCGCAGCCGAACGCAGCCTCGCGAGCTCGGCAGCTGCTACGGAGCGTAGTTTGGCTGGAATAACCTCCGAATATTTGCTTAAGTCCAGCTATCGCAGCCACACGGGTGCAGCACTTCAATCCCTGAAGGGCGTTCCACCCGGAGAACTCCATGCACCTTCGATTCCCGCGTTTAGCCGCATTGCTCGCCATCCTCACGATTGGCGTCTTGCCCTGTGCCCAAGCCGTTGAATACACCCGGGTCAACACCACCGCCAGCAAGATCTCCTTCACTTATAACCAGTTCGGCTCCAGGGTCTACGGCACCTTTGGCAAGTTCGACGCCACACTCGATTTCGATACAAAAAACCCCGAGGCGGCCCACGCCAGGATGACCATCGACCTTGCCAGCATCGACGCCGGCAGCAGCGATGCCAATGCCGAATTGCAAAAGCCTGCCTGGTTCAACACGGCGGACTATCCGGTGGCGACCTTTGAATCGACCCGGGTGAAAGCGTTGGGCAATCAGCGCTATCTGATCACCGGCAAACTTAACCTCAGGGGCATGACGCGTGAGCTGCAGGTAAAGGTGCTGTTGAAGCCGGAGCAGGCCATCGGGATTTTCGATGGCAACATCATTCTCAAACGCAGTGACTTCAAGATCGGGGAGGGGGAGTGGGCCGATACGGTGGTCTCCAACGACATCGACATCCGCTTCCGCATCGTCGCGCCGCAGCGTTGATTTTCCTGCGAGGGGCTCGATCTGTGACAATGGCGGGGCTGATGCTCAGTAAGCCTTAACCCGGAGTCAGAAACGCAATGCCCCAGCTCACCCACTTTGCCACTCCATGCCCGGAGCCCATCAACAGCCAGATTCTGCAGATGGTCGTCGACAACCTGACCGACATCAGCATGGTAGGCATCGCGCCGAGCAACCCGTTGTACAACGTCTATCAATACACGGTGGGTTATGAGGTTCATCTCTACCTGGAAGCGCTCGGCGGCGCCAAAGGCATTGCGGTCGAGCTGATCGTCGCCATGGATGATGAAGATCCCGAGAAGGTCATCGGGTTTTTGCTGTACCTGCCGGTCAAGGACGATCCCGAGGCCTGCGGCGTGGCGTACATGGCGGTGCAGGCCAGTCACCGGCAACAGGGTGTCGCGCGGGCGATGCTGCAAGACATGCTCGGTCGCTACCCCCATGCCGAGTTGACGTGCACCGTCGCCAAGGTGCCCTGGTTCGAGTCGATGGGTTTTCAAGTGCTGGGCGTGCGCGGCACTCAGGTGCTGATGAACACCCGGGATCACGGCACTGAAGGCCTGATGGGCCTGTTGGATGTCACCTCGATCTACAGTTCTTTGGAGGTGCGGCAGATACATACGTATCTGCTGCAAAAACACGGCAAGCGGGCAATGATCGATGCAGAGAAGCAACGCGACCGGCATCTCGACCAAATGACGCGCAACGCCAAGGCGTTTGTGCTGGATCGTTTGAGCAAAAACGCCGAGCGCGGGCCTCGTCCCGTCTAGACTGTCGAGTCCTTTCGGGCGCGCAGGCTGGCCGAGGCGTGATATTCTGTCGCATTAACTTGGTTTGACTTATTCGGTTCGTACGTCCACAGACGTGCGACAGAATCAATGTCGCTCAAGTAGCTGAGCCAATAATGATAAGAAGTCAGTGCACGAGGGACATATAACTGAGGTCGATGGAGACACGTCGGCCTTGTGTGCCCACCTTCAAATCTTTCTGAATGCAGAAACCCGCGGCACGCTGCCTGCGTACCCGTGAACCTGGGTTGCTCATGAATGAAGGTTGGAGGCGGATGGCGTTTATCATAGGTGCTACAAATGTTTAAGAAACTGAACACAGCCCTGCTGGGGCTGGCTTTGTCGATGGGGATCACGTCCGCTTACGCGGAGGCAAAGAAAGTCGATGTGCTGCTCATTGGCGGCGGCATCATGAGTGCAACGCTGGGCGTATGGCTCAATGAGCTGGAACCCGACTTGTCGATGGAAATGGTCGAGCGCCTCGACGGCGTCGCCCAGGAAAGCTCCAACGGCTGGAACAACGCCGGTACCGGTCACTCCGCCCTGGCCGAGCTGAACTACACCCCGGAAGACGACAAGGGCAACGTCCAGATCGCGAAAGCCGTTGAAATCAACGAAGCCTTCCAGATCTCCCGTCAGTTCTGGGCCTGGCAGGTTCAGCAAGGCGTGCTGAAGAACCCGCGTTCGTTCATCAACTCCACTCCGCACATGAGCTTTGTGTGGGGCGATGACAACATCAAGTTCCTGAAAAAGCGCTACGAAGCCCTGCAAGCGAGCCCGCTGTTCGCCGGCATGCAGTACTCCGAAGACCCGGCTGTGATCAAGAAGTGGGTTCCGCTGATGATGGAAGGGCGTGACCCGAACCAGAAAGTCGCGGCCACCTGGAGCCCGATCGGTACCGACATGAACTTTGGCGAGATCACCCGCCAGTTCGTTGCGCACCTGCAAACCACGCCGAAATTCGACTTGAAGCTGTCTAGCGAAGTGCAAGACATCACCAAGAACGCAGACGGCAGCTGGCGCGTCAGCTACAAAAACCTGAAAGACGGCACCAAAACCGAAACCGACGCCAAGTTCGTGTTCATCGGCGCGGGCGGCGGTGCACTGCACCTGCTGCAGAAGTCCGGCATTCCTGAAGCCCAGGAATACGCAGGCTTCCCGGTTGGCGGCTCGTTCCTGGTCACCGATAACCCGACCATTGCCGAACAACACCTGGCCAAGGCCTACGGCAAAGCCTCCGTTGGCGCACCGCCAATGTCGGTTCCGCACCTGGACACCCGTGTCCTGGACGGCAAGCGCGTCATCCTGTTTGGCCCATTCGCGACCTTCAGCACCAAGTTCCTCAAAGAAGGCTCGTACCTGGACCTGCTGACCACCACTACCACACACAACGTGTGGCCAATGACCCGCGTCGGCATCAAGGAATACCCACTGGTCGAGTACCTCGCAGGCCAACTGATGCTGTCTGACGAAGACCGCCTCAACGCCCTGAAAGAATACTTCCCGAACGCCAAAGCCGAAGACTGGCGCCTGTGGCAAGCCGGCCAGCGCGTGCAAATCATCAAGCGTGATGAAGCCGCCGGTGGCGTGCTGAAGCTGGGTACCGAAATCGTTGCTTCCGCTGACGGCACCATCGCCGGCCTGCTGGGCGCATCGCCAGGCGCATCGACTGCCGCACCGATCATGCTGACCGTGCTGCAGAAAGTGTTCAAGGACAAGGTTGCCACCCCAGCCTGGCAGGAAAAACTGCACCAGATCGTGCCTAGCTACGGCACTCAGCTGAACAGCAGCCCTGAGAAAGTGGCTCAAGAGTGGGCTTACACCGCCAAGGTGCTGGAGCTGACTCCGCCGCCGGTGATTGGTCAGGCAGCGGCTCCTGCTGCTCCGGTTGAGAAGCCTAAGGCTGTGAAAGAGAATGCTGCGACGGATATGGCTCTGTAACTAGAGGCCCTGTCAAAAGCCCACTGAACCGGTGACGGTCAGTGGGCTTTTTTGTGGGCGAAAGATCAAAAGATCGCAGCCTTCGGCAGCTCCTACGAGTTCGTGGTGTTTGCGTGTCGTGCCCTGCGCAGATATCGCCGATACAAAACGACACCCATGACAACCGAAAGCAACCCAACCCCCGCATTACCCAAAAGCCAAATTGCAAAGTTCCGACTTTGGTCTGCCTCACTCTTGTAGAACGGCCCAAAGTAGCCAGACACTGCCATGAATATCAAGTTAAACGCTCCAATGGCCAGGGCAACAATAAGAATGACGAACAACGCCCCTTTAATAGTTTTCATATGACCTTCCAAAGAGAGCTTGATCCAAATACAAGCAGTAGTTTTCTGTCGATTAGCTTTAAAGAAGCATCAATGGCTCACCAGCGGCAACATCACCACGAACTCACTTCCCTTACCATTACCCTCGCTCGTGACGGTGACCTTGCCACCGTGTGCTTCGACCAGCTCCCGAACGACGGTCAACCCGATGCCCAAACCGGAGCCGTTGAAACCTATGGCGTGTTCGTCTTGAACATAAGGGTCAAAAATAAAAGGGAGTGCTTTAGCCGAAACGCCGATTCCATTGTCGGAAATACTTATTTTCAGAACGTCGGTCTCTACCGTGGCAGACAGCTTGATTCTGCCTCCGGCCGGAGTGTACTTGGCCGCATTCGCCAGTAGATTGTGGAGAATCTGAGCGAGGCGTCCTGAATCACCATTCACCATCAAGGTGCCATCTGGAAGGTGGACGTCGAACTGCTGCTGTTGCGCGATCATCACAGGACCACACGCATCAACAGCCTCAATCAGAATTTGCATCATGTCGACATCGCGGCGATTGATTCGCAGCTTGCCCGTGCTGGCGCGGGAGACGTCGAGCAGATCGTCGACCAGCTGTGAAATATGCTGTACTTGACTCTCAATCAACTCACGCATTCGCGGCAGTTGGTCGCTGGGCAGTCGAACCATACGCTCTGCAATCATGCTGATAGGTGTTAACGGATTTCGCAGCTCATGGGCCACCATCGCCAGTACGCTTTTCTGCTGGCTCAATGCGCGCTCGGCTGTAGCCTGAAGGTCTTGAGCGCTGAGCGCAGCCATTACCAGCTGCGCATTAGCCTCGCGCAATTGCTGGTACAAACGCTGCTCCTCCAGACGAGGGGGGGGGACAGCGTCTGATTGCGCCAAGAGTATCGCCAGTACCAGCTGCTGATTGGCCTCGATCACTTGCTCGACCTGCTGGGTATTCACCAACCGGCTGCTGGCGTCGCTCAACTGTTTTTGCAGTGCTGCCAGCACCGCGCGTGCCTCAACAGTTTTTTGGCCAAGCAGGAAGAGTTCGTGAGCAGCATTGGCCATCTCACGTTCCTTCTTGCCACCGGCTTTACTCATGAGTCGGGCTCAAACATTTTTATCTCCCGTACGTACCGCTCCTGAACTCTGTTTTGTCGGTCGACCACCGAGCAGCCCCTCCTGGTCCGGCAGCATTTCGCCGATCTGCAGGCCGTTATCGTCGATGTGGTACTGGCGCAACTGATCTGAATGGGCGCTGGCGCGAACCTTGACCACGGCCATGATCCGCAACAAGCGGCTCTCTACTTCAATATAGCGCTGAACGATGATCGCATCGGTGAGAAAGGCGGTGCCGTAAGGACTGAACCGCAGATCGGTGTAGCGGTCTTCCAGCTCGGAGGTCATCAACACACTGACCCCGGCGCCGGTCAGCGCGGTGACCATGCGTGACAGCGACTCGCGGAAGTCATCGCGGAAGGTCGGCGCCAGCGCCAGTTCGAAGCCCGACAGCGAATCGATGACCACGCGGGTGGCTTTCAGCCGGGTGATCTCGCTCAACAGCAACTGCACGATTTCGTCGATGGAGAGGTCCGGGGCCCGGCTGTCCACCAGACCGACCTGGCCACTCTGGATCAGGCCAGCGAGGGTGGCATTCTGGGAGTGATTGGGCCGCTGTTCGAACACCGCGATCACGCCGGTTTCGCCATTGCGCGCGCCTTCAGCGAGAAATGTCGCGGCCAGAATGCTTTTGCCCGAGCCCGACGGCCCGGCTACCAGCAAGGAATAACCACGGGGCAGACCGCCGCCGAGCATCTCGTCGAGCTGCGGCACGCCCATCTTCAGGCGCTTGATAGGGAACTCCAGCGGCGCTTCAACCGGGTTGGGTGCCGCTGGCGCAAAGACCTTGATCCCCGACGTCGCGATGCGGAAGGTATGCAGCCCCGGCAGTGTCGGTTGGCCGCGCATCTTCATGATTTCCATCTTGCGCACCATGGAATTGCGCTGAACGCTTTGACGCAGCCAGATCAGGCCATCGGCCACGGTGAAAATCGGGTTGGTGTCGGTTTCGGTGAAATATTCGCCGATCAGGAAGGTCGTCGCCTGCCAGGTGGTCATCAACATGCCCAGTTGCTGAATGAACTGCGGCAGGTTGTTGTTGGGGTTGTCCTGGGTTTGGCTGGCCAGCACCACCGAACGGAACGAGTCGACGAACACCAGTGACGGAGAGTGCGCCTCCACCTCGCTGACGATGCGCCGCAGCACTTCGTCCAGATTTCCGGCGAGAGTGTCGTTGGCCAGGTTGATATAGCGAATCGAATGGTTGATTGCTTCACTGTCGAAAAAATCGAATTGCTGTTGATAGCGCAGCATCTTCAGCGGCGGCTCGCCAAGCACCGTAAAGAACAGCGCCGGACGTTCGGGCGTCGCCAGGGCAAACATCATCTGGTGAGCGAGGGTGGTCTTGCCGCAGCCGGGAGGGCCGGCGATCAAGTTGAACGAAAACTCCGGCAAACCTCCGCCCAGCACTTCGTCCAATCCTGGCACGCCGGTGGCCAAGCGGTTGATAGTCACTTTGGTGCTCATGGCGAATTTTCCTGCGATGGGGTGTCGCTCAAAGAAGGTTCCCACACGTCACGAAGCAACCGTGCGGTGAGCGAGGGCCCGATCAGCGTGGTCAGCAGTTCGTAGAAGGTGATCAGCATCACTTCACCGAAAAACAACGCATCGGCTTCGCTTTGTTCAACGAGTACGGATTTGAGGGCAGCCAGATCCAGCGCGGCCTGCACGCGGTCATAGGTCCCGGCCAGGCGCGGATGAGCGCAAGTGCAAAGCTGGAGGCTACGGCGGTAAAGCGCGGCAACCCCTTGCGGCCCAATGATGGGCGTGAGGGCTGCGTCCATATCCTGCAAGGTTGAAACGATCGCCTGGGCGACCCTTGCAATGTCCGCGTCGGGGCCAACACGGTGCGCCAGAGAAGCTACGATCTGGCGGCTCTCTTCGCTTAGCGTGGACATGACGGACTAATATCTGATGGACAGAGCCTGATGGTACACCTTATCTCGAGTTTATCGAGACTCAGTCTGAGGCAGCGTTGCAAAAGTAGTCTGATTAGGTTTTTGGGGTCATAGCGGATTGCCAGCGCACGAATACTCGTTTGGGCAGATCGGCCCCGGCCATGGGGTGTACATTCCCCCCTATCGGGTGCCAGCCTTTCGCTATTTCTGTTGAGTCGCGGGGCGAACCGGCATCGCTTGGAAACCCGGGGGTACGGCGAAGTCTGGGCCGGCCGCTTCAATGTCGTCCATTCATCCATTGCTCTGCCTCTACCTTGCTTTGAGGTTGATAGCGTCTTGGCGCGGCTTTATATCCGGTACGTGAAGCCGCATTGCCAGTCGCTCACCGTAAGTTTGCTTTTACCCTCTTCAAACATTCATCCATTGCTCTTTCTTGCACTGCCGATACCTTGATTTGAGGTTGATAGCGTACCGGGATGGCTGTATATCCGGTGCGTGAGGCGGCATTGCCTGTCGATCCCTGTAACTTTGCTTTTTCCTCCTTCAAGCATTCATCCATTGCTCTTTCTTGCTCTGCCGATACATCGATTTGAGGTCTGCTGGTGTCATAACTTGGCGCGTCGTTTTTAATGGTGTCATCCTTCAATGGCTCCAATGAGCTAGTAATGCCGCTTGAACTGTTATCGTCTGTTTTAGTTTCAGTCGCGGCCTGGCTTGAGTTCTGACTGACAGGGTTTTTACTCGATGTAACGGTGTTTGCGGTGGGGGGCTCACTAGCTGTGCCAGGTTTCAGAGGGAGGGTAGCGGGAGCGGAGACGGTGTCTACTCTAACGGTTGGCTTGTTTTTCTTCGTCGACTTGTTACTATTTTTTTGCGTTTTCTTAGCCATTGAAAAAGCGGAGTTTAGTTCTTTTTTGTTCTTGTGAATAAGACTATCGATCGGCACATAGCTAATAATTTGGTTGGGTTTTCTTTTAATATTTGAATTATAAAATTTCACTTGCTTCTGCGTTAGCTGGATATCGGCAACAGGCGACAATCGAATGAGGCCAAAAATCGCCTCGCGAGCAATAGCATATGTCAGTTGATCAAGGCTGTAAGAAGAACTATTGCTGGTTTCTGGTATGGCAGAGGGTGGAGCTATTAATTCAATGGCGCTCTCGTGCTTGGAAAGTATTTTCCCTGACACTAAATCTTTATATGTGTAAATAACATTGCTTTTTGATCGAGCTCCACTCCGGGCGTTGCTTGTAGACACTGAAGATACTTCTGTGCTTATTTCAATGCGGCCGCTGTAATTTCCAAATTCGATAAAGCGATCACTGTTATGGATTTCTTTCTGGGTCGCATTCTTGATGCTATTACCCCAGTTTGACATTTGTAATTCGTCTGAAATGTTCTTGTCTATATCTGCATTTTCTTTGATTTTTATTTCTGCAGGAAGCACAATAATGTCTATGTTGTATGCAAGGTCATAATAGTCAATATCAGGAACAATGCTCTTGTTTCTTTCGCTTGAGACTTCTGAATAATTTCTTATGTTGGCGCAACTCGTCACTCCGAAAAAGCTAAAAGCCAGCACGAGTAAGGCAGTTATTTTTTTTGTCGACATGTTACCCTCCCATAATTATTGATTAAGGGCTTGCGTTGTCGTTGACGCATAACAATGATTGGGCCGAATTCGGCGGTAACGAAATAATAGAAGCCTCTAGATAACTCTGCGCTACCAATTCCGACTTTTTTAAAAGTCTATATAAATCATAGGCCTATATTTCACGCCCAACCCCTCAGCTGTAATCGCGCGACTTCTATTTTTTGACGTCAATATACTGTTGGGTCAGATTGATCCGCAGGCTCGTTAGTTATTCGCTACCCGCCTCGGGGGCTCCGCCAGTGATACTGAATGCCTGCGCTTCCAGACTCGTTTGTATCAACGCAGCCAATTGTCGGGTGGCAGGCGCCAAGTGTTCTGCCCCTCGATAAAGCACATAGCCGAGGGTCGGCAGCGTGGGTAGACCGGCAATCACGGCGAGATGTCCTGGCAGACCAATGCGGGTTCGCACGGTGAGGCCCAAACCGGCCGCAACGGCCGCCCAGATTCCACCAACGCTGGGGCTGGTCAGCGCGATTCGCCAGGGAATCCGCACCTCATCCAGTGCCTGGGTGGCCGCGCTGCGTAACACGCAAGGGGCGTCGAACATGATCAATGGCAGGGGGGAATCGACAGAACCGCTGATGGGGGGCGTGTCACGAGGCCCGATCCAGTGCATCTGTGTTTCACCCAGGCGCGTGGCGTAGGGGGACTTGTGCCCTGTGTCCCAAGACAGGGCCAGGTCAAGGCCACCGCTGTCAATCAATGCAAGCAGTTCGGTATTACGTGCGATCCTGACTTCGAGGCTCACCATCGGGTACATCTTGACGTAGCGTCGCAGAATGTCGCTGAGAAAGTGTTCGCCAAAGTCTTCCTGAAGCCCGAGGCGTACCGTGGCGGCGGTCTGGCTTTCGTGGAGGGTCTGGAAAATGCTGTCGTTCAGTTCAAGCAGTCGGCGTGCATGGCTGAGCAGGGTTTCACCCACCGGCGTCAACACCAGCCCTCGACCGGATTTTGACAGCACTGGCGTGCCTACCTGTTCCTCAAGCTTCTTGAGTTGTGCGCTCACGGCAGACGTCGAGCGATTGAGCCGATCTGCCGCCTTGGCAAAGCTGTTGAACTCCACGCCGGTCACGAAAGTACGCAGCACATCAAGATCGAAGGTCGGACGGCGCATCGAATCATCCATTAATTCGGGACTAAGGCCGCTATTAAATCTGATATTCGGAATGATCGCGACTTGATAGTTTTCCCCTGTCAGTTGGATTTTCAGGAGTAGGTCTTAATGCCATTTGCACGTATTTCACTGCACCGGGGAAAGTCTGCCGAGTATTTACAGGCCCTCTCAGAAGGGCTGCACGACGCCTTGGTAGAAAGCTTCGAAGTGCCGATGGCTGATCGATTCCAGGTCATTCACCAACATGAAACGGGCGAGCTGATCTTTGATCCCGACTACCTGGGCGGTCCTCGTAGTGATGACTTTGTGCTGATCGCGATTACTGCCGGTCGCCCTCGAGACATCGAGACGAAACAGCGTTTCTATCGCAACCTGGTCGAGAGACTGGGCCGAGCGCCGGGCATCGATTCTGAGGACGTGATGGTGGTGATTACCACGACAGCGGCAGATGAGTGGTCGTTTGGTGGCGGGCGGGGCAACTAGTTTTTGCTCTCAAGCCTGTATTCCGTAAATGTGGGCTATCTGTGTCTATCGGCAGCGTGGCCCGATTGATAGGGTCCGTACTCACTCCACGTTGATGAGGCAATAATGGACCTTACCGCCATCCCCTTTGGGACTACCGATTGGTCGAAGATTGAACCGGTCGAACATGCCGGCCAGACGGGCATGGCCTATTGGCGGACCTGCCAGTTTGGTTCGATACGTGTGCGGATGGTTGAATACAGCCCCGGATATCTGGCCGATCACTGGTGCTGGAGAGGTCATATCCTGTTGTGCCTGGAAGGCGAGTTACACACAGAACTGGAAGATGGCCGCCAGTTCACGCTGACTGCCGGAATGAGCTATCAGGTGGGCAACGATGCCGAGGGACATCGCTCGTTTACCACTAGCGGTGCGAAGTTGTTCATTGTGGATTGATGCGTCGGTTTACGTCCGCTAACGGTAATGCAATGTATGCACAGATGAATATTCGGAGTGCGACTCACACTCTCGAAATCGTCAATGTTTTTAAGCCATTTGGCGTTTGAATATGCGCGAGCAGATGGGGTGTTAAAGCATTTTTGAGCGCATGAAGATAAACCGGACCAGAAAAGTTTATGGCCGTCAGAATAGCTTTGACTCTTTCCGGATCCGTATGGAAGACGTCCAATGCCAGCAGAGAACAGCCTTTATCCTGGAGTGCGCTCGCGGGATGAGTCCCATGTCCCCATTGAATTATGGTGGGGGCTGATCCTGCCAAGGGAAGGCCTCCGTCCTTCGGTATCGTTATTTGCCAGGACAATGTTCCTCGTGTCATGGGTTCGACAACCCCGACGATGTCGTGGCAGGAATCACTAATATTGTGGATATCGTCGGTCCGTGCAACCCATGTCGCCAGGCGCGCCGGCGAGTTGGGAGTAAGTTGATCAAGGCCGAACCAGCGAGGTCGGTCCGGGCATTTGGCTGATGGGTCCACGGCAATCACTTCCAGGTAGAGCTGGGGGCCAAGGCGAAGCAACCTGTTGTGGGTGCCCATGCGTGGATGGGCACCGCCCTGTTGAAGGTCGACACCTAGCAAGTCAGTGACGAACGCGCAGCCTGTATCGAGGTCCGGCGCCACGATAACAAGGTGATCGATAGTGCTTTTCACGTACTCAGCTCCTTCAATGGATTTTTATCAAGCGATTGTTTCGATCACCGACTGGCTTTTAAAGCCCCAACTCCAAGGCCAGCAAATCCGACAATGGCTGCGGGCGTCGAATCAATCTAGCTTGCCCTTGCTCGATCAACACTTCGGGCAACAGTGGCCGGCTGTTGTAGTTGGATGACATCGAGGCACCGTACGCGCCGGTATCGTGCATGACCAGCAAGTCGCCAACCTGCGCTTCAGGTAGCAAACGGGGTGTGACCCCCTGTTCATCCTGCGTGAAAATATCACCGGATTCGCACAAGGGACCTCCCACTGCATAGAGGTGCTCCGGACGACTGACCGGGACACCCTGGGAGTCCAGCAAGGTCATGTGGTGATAGGCGCCATAGAGGGCTGGTCGCATCAGGTCATTAAAGCCGGCATTCACCAGGACGAAGTTTCGATTGCCCACTTTTTTTACCGCACGGACTTCGGTGACCAAATAGCCTGACTCGGCTACCAGGAATCGGCCTGGCTCGATCTCCATCCGTACCGGGTGAGCGAGAAAAGCCTCGATGTCCTGTTTGGCCTGGCGCCAGGCGTTCGCATAACGCTGGATATCCACCGGCTCATCCCCCACACGATAAGGTGTGGAAAGCCCCCCGCCGATGGAGAATGCTTCGATATCGTGGTCGAGTGCCTTCACGGCCGAGACCATTGCGTAGCCCACTTGCTCAAGGTGTACGTAATCCACACCGGAACCGATATGCATGTGCAATCCCACCAGTTTCAGTCCGAATTGCCGAATCACGCTGAGGGCTTCCTGAACCTGACCATGCCAGATTCCATGCTTGCTGTTTTCACCACCGGTATTGGTCTTGCGGCTGTGGCCGTGGCCGAACCCAGGATTGATCCGCAGCCAGACGCGATGGCCCGCAGACTGTTGGCCCAATTGACGGAGCATATCAATCGAGCCGGTATTGACCTCAATGTTCAGTTCGACGACGCGTCGCAATGTCGCTTCATCGAACAGATCACAGGTCAGAACAATACCCGCCGGGTCACCTGCTGGGCTGTATCCAGCGAGCAGCGCCCGCTCGATTTCACCCAGTGATACGGCATCGATCCGCACGCCTTGTTCGCGGATCAACCGGAGAATATGCAGGTTCGAGCAGGCTTTTTGCGCATATCGAATGACATCGAAGCCTTGCAGTTGGTCGATGCGTGCCCTGATGGTCTGGGCGTCATAACACCAGAGCGGGGTGCCGTGCTGTCTCGCAGTCTCGGCTAATGGCAGGAAAACGGAATGATTGGGCATGGAGGTATTCAATCTGAAGTAAAGAGAGAAGCCATCATGTCGACCATTCTGTATTCAATAAAATATCTATTCTTTGCTGGTCGATTCAGTTTTGATATGGGACTTGATCAACTGGCGGAGGCCAGATGTGGGAATTTCCATACGGCATATCGAAGTCTTCCGCGCCATCATGCAGGCAGGGAGCGTCACCGGCGCAGCGCGTTTACTATTTACTTCCCAACCCACGATCAGCCGAGAACTGGCGCGGCTTGAAAGTATCTCTGGCCTTCGGCTGTTTGACCGAGAGGGAGGGAGACTGGTACCGACGGCTCAGGCCATTATGCTGTTCGAAGAGGTAGAACAGTCCTACATTGGGTTGGAACGAATCAACAGCGTTGCACAATCGATTCGTCGCTTCGAACATGGCCAACTGAGCATTGCCTGTCTTCCGATGTTGTCCCAGACCTTGTTGCCCAAGGCCTGTAAGCACTTTCAGCAACGGCATGTCGGCATAGGCTTGAGCATTGCTGCACAGGAATCCCCCTTACTGGAAGAGTCACTCAGCGCCCAGCGTTACGACCTCGGACTGACCGAAGGTGAGCATGTACCTCGAGGCACCCAAGGGGAATTGCTCTTTTGTTCCGACATGGTCTGCATACTTCCAGAGGGTCACCCTTTGCTGTCCAGGTCACTCCTCGTAATGGAAGACTTTTGCGGTGTCGATTTCATCAACTTTTCGGGTCTGGATATCTATCGTCAGACGCTCGATGAGCACTTTCGCCGGGCCGGAGTCGATCGGCATACCGTCATCGAAACAACCAACGCCACATCGGTCTGCGCCATGGTCAGGCAACAGTTGGGGGTAGCGATTATCAACCCGTTGACTGCCGTGGAGGAGTCAGGCAGAGGATTGGCCATTCGGCCGATCAGCGTGTCTATTCCCTATCGCGTTATGTTGATCAGGCCTGACTATCGACCCTCGTCAATCTTCGTCGACGCCTTCTGCAGCTCGTTGAAAGATGAGGCGTTGTGTCTCACCCATACACTCGACAAGAGATTAGAGAGCGCCAATTGAAGAGTCGTAGCTACAAAAGATCAAAAGATCGCAGCCTTCGGCAGCTCCTACGCGGTCCTGTGTAAAAACACCTTCCGCGCAGATGAGTCAGGCAGGGTGCCAAAGCAAACAAGGGATATCGAGTGATTACGTCAACGGGCGAACTGACGATACGTCAGATATCAGCACTTCCTCCGGAAATCCTGGTACTGGAAGCGGAGGCCGTTACAGAGGGTTTCAGGTTTCTCACACGCTTGGTTGCAGATTGGAAAAACGGGTCGAATCGATTCGACCAACCAGGTGAATGTCTTTTGGGAGCCTTCCGCAACGGACAACTGATTGCCATCGGTGGTCTTTCATATGATCCATATGCCAGGTCGGATACCGGGAGGCTACGGAGGGTATACGTCGCGCGTGCATCAAGGGGGCAGAACGTGGGTAAAGCTCTGGTACAGCAGCTTCTGGAATATGCGGCTCAGAGATTCCGTGTTGTGCGCCTATCCACGGATACACCTGAGGGATCGGCATTTTACCTTCGCTGCGGGTTTCAACAGATACACGATGATTTTGCGACTCATGTGAAATCATTAGCAGATGCCACATAGCCAGGGCGACGTGTTTAAGATCAAAAGATCGTCCGAACGCGGCCCGAGCCTTCGGCAGCTCCTACAGGGGCGTGAATCGCGGATCTGATCCGTATTTTTCTCGACTATCTGCATCTGTAATGGGATCAGTCTGCGGCTCACAATGACGGCACGGTCAGCAGTGGCGGTAACCGCTGCACCGCAAACTCATAGCGTAGGAGGCCCCATGGGCAAGATGGCAATTTTCCTGGGTGGATTTCTGGTGTTGACCATTTTGATTGGCGCGCTGGCCACGATTTCTCCCGTTTAGTCTCGTCCTGCGATCAGCAAAAAGCACAACGCCTCCACACTGGGAGGCGTTGGTTTTCTTCGGACAAGCTGATGGCAGAGGGGGGCAAGACTGCTTCAACGAATATGCTTGGAATAGGCCGCCTTAAGTGCCTCGGATACAAGGGCAATCAGTATCGGGGTAGAGCTGGACTGCATGTCTCTGCCAATGTCAGTTCGCCGTTCCAGCACTTTGCCAGCGTATTTGGATGCCTGGCCTTCAGACGTGAGTGATAACAGCTCTTCTTCAGTAAAAGACTTCTCATAAGCCGCAGCAAGATTTTGATTCCATTTCGGCTGGTACTGCGGAAGTAGCGCGTCAATTTCGCTCGATACGGCACTGTATGCTTTTTCACTCCCTAACTTTTCAATGAGCATCGCAAAGGTTTGGGTTTTCTTTGCCGCCAACAGTGCCAGTGTTGGCAGGCTGTCACCCACATGGGTTTGAGCAACAAAAGCGAGCGCTGTCTTATGCGCAAGTACTTCAGCCGTGACCGTGGTGGACAACACGATGGGCGCTACGAATGCGACCGCGACACAAAAAGACCTCATCAATTGATCTGGCTCCTTCGGTTCGCCACGTCGGTGATGCGCCACTGCGATCGGTGGTTTAATCGCAATGACACAGAGAACCCTAGTTGGGAAAAACCTTTGTCGCTAGTGCTTCGGTTCCACTTGGGATTGAGCCTGAGGCCAAGCAATAAAAAGCCCACTGAACCAGTAACGGTCGGTGGGCTTTTTTCACGCTGGATTGAGCGCCAGCATCACCTCAGATCAAACCGATCCAGATTCATCACCTTGACCCAGGCTGCCACGAAGTCTTTCACAAACTTCTCCTTCGCGTCGTTGCTGGCATAAACCTCAGCCAACGCCCTCAGCTGGGCATTCGAGCCAAACACCAGATCAACACGCGTCCCTGTCCATTTGAGATCGCCGGTTTTGCGGTCGCGTCCCTCGAACTCTTCATTGGCCTCTGACACCGGTTTCCATTCCACGCCCATGTCGAGCAGGTTTTTGAAGAAGTCGTTGGTCAACGCTCCCGGTTGCTTCGTGAACACGCCGTGTTGGGTTTGGCCGACGTTGGTGTTCAGCACGCGCAGGCCACCAATGAGCACGGTCATTTCCGGCGCGGTGAGGGTCAGCAGCTGGGTCTTGTCGATCAGCAGGGCCTCGGCCGGTACGCTGTAGCGGGTTTTGAGGTAGTTGCGGAAGCCATCGGCGGCGGGTTCGAGGTAGCCGAAGGATTCAACGTCCGTTTGCTCTTGCGAGGTGTCCATGCGTCCCGGTGTGAAAGGCACCGTGATGGTATGGCCGGCATTTTTTGCCGCTTGTTCGACGCCGGCACAACCGGCCAGCACGATCAGGTCGGCCAGGGAGATTTTCTTGCCGCCGGTTTGCGCGCTGTTGAACTCGTTCTGGATGCTTTCGAGTTTCGCCAACACGCTCGCCAGTTGCTCAGGCTGGTTGACCTGCCAGGATTTCTGCGGGGCCAGACGCAGGCGTCCGCCGTTGGCGCCGCCACGTTTGTCGGAGCCGCGGAAGGTGGAAGCCGCTGCCCAGGCGGTCGACACCAGTTGCGAGACGGTCAGGCCGCTGGCCAGGAGCTTGCCTTTGAGAGCGGCGATGTCACTGTCGTTGACTAAGGCATGGTCGACCGGTGGGATCGGGTCTTGCCACAGGAGTACTTCGTTGGGCATTTCCGGGCCGAGGTAGCGGGAGAGGGGGCCCATGTCGCGGTGGATCAGTTTGAACCAGGCGCGGGCGAAGGCGTCGGCCAACTGGTCCGGATTGGCGAGGAAGCGCCGCGAAATCGGTTCATAGATCGGGTCGAATCGCAGTGACAGGTCCGTGGTCAGCATGGTCGGATTACGCCGCTTGGACGGGTCGTGAGCATCTGGAATGATGCCCGCGCCAGCACCGCCTTTTGCCGTCCACTGGTTTGCACCCGCCGGGCTCTTGGTCAGCTCCCACTCGAAGCCGAACAGGTTTTCCAGGTAGTTGTTGCTCCATTTGGTGGGCGTGGTGGTCCAGGTCACTTCCAGGCCGCTGGTGATGGTGTCGCCGCCTTTACCGCTGCCGAATTTGCTCTTCCAGCCCAGGCCCTGTTGTTCGAGACCCGCGGCTTCGGGCTCGGCACCGACGTTGTCGGCAGGGCCGGCGCCGTGGGTTTTGCCGAAAGCGTGGCCGCCAGCGATCAGCGCCACGGTTTCTTCGTCATTCATTGCCATGCGCCCGAAGGTTTCGCGGATATCTATCGCCGCAGCGACCGGGTCCGGGTTGCCTTCCGGGCCTTCGGGGTTGACGTAGATCAGGCCCATTTGCACGGCGGCGAGCGGGTTCTCCAGGTTGCGTCCGCCCTCGGTGCGGCTGTCCTCATTTTTCCCCGGCTCAGCGACGAGAGGGCCTTCGCCGGGTTCTTGCATGGGTTCTTTTTTGTCTTTTTCGTAGCGGGTGTCACCTGCCAGCCACTTGTTTTCGGAGCCCCAGTAGACGGCCTCATCCGGTTCCCAGACGTCTGGCCGGCCGCCGGAAAAGCCAAAGGTCTTGAAGCCCATCGACTCCAGTGCGACGTTGCCGGTGAGGACGATCAGGTCAGCCCAGGAGATATTGCGACCGTACTTTTGCTTGATCGGCCAAAGCAGCCGGCGCGCCTTGTCGAGGCTGACGTTGTCCGGCCAGCTGTTGAGCGGGGCGAAGCGCTGCTGACCGGAGCCGGCACCGCCACGACCGTCACCGACGCGGTAGGTGCCGGCGGCGTGCCAGGCCATGCGAATAAACAGTGGCCCATAGTGACCGAAGTCCGCAGGCCACCAGTCTTGTGAATCAGTCATCAGTGCATGCAGGTCTTGCTTGACCGCCGCAAAGTCCAGTTTTTTGAACGCTTCGGCGTAGTTGTAACCCTCGTCCGTGGGGTCGGCCAGCCGCGAGTTCTGGTGCAGGATCTTCAGATTCAGTTGGTTCGGCCACCAATCGCGGTTCGTCGTGCCACCGCCAGCGGCGGCGTGATTGAACGGGCATTTCGATTCATTTGCCATGTGTGCGCTACCTTTGGTCGTGTTCATCCGGCTATCCGGCCCGGGGTTGGGCACGCAATAGCGACGAGCGGAATCAATGACATAGGCTGCAGCCGTGCGATCAATTGATCGTCGTGGTCACACGGGAAATCCGGATAGCGGCAATCGAGTTGCCAGCACGGTGGCCCACGGCAAGCCTAGTACGTTTCCTGACTCATTCGTATCTCTTCTCAGGTCTCAACCGGCCGGCTGACGCCAGCGCTCCAGTAAGGTTAGACGCCTATAAAGCAGTCAGCTAATAGGGGGAGTATTGGGAGGTGATAGGGATAGTCTTTTATCTGAGCCGTCGAGATGGAGTCGCTGTTACGCGTTTCTTTTATCCAGCGCCGGCAAAACGTAATCTGTCGCATCGACCTTTGGATGGAACCAAACCAATGCTGCTAACCCACCGCCCCGTCAGTGCTGAAGACGTGTTGACGATTTGCGACTTTCCTCAAACTCCCCAAGAGCTTTTTTTCATGTTCCCGAAGGCGCAGTACCCGCTGACGGAAGCTCAGTTGCTTGCATCAATAGCTCAACGCTCGGACTCAACGGTGGTTGAAGGGGATAATGCGGTTGTCGGTTTTGCTAACTTTTATTCGTTTGAGCGCGATGGCGTTTGCGCGATCGGCAATGTGATCGTTTCACCCAAGGCTCGGGGGAAAGGTGTCGCGAGGTTTTTGGTGGAAACGATGGTGGGGCTGGCGTTTGAACGTCATCGGGCAAGCGAAGTGCAGCTTTCGTGCTTCAACGAGAACACAGCGGGGCTGCTTTTGTATCCGCAGCTCGGGTTTGTGCCGTTTGGGGTTGAGGAGCGGGTGTCGCAGGATGGGCGCCGTGTCGCCCTGATACACATGCGAAAGACAAGCAAGTAGGACGATGGCGGCAGGTCTGAGGGGAAAATCAACTTCGCATTCGTTCCGTGTCTTGTTTAAGGAACGAGCCGAAAAGGCGAGTGAGGTCACGTATGATGGGCCTTTTTCGTTGACCGCCACCCAAGGATCCACCCGATGTCTTTAAGCAAACGCGATCAGGCACACATCGAACGTCGCCTGGTCGCCACTCTGACCGAGGCGTGCGAAACAGCCAAAGCAGAAATAGTCGGGTTTTGCTGGTTGACCCACGAAATCGATTACGACGCCTTTCCATCCAGCCTGCGGGTGATTTGGGTCTTCGATACCCTGGCCCATAAGGATCAGGCGCTGGCGAGCGGGCAGGGCGAGCGCATGGTCGAACTGACGGCCGTAGCATTAAATGAAGCGGACGTTCTCGTCAGCCCCGTCGCGGCCCATGTGCAGTTTGATTCTGAAGAACAATGTCAGCGCGCCAATGGCGGCAACTGGCAGCAACGCCTGGCGCCCAAGCGCTCGACGCGGGGTTGAAACGTGGCCAAGGATATCGAAAATCCGTGTATTTCCGTTTGCCAGCTCAGTGGTGAGCTGTGTGTCAGTTGTGGTCGCACCAAGGATGACATCAGAAAATGGAAACGCATGAAGCGTCCGGAAAAAATGGCGGCGGCGCAACGGGCGAGTGTGCGGTTGAAAGGGCTTCAGAAAAGGAAGGGTTGAGGGTTCCTCAGGGCCGCGCACAAACCTCTCGAACACATTCACGTAGCCAGCGATGCGCCGAGTCGGCATCCATCCGTGGATGCCAGAGCATCGAAATGGTGATTGGCGGCAGCTCGAACGGCAGATCGAAACTGTGCAGGCCGGCACGCAAGTTTCGGGTGTGTCGGGCGGGTGCGGTGGCGATCAGGTCCGAGGCGCGAGCCAGCGCCAGGGCGGCCGAGAAACCGCCGACGACGGTGACGATCTCCCGCTGCAGTCCCAGCGCTTCCAACACTTCATCCATCGGCCCCTTATCGAGCCCGCGCCGTGAGACCAGGATGTGCCGGCCAGCGGCATAACGGGAGGCAGTGATCTCGCCCTCGCTCAGCGGATGCCCCGTGCGAACGACGCCCACGAAACGATCCTCGAACAATGCACGGGTGCGCACTTCCGGGCTGGTCGTGCCGCCGACCACACCGGTTTCCAGGTCAACGGTACCGTCGCGAAGTGCGGCGCTGTCCTTGCTCAGCTTCTGCACAAAGTGCAAACGCACGCCGGGGGCTTCCTCGCCGACGCGGGCGATCAGCGCCGGGCCGAAGTTTTCGACGAAACCGTCACTGGTGCGCAGCGTGAATGTTCGAACCAGTTGCTTGAGGTCGAGCTGTTCGGCGGGGCGCAAAACCGCTTCGGCGTCTTGCACCAATCGACTGACGTGTTCGCGCAATTCGAGCGCTCGGGGCGTTGGCACCAGGCCGCGTCCGGCCCGGACCAGCAGCGGGTCGCCCGTGGTTTCGCGCAACCGCGCCAACGCCCGGCTCATGGCCGACGGGCTCAGCCGCAGTCGTTGGGCGGCGCGGGCGACGCTGCCTTCGGCGAGCAGCACGTCCAGGGTAATCAGCAGATTGAGATCGGGAGTGGTCATGCCGCAACGTTAGCACGGCGCGGGGCTGACATGGCGTCAAACGCATCTATCAAGTGCAAATGCTGCGCCTTCCGCCTTGTCACACGCGGGCATACGCTGCTGATCTACCTTTCAGACGTGGCCAGACAATGAAATCCATCACTCAATCAGGTTCGGTGCGCTGGGCGCTCGCCAGCCTTTCGCTGTCGATGTTGATGCCTTCACTCGACACCAGCATCGCCAATGCAGGATTGCCGACGTTGGCCGAGGCGTTCGATGCTTCCTTCCAGCACGTGCAGTGGATTGTGCTGGCGTATCTGCTGGCGATCACCACGCTGATCGTCAGCGTCGGACGGCTTGGCGACATGCTCGGCCGTCGGCGTTTGCTACTGGTGGGCATCGCCATTTTTACCCTGTCATCGCTGGCCTGCGGTGTCGCGCCGTCGCTCGGGTGGCTGGTCGGCGCACGGGCGGTGCAGGGGCTTGGGGCGGCGATCATGCTGGCGCTGACCGTGGCGTTTGTCGGTGAAACGGTGCCGAAAGCGCAGACCGGCAGCGCCATGGGGTTGCTTGGAACGATGTCGGCGATCGGCACCACGCTGGGGCCGTCGCTCGGTGGGATGTTGATTGCCGGCGTTGGCTGGCAGGCGATTTTTCTGATCAACATACCGCTGGGTGTGCTGAACATCTGGCTCGCGTATCGCTATTTACCGGCGGATGTTCGGCGAGTGAAAGCGGGGCGGGTGGGGTTCGACAAGGCCGGCACATTGCTGCTGGCGCTGACGCTCGCAGCGTACGCGCTGGCCATGACGATCGGGCACGGTGATTTTGGACCGCTCAATATCGCGCTGCTACTGGCGGCTGTTTTCGGCGTTGGGCTTTTCATCTTCGTTGAGGCCACGGTCGCATCGCCATTGATCACATTAGCGCTGTTCCGCCAACAGGGATTGAGCGCCAGCCTGGCCATGAGCACGCTCGTTTCGACGGTGATGATGGCGACGCTGGTGGTCGGGCCGTTTTATCTCTCGGGTGCGCTTGGCCTCGGCACGGCACTTGTCGGTTTCGCCTTGTCGGTCGGCCCGTTGGTGGCTGCATTGACCGGCGTGCCGGCCGGTCGCCTGGTGGACCGTTTTGGCACTCGGCGCATGACCCGTCTCGGGCTCGCGACAATGGCGCTCGGCGCGAGTGCTTTATCAATGATGCCAGCGGGGTTCGGCCTCCTCGGTTACCTCGCGCCCATCGCGGTGATCACGGCCAGCTACGCGTTGTTTCAGGCGGCCAACAACACCGCGATCATGACCGACATCCGCCCGGACCAGCGCGGCGTGATTTCCGGCATGCTCAGCCTGTCACGCAATCTCGGCCTGATCACCGGAGCCTCGGTGATGGGCGCGGTGTTTGCGCTTGCCTCGGCGACGACAGACATCACCAGCGCGTCTCCCGCAGCCGTCGCCAGCGGCATGCGGACAACGTTTGCCGTCGCCGTGGCACTGATCATCCTGGCCCTTGCCGTGGCCCTGTTTCCACGGGCTTCAGACTGCTGCACTGTGTGCAGCAATGAACTGCAGTGAGCCTATATTGTTCATATAAAATCGAATACCGATACTGCCTGAACATCGCGCAGTCGACGCTCATGGCGTTCAAGACATGGCTGGAGGCCAGATTTGCAGAGGGGCCGCCTTGGCTGCATGTGGACCGAAGCGAACTAAAACCTATGGGGCACGCCGATTAAATGTGGGAGCGGGCTTGCTCGCGAAGGCGGTGTGTCAGGCAACATCAGTGTTTACTGACACTCCCTCTTCGCAAGCAAGCCCGCTCCCACAGGATCTGCACCTGACTGCGTTCCTTTTAGTGAGCGCCTCTGATGACAGCCGCTTGCGCCGTGCGCAACGCATGCCGATTGCCACGGAACAACACCAGTGTCGCGATCAACCCCAGCACCGCCGCGCCACTGAGCCAGATCCCCGGCGCTGCCTTGTTGTCCAGCACATGGATCAGGTACGTACAGGCCGCCGGGGTGAAACCACCGAACGTTGCGGTCGCCAGGCTGTAGGCCAGGGAGAAACCGGTCGTACGCACTTCCACCGGCATGATCTCGGTCAGGGCCACCACCATGGCGCCGTTGTACGAGCCATACAGGAACGACAGCCACAACTCGACGATCAGCAGATGGCTGAAGCTGGGATTCGCCACCAGCCATGACAGCGCCGGATAAGCCGTGAGGATCGCCAGAATCGTCGCACCCAGCAGCAGGGGTTTGCGTCCGATCTTGTCGGAAAGCGCGCCCATCACCGGCAACCAGAAGAAGTTCGACAGGCCGATGCACACCGTCACCAGCAACGCATCCAGATCCGACAGATGCAGCTCGGCTTTGCCGAAGGTCGGGGTGTAGGCGGTGATCAGGTAGAACGACACCGTGGTCATCACCACCAGCGCCATGCCAGCGAGGACGATGCCGAAGTTCTGACCGATCGAGCGGACGATGTCCCGCAGGGTAGGGCGGTGTTTGCGTGCCTGGAATTCCGGGGTTTCTTCCAGCGAACGGCGGATCACGAAGATCGCTGGCACGATCATGCAGCCGATCAGGAACGGCACGCGCCAGCCCCACTCACCCATTTGGTCGGGGCTCAGCCAGTGGTTCAAACCCACGCCGAGCAGGCCGGCGAATACCACCGCGGCTTGCTGGCTGGCGGACTGCCAACTGACGAAGAAGCCTTTGCGACCCGGTGTGGAAATTTCGGCGAGGTACACCGACACACCACCCAGTTCCACGCCCGCCGAGAAGCCTTGCAGCAGTCGGCCGAACAATACGATCAGCGGCGCCGCGACGCCCAGCGTGGCATAACCCGGCACACCGGCAATCAGCACCGTGCCGGCGGCCATCATCGCCAGCGTGATGATCAGACCTTTGCGGCGGCCATGACGGTCGATGTAGGCCCCGAGGAAAATCGCCCCCAGCGGACGCATCAGGAAGCCGGCCCCGAAAGTGGCCAGAGACAGCATCAGGGAAGCAAATGCGCTATCGGCGGGAAAGAAGGTTTTGGCAATGGCCGTGGCGTAAAAGCCATAGACCATGAAGTCGAACATTTCGAGAAAGTTACCGCTGACAACGCGAAAAATCGCTTTGCCTTTGCTCGTATTGGAAGACATGTGTAGGTACTCACTCTGGTCGATCTTGTTTGAAAGCGCTGCACCTATGTGGCGAGGGAGCTTGCTCCCGTTCGATTGCGCAGCAATCGTAAAACCGGTCACCGCTATCGCGAGCAGGCTCGCTCCCATGCGCTCTGAAGCCCATAATGGCGGGCGCGGTTTTGAGGGGAGATGAAGATTTGTTAACTGGACGCTGGAGTGGACTTGTGGTTCTGGTCGGCGTTTTGTCCGGTTGTGGCAACGGCGACAGCCTGGAACGCTTCGACGGCCCGACCATGGGCAGCAGCTATTCGATCCAATATGTGCGCCATGCCGGTCTTCCCGCATCGGCGGAAGTCCGCGTCCAGGTCGAAAAAATCCTCTCTGATGTCGATCGGCAAATGTCGACCTATCGCAGAGACTCCGACATCGAACGCTTCAATAACTTGCCCGCCAACCACTGCCAGACAATGCCTGCGCCGATCCTCGAATTGGTCCGTGTCGGCGAGCGCTTGTCTTTGCAAAGTGACGGCTCCTACGACCTGACGGTGGAGCCGTTGCTCAACCTCTGGGGATTTGGCCCGCAGGCGCGTGAGGAAAAAGTCCCGAGCGCCGAAGCACTGGCCGAGGTGCAGCAGCGCGTCGGCCACAGTCACTTGCGCATCGATGGCGACCAGTTGTGCAAGGATGCCGCGGTCGAGGTCGACTTCAACAGCATCGCTGCCGGTTACGCGGTTGACACGATTGCCGCCAGACTCGAAGCGCTGGGCATCCACGACTACCTCGCTGAAGCCACCGGTGAACTCAAGGCCGTCGGCAAAAAACTCGACGGCTCACCGTGGCGCATCGCCCTGGAAGAACCCCGTGATGATCAGCAAGTGGCCGAGCGTGTCATCGCCGTCGACGGCTACGGCGTGTCCACCTCCGGTGATTACCGTAACTATTTCGAGCAGGGTGGCCGGCGCTATTCCCACACCTTCGATGCCCGCACCGGAACACCGGTCCTACACACCCTGGCGTCAGTTACGGTGATTCATCCTTCAGCGTTGATGGCCGATGGCTTATCGACGATGTTGCTGATTCTTGGCCCTGAACGGGGTTGGGACTATGCCCAAACGCATGACATTGCTGCATTCTTTGTGATTCGTGCCGATACAGGTTTTGTCACACGCACCAATCAGGCTTTTGAGCGCCTGGCCGGTGAGAAAACCGAGTGATTGCGGCTGCAAAAGCATTTTTCGATGGCTTTGTAGTGCAGGCAAAACTAGCCTACGACGCGACCAAGGGTTAATGTGCGCGGCGTTGACGCTTCTATAGACTGTGTCCGGGTTCTGCACTGGCCCCAAATTGTTCCTTCACGCCGCCGATCGGCGTGATTTAGCCGCAGGCGCCGAAGGTGCCGCGGCCTGTTCTGAGGAGTACGCATGGCTGTCTACAACTACGATGTGGTGGTGTTGGGTTCCGGCCCGGCGGGAGAAGGCGCGGCAATGAACGCCGCCAAGGCAGGGCGCAAGGTGGCGATGGTCGATAGCCGTCGCCAGGTCGGCGGCAACTGCACCCACCTGGGCACCATCCCGTCCAAGGCCTTGCGTCACTCGGTCCGGCAGATCATGCAGTTCAACACCAACCCGATGTTCCGGGCCATTGGTGAGCCGCGCTGGTTCTCGTTCCCGGACGTGTTGAAGAGCGCTGAAAAAGTCATCTCCAAACAAGTCGCCTCGCGCACCGGCTACTACGCCCGTAACCGCGTCGACGTGTTCTTCGGCACCGGCAGCTTCGCCGACGAGCAAACCATCGAAGTCGTCTGCGCCAACGGCGTGGTCGAAAAACTGGTGGCCAAGCACATCATCATCGCCACCGGTTCGCGTCCTTATCGCCCGGCGGACATCGATTTCCATCACCCGCGTATCTACGATAGCGACACCATCCTCAGCCTCGGCCACACCCCGCGTAAACTCATTGTTTACGGCGCCGGCGTGATCGGCTGCGAATACGCCTCGATCTTCAGTGGTCTGGGTGTATTGGTTGAACTGGTGGACAACCGCGGTCAGTTGCTGAGCTTCCTCGACTCGGAAATTTCCCAGGCCCTGAGCTACCACTTCAGCAACAACAACATCACGGTTCGCCACAACGAAGACTACGACCGCGTCGAAGGCGTGGACAACGGCGTGATCCTGCACCTCAAGTCCGGCAAGAAGATCAAGGCCGACGCCTTGCTCTGGTGCAACGGCCGTACCGGCAACACCGATCAGCTGGGTCTGGAAAACATCGGCGTGAAGGTCAACAGCCGTGGCCAGATCGAAGTCGACGAGAACTACCGCACCTGCGTGCCGAACATCTATGGCGCCGGTGATGTGATTGGCTGGCCAAGCCTGGCCAGTGCCGCACACGACCAGGGCCGTTCGGCCGCTGGCAGCATCGTCGACAACGGCAGCTGGCGCTTCGTCAACGACGTGCCGACCGGCATCTACACCATTCCGGAGATCAGCTCGATCGGCAAGAACGAGCAGGAGCTGACTCAGGCCAAGGTGCCGTACGAAGTGGGCAAGGCATTCTTCAAGAGCATGGCGCGTGCGCAGATCGCCGGCGAGCCTCAGGGCATGCTGAAGATCCTGTTCCATCGCGAGACGCTGGAAGTGCTGGGCGTTCACTGCTTCGGTTATCAGGCGTCGGAGATCGTGCACATCGGTCAGGCGATCATGAACCAGCCGGGCGAACTGAATACCCTGAAGTACTTCGTCAACACGACGTTCAACTACCCGACCATGGCCGAAGCCTATCGGGTAGCGGCGTACGATGGCCTCAACCGGCTTTTTTGAGCGGCTCCGGCCGGTGGCCTGAGCCGGCCGGGGAGACCGATTTCAGCAATTCTCGAGCGTGGCGGTGGCCAAACCGGGAAAGTCTGTAATCAGGCTGTCAACGCCGAAGTCGGCGAGCCTGCGCATCAGCGCGGGCTCGTTGACTGTCCACACCGACACATGCAACCCCTGACGCTGCGCCTTCTGCAGGCGTTCCGGCGTACACAGGGTCCAGTTCAGCGCCAGCATCTCACAGCCATAGTTTTGCGCGACCTTCAACGGGTCGAGCCAGGCGTACTCGGCCACCAGTCCGCGAGACACGTCCGGCACCAGGTCCAGCGCGGCTTTCAACACTTCGCGTGAACTCGAGGTAATCGTGACCTTGTCCCGCATGCCGAAACGCTGGGCCATTTCGCGAATCGCCAGCACGGTGGTTGCCGCGCGGGTGCGTGAAGCGCTTTTGACTTCCAGCTGCCAATGCTCGAAATCGCATTTTTCGAACAATTCTTCCAGCGTCGGGATCGGGCAGGGTTTGATCCAGCCCGGGCCGCCCTTGCGCGCATCATAAGTCACCAGTTCCGCAGCCGTGTGTTCGGCCACTTTGCCGCGGCGGTCGGTGGTGCGTTTGAGGGTCGGGTCGTGGATGACCATCAACTCGCCGTCCTTGGACAGGTGCAGGTCCAGTTCGCAGCGGCGCACGCCGTGCTTGAGGCATTGCTGAAAGCTGGTCAGGGTGTTTTCCGGTGCTTCGCCCTTGGCGCCGCGATGGCCGTAGATGAGAGTCACGGTTCTTCCTTAATTAATGGCCGGATTCGTTTTGTTCGCGCGCCAGGCGTCGTTCTTGTGCCTGTCGCTGCAAGATGTAGCGGGCCAGCAGTTGTCGCTGGGCATCGGACAGGTATTCGAACTCGGTGCCGACGTCGTAGCCGCCGCCCTTGCGGTCGCAATGGGTGACGCGGGCCCGCAGCAACAGGCCGAGGGCTTGTGGCATCAGCACCAGCTTGACCGACAAGTGCGCGCCGACGGCAATGGGCGTCGGATGCTGAAAGTCGATGCCGCCTTCGGAGATGATCACCGGCTGCGGTTCGCCGATCTGTCCGAGCACGGTCAGGGCGACCACCTGGCTCAGCAGATCGATGCGTTTGTTCTGTGATTTCAGGAACGCGGCGATGGTCCTGTCGCGTTCGTTGATCTGGCGCAACAGGTGTTGCGACTCGAATTCGCTCAGGTGCAGTTCGCTGAGCAGGTTGAATAGCGGGGAAGCATCCTGCAACACTTCCTGGCCTGCGGCTTCGGGAGCAGACAGGGGCCGAATTTCCAGTGCGATCGTGTCCTCGATACGGTAGTATTCGCGGCGATCTTCTTCATCTAATGTCGACATGGCGAACCCATGGTAGCGGCGGTGGTCTGAGTGTAAAGCTGGTTATCGACCCCCGCCACAAGGACGTTCCTTTTCCCTCCGAACAAGCCCCGACATGTTCAGACCTCTCTTCGTATTTATCGGCACGCGTTATACCCGTGCAAAACGTCGCAATCATTTTGTGTCATTCATTTCCCTGACCTCGATGATCGGACTCGCCCTCGGCGTGGTCGTGATGATCGTGGTGCTGTCGGTCATGAACGGCTTCGATCATGAGATGCGCACCCGCGTACTGGGCATGGTGCCCCACGCGACCATCGAGTCCGGCGAGCCGATCAGCGACTGGCAAAGCCTGGCCGCCAAGGTCAAGCAGAACCCGCAGGTGGCGGCGGTTGCGCCCTTCGTCCAGATGCAGGGTCTGCTGACCAACAACGGCAAGGTTTCCAAAGTGCTGCTCAATGCCATCGACCCTGTGCAGGAACGGCAGGTGTCGATCATTGATAACTTCATGCAGCAGGGCAAACTCGACGACCTGGCGCCGGGCAGTTTCGGCATCGTCATCGGCGACAAGGCGGCAGCCAAGCTCGGCGCGGCGGTTGGCGACAAGCTGACGTTTGTCGCGCCGGAAGTCACCGTGACCCCGGCCGGGATGTTCCCGCGCATGAAACGCTTTACCGTGGTCGGCATCTTCCATGTCGGCGCCGGTGAGCTGGACGGCTATCTGGGCCTGACCAATCTGCAGGATCTGGCCAGGTTGCACCGCTGGCAACCGGATC
This sequence comes from Pseudomonas sp. FP1740, assembly GCF_030687165.1. Classification (NCBI taxonomy): domain Bacteria; kingdom Pseudomonadati; phylum Pseudomonadota; class Gammaproteobacteria; order Pseudomonadales; family Pseudomonadaceae; genus Pseudomonas; species Pseudomonas sp. FP1740. The sequence continues at coordinate 2,371,758 of NZ_CP117461.1, forward strand.
AGGTCCAGGGCCTGCGACTGAAGTTCGACGACCTGTTCCAGGCGCCGCGCACCGCGTGGACCATCGCCCAGCAGCTCGGCGAAGACCGTTACTACGCCCGCGACTGGACTCGTACCCACGGCAACCTGTATCAGGCAATCCGCATGGAAAAAGCCATGATTGGCCTGCTGTTGCTGCTGATCGTCGCCGTTGCTGCGTTCAACATCATTTCCACGCTGGTGATGGTGGTGAACGACAAGAAGGGCGACATCGCGATCCTGCGTACCCTGGGCGCCACGCCGGGCTCGATCATGGCGACGTTCATGGTCCAGGGCACGGTCATTGGTGTGGTCGGTACGCTGATCGGCGCCGTGGTCGGGATCTTCGCCGCGCTGAACGTCAGCGCCGCGATCTCGGCCCTGGAAGGTCTGATCGGCCACAAGTTCTTGAACGCCGACGTGTATTTCATCGATTACCTGCCGTCGCAAGTGCAGAGCCAGGACGTGTTGATGGTCTGCGCCGCCGCGTTGGTCCTGAGTTTCCTCGCCACCCTGTATCCAGCCTGGCGTGCCGCGCGCACCCAGCCTGCGGAGGCGCTACGTTATGAGTGAGTCGGGCATGAGTGATAAAGCAATCTTGAGCTGCCGCAACCTGGGCAAATCCTACGTGGAAGGCCCGGAATCGGTAGAGGTTCTGGCCGGTCTGCAACTGGAACTGCATCCGGGGGAGCGCGTGGCGATCGTCGGTACGTCGGGTTCGGGCAAAAGTACCTTGCTCAACCTGCTGGGCGGCCTCGATACGCCGACCAAGGGCAGCGTCTGGCTGGCCGGTGAAGAACTCTCGGCATTGAACGAAAAGGCCCGTGGCCTGTTGCGCAACCGGTCGCTGGGTTTCGTTTACCAGTTCCACCACTTGCTGCCCGAGTTCACCGCGCTGGAAAACGTCTGCATGCCGCTGCTGATCGGCAAGACCGCGATCCCGGAAGCGCGTCAGCGTGCGACGGCGTTGCTGGAGCGGGTAGGGCTGGGCCATCGCCTGGAGCACAAACCGGCGGAATTGTCCGGTGGCGAACGCCAGCGTGTGGCCATTGCCCGCGCCCTGGTGAACAAGCCAGGCCTGGTGATGCTCGACGAGCCGACCGGCAACCTCGACTCCCACACCGCCCAGGGCATTCAGGATTTGATGCTGGAACTCAGCACCTCGATGCGCACGGCGTTCCTGGTGGTGACCCACGACATGAACCTGGCTCGCCAGATGGATCGCGTCCTGCATTTGCAGGAAGGTTGCCTGACCCCCATCTGATTGGCCGAAACCCGGCACACTGAACAGTGCGTCGGGTCTTTTATTTTTATACGGTGCCCCAGCGAATGTTCAGACCGTTATCGATCTTTATCGGCACGCGCTATACCCGCGCCAAGCGCCGCAATCGCTTTGTTTCCTTCATCTCGATGACCTCGATGATCGGCCTCGCCCTGGGCGTGCTGGCGATGATCGTGGTGCTGTCGGTGATGAACGGCTTCCAGCGCGAAATGAGCTCGCGCATCCTCGGCATGGTGCCCCACGCGACCATCGTCGGCGTGAACCCTATCGACGATTGGCAGCCGGTGGCCGCCGCGGCGATGAAGAATCCTGAAGTCACCGCCGCCGTGCCATTCACCGAGATGGAAGGCATGCTGTCCTACAAGGGCACCATGCAGCCGATCCAGGTCAGCGGGGTCGATCCGGCGCTGGAAAGCAAGGTCTCGATCGTTGCCAAGCACATTGTTCAGGGGCGTCTCGATGCCTTGAAGCCGGGCGAGTTCGGCGTGGTGATCGGCGAGATCACCGCGCGGCGCTTTCGCTTGAACGTCGGCGACAAGATCACCCTGATCGTGCCGGAAGTCAGCAATGCACCGGGTGGCATCACCCCGCGCATGCAGCGACTGAACGTGGTGGGCGTGTTCAAGGTCGGCGCCGAACTGGACGGTTCGATGGCGCTGATCCACATGGCCGACGCCGCGCAAATGCAGCACTGGCAACCGAATCAGGTGCAGAGCGTGCGCTTGGCGGTGAAGGATCTGTACGCCGCGCCGCAAGTCTCGAGCGACATCGCGACCGGTCTGGGCGCCGCCTACAAGGCTGACGACTGGACCCACACCCAGGGCAGTCTGTTCAGCGCGATGAAGATGGAAAAAACCATGATCGGCCTGTTGTTGCTGATGATCGTCGCCGTGGCGGCGTTCAACATCATCGCCACCCTGATCATGGTGGTGAACGACAAGGGCGCGGACATCGCGATCCTGCGCACCATCGGCGCCACACCGCGGCAGATCATGGCGATCTTCATGGTGCAGGGCACGGTGATCGGGATTGTCGGCACTTTGATCGGTGGCGTGCTGGGCGTGATCGCGGCGTTGAACGTCAGTGAACTGGTGGGCTGGATGGAGCGGGTCAGCGGGCAGCACATCTTCAGTTCCGATGTGTACTTCGTCAGCAACTTGCCGTCCGAATTGCAGGGCGCTGATGTGCTGTTGATCTGTTCCGCCGGTTTCATCATGAGTTTTCTGGCGACGGTTTATCCGGCGTGGCGGGCGGCGAAAGTCGAGCCGGCTACCGCGTTGCGGTATTCGTAAGCCCCCAATGATCGTTCCCACGCTCCGCGTGGGAATGCCTCAACGTACGCTCTGCGTTCGGCTCTTGGTGTGACGCAGAGCGTCACTGGCTGCATTCCCACGCAGAGCGTGGGAACGATCAGGTTCGTGGCAACTCAATCACAAATCGCGTCCACCCCTGAGCCGATTCGCAACGAATCTGCCCGCCATGGGCGCGGATGATCGACTGGGTGATCGCCAATCCCAATCCCGCATGCTCACTGCTGCCTTCACGGCGCGCGGGGTCTGCCCGGTAAAAACGGTCAAACAAACGCGGCAACAGGTCCTCGGAAATCCCTTCACCACTGTTTTCAACGGTCAGGCTCAAGCCTGCCGGTTGCTCGACAATCTTTACCCGCACCTCACCACCGGCCGGGGTAAACCGCAACGCATTGTCCAGCAAATTGGACAGTGCCCGGCGCAACATGCTGCGATCGCCCTGCATGCTCGCGTGGCCGTCACGACTCAACTTCACCCGGGCGTCCTCGGCCAGCGGCGCGAAAAACTCCAGCAGCACATCCGCTTCTTCCGCCAGGTCCAGCGGTTCACGCTTGGGCATCAGCAAACCGTGGTCAGCCTTGGCCAGGTACAACATGTCGTTGACCAGTTGCGCCATCCATTGCAGTTCTTCGAGGTTGCTGTGCAGCGCTTCGCGGTAATCCTCAAGGGGGCGAGGGCGGGTGAGGGTGACTTGGGTGTGGGTCAGCAGGTTCGACAGCGGTGTGCGCAGTTCATGGGCGATGTCGGCGGAGAAGGCCGAGAGCCGCTGAAAAGAGTCATCGAGGCGTCCGAGCATGGCGTTGAAGCTGTGGGCCATTTCCGCGAGTTCCGGCGGCATGTCTGCTTCCGGCAGACGGGCGTTGAGTGATTGCGCCGACACGCCGCTGGCGACCGCGCTCATGCGCAGCAACGGACGCAAACCACTGCGCGCCGCCCAGGCACCGAGCAGGGCGGTAGCCAGGGCCGAGAGGCCGACCGTCAGCCAGATCAGGTGCTGCATGCGCTGCAGAAAGTGTTGGTGATGGGTGATGTCCAGCAACAAGGTCAGTTGCGGTGAGTCGGGTTTGTCGAGGAACAGCGGCGCATTCAGGACGCGGTAATCGGTGCCGTCGTCGCTCACTGTCGACAGGCCACGCTTGCGCGGTAAATCTTTGGGCACGCTGGGCGAGCTGTCGTACATGCGTTGGCCGTCACTGCTAATGATGCGCAGCGAAAGATCGGCCTGTCGGCTCAATTCATCGGCCAGCCTGGCTTCGGCGTCGCCGGCCTGAATGTCATCCAGCGCCCGGCGTAAACCAATCAGTTTGTCATCCAGCAACTGCTGGTCCAACTCGACAAAGTGCGCCTCGCTGGCGCGGCTGAACAACACCCCGGCGAACAACGACACCACCGCAGTGCAGGCGGCAAACAGCAGTGCCAGGCGGTTGCTTAATGAAAGCCGGCGCATCAGGCGGGGCGCTCTTCAAGGACGTAACCCATGCCGCGCACGGTGTGAATCAACTTGTTCGGGAAATCGTCGTCGATCTTCAGGCGCAAACGGCGGATCGCCACTTCGATGACGTTGGTGTCGCTGTCGAAATTCATGTCCCACACCTGGGACGCGATCAGCGACTTGGGCAGAACTTCGCCCTGGCGCCGCAGGAGCATTTCCAGCAGGGCGAATTCCTTGGCAGTCAGGTCGATGCGCTGACCGTTACGCTCGACCCGGCGACGGATCAGGTCCAGGCGCAAATCGGCCAGTTGCAGGCTGGTTTCCTGGGGCGTGGCGCTGCCGCGACGCAGCAGGCTGCGAACCCGGGCCAGCAGTTCGGAGAAGGCGAAAGGTTTGACCAGGTAGTCGTCGGCGCCCAGTTCCAGGCCGTGGACTCGGTCCTCCACGGCGTCCCGCGCTGTAAGAAACAATACCGGGGTGTCCAGGCCTGCACCGCGCACTGCTTGCAGAATCTGCCAACCATCGCGGCCAGGCAGCATCACATCGAGAATCAACAAGGCGTAATCGCCGCTCAAGGCCAGTTGCTGGCCAGTGGTGCCGTCTGCCACCAGTTCAGTATTGAAGCCGGCCTCGGTCAGGCCCTGGCGCAGGTATTGGCCGGTTTTCGGTTGGTCTTCGACGATCAGCAGTTTCATGGGCGACTCGGGCAGTTTGAACAGGTGCGTTATACCGTGGGCGGCGAGGAGACAGGCCAACCTGACAAAGTTGTAATCTGCCTGTCAGGTATCTGGCAGAGCCGACGGGGTAGAGTTTCCCACAAGCTGAACCTCATCTTGTTGGAGTGCGACTATGTTTTTGCAAAAGCGTCTGGCGCTGGCCGCTTGTTTGCTGACTCTGAGTTTAGGGCTGGAAGCCTCACCGGCGCAGGCCTACGATTTCGGTCAACCGGCCTCGGCCGCCCAGGCCACCCGCAGCGTTGAAGTGGTAATGGGCGATATGACCTTCAGCCCCAAGACCCTCGATATCAAGGCCGGGGAAACCGTGCGCCTCGTACTGGTGAATAAAGGCCAGTTGCTGCATGAATTCAACCTCGGCGATGCACAGATGCATGCCAGGCATCAGCAGGAAATGCTCCAGATGCAGCAAAGCGGCATGCTGATGCCTACAGGCATGAAGGCCATGGACCACGGTTCCATGGCCGGAATGGATCATGGCGCCATGGATCACGGCATGAAGCATGACGACCCCAACAGTGTGTTGGTGGAGCCGGGTAAAACCGCCGAGCTGACCTGGACCTTCACCAAGGCCACTAACCTGGAATTTGCCTGCAACATCCCCGGCCATTACCAGGCCGGTATGGTCGGCAAACTGACAGTCAGTCAGTAAGCACTCAAAGGCGGGAGCAAAGGCTGGTAGAATCCGCTGATTCTTCAGTCAGGTTTCCGCCATGCATCCCGCAGCCGAACATTCGCCGCTGGGCAAATCCAGCGAATACATCGCCACCTACACGCCGTCCTTGCTGTTCCCGATCCCGCGCGCCGCGAAATGGGCCGAGTTGGGCCTGACCGCGCAAACCCTGCCGTACAAGGGCGTGGACTTCTGGAACTGCTTCGAGCTGTCGTGGCTGTTGCCGTCCGGCAAGCCTGTGGTGGCGATCGGCGAATTCAGCATCCCGGCAGATTCGCCGAACATCATCGAGTCGAAGTCGTTCAAGCTGTACCTCAACTCGCTGAACCAGACGCCATTTGCCGACACCGCCAGCCTTGAAGCGACGCTGGTGAAAGATCTCTCGGCCGCTGCCGGCAAGCCGGTGGGCGTGCGGGTTCGCAGCCTGAAAGAGGTAGAGGCGGAAGGCGTCGTGGCGTTGCCGGGCGTGTACATCGATGACCTGGACATCAGTGTCAGCAACTATGAGCATCCGCGTCCGGAACTGCTGCGTTGCGATGAGTCGCGCATCGTTGAAGAGTGCGTGCACAGCCATTTGCTCAAATCCAACTGCCCGGTCACCAGTCAGCCGGACTGGGGCAGCGTGGTGGTGGAGTATCGTGGCGCGGCGCTGGATCACACGAGTTTGCTGGAATACATCGTGAGCTTCCGCCAGCACTCGGACTTCCATGAGCAGTGCGTAGAGCGGATCTTCCTCGACCTGCAGCGGTTGCTGAAGCCGGAGAAATTGACGGTGTACGCGCGGTATGTGCGTCGTGGTGGATTGGACATCAACCCGTATCGCAGCACCGAAGAGGTGCAACTGCCGAACCATCGCTTGGTCCGACAATAAAGAGCCAGTGCGGGATTGCATTTGCAAATCCCGGATATGAAAAAGCCCCGCTATCGATAGCGGGGCTTTTTTGCATCTGATGGGTTCAGATCCCCATGCTGACCAAGGCTTGCATGATGTTACGCAAGGTGCCGGCAAGGGCGGGATGTTCGACTTCGAAGCGATCGACTGCCAGGTTCACACTGTCGGCGAGGTTGGTGTCCTGGGTTTTGGTTTCCAGCTCAAGCTCCAGTTGGATCTGTTGCATCAGCGCATGCAGGTCTTCGCGCTCGGCTTCGGTCAGTGGCGGATTCTGTTCCAATTGCTCGCGCAGTTTATTGAGCTGATCTTGCAGTTCGCGGGCAGGCATGGCGTTCTTCCTTTTCTCGATAGGCACTGGCATAGACCGCAGCAGCACGCCAAAGGTCTATGGCTGACCTTTAGATTAATCCACTCCCGGGCAACCTGCATGATCTCAGTCAGGGCTTTTCACCTTTGAGCCGACGCAGGCTGATATCGGCCAGGCAGGTATCGAGCTCGCCCAGATGATCGATCACCGAATGCACGCCCAGGCCGAACAACTGCACCGTCGCCTTGCCGCGCAAGTGTTCCCGTTCCTTCTGGCTCAAGGCTTGCCATTCATTCGGCGCGAGCCCGCATAGCGAACCGCACGACGCCAGACCGATGGTCCACAGCCCGGCGTTCAGGCCCGATTGCAGCAGTCGCGGCTCGCCGCTGACCAGCACGCAACCGTCCAGGCGCTCGACATTCAACGCCATCAAGGCTTGCCAGCAGGCATTCGGGGCCGGCCATGGATTGATTGTTTCGGAGTGTTGCAAAGATTTGATCCAGGCCGGAAGTGCGACGGCCAGGGAATGGCTGAGGGCAGGGGGGAGTTCATCAAGCCAGGCGCAGGGAATCCGTTGTCGCTGCAAGCTGGACAAGCTTTCCAAAGCGCCGGGCGTGACCTCGGCATGCTCGTCAGAAACGGTGCCGTGCTGACGCGTGCGCGCGCCGAAATCCACCAGGCAACCACTGAGGCCGAACAGCACGGCGGTCAGATTCGGTGCGGCAAGGGGCAAGACTTCGGCGTGCGGCATGGAAACGTCCCTGAAATAGCGACAAGGCTATTCATGGACGATGACAATCGAGTGACACGGATGTGAATCGCTCGCCGTCAGGAGGCGTCGTTCGTAGACCCTCGTGCACGATGCTGCCTAAACCGGGTTTTCCGTCATATACTAGCGGTCTTTGCGCCTGGGCCAAGCGCCCGCGTCAGTACAATCCAAGGAGTTTCTTATGCGCTGGAGCAATCGACTCGCTCAGCTTTGTATGTGTGCCAGTGTATTGTTGGTTCCGTTTGCGGCTCAGGCCGCCACGGAAGAAGACCCTTGGGAAAGCATCAACCGCCCGATCTACAAATTCAACGACTTTGTCGACACCTACGCACTGAAGCCGTTGGCTCAGGGCTACCAGTTCGTCACACCGCAGTTCCTGGAAGACGGCATCCACAACATGTTCCGCAACGTCGGCGATGTGACCAACCTCGCCAACGACGTGTTGCAGGCCAAGCCCGCCGCGGCTGGCGTCGACACCGCGCGTTTGATCTTCAACACCACCTTCGGTGTGTTGGGCTTCTTCGACGTGGGCACCAAGATGGGCCTGCACCGCAACGACGAAGACTTCGGCCAGACCCTCGGTTACTGGGGCGTGGGCAGCGGCCCTTACGTGATGCTGCCGCTGCTGGGTCCAAGCACCTTGCGTGATACGCCTTCCAAGTATGTCGATGGCTATACCGGTCCGTACCCTTACATCAACGATATACCGGTACGTAACTCGATTTACGGCCTGAACATCGTCGACACTCGCGCCAGCCTGTTGTCGGCCGAGAAACTGGTCACTGGCGACAAATACACCTTTATTCGCAATGCATACCTGCAAAACCGCGAATTCAAAGTCAAGGACGGTAAGGTCGAAGACGATTTTTAATCGCGACCGGTAAAACGAAGAGGGCGGCCAATTGGCCGCCTTCTTTCGTTTGGCTTGCGGGTGAAGTCAGGGCTATTTCATCTTCAGGATTGTAAGCCCGAGTTTCTGGCCGCCACCGTCCTGTGCTTTCACCCATACCACCTCGGTGTCGGCCTCAAGGCCTTTGAGGGCTGCGTGATCGGAATCGATCCGCACGCTGAGCCGGTCACCGACCTTGAATGAGCGGGGCGCCTCCAGCTGCATACCACTGCTGGAAAGGTCGATGCAGACGGCTTGCACCTCATCGCCTTCATGAATCAGCGACACATCGGCATCAACCCGCATGCGGATGAAATCGCGCTTTTCGCTGTAGTCCCGATCGGTTTGGCTCATGGGCTCGATCCTTCCTTTGGGTTACGGTTTTGCCTGTTCTTATAACTCTCGGTGATTTGACAAGTAAAGACGTCAAGCGACCATCGGCGTGAGCTTGAAACGCCTCGCGGATGGGAGTACCGTCTGCGCCTTAGAAGGGCACCTCTGGTGGAACAGTGAGTAGGGCAAACGCTCGAAAACGGTGCAGCAGAGAGGCTAGAAAGCGAATCCAGTAGTGTGTGCAGGGCCAAATGCCCAGCCTGCTACGCCAACCTAATTCTGGCGCCGTTTGCCCACATGCCAAAAACCAGTGCCACGCTGCTGATAATCGATGATGACGAAGTAGTGCGTGCGAGCCTCGCGGCCTACTTGGAAGACAGTGGTTTCAGTGTCCTGCAGGCCAGCAATGGCCAGCAGGGTCTTCAGGTATTCGAGCAAGACAAGCCCGACTTGGTCATCTGCGATCTGCGCATGCCGCAGATGGGCGGACTCGAACTCATTCGCCAGGTCACCGAACTGTCGCCGCAAACCCCGGTAATCGTGGTTTCGGGCGCCGGCGTGATGAACGACGCCGTCGAGGCCCTGCGCCTGGGCGCAGCGGACTACCTGATCAAGCCTCTCGAAGATCTCGCCGTACTCGAGCACTCCGTGCGCCGTGCCCTGGATCGTGCGCGTCTGCTGCTGGAAAACCAGCGCTACCGCGAGAAGCTGGAAAAGGCCAACCGCGAGCTCGAAGCCAGCCTGAACCTGCTCCAGGAAGACCAGAACGCCGGTCGCCAGGTGCAGATGAACATGCTGCCGGTGAGCCCCTGGACCATCAACGAGTTCCAGTTTGCGCACCAGATCATCCCGTCGCTGTACCTGTCGGGCGATTTCGTCGACTACTTTCGGGTCGACGAGCGTCGGGTAGCGTTCTACCTGGCGGACGTTTCCGGTCATGGCGCCTCTTCAGCCTTCGTCACCGTGCTGCTGAAGTTCATGACCACGCGCTTGCTGTTTGAATCCAAGCGCAACGGCACATTGCCGGAATTCAAGCCTTCAGAAGTCCTTGGTCATATCAACCGGGGCCTGATCAGTTGTAAGCTGGGTAAACACGTCACAATGGTCGGTGGAGTCATCGACGAGGAGACAGGTTTGTTGACCTATAGCATCGGCGGTCATCTGCCGTTGCCCGTGTTGTACACGCCAGACAGTGTTCGTTACCTGGAAGGGCGTGGTCTGCCGGTGGGCCTCTTCAATGAAGCCACCTACGAAGACCACGTACTGGAGCTGCCGCCGGTATTCAGCCTGACGCTGATGTCTGATGGCATTCTGGACCTTTTGCCAGAACCCACACTCAAAGATAAAGAAGCTGCTTTGCCTCAACGGGTCAAAGCGGCGGGCGGCAGCCTGGATGGTCTGCGCCAGGTTTTTGGATTGGCCACGCTAGGGGAGATGCCGGATGATATCGCCCTGTTGGTGTTGAGCAGGAATCTTTAATGAGTACCGGTAGAATCCAGTTCGCCGAGCAGGACGGCACCTTCGTCCTGAAGTTCGTCGGTGAAGTTCGCCTGACCCTGTGTTCGGCGTTGGATGCGACTATTGAGCGGATCTTCACTGCGTTGAACTTCAACGCCATCGTGATCGACCTGACCGAAACCCGTAGCATCGACAGCACCACCCTGGGCCTGCTGGCCAAGCTGTCGATCCTGTCGCGGCAAAAAGTCGGCCTGTTGCCGACTGTCGTCACCACCCACGAAGACATCACCCGTCTGCTGCAGTCCATGGGCTTCGAGCAAGTGTTCAACATCGTTGACCGCCCGATCCCATGCCCTGAATGCCTGACCGACCTGCCAGACCAGGACCAGTCCGAAGAAGTGGTGCGGATCAAAGTCCTCGAAGCACACAAAATCCTCATGGGCCTGAACGACTCCAACCGTGAGGCGTTTCATGACCTGGTGAACGCGCTGGAGCGTCACTGATTAATTCCCTGTGGGGGCGGGCTTGCCCGCGAAGGCGCCCTAACAATCACCACATCTTCCAGCGCTAAGCCCATTACCCGAATTCAACGCAAAAAAAAGGGCGAACCCATGGTTCGCCCTTTTTGCATCCAGCTAACTCAAATCACAGCTTGGCCTGCAACAACGCCTCAAGCTTCTCCTGGTCCCGAGCAAACTGACGAATGCCCTCAGCCAGCTTCTCGGTCGCCATCGCATCCTCGTTGGACAACCAACGGAACTGCGCTTCATTCAAGCTCAGACGCGCTTCACCCGCATGCCCCGGCACCAATTTGCGCTCCAGCTTGCCGGTATCTGCCGCCAGTTTCTCCAGCAGATCAGGGCTGATGGTCAACCGATCACAACCGGCCAACTGCTCGATCTGATTCAGATTACGGAAGCTGGCACCCATCACTACGGTTTTGTAGTCATTGGCCTTGTAGTAGTTGTAGATGCGCGTCACCGACTGCACGCCCGGATCATCCGCGCCGGTGTAGTCGTTGCCGGTGGCCTTCTTGTACCAGTCGTAGATACGGCCCACGAACGGCGAAATCAGGAAAACCCCAGCGTCAGCACATGCCGCCGCCTGAGCGAAAGAGAACAGCAAGGTCAGGTTGGTCTGGATGCCTTCCTTTTCCAGCTTCTCGGCAGCGCGGATGCCTTCCCAGGTCGAAGCGATCTTGATCAGCACGCGGTCGCGGCCAACGCCGGCTTTCTCGTACAAGTCGATCAGACGGTGCGCACGCTTTAGCACGGCGTCAGTGTCGAACGATAGGCGCGCATCCACTTCAGTGGAAATACGGCCAGGAATCACCTTCAGAATCTCTTGTCCTACCGCCACACCAAAACGGTCACTGGCCAGGCCCACATCGCCCTTGCAGTCGCTGACGCAAGCGTTCAGCAACTCGGCATAACCGGGAATGGCCGCTGCTTTGAGCAGCAGGGAAGGGTTGGTGGTGGCGTCCACGGGTTTAACGCGAGCGATTGCTTCGAAGTCGCCAGTGTCGGCAACCACGGTGGTCATTTGTTTGAGTTGTTCCAGCTTGGAAGTCATGGGCGTGCTCTGTCCTATGGGTCTAATGACATTACCCGAGCGCTGACAGCCACTCAAGGGTGCATGTGCGTATCGAAGGCCCCAGTGGCAACATCCTGAAAACAGATGTTTGAAAGGCGGGGTATGGTCTCGGTAGATACGATGCTGAAATGGAGGGCAGGTTCAATGGAGGTGACGGTTAGCGTGCTGAGCAGGCCTGGGTCATGTCCTCAATGCTTACCGATTTGACCAGCTTGCGAATTAGACCTTTGAGCGCTCGGGCCGAACAAGTGACGGCCGCCATTTCAAAGCGGCCATTTTCTAACGAGACAGAGCGCGGACACCGGCGCGCGAAACCTGCAAGTGAGTGACGAGGGATTAACGTCCCTCCAACAACTCTGCCGCCTGATCCAGCAACGCCAACGGCTCTTTAGCCTTGTGAATATCCACCGACAACAACTGCCGAAACTTGCGTGCCCCCGGAAACCCGGTGCCCAGACCCAGCACATGCCGAGTGATGTGATGCATCGCGCCACCCGCCAGCAGATGCTCGGCAATATAAGGCCGCAACTGCGCCAGCGCCTCGGCGCGAGTAATCACCGGCGCCGTGCTGCCGAACAGCTGCTGATCCACCTCAGCCATCACATAAGGATTGTGATACGCCTCACGGCCCAGCATCACACCGTCGAACGTCTGCAAATGCTCGTGACAGGCCTCCAGCGTCTTGATCCCGCCGTTGAGAATAATCTCCAGCTCCGGAAAATCCGCCTTTAACCGCGCCGCCACGTCATAGCGCAGAGGCGGAATGTCGCGGTTCTCCTTCGGCGACAACCCCTCCAGAATCGCAATCCGCGCATGCACGGTAAAACTCGTGCACCCGGCATCCCGAACCGTGCCAACGAAATCACACAACTCCTCGTAACTGTCCCGCCCATTAATCCCGATCCGATGCTTCACCGTCACCGGAATCGACACCGCATCACGCATCGCCTTCACACAATCGGCCACCAACTGCGGATGCCCCATCAGGCACGCACCGATCATGTTGTTCTGCACCCGATCACTCGGGCAGCCGACGTTCAGGTTTACCTCGTCGTAACCGTGCTCCTGGGCCATGCGGGCGCAGGCGGCCAGATCCAGCGGAACACTGCCGCCGAGCTGCAGGGCGAGCGGGTGCTCGGCTTCGTTGTGACGCAGGAAGCGCTCGTGATCGCCGTTGAGGAGCGCGCCGGTGGTGACCATTTCGGTGTAAAGCAGGGCGTGCTTGGAGAGCAGGCGCAGGAAGAAGCGGCAGTGGCGGTCGGTCCAATCCATCATCGGCGCAACGCTAAAGCGTCTAGACACTGTAGAGCTTGAATTTACTGGGTATGTAGCTGATTTCTGTACCATTTCGCTCTACGTGTTCAAAGCCGGTTTTAGGGGGTAAATGGGCGTTTTGAGGGGCGTTGATACAATGTACCAACCCCTTTAACAATTGTACCAGTTGACTATGGCCACGATCAGAGCAAGCAAGCGCACCGACGGCGGCACCAGTTACACGGCACAGATACGCCTGTTCCGATATTGTCAGGCAAGATTAAGCTCAGGCCCGACATCTAACGTGACTCAACCGAACATGCCTCAGTCGGCTTCGTCTCTATTCGCGCGCCATGCCAGCGCCAGTGATAAACGTGACTAGCGCCAATGGCGTAAAGCCGATGTATCCAATGCTTGCCACGCTTCGGAGTGACAAAGTTGATCCTTCGTCAGCCAGAGTCCTGCGTGCGGGCACAGGGACTCGGCGGGGAGTGCCAGCAGGTCGCTCAACTTCATTGCGCTGATTGAGCCTCGGTCTCTTTCATCCTCGGCTTCCCAGTCGCGCAGAAATAGACGCACCTTCAAGACATTGGCATTAAAACCTTCAAACTGTAGTCGATTGTGGATCCACTGAGGTGAATGCCTCAAGGTTCGCTCCTGGACATCCAACAGCAAGATCTGCCATGCCAAGCGACCTCCGTGGTCATCGTCGACGTTGGTATGGAGTCGAGTCAGCGCGAGATAACGTGCATCCTCGGACCAGATCATCGAGGGCGCGAGATGGCTGATGGCGCAACCGGACGCCGTCAGCAAATGCCCGCCCAGGCGTGGGCTCTGGACGCGTAGCCAACTGTCGGCGTATTCGGTTTCACAACCGAACAGCCAAGCGGCATCTTTATCCATCGGTGCTGGCTGGACAAAGTTTCCATCGGCGATTGCAGACTGTGGCTGTTTAACAAGGCGGCAATCCGGGAGGGCGCTCAGGCCTTGTTGGCTGACATTGAGCTCACACCACTCGTAGTAAAGCCGCGAGTCCTGTCGATACTGGCAAAATGCAGCGGCATCGTCCGCCTCGGGTGGCGATTGATCAAAGCGCTGCAATGGACTGCTTTGCCGATCCTGATCCAGGCGACCTCGAATCACTGCCAGGCTCAGTCTTGGCCCACGAAAGTCCAACAATCGTGCGACCAACAGAGGAGGGCTGTTCATCAATTGTCGTTCCTGTGCGTCGACCACCACCACGTGACCAGCTGTGGCGGGCGGCAGGGCGAACGGTATTAATGCGATGTAACGTCCAGTGTCTGAAACTCGATGATCGAGCAGCCAAACGCCCGGTAACTCCCAGCCCCCAATCCTGCAGGTATAACCCCCGAGCCCCAGGCTGTTGTCTTGCCGCCAGCTAAATTGAGCCCGCGTATCCCCAGTCAATGGTGCCGACTCGACCATCGTCGCGCCTCGCTGTCCATCACCCACCAGAGGCACGGCCAACCGCACGCGAGTCAGGTGCCGCTGCGCAACCTGCACCCGGCCGTTCGGATCATGGCCCACCTGAGACTCACAGTCGCTGTGTATGCTGTACAAGCCATAACCATAGCGACCGCGATCAGGCTGCGGGTAGTCGAAGTAGGACGATAGCCGCAGGTAGTGGTCATCCAGCTCCAGGGGGTCGCTCCAACCCACGGAAGGTTCGCTGTCGGCGGATAGCCACGGACAAGGCAATGCTTGCCAGCCGCGGTCTACGTGCCAGAGCCAGTATTCGAGGGCTTGCGGTTGCTCATCATCCATCCGTGCATGGCAAGCGAACGAGCGACTATCGTGATTCCAGATGATTGAGGTATCGGCTCTGATCAGCAACGAAGTGGGCTCACCGTTTATGCTTACGCTGTATTCCGGGCTCATCAGCGGGGCGCAAGGCTGTGGCAATTCGCGCAGGCTGGCCGGCAGCGCCAGGCAGGCGTCCAAACATTGCTGACCATCGGGGGACGTATGCCGGAACGTTTCGAGCGCAAGTTTTTTTTGCCAGGCTCCAGGCTCAACCCAAAGGTCAACAACGGGCACCAGGCTGATCTTTTCAGCCGTCGTCAGCAGTTGCTCCAGGCTGATCTCCCGTGCGCTGTTGTCGACCAGCGGACTGTAACGCCCACTCAGGATGCCGTCGTTAAAGGCATCCAGTTCCCAAAATTCATCACACGAACACTGGTAAAGCTGACGCAACTGTCGATCCAGAATCACCAATCCCCAGGCTTGGCGCGAGGGTAAAGGCGCGGCGAAATAACGTCCGTCATTCGAGAAGCGAGCCGACGACCCAAGGCCCTGGAGCAGCACCCCATCGGGAAACAGGTAATCGCACAGGACGGGCCCGCCCATGGCGATTTCGCTGTAGTTGAACACCCTGATGGGCTCGCCCTCGGGAGTTTGCTGAGGTTCGTCCCCACCCCAGGCACTGGCGCCACCTGAAGACTGACCAGGCGATAGCGGTGACGACTTGGCCTGTGTTTTATCGACCAGGCCAAAACGTCTTTCCAAGTGACTGACGCAAGCCAGCCCGAAGAACATCACAGCCGCTGCCCCCGCAATATCCCAGTACGCCGGCAAAGCCCTGCCCAGATTAAAACCCAGGCCTAGTGCGGCAGAGGTCATGACCCGGGCAGCCCCCCGACCGGTTCGTTGCCAACCGGCCCGTGCCGTCAGCCACATCAAGGCAGCACAACCCAGTACGACACCGAGCGCCCACAGCAGCGGTAATACCGCCACGAGAAAAATCGGGATCAACAGTACGGCGATTTGCCAAAGTAGATCGAGCAACAATCGAGGCAGGCTTTTTTCGTCAGTACGTTGATCCGAAGAGTGAGTCACCATTACCTCGAGAATAAATGGGCGATTTCAAATAAGCGTGTTTGCGTAAAAGAGAGAGGCTGAGTTACCAACGACCAGCCTGACCGACGCAAAATGGGGCGACGCAGAAGCGGCGGGAGAGCAGGGCGAGTGTGGCGGTGATTGGTGGCATTGGCGTTTCTGGAATGGGTGAGGCTGGGAGGTGGGGAGTTTATCAGGATTGGGCTTGCGGGGCTCAGGTGAGTCTAGCGGAGGTAGTTGAGAGCGAGTGAAAACAGGAACGGAAGGGGTTGAGTGACTTGCAACAAAGAGCCATCGATATACGGACATCTCTGTAAGTTAATACGTGGTGTGCGCGTAATTACTTAGTGAGGTCAGTACTAAGTAGTAGCTAATTTTTAACGTATGCGGCGAGCTCCAATTAATGCCATTGATGCTTGATTTCCTGCCACTGGTCGTCTGACAGCCACTTATCTGCCGCCGGAAAGAAAATATTCTCCTCAGCGTCCATGTGATCGTAATATTTTTTGATGAAGTCATCGATAGTGTCAGCAATTACTCTCGTTTCGTGAGTTGTATCCTTCAGCATCTTCAACTGTCCAGCAATGCGCCCAAATGCCTCATGATCTCGCTCGATATCCTTGACCCGTTGGTGGATCGGCGCCTCAGTCTCTAGCAAGGCCAGCCGAATAAGTTCTTCATTTTCATGGTGGTGTCGCTCTGCATCACCATGCAAGGCTTCCAGCATCGTGAACAACAGCTTGCAGTCATCAGTTCCATCGGGTTCATGTCTGATTTTCCTCAGCAACTCTTTGATCTGAGTAATTTTCATAGACACTTCGTGATGATAGGTTAGAAGTTCTTTCAACAAAATGTTCATGTCAAATCCTCGTCACGACACCAGATCATCACAGAAATATGTTTTTTAACCAGTAACTCCAAAAGACGCCTAAATTTCAATAATTTCAATATCTTGTTAAGCGCACTCGCTGACACTGTTTAATCTTTTTAGTATAGGCGAGCACAAAGCTCCCACCCCGGGAATTTTTCGGCCTTTGGAAAAAATTGAAATATCGAGTGTATGTTTATATGCACTATCTGATCTGCCGGATCTCCGCCCGCGAAAACGGAATGAGAAAGCAGCGCCCAAATCGATGCGGTGGCAGCTAGGCGCGGGTCTGCAAGACCGGGAAACCAGGAACCCGGCAGACCCGAAGGTCTCCCGCACAAAGCCGCCATTGAGCAGGCGGGTCGCTTCAGAGAAAACAAGGATGCTGAACCAATGCTGTCGCTCAGCAATGTTTCATCAAGTTTGGTATCCGTGTGGCATAGGATGACCACCTAAGCTCGGTGTAGCCACGCCTCCAGCCCACAGGAAACAGAAAAATGATCTCGAACCTCTTCAAAGCCATGTTGATCACCGGTGCTTTGCTCTTGAGCGCCTGTTCGGGTGTGAGCACCAGTTCCTGCTTTTCAGAAGGCTGCCAACAATTCGATGGCCATAACCCCAATAAGGTGAACTTTGGTGGTAGCGCGATCGGCAACAGCTTTAATGAGTACAGCTCGGGCTTGCTGCACGACTAAGGAATGACGCAACGGCTTGGGTGTTTCCGCCGTTGCGTGATTTACCTGATGAACCGTGTGCTCTGATTTTACGACTGCTGCGCAGCCGGACGCAGGCTGCGCCAGCTGCTACAGGGGATGTGTCGCGGCAACTAGCGGGCTATTTGGCTTCTGGTGTCGCTATCCACTGACCCAGAATTTTCTGGTAGTTCCCCGTCACCTTGGCCAGATGCAGCCACTGATCGACATACATCTTCCAGCTGATGTCATCCCGTGGCAGCAGATATGCCTTCTCGCCGTACTGCATGTATTGCGTCGGGTTGACCGCGCACAACCCCGGTTTGAGTTTCTGCTGATACAGCGCTTCCGACGCATCGGTGATCATCACGTCAGCCTTCTTGTCCAGCAGCTGCTGGAAGATGGTCACGTTGTCGTGCAACTGTAATTGCGCCTTGGGCAGGAAGGCGTGGACGAAGGCTTCGTTGGTGCCGCCGGCCGGTTCGACCAGGCGAACCGAAGGCTGGTTGATTTGTTCGAGGGTCTGGTATTTCGCCTGATCTTCGCAGCGCACCAGCGGGATTTTGCCGTCGACATCCAGGGTGGTGCTGAAGAAGGCTTTTTTCTGGCGTTCCAGGGTGACGGAGATGCCGCCGACGCCGATGTCGCATTTGCCCGCGAGCATGTCGGGCATCAGGGTTTTCCAGGTGGTCTGGACCCACTCGACCTTCGCGCCCAGGCTGTCGGCCAGCGTGCGGGCCATGGCGATGTCGATGCCCGAGTATTCGCCGTCTTCACCTTTGAAGGTATAGGGTTTGTAGTCGCCTGTGGTGCAAACGCGCAGTTGGCCTTGTTGCAGGACGGTGTCCAGGTGCGAAGGGCTTTGCTCTGCCTGAGCGCCGCAGGATAGAGCCAGCAGGCCACTGAGCAGCAATGTGCTTTTTATGGTTTTCATGGTTATCGGGCTTTTGTGATGGAGTGGGGGCAAGGATGGATCAGTGTAGTGAAACCGCTTCTTGGCTGTCATCCACGCTGAATGCGATGCTCCCCGGCCCTGGTTCAATGTGCTTGATGATCGAGATGGCGCTGCATGGGTCAGTGTCTGCCGTGGTGATGCCCGAACAGGTGCATCAGCGGGCACAGTAATAGAATCAGGTAGGGCAGAAGGGGGTAGATATGGCCGTAATGCTCGCGGGCCAGGTAGAACAGTCCGATCACCAGCAGCATACCCAGTGCGATGCCGGGTTTGCTGCGCCAGAACGAGGTGGCTGGAGGTGTCGAGGGGTTTGAGTGGTTCATGTGACGCGCTCCGTTCTGACGAAAATGTTGCGGGGTTTCGTCCGGCCATGCCGGCCAATGCCAACCGCCTGCGACGGGGGCTATGGCGCGATGCTTATTGGCCCATCGGCATCTTCATCATCCTGGATTGCTGATCCATCATTTTCATCATCATGTCCATCATCGCTGTATCCGAGCTGCCCTTGCCACCGGACATGCCCATGCCCATCCCCATACCTCTGCAATTGTCGTGCAGCATGCCGAGGCTTGTTCTCATCGTAGTCATGGCTTCCTGCATGGCCGCCCGGCGTTCGGCCGGGGTTTTGGCGGCGATCATTTTGTCGTGGGCCGCCTGCATTTTCTTCATCTGTTCGCTCATGGCCTTGTCTTGCATGGGCGTGGCTTGGGTTGCGTCCTCGGTGGGGGCGGCGGGTGCCGTTTCGGGGTATTCGGCAGCCAGCGTCAGCAATGGGCTGCACATGACCAGTGCGGCCAGGAGGGACTTGACGTAGATGTGCATGGCGATCTCCACATTGATAACGCGGGTCGGCAGCGTCGGATGGCTGCGGACCAGGGTATGTTGTGTTCCCGTTAGAGGGAGTGATCTTGAACTTACGCCGCGGTCGCAGGGCGTTGTTGATCCATATCAAACGACGCCCAAAGAGGTTTGTTGTGCTTCCAAGGTGAGATCCCAATGGGATGGTACGTGTCAGGCAAGGCCCGACACGTATCCCTCTACATGAGTTGTTTATCCACAAGCCACGGACTTCGAACTCTTAAGATGCGCTTCAATCGAGTTGCTAGCAGAGTGCACTCTTACTCCCTTGAGTTTATCGAGTGGCGGGTCTTTCCAAAGTTTTGATGCGTCGATGGGAAGGATGACCTGAATAGCGGCTCCTTGGGGCGGATCAGCAACAAAATCGAAGTCCTGAATGCCGTCTGGTGGGAATTGAATGTAAACCCGCGGCTCCAGTCTCGGGTTTGTCCATCCACCAGAATTCACCAGGCCAATTGCCGATATGTGTAGCTGCGGTGGGTTTGATTTAAGTATTTTTAAGTCGACATCCACCACTTTCATTACTTCAGCCATTTTCGAACTCCTTTCGATAATTGCGCCGCTTTTTTCACCTTGGCGCTTGGGTGTTGAACCCTCTGGCTTGAAATCTAGTGTGGTTAGACGCTAGTAAAGGACCCTCACCCTGTCCACTGACTGCTCTGGCCGGTCATCGGATGCTTTCATTTCCCTACTGGGCACCCATTTCCGGACTCAGCGTTCCGAGCCAAGCCACCAATCCCACGATCAACACCGCCGCCGCCAGTTCCACCACCACGCTGCGCCGCAACGCATTGGCGGCGACCGTGTATTGCCCGTCCCGCAACGAGCGCTCCAGAAACGGCCCGAGGTGAAACCGGTTCAACGCGGCGAGCACCAGCATGCCGGCAAACAGCACCACTTTGATGAACAGCAGAATCCCGTAAGTGCTGAGAAACACCTCGTCCAGCTTCGGCCCAACGATGAACAGATAATTCACGACTCCCGTCGCGGTGATGACCACGACGATGGCCGCGCCAATCGCCTCAAACCGGTTAACCGCGCGGGCCAGCAACCTGAGGCGCGCTTCGGTTTGCAGGGCGTTGATCTTCGCCATCAACGCAAACGCCAGTAATGCTCCAAGCCAGGCCCCCGCTGCCAGCAGGTGCAGAATGTCCACCGTGAAATGCCAAAAGCGACGATTGCCTTCATCCATCGCCCCATGTCCGCTCCAGGCCAGGCTGGCGAGGGCAACAGCACCGGCAAAAGCTGCGACCCATAAACTGAAACCAGGCGCACGGAGCATCACCGCTAAGCCAGCGATCACCAGCGCAACAATGCGAACCCCCCAAGCCAAGCCGACATCCGTCTCAAACAGCATCATCTCGATGTGCGGACGCAGCTCGGCGAAGTCCGTTTCACCGCTCATGGCGCTCGCCATCATCACCATGCTGGCGACAGACAACACCGCGCCCAGCACTGCCGTCCCCGCCAGCATCGACCGGAATGGCAACACCGCCCCGGACATCCGCTCCTGCCCTTTAAGGCTGTACAGCCCAAAAAGCGCCACCCCGAACAACAGCATCAAATCCACATACAACGCAAACCGCAGGGCAATGCCGACCGAGTCGCTCATCAATCACTTCACTTTGAACGTAACGTTGCCGGTGATCGGGTGAGTGTCCGAAGACACGGCGCGCCATTCGACTTTGTAGCTGCCGGTGGGCAAGGGCGAGAGCGGGGTGATGACCATGGTTTTCGGGTCGCTGCCGCCGGAGACTTTGGCTTTCATCGGCATGGGGGAATGGGCCATGCCGGGCATTTCGGTCATGACCAGTTTGGCGCCGGAGAATTGGGTCATGAGGTTTTCGGAGAAGTGCAGTTCGATGTTGCTGGGCGCTGCGCCGTCCGCGCCTTCGGTTGGGGTGGAGGAGAGCAGTTTCGGGTGGGCTTGAGCCAGTGCGCTCATGAGCAGCCCGGTGGAAAGTGCGATGGCGACAGCGGTGGTTTTGATGGTGCGCATGCAAGGCCTCTTACCGCTTTAAGCGGTTGGTTTTTAGGTTTTTGAGTTGAAGTGTTTAGAACCAAAGCCGAACGCCGACGACCAGTCGGGCTTCGCTGCGGTCCTCGCCTTCGTCCCTGGCGTAATCGGCGGTTTTGCCGTAGGTTCGGTTCCAGGTCACGCCGATGTAGGGCGCGAATTCCCGGCGGATTTCATAGCGCAGGCGCAGCCCGGCTTCGGTGTTGGACAACCCGGAACCGATGCCCCGTTGCGGGTCGTTTTTGCCGTAGACGTTAAGCTCGGCGGTCGGCTGCAGAATCAGCCGATTGGTGAGCAGGATGTCGTAGTCGCCTTCCAGTCGTGCGGCGGTCTGGCCGCCTTCGCCGATGAAAGCGGTGGCCTCGGTTTCGAAGTTGTACAGGGCCATGCCTTGCACACCGAACGCAGCCCAGGTTTGCGGGGCGCCAGGTTTGAAATCCTGGCGCACGCCGGTCACCACATCCCACCATGGGCTGATCGCGTGACCCCAGAGGGCCTGGACTTCGGCATCTTCGGTTTTGCCATTGACGCGTTCGCCTTCGGAGCGCAACCACAGGCGATCAACGTCGCCGCCGATCCAGCCAGACAGATCCCACGCCAATGCGCTGCCGTTATCGGCGTCCTGCCATTCGAGTTTGTCGGCGAGGAAGTAATAGTTGAGGGCACTGTCGTGCATGTCATGGCCGGCGGGGCTGACGAAAACGGCGGCACGGTCGGCGTCGGTCAATGCCGGGATCGGCGTGCGGCTTTGGGTCGGCGCGGCGGGCTGCATTTGCCCGTAATCCTCGCTCTGCATCTGGCTGTGATCCATGCCCGGCATCTGGCTATGGTCCATGCCCTGCATGTTGTCGGTGGCGGCCATGGCCGAAGAGAGCGTCAGGCCCATGGTGACGAGGGTCAAAGTGATCGGAGTGAGTCTGGTCATGGGTAGCGCCTTATTCTTCCACGCGAACTTCACGGAACATGCCCATTTCCATGTGGTACAGGAGATGGCAGTGGTAGGCCCAGCGGCCGAGCGCATCGGCGGTGACCCGATAGCTGCGCTTTGATCCTGGCGGCATGTCGATGGTGTGTTTGCGCACCATGAACTGGCCGTTCTCGTCTTCGAGGTCGCTCCACATGCCGTGCAAATGAATGGGGTGAGTCATCATCGTGTCGTTGACCAGCACCACTCGAACCCGCTCGCCGTACTTGAGTCGCACGGGTTCGGCATCAGAGAACTTCACGCCGTTGAACGACCAGGCGAACTTCTCCATGTGGCCGGTCAGGTGCAGCTCGATGGTGCGGCCGGGCTCGCGGCCGTCCGGGTCTTCGAAGGTGCTGCGCAGGTCGGAGTAGGTCAGCACACGGCGGCCGTTATTGCGCAGGCCGATGCCCGGGTCGTCGAGTTTTGGCGTGGTGCTCATGGCTTGCATGTCCACCAGCGGGTTGTCTTTTTCCGTGTCGGGATGGGATTGCATTCCGGCCATGCCACCCATGGCCATGCTGCTGTGATCCATGCCGGCCATGCTGTTCGTGCCCTGCATGTTGCCGCCGTCCATGCCCTGCATGTCGCCGCCGTCCATGCCCTGCATGTCACCACCGTTCATGCCTTGCATGGCACCGTGGTCCATTCCCGCCATGTCACCGCCCATGCTGCCGTGATCCATGCCGCCCATGCCCATGTCATCCATGGTCAGCAGCGGTCGCGGATCCAGCGCTGGAATCGGCGCCGACAACCCGGCCTTCACCGCCAGGGTGCCTCGCGCATAACCCGTTCGGTCCATCGATTGGGCAAACAGGGTGTAGGCGTCCTGGGTCGGCTCGACAATTACATCGAACGTCTCTGCCACCGCGATGCGGAACTCGTCGACGCTCACCGGTTTGATGTGTTGGCCATCCGCCGCGACCACGGTCATTTTCAAACCCGGGATGCGCACGTCGAAGTAGGTCATGGACGAGCCGTTGATAAAACGCAGGCGCAGCTTTTCGCCGGGGCGGAATAGGCCAGTCCAGTTCATGTTCGGCGCCTGGCCGTTCATCAAGTAGGTGTAAGTGGCACCGCTGACGTCCGCCAGGTCGGTGGGGTTCATCTTCATCTCGGCCCACATCTTGCGATCGGCCACCGTCGACCCCCAGCCTTTCTCGCTGACGTCGTGGATGAAGTCGCCCACAGTGCGTTTGTTGTAGTTGTAGTAGTCCGATTGTTTCTTGAGTTTTTTCATCAGGCCGACGGCGTCTTCGTCGGTCCAGTCGGTGAGCATCACCACGTAATCGCGGTCGTATTGGAACGGCTCCGGCTCCTTGGCGTCGATCACCAACGGCCCATAAACTCCGGACTGTTCCTGAAAGCCCGAATGGCTGTGGTACCAGTAAGTGCCGTTCTGCCGGACCTTGAACTGGTAGACGTACATGCCGTCCGGTTCGATCCCGTGAAAACTCAGGCCCGGCACGCCATCCATGTTGGCCGGCAGCAAAATGCCGTGCCAGTGAATGGACGTGCTGTCCTTGAGTTTGTTTTTCACCCGCAGCGTGACGGTGTCGCCTTCGCGCCAGCGCAGCAGGGGGCCGGGAATGCCGCCGTTGATGGTCATCGCGGTTCGAGGGTTGCCGGTGATGTTGACCGGGGATTCGCCAATGAACAGGTCGAAGTCGGTACCGGCCAGCACATTCGGTTGGCCGGGGCTGGTGACCGCCCAGACTGGCGTGCGCCACAGCCCGAGGCCAGCGAGCACCCCGCCAGCGGCCAGGCCCTTCACAAAGGTGCGTCTTGAGGTGTTGGAATGCATGCCGTTTTATCCCGTCCGTCAGCCTGATGAAGCCCTCAGGTCCATCCTGAGCGGAAGGAAGAGAACTCAATGGGGAGGAGGCTAACGGGCGGTGCCTTTCAGCAGGCTGAGGCCAAGATTACAGTTTTGACAGTTTCACGCGGTGTTCAAGGACTGCTATTGGACCTGGACGAATCCGCCACGGTGGCGTTACCGCAATTGATATACGAAGAAGACTTCAACCAACGCTGATCCGGGTAGTAAGAAAATAACAACTGCCCATCCTTCATCGAGTCGATCAGCCGATGTGCAATCGCAGGCCTCACCGCAGGGCAGCCGAGACTTCTGCCAATCCGGCCATTGGCCCGCGCCAGGGCAGGGCTGACGTAAGGCGCGCCGTGAATGACGATCGCCCGTTCGAAGGCGTTGTCGTTAAAACCCGGTTCCAGACCTTCCATGCGCAGGGAATAACCGTTCTGCCCGACATAGCTGGATTGGGTACGGTACAAGCCCAGGCTGGTGGCGTAACTGGCATTCTGATTGGAGAATTGGCTGGCCATGTTCTCGCCACTGTTGCGACCGTGGGCGACGAGTTCATGGAACAACAATTTGCGTTGTTTAAGGTCGAATACCCAAAGACGTTGCACGGTCGAGGGCAGGGAATAATCGATCACTGCGAGTCTCTGCACCGGGGACGTGCCTTGGGCCCGGCTGCATTGGGAGGCGCGAACGGCCAGGGCAATGACTTTGGCGTTGGCATCGGGAGCCGCTTTGACCAAGGCAGCTTCAAGCGAATCGGCGTAGGCTGCCGGTAATGAAAAAAAAGCAGTCAGCAGCAGGGCCGTCATTAAGCAGCCAAAGCGGTGTGGGGCCATATGCAAGTCTCATCTGAATATTTCGAGTCTAGCAGCGCGCACGACGCTAGCCGGTTGAAAACGGAAGATTAAGGATTATCCATGGCGCAGTTAACAAGGTTATTCGTCATAAGCCGCATGTTTTTTATGGGCTTTCTGATAAGCGGCACGGCGATCGCGCAAACTTCGCCGATTGAGCCGGTATCTCCCGTTAGCACTGTGGCTGAAGCGGCACCTGGCGATTATGTTGGCCAAGCGATTCAGGCGGAGTTGGCGCCATTGAGTTCGGCGTTTCCGCCGCTGCTCACCTCGCCGCGTCATCAACGGGTCGATGTGAACCGAGTCGTGCTGGATTTTTATAGCCATCGTGGCTATCGCGCCGCCTGGACGGACGATGACGATGTCGCCCAGTTGTTGAAAAGCTTGGGTGATACCCAGGCCGATGGCCTGAACCCCGCGGATTTCCGGATCGCCGAGTTGGCCGAGGCCCGCACGTTGATGCAGACAACCTCCCCAACCCCCGGGCAACGGGCAGCCTTTGATATCTCCGCCACCCGAACGTTCATCACGGCGCTACTGCAGTTGCGGCGCGGCAAGGTCGACCCTTCGCGGTTGGACATCCACTGGAACTTCGACCCCGCTGGCGTCGATCCTCGGGAGGACGTCAATAAATTTTTTGCCGCCCTCGACAGCCATGACATTGCGCGCGCCTTCGCCCAGGCGCCGCCCCAAGAAGCGGTTTACGGCACGTTGCGCCATGGCCTGGCGCAACTGCGCAAGGTTCGTGATCGGGGTGGCTGGCCAAAGATCCCGGAAGGGCAGACGCTCAGGCCCGGCATGGACGACGCCTCGGTCGCTCTATTGCGTACGCGTTTGGCGGCGGGCGGCTATCTCGCCGCGCAAGGAACTGCTCGCACCGACTACGACGACACCGTCACTGCGGCGGTGAAGAAGTTTCAGACCGAGCAATACCTCGGGGCGGACGGCGTAGCGGGGCCGGCGACGCTCGCGGAGCTGAATGTACCGGTCGAGGCGCGAATCGATCAGGTGCGGGTGAACATGGAGCGGGCGCGATGGCTGCTGTACAAGCTTCAGGGCACCTTCGTCGTGGTCGACATCGCCGGGTATAAAGTCGCGTTCTATCGCGATGGCAAACCGATCTGGCGCTCACGGGTGCAGGTCGGTAAGCCGTTTCGCAGTACGCCGATTTTTCAATCCGCGATCACCTACGTCACGTTCAACCCCACCTGGACCGTGCCACCGACGATTCTGCTCAAGGACATGCTACCGAAGATTCGCGACAATCCTGGTTACCTTGAGGCAAGCCGGATTCGCGTGATCGATCGAGATGGCAATGTGCTTGATCCGTCCACTGTCGATTGGGACAACCCGCGCGGCCTTACCTTGCGCCAGGATGCGGGCTCGGATAACTCCTTGGGGCAAGTGGTGATTCGTTTTCCCAACGAGTATTCGATTTATCTGCATGACACGCCGCATCGCGAGTTGTTCGCCAAATCCAACCGCGCGACCAGCTCCGGTTGTATTCGGGTAGAAAACCCGCTGCAATTGGTGGAGCTGTTGTTCAACGATCCGGTTCACTGGAACAGCGAAGGGATTCAAAAACAGTTAGCCAACGGCAAGACAGAGAACATCAGGCTCCCGGTGAAAGTGCCGGTGCTGTTGGCCTACTGGACGGTGGACCTGAGTCTTGATGGACGCGTGACATTCAAGCCCGATGTGTATGGCTATGACTCCCCGGTACTGCGGGCGTTGAATCGGACTTCGGAGCCGCCGGCGCTGGACGGGAGGCGAGCGGCGCCTCCCTCGGTAGCGGCGGAGCAGAGCAATTTGTAGGCCTTAAAGCCCCAAGCCTTCCTGCACGGCCAGCAGCAAATTGTGTTCCGTCAGCGCGATCGCATCCGGTTGTTGTCCGGATTGTTCGCTCGCCTGGAGCCACCACTGCGTCTCGCCGTGTTCGTTCACGGTTCGTAACAAGGCGAGTTCCTTGCCTGTCGAGTGGATTTCGATCCGCCCGGCCCCGTCGACGGTGAAGCGCGCGACGGGATCGAAGGTGATGCCGTGGTGGTTGCCTTCGATCAGTAGTTGGTCGATGGCGTAATCGTAAGTCGCACCGTCCGGCGCACTCTCGAACACATGAGTGGAATTGCGTCGCAGCTTCAGGCCCACCTCGATCAGTGGTTGCAGCCAGGCTTCGATCTGGTGATACAGCTCGTAGACCTGGGCAGGCCAGCTGTCGATGGCTTGATCGGCGATGGTCGCGTCGGCACTGGTTTGCCGGGATTGTTTAAGCTTCGCGGCGAGCTCGTCTACCTTACTCATTTCGATTTCCTGTCGTGATGTCAGTTAATCGTAGCTCCTTCAAGGTCATGTGGTTTTGCCTTGCGTCATGGGATTAAAACACAACCTTTTATCCCTCAATCCTCTGTTTATCCCGCACAACCCCGTAGACTACGCTCAAAAAAATAAGGGCTTTGGGCCGTCGCCCATGTCTTACCCTTCCAGGACTCACTTTTGCCTATCTCCATTCACGATCCGCAGCACGCGTCCGGCGGTGCCTTGAAGCGACTGCCTTTGCTCAAGGCTGCGGTGCTGTTCATTGCGGCAGTATGCCTCTGTCTCTGTGGGCTGCTTTACCTGCAACTGGAGCAGTCGCGTCGGCACGACCTCGCGTTGGCCGAGGTGTCGTCGTCGAACCTGACCCGGGCCATGGCACAGCAGGCCGAAGACACGTTCATGAAGGCCGATCTGGTACTGACCAGTCTGGTGGACTGGATTCAAGCTGAAGGTTTCGACGCTGCCCAGACGCCACGCCTGCAGAAAACCTTCGCCCGGCGGGTGCAGGCGCTGCATCAGTTGCACGGGATATTTCTGTTCGACAGGCAGGGGCAATGGGCCGTGACGTCGTTCGAGGATCTACCCCGCGGGGCTGGTGTGGCGGATCGCGAGTATTTCAGGTTTCACCAGCAAAACATCTCAACCCTGGCGCACATCGGCCCGGCAATTCGTAGTCGGGAAAATGGCGAGTGGATCATTCCGGTTTCCAGGCGGATTAACGATCAGAGCGGTCATTTCCAGGGTGTGTTGCTGGCCGGGATCAAGATGTCGTACTTCGATCAGTTCTTCAAAAGCTTCAGCCTCGACGACAACGGCGCGATGTTTTTGGCATTGACCGATGGAACACTGCTGGCGCGGCGGCCGTTTGTGGAATCGCAGATCGGTACGTCATTGGCTAAGGGCGAGATTTTTCAGAAACTCTTGCCCAACGCCACGTCCGGCAACGCCATGATCGACTCAGTGGTGGATGGCATCCCTCGGCTGTATGGCTACCGTCAGCTCGATGCCTATCCGGTGGTGGTCGCGGCGGCATCCTCCAAAGACGCAGTCCTCAAGGACTGGTACGACACGGCGATTCAATCCGGAGTGATCGTCGCTCTGGTTGTCCTCGGCGTGGGGTTGTTCGGTTGGGTGTTCATTCATCAGGTTCGCGCGGGCGAGCGCATCGAGGCGGATTTGCGCGAGGCGCAGAAAACCCTGGAGCTGATCGCCACCCACGACAGCCTGACCGGGTTGGCCAACCGCCGCTTGTTCGAACGGGCGCTGGAGAAAGAGTTCGGGCGCGGTGCCCGGCGGTCGAGCTCGCTGGGCCTGATCATGCTCGATATCGATTACTTCAAGCGCTACAACGACACTTACGGTCATGTGGCCGGGGACCATTGCCTGGCTGAAGTGGCGCGGGCCCTGAAGAGTTGCTGTCACCGCAAAGCCGATCTGGCGGTGCGCTACGGCGGTGAAGAGTTCGCGGTGTTGCTGCCGGACACCGACATTCATGGAGCACTGACGATCGCCGAGCAAATCCGCCGCAGCGTCATGGACAAAAACATCACCCACAGCGGTTCGCCCACGGGCTATCTGACGGTCAGTCTTGGCTGTTATTCGTTTGTGCCGACGGCGCACGACAGCACCGAAGTGTTGATCAAGCGTGCGGATGCGGCGCTGTACCAGGCCAAGCACTCAGGGCGAAATCGCTCGGCGGTGTTGTCGATGGAAGGGGGCGTCGAGGCGCTGATGCGCTCGGATCGATGACGCTTGCGGCCATCGATGGGCAATGGTTCTTGTGACCGGTTCTTCAAGTGCGGCAATGACTTGCGTTATCCAGGAGCGATGATCGGGCATGCCTGCTATGGTCAGTGCAGAGAGCCTGGCTGTCACACCTGACCGACCGGCCCACCGGTCTCATTCCGATCGAGCAATCGATTGACAGGATCAAGTGCATGGATTTGTCTGCCGTTACCACCGCTGCACCTGCGCGCCATACCCCGATTACCCGCAACCTGATGTTGGTGGTCGGTCTGTTGTTTGTGGTTGGGGTGCTGATCGCGCTGATCGCCCTGTTCAGTATTGCCGGGCGGCTCGATGCCGAGGACCTGGCCAAGACCACGTTTTATACCCAGCGCGCGCTGGAAAACCGCATTACCGCCACGAAAAACTACATTGCCAGTTATGCCAACTGGACGTCGGCCTATGATCACCTGAACGGCGAGGTCGATGTGCAATGGGCCTACGTCGAGCAGAACCTGGGTAAGACCCTGTTCACCATGGACCACTACGAGGGTGTTTTCGTGGTCGATCCCCAGCGAACAAAATACGCCGTGGTGCGTGGCCTTCAGGTGCAGGACGAGGCGGCGGCCTATCTGTCGACCTCGATGGCGACGCTCATTGACGAGGTTCAGGGTCAGGAGAACCTCATCAAACCCGTCAGCCACTACACCTTGTTCGAGGGCAAACCCGCGCTGCTGTCGGCCGCCGCGATTGTGCCCAATGACGAACGCCCGGCGGTCGATCCCAAAAGCACTTCGGTGCTTATATACGTTGACCAGCTGAACCCTGAAAAGCTCAGCGCCTTGAGCGTCGATTACGGTTTGCACGACTTGAGCCTGACGCCCGACAACGTCATCGCTCCCGGTCAGCCCGCTATTGCCCTCGCTGGCACCGGTTACAGTCTGGTCTCCCGGCTCCAGCGGCCGGGTCATCAATTGCTCTGGTCACTGCTGCCGCCACTGGGCGGGGCGCTGCTGGTTCTGGCGTTGTTGACCGCTTATTTCTTTCGCTATGTCCTGCGCACGTCCGGGCATGTGGATGCCAGTTACACCAGCCTCGATTTGTCGAACCAGGCACTGGAGGCCAGTGAAGAGCGTTTTCGTGCGGTAGCCGAGGCCGCGTCCGACTGGATCTGGGAAATCGACGACCAGCATTGCATCACTTATCTGTCGGGACGCTTCAGCACCGTCACCGGGTTCTCCGATCAGCAGTGGCTGGGACAGAACATCGGGCAATTGCTCAATTGCGATACGACGCCGTTGTCGCTGTGGCTGAACAAACTCGATGAAGAGCAAGCCGTCAGCCATTTGCGCTGTTCCTACCGCGATCAATCGGGGCAACAGCGGGTCTGTCGGGTGTCGGCACGGCCGATCCAGCGCAAGGGCGCAGTGCTGGGCTATCGCGGAACGGCCAGCGACATCACCGACGAAGTCGCCGCCCATGCGCAGATCCAGCATCTGTCGTTGCACGATGCCCTGACCGGCCTGCCGAACCGCAACAAACTGGCGCGTTTTCTCGATGAGGCGCTGGCACTGAAAGAGCAGTCGACGGCGCTGACGTTGTTGATGATCGACCTGGATAACTTCAAGCCGATCAACGATTCCCTCGGCCACCCGGCCGGCGATGCAGTATTGCTGGAAGTCGCCACCCGTTTGCGCGAGAGCACACGAGAAATTGATCTGGTCGCCCGACTGGGTGGCGACGAGTTCGTGCTGGTGCTCCATGGCATGGACAGCCACGCGGAAATCGACCGGTTTTGCGAGCGCTTGCTCGACAGCCTGCATCAGCCGATTCACTACGACCATCACTCGCTGCACATCGGCGCGAGCATCGGTATCGCCTTGAGTCGGCGCCAGGGGCATATTCCACAGGAGCTGATTCGGTGTGCCGATATCGCGTTGTATCAGGCCAAATCCGATGGCAAGAAGACCTGGTGCTATTTTGCCGCGCACATGAACGATCAGATCCAGCATCGCCGGCAACTGGAAACCGACCTGCGTCGGGCGATCAAGAACAACGAATTCGTGATGCATTACCAGCCGCGTTATCACGTCGATGGCAAGCGCATCGTCTCGGTCGAAGCGCTGCTGCGCTGGCAGCATCCAGTGCAAGGCTTGTTGAGCCCCGACGCGTTTATCCCGCTGGCCGAGCAAACCGATCTGATCGTGCCATTGGGCCGCTGGGTGCTGCGCGAGGCGTGCGAGACGGCTCTGACCTGGCCCGGTGCAATGATGGTGTCGGTCAACCTGTCGCCGGTTCAATTCGCCCGTAGCGATGTGATCGAGGACGTGCGCGAAGCGTTGATCCAGACCCGCTTGCCCGCCAGTCGGCTGGAGCTGGAGATCACTGAAAACGTGATGCTCATCGACGTCGATGGTGCCCTGGCGACCATGAATGCACTCAAGGAGTTGGGCGTGCGCCTGAACATGGACGACTTCGGCACCGGTTATTCCTCGCTGGGTTACTTGCGCACGTATCCGTTCGACGGGATCAAGATCGACAAACGCTTTATTTCGTCCATGAGCAGCGGCAGCAATGATCGTGCGGTGGTGCAGGCGATCATCAACCTGGGCAAGGCGATGGGCCTGACCGTCACTGCAGAAGGTGTCGAGACGCTGGAGCAACTGGACTTCCTGATCTCGGATCAGTGTCATGAAGTGCAGGGTTTTTACCTCAGTCGTCCGGTGGACAGGTATGCACTTCTGCCGTTGCTCAAGGTCTCGCAGGAAGACTTTGCACAGCAGGGCGCGCACCTTTAGTCGTCTGTTACGTACGCCACGGCAACTGCCGTGGCGCCCCCCGGTCACAATTGGATACCGCCCATCCGTTGCGAGCGTCGGACCATGAACAACCTGAAAATCGCCACCTTCAACGTCAACGTCAACGGCATGCGTGCACGCCTGCCGAATCTACTGGCGTGGCTGGCGCGGGAGCAGCCAGACATCGCCTGCCTGCAGGAACTCAAATCGGTGGACGGGGCATTCCCTGCCGCCGATCTGGAGGCGGCCGGTTATGGCGCTATCTGGCAAGGCCAGGCGGCGTGGAACGGGGTGGCGATTCTGGCGCGCGATGCGCAACCGCTGGAGAGTCGGCGCGGTTTGCCGGGCGATGACAGCGATACCCATAGCCGCTACATCGAAGCGGCCGTGCACGGGGTTCTGGTGGGTTGTCTGTACTTGCCCAACGGCAATCCGCAGCCAGGGCCGAAGTTCGATTACAAACTGGCGTGGTTCGAGCGGCTGATCTCGTACGCCAAGGACCTGCAAGGCAGCGACCATCCGGTGGTGCTGGCCGGCGACTACAACGTGGTGCCCACCGATATGGACATCTACAACCCACGCTCCTGGCTCAAGGACGCGCTGCTGCAACCCGAGAGTCGTGCGTGTTATCAGCGTCTGCTGGATCAGGGTTGGACCGACTCACTGCGTCATCTGTACCCGGAGGAGCGGATCTACACCTTCTGGGACTATTTCCGGCAGCACTGGCAGAAAAACTCCGGGCTGCGCATCGATCATCTACTGCTCAATCAGGCAGCGAGTCCTTATCTGCAAGAGGCCGGCGTCGACGCCTGGGTTCGTAACGAGTCTCATGCCAGCGATCACGCGCCGACGTGGATTCGATTGGGTTCACGCAAACGGCGATAGTTTCGGCGCGTGCGGCGATTGGCGAAATCAATTATCGGCCCGAGCGCTTTTTCCCTTATACATGGCGGCCATCGGCGGAGCGATCCGCGGGCTCCATGCATAAGGATTGAGCGATGAGCGAACCACGACTGACAAATCTTGCGCTGTACCTGCAACGCCTGGGCTTCGACGCGCCCCCGGCGCCGACCCTGGAAACCCTGCGTCAACTGCAACTGCGGCACACCGGTGCGTTCCCGTTCGAAAACCTCACCACATTGTTGGGACAACCGGTGCTCATCGACCTGCCATCCATCGAGCAGAAAGTGTTACACGACGGTCGCGGTGGCTACTGCTACGAACTCAACAACCTGTTCCTGGCTTTGCTGCAGACGCTGGGTTTCGAGGCGCGCGGCATCACCGGCCGCGTGGTCATGAACCAGCCCGAAGGCGCGTGGACTGCACGCACTCACCGCTTGAGCCAGGTGAGCCTTGACGGCGTGCGTTACATCACCGACGTCGGCTTCGGCGGCATGGTGCCCACCGCACCGCTGATCCTCGACACCGAGGACGAACAGCTCACTCCCCACGAACCCTATCGCATCGAACAGCATGCAGACGGCTACACCCTGCGTGCCAACGTCGGCGGTGAATGGCGGGCGATGTACATCTTCGACCTGCAACGTCAGGAAGACATCGATTACACCCTCGGCAACTGGTATGTCTCGACTCATCCCGAATCGCCCTTCGTCAAACAATTGATGGTGGCGCGGACGGGGGAGGGATGGCGACGCACGCTGAACAATGGCAGTTTTGCCATTCACCGCATGGGCAGCGAGAGCGAGCGGCGGCAGGTGACGGATGTGGATGAGTTGATCGGGTTGCTGGAACGTGAGTTCGACATTCGGGTGCCAGCGAAGGAGGCGTTGAAGCCGGTGCTGGAACGGTTGATCGAGCCGGTGCCGCAGGCAAACTGAGCATTACGCGAAGGGTGGATCTGATCAGTCCGCCCTTTTTTATTTGGCCGACTCAAGCGGTTTGTGCCTAGGAACGAACTTCAAGCTCCATCACGCGATGGATTTCGCTGAGGGCCTCCGACAATTTTTTCTCCAGGCTTTTCAGCTCCGAGGCGGTTATGCCTTTTTTGAAATGCCCGACGTTTGCTCCAGTGGTGCTCTGATCGGGCTTCGCCACTTTGTCTTTATCGCTGAGCAACACCTGGCGCAAAGTATTGTTGATCACAGTCTGGTAGCCATATCCCTCGTTTTCTGCCAGAGCGCGTGCAGCCTCTATGACGACATCGTCGAGCATGATGGTGATTCGGGTCTTGCCTTTGCTTGTGGCAATTGCTCCACGCTTGGCGTTGCTGAAGTCGTATTCGTCTCTCATCGTTCAAGCCTCCAAATAGTGGCGACGCGTGCGGAAATGATTCGCACGAAATTCGGGTCGCGATAGGTGTACGCAACGACCGGCAAGCGACCTTTGGCATCCAGCCCCATGATGATCCACCGCTGCTCATCATGATGGTCGTCCTGAAAAGTCAGGGCTCGTTCGTCATAAAACACCGGTTCTGTCTCTGCGAGGCTGATGCCTTGATGTTTTAGTTTGTTGGCCGCGTTCTTTGCCCTGTGATACTGAATTTCGAATGACTTCATTATGCATACTTTATATGTATAAGCGAGGAGGCGTCCGTGTCGGCGGTCGCTTGGAAAGCAAAAGATTAGCGGTGAGGAGGGATAGGGGCGCAGGGATGTATTTCAAGACGTTTGGGGCTGGAGGCGCTATGGCCAAAGGGTGGCGTGGACAAGTGTCCATAATCTGACTGGCTGGTTGTATACAACTCTATGGACATTTGTCCTGAGTATTGAATACAGTGTGCGCATAACAAAAACCAGGGAATCCCCCAACCATGAAAACGCCCCATGTTTCACACCAACGGCCCGAGGACGAAAACCTTGGGATCGGCGCGAATATGGCTTATGGCCTGCAACACGTTCTGACCATGTACGGCGGTATCGTCGCGGTGCCTTTGATCATCGGTCAGGCGGCCGGGCTCTCGCCGGCGGACATCGGTTTGTTGATTGCTGCTTCATTGTTTGCAGGGGGGCTGGCGACATTGCTGCAAACCCTGGGTTTGCCGTTTTTCGGCTGTCAGTTGCCGCTGGTGCAGGGCGTGTCGTTCTCCGGCGTTGCGACCATGGTCGCGATTGTCAGCAGTGGCGGGGAGGGCGGCTTTCAGTCAATTCTCGGGGCGGTGATTGCCGCGTCGTTGATCGGTTTGCTGATCACGCCGGTGTTCTCAAGGATTACCAAGTTCTTTCCACCGCTGGTGACCGGCATTGTGATCACCACTATCGGCTTGACGCTGATGCCGGTGGCCGCGCGCTGGGCCATGGGTGGCAACAGCCATGCGCCGGATTTCGGCAGCATGGCGAACATCGGTCTGGCGGCGGTGACGCTGGTGCTGGTGTTGCTATTGAGCAAGATCGGCAGCGCGACCATTTCCCGTTTGTCGATCCTCCTGGCGATGGTTATCGGCACGGTCATCGCTGTGTTCCTCGGCATGGCGGATTTCTCGTCCGTTACCCAAGGGCCGATGTTCGGCTTTCCGGCGCCGTTCCATTTCGGCATGCCGACCTTCCACTTCGCCGCGATTCTGTCGATGTGCATCGTGATCATGGTGACCCTGGTGGAAACCTCGGCCGACATCCTTGCCGTTGGTGAAATCATCGGCACCAAGGTCGACTCCAAACGCCTGGGCAATGGCCTGCGCGCCGATATGCTGTCGAGCATGATCGCGCCAATCTTCGGCTCCTTCACTCAAAGCGCCTTCGCCCAGAACGTCGGACTGGTGGCGGTGACCGGGATCAAGAGCCGCTTCGTGGTGGCCACGGGTGGTGTGTTTCTGGTGGTGCTCGGATTGCTGCCATTCATGGGCCGGGTCATCGCCGCCGTGCCGACCTCGGTGCTCGGCGGCGCCGGCATCGTGTTGTTCGGTACCGTCGCCGCCAGCGGCATTCGGACACTGTCCAAGGTCGACTACCGCAACAACGTCAACCTGATCATCGTCGCCACTTCCATCGGTTTCGGCATGATCCCCATCGCCGCCCCGAACTTCTACGACCACTTTCCCAGCTGGTTCTCGACGATCTTCCACTCGGGCATCAGCTCCTCGGCGATCATGGCCATCGTGCTGAACCTGACCTTCAACCACCTCACGGCCGGCAACTCGGACCAGCAATCGGTGTTTGCCGCCGGTACCGAGCGGGTCTTGCGTTATCAAGACCTGGCGGCGCTGCGGGAAGGGGATTACTTCAGCGAAGGTAAACTGCGCGACTGCGACGGGAATGAGATTCCGGTGGTGGAGATGGACCATGGGCACGCCGATTTACGGGCGGTGCATGCGAAAAGCAGTGAGCATGTCTAAAGATAGATAGTCAAAAGATTGCGGTCTGCGATCTTTTGACTTTATGGCAAGCACAAAAAAGCCCCTGAACCTTTCGATTCAGGGGCTTTTCGATTTTGCTGTCTGGCTCCACGACCTGGACTCGAACCAGGGACCCAGTGATTAACAGTCACTTGCTCTACCAACTGAGCTATCGCGGAATGGCGTGTATGTTACTGATTCAAAAAGAGAAGTCAAGCCTCTGTTGGCAATTTGATGTTTTCATCGGATCAGAGGGAGGTTTATCGGCCATCGGCGGTTACCAGAAGCGCGGGAGAGGTCTACCATGGCTGCCCGGAAGTGGTGACACGCGCTGCCGGCCCTCAGCCGAAAAGGTACGCGCCATGAATCACCTAGCCTTCACACCCCGAAACAGTGGGGTGTTCCCATGAGCATCGCTCAGATCAGCCTGCCCAAAGGTGTCGGCCCGCACGCCGAGAAACTGTTCGACGCCATTACTCAGGCCAGCACCGCTGACGATCTGAACCGCGCAGGCGGCAAGGCCGAAGGGTTTGTCCTGGGCCTGGAAAGCACCAAGGCGATCAAAAGCCAGGTGGCCGAGTCGCTTTATGTCGCCTATGACGACGCGGCCAGCCAGCGTGCGAGCGAATTGGCCTAACCGCCAAAAGTGATGGTGCCGAGCATCAGCTTGGCATACAGCATCGTGGCGGCCAGTTGCACCAGCCACAAGGCCAGGCCGCCAAGGAACACGCCCGCGGCCACTTGCAGCACCAGGTTATTACCGCGTTTGGCCGAGGAGCGGGGCACGAAGTGGTCCAGCTCGTCGCGGTCGGCGCGTAGGTCGTCGTTTTTCATGTGGGGTTCTCGCAAGAATTCTCGGGTGTACATAAAGCCTGTGGGAGTTTAAAGGGCGCAGCGGCTGCTTTGAGATTTATCTGAGGCCAATAAAAAACGGGAAGCCATTTTGGCTTCCCGTTTTCATGTCACGCGACGACTCAGATCACCTGAACGATGGCCTTGGTCACGGCGTCGATGTTGCTCTGGTTCAGCGCGGCAACGCAGATGCGGCCGGTGTCCAGGGCGTAGATGCCGAACTCGTTGCGCAGACGGGTCACTTGCTCAACCGTCAGGCCGGAGTAGGAGAACATGCCGCGCTGGCGACCGACGAAGCTGAAATCGCGCTGTGGAGCGTTTTTCGCCAGCAGGTCGACCATCTGGGTGCGCATGCCGCGAATCCGCAGACGCATTTCTGCCAGTTCTTCTTCCCACTGGGCACGCAATACCGGGCTGTTCAGCACAGCGGCGACGATGCTTGCACCGTGGGTCGGCGGGTTGGAGTAGTTGGTGCGGATCACGCGTTTGACTTGCGACAGCACGCGCGCGCTTTCTTCTTTCGATTCGCTGACGATCGACAGGGCGCCAACGCGCTCGCCGTACAGCGAGAAGGATTTGGAGAACGAGCTGGAAACGAAGAAGGTCAGGTCCGATTCGGCGAACAGGCGCACAGCGGCAGCGTCTTCATCGATACCGTCGCCAAAGCCCTGGTAGGCCATGTCGAGGAATGGAACGTGACCTTTGGCTTTCACCACGTCCAGCACGTTTTTCCAGTCCGCCGGGCTCAAGTCGACGCCAGTCGGGTTGTGGCAGCAAGCGTGCAGCACAACGATGGAGCCGGACGGCAGGGCGTTCAGGTCTTCCAGCAGGCCGGCGCGGTTAACGTCGTGGGTGGCGGCGTCATAGTAGCGATAGTTCTGCACTGGGAAACCGGCGGTTTCGAACAGTGCGCGGTGGTTTTCCCAGCTCGGGTCGCTGATCGCCACGACGGCGTTCGGCAGCAGTTGCTTGAGGAAATCGGCACCGATTTTCAGCGCGCCAGTACCGCCGACGGCCTGGGTGGTGATGACCCGGCCAGCAGCGATCAGTGGCGAATCATTGCCGAACAGCAGTTTCTGCACGGCCTGGTCGTAGGCGGCGATGCCGTCGATCGGCAAGTAACCACGGGAAACGTGTTGAGCGGCGCGTATCGTCTCGGCTTCGACAACGGCGCGCAGGAGAGGAATTCGCCCTTGCTCGTCGCAGTAAACACCGACCCCCAGGTTGACCTTGGTGGTACGGGTATCGGCATTGAATGCTTCGTTGAGGCCCAGGATTGGATCGCGTGGTGCCATTTCGACAGCGGAGAACAGGCTCATTATTGCGGCGGCTCTGAATGGAGTGTGGAGGGACGTGTCGCGCTCCAGCCGAATGCACTAGAGCGGTGCACAAACGGGGAGCTAGTATAGAGGCCATCAGCGATTGATGGCGACAGGCGATTCGGCTTTTACGGTAAGTTTTTCCAATTATTTTTCGATCGTTGGTCGAGTGGCGTCGTCAAAGGTTTTACCCGATGTAGGACGTTTGCCTTGAAAGGGATGGCAATCGGCTCCACATTGAGCACAATCCAGTTTTTTCCTCGGGCGACATCGGTCGTTTGCGGTCTTTCTCGTTCCTGTCCGGCTTAACCGGGCAAGAGTGAACCAGAGGTATGTATGTCTGAATTCCAGCTAGTCACCCGCTTCGAGCCCGCCGGCGATCAGCCGGAAGCCATCCGTCTGATGGTCGAGGGCATCGAGGCCGGGCTGGCGCACCAGACGCTGCTCGGTGTGACCGGTTCGGGCAAGACCTTCAGCATCGCCAACGTGATCGCCCAAGTGCAGCGCCCGACGCTGGTGCTGGCGCCGAACAAGACCCTGGCTGCGCAGTTGTACGGCGAGTTCAAGGCGTTCTTCCCGAACAACGCCGTTGAATACTTCGTCTCCTATTACGACTACTACCAGCCCGAAGCTTATGTGCCGTCGTCCGACACCTTCATCGAGAAGGACGCCTCGATCAACGACCACATCGAGCAGATGCGCCTGTCCGCGACCAAAGCGCTGCTGGAACGCAAAGACGCAATCATCGTCACCACGGTGTCGTGCATCTACGGTCTGGGCAGCCCGGAAACCTATTTGAAGATGGTGTTGCACGTGGATCGCGGCGACAAGCTCGACCAGCGTGCGCTGTTGCGTCGCCTGGCCGACCTGCAATACACCCGCAACGACGTGGACTTCGCCCGGGCGACTTTCCGGGTGCGCGGCGATGTGATTGATATCCACCCGGCGGAATCCGATTTTGAGGCGATCCGCATCGAGCTGTTCGATGACGAGGTGGAGAGTCTGTCTGCTTTTGATCCGTTGACGGGCGAAGTCATCCGCAAGCTGCCGCGCTTCACCTTCTATCCGAAGAGCCACTACGTGACGCCTCGGGAAACCCTGCTCGACGCTGTCGAGGGGATCAAGGTCGAGTTGCAGGAGCGCCTGGAATACCTGCGTTCCAACAACAAACTGGTGGAAGCCCAACGCTTGGAGCAACGCACTCGTTTCGACCTGGAGATGATTCTGGAGCTGGGTTACTGCAACGGCATCGAAAACTACTCGCGCTACCTGTCGGGCCGTGCATCCGGCGAGGCGCCGCCCACCTTGTTTGACTACCTGCCAGCCGACGCCTTGCTGGTGATCGACGAATCCCACGTCAGCGTGCCGCAGGTCGGTGCCATGTATAAGGGCGACCGGTCCCGTAAGGAAACTCTGGTGGAATATGGCTTCCGCCTGCCATCGGCGCTGGATAACCGGCCAATGCGTTTCGACGAGTTCGAAGGCATTAGCCCGCAGACAATATTTGTCTCGGCCACGCCGGGCAATTACGAGGCTGAGCACGCAGGGCGCGTGGTCGAGCAAGTGGTGCGCCCGACTGGCCTTGTGGACCCGCAGATCGAAATCCGTCCGGCGCTGACTCAGGTCGACGACTTGCTCTCGGAAATCACTAAGCGCGTAGCCCTGGAAGAGCGGGTGCTGGTGACCACGCTGACCAAGCGCATGTCCGAGGATTTGACCGATTACCTGGCCGATCACGGCGTGCGCGTGCGTTATCTGCACTCGGACATCGACACTGTGGAGCGGGTCGAGATCATCCGTGACTTGCGCCTCGGCACCTTCGATGTGCTGGTGGGGATCAACCTGCTGCGTGAAGGCCTGGACATGCCGGAAGTCTCGCTGGTGGCGATTCTTGATGCGGACAAGGAGGGCTTCCTGCGCTCCGAGCGCTCGCTGATCCAGACCATTGGCCGGGCGGCACGCAACCTCAATGGCCGGGCGATTCTGTATGCGGATCGGATTACTGGCTCGATGGAGCGGGCAATCGGCGAAACCGAGCGTCGTCGCGACAAGCAGATCGCCTTCAACCTGGCCAACGGCATTACGCCCAAAGGGGTGTTCAAGGACGTTGCCGACATTATGGAAGGCGCGACTGTGCCGGGTTCGCGCAGCAAGAAGCGCAAAGGCATGGCCAAGGCTGCCGAGGAAAGCGCCAAATACGAAGCCGAATTGCGCTCGCCGAGCGAGATCACCAAGCGCATTCGTCAGCTGGAAGAGAAGATGTACCAGCTCGCCCGCGACCTGGAATTCGAAGCCGCGGCGCAGCTGCGCGACGAAATCGGCAAGCTGCGGGAGCGGTTGATCGCGGTTTGACGCTCCCTCTGTAGAAGCTGCCGAAGGCTGCGACCTTTTGATCTTGTTTTTACAGGCAAAGTCAAAAGATCGCAGCCTTGGCAGCTCCCGCAGCGCTTAAATCCCGCACTCACTGGAGCCGGGCGGCTATCGCCTGTTACCATTCGCCCCTTGTTTGATCTTCGCTTTTCATTCTTTTTGAGACATGCCATGACCACCGTCCGCACTCGCATCGCGCCATCGCCTACCGGGGACCCCCATGTAGGTACCGCTTACATCGCTTTGTTCAACTACTGCTTTGCCAAGCAGCATGGCGGTGAGTTCATCCTGCGGATCGAAGACACCGACCAACTGCGTTCGACCCGCGAGTCCGAACAGCAGATTTTCGACGCCCTGCGCTGGTTGGGTATCGACTGGAGCGAAGGCCCGGACGTCGGCGGCCCGCACGGTCCTTACCGTCAGAGTGAGCGCGGCGATATCTACCAGAAGTACTGCCAGCAGCTGGTCGACATGGGCCATGCCTTCCCGTGCTTCTGCACCGCCGAAGAACTGGACCAGATGCGCGCCGAGCAAATGGCCCGCGGTGAGACCCCGCGTTACGATGGCCGTGCGCTGTTGCTGTCCAAGGAAGAAGTCGCGCGCCGCCTGGCTGCCGGCGAACCCCACGTGATCCGCATGAAAGTGCCGACCGAAGGCGTGTGCGTGGTGCCGGACATGCTGCGTGGCGATGTCGAGATCCCGTGGGATCGCA
The DNA here is from genome assembly GCF_030687165.1 of Pseudomonas sp. FP1740. Lineage (NCBI taxonomy): Bacteria > Pseudomonadati > Pseudomonadota > Gammaproteobacteria > Pseudomonadales > Pseudomonadaceae > Pseudomonas > Pseudomonas sp. FP1740. The sequence goes on from NZ_CP117461.1 coordinate 2,412,967, forward strand.
TGGACATGCAAGTGCTGATGAAGACCGACGGCCTGCCGACGTACTTCCTGGCCAACGTGGTCGACGACCACCTGATGGGCATCACCCACGTGCTGCGCGGTGAAGAATGGCTGCCTTCGGCACCGAAACTGATCCTGCTGTACGAGTACTTCGGCTGGGAACAGCCGCAGCTGTGCTACATGCCGCTGTTGCGTAACCCGGACAAGAGCAAACTGTCCAAGCGCAAGAACCCGACCTCGGTGACGTTCTACGAGCGCATGGGCTTCATGCCGGAAGCGATGCTCAACTACCTGGGCCGCATGGGCTGGTCGATGCCGGACGAGCGCGAGAAGTTCTCCCTGCAGGAAATGGTCGACAACTTCGACTTGAGCCGCGTCTCGCTTGGCGGGCCGATTTTCGACATCGAGAAACTGTCGTGGCTCAACGGTCAGTGGCTGCGTGACCTGCCGGTGGAAGAGTTCGCCGCTCGCGTGCAGAAGTGGGCGCTGAACCCTGAATACATGATGAAAATCGCACCACACGTGCAGGGCCGGGTTGAAACCTTCAGTCAGGTCGCACCGCTGGCCGGCTTCTTCTTCGCGGGTGGGGTGAATCCGGACGCTAAACTGTTCGAATCCAAGAAGCTCTCGGGCGATCAGGTTCGTCAGTTGATGCAATTGATCCTGTGGAAGCTGGAAAGCCTGCGTCAGTGGGAGAAGGACAGCATCACCGCAACGATTCAGGCGGTGGTCGAATCCCTGGAGCTGAAGCTGCGTGACGCCATGCCGCTGATGTTTGCCGCGATCACCGGGCAGGCCAGTTCGGTATCGGTACTCGATGCGATGGAAATCCTCGGTCCGGACCTGACCCGTTTCCGTCTGCGCCAGGCCATTGACCTGCTGGGCGGCGTGTCGAAGAAAGAAAACAAAGAGTGGGAAAAGCTTCTGGGCGCGATTGCCTGACGGCGTTTGACTCTGTAGGAACTGCCGGAGGCCGCGATCTTTTGATCCTGATCTTCGGCGCTTCCCCCGAATTTACGGGGGGAGGGCGGTAAGTGATTGTTATGTCGGCAAAAAATTTTAAATTTTTTGAAAAATAAGTTTGACAGCTTTCCGATGCGCCATTAAGATTCGCCCCGTCCTCAGCGATGAGGGGCTATAGCTCAGCTGGGAGAGCGCTTGCATGGCATGCAAGAGGTCGACGGTTCGATCCCGTCTAGCTCCACCAATTTACACTTCAAGGTCTGGCCACACCGGCCTTGAAGCGATCAACACTCAGCGTTGATCAGTTGTATAGAAGGGTTTGCGTCCCCTTCGTCTAGTGGCCTAGGACACCGCCCTTTCACGGCGGTAACAGGGGTTCGAGTCCCCTAGGGGACGCCAGTTTTACAGAAGCGATGTTGCAAGATGTCGCTCCGCCGCGAGGCGAAAAATCCGGGGCTATAGCTCAGCTGGGAGAGCGCTTGCATGGCATGCAAGAGGTCGACGGTTCGATCCCGTCTAGCTCCACCAATTTTACAGTTCAAGGTCTGGCCACACCGGCCTTGAATCGATCAGCTCTCAGCACTGATCAGTTGTATAGAAGGGTTTGTGTCCCCTTCGTCTAGTGGCCTAGGACACCGCCCTTTCACGGCGGTAACAGGGGTTCGAGTCCCCTAGGGGACGCCACGATTACCCGCTTTGCGGGATTTTTAAGGGTCATTCAATTATTGAATGGCCCTTTTGTTTGTCTGGCGTTTGGCCAAATCTCCTTTTTCCCCAACACTGTTCTTCAGACCAGCGGTCACATCCACGACTTGCGAAAAATTATTATGAGAATAATATTCTAGTCGTAATATTCGGAGGCAACGATGAACGATAAAAAAGCTCAAACCCGCGAACGCATCCTCAAGGCTGCCAGTGCAGCGCTGATCCAGCGCGGTCCGGCCGAGCCGAGCGTGGGTGAAGTGATGGGCGCGGCCGGGCTGACGGTCGGCGGTTTCTACGCGCACTTCGAGAGCAAGGACGCGTTGATGCTGGAAGCGTTCAAGCAGCTGCTCAGCCATCGTCGTGACTTGATCGCCGACATGGATGCCGAGTTGACCGGCGAAGAGCGTCGCGCGTTGGTCGCAGCGTTCTACCTGTCGCGCAAACACCGTGATTCCACCGAGCAGGCATGCCCGGTTCCAGCGTCGATCAGTGAACTGGGCCGTCTGCCGGACGAATTTCGTGTGGCGTTGAATGAACATATTGAATTGATGGTCGCGCAGTTGGCAGCCAGCCCGGAAGACATCGACAAGGTCTTGGCCGACATCGCCTTGATGGTGGGTGGTTTGGCGCTGGCGCGGGCGCTGGGGCCGGGAGAGTTGTCCGATCGATTGCTGCGCGCCGCCAAATCGGCGGTGCTGTGACCTAAAGGCATCCAGCCTGAGGAGATGAGCGATGAACACGTTGAGCTGGGTTCGTGGCGTTAATGGCACCTTGGGCTGGTTCGCACCGAAGCTGGTGGCGAGCAAGATGCGTCTGGCATTCATGACCCCGCGGGAGTTGCCGCCGCGTGATTGGGAATTGCCGCTGCTGGCGAAATCCGAGCGGATCACCTTGCGCTTCGGCCTCTCGGCGCTGCGTTGGGGGCAAGGCCCGGCGGTGCTGTTGATGCACGGCTGGGAAGGCCGGCCAACGCAGTTTGCCGCGCTGATCACGGCGCTGGTCGATGCCGGTTACACCGTGGTCGCCCTGGACGGCCCGGCTCACGGTCGCTCGCCTGGACGCGAAGCCAATGTGGTGCTGTTCGCCCGGGCGATGCTTGAAGCAGCTGCTGAACTACCGCCGCTGCAAGCGGTAATCGGTCACTCGATGGGCGGCGCCAGCGCCATGCTCGCGGTGCAGTTGGGCTTGCGCACCGAAACCCTGGTCTCGATCGCCGCCCCGGCGCGAATCCTTGGGGTGCTGCACGGTTTTGCGCGCTATGTACGCCTGCCGCCCAAAGCCCGTTCGGCGTTCATTCGTCAGGTCGAAAAAGACGTCGGCATGCGCGCCGCTGCGCTGGATGTCGCGCACTACCAGCTCGACATGCCTGGCCTGATTGTCCATGCCGAGGACGACAGCTTTGTCTCGGTCAAGGAGTCCCAATTGATTCACGAAGCCTGGTTCGACAGTCGCTTGTTGCGCCTGGAAGAGGGCGGTCATCAGCGGGTCCTGGCCGATCCGCGGGTGATCGATGGCGTGCTCTCGCTGCTGGCCGGTCGCAGCCTGCAATCGCGCCAATCGGCCTGAGCTTCCGTTACACTGCCCCGGTCGAAATAATCTGACCGGGAGTGGGGCATGGGCTGGGATCGGGCAACGCCGTTTATCATTGATCTGGAAGTGGGCGCCGAAGACATCGACGGGTTGGGCCACGCGAACAACGCGGTGTACGTGACCTGGCTCGAGCGCTGTGCCTGGCGTCACTCGCAGCGGCTGGGTCTGGACCTGGTCGAGTATCGGCGGCTGGACCGGGCGATGGCGGTGGTGCGGCACGAGATCGATTACCTGGCGGCGGCGTACGAGGGCGATGAGCTGCAGCTGGCGACCTGGATCGTCGATTGGGATCAGCGCCTGAGAATGACCCGACACTTCCAGCTGATCCGCCCCAGTGACAACTCAACGTTGCTGCGGGCGCAGACCACGTTCGTGTGCATCGAACTGTCGACCGGCAAGCCCAAGCGCATGCCGGCGGAATTCATCGAGGGCTACGGCCCGGCGTTGCAAGTTCCAAGCTGACACAGTCCGCACATTTGCCAGCGCCCGGTCTGACGAAATACCTTCTGCACGCCGAAACCAGTAAACTGCCGCACGTTTTTCGTCGAGTGTGTTTTTCATGCAAATTGCTTTGGCGCCCATGGAGGGGTTGGTCGACAACATCCTGCGGGACGTGCTGACCCGTGTGGGCGGTATCGATTGGTGTGTAACCGAGTTCATTCGGATCAACGATCAGCTGCTCACGCCTGCCTACTACCACAAGTTCGGCCCGGAACTGCTGACCGGCGCCCGTACCGCCTCCGGCGTGCCGCTGCGGGTGCAACTGCTTGGCTCCGATCCGGTTTGTCTGGCGGAAAACGCTGCACTGGCCTGCGAATTGGGTTCCGAAGTCATCGACCTGAACTTCGGCTGCCCGGCCAAGACCGTCAATAAGTCGCGCGGTGGCGCCGTTCTGCTCAAAGAGCCTGAGCTGCTCAATGAAATCGTCGAACATGTCCGCCGCGCGGTGCCAGCGCATATTCCAGTAACCGCCAAAATGCGCCTGGGCTTCGACAGTCCCGATGGCTCGCTGGTTTGCGCCACGGCCCTGGCCGAAGGTGGCGCGGCGCACATCGTGGTTCACGCGCGGACCAAAACGGATGGCTACAAGCCGCCAGCCCATTGGGAATGGATCCCGCGGGTGCAAGACGTGGTCAAGGTGCCAGTGTTCGCCAACGGTGACATCTGGAGCGTCGAGGACTGGCGCCGTTGCCGCGAGATCAGCGGCGTCGAAGACATCATGCTCGGTCGTGGCTTGGTATCGCGTCCGGACCTGGCAAGGCAGATCGCTGCGGCGCGCGCCGGTGAGGAGGTCGTCGAGATGACCTGGGCCGAGCTGCTGCCGCTGATTCAGGATTTCTGGCTGCAAGCCAAGGCCCAGATGACACCACGCCAATCGCCGGGTCGCCTGAAGCAGTGGCTGGCAATGCTGACCCGTAATTATCCCGAAGCGGTAGAGTTGTTCGGCGTCCTGCGTCGTGAAACCGAGCTGGATCAGGTCTCGCGTTTACTGGGGTTGCAGGTGTCTGAAGCCGCCTGAATCTGCTTGAAAAAAAATCTGAAAATAATCTCTTGAAAAGTAATCAGCGGTCCTTATCTAAGGATTACGCGATGCCGAATTCGGGTCGCGGAGACAAAAAAACTTGCTGATTATGTTCAGGAGATTTGAATCATGAGTACTGCATTTTCCTTGGCCCCACTGTTCCGTTCCTCGGTAGGTTTCGACCGTTTCAACGACCTGTTCGAAACCGCCCTGCGCAATGAGCCAGGCAGCACCTATCCACCCTACAACGTTGAAAAATACGGTGATGATCAATACCGCATTGTTGTAGCGGCCGCCGGTTTCCAGGAAGACGACCTGGACCTGCAAGTAGAAAAAGGTGTACTGACCATCAGTGGCGGCAAACGTGACGCGGACGAAAACGTCACTTACCTGTACCAGGGCATCGCACAGCGCGCCTTCAAACTGTCGTTCCGTCTGGCGGACCACATCGAAATCAAGGCCGCCGAACTGCGCAACGGTTTGTTGAGTATCGACCTGCTGCGTGTGATCCCGGAAGAAGCGAAAGCCAAACGCATCCCGATCAACGGGGCGGAAAAACCGGCTCTGCAACACTAATCGGTCAGAGCAAATGAGAAGGGCGCCATCCACTGGCGCCCTTTTTTGTCCGTTATCCCGTCCTGAATAAGATTTACACCTATTTGTAGCAGCTGCCGAGCCCGCGAGGCTGCGTTCGGCTGCGTAGCAGTCGCAAAACCTGCCACCGCGTTCTTTCAGGTAAATGGTATTGACTGGATTACGACTGCTTCGCAGCCGAACGCAGCCTCGCAGGCTCGACAGCTGCTACAGTCGAATGCGGAGCTGCTACGGGTCTATTTGAGCAGTTTCTGAAACTCCTCCACCAGCAACGGCCTGCTGTGCAAATACCCCTGATACAAATGGCAGCCCAGCCCTTGCAAGAACTCCAGTTGCTCCTCGGTTTCCACCCCTTCGGCAATCACTTCCAGCTCCAGGCTGCGGGCCATGGCGACGATGGCGCGAATGATTTCGGCATCGTTGGGGTCGGTGGTGGCGTCGCGGATGAACGACTGGTCGATTTTCAGGGTGTCGACCGGCAGGCGCTTGAGGTAGGTCAGCGAGGAGTAACCGGTACCGAAATCGTCCATGGCAAAGCTCACGCCGAGTTTTTTCAGGCGTCGCATTTTGCTGATGGTGTCGTCCAGGTTCTGGATGACGATGCCTTCGGTGATTTCCAGTTTCAGTAACGAGCAGGGCAGGTCGTGGCTGCCGAGGCTGTGCTCGATGCGTTCGACGAAGTCGTTCTGACGGAATTGCCGCGGGCTGATATTCACGCACAGGCTGAAATTGAGCGGGTCGATCAGGCCTTTGGCGATCAGGCTTTTGAAGGCCGCACAGGCTTCGTCGAGGATCCATGTGCCGACTTCCAGAATCAGTCCGCTGTCTTCCAGCACCTTGATGAACTCGGTCGGCGATTGCGCGCCCAGTTGCGGATGGTGCCAGCGCACCAGGGCTTCGGCGCCGGTAATGCGGTTGTTGCGGGCGTCCACCTGAGGCTGGTATTGCACGCTGAATTCACCCCGGGAAAGGGCCAGGCGCAGGTCGGTCTCCATGCGCAGGCGTTCGCTGGCGGCCTTCTGCATGGTGTTGTGATACATCTGCGTGGTGTTGCGGCCCGAGTCCTTGGCGCGATAGAGGGCGATATCGGCGCGCTTGAGCAGGTCGGTCGGGGTCGAGCCGTGGTCGGGGATCAGCGCGATGCCGATGCTCGGCGTCACTTGCAGGCGCTGTCCATCGAGGAACATCGGTTCGGACAGCAATTCGCGCAAGGTATCCGCCAGTTCCCGGACTTGAGCGCTGACGTCGCTGCGCGAGCCTTCCAGGCCACTGAGCAGCACCACGAACTCATCGCCGCCCAGGCGTGCGACGGTGTCTTCCATGCGTACGCTGGCTTCAAGGCGCGCGGTGATGATTTTCAGCACCGTATCGCCCACCGGGTGGCCGAGGGAGTCGTTGATGTGCTTGAAGTGGTCGAGGTCGAGGAACATCAGGGCGCCACGCAAGTTGTGGCGCTTGAGCAGGGCGATCTGCTGGCCCAGGCGGTCCATCAACAGCGCGCGGTTCGGCAGGTTGGTCAGCGGGTCGTGGTAGGCCAGGTGACGGATCTGCGCTTCGGCATTTTTCAGCAGGCTGACGTCCCGGGCGGTCAGCAGCAGGCAGGCGGTTTCGTTGAGGGTGATCGGTTCCACCGAGACTTCGACGGTCAGCAACTCGCCGCGCTTGTTGCGCCCGAGCATTTCCAGGTGGTGAACCCGGCCCTTGATCTGTAGTTCGGCCAGCAACGCCGAGCGTTGTTTCTCTTCGGCCCAGATGCCGACCTGATACACCGTGCGACCCACCACTTCATCGGCACGGTAGCCGGTCAGGCGGCAGAAGCCGTCGTTCACCTCCAGATAGCGTCCGGTGTCGCGCTCGGTAATGGTGATGGCGTCGGGGCTTGAGTGGAAAGCCTTGGCGAACTTCTCCTCGCTGGCCTTGAGCGCTGCTTCCGAGCGTTGCTGCTGAGTGATGTCGCGCAGGGTGGTGACGATGCACGGCTGGTCGCCGACGCTGATCTGGCGGCTGGAGATCACGCAAGTCAGGGACTGCCCATCCTTGTGCTGAACGATGATCGCCACATTGTTCAGGCCCTGCTCGCGGATGACCCGCTCGATCCTTTGCAGGCTTTTCGCTGAAGCGTCCCACAGACCGATTTCGTCGGCGGTGCGGCCGATGACGTCGGTGGTGCTCCAGCCGAACGTCTGGGTGAAGCTGGAGTTGATCTCGATGAAGTGGCCGGTGTCCTGGCGCGTGACGCAGATCGGGTCCGGGCTGACCTGGAACAACGTGGCGAATTTCTCTTCCGACGCTATCAGTTGCTGTTCGCGCTCCACTTGCTCGGTGATGTCCAGCAGCGTGCCGGCCATGCGCAGGGGATTGCCGTCATCATCGCGGTAGAGTCTGGCGCGGCTTTCCAGGTAGCGCGAACTGCCGTCCGGCAGCTGCACGCGGTAGGTCAGTTGATAATTGCCGGCCGGGCCTTCGCGTAAGCTGCGGTAAGCGTCGCGCATGGTGTCGCGTTCTTCGCCGGGTACACCTTCGAAAAACGCATCGAAGGATTCATGGAAGGGTTTGGGCTCCAGCCCGTGCAGCTGGGCGGCCCGCGCCGAACCGTAAAGCATGCCGCTGGGGATGTGCCAGTCCCAGGTGCCGAGTTGCGCCGAATCCAGGGCCAAGTCGAGGCGTTCCTGGCTGTCTTTGAGGGCGTGCTCGGCGATTTTGCGTTCGGTGGTGTCAAGGAATGTGCTCAGCAGATAGGGCTGGCCTTCGAGCTCGACCTTTTGCGCGCTGAGAATGCCGTCGTGAACCTGCCCGTTGCTGGCGCGAAATTGCACCTCCATGTTGATCAGCTCACCTTTGGCCTTGGTGGCCTTGACCAGTTCCGCCCGTTGCTCCGGGTTGACCCAAAGGCCCAGTTCCAGCGTGGTTCGGCCGATTGCGTCTTGCACCGGCCAGCCGAACAGGCTTTCGAAATACTGGTTGGCTTCACTGATCAGGCCGTCTTCCTGACGGGTCAGCAGCACCATGTTCGGGCATAGGTGAAACAGCGTGGCAAAGCGTTTTTCCGAGCTGCTCAGCGCTTGTTCACGCTGGCGCTGGTGGGTGATTTCACGGATGACCCCGATCATTCGTGGCCGGCCGTTTTTGTCCGGTAGCAGGCTGCCGTTGATTTCCAGCCAGTGCAGGCTGCCGTCGGGCCAGCGGATGCGGTGGTGCATGGCCTGCTCCAGCGGAGCGCCGGCGATCACTGCATTGAAGGCGCGGATGGCTTTCGCCCGATCCTCCTGGGGCAGCAGGTCGAGGTATTCCAGATCCTCGGGCAACGGTTGCCGGGGATCGAAGCCGAACAACGCCTGAGTGCCCCGTGACCAGCTGATCTGCCCGCGCTCGATGTCCCAATACCAGGCGCCCAGTCGGGCACCATTGAGGGCCGCGAGCAACTGTGGGGCGCTTTCCCAGCTCTGCTCGGACCGTTTTGGGTCAATTGCCTGAATTCGCGGCATTGGCGGCATACGTTCAACAGATTTGGGCATGGATGACAGGCCTTGGGCTGAATTGGGCGTTAGGCACAGGGTTTTGGGGCTCTATAGGCGTAGCACAAAAGAAGAAGCACAGCTTAGCCGCGAGTCCCTGGCTGATCGATTTGTGCATCCAGCAAAGCCATGAAGGCCTTTGCCGCGTTCGACAGCGTCCGTTCGGTGTGCAGGATATAGCCTAGCTGGCGAGTGAGTTGTATGCCCGGCAAAGGTATGCGCGCCACTTGTTCATCCAGCATGGTGCGCGGCAAAACGCTCCAGGCCAGGCCGATCGAGACCATCATCTTGATGGTTTCCAGATAATTGGTGCTCATGGCGATGTTCGGCGTCAGGCCCTGGGCCTCGAACAGGCGTTGCACGATGTGGTGGGTAAAGGTGTTGCCGCCGGGGAAAACTGCGGGGTGCAGGGCAATGTCCGCCAGGCTGACCGCACCATTGCTGATCAGCGGATGCTCCGGGGCGGCCACGAAATCCAGCGGGTCGTCCCACACGGGCGTGGCCTTGACCAATGTGTGAGGTTCCGGTGCAAGGGTGATGACTGCCAGTTCAGCACGGCCATGGAGGATTTCTTCGTAGGCCACTTCCGAATCGAGGAACTGAATATCCAGCGCCACTTGCGGGTAACGTCGGGTGAACTCCCTTAATAAGGGCGGCAAGCGATGCAGGCCGATGTGATGGCTGGTGGCCAATGTCAGACGACCGGTCACTTCGCCAGTCAGGTTGGTCAGGGCGCGGCGGGTGTCATCCAGTACATTGAGGATCTGATAGGCCCGTGGCAGCAGGGCGCGGCCGGCTTCGGTCAGGCCGACTTCCCGGCCCAGTCGATCGAACAGTCGCACCTTCAATTGCTGCTCCAGCCCGGCGATGCGCTTGCTGATGGCCGGTTGCGTCAGGTGCAGCCGTTCGCCGGCGCCGGAGAAGCTTCCAGTCTCGGCAATCGCGATAAAAGCGTTGAGGTTGGCGAGGTCCATAATGAGGTCTCAGTGGCATTCCAGTTGGTTATGCAAAGCATAAAAAATATGAATTTGAGTTATTTAATGTAACCCCCTAGGATCGACCTCACAAGCCAAGGGGTTATTGAATTACTCAAGATCCGGGGCATAGAAACAAGCTGATGAGGAAACCGTCTGATGGCCGGCAAAACGCTCTACGACAAGCTCTGGGATTCGCATTTGGTCAAGCAGCGCGACGATGGCTCTGCGCTGATCTACATCGATCGTCACATCATCCACGAAGTGACCTCGCCGCAAGCCTTCGAAGGCCTGCGTCTGGCCGGGCGCAAGCCTTGGCGCATCGATGCCAACATCGCGACCCCGGACCACAACGTACCGACCACCCCGGAGCGCAAGGGCGGCATCGAAGCGATCGTCGACCAGGTCTCGCGTTTGCAGGTTCAGACCCTCGACGATAACTGTGACGAATACGGCATCGTCGAATTCAAGATGAATGACGTCCGCCAAGGCATCGTCCACGTCATCGGCCCGGAGCAGGGCGCGACCTTGCCGGGCATGACCGTGGTCTGCGGCGACTCCCACACCTCGACCCACGGCGCATTCGGTGCCCTGGCTCACGGTATTGGCACTTCCGAGGTCGAGCACGTGCTCGCCACTCAGTGCCTGGTCGCCAAGAAAATGAAGAACATGCTGGTGTTGGTCGAGGGCAAATTGCCTTTCGGCGTGACTGCCAAGGACATCGTCCTCGCCGTCATCGGCAAGATCGGCACCGCCGGTGGTAATGGCCACGCCATCGAATTCGCCGGTAGCGCGATTCGCGACTTGTCCGTTGAAGGCCGCATGACCATCTGCAACATGTCCATCGAAGCCGGTGCCCGTGTTGGCCTGGTGGCCGCCGACGAAAAAACCGTGGCTTACGTCAAGGGCCGTCCATTTGCTCCGAAGGGCGCGGAATGGGATTTGGCCGTCGAAGCCTGGAAAGACCTGGTCTCCGACGCCGATGCCAAGTTCGACACCGTCGTCGAGCTCGATGCCTCTCAGATCAAGCCGCAAGTCAGCTGGGGCACCTCGCCTGAGATGGTGTTGGCCGTGGACCAGAACGTGCCGGATCCGGCCAAGGAAATGGACCTGGTCAAGCGCGATTCCATCGAACGCGCCTTGAAATACATGGGTTTGACCGCCAATCAGGCGATCACCGACATCCAGCTGGACCGCGTATTCATCGGTTCCTGCACCAACTCGCGGATCGAAGACCTGCGCGCCGCCGCGGTGATCGCCAAGGGCCGCAAAGTGGCTTCGACCATCAAGCAAGCCATCGTGGTGCCGGGTTCGGGGCTGGTGAAGGCTCAGGCTGAATCCGAAGGCCTGGACAAGATTTTTATCGAGGCCGGTTTTGAATGGCGTGAGCCTGGCTGCTCGATGTGCCTGGCGATGAACCCGGACCGTTTGGAATCGGGCGAGCATTGCGCGTCGACCTCCAACCGTAACTTCGAAGGCCGTCAGGGCGCCGGTGGCCGTACCCACCTCGTCAGCCCGGCCATGGCCGCCGCCGCCGCTGTGAACGGTCGTTTCGTCGACGTCCGTGAATTGATCTAAAGGAGCGCAGCATGAAAGCTTTTACCCAGCACACTGGTCTTGTCGCGCCTTTGGATCGTGCCAACGTCGACACCGACCAGATCATCCCGAAGCAGTTCTTGAAGTCGATCAAACGCACCGGTTTCGGTCCGAACCTGTTCGATGAATGGCGTTATCTGGACGTTGGCCAGCCGTATCAGGACAACTCCAAGCGCCCGCTGAACAAGGACTTCGTCCTCAACGCCGAGCGTTATCAAGGCGCCAGCGTGTTGCTGGCCCGCGAGAACTTCGGTTGCGGCTCCAGCCGCGAGCACGCGCCGTGGGCGCTGGAAGAGTACGGTTTTCGCAGCATCATCGCGCCGAGCTACGCCGACATCTTCTTCAACAACAGCTTCAAGAACGGCTTGCTGCCGATCATCCTGAGCGACGCTGAAGTCGATGAGCTGTTCAAGCAGGTTGAAGCGAACCCGGGCTACCAGTTGCAGATCGATTTGCAGGCCCAGACCGTGACCCGTCCGGACGGCAAAGTGCTGAGTTTCGAGATCGATGCCTTCCGTAAGCACTGCCTGCTCAATGGCCTGGACGATATCGGCCTGACTTTGCAGGATCACGAGGCGATTGCCACGTTTGAAGCCAAGCACCGCGCGAGCCAGCCATGGTTGTTTCGCGACGCCTGAGATTGATCTGGAATCGATGTAATCAGGGCCGGCCTCTTCGCGGGCAGGTCCAGACAGCGCAAGGTTAAACCTAAAAAGGAAGTCCCGATGACCAGCACCGCCCAGCACAGCCAGGTAGTCCAAAAGCAATTCGGTGAACAGGCCTCGGCCTATCTGAGCAGCGCCGTACACGCTCAAGGCACCGAGTTCGCGCTGCTACAGGCTGAACTGGCGGGGCAGGGCGATGCCCGGGTACTGGACCTGGGTTGCGGCGCCGGTCATGTGAGTTTTCATGTGGCCTCGCTGGTCAAGGAAGTCGTCGCTTACGACCTGTCCCAGCAGATGCTCGATGTGGTCGCCGCCGCCGCTGTCGACCGGGGTTTGAGCAATGTGACCACGGTCAACGGCGCCGCCGAGCGTCTGCCGTTCGCCGATGGCGAGTTCGACTTCGTCTTCAGTCGCTATTCGGCGCACCATTGGAGCGACCTCGGTGTGGCCCTGCGCGAAGTTCGCCGGGTGCTGAAACCGGGCGGGGTGGCGGCGTTCATCGATGTGTTGTCGCCGGGCAGCCCGTTGTTCGACACTTACCTGCAAAGCGTCGAAGTGCTGCGCGACACCAGCCATGTGCGCGATTATTCTGCGGGCGAGTGGTTGCGTCAGGTCAGCGAAGCGGGGTTGCATACCCGCAGCACCACGCGTCAACGGTTGCGCCTGGAGTACACCTCCTGGGTCGAGCGCATGCGCACGCCGCAGGTGATGCGCGCGGCGATCCTCGAGTTGCAGCAATCGATGGGCAACGAAGTGCGCGAATATTTTGAGATTGAAGCCGATGGTTCGTTCAGCACCGATGTGCTGGTGCTGATGGCTGAACGATAGAATTTTTCCGGGCGCACTCGCGAGTGCGCCGACTGATGACATGAGGAAAGCATGAGCAAGCAGATTCTGATTCTCCCAGGCGACGGTATTGGCCCGGAAATCATGGCCGAAGCGGTCAAGGTGCTGGAGCTGGCGAACGACAAGTACAGCCTGGGCTTCGAACTGAGCCATGACGTGATCGGTGGCGCCGCCATCGACAAGCACGGCGTGCCGCTGGCCGATGAAACCCTGGCCCGTGCACGCGCAGCCGATGCTGTGCTGCTGGGCGCCGTGGGCGGCCCTAAATGGGACACCATCGAGCGTGACATCCGCCCTGAGCGCGGTCTGCTGAAAATCCGTGCGCAACTGGGCCTGTTCGGCAACCTGCGTCCGGCGATCTTGTACCCGCAACTGGCCGAGGCTTCCAGCCTGAAGGCAGAAATCGTTGCCGGCCTGGACATCCTGATCGTCCGTGAACTGACCGGCGGTATCTACTTCGGTGCGCCACGTGGCGTGCGCGAACTGGAGAGCGGCGAGCGTCAGGCCTACGACACGCTGCCATACAGCGAAACTGAAATCCGCCGTATCGCCCGTGTCGGTTTCGACATGGCCCGCGTACGCGGCAAGAAGCTGTGCTCGGTGGACAAGGCCAACGTGCTGGCCTCCAGCCAGCTGTGGCGTGAAATCGTCGAGCAAGTGGCCAAGGACTACCCGGACGTCGAACTGAGCCACATGTACGTCGACAACGCCGCCATGCAACTGGTGCGTGCACCGAAACAGTTCGACGTGATCGTCACCGACAACCTGTTCGGCGACATTCTTTCCGACGAAGCGTCGATGCTCACCGGTTCCATCGGCATGCTGCCGTCGGCGTCGCTGGATGCCAACAACAAAGGCATGTACGAGCCGTGCCACGGTTCGGCGCCGGACATCGCTGGCAAGGGCATAGCCAACCCGTTGGCGACCATTTTGTCGGTGTCGATGATGCTGCGTTACAGCTTCAATCTGCAGGATGCGGCCGATGCCATCGAGAAGGCCGTGAGCCTGGTTTTGGATCAGGGCCTGCGTACGGGCGACATCTGGTCGGCTGGTTGCACCAAGGTCGGTACGCAGGAAATGGGCGACGCAGTAGTCGCCGCGCTGCGGAATCTGTAATCTCTCTGGCCCGCTGCAATTTTCAACCTTGAAAGCAGCGGCCCACTTTTCAAGAAGGTGTAGTTGCGATGAAACGTGTAGGTCTGATCGGTTGGCGCGGCATGGTCGGTTCCGTGCTCATGCAGCGGATGCTGGAAGAGCAGGATTTCGATCTTATCGAGCCGGTGTTTTTCACCACTTCCAATGTCGGTGGCCAAGGCCCGTCCGTGGGCAAGGACATTGCTCCGCTCAAGGACGCTTACAGCATTGAAGAGCTGAAAACCCTCGACGTGATTCTGACCTGCCAGGGTGGCGACTACACCAGCGAAGTGTTCCCGAAGCTGCGCGAAGCCGGCTGGCAGGGTTACTGGATCGACGCCGCTTCCAGCCTGCGCATGCAGGATGACGCGGTGATCGTGCTGGACCCGGTGAACCGCAAGGTCATCGACCAGCAGCTCGACGCGGGCACCAAGAACTACATCGGCGGCAACTGCACCGTCAGCCTGATGCTGATGGGCCTGGGCGGCCTGTTCGAAGCCGGCCTGGTGGAGTGGATGAGCGCCATGACCTATCAGGCGGCCTCCGGTGGCGGCGCGCAGCACATGCGTGAGCTGATCAAGCAAATGGGTGTGACTCACGGCGCTGTCGCCGATCAACTGGCCGATCCGGCCAGCGCCATCCTCGACATCGACCGCCGTGTTGCCGAAGCCATGCGCAGCGACGCGTACCCGACCGAAAACTTCGGCGTACCGCTGGCCGGCAGCCTGATCCCGTGGATCGACAAGGAACTGCCGAACGGCCAGAGCCGTGAAGAGTGGAAGGCCCAGGCCGAAACCAACAAGATCCTCGGTCGCTTCAAGAGCCCGATCCCGGTGGACGGCATCTGCGTGCGCATCGGCGCCATGCGTTGCCATAGCCAGGCGCTGACCATCAAGCTGAACAAAGACGTGCCGATCGCCGACATCGAAGGGCTGATCAGCCAGCACAACCCTTGGGTCAAGCTGGTGCCGAACAACCGTGAAATCAGCATGCAGGAGCTGAGCCCGACGAAAGTCACCGGCACCCTGAACGTGCCGGTCGGTCGTCTGCGCAAGCTGAACATGGGTTCGCAATTCGTCGGTGCCTTCACCGTCGGCGACCAACTGCTGTGGGGCGCGGCCGAGCCGCTGCGTCGTATGCTGCGGATCCTGCTTGAGCGTTGATCGATTGATGCAATGACAGAACCCGTGCCTTGAAAAAGGTGCGGGTTTTTTTTGCCCACCGATGGCGCGAATTGCCTCACCGCCAACCACCCGGTAAAGTGCCGCTCCCCCCGTTTCGCCAGAGGTAGAACCATGAGCCAGTCCTTCGATATTGCCGTGATCGGCGCCACCGGTACTGTCGGCGAAACACTCGTCCAGATTCTCGAAGAGCGCGACTTTCCGGTCGGCAATCTGCACCTGCTGGCGAGCAGTGAATCGGCCGGACACTCGGTGCCGTTTCGCGGCAAGAACGTGCGGGTGCGCGAAGTCGATGAGTTCGACTTCAGCAAAGTCCAGTTGGTGTTCTTCGCCGCCGGCCCGGCGGTGACCCTCAGTTTCGCCCCGCGCGCTGCGGCCGCCGGTTGCTCGCTGATCGACCTGTCCGGCGCGTTGCCGGCCGATCAGGCGCCGCAAGTGGTGCCCGAGGCCAATGCTGCAATTCTTGCCGGCCTGAAAAAGCCCTTCCAGGTCAGCAGCCCAAGCCCTTCGGCGACTGCGCTGGCGGTGGTGCTGGCGCCGCTGCTCGACTTGCTCGACCTGCAACGCATCAGCCTGACGGCTTGCCTGGCGGTATCGGCCCAGGGTCGCGAAGCGGTCAGCGAGCTGGCCCGGCAAACCGCCGAACTGCTCAACGTGCGTCCGCTGGAGCCGGCTTTCTTCGATCGGCAGATGGCTTTTAACCTGTTGGCGCAAGTCGGTGCGCCCGATGCTCAGGGCCACACGTTGCTGGAAAAGCGTCTGGTGCGCGAGCTGCGTCAGGTCTTGTCGCTGCCTTTATTAAAGATTTCCGTCACTTGCATTCAAGCCCCGGTGTTTTTTGGCGATAGCTATAGCGTGACCTTGCAGTCATCGAGCGCTGTCGACCTGGCGAAAGTCAACGCGGCACTGGAAGCGGCGCCCGGTATCGAGCTGGTCGAGGCGGGCGATTACCCGACTCCGGTAGGCGATGCGGTAGGGCAGGACGTGGTTTACGTTGGTCGGGTTCGCAGCGGGATCGACGACCCGGCGGAACTTAACGTGTGGCTGACGTCAGATAACGTACGCAAAGGCGCCGCGCTCAATGCTGTGCAGGTGGCTGAATTGTTGATAAAAGACCTGCTGTAAAAGATACTTGGCAACAATTTTTTCTAGTGGTTCCAGCCGAACACCATGTTTGGCTGGAATGCTTGAGGCGAGCCATCCCGCAGGGCTTTCGTCGCATGAATGAAACGATCGCGCGCGACGACCCTTCGCCGTCGCGCGCAACGCCTTACGGCAGCGGCAATCAACACCTTCTCGCTGGCCGAGGAATGTTCAAACAAAGGATGAGGCTATGGTTCAAGTTCGCAAACTGGTGTTAGCAATAGCGGCCGCCTCGGCGCTGTCCTCCGGTATGGCGCATGCCCTCGGGCTTGGGGAATTGACCCTGAAATCGACGCTGAACCAGCCTCTGGTAGCAGAAATCGAGTTGCTCGACGTCAAGGACCTCACGGCTGCCGAAGTGGTGCCGAGCCTGGCCTCGCCCGAAGATTTCGCCAAGGCCGGTGTCGATCGTCAGGCGTTCCTCAACGACCTGACTTTCACGCCGGTGCTTAACGCCAGCGGCAAAAGCATCCTGCGCATCACCTCCAGCAAACCGCTGTCCGAACCGATGGTGAAATTCCTGGTTCAGGTGATGTGGCCAAGCGGTCGTTTGCTGCGTGATTACAGCGTGCTGCTCGATCCGTCCAAATTCTCGCCGCAAACCGCCGATGCCGCCGCGCAACCGGCGCCAGCCCAGGCGGTGACCGCGCCAGTCACCGGCGCGACCAAATCGACGCAATACACCACCACGTCGCGCGATACCCTATGGGAAATCGCCGCGAAGGCGCGTAGCGGTGGATCGATCCAGCAAACCATGCTGGCCATCCAGGCGCTGAACCCGGATGCCTTTATCGACGGCAACATCAACCGGCTGAAAACCGGCCAGGTGCTGCGTCTGCCGGATCAGGTGCAAAGCGCCAGCCTGCCGCAACCCAAGGCCATCGCTGAAGTCGCGGCGCAGAACTCTGCATGGCGCCACGGTCGCCGCTATGTGGCGAAGCCCGGAAGCGGGCAGCAGCAACTCGATGCCACCAAGCGTGCTCGCGGTGACGGCGCTTCGTCGCAAGTCGCCACGGACAAGCTGAGCCTGGTCTCTGCCGACACCGGCAAGGGCCGTGGCAAAGGTGCCGCCGGTGATGCGAAAGCCTTGAGCAGCAAGCTGGCCGTGACTCAGGAAAGCCTCGACACGGCTCGCCGTGACAACGCTGAACTGAAAAGCCGCATGAACGACCTGCAAAGTCAGGTGGACAAGCTGCAACGCCTGATCGAGTTGAAGAACAATCAGCTGGCCAAGCTGCAGGCCGAAGGCGATGCGGGCGCACCGGCGGCTGCCGCGACGGCTCCGGTGATGTCGGCCCAACTGGCGGGCAATCCTGCGGCAACGCCTGCGGACGTGGCTCCGACAGCTCCGGCACCGGAGGCTGGCGCACCGGAAGCCGTTCCGGCGCCGCCCGTCGAGCCGACGCCAGCGGCGTCCGACGAGCAGAAATTCAATGAACTGCTGACCAACCCGATCCTGCTCGGTCTGGTGGGCGGCGGTGCGGTGGTTCTGCTGCTCTTGCTGCTGTTGCTGGCCCGTCGCCGCAAAGCTCAGCAAGAAGCGGAAAAACATCTGCGCATGGCCCGTGCCTTGGCTGAGGAGCAAGCGTTCTCCGCCGACCTCGACCTGCCGGAAAGCAGCTTCGAAGGTCTGGAAGTTCCGCCGCCAAGCGTGAAACTCGCGACTGCACCAACGCCTGCACCTGCACCGGCCCCGGTGATTGCCCCGGTTGTGGTGACGCCACCGATCGCTGCACCGTTGGTTGCGCCTGCCGCCGAACGCTCTGACGACGTCTTGGCCCAGGCTCAGTCGCACATCGCGGCCGGTCGCCTGAATCAGGCTGCCGCGTTGCTGGAAGACGCTATCAAGCAAGAGCCGCAACGCAGCGACCTGCGCCTGAAGCTGATGGAAGTCTACGGTCAGCAGGGCGATCGCGATGCGTTCGTCGCTCAGGAGCGTCAACTGGTGGCCAACGGCGACAACTTCGCCCGGGTCGAACAGCTGAAAAGCCGCTTCCCGGCCATGGTGGTCGCGGCGGTGGGTGGTCTGGCCGCCGCAGCTGTCGCCGCCGAGCTGGACGCACAGTACGTCAAGGACCTGCTGCTGGACGAGCCGCAAGCCCCGGAACCGGCATTGGCTGACTTTGACAGTGCTTTCGATCTGAGTCTCGACGATCTGGAAGCGGCTACTCCGATCACGCCTGCGGTTGCAGTCGAGCCAGCACCGCAACCACAGCCTGAACCAGAACCAGAGTCTCTGGCTGAGCTGGACGAGTTTCCGCTGGACGACGACCTGAGCTTTGAGTCGGTGTTGCAACAACAGACTGAAATCAAGGAAAGCCTCGACGATCTGTCGGACTTCGACCTGGACATGGATCTGGGCGGCGATGCTTCCCCAGAGACTTTGGCTGAAGACGACTTCCTGCTGAGCCTGGATGACGACCTCAAGGACTTGCCTGTTGCTGAAGCGCCGACCGTCACTGAGGCGCCAAAGGTGACTGAGGCGCCGCTCGACGACCTGGAGTTGCCGGCTGATTTCGATCTGTCGCTGGCCGATGAAATGGACGCCACCCCGGATAAGCCTGACGCCTTTGAAAACGAACTCAACGACGTCAATGCCGAGCTGGATCGTTTGTCCCAGAGCCTCGGCGAGCCAAGCTTCACCGAGGAAGATGCGTTGGCCTCGTCAGATGACGAGCTCGATTTCCTCTCTGGCGCTGACGAAGTCGCCACCAAACTCGACCTGGCCCAGGCCTACATCGACATGGGCGACAATGACGGCGCTCGGGACATCCTCAATGAGGTGATGACCGAGGGCGATGCGGGGCAGAAGAGCGAAGCCAAGGAAATGCTCTCGCGTCTGGCGTGAATCGTCGGTAAGGCGTAAACAAAACGGCAGCCCATCAAGGCTGCCGTTTTGTTTGGGGGGTGCGATGGGGTTGGTACATTCAACGCCGTGTCACAGTTACGCTGGCATCCCGGTCCGACGGCCTTATAATGCCTGCCTTTGCGTAGATCAGCAGGCTGTCACCCCTTGGCAAATATAGATAATCCGGCCGCCGAAATGGCGGCCGACGGCTTTTTCCGGATCGCGTTGGGCGTTGAATACAAAGGTTCGCGTTATCGCGGCTGGCAACGTCAGGCCTCCGGTGTGGACACGGTGCAGGAGCTTCTTGAAAAGGCCTTGTCCAAAGTCGCCGACTCACCCGTGTCGCTGCATTGTGCCGGGCGCACCGACGCCGGTGTGCATGCTTGCGGCCAAGTGGTGCATTTCGACACCCAGGTAGAGCGCTCGATGAAGGCCTGGGTCATGGGTGCCAACATCAACTTGCCGCACGACATCAGCGTCAGCTGGGCCAAGGTCATGCCGGCGCATTTCCATGCGCGGTTCAAAGCCATCGCCCGGCGCTATCGCTACGTGATCTACAACGATCAGATCCGCCCGGCGCACCTGAACGAGGAAATCACCTGGAACCACCGCCCGCTGGACGTCGAGCGCATGTCCGAGGCCGCTCAGTATCTGGTCGGCACCCACGACTTCAGTGCTTTCCGCGCCGGCCAGTGCCAGGCCAAGTCGCCGATCAAGGAGCTGCATCACCTGCGCGTTACCCGCCATGGCAAAATGATCGTGCTGGATATCCGTGCCAGCGCGTTCCTGCACCACATGGTGCGCAACATCGCAGGCGTCTTGATGACTATCGGTGCTGGCGAGCGTCCGGTGGAGTGGATGAAAGAGGTGCTGGAGAGTCGCATTCGCCGTTCCGGTGGGGTGACGGCTCATCCGTTTGGCCTGTATCTGGTGCAAGTCGAGTATCGCGACGAGTTCGAATTGCCCGAGCGTTACATCGGCCCACACTTCCTCACCGGCTTCTCGGAACTTGACGGCTGACGCCTTCGAACGCTTTTGATACCATCCGGGACTTTCCCGCAATTGCCTGAGGTTCTATCGACATGTCGGCCGTTCGCAGCAAAATTTGTGGGATTACCCGCATAGAGGATGCGTTGGCGGCGGTCGAGGCCGGGGCCGATGCCATCGGATTTGTGTTCTACGCCAAAAGCCCGCGGGCCGTGACGTTCCAGCAGGCGAGGGCGATCATCAAGGCCTTGCCGCCGTTCGTGACCACCGTGGGTTTGTTCGTCAACGCCAGCCGTTGCGAGTTGGGGGAAATCCTCGACGCCGTGCCACTGGACCTGTTGCAGTTCCATGGCGACGAAACCGCCGCTGATTGCGAAGGCTGGCACCGACCGTACATCAAGGCATTGCGGGTCAAGGCCGGTGATGACATCGCGGCGGCTTGTGACGCATACCCAAGTGCCAGCGGTATTTTGCTCGACGCCTATGTCGAAGGTGTTCCCGGTGGAACCGGTGAAGCCTTCGACTGGTCACTGATACCGCAAGGCTTGAGCAAGCCGATCATCCTGGCGGGTGGCTTGACGCCAGATAACGTCGCCGAGGCGATCGCCCGGGTTCGGCCTTACGCGGTGGACGTCAGCGGAGGGGTAGAGGCGAGCAAGGGCATCAAGGATCACGCAAAGATTCAGGCATTCATCAAAGCGGTACGCGGTAGCACGTCGTTGATGTGACGGCTGGCAGACTGCCGCCGTCCACTGCTCTGTACAAAAGAGGTGCACCTGCACAAAGCAGGCATGGCTGAGAATTTTTGGGTTGTACGCAGGTCAGCGTTTCGCTGACCCGGCAATCCATCGATCATCGCTACACATATGAATTTAGCTCAAGGGCATACGCGGGGCTGCGAACCAGAGCGTTCGGGCCGCCGGTACTGGAGAAAGAAAGCATGAGCAACTGGTTAGTAGACAAACTGATCCCTTCGATCATGCGTTCCGAGGTCAAGAAGAGCTCGGTGCCTGAAGGTCTGTGGCACAAATGCCCGTCTTGCGAGGCGGTGCTGTATCGTCCGGAGCTGGAAAAGACCCTGGACGTTTGCCCCAAGTGCAACCACCACATGCGTATCGGAGCACGCGCGCGCATCGACATCTTCCTCGACGCTGAAGGCCGTGCCGAACTGGGCGCGGACCTGGAGCCGGTTGACCGTCTGAAATTCCGTGACGGCAAGAAGTACAAGGATCGCCTGACCGCTGCGCAAAAGCAGACCGGCGAAAAAGACGCACTGATCTCCATGAGCGGCACCTTGCTGGGCATGCCGGTCGTGGTGTCGGCTTTCGAATTCTCCTTCATGGGTGGCTCGATGGGTGCCATCGTCGGTGAGCGCTTTGTGCGCGCCGCCAACTACGCCCTGGAAAACCGTTGCCCGATGATCTGCTTCTCCGCTTCCGGCGGTGCGCGGATGCAGGAAGCGCTGATCTCCCTGATGCAAATGGCCAAGACCTCCGCGGTGCTGGCACGTCTGCGCGAAGAAGGTATTCCGTTCATCTCGGTGCTGACCGACCCGGTCTACGGCGGTGTTTCCGCCAGTCTGGCGATGCTCGGCGACGTGATCGTCGGTGAGCCGAAAGCCCTGATCGGTTTCGCCGGCCCGCGCGTGATCGAACAAACCGTTCGCGAAAAACTGCCGGAAGGCTTCCAGCGCAGCGAGTTCCTGCTGGAGCACGGCGCGATCGACATGATCATCCCTCGTCAGGAGCTGCGTCCGCGTCTGGGCAACCTGCTGGCACAACTGACCGGCAAGCCGACGCCTAAATTCGTCGCCGCACCAGTCGAGCCGATCGTGGTCCCACCGGTACCTGCGAACCTATGATCGAGCGTACCCTTGGCGAGTGGCTCGCCTACCTTGAACAGTTGCATCCTTCGGCCATCGACATGGGGTTGGAGCGTTCGCAACAGGTAGCGTCCCGCATGGGGCTGGGCAAGCCGGCGCCTCGGGTGATCACGGTCACCGGCACCAACGGCAAAGGGTCTACCTGCGCATTCGTGGCTTCATTGCTGCGGGCGCAGGGCCTGAACGTGGGTGTCTACAATTCTCCGCACCTGCTACGTTACAACGAGCGGGTGCAGGTCAATGGTGTCGAAGCCACTGACGCGCAGCTGTGCGAAGCCTTTGCCGCGGTCGAGGCGGGTCGCGGCGAAACCTCCCTGACTTACTTCGAAATGGGCACCCTGGCGGCGTTCTGGCTGTTTCAACAGGCCGGTCTCGATGCGGTGGTGCTGGAAGTCGGCCTGGGCGGGCGCCTGGACACGGTCAACGTGGTGGATGCCGATATCGCGCTGGTCACCAGCATTGGTGTCGACCATGCGGATTACCTGGGTGATACCCGCGAATCCGTGGCCTTCGAAAAGGCCGGAATCTTCCGCCAGGGCGCGCCGGCACTGTGCGGCGATCTGAATCCTCCTCAACCTCTGCTGGATAAAGCGCGCGAGCTCAATTGCCCGTTTTTCCTGCGTGGGCGCGATTTTGACCTCGGTATCACCGATCACAACTGGCAATGGCGCGGCGTTGATGCCCAAGGGCGTGCGGTCGAATTGCACGATCTGCCATTGCTCGATCTGCCGATGGAAAACGCTGCACTGGCGTTGCAGGCTTACCTTCTGCTCGGTTTGCCTTGGGTGGATGCGCAGATTATTGAAGCGTTGAAAGCGACGCGGATCGTCGGTCGTCTTGATCGTCGGCAGTTCGACTGGCAGGGCAAGCGTCTGAATCTGCTGCTGGACGTGGGGCACAACCCTCACGCGGCAGAATATCTGGCTCGGCGTCTGGCCGGTCGACCGCTGGCCGGCAAGCGTCTGGCGGTGTTCGGGTTGTTGGCGGACAAGGATCTGGATGGTGTTGTCGGTGAATTGAATGCTAGTGTCCAGCATTGGGCTGTCGCGCCGCTGGATTCGCCGCGGGCACGGCCGGTAGCTCAGTTGCACGCAGCGTTGCAGAACCTTGGCGCCTCGGTTACGTCCTATGACAGCGTGGCCGCGGCTCTGGAGGGGCAGTGCGCGCAGGCAACGAGCGACGACGAGATTCTGTTGTTCGGATCATTTTATTGTGTCGCCGAGGCCCTTGAGTGGCTGGCCCGGCGCTCCACGGAGGAAGCGGCAAATGGCTTTGCTGGATAAGGCGTACAAGCAGCGCATGGTCGGTGCCCTGGTGCTGGTGGCGCTGGCGGTGATTTTCTTGCCGATGCTGTTTTCCCGTCAGGACGAACAGCGCCAGGTAAGGGTCGACGCGCCTGCCGCACCGCATGCCCCCTCGATACCGCAAGTGCAGATCGAGCCGGTGGCGGTGCCTGAACCGCAGGCATTGCCGCAAGAGCCTGTGCCAAGCGACGAAGAAATTGCCGAGCAGCAAGCGCCGTCGGCACCGATTGCGCCAGTGGCTCCCGTAGTGCCAGCGCCGCCGGCTGCCAAACCAGTCGCGCCGCCAGCAGCGCCAGTTGCCAAGCCTGTGCCTGCACCTGCCCAGCCAATCGCGGTTGCACCGACCAAGCCGGTCGCTACTCCAAGTCGCGTCGATGCCAATGGCCTGTCGGTCAGCTGGTCGGTGCAACTGGCCAGCCTGGCGAGCCGTGAGAGCGCTGAAAGTCTGCAGAAAACCCTGCGCAGCCAGGGCTATAACGCCTATATCCGTTCCTCCGATGGCAAAAATCGGGTGTTCGTCGGGCCGCTGATCGAGCGTGCGGAAGCCGATCGTCTGCGTGATTTGTTGAGTCGCCAGCAGAACCTCAAGGGTTTTGTGGTGCGTTTCCAGCCTGAGCGCGGCTAAATCTATCACCCCGATTTGAAAAGCACTGACAATCTCAGCTTACCGACAGCCATGGGCTCTGCTAAAATGCGCCGCCTCATCTGTCTGTAGGCTGCACTGTGCCATTTACCTGGGTTGACTGGGCGATCGTTGCAATCATCGCCATCTCCGCTTTGATCAGTCTGAGCCGCGGCTTCGTCAAGGAAGCACTCTCGCTGCTGACCTGGATCATCGCAGGAGTCGTTGCCTGGATGTTCGGTGGTTCATTGTCCGAGTACCTGGGCGGATATATTGCTACGCCGTCGGCTCGTGTGATCACGGGCTGTGCCATCATGTTTGTCGCCACTTTAATCGTAGGCGCAATGATCAATTATCTTATCGGCGAGTTGGTTCGCGTCACCGGGCTATCCGGGACCGATCGATTCCTCGGCATGGCTTTCGGCGGGGCGCGTGGCGTGTTGCTGGTGGTCGTGGCGGTCGGGCTGTTGAGCCTGGGGCCGGTACAGCAGGACGAGTGGTGGAAAGAGTCACAGCTCGTGCCAAAATTTCTATTGGTCGCAGACTGGTCCAAAAACCTGATCCTCGGGTGGAGCAGTCAGTGGCTTGCCAGCGGAATCAGCGTACCCGCTGATATTCCGTTCAAGGAGCACCTCTTGCCGACGGCCAAAACGCCTCAGTGAGTTGTGTTCAGTTCAGATCCATTAAGTAGGGGTTGCGTCGCATGTGTGGCATCGTCGGTATCGTCGGTAAGTCGAACGTCAATCAGGCGCTGTATGACGCGCTAACCGTCCTCCAGCACCGCGGCCAGGACGCTGCCGGTATCGTGACCAGCCACGATGGCCGGTTATTCCTGCGCAAGGACAATGGCCTGGTGCGTGACGTGTTCCATCAGCGTCACATGCAGCGCCTGGTCGGCCACATGGGCATTGGCCATGTGCGTTATCCGACCGCGGGCAGCTCGACCTCGGCCGAAGCTCAACCGTTTTACGTCAACTCGCCGTACGGCATCACCCTGGCGCACAACGGTAACCTGACCAACGTTGAACAATTGGCCAAGGAGATTTACGAATCTGACCTGCGCCACGTCAACACCAACTCCGATTCGGAAGTGCTGCTCAACGTGTTCGCACACGAGCTGGCCCAGCGTGGCAAGTTGCAGCCGACTGAAGAAGACGTGTTCGCGGCCGTCACCGACGTGCACAACCGTTGCGTCGGTGGTTACGCGGTCGTGGCGATGGTGACCGGTTACGGCATCGTCGGTTTCCGCGATCCACACGGTATCCGCCCGATCGTTTTCGGTCAGCGTCACACCGACGAAGGCGTCGAGTACATGATCGCCTCCGAAAGCGTCTCCCTGGACGTGCTCGGTTTCACCCTGATTCGCGACCTGGCTCCGGGTGAAGCGGTCTACATCACTGAAGACGGCAAGCTGCACACCCGTCAGTGCGCGACCAACCCGTCGCTGACTCCATGCATCTTCGAACACGTCTACCTGGCGCGTCCGGACTCGATCATCGACGGCGTCTCGGTTTACAAAGCCCGCCTGCGCATGGGTGAGAAGCTCGCCGAGAAAATCCTGCGCGAGCGTCCGGACCACGACATCGACGTGGTCATCCCGATTCCGGACACCAGCCGCACCGCGGCCCTGGAGCTGGCGAACCACTTGGGCGTCAAGTTCCGCGAAGGCTTCGTGAAGAACCGCTACATCGGTCGGACCTTCATCATGCCGGGTCAGGCTGCGCGGAAAAAATCCGTACGCCAGAAGCTCAACGCCATCGAACTGGAATTCCGCGGCAAGAACGTGATGCTGGTGGACGACTCCATCGTTCGTGGCACCACCTGCAAGCAGATCATCCAGATGGCTCGCGAAGCCGGCGCCAAGAACGTCTATTTCTGTTCGGCGGCACCAGCCGTGCGTTACCCGAACGTCTACGGCATCGACATGCCGAGCGCTCACGAGCTGATCGCCCACAACCGTTCGACTCAGGACGTGGCCGACCTGATCGGTGCTGACTGGTTGATCTATCAGGATCTGCCTGACTTGATCGAAGCGGTCGGTGGCGGCAAGATCAAGATCGACAAGTTCGATTGCGCGGTGTTCGATGGCCATTACGTCACCGGCGACGTCGACGAGGCTTACCTGAACAAGATCGAGCAGGCACGTAACGATGCCTCCAAGGTCAAGACCCAGGCAGTCAGTGCGATCATTGATCTGTACAACAACTGAGTAACTACCGGCCCTGAGGGGCCGGTTTTGTATCTACTAAATAAAGAGCAAGGCAAGGAGTGACAGCATGAGTCAGGATTGGGATGCCGGTCGGCTGGACAGCGACCTCGAAGGCGTAGCGTTCGATACCCTGGCCGTACGCGCCGGTCAGCACCGCACGCCGGAAGGCGAACACGGTGATCCGATGTTCTTCACTTCCAGCTACGTATTCCGTACCGCCGCCGACGCGGCTGCGCGTTTTGCCGGTGAAGTGCCGGGTAACGTTTACTCGCGCTACACCAACCCGACCGTGCGCGCGTTCGAAGAGCGCATTGCCGCGCTGGAAAGCGCCGAGCAAGCCGTGGCTACGGCGACTGGCATGGCCGCGATCATGGCGGTGGTGATGAGTCTGTGCAGTGCCGGCGATCACGTGCTGGTGTCGCGCAGCGTGTTCGGTTCGACCATCAGTCTGTTCGAGAAATACTTCAAGCGCTTTGGCATCGAAGTCGATTACGTAGCGCTGGCGGACTTGTCCGGCTGGGATGCGGCGATCAAGGCCAACACCAAACTGCTCTTTGTAGAATCGCCGTCCAACCCGCTGGCCGAGCTGGTGGATATCACCGCGCTGTCGGAAATCGCTCACGCCAAGGGCGCGATGCTGGTG
The DNA here is from genome assembly GCF_030687165.1 of Pseudomonas sp. FP1740. NCBI lineage: Bacteria > Pseudomonadati > Pseudomonadota > Gammaproteobacteria > Pseudomonadales > Pseudomonadaceae > Pseudomonas > Pseudomonas sp. FP1740. Next base: position 2,439,889 of record NZ_CP117461.1, read on the forward strand.
GTCGACAACTGCTTCTGCACGCCTGCACTGCAGCAGCCACTGAAGCTGGGCGCGGACATTGTCGTGCATTCGGCGACCAAGTTCATCGACGGCCAGGGTCGTTGCATGGGCGGTGTCGTGGCGGGTCGCAGCGAGCAGATGAAAGAAGTCGTCGGTTTCCTGCGCACTGCCGGGCCGACCCTGAGTCCGTTCAATGCCTGGATTTTCCTCAAGGGTCTGGAAACGCTGAGCCTGCGCATGAAGGCGCATTGCGCCAATGCCCAGCAACTGGCTGAGTGGCTGGAGCAGCAGGACGGCATCGAGAAAGTCCATTACGCCGGCCTCAAGAGCCATCCGCAGCACGAACTGGCCCAGCGTCAGCAGAAGGGTTTCGGTGCGGTCGTGAGCTTCGAGGTCAAAGGCGGCAAAGAGGGCGCCTGGCGCTTTATCGATGCGACTCGCCTGATCTCCATCACCGCCAACCTGGGCGACAGCAAAACCACCATCACGCACCCGAGCACCACCTCTCACGGCCGTCTGGCGCCGCAAGAGCGTGAAGCTGCGGGGATCCGTGACAGCCTGATTCGCATTGCGGTCGGTCTGGAAGACGTGGCAGACCTGCAAGCCGATCTGGCGCGCGGGTTGGCTGCCTTGTGATCGAGTTGTCGACGCCGACCACGGGGACCCATGGCCGCGTCGCGCTGGTCACCGGTGCCGCGCGCGGCATTGGTCTGGGCATTGCGGCTTGGCTGATCAGCGAAGGCTGGCAGGTGGTGCTGACCGATCTGGATCGCGAGCGTGGTTCGAAAGTGGCGAAGGTGCTCGGCGAAAACGCCTGGTTCATCGCCATGGACGTCGCGAATGAAGCGCAGGTGGCGCTGGGTGTGGCCGAGGTGCTGGGGCAGTTCGGGCGTCTGGATGCATTGGTGTGCAATGCGGCGGTGGCCGATCCGCACAACATCACCCTGGAAAGCCTCGACCTGGCCTACTGGAACCGGGTGCTGGCGGTGAACCTCAGTGGGCCAATGCTGCTGGCCAAGCACTGTGCACCGTATTTGCGCGCTCACAGCGGCGCCATCGTCAACCTGGCCTCGACCCGCGCCGCGCAGTCAGAACCCGACACAGAGGCTTATGCGGCGAGCAAGGGCGGTCTGTTGGCCCTGACTCACGCCCTGGCCATCAGTTTGGGGCCAGAGATTCGTGTCAATGCGGTTAGTCCCGGCTGGATCGATGCACGGGATCCAGCGGCACGGCGCGCCGAACCGCTGACTGACGCTGATCATGCGCAGCATCCGGCGGGCAGGGTAGGGACCGTCGAAGACGTGGCGGCAATGGTGGCCTGGTTGCTGTCGAAGAACGCTGGTTTCGTCACGGGCCAGGAGTTTGTGGTCGATGGTGGCATGACCAAGAAGATGATTTACAGCGAGTAACGGGGCAGGTGCGCTGCCCCGGCATTGATGTTGAATGTGTTGCCATCATCGTCGGCTCGCCGCCTAGAGTCGGGTCGCTCCCACATTAGAAAACCTGTTGTCTGAAGAAGCGCGGTCCACTGTGGGGGCGAACCTGCTCGCGAAAGCGGTCTGACGGTTGTCGACCTCGTCCGGAATGACACGATTTTGTCTTTTTTAGAAAAACTTCAAGCGGGGTATTGACTTAGCTTCGGCACCTGCGTAAATTTCGCGGCCTCAGAGATGCAAAGGGTGATTAGCTCAGCTGGGAGAGCGTCTGCCTTACAAGCAGAATGTCGGCGGTTCGATCCCGTCATCACCCACCAACTCTTGAGACTCTTGTGTAAGCAAGAGGGAAGCTGAAAAGCCTCCACCGACGCGCAGCGGTAGTTCAGTCGGTTAGAATACCGGCCTGTCACGCCGGGGGTCGCGGGTTCGAGTCCCGTCCGCTGCGCCATATTTTCCGAATCAGGTTTACCCTGGTTCGAGATTGAAAAGCGAGATCGAAAAGTCTCGAAGTTTCAATCAGACGAGTTACTTGAGCGTCAACTCAAAGCGATACGCAGCGGTAGTTCAGTCGGTTAGAATACCGGCCTGTCACGCCGGGGGTCGCGGGTTCGAGTCCCGTCCGCTGCGCCATATCTGCCTCAAGGCCCACTGAACGCCTTGGAGCTACGAAGAAGGCCGTTGGCAATCTTCGAGTCGATAGCAAAGACCCTGGTCGAAAGACCGGGGTTTTTTGTGTCTGCGATTTGGCTTTTTCTTCTTTCGCGCCTTCCCGACATTAGCTTTCTGCACGCCCGATGCACAAAGAACTTGGTTCACGGCATCGATATTAATTAGAATCACTCTCATTTACGATGACTCCTTGGCGCAGGGCTTCTTGAGATGAGTGATGCAGCGATGCCGAAGGAGCAAACCCTCCACGACCTGTACCGCGATCACCGTGGCTGGCTTGAAGGCTGGTTGAGGCGGCGCATGGGCAACGCGTTCGACGCGGCGGACCTCAGTCAAGATACGTTCCTGCGCTTGCTTGCCAGCTCTCAACGGATTTCCGACCTGCAGGAGCCCCGCGCCTATCTGCTGACTGTGGGCAAACGACTGCTGAGCAACTTCTATCAGCGTCGTAGCCTTGAGCAAGCCTATTTGAATGCCCTGGCCTCGCTGCCTGAAGGCAGTGTGCCGTCACCCGAGCAGCGCTGGCTGCTGCTGGAAACCCTGCAAACCCTGGACGAATTGCTCGACGGACTGCCGACGGCGGTGCGACGGGCGTTTCTCTGGAGTCAGCTGGAAGGCTTGAATTATCAGCAAATCGCCGAGCGCCTGCGGGTGTCGGAACGCACGATCAAGCGCTACATGGCGCAAGCCTACGAGCATTGCCTGTTGGTGGAGATGTGAGTAGTCCGTCGCCCTCGGTGGAGGCTCGCCAGATAGTGCGCGCCGCCGCGCAGTGGCTCGCCTTGCTGGAGTCCGGCAGTGCGAATGAGCAGGATCACGCCGGCCTGCAACGGTGGCGTGACAGTTGCGCCAGTCACGAGCAGGCCTGGCAGAAAGCTCAAGCCTTGCGTCAGCGTTTTGCCGATCTGCCTTCGGCGTTGGCGCTGCAAAGTCTGGATCGCCCTGAGCCGGGTAGGCGCGTGGTGCTCAAGCGCGCATTGGGTGCAGTGGTGTTGGTGCCGGCGGCATGGCTGATCAGCCGGCAATTACCGCTGGAGGTCTGGCGGGCCGACTTGCATACGTCCACTGGGGAGCGCAAGCAGGTGCAGCTTGCCGATGGCAGCTTCCTGCAGCTCAACACAGCTAGCGCCGTTGATGTGGATGTGCAGGGGCGGCGCTTGAAGTTGGTAGAGGGTGAAATATCACTGAAGGTGCCTGACGCCTCGCCATTGACGATCCAGACACGATTTGGGCAAGTCATAGTCAGTCAAAGCGAGGTCTGTGTGCGGCAGGATGCACTCGGATGCCGAGTGTCGGTATACAGCGGCTTCCTGCAATTGCAGCCGTTGCAGGGGCCAGTCTTGTCATTGCGCGGTGGTCAGCAGGTTGACCTTCAAGCGGGCGGTGCCGGGTCGACAACTGCATTCGATGTGCTCGCGCCGGGCTGGCGCGAAGGCGTGCTGATGGCAAAAAATCGGCCGCTGGGGGATTTCCTGCGTGAGCTTAGCAGTTATCGACCGGGTGTCCTGCGCTGGGAGCCTGCGCTCGAGGCGCTGCGCGTCACCGGTAGTTTCCGTCTGGACGACACCGATCGCGTGCTGACGCTGCTCGCGGCCAGTCTGCCACTGGAGGTGCATTCGCGTACGCGTTACTGGGTGACGTTGCTGCCGCGTAAAAATAGTGTGTGAAGCCTGTCCCCTTTTTTCGACTCGCTTGTCATTCAAGGCAACTGAGCGAATCAAGAGAGCTTCTTCAATGCCCACAGTAATGCCTTGCTGTCCGCGTCCGGCTGCTTCCGGTCTGCGTCCGTTGTTGCACCTGAGCCTGTTGCTGAGCCTGAGTGCCAGTCCGTTGTTCATCACTTCCAGTTGGGCCGAAGACGCCACCCGGCGCAGTTATCAAGTGCCTGCCGGGAGCCTGAGCGATGCGCTGACCAGGTTTGCCGGGCTGGCCGGGGTCAACCTCTCGGTGGACCCGGCGTTGGTAGGGGGGCGCAGCAGCGCCGGCTTATCCGGTGAATATGCGGTCGAGGAGGGCTTTACCCGACTGTTGCAGGGTTCCGGTCTGCAACTGCAGCCAGTGGGCGAACAAGCGTACATCCTGACTCCGGCGCCAGAAGGCAGCAGCCTGCAACTGGCTCCCACCTCGATTCTCGGTGCCACCGACTCGGCTGGCGGCGATCCGTATGCCGGCGGCCAGGTTGCGCGCCATGGTTCGCAAGGCTTGCTGGGCTCAAAAGACTTTATGGAAACGCCATTCAGCATGACCTCCTACACCAGCGAGGTGGTCAAAAACCAGCAGGCTCGTACCTTGGGCGACCTAATCGCCAACGATCCTTCGGTTCGCGCCACCAACCCGGCGGGTGGGCGTTATGAGCAGTTCACCATTCGCGGGCTTAGTCTGTTCAACAGCGATGTCGCCTACAACGGTCTATACGGTGTCTTGCCGACCTATACGGTCGACATGGAGATGGCCGACCGCGTCGACATCCTCAAAGGCCCGAGCCAGCTTATCAACGGCATCTCGCCGCGAGGCGCCGTGGGTGGCGGGATCAACGTGGTGCCCAAGCGCGCGACCGACAAACCCATCACTTCTCTCACCGGTAGCTACGCTTCCGACAGTCAGGTGGGAGGCGCCGTGGATGTCGGCCGGCGTTTTGGTGAAGACAACAAGTTCGGTATTCGTTTCAACGGCGTGAAGCAGTCCGGCGACACCGAATGGGACCATCAGAGTGTCGACCGCGAGATGGCCGTGCTGGGCCTGGATTTTCGCGGTGAGCGCCTGCGACTGTCGACGGATATCGGACGCACCGAGCGCGATACCGACGCGCCGCAGGAGCGCGTGCAGGTCGGCGCCAACGCCCAGGTTCCGCATGCCAGCGATGTCCGCCGCAACTATGCGCAGCCTTGGAGCAAGGCGAGTACCAACGACACTTTCGGCGCGGTGAACGGTGAATTCGATGTCAGCGATTCCGTCATGCTGTACGGCGGTGTGGGCGCGCGTAAAAGCAACCATGACTTTCTCCGACATGCCGTTGCGGTCACCAACAACGCAGGTGATTTCAGCGTTCAGCCACGTGATTTCACCCGCGACGAAAATGTCCGGACGGCCACGGCAGGGGTGCGCAATTGGTTTCATACTGGTCCGGTGAGCCATGAAGTTAACTTGGCCGCCAGTTATTTCTACATGGACTTCGAAAATGGCGGTGCCCGTTATGCCGCCGCCCGCAGCAACCTCTACGAACCGGTGGAAACACCAACACCTGTCAGGCCCACTCGATTCGATTCGAAGGTCTACACCGAGAACCGCTTCAGCGGCGTGGCGTTGTCCGACACACTGGGTTTCTTCGATGATCGGCTACTGCTGACCCTCGGCGCTCGCTGGCAGCGCGTGAAGGTTGATGACTGGACGGATAACGTCAAAGGCGACACAGCCTACGACGAGGAAAAGGTTTCGCCGTCGGGCGGCATCCTGTTCAAGGCGACCGACAAATTGTCGCTGTATGCCAACTACATGGAGGGCTTGAGCCAAGGCAAGATCGCGCCGTCGACTTCGGTGAATGAAGACGAGATATTTCCGCCGTTCATCAGCCGGCAGGTCGAGGTCGGCGCCAAGTATGACGCGGGTGCGTTCGCCGTGACCGCTGCGGTGTTCCGGATCAAGCAGCCGGCCTATGAGACCAACGCCACGACGCGAGTCTTCGGCCCGAACGGCAAGCGTCAAAACGACGGTGTGGAACTGAGTGTGTTCGGTGAGCCACTCAAGGGTTTCCGCCTGCTTGGTGGTGTCATGTACATCGACAGCGAGTTGACCAATACCACCAATGGCACCTTTGACGGCAACCGGGCGCCTGCGACGCCGAAATACAACGTCAACCTGGGCGCCGAGTGGGACGTGCCGACCGTACAGGGCCTGATCCTGACCAGCCGTGGTATCTATTCCAGTTCACAGTATCTGGACCAGTCCAACGACAAGGAAATCGACTCTTGGGAGCGTTTCGACGTGGGCGCACGTTACGCGTTCAAGATCGACGAGAAGAACATCACCCTGCGTGCCAATGTCGAGAACGTGGCGGACAAGCGCTACTGGAGCTCGGCTGGGGCTTCGGATGACAGTGAGCCGGGCTTGACGCTCTCGACCCCACGAACCTATCTCGTTTCGGCGACGGTCGACTTCTGAATCAGGGTTTGACTTCCCCCGGCGGATACAAAAAAGGGGCTGCGTTCAGCGGCCCCTTTTTCACCTCTATCGGTCAGTATCCGAGCTTGTCCCGCAATCCGTAATACCAGGCGCCCAACGCAGCGAACGGTGTGCGCAGCAATTGCCCGCCAGGGAACGGATAGTGGGGCAGGTCGGCGAAGGCGTCGAAGCGTTCAGCCTGTCCGCGCAATGCTTCAGCCAGTACCTTGCCCGCCAGGTGCGTATACGTCACGCCGTGGCCACTGCAACCCTGGGAGTAGTAGATGTTGTCGCCCAGTCGCCCGACCTGAGGAAGACGCGACAGGGTCAGCAGGAAATTGCCGGTCCAGGCGTAATCGATCTTCACGTCCTTGAGTTGCGGGAAGGCCTTGAGCATCTTCGGTCGAATGATCGCCTCGATGTTCGCCGGGTCCCGCGCGCCATACACCACGCCGCCACCAAATATCAGGCGTTTGTCGGCGCTCAGGCGGTAGTAGTCGAGCAGGTAGTTACAGTCTTCGACGCAGTAGTCCTGAGGCAGCAGGCGCTTGGCCAATTCATCGCCCAAGGGTTCGGTGGTGATCACTTGAGTCCCGCAGGGCATCGACTTGGCCGCCAGCTCCGGCACCAGATTACCGATGTACGCGTTGCCGGCGACGATGATGAATTTGGCCCTGATCTTGCCCTGAGGCGTATGCACCACCGGGTTGGCACTGCGCTCGATGCGCACTGCCGGCGATTGCTCGTAAATGGTGCCGCCCAACGACTCCACGGCTGCTGCTTCGCCCAAGGCAAGATTGAGTGGATGAATATGCCCACCGCTCATGTCGAGCATGCCGCCGACATATTGATCGCAAGCCACTACCTCGCGGATGCGACGCTGATCCAACAGCTCAAGCTGCGTGTGACCGAAACGCTCCCACAGGCGCTTCTGAGACTCCAGATGGCCCATTTGCTTGTCGGTAATGGCGGCGAACACACCGCCATCCTTCAGGTCGCACTGGATATTATATTTGGCCACTCGCTCACGAATGATCCGCCCACCTTCGAACGCCATCTGCCCCAGCAACTGAGCTTGTTTGGGGCCGACGCTGCGCTCGATCACATCGATATCACGGCTGTAGCTGTTAACGATCTGGCCACCGTTGCGTCCCGACGCACCGAAACCGACCTTGGCGGCTTCCAGCACCGTAACCTTGAAACCGTTTTCCAGCAGGAACAGGGCAGAGGACAGGCCGGTGTAACCGGCGCCGATTACACAGACATCAGTCTCTACATCATCCTGCAAGGCCGGGCGCGCTGGCGCCGCATTGGCCGACGCGGCGTAATAGGACTCTGGGTAGGGAGTGTTCGCCATCCTGCAGCCTCTGTTTAATATATTTTACGAGTGCATTGATCCTACCCGAGTTAAAAATCGACCGCCAGCCACCGGAAAATCTTCTTTGCCACAGCGAAATTAAATATTTTGCATATTCATAGGGTTAGGTGAAAAAAAGGTGTTGACACCCCTCCGGAATTCCGTAGAATGCCGCCTCACAGCAGGCACGTAGCTCAGTTGGTTAGAGCACCACCTTGACATGGTGGGGGTCGTTGGTTCGAGTCCAATCGCGCCTACCAAACAAAATCCGCTCTGCTGGGCGGTCTGGAAGGGCTCACCGAAAGGTGGGCCCTTTTTTGTTGTCTGCGATTTACCTGGCTTTTGCAAAATCCTCAAAAACGCCAACTCGGCGCCTCACTTCCAGTAAACACTGTTGCTGAACTAATACCGCCATAGCCGTCTACATTCTTCAGGGGACATCCCCTTTCGGAGAGAACGGATATGTTTAGATCTCGCTCGTTGATCGCCGCTATGACGTGTCTTGCCTTGGTGTCTGGTTCAGTGACTGCATTGGCCGACCCGGGAAACGGGAAAGGCCAGGGAGGTGGCAAGGGAAATCCACAATACAACCAGGACCATGGCAACTCCGGTCATGGCAACAAGGGGAAAGGTTCAGGGGGGGGCGATTGGAGTCATGGCCCGAGCATCAACCACGGTAGCGTCCTTGGTATCGTGGGTGGTTATCGCGACTACTGGAGCCCCGGGCCCGCCTTGCCACCCGGTATTCAGAAAAACCTCGCGCGCGGTAAACCTCTGCCGCCGGGGATCGCCAAAAAACTCGATGGCCGGCTGCTCGGCCAGCTTCCCCACTACGATGGCTATGAGTGGCAGCAGGCTGGTACTGACTTGATATTGGTGGCTATCGCTACCGGGATCATCTACGAGGTGCTCAATGGCGCATTCGATTGATGTGAGGGCGATAAATTTCAATTGCGCCCTTGCCGCATAACGACCAGCAACATCACGGGAAGCAGTGTGCCGGTTCGATCACTGCACATTGCTTGCCCGCTGGTCGCCGGCCTTTGAACTGTGTGGGAGGGAGACGGTCAATTATTCCGTGCAATATCAACCTCCACGGAACCTCACCATGCTATTAAAAAACAAGAGTTTTGTTGCCGTCATGTCCTGCGTGATGATGCTTGCAGCCGCCCCGTTATTGCCCGCTGAACTGTCCATCATGAGCTCCGCCTACGCGAAGGATGGTGGCAATGGAGGTGGTGGCGGCGGTGGTAACGGTGGTGGCAATGGCGGCGGTAACGGCGGTGGTCATGGTGGCAACGGCGGTTCCGGCCATTCCGGCGGCGTCAGTAGCAATGGCCGTGGCGCAGGCTTGAGTGGCACCCATGTCGGCCGTGGCGCAGGCTTGAGTAACGACCACGTCGGCCGTGGCGCAGGCTTGAGTAGCGACCACGTCGGCCGTGGCGCAGGCTTGAGTAGCGACCACGTTGGCCGTGGTGCAGGCTTGAGTAGCGATCACGCGGGCAAAGCCGTCCGGGATCATGGCCTCAAAGGCAACCACTATGGCAGCGAACGTAACAGTGATCGCGGCCATGGCGCAGTCACTTCGGGCATTGCGCATTCCAGGGACACGCGAGGAGTTGCCAAGGCTTCTGCCATTTCGGCCACTACGCCTGGCGATCACAACACGAAAGGGTTGAGCAACGCTCGCACTTCGATTTCAAAACGACTGGATTAAGTCCAGCACTCTCAAAAACCGGGTATCCATCAGGAACCCGGTTTTTTTTCGCCTGCAATTTGCCCGATGGCGAGGTGCGGGAGATCAGCCCAGCTACAGGCGTGAGCAAATCCCACACGATGGACTACTACTGTAAGGCTGATTCAACTTTGTCCTGATGGGAGTATGTCGATGCTGGCTCACTGGTTTCTGGCGGCGGTTCACCTCTTGGCCTTTGGTCTGGGTTTTTGGGCTGTACTGACCCGCGGTACGGCGTTACGTCGTCTGAGTGCCGGGGCAGGGGACGCTCGCCGTGTTTTGATTGCAGATAATCTATGGGGGATCTCTGCAGTCACTCTCCTGATCACGGGTGGGATGCGAGCCTTTGGCGGGTACGAAAAAGGCACTGATTACTATCTTCACCAACCCCTGTTTCATCTCAAGATGACGCTCTTCGTGTTCATCCTGTTGCTTGAGATTGCACCGATGGTGACGCTGATCAAATGGCGGATTGCGCTGGGGCGCGGCGCGGCTATCGATACCGGGCGCGCAACGCTGTTTGCCCGTATCAGTCATATCGAGGCGCTGTTGCTGGTGCTGATGGTCGTGGCGGCCACGGGCATGGCGCGTGGTGTGACGTTTGGCTAACCGGGCAGGGGAGCGCTCTTTCTCGCTGCAAATGCGAAACGTCTGACAGTCATGGCAGGAGCCAGGGCAGTAGTATCGGCTCCGTGTTGCGATGGCATCGCAAAGAGAGACGGAGCGTAGAACGATGCGGCACTTGAATCTTAGCCAGCCGTTACTCGAGGCAGGATGGGCTGGCTACTGACTGCAGCAGGATTCAGGGCGTTTGCGGCTTGTCCGGGGCGGTCAGGCCAGCCTGGATGCGTTGATAAATTTCTTCGCGATGCACCGCAACGTCTTTCGGGGCGTTGATGCCGATCCTGACTTGCTGGCCGCTAACGCCCAGAATGGTGATCGTAATGTCATCACCGATGTTTATGCTTTCACCGACTTTGCGGGTGAGTATCAGCATGGTTTTCTCCTTGATTGCTTTGTAGGGCACCTGATTCGGACAGTGCAGAGGTCGGTATTAGATATAGATTAGTGCGAAGTTTCACGGTTTGGGTGCCTCTTTCTGACGCGCAGATGCTGCATTAATTCCCAAGGTGTAACTATACAGAGGCCGCCACCATCATTCTCGTTGTTTTGAGCCCATTTTGCGGCACTCGGGATGGATCCATGGATGTTAAAATCGCCGCTTTAAGCATTCGAGGAAAGCGTTGTGCGCAAAATGGTCTTGGTAATCGCGGTGCTGACGCTGGCCGGATGCGGTGAGGATAAAGGGGTTGACGCTCAAAAGCCGCAACCGGCAGTCGCCTCCGTCCCCGCGGCGGTAACGGGCCCGCAGTGGGACGTCGAAGTGCGTGGCGAGACCCCCCAGGCGGTCAGTGACCTGAGCGGTTGGTTGATTGAACACAGCTTCGTTCCCAACGTCGTGAAGGAAAATGGAAAGGTTCGTATTCTGGTCGGGCCGTTCGGCTCGCAAGCCGAAGCGCAGGCGAGGCAAGCTGAAATAACGGCGGCGCTGACCCGGGCGAAAAAAATGAACATCGAATCGCTGATCGTCGAACACCCAACGGCTCAGTAACCGTCCTTTTCGCAACGCGCAGACCCGCATGCCGGGTGATGTGCCAGGGAAGCGATCTGCGAGGTCGCTTCCCTGATGATGCGTCGGCATAAACGTTACATCAAATTATTTTGCGGCAATCCCAGCAGACTGGTCAGAGTGTTGATGATCGCTTGTTGCCGGGCACGGTCTGTCTGGTGCACGGCTTCCGCGGCGGCGACATCAGCATCGCAGTGGGGGCACGTCACTTCGTGTGCATGGATGTACTGCAAGCAGCCACGACACAGCGCCAGTTGCGGTGGAATACGTCCTTCGTCAGGCGATTTCTGGCCCTGGTTCGCCCAGGCCAGTTTGATCACCTGGCCGCTGTCGCTGACGCTGTTCACCTTCTCGCCGGTATCGATACGCTCGGTAATCAGATCAAAACGTCCGACGGCGAAGGAGGTTTTTGCCGCATCCTCGAGCTTGACGATGCGCTCGCGTAGCCCGCGTTTTTGCAGGTCCAGCGCGCGGTAATGGCAGTAGGGATTATTGCCGGGTTTGCCAAGCAGGGAGTGCGAGGTCCAGGTGCAGCCGCCACGGCAGACGTCGTTGTAGTAACAGCCTCGGCAGTAGCCCCACAGGTCGTCGACCGACCGCAGACGGCCAAAGTGCATGCCTTCGCTGTAATGCCAGATATCGTGCAGGCTCATGTTGCGTACGTTGCCGCCCGAAAACCCCACCGTGGCCAATGACGGGCAACCCTTTACCGTGCCGTCGGCTTCCAGCGCCAGCACGGTCTGGCCGGCGGCGCAGCCGCTCCAGTGCACGCGCTCATCGCCGAAACCACGCCACATGTGCTCGTAGGGGCCGTAGTAACCGATATTGTTGCCCACGTTCATCAGCAGGCCGCGATCGACCCCTTCGCGGTAGAGACGCGCCAGCAACGGCATCACTTCCAGCAGTTGGTAGGGTTGCAACAGCAGCTCCGGGTGATCGACGGCATTGCCCATGGCGACCGTCAGCTGGATCTGCCAATGAGTGGCGCCGAGGTCGATGATCAGGTCCATCAGCTCGGGCAAGTCTGGCAACGTGGCCGCGCCGATTTGTGTGTTGACGCTCACCGCCAGCCCGGACTGTTTGGCGCGTCGCAGGGTGTCCACCGCCTTGTCGAACGAGCCCGGAACATTGCGCACTGCGTCATGCAGTGGGGCCAGTCCATCCAGTGACACACCGACGCCATTGAGCCCGGCGTCCACCGCTGCCTGCATTTTCGCGGGCGTCAGGTTGCGCCCACCGGTTTGTATCGCGCAATACATGCCGTGATCGTGGATAGCCTGGATCAGTTGGGTCCAGTCCTTGCGCAAATAGGCTTCACCGCCGATCAGGGTGATCTCGCGGGTGCCGAGTGCCGCCAGGGAATCGATGACGTCGAGGCACTCCCGGGTGTTCAGTTCATCGGGGCGTCGATGGCCGGCGCGTGAGCCGCAGTGCAGGCATTTGAGGTCGCAGGCCAGAGTGATTTCCCAGACCACATGCACCGGCACGTAGCGTTTGAGGTCGGTTTCACTGAGGTAGCGGGCAGGGCGACTGTCTGACATGGGAAATCCTTGCGCACCAACGCGTGCGCGGCACGAATCCATCGAAGTGTTCGCGCCTTCCTTGAGACAATGGCGCGACCGGATTTACCTTTTGTTGTTGGTCAATAACGCGGACCCTGTGGGAGCGAGCAAGCCCGCTTCCACATGGGTTTGCGCTTACCTGACTGGGGTTATCGGGCCTCCAGTCGGGCGATTTCAGCATTCAGCTGCTCCAGAGCGCTGCGCAGGGCACCGCTGTTGGCCAATTGCTGTTCACCCTGGCTCACCACTGACTTCAGTTGCGCCAGGTCACCGCTGGTTTGCGCTTGCTGTACCGCGACGGCATAGAGCGGCACCGCATGGTGCGGATGCTCTGGGCGCTCAATCACTGGGGCCTGGCTGACAGCTGCGTGTTTCACGTAATGCCAGATACCCTGGTCCTGGTACTTGTAGTCGACATAACCGCTCGCCCAATCGGCGCCTAAAATGCCTTTCAAGCCGAAAGTCTGGGCGATCTGGCTGAGAGGGCCGCTCGGGCTGCCCGCCAAGGTGAGGATGATGTGGTTTTCGGCCGTCGGCACCAGTTTGGCCTCGGAGTACTCACCCCATACACGGGCACGGAAGTTGAGAGGCGGATAGGTGCTTTGGAAAATGCTGGCAACCCCGCTGACTTTTTTCTTTACGGTATCTACCAGCAGATCCAGGGTTAAAACCGGTGCGCCCAGTAGATGACTGCTGACATTCAGGCGGGTATGAAAAAGTCCGATTGACATGGTGCTACTCCCTTATTTGTATTCTGGACAACTCGGGCATGTTTCGTGAGCGGGTCAGCGGCGTTCCTGCCGGCTGATTTCGCCCTTGGCCGTTTCAAGCGCGCTCTGCAGTTGGGGTTGCTGATCCAGTTGTTGTTGGGCCAGGCGGGCCAGGTTTTTCATCTGGGCCAGGTCACCGCTGGCAATGGCACTTTGAATCGGCGCGGCGTACAGCGGCATGATCGGTGGATAGGCTGGAATGACCGGGCCGGGCTCCAAAGGCACCGATTTATAAGCGTTGGAGGGTACCGCCTCGACAAGATGAGCGGGAGCGGTGACCTGGACCCACCGTTCACCATTGAAGTACTCGTAATTGGCGACGCCTTCTCTCCAGTCGCTACCGACCACCAAGTGCAGCTTGAAATTCACGATGGAGTTCGAGCCTGGGCCGCCGTTATTGCCTTGAGCGGTGATCAGGATCTTGCTGACGCCAGGGCTCATGACCGTCAGGTAGGTGTATTCGCCCCAGACATCGGAGTGCACATCCAGTGGCGGGTTAGTGGCCTGAGTAATTTCGGCAGTGCCGCTTACCGTTTGATCTGGGGTAAAAACCAGAAGATTGAGTGCCAGGTTTTGTGCGCCCGCGGCCGAAGTACCAATTCGGTAGCAGAGCGGGAACAAGCCGACAGGTTGCTGATTAGAACCAGACATAATTATTGCCTCCGTTGCAATAAGGGGAGCGGAAATAGCTATTAGTGCTTTTCCAGGCGTGCGATTTCCTTAACCAACTGCTCGTAAGCAGTTTTTAGCTCTTTATTTTCTGGTGTGGATGCATCGCGTTGTTTCAACAGCGTCTTCATTTGCGGCAGGTCGCCTGCCTTGATCGCGCCTTGGATGGCCACCCCATAGGGGGGCATGCTATGGCGAGTTGAAGTGCTCATAACGATTCCTTCCGTGGTGTTTGCGGGCACTGCTGTTATCAGCAGTTTTTGCAGTTAAGCAGGCGCCGATAAATATGCAATGGGCTGCGCAAGAGTAATTTTTAATATTGTTTTATTTATCGCGGTGGGTGAGCAATCAAGATATTTGATATTAAGATTGGCGATAAGTTAGTGCGATTTCTCATGAGTCCTTATTGTTTTTATCGCCATTGATAAAGAGTGATGGGGCGGTCTGTAACGCCCCTGGACTGAGATGATTCAAACAGCACTGACCTTGCGCCCGAACCGTTCCCTATACACCGAAGGCGGCACGCCGACCACGCTGCGAAATGCCACCCGGAAACTCTCCACCGAGCGATAACCGCAGCGCTGGGCAATCTGGTCGGTGTTTTGATTCGTGCTCTCCAGCAGCTCGCGGGCCCGGGCCAGGCGTTCATGCTGCAGCCACGCTTTGGGCGGCATACCGCTGGCTTCGGTGAACCGCCGCAGAAACGTGCGCTCACTCATGGCCGCCTCGCTGGCGAGGTCGCGAACTTCCAGCGGTTCATGCAGACGTTCCCGCGCCCACTGCATGACCCGCGACAGATCGCTGCGCGGCGTCGGGCTGACCGGTGACGGAATGAACTGCGCCTGGCCGCCGGTGCGTTGCGGCGACATCACCAACCGCCGGGCCACCGAGTTGGCCACCTGCGTGCCGAAATCCCGCGCGACCAGATGCAGGCAGGCATCGATGCCGGCGGCACTGCCGGCGGAAGTGATCAACTGACCCGAATCGACATACAGCACGTCCGGATCCACCAGAATGTTCGGGAAGCGTTCGGCCAGTTCAGCGGTGTAGCGCCAATGGGTGGTGGCGCCGTGACCGTCCAGCAAACCGGTGGCCGCCAGTACGAATACCCCGGAACAGATCGACAGCAACCGCGCGCCTCGGGCATGAGCCTGACGCAGGGCTGCGAGCAAGGGCTCCGGCACCGGCGCGCTGCGGTCGCGCCAGCCGGGGATGATGATGGTTCGGGCGCGCTCAAGCAGTTCCATCCCGCCGTCGGCCAGCACCTGAATGCCGCCCATGGCGCGCATCGGCCCTTGGTCGACGGCGACGATGCGGTGCTCGTACCAAGGGAAATCGAACTCTGGCCGCGCCAGGCCGAAGATCTCCACGGCAATGCCGAATTCGAAGGTGCAGAGGCCGTCGTAGGCCAGAATCGCGACTAAACCTGGGGTGGGCTGCATTTGGCGGAAAATTCCCGGTGAGTGTCTTGTGCGCCACTGTAGCGGCAAGGCCGGAGCAGATAAAGTTTTCTCACACCCACTGAGACTTTGGAGTACAGCCCATGCCTAGCCTGGTTCGCGAGATTCCCGCAGCCCCGTCCGCCATCGCCCTGATGCACTTCAGCAATCGTCTGACCTTCGAAACCGATTGTTCCGATGTCTACAGCAGCCAAGAGGCCGGCGAGGTGGATTTTGTTCTGGTGGACGTGCGCGGACCGTTGGCGTTCGAACGCGGACATGTGCCAGGCGCGATCAACATCCCGAGTCGATTGATCACAGCTGATAGCCTGGCGGCCTATCCGAAGTCCACGCTGTTTGTGGTCTATTGCGCCGGCCCTCACTGCAACGGCGCCAATAAGGCTGCGGTGAAACTGGCGGCGCTGGGTTATCCGGTCAAGGAGATGATCGGCGGGGTGATCGGGTGGCTGGATGAAGGCTTTGAGCTGAGTGTCGTGGTTGCTCGCACCGCCAAGACGGTCATCGGTTGCGAATGCTGACGTTCAGATACAGGTGATCAAATGTGGCGAGGGGGCTTGCCCCCGTTCGGCTGCGAAGCAGTCGTAAATCCTTGGGGATCGCAGTGACTGGTTTGGGGCCGCTTCGCGACCCAACGGGGCGGTGCGGCGTTCCGACAAGCCCCCTCGCCACAGGATACTGTCCACCATCCATCCAGCGTCACCCGCAACCAGTCAAACACCGTTGCATAAGCGGCGCTGTCTTGCGGCTCCCGGGGCAGCGGTGATTCCTCGCCAAAGTGCTCATTGAGGATCGCCACCGATTCAGCATTCCATTCCGGGTGGAACTGCAACCCCACCCGCGTCGCCCCGACGCGATACATTTGCTGCTCACAAACGTCACTGCTGGCCAGCAACTGCGCAGCGGGCGGCAGATCGATCGCGTCTTCATGCCACTCCAGCACCTTCAGCGTCTGGCCATCGGCAAAGGTCACGGTAGTCCAGCCGGTTTCGGTGTGAGCCATCCGCCGCACATTGCCGCCCAGGCTCAGCGCCAGCAACTGCGCCCCCAGGCAAATCGCGAACACCGCCGCGCCCTGATCCAGACTGCCCGCCAGCCACTGACGCTCTGTTTCCAGCCACGCGGGCCCGGCACCGGATTCATAAGGCCCGCCCAACAGAATCACCGGTTCCGCACTCATCGGCGGCAGCTGTCCGAGGTCGGCGCGAAATACGTTGAGCGTAATGCCTCGGGACCGGGCCCATTCGGCAATGACGCCGGGGCCTTCGGCAGGATGGTGCTGGATCAGGTTCAGCGCGGGCATCACGTTTCTCTTGTGGGGCGGTTGACGGGTCAATGTGACGCAAAAAAATGTTCATCGCCAGTGCGATTCTTCAGTCGGATCAGCACCCGAAATCTTGTAGGTTTTGTCTGAAGCAAAGGATTGTCCTACAGTCCTTGCACCACCTCGGAGCACACTTCAAGTGCCTCGAATCCCTCGGCTTCTTTTTTATAAGTATTTGTCGCCTAAACACAATTTGCCCTCCTGTAGCCGCTCTAGACTGCCGGCCACTTCGGTCTTCACCAACCGAAAGTTGCCAATCGAAAGCTGCCAATAAAAGCCTCCGCACACAGGAGTTATAAATGAAGAAGCGAGTAATGTTCGGTGCCCTGGCACTGTCGATGTTGTCCCTGACCGCCGTGGCCGAAGACGCCAAACCGATTCGCCTCGGGATCGAAGCCGGTTACCCACCATTCTCGATGAAAACCCCTGACGGCAAACTCACCGGTTTCGACGTGGACATCGGTGACGCGCTGTGTGAACAGATGAAAGTGAAGTGCACTTGGGTCGAGCAAGAGTTCGATGGCCTGATCCCCGCCCTGAAGGTCAAGAAAATCGACGCGATCCTGTCGTCCATGACCATCACCGACGACCGCAAGAAGAACGTCGATTTCACCATCAAGTACTACCACACCCCGGCGCGTTTCGTGATGAAGGAAGGCACCGACGTCAAGGATCCGCTGACCGAGCTCAAGGGCAAGAAAGTGGGTGTACTGCGCGCCAGTACCCACGACCGCTTCGCCACCGAAGTGCTGGTGCCGGCCGGCATCGACCTGGTGCGTTACGGTTCCCAGCAGGAGGCCAACCTGGACATCGTTGCCGGTCGCCTTGACGCGATGCTGGCCGACTCGGTCAACCTGGACGACGGTTTCCTGAAAACCGATGCCGGTAAAGGCTTCGCGTTTGTCGGCCCGACCTACGAAGACGCCAAGTACTTCGGCGGTGGTGCCGGTATTGCCGTGCGCAAGGGCGATAAAGAGCTGGCAGACAAATTCAACACTGCCATCACGGAAATCCGCGCCAACGGCAAGTACAAGCAAGTGCAAGACAAGTACTTCAACTTTGACGTTTACGGCCATTAATCACGTCGTTTACAAAAATGGCCACCCGTTGACGCGGTGGCCATTTTTTTAGCTTGTGAAACACATCCCCCATAGGAGCCTCGGTGGGAGACGGTGCATCGGCGGGAAGAGATGTTAGGCTCTGTCCCGAATCCTGCGCGCTGTGAAGGAAGGTTTATGTTGAAGTTTCTCGCTCTGCTCACGCTCCTGGCGTCCACCGCCGTCCACGCTGAAATTCCGCTACACACCGATCTGCCGCTCAAGTACCTGGAACAGGCCAACGTTGAATCCCGTAACCAGCCCTTGGTGATTTTCCTGCACGGTTATGGCAGCAACGAGCAGGACCTGTTCGGCATCAAGGATGAATTGCCGCCGCAGTACACCTACCTGTCGGTGCGGGCGCCGATGACGTTGGAAGAGGGCAGTTATCAGTGGTTTCGCAAAAAGGGCGAGGGTGCCTATAACGGCGAGACGGACGACCTGAAGGCCAGCGGCCAGGTGCTGCTGGATTTCGTCGCACAAGCGGCAAAAAAATATCACACCGAAGCGGACAAGGTTTTCCTGGTGGGCTTCAGCCAGGGCGCGATCATGTCCTATGAAGTCGCGTTGCGTCATCCCGAGGCGGTGGGCGGCATTGCGGCGTTGAGCGGGCGCATTCTGCCGGTGCTCAAGTCCGAACTCAAACCGGATGAAAAACGCCAGCCGCTGGCGATTTTCATCGGTCATGGCACCGCCGACAAACGCCTGCCCTACAACGACGGCACCGAGGCCGACAGCCTGTTGCAACGCCTGTCACTCAAGCCTGAGTTTCATGCCTACGAAGGTGTCGGCCACAGCATCAGTGCGGCCGAGATGGAGGATTTGAGCGCCTGGTTGCAGCGCCTCAATCCCTGAGCCGGTCGGGTTTATTTGCCGGAAATGATCTGGTTCACCAGCGTTTCGTGGCCGGTTTTGTCGTTGGGGCGGGAGATGACCTGAATGATGGCAATGCGAGTGCCGGAAGCGGCCATCAGCGAGGTGTCGAGGGTCATGCCGCCGCCCTGGGTGGCGGTGCTGTCGATCTGTCGCAGGCCCAGCCCCGTGCCTTTCTGGGTCAGGCTTTTTTCGCTCAGCTTGTTGAAGTCCGGCAAGGCGTTGCGTTGCTCGGTGGCGAAAGCGGACACAGTGGCGTCGAGGAACTCACCGTCGTTGTCCTTGACGTTGGCGCCGCCGGGAATGGTGTTTTCGGCGGCGATCACCACGGTTTTGCTGGTCTGGTTGGTGTACATCGTGCCTGTCGCCCCGGCGGTGCCGGTGGCCGCGTCGCCGGCCGGCAGCGGGTTGGCGATGAAACCCTTGGGCAGGGTGAAGGTGAACTTGCCGCCAAGCATCGAGACCCTCTGGGTCGGCGCTTTGTCGCTGGAAGTGGCCTTGGCCGCCTGCGCATTCAAGGCCCCCAGGCTGGCAGCCGCTGTCAGTACTAGAACAACGGCTTTTTTACTCAACAATGACATTCAAACTCTCCGTAGGGTGGTCGCGCTTTGACGGCGATCATCCCATGGATCTCGAACAGGGTGCAGGGTGATCATCGTTGCCGTTCGTTGAAACGATAAGGCGCTGGGCGCAATGCCCGTTGTTTAGTCACCAACAGCATCCCGAGCGAGGCGCCTATCCCCAATGCAAATCCCGTCCAGCCGAACCTCGGCAACGCCAACGCCAGCACTAGACAAAACGCCGCGAACGAATACATCCCGGTAGCTGTAGCCCGCAGCAACGCCGCCGTAAACGACGGACCGCGAGTCTGCTGGGAAAACACAGCCATCACACTGCCCAGCACCGGGAACACTGCGAGCAATCCGCTCCAGCGCTCGCCGACGGTGCTGGCCAGCACCGTCACGGCCAACGTAAGCAGGGCGCCAGCCATCATGCGCAGCAGCAGTTTGTCGGATTTGGGCGCCGGGCCTGAAATGACGGGTTGTACCGAGGGAAACAGGTACGGCGCGGCCAGCAACGCGGTGGCGGCGGCGATCATTGAGAGCGCCAGCGATGGCGGGATCAGCGACAGCACAACAGCTACCGACGCCCAGACCAGCACCGCCATCGTTAGCGCCCACGGCCAGCTCAAGCGTTGTGCGACCTGGGCATACGTCACGCAGAAGGCAATCATCGCGAACATGGCTGACAGCGCCGCCGTTGCTGCCTGAGCGGCGAACACCTGGCCTTGCTCGATGGCGAGGAACAACAGAATTGGCCCGACCACCACCGGCAACCCCGACAACCAACCGGCCACGCTCGGCCCCCAGCGCTTTCCGGCCAGGGAAATCAGCAACAGAAACCCCGGAATCACCAGCAGCTTGAGCATCAGCACGCACGCATCTCCATCTGTGTGAGCCGGTCACGTTAGCATTGCGGGCGATGGATTGCTTAAGGCGGTCTCTGCGCAAGCGTTGAGCGCCTACACCCGCGTACGCGAAACGTCTAAGCTGCGCGCTCCCACCTGTTGACGGATGCTTGCGTGAAATTCAGTTTGCCCAAAGTCGGCACCGCGCCGTTTTGCCCACCGGAAGTGGCCGGCACGGTTGCCGTTGACCCTGGTGCTTCGTTCTACAAGCGCGTTCTGCGTTTTGCCGGCCCCGGTTTGCTGGTGTCCATCGGCTACATGGACCCGGGCAACTGGGCTACGGCCATCGAGGCCGGTTCGCGGTTTGGCTACAGCCTGTTGTTCGTGGTGTTGCTGGCGAGCCTGGCGGGGATGGTGGTGCAGTGTTTGTGCTCGCGTCTGGGCATCGCCACCGGGCGCGACCTGGCGCAGTTGTGTCGGGAGCGCTACAGCACGCGGACCGCACGGACCCAGTGGCTGCTGGCGGAAATTTCGATCATCGCCACCGACCTTGCTGAAGTGCTTGGCTGCGCCTTGGCGTTCCACTTGCTGCTGGGTTGTTCGCTGACGTTTGGCATCGCGCTCACCGCGTTCGACACGTTGCTGGTATTGGCCCTGCAAAATCGCGGCTTTCGTCGGCTGGAGGCGATCATGCTGGTGCTGGTGGGCACGATCGGCGTGTGTTTCTTCGTCGAACTGCTGCTGATCAAACCCTATTGGCCGGATGTCGCTCGGGGTTTCACACCGTCACTTTCGGTGATCGGCGATGCGGCGCCGTTGTACCTGTCCATCGGCATTCTCGGGGCCACGGTGATGCCGCATAACTTGTTCCTGCATACCTCGATCGTGCAGACGCGGATGATCGGCAAAGACCTGGCCAGCAAGCAGGACGCGGTCAAACTGGCGCGCATCGACACCATCGGCTCCCTGGCGCTGGCACTGCTGGTCAACGCGGCGATCCTGATTCTTGCTTCCGCGGCCTTCCACAAGACCGGGCACACCGACGTGGTGGACATCCAGGATGCCTATCACTTGCTCGATCCATTGGTGGGCGGGGCGTTGGCCAGCGTGTTGTTTGGTGTGGCGTTGCTGGCGTCGGGGCAGAGCTCGACCTTCACCGGCACCATCGCGGGCCAGGTGATCATGGAGGGCTACCTGAACCTGCGCTTGCCCTGCTGGCAACGGCGCTTGATCACTCGCGGGCTGGCGCTGATCCCGGCGTTTATCGGCGTGTGGCTGATGGGCGACGGGGCAATCGGCAAGCTGCTGGTGTTGAGTCAGGTGGTACTCAGCCTGCAACTGCCGTTCGCGTTGTACCCGTTGATTCGCATGACCAACGATCAGACGCTCATGGGGCCGTTTGTGAATCGGCTGCCAACTCGGGTGTTGGCGTGGGGATTGTTTACGGTAATCAGTGCGGCCAACAGCTGGTTGATTTTGCAGTTTGTGGGCTGAGTCATTCTTTTGATCTTCACCCCCGCTCAAACGCCTCAACCAGATAATCGATAAACACCCGGGTCTTGGCCGGCATCAACGTGCGGCTCGGGTAATACAGCGAGATCGATCCCGCGTCGGCATGCCAGTCCGGCAACAAGCGCAGCAGTTCGCCGTGCTGGATATGGGCGATGACATCGGGCGATACCAGCAGCGTCACACCAAGGCCGAGCAGGGCCGCTTCACGCATGGCGGCAGGGTCATTGAGCACGATGTTTTCACTCAGCTCGGCGCTGGCTTCATTGCCCACGCTATCCCGCATCACCCATTGGCGCACCCGCCCGGTGCGAATGCCGCGCATCACAATGCCGTTGTACTGAGCCAGGTCCGCCGGGCTGCTGGGCAGGGTGCGTCCGGCCAGGTACGCCGGTGAGGCCACCGCCACCACATCCGCCGCTGCCAACGTCCGCGAGACGACCCCGGGTGTCAGCTCGAAACCGCCGCCGATGGCGGCGTCATACCCTTCGGCGATCAGATCGACCTGGCGGTTTTCAAAGTGCCATTCCAAGCGAATCAGCGGGTAGCGCGCCAGAAATTCCGGTAACAGCGGCAACACGTGGTCAATGCCGAACGTCGGCGCCAAGCTGACCTTGAGCACCCCCGCCGGCTCCCCGCGATCACTGGACACCGCACTGATCGCCGTCTGCAGCGCCTGCAGATTGCCGCCGATGCTGGCCAGAAAGCGTTCGCCGGCTTCGGTCAGTGACAGCTTGCGGGTCGAGCGCTGGAACAGCCGCACACCGATATTGCGTTCAAGCATCGCCACGTTGCGGCTGACGGCGGCGGGCGTCAGTGCGAGCAACCGTGCGGCGGCGGAGAAGCTGCCGGTTTCAGCGCTGCGCACGAAAGATTCGAGGTTGGCGAGTGTTTCCATCTCAGACACCTGATATTAATACTTGAAGATCATTCAACTCATTACCGTCTAATAAAGTAGTAATGGCAAGCGCAGTATTCACTCCACCAACCCACTACGGAGTGAACACCATGAGCACTATCGGAATCATCGGCGCCGGCGCCATCGGCACAGCCTTCGCCAAAGCATTGTCCCGTCAGGGCATTGAAGTCGTCATCGCCAACAGCCGCGGCCCGGAAACCCTGGCCTCACTGGTGGAAGAACTCGGGCCGACGGCGCGGGCCGGCACCCGTGAAGAAGCGGCCGCGCAGCCGATCGTTCTGGTCGCGGTGAACTGGTCGAAATTGCCAACGGCACTGGCCGGATTGCCGGATTTCGGCGGGCGGATTGTCATCGACGCGAACAATTCGATCGAGGCGCCATCGTTCAAAGCGGTGGATTTGCAGGGCCGTCCGTCCAGTGAAGTGTTTGCCGAATGGGTACCTGGCGCGCGGGTGGTCAAGGCCTTCAATCACCTTCAAGCGCATCTGCTTGAGAGTGATCCGGCGGCGGAGGGTGGGCGGCGAGTGTTGTTTCTTTCTGGTGACGATGCCGAGGCCAAGGCTCAAGTGGCAGCGCTGATCGAGCGATTGGGCTTCTTTGGAATCGATCTGGGCGAACTGAGTGTCGGGGCGCGGCTGGTGCAGTTCCCGGGCGGTCCGTTGCCGGTCTTGAACCTGGTGAAATTTGCCTGAGGGCCAGAGGTTTCCAGCCGTTGTGGTGAGGGGACTTGCCCGCGAAAGCGGTGTGTCAGGCGACATCAATGTTGACTGTGCCGCCGTCGTCGCGGGCAAGCCACGCTCCCACAGGTAACCGAGTGCTCTCGGGAGAATGCGGTCACCTGTGGGAGCGAGCCTGCTCGCGATGAACGACAACGCGGTCTCGGGCTAGCGCTCGATCGCCAATGCCACGCCCTGACCACCACCAATGCACAGGGTGGCCAGGCCTTTTTTGGCGTCACGCTTGATCATCTCGTGCAGCAAGGTCACCAGCACCCGGCAACCCGAGGCTCCAATCGGATGGCCCAGGGCAATCGCGCCACCGTTGACGTTGACCTTGCTCAGGTCCCATTCCAGGTCCTTGGCCACCGCCAGGGATTGCGCGGCGAAGGCTTCGTTGGCCTCGATCAGCTCCAGTTGATCGATGGACCAGCCGGCCTTGTCCAGGCAACGACGGGTGGCGCTGACCGGGCCGATGCCCATGATCGCCGGGTCGACGCCCGCGTTGGCGTAGGCGGCGATTTTCGCCAGCACCGGCAGGCCGAGGGCCTTGGCTTTCTCGGCACTCATCAGGATCACCGCGGCGGCGCCGTCGTTCAGCGAAGAGGCGTTGCCGGCGGTCACCGAGCCGTCCTTCTTGAAGGCCGGTTTCAGCTTGCCCAGGGACTCGGCGGTGGTGCCGGCACGCGGTTGTTCATCGGTGGCGAAGGCCAGTGGATCGCCCTTGCGCTGGGGGATCAGGATCGGGGTGATTTCATCGACGAAACGCCCGGCTTCGATGGCGGCCACGGCTTTTTGTTGCGAGGCGGCAGCGAAGGCGTCCTGGGCTTCACGGCTGATGCCGTACTTGTCCACCAGGTTCTCGGCGGTGATGCCCATGTGGTAATCGTTGAACGCATCCCACAAACCGTCGCTGATCATCGTGTCGACGATCTGGCTGTGGCCCATGCGCAGACCGGTGCGGGCGCCCGGCAGCACGTAATTGGCCAGGCTCATGTTTTCCTGGCCACCGGCGATGATCACCTCGGCATCGCCGCAGCGAATCGCCTGCGCCGCCAGGTGCAGCGCTTTGAGGCCCGAGCCGCAGACCTTGTTCAGGGTCATGGCCGGTACGGCGTGGGGCAGGCCGGCCTTGATCGCAGCCTGACGCGCAGGGTTTTGCCCGGCGCCGGCGGTCAATACCTGGCCCATGATCACTTCATCGACCTGCGCCGGGTCCAGATCGGTTTGCGCCAGCAACTGGCGGATCACCGCAGCACCGAGGTCCACCGCGGACACATTGGCCAACGCGCCCTGGAAACTGCCGATGGCAGTGCGAGTGGCAGCAACAATCACAACGTCTTGCATGGACGGATTCCTCACTGGGCAGCGAACTGCATTTCCGGGACGTGGTCAGGCACGATCAGTTTGCCGGCGGTCTTGGCGACGATTTCTTCAACGCTCACGCCTGGTGCGCGTTCCTTGAGAATGAACGCGCCGTTGTGGATTTCCAAGTAGGCCAGGTCAGTCAGTACGCGTTTGATGCAACCGGCGCCGGTCAGCGGCAGGCTGCAGCGGGGCAGCAGTTTCGACTCACCGTCCTTGGAGGCGTGGGTCATGGTGACGATGATGTTGTCCGCACCGGCCACCAGGTCCATCGCGCCGCCCATGCCCTTGACCAGTTTGCCGGGGATCATCCAGGAGGCGATGTTGCCTTCGACGTCCACTTCGAACGCGCCGAGTACGGTCAAGTCGATGTGGCCACCACGGATCATCGCGAACGATTCGGCGGAGGAGAAAATCGACGCGCCGATACGCGCAGTCACGGTTTGCTTGCCGGCGTTGATCATGTCGGCGTCGACTTCGGCGTCGGTCGGAAAGGCGCCCATGCCGAGCAGGCCGTTTTCCGATTGCAGCATGACTTCCATGCCTTCGGGGATGTAGTTGGCGACCAGGGTCGGAATGCCGATGCCGAGGTTCACGTAGTAGCCGTCCTGCATTTCGCGGGCGACGCGCTGAGCCATTTGTTCGCGGGAAAGTGCCATTGTTGTTATTCCTTCATTCGGTCCGGGGGCAGGGGATCACTTACGCACGGTGCGCTGTTCGATGCGCTTTTCGAACGTGCCGCAAATGACCCGGTCGACGTAGATGCCAGGGGTGTGGATCTGCGACGGGTCCAGCTCGCCGGGTTCGACGATTTCTTCGACTTCGACCACGGTGATCTTGCCTGCGGTGGCGGCCAGCGGGTTGAAGTTCTGGGCGGTGTGGCGATAGACCACGTTACCGAAATGGTCGGCTTTCCAACCTTTGACGATGGCGAAGTCACCGGTGATGGATTCTTCCATCAGGTACTGGCGGCCCTTGAATTCGCGCACTTCCTTGCCTTCAGCGACTGGAGTGCCGACGCCGGTGGCGGTGAAGAACGCCGGGATGCCGGCACCGCCTGCGCGCATTTTCTCGGCGAGGGTGCCTTGGGGGGTCAGGACGACTTCTATTTCGCCTTTAAGTAGTTGGTCTTCGAACAGTTTGTTCTCGCCGACGTAGGAGGCCACCACTTTGCGGATCTGCCGGTCCACCAGCAGCACGCCGAGACCGAACCCATCGACGCCGCAGTTGTTGGAGACCACGGTGAGATCACGGGTGCCCCGGTGCTGGATCTCGGCGATGAGGTTTTCCGGAATCCCGCACAGGCCAAAGCCGCCGGAGATCACGGTCATGCCGTCTTCAAGACCGGCCATCGCTTCCTCATAGGAATACACGCGCTTGTCGAACCCTGCCATATGCACCTCTTTTATTCTTTGTGGGCGGCTGGCTAGCCGGATGGGGAGGGAGTGTCTCGCCGCAGGATTTATTTGTTAAGTTGATTTTTAAGGTTGATTGATAGATAAAACTCACCAATGAGTGCGCGCTACGTTGGAGACAGTGGCCATGACCGTTAAACAGATCCGCGCCTTCCTGGCCGTGGCCCAGAGTTTGAGCTTTGCCGTGGCTTGCGAACGGCTGCACCTGTCCCAGTCGGCGTTGAGCCTGACCATCAAGGCGCTGGAGGAGGGCCTGGGTGGGCGCCTGTTCACCCGCAATACCCGCAACGTCGCTCTGACCGCCGAGGGTGAATCACTGCTGCCACTGGCCCGTCGGTTGATTGCGGATTGGGACAACGCCGAGGATGAACTGCGCCAACGTTTCACCCTTCAGCGCGGCCGCGTGACGCTGGCGGCGATGCCGTCGTTTGCCGGCAACCTGCTGCCGCCGATCCTCAAGACCTTTCGCGCGCGTTATCCCAAGGTCAACGTCACGGTGAACGACGTGATCAACGAGCAGGTATTGGAAATGGTCCGCGACCGCCAGGTGGAGCTGGGCGTGGCGTTTGAGCCGACCCAGAGTTCGTCGCTGCAGTTTACCCCGTTGTACATCGACCGGTTTGTGGCGGTGGTGCCGCTTGATTCACCGCTGGCGGACCTGGGCGATATCGATTGGCAGACCCTGCTCAAGGAACCGTTCATTACCTTGCAGCGACCGTCCACGGTGCGGGTAATGCTCGAAGAGCACTTGCAAGCGCGGGGCATGAAATTGCCGGTGGAGTTTGAAAGTCATCAGTTGGCAACGGTCGGGCGGATGGTGGCCAGCGGACTGGGCGTGAGCGCGGTGCCAGCGTTGTGCGCCGGGCAGATGCGCGAGCTGGGCGCGCGTTGCATCACCCTGCGCGACCCGGTGGTGGAACGGGCGATCGGGGTGCTGACGACGGGGCAAGAACTGTCGGCGGCGGCGCAGGCGTTGTTCGATATTCTCAAGGCTGAAAACTTGGGTGAGCGTCTGAGCTGATCACGGTCGCCTGTGGAAATGGACTGCGGCGAGGGGGCAAGCCCCCTTGCCACACAAGCCCACCCCGACAGGGATTGGGTTTAGCCTGCCTGGGTGATGCGCCTGCCCTTATTTACGCGCCTCCAGAATCAGGTTGAACGGCGTTTCCGTGGCTCGCCGGAACTGGGTGAACCCCGCTTCGGTGAAGACCTTGCGCAACCGAGCCTCGCCCGCTTGAGCACCGAGCCCGAGGCCGACCTCCTGGGACAGCGAGTTGGGTGTGCAGATAAAGGTCGAGGCGGCGTAGAACAGCCGTCCCACCGGGTTGGCGTTCTCGTCTAGCGTGTCGTTGGCGAAGGGCTCAACCAACAGCACAGTGCCGTCGGGTTTGAGCGATTCATAGGCATGCCGTGCGGCGCCCACCGGGTCACCCATGTCGTGCAGGCAGTCGAAATAGCAGATCAGGTCATAGTCGTCGCCCGGATAGCTCTTGGCGTTGCCCTGGAAGAACCGCGCCCGACCGGACACGCCACCTTCTTCGGCGCGCTGGGTGGCGACGGTGATCGAGGGCGCGTGGTAATCGAAACCGACGAACCGCGACTCGGGGAAAGCCTGGGCCATGATCACGGTCGAGGCGCCGTGGCCGCAGCCGATGTCCGCCACTTTCGCGCCGGCTTCCAGTTTGGCGACCACCCCGTCGAGCGCCGGCAGCCACTCGCTGACCAGATGCGCCTTGTAGCCTGGGCGGAAGAACCGCTCGGTGCCGCTGAACATGCACGGATGGTGGTCGCCCCAGGGCAGGGCGCCGTTGCCGCGCATGGCGTTGACCAGTTTGTCCTTGTCATGGAAAAACGACGCAACCACCGCCATACCGCCGGCTACATAGACCGGTGAGTCTTCGATTGCCAGCGCCAGGGCTTGCTCTTCGGGCAGGCGGAACTGGCCGTCGCGGTGTTCCATGTAACCGGAGGCGGCGTGGGCGCTGAGCCATTCACGCAGCAGGCGGGTGTTGCAGCCGGTCTTCTCGGCGAGTGCTTCGGGGGTGACGGGCTGACTGTCGGCCATGGCCCGGTACAGGCCGAGTTCTTCGCCGAGGATGACGTTGGCGAGCATCGCCGCGCCACCCATGTCGCTCACCAGTTTGCCCATGAAATCATTGAGTCTGGCCTCGTCCATCTTGTGTGCTCCTTCAGCAGGATCACAGCCCGCAGGCATTGTTTGTCGAGGCATGCGCCTGTGGGCGGTGATCGTGGGAATGAACAGGACGATAACCGCGTCCTGGCTCCCCCCTGCGGGGGTAATCAACAAGTCTAGTTCGTGTATCCCTCTGTATCTGGCTGCCTGTCCGATACAGTGCGCTGAGAAGAGGGGTGTTTGCGCACACAGACCCGACACACCGAGGCGTTTGACTGGGCCTGCCGGCCGGCACTGAGTGTTCAGGCGCTGGAGACCGGATCCCAGGATGAGATCGACACCATGCAAATTCCCCTCACATCAGCGCAGGCGACCGTCGGGCTAGGCTTGCGCCGTGGTTTGATGAACGACCTGCAAGCGGCCCCGAAGGGCGCTTTCGACTTTCTGGAAGTCGCGCCGGAAAACTGGATCGGCATCGGCGGCGCGCATGGCGCGGCGTTTCGTGCCCTGGCCGAGCGTTATCCGTTGTCCTGTCACGGCTTGTCCTTGTCGCTGGGCGGGTCGGCGCCGCTGGACATCGGGTTTCTGCGGGAAATGCGGGTTTTTCTCGATCATTACAAGGTGCCGCTGTACAGCGAACACCTGAGCTACTGCAGCGATGACGGGCATCTTTACGATCTGCTGCCGTTGCCGTTTACCGAGGAAGCGGTGCATCACGTTGCTGCCCGAATTCGTCAGGCACAGGACATTCTCGGTCGGCGCCTGGCGGTGGAAAACGTCTCCTACTACGCCGCGCCGCAGCAGGACATGGACGAATTGACGTTCACCAACGCAGTGCTGCGCGAAGCCGATTGCGACCTGCTGCTGGACGTCAACAATGTCTACGTCAACTCGATCAATCACGGTTTCGATCCGCAGACGTTTCTGGCGGGCATCGACACGGGGCGGGTAGTCGCAATGCACGTGGCGGGGCATTTCGACGAATCCGACACGCTGAAAATCGACACCCACGGCGCCTCGGTCAAACCGGTGGTCTGGGCTTTGCTGGCCGAAGCGTATGCGCGGTTCGGCGTACAGCCGACGCTGCTTGAACGGGACTTCAATTACCCGGCGTTCTCTGAACTGGTGAGCGAGTTGCAGACCATTCGCCGACTGCAGGAGGAGGCGGACCGTGGATAAACCGACGCTGTATCAGCAGCAAGACACCTTGACTCGCTACCTGCGCGACCCCGACCACTGTGCACCGCCCGCCGGGATGGACGTGGCACGGGCGCAGGTTTATCGCGACCTGGTGTTCTCGAACCTGTCGTCGTTGCTCAGCGGCACCTTTCCGGTGTTGGTGAGAATACTGGGGGACAGTGACTGGCGTTCTCTGGTGCGAATCTTCCTGCGGGACTACCGCGCTCACACGCCAAAATTCGGCGAGATCGCCCGGGAGTTTGTCGAGTTCCTCGCATCGATGCCGCTGGCGCTGAACGATGGGCCGTGGCCACCGTTCATGGTCGAGCTGGCGCATTACGAATGGGTCGAAATGGCCTTGCAACAATCCGACGCCGAGCCGCTACCCGCCAGCGATGCAGGGCTGCTGCTGGATCAACCGTTGCAGGTTTCGCCGCTGGCCTGGCCGTTGGCCTATGGCTGGCCGGTGCAAAAAGTGGGGCCGGATTATCGGCCGCAAGTGCCACCGACTCAGCCGACGTTGCTGTTGGTGCGTCGGGCTGAAGACTGGAGTGTGCGCTTCTCCGAGCTGAGCCCGTTGGCGTGGCGGTTGTTGCAGCGGATTGGGGGATTTCCTCAGCTCGATGGCCGGTCGCAACTGGAAGGGCTGGCGGTGGAGGCAGGGATGGCGGGGTCGCAGGCCTTTATCGACAGTGGAATGGCGTTGTTGCGGCAGATGCACAGGGAAGGGGTAATCGGTATAGCGGCCTTTAGTCGCTGACAATCAGCGAATCACCCTACATCCATTTCCACCTTTCCCGACTTCTTTCCTGATCGATTCCCCGCAAAGTCTCGCGCGCCGAATTTCCTGCGCGAGGGATTGCACATGTTTGACCCGATTTTTCATTCCACTCCATACCGTTCGGTGCGTTGATGGAGCATATCGCCCGCATTGAGCAGGAGCTCGACGGTTTTACGGAGACCCTGAGGCTCTATCGCAAACAACTCAAGCGTTGGTTCAACCAGGCGGCGGACACGGCCAGCCGCGCTACTGATTTGCCTTCGCTGATGGACATGGAACGAATCATCAGGTTCGGCAATGCCAGCACCGTTGTCGGCAGCAGCGACGATGACTTTCTAGATCTGGAATTTAAGAAAATTACCTTATTTCCCACCGGTGTCTAAATAGATCATTTTTTACGGAGGTGCGAAATTTCTGGGCAAAGTCATCGGAAGTTTTCTTCAGGTTGTAGCGGTTTCCATGAACTGGTGCGCAGCGCGCCTCATCGATAGTCTTTGGGAGGTCACTGCAAATTCAGTGACAGGGCGTGGAAGCCCTTCTATCGTTAGGCGCATCAAGCGCCACCAGTTCGGCGTTTTTTATCGTCTGTGTTTCATGGTGGCTGTGCGCGGGGCGCTTTCGAGTGCGCCGGGTGCCTAACGTCCCGGTCTTCCACACCTGCGTACAGCCGCCACCTATTCGCGTGGAAGTGATTTCTGGCGGCTTCAATCCATACGTTAGGACTTAAATCGATGAAGACGCTTACACCCGATCCACCCTACGAAAAACCAATCCCCCACCCCGAAAACCGCTTCATGGCCCTCACCGGCAACTGCACCGACATGCCCACCCTGTTCGTCGATACCCACGCGCCGATCGATGTTTTGTATGACACTGCCAGCTATCGAATTCGCGCAGTTACTCAGGTGCTGGAGAACATGTCGATGCGCGGTTCGGTCGAGTGCGAATCCTTCATTCTCAGTGACTTTGCCTTGCTCTGCGCTATTCCGTTACGGGATGGGTGCGATGTGCTGGATGTAATTGGACGGCGGTTGCGGGCTCGGCCTGCGGAATAACGTTGCTGAATGATCGTTCCCACGCTCTGCGTGGGGCTCGACAGCGGCGGTGGAGTTGGAACGCGGAGCGTCCCTTGAGGCATTCCCACGCGGAGCGTGGGAACGATCAATCGCCTGCTCCCACTGGGATGGGCGGTGTTTATTGGGGCTTCGGTAACCTGAGCTCCGCACACAACCCACCGTCCACGCGATTGCTCAAGGTCAGTGACCCGCCAATCGCCAGCGCCAATTGCTGGGCAATCGCCAACCCCAAGCCGGTCCCGCCGGTGCTGCGATTACGCGAATTCTCCACGCGGTAGAACGGCTGCATCACCTGGGCCAATTGCTCTTCGGCAATCCCCGGCCCTCGGTCCATGACCTTCACCGACAAGCTGCCGTCGGCCTTCGTTTCCACCCACAACTCAGCCGCGCCGGCGAATTTCAGCGCGTTGTCCACCAGGTTCACCAGCACCCGCCGCAAGGCATGGGGCCGGGTGTCGATGACTGCGGCGCTTTTGCCGCCCAGCTGCACGTCTTTGCCCATGTCCTGATAGTCGAACACCAGGCTGTCGAGGAACGAATCCAGATCGGTGCGGCGACTTTCCTCGGTGGCGCCATGGATGCTGCGGGCATAGGCCACGCCTTCGCGCACCAGGTGTTCCATCTCGCCGAGGTCATTCCACAGTTTGTCCTTTTCGCTGGAGTCGTCCATGAATTCGGCACGCAGTTTCATGCGAGTGATCGGGGTTTGCAGGTCGTGGGAAATCGCCGCCAACAGTTGCATGCGCTCCTTGAGATACGCCGCGATGCGCGCCTGCATGGCATTGAATGCCCTGGCGGCGTAGGCGACTTCAGTCGGGCCTTTTTCATCCAGGTGCACGGCGTGGGTGTTGGGGTCGAGGGTTTCCACGGCTTGGGCGAGGCGGGTGAGCGGGCGGATGGCGATTCTCACGGCCAGCCAGGTGCAGGCGATCAGCAGCGCCAGTTGCCCCAGTAATACCGCCGGTAACCACGGGGACAAAGGCACCATCGCGGGTCGCACGTCGATGGTGACGGGGCTGCCGTCCTTCAGTTTCAGATGGGCCTGGAAGTGTTTCTTCGGGCCGGGGATGTCGGTAAAAGTCAGCGGATATTCATGGCCGATGGCGTCCTGAATCGAGGGGACGGCAATCGGCACATCGCTGGGCGCCATCGGTGTGCCGGGCGAACCTTCATTCAGCAGATAACCATAGTTGGTGCGTTCCAGGCGCTGCAGCCAGCTCGCTCGTTCGTTGGCAGGCAAGCGGTCGAGGATGGCGAGGGAGGTCGAAACGTCGGTTTCCAGATTGCCCAACATCGTATTTTTCGCACTTTCATAACGCTCGTAGTACTGCGCGCCAAAGGACAGCGCCTGGGCGAGGATCAGGCCGATCAGGAAAATCAGCGACAGCCGCGAGGCCAGCGTGCGGGGCCAGTGCAGCGCAAGGTTCATGACGGCGCACCGAGCACTTCCACCGGCAGGGAAAACACATAGCCTTCGCTGCGTACGGTCTTGATGTAGGCCGGCTCCCGGGCATCGTCGAGCAGGCGCTGACGCAAGCGGCTGACCAGCAAATCGATGGAGCGGTCAAACAGGTCGGCGTCGCGACCTTGAGTCAGGTTGAGCAACTGGTCGCGATTGAGCACCCGCTGAGGATGATCGAGGAACACCCGCAGCAAACGATATTCCGCGCCGCTGAGGGCGACCATGGTGCCGTCCTGATCCAGCAGATGCCGTGCCGAGGTGTCCAGGCGCCAGCGACCGAACGCCAGCAGGCGACCGCTTTCAGTGATCACCAGATTCGGCGGCAGCATCCGCGTACGGCGCAGCACGGCGTTTATACGGGCGAGCAGTTCACGGGCGGCGAACGGTTTGACCAGGTAGTCGTCGGCGCCCATTTCCAGGCCGATGATGCGGTCGGTTTCATCGTTGCGCGCGGTGAGCATCAGCACCGGCGTGGCCTTGTGTTTGCCGGCGCGCAGCTCACGGCAGAGCAGCAGGCCATCGTCGCCCGGCATCATGATGTCGAGCACGATCAGGTCCACCGGCGTGGTCTCCAGAAACGCACGCATCTGCCGTCCATCCGCTACCACGGTGGTGCGCAGGCCGTTCTTCTTCAGGTAATTGCCTACCAGTTCCCGGATCTCGCGGTCATCGTCCACGATGAGAATGTGATCGACGTGTTCCATGGTCGCCATGCCTCTTGAGTAGGAGTTTTCGCGCAGTCTACCGAGTCAAGGCTCGCTCGCCCGCAGCGGTTTGTATTGCAGTGTATCTGGCCTGTCGGCGGATACACGGGGACGCAAAAACAGCCGGTTTCAGGGGTTTTGTATCGCTGTGTATCGCCGGCCGGTGTTGATACATAGCAATTTACTCGCGCCTGTTCCGGACACAGACGGGATACCTCGCGGGCTTCTAATGGCTTCCATCGAGGCAAACCCAAACCGCCTCGGCCCCATCAACGATTTGGCAACGATTGACCCATTGAAGCCCCGAGGAAACCACCATGAATACCAAAGCCGTCTACGCCGCCTGCCTGTTTGCCGCTCTGAACATCTGCACCTTGTCGGCCCGGGCCGAAGCCAATGTCACCCCGCAAACCTACACCTATGGCACGCACCTGGACATCCAGAAGGTGCTGTCGATGAAAGAGGACGCCACGCCTTCCTGCGGGATTGTGAATGCGCGGATGACCTACCTGGATTCCCAAGGCAAAACCCAGGCCCTTGATTACCGCAAATTCGCTGACAACTGCAACGAAGACAACTGAGTCTTTTGCTCACCCGTTATCAATCCCTTTTTTGAAACAGGAAGAACTCCATGAACAACGTCACCCGCTTTTTGACCGCCATCGTCTTTTCCGTAGCCGGCGTCGCCGCCCATGCCAACGCGGCTGTTGAACAGAGCAGCTGTGGCAGCAGCACCTGCTTCCAACTGACGCCGCTGGTGGCTGAGGATGGTTCCAGCCGCACACCGCAGGGGCAATTGGTTGCAGAGAACGGTTACAGCCGGACGCCACAGGGCCAGCAGTTGGAAAACCAGATGGCTTGAAGCCAGGCACTGTTCTGATGAACTCAATATTCCCAGTGTGGGAGCAGGCTCGCTCCCACATCGGACTTGTATTTTCAAGGTGATCCCCATGTTTCTCATCGCATTCCTGGGCGGCATTTTGACCGTCCTCAGCCCCTGCATCCTCCCGGTCGTGCCGTTTCTGTTTGCCGGTGTTAAACGCACACGCACCTCGATCCTGCTCACCCTCGGTGGCATGGCCCTGACCTTCGCCCTGATCTCCAGCCTGGCCGTGGTCAGCAGCGATTGGGTGATACAAGCCAACAACACCGGCCGCCATGTGGCGCTGATCGTGATGGTGCTGTTTGCGCTGTCGCTGATCTCCGCCCGCATCGGCGGCTGGCTGGCGCGGCCGTTCGTGTTGCTGGGCAATCGCCTCGACCCCAACACTCGCAAAATGTCCGGCCCGCTGGGCTCGGTGATGATCGGCGTCGCCACCGGCCTGCTCTGGGCACCGTGTGCCGGGCCGATCCTCGGGGTGATCCTCACCGGCGCCATGCTGCAAGGCGCCAACGCGCAGACCAGTCTGCTGCTGGTGGCGTATGGCCTGGGCAGCGCGTTGTCACTGGGCACCTTGATCTTCGCCGGTCGCGGCCTGGTCAATCGCTTGAAACCGTCGATTCCGGTCACCGGTTGGCTGCGTCGCGGCGCGGGTGCCGGGGTGTTGGTCGCGGCGGCGGTCATCGCCACCGGCACCGATAACAGACTGCTCGCCGGCACCTCCTCCGAAGGTGTTACCTCGGTGGAACAGCAGGTGCTGGAAACCGTGCCGAAAGTGGTCGATTACCTGGTCAGCAAGGTCAAGGCCGACCCGATGGATGCGGCCAAAGGTGCGATGCCGTCACTCTCCGGCGCGGTCGAATGGCTCAACTCGCCAGCGCTGAGCAACGACTCCCTGCGCGGCAAGGTGGTGCTGGTGGATTTCTGGACCTATGACTGCATCAACTGCCAGCACACCTTGCCCTACGTGAAGGACTGGGCGAAAAAATATGAAAAGGACGGCCTGGTGGTGATCGGCGTGCACACCCCGGAATACGGTTACGAACGCATCCTCGACAACGTTCGCGATCAGGTGAAAAAACTCGGTATCACCTACCCGGTGGCGATCGACAATAACTACGCGATCTGGCGCGCCTTCGACAACCAATACTGGCCGGCTCACTACCTGATCGATGCCAAGGGGCAGGTGCGTTACAGCCACTTTGGCGAGGGTCGCTACGAGACTCAGGAGCAGATGATCCGGCAGCTGTTGGAAGAGGCCAAGGCGCCTGCTGCGTAACCTTTCCAATCAATGGCTCACAGGTTGCGCACCATGAGCCATTGGTCGTTTTCCCAGGCCTGAAAACGCTCCAGCACTGTCCATCCGCGTCTGGCGTAGTAATCGCTTTGGTCCCGGGTGTGCAAATAGATCTTCGCCACGCCACGTTCCCTGGCCTGCGCGCATATCCCTTCAATCAAACGCTCCGCCAATCCTTTTCCTCTCGCTTGGGGGGTGACGAACACGCAGGCCAGCCAAGGACCGAGGTCAGGCCGTTGAGTCAGATCGGCGGCAGCCAGCGCTGCACCGCCCAGCAGGCGGTTTTCATCCAGGGCGATCAAACATTGCCATGTGCCGTCGAATTGGCCGTCAGCGAATTCCCGTTGCCACTGAGGCAAGGGCTGGTCGGCGTATTCATAGTGGAATTGTTGGTGAATCCATGAAGCAAAGATGTCGCTGTGGTGCATGTGCTGAGCGAGCCAGTCCAGGCGAGGCATGGGGGAATCCTTTCAAAAAACGGTGGCCCATAAGAGCTGAATCAGGGCGCATCGGCAATCCCGGGGGCCGGGTGTTAATCCTGCGTTACAAACGCATGACCATGTATCGGAGATCGGTGTATTTCGTGAGTCTGCCGGACGACCGGGCAGGACGGATACCTGTCCGGGAGCTTTAGTTTGTGGACGGGGTCACTTGCGACCCTGCCATCACCATCATGAAAGGGAGAGGGTTATGCCTAAGTTCATTATTGAACGCGAGCTTCCGGGAGCCGGCGCACTGGCGCAACAGGAACTCAAAGCGATCTCGCAAAAATCCTGCGATGTGTTGCGCGGATTGGGGCCGCAAGTGCAATGGCAGCAGAGTTACGTCACGGGCGACAAGATTTACTGCGTGTATATCGCGCCGAGTGAGGAACTCATCAGGGAGCATGCCAAACAAGGTGGTTTTCCGATCAACAGCGTTTCCCGAGTTGTGAACATCATCGATCCCACCACGGCGGAGTAAGCCGGGACGCGTTCCAACCCGCAGCGGAGCAGACGTCATGAGCACACCCATTGATCTCACCGCCCTGAAAAACCGTCAGATGACTGCGTGGGCCAGCGGCGACTACGCCGTGATCGGCACCACCCTACAGATCGTCGGCGAGCTATTGGCCGAAGCCTGTGACTTGCTCTGTGATGAGCGGGTGCTGGACGTCGCCGCGGGCAACGGTAATGCAACGCTTGCCGCTGCGCGTCGGGGTTGTAAGGTCACGTCCACCGACTATGTGGCCAAGTTGCTTGAGCGTGGCGAAGACCGGGCACGGGCGGAACACCTGAACGTGACCTTTCAGGTGGCCGATGCCGAGGCGCTGCCTTTCGAGGATGCCAGTTTCGATGCCGTGCTCTCGACCTTTGGGGTGATGTTTACTCCGGATCAACCCAAGGCGGCTGCGGAACTGGCGCGGGTGTGTCGTCCGGGAGGCCGGATTGGCCTTGCCAACTGGACGCCCGAGGGCTTTGTCGGCCAGATGTTCAAGGTCCTGGGGCGCCACATGCCGCCACCCGTAGGGGCTCAACCACCTTCAAACTGGGGCTCCGAAGCGTGGTTGCACTCGCATTTCGATCAGCGCGACTTCGTGCTTCAGGTGACACGACGCTTATTCAACTTCCGCTATCGTTCGGCCGCCCATTTCATCGACACCTTCCGCACCTGGTACGGCCCGGTTCACAAGGCCTTTGCGACCCTGCCACCTGAAGGGGCCGCCGCCCTGGAAAACGACCTGACGGAACTGCTCAAGCGCCTGAACCGAGCGGGGGAGCGGTCGCTGGTGGTGCCCGGTGAATACCTGGAGGTGGTGATCACCCGACGTTGAACCGAGAACGCAAAATCCCTGTGGGCGCTACCTCCTGTGGCGAGGGGGCTTGCCCCCGTTGGGTCGCGAAGCGGCCCCAAAAGCTTTGCGACTGCTTCGCAGCCGAACGGGGCGGTGCGGCGTTCCGACAAGCCCCCTCGCCACAGGGGTCGCGTCCACAAAGGTATGTGCACAATTTGGTATTCAGCCGTTGCAGTCACTCATCCAGTGATTCGGTGTATACCACCCACACGCTGCATGGCATTTTGTACAGCACGTGCTCTACCGTGCTGCCGATCAACCGGCCCATGCCGCGATGGCCGATCCGGCCCATGACGATCACATCCACATCATGGGTCTCGGTGTAGTGGGTCAGTACCTTGGTGGGGTTGCCCATGATCATGTGCCGCTGCTCCGGCGCGATGCCGTTGCGCGCGGCCAGTTCGTTGAACGCATCCTCCTGGAGGTCGAACAGGGTCTTGATCTGGCCTGAAGAGAAAAGCGCCGAACCGTTATAGAAGTTGAACTCATCCGCGCTGATGGCTGAAAGGTCACAGGCGTAGACCACGTCGAGCTCGGCATTGCAGGCGCTCGCCAGTTTCGATGCTTCGTGAAGGATTCGGTCGTTGAAACTTTTGTAGTGATCATCGCGATGAAGCGGGTCGACCGCGGCGACGATCTTGCGCGGCAACGCGCGAGTGGCATGGCTGACGAAATGCAGCGGCACCGGGCATTCGCGCAGCAAATGCACGTCGAGGGGCGTAAATACCAGTCGCGACAGCCGCGATTGATGCTCCAGCGCCTTGATCAGCACGTCCATCGGCTGCTCTTTGAGGTGAATCAGGATTTCCTCCAGCGGATGCTCGACCCAGGCCACCTCGGTGGTGACGTGCACACCGATCTTGCGCAAGGGATGGGCCTGTTCCTCAAGCCACTGGCGATGACGCTCGATGTAGCCCAGGCGCATCTGTTCCAGGGCTTTTTCGTTGACCAGGCTGGCGGTCGCCAGACCTTCCAGATAGTCGAAGGCCACGATGTGCAGGGCCGCCCCCTCGGCCTTGGCCAGCATCGCGGCCCGGTCGAAGGCGGGGCTGTGTTCCATCAGCGGTGAGGCGACCAGCATGAAGCGTGATTCACCAGACATGACAAACCTCCCGTGGGTAAACGAGCAGACGGTGGTCGTTCAATACATCTCGATCTTTACATTATTGACCATGATCAACCCCTCGTCCGCTTCTAATGTGGGAGCGAGCCTGCTCGCGATGCAGTCTCAAGCGTCTTCCAAAGCTCGCGCATCGTCGGGTTCTGATTGGCGATCGAACAATACGAACGTATCTCCAGCCGGGTCTTCCACTCATCGCCGCCGGCCAGCACCAATTGCCCTCGCGCCAGCTCATCGGTCACGGCGCTCAGGGGCAGCCAGGCAACGCCGTAGCCCTCGATCGCCATTCTCATCAGCAACATGGCCATGTCCGCCTCAAAGCAACGATCAAGCACGCAAGCAGTCGGTGCATTCTTGATGACGATATCGGCCACGCGGCCCAAAAAAGTGGTCGCGGTATAGGCCAGGTGCGGCACTGGTTTGGCGGCCGTCCCCGGCAGCCGATGCAACGGTTTGCCGTTATTGTCCGGCGCGCACAGTGGAACGAACGAATCATGCCCCAGGGTCAAGCTGCCGAACTTCTCGGGGTCGAGCTGGATCGGGGCGAGGGGATGGTGGTAGACGATCATCAAATCGCAGCTACCTTCCTCCAGCGCAATGACCGCATCGTGGATGTTCGCGGCCACCACGCGAGCATTGAAGGGCTCATTCTGCTGTTGAAACTGGGTGAGCCATTTAGGCAGGAAGGTCATTGAAAGACTGTGCCCGGCGGTGACCTGAATCGAGCGCCCCGGCATTCGTTCGCCTTCGCGAAGGGCCAGGCGCAATTGCAACAACGCCGACAGTGCCTCGCGCCCCTCTTCACAGAAGCTGCGGCCCGCTTGAGTCAGCTGGACAGGATAAGTGCCGCGATCCACCAGTTCGGCGCCTACCCATTCTTCAAGTGAACGAATCCGCCGAGACAACGCGGACTGCGTGACGCAACGCACTTCCGCCGCTCGGGAAAAGTTCTTCCATTCGGCAATCGCCAGAAGATCGTCCAACCATTTGGTTTGCATGCTGGCACCTCATTGCGTCTCTGGCGAAGAGTTTACTGCGGTGCAATGGCGCCATTGAGGGAATTTCGCAAACTATTCCAAAAACGCATCAGCCTATGGTGATTACTCATCATCCGGCGTGAGTGGCCTCCTTAGAATCGGTGCCACAACCCCGCTGCCGCAGAACATCGGGGCACTTCAATCTTGTCTCCTGCCAAGTAAAAAGACCTACAAAACCACTTGAGGAAATGCACCGTGAAAAGAAACAGACTACCCCGCCAGATTGCGATAGCGATCGCCTTGGGCGTTCTTGCAGGTTGGGCCTGCCATCATTTCGCAGCGGATGAGAAAGCCGCCCGGGAGATCGCCTCCTACTTCTCGATGGTGACGGACATTTTCCTGCGGTTGATCAAGATGATCATCGCGCCTTTGGTGTTCGCCACACTGGTCGGTGGTATTGCCAGCATGGGTAATTCCCGATCCGTAGGACGGATCGGCGCCAGGGCCATGATCTGGTTCGTGTCGGCCTCAATCATTTCGCTATTCATTGGCATGTTGCTGGTGAACGTATTCCAGCCGGGCGCGGGCCTGGATCTGCACCTGACTCAAAGCGCAGCGGCGCCGGCCGTTGTCAGCACGGGTGACTTCAGCCTCAAGGTGTTCATCAGTCACGTGTTCCCTCGAAGCATCGCTGAAGCCATGGCCAACAATGAGATTCTGCAAATTGTAGTGTTCTCGTTGTTCTTCGGCTTTGCGCTGGCAGGCATCAAGCGCGCTGGTTACACGAAGATTACCGACAGCATTGAAGAGTTGGGCAAGGTGATGTTCAAGATCACCGACTATGTCATGGCCTTTGCGCCGGTCGGTGTCTTTGCCGCCATCGCTTCGGCCATCACCACCCAAGGTCTCGGCTTGCTGGTCGATTATGGAAAACTGATTGCCGAGTTCTACCTGGGCATTGTGATTCTATGGGGCGTGCTGTTCGCTGCCGGCTACCTGTTTCTGGGGCGTTCAGTCTTTACCCTGGGCAAGTTGATCCGCGAACCCATTCTGCTGGCATTCTCGACAGCCAGTAGTGAGTCCGCGTATCCAAAAACCATGGAAGCGCTGGAGAAGTTCGGCGCACCCAAGCGGGTATCCAGCTTCGTACTGCCACTGGGGTACTCATTCAACCTCGACGGTTCGATGATGTATCAAGCCTTCGCCATTATGTTCATCGCCCAGGCCTACAACATTGATTTGAGCTTTACGCAGCAGTTGCTGATCTTGCTGACACTGATGATTACCAGCAAGGGCATGGCGGGTGTTGCCCGGGCTTCGGTGGTGGTCGTGGCGGCGACGTTGCCCATGTTCAATCTGCCAGAGGCTGGCATTTTGCTGATTATCGGTATTGATCAGTTCCTCGATATGGCCAGGACGGCCACCAATGTGGTGGGCAATAGCATCGCTACGGCCGTGATCGCTAAATCCGAGCCTCTCGAAGAGCCGGACGACGTGCCGCAAACCGAGGTGTCCCCACTGCCTGTTCGCTCTGTAGCCACCGTCTGAGCGCTATCACCATGAAAACGAAATCGAAGCCATCCCGTGAGTCTTCATTGGTACACAAACTGGGCATCGTCGGCGGGCTTGGCTCACTGGCCGGCGGCGATCTTTTCTATAAGTTGGTGAAGTCCAGGGCGGTGCTGGAGGATCAAGGCCGCTATCACTTCCTGTTCGAGCAACACCCGTTCAAAGATGTGCTGATGCCGTTGGATCGAGGCGCGAGCATGACCTCCAGAAAGTTCTATGTTTTCCAGGTCTGTCAGACTTTCGAGGCCAGCGGGGTCAGCGCGATCGTACTGCCTTGTTTTGCCAGTCACACTTTCCGCGGAGAGATCCAGGAGGAGATAGGCATACCGGTTCTGGACATGATGGCCGCGTTGCGCAGGCACATCGACCATGTTGTTGAACCCGGCACGGCTTTGGGCATTCTCGCCTCAGACTATGTTCGCCACGCCGGTTTGTTCGAACGCTACTTCGGCTCCGACTTCAAACTCGTTTATCCAGGTGCTGACGAACAATCGGGGTTGATGGAAGCGATGTATGGCGTCGACGGCATCAAGGATGGCTACCTTGACGGTGTGCCGCTGGAATGTGTGTATCAGGCCTGTCTGTCGCTTCAGGAGCAGGGGGCCACGATGGTCTTGCCGGGCATGACCGAGCTCTCGTTGGTCTGCGGCGACCTGCAGCGTCGGGGCATCACGGTGCTGGATATCAATGAGATTTATGCCGGCTTCGCGACCCAGCAGAAAGGTCAGTCGAATCGCCCACCCTTCAAGCTTGGGATCGTAGGCGGGGTGGGGCCTGCGGCAACGGTCGATTTCATGGGCAAGGTGGTTGCGCATACACCGGCCGGCCGTGACCAGGAGCACATCAAGATGGTGGTCGAACAAAACCCCCAGATTCCTGATCGCACCGCCAATTTGTTGAATGACGAAACTGATCCGACGATGGCGATGTATGCCACCTGCAAGCGGCTTGAAAGCGCTGGAGCCAATGCCATTGCGATCCCATGCAACACCGCTCACGCGTTTGTCGAGCGCATCCAGGCACACTTGCGCGTACCTATTGTGAACATGCTTGCCGAGACGGTAGAGGCCATCGTTCAGCGGTATGGCGCCGGGAAAACAGTGGGGCTGCTGGCGACGTCGGGCACGATCAAGAGTCAGGTCTACCACGAGGCGGCCCGGCGAGTCGGGTTGCACATAGTCGCCCCCGGTGTGGATTACCAGGCGTTGGTCATGGATGCGATTTATGGGTCGCTCGGGATCAAGGCCGGGTTCACCGAGGGCCTTTGCAGGGACCAACTCCTGATCGCCGCCGAGCACTTGTGTGAACTGGGCGCCGATGTGCTTATCCTGGGATGTACGGAGTTGCCGCTGGTGTTGCAGCACGGCGAGGCCTTCATGATCAAGGGGCATCAAGTGGCGTTGATCGACCCGACGACCATTTTGGCTATGAAGTGTATTCAGCTTGCCCGTGAACACTCGGGCGAGCGATCAAATTTGCATCTTGGCTAAACAATTTTTGCGCCACGAGCCTCCAGTAGCTCCCGTAATACAGAACGGTGGCAATGCTCTTCGTCTTCGCAATAACACCCCACGGCCAGCGAGGTTTGATGGGAGAGGGCAGCCAGCAGGTCCAGCAGCTGACTGGGCGCGGGATGGTTCATCTCGGCCTTGAACTTGCGCTTGAAGTTCTCCCAGGCTTTGGCATCTTCTGCCGCTTTGGCTTCGGCCACCAGTTCGGGGCTGGGGGACAGCAGCGGTTGCCACACATCATAGAAATCACGGCTGGCGAATTCGGCCTTCGGTACGCCACGGGGCGGGCGGCGTACCGTGCCCAGGCGCAGGCCTTCATTTGCAGTGCGGGGTGAACCGAGTTGCACGATATGGATGGGCATGAATGCAGTGCCTATTTGAGCCGCGAGCCGTCGAACCACTCCAGCGCCGTGCGCCAGATGCAGATCCCCAGGAAGTACGCCGACATCAGCAGCCACAGGCCCATCACCAGTGGATTGATGACCGGATGGTTGAGCACCAGCGACAAGCTGCACAGCAACCAGATGGCCGTCACGGCAATGTTGATCGGCATGAACCGCCGCACGCGGAACGGGTGCAGGAATTTCATCCGGGTCACGGTCAACAGCGCCAGGCCGATGACGGTGAGCAAGGTGATCCACGGC
This sequence comes from Pseudomonas sp. FP1740, assembly GCF_030687165.1. NCBI lineage: Bacteria > Pseudomonadati > Pseudomonadota > Gammaproteobacteria > Pseudomonadales > Pseudomonadaceae > Pseudomonas > Pseudomonas sp. FP1740. Next base: position 2,483,126 of record NZ_CP117461.1, read on the forward strand.
GACGGATCGATGATGTACAGGCACAGCGCGACTACGTTCCACGCGGCGGGGAAGCCCTGAAAATAATTGTCTGTGCTTTTCATATTGACGTTGCAGAAGCAAAACAGCGACGACACCAGAATCAGCGACACGGTCAGCAGCAGGGTGTAGTCCGGCAACGGAATGTAGCGATAGATGAACAGCGCCGGAATGAACACATACGTCAGGTAATCGATCACCAGGTCAAGGATCGAACCATCGAAACTCGGCAGCACCGACTGTACATTGACCTTGCGCGCCAGCGCACCGTCCAGCCCGTCGACAATCAGCGCCACGCCCAGCCACAGCAGGCAATGGGTGGGCTGGTTCTCCAGCAGGGCGAGGGTCGCGAGGAAAGCAGTGACCACGCCGGTGGCGGTAAAACCATGGGCGCCCCATGCTTTGAGCCTGGCGATGTGTACGGTGGATATCACGGGGGCGTTCTCCAGAAAATGAAGCAAGCCAGTTATCACCCTGCTATTGAGGGCGTCGGCAAACCGGATCGGGTTGCAGGTATCGACCGGATTTTCGGGGATAAGGTTCACCACCTTTGAATCTTAGACGCCGCGCAAAAAAATACCCCGGAAATATCCGGGGTACGTCATGAGCGTTGTATGCCAGTGTTGTCAGCTTAATGAGGAAAGAACACACGCAGCCGATGGCTATCCGGGTCAAGGGCGACGAAGGTGCGACCGAAATCTAGTTCGGTCGGTGTTTGCAGCATGGTCAGCCCGAGAGCGCTCCACTTGGTAAACAGTGCATCGACCTGTTCGGCAGACTCCACCGGGAACGCCAGCTCGGTCCCGCCGCCCGTTACAGCCGTTGCAGGTTCGGCGGCATGCCGCGACCAGAGCCCCAGTTTATAGCCGTCGTCCAGGACAAACAGGGCGAAGGTCGGCGACTCTTCCACGGGCTTGCGCTCCAGCAGAAACTCATAAAACCGTGCACTGACGGCGGGGTTGTCCACGAAAAGCAAAATGAAACGGGGAGTGATCATGGGGTTGCTCCATTAGAAGGTGGACGCAGCATAAAAGGAGGCGCTGTCAGTTTCTGTCAGGAGTGTGAAGGGGCACCTTTTGATGTCAGCCAGACGGAGTTGGCGGAATGTCCGGCGAGGACTATCGTTGCCTGACTTGGTTTCCGCCCATCAATGAGGACGTCGTCATGAACACCAGCGATTTGCTTGAGCAATTACTGCGGGCCGGCCAAGGCTCGTTGTCGCAACAAGGTGGTGGTGCGGCGTCGACTCAAGGCGGCTTGGGCGATTTGGGTGGCTTGCTCGGTGGCCTGTTGGGTGGCAGCGCGAGTGGAGGTGCTGGCGGCGGAGGTCTGGGAGGTTTGCTCGGTGGTCTGTTGGGCGGCGGTTCCCCTTCGGGTGGTTCAAGCCAAACGCGCTCGGGCGGCACCAACTATGCGGCGTTGGCCTCTTTGGGGATGATGGCGTTCCAGGCCTATCAGGCATGGCAACGCAGCCAGGCCTCGGCACCCCAACAGGCGCCGCGTACCGTTGATCTGTTGTCCGGTCCGGAAATCGAAGACCACAGCCACGCCATCCTTCGCGCCTTGATCGCCGCCGCCAAGGCCGACGGCCGTATCGACGACGCCGAGAAACAAATGATCAGCACTGAAATCGGCCGCCATACCGACGACCCGCAACTGCAACAATGGCTCGATGACGAAGTCGCCCGGCCGCTGGATGCCGCCGATGTGGCGCAGTCCGCCCAGGACCCGGGCATGGCCGCCGAGATGTACCTGGCCAGCGTGATGCTGGTGGACGATCAGCAGGACGCCGAGCGCAATTATCTGGACGAACTGGCCGCTGCGCTGAAGATCGATCCAGAGCTGCAACTGCACCTGGAGCAACAGGCCAAGGGCGGTGCGGCTTAAAAGGTCGAAAACGTGCCGTGCCTGCAACGACGCGACGAACGACGGGGCGGCCCCTCCTGCATGAAATTCGTATTCCTGCAGGAGCTGCCGCAGGGCTGCGATCTTTTCGCGGCCATAACGCCTAATCGGTAACCTTCAAGCCCATTGCTGCGAAACACTCTTCGATCGATCGCCGCTGCGTCTCGGCATACAAGCCCAACTCATCAATCGTCGACCGCCCCAGCGCCTTTTCGAACGCCTGTTGGTTCGAGTGCACACCATAGTGGGTTTGCGCCGCGTCCCCCAGGTTCGACTGAAAAATCCCCGCCGCGCTGACCGGCAGGAAATCTTCGTACACCAGCGGTTCTACCCGCACATACCCGTCACGGAGCAAATCCTCCAGCGACGCGTCTTTCAGCCCATCCGCAGACAGGTCTTTTTCCGTCACGAAGTAGCGAAAGTACGCCAGTTCCTGTTGGCGCATTTCTTCTACGGTGTCAGGGAATTCGCCAAAATGCTGCGTCATTAGCGCGTTGTAGCGTGCGGCATTGGCTTCGTTGGGGAACTCCTTGAGCTCATCCCGGGCAGCGTTGAGCAAGCGGTCGTAAAGCGCCCGGCCCTTAGGTGTGAGCGCTGCGCCGCGCTGTTCGATTTCACCGAAGCGGGCGCTGTGGCTGCCACGCATCTCGGCTTGATCGGTAAAAGCAATCGGCTCGTCCAGCGCCTTGAAGCTGGTTTGACGCAGCAGAATCGGGCATTGGCGGCGGGGCGGGCCTTCGATCACCGCTTTGGGGGTAATGCCATGGGCGGGCATTTGTGCCTGGACGATGTCGATGTCCAGGGTGCGCGGCGTCAAGTGGTTAATGTGCGGGCCTTTGAACGCCACCACGTCGGCGATCAGTCGATGCTGGGCGCTGAGTTGCTGGTACTGCTCGGCGGTGACGGTGGCGCTATGGTGCCAGCGGAAGGTTTCCAGGGCTTGTGCGACGAAGTCTTGCGCCTCGTATTCGGTCAGCCCTCCCTGGATTTCGGCGCGCTCGATGAGCGTCAGCGCGGCCGGGGTGAAGATTGAGCGCTGGTCGAGTACCGACTGGGCAAAGGCCCGCAGTTCGGCGTCTTCGATCAGTTCCAGGCGCAGTAGCGAGGTGAACACCCGGAACGGGCTGACCTGCAATGCCGCCTCATGCACGGCGCGGAATGCAGTGGAATGCACCGGCACGCCGGCCGGGGTCAGGTCGTAATAGCCCACCGGTTGCATGCCCATCACCGCGAACAGGCGGGCGAGGGTCGCCAGTTCAGTGGCGGTGCCGACGCGGATTGCACCGTGGCGTTCCAGGTCCAGCCGCTGGATTTCCCCGGTGCTGTGCAGTTGTCGGGCGATTTGCGGGTCGCTGTCCAGCACGTGGCGGTTGGTCTGTTCCACCAGTTCCATCAGCGCGCCGTACAGCGGCACTTCTTCGCGGTACATGTCGGACATCGCTTTGGAGAAGCGTTGGCGGATCAGGTCAGGGCTGACGAAATTCGGGTGGCTCATGAAAAAAATTCCTGGCGCAGTGACGTAACGGATGCCGGAAAAGATCGCAGCCTTCGGCGGCGCCGACAAACGAAGTTTCTGACGAACTTCATTCTGCCAAGGACTGTTCTTGCCACTCAGGCTGCTCGGTCAACGCAGCACTTGGTCCACCAATTCGATCCAGTGCCTGACTGGCGTGCGTCCCGCGTTGTTGAGGTGGCTCTGGCAGCCGATGTTGGCGGTGGCGATGACTTCTGGGTGGCCGCTTTCCAGGGCGTTGAGTTTGTTGTCGCGCAGTTGCCGGGCCAGCTCCGGCTGGGTGATCGAATAGGTGCCCGCCGAGCCGCAACACAAATGACTGTCGGGTACCGCTGTGAGATTGAAGCCCAACCGCGTCAACACGGCCTCGACCGCGCCGCCGAGTTTCTGTGCGTGCTGCAAGGTGCAGGGGCAGTGAAAGGCGATCCGCCGGTCGGTGGCGGCGCAGACTCGTTCCAACGGTTCATCGGCCAGCACTTGCACCAGGTCCAGGGCCATTTCGCTGACTCGCCGGGCCTTGGCCGCATAAACCGGATCGCGCTCCAGCAGATGCCCGTAATCCTTGATGAATGCGCCGCAGCCGCTGGCGGTTTGTACGATGGCTTCGGCGCCGCTTTCCAGGTGCGGCCACCACGCGTCGATGTTGCGTCGGGCGCGGTCCAGGCCCATGGCTTGGGCGTCGAGGTGATAGTCCAGCGCGCCGCAACAACCGGCTTCCGGCGCCGCAATCACGCTGATCCCCAGCCGATCCAGCACCCGCGCCGTCGCGGCGTTGGTGTTCGGTGACAGGCCGGGCTGCACGCAGCCTTCGAGCATCAACACCCGGCGCGCATGCCGAGGGACAGGGCGTTCGCCCGGAGCAGGGAGGTCGTGGGGTAACTTCGCCTCAACACCCCGTGGCAGCAACGGCCGGAAAGTGGCGCCGATCTGCAGCAGGGTCTTGAACAGGTTCGGGTTCGGCGCCAATGCCCGCAGGCCCTGACGCAACAATCGTTGACTGGCCGGGCGTGGCACCGCTTGATCGATCACGGCGCGGCCAATGTCCAGCAGGTTGTGATAATCGACCCCGGACGGGCAGGTGGTTTCGCAGTTGCGGCAGGTCAGGCAGCGATCCAGGTGCAATTGGGCCTGTGCCGTGGCGGGGGCGCCTTCGAGCACTTGCTTGATCAGGTAGATACGCCCGCGCGGCCCGTCCAGTTCGTCGCCCAGCAGTTGGTAGGTCGGGCACGTGGCGTTGCAAAAACCGCAGTGCACACAGGTGCGCAGGATCTTGTCCGCTTCTTCGGCGCGGGGCAGTTGGCGGGATTGTTCGCTGAGGTTGGTTTGCATATTAGAGTTCCGCGTACATCCGGCCGGGGTTGAACAACCCTTGCGGGTCCAGTTGCGCCTTGAGTTGCCGGTGATAGCGCAGCAGCGCCGGGGCCAGGGGCTGGAAAGGCGTTTCTGTGACGCCATGGCTGAAGCAGGTGGCATGGCCGCCGTGCTGCTGAGCCAGTGATTGAATGTTATCGGCTGCTGATTTCAACCAGCGTTGCGCGCCACCCCAGTCGATCAACTGCTCGCCGGGCAAGTCCAGTGGCCCGAGGTTATTGGGCAATGACAAGCGCCACAACGGCAGGCCTTCATTGAAAAAGTCTAGTCGTTGTTCGTTCAGGTCGGACCAATAGGCCGAGTCCAGCGGCTCGCCGCCGAGCCGTTGATGGGCCGCCGCGACCGAGCCTTCGCCGCCTTCCAGGCGCAGGTACAAACGCTGGCCATCGTGGCTGGCAGCGCTGATGGGCAGCGGTTGCTGGCCCCATTGCGCCAGATTGGCCAAGGCGCGGGCGCAGTCGATGTCCAGGCTGATGCTCAGGCATTGCCGGGGTTTGGGCAGCACTTTGAGCGAGACTTCAGTCAGCACGCCGAGGCAGCCGTAACTGCCGACCATCAGGCGCGACAGGTCATAACCGGCGACGTTTTTCATCACTTCGCCGCCAAAGCGCAGGTGAGTGCCCAGTCCGCTGATCACCCGCGTACCGAGGACAAAGTCCCGCACCGAACCGGACCATGGGCGCCGTGGCCCGGACAGCCCCGCGGCGATCATCCCGCCGACCGTGGCGCCTTCGCCGAACGACGGCGGCTCGCAGGGCAACATTTGCCCCGCGGCATCCAGCGCGGCAAACAGTTCGCTCAGCGGTGTGCCGGCGCGAACGCTGATCACCAGTTCCGTCGGGTCATAGCTGACGATGCCGCAGTGGGCGCGGGTGTCGAGCACTTCGCCGGCCACTTCACGGCCGAGAAAGGCCTTGGTGTTCCCTCCCTGAATGCGCAGCGGCGTGGCGTTTTCCAGCGCCTGCCTGACCTGGTCGAGCAGGGCTTCACTGGCATCGAAATCCGCCATCAGAAACGCTCCAGCTCAGGGAACGGCAGTTTTCCTGCGTGGATGTGCATCGCGCCGAATTCCGCGCAGCGGTGCAGGGTCGGGATGTTCTTACCGGGGTTGAGCAGCCCCTGCGGGTCAAACGCGGCTTTCACCGCGTGAAACAAGGTCAACTCGTCACTGTTGAACTGCGCACACATCTGATTGATTTTCTCCCGGCCCACGCCGTGCTCGCCGGTGATGCTGCCGCCGACTTTCACGCACAGTTCGAGGATCTTGCCGCCGAGGGCTTCGGCCCGTTCCAGTTCGCCGGGCTGGTTGGCGTCGAACAGGATCAGCGGGTGCATGTTGCCGTCACCGGCGTGGAACACGTTGGCCACCCGCAAGCCGTATTCTTGCGTCAGGTTGGCGATGCCCTTGAGTACGCCGGGCAGTTCGCGACGGGGGATGGTGCCGTCCATGCAGTAGTAGTCCGGCGATAGACGGCCGATGGCCGGGAAGGCGTTTTTGCGCCCAGCCCAGAACCGCACGCGCTCGGCCTCGTCCCGGGCCTGGCGCACCTCGCTGGCGCCGGCCTGTTGCAGCACCTCGCGGACTCGCTCGCAGTCGTCATGGACATCGGCTTCGACGCCGTCCAGTTCGCACAGCAGGATCGCCTCGGCCTCCACCGGGTAACCGGCGTGGATGAAATCCTCGGCGGCGCGGATCGCCAGGTTGTCCATCATCTCCAGGCCACCGGGAATGATCCCGGCGGCGATGATCTCGGCCACCGCGCGACCGGCCTTTTCCACGGAATCGAAACTGGCCAGCAGGACTTTGGCGACCTGAGGCTTGGGCAGCAGTTTGACCGTGACTTCGGTGATGATCCCCAGCAAGCCTTCGGAGCCGGTGAACAGCGCCAGCAGGTCGAACCCCGGCGCGTCCAGCGAGTCGGCGCCGAGGGTCAGGTGTTCGCCTTCAAGGGTCAGGATTTCGAGTTTCAGCAGGTTGTGCACGGTCAGGCCGTACTTGAGGCAATGCACGCCACCGGCGTTTTCCGCGACGTTGCCGCCGATGGAACAGGCGATTTGCGAGGAAGGGTCCGGCGCGTAATACAAACCGAAGGGCGCCGCTGCCTGGGAAATCGCCAGGTTGCGCACCCCTGGCTGGACCCGTGCGGTGCGGGCGGCGGGGTCGATGTGCAAGATGTTGTTGAATCGCACCATCACCAGCAACACGCCTTTGTCCAGCGGCAGCGCACCGCCGGACAACCCGGTGCCGGCCCCGCGCGCCACCACCGGCACGTTCCGGGCATGGCAGAGCTTGAGCAGTGCCTGCACCTGTTCAAGATGCCGGGGCAGGGCCACCAGCATCGGCGTGGTGCGATAGGCCGAGAGACCGTCGCATTCGTAGGGCTTGAGTTCTTCCTCGCGCCAGAGGATGTCCAGATCCGGCACCTCCTGTTGCAAGGCCTTGAGCAGCACCGCCTTGTCGACGTTGGGCAGGGCGCCGTCGATGCGTTCGTCGTAAAGAATGTTCATCAATCGCGCCTCGTATGAATCGCCGAGCATCCTCCCGAATTATCCGCCAACCCATAGCAGCTGCTATGAGGCGGTGGGAGTCATGTGATGCGCCCGCAAAAACTCCCGGTACAAGCGTGCGGTTTTGGTCGGCTGCTCAACCATCGGCATGTGGCCGACACCGTCCCAGATTTCCACCCGCAGATCGGCGATGCCCTTGCTCCAGACGGGCACGCTGCTGACGTCGATCAAGCGGTCCTTGCGCCCCCACAGCAGCAGCGCCGGGCATTTGATATCGGGCAGTTTTGGCTCCATCGGCGGGCTGGCCCGGAAGTCCCTGAAGATTTCTTCCAGTTCGTCGCGCTGCTGTTCATAGCGCTGGGCGACGGCGTCCAGCACGATCCCCGGTACCCATGGCGGCGAAGCCATGGTCATGGCGTAGAAATGCTGAAACTCTTCGCGGGAATGAATCAGGAACGGGTTATGGCCGCGAGCCAGGTGGCGCTCCATGTCGCTGGGTTCCGGGGCAGTGACGCCAGCCGGGTCGAGCAGCGCCAGCGAGACGATACGCTCGGGGTAATTGGCCGCCAGCCATGCCGCGATGTAGCCGCCCATGGAGTTGCCGATCACATGCACCTTCTCGACCCCGCAGACATCGAGCAACTGGATCAACCGCTTGGCCTGGACCGGAATGTCGTAGCCACCACCGGCCTTGAAACCAGTTTCGCCATGGCCGGCGAGGTCGGGGATGATCACCCGGTAGTCGTTGACAAAATGCCGGGCGAAGCGCAGCCAGATATTCTTGTCGGCGCTGTAGCCGTGCAGCATCAGTATGTTGCTGGAGGCTTCGTAGGGCCCGCCTTGCCAGGTCGAGACGGTCATTTCGGTGATCGGCACGATAAGCTTGTGCAACCGATACAGCCGGGCCTCCAGCGCCATGTTCAAGTCATAGAGCCAGTAACCGATGGCCGGGTAGCTCAACCAGCTCCAGGCCGCGAAAACGGCGATAGCAACAACCAACAAAAGCATCAGGCTATTCCTTTTGCAGTGATCAGGACTGAGGGTGGTTGGCGGAGCCTCTGCAGCGGCCTCCTGTTTATCGTGGTTTATCGATCCCTTACTTCATGTATAGACAAACATTGGGCACTCGCCTCATCGCGATGCCACACTATTGGAGCTACCAGCTGTCAGACCGTCATCCGGTGATGGCTATTCGCCGTTCCCCTGATAGACTTCAATCACTTTCACCCATGTGATGTCAGGCTCGGTTCAGTAGTACAGAGGCCTCTATGGAAAAAAAGGGAGGAAAGGGACTTTCATTGGCCAGGAGGCTTTATGGGTCGCGCATCCTGGGACTGGCCCTTGGACTATTGTGTGTCGGTGCAGGGATGTATCCACTCGACCCCGCGCCCTGGGTCTGGGTGGTGATGCTGTTCAACGGCGTCATCTGGCCGCATGTGGCCTATCAATGGGCGCGTCGGGCGAAAATTCCTTATCACGCCGAACACCACAACATTCTGGTGGACGCGTTTCTCGGCGGTTTCTGGGTGGCCGCCATGCAGTTCAATCCGCTGCCCAGCGCAGCTACGCTGTCGATGATGGCGATGCACAACGTGGCCATCGGTGGCTTGCGTTTTCTGTTGGCGGGCGCCGTCGCGCAGATCCTCGGGATCGGCCTCGGGCTGCTGGTGTTCATGCCGGCTTTTGTCCCGCAAACCAGTCCATTTCAGCTATACGCCTGTTTACCTTTGCTGTCGATTTATCCGATGTCCCTGGGCTGGGTCTGCTTCCGTCAGGCCCACACTCTCGGCCGACACAAGCGCGAGTTGCTGGCCCTGAGCCGCACCGACAGCCTGACTGGCCTGCTGAATCACGGCGCCTGGAAAGACCAGCTGGACATCGAGTTTCAGCGTTGCCGGCGCCAGCAGAAGGGTGGGGCGATTGCGTTGATCGACATCGACCATTTCAAGACCATCAACGACACCTACGGCCATGTCGCCGGGGACATCGTCTTGCGTCAGCTGAGCAAAATCCTCAAGCAGAACCTGCGGGCAGCCGATGTCGCCGGCCGCTATGGTGGCGACGAATTCTGCGTGCTGCTGCCGGACCTGCCGCTGGAGCGTGCCGCCGTGGCGATGGATGCGCTGCGTGCTCGTTTCGCCACGTTGGGTTACGAGCAGAACCCGGCGCTGAAGGTCAGCTTGAGCATCGGCCTGGCGGCCTTCAACCCGGCCCACGACGAAGCGACCCTGTGGCTCAACGACGCCGACCAGGCGCTCTACGAAGCCAAGAGCACCGGCCGTAACCGCGTCATTTGCCATGGCGACGGCAAGCCGCGTAAAGAGTTGCTGGATTCTGTGTAACCCAATAACCACACAATCCCGCTCCCACAGGGAATGTGTGGTCATGCAGGTTTGTATGTGTCGCATCCGGTGTAGAGCCTTGCGTCGTAGTCAGGTAGGGTCTAAAGACCCCGACACGAAACAAGGATCGATTCATGACGTTCAAGCTCCCGCGTTCCTTCCTGGCCACCAGTCTTGGCCTGACCCTCGCCCTCGGCACCTTCACCCCCGCAGCCTTCGCCGAACCCCACAAACAAGTCCTCGCCGATGCTGAACAGTACAAGGCTGAAGCCCTGAAACTGCTGGAACGGCTGGTGAACATCGACTCCGGCTCCGGCTATGAACCGGGCCTGACCCAGGTGAGTGACATCGCCATCGAAGAGTTGAAGAAACTGGGTGCCACCATCGAACTGGTGCCCAACACCCCGGACGAGAGCAACCATGTGCTGGCTACCCTCAAAGGCACCGGCAAGGCGAAGATCCTGCTGATGGCGCACATGGACACTGTGTTCAAGGAAGGCTCCGCCGCCGAGCGTCCTTTCCACATCAAGGACGGCCGCGCCTATGGGCCGGGTGTGATGGACGACAAGGGTGGCATCGTCGCCGGGATCTATGCGCTGAAAATCCTCAAGAACCTCGACTTCAAGGACTACGCGCAGATCACCTTCCTGCTAGATGCCAGTGAAGAAACCGGCTCGGACGTCGCCACCGACCTGATCAAGAAAACCGCCAAGGCCCACGACGTGACCCTCAACCTCGAACCGGGCCGCCCGGCCGATGGCCTGGTGGTCTGGCGCAAAGGCAGCGCCACTGCCGTGGTCGAGGTCAAAGGCAAGGCTGCGCATGCGGGCGTTGCCCCGGAATTGGGGCGTAACGCTGCCATGGAAGCCGCGCACCAGATTTTGCAACTCGGCAAACTGGGCGATGAAGCGAAGAAAACCACCATCAACTTCACCGTGCTCAAGGCCGGCGACCGCACCAACGTGATTCCGGATCAGGCTACGGCCAAGGCTGATGTGCGGGCGGCGGTGCCGGAGGAATTCGACCGGATCGAAAAGGACCTGGCGCGGGTGTCGAAGGACAAACTGATTGCCGATACGCAAGTCACCACCAGCCTCAAGCGCGGCTTGCCACCGATGCCGCAAACGGCGGAATCGGATCGCTTGATGGCCATGGCCCAAGGCATTTACGGCGAAATTGGCCGCAAGTTGACGGAAGAAGGCAGCGGCGGGGCGGCAGATGCGAGTTTGTCCGCGGGTGTTGGTACGCCGACGCTGGACGGGTTCGGGATTGTCGGCGGCAATATCCATACGCCTGAAGAGTACGCCGAGGTCGAAAGCGTGGCGCCGCGGATTTATTTGCTGTCGCGGATGATTATGGAATTGGCCAAGCGGTAATCAGCCAGATCGTCAGGCCCCTGTGGTGAGCATTGCCCAATGCGGAACCCGCTCCCACAGGGATTTTCAGTGTTTGGGCTTACTGCGTATTGCCTACTCGATCGGTGTATCGATAAACACCTCAAGCCCTTCGGCATACGCCGTGAACGCGTTGATCAGTGGAAACTGCGCAGCATCCACCTGATCCGGCACCATCAGGTTGGTAAAACTCCAGGCCACCGCCAGGCTAATCCCATCCTGTGCAATCGAGCCATCGGTCTTCAGCGGCTGCTTTTCCAGCTCCCGCTCCAGCGCCGAATACGCTGCCGCCAATTGTCCTTCGACCCGTTTCACCCAAGGCGCGTACTGAATTTCCGCTGGCCGCAGGTTGCGTTCGTAGTAAAGCTGTACCGACTTTTCGCACGCCGCCAATGCCAGGCCGATCAGCCGCAGCGAGCGCAAGCGTTGAACCGGATTGTCGGATATCAGGCTTTTACCCGGAGCGGCCAAGGCTTCGAGGTAATCGATGATCAGCGTTGAATCCATCAACACCTCACCGTCATCCAGCACCAGCGTCGGCGCCTTCACCACCGGGTTGATCTGCTGGAACTGCTCGAAGTGCCTGAACACCGAAACCGACTCGTGTTCCAGCGGGATACCCAGGCATTTGGCGGAAATGGCGACGCGCCGCACGTAGGGCGAATCCAGCATGCCGATCAGTTTCATTGAGCCTCTCCTTACAGACGGTCCTTGGGGATGGACAACCTTAGCCGAGGTTCAGCGACGTGCAAATGGTTCCGCGCTAATCCTCAGGCCTATTGTTCATCCTCGAAGGCTAATCCTCAAAGCCTGCCTGCTCATGAATCTCATCGACCTTCAATTCCAGTCGATAAGCCACCGCGATGAACAGCGCCTGGCACAGGCACAAGGTGGCACTCAATGAACGGAAGGCAAACGAGCTGCCCTCGTTGACCAGCAGCACGGTGTTGGCGCGCTTGGCCAATGGCGAGAGGTTGCTGTCGGTGATGATCAGGGTTTTCGCCTGATGGTGCTGGGCGATGCGCAGGCAGTGCTGGGTTTCCTTGCCGTAAGGCGTGAAGCTGATGGCGATCACCAGGTCGTTGGCGCGCACGCTGCGCATCTGCTCGCGGTAACTGCCGCCAAGGCCCGATACCAGGTGGATGCGCTTGTTGGTGTGTTGCAGGTTGTAGACCAGGTAATCGGCCACCGCGAACGAGCGACGCACCCCGACCACGTAGATGTTGTCGGCATTCACCACCAGGTCCACGGCCTTGTCGAAAGCCTGGTCATCGAGTTCCAGCCCCAATCGCTCGATACCCGACAGGGTGGCGTTGATGCATTCGCGCGCCAGGTCGCCGCCGCTGGCCTTCTGCGACTTGTTGGCGATCATGCTGCGGATGCGTTGCTGGTAGTTCTGCACCGGCGTGGTCTTGTGGGTGTAGGCCTCGCGGAACAGCGCCTGCATTTCACTGAACCCGCTGAAGCCGAAGCGCTGGGAAAAGCGCACGATGGCCGACGGGTGCACTTCGCATTCGCGGGCGATGTCGCTGATGCGGTCGACCATGATCCGGTCGCTCTGCTGGCTCATGTAGCTGGCGATGCGTTTGAGCTGGCGCGGCAGGCTTTCGTATTCCTCGGTGATCAGCTGCAACAGACGCTCGGCATTGATCGGAGGGCTGGCGAGATCGCTGTCGGGCGAGCTCTCGGTCGTAGCCGGCTGATCGGTGCGGGACATAAGAAATCCTTCTGGCTTGTTCTTATAGAGATGACGGTTCTCGTCACCCCCTGACAATAGGTTGGCTGTGCGCAGTCTACAGGGTAGGCCGGAATAAAATCTTGAGCTTGCAATCGGCCTGGGGCCTGCTGAAACGATGCACGGTGTCTGGAACGCTTGTATCAAAGTTTATTGGAAAAAATATTCCACGTAAAAAATATATGGAATAAATATTGATTGTTCGGCCCCGGTCGTTTTAGTCTGCATCCACCAAGAGTGTTCGGCGCCTTCATCGCCCCGAACGCAGGCTGATAAAAATAACAGGAGCCAGCATGGGCCAGACTCGTTTTGCCAGTGGGCGTCAATTGGATCTGATTTGCCTCGGGCGCCTTGGCGTCGACCTCTACGCGCAGCAAGTCGGGGCGCGGCTGGAGGATGTGAGCAGCTTCGCCAAGTACCTGGGCGGCTCGTCCGCCAACATCGCCTTCGGCACCGCGCGGCTGGGGCTGAAGTCGGCGATGTTGAGCCGGGTAGGGGACGACCACATGGGCCGTTTCCTCGTTGAATCCCTGGTCCGTGAAGGCTGCGACGTCAGCGGCATCAAGGTCGATCCGGAACGCCTGACCGCCATGGTCCTGCTGGGCCTCAAGGATCGCGAAACCTTTCCCCTGGTGTTCTACCGCGAAAACTGCGCCGACATGGCGTTGCGCGCCGAAGACATCAGCGAAGCCTTTATCGCTTCCAGCAAAGCCCTGCTGATCACCGGCACCCATTTCTCCACCGACGGCGTCTACAAGGCGAGCATTCAGGCGCTGGACTACGCCGAAAAGCACAACGTCAAACGGGTGCTGGACATCGACTACCGCCCGGTGCTTTGGGGCCTGGCCGGCAAGGCGGACGGTGAAACCCGTTTCGTCGCCGACCAGAACGTCAGCCAGCACGTGCAGAAAATCCTCCCGCGTTTCGACCTGATTGTCGGTACTGAAGAAGAATTCCTGATCGCCGGCGGCTCCGAAGATCTGCTCACCGCGCTGCGCAATGTCCGGCGCCTGAGCGCGGCGACGCTGGTGGTCAAGCTCGGCCCGCAAGGTTGCACGGTGATCCACGGGGCGATCCCGGCGCGTCTCGAAGACGGCGCGATCTATCCCGGTGTGCGCGTCGAAGTGCTGAATGTGCTGGGGGCCGGCGATGCCTTCATGTCGGGTTTCCTCAGTGGCTGGCTGGAGGACGCCAGCGACGAGCGCTGCTGCCAGTTGGCCAATGCCTGCGGCGGTCTGGTGGTATCGCGCCATGCCTGCGCTCCGGCGATGCCGACCCGCGCCGAACTCGATTACCTGTTCAACAGCCCGGTGCCGATCACCCGGCCGGATCAGGACGCCGTGTTGCAGCGTCTGCATCAGGTCAGCGTGCCGCGCAAACAGTGGAAGCAGCTGTTCATCTTTGCCTTCGATCATCGCGGGCAACTGGTGGAGCTGGCCCACAAGGGCGGGCGCGACCTGAACGCTATCTGCGAACTCAAACAACTCTTTATCAAAGCCGTGGAACGGGTCGAGGCGGATTTGCGTGAGCAGGGTGTCGACGCCGATGTCGGCTTGCTGGCCGATCAACGTTTCGGTCAGGACTCGCTGAACGCCGCCACCGGTCGTGGCTGGTGGGTAGCGCGGCCGGTGGAAGTGCAGGGTTCGCGGCCATTGGCGTTCGAACACGGGCGCTCGATCGGTAGCAACCTGATCGCCTGGCCGCAAGAACAGATCATCAAATGCCTGGTGCAATTCCATCCCGACGATGAGCCGCTGTTGCGTCTGGAGCAAGAGGCGCAGATCAAGGGCCTGTATCAGGCCTCGCAGGTCAGCGGGCATGAATTGCTGCTGGAGATCATTCCGCCCAAGGATCACCCATCACCGCATCCAGACGTGCTGTATCGCGCGCTGAAACGCCTCTACAACCTGGGCATCTACCCGGCGTGGTGGAAGATCGAAGCGCAAAGCGCCGAGGAGTGGAAACAACTCGACGAGCTGATTCAGGAACGCGACCCGTATTGCCGTGGCGTGGTGCTGCTGGGCCTGAATGCCCCGGCGGCGACCCTGGCCGAAGGGTTTCAGCAGGCCAGCCAGAGCCAGACCTGCCGTGGTTTCGCCGTGGGCCGGACGATCTTCCAGGAACCGAGCCGCGCGTGGCTGGCCGGTGAAATCGACGACGAGGCACTGATTCGTCAGGTGCAGGGCACGTTCGTCGAACTGATCGATGCCTGGCGCACGGCCCGTGCCTGAACAAAGTTATGTGGTCGATTGGGCTTTTTGTGGCGAGGGGGCTTGCCCCCGTTGGAGCGCGAAGCGGTCCCGAAATAGCGAGTGCTACGCACTCGAACGGGGGCAAGCCCCCTCGCCACAAGAGCGCCACTGGCCACAGATGATTGGCCAAATATTTTTGAGAAAACAATAAAAGGTGCAGCCATGCCCGCTATCCGAATTGGCATCAATCCGATCTCCTGGAGCAACGACGACCTGCCGTCCCTCGGTGGCGAGACGCCGTTGAGCACCGCCCTCAGCGAAGGCAAGGACATTGGCTACGAAGGCTTTGAACTCAACGGCAAGTTCCCCAAGGACGCCAAAGGCGTCGGCGATGTGCTGCGGCCTTACGACCTGGCGCTGGTGTCGGGCTGGTATTCCAGCCGTCTGGCCCGCCGTTCCGTGGCCGAGGAAATCGACGCCATCGGCAGCCATGTCGAGCTGCTGGCGAAGAACGGCGCCAAGGTGCTGGTCTATGGCGAAGTCGCCGACTCCATTCAAGGCCAGCGCATTCCACTGGTCGAGCGCCCACGTTTCCACACCGAGCAGGCCTGGCAAGAATACGCCGACAAACTCACTGAACTGGCGCGCTTCACCCTGTCCCAGGGCGTGCGTCTGGCCTATCACCATCACATGGGGGCCTACGTCGAATCCCCGGCCGACATCGACAAACTGATGGCGTTGACCGGCAGCGAAGTCGGACTGCTGTTCGATTCGGGCCACTGCTACATGGGCGGCGGCGAGCCGTTGCAGGTATTGCGCAAACACATCGAACGGGTCTGCCACGTGCATTTCAAGGACGTGCGCAAACCAGTGGTGCAACTGGCGCGCAACAATCTTTGGAGCTTCCCGGACTGCATCATCAACGGCACCTTCACCGTGCCCGGCGATGGCGACATCGACTTCAGCGCCTTGCTCGACGTGCTGCTGGGCGCCGACTACCACGGCTGGCTGGTGGTGGAAGCCGAGCAGGATCCGGCGGTGGCACCAAGTTACGTCTACGCCAAAAAAGGCTACGACACCTTGCGTGCCTTGCTCGACGAGAGGACCGCGCAATGAGCCTGTTGGTCAAGAGCAATGCCTGTGGCCGGACCATGGTCGAGTTGGGTCAGGGTGAGTTGGAATACGTCGGTTTTGCCGCTTACCGCCTGAGTCTTGGCGAAACCCTGCCGGTCAGCGCGGGCGACAAGGAATTGTGCCTGGTGCTGCTCAGCGGTCGGGTCGGCATCAAGGGTGAAGCACCGGGGCAGGGCGCATTCGACTGGGACAACATCGGCGATCGTCAGTCGGTGTTCGAAGACAAATCACCGTTCGCCGTGTATTTGCCACCCGGCAGCCAGGCCCAGGTGGTGGCGTTGAGCGACGTGCAAATCGCCGTGTGCGCGGCCCCCGGTTCGACTACCGAAAACCTCGGCCCACGGTTGATCAAACCCGACAGCATGAAACGCAGTGTGCGCGGCAAGGGCGCCAACACCCGTTATGTCTGCGACATTTTGCCGGACACCGAGCCCGCCCATTCGCTGCTGGTGGTGGAAGTGCGTACGCCGTCCGGTCACTCGTCGAGCTACCCGCCGCACAAGCACGACACCGACGATCTGCCGCACCAGAGCTTTCTCGAAGAAACCTATTACCACCAGATCAACCCGCCCCAGGGCTTCGTGTTCCAGCGGGTCTACACCGACGATCGCAGCATCGATCAGGCCATGGCGGTGGAAAACAGCGATCTGGTTGTGGTGCCCAAGGGTTATCACCCGGTCAGCGTGCCCTACGGCTATGAGTCGTATTACCTGAACGTGATGGCCGGCCCGAAACGCGTCTGGCAGTTCCATAACGATCCGCAGCACAGCTGGCTTCTGGATCTCTGAATTACAACGCCTGAATTCAAACATTCGAACGGAGAACAAGAACAATGAGCGATGCCCCGGTCATAGGCCATTACATCGACGGTCAGGTGCAGGACAGCGGTAGCGAGCGGTTCAGCAATGTCTTCAATCCGGCCACCGGCAGCGTTCAGGCGCGGGTCGGGCTGGCCAGCCAGAAGACCGTGGACGAGGCCGTCGCTTCGGCCATGAAGGCGTTCCCGGCCTGGGCCGAGCAATCGTCCCTGCGCCGTTCGCGGGTGATGTTCAAGTTCAAGGAATTGCTCGACCGCCATCACAACGAACTGGCCGAAATCATCAGCCGCGAACACGGCAAAGTGTTCTCTGACGCCAAGGGCGAAGTGACCCGTGGTATCGAAATCGTCGAATACGCCTGCGGTGCGCCGAACCTGCTGAAAACCGATTTCAGCGACAACATCGGCGGTGGCATCGACAACTGGAACCTGCGCCAGCCATTGGGCGTCTGCGCCGGCGTTACGCCGTTCAACTTCCCGGTGATGGTGCCGCTGTGGATGATCCCGTTGGCGCTGGTCACCGGCAACTGCTTTATCCTCAAACCGTCTGAACGTGATCCATCCGCCAGTTTGTTGATGGCTCGCTTGCTCACCGAAGCCGGGTTGCCGGACGGTGTGTTCAACGTGGTCCAGGGCGACAAGGCGGCGGTCGATGCCTTGCTGCAACACCCGGACATCGAGGCGATTTCCTTTGTCGGCTCGACGCCGATTGCCGAGTACATCCACCAGCAAGCGACCTCGCGCGGCAAACGCGTACAGGCGCTGGGCGGGGCGAAGAACCACATGATCGTCATGCCCGACGCCGATCTGGATCAAGCGGCGGATGCGCTGATCGGCGCGGCGTACGGCTCGGCCGGTGAGCGTTGCATGGCGATTTCGATTGCCGTGGCCGTCGGTGATGTCGGTGACCAGTTGATTGCCAAACTGCTGCCGCGCATCGATCAACTGAAGGTCGGCAATGGCATGCAAGGCGACAGCGACATGGGGCCGCTGGTGACCGCCGAACACAAGGCCAAGGTCGAGGGGTTTATCGGCGAAGGCGTGGCCCAGGGCGCGCAGCTGATTGTCGACGGGCGCAACTTCAAGGTGCCAGGCGCCGAGAACGGTTTCTTCGTCGGCGCGACGCTGTTCGACAAGGTCACGACCGAGATGAGCATCTACCAGCAAGAGATCTTCGGCCCGGTGCTGGGCATTGTGCGCGTGCCGGACTTCGCCAGCGCCGTGGCGCTGATCAACGCCCATGAATTCGGCAACGGCGTATCGTGTTTCACCAGCGACGGTGGCATCGCCCGCTCGTTTGCCCGCAGCATCAAGGTCGGCATGGTCGGCATCAACGTACCGATTCCGGTGCCCATGGCCTGGCACTCGTTCGGCGGCTGGAAGCGCTCGCTGTTCGGTGATCACCACGCTTATGGCGAAGAAGGCATTCGCTTCTACAGCCGCTACAAAAGCGTGATGCAGCGTTGGCCCGACAGCATCGCCAAGGGCCCTGAATTCAGCATGCCGACAGCCAAATAATTCACGTGTGCGGAGAACAACAAAAAATGAGCAAACCCCTGCGTTTCGCCTTGAACCGTATGGTCGCCCCACGTTTGTCCCTGCCGGCGTTCATCGAATTGGCGGTAACCCTCAAGGCCGACGCCATCGAGATTCGCAACGACCTCAAAGGCGTCGAGATCGAGGATGGCACCGCACCCGAACACGTCCGTGAGCTGTGCGCGGCCAAAGGCATCACTGTGCTGTCGATCAACGCGCTGTATCCGTTCGATGTCTGGAATGACGAGCGCCGCGCACACGCCCTGAAGCTTGCCGCTTATGCCCGTGACTGTGGCGCACGGGGCTTGGTGATGTGCCCATTGAACGACCGCGCCGATCCACGAACCGAAGCGCAGCGTGCGTCTGGCCTGCGCACGGCGCTGAGTGAACTGGCACCGATCCTGCGCGATCACGGTATTCTCGGCTTTATCGAACCGCTGGGTTTCGAAGAATGCTCGCTGCGGCGCAAACGCACGGCAGTCGATGCGATCAAGGCCATCGGAGGGCTGGATGTGTTTCGTCTGGTGCATGACACCTTCCACCATCACCTGGCCAGCGAGCATGAATTCTTCCCTGAACTGACCGGGTTGGTGCACATCTCCGGCGTCGAAGATGCCGAGGCGCCACTGGCGACCATTCGTGACGGCCATCGGGTGCTGGTGGGCGAGGGCGACATCCTCGGCAATGCGGCGCAGATCGACACCTTGCTCAGTAGCGGCTATGGCGGCTACCTGTCGTTCGAACCGTTTGCCGACAGCGTCCATGGCCTGGCGGATATCCAGACGGCGATCGGCGCGAGTATGGATCACCTGCAGAAGTCCCTGAGCTGACATCGGATTTGCATACGGAAAAGGTGCGAGCATGACCACAACAAGACTGACCATGGCCCAGGCCCTGGTGAAATTCCTCGATAACCAGTACATCGAGGTCGATGGGGTTCAGAGCAAATTCGTTGCTGGGATCTTTACCATTTTTGGCCACGGCAATGTGCTGGGTCTGGGGCAAGCCCTGGAACAGGACAGCGGCGACCTGATCGTCCATCAGGGCCGCAACGAACAAGGCATGGCCCACGCCGCCATCGGTTTCGCCAAGCAACACCTGCGGCGCAAGATCTACGCCTGTTCTTCATCGGTGGGCCCGGGCGCGGCGAACATGCTGACCGCTGCCGCCACGGCCACCGCCAACCGTATTCCCTTGCTGCTGTTGCCCGGTGACGTTTATGCGTGCCGCCAACCGGACCCGGTGTTGCAACAGATCGAGCAGTTTCACGACCTGAGCATCAGCACCAACGACGCGTTCAAGGCCGTGAGCAAATACTGGGACCGGATCAACCGTCCCGAGCAACTGATGACTGCGGCGATCCACGCCATGCGCGTGCTCACCGATCCCGCCGAAACCGGCGCCGTCACCCTGGCCCTGCCGCAAGACGTGCAGGCCGAGGCGTACGACTATCCCGATTACTTCCTGCAAAAACGCGTGCATCGCATCGAGCGCCGTCCGGCCACCGAAGCGATGCTCGGCGATGCCGTGGCGTTGTTCAAAGGCAAGCGCAAACCGCTGATCATCTGCGGCGGTGGGGTCAAGTATTCCGGTGCCAATGCAGCGTTGCAGGCCTTTGCCGAGCGCTTCGATATTCCTTTCGCCGAAACCCAGGCCGGCAAGAGCGCGGTGGTGTCCAGCCATCCACTGAACGTCGGCGGGATCGGCGAAACCGGTTGTCTGGCGGCGAACCTGTTGGCCAAGGACGCTGATTTGATCATCGGCGTCGGCACCCGCTACAGCGATTTCACCACCGCGTCGAAATCCTTGTTCAAACACCCGGACGTGCAATTTCTCAACCTCAATATCAGCCCTTGCGACGCCCTGAAACTCGATGGCGTGCAACTGCTGGCGGACGCCAAAACCGGCTTGAACGCCTTGGTCGCTGTGTTGGGTGACTATCGCTCCGGCTGGGGCGATCAACCCCGACAGGCCCGGGCGCAGCTGGACGAGGAAGTCGACCGCATCTATCAGGTCGAATACCAGACTCAAGACTTCGTCCCGGAAATCAACGATCACCTGGACCCGGCGGTGCTGCGCGAATTCATCGAGCTGACCGGTTCCTGCCTGACCCAGAGCCGGGTGCTCGGTGTGCTCAATGAAACCCTGGCCGATGATGCGGTGATCGTCGCCGCCGCCGGCAGTCTGCCCGGCGACTTGCAGCGCAGCTGGCGCAGCAAGGGCGTGAACACCTACCACGTCGAATACGGTTATTCGTGCATGGGGTATGAGGTGAACGCCGCACTGGGGGTGAAGCTCGCCGAGCCTGAGCGCGAGGTCTATGCACTGGTGGGCGACGGCTCCTACATGATGCTGCACTCGGAGCTGGCAACCTCGATCCAGGAGCGCCGCAAGATCAACGTGGTGTTGCTGGACAACATGACCTTCGGCTGCATCAACAACCTGCAAATGGAACACGGCATGGACAGCTTCGGCACCGAGTTCCGTTTCCGCAATCCTGAAACCGGCAAGCTCGATGGCGGTTTCGTGCCGGTGGATTTCGCCATGAGCGCGGCGGCTTACGGCTGCAAGACCTACAAGGTCAACACCGTCGAGGAGCTGCAAGCCGCGTTGGCCGATGCACGCTTGCAGACGGTGTCGACGCTGATCGACATCAAGGTCCTGCCCAAAACCATGATTCACAAATACCTGTCATGGTGGCGGGTCGGCGTGGCGCAAGTCTCCACCAGCGCGCGCACCGATGCGGTGGCCAAGACCCTCAACGAACGATTGGCCAAGGCCCGTCAATACTGATTGCCCTGAAACGAACAACAGGAGTGTTTATATGTCTTCGCTTTCCAATTCGTTGCGCATTGGCGTCATCGGCACCGGGGCCATCGGCCAGGACCATATCCGTCGTTGCAGCCAGACCTTGCTCAACAGTCAGGTCGTCGCGGTCACTGACATCAATTTGCAGCAAGCAGCCAAGGTCGTCTCCGATCTGAAGCTGACCGCCGAGGTTTATCCCGATGGCCACGCGCTGATCAAGGCGCCGGACGTCGACGCAGTCCTCGTCACCTCCTGGGGCCCGAGCCACGAAGAGTTCGTACTGGCGGCCATTGCGGCGGGCAAACCGGTGTTCTGCGAGAAACCGCTGGCGGTCACCGCCGAAGGCTGCCGCAAGATCGTCGAGGCCGAAGTGGCCCACGGCAAGCGACTGGTGCAGGTTGGTTTCATGCGCCCGTACGATGAAGGTTATAGGGCATTGAAATCGGTGATCGACAGTGGCCAGATCGGCGAGCCGCTGATGCTGCACTGCGCACACCGCAACCCGACCGTAGGTGAAAACTACAAGACCGACATGGCGATCACCGACACGCTGATCCATGAGCTGGACGTGTTGCGCTGGTTGCTCGACGACGACTATGTGTCGGTGCAAGTGGTGTTTCCGCGCAAGACCAGCAAGGCCCACGCCCATTTGAAAGACCCGCAGATCGTGTTGCTGGAAACCGCCAAGGGCACGCGCATCGACGTGGAAGTGTTCGTCAACTGCCAGTACGGCTACGACATCCAGTGCGAAGTGGTAGGGGAGACGGGCATCGCCAAACTGCCGGAGCCGTCGCAGGTTCAGCTGCGCAGCGGAGCGAAACTGTCCAATGCGATTCTGATGGACTGGAAGGATCGGTTCATCGCCGCGTACGACGTCGAGTTGCAGGCGTTCATCGATGGCGTGCGGGCCGGGCAGGTCGGCGGGCCATCGGCGTGGGACGGTTTCGCCGCCGCCGTTGCTGCGGATGCCTGCATCGAGGCGCAGAACAGCGGCCAGATCGTCAAAGTCGGCCTGCCAGATCGCCCCCGCTTCTACGGCTAACCCTCGTAATGATCGTTCCCACGCTCTGCGTGGGAATGCAGCCCGGGACGCTCCGCGTCCCAAAAGCGGACGCAGAGCGTCCATTGATGCATTACCACGCAGAGCGTGGGAACGATCAGCGTAAGGTTAAGGAGAATAAAAAAAACATGCGCATCGCACTAGACCCCTACATGTACCGCAACCTGTCCCTGGGCAAGATGGTCGACAAGGTCGCCGAGCTCGGTTACGAACACATCGAGCTGTCGCCCCGGGAAGATTTCCTGCCGTTCTATAAAGCCCCGCGAGTCGACAAGGCGCGGATCAAGGAATTTCGCAAAGCCCTGAGCGATACCGGGGTCAAACTCTCGTCCTTATTACCCATGTACCACTGGGCCGCCGCCGATGAAGGTTTGCGCGTGGCTGCCGTGCGTAACTGGAAGCGGGCGATCCAGATTGCCGTGGAGATGGACTGCGAACTGGTCAACACCGAGTTCACCGGCCAGTCGGACAACCCGTTGGTCTGCGAGAACCAGTTCATGCGTTCCATGGACGAACTGATCCCCGAGTTCGAACGCGAAGGCATCAAGCTCGATATCCAGGCCCATCCTTATGATTTCTGCGAGCGCAACAACGAGTCGGTGGACATCATTCGCGGTCTGGACCGCGACTGGATCAACTACCTCTACGCCGCGCCGCACACGTTTTTCTATGACGATGGCGTGGGTGACATCGCCTCGATGCTCAAGTACGCCGGCTCGAAGCTGAGTCACTTGATCATCGCCGACACCTACAACCACAAGGCCTCTTCGGGCTTGCGCTACATCGTCAACCCGCCGGGTGTCACTGCCACCGTGCATCAGCACCTGGACATCGGCCAGGGCGAGGTCGACTGGGAAGCGTTTTTCGGCACCTTGCGCGAGATCAAGTTCGATGGCATCGCCACCGTCTCGGTGTTCGCCTGGGAAGACCGGCCGGACGAGTCCAACCGAATGATGCTCGAACGCGTGACCCGCGAACTCTGCCAATAACTCTGTAACCGATCGTTCCCACGCAGAGCGTGGGAACGATCATATAAGGAGGATGTTTTCATGCGTATCGGACTTGTTGGTTACGGCCATGGCGGCCGGTTTTTCCATGCTCCGCTGATCAGCAGTTTGCCGGCGGCGACGTTTGTGGGCGTGGTCACCCGTTCCGCCGAGCGCCGACAACTGCTGGCCACGGAACATCCCGGAGTACCGGCCTTCGACAGCATTGGCCAACTGGTCGAAGCCGGGGTTGATGTGCTGGTGGTGTCCACGCCGCTCAAAGGCCGTCCGGCGTTGGTGCTCGACGCCATCGAACACGGGGTGGCGGTGGTCAGTGACAAGCCGTTCGCCGCCGATACGCAACAGGCACAAACCCTGATCACCATGGCCGAGCGTCAGGGCGTGCATTTGAGCGTCTACCAGAACCGGCGCTGGGATTCGGATTTCCTCACCGTACGCAAACTCATCGAGTCCGGTGCCTTGGGCAAGGTCACCCGTTTCGAGTCGCGGATCGAACGCTACTCGCCACAGTCGGTGAATAACGGCAGCGGCGGTGGTTTCCTGCGCGATCTGGGCAGCCATCTGGTGGATCAGGCGTTGCTGTTGTTTGGCCCCGTCACCCGGGTTTACGCCGAACTGGATTACCTCGAAAAAGGCCAGACCTTCGACAACGGCTTCTTTATGTCCCTGACCCATGCCAGTGGCGTGATCTCGCACCTGAGTGGCAGTTGCCTGCAAAACACCCCGGGCCCGCGTTTTCGCGTGACCGGCACCCAGGGCTGCTACAGCGTCGACGGTCTGGACGGGCAAGAGGCGTCGACCCTGGCCGGGCTCACGCCCAAATCCGAGGGCGAGCGCTGGGGCGTCGAAGAGCATCGTCGCTGGGGCTGGTTCGAACAGGGCGAGGTGCGCGAGCGGGTGCCGTCCGAGCGAGGCTGCTGGAACCAGTTCTATTTGCAGCTACAAACCGCGTTACAGAGCGGTGGCCCACTGCCGGTCGAGCCCCGTGATGCACTGGCGACCACCCGCGTGCTAGACGCTGCGCGGCTCAGTTTCGAGCGCCATCAAGTGGTGACTTTGAGCGCAATTGAAAGCCATGGAACAAAATCAGAATAAAATTCTAAAATGAGTTGATATAGAAATTATTTTCCAATAAAGTCGTTTCCAGGTTGCCGACTATCAACGTCCGATCACGCTCAAGCAGGCCTTGAACGAGTGAAGGACGCACCAAAAACAAGAAACAAAGCCAGGTACCGTCGATGAAAACCTTCAACTCAGCTCTGCATGCTTTACGTTCCGCGCTGCACCTCCCTCGTGACCTGTCTCGCGTCTCGTTTCATTCCGTCTCTCGCTTGCTTTGCGTCGAACGCAATGGCGCCCTGGTCTGCTGCATTCCGGGAGCGCCGATAGTCCGCTTGCCCGCTTACTGAAATCGTCACGCCTTATCCATAAAACCAACAAGAATGTGGAGAAAGACCTTTCATGAAGACCAAGATCCGTTTCGCCTCGCTCGCCTTGTCCCTGATGCTCGCCAGCGGTGCCGCACTCGCGGACATGAAGATCGGCGTCAGCATGTCGCAGTTCGATGACACCTGGCTGACTTACCTGCGCCAATCCATGGACACCAAAGCCAAGTCCTATCCGGAAGGCGTCCAGCTGCAGTTCGAAGACGCCCGCAGCGATGTGGTCAAGCAGTTGAGCCAGGTAGAAAGCTTCATCAGCCAGAAGGTCGACGCCATTGTGGTCAACCCGGTGGATACCGCCGCCACCAAGAAAATCACCGAAGCAGCGGTCAAGGCCGGTATTCCGCTGGTGTACGTCAATCGTCGTCCCGACGACATGAACCTGCCCAAAGGCGTGGTCACTGTCGCCTCCAACGATCTGGAGGCCGGCCAGATGCAGATGCAGTACCTGGCGGAAAAAATGGGCGGCAAGGGCGACATCGTGATTCTGCTCGGTGATTTGGCCAACAACTCCACCACCAACCGTACCAAGGGCGTAAAAGAGGTGCTGGCCAAGTACCCGAACATCAAGATCGAGCAAGAGCAGAGCGGCATCTGGTCGCGGGACAAGGGCATGACCCTGGTCAACGACTGGCTGACCCAAGGCCGCAAGTTCGACGCGGTCGTCTCCAACAACGACGAGATGGCGATTGGCGCGGCCATGGCCCTGCAACAGGCGGGTGTCGCCAAAGGCAGTGTGCTGATCGCCGGTGTTGACGGTACGCCCGACGGTTTGAACGCGGTGAAGAAGGGCTCTCTGCTGGTTTCGGTGTTCCAGGACGCCAAGGGGCAGGCCGATGGTTCGGTCGACACGGCGGTGAAAATGGCCAGGAACGAGCCGGTCGAACAGGCCGTGTGGGTGCCGTATCGCTTGATCACTTTGCAAAACGTTGACCAGTTCAAATAGTCCGTCCGTTCGATAACAACAATAAGCACGCAAGGTTGCGACGCGACCTTGCTGATGGAGTACCTGATCATGTTCGCTTCAGCGACTGCTTCGAGCCCCCCGTTGGTGGGTATCCAGCCAACCGCAACATCTGTCGATGAGCCGTACCTGCTGGAGATCATCAACGTCAGCAAGGGTTTTCCCGGTGTGGTGGCCTTGTCCGACGTACAGCTGCGGGTGCGTCCCGGTTCCGTGCTGGCGCTGATGGGCGAAAACGGTGCCGGCAAATCCACCCTGATGAAAATCATTGCCGGCATCTACCAGCCGGACGCCGGCGAGTTGCGCCTGCGGGGCAAACCGGTGGTCTTTGAAACACCCCTGGCTGCGCTCCAGGCCGGGATCGCGATGATTCACCAGGAACTCAACCTGATGCCGCACATGAGCATCGCCGAGAACATCTGGATCGGCCGTGAGCAGCTCAACGGCCTGCACATGATCGACCACCGCGAAATGCACCGCTGCACCGCCAAACTGCTTGAGCGTCTGCGGATCAATCTCGACCCGGAAGAGCAGGTGGGCAACCTGAGCATCGCCGAACGGCAGATGGTCGAGATCGCCAAGGCGGTGTCCTACGACTCCGACATCCTGATCATGGACGAACCAACTTCGGCCATTACCGATAAGGAAGTCGCCCACCTGTTCTCGATCATTGCCGACCTCAAGAACCAGGGCAAAGGCATCATCTACATCACTCATAAGATGAACGAAGTGTTCAGCATCGCCGATGAAGTGGCGGTGTTCCGCGACGGTGCCTACATCGGCCTGCAACGGGCCGACAGCATGGACGGCGACAGCCTGATTTCGATGATGGTCGGCCGCGAACTGAGCCAGTTGTTCCCGGTGCGCGAGAAGCCGATTGGCGATCTGTTGCTGTCGGTACGCGACCTCAAGCTGGACGGCATTTTCAAGGATGTCTCCTTCGACCTGCATGCCGGCGAGATCCTGGGCATTGCCGGGTTGATGGGCTCGGGGCGGACCAATGTCGCCGAGGCGATTTTCGGCATCACTCCGAGTGACGGTGGCGAGATCCGGCTCGACGGCGAGGTGGTGCGCATCACCGATCCGCACATGGCCATCGAGAAGGGCTTCGCGTTGTTGACCGAAGATCGCAAGCTCAGCGGCCTGTTCCCGTGCCTGTCGGTGCTGGAAAACATGGAAATGGCGGTATTGCCCCATTACGTCGGCAACGGCTTCATCCAGCAGAAAGCCCTGCGCGCGTTGTGTGAAGACATGTGCAAGAAGCTGCGAGTGAAAACGCCGTCGCTGGAGCAGTGCATCGATACCTTGTCCGGCGGTAATCAGCAGAAGGCGTTGCTGGCGCGCTGGCTGATGACCAACCCGCGAATCCTGATTCTCGACGAGCCCACCCGGGGCATCGATGTCGGCGCCAAGGCCGAGATCTACCGGCTGATCTCGTACCTGGCCAGCGAAGGCATGGCGGTGATCATGATCTCCTCGGAACTGCCGGAAGTGCTGGGCATGAGCGACCGGGTCATGGTCATGCATGAGGGCGACCTGATGGGCACCCTCGACCGCAGCGAAGCGACCCAGGAACGAGTGATGCAACTGGCCTCGGGCATGTCCGCGGTTCACTAATGGATGCTGGCGGTGGCCATGGTTGCCGTCGATGACGCAATAGAAGGGTGAGTGGTTATGAACGCGATACTGGAAAACAAGCCTGCAATGGCACCGGTCAAGAGTCGCCGGCGCTTCCCGACTGAGCTGAGTATCTTCCTGGTACTGATCGGCATCGGCTTGGTCTTCGAGCTGTTCGGCTGGATCGTGCGGGACCAGAGTTTCCTGATGAACTCTCAGCGCCTGGTGCTGATGATTCTGCAAGTGTCGATCATCGGCCTGCTGGCAATCGGGGTAACCCAGGTCATCATCACCACCGGTATCGACCTTTCCTCGGGTTCGGTGCTGGCGCTGTCGGCGATGATTGCCGCCAGCCTGGCCCAGACCTCGGACTTTGCCCGGGCGGTGTTTCCGTCCCTGACGGACTTGCCGGTGTGGATTCCAGTGATCACCGGGCTGGGGGTGGGGTTGCTGGCGGGGGCGATCAACGGCAGCATCATTGCAATCACCGGGATTCCACCGTTCATTGCCACCCTCGGCATGATGGTCTCGGCGCGCGGTCTGGCGCGCTATTACACCGAAGGTCAGCCGGTGAGCATGCTCTCGGATTCCTACACGGCCATTGGGCATGGCGCGATGCCGGTGATCATCTTTCTGGTGGTGGCGGTGATCTTTCACATTGCCCTGCGCTACACCAAGTACGGCAAGTACACCTACGCCATCGGCGGCAACATGCAGGCGGCGCGCACCTCCGGGATCAACGTCAAGCGTCATCTGGTGATCGTCTACAGCATCGCCGGGTTGCTTGCCGGCCTGGCCGGGGTGGTGGCGTCGGCACGGGCCGCGACGGGGCAGGCCGGGATGGGCATGTCTTATGAACTGGATGCGATCGCCGCGGCGGTCATCGGCGGTACCAGCCTGGCCGGTGGCGTAGGGCGCATCACTGGCACCGTAATCGGGGCATTGATTCTCGGGGTCATGGCCAGCGGCTTTACCTTTGTCGGTGTTGATGCTTATATTCAAGACATTATCAAAGGGCTGATTATTGTGGTGGCGGTGGTCATCGACCAGTACCGCAACAAGCGCAAACTCAAGCGCTGAGCCACACGAAAGACGAAAATGCGCCACGCCTGACCCGCGTGGCGCAGCCGTTTGTCTTCTATATACAGCCGCTGGACTGAATTTCTTGCTATAAACGCACTCCGATAAGCACCTCAAAGCCTGCCATAGAGCACTTTCAGGGCTTTGTCGGACAGATTTGCAGTCTTTTCAGTTGCTGAGGCCTCAAGTCGGCCTTAGACTGCCGCCCCTCGTAAATTGAGTGCCGGGTGGCGCTTGGAATAAATGGCGCCCTTCCAATGACCGCGCAAGGTTCAACGGAACGCTCCCTAATTCGCCTTAATGCACGTTTTTTTATAGAGATATCAATGACAAAGGACAAGTTGCTGGCCATGCCGGCGGATGACTACATGAATGCCGAGCAACATGCTTTTTTCTCTGAGCTGTTGCAGAACATGAAAGTCGAAACCCATGAGCGCATCGAACAGAATCGCATCGCCATCGAGAGCCTGGACACCCCGGCCGATCCGGCTGACGCAGCTTCTGTCGAAGAAGAGCGCACCTGGCTGGTGAACGCGATCGATCGCGACCAGCGCATGCTGCCTCAGTTGGAACAGGCCCTGGAACGCATCAAGGAAGACAGCTTCGGCTGGTGCGATGACAGCGGCGAGCCAATCGGCCTCAAGCGCCTGCTGATCAGCCCGACCACCAAGTACTGCATCGAAGCTCAAGAACGTCACGAGCAGATCGACAAGCACCAGCGTCAGGCCTGATTCTGCGGGGCAGCCCCTTGAATGGGGGTGCCTTGAAAAGATCGCAGCCTTCGGCAGCTCCTACAGGTTTATGTGAACCCGTGCAGCTGCCGAAGGCTGCGATCTTTGCTTTTCGACGTCTGCGAAAACACCCATGCACTTCTATTGATCTGCTGCAACCCCCCACTACTAACGGACCATAGATAATGGCCTTGTGGTGGCGTTTAATGCGGATACAACAATTAGAAGATGCCTGGGGTGACAAATGATGACGCGAGACGGGTCTCTGGCTGGGGCAGTGCCCGCAGCCGTACTTTTGCCGAAAAACCAGTGGCTCACGCCGACCCTGCAAAGCATCGCCCTGATGCTCTTGCTGTGCGGTATGGCATTGGCCGGCTGGTCGCTTTACCTTGGCCTGCCATTGGCCGTGCTGATCATCTGGCTGCCGCGCCTGCGTTCGCGCGCGCTCCCCGAGGCAACCCCAGAGGACAGCGCCAGCGCCATCGCCGGGTTGACTCGCGATCTTTCCTATACCACCAGTCATAACGCCTTGTCGGCCGCCGGCGTGGCCTTTTCGGTCAAGCAACTGGCCGACAAGCTGCAATCGCAACTCGGCGCCGCAGCACAAATTGTCAGCAGCGCTGAAGTGATGATCGCCACCGAACACGCTACCTCGGCACTCAGCCGGGAAGCCTTGAGCGCGGCCAGCGAAGCTCATCAGAGCAGCGCGGCAGGGCGTACGGAGCTGATCGAGTCCATCGCGCGCATGCATCAACTCAGTCAACGCGCCAGCAGCAGCCGCGAGCTGATCGAAGCCCTGAGCCTGCGCAGCGACGATATCCAGCGGGTCACGCTGGTGATCCAGTCCATCGCCAGCCAGACCAATCTGTTGGCGTTGAACGCAGCCATCGAAGCGGCGCGGGCCGGGGAACATGGTCGCGGCTTTGCGGTGGTGGCCGATGAGGTTCGTGGCCTGGCCGCGCGCACGGCGACGGCGACCGGCGAAGTCGGGGAGATGGTCGCTGACATTCAACAACGCACCGCGCAAGTGGTGGAGCAGATTCGTCAGTTGGCCAGCGACCTCAATACTGGCGTTGCGCAGGTCGAGCACACGGGGCAGCACCTGGAAAACATCGCGCGCCTGGCGGCCGGTGTTGAAAGGCAGGTCGGGGAAATCGCTCTGGGCGCGGACACTAATCGCGAACAACTCGACAGCCTGTTCCACGCCATCGAACAAATGCGCAGCGACCTGGCGATCAGTGACCAGCAAACCCAACGTCTGGCCCAGGCGGCGGTGCAAATGGAAGGGCAGGCCGAAACCATCAGCGAACGTCTCGCCGAAGTCGGGCTGGATGACTATCACCAGCGGATTTACGACCTGGCCCGCGAAGGGGCGAGTCAGATTGCGGCGCGTTTCGAGGCGGATATCGACCAGGGCCGGATCAGCCTCGATGACCTGTTTGATCGCAATTATCAGGCGATCCCCAACACCAGCCCGGTCAAATACCAGACCCGCTTCGACCGCTATACCGATCAGGTCTTGCCGGCGATCCAGGAGCCATTGCTGCCGCGTCACGAAGGCCTGGTGTTCGCCATTGCCTGCACGCAGCAGGGGTATGTACCGACCCACAACACCGTGTTCAGCCAGCCGCTGACCGGCGACGCGCAGGTCGATACCCTGCAAAACCGCACCAAGCGCAAGTTCGCCGACCGCACCGGGATTCGCTGTGGCAGCCACCAGCAGGCCGTACTGTTGCAGACCTACACCCGCGACACCGGTGAGCTGATGCACGACCTCTCGGTGCCGATCATGCTCAAGGGTCGCCACTGGGGTGGATTGCGGTTGGGCTACAAACCGGAAAAGCCTCGCTGATAGCCTGACAATTGTTACCGCTTATGCAACGAAGCTGTGCAGCGCCGTTGCTGTTTCCTCGAGGATGAACTCATTAACATGCCTGCATAGTTAGGTTGCTAATGAAGTTCGAGAGGTCAGCATGCAAAGCAAAGTCGATGTCGCGGTCATGATTGGCAGCGGCGTGCCCGCCAGTTTGCGAGCGATGGGGCAGAGCGTCTGTTGGGTGGTGCTGCTCAACGGTGAGCGCCGGGGGACGGTGTTCTCCAGTCGTAATGAAGCCGAGGAGTGCAGGGCTGCCTGGTTGGCACAATTGAACGCCGAAATGCCCGACAGCCTGCATTGAGCCTCTTGGCTAGTGGATCTGGTGCATGCGCAGGTTCAGGTCGTCGACCACGTGCGCCCAATCGGCGTCTTCACGCAGTTGTTCCTTGAGGAAGCCGGCTTGTTGCGGAGTCCAGAACTCGGCATCGATGAGTTTCTTGTCATCAGGCAACGGTGAATGCAGGGCAATGAAATCGTCGATGGCCTTTTCGCTGGAGTCCAGGCCGAGCTGGTCGAACAAGCCTTTCAAGTCATGTGTGGGTGAATCCATCTTCATCTCCTTGCAGATAATCAATCGCCTGGGGCGTGAGGTCTGAGGTGCGGCTTCATTGCATCCGAGGGGGCCGCGCGCCAGGGAGTTCGATAACGATGTTCAAAGCAGGGATGAGCATAGACTGTAAACCCGATGGTCAGCCCTTCAACGCACCCTCATCGACGGCAAGCTTCAGGGCTTTGGCGGATTCCTGGGCGGCAATCGTCGCGACTTCCGCGGTCTTGAACCAGCGATCCTTTTCCACCTGGTGATACGACACCGTGGTCAACGGCGGTTTGGCGCGCATGATAATGACTGCCTGGAATTCGCCGTCGACTTCTCTGGCTTCGCCCCGGATAAAAAATTCACCGATATCAAATTCCGTCACGTAGCAGCCTTCCCTTTGAAATATTATGTTGTATTGAGCGCCGTCCACCCTGGGGACGGGTTTCATGGGGCGGGCAGTATGGCAGTAGTTGCCTGCCGGCGGCTGAGTTAAGTCGCCGGCGTGACGAAACGTCTATAGATGTGAATGCCGCAGGATGAGTCAGTTGCGAGACTCGAGCGAGCGGGCAAGGGCGCAGGCTTCGTTATGGTCGGCGCGGAAACCTCTGACACGTCCGGTGGATATTTCCCTGATGTGGAAAAAGGCGTTGCCGGCCAATACCACCTGAAAACGCGGCTGCAGATGCGCCTCAGTGAGGAAATCCTGCTGGCGGATTACTATCGATTGCAGAAGTGACGAGCCGTTGGTGTGGTGTGTGTGAGGCTCGGCGAAGTGAGTCAGTGTGCACATATGAAGTCCTTTTCGTGGTTTTACCGACGTGTGTACGTTGTTTTGGGTAGTCTCGGTGAGCATGGCTGCTCTAGAATCGCTATCACTGGTTGGCGATTGCTGCCCATCTAAAGCAATTTTTAACTGGCGATATGTCGGAAAAGTGCTTTTTTTAAAGAGATTTTTCCCTAAAGTTGGTGGTCCGGTTTTTCTGGCCGTCAGAAGGGCGTTTTCCTTCAACCTCTGACGACCGCTAGGCAAGACGACGCGGGGGATGTTCCAGTAATCTTCCCAAACCTCGCGATGAATGAGCCCTCTGCTCGTTCCAGGATTACGACCCGGGTCATTTGGTTAAACCTCGGCATTGCCGCTTTTTTCTGCTGTGCGCGTTTCCTGCGTGCGGCATCATTTTCAGATGTGGGGATGTTTCCTTGGCAGTAAGTAATCTCGATATGCATGCTTTGTTCGTACTGGGTGATTTGCGCGCAAAGCTGGTTAAACAGTTTCAGTCACGTTTCGTCTACATCACCGAACAGAACGCTGAAGGCATTTACATTGCCGAGATCGACACCGAATCGGCACTGGTGGTGGACGACAAGCCCGGGCTGAAACTCAAGGTCGGTGATCATTTCAGCGCTTCCGTATTGCCCAGCCGCGAAGGCGGAAAACTGGACATCAAGTTCCGCGAAATCAAATTGACGGTATACGGGCTGGGGGATTACGCGTTCGTGACCACCGCGGACGGCCACGGCATTGTGTTCAAGGAAGGTCATAGCGTGGTGATGGTGTTTGCGGCCCACCAACAATTGCAGGAAGGCCTGACCAAGACCCTGAAAGCCGTGACTGCCAAGGCCGCCAAGTGGCGCAAAGGCGAACTGGTGACCTTCAAGGCCAGCGAGTAATGACCCAGACCCGCGCCGATTTCCATGAGCAGAACCAGGCCAGTGCACACGCCGAGGCCCAGCGCCTGTTGGCTGAAAAGGCCGTTCTGCAGGGAGCCTGGCTGAGTTGGGTAGCGTCACAGATTTATATGTTGCGCCCGGCGGCGTACGCCAGCATGGTCAGAAGAGAGCTTGCGCGCTTGCAGGAACCTTCCGAAAAATAATCCTCGCCCCTCGAAAGCAGAAACCTCTACTACAGTCAGTTGACTGAGTATTCAGAGGCTTGCGGTCTTCTTTGTCAGGCCATCCTGCTATTGCTGTGAACAGCACGAGGTGCAAGAGCATGAAGGGATTACGACGGTTACTGGCCGCTACCCTGGCCACGTTCGGCTTGTTGGTTTCACCCGTTCCGGTATTCGCTGCCCAGGCACCGATTCATTTTGGCGACCTGAATTGGGAAAGTGGCAGCCTGATCACCGAAATTCTGCGGATCATCGTCGAGCAGGGCTACGGCTTGCCGACCGATACCTTGCCGGGGACGACCATCACCCTGGAAACCGCCTTGGCCAACAATGACATTCAGGTCATTGGCGAAGAGTGGGCGGGCCGCAGCCCGGTCTGGGTCAAGGCAGAGGCCGAGGGCAAAGTCGCGAGCCTGGGCGATACGGTCAAGGGCGCCACCGAGGGCTGGTGGGTGCCGGAATACGTGATCAAGGGCGACCCGGCCAAGGGCATCAAGCCGCTGGCGCCGGGGCTGCGCAGTGTCAGTGATCTGCCGCGCTACAAGGATGTGTTCAAAGACCCGGAAACCCCGAGCAAGGGGCGCTTCCTGAACAGCCCGATCGGCTGGACGTCGGAGGTGGTCAACAAGCAGAAGCTCAAGGCCTATGGGCTGAACGACAGCTACGTGAACTTTCGCAGTGGTTCGGGGGCGGCGCTGGACGCAGAGATCAGTTCGTCGATTCGTCGCGGCAAACCAGTCCTGTTCTATTACTGGTCACCGACGCCATTGCTCGGCCGTTTCAAGCTGATTCAACTGCAAGAGCCGCCATTCGACGCCGAAGCCTGGAAAACCCTGACCGAGGCCGACAACCCTAATCCGAAGCCGACTCGCTCACTGCCTTCGAAGCTGTCCATCGGTGTGTCCGCGCCGTTTCAGAAACAGTACCCGCAGCTCACCGAGTTCTTCAGCAAGGTCGATTTACCGATCGAAGCGTTGAACAAGGCCCTGGCGGACATGAGTGAAAAACACACCCCGCCACGTCAAGCGGCCGAGGCGTTCATGAAGGCGAACCCGCAGGTGTGGCAGGCCTGGGTGCCCAAGGATGTGGCGGATAAAGTCGCTGCCCAGCTGAAATAAACTGCTCGGGTGTACATAAATCCCATAGAAGCCTGCGATCTTTTGATTTTGCCGTTGGAAGCAAAGTCAAAAGATTGCAGGCTTCGCCAGCTTGTGCCGGGCGCTTTTAAAATCGCGCAAGGAAGTTCATTCTGCTGCAACATTTCACACGGGACGTTTGAATATGAGCCTTTTGGTCGCGCAATGGATTGCTGCAATCTTTCTGGTCATCAGCCTGATCCACCTGTATTGGGCGGCGGGTGGCAAGTGGGGTAGCGAGGCGGTGGTACCGAGAGTACCCGGGGAGGGCGGTGAGGCATCAAGGCCGGCGTTCAAGCCATCGGGCTTTGGCACGCTGCTGGTGGCGGTGGGTTTGCTGCTGATTGCGATGCTGGTGTGCCTGCGGGTCGGGCTGTATCTGCCCACGGTGCATCACTGGTCGTTGCAATGGGTGATTAGCGCGATTGCTCTGCTGATGTTCGCTCGGGCGATCGGCGATTCGAATCTGGTGGGGTTCTTCAAGCAGGTCAAGGATTCGAAGTTTGCCCGGCTCGACACTTGGGCGTATTCGCCATTGTGCTTGGTGTTGGGGGCCGGGTTGCTGGCAGTGGCCTGGATCTGAGGGGGGGGCGGTCAATCGCTTTCGCGAGCAAGCCCGCGAAGAGACCCTGCCAATCAACACAAATCCCTGAACTAACTCCCGGGTTCCGTGCGCCGACTACTCACTTCCGCAGGCACATCATCCCCCGCCATGCGCTTGCGGAACAGCGCCGCCCGGGCGAGCAGCAGCGTGGTCACCGGCATCGTGATCGATAACAGAATCGGAATCAGCCAGGCGTGCAACACCGGCCCCGACTTGAGCGCCGAAAAGTAAATGATCGAAGCCAGTGCCACGCACCACGCACCCAATGTCGAGGCCAGCGCCGGCGGGTGCATGCGCTGGAAGTAATCCTTCATCCGCAGCAGCCCGACTGCGCCGATCAGCGCAAACAGACTGCCAAACACCAGCAGAATCGCCACCGGTATTTCCACCCACAAAGACAGTTCAGCGCTCATTCGATCACCTCGCCGCGCAACAGAAATTTAGCCAGGGCAAACGAGCCGACGAAGCCGAACAGCGCGATCAGCAGCGCCGCCTCGAAGTAAGTGTCACTGGCATAACGAATGCCCAGCGCGAGCATCATCAGCATGGCGATGATGTACAGGTAATCCAGGGCCAGAACCCGGTCCTGGGCCGACGGGCCCTTGAACAGGCGGATCAGGGTCAGAATCATCGCCAGCGAAAAGATGAACAGGCTCAGCAGGATCGCGTTCGACAGCAATTCGCTCATTCGAAGATCTCCATCAAGGGGCGCTCGTAGGTCGCCTTGAAGTGCTGGATGAATTGGTTTTCGTCATCCAGATCGAAGACGTGTAGCAACAGAATGCTGCGATCCAGCGCCAGTTCCGACCAGACTGTGCCGGGAATCACTGTGCAGATGATCGACAGCGCCGCCAGGCCGTTGGCATCTCGCAAGTCCAGCGGCACTTTGATGAACCGCGAGCGAGGCGCACGCCGCCCGGCATTGAGCACACCCCAGGCCACGGCGAGGTTGGACACCAGCACATCGCGCCCGACCAGCAAGAACAAACGCAGGATTACCCCGGGGCGACGAATGCGGATCGGCAACGGCCGCAACTTGCGCATCATCAGTGGGGCACAGAGGCCCAATACCGCGCCCAACAGCACATTGCCGGGGCTCATCGACAGGTTCAACAGCAGCCACAGCAGCCACAAGGACAGCGACAACCACGGCGCAGGAAACAGACGCTTCATGGTTGCACCTCCACCAGTGCTGCCCTGGCTTCAGGGCTCGGCACCGCACGGGTGCCGAGCACCGCCATCACGTATTGCTGAGGGTTATTCAACGCCTGCGCAGCCGCTTGTGTGTAGCGCAACAGCGGTTCAGCCTTGAACGTCAGCGCAATGCTCAGCCCCAGCAGAACCATGATCGGCACGCATTCCAGACGACGCAGCAAGGGCGATGGCCGCTCTTGCGGGGTCCAGAAACGCTGGATACCCACACGCGAGAAAGCGATCAACGAGGCCAATCCGGACAGGATCAACAACGCCAGCAACCCCCACGCACCGTTCGATACCGGCTCGTCGTTGCCATGACCCAGGCCCAGCGGGTTGAGCAGGGCGCTGAGCAGGCTGAGTTTGCCGATGAATCCGGAGAGCGGCGGCATCCCGATGATCAGCAAGGCGCAAGCGATGAAGCTCAGGCCGAGGAAGGCCATGGTCCAGGGAATCACCTGACCGACCACGGCTTTCTGGTCGTCATCGAGGTTGAAGCCTTTGGGCGGCTGCAAGGGTTCCAGGGGCCGTGGCAGCAGCTCGCCGTCATCGTCCAGTGGCATTTCGTTGGCCGAACGCGAACGCTCGATCAACTCCGCCAGTAGGAACAGCGCGCTCAAGGCCAGGGTCGAGCTGACCAGATAAAACAGCGCCGCGCCGATCAGGTTCGGCTGGGCGAAACCGATGGCCGACAACAAAATGCCTGCCGACACCAGAATGCTCAGGCTGGCCATGCGTTCCAGGCGTTGCGCGGCGAGGATCGCCACGGCGGCGCAGACGATGGTCGCCATGCCGCCGTAGATCAGCCAGTCGCCACCGAAGTACGCGGAGGCCCCGGCCTGGCCGGAGAACAGCAGCGTCCACAGGCGTAGCAGGGTGTAGACGCCGACCTTGGTCATGATCGCGAACATCGCCGCTACCGGCGCGCTGGCCGCGGAATAGGCCGGCACCAGCCAGAAGTTCAGCGGCCACATGCCAGCCTTGGCCAGGAACGCCACTGCCAGAATCGCCGCGCCGGCATGCAGCAGGCCGCGATCGGCTTCCGGCACCAGCGGGATTTTCAGCGCCAGGTCGGCCATGTTCAGTGTGCCGGTAACGCCGTAGATCAGCGCCGCGCCAATCAGGAACAGCGACGAGGCCAGCAGGTTGATCGAGATGTAATGCAGCCCCGACGACACCCGCGCCCGGCCCGAACCGTGCAGCATCAGCCCGTAAGAGGCGGCGAGCAGTACTTCGAAAAACACGAACAGGTTGAACAGGTCCGCCGTGAGGAAGGCGCCGTACAGGCCCATCAGCTGAATCTGGAACAGTGCGTGGAAACTCGAACCGGCGCCGTCCCAGCGGGCCATGGCGAACAGCAGGGCGCTGACGCCGATGATCCCGGTCAGCACCAGCATCAACGCCGACAGGCGATCGACTACCAGCACGATACCGAACGGCGCCTGCCAGTTGCCCGGCAGGTACACGCCAATGGAGCCGGGCACGTCGGTGGTTTGTGTCCATTGCAGCAACATCACGGCAATGCCCAGCCCCAACAGGCTGGAGAACAGATTGATCTTGGCCTTCAGTGGACGGTGTTTTTCGCCCAGCATCAGCATCACGGCGGCAGTCAGCAGCGGCAGCAGGATCGGTGCGACGATCAAGTGAGTCATCGCCATCATTCTTTAGGCTCCCGGCCATCCACATGGTCGGTGCCGGTCAGGCCCCGGGAGGCGAGCAGCACCACCAGGAACAGCGCGGTCATGGCGAAACTGATGACGATCGCGGTCAGCACCAGCGCTTGCGGCAGCGGGTCGGTGTAGTGCAGCAAATCCTGAGGCACGCCGTCCTTGATGTTCGGCTCCTTGCCGATGAACAGGCTGCCCATGCTGAAGATGAACAGGTTGACGCCATAGGACAGCAGGCACAGGCCCATGACCACCTGGAACGTCCGTGGCCGCAGGATCAGCCATACGCCGGACGCGGCCAGCACACCGATGGCGATTGCGATGACTTCTTCCATCAGATGGCTCCTTGGGTGGCAACGGCTTTGGCCGCGGGCCTGATTTGCGCGCTGGTTTTATGACCGCGTACCGATTGGTGGGCGAGGGCGGTGAGGATCAACAGCGTCGAACCGACCACCACGGCGTACACGCCAATATCGAAGAACAGCGCGCTGGCGATATGAATGTCACCCAGCAGCGGCAGCTCGAAATGCCAGGTGTGGGTGGTCAGGAACGGATACCCGACCGCCATCGCCCCGAGCCCGGTAACGGTGGCGAACAACAGCCCGGTGCCCATCCAGCGCAGCGGCCGCAAGCTCATTTGCGCCTCGACCCACTGGGTGCCGGCGACCATGTATTGCAGGATGAACGCCACCGACATCACCAGTCCGGCGACGAAACCGCCGCCCGGTTGGTTGTGCCCGCGCAGGAACAGATAGAAGGAGATCACCAGGGCGATCGGCAACAGCAGGCGCACCAGTACCGCCGGCACCATCATGAAACCGAGCGCGGTGTCGCTGGCGTGACGCGGGTTGACCAGATCGGTGACCACATCGGGGGCCAGCAGACGCTGTTGGGCCGGCAGTTGCAGGCTTTCTTTCGGAGGGCGGAAGCGTCGCAGCAGGGCGAACACCGCCAGGGCCACGGCCACCAGCACGGTGATTTCGCCGAGGGTGTCGAAGCCACGGAAATCCACCAGCATTACGTTGACCACGTTGCTACCGCCGCCTTCGGGCAGGGCGCGACTGAGGTAGAAAGAGGATATGTCGTTGGGCGTCTGGCGGGTCAGCATCGCGTAGGACAACAGCGCCATGCCGCCACCGACCGCTGTCGATAGCAACAAGTCGCGAACCCGTCGTACCCGCGCCTTGCGCAGGCTGCTTGGCAACGGTGACACCTCTTCGATCCGTCGCGGCAACCAGCGCAGGCCGAGCAGGATCAGCACCATGGTCACCACTTCGACCACCAGTTGCGTCAGGGCCAGGTCCGGCGCCGAGAACCAGACGAAGGTCACGCAGGTCATCAGGCCGCAGACGCTGACCATGGTCAGGGCCGCAAGCCGGTGATACTTGGCTTGCCACGCCGCGCCGAGTGCACAGGCAATCGCCAGCAGCCAGAGGATCACGAACACGATCGAGCCCGGAATTTTCGCCCGGTCACCCCAGCTCAGGCTGCTGTGCAGCATCGGGATCACCCCGGCCAGCACCGCGGCGAGTACCACCAGGAACAGTTGGGTTTGCAGGCGCCGGGTGCTGATCCGCCGCTCCAGGCGACGGGCCAGACGCATCATGATCACCAGGCAGCGCTCGAACAGCCGCTTGCCATTGAAACGGCTGATCACCGGCGGGTGCGTGAAGCGCCCTTGCTTGAGTTGATTACGCAGCAACAGGTAAAGCGCGATGCCGCCGGACATGGCAATCAGGCTCATGAACATCGGTGCGTTCCAGCCGTGCCAGATCGCCAGGCTGTACTCGGGCAGCGTGCCGCCCACCACCGGCAATGCGGCGGCGGCGAGCAGCGAGCCGACCACTTGAGCGGGGAAAATCCCCACCACCAGACAGGTGAACACCAGCAACTCCACCGGCGCGCGCATCCAGCGCGGCGGCTCGTGCGGGGTGTGCGGCAGATCGGTGGCGGTCGGGCCGAAGAACACGTCGACGGTGAAGCGCAGGGAGTAAGCGACGCTGAACGTCCCGGCAATGGTCGCGACGATCGGCAGGGTCATCTCGATCCAGGCCGTGGCGTTGATGAACACGGTTTCGGCGAAGAACATCTCTTTGGACAGGAAGCCGTTGAGCAACGGCACGCCGGCCATGGAGGCGCTGGCGACCATGGCCAGGGTGGCGGTGAACGGGATCAGTTTGACCAGACCGCTGAGTTTGCGAATGTCCCGGGTGCCGCTTTCGTGGTCGATGATCCCGGCGGCCATGAACAGCGAGGCCTTGAACGTGGCGTGGTTGAGAATGTGGAACACCGCGGCCACGGCGGCCAGCGGACTATTCAGGCCCAGCAGCAGGGTGATCAGGCCCAGGTGGCTGATGGTCGAGTAGGCCAGCAGGCCCTTGAGGTCGTTCTGGAACATCGCGCAGTAAGCGCCGAGCAACAGGGTGCAGGCGCCGGCCCCGCTGACGATGTAGAACCATTCTTCACTGCCGGACAGCGACGGCCACAGGCGCGCGAGCAGGAACACCCCGGCCTTGACCATGGTCGCCGAGTGCAGATACGCCGAGACCGGTGTCGGTGCCGCCATCGCGTGGGGCAACCAGAAGTGGAAGGGAAATTGCGCACTTTTGCTCAGGGCGCCGATCAGGATCAGGGGCAGCAGAATAGGGTAGAGGGCATGCGCGCGAATCAGATCGCCGGCGGCCAGGACCTTATCCAGGTCATAGCTGCCGACCACATGGCCGAGCAGCATGACCCCCGCCAGCAAACACAAACCGCCCGCGCCGGTGACCATCAACGCCATGTAGGCACCCCGTCGCGCATCGGCGCGGTGGTGCCAGTAGCCGATCAACAGGAACGAGAAGAGGCTGGTCAGCTCCCAGAAAAACACGATCTGGATCAGGTTGCCGGAAATCACCAACCCCAGCATGGCGCCCATGAACGCCAGGAAAAACGCAAAGAAGCGCGGTACCGGATCGTCCGGTGACATGTAATAACGGGCGTACAACGAAACCAGCGTACCGATGCCCAGCACCAGCATCGAGAACAGCCAGGCGAAACCGTCCATGCGCAGCACGAAGTTCAGGCCCAGGCTGGGGAGCCAGAAGAACTCTTCACGGATCACGCCGCCATGGGCGATTTGCGGGTACAAGAGGGCGACCTGGACGGTGCCGATCAAGGCAACCAGGCCAGCCAACAGCGATTCGGTATTACGCGCGTTGTGCGGCAGCAAGGCTGCCAGACAGCTGCCGATAAAAGGCAGAAGCAGTAGAACTATCAGGGACATAGGCTTCTAATCTGCGGAAGTTTATGAAGCATCATACGTGCCAGCTCCCCGATCACCAAACGCCAAGCTGTCGCAGAATCCTACAAGATAGATGCAGAAACCCTGATTCACATTGTTTCAGAGAGCCGGTTCGATCATTCCCACGCTCTGCGTGGGAATGCAGCCCGGGGACGCTCCGCGTCCCAAGAGCGGACACAGAGTGTCCGTTGAGGCATTCCCACGCGGGAGCGTGGGAATGATCAGTGCTCGGCTTCGCTCTCCAGGGCTTCATCAACCTCGGCAGCCGCCTTACCCTTGGTCTTCAACTCACTGACAATCACCGCCGCCACAATCAACCCCGCGCCAACCAGCGCAATCGCCGGCAAGCGTTCCCCGGCAATCCGCCCGACAATCCCGGCCCATACCGGCTCCCCGGCATAGATCAACGTTGCCCGAGTCGGCGAAACACTCTTCTGTGCCCAGTTCATCGCCACCTGAATCGCCGCACTCGCCGCGCCTAATCCCAAAGCGCTGCACAACAGCAACCACGAGAAGTCGGGAATCACTTCCTGGGTCGGCACCACCATCAGGAACGACAGCACCGACGTCACCGCCAATTGCACCACCGTCACCCGGCGCACGTCGACCTGGCCGGCATAGGTGCTGATCAAAATGATCTCCGCCGCAATCGCCACGGCGCTGATCAATGTGGCGATTTCACCGGGGCTGAAATTGAATGAAGCGCCGGAAGGCCCCGACAGCAACATCAACCCGGTAAACGCCAGCATGATCCCGATGCTCGGCATCAACCCCGGACGACGCCCCAGCACAAGCCATTGCAGCAATGGTACGAACGGCACATACAGCGCGGTAATAAACGCCGACTGACTGCTGGGAATGCTCTGCAAACCCACGGTCTGCAAGCCGTAACCAAGCATGATCGCCACGCCGATAAACGCCCCGGCCTTGAGTTCGAACAGCGTCAGTTCACGCAGATGGCGCCAGGAGAACAGCGCCACAAGGCTCGCCGCCGCGGCAAAACGCAGCCCGACGAAGAACATTGGCCCGCTGACGGTCATCGCATGCTGCACCAGCAAAAAGGTCCCGCCCCAAACCATGGTAATCAGCACCAGCACGCACTCGGCCTTGCTGAACTGGGAGAAACGGGGGGAAGTATGAGAAGCGTTCATTGACGTCATGACCTTGCGCGCCATCTGAGGGAGACGCACAATGCGCCCGAAGTTGGGCAGTATACTGCGCAACGCCACCCAGTGAGCAATATAGTGCACAAAGATTCCACCCAACGGGCTTCGGTCCTCCAGCACGTCAGCCTGAACGTGCGACGTCTGCGCCACGCCGCCGACATGAGCCAGAGCGCCCTGGCCGAAAAGTCCGGGGTCAGCCGCCGGATGCTGGTGGCCATCGAGGCCGGCGAGAAGAACGTCAGCCTGACCACCCTCGACCGCGTGGCCGAAGCGTTGGACGTGGCCTTCAGCGACCTGATCCAGGCCCCGGAGGCCCGCGACCCGAGCCGCATCAACGAACTGGCCTGGGCCGGTACGATCCCGGGCAGTAAAGCGGTGCTG
The DNA here is from genome assembly GCF_030687165.1 of Pseudomonas sp. FP1740. NCBI lineage: Bacteria > Pseudomonadati > Pseudomonadota > Gammaproteobacteria > Pseudomonadales > Pseudomonadaceae > Pseudomonas > Pseudomonas sp. FP1740. The sequence continues at coordinate 2,526,037 of NZ_CP117461.1, forward strand.
CTGGCCAAAGCCACCGCCACCCGCGAAGTAGAACTCTGGGAATGGCGCCTGGAACCGGGCGAGCATTACCTCTCGGAGCCGGATGCCGAAGGCTACAGCGAACAGCTTTATGTGTTCGAAGGTTGCCTGACCCTGATGCTTGGCGGTCAGCCGCAGAAAATTGCGGCTGGCGAGTTCTTTATGTTTGCCAGTCATCAACCGCATTCTTATCTCAATGATGGGGAAGTGGCGGTGCGGTTTGTGCGCAATGTGGTGATTTGACTGTTTACCGGCTAACACTGGATAAACACTTTGCTGTTTTAAAGCTGCAAGTGTTTCTTGAATAATTACCCAACTTATTGAAATAAAAGAAAATTATATTCAAGTGCGGCTCCTGAAAAACAGTGGGGATGGCATCGAAACGAGCAGGTGCGCTTCCTGATGGCCGAGCAAAATATTAACTTGGCACCCAAGTACGCTTCACAGGCTAGCGTCCGGTGAGTGACTGACACGGAGCGATCCGCACGACTTCCATTCAGGTAAACATTGATCAGTGAGAAAGCCATGACTGAGACCCCACGCGCACAGGCGAGCGACGCCATCCGCCACGCGGACATCCTGATCATCGGCGGCGGCCTCAGCGGTACGATGTTGGCGGCGCAGTTGTTGCGGTTGCCCGGTCAGCGCCGGATTCTGGTGATCGAGCCGCGAGCAGAACTGGGCCGTGGCGAAGCCTATAGCGCGGTGGAGCTGGGCCATACGCTCAACGGTAACGCGGCGCGGATGAGCGTCGACCCGGACAACGCCGATGACCTGACCCAATGGCTGACCGCACACATCGCCGCGGGTGGCTGGCCGGAGTCGGATCAGCAGCATGTGCCGGTCAGTGAACTGTTTCCGCCGCGCGGGCTGTTCGGCGTCTATGTGCAGCAGCGTCTGGCTGAAGCGCAGACGGTGGGCGCATTGAAGGGGTCGAGTGTCGAACATGTGCGGGCCGAGGTGGTGGACCTGGAAACGTTGAGCGATTCGGTGCGGTTGAGCCTGAGTGATGGGCAGCAATTGCAGGGCGCTTACGCGGTGTTGGCGACTGGAATGTTTCCCGCCGCCCGCACGCCGCAAACCGAATCCAGCGGTTTGAACGCCGCTGCACTCGACCCGTGGGATGTAGCCGCCATGCGTCAGCTCGACCCGCAGTCGACGGTGCTGATCATCGGCTCGGGGCTGACCATGGTCGATGCCGTGGTGTCGCTGGAGCAGGCCGGGCATCGCGGGCCGATCGAAGTCTTTTCCCGTCATGGCCTGCTGCCGCATGTGCGCAGGCAGCCACCGGCCTGGATTGATTTTTTGGCCGAGGACCACAGCATTCGCACACCGCGTCAGCTGGTGCGCGAACTGCGCCGGCATTGCCGCGATGCCATCGCTCAAGGCATCGACTGGCAAGCACCGCTGGACACGGTGCGGGCGCACATCGGGCGGTTGTGGAGTCAGGCGACGGATCGGCAACGCCGGCAATTTGTGCGGCATGTGCGGCCATGGTGGGAAAGCCATCACCATCGTTCGCCGCCGTTGAGTGCCGAGTTGGTGGCGCGGCTGCATGGGGAAGGGCGGTTGCGGATTCATGCCGCATCGTTCAAGGGGCTCGAGCCTGCGTCGGACGGTGAGGTCAGCATCCGCATTCGTCGTCGTGGTGAGGCGCAAACCTGCGTGGTGCATGGCGCGGCGCTGATCAACTCCAGCGGCATCGAATACGACTGGCGCCGGGTGGCGCGGCCGTTGCCCCAGCAGTTGCTCGCTCGCGGGCTGGTGCGTCCGGGGCCATTGGCGCTGGGCATTGCCGCGGCGGTGGATGGCGCGGTACTGGGTGCCGACGGGCAGGTCGCCAGCCGTTTGTTCGCCATGGGGCCGCCGTTGCGCGGCATGTGGTGGGAGAGCACGGCGGTGACTGACGTGGCGAGCCAGGCCAAATCTCTTGCGGCGCGGTTGGCGGATTGATCGAGAGTTGGAGGGGGTTCTTTTGGGCCTTGTCGCGAGCAGGTTCGCTTGCACCTGTTTGATCTGCGATGTTCGTAAAAAATCGGTTCACAGCAGCCCCCTCGCCACCCATGTGCAATGCAAGGGCTTTGGTGCTTATCCCGTCCAATCTTGAATGACTGCACCGAAGACGCCATCGAGCCCGTCGCGTCGCTCAGTGGCTCTGACGCAGCTGATAATAATTTTCCTGTCGGCTGAATCTTTCAAAATGTGTGCGGTCTGTTTCACGCCAATGATGGCCGTTGTCACTTGGCCAGTATTTCTGACATCAATTTCAGGGTGACTACGACCCTTCCCCTGCGGGCATCAATTTTCGCCCTCAGCACTTATGACATGGAGCGTTATGTTTATCTCCCCACGGATGTGGCTGGTGCTGTGCGCGCTATTGTTTGGCATCGGTACGCAGAGCAATGCCTATGGCGCCGGCCTGCCAACGCCGGGCGACCAGGACTTGATCCGCGATCGCCAGAACCGCCTGATTGAAGAACAGCAGCGTCGACTGGAAGAACTCAAGGAACTGCCGGGCAAGCCAACATTGCCCGCAACACCGGCCGCCCCGGTGGATACACGTTGTTTTCCGATCAAAGACATCGAACTCAAGGGCGCCGACAGTCTGTCCGCCGCCGACCGCGAGCGCTTGCTCAAGCCTTATATCGGTCAATGCCTGGGCGTCTCGCAACTCAACGAATTGCTGAAGGTCATCACCGACCATTACATCGGCAAGGGCATGATCACCAGCCGCGCTTACTTGCCGCAGCAAGACCTCTCCAGCGGCCACTTAAGTGTGTTTGTAGTCGAGGGCAAACTCGAGGGTTTGAAGGGCGCTGACGACAGCCATATCTCCGATCGGGAACTGTCCATGACCTTCCCCGGTAAAACGGGTGAATTGCTCAATCTGCGTGAAATAGAACAACTGGTGGATCAGTTGAACCGCTTGCCCTCCAATCAGGCGCAAATGGAACTGACCCCCGGCGTTCAGGTCGGCGGCAGTAGCGTGCTGGTCAAGAACACCCCACAGAAGCCTTGGCGTGCCAGCCTGTCGCGTAACAACGACGGTCAGAAAAGCACCGGTGAACAGCAGTGGGGAGCAGGCCTGGAGTGGGACAGCCCGCTGGGGCTGGCCGACCAGTTGATGTTGCGCGGCGGCCATGACGCGGTGAGCGATCACCAGAAAACCTCGAAAAACGCCATGCTCTATTACAACGTGCCTTGGGGCTGGTGGAACTTCAGTTATACCTACAGCCAGAGCGAATACCGCTCCCAGGCCCAAGGCAATGGTTTCAACTTCAGCCAGAGCGGCGACAGCGAGAGTCATCAATTGCGCGCCGAGCGCCTCGTCCATCGCGATGCGGTGAGCAAAACCTCGATCAATGCCGGCTTCTCCCACCTGCGCACCAACAACTACATCGAAGACAGCCGCCTGGATAACAGCAGCCAGCGGATTACCGAAGCCCAGCTGGGTATCAACCACGGTCGGCGTATCGGCCATTCGTTCGTCAACCTGGACCTGGGCATGCAGCAGGGCATCGGCGCGCTGGATGCGCAAGGCAACGACCAGCGTCGTGATGAGGCCGGCAACCTTACCGCCAACGCTCGCTATCGAAAGTACACCGCCACGGCCAGTTACCTGTTGCCGTTCAACTGGCTGGGCGAGTCCTTCACGTTCAGCAGCCTCGCCACGGGCCAGCGCAGTGAAGACGTGCTGTTCAGCCCGCAACGCATCAGCCTGGGTGGCAGCTCATCGGTGCGTGGCTACAAAGACCAGTTTTTATCCGGGGACAGCGGCGGCTACTGGCGCAACGAACTGCGCTGGACCCGCCCGGTGACCGCCGATTGGCTACGCCCGGTCCTGAGCGAGTACGGCACCAGTGTCGGCTATGACCAAGGCGTGATCAGCAATGACGGATACAACGGCGAAGTGCATGGCCGAATGTCCAGCAACTCTCTGGAGATCTTCGCCCGTGGCAAGTACCTCGCCACTCGCGTGACCTTCGCCCACTCGCTGGAACGCCCCACCGTGCTCACCGAGCGCGAGGCGCCGATCTATTTCCAGGTCGACCTGTTTCTCTAACTAATTTGTCGTTGCGTCGGGATTTTTGAATATGGACGTTCACCAGTTTGCCTTTCTGTCCCGCCAGCCTTCGACTGCCGTGGCCCCTCGCACGCACTTCCTGGGCATGCCCAAACGCTGGCTGGCATTGCTGCTGGCGAACGTCATGTTCTGGCAGCCGATCTGGGCCCAGGCCGAGGGCATTGCCGTCAGCGGCGGTACTCAGACCAGCCTGGGGCAGGCCGGCAACGGTGTACCGGTGATCAACATTGCCGCGCCCAACGGCGCCGGGCTTTCGCACAACCAGTTCAAGGATTACAACGTCGGTCAACAGGGCGTGATCCTCAACAACGCGACAAACGCGGTGCAAAACACCCAGTTGGGCGGCCACATCCTGGGCAACAGCCAGCTCGGTGGACGGGCAGCCGGCACCATCCTCAACGAAGTCAACGGCGGTAGCCCCAGCCAGCTCAACGGTTACACCGAAGTGGCAGGCCAGTCGGCGCGGGTCATCATCGCCAACCCATACGGCGTGAGCTGTAACGGTTGCGGCTTCATCAACACGCCGCGCGTGACCCTCAGCACCGGCAAGCCTGTACTCGACGGCAGCGGCAAGCTTGATCACTTCGAGGTGGATGGCGGCAGCATCACCATCGATGGCATGGGGCTTGATGCGGCCAACATTGATCAATTCGACCTGATTACCCGTTCGGCGAAGATCAACGCAGACATCCATGCCCGGCAATTGAATGTCATCACCGGTGCCAACAACGTCAACGCCGACAGCCTGGCCACCACGCCTCGCGCGGCCCGTGATGCCGATAAGCCTCAACTGGCAATCGATGCGGCGGCGCTGGGCGGGATGTATGCCAATACCATCAAACTGGTGGGCACCGAACAGGGTGTCGGGGTCAAGCTGGCGGGCAACATGGCTGCCAGTGCCGGCGATATTCAAATCGATGCCGGTGGCCATCTGAGCATGGCGCAGACATCGGCCCAAGGTGCCTTGCGGGTCAACGCGCAAAGTGTCGAGATGACCGGCAAGGCTTACGCCGGCAGTGTCGATGTGCGCACGCCCGGCGAGCTGGTCAACCGGCAGAGCCTGGCTGCACGCAACCGCATCGACATCAATGCCGACAAACTCAGTAACTCCGGCGTGATCGCCGCGGGCATTGAAGCCGATAACAGCCGCAACACCACGGGTGACCTGAGCATCACCAGCCCCTCGGTGACCAACAGCGGCAGCCTCGAAGCCAGTCGCTCGTTGAGTATCCATGCAAGCAAAGACCTGACCAATCAAGGCGTGGTGCAGGGCGCGGCGGTCGATCTGACCAGCGCCCGGGTGACCAACCAGGGCACCGCCGCGCGAATCGTCGGTGACCGCTCGCTGGTGCTCAATGCGCCGGCCATCGTCAACCTGGCCGGGGTGATCGGTTTTGGCGCGGGGCAGGCGGCGTCCTTGCAACTCGACAGCCTGGACAACCGCGAAGGCTTGATCCAGGTGCTGGGCGGAAGCCTGACAATCACCGCTCGCCAGCTGGATAACCGTAATGGGCAAATCGACGCTGGCGGCCTCATTGTCGATACCGCCACGCTGGATAATCGCTCTGGCCTGCTGTCTGCCAGCGCCGGCAATGCGCAGGTGAACATCCGCGGCAGGTTCGACAACACTTCGGGCACTCTTCAGGCGCAAAACAAACTGTCAGTCACGGGCCAGGAGGTCATCAACCAGGGCGGCAGGCTACTGGCGGTCAAAGGTGACCTCGATCTGAAAGCTTCGAGCCTCAATAACCAGCTCGGCAGCGTGCTGGGGTCCAAGGTCAGCATTCGCGCGCCGGGTGGCCAGGTTGACAACCGCGGCGGGAAAATCGTCGGCGAGCGCATTGATCTGAACGCCTCGGGGCTCGACAACCGCAACGCAGGGCTGCTGGCGGCAGGCGCCCAGGGCATGAGCCTGATTTTCGATCCGGCGGCCATCAAGGCGCAGCTGCTCAATAACAAAGGGCGCATTCAGAGCGACGGCGGCCTTTTGCTGCAAGGTGGCTGGCTGGACAACAGCGCCGGCACGGTGCTCGGTAAAACCATCGAGGTCGATGCTCAACGCCTGGTCAACAACGGCGGCATCATCCTCGCCGACGCGGGGCTTGCCAGCCTGAAGCTCGGCAAGGGCAGCATCGACAACCTTGGCGGTGCGATCCAGGGCAACACCGTCGAGGTGACCGCCGGCAATCTCGATAACCGCCGCGACGGCACCAAGGCCGGCATGATCGCCAGCCTGAAGGGCGAACTGAAGCTGACCGTCGATTCGCTGATCAACCAGGGTGGCCTGATCGAATCCAATAGCTGGCTGACACTTCAGGGCGATACGCTGGATAACAGCGCTTCGGGGCGGATCCGTGCGCTGGGCAACAAGGCCAGTACACTTCGCGTCTCGCCAGACGACATCAGCACCGTCGACTTCAACGGCGCCGTCAATAACCGCAACGGCACCATCGAGGTGGGCAACACATCGTTCAGTTTTGAATCCCGCTCGCTGGATAACCGAGGCGGGACCCTCGAACACGCCAACTCCGGGTTATTTACCCTGCACCTCGATAGCCTGACCGGGGCCGGTGGCGGGATCACCGGCCTGGGCAGTGGCGACTGGAACTTTGGCGCGGTGGATGGGCTGGGTCGTGCACAGCTCGACGAGGCGCTGACGTACACCAGCGATTCGCTGACGCTGCGGTCCGGCGATCGCCTGGCCAGCAGCACCGCTCTGGTGCTCAACCTTGAAAGCCTGAACAACGGCGGCGAGTTGCTCAGCGACGGCGACCTCACGCTGAACCTTACGGGCGATCTGTTCAACAGCGGTCGGTTATCCGCACAAAAGAAACTCGGCATCACCGCCCATGACATCAGCCAGGACGGCGGACGCATGGGCGCGGGCACCGACATACGCCTCAACCTGAGCGGTACGCTGGATAACCTCGGTTACCTGACTGCACGCCAGAACCTGCGCATCGACGCGGCGCAAATCGACAACCGCGGCACACTGGGTGCCCAAGGCAAGGTCAACCTCACCGCCACCGGCGGCATCACCAACGGTGCCGATGCATTGCTGTTCAGCGGTGGTGACATGACCCTGCGCGCCAGTAGCCTGCTCAACCGGTATGGCGACCTCTACAGCGTCGGCAACCTGAGCTTCGCCGGTATCGGTGACAGTCAGGCGCAAAGCTTGCGCAACCTCTCCGGGACGATTGAAAGCGAAGGCAACATCAGCCTTTATGCCGCCTCGCTGGAAAACGCCAAGGCCGAATTCGAACTGAGCCAGGAGCGGGTGAGCGGCACCTTGAGCTGGGTGTGCGGCCAACACTGCGGCGGTCATGACTCCTTCAAACGCGGCCAGATCACCATCGGCCAAACGTTCATCGAGCGCGCCACCAAGGACTCTGCTTCGGCGCGTCTGGTTGCCGGCAAAGACCTCAACATCCAGGCCTCAAGCGTGCAGAACCGCTACAGCCTGCTGGCCGCCAACAACAACCTGACCATCATTGCCGATGACCTGCTCAATCAGGGCGCGTCCACCCGCACCGGGCAGAACACCATCAAGATCGGTACGCCGGGGCGCATTTCCACCGGCTACTGGGACCAGATGGAGTACGTCGACATCCCGGCCTTCAACGCGGCCGTGGCCGCCGGCAACTACGATGATGCCCGCTTCGAGTTGCTGAAATCTCGCTCCAGTGACAGCCGCTTCCAGGAGCAAAGCAACGTCACCGTCTGGACCGACAATCTTCAGCCGACCTACGCCGCGACGATTCAGGCCGGCGGCACCGTCAACCTGAACGTCACGCGCACCGTGCAAAACGGAACGCTGCACCAGAACACGCTTGAACAACTGACCGGCACGCTGGGCGATGACCAGACCGGTGTCGGGGTCGGCGGGATCGATATCAACCTCAACCCGCAGGTGAGCGATGCCGGTGCTGTGACCAGCAAGCGTATCGCGACGGACAGCAGCGTACAGAGCGTCTTTAAACCGGTGGATTACAGCGGCATCCCGTTCATCTCCGTGGACCCTACGTCCGGGCCCACCTTCCAGCTGCCCAACGGCGAGTACGGGATGTTCATCAAGAACCCCGATCCGACCAGTCACTACATGATCGAAACCAACCCGAACCTCACGAACCTGTCGCGGTTCTTTGGTTCGGACTACCTGCTCAAGCAGTTGAACGTCAACGCCGACGGCAATTGGCGCCGACTCGGTGATGGCCTGTACGAGCAGCGCCTGATTCGCGACGCGGTGCTGGCGCAGACTGGCCAGCGTTTTCTCGCCAGCGGCTTGACCAGCGATTATGAGCAATACCGTTACTTGATGGACAACGCCCTCGCCAGCAAGGACGCGCTGCGTCTAAGCCTTGGCGTCTCGTTGACGGGTGAGCAAGTCAGCGCGCTGACCCATGACATCGTCTGGATGGAAAATCGCATCGTCGACGGGCAAAAAGTCCTCGTGCCAGTGCTGTACCTGGCCCAGACCTCCACCCGCAACGTACGTGGCAGCAGCCTGGTCCAGGGCCGTGACCTGAACCTGTTCACCGGCGGCGATCTGATCAACGTCGGCACACTGCGCGCCAGCAACAACCTCAACATCCAAAGCGCCGGCAGCGTCTATCAGGGCGGGCTGGTCGAGGCCGGCAACGACCTGCAAATGCTGGCGCAAGACAGCATTCGCAACGCCATGGCCGGCGAGATCCGCGCCAGCCAGGTCAGCCTTGTTGCGCTCAGGGGCGACATCATCAACGACCGCACCGCGATCCGGGTTCGCGACGGCTCTGGCATGCGCACCCTGACCGACGCGGGCAGCCGCATCAGCGCCCGGGAAAACCTCGCCGTTGCGGCCGGTCGCGACCTGACCAACCACGGCGCATTAAACAGTGGCGGCAACGCGACCCTGACGGCGGGTCGGGACATCAACCTGGCGGCCAAAACCGACGCCAGCGAGAAGCATGAATTCAGCGACGGCGGCCACAAGTCGAGCATCACCACCGACGTGAAGAACCTCGCCGCGACCGTTACTGTCGGTGGCAACCTGACCGTGGATGCGGGCCGCGACGTCAATGTTATTGCCAGCCAAGTCAAGGCCGGGAACAACCTGAACATCAAGGCCGGTCAAGACTTCAACGTGACCTCTGCTGACGACATTCACAACGTCGAGAGCAAAACCAAGGACGGCAAAAAACGCATCACCGAAGAAAACGACCGCACCACCCAGGTCGCCAGCATCCTGAGCGCGGGCAATAACTTCAACGCCCAGGCGGCTCGCGACACCAACCTCATCGCCAGCAAGATCATCGCCGGCAACGAAGCGTATCTGTACAGCGGCAACAAGCTGAACCTGCTGGCGGCGCAGAACAGCACGCACACGCTGTATGACATGAAGGAGAAGGGGAACTGGGGGGCGAAGAAGGCTCAGCGCGATGAGGTGACGCAGATCACCCATGTGGGTACCGAAATCAACACCGGCGGCAATCTCACCCTCGCCAGTGCCGGTGATCAGCGCTACCAGGTTGCCAGGCTCAACAGCGGTAAAGACCTTATCCTTGAAAGCGGCGGCGCCATCACGTTTGAGGGGGTCAAGGACTACCACGACGAGAGCCACACCAAGAGCAAGAGCGACCTGGCCTGGACCAGCTCCAAGGGCAAGGGCAATACCGATGAAACGTTGCGTCAGAGCACGCTGGTTGCCCAGGGCGCCCTGGCTGTTCGGGCGGTCGATGGGCTGAAAGTCGACATCAAACAGATCAATCAAAACACCGTCAGCCAGACCATCGATGCGATGGTCAAGGCTGACCCGCAACTCGCCTGGATCAAGGAAGCGGAAAAACGCGGCGATGTGGACTGGCGCCAAGTGAAGGAGGTGCATGACTCCTTCAAGTACAGCCACTCCAGCCTGGGTCAGGGCGCGATGCTGGCGATCATCATCGTCGTGACGATCCTCACCGCAGGTGCGGCCAGTGGCCTGGCGGGCGCGGCGGCCGGGGCTCAGGCTGGCACTGCCTCTGCGATGGCGGCGGCGACGACTGCGGAGGCCGTGGCTGCCGGGGCGACCTATGTTGGGGCAGGCTGGGGTAACGTCATTGCGACGGCGGCGATGACGTCCATGGCCAGTACGGGTGCTGTCAGTGTAATCAACAACAAGGGCAATCTGGGCGCGGCTGTTAAAGATACGTTCAGCAGCGACAGCCTGAAAAATGCTGCCATTTCCGGGATGGTCGCAGGGTTTACCACCGGCGTGATCGACCCGGAATTGGGCGGGACAACCAAGCCTTACAACAGCATCACCAAGGGTTTCGACTTATCCACCCTTGAGGGCATAGGTGGTTTCGCCGTGCATGCCGGCGCACAAGGCGTTACCTCGGGCGTGGTCAAAACCGCGGTCAACGGTGGCAGCCTGGGCGACAACCTGCTCGATGAACTTGTGACCCAGGCCGGGACCGTTGCCGCGGCGGTGGGGTTCAGCCAGGTCGGCAGCTTCGCCCAAAAAGAGTACCTCAAAGCTGCGGCCAATAAAGACTCGGTCGGCATGGCACTGTGGGCCGAGGGTGGCGCCGGACGAACCGCGCTGCACGCCATGATGGGTGGCGCGATGTCCTCAGCCACGGGCGGCGACTTCGCGACCGGTGCGGTGGCCGCCGGTGCCAGCCAGGCCATGGCTGGCGCCTTGAATGATGTCTTCAGCAAGCAGCCGGAATATCGCGAGGCCGCCGCACAAATCGTCGGCCTGACCGCCGCCGGTCTTGCTGGTAAAGACGTTGAGAAAGCGGCCTGGGTTTCGCTGATGGCCGATCAGTACAACCGCCAACTTCATCCAGACGAAATTCCGCTTCTGAAGAAACAGGCTGACAGTCTGGCGAAGGAAGCCGGACTCAGCCCTGCAGAAGCGGAAAGACGCCTAGCCAAAGCGCTGGTTTATTACACCGACAAAGATTGGAACGGCGTGCTGAGTGGCCAAGGTGCCGCGCCCGATGCCCTGACGGTGAAGCATTTGGGCATCGCGCTGGCACCGCTGGGCGCCACGTACGCACCCGCAGCGGCGACGGATATTCCGGCAACAGGTCCCGAGAAAACCTACACCCCCACCGAAACCGCCGCGTTAATCGCCAACTACAGCAGCACCCATGCGGCGCAGTACGCGGACAACTCCATCAACGTCGTCAACCTGCAGGGCTTCTACGCGGGTGATCTCAGTGGTGAATACGCCAACTTCTACCGCAAGAACCTGGCTGTCAGCCCGGGCCTGACAGATTGGGGCACGGTAACCGGCAGCGCCCAAGGCACGGGAAAGGCATTATCCGAGGCGGCGGGCTCGGCGTGGGCCTTGCTGAGCAACCCGGTGCAAGGCAGCGAACAAATCGCCAATGGCCTGGTCGGGCTGACCAAACATCCGCTGGACTCGTTGATGAGCAGCGTCGAGGCGAGCCAAACCAAAGCGGCATTGGCGAGCCTGTACGACATGCAAGGCAACACCACCGCCAGCGCCGCGATCCGGGCGCAAAGCGATGTTGAATTTGCGTTGAACTTCCTTCCGGTGAACCGGGTTAAGACGCTGGCCAAATTGGGGGCGGAGAGTGCGGTCGTTAAAGCCGCTGACAATGTTGTACTTCCAGCGGGTTATCGTGAGGGCAGTTCAGCAGGAGCGGCATTTAACGAGACGGGGGCGTTGCCGGATGGCTATCGTCGGGTCGTTAATACCAGGACCGGTAATACTGAAGTCGCCGGCTCTGATGGTGTCTTTTATTACGAAACCGCCGAGGGTGGACTGAGGCCGAAGGCTGGGGGTAATCTGGCAGAGTTGGTGGCGGCTGAGGCGAAGATTGCGGAGGCAAAAGGAACGGATAACCTTGCCACAGAAAGCGTCGCGCCTCGATTGACTGTAGATCTTCCCCCGAGCAGTTTCTCGATTTCAGATTGGGCAGGCTACCCCGTAGGCGTACCGAAGCCGCAAGGGCCATTCAGATTACTGGAGGGAGCGGAATATAATGCTGCCAGAAATGCCGCTAACAAAGCCAACAGCAACATCCGCCGAGAACAAGGGCTTGTCGGTCAGCCAGTGGATGTGCATGAAACCAATCCAGTGAAATTTGGTGGCAGTCCGACCGACCCCACCAACAAAATTATTCTGCCTCGCGATGTTCATCGACAGCAGGTAACCCCTTGGTGGAACAAATTGCTGAAAGACCTAGGAAGATAGCGATGAAATATAGTTTGACAGAGGGACAGCTCAATGGTCCTGCGGAATCCGAAACTCTTGATGGTCTGTCGGCACTTCCTAAGAGTTATATCGAATTTCTCAAGGAGCATAATGGTGGTGAGGGCTTCATAGGCGACAACTACATTATTTTTTGGAGAGCTGAGGAGCTGGTCGACTTCAATCGAGAATATGAGGTCGAAACATATGCCCCAGGCATCTTCTTGTTCGCTTCGAGCGGAGGCGGAGAAGGATATGGCTTCGATACTGATGATGCAGCTATGCCGATAGTGCGCATCCCGTTTATAGGTATGGATCGGCAGTATATTGACACGGTAGCCCGCGACCTCCCGGGTTTATTTGCTTGGTTGGCAGACTGAAATGAATAAGCAAGAGCGCCCCAAGGGCATGGAGTTGTTCGAGATTACACCGGTCATTCTGGGGGGCGATCCAACCTGTCCTGAGAACAAAACCTGGTTGACGAGGCAGCAGCATTTTGAAGCGGTGCGCTACTGGAATCGGGTCATCAACAATATGCGTAAAGAACAGCGTTAAGGTTCAAAAGGTGTTTTTCCAGTTAATTGCAGAGGGAAAGATTGGCGGAACAATATTTACTGGTTTTAATCAGGCCGCTCGTCCGGCTAATGGGTGTCCCCTTTGTTATGAGTAAGGGGAAATAACATGTTCTCAGGTGTAAGTTTTGATTCGTATTATGGTCATGGGGATTCTGCGGAAATACGGGCTTTTGAGGCGCTGACGGGTAAGGTTTTACCTGCCGATTACAAAGAAATTGTTTTAGAGTTCAATGGCGCGTTTGTTGTGAATAAACCCGCCTTCAAGTTTTATAATCGACTCCTGGGGCAAGAGGTTACATGCAGTCCAGGTATGTTTTTACCTTTTGGCAAGATTGACGGGTCATTCGAAACCATGGAGATAAAATATCAATATCCGCCAGAGGATTTTGTACAGGATTTGATTATTTTCTCAGTTTTAGGAAATGGGGATGCGCTGTGTTTTGACTATCGTAAAAATTTACTATCCGATAGTCCTCCCGTCGTAAGAAGGAATAGGGGGCAGACCACGATTTTTTTGATCGTAAGCAAAAGCGTGGTCTGTCCCCTAATGCTACAAACCCCGCTACGGTTGGAGCTGAGCCATGAAAGCTTTACCTGATTGGTTGGTTTTGTGTGTTTGGCGCGCTCTGATTGGTGAGATATATCCTGCAATAAGAGCGATCGCTCTTTCTCTAGCGGATGATCGGACGTTGCTTATTTGCTACTACCTTGCCAGGCAACCTACAGACTTTGACTGGGAAAGCTTAGAGGTTGTTGCTACAAATATTTCAGCCTCAATTGGTCAAGAAAAAATTCTTCGCATAGATTTGGAATGCAAGTTTGAGTCGGATTCGATTGGAAGGCTTGAGTGCTTGGGAGGTTTTGTCTACTGTCGTCGAGAGTATGATTTGTAGGTGCAAAAGGTATTCAGAAGGTTCCTGGCTTTGGAGAGGTAGATGACTTCTTTGCATCACAGTCGACTAACCTCAACAAAAAGCTGGGAGCAAAAATTGGTGAGGGTCGCCTACCCTACGAAACAGGAGGGAAAGGGGACGGATTTATTTGTTTGCTTCGGGCGTAGTGGTCAGAAAATAAATCTGTCTCCTTTGTTTCATTCTGGTATTGATAGGGCAGCTTTTGATAAGTGGAAGGTGCAGTACTGGCAGCAACGATCTGCAGATTTTAGGAGTTGGGAATGAGCCAAACTACGGCGCATCAAATTGAGGATTTAGTATCACTGCATCCTGATATCGTGTGCTTTGGTAGTGAGGTCGATCACGTGGGTGACGACTGGATTAAGAAGGCGGAGCAGAGGCTAGGGCTAGAACTGCCAGGGTCGTACAAGTGGTTTTTAAAGACGTATGCGGGTGGGGAAATTGGTACTGAAGAAATTTACAGTATCTATGGCGTGGACTTTGAGAGTGTCAATGGGGGAGATATTGTCTATCAACATATTGTGGGCATAAAAAATAATCTAGTAGATGAAAAAAAGCTTGTGATTAGCGAAACTGACATGGGGGAAGTCTTTTTCTTTGACTATTCAAGGTTTAAAGATGGTGAGTGCCCCGTGAGTCTTCGGCTTCCGTCTGGCGAAAATGTTAATTACGCTTCAGATTTTTATGAATTTTTATATAAACGAATTTCTGCTCATATTTGATAGATATCCTCATCCTACACCGGCCCCGTGCCGGTGTTGTTTTATCTGCTTCTGTGCCTGAGCGATCAGGACATCCAGAGGGAATAGGGGACAGACCACGATTTTTTTTGATGGTAAGCAAAAGCGTGGTCTATCCCCTAATGCTTCCCTAGGAAAATTGAAGGTTACACTTGGCATCACCATCAGGATAACGGCCGAATGCAATTAATTCCTGAGATGATACATAAAAAGACGGGGCATGTCGGTGGCGAAGCTATGGGCGGAGGAATGTAATTATGTTGGATTTCGAGCGCTATAACGACGAGTTAATGGGGTTCGTGCTCGCCTGCCTATTTTGTGAGGCTATCAGCAAAGCTGAGTTTCAAATCTGGTGTGCTCAGAGTACCACCTTAGAAAACGCGCCATATTTTTTGTATGATCTCATGGAGTTTGATGGTGAGATTTTTAAAATCTACCAAATCATCGGAAGCGTACCTTATTGGGAACATAGTGATGATGAGGAGTATGCACTGTATGGCATAGCTGTTCGTCGCGGGATGAAGCCTTACGATATGCCTTTGTCGGTAGATGAGACGCTGGAGAAGTTAGATGCAGCCCCTACTGTAGAGCAAGAGTTTCGTCAGGCTTTTGGTTTTATTGAGTTGTAGTTTTCGGGAAAGGGGACAGACGGGAAAGGGGAGGCGAGAAAGGGGACGGATTTATTTGTTTGCTTCGGGCGTAGTGGTCAGAAAATAAATCTGTCCCCTTTGTTTCTACTTTGTTTCTACTTTGTTTCTATGATGAGAAGACAGCGAACGACCTGCTTTTGACGGAGCAAGCGGGTGGGGTAAAACCTCCCTATTGGGGAACACAACGCCCTGCTTGGAAAGAGGGGACAATCGTGACGGATAAGGTAATAGATCAACCACGCACTATGACGATGACCATAAACCAACAGCAGTATGAAAGGATGAAAGCAGAGGTCGATTCTGGTAGAAGCCCGTCCCCCGCTCTCGGGGGGTGGGCCACGGACACTCCGATAAACTCTGTAGCGGACGTCCGAAATAAGCTTGCAGTTTCTGAGGAGTTTAAAAGAGGTTCATTATTTCAAATTGAGTTTACGGTTAAACCGGGTGTGGGCATTCGAGAGGGGACCGTGGGCGATATGTGGGATGCAACCAATGGGGTTCGCTTGCCTGGAGGCGGGCACCAGGTGAATTTTATGGATAAGTCACCCCGAGCTAACCCGGAACTGTATGAAGTTAATATGAGCTCGGTGAGGTCGTTACAGTGACGCAGTTAATTAGTGAGGTTAGAACAAGGTGGAAGCTCGATGATGGGGTGGTCTTTGAGGAGTTTGTTCGTTGGGACGGAGCATGTACCAGCTTCGATGAACAAAAAAATAATATGCTATATAAGCAAAAGCACGTGGTGATAAGTTTTGAGCGGCTTTTGGTTTTGGATAGTGGCTTTGAAATTAGCATCCCAGTGCATGAGACACCTTATCTTCTTTCTGATAGAACTGGGGTTTTAGTGGTTTTTGAACAAGAGCCTTCAAAATTCAATTGCCCCGAAGCTCCCTGGTTTTTTGATTTTCCTAATAACGCTGCGATCTATAATGCTGACGGCTCATTACGTTTTCAACTGCACAATCCCGAGGGTGAAGGCAGTTATATAGGGGCCGTCCACTACGCTGCAATGCCCAATCATCCTGACGCGCTAGGGGTCTTGGTAGGTACGGTAGGGCATGATCCAGAATGGCTTTATTTAGTTGATTGTAATAGTCCGGAGATAATAAGTACGGGAAAGTGGATTCGCTATTAGTTATGGTCTGATTTATGTGAGTAAAAAGAGATTGTATTGGGGGAAGGGGGCGGCCCATCCGCCGCAAAACCCAAAGTGAGACCGATAAACAGGCGATGTTTAATCGACATCTCCAGATACTCACTCAGGCTACACATTCTTGCGCCGTGGCCTACCACTGCGCCAGAATCCGCCGGCTTGTGCGCCTTAAGGCCGCGGGAAATGGGACGGATTTATGTGCGCCAGGCAAAGCTTGGTCGCCTGGGATTGACGGCGCAAGCCGTCATGAAATGGCGTAAGAAACCCAGCGGGTACTAACCCCGCCCGGCAAGGGCCAGCCATCCACCGGAAGCGAGTCTTGCGTGGTGTTCGGGTAACCGGCGCTGCGAAGCGTAGACAGCGAATGTATAGGCCGTGTGATAGAGCCTCGAAATGTCCGCAGCGTGGAAGCCGACGCCTTATAAATAGCGGAAGGCAACATGGAAATACCGCAATGGCTTGGTATTGAAATTCCACCGGGGTCAGAGAGCAGGGCATGTACGCATGAGGGTTTCCCAGGAACCTGGGAGACCCGTTGTTTTCCTCCATGAGATGACCGGTAAGGAAAGGACCGGGCCCCAACCTTCCAGGCCTGCGGCATCGGTGTCGGCCAGCTGCAGGAGCGAATAACCGACAGTGTGGAGGTAGGGTTTCGCGACGAGAAAGGAGCGTTACCCCAAGAGGCAACGGGAGTCGGAACGCTGCGTAGTACCGTTGAAGCCGGGGAACAGACCCGACTGGACCCGGTGGAGGAAAGGCGGCGTCGGTAACAGGAGTCGCAGGAGGGAAACATGACAGGTGCTCAGGAACCTGATGACGTGTACACGAAACACCTGCGAATAGCACAGGCACGAACAGAAAGGAATCTATCGGTGGTCTTCCGAAGGTCCCAGGGAAACAGCTGGATGAGTATCCACCAGCAATGTTTAAGGAAGGTGGGGCGGGAGCGAGTGTTAGACCTATAAGTCCGAAGGATAATATGGGGGCTGGTGCATGCATAGGGAATGCATGTCGCGGGTTGTCTGATGGAGAGAAAGTCAGGATTAAGGTGGTGGACTGATGGCTAAGTTTGAAGTGAATGTATATTTATCGTACTCACAATTTTGCGTATTCCTAAGCTCGCTTGATCAGCCGTATAACGATTGGAGCGATCGAAGCTATACGCAAGGATTTTCTTGGAGAGTAGGTAGTGCTTCTTTTAGAGCGTTGGTTGATGAGGGTGATCATAAGATTGATCTCTTTATTAATGAGGAAGTGCCAAAGCTGAGTGCAGATGTGGTGCGGGCTTTCAAAGTGCCATTCACGGTAAATAATCGCAATATTGAAGTCGGTAGTATCTCGGATGTTTTGTCTTTGGAGTTGGTCGACGGAGATTACGCTCTTCAGGTTGAGTTCGTTAGTCCTCATGCAAATGGGCTATATGAGATAAAAGTTCGATTGAATAAAGGCCGTTGTGACTTTGAGATATTGAAGGCGGATGCGGAAATAAATGAGCAAGGTGGTTTTGATATTAACGCTACGCCCGCGTCATGAGACTTGATGGGACATAGGGGGTAGACCACGATTCTTTTTTGATGGGTGAGCAAAAACGTGGGAAAGGGGACGCCGGCCAGATGTTTGCTTCGGGCGTAGTGGTCAGAAAATAAATCTGTCCCCTTTGTTTTCCTTTGTTTTCTGCTCCCACAGTGATCGCTGTCGTTCACAAATCCTTTGGTCAAAGCAGACACCTGTGGGAGCGGGCTTGCCCGCGATGAGGCCGGTACAGCCATCACAAGGCTGGGTATCAGACCGCTAAACAAGCATTGTTTAAACGACACTTCCAGATACTCACTCAGGCTACACATTCTTGCGCCGCTGCCTACGACTACGCCAGAATCCGCCGGCTTGTGCGCCTTGAGGCCGGGTTCTATCGTTTCCGGGTCGCTGACCAATCAGCGATCGGATTTGACCGTCCGAACAAATCAAGGCGCGCCAGCGTCCAAGACCTTTTCAGGCATTGCCTGAAATATCGTGTCGCGGTGGCTGTGCGTGGGACACTTCGGTGTGCCGGATTCCTTGATGTCCGGTCGGTCAACCCGCGTACAGCTGCCACCTTGTTCGTTTGACCGCGAACGGCGGTAGCTTCACTCATCAAGGAGCTTCACATGTTCAAACCAACACCGAATCCACCAGAAACCGATCCAACATCCCCCTACGAATCCCTCGATTCCAAAAAACTCCACGAAGCCGCCGACCGCGCCCTCGACCACTACCTCAAACCACCCATCCCCAAAGCCACCCAGCGCAAACCCAGCACCATTTACCATGTGGGTGAGAAGGTCGATAACGAAACCCTGTTGGTTAACGCCTGCGAATCCCTGGCGTCAGCGAGCATGATGCTCAGTGAGTTCGCCGGACTGATGGACATGCCACATCGCAATGTGATGTTGGGGATTCAATCGGTGGTCATGCTTGGGGAGTTGGCGGTGAACCGGGTGCTGGATAATTTCGATCCACAAGACTAGCTAGGATCTTTGGCAAAAGGGGCTTGTTGTGGCGAGGGGGCTTGCCCCCGTTCGGCGGCGCAGCCGTCGCAAAACCGGTATATGCGGTGTATCTGAAAACATGCAGTTGCAGGTTTTGGGGGCGCTTCGCAACCCAACGGGGGCAAGCCCCCTCGCCACAATGGGTTCCTGACTGAGCCCCTTAAATGCAAGAAACCCCGCATCACGCGGGGTTTCTTGTTTCCGGTGGTTTAAACGGCAACTCACGCCCGCTTCCACAGGGTTTTGCGTATCAAGCCACTACTTGGTAACACGGCACATACGCCGCGCCGCCCGGCAGTTTCATCCGGTGCTGGGCAACGAAGGCTTTGAGCAAATGGTCCAGCGGCTGCAAGACCTCGGCATCACCGCGAATCTGGTACGGCCCGTGTTCTTCGATCAGGCGGATGCCCTTGTCCTTGACGTTGCCGGCGACGATGCCGGAGAACGCGCGGCGCAGGTTGGCGGCCAGTTCGTGGGACGGCAGGTTGCGGCTCAGTTGCAGGTTGGCCATGTTGGCGTGGGTCGGGTCGAACGGGCGCTGGAAGCCTTCGTCGATCTTCAGCAGCCAGTTGAAATGGAACGCGTCGTTGCGCTCGCGGCGGAACTGTTTGACCGCTTTGAGGCCCTGAGTCATCTGCCGCGCCACTTCAGCCGGGTCGTCGATGATGATCTCGTAGTGCTGCTGCGCTTCTTCACCGAGGGTTGCGCCGACGAAGGCGTGCAGTTGCTCCAGATACGGCGCGGCGCTTTTCGGCCCGGTAAGGACCACCGGGAACGGCAGGTCCTGGTTGTCCGGGTGCATCAGGATGCCGAGCAGGTACAAGAACTCTTCGGCCGTGCCCGCGCCACCTGGGAAAATGATGATGCCGTGGCCGACCCGCACGAACGCTTCCAGGCGTTTCTCGATGTCCGGCAGGATCACCAGTTCGTTGACGATCGGGTTCGGCGCCTCGGCGGCGATGATCCCAGGTTCAGTCAAACCGAGGTAGCGACCGCCGTGGATGCGTTGCTTGGCATGGGCGATGGTCGCGCCTTTCATCGGGCCTTTCATCACGCCAGGGCCGCAACCGGTGCAGATGTCCAGGCTGCGCAGGCCGAGTTCGTGGCCGACTTTCTTGGTGTATTTGTATTCTTCGGTGTTGATCGAGTGGCCGCCCCAGCACACCACGATTTTCGGCTCGACGCCGGGGCGCAGGGTGCGGGCGTTGCGCAGCAGGTGGAAGACGTAGTCGCTGATGCCCTGGGAGGTGCTCAGGTCGATGCTCAAGGCGTCGAGTTCGTTTTCGGTGTAGACGATGTCGCGCAGGGCGCTGAAGAGCATTTCGCGGGTGCTGGCGATCATTTCGCCATCGACGAAAGCGTCGGCGGGGGCGTTCAGCAGTTCCAGGCGTACGCCACGGTCTTGCTGGTGAATGCGGATTTCGAAGTCTTTGTAGGCTTCCAGAATGGTCTTGGCGTTATCAACGTGGGCGCCGGTATTGAGGATGGCCAGGGCGCACTGGCGGAAGAGGGTGTAGGTGATGCCGGATGATGCTTCGCTCAGTTGCTGCACTTCACGCTGGGAGAGCGTTTCCAGGCTGCCTTTAGGGCTGACCGAGGCGTTGATTACATGTCGTTGGGTCATTCAATGATCCTTAAAACGATGTCACCCGCCAGCAACGGCGCATGGCATCCGAATAGTGTGTATCCATGATGAAGATGGCACGAACTGCGCTGTATCGCCATGCTCCCGTTTGACGATGAAAAGATGAAAAGGAGCTCCAGCATAGCTAAATCCTTCGGGGAGGCGATAATGCCTCGCAGTCTTTTTGTCACAGCGCCTTTTACCATCGATGCAAGGAACCCCGTCGCGATGTTCGAAATCCAGCCAATGAATGCCGAAACCTATCGACGCCAGACGCGGCGCAGCACGGTGATCATCGCCCTGATGTTCCTGGCGCTGGCGATGGTGCTGTCGACGGCGGCGGTGACGTTGTTCGGTGAACCCGGCGGCGATAATCTGCGGTTCAACGTGGGCGGGGTGTTTGCCGCGTTGTTGCTGACGGTGGCGCTGATGCGCGGCAAGTTCTGGAGCCAGGAGTGGATGGCGCCAGCGGTCTATGGTTGGCAGCTCAAGCGCAGCCTGATGAGCGTCACCAACGTCATGCACCAGGTGACGGCGGCAGTGGAGCAGGGCGACCCTGCCGCCATGAAGCTGCTGCGCTTTTATCACTTGGGGCTGAGCCAGATGCACCAGTTGGACGGCAACTCCAGCGATCATAGTCAGCTGGCCCGCGAGATGGATCAACACAAGGCGCGGATGGAAGCGTTGGGCATCGATACCGAACAGACGCGATTGAATCCGGCCTGGTTTGAGGCGATCAAACAGACGCCGATGTAGCGATTACGATCGCTGGCAATGAGCGTTTTTGTGCAAATCACCTATCGTATCGGTAGCGGGTTGTAATGGTTTGAGCGCCGGTCACGGCTGGCTGGCGCTAAAAGGGCGAACGGGAAAATTCGCCATGTCATAAGGGATTCAGGGAGCGTCATGGGGCATCCGTCCGTCAAAGATCGTATTGAACACACTCGGTTCGCCACGCCTTGGGTGCCCGAGCCGGTTGAGACAACGCTCAAGGTTCGATACGCGGTTTCTCTGCTGATTGCGGTGTGCCTGTCTTTGATGGCCATTGTGATCGGGGAAAGCTGGAACTCGCGTCAGTACCATCTGCGTGACAGCGAAGTGGCAATGTCCAACCTGGCGCAAACCCTGGCATCGCAGGCGCAGGCATCGATCAAGCAAGCCGACACGCTGCTGTTTGCCCTGGTGGATCGCCTCGAAAACGACGGCATGCAACCGGATAAATTTCCCCGACTGCAACGTTTGCTCCAGGCTCAGCGCAGTGAGTTGGTACAGATCCATGGGCTGTTCGTTTTCGACGAAGAAGGACGCTGGCTCGCCAATGCCATTAACGTCATACCGCCCAATGCCAATAATTCCGACCGTGAATATTTCATCTACCACCGTGATCATCCCGACCGCGGTCCGCATATC
Source organism: Pseudomonas sp. FP1740 (assembly GCF_030687165.1). NCBI lineage: Bacteria > Pseudomonadati > Pseudomonadota > Gammaproteobacteria > Pseudomonadales > Pseudomonadaceae > Pseudomonas > Pseudomonas sp. FP1740. Next base: position 2,547,918 of record NZ_CP117461.1, read on the forward strand.
GGTCCGTCGATAAAAAGTCGCTCGACCGGTGAGTGGATCATGACCGTGTCACGCCGGATCAATCACCCTGATGGCCGGTTTGCCGGCGTGGTGGTGGCTTCGATCTACCTCAAGCATTTCCTGGATTTGTACAACAGCATCGACATGGGCAATAACGGCGTGATCAACCTGATCTCCGATGACGCCACCATCGTCGTTCGGCGCCCGTTCAACGAAGCCGATATCGGCACCAGTGTCGCCAAAGGGCCGCTGTTTACCCAGCTGCTGCCCAAAGGCGATTCCGGTACGGCAACGGTCAGGTCCTTTGTCGACGGGGTGGTGCGGGTCGTGGGGTTTCGACGGGTCGAGGGGTATCCGCTTGTCGTCTTTGCCGGGCTCGACAAGGATGAAGTCCTGGCCAGTTGGCGGCAGGAATCAATATTCAGTGCGGGCATCGTCCTGTTGCTGCTGGGGTTTCTGGGGGCTCTCGGTTATCGCCTGATCCGCCTCATGAAGCAGCAGAATCATATTCAGAACAATCTGTTGGAGACTCAGGACAAACTCATTGAGGTCAACCGCAGCCTGGAGTTGTTGGCACTGGAGGATGCACTGACGGGGCTTTCCAACCGGCGTCAATTCGACCTGTTCATTCTCGCGGAAATGGGCCGCGCCAGGCGTAGCCAGGCCCATCTTGCGCTGCTGATGATCGATGTCGACCACTTCAAGAGCTTCAATGACCACTACGGTCATTTGGCGGGCGATCAGTGTCTGTGCAAAATCAGCGCCATCATCACCGATAACATCAAGCGCCCCGGCGATCTCGCGGCTCGCTTCGGTGGTGAGGAGTTTACGGTGGTGCTGCCCGGTACCGACTATGTGGGGGCGTTTCTGATAGCGGAAAAGATTCGTCGCGCCGTTCAGCAGGCCGGCATCAAACACGTTGAAGGTGTGGAGGGCGTGGTCACGGTCAGCGTGGGTGTCTGCGCCTACGACCCGGCTGCGCAAGCCCAGCCCGATGACATGGTCGGCGCCGCGGACAAGGCGCTGTATGTGGCCAAGGCCAGCGGCCGGAACATGAGCGTCATTGCCAACTGAGCTCAACCGGGCCGGTGGTTACTGCCTGAACGGGTCGGATGCTTCCATTGCCGGAACAGCCGCGTATAGATCAGCACGTTGAGCGCCAACACCACGCTGCCCAGTGCCAGTTGAATCGTGGGCGTCAGCCCGGCCGGATAAATGATCGGCCACACGTAATGTTCGATAAAACCGCCGCCGTAACCGGTTTGCCCGGCCGCGTGGCGCATGCGGTTTTCCCATTCGGTGAGTGGGCATGCCAGGTGGAAGACTTCCACGATCACACCCCATGCAGCGGCGGGCAGGTGCCACCAGATCAGGTGGCGCCATTTTAGCACCAGCAGCCCGCCGAACAGCACGAACAGAATGAACAGCAAGTGAGACAGCACCAGCCCGTCGGCGGCGATTCGGTAAAACATGTCGATTCCCTGACGCGTTATGTGAATCGCTCCATGGTACTCGGGCTGGACGCTTGTGCTCTATCGATTGCCGCCTTCAAGCGCTGCCAGTACTTCTTTCAAACGCACCGTCGTGCTTTCACTGCTGCGTTGCATCGGCGCTCGCAGCTCGTCGCGGATCAATCCTTCAAGGGCCAGGGCAGTTTTCACCGGGGCGGGATTGGGCTCGATGAACAGGCTGTGGATCAGCGGCAGCAACTGGAAGAAGGTCGTTCGGCCGGCCGCTAAGCGGTTGTCGCGAATCTGTTGATACAGCGTCACGAACAGTTCGGGATGAATATGGGCCGAGGCGGCAATCGCGCCTTTGGCACCCAGGCATAGCGCGCCGAAGATCTGATTATCTTCGCCGCACAGCACGTCAACGTTACCGCTGGAGAGCAATGCGAAGGTGTTGGCTGGGTTGCCGCCGCAGTCCTTGATCGCGACGATCCGCTCATGGGCGACGATCCGGAGCAGGGTCGCCTGCTCGAAGGCTATGCCGGTGCGATAGGGGATGTCGTAGAGAATAATCGGGGCGCTGGACGCATCGGCGACGGTCTTGAAAAAGGCTTCGAGGCCGGCCTGGGAAGGGCGGATGTAGTACGGCGGCGGAACCAGCAGGCCCGCCAGGGGACGTTTCAGGATTTCGCTTTGAAATTGCAGCAACTCGGTGAGGTTGTTGCCAGCCAGGCCCATGACCACGCGTTCTGGTGGAACCTGTTCCAGCACCGCATCGAGCACCGCCAGTTGCTCGTGTTTGCCCAGCGCCGCGGCTTCCCCGGTGGTGCCGCAGACCACTATGCCATCGACGCCTTTTTCCAGCAGACGACTGACCAGCCGCCGCAATCCGGCGAAGTCGATCGCACCATTGTGAAACGGCGTAACGATGGGAACCCAGATACCTTGAAACGACGACATGCACTTTCTCCTGAAGGTTGACCGATTTCGTCACCGTCAGAAGCGTAGAAGGAAGTCAGCAAGAGGAGGGGTGTCCGTCGCGCTCAATGTCCTGTCAGCTCATCTGACGGGACAGCGCGCCCCGGTCACATGAGCGACTGTTTCTTCGATTTAGGGGCGTGCGCAACGCAACCTTGCGCCTTGGCAATCAAGCCAATGACGACAGTGTTGAGGTTGAAGGTTGCGGACATGGTTGCTTACACCCTGAATGAGGCGCCCAGTTTTAAAAGCCGACGGGGTATTTGTCAATCGTGAAGTCGTTGCAAGTGCGCAAGATTGTTCAAGCCATCGGCCATGACTGCTGGCACAGTCTGAAGTCTTTTCCTGGTTGTAGAGCGTTATGTCCAACTCATTCATGCCGCGCACTGCATTCCTTCGTGGCGCAGCGGCCATCATGCCGTTGTCCCTGGCGACCGCGCCCTGGGGATTGCTGGCCGGTTCCATGGCCATCGAGGCCAACCTCACGCCCCTGCAAGGCCAGGGGCTGTCGAGCATCGTGTTTGCCGGCGCGGCGCAATTGGTCGCCATCGGCATGCTCAAGGGCGGCGCCGGGGTCTTTTCGATTCTGTTGACCACGTTGCTGCTGACCTCCCAGCATTTGCTGTACGGGATGAGCATGCGTTCGGTGATTTCGCCGTTGCCGGGCCGCTGGCGTATCGGGCTGGGTTTTTTGCTCACCGACGAGTTGTTCGCCCTGACCAGCCAGCACGACAAACAGCAGTTCAACCGCTGGTACGCCCTCGGCGTGGGCCTGACGTTTTACATCGCATGGAACCTCTTCACCCTGGCGGGCATTGTGCTGGGCAGCAGCATTCCGGGCCTCGAACACCTGGGGCTGGATTTCTCCATCGCGGCGACGTTTATCGCCTTGATCACGCCGGTGGTGCGCAACGTTCCGACGGTAGTCTGCGTGGCGGTCTCGCTGTTCTGTTCGGTGCTGTTCAGCTATTGGCAATGGGGCTCGGCGCTGGTGCTGTCGGGGTTGGCGGGCATGACGGCGGGCTTTATCTGCAACAAACTCTACATGGGGCGCACATGATGGTCTGGGCTGTGATTATCGGGATGGGCCTGCTGGTGTTCCTGAACCGCTACGTCTTTCTCGAACCTCGGCTGCCGGTGCGCTTGAGCAGCAATGCCCGGCAGTTCCTCGGTTTCGCGGTGCCGGGCATGCTCACCGCGATCTGCGGGCCGATTGTGTTCATGCCCGACAAACAGCTGAACCTGCAGTGGGACAACCCCTACCTGATCAGTTCGCTGGTGGCTGTGGGCCTGGTGCTTTACACCCGCAATACTCTGCTCAGCATGTTGTTGAGCATGGGCTTTTTCTTTTTACTGCGCTGGTGGCTCTGAATCGTCCGGCGCGAAACTGTTCTACGCTTAACGGATGATCCCTTGAGGACGGGAGGTGGACATGGCCACTGAACCAAAGCGTCCGGACCTGGATGATGAGCCCGATGAACCGACGGAGGAAGAAATCGAGCGGCAGAAGCGTTCGACGCCGGACTGGAAGCACCCCGACGACGGCAAGGAGCTGTCGGACCGCGACCAGGAATACCCGCTGAAGCCCTGATCGGTTTGCACATCCCCAAAGCCCCGCCAATTGATGGCAGGGCTTTTTAGTTTTTGTAGTTTGAAATGCAATCACCTGGGGAGCAGGCGCTGGAACCAAACACTGTGTACCCTTATCCAACCTCGGCTCGCAGCGATTGGCGGGCCGGTCGAAGGATGAATGGGCGAGGGGCTTTTGCCATTAAACGTGACGGTCGCAAGGTCTGGCCCAAGGCAAAACATGAAGCAGTTGATCAAGGTTCTATCCGTATTCGCCATCGCTGTCGGCCTGTTTGGCTGCATCGCCGCGCCCATTGAAATGACGCCGCAGACGCAACAGCGTCTGCAAGCGCAGGCGCCGATCCGCTTTCTGCTGACCTTCGACGACGGGCCCAGCGCGTCCGGTTTTTACAACCCGACCGCCACTGTACTCGACAGCCTGGCGCGCAATCCGCTGCAACCGGACATCAAAGCCGTGTTCTTCGTGCAGACACGCGCCTCGGGCGCCGGCGGCAGTGACGTGGGCCGCCAGCTCATGCGGCGCGAGCAGGCCGAAGGGCATCTGCTGGGCTTCCACACGGCCACTCCCCATCACACCAACCATCGCTCCCTGGAGCCGGAACAACTGGAACAGTCGCTGACCAACGGCAGCGCAGACATCGCCGCGATCACTGGCGCCTCGCCGATCCTGGTGCGTCCGCCGTTCTGGAATTATGACAAGCGCACTTTCGCGGCCTATCAGCAGCACGGCATGCATGTACTGCTGACCGACCTGAGCGCCAATGACGGCAAGATCTGGGGCTTCAATGCCAGCCCTCGGCGGCGGGCCAATATGCTGCGGCAGCTGTCCGAAGTGCGCGAGCGCATCGCCCTTGGCCAGTTGCCGACGGTGGACGGGGTGATTCCGGTGGTGGTGACCTTTCACGACCTCAACCGCTACACCGCCCGGCATGCTCGTGAATACCTGCAAATCCTCCTCGACAGTGCCAACGCCACCGGTCTGGCCACGGCGCAGAAACCGTTTTACGACGTCACTGCAGCGCTACAGCGGGCGGCCATGGCGCGCACCGTCAAGCAGAGTTCCGAGCCTGTTCGTTTGCCGGGGATCTGGAATTGGATATGGGATGGGGATGCTCACTGAACGACGTCGGGGGTGATTGACTGTGTAGCAGCTGTCGAGCCTGCGAGGCTGCGTTCGGCTGCGCAGCAGTCGTGAATCCGGCTGGCGGGGTTTGCCTGATGCACCGCAAGTTCTGGTTTGACGACTGCTGCGCAGCCGAACGCAGCCTCGCAGCCTCGCAAGCTCGACAGCTGCTACGGCGAACGCGGGCTCGCCAGCTCCTACGAAGCTCACTGGCGCATTGCGCAAGCTGAACTAATCTCAGTGGATCCAATCTGAAAACCGTCCATGGAGGGGCGTCTGTCATGGTTTCAATTGAGCAGCTTTGCCAGATTGTCGAGTCCGGTTTCAAGCCGCTCTCCTGCGAATGCACCGTGAACCATGATGAAACCTTGCGGATCAAGGTTTTCGATCAGAGCACCGGGCGGATTGAGTTGTTGATCACCGGCGTATCCCCCGACAAACTGATCAGTGTTCGCGATATTTCCAAGCTGATCGGCGAACTTCGCACAGAAATGCGTGCCGGTCGCCGAGCGTTCGCCGGTGTCGTGGCCTAGTCTGCAGGTCTGTCGCGCGGCAGCAGTTCATCGATCATCTGCAAGCAATGATTCAACCCCGGCGACACATCGCCCACGCGCCTGCTGAGGATGATCGGCGAGGTCGCGTTGTCTTCCAGCACCGGGGTAAAGCCAATGTCGTCTCGGTGAAGCAACTGCACCGAGGCCGGTACCAGCGTTACCCCGATTCCCGCCCCCACCAGACCAATCGCCGTTTGCAGCTCGTTGGTCCATTGCGCCACCTTGATGTGCACGCCACTGGCTTCGAACAATGCGATCACGTGGTCGGCGTAACTCGGACGCGGGTTGCCGGGATAGAGCACAAAGGGTTCCTTGGCCAGTTCCCGAAGGTTGATGGGCCTGGCGAGGAGCGGGTGGCCGGCGGGCAGGGCGGCCACCAGTCGGTCTTCGGTGAGCACGGTCTGCAGAATGGCCGGGTCGTCGATGCGGATGCGCCCGAAGCCGATATCGATACGCCCGGCCTTGAGCGCCTGCACCTGTTGCAACGTGGTCATTTCCGAGAGCCCCAACTCCAGCGCCAGAGGCTCGCCGCTGCGCAACCGGCGAATCAGTTCCGGCAGCACGCCATAGAGGGTCGAGGGCGCAAAGCCGATGCCCAGCCAGGTCTTTTCGCCCAGGCCGATCCGCCGCGTGTTGTCGCAGACCTTGCTCAGTTGTTCGAGCAGGGCGGTGGAGTGTTCATGGAAAAAACGCCCGGCGTCGGTCAGCTTCAACGGTCGGCCGCGCTCCAGCAGCAGTACCCCGAGTTCGTCTTCCAGCTGCTGGATCTGCCGGCTCAGCGGCGGTTGGGCGATGTGCAGCAGTTCGGCGGCGCGGGTGAAGTTGAGGGTTTGAGCCAACACCTGAAAATATCGCAGGTGACGCAGTTCCATGGGGCCTCCAGACGTCGATCTGTTAAATACCTTTAAGGTATCGAGTCAGACCAATTCTATATTGGCTTCCCGAAAAAAGCCGTACCAGAATCGGTTCCAGAACTTTAAGAACCTGACGGGTATCGCGACATGCTTGCAACAGTCATTGAATCGATCGAGACGATCATCGTCGATCTGCCGACCATTCGCCCACACAAGCTGGCGATGCACACCATGCAGAACCAGACCTTGGTGATCATTCGGGTGCGCTGTGCCGATGGCATTGAGGGTATCGGTGAGTCGACCACCATTGGCGGCCTGGCCTACGGCAACGAAAGCCCGGACAGCATCAAGACCAACATCGACAAACACTTCGCGCCACTGCTGATCGGCCAGGACAGCGGCAATGTGAATGCCGCGATGTTGCGCCTGGAGCGCAGCATTCGTGGCAACACCTTCGCCAAATCGGGTATCGAAAGCGCCTTGCTCGACGCCCAAGGCAAGCGCCTTGGCCTGTCGGTCAGCGAACTGTTGGGCGGACGGGTTCGCGATGCGTTGCCGGTGGCCTGGACCCTGGCCAGCGGCGACACCGCCAAGGACATTGCCGAAGCGGAAAAAATGCTCGACCTGCGCCGCCACCGGATCTTCAAGCTGAAAATCGGCGCCGGCGAGGTCAACCGCGACCTGGCTCACGTCATTGCGATCAAAAAGGCCTTGGGCGATCGCGCCAGCGTGCGGGTCGATGTCAATCAGGCCTGGGACGAAGCAGTCGCTCTGCGGGCCTGCCGGATCCTCGGCACCAACGGCATCGACCTGATCGAACAACCGATCTCGCGCAATAACCGCGCCGGCATGGTGCGCCTGAATGCCATGAGCCCGGCGCCGATCATGGCCGATGAATCCATCGAATGCGTGGAAGATGCCTTTAACCTGGCACGGGAAGGCGCCGCTTCGGTGTTCGCTCTGAAAATCGCCAAGAACGGCGGCCCGCGCGCCGTGCTGCGAACCGCCGCGATTGCCGAGGCGGCCGGTATCGGCCTGTACGGTGGCACCATGCTCGAAGGCGGTATCGGCACGCTGGCCTCGGCCCATGCCTTTGTCACCCTGAATACATTGAGCTGGGATACCGAATTGTTCGGCCCGCTGCTGCTGACCGAAGACATCCTCAGCGAGCCATTGGTCTACCGCGATTTCCAACTGCACGTCCCGTCAACACCGGGGCTGGGGCTGGTTCTGGATGAAGAACGCCTGGCGTTTTTCCGTCGGGACAAAAGTTCCACTGTCGTTCATCAAGCCTGAGGAGGGCATCATGCTGTTTCACGTAAAAATGACCGTGAATCTACCGGTCGACATGAACCCGGAGCGCGCCGCTCAGCTCAAGGCCGACGAGAAAGCCCTGGCCCAACGCCTGCAAGAGCAAGGCAAATGGCGTCATCTGTGGCGCATCGCCGGGCTCTATGCCAATTACAGCGTGTTCGATGTCGACAGCGTTCAGGAACTGCACGACCTACTGATGCAATTGCCGCTGTACCCGTACATGGCCATCGAGGTCAACGCGCTGTGCCGGCATCCTTCTTCCATTCGCGAGGATGACCGCTGAACCCAGCCTGTTCAGTTCGCTACGCTAATAATTACAAGATGAGGATCCACCATGAACGTCAAGATTTCCCACACCGCCAGTGTCCAGAAGTTCCTCGAAGAGGCCAGCGGCCTGCTCAACGAGGCCGGCGATTCGCGGGTCAAAGCGCTGGTTTACCGCATCCTGCGTGATTCGGTGAACATCATCGAAGACTTGGCCGTGACCCCGGAAGAATTCTGGAAAGCCGTCAATTACCTCAACGTGCTGGGCGCGCGGCAGGAGGCCGGTCTGTTGGTTGCCGGGCTCGGTCTTGAGCATTACCTCGACCTGTTGATGGATGCCGAAGACGAGCAGGCCGGCAAATCCGGCGGCACCCCGCGGACCATCGAGGGGCCGCTGTATGTGGCGGGTGCGCCGCTGTCGCAAGGCGAAGCGCGTCTCGATGACGGCGTCGATCCGGGTGTGATTCTGTTCATGCAGGGCCGGGTGTTCAACACCGCCGGCGAACCGCTGGCCGGGGCGGTGGTGGATGTCTGGCACGCCAACACCGGCGGCACCTATTCGTACTTCGACACCACCCAGTCCGAGTTCAACCTGCGTCGCCGGATCGTCACCGATGCCGAGGGCCGTTATCGCTTCCGTAGCATCGTGCCGTCGGGCTACGGCTGCCCGCCGGATGGTCCGACTCAGCAACTGCTCAATCAACTGGGTCGTCATGGCCAGCGGCCGGCGCACATTCACTTCTTCATTTCGGCACCGGATCATCGTCACCTGACCACCCAGGTCAACCTCGATGGCGATCAGTACCTGCATGACGACTTCGCCTACGCCACCCGTGACGAACTGATCGCCAAGATCACCTTCAGCGACGATCCGCAGCGTGCAGCGGCCCATGGCGTAAGCGGTCGTTTTGCCGAAATCGATTTCGACTTCACCCTGCAGTCGTCCGCCCAGCCTGAGGAGCAGCAACGCCACGAGCGGGTGCGTGCGCTCGAGGACTGATACCCCTCGACCAGCCAAATCGGGCCACGAGATAACCAACCGTTTATCTCGTGGCCTTCTGTGTTTCGGGCAGTACCCTAGAATGGCGGCGCCACCGATAACAACAATGAGAGTGATCCGATGATGCAAGCGCAATGGTTGAGTCATCGCAGCAGAATCTTCGACCATGCCGACCCGTATGCGGTGTCGGGCTACGTTAATCAGCATGTCGGCAACCATTGCCTGCAGATGCCCAGGGTCGGACGACCGCTGGCCAGCCTCGATCATCGCAAGTTTGCCAGCCTTGATCTGTGCCGCATCAGTTATGGCGCCAGCGTGCGGGTGACCTCTGGCGCGCTGGACAGCATCTATCACTTGCAGGTGTTGCTGCGCGGCAATTGCCTGTGGCGTGGCCACGGTCAGGAACATTACTTCGCGCCCGGGGAGTTGCTGCTGATCAACCCGGACGATCCGGTGGATCTGACCTATTCCAGTGATTGCGAAAAATTCATCCTGAAAGTCCCCACCCGGCTGTTGGCGTCGGTGTGCGAGGAGCAGCGCTGGCGGTATCCGGGGCAGGGCGTGCGGTTTCTGGAAAACCGTTATCAGCTCAATGAACTGGAAGGTTTCGTCAGCCTGCTGGCGATGATTTGCCAGGAAGCCGAGGCTTCCGAGCCGATTCCTCGCGTGCAGGAGCACTATGCGCAAATCGTGGTCAGCAAGATGCTGGGCCTGATGAAAACCAACGTCATGCGCACCGACCCTGGCTCAGCCTCGGCCACGTTCGAGGCGCTGGTCGATTACATCGCCCGCAACCTCAAGCAAGACATCGACAGCGAAGAGCTGGCGCGCCAGGCGCGGATGAGCCTGCGTTCGCTGTATGGGCTGTTCGAACGCAATGCGAGGGACACGCCGAAAAACTACATCCGGCAGAAGAAGCTCGAGCGCATTCACGCCAACCTGAGCGATCCGACCTGCAACGTGCGCAACGTCACGGAAGTGGCCATGGATTACGGCTTCCTGCACCTGGGCCGGTTCTCCGACAGCTACCGCAAACAGTTCGGCGAATTGCCTTCCGACACCCTCAAGCGCCGTCACTGAGATCAATGAGCCTGTTGATCGTTCCCACGCTCCCGCGTGGGAACGCCTCAACGGACGCTCCGCGTCCGCTTTTTGGACGCAGAGCGTCCCGGGCTGCATTCCCACGCAGAGCGTGGGAACGATCAAGTCATCAACCACCGACCGCCCTTTGCACAAAACGGATACAGGTCTGCACCCCGCGGATAGTCCGCCCCATCCCCACGTCCTAGCATGGCCCTGCCTGAATAAAAACAATGGAGGCGGCGGCCATGTCCCTGCGACCCGAATACCTTCACTCCCTGCTTGAAGAAGACCCTGAACAGGGTATCTATCGCTGCAAGCGCGAGATGTTCACTGACCCGCGGCTGTTCGACCTCGAGATGGAACACATCTTCGAAGGCAACTGGCTGTACCTGGCGCACGAAAGCCAGATCCCCAACAATAACGATTTCTACGCCACCACCATGGGGCGCCAGTCGATCTTCATCGCGCGCAACAAGGACGGTGAGTTGAACGCCTTTATCAATGCGTGCAGCCACCGCGGGGCGATGCTCTGCCGGCACAAGACCGGCAACAAGAGTTCGTACACCTGCCCGTTCCACGGCTGGACTTTCAACAACTCCGGCAAGTTGCTCAAGGTCAAGGACCCGGCGGCGGCCGGCTACCCGGCGAGCTTCAATTGCGAAGGCTCCCACGACCTGACCAAAGTCGCGCGTTTCGAGTCCTATCGCGGCTTCCTGTTCGGCAGCCTCAAGGCCGATGTGGTGCCGTTGGTGGAGCACCTGGGCGAGTCGGCGAAGATCATCGACATGATCGTCGACCAGTCCGCCGATGGCCTGGAAGTGCTGCGTGGTTCCTCCAGTTACATCTACGAAGGCAACTGGAAACTCACCGCCGAGAACGGCGCCGACGGCTATCACGTCAGCTCCGTGCACTGGAACTACGCCGCCACCCAGAACCAGCGCAAACAGCGCGAAGCCGGCGAAGACATCCGCACCATGAGCGCCGGCACCTGGGCCAAGCAGGGCGGTGGTTTCTATTCCTTCGACAAGGGCCACATGCTGCTCTGGACCCGTTGGTCCAACCCCGAGGACCGTCCGCTGTACGAGCGTCGCGACGAGTTGGCCCGGGACTTCGGCCAGGCTCGCGCCGACTGGATGATCGAGAACTCGCGCAACCTGTGCCTGTACCCGAACGTGTACCTGATGGACCAGTTCAGCTCGCAGATTCGCATCGCCCGGCCGATCTCGGTCAACCGCACCGAAATCACCATTTACTGCATCGCCCCCAAAGGTGAAAGCGACCACGCCCGTTCGAGCCGCATTCGGCAGTACGAGGACTTTTTCAACGTCAGTGGCATGGCCACTCCAGACGATCTGGAAGAGTTTCGCTCCTGCCAGACCGGTTACCAGGGCAGCGTCACCACCTGGAACGACATGTCCCGTGGTGCCGAACACTGGATTGAAGGCGCCGATGACGCGGCCAAGGAAATCGACCTGCACCCGTTGCTCAGCGGGGTGCGTACCGAAGACGAAGGCCTGTTCGTGCTGCAACACAAATATTGGCAGCAAACCATGCTCAAGGCCCTGGCCGCCGAACAGTCCGAACTGATTGCAGTGGAGGCCGTGCAATGACCATCACCTATGACGTGGTTCGCGATTTTCTCTACCGCGAAGCGCGCTACCTCGACGACAAGCAATGGGATGACTGGCTGGAGTTGTACGCGCCGGACGCCACTTTCTGGATGCCGTCCTGGGACGACAACGACGAGCTGACCATCGATCCGCAGCGGGAAATCTCGCTGATCTGGTACGGCAACCGCACGGGCCTGGAAGATCGCATCTTCCGCATCAAGACCGAGCGTTCCAGTGCCAGCATGCCGGACACCCGCACCTCGCACAACCTCAGCAACATCGAGCTGATCGAACAGGCCGACGGCTTGTGCAAGGTGCGTTTCAACTGGCACACCCTGAGCTTTCGCTACAAGACCGTCGACAGCTATTTCGGCAGCAGTTTCTACACCCTGGATGTGCGCGGCGAGAACCCGCTGATCTTGGCCAAGAAAGTGATCCTGAAGAACGACTACGTTCGCCAGGTCATCGATGTTTACCACCTCTGAGGCGGCCGTCATGACTCATTCCATTGCGTTCAATTTCGAAGATGGCGTCACCCGGTTCATCGACGCCAACGCCGGCGAAACCGTGGCCGATGCCGCGTACCGCCAGGGCATCAATATTCCGCTGGACTGCCGCGACGGCGCCTGCGGCACCTGCAAGTGTTTCGCCGAAGCCGGGCGCTACGACTTGGGCGAGGACTACATCGAAGACGCCCTCAGCGCTGACGAAGCGCAGCAGGGTTTTGTCCTGACTTGCCAGATGCGTGCGCAGAGTGATTGCGTGGTGCGGGTGCCGGTTTCATCGGATGTCTGCCGTACTCGTCAGGCCAGTTACGACGCGACCATCAGCGCCGTGCGTCAGCTGTCCGACAGCACCATCGCTCTGTCGATCAAGGGCGAAGCCCTGAGCAAACTGGCGTTTTTGCCGGGGCAGTATGTGAACCTCGGCGTTCCCGGCAGCGAGCAGACCCGCGCGTATTCATTCAGCTCGTTGCAGCGTGACGGCGAAGTCAGTTTCCTGATTCGCAACGTGCCCGGCGGTTTGATGAGCAGTTTCCTCACCGGCATGGCCAAGGCCGGCGACAGCATGAGCCTGGCCGGACCGCTGGGCAGTTTCTATCTGCGCGATATTCGCCGGCCGTTGTTGCTGCTGGCCGGTGGCACCGGCCTGGCGCCGTTTACCGCGATGCTGGAAAAAATCGCCGAGCAGGGCTGCGAGCATCCGCTGCATTTGATCTACGGCGTGACCAACGATTTCGACCTGGTGGAAATCGATCGACTGGAAGCCTTCGCCGCACGAATCCCGAACTTCAGCTTCAGCGCCTGCGTGGCCAACCCCGACAGCCGGCATCCGCTCAAGGGCTACGTGACCCAGCACATCGAGCCACGGCATTTGAACGATGGCGACGTCGATGTCTACCTGTGCGGCCCGCCGCCGATGGTCGAAGCGGTCAGCCAGTTCATTCGCGAGCAAGGCATCGCGCCTTCGAACTTCTACTACGAGAAATTTGCCGCCAGCGCGGCCTGAGCCGCGCTGTTGTGGGAGAGATACATGAACAGATTCCACGAAAAAATCGCGCTGATTACCGGTGCAGCCCAAGGCATCGGCCGGCGTGTGGCGGAACGCATGGCCGCCGAAGGTGCGCGGTTGATTCTGGTCGACCGCTCCGATCTGGTGTTCGAGTTGCAGAAGGAACTGGGGCGGGACAGCCAGGTGCTCGCCTTGACCGCCGACCTTGAGCAATACAGCGAATGCAGCCGGGTGATGCGTACCGCCGTCGAGCGCTTCGGGCGCCTCGATGTGTTGGTCAACAATGTCGGCGGCACGATCTGGGCCAAGCCTTTCGAGCACTATGAAGAGTCGCAGATCGAAGCCGAAGTGCGCCGTTCGTTGTTTCCGACGCTGTGGTGTTGCCATGCCGCGCTGCCATTCATGCTTGAACAAGGCAGCGGCGCCATCGTCAACGTTTCATCCATCGCCACCCGCAGCGTCAATCGCGTGCCGTACGGTGCGGCGAAGGGCGGGGTCAATGCGCTGACCGCGTGCCTGGCGTTCGAAACCGCCGGCCGTGGCGTGCGGGTCAATGCGACGGCCCCCGGTGGCACCGAAGCGCCGCCGCGGCTGATTCCGCGCAACACCGCGGAACAAAGCGCTCAGGAGAAGCTGTGGTATCAGCAGATCATCGACCAGACCCTCGACAGCAGTTTGATGAAGCGCTACGGCACACTGGATGAACAGGCCAGCGCTATTCTGTTTCTGGCCAGCGACGAAGCCTCCTACATCACCGGCATGGTCATGCCGGTCGGTGGTGGCGATCTGGGCTGACCTTTCAGGGGGGGCGTCGGCTGCGATGAGCTACAAGCGACGCTGAAACGCTCTGATGATTCTGAGTGTGGCGTCGCTTGTGTTCAGGTTCTGGACGGCGTCCAGCGGGTACCAGATGCAGTCGAAGATTTCATTCTGTGGCCGCGCCTCGGCCATGTTTACGACCGATGCCTCATAGACATGATGCCGGGTGCTGATCGTTTCCAGCTCCATCAGATACAGCAGGCTGTCGACCCCAAGCCCGGTTTCTTCATAAAGCTCTCTTGTGGCCGCGCCCGCGATGGTTTCGCCAGGCTCGATTTTTCCACCCGGCAGGGTCCAGCGCCCCCTGGGTTTGCGCACCAGGAGAATGTGCCGGTCCTGCTCGCAAATGACGGTTGCGCGTACTTTCATGGATTACCTGATTGCCGGTTGTCATAAAACAGTCATAAAAATGCAATATTCAGACCGCAATCCGCAAACGTGTCTGCTTCAAGGGTTGGAGTCGCCAGGGCGGTTGAAAGTGCAATGGAATGCCGGAATCCTGACGCGACGTCTGGTCGGCACTTCAGTGAAGGTCGGGTGTAAGGTAGTTGAGTGGACCCTGGACTATCACTGCCGAAATGGAGGTGACTAATGAGCGTTCCTATGCTGACCAAAATGCACATGAACGGCTATGACGTACTCAGCGTGAACAGTGGCCCGTGGCGGGTGTGCACCAAAGGTGACCGGCTTGGATCCTTTGGCAGCCGAGAAGAAGCACTGGCCTATGCGGCTGCGCTTCCCGCCTACAGAGCCCGGTCGGGCAGATCATCGCGTAGCCACAAATCAGACAAATAGTGCGCCTGAAGCCCCGGTACGCCGGGGCTTTTCGTTATAAAGTCGTGGGCTCAGTAACCACCACCCATCCCGCCCGTGGACGGGGAATACTCTCTGGCTTTTCGTTGGACACGACTCCACTCGGCGCAGGTCATGAAGGCTTTATGGTCGACCTGGCCCCTGCCATCAAAACTGACGCTATACGGCTGCTGACGGCCGGCCTGGGTCAGCTTGTAATCAAAGCAAGTGCCAGGCTCCACCGTGCGATCGGTGATCGATAGCGGCTTGCCGCCAATCTGCTCGACCTGGTCCTTGGTCATGCCGGCTTCGACCTTGGCGACCAGCGGTTGGTCCCGGTAGATATGCGATTCCGTGTTACAGCCACTTGTCGCCGCCAGCACGGCGATCAGCGCGCATAGAGGCTTGTTCATGGCCGCGCTCTCTAGTGAGCTTTCGTTCGAGTGATGGTCTTTGCTTTCACCTCTTCAGCATAGCCCGCCAGCCGCTCTTCATCGCCCTGGAACAAGGAGCACAGCTTGAGCGTCGCCTCGGCGTCCACATCATTGCCGGCCAGGCGCAATTGCTCCGCGATGCGCAAAAGTTCTACCGCCGACCACCTCAGATCCGACGCCACGCCTTGCAGGTCGCGCCGAAGTTGCTGTTCATATTCGTTAAGCCACATGATGACCTCCTGCAATTCCCCGCTACGAAATAGTAATCCCATTTACCTCGATGGAGCGTTATGTTCGTCTGATCCGAAGAGAGTCGAAATCATGCAACAACCTGCCTACCAACTGCTGGAAGTCGCCCACGGCAAGCCGATCAAACTCTGGACCGAAGGCGTGCCGGTTGAAAGCGAAGCCCGGCAGCAACTGATCAATACCGCGAAGATGCCGTTCATCTTCAAGCACCTGGCGGTGATGCCGGACGTGCACCTGGGCAAAGGCTCCACCATCGGCAGCGTGATCCCCACCGTGGGTGCGATCATTCCGGCGGCCGTGGGCGTGGACATCGGCTGCGGCATGATTGCCGCGCGCACCTCGCTGAGCGCTGCCGATTTGCCGGACAACCTGCATGGTCTGCGCACTGCCATTGAAAAGGCCGTGCCCCATGGCCGCACGTTGAGCCATGGCCGCCGTGATGAAGGCGCCTGGGAGCGCGTTCCGCAGCAGGCCGATCAGGCCTGGGCGGCGCTGAACCCTCGGTTCAGGGCGATCACCGACAAGTACCCGAAACTCGCCAGCACCAACAACCGCCAGCACCTGGGGACCCTCGGCACCGGCAACCACTTCATCGAGGTCTGCCTGGACGAGGCCAATCGCGTCTGGTTCATGCTGCACAGCGGTTCTCGCGGCGTTGGCAATGCCATCGGTACGCTGTTCATTCAATTGGCCCAGGCGGACATGCGCCAGCACATCGCCAATCTGCCGGACCGTGACCTGGCCTACTTCAAGGAGGGCAGCCGGCACTTCGATGACTACGTCGAAGCGGTGGGCTGGGCTCAGGACTTCGCCCGGCAGAACCGTGCCTTGATGATGCAAGCGGTGATTCACGCGGCGCGGCAGGTGATCCGCAAACCTTTCGAGGTTGCGCTGGAGGCTGTGAACTGCCACCACAATTACGTGCAAAAAGAGCGGCATTTCGGCGAGGACATCCTGGTCACCCGCAAAGGCGCGGTGTCGGCGAAGAAGGGCGAGTTGGGGATCATTCCCGGTTCCATGGGGGCCAAAAGCTTCATCGTTCGCGGCCTCGGCAACGAGCAATCGTTCTGTTCCTGCAGCCACGGCGCCGGTCGCACCATGAGCCGCACCAAAGCCAGGAACACCTTCACCGTCGCCGACCAGATCCGCGCGACCGCCCATGTGGAATGCCGCAAGGATGCGGCGGTCATCGATGAGATCCCGATGGCCTACAAGGACATCGACAAAGTCATGCTCGCCCAGCGTGATCTGGTGGAAGTGCTGCACACGTTACGACAGGTGGTGTGCGTGAAGGGGTAGGGATGGGAAGTGTTCCGCTGGTCGGGAAAATCAACGGGAGTGGGCAGCTCTGCTGTCGTATGGAGGTAGTGATCCATTCGCTGGGGCGAGGTATCTCAAATGACGGCGACTGATGATTTCAAACACCATGCGCATGAACTGATCGTGGACCTGGATGCGGCCACCACGGAAATGATGAAGCTGATTTCAGCCCATCAGCTCAGTGGGCCGGAATGGGAACGGGTCACGAAATGGCAGCATGAAGCGTACGAGCGGTGGATGAAGTATCTGAATGCGAGTTCGTATACCGATTCCGGCTCGGGGGTCGATCCGGGGCAGGGCGAGGCCTCAGTATAGAAGCCTCTATATAAAAAGCCCCTTTATGCCGGCGTAGCCCCAGCGTTTGCTGGATGTCTGCGCAAGTACAGGCTACATTTCCCGTTTTTCAGGATAGAGAAGCATCATGCGGATGTTGATAGCGGGAGTAACGGTGGCTGCGTTGGCGGGCTGTTCATTGCCCGCATCCCTGGTGCCCGGTGAGCCCAATGTCAGCAAATACAGCGATAAGGCACCCAAGGAATATGCCGGGTGTGTATTGCCGTTGTGGCGTCAGGAGATTGCGGGAACAACGCAAACCGCGATTTCCAATGGCTATCGGATTACTGCGCCGAGCGTCATCACAGCTGACGAAATTCTGGATATCGTGAAGTCGAAGGATGGCAGCCGGGTATCGCTTTACCAAGGACCGCCATGGGCCAAGTCAGGAGCGTTGCGCCAGGCTGTCCGGGATTGTCTGTAACGGCTTTTTCAGTAGATGGCTCAAAAATAGTGTGGATATTTAATGGGTTACGAGATTTAGTAACCGAATGGTGAATCAAAATATCTTGTTACAGATCAATTGATTGGGTAATATTGCCCCGCGTTCACCACCACGGTTTATGCATTTTTAAAGCCCAGGCGTCCATCAGCTGCCTGGGCTTTTTTTTGTCTGGCATTTAGGGATGGCTTACAAGCACGCTGCCGGCAGAGCGCCAGCAGCGTTGGTGATGAGGTGGGTAAGCGCTATTGCTGCCTGTTGTTACCCGGCCGGATCAGCCTTGCGCCGATCACTGCCAGAAGGATTGCCAGTGTTTATAAGCCTCCTCTCGACCAGGACATTTCGCAGGGCCTGGCGTGCCGAAGGATCCAGTTGATGTTCTCTCTCCTTGAGTTCAAGCAAGATGGGGCTGGACCAGCCACGATAGGTTTGCTCGGTAATACGAGTAGGCGTCATCTATCTCTCCCTTGTGAGTCGCCCGACAACACAGTGGGCGAAGTCCTGTGAGATAAAAATCCTAGTCGAGGAAACGATTTGTCGCCAGCGATTGGCAGTGCCGATTGTCCTGCGCAATGAAGGTAGTTGGTGATTCGGGCGTAAACTGAAAAGGCTACCTCATCAAAAGGAGCCGCATATGATCGCCGACCAAACGATTAGACAGGCGTCGGAGCAAAGCACTGTTTGGGACCAATATTTCTGTGCTGCGCTGATTGCCGAAAGCCATCTGACGGCACCGGTGGTAGGAGAAACCACCCACGAAGACAGGCAAAACATGCTGATTCAAAGGGCCAAAGCGCTTGCCGACAAGATGCTTGAAAACAGAAGATAAAACGGAGCCCGGCCATTGCGCCGGGCTCTTCACTTATCGCCCCTTTGACAGGTCACCTGGCCAGGCTGTCACTTGGCGGCGCGATGGACTGATCCGGTTTTTTTGGGCGCTGAGTTCTTTGTTCGTGGATCGTCTACAGTTGGTAATTCATGGATACGGAGATCGAACATGAAGTGCTTAATTTGTCACGCTGTCTCTAACACTGTTCATGTGGCTGAAGACTGGTCAGAAGTTGCATGCTCGGCTGGCTGTGGACGCTTCAGGGTCTCGGCCAACCTGATTAAAAGCATGAAGGGCAGGAACGAATCCTTTGACATCGAGCGCACAAGACAATGGCTCAAGATGTCCCGCAATGACGAGCCGGTGCCGTTGATATCCCGCTATGACTACAACGTTGCCTTGTTGCATCGCGACACCGGGGAGAAGTCGGTCATCGCGCCGAGTCGCTCCAGGCAGCCGCTGACGTCGGATTAGATTTTCGACCGGTTGTAACACCACCTTCCGAAGGCTGCGATCTTTTGATCTTCAGCGGCTCCTGAACGATCAAGAGATGCAGCAGCTGCCGAGCGACGCCTAACGTTCGACCGTCATGTAAAAACAAGCAACCTCCTTGGATCGCCCGTGTCGATATCAACATATCCGCGCGATTCGTCATCACACCTGCCCAGGTTGTCAGCGTTTATGGCGGGCTGAAAGCGGCTATAGCTGAATGTTCAGGAGGTGGTTATGAACTGTCCGCTGTGTGGTAATACCAATGCGCTGGAAGATCGTTCGTTCGGGGGCGGATTGCGCATTCATTGCGAACCGTGTGGTGGTTTCTATCGAATTTCATCGACCCTGCATGCCTTGGCTGAAGGAAAGTCTTATGACACCGAGCTCGCTCGAGCCCGCCTGAAGAAGAAGCGTGAAACCGGCAAATTGGAGGATCAAGAGCCGGCGCTAGGCCCGGAAGACAAAGACCTACTCATTGAGCCGGGCTAATGTGTCGCGCAAAGCGAATGCAGTTCAGCGAAGGGTGCGTTGCGTGGGGGAAGGCGCAGCGACTATTTATAGAAGGACTCGCCTGGCCTTGGAGCCGAATTTCCAACGGATTCCAGGTCAGGCGAGCGTGTCGGATCCATGGGGCTTTAATCCTGATGAACACTTGAACGGCTCATTATCCAATCGGTTAATGAGCCTGGGCCACGCCGCACAAAACAGTCGCGGCGGCGGACTGAGATCGTGTGCTGGCAATGTTTCCCAGCGATACGACGCCAACCAGACGCTTGTCTCGGTTAAGCACGGGCAGGCGACGGAGGTGGACGTCCGCCATGTTTCTAGCGACATGCTCGATGTCTTCATCCTCATAGCAATAGCGGATGCCGCCACTCATTATTTTACTGATAGGGGTTGTTCCGGTGAGTCCTTCGGCGACTGCTCTGATGGCGATGTCCCGGTCCGTGATCATGCCAATCAGGCGCTCTTGCTCTTCAACCATAATGGCGCCGCTATCGATCCTGGCCATCATGCTTGCAGCCTCCTGGATCGTCTGGCTTGGTTTGGCTGTTAAAACATCTTTCGTCATAACTTCCGAGATCTTCATGAAAAAGACTCCTTTTAAAGGGATGCTTCAGTGATTACTGACTGTCTATTTTTCGACTTGGAGGGGATGTACAGGGTTCAGAATGTTTTGTCTCCGCTCGTCATCGTGATGAACCGGGATTCTCCAGCGCCGCTCATTGAGCGGCGTTTTCGTATTCGGGCGTTGCTCAAGGAACAGCGCAACACCGCAAACGTGCGAGAGGGCAGGCGGCTTCGGATGGATGGTTGAGTTTGTAACTTGCTCGATACAAATATGAATCTGTATCATTTAGTTTCAAATCAAGGGTGCGAGGGAGTGCATTACCCACATAAAAATAAGGTTCAGGTAATGCTCAAAATGCTACTCGTGTACGGTCATCTGATTGCCACCTGTATTGCTCTGGGGAGGGTGCTGCAGGCAGATCAAAAGCTATGGAGCTGGCGCAAGGATGTGTTGAGCCAGGTGCAACGTGAGTATCTCGACGAGACTCAAAAAATCGTCGCGCTCGCGCTATTGGCTCTTTGGGGAAGTGGCTTGCTGCTGGTGCTCCAGGGTTACCTCTATGAGGGGACCACGTATCTGCTCAATCAAAAGCTCTGGGCCAAGGTGAGTGTTGTTGCGCTGCTTAGCCTCAACGGCGCTTTGTTGCATCGAATCGGTTTTCCGCTGCTGCAGAAGGCTCCCTTTGTTTTGTTACACAGCTGCGCCCGGACTCGCCTTGCACTGTTGGGCGCTCTCTCTATGAGTGGCTGGTTATTTGCCGCATTCCTGGGGGTGGCTCGAGCGTGGAATCACGTGCTGCCTTACTTGCATGTGATGGGTGCTTTTGCCGTGTTCTCGTTAGTGGCTTGTGCAGTGGCGTGGATAGTCGCCAGCACAGCAGGCGCCATGGATGATGAGTGGTCGCGCACTGGCAGTGAGTAAAACCTGATTATGCCGGACGCAGGCTGTTCAGGTTTATTCAGAATTGTGTTCGGGACGCAGGGCGCAACTCTGGATAGAGTTCTCACCGCTCACCCAGCTTCGGTTCTTTACCAGGCACGGAGTGCTAGGCCTTGGTTGGGCGAGCACCCATTTTTGATTGTTCTCGACAGAGAGAATGACGGCGCACGCGAAACCATGCTCCCTTCAGGCACCGTCCCTGAGCAACTGGCTGAACGCCTCCAGCTCACTTTTTTCCACATCGGAAACCAGCACGAAGCGCATGTGATTGGTTTGCCAGGACACCACGTTAAAGCCACGAATCGTCTGGGTCTGCCGCGGCTTGTCTGCCTCCGGCACCGGCAGGATAAACACATTGATGATGTGTTTGGCCCTCCCGTAACTCAGGGCTGCCGTGGTCTGGTGTTGCAGATAATCCAGCCGCCCGCCCAGTAATGGAAATCCCTGCGCCGAGTAATCGAATACCGGCGGCGAGAAGTCGAGTTTGCCGGTGAACCAGGGCTTCACGGTGTGACGGTCGGAGGACACCACATCGTTCAGATGCTCGCCCATCAACGAGCGGACATGGCTGGAGACAGCCTCGTCCATCAGCGGTTGCTCGCTGCCCGGCGTCATCACATAAAGCACTGCCGCCAAGGCCAGTGCCGCCGCGGAAAACGTCGGTGCGAACCATTTCTGCCAGCGCTCGACGGCGCGAGTCGCGGGAGTACCTGTGGCAAACGCGCTGGCCGCTAACGATGCCGGCGCCGGGTAATACGGCGCCTGGCGCTTCACACTGACCTTCAGCAGTTTCACTTCATCATGCAGTCGCGCGCACTCGGGGCATGCGGCCAGATGCGCAGCTACATCCGCAGCCGTCGCAGGATCGAGTTCCTGATCCAGATAACCATGCAGCCGTGTCTGGCAAACCGTGCAGTCGAGTTCATTCATGGTCGTGCAACTTCAGTAATTCGAGCTTGAGCATCGCGCGCCCCCGGGCCAGTCTCGACATGACGGTGCCGATGGGGATATCGACCACCAACGCGATGTCCTTGTAAGGCATGTCTTCGAGTTCTTTCAGCACAATCACCTCACGAAACACCGGCGGCAGGGCGCACAGCGCTTGCTGGATCAGCGCCGCGTTTTCCGTGTGAATAGCCAGCAATTCCGGGGTCTGGCTGTGGCTCAGTGCGCCTTCGTCATCGCCGATGTCGTCATCGAAAGCAACCCAATGGCGCCCGGCCGAGGCTTTGAGCCAGGTGTAGCTTTCATTGCGCACGATGGTCAGAAACCAGGCCTTGGCGTTGCCATCGGCGAAACGCTGCAAAAACCTGAAGGCGCGCAGGGCGCTTTCCTGCACGACATCGCGTGCGGCGGCGTCGTTGCCAGTGAGCCAGCGCGCGAGGTTGTAAGCGGCGTCCAGATGGGGCGCAATCAGGTCCTCAAATCGCTTCATAGTGGCTTCCGCACCGTCACACCCCTATAACCGTGAAGTGTGGTCTTTTATTCCCTGAAAAGAATTTGTTTTCCAGCCCGGAATAAACGCTCGTCCCGCAAGGTTTACCTCGTGTCGGCTACATCACTGTAGTCCGCCAGCGAGGACATACCGATGGACATTCAATCAAAACACCCATTGCGCACCGACGACTTGCTGAACCCTGACCGCCGAACGCTGCTCAAGTGCTCGGCGTGGGCCGGGGCAGGGGTTATCTGGGCCCTGAGCGGCGGCATTCCCCGGGCCTTTGCGCTGGATGAGGCAGGCAACGTCGCCGACCCCAAGGCACTGGCCAGCACGTTTCACTTCGTGCAGATCAGCGACTCGCACATCGGCTTCAACAAGGAAGCCAACCCGGAGCCGGCAAAGACATTGCAGGTGGCGATCGACAAGGTCATCGCGCTGCCAAAGCGGCCGTCGCTGATCCTGCATACCGGCGACATCACGCACCTGTCCAAGCCTGAGGAGTTCGACACGGCGGCACAATTGCTCAAGGGCCTGCCGTCCACCGTGCATTACGTGCCAGGTGAACACGACACCCTCGACGAGGGCGGCGGCAAGCTTTACCTGGAGCGATACGGCAAGGGCACCAAAGGCAATGGCTGGTACAGCTTCGATGACCACGGTGTGCATTTCATCGCACTGGTAAACGTCTTCAACTTCCAGGCCGGCCATGAAGCCACCCTTGGCGCCGATCAACTGGCCTGGCTGGCCGATGATTTGCGGGCAGTGAAGTCCAGTACACCCATCGTCGTGTTTACCCACATTCCGCTGTGGACGATTTATCAGCCGTGGGGCTGGGGCACCGAGGATGGTGATCAGGCGATTGCGATGCTGCGTAAGTACGGTTCAGTGACGGTATTGAACGGGCACATTCATCAAGTCATCCAGAAGGTCGAAGGCAACATCACCTTCCACACCGCCCGTGGCACGGCTTACCCACAACCTGCACCGGGTGCGGCGCCGGCACCGGGGCCGATGACGGTGGCCGCCGATCAATTGCGCAATTACCTGGGGATCACCGATGTGCGAGCGACACAGGGCGATCATCCGCTGGCGCTGATTGATTCGACACTGGTCTAGGGGAGGGCGGTCAGATGAAAACGCGACTGTTGGCGGTGGTGTGCCTGATGCTGTCGATGCCGGCGTGGGCTCAGGAGGTGAAGATCGATATCAAGGAGTTCATGTTTGCACCCAAGGATTTGACCGTGGCCGTGGGCACCAAAGTGACGTGGGTGAATGACGACCAGATTCCGCACACGGTGGCAGAAACCCACAAGGTGTTTCGCTCGGGGGCGCTGGATACGAATGACAGTTTTTCCTGGGTGTTCAATACACCGGGAGAGTTCGAGTATTTTTGTGCGCTGCACCCGCAGATGATCGGGAAGATTGTGGTCACCCAGTAAACAAAGGGCGCTGGAAGGTCAAAAGACCGCAGCCTTCGACTGTTCCGACGTCTGCCGGCTCAACCAGCAGGTATCCCCAGAAATGACAAAGCCCCGAATAATCGGGGCTTTGTCGTACGGAATCTGCTGACGACGCAGTTCGAGGAAGAGCCGCATAGGCTTGTTATTTCGTAGTTGGCTGCTTCGTACTGTCGCCCGCGTTGGCAGTCGTCACCCAATTACGCGTCTTTGGCGCCAATAATCGCTCGATGGCGCCACTCACCATGTTTTCCATCAAATTATCGCGCTCTTGTTCATCCAGCGAATAGTGCATCAGCCAACTGGGCGCGCTGTTGAGCAAGGCTGCAATGGCTCGACCTGAGGCCTGTTGCGCCGGTTCGCTCACGCGGGGTTTGGCTCCGAGCATCAGCAGCAATTTGCGTTCGTATTGCTCGCGCAAGTGGCGAACCTGTTCCTGCTGCTCCTCGTTGAGGCAGCCACTGTCGCGCTCCGCCAGTCGAAAATGCCAGGGCATTTCCTGGTGCAGATTCTGGTGGGCGCGGATCAGGCTGTTGAGCCTGTCGCGTTTTGCCGGCGCCTGTTGCTCAAGGCGCCCCAAGGTTGCCAACAGCTCCTCGTAGAACTCCTCGATCAAGTCGAGCAGCAAGTGCTGTTTGCTGGGGTAATGGTGATACAACGAACCTGGAGTGAGCCCCAGGCTCGTCGCCAGCTCACGCATGCCGACCTGACCGAAACCCTTGCTGGCAAACAGCTCCAGCACCTTGCCCCGGTACTCGGCAAACCGTGAGCAACGCTCAGGCATAGGCATGGAAGCCACGTCCCGTTTTGCGCCCCAGGTAACCAGCGGCGACCATTTCCTTGAGCAGCGGTGCAGGGCGATATTTGCTGTCATTGAAGCCGTCGTAAAACGCTTCAAGAATGGCCAGCACCGTGTCCAGACCGATCAGATCCGCCAGAGCCAGCGGCCCGATCGGCTGGTTGCAACCCAGGCGCATGCCGGCGTCGATGTCTTCGGCGCTGGCCAGGCCCTCCTGAAACACCAGGATCGCTTCATTGATCATCGGCACCAGAATCCGGTTGACCACGAAGCCCGGACGGTTGCCCGCGGTGATCGCGGTCTTGCCGAGGGTCTTTGCCATGTCCAACGCCAGGGCGTGGGTGGCATCGCTGGTTTGCAGGCCACGAATCACTTCGATCAGGCCCATCACCGGCACCGGGTTGAAAAAGTGCAGGCCGATGAAACGCTCAGGCTGGCTCACGCTGGCGGCGAGTTGGGTGATGGACAGCGACGAGGTGTTGGAAGCGATCACGCACTCGGCGCTGACCTGAGCGGCGATCTGTTGCAACACGCGCAGTTTCAGATCGAGGTTTTCGGTGGCGGCTTCGATCACCAGTTGCGCGTTCAGCAGGCTGCCGTAATCAGTGCTGGTGCGAATCTTGTCGAGGGCGGCGAGCTTTTGTTCCTGCGTCAGCGCGTCCTTGGCGACCTGCCGATCAAGGTTTTTATCGACGGTCGCGATTGCCCTTTGCAGAGCACTCTCGGAAATATCGATCAAGGTTACGTTGAAGCCGGCCAGGGCGCAGACTTGCGCGATGCCATTGCCCATGGTGCCGGCGCCGATAACGCCAATGTTCTGTAGGTTCATGCGTATGTCCTTGTGATCAAACCCGCTCGAACAACACGGCGATGCCTTGGCCGCCACCGATGCACATGGTCGCCAGGGCATAACGGCCCTGACAGCGGTGCAGTTCATGAATGGCTTTGGTGGCGATGATCGCGCCAGTGGCGCCCACCGGATGGCCCAGCGAGATGCCCGAACCGTTGGGGTTGACCTTCTGCGGATCGAAACCCAGCTCTTGCGCTACGGCACAGGCCTGGGCGGCGAAGGCTTCGTTGGACTCGATCACGTCAAGGTCGGCAACGGTCAGACCGGCACGCTTGAGCACCAAACGGGTGGCGGGAATCGGTCCCAGCCCCATCATTGAGGGCTCAACGCCTGCGTGGGCATAACCCACCAGTCGAGCCATGGGCTTGAGGCCCTGTTCCTGAACAGTTTGACCGGTGGCCATGATCAGTGCGCCGGCACCATCATTGAGACCAGACGCGTTGCCGGCGGTGACGGTACCGTCCTTTTTGAACGCCGGTTTCATGCGGCTCAATTGCTCGACGTTGACCTCAGCCCGTACATGCTCATCCGTCGCAAACGAAACCGTCCCTTTGCGGGTCGCGACTTCGATCGGCACGATCTGCCCGGAAAAACGCCCCTCGGCAATCGCCCGGGCAGCACGCTGTTGGCTGAGCAGCGCCAGCTCATCCTGGACCTGACGTGTGATGCCATAGTGCTCGGCGATATTTTCAGCGGTGATCCCCATATGGAAACCGGCAAACGGGTCTTGCAGTGCGCCAAGCATGTAGTCGACGGCCTGCATGTCGCCCATTCGTGCGCCCCAGCGCGCTTGCGGCAACAGGTACGCGCCTCGGCTCATGGACTCGACGCCACCTGCCAGCGCAGCGCCCGCATCCCCCAGCATCAAACTTTGCGCGGCACTGACAATCGCCTGCAAACCCGAACCGCAAAGGCGGTTGACGTTGAAGGCGGGAGTCTCTTTCGTCAGGCCGGCATTCATCGCTACGACCCGGGAGATGTAGGCATCGCGTGCCTCGGTCGGGATCACATGTCCCATCACCGCATGACCGATGTGCTCGGGCGCCAGGCCCGATCGTTCGATAGCGGCGCGGCAAACATCGGTTGCCAACTGAATGGGCGGTACATCCTTGAGTGAACCGCCAAAGCTGCCGATGGCAGAGCGGACGGCGCTCACTACAAAAATATCGGAATGGTTCATGTTGGCTCTCTTGAACAGGTCTTTTTTGTTGAGCACGAGTCTAGAATCAGCAGCGCCACTGGCCTATGCCAAAACTGTTCAAGGGTGATGGCGTTTTTTGCCATGTTCAGATGTGAGGAGAGAGGCATTCAAATGCGGGAAACGGATTCGGTGGCGGTTTACTTCATGTATCCCATGATCCATGCGTTGCGTGAGAAGCCGCAGCGTCTGCGGTCACTCCTTGAACAGGTGGGAATTGATCCGGCACTGATGGATCAGCCGACAGCACGGGTGCCGGCCACGGCTTTCGCCGCGTTGTGGCTGGCGCAGATTCGTGAGTTGGACGATGAATTTTTCCAGTTGGATTCCCATGGTATGCCGCCGGGCGGTTTTGCCTTGATTTGTCGGGCATTGATTCAGGAGCCGACACTGGAAAAAGCCATGCGTCAGTGCCTGGCCAATTTCGCCTTGTTCCTGCGTGATTTTCGCGGCACGTTGAGTGTGCGTGGCAAGCGTGCGGTCATCAGCTTGCAGACCCGCTCGCAGAACAGCGAGGTCAGCCGGCTGGGCGAAGAAACGTTTCTGGTGTTGATGATCAGTCTGCTGTGTTGGCTGGGCGGGCGGCGAATTCCCATCGATCGTGCGGACTTTCGTCATCAGCGTTTGTTGCTGCGTGATGACGCCTTGCTCTGGGGGCCCAACCTGACCTTTGGCACCGAACACACCGAAATCGAGTTCGCCAGTCACTACTTGCGGCTGCCGGTGGTTCAGGACCTTGCCTCGCTGAAAGTGTTTTTGCGCACCGCACCGCAATGGCTGGTGATCCGCTTCCGCAACCAGCATGGGCTGGCATCGCAGGTTCATCAGCGCCTGCGCCATAGTCATTACAGCGAATGGCCGACCTTGCAGGACTTCGCCCTGGAACAGCATCTGAGCCCCAGTACCTTTCGCCGGAAACTGGGACGTGAAGGCTGTTCGTATCAGGAAATCAAGGATGAAGTGCGGCGCGGGGTGGCGTTTGAACGGTTGCGACAGAGTAAGGCGAACATCAGCGATATTGCCGAACAGTTGGGGTTTCAGGAGCCGAGTGCGTTTCACCGTGCCTTCAAGAAATGGACGGGGGAGAGCCCGGGGCAATACCGTTTGCGGTTTCAAGGTCGTGATGATTGACCCATCCGGGAAGTCTTTTTGTGGTCTGTTTAGTTCGAGACGTGTTGAGCATTGCGCTCCGCTTTTCCAGTGGTGCATTCAGGTCGTGAACTGATCCAGAACCACTCGGCTGCGCTCATCCGTGCCGTGCGCATCGGGGGTGATCTACGCGAGGTCGTCACCTCTGGCCAGCCACTGAGTACGCCGGTCTCTGCCCGGCGTACTCAGTGGCTGGCCTGATTAACAGTCAGGTGCCTGCTTTGCTACAGATCACACTCCGATGCGCTCTCAATGAGAGGGGCGGGCAGTTATCGTCAGGCTGACGTGACGCTGGTTGTCTTGCTCGCACGAAATGCGCGATTTCAGAGGTGTGTGATGGAAAGGTCGCTGATGATGCAGACCGAACCGTCTTGCGGGTCAGTGGTGTCGGTGTAATCGATCTGGTTGTACACACCGCCGTGGAAGGCGAGAGTTTTCGTGTCCCAGGTGTTGTCGAGGCGCATGATTGCGGAGGTAGATTTGACGCCATTACAGCTCGCCGAGACGGATACAGCGCCGCTCGAATTGGCGTGAATGTTGATTTTGAAAAGTGCACCGAGTGGCACGTCTTCCAGAATCGTCGTGTTCACCGGGTCTTCCTGGAGATAGCTCGACCGAAATCCCATCGTGATTCGGCCTTTGTTCCAAAACACTTTTACAGGTGGCCTTTCCGAACCCTGAACATGAATCTGGCTGATCACAACCTTCTGCAGCGAGTTGACCTTCGTGACTCGCATTTCTTGTCGGTTCCAGTGGTCAGCAGCGCTGGTGAACAACCAATAGCCTGGCTCTTTCCACTCGCAGCGCGTCCGCAGGGTGCTCTTGCTCGAAGCACCGAGCGTCGGCGCCGTCATTTGCAGCGAGCCATCTGGAAGCATCGAAACAACTTCCGGGCATTCGAGCAGTGCCCGCCAGCCGATCAATTCAAGCGCGATCGGGTTGGTGTCGGAGATTGGGAGCGGTGTAGCGATTGTGTAGTTGCTGATGTCTACGGTCATGGTCATTTCCCTATTTCATTTGATGTCACCCTTTGCTCAGTTGAGCCTTACGTTTGGTGCTGCTGGGCCAGTGATGCGTTGGCCTGCACCGAAATATAGGTATTCCCGTAATTTGTGTCAATGGGTATTCCCATAATTCGGCCGCTCCCACATTCTTATGGTGAGAGGGGGGTCTGCATTTGGTGAGATTGGATGCGCTGAAATTCATCTTGGGAGTGCGGCCACGCGCAGTACGACGAACGCCTCAAGCTCGTCCAGGCATTGAGGAGTGGCGTCCAGCAGAGCGTGTATCTGTTCTGTCAGGCTGCAACCGTTGGAGCCAACTCAGCCCTTCAACGCGAATACATCGCCCACCAGAACACATGCCCCAGAATTGAAATCTGCTGCTCCTGGATTTGCTGGAACGTATAGTCCTCGTCCGGATGTTCGTCTCGGTTGAAGCTTCTCAGGCGAATTCCGGTGGGTGTGCGGTACACCTGCTTGACCCTTAGCTGGCCGTGGTGGTTGATTGCGTACATCTCGCCGTCGACGATATCGCTCAATGTATTCTTGCCGACATTCACGCCAACCGTGGCGCCGTCGCGCAGCACCGGCAGCATGCTGTTGCCACTCACCGCCACGCACTTCGCGTTGCTGAACTGAACGTTGTTTTGGCGAAGGTCTTTCTTGAAGAAGCGCAGCCTGGCGCTGGCGCTTTCGGCAATCGCGAATCGGCCGGAGCCCGCTGCTAACTCCACTTCCTGGAGAAATGGCACGTAAACCTCGTCGTCATCGAGCGGGGTTTCGTCATCCCATGTCTCAATGTCTGACATTGCCACGTTTGGTTGAGTGCGCTCAGCGGCTACTGCAACACCTTTAAGCATGTCGCCACTGCCTTCAGCGAGCCACATAGGGGAGACACCACAGACCGAAGCAATCTGAGCAGCAAAGGCTGTCGCCTTCGATTTGCCGCGCTCAAGGTCGGATATTGATGTCTGTGTGAGGCCGGCGCGCTCAGCAAGCTCGGTCTGGTTTAGACCGGCATGGCGACGGGCGATTTTGAGTCGTTCTTTAAATTCCATTCGCGAAGTATTACGGGCGCTCCCATACTCTTGCAAATCGGTATTCCTATAATCATGTGGTATGGGCGTTCCCGTATGGGCGCCTACCCCAAAAAAGCGCTCAATGTCTGGAAGCAATGCGCGCCGTGCAACGACCACAAGTCCGGTAGCATTGTGATCGCCACAGTCAGGGCGGGCTCACTAAATTCAGAGCCGCATCATTGGCAGTGGGCTCAGTGGGTTCGTTAGCAGTCGTTTGAGCGAAAGCTGAACTAAGCGAATGTGAAATCCTGCATCAGGAAAAGCCGAGAATATCTCACGTCGCTTCTGTCGTGAGAGTCCAAAAGTAACCGCACCACGGGAGACGTCGATCCAATCGGCTTTGCGAAATATCTCTGCAAGGTTCTGTGGATCGCGATGGGACCGAGTTATTTTATGGTGGTTGCGAATGATCAAGATAATTTCTTGCGCCCAATCCAGCTTGTCGATTTCCTGAAGGAAGTCTTCTGCCAATTGCTCTGACGGGGGCAAATAATCAAACGTCTTGGCCGTCCATATACCAAGATCATGAAATACCCCGGCCAAAACTATCTTTTCTAGATTCACAGCGTCCAGCGTACTGAGCGAGCAACAAAAGTTGATGACTCGGTACACATGATTTCGGTATCCGGTGAAGTCATTGCCGAGGTTTCCGGCATAGCGCTGAAGCAGTTCGTCCAGCCGCTCAATTTTGGTGAGCACTGTTCCATCCTCCTTGTTTGGAGGGGGCTACTTTATAGGCTTGGATGCCTTGTATAAAGGCGCCCAGTGGAGAATGCGAAATTGCACGCCACTTGAACACCCGTTTGCATCGACCTGACCAGTCATTTGCATTCGTTCTGACCACCGATTGCATCGGGTTCGAGCAGCACGCTTTGCAACCATGTTCGGCAGAGAACGGCCAGAAGGGTCAGCGGGATGCGCCTGGAAAACGAGTTGATTCAATGGGCATCAGAAATGACGGTGCGTGCGGACACGATGGCTGATATCTTTCCTGCGCACCAAATCGCGTCCAGTCGACGCTGATCCCATCAAGGAAGATAGAAACAATGAAAGTGTTATTCATCGCTTCGCTAGGAATTGCATCGCTAATTCAAACATCACTATCCTTCGCGGATAATGTTAATGGAAAAAATCTCTATTTACAGCGATGCAGCATGTGCCACGGAGTAGATATCAAGGCAACAGGACCATTGGCTAATAAAAGCAATCCTCCTACACCTGATCTAACAACATCCGCTTTCAAAAAGCGATTAAATGATTATCCGGGTGTAATTGTATCATCGATAATACTTCGTCCAAATGGAGACTTGATTCCAAGAACGTTGCGAGAGAATGGTGTAAAGCTATCGCCGTACGCTTGGAGGATTAAAGATCTGCGCGATTTAAATCAATACATGGGTGGTGTGATTTCAAAAAGTCGATGATTTTTGAAATGAGAGGTAGGTACAGTAACTTAAAAGCCATTTCAGGTTTGAGGGCTTGTGGGGCAATGCCGGTGAGTCAGTCGACCTCGCGCGGGCACATAGCTAATGAACAATCTCCGATTAATACAAGCTCGGGTGGCTCTTCGCATCAAGCAGCAGTCGGCTGCGGTCGTGACCAAGCAAGAGTTGGACTGCTCTCAAGTTCTTTGTCCTGCGATAGTTCACGCCGTAGCGTGGCATACTGACCGGTGAAAACGCCTTTTTTGCGCGCTGCCGAGCGAAATCTGAGCCTGATATCCCCTGCTCAAAGTAAAGATTTCAATCTCAAGCGCGTACTTTTCTGCCGTGGGAACCATGGCCGACTGTTTTCAACAGAATCGGCCGATTTCTGTCTGTCGCGAAGGGTAGAAAACGACCCAAGCAAACATCATGCGTATAGCAAATCCGGAGCAATTCGCTGATGTGGAAATCAAATCCGGCCATGGGCTTTCGCGCGTTCAAACTGGCTATTCGCGGGCTCCTTACGCAGGTAAACGTGCGGCTGCGATTATGAGTTTGAGCTCAGTCGGCACGGCTTAACGGTCATGATCCGTATGCGTATTTAAAGGGCGTGCTCACGCGACTGCCGATGCAGCGGCCGAGCGAGATTATCGAATTGCTGCCGCATAGATGGGCAAAGGGTTTAGAAAATGCGTAAGCGATGGACTTGAAACTGGAAGCAGGCTGCGGCTTCCGTTTCCCAGATGCTGACAGTTCAGTTGGAAGCGTTGTTCAGCTGCTGAAGCTCAAGTTGCTTGGCAGCACTGGCTTCGAGGTTTGCACGCTCTTCATCCAGATACCGATAAATGCTTTGGAAGCTGGCGATTTTCTGTTTGATTTCTGCCATCTTCTTTTCAATTAGCTTAGCGCCGTCAGCACAATCGATCAGCTTGTTCCGCTGCGCATCCAGAATCTCGCCTATTTCCCCCAAGGAAAACCCCATGCTTTGCGCGCGCTGGATAAAGTCCAGATCCTGCAGAGTTTGCGCTGTGTAAACGCGATAGTTGTTAGTTTGCCGCAGCGATGAGATCAGGCCGATTTGCTCGTAGTAACGCAGCGTATGGCGGCTGGCGCCGCTGCGGGCCTCGAGTTCGCCGATTTTCATGAAAACACCGCTTGACTGTAGAGTTGGGTCGATAGTTTACGCTTGATTTCTCACCTTAAACAAGGAACAGGGAAATGAGCGTGGAGTGCTTTGTCACGGGGGGTACCGGCTTCGTCGGTCAACATTTGGTGGCGCACCTGAGTGCAAAAGGTCACACCATTCGGGTGTTGATGCGTCGCCCGGAGCGACTAGCTGCACTGCGGGAGCAAGTCGACAATTTGGGAGGGTGCGCAACCCGGGTATTTGCCGTAGCTGGCGATCTGGAACGGGACAACCTCGGGCTGAGTCTTGCTGACCGAGAAGTGCTAAGGCACGCCAGAGTCATATTTCACCTGGGTGCCCACTTCGCATGGGGGCTGTCAGTGGAGCATTCTCGTGCGGTGAATGTGGAAGGGGCGAAGCGCGTGGCGCTGTTGGCGGCTGAGCAAAAAAGCCGTTTAGTGATGATCGGCGGCTACATGCTGAAAAATCATGAACATCTGCAACGCATCGGAATTGATCCTCGTTATCCGGAGCTGACGAATTGGCCTGCCGTCTACCGACATGTGGGTGGTTACGAGGGGAGCAAGCTGGAGGCGCATTTTGCGACCCTGGAGGTGATGTCCGCCAAGGGCGGGGAGATGACCGTTGTCCACCCTGCGACGGTCTGTGGCCACAGCCGCACGGGGCATATCCTTGACGGTCAGCCGCTGGTGGAGCTGATACGCAACCTTGTGCAGGGAAAGCTGACTGCAGTGCCCGGTACCGCCGAGCACTGGCTGCCACTGGTCACCGTGGATTACCTGGTTGAGCTGGTGGCGGTTTGTGCTTTTGATCCTGCCATGGTGGGCCAGGAATTGCTGGCGCTTGATGACCAAACTCCCAACTTGCGAGAACTCCTGGTACAGGTGGCACAACCTTTGGGCTTAAAGTCTCCCAAGCATTACATTTCACTCCGATTGCTGAAGTTGCTACTGATTATTCCTCCCGTCGCGCGGTTTTTGAATACAAAACCCGAAGCCTTGGACTTTATCCAGACCACTCGTTTTGATACAGCAGCGGTCGAGCAATTTGCCAAGGGGCATGGAATAGCCAAACCGGATATACGCCAGTCTTTGCAGCACACTGCAACGTTCGTCAACTCATATTGCATAGCCAAAGGCTAGGCTCTCTGACTTCACCCTTGGGGGCGACAAAGTCGCTAGCCCCTTATGTCATAATAAATACTGGTGTTTGCGGGATCTTCGTCCCCTCAAACTTTGCGCCGTCGATGTAGGGCGGCATTCTATCGAACGACAATTCAGCGACAGGGATCGTCATCAATGCAATCTACTTTCAGCAAAGGCGTCATATTTGCCCTCTCCGCCGCGGCACTGAACGCAACGATCGGTGTACTCAGCAAAGTACTCATGAGTAATGGCTTCACCGCCAGCAGTGTCGCTGTCATCAAGACCGTACTGGGTTGTGTGTTTCTCTCGATCTTGCTGCTTTTCCTCAAGCGCCCGGCGGCGTCGACCAAATGGACTCATGCGGCTATCTGCGCATTCCTTGGCATCTTTGTGCTGTTCCATTTCGAAACGTCCGCCTATCGGCACTACGCTGCGGCAGGTGTGGTGGTGGTGCTGATGGCCAGTGCCTCAATTTCCTCGATCATTCTGGGGCGCATTTTCCTCAAGGATGCCATCACCGCGAACGCGACCGTGGGCGCCGCACTGGCTATCGCTGGGATCTCGGTGATCTTCGGAGCCGACCTGCAGCAGGGCTTTACCCTGCAAGGTGCTGCGCTAGCCTCCATGGCAGGCTGCGGCTACGGGGCCTTTTCGGTTGCCATGAAGCGGATGGGTGTGTCGGGGGGGCTACACTTCACGCGGCAATTGTTGTTCTTTGGCAGCCTGTACCTGCTGATGCCGGCTGCGGCCGATGGTTTCGCGATCGGCGAGCTGTCGCCGCTGGCAATCGCCGCACTGCTGGCGCTGGCCGCGCTGCCGACAATCCTGGGCTTCTTCTGCACCACCAAGGCCATCGAGTATCTCAAGCCATCCCAAGTGCAGGCGCTGGAGCTGACCGAGCCGTTGTTCTCCGCGCTGCTGGCGTTTGTGGCGCTCAATGAAGTACCGCGCGAAAGCTTGTACGCAGGGGCGGCACTGATCATCCTCGGCCTGTGTTTTTCCAATGAACTGATCCGCTTGGGCAGCAAAGCATCCGTCCCTTCGACCGAGTGAGCTATTTTCGGATCCTGATTACTTTAGCAATTAGTGGTTTTTAAGTGTTTTGAGCGACTGATTGCTTCTGGCCGTTCTCTGCCTCATACCCAGAGTTACAGCTGCAACCCCAGCCGGGAGCTGGCCTTCTGCTGTAGCAGAAACACAGTTTGGCTATTCTGATATGGGCGAATTCAGATGCCGCACTGTGGGTACGATACGGCTGGGACCTAGCCTTGGATTCGGCGGCCGTCAGCTGAATCCATTCTCAACCCTTGTCGCTGCCGACAGAACCTTTTCTAAACGCAATGCGCGCCTTAGGGTTTGCCCCCAACGACAACATGTCGTTGTTACTCGGCGCGCATCACTCTTCGTTTCGGATATGGGCAGCTAGCCATTGTAATCGAAGGGTTTAGTTCCATAGAAAGAATGGATTTCTGTGGCCCAAGACTCGTCAGCCATATTAGGCCAGCTGTCCTTGTCAAAACCTGGTGCATTTTCCAAGCGCTCTTTCTCTACGTTGAGTACGAAGCGCTTGTTTACTGTATCCAGTGTTAATGCATTCCAGGGTACTGCAAACAGTTTTTCTCCCATTCCAAGGAATCCACCAAAGGAGAGAACCGCATAACTCACTCTTCCGCTGCGAACATCTAGCATGATTTCCTTAATATCCCCCAAGTCTTCGTCATTATGGTTATAAACATCATTTCCAATGAGTGTGTCTGCCCCCATCAGGTCGGGGCCAGGCCCCTGTTCCTCGGAGCTGGTATCTCGCAGGAGGTTGGTTTTGTATATGCCATAGGTATCTCGATCTACGTAGTTCATTACTATCTCCTATCGCCAATCAATCAAAAATGTTACACACCGTCTCGATGGGTGTACTAGTGGGAGTCCTCAGCTTTTGAAAAAGTCGAATTTTTTTTCGGTATGACGACGAATGGCAAATTTGAAATAAAAATAATTTATTAGCTTTTAATTGGATTGCTATCCATTTGTGATGTTTTGTGTTTTTTTATTATATAAGCATTCAGTGCATTGAAATCGCACATGACTGAATGAAGTGATTTCTTGTTATGGAAGCTACTCCTCTGGCTTGCATATAACTTCATAAATATGAAGATTAAGTTTTAATCGCTACTTTAGCCGAGCACGGTCAGTGATGCGAACTAGGATTCCGGGCTCAGATTTCGCGTAGCGGCGCGATACAAAGGCGTTTTCAGCGGTCAGTATGCGGGCAGTCTGGAAGGACCGACTTTTTCAACGGAATCGGCCAAAAGCGGGCGTTGGCTACCCGCACTAGCAATGACCCAGAAGCATTTCGATGGCTCACTCAGCGAAGAGGGGATCTGCTTAAAATTTTCTGCAGGTAGCTTGCTGACGAAGGGCACAAATGCTTGAACTGAGCTGTCTGGGTAATTGCGATGGGCGCTGTACCCCTATCAAGCAGTTCGTATCCGTTGGCCGTGAAAAAATTAATAGCGCTTTGGGTCAATAAATGCAGTCGGGGTGCGCCCGAGAGACCGCGTATTGTTCCCGTTTCGACAACAGCAGCAAGTTGATTGCTGTTCGATTGAGGGTATTCGCCTCTTCGAAATGTTTTTTATTCGGTTCCATCGCCAAGCGGCGACAAGCGGTGAGATGAGCATTGGTGCGCTGGGAGTCCATGGTCACCTCCAAGCTCAATTATTCCCGTCCAACCGCTATGGCCGAGCCCTCTGGCGCAGTCACGCAACCGGAAAATTTTTGATCTCTCTATAAAGACCGCTCGCGGATTGATGCGTATCAAATGGATTCGGTTCAAAAAAACGATTGTTTGAGAGGTTGTGACGTCACAAAAAAATGATTTTCCTGAGTTGCCAGCTGACATGCTGGCGCAACTGACGATGGGTTGCGCTAAGGACGGTAGGACACCAAACGAGATCGATACGAGAAAAGACGGCTTCTGAGATTCCGAGACCTACATGCTAAGGCCGCAGTTCGGAATCTCAATCAGTCAATGGGATATATCTATCCTTTGTGCCAGCTGATAATAGTTTTCAAGGTCAGGAACCTCACTATATGGACGCGGTTTGTTCCTATTCACTGCGAAAGTTTATATTGCGACATGGTCTTCAAGAAACGTCATTAGATGGTGGATAAAATCATCAGATGCTTCCTCCATTATGAAGTGGCCGCAATCGGCGATAATCGCGCCACGCAAGTTGCCAGCATGATCTTTGAGCGTGAGCAATGGGGCATCCTTCGTGGCATACTCGGCACCTATCGCCAGCACCGGCATCGTCAGCGGTCGTAGGGAGCGTTGCTTGTTCTGGCGAATTGTTTCGGGGATCGCACGGTAATAAGCAAACCCTCCCCGCAGCCCGCCAGGGGAAGAGTAGGCCTGAATGTATATTTCGGAGGCGACCGCATTGCGCTTGAACGCCCAGCGATCAAACATGAAGTTAAGATAGGCGGCCTCCCTTCCTGTGATCAACAGCTCGGGCAAATCCCTGACCTGATTGAACAGAAAATGCCACAGAAAGATGTTTTCCTCCGGGGCCACGAAGATAGGCGGGGCTTCGGCTAGCCCGGGTATGACGGCTTCCGTTAACGCTAATGTCCGTACCGCCTCCGGGTAGTCACTGGCAAGGGCATACGCAATCCACATGCCGACATCATGCCCGACCAAGTGGTAACGACCGAACCCCAATTGTTCCATCGTTTGGTGCAGTATTTGCGCCACGCTGCCGGTGTCATACCCCTGTTCGGGGCGGTCGGAATCACCCAGTCCAGGCGGATCCACGGCGATCGCCATATACCCTTGAGTGGCTAATGCCTGCATCACATGACGCCACGCATACCAGGTTTGTGGCCAACCAGGCACCAACAGAACAGGATCACCGGTTCCAGCAACTACGCAATGAATACGGATCCCCTGAATTCGCACATAGCGGTGAGTGAAGTGAGCTTCAATGGGGGAGGGGAGATCGACGGCCTTGTTCATTTACGCTATTCCTTCCATGGGTGCAGTGGCCATACCTAGCATTGACTGAATTTGCTGAAAGTTGACGGGGGCACCAGCGAAGTCATCGAACACGCGGTCGGTCACTTGGATGATGTGTTGATTGATAAATGCTACGCCTTCTCGTGCACCGTCTTCCTGATTCTTGAGGCAGCACTCCCATTCAAGAGTCGCCCACCCCGGATAGTCAAACTGGGCAAGCTTGGAAAAAATCCCTTTGAAGTCCACCTGGCCATCGCCCACGGAGCGAAATCTGCCTGCACGTTCGTTCCAGTTGCTGTAGCCGCCGTAAATACCCTGGCGTCCCGTTGGATTGAACTCGGCATCCTTGACATGGAACATGCGGATGCGCTCGTGGTAGATGTCCAGGTAGCTCAGGTAATCGAGTTGCTGGAGTACGAAGTGACTGGGGTCAAACAGGATGTTGCACCGTGGATGTTCATCCACCAGCGTGTAGAAACGTTCGAAGCTGGTACCGTCATGCAGATCTTCGGCGGGATGAATTTCGTAGCAGAGATTGATGCCCAGCTCATCGCACAGATTCAAGATAGGGCGCCAGCGCTTTGCAAGCTGGCTGAAAGCGGCGTCTATTAATCCCTCTGGACGCTGCGGGAACGGGAACAGATACGGCCAGGCCAACGACCCGGAAAACGTACCCATCTCGCTCAAGCCAAGACGAGCAGATGCGCGTGCAGCCAACTTCATTTTCTCTACCGCCCACTCGGTGCGAGCTTGGGGGCGACCATGCAGGCGGGCCGGTGTAAAGGCATCCCACATAGCATCATAGGCTGGATGCACCGCGACAAGTTGACCATAGATATGGGTCGTCAACTCGCTGATCTGTAATCCGTGCTCTGCGAGTGTGCCCTTGATCTGATCACAGTAGGCCTGACTTTGTGCAGCTTGGGCGACATCAAACAAACGCTCATCCCAAGCAGGAATCTGCAATGCTTTAAACCCATGGCCTGCTGCCCACTTGCTGATATGGGCCAAGCTATCGAATGGGGCTTGGGAGGTGCTGAACTGAGCCAGATGTAGACTTGGGCCTTTTAGTGTTTTCATCATGTAAACCTATTCTTTGTTGATCGACAAAGAATAGGTTTGCTGAGCGATATCGGTCAAGTTGATTTGCGCTAAAATGCTCCATCTGGATTTTTGGGCATAACGATATGGCAGGGCGACCACGGGAATTCGACAAAGAACAGGCGTTGACAAAGGCCATGCTCCTTTTTTGGGAGCACGGCTACGAAGGTACCTCCATGTCAGCGCTTGTCGATGCGTTAGGCATTGCGTCTGCCCGCATTTATGCGGCATTCGGTAGCAAGCAACGGCTGTTTGAAGAGGCTGTCGAGCTTTATGAGGCTGGAGAGGGAGGATTTGCAGAGCGCGCCCTGGAGCTAGCTGATATTGGCCAGTCGATCCGGCAAATGCTGTGTGACGCCGTCAACACCTACACCTCCCAGCGTAGGCCTTGGGGGTGTCTTGTGGTCAGCGCGGCCAATAGCGTAGCACCCGAAAATACGCCGGTACTCGCTTGGCTCTCGGAGCATCGGCGCCAGCGGACGGAATCGATCATCCTTCGTCTGGAAGCAGCTAGCAGAGATGGGCAGTTGAGCAGCATGGCAAATGTTCAGGCACTAGGAAATTTCTATGCAACATTTTTGCATGGGATTTCTGTCCAAGCGCGTGATGGCGTATCAAGAGAGGCATTGCTCGAAGCTGTTGATTACGCAGTGGGCTTACTGCCAGTGAAGGAATAATTCCACAAACATCACAAATGAGCATGCAGTTGGTGAGCAAATTGAGATCCTGCGGAGGGAGATTGCGAGCCTGGATTTATCCTCAGTGACCAAGACGGAAGCGCTAGAGGTGCTTGATACGGTGGAGTATCAGCTGGGCCAAGAGAAACCTAAACGTTCAGTTGTCATGCCCCTCCTTGACTCTCTGCGTAAGCGTCCGCCCAACTCACATTGTGTGACTCAGGCAGCTATCAATCACCTCAATGCCATTTGCCCTGATCCCAGCGGCTAAGTGCTCCATGGCCGATGAACTGGTATGGTTGCGAACTGATTCCTGTGACAGAGCCTGCGGCCCACGAGGCTTCATCTGTAGCGCATTGATTTACAGGGAACGGGATAACTGCAAGTGGAAGCGTCTGCTAGCCAGGGAGAGATTGCGCGATGGAGCAGTATTTTGTATGGAACACCGACCCTGTACTGTGAATCGCCCCGGGTTTCGTAGACACCTCTTTGCCTTAAACTGAGGCCAATTAGGAGGTGCCATGAGCAACCCGCATTACCCCGAAGAATTCAAAATCCAAGCGGTCAATCAAGTGACCGAAAAGAAGCTACCCGTCGCTGATGTGGCGGCGCGTCTTGGCGTGTCGACGCATAGCCTCTATGCCTGGATAAAGCGCTACAGCAAACCTCAGGCAGAACGGCAGCAAGACGATGATCAGCACGCTGAACTGCGTCGTCTGCGAGCCGAACTCAAGCGGGTCACCGAAGAGCGAGACATCTTAAAAAAGGCCGCCGCGTACTTTGCCAAGGAGTGCGGTTGAAGTACGCCTTTATCAAGCAGCGAGCGGGCGACTATTCCATTCGACGGCTTTGCCTGACGCTGAAAGTCCATCCCAGTGGTTATTACGCTTGGTTGTCTGAGCCGCAATCTGCACGCGCTAAAGACGATCAGCGATTACTGGGTTTGATCAAGCATTCCTGGTTGGAGAGCGGCGGCGTTTATGGCTATCGCAAAATCCATGACGATCTGCGCGAGGTCGGTGAGGATTGTGGTCGTCATCGTGTGGCGAGGCTGATGCGTCTTGAAGGTCTGCGTTCTCAGACAGGTTATCGACGCCGCCCTGGAAAGTACGGCGGTAAGCCAGCGGTCGCCTCACCCAATTTGCTGAAGCGCCAGTTCGATGTCGTGGAACCCAACAAGGTTTGGGTCACCGACATCACCTACATTCGTACGTATGAAGGCTGGTTGTATTTGGCGGTGGTGCTTGATCTGTTTTCTCGTCAGGTCGTTGGCTGGTCAATGAAAGCGCAGATGACCAGTGATTTGGCTATTGACGCTTTGTTGATGGCGGTTTGGAGGCGTAAACCTAAGCAAGAGGTGATGGTTCATTCCGACCAAGGCAGCCAATACAGCAGCTCCGATTGGCGCAGCTTTTTAAAGGCAAACAATTTGGTTGCCAGTATGAGTCGCCGAGGCAACTGTCATGACAACGCCGTGGCCGAGAGCTTTTTCCAGCTTCTGAAACGGGAACGGATCAAGCGAAAAATCTACACCACGCGGGAAGATGCTCGGAGTGATGTGTTCGATTACATCGAGATGTTCTACAACGTAAAACGCCGCCATGGTTTCAACAATCAGCTGTCACCGGTAGAGTTTGAAAAGCGTTACGCAATAAGCTTGCAAGGTGTCTAGAGAATCCGGGGCGATTCACTGATGCGGTTCGGAGTGCTCGATATCCACTGGTACGGCGTCCTGTTCGCAGCCGCGTTTGGCTTCGGTATGGTGATCATGAGGTTTA
Organism: Pseudomonas sp. FP1740; assembly: GCF_030687165.1. NCBI lineage: Bacteria > Pseudomonadati > Pseudomonadota > Gammaproteobacteria > Pseudomonadales > Pseudomonadaceae > Pseudomonas > Pseudomonas sp. FP1740. The sequence goes on from NZ_CP117461.1 coordinate 2,589,230, forward strand.
TCTTCAGACGAGAAGGTAAGCCTGAGGGTGACCTGGACGCTCTGCTGATCTATCTCGGCTTGGGTACAGTGCTCGGCGCCCGGCTTGGGCACGTGCTGTTTTACGATCCAGCGTTTTACTTCAGCAATCCTGCGGAAATCCTAGCCATCTGGAAAGGCGGGCTAGCAAGCCACGGCGGCGCTATTGGACTCGCCCTTAGCCTCTATCTATTCTGCCGACGTCGTTCCGACATAGGCTATCTCTGGCTGCTGGACAGGATTGCCATAGTAGCTCTTTTGGGCGGCTGCCTGATCAGAGTGGGCAATTTCTTCAATTCTGAGATCGCCGGTGTTCCGACCGATGTTCCGTGGGCAATTGTATTCCCCCGAATTGATACGCTACCTAGGCACCCTACACAACTCTATGAAGCATGCGTCTATCTAGGAATGTTTTTGCTGATGTTCTTGCTGTACCAGAAACGCCGCACCACCCTGGAACCGGGGTTCCTGAGCGGGTTGTTTTTGTCAACAGTCTTCTCGGCGAGATTCCTGCTTGAATTCACCAAGATGCACCAAGCCAGCTATGACTATTCCCTGCCACTAAACGTTGGCCAACTGTTGAGCATTCCGCCTATTCTCGTGGGGCTGACGCTCATGGTTCTAGCCAAACGGAGTGGCAGAAAATTGCTATGCGAGCAAACGAATTAGGCAATAGGCCGGCTGTGGGCAAGAAGGGGGAAACCTTGCCACCGGTGCGGCAGCAGCTGCTCAATCGCATTCGCCCGCTGCGTCGGCAGCCGCGTCAGCACATCTTTGAGGTAGGCATACGGATCATGCCCATTCATACGTGTTGACTGGATCAGACCCATGATTGCCGCTGTTCGCTTACCACTGCGTAGCGACCCGGCAAACAACCAGTTCGAGCGCCCAAGTGCCCACGGCCCTGCTGCAGCCCAAATGAGCGAATTTACCCCATATCTCTGCATCCCCCCAAGAGATCCTGCGGCTTGCCAAACGAAAAGTCAGGCACTAAGGTAGCGCCCTCTAACGACTGGCCCCGGACTTTGGGTGAGCGGTAGCGGTTACAGACAAAAAATCAGATGGCAGCGCACCCTCCTTTGGCGAGTACTTCACCGCAAAAAGATAGCGCTGTCTCACTATCAAGGTGCCCGAGGCTCGATAGAGCTTTCCTTGAAAGTAACAATCACAAGAAAGGAAGCCCGTGATGACGAATGCTAGTGCTAGCGCGACTGTCACCAACAGTTTGGCAACACCCCACGCCCAACGGATGAGCACCTACGTGTTCGCGCTGTTTTTCATCCTCGGCAGCATCACCAGCCTTAACGATGTCCTGGTGCCAAAACTCAAGCACCTCTTCAGCCTCAGCTATACCGAGGCCATGCTTGTGCAGTCGTCATTCTTTTTTGCCTATTTCATTTTCGCCATTCCCGCAGGCCTGCTCATTTCGCGAATCGGCTACATGAGAGCGGCCGTCCTCGGGTTGCTGCTGATGGCTGGTGGATGCCTGCTCTTCATTCCTGCCACCCAGTCCGCATTGTTTCCAGCCTTCCTCGGCGCCCTCTTTGTGCTTGCGATTGGCGTGACGACCGTTCAGGTCGTTGCAAACCCGCTGCTTTCACTACTCGGAACCGCCGCAATGGCCCCTAGCCGCCTCACCCTCGGCCATGCGTTCAATTCGCTGGGAACCACGGTCGCACCCTACCTGGGTGCCATACTGATCCTGGGCTCCCTCAATGCGGTAGATACCTCCGCATTGTCGCCAGCAGAACTGACGTCCTTCCTGTCGCAGGAAGCCAGCGTGATCAGCAACACCTATGCAAGCATCACGCTCTTCATCTGCATGGTCGCCTTGATCGTCTGGCTGAAAAGAAATGAGCTGCAACCGTCAACAAGACCTGAACGTCTCAATCCACTCGCTGCGCTCGACCTTCTAAAGCAGCCGCGCTTTGCACTCGGCACCGTTTGCATATTTCTCTATGTCGGCGCCGAAGTCACGATTGGCAGCCTCATCACCGACTACCTCATGCTGCCGACAACCCTGGCCCTTCCCGCCGAAGCCGCAGGCAAGCATGTTGCCTTCTATTGGGGTGGCGCCCTGGTTGGCCGCTTTATCGGCTCGGCGCTGATGCGCACTTTCGCGCCCGGGAAACTGCTGGCCTTTGCCGCCACGGCAGTCATTGTGCTGTTGACGATCTCTGCCACCACACAAGGCGTTGTTGCCGGATGGTCGCTGCTGGCCGTCGGGCTGTTCAACTCCATCATGTTCCCGACGATCTTTACCCTTGCGACCGCAGGGCTCGGTCATCGCGCGGCGGAAGGTTCGGGCCTGTTCTGTTGCGCCATTGTTGGCGGGGCATTTATTCCGCCTTTGACAGGGTATGCGGCCGACCTCTCGACGCTCGCGATGGCATTGAGCGTGCCAGCGACCTGTTATGCCGGCATCGCAATCTACGGTTGGTATGCCCGCGCTCCGAAGCACTAGCATTCCCCGCGCGGCTAGCCCATTGGTAGAAGCTAACGATCAGAGAGATTCAACCGCTTGTTCGCCGTGCCAGGATCATCGAGCCCACCGGGCTGGAAGATGGCAATAAGCGATTCATGGTTGTTGATCTCGTCGAAGGAGGCTCAGCTAGCAAGCATGCTGTCTTCAAGGCTAGGACAGAGGCAGACGCTGTTTGCTCGACATAGAATGAGCCGCCGCACCTTTATCCTTCAGTTTGACTGCAAGCTTGCATCAGCTATATCGAATGGAGACAACAAGCCTTCTGTTGCTCGATTTGGAAGCGGTGAGTCAGTTACGCAGCTCGCAATAGAGTTGGGGTATAGCAGTTCAAGTGAATTCGCAACGGTATTCAAGCGTGTACGGGGTGAAGCGCCCAGCCGATACACCAAGAACAAAAGGTGTCGGCGTCCAAAATCGATCAGAAATACAGCGCACTACATGAACCTGGAATTTACGCCAAGCTCGGTACCAGCACTCTTCAATGGGTCTGCGCAATTCAATACCAGCGTCTTCGAGAGCCTTAGCCAAAGCTTTGGTATCAGAGCACTGAATCGAAAGATTCATCCCTTGGCCATAGGGTGAAAATAGAGGGCCAACACGCCATGGAGACACCTCCAAGTCATCCTGCTCCAGCATCAATTGGCTCCCTTGAAAGGACAGGAAAGTGAATTTGTCTTCAGGCCTTTCGTATTCAATTTGGAAACCCAGAATCAGGCAGTCCCTATCAGCCTTCCCTGTTACCGGAGTTACAAGCCCGACGCCCCTACGCCGCCTGCCGCCGCATGGTCAGGATAGCAGCACCGAAACCGATGAATGTCGACCCCACCACCCGGCTGACCCAACGGGATAGCGCAGGTCGGGTTAGCACACCCTTGGCCCGCGAGGCGAGCGCGGCATAGAGGCTCAGGGACGACACCGACAATGCCATGAAGATCGAGGTGAGGATCAGAAATTGCGGTAGCAATGCCGCACTCTGATCAATGAACTGCGGGAACAACGCTGTGAAAAACATCGTCGCCTTGGGGTTGGTCACCGCCGTCAGGAAGGCGGCTTTGTAGAGTTTGGAACGAGTCGGCCGGCTTTCCTTCAAGTCGTCCTGAACCCCGTCCGGGAGCATTGGGCCCTTTTTGAACAATTGTCTGATGCCCAGGTAGAACAAATAACCGGCACCGATGAACTTCACTGCGTTGAACAACCATTCGGAACTGGCAAGCAGCGCCCCCAGCCCCAGCATGGCAGCGGACGAAAGGCAGAACAGGCCACTGGCGTTGCCGAGCGATGACCATATGGCGCTGCGCTGCCCATGGGCCAGGCTATTGTTGATCGCCATCAAGGTCGCAGGCCCTGGGCTGGCAATGGCAATCGCGGCGACCAAGGTAAACGTCAGAATCGAGTGAGAATCCATTTTCAAAGCTCGTGGTGGTGGGGGCTGGCATGTTACAGGAACGAACGGGACAACGAGTTAAGTGGTGCTCGGTTTCCCAGGCGGTAATTGGATTAAAAGCGCTCCTTGCCCGCTGAACGATTTAGCCAATCTGTTGCGTCGACCGGTTGAATCCACAACCCAAAGCTGACGGTCGGCTTGGCTCAGGTTCAGATTGAGCAAGCCGGTTCTCACCCAACCGCTCTACCAATCTCACGAGAGGGTGGTGGGGAGCCAAGCTGTTTCTTACCTTCATCACGACTAACTCGATAGTGCTCTGGGTCGTCTTTGGCGCTATTTTTCTGCTGTGCGTGCTTGCATCTCGAAAAATCTGTAAGCGACTGTATGACGAAAAAATCGGTTTTTCAGCGTTTCTATCGAAAGTAGATCTGCCGCGGCAGCATGAGCCCAGTCCCGCACTGGGCTTTTTCGTTTCCGCGGATCCAAACAGGCAAAAAAAGCCCGGACTTAGCCGGGCTCGTTAAAAAAACTTCAGCGCGAATCCACCTCTTTCGCGATCTCGACGGATGATTTTTCCCTGCGCCTCTGAAGCCAGCTATAGAACGCATGTACCGGATGGAGGACGGCGGTAAGCACGCCAAGCAGCAGGATGATGAAAATGATGATCAGCGGGATGCTTTCGTGCGAGAACATGGTGGGTTACTCCTGTATTCACTATGTCGGAACCCACAGGCTAGACGCATAGAACAATGTTTTTGATGAACGTATATTCATCCTCGGGTTCGTCAATTGTGCTACGGAGAGAGTCGCCAAACTGATTATGAATGTGCTTTGTACGGTGGCTGTGGCGAGGCCGAGATCTACTGCTTAAGCATCAAACTGCGCCATAGGATCACAGTTGGTGCTACAGGCACGACGTCCGTTTGCTGCGCTTCCGGTTTCGGCAACTCTAGTGTAGTCAACTCGCTCAGCCCGGATGAAGAATGCTGGCGTGCTAAAAGTTTGTCGGGCTCTTCGGTCGACTCATCGATAGGCGGCTTAGTCATTTGATCGAAACAACGACCTTGCCTTTGGCTCGTCCCTGCTCGACATACTTCAACGCCTCTGCCGTTGATTCAAAGGGGAAGGCGCGGTCAATCACCGGTTTGATGATGCCGGCCTCAATGAGCGCGGTTATTTGTTGCAGTTGGGCGCCGTTGGCCCGCATGAATACAAACCTGTAGCTGACGTCTTGCTTGCGGGCCTTGCGCCGAATACCGAGGCTCAGCAGGCGCATGATTTGCTTCAATGGCCAGGACAAATCTTGCTCCTGTGCGAACTGCGCAGTGGGTGGCCCAGAGATGGAAATGAGCTGGCCACCTGGCTTGAGCACCTTGAGTGACTTCTCCAGGACATCGGCGCCGAGACTGTTCAACACTACGTCGTAGTCGTGCAAGACACTTTCGAAGTTCTGCTGTTTGTAGTCGATCACCAGATCGGCCCCCAATGCCTTCACCCATTCGACATTCGCAGTGCTGGTGGTTGTAGCGACAAAGGCACCGAGGTGTTTGGCGAGCTGGATGGCGAGGGTGCCGACGCCGCCGGAGCCGGCGTGAATCAGCACTTTCTGACCCTTTTTCAGTTGGGCGGTTTCGACCAGTACTTGCCAGGCGGTCAGTGCAACCAAGGGGAGGGACGCGGCTTGTGCCATGCTGGTATTGGCAGGTTTCAGGGCGATCGCGTTCTCGTTCACGGCGATCAATTCGGCGAACGTGCCGATCCGCGCTTCCGGTGGGCGAGCGTACACTTCGTCTCCCGGTTTGAAGCGTGTCACCTTCGAGCCCACCTCAATCACGACGCCTGCCAGATCGTTACCCAGGATCAACGGAAATGAGTAGGGCAGGATCAGCTTGAATTCGCCTTTGCTGATCTTCGAATCCAGCACGTTGACACTGCTGGCGTGTACCTCGATCAAAACGTCGTGGGCACCCACTGCTGGGGCGGGAGCTTCGCCAATCCGCCCGGGATTCTTGCCATAGCGATCAATTAGAAATGCTTTCATCGTGGTGCGGCTCTTGTCGGTTGTAAGGAGGGTAGCCGGTGCGTTGCTGCGTTGCTGCGCCGCGTTGTCAGGCATCGAGGAACGCCTGCGCCTTGGCCACAAAGTCAGCGTGGTGTTGGAAAATACCGCCGTGCCCGGCATCCTCATAAATCATCAGTTGTGCGTTGGGGATACGTTTTGCCAGTGCACTCGAGTTAACGCTGGGCACCATGATGTCGTTGTCGCCGTTGACGATCAGCGTCGGCGTCCGCAAGCGCCCGAGGTCTTGCGGAGGCTGTTTGCCCCACGCGGTGATGGCTTTCAACTGCCGCAGGAAAGCGCTGGGCGTCGGGCCCTTGTCGCGATTTTTTTTGCGTGCTTTCAGGCGCTGTAAATACTGCGAGGCGGATCGACGGCCATTGGGCGTCGAAGTAAAAAACAGGTAGAACTTCGGATCGCGCCAGGTCAGCAAGCCTTTGAGCATCAATGGCCATGTCACCGAGCCGACCTTGTCGATACCGCTGCCGCCGGCTGGTCCGGTGCCGGTCAGAATCAAACGCCGCACCAAATCAGGTGCCTTCAGGGCGATGTCCTGAGCGACGAAGCCGCCGAGGGAGAAACCGAGCACATCAACGGTTTCCAACCCCAGCGCATGGATCAGCTGGATGGCATCGTCAGCCATTTCGCCGACGGTCAGTGGTGCGCTTCCACCAGAGCCGCCGATGCCGCGATAGTCGGTGGTAATGACGCGTCTGGTTTGTGCAAGGCCATCGATGATCGCGGGGTCGAAGTTGTCCAGCACCGCGCCCCAATGGTTGAACAGTACTAGGGGCACACCGGTTGCGGGGCCGGTATCACGATAGGCAAAGGGAATGCCGTTGACCGTGATCGACTGGTTCGTCGCGTTGACGAACGACGTCTGTGAACCCGAGGGCGTACTTGTCTGCGTTGATTTCATTGCTACTCCGGACAGCGGGTCGGATTCGATGCAGTGCCTTGCACCTGCATCGAGTCCGGCGCGAATGCTCGCAACCAAACAATCACCGTGGGGTTTGGTAGCGCTGGGCAACCGTAGACTGGCGGATTTGCCCCAGCAGGCCCTGACGTGCGCTCTGCAGCTCATCCCAGCGTTCCGCTTCGTGCAGCGGCGGGATGGTCACCGGTTCACGACGATCAAAACCGACCAGGGCGGCATCCACCAGATCGCCCACTTCCATGATTTCGCTCAAGGTGTTGATGTCGACGCCGGAGCGATCCCAGATCTCCGTGCGGGTGGCGGCGGGCAGCACGGCCTGCACGTAGACGCCCTGAGGCGAAAGTTCCAGGCTCAGGCCCTGGGAAAGGAACAGCACAAATGCCTTGGTCGCACCGTAGACCGTCATGCCGAACTCCGGCGCGAGGCCCACCACCGAACCGATGTTGATGATCGCGCCGTCGCCTGCCTTGGCCAGGCGTGGGGCGATGGCGCTGGCGAGTCGCACCAGCGCCGTGGTGTTGAGGGCGACCAGTTGCGCAACGCTGTCGGTGCTTTGGTCGATGAAGTTACCGGACAGCGCGGCGCCGGCGTTATTGACGAGGATGCCGATGCGGGCGTCGTCGCGCAGGCGGCTTTCAACGGTTGTCAGATCGCTGAGTTGGGTCAGGTCCGCCGCAATGACATCGACGGCGACGTCGTGTTCGCTGCGCAAGCGCGCTGCAAGCGCGTCCAGGCGCGCCTGATCGCGGGCGACCAGTACCAGATCGTGGCCGCGTTGCGCGAAGCGCTCGGCGTAGACCGCGCCAATGCCGGTGGAGGCGCCAGTGATGAGAACAGTAGGGCGAGTGCTCATGGGGTATCTCTCTTTCAGGATGTGTGAAACAGAAAGCGCGATCACTGATGGCTCAGCTTGCGGTGGCGCTCGATTCAGCCAATGTCGGGTAGTCGATGTAGCCAGCCGCATCGCCGCCATAGAGGGTGGCGGGATTGAACGCGGACAACGGCGCGCCACGTTTGAGGCGCTCCACCAGATCCGGATTGCCAATGAACGGGCGACCGAAGGCGATCAGGTCGGCCTGGTCTTCAGCGAGCTTCGAAGTCGCCAGGTCCAGGTCATAGCCGTTGTTAGCGATGTAGGTGTTTTTGAAGCGCTGGCGCAGGGCACCGAAATCGAAGGGCGCCACGTCACGCGGGCCACCGGTCGCGCCTTCGACCACGTGTAGATAAACCACGCCGAGGGCGTCGAGTTGCTCGACGACGTAATCGAATTGCGCCTGCGGATCGCTGCTGGATACGCCATTGGCCGGCGACACCGGTGACAGGCGCACACCGGTGCGATCCGCGCCGATTTCATTGATGACGGCCGTCGTCACTTCGAGCAACAGACGTGCACGATTTTCAGTCGAACCGCCGTAAGCATCGGTACGCAGATTGGCGCTGTCCTTGAGGAATTGATCCAGCAAATAGCCGTTTGCACCGTGAATCTCCACACCATCGAACCCGGCGGCGACCGCGTTTGCCGCGGCCTGGCGGAAATCGGAGACGATCCCCGGCAGTTCGCTGATGTCCAGTGCGCGCGGCTCGGAGACGTCTTCAAAACGGTTGTTGACGAACACTTTGGTGGCGGCGCGCAGTGCAGAAGGGGCCACAGGAGCGGCGCCGTTTTCTTGCAGATCAACATGCGACACACGACCGACATGCCACAGTTGCAGAAAGATTTTTCCGCCCTTGGCATGGACGGCATCGGTCACGGTGCGCCAGCCGTCTATCTGCGCCTGCGTGTAGATCCCGGGGGTGTCCTGATAGCCCTGGCCCTGTCGGGAAATCTGCGTGGCTTCGCTGATCAGCAGGCCGGCGCTGGCGCGTTGGCTGTAATAGGTGGCCGCGAACTCGCTGGGGACGAAGCCCTGGCCTGCGCGGTTACGTGTCAGCGGCGCAAGGACTACCCGGTTCGACAGCGTTAGGCTGCCAAGGGTGTAAGGGGTGAACAGATTCTGATTGGTCATCTGGTATTTCTTCCGTGCCCGTTGATGGAGAGCGGTGTTGTGTGCAATTAGGATGATGATCGAAATCTAAACTGTCAACGGTTTTGATTACGACCAGCATCTATGTATGATTGGACGCATGATTTCCCGGTAAACACGAGGTATTGCACGTGAGAGTGACCAAGGCCCAGGCGCAGGCCAATCGAGAGCACATCGTTGAAACGGCCTCAGAGCTGTTCCGTGAGCGCGGCTTTGATGGCGTCGGTGTGGCGGATCTCATGGCGGCTGCCGGTTTCACCCATGGAGGCTTCTACAAGCACTTCGGGTCGAAGGCCGACCTGATGGCCGAAGCCTCGGCCTGCAGTCTTGCCAAATCGCTGACAGGCGCCCAAGCGCTCGATGTTCCGGGCTTCATCAACGTCTATGTGACCCGAGAACATCGGGACGGACGTGGCAGCGGTTGCACCATGGCCGCGTTGTGCAGCGACGCGGCGCGTCAATCGGATGATGTGAAAACGACATTTGCCGAAGGCATTGAACACACCCTGCAAACGCTGGGAGAGAAATATCCGACGGGACCGGATGCCGAGGCGGGAGAGGGGAGAAAGAAAATGATCGACCTGCTGTCTCGTGCTGTCGGCGCGATTATTTTGTCGCGTGCCTGCCCGGATGATTCTGCACTCGCGGATGAGATCCTTGAGGTTTGTCGCGCTGAAATGTTGGCTTCGTTGCCGGTCGATGAAGTTGAACCGGTGTTGAAGGAAGATTAATTCAAAGCGTGAACGGCCTATTCGCGCGATCAAAATACGCTACACAGTTTTTTTGACCAATTTGATTTGAGCGGGATTTGTAGAAAACCAGCTAAGAAATTTAGCTATATATTAGTTTTGCTATCCTCTTTGCGGTCAGTCATGCGTCGTCTGAATAAGGAAACTTCTATGACTACTGCACATGTTTTCATCGCCATCAGTCTAGATGGCTATATCGCCAGATCCGACGGTGACATTGACTGGCTATTGCAGCGCGATGATCAGAGTGAGGATCACGGCTACCTGGGCTTCATCGCCGATAAGGATGCTATCGTGATGGGGAGGGGGAGCTATGAGAAAGTGCTGACCTTCGACACTTGGTTCTACGACCTGCCAGTAATCGTGTTGTCTCAACAGTTGGCCGATTCACAGGTGCCTAATGCGCTAGAGGGAAAAGTACGTTTTTCCAACCTCACTCCTTCAGACCTGCTGGCGGAACTGGCGAGGCAAGGTGTGCATCGAGTCTATGTCGATGGCGGGCAATTGGTGCAGTCATTCCTGCGTGACGGGTTAGTCGCCGATATGGTGATCACCACTGTTCCCGTGCTGATTGGGTCGGGAAGACCATTGTTCGGGGGCCTTACGCAGGACATTGAATTGAAGCTAGTAAATAGCCGGTGTTTTCCTTCCGGTCTAGTGCAGTCAACCTATCAGTTGGCTCCTTGATTTTCCGGAGGGAGGCCCGATCCAAAACGCTGGGCGCTCTGGTCGCCAAGATGGCCAAGGAGCATGGCTACATTGCGGCCGTAGCGCCGGAGCTGGCAAAGCATGTTTTCAGCCATATCGACCAGCGCGCCGAATCCGATATGAACCTACTGACGCGTTTGGCACGTGAACTGGGCGCCGTGGCGAAGCCGGTCGGCGGTCGCCTGGTGGTGGTGCCCAAGGGCGTGGCTCAGACCGTAACCGGCGCGGCGCGGCGCGGCCGACCGTCGTGATTAGTGATCCGGAAAACAGTAGCGGCCGGGTCACGATCCAAGAGCGCAACGACTATCAGTCGGTGGTCGCGTATTGGTTCAACGAAGCCGAGCAGCGCAAGGTGCCGGCAGTCGCGGGCATAGTCGCCGGGGCGGTGTCGGTGTACGGCAATGTCCCGGACAATGCCGGTGAGGCCAACGAGGACGCCGACAGTCAGGCGGGTCCGCGCTACATCATCCGCAAGACACTTACGGATCAGAAGAGCGCCCAGGAAGCTGCAACGGCGCAACTGAAGAAGCTGCAACGCGGCAAGTCGACCATGTCCATCACCCGGCCGCTGACGCCTGGAATGGTCGCCGAGGGGCGGATCGATGTGCGCAACCATCGCGCCAGCGCGAACAGACTTTGGCAGGTCGAGTCGGTCATGCATGTCATTGGTTCGGGCGGGGTGTCATCGTCGGCGGCGGAATGTGTGACGCCAGCGTGAGACCGTCGGGGGAGATCAAGGGACCTACTCGGCCACCGTACGCGGCCCCATGCCGCCCCGAGAAGGAGTTCCAACGCTTGTCCCAGCAGTTGATGGTGATCTTGCCGGCGCCGGTCTTGTAGTCAGGGTTGTCTTTGTGGCCGCAGCCCCGCAGCCCGAAGGGGGATCGGGTCGAGCCATGGCGTACCGGTGATGACCAGCTTGGTTAACGCCGTAGTCGGAATCTTTGCAAGCTCCGCTCGCTTGAGAAACCTCCCGAGTCACCTCGAAGAGCATAGAGGCTTGCCCTGTAGAGGGCCGTTCTTCGAGAGCAACCAAAACTCCGGATTTTTTTATAGGCCCATTCCCAACCCCGAGACTTGGTCTTTTCGGCAGGTGTTAATTTCACTTCAGAGCCTCTAGCAGTGGAGTTTGCCGGGATCATAGCAATGTGCCTCTGTTAGAAAAGCGTCAAATAATAACCTTTCATATATCAGGGTTAATACATATCCGGCGCTTGGTCTTTAGGAGGAAAAAACACGCTGATTACTCGGTTTTTTGGCTGGTGCGTAAGGGCAGGGGCAAACTAGGGGCTTGGGGTTCAGGTCGGCAGAACGCCTGGAAGGGAGGGCACTACTGTCGGAAAATGTACAACCTCGTGTCCCTCGTCCCGGTCTACCTTGTCGCGATCCAGCAACCCAGTGTAATGCGGGTTGTCGCCTTGATCTGCCGACCAAGTGTACTTGTACACCAAGTCACTCTTCGTGATTACAGCCATGTCCCTTCCTCGAGGTGACGGGCAGACAGGATGCAGGAAGTTTCGCAATGTCACCTCGTCATTCTCCTACGGTGGCTTGCGCAAAACCTCCTCTGGAGGCCGCGTGTTTCCGTTTGCATAAGCACAAAAAATCGAATGTTTTGCCACTCTTAAAGGTGGTCATATTCGTTCTAAAACAATAGCTTAGGTCGTTACAGTCCCCGGCATGAGGTGCTAGGGGGCGAGTGTTCGAATCACTCCGTCCCGACCATATTTCGTGAGGAGATCAAGCGCTTAGTGGCTTGGTCCCCTTTCTCGTTTCAGGTCTACGCAAAACTACCCAGTGATTTCGCTGATATTCAGGTCCGGTATCGCCTCAGGCCGGACGATTTTCTCGTGGTCCCGCTGGTAGTTTTTGGTCATGCCCTCGCTCGCGTGCCCTGCGATCTTCTGTCCATCGTTTCCGGCGTTCTTCTACAGGTGCAGCGACAGCGCCCGCACTTCATGGAAGCTCGGCACCTCCTCCGTGCCAGAGCCGCTACATACGTCAACCCAATAGGCAGATGCATCGGCTAGCAAGTAGATGCTGTGGCGGGGGGGGGGGGGCGAGCAGCGCTTCCAGGTTTTTTCATCGCATGCGGTATGCCTGTTAGATAAGTCCTTCTCAATGTGTATTGTTTGGACGATGCAGTAGCCGCGATTTCTCACCGAGCGGAAAAGGTTATCTCCTCTAGCGGACCTCTTGAACTTCGCTTGTAGCCTGCTGAGGCACATCACCAGTCCCTTATAGTGGTCAAGGTTTTTGTTTAGTTTTTTGGCAATGGCATCATTACTTACTATCCGTTCTGTGCTGCTTATTAACAAGTCGAGTACTGCGTACTCCATCTTGGTTAGATTGATAGTTTTTTCATTGTTAGTAAGTAATCGCAGAGGCTCGACTAGCATCCATGCATTTGAACTTTGTGCGCGTATTGCGTTGAACATACTCTTTTCAACGGGGGCGTGCGCCTCGAAAGCGGAGGGTCGTCTGGAGGGGGGCGTATCGATATTCATCTAAGTGAGGATGTTTCTTTGGATGTATTGCTCTTCCGCTAGCTGGCTCGAAATAGAGAAATTCCTAGGTCAGCGGAGATGGCGCAGTGCAATGCAGAGTGTATTTCGGTTAAAACCGGCTAATTTCGGTGATGGTACGTTTCAGCAATCATAAAATCTTTAAAAAAGATCGAACGTACGTTGGTTTTGATAGGGAGGATTAAGGACATTCCAGCCAGTTGCGGGTGTCTTCGATTTCGTACGGATCCACGGTTTCGCCTCAATAGTACTGTCTTGGTAAACAGTATTTGAGGCGAGGTGGTAGCGGGGCAGCGACAAGATGCAGTGCTAATTCACTCCGGCGTCATCAGTGCCGCGAGGGTCATCTTGATGAACTCTTCGTTCTTGTCGATGGTGTCCAAGGCGCCGCGCACGTTGTCGGCGACGTCGGCTGAGCCGCGGGCTTCGACCCAGTTGGAAAGCTCCATGATGGCGGCTTCGAGCGCGAGTTGGTTTTCGTTGATCTTGTACAGCAGGGAGGGGGAAGGTCCGAATGTGGCATCGCAAATCCTCGGTTTTAAGGACAGCGTAGCATCACCTTACGTGAAGGATTTTTAACGATCAGCAGGACGCCGGAGGAGGGGGTTCAGCCGCTGAGTTCTGGAACACGTCCATAATAGTTATGGAACACATGCCGAGAGCCGAGATTTTCACCAAACCCCAGAAACGACAAAGCCCTGAATAATCAGGGCTTTGTCGTACATAAGATGGCGGAGGCGATGGGATTCGAACTCATGGACCTGTTACAGTCGACGGTTTTCAAGACCGTTGCCTTAAACCACTCGGCCACACCTCCGTTTGCGTTGCGGGCGCCATAATACCTGAATGAAACACACTGTCAAACTCTCTGCATGGCTTGTTACAGAGCGTCTGTTATGATCTTTGCGACTGAACGTTTCAAACCAACAGGAGTGTCGCCATGCGCGAACAGGATTACGCAGTTAATAACAGCGTGCAGGCTGAGCAGCTAGAGGTTAGCCGCGTCCTGCGCAACACTTACGGCCTACTGGCCCTCACCCTCGCATTCAGCGGCGTGATGGCGTTTGTCGCACAGCAGATGCGTGTCGGTTACCCGAACGTCTTCGTGGTGCTGATCGGCTTCTACGGCCTTTTCTTCCTCACCAACAAACTCCGTGACTCGGCGTGGGGCCTGGTTTCTGCGTTCGCGCTGACCGGCTTCATGGGTTTCCTGCTCGGCCCGATCCTCAACCGTTACCTGGGCATGCAGGGCGGCGCGGAAGTGGTCAGCTCGGCCTTCGCGATGACCGCGCTGGTGTTCGGCGGCCTGTCGGCTTATGTGCTGATTACCCGTAAGGACATGAGCTTCCTGGGTGGTTTCATCACGGCCGGTTTCTTCGTGCTGCTGGGTGCGACGCTGGCGAGCTTCTTCTTCAAGATCAGCGGTCTGCAACTGGCGATCAGCGCAGGTTTCGTGCTGTTTTCCTCTGTATGCATCTTGTTCCAAACCAGCGCCATCATTCACGGCGGCGAGCGTAACTACATCATGGCGACCATCAGCCTGTATGTATCGATCTACAACCTGTTCGTCAGCTTGCTGCAACTGTTCGGCATCATGGGCCGCGATGATTGATCGCCAGCCTTGAGTAAAAAACCCGCTTCGGCGTAATGCCAGTCAGTTAAGCTGACTGGCATTTTTATTTTTGATCGGATACTTCGGTGATTTCAGCCGAATCGCCCGAGGATAAATGCGCTCCTCACGTCGATGCGGCAGCACGTAGTGCGGCGCTGAAGCATGAAGCTCGGCCAAATACTTGGGAATGTTCCCGGAACGGTCGGCGGAGACGCTGTTGATAAACCCGAGAATCGCCCAAGTGCAGGCGGTAAAGCTCATTTCGCACGGGTAAATGCCAGGACAGTGGCGACTCATTTCCACCATCTGATAGCGCAACAAGTTGTAGCCCAACAACACGCCCCACAACTCTTGCTCGATCATCTCTGGCGTCTTGCTGCGCAACGTGTAACTGCTGTTGAGCAGGGTCTGTTTCATTTCTCGAAACCCGAGTTCGATCTCCCAGCGCTGACTGTACAGATCGACGATTTCGTCGGACGGGAAGCGCAGCGGGTCAGCCATCGAGGTCAGAATATGACACACCTTGCCCTTGACGGTTTTGCTCAGCAGTCGCGCGGTCAGCCGCTCCGGCAACCCAGGCCATTGCTTGCGGGCCTGCGGCGAAGTGCTCAGCGAAACAATCGCATCCTGGCGCCCCAAACGCTGGATCACCTCGTACTGCGAGCCTTTTTTCAGCGGCATCAGCCAGTGGCGTTCGACGCCTGCTTGCTGCCATTGATGCAGTAAACCTAATGAGTAAAAACCACGATCAAACAGCGTCAGCGAGTGATCGGGGGTGGTTTCGATCAGTTGCTCGGCCAGTTTCATTTCGTTGCTGCGGTAGCCGTCAAACGCACTTCCAATCAGCAAATGGCTGGTCAATTCCATTTGGCAGACCATGCGCACCTGAGGAAAACCGGTGTCGCCATGCTGGTTGCTGGCGGAGTCATAGCGCGCCCGATTTTCCGGCGTGTCGGGCGTGCGCCAGACAACACCATCGACGCCCAACAAACGCAGACCGGCCCAAGTCGGATGACCGGCCGCCTCATGCCAACTTTTCTGGGTCAAATCGAAGACTTGTCGTACAGCTTCGCTGCCCAATCTCTGACGGGCCTGGACTACAGCGCTGGGGGCCACCAACGGGCGCTGGCCCGGCAACATGATATTCATGCGACTGACCACATCCCAGGCAGACATGCGCCGGAAGAACGCCATGGAGATCACGCACCAGAGCATCATTTCCAGCGGCAAACGACGCTTGCGCAGCGTCGCCACACCGGCTTGTTCAAGCGCCTGTTCGACCAAAGATGGATCGAGCAAGGCATCCAATCCCTCGATGGCGTTGGGGGTAGAGACGATGTTGTGGGTCAGTTTCAGTGCCCGAGCGAGACGCATAAAAAAATCCGATGCCAGTACAGGCATCGGATTTTGATTTCTTGCGGCCAAAGGTCAAGCGAGAAGGCTTAACTGATCGGCATTACCCGCTTCGGCGGGTTTTTTTTGTCTGGGAATCAGGGCGCCCAAGGCTATTCGGTAATGACAATACTGCCATCGGCCTGCTGCCGATAAATGGTGTAGGGCAGGAGCATGGTGTCGAGAGCGCCGGAAATCACTACGTCGATCAGCACAAAAGGCGTGCCATTGTCGTACTTGTACTCATCGATGCCTGGGCCTGGAGTCGCATGCAGGCGGCAAAAGTCATAAGTCACGCCGCTATAGATCCGTGGAACCGCACCGCAGTAGGTTTTCTGTTCCTTGAGGCTTTTTGCCGCTGCTTCGTCGCTGCGCACCACTGTCTGGAACGTACCGCAGCCTGCAAGCATCACCGCCGCCAGTAACATGGCCTGAGTTTTCATACCGCCAATCCTTCGCCGGAAAAACACCAATCTACGCTTCTGCGAACAAAACAGCACTCACGCCATCGGTGGCAGCCGGCGCTTGATCGGGGTTTTCTTGACGATGGCGGTGTTGGTTTCAGCGTGGGTGTTGAGGCGGTCGAGGAGGGTGTCCAGTTGTTCCATCGAGCGCACATGCAAGCGGGCGATGAAGCAGTCGTCACCGGTGACTTTGTCGCACTCGGTGAATTCGGGAATCGCCTGAATCTGCCGTTCCACTTCCTGCAATTGCCCCGGCAACGGGCGGATGCGGACAATGGCCTGGAGTTGATAGCCGAAGCATTTAGGGTCGATTTCGACGGTATAGCCCTTGAGTACGCCGCGTTCTTCGAGGCGGCGCAGGCGCTCGGCAACGCTGGGCGAGGACAGGCCGCTGATCTGTGCCAGGGCTTTGAGCGAGCGGCGGGAGTCTTCCATCAACGCGCTGATCAGCACTTGGTCGATGTCGTCGGTCATGGCGAATCCCCTGTTAGGCAATTGGCTGGATAAGCCTTGATAAAAAAGGCAGATGCCGAGTTTAGCCTGCTTTTTGCGCTGGAGAAGCCCCCCGGCGGATTGGCATACTTTGGCCTCAAACACAGGAGGTTGATGATGGACAGAACACTACGTCGCGGCTCATTCGAGATGACCGCCGCCATGCTGATTTCCGGAACCATTGGCTGGTTCGTGCTGGTGTCCGGGCAACCGGTGCTGGACGTGGTGTTCTGGCGCTGCGTGTTCGGTGCCGTCACGCTGTTGCTGATCTGCGCGGCGTTCGGCTTTCTGCGCCCGGGCATTTTGACGTCCACCACTTTCTTGTTGGCCGTACTGAGTGGTGTGGCGATTGTGGGTAACTGGGTGCTGTTGTTCGCGTCCTATTCGCGCGCCTCGATTGCGATCGGCACGGCGGTTTATAACGTCCAGCCGTTCATGTTGGTGGGGCTGGCCGCGCTGTTTCTCGGGGAGAAAATCACCCTGCAAAAGCTGTTCTGGCTGGGCATTTCGTTTCTCGGGATGCTCGCGATTGTCAGCGCCCATGGCGAGCAAGGCGAGGGTGGCAACGATTACCTGATGGGGATCGCTCTGGCGCTGGGTGCTGCCTTCCTGTACGCGATTGCCGCGTTGATCATCAAACGCCTGACCGGCACGCCACCGCATCTGATCGCGTTGATCCAGGTCTGCACCGGCGTGCTGTTGCTCGCGCCCTTTGCGCACTTCTCGGCGATGCCACAAACGCCCAGTGCCTGGGCCAGCCTGGTGACCCTGGGTATCGTGCATACCGGCTTGATGTATGTGCTGCTCTACGGGGCAATTCAAAAGCTGCCGACCGCCCTGACCGGCGCGTTATCGTTCATCTATCCGATTGCGGCGATTTTCGTGGACTGGTTTGCCTTCGGTCATCACCTGGAGCCGCTGCAATGGATCGGTGTCGCCGCGATTCTGCTGGCCGCCGCCGGGATGCAACAGGGTTGGGGCTTGAAGCTTCGGCGGGTGGCTACACAATAAACGGCCTCTCAGATGTTCCAGCGCGGTGCGGTTTTCGCCAGACGCTGGCGCATCTCGCCGATGTTCGCGGCCAATTGTCGGGTCAGCAATCGGTAGCCATCCAGCGGACTGTAGACCGGCATATCAAGTGTAGAGTCCAATGGCGGTTCGGCTGGCCGGCTGAGCCGTTGTGAAGCGCCCGATTTCAATGCCCGAGCCATACCGATCAGTTGCACCCGGATCTGTCGGTGCTCGGTTTTCAATGCCGATTGCAGATGGGCCATTGCCTCAGAGTCATCGGCATTCGGCCGGCTATTGCCGAGGATCTCCAGGATGCTGACGCACATCCGCAGATTGCGCTGAATCGCATCGAGTTCGGTCATGGAAACCCGCACTTCCTTGGACACCGAGGGCATCAGTGAGCGCAGTTGCACCATGACTGCGTTCAAGCGATTCATGAGTTTCAGGTGCTCGTCAGCGGCGACGGACTCGCCGTTGATGATACGGCCGTAGATTGCCGCGCAGTCGCGCAAGGCATCGGCCAGGTTGTAGCGCCAGGAGTACACCGCGTACAGCGGCAGGGCGAAGGAGAATGCCAGTGCCAGGGCGATGCCGATCAGAATATCCACCCCGCGCCACAGGCCATCGGTGACCGGGTTGTCACCGTGCCCCGCAACGATAAACACGGTGATCGCCGACAGCAGCGCCGTATACCCACCCTTGCCGATGGCGTGGTACGAGAAAAATCCGCACACCACCGACATTGCGAAATAGGTCAGCCACGGCATCCCGAGCCAGGCCTGTTGCGCCACCAGCAACAAGCCGACACCGGCCCCGATCAAGGTGCCGATGGCTCGCTCGGCGGCTTTTTTGCCGATGTTACCGTGGTGCTGCAAGCCGCCGATCACCACCAGCATGGTCACCGACGCCCATTCGCCGTGGGGCAGATGGATGCCGGTGGTCAGCAGAATCGTCGCCAGCAACCCTAACGAAACCCGCACCGCATGGATCAGTTTGGCGTGGCGGTAGCGCCGGTACGGGTCCAGCAATGGACGCAGTATTCGGCGCAACAGCGGTGGCAGTCGAAGGCCTTTGATGATGCTCAGGTTTGGTGTCCTCAGAAAATTTTGGTGTCCTCAGAAAATATAGTCGGTGGTCAGGAAGCTCGAGTTCCGGCCGCTGATGATCTCGCTGAGAAGCTCTTTGCTGCTTTCCTGGAACTTGGTCGCCACCAGGGTCCGGATCGAAAATACCCGCAGCGCATCATGCACCGACAACGTGCCCTCGGCGGAGTTCTTGCGGCCGTTGAACGGGTAGGTGTCCGGGCCGCGTTGGCACTGGGCGTTGAGGTTGATCCGGCCGACCTGGTTGGCGAAGGTGTCCACCAGCCTGCCGACTGCCACCGGGTTGGTGCCGAAGATGCTCAGTTGCTGGCCGAAGTCGGATTCCAGGACGTAGTCGATCACGGTGTCCAGATGACGGTAAGGCACGATCGGCACGACCGGGCCGAACTGTTCCTCCTGATAGACGCGCATTTGCGGTGTCACCGGGTACAACACGGCCGGGTAGAAGAACGAGGCGCGGGCTTCACCGCCGTTGGGGTTGACCACGGCGGCGCCTTTGCTGACCGAGTCCGCCACCAGCGAATGCAGATAATCGACTTTGCTCGCCTCCGGCAGCGGTGTCAGGGCCACGCCGCCGTCCCACGGCATGCCGGGTTTCAGTGTGGCGAGCCTGGCGTTGAATTTCTCGATGAACGCTTCGACCACGTCTTCATGGACGAAGAGGATTTTCAGCGCGGTGCAGCGCTGACCGTTGAACGACAGGGAGCCGGTGACGGCTTCGCTGACCGCGTTGTCCAGATCCACCTCAGGCAACACAATGCCGGGGTTCTTTGCATCCAGGCCCAGTGCCGCACGCAAGCGGTGAGGCCGCGGGTGGAGCTTTTTCAGGTCGCTGGCAGCCTTGTTGGTGCCGATAAACGCAAAGATATCGATCTTGCCGCTGGCCATCAGTGCGCTGACGGTCTCGCGGCCACTGCCGTAAATGACGTTGATTACCCCGGCCGGGAAGCTGTCGCGAAAGGCTTCCAGCAGCGGACGAATCAACAGCACCCCAAGCTTGGCCGGCTTGAACACCACGGTGTTGCCCATGATCAGCGCCGGAATCAGCGTGGTGAAGGTCTCGTTCAGCGGATAGTTGTAAGGCCCCATGCACAACGCCACGCCCATCGGAACGCGGCGGATCTGGCCGAGGGTGTCCTGTTCCAGTTCGAAGCGGCTGGAGCGGCGGTCGAGTTCCTTGAGGGCGTTGATGGTGTCGACGATGTAGTCGCAGGTGCGGTCGAACTCTTTCTCCGAGTCCTTGAGGTTCTTGCCGATCTCCCACATCAGCAACTTGACCACCGCCTCGCGCTGTTCGCGCATGCGACCGAGGAAGGTCTCGACATGCTGGATACGCTCGGCCACGCGCATGGTCGGCCACAAACCCTGGCCCCGGTCATAGGCACGGACAGCCGCGTCGAGCGCGGTCAGTGCGGTGGCGGCATCGAGCAGCGGCGTGCTGCCAAGGATTACTTGTTCGTCGCCATTCGCGCCGCTCAGGTATACCGGGCTGCGCACCTGGGCGAGGGGGCCGGACCAGGTTTTCAGTTCACCGTCGACCAGGTATTCGCGCTGTTCGGTCTGGCCGTTGAGGCGATACTTTTCCGGGATGCCGTCGGCGGTGGGAAACAGGTTGCCAAGGATCGATGCTGTGGTCATGTCGCTACCCCGTCTGGATTGGGTGATGCACTGATGAATCGTTTTAGCAGACCTCGGCCTGGCTTGTCATGATTCATCTTAGGGTTTTTTGGGCTCGGCGTTGTGGATCGCGAATCTGTCGGCTCATCCGCTCATGAAAGCCGATCTTTTCCCCTTGAGAACACACAAGTAATGATCCCCCGGTTAAACTTCACGCTCTTTCTAAAGGAGTTCATATGAGTTACTACCAGCCGGGCATCCTCGCCACCCCAGTTCCGCCTCAAGCTCGTCATATGTTCTTCGCCCTCGAATCAGCCGAGGCACTGCCGGCAGCGCTGGATAACCTGACGCGCCTGGTGGACGGAAAATCGGCGGTGGTGGGTTTCGGCGAGTCCCTGGTCAAGGCGCTGCACGCGCAGATCGACGGCTTGCGCGCCTTTCCTGCGCTGGTCGGTGTCGGCGTCGACAACCCGTCGACCCAACACGCGCTCTGGTGCTGGTTGCACGGTGTTGACCGTGGCGAGTTGCTCAATCGCAGCCACGCGATCGAAGCCGCGCTGGCACCGGCCCTGCGTCTGGTGCAGATGAACGAAACCTTCCGCCACATGACTGGCCATGACCTGACCGGTTACGAAGACGGCACCGAAAACCCTCACGACGAAGCCGCTGTCGCCGCCGCGCTGCTGGGCGAGGGCGCTGAGGGGCTGGTCGGTGGCAGCTTCGCCGCGATCCAGCAATGGCAGCATGACTTGAAAGGCTTCCACGCGATGCCGTCCCACGAGAAGGACAACATCATGGGCCGGCGCCTGAGCGACAACGAAGAACTCGACGACGCGCCGATCTCTGCCCACGTCAAACGCACCGCCCAGGAAAGCTTCGCACCGGAAGCCTTCGTGGTCCGTCGCTCGATGCCGTGGATCGAAGGCGATCACGCCGGCCTGATGTTCCTGGCATTCGGTTTTTCCCTCGATGCATTCGAAGCCCAACTGCGACGCATGAGCGGTCTGGAGGACGGCATCACCGACGGTTTGTACCGCATCAGCCGACCGATCACTGGCGGCTACTACTGGTGCCCGCCGCTCAAGGACGGTCGCCTCGATCTGCGCGCATTGCGTGTCGGCTAAATAGCGGATCGCGTACACCTGTAGGAGCGAGGCTTGCCCGCGAAGGCGGTGTGTCAGGTAAAACGCTTTCGCGGGCAAGCCTCGCTCCTACAAAAAACCATCAAAAGGATTTGCTGACACTCGCCACCAGGGTCGCGCTGCACACATCGTCGAACCCCCAGTTGCTGATGCATTGGCTTTTCGACAAATCGGTGTCGATGTAACTCAACCCCAGCAGCACCCCGGCCACTTCGCGGGTCAGCTTCGCCTCCCACTCGTGGTAAGCCTCCTCGCCATGCCCCGAGGCCGAATACAGGCGCGGGTCTTTGAAGTCCATTTCGCCGTAGCGCATTTTCAGCCCCAGCCCATAGGGCATTTCGGTTTCGTAGCCAACGTAGCGGTACAACGTGCTCTGTTTGCTGTCGATGCCCGGTGCATCGGCGGAGTAATAGGCCGCGAGTTTCACGCCAAAGACGTCGAGAATCCCGTAGACCTCGCTCTGATTGAACTGGCTCTCTTTTGGATACGCGTATTTGAGATAGCCGACATCCAGGCTGATGGCGTCGGTCGCCTGCCACAGCCAACCACCGTAGTAGTCGACTTCCTGGCGGGTTTTCAGGCCACCGCCGAAATCGACGTTCGAACTCCAGGCGCCCAGGTACAGGCCGCTGCTGTGGGCCAGGGTCACACCGGCTTGCACGGCGGGGTCGTTCTGGGTTTGCGAGATGCCGCGAGTGCGATAGTCGCTGGCCAGGGTCAGGTCGACCAGCACGGCGAAGTCGTCATTCAAGGGCAGGGCCTGGCTGCCCAGGGGCAACAGGCTGAAGGATGCGAGGGCGAACAGGGTGAACGCTTTCATGGTGCAGTGCCTTTGTTGTGATTGTTATGGGCAGATTTGAGACAAAGCTGCTCCAGACCCCAGCGATGAACGCGGAGTTGGGCAGCGTGTACAGGCGATTTTTCTCAGAGTGTCGGGGCGTAGACTTCGCGACCGGCGAACCAGGTTTGCAGCACTTGGGTGTCGTGCAGGGCTTTCTCATCGACGCTGAACACGTCGCGGTCCAGCACGATGAAATCAGCTTGCTTGCCGGGGCTCAACGAGCCGATTTGCTTCTCTAGACCGATAGTGCGGGCGGCGTTGAGGGTGTAGGCGTAGAACATCGTTTCCCGGTCGATGCGTTCGTCGGCGTTCAACACACCCAACGGGCCGTTTCGGGTGATCGCCTGGGCCATGGCGTTCCATGGATTGGGCGAAGACACCGGCCAGTCGCTGGCTCCGGCGATCGTCGCGCCCTGTTTGAGCAGCGAGTGCGCCGGGTACTGATAGCGGAAGGCGAGGGCGCTCACGTAAGGCTTGATCATGTCCAGGGTGTAATCGTCGGCGGAGGCCCAGAGCAACTGCATGGAGGCGATGACGTTGAGCGGTTTGAACCGCGCAAACTCTTTTGGGTTGACCATTTGCAAGTGGGTGATCGAGTGAGTCACGCCGCTCTGGCGATCCTTGCGCGCCTGGGCGATGCCGTTCAGGGATTCGCGTACCGCGCGGTCGCCGATGGCGTGGATGTGCACCCGCCAGCCGCGTTGATCGATGGCACTGACCAGTTCGCCGAAGTGCTTCGGATCGATCAGCAACTCGCCCTGTTTTTGCGAGTTGGTGTAAGGATCAATCATCGCCGCGCTCTGGGCCGGGTATTCGATCACGCCGTCGGCAAAGATCTTGATACCGGGCAGGGTCAGGTTGGGGATGCCCTGGAATTGCTGGCGGACCTTGTCCAGCGTGTCTAGATCGGCCGGTACGCTTTTCGGATTGGCCACCAGCAGGGCCGCGACGTGGGCGGTCATGCCACCGCTTTGCGACAGCGCTTTGTACACTGGCAGTACGCCGACGGTTTTCTCCGTGGGTTTAAGGGCAAACACCGGCTCGCCGGGGGCGGCGTTGGCAGCGGGGTCCATCCAGGCCGTAATGCCCAGGCTGTTGTTGTAGCGCACGGCGGTTTGCGCGGCGCGCAGCATGTCGGCGGTACTGGGCGCGGGCATTTTTAACGCAACCCGATCCCAACCGGCGTCCACCAGAAAACCGTTGAGGCTACCGTCGGCAAGCTTGCCAATGGTGTCGAGTTCGGCGGCCGGCAGGTTTTGCAGCAGGGCGGCGTCGATGCCCGCGCGTTCGAGCATGACGTTGTTGGCCCAGGCGGTGTGGTGGTCGCTGCCGGTGAATACCACGGGCACCTTGGCCCATTCGCCGCTGTTGAATTTTTTGCCGAGGGCCTCGGCCTGGGCCCAATACGCCGAACTCATGCCGGCCACGCTCAGCACATCGCCGTGTTTCGCCTTGCCGTCATCACGCCATCCGCGCAGGCGTTTTTCCAGCTCATCGAGGTCGACCACCTCATCTTCCATATTGGCCGAGGCCATTTCCAGGCCGCCGAAAATCGCGTGGGAATGGCTGTCGATCAGGCCGGGCATCAATGTCTTGCCGCCGAGGTCGATCACTTTCGTTTGCGATTCAATCAAGGCTTTTATCTGTGCATCGCTGCCAACTTGCAGCACTTTGCCGTCCTGCACCGCCAGGGCCTGCACCTTGGGCTGGTTGCGGTCGGCGGTGAATATCTTGCCGTTGAGCAGCACCAGATCGGTCGCTGCCATGGCTTCCATCGAGGCAAAAGCCACAGCGGCCATCAATAGATTCGGGATGAATCTTTTCATTGAAAGTTTCCTTGTTATTGCGTCTGATGGCCCAGATTAGTGGCTGCTCACGCTTAGCAGAACGCCTTACTCACGAAAAACGTTTTTGCCGGAATGGAAAAAGAATGGACAAGCTGGGTGCGTTGAAAATGTTCGTGGTCACGGCGCAACTGGGCAGTTTCAGCCGCGCCGCCGAGCAACTGGGCAAGACCCCGTCGGCCCTGACCAAAGCGGTCAATCACCTGGAGGCCGAGCTCGGTGCCCGGCTGTTCGAGCGCAGCACCCGGCGGATTCTGCTGACGGAAGTGGGGCGGCTCTACCTGGAAACCGCGCGTCAGGTGTTGCAGCGGCTGGACGAGGCCGGCGAGGAAATCGAGCAGTTGCAGCATGGCCTGCGCGGCAATCTGAAAATCACCGCGCCACTGGCCTATGGACAAGCCTTTCTCGATCAGGTGTGTGGCGGTTTTCTGGAGCAGTACCCGCAGATCAATCTGCAAGTGGACCTGTGCGATGAGTTCGTCAATCTGCTGGAAAGCGGCTATGACCTGGCCCTGCGCGAAGGCCATGACGACCTGCCGGGGCTGATCGCCCGCGTCGTTGGCAGCAATCGTCTGGCGCTGTGTGGCAGCCCGGCCTATCTGGCGCGCAAGGTGTTGCCGGTCACCCCGCAAACCCTCGATGAGCACGAATGGTTGCTGTATCGCCATCCCTTGCTCAGCCGCGAATTCTGGTGGGCCGATCGCGATGGGCAGCGCTTGAGCCTGCCGCAACCCCAGGCGCCACGGCTGCGCAGCGACAATTACGACTTGCTGCTGGCCAATGCGCTGGCCGGACGCGGGTTGTTGCACACGCCGCTATGGAGCGCTGCGCCGTATCTGGCCGACGGTCGACTGGTGCGGGTGATGGCGGACTACGACATCGATCCCGACAGCTTTGGCCCGCACATTCTGGCGGTGTACCCGAGCCATCGGCGAGCGACCGCCAAAGTCGTGGCTTTTATCGATTACATCGCAGGGTTTCTGGCCTCTCGCGGGCTGAGCTGACTGGCGGTCCTTGCCAGGAAAAAGCCGAAAGAGTACAAATGTACTCCATGACGACTTTAACTCCCCGCCGTACCGCCATCCTGACCTTCATCCGCGATCGCATCGCCGAACACGGTCAGCCCCCGAGCCTTGCTGAAATCAGCGAGGCCTTCGGTTTCGCCTCCCGTAGCGTGGCGCGCAAGCACGTGCTGGCGCTGACCGAGGCGGGTTTCATCGAGGTCAATCCGCATCAGGCGCGCGGCATCCGCTTGTTGAACCAGCCGCCGCGGCCCGAGCTGCTGGACGTTCCGGTACTGGGCCGCGTGGCGGCCGGTGCGCCGATCGGTGCCGATGCCGAGGTCCACAGCCGCTTGCTGCTCGATCCGTCGATCTTCTCGCGGGTGCCGGATTACATGCTGCGGGTCCAGGGTGATTCGATGATCGAGGACGGCATTCTCGATGGCGATCTGGTGGGCGTGCGGCGCAATCCCGAGGCGGTCAACGGCCAGATCGTGGTGGCGCGGCTTGACGGCGAAGTCACCATCAAGCGTTTCGAGCGGGTCGGCGATTCTGTTCGCCTGTTACCGCGCAATCCGGCTTACCAGCCGATCATTGTTCGAGCCGATCAGGACCTGGCCATCGAAGGCGTGTTCTGTGGTCTGGTGAGGCAAGGGTGATGGGCGCCGTCGTTGCGCTGGATACGCTATTCAATGGCGGCCAGGTCTGGAAGGGCCGACCTGCGCCACCGGCCGTCAGCCCGCAACCTACAGGGCATGCGGCGCTGGATGCGGCGTTGCCGAGCGGTGGCTGGCCGGAAGCGGCGCTGAGCGAAATCCTCCTGGCCGGGCAGGGCGTGGGTGAGTTGCAACTGGTGTGGCCGACGCTGGCGCGGTTGTCGGCGGCGGGCGAGCGCATTGTGCTGGTGGCGCCGCCTTATGTGCCGTATCCCCAGGCCTGGCAGAACGCCGGGGTCGATCTGCGCCAGTTGTCGATCATCCAGGCCAGCGAGCGCGATGCGCTGTGGGCGGCGGAACAATGCCTGCGCTCGGGCAGTTGCGGGGCGGTGTTGTGCTGGCCGCACAAGGCCGATGACCGGGCGTTGCGACGTTTGCAGGTGGCGGCCGAAACCGGGCAGACCCTGGCGTTCGCCTATCGCTCGCTCAGTGAAGCCGTCAATCCGTCGCCAGCGGCCCTGCGCATCGCCATCGACGCCAAGCCTGCTCAGTTGCGGGTGCTCAAGTGCCGGGGCGGGCTGGCCCGTTCGGCGCCGATTGCCTTTGCCGTGGGGCATTGAGGTTGCCATGCGCTGGGTGTGCATTGTCTTCCCGCAATTGGCGCTGGACGCGGTACTGCGTCAGCGCCCCGACCCCGATGAGCCGTTGGCGCTGCTGACCGGCCCGGCCCAGCGGCGGGTGCTGCAAGCGGTCAACGGTGCGGCACGGGCGCTGGGTTTGCGACCCGGTCAGTCGATGACCGCCGCCCAGGCGCTGAGCAAAGGGTTCGTCACCGCCGAATACGATGCCGCCGAAATCGAACACTGGCAGCAGTTCCTGGCCGCCTGGGCCTATCGGTTCAGCTCCCAGGTCAGCGTGCATTACCCGCGCGCCGTGGTGTTTGAAATCGAATCCAGCCTGGGCTTGTTCGGGCCCTGGCCGCAGTTCGAAGCACGGCTGCGCACCGAGCTCGCTGAGCTGGGGTTTCGCCACCGGATTGTCGCCGCGCCCAACCCGGTGGCGGCGCGGGTGCTGGCCAACGTTTATGACGGTCTGGTGGTGCCGGACAGCCAAGCCTTGCAGCATCACCTCGGGCAACTGCCCGTCGATCGCATTGCCCTGGAGCCCAGCGTTGCTACGGCGTTATCGCGCATGGGGCTGCGCACCTTGAGTCAGGTGCAGGCGCTGCCCCGGCATAGTCTGGCCCGGCGTTTCGAGGCCCAGGTGCTCAAGCATCTGGACAGCCTGTTCGGTGAGCGGCGGCTGGCACTGGCGTTTTACCTGCCGCCGGACCGTTTCGATGTGCGCATCGAACTCAATTTCGATGTGCAATCCCATCAGGCATTGTTGTTTCCTTTAAGACGATTGACCGGCGATCTGTCGGCGTTCCTCTGCGGCCGGGACAGCGGCGTGCAACGTTTCGACTTGCACCTGGAACACGCCGGCTTGCCGGACACCGTGATCAAAGTCGGCCTGCTCAGCGCCGAGCGCGATCCGGCGATGCTGTTCGAACTGGCCCGGGGGCGGCTGGAACAGGTTCAGGTCGAGGCGCCGGTGCGCGGTTTTCGTCTGCGCGCCGAAGATCTGCCGGCCTTCGTGCCCCAGCGTCAGGAGCTGTTCGACGACCGTCCGCAGCAGTCCTTGCCCTGGGAGCAACTGCGTGAACGCTTGCGCGCACGGCTGGGGGATGACGCGGTGCAGGGCTTGCGCTTCCAGGCTGATCACCGGCCGGAATGCGCGTGGCAGACCACTGTCGACAGCCAGGCCTGCGGAGGGCTGCCTGCTGTGCAACGCCCGGGCTGGTTGCTGACTGAGCCGCAGGCGGTACACGAAAACTCGACGCGCATCCTCATGGGGCCGGAGCGCATCGAGTCCGGCTGGTGGGACGGCGACGACGTGCGCCGCGATTACTACCTGATCGAAACCCGTTCCGGTCAGCAGGGCTGGGCCTATCGGGCGGTGGGCGAAGACGGTCCGTTGTGGCTGCAAGGCTGGTTCGCATGAGCGTCGACTATGCCGAGCTGCACTGCCTGTCGAACTTCAGTTTCCAGCGCGGTGCCTCCAGTGCGCTTGAGCTTTTTCAACGGGCGAAAAAGCAGGGCTATCAAGCGCTGGCAATCACCGACGAATGCACGCTGGCGGGTATCGTCCGTGCCTGGCAGGCGGCCAAGACCGTGGAGCTGCCGCTGATCATCGGCAGCGAAATGCGCATCGAAGGCGGCCCGAAACTGGTGCTGCTGGTGGAAAACCTCGAGGGTTATCAAGCCCTGTGCCGACTGATTACCCGCGCCAGACGCCGCACGCAGAAAGGCCAGTATCAGGTGCTGCGGGAAGATTTCAGCGAGCCGTTGCCAGGGCTGTTGGCGTTGTGGGCGCCGGACGCCGTCGATGATTTTGCGCAGGGCCATTGGCTGAAGCAGAGCTTCGCCGAGCGCCTGTGGCTGAGCGTTCAGTTACATCGCGGGCAGGACGACACCCGGCGACTGGCGGCACTGCTGACCCTGGCGCGGGAACTGCGAATCCCGGCGGTGGCCAGCGGCGATGTGCATATGCACGCCCGTGGCCGGCGCGCCTTGCAGGACACTATGATCGCAATCCGCCATCACGTTCCCGTGGCCGAGGCCGGGTTGCGTCTGCACCCCAATGGCGAACGGCATTTGCGTAGCCTCGACGACTTGCGCGATCTCTACCCGCAGGCGCTGCTCGACGAGACGCTGAACATCGCCCGGCGCTGTACTTTCGACCTCGGTCAGTTGCGTTATCAATATCCCCGGGAACTGGTGCCCGAGGGGTACACGGCCACGTCCTGGCTGCGGGTGCTGGCAGAAAAGGGGATTCGCTGGCGCTGGGAAAAAAGCCCCAAGGCCGAGGTGTTGGCGCAGATCGACAAGGAACTGGAGCTGATTGCCGAGCTGGGGTACGAGAGTTATTTCCTGACGGTTCACGACATTGTGAATTTCGCCCGCCAGCAACACATCCTTTGTCAGGGCCGCGGTTCTGCCGCCAACTCGGCGGTGTGCTTCGTGCTGGGGATCACGGAGATCGACCCGGATCGCAGCACGCTGCTGTTCGAGCGCTTTCTCTCCAGGGAGCGCAACGAACCGCCGGACATCGACGTGGATTTCGAGCACGAGCGGCGCGAAGAAGTCCTGCAGTATGTGTTTCAGCGTTATGGCCGGGCTCGTGCGGCGCTGACGGCGGTGGTCAGCACTTACCACGGTGCCGGTGCAATCCGCGACGTGGCCAAGGCGTTGGGTTTGCCTCCGGATCAGGTCAACGCCCTGGCCGACTGTTGCGGCCACTGGAGTCATCAGGCGCCGCCCGTCGAGCGTCTGCGTGAGGGTGGTTTCGATCCCGATAGCCCGGTGTTGCGCCGAGTGCTGAGCCTGACCCAACAGCTGATCGGTTTTCCCCGGCACCTGTCCCAGCACCCCGGCGGTTTCGTGATTTCCGAGCAGCCTCTGGACAGCCTGGTGCCGGTGGAAAACGCCGCCATGGCCGAGCGCACCATCATCCAGTGGGATAAGGACGATCTGGATGCGGTCGGGCTGCTCAAGGTCGATATTCTGGCGCTGGGCATGCTCAGCGCGATTCGCCGTTGTTTCGATCTGCTGCGTCGGCACCGAGGCCGCGACCTGAGCCTGGCGACGGTGCCGGCCGAAGACCCGCAAACCTACGAGATGATTGGCCATGCGGACACCATCGGGGTGTTCCAGATCGAGTCCCGGGCACAGATGTCGATGCTGCCCAGGCTCAAGCCCAAGAACTTCTACGATCTGGTGATCGAGGTGGCGATCGTTCGTCCGGGGCCGATTCAGGGCGGGATGGTGCATCCCTACCTGCGGCGGCGTAAGGGCGAAGAAGAGGTGAAATACCCGTCGAAAGAACTTGAAGCGGTGCTGAAACGTACGCTGGGCGTGCCGCTGTTTCAGGAGCAGGTGATGCAGATCGCGATTGTCGCCGCCGACTACAGCCCCGGCGAGGCCGATCAATTGCGCCGCTCCATGGCGGCCTGGAAACGCCATGGCGGACTGGAACCGCACAAGGAACGCCTGGCGGACGGTATGAAGAAAAACGGCTACACGGCGGAGTTCGCCGCGCAGATCTTCGAGCAGATCAAAGGCTTCGGCGATTACGGTTTTCCCGAATCCCACGCCGCCAGTTTCGCCTTGCTGACCTACGCCAGTTGCTGGTTGAAATGCCACGAGCCGGCGGCTTTCGCCTGTGCGCTGATCAACAGCTGGCCGATGGGGTTCTACAGCCCGGACCAGATTCTCCAGGACGCCCGCCGCCATCATTTGCAGATTCGCCCGGTCGACGTGCGGGCCAGTGATTGGGATTGCAGCCTGG
This sequence comes from Pseudomonas sp. FP1740, assembly GCF_030687165.1. Lineage (NCBI taxonomy): Bacteria > Pseudomonadati > Pseudomonadota > Gammaproteobacteria > Pseudomonadales > Pseudomonadaceae > Pseudomonas > Pseudomonas sp. FP1740. The sequence goes on from NZ_CP117461.1 coordinate 2,619,682, forward strand.
AACCGATCACCGGCGCACAGCCGGCCATTCGCATGGGGCTGCGGATGATCAAGGGCTTTCGCGAAGACGATGCCCGGCGCATCGAGGTGGCAAGGGCGAAGGGGGCGTTTGCCGACATCGCCGACCTTGGCGAACGGGCACGACTCGATGCTCGCGCCCAGGAACAACTGGCCGATGCCGGTGCACTGCGCGGGCTGGCCGGTGATCGGCATCGGGCGCGCTGGGAGGTGGCGGGGGTGCAGAAGCAGCTCGGTTTGTTTGCCGGTCTGCCGAGTCAGGAAGAGCCAGCGGTGGATCTGCCTAAACCCACCGTGGGCGAGGACTTGCAAGCCGATTACGCCAGTGTCGGCACCACCCTCGGCCCGCATCCGCTGGCGTTGCTGCGGGGGGAACTCAAGGCCCGGCGCTGTCGCAGCTCCAGGGAATTGCTGATGGTCGAGCATGGACGCCCGGTCAGCGTTGCCGGGTTGGTCACCGGTCGGCAGCGCCCGGGGACCGCCAGTGGTGTGACCTTCGTGACCCTTGAAGACGAATTTGGCAACGTCAACGTGGTGGTCTGGCGCGACCTGGCCGAACGGCAACGGCAGGTATTGGTCGGCTCGCAATTGCTCAAGGTCGACGGGCGCTGGGAAAAGGTGGGCGAGGTGCGGCACCTGATTGCCGGACGCTTGAGCGACCTGAGTTCATTGCTCGACGGTATCCATGTGCGCAGTCGGGATTTCCACTGAGCCTTGGTGGTGGATATGTCACCTGTGCAGGAGCAGCTTGTCGCAGGGGCCGGTCGAGAATCAGCTATACCTCAATGAAACCATTGGCGCCGGCAGTGCTCGAAACAAACGGGCAGGCACCGTCTCCTCATGCTGTTGCACTGCCTGAAAACATGTCATTCACAAGACATAGGCCAGTCGATGCAGTTTCTAGACAATAGCCACGGATGTACCGGTTGGAGCGGCGAAATGGCCGAACGCATTCGTGCGTTCGACTGGAGCCTGACCGAACTCGGACGTATCGACACCTGGCCCGGAAGTCTGTGCAGCGCGGTGCAGTTACTGCTTGCTTCACCGCTGCCGATGGTGATGCTGTGGGGCCGCCCCGGTTACATGATCTATAACGACGCCTACTCAAGATTTGCCGGTGGCCGCCATCCTTACCTGCTGGGCTCCCCGGTGGAGTTGGGCTGGCCGGAGGTCGCCGAATTCAATCGGCAAGTGGTGGACACCTGCCTTGCGGGCGGCACCTTGTCCTATCACAACAAAGCCCTGGTATTGCTGCGCGACGGCGTTCCCGAAGACATCTGGATGGACCTTTACTACAGCCCTGTCTCCAATGATGACGGGTGTCCCGCCGGGGTCATGGCAATGGTGGTTGAAACCACTGACCATGTGATTTCCGAACGCCGACGCCAGGAAGCCGAAAACGCCTATCGTGCCGATAATGAAAGGGTTCGCCTGGCCCTCAATGCCGGGGCTTTGCTCGGCTCGTTTGTCTGGGACATCAAGGCTGATGTGCTATCGGGCGACGAGCGATTCGCCCGCACGTTTTCCTATCCGCCAGGCCAGGACCTGGCCAACTTGCCACCGGCCATCGCCCAAATGCAGATTCATCCCGATGATCGCAACTGGGCCCGGGAGCGGATGAATCAGTCGGTGGAAACCGGCGTGCCCTATAACGCCGAATATCGGGTTCTGCGTCCCGATGGCAGTTACCTGTGGGTGCTCGCCAGCGGGTGCTGCGAGTTCAATGAGCAAGATGAAGCGTTGCGCTTTCCCGGGGTGTTGATCGACATCCACGAACGCAAGATTGCCGAAGAGTCCTTGCTCAAGTTCACCCGCAACCTGGAGCAACGAGTCGCTGAAGAAGTCGAGGCGCGGCTGGCGGCCGAAGAGCAACTGCGTCAATCACAGAAGCTCGAAGCCATTGGTGGTCTCACCGGTGGGGTGGCCCATGACTTCAACAACCTGTTGCAGGTGATCGCCGGCAACCTGCACTTGCTGGCGCGTCACGAGCCGGACAACGCCAACGTGCAGCGCCGGGTCGGCGCCTCGATTGCCGCAGTCGAGCGCGGGGCCAAATTGTCTTCGCAATTACTCGCTTTTGCCCGACGTCAGCCGTTGTCACCGGCCGTATGCGACCCACGGCAGATCTTCGAAGACCTCGGTGAATTATTGCAGCGAGCGCTGGGAGAGACGATCCAGATCAAGGTGTCCGCACCTGACGATCCATGGCACTTCTACGTGGACTGCAATCAACTTGAAAACGCCATTCTCAACCTTGCGATCAACGCCCGAGATGCCATGAACGGCGAGGGGACCATTGCCCTGAGCGCCGAGAACATCGTCCTCGACCGCAAGTTTTGCGCCGGCAAGGGCATCGTCGCTGGCGATTATGTCTGCGTGACGGTGGCGGACTGGGGCGTCGGCATGCCGCCGCAAGTGCTTGCACAGGCCTTTGAGCCGTTTTTCACCACCAAGGCTGATGGTCAAGGCACCGGCCTGGGTTTGAGTATGGTGTTCGGGTTCGTCAAACAGAGCGGCGGGCATATCGAGATTTCCAGCGTCGTCGGGCGGGGCACTCGGGTGCAGCTGTATTTCCCTCGCAGCTTGCGCCCGTTGCCTGACGAAACAATGCGCCATGCTCCGCAGCACCGGGGCGGGCATGAAACCATTCTGGTGGTCGAGGACAACGAAGCGGTGCGCAGTTCGGCCGTGGACTTGTTGTGCGAAGAGGGCTATCAGGTCCTGACCGCGGCCAACGGTGACCTGGCGATGCAGATGTTGCTCGACGGTGCGACAGTGGACCTGATCTTTACCGACGTGGTCATGCCCGGCTTGATCAAAAGCTCGGACCTGGCCGCCTGGGCCAAGGTGCAAAACCCTCCGGTAGCGGTGTTGTTTACCTCCGGACACACCCGCGACATCATTTCGCGCGATCACCAACTCAGCTCTGACACTTATCTGCTGAGCAAACCTTATGGTCCCGAGGCGCTATTAAGCATGATCCGCAGCGTGCTGGGTGGTTGATTCTATTGTGGCGAGGGATGCAGCCCATGTGGGAGCGAGCAAGCCCGCTCCCACAGAATTCCGCACCTTGACTGACTGACATCAAGGCTTGGGGTTATTTATCGGGATGAGCTGCCTGAAGTTTTTTCGCCAACGCCAAGTGGTTTTCCAGGGTCGGCAACATTTTTTGCGCGAACGCCTTGAGTTCGGTGGCGCCTTTAGTTCTGTCGTCGGTCACCGTGTTGGCTTCTTTCTTGAACCGCTCAATGGCTTCTTCGTGGGCCTTCACCTGATTGTTGGCATAGGCTTTGTCAAAGGACTCTTCGCGCAGGTCGAGAATTTTCTCCTTGGCCTGTTTGACCAGCGTCGTCGAATCCGGCACCTCGATGTCATGTTTTTTCGCCAATGCCGCCAGTTCCTCGTTGGCCTTGGAGTGATCGGTGATCATCATCTTGGCAAACGCCTTGATGTCGGCCGATGAGCTTTTTTCCAGGGCCAGTTTGCTGGTCTCGACTTCCGCAATGCCGCCTGCGGCTGCGTCATCGACAAAGTCGTTGGAGCTGGCGGCAAAAGCCGTGCCCATACCGGTGCTCAAAGCGACGGCCAGAGCGAGGTGGCGCAGGGTGAATATGTCCATGGACATTCTCCATACAGGTTTACATGGGCGATCCAGGTGATCGATATTCAATGGAGGCAGGCGTTCGAACAAAGGTTTTATCGCGTTTGCGACAGGACGACGAACGGACACCGCTGGTCTGATAGACGGTCGACAGAACCGGGTAAGCAAGGCCATTCTGATAATTGGCGAACGCCATCGATCACGTTTGCCACCGATTAACAAACGGAGGTGTTCCATGCCGGTGACCCATGACCTTTATCAGGACTTGCGCTGTACGAAGGAAGAGCTCCAGCAAAAACGCACCAAGGATAAGTTACTGGATTCACTGCTCAACAAGTACACCCAGGCGGACGCAGAGGTGGTGAAGGCCGAGTCCGCACAATCGGATGCGCCTAGCGATGAGGTACTGAAGAAGCTCAAGGAGAAGCGTGTGCAGGTCAAGGACAAGATCGCTGAGCGACTTAAGACGCCGTCCTGAGGACGCTGTGCAGAATCATCGACGACCGGTGACTGAACAATTGGAACGGGGATCAATACGAGATCTGCGTTGATTCAAAATCAAAAGATCGTCCGAACGCGGTCCGAACCTTCGGACGATCTTTTGGCTACACCCTCTATTTCAACGCTGCACTCAACGGCAACCGCGCCATGTGCCGCGCTTTCAGCGACCCCAGATACAACCAGTCCCCATATTCGCGCACGGTGGTGATGGGTGAGTAGTTGCCGCTGCTGGCGTCTTGCAGATTGGCAATCACTTTGCCGTCGAGGTCCAGTCCCAGGACGAAGGCGCGTTTCTCCAGCGGTTTGGGCAGGATAGTCATCGCCCGCACGATCATTTTGCGTACCAGAGGGTAGGGCGCGGTGGTGTCGAGCAGTGCATTGCGCGGTGCATACAGCGCCACCCAGAAACGGTCGCGGCCATTGAATGCCAGGTTGTCCGGTAGCCCCGGCAAATTGTCGATGAACAGATCGTGGGTGCCGGCTTTCGGCCCGGTCAGCCAATAGCGGCTGATGCGATAGGCGCCAGTTTCATTGACCAGCACAAACGCGTCGTCAGGCCCCAGAGTCACGCCGTTGGCGAACTCCAGTTTGTCCAGCAGGACCGCCGTATTGCCGGTCTGGAAGTTATAACGCAGCAAACGGCCGTCGCCACCGTGCTCGATGATCGCCTCTCCGTCCTTGCCGTAGCCCCAACGGCTGGAGGAGTCGCTGAAGTAGGCGTAATGCCCGGGCTTGTCGATGGCCACGTCATTGGTAAATCCGAAGGGCAGGTTGTTGGCCGTGGTGGTCAATGGAATCAACCGGCCCTGAGCGTCGAGCGACAGCAAACCTTTGACCCCGTCGGCGATCACCAACAAACCATTGGGGTGCCGCGCCAGGCCCAGCGGCCTGCCGCCGGTATCGGCCAGCACCTGGGTGGTTTTGCCGTCGAGGCTGGTGCGAATCAACCGGCCGTCATGCAGGCCGGTGATAAGGACGTCTTTCTCCAGCAGCAACGCCTCAGGGCCGTCGATGTCAGCAGCACCGACACGTTTCACGCCTTTGAGTCGCTGATTGTCGGCGTAGATGCCATCGACGAGGGAGGGCGCCGTCGGCGGTGTCCAGGCTACCGGTTGAACCTTGGTCGGCAATAAAAACAGCAAGGCGCTGATCACGATGATCAGCAGCAGCAACCAATGCCGAAACTTGAGAGGTCTTTTCATGCGCTGACTCCTGCCAGGGCCAGATGTTTTTGCGCCATCTCGCGTAACGCCAGCATCGACTCCGCCGATTCGCGCTCGATGCGCCGCTTGAGCACCAGACGATTGGCAATGCGCATTGCCAGGCCGCTGAAGCTGTATTCCAGAGTACGGACAAACCGCGTGTCATCGCCCTCAACCTCACACTCGTAAGTCACCACCAACGACAGACCATCATCGCCCCGGGCTCGAGCCCTCCAGCGGCGTCCGGGCAGGTATTCGTCGACTTCCCAGCTCAAATGCCCCTCACGCCCGCCGGCCCGAATGTCTTCCTCGAATCGCTCCCCGGCATACAGCGGGCCGCTCTGGCCGTCGACCTTGAGGGAGGACGGATGCCACTGCGGCCAATGGGTCGCGGTGCTGGCGTAGGCGAGCACAGCCACTGGGTTTCCAGCGATGTCGATCACATGCTGCATACGGGTCATGGACGTGCTCGTCAGGTGCGGGGGCGCTTGCTCCGGTTCCCAGTAGAGGGTGTCGAACAGGTAGTCCATCAGGGGCAACACGATATTGAAATTGCGCTCCTGCATCAGCTCACGACGGTGATGTAGCTCATGCAGACGGCGCATCTGGCGGATCCACGGCAAACGCGTCACCGGGTTGCCGGGCGGTAGATGTTCACAGGCATGGAACACTTCATAGGTCAGGTAACCGAGCACCATGCAGCCGCCAAACAGCCCCGCGACGTTGCTATTGAGCTGAGCCAGCAACCACCAGGCAGGCCCCGTGATGACAACGGTGTGCAACACGATCAGCCAGGCCGGAAACAGAATCACCCGCCAGTCGCGGGCGCTGTCGTAGGTCATGTGGCCGGGGGTGAAAAAGCTGTGATGGTCACCGGCGTGACGGGCATAGAACATCCGCGCCAGGCGCTTTTTATGATGCCCCAGATACCGATGCACGACGTACACGCCGAAGTTGAAAAACAACAGGGTCAGCGGCACCGCCATCCATTCCAGCGGTTGCACCTGATGCACCGTGCGCCAGAATCCGCCGATGGCCAGCAACCCGAACAGCAACACAAAGGCGCCGTGTAACCAAGGGTTGTAGAGCGGATGAATGTCGGCACGGTAGCGCGCGCGGAACGCTTCGGTGGTCTGCCTCACTGAGTTCACCTGTGGTTATTGTTATAACCAGCAGATTAGCCGATCCCGCCGCACAGGCAGGCCGAACCTTGAGGACACAAGCGCCATGCTCCGGTGCGAGACGCCCGTATGGTGTCAGGTCAGCGGGTTCCAGCGCTGGGACCAGTCGTCATCGGTCTTGATCACTTCACGCAGCAAGTCGAACGCCCGTTGCAGGGTCGCCGAATCGCGGTCCCGGGAGTAAACCAGATAGGTCGGGTAGCTGAACTCCGGAGCTTTGGGCACCTGTTCCAACAAGCCGTTTTCCAGGTAACTCTGGACCACCCGAGTGCGGAAATAGCCGCTGCCGCCGTTTTCCAGGATGTATTGCAAGGCCAGCGGGCCGAGGTTGAAACTCAAGGCCGCCTTGGCTTTTTCCGGCAGCGCGGCATCGTGCTGACGACGGAAGTCAGGGCCCCAGTCGATATACACGTAAGGATCGGGCCGTCCGGCCAGGCGCACCAGGATCAGTTTTTCTTCCAGCACCTGCTCGACTTGCAGGCGTGGCCAGTACTCGGGCTGATAGACCAGCGCCGCATCCAGCACCCCCAACTCCAGTTGGCGCAGCAGGTTTTCGCCATCGCGGATTTCCATGCGCAGGGCATGGCTGGGAATCTTCTCGCGCAGTTCCCCGGCCCAACTGAGCATCAACGGGTTGCACAGGCTGACCTCGCCACCGATGTGCAGCACGTCGCGGTAGCCCTCGGGCAGCGGCAAGTCGCGACGAGCGGCTTCCCAGGTCTGCACCAGTTGATTGGCGTAAACCACAAAGGCCTCGCCGTTCGGCGTCAGGCGCGCGCCGGCGCGATTGCGCACGAACAGCGTGCTGCCCAGCTGACTTTCGAGCTTTTGCACCCGGGCGGTGATTGCGGTCTGGGTAACGTGCAGCTTTTCAGCCGCCGCGGCCAGGCTGCCGTGGCGGACGATTTCCAGAAAGGTACGGGCGAGGTCGATGTCCATGGGCAGGCCGATGTGGGAGGTGCGGGCATTGTAAGAGCAGCCATGGTCTTCCGATACCGTCTGTGGTGAGGGCGCTTGCTCCCGCCGGGGCGCGAAGCGGCCCCAAGCTCCCTCGCCACAGAGTTCACTGTCCGGCCTGATCACCTCGTGCCAAACAATTAGTCCGCCACCTCAACCGCCCTCACCACCGCCCAATCGGCCACCAACCGCTGCGGCGTGCCACACGCCCTGCGCTTAAGCACAAAATTTCTGCACTTCTCGGCGAACTGTTTACGGTTTTGCACCATGTCCTGGTGCATTTCTTCCAGCTCGGCATTGCGGCAGTGCTGCATCAATTGAGTATCGAACCGGCTTTTACGCTCCCGCACCGCCTGGTACGCCGGATCACTCAACGCTCCATTGGCGCGCTGCAACAGCCACAGGCCAAACTCGTCCGGGCAGCGCGGACCGATTTCCTGGACCATGCCTAACTGCAAGGCCTGGACGGCGCTGATCGGCAGACAGTCTTCGGTGAGTTTTTCCGCCATCGCCGGGCCGACGGCGCGGGGCAGGCTGTAGGTCCAGTATTCGGAGCCGTACAGGCCCATGGTTTTGTAATGGGGGTTGAGCACGATGTCGGAGCGGGCGAAAACAATATCGGCAGCCAGCGCCAGTATCACGCCACCGGCCCCGGCATTGCCGGTCAGGCCGCTGACTACCAGTTGCCGGGCGCCGAGCAGTTCCTGGCAGACGTCGTCGATCGCCTGAATATTGGCCCAGGCTTCCAGCCCCGGAACCGCTGCGGCCTGGATAACATTGAGGTGCACGCCGTTGGAGAAACTGCCGCGTCCACCCTTGATCAGCAGCACTTGGGTGTCCCGGGACTTGGCCCAGCGCAGGGCCTCCACCAGTCGTTGGCACTGTTCGGTGCTCATGGCGCCGTTGTAAAACTCGAAGGTCAGCTCGCCGACATGCCCCGACTCGCGATAGCGGATCGGTTGATAGCTTTCGTTGTTAAATGGCTGAGAGGCAATCGACCAATCAAGGGTCGGGACGTGCGCAAGCTGTTCAGCGAGCACATGCCGGGCCGGGCGCTTGAAGGTTTCTTCGTCGGACCGGGGTTTGCGTCGCAGCGAACCGATCCACAGGCTGTGATCAGCAGTCGCGACTAGCACCGCATCGTCGTGCACCGCGAGAATCTCTCCCGGCGTGCCGCTGCGCGAATCCAGATGAGCGTCATACAGGTAATACTGACCGCCGGCCAGGCTGGCCAATACGCCGGGCTGACCGTCGGCGGCGTCGATGCTGCGTTTGATGAAGTGTGCGCTGTTGTGCCAGCTGAAGATCCGGTCAGCTTGCTTCATGTTCGGCTGCAAGCGGCCAATCACATGGCGTTGGCTGTAGTCCAAAGGCACTGGCTCGAAACCGTCGATAAACTTTTCCACGACTTCGCGGATGCAGGCGATTGCCGCGTCGCTGACGCGCCCGTTGTACAACTCGGACTTGCGCAGACCCTGAGGCAGGTTGAATTCACAAGTGGCCCAGACCGGCCCGGCGTCCATTTCCTCCACCGCTTGCAGCGCGGTCACGCCCCAGCGGCTGAGCTCACGGGTGATCGCCCAGTCCAGCGCACTGGCGCCACGGTCGCCGACGATGCCCGGATGAATGATCACCACAGGACGCTTGAGGTTGCTCCACAGTTGCTGCGGTACCCGATCCTTGAGAAACGGGCAGATCACCAGGTCGGCGCCGGAGTGTTCGATCTGCTCGCACACTGCGTCTTCATCGGTGAACAGCACCACGCTGGGCGAGTGACCGGCCTGACGCAAATCCAGCCAGGCCCGCTGGGTCAAGCCGTTGAATGCCGATGCCAGCAGAATGATCTTCAATGACCGCATGATTGACTCTTCCTTGAGAATGATCGGCCGCAGGCTCCCGATGAGCCGTCCTTGGCCTTCGATGGAAGAGCGATAGTAGAGAGTGTGGGGGGGAGGGCAACTGATCGAGATCAAGCTTGTGTCAGCGAGTGTTGCAGAGGCTCAAAATCAAAAGATCGTCCGAACGCGGCCCGCGCCTTCGGACGATCTTTTCTCTTTTCAAAACGCAAAACACGAACAGCCAAACGCCCCCCAGAACCCTTGAAAGTCACTGACCGGCGCCGACGACAACCGCGCCCGTTCATGGCTGTGGGCATGCACCGCGCAAGCGCCCACACACTGGTGCACTTGCGCGGTCAGCGGTGCCAGGGGTTTCCAGTGCCCGGGTACATTCACCACCGGCGACCACTCAGGCACTACCGGGATTGGCGGTGGCCCCAGTTTTTCGAACTCGACGCTGCCGTGGACGATCTTGCCGTCGACAATGGTCAGCACCGACTCTATCCACTTAATGGCTTCGTCTTCGATGTGAAAGTAGTCTGCCGACAGCGCAATCAGGTCCGCCAGTTGCCCGACTTTGATCTGGCCTTTCTTGCCCTGTTCGGAGGAGAACCAGGCGCTGCCGTGGGTGAAGAGTTCCAGCGCCGTATCGCGGCTCAAGCCTTGTGGGTACAGGGCTAATCCGCCGACGGTACGGCCGCTGACCAGCCAGTACAGCGATGTCCAGGGGTTGTAGCTGGAGACGCGTGTGGCATCGGTGCCGGCGCCCACTGGAACGCCCTCGGCGAGCATGCGCGCGATGGGGGGTGTCGCTTCGGCCGCTTTGGCACCGTAGCGGTCGACGAAGTATTCGCCCTGGAACGCCATGCGGTCCTGAATGGCGATGCCACCGCCCAGGGCCTTGACCCGTTCGATGTTACGGGGGGTGATGGTTTCGGCGTGATCGAAGAACCACGGCAAACCGTTGAACGGAATATCCCGGTTGACCTTCTCGAACACGTCGAGCATGCGGCTGATAGATTCGTTGTAGGTGGCGTGCAAACGGAAGGGCCAGCGCTGTTCCACCAGATGGCGCACCACCGGTTCCAGTTCCTGCTCCATGGTTTTCGGCAGGTCGGGGCGTGGTTCGAGGAAGTCTTCGAAATCCGCTGCCGAGAACACCAGCATCTCGCCGGCGCCGTTGTGCCGCAGGAAGTCATCGCCCTGGCCGTAATGGGAAGTGCTGGTCCAGTTCTTGAAGTCGGTCAGTTCTTCCTTGGGTTTCTGGGTGAACAGGTTGTAGGCAATGCGCACCGTGAGCTGTTGATCTTTGGCCAGTTGCTGGATGACTTGATAGTCGTCCGGGTAATTCTGATAACCGCCGCCGGCATCGATGGCGCTGGTGACACCCAGTCGATTGAGTTCGCGCATGAACTGGCGGGTCGAGTTGACCTGATACTCCAGCGGCAGCTTCGGCCCTTTGGCCAGGGTTGAGTAGAGGATCATCGCATTCGGGCGGGCGATCAGCATGCCGGTGGGGTCGCCATTGGCATCGCGCTGGATCTCGCCGCCCGGCGGGTTCGGCGTGTCACGGGTGTAGCCGACCACTTTCAGTGCGGCACGGTTGAGCAGGGCGCGGTCGTAGAGATGCAGGACGAATACCGGAGTGTCCGGCGCGGCTTTGTTCAGATCTTCAAGGGTCGGCATGCGTTTTTCGGCAAACTGGAATTCATTCCAGCCACCGACCACCCGCACCCATTGCGGGGTAGGGGTGCGGTCGGCCTGATCCTTGAGCATGCGCAAGGCATCGGCCAGGGACGGCACGCCTTCCCAGCGCAGTTCGAGGTTGTAATTGAGGCCGCCACGAATCAGGTGCAAGTGGGAGTCGTTGAGGCCGGGAATCACCGTACGCCCATGCAGGTCAACGATTTGCGTGCCGGGGCCTTGCAGGGCCATGGCCTGGGCATCGCTGCCGACCACCACAAAGCGCCCGTCCTTGATCGCGACGGCGCTGGCCTGGGGTTTCTTGCGGTCGACGGTGTGCAGGCGTCCGTTGTACAGAATCAGATCGGCGGGGGTGTCGGGCATGGTTTTACTCCCTGCGGTTAGCGGACTGATCCAGGCACCGATGGCGCCTGCCGAAAGACCTTGCAGTACACGGCGGCGACTGAAGTCATTGTGCTCGTCAGGTGGGCTCATGGCAGTGCTCTCCACACAGTTCTTCATAAAAGAAGCGAGGGCAAACAGCCGATGTCTGACGCATGCGGCCAGAAGGAATATAGACGGCATATCCACAGATAGCCGTTTTCCGAGGGTGAAAAACGACAAATCCCGCCACGAGGGGCGGGATTCGCATGCAGCCAGAGAGGCTCCTGGTAGCGGGAGCCGTCGTCTTAGCCTGGGAACAGCTCGGACAGTTTCATGGCCAGCATCATGTCGCCTTCAGCGCGCAGCTTGCCGCCCATGAACGCTTGCATGCCGTCGGTCGAACCGTCGACGATGCCTTCCAGGGTTTCGCCGTCCATCACCAGAGTCACCTGGGCGTCCGGGTTTTCGCCTTCTTGCAGCTCGCAGGTGCCGTCTTTGACGATCAACGAGAAGTTCTTGGTGTCGTCGATGCGGAAACCGAATACCAGGTCCAGACCGGCAGCAGCGGCTGGGTTGAACTTGGCTTTCATTGCTTGTACGGCATCAGCTACGGAGGTCATGGTTCGATCCTTTCTTGGGTAATAAGAGCTGGGTGAATACAGCCAGGGTCACAATAGTCCGGAATCAGCGAAACGTGATGAGTTCCGGGGCCTTCAGCAGTTGCAGGTGCGTATGACTGTTGAAGGAAGCCAGGGCCACCTCGCGACCACGAAACTTGAGCAGGTTGAGCGAGGTGTTGACGATTTGCCAGTTCAGCTCAAAGGCCTGCCGGGCAGGCATTTGCGTAATAAGGTGGAGCAGGGCAGTGATGGTGCCGCCGGAGGTGAACACGGCGATTTTCTGGGTGTTGTCGGCATTTTCGAGCAGCCGCTGCAGGCCAGCCTGCACACGATCGACGAAGCCCAGCCAGCTTTCCAGGCCCGGTGTGTCATAGGTGCCGGCGAGCCAGCGCTCGATGATCAGGGCGAAGATACGCTGGAACTCGGCACGGTTTTGCGCGGCGTTGCGCAGGGTCTCCAGTGCCTCGGGCTCGTCTTCCAGCATGGCCGGCAGCAGGGCGCGGATCACCGCGTCGGCGTCGAACTCGTTGAAGGCCGAATCGATTTCCAGGGGCGGCACCGGCAAACCGACGGTGGCGTACTGTTCCAGCGCGCTGGTGGCCGTGTGTTGCTGACGGCGCAAGTCGCCCGACAGGCAGCGATCGAAGCTGACACCGAGCTCGGCCAGGTGCCGGCCAAGGACTTCTGCCTGGCGAACACCGGTCGGCGACAGAACGTCATAGTCGTCTGCACCAAAGGAGGCCTGGCCATGTCGAATCAAATAGATGCTGCCCACGTCCGCGTCATCCCGGTACGTTGAAGGTTTGGCGAGGTTATGAGGATGACGGTGAGCTGTCAATGAAAAAACATACGCTTGTTTGAAATGCCCGTTACAGGCCTGTTGCTAGTGTCCTGTCTTACAAATACGTTCCTCTTTTGACGAGTGGCTGTTGTCGTCAGGCGAGGAGCGGCAACGCAGCATGACGGCAACGGACGCCGTCAAAAAGGAACAGTATTTGTGAGACAGGACACTCGAGGTTTCACGACTGGTCGCCGGGCCGGCTCATGGGTATGCTGGAGGTATCCCGCGCGTGTTCATGCCGCGCATCGTGTTGAAGGAGTCTCTGTGGAGTTTTTGTCCGAGTACGCCAGTTTCCTGGCTAAAACCGTGACACTGGTGATCGCCATTCTGGTGGTCCTGGCCAGTTTTGCGGCGTTGCGCAGCAAAGGTCGACGCAAGTCGACCGGCCAATTGCAAGTCAGCAAACTCAATGATTTCTATAAAGGTCTGCGCGAACGCCTGGAGCAAACCTTGCTCGACAAGGACCAGCTCAAGGCTTTGCGCAAATCCCAGGCTAAAACCGAGAAAAAGCAAAAGAAGAAACCCGAGGCCAAGCCGCGGGTGTTCGTGCTGGATTTCGACGGCGACATCAAGGCGTCGGCCACTGAAAGCCTGCGCCACGAAATCACCGCGCTGCTGACCCTCGCCACGCCAAAGGATGAAGTGGTGCTGCGCCTGGAAAGTGGCGGAGGCATGGTTCACAGCTATGGCCTGGCATCTTCGCAACTGGCGCGCATTCGCGAGGCCGGCGTGCCGTTGACCGTGTGCATCGACAAGGTCGCGGCCAGCGGCGGCTACATGATGGCGTGCATCGGCGAGAAAATTATCAGCGCACCGTTCGCGATTCTCGGCTCGATCGGCGTGGTGGCGCAGTTGCCCAACGTCAATCGCCTGCTGAAAAAGCATGACATCGACTTCGAAGTGCTCACGGCCGGTGAGTACAAGCGCACCCTGACAGTGTTTGGCGAAAACACCGAGAAGGGCCGGGAGAAATTCCAGGAAGAGCTGGACATCACCCATCAGCTGTTCAAAAACTTCGTTTCGCGCTATCGCCCGCAACTGGCTATCGACGAAGTGGCCACCGGGGAAATCTGGCTCGGTGTTTCGGCACTCGACAAGCAACTGGTGGACGAGCTCAAGACCAGCGACGAATACCTCGCTGAACGCGCTAAACAGTCCGAGCTCTATCATTTGCATTACGCCGAACGTAAAACCCTGCAGGAGCGCATCGGCATGGCGGCCAGCGGTTCGATCGATCGCGTATTGCTGAGCTGGTGGAGCCGGTTGACCCAGCAACGCTTCTGGTAACCGTACCAGGCATCACCGTCAGTAAAAAAACCGTGGATTGCCCACGGTTTTTTTTGACCTTCAGAAGGTGCCCACTCGCCCTCAAGAAATAACGAATTTTCCTAATGCCATTGTCGATCGGTCGCGCTTTCGTGTGGAGTCAGGTGGGGTAGGGTGACTGGCCTGAATTGACTGCAATGGATTGCACCATGAATGAGCTCCTTCACCACGTTGCCGCCCCACATCCGGCCCCATCGCTGCGAATGCGCGACGAACTGAAAGCTGCACTGGACATCGCTCTCCCCCAAACCCCCGGCCAGTTGGGCGAACGTCTGATCAAGGAAAAATGGGGGCAGGACATCGACCCGCAGACGACCTTGATGGTCACCCTCGATTACCACTACAAGGGCCACCCTGAAGAGAATGGTTTCCAGCAGGGCCAGGTGGCGAACTCGCGGTCGCTGTTGCAAGCGCTGCTTTCAAATTACCAGACGGTTGGGGATGGACGTTTTGCGGAAACCGCCTTTGGTCTGTACACACCGCCGGACGTCGGCCCGGCGGTGCGGATTGTCGAGCATGTCGACGAGTTCGCTGATTACGGCAGCGGCAATCACGACACCTACGAAGGCATCTATCGGCAAACGGCGCCGCAGACTTACGGTCCCGCCTCACAACTGAAGCTGAGGCCGGCCGATTTCAAGAAATGGGTCTGGGAGCTGGACTTCAAGCACGTGTACGAGACCTATCTTGAAAAGGTCTGGCCCTCTGACGAGGTGCTCACTGCGTCCAGCCCGTACGCCTTGAGGACATCGGTCAAAGCAGCGTTTGTGATGACGGCCTGGTTGCAGTTCAAGGAGCGCTGCCTGTCGCAAAAAGGACTTGAGCTCGCGATGGAGGCGGCTGGCTTGCCGCCCGGTCAGGCATGGGAAACGCTGACCATCGAACAACTGCAAGCGGCGACGCGCACCCCTTTGTCCGTCAGGGCCGGCCGTTTGAAGCTATACCGTTACACCGCAACAGATATCTGGGCGTTCCGTGACACTGCCAGTACCCGAGTGCTGCTGTACATCCCAGGCAACTCTTCCCCGCTGCACGAATTCACCGATGCCACTCAACTGCACCAATGGGTCGTCGCACAGGGCAAGCTCAGCGAGACAAAACAGGCGTTGGCCGCCCATTTTGCCGAAGATGATCGCCAGGACGGTACGTTTCATGCGGGGGTGCTGACGGCATTGGACGGCATGGCGCAGTACCCCGCGATGCATCGGCTGACCAACAATGCCGGTTTTTTCAATAACGACGGCTATTGGGACCCCGCCGATTACATTGGCTACGACAATCCGCCATCGGCGACCGATCCGTTTGCACAACTGGTGCTGACGATGAAGCAGGCCACCCACGCCAGTATCGAAAGCATTCGTACCGATGCACAGGTCAATCGTGACAATTTAAGTGCGGTGGTCGAACCGGTGGTGCAATGGATCAACCGGTTCGGGCCATTGGCGTTGTTCGTCCCGGGAGGCGAAGGCATATTGGCGCTGGCCGGGCTTATTGACGCCGGTTACGGTCTTGATCAGGCAGTAAACGGTGAAACACCACGTGAGCGGTCGGAGGGCGTGTCGCGCACCGTGTTCGGTTTGCTTAATGCGCTGCCGATCGGCGCACAGGCGGCGCTGAAGGATGAAGCGGCCGTCGAGTCAGTACGTCCGTCTTCGCAAATCACCGTTGCCCCGACGCCCGAGCCACCGGTTTCCGTGCTGTCCTCCCGCGTGGAGCTGATCCGCGGAATCGGCCCGACTGTGGCGTCTTTCAGCGATGAAGTCCTGGCACAGATCGGCAAGGTCAGTGTGATTGACGATGACATGCTGCGACTGATGCAGACGGGGCGTCCACCAACGCCTTTACTGGCGGATACGATCAGTCGTTTCAAGATCGATCAGGATCTGGGGGCGGCCGGCACGCCTGAGCAATTCAACAGGCGTTACGCCGCACTTCAACAGTCGGAACATGAGTGGGTGCGGCTGTTTCAGCAGCAATACCCGATGCTGCCCAAAGGTGCCATCGAACAAATGCTCGACCGCTATGGCGTGGATATCCAGCAAGCCCCCGATGTGACCGAGGTCAGGCAAGTGTTCACGCGTCTGGACAGCAAGGCGCGGCAGTACCAGCAGCATGTGCGGCTCAATCGCGCTTATGAAGGTCTTTATTTGCGTTCGGTGGCGAGCCCGGACTCGGACATCCTGGCCTTGCACTCGCTGCAAAACCTGCCGGGCTGGCCGCGGAACCTGCGGATCGATGTTCTTGATCAGTCCGTCGCGGGGCGAGTGCTGGACCGCATCGGCGCGCAGGATGCCTCGGATGTCCGGCGCCTGGTCAGAATCGGACAGCACTATCTGCATCAGGGCTCGCCGACAGACTTTTATACGGTGCTTCTCGGTGTGTTGACGGACGACGACCGTTCAGCGCTGCACCTGACGTCGCCTGGTTCAGTCGACGAGCTACGACTGGCCATCAGCGACCAGGCGTTGCCCCGGTCACAAGTGATCCTCGGGCTGCAAAGAATGGACGGTGGGTTGCCGTTCGATGCCCACGGGCTCAGTGGCGGCGGATTTCCGGGAACGCCCCAGGCCGAGGCGCTGACGCACCAGATGATGAGGCTGCAACTCAAAGAGGTCTATCCAGACTTCACCGATGCCCAGGCAGATGCGGTTCTTCAACGCGAAGGTGTAAACGCGCAGGCGCACATTGAGTGGTTGAAGCAACAGCTGCAGCAACTCGACATCGACCTGACCGCCTGGGTAGATCAGGTGGCGGATGACATTCATGACATGGCTATCGATTTCCTGGCCCCGAATGATCCCGAAGCAGCGGGATTGAGCGCTGCACAAATCGAGGCCTATAACGTTCAGTTGGTGCAGACCGAAATGCAACAGGAGCGAGCGATTCGAAATGAGTTGGCCGAGGAGCTGGTCTCCATCTGGCAACGACGCAGGGCGCCGCAGGATCCGTTACTGCCTGCTGATCAGATACGCGGCGTCAGGCTGGATCTCGACTTCGAGAATTATCACCGGTTACCCACGTTGAATGTCCGGTTCAATAATATTCTCGAGTTATCGATGCGCGGCTTTCACCTGACTGAAGAAGAAAGTTTGAACGGATTTCTCGAGTGTTTTCCAAATCTTGAAGTGCTGAACCTGGAAAATGTCGACCTGAGTCACTTCAACCATGGCGGCCTTGCGGAGTGTGCATTGCCTCCTTCGATCAACCAGATGACGCGTCTCTCTTCGCTGAATCTGAGGTCGACGAATCTGACGTTCAATGAGCGCGCCGCTTCTCAATTGTCCGGGTTGACACACTTGCAGACGCTGGACCTGAGCAACAACCCGCTGGGCGTCCCGCCTTTGGTGCTCGGAATGAACGACTTGCGCTGTCTGAACCTGAGCAACACCGGGATCACTGGTTGCCCAGTCGGAATCATGGAGCAGCCCTATCTGACGTCATTGGACCTGCGTAATAACCAGATAACCCGAGTGCCGCCAGCAGTGCTGAACCAGGCTATCTCGAGGGACCGTGTGCTGCTGCAGGGCAATCCATTGACGGATGAGGACACCTTGTTGCGCATTGTCGATCATCGGCGGCGAACGGGTATCAACCTGTGGTTAAGTGATCCTGGGGTTAATTACGGGAATGTCATCGAGTGGTTGCGCGAAGGCGATGGGGAGTTGCAAGCGACGCGACGATTGATCTGGCAGAGGCTGGCAGCCAGGCCCCTTGGCGCCCAGTTCTTGAGGGTAATGGATGGACTGAGCCTGACGGCGGACTTCCGGGTCGATTATATGCCGCTTCAGGCGAGGGTGTGGCGACTGCTCGGTGAAGCCGATGCTTCGCAAGCGCTTTGGGAAAGACTGGTCCAGGATATTGAATCGGCCGAGGTCGATCCTGAAAACCCGTTTGCGCTGTTCACGGCACTTGAGGACCGTGCCCGGTTTTATCGGAACTGGGAGGCCATGGGACGACCGTTTCCGATAGGCACGCAATAAGGGAAAAACCTTGAACCCCGCAAGGGGTTCAAGGTGTGACGATCAACGGCGACGGAACAGCGGTAGCGGTTCGTCGGTGGCGGCCTGATAGGTCACCGAGAAGTCCTTGAGACCTTCAAGGGCTTCGTAGGGGTCTTTATCGGCGCGAATGGCAAACGCATCGAAACCGCAGCGGTGCATGTAGAACAGCTGGTCGCGCAACACATCGCCAATTGCCCGCAGTTCGCCTTTGAAACCATAGCGGTCACGCAGCAGACGGGCGTTGGAGTAGTTGCGACCATCGGTGAAGGCCGGGAAGTTCAGGGCGATGACCTGGAAGTTCGCCACGTCATCACCGATTTCTTCAGCTTCTTCGTCGGCATCCAGCCATACACCCAGGCCGCCATCGCGGGCCATGAGCATGCGGCTGTGTTCGCGCCACATGTGCAACGGGACGATCAGGTCGTCGCAGTTGCTGATCTCGTCGATGTTGAAATCTTTCGGCAGCAAGTGCCAGGTTTCGTCGACGACTTCGTTGTTCTTAATTATTCGCTGCATAGACGCGCTCCTTGAAGAGGTCGATGCCGATACGCTGATAAGTGTCGATGAAGCGCTCGTCTTCGGTACGTTGTTCGATGTACACGTCGATCAGCTTCTCGATCACATCAGGCATGGCTTCCTGGGCGAAGGATGGGCCGAGGATCTTGCCCAGGCTCGCATCGCGGCTGGCGCTGCCACCCAGGGACACCTGATAGAACTCTTCGCCTTTCTTGTCCACTCCGAGAATACCGATGTGGCCGACGTGGTGGTGACCACAGGCGTTCATGCAGCCGGAGATATTCAGGTCCAGCTCACCGATGTCGAACAGGTAGTCCAGGTCGTCGAAACGGCGCTGGATCGATTCGGCGATCGGAATCGACTTGGCGTTGGCCAGGGAGCAGAAGTCGCCGCCAGGGCAGCAGATGATGTCGGTCAGCAAACCGATGTTCGGCGTGGCGAAACCTTGCTCGCGCAACTCGCCCCACATGGCGAACAACTGGCTCTGCTCGACATCGGCCAGAATAATGTTCTGCTCGTGGGAGGTGCGCAGCTGACCGAAGCTGTAACGGTCGGCGAGGTCGGCAACGGCATCGAGCTGCTTGTCGGTGATGTCGCCCGGTGCAACGCCGGTCGGTTTCAGGGACAGGGTGACTGCCACATAACCCGGCTTCTTGTGGGCCAGGGTGTTGCGGGCGCGCCAGCGGGCGAAGCCCGGGTGCTGTTTGTCGAGCTCGGCCAGTTCGGCCGTCTGGTTTTCCAGAGCCTTGTAGTCCGGATCGACAAAGTGCTTGGCCACGCGATGCACTTCGGCCTCGGTCAGCGTGGTCTGGCCACCGCGAAGGTGTTCCATTTCCGCATCGACTTTTTGTGCGAACACTTCAGGCGTCAGGGCCTTGACCAGAATCTTGATCCGCGCCTTGTACTTGTTGTCGCGACGGCCGTAGCGGTTGTAGACCCGCAGAATGGCGTCGAGGTAGCTCAACAGGTCCTGCCACGGCAGGAATTCGTTGATGAACGCGCCCACCACCGGCGTACGGCCCAGGCCGCCACCGACCAGCACACGGAAGCCCAGTTCGCCCGCGGCGTTGTGCACCGGCTCAAGGCCGATGTCATGGACTTCGATGGCCGCACGGTCGGACGTCGAACCGTTGATGGCAATTTTGAATTTACGCGGCAGGTAAGCGAATTCCGGGTGGAACGTGGTCCACTGACGGACGATTTCGCACCATGGCCGCGGGTCGATCAACTCGTCGGCGGCGACACCGGCGAACTGGTCGGTGGTGACGTTGCGCAGGCAGTTGCCGCTGGTCTGGATCGCGTGCATCTGCACGGTCGCCAGCTCAGCCAGGATGTCCGGGATGTCTTCCACGGCCGGCCAGTTGAACTGCACGTTCTGCCGGGTACTGATGTGGGCGTAGCCCTTGTCATAGTCGCGGGCAATCTTGGCCATCATTCGCGTCTGGCGCGAAGTGAGTTGGCCGTAAGGCACCGCCACCCGCAGCATCGGGGCAAAGCGCTGGATATAAAGGCCATTTTGCAGGCGCAGGGGGCGGAATTCTTCTTCGCTCAGCTCGCCTGCCAGATAGCGTCGGGTCTGATCACGGAACTGCTTGACGCGGTCCTCGATGATCCGCTGATCGTACTCGTCGTATACGTACATATAAGTCCTGTTCTCAGGCTTGGGCCGGTCGGATACAGCTGCGTTTTCGCAAGCTTTCATCCGATTCTGCCTCGGCAATTCTGCGCGCACGGCCGCGCACTCCCAACGGAGCCGACGCAAGATACCAGTTTGCAGTTATGCGCAAAAGTGATGTTTGAGTATATGCAAAGAACCAAAACGACTAATGAAAATCGTTGAGATAAAACCCTCATTTGTCGTGCGGGCAATCATCGTCTTAACTGTGCTCGAGTCTTTATGCAATCACCGATAAAACCGACAAGAGGCGATGCAATGAGCAACCCAACCAAAGCAAGGAAAAGCGATAGCACGGTCGATGCTTGGGCGATTCTGTTCCTGATCATCCTGGTCGTGGGTACGGCGGTATTCTGGGTCAGCCATCAATAAACGACCCCGTCCGGGCCCGGCGCCGACAATTGTCGGACTAAAAGCCGGAATAAGCGCCGTTTCAAGGGACTTCGCTGGCTATAATGCGCCGCGGATTTTCGGGGGCTCGGACGATCAATGTTGAAGTTCTTCTATGGTGTAGTGCTGGCGCTTGGCGCGGTCCTGGGACCGTGTGCCCAGGCGGCGTCCGTATTGTTCCTCAATCCCGGGACCAGCCAAGAGACATTCTGGGTCAGTTACTCGCAGTTCATGCAGGCCGCGGGCAAGGACCTGGGCATGGATTTGCATATCCAATATGCCGAGCGAAACGCCGAGACCACACTCAAACAGGCCCGCGAAGCGCTGCAAGGGCCGAGTCGGCCGGACTATCTGGTGTTCTCCAACGAACTGTATGTCGCCCCCGAAATCCTGCGCCTGGCTCAAGGCAGTGGCGTGAAGCTGTTTTTGGTCAACAACGGCCTGACCGCCGACCAGATGCGCCTGCTCGGCGCCCAGCCGGACAAGTATCCCGACTGGCTGGGTAGCCTGGTGCCCAACAATGAGGAGGGCGGCTACCTGATGCTCAAGGAACTGATTCGCCTGCATGGCCCGGTCGCACCCGGTGAGGTCATCGAACTGGTGGCCTTTTCCGGCCTGAAAATCACGCCGGCCGCGCAACAGCGTGAGCAGGGCATGATGCGGGCATTGGCCGAACACCCCGAAGTGCGGTTGCGCCAGTTGGTGTATGGCGGCTGGACCCGCGAGCGCGCCTATGAACAGGCCAGGTTATTGTTCAAGCGTTACCCGCAAACATCGCTGGTCTGGTCGGCCAACGATGAAATGGCTTTCGGCGCCATGCAGGCGTGCGCCGAAACCGGAGGTCAACCCGGCAAGGATGTGCTGTTTAGCGCAATCAACAATTCACCGGCCGCGTTGCAGGCGTTGTTGGAGGGGCGGCTAAGCGTGTTGTTGGGCGGGCACTTCACTCTGGGCGGCTGGGCTCTTGTGCAGTTGCATGACTACGACCAGGGGGTGGATGTCAGCCAGTACGGCGGGCGCGACCGGCAGATTCCGTTGTTGCAGCTGATCGACCACGCGCAAGCCCGGCGACTGTTGGCCAAGAGTGCTACTCAGGATTACAGCGTGGATTTTAAAAAACTCTCGGCCAAAGGGCGACCGACGTCGTATCGCTACCCGTTCAACTTGCAAACCCTGATGCACTGAGCCGGTTCAGATCCCGGCCAGGTGCAACACCAGTTTGACGATGCCAAATAGCGTCAACGCGAACACCACCGTGAACAGAATCCCCAGAATCACAAAATGACTGGGCTTGCCATGGGTGAAGTCCCGGGCCCGGTTTTTCCCGCTCTGCACCCCGAACGCCGCCGCCATGACGCTGTGCAGCATCTGCCAGAAGGTCGGCGGTTTGTTGTGGTTATTGTTGTCGACTGGATCGTCCATAAATCCCCCGTCACGAATGTGTATGAGGCAAGCATAGACAACAGACTCGAACTCTGTGGGAGCCTTTGTGGCGAGGGAGCAAGCTCCCTCGCCACAAAGGCTCGCTCCCACAGGGGAAGGGGGTTAGTTGTCGTAACCCAGGTTAGGCGCCAGCCAGCGCTCGGTCACGCTCAACTCCTGGCCTTTGCGCGAGGTGTAGCTCTGCACCTGATCCTTGTCGATCTTGCCCACGGCGAAATACTGCGCCTGCGGGTGAGCGAAGTACCAGCCGCTGACCGCCGCCGCCGGGAACATCGCGTAGTGCTCGGTGAGGAACACGCCGCTGCGACCGGCCTTGAGCTCTTCTGCCTCCGGATCCAGCAGCTTGAACAGCGTGGCTTTCTCGGTGTGATCCGGGCACGCCGGGTAGCCCGGAGCAGGGCGGATGCCGGTGTATTGCTCTTTGATCAGCGCCTCGTTGTCCAGCGTCTCGTCCTTGGCATAGCCCCAGTAGTCTTTACGCACTTGCTGGTGCAGCCACTCGGCGCACGCCTCGGCCAGACGGTCGGCCAACGCCTTGACCATGATCGAGTTGTAGTCGTCGCCCGCTTCCTGATAGGCCTTGGCCACTTCTTCGGCGCCAATCCCGGCGGTGGTGATGAAACCACCCACGTAGTCGGTCACGCCGCTGTCCTTCGGCGCGACGAAGTCGGCCAGGGAGAAGTTCGGCTTACCGTCAGTCTTGATGATCTGCTGGCGCAAGTGATGCAGCTTGGCCAATGGCTTGCCGTCATCGCCGTAGACTTCGATGTCGTCGTCGCGCACCTGGTTGGCCGGCCAGAAACCGAACACCGCACGGGCGCTGATCAGCTTCTCGTCGATCAACTTGGCAAGCATTTCCTGGGCATCGGCGTACAGCGCGGTGGCGGCTTCACCGACCACTTCATCCTGCAGGATGCGCGGGAACTTGCCGGCCAGGTCCCAGGAGATGAAGAACGGTGTCCAGTCGATGTATTCGGCCAAAACCTTCAGGTCGATGTTGTCCAGCACCTTGGCGCCGGTGAACGTCGGTTTGACCGGCTCATAGTTGGCCCAGTCGAACTGCGGTTTCTTGGCGATGGCCGCCGGGTAGCTCAGGCGCTCGGTGCGGGCGCTGCGGTTGGCGGTGCGCTCGCGAACGTCGATGTATTCCAGGCGGGTCTTCTCGACGAAACCGGCTTTCAGTTCCTTGGACAACAACTGCGTCGCCACGCCCACGGCGCGGGAGGCGTCGGTAACGTAGATCACCGCGTCGTTGCTGTACTTGGGCTCGATCTTCACCGCCGTGTGCGCTTTGGAGGTGGTCGCGCCACCGATCATCAGCGGCAGATAGAAGTCCTGACGCTGCATCTCGCGGGCCACGTGAACCATTTCGTCCAGCGAAGGCGTGATCAGGCCGGACAGGCCGATGATGTCGCATTTCTCGTCCTTGGCGACTTGCAGGATCTTCTCCGCCGGCACCATCACGCCGAGGTCGACGATGTCGTAGCCGTTACAGCCCAGCACCACGCCGACAATGTTCTTGCCAATGTCGTGCACGTCGCCCTTGACCGTGGCCATGAGGATCTTGCCCTTGGCTTCCGGCTTGTCGCCTTTTTCCAGCTCGATGAACGGAATCAAGTGAGCCACGGCCTGCTTCATCACGCGGGCGGACTTCACCACTTGCGGCAGGAACATTTTGCCGGCGCCGAACAGGTCGCCGACGATGTTCATGCCGGCCATCAACGGGCCTTCGATGACTTCGATCGGACGCGCGAACGACAGGCGCGATTCTTCGGTGTCTTCCACGATGTGGGTGGTGATGCCCTTGACCAGCGCATGCTCCAGACGCTTGTTGACGTCCCAGTTGCGCCACTCTTCGGTCTCGGCTTCCTTGACGCTGCCGTCGCCCTTGTACTTGTCGGCGATGGCGAGGAGGGCGTCGGTGCCTTCCGGAGTACGGTTGAGGATCACGTCTTCAACGGCGTCGCGCAGTTCCGCCGGGATCTGGTCGTAGATCTCCAGTTGGCCGGCGTTGACGATACCCATGGTCAGGCCGTTGCGGATCGCATACAGCAGGAACACCGAGTGAATCGCCTCGCGCACCGGGTTGTTGCCACGGAACGAGAACGACACGTTGGACACGCCGCCGGAGCTCAGGGCGTACGGCAGTTCGTCGCGGATGTAGGCACAGGCGTTGATGAAGTCCACAGCGTAGTTGTTGTGTTCTTCGATACCGGTGGCCACGGCGAAGATGTTCGGGTCGAAGATGATGTCTTCCGGCGGGAAGCCGACTTCGTTGACCAGAATGTCGTAGGAGCGTTTGCAGATTTCTTTCTTGCGCGCTTCGGTGTCGGCCTGGCCGGCTTCATCGAAGGCCATCACCACCACCGCGGCGCCGTAGCGTTTGCACAGTTTGGCGTGATGAATGAACTGCTCGACACCTTCCTTCATGCTGATGGAGTTGACGATGCCCTTGCCCTGGATGCACTTGAGGCCGGCTTCGATCACTTCCCACTTGGAGGAGTCGATCATGATCGGTACGCGGGAGATGTCCGGTTCGCCGGCAATCAGATTGAGGAAGGTCACCATGGCCTTCTTCGAATCGAGCATCCCTTCATCCATGTTGATGTCGATCACTTGGGCGCCGGCTTCGACCTGCTGCAGGGCGACTTCCAGGGCCTCGGTGTAGTTGTCTTCACGGATCAGGCGGGCGAACTTGGCGGAACCGGTGATGTTGGTCCGTTCGCCGACGTTGACGAACAACGAGCTGCGATCGATGGTGAACGGTTCCAGACCCGACAGGCGGCAGGCCTTGGGGATGTCCGGAATTTCACGCGGGGCGTAACCGGCGACCGCTTTGGCGATGGCTTCGATGTGGCCCGGCGTGGTGCCGCAGCAGCCGCCGACGATGTTCAGAAAGCCGCTTTGGGCGAACTCTTCGATGACCTTGGCGGTTTGGGCCGGCAGTTCGTCGTACTCGCCGAATTCGTTCGGCAGGCCGGCGTTCGGGTGCGCCGACACGTGGGTGCTGGCCTTGTTCGACAGCTCTTCCAGGTATGGGCGCAATTCACGGGCGCCTAGGGCGCAGTTCAGGCCGACGGAAATCGGCTTGGCGTGGGCCACGGAGTTCCAGAACGCTTCGGTGGTCTGGCCGGAGAGGGTGCGGCCAGAGGCATCGGTGATGGTGCCGGAAATCATGATCGGCAGCTCGACGCCCAGCTCTTCGTAAACCCCTTGCACGGCGAAGATCGCCGCTTTGGCATTGAGGGTGTCGAAAATGGTTTCGATCAGGATCAGGTCGGCGCCGCCTTCGATCAGGCCTTTGGTGGCCTCGGTGTAGTTCTCCACCAGTTCATCGAAGGTCACGTTGCGGTAGCCGGGGTTGTTCACGTCGGGCGACAGCGAGCAGGTACGACTTGTAGGACCGAGCACACCGGCGACGAAACGCGGCTTGTCCGGGGTTTCCAGGGTCTTGGCGTCCGCCACCTTGCGCGCCAGGCGTGCGCCTTCTACGTTGAGTTCGTACGCCAGGCCTTGCATGCCGTAGTCGGCCTGGGACACCTGGGTGGCGTTGAAGGTGTTGGTTTCCAGAATGTCGGCGCCGGCATCCAGGTAGGCTTTTTCAATAGAGCCAATCACATCCGGACGGGTCAACACCAACAGGTCGTTGTTGCCTTTGACATCGCTCGGCCAATCGGCGAAGCGTTTGCCACGGTAATCCTGTTCCTCGAGCTTGTAGCTCTGGATCATTGTCCCCATGCCGCCGTCGAGAATCAGGATGCGCTCTTTGAGGGCGTGCTTGAGAGCTTGAAGGCGAACGCTGCGATCGGACATTTGGACTACTCGGTAAGGCCATGACGAAGGGCCGGGATAATAACAAACCTGTGTGCTTTTGGAGCATATGCCGGTTTTGCATGAATATCGTTCATGTTGGTGCGCAGGCCGGACCGGTAGAATCGCGGCGTTTTCTCATGATCAGGACCAGGGATATGTCGTATCGCGTCGTCACCAGCCTATTGATGCTGTTTTTAAGCGGGGGCGCCGCTGCGCAAGGTCCGGACATTTCCTACGTTCGCGACATTCAACCGATCTTCACCGAAAAGTGCGTGGCCTGCCATGCCTGCTACGACTCCGCCTGTCAGCTCAATCTGGGCAGTGGCGAAGGGGCGTCCCGAGGTGCGACGAAGGCGCCAGTCTATGACGGCGAACGTAGCAAGGCAGCCGCGCCGACCCGGTTGTTTTATGACGCCTTCGGCAAGCGTGCCTGGCAGCAAAAGGGCTTCTATTCGGTGCTCGACGCCCAAGGCAGTCAGGCGGCGCTGATGGCGCGGATGCTTGAGCTGGGGCACAAAACCCCGTTGCAACCCAACGCCAAACTGCCGGAAGACATCGTCCTGGGCCTGAACCGGGAAAACCAGTGCGCCATGCCGGCAGAGTTCAGCGATTACGCCAACTCTCATCCGAAAGAGGGCATGCCGCTAGCGGTCACCGGTCTTACCGATCAGCAATACCAGACGCTGCAGCGCTGGCTGGCCTCCGGCGCGCCGATCGATCAGCAGGGCCTGGTGCCCAGCGCCAGGGAAGCCTTGGAAGTGGTGCAGTGGGAAAACCTGCTCAATGCGCCGGGCGCCCGGGAGAGCCTGGTCGGGCGCTGGCTGTTCGAGCACTGGTTCTTGGCCCATATCTATTTCAAGGACGGCGAGCCGGGGCATTTCTTTCAGTGGGTACGTTCGCGCACGCCGACGGGGCAGCCCATCGACCTGATCAACACCCGCCGTCCGAATGATGATCCGGGCACTCAGGTCTATTACCGTCTGTGGCCGGTGCAAGGCGTGATCGTGCACAAGACCCACATCACCTACCCGCTGAGCGCGGCGAAGATGGCGCGGATCAAGAGCCTGTTTTACAACGGTAACTGGCAGGTCAACGCGTTACCGGGCTACGGGCCGGAGCGGCGGGCCAATCCGTTTGCCACGTTCGAAGCGATCCCGGCCCAGGCGCGTTACCAGTTCATGCTCGATAACGCCGAATACTTCGTGCGTACCTTTATTCGCGGCCCGGTCTGCCGGGGCCAGATCGCCACCGACGTGATTCGCGACAACTTCTGGGCACTGTTCCAGGCCCCGGAACATGACCTTTACATCACCGACCCGAAATATCGCGGCCAAGCCACGCCGTTGCTGGCGATGCCGGGGCAGAACGATGATGTCGGCAGTGTCCTGAGCCTGTGGCACGACTACCGCAACAAACGCAACGAATACGAAGCCCTGCGCCGGGACAGCTATGCCGACTTGCCGGCGCCGAGCTGGTCGACCCTGTGGGCCGGCAATGACAACGCACTGCTGAGTATCTTTCGGCATTTCGACAGCGCCTCGGTGACCAAGGGCCTGATCGGCGATGTGCCGCAGACGATGTGGCTGTTCGATTATCCATTGCTGGAACGCACGTATTACCAGTTGGCGGTCAACTTCGATGTGTTCGGCAACGTGTCCCATCAGGCCCAGACCCGGCTGTACTTCGACTTGATCCGCAACGGCGCCGAGCAGAACTTCCTGCGCCTGATGCCTGCCAACTCACGGGACGGCTATCTCGACGATTGGTACCAGAACAGCGGCAAGTTCAAGATGTGGCTGGATTACGAGGACATCGACAACGACAAGCCGACGGCGCTGACGCTGGACGAAAACGACCCGAAACGCGATTTCGCCTTGCAGCTGCTGTCCCGTTACGGCGAACTCAATGCCAGGCCCGATCCGATCAACCGCTGCGACGGCGCTTACTGCTCGCGGCCGAACATCGATCCGGCGTTGCAGAACGCCGAGCAGGCCCTGAGCCGCCTGACGTCGCGCCCGGCCGCCGGTTTGAAAGTCATCGATCAGTTGCCGGAAGCCACGATGTTGCGTATCGAAACCCCAAGCGGCAAGCGAGAGGTCTACAGCCTGCTGCGCAACCGCGCCCACAGCAACGTGGCGTTCCTGCTCGGGGAGTCGCTGCGTTATCAGCCGGGGCTCGACACGTTGACGATCTATCCGGGTGTTCTGAGCAGCTACCCGAACTTCATGTTCAACATTCCGGCCGGGCAAGTGCCGGCGTTTGTCGACGAGATGGAAAACGCCAAAGACGCCGCCAGTTTCGAAAAAATCGTCGAACGCTGGGGCATTCGTCGCAGTCATCCGCAATTCTGGCAGTATTTCCATGATCTGAGCCGGTACATCCACGACACCGACCCGGTGGAAGAGGGTGTGTTGGATATGAATCGCTACGAGAATCTTTGATGACCGCTTTCCCGACAAAAATACTAGGACTTTGTGCGGCGCGTCGATTGGCGTAAACTGCGTCCAAGCCTGCGAGGAGTTTCCATGACCGCTATTACCATTACCGACGCCGCCCATGATTACCTGGCCGATCTGCTCTCCAAGCAGAACACCCCGGGTATCGGCATCCGCGTCTTTATCACCCAGCCTGGCACCCAGTACGCCGAAACCTGCATTGCCTACTGCAAGCCGGGCGAAGAAAAACCTGAAGATACAGCGCTGGGGCTCAAAAGCTTCACCGCCTATATCGACTCGTTCAGCGAAGCGTTTCTGGACGATGCGGTAGTCGACTACGCCACCGACCGCATGGGTGGCCAACTGACCATCAAGGCGCCAAACGCCAAAGTCCCGATGGTCAACGCCGACAGCCCGGTCAACGAACGCATCAACTACTACCTGCAAACCGAGATCAACCCGGGGCTGGCCAGCCACGGCGGTCAGGTCAGCTTGATCGATGTGGTCGAAGACGGCATCGCCGTGCTGAAGTTCGGCGGCGGTTGCCAGGGCTGCGGCCAGGCAGACGTCACCCTGAAGGAAGGCATCGAGCGCACCTTGCTCGAGCGCATTCCCGAGCTCAAGGGTGTACGTGACGTGACTGACCACACGCAGAAAGAAAACGCCTACTACTAAGGTGTTCGCTGCAGAAACGAAAAAACGGCACCCGTGAGTGCCGTTTTTTTTGATCGTTCCCACGCTCTGCGTGGGAACGATCATCTCAGGGTCTGTAGAGGTGAGCATGCCCCGCGCGATACAGCGACGATTCACTGAAGTGATCGCTGCCCAGCACTCGACCCACCAGAATCAGCGCCGTCCGGCGAAAGCCCTTGGCTTGTACCTTCTGCGCAATGTCCGCAAGCGTTCCCACCACCCAATCCTGATCCGGCCAGGTCGCCCGGTGAATCACCGCGATCGGGCAGTCGGCGCCGTAGTGCGGCAGCAATTGGGCAAGGATCTTCTCCAGATGATTGACCCCCAGGTGGATCGCCATGGTCGCCCCGTGTTGCGCCAGGCTGCCCAGCTCTTCGCCAGCGGGCATGGCGGTCTTGTCGGCGTAACGGGTCAGAATCACGCTCTGTGACACGTCCGGCAGGGTCAGTTCGGCACCCAAAAGGGCCGCGCAGGCGGCGGTGGCGGTGACGCCGGGAACGATTTCGAAAGGGATGTCGAGTTCACGCAAGTAGCGAATCTGCTCGCCGATCGCGCCGTACAGGCTCGGGTCGCCGGAATGCACCCGGGCCACGTCCTGGCCGTTGGCATGGGCGGTCTTGATCAGCTCGACGATCTGTTCCAGGTGCAGTTCAGCGCTGTTAACCACCTGTTCGGCCCGGTGGCCTTCCAGCACGGCGGCGGGGACCAGGGAGCCGGCATAGATGATGACCGGGCAGCTACGAATCAGCCGCTGGCCTTTGACGGTGATCAGTTCCGGGTCGCCGGGGCCGGCGCCAATGAAATAGACGGTCATCGTCGTTTCCTGTCAGAAATAGGTGCTGGGCATGCTTCAGATGAAGAATGCTCATGATCGAAGGCGGGGATTATCGGGGATTTTACGCGGCGCTGGCCAATGCCAAGGTGGCCTGGGCGTATTTTTGTCGTGGAATCAGCAACTTTGCCGGGGCCTGGGCCAATTGTTCGGCCAGGGCCAACGCGGCGCTTTCCGCCACGCCGTAGCAACCGGTGCGTTCAAACGCGATGTCCGAGTGGTGGCTGAGTTGCGGTTCATAACCGGCCAATTGTTCGCTGCTGAAATACATCAACGGCAATGCCAGCTGTTCGGCCAGTTGGATCAGGCCAGGTTCATCGCGCTTGAGGTCGATGCTGGCCAGGGCCTTGATCTCACGAAGCTCGATTTGATGGGCCTGTAACGCCTGATCGAGCAGCGCCCGCAGCGTGCTGACGGGGCAGCCGCGCTGGCAGCCCAGGCCGACCACCAGGGTCGGCACTGTGCCGTTTTCAGTCATGCGCTGTAATGTCCATCGCTTTTGCGGCGGAACAACCAGGCGCTGATCAGGCCCAGGGCCAGCCAGAACGCCACGTTGGTCAGCTGCGAAGCGATCTTGAATTGCGTTTCCAGAGCTTCCGGCGCCAGCATCGAATGGACTTCCGGTTGTGGTGCGCCAATCACATGCGGCACGGCCAGGATCGCCACGCCGAGCGCTTTCATCAGCCAGTGACGGCTGAACACGATCAACGCGATGCCGACCGCCGTAGACGCGGCAGTGCCGATCCACCAGATCTGCCGTTGCGCCAGATCAGCCGCGGCAGTGCCCGGCAGCTCAGGCGGCAGGCCGAGAGTCGGAGCCAGCACGAACGTCGCATAACCGGCCAGGCCCCAGAGCAGGCCCTGAGAGGTTTTGGTCGGTGCGCGCAGGGTGTAAAGACCGGCGAGCATCAGGGCGAAACCGACGGCCACCACCAGGTTGCCGCCGGTAGTGGACAGTACGCGCTGCCAGCCGTCTTCCGGTTCCCAGGCTTCGGCATCGTGGGTATGAGCGACTGCGCCTGCGGCGTGCTCGTGGATTTCAACAGCGGCCGGCTCGGATTTTTCGTAGGTCTCGGCCTGCAAAATCAGCGGGGAGACCCAGAAGCTTTGCAGCAGGGTCAATAGCAGGGCGGCCAGCAGCCCGGTGAAACCTGCGGTTTGCGCAATACGCTTGATCATCTCAGCAGGTCTCAATGGCACGGAAAGGCGGAGCTGTGACGGGTATCGTGCGCGGCGTTGTGCACCGCTTCGATGTGCGAGAAACCGGCGAAATACACAAGGCTGGCGCCAAGGATCGACGCACACACGGCGGCGGTCAGGCGTTGAGTCAAGGTCGTGGTGGTGCTGGCGATGCTCTTGTCGGTGTTGCTGGCGGTGCTGCTGATGATCGTCATGGCGCTTCCCTCTGGTCTGTCAGCGGGTGAATAGAGCGCATGAAAACCTCCGCACACCAAGGGCTCGCAGAGATTTCGAACAGCGCCCGCCCACCGCGGGTTTGTTATTCAGTGAACGTAAAAGTCACTTTGTGTTGCGGGCCGGTCTCCGGGCTCGCGAGGGGCTGGGCTTGCGCCTGAACCTGCTAGCATCACCTTCCCATGCCGGATGATCGGCACAGTGGATCTGACGCTTCACTCGCTTACCGTTGCGGGGGCAGCACCGGACTGACATGGCTTTAGAGTAAAGCACATGATTCACCGGTTTCCCGTTTCACCCTGTGAAGGGCACCCGTAACAAGGCGTGTAGGAGAGCATGGGCGAGGGCGGGGAGTCAATTGGCAGGGGTTCTCACTTGGATACCAAAATGATTGGCTCTTTGTAAGTGCGGGTGGCGTGCGCAGTGATTGACCCGCCCCCACACGATGCGTAGCCTTGCGCTTTCGAGGTTCTTCGGCGTTTGCCGAAGCTAAGAAGGGAACGCGGTCGATGCCGCGGCTGCCCCCGCAACTGTGAACGGTGATGTTCGCTGCCACGCCACTGCAAACCCTGATCCATCAGGCTCGCGGGAAGGCGCAGCAAACGCCAGTCCAACGATTGGCACACCGTCAGCCAGGAGACCTGCCTCGACACAGATTCTCACTTTCAACCGGGCGGGGTGATCCGGTGGCGAACTCTTCAGGCACGCGCCCCCGCGTTGCCGGTCGTCGTCCCGTATGCCCGCCACCTTGCCAAAGGGCATCCGATGAAAACACTGGCCAAACTCCCCGTCACCATCGTCACCGGCTTCCTCGGCTCGGGCAAAACCACCTTGTTGCGGCACATGCTCGACAACGCCCAGGGCCGTCGCATCGCGGTGATCGTCAACGAGTTCGGCGAACTGGGCATCGATGGCGAGATCCTCAAGCAGTGCTCCATCGGCTGCACCGAAGAAGAGGCCAGCGGTCGCGTCTACGAACTGGCCAACGGCTGCCTGTGCTGCACCGTCCAGGAAGAATTCTTCCCGGTGATGCGCGAACTCGTCGCGCGTCGCGGCGACCTCGACCACATCCTCATCGAAACCTCGGGCCTGGCCCTGCCAAAGCCTTTGGTTCAAGCCTTCCAGTGGCCGGAAATCCGCAGTGCCTGCACCGTTGACGCTGTCATCACCGTGGTCGACAGCCCAGCCGTGGCCGCCGGCACCTTCGCGGCGTTCCCGGATCAAGTGGATGCCCAGCGCAAACTAGACCCGAACCTGGACCACGAATCGCCGCTGCACGAGCTGTTCGCCGACCAACTGGCCAGCGCCGACCTGGTAATCCTCAACAAGGCTGACCTGATCAGCGCCACAGACCTGGCCCGCGTGCGCCTGGAAGTCGCCGAAGAGCTGCCTCCAGCGGTAAAAGTCATCGAAGCCAGCAGCGGTCGCCTGCCACTGGACGTGCTGATTGGCCTCGGCGCCGGTTCCGAAGAACACATCGACAGCCGTCACAGCCATCACGATCACCACCACGAAGGTGAAGACGACCACGATCACGACCATGACGCGTTCGACTCCATTTCGATCGAGCTGCCACAAGCCGACGAAAGCCTGCTGATGGACGCGCTGACGCAACTGGTGGTGCGGCACGGCATTCTGCGGGTCAAGGGTTTCGCGGCGGTGCCGAACAAGCCGATGCGCCTGCTGATTCAGGGCGTGGGCACGCGTTTCGACAAGCACTTTGACCGTCAGTGGGGTGCCGAGGAAGCGCGCACCACCCGTCTGGTGTTGATCGGTCAGGCGCTGGACGCCGTTCAACTCGAAGCGCAATTGCGCGCTGCGCTCAGCGTTTAACCCATGCACCTGCTCAGGACCCAGCCCGGCGGTTTCGTGTCGGATGACAACATTGCCGACCTTGGACAAACCCCCGCCGAGCTGGTGATCCTGTGCAGCGGCGATTCCAGTCTGGCGTTGCTCGCCGAGGCGGCGCAGCAGTTGCCCGATGATTACCCGAGCCTGCGCCTGGCCAACCCGATGCAGGTGCAGAATCACGCCTCGGTCGATCTTTATGTCGACGAAGTGCTGCGCCACGCCAAGGTGATTCTGATCTCGCTGCATGGCGGTATCGCCTATTGGCGTTACGGCATCGAGCGTCTGGTGGAATTGTCCCAGCGCGGTGTGCAGTTGATTCTGGTGCCGGGCGACGATCGCCCGGACCCGGAACTCAGCGATCTGAGCACCGTGATCCCCGAAGACCGCGACCGGCTCTGGCACTTCCTGCGTCAGGGCGGCATGGCCAATGCGCTCGACCTGTTTCGCTGCCTCGCCAGTCGCTGGCTGGGTCGCGACTATCCATGGTCCGAGCCGCAAACCCTGCCACGCACCGCGATCTACCACCCAAAAAAAAGCCCCGCGCACCTTCAGGATTGGCAAGCCGATTGGCAGGCCGATCAGCCGGTGGCGGCGGTGCTGTTTTACCGCTCGCACTTGCAGGCGGCGAACACCGGTTTCATCGATATTTTCTGCCAGCGTTTGCAGGCGGCGGGGCTTAACCCGTTGCCGATTGCCGTGGCCAGTCTGAAAGAATCCGGCTGCCTGATGGTGGTCGAGGACTTGCTGGATGAAGTCGAGGCGGGGGTGATTCTCAACACCACCGGTTTCGCCCAGTCCAGCCCTGAAGCGCCGCATCTGCGGCCGTTTCGTCGCAACATCCCGGTGATTCAGGCGATCTGCGCCCAGGACAACGAGCCCGGTTGGCGTGCCAGCGAGCAAGGCCTCGGTCCCCGTGACTTGGCGATGCACATCGCGCTGCCGGAGCTGGACGGGCGAATCATCAGTCGGCCAATCAGCTTCAAGGATCTGGCGTGGCGCAGCGAGCGCAGTCAGTCCGATGTGGTTTGCTATCGACCACAACCGGAACGGATGGATTTTGTCGCTGAACTGGCACGGCGCTGGATCGATCTGGCGCGAGTGCCCAACGGTGAAAAACGCATTGCCCTGATCCTCGCCAACTACCCGACTCGCGATGGACGCATCGGCAATGGCGTCGGTCTCGACACACCCGCCGCGGCGCTGAACATCCTGCGTGCACTGCATCAAGAAGGTTATCCACTACCGGCCGAGTTGCCGGACAGCGGCACCGCGCTGATCCAGCAACTGCTCGGTGGCGTCAGCAATGACCTGGACACGCTCGATCAACGTCCATGTCAGCAAAGCCTGGCGCTGGACGATTACTTTTTGATGTTCAACGCGCTGCCCGAAGCCAATCGCGAGGCGGTGCTGCAACGTTGGGGCTCGCCTGAAAACGATCCGATGTTCCGTGGCGGGCGAATGATGATTGCCGGGTTGCGCTTCGGCCTGACCTTCGTCGGCATTCAACCGGCCCGGGGTTATCAGGTTGACCCGAGCGCGGTCTATCACGACCCGGACCTGGTGCCGCCCCACGGTTATCTGGCGTTCTACTTCTGGTTGCGCAACACCTACGGCGCCCACGGCGTGATCCACGTCGGCAAGCACGGCAACCTCGAATGGCTGCCGGGCAAGGGCGTCGGGCTGTCTGAAAACTGCTGGCCCGACGCGCTGCTCGGACCGCTGCCGAACATCTATCCGTTCATCGTCAACGACCCGGGCGAGGGCGCCCAGGCCAAGCGCCGTACGCAAGCGGTGATCATCGATCACCTGATGCCACCGCTGACCCGCGCCGAAACCTACGGTCCGCTGCGTAATCTCGAATTGCTCGCCGACGAATATTACGAAGCGCAGTTGCTCGATCCACGCCGTGCCCGGGAACTGCAACGCGACATTCTGCAACTGGTGCGCGATACGCACATCGACCGCGAACTGCAACTGGACGAGAAGCTCGACAGCGATGCCGATGCGGCGATCTGGTTGCCGCGCCTGGACACCTACCTGTGTGACTTGAAGGAATCGCAGATCCGCGATGGCCTGCACGTGTTTGGCGAGTCGCCGACCGGGCGATTGCGCATCGACACTTTATTGGCCTTGCTGCGCATTCCTCGCGGCGACGGCCGTGGTGCGCAATCGAGTCTGTTGCGGGCACTGGTCAAAGCGCTCGAATTGGGCTTCGATCCACTGGAATGCGTGTTGGCCGAGCCGTGGAACGGTCCTCGGCCGGATGCCTTGCAGGCGGTCAGTGATGAGCTGTGGCGCACGGCGGGAGATACCCGCGAGCGTCTGGAACTGTTCGCCGCGCAGTTGATCGAGCAAGCCTTGAGCGCTGAAATTGCTCTGTTGAGCGAGCCAGGCTGGTCTGACGTGAGCGCGATCATCGACAGTTTGCGCGAGGTCGTCGCCCCGCGCCTGGACGCCTGCGGCCCGGCAGAGATGCGCGGCCTGCTGGATGCCCTCAGCGGTCGATTCGTCCCGGCCGGGCCGAGTGGTGCGCCCAGCCGTGGACGGCTGGACGTGTTGCCCACCGGGCGCAATTTCTATTCGGTGGACGTGCGCAACCTGCCGACCACCACGGCGTGGCGCATCGGTTTTCAATCCGCGAACCTGATTCTTGAGCGGCACTTGCAGGATCACGGCGATCATTTGCGTCAGCTCGGTCTGTCGGTCTGGGGCACCGCGACCATGCGCACCGGCGGCGACGACATTGCCCAGGCCATGGCCTTGATGGGCGTGCGGCCGGTGTGGGCGACGGGCAGTCAGCGGGTCGATGACTTCGAGATTCTGCCGTTGAGCCTGCTGGACCGGCCGCGGGTGGACGTGACCTTGCGCGTCTCCGGATTCTTCCGCGATGCCTTTGCCAACCTGATCCGGCTGTTCGACGCCGCCGTGCAAGCGGTCGCCGCGCTGGATGAGCCGGACGATCTCAACCCGCTGGCCGCCAAGGTTCGTGCCGAGCGCGAAGCGCTGCTGACGTCCGGTCTGGATGAAGAGGCGGCCAGGCGGCAGGCCGGCTGGCGGATCTTCGGGGCCAAGCCGGGTGCTTACGGTGCGGGCGTGCAGGGCGCCATCGACGGTCGCTTGTGGCAAAGCCGCGAAGACCTGGCCGAGGTTTACCTGAACTGGGGCGGCTACGCTTACGGCGGCTCCGATGAAGGCACCGCCGCCCGTGAACAATTCGCCCAGCGTCTGAGCCAGGTGCAGGCCGTGCTGCAAAACCAGGACAACCGCGAGCATGACTTGCTCGATTCCAACGACTATTACCAGTTCCAGGGCGGCATGCTGGCGGCCGTGGAGAGCCTCAGCGGCGCAGCCGCAGCGAGTTACCACGGCGACCACAGTCAGCCGGACTTGCCGAAGATCCGCACATTGAAGGAAGAGCTGAACCGGGTGATCCGTTCCCGGGCGGTCAATCCGAAATGGATCGACGGGGTGAAGCGTCATGGCTATAAAGGCGCGTTCGAACTGGCGGCGACGGTCGATAACCTGTTTGCCTTCGACGCCACTACGCAGCTGATCGACGATCACCAGTATGCGTTGCTGGCGGACGCCTATTTGCTTGATCCGGCGACCCGGGAGTTTGTCCGCGAACACAATCCCCACGCTTTGCGCGACATGACCGAACGCCTGCTCGAAGCACAGCAGCGGGGGATGTGGCAGGAGCCGGGTGAGTACCGCGAGGCGCTGGAGAATTTGTTGCTGGATATAGAAGAAGACAGTTAGCCGGATCGCCGGATCGTTCCCACGCTCTGCGTGGGAATGCAGCCCGGGACGCTCTGCGTCCCAAGAGCCGAACGCGGAGCGTCCGCAGAGGCATTCCCACGCAGAGCGTGGGAACGATCACACCACCGACCACAATGAGTAACCCTACATGACCGACACCCCCCATTTCCCGCTCTCCGCCGTGGTCGGCGCCGATGACTTGAAGCTCGCTCTGTACCTGACCGCCATCGACCCGAAAATCGGTGGCGTGCTGATCGAAGGCCCGCGCGGCATGGCCAAGTCGACCCTGGCCCGAGGCCTGGCGGACCTGCTGGCCAGTGGTCAATTCGTCACCTTGCCCCTGGGCGCCACCGAAGAACGGCTGGTCGGCACCCTCGATCTCGACGCGGCCTTGAGCGAAGGGCGCGCACAGTTTTCTCCGGGTGTATTGGCCAAGGCCGACGGCGGCGTGCTCTACGTCGATGAAGTGAACTTGCTGCCCGATCACCTCGTGGACCTGCTGCTCGACGTGGCCGCCAGCGGCACCAACCTGATCGAGCGCGACGGGATTTCCCATCGGCATTCGGCGAAGTTTGTGCTGATCGGTACCATGAACCCGGAAGAGGGCGAACTGCGTCCGCAACTGCTCGACCGCTTTGGCCTGAACGTCGCCCTCAGAGGCCATACCGCACCCGCCGAGCGCGGCCAGATCATCCGTCGTCGACTGGATTTCGACAGCGATCCGCAAGGCTTCTGCGCCGAGTGGGAAAGTCAGCAACACGCCCTGCGCGAGCGTTGCCAGAAGGCGCGTGCGGCCCTGGCGAGTATCCCGCTCGACGATGCCGCACTGGCGCAGATCACCGAGCGCTGCTTTGCTGCCGGCGTCGATGGCTTGCGGGCCGATCTGGTCTGGCTGCGCGCGGCGCGGGCACATGCGGCCTGGCGCGGTGCGAACGCCATTGCCGAAGAGGATATCGACGCGGTCGCCGAATTTGCCTTGCGTCATCGTCGTCGGGAGCATTCGACCTCTGCGCCGCAACACTCCCAAGCGCCACAGCAATCCCATGCGCAAGCCACCAACCCGAACGAAGGTCAGGGCCAGTGGGGCGAAATGCCCGCCCAGGCGCTGCCGGTCGGTGCTCGACGTGAAGTGCCGAGCTGGCCAAAAAAGCCCTAGGCATTCGCCCTCGATCAGACGCGGGGGCGAATGCCAGACCCCGCGCAGGCCGGCTGGATCAAGGTAAACAGGGCAAGCGTCACGCCGCCCGTAGCGGATCGGTCAACTGGCCCGGCACTTTGCTCAACGGCCGACCGCGTCAACACGATGACCTATTGTTCCATCTGCGGACCCGCACCCCGCATGAACTGTGGCTGGTGATCGTCGATGCCTCGGCTTCGACCCGGCGCCATCAGGCGTTGAGCGATGCCAAGGGCTTGCTGGCGCAACTGTTCGACGATGCCTATCGCCAGCGTGCACGCCTGGCGTTGTTGACCGCCAGCGGTCACCTGCCGAAGTGGCAGGTGCAAGGCTTGAAAGCCTCTGCGGGCTTACGCGATTGGCTTGAGGGATTGGGCGCCGGCGGCGGGACGCCGATGCTGGCGGCGCTGGGCGAGGCGGGGCGCTGGCTGGCGGCACGGCAAAAGCGTTTTCCGGCCGAACAGCAGCGGCTGATGCTAGTGACGGATGGACGGTTGAAGGAATGGTCGACATTGCCGGAGCTGGATTGTCCGGGGTTGCTGATCGACATCGAGCGCGGGCCGATTCGGCTCGGGCGGGCAAAGGTATTGGCAGCGCAGTTACAGGTTGATTATCGACATATCGATGAGCTGATTTCAGGTTGAGTTTTGTGCTGACAGTGCTGGCCCCATCGCATCGCTGCCCTATGCTCTGTAAGCAAACCCATCACAGGAGTGACCCATGCGCGTTCTAGCCCGCAACGATCAGGACGATTTCCGCGTCAAAGCCTACGCAGGCACCAACGGTGTGCTGCTGGCCATCGACCTGGCCGAGCCCCGCCGCAAAGGCCTGCTGGGGTTTGCCATCGAAAAACAGCAAGGCGACAAACCCTGGCTGTTTCTGTTCAACAGCCTGACCTTTCCCGGCAAGGATCATACGTTCCCCCAGTTTCACGCCACCCCCAGCGATGCCGCGCCTTTGCAGAAATTTCGCTGGGCCGATTACGCGGTCAATCCGGGTGTGACGATCCATTATCGGGTTCACCTGGCCTATGGCACTGCCGATGCGCCACAGTTGGGTGAAAGCCTGGAAGTGACGGTCACCACGGACAATGGCCTGCCCAAGGGGCAGAACGTGATTTTCAACCGGGCAGTGGCTGCCAGTCAGGCGTTCCAGCGCAAATTCGCCGACCTCGATGCGCTGCTCAGCGTCAACAAGAAAATGCCCATCGAAGAATGGCCGGACGCGCCGCGGCAATGGCTGGAAAATGGTCTGCTCGCACGCCTGCTCGGGTTTATCGAACGTGCCGTGGATGGCCAGTGGGCGCTGGACATCGCGATCTATGAATACCAGTTGCAGGCGATCGTCGATGCGGTGAACGCCGCCTTCGAGCGTGGCGTAAAGGTTCGGGTCCTGTACCACGCCCAGCCTGGCGAAGACACCACGGCGCTGAACGAAGCCAGCCTGGAAAAAATCCCGGCGGCGAACAAACGCGGGCGAGTCACCCACAATATCTTTCACGACAAGTTCATGGTCCTGAGCCGGCTCGATGCCGCGGGGCAGCATCAGCCCGAAGCAGTACTCTGCGGCAGCACCAACTTCACTGCCAACGGCGTTTACCGTCAGGCCAACGTCGTGCATGTGCTGGACGACGCTCGGATCGGCGCCACTTACCTGCAAACCTTCGAGCAGGTCTGGGCCACACCGACGGACGTCGGCGCCACGCGGGACTGGCTCACGGAACATAATCCGATGCAGCCTGACCAGCTGCTGTTCGCCGGTTTTTCACCGCGCTCGGGCGAGGGCGACTTGAGTGAGTTCATCAAGATCATCAACGCCGCCAAAAAAGACCTGCTGTTTGTCACCGCATTTACCTTGCCGGACAAAATACTCAACGCGCTGCTCGGCCAACCCCACGACGACATCTTGCGTTACGGCCTGCAAAATACGGTCAGCAGCATCACCGGTTTCCATGCCGACCGCACCGCCGAATTCGCTGCCACCGCGCTGCTCAACACCGGCCTGGAAGGCTGGCTCAAGGAAAACATGAAAGGCCAGAAGGGCAACCTGCTGGTGCACACCAAAGCCATCGTCGTCGACTTCACCAGCGATTCACCAACCATCATCAGCGGCAGCCACAACCTCAGTGACGCGGCCAGCAACGGCAATGACGAAAACTACCTGATCATCCGTGGCAACACCGACCTGGCCGATCGCTACGGGCTGGAACTGCTGCGCTTCTACGAACATTACCGGTTCCGCTACTTCGCAAAGAAACTGCAACTCAAGCAGGTCCGGCCGTTGGCGGCGGATGACAGCTGGACCGATGACTATTACCGCGAAGGTGACCTGCGGATGTTGTCGCGGCTGCGTTTTTCCGGACGATAAACACACCGGCGGGTACTTTTTGTAGCAGCTGCCGAGCAGCGCGAGGCTGTTGCTACAGGTCAGTTATTTGCCCATTGCATTACTCATCAAACGTGCATTCAATCGCTCCCGTGCCCGAGGCGCAGTGCATAAAGTGCTGAGGGTTTTCTGTAGCCACGGCAAGTCGCGACGAGGTTTGCGGGCAACTCTTTTGGGTCTGAGCTTGCCGATGTGCTTTTTGAAATGTTCTTCCAGGGTTTCCGGGGTCCCTATGCCCTTGAGCTTCGTCAGCAGCTTGCCCTTTTTGTAAAAGAGCGCAGTGGGTGTGCCTTCGACTTCCTGATGCCGAGGGGACTTGCTCGTATCCAGCATATAGATGCACGCGTGATCTTTGTACTTCTCGGCAATTTCACGGAACACCGGTCCGGCCCATTCGCAGGCGGGACAATGGTCGTTGCCGAAATACAGAATCACCGGGCGCCAGGTGTTGAGCGCTTTGCGGTAGGCCGGATCCAGTGGGTGGGTGGAAATCGAACGCATTGAAATCTCCTTTTCAAAGACTATCGAAGGCCAGTTGACGTTAAAGGAGGTGAGCGGGTGGGTCTACTGTCAGAAATTACAGGTGGGGTTCGGTGCCAGTGGTCCAAATTCCAATTTCTATGAGTAAAGGATAGATGCCAGACTTGGTTCGGAGTGCTATTTTTAGCGCCATTAAAAGCACTTCAAGGAGTAGCGTAATGACACACATTGTGCTTTCACAGGTCGTAGCGAGCATTTCCGAACTAAAGAAAAACCCCATGGGGACGGTCGCTGCCGGTGGTGGTTTGTCTGTCGCAATCCTCAACCGTAATGAGCCCGCTTTCTACTGCGTCCCAGCCAAAGAATACGAAGCGATGATGGACCGGCTTGAAGACATGGAGCTGGTAGCCCTTTGCCGCGAACGAGAAAACGATCCTACGATCAAGGTTTCTATCGATGACCTATGAGCTGGAGTTTTCTGAAAAGGCCTGGAAGGAGTGGCAGAAGCTTGGGGCAACGTTGAGGGAGCAGTTCAAGAAGAAGCTTCAGGAGCGGTTGGCTAATCCGCACGTTCCAGCGGATCGGCTGGGCGGGCTGGGTAATGCTTACAAGATCAAGCTGCGTAGTGCCGGGTATCGACTGGTTTATCGGGTTGTGGATGAGGTTCTGGTGGTGACGGTGATAGCGGTGGGAAAAAGGGAACGGGGGGATGTCTGCAAGGGCGCAGGCGAGCGGTAGAACTGCAAAAATCCCCCAGGTCCTCATACTTCAACGTTGCTCAAGCCGTACGTCATCGAAATATGATCCAAAAGCGTCGGACGGACCATCGTTTGCTTGCAGCTTGATCGTCACTTTGGTGGTACCAAGAGGTAGTGTGAAATCTACGTATTGTAATTCCCAGGACGTTCCACCTCCCATACCGAGGCGGCGGATCTCCCACGAAGGATGCATCAAGACTTGTGCTGTGCAGGCAGAACCCCTCTCCGTTTTCATTTTCACGGAAAATCGAAACTCACCCACGCTGTCGATCGTTACGTCCTGAGTGATCAGGCCTGGAAACTGCAAGACACAATAACCGTCTTTATAGCGGACTTTCTCCGGCGTATCAGAAGTCCAGTCCTTGCCCTCCTGTGTGAAATCACCATTACGTACCAAATTAGCTTTTGTGGATTGTTCAGACATGTGGAAACTCCTGTAAGTGTTTGTCAAAAGTCCGCAGGCCAGTGTTGCATGATGGAAGGCTTGAACGGCTTGCACAGATTGAGCGCCCGCAACCCGCGATCCACAACTGTCAGATCTGACAGGTATGGGCTCTAATCCGACGGGTGGTAAATCGTGCGGGCGATCCCAGAGCATGGGCGCGCCTGTCGAATTGCTTCTTTTTGGACTCTCGCGCACTCGAATGTTGCCTTGCTACCCAACCCTGTAGCCCTTGGTAGCGCTCATTGACCCGTTGTTGCTGCGCAAGTCTGCATTGGGAAATTTCCATCTCTCTGAATTTATTACCGTTTAGTAAGCAACAGGATTTTCCAGCAATCCTGTGGCACACTTTCTGCTGTCTATTCCGTTGTTACATACCTAGTTCCGGTATAGCGGAATAAACACAGCCCTGGAGTGCTTGCCATGCATCGCCGACCTTCCTTGTTTAAAGCGTGTGTTTTCGTTCTCGCGGCTTCGGCCGCTGCCGTGGGTGTCGCTCAAGCGGCAGACAGCAAGCTCGACAGCGTGCTGGCCCGTGGGAAATTGATTGTGGGCACGGGCAGTACCAATGCGCCGTGGCACTTCCAGGGAGCGGACGGCAAGTTGCAGGGTTTTGATATCGATATCGCGCGGATGGTGGCCAAGGGGTTGTTCAACGACCCGAGCAAGGTCGAGTTCGTGGTGCAGTCGTCCGATGCGCGGATTCCGAATCTGCTGACCGACAAGGTCGACATGAGTTGCCAGTTCATCACCGTGACCGCCAGCCGCGCCCAACAGGTCGCGTTCACGCTGCCGTACTACCGCGAAGGTGTTGGCCTGTTGCTGCCGGCCAACAGCAAGTACAAGGAAATCGAGGACCTCAGGGCCGCCGCCGACGGTGTGACCGTGGCGGTACTGCAGAACGTGTACGCCGAAGAACTGGTGCATCAGGCGCTGCCCAAGGCCAAGGTCGATCAGTACGACAGCGTGGATCTGATGTATCAGGCGGTGAACTCCGGCCGTGCCGACGCGGCGGCCACCGATCAGTCGTCGGTGAAATACCTGATGGTGCAGAACCCTGGCCGTTATCGCAGCCCGACCTACGCCTGGAGCCCGCAGACCTACGCCTGTGCGGTCAAACGCGGCGATCAGGATTGGCTGAACTTCGTCAACACCGTGCTGCATGAGGGCATGACCGGTGTTGAGTTCCCGACTTACGCGGCGTCGTTCAAGCAGTGGTTCGGTGTGGATCTACCGACTCCTGCGATCGGTTTCCCAGTCGAATTCAAATGATCCCGTGAGAGCGGGGCGGTTTTAAATCGCCCCGCTCAAGGTACTGCTGACCATGAACTATCAGTTGAATTTTGCCGCCGTGTGGCGCGATTTCGACACCTTGCTGGCGGGGCTCGGTCTGGGTCTTGAGCTGGCGCTGGTGTCGATCGCCATCGGCTGCGTGATCGGCCTGCTGATGGCATTTGCTTTGCTGTCGAAGCATCGCGCATTGCGGGGGCTGGCGTCGGTGTATGTGACGGTGATCCGTAATACGCCGATTCTGGTGTTGATTCTGTTGATCTACTTCGCCTTGCCGAGCCTGGGCATTCGCCTGGACAAGATCCCGTCGTTCATCATCACCCTGTCGCTGTATGCCGGGGCGTACCTGACTGAAGTGTTTCGTGGCGGGCTGCTGAGCATTCCCAAGGGGCTACGTGAAGCCGGGTTGGCGATTGGCTTGGGCGAGTGGCAGGTCAAGGCGTACATCACCGTGCCGGTGATGCTGCGCAATGTGCTGCCGGCGCTGTCGAACAACTTCATTTCGCTGTTCAAGGACACCTCGCTGGCGGCGGCGATTGCCGTGCCGGAGCTGACCTATTACGCGCGCAAGATCAATGTCGAGAGCTACCGGGTGATTGAAACCTGGCTGGTGACCACGGCGCTCTATGTTGCGGCCTGTTACCTCATTGCCATGATGCTGCGTTACCTCGAACAGCGTCTGGCGATTCGCCGATAGGAGGCCCCATGTACGAATCCCCCAGCTGGTTGCATGAGTTATGGGTGGCCCGGGATGTCCTGTGGCAGGGCTTCCTGACCAGTGTGCAGTGCTCGGGCCTGGCGATTTTGCTGGGTACGCTGGTCGGCATCGTCGCCGGCCTGGTACTCACCTACGGCACGTTCTGGATGCGCGCGCCGTTCCGGTTTTACGTCGACATCATTCGCGGCACGCCGGTGTTTGTATTGGTACTGGCCTGCTTCTACATGGCGCCGGCACTGGGCTGGCAGATCAGCGCTTTCGGGGCTGGCACTTTGGGCCTGACGCTGTTTTGCGGTTCCCATGTCGCCGAGATCGTGCGCGGTGCGTTGCAAGCGCTGCCCAGTGGCCAGATGGAAGCGAGCAAGGCCATCGGCCTGACGTTTTACCAGGCGCTGGGTTATGTGTTGTTGCCCCAGGCGTTGCGGCAGATCTTGCCGACCTGGGTCAACTCGTCCACCGAGATCGTCAAGGCGTCGACCTTGTTGTCGGTGATCGGCGTCGCCGAGCTGCTGCTCAGCACTCAACAGATCATCGCCCGGACCTTCATGACCCTGGAGTTTTACCTGTTCGCCGGATTGCTGTT
The DNA here is from genome assembly GCF_030687165.1 of Pseudomonas sp. FP1740. Taxonomy (NCBI): domain Bacteria; kingdom Pseudomonadati; phylum Pseudomonadota; class Gammaproteobacteria; order Pseudomonadales; family Pseudomonadaceae; genus Pseudomonas; species Pseudomonas sp. FP1740. The sequence goes on from NZ_CP117461.1 coordinate 2,664,487, forward strand.
TTTCGTCATCAACTACGCCATCGAATTACTCGGCCGGCACATTGAAAAGCGGGTGGCCTTGCCATGACACAAGCTCAAGTTTCGACCCAGAACCAGGCGCTGCTGGAGATTCGCGGCCTGCACAAACAATACGGCCCGCTCGAAGTGCTCAAGGGTGTCGACCTGACCATGCAGCGCGGCAATGTGGTCACGTTGATCGGCTCCAGCGGCTCGGGCAAGACCACGCTGCTGCGCTGCGTGAACATGCTCGAAGAGTTCCAGGGCGGGCAGATTCTGCTCGACGGTGAATCCATCGGCTATGACGAGGTCAACGGCAAGCGCGTGCGCCACCCGGAAAAAGTCATCGCCCGCCATCGCGCCATGACCGGCATGGCCTTCCAGCAATTCAATCTGTTCCCGCACCTCACTGCGTTGCAGAACGTCACCCTCGGTTTGCTCAAGGTGAAAAAGTTGCACAAGGACGAGGCGGTAGCGCTGGCGGAAAAATGGCTGGAGCGGGTCGGCCTGCTGGAGCGCCGCGATCATTACCCCGGTCAGTTGTCCGGCGGCCAGCAACAGCGCGTGGCGATCGCCCGGGCGATTGCCATGAACCCCAGCCTGATGCTGTTCGACGAAGTCACCTCGGCCCTCGATCCGGAACTGGTGGGCGAAGTGCTGAACGTGATCAAGGGCCTGGCCGAGGATGGCATGACCATGTTGCTGGTGACCCACGAAATGCGCTTTGCCTTTGAGGTCTCGGACAAGATCGTGTTCATGAATCAGGGGCGGATCGAAGAGCAGGGGCCGCCCAAGGAACTGTTCGAGCGCCCGCAGTCGCCGCGACTGGCGGAATTTCTCAAGAGCACCCGCTTTTAAGCCTTCATTTTTTAATCAGGAGAAACATCCATGAGCATTACTCGTTACGGCACCGGCAGCACCGCCGGTGGCGGCCAGCCCCGTCCTTTTGCCCGCGCCGTCGAAGCCGATGGCTGGCTGCACGTGTCCGGCCAAGTGCCGGCGGTGGATGGTGAAATCATCGTGGGTGGGATTGTCGAGCAGACTCACCAGACCATGAAAAACCTGATCGCGATTCTGGAAGAGGCCGGTTACGGGCTCGAAGACGTGGTGCGCACGGGCGTGTGGCTGGAAGACCCGCGGGATTTCTGGAGTTTCAACAAGGTGTTTTCCGAGTACTTCAAAAGCGAACACGCCCCGGCCCGGGCCTGCGTGCAGGCGAACATGATGGTCGATTGCAAGGTCGAGATTGATTGCATCGCGTACAAGAAGAAGGCCTGAGTTCTGGCACCGATCGTTCCCACGCGGAGCGTGGGAACGATCATTAAGGCGGCCTAACGGTCGCCACCGCACTCTGGGTAAACTCCCGGCACTTTGAATGGGACCACTGAAATGACCGAAGACACCATCAAGCGCCGGGCTCGCGGTCTGGACCGGGCGTTCGACATCCTCGATTTCCTCAAGGAAATCGGCCAGCCCCTGCGCCCGAACGAAATCGCCAGCGGCATCGGCAGCCCGAAATCCACGGTCTACGAACTGGTTGCGTCCTTATTGGAGCGGCGCATCCTCGAATCCGTGGGCAAGGAAGGTCACGTTTACCTCGGTCGTCAGCTGTACTTCCTCGGACAGGCGCATTTGCGTCATTTCGACCTGTCCCGCGAGGCCGATCAGGCCTTGCAGGAAATCGTCAGCCAGACCCGCGAAACCGCGCAGATGTGCCTGCTCAACGGGCGCAAATACACCGTGGCATTGATGAAAGAGGGTGAGCGGCATTTCCGCATTTCCTCGGACATCGGCGAAAACGCGCCGATCCCCTGGACCGCTTCCGGGCGCCTGCTGCTGGCGCATCTGAGCGATCAGCAGATCGTCGATTTGATCGACCCCGACGACTTCATCCTGCCCGACGGCGAACGCCTGCCGCTGGAGCAGTTTCTCCGGGAGATCCGCCAGGCCGCCATTGACGGATTCTTTTCCTTCGACAGCGTCGCCGACACCTTTACCCATTGCTTCGCGGCGCCGGTCAAAGACCCGAACGGCGTCGCCATCGCAACCCTGTGCATCGTCGCCCCACGGGCCGATGCGAAGAACAATTACAACGACTATCGCCGGGTGCTGATCGACAGCGCCAACAGCCTCGCCCGGCGTATCAACGAATAACAGCGGCTGCCTGCGGCCGTGTGTGAGGAGATCGACCATGTCTACTGCCATCAATACCGCCGCCGTGGAAAAGGGCGCCGCCCAGACCGGCGCCAACCTGGTGCGGGACGTCAGTCTGCCGGCCCTGGTGCTGCACCGCGACGCGCTGGAACACAACATTCGCTGGATGCAGGACTTCGTCAGCCACAGCGGCGCGGAACTGGCGCCCCACGGTAAAACCAGCATGACCCCGGCGCTGTTTCGTCGGCAACTGGACGCCGGTGCCTGGGGCATCACCCTGGCCAGTGCCACGCAAACCCGCGCGGCTTACGCCCATGGTGTGCGGCGGGTGCTGATGGCCAATCAACTGGTTGGCAAGCCGAACATGGCGCTGATCGCCGATCTGCTGGCAGACCCGACCTTCGAGTTCTATTGCATGGTCGATCACCCGGATAACGTCGCCGACCTCGGCGCGTATTTCGCTTCGCGCGGCGTGCGCCTGAACGTGATGATCGAGTACGGCGTGGTCGGCGGTCGTTGCGGTTGCCGCACCGAAGCCGAAGTGCTGGCACTGGCCAAGGCTATCAACGCTCAACCGGCGTTGGCGCTGACCGGCATCGAGGGCTACGAAGGGGTGATTCACGGTGATCATGCGGTGAGCGGCATCCGCGAGTTCGCCGCCTCCCTGGTGCGTTTGGCGGTGCAACTGCAGGACAGCGGCGCGTTCGCGATTGACAAGCCGATCATCACTGCGTCGGGGTCGGCCTGGTATGACCTGATCGCCGAGTCGTTCGAAGCGCAGAATGCCGGCGGGCGTTTCCTCAGCGTGCTGCGCCCCGGCAGTTACGTGGCCCACGACCATGGCATCTACAAAGAAGCACAATGCTGCGTGCTTGACCGTCGCAGCGACCTGCACGAAGGTTTGCGCCCGGCGCTGGAAGTCTGGGCGCATGTGCAGTCGTTGCCCGAACCGGGTTTTGCAGTGATCGCCCTGGGCAAGCGCGACGTGGCCTACGACGCCGGTTTGCCGGTGCCGTTGCTGCGTTACAAGGCCGGCGTGGTGCCGGCGACCGGCGATGATGTGAGTGCCTGCAAGGTGACGGCGGTGATGGACCAGCACGCGTTCATGACCGTGGCGCCGGGGGTTGAGTTGCGGGTGGGCGATATCATTTCGTTCGGGACTTCGCACCCGTGTTTGACGTTCGACAAGTGGCGTATCGGGTGTCTGGTGGATGAGCAGCTGAATGTCATCGAAACCATGGAAACCTGTTTCTAAGAGCCCCCACAACATGAACAACATCAGCCCCCTGGGCCCCAACATCCCGCGCATCGCCCTGATCGGCGAGTGCATGATCGAACTGCAGCAGCGCGCCGACGGCTCTCTGCAACAAAGCTTCGGCGGCGATACCCTGAACACCGCAGTCTATCTGGCCCGTGAACTGGGCGATGGCGGCACGGTGGATTACGTCACTGCCCTGGGTGACGACAGTTTCAGCGATGCGATGTGCCAGAGTTGGGCCAGCGAACATATCGGGCTAGATATGGTTCAGCGGTTGCCCGGTCGCTTGCCCGGTCTGTATTGCATCCAGACCGATGCGGCCGGCGAGCGGCGTTTTCTCTACTGGCGCAATGAAGCGGCCGTGCGCGATTGCTTTACCACCCCGGCGGCCGCGCCGATCCTGGCAGCACTGCCGGATTACGACGTGCTGTATTTCAGCGGCATCACCCTGGCGGTGCTCGGTGAGCAGGGCCGGGAGAAACTGCTGGACACCCTGATCGAAGCCCGACAGCGGGATGCGCGGATCGTGTTCGACAATAATTATCGACCACGTCTGTGGGCCTCGGTCGAGGACGCGCGGGCGGCTTATCGCCGTGTGCTGCCTTATGTCGACCTGGCGTTGCTGACGGTTGATGACGAGCAGGCGTTGTTCCACTTTTCTGATTACGCGGCGGTGTTTGCTGCTTACGAGCAGATGGGCACGCCCGAAGTGGTGCTCAAGCGCGGTGCCGAGGCGTGTCTGATTCGCTGTGACGGCGAGTCGTTCGAAGTGCCGGCGCAGGTGGTCGAACGGGTGGTGGACACCACGGCGGCGGGGGATTCGTTCAGCGCGGCGTATCTGGCTTGCCGCCTCAAGGGTGGGAGCCCGGTCGAGGCTGCTGAAGCGGGGCATCGCTTGGCGAGTCGGGTGATTCAGATTCCGGGGGCACTGATCCCCAAAGATTGAGATGCAATCTTTGGGGATGCTGTGATTTTTTTGGCAAGCCTCACCCTGTACATCGAGCCAGCCGATCAGTCCCGGTAAAACACCTGCACCAGGTGATACCCGAACTTGCTCTTGATCGGCCCATGCACCACCCGCAGCGGTTTTTTGAAGATCACCGCATCGATCGCCCCGACCATCTGCCCGGGCCGTACTTCGCCAAGGTCGCCGCCGCGTTTACCGGACGGGCAGGTGGAGTATTTCTTGGCCAGCACATCGAAGGCTTCGCCCTTGGCGATGCGTTGTTTGAGCTGCTCGGCTTCTTCCGAGGTTTTCACCAGAATATGGCGGGCTTGGGCTTTCATGGGCAGTACCTTGCAACGGTGGTGGCTATGTTGGTGCCAGCGTGGGGCGCGCGATTATGCCTTAACTCAGCCGGCTTGGCCGATCATCGTGCGAATCTTGTTGGCCAACAGGTCCATGGAAAAGGGTTTGGCTACCATGTCCATGCCTTCCTCCAGGAAGCCCTGGCGTTCGGCGGCTTTCTCGGCATAACCGGTAATGAACAGTACTTTGAGCTCCGGGCGGTGCTGACGAGCGATTTCCGCCAATTGCCGACCATTCATGCCCGGCAGCCCGACATCGGTTACCAGCAGATCGACCCGCAGGTCGGACTCCAGCAAGGGCAGGGCGCTCTGCGCATCTTCGGCTTCATGGGCGTGATAACCCAACTCTTTGAGCAGGTCGAGCACCAGCATGCGCACCGCCGGATCGTCTTCCACCAACACCACGGTTTCACCGGCAACCGCTGGCGGTGCTTCGCCGGTGACCGGCAGCTGAGCGTGTTCCGGCAGGGCGACGTGCAACCGTGGCAAATACAGGCGAACGCTGGTGCCCTGGCCAGGCCGGCTGTGCAGGCTGACGTGCCCGCCCGACTGCTGGGCGAAACCATAGATCATCGACAACCCAAGGCCGGTGCCCTGGCCGATGGGTTTGGTGGTGAAGAACGGATCGAAGGCCTTGGCCAGTACTGATGGGGTCATGCCGGCACCGTTGTCGCTGACGGCAATCATCAGGTAATCCCCGGCCCTGACTGGCTCCAGCGGAGTGACGTCGCTGCCGTCGAGGTGAACATTGGCGGTTTCGATCAACAACTCGCCGCCATCGGGCATCGCATCCCGGGCATTGATCACGAGGTTGAGCAAGGCGTTTTCCAGTTGGCTGACATCGGTACTGACCGGCCAGACCTCATCGGCCAGCTTTAGTTTGAGCTCGATGTGATCGCCCTTGGTCCGGCTGAGCAAGTCTTCCAGGGAATGCACCAGCTGGTTGGCGTCCAGTGGCCTGCGATCCAGTGACTGACGCCTTGAGAATGCCAGCAACCGATGGGTCAGGGCGGCGGCGCGATGGGCCGAGGACACCGCCGCTTCGGTGAAGCGACCGATCTCGGCCGCGCGCCCATCGGCGATGTAGCGCTGCATCAAATCGAGGCTGCCGATGATCCCGGTGAGCATGTTGTTGAAGTCATGGGCGATGCCGCCGGTGAGCTGGCCGACCGCTTCCATTTTCTGTGCATGCCGCAAGGCGTCTTCGGCGCGCTCACGCTCGAACATCTCGTTCTGCAGCCGCTGGTTGGCTTCGGCCAGTTGTTGGGTGCGAGCGCTCACGCGTTCTTCCAGGGTTTCGTTGAGGTTGCGCAGCGCCTCTTCAGTCTGTTTGCGCTCGGTCTCGTCGATCACGAAGATGTAGAAACCATTCACCGCGCCGTCTGCGCCGTGGCGTGGCAGGTAGTTCATCAGGGCCTGGCGGGTGCTGCCATCGCGGTGGTCGGCGCTGATGCTGAAACAACAGGTCTTGCCTTTCAGCGCCTCGGCGATGTATTCGGCGCGCAGGGCATAGGCTTCATCGCCGAGCACTTCACGAATGGTGCGGCCGTAAAGCTCCTGGGGCGTCAGGCCATACCATTCCAGATAGGCGGCGTTGTTCAGGCGAAAGCGCTCTTCGCGGTCCACATAACTGATCAGGATCGGCATCGCGTTGATGATCAATTGCAGCTCGGTCTGGCTTTGGCGCAAGGCCTGTTCGATGTGTTTGCGTTCGGTCAGGTCCAGCGCGGCGCCGAGAAAACGGATCGGCCGGCCATGGTGGTCCTTGTAGCAACGACCCCGGGCAAACACCCAGCGCAACTGGCCGTCGGCTTGCAGCAAGCGATATTCCTCGGCGTACTCGCTGCCATGGGTGATGCAGTGCTTGATGCTGCGGGCGATCATGGCGCGGTCTTCGGGGTGCACGCCGTGGAGGTATTCGCTGATCGGCAACTGGTTGGCCATGGCCGGATCGACGCCATGCAATTGCGCGAAGTGCGCATCGGCGATGAAACGGTCTTCGCCAATGTCCCAGTCCCAGGTGCCGACGGCATCGGTGGCGGCCAGTGCCAGTTGCAGGCGCTGCTCGGTGTCTTGCTGGGCCTTGAGGCTGGCGGCGGAGCGTTGTTCCAGTTCGAGGGCGATGCGGCGGCGTTCGTTGGTTTCGATGGCCGTGACCAGAATCCCGGCAACCTCGGCGCTTTCATTGCGAATGGGGCTGTAGGTCAAATCCAGCCAGAAGTCAGAATCCCGACCGTCGCGTTGCAAGGTGAAGCGCTGTTCGCTGTAGGTCCGCACCTGACCCTGTAGGACGGCGCTGTAAATCGGGTCGGTAAAGTCTTTGAGTTCCGGCCAGATCTGGTGCGTCGGTTGTCCGAAAGCGTGAGGGTGTTTGCTGCCGGCGAGGAAGGCGAAGCCGTCGTTGTAGATCTGGGTGAGCTGCGGGCCCCACAGCAATAGCATCGGCATTGGCGAGTGGATCACGATGTCCACCGCGGTGCGCAGGCTCTGCGGCCAGTTTTCGGCGGCGCCCAGCGGGTTGTTTGTCCAGTCCAGTCGGGCAATCAAGGCCTGGGCATCGCTGGCGGTCGGTGGTGCGTTCATCTACATGTCCTGCGCATGAGTCAGTGTGGCGGCGTCTACTATCCTTGCAAGGCGGTAGACGCTGGATGACCCGCATGGGGTCATTTTTTTTCATTGAATGCTTCGTGGGTGCTTTTTGCCATGGAAATCGATGCACTGCTGCAGATTCTGGCCAGCCGCCATGGCTCCGATCTTTACCTGTCCACGGGCGCGCCACCCAGCGCGAAATTTGACGGTGTGCTCAAAGCCCTGACCGATCAACCGTTCAAGCCGGGAGAAGTGGCGGCCATTGCCGCGTCCATCATGGACGCCGAACAACGCCTGGAGTTCGATCGGGACCTGGAAATGAACCTGGCGCTTTCCCTGGCCGGGGTCGGGCGTTTCCGGCTCAATATCTTCAAGCAGCGCAATGATGTGTCCATCGTGGCGCGCAACATCAAACTCGACATTCCACGCTTCGAAGACCTCAAGCTGCCGCCGGTGCTGCTCGAAACGGTGATGCTCAAACAGGGGTTGATACTGTTCGTCGGGTCGACCGGCTCCGGCAAGTCGACCTCGCTGGCGGCATTGGTCGACTACCGCAACCGCCATAGTAGCGGCCATATCATCACCATCGAAGACCCCGTCGAGTTTATCCATCGGCACAAAAAGTCGATCGTCAATCAGCGCGAGGTCGGCGTCGATACCCGCAGTTTCCACGCCGCGCTGAAAAACACGTTGCGCCAGGCGCCGGACGTGGTGTTGATCGGCGAAATCCGTGACCGCGAGACTATGGAGCATGCGCTGGCGTTTGCCGATACCGGTCATCTGGTAATTTCCACGTTGCATGCGCACAACGCCAATCAGGCGCTGGACCGCGTGATTAACTTCTTTCCCGAAGAGCGCCGGGGGCAGTTGCTCAACGACCTGGGCAACAACCTCAAAGCGTTTGTGTCCCAGCGTCTGGTGCGTACCCGCGACGGGCAGCGCCGGGCGGCGGTGGAGGTGATGCTGGGCACACCAACCATCGGCGACCTGATCCGGCGCAATGAGTTTGGCGAACTCAAGGGGATCATGGAGAAGTCTTCAGAGGTGGGAATGCAGACGTTTGACGGGGCGCTGTTCGCGCTGTTTGCCGAGGGCGCAATCGATGAGGCAGAGGCGTTGAAACATGCTGATTCGGTGAACAACTTGCGCTTGCGCCTGAAATTGCACGCCGAGGCCACGCCCGGTCCCCATTCACCGCCGGGGGAATGGGGGTTGATGGACTGAAGGGGCCGACGCTGATCAAAAATGTGCGGGCTTGCTCCCACAGTAGATCGACGGCGTCAGTCGTTCAGTTCGGGGCGGTTTCGAAATTGCTCCAGGGCTTCGGGGTTGGCCAGTGCATCGGTGTTCTTCACCTTCTGGCCATGCACCACGTTGCGCACCGCCAGTTCGACAACCTTGCCGCTGATGGTCCGCGGAATGTCCGTCACCGCGACAATCTTCGCCGGCACATGCCGTGGCGTGGTGTTGGCGCGGATGACCTGGCGGATCTGTTGTTGCAGCACTTCGTCCAGCTCGACGCCTTCGCGCAAGCGCACGAACAGCACCACTCGCACGTCATCCTGCCATTGCTGACCGATGGCGACGCTGTCCAGCACCTGCGGGACTTTCTCCACCTGACGGTAGATTTCCGCCGTGCCGATGCGTACGCCGCCGGGGTTGAGCACCGCGTCGGAGCGGCCGTGGATCAGCATGCCACCATGGGGCAGTTGTTCGGCGTAATCGCCCTGGGCCCAGACACCGGGGAACAGGCTGAAATATGAGGCGCGCAGCTTTTCCTGTTGCGGGTCGTTCCACAAGCCGATGGGCATGGCCGGAAAATGTCGGGTGCACACCAGTTCGCCTTTTTCACCGATCACAGGCTTGCCATCGTCGTTCCACACTTCGACCGCCATGCCCAGGCTCTTGCATTGCATCTCACCACGGCGCACCGGCAGGACCGGGTTGCCAATCACAAAGCACGAAACGATATCAGTACCACCGGACATCGAAGACAGGCACAGGTCGGACTTGAATACGCGGTAGACGTAATCGAAGCTTTGCGGCGACAGCGCCGAGCCGGTGGACAGGATGGTTCTCAGGCTGCTCAGGTCATGACTTTCGCACGGCTTCAAGCCATTGCTTTCCAGCGCTGTGAGGAATTTCGGGCTGGTGCCGAAGACATTGAGGCGTTCGTCGTCGATCAGGTCGATCAAGCGCTCCGGCCCTGGATGAAACGGCGAGCCGTCGTACAGCACCACGGCGCTGCCGACGGCCAGCGCCGAGACCAGCCAATTCCACATCATCCAGCCGCAGGTGGTGTAGTAGAACAGACGGTCACCGGCGCCGAGGTCGGTGTGCAGGCCATGTTCCTTGACGTGTTGCAGCAGCACGCCGCCGGTGCCGTGCACAATGCACTTCGGTACGCCGGTGGTGCCGCTGGAGTAGAGGATGTACAGCGGATGGGCGAAAGGCACGGGAACGAATTGCGGCTCGCCGCCCGGGCCGTAAAAATCGTCCCACAGCGTCACGTTGGCCTGGCAGCGGAAATCCTCGATGCGCGCTTGAGGACGCGCATAAGGCACAACAATCAATTGCTGCAAGGACGGCAACTGTCCGAGGATTTCATTGACCTTGGTGGTCTGGTCGATCTCTTTGCCGGCGTAGCGGTAGCCGGCGCAGGTGATCAGCACTTTTGGTTCGATCTGGCCGAAGCGATCGATCACCCCGTGGGTGCCGAAATCTGGTGAAGAACAGGACCAGATCGCGCCCAGGCTGGTGGTGGCGAGCATGGCCACCAGGGTTTGCCAGGTGTTCGGCATGCACGCCGCCACGCGGTCGCCGAGGCCGACACCGGCGGCTTTCAGGCTATTTTGAAAACCGGCGACGTGGCTTGCCAGTTCGGCCCAGGTCAGTTGTTCCCGTTGGCCATTTTCACCGATGGCGACCACTGCCACGGCATCGTCGCGACGGCGCAGCAGGTGTTCGGCGAAGTTCAAGGTAGCGCCGGGGAACCACTGGGCGCTGGGCATTTGCGCGCCCTCGATCAGCACCGCATCTGGCTGATCGTGAAAACGGATGTCAAAGAAATCGACGATGGCCTGCCAGAAGGCTTCCCGCTGGTCGATGCTCCATTGGTGCAGGGCAGGGTAGTCGGCGATCCCAAGGGTGTGTCGCTGATTGACGAAACGCCGGAAGGCCTCCATGCGGGACTTGCCGATGCGCTCGGTGCCGGGTTGCCAGAGGATGTCGGACATGGCTTGGCCTCTTTTTCTTATGTCTACACACAGTCTACTGTGGCGAGGGGGCTTGCCCCCGTTGGGTCGCGAAGCGGCCCCCGGATAGACGCCGCACTTTCGATGCACAGTCAGTCGCTGGCGACTGCTTCGCAGCCGAACGGGGGCAAGCCCCCTCGCCACAGAACTCCCTCGCCACAGGGGTGGGCGGCAGGCTACTGCGCCAACCACCCACCATCTATATTCCACGCCGCGCCACGCACCTGGCTACCGGCTTCGCTGCATAAAAACAGCACCAACTCACCCAGCTGCGGCGGCGTCACGAATTCCAGGGAGGGCTGTTTCTCGGCCAGCAAGTCGTGTTGCGCCTGCTGCGGATCGATCCCGGTCGCGGCGCGATCATCAATCTGCTTCTGCACCAGCGGCGTCAGCACCCAGCCTGGGCAAATGGCGTTGCAGGTAACGTTGGTGGTGGCAGTTTCCAGGCCGACCACTTTGGTCAGGCCGATCACGCCATGCTTGGCCGCGACATACGCCGCTTTGCCCACCGAACCGACCTGGCCGTGCACTGAAGCGATGTTGATGATGCGTCCCCAGCCCTTGGTACGCATGCCCGGCAGGCTCAAGCGGGTGCTGTGGAACACCGACGACAGATTGATCGCAATAATCGAGTCCCAGCGCTCCACCGGAAAATCTTCCACCGCCGCCACGTGCTGGATGCCGGCGTTGTTGACCAGGATATCCACGCCGCCGAACTCACGCTCGGCGTACTCGATCATGTCGGCGATCTGCGCCGGGTCGCTGACGTCGGCCGGGTGATGCCCGACCTTGCCGCCGAATTGTTCGACCTCAGCGATCACCGTCGACGCATCGCCGAAACCGTTGAGGATCAGGTTGGCGCCAGCCTTGGCCAGGCTCAGGGCGATCCCCAGACCGATGCCGCTGGTGGAACCGGTGACCAGTGCGGTCTTGCCCGAAAGAGTCGTCATGAATACCTCACACAATGCCAGTGGCGTAGAAAGTGCCGATCACCACAAAAACAGCGAGTGTCTTGATCAGCGTAATACAGAAAATGTCTTTGTAGGCCTCGCGGTGGGTCAACCCGGTGACCGCCAGCAAGGTAATCACCGCGCCGTTGTGCGGCAGAGTGTCCATGCCGCCACTGGCCATCGCGGCGACCCGGTGCAGCACTTCCAGCGGAATATTGGCGGCGTGGGCAGCGCTGATGAAACTCTCGGACATCGCCGCCAAAGCGATGCTCATACCGCCTGACGCCGAGCCGGTGATGCCGGCCAGCAAGGTTACGGTGATCGCTTCGTTGACCAACGGGTTGGGAATGCTCTTGAGCCAGTCGGCCAGCACCAGGAAGCCTGGCAACGACGCGATCACCGCCCCGAAACCGTATTCCGATGCAGTATTCATCGCTGCCAGCAATGCGCCGCTGACCGCACTTTTACTGCCTTCGGCCAACCGGCCGCGAATAGCCTGAAAGCCGAACACCAGCACCATGACGATGCCCACCAGCAAGGCTGCCTGGACCGCCCAGATCGCCGTCAGCTTGGCGATGTCGGTGGTTACGGGAGCGGCCATGCCCGGCAGCGAAAGGCTGTGGGTCTTGCCGTACCACAGTGGAATCCAGCGGGTGAACAGCAGGTTCATCAGGCCCACCATCAACAGCGGTGACAGCGCGATCCACGGGTTGGGCAGTTTGATGTCCGGCGCGGTTTCCGGCTCGTTGCGCAGCTCTGAACCGTAACCCTCACCCGTGCGCTGGGCCTTGTTGCGCTGGCGCTGCAGAAACAGCATGCCGGCACAGAACACGAAAATCGTGCCGATCACACCCAGCCACGGCGCCGCCCAGGCAGTAGTGTTGAAGAAGGTGCTGGGGATGATGTTCTGGATCTGCGGCGTGCCAGGCAGGGCGTCCATGGTGAACGAGAACGCGCCGAGGGCGATGGTCGCCGGGATCAGGCGTTTGGGAATACTGCTCTGGCGGAACATCTCGGCGGCAAACGGGTACACCGCAAACACCACCACAAACAGCGACACACCGCCGTACGTGAGCAGGGCGCAGACCAGCACGATCACCAGCATCGCCTGGCGAGTGCCGAGCAAGCGAATCGCCGCCGCGACGATGGAGCGGGAGAAACCCGACAACTCGATCAGCTTGCCGAACACCGCGCCGAGCAGGAACACCGGGAAATACAGTTTGACGAAGCCGACCATTTTTTCCATGAACACCCCGGTGAAGACGGGGGCAACGGCGGAAGGGTCGGTGAACAGGACGGCGCCGAGGGCGGCGATCGGGGCAAAGAGGATAACGCTGTAGCCACGGTAAGCAGCCACCATCAGCAGCGCGAGGGCTGCCAAGGCAATGATCACACTCATGGTGTGTCTCTCCAGAATTGTTATTTTTGTAGGGTGAAGCTTGGTGGAAGGGCTATAGCGGGTTTCGTGCCAAATATCTAAGTTATTGAAATTTAAGGGGATTATTCGTTTGTGAGCCAGTTTTGTTGATTTTTGTCTCTGTATTGAGACTTTTGGCGATTGTGCTGACGCTTTCGCGGGCAAGACGATCGTGTATGAGCGAAACTTTCCGGCGAAGAGGAGCTATCTCTAAATGGAGATCGATGTCTCTTTACAGAGACTCTGCAATTCCCAGCGCCGCCATCTTCTTGTACAACGTCGACCGCCCCAGCCCCAACCGCGCCGCCGCTTCGATCACCTTCCCACCGCATTGCGCGAGGGTCGATTCAATCAACTGCCGATCAAACCGTTCGCGAGCCTCACTGAAGGTTTCATGGGTAATCGGCTCAAGGGGCAGAGGCGCCGCACGCTCCACCGGGGTAAAGCTGCCAATCGCCGCGCGGATATCCGCCGCGTTCAGCATCAAGTCATCACTGAGCAGCGCCGCCCGTTCCAGCACGTTGCGCAGTTCACGAATGTTCCCCGGCCAGGCGTGTTGCCCCAACAATTCCAGGGCTTCGGGGTTCAATTCGTGCTGGCTGCGCAGCTCCTCAAGGATCGCTTCACTGAGGGCCGGCAGATCGTCGAGGCGATCACGCAGGGGCGGGACCTGGATCGGCAGCACGTTGAGGCGGTAATACAGATCGGCGCGAAACTCGCCGCGTTTGATTGCCGCCACCAGATCGGTGGAGGTGGCGGCGATCACTCGCACATCACTCTGAATCACTTCGTTGGAGCCCACCGGTTCGAATTCCTTCTCCTGCAACACCCGTAGCAACTTGCTTTGCAGCGGCAGCGGCATGTCGCCGATTTCGTCGAGAAACAGCGTGCCGCCCTGGGCGATTTGCAACTTGCCGGCGCGGCCCTTGCGATCGGCGCCGGTGAACGCGCCGGGCGCGGTGCCGAAGAACTCGGCTTCCAGCAGCGACTCGGGAATCGCTGCGCTGTTGATGCTGACGAAGGCTTTATGCGCCCGGGGTGATGCGCCGTGGATCGCCTGGGCCAGCAGTTCCTTGCCGGTGCCGGTTTCACCGAGCAACAACACCGGCGACTCTGCACTGGCGCTGCGTCGGGCGCGGCGTTTGACTTCGAGGCTGGCGGCGCTGGTGCCGATGAAGTGCGCGAAGTTGTACTTGGTCTGTCGCGCCCGCAGCAGCGAGCGGGTGGACGCCAGTTCTTCCTGCATGCTCAGGTAGCGCTTGAGCATTGGCGACAGGCTGCGCAATTCGTCGAACAGGGCAAAACCGATGGCGCCGATCACCGCGCCGGCATCGTCGTGAATTGGCAGGCGCATCACCACCAGCGGTTCCTTGGGGGTGTCTTGCATGTCCAGCAGGATCGGCCGTCCGGTGCGCACCACCTCGCGCAACAGGCTGCCGGGGATCACGCTTTCACAGGCCCTGCCGATGGCACCTGCGGCCGACTCCAGGCCGAATCGCCGGGCATAGCGCTCGTTCATCCAGACAATGTTCGCATCGCGGTCGACAATCACCGTGCCTTCGCTCGATTGCTCGATGATCTCGAACAGCGAGCGGATCGCCAGGGTGCGAACGCGCTGGTAGTCCTTGAGGCTTTCGGTGGTGTTCATCGGGGTGTCCATTTTTGGAAATCAAGATCAAAAGATCGCAGGGATTATGCCAACCCCGGATGCGCCGCCGCCAACAGCTCTTTGGTGTACGGGTGCTGCGGTGATTCGAACACCGTGTGGCTGGCGCCGCTTTCCACCACTTTGCCGTCCTTGATCACGATCATGTCGTGGGCCAGGGCACGCACCACCGCCAGGTCGTGGCTGATGAACAGGTAGGTCAGGCCATATTTCTCCTGAAGCTGGCGGAGCAGGGCGACCACTTGTTTTTGCACCGTGCGATCGAGCGCCGAGGTCGGTTCGTCGAGCAGGATCAACGCCGGTTTGAGCACCAGCGCGCGGGCAATGGCAATGCGTTGGCGCTGCCCGCCGGAAAATTCGTGCGGGTAGCGATGACGGCTTTGCGGATCGAGGCCGACTTCTTCCAGCACCCGGATTACCTGGGCTTCGCATTGGGCAGGGGTGGACTGGCTATGGACCTCAAGGCCTTCACTGATGATCTGCGCCACGGACATTCGCGGGCTGAGGCTGCCGAACGGGTCCTGGAACACCACCTGCATCTTCTTGCGCCATGGTCGCAGTTGCTTTTGCGTCAGGCCATCCAGCGCCTGCCCCTGAAAGCGAATGCTGCCTTCGGAATCAAGCAAGCGCAGGATCGCCTGACCGAGCGTGGACTTGCCTGAACCGGACTCACCGACGATGCCCAGGGTCTTGCCGCGCTGAACGTTCAGGCTGATGCCGTCCACTGCGCGCAGGTACGTCTTACGCTGGAACAGCCCGCCACCGAGGGTGAACTGCACTTGCAGATTCTCCACTTCCAGCACGTTTTCACGCTCGTCCCGGGGCAGGGCTTCACCTTCCGGCTCGGCGTTCAGCAGCACACAGCTGTAAGGGTGTTTCGGCTCGGTGAACAGCGTTTCGCAAGGTGCCTGCTCGACGATTTCCCCGGCGTGCATCACGCACACCCGCTGGGCCATGCTGCGCACCAGATTGAGGTCGTGGCTGATCAGCAGCAGCGACATGCCAAGCTGCTGTTGCAGGGATTTGAGCAGGCGCAGGATCTTGCGCTGCACCGTCACATCCAGCGCGGTGGTCGGCTCGTCGGCGATCAGCAATTCCGGTTCGCAGGCCAGGGCCATGGCGATCATCACCCGTTGTCGCTGGCCGCCGGACAGTTGATGAGGGTAGGCCTTGAGCCGCTCTTCGGGCTTCTGGATGCCCACCAGTTGCAGCAATTCGAGAATCCGCGCTTGCGCCGCTTTGCCACCCAGCCCTTTGTGCAGCAGCAGGGTTTCGCCGATCTGTTTTTCGATGCTGTGCAGCGGATTGAGGGAGGTCATCGGCTCCTGGAATATGATCGCGATCCGGTTACCGCGCAGTTCGCGCAAGACGTTAGCGTCGGCGCCGATCAATTCCTGGCCGCGATAGCGAATGCTGCCGGTGGTTTGCGTACCGTTTTCGGGCAGCAGTTGCAGGATCGAGTGGGCGGTCACCGACTTGCCGGATCCGGACTCGCCGACCAGCGCCAGGCATTCGCCGGGGTGGATGTCCAGGCACAGGTTGCGCACCACGGTCTGGCCACTGAAGGCTACATTGAGGTCACGGATTTCGATCAGGTTGTCAGTCATATCACCAGTCCGCTTCAAGAACGAGGGTCAAAGGCATCACGCAACGCCTCGCCAATGAACACCAGCAAAGAAAGAATCAGCGCCAGGGTGAAAAACGCCGTCAGCCCCAGCCACGGCGCTTGCAGGTTCTGCTTGCCTTGGCCGATCAATTCGCCCAGGGACGCACTGCCGGCCGGCATGCCGAAACCGAGGAAATCCAGCGCCGTGAGGGTGGAAATCGCCCCGGTCAGGATGAACGGCAGATAGCTCAGGGTCGCATTCATCGCATTGGGCAGAATGTGCCGCACGATCACCTTGCGGTCGGTCAGGCCCAGCGCACGGGCGGCCTTGACGTATTCCAGGTTACGGCCGCGCAGGAACTCGGCGCGCACTACGTCCACCAGCGCCAGCCAGGAAAACAGCGCCATGATCCCCAACAGCCACCAGAAATTCGGCTCGACGAAGCCCGACAGGATGATCAGAAGGTACAGCACCGGCAGCCCCGACCAGACTTCCTGCAAGCGCTGACCAAGCAAGTCGACCCAGCCGCCGTAATAGCCCTGCAATGCACCGGCGGCGATACCGATCAAGGCGCTGATAAACGTCAGCATCAGCGCAAACAGGATCGACACCCGTGCCCCGAAAATCACTCGCGCCAGCACGTCCCGGGCCTGATCGTCGGTGCCCAGCCAATTGACCTTCGACGGCGGACTTGGCGCCGGTTGATTGAGATCGTAATTGGGCGTGTCGTCGCTGAACGGGATCGGCGCAAACAGCATCCAGCCGTCGCCCTTGTGAATCAGCTTCTGCACGTAATCGCTGCGGAAATCGGCCTGAAACGGCAGCTGGCCGCCGAACTCTTGCTCGGTGTGGCGTTTGAACGCCGGGAAGTACAGCGAGCCCTGATAACTGACCACCAGCGGTTGGTCATTGGCGATCAGTTCGCCGCCCAGGGTCAGCAGGAACAGGCCGATAAACAACCACAACGACCACCAGCCCCGGCGGTTTTTCTTGAAGCGTTCGAAACGGCGACGGCCCAGCGGCGAAAGCTTGAACATCAGGCGTTCCTCGCGGCGAAGTCGATACGCGGGTCGACCAGGGTGTAGCACAGGTCACCGATGATTTTTATCAGCAGGCCGAACAAGGTGAAGATGAACAGCGAACCGAATACCACCGGATAGTCCCGCGATACCGCCGCTTCGTAACTCATGCGACCCAGGCCATCGAGGGAGAAAATCACTTCGATCAGCAGCGAGCCGGCGAAGAAAACGCTGATAAAGGCCTGGGGAATTCCCGAGACCACCAGCAGCATGGCGTTGCGAAACACATGGCCGTAAAGCACCTGGCGTTCGCTCAAGCCCTTGGCTCGGGCGGTGACCACGTACTGGCGGGTGATTTCATTGAGGAAGGAATTTTTGGTGAGGATGGTCAGGGTCGCGAAGCCGCCGACCACCAACGCCGTTACTGGCAGTACCAGGTGCCAGAAGTAATCGGCGATCTTGCCCACCGTCGACAGCGACTCGAAATTGTCCGAGACCAGGCCGCGCACCGGAAACCAGTTCAACGAGGTGCCACCGGCGAAGACCACGATCAGGAACATTGCGAACAGGAACGCCGGCATTGCGTAACCGATGATGATCGCGGTACTGCTCCAGATATCGAAATGACTGCCGTGGTGCACGGCCTTGCGGATGCCCAGCGGAATCGACACCAAATAAGTGATCAACGTCGCCCAGAGCCCGAGGGAAATGGTCACCGGCATTTTATCCAGGATCAGGTCGGTGACCGTGGCGCCGCGAAAAAAGCTCTTGCCGAAGTCGAGGTGGGCGTAGCTCTTGAGCATCAGCCACAAGCGTTCCGGTGCTGGCTTGTCAAAGCCGTATTGCTTTTCGATCTCCTTGATCAGCTGCGGATCGAGCCCACGGCTGGCCCGAGAGCTGCCGTGCATGGTCTCACTGGAACCGCCGCCGACACTTGCGCCACCGATGCCTTGCAGGTGTGCGATGGCCTGTTCCACCGGGCCACCGGGCGCGGCCTGGACGATGGCGAAGTTGACCAGAAGAATGATCACTAAAGTCGGGATGATCAGCAGCAAGCGCCGCAGTACGTAAGCCCACATCAGTGCGACCCTCCGGATTTGCCGCGCTTGATGAGTTCGGCGGTCATCTGTTCGTTGGTCAGGGGTGTGGAGCTGACTTCCCACCAACTCTCGATGGCTTCGTCATTGCTTGCTTGTACAGAGGGAATGCCGAAGCGGTTCCACCACACGGTCGAACTGCCGGGCGGGTAATAGTTGGGAATCCAATAGAAGTTCCATTGCAGGACACGGTCCAGGGCATGGGCGTAGCGCAGCATGTCGGCCTGGGTGTTGGCGCGGACCAGGCCGTTGATCAACGTATCGACCGCCGGGTTCTTCAGCACCATGTAGTTGTTGGAGCCCGGATCGCTGGCCGCTGCCGAGCCAAAGTAGTTGTACAGCTCGTTACCCGGCGAGTTGGTGACCGGGTAGCCGGTGACGATCATGTCGTAGTCCCGGGACATCAGGCGGTTGACGTACTGGGAGGCATCGATGCGCCGAATGTTCAGGTCGATGCCGATTTGTTTCAGGGTGCGCTTGTAAGGCAGCAGCAATCGGTCCATGCCGTTCTGGCTGATCAGGAAGGTGAAGCTCAGCGGTTGACCTTCGGCGTTGACCAGTTGATCGCCATCGGGTTTCCAACCGGCCTGTTCGAGCAGGTCCAGGGCTTGCAACTGTTTGTCGCGAATCACGCCGCTGCCATCGGTTTTCGGTGCTTCGAAGACCTGAGTGAAGACTTCGTCGGGGATCTGCCCGCGCAGCGGTTCGAGAATCGCCCGCTCACCCGCGTCGGGCAGTTGTCGGGCGGCGAGGTCGGTGTTGGAAAAGAAGCTCTGCTGGCGGATGTACAGGTCGCGCATCATCTGCCGGTTGCTCCACTCGAAATCCCAGAGCATGGCCAGCGCCTGGCGCACGCGGCGGTCCTGGAATATCGGGTTCTGCAGATTGAACACAAAGCCTTGGGACGGTTGTGGTGCCTGCGTTGCCAAGTGGGCTTTTTGCAGACGACCGTCCCTCAGGGCCGGACTCTCGTAGCCAATGGAGTAGGCGGTGGCGGAGAATTCGCGGTTGTAGTCATAGGCGCCGCCACGCAGGACCTGACGGGCGACGTCGGTGTCGCCGAAGTACTCGATGCTGAAATGATCGAAGTTGTAGAGGCCGCGACTGACCGGTAAATCCCTGGCCCACCAGTCGGCGTTACGCTCGAAGGTGATGCTGCGCCCGGAGTCGACCTTGCTCACGCGGTACGGCCCGCTGCCCAGCGGCGGCTCGTAACCGCCACCGTTGGCGAAGTCGCGGGTTTTCCACCAGTGTTCGGGAAGCACCGGCAAAGTGGCGATGTCGAGGGGCAGGGTGCGGTTCTCGTTGCTCTTGAAGTCGAACCGAATGGTTCGTGGCGATTCCACTTCGACGCCTTTGACGTCGGCGAATTGCGTGCGATAGCGCAGGCTGCCCTGGGTCATCAACAGGTCGAAGGTGTAGCGCACGTCTTCGGCGGTGATCGGCTTGCCATCGGCGAAACGGGCCTTCGGGTTCAGGTAGAAACGCAGGGACAGTCCATCGTCGGAACGCTCCATCTGCTGCGCTACCAGTCCGTACACGGTGTAGGGTTCGTCCAGTGAGCGCACAGCCAGGGGCGAGTAGATCAAGCCATCGACTTGTGTGACGCCAATCCCTTTGTCGATGTACGGCAGGATGTGGTCGAAATGACCGATTTCCAGCGCCGAGCGACGCATCGTGCCGCCCTTGGGCGCTTGCGGGTTGGTGTAGTCGAAATGACTGAAACCGGCGGGATACTTCGCCGGTTCACCGTACACGGTCAACGCCTGTTGCGGTTCAGCGTTCACACCGGCGGCGCCCAACAGCAGGGCCACGGCAGTGAACAGTAAAGTGGGGAAAGCCAGTCGCATTGTCAGCCTTAGAGCCGGGTGATCGATAAGCACAATTTGTACGCTAGCGGCGCGTCCCTCGCCAGCCGTATCACGTAACGAAAACACAACGGCCCACCAAAAGGCGGGCCGTTGTGGAGAAAACTCAGGGGTTGATCAGTCCTGACGGCTGGTCACTTCCAGCAGGTGGTAACCGAACTGGGTCTTGACCGGGCCTTGCACCACGTTGATCGGCGCGCTGAAAACCACGGTGTCGAATTCCTTGACCATCTGGCCTGGACCGAACGAACCCAGGTCACCGCCCTGGCGGCTCGATGGGCAGCTGGAGTTGGCTTTGGCGACTTCGGCGAAATCGGCGCCGGCTTCGATCTGGGCCTTGAGTTCGTTGCACTTGGCTTCGCTGGAAACCAGGATGTGGCGGGCGGTGGCTTTGGCCATGGGAAAATACTCCATTCAATGTTCAGTAAAGTGCGGAGCCTACCGGATTCAGAGGGCTATTTCTTCTCAAAATGCCGTCCAGCTTAAGGCATTGTCTAAAGGCCAGCATTTCTCAAGCGTTCGGCATGCTGCACATACAGGTCAATGGGGTCGATGCCCTTGCGGACTTGACCTGTGGTCTGGCTGAGGCTGTCCAGATGATCCAGCGGATAGTCGGAACGGATCACTTTACCCAGATGGGAGCTGAACCGGCCGACCATGCCGTCATTCTGCTCGGCTTCGGTGGTGAAGTAGTGGGAGAACGCCCGCAGGAACCCGTGCAGCGGGTTGAGCGCATAGAGCCCTTCGTCGAGGATGTTTCCCTGCAGGGTGCCGCTCCAGGAGTAGTAGCGTACGCCGTTCACCAGTTCGCGACCCTTGCCGCCCCAGGTTTTCGGCAACCCTTGAGGGAACTTGTCGTTGAATGCGCCGACGCCTTCGGTGGTCAGCGCGTTGAGTGCGGCGATGGCGTTCTGCGGCAGGTGCCGGTTGCCGCTGAGCAACGACAGGAAGTCGGCGAACAGGGTGGCCACCGCCCCGGCGACCTGTTCCGGCAGGCGCCCGGGCGTCAGTGCCTTGCGCAGGAAGTCGGCCAGTTCCGAGCCGTGGTTCGGCCCGCTGACCGATGTCACCGAAGCGACCACCTGTGGCGCCAGCGCCCCCGCATATCGTGCAGCCAGTGCGCCCTGGCTGTGACCAATCAGGTTGACTTTGCTTGCACCGGTTCCTTGCAGTACCCGTTCGATCTGCACCAGCAACTGTTCGCCACGGGTTTCATTGCTGTGGGTCGCCGACAGGTGCGGGATGAAAACCCTCGCACCGGCGCTTCTGAGGGCCTGTTTGACGTCATGGAACAGTTCCAGTTTGCCGATGCGATCGAAGCCGAAGAGCCCGTGGACCAGCAGGATCGGATAGTCAGTGGTTGCATTCCGTAGCATGTACATTTCCTTTTTCGCAGTAGGTCAGGTGTGTGCTCAAGGGGGCACTCTAAAGCACACCCACCGCTCGGCGATGTATGAAAAAGCCGCTGTAACCTGATGAAAACGGAATAGAAATGGTACGAAAACTCGAATGAGCGTGAGGTCTTGGTCGGAATATCCGGACATCTTTTTAACGATGGCCGAGATATTTCTTTCAATGACCTACCGCTGGTAGGTCATTTTTCCGTGTAAACCGACCCGATAGCCCTGCATCGCGGATCTCGGCGCCACAGCCTACTTTGGCTGTTGAGTGCTTCGTAGTGCACGAAGTCGCTCGGCTCCCTGCAGCAGCAATTGTTCCGTCCCGGCCCAGCCAAGACAGCCGTCCGTTACCGACACCCCGTAACGCAGTGACGGGCTCAATGGTTGGCAGCCTTCGAACAGATGACTCTCAATCATCATGCCGACCAGCGAGCGATCACCGTGCAGGCGTTGTTCAAGCACGTCGTTGAACACGGCGGGCTGACGCAAAGGATCTTTACCGCTGTTGGCGTGGCTGCAGTCGACCATGATCCGCGCCGGAATCTTGAGTCTGGTCAAGTCGCTGTGCACCTTGGCGATGCTGTCGCGGTCGTAGTTCGGCCCGCGATGGCCACCGCGCAATACCAGGTGAGTGTCGGGGTTGCCCGGTGTCTGGATAATCGCAGGATGGCCCTGGCTGTCGACACCGAAATGGCGGTGTGGATGAGCGGCCGAGCGCATGGCGTCGCTGGCGACAGCCACACCACCATCGGTGCCGTTCTTGAACCCTACCGGCATGCTCAGGCCACTGGCCATTTCCCGATGGATCTGCGATTCGGTGGTACGGGCGCCGATCGCGACCCAGCTCAGCAGGTCGTCAAAGTAACCGGCGGCCATCGGTTGCAGCAGCTCGGTGGCAACGGGCAGACCCAGTTGGAGCATTTCGCGCATCAATTCGCGGGACAGGGTCAAACCGCCCGCCATGTCATCGCTGCCATCCAGGTGTGGGTCGTAGGCCAGGCCTTTCCAGCCGACCGTGGTGCGGGGTTTTTCGACGTAGGCGCGCATCACCAACAGCATCTCGTCGCTGACTTGTGCAGACAGACGGGCCAGGTTGGCGGCGTATTCGAGGGCTGAACGTGGGTCGTGAATCGAGCAGGGGCCGACGATCACCAGCAGACGGGAGTCTTCACCGTTGAGGATCGCGCGGACGGCCTGGCGGTGGGCGTCGACTTGTTGGGTCAGGGCATTGCTGAGTGGCAGTTGCTGTTTGAGTTGCAATGAGCTGGGCAGACGCAAGGTCAGCGCTTCATTGGCAGGGCTCAAGGTGGACAGCGGCAGAGCAGAGACGGACGAGTTCATATTCGGGCTTCCTGGGCTGGCGGCGGGTTCGTCCCGCGCGCTCGGCCCTAGTGGGGTGTTCGACAATTGGCCGGATTGGCTACGTGTGTGTGCTTGCCACCTGTGGGTGACCGATCGGAGGCGGCAGGCTGTCCCGAGCGGAAGCTGGTAAATCGCCAGGCGGTAAAAGTGTCGTAACGGTAATAAGTGGCGTAGTTCATGTCGTAAATCCTCAAGTTGTCTGGTGTGACGCAAAAAATGTTCAGGGCTGAAAAAACAAAACCCCCGGTCGGGAGGCCGACCGGGGGTTGAGAATTCTCTGGTGGCGACCCGTTTAAAGTGGGCGCCGTGTGGGTATCAGGCGCGCCAGTGGCTAAACCAATACCCAAAATAAAAGCTGACCGAAGCACAAACGTCATTCACCCGGGCAGCCGCAACCGAGCGCGAGGCGCTGGCGGTACGAAGCGGTGAGAGGGCGTTGAACATGGTCTGTCTCCGATGAATAAGCCGAGCTTACTAGAGGCCGGTACGCGGATTCAATCAGAAAATGCTATCGGGCATCACGGGGCGTTTCTATCGGTTGGGTAGGTCGGGAGTTGTGACACACTTTACGCAGCGGGCGGCGTGTAACCGGCGCCCAAACCATCAACCCCACAAGGACGAACCATGACGACACTGACCATCGCCGCCGCACAATCGATCTCTGTCGCCGGTGATCTTGCCGCCAATATTGCCCGGCATCTGCGCTTCATGCAGGTTGCCGCGGAGCAGGGCGTGCAATTGCTGGTGTTTCCAGAACTGTCGCTGACCGGCTACGAGCGCGGTCTGGCAGCGGAGCTGGCCATCGCGCCAGACGCCAGAGTGCTGCAACCTCTACGCGATTTCGCGCGGGAAGTCGGTGTGATCAGTGTCGTCGGGATGCCGATTCGTCTGTCGGACGATTCGCCGGTGTTGATCGGTGCCCTGGTGTTGGGGGCCGATGGTTCGCTCGATATCTACAGCAAGCAGCATTTGCACTCAGGGGAAGAGGTGGCATTTGCCCCGGGAACAGGCGGTTCGACATTGAAGATCGGCACCGACACCGTCGCGTTGGCGGTATGCGCCGATTTTTCTCACGCCAGTCATGCAGCCGCCGCGGCACGGCAGGGCGCTGATCTTTATGCCGCGGGCGTGTTGATCACAGAAAGCGGCTACGCTCCAGATACCGCACTGTTGCAAGGTTATGCCCGCACCCACTCGATGGCGGTACTGATGGCCAACCATGGTGGCGCAACGGGTGGCTGGGAGTCGGCAGGGCGTAGTGCAATCTGGGCGGCGGACGGCTCGTTGATTGCGGCGGCACCGGGGACGGGGAATCTCATGGTGGTTGCTCGTCGCAATGCTGACGGCTGGAAGGGGCAAATCGTGGCGGTCGCGGAGGCTTGAATGGGGTTTGAATTGCGCCCGGCAACGTCTCGTGACCTGGACTTCGCACGTGACCTGACTTGTCGAAATATGCTGCGCTACTACATTCAACATGAACTGTTGTGGCAGGACGAGGCTTTCGATGTTGCTTGGGAGGGACGCGAAAACTGGCTGATTGTGCGTGATGACACACTGATGGGGTATGTCAGCCTGAGCCGTGACGCCAGCGCCTTGTATATCCGCGAATTGCATTTACTTGAAGCGTACCGGGGGCAGGGCGCTGGCTCCTGGGTGATCGATCAGGTATTCGCCATGGCCTGCAAGGAACGGCGCCCGGCATTGCGTCTGACCGTATTTGAAAATAATCCGGCAAAAATACTTTACGAGAGAAAAGGACTGAAGGTGGTCGGCAAGGACCAGTGTTTCCTGAGAATGCAGCGTGATATCAATGGACTGCATCGCTGAAACACACTGCCAGCAAGCCTCGCCAGAAGAATTGACACTTTTTATATGCTGCTTTCCGCTAGGTCTGCCAGTCGCTTTTTGCTAAGGTGTCCGGCAACCCAATAAGACCAAATCGCGAGGTGTCTGCTTGATTAGGGTGCTAGTAGTCGATGACCATGATCTCGTTCGTACAGGCATTACACGAATGCTGGCTGACATCGATGGCCTGCAAGTAGTCGGTCAGGCCGAGTCGGGAGAGGAATCCCTGCTCAAAGCGCGTGAGTTGAAACCCGATGTGGTGCTGATGGACGTCAAGATGCCCGGGATCGGCGGTCTTGAAGCCACGCGCAAATTATTGCGCAGTCATCCCGACATCAAAGTCGTCGCGGTCACCGTGTGCGAAGAAGATCCGTTTCCAACCCGCCTGTTACAGGCAGGTGCCGCGGGCTACCTGACCAAGGGCGCCGGACTGCCGGAAATGGTCCAGGCCATTCGCCTGGTGTTTGCCGGGCAGCGCTATATCAGCCCGCAAATTGCCCAGCAACTGGCGATCAAGTCGTTCCAGCCAACCAACGATTCGCCGTTCGACGCCTTGTCTGAACGGGAAATCCAGATTGCGTTGATGATTGTCGGCTGTCAGAAGGTGCAGATCATCTCCGACAAACTGTGCCTGTCGCCAAAAACAGTGAATACCTACCGTTACCGTATTTTCGAAAAGCTTTCGATCAGCAGCGATGTCGAGTTGACGCTGTTGGCGGTTCGTCACGGCATGGTTGATGCCAGCCTCTGAAAATGACTGAAACCTTCGATCCAAGTGCTTTTCTGTCGACGGTCAGTGGGCGGCCGGGTGTCTATCGCATGTTCGACAGCGATGCCCGTCTGCTTTATGTCGGCAAAGCCAAGAATCTCAAGAAACGTTTGGCGAGCTACTTCCGCAAAACCGGTCTGGCCCCCAAGACCGCCGCGCTGGTAGGCCGTATCGCCCAGGTCGAAACCACCATCACGGCCAACGAAACCGAGGCCTTGCTGCTCGAGCAGACGCTGATCAAGGAATGGCGCCCGCCGTACAACATCCTGCTGCGCGACGACAAATCCTACCCTTATGTCTTTCTCTCGGATGGCCAGTTCCCGCGCTTGAGCATCCATCGCGGAGCGAAAAAGGCCAAGGGCAAATATTTTGGCCCTTACCCCAGCGCAGGAGCGATCCGCGAAAGCCTGAGCCTGCTACAAAAGGCTTTTTTTGTTCGTCAGTGTGAAGACAGCTATTACAAGAACCGCACGCGACCTTGTCTGCAATACCAGATCAAGCGCTGCAAGGCGCCGTGTGTCGGCCTGGTGGAGCCTGAGGTGTATGCCGAAGATGTTCGCCACTCGGTGATGTTTCTTGAGGGGCGCAGCAATGCGTTGGCGGACGAGTTGTCCGCGGCCATGGAGGAAGCGGCGGTCAATCTGGAGTTCGAACGGGCCGCCGAATTGCGCGACCAGATCTCATTGCTGCGCCGGGTCCAGGACCAGCAGAGCATGGAAGGCGGGACGGGCGATGTCGATGTGATCGCAGCGTTCGTCAATCCGGGTGGCGCCTGTGTGCACTTGATCAGCGTACGCGGCGGCCGGGTGTTGGGGAGCAAGAACTTCTTCCCGCAGGTGGGTATTGAAGAAGACGTTTCCGAAGTCATGGCGGCGTTTCTCGGCCAGTACTTCATCAGCAGTCCCGAGCGCGACTTGCCGAGCGAGCTGATCGTCAACGTGGTTCACGAAGACTTTCCGACCCTGATTGCAGCCATTGAAGAGCTGCGCGGTCGTGAACTGACCATCAGTCATCGTGTACGGGGCACCCGAGCGCGCTGGCAGCAATTGGCGGTCACCAATGCCGAGCAGGCGCTGGGCGCACGTCTGGCGAACCGGCAACACGTCGCGGCACGTTTCGATGCTCTGGCCGAAGTGCTGAGCCTGGACGAGCCGCCGCAACGTCTCGAGTGCTACGACATCAGTCATTCCAGTGGCGAGGCCACCGTGGCGTCGTGCGTGGTGTTCGGCCCGGAAGGCCCGATCAAGTCCGACTACCGCCGCTACAACATCGAGGGCGTCACGCCAGGCGACGACTATGCTGCGATGCACCAGGCCCTGACCCGACGCTTCAGCAAGTTGAAGGACGGGGAGGGCAAACTGCCGGACATTCTGCTGGTCGACGGCGGTAAAGGTCAGCTGTCGATGGCCCGTGACGTGCTCAATGAGCTGGCCGTGCCCGACCTGATTCTGCTGGGCGTGGCCAAGGGGGCGACGCGCAAGGCCGGTTTCGAAACCTTGTACCTCAACGATGCGGCCCATGAATTCACCTTGCGCGGTGATTCCCCCGCGCTGCATTTGATCCAGCAGATCCGCGACGAAGCTCACCGTTTTGCCATCACCGGGCACCGTGCACGGCGCGGTAAAACCCGCCGCACCTCGACGCTTGAGGGGGTTGCCGGTGTAGGACCGACACGTCGACGGGATTTGTTGAAACATTTTGGTGGATTGCAGGAGCTGTCTCGTGCCAGCATCGAAGAGATCGCCAAAGCACCCGGGATCAGTAAAAAGCTCGCAGAGTTGATTTATGCAAATCTGCACAGCGAGTAGAATGCCCAACTCACCTCGTAGCCAGTTGTGTCGATGAATATCCCTAATCTGATTACCGTTCTACGCGTCCTGCTCATCCCGATCTTCATTTTGCTGTTTTACTTGCCTTACCACTGGAGCTATCTGGCGTCGGCTTCGGTTTTTGCCTTTGCCGCCGCGACCGACTGGCTGGACGGGTATCTGGCCCGACGTCTGGAACAAAGCACACCGTTCGGGGCTTTCCTCGATCCTGTTGCGGACAAGCTGATGGTCGCCGTTGCGCTGGTGCTGCTGGTACAAGAACACGGCAACCTGTGGCTCACACTGCCGGCCGCCGTCATCATCGGTCGCGAAATCGTCGTATCGGCACTGCGCGAGTGGATGGCCGAACTCGGCGCCCGTGCCCATGTGGCGGTATCGAACCTGGGCAAATGGAAAACCGCCGCGCAAATGCTGGCGCTGGTGATCCTGCTGGCCAATCCGTCGGACTTCAGCTTCTGGGTCCTGATGGGCTACGCTTTGCTGATGGTGTCCGCTGGCCTGACCTTATGGTCCATGGTCCAGTACTTGCGGGCCGCCTGGCCGCATCTGAAGACGGATGTGGAAAAGAAATAAAACTTTTTTGAATCAAGGGGTTGACGGGGCATCTGGATTCTATAGAATGCGCCTCACCAAGACGCGGGAATAGCTCAGTTGGTAGAGCACGACCTTGCCAAGGTCGGGGTCGCGAGTTCGAGTCTCGTTTCCCGCTCCAGATGTTGATCTACAGATGTCTACTGAAGTCTGTAAGTCATTGAAAATAGAGGCTTCGGCCTCTTTTTTCGTTCCAGTGATTTCTACTGAAAACCACCCCCAGCCACGCTTTTTTTGTACATTAAAACGTACATCGAAATCCGGGCCCAGGACGTGCCAGTTTTCAGATAGATGATGCATTGCTGGAACCCGTACATCTCTCCTCAATCGATCGAGACGAGGAGATGTACATATGCCTTTGACTGATACGGCCGTTCGCCACGCAAAAAACCTCGGAAGAAATTACAGCCTCAAGGATATGGACGGCTTGCACCTATTCGTCAGTTCGACGGGTGCCAAGAGCTGGCATTTTCGTTTCACCTGGCTAGGTAAGCCGGCTCGCATCTCCTTGGGAATGTATCCGGAGTTAAGCCTTAAAGACGCTCGTTTTGCTCGCGACAATGCGCGTACCCAAGTCGCGAAGGGGATCGATCCTCGAGCCGCTCGAAGAGAGGATCGTCTCGCTGCCTTGGCTGCTGATGAGAATTCTTTTGCAGCAGTCTTTCTAGCATGGCGAACTTTCAAAGCGGTTACATTGAAGCTCGGACGCCAAACCTCGCTTTCTCAGATTGATCGCATTTTTGCCAAAGACGTTTTGCCTTTGCTTGGGCCTCTACCTATTGCCGAGATTTCTCGTCAGCACTTGATCGAATTGCTGCGCAGAATTGAGAGTCGTCAGGCGTTCACTACCGCGGAAAAATGCCGGACCTGGTTCAACCAATTGTTCCGCTATGCCATGGTTGAAAAGGGACTGATGACCAATCCCTCAGCAGATCTCGATATTGTCGCCATTCCAAAGCCGCCAGTGACAAACAACCCCTATCTACTCATGGAAGATCTTCCTGTTTTCCTGCAAAAGTTGCGGCATTACGGTGGTAGCAAACTGACTGTTTTGGGTTTGCGCTTGCTGTTCCTAACCGGCGTGCGAACAGGCGAATTGCGATTTGCTGAGCCTGACCAGTTTGACTTGGATCGGGGAATTTGGACTATACCGGCGGTGATTGTTAAGCAGTTGCAGGTGCGATTGCGCAAGGAGGGTAGCAACAAGATTCCGCCTTATGTGGTTCCGCTTTCACGTCAGGCAATCGCGATTGTCCGGGAGTTGCTCAAGCTCAGGCGTCCAGCACAGCGCTATTTACTGCCTCATCGCAGTGACCTATCAAAGCGGATCAGCGAGAACACCCTCAACGTAGCGCTCAAGCGCATGGGCTATGAAACCCAGCTGATGGGCCACGGTATTCGCGCAACGCTCTCTACCGCGCTCAACGAGCTTGGCTATGAAGAGAAATGGATCGATGCACAACTGTCCCATGCCGAACCCAACAAAGTCCGAGCCACTTACAATCATGCACTGTACGTCGAACAGCGTCAGCGAATGATGCAGGATTGGGCTGACCAGCTTGATCGCTGGGAGCGAGGAGAGAAGGGTATTGTGGCGGCGCCTGCACCGAATCTTTCAGGAGAGTTGGATATGATTGCGGAGTACCTGAAGAAGCTATCTGCGGGTGGAAGCCCTCAGCTTGGCGGTGCCTTGGGGCGGGAGCGGGCGGTATTGGCACGCGGGCTTTGAATAATTTGAGCCGTCGGTAGGTAATGGCGCAGATGGTGGCTTCGCGGTGTTGGGAGTGCTTTTCTGCCAGCGCCGCGTTGCTTGTTGGTCGTGCATTTACAAAATTGAAATCGGTACACTCAGAAACATAACTATAGGGGCTGATTATGAACCTCTCTGATGCAACGCTGGTGCTACTGCTAGCGGCTCGAATCCATGGAACGGACGAAGCTGTCAGAGCTTCGGCCAAGAGCGTGGTGAAGAAGTTGCCGAGGAGCAAACGCGATCTCATTTACAAGGTTATCGATTCGCGAAGTCCTCTTCATCTCGTGGGCTTTTTGGCAGAGCATCTGGATGATTGATGGCTTACCAGCGCCAGCGCGCTCTCTGTTCATTCCGTCCTAGCGGTGGCTCCCCACGTGATGTTCTGTTCGCGTGATGATTCGGAGTGGCTTGCCCGGACCAAGACATTCCTGCCTGTCGATTGAAGGTTGGGGCCGTAGCCCCCTCAATTTTCGCCACATCTTCACCTACTTGCCGAATACTCCTACATTTTCCCTGCAGCGTATTTGTTAGCGTATCGCCTTCATTTTGACGTCCGCTCAGTGAGTGCGGTACGCCGACTTTGCCAGGAAAGAAGGATTGGAAAAGTGATGGATCACTTACTCGGGTTGAAGGTTATCGATCAGGAAAGAACAGAATTACTGCGTGAACGGATGGACGCCGCCGGGTGTGTGTTCGAGTTTGTGGTTGTGTCTCCTGGGGAAAATTCACTGATCGATGAAGCAATGCATCGACTAGCTCTGAATGCATTGTATGAACAGATCATGGCCAGCCAGCTTGATTGGCATTGTAAGCTGATCCGGACGCTCCCCTGCGCCGATTACCCCGAACCGAGCATGACTTGGGCTTTGGATAGGGCTATCGCCACTCCATTGAGTCGAGCAGAAGTCCGCAACCTGACATTGACCGAAGATTATCAGCTAGGGCCGTTAGCTCTATATAGTCATTTCCGTGAGCCTCCCTATCTCACCCAGTTTGAGGGAGGTGAGGTGGAGGCTGAGGCGCTTTTTTGCGAGTGGCTTGAACTGCTGGGAGTCGAAGATCGGGACGATGTGGTTGCGTTGAATTGGGTCAAGGGGGGCAATAGTGGGTGCTCGATGATGGCAATGTTGCCTCAGGACGTGAGTTGTGGAGTGACTACTTCGATGCAGGTTTGGAGTGGTGGGGGATTTGGTGTCTGACCATCTGGAATCCACGACGTCGTACGTTGAGTGCATTAGCTGCCAGTGCAACTGACTGTCGCTTGGGGGCGTATATTTGACGACTGCCGTCCTCGCCGTAAAGCAATGCGGGGATTAACCGATATCCAGTCTTTTCAGTTGAGCAAGGCCTTGTTTGATGTGGCCGGCGTTTATACCAATTGTTGAATAGGGCTCCACGGACATTTCCGTCTACGTCCTGTGAGCCTTGCTCCTCAACCAATAGTGTCAACTCCATAATGGATGCCTCCAGAGCTAGCTGGTTGATATATGTTTATTCAATTACATCTAGTGGCGAATAGTTACTTGAGGTATGGTGTTGACTATTTGCTCAGTTAAATTGATTCCAAGCCACGAAAACATAAATTGCAGGATTGGTTAGAGTGTGCGCGCTTCAAGGAGCGGTACATGGCCAGCTATGGCGATGCCCAATAGGCTTTCTTAACTACTCGGCCACCCTCATCCAGTTCCACCGACCATGCTTCTATATCAAAGGATAAACGGTTTTCAAACCATAGTCGCTCAACGCAAGGATGTTGACAATGGTGCGATGCATAGCGAGTAAACAAAGTGCTTGGTTTTTCTACATGAGAAGGCATCCCGAGTCGGCCGATAACAACGCCCTGTGTATCGCCAATATTGATTGCTTCAAAAGCTATGCTCTTCTGTTTTGAAATAAATATGCATGATGTGATGTATGATGTAATGGCGAGTAGTAGCACCCAAAGCAATATCTTTTTGATAGTGGTTTTTGGTGTGCTACCTTTAATAGTACTCATCATTTTCTCCTCGCATCATTGCCCGCTGTACTTGGGGAGTACATTCAGTACAGGTCCCGGAATCGGGCTGCCTTGGGGGACGAAAAAGGTGGTTGTGCCCGGTATTGACTGTACATCTCGAGCAGTACCTCCGGGAAATGGAATGTCATTTGTAGATATGCCTGCAGCATGCAGAAGTTCATTTGTTCGAACTGCGCAGTTATCAAATATACCAACGTCGTTCTTGTTGGGATGCTCCTTGATGAACTGTCGCGCCAATGCATCCTGTAATGGTGTAGTCGGAATTATAGTGATTAGCTGACTACGTATGAGGCCCTGGCTGGAAATATAATCGGCGGCGGAACTACCTAGATCGGTGTCATTCCCATAGCTAGCCATACCATACCCTTGCACCGCAGCCCCAACATGCCCAAAGAAATTAGCGCTACCATCCCGAACACCACCCGTAATAATCATAATGTCCAACCCTCGTGGGTCAACGAAACTCAGCGGATTCCCACCGACATAGCCATACGCATTAATCCCACCCGCAAGGCCAATCGGATCTCCCGAGATAAACCGCCCAAAACCTGGAGAGTAATACCGTGCCCGATAATAATAGACACCCGTGCCATCATTTTCCCGCCCGGTGTACTGCTGGCTGTTGGTACTGGCGGAGCCGCTGCTGCTGGTCTGGCCATAAGGGCCATAGGTGTATTGCGTGGTGAGCGCGCCAGTGCTGTCGGTAAGTGCTTGGGTTGAACTCAGCGCATCAACCAAGTAGCTGTAGGTGCTACCACTGGCCTCAGTGCGGCTGAATACTTCATCGACGCCGCCCGTGAGGAGATTTGCCTGTACCGTGGGGGTGACAGTACCGGTCAGCTCTTGCACCAGATTGACACCGTCGAAGACATAACCGGTGGTCTGGCCGGCAATCGTCTTCTGGCTGCGTCTGTTGGCTGCGTCATAACTGAAGCTCCCGGATACGGTGCCCGTGAGCGTGCTCAGGCGCTGGCGCGAATCCCAAGTGTAGGTATTGCTGCCGTCACTGGTCAGATTGCCGTTGGCGTCATACAGCAAGGAGGCACCGCTCCATGCCGTCAACTGGTTGGCCGTGTTATAGCTGGTGGTGCTCACGGCACCAGGGAGGGTGGTGCGGGCCGAGCTGCCGCCAAGCTGCACTCGCCGACCGGCGGTGTCGTAGCCGTAGCTCAAATTACCCAGGCTGGTGCCGCCCTTGGCGTAATTGAAGTTGATCAACTGGCCGGCGTAATCGTAACCGTAACTGACGGTCACCCCGTTGGGCAGGGTCAAGGTGGCACGACGGTTGTCCGCATCATAGGTGAACGCCGCGCTCTGGCTGCCGTTACTGAGATTGGTCAGGCGACTGCCAGCGTCATAGGTGTAATTCACCGCGGGCTGGCCCGTCACCGTCATACTGGTGCGACGATCAGCGGCATCGTAGGTGTAGGAAACGGTGCCGAGGGACGTGGTCTCGCTAAGCAGGTGATTCAGATTGTCGTAGCTGCGGGTGATCGTGCCGCCTTGAGTATCCACGATCTGCGTCAGACGGTTACCACCATCGAAGGTGTAGCCAACGGTGGCATCCGGTGCTGTTAACGAGGGGCCACTGCCAATCAAGGTCTGCCCGAAGGCCGATTGCGTGCGTCGATTCAAGGCGTCATAGGTGTAGGTGGCGATGACGCCATTGCGGGCGGTCCACTGTGTCACATTACCCAGGCCGTCGAGGCCATAGCTTTGCGTCGCGTTCAACGGGTCGGTGTAAGTTATGCGGCGATCGCGAGCATCATAGGTGTACGCATGCACTCCGTTCTTGGCGTCGGTGACGCTCAGGAGATTACTGTTCGTGTCGTAAGCAAAACCGGTCACGCTTCCTAGCGGGTCTGTGATCTTGGTTTTGCGATCCAGCACGTCGTACTCCATCAGGGTGCGGCGCCCCACGGCATCAGTCATTGCCATGACGTGTCCCACGTTATCGGTGAAGTAGCTGGTGGTTCGCCCTATTGGGTCGATAACGCTGGCGAGGTCTCCAAGAGAATAGCTGAGAGCAGTATTCGCTCCGATGGGGTCGGTGATCTGCGTCACCCGCCCTTGGCTATCCGATGTGAATTTCACAGCATTGCCCAAGGGATCGGTAATCTGTGTCAGACGCCCCAAACTGTCATAGCTGTAGTTGGTGGTATGGCTCAGACCATCGGTGTGACTGGTCAGTTGGTTGAAGGAGGGGTCGTAGGTATAGCTGTCCGTCACGGCCTGCGATGTCCCTTGCAGTCGGGTCACGCTGGTGAGATTTCCCATGCCGTCGTGTGTATAGCCGGTCACTCGCCCCAGGGCATCGGTGACGGAGGTCACGATATTGGTGGTGGCGTCGCGCTGGAGGCTGTAACTCTGCTGCTCGGACAGACCGAGACCATAGGTGTTTGTTGTGACGTAGCCCGCCCCATTAAATGCCAAACGCTCGATATTGCCGCGAGGATCTGTAATGTCCGTCTGGGTGACTTGGCTGCCACTGAGGGTGTAGGCGAATTGATAGGTGCCCGCCACGGTGCTGCCATATCCCAGGGTTTGCTGGGAGACCCGGCCGTTAGCATCATAACTGTTGCTGAGGAGTACATTTCCGTTGGGCCGAGTAATGGTCAGCATGTGGTGGGAGCTGTCATAGGTATAGGTTTCCACGCCGCCATTGGCGTCGGTGACCTTCCAGAGATTCCCGTTACTGTCGTAGGTGTAGCTGACCGTACGTCCCATATTGTCAGTGGCCTGAGTAATACGATTGCTTGAGTCGTAGGTAAAGCTTATCCAGCGCCCATTGGGCGATGTCACCTGTTGCAAGTTTCCGTTGGAGGCTCGCGTCAACGTGATCGTATTACCCACACGGTCCTTGATTTGAGTCATGGCTGCTTTTGCCGGCACGGTGTTACCTGGTGCATCCGGGAACCACATTTGGTAGCCATCTTTTAGCTTGAGCAGCCACGGCGAAGCACCGCCAACCCACGAGATGGTCGCCCCCTGATACCGATCCAATGGGGAGCCATTGTGTTGATACACCGCATCCATGTAACCCGTACCTGTCGAGGTCCGGTTGAAGTGAATACGCTCGCCATCCGAGAGAATCAGATCCTGATAGGTATAGGGAAAGATATCGCCAACCATGAAGATGTCATAGACGTGATTGGTACCGACGCCGAAGGCGCGCGATCGCGTGTCTTCGGAGAGGTAGGTGCGAGTCAAGGTCAGCGGGAGCGTATCGGCGACCGTCAGGTCGGTGTGTGGGTAGGTGAACAACCCCGTAGACGTATCCACCGGCTCGGCTTTGTCGCTCGAAGCAACCCCCAACCCTTGATTGCCGCCTCCGGCTGTAGGGTTTTTGGCGGGCGCCAAGGACGGCGAGCTGACCATGGCTCCAGTGAACTCGTAAATACCAACCCCATCACCTGGAATGACCTGTTTGCCGTTCGCGGAAACTAATCCCTCACCATAGACATACCAACCTTTGTAGACGGGATCGTAGGTCCAGAAGTCCATCGTCGAGCCAGGCGGATGGCTGTTGTAATTGGGATAAATGATTTGTGCTGCCTGAAAGCTTTTGGGGTCGATGGCTTGTAGATTCGCGCTGCCTGGCTGGATGGTGAAGTAAACAGGGATGCCGTGCGTGGGCAGTGGAAATGGCGTCCGATCAACAGGGATAGGCGTGATACTGACTGAGGTGACAACCTTGCCGTCGATGTCACGAATTACCGTTCCTTTGGGGATGTGCAATTCCAGACCAGGAATATGAGGCGTAGTGACCGTCACCTCACTTGTCGTAGGCGACGACAGACTCACCGCATGTTGTGTATCGGTACGGGGCAACCAAATGGTGTATTGCAGGGACTGCGTTTTGCCATCCTGAAAAATGACGACCAGATCATCGAAAAATCCATATTGACGACCTGGCTTGTTGGCACCAGAACCATCGATTCTCAGCGTTTGATTTCCGGTATTGATACCACTCAGTAGAAAGCGACCAGTCGCGTCCGTAGTGGCGATTTTTTCGCCCATTTTTAATTTCACGCCTACGGCTGCCTTTCCATTCATCAACAGCACCTGACCCGCCAGGGCCGTAACCCCCGAGGGGGCTTGCAAGGGTGGTAAAGCTTGTAAGGGGGAAGGCGGGCGATTGGCGCGCCAGTCCCCGGTGAGATGCTCTGGGCCCGGGATCCAGTCTTCAGGGCCAGTGTTGGCCATTTCGGGGCTAGGAGGAGTAGCCGGAGGCTTGGTTTGATCATCGAGGGCGCCAGAGGAATTGGTGCCGGTTGATACGGTGTTGGCGGTCAGGGCCTGCGTCGTAAAGTTGTACCCTGTAAGTGGGAGTTGAGTGCCACTCGCGTCCGTGGCGCCGCTGACAAAGACGCTGTAATGCGTATCCGGCAATAACTCCTGCGTCGGGACAAAGAACACCGCTTGCCCGTTCTCCACGGGAGTTACTCTGCCGGTAATTTGACCGGTCGGGCCGATCACCGTCACGGTGTTGCTGTTCAGTGACTTCACTGCCATCGGCTTGGAGAAGCGCAGGCTGATCCAACTGCTGACAGCAACTGTGTTGGCATTTGTAGCAGGCAGACTGGCTTGCACTTGCGGTGGACTTTGCAGAGAGGCTGACGTCGCTAGCAAGCCGGATTGGTTCTCCCCCTGCAGTGAGAAAATTTGCCGGGATGGGTCATAAAGTTCGCCAAGCGTCACCGGTTGATCACTTTGGTCTTTGCCTCCCTGGATCAGGACGGAATCCGCAGGCAAGGTTTGCGCAGTATGCCCATAACGAGCACTCAATAAGCCGGCGGGCAATTGAGTTACCGTTCCGGTCCGGGAATCCCACAGCTCTGCACTGGATAGCGCGACGTGTTGCGTCGATAAGCCACCCACCAACAGAACACGACCATCCAGTAATAGGGTGGCTGTATGCTGAGTGCGTGCAATAAACGCAGCATCAGTAACCAGATGGGACTGCTGTGTCTGAATATTCAGACGCTCTGCCTGGTTGAGGGGGGGGCTGTCCGCGCCAATGCCGCCAACGATAAGCACCGTACCATCCGGCAACAAGGTGGCCGTATGGCCTTGGCGTGGCATGTTTAGGCTGCTCGCGAAGTGCGTATCAGTGTTTGTCACTGGATCAACCACGGTCAGTGTCGCGAGTGTCACGCCGTTTTCTGTACCTCCGCTTAGCAACCAGCGGCCATCAGGCAACAACGTGGCAGCTTCACCTGCGTGACGCATGGGCACGCTACCAGCAGCGCCGCCAATTGCTGAAGCGGCGATCGCCTGGGAGCTCAGCATGGATAGCGCAAGCCAGGCGATAAGCAGCAACAAGCAATACGTCACTCGCTGTAACCAGACTTCAGTGTTAGAGGATGCAACGCAACCGGAATAATTCCCTTTCATGGCGCATTACCTCAAGGATTGGTCACGCTGACATTAATGGAGCCCACATTGGCAGCTGACGGATCGACATAGATCGTATAGGTGCCGGTGGTGGGAAGCGTCTGGGGTGACAGGTTAAAGCTGGCGCTATTGGATGCGGTCGATGTAAGGGACGTGTTGTCGGGCTTTTTCAAAGTAACCGCCACATAGCCCATGCTGTTGTTTGTCAGATGAACTGTTGCTGACTGACCCGAAGTTCCACTGAACGTTATGCTCGCATTTTGACCCGCAGCCGTTGTGGTGACGGTCAAGGCGGAGCCATTGATCGTGACAGAGCCGGTCACATCTGCCGGCACGCTGGTCAGGTGAAAGGTCATGCTGCCGATGTCAGAGCTTCCCGGGTTGAGATAGATGGTGTAAGTGCCCGTGGCCGGGAGCGTCAGGGTGTCCGTGTAGGCTCCTGTCGACCACCAGTTGAGATAGATATAACCGTTACTGGTGCTGGCATTGCCATTGGCATCTGGCTTGTAGATGTAGACCAATTCGCCGTGGCTAAACGTAGAGTTGGGTGCGCTGAGGTAGATGCGTTGGCCGCCGGTGCCGCTGAACGTGAGGCTGCCGTTCTGGCCGATGGCGGTCGTGGTCAGGGTGGCATCGGCACCATTGATACTGATCGTACCCGTGACATCTGCAGGCACGCTGATCAGGTGAAAGGTCATGCTGCCCGTGTCAGCGCTGCCCGGGTTGAGATAGATGGTGTAGGTGCCCGTGATCGGGAGTGTCAGGGTATCCGTGAAGGACCCGGTCGACCACGAGTTGAAATAGATGTAACCGTTACTGGTGCTGGCATTGCCATTGGCATCCGGCTTGTAGACGTAGACCAATTCGCTGTGGCTATACGTAGAGTCGGGTGCACTGAGGTAGATGCGCTGGCCGGCAGTGCCGCTGAACGTGAGGCTGCCGTTCTGGCCGATGGCGGTCGTGGTCAGGGTGGCATCGGCACCGTCGATACTGATCATACCCGTGACATCCGCGGGTACGCTGATCAGGTGAAAGGTCATGCTGCCGGTGTCGCTGCGGAACGGGTTGAGAAAGATGGTGTAGGTGCCCGTGGTCGGGAGTGTCAGGGTGTCGCTGTAGGATCCGGTCGACCAGACGTTGCTATAAATGTTGCCGCTGGTGGTACTGGCATTGCCGCTGGCATCCGGCTTATAGATGTACACCCATTCGGTTTGGGGGTACGTGGAATTGGGCGCACTGAGGTAGATACGTTGGCCGGCAGTGCCGCTGAACGTGAGGCTGCCATTCTGGCCTATGGTGGTGGTCAGGGTGGCATCGGCACCGTCGATACTGATCGTACCCGTGACATCCGCGGGTACGCTGATCAGGTGAAAGGTCATGCTGCCGGTGTCGCTGCGGAACGGGTTGAGAAAGATGGTGTAGGTGCCCGTGGTCGGGAGTGTCAGGGTGTCGCTGTAGGATCCGGTCGACCAGACGTTGCTATAAATGTTGCCGCTGGTGGTAC
This sequence comes from Pseudomonas sp. FP1740, assembly GCF_030687165.1. Classification (NCBI taxonomy): domain Bacteria; kingdom Pseudomonadati; phylum Pseudomonadota; class Gammaproteobacteria; order Pseudomonadales; family Pseudomonadaceae; genus Pseudomonas; species Pseudomonas sp. FP1740. The sequence continues at coordinate 2,703,138 of NZ_CP117461.1, forward strand.
TGGCATTGCCGCTGGCATCCGGCTTGTAGATGTACACCCATTCGGTTTGGGGGTACGTGGAATTGGGCGCACTGAGGTAGATACGTTGGCCGGCGGTGCCGCTGAACGTGAGGCTGCCGTTCTGGCCGATGGCGGTGGTGGTCAGGGTGGCATCGGCACCGTCGATGCTGATCGTACCCGTGACATCTGCCGGCACGCTGATCAGGTGAAAGGTCATGCTGCCGGTGTCGCTGCGATTCGGATTGATGTAGATGGTGTAGGTGCCCGTGGTCGGGAGTGTCAGGGTGTCGCTATAGGACCCGGTCGACCAAACATTGCTATAAATGTTGCCACTGCTGGTGCTGGCATTGCCGTTGGCATCCGGCTTGTAGATGTACACCCATTCAGTTTGGGAGTATGTGGAGTTGGGCGCACTGAGGTAGATGCGTTGGCCGGCGGTGCCGCTGAACGTGAGGCTGCCGTTCTGGCCAATGGACGGTGTTGCCACCCTGGCATCCGGACCATCAATACTGATGAGGCCGACTGGGTCAGGTGGCACGTCATACAGGGTAAAGGTAACGTTGCCGGTGGCATTGCTGCCGGGGTTGATCAGGATTGTATAGGTCCCGGTCGTAGGCAATGTAATGGGATCGACATAGCCGGTGGAAGAACACTCGGTAGAGTTGGTTAGGACGCTGCCATTGGGGTTGTAGAAGACCAGGGCATAGCAAGCTGAAAAAGTCCCACCTGCCATATTCAAATAGATGCGCTGGTTCTGTGTGCCATCGAACAGAAGCAGCGCCTTTTTACCCCCGGTTGTAATGCTGACCGTCTTGCTTGCAGCGAAGGCAAGACGATCCATGTACTGGATGTCAGTGGCCAACAAGGGAGAAGGTGGAATAAACAAATCTTGTGTGCTGATTGCCGTGCCATAGGGGGTCGTGACGCTGACCTTACCGCCCATGGTATTGGCGGGAACACTTGTGGCGATGCTGCTCGTGGTCGTTGAAGTGACGATGGGCGAGCGGAGACTCAAAACTATTTTTTCTTTCGTTTTATCCGTTTGGAAATTGCTTCCCGAAATGGTCACCGCGGTGCCAGCTGTCCCAATAGTTGGCGTAAAGCTGGTAATGGTGGGGGCTTGGTTCGCTGCGATGGTGAAGTTTGTCGTTGAGGTGGCACTGCCCGCCGGCGTGGTCACACTGATCGGTCCGGTAGTGGCGGCACTCGGTACCAACGCCGTGAGGCGGTTGGGATAACTGGGGTCGATGGTCACCGAGCTGGCGGTTACGCCATTGAACTGAACGGTATTCTGATTCGCCGTGCTGCTGAAGTTATTACCGTCAATGGTGACCGTCGTGCCGGCCGGACCTTGCGCGGGTGAAAAGGCCAGGATGCTGGGAGTACCCGTGGCATAGCCCTTGATGGCGGTGATATTACCTACCACATCGTAATTGTATTCGGCCGATGCCGTGCTATTGGTGACGCCAGCGAGGTGACCGGCCAGGTCGTAGCTGTAACCAATGGAGCCAGTGCCTATGGTGATACTGACTGCGGACGAGGTCGTGGCGACGTTCTGGGAGTCTGTGGCTTTGGCCGTGAGGCTGTAGGTGCCAGGTGGAACGTTGGCCCACTTGAAAGCAAATGGCGGGATGGTGACCGTGCTCAGCAGTGTGCTGCCCTGATAGAACTCTACTTTGGCAATGTTCCCAACGCTTGTCGCGGCGGTTGCAGCCAAGCTGACTGTTGCCGGTACGATAAATGATGCGCCACTTGCCGGTGCCGTTAACGTCACTGTCGGTGCGGCAGAGACTTGGGCGGCAAACGCCATGCTCAGCATCCACCATGTCATCACAACGAGCCGATACCAGCCTGACGCTTGCTGCGACATATCCCTATCCTCGGTTCTGTTGTGTGTGGGCTGATTCACATGCAGCCTTTTGCTGGAAATGAGCGCTCGTCAGGGTTTTGAGAAACGCCACCAAATCGGTTTTTTCCGTGGGCGTCAGAACCAAAGGGCGACTGGCTTGGATGCCGCGGTAATACACTTCCAGATCTACGGCTTCTTCGAGGGTTGCGACGCTGCCGTCGTGCATATAGGGCGCCGTCTCGGCCACATTACGTAGGCTTGGGGTGCGAAAACGACCGAGATCAGCTGGATTGAGAGTGACGCTGAAACGGCCCAGTTCGGCTAAGGCAGGATCCGATTGCACGAGTGTCTGCCGTTCGGTTGCAGTCAGTTTTGCAAAGCGAATCGCTTCTGGGGCCAAGCGATCCGCCAGATACCTGAATCCAACACCCAAGGTGTGAAACTGCTGATCGGTGAACAACGCACTGGTCTCGCCGATGACATGACATTGCCCGCACTGGGCACGACCACGAAATAACTCCAGGCCGCGCAAAGCCTCTGCCGCCAGAGCCGTTTTGTCGTGTCCATAGCGGTAACGATCAAATGCAGAGTTACCAGCCACAAGGGTGCGTTCGTAGGCAGCGATGGCTTGTGCGACTCGCGTGGCTGTTAACGTCTCGGGGGAGGCCGCAAACACCTTCTTGAAAGCCGCAACATACTGGCTGTCCTGCCCAATGGTATGGAGTAGCTGCGCCTCATCATTCACGGCGTGTTCGATCGGGTTAAAGAGGGGATCCGTAGCTTGCGACTCGAGGCTGTCACGGCGCCCGTCCCAGAACTGAGTCTCGGCAAAAGCCGCATTGACGAGGGTAGGGGTGTTGCGTGTTCCAAGCTGGCGATGGATACCCTGGGCGCGCGGCAAACCGTCAATGAAGCCTCGTTCGGGATTATGGCAAGAGGCACAACTGATCGAGCCGTCAGCACTCAGACGCTTGTCAAAGAACAGCGTTTTGCCAAGCTGGATTTTTTCCACCAGATGCTCAGGTGACGAGGCATCTGGTACAGGCGGAAGTCCCAGCAGGTTATTTACGGCTTGCTCTGTACAAGTCGCCGACAATCCGGGCAGAGAGTCAGCCATAACCGTGCCGGCAGGCAACAGCGCCAGGCACATGCTCAGGCAATGCATGCTGCGCATGTTCAGTTACTGGTACTTAGCGGGCTGAAATCGGGAGCCGGGATGCCAGGGGAGGGAAGCAGAGTGTTTCGTATCAATACAATGGCGAATGCTCAGCATTTGCTGCCGAGACTTTAGACCTGAAGCCACCATAAGCACCTCCCTGTGAACCGGAGCCACATTGGGCTCGTCGTACACGTCGTATGCACAGCGGTTGGAACACTTGCGTGTTCACGATGGGGTCTTCATTCCATGACCTTGGGGGAGATCGAACGTCCACGATCCCGAGCATCCAGCACGAGATGACAGTAGTACAGGGTTTGAAAGCGCGCCAATGGGAGTCTGGAAAGCGACGGTCAGGATGGCTTTTCTGCAGCCAAGGTCGACGGTGTGAGGGGTGTTGAAGGTTGCTGGAGATGCAGGCAGATCCTCTACTTGGCGACTGTCAATGTCCTGTCTATTGCGGTAGTCGCAATCGGATCTGGCTGTTTTCATTTGCTTTTCGGTAGAGCTTAGAGCCGTGTGGCCGTACTTCCAGTTGTTCGGGAGGCGCCACCAACATAATGGGAGCTTCGAAGCCTAGACTCAACAGAGATGGTTGGATGTTGCTGAAGGGGCGAAGATTACTTTTTGGGGGCCGCCGAGTAGTGATTCTTTTGGATGCTGGGGTTAACCGCGTGCCTGTAACTCACGTGTTTAGTAGGCAGAGTTAAATATCCAAAAATGGCAGATTGTGGCCCTTCGTTACCGGCAGAGAACGGCCAAAAGCGGTCAATCAACCGATGAAATTTGCCTTGTAACCCCTTTTCGATGTTGTATGTAATCCCACGCACATTCAGCGCATAAAATGGTTCGCAGGAATGGACACCAGCTCCCTCACATTTCAACAGTTGTTTCGTCCGGGAAGCTCCTCAAATGGCTACACCGTGGCCGAACGACTCTCCATCGACTTTCTGATAAACGAACGTTCGTTGCTCAATGCTCTCGCCATGGCAGCTGGTGGTCATTCAGATTTCATGGGCTGTTTCGTCAAGGGCTTCCCGGAGCCAAACAGCCTATCTAACTCTCGTCTGCTTTTACGCGAACACGCCGAAACGGAAAGTGGTCGTATCCTGCTTTACATCTGCCCCGAGTGCGGCGACATCGGTTGTGGCGCCTACTCAGTGTATGTTCGCCAAAACGATGATTGTTTCACGTGGGATTCCTTTGCTTACGAGAACGGCTATGAAGAGCCTCAAATCATAGATGGAGTTGGCCCCTTCACATTTGAAAAGCATGCATATGAGGCAGCTATCAACGATGCGGCGACGTTCTAAAGGTAATTCAACTGCCTTACTGCAGGTATTTGCAACGGACACAATCGGCCAGAAGCGGAGTGTAGACGGGTAGCCGCTGATATCCCTACGCTGGTCAATCTAGTAATTGCACAACGCTAACAAGGAGCATTCATGTTAGTCATTGGAATTGATCGAGATAGCGTGCATGCGGGGGATGATCTGGAAAGCCATAAGACATCGATCAGGCTCGATCCAGCAGTAACGCTGCGCATCTTGTTCGACGCGATACAAGGTATGGGCTACCTGCCAGGCATCAGTGGAGCTAAGGCTACGTGGATTATTTGTTCGTCAGGCAAACAAATAGGTGTTTTAGCGCAGCAATGGCCAGAACCTAAATTGGTCATCCCCGCTGAGAGCATCGTCAGTCAATATTTTAGGGATACCGAGCCTCACCTTCTGTTCAGATATTGGTGCCAGGCAGATCCAGACCATGTCTTTTCACACATCCAAGCCGGAAATGAGCCACCGTCTCGATTTTAGGATTTGCGGAGGGCTGCCTGATGATTAAGAAGCTGAAATGTCTGCTATGGGTCGTTTATTGCCTGTCACGACTGACTGAAATCGCCTGTGGATTCAACCGGTCGATGCAACACAACTAAATTCTGTGTAAGCAGAAGGAGTGTTGCAGATGAAGCAGAGACCTCGGATCTATTACACCGAAAGCCAGAAAAAACTGATGTGGGATCACTGGCAGAAAGGCGACTCTCTCCAGCACATCGCCCAACTATTTGATCGAAACCACTCATCGATACAGCGCATTCTGGCGGAGACCGGGGGGATCAGACCCGCTCTACGCCGCAGGTCCAGATTGGCGCTGACGTTGGCTGAACGCGAAGAGATTTCGCGTGCAGTGGTGGCAGGTAACTCGATCCGTTCCATAGCCGCGCTGCTAGGGCGAGCAGCCTCTACGATCAGTCGTGAGATCAGACGCAACGGTGGCCAAGGAGGCTACCGGGCTAATCGTGCGGATCAGGCTGCCTGGGATCGCGCCCATCGACCCAAGGTCTGCAAGCTTGTTGAGAACCGAGCGGTGGCGCAAATTGTTGCAGACAAGCTTCAATTGCAGTGGTCACCGGAACAAATTGCCGGCTGGCTGAAGCGCACCTACCCGGACGATACGAGCTATCAGGTGTCACACGAGACGATCTATCGCACCCTCTTCATACAGGCTCGCGGGGCTCTGAAGAAGGAGTTGCTTGAGCATTTACGGCGAACGCGAGCCATGCGTCGCTCGCGCCATCACACGCAGAAGAAAGAAAATCACGGTCGAATCACAGACGCGGTATCGATCCGCGAACGCCCGGCCACGGCTGAGGATCGGGCGGTGCCAGGTCACTGGGAGGGTGACCTGCTGTGCGGTAGCAGGAACAGCCAAATTGCCACTCTTGTGGAGCGTCATACCCGTTACGTAATGCTGGTGAAGTTGGCCGGTAAGGACACCGAGACGGTCATCAGCGCCCTGATCGAAAACGCCCGCGAACTCCCCGAGGAACTCTACCAATCGCTGACGTGGGATCGCGGCAAAGAGATGGCCGACCATAAGCGTTTTACGGTGGCTACCGACATCAAGGTCTACTTCTGCGACCCTCATCGTCCCTGGCAACGGGGATCGAATGAGAACACCAACGGGTTGTTAAGGCAGTACTTCCCGAAAGGCACCGACCTGTCGGAGCACTCGCAAGCCACGCTCAATGAAGTGGCAAGGCAGCTGAACAGCCGTCCTCGGAAAACACTAAACTACGAAACGCCCGCTGAACGATTTAGCCAATCTGTTGCATCGACCGGTTGAATCCACAGCCCAATGCGGACGTTGGCAGGATCCCGAATCGGCTGTGGATTCAACCGGTCGACGCACTAGAGCATCACGCTGCGTCAATGCCTGTTGCAACCGCCGAGCCACTGCTACACCAGGACAATACGTTTGAGCTTGGCGTTCAGTGCGGCGAACGCCGCTTCGGTACTGGCCTTGTGGTTGGTGATAAGCACGTCGATGCGTTCTGGCGGGCAGAAAGCGACGCGGCTCTCCACGCCGATCTTGCTGTAGTCGGCGAGGATGACCACGCCTTCGGCATTGTCGGCCATGGCGCGCGCCACTTCGGCTTCGCGGTGGTCGTAGTTGCTGGCACCGCGCTGGGCGTCGATGCCGACGGGCGATAACAGCGCGAGGTCGGCCCGATAGCGGCCAATTTCCGCCACCGTGGTGCCGCCAACCGTAGCGGGAGCACGGTCGCCGAGCGAACCGCCCAGTACGATCACCTCGTTGTACTGGCCGCCTGGCACAGCGGGATTACGCAATTGCAACGCCACGTTGAACGAGTTGGTGATCACGGTCAGCCCTCCCAGCTTGGCCAGCTCTTCGGCGAGGATGACGGTGGTGGTGCCCGCGTCGATAAACACAGTCTGTCCGTGCGACAGCAGACTGACCGCTGCGCGCGCGAGGTCACGCTTGAATTTGACGTTGATGTTCGCCCGCTCGGCGATGGGCGCTTCGTCCTCAACGCGGATGGCGCCGCCGTGTATCCGCTTCAACTCCCCCTGTTCTTCCAGAGCGACCAAGTCGCGTCGCACCGTCTCGCGTGAAACGTTCAGCTCCGTGACGATGCGGTCGGTGGTGACGCGCTGCAAAGTCGATAGTAGTGCGCGGATCCGCTGGTAACGCTCTTCTTGCCACATACCGGGTGTCCCTGCTGTTCGAGTCGCTGTCCGAGCACGCATTGTGGAGAGGCGTCAGTCGCTGTCAAGTTTGGCGCGGCCTCATGATCATTGGGCTTGCGCAGCCTGCGCGTCATATTTGTGTGATATTGAGGCATTATTGTTTTTTTGTGTATTTGGAGCTAGCCTCGTGGCCGGACGGTTTCTTCCCCACGTCCGCATTTCGAAACACGCTTTCGCCATCGCCTCGGTTGTAACCTCTCATTTAGAAGTAGGAGCTATGCCATGCAGCGTCGCCAGTTTCTGAACACCCTCGCCACCGTTTCCGTTGTCAGTCCGCTGTTGTTGTCATCCCGCATAACGCAAGCCGCCACGCCCCCGGCCACACCAAGTGCGCTGGACCCGGCGCGCTGGTCGCCGCTCAACCAAAAGCGTCTGCAGGCGGTGATCGATGAGCACGGCGTCAAGAGCGCGTCCTACCGCCCTGACCAGCGCCCGTACGCGGTGTTCGACTGGGACAACACCTGCATCATGAACGACTGTGAAGAAGCGCTGCTGGTCTACCAGATCAATCATCTGCAGTACAAGCTGACGCCCGATGAGTTCGCTGAGGTGGTGCGTCAGGACGTGCCGAACGGCGCGTTCATGAAGGACTACACCACGGTGGACGGCAAGCCGGTCAAGATGGAAGACATCGCCAGCGACGTAGAAGCGGATTACCGCTGGTTGCACGCCAACTACAAGGGGCTCGCCGGCGACAAGAGCCTGGAAGAGATTCAGGCCAGCGAGCAGTACAAGGATTTTCTCGCCAAGCTCTATTTCATGTACGACGCGATCTGCGACAGTTACCCGGTGGAGATCGGCTATAAGTGGATTCTGTATTTCTACAAGAACATGACCACGGCTGAGTTGCAGGCGATGGCCGAGGCTTCCAACAACTACGCCATCGGCGACGCACTGCGCAAGGTCAAGTACGAGAGCTCACGCACGTTGCCGGGCAAGGCCGGGGTGGTGGCGGATACGCACTTTCATGGCATCCGCATCCATGAGGAAATCCGCGGCCTGATGCACACGCTGCGCGCCAACGGCATCGACGTCTATGTCAGCACCGCCTCGATCGACGATGTGGTACGCGTGTTTGCGGGCAATCCTCATTACGGATACGACGTGCCGCCTGAGAACGTGATCGGCCTGCGCATGGCGATGGAAGGCGGCAAGTACACCACTCGCTATCAGCCGGACTGGCACTTCAACTACGGGCCGGGCAAGACCGTCGGCATCAAGAACGTGCTGGTTAAACAGAAGGGCTATGGCCCGGTGTTGGTGGCTGGCGACAGCGATGGCGATGCCTGGATGCTGCGCGACTTCAACGATACGGCGGTGGGGGTGATCGTCAACCGCATGAAGAAGGGTGAGATCGGCGCCGACAGCCAGCAGGCCGCTACCCAGTTGGGCACCCCGAACGCCCGCTTCATCCTGCAGGGGCGCAACGAGCACACTGGCCTGATGATTCCAGACGAGAAATCGCTCAAGTACGGTAAAGACGAGCTTAAGCTGCTGGCTTGATGGCACTGGCTCGCGGGTGGCCGGCGGCCATCCGCGAGCCGCAGTGCAACTCGCCTTGTACCTGCGGGAATGATGATTCTGCGCCGGAAAGTCGTTACCGCTACCGGCCCGAGTGAGTCAGTCGTATCGAGTCAAAATTGTGAGTGGCCCTGGATTTACGAGGCGCGCCCCACAGACCGTTTTTGGCCGAATGCTGCCTGTTACGTCAAACGGTTGAATCCACAACCCAAAGCTGACCCTATCCGCAGTCAGCTCCAAGCCTCCTCTCGATCCAGCAGGTTGTGGGCTATTCAGCGGCGCCACGATCCCTCGGGCAATTCGACCTGCCGATGGGCCGCAGCCAAGGCAACCTTCAACCCCTCTTTATCCAGCGGTATGCAGTAGGCGGGTTTAGCCCGTTCGAATCGCCAGCTTTCATCAAGACTGCCCGCATCTACCGCGTCGAATCCAATCTCGTCCAGTAACTTGATCACCAGCGCTTTCGCCGCCGGATCATCCGCCGCGATCGGCAGTGCGCGTCGGTCGGGCGCTGCTTTCGGGCGCGCGTCTTGCACCAGGTCTTGGGCGAGGATTGCATTGAACACCTTGACCACGCTGGAGTGGGGCAAATGCTCGGCGAGCAAGCGGCTGGTGGTGGTTTCGAATCGGTCGAGAGCGGCAATGTGACCGTCACGTTCCGGGTAGTAGTTATTGGCATCCAGCACGGTTTTGCCCTCTAGCCACTTGGCTGGCACGCTTCGGTAATGCTCAAAAGGAATTGCCACGAGTACAACTTCGCCAAATTGTGCTGCGTCCTCGATAGTGCCGACCTGACTGCCAGGAATGCCACTGCGCACGCTGCTCATGGTCTGTGGCCCACGTGAATTGCTGAGCATCACCTCGTGTCCCGCGGCGATGACCAATTGCGCCACTGCACGTCCGATGAAGCCTGCCCCAATAATGCCGATACGCATGTCCTTGCTCCGCTGGTTAACTAAGAAGAAACCATGATGATTGCCAACCAATGGCAGATAAATAATCATCGGCTACTTAGTCTCGTTACCAGGAGTGTTGAATGATGGACCGTCTGACGAGCATGGGAGCGTTTGTGATGGCGGCGGAATCCGGCTCCTATGCCAGTGCTGCCGAGCGATTGGGCCTGTCGGCGCAGATGGTGGCCAAGCATGTTGCCGCGCTTGAGCAGCGGCTAGGTGCGCGGCTACTGAACCGTACCACCCGACGCCAGAGCCTGACTGAGTTGGGCAGCGCTTACTACGAACGCTGTAAGCACATTTTGAGCGAGGCTCAGGCTGCCGACTCCCTTGCGCAGATCATGAACGACACCCCGCGCGGCAAACTGAAAATCAGTGCTCCCGTCACGTTCGGCTCCTATAGCCTCATGCCTTTTGTGACGGAGTTTTTGCGTCAACACCCGGAAGTCGAAATCGATCTGCATTTGACCGATCGCTTCGTCGATCTGGTGGAGGAGGGTTATGAAGTGACTTTCAGAATTGGCCCGTTGACCGCGTCCAGTTTGACCGCCAGGCCGTTGGCACCTTATCGGTTGGTAGCCTGTGCAGCACCGAGCTACCTGGCCGACCGCGGAGTGCCACAAATACCGGATGATCTGAAGAACCATGAGTGTCTGGGGTATGCCTATTGGTCCCGGCCGGCCGACCGCGAATGGGTATTCTGCAAAGGCCCCGCAGTTGAACGGGTACAAGTCGTCAGTCGATTGCAGGTCAATGAGAGCAAAGCACTGCTGTCGGCAGCGCTGGACGGGTTCGGGATTGTCCTTGGTCCCGAAGACTTTCTTGAGCCCGCGTTGCGCAGCGGTGAGTTGGTTCGACTGTTAGCTGATTACGAAGCACCGAGTCGACAAATGCATTTGCTCTACACGGCTAATCGTCAGAGAACAGCCAAACTCCGACGATTTATCGAGGCTGCGCTCGTCCGCTTTGGTGCTCCTTGAGCAAGCTTTTGAGTTGTCTCAGCCGCATTGGCTTGTGATTGATCTCGGCCTTGTGTATTCCGCGGTAGCGAGGGTTCATAGGCATGACCTGAAGCTAGCCGGCAAAAGAAGCTGCGCCTTAACTGACTGGCATTTACCAAAGCGCCAGGGTGTAGCTGAGGATCAAGCGGTTCTCATCCAGATCATTACCGAAGTTCGAACGCACCGACGCGTTGCGCCATTTGAGGCCCAGCCCTTTCAGCGTACCGTCCTGCACCACGTAAGCGATATCGGTGTTGCGCTCCCATTCCTTGCCTTCACCTGGCGCTGCGCGTTGCACATTGTCGCCAGAGATGTAGCGGGTCATAAAACTCAGCCCCGGCACACCGAGTGCGGCAAAGTTGTAGTCGTAGCGTGCTTGCCAGGAATGCTCGTCGATGTTGGCGAAGTCGCCGATCTGCACGAAGTTGACCAGGAATGGATCGCTGCGCCCAATATACGGAAACGGATCGTCGCCGCTCATGCGTTGGTAGCCGAAGCCCAGAGCATGGCCACCAAGGCTGTAGGTAAACAGTGCACCAAAGGCCTTGTTGTCGAGCTCACGGAAGCTGCCGTCTTCGGTACTGCGCGCATAGCGCACGTCGCTCTTGAGCGACTGGCCCTTGCCCAGGTCCAGCAAGTGCACCAGCCCGAGGTAGTTCTGCTGGTAGATATTCTCCAGCGTGCCATAGCGGTACTGCGCAGTCAGGTTTGGCATGAACTGATAGTCAGCCCCGGCAAACTGGAACTTGTCGCTTTGTCCGCCGATGCGGTTGGCGGTCATGTTCTGATAATTGGTGGAGTCAACAACATTGATCTGTGTGAGTTGACCGGCCGTGAGCTTCAAACGGTCGATTTCCTGCACATTGACCATGCCGCCCTTGAAGGTTGACGGCAACAAACGAGTGTCATTGGAGTTCACTACCGGGTCCTTGATTTGCAAAGTCCCAAGCTTCAGGGTGCTGTTGGACAAGCGCACTTTGGCGGTCATGCCCAATTTGCTGTAGCTATTCTGGGAGCCACCGGACAAATCCGCCGGCAACAGATTGGTGCCCGCTGTCCCCCCACCGGAGTCCAGTTTGAAACCGGCCATGCCCAAGGCATCCAGGCCGAAGCCCAGAGTGCCGGCGGTGTAACCGGACTCCATCCGCAACAGGAAACCCTGCGCCCATTCCTCGGCCTTGTCCCGCGAACCCGCCTGGCGGAAATCGCGATTGAAATAGAAGTTGCGCGCTTCCAGGCTGCCTTTACTGTCGGCAATGAAATCCGCCTGGGCAGCCGGTGCACAGAACAGGCTCAAGCCGAGCAATGTGCCAACCGGGACGTACACGCGCTGGGTGGAAATGAAATCGTTCATGCCATGCTCCTTTTGCAGGCGCGAGCGAACCCTCTCGGGGGCGTTGCCGCTCGCGACCGATGTTGTCGATAAGAAGTGGATCAGCGACGTCTGAGCCGTCTTGCTCAGACGTGTCGAGGCTCAGGACTCGAGTTGTCGACCGCGGGTTTCCGGCAGACTCAGCGCCGCCAGAATCACCACGCCATAAGCACCTGCTGCGAAGACTCCGATACCCGTACCAATTGGCAGCTTGTCGCTCAGCGCACCGATGAACAACGGGAACAGCGCGGCGATGGAGCGTCCGGCGTTGTAGCAGAAGCCCTGGCCCGAACCACGCATGCGAGTCGGAAACAACTCAGTGAGAAAAGCCCCCATGCCGGCGAAGATGCCCGAGGCGAAAAAGCCCAGCGGGAACCCGAGCCAGAGCATCAAGCTGTTATCGATGGGCAGCTGGGTGTAGGCCAGGACAATCGCCATGGAGCCGACAGCGAACAGGATGAAGTTCTTCTTGCGACCGATGGCATCGGTCAGCAGTGCACTGGTCACATAACCAATGTACGAACCGACGATAACCATCGCCAGATATCCCCCGGTGCCGAGCACGCTCAGGCCCCGTTCGGTTTTCAGGTAGGTCGGCAACCAGGTGGTGATCGCGTAGTAGCCGCCCAGCGCGCCGGTGGTCAGCAACGACGCACGCAAGGTGGTGCTGAGCATCCGTGGTGCGAAGATTTCGAAGAACGCCCACGGCGAATCCTGCTCGGGTTTGGCCTTGCGCTCACGCCGGGTGTGCTCAAAGGTGTCCGATTCCTTGACCAGCCGGCGAATCACCAGCACAAACAACGCCGGCACCAACCCGATCATGAACAGTGCCCGCCAGGCTTCTTCCGGCGGTAGAAAGCTGAACAACCCGGCATAGAGCAACGCCGTCAGCCCCCAACCCAGAGCCCACCCGGCCTGCACCATGCCTACCGCTTTGCCCCTATCCTGTGAGCGAATCACTTCGCCGATCAGCACCGCGCCCGCCGTCCATTCACCACCGAAGCCAAAGCCCATCAACGTCCGGGCCACCAGCAATTGCTCGTAGTTCTGCGCCAGCCCACACAAAAAGGTGAAGAACGCGAACCACAGGACCGTCAGTTGCAGGGTTCGTACCCGGCCGATGCGGTCGGACAAAATCCCGGCAACCCACCCGCCTGCCGCCGAGGCCAGCAGCGTACAGGTGCCGATCATTCCGGCATCCCCCTTGGAGATGCCCCAGGTGGCGATCAGCGTAGGAATAACGAAACTCAGCATCTGAGTGTCCATGCCGTCCAGGGCATAGCCGATTTTGCAGCTCCAGAATGTGCGTTTTTCATTTTTTGACAGAGGGCCGTACCAACTGAACGGGCCGGCGCGGCCCGTGCCTGAAGGCACGCTGTCAATTATGGTCTTTTCCATAGGGGTTCCTGCGGCAGCAAGCGAAGATGACGGACACGCCTCGTTATTTTTTTGTGAAGGCGGTGTCGTGGGGAGGCAGACGCAGTGGCTGCGTCATGGCGTGGATTCTTTGCGCCGCGGCAGAATGGCGTCAAACGGGAAAAAAGCGAGGTTGCACATAAGAAAATTTGATACCTGCGCGACGGCTTCTGGAGTAACAATTACCGGGTGCCGAACATGTTTCCCTGTGGGAGAGCAGTGTCCGCACTCCCACATACAAAAGCTGCGAAAGCCACGAGAGTCGCCATGAACCTCAAATTTCTCGAAACCTTCGTCTGGGTTGCCCGACTGCAAAGCTTCAGCCTGACCGCGGAGAAAATGTTCAGCACTCAGGCCGCTATCTCCAGTCGCATTGCCTCGCTGGAAGAGGAGTTGGGGCTGCGCTTGTTCGTGCGTGATTCGCGTGGGGTGTCGCTAACACCCGAAGGTGTGAAAGTGCTCGACTATGCCGAGCAGATGCTTGAGGTTCAGCGAGCGTTGAAGCACTCGCTGGACAACACCAGCCAGCAGCAGGGCCTGGTGCGTATCGGCGTGATGGATACGGTGATCCACACCTGGCTCAGCCCGTTCATGTCGACCTTGATGCAGACTTTCCCCACCGTGGAAATCGAGATCAACGCCGACGCCGCGCGCAACCTGTGCGACCAGTTGCAAAAGGGCTATCTGGACATCGTTTTCCAGACTGACCTGATCCGCCACGAAAGCGTACGTAATCTCGAACTGGCGCACTATCCCATGCACTGGATCGCCGCCAGCAACTCGATCTATGCCCGACCCTTTGCCTCCCTTGCCGAGTTGGCCAGTGAGCGCATCATCACCTTCGTTAAAAACTCACGACCTCATCAGGATGTACTCAACCTTCTGCACGCCCATGGCATCAGTACGCCGCGAGTCAGTTGCGTCAACTCTGTTTCGGCCATGACCCGGTTGATTCGAGACGGCTTCGGTATTGGCGCATTACCGGCCGCATTAGTGGCTAAGGCCTTGGCCAGTGGCGAGCTGATTCAGCTGGAACCGGGCACAAGCTTGCCGCAATTGGATGTCGTGGCTTCGTGGCGCGCCGGGGTCGGCCTGGAATTGATCGAGAGCATCGTAAACATGAGCCGCCAAGTGGTTTGCCAATACGCTGAGGATGTCGGCCCGCTTCGAATGGTTCCAACGCCCGGTCTCAACAGTCGACAGCCCCTTGAATAACTATTAGTTGTTCGGGGGTAACAACATTCCTAGTTGGACGGCGTCGTCATGGTTTTCTAAAAAGAGTCATCGAACCTGAAGAGATGCCGTGATGAATCAGTCAGTCCTGTCCTTTGAGCAATTGCAGCAGCGTTCCCCTCTGGCCCTGCGCCAAAGCATCGCCGCCGGGCAATATCGGGACCACACCAGCGGTCTGGCCCAAGGTCGGGTGCAAGCCAATATCGTGATTCTGCCCAATGATTGGGCTAACGAATTTCTCCGGTATTGCACGCTCAATCGGCAGGCGTGTCCGGTGCTCGACGTTACCGAGCCGGGTGATCCGCATTTTCGTAATCTCGGGACGGCCATTGATATCCGCCATGACGTGCCCCGATACAGGGTCTATCGCCATGGCGAGTTGAGCGAAGAACCGTCGGATATCGAGCATTTGTGGCAGGACGATATGGTTGCCTTTGCCCTCGGCTGCTCGTTCTCTTTTGAACAACCCCTGCTTGAGGCT
Source organism: Pseudomonas sp. FP1740 (assembly GCF_030687165.1). Lineage (NCBI taxonomy): Bacteria > Pseudomonadati > Pseudomonadota > Gammaproteobacteria > Pseudomonadales > Pseudomonadaceae > Pseudomonas > Pseudomonas sp. FP1740. The sequence continues at coordinate 2,718,169 of NZ_CP117461.1, forward strand.
GGTATCCGCCTCAGGCACATAGATCTGGGGCGCAATGTCGCGATGTTCCGGACCAACATCGACACACGCTCCACCGCTCGCCTGTCTGGCAAAATGGTGGTGAGCATGCGCCCGATGAAAGCCGCCGCAGCGATCCAGGCGATTCAGATCACCGCACGCATGCCCAATGTCCATGGGGCGCCCGTACACATCGGTGATCCGGCGCTGATCGGCATCCATTCGCTAAGCAACCCGGACTACGGCGATGCCGTACCGGTCGAGGCCGACGAAATCCCGGTGTTCTGGGCCTGCGGCGTGACCCCGCAATCAGTGGTGCAAGCTTCACGTCCGCCGCTGTGCATCACCCATGCGCCCGGTTGCATGCTGGTGACGGATTTATGGAATAGCGCTTTATAAAGGCGTACGAGGTCTGTGTAATAGTCATGTGAGCCGCGCATGAGGCGGCTTTCAACCAAGAATGGATGCGACGGACAAACAATGAACACTGCTCAACTATCAATTCGACAGTACATCAAAGCCAAGGACGGCAACCGTCCACATTTGTTAGACCAGGCCTTTGCGCCGGACGCGATCCTGGACATGGTCGTGCACACCGGATCCATCTCGTTTCCACCCCACGTCGAAGGCCTTGGACCTATCGGTGATGTGCTGGTCAGGCGATTCGGCCAGACCTTCGAAAACGTCTATACCTTCTGCCTGGGACACCCACCTGAACCGCAGGCCAAAACATTCCAGTGCAAATGGCTGGTCGGCATGTCCGACAAGCACTCCGGTGAAGCCCGAGTCGGTTGCGGTCTGTATGAATGGCAGTTCAGCCCCGAGTCGGGACTTGTCCAGAGGCTCACTATCACCATCGAGCACATGAAAACCCTGCCAGCGACTGATCTGCACTGCATCATGGAGTGGCTATCGCATCTGGATTACCCATGGTGCTGCCCGGAGGCGTTAGTGAGCAATGCTCCAGACATAGACACGCTTGAAGAGGTGATCCAGTACGTTACGGCCAATAGTCCAACTTGCCCCTCGCAGGTGGACGGGGCGTCGCTACACTCGGATCAAACCTTACGGATGTGAACACCATGACTCTCGATGACCTCTTTGCCGTTTCCGTTCACCAGACGCTACGAGCGTGATCGTGATGCCACGGGACGCTTGAGGAGTAGGGTGGTGAGGGGGCTTGCCCCCACAGGTTGCGCTACTACCCATCATGTCCCGCACGTCATTTACCGGATAAGGATTTTCGGCGTCACGGACATGCCGACTCGCAGCTTCGCCGCCGCGGGCTGATCGGGATCGATGCGAATGCGTACAGGCAAGCGCTGGACGATCTTCGTGAAGTTGCCGGTGGCGTTGTGTGGCGCAACGGCGGAGTAGGTGACTCCGCTGGCCGGTCCCAGGCTGTCCACCGTTCCTTGCAGCGTCTCGCCCGGCAAGGCATCCACCTCGATATCCACGGCTTGACCCTTTTGTACGCGCGCCAGTTGCGTCTCCCTGTAGTTGGCCGTGACATAGACGGCATCGAGCGGAACAATCGCCAGCAAGGGTTTCCCTGCATTGACGAAGGCACCGATACGTACCGATTTCTGCCCGATCGTGCCGCCGATCGGCGCAGTGATGCGGGTATAGGAAAGTTTCAGCTCTGCGGTGGCTTGTGCGGCTTGCGCGTGGGCAAGAGCCGCCCTGGCTTTCTCCAGATCAGCTTTCAGGATATCCACTTGCTGCCGAGCGGCCTGTAAACCCGCCTGGCTCGTTTCCCCACGGGCCTGTTGAATGCTCAGTTGCGCTTCGGCCTGTTGCCGCGCTTGCACCGTTCCCGAGCCGTCGGTGGCCAGGTTGCGATAACGGGTCTGATTGAGGCTGGCCAGCTTGAGCGCAGCGTCGTCTGCGGCAACGGCCGCTTGGGCCTGGCGTATGGCGGTTTCCTGCTGAATCAGGTGAGCTTGCAGGCTGGCGATGCCGGCCCGGGCACTGGCGACCTCGGCCTTCGCTGCGTTCAGGGCCGCAACGAAATCACGGTCGTCAATGATCGCAAGCAGATCGCCTTTCTTGACCAGCTGGTTGTCTTCGACCATCACTGAGTCGACCGTTCCCGACACCTGCGGTGCAACCGTGGTGAAGTCGGCAAGGACGTAGGCATCGTCCGTGGACTGGGTCGATGAGCTGGATTCGAGGCGATTGAGATAGAGAACACCGCCGATCGCCACTGCAAGCAGTAGCACCGCACTGACGATCCTGGCTTTCTTTGGCAAGGCCATGATGAGTTATCCGTGTGAGGAAGATGAAGGAGAGGTAGAGGGTGAGGCCGCGCGCACGTCGGGTGCGGGGATGTAGGTCAGCCGCAGCACCAGAGGAATCAATACCAGCGCCAGAATGCCCAGCACGCGATAGGCGTCGGCGATCGACAGCACCTGCGACTGCTGGCCAATGATGCTCATCAGTTGGGACGGCTCAAACGCCAGGGCGTTATCTGTCAGGGCCGCATGGTTCAGCAGCATCTCCCCATGAAAACGACCGCGCACGGTCATCAGCTGTCCGACCACTGCCGCACCGGCCAGTGAACCGAAGGCGCGCAGGGTGTTGATGGTGCCGGACACATAAGGTCCTTCGGGGGGCTGCACAACGCTGGTGACCAGAAACAGCATCGATACCACCGCCATTGGCTGGCCGAACGCTTGCAGCGTTTGCACCACGACGAACTGCTCGCGGTTCCAGTCGGAGGTCAATTGCGCGCCGCAAAAGCATGCCAGTGCGATCAACAACAACCCCAACGTGAACACGATGCGCGCATCGACCCGCTTCTGATACAGCAGCAGCGCCACGACAGGCCCCAGGACCAGTTGCGGCAAGGCGACGATCAAACCGATCGATGCCATTTGCAGGGGCCGGTAGTTCTGCAAAGGGCCGAGATAACTGGCCGGCAAGAGTGAGCTGGACATCAGCACCACCAGCAGGCAGACGAACAGAATGCAGCCCAGCCCCAGGTTGCGGCGGCCGAGAATCTGCAATTTGATGAACGGTGAGGGGTGATACCACTCGGTCAGCAGGTAGACGGCCAGCAGGGCCAGCCCGGCCACCAGGGATAAGGTGATCAAGGGCGAATGAAACCAGTCCAGCCGCACGCCTTGATCCAGTGCGACGGTGATCAAGGCGAGCGCGGGCACACCGCAGGCCATGCCGGACCAATTGGCCTGCCCAAAGCGTGGGATCTGGATGGGCTCTCGTGGCAATCCCCATCCGACCAACAATCCGGCGATGAGGGTCAGGGGAATGATCTGCCAGTACACCCAGCGCCAGTCGAACAGCCCATCCGTCCAGTACCCGGCCAGCCAGATCGAGAGATTGGGCGCGAAGGTCGCGGTCATCGCATACAGCGCCAGCCCATACAGCCGGATGGGCGCTGGCAGGAATTTCAGCGCCGCCATCATCAGCAGCGGGATCGTCGTGCCGCAGGCAATGCCTTGCACAAAGCGCAAGGTCAGCAGCAGGTTCAGATCGTGGATGAAGGGCAGGATCACCGCCAGCAGCGCACAACTGCCGAGCATCCACAGCTCGAAGCGCCGCAGCGAAAGGGTAATGGCAAACCACGCCGCAAAGGGCATGGCAATCAATTCCCCGGCGCTGTACGCGGTGGTCAGCCAGGAGGCATCGTCGAGGCCAAAACCGAGTGCACCGCGTACATCGGCCAACGCCAATGCGCCGACGCGGGTGTTCAAACCCGCCATCATGGCTGCGATGAAAATCCCGACGAGACCTGCCATTGGGCGTATCGAGGGTTTGGCCCCGGGCGTTGCGGTAGCAGGGACGTCCGCTGGCGACAATGCGATCCCGTTCATTGGTCGGCCTTCGAGGGTGCAGCGACCGGAGACGCGAGGGCAACCGATGGAGGTGCCGTTGAATGATCGATACCAGCCTGCGGGTCCCAACCGCCACCCAGCGACTTGTAGAGGTTGACCACGGTGAGCGTGGCGTTGGTCGCGCTGTCGTTGAGACTGGTTTGGCTGGCAAGCACATTGAGCTGCGCCGTCAGTACGCTCAGATAGTCCGTAGCGCCTTGCTGATAGCCACGTTCGGCAGACTGCAGTGCCTGCTTGTTCTGTTCATACGAATCCAGCAATTCAGCGTGCCGGCGTTGTTGGGCCGCCCAGGCATCCAGGGCGTTGTCCACTTCATGCCAGGCTCGCAATACCGTTTGCCGATAAGCCAGCGCGGCGGTTTTTTGCCGTGATTCGTTCAGGGCCAGGCGCTGCGTCAACCGTCCCCCTTGGAAGATCGGAAGGTAAACCGTCGGGCCGACGGAAAAGAAGCGCGAGTCCCAACTCGCGAGATCGCTGCTTTCAAAAGCTTCCACGCCGACTTTTCCTTTCAAGCCGATACGCGGGTAGAAATCAGCCTTGGCCACACCGATGGCGGCTGTCGCGGCATGCAGCTGGGCTTCGGCGCGCAGGATGTCGGGTCGCCGGTGAGCCAATTCCGAAGGGACGCCGACCGGTACGCGGGTCGGCAGCGAAGGCAAGGGCATGGCTTGACGCAGTTGCGCATCGAGTGTGCGTGGCTGTTCTCCCATTAACAACGCCAGAGCATTCATCAGGGCGTTGCGGCGCTGGGTCAGTTCGGGAACCAAGGCTTTGATCGTCGCCAATTGCGCGCGAGCGGACGAGGTTTCGAAGCGCGTCGCGACGCCGTTACGCTCGCGGCTTTCGGCCAGGCCGAGGGTGCGTTCGGCAATCCTCAGATTTTGCTGCGCAATGTCCAGTTGTGCCTGCGTTCCGCGCAACTGCAAATAGGTGCGCGCCACTTCGGCGGACAAAGCTACCCGTGCCGCTTCGCGGTCATACACCGTAGCTTCCAGGGTCGCTGCAGCACCTTCGCGCGTGCGCTGGGCACGGCCCCACAGGTCGAGCTCCCAACTGGCATCGAATCCAAGCTGCCAGAAGTTATCAGGGGCAGTAGGCGCTCCCAGGGCGGCGAACTTGCCATGTTCGCTAAGCCCCTCACGCGTGTAGCTGGCATTGGCCGCCACGCTGGGCAGCAACTGCGAGGAGGCGATGCCCAGTTGCGCCCGGCTTTGTTCAATGCGTTCGGAGGCTATGAGCAGATCAAGGTTATCAGCCTGTGCACGTGATTGCAGCTCGGCGAGCACGGCGTCGTTGAACAACAACCACCACTGGGAGGGCACTGCAGCGTCGGAAGTCAGGGGGGCGCTTGGGTGGTCCTGTCTGGGCGTCAGCACCATTTCGCCAAGCTCGTTCTCAGGCTTCACGAAGTCGGGGCCGACCATGCAGCCGGCCAGCGAAACTGCGCCTAGGGTTGCGATTGCGCACTGCCGTAATTGTGAAAGCAGCCGTTGTGAGGTCATTGCAGCGTCCTGTCGAGGAAGGGATCGCCCCAGGCCGATATCGTTGAACGGATGATGTCGGCCGAGTAGGGCGTCACCGAGCACGCAGCTGGCCGCGTGTGCGGGCGGTGCTGTCAGTGCACCGGAGTAAAAATGGGCTTGCTCTTGTCCTTCAACAGGACGACCAGAAACTTGGCGGGTTTGGTGAGACTGGCGTTGCGCCCGACCGTGTGGACGTCGTCCGGGCCTTCGTAGAAGGTCTGGCCCGGTGTCAGCGTGACGGATTCGCCGCCGCGCACGCCCATCACAATCGAACCCTCCAGCACATAGATGAATCCGTGTGCATTGTGCCGATGCACGGGATCGCCTCCACCCGGTGGAAACTCCACCGTAATCATCACTGCTTCCTTGCCGGGATAGTCCGCCAGTGCTTTGGTCATCAGCGGTGTTACCTGCGCCGGTGGCAATGCCTCCTGTGCGCCGGCGGTGCCGGTGGTCAACAGCAGCCCTATGGCGAACGTTCTGAAAATGGACATGGCGTGTTCCTCGTTGTCGATCTGTCAGGGGTTAATGTCGGTCAGTCACTGTGGCGAGGGGGCTTGTCGGATCGCCGCATCGCCCCGTTTGAGTGCGTAGCACTCACAAGATCTTTGGTGTGTCAGAGATTTTGGGTCTGCTTCGCAGCCCAACGGGGGCAAGCCCCCTCGCCACAGGTCACTCCCACACTGTGCGCGGTCAGGACAGGCCGGACTTGTCTACGCCGAATGCCTTATCGTACGAGCCGGGCACGACCTGGAAGCCCACGTTGATGCGATTCCAGGCATTGATCGACATGATCAGGAAGGTCAGGTCCGATAGCTCTTTCTCGGACAGTTGTGCACGAACACGCTCATAGAGCTCATCAGGCACGCCATGGGCGGGAATCTGGGTGAGGATTTCGGTCCATGCCAAGGCCGCGCGTTCGCGTGGGCTGAACAGCGTTGACTCACGCCAGATGGCGACATGGTGGATCCTGAGCGGCCGCTCGCCATGGATCGTGGCTTCCTTCACGTGCATGTCCACGCAGAAGGCGCAGCCGTTGAGTTGCGATGCCCTGATATCCACGAGATCGCGCAGCGACTCCTCGATGGCGCATTGCTTGAAGGCAAGGCTGAACTCGACGAACTTCTTGAACAGCTCGGGGGATTGCTTCTGGTAATCGATGCGCTGAGTCATGGTGAATCCTCTGTGTGAGAAATACGTAGGTGGAGACTCGATGGCGTCCTGCCTGCCTGCCTGGCTAGCTGACTGGCGCGATCCTTAAGCCGATGTGCGGCTGAGCCAGTTCAGGAAGCGTGTCGGACCGATGTGCGCGTCGTCGCCCGCGACCAGGGATCGATCATTCAACTCATCGCCGAAGTAGCGTGCACGCACGTCGGCGATGACCTGCCGCTTGTCGTGGTGCGCGGCAAGAAACTTGCGCGCCAGTTCGTCGAGAGGGAAACGATCCGGTCCGCCCACCTCGACCATGCCATTGACCGGTGCCCCGACCGCGAGATCGGCCAGCACCGCCGAGACGTCATCCGAGGCGATGGGCTGGATGAGGGCGGGCGAAAGGTGAATCGTGTCGCCGTCGGCACCCGAATTGACAATGCCTTCGATGAACTCGAAGAACTGCGTCGAACGCAGGATGGTGTAGGGGATCTTCGACGCCTTGATCAGCTCTTCCTGGGCGACTTTTGCCCGGAAGTAACCGCTTTGCGGAAGACGATCGGGGCCTACGACAGAGAGCGCGACATGGTGCTCCACGCCAGCGGCCGCTTCGGCTGCAAGCAGGTTTCGACCGGACGTTTGAAAGAACTCCATGACGGCCCGGTCTTCAAATGAGGGAGAATTCGCCACATCGACGACGACCTGAGCACCGGCAAGCGCTTCGGCCAGCCCCTCGCCAGTGAGGGTGTTCACGCCTGTGCGTGGCGAGGCCGCCACCGTCTCGTGTCCATAGAGACGTAGCCTGCTGACAATGTTCGACCCGATCAGTCCGCTACCGCCAATAACGACAATTTTCATGTCCCGCTCCTCGGTTGGGTGTCGATCAAATTCGTTGCAGTGATCGATGTAGGGAGCATGCTCGCCAGCCGGGCGCGATACTTTGTCGAAGCCTTGGGTTTCCATTGAATTTGGCTTGGCTATTTGTCCAGGAACCCGTGTTATAAATCACGTCGCCTGGCCGCCAATCGTCGGCCGGTAACCACGGGCATGTGCCCGGCGCGTGAGTACGGGACAGGAGCCCTGAATGCTATTGGTGTTTGATGACTGCGTGCTCGACCTGGACCGGCGAGAACTCCTTCGGGCCTCCCAGGTCGTTGCCACTGCGCCCCAGGTTTTCGACCTGCTGGTTTACCTGGCGCAGAACCGCGAGCACGTCGTTAGCCGGGACGACCTGATCAATGCGATATGGACCGGCCGAATCGTCTCCGAGTCGACCCTGGCCAGCCACATCAATGCGGTGCGCAAGGCAGTCGGTGACAACGGTCAGCAGCAGCGTGTGATTCGAACGGTAGCCCGCAAGGGATTCCGCTTCGTCGCCGACGTCAAGTCGCTGGATTGCGTTGGCCTTCCAGGCACCGAATCCGCCCCCTCGGTTCAAGCCTCTGCATCCGAGCCGGCGCTGCCGGCCAAACCGTCCATCGCCGTCTTGCCGTTCGTGAACTTGAGCGGGGACGAAGAGCAGGACTACCTGGCCGACGGCGTGGTAGGGGACATCATCGCGGCGCTGTCGCAGTATCGCTGGCTGTTTGTCGTCGCGCGCAACTCGAGCTTTACCTACAAGACCCGTGCAGTGGACGTGAAACAAGTCGGTCGCGAACTGGGCGTTCGCTATGTGCTGGAGGGCAGTTGGCGCAAAGCCAACAATCGCGTGCGCATCACGGCCCAACTGATCGACGCGACAACCGGGGCTCACCATTGGGCGGGTCGTTTCGAAGGTGTGCTGGGAGACATTTTCGAACTGCAGGACCAGATTACCGAAAGCGTGGTCGGCGCTATCGCACCACAGCTTGAGCGGGCGGAGATCGAACGTGCGAGGCACACGCCCACCGAAAGCCTCGACGCCTACGATTACTATCTGCGCGCAATGGCCAAGCTTCATCATGGCACCAGGGAGGCCATCGACCAGGCGCTGCCGCTCTTCCATAGGGCCATAGAGTTCGACCCGGATTTTGCGTCGGCCTATGCGATGGCGGCCTGGTGTCATAGTTGGCGCAAAGCCAATCGCTGGATGACTGATCACCCACGGGAGGTCGCGGAGGGTATCCGACTCGCTCGCCGGGCAGTGGAGTTGGACAAGGGCGATGCAGTCGCTCTCACCAGAAGCGGCCATACGCTTGGCTATCTTGCCGGCGACCTGCGGGGTGGCATTGCATTGCTGGACAAGGCACTCGTGCTTAATCCGAACCTCGCCGCCGCGTGGTTCCTCGGCGCGTTCCTCAGGCTCTGGCACGGCGAAACCGATGCAGCCATCGAGTACTTTACGCACGCCATGCTGTTCAGCCCCCTCGACCCGGAGCTGTATAGAATGCAAGCCGGAATGGCGGTTGCGAATCTCTTCGTGGGGCGCTTCGATACGGCGTCGTCATGGGCAGAGAAAGCACTTCGGGAGTTGCCAGGTTTTCTATTGGCTGTCGCCATCCTTGCAGCGAGCCATGCGCTTGCCGGACGGATGGCCGAAGCGCAGCGTGCGATGGACCATTTGCGCAAGCTCGATCCTACGTTGCGTCTGAGCAATATCTCTGATTGGCTACCGATCCACCGGCCGGAGAATCTCGCCACGCTGGTGGACGGTCTACGCAAAGCGGGACTGCCAGAATAAGGGGCGCCGGCTGTTCACTGCGCGGGGAGAGGCGTCTGGAGCAGCCAGAATCGACATATCCAAACGCCCAACGCTGGTTAACGCTCCAGAGCCGCTTCGATCGCAGCGATGTCGATCTTGCCCATCCCCATCATGGCGTCGAACGCGCGCTTGGCCGCCGCTCGATCAGGATTGGCTATCGCGGCGCTGAGGACGCGTGGCGTGATCTGCCACGACAGTCCCCACTTATCCTGGCACCAGCCGCATACATTTTCCTGACCACCGTTGCCGACAATCGCGTTCCACAAGCGGTCGGTTTCGGTCTGGTCGTCAGTCGCAACCTGGAACGAAAAAGCCTCGTTGTGCTTGACCCCCGGCCCACCGTTCAGCCCAAGACAAGGGATGCCCATCACGGTGAACTCCACCGTCAAGACATCGCCCTGTTTACCCGCCGGGTAGTCGCCAGGCGCACGAAGGACAGCTCCCACGGCGCTGTCCGGAAACGTCTCGGCGTAGAACGTCGCAGCGTCCAGCGCAGTGCCGTCATACCAGAGACAAATCGTGTTCTTGCTGATCATCTTGGTTCTCCAGGGTTGGGACAGGTACGTGGATTTTAGCAGTGCAGGCGATCGCATATTCCTGATCTACGCTACAGGGCAGAACCGAGCGGCATATATGAGGTGGGGTTATGTCTGAGGATGGTTGTGGGCGCAGCAGGACAAGTATTTTCTTACCGATTTTCAGTATCGGACAGTGCCCGATACGGCTAATGAAAAAGGCGCCTGACGACAGGATTGGAAAAGCATTACTCATCACTTGTGGGGAAAGCCCATATATGATTTTTTAGCCGCTTTAGAGTCCCCCGAAACCGATAAACCAGGGGAGCATAGCCCCGCCTTTATGTCCTTTATACTCCGACTTTCTTCCAAGCTGCCTTCGACAATAAAGCAAGCTGATCATTGCTGGGATAAATAACAAGTTGAATAGCCATTGAAATGCATCTGTTGATTTCAAGGTGACCGCCGCAAGTAAATTTATTAGAACTATACCAATGATTATAAAGTTGTATTTAATGTGTTGGCGATTGATTAAGGCAAAACTTTCCCAATCATAAATCAACCAGTCGTGGGAAAAATCGTCGCATTTGGGGCACTTATGGGTTGGCGGAAGTTTGTCTGCGATATAACCACAGTCAGGGCATCGAACTTTCATGGCGCTATCCTGAGACTCTCTTATTAGGTGACATGCCATGTCGCGTCTCTTGTCGCGGTAAGTGCGAGACCTATCGAGGGGAAACGCGACTGGGGCGACGGCAAGCCCGACTATGGTAAAGAGGGTAGCAGGGCCCCCCCTGTTTGCCACTAGTCTGTCCATCGACTGATTTTGGCCAATTTCTGCCTGTCACGAAGAGCAGCACCGACCCAATGCTGCCGGTCAGATCCCATGGATGTCGGACAAATAGCCCAAACGCCTATGGCATCATCCGCAGCGGATCAGCGTCGTCCGGTCCGGGTGCTCACATCTACCCACACGGCCAACACCAGAATGCTGCCCTTGACGATCATCTGCCAATAACTGTCGACGTCGAGCATGGACATGCCGTTGTCCAGGCTGGTGATGACCAGCGCGCCGAGGAGGGCGCCGTAGACAGTACCGGAGCCACCGCGCATGGAGGTGCCGCCGATGAAGCAGGCGGCGATGGCGTCGAGTTCGCCCATGCTGCCGGCCGACGGCGAACCAGCAGCCAGGCGCGCGGTGTTGACCACGCCGGCGAGGGCGCACATCACGCCCATGATCCCGAAAATCCAGAGCTTCACGGCCTGTACATTGATACCGGACAGGCGCGTCGCTTCCATGTTGCTGCCCACGGAATAGACGCGTCGGCCGAAGACGGTCTGACTGGTCACGTAGCTGAACCCGCCCAGCAGGATCAGCAGAAGCAGGACCGGCACGGGAATGCCGTCATAACTGTTGAGGGTCTGGACGAAACCGGCCAGTACCGCGCCGATCAACAGCACGCGTACGACGTCACGCACCAGTGAATGCGCCGCCAGGCCGTGAAGGGCGCGATTGCGCCGTTGTTTCCAGGTCAGGAACAGCGTCAGTGCGAACAGCAGAACGCCCAGGCCCGTGCCGATCGTGTGTGGCAAATAACCCTGGCCAATGTAGACGAGCTCCGGTGACACCGGGGCGATGGTCGTGCCGCCGGTAATCCCCAGCAAAATGCCCCGGAAAGCCAGCATGCCCCCCAGCCCCACGATGAAAGACGGAATGCGCAGGTAAGCGGCCATGTAGCCGTTGGCGAGGCCGATCAACAGTCCGCACAGGGCGACAAGGCTCAGGTTCGCCAGCAGCGGTATGTGGTAGATAACGTCGAGAATAGCCGCGACGCCACCGAGCAGGCCCAGCAATGAGCCGACCGACAAATCGATCTCGCCGCTGATGATGACCAGCACCATGCCGCAGGCGAGAATCCCGGTAATGGACATCTGGCGCAGCAGATTGGAGAGGTTGCGCGGTGTCAGGAATCCGCCCTCGGTCTGCCAGCTGAAGAACAGCCAGATAAACGCCACGGCAAACACCAGCGCGAGCATCTTGTAGCGGGTGAAGAGTTGTTTGACCTGATTCATTTACGCGGATTTCCGATCTTTATTGTTATGGCTGTCAGGCTGGCTGAGTGCGGCGGCGAGCACCTGTTCCTGAGTGAGTTCATGGTTGATGAAGTCGCCCTGCAACCGGCCTTCGCCGATCACCAGTACGCGGTCGGAAACGCCGAGCACTTCGGCCAGCTCCGAAGACACCATGATGATCGACACGCCTTCGGCCGCCAGCGCCCCCATCAACTTGTAGATCTCGTACTTGGCGCCGACATCGACACCTCGGGTGGGCTCATCGAGAATCAGGACCCGGGGTTTGGTCAGCAGCATCTTCGCCAATACGGCTTTTTGTTGATTGCCGCCGGACAGACTGGTGATCGGCAGGAACGGGCTCGCGGTCTTGAGGTGCAGGCGCGAAATTTCTCGATCGATGCTGCCCAGTTCGGCTTCGGCATCGATGCGGGTCAGTTTCGAGTAACTGTCCAGCACGGCCAGGGTGATGTTCTGGCCGACTCCCAAGTCTGGAATGATGCCCTGGCGCTTGCGGTCCTCGGGCACCAGGCACAGGCCGGCACGGATTGACTTGAGCGGCGTGCGGGTGTCGATGAGTTGGCCGTCCAGCCAGACTTCGCCTTCGTGACGGCCGGGGTAGGCGCCGAACAGCGCGGTCACCAATTCGGTGCGGCCTGCACCGACCAGCCCGGCGATGCCGAGGATTTCCCCACGCTTGAGGGTGAACGAAATATCGTCGACCCGTTTGCGCCTGGGGTTGTCGACGTCGTAGCAGGTGATGTGACGGGCCTCGAAAATCACCTCGCCAATGTCGTGTGGCTCGGTGGGGTAGAGGTTGCTCATTTCCCGTCCGACCATCTGGGTGATGATCTGTGGAATATCCATGTCCGCCATGGCGGTCGTGGCGATGTGTTTGCCGTCTCGGATTACCGAAATGGTGTCGCACACGGCGGCCACTTCATCGAGCTTGTGGGAGATGTAGACACAGGCAACACCCTTGGCCTTGAGGTCGCGGATGATGTCCAGCAACACCTCGATTTCCGAACGGGTCAGGGCCGATGAAGGCTCGTCGAGGATCAGCAGGCGCGCCTGCTTGTTCAGTGCCTTGGCGATTTCCACCAGTTGCTGATAGCCGCCGCCGTACTGCGAAACCGGCAGCGATACGTTCATGTCCGGCACTTTCAGCTCACGCATCAGGGCTTCGGCGCGGTGGATCATCGCCGGGTAATTCATCCGCCCACCCGGCAGCGTCAGTTCATGGCCCATGAAAATGTTCTCGGCCACCGACAGGTCGGGAACCAGCGTCAGTTCCTGGTGAATGATGACGATACCTGCGGCTTCCGTTTCGCTGATCGATTGCGCCTTGAGCGGTTGACCGTCCCAGAGGATTTCACCGTCCCAGGTGCCATGGGGGTACACCGCGGAAAGGATCTTCATCAGCGTGGACTTGCCGGCGCCATTCTCGCCGCACAGCCCGACGCACTCACCCGGCTTGACCTTGATGTCGATGCCGTTGAGCGCTTTGACACCGCCGAAGGTTTTGACGATACCGTTCATTTGCAGCAGATAGTCGGACATGGCAGAGACTCATAAGCGGCAGGTACGAGGCTGGTCCCGCAGGAGCGAGCTCCTGCAGGGGGGGATTACGGGGTGATGATCACTTTCCGGCAATCTGCGCCTTGGTGTAGAACCCGTCCTGTTCCAGCAGGTCGATGTTGTCCTTGGTCAACGGAGTCGGGGTGAGCAGGATGGTGTCGACTTTTTTGCTGCCGTTGTCGTACTGCGAGCTGTAGGCGGGTTTCTCGTTACGCGCCAGTTGCACCGAGAGCTTGGCGGCTTCGGAGGCGATGAGTTTCAGCGGCTTGTACACGGTCATGGTTTGAGTGCCGGCGATCACTCGCTTGACCGCTGCGAGGTCCGCGTCCTGCCCCGAAATCGGCACCTTGCCGGCCAGTTGCTGAGCGGCCAGGGCCTGGATGGCGCCGCCTGCCGTGGCGTCGTTGGAGGCGACGATGCCGTCGATTTTGTTGGCGTTGCGGGTCAAGGCGTTTTCAACAATGCTCAGTGCTTCGGTAGGGTTCCACTCCTTCACCCATTGTTGGCCGACGATCTTGATATCACCTTTGTCGATGGCCGGTTGCAGCACTTTCATCTGCCCTTCGCGCAGGACTTTTGCGTTGTTGTCGGTGGGCGCACCACCAAGCAGGAAGTAATTGCCCTTGGGCGCTGCGTGCAGCACGCCGCTGGCCTGCATCTCGCCGACCTTTTCGTTATCGAACGAAATGTAGGCGTCGATATCCGCGTTGAGTATCAGACGGTCATAGGACACGACCTTGATTCCGGCTTTCTTCGCTTCGGCCACTGCATTGGTCAGGACCGTGGCGTTGAACGGCACGATGACGATGACATCGACGCCACGGGAAATGAGGTTTTCGATTTGCGAAATCTGCTTTTGCTCGTTGGCATCGGCTGACTGTACGAAGACCTTGGCGTCCATTTTCTCCGCCGCCGCAACGAAGTAATCGCGGTCACGTGACCAGCGTTCCAACCGCAGATCATCAATGGAGAAACCGATTTTCGGATGGGCAGCATCGGCCATCACCGGCAGCGACAGCAGAGCCAGGGCGCTGGCAAATAGCGCGCGTTTTACGTTCTTCATGGTGGTGCGTCCTTTTATTTTTGTTTGAAAGACACGGCCTGACGATGAGTATCGGGCTGGTAGAACTGTAGAGAATCTGCAGACGCAGCGGACACAGATTTGTCGTGCGAATGTCACAGCGTTGTTGCGCCCGCAGACCCCGTTGGCGATCAGCGATAGATAAACCGGTTGACGACGTTTTCGAGCATCTCCTGCCTGCCGCTGACGGCCTGCGGATTCAGCTCGTTGGCGAATGCGTGTTCGGCTAACGACTGGAGGTTGAACTCACCCGCCAGCACCGCCTGCCCGAACGGCTGCTGCCAGCCGGCGTAGCGTTGATCCTTGAACAGCTGAAGCTGGTCGTTCTGCACCATGGCGGCTGCCCGCTCCAGGGATTGGGCGAGGACGTCCATTGCGCCGACGTGACCATGGAACAGATCGATCTCATCGAGGCTCTGGCGGCGAACCTTGGAGTCGAAGTTGAACCCGCCATTCTTGAACCCGCCGGCCTTGAGAATTTCATAGGTGACCAGGGTCATTTCTTCGATGCTGTTGGGGAATTGATCGGTGTCCCAGCCGTTTTGCGGATCACCGCGGTTGGCGTCGATGCTGCCGAAAATCCCCAGCGAGACGGCCGTCGCAATCTCGTGATGAAAGCTATGACCGGCCAGGGTCGCGTGGTTGGCCTCGATGTTGACCTTGATTTCCTTTTCCAGGCCGAACTGCTGGAGAAAGCCAAACACGGTGGCGCTGTCGTAATCGTATTGGTGCTTGGTCGGCTCCTGCGGCTTGGGTTCGATCAGCAGGTCGCCTTTGAAACCGATCTTGTGCTTGTGCTCGACCACCATGCGCATGAAGCGGCCCAGTTGTTCGCGTTCACGTTTCAAGTCGGTGTTGAGCAGGGTTTCGTAGCCTTCGCGACCGCCCCACAACACGTAGTTGGACCCATTCAGGCGTTGGGTCGCGTTCATGGCACTGAATACCTGGGCGGCAGCGCAGGCGAACACTTCGGGGTCAGGGTTGCTGGCGGCGCCTGCGGCAAAGCGCGGGTTGCTGAAGCAGTTGGCGGTTCCCCACAGCAGCTTGATCCCGCTTTCTTCCTGGTGTCGCTCCAGGTGATCAATCATTTGCGCGAAGTGGTTGCGGTACTCCTTCAGCGAATTGCCTTCCGGGGCGACATCCGTGTCGTGGAAGCAGTAATAGTCGATACCCAATTTGGAGAAGAACTCGAACGCGGCTGCCGCCTTGCCAATGGCCAGCTCCATCGGGTCGCCGGCGTGTAGCCACGGGCGCTTGAAAGTACCTGCACCGAACACATCCGAACCCGGCCAGACGAAAGTGTGCCAATAACAGGCGGCCATGCGCAGGTGTTCGCGCATGGGTTTGCCGAGGATGATTTTGTCGGCGTCGTAGTGACGGAAGGCGAGGGGAGAATCACTGGCAGGGCCTTCGTAGCGGATCCGGTCGACATCGGGGAAGTACGGCATTGGCAATGTCCTTGTTGTTCTTGGGCGTGTCTCGATACTAACAACGGCCCCGAGCCTGCTGATTATGAAAATCACCAACAGCGGGTGCGATTTTGCGTATTGAGATTCGCCCTCTGCACGCCTAGTCTGTGCAAACCGCCTCTATGGCAAGGGGCCCGGAACAAGCCTGAAAACAATGAAAACCGTACCGCCTGTTCACCGCATCGCACTGTTGTTCAACGGGAGCAAGATCTATGACCGCGGCATCATCAGCGGCATCGGCAACTACCTGAGCAGCACCCGCGCGTCCTGGGACCTGTTCCTGGAGGAGGACTTTCTCTGCCGCTTGAAAGGAATCGAGCGCTGGCAAGGTGACGGAATCATTGCCGACTTCGACGATCCGCTGATTGGCGAGGCGTTGGCCGACATCAAGCTGCCCGTGGTGGCGGTGGGTGGTTCTTATCAGGATGAACGGGCCTATCCCAAAGGGATCCCGTACGTCGCTACCGACAATAACGCACTGATCACACTGGCTTACGCGCACTTGATCGAGGCAGGGCTGCAGCGTTTTGCCTGCTTCAGCCTGCCTGAAGCGCAGGCAAATCGTTGGGCTCAGGAGCGGGAAAAATCCTTTCGACGACTGATGCAACGTGACGGCTTGCACGCCGAGGTCTATCGCGGCATGGGTACCAGCGCACCGCTCTGGGACAGCGCCGTCGAACAACTGATCGCCTGGCTCCAGAGCCTGCCCAAGCCCATTGGCATCATCGCCGTCAGTGACGCCCGCGCCCGGCAGTTGCTGCAAGCCTGCCTGACCGCCGGAATCGCCGTACCGGAGCAGGTGGCGTTGATCGGCATCGACAACGACCCCCTGACACGCAGCCTGACCCGGGTCCCCCTGAGCTCGGTCATCCAGGGCACCGAAACCATGGGCTGCACCGCCGCACAACTGCTGCACCAGATGCTGCACGGCAAGCCGTCCACGGGCACGCACATCCTGATCCCGCCTGATGCGATCAACGTGCAGGTGTCGAGTTTGCACCAACCTTTGGGCAACCCCTACGTCATGCAAGCGCTGCTGTTTATCCGCCAATATGCCTGCCAGGGCATCAAGACAGCGCAGGTAGCGGCTTATGTTGGCGTGTCGCGTTCATCGCTGGAGTCGCACTTTCGCACTGCGCGAGGCTGCAGCGTGCACGACGAGATTCTGCGCTTCAAACTGGCGGCGGCCACCAGCGGGCTGGAAAATACCAACACAGCGATTGCGGACGTTGCCCGTAATTGCGGTTTCAAATCCGCACAATATCTACACACGGTGTTCCGTCGCGAGTTTGGATGTACGCCCCGTGAATACCAGCAGGGCGCGAGATAGCGATGCTGGGTGCAATTGGTCGATTGTTGTGTGGTGCGAAGGGCTGGTTTCGACTGTGGATTCAACTGGTCGATGCATCGAAATGCACCGGATTGTAGTCGCGGAGATCTGCGCAAAGCGCTGGATGTCTTCCTGCGGGAAGCAGCGGGAGAGGGTGAAGCTATCGCCTGTCTGGATCCCTTCGGCTGCACGCTGTCTGAAGCTTTTCATTGAAGGGCCTTCTCCTTCGACTAAAAAGAATGCTCGGTCCCTGGAAAGTCGCCTGCTTGCACATCGCCGGTGAAGTCGCGCGCTGCCCCGAGCAGCACGCCTCGCAGGTCGGCATATTGCTTGACGAACCTGGGCAGAGGTCCGGTGCGCAATCCCGCCATGTCCTGCCACACCAATACTTGAGCGTCACAACCGTTGCCAGCACCGATGCCGACGGCCGGATCGGGCCACAACACCATTTTTGTCGATGACAAAGACCCGCTTCGTCACGGCTTTCAACGGGTTTGATCGGTCGCATAATGGTGCTAGGGCTTTCTGCGCTTCTACAGTTAGCATTAGGCTTTATCTACGCAGTAACCGAGTGGGTCGAACATTGATCGAACGACGCCAATTCAGCGGAGGCATGAAGGGGAAAAATCTCCGCTATCTGAATGAAAACCCTGATGAGCCTGCTCGTATGACCCGGGCAGGCTTTGTGTTGCTCGAGCATTTTTCGCTGCCCGCGTTCACCCAGGCACTGGACACCATTGTCACCGCGAATCTTCTACGACCCAGGCTGTTCTCTTCGCGAACGTTCGGTTTGAACGACGGCGAGGTCATCAGCGATCTGGGCCTGGTCATTCGGCCGGATGCACGTCTGGATGCTTCAGCCATTCACGACCTGGATCTGCTGGTGATTTGTGGTGGCTACAGGACAGAGCTCAAGGCTGATGATGAGTTCATCAGCCTGTTGCGAATGGCGGCGAACCAGGGTGTCTGCCTGGCCGGGTTGTGGAATGGCGCATGGTTTCTGGGCAGCGCAGGTTTGCTCGATGGGTATCGTTGCGCCATTCACCCCGAACATCGCCCCGCACTCGCGGAAATCTCCAAGGCGACGCAAGTCACCAGTGAACCCTACGTCATTGATCGCGACCGCCTCACCGCGTCCAGCCCCTCGGGGGCATTTCATATGGCGCTGGACTGGATCAAGGGCCTGCACGATAAAGCCCTCGTCGAGGGGATCGAGGACATTCTGGCGTTCGAGGAGTCTCGCTATCGGCGCATCAAACCGGCTGAAAATATCTGTGTGAGCGCGCCCTTGCGCGAGGTGGTCAAGCTGATGGACGCCAACCTCGAAGAGCCTCTGGAACTGGAGCAACTGGCGGCCTATGCCGGCCGTTCCCGGCGGCAACTGGAACGCTTGTTCAAGGAGCAACTCGGTACAACGCCGCAGCGGTATTACATGGAGCTGCGCATCACTGAAGCGCGGCGACTGCTCCAGCACACAGAACTGTCCCAGGTCGACGTGTTGGTGGCTTGTGGCTTCGTGTCGCCAAGCCATTTCAGCAAGTGCTATAGCTCGTACTTCGGGTACAGACCTTCCAAGGAAAAGCGGCTCGTTAAATAAAGGCTTTCCTTCACCTCTGCGTACCTGACTTCCGGCCCGATTGCTGCCCCGTCCCGCAGGGCAGCCATCGATCGGCTTTTGACGCTATTTGTAATGCTGCTCAAACATCGCCACCTGATCCGGCTTGATCAGCTGAAAGGGTACCCAGACATCCGCTTCGACCGGCTCGCCCTTGATCATCTTGATGGCCGCTTGTACCGCGCTGATCGCCTGGGCCTTGGGGTCTTGAAAGACGGAGGCGACCAGCATCCCGCGCTTGATCGCCGCCAGGCCGTCGGGCAGGCCATCAATGCCGACAATCGCAATCTCGCCCTTGGCTTTGCCGGCTTGCTGCAGTGCCATGGCCGCGCCGATGGCCATCTCGTCGTTGTTGGCGACGATGGCATCGAAGCCAGTGCCAGCCAGCAGCCAATTGCTGGTCAAGTCCATCCCTTTGTTGCGCTGCCACTCGGCACTTTGCTGTTCGATGATTTTGATCCCGGGGTAGTCCTTGAGCACCTGTTTGACCCCTTCGGTGCGGTCGTGCGTGGAGTTCTGTGCCAGGTCGCCCATGATGATCGCGATGTTGCCTTTGCCCCCCAGCTTGTCGGCCAGGTAGCGCATTTGCAGTTGCCCGGCCTCGATGTCATTGGACGCCACCGTGACCACGCCTTTGGGCAGCACGCGTTCGTCCGGGTGGCGGTTGACGTAGACCAGAGGAATCTTCGCCTCGACGGCTGCGCGGGTCATGTTGGCGGTGGCGGCGGTATCCACGGGCAGGACGATGACGGCATCCACCTTCTGACCAAGAAAGCCCTGAATCTGATTGAGCTGGCGAACCACATCACCCTGGGCATCCTCGAACTGGATCTGGACGTTCTCCTTCCTGGCGGCATTTTCCAGGCCGTTGCGCACATAGGTCATGAAGTTGTCGTCAACCCTGGCAATGCTGACGCCGATGCGATAGTCGGCGGCGGCCCATTGGCTGACGAGTAATAACAGCGTGGCGAATAGAAGTGTGCAGCGACGCATGATGGTTTTCCTTTTGTTGTTATGAGAGATCCAAAACGTAGGGGCTGGTTACGCTGTAGCAGCTGTCGAGCCCCAGCGAGGCTGCGTTCGGCTGCGCAGCAGTCGTCAAACCAGAAGTCGCGGTGCGTCAGGCAGACCGCGTCAGCCGGATTCACGACGGCTTCGCCGTCGAACGCAGCCTCGCAGGCTCGGCAGCGGCTACAAAGAGAGCGACATTTCAATCAAGCGTGAAGGCTTGCCGAAAACGCTCAAGTGCCACTTCGCTGTCACCGCTGGCCCAGCCCTCGAGCCCGACGACCCCGGTGTATCCCATGCCGAACAAGGCCTTGGCAATGGCCGGATAATGGATTTCACCGGTGCCGGGCTCCATGCGGCCGGGCACATCGGCCACCTGGATTTCGCCGATGGCGCTGCCGGCGCGCTGGATCAGTTCGATCAGGTTTCCTTCGCCGATCTGGGCGTGATAAAGGTCCAGGTTCATCTTCAAATGCGGGCTGCCCACGGCCTCGATCAGCGCCAGAGTATCGTCGGCGCGGGCGAAGGGCGTGCCGGGGTGGTCCACCTCGGTATTGAGGTTTTCCAGCAGGAATACCCGGCCGGCGTCTTCACCCAGGCGGGCGATCTTTTCCAGGGTCTTGCAGGCACTCAACCACATGCGTCCGGTGGTGTGGGCCACGGGTTTGACCGGCAAGCCTTTATCGCCCAAGCCAGTGCCATGCAGGTTGAGGCTCGGGCAATTCAGTTGTGCGGCGACGGCCAGCGATTCCCGTGCGCTGTCGAGCAGGTGCTGGATGCCTTCGGGGTCGGTCAGGTTGCCCGAGATGTAGCCGGTCATGGAGGTGAAGTCAGCGCCGGTGGCGACCAGGGCCGCAATGTCTTTTTTGGTCCAGTCCCAAATTTCGGCGCTGAAACCCAGCGCGTGAATCCGTTTGACGCGCTCGGTGAACGGCAGGTCGAGGAACACCATCTCGGCACTGATCGCCAGTTTGAACGGGATAAAACTCATGAACGGGCTCCTTGCACGCGCACTGCTTGGCCCTGTTGGACGGACTCGATACACGCGCGGGCAATGGCCAGTGCCGCTCGGGCATCTTCACCGCTGGCCAGTGGTTTTTCACCGGTGCGCAGGCAGTCGACAAAGTGATTGAGCTCGGCCACATAGGCATCCCGCAACAGGTCGGTGTCCATGCGTTGGGTGTCGGCCTGGATGCCATTAGCCAAGTAGCGCACCAGGTCTGAGTCATTGACGCTGCCCATGGTCAGCATGCCGGCGCTGCCGAACACTTCCCCCCGAACATCGTAGCCATAAACGGCCTGGAAATTGGCCTCGGCGGTGGCGATGGCGCCGTTGTCGAAGCGGATCGTCACCACGGCGGTGTCCAGAAACCCTTTGCTCTTGTAGTCCGGTGCAATCAGCGCATCGGCCATGACATAAACTTCGACCGCTTCGGCACCGGGATTGAGGTAGCGCAGGGTATCGAAGTCATGGATCAGGGTTTCGAGAAAAATCACCCACTGCGGCGAAGCGGCCGGATTGTTCAGCGCCGGATCGCGGGTCAGTGAGCGCAGCAGTTGCGGCGTGCCGATACGGCCGGCGACCACGTCCAGATGGGCGGTGCGGAAGCTTTTGGCAAAACGACGATTGAAGCCAACCTGCAGCGGCACGCGGGAATCGGCGGCTGCGGCGATGGCGCGGTCGGCCTCGTCGAGGGTAATGGCCATGGGTTTTTCACAAAACACACCTTTGCCGGACCGGGCCGCACTGATCACCAGTTCGGCATGGCTGCGGGCGGGGGCGGCGATCAGGACGCCGTCAATTTCCGGGTCATCGAGCAGTTGCTGTGGATCGGTATAGACCTTCTGCACCCCCAACTCTGCCGCCAACCGAGCGGCCTGGCCGGGGGTAGGGTCGGCGATGGCGGCCAGGCAGGCGCCGGGGATGTGCCGGGCGGCCGTCTGGCCGTGAAAACTGCCCATGCGGCCGGCGCCGATGAGGCCCAGGCGGATGATCTTGGACGTACTCATGAATTGACTCCCTTTTATTGTTGTTCAATGACTTGGCCGCAGGAATGTCCTCGGCTGGCATAAGCCTTTGAGCAAGCGCTGTGCCAGTATTTAAGTCATTGATATTCAAAGGGTTAATCAATATTTTTTGAAAGAAGTGTTCATTCGCAGGACATGTCTACACTGACATGTCTAAAACATGAACATGGAAGCGGATGTCGATGATGGTCAACCCACAGGTAACAGCCTTCAGCGCGCAAGACCTCGATTACATCACCGCTCTCGGCCCCGCGTCGTTGAACGAAGGCTCGATCGCCGCGCTGGAACAGGCCTGGCTGGCGTGTCTGAACGGGCGCACCGATCGACCTGCAGGGGTCAGGCAGGTGATTTGGGATTCCTGGCGGCGCAGCGTCGGCACCGGCCTCGATCCTGAGGATGGCGAATATCGATTTGTTGCTCCTGCCGTTCTGGCCGCGACGCTGGCGGCCAATCGCACGTTGATTGCAGCGGCGGCGCAGGTCATGGGGGGATTGCTGGCCTACAACCCCAGGGGCCATATCAACCTGACCGATGCTCAAGGCACGACCCTGTATTTCTGTGGTCTGGACCTCACACCGGTGGGCAGCCGATTGCTGGAGTCGGTGCAGGGCACCAACTGCACGGGGCTGGCGCTTGCCGAAGATCGCTTGGTGTATGTGCTGGCCGAGGAAAACTTCGCCAGCGGCTTGCGTCGACGGCGCATGCACTGCGCCGCCGCGCCGATCAGGGATGCGCAGGGCAGGACGCTCGCCATGCTGACCCTGACCGCTGAGCCGGGCTGGTTTCATTTCCATACGCTGGGCACCGTCCAGGCCGCGGCCGAAGCGGTCTCGCGGCAGATGGCGCTGCAAGCCCTGCTGGAAGAGCAACAAACCGTGCTTGAAGTGCTCAACGAAGGGCTTGTGGTGCTGGATGAGCAGGGCTGCATCAAGGCGCTCAACCGTTATGCCCGGCAATTGTTCCGCGTGGGCCAGGATCTGCTCGGCAGCCCGTTCCGTCGTCTGGGGCAAAGCGAACTGACCGATAAGATTCTGCTGCATGGCGGGGAAGGGCTACGGGATCTGGATTGCACGTTTGAACTGCATGATCGCAGCCATTTGGCGTGTCTGGTGTCGGTGTGCCCGCTGGAGCAGGGTGGGCGGATTGTTTCGTTGCGTGAGAACCGGCGCATCCGCGAAATTACGCGCCGGGTCATCGGCACTCAAGCCAGCTACACCTTCGAGACCATTCAAGGTAATTCGCGAGCGATACAAGACGCCTTGCGCCTGGGACGGATCGCCAGTCGCAGTGAATCGACCACGCTGATTCTGGGTGAGAGCGGTACCGGCAAGGAGCTGTTCGCCCAGGCGATCCATAACGCCAGCGAGCGTTGCGACGGTCCTTTCGTGGCGGTCAATTGCGGAGCCATTCCGCGCGATCTGGTGCAAAGCGAACTGTTTGGTCATGTCGAGGGTGCCTTCACCGGATCGGCCCGTGGCGGATCTGCCGGGAAGTTTGAGTTGGCCGATGGCGGAACGATCTTCCTCGACGAAATCGGTGACATGTCTTTCGATGCTCAGGTCAGTCTGCTACGGGTCTTGCAGGAAGGCGAGGTGACGCGCGTGGGGGCGAAAAAATCGCAGCAGGTGGATGTGCGCATCATCGCCGCCACCCACCGCAACCTGAGCCAGGCGGTGGCCGATGGCGCTTTCCGTGAGGATCTTTACTACCGGCTCAACGTCCTGAATCTGACGGTTCCGCCGCTGCGGATGCGCCGGGAAGATGTGCCCTTGCTGGCGCGACATTTTCTCGGTCGTTGCGCGCGGTCATTGCGCAAATCGGTGCAGGGCATCTCGCCAGAGGCGCTGGATATTCTTTCGGCCTACAGCTGGCCGGGTAATGTTCGCGAACTTGAAAACACCATCGAGCGCGCAACGAATCTGGCGATGACCGAGATGATTCAGCCGGGTGATCTGCCACTTGAAATCAAGCAAAGGCTGCGGCCATCGGTGCCGGGAAGTGTGCCCGAACCCCGGGCTGCGCTGGACCTTGGCACCCATGAAATGAACGCGATCATCGCCGCCCTCAGGGATGCCCGAGGCAACATCCGCCTGGCCGCCCGGCAACTGAACGTTTCTCGTGGCGGCTTGTACAACAAGATGAATCGGTTCGGGCTGAGCGCCGATGCTTTTCGTGCGAGCACCGACCTCTGATGGGTAATGCTGTTCACTTAAGCCGTAATGCGATCTGTAGCAGCTGCCGAGCTTGCGAGGCTGCGTTCGGCTGCGTAGCAGTCGTAAAACCAGAACTCGCGGTGTGTCAGGCATACCGCGTCAGCTGGATTCACGACTGCTGCGCAGCCGAACGCAGCCTCGCAGGCTCGACAGCTGCTACCAGCGAACGCAGCCTCGAGCGTTCTCTGAGGTAATGATCTGCAACGGAATATGCACCCGATGCCGGAGCGGATCGAAGTCCGGCGTGGTCTGTAACTCGACCAGCAAGTCGACCAGCGCGGCCGCCAGCAATCGCGGCTGGGAGTCGATGACCAAATCGATCAACCCTTGATCCAGGGCTTGTCGCGACAGCTCGGTCGACTCCTGCAGGATGCAACACAGCGACGGCCGTTTCGGCAGCTGTGACAGGGCCCGGATGATGCCGTCGCCGCCACCGCCGACCACGCACAGCCCCCGCAAATCGGCATGGCGCGCGATGAGTTCCAGCGTCGCCTCTTCGGTGACATCGCAGTTGTCCAGGTTGATCACCGCTTCGAGTAGCCGCAACCCCGGTGCGCGCTCCGCCAGGTAACTGCGCAGCCCCTCGACCCGAGCCTGATGACCGAGAAAACGATGGCCGCCGAGCAATACGCCGACGCTGCCCTTGCGTGCGCCGCAGGTGTGAGCCAGCAGCCAACCCATGGTGCGCCCGACCTCATGATTATCCTGACCGATGTAAGGTTCTTCTGCCGCCTCATGGATGTCCGACAGCAGGGCGATCACCGGCACGCCTGCGGCTCTGATCTGCGCGATGGCGGCATTGATCAGCGGGTGAGCGAAGCTGACCACCGCCAGGCCATCACACTGCACGGCCAGTTGTTCGATCTGGGCAATGATCGCGCTGGGTGTGCGATCGAAGACGTATTCGAACTGGCAGCTCAGATTGGCGCCGGCCTGACGCTGCGCTGCCTCGGTGATGGCGGAGGCAACGTTGGCATAGAACGCCTGGGCGGTACCGAGTAACAGGATGCCGAATCGATAGCTGGGACGACGTTCGCGAATGCGTTGGCCGATCAGCCGGGCGGCGAAATAACCGACGGCTTCGGCGGCCTGGAACACCTGCTCGGCGGTGGCTGGGCTGACCGGAGCCCGGGCGTTGAGCACCCGGTCCACGGTGGCGACACTCAAGCGAGCGTGCTCGGCAACGGTGGCGATAGTGGGGCGTTTTTTGTTGTTCATGGTGGGCCCTTGAGTCGCTTTGATAGAAAACTATCAAGCTGCAATGGGCCTGGATGATAGCTTGATAGGGAATGTATTCAAGGGATTGAGGGTGGTTTGTGCGCTCTCTATATTTTCTCCAGCGATGCCATCCCGCATCGAAAGCAAGTGCTTAAACCATCAAGCTTGCGGAGAACAATAAAATGCCCGAACACAACGCAGCCTTTGAAAAAACCGATAAACCCGTGCCAAGGGATTATCGATTGACCGGTCCCGAAGCCGCCCGAGCGGCGCAAAAAGGTTTGGTATCGGCAACGTGGTACCAATCGCCCATCTCCCGCAAACGCATGAAAGAATTGATGCAGCGTCGCGATGGCCCGGCCCTGCGTGATACCGCCATCTGGCTGTCGGCGATGGCTGTGACCGGCTTCGGTGGCTACTGGTTCTGGGGCTCCTGGGCCTGCGTTCCGTTCTTCTTCGTCTATGGGCTGCTCTATGGCACCGCGTCCAATGCCCGTTGGCACGAAACGGGTCACGGTACGGCGTTCAAGACCCGCTGGATGAATGATGCGGTCTATCAGCTGTCGAGCTTCATGTTCATGTTTGAACCCCAGGTCTGGCGCTGGAGCCATGCGCGGCATCACACCGACACCATCATCGTCGGTCGCGATCCGGAAATCGTCGAGCCGCGTCCACCGAGTCTGATCATGATGGTGCTGAGCCTGTTCAGAATGCCTTACGCGTTGAAGACGATGGGGTCAGTTTGCCGGCATGCGGTAGGGCGGATGGGTGAAGAAGAGCAGACCTTCATCCCCGAATCCGAATGGCCCAAAGTGGCGCGAGACGCACGCGTCTGGCTGGTCATCTATGGGCTTACCGTGGGCACTGCGCTGTATCTGCAGAGCTGGTTGCCGCTGATGTTGATCGGTCTTCCGACTCTCTATGGCGGTTGGTTGTCTTACCTGTTCGGCCTTTCGCAGCATGTCGGCCTGGCGGAAGACGTACTCGATCACCGCAGCAACTGCCGCACGATTTACATGAACCGACTGCTGCGTTTCCTGTACCTCGATATGAACTATCACCTGGAACATCACATGTATCCGATGGTGCCTTTTCATGCACTGGCGCAGCTTCACGAAGAGATCCGTCACGACTGCCCGCCGCCTTACGGCAGCCTGTCCGAGGCCTTCAAGGAAATCATCCCGACTATCTGGAGGCAGCGCAAAGACCCGAGCCATTTCGTCTGTCGTCCTTTGCCACAACGCGCAGCATCGGCCGCCACCGTCCAGGCAGAGCCTGAAGTAACGCCGGCCTGACACCTTCCTGTCTGTACCACTACCAGAGAAAACGCCATGACCGATCAATGGATCGATGTATGTGCCGTGGGCGATATCAACGAAGAAGACGTCATTCGTTTCGACCATGGCCAGCACACCTATGCCGTGTACCGCTCCGCCGACAGCGAGTTTTTCGCCACCGCGGGCCTGTGCACCCATGAGTCCATCCACCTGGCCGATGGCCTGGTGATGGAGCACGTTATCGAGTGCCCCAAGCACAACGGGCGTTTCGACTACCGCTCCGGCAAAGCCCTCGGCGCACCGGTGTGCGTCAACCTCAAGACCTATGAAGTCCGGGTCGAGGCGGGGCGTGTGTTGCTCGCCATCACGGTTTAACTGCACGGAGTCTGTGCCATGAGTCCTGCCAATGCTCCACTGGTCATTGTTGGCGCCGGGCATGCCGGTGGCCGCGCGGCCCTGACCCTGCGCGACGAAGGTTATAGCGGTCGCCTGATCCTGATAGGCGACGAGTTTCACCCGCCTTATGAACGTCCGCCGCTGTCCAAAGGGTTGCTGCAGGGCACGGTCGATCTGGCGGGCTACAGCCTGTGCAATAGCGCTCGGCTCGCTGAACTGGGCATCGAACACCTGGCCGGTAACCCGGTAAAAGGCCTGGACCCGCAACGGCATCGTCTGCAATTGGCCGACGGCAGCTGGCTGCGTTACGCCCGGCTGTTACTGGCGACGGGAGGGTGCTCGCGCAAGCTTGCCTGTGTGCCCGAGCATCTGCGCAATGTGCTTTATCTGCGTAGCCATGACGAGGCGCTGGCACTGCGCGCTTCGTTGCGGCCCGACACCCGACTGGTGATCATCGGCGGCGGCTTCATCGGCCTCGAAGTCGCAGCCAGCGCCCGAGCCTTGGGCTGCGCGGTGACCTTGCTCGAAGCCGGGCCGCGCCTGGCGGGACGGGTGTTGCCGGAACGGTTGTCCAGCGTTCTGTTGGAATTGCATCGCAGCCAGGGCGTGGATGTCCGACTGAACGTGGCCATTGAAGCAGTGCAGGGCACTACTCATGTTGAATCCGTGCAACTGGTCGACGGCCAACTACTGCCCTGTGATCTGGTGGTGGTGGGCATCGGCATGCAACCCAACACCGAGTTGGCCATGGCCGCCGGGCTTGAGGTCGGCCAGGGCATCCGTGTCGATGCGCAACTGCGCACCAGCGCGCCGGACATCTTTGCGGCGGGGGATGTCTGTGAATTTCGGCTGCACCCGCAAGGGGTTTTCCAGCGTCAGGAAACCTGGCGCAACGCCGAAACCCAGGGCCGCCACGCCGCCCTGAATCTGCTGGGCGGCGAGCTGCCTTTCGAGGTCATTCCCGGTTTCTGGTCCGACCAGTACGACTGGGGATTGCAGACCGTGGGTGTGATCGCAAACACAGAACCCACGGCGAGCCGGACAACCCCCAGTGGCGGTTTCCTGTTGTTCTACCTCGATGACGAACAACGTCTGCAAGGCGCTTGCGGCTGGGGCCAGGGCAATAGCGTCGCCAAGGACATCAAGTTGTGCGAACGGCTGATCGCTTCGCATAACCCCCTCTCGGTAGAGGCTCTGGCCGACGCCGAGGTATCGCTCAAACAACTGCTGAGGAACTGACATGCGTGAATTCCTGGTCTTCCAGTCCCTTTGGGCCATGCAAGATCACCATGGCCAATGCGAACTTGCGTTGGAAGCGCAACTGGAGAAAATCGCTGCCGCCGGTTTCGACGGAATCACTGACCATTTCTGGATGGCGAACCATGCCGCACGCTTGCATGCCGGCGCCAAGGCACAGGGCCTGCAAATCGAAGGTCAGGTGTTCCCCCGCACCGTGGATGATCTGGCGGCAGCGATCGACGTCGCGTCCCGCTACGGCTGCCACCATCTCACCCTGCAAGCCGATGTCCGGCCGCGCACGCTGGCGCAAGCCATCCAGTTGATCGAGGGGTGGCAGCGACTGGCCGAGCAGGTGGACTTTCCGATCCTGCTGGAAACCCATCGTTATCGCCTCACCAGTGACCTGTTGTTCACCCTCGACATTCTCGCTGAAATGCCCGATCTCAAACTGTTGGCCGACTTGTCCCACTATGTCGTGGGCCGCGAACTGCCGGAGCCGGTCGAGGCCGAAGACGACGAACAGATCCAGACCATCCTGCGCCACAGTTGGGGTTTTCACGGCCGTGTCGCCAACAGCGAACAGGTTCAGGTGCCCTTGAGTTTCGCCCAGCATCGACCCTGGCTGGAACGTTTCCTGGGCTGGTGGCGCTATGGGATCGAGGACTGGCTGGCTCGACCGGACACGCCCACCAGCCTGTCCTTCACCTGTGAACTCGGCCCGCCACCCTATGCCATCACCGGGGCCGACGGACGCGACATCACTGATCGCTGGGCCGAGGCGTTGATGCTTAAGGAATTGATGCGTCAGGTTTGGAGTGACTGCCGGGGGCGACCTCGCGATGGCCTCTGATTGAGGCAGCGGCATATCAGGGGCACTATATTTTGCGGATCATCCGCCGGGTTGAGGTCGCCGGCGCAGCATAAGCGTTTTCAGGTCGATATCCTCGGCCATCGCCTTGTTGCCGGTATCGCCGGGATGCAAGTGGTCGCCGGAGTCGATAGGCGGCAGTAAGCGACTTGGGTGTTCTGGGTCGCGGGTCATTAGATCGAAGTCGATCACGGCATCGAATGCGTGGCTGCTACGTATCCAGTCATTAATGGCCTGGCGCAGTTGTTCTTTCTCGGCGCTGTGATAATTCTTCACGATCGTTCCCTCCAGGGCGCCTTCGACCGGCATCAGGGTTGTTCCAATGATGCGAATGTTGTTCAGGCGCGCTTGATCGATCAGTTGCCGATAGCCCGCAATCAACTGTTCCTTGACTGGCAGGCGTTCGTTCGGCGCGAAGGAGGAGCCCGGCCAACTGATGTCATTGATGCCGAGCATCACAATCACCGTTTTTACTCCGGGCTTGTCCAGTACATCGCGCTTGAAACGCGCCAGTGCGCTGACACCCATGCCATCTTCGAGCAGACGAGCCCCGGATATCCCAGCGTTGAGCACCGCGAGCTTCTGCGTGGCCAAGCGTTGAGCGAGGAAGTCCGGCCAGCGTCGATTGCTGTCCAGGGTCGAGCCATTGCCATCGGTAATCGAGTCGCCGAGCACCACCAGGGCACGGGTGTCGAGCGGTGCATCCACCAGAATGTCGCTGAGAAACAGCCGCGCCTCCACCTGCTCGCTGCCTTCCAGCCGCTGAGCATCGACGTGTTTGCCAGGGGCGATAAATGCGGTTTGTTTGCCATCCCAGTGGAAGGTCGTCAACGGCGTGTGCTGCGGCAGATAAAGAGAGATCGCAAGCTCACTGAGCGCCGGCACTGCCAGTTCTATCGGGTCACTGACCCGCGTCTCACCCACGGCGAGGGTGACCTGTTCCTGATCGTTGAACTTCAGGCTGTGCCCGGAGCCTGCGCGAATCTGATCGACGCCCTCAACGAAGGCGATACGCGCGGCACCGATGACCAGCGGTTGCTTGCCATATTCGTTGGAAACCACCACCCGTAACCGGCTTCCGCCGCTGCTGATGCGCACCCTCTGGTGAAGGGTGCTGTCGGTCAGCGCTTCCGGAATTCGCGTGGGCAGTGGCAGTTCGTTGCCCCAGGTGGGTTGAGGGCTGGCCATCCAAGTGGTGACCCAGTTTTCCGCCGCCATGACAGGGCTTGCGGCAAGCAGGGCAGTCAAGGCAAGAGGTAACGGTATTCTCGAGTGAAAGGCTTTCATCCAGGTATCTCCTTGGGCGGTAATGATTCAAGAAGGCCAGATTGGTCTATTCAAAATACGTGTGGTAGAAGGGGAAGCTGCATACAGCCCATTCCAGAATCGAATGCCCATGGACAGTCTTAAAGCGATGCACTGTTTTGTCCGTGCCATTGAGCTCGGAAGCCTGTCATCTGCCGCGCGTGAGTTGGGCAGCACTCAGCCCACCGTCAGCAAACTGGTCGCGGCGCTGGAAAAGCAATTGGGAGCCCGTTTGTTGATTCGTGGCACCACCGGGTTGACGCCTACCGAACAGGGAAAGCGTTTCTACGAGCGTGCCAAAGGCGTGCTGGAAGAGTACGGCGAGGCCGTTGCGGATGTGCGTGGTCTGACCGAACGCCCCGAAGGTTTTCTGCGCGTCAACGTTCCGGTCAGCCTCGGTGTGTTGCGGTTGAATGCGTTGCTGTTGTCGTTCATGGAGCAGTATCCGGCCATTGAAGTTGAACTGATCCTCAATGATCGTTTCGTCGATCTCACTGAGGAAAACGTCGACCTGGCCCTGCGCCTGGGGGGCAGCCTGCCGCCGAACGCCGTTGCCCGACGCATAGCGACTTCACCGCGCTATCTGGTGGCCGCACCTGAATACCTGCGCAACCATTCCCCATTGAAAAGCCCGGCGGACTTGAGCGAACACAATTTCCTGCGTTTTGCGTGGTTGACCGCGGGCGACCGTCTGGAGCTCAACGGCCCTCATGGTGAGCAGGTCAGTGTCACGACTCAGGGGCGCTATCGAACCAACAGCTCATTGGCCATTCGCGACGGTCTTCTGCAGGGCGCGGGGCTGTGTATCACGCCGGCCTGGCTGGTCAGCGACCTGCTTGAAAGCGGGCAGTTGGTCCGGGTGCTGCCCGACTGGAGCGGCCCAACGAACGACGCTTTTCTGATCTATCCCGAGCGCCGCTATCGCCCGCTGCGCACGCGTTTACTGATGCAGTATCTGGCCGAACGGGTAGGGCAGTTGCCTGGTTTCATGTCTTGATGGAGCACCCTTGATTTGACGGGTATTTGGTTGTGCTATACAACTAAATACACATTCTGTTCGAGGTGCTTGCCGTGACCCGTGCCCAGTCAGACCTGATCAACCAAGTCCGTTCGGCGTCGCGCCTCATGGTGCGCGAGTTGGGGTTCATGCAAACCACGCTGGCGGCGACGGACTATTCGCCTTCGTTTGTTCACACGATCGTGGAGATTGGGGATCGGGGGGCGCTGACAGCAGGGGAGCTTGTGGAGCTTCTCGGCCTGGAAAAATCCACCGTGAGCCGGATGGTGCGCAAGCTCATTGAGGCCGGCGAGATCGAAGAAATTCCACACGAGGAGGATGCGCGCTCCAAGAAGCTGCGACTCACGGAACAGGGCAAGAAAACCCTGCGAGCCATTGATTCGTTCGCCAGGCAACAGGTGGACGCTGCCATGGTTTATCTGACGAATGAACAACAACAAGCGGTGAGTGAGGGCATCGCCAACTATGCCGGCGCCCTGCAAGCCCATCGACTCGGTACAGCGCCGCAGCCCCCCGCGCAGCTGGAGATCGCTCGGGGCTACCGGCCCGGAATCATCGGCCGCATGGTGCAAATGCATGCCGACTACTACGCACGGCATTCGAATTTCGGCCAGCCGTTCGAAAGCCTGGTTGCATCGGACATGGCGGAGTTGATGGGGCGTTTGCACAATCCACGCAACGAGGTTTGGGTGGTGTTGGATGGCCAGCGAATTGTCGGTTCCATCGCGATCGACGGTGAAGGCGAGGGCGGCGAAGCGTTTCTGCGCTGTTTCATTCTGGATGACTCGGCGCGAGGCAAGGGCGCAGGCAAACGCTTGCTGGCTGAAGCCATGAAATTCTGTGACGAACAGGGCTTTTGCGCGACGCGGTTGTGGACGTTCAAAGGCCTGGATGTGGCTCGCAAACTGTATGAAGACTTTGGCTTCAAGTTGGAACAGGAGCAGGAGGGCCAGCAGTGGGGCGCAACGGTTATCGAACAGTGTTTTGTTCGACCTGGCCCGGTTGCTGGGCCGCTAAATGGAGTTGGCGATACGCATCCACCAATTGAGCTTGCGTGAATGCGCGATTTCGCCCGCTGGGATTGGGCAGGACCCAGACCGAGGCATAGCCGAAGGCCTTGGACTGAAGCCCCCACGCAATTTCCCGTTGACCGGATAACGCGCTGTACGCAGCTTTGCCGAGAAACGCCACAAAGCGTGGCGCATAGCGCGCGATCTTTTGTTCAAAATCCGCGGCGGCAGCGGTGAATTCATGCACGGACAGCTGATCCGCTCGCGCTGTCGGCCGTTCAACCACTGCGGTTAATCCACATTGATACTGCAAGATCGTCCGGTCGTTTTCCGGGCGCACCTCTGTAGGCGTAAAACCGGCGAGATGGAGTGTGCGCCAGAAGCGATTGCCTCGACCCGCAAAATGATGGCCTTGGGCGGCGGCAGTCACGCCCGGATTAATGCCACAAAAAATCACCGCAAGTCGTTCGGTGAGAATGTCTTCGAGTCCTTCAGCCACCCTGCACCTCATACACCGCACATTACGTTGACCGCATTGCGCACAAGCTCCGTCAATTCCGTGCGGGATGTGCCCGCCCGCGCCCGTATCGAAATGCTATGCAACAGGGATGATGCAAGTACGGCGAGGGCGGCTGGGTCGACATCGTCTTTCAACTCACCGGCGCTGACTGCCGCGCGCAGACGCGTTTCGAGATCGGCATCGAGCCGGCTGAGCCGGTCCGCAAGAACCTCTCGTATTGCAGAATCCTCGACGGCTTCGGTCGTCGCCGTGCCGATCGCAAAGCAGCCACGCGGTTGCCCCTCACCCGAGAAGTAGATCGACAACTGCCCCTCATAGAAGCCCATCAGCGCCTGCTTCAATGTCAGGTTTTTGTCCATAAGCGCTTCCTGCATGGCCGCGGAGGCAGATTCCCAATACTGCTCGAGCGCCTTGATGTAGAGCGCGTGCTTGTCACCGAATGCCGCATAGAGGCTGGGGCGATTCATGCCGGCCGCGGTGGCGATGCTATCCAGGGAAGCGCCGGAATATCCGGTGTTCCAGAAAACCCCAAGCGCCTGTTGCAGCGCTGTCTGCGGGTCATATGCGCGGGGGCGGCCTCGGCCTTTGCCCTCTGTAATCTTTTTTTGTGCCATGTCGTACAAAATCCTTGTGTGAGGATGGGCTGCCCTATATTCTTACATCATCGCACAAAATTAAGGAACCAGAAGTTCCTGAATTCAGGTTTGTTGTAGCGGAGCTCGAACTGGGTGTTGCGGCGACGAAACCGGTGCGGTGGAGCGATCCTCCCTGACCGTGCACGGGTTTGCTTTCTCACAGCAATTTTTGCCATCAGGGCCGCAGGCGATTCTCGCAGGTGCTGGCCCGATTTCCCGGTTAAAGGTGTATTCGATCATGACTAAACAGTTCGACATCCCGGCTACGCAGACCTTCGAACAAGCAAGGCCTGACGCGCCCATCAAAAAACCGTTCAAGCAGAAATTTCGGTCCTTGTTGATTGTCGGTTTGCCGGTGCTCTTCGCAGCGCTGGGCTATGCCCGCTATCAAGCAGGCGAGGCGTTCATTTCGACCGATAACGCTTATGCCCGAGTGGCGAAGGCGTCGATCAACGCGCGCATTTCCGGACAAGTCGTCGAAATCGCCGTCGAGGACAACCAACCGGTTCACAAAGGCCAGATGCTGTTTCGGATCGACCCGAAACCGTTTCAGATCGCAGTTGACCGTGCGCAAGCACAGCTGAGCGTGGCTCGGCTGCGCATCGATGGGCTCAAGGCCGGTTATCGCCAGCAGCAGGCTGAACTGCAATCGGCCAAAGAGTCGGCCGATTTCGATCAACGCGAGTTCGCCCGCAAGAAAGCGCTGGTCGCTACCGAGTTCGTCTCGCGGGCGATTTACGAGCGCGCCGACACCGACCTTAAAGTGGCCCGGCAACGCATCGCGTCGATCGAGCAACAGATCGCCAGCACGGTTGTCGCGTTGAACGGTAATCCAGATATCGAAGCCGATAACCACCCGACAGTTCGCGAGGCCAAAGCGCAGTTGGACGAGGCGCAACTCTACCTCTCGTACACGACGGTGTATGCGCCAGACGATGGCATCGTGGCCAAGGTCGACGATTTGCAGGTTGGCAACTATGTCAGCAACGGTGCACCGGCTTTTGCGCTGCTGTCCGATCGGCAGATTTGGGTCGAGGCCAACTTCCGCGAAACGCAGGTGACCCACATGCGCCCCGGCCAGGAAGCAACCATCAGCATCGACACCTATCCCGATCACGTTTTCAAAGCCCACGTGACCAGCATGAGCCCCGGTGCCGGATCGGACTTCGCCTTGCTGCCGCCTGAAAATGCCACCGGCAACTGGGTCAAGGTTGTCCAGCGGGTACCGGTGCGCCTTGAACTCGACGAGGCCGACCCTGCGTTTCCGCTTTATTCGGGTACCAGCGCCACGGTCAAGGTCGATACCGGGTATCACACGCCGTGGTGGCATCCGCTCAAGGCGCTGTTGACTGCAGGTAACTTCTGATGAACGCCAACCCTGTCGGACCTCAAGGTGCGGGAGCATTAAGGTTCGCCGCGCTGCTCGCGACCTATATGCAGTCGGCGAACCTGCCGTTGCCGAATGCGGTACTCAGGTTTATCCAAGGCAGTCTGTCGATGACTGACGACCAGGCAGGCTGGGTATTCACCTCGTACCTCGCGGCGAGCGCCATCACCATGCCGGTTGCGCAGTGGCTCGCCGGGCGTTTTGGCTTGAAGCGGGTTTATCAAGCCGCGCTGGCCTTCTTCGTCCTTGGATTGCTGCTCGCCACAGTTGCGACGACTCCGCTGGAGTTCGTCGGTGCGCGGATTATCCAGGGCCTGGCGAGTGGCGTGCTGGCGCCGCTGTCGATGGCGATCTCAATGGAGACGTTACCACTGGAGAAGCGCGCGAAATTTGGCGCGACGTGGACGGCAATCGTGCTCTTGGGCATCGTCAGCGGCCCGAGCATTGGTGGTTGGGTCAGCGAGCATTTCGGCTGGCGCCCGATCTTCTACATCAGCCTTCCGTTGTCGGCATTCATCTTCCTGGTGATGGCGCTTTTGCTTGCCGAGAAGAAGGCCGAGCAACGTCCGTCGTTCGATTTCTTCGGCTTCGGCAGCTTCACGCTGGCGTTGATCAGCCTGCAAATGTTGCTCGACCGCGGCGAACGCCTTGACTGGTTTGCCTCGACCGAAATCTGGCTGGAAGCGGCGGGCTGCGCGTTGGGGCTGTATCTGTTCGCCGTGCATCTGTTGAGCGAGAAGGTGCATTTCCTCAACAAGCGTCTGTTCAAGGACCGCAACTTCGTACTGTCGACGATTATCTTTTTCGCCGTGGGTTTCGTGCTGTTGTCGACCATGGCACTGACGTCGCCGATGCTGGACGAGATCCTCGGCTATCCGCCTGATACGACAGGTTCGCTGACGATACCGCGTGGTGTGGGGCTGGTAGGGGCTTTCCTGCTGATGGGTCGTGTTCCCGAGCGTTTCGACCGTCGGTGGTTCGTGGCGATTGGCGTGGCCGTGGTGATTTACGCCAACTGGCTGATGCTCGGTTATTCGCCGTTGATGGACTGGTCGCCGGTGGCGATTGCCGGGGCGATCCAGGGGATTGGCATCGGCATCTTGATGCCGTCGCTCACCAAGATCGCGTTCAGCACGCTCGATCCCAAGTTACGCCCTGAAGGCACCGGTTTTTTCAATCTGTCGCGTGTTTACGGGAGCACCCTCGGCGTTGCGATCGTGCAGATTTTCTTCTTCAACAATACGCAAGCGATGCACCTGGCACTGGTCAGCCATCTGACGCCTTATCGCGCCGCTGCGCATGCCGTGCCAATGTCCCTGCAAGCACTGGCGGGGCTCAACGAAATGATCACCGGCCAGGCGGCTTTTATCGCGGTGATCGACCAATTCAAGCTGTTGATGGTGGCGATGCTGGTGGTCAGTCCACTGGTTGTCTTTCTTCGCAAGCCCGTTCCGACCAACTAGTTTTCGTGGAGTTTGCCCAATGAAATCCAATGCGCGCTTCATCAACAGACAGACGTTCAAAACCACGTTCGGTGCGGTGTCGGTTCTTGCGTTCCTGACGGCCTGCACCGTCGGCCCCGACTATCAAATGCAGCCGCCGAGCCTGTCGCAGCACTACGACCAACAGGCCGAGCAGCGTCTCGGCCAGGGCGGCAACCAGCCTGGCGGGCAACACATCAACCTTGGCCAAAAGGTCAGCGGTGACTGGTGGACGGCCTTCCATTCGCAGAAGCTCGACCAGGTTGTGCGTCGCGCCATCGAGGGCAATCTTGAGCTCGTGGCGGCGGATGCAACGATCCGGCAAGCGGCGTCGTCCGTCGCGGCGGCGGAGGGGGCGCTTTATCCGCAGGTCGACTTTGGCGCTCAGGCGGGTCGTCAGCGGGTACACAATGCGAAAGAACCTTCGATCTCCAATTTCTACGCGATCGGGCCGCGGGTCGGTTTTGACCTTGATGCGTTCGGCGGTAACAAGCGGCGGATCGAGCAGCAGCAAGCGTTTGCCGATCTTCAGAAGCATCGATACGAAGCGGCGTACCTGACCCTGACGGGGAATGTCGCCAGCCAGGCATTGTTGGTGGCGTCTGCCAACGCGCAGATGGCAGCCGTCGAAAAGTTGCTCGCCAATGACGCCAAGAACCTCGACCTGGTGCGCAGGGCACACGCCAGTGGCGTCACCACGCAGATCGACGTTTCGCTGGCCGAGACCCGGCTGGCTCAGGACCGCACACTGCTGCCGCCCCTCGCTCAGCAGCGTGATGCCGCGCGCCATGCGCTGTCGATTCTCACGGGCAAAGGCCCTGGCGACTGGATCGCGCCGGACTTCGATTTTGCCGAGTTCGTATTGCCGGCCAACGTGCCGGTGAGTGTGCCTTCGGAAATGGCCCACGGCCGACCGGACGTCCTGCAAGCGGAGGCGGAACTGCACATGGCCAGCGCGGCAGTCGGTGTCGCGACTGCGAACCTCTATCCCCATGTAACGCTGTCCGCCTCGCTGGTACAGGCCGCTTCCGGCAATGGCGGTGCCGCGCTCTGGGGTTTGGCTGCAGGGTTGGCGGGGCCGATCTTCGACGGCGGAACGCTCAAGGCTGAACGTCAGGCTGCCGTCGACGGCTACAAGGCGACGCTCGCCGGTTATCAGCAGACGGTCATTCAGTCGTTCGGCCAGGTCGCGGACTCGTTGCAGGCGATCAACCATGACACCGAGCAAAACCTGGCGCAGGAAGACGCGTTACGCGCTGCAGAAACCAGTTTTCGGTTGAACCAGCAAGCCTATGCGCAAGGCGAGAACAGCATTCTCCAGGTACTGGAAACGGAACGAGCCTACGAGCAAGCGTTGCTGGGGCAAATCCGGGTGAAGACCGCGCAGTATCTCGACACGGTGCAGCTGTATGTAGCCCTCGGTGGTAATTCCGTCGGCGCGTTTGAGCAACGGATTGCCAGTCGCGAAGCACATAACCCTTCGTATCAATAACGGCTACGGCCCCGAACATTGGAGTCAAGAGATGTCTTACGAAGCTTTTCACGATGCACTTCGCGATACCCGGTTTGCGCTGAACCACGGCTCAGGTGAAATGCCGGCCGTTGGGTTTGGCACGCTGTTCAGTGATCTCAGCGTCACCACACAAGCGGTCAAGGACGCCTTGGAAGCGGGCTTTCGCCATTTCGATTGTGCAGAGCGCTATCGCAATGAGGAGAGTGTCGGCGCTGCGATAAAAGAGGTGCTGGAGGCGGGCAAGATCCGCCGGGAGGACGTGTTCATTACCACTAAACTGTGGAACACCAACCATCGTCCCGAGCGAGTCAAACCTACCTTCGAGGCCAGCTGCCGCCGCCTCCAAGTGGACTCTATCGACTGCTACCTGATCCATACGCCGTTTGCCTTTCAACCCGGTGAGAATCAGGACCCGAGAGACGAACAGGGTCGCGTCATCTACGATTCCGGCGTAACACTGATCGAGACCTGGAGGGCTCTTGAACGCCTGGTGGATGAAGGCCGCTGCAAGGCAATCGGCTTGTCTGATATCACGTTGGAAACGTTAAAAGAGATTGTGGCAGTGGCCCGGATCAAACCTGCCGTGGTGCAGGTTGAGTCCCACCCTTATCTGCCGGAATGGGAACTGCTTGAGTTCTGCAAACAGCATGGAATCGTCCTCCTGGCGTTCGCGCCACTGGGCCATGGCATGGAGCCGAAAGTGTTGGAAGATTCGGTGATTACAGGGATCGCCAAGCGCTTGCAGAAGACTCCGGCTCAAGTGGCATTGGCCTGGTCTGTACAACGGGGCGTTGCTTTTTTGACCACGTCCGCTACACCAAGTCATATCAAGGAAAACCTGGATATTTCCACCCTGCCGCATAGGGCGATGCTTGAGATCAAGGAAGATATTACGACCAGGGTACGATTCAACTCGGTCGTGGAAACCGGTGTGCCTGGATTTATTCCACGGAAGAAGTGACACATAACGAGGAGGGCGGTCTTCTGTAAGGCCGGCCCTCTGTAATACACGCCCTTGAGGTGAAAACGATGGACGTTTTCCAGACCATGCGGTTTTTCATGGCTGTTGCTCAGAGCGGCAGTTTTACGGCGGCCGCCGAGCTATTGGACACCACGACAACCAACGTCTCCAAAGCCGTTTCCAGCCTCGAGACCAGGCTTCAAACCCGTCTGATTAACCGCACTACCCGACGCCTGGCGCTCACCGAAGCCGGTGCGCGCTATTTGCAACGATGCGAGAGGATTCTTGACGAGGTACGTGAAGCCGATGAGGAAGCCGGGACCGCTCATACCATGCCGGTGGGCAGGCTGAAAATTCATGCCATGTCAGCCATCGGCAATCATTATGTGATCGATGCCATTGCCAAATACAGAGAGACCCATCCCTCGGTCATGTTTGATTTGACACTGACCAATCGGCTACCCGACTTGCTCGAGGAAGGGTATGACATGTCGATTGTTTTAGCGCGGGATCTGCCCGATTCGGGGTTTGTTGCTCAGCGGCTCGGCATCACTTACAGCATTCTCTGCGCCTCGCCTGCCTATCTGAAGAAACGCGGAATCCCGGACTCTCCGGGTTCTCTTTGTTCACATGATTGTCTGAGGATTGTTAATACGGTAATGCCGGTTGAAAACTGGACATTTGAGGGGCCTGAAGGCGCGGAGTCAATCAATGTCCCCTTGTCTCCCTTTCACATCAACACCGCTGATGGAATGACCGTCGCTATAACAAACGGGATGGGCATCGGTATTCAGCCGATTGCTTCTGCGGTCAATGGCCTCAGGGCCGGCACGTTAGTGCGCGTGTTGCCGGAGTATCGGCTTGAAGAGTTGAATCTATTTGCGATATACCCATCACGAAAATTCGTGGATGCGAAGACAAAGACTTGGGTGGAGTTTCTTAAACATCACATCCCGGGCATGTTGGCCTCCGATGAAAAAATCGTAGGCTCAGGAAAAACATCAGTTTTTGAGTGAGTTGCGCCGCAGGCGTGGAGTGTCGACCCTCCATCGTCCGCACGGTACTCAACCGTTTGAACATCCAGTGCCCATCACTTGATATTGCATGATATGCCGTTGATCGTGGGAGTCTTCATAGGTCATTTGTACCGGGACCGGTTTGCACTCGTCCGGAATCTCTGTGAGGCTAATGACTTTCTTAATGTCGAGCTTCGTTTCGTACGTGTAGATCTCAACAGGTGTCTTGCTGGTCGCGTTAGTTGAATGGCCATCGTCTGCAAAGGCGTGTACGCCTATACCGGCAAGTGCCAGAAGAACCGCAATTTTTAAAGTTTTCATTATCTTCACCGTATCGTCCAAGGTTTACTCGGGGGCCGGGATGATCGTAAAGCTCATCTCGGATTTTCGAGTGACTACCTCGTGAGCTAATGGATACTGACGCTATTGGCTCACTGGGTAGAGACGATGTTAGGTGTTTGAACTTCTTTCAAATAGCGGCCGACTGGACAAACACTGTTGCCGGATTTCGCATGAATAGCCCAAAGATCGCAGGCTCCTACAGGGTATGGGTACGGGTGTACTCAACCTCTGCAGGAACCTGCGATTTTTCTATTTTGGGCTACCCGACAAGGGCGGGGTGCGCGGCGGGATCAAGCGTTTCGTCCCCGTCGACTCGAACGCCGAAGCCAGGCGAAGCAGCGTCGAGTCGTCATAGGCGCGGCCGGCAAATGTCAGCCCGACGGGCATGCCGATGTCCGGCATGACGCCCATCGGCACCGTGACCGTGGGAACGCCCAGGTGGCGGATGGCGAGATTGCCGTTGGCAACCCATACCCCGTTACTCCACGCGATGTCCGCAGACTTCGGATCGACATCGGCATTCGCCGGCCCAACGTCGGCTACCGTAGGGAAAATCACCGCGTCGAGCCCCAGCCGATCCATCCATTCCTCCAGATCGATTCGACGGGTCAGTTCCAGCCCGCGCAGTCCATCCGGCAGCGTGTCGATCTGGTTCCACGGCGTAATGCCGCGTTCGGCCATCCGCACATACTCGTCCATGCCGGCGGCAAGGTCGCCCTCGCGGTTGGGCAGCGTCCCCGGGTCGTGGGGGAAAATCAGCGGCCCGTTCACGTCGATCAGGCGATTGAGTTTTGGATCGCCGTTGGCTCGCAGAAAATCATCGAACGCCCAGGCCGTCAGATCCCACAACTCATGGTGTAGGAACTCTTTGGACACCAGGCCCCGGTTAAACACCGTCGGTGCCCCAGGACGATCGCCCTCGCAATTGGAAACCAGCGGGAAATCGACCTCGAGCACTTCAGCGCCGGCCGCTTCGAGTGTCTTGCGCGCCTGCTCCCAGAGCCCGATCACGGAGGGGCGGGTGTTGATGCGCTGGCCCGTCGGCCCACCGATACCAGGCGCATCGCTGGTGCCCGCGTCGGGATCGGCGTTGATGTACATGCGAGGCACGCCGAAGCGCTTTCCTTTCAGCGCATCGCTTTTCGCGGCCAGCGATCCGTAGGAAACGGGGCGCACCGAAGCGACGCTCGGAATCGGCACCCAGGGTTGCATCCGCCACAGATCGCCGCGTGTGTCGGGATCATCGGCCACCACCACATCGAGCACTTCGAGCAGGTCCGCCATCGTCCGGGCAAACGGCACGACCACGTCCATCGTCGGCGTCAACGGCCAGTTGCCCCGCACCGAGATCACCCCACGCGAAGGCGTATAGGCGCACAAACCGTTGTTCGAGGCAGGGCCACGTCCGCTCGACCAGGTTTCTTCCGCCAGACCGAAGGCCGCGAAACTGGCGGCGGTTGCGGTGCCTGCGCCGTTCGATGAACCCGAGGCAAAAGGGGCGGTGAGGTAGTCGGCGTTGTAAGGACTCTCGGCCCGGCCATACACGCCGCGCTGCATGCCGCCGTTGGCCATGGGTGGCATATTGGTCTTGCCCAGGCAGATCGCCCCGGCACCGCGAAGCCGTTCGATGGTGAACGCATCGCGATAAGCAATCAGGTTGGCGAAGGCGGGACTTCCAGAGGCGGCGGTCAGCCCCTTCACCAGATAACTGTCCTTGGCTGTATAGGGGATGCCATCGAGCGGCCCCAGCGTCTCGCCTTTGGCCCGACGGGCATCGGACGCCTGTGCTTCCTTGAGCGCATCGGGGTTGCGAACCACCACCGCGTTGAGGGCGGTGGGCGTGTTGGCGCCGTCGTAGGCGTCGATCCGGGCCAGATAGGCCTGCACAAGCTCAACCGCCGTGGTCCGGCCGGACTCGAGCGCAGCACGCAGCTCGGCAATGGAAACCTCGGTGACCTCGATCATGCTGTTACCACCGGCTGTTGATGGGGGGCGCTGTGAATCTTTCCATCGCGCTGGATTTTGGGCTCAGAGACATCATTTCTCTCAAAATGGGGGTTCATATCGGTTCTCGTTGCACTGCATTACGCGACAGTATCGGAGAACTCATGGCCCTCTGTCATTCGCCGAACACCTCTGCGCTCTGAAACCGATGAGGCTGCGTGAAGGGTATTTGCCTAGTTGCCATCCGCCACCTTGCGTTCTATCTCGGCTATTTTTCGACGGAGCTCTTCAGCCTCCTGCTCCTGGGTTTTAGTCGTGGCCTGATCTTCACCGTCGAGGTCACTGTCGCTGTCCTCAAGCTCTCTTTTGACCACATCGGCGGGTTTATCAGATGTAGCGGTGGGCGGGGTGTTCGAGGTTGGTTCTGATTCGACGTCGTTAACACTGTTATCGTTGTTCATTTCGCTTACCTCCGTTGGCCTACACATTGGATTCAGCGATAGGGTCTGAGTTCGAGATTTTTTCGACATGCCAGCCCACAGGTTTCGCGGTTTGACTGACGGCGGAGCTCTAAAGACGGCCGTGATAAGCCGCTTCGAAAATTTCTGCCGCGCCATTTCGTGTCAATGGCAGCGGATTGCCGCCGGCGCAGGGATCGACAATCGCCATGTCGGCGATCAGGTCGGCCTGCTGATCATCCACCCCCAGCTCCACCAGCGTATGCGGCACGCCGATGTCCTTGCGCAGTTTGAGGACGAAGGCCATAAAACTGTCGAAGCCCGGGGAGGGCAGGCGCAGATACGCCGCCAGACGGGTGATGCGTTCCTCGATGGCCGGGCGATTGAACTTCAGCACATACGGCATGAACGTGGCATTGGTCATGCCGTGGTGGGTGTCATACAGGGCGCCCACCGGATGCGAGAGCGCGTGCATTCCTCCCAGGCCTTTCTGGAACGCAGTGGCGCCCATCGCCGCCGCCGCCAGCATTTGTGCGCGCGCGTCGAGGTCGGAAGGGGTGTGCACTGCCCGCACCAGGGCATTGGCCACCAGGCGCATGCCTTCCACCGCGATGCCTTCGGCCATGGGATGAAAACCGGGAGCGCAGTAGGATTCCAGGCAATGGGAAAACGCGTCCATGCCGGTGCCGGCGGTGACCTTGGCCGGCATACCGACGGTGAGGGCCGGGTCGCTGATGACCACCTTCGGCATCATCTTCGGATGGAAAATGATGCGTTTGGTGTGCGTGCGCTCGTCGATGATCACCGCCGCACGACCGACCTCGGAACCGGTGCCCGCCGTGGTCGGCACCGCGATGATCGGGGCGATGCGGCTTTCGTCGGCGCGTGTCCAGTAGTCGCCGATGTCTTCGAAATCCCACACCGGTCGGGTCTGGCCGCTCATGAAGGCGATGAGCTTGCCCATGTCCA
Source organism: Pseudomonas sp. FP1740 (assembly GCF_030687165.1). Lineage (NCBI taxonomy): Bacteria > Pseudomonadati > Pseudomonadota > Gammaproteobacteria > Pseudomonadales > Pseudomonadaceae > Pseudomonas > Pseudomonas sp. FP1740. The sequence continues at coordinate 2,761,839 of NZ_CP117461.1, forward strand.
GGCCACTGCCACCGCCGAACGCCACCACGCCGTCATGGTTGCCGGCGCGCCAGGCGTCGAGCCCACCGGCCAGGTTGGCTTCAACGGGGTTGGGCTTGAGGTCGCAGAACAGTGCGACACCGAGGCCGGCGGCGCGCAAGGACTCCAGCGCCGCCGTGGTGATCGGCGCACGCGCCAGGCCACTGTCGGTGACCAGCAACGGTCGCTGGATCCCTTGGCTGCGGCAGACTTCCACCAGTTCGGCGATGCGGCCGACACCGAAGCGGATGCTCGTGGGGTAGTTCCAGTTCGCGGTCAGGCTCATGGCTCAGATCTCGTGGCGCAAGTGGAAGGATTTGGCTCGGGTCAGGTGTTCATAGCCCAGGCGCGACAGCGTTACGCCGCGCCCGCTGTTCTTCACCCCGGTCCAGGCCAGGGCCGGGTCCAGGTAATCGCAGCGGTTCATGAACACGGTGCCTGTGGCAATCTCGTTGCCGATGCGTTCGGCGGCGGCCAGGTCTTGCGTCCAGATCGAGGCGCTGAGCCCAAACTCGCTGTCGTTCATCAAGGCGATGGCTTCGTCGTCGCTGGCCACCGGCATGATGCCCACCACCGGGCCGAAGCTTTCTTCGCGCATCACCGACATGTGATGGGTGACGTCCACCAACACCTGCGGCGCGAGGTAGGCGCTGCCCGGCGGGCCGGCGGCGAAGTCCTTTGGATCGATCAGCGCCCTGGCCCCTTGTGCCAGGGCATCGGCGATCTGCTTGCGAACGAACTCAGCGGCGCCCGGTGTGACCATTGGCCCGAGGGTGGTGGCTTCGTCCAGCGGGTTGCCCAGCACGTATTGACGGGTCAGGGCAGCGAAGCGCTCGACAAAGGCCGGGTAGATTTTTTCATCGACATAAATCCGTTCGACGGCACAGCAGCTCTGCCCGGAGTTGAAGAAGCTGCCGTCCACCAGGTTTTCCACCGCATGCTCAAGGTTGGCATCTGCCCGGACGTAGGCCGGGTCTTTGCCGCCAAGCTCCAACCCCACGCTGAGGAAACCTCCGACGGCCGCGTGTTCCATGGCCTCGCCGCCGCTGACAGAACCGGTGAAGTTCACCTGCTGCACCCGTCCGGAGGTAATGATCGCCGCGGCATAGACATGACTGAGCAACAGGTTATGGAACAGCCCTTCGGGCAGATGGGCGCGGCGAAAGGCTTCGGCGAAACGCTCCCCGACCAGCAGCGTTTGCGTGGCGTGTTTGAGGATCACGCTGTTGCCCGCCATCAGCGCCGGGATGATCGTATTCACCGCCGTCAAATACGGATAATTCCACGGCGCGACGACCAGCACCGTACCCAGCGGCTCGCGTTTGATATAGCGCCGAAAACCCGCGACAGGCGTGGGCTCTATCGCTGCCAACGCTTCAGGCGCAATGGCGATCATATGCCGGGCACGTTCTTCGAAACCGCGCAGTTCGCCAGCGCCGAAGCGTATCGGGCGGCCCATCTGCCAGGCCAATTCCGGCACGATCTCATCCTTCATCGCCAGCATCGCGTCCACGGCAGCGCTGCAAAACGCGGCACGCTCGCTCAGAGGTCGGCGTTTCCATTGCGCCTGGGCGGTTTCGGCCGCCGTCAGGGCTTGCTCGATCTGTACCGCATCGGCACGGCGGCGTTCGGCATAGACCCGGCCATCGACCGGGGAGATAAGTTGAACGGTCTCAGTCATGGCGTGCTCAATAGCGCTCGAAGCCGCGCTGCAGTTCCCAGTCGGTTATCCGTCGGTCGTACTCTTTCTGTTCCCAGTCGGCGGTGTGCACGTAGTGGTCGATCACTTCATCACCGAACGCCTCGCGCAACATGCTCGACGCCTTGAGGGCGGCGCAGGCCTCGCGCAGGGTTTTCGACACTTCAGGCAAATGCTCATCGACATAGGCATCGCCCTCGAACGGCGCCGCGAGTTCGAGCTTTTCGTCGATCCCGGCCAGGCCTGCGGCGATCAACGCGGCGAAGGCCAGATAGGGGTTGAGGTCGGCCCCGCCGATGCGGCATTCGATGCGGATGGCTTTACTGCCTTCGGCGCACAAACGAAAGCCGGCGGTGCGATTGTCCCGGCTCCAGACCGCCCGCGTCGGCGCGAAGGTGCCGGCCTGAAAGCGCTTGTACGAGTTGATGTAGGGCGCCAGAAAACAGGTGATGTCGTTAGCGTATTTGAGCTGCCCGGCGACCCACGAGCGCATCAGCTTCGACATGCCGAACTCGGCCTTGGAGTCGAAGAACAGTGACTTTTTGCCGTTCTTGTCCCACAGCGAATTGTGGATGTGGCTGCTGGAACCGGCCGCGTCATAGCGCCACTTGGCCATGAACGTAATCGCCTTGCCTTGCAGTTGCGCGATCTCTTTGCAGGCGTGCTTGATGATGACGTGGTGGTCGGCCATGGTCATGGCATCGGCATAACGGATGTTGATTTCTTCCTGGCCCGGCCCCCATTCGCCCTTGGAGTTTTCCACGGGAATGCCGCAGGCCTGCAGGTGCTTGCGAATCGCCCGCAGCACTGGCTCCTCGCGGGTGGTCTGCAGGATGTTGTAATCCTCGATGTAATGGCCGGCGGTCTTCGGCTGGTGGTAATTGCGCTCGTGGATCGCCTGGTAACTTTCGTCGAACAGATAGAACTCCAGCTCAGAGGCGAACATGCCGGTATAGCCGCGCTCGCGCAGGCGCTCGACCTGTTTTTTCAGGATCGCTCGCGGGCTGTGGGGCAGGTCTTTTCTGTGGTGATGATCGAGCACATCGCAGAGCACCAGCGCCGTGCATTCCAGCCACGGCACACGCCGCAACGTGGACATGTCGGGTTTGAGCACAAAGTCGCCATAGCCTTTGCTCCAACTGGCAGCGGCGTAACCCGGCACCGGTTCCATGTCGATGTCGTCGGCCAGCAGGTAATTGCAGCAGTGGGTTTCTTCGTGGCCGCTGTCGATGAAAAATTCGACCTGGAAGCGCTTGCCGACCAGTCGCCCCTGCATATCGACCATGCACACCAGCACGGTATCGATCTCGCCGGCGGCAGCGGCGCGTTTGAGTGCTTCGAAGCTGAGGAGGGGCTCGGTCATCGCGTCAGTCCTGCGTGAATGATCTGGACCTGTCTGAAATAGCTGTTGCAGACGCTCTCCAGAAAAAATCCAAACCTGCAGACGCGAGCATCGTGAGCAATAAGCTGCTGAAAGCTTAGCCTACTGTTGCTGTGCGCAAGTTTCGGTGAGCGGAGGCTGGTGAGGTTTGTCTGTTGCTGACGTCTTGGCGGGGGTGGTGTTGAATGTGGCGAGGCGCTACCGCCTCGCCAAAGAACCTGTCGATTATTCCTTCGGTTCCACGTGATCCAGTGCCTGGTTCACCGCCAGTTCACCGAGCATGACCACTTGCGCAATGCCCAGCAGGGTCTTGCGATGTGAGGTCTCCAGCAACGCTGCGAAATTGTTGAGCATGAGGGTGGCCGAGCCGAGTGTTTCGCTGGCGTTGGCCAGCAGGGCTTCGGTGTTGTACTTCGGGTTGGCGAAGTACATGGGCTCGGGTTCGTGGGTGGTGGCCATGATTTGGGCGGCGGGGTTGAGGTAGTGGTCGAGGGCGCGCTCGGCGGCTTCGTGGAGTTTTTTTGAATCGAGGGATTCGTAGGGGGATGTCGGGTCCGTGGCAGGCGGATTGGGTGTAGGTTTGAACATGGATGAAACTCCTGGAAAAACTATTTGAGGAGCCATCACCCTTTGCTACCAAACGAAGGGTGGCGGCCATGCACAGGTTGGTAGACCGGTCCAGGAACCCGGCGCGCCCGAAGGAGCCCTACGCATGGCCACCATAAAAACAGAGATGAAAAACAACCTCTGTAAAAGGTGGCGCTATGCGCCTGGAAACACCGGGCTACCAAACCCGATCACTGTTTTTCAGTGACCGGGAAACGATAAAACCCGAGCCCAAAGCGCACAAGCCGGCGGATTCTGGCGCAGTCGTAGGCAACGACGCAAGGCGCTGTAGCCTTGATGAAGTAACACCGGGTGTCTTTAAACACCCGGCTTAAACACCGTTGGTGTATGCCCTGAACGCTTACGTGTGATGAATCTCCCGATCCTTGGTTTCCGGTAGGAAGAAAGTACCAAGGATGGCCGTCATCACCGCGATCACGATCGGGTACCACAGCCCGTAGTAGATATCACCCGTGGCCGCGACCATGGCGAACGCCACCGTGGGCAGGAAGCCCCCGAACCAGCCATTGCCAATGTGGTAGGGCAGCGACATCGAGGTGTAGCGGATGCGCGCCGGGAAGAGCTCCACCAGCCAGGCGGCGATCGGGCCGTAGACCATGGTCACGTAGATCACCAGGATGGTCAGGAGCAGCAGCACCATCGGGTAGTTGGTCTTGGCCGGGTCGGCCTTCTCGGGGTAGCCGGCGTCCTTGAGGGCGGTGCCGAGGGTGGCGACGAAGGCGTCGTTGCGGGTCTTGAAGTCAGCGGCCGGCATGCCGGTGCCTTCGAAACTCGGGATGACCTTGTCACCGATGCGCACCTGCGCGACGGCGCCAGGCGCGGCTTTCTCGTTTTTGTAGGGGATGGCCTTCTTCGCCAGCACAGTCTTGGCGAGGTCACAGGAACTGGTGAATTTGGCCTTGCCCACCGGGTCGAACTGGAACGAACACTGGGTGGGATCGGCGACCACCGTGACCGGATTCTTCGCCTGCGCGGCGAACACGTCGGGGTTACCGAACTCGGTCAACGCATGGAAGATCGGGAAGTAGGTCACGGCGGCGAGGATGCACCCGGCCATGATGATGCCCTTGCGGCCGATGCGGTCGGACAGGCTGCCGAACACGACGAAAAACGGCGTGCCGATCAGCAGCGAGCCGGCAATCAAAAAGTTGGCGGTCTGCGGGTCGATCTTCAGCGTCTGCAGCAGGAAGAACAGCGCATAGAACTGCCCGGTGTACCAGACCACGGCCTGGCCGGCGGTGCCGCCGAGCAAAGCCATGATCACTATCTTGAGGTTTTCCCAGCGGGCGAAGGATTCGGTCAGCGGCGCCTTGGAGGACTTGCCTTCTTCCTTCATCTTCAAGAACACCGGTGACTCGCTGAGTTGCAAGCGGATGTACACCGAGACAATCAGCAACAGGATCGACACCAGGAAGGGAATCCGCCAGCCCCAGGTCTCGAAGGCTTCGGTGCCGAGGAGGGTGCGGCAGGCGAGGATCACCAGCAGCGAAAGAAACAGACCGAGGGTCGCGGTGGTCTGAATCCACGAAGTGAAGTAGCCGCGCTTGCCTTTCGGCGCATGCTCGGCCACGTAGGTCGCCGCGCCGCCGTATTCACCGCCCAGGGCCAGACCTTGCAGCAGACGCAGGGTGATCAGGATGACCGGTGCCGCCACCCCGATGGTCGCGTAACCGGGTAGAAAACCCACGACAGCGGTGGAGACACCCATGATCACAATGGTGATGAGAAAGGTGTGCTTGCGCCCGATCATGTCGCCCAGTCGGCCGAACACGATGGCGCCGAAGGGGCGCACGGCGAAGCCTGCGGCGAACGCGAGCAGCGCAAAGATGAAGGAGGTTGTTTCATTGACGCCCGCGAAGAAGTGCTTGGCGATGATCGCCGCGAGGGAGCCGTAAAGATAGAAGTCATACCACTCGAACACGGTGCCCAGGGACGAGGCGAAAATAACCTTGCGTTCCTCCTTGGTGATCCCTCGGTTGGGCGTGCTGCCCGTGGCTGTAGTGTCAATCGCGGCCATGAGTCTTCTCCGTCTTGCTCTTGTTGAAGGCCGGAGTACCTCATCAATTTTGCCGCACCCAGGCCCTAGGGCTGATGTCGTCGGATTACCAATTGCGCGAAGCAGAGGAACAGGCTGACGGCCTCGCATTGCTGCATGGTTTCTTGAAGCATAATCGGCTTCGCGCAGATATCCACTCGCCAACGTGCCCGGCGATGGCCACTCCCTCCGGGCACGTTCGCGGATTTAGCCCTTGGCCGCCATCGCGGTGACTTCCACGCGCATGCCTTCGACCGCCAACGCGGCCACGCCCACGGCGGCGCGAACCGGCCAGGGCTTGGCAAAGAAGCGCTGGTAGACCTCGTTGAACGCGGCGCGGTCGGCCATGTCGGTGAGGTAGATGGTCAGATGCAGCACCCGGTCCATGGAACTGCCGGCGTTCTCCAGCGCTACCTTGAGCGCCTGCAGAGTGCACTCGCTTTGCAGGGTGATGTCGCCCAGCTCCAGGCTGCCGTCGGCGCGGGTAGGAATTTGAGTGGAGACCAGCAGGCCGCCGAAACCGGCGACGTCGGAGGAGATGGATTCCGCGTCGGGATCGGGGAGGAACGTGATGTCGTGGTTTGCCATGGGGATCTCTTGTTTGTGGGGGTGAAGGGGCGCCGGGGTATTCAATGATGCAGCGCCTTTTTTTGCGCGGCCAGTTTACAGCCTCGTCGTCGGACCGTTCGTGAATCAGCTCGAAAACTCGGAAGGCAAGCAGGCGGGTGCTCCCCGCGGCATGGCAGCCGCCCAACGTAGTCAGCTGAGCGAGGTTATTTTCAATGTCGCAATAACGTCTTTTGGCTTGCGTTTATAACAACGAACCATGTGGTCACAATAATCGCCGACGGTGTAAATGGTCAGGTTGCCAGAGCTTATGGTCTTGTACGTCTCTCTGTCGCATACATCAAGAATGTCGCCTTCAATTGCATCATATTCATTTCTTGTGAATAGACCGGAAGAACGGGTGGCTTTCAAGTCTTCCCCAAATACGTCTTCTTCATTAAGAAGGTCCACGGAAATGTTGAAGAGGTTCGCAATTCTCTGTAAGGCAAATGTACGAACGATTTCATCTGGATCGCTCATGATGCACGCTCATCTTATTGCTTCAATAAACACGGTCGACTGATAAGTAGCGCATGGCTCCAAGTCATGCTCCACGAGTGTTTAAAATTATAAATAGTGAAAGTGCTAATACAAAAATAGCTGTGACTGTGGCATAGCAAAGACCAAAGCCGATTTTGATGAGGCGTATTTCATCTGTCAGGGCTTTATAGCCGATAAAACCTCCAAGCAATGCAGAGGTGGCGATTCCGATGACTAGAATGTAGTAGGTCTTATAGGTGGGTGCAAATGCCGGGATGACAACTGCATACGATCCGCTTATCAGGGTAGTGAATATGACAATAATTTTTATTGCCGAAATAATGCTGTTTTTTGTCATGCTCATTTTTTGTTTTTCTCCTGACAAAGCACCTCGGAATGTTCTAGGCCTGCTGCCGACCACTAAACACTTTCAGCCACATCAATCTGCAACGAAAGCATGAACTTCGCTGCGCTGTCCGACGCTGGATCTATCGCGGCATTCACCATGGCCCTGACCGCCGTTTGCGCCAGCGCCTCGACAGGGTGTGACAGCACGGCTTGAACGATGCCGTCACGCAGGGCGGTCCCGGTGATGGGGGTCAGGTCGTGGCACACCACGACGGGTAGCGCGATGTGCTGGGCTTTCAGTTCGCGCAAGGCGTTGATGACCCCCTCGATACCGCCACCCGCCACATACAGGCCGACCAGGTCGGGTTGGCTGGTGAGCAGGTCGAGCGTGCCGGCATAGGCGAATTCCTCGTCCTCCAGAGTCAGGCGCGTAGCCAGCAATTCCCAGTCCTGGGGTTGTTCCGACAGGAAGGAGCGAAAACTCATTTCACACAGTTCCTGGCACTGAAAGCGCTGGGTGCCGACCATCACGGCCACTGGCCCCGGTTGCGCTGCCAGGTGCTTGATGAACCAGCCGGCGGTGCGGCCCATGGCACGGTTGTCGACGCCGACATAACCGGCGCCGGCCGAGGCGCTCAGCTCGGACACCAGGGCGACCACAGGAATGCCGGCCGCTCGCAATTGCGCCATGGCCTCGCGCACAGCCGGATGGTCGGCGGCCACCACGCCCAGGGCATCGACTTCGCCCTGCAACTTGAGAATGCGTTCTGCGGTGGCGGCCGGGGCCAGGTCGTCGATGTAGTGGATCAGCACCCGAACCTGGGCCCGCACGCTGGCCGTCGCCGCCTCGGCCAGGGCCTTGGCCAGCCCTTGATAAAACGCCACTCCACGCTTTTGCAGCAGAAACCCCAAGCGCACGGTCGGGCGCTGCTGCAGCACTCGTTGTTCGATCACATTACGCCCGTAGAAGCCCAGTCGGGCGGCGGCCTCGGCAATGCGTTGCGCGGTATCGGCGCGCACGTTGGCCCGCAGGTTCATCACCCGGTCCACAGTGGACAGGCTCACCCCGGCGGCCAAGGCCACGTCTTCCATGGTTGCACGACGACCGAGCGGGTTGCCGGCTTCTGACGAGGGATGCTCTGGCGAAGAGTGCTCTGAAAGAGAATGCTCTGACATGAAATGAAAGCCTATCTGAAACTTTTGACGGGTTTTGACAGGTATCGCCGACCGACTATAGCAGCCATGGACCTGCCCGCCTTAGGATTTCTCCCAGCGAAACATCGCTACCCATAACAATAATCACCGGAGCCTGACATGACCCTCCACATCTCCACCGCGCCTTGTTGCTGGGGCGTCGACGACGTCAACAATCCTCATCTGCCGGCGTGGCAACAGGTTCTTGGCGAAGCGGCGCAAGCGGGGTATCGCGGCATCGAATTGGGGCCATACGGTTACCTGCCACTGGACGCCGATGCGGTGGGCTCGGTGCTGGTCAAACACGGCCTGCACGTGGTGGCCGGTACGATATTCGACAATCTGGTCGACCCCGCCAACCTGCCCAGCCTGCTGCATCAAACCCGCAATATCTGCGGATTGCTCAAGCAGTTGCCGGCAATTCCCCTGGAGCCGGGGCAACGTTTCGCCATGCCGTGTCTGGTGGTCATCGATTGGGGGCATGAGGAGCGTGACTACGCCGCTGGCCACTCTGACCGCGCGCCGCGCCTGGCGCCCGATGCCTGGCGGGGCATGATGGCCCACATCCGCGCCATCGCCGAGTTGGCGTGGACGGAATTCGGTGTGCGTACGGTGATTCATCCGCACGCCGGGGGCTACATCGAGTTCGCTGATGAGCTGGCCCGACTGGTCGAAGACATCCCCTACGAAGTGGCCGGCCTGTGCCTGGACACCGGCCATCTGTACTACGCCGGTATGGACCCGGTGCAGACCCTGCGCCAGTACGCGGACCGCGTGGATTACCTGCACTTCAAAGACATCGATCAGGCCGTGTTCGATCAAGTGCTGGGCGAACACATCACCTTCTTCGCCGCGTGCGCAAGAGGCGTGATGTGCCCGATCGGCCAGGGTGTCATCGACTACGGCGCCTTGCGCGAGCTGATCACCGAGATCGGTTACCAGGGTTACATCACGGTCGAGCAAGAACGTGATCCACGTAACGCCCATGGCAGCCTGCGCGACGTGGCTGCCAGCCGTGACTACCTGTCCCGGGCGGGTTTCTGATTTCTCTCATGCGAAGGACTTTTCGATGATCAATGGCAGCAAGCGAATTCCTCAACCAATCCGCTGGGCGATGGTGGGCGGCGGGCGTGACAGTCAGATCGGCTACATCCATCGTTCGGCGGCCCTGCGTGACCAGTCGTTTGCACTGGTGGCCGGTGCCTTCGACCTGGACCCGCAACGCGGTCGCGACTTCGGTGTGCAACTGGGGGTCGACCCCGAGCGTTGCTACGGCGACTATCGCAGCCTGATTGAGGGCGAAGCCGGGCGGGCGGATGGTATCCAGGCCATTTCCGTGGCGACGCCCAATGGCACTCACTTTGAAATCACCAAGGCCGCTCTGGAAGCGGGGCTGCATGTGGTCTGTGAAAAGCCGCTGTGCTTCACCCTTGAGGAGGCGCAAACCCTGCGCGAAATCGCGTTGTCGCGAAACCGGGTGGTGGGGGTGACCTACGGCTATGCCGGGCACCAGTTGATCGAGCAGGCGCGGGAAATGATCGCCCAGGGTGAGTTGGGTGAGGTGCGCATGGTGCACATGCAGTTTGCCCATGGCTTCCACTGTGAGGCAGTCGAGGCGCAGAGCGAGGCGACCAAATGGCGGGTCGATCCGCGCCTCGCCGGCCCCAGTTATGTGTTGGGAGACGTTGGCACTCATCCGCTGTACCTGTCGGAAGTCATGCTGCCCGAGCTCAAGATCAAACGGCTGTTGTGCACACGCCAGAGCTTTGTCAAAAGCCGCGCACCACTCGAGGACAACGCCTACACACTGATGGAATACGAAGGCGGGGCCATGGGCAGTGTGTGGTCGAGCGCGGTGAACGCCGGATCCATGCATGGCCAGAAAATTCGGGTGATCGGCTCCAGGGCCAGCCTTGAATGGTGGGATGAGCGGCCGAACCAGCTGTCATTCGAAGTCCAGGGTAAACCAGCCCAGGTGCTGGAGCGCGGGTTGGGTTATCTGCATCCCCATGCGTTGCTTGATGACCGGATCGGTGCCGGGCACCCGGAAGGGCTGTTCGATGCCTGGGCCAACCTCTATTACCGTTTCGCCTTGGCCATGGACGCCGCCAACCGTGGTGATCATGAACAACTGGCAACGCTGCGTTATCCAGACATCAATGCCGGTGTCGAAGGCGTGCGTTGGGTCGAGCGCTGCGTCCATTCCGCGGACCTGGGTGGGGTGTGGGTCGATTACTGAGTAACGGACGCACTCTCAGTAGCAGCTGCCGAGCCTGCGAGGCTGCGTTCGGCTGCGCAGCAGTCGTGAAATCAGATATCGCGGTGTGTCAGGAAAACCTTGTATACAGGGTTTGCGACGGCTTCGCCGCCGAACGCAGCCTCGCAGGCTCGGCAGCTGCTACAGAGAGTGAGCGGTACCCCTGGCAGATCGGCGTGCGGCTGAGCAGTCGTGAGATAGACTGATCAGCGAACATCGGACGGTGGGGGTCACACGTGACGCAGTTCACATGGATTCGCTGATCACCGCAGCAGCGCGTGCGCTCGCGGCGGGTGATCCGCTCGGCGCGCTGAACCGCATCGCCTTGCGCAACGACGCGCCTGCACTCGCGCTTCGAGGCATCGCGATGGCGCAACTGGGTGACCTTGTGCGGGCGAAGGCGCTGGTGCGAAGTGCCGCGCGGGCGTTCGGTGCGAAGGAGGCCTTGGCGCGCGCGCGGTGTGTCGTCGCCGAGGCCGAGATCGCGCTGGCCTCGCGTGACCTGAACTGGCCGGTGAAGGCGCTCGACGCCGCGCGGGCGACGCTTCAGGCACACGGCGATTGGGTCAACGCCGCCCATGCGCGCTATCTCGAGATTCGCCGCTTGCTGCTGATCGGGCATCTCGACGAGGCCGAGGGCCGTCTCGCCGAACTCGACCCGACGCCATTACTGCCCGCGTCGAGGGCTGCTTACGAACTGGTTCTGGCGGGCATCGCGATGCGTCGTCTGCAAACGAAAGCGGCGCGTGCTGCACTTGTTCGGGCCGAGCATGCCGCGCAGCACGCGGGCATTGCGGCACTCACCGCCGAGGTCGAAAGCGCCTGGCATATCCTCGATACGCCAGCGGCGCGGCTGATTATCGGTGGGCAGGAACAGCCGCTGCTGCTTGATGAGATTGAAGCGTTATTGGCATCCCCCACGCTGGTGGTGGACGCCTGCCGGTACGTCGTGCGCGACGCAGGCTCGTCGGTTTCGCTTGCCCGGCGTCCGGTGCTGTTTGCGCTCGCCCGGGCGCTGGGTGAAGCGTGGCCCGCCGACGTGCCGAGGCAAGCGCTGATTGCGCGAGCCTTTCGGATGAAGCACGCGGATGAGTCCCATCGCGCACGGTTGCGCGTCGAACTCGGGCGGCTGCGCGGGGCGCTGCACTTGATTGCCGACGTGATCGCGACCCCACGAGGGTTTGCACTGGTGCCACGGGTTGCGCCTGACGTCGTGGTGCTGGCGCGGCCTGTCGAAGAACCGCATGCGACGCTGCTCGCCTTCCTCGCTGACGGCGAGTCGTGGTCAAGTTCGGCCCTGGCGTTGGCGCTCGGCGCCAGTCAGCGCACCGTGCAACGAGCCCTCGACATGTTGGCGGCGACCGGCAAGGTGCAGTCGTTCGGTCACGGCCGGGCCCGTCGCTGGATGTTCCCGCCGGTACCCGGATTCGCGACGGGATTGTTACTCACGGCGTTGCTGCCCAGTGATTAGCATCCTCTTCACTACCCCAGTGAACGCAGTCAGTAAACGAGGAGCAAGACATGAAACATTCAACGGCTGAAATCATCCGCGAATACGGACCTTTTCCAGGCATCGACCATGTGCATGGCGTCACCCATGACGGTCAGCGTGTCTGGTTTGCCTCCGGCGACAAACTCAACGCCCTGGACCCGGCCAGCGGCAAAACCCTGAAATCGATCGATGTCGCCGCCCACGCCGGCACAGCCTTCGACGGCCAGCACCTGTTTCAGATCGCCGAGGATCGCATCCAGAAGATCGACCCGCAGACCGGCCGTGTGATCTCCACCATCCCCGCGCCCGGTGGCGGTGGTGACTCGGGGCTGGCGTGGGCCGAAGGCACGCTCTGGGTCGGTGAGTATCGCGAGCGCAAGATCCATCAGGTCGATCCCCAGACCGGAACGGTGCTGCGCACCCTGGAATCCAATCGTTTCGTCACCGGAGTGACCTGGGTCGAGGGCGATCTGTGGCATGGCACCTGGGAAGGTGACGAGAGCGAGCTGCGACGAGTCGATCCGGCCACGGGAGAGGTGTTGGAGAACGTCCAGATGCCGGCTGGCGTCGGCGTGTCGGGGCTTGAGTTCGATGGCCACGACCGGTTTTTCTGTGGCGGCGGCAACAGCGGGAAGGTGAGGGCTGTGCGCCGGCCTGAATGACAGGCTGCACCCAGCCTGTCAGAAGGTGAACGCTTGCGCCGAGCGTGACGGACGCTGAGTCATCTCGATTTCCAGCAGATGCTCAACCAGCATATCGTTCAAAAAACGGAACTGATCGTTCAGCCCCACCACTTCGTTACTGAAGTGGTGGGTGGCCGCCGGCATCAGCAAGGTTTCGAATTGCTTGTCGAACACCAGCGCGACGGCTTTGCGAGAGACGACCTGCTGCGAATAGTAGTTGCTGCCGAACACCGGAAAGCTCACGGCGAGGCTGACGGAATAAATCATGATGTCGGCCCCTCGGTTTGACCGATATCCAGCACCAAGCGGGAAAACAGGGTCAGCGTGATGGTCGTCAGGGCCAGGCAGGTCAGAAGGTGGATCAACATGGTGTACCCCTCCGATGCGGGGTTTGAGTGGCGATGAGTTGATCCTGCACCTGACGGTTTTTTTGCGGAAGGCATTCGCGGCGATGGTGAATATCGACGTGGATGATGGTGGCAGCAGAAATCGGGAATCCGGGATCCATTGTGGCGAGGGAGCTTGTCGGATCGCCGCACCGTCCCGCTCGGTTGCGAAGCAGTCGCAAAACGAATGAATTTTGAGGGCGCCACTACGCTTCCTGACGGACGGCCACCGGCCCCGACCTATACTCAAATCAACATGCTACTTAGCGTCGGACACTCCGTTCGACGCAGACTGTAGGACACGCGATCTTGAACCTGCGTTCGCTGATCGCCGCTGTGTTGTTGGTGGTACTGGCGGGATGCGTCACGTCTGCGCGTGCCCCGGTAGCGGTGGCGCCTGTAGTGGTTTCCCAGAGCACCTGGCAGCAGGTGGACCAGGAAATTGTCGCGGCTTCGCAGCAGGCCACCGAACAGGCCAGGGTATATGCCCGCGGGTCCATGGAGCATTGGCGCACGCGAGTTTACGAACAGACCGAAGAAGTCTTCATTCCGTGGTTCAGCAGCTATTGGACCCAGGAATGGCTGTCGATGAAGGTCAGCTGGTACACCATCAGTGCCCAGGGCGAGCAGGATGCCTCGGCTAAACGTCTGGCGGCCTATCTGTTGGAACAATATCACCAGAAAGTGCTGAACCCGGTAGCGGTGGAGATCGATCCCGACGAGATCCTCGGGCAGGCGACAGCGTTTTACGTGCAAGCTCTCGGCCAGCAACTTCAGGTCATCTCCCAGCGTCATGGCGTGCCGATGGCGCAGCTCAACGACCGTATCCAGAAAATTCCGGCGATTTCGCTGGGCCCGCCGCCCGCCCGTGACGCGTCGCTGTATCAGGTGGTGCACAGTGAACCGCTGACTAAGTTGCCGGCCTACGCGGCGTTGATCGACAAGATCCACACGGCAGGCGGTGAGAAGGGTATCGCCTCGACGGACGCCGGCATGACGCCAGTGGCCAAGCGCGCGAGCAAACGAATGGAAGCCGAAATGGCCCCACGAGGCGCGGCCGGTGCCGTGGCGGCTGCCGCAGGGAAACTGGCCGGGGCGTTGATTTCCCTGGGAGTGGCGGGGGTGCGCGCGGTTATTCAGGCCAACGACCGGCCCGATAGCGAGGCGCTGATGCGCAGCAGCCTGGGCGACTCATTCGACAAGGCGTGGCTGAAGCTGGTGCAAAACCCTACCACCGGCGTCATGGCCGGAACGCTGTACATGGCCGGGCAAATCGAAGGCAGCCTGGCCCAGCCCGTTGCACAGCCCCTTGCACAACCCCTCGAACAGCCCGTCGAACCGTCGGTCGGCTTGGGTGCGGGATCTGTCGATTGGAGCCACGCTGGATCGACTATCCAGCAGATCAACCCATAACCCGAGGAGAATGATCATGGCTTACGTTGATGGTTTTGTTGCAGCAGTACCCAAGGCCAACCGCGAAAAATTCAAGAAACACGCGGAGTCCGCCGCCGCGATTTTCAAGGAAAACGGCGCGCTCAGCCTCGCCGAATGCTGGGGCGACGACGTGCCTGATGGCAAAGTGACGTCGTTTCCCATGGCGGTCAAACTCAAGGAAGACGAGACCGTGGTGTTTTCCTGGATCGTCTGGCCGGACAAGCCCACCCGCGATGCCGGCATGGCGAAACTGATGAGCGATCCGCGGATGCAACCGGACGTCAATCCGATGCCGTTCGACGGCCAGCGCGCGATTTTTGGCGGTTTCGAAATGCTCGTCAAAGCCTGAAGAGGCGGCAGGATCACTCCGGCGTCGGGGTGATCCTGCAGCTTTTGCGATTGCGAATCTCGCTGTCCGACGGCCGCTCCTTGATGAACTCGAAGCGCGGCTCGCCTTCGTTGTAATGAACCAGCCAGCCCCATTCCAGCTCGGACTCATCCTGGCCGGGCTTCGGTGGCACGGCCCACCATGGCTCTTTGCTGATGACCTGACGCATGGCGTCCTCCCGTCGATTCGGTTGCTTCAACTATAACGCGCATGCCGACAGGTGCCAGAAATGGGCTTGCTGGCGTGGTATCCCTTTGTAAAATCAAAGGGTCCCCGAGCATTGAGGTGCCAGACATGAGCGATGAAACCCGCGAGCCGTTCAAACGGCTGTTTTTCGCCCTGAACTGCGCCCCCGAACAACGCCGGGCCATCGCGCAATGGCGCAGCGCACTGGGGCTCAACGTCGGGCGCCCGGTGCCGGCGGAAAACTTTCATCTGACCCTGCTGTTTCTCGGCACGGTGGGCATGGCGCAAATAGCCGGTGTCTGCAAGGCCGCCGCCAATATCCGCACGCCCGGCGTGCCGTTGACGGTGGTGCTGGATCGGCTGGACGTCTGGCGTCGCTCCGGGGTGTTGCTGCTGGCGCCCGCGCAGGCGGCACCGGAGCTGCTGCGCCTGGTGTATGCGCTGGAGCAGGCCATGTTGCCGTTCGGTTTTGAAGACACCCATCGGGAATTTCGTCCGCATTTGACCCTGATGCGCGACTACCGGGCGCCGGTCCCCGAATCCGCGACGCCGCCGGAGTTTTACCTGCGCGCCGATCGCTTCAGCCTGTTCGAGTCCCATAAAGGCCGGTACATAGCGCTGGCCGAGTGGCCGCTGGTCGCTTCATAAGCCCACAAAAAAAGGCGCCCAAGGGCGCCCGAAACTCACCTTAACCGAGGAAGCCAGGTGAGGCCGTTCTGCAGAGAGGAGTGCAGCGGTGGTAAGGCGCTGCGTGAACGGAAAAGGGAAAGCGATGATCGTTCCCACGCGGAGCGTGGGAATGATCAGTGCCAGTGGGGGTTACTTACCGAGCTTCACCCGCGTCCAGCCCCGGGTCATGATCCGCTGGGTGGCAATCGGCATGTCGGGAATGGCATACAACGTCGCCATCACCGCTTGCGGCGGATACGACCCCGGGTCGTCGCGAATCGCTTCATCCACCAACGGCGTGGCCGCCGCGTTGGCGTTGCTGTAGCCGACGCTGTTGGTGACTTCGGCAATGATGTCCGGGCGCATGAGGAAGTTCATGAACAGGTAGGCGTTGTCGACGTTGGCGGCGTCCCGGGGAATGGCGACCATGTCGTAAAAGCTGCCGGCGCCTTCTTTCGGGATGCTGTACTCGATCTTGACCTTGTCGCCGGCTTCCTGGGCGCGGGCCTTGGCTTGCAGCACATCGCCGGAGTAACCGACGGCGACGCAGATATTGCCGTTGGCCAGGTCGGAGATGTATTTCGACGAATGGAAGTAGGCCACCGACGGTCGAATCTTCATGAACAGCGCTTCGGCTTCGGCGATTTGCGCCTTGTCCCGGGAGTTCACCGGATAACCCAGATAGTGCAGGGCGGCCGGAAGCATTTCAGTCGGTGAATCAAGAAAGCTGATGCCGCAGGCTTTGAGCTTGGCGGCGTTTTCCGGTTTGAACAGCAAGTCCCAGGAATTCACCGGGGCGTCAGTGCCCAGCACTTCCTTGACCTTGGCCGGGTTGTAACCGATGCCGATCGAACCCCACATGTACGGGAAGGCGTGGCCGTTATCCGGGTCGCTGGCCGAGGCATTTTTCAGCAGCACCGGGTTGAGATTCTTCCAGTTCGGCAGCTTCGATTTGTCCAGTTCCTGATAGACCCCGGCCTTGATCTGCTTGGCCAGGAAACTGTTGGACGGCACCACGATGTCATAGCCCGATTTTCCCGCCAGCAGCCGTGCCTCAAGGGTTTCGTTACTGTCGAACACATCGTAGGTCACGCGGATACCGGTCTCGTCCTCGAACTTTTTGACGGTGTCGGGGGCGATGTAATCCGACCAGTTGTAGACGCGCAGAACCTTGTCATTGGCCTGGGCGCCAGTGGTGATTGCGCCCAATAAGGACAGTGTCAGCAGAGTCCTGCCAAACATTTTCATCGGTACAACTCCATTTCTTGTTTTTCAAAAACGCAACGCTGTGAAACGCGACGGCCTAGGCCGTCGCTTCTACCAATTGCTTTTTCGGTTGTTG
This sequence comes from Pseudomonas sp. FP1740, assembly GCF_030687165.1. Classification (NCBI taxonomy): domain Bacteria; kingdom Pseudomonadati; phylum Pseudomonadota; class Gammaproteobacteria; order Pseudomonadales; family Pseudomonadaceae; genus Pseudomonas; species Pseudomonas sp. FP1740. The sequence goes on from NZ_CP117461.1 coordinate 2,779,064, forward strand.
CCAGGACTCGCTGGCAGTCTGGTCCATCGCTTCCTGAATCGCCCGTTTGCGGGTGGCTTCGGCCCTGCGGCTGAAATACCAGACCATGAACGTGACGATCGACACCGCCAGCAGAATCAGACTGGCCACGGCATTGATCTCAGGCTTCACGCCCAGGCGCACCGCCGAGAACACTTCCATCGGCAGGGTCGTGGAGCCTGGCCCCGACACGAAGCTCGCCAACACCAAATCATCCAGCGACAAGGCAAACGACATCATGCCGCCGGCCGCCAGTGACGGCGCGATCATTGGAATGGTGATCAGGAAGAACACCTTGAGCGGCCGTGCACCGAGGTCCATGGCCGCTTCTTCGATCGACAAATCCAGCTCACGCAAGCGCGCCGACACCACCACCGCCACATAGGCTGCACAGAATGTGGTGTGAGCGATCCAGATGGTGACGATGCCGCGTTCCTGCGGCCAGCCGATCATCTGCGCCATGGCCACGAACAGCAGCAACAGCGACAGACCGGTGATCACTTCCGGCATCACCAGCGGCGCCGTCACCAAGCCACCGAACAGCGTACGGCCCTTGAAGCGCGTCACACGTGTCAGCACGAACGCCGCCAATGTACCGAGCGCCACCGCGGCAATCGCCGTGTAGCAGGCGATTTCCAGCGAGCGCACCACCGAGCCCATCAGTTGCGTGTTGTCGAGCAGGCCGACATACCACTTCACCGACCAGCCGCCCCACACCGTCACCAGCTTCGAGGCGTTGAACGAGTAGATCACCAGAATCAGCATCGGCAGGTAGATAAACGACAGGCCGAGCACCAGCATCAATCGTGAAAATCCGAAACGGTTCATCCCCGTCCCTCCATCTCTTTGGCCTGGCTACGGTTGAACAGCAGAATCGGCACAATCAGGATCGCCAGCATCACCACCGCCAGGGCGGACGCCACCGGCCAGTCGCGGTTGTTGAAGAACTCCTGCCACAGCACGCGGCCGATCATCAGGGTTTCCGGGCCACCCAACAGTTCCGGAATCACGAACTCACCGACCACCGGAATGAACACCAGCATGCAGCCGGCGATGATCCCGTTCTTGGCCAGCGGAACCGTGATTTTCCAGAAGTTGTTGAAGTTGCTCGAGCCCAGGTCCGACGCGGCTTCCAGCAGGCTGCCATCGTGCTTCACCAGGTTGGCGTACAGCGGCAGCACCATGAACGGCAGGTACGCGTAAACCACCCCGATGTACACGGCGGTGTTGGTGTTGAGGATCTCGATAGGCTGCGACGTGAGCCCGGTCCACATCAGGAACGCATTGAGCAATCCGTTGTTGCTGAGGATGCCCATCCACGCATACACGCGGATCAGGATCGCGGTCCAGGTCGGCATCATGATCAACAGCAGCAAGACGTTTTGCGCTTCCTTGCTGGCCTTGGTGATCGCATAAGCCATCGGGAAACCGATCACCAGGCACATCAGCGTGCTTAAGAATGCGACCTTCAACGAGCCGAAGTAAGCCGAAATGTACAGCTCATCCTCGGTCAGCAGCGAGTAGTTGCCGAGGTTCAGCAGCAGCTGGAATTTCTGTTCGGCGAAGGTGTAAATCTCGGAGTAGGGCGGAATGGCCAGGGCTGCTTCCGAGAAGCTGATCTTCATCACCAGGAAGAACGGCAGCAGGAAAAACAGACACAGCCACAGGAATGGAATGCCGATGACCATTTTGCGGCCACTGGGCACCAGGCGCAGGAATTGCTGATTGAAGGTTCTCATGAGCGCAGTACCACGCCGCTGTCGTCTTCCCACCACACGTAGACCTGATCGTCCCAGGTCGGGCGCGCGCCACGGCGTTCGGCGTTGGCCATGAACGACTGGACGATCTTGCCGCCAGGCAGCTCCACATAAAACACCGAGTGGCCACCGAGGTAGGCGATGTCGTGAACCTTGCCTTCGGACCAGTTGTAGCGGGTCTCGGGCTTGAGGGTGCTGACCAGCATTTTTTCCGGGCGGATGGCGTAGGTGATCGACTTGTCCTGCACCGAGGTGCTCACGCCGTGGCCGACGTAAATCTTCTGCGCAAGGTCCGGGCTGTGAATGATCGCGTGACCTTCCAGGTCTTCCACGACGGTGCCGTCGAAGGCGTTCACATTGCCGATGAACTCGCAGACCATGCGGCTGACCGGTGCTTCATAGATGTCCACCGGGCTGCCGATCTGGGCGATCCAGCCCAGGTGCATGATCGCGATGCGCTCGGCCATGGTCATGGCTTCTTCCTGGTCGTGGGTCACCATCACGCAGGTCACGCCGACCCGCTCGATGATTTCCACCAGTTCCAGTTGCATCTGTGAACGCAGCTTTTTATCCAGTGCGCCCATCGGTTCATCGAGCAGCAAAAGCTTCGGTCGCTTGGCCAACGAACGCGCCAGTGCCACACGCTGACGCTGACCGCCGGACAACTGATGCGGCTTGCGTTTGGCGTATTGGGTCATGTGCACCAGGCGCAGCATTTCTTCGACACGGGCGTCGATTTCGCTGGCGGGCAAACGGTCCTGCTTGAGGCCGAAGGCGATGTTCTGCGCCACGGTCATGTGCGGGAACAGCGCATAGGACTGGAACATCATGTTGATCGGCCGTTCGTAGGGCGGCATGTCAGTGATGTCGACACCGTCGAGCAGAATCCGCCCTTCGGTCGGGCGCTCGAAGCCGGCGAGCATGCGCAGCAGCGTCGATTTGCCCGAGCCGGAACCACCGAGCAAGGCGAAGATTTCGCCTTGATGGATCTCCAGGGACACATCGTCCACGGCGGTGGTTTCGTCGAATTTCTTGGTGACGCGGTCGACTTTCACCAGCACCTTTTTCGGTGCCTGGTGACCATCAAGAGCCTTCCTGTAGATGCTGGAGGCGTTTGCCATATGAAACTCCCAACAGGTTTCGTCGTCGGGCCAACACGGCCTGACTTAAGAGTGGATTGCAAACCCGGGCCGGGCGATGCGCTGGCGCTCGGGCTTATTCGGCACCGCCGTCCTGGCTGCCTGGTCGTACTTGTTGTTATTGCGGTTCATCTATTACGTGAGCCACCGGCGCGCAAAGGCACGCCCGCCAGACTCACGGGGGCAGTCAATCGATTGGTAATGTCTGAAGTCAGCGCGTATTGCGCAGCGCCGCCCGTTGTCGGCACGCCTCGCCAAACGCCTGGAAAATACTCAAGTAAGGGGGATTCGAAAGCACCTGCCATTCCGGGTGCCATTGCACGCCGACGGCGAAGGTCTTGCTGTGCTCGACGGAGATCGCCTCGATCAAACCATCCGGCGCGATCGCCTCAGCGCGCAGGCCGGGTGCGAGTCGGTCGATGCCTTGGCTGTGAATCGAATTGACCTGGAATACCTGTGGCAGGTCCAGTGCTTCGAACACACCGCCCGGTTGCACATTCACTGCATGGGCCGGTGCGTATTGCACCGCCAGATCCGGACTGTCCGCTTCCCGGTGATCGAGCATGCCGGGCAGTTCGTGCACTTTCTGATGCAGGCTGCCGCCGAACGCCACGTTCATTTCCTGAAAGCCCCGGCAGATGCCGAGCACCGGAACACCGGCGGCGATGGCTGCACGCAATAAGGGCAGGGTGGTGGCGTCCCGTTGCGGATCGTGATCCGTACCGGGAGCGCTGGCCGGGCCTTGATAGTGGAAAGGCTCCACATTCGACGGCGAGCCGGTCAGCAGCAGACCGTCGAGCTGCGCGAGCAGCGCATCGGTTTCGGTCAGGTCGCCTAAGGAAGGAATGACCACTGGCAGCCCCAATGCCGCGACGCTGACAGCACGCAAGTACTTGTCGCCGCTGACTTGGTAGGGGTGCAGGCCAATCTGTTTGACGCACGCAGTAACGCCGATCAATGGCTTGAATGCCATTTTTATCACCTCGAAGTTTCACACTTGAACGAGCTTTTCCGGAGCTTAGCCTTGTTGATTTTAATTAACAACTCTCATGTAAAAAATTCTAAACGCCGAACGTCCGATGCTGAGGGTCTACGCGGTGTGTAAGCCTGATATGGCACTCTATGGCCCAAAAAAGGCCAGAAAATAAAGGCTGAAAGGCCTTGTGTTCGCTATTGACTTCACTTTGCCGTTCGGGTTGACTGGCTCTCGCAAGTGAAGTGAACATAATAATTAACAGCTAATAGGTGCATCATGTCGGTCCCTCTGCGTGCCGTTCAACTCAACGAAGCAAACGCATTCCTTAAGCAACATCCTGAGGTTTTGTACGTCGACCTTCTGATTGCGGATATGAACGGTGTGGTGCGCGGCAAGCGCATCGAGCGCACCAGTCTTCACAAGGTCTACGAAAAAGGCATCAACCTGCCGGCGTCGCTGTTTGCCCTGGACATCAACGGCTCCACGGTGGAAAGCACCGGCCTGGGTCTGGACATCGGCGACTCGGATCGCATCTGCTATCCCATCCCCGATACCCTCAGCATCGAACCCTGGCAGAAGCGCCCGACCGCGCAGTTGCTGATGACCATGCACGAGCTCGAAGGCCAGCCGTTCTTTGCTGACCCGCGCGAAGTGCTGCGTCAGGTGGTGAGCAAGTTCGATGACATGGGCCTGACCATTTGCGCGGCGTTCGAGCTGGAGTTCTACCTGATCGACCAGGACAACGTGAACGGTCGTCCGCAGTCGCCACGCTCGCCGGTGTCGGGCAAACGTCCGATGTCGACGCAGGTGTACCTGATCGACGATCTGGACGAATACGTCGACTGCCTGCAAGACATCCTCGAAGGCGCGAAAGAGCAGGGCATCCCGGCTGACGCGATCGTCAAGGAAAGCGCCCCGGCGCAATTCGAAGTCAACCTGCATCACGTCTCCGACCCTATAAAGGCCTGCGACTACGCGGTGCTGCTCAAGCGTCTGGTGAAGAACATCGCCTACGACCACGAGATGGACACCACGTTTATGGCCAAGCCATATCCGGGTCAGGCGGGCAACGGGTTGCACGTGCACATTTCGATTCTCGACAAGCAAGGCAACAACATCTTCGCCAGCGAGGATCCCGAGCAGAACGCCGCGCTGCGACATGCGATCGGCGGTGTGCTCGAGACCCTGCCCGCGCAGATGGCGTTCCTCTGCCCGAACGTCAACTCCTACCGTCGTTTCGGCGCGCAGTTCTACGTACCGAACTCGCCAAGCTGGGGCATCGACAACCGTACCGTGGCGGTGCGCGTACCTACCGGTTCGGCGGATGCCGTGCGCATCGAGCATCGTGTCGCCGGCGCCGATGCAAACCCATACCTGCTGATGGCCTCGGTGCTGGCTGGTATTCACCACGGCCTGACCAACGAAATCGAGCCGGGCGCCCCGGTTGAAGGCAATAGCTACGAGCAGAACGAGCAAAGCCTGCCGAACAACCTGCGCGACGCATTGCGCGAACTGGACGACAGCGAAGTCATGGCGCGCTACATCGACCCGCTGTACATCGACGTGTTCGTGGCGTGCAAGGAAAGCGAGCTGGCCGAGTTCGAGAACTCCATTTCAGACCTTGAGTACAACTGGTACCTGCACACGGTTTAACGGGGGCTGACACTAAACCTGTGGCGAGGGAGCAAGCTCCCTCGCCACAGGTTACTCATCGCTTGCCCTTCGGTTAACACGATCACTTATTTCTCTGCGTCGAGTCACAACCATGACAAACACTCGCAGCGACTGGGAGCAACGCTTCCAGTCCTTGACACTGGAAGGCCGCGCATTCATCGACGGCCAATACTGCCCGGCACTCAGTGGCAACACCTTCGAATGCATCAGCCCGGTCGACGGCCGCTTTCTGGCGAACATCGCCAGCACTGACGAAGCCGACGCCAATGCGGCAGTCGCCGTCGCGCGCCGTGCATTTGAATCCGGCATCTGGGCGCGGTTGGCACCCGCAGAACGCAAGCGCATCTTGATTCGCTTCGCGGACTTGATCCTGGCCAACCAGGAAGAACTGGCGCTGCTGGAAACCCTCGACATGGGTAAACCGATCAGCGATTCCATGGCCATCGACATTCCAGCGGCCGCCAACGCGATCCGCTGGAGCGCCGAAGCCATCGACAAGATCTACGACGAAGTCGCCGCCACCCCGCACGATCAATTGGGCCTCGTCACTCGCGAGCCGGCAGGCGTGGTCGCCGCGATCGTGCCGTGGAACTTCCCGCTGATCATGGCCAGCTGGAAGTTTGCCCCAGCCCTGGCGGCAGGCAACTCGTTCATCCTCAAACCTTCGGAAAAATCACCACTGACGGCGATCCGCATCGCGCAACTGGCCCTCGACGCCGGCATTCCCAAAGGCGTGTTCAACGTGTTGCCGGGCTTCGGTCACACCGTCGGCAAGGCGCTGGCGTTGCACATGGACGTCGACGTGCTGGCCTTCACTGGTTCCACCGCGATTGCCAAGCAACTGATGATCTACGCCGGGCAAAGCAACATGAAACGCGTGTGGCTGGAGGCGGGCGGCAAGAGCCCGAACGTGGTGTTCGCCGACGCGCCGGACTTGCGCGCAGCGGCTCGGGCAGCGGCCAGTGCGATTGCCTTCAACCAGGGCGAAGTCTGCACCGCCGGCTCGCGCCTGCTGGTGGAGCGCTCGATCCGCGAGCAGTTCATTCCGTTGCTGGTGGAAGCGCTGCAAGCCTGGAAACCGGGGCATGCGCTCGACCCAGAAACCACCGTCGGCGCCGTCGTCGATCAGCGCCAATTGGACAATGTGCTGCGCTACATCCAGGTCGGCAAAGACCAGGGCGCGCAACTGATTGCTGGCGGCAATCGTGCCCTCGAAGGCACCGGTGGCCTGTACGTGGAGCCAGCGATTTTCGACGGCGTGACCAATGCCATGACCATCGCCCGGGAAGAAATCTTCGGCCCGGTGCTGTCGTTGATCACCTTTGACACCGCCGAAGAAGCGCTGCAGATCGCCAACGACAGCATCTTCGGCCTCGCTGCTGGTGTGTGGACCAGCAATCTCAGCAAGGCCCACACCTTTGCTCGCGGCCTGCGCGCCGGCAGTGTCTGGGTCAACCAGTACGACGGCGGCGACATGACCGCGCCGTTCGGCGGGTTCAAGCAGTCGGGTAACGGTCGGGACAAATCGCTGCACGCGTTCGACAAGTACACCGAACTCAAAGCGACCTGGATCAAGCTCTAACACTTTTGCAGCGGCGGTCGCCGGCGCTTGCCGGCGGCCCTCGGAGAAATCTATGAAACAATGCTCTACACAAAATCATGTAAACAGCTACTACGCCGCAACCCGCAACCAGACCGGGGATTACCCGGTGCTGGAAGAACTGGTGGAATGCGACGTCTGCGTGATCGGCGCTGGCTACACCGGTCTGTCCTCGGCGCTGTTCCTTAGCGAAGCGGGCTATAGCGTAACGGTACTGGAAGCCGCCAAAGTCGGCTTCGGCGCCAGCGGTCGCAACGGCGGCCAACTGGTCAACTCCTACAGCCGCGACGTCGATGTGATCGAAGAGCGCTACGGCGACAAGACCGCCGAAGTGCTCGGCAGCATGATCTTCGAAGGCGCCGACATCATCCGTTCGCGCATCAAGGAATACGACATCAAATGCGATTACCGCCCCGGCGGCATCTTCGCAGCGCTGAACAAGAAGCAACTCAACGGCCTGGCCGAGCAGAAGCGTAACTGGGAACGCTACGGCAACAACAACCTGAAAATGCTCGACGCCTCGGACATCCAGCGCGAAGTCGGTTGCGACAACTACGTCGGCGGCTTGCTGGACATGCAGGGCGGCCATATCCACCCGCTGAACCTGGCCCTCGGCGAAGCCGCTGCGATCATTCGCCTGGGCGGCAAAATCTACGAACAATCCGCCGCCGTGGACATCTCCTACGGCGAGCCAATCACCGTGCGCACCGCCAAAGGCGTGGTGCGGGCCAAGTATCTGCTGATCGCCGGCAACGCCTACCTGCCGCAAGACCTCGACAACCGCGTGACCCGCAAAAGCATGCCTTGCGGTTCGCAGATCGTCGTCACCGAGCCGTTGTCGGAGAAGGTCGCCCGCAGCCTGATCACCAATAACTACTGCGTCGAAGACTGCAATTACCTGCTCGACTACTACCGCCTCACCGCCGACAACCGCCTGCTGTACGGCGGCGGCGTGGTCTACGGCGCCCGCGAGCCGGACGACATCGAACAACTGATCCGCCCGAAGATCCTCAAGACCTTCCCGCAACTCAAGGACGTGAAGATCGACTACCGCTGGACCGGCAACTTCCTGCTGACCATGTCGCGCATGCCGCAATTCGGCCGCATCGAGAAAAACGCCTATTACATGCAAGGCTACAGCGGCCACGGCGTCACTTGCTCGCACCTGGCCGGCAAACTGATCTCGGAAATGATCCGCGGCGACGCCGAACGCTTCGACGCCTTCGCCTCCCTGCCACACATGCCGATGCTCGGCGGTCGCACCTTCCAGGCCCCACTCACCGCCATGGGCGCGGCGTATTACGCCTTGCGAGACCGCTTCGGCATCTAGGCTGAACCTTGTGCCGGCGGTCTCCGCCGGCCAAGGCTACGCATCACTCCCGTGGCGAGGGAGCTTGCTCCCGCTGGGGTGCGAAGCGGCCCCGCTTTTTGCCATTGATGCAATCCATGCGGGACAAACCTTCGTGGCCGAGGGGGCAAGTCCCCTCGCCACAGTTTCTAAACCAGAACTGACTGACATCGGAAGCCGACAGCTTTTTTGCCAGCCGTTTATCGAACCTGCTGAGCAACACCCACAAACGTGATTTAATACCCGCCTTCCACGGTTCCGGGACGGGAAACGGCGTAATCCGCGGCCACCAGTCGCCCGCCACCCACCCCCATTACCCCTTAAGTAGTTCTCACATAAGGCTGTCATGGACACGGGCTCACGACTCAAATTAGTACGCGAAAGCTACAAACTGTCCCAGCGCGAGCTGGCCCGGCGTAGCGGCGTCACCAATGCCACCATCTCCCTGATCGAACAGAATCGCGTCAGTCCCTCCGTCAGCTCCCTCAAAAAACTGCTTGAAGGCATCCCCATGTCCTTGGCGGACTTCTTCACCTTCGACCAACCGCCACGCGAGCATCAGTACGTGTTTCGCGCCAATGAGCAGCCGGACCTCGGGCGTCATGGGCTGCGGTTGTTGCTGATTGGCGCTTCGGTGCCGAGTCGGCAGATGCGGCTGTTGCGCGAGCAATACGCGCCTGGAGCGAGTTCGGGGGAAGAGCCGATTGTGCATGCTGAGGGGGAGGAGTGTGGGCTCGTAACCCGTGGCACGGTTGAGTTGACGGTGGATGGGCAGATTAGTGTGTTGAATGCCGGGGATGGTTATTACTTCCCGACGACGCTGCCGCATCGGTTTCGCAATATTGGGGCGGATGAGGCAGAAATCATCAGCGCCAACACCCCGGCTAACTTCTGATACCTGAAGCAAACATTAAGCCTGTACAGGCCTTCGGCGGGGCGACCACTACTTTCGGTCGCCCCTACCAGCGATTACCACTCCATGCCTCAGGTGAGGGCGTCCGCGACGCCGTTCAAAGTGACTTCAAGTAGTCGAGAAGCTGTGACCGTTGGATGTCATTGAGCTTGCCCACGCCATAGTCATGGCCTGCGTTGCTATTGCCCTCAAGCTTGGTGTCGAAAAGAAACCAGTTCTTGTCCGATTTCTCGGTCTTGAATCCAACCTTTTTGTCATCGAACTCATTGGTCCCTGTATAAAAAGTCGAGGGGCGCTGGTGGGGTGGCAGGAGAAGGTCGTTGAGGGTCGGTACAGAGCCGTTATGCAAATAGGGAGCGGTGGCCCAGATGCCGGTCAGGGGTCTTGCTTTATAGGCGAGAAGAGGAACGGTTGAGCTGGCACGGTAGCAGTTGTATAGCCGTAGCGCTTTCTCATCCAAACGACTGAACAGGGCACGGTCCTTGAAGCCAGGGACTTTTTGAGGTTTGGTATCTATACCAAGCAATCCATCGAAAGCCAGTTCGGCGACATCGCGTCCTTTACCCAGTAACGTCTCCAGGACGGTCACACCCAGCATGTTGTAGAGCAGGTCATTTGACTTGATGGTTCCTGATTTATCGACTTTGGAATAACCCGTCAACACTCCCGCATCCGCTTTAAATTGATAGGCATTGCACGCCATCCAGGGATCCGTGCCAATGGTCGAGTCTTGTGGGCTCTGGGCATTGAAATTGTCATTCGCAGAGATTGGAATCATGACCGCTGTGATGGCCGTGGTGAGATCGTCTCTAACAATATGGGTATGGCAGCCGGAACAATTGTCCTTAAACAATTTGGCGCCAAGCGCAAGGTCGTTTGGCAACTGCCCAGGCCACCGCGGAGGCTTCAGGCTATAAAGAGAACGCTCTAGAACATCCAGATTTTTCACATTCACACTGGAGACAAACCCTGCCTTGGCCGCAGATTCTTTAACCGGTCGAATGTCGGCGAACACACCGATGGCCTCTCCAGCATTACGCCCCAGACCTCCAGCATCCAGGCCGCCGTCATTTTTAATCGAAGGGAGTTGGTGTTTACTGACCATTCCGTTCCATTGGAGGACGTTGTGTTGATGCGTATTCCAGAGAAATGGATAACTCACCGGCGCATCAGAGGGGTTAGGGGTAGGCGGTTTCGCTTGGGTGACTTGACTGATTTTGTTGAGAATGTGGCCCACGGCATCAAGGCGACCTGGGCCATATTGCAGATCTGTGGCATTCAGTGTCTCGTTTTGGGCATAAAACGCATTCAAGCTATCCAGGGATTTTTTCAACCGTTGGCGATTCCCTTTCGACAGATCATCACCCAGGACGCTCTTTGCAAAGCGTTCAAATTTTTCAGGGTCGGAAGCCGTTTTGCTTAAGGCCTCTCTAAAATATTTAAAGAAATTTTGAAAGTCGGCGTTCGTTGGCCCGCCGTTGATCACAAGATTCTGCTCTTCAAATTTGATCTGAGCCGTGTGACAAGCAGAACAGTTCATCCCCACCCACGGCTCTCTCGACCCTTGTCCAAAAAACCAGCGGAGTTTCGTGAAAGACAACTTGCTGTCGTGACTGTCATCCAAAACGAAACCCATCGGCAACGTAAAGCGCTTACCGTTATAAGACGGACGATAAGGCGTGTAACCGTAGGCGGAGATCGTTTTGTCACTCATGAACTTCTCCTCTGAACCAGACTCTTCCAATGCAAGCGCCCAGGAGAGAGGGAGAATTCTCGATCCTTGTGAAAGTTCAAGCCAATTGGACTGGGTGGTGTCACTCCATCCCTGATCCAGAATGTCGGCAGCCTGAGCCATGGAATGAGCGCCGAAAAACAACAATGCAGCGCAGGCAAACGGGGGGGGCTTTTAACTTGTTCATCAGATTCCCTTCTATTTGTAATTCCTGTTGAGACCCATCACGTTGGTAGCCAATAGCTACCAGCCATGAGTGTAGCCACAAAAAAAACACTGATTTAATTTTGTTCCACGGCATGCGTGTGGCCGCAGGATGGCTTTGCCAGCCTGGAGGTTGCATGAGCTTGTGTGAGGTTTTTCGGTGATTTTGGTGCCGTAATATTCCGGATTGCCACGATTGACAGTCCTCACAACTTGTAGGAATTTAGCCGCCCGCAGGTAAGGGATATCTGCTGACGGCCAAAAGATGGCCGTTGTTCACCACACAAAGGATTGTCTATGCAAGGTTCAAACACCGTTGCTCAACAGGTGTGCGGTCAGCTGGTGCACGAGCATCAGAACACCCCACACATGAACATTGCCGAGCAAATCCTCGAATGCCTGTTTCGCCGTCGTAGCCTCGCCCCGGGGCAGGATCACGAACTGTCGTCGCAGGTGCTGGAACCCCATCTGACCAAGGTCATGCAGGCGGTCGAGAGCGGTCGCAAGATTGAAATGGTCTTGCCAGCCTTTCCCGGCAAATCGCCCAGCCGCAAGAAAACCCTGAGTCATCTGCCCGATCTTGCTGAACATCATGCTATCGATGAGTTAAACCGCCTGTGCACAGAGATCCAGGAGATCTACGCACCGGGGGCGCTGATTCATATCTGCTCCGATGGCTATGTGTTCTCTGACTTGGTGCATGTTCCCGATGCGGATGTTAAGGCCTACACCGACGCTATTCAGGACTACGCCGAACAGCACTATCCCGGCACGTTCGCCCATTTCGATCTCCGGGATGCCTACCCTCAGCTGGATTGTCTGGACGCCATGCGTGAGGAGATGATGATCGAGCACGGTCAGTCATTGATCTTGTTGCAGCAGCGCTTCAAGGATGATCCGCACATGATGTTGATGTACTGCGGCATCCATCGCTTTCTTTCCGAGGATTACTCGGGACTGAAAGTATTCGCTGGCATGAGCCTCAACGCAGTGAAGAAGGTCGCCAAACCGGCCTCGCAGCGGGTGATCCAGCGCAGTGAAGCCTGGGGCGCGCTGTTACAGGCGCGTTACCCGCATTGCCTGCGCCTGTCGATTCACCCACAGCTGGCGGTCTCGACGAAGATCGGTATCCGGTTGGTGCCAACCAGTGACCTGTGGCGTACGCCCTGGCATTCTGTGGCCATCAAGCGACGGGGTGTGGTCACGCTCGAAAAACGCAGCAATGTCGATGAGCGCTATCACCGCCTGGTGTTCCGCAAGGGGCGTCCCTGTCATTACGCCAGTGCCCAATGATGACGTCTCGGTTACGGGTCGAAGCCTTACTCTTCGATTTGGACGGGACTCTGGTCGACACCTTGCCCGACATCACCTGGTGCTTGAACCAAGTGCTGCTCGAACACGGTTGCCCGGCGTTGACCTCGGAAACAGTGCGCGGATACATCGGCGGCGGCACCACGGCGATGAGCGAGCGGGTAGCCGCGCAGTTTGGCATAGTCGATGCGGTCGCCTTGCATCAGCGCTATGTGGCGCTCTATCAGCACAACCTGGTTCAATTTTCCCGTCCATTCAGCGGTGTCTTGGAATTGCTCGAAGGCTGCCGACAGTTACAGCTACCGCTGGCTATCGTGACCAACAAGGCCGAGGAAATGGCGTTGCAGGTTTCCAGAACGTTGCTGCCACAGAATGCTTTCGGGCCAATCCTGGGGCATCGCGCAGGCAGGTCGCTCAAACCGCAACCGGAGGTGGCATGGGAAGCCGCCCGGCGGTTGTCGGTTGATCCGCAACGCTGCTTGTTCGTCGGTGACACGGAGATCGATCTGCAAACGGCCCGTGCTGCGGGCATGTATTCGGCGGCAGTCACTTGGGGCTATGGCCTGACACCTGACTTGCAGGCCCAGGCCCCGAACTTGTGCTGTGAACAGCCGGCCGAATTGCTGCGCAGTTTGCAGCAAGCCTGCGGGGCTGCGCATGCGTTCACCGAGCATGGCGACACCGTCAAATCCTATTGATACACACACACCCTCAAGGAAATTGTTCTATGGAACATAGAGACGCCTGGATCGGTGCCGTCAGCGATTTGCTGGCCGGTTATCTGCTCAAAGGCACGGATGATTGTTTCGACACACAAGGCCGGGCACATCTGGCGCTTCGATTGGGGCACTGCTTCGATCAGGGCCTGCCAGTGCGTCTGGTTTTGCCAGGCTTTCCCTGCAAGTCGCCAAACGCCAGCGACCAGACCTTCGGCGTGCTGCCGGACTACGGCGAGGTCATGGCCGTCGAGCGCCTCGACCAACTCGGCCAAGCCATCGCCGCGTTGCACGCACCGGGCTGCGTGGTGTCGATCCTCAGCGACGGCACGACCTTCAATGACATCGTCGGCGTGGCCGACGACGTTCGCGCCGCTTACAACCGGGCGTTGCGTGAACTGTGCACCACCCACACGATTGAGTGGGTCAGCATGGAAGACCTGTTTCCCCAGGCCCAAAGTGCCGAGTCGGTTCGCGCCAGCCTGATCAAGCAGGCCCGTTTGCCGTGGAAAAACCTTGGTGAGCTGATCGAGCAGAGCCGCGACGATGAGTCCCTCAGCCGGGCGCATGACAACCTCTGCAGTCACCTCTACAACGACCTGCGTCTGTGCCGCGAAGAAGGGCAGAGCGAGGACGAGTACCTGCAACAAATCAACTTCAAAGCCTACCAAATGATGTATCGCGGGCACGCATTGAACGCGGCAGTGGACCGTTTCTTCGGCGATGATATTCGCTTGTCGGTCCATCAATACAGCAATGCCGGACCCAAATTCACCTTCGGCCTGGCCGAAGGGCTGACCCGCGCGGACAGCCCCTGGCATGCCGTGCCAGTGTGCAACCTGGATGGCAGCCAAACTCTTCGCACCCGCGCCCAGGTCGACCTCGACCACCATGTGCTGGTCACCTATGAGAGGCGGCCATGGCTCTACCATCAAGCAGAAAACCCGCAGGCCCAAGGCTTCGAGTACGAACTGCAAAAACTTCCGCTGTTTGGCCTGGTGGTGCGAGACCCGTTGGGGCTGGGTTTTGAACGACTGTCCACCGGCCTGCTGGAAGCTCTGGTGGAAACCTTCGGTTTCGTCTGCCTCAAAGGCTGCCGTTTCGACGACCAGGATAGCTTTGCTCGCAGCTGCGAACGCTTCGGCACGCTCTACGAATGGGCCTTCGGTGCCGTCCACGTGGTCAAGCCTGCGGACAAACCCCAAGGCGTGGTGCACTCGCTGGAGAAAACACCGTTGCACTGGGACCTGAACATGCTGCCCGACAGCGACGCACAAGTTCAACGCAACCCGAAATTCTGCGCCAGCAAATTCATGCTGTATTGCAAGACCGCGCCGCAGCCGGGCGAGGGCCAGACCACCATCGTCGACAGCCGTAACGTACTGCGCAAAGTCGGGCAGCAAGTCGCCCGACAATGGCAGGGCGTGAACATCACCTACTACACCAAAATGACCTACTTCGGCGGCTCGCCGCGCATGTACAGCCTGGTGGACCACCACCCCCGCAGCGGCGAGCTCATCCTGCGCTACCAAGAGGGCACCGACTCGACATTGCAGACCTTGAGCCAGTCGGTGCAGGACCATGACGAGCAGGCTCAGCAGGCGTTGCTGGAACAGGTCAACGCGCTGGTTTATGACCCGGAGTGTCTGATTGCTCATCAATGGAGTGAGGGGGATCTGGTGCTGATCGATAACTATCGGACGCTGCACGGGCGGCTGCCGATGTCGGCGGGTTCTTCGTCGCGGGAGTTGTGGCGGGTGCAGGTTTACTGATTGTTGTTGTCAGAGTCGGAGCAGGAAGCAGAAAAACCGCAGTAATGCGGTTTTTCTACGACTGAAATTTAATCACTGCCCCTTGGGCGTATCAAACCCTCGCTGCTCAATCACCCGAAACACATCACTCACATCCTGGACCAGGATCCGCGCGATATTGGTGACTGTGTTGATGTCGTTCTCGGCGTAGTCGGGGAGGCTGGTACAGGCCATCAGGTTCAGGTATTTGAGAACAGCGTTGAGCCGTTCGCTGAGGCAACTGTGGAGTTCACGCAGTGGGGCGTCGGCATCGATGAGGAGGACGGGGTGGTCGGTGGCGAAGTGGGACATGGGGGTGTAGTGGCGGAGCGGGTTGTTCATGGTCATTGGTAGTTCTCTAAGAAAGTAAATAGAGGTGCCACCTTTTCACTGCGAAACAATTGGGTGGCAGCTGTACGCGGGTTCGCAGACCGAGAGATGACCTAAACCCGGCAGACTCGAAAGTCTCCCACGCACAACCGCCATGAAATGAAACGCGGCGAATTTTGCCAGAGTTTTCATTCGACGGTGAAGGTCATCTCTTCTTGGGGCTGCGAAACCCTATCGCCAAATGATGTCAGCGACAGCCCCACTCTAGGCAGCGATTTTGGTAGCCGCAACCGGAGTGTAGGACGCTCGGACGGTCATTTCGCAAAGTGGTTTTCCCCCACTCTATGGCGCAAACGCAGTAAAGCCGGGTGGTGTGGTGTGTCTGAGGAAACGGGCTATCAGGGTTTGGGGTTGCTTCGCAGCCCAGCGGGAGCAAGCTCCCTCGCCACAAAGGGCAAATTCCTACATATTCTACAGACTTCAAAATCCTGACCGCGACGTCACGGCATTTAACCCGAGGAGAATCCCATGAGTCAGACACTGGAACGCGCCATTGCCATCGCCGCTACGGCGCATGAAGGGCAGGTGGACAAGGGCGGGGCGCCTTACATCCTGCATCCGCTGAAAGTCATGCTGCGGGTGAACACGCTGGAAGAGCGCATCGTCGCGGTGCTGCATGACGTGGTCGAGGACTGCGGCGTCAGCCTCGACGATCTGCGCAAGGAAGGCTTCAGCGAAACGGTGCTGACGGCGATTGCGTCGGTGACCAAGGCGCCGGGTGAGTCCTACGAGGCGTTCGTCGAGCGCGCGGCACAGAACCCGATCGGGCGGGTGGTGAAGCTGGCGGATCTGGAAGAGAACAGCGACTTGTCGCGGATTGCACAACCGTCCTGGGAGGATCTGGAGCGCATTGAGAAGTATCGGCGGGCGATTGGGGTGTTGCGTTCGTAGCGTGGAATTCCAGATTGACTGCATGCTCATGCTTATAAAACGCCCTTTGCCGGTGATGAATCGGGCTTGGCAATCCAGCCGACATAGGTGAGCCAGAGGCCGATCAGCACGGCGACGCCGAAGCCGACTTGCACCAGCAACTGCGCCCTCGCCGATACAGCCACTCCACGTTCAATCAGTTGCGGCGCGGCCAGGAGCACAGCACCGCGAAGCGCCAGGAACCAACCGAACAGGGAAATCATAACCGCCGCGGCGCTCGACCAATATTGATGGAACGCGATGATCAGCAGGCCGCCGAACAACAGCAGGGCGCCGGTAAACCACACGGTGAGCGGGCTCGCGAAGAAGTCGGCCGCCAGTGGCCCCATGTCTGGCGCCCGCACGGCGATGATGTCGGGCACGATGACCAGCCAAGGCCCGATGACGCGTGCGAACGTGCGCGTGCGCGCTCTGGATTCTGCTGTGGCGGGCATGGGAGTTCCCTCCATCACGTCGCTTGGTGGTTAGGGGAACTCTACACTCCATTTGCCGGCCTATCGAATATGCCAGCCAGGCACGAAAAGTTGGGACAAAGCGCTGCTCGCGCTTATATTGCCGACGATGACGGCGGTCCTGCCAGTCGCGGCGATCGATGTCGGGCGTTTCCATTGGTCGGCGGTACCGGCCTGGTTGGTGCATTCATAGTCAGGTCGAGGAGAACAGCATGAAATCCCGGATCATTGGACTGCGAGTGGCCGGTACCGTGTACGCACTGATGGCCTTGGCGCAACTGGGGCGCCTGATTATTCGCCCCGAGGTTCTCGTTAATGGGTATCCCATGCCCCTGTGGCCAAGCGTGCTCGCCTTGGTATTGCTCGCGGTATTGAGCATCTGGATGTGGTCGCTCACACAGTCGCGAGCAGAGTGAGGCTGACTTATCCAGGCCAAACCGCTTCTAGGGCCACTTCGGTGTGATGCTGATGCGGTCATGCTGCGGGTGAGCACTCTGGATGATGGATTGGGTGTTCCAGGTAGAAACGACAAAGCCCCGATTATTCGGGGCTTTGTTATTTGGATATGCGCAGTTCTCAAATCGTTACCGCACGCTATACGGCGTTATTGTCTGGCCTGCGGTGACTACGGGTTCTGCGCAATGTGTTTCGGTCCCGCCATGGCCCACCCTATCAGCCCGAACAGCGGCACAAACACGATCACCACGATCCACACCAGTTTGTTGCTCGATTTGCCCTCGGCTTTACGTACCCTGTTGATCGCCCACAACTCGATCAGCAAAAGCACTGCCGCGAGCACGATCCAGATCGTTTCGATTTGCATGAGTCACCTCCTGATAGTCATTCAGTTAGGTGAGTGGTGATGGGCGGGGTTCATTAAATTTCGGGGGGAGTGGGGGAATGGCCGCCGAGTGAGCCGAACTGGGCGCGGCTCTGGATCATTTGTGGAATGCCCATTTCGGGGATAGATAAATTAGTAAGTTTGTTGCTTCAGACCTTAAAAAATATATGCCCGTGGTTTGGGTGTGTCGGGTATGTTCAGCCTTGATCCTGAGCGTTCTCGGAGACTCCGTAATACCTGGTTTTGCCGAGCCTGGCGAATAACCTGTGGTGAGGGGGCAAGCCCCCTCGCCACAGAGTTGTGCATCGACTGACTCCTGTAGGAGCCTGCGATCTTTTGATTTTGATGTGTTGTGTCTGGAGGTCCCCATGGCCGCTTACAACCTGCGACAGCTTCGATATTTCGTCACCACCGCCGATTGCGGCAGCGTGGCGGAGGCCTCGCGCAAGCTTTATATCGCGCAGCCGTCGGTGTCGACGGCGATCAAGCACCTTGAAGAAAGTTTTGGCGTGCAGCTGTTTATCCGGCATCACGCCCAGGGTGTTTCGCTGACGCCGAGCGGGTCGCGGTTTTATCGCAAGGCGCTGGAGCTGCTGCGGGTCGCCCATGAGTTTGAGCAGAACGCGCTGGCGGACAACGACGTGGTGGCGGGGCAGATCGATATTGGCTGTTTTGAAACCGTGGCGCCGCTGTACCTGCCGCGTTTGATCGCTGGTTTCAAAGAGCGCTGGCCGGGTGTGGAGATCCGCATTCGCGATGGCGAGCAGCAGGAACTGGTGCAGGCACTGACCGCCGGCAGCATCGACCTGGCGATGCTGTTCGAACACGATCTGGACAGCACGATTGAGACAGTGCCGCTGATGCCGCCGCAACAGCCCTACGCCTTGTTGCCGGCGGATCACCGCTTCGCGCAACAGGCGAAAGTGTCGCTGAATGACCTGGTGCTGGAGCCGATGATATTGCTGGACGTGGTACCGAGCCGGACCTACTTCGTGAGCATTTTTGAAGAGCGCGGACTGACGCCACACATCGTGTTCAGCTCACCTTCGATCGAGATGGTGCGAGGAATGGTCGGGCGCGGTTTTGGCTTTTCGATTCTGGTCACCAAACCGTTTTCCGAATACACCTATGACGGGCAGAAAGTCGTGTGCATACCGCTGGCCGAGACCGTGACCGGTTCGGGTTTGTCGGCGGCATGGTTGAAAAGGTCGCAGCTGACCAAGCCGGTACAGCTGTTCGTGGATTACTGCCAGGAAGAACTGGCCCGACTGTATACCTGAGCGTCGGGTCAATGATCAGCGGCTGATTGATAGCAGCATCCGTTGCAGCATTTGGTCGCAGCCGTTCAGTTGTTCGAGGCTGACAAACTCGTCCGACTTATGACCCTGATCCATGCTGCCCGGACCGCACACCACTGTCGCAATACCCGCCGCGTCAAACAGACCGCCCTCGGTGCCGAACGCCACCGTACCGAACTCCCCAGAACCGGAAAATGCCGCGATCAGCTCAGCGGCTTCGCTGTGCACATCGGTCGCCAAACCGGGATAGGCCGACAATTCACTGAAGCGGATTTCACTCTGATCACTCACGGCGCGCATGCGCGGCAACACGTGCTGCTCGGCGTAGGTCTTCAATTCTTGCGCCACCTCGCTGGGATCGTGTGAGGGCAGGGCGCGGATTTCAAAGTCGAAGCGGCAATCGGCGGGGACGATGTTCAAGGCTTTGCCGCCGGAGATGACGCCGGTTTGCACGGTGCTGAACGGCGGATCGAAACGGGCGTCGTGATGCTCCGGTGCCTTGAGCCTGTGGCCAATCCGCCCCAGTTCACCGATCAGTTCGGCGGCGTATTCAATCGCATTGACCCCGAGCGGCGCGTACGCCGAATGGCAGGCTTCGCCATGAATGTCGCAGCGCATCGCCAGCTTGCCCTTGTGGCCTAGCACCGGTTTGAGCTCGGTCGGTTCGCCGATGATGCAGAACATCGGTTTGACCGGGCGCTGTTCGAGGGTTTTCAAAAGCGAACGAACGCCGAGACAGCCGACTTCCTCATCGTAGGACAGCGCGATGTGCACCGGCAGTCGCAGCGAGGCTTGCACCAGTGAAGGGACGAGGGCAAGTACACAGGCGATGTAGCCTTTCATGTCCGCAGTGCCGCGGCCGTACAGTTTGCCGTCATGCTCGGTGAGCTTGAAGGGCGCAGCCGTCCATGGCTGGCCGTCGACGGGCACCACATCGGTGTGCCCCGACAACACGATGCCCGGCTGATCCGCCGGGCCAATGGTGGCGAACAGATTAGCCTTGCTGCGCTCGTCGTTGTAGATCAGTTCGCAAGGCACCTCGAAGCGGGCGAGGTAGTCGCGGACGAACTCGATCAGCTGCAGATTTGATTCGCGGCTGGTGGTGTCGAACGCCACCAAGGCTTCAAGCAATTCGCGGCTGTTGCTCATCGATCGTCTCCGGCAACACCGTAGCCAGGGGATTTGTCGGGGGCGAGGGCGCGGTCGATGTAGTCCTTGACCTGTGGGCGATAGGCGTCCCACAACTGCTCCAATTTACCTATCGGATCTTCATCGGCCCAATCGACCCGCAGGTTGATGATCGGCCAGGTCAGTTCGCCGACCACTACAACGGCAGCCGAATGCACCGGCCCGGCTTCACCGCCTGCGACCATCGCCGCTTTCATCGCGATGAGCAAGCGATCGGTCAGTTGGCCCTCGCCATGTTCGTACGCCTCGACCATGGCCTCGATCACGGCTCGGTCCGCGAGCATGTTGCCGGCGGCCACGCATTGCTCGCCCGACACGGCATTGTGGTTGCCCAGGGTTTCTGAGCCGCTGAAATGCGCGGTGCGGCCGAGGTGGTCAATCGCTGTGATTTGTCGGTATTGGCTGTAGCCGTTGCGGGTCAATGCCTTGTCCAGAGCCTCGGCAGGTGAGAGCCCTTGTTCCATGAGGGCGAGGGTTTCCGGGCCGAGGGATGGCAGGGTGATATTTTGTGTGGAGACCGCGCCGACACCGGGCAATAGCCAGGGGCAGCGGGCGCCAACGGCGATGCTTGAGGAACTGATTGCAATGCCGAACTGACCGGTTTCGGGGCAACGGGCGGCGATGGAGAAGGTCATGGTTTTGCTCCTTGTTCGGGCTTGGAGAAATAGGTTGTCTGTTTCGACTCCATCGCGGGCAAGCCCGCGATGGCCGCGACTCGGTCTACCTGCTTACTCAGGAATCACCGCAATCACATCAATCTCCATCAGCCACTGGGGCTGCCCCAGTGCCGACACCACCAACCCGGTGGAAATCGGAAACACCCCTTTGAGCCACTTGCCCACTTCCCGATAAACCGGCTCGCGGTAACGCGGGTCGATCAGGTAAGTGGTGGTTTTGACGATGTGGCTGAGGTCGCTGCCAGCTTCTTCCAGCAACTGTTTGACGTTGCGCATGGCTTGCTCGGTTTGCGCACGCGGGTCGCCGAGGCCCACCAGGTTGCCTTCGAAATCGGTGCCGACCTGGCCGCGAACATAAACGGTGTTGCCGGCCCGCACGGCCTGGCACAGGTCATTGTCCAGGCTCTGGTTCGGGTAGGTTTCCTTGGTGTTGAACATGCGAATACGGGTATGGGTTGGCGTGGACATCTGAGGCTCCTGAAGAACTATTCGTTAAGCGCCGACGGTGGTTTTATGCGCGACGGGGGCGGTTTCGGCTTCGCGTTGCAGGGCATCGCGGTAGTCGTGGTATGAGCGCTGAATGGCGATCTGATCAGCCACGTACTTGGCGTCGTGCCAAACGCCCCAGATGAACGAAGAGCCGCGACGCGATTGCCACGGCAGGCCGAGGAAATACACCCCAGGCTCGCTCGACACACCGCGCTGATGCTGCGGCTTGCCGTTGTCGTCGAACGCGTTGACCTTCAGCCAGCTGTAATCCGTGGCGAACCCGGTGGCCCAGATGATCGAAGTCACGCCAGCCTTGGCCAGGTCGAGTTCAAGAATCGGGTTGGTGACGCAATCCGGATCCGGGAAGGTATGCCGCGCCTCAGGTTCTTCCGGCAAGTCCAGGCCATTGCGCTCGACGTAGGCGTCGGCGGCATTGAGCAGCGCCAGATAGTTCTCATCGCCGCGTGCCAGGTTGTCGGCAAGGTTGGGCTGGAACGTCGCCACGCTGCCATTGAACGATTGGGTCAGACCCACCAGCGTCATTCCGCGATGGGCCAGCCCACGGAAGTCCACCGTGCGGCCGCCATGCGCGCCGCTCACCGCGATGGTCACGTGTTCCCGGCCGGGTTTCATCGCTGCCTGATCCCACTCGCCGAGCACGCCCAGCCACCAGCAGAAATCACGGTTGCGATAGGCGCGAGGAGGGCGATCGTGCGCACCCACCGAGAGGTAAACCTGCTTGCCGGTACTCTGTAATTCATCGGCGATCTGCACCCCGGACGAGCCGGCGCCCACCACCAGCACAGCGCCTTCTGGCAGTTGTTGCGGGTTGCGGTATTCGGCGGAGTGGATCTGGGTGAATGGCTGATCTTTCGGTGCGATCGGCGGAATAACCGGACGCTGGAAAGGTCCGGTGGCGGCCACTACGCGGTTGGCCTCGATCACGCCTTCGGAGGTTTCAATGGTGAAGCCTGGACGACCGACATTGCGCTCGACTTTCTTCACGTCCACGCCGGTGCGGATGGGGGCGTTGAACTTCTTCGCGTAGGCTTCGAAATAATCCGCCACCCGTTCTTTCGGGGCAAAGCTGTCGGGGCTGAGATCGTCGAACTCAAGACCCGGAAACCGATCGTGCCAGGCCGGGCCGTTGGCCACCAGCGAATCCCAACGACCGCTGCGCCAGCGTTCGGCGATGCGGCTCCGCTCCAGTACGAGGTGAGGCACGCCGAGTTTGCTCAGGTGCTCACTCATGGCCACGCCAGCCTGACCGGCGCCCACAATCAGCGTATCTATTTTTGTTTTTTCAGTGGTCATCTCTATACCCATCGAAGTTGGAATCAGGTCGGTTGTGGCCTGCCATTTCTTGGGTCAAGACTAGGGATCACCCCTGGATCGGTAAAATATTATAAAGCTGGCATTTGAATACAAATTACCGATGTAGCGCCTGCGAGTGTTTATGCCTTTGAGCTGCCACGACGCACTCCCGTAGCAGCTGCTACAAGAGCAATCGATGACCGGATTTAACAGAGCATGCCCTGAGCCAATGGGTGATATAAATCTGAATCGTTAAATGTTTACGTTCAGGAAAATTCACCTATGAGTCAGAAAATCCCCCTCAGCCAGGTCAGTGACTTTGACCTCAGATTGTTACGACTCTTCAAAACCGTGGTGCAGTGCGGGAGTTTCTCGGCGGCGGAAACCTCGCTCGGGATCAGCCGCTCTGCAATCAGCGTGCATATGGCCGATCTGGAAAAACGTCTGGGAGTCCGCTTGTGCCAGCGTGGACGTGCCGGCTTCGCGTTGACGGATGAGGGACGTGAGGTGCTTCGTTCCAGCGAGGCGGTGCTGGTGGCCATCGAGGGGTTTCGAACCGAGGTGAACCAGTTGCACAGCCAACTGCGGGGGGACTTGAATATCGGGATCATCAATAATTTGGTCACCCAGCCGAAGATGCGCATCACCCGGGCCTTGAAATCACTGCGCAGCCAAGGCGAGGGGGTGACGGTGAATTTGAGCATGAGCACGCCGGCCGAGATCGAACGCGGGGTATTGGACGGTCGTCTGCATGTCGGGGTAGTCCCTTTGATTACGCCGCTTTCAGGCCTTGAGTACAACCTGCTTTATGAAGAGCGGTCGTACTTGTATTGCAGCCATGAGCATCCGTTGTTCGCCTGCGCCGACACGGTGTCCACCGATGATTTGCGCCATGTGGATGCCGTGGTGCCGAGTTTTCGCATGACCGCCGAAGCCATCGGTTTGCACCACTTGCTCGATTGCGCCGCCACTGCCACCGACCGTGAAGGCATCGCTTTTTTGATCCTCACCGGGAGTTACATCGGCTTCCTCCCCGACCATTATGCGGCCGCGTGGGTGGAGAAGGGCATGATGAAAGCCATCGCGCCGCAACGGTTCCATTTCGATGCGCCCCTGGCCATTGTGACCGCCAAAAGCCGCCGCCAAAGCCTGATCCTCGATCACTTCCTGCAAGCCGTACAGCAAACCGCCTGACGGTTTCGACACTTCGAGCGGCCGTCCGACCGCTCAGTCACTTTCCTGAAAAAATCCGCGCAAGTCTGTTGACAGCTCAATTCGTTCAAAACTAATCTGCATACAGCGCTGCACACATGATGGCGCACATTGCTACACGCTTGTACCTTTCTGCCCAAGAACAACTACATAACGGTGAGGTTCAAAATGGCTCGGTTATTCTCTCGCTCCGCCCGCAACATGCTCCTCTGTGCCATCGCCATCGGTGCGCTATTGAGCCAGGCTCCAGCGCAGGCCGCTGATCCGTCACTTTGGCAAGGCGTGCAAAAGGCCGGCGTGCTGCGTTGCGGCGCTGCGGTGGCGGCGCCCTATGTGATGCGTGATGCCCGTTCCGGTCAGTACAGCGGCTACTTCGTGGATTTGTGTCGGGACTTCGGCGAGAAGGTGCTGAAGGTCAAGGTGGAGTTCGTTGACACCAACTGGGACAACCTGGTTGCGGGTCTGCAAGGTGGCAAATGGGATCTGGCGATGGCATTGAACCAGACCCCGGAACGGGCCATGGCCGTCAGCTTCTCGGTCCCGGCGACCGACTACCAGATCTCGTTGCTCACCCATAAAGACAATCCAAAACTGGCCACGGCGGGCAATGCCATCGCCGACTACGACAAGCCGGGCGTGTCGTTTGCAGTGATGTCCGGCACGGCCGCCGACAAGGCGATCAGTGCGGTGGTGAAGAATGGCTCGGTCATGCGTTTACCCGGGATGGACGAGACTCGACTGGCGGTGATGTCCCGCCGCGCCGACGTGCTGGTCGATGCCAGTGACACCAACCATTTGTTCGCCGTCGCCAACCCGGACTGGACCAAGGAAATAATGCCGGCCCCGGCCTTGGCCAAGCAGGGCGTCGCGTTCGGACTGAACCGTGACGCGTCGCAGTCAGACCTGCAAGTGCTGAACATCTACCTCACCCAGCGTCGCGAGACAGGCGAAATCGCCGCCCTGGTCGACAAGGCTTCCATCCTCGCGAACGCCGACGAAAAAACATCCAAGTAATTTCGCTGATTCCCGAGAGCGGCCGGTAACCGCCGCTCTCCTGGAGACCCCCTATGACAGCTCCTTTACTGGTGGCCGCCCAGCCACAGGCATCGTTCGTCCCCGATTCGGCTGGCGGCGACTTCATCCAGCTGCGCGATGTTTACAAATCCTATGGCGAAGGGTTGGTGGTCATGGACCATTTGAGCCTGGATATGCGCGCCGACGATCGGCTGGTAATCATCGGTCCCAGCGGCAGCGGCAAGAGTTCGTTGCTGCGGGTCATGATGGGGCTGGAAAGCATCCAGGGCGGGACGATCAACTTCCAGGGCCAGCCTTACATCGATGGCAACGCGAGAAACCAGGGCAAACCACTGGATGTGCGCTTGCAAACCCAGGTCGGCATGGTGTTCCAGCACTACACGCTGTTCCCGCATCTGTCGGTCTTGAGCAACCTGATTCTGGCGCCCATGAAAGTTCACGGGCTGTCCAAGGCCCAGGCTACCGAGAAAGCACGGATTTTCCTGGCGCGATTGGGTCTGGAAAGCAAGCTCAATGCGTATCCAAGCCAGCTCTCCGGCGGGCAAAAGCAGCGTGTCGCTATTGCCCGCGCCTTGATGCTTGAACCGAAGCTGATGCTGTTTGACGAGGTGACTTCGGCGCTCGACCCGGAAATGGTCACCGAAGTGCAGAACGTGATGATGCAATTGGCCGAGGAGAAGATGGCCATGATCATCGTCACCCACGACATGCATTTCGCCAAAAACATCGCCTCGCGGGTGGTGTTCTGCGCCAACGGAAAGGTTGTCGAACAGGGGCCTCCCGCGCAGATCTTCACTCAGCCGAAGGAGCCGCGCACCCGCGAATTCCTCGAAAAAGTCCTGCACCTGGGCTGAGGGGTACGACCATGAATTATCAATTTGATTTCCATTTTCTGACTGGAAACTTCGGTGCCCTGTGGGAGGGCCTCAAGGTCACCCTGCAGCTGGCGCTGGTGTCGAATGTGGAGGGGCTGATACTCGGTTTCGGCTTGTGCCTGCTGACCCTGAGCCGCTGGTTTTTCATCCGCTGGCCCGCCCAGTTGTTCATCGAGTTCTTCCGCTGCACGCCGGCGTTGTTGCAGATCGTCTGGTTCTTCTACTGCTTGCCGATGCTGTTCAACGTGTTCATCGACCCGATCACCATGGGCGTTTTGGCCCTGGGGCTGAACCTCACTGCGTTCAACGCCGAAGCCTATCGGGCCGGGGTGCAGGCAGTGCCGCGCGAACATCTGGATGCCTGTGTTGCGCTGGGCCTGCGCCCGTGGCAGCGCACGCTGTACGTGATTCTGCCGCAAGCCGTGCGCACCGCGCTGCCAGTACTGATGACCAACGGCATTTCGATTCTCCAGCAAAGCGCGTTGGTGGCCATCGTGGCGGTCGCAGACCTGATGTACGTCGGCAAAAGCATTGCCACCGAAGCGTATCGCCCACTCGAAACTTACTCGCTGATCGCCCTGATCTACTTCGCCCTCTCGCTGCCCATCGCGCAGCTGGTGCAGTGGCTCGAGCGGCGCCAGGACACTGCGCTCGCGCGCTGAGGAGAAGAAGATGCAGCTGGATTTCTGGGTGGTCCTTTCCTACTGGCAGGTGTTGGCCAAAGGCCTGGCGCTGACGCTGGCGTTCACCGTCAGTTGCGCGGTGCTGGGCAGCGTCTGCGGGTTTCTGTTGAGTCTGTTGCGGCTCTCGAAAAGCCCGTTGATCCGAATCCCTACCGGCCTGTACGTCGAGCTGTTCCGCGGCACGCCGTTGCTGATTCAACTGTTCTGGATCTTTTTCTGCCTGCCCGTCGTATTCGGCATCTCGGTGCCGCCTTACGTCTCGGTGGTGCTGGCGTTGACGCTGTACATGACTGCCATCACCAGCGAGACCTTTCGTGGCGCGCTCAAGTCGATTCCGAGCGAGCAACACGATGCCTGTACCGCCCTGGGCGTGGCGTCGTGGAACAAAGTGTTCTACGTGATTTTCCCCCAGGCATTGTTGCGTGCCGTCCCGCCGCTGCTGTCCAACGTGGTCAGCCTGTTCAAGGAAAGCGCACTCATTTCGTCGGTGGGGATCGCCGACCTCATGTTCGTCGGCCAGAACATTTCCAACAGCACCGCGCGCCCGGTCGAGTTCCTGTCGGCGGTGGCGGTGATTTATTTCCTGGTGGCGTTCCCCCTGACCCGACTGGTTGGCGTGATCGAAACCCGGATGCTCAGACGCTACGCGTACTAACTCAACCCACTGGAGACATTCCCATGCAGCAACTCAAAGGCATCCTGCCGGCCCTGGTGACCCCCTTCGATCAATCCGGTGCCATTGATTACGACGTCCTGACATCGATTATCGAATATCAACTCAAGCAGGGCGTAAGCGGGTTCGTGCCGCTGGGCTCAACGGGCGAATACTACGCGCTGACCAACGACGAACGTCGTCAGGTCATGGCGACCGTGCGCGAGGTGGTCGGCGATCGCGGCATGCTGATCGCCGGTGCCAACGGCTCATGTACCCGTGAGGTGATCGAGCAGGTCAAACAGGCCCGTGACATTGGTTATCGCAACCTGCTGATTGCGCCGCCGTACTACGCCATTCCAACCCAGGAAGAGCTGATCGGTCACTACGAAGCGATTCTCGATGCCGTGCCGGACGTGAACATCGTGCTCTACAACTACCCGATCCGCACTAATGTTGAAGTGGGTTATAGCGTGCTGGATGCGCTCAAGGATCATGAACGGGTAATCGGCATCAAGGAAAGTGCGGGCAACCTGCTGCGCGCCGTCGAGATCGGTGAAAACTACAAGGGCAAGATTCAGTTGTCCTGCGGTTCCGATGACCAGGCGCTGGACTTTTTCCTGTGGGGCGCTACCAGCTGGATCTGTGCGCCGGCGAATTTCCTGTCGCCGCACATCGTTTCGTTCTACAACAAGTACACCTCGGGTGACTTGGCCGGTGCGCAACAAATCGTGCGTTCGTTGTTCCCGTTGATGGCCAATCTGGAAAGCGGCAAGTTCATTCAGAAGGTCAAATACGGTTGCGAACTGGCTGGCTTTGAAGTGGGTGTGGCGCGCATGCCGTTGTTGCCGCTGACGGCTGAGGAAAAAACCGAATTCCGCAAGGAGTTCGAGAAGCTGCAAGGCTGATACGTTTCCCGCATCGGCCTCCACGTGGGACGGTGCGGGCTCAGCTTCCTAGAGAGAGACGGTGTATATGATCCCTATGCAATCACCCATCCAGCAGCAAGCCGAGCGCCAGACCGCGGTGGTCATCGGCGCGGGTATCGTCGGCGTCTGCTGCGCCCTGTATCTGCAGCGCGAGGGCTATCGCGTCACGATGATCGACCCCCAGGCGCCGGGCGACAGCACGGCCAAGTGGAGCTGCGGGCAAATGGCGGTGAGTGAAGTCATCCCGTTGTCCAAGCCGGGAATACTGAAAAAGATTCCGGCCTGGTTGCTGGATCAGAAAGGGCCACTGGCGTTGCGACCCAGCGCCTTGCCGGGAATCCTGCCGTGGTTTTTGCGGTTTGTGGCATGTGCGCGGCATTCCAGGATCGTCGAGATTTCCAATGAAATGGCGACGCTCACGCATCATGTCTACGAAGACTATGCGCCGCTGCTGAATGCCTGTGCCGACAAGACCTTGATGGGCGAACGTCCGATCATCGAGGTGTTCGACACGGCTGAAGGGCTTGAGCAGGAAGAGCCACACATGGACCTGCGCAGGTCGCTGGGTTTCAAGTCGCAGGTTCTGGATCGGGGTGCCATTGCCGATCTTGAACCCGCATTGGCCGGCAAATTCAGCCACGGTTTGCTGTTTCCCGATTGGCGTGCGGTCAGTGATACCAAAGGATTTATTGCGGCTCTGACGCAAAGCTTCATCGATCAAGGCGGCGCCCGGGTGCGTGCTGAAGTGAAGAGCATTGATGAAGTCGCCGACCGTGCCAGCGGCGTGACCCTTACAAGCGGTGCGCGTTACGCTGCCGATCATGTGGTGATCGCAGCCGGAATCGGCTCACGACAATTCTTCGGGCAAATCGGCGGCAGCGTGCCTCTGGCGGGCATTGCCGGTTATCAAGTGCTGCTTCCTCATTCCGGTGTCGAGGTGCGTCATTCGGTGATTTATGCCGATGGCGGTTTTTGCTTCGCACCGATGACCCGAGGCTTGCAAATAGGCGGAACGATCGAGTTCGCCGGCCCCAATGCGGAACCCAACTACAAACGCGCGGACATCATTCTGGAGAAGGCCCGCAGGATCCTTCCTCAGTTGAACATCGACGGCCTTGAATATGGCGTCGGTTATCGCCCGTTTCTGCCGGACACCAAGCCGATCATCGATGGTTGCGATCGGCTCAAAAACGTATTCCTTGCGTTCGGTCACGGGCAACTGGGGCTGACCCTCGGGGCAACGACCGGGCGACTGATTGCCGATATGGTCGCCGGACGCAAACCTGCCCAGGACCTGAGCCCATTCAGTGCCAAACGTTTTGCTTTCAATTGAGGCCCTTCATGAATTTCTACGACCTGCTTTACATCGACGGCCAATGGGTCAGCCCCGTCAAAGGCGGCAGCTTCGAGACCATCGACCCGAGCAATGAGTGTGTAATCACCCGCGTAGCCGCTGCGACCGCGCCGGACATCGACCGGGCGGTAAACGCCGCACGCCGTGCGTTTGATGAGGGCCCGTGGCCGCAGATGAGCGGGGCTGAGCGTGCCATTGTGCTGCGCCGGATCGCCGCCGGAATCCGCGAGCGTCAGCAAGCCCTGGCCGAGCTTGAGGTGCGGGACAACGGCAAGCCTTTGCCCGAAGCGCTGTGGGACATCGGCGACACGGCCGGTTGTTTCGAATTCTATGCCGATCTGGCCGAAGACCTCGACGGACATCGGGAGCAAGCGATTTTCCTCGCGGATGAACGCTTCAGCTCAATCGCCCGTAAAGAGCCCATGGGGGTCGCGGGCGCGATCATTCCCTGGAACTTTCCGATGCTGATGGCGGCCTGGAAAGTCGCTCCGGCGTTGGCGGCGGGTTGCTGCATGGTGTTGAAGCCCTCCGAACTCACGCCGCTGACCGCATTGGAACTGGCCGACATTGCCCATCAAGCCGGGTTGCCCGCCGGTGTGTTGAACGTCGTGACCGGCCTGGGCAACGAGGCCGGCGCACCGTTGAGTGAGCATCCGGGCATCGACAAGCTGGCCTTCACCGGCAGTGTGCCGACCGGGACGAAGATCATGCAGTCGGCGGCTCGCGACATCAAAAACATCAGCCTGGAATTGGGCGGCAAGTCACCGTTCATCATTTTCAATGACAGCGACATCGACGCGGCCGTCGAATGGATCATGTTCGGGATTTTCTGGAACCAGGGCGAAGTGTGCTCCGCGACGTCCCGCGTGCTGGTCCAGCGGGATCTGTACGAGCCGTTGCTCAAGCGCCTGGTCGAACAGAGCCGAAGCTTGAGCATCGGCAATGGTTTGAAAGAGGGGGTGTTGCTCGGGCCGCTGGTGAGCCGTGGCCAATACGACAAAGTGCTGCAAGCCATCGCCAAAGGCCAAGAGGAGGGTGCAACCTTGTTGTACGGCGGCACGCGTCCGGCCGACTGCGAAAAAGGCTACTTCCTGACGCCGGCGATTTTTGCCGATGTGCCCGAAGAGAGCTGGATCTGGAAAGAAGAAATCTTCGGCCCGGTAGTGTGCGTGCGTCCATTCGACGATGAGGCCGAGGCGCTGCGTAGCGCCAACGATTCACGCTTCGGCCTCGCGGCGGCGGTGATGTCTGCGGATATGCAACGGGCGGAGCGGGTCGCGCGCCGACTGCAGGCTGGTATTGTCTGGATCAACTGTTCGCAACCCACCTTCACCGAAGCACCCTGGGGTGGCTACAAACAAAGCGGGATCGGCCGTGAGCTGGGTGAGTGGGGCTTGAACAATTACCTGGAAACCAAGCAGATCACCCGTTATGACAGCCAGCAGCCTTGGGGCTGGTACATCAAATAGAGGAGGCCGAGATGCGCTGGAAGAAAACCCTGCAAATGGCCGACGTGCACTGCGAAGGCGAGATCGGCAAAGTCATTACCGGTGGTGTGCTCGACATCCCCGGCAAGACCATGCTCGACAAGATGAACTACATCAACGAAGTGGACGACAGCCTGCGTCGGCTGGTGGTGCTGGAGCCTCGCGGCTGCCTGCAAATGTCCGTCAACCTGCTGTTGCCATCCACCCGGCCGGAGGCGCAGGCCGGGTTCATCGTATTACAGGCAGACAAGGCTCACCCGATGTCCGGCAGCAATTGCATTTGCGTGGTCACCGCGTTGCTGGAACTGGGCATTTTGCCGATGCAGGAGCCGTCCACCACCGTGGTGCTCGACACGCCGGCCGGTCTGGTCACGGCGCGTGCCCAGTGTGCGGATGGGCGTTGTCTCAGCGTTTCGCTGGATATGGTGCCCTCGTTCGTCGAGCATTTGGGCGTGGTCATTGAAACCGCCGAGTATGGCCCGATCAAGGCTGACATCGCCTTTGGCGGGGTCTATTACGCGCTGGTGGATGTCGATCAGATCGGCTTGAGCATCGCTCCGGAAAACGCCCGTACGCTGGCCAGCGAAGGGGTGCGTTTGCGGCGGTTGATCAACGAGCAGGTGGTGGTCCGCCATCCGTTGATCAAAGAGCTGAATGAAGTCGCGTATGTGATGTTCCGCCATCGCCTCGACGACAAAGCCTGGCAAACCTGCACCACGTTGCCGCCCGGCCGGGTGGACCGCTCGCCGTGCGGAACTGGCAGCTCGGCGAACCTGGCGACCCTGAGCGCGCGCGGTCTGGTGCAGCCAGGCGACCAGCTCACTTCGCGCTCCACCATTGGCGGTGAATTCAAGGTCGAGTTGCTGGGCCTGACCGAGGTGGGGGATCGGCCTGCGGTGTTGCCGAGAATCACCGGGCGGGCCTGGGTGTATGGTCTGCATCAGATTGGTGTAGACCCGGACGACCCGCTCCGCGAAGGGTTCATGTTGAGCGACACCTGGGGCGAAGGTTTCTAACCGAGCCTTGGCTGATGCTAAAGTTGCGGGCCGGACAGACGTCCGGCCTGTATCGCTGAGAGCTGCCTGATGAGCAAAGACACCGCTGAAACCAACGCAAGCGTCAAGCGCCATGGTGGGCGCTACATTTACGAGGAGCTGCGCAAACAGATCCTGACGTTGAAGCTCAAGCCTGGCACACCGCTGGATGAAGTGTCGTTGGCGGCGCAGTTCGGCTTGTCGCGTTCGCCTGTGCGCGACGCCCTGGCAAGGCTGATCAGCGAAGGGCTGGTGACGATTCTGCCCAATCGCACCACGTTGGTGACGCCGTTCGAGATCGAAGAGTTCCCTAACTACATCTCCGCCCTGGACCTGATTCAGCGTGCCGTCACAAGGCTTGCGGCGCTACAGCGTACTGACGAGGATCTGGCGCGTATCCGCGCCGCCGATGCCGCTTATCTGGAGGCCGTCAGTACCGGGGATTTCCAGGCGATGTCGGAAATGAACAAAGCTTTTCACATGACCATTGCCGAGGCCGGCAAGAACCCTTACTTCATCAGCTATTACGAGAAGCTTTTGGGAGAGGGGCAGCGACTGCTGCATCTGCATTTCGACTACATCATCAGCGCCGCCAGCACGAGTACGCGGTTGGGGCGTGACCATGACGAAATGATTGACGCCATCGCCGCGCGCAATCCGGATGAGGCCGAACAGGCCGCGCACGAGCACACCATGCTGTTTCAGCGGCGCTTCCTGGCCTACATGCAGCAGAACCTCACGGGAAGCATGTCGGTGAATTAGTTCGGGTGTTGGAGGCGGCATGGACGTCCGTCTTGCGGCGTTAGTATTTTTCCATTTACCCATCATTTCCCTTGAAAAAAATCAGTCTAAAAACCCCGACCCAGGCTTCGAATGGTTTGCTATTCTGAGGTTGTAGGTGAAGACGCAGACTGATGCGCAAAGGGATAGCGAGGAGGCGTGGGGCGCGCTCCCAAGGGTACACGGTTAGAAAGATCTCCGCGCTGAGATCCAGCCCTTATGCCGTGTGAGGCAGAACAGCCCAAAGCTAAAAATCCTGTTCTGTGAGAGGCCCGATAAACCTTGTAAGCCAGAGACCAGCGCTGGCCACCTACTCGATTTCCAAAGCCCGCCTTGTGCGGGCTTTTTCGTGTTCGCTGTAGCAGCTGTCGAGCTTGCGAGGCTGCGTTCGGCTGCGCAGCAGTCGTGAATCCGGCCGACGCGGTCTGCCTGACACACCGCGAGTTCTGGTTTTACGACTGCTTCGCAGCCGAACGCAGCCTCGCAAGCTCGACAGCTGCTACGGCGAACGCAGCCTCGCAGGATCGAACTGCTACAACGAGTGTGTCGCCTGTCTGACGTGAGCCGCAAAGCCCATCTGACCCGCAGCAATCTCATCACGCAACGTGAGTTGCGGAATGTCATACGCCCCTGAATTTTGCGCCCTGAAAGCAATCGGCGCGGTTTCCCAGAGGTCATCCAGCCGTTGGCCGAGCGCCTCACAAGTTGCTGAAAATCTCGCCTCATCCATTCGGCTGGTCCGATAGATCACGAACGGTGGCAGCACGTCGAAGCCGGGGTAGAACAGTACGCCATGCTGGATCGGGAATAGCACATCGTCGATCGGCCCATTGATGCCCCGTGGGCTGTAATGAGATTCCCAGCCACCGGTGGTGACGATCAGCATCGCCCGTTTGCCCGCCAGCGTGCCTTCCCCGTAACGATCGCCCCAGCGTGCATCGGAGTGTTCTCCTACGCCGTAGGCAAACCCATAGGCGTAGACGCGTTCCACCCAGCCTTTGAGAATCGCCGGCATCGAGAACCACCACAGCGGAAACTGCAGAATGACGGTATCGGCCCAGAGCAGTTTTTCCTGTTCGAGGACGATGTCCTGTCGTTGCCGGCCTTCTTTGAAAGCGCGCCTGGAGTCCTGTGACGGATCGAACCGCGCGTCAGCCGGGCGGCCGAAACTGTCATCGGCGTCCAGCGAGGCTTTCCAGTCCATCGCATACAAGTCGGAAACCTGTACCCGATGGCCGGCAGCTTCCAGGCGTTTGACGGCAAAGTCCTTGAGCGAACCGTTTAACGATTTGGGTTCGGGATGGGCGTAAACGAGCAGAACATTCATGGGCTGAGTCTCCGTTGTCAGAAGCCAGCAGAATCAGGCCTTACCCGGTATATTGGAAATGAATAACCAATATGCCAGGTATTGTCATGAATAATCTGCGTCGTCTGGACATCAACCTGCTGCTGACCCTTGATGTCTTGCTCTCGGAACACAACGTGACCCGTGCGGCGCAACGCCTGAATTTGTCGCAACCGTCGGTGAGTGTTCATCTCGCTAAATTGAGGGATATTTTCAACGATC
Organism: Pseudomonas sp. FP1740; assembly: GCF_030687165.1. Taxonomy (NCBI): domain Bacteria; kingdom Pseudomonadati; phylum Pseudomonadota; class Gammaproteobacteria; order Pseudomonadales; family Pseudomonadaceae; genus Pseudomonas; species Pseudomonas sp. FP1740. Next base: position 2,813,429 of record NZ_CP117461.1, read on the forward strand.
CGCTATTACTGCCAGGACCACGGGGCATGCGGCCCACGGCCCGGGCCGATGAGTTGCGCGAGCCGTTGCGCCAGGCCCTGGAAGCCCTGGAGCGCGCGGTGTCGCCCGCCAGTCCTTTCAACCCGGCCGAGGCACAGCAGACGTGGAATGTCATGGCGTCGGACTACGGCGAGTCGACCATTATCTTGCCCGCGTTGGCCGGGCTGCGTTCGGCGGCACCCGGCACGCGTCTGGCGGTGTTTGACCTGATGCCGTCACAACTGGCCAAACAAGCGGAGCAGGGGGCAATCGACCTGGCGTTTCATACCACCGAGGATGCTCCCCCAGGCTTACGACGTCGTGCATTGTTTACCGAACGCTATGTGTTGGTGGGGCGTACTGGCCATCCGCTGTTGAGAAAGCGGCCGACCCTCGCGCAGTTCTGCGAACTCGACCACGTCATCGTATCCCGGGATGGCGGGGGCTTTCAGGGTGTCACCGACCAGGCGCTTTCCCAGCTGGGCATGACGCGCCGAGTGGTGCTTTCGCTCCCCCATTTTCTGTTTGTCCCGTCGGTGGTGGAGAGCACCGACATGGTCGCGATGCTGCCAGCTCGCCTGGTTCGCGATACGCACGCTTTGACCATGGTCGAGCCCCCGCTTGAAGTGCCGGGATACGAGATGTCGATGCTCTGGCCCGAGCGCGCTCATCGCGACCCTGCGCATCAATGGTTGCGTGAGTTCATCGTGAGTGCCTTGTGATGGGTATCAATCAAACACAATCCCTTGTGGGAGCGCCTGTGGCGAGGGGGCTCCCAGAGAGGTTCCGCGCCTTGTGTTCATTGAGGTGTTTGGCTAATCTCGCACAAACACGCAAAAACAGGCATAACCATGCACGCTGAGCATTCCTCCGCCGAACTCCCCCAACTGCGCCGCCAAAAAATCCTGCTGATCCTCGAACGTGATGGCAAGGTCATGGCTTCCGAGCTGAGCCAGCATTTCGCCGTGTCCGAAGACACCATTCGCCGGGATCTGTCGGAGCTGGCCAGTGCCGGGCTGGTGCAGCGGGTGCATGGCGGGGCGCTCCCGCGGCCCAAGGACACGGGCAAGGATTACTTCACCCGGGTCAGCGAAACCGACGAGGTGAAAACCCGGTTGGCGCAACTTGCCGCGTGCCGGGTCAAAGACGGCCAGATCGTGATGTTCGATTCCGGGAGCACCACGCTGCAGATCGCACGCTCGCTGCCCGCTGACATTGTCATCACGGCCGTCACTGCGTCGCCGATGATTGCGATCACCTTGGCCGAATACAAAGGCATCACGGTGATCGTCGCCGGCGGTCAGCTCAACCCTGCGACGATGTCTTCCAGCGGGCATCAAACCCTGCGGCTGATCGAGGGCATCAAGGCCGACCTGGTGTTCACCGGGGTCTGTGCCATTCATCCGGAAGTCGGCCTCAGCTCGCTGCATTTCGATGAAGTGCCGGTGAAGCAGGCGATGCTCGCCAGCGCCTCCCACGTGATTGCCGTGACCACCGCGGACAAACTGGGGGCGGTGGAGCCCTTCGTGGTTGCGCCTTGTGCCCGTGTGCATACGCTGATCACCGAACGTCACGTGGCCTCCGGCAATGTCGATGATTATCAAAAACTGGGGATCGAGGTGGTGCAGGCAGACGCCTGAGCGTCATCGCGCCCGACGCTGCATGGGTTACGCTGATAGCAACGACGGGAGGAATGCAGTCATGACTGAGCGCCACATGATCCACTCGGAAACGCTGTCGAACGGATGCACGATTGAGGTCAAAGCCGAGATATTGAGAGACGGTTCGCTGAAGATGTTCATGGGGGTCTATTGGCCGGACGGCTCGGCCATTGTCGAGGACAAGCATCCCTCGCCGCATCTGCTGGACATGGAAGCGGCGATGGAGTGGGCCATCGAAAAAGCCAAAACCATCGGTAACAGCCAGAGAACGCTTTAAGGCCCGGCGATAACGGAATCATTGATCGGCTTGAGGGTCGTAATTATGGGTTTGAACGCACTGCGATCGATTCGCCGCTAGCGTCACCTCATCCCCGTAGTTCTGACCTTTTAGGACGTTAAAATGAAGCGCACCGCGATAATGACCCTGGCCATTGCAAGTACTCTCCTGCTGGGAGGTTGCTTTCCTTACTGGGAAGAGGGAGACAGGTACGATCGGGATCACCGTGAATACCGTCGCGACCATGATCGTGGCTATTATTACCGTGATGATCGTGGGTATGACCGGGATTACGATCGTCGTGATGATCGCCGTCGGCACCGCGATCATGACGACCGAGACGACGATTGACCTGTCTGCGCCCAGCTTCAGAGCGGCCATCACCGCTCTGATCTCCTGAGGAATAATCATGCGAAGGCTGACTGGGCATATTGTTGCACCCCTCACTCAATGGCTGATGGCGGCCGGTATCGGCCTGACCGCCGTGGTGTTCAATGCACAGGCACAAATCCCACCTCAAGCCACTCAGGAAATAAACAGCTTGCTGGACTTTGTCGAGCACAGTGAATGCCGGTTTGTGCGCAACGGAAGCGAATACGGCGGCCCTCAAGCCCGGGCGCATCTGGAGAAGAAGCTGGAGTACCTTGAAGAACAGGACAGGGTGAACAGCGCCGAAGACTTCATTGAGCTGGCGGCCACCCAAAGCAGCATGAGTGGCCGCGCCTATGAAGTGCGCTGTCCGGCAGGCATACAACCGGCCAACCTCTGGTTGAAGACCGAGCTACAGCGGCAACGGAAACTTCATTGATGGTCTTGTCGGGCGCTAGCGCAGCAGATGCACCGCCAACCCGATCAACCCGCAGCCCATCAGTACCTCGATCACCCCCCGCTTGAAGCGGAACAAGGCGATGGCCGCTGCAATGGCGATCAGCGCCGAAGGCCAGTCGAGTTGGCCACTGAAGCCCTTGGGCCAGAGCACGTGATAGCCGAAGAAGCATGCCAGGTTGAGGATCACGCCAACCACCGCCGCGGTAATCGCGGTCAGGGGGGCGGTAAGCCTGAGTTCGTTGTGCGTCGACTCCACCAACGGGCCGCCGGCGAGGATGAACAGGAACGATGGCAGGAAGGTGAACCAGGTGACCAGTGTGGCGGCGAGGGCGCCGGCCAGGAACAGTTGATCCGGGCCGAACACCTGATGAACATAGGCGCCGACAAAACCGACGAAGGCCACCACCATGATCAGCGGCCCGGGGGTGGTTTCGCCGAGCGCCAGGCCATCGATCATCTGTGTGGGTGTCAGCCAGCCATAGTGGCCGACAGCGCCCTGATACACATAAGGCAGCACGGCATACGCGCCACCGAATGTCAGCAACGCCGCTTTGGTAAAGAACCAGCCCATCTGGGTCAGGGTGCCATCCCAGCCGAACAGGGCGGTGAGAACCCCCATCGGCAGCACCCACAAGACCGCACCCACCAACGACAGGCGCAGCAATTTGAAACTGCTGAAACGCGCGTGTTCGGGCGTCGGGGTGTCGTCATCGATCAACGCCGGACCGAAGGACTTTTTCGCTGCGCTGTGACCTCCGGTCCTGAATCGTTCAGGTGCCAGGCGTCCGCCGAAGTAACCGATGATCGCGGCGCCCAGCACAATCAACGGGAACGGCACATTGAACACGAAGATGGCGGTGAACGACGCCGCGGCGATGCCCCACAGCCAGTTGTTCTTCAATGCCCGTGAGCCAATCCGGTGGGCCGCCTGCACCACAATCGCGGTCACGGCCGGCTTGATCCCATAAAAAAGCCCGGCCACCGCTGGCACTTCGCCAAAGGCGATGTACACCCACGACAGCCCGATCAGGATGAACAGCGACGGCAACACAAAGAGCCCGCCGGCAATCAGGCCGCCCCACGTCCGATGCATCAGCCAACCGATGTAGGTCGCCAGTTGCTGAGCCTCCGGCCCGGGCAGCAACATGCAGTAGTTGAGGGCGTGCAGAAAGCGCCGTTCCGAGATCCAGCGTCGGCGCTCCACCAATTCCTGATGCATGATCGAGATCTGTCCGGCCGGCCCGCCGAAGCTGATGAAACCGAGCTTCAGCCAGAACAGAAACGCTTCCCGCAGGCTGATCGCCGCAGGCTTCGACAGCGCCTGCCCGACGGTCGAAGAGGGGGCCTTATTCAAATGACGATTCCTTTTTCAACGGTTTATTCAGGCCTTTACGGCGTGCCAAACATCGCCGTCCAGTAAATACCCGCGTCACTCTTCGGGTCCACCGCATAGGCTGCACCCAATTCGCGAAATTGTGGGTTCATCAGGTTGGCGCAATGCCCCGGGCTGGCCAGCCAGCCATCGACCACCTTGCGCACCGTGTCCTGCCCGGCGGCGATGTTCTCACCGACCTGCTGGCCGGCGTAACCCGCCAGTTCAGCCCGATCACCCGGCGTGCGGCCGTCGCGGTCCTTGTGATCGAAAAAGTTATGGTTGGCCATGGCCCGGCTGTGACCCTCGGCGGCTGATCCCAGGGTGGCGTTCCAGGCCAGCGGCGTGGTGGCGGCGAAGGATTGGGCACCGCACTGGCGCGCTTGCGTGCGGGCGCTGTTCATCGCTTCAAGGAGTTTCTGTCCCTCCGCCTGCCAGTCGCCCAAGCGCCCCGTCAACAGCGGGCGCGCCAGCACGATGCGCCACTCGCGGCCCTCCCGGCTGACGCCGATATCGACAAATTGCGGGTCCAGCACCACCCGGCAGAAGCTCTCCTGAATCGCCTTCATCGCGGCGGGCCCATCACGCGGGCCGGACAAGCTGATCGCCTGCACGTTGACCATCGGATACGCCGCGCGGGCCAGTGCCTGCTGCAGGTCGCCGATGCTGTTGGCGGACAGCACCAGGCGCGGATCGCTGGCCAGCGGTGGTAACTCCGAAGACGCCTGTCCGGCACAGCGCTGTACCTGGCTGCGGTAAACGTTGATCGACTCTACCAGCTGTTGTTCATCGGCCGCCGATGCGATGACGCTGAACACCAACCCGAATGACAACACGCCAAGATGCAAAACGGATGACAGGCTGCGCATGAAAATCTCCCCCTGAACGGACTGCGCTCATGATGCGCGAATACACCCCTCCGGATGCAATGCCTTTTCGCATCCAAATGCAGTTTATTGCCTGCCTGTTGGTATGAACTCCGGCGACTACAATCAACTCAGGTCTGCGATCGTGTCGTTGTTCACATCGGTTTCAATCAGAAGGATCGGAACATGCGATTTAACGGGGTAGCCACCTGCTTCGCAATCATCCTTCTGTGCGGCCAGGTGTGGGCGACTGATCAGGAGCAAAAAAAGGAAGTGGCTGAAGACAAGGCACAGGTCCTGGAGCAGAAAGCGGCAGAGAAGGGGAGTGAAGTTCCGATACCCAAGTCCGAGACCATCACCACCTCTGAAGTACAGGCGGTTGATCCGGCGGGCACGGCGCCGCTGGAGGATGCCATTACATGCCTTGCACGCAGCATCTACTGGGAAGCCAAAGGGGTGACGGATGCTGACATGGAGGGCGTCGCCGGTGTGGTCATGAACCGGCTGGGCCATGAAGGTTTTCCGGATACGGTGTGCGGGGTGGTCAAGCAAGGTTCTGAAAAGCACGCCTGCCAGTTTTCATGGTGGTGTGACGGGCGTGCAGATCAGGTAAAGGAAGACGACGAATATGCCCTTGCCAAGGAAATCGCGCGCAAGGCACTCAACAGGCAACTCACGGACCGCACCCATGGTGCCTTGTATTTCCACGACAAAACGGTGAAGCCCGACTGGGCGAAGCAGTACATCAAGACAGGCGAGACCCCGAAATTTCTGTTCTATAAGCCTGGTGGCGGAACGGCAAAGTAGGTGCGAATCGCTTCGCGCCACCTGGAGCCAACTCTCTACTGGCTGCTTATGCTACGGGTGGGAAACGCTACGGTGATGGTCAGCCCCTCGTGCTTCCAGTCACGGCGGATTTCGCCGTGAAGCTGGCCATGCACAGTCGCTTTTGCGAGAAGGGTGCCGAACCCGGTGCTGTCGGGTTCCCGTTCAATGAGCGGGCCATTCCTTTCGCTCCAGACCACGGTGAACACCTCCTCACTCTCGCTGCACGAAATATCCAAAAGCCCTTCAGGCAAAGAGAGCGCCCCATATTTCGCGGCGTTGGTTGCAAACTCATGCAACAGCAGAGCGAAGCTGGTGACTGAAGCACCGTCCATCGTTATGTCAGGGCCGGTCACGAAGGCGCGTGACTGGCTGTTATCCCCGCCCTCGGCATAAGGCGCGAGAATGGTTTGAATGAGGGCATGCAATGTCGTTGGCTGCTCGTTACTCAAACCGTGCGGTATGGTCAGGGTATGGGCTCGCGCCAATGCGTTCAGCCGTGCGCAAACGGCGGAGGCGAGTTCGCCGGGGGTCGTTGCCGAACGGGCGCTCAGTGAGACCACGCTGTTTGCCAGGGTGAACAGGTTTTTCACCCGGTGATCCATCTCTCTGATGAGCAGGCTCTTTTGTTCTTCCGCCTGTCGTCGCTCGGTGATATCGCGAGCGATTTTGGCCGCTCCGACAATACGGCCTTGCCGATTTCTGATGGGGGAGACGGCGAGAGAGATCTCGACCAGGCTACCGTCTTTGCGCCGCCGGAGGGTTTCATAGTGTTCGATGCGCTCGCCTCGACGGATGCGCGCCAAAATGCCGGGTTCCTCAACCCGCCGATCCAGGGGAATGAGCATGTCAATGGTTTGGCCGACCGCTTCCTCGGCCGTGTAACCAAAGAGTCGCTGGGCGCCAGCGTTCCAGTTGGTAATCGTGCCGTTCAGGTCTTTGGCGATGATCGCGTCGGCGGACGATTCGACCAGCGCGTCATGGATCAGCGCGGCTTCGTCGGCGACGGTCTGGTCGGTCAGATCGATCAGCATGTTAACGGCGCCTATCAGGCTGTCTTCTGCATCGAAGATCGGCGAGGGACACGCCAGAAAACGAACGCGTGTGCCATCCGGACGCTCGGCGATGGCTTCAAGCCCTCTGACAGGACGTTGTTCCTTCAATGCCATGGACATGGGGCATTCATCGTGGGGCAGCGGCGTGCCGTCAGGCCAATAGAGCTTCCAAGAGCCGCAAAAGGCGCTCTCCCCAAGCGCCGGGGTCATTCCCCACAGCGCCACCGCTGCACGGTTGTAAAAGGTGATCAGACCCTTGGCATCGGTGGTGTAGATGGCCTCGGGAAGTGCCTCAAGGACATCGCTCAACCCCAGGTCGTGAAGGAACGGGGATGTTTGCTCGCTACCTTCTGAGGGTGTACAGGTAGGTCCAATAGCGGTGTCGTCCTCATGGACAGGCCCTTGGCTCATTCGCAAACTCCATGCTGGTGGTGCCTTGGCACTCGATTCAGGTGGTTCGGGTTGAAATACAGGATATAGCGATGTGACCAGGTCCCGGAAAGAACCTTGCCTCTAATTAAGGACTATTTTTGGTCGCGCACAAGAAACTTGATCGAAATTCGCTCGCTGCTGCCCGTACATTTTTACGCTTTCTTTACGGTAGGTGTTTTCCCTTGCGAGGATACTTGCCGCGTTTTTTTGATCGTCGACAGGCCTGCAAAACTCTCCAGGTCGCCTGAACGAGCGGCATGACCCCCATGGACTAATCTCATTATCAAGCTGTAGGGTTTCATGGCTGAGTTCCAATGTTTACCCGGTAGCCCCGCAAACCCTCTTGCTCGAAGGTGGCATGCCATTTATTTCCTTCAATCTCAGAGAAGCTACCCGTGAGCGAAACAGCGATCCCCGCCCATGATAACTCCCACGCCAAAACATCAGGAGTGGGCTTGCTCGTCGCCGCGGTCGGCGTGGTTTATGGGGACATTGGTACCAGCCCGCTTTACACCCTCAAAGAAGTGTTCGCCGGCCACTATGGCGTCCAGGCCAATCAGGACGGTGTACTGGGCATTCTGTCGTTGATTTTCTGGTCGCTGATCTGGGTCGTCTCGATCAAGTACGTGCTGTTTATCCTGCGCGCCAACAACCAGGGCGAGGGCGGCATCATGGCCTTGACGGCACTGGCACGCCGGGCCTCCGCGCCTTATCCGAAAATGAGCCGGAACCTGGTGTTGCTCGGGCTGTTTGGCGCGGCACTGTTTTACGGGGACAGCATGATCACCCCGGCCATTTCGGTGCTCTCCGCGGTTGAAGGTCTGCAACTTGCGTTCGAGGGCATCGGTCATTGGGTCGTTCCGCTGTCCGTTATCGTCCTGGTAGCACTTTTCCTGATCCAGAAACATGGCACGGCGCGTATTGGCATCCTGTTCGGCCCGGTCATGGTGCTGTGGTTCGTGGTGTTGGGCATTCTCGGTACATTCGGCATTCTGCAACGCCCGGAAGTGCTGCAAGCGCTCAATCCTGCTTGGGCGGTGCGATTCTTCGTGGTTCATCCGGGCATTGGCATCGCCATTCTGGGCGCCGTGGTATTGGCATTGACCGGTGCTGAAGCGCTGTATGCCGACATGGGCCATTTCGGTCGCAAACCGATTGCCCGTGCCTGGTTCATGCTGGTGCTGCCCGGCCTGGTGCTCAATTACTTTGGCCAGGGTGCGTTGATCCTCGGAAACCCGGAAGCGGTACGCAACCCATTCTATCTATTGGCACCCGACTGGGCGCTGCTGCCGATGGTCGCGCTGTCGACACTGGCCACCATCATCGCCTCCCAGGCGGTGATTTCCGGGGCGTTCTCACTGACTCGCCAGGCCATTCAGCTGGGTTACGTGCCGCGTATGTTTATCCAGCACACCTCCAGTCAGGAGCAGGGGCAGATTTACATCGGTATCGTGAACTGGGCGCTGATGGTCGGCGTCGTGTTGCTGGTCATCGGCTTTGAGTCGTCCAGTGCGCTGGCGGCGGCGTATGGCGTGGCGGTGACGGGGACCATGTTGATCACGACCATCCTGTCCTCGGCCGTGGTCTTGCTGCTGTGGAAAACGCCGCGCTGGCTGGCGATTCCGATGCTGTTGGGTTTTCTCGTGGTCGACAGCCTGTACTTCGCCGCCAACATATCGAAGATCTTCCAGGGCGGTGCGTTCCCGGTGATTGCCGGTATTGCCCTGTTCATTTTGATGACCACCTGGAAGCGCGGCCGCAAGATCATTGTCGAGCGACTGGACGAAACCGCTCTGCCACTGCCGTTGTTCATCAGCAGCATTCGTGCGCAACCACCCCATCGTGTGCAGGGTACGGCGGTATTTCTGACGGCCAGATCCGATGCTGTCCCCCATGCCCTGTTGCACAACCTGTTGCACAACCAGGTGCTGCACGAGCAGGTGGTGTTGCTCACCGTGGTGTCTGAAGACCGCCCGCGTGTGCCTGCGGATCAGCGGTTCGAGATCGAGTCCTATGGCGAAGGCTTCTTCCGTGTCAGTCTGCACTTTGGTTTTATAGAAGAGCCCGATGTGCCGCTGGCATTGAGCCTGTGTCATTTGAAAGAGCTGGATTTCAGCCCGATGCGCACCACCTATTTCCTCAGCCGCGAGACGGTCGTCCCGACCAAGCGTATCGGCATGGCCCGTTGGCGCGAGACCCTGTTCGCGTTCTTGCTGAAGAACGCCAACAGCAATCTCAAATACTTCAATTTGCCGCTCAATCGTGTGATTGAGCTGGGTACGCAGGTTGAGATGTAGCGACTCATCCCTGTGGGAGCGGCGGTGCGGTGCTCCCACAGGTAGACCTCGCCGATGGCACGCTGCGCAGAGTCTCGACGCAGTGGCAGGCTTCGCCCGTCACGGTTTATACCCTCACCGAGACGCGACTATTTCCGGCGAAAACCCAACGGTTCATCGAGTTTCTGCGTGAAAAATTGCAGGATGCTTAGTGGTGGTGACTGCCATTCATCGCCTGCGGCAAATATCAGGTGAATTCGCCATGACCATTTTGCCGAGCTTCTATACTGAATCTCGCAGAGGCGCGCATCACCGCAACTCAGCGAGCCTCTTGAGCGCAGTTCCGCCCTTAACATGACGTCGCGAACTGCAAAGGATTGCAATCGGTGTGACGACACAGTCGCCACGCGGCGAAATGTTGCAAGGGAGGGTGCGGTCATGAGTACGGCTCGACAAGATGTCGCAACACTTGGTTCTGGATGGAACAAGGTCCTGCTCAACTATGCGCTGGCGATGCGCGAGCTGGACAAGCTGCCGATCACCGATCACAACAGTTGGAAATTCCTGGGCGCCATCCACGGGTTCGACAGGCAATTGTGGATTGACGAAAACGTGCTGGGTGTGGACGACCCGATTCCAAAGGATCTGACCAACTATACCTACGGCAGTCAGTGCCAGCACGGCAGTTGGTATTTCCTTTCCTGGCACCGCGGTTATGTGTATGCATTCGAGGCGATCGTCGCCGCGAAAGTGAAGGAACTGACCGGCGACGAATGGGCGCTGCCGTACTGGAACTACCTCAACAGCGGCAACCCGGATGCGCGGCGTGTTCCAGATGCTTTCCTGGAGGAAACCTTGCCCGACGGCAGCCCGAACCCACTCAGCAAATACCCCCGTCGACAAGGACTTACCAAACTGCGGCCGGGCCCACGCGATGCGTTCAGCCTCGCCGCGATGGAGGAGAATGATTTCCAGGTCGGCAATGACGGCAGCATCGGATTCGGCGGCGGCGTCACCGGCGATTTCGTTCAGTTCGCCCGCTGGACCGGCGATCTGGAGAACAACCCGCACAATACGGTCCATCGTCTCATCGGCGGCGACCAGGGATTCATGGCCAATCCGTATCTCGCGGGCCTGGACCCGATCTTCTGGTTGCACCATTGCAACATCGACCGGCTCTGGGAAGCATGGATGAGCACGCCGGGCAAGACGATGGTTCATGATCCGCGTTGGCTCAACGGCCCGGCTGACCGCACCTTCATCATGCCGGTGCCCGGCGGCGCTGCTGGAATGAAGTTCTCCGGCCGCGACACACTGAAAGATGGCAAATTGCACCGTAGCTATGCGGACTTGCGCATCGGCACCGGTGTAACACCTGGAGCAGAAGCTGTGGCACGGGTCAAAATGGGTGCGCCGGATCAACAAAGCATCGAGCCAATCGGTGCCAATGCGGCAATGGTCAGGGTCGGCGGTGCGCCGGTGCGCACGCAAGTCAACCTCGACCAGCAAGCCACCACCGCCGGCATCGCCGCCATGGGCGCGATGGAGCCGGGCAGGGAGGTGACCCGGCTTTACCTGGCGCTTGAATCGGTGCGCGGCTCCGCGCCTTCTCCTCTGCTGGAGGTGTACGTCAATTTGCCGGAAGGCGTCGATCCACAACTCCACCCCGAGTGCCATGCCGGCAGCCTGACGCTGTTCGGCCTGAACGTCGCCTCGCGGCCAGACGGCGGCCACGGCGGCAATGGGCTTGGCTATACGATCGACATTACTGACCTAGCCCAGCGGCTGACGGATGCTGGCGACTTCGATCCGAACCATCTGCGTGTGACCCTTGTTCCGGGCGAGCAGATATCGGAAGCCAAGCCTGTGACCGTGGACCGAATCAGCGTTCTCAAGCGAAGTGGCGTCGTGAGTTGAGTACCCGCTCATGCAGCCAGGTTCGGTAATGCGCAGCTTTACCCTGGCGCCCTGGCCGTTGCTGTTCGCGACGGCTGGGCTCGGTCTGGCCCTGAGCATTTACAACGCCGGGCACGCTGCGCATCCGACCTTCTGCAGTTCGGTGGCGGGGCTGTCTATCGTCACGCTCTGGCCCACCGTGCTGAAGGCCGAGTTCGCCCTGAATCCACTGAACCGCTTGCTGGCTGACTGGGCGCTGATGCTCGTCGCGATGATGCCTCCGCTGCTGGCGATGCCGCTCATGCATGTCTGGCGTTCCAGCCTGCCACGCAGACGCCTGCGCGCATCAGTCGGGTTCTTGCTCGGTTACGGTGCGCTATGGATGGCCGCCGGGCCGATCCTGACCGTTCTCGCTTTATTGTTGCAGCTCACCGTCGCAGAGGCGGCCCTTGCCGGGGCACTGCTGATTGCGATGTTGTGGAGTGCCAGCCCGTGGCACCGCGTGGCGCTCAATCGTGGCCACCGAATGCGGCGGATCGGTCTGTTCGGTTGGGCGGCCGACAGGGATTGCCTGATCTTCGGCATGACGCATGGTCTCTGGTGCATTGCGTCGTGCTGGGCGTGGATGCTGGTGCCACTGCTTGGCGGGGCGTGGCACATTCCGATCATGCTGTTTGCAGGCGCAATGATGCTGGCTGAGCGCCTGACGCCCGCGGATCGACCGCGCTGGCGTTGGCCGGCGATTTTCCCCCAACTTGATCCTGGCTCTGTCTTCACTGCGCGAAAGGCGGCGCGCCCGCATGACTAGGCGGGCCTGTCTGGCGATCGGGGTCAGCACGCTGACTCCGACCTCAAACCAGTCGCTGCGCTTCGCGTACCTGGACGGAGCGGTGCTCGCCGCCCGCTCAATCGGCGACTGGGCGCTCCGCTCGGGCTTCGGCGCCAGCAACGTAAGAGTCGTCGACGACGGCCTCGCCGGCGACATTCCAGTCACCCGTGAGCGGGTGCAGCAAGCGGTCGATGAACTGTTTCCGAGCGGTGCCGAGGTGGTCGAGCAGTTGATCCTGGCATTTTGTGGCCATGGCCTCACCGATGCGAATATCGGCTCGATCTCCTGGCTGTTCAGCGATTCCCTGCGCTTGAAGTACCGTGTTCTGGCCGACTTGTTCTACACCGAACTGTTACTGCACGGCGTGCAGCGCATCACACTGATTACCGATGCATGCCGCGAAGCGCCGAAGAATATCGACCTGATGCGCCTCGATGCCGTGCGCGGGATCGTCGTGCAGGGCACACAAGTCGACAGCCCCAGGTTTGATCGTCTGGCCTCCTGCCAGGACGGACAACTCGGCTATATGGTGTCTGATCCGATGTCCGGCGCTCCGGGCAAGTGTGTGTTTTCTGGCGTGATCGCCGACGCGCTCTGGGGCATCGAGCCAGCCGCCATCATCGATGGTGTGATCACCACGGAGACACTGGGCAAATGCGTGCGGTCGCGCACCACCGAGCGTGCGAAAGAGTATCGCCTGAAGCTCAACCCGCAGTGCCTGGTCGACCCGGAACCGGCCGTGCTCTATAACGCCGCCAATCCACTACAGGGCGTCGCCGAATTGCAGCCCTGGCCGCGTACGGGGAATGCCACCACCCTGGGTGCTGTCGAGGCGGGTGGCGCACCAGGTGCCGCCGAACAAATTCTTGAGCGGGTGCATACCGACACGGACTTTCGCGAGCAGATCCTCGGCACCGGTTTTGGCTTCAAGGGGCGCGATCTGGCGGTGCCGGCCGACCACTTCATCACCATCCCCGACGACAGTAAGGATCTGCTTCAGGATCTGTTCGAGCTGCGGCACCAGACCACTCATACGCCTGAAAAAACGCAAAAGGTACAGTCACTGGTTCAGCGACTGGAGGCAGATGCGGCTGCCGATGTCCGCAAGACCGCGGCTGGAGAGGTTCGGCGCAGGCTGGAACAGGTCAACGACCCAGGCCAGGCGAACGTGATCGTCTGGGGCAGTCAAGCGAAGCTTTTGTCCCGGAAGCCGATCGAGCGACTGGGCGCAACGCCCGGGTTCGAGACGTACCGCATCAAGGGCGATCCACAGGGGATGCCGGTGTTGGTTGAGTTGGCCGATGGCACATTTACACCGGTCGTTCCGTACGATGACCTGTACACCGTCGTGACACCCAGCAGCGCCGGCGACGTTTTCCAGGCCTATGGCACGCGCAATGCTCCTGAGAGCTACCAAGGGATGCTCGGTGCTATCGACGATTTCGCCGCCGGCCGGCTCCAAGCCGACAGCATCGACTGGCTCGCCGCCGACCTGCGGAACCAAAAGCACGCGGATCCCATGCTGGGTGTGATCTGCGCCTACCTGTATCGCGCCGTTGCCGACTATGACAGCATCCGGCGCATGGCGTATTTCTATGTTACCCATGGTCAACCGGTTCCCTTTGACATCGCACTACTTGGCGCGATGCAAGTGACCGTCGAGGCGAATGGCGTTCTGCAACTACACGTGCCGGCCGTAAAGGCGCGCCAACCCCGACCGGATGCGCCCGCGCTCCCTGACTACGTCATGCAAGCAACCCCGGCTGTGCAGGCCTGGATCGGTGGGCGATGCCCGTGGTTGGGGTTGGGGTGGGACTACGTCAAAGACCCGCGCCCGGAATGGGCTGTGCTTGTTGAAGGACTTGCTGATTATGTTGGGATGGTTCGTCGGAGTGGGGCGACGGTGTTGCCTGATAAGGCTGCGTATGAGCTTGCGGCGGTTTGGGGTCTGCGGGCGGGTTGAGTTGGTTTTGGTGGGTTTCCTCGGGCCGTCTAGGTTGCGTTTTTAACTTCGGTTTTTGGGGGAGGGATTATAGACGTGATAGGTAGAACTCTTTTCTAGCTCTCTCCCCTTGACGTCTCGTGAATTGGTTCTAACTTTTCTGTGCACGCTGTGCACGCTGTGCACGCTGTGCACGCTGTGCACGCTGTGCACGCTGTGCACGCTGTGCACGCTGTGCACGCTGTGCACGCTGTGCACGCTGTGCACGCTGTGCACGCTGTGCACGCTGTGCACGCTGTGCACGCTGTGCACGCTGTGCACGCTGTGCACGCTGTGCACGCTGTGCACGCTGTGCACGCTGTGCACTTGTCCAATCAAGGAAGAATCGACATTGAAAATAGCTTTTGGCGCCCTGTTGTTGACCTGCCTGACTACTCTCGCACTCGCTGACGAGAACCCTGTTGGCTTCCAATCTTCCACACTGGCGGACTCGCACAGTGACCGCTCACTGGAGATGGTCGTTTGGTACCCCAGTGCGACTACCGCCGCCACGCAGTTAATCGGCGATGATGCGGTGTTTGTCGGTGCTTCTGCCGTTCGTAATGCGCCGCCCGCTGTTGGCAAGCATCCATTGCTGGTGCTCTCCCACGGGTACAGGGGGAACTGGAGCAACCAGATCTGGCTTGCCAGTGCTCTGGCCCATAGGGGTTACATCGTCGCCGCTATCAATCACCCTGGCACCACCACTCATGACCGTAGCCCTCAAGCGGCGGCGCAGTTATGGCAGCGGCCCGTTGATTTGGGCCGAGTCATTGATAGGGTCACGACTCAACCAGAAAAATTCGGCTTGGTCGCCAATGACCGAATTGCAGTAGTGGGCCATTCACTCGGCGGCTGGACCGCCCTGGAGATCGCCGGTGCTCGTTTCGATCCAGACCGCTTCGCCCTTGACTGCAAAGCCCACCCGCAGTTAGCGAGTTGCACCGTCTACGAAACGATAAACCCTGCAAGCACCTCAAAATCAAAGGCCGCGTTGGCCGGCGATTTGCGCGATAAACGCGTCACTGCTGTGGTCACATTGGACCTGGGCCTTTCACGGGGCCTGACCGATGAAAGCCTGGCCGCGCTGCCGGTACCAGCGCTGGTGATCGCTGCCGGCGTACCGTCGCGCGAGCTTCCTGCTGAGTTGGAGTCTGCCAACCTGGCCAAACGCTTGCCTGCGGCGTCAAGCCGTTACGTCGAAATCAGCGACGCAAGCCATTTCAGCTTCTTGTCGATGTGCAAACCTGGCGCGCAGAAAATGCTCGAAGACGATGTACCAGGCGATGGCATCATTTGCCTGGATGGCGACGGCGGTCGCTCACGTGAGGTGATTCAACAGCAGATCACATCGCTGATAGCAGAGTTTCTTCAGTCATCCTACAAAGAAGCAAGTTTGTAAACTCGTGGTACGGGAACTGCTGCAGCTCAACAAAAAAACCGCTGTAGCAGTTTTGGCGTCCGCGCGATCTGTCAGATCGGTTGGGCAGGGAAGTGGGCTCTGGGGCGGAAGCGGTCGGTCGCGAAGGCTAGGTAGATCAGCTCTCAGCGCAAGTGATTGAGTCCTGACCGGCTTCAGCCGCCAGCTTCAATCGGTCAGCTTTACTAATGTATTTAGTCTTGCTTTTCGGTGCCAATTTGGCACTGGCCTTTTTGGCGTTAGCCTTTAACAACTGATTTATTTTTTTACGACGATTCATATTTTCTGCTCGGTTTGTCAGTGCTTGAATGATACCAGCTTAAAATTTCAGGTAAAAATTGATACCGGTTGCGGTGACCCGCGGATTCCACTCCGTCCGCAGTGGCCGTTGCGGCGGGAACTTCAGGGTACTGGCCAGGTCAATGGGGGCCCTGTGTCGCAGATGCCGAGCAGTGCTGGTGGCCTGTTTTACGACAGTGCCGTCCGAGATCAGCCGAGTCCGCCCCCTGATGCCAACCAAGATTTTTCTGCCGAGTCTTCTCCTGGCGTTCTGCGTCGTCGCGTCGCTTTGTTCGATTGCTGCCGAGCGAAGGGCGCCTTCGCAAAGTAACAGCGCATCAACCACCCTGATCGAAACCGCCTCGCGGCAGTATGGAAATGGCCAGCTGGACCAAGCCGCTGCCACGCTGGAGCGTGCCCTGCATATCCAACCGAACAATCCCGCGACGCTGCATTATCTCGGTGTGTTGCGTCTTCAGCAGGGACAGTACCAACAGGCTGAAACGTTGGCGGTGCGTTCGAACATGAGAGTCGGTAGCAACGTAGCGTTACGCAACCGCAACTTCCAATTGATCCAGGCGGCGCAGCAGGCCAACGCTTCGAGCACCTCACCCAACGCCAAAGAGGACCAGGTCGCAGTACAGAAGGGGCTCGAAGAGGAGGCCCAAAGGCTGCGCGAAGCAGAAATGGCCGCTGCTGAACAAGCCGCTCCGGATACTGGGCGCGATGCTGGCAACTTCGCTCGCGCAATGCCCGAAGGAGAATTGCAATCGGCTTCCACCGAACCAGCGCCCGCGTACGATGGAATTGAGATTCCCCGTGGCCATTGGCCGCCTCCGGGTAAATGCCGAATCTGGTTTCCTGATCGTCCGCCCGGGCATCAGCCCCCACCGGGCAAATGCAAGAAGCTACGGCATCGGGTTCCGTTGGGAGCCTATCTGGTACACGGATGAGCGACGGTCCAGCTTCGACCGTCGCATTGAATGGTCAGACTTCCGTCTGTTCCGCTTCGTTTTCAGCAGCACTGCTATCAGGCCGGTTTGAGTGCAAGCGGATTAATCTCGTGGCGTCGCATTAGCGACGATAGTAGCGGTGATCGTCCTCGTAGCGGTGCCGCATGGGCCGATCATCGTGGCGCTCCCAATAACGATGGCGTTCAGCTTCTCGACGGGCTTGCTCTCTACGCCACTGTTCTCTGCGCCATTCGTCTCGGCGCCAATCGTCTCTACGATCGTGCCAACGGCCGTCATGCCAGTATCGGTCGTCATGGGCCAGCAAGGGGCCTGGCTGTTTGCCAGCCATACTGGCCAAGGTTGGCCAAGGGTTGCCGGCGGCCTCGACCGGAGCCTGAACGGCTGCCACTTCAGTTGCGAAAACAGGGGTTGAGGTCTTCATTTGTGTTGCTGATGCGGAGCCCACTGCCGCGAGCGCGAACAGGCCGAAGAGCACCATCCGTGGGTCATGGAATTTCATGAGCGAAGACAACCTCTGATTGACAATGGACGTGTGGCCATCTGACTGCGGGAAGCCTGCGAGGTCGCGCTTACCGAGGATGTGCCTGTCCACATAGACCGATAAAAAGAGAAAAGTTCTAGGGCTCCGCGGCTTAAATAGCCGACGACCTCATTGTTCGGCTTCTTTGAGGTTTGCTATCTGGTGTCGGCTTCTGGCTGTTAACTGCCTGCCAAGAACTGTCATAAGCGTCCCATTCATGGCTTGACGGTCGCCTGTTGCTCACGTCCCCAGGGCCTGATCCGCGCTTTTTCGCCTCACCTGCCACTTTCGCCACACTCGGCGTGGATCTAAAGTCAGGGGGCGCACCTTCAGGGGACTTCCAGTCATGTACAGCTCGCTTGCCATACCGAGCACCGCTCGCCAATTGCATGACCGGATCTATGCTGGCGAGATCGTTCGCTTCACTGACCTGCAGCCCATGACGGCCCTGGTGGAATATACGCGTGCGTTCCTCGAAGACGCGCTGCATCCTTGGTCGCCGCAACAGATCCATCGCCATTTGAGCCACCCTGAGCAGACTGAGCACTTTTCGAAAATTCAGAACGACTTCGCAGGCTCGGCTGAGGTCCAGCAGCGCTGGCAGGACGTCGTGCAAAGTCTTGGCATCGCCCCCGATGCCCTGGCGTGCGATCGCCTGCATTTGCGTTTTCAGCCACATTGCGAGCCAGAGCAGTCGACACCGCGTGCCCGCACGACGGCCACCATCGCGTTTCACCGCGATACCTGGGGGTCGAATATCTATGCACAAACCAACTGGTGGGCGCCCATCTATCCCATCGCGGCAGGGCGTACCGTCGCCTTGTATCCAGGCCTCTGGCAGCGACCGCTGGGTAATTCGAGCGCAGATTTCGATATGCGCGCCATTTTGCAGCGATCCCATCGAGACGGCCGCAATGCCGTGGATGCCGACGAAGCCATTCCTCATCTGTTGGAAGCGGTCGACCCGCAGGAGGGGATTGCCGTCGATATCGCTCCGGGGAGCCTGATCGCCTTTTCCGGGGCTCATGCCCATGCCGGCGTCGGCAATAGTACCGGGCTGACACGCATCTCTTTCGAGACCCGATCAATACTGATCGCCGACCTGTTGACCGGATTGGGAGCGCCCAATATCGATGGTCACGCGCCGTGGAAGACTATTGGACTGTTTCGCCGAATGAACGATGCGCAACGCCTGAACGAGATCCTTGGCTGCGGCTTTATCGAGCCCTATCTGCGGCCAGCAGAGCCCTGACGCTGGCGCCGGTAGTCGCTTGGGGAAAGACCGGTGTGCTTGCGGTGAAGCCATTGCCGCGGTCCGGCGATCCGGCAAGTCCGCTCCCACAGAACTGGTGAATCGGACCGCGGTCCGGAAAAGAAACCGCGGCGACCGACCGATCAGGCGGCGGGGAGCAGGCCTTTCTGTCTGGCGACATGAGTCGCCAGTGCGTCCATCAACTCCGGGGACAGGCAGTCATAGGGTTCCAGCCCGATCGAGCGCAAGCGCTCGCGGATAGCCTTCATTTGCGCTGGCGGTGTGCCGGTTTCGATGATGGAGGACACGAACGCCGCGAATCCCGGCGCAGCCCATCCGCGCTGTGGCGAAAGCTCGGTGTGGACGAAGTCCAGGCCATAAAACGCATGGTCCTTGTTCTCGATGCGCCCAAAGAGATGGGCGTGACACTGCTTGCAGGCGTGGCGTTGGATGGTGGCGGATTCGTCGACAATCTCCAGTTTTTCGCCGTGGGCAATGACGCTGACCTTATCTCGAGGCACCACGGCGATAACGGCGAATGTCGCGTTTTTGGGTTTCCAGCATTTGCTGCAGCCGCACGCGTGGTTATACAAAGTTTGTGCGTCGATCTTGACCTCGACCTTGTCGGTCGCACACAGGCATTGCAGGGTGCCACCTGTGAAATTCGCGGCGGCGGGTTGGATGCCATTGTCCAGTGCAGGGTGAAGTTGCAAGGTGCTCATGCTGGCGTCTCCGTTTCAGGGTGTCAGACAAAAGTGCCTGGGGCCGCGCCCCAGGCCGGTAGTTCATCGGAACTTGATGACGGCGCAGATCGATTTGCCTTCATGCATCAGATCGAACCGCGGCGGATTTCGAAAAGGGCACAGTGCATAAACGAGTGACCTCCTTCGGTGCGACCGGTTGGTTACCCAGATCAAGAATAGTCTGCAACCGACCACTGGCTGCCAGTCAATTGTGTCCAAAGAATCAGGGACAATTCATAATGCTGTCCATCTCCACTAACGCCTCCAAGATCGACACCCATGCCTGCAGAGTTCGAAGTCCCCAGCCCACACGAGCAACACATTGAGCACACCACCCATCATGCGCATGCACAAGGCGACAGCTTTGCCAGCAAGATTGCGGTGATGACAGCCGTCATGGCGACCGTCGGCGCCCTGATGAGCTATCAGGCCGGCTCAACGGAGAATGAGGCGGCCATGGACAAAAACAACGCCGCCATCCAGAAAACCGAAGCCGCCAACGAGTGGAATTACTACCAGGCCAAGTCCAGCCGGCAGAACCTGTCGGATCTGGCAAGCCATCTTCCAGGGCTGGATTCCGCCCATTATGTTGCTGAGGCGCGGCGGTACGGGGAACAGAAGGAGGAGGCGCGCAAGAAGGCTGAAGCATTCGAACAACGGGCAAGAGAGTGGGACGAGAAGTCAGAGCAGGCGTTGCATCAGCATCACCGCTGGGCCCAGGCAATGACCGCGATTCAAATAGCAATTTCACTGGCGGCCATTACCTTGCTGACGCGTAAGGAATGGCTCAAGCGGCTCTCGTTTGGGGCCGCGGGTGTTGGCGTCATGTTGGGTTCGTTGGCTTGGCTGCATATCTGAGCGAGGCGCTCAGAAGTTCACCTGTCGAATGCGACCGCTACTGGTCGATTTCTGCCCTTCACGAACGGCAGAAATCGGCTGTGGATTCAACCGGTCGATGCAACAGATTGGCTAAATCGTTCAGCGGGCGTTTCGTAGTTTAGTGTTTTCCGAGGACGGCTGTTCAGCTGCCTTGCCACTTCATTGAGCGTGGCTTGCGAGTGCTCCGACAGGTCGGTGCCTTTCGGGAAGTACTGCCTTAACAACCCGTTGGTGTTCTCATTCGATCCCCGTTGCCAGGGACGATGAGGGTCGCAGAAGTAGACCTTGATGTCGGTAGCCACCGTAAAACGCTTATGGTCGGCCATCTCTTTGCCGCGATCCCACGTCAGCGATTGGTAGAGTTCCTCGGGGAGTTCGCGGGCGTTTTCGATCAGGGCGCTGATGACCGTCTCGGTGTCCTTACCGGCCAACTTCACCAGCATTACGTAACGGGTATGACGCTCCACAAGAGTGGCAATTTGGCTGTTCCTGCTACCGCACAGCAGGTCACCCTCCCAGTGACCTGGCACCGCCCGATCCTCAGCCGTGGCCGGGCGTTCGCGGATCGATACCGCGTCTGTGATTCGACCGTGATTTTCTTTCTTCTGCGTGTGATGGCGCGAGCGACGCATGGCTCGCGTTCGCCGTAAATGCTCAAGCAACTCCTTCTTCAGAGCCCCGCGAGCCTGTATGAAGAGGGTGCGATAGATCGTCTCGTGTGACACCTGATAGCTCGTATCGTCCGGGTAGGTGCGCTTCAGCCAGCCGGCAATTTGTTCCGGTGACCACTGCAATTGAAGCTTGTCTGCAACAATTTGCGCCACCGCTCGGTTCTCAACAAGCTTGCAGACCTTGGGTCGATGGGCGCGATCCCAGGCAGCCTGATCCGCACGATTAGCCCGGTAGCCTCCTTGGCCACCGTTGCGTCTGATCTCACGACTGATCGTAGAGGCTGCTCGCCCTAGCAGCGCGGCTATGGAACGGATCGAGTTACCTGCCACCACTGCACGCGAAATCTCTTCGCGTTCAGCCAACGTCAGCGCCAATCTGGACCTGCGGCGTAGAGCGGGTCTGATCCCCCCGGTCTCCGCCAGAATGCGCTGTATCGATGAGTGGTTTCGATCAAATAGTTGGGCGATGTGCTGGAGAGAGTCGCCTTTCTGCCAGTGATCCCACATCAGTTTTTTCTGGCTTTCGGTGTAATAGATCCGAGGTCTCTGCTTCATCTGCAACACTCCTTCTGCTTACACAGAATTTAGTTGTGTTGCATCGACCGGTTGAATCCACAACCCATAGCTGCCGGTGGGAACCGGCAGAAACCGGCCAGGAGCGCAAGCGCGAGAAGTTGCATTGCATTTGAGTATCTACGGACTAACCTCAGTGCATCATTACACCGCGCGCGGGGGGACTCGCCGCCAAGGTGTCATATCCCAACTGACCTCCAATTCACGTTGGCCAAGGAGCGTTATGAAGACCTTCTTGCTCTTGCTAAGGACGGCCCTGTTCGTTGTTTTATTTTCCTTTGCCTTGCTCAGTCTTCTCGTGTCTCTTTCCTCGTACAAGGAGGTGGACGAGACGAAGACTTGGCAGAGGTTGAATGCCACTGTCGCCACTGTCTCCATTTTTGAGGAGATGCGCAGTAAGGGTATGACCTATTGCCCTCTGGTTAACGTGACCTTTGAGTTGAACGGACAGCAATACACTTATCCGCTCGAAATATCGCAGCGGCCCTGTAAGACCAGCCTGGAGTCGGTCGAAAGATCAGTTGCAACACTCCGGGAAGGAAAAGTGATCGAAATTCTTGTCGACCCTGCGAAGCCGGGTAGAGTGAAGCCAGGTACTTACTCACTAGGTGGGGCTTTTTACCTCGGCGTTTTCTTGGGCACGCTAGCCTTTATCGGGGGCGTAGCTGTCCTGGTGTTTCCTGCTAAGAAATCTGTCAAGCAAAGAGAAAGCATTTCACATTCAACTTTGAGCAAGAAAGAAGTTCAGGAAAAAGTTCGCGAGCTGCTCGCCGCCGGCACTGCAAAGTCGGAAGTGTTTTCACAACTCTCCGGGCGGGGTGTAAAAGACAGTCATCTTGCCTACTTTATAGCCTCGTATGCAGATCCAATTCGTTGTGACGAGCACGATCGCAAGGTCAATATTCTCATCACGATAATGCTCGCCCAGGCTTTGATTGCATTCTTTCTGGGATTGGATATCGGCGCCCGGATGGGGCCAACGGCCAAATGGGTTATGGGTGTTTCAATGACCTTGATTCCCTTGTTTTTGGTATGGGGCTTCTACAACCATCGCGTCGGCGCTTACAACGCGTACATACTCCTTGCGCTTCCCCAATTCCCAAGATCGCTTGCGGGGTTTACATCGAGTCCGGCAACAACCACTATCGCATTAGCTATAAGTATCGTTATCCTGGCTTTTGTTTGGTACGTCCGAGGCAAAATCTTTCCAGACTTCGTCTTCGTCAATCCCAGGAAAATCAAAGGCAAGTACTTCTTTACGGGCTGACCCATCATGCCGCCGGACCAGCCCGAACGGCTGTCCAGGCCTGTGAGTTCAATCGTTAGCGAAGACTGCTTCGGGTCGATTTCAGCCGGTTCCAGCAGGCAGCTTTTGGCGGGTTTCTGCCTCTCACGACCCATGGCAGGCGCTAAATCATCAGAAGGTAAGCTTCCTCCTCCGATGTTCTGCCAATTTTTCTCATGAGTTTTTACCAACTTAGCGATTAATCCTTCGGAGATTTTTTGGCCCAGAAAAAATAATGAAGAACTATGCCAACCAAAAAGACAAAAATGGTAATACTGGTATGTCTTAAGGCCTCAGCTGAGTGTTTTATACTATTAGCTTTGCACTCGTAAGCCTCACCGCATCTTGGTGTGCAAAATCCTACCGACTCTAAATTGCATCCAGTCACTAATTTTCCATAATGTGTAATGGTGATGTGGTTCCCTCGAATTTTTGTGAGCCCCTTCGGAAGTTCTGTATAGTCTGGGAGGGCGAGAAATTTTCTTAATTCATTAGTGGATTTGTCTCTTATAATAAGCCAGATCCCTCTTTGAGTGCCATCAGCCCACACGAGTGTGCCCTCTGTCACGGAAGCGTTTTCTTTGAAGGGCAGTGGCTTATTTGAAAGTTCGGAGAGATAGAGTGCTGTAAATACTAATAGGGCGAACGTGGTAAATAACGCAGCCTTGATATGGTTGTTCAAGTGAAGAGTCGATTTTAGTAAGTCAAGTATCAAGCGAACTCTCCTCAGTCATGCGCCAGAAGCATTCGTTTCCGCATAGATACTTAGGCTAGACGAATTTGTTCACAATTCCACTGGCTGCTTCTGGCCGATTTCTGCCTGTCACGACTGACGGAAATCGACCCGTTTTCTGCCTTTCAGCATAGGCAGCTATGGCTCAGCATCAAACCGCACAAATCTTCTAAACGTCCTTTTCAAAAGCGCGGTAATTTAGTCGCCCGCACAGTTCAAAGCTGAACCATACCTCTGGAGCCTTCCGTGGATAAACGCAACTGGATTGAGCTGTCCCAGGATGCCGATACCGGGATTGAATCGATTCGTGCCCATTTTCAGGGGCATGCCTACGATCCGCACTGGCATGACAGTTTTCTGGTGGGGGTCACCGAACAGGGGGTGCAGCAGTTCAATTGCCGACGCGTTCGCCATCTTAGTACGCCGGGCAAGGTATTCATGCTGGAGCCGGGGGAAATCCACGATGGGCATGCGCCGACCGAGGAAGGGTTTACCTATTCCATGCTCTACCTCGATCCGCACTGGCTTGAACGGGAGTTGCATGCGTTGTTTGAGCACGCGCCGGCCGATAGTCAGCCGGGCTTTGCCGACACCCTGAGCCAGGATCCGGGCCTGGCCACTGCCATTTATCAAGCCTTCCACGTGCTCCATGAGGGTGACTTGCGCATCGTGCGCCAGAGCGCCATCGATACCTTGTTGGGGGCGCTCACTTGCCACCTTGATTGGCGCAAGCGGCAGGCCTTTGATCCCCGTCTGCCGTTGGTGGCCCAGGTTGCGCGTGACTATCTGCATGCCCATGTCTACGAGGACATCGGGTTGGATGATCTGGCTCAAGCCTGTGGTGTTGATCGCTTTCGCCTGACGCGGGCCTTCAAGGCAGCCTTTGGGCTGGCGCCTCATGCTTATCTGATCCAGCTGCGCCTGGCCAAGGCGCGGCAGCTACTGGCGCGGGGCGAGTCGCCGGCGCAGGTGGCCAGTGCTCTCGGGTTCTCCGATCAAAGCCATATGGGGCGCTGGTTCCGCCGTGCCTACCAGCTCACGCCAGCGGACTACCGCAAGCGCTGCTCAAACCTTCCAGACTGAAACCAGCTGACCCGCGACCATGGCCTCCTATCTGATCAAGGAGTCCATGCCATGTCTTTTTCGCTGTTCCTTTCTGCGCCTTCGATGTGTCCTCAGGGAGTCTGAGTCATGGAATCGTTGTTGCCTTTCCTGCTGTTTGCGTTCGTTGCCTCGATCACTCCGGGGCCGACCAATATTCTGGTGCTGAGCCACAGTTCGCGGTGGGGGCTGGGCGCTACGCTGCCGATCATTTTTGGCGCATGCGTGGCGGCGGCGCTGATTGTGTTTGCCGTCGGGCTCGGCGTGGGCGAGACGCTGCTGCGGTTTCCGCGAGTGCAGCAGGCGATGGCCTGGATCGGGGTGTTCTGGTTGAGTTGGCTGGCCTGGCAGATCTTTCAAAGCGCGCCGCCGTCCCTGAACCCGACTACCCCGCGCGACGAGGGCCTGAGTGTGTTCGGTGCCGCCACCCTGCAATTGCTCAACCCCAAAGTCTGGATGATGGCGGTGGCGGTGGTGAGCGTGTTTGCCGGTGGCGGCGACAAGACCATGCGGCTGGTGTTGTTGTCGCTGGTGTTCCTGTTGGTCTCTTTGCCGTGCATGACTCTGTGGGCGTTGCTCGGCGTGGGTAGTGCTCGGTTTTTTGGTTCGCCACAGGCGTTCAAACGCGTGAACCATGCACTGGCTTTTTTGCTGCTGGTGTCGACCTGGTTGACCGTGCTGGTGTAGGTCGAACATGCCTGGGCAGGGCGCTTTAATCAGCAGCCAGACCCCGCCAGGCTTAGGGTGATGATGAAGGCCTGTATGGAGAAATAGGCAGGCAGAATGCGTATTACCAGGCCGACTATAGTCTCGATTGTCCAGTAACGTTCTGGTTCTGACCGTTTAACTTGCTCTAAATCATTCTTACACAGCTTCGGCCGATTGCTGCCTGTCACGACAGGAAGAAAACGACCCAATATAGATAGTCAAAAACGGCCAAGTGCGGACTGACACACGGATTCCGTCCATTTGCGCGAGCCAATGGGCACTCCGTAACAACCGCTGAACCTAGCGACTTTCGTAGAGAGGCTGCCGATGCAGGACGTTCCAACCATGTACGGTACCCACACGCTACGGAGAACCAAGGTATCGCTAATCTATCGCAGGACGAAGAACCTGAGAGCAGTGCAACTCCTGCTTGGCCGTACGAAGCTTGAATGTACCGTTAGATACTTGGGGATCGAGGTCGATGACACCCTGGAAATGGCGGAACAGATGGACCTCTGACCACCCACTGCAACGGTCGAGGCTAGACCGTCGCAGTCTCTTGCCAGGCTCTAGGTTGCCAATGCTATATGACCAGTAGGAAGGATTTGTTCAAGCATTGCTTGGCGAGGCACCAATCGCTGCAGATCTTTCATCGTGACGTTCCAGCTTTCCAGGCGTCTATAACTTCGTAGCCAAGGTTGGCTCTCATCCTGGAAGAGGGAGATCTTTTATGATCATTAAACCGCGCGTTCGCGGCTTTGTCTGTGTGACTACCCACCCCACTGGCTGCGAAGCCAACGTCAAGAATCAGATCGATTACGTTACTACGAAAGGATTGATCACCGGGGGGCCAAAGAACGTACTGGTGATTGGTGCATCGACCGGATACGGACTTGCTGCGCGGATAACGGCAGCTTTTGGTTGTGGCGCCAGCACTCTCGGTGTGTTTTTCGAACGTGAAGGCGATGAGGGCAAGCTCGGCACCGCCGGCTGGTACAACACAGCGGCCTTTCACACGTTTGCCGAGTCCGACGGCCTCTACGCCAAGAGCATCAACGGCGATGCTTTTTCCGATGAGATCAAACAGAAGACTATCGACGTTATCAAGCGCGACTTCGGGAAGGTCGACCTGGTTGTTTACAGTCTTGCCGCACCGCGCCGGACACACCCCAAGACGGGTGAAGTATTCAGTTCTACCCTCAAGCCGCTCGACAAGGCCGTGACCTTGCGGGGCCTGGATACTGATAAGGAAATGGTCAAGGACACCACGCTACAACCCGCGATCCAAAGCGAAATCGATGGCACGGTGGCCGTGATGGGCGGCGAAGATTGGCAGATGTGGATCGATGCCCTGCACGAAGCGGGTGTTCTGGCTGATGGGGCGAAAACGACCGCGTTCACTTATCTGGGCGAAAAGCTGACTCATGATATCTACTGGAACGGCTCCATTGGTGCGGCCAAGAAGGACCTGGATCAGAAAGTCCTTGGTATCCGTGAACGGTTGGCTGTTCTGGGAGGCGACGCGCGGGTCTCGGTATTGAAAGCGGTGGTTACCCAGGCAAGTTCAGCTATCCCGATCATGCCGCTGTATCTGTCATTGTTGTTCAAAGTCATGAAGGAGCAGGGCACACACGAGGGATGCGTCGAGCAGGTCTACGCGCTCTACAAAGACAGCTTGTACGGCCATTCTCCAGTTATGGATCAAGAGGGTCGCCTGCGCGCGGACTACAAGGAGCTGGCTCCCGAAGTCCAGGATAGGGTCAAGCAACTATGGGATCAGGTCAGCAATGACAACCTTTATGAACTTACTGATTTTGTCGGTTACAAGGCGGAGTTCCTGCGTCTCTTCGGTTTCGGGATCGAAGGGGTGGACTACGAGGCTGACGTCGATCCGGACGTCAAGATCTACAACCTGCTCCAAGCTTAGGTCGTAAGTATGGATAGCTGCCTCGATGCCCATGCAGAGGCAGCTGCTGCCCAAGAGGGGTTGTAACGGGATGTCTGTTTTGGCCGGTTGAATCCACAGCTGAAAGCGGTCCTTCGATGAACGTCCGGTCTTGGCCAGCCCCCCTTCGATACCGACAAATTTATCCCTGCCGAGCGGATCTCTGGCAGCGTATAAGAGGCCGCCCCCGGCAGCCCAATCTTCAGAGCGACCTGCCTAAGCGCCATACCTCTACTTCGCAACCCCCTCAAAGCAACCGTTCAATGGCAGAATCTCCTCAACTTGATCGTTTTGGAGAACACCATGCTTCGTGCGTTTGAACGAAGGCTCGACCCTTTTCCTCCTGACGAGGTACCACCGCCACCCGACGGCCTGGCTCGCTTCCTGTGGGCCTGTACGCGGGGTGCCCGCGGTTACATTCTGGTGTTTGCGCTGCTCAGTGCCGGTGTGTCGATTTACGAAGCCTGGCTGTTTTCCTTCCTCGGGCAGGTCGTGGACCTGCTCTCGACCTGGCAGGCAGGCGGTGAAGCGGCTGCGCAGGAAAGTCGCGTGTTGTGGGGCATGGGCATCATCATGGTGGCCAGTGTCGGGCTGGTGGCGTTGCGCACCATGGTGCAGCACCAGATATTGGCGATTAACTTGCCGTTGCGGCTGCGCTGGGACTTCCATCGCTTGATGCTGCGGCAAAGCCTTTCGTTTTTTTCCGATGAGTTTTCCGGCCGGGTCACGACCAAGGTGATGCAGACGGCGCTGGCGGTGCGCGACATGCTATTCACCCTTATCGAGATCGCGCCCGGGATCGGGGTATATTTCATCGCGATCATCGCACTGGCCGGCGGCTTCGCCCTGAAACTGATGCTGCCTTTCATTGCCTGGGTCGTGTTGTTCGGGCTGGCCATGTGGTACTTCGTGCCCCGCCTGGGGAAAGTCGGGCAGGAGCAGGCCAATGCGCGGTCGATGATGACCGGGCGTATCTCAGACGCCTACACGAACATCACGACGGTGAAGCTGTTCTCCCACTCCAATCGTGAAGCGCATTTCGCGCGTGCAGCGATGGAGGATTTCAAACAAACCGGCTTTCGTCAGATGCGTCTGGTGAGCCAGTTCGAGATCATCAACCAGGCATTGGTGGTGGCGTTGATCATGGCGGCGGGGGGGTATGCCCTGTGGCTATGGCACCAGGGTGAGGTCGGCGCAGGTGCCGTGGCGGCAATCACCGCCATGGCGTTGCGTATCAACGGCATGTCGCACTGGATCATGTGGCAAATGACCTCGCTGTTCGAGAGCATCGGCACCGTGCAGGATGGCATGGCAACCTTTACCCGGGGCCCAAAGGTGCAGGATGCGCCGGACGCGGGCGTGCTCGTGACCTCCGGCGGCGCGGTCACCTTCGATAAGGTGAGCTTCAACTACAATGGCGAACGTCAGGTGCTCGATGGCCTGAGCCTGCACATCCGTCCGGGCGAAAAGATCGGTCTGGTTGGCCGCTCTGGCGCCGGCAAATCCACGCTTATCAACTTGCTGCTGCGCTTTTATGACGTCGACAGCGGGGAGATTCGCATCGACGGCCAGAACATCGCAAAAGTGACGCAGGACAGCCTGCGCGGCTCCATCGGTATGGTCACGCAGGATACCTCCCTGCTGCACCGTTCCATTCGTGACAACATCGCCTACGGCCGCCCCGATGCGACCGACGCGCAAATCCGCAGCGCCGCGGCCAATGCCCAGGCCGACGAGTTCATCAGCCAACTGAGCGACCGGCAAGGCCATACCGGTTACGACACCCTTGTGGGTGAGCGCGGCATCAAGCTGTCGGGCGGCCAGCGCCAACGCGTCGCGATTGCCCGGGTGATGCTCAAGAATGCCCCGATCCTGCTTCTTGACGAGGCCACCAGCGCGCTGGACTCGGAAGTCGAAGTGGCCATACAGGAAAGCCTCGATGAAATGATGCAGGGTAAGACGGTGATCGCCATCGCTCATCGACTGTCCACCATTGCGGCCATGGACCGGCTCATCGTCATGGACAACGGACGCATCATTGAGCAGGGCACCCACACCGAATTGCTCGGGAAGAACGGGATTTATGCGCGGCTGTGGCAGCATCAAAGCGGCGGGTTTCTGGGTGAGGATCAGGGAGTGGTCGAGGCTATGGATCAGGTGTGAGCGTGAAGAGGGCGCAGCAGGGGGGCGATAGGGGCGGGCCACGACCGTTGCCACTCGGCGACGGCTGCTGTTGACCCAAAGTGGGCAGATCGGTCCTGACTCGGACCGGTCTGTCGATGGCGGTTAGAAACACCAGTCCTCAGCATATACGACGCGACAGAATGGTCCTGCCAGAGTCGCATTGTGATGAGCAACAATCTCTTCAGCCTTCAGCGCAGGGGTGCTGTTGCAGGTGTGGCCATCGGCGATCAGCACTGCATCGAATCCAAAATCCCGTGCAGCGCGGCAGGTGCTGTCGACACAGTATTGGGTCTTCATTCCGGTAATGACCACGCCCTGAGCGCCACAAGCTCGTAGCTGATCGGCCAGAGCTGTCTTGGTGAAGGCGTTGGGTCGGCTTTTCTCGAAGATCACTTCGTCACCCTGTAGCTCCAGTTCCTGCACCAGTTGCGTCAACGGACTTCCGGACTCGATAGGCGAACCAGGTGGACCAATATGGCGTGCGAGAAAGATCGGCGCACCTGCACGCCGGGCGGGCAGTTGATTCAGTCTACCGATCTGTATATCGGCGTACGTCAGGCGCGGTTGGTGCTGTTCGACAGCGATGGCATACGGGCGCCGATTGTTGCCAGTTGGCTGCGGCAGTTGGGGCATGAAGCTTATGTGCTGGAAGGTGGGGTGAGTAGCGGTCTGGCATTGCCCGCGCTTGAGGTATCCGTTCACGAAACATTGCCCGTGATCACCGCACAGGCCCTGGCCGATGCGCTGAAGGACAGCGCGGTGGCATTGATTGACCTGCGCCCGAGCATGACCTTCCGTAAAGGCCATATCGCCGGCTCTCGCTGGTCTATCCGTTCGTTGCTGGCAAGTGAAGTGGCCGGTGAACAGCGACCTCTGGTGTTGCTGGCCGATGACCCGCAGCTGGCCGCGTTCGCAGCGTTGGAATTACCCGATGTTCAGCGTGCACAAACCCGGCTGTTGAGCGGCGGTGTTGACGCCTGGCGCGAGGCGGGTTTTGCGTTGCAAGAGGATGCCAACACGCCGCCCGATCAGCAGTGCATCGATTTTCTGTTCTTTACCCATGATCGCCACGCCGGCAACAAGGACGCGGCGCGTCGGTACCTGGCTTGGGAAATCGGCCTGTTGGCGCAAATGAGCGCAGACGAAATCGCCAGCCTCAAACCGCTGCGTGCGCCGTCTCAAGCGACTCGTGATGCGCGGGTGCGTACCCGTCTGGTGCAGGCGGCGCGTACCGAAAAGGGCAGTGGCAGTCGAGGTGTCAACGTGCCCGTCACTCGTTTGAGCACGGTGCTGTTCGACAACCTGGCGCAGATGCGCGATGCCCGTGCTCGCCGTGACCGGGAGCGGGTGTTG
Organism: Pseudomonas sp. FP1740; assembly: GCF_030687165.1. Taxonomy (NCBI): domain Bacteria; kingdom Pseudomonadati; phylum Pseudomonadota; class Gammaproteobacteria; order Pseudomonadales; family Pseudomonadaceae; genus Pseudomonas; species Pseudomonas sp. FP1740. The sequence continues at coordinate 2,844,365 of NZ_CP117461.1, forward strand.
AGCTATGGCGCCCGGGGCAATCCGACCGCTTTTGCCTTGGAAGACCTGGTGACGGAATTGGAAGGCGGTTATCGCACCCGCTTGTTTGGCACCGGGCTGGCGGCGGTGGCGCAGACGTTCCTGGCCTACCTGCGGCCCGGCGATCATGTGCTGATCACCGACGCGGTGTATGCGCCCGTGCGGCGTCTGGCCCGCAAACTGCTTGGGCCGTTCGGCATCCAGGTCAGCTACTTCGCGCCTGACGGCAGCGGGCTGCAATCTCAACTGCAAGCCAACACCAAAATGGTCTACACCGAAGTGCCCGGCTCGCTGCTGTATGAACTCTGCGACCTGCCGGCCATCGCCGCACTGTGCAAACCACGGCGCATCCTGTTGGCCGTCGATAACACCTGGGGCTCGGGCTACCTGTACCGGCCGCTGACCCTGGGCGCGGACATCTCGATCATGGCGTTGACCAAGTATCTGTGTGGCCATAGCGATGTGGTCATGGGCAGCGTCTGTACCCGGCAAGAGGTCTGGCAGCCGCTGGCGTCCATGAGCGACACCTTTGGCATCGCCGTCAGCCCCGACGACGCCTGGCTGGTGCTGCGCGGCGCCCGAACCCTGGCGCCGCGCCTGGAGGTGCACGAACGCCAGGCCCTGGAAATCGCTCATTGGCTACAAGCGCAACAGCAGGTGAAACGGGTGTTCCATCCGGCGCTGGCCGATCATCCCCATCATGCCCTGTGGCGACGGGACTTCACGGGCAGCAACGGCTTACTGTCCTTCGAACTGCGTGATGCCGACGCTACGTATGTAGAGCGCTTCATCGATGCGTTGCAGGTGTTTGGTCTGGGCGCGTCCTGGGGCGGCTATGAAAGCCTGGTCACCGTCGCCGACACCCAGGATCGCAACAGTGCGGCAGATCGCGCATTGAACCCGGTGCTGCGGTTGCACATTGGCCTGGAAGATGTCGACGCGTTGATTGAGGATTTGCAACGCGGGTTCGCCGCGATCGCGGACTAGGACTTGCGCAGCACAAGCAACAACAGCGCCGCAGCCGCCAGCACCGCCCCGGCGATGAAAGTGCTGGCGGAACCCGAGGTTTCCCATAGCGCGCCAGCCAGCACGCTGGCGATCAACAGGCACACGCCGCTGATCAGATTGAACAGGCCGAACGCCGTGCCCCTGAGATGTTCGGGTGCGGTGTCGGCGATCAGCGTCGCGAGAATGCCCTGGCTGAAACCCATGTGCAGACCCCACAAGGCCACGCCCGCCATCATGGTCATGATTGAATCCGCTTGCGCCAGCAGCAGGTCCGCCAGGATCAGCAGCCCCATGCCGACACACAGCAACTTGGTGCGGCTGATCCGGTCGGACAGCCAGCCGGCAGGGTAGGCAGACACCGCATACAGCAGCGACATGACCACCATCACCATCGGCACCCAAGTGGCCGTCAGACCTGTCTGCTGCGCTTTCAAGACCAGAAAGGCCTCGCTGAAACGGGCCAGCGTGAAGAGCCCGCCAACAATCACCACCCACCAGTAACCCCGGGAAAACTCCCGCAGAACCTTCCAGTGGATAGGCGAGCGGAAGGTGTGTTTCCCGGCGACATCGGTCGGTTCTTTGACGCCACCGACAATCAGCGCCACCGATATCACCGCCGGGATCACCGCGAACCACAACACCAGATGGATCTGCCCGAGCCAGAGCATCAGCACGATCGCCAGAACCGGACCCAGAATCGCCCCCACGGTGTCCATCGACTGGCGCAAGCCGAAGCAGGCGCCACGGATTTCGGCCGGGGCGACATCGGCGACCAGCGCATCGCGCGGCGCGCCACGAATGCCTTTGCCGATGCGATCCAGAAACCGCGCGGTAAATACCACATCAACCGAGTGCGCGAGGGGAAACAGCGGCTTCGACAACGCCGCCAGACCGTAGCCCATCAACAGCAGGCCTTTACGCCGGCCGATAAAGTCGCTGATGGCGCCGGAGAATATCTTGACCACCATCGCCGTCGCCTCGGCAATGCCTTCGATCACCCCGACGGTCAGTGCGCTGGCGCCTAAAGTAGTGACCAAAAATACCGGCAACAGGCTGTGCACCAGCTCTGACGAAAGGTCCATGAACAGGCTGACAAAGCCCAGAGCCCAGACCGTGGAGGGGATACGCAGTGAGGCTGGTCTGGGTTTTGCGAGGTTGTCCATGCTGGTTTCCGGGGTTGAATGCTTACCGATTGTTGATGTCGGCGATCAGCCCTTAAAGATTCTGACTCAAGAAGATCAACGTATTGCCATGCGCCTCGGCCGCAGCCCGTTGGTTGTAGCTGTCGCGGTGCGAGCAGTTGAAGCCATGTTCGGCCCCTGGATAGACCTCGATATCGACGTCGTCGTTGAACTCGAAACGCTCGGCGATTTGCTTCACGGCGTCGATGGGGATATGGCTGTCCTGTTCGCCGAAGTGCATCAGTAGCGGCACCTTGATTTCACCGGCCCGATCCAGTTGGTTCTGAATGCCACCGCCGTAATAGGCGATCGCCACGTCGACGAAACCGTTGGCTGCGGTGTTGTACGACAGCATGCCGCCGAAGCAGTAACCGATGGAGGCGATCCTGCCGTCGAGCCCGGTATGCGTCTTCAGGGTATCGATGGCCAGTTTGATGTCAGCCTGGGCTTTATAGCGGTCGGTGGCGTTCATCAATTCGACGGCGCGTTTCCAGCCGGCTTCGTCGTAGCCCAGTTCGATACGGTGGCCGTGGCGCCAGAACAGATCCGGCGCTATGACCAGATAGCCATCGGCGGCGTATTGCTCGGCAACCGAGCGAATGTGTTCGTTGACCCCGAAGATTTCCTGAATCAGTACGATCCCCGGCCCTTTACGGGTGTGGGGGATGGCCAGGTAAGCGCCGAAGGTGCCTTCGGGGCTGCTGATTTCGATCCATTGGCTGGTTACGCTCATGATGGCTCCTTTACACAAGTTGGATGGGGTATCGAGACGCTGGCGTCTCAGCGGTGACTGCGCCGCCAGAAGAGTCGAGCCAACAACGCGTCCATGCTGAGTTTGCCGGCCCCCGAGAACAACAACGGCATGAGGGCTACGAGGTAGATCAACGGCAGTTTGAAGTTGCCGTGGCCCTTGTTGCTGATGGCATAACCCTGGGCAAGTTCACTCAATGTAGACCAATCGGCCGGCCAGTGGACGGCAGCGGTCGCAACGACTGTGACCACCACTAGAATAATCGCCGAGAGCCGTGTCCCGAGGCCTGCCAGTAAGGTAAGGGCGCAGATCAGCTCGGCCCACATCGCCAGTTCCCAGTTCAGCGTGGCGGGAACGTGGTTGAAGGGAAACGGGAAGCGGTCCTGGATGTCGGCGAACCAGTTCTGGCCATTCCATTTTTCCAGGCCAGACTCGAAAAACTCCCAGGCCAGAAACAGCCGCAGGGTGAGGGGCGCGATCCAATTGCCGACGCGGTCGAGGTTCAGGTGCAGGCCCTGGACGGCTGATGAGAGAGCGGTGGTCATGGTTTTGGTCTCCGGGCATTCATTGCAAGTGTCTACCGGTAGCAGCTGCTCGGCAGCCACTAGCGGTTATCGGTGGTCAGCGGACGACAGAAGTGTTGCAATCAGCTGTATTGGCGATATGTCTGAAACGCCGCCGGGTGCAAGTTGGTGTATCCCGGACCGTGACAAATACATTCCCATACAAAACTGTGATTCAGCGCCGCCCAGCGGCGTCTAGCGACAGTGTCCCCGCAATCCCATGGGGCGAGACTTCGGAACCCGGCATGCAAGCGCTGTTGAACGAGATCCTTGACGCAGTCCGACCGTTGATCGGTCAGGGCAAAGTGGCTGACTACATTCCCGCCCTCGGCGAGGTACCGGGCAATCAATTGGGCATTGCCGTGTATGGCAATGATGGCGAGTTGTTTTGCGCGGGGGACGCCGACACGCCGTTCTCGGTGCAGAGTATTTCCAAGGTGTTCAGCCTGGTGCAGGCCATCGAACACTCCGGCGAAGCGATATGGGAACGCCTGGGCCACGAGCCATCCGGCCAGCCGTTCAACTCGCTGGTGCAGCTGGAATTCGAGCGCGGGCGCCCGCGCAATCCCTTCATCAATGCCGGTGCGCTGGTGATCTGCGACATCAATCAATCGCGCTTTGCCGCTCCAGCGCTGTCGATGCGCGATTTTGTCCGGCGCTTGTCCGGCAACCCGAACATCATGGTGGACGGCAAGGTCGCCGAATCCGAATACCAGCACCGCGCGCGTAACGCGGCCATGGCGTATCTGATGCAGTCGTTCGGCAACTTCCATAACGATGTCGAAGCGGTGCTGCGCAGCTACTTCAGCCATTGCGCGTTGCGCATGAGTTGCGTGGACCTGGCCCGGGCGTTCTGCTTCCTGGCCAACGACGGTTTCTGCAAACACAGCGGCGCACAGATTCTCAGCGCCCGCCAGACCCAACAAGTCAACTCGATCATGGCCACCAGCGGTCTGTACGACGAAGCGGGCAACTTTGCCTATCGCGTCGGTCTGCCGGGCAAGAGCGGCGTGGGCGGGGGCATCGTCGCGGTGGTACCGGGGCAATTCACGGTGTGCGTCTGGTCCCCGGAATTGAACGCTGCCGGCAACTCGCTCGCTGGCATGGCGGCGCTGGAGTTGTTGAGTCAACGGATTGGCTGGTCAGTGTTCTGATGGCGCTCCTTGACTTGCACCGGGAGGTCGCTAACGTGAAGTAGATCTTTTGACTGCTCACCCGATCGGGTGGAGGCGTGGGTGATTCCATGATGAAATTCGGTTCCGCGCTTCTCGTCTTCAATGAGGCGGACGCTCATTTGCGCGACGGGTTGTCTGCCGTGGTGCAGGTCGGCAATACCCTGTGGGTCGCCAATGATGAATCCTTGAGCCTTGAACGTTTCACCCAGCGCGAGCGCGCCAGCCCGGGCGAATTTCTGTTTGATCAGCAGAAGCGGTTCCCGTTGGCATCCCTGTTGACGCTGCCGGTCATGCCGGACGTTGGCAAAGAAGACGTTGAAGCCGACCTGGAAGGCATGAGTTACGACCGCGACACAGGGTATCTCTGGATCGTGGGCTCTCACAGCCTGAAACGGAAAAAGCCCGATAGCACCAAGTCCCTGAAGAAAAACGCCGAACGTCTGGCCATTGTCAGCCGTGATGGCAATCGTTTTCTCCTGGTCCGGATTCCGCTGGTCGAAGAAAACGGGACGTTCACTTTGGTGAAGAGCAGCACCAGCGATGATCGAGTCGCCGCTCAATTGGCCGGCAATCAACTGGGTGACGAATTGCTCGATGAACTCAAGGACGACGAACATGTTGGGGCATTCCTGCACATTCCCGGCAAGGACAACGGGTTCGATACCGAAGGCCTCGAGGTCAACGGCAAGCGTGTTTTTATCGGGTTGCGAGGGCCTGTGCTGCGGGGATGGGCAATCATTCTGGAGGTCGAACCCGAAGACCATCCCAAGGTTGCTCACACACTGAGGCTGAAGAAAATCGGGCCGGGTGGGCGAAAGTATCGAAAGCATTTTTTCCAGCTGAATGGACTCGGCGTCAGGGACTTATGCCTCGATGGTGACGATATGTTGATCCAGGCTGGACCGACGATGGACCTCGACGGGCCCGTCACTGTATTTCGATGGCGCGACGGCGCCAGGCCAGCAGATGAAGGTTTCGTTTTCAGCGAACAAGTGACGTCGGTCCTGGAGGTTCCTTACGGGCAAGGAGAAGATAAAGGCTGCGATCATGCCGAAGGGATGACCTTTATAGGCACCGATGGCGTAGAAGAGCCCTTGTTGCTGGTGGTTTATGACGTGAATTCGGACAAGCGTAAACAAGGTAGCAATGGACTGGAGCAGGACGTATTTCGACTTGCGAAAAAGTAACCACCACCGCGTCCCGGTGAATGACGCTCCACGGATTTTCCTATACATTTTCCGACCGCCCCCCTGCATGGTGAAACCGCTTCATGTCTCTTGCGCTCGAACGTCTAGTCGCTGGCACGCCGATCCCATTTGCCGGTAATCGTGTCACGGTCGTCAGCCCCGAACTGGCGGCGCGCTTTCAGCCCGGCGACCATTTGCTGGTGGAGCAGGTCAGCGGCGAGTTGTTGCTGATCCCGGTGGCGGATCAACAGGCAGCGGCGTTCGCCATCGAGCGCGCCGAGGCGGCGTTTGCCGCAATGTCCAGCGTTTCGGATCACGCCATCAGCGAGTTCTTCGATCGCTTCGCGCAGCGCCTGGAAACCCCGGAGTGCTGGGCCTTGATTGCGGCCGCCAACCTGGCCGACATCGAGCGGGCCAAGGCGCGCGGGCGTTCCACCACGCGATTGCTGGCTGATGAGCGCATGCGCCGCGACATGATCGCAGGCCTGCGGGCCTGGCGCGATGCACCGGCCACCCGCGGTCAAGTCGTGAGCTGCGTCGAGCACGACGGCTGGAAAGTCGAACAGATGGTTTCGCCGCTGGGCATCGTCGCTTTTGTGTTCGAAGGCCGGCCGAATGTCTTCGCCGACGCCGCCGGTGTATTGCGTACCGGTAACACTGCGGTGCTGCGCATTGGCAGCGACGCGTTGGGCACCGCCCAGGCCATCGTCACCCATGCATTGAATCCGGCACTGGCCGATGCCGGGTTGCCGAACGGTGCAGTGTCGCTGGTCGAAAGCGTCAATCACGCCGCCGGCTGGGCAATGTTCGCCGACCGGCGCCTGTCGCTGGCCGTGGCCCGTGGTTCGGGGCGTGCGGTCAGCCAGTTGGGCAGCATCGCGCGACAGGCCGGCACCGCCGTCAGCCTGCACGGCACCGGTGGCGCCTGGCTGATCGCGAATAAAGACGCCGACGCCCAGCGCTTCGCCGCCGTGGTGCGCAACTCGCTGGACCGCAAAGTCTGCAACACCTTGAATGTTTGCCTGATCCACCGCGACCGAGCTGCCGAACTGGTGCCGCTGTTTCTCGATGCACTGCAACAGGCCGGCACCGCGCGGGGCCAAGGCTGCAAATTGCACATCGTCGAGGGCAGCGAGCAGCATTTGCCGAGCGATTGGCGCACCGCGAGCGTCGAGGTGTACCGCGCCGGAGGCTATCAGACCGAAGCGCAGGCCGAACCGTTGCCCGAGGACCAATTGGGCCGCGAGTGGGAATGGGAAGAAACCCCGGAAGTCAGCCTGAAGATCGTCGACGATCTGGATCAGGCCATTGCCTTGTTCAACCGCTACAGCCCGCAATTCACCGTGTCGCTGATCAGTGAAGATGCACTGGCGCAGGAGCGTTTCTACAATGCGGTCAACGCGCCTTTTGTCGGCAACGGGATCACCCGCTGGGTCGACGGACAGTACGCGCTGAACAAGCCGGAACTGGGGCTTTCGAACTGGGAGAGCGGTCGCCTGTTTGCGCGCAGCGCGATTCTCTCGGGTGATGGCGTGTTCACGATCCGCAGCCGCATGACCCAGGTGGATCTGTCGGTCAAACGCTGACAGCGATAAGTTAAGCCACGCTCCCACAGGATTTTCGTCGCTCATCAGGAGCCCCCGGCCGCAGGCAACGGCACGCACTATACTTATTGTGTGTCCGTGCCTGTGCGGGGACGGACAGCGCATCTGATTACGTGTGAGAGGATTGCGCCATGAAACTTCATGACTTCCAACATTACTCCCATGGTCTGGAAACGGTCGTTCACGACGCGTGGATCACCACCCGGGTGAAGTCGGCCCTGGCATTGGCCGAACCCAACCTTGGCCTGAATGTCCACGTTAAAACCCATGCGGGTACGGTGGCATTGAGCGGTCGCGTCAATACCCATAGACAGTGTGAGCAGGCTGTTGCACTGGCCCGTTCGGTTCCTGGTGTCGTCAATATCGATGCCAGCGAATTGCTCACTCATGTGTTCACCCCAGGCAGTTTTCCAGAAGCGCCCAACGCTGAAGACACACCTGAACGTCGGCCACAATCGTCAGCCAAGACGGACGACAAATAACCAGGGCGACCGTGTGAGTGTCACATTCCCGGCCGGGAAACGAGGACGGGCGCAGTAGCGCGCCTGTCCACTTTGTAACGCTGCGCCAAGCCTGGTGCAGCTTGTGCGGTCGACACCTTCAGGCGGCTTCGACCGTTTTGCCGTGCACGGCGCAAGTGCCGGGGTGTTCGGCCAGCGACACGAAGCTGTGACTGCCGGCATCCAGGGCATCGACCGAGCCGGTTTCGATGTCATAGACCCAGCCATGCAGGTTCAACAGGCCTTTTTCCAGGGCCAGGCGCACGCTCGGGTGCGTCTGGATATTCGCCAGTTGGGCGATGACGTTTTCCCGCACCATCGAACTGACCTTGGCCGCGTCGCTGGCATGAGGGCGGGATTCGTTGATCACCTTGGCCGACTCGGCGTGCTGCAACCAGCCGCTGACGGCGGGCAGGTGATCCATGCATTTGCACTGGGCAATGGCGGTCATGGCGCCACAGTCCGAATGCCCGCAGATCACGATGTCTGTCACGCCCAATACCGCGACCGCATATTCCACCGTAGCCGACACGCCGCCCGGATGCGGGCTGTAAGAGGGCACGATATTGCCGGCGTTGCGCACCACGAACAGTTCGCCGGGCTCTTGCTGGGTCAGCAGTTCCGGTACCACGCGGCTGTCGGAACAGGTGATGAACAAGGTGCCCGGATGCTGGGTGGTGGCCAGGTGTTTGAACAGATCGGTACGTTGCGCAAACGCTTCGTTCTGGAACTTCAATAAACCTTCGATGAGCGCTTTCATGGCGGACTTCCTTGCAATGAATGAGGGGGCGTAGCAGCTGCCGAGCCTGCGAGGCTGCGTTCGGCGGCGGAGCCGTCGTAAACCCGGTGCACACGGTCTACCTGAAAGACCGCGCTGCTTGATTTCACGACTGCTTCGCAGCCGAACGCAGCCTCGCAGGCTCGGCAGCTGCTACGGGGTGTCGCTTGCTAAAGGTGGCCAGTTACTTAGAACGGGCGCAGCGGCAGGAACTTGCCGTCCAGGGTGATCACGGCACGGGAGCCGCCTTCCGGGTCTTCGACCTTTTTCAGGTCCAGCTTGAAGTTGATCGCGCTGATGATGCCGTCGCCGAATTGCTCGTGAACCAGGGCTTTAAGCGTGGTGCCGTAGATCTGGATCATTTCGTAGAAACGGTAGATGGTCGGGTCGGTCGGAACACCCGACAGGCTGCCGCGCAGCGGGATGATTTGCAGGCGGGTCACGGTGTCGGCGTCCAGCTCGAGTTTTTCGCCGATCACTCTGGCGGCGGCTTCCGGCAGTGGATGCTGGCCGAGCAGGGCGGCGGTGACGTAGGCCACACCCAGGCCGGTGCCGTCAGTCAGATCCTGCCAGGACAGATTCTTGCGCGCCTTGGCATCGAGGATCGAAGTGGTCAGGGCCAGACTGGTGTCCTGGTAAGCGTGGGACTGTTGCATGGTGTGACTCCTATCGGTTGTGGCTGGAAAGTGGAGCCATCTTCGGTTGATTGATCCATAGCGTCCAAGATCGATATACAATGCTTTGCATAAGTCCTGCCTATAGATTATGAGCCCCATGCTGCTCCGACATTTGCGCTACCTGCTGGCGGTCGCCGACCACGGCGGCTTCACCCGCGCCGCGGAGGCGTTGCACGTCTCCCAACCGACACTGTCCCAGCAGATCCGGCAACTGGAGGAAACCCTGGGTGTCAGCCTGTTCGACCGCACCTCGCGCACGGTCAGAGCGACCGACGCGGGGCAGGCCTATATCGAATGCGCCCGGCGGGTGCTGGTGGAACTGGAAGCGGGCAAACGCGCGCTGCATGACGTGAAGGACTTGTCTCGCGGCACCTTGCGACTGGCCATGACGCCAACGTTCATGGCGTATCTGGTGGGGCCGCTGGTGCGCGACTATGGAGCGAAATTTCCGAACATCCATCTGCAGATTTTCGAGTTGTCGATGGATGACATCGAGACGGGGTTGCTTGATGACTCGCTGGACATTGCCATTGCCTTCACCCCGGTGAGGAGCCCGGATATCGAGTGCGTGCCGGCGTTTGTCGAGACTCTGGGTGTGGTGGTCGGGCACCGTCATCCGTTGTACGAACGGCAGATCCCGCTATCGCCCAAGGAGATGGCGCAATTGGAGTTCGCGTTGCTGACGCCGGACTTCATTACCCGATCCTCAGTCGACGAGTATTTTCGGCAGCAGAACATCACGCCCAAGGTGGCGATCGAGGTGAATTCGGTGAGTACGTTGCTGGAGGTCATTCGCCACACGCCGATGACCACCATCCTCCCGGAGCCCATCGCCACGGCGGAACGGGCATTGCGTCGAATTGAATTACAGGGCGAGGCACCCCGGCGCGACGCGGCATTGCTGCGCAGGAAGAACAACTATCACAGTGCCGCGTCTGTGGCGTTCGCGAACCTGGTGATGGCCGGCAGCACCAGCGTGTGAATCAATCATCCACCGACTGGCAGATGCCATTGCCGCCTTTCTTGCTGGTATAGGTCACGGCTACCGTGTCGTCATCCGCGATGCTGATCGAGATCGTCACATCCGGCCCCTTGGCCTCGAAAAGGCGATCATTGATCATTTTGGTCTGGGCTTCTTTGCTGTTGATCATCACCGGACCATCCTGGTCGGCGTGGACCATGATTTTCCCGGGACAGTCCACATCGAAGGCGGGAATGCCGGGGAGACTGTTGGCATGGGCTGCACTCGCCAATGCCAGTAGCATGAATGTCAGGGTTGTTTTCATCGCAGACCTCCAGCGGATAAACCGATGTCCAGCGCACTGTTAACCATAGCCCTGTTCTTTTGACCCGGTGCGAAGTTAGAGGTGCAAAAACAAGAAACAAAAAAAGGCCCCGCTCGATAAAACGAGCGGGGCCTTCTTGTGTTTGGGGGAGATCAGTACAACCGATCAATCACCCGAACTTCATTCTGGTTCTGCAGCGAGGCCCACGCCTGTGTCAGCGTTTGCAGCACATTACCGATGAAGTCCTTGTCGGCCGCGGCTTTCTTGCCGACATAGCCCTGGCCGCGACGGTACATCTTCATGCGGGCCAGCAGGTTCTGGTTGTTCTTGTCGAACTCTTCTTCGTGGGCATGGGGTGACAGGCAGTCGATATGGACCTGGCCCGATTTGCTGATCCACAGAATATGGCTGTCATGGCTGTCTTTTTGCGCAGCGAACAAACGAGCCAGTTCATCGATAGTAGGTTGATTGTTCAGATTCATTGTAAGCCCCTTGACCATTTGGTGATCTTTCAAAGTTGATTCGCTAATACAGGTAGCCCATCGGTTAGTTGATCCCTGGCACCGAAACCAGGACGTCAGCGGTCGACCGTCAATACGACGGGGTCGCACATCTGTTGCATGTAGTCGTGTTGAATAACTGCTACGCAATAGCGTCACAACGAAGAGAAGCAGCGAAAACCTGGAGGCCACTGCCGACGTTTTCAGGGTCGGCCACAAGCTTCATGAGGATTGATCGCCAGCGCTTCTCGCCCTTGTTCTGGACGTTCAGGCCAGGTCAGCTTCTTCAATCTGCCTTGTGGGCAGCGTGTATCCGGGAAAAACAGCTCGGCGGTCAGACGAACTTGCTCAAACGTGTTGCCTGTACTCCCGATCGGGGAGACGTCTGCATCATGCAAGGGCAAATCGGAGGCGTCAACGGTTTTGTAGTGATTATTTTTGTTCACTACATATTGTCGGACAAAGTGGTTTTGGAATTAGAAAGTCAGCGTGGCCACCGTTTGGAGTCTTCGGCAGCGCTTACCCCGGCCCCGGAGGCGTTGCCGAAGGCTGCGATCTTTCAAAGCGGTAAAGGGTGCATGGATAACCGTCGATCGGCAGCTGATGCACGGTGAATGCTCCGCCCGTGAGATCGGGCATCACCCTGGCCCAGAACAGCCGCGCAGGCTGGTTGGCATCGATGTGGAAAATCTGCCATTGACCGGGGAAGCGGCTCAAGAGGGCAGAGACGACAAACTTCGCGACACCTTGGCCACGAAAGCGTCGACTGACAAAAAAGTAGCCGATGTTGTACTCGGCGCCGACGATATGGGTTTCGTTATCCACGGTCACGAAGCCCGCCAGCTCGCCGTCGACCTTGATCAGAAACGGCCGGGTTGCCGGGTTGCGCCAGTAGTCCAGTCTGGGCTGGATGTTGAAGAAACCATTCTCCCCGAGCTTCAGCGGCAGCCATTCGCTGAAATCGTACATGTAGAACTGCATCAGGTTTTCGATGGTTTCCAGTTCGTCGCGCTGGGCGGCGTGCAGTTCTATCGAGGGCTGGCTCCTGATTGTCGCCATGGTCGTACCTTCCGTGTCTTAACTGACATTGAAGAACACTAGACCATTTCGATTCGCTGCCTTCAAACCTTGCCCGCCGGTTTCGCCGCGCGCTTGGTGCCAGTCGAAGGCTTGCGTTTGGCGGGTTTGCGTTTGTTTTTCCACGGTGTGGCGCCACGCCCGGCCGGGCTTGCCGGCCCGCTGATGGTCAGGTTCAGGCCGGCGCAGCGCGCCACTTGCTTGCTCATCCACGCGGCCTGTTTGGTGACGAATTCTTCCAGGCTCATTTCACCGCTCTGCACCATGTCCAGCGCCTGTTCCCAGATTGCCGTGGTGCCGGGGTCGGCAATCGCGCGCGGTACCGCATCGATCAGGCTGAAAGCCGCCGGCGTCGTGGCCAGGGCCTTGCCGTTCTTGATCAGATAACCGCGGTCGAGCAGGCCCTGGATGATCGAGGCGCGTGTGGCTTCGGTGCCGATGCCGGTGGTGTCCTTGAGCTTTTGCTTGAGCAGCGGATCTTCCACCAGTTTGGCAACGTTCTTCATTGCCTTGATCAGATCGCCTTCGGTGAATGGCTTGGGCGGCTGGGTCCAGAGGTCCTTGAGTTTCACGTCAGCCACCGCGCAGTCACGCCCTTCGGCCAATGTCGGCAGTGTTTGCGGTGCCGGTGCTTCGCGGCCCTTGGCAGGCGCGAGGGCTTCGGGCAGGGCGCGTTTCCAGCCGGGCTCGACAATCTGCTTGCCCACGGCGCGCAAGGCTTCACCGGCACAGTCGAAGTCGGCCTGGGTGCGGTCGTATTCATGATTGGGCAGGAACTGCGCCAGGTAACGCGCACGAATCAGGGTGTAGACCGCCCGTTGTTTGCCCACCAGTCGATCGAGATTCTTCGCCGCGGCGGTCGGAATGATGCCGTGGTGCGCGCTGACCTTGGCATCGTTCCAGGCCCGCGAGCGGCGTTGCGGCTCCAGATAATCGTGCAAGGCGTTCAGGGCCGGATCGGCTTGCCGGAGCGCCGCCAGAATACCCGGCGCTTCGCTGTGCTGACTCAGGGGCAGGTAGCCGCAGTCGCTGCGCGGGTAGGTGATGACTTTATGGGTTTCATACAGGGCCTGGGCGATATCGAGGGTTTCCTGGGCGCCGAGCCCGAGTTTTTTCGAGCAGACTTCCTGCAAAGTACCCAGGTCGAACGGCAGCGGCGCGACTTCGCGCATGCGCTCGGTACGTAGCTTGATCACCCGAGCGCTCGCCGCGTTGCCAATGGTCGCAGCCGCCTGCTGGGCCAGCGCCTGGTTCAGGCAGCGATCCTGATCGTCACAAGCATCGGACGCCGCGCGCCACTGGGCAGTGAACGCAGTGCCATCGTGCAGCAGTTGCACGTCGATGGCCCAGTAGGCCACCGGGACGAAATTGGCGATGCTGCGGTCGCGATCCACCACCAGGCGCAAAGTCGGCGTCTGCACCCGACCGACCGGCAACACGCCCTGATAGCCGGACTGACGCCCCAGCAGGGTGAACAGCCGACTCATGTTCATCCCGATCAACCAGTCGGCCCGGGAGCGCCCCAACGCCGAATGATAGAGGCTGAACGTCTCGGCCCCCGGCTTGAGCGCCGCCAGTGCCTTGCGGATTGATGCATCGTCCAGGGCCGACAACCACAGCCGCCGGATCGGCCCGCGATAACGGCAATGCTCCACCAGTTCCCGGGCGATCATCTCGCCCTCACGGTCGGCGTCGGTGGCAATCACCAGTTCACTGGCCTCGCCGAGCAGGCGTTTGACTGCCTTGTACTGGCTGGCCGTGCGCGGCTTGACGGTCATTTTCCATTTTTCCGGAATGATCGGCAGATCCGCCAGCACCCAACGCTTGTAACGCGCGTCGTAGGCATCCGGCGGCGCGGTTTCCAGCAGGTGGCCGATGCACCAGGTCACCGTGACGTCCGTTCCCAGCCAGCAGCCGTCGCCCCGACGCCTGGCGCCCAGCACGGCCGCGATGTCTTTGGCCTGGGAAGGTTTTTCACAGAGGTACAGCCGCATAACCACCATCGTCGATCAGTGTTCGAGAGGTGCACAGAATGGCGGTTGATGAGCGATGGAGCAATCTTTATCTGTATGGATGTACAGCTTGAGCTGTTGCGGTTGATGACAGCGGTCAATCCAGCGACTGAAGCACGCTCCGTTCGGCTGCGAAGTACTCGCGATACCGGAACATGGGGTATACCTGTTGGGGCGCGGAAACCGCACAACAGCAGCAGAGGAACCTACTTAATGAAAGTCCCAGGTGCCGGTAGTCCCATCTCCATCGTCCCTCAACCCGGCTGCGTGGTGGTGAAGTTCCATGGCATTCAAGTGGCGTCGTCCACTCGGGCGCTGGTCATGCATGAGACCAATTATCCTCCGGTGTACTACATCCCGCGGGAGGACATCGCCGAACAGTATTTCGCCCGCACCGACCACACCAGCTATTGCCCGTACAAGGGCGATGCCAGCTACTACAGCCTGCAAATCCCCGGGCATGAAAGTGCCAATGCGGTGTGGAGTTATGAGCACCCCAAGGTGTCGGTTGCGCAGATTGGCGGGTATGTGGCGTTCTATCCTGACGAAGTGACGTTTGAGGTGCTCAAGACCTGATGTGCAGAAAGCATTTTGTGGCGAGGGGGCTTGCACCCTCGCCACAAACTAACCTCCCGTTAGCGCTCAGTTTTTATCGAGGTCCACGTTTTTCGTCTCCCGCAAACACATCATCCCCACCACCAGGCTCACCCCGGTAATCACCACCGGGTACCACAGCCCGTAGAAAATATCCCCGGTGTACACCACCAGGGCAAACGACACCGTCGGCAGGAAACCACCAAACCAGCCGTTGCCGATGTGATAGGGCAGGGACATCGAGGTGTAGCGAATGCGGGTCGGGAACAGTTCGACCATCAGCGCCGCCAGCGGGCCGTAGCACATGGCGGAGATGATGATCAGCGCGACGATCAACACCACGATCATCGGTTTGTTGATCAGCTGGATGTCGGCTTTTGACGGATACCCGGCCAGGGTCACTGCGCCACGCAGGGCCGCTTCGTCAAAGCCGTCGAGCTTCACGTCACCGACGCTCACCTGAACACCGCTGCCGACCGGGGCCGCTTCGCTGTTGTAGGGCAGGCCTTGTTTGACCAGGAAGGTTTTGACCTTGTCGCACGGGCTATCAAATTTCGCCTTGCCCACCGGGTCGAACTGGAAGGTGCAGGTGGCCGGGTCGGCCAATACGGTGATCGGTGCCTGGCGGCTGGCCTGGTCGATGGCCGGGTTGGCGTAGTGGGCGATGGACTTGAAGATCGGAAAGTACAGTGCAGTCGCCAGCAGCAGGCCGATCATCAGCACCGGTTTGCGTCCGACCTTGTCCGACAGCCAGCCAAAAAAGATGAAGAACGGTGCGCCAATGATCACGCTGACAATCAGCAGACTGTTGGCCAGGGCCGGGTCCATTTTCAGGAACTGCGTGAGGAAGAACAGCACGTAGAACTGCGCGGCATAGAAGGTCACCGCTTGCCCGGCGTTGATGCTGAACAGGGCGATCAGCACCACTTTAAGGTTTTCCCATTTGCCGAAAGAATCGCGCAGTGGCGACTTGCAGAGTTTGCCTTCCTCTTTCATTTTCACGAACGCAGGCGACTCGTGCAGGCTCAGGCGAATCCAGGTGGAAATGCCCAGCAGCACGATCGAAAACAGGAACGGAATACGCCAGCCCCAGACTTCAAACTGGTCGCCGGTGAAGTAACGGCAACCGAGCACCACCAGCAGCGACAGCAGCAAGCCGAGGGTGGCGGTGGATTGAATCCAGCTGGTGTGGAAGCCGCGCTTGCCGATCGGTGCGTGTTCGGCGACGTAAGTGGCAGCGCCGCCGTACTCACCACCCAGCGCCAGGCCCTGGAGCATGCGCAGCACCACGAGGATGATCGGCGCAGCGATGCCGATGCTCGCGTAGGTCGGCAGCAAACCGACGCAGAACGTCGCCAGGCCCATGAGGACGATGGTCGCGAGGAACGTGTATTTACGCCCGATCATGTCCCCCAACCGTCCGAACACCAACGCACCGAACGGGCGCACGATAAAGCCGGCGGCGAAGGCCATCAGCGCGAAGATGAACGCCGTGGTGTCGTTGACCCCGGCGAAGAACTGTTTGCTGATGACCGCCGCGAGGGCGCCGTAGAGGAAAAAGTCGTACCACTCGAACACCGTCCCCAGGGACGAGGCGAAGATGACTTTCTGGGTTTCCTGACTGGTGCCCGCGCTGCGGACGGCTTCCAGGGGCTGAACATGTTCTGACATATCGGTATCCCTCACAGTGATTGTTTTTGTTGTTCCACTGTCGACGCCAGCCTTGTGGGCGGGTGCCGCTATTCCTTTGCTCAAGAGACTGCGGTCAGTGCTTTTTCGTCAGGGGCAAAACTCCTTGCGGTTGTTTCGAGGATCAATTGCGCGGCTTTCTCGGCGATCATCAATGTCGGCGAGCAGGTGTTGCCCGAGGTGATGCGCGGCATGATCGAGGCGTCGGCGATGCGCAGGCCGGGGATGCCATGCACGCGCAGCTCAGCGTCGACTACCGCGTCCGCGTCGTTGCCCATCCGGCAGGTGCCCACCGGGTGGAAAATGGTGGTGCCGATCCGGGCGGCGGCTTCGTGCAATTGCTCTTCGCTCTGCAAGCTGTCGCCGGGCAGGTACTCCACCGGTTTGAACGCTTGCAGCGCGGGGGCGCAAACGATGCGGCGAGTCAGGCGTATCGCTTCGGCTGCCACGCGCAAGTCTTCGGGATGGCTCAAGTAGTTGGGCTGAATCAGCGGCGCTTCTCGCGGGTCGGCAGAGCGAATGTCTATCCGGCCACGGCTTTGCGGACGCAGATCGCAGACCGACGCGGTGAAAGCGGGGAAGGCGTGCAGCGGTTCGCCAAAGCGCTCCAGCGACAGGGGTTGCACGTGGTATTCGAGGTTCGCCGAGGTCTGTTCCGGCCCCGAACGGGCGAAGGCGCCGAGTTGGCTTGGGGCCATGGACAATGGGCCGCTGCGGTCATACAGATAACGCAGGCCCATGCCCATCTTGCCCCACAGCGTGCCGGCGATCTGGTTCAAGGTGCGGGCGTTTTCCAGTTTGTAGATCAGCCGCAGTTGCAGGTGATCCTGCAGGTTGCCGCCCACGCCGGGCAGTTCATGGGCAACGCCGATGCCGAGTTGTTGCAACAGCGGGCGAGGGCCGATGCCGGAACGCTGGAGGATGCCGGGTGAACCGACGGAGCCGGCACACAGGATGATTTCCTTGCGTGCCTTGAAGGTTTTCGCCTGATCTTGCCAACGGGCGCTGATCGCCGAGGCACGGCCGTTTTCCAGCAGCACGCGGTCGACTTCAACATCAGTCAGCACCGTGAGGTTGGTGCGGTGACGGACCGGTTTGAGAAACGCCTTGGCCGCGTTCCAGCGCACCCCGGCTTTCTGGTTGACCTGGAAATAGCCGCAGCCTTCGTTGTCGCCCTGGTTGAAGTCATCGATGCTGGCAATGCCGCTTTGTTCGGCAGCAGCGCGGAAGGCATCGAGAATCGGCCACGACAGACGTTGCCGCTCGATCCGCCATTCGCCGGCGGCGCCGTGAAATTCAGAATCGCCGGCAAAATGGTTTTCGCTCTGTTTGAACAGCGGCAGCACGTCTTGCCAGCCCCACCCAGGATTACCCTCGGCCGCCCAGCCATCGTAGTCGCCAGCCTGGCCGCGCATGTAGATCATGCCGTTGATCGAGGAACAGCCGCCAAGCACCTTGCCGCGCGGGTAGCTCAGGGCGCGGCCTTGCAGGCCCGGTTGCGACTCGGTCTTGAAACACCAGTCGGTGCGCGGGTTGCCGATGCAGAACAGGTAACCCACGGGGATATGAATCCACGGATAGTTGTCGCGGCCGCCGGCTTCGAGTAGCAACACGCGGTGTTGCGGGTTGGCCGACAGTCGATTGGCCAGCAAACACCCGGCCGGCCCGGCACCGACCACGATGTAGTCGTATTCATCAAGGGAAGTCTGCATCCCTGACCTCGTATTGTTGTTCTTGTTGTCGGTCATCCTAGTTGTTAGCTTTCGTTAAAAGAATGTTAGTTTTTGCGCAGCTGCTGTGCGTTTTTAAACAGCGTCATTAACGGCATAACGTCAAGGATGGTTCATGTTCGACTGGAATGACCTACGGTTTTTTCTCGAATTGCAGCGCAGCGGCCGCTTGCTGACCGCCGCTCGCCGCTTGAACACCACCCACGCCACCGTGGCCCGGCACATCGAGGCCATCGAAAAAAGCCTCGGCACCGCGCTGTTCGTCCAGCATGCCCAGGGCTACGAATTGACCCCGGCCGGCGAAGCGCTGCTCAAGCATGCCGAGGCCATGGAAAACGTCGCGTTGCTGGCCCAGGAAGAAATCACCCAATCCACCGCGCCGCTGGGCAAGATCCGCGTCGGGGTGACAGAGGGGCTGGGCATCATGTTCCTCGCCAGCCGCATGAACGGCTTGTTCGAACGCTATCCGGGGCTGGAAGTGGAACTGGTGGCGGTGCCGCGCTTCGTCAGCATCCTCAACCGTGAAGCGGAGATCAGCATTCACCTGGAACGCCCGGCCGCCGACATGCTGGTCACCCGCAAACTCACCGACTATCGACTGGCGCTCTACGCCAGCCAGGCCTATCTGGACCGCTCGCCACCACTGCGCAGCCGCGAAGACCTTGGCCGCCACGCGTGGATCGGCTACGTCGACGACTTGTTGTTCAGCCAGGAACTGATGTTCCTCAACAGCTTCTGCCGCAACCCCCGGGTGGTGTTTCACAGCACCAGCGTCATCGCCCAACAACAGGCCGCTCGCTCGGGCCTGGGGATCGCCGTGCTGCCGTGTTACATGGCCAGCGCCGATCCTGAACTGGTGCCGTTGCTGCCGGATGAAAGCATCCAGCGCAGTTATTGGATCAGTACGCGGCGCGAGCTGCACAAGTCGGTGCGGCTGCGGGTGTTGTGGGATTACGTGGTGGGGTTGTGTGAGCGTGAGCAGGAGTTGTTGTTGTTGGGAAAGCCCGTTTAAACAAGAAAAATCGCGATCGTTTAAATGAAGCTTGCCGTTACCATCCAAAGGCTACAACGCCTTGCGCCACCCCCTACACGTAAGACAGAATCCGCCGGCTTGTGCGCCCTGGGCCCGCTCGGTAACTTGATTCCCGTCACTGCCCATCAGTGATCGGGTTTAGCAGCCCGGGGTTATAAGCAAGGTGCACAAGCTCTTGTCAGTCAGGCATTCCCATGCCTGCACTTGATGGTGGTTGTGCGCAGGGCGCCTTCGGGCGCGCCGGCTTTGCTAGCTTCCCCGGTCTGCTAACCTGCGTACAGCTGCCTCCCTCTCGTTTAGCAGCAGGAGGGTGGCACCCAATCAGAGAAGCCAGCTTATGTTCAAGGTCACACCCAATCCGCCGGACGCCGATCCGGTCTCCCCGTACGAACCCGATTCAAAGAAGCTCAATGAGGCCGCCGAGCGGGCTCTGAACTTCCACTTTCCGTCGAATGCCGACATCAAAGCCACCGCGCGTAAACCCAGCAGGCTGTTTGCTGTGGCCCCAGAGGCCACTACCGAAACCCTGGCGATTTTTTTGGTCGAGACACTGGCCTCGGTCGATGTGATGGTCCATCAGTTGGTGGATCATCTGGAGGGTGAGTCGCGCTACGCCCTGCTGGGTATTTCAAACAGCATCATGGTGGCGGAGATCACCGCGAACCGGGTGCTGGATAAGATTGATCTGCCCAAGTAGGCGCCGCTTGCGGTGGTGAGTGGGTAACTGACGCTGGGCTGGGCAGCGGTCCCTTTTTTGGGGCCGCTGCGCGGTCCAGCGGGAGCAAGCTCCCTCGCCACAGAGTGTTCAATGGTGCTGGTCAACAGGAATCGACAGCGTCGCCCGCAACCCACCTTCTGGCGGATTGACCAAGGTAATCCGTCCACCCAGCCGTGTCGCGATGGTGTTGACGATGGCCAGCCCCAGGCCCGCGCCCCCGGTATTTCCACGGCTGTAGAAGCGCTCGAACAATCGTGCGCGATCCGCTTCGTCGATGCCCGGTCCCTGGTCCTGGACGCTCAAGTTGTAGAACCCGTCGTCCTGGCTCAGTTGCACGGTGATGACGCCGTGCTCCGGCGAAAAATTCGCCGCGTTGGTGACCAGGTTGTTCAGGGCGATGTCGATGGCACCGGCATTGGCGAGGACTTTGAAAGGCCGGTCTTCGGCGTCGAAAGCCAGTTCCAGGTTCCTGCTCAGCAACCAGGGTGTGAGCTGGGCCAGGCTGGCGCGCACGGTCTCGCTCAGGTCGATGCTGTGCAGCACCGGCACTACGGCCTTGGGTTCGAGACGCGCCATGGTCAGCAATTGGTTGACCAGACGGCTGGCGCGGTCGACCCCGGCAATCAGAAACGCCAGGGACTCACGACGTTCCTGTTCCGTGCCGGCCTCCTGCAGGTTTTGCGCATGCACCCGCAATACGGCCAGTGGTGTGCGTAATTCGTGGGCGGCGTCGGCGATGAAGCGCCGCTCACGGCCAAGCACCTCTTGAATTTGCGCGAGCATGCGATTGAGCGCCGCTTGCATCGGTTCCAGTTCGCTGGGCAACGGCGTCAGTTGCAACGGCTCCAGAGAACCGCTGTGCCGTGCCCGCAAGGTGGCCGCCATATCGGCCAGGGGTTTGAGCCCCCAGCCAATGGCCAGCCAGACCATGGCCGCCAGAATCAGGCTGCCCAACACATTGGGCCACAGCGTGTGACGCACGATCCGGTCGACCAGGTCCGCACGCACGTCGTCCCGTTCACCGACCCAGATGCTCAGGTCGTTCTGCTTATCTTCGAGCACGAACACCCGCCAATGACGGTTGTTCAAATCCACCACATCGCTGAAACCATGTGTCGTCGGCGGCGCGGTGAAGGAGGGGGCGCTGGCGGTGTGCACCAGCACTTCGCCCTTGCGATTCCACACCTGAAAGGCAATTTTGCCTTCATAGGGGTGACCATCGACACCCGGCACCGCTTCACTCAAGGCCTTGTTGAACGCTTGATACAGTTCGGCGTGTTCATGACTGGCCAGTGGCATGCGCATCACACCCTGCAGCAGCCGGGCGTTCTGCGCCAGTTGGGCGTCGTAGACTTCGGCGATTTCGTGATTGCTGTCGTGCAGGTTGAACACGCTGAGGATTGCCAACCCCGTCAGCATCAGGCCGATGATCAGCGTCAGGGTACGACGCCGGATCGAAGTCATCGACGCTCCTCCACCAGATAACCCACCCCACGAATGGTGCGGATCAGGTCGGTGGAGAACTTCTTGCGCAGGTGATGGATATGCACCTCCAGGGTGTTGCTTTCGGCTTCTTCGTTCCAGCCGTAAAGCAGTTGCATCAGGTGGTCGCGGGTCATGACCCGGCCCGGAGGCGAGAGCAATTCGTGGAGCAGTTGATATTCCTTGGGCGTCAGCGCCACCGGTTCGCCCTGATAGCTGACTTGCTGGGTGCCGGGGTTCAGGCTGATGCCGGCGTGTTCGATCAGCACTTGCGCGCGACCGGCACTGCGGCGCAACAAGGCCCGCAGGCGGGCCTTGAGCTCGGCCAGATCGAAGGGTTTGACCAGGTAATCGTCGGCGCCGGCATCCAGCCCGGCAATGCGGTCTTCGGTGGCATCCCGGGCGGTGAGGATCAGCACCGGCAGGTTCGAGCCGCTGTCACGCAAGCGACGCAACACTTCCAGGCCGTCCATGCGCGGCAGGCCGAGGTCGAGCACGGCCACATCGAACGTTTCGCTGAGCAGTGAATGCAAGGCGTTGTTGCCGTCCTGCAGCCAGTCGACGGTGTAACCCTCACGGCCCAGGGCCTGATGAATGCCCTCGCCGAGGGCTACGTCATCCTCGATCAGTAATAAGCGCACACGGACTCCTGTCAGTCGAGTTTCTTGTTCACGTCCACCAGTAACGCTTCGATCTCTTTACGCCGCCCGGCGTCGGCGCTTTCCCGGCCAGGACGGGGCGCTGCTTGCAGGGCTTTTTGCAGTGCTTGCTTGGCTTCACCATAGCGCTTTTGACGGTAAAGGTGATCGCCCCAGAAGTACAGACTGTCGATGCCGGTCGGGTTCAGGTCCAGGGCCTGCTTCAACAGTTGTTCGGCCTTGTCGGCGTCGCCGAAGCCGATAGGCCAGCCGGGCACTCGATCATACAGCGCCGCGAGGCTGGTGTAGGCCGAGCCTTGCAGGGCCTTGGGATCGATGGTCAGGGCTTTTTCCAGATCGACTTTGGCTGCCTTGGCCTTGCTCAGGGCACCGAGGCCACCCTGGGCGCCGGCCCAACTACTGGTGACGATACCGGACCAGATCCACGCTTCGGCCAGGGATTGGCGTTCCCGGGTGAACGCCGAGGCCTGGGCTGCGAGTTTTTCGAAGGCGGCGCTGCGCTGTTCGGCGGGCAATTCGTACTGGATGTGCGCCCAGCTTTGTTGAATGGCATTGAGGCGCTGCTGATCGGCGGCGTCCAGCGCCCAGACGCTTTGGCTCAGTACCCCGAACAGCAAGCAGGCGAGAATTTTCTTCATGGTTTGAGGCTCTCCTTATCGGTCTTCTGACTCAGGCGACGGATCAGCGGCAATTGCTTGCGCAAGCCACGGTCCACCAGATGCGGCAACAGACTGTTCAGGCGCACGAAAAAGCGTTCCGGCCAGCCCAGGTACAAGTCGCGACGGTCACCGGCAATGGCGTGGATGACCGCCGAGGCAACGGTTTGCGGGTCGTCGACATTGGCTTTGAGCGCATCGTTCAGCGCTTGGGCCGCCGCACTGTTCATACTGGTGCGGGTCGCTCGGGGGGCGACGTAGAGCACGTTGATCCGGGTATCGGCCAGTTCCCGGCGCAGGGCTTCGGAGAAACCGCGCAGGGCAAACTTGGTGGCGCAATAGCTGGCGTAACCGGGGTAGCCGATGGAGCCGTAGGTCGAACCGACGTTCACCACCATGGCACTCTCGGCCTGCTTGAGCAGCGGCAGCAACAACTTGGTCAGACAGATCGGTGCGCCGACATTCACTGCCAGCATGGCGTTGACCTCGCTGTCATCGAGCTGTTCGAGCATGGCGAAGTGATTGACGCCCGCGGCATTGATCAGCAGGTTGATGCCGCCGATGGCTTCGGCCGCGGCCAGCACGTTGCGCCGGTCGTCGGGCGAGGTCAGGTCCGCACCGACCCAGCGCAACTGCTCCGGGTAGCGTTCGAGCAAGGGCTCCAGCGACTCCCGATGCCGGGCCACGGCCAATACATGGGCGCCACTGGCACACAGGGTGCCGGCGATGGCCAGGCCGATGCCGCCGCTGGCGCCGGTCAATACCACGCGAGCCTCAGACGGGCGCATGCAGATTCTCCCCATCACGCGGCAGGCCGCGGAACATGTCGGTGTAGAGCTTGTACACGACCTTCGAGGCATGAATCACCGCGGCCTGATCGGCCGGGTCTTCGAGCATGTTCATCAAGCGGCGGTAGGTCTGCATGTGTTCGATATCCAGCGAGCCGTGGGAACTGAGGTAGCTGAAGGCGGTTTCCGGCAGCGCCAGGCGTTCGCGGATGCTGCCGGCCGCGTGGGTGGCCAGGGCAATGCTGGTGCCTTCCAGCACGTTGACCATGCCGAACAGGCCCACCGGGTTGTCCCGGGCGATCAGGTCGTAGAGGAAGCTGATCATCAACTCGATTGGCAGCGATGGACGGCCGTCACGCACGGCGTCTTTGTCACCGCCACAGGCCGCGATGTCATCGAGTACCCATTGTTCATGGCCGTATTCGTCCTCGATGTACTCGCACACCGCTTTGCGCAACCATTCCAGGCGCTGCGGCAGACGTGCGCCGCACGCCATCATCAACGGTACGGTATGGCGCACGTGATAGTAGGCCTGGGCGAGGAAGGCGCGGTAGCTGTCCAGGCTGACCTTGCCCTCAAGGGCATCGAGGATGATCGGCAGGTTGAACAACTCGTGGCGTTCCTGCTGGGTGGCTTCTTGCAGGGTGTCGAAAAAACTCATGGTGCAGATTCCTCGGAAATAACGGATTCGGTGAGCTGCGCCCGGTAATGCTCGACGATGGCGTCGCGGCGCGGTCGGCCATTGGCGGTCAGCAAGCCGTTGGCGGGGGTGAACGGTTGATCGAGACGGGTCCAGTGATGAACCTGAGCGTAATCAGGCAAGGCCTCATTGGCCTGGGCCACGGCGGTGGCCAGTTCTTCATCGGTGCAGTCCGGCCGATGGGGCCAGAGCAGGGCGTGGTTGCTCGGCATCGCTTCGCCGTAGACGAACGCCTGGGCGATGTGGCGACGCTGGGTGAGTTCGGCCTCGACCCATTCCGGGTTGACGTTGCGGCCGAAACTGGTGATGAACTGATGCTTCTTGCGCCCGTTGAGGTAGAGAAAACCTTCCGGGTCGAACTCGCCGAGATCGCCGGTTGGCCACCATTCATCGTGGTAGGGCGCTTGCCCCAGATAGCCGAGCAGGGTCGAGCCCTTGACCAGCACTTCGCCGTCGTCGGCCAGGCGAATTTCGACATGGGGCAGGGGCCGGCCGACGCTGCCGGGGCGGTGTGCTCCCGGGCGATTGAGGCACACCACCGACGCGCATTCCGACAATCCGTAACCCTCGTACACCGGCATGCCGATGCGTTGGGCACGATGCAGTAACTCTTCGCTGACCCGCGCACCGCCCACGGCGGCGAAACGCAATGATTGGGGGTTGAACGCTTTTTGCTCGGCGGCGCTGACCAGCATCAGCAGCAACTGTGGCACCAGGATCAAGCTCTCGGGCGCACGGGCGGCCAGATACCCCAGCAGCCGCGGCGCATCGACACCGCTGGCGCCCTGAATGCCCAGGGTTTTCTGGCTCGGTACGCTCAGGGTCGCGCCGGCATACAGCGCGGCATAACAGCCGAGGTTTTCCAGCAGAATCGCCAGGGGCAGCAACGCCAGGTGGTGCCGTGGATCGGTGGGTTTGCTTGCCTGATCCAGTTCACGGGCCACCCGCAAAAGGCTTTCGGCGCTCAGGCACACGCCTTTGGGCGTGCCGGTGGTGCCTGAGGTGAAGGTCAGTTTGGCGGTGCCTTCGGGTATCCGGTTCGGACCGCTGAAGGGACGGCGCCAGAATTCGCCAGCGTGTTCGTAGCCGGCCCCTTGCAGTTCGGCTTCCAGTTCCGGCTCGGCAATCACCCGTTCGGCCTGGCTCTGTTCCAGGCAATGGGTGCGTTGTGCCGAGCTGAAGAAGGGCGGCAACGTCAGGCAGGTCAGGCCTTCGAACAGGATGGCCAGGTCCCAGAGCATTGCCTCGGTGCCGTTGTCCAGAGCCAGCGCGACCACCTTGACGTGCTCATCGCGCAGTCGCTGTTGGCGATCCATGACCTCGGCGTACAGCGTGGCGTAGTCGAGTTTCAACTGATCGCCCCACAGGGCGATGGCGTTGCCTTTGTGTTCGGCGTGATGGCGCAGGGTTTGTTTGAAACGCTCCATTTCAGGCGACATGGCTGGACTCCTCAAGGGACGTTGGCAGCCCCAGGCGATTGAACAGACCGATGTTGCGCAAATGAATGAAGCCGGCGCGGATGTTGCCGACATGCACCCATGGCTGGCTCTCGTAATAACTGCCCCAGTGGTGACGGTCCTCACCCAGCCGCTCGGGGTCGGCGGCGCACAGCGTCACCGGCTTCAAACCCAGGCGATGGAAACTGTTCACCAGCCCGATATTGCCGGTGAACGCCACCCATTCCAGCCCGCCCATGGCCAGCAGGTAGGTGATGGCGATGATGCTCAGTCGCGCGCTGCCGGTATCGCTGGCGGCCAGGTTACCGACCTCGACAATGCCGGCCCGGTCCACGGGTTGGCCGGCAGCGGCGCTGATCAGCGTATCGATCGCCTCGTCCAGGTAACGCTCCAGAAACAAGGGTTCGGTACTGGCCAGTCGTAAGCCGGCTACCGCACACAGCGTGCCGGACTCATCGCTCATGCCGAACAGTTGCGGCATGAAATGGCGGATATCGGCGCCATGGGCCTTGCGAAAACGTTGCTGGATAAAAGCTTCGAAGACGGGTCGCTGGGCATCGTCCGGCAAGGCCCTGTCCAGGCTCATCTGCGGGGTTTCGGCTTGACCGAAGTGCAGGGGCAGAGGGATGTTCCAGTCGAAATCGTGCATGGGCAAGAACGCCTCCCTTGAGTCAGTTTGGGAGGAGTATCAAAGGCGATTCTTAACGAAGTCTGAAGGCGACCTTCAGATTGTCTTAAGACTGGACGGGCAGGGTGGCGCCGGTCGGTTTGACGAAACCGGATCCAGGCTGCACGAAATGAGTCGGCAGCCGCCACTGATCTACACGAGGTTCTGTATGACCCCAGATTCAGCAGTACACCGGTATGGAAAACTCTCGATCACCTTGCACTGGCTGATGTTGGCGCTGTTCATCGGCGTTTATGGCTGCATCGAGATCAAAGGGCTACTGCCCCGTGGAAATGATTTGAGGGGCCTTTTCCTGGGGCTTCACGGCTTATTCGGATTGAGCATTTTTGCCTTGGTCTGGGTTCGCTTGCTCGGGCGCCTCACACCCCGGCCACCGATTACTCCGGCCCTGCCCACCTGGCAGACCGGCGCCTCGCACCTCATGCACCTGGCGTTGTATGTGCTGATGATCGCAACGCCGCTATTGGCCTGGTTGATGCTGGCCGCCGGGGGCAAGCCGATGCCGTATTTCGAGTTTTTCCTGCCGGCGCCGGTGGCGGTTGATCCTGTGCTGGCCAAGCAATTCAAGCATTGGCATGAGTGGCTCGGCAGTGCCGGCTACTGGCTGATCGGTTTGCACGCGGCGGCGGGGTTGGTCCATCACTACTGGGTTCGCGACAACACGCTCACGCGCATGCTGCCCAAGGGCTTTGGTGCGGGTGTCAATGAGCGTCAGCGATAAGTTTCCCTGGACGTTCGGGTTGCCTCGAACACTGCGTTATCGTTCATCGCGAGCTTGCTCGCGATGAAGTCATCACTGTCACCTCAAACCTTGCCCGCTTGCTCTTCCAGCTGATCCGACTCAAACAACTTCGCCAGTTCCGCCCGCGCTTCCTGCGCCGTCTGCATCACCTTGGCCGCATCGTCATACACCGCGTGCTGAGCCTCCAGCACCTGTTCATCATGATGGGTAAAGCGCTTGATCCGTGCATCCGCCTGGGCTTGGGTCAGCCCCAGTCCAACCAGGGTGCGCCGGGTCATTTCCAGGCTGGAGTAATAGGTTTCCCGCACCGCCTGCGCCCCGACATCCACCAACCGGTGCACATGCTGACGGTTACGGGCACGGGCGATGATTTTGATGTGCGGATACAGCTTGTGCACCACCTCGGCCGTCTTGATGTTGGTGTCTGGATCATCGGTGGCGATCACAAAGAACTCCGCTTGCTCGACCTTGGCCGCGCTGAGAATTTCCGGGCGCATCGGGTCGCCATAGAACACCGGCACACCGCCGAAACTGCGGGACAGTTCGATGGTTTCCACCGAGGTGTCGAGGGCGATGAATTTGATGTTCTGCGCCCGCAGAATCCGCGCCACGATCTGCCCCATACGGCCCATGCCGGCAATGACCACGCGGGGCGTATCGGCGTCGATTTCACGGAACTTCTGTGGCACCTCCACCGGTTGCACCTTGGGTTTGACCAGGCGTGCGCAGGCCAGCAGCAACAGCGGCGTCAGCGCCATCGACAGGGTGATGGTCAGCACCAGCAAGTCGTACAGGCGCGGCTCGAACAAGCCCTGATCCCGACCGATCTTGAACACCACAAAGGCAAATTCACCACCGGCCGCCAGCACGATCCCCAAACGAATCGCATTGACCTTGCCCAACCCCCCGGCCAGTCGACCGACCACAAACAGCAACGGTAGCTTGATGGCGATCAGCAGCAGGGTCAGCCCCAGCACCACGACCGGCGCACTAAGCAGCAGACTCAAGTTGGCGCCCATGCCGACGCTGATGAAAAACAGCCCCAGCAGCAGGCCTTTGAACGGCTCGATCTGCGCCTCCAGCTCGTGACGGTATTCGGAATCCGCCAGCAGCAGGCCGGCGAGGAACGCACCGAGTGCCATGGACACGCCCACCAGGTCCATCAGCCACGCCGTACCGATCACCACCAGCAACGCGGTGGCGGTGGACACCTCCGGCAGACCGGTCTTGGCCACCACGCGAAACACCGGACGCAACAGATAACGCCCGCCGATCACCACCACCGCGATGCTGCCCAGCACCCGCAAGCCATGGTTCAAATCTTCGGCCGCGCTGCTGGTGTGATCGCCGCCGGCCAGCAACGGCACCATCGCGATCAACGGGATCGCGGCGATATCCTGGAACAGCAAAATCGCGAACGCCAACCGCCCATGGGGGCTGGTCAGTTCCTTGCGCTCGGCCAGGCTTTGCAAGCCAAACGCGGTGGACGACAACGCCAGGCCCAAGCCCAACACGATGGCACTGTTCAGGGACTGGCCAAACGCGAACAACGCCAGCACGCCAATCACCGAACCGGTCAACAGCACCTGCGCCAGGCCCACGCCGAACACCGATTTGCGCATCACCCACAAACGACGCGGCGACAGCTCAAGGCCGATGATGAACAGCAACAACACCACCCCGAGCTCGGAAATGTGGCTGACGCTTTGTGGATTACCGATCAAACCCAGCACCGACGGCCCGATGATCACCCCGGCAAACAGATAGCCGAGCACCGCCCCCAGTTGCAGGCGCTTGGCCAAGGGAACGGCGAGCACCGCCGCGAACAAAAAGACGACAGCGGCTTGTAACAGGTTGCCTTCGTGGGGCATGCGAAACTCCAAAAACTCGATACGGCGGGGGCGATAAGGATAAAGGCTGGAGCCGGATGCGTCAGCCATGAACGAAAATGTTTGGGCCTCGCGATGGCAGTTTTTCAGGCACCCAAGATGTCGTAACATTTAGCATCAATTAGTGACATTCATAGGATAAGCTGATCAATCTGTTCGTTCCCGAGTGCGCACCATGGCCATCAACTTCGACCTTAACGATCTGCAAGCCTTTCGCGCCGTGGTGGAGCAGGGCAGCTTTCGCAAGGCTGCGGACACCGTACGCATCTCCCAACCAGCCCTCAGCCGGCGGATCGAAAAGCTCGAAGACGCTCTGGGCGTGAAATTGTTCGAGCGCACGACTCGCCGGGTCAGCCTGACTCAGGCTGGGCGTGGTTTCATGCCCAGCGTCGAGCGCCTGCTGGATGACCTGGACGTGGCGCTACTGGGCATCAGCGAAGTCGCCTCGACCCGGCTCGGGCATGTCACCGTCGCCTGTGTGCCGTCGGCGGCCTACTACTTCATGCCGCGCGTGATCGCCCACTACCATCGGCAATTTCCGCGGATCAAGGTCAAGGTGCTCGACTCCAGTGCTCACGAGGTATTGAGTGCCGTGGTCAACGGTGAAGCGGACTTTGGCCTGAGCTTCATGGGCACCCTGGAGGCCGAAGTCGAATTCGAGCCGCTGGTGCAGGAAGGTTATGTGGTGGCGTGCAGACGAGATCACCCCCTTGCGGGACGCAGCAGCGTGACGTGGGATGAGTTTTATCAGCAGGATTACATCTCGCTGGACAAGACTTCGGGCAATCGCTTTTTGCTGGATCAATCGCTGTCTGGCGTGGTGCCGCAGCGGCCGAGCATTTGCGAAACCCGTCATGTGACGACCATGATCGGTCTGGTGGAGGCCGGGTTGGGCGTGGCGGCCGTGCCGTTGATGGCGATGCCGGCGGCGGACCACCCGATTCTGACGCGGGTACCGTTGACCGATCCGCAGGTGATGCGCAATGTTGGGTTGATCAAGCGCCGGGGTCGTACGTTAACCCCGGCGGCATTGGCGTTGGAGCGCCTGGTGGTGGAAATGAAAGTCCAGCAACCTTCGGTCAGTGGCTGACTGAGTCCAGCCCCGTCGCTTTTACGTCCGGCTGGGCTGCGCTGGAGGCCAGGTACTCAAGCAGTGCCTTGGCCTCGGCCGGGTGTTGCGCATTGACCGGAATACCGGCGGCGAAACGAGTGACCGATTGCACCGATTCCGGAATTTTCGCCACAAAACTCACCCCAGGCACCGGTAGCAATTCGCTGACCTGCTGGAAGCCCAGTTGATAATCGCCAGTGGCAACCACCGAGCCCACCGGGATTTTCGGGATCATCTTCGATTTGGGTTTGAGCTGGTTTTCGATGCCCAGACGCTTGAACAGTTGATCCTCGATATACACGCCGCTGGCACTGTCGGAGTAGGCGACTGACTTGGCGTCGAGCAGGGTTTTTTTCAGGCCTTCCACCGAGCTGATGTCCGGCTTCGGTGCGCCTTCACGCACCACCATGCCGATCCGCGAATCCGCCAGTTCGACCCGTGAAGCGGGATCGACTTTGCCTTGCTTGATCAGGTCGTCGAGGGCATAACCGACCATGATGACCACGTCGGCTTTCTCACCGCGGGCCAGACGATTGGGAATCGCTTCCGGGGCTTTCCCCATGGATGGACCGAGGGCGGTGTCCAGGGTGTTGCCGCTAGACTCGGCGAATTTCGGACCGAGGATTTTGTAGGCCGCCGTGAAACCACCGGACGTCATTACACGGATTTCTTCAGCCTGGGCGATCGAACTCAGACCGAGACTGGCCACCAGGGCCAGGGCGGTAAAGTTGAAAAACCTTTTCATCAAATAGCTCTCGCAGTTAGAGGTTGGGTGGTTCACGACACGGCCGGTTGCAGGCGGCCAGAGGCACGGCGATAGAGAAACAGCGTCGCGCACAGGGCACAGAACGCGGCGAAACTCATCCAGTAACCGGGTGCGGCCTTATCGCCGGTGTACTGGATCAGGAAGGTCGATATGGCCGGTGTGAAACCGCCGAACACCGCCGTCGCCAGGCTATAAGCCAAGGAGAAACCTGCGACCCGAACCTCGACCGGCATGATCTCCGTCAGCGCGGCGATCATTGCGCCGTTGTACAAGCCATAAATGAACGACAGCCACAGCAGCACCAACAGCATGTTGATGAAGCTCGGTGCTTGCACCAGATAAGTCAGCGCTGGGTAGGCCGTGGCCAACGTCAGCAACGCCATGGCGATCAGTACCGGGCGACGACCGATGCGATCTGAAAGCGCGCCGCCAATCGGCAACCAGAAAAAATTCGAAACGCCCACCAGCAGGGTCACCAATAGTGCATCGGAGGTATTGAGGTGCAGCACGGTTTTGCCGAAGGTTGGCGCGTACACGGTGATCAGATAGAACGCGGTAGTGGTCAGGGCGACCATCATCATCCCGGCGAACACGATGACCCAGTTCTGTCCCAGGGTGCGGAACACGTCGCCCATGCTTGGCCGGTGTTTACGGGCGGCGAACTCTTCGGTTTCTTCCAGGTTACGGCGCAGGAAGAAGATGAAAGGCACGATCATGCAGCCGACGAAAAACGGAATCCGCCATCCCCAATCGGCAATCATCGTCGGCGCCATCCATTGGTTCAGACCATAGCCCAAAGCCGCCGCGACGATGATCGCCACTTGCTGGCTCGCTGATTGCCAACTGGTGAAGAAACCTTTGTTGCCGGGAGTGGCGATCTCCGCGAGATACACCGATACACCGCCCAGTTCCGCACCGGCCGAGAAGCCTTGCAGCAATCGGCCGATCAGCACGATGGCCGGGGCGAACAGCCCGATGGTTTCGTATCCGGGCACCAGCACAATCAGAATCGTACCGCTGGCCATGATCGACAGGGTGACGATCAGCCCTTTGCGGCGCCCCACATCATCGATGTAAGCGCCCAGTATCACGGCGCCCAACGGACGCATCAGGAAGCCCGCGCCGAACACCGCGAACGTCATCATCAGGGACGCGAACTCGCTGCTGGCAGGGAAAAATACGGCAGCGATCTGCGTGGCATAGAAGCCGAAAAGGAAGAAATCGAATTGCTCGAGGAAGTTGCCCGAGGTCACTCGGAAAATCGCACTGGTCCGGGAGCGACCGGAATGGATTGATGCTGTCATTGACGTGTACTCCACCGCTTTTATGACGTGCACTGCCTGGACGCGGTGCACGGTTCTTATTGGGGTGGATAGTGGAACAGGGACATCAATATGTTAATTGCATAGTTGGTATGTATTGATGCATGAAGCGGATCAATGTTGCCGACCTCCAGAGATTCGGCGTTTGCCCAAGGCTATTCGCTGTGAACGCGTATCGGGCTGATGTTCCCCAACCGATACTGATTATTCCCGCTGCGCTTGGCCTCATACATCGCCAGATCGGCAATGTGAATCAAGCGGTCCATGCTCGGCGCATGGTCCGGGAACACCGCAACCCCAAGGCTGCTGCCGATGTGGCGCTGGTCATTGCCGATGGTCACCGGCGGTGCGAGTTCGATGAAGATTTTCTGGCAGATGCTGCGGGCTTCGTCTTGCAGGCTGTTGCCTTGGGGAAGGCCTTGGAGGATGACCACGAACTCGTCGCCGCCGATCCGGGCGACGGTGTCGGTTGAACGCAGGATTTTCTTCAGGCGTGTCGCGGTGGTGACCAGCACGCGGTCGCCGGCCGCATGGCCATAGTGGTCGTTGATCGCCTTGAACCCATTGAGGTCGACAAACACCAGCGCCACCCGCGTGGCGCTGAGGCGGGCGTGTTCCAGGGCAGCGGACAGGCGCTCTTCGAGCACCAGGCGATTGGGCAGGCCGGTCAGCGGGTCGTAATGGGCCAGGTGCTGCAGATAAGTGGCGGAGGCTTTTTCTTCGGTGATGTCGCGGACCACGCCCATCATCTTGATCGTTGCGTCATGCTCATTCTTGACCACATTGCCGGTCTCCCGCAGCCAGCGGATGCTGCCGTCCGGCCAGACCACGCGGTATTCCTCGTCGTGGTTTTCGCCGGTTTCCAGGCAACGCAATTCACCGGCGCGGACCTTGACCCGGTCGTCCGGGTGCACACAGGAACAGAACAGGGCGTAGGAGGGCGTCACCTCGCCGATCTTGAACCCGAACATCCCGTAGATTGCATCCGACCAATAGAGCTTGTCGGTATCAACCTCCCAGTCCCAGGTGCCGATGCGGGCGAAGTATTGGCTACGTTTGAAGCGCTCGGCGTCGCCTTCCTGGTGGATACTTTGTCCCTCGGTGAGGCTATCGATCAGCGCACGGCACTCGGCCAACTGCTTTTGCAACGAACGATCGCGCCAAATCAGCGCGACGATCAGGGCAAGGGTCAGCGAGCCGATGGTGACGTCGGTCCAGAGCTGACTCATTGAGGAATTGCGCTCATGGCGTATCGAACCGTAGGGGAGGTGGCGGGTATATTAGTTCACGACCACTGCCGGATACAGAGCGAAACGGTTGCCAATAGCCCGCATTTCTGGGAAAACGGCGCCCATCAAGCCCGCTCGGGCAAGCGCACAGATAGAGTGAATGTAATGAATGATGAGTTGCAGGTAATCGACCTTGAAGTGGGCGACGGCAAAGCCGCCGTCAAAGGCGCGCTGATCACCACCCAATATCGCGGGTGGCTGGAAGACGGCACCGAATTCGATTCTTCCTACAGCCGGGGCAAACCGTTTCAGTGCGTGATTGGCACCGGGCGGGTAATCAAGGGCTGGGACCAGGGAATCATGGGCATGCAGGTCGGCGGTAAGCGCAAGCTGCTGGTGCCGGCGCACCTGGCCTACGGCGAGCGCTCGATGGGGGCGATTACGCCGAATTCGAATCTGATTTTCGAGATTGAATTGCTGGAAGTGCTGACGCGGGATGATTGATGGGCGAGTGAATTGAAATGATTAGCCCCGCTGTCTCTGAGAGGAGAGAGCGGGGTTTTTGCTATCTGTGGCGAGGGGCTTGCTGTGGCGAGGGGGCTTGCCCCCTTGGGTTGCGCAGCGATTTTGCTGCAAGCCTGATCCGCTATTACCGCGATACAAGGCGAAGAGCGATGACACGGTCTGTCAGGCGTTCGGCAGATCAGTAAACAAAGGAATGCGCCCGTTCAGAGAGGCGCGGTAGTGCCAGGTCAACCGATCCAAAGCCGGTTTCATCGTCAGGATCTGAGTCAGCGTCGCGCGGGCAATGCTCAAGGCCAGCACTTGCCCCGGGCATTGATGACGGCCGGCGCCGAAGGTGAAGCTGCGGCGGTTTGGGCGCTCGAGCAGGAATGTATCGGGATCGTCATTGAGCAGCGGATCACGATTGGCCGAGGCCAGCAGCACCAGAATCACGTCGCCGGGGTTCAGGTTCACGCCGTCGATTTCGCAGGGCGCTGCGACGAAGCGGCGGGTGTTTTGCACTGAAGGATCGAAGCGCTGCACTTCGGCGATCAACTCGTCAGCCTGAGTCAAATCGAGCTGCGGGTTTCGATTCAACGCCAGTAGCGCATTGCCGATCAGCCCGGCGGTGGCTTCGTAGGTCTGGGAGAACAGGCCGATCAGGTTGGCGATCAAGGTTTCCGGGTCGGTCGAGGTGGCGAAGCGCTGCCGGATACCGGCGAGCAGGGTACTTCGATTGTTCGGATCAGCCAGAAGCTCGATGAAATATCCCTTCAGCTGTTCTGCCGCAACATGGGCAGCGTCCAGTTGGGCCTGGTCGCTGAGGGGTGACAGGCAGGCGACGAAGTCAGCGGTCAGCTCGCTGATGGCCCGGCCCTGAGCCGGAGAAAAGCCCAGCAACGCCGCCACTACACAGACCGGCCCGCGAAACATCGCCGTGTACAACCCATCGGCTCCAGGGGTAATCAACCGAGCGCTGACCAATGAATTGACGTCATTCCCATCAATCAGCGTCAGCCCCGGCTCAATCGCTGCCCTCGGGCAACGCTGCCGCTCACCCTCGTTCATCCGCATTAGCTGACCGAACACTTTGCCCGCCATGCCCTGAGCAATTGCCTTGGGCACCGGCTCATGCGCCGGCCGCACATGGCAATCCGGATGCGCCAGCACGGCGGCGACCGCTCGGGCGCTGCTGGCCACCCACAGTTTCAGTCCCTGATGAAAAACCAATCCACCCTCGGCACGCAGTTGCGCGTAGTAGGGGTAAGGATCGGCGTGAGTCGCAGCGATGATCGGGTCCATGGGGCGCAGCCTTATCGATGGTTGAAAAGTGTTGCTACTATCTCCAGTCCGAAGGGGCCTTGATTCGTCCGGGAGCGAAATATGAACGCAGAGCAACACGACGTTGGCATCTCTCAAGTGGCCGCAGCGATTGCCGAGCCTGCGCGGACGAAAATCCTCTGCTCGCTGATGGACGGCCACGCCCGCACCAGCACCGAGCTGGCGGCGGTTGCGGAAGTCAGCGCCTCGACTGCCAGCGCGCACTTGGCCAAGCTCAAGGAGCTGGCACTGGTGCGTTTGCACGTTCAGGGTCGTCACCGCTATTACAGCCTCGCGGACAAACGTGTGGCCCAGGCACTCGAAGCACTGATGGTGATCGGCCAGAACGCTGCGCCAGTGTTCAACCCGCGCACCCCGGACCGCCTGCAATTCGCCCGCACCTGCTACGACCACATGGCCGGCACGTTGGCAGTGGTGCTGCATGACCGGATGATCGACGCGGGGTGGTTGCTGCAAACCGATGAGCAGGCTTATCGATTGAGCGACAGTGGTGAAGCGTTGTTCGAAGGATTGGGCATCGACGTCAAAGACCTCGGCACTTTGCGCCGCCGCTTTGCCTGTCCATGCCTGGACTGGAGCATGCGTCGGCCGCACCTGGGCGGTGCCTTGGGCGCGGCGTTGCTGCAAACGGCGATCAAGCGCCAATGGATGACGCAGGATCTGGACAGTCGGGCGTTGGCGTTGACGGCAGTGGGGCGAAAGGAACTCGGTCGCCGGTTCGCCGTTGAACTGCCGGCTCAGGGAACGACAGCGCCACTCTCGTCCACCGAGAACAGGCGCCGCGTGATCGCCAGCCCTACGGCTTAACGACTGGCCGAAGCCATCAGCACGCCAAAACCGGCGAAGGTCACGCCTGAAACTTTTGCGGTCAGCCAGGAACCTTTCGGGCTCGACAACCAGCCTTTGGCGGCATTGGCGAGCAAGGCATAGTTGCCGTGCACCAGGATCACCAGAATGGCGTAGGAGGCGACCAGTTTGAAGAACTGGCTGTAGAAGTGCGCCGAGGTGTCGATGAATTGCGGGAACACCGCCAGAAAGAAAAACACCGCCTTGGGGTTCAAAAACTGCAGCGAAGCGGCTTCGACGAATCGATAGCCGGGGCTTGAGGGGCGCGTTTCAAGCAAGGTACTCAAACGATCCGAGCGCCAGCTTTTGTAGCCCAGGTACAACAAATAGGCAGCCCCTGCATATTTCAACGCGGTAAAGGCGTTCGCCGAGGTGCTGAGTATCAGGCCGACACTGGTGGCGCTGACGGCGGCGACGACAAACGCCCCCGACGCGATCCCCAGAATGCCCGGCACCGCCCCCGTCCAGCCGTGGCGTACCGCGTTGGACAGGGTCAGGACCACACCAGGTCCCGGGCTCAAAATAGTCAGGGTGGCGAAGAGTACAAAGAGTCCGTAACTGTTCATGGCTTGCTCCGTCAGGTGGCATTGGCTGCGTGCTGGCAGATTGGCGTGGCGAGGAGGGCGTGACAAACGCTTTAATTACAGCACATAGGTGACTAAATTAGACGCATGAATCCACTACCGCCGCTTAATGCTGTTCGCGCCTTCGCCGTTGCTGCTCGTCATCAGAGCTTCAGCCTGGCGGCCGAAGAGCTGCATGTCAGCCACAGTGCCGTCAGCCGGCACGTCAAATTGCTCGAGGAGTACCTGGGGGTGCTGCTGTTCGAGCGACGTATCCGTCAATCGGTGCTGACGCCGGCCGGCCAGCGCTTCTATGAACAGGTCAGCGCCGGGCTGTCTCAGATCGCCAATGCCGCCACTGCGCTCAAGCAGCATGCCTCGCTGCCTACGGTGAAGATCAATGTGCGTCCGTCCTTTGCCATGCTTTGGCTGACGCCCAGGCTGGCGGATTTCGTTGCGCAGTACCCCGGCATCAAGCCGCAGGTGATCACCCAGACCCAGGCACCCGATCAGGCACGCGACGGGTTCGATATCGTCATTCGCCGTGGTCGTGACGATTGGGCTCCGGCGATTGAGGCGCGAGCGCTGTTCGAAGACGAATTGTTGCTGGTCGCGGCGCCATCGCTGATCGAGCGCCTGCCACTTGAAGACCTCACGTCCCTGAGTCGGCATACGTTACTGACCGCCAAGGCACGCCGCGAAGACTGGCACAATTGGGCCATGCACTTTGGTCAAAGCCAGTCAGCCACTCAGGTCACCCGGCAGTTTGATCACATGCACCTGGTGCTTCAGGCCGCCGTGGAGGGACAGGGCCTCGCCTTGTGCCCGACCTCTTTGCTGGGCAACCATCTGTTGAGTGGACACCTGATCTGCCCGTTGCCCGAGTTGCGCATGCCGTTGCCGCGTTATTACTACGGTGTTGCGCCGGACGTGACGGCGCACACGCGGATCTTTGTGGAGTGGTTGTTTGCCCGGATTGCTCAGGATGAGCTGAGTTGGCAGACACCTCGTGCCGTGACCGCTACGCCCTGAAGTCCCAGACGATCTCCACCACCCGCACCGCCAGCACCAGGTAAACCAGACCCAGGATGATCTGGAACGCCGTGTGATACGGCAACCTGGACAGCCGGCGCAAGCCGTCGCTGACACTGAGCAGCATCAGCAGTGCTGACGTTGCAATCAATCCCCAGCCGGCGAGGTTTGAAGCGAACAATCCCATAAATACATGATGGCCGCCGTGCAACGCGTTGGTGCCCGCCGCGAACAGCAGGGCGCACACCAGCAGGTTCTTGATGTTGTCGAACACTTGCGTGGTGAAATCGGTGTCCAGCAAGGCCAGATACTTTCGCCAGAATTTATCCATGGTTTTGGTGGCACCTGTTGATGGCGGTTGCACGTGGCAAGTCTAGTGACGTTTTGCCCGAAACGCGGACGAAAAAAAGCCCGGCCTTCAATGTGATGGCCGGGCTTTTGTGTTCAAACGAACAGTCGCGTCAGATCAAACCTTGACGATCCAGCCCGCTGGCGCTTCGATGTCGCCGGTCTGTACACCGGTCAGCTCTTTGTAGAGCTTCTGGGTGACCGGGCCGACTTCGGTTTCGCTGTGGAACACGTGCAGCTTGTCTTTGTAGCTGATGCCACCGATCGGGGTGATAACGGCAGCAGTACCGCATGCACCGGCTTCCTTGAAGTCGGACAGCTTGTCGATGAACACGTCACCTTCGACCACTTCCAGGCCCAGACGGGTCTTGGCCAGTTCGATCAACGACAGACGGGTGATGCCCGGCAACACCGAAGGGGAATTCGGGGTGACGAACTTGTTGTCGTGGGTGATCCCGAAGAAGTTGGCCGAGCCGACTTCTTCGATTTTGGTGTGGGTCATCGGGTCCAGATAGATGGCGTCGGCGAAGTGCGCCTTCTTGGCTTGGGAGCCTGGCATCAGGCTGGCGGCGTAGTTGCCACCGACCTTGGCCGCGCCGGTGCCTTGTGGGGCGGCACGGTCGTAGCTGGAGATCAGGAAGTTGTGCGGGGTCAGGCCGCCCTTGAAGTAGGCGCCGACCGGGATGCAGAAGATCGAGAAGATGAACTCGGGTGCGGTACGCACGCCGATGTTGTCACCCACGCCGATCACGAACGGGCGCAGGTACAGCGCGCCGCCGGTGCCGTAAGGCGGGATGAAACGCTCGTTGGCGCGGACCACGTCCTTGCACGCTTCGATGAACTGTTCGGTGGACACCTGCGGCATCAGCAGGCGCGCGCAGCTGCGTTGCATGCGGGCGGCGTTCTGGTCCGGGCGGAACAGGTTGATCGAACCGTCCTTGCAACGGTAGGCCTTCAGGCCTTCGAAGCACTGCTGGCCATAGTGAAGGGCCGTAGAGCCTTCGCTGATGTGCAGCACGTTGTCTTCGGTCAGGGTGCCTTTGTCCCACTCGCCATTACGCCAGTGCGACAGATAGCGCTTGTCTGTCTTGATGTAGTCAAAACCCAGCTTGTCCCAATTGATGCTTTCGTTACCCATGACACCCTCTATCACTTAACAACCGTCGAAACGGTTCAAGGCTTCTGACATTTTTCTGGATGGGGACAACAATACTTCATTCCGGGCCTAAATCGCAGCCCGGATTACGAACTCCGCGACCATCGATGCACCTCGTTGTAGCAGCTGCCTCGCGGTGCTCGACAGCTGCTACCAAGGGTTGCGTTAGTCTTTAAAGGTGCAGGGCATGCCCCAACGCACGCAACGCCGCTTCCTGCACCGCCTCGCCGAGCGTCGGATGCGCGTGGATGGTGCCGGCGATGTCTTCCAGCCGCGCGCCCATTTCCAGGCTCTGACCGAACGCCGTCGACAACTCCGAAACACCCACACCCACCGCCTGCCAGCCAATAATCAGATGATTGTCACGCCGCGCCACGACCCGCACGAAGCCGCTTTTCGACTCCAGTGTCATCGCCCGGCCATTGGCGGCGAACGGGAAGCTGGACACGATGCAGTCCAGCCCCGCAGCCTTGGCCTCGTCCGGGGTCTTGCCGACCACCACCAGTTCCGGGTCGGTGAAACACACGGCGGCAATGGCGGTCGGGTTGAATTCGCGGTGTTTGCCGCTGATCAGCTCGGCGACCATCTCGCCCTGGGCCATGGCCCGGTGGGCGAGCATCGGTTCGCCGCTGAGGTCGCCGATGGCGTAGACATTGCGCATGCTGGTCTGGCAACGGTTGTCGATCTTGATTGCCGAACCGTTCATGTCCAGGTTCAAGGCTTCGAGGTTCCAGCCCTGGGTGTTGGGTTTGCGACCGACGGCCACCAGCACCTGATCGGTTGCAAGATTCAGGATGTCGCCGTTCGGGTCGCGAACTTGCAGTAAATTTCTTTGCGAATCAAAACCTTCAACGCTGTGCTTCAAGTAAAGCTTCACGTCGAGTTGTTTGAGTGCTTCGTGCACCGGATGGGTCAGTTCGGCATCGTAGGCCGGCAGAATACGATCCTGCGCCTCGACCACGCTGACCTCGGCGCCGAGCTTGCGATAAGCAATCCCCAGCTCCAGACCGATGTAACCGCCACCGACCACAACCAGCCGTTTCGGCACGCTTTTCGGCGTCAGGGCTTCAGTGGAGGAGATGATCGGCCCGCCAATCGGCAGCATTGGCAGGTTGACGCTTGTCGAACCGGTGGCCAGCACCAGGTGCTCGCACTGAATCCGCGTGTCGCCGACTTCAACGGTTTTGCCGTCGATCACTTTCGCCCAGCCGTGGATGACCTGGACCTTGTGCTTCTTTAGTAGTGCCGAGACGCCAGTGGTCAGGCGATCGACGATGCCGTCCTTCCACTCGACGCTTTTGCCGATGTCCAGGGTCGGCGCCGATACGCTGATGCCCAACGCCGAGTACTGGCTGTGGTGCTGTGTCTGATGGAACTGTTCGGCGACGTGGATCAACGCCTTGGACGGAATGCAGCCGATGTTCAGGCAGGTGCCGCCCAACGATTGGCCTTCCACCAGAATGGTCGAAATGCCCAACTGACCGGCACGGATCGCCGTCACATAACCGCCAGGGCCGCCACCGATGATCAGCAGCGTGGTATTTAGAGTCTGTTGCATTCCTTACTCCACAAACAGCGTTGCGGGTTGTTCGAGCAAGCCACGAATGGCCTGGATGAAGAGCGCCGCGTCCATGCCATCGACCACGCGGTGATCGAAGGAGCTGGAGAGGTTCATCATCTTGCGGATCACGATCTGGCCTTTGATCACCATTGGCCGTTCGACGATTTTGTTCACGCCGACGATCGCCACCTCCGGCAGGTTCAGCACCGGCGTGCTGACGATGCCGCCCAGGGCGCCGAGGCTGGTCAGGGTGATGGTCGAGCCGGACAGCTCATCGCGGCTGGCCTTGCCAGTGCGTGCGGCAGTTGCCAGGCGGGAGATTTCCGCGGCGTTGTCCCACAGGCTGCGGGCTTCGGCGTGACGCACCACCGGCACCATCAAACCGATGTCGGCTTGCGTGGCGACGCCCACATGCACCGCGCCGAGGCGGGTGATGACCTGGGCCTCGTCGTCGTAACGGGCGTTGATCTGCGGAAAGTCGCGCAGGGCCACGACCAGGGCGCGCACCAGGAACGGCAGCAAGGTCAGCTTGCCACGGGTCGCGCCGTGTTTTTCGTTCAGGTGCGCACGCAGTTCTTCGACGGCGGTGACGTCGATTTCTTCGACGTAACTGAAGTGGGCAGCACGCTGGGTGGCGTCCTGCATGCGCTGGGCGATCTTGCGGCGCATGCCGATCACCGGGATTTGCTGTTCATCGTTACGCTGGGCGTAAGCGGCGGTGGCGGTCGATGCGTTCGACTGACCCTGAGCCAGATAAGCTTCGAGGTCTTCGTGCAGAATCCGCCCGGCAGGGCCGCTGCCACGCACCAGGCGCAGTTGAATGCCAAGGTCCAGCGCATGCTTGCGCACGGCCGGGGAGGCCAGCGGACGTTCGTCGGCTTCACGCGCGACCATCGGTCCTTGGCAAGCGGCAGCCGGACGCGGGGCCGCTGCAGCCGGTGTGCTTTCTATGACGGCTTCAACTTTCGGCGCCGCCACAGGTGCTTCTTTAATAACAGCCGCTGGCGCAGTCGATTCCTTAACGTTGCCTGCGCCTTCGACTTCAATGCTGATCAGCACGCTGCCGACCGCCATGACTTCGCCCGGCTGTCCACCCAGTGAAATCACCTTGCCGTTCACCGGCGAGGGGATGTCGACCATCGCCTTGTCGGTCATCACATCGGCCAGCACCTGATCTTCGACGACCATGTCGCCAACCTTGACGTGCCACTGAGACAATTCAACTTCTGCAATGCCTTCGCCAATGTCCGGCATTTTAATAACGTGCGTGCCCATTCAGACCTCCATAACCCGATGCAAAGCCGCGCCCACACGGGACGGACCAGGGAAATACGCCCACTCTTGCGCGTGCGGGTAGGGGGTGTCCCAACCGGTCACGCGCTCGATTGGCGCTTCCAGGTAGTGGAAGCAATGCTCTTGCACCAGCGCGACCAGCTCGGCGCCGAATCCGCAGGTACGGGTCGCTTCGTGAACAACTACACAGCGTCCGGTTTTCTTCACCGACTTGACGATGGTTTCCAGGTCCAGCGGCCACAGGCTGCGCAGGTCGATGACTTCGGCGTCGATGCCGGTTTCTTCAGCGGCGACTTGCGACACATAAACCGTGGTGCCGTAGGTCAGGATGGTCACGTCCTTGCCCGGACGGGTAATGGCGGCCACATCCAGCGGCACGGTGTAGTAACCGTCCGGCACTTGTGCGGCGGGGTGCTTCGACCATGGGGTTACCGGGCGCTCGTGGTGACCGTCGAACGGGCCGTTGTACAGGCGTTTTGGCTCGAGGAAGATCACCGGGTCATCGTTTTCGATGGAGGCGATCAGCAGGCCTTTGGCGTCGTAAGGGTTGGACGGCATGACGGTGCGCAAACCGCAGACCTGGGTGAACATCGCCTCGATGCTCTGGCTGTGGGTCTGGCCGCCGTAGATGCCGCCGCCGCAGGGCATGCGCAGGGTCATCGGCGCGGTGAACTCGCCGGCCGAGCGATAACGCAGGCGGGCGGCTTCGGAAATGATCTGGTCCGACGCCGGGTACACGTAGTCGGCGAACTGGATCTCGGCCACTGGCCGCAAACCGTAAGCACCCATGCCCACGGCGACACCGACGATGCCGCTTTCGGAAATCGGTGCATCGAACACCCGGGAGGTGCCGTACTTGTTCTGCAGCCCTTCGGTGCAACGGAATACGCCGCCGAAGTAGCCCACATCCTGGCCGAACACCACGACGTTGTCGTCACGCTCAAGCATCACATCCATGGCCGAGCGCAGGGCCTGGATCATGGTCATGGTGGTCGTGGTCATGGCGGTTTCCAACTGAATATTATTGTTGTGATCGTTCATGTCAGATCCCCAACTCCTGACGCTGGCGCTTCAAGTGCTCCGGCATCTCTTTGTAGACGTCTTCGAACATGGTCGCGGCGCTCGGAATCTGGCCGCCGGCGAGGGTGCCGTACTGCTCGGCTTCTTTCTGCGCGGCGATCACTTCGGCTTCCAGTTCGGCGCTGACTGCGGCGTGTTCCTCCTCGGACCACTGACCGATTTTGATCAGGTGCTGCTTGAGGCGTGCAATCGGGTCACCCAACGGGAAGTGACTCCAGTCGTCCGCAGGACGGTATTTGGAAGGATCATCGGAGGTCGAGTGCGGGCCGGCACGGTAGGTGACCCATTCGATCATGGTCGGGCCGAGGTTGCGCCGCGCGCGTTCGGCAGCCCAGGCGGATGCAGCGTAGACCGCGTAGAAATCGTTGCCATCGACCCGCAGGGAGGCGATGCCGCAACCGACGCCGCGTCCGGCAAAGGTGGTGGCTTCACCGCCGGCAATCGCCTGGAACGTCGAGATCGCCCACTGGTTGTTGACCACGTTGAGGATCACCGGCGCACGGTACACGTGGGCGAAGGTGAGGGCGGTGTGGAAGTCCGATTCAGCAGTGGCACCGTCGCCGATCCACGCCGAGGCGATTTTGGTGTCGCCCTTGATCGCCGAGGCCATGCCCCAGCCCACCGCCTGGACGAATTGGGTGGCGAGGTTGCCGGAAATGGTGAAGAAACCGGCTTCCTTGACCGAGTACATGATCGGCAGCTGACGGCCCTTGAGCGGATCGCGCTCGTTGGACAGCAGTTGGCAGATCAGGTCCACCAGCGGCACTTCGCGAGCCATCAGGATGCTTTGCTGACGGTAGGTGGGGAAACACATGTCGTCGATGTTCAGGGCCAGGGCCTGGGCGCTGCCGATGGCTTCTTCGCCGAGGCTCTGCATGTAGAACGACATTTTTTTCTGGCGCTGGGCGACCACCATGCGATTGTCGTAGATCCGCGTCTTGAGCATGGCGCGCATGCCTTTACGCAGGATCTCGACGGGTACACCTTCAGCCCATGGGCCGAGGGCATTGCCCTGGTCGTCGAGCACGCGAATCAGGCCTTTGGCCAGATCTGCGGTATCGGCCGGTTCTACGTCGATTGGGGGTTTGCGCACC
Organism: Pseudomonas sp. FP1740; assembly: GCF_030687165.1. Taxonomy (NCBI): domain Bacteria; kingdom Pseudomonadati; phylum Pseudomonadota; class Gammaproteobacteria; order Pseudomonadales; family Pseudomonadaceae; genus Pseudomonas; species Pseudomonas sp. FP1740. Next base: position 2,888,753 of record NZ_CP117461.1, read on the forward strand.
GTGCCGGCATCGGTCAGATGCAGGTAGGAGAAGTCGGTTTTGCACCCCGGGCGGCCCGAGGGTTCGGGAACGTGCAGGCGCAGCGGTTCGTACGCTTGGTTCATGGCTTCTACGCTCGATCTTGTGAATTTCTTGTAGTGAGCTGGCAGTCATTCTTCGGTAAAAGAATTCTTGTCCTACAACAATCATAGGCCGGGCCAAGAAGAATATTTCTCTGTGTTTCGTTGCGCTGGAGGTCATTTGAGGATAAAAAATCTGCATAAACATAAAAAACAGGTGTTTTTGTCTCATGCGCAAACTGGACCGTACCGACATCGGCATTCTCAACAGCCTTCAGGAGAACGCACGCATCACCAACGCCGACCTCGCGCGCTCGGTGAACCTGTCGCCCACGCCGTGCTTCAATCGGGTCAAGGCGATGGAAGAATTAGGGCTGATTCGCGAGCAGGTGACGCTGTTGGATCCCGATCTGCTGGGGTTGCATGTGAATGTGTTCATTCACGTCAGCCTGGAGAAGCAGGTGGAAGAGGCGTTGCAGCACTTCGAAGAGGCGATTTCGGATCGTCCGGAGGTGATGGAGTGCTATTTGATGGCCGGCGACCCGGACTATTTGATCCGCGTGCTGGTGCCGACCATCCAGTCGCTGGAGCGTTTCATGATGGACTTCCTGACCAAGGTGCCGGGGGTGGCGAACATTCGTTCGAGTTTTGCGCTCAAGCAAGTGCGCTACAAGACGGCGTTGCCGTTGCCGGCGAATGGTCTGACCCTGGCCAATTGAAGATCGCAGTTGTAGCGGCCGTAGCAGCTGTCGAGCACCGCGAGGCAGCGTTCGGGGCTAGAGTTGGTTCAGGGGGATTTTCAGGTAGGTCACGCCATTGTCTTCCGCGGGCGGCAAATTCCCTGCCCGCACATTCACCTGAATCGCCGGCAGCAACAGCGTCGGCATGCACAAACCAGCGTCACGCTGGGTGCGCATCGCGACGAAGGAGGCTTCGTCGACGCCGTCGTGAATATGAATGTTGCTTTTACGCTGCTCGCCAACCGTACTCTGGCATTGCGGGGCGCGGCCCTCGGGCGGGTAATCGTGGCAGACGAAGAGGCGCACGCTGGCGGGGAAGGCCAGCAGTTTGCGGATCGAGGCGAACATCTGGTTGGCGTTGCCGCCGGGGAAGTCGCAACGTGCGGTGCCGACATCCGGCATGAACAACGTGTCGCCCACCATAATCACGTCGCCGTCGATCAGGTAAGCCATGTCCGCCGGGGTATGTCCGGGCACATGCAGGGCTGTGGCCTTGAGGTTGCCGATGCGGAATGACTCGTCCGGCGCGAACAGGTGATCGAACTGCGAACCGTCGACCCTGAATCCCGGTTCAAGATTGAACAGTGTCTTGAACACCCCCTGAACCTTGCTGATCGACTGACCGATCGCAATCTTGCCCCCCAGTTCCCGGCGCAGATAAGGCGCGGCCGACAGGTGGTCGGCGTGGGCATGGGTTTCCAGCAGCCATTGCACCTGCAACTGGTGTTGGCGAACGAAGGCGATGACCTTGTCGGCCTGGACGGTCGAGGTACGTCCGGCGGCGGCGTTGTAATCGAGCACCGGGTCGACAATCGCGCAGTGCCCGCCATCGTGCTCGTAGATCACATAGCTGTAGGTCTTGGATGCGGGGTCGAGGAAGGCTTCAATCAAGGCGGGCATGGTGGCTGTTTCTGTTTGGACAAGCCCTGAGGGTAGTTTCATTTTCCCTGCGTTGACCAGCCCCGCATCAATTCAATTAATGAAAAAAACTGTGCGGGCTCTATCCTGTCACTCAATCGATACCGGGCGTCCCCGGCCTTTTTTCGCGGATCATGAGTGTTCTATGTTGTTGGCAAGTTTTTTTGGCCTGGTCATGGGCCTGGTGCTCGGCTTGACCGGAGCCGGTGGAGGTATTCTTGCTGTGCCGGCCCTGGTGCTCGGGCTGGGTCTGACCATGACCCAGGCGGCGCCCGTCGCGTTGTTCGCGGTGGGCAGTGCGGCGGCGATCGGTGCGATCGACGGGTTGCGCCATGGCCTGGTGCGCTATCGCGCGGCGCTGTTGATTGCTTTGCTCGGCGCGGTGTTTTCGCCGGTGGGCATCTATTTCGCCCATCAGTTGCCGGAAAAGATCCTGAAAATCCTGTTCAGTCTGCTGATGGTCATGGTGGCCTGGCGGATGCTGCGCCCGGAAAAGCTCGACGCCGGCCCGAGCGATCACGGCCACGCCAACTGGGGCCATAAAAATTGCATGCTCGATCAACAGACCGGGCGTTTTTCCTGGACCGCCAAATGCACCGCGACCCTCGCCGCGCTCGGTGCGGTCACTGGTGTGGTCTCGGGGTTGCTCGGGGTCGGTGGCGGTTTTCTGATAGTGCCTGCGTTCAAGCAACTGACCGATGTGCAGATGCGCGGGATCGTCGCCACGTCGTTGATGGTGATCAGCCTGATCTCGATCATCGGGGTAATTGGCGCGTTTCACGCCGGGGTGCGGATCGATGGTTTGGGCATGTCGTTCATTGTCGCCAGCATCGTCGGGATGATCCTCGGCCGAAAACTCTGCGCGCGGGTGCCGGCCCGAGGGTTGCAGATCGGCTTTGCCAGCGTCTGCGTGGTGGTTGCCGTTTACATGCTGTTTAGAGCGCTCGCCTAGCGCGCACCGGTTCCTGTGGCCGCCAGTCGGGTCCACAGGCTTACACCCTAAGTTCCGGGCCCGGCCGACGGGCGGTCTTACACCGAATTTGCCGCGCGCTACCGGCCACCCCAAAGCACCTGACAACCCCCCCCAAGGCAGCGTATGACGCCGCCTGTCCGCTTTCGATAATCGCCTCCGACATCAAGTCCCCGTAGCGGAGCGCGTCATGCACAACAATAAGAACTTCAAGCATCGTTTCTTGCCGGCTTTCATCGTTAGTCTGTCATCCCTGGGCCTGAGCTCAATCACCCAGGCCGAAATCATGCTGTATGACAAGGACCAGACCACGTTCTCTACCGATGGCTACATCAACGCCTTCTACGTCAACAGCAACGTGGACCGGGCCGGCGATCAGTACGACCGGCGCCAGGCGCGGGTGAAGATGGGCTTTTTACCTAACTATCTGGGTTTCAACATGGGCAAGCAGGTCGATGACCTCAAGCTCGGCGCCCGGGCCTCGTTCTGGGTGACCATCAACGACAGCGAAACCAACGGCACCGACACCGCCATCGACGTGCGGCAGTTCTACGGCACGGTGGCCAACCCGGAATGGGGCGAGGTGCTGATCGGCAAGGATTTCGGCCTGTTTGCCCGCTCCAACATCCTGCTCGACGAACTGCTCGCCGGTTACGGTCAGGTCAGCGATACGTTGGGCCTGGTGGACGGCGGCGGGGTGTCGTTCGGCAATATCGGCAGCGGCTATCCGTACCCGTTCCCGACGTCGCAGATTACCTATCGCACCCCAATGATGGACGGCTTGCGGGTCGCGGTGGGGATAATGGACCCGGTCGACACCAACGACAGTAGCGCAACCGGCAAGGCCTACCAGAAGAACCCGCGTACCGAGAGCGAGATCACCTATCAGTTCGACCTCGGCGGAGCGAAGATTTACAGCTGGCTCAACGGTAGCTACCAGACCTCCGACAACACCGACTCCAACGTCGAGTCCGTCACCTCCAAAGGTGTCGGTTACGGTGTGCAGGCGAAGATGGGCGGGCTGTCGCTGACCGGTTCCGGTTTCCAGGCCAAAGGCATTAACCCGTTCTTCACCAACAACGCCGGCGAGCCGACCTTGCGCAATGTCGACAGCGACGGCTACCTGTTGCAGGGCTCCTACAAACTGGGCAAGAACCGTCTGGCCTTGTCTTATGGCAAGACCAAGGACGACGGTAACGGCGTGGTCGGCAGCGGCGCCGATTATGAGACTCGCGGCGTTGCGCTGTTCCATGACGTCAACGACAACCTCAAGCTGGTGGCCGAGTACAACCAGTTCGAAATCAACGGCCACGACACCAGCGCCCAGAATGAGAACACCGATACCTTTGCGGTGGGGGCGGTGTTGACCTGGTAGGGGCTGACTAACCACTCCTTGTGGCGAGAGCGCTTTCTGTGGAGAGGGAGCTTGCTGTGGCGAGGGGGCTTGCCCCCGTTGGGTCGCGAAGCGGCCCCGATTTTGGTCGCGCATCGGCCAGTTTCGGGGACTGCTGCGCAGTCCAACGGGGCGATGCGGCGTTCCGACAAGCCCCCTCGCCACAAAAGCTCCAGCCACGCAATCGTGCAAATCCCCCTCTCATCCCATCGAACCACCCACCCGCTACCCAAGTAGCATTCGTCACCACCCGCAGGCTTCGTACACTCGAGCCTCATACAGGCGAGGGGCGACGATGCAGCAGGTTCAGAGTGACGGTGTGGTCAGTGCCATGTCCCAGGCCATCGATGCGCAGCAAGCGGCGCAGGATCTGGCGCGACAACTCTTGCACCCGCATTTGGGCTTCGTGCTGTTCTTCTGTTCCGCCGAGTACGACTTGCAGGCGCTGGGGCAGGCGTTGCAGCAGAGTTTCGGCGGCATCCGGCTGGTGGGCTGCACCAGTGCCGGCGAAATCACCCCCCAAGGTTATGGCCGCAGCTGCGTGACCGCGGTGGGCTTCGATCATCGGCACTTTTCCATCTCTACCGAACTGATCGATGAGATGGAGCATTTCAGCCTGATCGATGCCCAGCAAATGGTCGAGCGCCTGGTCAGCGGTTGTCGCAGCAATACCCTGGCGCCGATCAAGGGCAACAGCTTTGCCCTGACCCTGCTCGATGGCTTGTCCAGTCGTGAAGAAATGGTGCTCGCTGCCTTGAGCGCGGCTTTGGGCGATATTCCGCATTTCGGCGGTTCGGCCGGCGACGACAATTACCTGACCCACACCCATGTGTATTTCGGCGGCGAGTTTCACAGCGGCGCGGCGGTGGTGGTGCTGGTCAATACCTGGCTGGACTTCGAAGTCTTCACCACCCACCACATCCTGCCCAGGGCCGAAAAGCTGGTGGTCACCGCTGCCGACAGCACTTCGCGCCGGGTATTCGAGCTCAACGCCGAACCGGCCGCCGAGGAGTACGCCCGGCATATCGGCGTGGCGGTGGCCGACCTCGATTACCGGACCTTTGCCGCACACCCGTTGGCGGTGCGGATCAACGATCAGTATTACGTGCGGGCGATCCAGCAGGTTCATCCAGACCTGAGCCTGAGTTTCTACTGTGCGGTGGAAAACGGCATCGTCCTCACCGTCATGAAACCCGGCCCCATGCTGCCGAATCTGCAAGGCCTGTTCGAGGGCTTGCGCGAGCGTCTCGGGGACTTGTTGCTGACCATCGGCTGTGACTGTTTTCTCCGGCGCCTGGAACTGGAAGACGCCGGCAGTCTCGAGCAGATCGGCGCGTTTTTGCGGGACCAGCAGGTGATGGGTTTCAACACCTACGGAGAACAGTTCAATGGCATGCACATCAACCAGACCTTCACCGGGGTTGCCATTGCCCGAGGACGCGCCCCTGGACAGCGCTGACCTTCAGACGCAAATCGCCAGCCTGCGGCACGAAAACCAAAAATTGCAGCGCATCAATGACGCGTTGATCGAACGCATCGAGTCCGGTATCACCCGGGGCAACGACCCGTATGCGGCGTTCCAGCATTCGGTGGTGCTGGCCGAACAGGTGCGTGAGCGCACCGACGCCCTGAACCAGGCCATGGCCGAACTCAAGGCCGGCAACCATTTGCTCAGCGAAGCGCGGCTACGGGCCGAAACCGCTCATCAACACTTGATCGACGCCATCGAAAGCATCTCCGACGCCTTTGTGCTGTTCGATGCCGAGCAGCGGATCGTGCTGTTCAACAGCCGTTTCAAGGCGTTTTGGGGTAACAGCCGGGTACGGATCAACGCGGGCATGCGCCTGAGTGAGGTCAAACGGTTGATGACTTCGACCGGGTTGTTCAGTGAAGAACCCCGGTCGCCTGTCGACGAAAGCCTGCTCTATCGCCTGCACAATGGCCGTTGGCTGCAAGTCAGCGAGCGGCCGACCCAGGAAGGCGGGCGGGTGATCCTGTTCACCGACATTACTGACGTCAAACTCAGCGAAACCCTGCGCCGCGAGCAGGCCGTGGCGCAGAAGTCGCACCTGTTGCAACGGGCGGTCGACAACCTGTCCCAAGGGGTGGCGATGGTCAACGCCGAGGGCATTCTGGAACTGTGGAACCGGCGCTTCCTGGAACTCAGCGGCCTGGCTCCGGTGGCGGCCCATCGGCCGTTCGCCGAGGTGATCGCCGACAGTGAACTGAACCTGCTGACCCCGGCCAGTCGCGATGCCAACGGCCGGTACGTGCAGGAATGCGAGCAGCGCCTGTACGATGGCCGGGTCCTGGAAATCCGCACCCATCCGTTGCCCACCGGCGGCTTCGTCAACACCTTTACTGACATCACCGAACGCTATCAGCACGCCGAAGCCCTCAGCGAAAGCGAGCGCTGGATTCGCTTGATCACCGACCATGTGCCGGCGCTGATCGCCTACCTGAATGCCGATCTGGTCTATGAATTCACCAACAAAGTCTATGAAGAATGGTACTGCTGGCCCCGGGGCGTAATGCTCGGGCAGAGCCTGCGCGAAGTGCACAGCGAGCAGCACTATCAGCGCCTCGAGGCCTATGTGGCCCGGGCCCTGGCCGGCGAAAGCGTGACGTTCGAGTTTGCCGAAACCAATATCAACAATCAGGAGCGCTACATGCTGCGCTCCTACGTACCCAATCGCCTGGCCAGCGGGGAAGTGGTCGGGATTTTCGTACTGATCCGCGACATCACCGAGCGCCGCCGCACCGCCGAGGCGTTGCATCAGGCCTATCAGAACCTTGAGTTGCGGGTACGCGAACGCACCACCGAACTGACCACCCTCAATGACCAGCTATTGCGCGAAATCGACGAGCGCCGCCGCGTGGAATCACGCTTGCGCGAGGCCAAGCTCGAGGCCGAGCAGGCCAACCTGTCGAAGACCAAATTTCTCGCTGCCGTCAGCCATGACCTGCTGCAACCGCTCAACGCCGCACGATTGTTTACCAGCGCGTTGCTGGAACGCCGGGAACCGGTGGCCAACGAGAATCTGGTGCGCAATGTCAGCAATTCCCTGGAAGACGTGGAAAACCTGCTGGGCACGCTGGTGGATATTTCCAAACTGGATGCCGGGGTGATCAAGGCCGACATTGCGCCGTTCGCCCTCAGCGAATTGCTGGAAAACCTCGCCGCCGAATACACCCAAGTGGCCCGCAGTGAAGGCCTCGAGCTGCATTTCATCCCGTGTTCGGCGCTGGTGCGCAGCGACATTCAGTTGCTCGCGCGGATCCTGCGCAACCTGCTGAGCAACGCCATTCGCTATACCTACAGCGGGCGGGTGGTGCTCGGTTGCCGGCGGCATCACCAGCGGTTGACGATTGAAGTCTGGGACAGCGGCATGGGCATTGCCGAAAACCGTCTGGAGGAGATTTTCCAGGAGTTCAAACGCGGTGACGTGCAGCGCCCCGATCAGGATCGCGGCTTGGGGCTGGGCCTGGCGATCGTCGAGAAAATCGCGCGTATTCTCGGGCACCGGATTCACGTACGTTCATGGCCGGGCCAGGGCTCGATGTTTTCCGTCGAAGTGCCTTTGAGCGCCACGGCGCCGAAGGCATTGCCGAGTTTGTTGATGAGTGAACCGATGCTCGAGCGCCTGCGCGGTGCGCGGGTGTGGGTGCTGGACAACGACGCGGCGATTTGTGCCGGGATGCGCACCTTGCTCGAAGGTTGGGGCTGCCGGGTGGTCACGGCGCTGTCGGAGGAGGACCTGGCGCGGCAAGTGGACAATTACCACGCCGAAGCCGACCTGTTGATCGCCGACTATCACCTGGATGACGAGCAGAACGGTGTCGACGCCGTGGCCCGCATCAACGCCCGTCGTGCCTCGGCGATCCCGGCGATGATGATCACCGCCAACTACAGCAACGAACTCAAACAACAGATCCGCGAACTGGGCCACACCCTGATGCACAAACCGGTGCGGCCGATGAAGCTCAAGACGGCGATGAGTCATTTGCTCGGCAGGCCTTGAGCTTTCTGGTGTCTTCGCTGGCGCCATTGATCGTTCCCACGCTCTGCGTGGGAACGATCGAACTCAACGCCGAAGATACGACCCGAAATCAATATCCCCGGCACTCAATATCGCCTGCACCCGGTTGTGCACATTGAGTTTGCGCAAGATCGCCGAGACGTGGGCCTTGACCGTGGTTTCGGCGATTTCCAGGGTGTAGGCGATCTGTTTGTTCGATTCGCCCTTGGTCATGCGCTCAAGCACCAGCAACTGTTTGCGGGTCAGCGCCTGGAGCAGCTCCGGCGGGAAGCTCGGGGTCTCGCTCATGCGCCGGCTGGCGCCACTTTTTTGCGTGCGGATGATGTCTGGGGGCAGGTACACATTGCCATTGAGAATCTGCTGGATGGCCTCGGTCATCTGCACCCGTGGCGAGGACTTGGTGATGAACCCCACCGCGCCATAGGTGATGGCTTGCAGCACGATCTGCTTGTCCTGTTCGGCCGAGACGATCACCACGGGAATGGTCGGCGCCTCGTTGCGCAGGTTGATCAGGCCATTGAGGCCGTGCATGCCGGGCATGTTCAGGTCGAGCAGGATCAGGTCCAGGTCGTCGTGTTCCTGGGTCAGGGCCAGGGCGCTGTCGAGGTCGGCGGTTTCCATGACCTCGCTGCCGGGGAAACCGTCGCTAATGACGTTATGAATGGCTTCGCGAAACAGCGGGTGATCGTCGGCAATCAGAATTTTGTACATGGCCTTTCACCTCATTATTTTTTTCAGGGTGTGGCAACAACACGCAAGTGCTCAAGTCAGGGAAAAGGCTCGGGCTTCGCCTGCGTCACGGGCAGATTCGCCGCTTGCCAGGCATCCAGTCCGTCGCGGTACCAATACAGTGTTTTATAGCCCATGGAAGCAGCGCGTTTTACCGCGTTCCAGCTCAACCAGCAATCGGAGCGGCAGTAAAAGACCAACGGTTGCGCGGGATCGCCAGCGGTCAATGTGTTCAGGTTACGCGCAAAATAGTCTTGCCAGTCGGGCGTCAGATCACCGTCACCGGTATTGGCCAGCCAATGGCTACCGGGCAGGTTTTCGTGGGGCTGGTCTTCGATGAAACGGCCCTGTAGCCATTGTCGGCGGTAGACGTCGATCAGCACCGGCCGGGGCGTCTGCTTGAGCAGGCTCTGCAGGGCGGGCGTGTCGATGATGCTCGCGCCCTGGAGCTGAGTCGGGGTCGGGCTGCGGTACAGGCCGATGCGATAGCCGCCGGCGGAGAACAGCGCTGTTTCGGCCTGCGCGGTGTCCAGCAACAAGCTCAGCGACAGCGCAGCGAGAGAAGGGCGCAACAGAACACGTCGGGCACGCGGCATAGGGGTCAGTCCTTATAGTTATGAACCCATTACATGCCAGTAGCGATGCGTTGTGAATGCGACGATAGACAGGTAAACCAGTACCAAAGTAGTAATTTGCCCTGGATTGCCGGGTGCTGATCGTTCCCACGCTCTGCGTGGGAATGCCTCACCGGATGCTCTGCGTCCGCTCTTGGGAGGCGGAGCGTCCCTGGCTGCATTCCCACGCAGAGCGTGGGAACGATCCGGATAGTGTTGTTAGCTGGATTTGCGCAAGGCGGCGTGTTGCGGGTTGAAGGTGAGCACGGCGAGCAGGGCGAACACCAGCGTCAGCCCCGCGCACACCGCCAGCGCCAAGGGGTTGAAGCGTTCGTACAGCGCGAACCGCACCAGTTCCACCGCATGGGTGAACGGGTTCAAGGCGCACAGCCAATACAGCCACTCGCTGGACTCGCGCATTTTCCACAGCGGATACAGCGCCGACGACAGGAAAAACAGCGGGAAGATCACGAAATTCATCACCCCGGCAAAGTTCTCCAGTTGGCGGATGGCGTTGGACAGCAACAGGCCCAGCGCACTGAGCATCAACGCCACCAGCAGCAACCCCGGCAGCGCCAGCAACAGGCCCATGGCCGGCGGTTGCACGCCGTACAGCCAGGCAATCGCGAGGAAGGCGTACACCTGCAACAACGAAATCAGCGACGTCGCCAGTAATTTGCTGCACAGCAGAAAGGTCCGGGGCAGGGGGCTGGTCAGCAGCACGCGCATGCTGCCCATCTCCCGGTCATACACCATCGACAACGAACCTTGCATGCCGTTGAACAGCAGGATCATGCAGGCAAGGCCGGGGATGATGTAAACCTCATAGGGAATGTAGGTGTCGTAGGGCTCGATGATGGCGATGCCCAGTGCCGCGCGGAACCCGGCAGCGAACACCAGCAGCCACAGCAACGGCCGTACCAGCGCACTGAGAAACCGCGTGCGCTGCAACACGAAGCGCAGCCATTCGCGCAGCACGATGCCGCTGAAACATTGCCAGTAAGCGTTCATCTGCTGACTGCTCCTGAAGGGGCCGAGGTGGTCAGGCGAGCGAAGGCCGAATCGAGGTCGCCGCCATGTTCCAGGCTCAGCGCATCAGCTTGTCCGCTGGCGACCAAACGGCCTTGATGCAGGATCAGCAAGTCGTCGCTGGGCTGCACTTCATCCAGCAAATGAGTGGTCCAGAGCACGCTGATGGTTTGCTCGCGGCACAGGCTGCGGATGTGCTGATTGAGCGCCAGGCGACTGGCCGGGTCGAGGCCGACGCTGGCCTCGTCAAGCAACAACAGGCGTGGTTCGTGCAGCAACGCGCGGGCGATTTCCACCCGCCGGCGATGGCCGCCATTGAGTTCGCGGACCCGCTCGCGACGGCGCTCGGTCAGGGCCTGACGCGCCAGCTCAGCGTCGACCCGCAGCCCGGTCTGGCGTCGGGACAGACCATGCAGCGCCGCGTGATAACGCAGGTTCTGCTCGACACTGAGGTCCAGATCCAGCGTGCTTTGCTGAAACACCACCCCTAATTGCTTGAGCGCCGGGCGTGCCGCGTCGCGCAACGAGCAGCCGCCGACCCGGATATCACCGCGTTGCAGATCATAGAGGCGGGTGAGCAGGGCGATCAGAGTGGATTTGCCCGCGCCATTGGGCCCAAGCAGCGCCGCAAAACGCCCGGGTGCCAGGCTGAAACTCACCTGACGCAAGGCCTCGCGCGGGCCGTAGGCGAAACTCAGGTCGCTGACCTCGAGGGCGTTCATGGCGTCACCACCACGCCCCATGGATAGCGCCCGACCTTCACCGATTTGCTGACCTTGAGGGTGTCGACATCGATCACCGACACATCGCCACTGACGCCATTGGTGGCCAGTAATTGCCGTTGATCCGGGGTGAACGCCATCTGCCAGACCCGTCGCCCCACCAGCAGGTAATCAACGATTTCGAAGGTCTTGGCGTCGATCACCGCCACATGGTTGGCCGGGCCGAGGGCGACGAAGCCGTACTTGCCGTCGGCGCTGAGTTTGATGCCGACAGGCTGGACTTTGTCCGGGTGCACGCCTTTGATCTGAAAGCTCAGGGTCTTGAGGATCTTGCGGCTGGCGACGTCGAGAATCGTCACCGTGCCGCCGATTTCCGCCGAGGCCCAGAGCTGCGTGCCATCGGGATTGAATTCGACGAAACGCGGCCGTTGATCCACCAGGGTGTTGTCGGCCAGGGTCTGGGTGCCGGTGTCGATCCAGTGCAGCATGTTGGTGGTTTCGCTGGTGTTCACCGCCCACTTGCCGTCGGGGCTGACGGCCATGCCTTCGGGCTCGACGCCGACGTTGATCTGCCCGAGCACCTTGGAGGTTTCGGTGTCGATCACCGTCACCAGCGCATCGTCTTCGTTGGAGACATACAACCAGCGATTGTTGGGGTGTAGGGCGAATTGTTCGGGGTCTTTGCCCGAGGGCAGTTCCTTGATGATCTTGCGCGTGGCGACGTCCATCACCTGGACCCGGTCCGAATCGCTGGCGCAGATGTACAGCAGCTTGTTGTCGTGGGACAGCAACAGGCCGCGCGGGCGCTGGCCGACGGGCAGGGTGTCGGTGACTTGCAGGGTCTGCATGTCGATCAGGCTCAGGCTGTTGTCCTTTTCGTTGGAGACCCAGGCAGTGCTGGCTGCCGCATGCCCGGCGGCGAGCAGTAGAGCGCATGAAAGCAGGGTGCGGCGCATGGCAGATTCCTTATTGTTGTGGTGGTAGAGCTTTCAGGGAAAGCGGCAGCTGACCTCGGCTTTGTCGTAACCCAGGCTGTCCATTTCGTTGAAGGGGTGCAGGAAGCCGTCTTGCGGCGAAGTGCTGACCAGTGCCCGGGGTTGCACGATGGGGATCGGTTGGCGCAACTGACCGTTCCATGGCCGATAACTGAGCTTGCGACCCTTGAAGCCGTCCAGCGGCAATTGCTCGCTGATTTCAAGCGTACGGATCGCCATCGCATCGACCTGACGCAGTTTGCCCACCGCGCTGGCAATGCTTCGTACGGCCATCCACGCGGCGAAATCCCGATCGTTCATCCAGCGCCCGGCCAGGGCTTCGAAGCGTTTTTGCAACTGCGCGGCACCGTAGGTTTCCACGGTCTTGTGCCAGCCCACCGGGGTCAGGCCCTGGGTGCCGGCGACCGGCCGTGGGTACCAGGTCTGGTAGGGCACGTACTCGCCAAAGTCGCCGCGTTCATCGGCGACCAGCACCACGTCGTATTCGGCGGTCTGGGTGAACAGCGGCATGTCGGCCTGGGCGCTGCGGCGCTGGTCGTTATCGAAGCTCCAGGTTTTTTCCGCCACCAGTTGCAGGCCGAAGCGTTTCGCCGCCCGCCGCAGGGCGGCGGCATAGGCTTGATCGTCGGCGGTGGGGCCGACGATCAGCAGCGCCCGTTGCCATTTGCGCAGCACCAGAAATTGCGCCAGCGCATCGGCCAGCATCGCGCGGCTTGGCAGGCTGTGCAGCACGTTCGGCAGGCAGTCGGTAGTGCGCAGACTGTCATCGGGGCTGCCGGCATTGAACAGCAGGCTGTCGGGTAGCACGGCGCTGAGTCGGCGCAGGGTTTGCACCGGTGCATTCACCACAAACAGACGCAGGCCTTGTTCGTGTTGGGCTTTGGCCGCGTCGATCAGCGCATCCGGATTGTCGACGCTGGCGCTGACCAGGCTGTAGCTGTGATTGAGGAAACGCCCGGTGCTGTTGCTGTCGATGATCGCCAGTTCCGCGCCCCGCAGGCCTGCATCGGTCGGTTCAGGAATAACGTTCGACAGCAATGGCCCGGGATCGGGGCGATACCCCAGATAGCCGATCCGCACCTGCAACGGTGCATCCGCCGCCTGACTCTGGGTCGCCAGCCCGGCAGCGCAGGCAATCGCCAGCAGGTAGATCAAGGCATAAGGGGCGAGCTGGCGCATAAGGCACTCCATCACAGGTAGCGCCAGCATAGGAACCCTGGACGGGTGGGGAAATATGCAGAAAGTACCGATGGGCCAGTACCAAGGTAGTAACTCACCCCGGGCGGCGCGGTTTTAGCATGGGTTACAACGGCCATCACTCAAGGGGGGAGATTGACCATGCGAATTCTCAAGGCACTGCTCCTGCCGTTGTTGCTGATCCTGACCCTGATCGGCATCGACAAGCTTCACGGCGCGCGACCGGTATCGGTGGGGTCTGCGCCACAAGCGCTACTACCAAGGGAGTAGGCCGCGGCCACCAAAGCAGCATGGGGTTGCTGCAAAGTCGTTCCTAAGATGGCTGCCATAGCCTCTTCAAAGAGGTTTTGCGTGCAATCTTGAGGGCATAACAATGACAACAAAACGCAACGCCTTGCTCGTTGGACTACTGGCCGGTTTCATCAGCACAGGTTCCGTCTGGGCCCACGGCAACGTGGTACCCCAGGCCGTCGAAACCAAGGGACTGACCCCGATCAAGGATGCCGGTGTGCAGGTCGATGCCGATGGCTGGGCGGCGGTAAACCCCTATCGTTCCTCCCCGGAGCACGATAAAGCGTTGGAAATCGGTTCTTCGGCCTACAACCAGAACTGCGCGGCCTGTCATGGCCTGGAAGCCAAGTCCGGCGGCATCGCCCCTGACTTGCGCAAGCTCGACGTCGCCGAAGCCGGTGACGAGTGGTTCGTCGAACGGGTGCGCCATGGCGCGGTGCGTGATGGCCGGGTGTACATGCCGAAGATGGCCGACTACTTGAGTCAGGAAGCTTTGTGGGCGGTACGCACCTACCTGGACAGCGTGCACGTCGAGGAGTGACCCATGCGCCTGCTCGCGGTGTTGATCAGCGCTGTGTGGTTGTGCTGCCAGACAGCGCAGGCACAGGTCCGAACCTATGACGAAATGATCGCCGCCGCCGAGCTGAAAGTCGCGGTCTACAAGGATTTCGCCCCCTACAGTTTCGAAGACGCCGGCCAGCCTCGCGGGGTCGATGTCGAATTGGCCGAGGCCCTGGCCAAGGCCATGGGGGTACGCCTGAAACTGATCTGGGCACCCGCCGGGGAGAAGCTCGACGACGACTTGCGCGATTATATCTGGCGGGCCAGTCAGCTGCACAATCAGCAACTGGCCGACCTGATGATGCGCGTGCCCTACGACCGCGATTACTCACAGAAACGCAATGAGCTGGGCGAACTGGAGAACGGGCATGTGGTGATGTTCGGGCCGTACCAGACCGAGCAATGGCAAGTGGCTTATGACCGTCGTCGGCTGGACTCGGTGGCCAGCGTCGCGGTGTTCCAGCAGCACCCGATTGGCGTCGAAGTCGACAGCGTGCCTTCGTTTTACCTGACCTCGGTGTTCAACGGCATGCTTGCCGCCAAGACCCACCATTACCCCGGTGTGCCCCAGGCGTTTGCCGCGATGAAGGCCGGTGAAGTCGACGCGGTGATGGCGATGCGCGGCGAGATCGACTGGCAGGTGCATCAGGCCGCCGACCCGCAAGTGGCGCTGGCGGAAAACGCCTACCCGAACATGGGCAAGCAACGCTGGGAGATCGGCATGGCGGTGCATGAAAGCAACCGGCAACTGGCCTATGCCGTGGAAGAGGCACTGGAGGCGTTGATTCGCGAGGGCACGGTCAAAAGCATTTATGCCCATTATGGCCTGCGCTATGACGTACCCGAGATGTATCAACAATGAACTGGCGCGCGCGTTGGCTGTTGGCCTGTTGGTTGCCCTTGGCCGCGCAGGCGGTTGAAGTCGATCCGGTGCCCTCGGTGATGTGGGCGTTCTATCACAAGCAGATGCTCGGCGACGCGCCGTTTGTGTTTGACGAGCGGGTCAAGCTGCTGACGCCGCCGTTCGCCGAAGACGCCCGGCAAGTGCCGCTGGAAATCGATGCCCGGGCGTTCAAGGGCGAGGTGGTGCGAATCCTCGCCTGGGCCGAACTCAATCCGTTGCCGAAAATCGTCGACTTCAAGCCCTTGTCCGGTGTGCTGCCCTGGCTGTCGATCCGCATCCGCGTCGAACAGGCCACGCCATTGCGCGCGGCGGTGTTGACCCGCGACGGGCTGTGGCACGTCGGTTCGACCCTGATCGACGCGGCCGGCGGCGGTTGCACGGCGCCGAGCGTGGTGCGCACCCAGCCGGGCTGGGAAGAACACATCGGCGAAGTGCTCGGCGGTCGTTATCCCCGTGGTGAGTTCAGTCGCGTGCGTTTGCAAGTGGCGCATCCGATGGATAACGGCATGGTCAGCGGCATCCCTGAGTTCTTCATCAACCAGGCCGAGCTGCGAGATCAAAACGATCAGTTGCTGGCGCACCTGGAGTTGTTCCCGGCGGTCAGCGAAAACCCCAACCTGGCTTTCGACATCGAAGGTGCGGGGCAGACGCGCCTGATACTGCGCGACAACAGCGGCAATCAATTCGATGCGGCCATACCCTGACCCAAGGAGCGTGAGATGCGCTGGATGCTGTTGTTGTTCATCTGTGTGAGCCTGCCGTCCCTGGCCGATCCCGATTACGCCCTCAAGCCCCGGCAGATTGCCGAAGACACCTGGCTGCTGGAGGGCAGCACCGATAATTTCGCCAGGAACAACGGCGGCAACATCGTCAACACCGCGTTCATCGTCACCGAGCGAGGCGTGGTGGTGATCGACACCGGGCCATCGAAGCGCTACGGCGAAGCCCTGCGCAAAGCGATTGCCGCAACCACCGATAAACCGGTGATCCAGGTGCTGCTGACCCATCACCATCCCGACCATGTGTTGGGCAATCAGGCGTTCACCGACGTGCCGATCGGCGCGTTGGCCGGCACCACCGAGCTGTTGCATCAACAGGGTGATGCGATGGCCGAGAACATGTATCGACTGGTGGGCGACTGGATGCGCGGCACTGAAGTGGTGTTGCCGACGCAGACCCTGACGCCCGGCGTGCACAGTTTTGGGAACCACGATTTGCGCCTGCTGAGTCTGGGTGGGCACACCGGCGCGGATCTGGCTATTCTCGACCAGAAAACCGGCGTGCTGTTTGCCGGGGATCTGGTGTTTTATCAACGGGCCCTGACCACGCCCAACAGTCCCGGGTTATCGGTGTGGCTGGCGGATATCGCCACGCTTCAGGGGCTGCCGTGGACGCTGATTGTGCCTGGTCATGGCCCGGTGGCCACGGATAGCAAACCGTTCGAGCAGATGCGCGATTACCTCTCATGGCTCGATCAACTCATGCGCGACGGTGCGGCGAACGGCAGCGACATGGCCGAGATGATCCGCAGTCCCATTCCTGAACGTTTCGCCGGGATCAGCCTGAGCCGTTATGAACTGATCCGTAGCGTCAGCCATTTGTACCCGCGCTATGAGCGCGCGCGGATGAGCCGAGTCGATTCCGGCAAGGATCAGTAGTCCATCTCAGATACGACGCATCCTTTGTAGCAGCTGGCGAAGCCTGCGTTCGGCTGCGCAGCAGTCGTAAAATCAGAACTCGCGGTTTATCAGGCAAACCTTGCAAGCCGGATTACGACTGCTGCGCAGCCGAACGCAGGCTCCGCCAGCTGCTACAAATGGTGAGCCTTCGTTGGTTGGCATCATCCGACCCGCTACCAAGGAACTAGAAATCTCCGCATTGCGGGCAATTGTTGCAAGGGCGGCGGCGCCCAAGAATCTGCACCAGACCGGGAAAATTTCCCGGGTATAACAAAAACCGCAGAGGTAGCCGTCATGACCCAACCCGCACGTCGCCAACCCTTCGTCTTGAGCGTGCTGCTCAGTGCCATGCTGTTGTCAGGCACCGCACTGGCCGGCGTCACCGATCAAGACATTCTCCAGGACCCCAAGAACCCGGAGCAGGTCGTCACCAACGGTCTGGGCGTCCAGGGTCAGCGCTACAGCCCGCTGGACACCCTCAATGTCGACAACGTGAAAGACTTGCGCCCGGTCTGGGCCTTTTCGTTCGGCGGTGAAAAACAGCGCGGTCAGCAAGCGCAACCGATGATCAAGGACGGCGTGATGTACATGACCGGCTCCTACTCACGGGTGTTCGCCGTGGATGCGCGCACCGGCCGCAAGCTCTGGCAATACGATGCGCGCCTGCCGGATGACATCCGTCCGTGCTGTGACGTGATCAACCGTGGCGTGGCGCTGTATGGCGACCTGGTGATCTTCGGCACCCTCGACGCCAAGCTCGTGGCCCTGAACAAGGACACCGGCAAAGTGGTATGGAGCAAGAAAGTCGCCGACCACAAGGAAGGCTACTCCATCAGCGCCGCGCCCCTGGTGATCAACGGCAAACTGATCACTGGCGTTGCCGGTGGCGAGTTCGGGGTGGTGGGCAAGATCGAAGCCTACGACCCGAAAAACGGCGACCTGCTGTGGACCCGGCCAACGGTCGAAGGCCACATGGGCTACGTCTACAAGGACGGCAAAGCGGTAGAGAACGGCATCTCCGGCGGCGAAGCGGGCAAGACCTGGCCGGGCGATCTGTGGAAAACCGGCGGCGCGGCACCTTGGCTGGGCGGCTACTACGACCCGGAAACCAATCTGCTGCTGTTCGGCACTGGCAACCCGGCACCGTGGAACTCGCACCTGCGCCCTGGCGACAACCTTTACTCGTCCTCGCGCCTGGCGCTGAACCCGGATGACGGCACGATCAAATGGCACTTCCAGAGCACTCCGCACGATGGCTGGGACTATGACGGTGTGAACGAATTGGTGTCGTTCAACTACAACGAAGGCGGCAAGGAAATCAAAGCCGCGGCCACCGCTGACCGTAACGGTTTCTTCTACGTACTGGATCGTACCAACGGCAAGTTCATCCGCGGCTTCCCGTTCGTGGACAAGATCACCTGGGCCAGTGGCCTGGATAAAAACGGCCGGCCGATCTACAACGAGGCCAGCCGTCCGGGTGCCCCGGGTTCCGAGGCCAAAGGCAGTTCGGTGTTTGTAGCGCCGGCGTTCCTCGGCGCGAAAAACTGGATGCCGATGGCCTACAACCGCGACACCGGCCTGTTCTATGTGCCGTCCAACGAGTGGGGCATGGACATCTGGAACGAAGGCATCGCCTATAAAAAAGGCGCGGCGTTCCTCGGCGCCGGTTTCACCATCAAACCATTGAATGAAGACTACATCGGCGTGCTGCGCGCCATCGACCCGAAAACCGGCAAGGAAGTCTGGCGCCACAAGAACTTCGCGCCGCTGTGGGGCGGGGTACTGACCACCAAGGGCAACCTGGTATTCACCGGCACGCCTGAAGGCTTCCTGCAGGCGTTCAATGCCAAGACCGGCGAGAAAGTCTGGGAATTCCAGACCGGCTCCGGCGTGCTCGGCTCGCCCATCACCTGGGAAATGGACGGCGAACAATACGTATCGGTGCTCTCCGGTTGGGGCGGCGCAGTACCGCTGTGGGGCGGCGAAGTGGCCAAGCGCGTCAAGGACTTCAACCAGGGCGGCATGCTGTGGACCTTCAAGCTGCCGAAGGACCTGGTTGCCAAGCACTAACCCTGGCAACCACAAACCTACTGATCGTTCCCACGCTCTGCGTCCCCTCCAGAGCCGAACGCGGAGCGTCCCTTGAGGCATTCCCACGCAGAGCGTGGGAACGATCACCTACTACCCAATAGCATCGACCCAGACAGAGGCCCATCATGATCTACGCACAACCTGGAACACCCGGCGCCATCGTTTCCTTCAAACCACGCTACGGCAACTTCATCGGCGGCGAGTTCGTCGCCCCGATCAATGGCGAGTACTTCACCAATACCTCACCGGTCACCGGTGAAGTGATTGCCGAGTTCCCGCGCTCCAGCGCCGCCGACATCGAAAAGGCCCTCGACGCCGCCCATGCCGCCGCCGATGCCTGGGGCAAAACCTCGGCGCAGGATCGCTCGCTGGTGCTGCTGAAAATCGCTGACCGCATCGAACAGAACCTGGAAATCCTCGCCGTCACCGAAACCTGGGACAACGGCAAGGCCGTGCGCGAAACCCTCAACGCCGACGTGCCGCTGGCCGCTGACCATTTCCGCTACTTCGCCGGGTGCATCCGCGCTCAAGAGGGCGGTGCCGCTGAAATCAACGAACTGACCACCGCCTATCATTTCCACGAACCGCTGGGTGTGGTCGGGCAGATCATTCCGTGGAACTTCCCGCTGCTGATGGCCGCGTGGAAACTCGCCCCGGCACTGGCTGCGGGCAACTGCATCGTGCTCAAACCCGCCGAGCAAACGCCGCTGTCGATCATGGTGTTCGCCGAGCTGATCGCCGATTTGCTGCCGGCCGGTGTGCTGAACATCGTCCAGGGCTTCGGTCGCGAAGCCGGTGAAGCGCTGGCCACCAGCAAGCGCATCGCCAAGATCGCCTTCACCGGTTCCACCCCGGTGGGCGCGCACATCATGCATTGCGCCGCCGAGAACATCATTCCAAGCACCGTTGAGCTGGGCGGCAAGTCGCCGAACATCTTCTTCGAAGACATCATGAACGCCGAGCCACAGTTCATCGAAAAAGCTGCCGAAGGCCTGGTGCTGGCGTTCTTCAACCAGGGCGAAGTCTGCACCTGTCCGTCGCGGGCGCTGGTGCAGGAGTCGATCTATGAGCCGTTCATGGCCGAGGTGATGAAGAAGATCGTCAAGATCAAGCGTGGCAACCCGCTGGACACCGAGACCATGGTCGGCGCCCAGGCGTCCGAGCAGCAATACGACAAGATCCTCTCGTACCTGAAAATCGCCCAGGAGGAGGGCGCCGAGCTGCTCACCGGCGGTGCGGCCGAGCGTCTGGAAGGCGACTTGTCCAGCGGCTATTACATCCAGCCGACGCTGCTCAAGGGCCACAACAAAATGCGCGTGTTCCAGGAAGAAATCTTCGGCCCGGTGGTGGGTGTCACCACCTTCAAGGACGAAGCCGAAGCCCTGGCGATCGCCAACGACAGCGAGTTCGGCCTCGGCGCCGGCCTGTGGACCCGCGACATCAACCGCGCCTACCGTATGGGCCGGGCGATCAAGGCCGGGCGCGTCTGGACCAACTGCTACCACCTGTACCCGGCCCACGCCGCGTTCGGTGGCTACAAGAAGTCTGGTGTCGGCCGTGAGAACCACAAGATGATGCTCGACCATTACCAACAGACCAAAAACCTGCTGGTGAGCTACGACATCAATCCGCTGGGGTTCTTCTAACCCCATAAGCACACCACAAGCCCTGTGGGACGAGCCTTTGTAGCCAGGGGGCTTGCCTGTGGCGAGGGAGCTTGCTCCTCACCACAGGCAAGCCCCCTAGCCACATCAGCCCGTTCCCGCATGGGTTCTGTGTGTGCTTGAAGGCCTTGCAACACCCCCTACCAACGCACGCCGCCACCTCCTTCGAAAGTAGCATTCGGGCAGTTGGCGCCCCGTGCATTAATGGCTCTACCGGAATCGTCCGGCACAAGAAGAGGAATGACCCATGTGGCATAAACCCGCGTTTACCGATCTGCGCATTGGCTTCGAAGTGACGATGTATTTCGCCAACCGTTGATTGATCGCCCGGTCAGCCGTCGCGTTGGCCGGGCCTGCTTTCTGGAGCCTGCCATGCACATCCGCGTTCTCGGTTCCGCCGCCGGCGGCGGTTTTCCGCAATGGAACTGCAACTGCCGTCAATGCGCGGCGATGCGCCGCGGCACCCTGCACGCGCAACGCCGCACGCAGTCGTCCATTGCCCTGAGCGACGACGGTGTGGAATGGATACTCTGCAATGCGTCACCAGACATCCGCGCCCAACTCGAAAGCTTCCCGACGCTGCAACCGGCCCGACGCTTGCGTGACACGGCGATTGCCGGCGTGGTCCTGCTGGACAGTCAGATCGACCATTGCACCGGCCTGTTGAGCCTGCGCGAAGGCTGCCCGCATTCGGTCTGGTGTACCGAGCGGGTGCACGAAGACCTGAGCAGCGGCTTCCCGTTGTTCACCATGCTCAAGCACTGGAACGGTGGTTTGCAGTGGCAACCCATCGAACTGGACCGTGAGCCGTTCAGCATCGCAGCCTGCCAACACCTGCAATTTCGCGCCATTCCGTTGGTCAGCAACGCGCCGCCGTATTCCCCCAACCGTGGCAACCCGCAGCCGGGGGACACCATCGGCCTGTTCATCGAAGACCTGCGCAACGGAGCATCGGTGTTCTATGCGCCGGGTCTGGGGCAGGTCGATGCCGAGGTATTGAGCTGGATGCAGCGCGCCGATTGCCTGCTGCTGGACGGCACGCTGTGGCGCGACGATGAAATGCGCGTATGTGAAGTCGGCCAGAGCCTGGGCCGCGAAATGGGCCACCTGCCGCAAAGCGGTCCCGGCGGGATGCTCGAAGTGCTGGAGGGCTTCAATCGCCAGCGCAAGGTGCTGATCCACATCAACAACACCAACCCGATCCTCGACGAAGACTCGGCCGAGCGGGCGTTGCTGGAGCGGCGGGGGATTGAAGTGGCTTATGACGGCATGAGTATTGAGCTGTAGCGGACTGCCTCATCGCAGAACCCAACGGTTATTCCCCGGAGAACCGCAATGACTGACACCCCGATGACCCCCACCGAATTCGAAGCGGCCCTGCGCGCCAAAGGCGCCTACTACCACATCCACCACCCATTCCACCAAGCGATGTACGCCGGGCGCGCCACCCGCGAGCAGATCCAGGGCTGGGTCGCCAATCGTTTCTACTATCAGGTGAACATTCCCCTGAAGGACGCGGCAATCCTTGCCAACTGTCCGGACCGCGACGTGCGGCGGGAATGGCTGCAACGGATTCTCGACCATGACGGTGTCCCCGGCAGCGAAGGTGGCATTGAAGCCTGGTTGCGTCTGGGCGAAGCCGTGGGGCTGGATCGCGAACAAATTCTCTCGCAAGAGTTGGTGCTGCCGGGTGTGCGATTTGCCGTGGACGCCTACGTCAATTTCGCCCGCCGTGCTTGCTGGCAGGAAGCGGCCAGCAGTTCGCTGACCGAACTGTTCGCGCCGCAGATCCATCAGTCCCGGCTCGACGCCTGGCCCAGCCATTACCCATGGATCGACCCGGCCGGTTACGACTATTTCCGTACGCGCCTGAGCCAGGCCCGGCGTGATGTCGAGCATGGTTTGCGCATCACCCTGGCGCATTACGTCACGGTCGAGGGCCAGCAGCGCATGCTGGAGATTCTGCAGTTCAAGCTTGATGTGCTGTGGAGCATGCTCGACGCGATGAGCATGGCCTATGAGCTGGACCGCCCGCCGTATCACACCGTCACCGCCGAGCGGGTCTGGCACCGGGGGATCGCCCTGTGAACGCGATCGAGCAGCAACCCGGCCCACCGCTGTGGTTGTTGGCGGAGTTGACCTATCGTTGCCCGTTGCAATGCCCGTATTGCTCCAATCCCTTGGATTTCGCCCAACAGGGTGAGGAGTTGAGCACGGAAGAGTGGATCCGGGTGTTTCGCGAAGCCAGGGAGATGGGCGCCGCGCAACTGGGGTTTTCCGGTGGCGAGCCGTTGGTGCGCCAGGACCTGGCCGAGCTGATCAAGGCCGCGCGGGACATGGGTTACTACACCAACCTGATCACCTCGGGTATCGGCCTGACCGAGCAGAAGGTCCGCGACTTCAAGGTCGCCGGGCTGGACCACATCCAGATCAGCTTTCAGGCCGCCGACGAAGCGGTCAACAACATGCTCGCCGGCTCGCGCAAGGCCTTCGCCCAGAAACTGGCCATGGCCCGAGCGGTAAAAGCCCAGGGCTACCCGATGGTGCTGAACTTCGTCACCCATCGGCACAACATCGACCAGATCGCGCAGATCATCGAGCTGTGCCTGGAGCTGGAGGCGGATTTCGTCGAGTTGGCGACCTGCCAGTTCTACGGATGGGCCGAACTCAACCGCGTTGGCCTGTTGCCAACCCGCGAACAATTACAGCGTGCCGAGCGCATCACCAACGAGTATCGCCAGCGGCTTGAGGCCGAGGGCCACCCGTGCAAGCTGATTTTCGTCACCCCGGACTACTACGAAGAGCGCCCCAAGACCTGTATGAATGGCTGGGCCAACCTGTTTCTTGACATCACCCCGGACGGCACGGCGTTGCCTTGTCATAGCGCGCGTCAGCTGCCGGTGCAGTTCCCCAATGTGCGCGAGCACAGCGTCGAACACATCTGGAACGACTCCTTCGGCTTCAATCGTTTTCGCGGCGATGACTGGATGAAAGAGCCGTGCCGTTCCTGCGATGAAAAACATAAGGACCTGGGCGGCTGCCGCTGCCAGGCATTCATGCTCACGGGGGACGCGAGCAACGCCGACCCGGTGTGCAGCAAGTCGCCGCACCACAGCGTCATCCTCAAGGCACGGGACGAAGCCGAAGCGCCGGGGCAGGGCATGGAACACCTGACCTTGCGCAATGAAAAGGCTTCGCGGCTGATCTATCGCGGATAAATCGAACAGCACCACTTAAGCCGTCATGCGATCTGTAGCAGCTGGCGAAGCCTGCGTTCGGTGGTAGCAGCTGTCGAGCTTGCGAGTCTGCGTTCGGCTGCGAAGCAGTCGTAAAATCCAGCCATTTCGGTGCGTCAGGTATACCACGGCAACCGGACTCGCGACTGCTGCGCAGCCGAACGCAGCCTCGCGAGCTCGGCAGCTGCTACAACGAATGCGTCGCGGCTGAAATTGGCTCCCACAGGGATCTTCGTGCACCCCAGGCAGTTGCTACCCATTGGTCTGATTGCATTCGCAGCCGGATGCTTTAGTGTTGGCTTTACCTTTCAAAACAATAAAAACAGGCTTTCCAATGAGCCAGAATCTCAGTCAACTGCGTAAATTCGTTTCACCTGAAATCATCTTCGGTGCCGGCTGTCGGCATAACGTCGGCAACTACGCCAAGACTTTCGGCGCCCGCAAGGTGCTGGTGGTCAGCGACCCTGGGGTGATTGCCGCCGGTTGGGTTGCCGATGTCGAAGCCAGTCTGCAGGCCCAGGGCATCGATTACTTCGTGTACAGCGACGTTTCGCCCAACCCGCGGATCGAAGAAGTCATGCTCGGTGCCGAGTTGTACCGGGAAAACCATTGCGATGTGATCGTTGCAATCGGTGGCGGCAGCCCGATGGATTGCGGCAAGGGCATCGGCATCGTCGTCGCCCACGGGCGCAACATCCTTGAATTCGAGGGTGTGGACACCCTGCGCATGCCCAGCCCGCCGCTGATCCTGATCCCGACCACCGCCGGCACGTCGGCCGATGTGTCGCAGTTCGTGATCATCTCCAATCAGCAAGAACGCATGAAATTCTCCATCGTCAGCAAGGCTGCGGTGCCGGATGTGTCGCTGATCGATCCGGAAACCACCCTGAGCATGGACCCGTTCCTGTCGGCCTGTACCGGCATCGATGCGTTGGTCCACGCCATCGAGGCCTTCGTCTCCACCGGCCACGGGCCGCTCACCGATCCCCATGCGCTGGAGGCGATGCGGCTGATCAACGGCAATCTGGTGCAAATGATCGCCAACCCCGGCGATATTGCCCTGCGGGAAAAAATCATGCTCGGCAGCATGCAGGCCGGGCTGGCGTTCTCCAACGCGATCCTCGGTGCGGTGCATGCCATGTCCCACAGCCTCGGTGGATTCCTCGATCTGCCTCACGGCTTGTGCAACGCGGTGCTGGTGGAACACGTGGTGGCGTTCAACTACAGCTCGGCGCCGGAGCGCTTCAAGGTGATTGCCGAGACCTTCGGCATCGATTGTCGCGGCCTGAACCACCGGCAGATCTGCGGGCGTCTGGTCGACCACTTGATTGCCCTCAAACACGCCATCGGCTTCCACGAAACCCTGGGCCTGCACGGGGTGAGTACGTCGGATATTCCGTTCCTGTCGCAACATGCCATGGATGACCCCTGCATCCTTACCAACCCGCGCGAGTCCAGCCAGCGCGACGTCGAGGTCGTCTATGGCGAAGCCCTCTGACGAACAGCAACGGGCGCTGACCGGGTTACTCGGCCTGGGCAATCACTCGGCGCGCAAGAGTCATTACCCGGAACTGGCTGCGCGCCTGGATGAACTGGAAACCGAACGCAACCGCTACAAATGGCTGTTCGAAAACGCGGTGCACGGGATCTTCCAGGCCAGCCTGCAGGAAGGCATGCGCGCCGCCAACCCGGCGCTGGCGCGGATGCTTGGCTATCAGGACCCGCAGGAGGTGCTGTTTTCCCTGACGGACCTGGCGGGCACGCTGTTCGTCGGCGGCGCGCAAGAGCTGGAAAGCATCGGCGAAATCCTCCAGCGCGAACGCAGCCTGCTGGGCTATGAAACCCAGCTGCGGCGCAAGGACGGTACTGTCCTCGACGTGTTGATGAACCTGTTGCTCAAGCCGGACCAACAAGGCCTGGTGGAGGGTTTTGTCGCCGACATCACCGAACGAAAACAGGCCCAGGAGCGCTTGCAACAGCTCAATGATCAACTGGAGCAACGGGTCACCGCGCGCACCAATGAGTTGCTGGACGCCAACCGCAATCTGCAACAACAGATCACCGAGCGTAAACAGATCGCCGAAGCCTTGCGCGACGCCCGTGATGCCGCCGAAGCGGCCAATCGCAGCAAGGACAAATACCTCGCCGCCGCCAGTCACGACCTGCTGCAACCGCTCAACGCCGCACGTTTGCTGATCTCGACCTTGCGCGAGCGCAAGCTGCCCGACGTCGAGCAGGTGTTGGTGGAACGCACGCATCAGGCACTGGAAGGGGCCGAGGACTTGCTCACCGATCTGCTGGATATTTCCCGCCTCGACCAGGCCGCGGTGAAGCCGGACATCGCCCTGTACCGCCTCGATGAATTGTTCGCGCCTCTGGTCTCGGAGT
Source organism: Pseudomonas sp. FP1740 (assembly GCF_030687165.1). Classification (NCBI taxonomy): domain Bacteria; kingdom Pseudomonadati; phylum Pseudomonadota; class Gammaproteobacteria; order Pseudomonadales; family Pseudomonadaceae; genus Pseudomonas; species Pseudomonas sp. FP1740. Next base: position 2,914,973 of record NZ_CP117461.1, read on the forward strand.
TTCAGTCGGTGGCCGCGGCGACCGGGTTGAACCTGCGGGTGCACATGGGCGATTACGCCATTCATACTGACTTGCGCCTGATGACGCGGATTCTGCGCAACTTCCTCAGCAATGCCTGCCGCTACACCGACGACGGCAGCATCCTGCTGGGTGCCCGGCGCCGAGGCAACGCGCTGCGAATCGAAGTCTGGGACACCGGGCGCGGGATCCCGGCGGATCGTCTCGATTCGATCTTCCTCGAATTCAACCAACTGGACGTTGGCCGTGCCGCCGACCGCAAGGGCGTGGGCCTGGGACTGGCGATTGTCGAACGCATCGCCAAGATCCTTGATTACCGGATTCAGGTGCATTCACTGCCGGGGCGCGGTTCGATGTTCAGCATCGAGGTGCCGATTTCCCATGAGATTCCACTGCCGATCAGTCAGGCCGCACCGCAGCCGAGTACCGGCAACCCGTTGCCGGGCCGGCGCCTGCTGGTACTGGACAACGAAGTCAGCATTCTTGAAAGCATGAGTGCGCTGCTCGGGCAGTGGGGCTGCGAGGTGGTCACCGCCACCGACGAGGCCACCGCGCTGGTGGCTTTGCAGGGGCAGGCGCCGGAACTGATTCTGGCGGATTACCACCTCGATCACGGGGTGGTGGGCTGTGAAGTGGTCCGACATCTGCGCGAGCATTTCAGCCGGACGATACCAGCGGTGATCATCACCGCCGACCGCACCGATCAGTGTCGACGCTCGTTGCAGCGACTCGACGCGCCATTGCTGAACAAACCGGTGAAGCCCGGCAAGTTGCGCGCGGTGCTGACTCAGCTGTTGGCGTAGCGATCTTTCAAAGGGTCACAACACCAAATGCGGTAACCACAACGAAATGGCCGGGATGTAGGTCACGGCCATCAGCACCAGGAACAGCACGCCGTAGAACGGCAGCAGCGCTTTCACGGTGCTTTCGATGCTGACCTTGCCCACTGCCGAGCCGACGAACAGCACCGCGCCCACCGGCGGTGTGATCAAGCCGATCCCCAGGTTCACCAGCATGATCATGCCGAATTGCACCGGGTCTACGCCGATGCCGAGAATCACCGGCATCAGAATCGGCGTGAGGATCAAAATCAGCGGCGCCATATCCATCACCGTGCCGAGCAACAGCAGCATCACGTTGATGCACATCAGGATCACGTAACGGTTGTCCGACAGGGTCAGGAACATCGTGGTGATCTTCGCCGGGATCTGCATCAGCGTCATGATGTAGCCGAAGCTGGCAGCGAAGCCGATCAGGATCATTACGATCGAGATGGTGCGCACCGTGCGGTGCATCAACTTGGGCAGTTCGCGCCATTTGTAGTCGCGGTAGATGAACATGGTGACGAAAAACGACCAGAGCACCGCGATCGCCGCTGATTCAGTGGCGGTGAATATGCCCGAGAGAATACCGCCGAGGATGATCACCATCGCCATCAAGCCCCACATCGCTTCACCGCAGATTTTCAGCGCCTGGCGCATGGGGATGACTTCGCCCTTGGGGTAGTTGCGCTTTCTGGCGAAGAGCAGGCACAGCACCATCAGACACGCGCTCATCAACAGGCCCGGCACCACGCCGGCCATGAACAGCGAGGCAATCGACACCGTGCCGCCGGCAGCCAGCGAGTACAGCACCGAGTTATGGCTGGGCGGCGTCAGCAGGGCTTGCACCGAACCGCTGACCGTCACTGCGGTGGAGAAATCCCGCGGGTAGCCGCGACGCTCCATTTCCGGAATCAGCACCGAACCGACTGATGCCGTGTCCGCCACCGAAGAGCCGGAAATCGCCCCGAAGAAGGTCGAGGCCATGATGTTCACCAGCGACAACCCGCCACGCACGAACCCCACCAGCACGCCGGCAAAAGCCACCAATCGTCGGGACATGCCGCCCTCGGCCATGATCGCCCCGGCGAGCACGAAGAACGGAATCGCCAGCAACGAGAATTTGTTCACGCCACCGGCGACCTGAATCATCAGCGCCTGGAACGGGATGTCGATCCACCACGCACCGATCAGGGCTGAAAGCCCCAGGGCGTAGGCGACCGGCATGCCGATCAGGATCAACGCGATAAAACTGCCCAACAGGATCAATGCGTCCATTCATGCCGCCCCTTCGCTTTCTTCGATCAGATCGAAACGCACGACCCGACGGTTGCTCTGGTCACCGAGCAAGAGTTTTTCCAGCACGAAAATCAACGTCAGCACACCGCCCACGGGGATCGGCATGTAGGTGATGCCCACACGCAGGGTCGGTAGAGAGCTCATGAACTGGTTCCAGGTGGACAGACAGAGTTTGGTGCCCCAGATGGCCATGAACAGGCAAATGGTCGCCATCAGCAGCTGCGAAACGATGCTCATGGTCTTGCGCAGTCCGGGGGCCATGCGGTCGGTGAGCATGGCCACGGCCATGTGCGCACCGGCGCGATAACTGGCGGCGGCGCCAATGAAGGTGAACAGCATCATCAGCAGAATCGCGGTGGGCTCCGGCCAACTCGAACCGGTGCCCAGGACATAACGGGCGAAGACGCCCCAGGGAATGATCAGGGCAATGGCCAGGACTGACAGGCCGGCGACCCAGATGCAGGTCATGTAAATCCTGTCGTTGATGCGCAGCAGCAGATTCTTCATCGGGTTTCACCGTAACCGGGCGCCGCTGACGATCCACTCGTCAACGGTACCGGGCCTTTCATGAATGTCAGGGAGGGTTACTGAACGGCTTCGATGCGCTTGATCAGGTCGGCGTAAGGCGCGCCGTATTTTTCCCGGACCGAGGCTGTGGCTTCATAGAAAGGTTTCTTGTCGACCGTGATGAACTCGACGCCGGCTGCCTTGAGTTTCTCTTCGCTACTGGCGGATTTGGCGTCCCACAGCGTGCGTTCCTGGGCCTGTGCGGCTTTGGCGGCTTTCTTCACAAGGGCTTGCTGATCGGGGGTGAGTTTTTCCCAGGTGATTTTCGACATCACGATTGGCTCGGGCAGGATCAGGTGCCCGGTCAGGCTGTAGAACTTGGCGTTCTGGTAGTGGTTGTGTTCAAGCAGGGTCGGCGGGTTGTTTTCCGCGCCGTCGATCACCCCGGTCTGCAAGGCGCTGAAGATCTCGCCGGTGTCCATCGCGATGCCGTTGCCACCCATGGCGTTGATGGTGTCGATGAACATCGGGTTGCCTTGCACGCGGATCTTCATGCCCTTGAGGTCGGCGAGGCTGCGCACCGGTTTCTTGGTGTAGATATTGCGCGTGCCGCCGTCCATCCAGGCCAGGGCGACCAGGTTGAATTCGGAGTGAGTGATCTTGTCGAGGATCTCGTCACCGACCTCACCGTCGATGACTTTGCGCATGTGCGCCTGGTCGCGGAACACGAACGGCATGTTGAACACGTTCACGTCCGGCACCACTGGCCCGACGATGCCAAGGCTGACCCGGGCCATCTGGATGGCGCCGACCTGAGCCTGTTCGATCACCTCTTTTTCCGAGCCGAGCACACCGCCGGCGAACATCTTGAACGTCAGCTTGCCGTCGCTGTCGGCCACCAGGGTTTTGCCCAGCTGTTCTTCGGCGACCACGGTCGGGTAACCGGCGGGGTGAATGTCGGCGAATTTGATTTCCAGCGCCTGGGCGGCACTGCTGAGGGTGAAGGTGAGTGCTGCGGTGATGGGAAGTGCGGCGGCGAGCAAGGTGCGTTTGAAGTCCATGGGGTGGTTCTCCAGTCTTGTTATTTTTTTATTCAAGGCACAGCGGTGCGGCGGGAGCGGTTAAAGCGAGTCGTTGAACTGGGGTTCGGGTAAACCTTGAACGCCGGGGTTGAGGGCGAATACGCCGCCGGCCAGGGACTGTTCGTCATGGTCGTCAGCGGGGCGGATCGAGGTCACGAACAGCGTGTCGAGCCGGCTGCCACCGAAGGCGCACATGGTCGGTTTCTTCACCGGCACGGGGAGGGAACGTTCCAGTCGGCCATCGGGGGTGAAACGGTGAATCAGCCCGGCGTCGTTGGCGCAGATCCAGTAGCAACCTTCGGCATCCACGGCGGCGCCATCGGGGCGGCCAAGGAAGTGATGCATGTCGACGAACAGTCGACGGTTGGACGGCGTACCGCTGTGGATGTCGTAATCGAAGGCCCAGATCTGCTGCACGTTCGGGTGCGAGTCCGAGAGGTACATCGTCTTGCCGTCCGGGCTGAAGCCCAGGCCATTGGGCACGATAAAATCGCCGAGTCGGGCGGCGAGTGGTCCGGGTTGCCCGGCGCTGTAGCGATAGAGCCGGCCGTCAGCGGCGTTGGCGCCCATGTTCAGCACCATGCTGCCGGCCCAGAACCGCCCCTGACGATCACAGCGGCCATCGTTCAGGCGCATGTCGGGGCGGGTGTGATCGACGTGGGCCAGCAGTTCGCTGTCGAGGCTGCCATCGTTGTGCGGATGCAGGTGAAACAATCCGCTTTCCATGCCGGCGATCCAGCCACCGGCGCTGTGACGGGCGATGCAGGCGAGCATTTGCGGGGCTTTCCAGACGTGAACGTGCCCGCTGTCGGCACTCCAGCGCTGCAACCTTCCGGCCGGAATATCGACCCAGTACAGGGCGTTTTCCTCGGGGACCCACACCGGACTTTCACCGACCGCATTGCGGGCATCGACAATCAATTCGGCTTGCATGGCAACTCATTCCCTTGGGTTGTGATGGGGGAGGGCTCAGTCGCCGAACGGCCCGGCCGCGACAAAGGCACCGCCCTGATAGACCCTGGCCGGATCATCCTCGGTGGGCATCGGCTGGGCTTCGACTGTTTCGCGGAACACTTCGGACGTGTCTTGCGGCGCATAACCCAGGTGCGCGGCGAAACGGTTGTCCCACCAGACGTGCTGGTTGTCGGACATGCCATACACCACGGTGTGGCCGACATCCGGGGTGTACAGCGCGCGTTCGAGCAGCTGGGTCAGGTCGCCGAAGCTCAGCCAGGTGCTCATCATTCGACGGTTTTGCGGTTCCGGGAACGAGGAGCCGATGCGGATGCTGACAGTCTCGATGCCATGGCGATCGAAGTAGAAACTGGCCATGTCTTCGCCGTAGGACTTGGACAAGCCGTAGTAGCCGTCCGGGCGGCGAGGGGAGTGGGCGTCGAGGGTTTCGTCCTGCTTGTAGAAGCCAATGACGTGGTTGGAACTGGCGAAGATCACCCGCTTCACGCCGTGACGGCGGGCCGCTTCGTAGATATGGAACACCCCGCAGATATTGGCACCGAGGATCTCTTCGAACGGACGCTCCACCGACACGCCGCCGAAGTGCAGGATCGCGTCCACGCCTTCGACCAGCTGATGCACCGCTTGCTTGTCGGCGAGGTCGCAAGGCACGACTTCCTCGCGGTCATCGATGGCCGGCGTCATGGCGGCGATGTCCGACAGGCGGATCACGTTGGCGTATGGCCGCAGGCGTTCGCGCAGGACTTTACCGAGGCCACCGGCGGCGCCGGTCAGGAGCAGGCGATTGAAAGGCGCACGGACTGGGGGTGTGGTCGTCATGAAAGTCCCTGTACATGAAGTTGTTATTGGTTTGTTGTAGGTTGTCGTATGACTTGGCGAAGTATTGGTAGGCTTTCCGGTGCTTGTCAACGACAGGTTCGTGGAAATTGACGGAGGGTCATTCCACATTGCAGGCGACCGAGTGCTGAAATAGATCGCCGTGATGGTGACCTATCAATGAGCCGGATAACCGCCCGGCCAAGGGTGGGTTATACGATGACTTGCCGAAGGATGCAGCCCCGGCAAGGGCTGCGTTCACCTGAGTCAGTGGTTATACGCTGCCTCGGTGTTATCGATCAGCGGGTTCTTTTCGGTCAGCACGATATGGGCGATCTGATCCTTGCGCATGAAGCTGACCTTCGGATGGGACTTGGCGTAACGGATAAAGCGCTCCACCGCCTCGACCATCGCCGGGGTGCCACCGATGCGGTCATGCAGACTCACCGACATCATCCGCCGCTGGCTGGCGCCTTCGGCGTACAGGCGGTCGAATTCCAGCACCAATTGCCGGTAGAACTGCTGCGCCGAGAAGTGCCGGCCTTCGATCAGCACGATGTCGTTGTTGCGCAGGGTGTAAGGCACCACGGCGAATTTCTTGCCACGGACCAGGGTCACAAACGGCTCATCACGGCTGACGTCGTCGATGTGATAGGTGAAGTTCAGGTCCTGCAGCACTTTCAGGGTATTGGGGCTGCGCCGCAGCCAATTGGCGTTGTAGCCCACCGAGCGCTGGCCGGTGAGTTTCTGCACCGCCTCGACGCCGTCGCCGATGAAGGCCTTCTCTTGCTCGTAGCTCATGTTGTAAGAGTCGGCCCAGCGCATGCCATGGGCGGCGACTTCATGGCCACGGTCGGCGATCGCCCGCACCAGTTCGGGGTGTTTCAACGCCGCTTCGCCCACCACATGGGACGTGACCTTGATGCCGTTGCGGTCCCACAGGTCGAGCATCCGCCACAGGCCTTCCTTGTAGCCGTAGTCGAACCAGGTCTGTGCCGGCAAGTCCGGATAACCCTTGGGCAGCGGAGTGCCGGAGAACGGACTTTCGGCACCGTCGGGCTGGCCCCCGGTTTCGAATTGCATGGAGAACGAAATCACCAGTTGCGAGCCATCCGGCCACGGGCGTTCCTGGGCGAACGCGAGGGACGGCAGCAGGAGGGCGGCGGCCAGCAGATTTTTCAGCAGGCGGGGGGAGCGTTGCCAACGGGCAGTGGTCATAGGGGGCACCTTTTGAGTTGAACAGTGCCGTGAGGGTGTCATTCGGATTGCCCCGGAAAAATCCGCTACGGGCGAGAAGACTTTTAAACAGAATTTACGAATCCCGCCGAACACACAGTCCAGCGTGGGTGTGTTTCCCCCGTGATTTTCCGGCAAACTGACAACACTCCTTGAACCCAGGCCATCGAATGGATCACTACACCCCGCGCGACTGGCAGCCCCACGAACGGCCCAGCCTGCCCGGATCGCCCTCGACGCCGTTGCACTCCAACCCCAAGCGGCTGGCCTATGCGCTGGTGGGGGTGTTGGTGGCATTGACCGGTGGTCTCGGCAACTCGCTGGTGGTCGCCAACCTGCCGTATCTGCAAGGCGCGCTGGGCGCGACCACGGCCGAGATGGCCTGGCTGCCGGCGGCTTACGTCATGACCAACGTGTCGATGAACCTGCTGCTGGTGAAGTTTCGTCAGCAGTTCGGCCTGCGGGCGTTCACCGAAGTGTTCCTGATGCTTTATGCGCTGGTGACCTTCGGCCATCTGTTCGTCAACGACCTGAGTTCGGCGATCGCCGTGCGGGCGGCCCACGGCATGGTCGGCGCGGCGTTGAGTTCGTTGGGCCTGTATTACATGATCCAGGCCTTCCCGGCGAAATGGCGGATGAAGGCGCTGGTATTGGGCCTCGGCACCTCGCAACTGGCGTTGCCCCTCGCGCGGTTGTTCTCCGAAGACCTGCTGCAGATCGCCGAATGGCGCGGGCTGTACCTGTTCGAACTGGGCATGGCGCTGTTGTCCCTGGGCTGCGTGTTTCTGCTGAAACTGCCGCCGGGTGACCGCTTCAAGACCTTCGAAAAACTCGACTTCCTGACCTTCGCCATCCTCGCCACCGGCGTGGCCTTGCTCTGCGCGGTGTTGTCTTTGGGGCGGATCGACTGGTGGCTGGAAGCGCAGTGGATCGGCGTGGCGTCGGCGGTTTCGATCGTGTTGATCCTCACGGGCCTGGCCATCGAGCACAATCGCAGCAACCCGATGCTGATGACCCGCTGGCTCGGTAGCGGGGCGATGATTCGCCTGGCCCTGGCGGTGATCCTGATTCGCATGGTGACGTCGGAACAGTCCACCGGCGCGGTGGGGTTCATGCAGACGCTGAACATGAGCAGTCAACAGCTGCACAGCCTGTATGTGGTGATGTTGATCGGCAGTATCGCCGGCCTGGTCACCAGCGCCCTGACCATCGACCCCAAGCACCTGATCATGCCGCTGAACATTTCCCTGGCGCTGATGGCAGTCGGTTCGGTGATGGACAGTTATTCGAACAACCTGACCCGCCCGGAAAGCCTGTATTTCAGTCAGTTTCTGCTGGCCTTCGGCGGGACGTTCTTCCTCGGGCCGACCATGGTCTTCGGCATGCGTAACGTGCTGTCCAGCCCGCGCAACCTGGTGAGTTTCTCGGTGCTGTTCGGTATCTGCCAGAACCTCGGCGGCTTGATCGGCGCGGCACTGCTGGGGACGTTCCAGATCGCGCGCGAGAAGTTTCATTCCAGTCACATCGTCGAGCAGCTGACGTTGCTCGACCCGCGTGTGGCGGCGCGGGTCCAGAGCGGCGGCAACGCGGTCGGCTCGATAATTGCCGACCCGAGCCTGCGCAACCTGCAGGGCATCCGTAGCCTGGCCGCTGCCGCCACTCGCGAGGCTAATGTCCTGGCCTATAACGATGTGTTCATGCTGATTGCCGTGATCGCGGTGCTGACCATGATCTGGATTTCCATTCGTGCCCTGTGGCTGATGAGCACTACCCAAGCCGTTGCCCCGGCGCCTGCCACTCCAACCAAACAATCCAGCGGTGCCACTTCTTCATGACCGAACCGACCACCACGACCACTAACACTATTGCCGCCACCCCCGAAGGCGTGACGCCGCCATCCTCGCCGGGCTCCGAACCGCGCTCGCTGGGGGTGCGGATCATCTCGTCCCTGGGCTTTGCGGCGATTGCTCTCGTCGGTGTACTGATCGTGTTGTACGCCTGGCAACTGCCACCGTTCAGCAGCGCGGTCGAGACCACGGAAAACGCCCTGGTGCGCGGGCAGGTGACGATCATCGGCCCGCAACTCAGCGGTTACGTGTACGAAGTGCCAGTGCAGGATTTTCAGTTCGTGAAGGCCGGCGATTTGCTGGTGCGCCTCGACGACCGCATCTACAAGCAACGTCTCGATCAATCCCTGGCACAACTGGCGGTGCAGAAAGCCGCGCTGGCCAACGTGGTGCAGCAACGCAACAGCGCCGAAGCGACCATCAAATTGCGTCAGGCCGCCGTCGCCGACGCCCAGGCACAGTTGCGCAAAAGTGAAGCGGACTTGCGCCGCAACAAAGAGCTGGTCGGTGATGGCTCGGTGTCGAAACGCGAGCTGGACGTGACCCTGGCCGCCAACGCCCAGACCGTTGCCGCCGTGGCGCAAGCCCAGGCCAATCTGGACATCGCCCGCCAGGATCTGCAAACGGTGATCGTCAATCGCGGCTCGCTGGAAGCGGCGGTAGCCAGTGCTGAAGCGGCGGTGCAACTGGCGCGCATCGACCTGTCGAACACCCGCGTGGTGGCGCCGCGCGACGGTCAACTCGGGCAGATCGGCGTGCGCCTTGGCGCCTACGTCAACTCCGGGGCGCAGTTGATGGCGTTGGTGCCGAACCAGTTGTGGGTGATCGCCAACATGAAGGAAACCCAGATGGACAACGTGCGGGTCGGTCAGCCGGTGAGCTTCACCGTCGATGCGCTGAACCACCAGAAATTCCACGGGCGGGTGCAACGGATTTCACCGGCCACAGGCTCCGAGTTCAGTCTGCTGCAGGCTGACAATGCCACTGGCAACTTCGTCAAGATTGCCCAGCGAGTGCCGGTGCGGATCAGCGTCGATGCCGATCAGGAACAGAGCGAACGGCTGCGGCCGGGGATGTCGGTGGTGGTGAGTATTGATACTGCTGCCGCGGGTGATCCCAATAATCCATGACCACCGCAAAAACCTGTGGGAGGTGTGTTTCAGGCAATGGTCATCGGGGGCAGGGTGCCCAGCAGTGACACCGCCGCCACCGCGCCGATCCCCAGTAACCATTCCAGCACAACGCTGGCACGCAGCAGGCCCGGGCGCTGTTGGCAATCCTCGATCCGCAACCGATTGAACAGCGCCAACCCCAGCATCGCGATCACCAGCACAACCTTGATCAACAGAATCAGCGCAAACCCGGACAGCAATGGCGTCGGCCAGAACACGCCGGTCAGTACGCGCACGTTGATCAGGCCGGTCATCACCAACCCCGCCACCAACGTGTAACCGATCCCGCTGAAGCGTTGCAGTATTGCGCTCAAGGGATGATCGTCCGGTTGGCGCAGGATCATCACCAGCAACATCAGCCCGCCGAGCCAGGCGCCGACGCACGTCAGGTGAACAATCTGGTTGAGGATTAACAGTTGGCCTTGCAGGCCATCGAGCATGGCGCCATGACCGACCGGGGCCAGGGTTGCCAGCAGCAGGCTGGAAAGACCGACACGCAGGGCCACGCTGGAACGCCAGGGCGTCAACAGCACTGCCATGAGCAACAGATTGAGCAGCAGATGCCAGCGCCATACCTGACCGAAAAAGGTATTGCTCAGCACCAGGCCTAGCGTCGCCGGGTCGAATGCCGCCTGCGGGGAACTGGCCATGCTGGCGGTGATCAGCAGCAACCAGCCGACGCCGCTGAGCAACGCCACCACGCTGAGCCAGCGGGTCGCTCGCGCCAGGGCCGGATCCAGCCCCTTCGTTGCACGACCCAATAGCAAAGGCCTGAACACCCAGGCCCCGAACAGCATCAGCACCATGGTGAAATGCAGGAAGCGGCACAGCACCAGCGCCTCGGTCATGAATTACTGACCCACCTTGAAGCGGTAGGCGCCTTCACTTTTATGGGTGTCGACCGACACGGCGTGCCATTCGACCTTGTAATCGCCAGCGGCCAACGGCGCTGCCGGGGTGACGATCAGGGTTTTCTTGTCGCTGCTTTCAGTGGCCAGGTTTTTCACCGGCACGGCGGCACCGTCCTTGCTGATCGTCACTTTGCTGAACGATGCTTCAACCCCTTCGGAAAACACCAGGCGCAGTTCCGTAGGCGCGCTCACTGTGCTGTCGGCCGCCGGGGTCTGGCTTTTCAGATGGGCGTGGGCAAACACCGATGAGGCGGCGAACAGCGAGCCGAGCAGGGCGGTGGTGGTCAGGGCGTTCTTGAGCAGCATCGTGAAGACCTCAGCGGCAGGTTCAAAGTGGCGGGCAGTTTACCTGCCGCTGGGCCTCTGTACGAAGTTTCGTTTTCCCCTGTCGCCGCGACGTAGAGCGGATGCTAGTCTTGAGCAACGCTGTTGTCAGGGAGCCCTCATGGGCAATCACAAGATAGAGATTCGTCGCAGTAACGTCGAAAAAATCCTGTTGGCGGCCGAAAAGGTCTTCGCCGAAAAAGGCTTCGGCAGCACCGCCATGGCCGACATCGCCGCCGAAGTGCAACTGCCGCGCTCCAATCTGCATTACTACTTCAGCACCAAGAGCGAGCTGTACAGCGCGGTGCTCCTGGGTTTGCTGGAGGTCTGGAAGCAGGACGCCCTGTGCTTCGAGATGTTCGACGACCCGCGGGTGGTGCTCAGCAGCTATATCCGCGCCAAGATGAACCATTCCCGCAGCCGGCCGTACGGTTCGAAAGTCTGGGCCAACGAAATCATCCACGGCGCACCGACCCTCGGTGAGAAGCTCGACGCGAGCCTGTACGACTGGGCCAAGATGAAGGAAGCGAAAATTCGCCAGTGGGTGGAAGACAAACGCATCCTGCCGGTGGAGCCTTCCAGCCTGTTGTACATGATCTGGGCCTCGACCCAGCACTACGCCGACTTCGATCATCAGGTGAACATCCTGAATGATCATCAGCCGTTGTCGGACATGCAGTTCGAACGGGCGGTGCAGACGGTGACCAGTGTGATCTTGCGCGGGATCGGGTTGGAGCCGTAACCCGATCGTTCCCACGCAGAGCGTGGGAATGATCGGCGATCAAACCACAACGTGATACGGATTGCGGGGATCATGGTTCCAATCCAGAAACGGCTTGCCCGTATCCACCGGCACCATCTCGATGCAATCCTGCACCGGGCAGGTGATCTGGCACAGGTTGCAGCCCACGCACTCCTCATCGATCACTTGATATTTATGCGTGCCATCGGCCTGTTTGAGGCTGGCAATCGCCTGGTGCGAGGTGTCTTCGCAAGCGATGTGGCAGCGACCGCAACCGATGCACGCCTCCTGATCGATTTTCGCAATCACCTGATAGTTGATGTCCAGGTACTTCCAGTCCGTGGTATTGCCCACCGCACGCCCGGAAAAGTCCGACACGCTGGCGTAGCCCTGACTGTCCATCCAGCGTGACAAACCGTCCTTCATCTCCTCGACAATCCGGAAGCCATGCAACATCGCCGCCGTGCACACCTGCACCGAGCCGCTGCCCAAGGCAATGAATTCCGCCGCATCGCGCCAGCTGCCAATGCCGCCTATACCGCTGATGGGCAAGCCCTGGGTCTGCGGGTCGCGGGCGATTTCGGCGACCATGTTCAATGCAATCGGCTTCACCGCCGAGCCGCAATAACCGCCGTGGGTGCTTTGGCTGCCGACGGCGGGGTTGGCGACCATGCGTTCCAGGTTGACGCTGGTGATCGAGTTGATGGTGTTGATCAACGACACCGCATCGGCTCCGCCACGGTGCGCGGCGCGGGCGGCGACGCGGATGTCGGTGATGTTCGGCGTGAGTTTGACGATCACCGGCAATGAGCAATAGGTCTTGCACCAGCGGGTGACCTGCTCGACGTATTCCGGCACCTGGCCGACCGCCGCGCCCATGCCCCGTTCCGGCATGCCGTGAGGGCAGCCGAAATTCAGTTCGATGCCATCGGCTCCGGTGGCTTCCACCAGCGGCAGGATGTTTTTCCACGACTCTTCGACGCAGGGCACCATCAGCGACACGATCAGCGCGCGGTCCGGCCAGTCCTTTTTGACCTGGGTGATTTCCCGCAGGTTGATCTCCAGCGAGCGGTCGGTGATCAGCTCGATGTTGTTGAAGCCCATCACTTCACGGTTAGCCCCGAAGTGCGCCGAGTAGCGTGACGACACGTTGACCGCCGCCGGGTCTTCCCCCAGGGTTTTCCAGACCACGCCTCCCCAGCCGGCCTCGAACGCGCGGACCACGTTGTAGGCTTTGTCGGTCGGCGGCGCGGAAGCGAGCCAGAACGGGTTAGGGGCCTTGATGCCGGCGAAGACTATCGAGAGATCGGCCATTTACGCAGCCTCCACGTTGAGCATGAGTTGAGCGTTGATCGCCTCGGCGGCCAGCTTGCCGTGCTGCACGGCTTGCACGGTGAGGTCCTGATCGAGGCTGGTGCAGTCGCCACCGGCATACACGCCGGGAATGCTGGTGCGCAGCTGTTCATCGACGAGGATGCGATCGCCCTGACGCTTGAGCTCACGGGCCAGCGGATCGGCGAGGGCGCTGGCGTCGAACGCCTGGCCGATGGCTTTGAAGATCGCGTCGGCGGCCAGTTCGAAAGTTTCGCCGGTGGTTTGCAGGCGACCTTCCACCAGGCGGGTGCGGGCGAAGCGCATGCCGCGCACGTTGCCTTGGTTGTCTAGCAATACCTCTTCGGGTTGCGCCCAGGTCAACAGCCGCACCTGATTGGCCTTGGCGATGTCCTGTTCGTGAGCAGTGGCGCCCATGTCGGCGACGCCACGGCGGTACACCAGATTGACGTCCCGGGCACCGAGGCGGGCCATTTGCACGGCCATGTCGATGGCGGTGTTGCCGGCGCCAAGGACGATGCAGCGATCGGCAAGCGGCAGCTGCGTCAGGTCATCGGCCTGGCGCAGTTCGCGGATGTAGTCGGTGGCGGGGAGCAGGCCGGGGGCCTCTTCGTTGGGCAGGCCCAATTGTTTGCTGGCGTTGAGACCCAGGCCGAGGAATACCGCGTCGAATTGCTGATGCAGTTCACTGAGGGTCAGGTTGTCGCCGAGCTTGTGCCCGTGGCGAATCTCGATCCCGCCAATCCCCATCAGGAACTCAAGCTCCTTCTGCGCGTAATCGTCCACCAGCTTGTACTTGGCGATCCCGTATTCATTGAGGCCGCCAGCCTTTTCCCGTGCCTCGAAAATCACCACGTCATGGCCGTGCATGGCGCTGCGGTGCGCGCAGGACAAACCGGCCGGGCCTGCACCCACCACGGCGATACGCTTGCCGGTGGCGGCGGCGCGCTGGAACGGGTGTTCGCTGAAGTGTGCGTTGTCCACGGCATAGCGTTGCAACAGGCCGATCAGCACCGGTGCGCATTCCTGGGCATTGTTGCGCACGCAGGCTTGCTCGCAGAGGATCTCCGTCGGACAGACCCGGGCGCAACTGCCACCGAGGATGTTGGCCGAGAGGATTTTCTGCGCCGCGCCCTGCAGGTTTTCCTGATGGATATTGCGGATGAACGACGGAATATCGATGTCGCTCGGGCATGCGTTCACGCACGGGGCGTCGTAGCAATACAGGCAGCGCGAGGCTTCCAGGTGCGCCTGACGGTCGTTGAGTGGCGGTGCCAGGTCGGTGAAGTGGCCAGCGAGGGTGGCCGCGTCCTCATGGGGATGCGGGAGGTGGTTCAGGGTCTTGATCACGGTGTCGGCCTCACGGTTATTGAGGTACTGCCTCTGGCGGGCATTGGTTTTTGTGTTGTCAGGACTGCCGTCTTCGCGAGCAAGCCCGCTCCCACATCTGGAATGCGTTCCCCTGTGGGAGCGGGCTTGCTCGCGAAGGCCGAAGGCCTCGATTTCAGCGTTTCACAGCAACTGGCTTGTGTTGCTCAGCCCGCTTGCTCAGCAAATCAAACACCGCCGGATACGCCGGCCGTTCGATATACCGCCCGGCGCCACGCTCGGCGCGCAAATCACCATCGGCCCACACCACTCGGCCCTGGCTGACGGTGTGGCTCGGTACGCCGCGCACGGTCTTGCCTTCGAAGATGTTGAAGTCGACCTGCTGGTGATGGGTCTTGGCCGATATCGTCCGGGTGCCTTCCGGGTCCCAGAGCACCAGATCGGCATCGGCCCCCACACGGATCGCGCCCTTGCGCGGATAGAGGTTGAAGATCTTCGCGGTGTTGGTGGAGGTGAGGGCAACGAAGTGCTGCATCGACAAGCGCCCGGTGTTCACCCCTTCATCCCAGAGCACCGCCATGCGGTCTTCGATCCCGGCGGTGCCGTTGGGGATCTTGCTGAAGTCGTCACGGCCGGCGGCTTTTTGCTCGGCGCAGAAGCAGCAGTGGTCGGTGGCGGTGGTGTGCAGGTTGCCCGCTTGCAGGCCATGCCAAAGGGCTTCTTGATGGCCGCGAGGACGGAAGGGCGGGCTCATTACGTAACCGGCGGCGGTTTGCCAGTCCGGGTGTTGGTAAACGCTGTCGTCCAGCAGCAGATGCCCGGCCAGCACTTCGCCGTAAACCGGTTGGCCCTTGGCGCGGGCATAGGTGATTTCGTCGAGGGCTTCCTTGGTCGAGACGTGGACCAGGTACAGCGGCGTGCCCAACGTTTCGGCGATGCGGATCGCCCGGCTCGCGGCTTCACCTTCCACCTGCGAAGGCCGCGACAGCGGATGCGCTTCCGGCCCGGTGATGCCCTGGGCCATCAACTTGCGTTGCAGGTGATAGACCAGCTCGCCGTTTTCCGCGTGCACGGTCGGCACCGCGCCTAATTCCAGGCAGCGCTCGAAACTCGCCACCAGGGTGTCGTCGGCGGCCATGATCGCGTTCTTGTAAGCCATGAAATGCTTGAAGCTGTTGACCCCATGCTGGCTGACCAGCTCGGCCATTTCCTCGCGAACCTGCTCGCTCCACCAGGTGATGGCGACGTGAAAGCCGTAATCCGACGCCGACTTCTCGGCCCAGCCGCGCCATTGATGAAACGCCTCCATCAACGATTGCTGGGGGTTGGGAATCACGAAGTCGATGATCGAGGTGGTGCCGCCGGCAAGCCCCGCCGCGGTGCCGCTGAAGAAGTCTTCGCTGGCCACCGTGCCCATGAAGGGCAGCTGCATATGAGTGTGCGGGTCGATGCCGCCGGGCATCAGGTATTGGCCGCTGCCGTCGAGCACTTGCGCATCGGCGGGAACATCGAGGTTTTCACCGATGGCTTTGATCACGCCATCGGCGCAATAGACGTCGGCGCGATAACTTTCATCATGGGTAATAACGGTGGCGCCACGGATCAACAGAGACATTCCGAGTTCCTCGCAGGCATGACCGACTGATGCCGGTTCTAAATGTTTTATATGAAGCCGACGCAAACAGGTGTATTCCTGTCAGCGCTGTCAGGAATAGAAACTAGTCTGAGTTTATGGAATGAGCAAGAATATTTTTTATAAGCTTATGACTGTTTTAACTGATTGATAAATAAAGATTTAAATTGAAAATCACCAAAATGGTGAGGCCTCTCACCATTTTGACGCACTTGACAGGTTCTAAAAATAGACGAGATTTTCTATGTGAAATCAGCCGCTTGAGGATGGTCTATGGTTGATGCGCAACCATTTAAAAAAAGATCGACGCACCAGATTGAGTCCTGACTGTTCGGACAAATTGCCTGGCATTCGGCCTGAGTGACATGGCAACTGACCGGGGACTCGTTAGTTGGATAAATAAAGCTGATTAACATCAGTTGGTTAGCGAAGTTTTATGGCACTGCCCGAGGCGCAAGCGGGGCACCCGGCACGTTTATTGATGCCGCCGCTGGCACCGTGGCCGGTCCGTAAAAGTTGTCAGTTTCTCCGGCCATCGTCCGGCTCGCGCGCATTGCGCCAGCCTCTGATGAGCAAAAATAATCAAAAGAACAGTGGAGCGGCCATGCAACAGATCAGATCGCAAGTGACCGAGCGCGACGGCTTGTTTGAGCTCGAAGCCGGCAGCGATGTCCTCGACAGTCCCCGATACAACCACGACATGGCACCGACCAAGGTGCGCGAACGAACCTGGAACAAATGGCACATCACCGCGCTGTGGGTCGGCATGGCGATCTGCGTGCCGACTTACACCCTCGGTGGTGTTCTTACTGCCTACTTCGGCCTGACCGTGGGCGAAGCGCTACTGGCGATTCTGTTCGCCAATATCATCGTGCTGATCCCGCTGACCCTGAACGCCTTCCCCGGCACCAAGTACGGCATTCCGTTTCCAGTATTGCTGCGCTCGTCCTTCGGCATCCTCGGCTCCAACATTCCATGCCTGATCCGTGCCCTGGTGGCGTGTGGCTGGTTCGGCATCCAGACCATGTTCGGCGGGCTGGCGATTCACCTGTTTCTCGGCTCGGTGTTCGATGGCTGGAAGGCCCTCGGTGGTACCGGTGAAGTGATCGGTTTCATGCTGTTCTGGGCCTTGAACCTGTGGGTGGTGATTCGCGGCGCGGACTCGATCAAATGGCTGGAAACCCTCTCGGCGCCGTTGTTGGTGCTGGTGGGCGTGGGCCTGCTGGTGTGGGCCATGCCAAACGTGTCGATGACCGAGTTGCTGGCGATCCCGGCCAAGCGTCCGGAAGGGGCCGGCGTGGCCAGTTATTTTGCCGCCGGGCTGACGGCCATGGTCGGCTTCTGGGCCACCTTGTCGCTGAACATCCCGGACTTCAGCCGCTACGCGAAAAGCCAGAAGGATCAGATCATCGGGCAGATCATCGGCTTGCCCTTGACCATGTTTCTGTTCGCCTCCCTTGGCGTGGTGATGACGGCCGCGTCGGTCAAACTGGTGGGTGTCACCGTCTCCGACCCGGTCACCCTGATCGGCCATATCCAGAGCCCGGTCTGGGTGGCACTGGCCATGGCACTGATCATCATCGCCACGCTGTCCACCAACACCGCGGCCAACATCGTGTCGCCGACCAACGATTTCCAGAACGTCGCGCCCAAGCTTATCAACCGCACCAAAGCGGTGATGCTGACCGGCCTGGTCGGGTTGGCGCTGATGGCCCATGAACTGCTGAAAAAGCTCGGGCTGATTGTCTCGGATCTGAGTCTGGAGACGGTGTATTCCAACTGGTTGCTCGGCTATTCGAGCCTGCTGGGGCCAATCGCCGGGATCATGGTGGTGGACTATTTCCTGATCAAGAAACAGCAACTGGATCTGGCTGGCCTCTACCGTGATGACGTGTACCCGGCGTGGAACGGGTTCGGCTTCATCGCGTTCGGCGTGCCGGTGGTGTTGACGCTGCTGTCGCTGGGCAGCGACGCCTTCAGCTGGTTCTACAGCTACGGCTGGTTCACCGGTTCGGCCCTGGGTGGGCTGATTTATTACGGTTTGTGTTCGATGCGGCCGAGCCCGACTGTTGCGAAATCTGCAGTTTGATCGTTCCCACGCTCTGCGTGGGAACGCAGCCCGGGACGCTCCGCGTCCCAGAAGCGGACGCAGAGCGTCCATGGATGAATTCCCACGCAGAGCGTGGGAACTAGAAGAACTGAGGAGATCACCATGAACGCTGCCATAGACGTTCTGCAATCCACCCATCAGCACATCAATCGCGACCGTCTGTGGCAGTCGCTCATGGACCTGGCCAAGCTCGGCGCGACGGTCAAGGGCGGTGTCTGCCGGCTGGCCCTGACCGACCTCGACCGCCAGGCGCGCGATATCTTCGTGAAGTGGTGCGAGGAGGCCGGTTGCACGGTCAGCATCGACGCCGTCGGCAACATCTTCGCCCGTCGTCCGGGACGCAATCCGAACCTGCCACCGGTAATGACCGGCAGCCACATCGACACTCAGCCCACCGGCGGCAAGTTCGACGGTTGCTTCGGCGTGCTGGCCGGGGTCGAAGTCTTACGTACCCTCAACGACCTCGGCGTGGAAACCGAAGCGCCGCTGGAAGTGGTGGTCTGGACCAACGAAGAAGGCTCGCGCTTCGCCCCGTGCATGATGGGCTCCGGCGTGTTCGCGGAAAAATTCACCCTCGAGGAAACCCTGGCCAAGGTCGATGCCGAGGGCGTGACCGTCGGCGAAGCCTTGAACGCCATCGGTTACGCCGGTCCGCGCAAGGTCAGCGGTCATGCCGTGGGTGCGTATTTCGAGGCGCACATCGAGCAAGGCCCGATTCTTGAGGACGAACACAAAACCATCGGCGTGGTGATGGGCGCGCTGGGGCAGAAATGGTTCGACCTGAAACTGCGCGGTGTCGAAGCCCACGCCGGCCCGACGCCAATGCACTTGCGCAAGGACGCGCTGGTCGGCGCCGCGGTGATCGTCGGCGCGGTCAATCGCGCAGCCCTCGGTCATCAACCCCATGCCTGCGGCACCGTCGGCTGCCTGCAAGCCTATCCCGGCTCGCGCAACGTGATTCCCGGCGAAGTGCGCATGACCCTGGACTTCCGTCATCTGGAACCGGCGCGACTCGACTCAATGATCGCCGAAGTCCGCGAGGTCATCGAAACCACCTGCGAGCAACACGGCCTGAGCTTCGAACTGACACCCACCGCCGACTTCCCGCCGCTGTATTTCGACAAGGGCTGCGTCGAAGCGGTACGCGGTGCGGCTCAAGGGCTCGGTCTGTCGCACATGGACATCGTCAGTGGAGCAGGGCACGACGCAATCTTCCTCGCCGAACTCGGCCCGGCCGGGATGATCTTCGTGCCTTGTGAAGGTGGTATCAGCCATAACGAAATCGAAAACGCCGCGCCGGATGATCTGGCCGCCGGGTGCGCCGTGTTGTTGCGGGCGATGCTGGCGGCGTCGCAGGCGATTGCCAGTGGTAAGCAGGCGGCTTGACCACTGGCCTGGCGGGGATGCTCAACGGCGGGTTTGCAGCGCTTTGAACATCAGCATCCCCGCCAGCATGGCGATGGCGAACACCCAGGCCTGCCAGTGCCCCGTCGGCAACAACACCAGTGCCGGGCCGGGGCAGATGCCGGCAATACCCCAACCGATGCCGAAGAGCAGGCTGCCACCGATCAGGCGTCGGTCCAGCTCACGGCTGACCGGCAATTGCATAGGCGCACCCAGCAAGGATGTCGGTTGTTTCATGGCCCAGTGAAACGGCCCCCAAGCCACGGCAATGGCGCCGATCATGACCAGCGCCAGTGAGGGATCCCACAGGCCGGCAATGTCCAGAAAACCCAGCACTTTGGCCGGGTTCGCCATGCCGGCCAGCAACAGGCCGATGCCGAACAGCAGGCCGGCGAGGAAAGCGGTCAGTTTGCGCATGTTCAATACCCCAGTAGATGACGCAGGACGAACACGGTCACGAAGCCTGTGAACATGAAACTCAATGTCGCGGCAATGGAGCGTGGTGACAGGCGCGAGATACCGCACACGCCGTGGCCACTGGTGCAGCCGGAGCCATAACGAGTGCCGATGCCGACGCACAATCCGGCGACGATCAGCCCCACCGTACCGGTTTTGAATTCGATGGCCGGCCACACATGAAACAGCGCCCACACCAACGGCGCCGCCAACAGTCCAAGCAGGAACAGGGCTTTTTCACCTCGTCCTGAATCATTACGCTCAAGCAGGCTGCCCAACAGCCCGCTGATCCCGGCAACTCGCCCGTTGGCCACCACCATTACGCTCGCGGCGAGGCCAATCAGCGCTCCTCCCGCGAGGGCAGACCAGGGCGTGAAGTGAAGAGAATCAAACACCATGGCAACTCTCCTGATAGGCAAGGAGCGGCACTAAACCACTCTTTCCCTATTGAGCATAGGGCTACTTTGGGAGGGCAGCGGGTGCCGGGCTTTTCGCACTATCACAAACGTCTGCGGTCGTAATCTTCACTGGGCAGCGCGCAAAAGTGCCGCCGCAATTGTGGAGTTCCAATGAGCCAGGACGTCCTGAGCACTGAAACCAATCGCCGCCAGTTGCAGCAGATCATCGCCGGCCTGTCTGATGGGGTGATTCTGCTGGAGCTCGACCAGACCATTCTCTGGGCCAATGACGCCGCGCTGGCCATGCACGGTGTCAGCGAGATTGGCGAGTTGGGGGCCAATGCCGGGGAGTACGCCAAGCGTTTTGCCTTGCGTTATCGCAACAATCATCCGGTAGCGATCGAGAACTATCCGATCAGCCGCGTGGCCCGTGGCGAGACGTTCAGCGATGTGATGGTGGAGGTGACGCAGCTGGAAAATGAAGAGCGCACCTGGGTTCACAGCGTGCGCAGCATGGTGCTGGCGGACCGTGCCGGTGAGCCGGAATCGTTGGTGCTGATCATGAACGACGTCACCGACTGGGCCAGCGCCGAGCAGCGCTTCGAGAAAACATTCAACGCCAACCCGGCCCCGGCCGTGATCTGCCGCCTCAGCGATTTGCGCTACATCAAGGTCAACCAGGGCTTCGTGGACATGACCGGCTATGCCCGGGATCAGGTGATCGGCGCTTCGACCTATGAGCTGGATGTGCTGGAACGTGCCGAAAACAAGGATCTGGCCAAGCAGCGTCTGCGTGACGGCGCGACCATTCCGCAGATGCAGGCAGAACTGCAATTGGCCAAGGGTGGCAGCAAGCAGGTGATCGTTGCCGGGCAACCGCTTGAGCTCAACGACGAAGCTTGCATGCTGTTTTCCTTCGTCGACATGGAGCTTCGGCACAAGGCCGAAATCGCCCTGCGCCAGAGCGAGGAACGGTTCGCCAAAGCGTTTCGCCTCACTCCGGTGCCGATCCTGGTGTGCCGCGCCGCCGACCAAGTGGTGATGGACGTCAACGAAGCCTTCCTCGAGTCCCTCGCATTTCCCAATGATGAAGTGCTCGGCAAGACCGTGGCGCAACTCGGCTTCATCGATGACGCGGGCGCTCGCACGCGACTGTTTGCGACCCTGGAGAAAAGCGGGCGGGTGGATCGTGTCGACGTCAGGGTGCGCCGGAAGGATGCCGGGCTGATTGATTGTGCGGTCTCGGCGGACACCGTGAACATTCAGGATGGCTCTTGTTACCTGCTGGTGTTGATGGACATCACCGAGCGCAAACGTACCGAGCTGGAGTTGGTGTCGGCGATCGAAGAGGTGATGAAAGATGCGTCCTGGTTCAGCCGTACGCTGATCGAAAAACTCGCCAACGTGAAAAACGTCAATTCGCCGCAGTTGCCCAGTGTGTCGTTCACCGACCTGACCGCCCGGGAGCGCGATGTGCTCGGCCTGATCTGTGAAGGCCTGGCCGACAAGGAGATCGCCGCGCGTCTGAAACTGGCACCCAATACGGTGCGCAATCATGTGTCGACGGTGTATTCCAAAC
Source organism: Pseudomonas sp. FP1740 (assembly GCF_030687165.1). Classification (NCBI taxonomy): domain Bacteria; kingdom Pseudomonadati; phylum Pseudomonadota; class Gammaproteobacteria; order Pseudomonadales; family Pseudomonadaceae; genus Pseudomonas; species Pseudomonas sp. FP1740. The sequence continues at coordinate 2,936,964 of NZ_CP117461.1, forward strand.
TCGGTGTGCACAGTCGCAGTGAAGCGATCGTCTGGGCCCGGGAGCGGGGTTTGTTTTCCAGCGAGAGCCGGTCCAGGGGGCTGCGCTAAGGTGCAAATGCACTAGTGAGGGTGGTGCAATTTCATGTGTTGATCGGGTGGGGCTTTTTCTAGGCTGTGAGGGTGCGAGACGTGGCTTGGGCCCGCTATCGCGTCCTCTTCGATGCAGCTATAGGAACAGTCACATGGGTGCGAACAGAACAAGCGGGCAGTGGATTTTGCGCCGTCGCCAAGGTGAGTCGGGATGAATTATCTGGCGCAATTACGTACGCAGCTGGAGCGGAGCTTTTCGCCGTTGGCCTGTGAGTGTGCGCTTACGGGGGATAATTCGTTGACGGTGAAACTTTATCATCCAGCGACAGGGCAGGTGGATCTGGTGGTCAGCGGGTTGAGCGTGGCGACGCTCCGGACGCCGAAGGCAGTGGCAGACTTGATTGAAGAGCTGCGCTATGAGCTTGAAAGCAGTGGCTTGCATCGGTCCTCCGCTCTTTAGGTGTCATATCCTGCAGGCCAGCGTTAACGGTCACTGTCTTTCTGGCATTGGCGGGTAGCTAAGCTATAAGGAATGCGAGGGTATTTCTTTTCTGTGACAGGGCCGCGGGTTCGCGGGGTAGTTTCGAGTCGCGGAAAATGTCGATTACTTACCGCGGGTCAGTCTATGAACAGTTTTGGAAAATGTGCTTTTTCGGCACTGTCGATCGCACTCTGCATGGCGATTCTGGGTGGTTGTGCCAGTCCGCCGCCTCCACCCCCGGCGGCGCCGCCACCGACACCGGTTCGCACCTGCTCGACCACCGAAAGTACCGATGTGCAGGGTGATATGAGGGCTGAGGGGCAGGTGACCCGAACCACGACCCTGACCCGTTGCGTCACTCAGTAAGCCTGGTCTGGCGTACCGCCAGCGGCGCTGTGCGCGGCTGGCGGGTATGGCCCGAGTCGCGGTTCAGATTTCCTCGATCCTGACCCACCGTGACTCCCGTGCCGCCAGACGAATCGCCGTCGCCAGGCGTTCGACTTCCCATGCCTGCTCGAAATCGGTGCCGTCCTGGCCGAGGCCGGCCAGCGCCATCACCAGCTCATGCACTTCAAGGGTCTTGAGTTCGTTGTAACCCAACTGGTGCCCCGGCGCCGGGCTGAAGGCGGCGTAACCCGGCAAATCCGGCCCCGCCAGCAGGCGTTGGAAACCGCCTTGCCCGGCACGATACAGCCGCAGTTCATTCAAGCGTTCCTGATCGAACGCCAGGGTGCCTTGGGTGCCGCTGATTTCAAAACTCAGGTGATTCTTGTAGCCGTGTTTGAGCCAGCTGCTGCTGAACGTCCCTCGCGCGCCATTGGCGAACCGCAGCAACGCGTGGACCTGATCGTCGACCGCGACCTCGCGTCGTTCCTGACCACTCGCCGTCACGGGGCGTTGCGCATGTACGGTCTGGGTATCCGCGCACACCGCCTCGACGTCGCCCAGCAGATGACGGGCCATGGCCAGTAAATGACTGCCCAGGTCCGCCAGGGCGCCGCCGGCGTAATTGGCGTCGCAGCGCCAGGACCAGGGTGAAACAGGATCGGCCATGAAGTCTTCGCTGAACTCGCCCTGGAAACTGATGATCTGCCCCAGCGCGCCGTTTTGAATCAAATCCCGAGCCAGGCCGATGATCGGGTTGTGCTGATAGTTATAACCGACCCGCGTCACCACGCCAGCGGCTTTGGCGGCAAGGCGCATGGTACTGGCCTGCTCGAGGCTCACCGCCAGCGGCTTTTCGCAATACACCGGTTTACCGGCGGCGATGGCAGCCATGGCCATGGGGTAGTGCAGATGATTGGGGGTGGTGATGGCGATCAGGTTGACCTTGGGGTCATCGATCAGCGGTTGCCAGTCGTTGTGAGCAGCATCGAAGCCCCAGGCGTCGGCGCAGTGGCGGGCGCGCTGCGGGTCGGCGTCGGCAAGGGCGGCGAGCTTGAGCTTCAGCGGCAATTCAAAAACAGCGCTGACATTGCGAAAGGCCAGGGCGTGGGCGCGGCCCATGAAACCTGTGCCGATGAGTCCGATACCGAGTTCGCGCATAGCCGGGGTCCTTTGGATTTTTATTTTCAGGAGGGCTATTTATGGAATATAAATTCGTAACATGCAATAAAGTGGAATAAATATTCTTTTTCTTGGCGAGGTCAGGAAGCGCTGAGAATGGCTACACCGCCTTGCGTCATTGCCTACAACAACGCCGGAATCTGCCGGCTTGTGCGTCTTGTTAGCGGCCTCTATCGTTTCCAGGTGTGCAGATCAGCGACAAATCGCGGGCTTTGATGACGGGACAGACACCACAGACTATATTGGCCACTAATTAATCAAGTTTGAGCAATGCAACCAAGCTCGAATAGAGGTGGCTATGTCGAAGGATCTCGAAAAAACGGCCTATGTTTTTGTTGATGGTGACCGTCACGAAGCTAAGGTTGTACGTGATTCTGCAGGATTCCAGCACGGCGGCATTGTCCGGCTAACGAATGGCAAAATCGTTAGCGGTCGTACCGGTGCTGCCGGAATAAACGCCGAGAAGACATACGGACTTATCGCAGCAGCGGTTGCAAAGAGTGGATCAGGAGTAATGCTGGATATGGATAGAGAGGGACACAAAGCATCGACTGGGACTGGCTGGGTCATGGTTGGTTCTAACGGTAGCAGGCTATCAGCCGCCACTTGTGCTTCGGTACGTATCGATGAATACGCTACTGAAATGCTCAAGGATCCGGACAAGGTTCGGGAGTTCTTCAAACGTGTGAATGGCGAAACCAAGGCTCGCTGATGTATTGCATTTCTCCTTCTTTTGTTCTTGGTTTCCATGGGTGTGAGCGAGAAATTGGGGAGCGTGTGCTGGCTGGAGAAGCAACACTCCTTGATAGCACTAATGACTATGATTGGCTTGGTCGCGGCGCCTATTTTTGGGAAAACAACCCGCAGCGCGCGTTAAGTTTTGCGACCAATGCACAAAAACGGAGCTCTATCAAAAATCCATTCGTGATTGGGGCAGTGACTGACTTGGGGCGTTGCCTGGATTTCACAACTGAGAGTGCGTTGCGTGAAATCCGTCAGACCTACCTCTGGCTTGAAGCCGCCTCAAAAGAAGAAGGCGGTCAACCTCTTAAGAAAAATAGTCAGTATCTACGTCGTTTGGATTGTCAGGTCATTGATGCGTTGCATACCTTCCGGGAGCTTACAGAGGCACCTGCGTATGATTCCGTTCGTTCACCATTCTGGGAGGGCGAATGTCTTTATCCTGATACAGACTTTATGCATGAAACGCATGTTCAGCTGGCGATCCGTAACGTAAAGAGTATCAAGGGCTATTTTAGAGTTCTGGATTTGACAGGTAAGCCGGTTGAGTTTGTGCGGGGTGAATAGTGCCGTCTCTGGCCCAGTCCCATCTATCAAACGATTACCTGACACCCGATGCATCTCAGAAACAGGCGAGAGTCTTCCACGAGCCCTCCGATCAAACACCAAAGGCAGCCCTGAGGCTGCCTTTGGTTTATTCGCAAAACCGAATCAGGACAGGAACCCGCCATCCACATTCAGCGAAACCCCGGTCGTATAGCTGGAAGCATCACTCGCCAGGTACAACACCGCACCGGCCATTTCACTCGGATCCGCCACGCGCTTGAGTGGAATCTGCTGCAATGCGGTGTTCAAAATTGCCTCGTTCTTCACCAGCGCCGATGCAAACTTGGTGTCGGTCAAACCCGGCAGCAAGGCGTTGCAGCGAATGCCGAACTGCGCGCATTCCTTGGCGAACACCTTGGTCATGTTGATCACCGCTGCCTTGGTCACCGAGTAGATGCCCTGGAAGATCCCTGGCGAGATGCCGTTGATCGAGGCGACGTTGATGATGCTGCCGCCGCCGTGTTCGCGCATCAGCTTGCCGGCTTCCACCGACATGAAGAAGTAGCCGCGAATGTTCACGTCGACGGTTTTCTGGAAGGCGCTGAGATCGGTGTCCAGCACGTTGCAGAACTGCGGATTGGTCGCGGCGTTGTTGACCAGGATGTCCAGACGCCCGAATTGTTCGCGGATGGCGGCGAATACCTGGGTGATTTGTTCCATCTCACCGATGTGGCAGGCAATGGCGGTGGCCTTGCCGCCGGCGGCGATGATCGCGTCGGCGACGTGCTGGCAGCCGTCGAGCTTGCGGCTCGACACGATCACGTGGGCACCTTGCTGCGCCAGCAGTTTGGCGATGGCTTCACCGATGCCGCGACTGGCACCTGAGACGAAAGCGATCTTGCCGTCGAGGTCGAACAACTGAGTCTTGGACATGATTTTTCCTTGTTATGGGGCCTGATCAGAGGCTGGATTTCTGAATGACCTGCAAGCTCATCTGCTCCAGCAGTTTGTTCATGTGAATGAACTGTGCGAAGCGTTTGTCCTGGGTCTGACCATGGAAGAAGCGGTAGTAGATCTGCTGCACGATGCCGGCCAGACGGAACAGGCCATAGGTGTAGTAGAAGTCGAAATTGTCGATCTGGATGCCGGCACGCTCGGCGTAGTAATCGACGAATTCGCGGCGGGTCAGCATGCCGGGGGCATGGCTTGGCTGGCGGCGCATCAGTTGCACCGGTGCCGGGTCGTCGGCTTCGATCCAGTAGGCGAGGGTGTTGCCCAGGTCCATCAGCGGATCGCCGAGGGTGGTCAATTCCCAATCCAGCACGCCGATGATCTGCATCGGATTGTTGGGGTCGAGGATCACGTTGTCGAAGCGATAATCGTTGTGGACGATGCTCGACGTCGGGTGATCGGCTGGCATCTTGTCGTTGAGCCAGGCCTTTACCGCTTCCCACTTCGGCGCGTCCGGGGTCAGGGCTTTTTCGTAGCGCTCGCTCCAGCCTTTGATTTGCCGCGCGACATAACCTTCGGGTTTGCCGAGGTCACCCAGGCCATAAGCCTTGTAGTCGACCCGGTGCAGTTCGACGAACTTATCGATGAAGCTCTTGCACAGGGTTTCGGTCTTCGCCGAATCCAGGCCCAGTTCCGGTGGCAGTTCGGCGCGCAGGATGATGCCCTTGACCCGTTCCATCACATAGAACTCGGCGCCGATCACCGATTCGTCGGTGCAGTGCACATAGGCTTTGGGGCAGTAGGGAAAACCGTCCCGCAGTTGATTGAGGATGCGAAATTCGCGGCCCATGTCGTGGGCGGACTTGGCCTTGTGGCCGAACGGCGGCCGACGCAGGACGAATTCCTGTTCGGGGTATTCCAGCAGGTAAGTCAGGTTCGACGCACCGCCCGGAAACTGGCTGATCACAGGCAAGCCACTCAGGCCCGGAATGTGCGCCTTGAGGTATGGATCGATCAGGCTGGCATCGAGTTCTTCGCCGGAGCGGATACGGGTGGACTGGTCAGTAAGCGCCATGCTTATCCCTTCTGCTTATTTTGGAGGCCAGACATCATTGGCTAATCTAATGGCGCGCCGGGGTGGCCACAAGCGCGGCACGGTCTTATAGGTTAGCGTGTTGCCGGATAATCAGCGTTCCTGATGTGCGCGAACAGGCGCGGCGGGCTATGGTTCAGGGAGCACCGCTTCCAGGAAGGAGATTCGACATGGGCTGTCCGCAAGTGTGCGCCACCGCGACCCTGCAATGCAGTTTCGGCGCGGCGCCGGCGGTACTCAACGTGCTGCCAGTGAACCGCACAATGACCGGGGGCATGCCGGCGGCGAACATCATGGACCACATTCCGTTGGTGAACGTCATGCCGTTCGGCACGTGCATGAGCATGGCCAACCCGATGGTCGCGGCCGCCACCGCCGCCGCACTTGGCGTGCTGACGCCGATGCCGTGCATCCCGGCCACCGCCACCCCGTGGATCCCCGGCGGCGCGCCGACCCTGCTGCTGGGCGGCATGCCGGCCATCGATGCCAATAGCACCTTGATGTGCAACTGGGCCGGAGTGATCAAAATCGTGATGCCGGGGCAAATGCAGATGCTGATTCCCTGATCGCCCACAACGGAGCTTAGGCCTGCTCGGGATCGCTCCAGCGCCTGAACCACCAGCGCACTCGTGAGATCGGCTTGCCGTCGGCGTCCAATGGTCGTCCGTCGCTGGCGAAGCCCTGTTCCGGTTCCAGCAATTGACCGTTGAGATACCGAGCCTCGACGGCCGGCTTGCCGTTGGGATGAAAGCGTTGATAGCGCCCGTCGCGCACACCGTCGCGGTAAAACTCGACCTCCGCCAGTTGCCCATCGGGAAAATAATTGAACGCCTCGCCATGCAACAGCCCTCGGCGATAAGTCGCCTTGCGCTGCAGACTGCCTTCGGGGGCATAGAAACTGGCAACCCCCTGCAGCTTGTCACGCACAAACGGCAACTGCGCCGAGACCTTGCCATTGGGGTGGTAGAGCAGGGTGGTGCCTTGCAGCTCGCCTCGGTTGTAGTGCAAATCAGCCTGCGCGCGCCCGTCATCCTTGATGTGCAGCGCACCGTCGAGCTGGCCATCGAGCAAGCGCCCTTTGAGCTGTTTATCGTTCTGCTGCAAATCCAGCGGCGTGATGGCCATGGGTTTTCCTTGTCAGTTGACCTGCACCAGACCACCCTTGATGATCAGCATGCCGCCACCATCCACGGTCTGCGAAGCGGCGCCCTTGTTGGTCAGGCTGATCCCGGCATCGTTGGTCATGGTCGTACCGGCCTTGTTCTCCAGCGAGGTGCCAGCCTGGTTGCTCAGAGAGGTCCCGGCCTTCTGACTGATCGAAGTACTGGCCTCGGCCGCCAGATCGGCGCCGCTCTTGATCGAAAAACTGCCGCCACTTTGCAAGGTCAGGGTACCGGTCACCTTGATGGTCAGGTTGCCGTCTACCGTCAGGCTGTAATCACCGGTGACCTTGTGCGCGTAATTGCCACCGGTACTGTGGGTCTGGTCGGCGCCCACGGTCACCGTGCGGCTGTCCTTCACATCGAGCGTGTCGCTGCCGGTCTGGATGGTCACGCTGCGTTTGCCTTTCTCCAGCGTCACGGTCTCGTCGCCGTCCTTCACCGTGCGCGTGCGAGCGTTCTGCACGGTCAGGGTTTCATCGTGGCCGACCGTGGCGGTGGTGTCGTTGAGCACGTTGATCTTCAGGTCTTTCTGCGCCTGCAAAAACACCTCTTCGGCGTCTTTCTTGTCCTCGAAGCGCAACTCGTTGAAACCACCGCCGCCCTTGGACGATTGGGTCTTGATCCCGGACTGGGTCTGATTCGCTGGCAGCGCATAGGGCAGGGCGTTGTCACCGTTGTAGACGCAGCCGGTTACCAGCGGTCGATCCGGATCGCCATCGATAAAGGTCACGATCACTTCCTGGCCGATGCGTGGCACGAACTGCATGCCGAAACCCTTGCCGCTCCAGGGCAGCACCACCCGCACCCAACAGGAACTGGTTTCGTCGTTCTTGCCGTCGCGATCCCAAGGGAACTGCAACTTGATCCGGCCGTATTCGTCGGTCCAGATTTCTTCGCCCGACTTGCCGACCACAATTGCCGTTTGCGGGTGCATGCGCGGTTTGGGGGTGATGCGTTCCGGGCGGTACGGCGTGGCCTTGGGGATTGCCTCGAAGCGATTGCGATAGCTGTCGTGACTGGCGTCATGTGTCACCGCCGTCACTACCCAATCGATGTTCAACGTTGAATCATCGTGCCCGGCGAGGGTGAACCAGTGCCCCGGCACCAGCCAGCGGCAGTCGCTCTCACCGACAAAACGCTTCTCCTGACTGCGCAACCCGTCGACCCGCTGCTTGGTCAATGCATCGCCGCGCGCCTTGGCGTTGTAGCCACCGGGATGCTCGTACATCGACAGCGGCCCGGCCACCGCTTCAGCCTGGCCGTACAGCGAAGTGGTCGGGGTGGTGAATTCGTAATCCGTCGCCCGATACACCCCGGCCACCGCTTGCACACAGACTTGCCCGGAGCGAATGCCATGCAATTCACGCTCGCCCAACTGCTGGCCGAGATAGCTGACCTTCGGCCCGTTGGGGATCGGCACGAACGCGTCGTTGCTGTCGCCCAGCACCAGCGTGTGCTTGCCGTCCTCGTGGGTGAAAAACCAGAAAATCCCTTCTTCCTCCAGCAACCGCGAGACGAACGCAAAATCGGTTTCGCCGTACTGCACGCAGTATTCACGCGGGGTGTAACTGCCGGTGAGTGAGAGCTTGAAGTCGGTGAAGGCGTGGGCCTTGAAAATCGTGGTGACGATGTCCGAGGTGCTGAGGTTCTGGAACACCCGATTGTTGCTGGCCAGGGTCAGCCACCAGAGCCATGGCCTAAACACAAGCTGATAACGCTCGGCGGTGGCGTCGGCGGGGAGTTGGCGGATTTCTGCGACCAGCGCGTCTAACGGGCGAGTCAGGGCGTCGTTGTGCAGGGTGGCGGTGATGTGGGTGGCGACGGCGGTGGTCAGGGTGAGCGAGGCGCCATCGTTGAGTCCGTTGAGGATTAGCGAGCCCAGCGTGTTAAGACTTTCTTCACCAGAAAGGGATTCAGGGTATAGCGCCGACAGCGAGGCGGCGGTGAGGGAGAGGCTGGTATTGCTGTCGGTGGTACGGGGCATTGAGCAACCTCAAGCAGTGATCAATGAGTGTGTGGCGACCTACAAATACATCTTCCTCTGGCCCCTTTTTCTCCTGTGACTTAGACGTAGGGATTGTTTCGTATGACCTTGTCCCTGGCCTTTTCCGCAATTTTGTTAGTTGAAGTCTGTCCCGCGACTTCCGCGTCAATCCCAACTGAGTCGGTCAGAACACCGCCAAAGGTTCCACCCGGTGCGCGACCATTGAGCCAACCGGGGTTTGCGCTAGCGGTATTGGCCCATAGCACCGCATCCTGCAAGGTGTCGTGCCAAGATACGATGGTATCGTTGCGCATCGTCGCTTCATCATGCGTGGCCACCTTGAAATAGAGGGTGCGTCCCCCTGCATAGGCCCCGAGCAGTGCGGTAAGCATATTCCCGGTATCGGCAAGATTGCAGCAGACATAGCAACGGTAGGCTGCTGCGGCTGGCATGTTATTGCTGAAAAAATGTACCCAATATGCAGTGCTTCCCGCCGCAAGCCATGCAGTTACTGTTCCCCAGTGGGGGGCCTGAGCAGCAGTGCTTTGATTTTGCGCGGCAATAATTCTTGGGTCGACACCAATCGCTCCGGTTACCGCAGCGGCATAGCCAGCCGCGGCAGCCTTCAACCCCACGGTATAGGCCGCGTGGTCATAGGCATCAACAACAGGGTTAGCCGCGAATCGCGCGGCAGTTGTGTTAACTGCCGTATTCAAGCGATGGGATACATCCAGATCGTCGTATGACATTGTTCACCTCCGTCTTTCTTCGTTAAGGCCGTCTTGCCAAATTTAAAGGGGACATCTCTATTTTTCGTCACCCTGCTTTCCTGATGGGAAATTATGGGATTGATCAGTCATTTCGACTTCACTCAAGCACCCACTCCGCCAACTTCCCCGTCACCTGCGTCATCAACACATTCTCGACATCCCTCGCCCCGGCAGCACTGCACTTGGCCAACACCGCCTGCACAATCCCGGCATCGAACTCAAACTGCTTCCCGGTCGCCGCTTTGTACCGCCCACGCAATTTCTCCAGCTTCGCCAACACAATTCCTTCCAGCGTCGCTTCATCCAGCGGTCGATACGCCACCACCGTCATGCGCGCCAGAAACGCCGGGCGAAAGGCTTTCAGCAGCACGTGATGCAGCGCTTCGTTGAAGGCATCGGTGCCCAGTTGCGCGGTCGGTGTGTCGAGCAGTAACTCAGCCCCGACGTTGCTGGTGGCCAGCATCACGGTGTTTTTGAAGTCCACCACCAGCCCGGTACCGTCTTCCATCACGCCTTTGTCGAAGACGTTGTAGAAGGCTTCGAGCACGTCCGGGTGGGCCTTTTCGATTTCGTCGAGCAGCACCACCGAATAGGGTTTGCGCCGCACCGCTTCGGTGAGTACACCGCCACTGCCGTAGCCAACGTAGCCGGGCGGGGCGCCTTTGAGTTGGCTGACGGTGTGGGCTTCCTGGTACTCGGAAAGATTGATGCTGATCAGGTTGCGTTCGCCGCCATACAGCGCGTCGGCCAACGCATAGGCGGTTTCGGTTTTGCCCACGCCAGTGGGGCCGACCAGCAGGAACACGCCGACCGGTTTCTGTGGGTCGGTGAGGCCGGCGCGGTAGGCTTGCAGGCGTTGGGCGATGGTGTTCAGCGCGGTGCTCTGGCCCATCACCCGCAGGCCCATGCGCTGGCCGAGGGTGCGTACGGCGTGGGCTTCGTCGGCGAGCATCTTGCCCACCGGGATGCCGGTCCAGCCGGCGATCACCGCAGCCACGGTTTTGCCGTCGACCTGCTCCGGCACCAGCGGATCGTCCTGGCGAATGGCGTCCAGCCCGGCCTCCAGGCGCACCAGTTCGGCGGCCAGATGATCGATGCGGCTATCAGTTGCTTCGTCCGGTTTATCGTTGTCGGCGCGTTCGCTCAAGGTGAGTAATTCGCGGCGGGTTTCCAGCAGTTCGCGCACGGCGATCCGTTCTTCGTTCCAGCGGGTTTCCAGTTCGCGAATGGCCTGCACGTTACCCACGGACTCGGTTTCCAGCAGGGTGATGCGTTCACGGTGATCAAGCCCGGTGGCCTGTTCGCGGCGCAGGCGTTCGACTTCCTCCTTGAGGCTTTGCTGGCGGTGACGCAGGCTTTCCAGGGGAGGCGGCACGTCATGCTGGCCGAGGGCGACCCGGGCACACGCGGTGTCGAGCACGCTGATGGCCTTGTCCGGTAACTGGCGCCCGGAGATGTAGCGGTGGGACAGTTTCACCGCTTCGTGGATCGCCGCGTCCAGCACCTGCACACCGTGATGCTGTTCCAGTTTCGCAGCCACGCCACGGAGCATTTCCACGGCGGTGATTTCGTCCGGCTCCTCGACTTGCACCAACTGAAAACGCCGGGCGAGGGCCGGGTCTTTCTCGAAGTATTTCTTGTACTCAAGCCAAGTGGTCGCGGCCAGGGTGCGCAACTCGCCACGGGCCAGCGCCGGTTTCAGCAGGTTGGCCGCGTCGCTGCCGCCTTCCGCGCCGCCGGCGCCAATCAGCGTGTGGGCTTCGTCGATGAACAGAATGATCGGCTTGTCGGCGCTGCGCACCGCGTCGATCACGCCTTTGAGGCGCTGCTCGAACTCGCCCTTGACCCCGGCGCCAGCTTGCAACAGGCCGAGGTCGAGCACCCGCAGGCTGACTTCCTGCAACGACGGCGGCACATCCCCGGCGGCAATGCGTAAGGCCAGGCCTTCGACCACCGCCGTCTTGCCCACCCCCGGCGCGCCGACCAGGATCGGGTTGTTTTGCCGACGCCTGAGCAGAATGTCGATGCACTGACGAATCTCGCCGTCGCGGCCGACGATGGGGTCGATACGCCCGGCGTGGGCGTCGGCGGTCAGGTCCTGGGTGAACTGGTCGAGCACGGAGTCCTGCTTCGGTTGTGGGTTGCTGGCACTGACCGGCCGCGTGCCACCAACGTGTTCGCGTGAGTTTTCGGTCCACTCCAGCAAATTGCTGCGCAAGGCTTCCCGTGGAATTTTCAACAGCGACGAGGCGCTATTGAGCAGCAGGCTGCGACGTTCATCACGGTCGAGCAGGGCCAGCAGCAGCAAGCCCGAGCGGATGCTCTCCAGGCCAAGCACACTGGCCTGAACCACCGCATCTTCAAGCAGGCCGATGGTGTGCGCCGAGAGCGCCGGGGTGCGGGTGCTGCCGGATTTGAACAGTTCCAGGGCCTTGTTGATTTCCGCCGTCAGGGCATCGCGCTCCAGACCGAAACGTGGCAGCAGCCAGGCGAAGTCACCGCCCTCGATGTCCAGCAGTTCAAGCAGCAAGTGCTCGATTTCGACGTAATGATGACCCCGTTGCAGGCAGCGCTGCGCGGCCCGTTCGAGGGCGCGGCGGTTGTCCGGGTTGAGGCGTCCGATCAGGCTGGCCAGTTCCATGTTCAGGTGATCTCCAGCTGACGAAGGCGGGTTTCGATCCGTTGCACGGCGAGGCTGGTCTGGCGTTGCAGGCCGCCGTTCCAACTGAGCAAGGCCGGGGCCTGACGACCGAGTTTCATCGGACTGGCACCGCGCACCAACAGCACCAGCGTGCAATCCAGGTCGGGGCCGAAATACAGCGCGCTGAGACTGGCCAGCGCCGGATGGGCTTCACCGTCCGGCAGAAACCGCGCCGCCTGCGCCGAGGTCAGCGGGCCGAGGGTCAGGCGGATGCCGGCGTGTTCATCCCAGACCCGGGTGCCGGCCACCGCGCTACTTCCCAGTTGCAGGTTGCGTCCGCCCAGTTGCAGGCGACTGCGACTGGCCGGCGGAATCTCCCGCCAGGCACCTTCATAGGCGCTGAGTTCTACTGGCAGTTCGAAGTGCTCACGCACGATCGCGGCGAAACCGGCCAGGGAACGACGCCCGTTGGCAAATAGCGCGCTGCACGCCAGTACCGCAGAGTCGGGTACAGCCTGGCGTTCCTGCAAGGCTTTGGGCAACAGCCCGGTCAGGGCCCGCAGTTGCGCCTGCACCGGCGACGCGCCGGGGGCCATGAAGCCGACGGCGATCCGGTGTTTGCGCATCACCTTGTATAGCAGGCTGAGCAAGCGATGCTGGAACAGGTCGAGGAACTCGGCCGGTGCATGATCCTTGGCCCGGGCCCGTTGTTGCAGCCATTCCTGATAGGCGTAGGGCAGGGGGCCATCGGGCCCGCCGAGGCCGAACACGGGAGTCGTGAGCGTCGGTGGCTGGCCCGCTTCCTGGGTCAGGCTTTCGATTTCGCTGGCGGAAAACAGCGGCGTCAACGGCCCGCGCAGGCGCAAGGCTTCTGCTTGAGGGGCGGTGCCGCTGCCCAGGGATTCGGCTTGCGGGTGTTCGCGTTCTAGCAGCAACAACGCCTGCAACAACTCGAACGCCTGCGGATCACGCCGCAGCTTCTGGCTCAGGCTCAGAGGGACAGCGGCATGCCAGCTTGGGGTTGCCATGTCCTGACCTCCTTGTCTGACTGGACCAGGACCGTGCGCACGAAGCGATTGGCCGTGGCATAGAGTGAAAAGAACTGCGCCAGCACCGCTGAGAACAACACGGCGCTGCTGCCGACGAAATGCTGCGGATCGAGTTGCAGCCGGACTTCCAGCCCATTGCGCCAGCCGCGCCAGGCATCTTCGCCGACATGGGCGATCACCCGTTCGCAGCCGAGGCTTAACAAACCGTCGATCTGCCGCAAGGCGCTGGCCTCGTCACGCAGGTTGTGCAACTGGAGGATTTCCTTGAGGGCATCCAGCGCCTGCGGCCCCTCGACCAGTGACAAATGATTGAGGGTCAGTTGCGACACCAGCCGCCAGCGCGATTCGCCGTCCAGTCGCGGCAAACTCTGCGGGCTCGGCGGGTTGCGCAAACGGGCCCAGGCCACCGGCCCCGGTCGTTCGAAACCCAGGGGCGTGCCGGCCGGCAGGCTCTGGGCCAGATGCCGGTTGGTGCACAGCAGTTCGGCGGTGAGGCTGTATTCGCTGGCCTCGGTCAGCGGATCGAGCCGGGTGTCCACCAGGCTCACCATCAGGTCGGTGCCCAGCCGATTCGGGGTCATGCCGCTGACCCGCCGCGCATGCCAATAGCATTGTTTGTCGCCGCCGATATGCTGGCTGCCGTAATACGCTGGCACCCGTTGCACGCCCTGGCTTGAGCTGGCGCGCATGGCGCGGATGCTGTGGATCTCGACGCTGTTTTCCCGGTGGCTGTCGGCGACCAGACGATACTCGCTGCGGGTACCGTCCGGGCGCAGGGGTTCCGATGTTCGCGGAAACAGGTTGATCGCCGGCGCGCAGCCCAGGGCGAAGTCGCTGGCCTGAAGGTGCAGACGGTTGACCGGGGCGCGGTCGAACACGATGTACAGGTACAGCGTCTGGCTGTCACTGGCGGCGCCGGCCAATGGAATGTCGAAGAAGTTGAATTTGTCCGGGAAGGCAAAGTACTCGGCGAGCAGGCGCATGCCCGGATGCACGCCGTCCTCGTCCGGCAACAGCACTTCGTCGCTGGCAAAACCGACGATCTGCGGCAACCCGGTCAGCACCACCGGCACGCTGCCGACCGGTCCGGCCAGCACCTTCACGGCGTGGGCGCCGAGCAGTTCATACAGGCAGGCGTTGATCACCGGGGAGGCGGCCAGGTGCACGCGCAATTGTTTGATGGCCAGCGTCGACCACTGGTTTTCACCCAAACAACGCAGGCTCAGGCGCAGGGCCGAGCGTGCTTGCGCCACACCGGTCAGGGCCTGGGCTTCGTCGCTGCCCAGCAGCAACGCTTCATTGATTTCCACCGGCCACAACCGAACCGCGGCGCTGGTACGAAAGTGGATGCTCTCGCCTTTGCTGGTGGTGACGAACAGCGGTGTGTCCCGTGGCAACGGATAACCATCGTTCAGGTTGCCCTTGCTCGGGTCCGGCTCGAACTGCACGATCGCGCAGGACGGCAGCGGCCGCATGGCCAACGGGTAAAGCTGTTCGAGCAAGGCATCGCTGAATTCGGCGTAGTCGTCATCGAGTCGCCGTTGCAGGCGTGCGGCGAGCAAGGCGAAACCTTCGAGCAGCCGTTCGACATGCGGGTCGGGGCATTCACCGGGGGACAGTTCCAGGCGTCTGGCGACCTTGGGATAACGCTCGGCAAAAACGCTCCCGGCGTGGCGCAGCCAGGTCAGTTCGCGTTGGTAGTAATCGAGCAATTGCGGGTCAATCGAGTCGCTCATGACGCACCTCAAGACCATGGTTGGCCTTCTCGATGACAAAGGCCACGGGCCAGTGCTGCTGGCCGCTGCGCAACTCGCCCAGTAGCCGAATGCTCAGTTGCTGCGGATGGCCGGGGACCGGATTGACCTGGACCTCGCCCAGTTGCAGGCGCGGTTCGAAATGGCTGATGGCCTCGCGCACTTCCCGCGCCAACTGACGACGGTCATCGCTGCGCTGCTGTTGCAAGGCCGTCCAGTCAGCGATGCCGTAGTCGAGAATGCTCGGCGGGGAGGTCAGCGGACGTGAGCCGCGTCGGGTGTTGAACAGGCGCAGCAACTCCGTGTGCACCGAGTCGAGCAGCCCCTGGCGATCGAACGCCTGCACGGTGCCGACCTCGCTGGCGGCGAGGCGCTCGAACAACGGTGGGAGCATGCCGGTGCCTGCCATGGCCGACGCGTCCGCTTACTTGACGAGCTTGTTGGCGGCCATGTCCCAGGTCGAGGCGGCCGTGCCTTCCTTGGTGCCGTCGTCTTTCTGGGCGGTGAGCTCCCACTTGATCTTGGTGAAGTTCAGGGAAATGGTTTCCACCGGTTTGCCACCCGTACCACCACTGACGCTGACATTGGACAGCACCACGTTGGTCAGGGTGTAGATGATGAACGGCATCAGCTTACCGCTGCCTTCGGCGGCGTTACGGCCGATGGTGATCTTGGCTTCGGGGATCGGTTTGCCGGCGCAGCAATATTCGTTGAGCGAAGGCGTCGAGCTGTCGACGAACTTGGTCAGGGTGAACTCGCCGATGTGCGGCTTGCCGGAGGTGCGCTCCGAGTTGCTGACGTCGTTGGTCACCTGCATCGCCACGTTGTGGCTGTAGGACATGACTTCGATCTTGTCCTTGTAACCCTCGAGCAGGCTATCGCCTTTGATGTCGCCGCCGAGGTCGAGAATGATTGCATCCATCGCATGAAACTCCTGAAGAAATTCAATTTAGACACGTGAACGGTTGCCGAACCCTTAACCTGTGGCGAGGGGGCTTGCCCCCGTTGGGCTGCGCAGCAGACCTAAAAGCAAGGGCCGCTGCGCGCCCCAACGGGGGCAAGCCCCCTCGCCACAGAGGTTTCACCGACTTTAGGCGGCTACCGGTGGCGGCAGGGTCGCGACCAGGCGGATCGACGCGGTCAGCTCTTCAAGCTGGAAGTGCGGCCGCAGGAACACCGTGGCCTTGTAGGCCCCCGGCTTGCCGGCGACCTCGGTCACATCCACCCGGGCTTCACGCAACGGGTACTGCGCCTTGATTTCTTGCGGCGCGTTGTCGTTGATCAGCACGTAGTCGGCGATCCAGTTATTGAGATAGGTCTGTACGTTGTCGCGGGTCATGAAGCTGCCGACCTTGTCGCGCATGATCACCTTCAGGTAGTGCGCGAAACGCGAGGCCGCGAGCACGTACGGCAGCATCGCCGAGATCCGCGCGTTGGCATTCGCCTCGTTGGTGTTGTAGACCTTGGACTTGTTGGTGGTCTGGCCGCCGAAGAACACCGCCACGTCGCTGTTTTTCTTGTGGCACAGGGCGATGAAGCCGAGGTCGTTGAGCTCTTTCTCGCGACGGTCGGTGATCGCCACTTCGGTCGGGCATTTGAGCGACAGATCGCCGGAGGTGGTGCGGAAGGTATGGGCCGGCAGGCCTTCCACCGCACCGCCGCCTTCGGCACCGCGAATCGCCGCGCACCAGCCGTATTTGGCGAAGGCTTCGGTGATCCGTTGCGACAAGGCCCACGCGGCATTGCCCCACAGGTATTTGCCGTGGTCGCTGCCGTTGACGTCTTCGACGTAGTTGATGCCTTCCACCGGTGACGTGTCAGGGCCGTAAGGCAGGCGCAGCAGGAAGTGCGGCAGCACCAGCGATACGTAGCGCGAATCTTCGCTTTCGCGGAACGAACGCCACTTGATCAGCTCCTGGCTCTCGAACACTTTCGACAGATCCCGCGGCACGGCCAGTTCGGTGAAGCTGTTCATGTCGAACAGCCGTGGGCTGGCAGCGGCAATGAACGGCGCATGGGCGGCAGCGGCGACGTTCGACAGTTTCTCCAGCAGACCGATGTCCTGCGGGTGCCGACCGAAGGTGTAGTCACCCACCAACAGGCTGAACGGGTGGCCGCCGAAGGTGCCGTATTCCTCTTCGTAGATCTTCTTGAACAGCGCGCTCTGGTCGAACTCGACGGCTTTTTCCAAGTCGTTCTGCAGCTCTTTCTGGGTCACGTTGAGCAGGCGCAATTTCAGCCGGGAACTGGTCTCGGTGTTCTTTACCAGCAAGTGCAGGCCGCGCCAGGAGGCTTCAAGTTTCTGCAGGTCCGGGTGGTGCAGCACTTCGTTCAGTTGAGCGCTGATCAGCTCGTCGATCTGGCTGATGCGGTCGTTGATCATCGCCACGGTGTCCTTGTCGACGGCCATGCCTTCATCGAGGACCTGGGTGGCGAATTCCGCGAGCATGTCGCGGGCGTAATCCTGTTGGCTGTCGTCATGGGCCATGCGGCCTTTGGCGATTATTTCATCGAGCAAGGACAAGGTCTCGCTTGCACTGTCACTGGCTTGGGTCTGGGCGGCGGATGAGGCGGGCATGGCAAAATTCTCCCTGGGTGGATGAGCGATCAGGCTTGCGGTTCAGCCGGTGCTTCGCTGTCGCCAGCAGGAGCGGGAGCGGCGGTGTCCGGACGAGCCGACTTGATCTCTTGCAGTCCCTCGGTGTTGGCAATGACGTCACGCAGCAGCTTGTCCAGATCATCGTTGCCATCGAGTTTGGTCAGCAGGTCGCGCAGACGTTGACGCGCTTCGAACAGGCGCCGCAGCGGAGTGACTTGCTCGACCACCTTGACCGGATCGAAGTCATCGATGTGTTTGAAGTTGAGCTCGATGTTGAGCTTGCTGTCGTCGCCGCTGAGGGTGTTGTTGACCTGCAAGGTGGCGCGCGGGCCGATCGAGGCGAGGACTTCATTGAAGTTGTCGCGGTCGATTTCGGTGAAACGCCGTTCATTCAATTTCGGGAGTGGTTCGAGAGGCTTGCCGGAGAGGTCGGCAAGAATACCGACAACCAACGGCAATTCTTTCTTCTCGATCGCGTTGCCGATTTCGACGTCGTAGGTGATTTGCACCCGGGGTGGGCGAACCCTGTCTAGCTTGTGCTGAGTACTTTCTGCCATGGTGGCTGACTCCGATGCATGAGGCGGGAGCAATGCATCGGGAGGCCCGTTTCATCGCATTCCCTTACTGGACCGTAGGTTAGAAAGGGAGGGCAGAGGACCTGTCATTCCTTTGACGAACCTTCCGAATTCGTCGTGCCGACCGAACTACCCAAGACGCTAGAACAGGTCTATAAAAATGCAAACGGAAAACGTTTTTGGACCGTGTCGAGAAAAGGAAAATTCATTTTGTACGCACGTCTCTTTTCTTTGGTTCTGCTCCTCTCGCTCGCCGGGTGTTCCTTGTTCGGGCCTCGCGTCGATCTCGATAACCTGACGCTGGACGTCGCGCCCCGCGCCAACGACGACACCCCGATTGCGGTGGACTTCATTGCGGTGAACGACGCGGATCTGCTCAAGCAATTATCGGGCATCACCGCTCGCCAATGGTTCGCCGAGCGGGAGCAGTATCAGCGCGACTACCGACAGTTGATGACGGTCTGGGGGCTGGAGCTGGTGCCCGGTCAATTCATCGACAAACAACCCTTTCCGTTGGGGGGCAAGCGGGCGGCTGGACTTTTAGTCTTCGCCAGCTATACCACTCCCGGAGCACACCGGTTGCGGCTGGACGATCAAAGCAACGCCTGGCTCAAGTTCGACAGTCGCGAGATGACACTGGTCAGCGACCACCCGAACTGAGCACAAAATTGTGGCGAGGGGGCTTGCCCCCGTTGGGTTGCGAAGCAGCCCCAAAATCGCTAATGCACCAAAAATATTGTGAGCGCTACGCACTCATACGGAGCGATGCGGCGATCCGACAAGCCCCCTCGCCACAGGTCGAAAGGAGTCGTATGAATCTGCTTCCTGACGCGGTTTGCTGGCATGAGGGCATGCAATTGCTGCCCCAGCATTTTCAGTTGCAAGGGCTGCGGGCCGAGGCGTTGGTAGCGCATTTCGCCCAGGCATGTAATCCATGGTTCTGGGGCGTGACCCGCGTTGAATTCGATCCCTCGGCACTGAGTGCCGGGCTGGTGCGTCTAATCAATTTGCAGGCGACGTTGCCGGACGGTTTGCCGGTCAATTTGCAGGCCGGTGTCGGGCCGATGCTGGAGCTCGACGTCAGTGAGGCGATCGATGCCACGGACAATGCCACCGTCACCGTTTACCTGGCGGTCAGCCCGCTGTGGCGTGCCGGTCAGTTGCTGCCGCTCAAGGGGCGATTGCAGTCGGTGGTCGGCGATGCACTGCCGGACCTCACCAGCGGCGAGTACCCCGAATCGATCACGGTGTGGCGTCCGAATCCGCGTTTGTGCACGCAACTGAACAAGGCGGATTCCGTCTGCCTGCCGCTGCTGAGAATTCGCAAGGAAGGTGGCGGCTTTCTTGCGTTGCCTTACACACCGCCGACGCCGTGCCTGTTGCCCGAGTCGGTGGTGGGCCGGCGCGTGGCGGGACTGTGTGCCAGGGCGCGGGAGAAATGCATGTTCCTCGCCGGTCGTTTGCGCCAGGCGCAGCAGGCCGGCAATCAGGATGATTCGATGGAAATCCGGCGTCAGTTGACGGCGCTGTGGGCGCGGTTGCCGGAAGTCGAAGGTCTGCTGAACAGTCGCGTGGCCACGCCGCAGGCGCTGTATGGCTCGCTGCTCGGGCTGGCCGGCGCGTGGTCGGCGCTCGATCCATTAGCCGGGGTTCCGGCATTCGCGCCGCTGGATTTTCTGGAGTTGCAGCGCAGCTATGAAGCGGTGCTCGACTGGCTGGAAAAGACCCTCGAACTGATCCGCGCCGGCTATCGCAGCCTGGCGTTCGAGCGCAACGAACAATCCTTCTCGATTCAATTGCCCGACGACCAGCCGAGCCAACGGCTGGTCATCGGTTTGCGCATGCCCAATGGCGCCAGCGAGCAGGCCGCCAGCGAATGGCTGAGCGGAGCGATCATCGCGTCGCAGCCGCACATCCCGTTGCTCAGCCGTCAGCGCATGAGCGGTTTGTCCCATCAGGCCATGAGTCGCAATGAGCAAGTGGCCTACAGCGTCGGCGACGATACGCGGTTGTTCGTGGTGACGGCCGAAGGCCAATGGTTCGACGGACAGTTGCCGTTGCTGATTGCCGCCCCGGCTTCGAAACCGGCCAGCAGCCCATGGCAAGTGGTGTTGTTTGTGGCCCAGGCGAATGAAAGTGCTTGATCAAGGAAGGAACGTCATATGTCTGAGGGGAATGCCGGGACGGGTACACGAGGCCTTCAGGAAGCGCCGCTGAGCAGTGCTTTTCGCCAGGCCTGGCAGCAATGGTCCCAGGACTGGAGCCAGTTGCCCAAGGACAGCGAAGACGAAGCGCTGGTGGAAGCGGTGGTCGAACTCTCCACGCAAATCTCCCAACGCCTCTGGCGAACGGCTTTCGCCAAAGTCGGTGACGCCGCCACTGAACAAGTCAAAGCACTGGTCTATGCCTTTGTCGCGCTGGTCGATGAAACTTTGCTGTTCACGCCGTGGCCGGGCCAGTCGGCGTGGCAGGACAAACCCCTGGAATCGCGGATGTACGCCAGCCGTCAGGCCGGCGAGCGGATACCGTTGGCGATCAAGGAGTTGCTGGACGAGCAGATTCCCACCACGCGCGATCTGGCCAATGTCTATTTGCAGTGCCTGGTGCTGGGTTTTCAAGGGCGTCTGCGGGGCGAACAGAATCAGGCCCTGCATGAAAAATGGCGCCTGGCGCTGTTCACCTTTGCCTGGCAGCACGAGGCGGATTATGCCGACGTCAGTGCCCGGCTCGAACAACCTTCGGCGGTGACGCCGCTGCAATTGCCGGTGCGTCTTTCGTTGCCCGATGGCTTTCGCCTGGGGTTGGGAATTATTGCCGTGGTCCTGTTGCTGACCGGTTTGGGGCAGTTGTTCTGGCGTGACATTCGCCAGGAGCTTGAACCGGTCTTGCAACTGACCGATTCGGTGGCCACCTCGGAGCAAGACTCATGAGCACGCTGGGGATTATCGGCCTGATCATCGTCGTGCTGTTGGTGCTGGCGATTGTCGCCGTGGCGGTCTGGTGGTTGCGCACGCAAAGCGGCGCGGCGATCCGCAGTTTTTACCTGGCGGTGCGGCAGATGGAGCAGGAGCAGGGCACCCAGGATCGTTACCAGATTCCCTGGATGCTGATGCTCGGCAACGAGACTCAGGGCACGCAGTTGTGCACCCAGTGGCGCTTGCAGCCCACCGACAAACCGAGCTGGTTCGGTCGCTGGTGGTCGGACCCCGAAGGGGCGGTCCTGGTGGTGCCCCAGGCGCTGTTTTTGCCGGATGAAGGCATGCACCTGCAACGGGGGGGCTGGTGGCGCTTGCTGGGGTTGATCCTGCGCCTGCGCAGTCAGCGTCCGCTGGACGGCGTGATCTGGACGGTGCCGATCAGTCGGCTGGGCAATGCCGAGCAGGCGGCGGCCCTGGGCCTGGCGGCGCGTCGACGCTTTATCGATCTGTTGCAACGTTTTGGCTTGAGCCTGCCGGTGTACGTGGTCGTTACCGGCATGGAAGAGTTGCCGGGTTTTCAGGAGTTGATTAGCGCGCTGCCGCTCGAGGCCCGGGAACGCACACTGGGCTGGTCTTCGCCCCACGGGCCTGATGCGGTCTGGCAGGCGCAATGGAGCGATCAGGCGCTGGATCAGGTCAACCGGGCCCTGGCGGAATCGATCATCGAAATCGGCGCCTTGTCCGGGCAGTTGAGCGTCGATCTGTATGGCTTGCCGGAACGCTTCGAAGCCTTGCGGCGCAATCTGCAATCCTTGCTGGAGCCGGTTTTCCAGGGCAATGCGCAAGGCGAGGCGCCACGTTTTCGCGGTGTCTATTTCACCGCCAACCAGCCTTCGGACGACAGCGCCGACGGGTTTTCGGCCTACGATACCGGCTTGCAGCAAAGCGCTTTCGCCCGGCAGTTGTGGCAGCGGCGGGTGGTCGCCGAGCGCGGTCTGGCTCAGGTGGTGCCGCGTCTGTTACGCCTGCGTCAGCGCTGGCAGCGCGTGACCGGTGGGGTGGCGCTGGTGGTCGCGCTGCTCTGGGGCGCTGGCATGCTGTGGGTGTGGCAGGACTCGGAAAAGGATGCCCATGAGTTATCGCGCCTGATGCAAGGGGCGCAGAAAAATTACGTGGTGGTCACGGATGAATCTCATCGGCGGGAGGCGACCCGGCGCAACGTCCAGGGTTTCTGGCGGGTGCTGGAGAAGGCGCAGCGCTGGCGCTTCACCTCGGTGGTGTTTCCGACCTCCTGGTTCTCCTCGCTGGATGCGCAGTTGGAGAACGAATTGCGCCTGACCGCCCATAGTCACTTGTTGTTGCCGCTGCGCGATCTGTTGAGCGCGGATCTGGCGCAACTCAAGACCATTCGCAACACCGAACGACGGGGTAATGTCGAAAGCGAAGACCCGGCCCAATGGCAAAACTACGTCAAGGCCACGGAGCTGGTCGAGCGTGCGGTGAGTCTGGAGCAGCAGAACCAGTGGTTCAGTCAGGCGCTGAACAACACCAAGGCGCCGCTCGAAGACCTGGTGTTGCTGAGCAACAACGCCCTGTCGCTGAACCTCAACGCTGGCACGTTGCACCGCGCCGGTTTTTACAACCGGGCGCTGCTGGATGCCGACAACAGTGAGTTGAAACCACTTGACCTGACCGTCGAGCGCGCGCAAATCGAGGAAAACTTCCTCGGGCTCATGGAGCGCTGGCTGGACCAGTATTTCCTCGCTGACAACTTTGTCCGTCAGGCCGGTTATCTGCGTTTGCACCTGGAGCGGCTGGAGGTCGGCAGCGGCAATTCCCTTACCGAGCTGGAAGATCTGCGGGCGTTGATCGACGACCTGCAAGCGCTGGTCGGCTTGACCAACTCGGCGTGGAGCCGGGGCAAGGGACAGGATCTGGTGCCCGGTTACCGGGCGATGATGGACAAGGTGCGCCAAAGCACATTGCTTGGCCCGCAGGTCGAACAGCAACTGGATCAACAGGCGTCGAAGTTGCAGCAGAGTTTTCGTGACCAGTGGATCACCCAGGCCGGGGCCAGGGACAATTTGCTGATTCAGCAAGGCAGCGGGCAACTGGTCTTGCAGGAGCATGTGGTGCAGTTGAATAACGCGGTGCAGGCACTGTTCAAGCGTGATTTCGTCGCCATCGCCTTGCAGGCGGATCAGTCCGACGTCCCGGATGGGCAGGGGCGCGGTGTTGATGGCGACGACCTCGACAGTGCGCTGAACTACTTCGCCAGTTACAAGAGTTATGCCGCCGAAGAGCTGCCGCGCATCCCTCCGGCGTATCGTGGCGCGTTGCTGCAAGCGGCCGAAGGCGCGGTGGTCAAGGCCATGTTGTCGAGCCTGCGCGAGCACAATGCGCAGGTCCACAGTGGTGTCTTCAATGTGCAGGCCTCTCAGGCGATTGCTTTGCAAAAGGCCTTTGTCGAGGTGCGCCGCAGCGATCTGGCCACGCGTTTGCAAAGCGCTTTGAACCGCCGCGCCCTGGCCGACATCGTCAGTGGCCTCGATGAAATCGTCGCCCAGCCCCTGTTCAGCGGACGCACCGAAATCAGTCAGTGGGACGGTTCGAAAAACCTCGGCCTGCAACTGTATGGCGCCAATGACGTGCAGGATCTGAAACTGAACCTCAAGCAGCAGTTCAACACCATGCTCGGCATCACCGGGCGCCGCACTGCGGCGCTGGAATGGCTGAAAGTCCAGCAACAGAACCTCTCGGCGCTGGATTACGAACGGGTGACGCAGTTCAGTGCGCTCAACGATGAACTGCTCAAATACAAAGAACAGAACCCCGCCAGTTCGCCAGCGCAGATCGAGCAGTTGGTGAGCCGCGACTTCATCGAAATGGACGTCGCGTCCTGTGGCCAGATCCTGCAAACCGCCAACCTGTCCGGCGGGCGCGGAACCTTGGCATTGCGCGCCGTGGATCTGCAACAAACCGCCATGCAACGCTGCCAGTTCCTGCAACAGCAGCAAGCGGCGGCTGCGTGGAATGAGCTGGCCAATTATTTCAACCAGTACCTGGCGGAGCGCTTTCCGTTTGCCAATGGTCTGCAGGCCAGCGATGCCGACCCGGCCCGGGTCCAGCATTTGCTGGAGCTGATCGACAAGCGTTTGCCGGTGGCGCAGGCCGGATTGGTGCTGAGCCAGACCCCGGAGCGTCTGGCCGCCGAAGACTTTCTCAATCGCCTGAAGCAAGCCAGCACCTGGCTGGCCCCGATGTTTGTGCGCGACAAGAGCGGTGTGCTGGGGCTGGAAATGGACGTGCGCTGGCGCACCGATCGAGAGGAGGAACGCGGTGCCGATCAGGTGATTGCCTGGGGCTTGAATGCCGGCAATCAACAGATCAACTACCCCGGCGAGGCTCAGCAGAACCTGCGCTGGATGGTCGGCCAACCAGTCCGGCTGACCTTGCGTTGGGCCAGAAATGGCTATCAGCGTCCGGCCAACGATCCGTTACAGCCGAGCCTGGTGGTGCGGGATCTGGAAGCGGGCTGGGAGTACGGCGGCCCATGGTCTTTGCTGCGCTTGATGCGTTCGCATGCGTCGATGCAGCGCCAGCCGAATATGGACTACACGGACTTTCCGTTGACCTTGCGCCTGCCCGTGACCTCGCAGGCCAGCACCGCCGAGCAAACCCTGATGTTTGTGCGCCTGTCGTTGATGACCCAGGGCTCGAAATTGCCGTTGTCCATTCAGCCCTTGCCGACCCGCGCTCCGCGTTCACCGTTCCTGGTGACGCGCTCGACCGCGGCGATTGAATCCCATGAGGAGGAGGGCCTGTGAATCAACCTTCAACACCGTTGCCGGAACTGATGGCGCAACTGCTCGAACCGATCAGCGAGGAGGCGCCTTGTGGTCAGGATTTGCGTTATGAACCCGAGTTCGACCGGTTGCGCGAACTGCGCCGCGAGGATGACACCAGTTTGCCGACAGGGGTGTGGCAGTCGTCGATCAAGCGCGCCCAGTGGCCGGAACTGGAAAAACTGGCCACGAGCCTGCTGCTCGAGCGCAGCAAGGATTTGATGCTCAGCGCCTGGCTGGGGGAGGCCTGGCTGCATCAGGACGGGCTCGATGGGTTGCCGGGCAGCCTGGCGCTGGTGGCCGGGTTGTGCGAACGCTATCCCGAACACCTGCACCCACAGGCTGAGGATGGCGACCTGTCGTGGCGAGTGATACCGCTGGAATGGTTGGCTCGACGCTACGCTGAAGTGTTGCTGACCCGAGTGCCGTTGTTCGAACCGCACAACCACGAATTCGATGGTTTCTGTCTGGACGCCTGGCGCCGGCTGCAGTTGCAACAGGTGCTGGCCAACGACGGCAAAGCAGCCAAGGCCTCGGCCGAGAACGCACGCAACGAACAGAAGAAAGTTACCGAACAGATTCGCGCCACGCCGTTGTCATTCTGGCTGCGTAGCCAGGGCAGTCTGCTGCTCAGTCAGCAGCACTTGCAGCGCCTGGAGGTGTGGAGCGACGCTTTTCTCGGAAATCAGGCCCCAGGCTTCAAGGCGCTGCAGGACGTGATCGACGCGTTGTTGACGCTGGTTCAGGAGTTCATCGCCATGCATCCACGAAAACCGACCCCGGCGCCTCCGGTCGAAACGCCAGTGGTGGCTGCATCGAGCCCCAGCCCGACCGCCGCGCCTGAAGTCCTTGCAGTGCCCCAGGTGTTCAGCGAACCGGCGAATCGTGAAGAGGCGTACCGGCAATTGCTGTTGATCGCCGAGTACCTGGCGCGCACCGAACCCCACAGTCCGGTGCCCTATCTGATCAAGCGGGGTGTGGAGTGGGGCAACAAGCCCCTGAGCGAGTTGCTGGGCGAACTGATCAGCGCTGATGCCGAATCCCGACGACTCTGGACACTGTTGGGCGTTCTTTAGTGATTGAGTCGGGTGGTTGTCGACGGTGGCGGTAACGCAATGGGCGTCAGGACCGGTTGACCGGAAAAAAACGCCGTCAGGTTTTTGCCGGCCAGTTCGACGGTGCCTTGGGTGGCCTCCGGGGACAATCCGGCGACATGCGGGGTCAGAATCACGTTGGCCAACCCCTTGAGGGCGTCCGGTACCTGGGGTTCGTGGTCGAAGACATCCAGCGCGGCACCGGCGATCCGCCGCTGTTCGAGCGCGGTGATCAGGTCTGCCGTGACGACCACACTGGCTCGGGCGATGTTGACGAGGAATCCGTTAGGCCCCAGGGCATCGAGCACTTGCCGGTTGATCAGGTGTTGGGTGCCGATCCCGCCCGGGGTGGCAACTATCAGAAAGTCTGAATGGCGTGCCAGCTCGGTAGGCGTCGAGCAATAGCTGTACGGCACATCGCTGCGATGCTGGCGGTTGTGGTAACTCACTCTCATATCGAAGCCGTTGGCGGCACGTTTGGCGATAGCGAGGCCAACGGCACCGAGGCCGAGGATGCCTATGTGTTTGCCGGACAGGGAAGGGCGCATGATTTTCGGCCACTCGCCCCGACGGACGGCAGCATCTGCCCGAGGGATGTCACGAACCAGTGCCAGCAGCAACGCCATGGCGTGATCGGCAACGGAAGAGGCATTGACGCCGGCGCCGTTGGTGACAGTGATGCCCCGGTTGACGGCGGCCTGCAGGTCGACGTGTTCGTAACCGGCGCCGATCACGCAGATGATCTTGAGGTTGGGCAGGGCGGCAATTTCATTGGCATACAGGCCCAACGGGCCACGCGTCAGCACCGCATCGATCTGGCTGCCCTGGCGGGCAATGGCGGCAGCGCGCTCGGCCGGGGTTGGGGCCAGGATCAAATGAAACCCCTGATGTTCGAGAATCGGCAGGTATTCATTGATGGTTTCAACCAGTACCAGAACGGTTGCGGTCATGCTGGGCTCCTGTGGGCAGCGGAGTGTGGGGCTCGAACGTCGCGTCAGATTGCTGACTCCAGAGCAGATTGGCAATGGCCCGAGATCATAGGCTATTGGTTGGCAAGCACCTGTGCAGGCGTTGGCGATACCGGCGAGCTTCTTAGATACAACACTAGATCAGTGCGCGGCAGGCGGAGAGGATTTGTCCGCGATGAAATTGCCGTAGCAGCTGTCGAGCTTGCGAGGCTGCGTTCGGCTGCGCAGCAGTCGTAAAATCAGGCGGCCCGTCAGGCACACCGTACATTAGGGCTTACTAAAGCGTGTCAGAAAACGACACATCACATACCCGCTGCCGACAGTTATTGTTCTAAAAGCGACAGGCCTTTGATCTGCTCCGCACAACCATTGCTCAGCTAAACCTTTGCTTCTGCTCGTTTATCGCGGAGAATCCCGCCCCTGTTTCGGCCGGAGCATGTCTGTCGGTTTTTTCCGACGCGTCCTGGCCGGGTGGCAAGTGACCGGAAAGCGGAGATCCGACCGGATGAATGATCAGGCCAATAGCGTCGACGAACGCTACGTAGCGGCGACACCAGCGAGCCTCGAAAGCTGGAATCGCCATGACACCACCTGGATGCTGGGCCTGTTTGGCACGGCAATCGGGGCCGGTACCCTGTTTTTACCCATCAACGCGGGGCTGGGCGGCTTTTGGCCGTTGCTGATCCTGGCGTTGCTGGCGTTCCCCATGACGTTTTACGCGCACCGTGGCTTGACCCGCTTTGTGCTGTCCGGTCGTGAAGGCGCAGACATCACCGAAGTGGTGGAAGAACATTTCGGCATTAAGGCCGGCGCGCTGATCACCTTGTTGTATTTCTTCGCGATCTTTCCGATCCTGCTGATCTACAGTGTGGCCCTGACCAACACCGTGGGCAGTTTCCTCGAACATCAGCTGCACATCATGCCGCCACCGCGCGCCGTGCTGTCGTTCGTGCTGATTCTCGGCCTGCTGGCGGTGGTGCGTTGCGGTGAGCAGGTGATCGTCAAGGCCATGAGCCTGATGGTGTATCCGTTCATCGTTGCGCTGCTGTTCCTGGCGGTGTTCCTGATTCCTCACTGGAATGGCGGCATCCTCAGCACCGCGTCCACGCTGCCTGAGTCGTCGGCGCTGCTGCACACCCTGTGGCTGGCGATTCCGGTGATGGTGTTCTCGTTCAACCATTCGCCGATCATTTCGGCATTCGCGGTGGACCAGAAACGTCGCTACGGCACTCATGCCCAAGAGCGCAGCTCGCAGATCCTGTCCCGCGCTCACCTGTTGATGGTGGTGATGGTGCTGTTCTTCGTCTTCAGCTGCGTGCTGACCCTGTCGCCGGCGCAACTGGCGGAAGCCAAGGCGCAGAACCTGTCGATCCTGTCGTACCTGGCCAACCACTTCAGCAATCCGACCATCGCCTTCGCGGCGCCGTTGATTGCCTTCGTGGCCATTTCCAAGTCATTCCTGGGCCACTACATCGGCGCCAGCGAAGGCTTGAAGGGCTTGATCGTCAAGAGCGGCAAACGCCCGGCGCCGAAGACCCTGGACCGCATGACCGCAGCGTTCATGCTGGTGGTCTGCTGGGTCGTCGCGACTCTGAACCCGAGCATTCTCGGCATGATCGAAACCCTCGGTGGCCCGGTCATCGCGGCGATTCTGTTCCTGATGCCGATGTACGCGATCCGCAAAGTACCGGCGATGGCGCGTTACCGTGGCCAAGCCTCCAACGTCTTCGTGACGCTGGTGGGCCTGGTGGCGATTTCGGCGTTGATCTACTCGCTCACCGCCTGAAGCAGCGGGCGATCAATCGGGGCTGCCCCGGTTGATCGCCCCCTTCGAATGCCCGGCCAGACGACCTTTGGTTCGCTGGCGGCAATGCTCGATAGCCGCAACGGCTTTTTCGCAGGCCTTGCACAGTGTGGCGGGCGCTGCGGCTTGCTGCGGTGCGAACCACTCGGGGCAGAAGCTGATCACACCGTCCGGCGAATGCATCCATTGGCTGATAACGTGTTGAACCGTCCCACCCAGGCCCTTTCTGGCACGCAAGGCGTTAAGTGATGGCGCACAGAGCTGGTCCAGCGCCAGCCGATGGACCTCGCGCAAGAACGGTGAAATCTGTACCGAAAGGTAGGCAATGCCGAACTTCTCCTGGGCTACACGTGCGCCCAACGCCCAAAACGAGCCCACCACCACGATATCCTCATGGCGCCGCGCTGCGATGTAGTCATAGGTCGGTTTGAGCAGGTGCGAGACTGCGTTCCACTGCTCTGCCAAAGCGCTTTTCGAGTCTCGCGGGCGGGGCGTGTCGCCGCAGGTTTGCTGGCCTAACGGCTCGAATTCCAGCCCGTACTGTTCGACGGTGGCTTTGAACGCCGGCAGGCTGCACAAGGTCGCGCGATGACCGCGCAGGTTCAGCGCATGGGCCAGGCCAATGAAGGGGAAAACGTCACCGGGCGAACCGATGGCGATCAGGATGACCCGCATGACTCCTCCTTGAGATAAGGCCCGTGGGGCCTCGTGGCACGCCGTCCTGGTGCCGACATCAGGCAAAGATAGCTGGGTAATTGGCGTCAGGCATAAAAAAACGCCGCTCATCTCACGATGGGCGGCGTTTTTTATGGCTTTGTAGCGTTAGGCTTGAACGACCGGGATGTTGGCGTTCGCAGCAGCTTCACGGAACTCGGCGATCTGGTCGAAGGACAGGTAGCGGTAAACGTCGGCCGCCATGCTGTCGATCTTGCCAGCGTATTCCATGTACTCCTCGACGGTCGGCAGGCGACCCAGGATGGACGCAACGGACGCCAGCTCGGCCGAAGCCAGGTAGACGTTCGCGCCGTCACCCAGACGGTTCGGGAAGTTACGGGTCGACGTCGACACCACGGTGGAGTTCGGCTCTACACGTGCCTGGTTACCCATGCACAGCGAGCAGCCTGGCATTTCCATGCGTGCGCCGGCCTTGCCGTAGATGCCGTAGTAGCCTTCTTCGGTCAGCTGGTGAGCGTCCATTTTGGTCGGCGGCGACAGCCACAGACGGGTTGGCAACTGACCCTTGACCTGATCCAACAGTTTACCGGCAGCGCGGAAGTGACCGATGTTGGTCATGCACGAACCGATGAACACTTCGTCGATCTTCTCGCCAGCAACGCTGGAGAGCAGACGGGCGTCGTCCGGATCGTTTGGTGCGCAGAGCACAGGCTCATTGATGTCCGCCAGATCGATTTCGATGACTTCGGCGTATTCGGCGTCGGCATCGGCTTCCATCAGTTGCGGGTTGGCGATCCAGGCTTCCATCGCTTGAGCGCGACGTTCCAGGGTACGTGCATCGCCGTAGCCTTCGCCGATCATCCAGCGCAGCAGGGTGATGTTGGACTGCAGGTACTCGGTGATCGACTCTTTCGACAGCTTGATGGTGCAACCGGCAGCCGAACGTTCGGCCGACGCGTCGGACAGCTCGAAAGCCTGTTCCAGCGTCAGGCCTTCCAGGCCTTCGATTTCCAGGATGCGGCCGGAGAAGGCGTTTTTCTTGCCTTTCTTCTCGACGGTCAGCAGGCCATTCTGGATGGCGAAGTAAGGAATGGCATGAACCAGGTCACGCAGGGTGATGCCAGGTTTCATTTTGCCTTTGAAGCGCACCAGGATCGATTCCGGCATGTCCAGCGGCATGACGCCGGTGGCTGCGGCGAACGCGACCAGACCGGAGCCGGCCGGGAACGAGATGCCCATCGGGAAACGGGTGTGCGAGTCGCCACCGGTACCCACGGTGTCTGGCAGCAGCATGCGGTTCAGCCACGAGTGGATGATGCCGTCGCCCGGACGCAGGGAAACGCCGCCGCGGGTCATGATGAAGTCAGGCAGGGTGTGGTGGGTGGTCACGTCGATCGGCTTTGGATAAGCCGCGGTGTGGCAGAAGGACTGCATCACCAGATCAGCGGAGAAGCCCAGGCACGCCAGGTCTTTCAGTTCGTCACGGGTCATAGGACCTGTGGTGTCCTGGGAACCCACGGTGGTCATCTTCGGTTCGCAGTAGGTGCCAGGACGAACGCCTTTGCCTTCTGCCAGGCCGCAAGCCTTGCCGACCATTTTCTGCGCCAGGGTGAAACCCTTGGTGCTTTCGGCCGGTGCTTCAGGCTTCTTGAACAGGTCGAACGGTGGCAGACCCAGTTCGGCGCGAGCCTTCTCGGTCAGGCCACGGCCGATGATCAGCGGAATACGGCCGCCGGCGCGGACTTCGTCCAGCAGAACCGGGGTCTTCATTTCGAAGGTGGTCAGGACTTCGTCGCTGTTGTGCTTGGTGACTTTGCCAGCATGCGGGTACAGGTCGATCACATCGCCCATGTTCATGTTGGAAACGTCGAACTCGATTGGCAGTGCGCCGGCATCTTCCATGGTGTTGTAGAAGATCGGAGCGATCTTGCTGCCGAAGCAGAAACCGCCAGCGCGCTTGTTCGGCACGTAAGGAATGTCGTCGCCGAAGAACCACAGTACCGAGTTGGTAGCGGATTTACGCGAGGAACCGGTACCGACCACGTCACCGACGTAGGCGATAGGGAAGCCCTGGCCGCGCATTTCTTCGATCTGCTTCATCGGGCCGGTCTTGCCTTGCTCGTCCGGAACGATGCCGTCACGGGCCATTTTCAGCATGGCCAGGGCGTGCAGCGGGATGTCTGGACGCGACCAGGCGTCTGGAGCAGGGGACAGGTCGTCGGTGTTGGTTTCGCCGGTGACCTTGAACACGCGCAGGCTGATCTTGTCGGCCAGCACCGGGCGCTTCTTGAACCACTCGCCGTCAGCCCAGGATTGCAGCACGGCTTTGGCGTGAACGTTGCCGTTCTTGGCTTTTTCAGCCACGTCGTGGAAGGCATCGAACATCAGCAGGGTGTGCTTGAGTTCTTCGGCAGCCACTGGCGCCAGTTCGGCGTCGTCCAGCAGGTTTACCAGGGTCACGATGTTGTAGCCGCCCTGCATGGTGCCGAGCAGTTCAACCGCGCGCTTCTTGTCGATCAGAGGGGATTTGGCTTCGCCCTTGGCGAGGGCAGACAGGAAACCGGCCTTTACATAGGCGGCTTCGTCAACTCCTGGCGGAACGCGATTGGTGATCAGGTCAACGAGGAAAGCTTCTTCGCCAGCCGGGGGATTCTTCAGCAGCTCGACCAGGCCTGCAGTTTGTTCGGCGTTAAGCGGCTGGGGAACGATACCCAGTGCTGCGCGCTCTTCGATATGTTTGCGGTAGGCTTCAAGCACAGTTATTACCCTCATCAGTGGTCCCAAATGGGTGTCCGGGACGCTCATCCCGAAATTGCCGTACTCATGCGCTGCGTGGCGTTGTGGGCCGCTTAGCCAGAATTACCGGCAATTCCTTACAGAAGCTGCTTTCAAAGTTTTACGCCTGCAGAACGGGGAGCTGATGAGGGTTGGCGTTGGGCTTTTCCCCGCTGGAAAAACCCTTCGCCAACACCGCTCTGAAGGAACGACTGTGCTCGTGACGCTTTGAAAACAGCTTCTTAACGGACATTGGCGCCTTAAAAGGCTGGCTGATTCTACGGCAAAAAAAATTTAAAGGTAAGTTAGCCCCCGAATTTTGAGGGGTGATGAATGTTAGACAAAGGGCTAACATGCCGACCTGTTCTGCTTTCCCGTGTTTTGTCTACCTATGCCCAATCAGACCATCAAGACCCCCTGCGTCGGCCTCTGCTCCACTGTTTACGGTGATTTGGTGTGCCGTGGCTGCAAGCGTTTCCATCACGAAGTGATCCACTGGAACGGTTACAACGAGGAAGAAAAACGCGCGGTGTGGTTGCGGCTTGAGCAGCTGTTGTCGCAGGTGATGGCTGCCAAGGTAGAAATTTTCGATCCCGCGCTGCTGAGAATGCAGCTGGAACAGCGCAAGATCCGCTTTGTGCCGCATCAGTCGGAGTATTGCTGGGCTTATCAGTTGATCGCCCGGGGCGCGCGGGTCATCAATAATCTGGAAGCCTACGGGATGGTGTTGCTGCCGGAGTTTCGCGACTGGAACCTGCCGGAATTGCGCGATGCCATTGATCGGGAATTTTTCCTGCTCTCGGAAGCGCATTACCAGCGCTACATTGCGCCGGGGTTTCTCAAGGACGCCTTCGGCGGATAGCCTTTGAAGGCAAAAGATCGCAGCCTCGTTTCACTCGACAGCTCCTACAGGGAAACACGATCCATGTAGGAGCTGTCGAGTGAAACGAGGCTGCGATCTCTTGATCTTGCTCAATGCCGGGTCACGATCTCTTCCAGATGATCCATGATCTCGTCCGGCTTGAGCACCAGCACATCGCTCTCCAGCGCATCGAGCACCACTTCCGCCGTATTGCCGATCAACGCCCCGGACAACCCGGTCCGCGCCACGGTGCCGATCACCGTCACAGAGGCCCCCAGCTTATGGGCCATGAACGGAATCAATACGTCCGCCGGGCCTTCCTCGATGTGCAGGTGGTCGTCGTCGATGTCGAACTCGGCCTGGAACGCCTGGCACTGCTCGCGGTAACGGGCCTCGATGGTTTCCTTGAGCTGCAACGTCGGGTCGGCCGCCGATAGCATCGGCGAGGGATGGGCGCTGATTACATGCAGCTTGGCCTTCGCCAGGCTGGCAATGTCATAGCCGTAATCAATGATGGTGTTGTGCAAATGACGGTGTTCGTCATCGGTATTGCCGACATCGATCGCCGCCAGAATCACCTTGTCCTTCCAGGAACCGGCGGTTTTTACCAGGAGCACCGGTGTCGGGCAGGTGCGCAATACCTTCCAGTCCTCGGGTGTCAGCAGCGCTTTCTTCAGTGGGCTGTCGGGGTAATGCTGTTTGATCACCAGGCCACAACCTTCAGCCTGCTGCACATCGATAATGGTGTCGTGCAGGCTTTCGTTCCAGGCTTGCTCGGTGGTGACGTTGTACCCGTCCGCCAGCAGGGCCGCCTTGAGCACGCCGAGCATCGCGCTGTGATCATGCTTTTTATCGCAGACCAGCAGGTGCAGATGAGCCTGGGTCGCGCCAGCGATCAATTTGGCCCGTTTGAGCGCCAGGCTTTCCGAGTGTTCGGGTTCAATGACCACCAGAATGCTGCGAATGGCTTGCATGATCGGGATCTCCAGGAAGGTAAAAACACTGCGTTGGACAACTATAGTTGCTGGTCGGGCATTCGCGACTTGATGCATATCAACGGTGGCGACTGGTGGTCTGTCGGCAGGCCGGTATAATCGGCGCCCTTCGTCTTGAACCTTTTATCCGTGAGCCCCATGATCCTTCCCGAAATTCACGAGTTCCTCGGCTGCCGCACGCCCGACGGTTGGGTCCAGGCCGCGCTGGCCGATCAGGAAACGCTGCTGATCGACCACAAAAACTGCGAATTCAAGGCGGCCAGCACGGCGTTGAGCCTGATTGCCAAGTATCACTCCCACGTCGATCTGATCAACCTGATGTCGCGTCTGGCCCGGGAAGAGCTGGTGCACCACGAGCAGGTCATGCGTCTGATGAAAAAGCGCAAGATCGAGCTGCGCCAGCTGTCCGCCGGGCGTTACGCCTCGGGGCTGCGCAAAGTGGTGCGTAGCCACGAGCCGGTGAAACTGGTGGATACGCTGGTGGTCGGCGCGTTCATCGAAGCCCGCAGTTGCGAGCGTTTCGAGGCGTTGGTGCCGCATCTGGATGAGGAACTGGGCAAGTTCTACTTCGGCCTGCTGAAAAGCGAAGCCCGGCATTTCCAGGGGTATCTGAAACTGGCCTATCAATACGGTGACGCCAAGGACATCGCCCAGGTGATCGACAAGGTGCACGACGCCGAACAGGCGTTGATCGAGTCGCCGGATGTGGAGTTCAGGTTTCACAGTGGTGTGCCGGTCGCGGCGTGAAAAAGTTTCATTTTCAATAATTGTTAAAAACTCTTAAAAGAATGAAATATCGCCAAAAACCGGTCCCCGTGGCCGGTTTTTGCTGGCTGCGATAACCGTCCCTTCACCGATTGGCGCCATAATGCCGCCCACTTCATTCAAGGGGCGGCAGACGGTCGTTATGGATAACCTGGGTTTTGGCAAGGTATTGCTGGTGGAAGACGACGAGAAGCTCTCCGGGCTGATTGCGCATTTCCTGTCCCAACACGGTTTTGAAGTCCGCGAGGTACACCGTGGAGACCTCGCGGTAGCCGCTTTCCTTGAATTCAAACCGAAAATCGTCGTACTCGACCTGATGTTGCCGGGCCAGAGCGGCCTGCACGTGTGCCGCGAAATCCGCAGCGTATCCGACACACCCATCGTCATTCTCACCGCCAAGGAAGACGACCTCGATCACATTCTCGGCCTGGAATCCGGTGCCGACGACTACGTGATCAAACCCATCAAGCCCCCTGTGCTGCTCGCTCGTCTGCGTGCCTTGCAACGCCGTCAGATGCCGGACAGCAGTGTGTGCAGCTCACTGGAATTCGGTCATCTGAGCATCGATCGCAGTTGCCGCGAAGTGCGCCTGGCGGGCGAGGGCATTGAGCTCACCACCATGGAATTCGAACTGCTGTGGTTGCTGGCCAGCGCTGCCGGCAAGACGCTGTCCCGCGACGACATCCTCAACCGCATGCGCGGTATCGCCTTCGACGGCCTCAACCGCAGCGTCGACGTGTACATCAGCAAACTGCGCGGCAAGCTCAAGGACAACCCGCGCGAACCGGTGTGCATCAAGACCGTGTGGGGCAAGGGTTATCTGTTCAATCCGTTTGCGTGGGAGCTGTAAATGCTGCGGTTATTTTTGGGACTGTTTCTGGTGATGACGGTTGGCCTGGTACTGGGGCTGCAAACCGTCGAGCGCACGTTCGATGCGCTGCTCGATGGTCAGATGCGCAGCTACAACCAAGAGGCGGTGCGTGGTCAGGCCTGGTCGCTGGTCGAGCAGTTGCGCGGCCTGGACAGTCCGGCCCGGGAGCGACAGCTGGAAGCCATACGCCCTCACTACGGTTTGGGCCTGGCTCTGGTCGAGACCGATCAATTGTTTCTGACCGATCAGGAGCAAGCCGAGTTGGCCCAGGGCCTGCTGGTGATGCGCGACAAGTACACGCATTTCATCTCGCGTATTGACGACGGTTCGCAACTGCTCAGCATCAAGCTGCCGGACGAGCCGAGTCTGATGCCGTTCTACATTGCCGCGGCCTATCTGATGATCGCGGTGATGATCGGTTTTGTATTGTTTTTCTGGGTGCGCCCGCACTGGCGCGATCTGGAGACACTGCGCCTGGCCGCCGAACGCTTTGGCGACAACGACCTGTCGGCGCGCATCCAGCTGTCCAAACGCTCGAACATTCGTGACCTGGCCGAACACTTCAACCTGATGGCCGCGCGCATCGAGGGGCTGATCGCCAACCAGCGCGAGCTGACCAACGCGGTGTCCCATGAGCTGCGCACACCCATCGCGCGGTTGTCGTTCGAACTCGACCAACTCAAGCAACAGCCCGACCCAACCCAGAACCGCGAGTTGATCGCCGACATGTACGCCGACCTCGGCGAGCTGGAAGAAATGGTTTCCGAGTTGCTGACGTACGCCAGCCTTGAACGCGGTGCCACGGTGATCACCCGGGAGAACATTCAGGCCAGCCATTGGTTGGACAGCGTGGTGGGCAGCGTGGCGCTGGAGGCTGAAGCCGCCGGGGTGCAATTGCTGATTGTTGAATGTCAGGTTGACGAAATTCGTATCGAACCGCGCTTCATGGCCCGGGCAGTGATCAATTTGCTGCGCAATGCCATTCGCTATGCCGACCAGCGGGTGGAAGTGTCGTTGGTGCGCACCGGTGATCATTACGAAGTGCAGGTCAACGATGATGGGCCGGGCGTGCCGCTGGACGGGCGGGCGAAAATCTTCGAACCGTTCTCGCGCCTCGATGCCAGCCGCGACCGCCGCACCGGTGGTTTCGGCCTGGGCCTGGCGCTGGTGCGGCGGGTGTCTCAATCCCATGGCGGGCAAGTGGAAGTGGCGGATTCGCCGTGGGGCGGGGCGTCGTTTCGCATGACCTGGGCGCACCTGGATTAGATCTTTTTGGGACACCAATCCACCTGCCCAACCAACGACGTCTGCATCCGCCGCTGCACAGTCGGGCTGTCGGCCGCATCGTTGGCCAGGCACTGCGCTGCCAGCACCGTCGAAAAACTCCACGGATCATTGACCGGCAATGACCAGGTAAAGTCCGATCCGCGACTCGCATGTTCGAAGGTAGCGCCGAGGATGATCGGCCCCATCTGATAGGTCCCATCCAGCCCCAGCACCGGGCGCGACTTGATCGAACCCATGCCGTCGAGATCATCCGGGTCTTTGAACCCGCTCTTGCGATCCTTGCGCACATCACTGGCGCCGATGTACGCGCTCAAACCGAAATCGTCTTCATCAAACGCCAAGCCCG
Organism: Pseudomonas sp. FP1740; assembly: GCF_030687165.1. NCBI lineage: Bacteria > Pseudomonadati > Pseudomonadota > Gammaproteobacteria > Pseudomonadales > Pseudomonadaceae > Pseudomonas > Pseudomonas sp. FP1740. Next base: position 2,974,153 of record NZ_CP117461.1, read on the forward strand.
GACCTTTATGGGTATCGAAGAAAACTCCATAAGGGCTGCTGATCTTTGCCCCCGGCAGCGGCACCACTACACGTTCGTCGCTGCTGCTGTAACACGGCACGCTGGCGGCAAACAGCAGGCAGCATGAAGTCAACGGCAGCGACAACGAACGGAACATGGGAGCACCCGAAGGAAGGTTGGATGCGGCCATGCTAGGTGGGTGCCGACGAGCAATCTTTGACAGCTTTGTCGGAAAACTGTCAAAGACTGTGAAGGGGCCTAACGGCTCAAACCCAGGCGTTCATGCCACTGGGCAATGGATTCTACCGGGTAGACCTCGAATTGCTGGTCCCCCGGATACACCTCGACTTCCACCCACGGCGCCTTGGAGCCGAGCATCAGGTGCGTGTGCTCGGGCGGCACCGGCAACGGGGTGTCGATGGCCGAGGCAAACGGGTGAATCAGCTCCGGCCATTCAGGGCTGAACAGCCATAATCCCGAGCCGCACAGGGAACAGAAATGCCGCTCGGCGGTGCTGCGCCGGGCGCGCTTATCGCCTTCGTCCTTGAGCCGCGCATGGTAAATCGAGATGTGCTTGCGACCACGCACCTTGAGGCTCTGGGCGTCGCCCGCCAGGTTGATCGCATAACCGCCACCGCCCTGGGTCTTGCGACAGATGGAGCAGTAGCAACGCTGATAAGGGTAGGGGTGGGCGCTGGTCAGGCTGAACGACACCGCGCCGCAATGGCAGGAGCCTTCGAGCTGCATGTGGGAGCCTCCGATGGGGTTGGGATGACTCAAGACAGACTAGACCGTAAGCGTTTCTGCACTTGAGTTTATGCCTGCGCTGTCGCGGTCTACCGGTTAGGCACCCGCCACAAATACCACGACGCCACCGTCCGATAAGGGCTCCACGCCAACCCGATATCAATCATCTGCTTGCGACTCGGCTGTTGTTCCAGCCCCTTCAACCGGCGATAACCCTCACGCACTCCAAAGTCATCGGCCGGCAAAACGTCCGGCCGTTCCAGGCTGTAGATCAGCAGCATCTCCACAGTCCAGCGGCCCACTCCGCGCAAGGTGATCAAACGTTCGATCAACGCTTCATCGTCCATCGCCAGCGCCGTGGCGTAGTCCGGCACCACGCCGTCCAGCGCCGCCTGGGCGATGCCCTGAATGGTTGCGATCTTGCTGGCGGAAAAGCCGCAACCGCGCATCTGCTCGAAGTCGGTCGCCAGGATCTGCTCGGGTCTGGGGAAGGTGCTCGCGGGAAACAACGCCAGCAGCCGGCCGACAATCGCATCGCCAGCCTTTGCATGCAGTTGCTGATAGGCAATCGCCCGCACCAGCGACTCATAAGGATCGCGCGCCGCATGGGGTTGATGCAGGCAGGGGCCGATGGCGCTGATGTGGCGCTGCCAGTCGGCATCGAGGGCCGAGAGAAAATCGCTGGCCAGTTGATAGGTGTCGGGCATGGAGCATCCTGAGGGGCGGGTGGCTGCGGGAAGGCTAGTCGTCTCCCCGCAGCGCCGCACTCCATTGCTTGCGGTCAAACTTTGCCGGTCGGGGCCAGCAGGGCGTTCACTTGGCTGTAGGTGAAGGCCTTGAGGTGACTGCTGTCGAGCGTGCCGGTTTGCAGAAAACTTTTGGCCAGGCCGGCCATGGCGCCGTAGAGGAATTCGGCGATGCCCGAGCCGGCGCTCAAACGGCGCACGCCAAGGGCTTGCAGTTCTTCAGGCGAAGGCAGGCCCGGGAAGCCGAGCACGTTCAGCGGCAGCGTCGTGCCGTGGCACAGGGCGTCGATCTCGTACGCCGCCGTGACGCCAGCGGCGAACAGTCCGTCGGCACCGGCCGCCTGATACAACGCGGCGCGTTTGAGCGTCTCGGCGACGCGATCTTCGGCCGGCACCAAGCCCCTGAGGTATACGTCGGTGCGGGCATTGATGAACAGCTTCACATCCCGGCGATTGGCGACCTGGCGCGCGATTTCGATCTTGCGGGCCAGCAGGTCGGGCGAGGCAGCACCATCCTCGATATTGATCCCCACGGCACCGGCGGCGATCACCGCGTCGACCACCTGCGCAACTCGCTCCAGGTCATCGGAATAACCCGCCTCAATGTCCACGCTTAACGGCACGCTGATGACCCGGGCGATGGATTCGACGGTGGAAACCAGCCGCTCAAGCGGCAAGGTGTTGCCATCCGGATAACCATGCACCCAGGCCACCGCTGCGCTGCTGGTGGCCACGGCTTTGCTGCCCAGCTGTTCCACCAGTCGCGCCCCGGTGGCGTCGGCGACGTTGGTCAGAATCAACAGCCCGCTCTGGTGCAGTTGATGGAATTGAGTGTCGAGTGTGTCCATGGAATGTCCCTCCTTATGACTTTTTATTGAAAAACAATGGAGTGATCAGAATGCCAGTTGTTGGGTGATTTGCACCGCGGCGCTTTCCAGCCTGAGCAGAAACGCTTTACGCGGTTGTCCACCACCATAGCCGGTCAACGAGCCGTCTGCGCCGATCACCCGATGACAGGGCAGCACAATCGCCAGACGGTTTTGTCCGTTGGCCATGCCTACGGCGCGACTGGCGCCGGGCTTGCCCAGTTGCGCGGCAATCGCGCCATAGGTGCTGGTCTGGCCGTAGGGGATCTTCATCAATTCGCTCCACACCTGCTTGGCGAACGCGCTGCCGGGCAGGTGCAGGGGCACGTTGAATTCGCTCCGTTTGCCGGCGAAGTATTGCGCCAGTTCTTCTTCAATCTGCTGCAGATGCCCGTTGTGGCCGGGGGCCACGGCGTAGCCATAATGGTTCTGTAGCTCTTCGATTTCCTTGGTCAATGCCGGCCGGTCTAGAAACTCCAATAGCACCAACCCACGCCGTTCGGCCATGGCGATCATCGGTCCCAGTGGCGTGGTCAATCGGGTGAACAGCAGCGGCTCGCTGTGGGCGGCGCGACCGGGCGTGATGTGGAAGGACTTTTGAAACGCATCGCGAAAACCGCTCAAGGATTCGTAGCCGGAATCGAACGCCGCGTTGTCGATGGATTCGCCTTGCTTGATGCCACCGAGGGCGATGCCCAGGCGTCGGCTGCGCAGCCAGGCGTGAAAGGTCATGCCGAAATGCTGCTTGAACCAGCGCCGCAGTTTCAGCGGCTCGATGCCCTCGGCGAGCAATTGGGCATCAGTCCAGCGCAGGTCGGGGTTGGCGTCGACGGATTTCAGCAGTCGTTGCACCCAGTCCGGCGCAATGGCCGCGGCGTCCAGCGGCTTGCACCGCAGGCAGGCCCGATAACCCGCCGACATCGCCTCATCGGCATGGGCGAAGAACTCGACGTTTTCCGGCTTCGGTTTGCGCGCCGTGCAACTGGGGCGGCAGAAGATGCCGGTGGTTTTGACCGCGGTAAAGAACACCCCCTCGTAGGCGGTGTCGCGTTCGAGCATGGCGCGAACCATCTCGGCGTGGGGCGGAAGCACAGCGTTTTGTAGGTTCATGGGCTGAGCATAAGCCGCGTTGCCTGGCGCCTCCACCGGAAAATCGACAGAGAATTTTTGTACCCTGAGCTACAGTCATCGAGTCACCGGCAATGCTGTAAACGATATTTTCAGGAATCCATGCCAATGCAAGCATTCACGATTAAACACATCGATCACATCGTCCTGCGCGTCGAGGACCTCGAACGCAGCATCGCGTTTTACGGCGAGGTACTCGGCGCCGAACTGGTCAAGCGCCGCGACGATCTGGGTCTGGTGCATTTGCGTGCGGGCACCTCGATGATCGACCTCGTCGATATCCAGGGCGAACTCGGTCGCACGGGCGGGGCTGCCGCTGGCCGCGAACGGCGCAACGTCGACCACTTCTGCTTGCGCATTGAACCGTTTGACGAGGAAGCCCTGGTCAGTCACTTGCAGTCCTTCGGCCTGAAACCCGAGAAAGCCGCCGTGCGTTTTGGTGCCGAAGGCAACGGACTGTCGATCTATTGCTTCGATCCGGACGGCAACCAGGTCGAACTGAAAGGACCGTCCCAAGTGTAAAGGTCAGGCCCGTTTCGCCATCAACAGCACCGAAGCTGCCGCCGACAACAACCCCGCGCAGCAACGGTTGAACATCCGCTTGCCCCGTGGTTCGGCGAACCAGCGGCGCATGTGCAGGCCCATGTAGGCGTAGGCGCTGATGGCGATCCATTCCAGCAGCAGGAACAACGCGCCGAGCACCGCGAATTGCGGAGCCACCGCCTGGGTCGGGTCGACGAACTGCGGCAGGAAGGCGGTGAACAGCAAAATGGCCTTGGGATTACCCGCTGCCACCAGAAACTCCTGCCGCGCCAGGGCCAGGATCCCCACCGGCGTGCCGGTGACGTGCTGCTCGGCCTCGGGATTGGCACGCCACAGTTGCCACGCCAGGTACAACAGGTAGGCGGCACCGATGATCTTGATCGCGTAGAACAGCCATTCCGAGGTTTTCAGCACCACCGACAATCCGGCGGCGGCCAGGCCGATCATCCCGGCAAACGCCAGCAAACGCCCGACGCCGGCCACACAGGCGCGACGATAGCCATAACGGGTGGCGTTGCTGACCGACAGCAGATTGTTTGGGCCGGGGGCCATGTTCAGGGCGAAGCAGGCCGGTAAAAACAGGAGGAGGGTGGCGAGGTCCATGAACGGGGCTCCAGGAACGAGAGCGGTATTTTTATCACGGGTGGTAGGTGATTTGGCCCATACAGCGGTGGATGCAAATAGCCGTACAGAGAAAAACACGGGACAGACCACGATTGTTCGGCATATGCCTTGAATCGTGGTCTGTCCCTTTTTGCGTTTACGGATCGCAGCCTTCGGCAGTTCCTACGCCGGACGCGGTGCTTCTACGGGCGGGGTGCCGTCGTGGAACATTGTCTTCAGTTGAGCACGCAGTTCTGGTGAGTCGGTGTGCTTGTGAACACTGACCGCATGCTGTGCCGCGGCCTCCAGCAGTTCATTTTCAGAGTCTGCGGACAGTGCGACCGAGCATTTGGAAGCGCTTGGGAACTCGCGGCAGTCGATGTATTTACGCGCCATGATCTTCTCCTCCCTACGATGAAGGCAGGCTGTGGCCTGCGTGAACGATCACTCGACGCGCCCCGCATCGAGTGTGCCGACTCTTGAAGTATAGGCCCGCCATAAGGTGCCTCGTGACGGTCTTGCAACCTACAGGGCGCGACATGCATCGCGGAACAGGCAAGGGTTGTTTTCTTCAATACAGCATTCCCCCGGCTCTTTACCTTGAGCCCTGGTTCAACTGAATTGAAGAAGGTATGCAATGAGTCTGATTCTTTCCATGGCGGCGTTTGCCTTGGTCGCTTCCATTACACCGGGGCCGGTGAACATTGTGGCGTTGAGTTCGGGGGCGCAGTTCGGTTTTCGCGCCAGTCAGCGACATGTCGCCGGAGCAACGCTGGGTTTCGTTTTATTGTTGGTATTGATGGGGTTGGGGTTGCATGAGGTATTGCGGTTGTGGCCAGCGCTGACGCAAGTGGTGCAACTGGCGGGTGTTGCGTTTCTGTTGTTCATGGCCTGGAAACTGGCGGCGGACGATGGCCGCATCGATGCGGATAAATCGCGCCGGGCGCCGTCGATGTTATATGGCGCGATGATGCAATGGCTCAATCCGAAGGCCTGGCTGGCCTGTGTAGCGGGTATGGGCGCGTTCGTCGCGGACGGTGAGGCGCGGCTGGTCTGGCAGTTTGCGGCGGTGTATCTGGTGATCTGCTATGTGTCTGTCGGCTGTTGGGCGTATGCCGGGACATGCCTGCAGGGTTATCTGAATAATCCTGTAGGCATGCGATGGTTCAACCGGCTCATGGCATTGTTGCTAGGGCTGAGTGCGGTGTATTTGTTGCTTTCCTAAGCAACACCCCCTCAGGCATTCACCTTAATCGAGTCCGTGCAGCAAACTGAACTCTTGTTTTGTCAGCGGTGTGAACCGGTTGTTTCGAAGCTGGCTGATGGCATACAGGGCACGACCCGTACGGCCATTACCGTCGCCTAGACCGTGGAAACCTACGACGGTCGCCAGCAACTGTTTGTCGAAATGCTTATGACTGGAATTCAGTGTTTTCAGATGTTGTTCCATCGCGGCGAATCCACTGATGTTGCTAGCGTATTTCTTGTCATTGACGCCCACGCGCACGACGTCCGAGGTGGCTGGCGCGATACGGGCATGCAGCTGTTTGATCACGGTCGGATCAGTCAGTGTTTTTTGATTGCCGGCGTACTCGCGCAGTACCGCAACGATGCTGTCGAGGTCGTTGCCAGGGGAGGCAGAACCATTGACGATCCAGGCGCCGGCCCTTTGCGAGTTATCGGTAAAGCCCATTGGATTGAAGGCTGATTCTGGCATGACCTGATTAAACGGTGTCTTGCCCAGGTCTTGCTGTAATACGGCTTGTTGGTAATTCTTCATGTAGGTGACGTTTTTCGCTTCGACCTGGGCAAAGGTTGCCAGTGTATCGGCGTAACCTTGAGCACCGGATGCGGAGCGGGCGCTGGTGTAGCTGTATTGAGCTTTTTCCAGGACTGCCTTGAAAAGATCTTCAACAGGCGTTCGACCGATCAATCCCTGCAGATCTTGCGCTTGCTTGAGTCCGAGCGCCGATTCAACAAGCGCATTGTTGAACAGATGCTCCAGTTCGGACGGCAGAGCGCCATCTGGCAGTCGACTGTTCTTGTTGCCCAGGCGGGTCACAATCTGTTCAACGGTTTGAATGCTGTCGTCCTTGAACAGCGCTCGACCATGGGCAACCGTGTCCAGCGACATTCGAATCCGGGGGCCTGCGCCGGTATGGTTGATGGCCCGGAGCAGATCATAGCTGTTCGCGCCCGTCAGATAGCGCAACTGCCGCCGAGCCAGATACGGGGTGGAGAGCGCATGAGCACCTAGTTTTTTCACGCCCCGGGCCAATAGTTTTCCGCCACCCTTGAGCAGTTGAGGCACTCCGTCAATGGGGTTGAAAAGGCTGATGACAGTACTGCCAACAACTTTGGACGTGGAAAGGAGTTTGGAGACCAGGGTCGTGGCCTTGGCGCTGATAGCGGCAACTTTAATACCGACGACGGCAACGGAAACAGCGAGGGCCGCCGCGTCCATGACACAGCCGTGAATAGCGCGGTTTTGTCGGGCAGCAACCCCCGAGGAAAGCTCCTCGACGCATTCCTTGAACGGAATGATCAGGTTCAGAATGAATGTGAAGATGGCATCGGTCTTTTCAATCGCTTTTTCACGTTTGGTCTGATCGAGGCCCAGTTGCATCAGTTCATCTACAGTGAAATAGGGGTTCTCTTTTGCAATAAGGTCGCTGATTGCTTCTTTTCGCGTGGAACGAAAGTAGCGGTTCGGCGAGGGGGGGGCTGCACTGGCCGACGATGGGTTGAATTCACCGGTCTTGCGGATGAAAAAGGCGGATTTTGAATAACTGCGGGGAGCCGTATTCGCTCGATAAGCCTGTATATCCAGACGGCCTTCCAAATGTTGTTTGTGGTTCACAAATGTCGCGGCAGCGGACCCACTGGGCATGAAGAGAGGGCGAAACACTTCGCTAAGTTCCTCGCTGTATACGCATTCCGTCCTCATCGGAAACAGTTGATAACAACGAAGCGCTGAATCGAGTACCGCACAAATGAGAACACCATAACGACCCGTCTTCCCAGGGATGGGCGTCGCTGGTCTTACTACGCCCGTCGGGTTGGGAATATTGGTAAATCGGGTGGTGGTGTACTCCTGAACACAATAGATACCCAGGTGGCCGTCCTCAATGAACAACCTGTCCGTCGGGCTTAGTTGCGAAAAGGTGACGTTGATAATGGCCGACAATGCTTCGGTCATTGAGTTGTGATGATTGTGGATCGCTTGCTGAGATAAATCCGCAACGGGGTACATGTCAGCCAGATCAGGGAAGGACTGGTAAATGCTGGTCCCTTTGGCTCGATCCCAATCCTGGGTGTGAAGCTCATCGCCCAGGTAAAGATCGACAACCGATACCCGCCTTCCTGCACCGCCGCCCATTCCGCGATGTTTGACCAACAGTTCCTCGGGGTCACAATCCGGCACTTGGGATTTCAGTTCTTTAAGTGCGAGCGCCTTGCGATGGGGCAGTGGTTTGCCCAGATCAATCAAGGCGCTCGTCATCATGTCCGCATGTTGCTTGTACTCATCCATCGCCACCGTAACGGCTTGCTGATTGAGGTTGCCCTCTGAATCCCGGGAGATCAGGTCGTTCATCAGCGCCCAGGTGATCACCGGGTCAGCCGAGTGTGCGGCAAACACTGCTTTGAGCTCGGGTGTCAATTGCGATGCGCGGGCGAACCCCAGCAGGTGTTGGTAGGCCATGCTTCGGGAAACACCGGGGGTGATCGCTTCGGCAAAGTGCACGGCCTGGGTGAAGACGACCCACGCCGGTGTGCCGATACGCAGATTGGACGGCAGTTCATCGGCAAGATATTCCGGCGCCATGCCACCCAGGACCAGTTCCGCGACGAGCGGGGCAATCATGGCGTCGAGCTTGAGTTGGCTGACCAGATGCTGTTCAAGTTGCGTGCGGACCGCTGAGGGGGAAAGCAGCAAATAACGTTTCGAGTAGAGGTCAAAACCTGCAAACGAGGTATTGGCGCTGTCCAGTTCCGGATCAAGGTCAAGCAGCATCACCGCAATCATCAGTTGTTCGATGAACTGCTCGGTGGGCTTGGGGCCGTTTTCTTCAGCGAACCAGCCTAATGCCGTCATGAACGCATGCCCATTATTCGCGCTCGACACTGCAATATCGATCAGCCGTGTCAGACGGTAACCTTGGCTGGTGGGCAGTTTGTCGGCGGAAAAACTTTCAAGTTTCAGCGCATGGCCATAAAGCAAAACCAAAGGAAGTTCGCCTCCGGTTTCTTCCTCGATCACATCGCGAATGAGGGCGCGATTCTGCTCCGTGAGTTCGAACGGTGAGTCTTTAGGAGGGCTCAGCAACGCCCAGTAGTTCCCATAGGGCGACGGTGCTGGAAGTGTGGTGACATTCAGTAAATCAATTAACTCTTTTGCACTTTCCACGCTGGCCGGCAGTGGCAAACCGTGAAAACGCAACCACTGGCTTATTGTGATTTTTTCGGTGGACGTCACCCATCCGCCAGTCAGCTTGGCACTGCCTGAAAGGAGGCGTAGTTGTTCATCGATATCGGCAACGCCAGTGAAGTGATGGGCGATATCGTTACGCTCGGAGAAGAAACTGACAGTGATCAGCTCACTGTTGGCTTCACGGGTACTGATGTTGTCATAGGAATAAAAGAGTTGGCCGTGTTCATTGACATGAAAGATGTTTGTTCGGGAGATGCCTTGTTCGGCCGCGATCTTTTTAAAGTCGGGTTGCCGGCTGAGCCTCGCCAGGCAGGTAGTAGCTGGGCGATGTAGTTGGGAGAAGTCGGAATTCGGGTCACAGGTAACTGATACACGATCCCACGACCATCCAACGGTTGCCATGACGTCTTCATCGCTGAGGAAGTTGGCGATGGCTTCAATGACTAATTGTTTTTCGCGTTGGTTGCTGGAATGAAATACGTGGTTATTCGGCGTGTTCAAGTAAGAAGCTCCATCTTCTGATATTGGGTTGTAGCGTGGGAAGGGAGCTTAAATAAGAGTTTGGAGTGTTGTCATATTGGTTATATGACTTTGTATGAATTTTACCGGCATGGCTCGTGGGTTTATATTAACTAACCTGTTTTTGACAGGGGCGCATGTCGACATATTAACTTACCCGCGATATTGCCCTGGTGTCGCCGCCAGATGTTGCTTGAACGCCCGCTGAAAATGCGCCTGATCGGCAAACCCGGCTTCCAGTGCTACATCGGCGATCAGCCTGCCGCTACGCAGTCGATCCCGGGCGAACTGGATGCGCCGGTTGACCAGAAATGCATGGGGCGTCATGCCGTAATGCTGTTTGAAGGCGCGGATAAGGTAGGACGGCGACAGTTGCGCCGCTTCGCAAATGTCTTCGAGCTTGAGCTGATGCGTGCAGTTATCGCGGATGTAGTCGGCGGCCCGTTCCAGCTTGAAGTTAGGCTCGCGCAACGGTTGATCTACAGGGTTGAGCCGCTGTTGCACCTCGGTGAAAAACTCCACCGCCGCGCTGTGTTTGCGCAGCACGTCTTGCTGCTGATCGATCAACACCTCGTATACGTTCTTCAGGCCGGCAAACAGCTCGACATCGCGATTGTGGGTGATGGAAAACCGGCGAAACGCCGAATCCTGGCTGAAGCCGAGCTGATGCTGCAAGTCAGTCAGCCAAGGCGTCTCGACGTACAGCATCAGGTACGACCAGGGCTGGTCATCGATCGGATTGCAGGCATGCACATCGCCGGGGTTCATCAACACCACGGTGCCGGCGCTGACCTGAAACTCCGATTGCTCATGGATGTAGGTGCTGCGCCCGGCGGTGATTGCACCGATGGAAAAGTGTTCGTGGGAATGCCGGGCGTAGCAGACCTCGCGGCCGTCGGCGATGGAGCGGGCTTCGATGAAGGGCAGGGCGTCGTCGCGCCAGAAACGCGGGGCTTTGTCTGCATCTTTGGCGACGGTGTGCTTCATCTCGATGTCCTCGGCGGGCCAGTGCCTGAGTGTATTAGCTCTGGCCGGCAAAGGCTCGTTCCAGTTCAGCGATGTCGAGCTTTTTCATTTGCAGCATCGCTTGCATCGCGCGCTGGGACTTGTGCGTATCGGGGTCTTGCATCATGTGCATCAGCGCGATCGGCACGATCTGCCATGACACGCCGAATTTATCCTTGAGCCAGCCACATTGTTGCGCCTGCACAGGCCCGCCGGCGGACAGGTTGCCCCAGAAGTGGTCGACTTCCTCCTGATTCTGACAATTGACCTGGAACGACACCGCTTCGTTGAAGGTGAACACTGGCCCACCATTGAGACCGGTGAAGGTCTGGCCATCGAGCTCGAAACTGACCGTCATCACCGAGCCTTCCGGGCGGCCGTGGATTTCCTGACCGGCCTTGCCGTAATGGGTGATGGCGGTGATTTTCGAGTGATCGAAGATCGAGCAATAGAATTTCGCCGCCGTTTCGGCCTGATCGTCAAACCACAGGCAGGGCGTGATTTTTGGAAAGCGTTGCATGGCGGTTGTCCTCGGCAGGTTGAACACACTGGATTATCAGATTAGCCAGCGTCTAGACGATTGGACGGACCGTAGATCGACAAGTCCGTAGCAGCTGCCGCGCTGCTACGGGACGGGAGCGACCGGTGGTCGATGAACATGGCTTGTGGGTCAAATTGCGCTTAGCTGTAGGGATAACCCAAGGCGCCGCGTAGGTATTTCGTTGCCACAGCGGCGCCCCTTCAGAACACCGTGAGTCTGAGGAAATCAGCCATGCTGACCCTGAATATCAATGGCAAGGACCAGGAACTGGATGTCCCCGCGGACATGCCGTTGCTCTGGGTTCTGCGCGATGTCGCGCACCTGACGGGCACCAAATTCGGTTGCGGCATGGCCCAGTGTGGCGCCTGCACCGTCCACGTCGACGGCGCGCCACTGCGCTCTTGCATCACGCCCGCCACGGTGGTGGCCCACGGGCAGAAAATTCTCACTATCGAAGGCCTGTCCAGCGACGGCTCGCACCCGGTGCAACAGGCCTGGGCCGAACTCGATGTGGTTCAGTGCGGTTATTGCCAGTCCGGGCAGATCATGTCGGCGGCCGCGTTGCTGGCGAAGATCCCCAAGCCTACCGACAGCGACATCGACCAGGCGTTGTCCGGCAACATTTGCCGCTGCGGCACCTATCCAAGAATCCGTGCTGCGGTCAAACGCGCCGCCGAGATCGGGTGAGGCGACGTTGAAGCCACGTTGAAGGGAGTCTGAGCAATGAACAGCATCAACCCTGTCTCGCGTCGCGGTTTTCTCAAGGGCAGTGCCGTGTTGGGTGGCGGTCTGGTGGTGGCGTTTGTCATTCCTGGCGGCCACCGCTTCGCCTTCGGTGCCGAGAATCAAGGAGAGGTCTTCGCGCCCAATGCCTTTTTACGCATCGGCAACGACAACAGCGTCACTGTGCTGCTCGGCCATTCGGAAATGGGCCAGGGCATCTGGACCGGCCTGACCATGTTGATCGCCGAAGAACTGGACGCCGACTGGTCGAAAATACGCGTCGAACACGCGCCAGCCTCGGCCGCCGAGTATGGCCTGCCGGCGTTTGGCGGGATGCAAATCACCGGCGGTTCGACCTCGACCTGGATGGAGTTCGATCGCTATCGTCAGGCCGGCGCAGCGGCGCGCTTGATGCTGATCGAGGCGGCAGCCAAGCGCTTCGATGTCGCGCCTTCGCAGATCCGCACCGAATCGGGCGTGCTCATTGCCGGCGACAAACGCGCCACTTACGGAGAACTGGCGGATGACGCCGGCAAGTTGCCGGTACCGGATCCAGCCTCGATCAAGTTCAAGGAAGCCAAGGACTGGAAGGTCATCGGCAAACCCACCAAGCGCCTCGATACCCCGGAGAAAATCACCGGGCAGGCCAAGTTCGGCATGGACGTGCAATTCGACGGGCTCATGACTGCGGTGGTCGCTCGGCCGCCAGTGTTCGGTGGCAGCGTCAAATCCTTCGAAGGCGCCGAGGCGCTGGCGGTGCCTGGCGTGCACAAAGTGGTGCAGGTGCCCACGGGGGTCGCGGTGATTGCCGATCATTATTGGGCGGCGAAGCTGGGGCGCGATGCGTTGAAGGTCGTATGGGAACCGGGGCCGAACGCCGGGCTCGACAGCCAGCAACTGTTGGAAAGCTTCCGTAAACTCGCGGCCACCCCCGGCACCTCGGTAAGCCAGGCCGGGGACGCGACGGTGATGTTGGGCAGAGCGGCGAAGACTATCGAGGCCGAATACAGCGTGCCGTACCTGGCCCACGCGCCGATGGAACCGCTCAATTGCACGGTGAAAATCACCAAGGACAAATGCGAAATCTGGACCGGCACGCAGTTCCAGACCCTGGATCAGATGATTGCGGGGAAGATCACCGGGCTCAAACCCGAACAGGTCGAGATCCACACCCAATTCCTCGGTGGCGGCTTCGGGCGTCGGGCCAACCCGACCTCGGATTTTGTCAGCGAGGCGGTGTACGTCGCCAAAGCGGCAGGCGAACCGGTGAAAACCGTCTGGTCCCGAGAGGATGACATTCGCGGCGGTTACTATCGCTCGGCATTCCTGCATCAGGCACGCATCGGGCTGGACGCCGACGGTATGCCGACCGCCTGGAAGCATGTGCTGGTCGGGCAGTCGATCATGGCCGGCACGTCGTTCGAGGCGACCATGGTCAAGGACGGTGTCGACAAAACCTCCGTCGAAGGTGTGGCCGACAGTCCTTATTTAGAGGGGCTGGCCAATCACCTGATCGACCTGCATTCCCCGCAAACCGGCATCAGCGTGCTGTGGTTGCGGTCGGTGGGGCATACCCATACGGCATTCGTCATGGAGTCGTTGATCGATGAGCTGGCAGAGGCGGCCGGCAAGGATCCGGTGGAATACCGACGAACCTTGCTCAAGGCGCATCCACGGCATCTGGGGGTGCTGAATCTGGCGGTGGAGAAAGCCGACTGGAAAGCCCCATTGCCGGACGGCCACGCATTGGGCGTGGCGGTGCATGAATCTTTCGGCAGCTACGTCGCCCATGTGGCGGAGGTGTCGCAGGACAACCTGGCGATTCGCGTACACCGGGTGGTGTGTGCGGTGGATTGCGGTATTGCGGTCAACCCGCAGAGCATCGCCGCGCAGATGGAGTCAGGCATCACCTTCGGCCTCGGATTTACCTTGCACAGCAAACTGACGTTCAAGAACGGCCAGGTGCAGCAATCCAATTTTCACGACTATCAGGTGCTGCGCCTGAACGAAATGCCCGTGGTCGAAGTGCATATCGTCCCCAGCACCGACAAACCCGGCGGTATCGGCGAGGTTGGTGTACCGCCCGTGGCACCGGCCGTGGCGAACGCGGTGTTTGCCTTGACCGGACAGCGTCTGCGGGAACTGCCGCTGCAATTGTCGGGGGTGTGACATGAAACGACATATGTTGCTGGGCGCAATGGTGCTGATCGGGCTGACTGGCTATGCCTCGGACCTGTTCGCTGATGAAAAAGAGGCGCTGAAGGCGTTCGACACAGTGCAGAAGGTGTTCCAGAGCCCGCGCTGTCAGAACTGTCATATCCCCGGCGATTCGCCTTTACAGTTCGATGCCGGCAATCCTCACGCGATGAGGGTGGTTCGCGGGATGGATGGCAAAGGGGCGGCCGGTCTGCCGTGTGCCAGTTGCCATGCCGAAAGCAATCCGCCCGCCAGTTATGGGCCTCACACACCGCCTGGAGCGCCGCATTGGAGCCTGCCGCCGGCCGCGCACAAAATGGCCTGGATCGGCCTGCCGCCCGACAGGTTGTGCGCAATGATCAAGGACCGTTCCAGTAATGGCGATCGTGATTTTGCGGCACTGATCAAACATGTCAGCGAGGACAAACTGGTGCTCTGGGGCTGGCATCCAGGTGAGGGACGGACGCCGGTGCCGGTGCCCCACGACATCTTCGTCACCCAGTTCAAACTCTGGGCGGACGCTGGAGGGCCGTGTCCGGTGGCGGGTAGCTGACCAGCGGCGCGTTTATAGGGAGTCAAACCGGGTGTGAACGACTCTAACGTTTATATCCATCAAGGGAGTGAGTAATGCTAACCCCAGACAAACCGCTCAAACCCGGTGCAGTCACGCCGAACGTCCTCGACGGCGCCGTGCAGGGTCGCGATGTACTGCGCGACCTGGCGCGCAAGGCCGAGCAAGAACTGATGGGCGTGCAGATGGCGAGCATGGATGAGTTGACGCTGCTGTCCAATCGTCATGGCTTCGAGGCTCTGGCCCAATTGGCGCTGGAGGCCTGTCGACAGTTGGGCCAACCTGCGACCCTGTTGTTTTTCGACCTTGACGACTTCAAGCGCATCAACCGGTTGTATGGGCGTGCCGAGGGCGACAACGCCCTGAAAACCTTTGCCGACGTGCTGCGCATCGCTTTTCGTGAAAGCGATGTGATCGGTCGGCTGGGCAGCGATGAGTTTGCTGCCTTGTTGACCGGCGCCAATACGGTGGAGATTGCCGCGATCAGGGCGCGCCTCGAAGAAATACTCGATGAGCGTAATGCCACGGTGCATCGTGGCTATGACATTCGCTTCAGTGTCGGGCAGATCGAATTTGATGCCCAGCTAACCCAAACGGCGCAAGACCTGCTGGCTCTGGTCGATAAGGCGTTGCGCGCCCGACAGTTCGATGCTCGTCATTCTTGATCGGTGCCTTGTAAAACCGCGGCAACGTGCTCGGCCGTTCGCAACAGCCGACCATCCTCTCTGAACCTTCCGATCATCTGGAGCCCGACAGGCAACATGGCTTGACCGGGCCTCAGCGGGATGTTCAGTTGCGGCCAGCCAAACGCCCCCCAGAACTTGATGAAATCCGACGGTCCGGTGCTTTCCAGGCCGACCGGTGCGACCATCCCGCAAGAGGCGCCGAGCATGCCGTCGAAGGGGCGGCAAAGCTCGCTCAAGCGTGGAGCAAGATCAGCCAGGCGCGCCTTGGCAGCGGATTCCTGTTGCCAGGTTGTGGTCGCCGCTCGCTCGAACATGGCCAGGGTCGAAGGGCTCAATTGTGTTCGGTGTTGTTGAAACTCCTTCGCCAGCGAGCGGGCACCTTCGCAATCGTTAATCAACTGATGATCGTCGAACACACCGGCAAACTCATCCGGCAGCCGTACATCGCTCACGTGATGGCCGGCGCTGCGCAACTGATCCACCGCCTGTTCCAGGGCAAGGGCCACGTCGGGGTCCACTTGATCCCAGCGCGACGTGCGGCAGAACCCCAATTGCAGTGGACGCCGCTCGATGTCCGGCACCACGAACCCGGGAATCAACACGCGCGCTACCAGGTGCAGGTCGCGCACTGACTGGCCATACCAACCCACGGTGTCGAAGCTCGGCGCCAACGGTTTTACCCCTTCCAGCGACACCAGACCCAGCGACGGTTTGAAGGCGAAGAGGCCGCAGTAGGATGCCGGCTTGAGCAACGAGCCAGCTGTCTGGGTGCCCAGCGCCAAGGCAAAGAACCCTGCTGCCATCCCGGCCGCCGAGCCCGCGCTGGAGCTGCCCGGCGTTCGCGTAAGGTCGTGGGGATTGCGGGTTGGACCGGTGTGCATGTACGCAAACTCGGTGGTATGGGTCTTGCCCATGATCAGCGCCCCGGCCTGGCGCAGCAGCGTCACGACGTGGGCGTCCCGGGAGGGTTGATGGTCGGTATAGATGGGTGAATAGAACTGCGTGGGGTAGGTCGCAGTGTCGAAAATGTCCTTGATACCCACGGGGACGCCGGCCAGCAGACCCCGGCCGTTGTGCTGCGCCGCATCGGCGCGGACCTGCCGGGCGTCGAACGAGACGAAAGCCTGGATATCCGGCTCCCGCGCCTGAATGCGCTGAAGAAAGGCTTCGGCGACGATGGAAGCGGTGGTCTCGCCATTGACCACCGCTTCACTGAGGGTGGTGGCGTCAAGGGGCGAGCGGCTCATTTGGCGAACAACTGATTGATATTTTTGAACGCCTTGAACTCCAGAGCATTGCCGCAGGGATCGAAAAGAAACATCGTGGCTTGTTCGCCCACCAATCCCTGAAACCGGATGCCCGGCTCGATCACGAAGTGTGTACCCAGGGCTTTCAGGCGTTCGGCCAGCGCCTCCCATTCTTCCATCGGCAATACCACACCGAAATGCGGCACCGGTACGTCGTGGCCATCCACGGCGTTGGTATGGGCGGCCTCCTGAGAAGCGTTTTTCGGGGCCAGATGAATCACCAGTTGATGGCCGAAAAAGTTGAAATCGACCCAGTGATCGCTGGAGCGACCTTCTTCCAGGCCGAACACCTCGCCATAGAAACGCCGGGTAGCGTCCAGATCGTAAACCGGGATGGCCAAATGAAAAGGGGACAGTTGCATCGGATGTGCCTCGACGGGTTGAGCGTTGAGGCTGAGTTTAGTCCTGTGCTTTTTGATTAAAAGACGATAATTTTTGCAGCGAGCTCAAATTATTTCGATCAATTGGGGGGCGTATGCTGCGGGAACTGAAAACCTTCATTGCCGTGACGCGCCATGGCACGTTCGCAGCGGCAGGCATGCACATCGGCCTGACTCAGTCGGCGGTCAGCGCGCAGATCCGCAATCTGGAGCAGGCGTTGGGCATCCGTCTGTTCGATCGCACCGGGCGTCAGGCACTCCTCAATGCCGCAGGGCAGCGAGCGTTGCCGATGGCTCAGGAAATGCTCGAGATCTTCAGTCGCATGGCCGTCAGTGATGACATCAGCGAGTTTCGTGGCGAATTGAAGATCGGCGCGGTGGCCACCGTCCAGACCGGTTTGTTGCCTCGGGCGCTGTTGCGACTCCGGCAACAGGCGCCATTGCTGGAGGCGAAACTGGTGCCGGGGGTATCCCTGAACCTGCTGAGCCAGGTGGATACTGGCGAAGTGGACCTGGCGATTCTGATCAAGCCGCCGTTTGAATTACCCAAGGAATTATCGGTGCAAGTCATTCGCCGGGAGCCGTTTGTGCTGATCGTGCCGGCCGACCTCGAGGGGGATGACCCGCTGCAGTTACTCGCCAGCCATCCCCACGTACGCTACGACCGCAATTCATTCGGTGGGCGATTGGTGACGCGTTTTTTGCGCGAGCAGCAAATTGATGTGCAAGTGGCTCTGGAGCTGGATGAGCTGGAAGCCATTGTCAAGATGGTGGAATGCGGGCTGGGTGTTTCGCTATTGCCCGAGGCGGGGCTGTGGCTTGAGCATGGGGCGAAGGTCCGGATCATCCCGCTGGGAGAGCTGACGTTCTACCGGGAGATCGTGCTGTTGCAGCGCTATAGCCAGCGTACACAGCCGATCCAGCAGTTGTTTGCCCAGTGTTTGTTGTGAAGATCTTTTGATTTTGAAGGCATAAAAAACCCGCCTGAAGAGGCGGGTTTTTTAACGGCTAACCGAAGATCACTCTTCGATGTTGCCCATGGCGGTGGTGTTGAAGCCGCCGTCTACGTACATGATTTCGCCGCTGATGCCGGACGCCAGGTCCGAGCACAGGAAAGCGCCGGCGTTGCCGACTTCTTCGATGGTGACGTTACGACGCAGCGGGGTTTGCGCTTCGTTGGCGGCCAGCATTTTGCGGAAGTTCTTGATGCCGGAAGCGGCGAGGGTGCGGATCGGGCCAGCCGATACGCAGTTGACGCGGGTGCCGTCCGGGCCCAGGGAGCCGGCCAGGTAACGTACGCCAGCTTCCAGGGAAGCCTTGGCCATGCCCATTACGTTGTAGTTCGGCATGGTGCGCTCGGCGCCCAGGTACGACAGGGTCAGCAGGCTGCCATTGCGGCCTTTCATCATTTCGCGACCAGCCTTGGCCAGGGCCACGAAGCTGTAGGCGCTGATGTCGTGAGCGATGCGGAAACCTTCACGGGTAGTGGCTTCGGTGAAGTCGCCGTCCAGTTGGTCGCCCGGGGCGAAGCCGACGGAGTGCACGATGCAGTCCAGGCCGTCCCACTTCTTGCTCAACTCTTCGAAGACCTTGGCGATTTCGGCATCGCTGGCCACGTCGCACGGGAAGCACAGCTCAGGGCTCGAACCCCAGCCTTGTGCGAATTCTTCGACACGACCCTTGAGTTTGTCGTTCTGATAAGTGAAGGCAAGCTCAGCGCCCTCGCGATGCATGGCGGCAGCGATGCCGGATGCGATGGACAGCTTGCTGGCGACACCGACGATCAGTACGCGCTTACCGGCGAGAAAACCCATGTGTTGCTCCTCTCTTTCAGGTTTATTGCGCAGTGGCTGGTGCCAGAAAAGCGGCTTCCAGCAACTGCTGTGTATACGGATGTTGGGGGGCGGCAAAGATACTTTGCGCGTCTCCCTGTTCGACCACTTGGCCATGCTTGACCACCATCAGCTGGTGGCTCAGCGCTTTGACGACAGCCAGGTCATGGCTGATAAACAAATACGTCAGGTTGTACTTGGTTTGCAGTGAACGTAGCAGCTCCACCACTTGGCGTTGCACGGTGCGGTCGAGGGCCGAAGTCGGCTCGTCCAGCAGAATCAACGCCGGTTTTAGCACTAAAGCCCGGGCAATGGCGATTCTCTGCCGCTGCCCACCGGAAAATTCATGGGGGTAGCGGTGCCGGGTTTCCGGGTCCAGGCCTACCTCCTTGAGTGCCGCAATAATCGCTTGTTCCTGCTCGGCCTCGGTGCCCATCTTGTGGATCCGCAGGCCTTCGCCGACGATCTGGCTCACGCACATCCGTGGGCTCAGGCTGCCGAAAGGGTCCTGGAACACCACCTGCATTTCCCGCCGCAGCGGCCGAACCTGTTGCTGCGTCAGGCAGTCTAGCTGCTTGCCTTCAAAACGGATTGCCCCTTTGCTGCCGATCAGCCGCAAAATCGCCAAACCGAGCGTCGACTTGCCGGAACCGCTTTCTCCCACAATCCCCAGGGTCTGTCCCTGGGGCAGGCTGAAATTGATGCCGTCCACCGCCTTGATGTGGTCGACGGTCTTTTTCAGAAAGCCTTTCTTGATCGGGAACCAGACTTTCAGGTCCTCGACCTGCAGCAATGGCGGGCCAATTACATTGGTCGCAGGCTTGCCGCTGGGCTCTGCTGCCAGCAGTTCCCGGGTGTACGGATGCTGCGGCGCGCGGAACAATTCTTCGCACGATGCCTGTTCGACGATGCAACCGCGCTGCATGACACATACGCGATGCGCAATTCTTCGTACAAGGTTCAAATCGTGACTGATCAGTAACAACGCCATGCCCAGGCGGGCCTGCAATTCCTTGAGCAATTCGAGGATTTTCAGCTGAACAGTCACGTCCAGCGCGGTGGTCGGTTCGTCGGCGATCAGCAGTTCCGGCTCGTTGGCCAGGGCCATGGCGATCATCACCCGTTGGCGCTGGCCACCGGACAATTCGTGGGGCAGGGCCTTGAGACGCTTCTCGGGTTCCGGGATGCCGACCATCTCCAGCAGCTCCAGCGTGCGCCTGGTCGCGACTTTGCCGGTCAGGCCCTTGTGGATGCCCAATACCTCGTTGATCTGCTTCTCGATCGAATGCAGGGGATTGAGCGAGGTCATCGGCTCTTGAAAGATCATCGCGATCCGGTTGCCGCGGATGTGGCGGATGGTTTTCTCTTTCAGCTCCAACAGGTTCCGGTCTGAATAGGTGATGGTGCCGGACGGATGCCGGGCCAGCGGATAGGGCAGCAGCCGCAGGATCGAGTGGGCGGTCACCGACTTGCCGGAGCCGCTTTCACCCACCAGCGCCAGGGTTTCGCCGCGCTTGATGTCGAAGCTGACGCCTTCGACCACCCGCTGAACGTGCTCGCCAACGACAAATTCGACGGCCAGGTCGCGCACTTCGATCAGATTGTCCTGATTCATTTCACTTCCTCGGGTCGAAGGCATCGCGAGCGGACTCGCCGATGAATACCAGCAAACTCAACATCAACGCCAGCACCGCAAACGCACTCATACCGAGCCACGGCGCTTGCAGGTTGGATTTGCCCTGAGCCACCAACTCACCCAGCGACGGGGCGCCCGGTGGCAGGCCGAAGCCGAGGAAGTCGAGGGCGGTCAGCGTACCGATGGCGCCGGTCAGGATGAACGGCATGAAGGTCATGGTCGAGACCATGGCGTTGGGCAAAATGTGGCGGAACATGATCGCACCATTCTGCATGCCCAGCGCCCGGGCCGCGCGCACGTATTCCAGATTCCGCCCGCGCAGGAACTCGGCGCGTACCACATCCACCAGGCTCATCCACGAAAACAGCAACATGATCCCCAGCAGCCACCAGAAGTTCGGCTGCACGAAACTGGCGAGGATGATCAGCAGGTACAGCACCGGCAGCCCGGACCAGATCTCCAGGAAACGCTGGCCGGCCAGGTCGACCCAGCCGCCATAAAAGCCCTGCAAGGCGCCGGCGATCACGCCGATGATCGAGCTGAGAATGGTCAGCGTCAAAGCGAACAGCACCGAAATCCGGAAACCGTAAATCACTCGGGCCAGCACGTCGCGGCCCTGATCGTCGGTGCCCAGCAGGTTGTCGGCGGACGGCGGCGCGGGGGCCGGGACTTTCAGGTCGTAGTTGATGCTCTGGTAGCTGTAGGGAATGGGCGCCCACACCACCCAGGCGTCCTTGGCCTTGAGCAGTTCGCGGATGTACGGGCTCTTGTAGTTGGCTTCCAGCGGGAATTCGCCGCCGAACGCGGTTTCCGGATAGCGCTTGAGCGCCGGGAAGTACCAGGCGTTGTCGTAATGCACTACCAGCGGTTTGTCGTTGGCGATCAGCTCGGCGCCGAGGCTTGCGCCGAACAGAATCAGAAACAGCCACAACGACCACCAGCCTCGCTTGTTGGCCTTGAACAGCTCGAAACGTCGGCGATTGAGAGGGGACAGGTTCATCTCAATGCTCCCGGCTTTCGAAGTCGATGCGCGGATCGACGAGGGTGTACGTGAGGTCGCCGATCAGCTTCAGCACCAGCCCCAGCAGCGTGAAGATGAACAGCGTGCCGAAGACGATCGGGTAGTCGCGGTTGATCGCCGCTTCGAAGCTCATCAGGCCGAGGCCGTCGAGGGAGAAAATCACTTCCACCAGCAATGAGCCGGTGAAGAAGATCCCGATGAGCGCTGAAGGGAAACCGGCGATCACCAACAGCATCGCGTTGCGAAACACATGGCCGTAGAGCACGCGGTGACGGGTCAGGCCCTTGGCTTTGGCGGTGACCACGTATTGCTTGTTGATTTCGTCGAGGAAGCTGTTTTTGGTCAGCAGGGTCATGGTCGCGAAGTGGCCGATCACCAGTGCAGTGACCGGCAGAGCCAGGTGCCAGAAATAATCGAGGATCTTGCCGCCGGTGCTGAGCTCATCAAAGTTGTTCGAGGTCAGGCCCCGTAGCGGGAACCAGTCGAAATAGCTGCCGCCGGCGAACACCACAATCAGCAGGATGGCGAACAGGAACGCCGGGATCGCGTAACCGACGATGATCGCCGAACTGGTCCACACATCGAAGTGGCTGCCGTGTCGCGTCGCCTTGGCGATCCCCAACGGGATCGACACCAGGTACATGATCAGCGTGCTCCACAGCCCGAGGGAGATCGACACCGGCATCTTTTCCTTGATCAGGTCGATGACCTTGGCGTCGCGGAAGAAGCTGTCGCCGAAATCCAGGGTGGCGTAGTTCTTGATCATGATCCACAAACGTTCCGGCGCCGATTTGTCGAAGCCGTACATGTGCTCGATTTCCTTGACCAGCGCCGGGTCCAGGCCTTGCGCCCCACGATAGGCCGAGCCGGCCACCGACACTTCGGCTCCGCCGCCGGCAATGCGGCTGGTGGCGCCTTCGAAGCCTTCGAGTTTGGCGATCATCTGTTCCACCGGCCCACCGGGGGCGGCCTGGATGATCACGAAGTTGATCAGCAAAATGCCAAACAGGGTTGGGATGATCAGCAGCAGTCGCCGAAAAATATACGCCAGCATCTGATTACTCCGTGCCCGCAGGGTCGGCTTGCAGTTTGGTTTCGACTTCTATCGCAGGTGTCGCGTCGGGCTTGACCCACCAGGTATTGATGCCGATGTCATATTTGGGCGAAACCTTCGGGTGGCCGATGTGGTTCCAGTACGCCACGCGCGAGGTCTTGATGTGCCAGTTGGGGATCACGTAATAGCCCCATTGCAGCACCCGGTCCAGCGCCCGGGCGTGGGCCACCAGGCTTTTGCGCGAATCGGCGTTGATCAGTTGCTCGACCAATTGGTCCACCACCGGGTCTTTAAGGCCCATGGAATTGCGGCTGCCGGGTTTGTCGGCGGCGGCGGTCATCCAGAACTCGCGCTGTTCGTTACCCGGCGAGTTGGATTGCGGGAAACTGCCGACGATCATGTCGAAGTCCCGGGAGCGTACGCGGTTGATGTATTGCGAGACGTCGACCCGACGGATCACCAGGTCGATGCCCAGGTCGCTGAGGTTACGCTTGAACGGCAGCAGTACCCGCTCGAACTCAGTCTGGGCCAGCAGGAACTCGATGGTCACCGGTTTGCCGGTGGCGTCGACCATCTTGTCGTCGACGATCCGCCAGCCGGCCTCTTGCAGCAGTTGATAGGCTTTGCGCTGCTGGGTGCGGATCATGCCGCTGGCGTCGGTCAGCGGGTTCTGGAACGCCTCGCTGAACACTTGCTCGGGAATCTTGCCGCGGAACGGGTCGAGAATCGCCAGTTGATCGGCGTCCGGCAGGCCGGTGGCGGCCATTTCCGAGTTTTCGAAGTAACTGCGGGTACGCACGTAGGCGCCGTTGAACAGTTGCTTGTTGGTCCACTCGAAGTCCAGCAACAGGGTCAGCGCCTGGCGCACGCGCACATCCTGGAACACCGGACGACGCAGGTTGAACACGAAGCCTTGCATGCCGGTGGGGTTGCCGTTGGGGATTTCTTCCTTGATCAGCCGCCCTTCGGTCACCGCCGGAATGTTGTAGGCCTTGGCCCAGTTTTTCGCGGATATTTCCAGCCAGTAGTCGAACTGACCGGCCTTGAGTGCTTCCAGTGCGACGGTGTTGTCGCGGTAATAGTCAGTGGTCATCACGTCGAAGTTGTAGAACCCGCGATTGACCGGCAGGTCCTTGCCCCAGTAATCCTTGACCCGTTCATATCGCACGGAGCGCCCGGCCTTCACTTCGGTGACTTTGTACGGGCCGCTGCCCAGCGGTAGCTCCAGGTTGCCCTTATTGAAGTCACGGGTGGCCCACCAATGTTTGGGCAGCACCGGCAACTGGCAGAGGATCATTGGCAATTCGCGGTTGTTGTTGTGCTTGAACTTGAACAGCACTTTGAGCGGGTCTTCGGCGATCGCTTCCTCCACGTCGCTGTAATAGCCGTGGTAGAGCGGGGCACCGTCCTTGATCAGGGTCTGGAAGCTGAACACCACGTCTTCGGCGCGCACAGGGTGGCCGTCGTGGAAACGTGCTTCGGGGCGCAGATAGAAACGCACCCAGCTGTTGTCCGGGGCTTTTTCGATTTTGCCTGCGATCAAGCCATATTGAGTGAACGGCTCATCGAGACCCTGTTTGGCCAGGGTGTCGTAGATCATGCTGATGTCGTCGGCCGGCACGCCTTTGCTGATGAACGGATTGAGGCTGTCGAAGCCACCGAACCCGGCCTGACGGAAGATCCCGCCCTTCGGCGCGTCGGGGTTTACGTAATCGAAGTGCTTGAAGTCGGCCGGGTATTTCGGCGGCTCGTTGTACAGGGTCAGGGCGTGTTGCGGGGCGGCGCAGGCCAGCCCGGCGAACAACAGACCGCTGGCCTGCAAGAGCAGGGCGCGTAAGGGAGTCATTGATCTTTCTCCGAAGATTTCAGCCACCAAGCGCTCAGGCCCAGGGTGTAGGGCGGCGTGGTGACGAAGGCGAACCGGTTGCGGTAGGCCAAGCGGTGATAATTGAGGTACCAGTTGGGAATGATGTAGTGCTGCCACAGCAGCACCCGGTCGAGCGCCTTGCCGGCAGCGACTTGTTCATCCCGGGTCTGGGCGCCGAGTAGTTGTTCGAGCAAATGATCGACCACCGGGTCAGCGATGCCTGCGTAGTTCTTGCTGCCCTTGATCCCGACCTGGCTGGAGTGGAAGTACTGCCATTGCTCCAGGCCCGGGCTGAGGGTCTGGTTGAGGGTCATCAGGATCATGTCGAAATCGAATTGATCGAGGCGTTGTTTGTACTGGGCGCGATCGACCGTGCGCAGCCGTGCGTCGATACCGATGCTGGCGAGGTTTTCGACATAAGGCTGGAGGATCCGCTCCAGGTTCGGGTTGACCAGCAGGATCTCGAAGCGTAGCGGTTGGCCGATGCTGTTCTGCAGCCGCTGGCCATTGAGCTTCCAGCCGGCTTCGGCGAGCAGGCCCAAGGCCTTGCGCATGGTTTCGCGCGGAATGCCGCGGCCTTCGGTCTGCGGCAGGCTGAACGGCTCGGTGAGCAGCTTGGCGGGCAACTGATCGCGATAGGGCTTGAGCAACAGCCACTCGTGGCCGACCGGCAGTCCCGTGGCAGAGAACTCGCTGTTGGGGTAGTAACTCATGGCGCGAGTGTAGGCGCCGCTGAACAGCGTGCGGTTGGTCCACTCGAAATCGAACATCAGCCCCAGCGCTTCACGGACCTTGATCTGGGCGAAGGTCGACCGCCGAGTGTTCATGAACAGGCCCTGGCTCTGGGTCGGGATCTGGTGCGGGATCTGCGCCTTGATCACCTCGCCACGGCGCACGGCCGGGAAGTCGTAGCCGTTGTCCCAGTTTTTCGCCTGATGCTCGATGTAGATGTCGAACTCGCCGGCCTTGAACGCTTCGAAGGCCACGTCGCTGTCACGGTAGAACTCGACTTCCATGCGATCGACGTTGTATTTGCCGCGATTGACCGGCAGGTCCTTGCCCCAGTAATCCTTGACCCGTTCGAAGACGATCTGCCGCCCAGGGGTTACCGAAGTGATGCGATACGGCCCGCTGCCCAATGGCGGTTCGAAGGTGGTGGCCTTGAAATCGCGATCTTTCCAGTAATGCTGGGGCAGCACCGGCAACTCGCCCAGGCGCAGGATCAGCAACGGATTGCCGGAGCGCTTGAAGACGAAGCGAATGCGCTGCGGGTTGAGGATGTCGACCCGCGACACTTCCTGGAGGTTGGTGCGGTATTGCGGATGACCTTCCTTGAGCAGCAGACGGTAAGAAAACGCGACATCGTAAGCGGTGATCGGCGTGCCATCGTGGAAGCGCGCTTCGGGGCGCAGGTTGAACACCACCCAGCTGCGGTCCTCGCTGTATTCCACCGATTGGGCGATCAGGCCATAACTGGACGTCGGCTCATCGCCCGACGGCGCGTACTGGCCGGTGCCGACCATCAGCGGTTCGTTGAGTTCGTTGATGCCGTATTGCAGGAAGTTGGCCGTGGAAACCGGGCTCGAACCTTTGAAGGTGTAAGGGTTGAGCGTATCGAAGGTGCCAAACGCCATCACCCGCAACGTACCGCCCTTGGGCGCTTGCGGGTTGACCCAGTCGAAGTGGGTAAATCTGGCCGGGTACTTGAGCGTGCCGAACTGCGCATAACCGTGGCTTTCGCTGATCGTCGCGCTTGCGGGGGAGCTCAAGGCCAGGCTGATCAGGAGCAGGAGGAGGGGACGCTTCAAGTCAGAGATCCGATCCAGGCGGCTTGGGCTTTGTGGGCCGTACAGTAACAGCTTGTATCGACAGGAAAAAGACGGGAGCTTAATGCGGGGGCGGGTCGAAAAAAAAGATCGCAGCCTGCGGCAGCTCCTACACCGATCATGTACATCCACGATTGATCGGATGTATGCATTCTCTGTAGGAGCTGCCGAAGGCTGCGATCTTTTCGGCATCACCTCAATTTTAATGCGGGGAAGCCACCGTCAGCATCTGACCCGGTTTCAGCGCCTGGCCTACCCGAGGGTTCCAGCGCTTGAGGTGTTGCATTTCGACATTGAAACGTTTGGCAACCATGTACAACGAGTCGCCTTGCTGGACCTTGTACTGAGTCTGCGGCTTCTGTTTGTCTGACTTGCCGCTGGTTTTGCTGTTCGCCGCCACGACAGTGTTGATGCGACCGCCGCTGCGCTTGCTGGTGTCCTGCATCACAAGGGTCTGGCCGACCTTGAGGTTCTTGCCGTTCAGCTTGTTCCAGCGTTGCAGGTCCTTGACGTCGACCTTGTTGGCCCTGGCAATGGAGGCCAGATTTTCTCCGCGCTTGACCCGGTAGGCGCGCTTGATGCTGGCGATTTCGCTGTCGTCGGCACCTTCGAACACCGGCTTGAGCGGCCGCTGGCTGATCAGCTCTTCAGGACGCATGGTCGACAGGCTGGCAGTCAGCAGTTGCGCCTTGGACGTCGGCACCAGCAGATGCTGGGGGCCGTCGATGGTGGTGCGTTGCTTGAAGGCCGGGTTGAGCTGGAACAGTTCGTCTTCGTCGATGTTGGCCACCGCGGCAACCTTGGACAGGTCCATGCGCTGGTTGATTTCGACGACCTGGAAGTACGGTTCGTTGGCGATCGACTTGAGGTTCACGCCATAGGCATCGGGCGCCAACACCACTTGCGACAGCGCCAGCAGCTTCGGCACATAGGCCTGGGTTTCCGCTGGCAGCGGCAGGTTCCAATAGTCGGTTGGAAGACCGAGCTTCTCGTTGCGCTCGATGGCCCGGCTGACCGTGCCTTCGCCGGCGTTGTAGGCCGCCAGGGCCAGTAGCCAGTCACCGTTGAACATGTCGTGCAGGCGGGTCAGGTAATCCATGGCCGCGGTGGTCGAGGCGGTGATATCGCGACGGCCATCATAGAAACGGGTTTGACGCAGGTTGAAGTAACGCCCGGTGGAAGGAATGAATTGCCACAGACCCACCGCGTCGGCCCGGGAATAGGCCATCGGGTTGTAGGCGCTTTCAATCACTGGCAACAGCGCCAGTTCCAGCGGCATGTTGCGTTCTTCAAGGCGTTCGACGATGTAGTGAATGTAGAGGCTGCCGCGTTCGCCGGCGTTTTCGAGGAAGGACGGGTTACTGGCGAACCACAGGCGCTGCTGCTCGATGCGCGGGTTGACGCCCAGGTTGTCCTGCAACTGGAAGCCCTGGCGCATGCGCTCCCAGACGTCCTGGGGAACTTGCGGTGTTGGTTTTTCGCTGAGCCAGATCGGTTTTTGCTTGGCTCGCGCGGCGATATTCGGTGTGTGTGTCGCGTCGGTCTGCGGCACATGGCTTGAACAGCCCGCCAAAGTGGCGGACACAGCCACCGCGATGGCTTGAGCCAAGCGGGTCAATGCGTCTGAATTGGTGGCTTTACGAATAGGTGACGACATTGGCTGGAAGTAAGTTCCGGGCGAAAATGTCGGGCGATTCTAGAAAGCACACCCCCTGCGGTCAACCATTCAGAATTTTTGTACCATTGCGCAGGCGGCTTAGAACGTATCTTTCCAAGCCCGCAATGCAGCAAAGACCGCACTCGGCGCCCGGTTTTCGGTTCCATTCCGTTCGTCCACTTTTTCTTTAACGGATGTTTCGCCGGTACGCAAAAACGGATTGGTGAGCTTTTCCAGCGCCAGGGTCGAAGGCAGCGTCATGATTCCGGCTTCCCGTTGACGGGTGACTTTGGCCAGTCGTTCGAGGGTGTCGGGATTGCCCGGTTCGACCGCCACGGCAAACTTCAGATTGCTCAGGGTGTACTCGTGGGTGCAGTAGACCAGCGTGTCTTCGGGAAGCGCCGCGAGGCGGCTCAGCGAGTGATGCATTTGCTCGGGCGTGCCTTCGAACAAGCGTCCGCAACCGGCAGCGAACAGGGTGTCGCCGCAAAACAAATGACCACGGTGGTAATAGGCGATATGCCCCAGGGTATGGCCCGGTACTGTGATGACGTCGAAGTCCCAGCCCAGCACGTTGATCCGGTCGTTGTCCTTGAGGGCCACGTCCCGTGCCGGGATGGTCTCGCTGGCCGGGCCATGGACGGTTGCGTCTGTCGCTTTTTTCAGCCGCTCGACGCCGCCGACATGGTCATGATGGTGATGAGTGATCAGAATATCGCTTAACACCCAACCCGGGTGCGCCGCGAGCCACGTCTCTACGGGCGCGGCATCGCCCGGATCGACTACGGCGCAGCGCTGGGTGCTGGGGTCTTGTAACAACCAGATGTAGTTGTCGGTGAAGGCGGGCAGGGCACTGATCTGTATCATCGTCGGATTCGCCAAGCGGAAAACATTGGCGCATCTTAGAGCTTCCTGGCGCGTTGGAGAATGCAATGACCGATAAAGCGTTCGCTCAGGCTGATCCTGACTGGCTGGCATTGATCAGCGCGGCCCGTGACTGGCTGTCCGGCCCCATCGGGCAATTTTTGCTGGACGAAGAACGACGCATGCTCGAAGACGAGTTGGGGCGCTTCTTCGGCGGCTATCTGGTGCATTACGGCCCCTCGGCACAGACGCCACCGTCGGCGCCGCAGGTGCAGCGCAATGTGCGGCTCGGCGCGCCGTTGCCGGGGGTCGAGATCGTCTGCGAAGAGCAGGCCTGGCCCTTGAGCGAGCATGCCGCCGATGTGGTGGTGTTGCAGCATGGGCTGGATTTCTGCCTGTCGCCCCACGGCTTGTTGCGCGAAGCGGCGAGCAGCGTGCGCCCCGGCGGGCATCTGCTGATTATCGGAATCAACCCCTGGAGCAGTTGGGGCCTGCGTCATGTGTTCGCCCATGACGCCTTGCGCAAGGCGCGCTGCATTTCGCCGTCGCGGGTCAGCGACTGGCTGAACCTGCTGGGCTTCGCGCTGGAGAAACGCCGCTTCGGGTGCTATCGTCCGCCGCTTGCGTCACCTGCCTGGCAAGCTCGTCTGGCCGGTTGGGAGCGCAAGGCCGGTGACTGGCAAATATCGGGTGGCGGGTTCTATTTATTAGTCGCGCGCAAGATCGTGGTGGGGCTGCGGCCGGTGCGCCAAGTACGGCGCGAACCGATGGGCAAGCTGATTCCGTTGCCGATGGCCAAGGTCAATCGTCGTCACATCGAACCGTAATACACTTTTTTATATTCCCGGCCGGGTATGCCCCGGCCTCGGGCATCGTCGGTCACCGATCGGCGAGCCAGCGCATTTTCTGGATAGATTGGCATGAGCGATAGCGTAGAACTCTTCACCGATGGCGCCTGCAAGGGCAACCCTGGCCCAGGCGGCTGGGGCGCGTTGCTGGTGTGCAAGGGCGTTGAAAAAGAACTCTGGGGCGGCGAAGCCAACACCACCAACAACCGCATGGAGCTGATGGGGGCGATCCGTGGCCTGGAAGAGCTCAAGCGTTCTTGCGACGTGCTGCTGGTGACCGACTCCCAGTACGTGATGAAAGGCATCAACGAGTGGATGGCCAACTGGAAGAAACGCGGCTGGAAAACCGCCGCGAAGGAACCAGTGAAAAACGCCGACCTGTGGAAACTGCTCGACGAGCAGGTCAACCGCCACAACGTCACCTGGAAATGGGTACGCGGGCACATCGGCCATCATGGCAACGAACGGGCCGACCAACTGGCCAACCGTGGCGTGGATGAAGTGCGCGGGTACAAGCAGGGCTAGACCCACCACTGATCGTTCCCATGCTCTGCGTGGGAACGATCAGTGGGAGCGAGTCTGTTCGCGATTGGGCGCAACACGGTCTATCTGAAAGACCCCCGCGAGCGTGTTAACATCGCCGCTTTTGCACGATTGACCCGTTGAGAGCTGAGCACTGATGGCCACCAGATCCGTTGTACTCGATACCGAAACCACCGGCATGCCGGTGACCGACGGCCACCGGATTATCGAAATCGGTTGTGTCGAGTTGATCGGTCGGCGCCTGACCGGCCGGCATTTCCACGTTTACCTGCAACCGGATCGCGAGAGTGACGAAGGCGCCATCGGCGTCCACGGCATCACTAACGAATTTCTGGTGGGCAAGCCGCGTTTCACTGAAGTGGCCGATGAATTTTTCGAGTTCATCAAGGGCGCACAGCTGATCATCCATAACGCGGCGTTCGACGTTGGCTTCATCAACAACGAATTTGCCCTGATGGGCCAGCACGATCGCGCGGACATCACACAGCACTGCACGATCCTCGACACCCTGATCATGGCCCGGGAACGTCACCCGGGGCAGCGCAACAGCCTCGACGCCTTGTGCAAACGCTATGGCGTCGACAACTCCGGTCGTGAGCTGCACGGCGCCTTGCTCGACTCCGAGATTCTCGCCGACGTTTACCTGACGATGACCGGCGGCCAGACCAGCCTGTCGCTGGCCGGTAACGCGTCCGATGGCAACGGTTCGGGCGAAGGCGCCGATAATTCCGCCACGGAAATCCGTCGTCTGCCGGCCGATCGTCAGCCGACCCGGATCATCCGCGCCAGTGAAGAGGAGCTGGCCCAACACGTTGCGCGCCTGGAAGCCATTGCCAAATCCGCCGGTGCGCCGTCGCTGTGGCAGCAACTGGCCGAGGCCAAGGCTCAGGCCTGAAAAGTTCGCAGCCTGTGCCCTACTTCAGGGCATCCCCCTCGCCACATGCGCTCCAACCCTCTACCCTGAGGTGATTGGCAGGCCACGGTCTGCCGCCTCAGGACGCCGAGCCTCATGTATAAAGATTTGAAATTCCCGGTCCTGATCGTCCACCGCGACATCAAGGCCGACACCGTTGCCGGTGATCGTGTGCGTGGCATTGCCCGGGAGCTGGAGCAGGAAGGCTTCAGCATTGTCTCGGCGGTCGATTACACCGAGGGGCGTCTGGTCGCCTCGACCCATCACGGCCTTGCCTGCATGTTGATTGCCGCTGAAGACGCCAGCACCCATGCGCATCTTCTGCACAACATGGCCGAGCTGATTCGCCTGGCACGGGTTCGGGCGCCGGACCTGCCGATCTTCGCCCTGGGTGAACAGGTCACCCTGGAAAACGCCCCGGCTGACGCCATGGCCGAGCTCAATCAGCTGCGCGGCATTCTCTATTTGTTCGAAGACACCGTGCCATTCCTTGCCCGTCAGGTTGCCCGTGCGGCGCGCAAGTACCTGGACGGCCTGTTGCCGCCGTTCTTCAAGGCGCTGGTGCAGCACACCGCCGACTCCAATTATTCCTGGCACACGCCGGGGCATGGCGGCGGCGTGGCGTATCACAAGAGCCCGGTAGGGCAGGCGTTTCACCAGTTTTTCGGGGAAAATACCCTGCGTTCGGATTTGTCGGTGTCGGTGCCGGAACTCGGCTCGCTGCTCGATCACACCGGTCCCCTGGCCGAGGCGGAAGCGCGAGCGGCTCGCAACTTCGGTGCCGATCACACCTTTTTCGTAATCAATGGCACCTCGACCGCCAACAAGATCGTCTGGCATTCCATGGTGGCACGCGATGATCTGGTGCTGGTGGATCGCAACTGCCACAAGTCGGTGTTGCACGCGATCATCATGACCGGCGCGATTCCGCTGTACCTGTGCCCGGAGCGCAATGAGCTGGGGATCATAGGCCCGATTCCGTTGAGTGAGTTCAGCCGCGAATCAATCCAGGCCAAGATCGACGCGAGCCCACTGACCCAGGGCCGCGAGCCCAAGGTCAAGTTGGCGGTGGTGACCAACTCGACTTATGACGGCCTCTGTTACAACGCCGAACTGATCAAACAGAGCCTGGGCAACAGCGTCGAGGTGCTGCATTTCGACGAAGCCTGGTTCGCCTACGCGGCATTCCACGAATTCTTCGCCGGCCGTTATGGCATGGGCACGTCCCGCAGCGAAGACAGCCCCTTGGTGTTCACCACTCACTCCACACACAAACTGCTGGCGGCGTTCAGCCAGGCGTCGATGATTCACGTGCAGGACGGCGGTGCACGGCAGCTGGATCGTGACCGTTTCAACGAAGCGTTCATGATGCACATCTCGACGTCGCCGCAGTACAGCATTATCGCCTCGCTGGACGTGGCCTCGGCGATGATGGAAGGGCCGGCCGGTCGTTCGTTGCTACAGGAAATGTTCGACGAAGCGCTGAGTTTTCGCCGGGCGCTGGCCAATCTGCGCCAGCATATCGCCGCCGATGACTGGTGGTTTTCCATCTGGCAGCCGCCCTCGGCGCAAGCTATCGAGCAGGTGGTCGCCGAGGACTGGCTACTGCAACCTGACGCCGATTGGCACGGCTTTGGCGGCGTGACCGACGACTATGTGCTGCTCGACCCAATCAAGGTCACGCTGGTGATGCCGGGGCTGACAGCGGGCGGCGCGCTGAGTGCGCGCGGGATTCCGGCGGCGGTAGTCAGCAAGTTCCTCTGGGAACGCGGGCTGGTCGTGGAAAAGACCGGGCTGTATTCGTTCCTGGTGTTGTTCTCGATGGGCATTACCAAGGGCAAATGGAGCACGCTGCTGACCGAGTTACTGGAGTTCAAGCGCAGTTATGACGCCAACGTCAGCCTGGCCACCTGCCTGCCGTGCGTGGCGCAACAGAACGTGGCCCGCTATCAAGGCATGGGGTTGCGCGATCTGTGCGATCAATTGCACGCCTGTTATCGCAGCAACGCCACGGCCAAACACCTAAAACGCATGTACACGGTGCTGCCGGAAGTCGCGATGAAGCCAGCGGACGCCTATGATCAATTGGTACGCGGGGAAGTAGAGGCCGTTTCGATCGACGCTCTGGACGGGCGGATCGCGGCAGTGATGCTGGTGCCATACCCGCCGGGGATTCCGTTGATCATGCCCGGCGAGCGTTTCACTGAGTCGACCCGCTCGATTATCGATTACCTGAAGTTTGCCCGGGCGTTCGACAGCAGCTTCCCCGGGTTTGTCGCCGATGTGCATGGCTTGCAACACGAAGACGAGGGCAATGGACGGCACTACACCGTCGATTGCATCAAGGAATGAGGACCTTTCCAAGTATGCAACCCGTCATGAATCCCAAATACCCAGGCCTCTCGGTACGTGTTGCCGATGAGGGTTTTGCGGCTTATATCTGGGGCAGTGATTTCAGTTTTGAAGTTGCCGCCTATGGTGCAGCAGCAATCGATAAGCCAGTGGCGCAATGGCCGGTGACGCCGATCACCCCGTATCGCAAGTGCTACGGCATCGATCCTGAAGAGTTCAGCAGCTTTCGCGATGCCGCCGACAGTGCGATTTTCATGGCCTATCTGGATGACGAGCCGGTGGGCCACCTGGTGGTCAGCACCAACTGGAACGGTTTCGCCCATATCGATGAATTGGCGGTGCATGCACCGGCGCGTCGCCATGGCGTGGCCAAGGCATTGCTGGACGTAGCGCAGTTCTGGAGCCGCAAGAAAAAGCTGCCGGGCATCATGCTGGAAACCCAGAACAATAATCTTGGGGCCTGCCGGCTGTATGAGCGCTGTGGCTACGTGGTTGGCGGGATCGATCATCTGCGCTATCGCGGGATCGACCCGAACACTGCCGAAGTCGCATTGTTCTGGTATCGATTGTTCGACAATCCGCTGGAAAAACCGATCAGCTCGCCAGCATCGCCACGGCTTGTTCCGTGATGATGTCCAGCAGCGTCTGAACCGCCGGAGAGGGCTCGGCGTTTTTCAGGCGCAAGGCGTAGACGCTGATAGGTACCGCAGGCGCCAGCGGGCAGGCATCGAGCCCGGCCGATTTGGCGCCGAGGGCGGTAAACGGATCGACGATCGCCAGGCCTTCACCGGCCTCGACCATGCTGCGCATCATTTGATGCGTCTGCACCCGGGTCTGGATGACTGGGGCAGGGCGCAGCGCATGCAGCTTGTTGTCCAGCGCCGGGCTGAGCGGGTCGTGACCTTCCAGGCCAACCATTGACTGGCCGGCCAGGTCTTGCAGCGAGATGTACTTCTGTTTCGGTTGCAGCCAGCCATGGGGTGCCAATAGCTGGAGCTTGCCCTGGGCGATGACCTGGCAATCGATATCGGCATGGTCCGGGTCGTGCAGGCTCAGGCCCAGATCGCTTTCGCGCAGCAGCAGGCTTCTGACAATCTCGCGGGTCGGTTGGCTCAGGAGGGTGCAAGGTGCATCGGGGAGGCGTCGGCGCAGCGCCGCGATGCTCTGCGGCAACAGCTGTTGCGCCAGCGGCGGGGTGCAGATGATTCGCAGGGGCGGGGCCAGATATTGCTTGAGGCTGCTGGCCAGTCGCTGGACCGGCTCAAGCGCTTCATAGACGTGGGCGATCTCGACCTGTAACTCCCGCGCCTCGCGCGTGGCTTGCAGACGGCCACGCACGCTGGCAAACAGCATGAAACCCAACTGATCCTCGGCATCGCGCAGCGTGCGTTCAACCTCGGTCACGGGCAACTGCAACCATTCGGCGGCGGTGCCCAGGTGACCGGTCTGCAGGAGCGCCTGGATCACTTCGATATGACGTAAACGCATGCGTGAAGTCCATGTTCAGCAGGTGAGGGAGTCAGTGACTGAATCCTAACTCAAGTGCGCGCATATGACTTCTGCTCATAACAGCGGGTTATGAGGCTACGTACGTTTCAGGTTCGCGAGTGAGGGTGACGCCTGATTGCACCAGCACAAATTCGTTGTCGTCGAGTTTGTTGAGCCGGTCGCCAATGGCCAGCTTATAGGTGGTGACTGGCGCAGAGCCGGCGAGGCCGTCGTGCGACGGGGTGGATTCCTGGAACTCATGCACGGAATAAACACGGCCTTCCGCGTCTCTTGCATGGAACTGACCGACGAGTACTGCTGCCATCTGCTTAGAACCTCTGGAGATAAATCACTCAATTTGCGGTTCTGTAGACCGTGGTTGGGCGAGGTAAGTTTTCCTACAGGAAAAAAATAGTCAGGGGCGGCGATTTTCCGTCGTCCGCTGGTTGAATCGTCATTTGATCATCTATAACTAGAAGCTCTTTCCATCGAACAGTCGAGAATCTTCCATGAGCAACGTCTACGAGATCGCCGTTCTGGTCGGCAGCCTGAGAAAAGCATCGATCAACCGCAAGGTCGCGCTGGCGCTGGCCGAGCTGGCACCTGCCAATCTGAAGCTGACGATCGTCGAAATCGGCGATTTGCCGCTGTACAACGAAGACATCGATGGCGATTCACCGCCGGCAGCCTACAGCACTTTCCGACAACAAGTGCGCTCATCCGACGCGGTGCTGTTCGTGACCCCGGAATACAACCGTTCGGTGCCGGCGCCGTTGAAGAATGCGATTGACGTCGGTTCGCGTCCCTATGGCCAGAGTGTCTGGGACGGCAAGCCGGGTGCGGTGATCAGCGCCTCACCGGGCGCCGTCGGCGGATTTGGCGCCAACCACAATGTGCGCCAGTCGATGGTGTTTCTCAATGTGCCGTGCATGCAGCAGCCGGAAGCTTATCTGGGCGGTATGGGTTCAGCGTTCGACGAGGCGGGCAAGTTGTCGGAGTCGCTCAAGCCGTTCCTGCAGAAATTCATCAATGCGTATGGGCAGTGGGTCGAGCAGCATAAAAAGCCATGACCACTTCCTTTTAGCTCGTAGCAGCTGCCTCGCAGGCTCGGCAGCTGCTACATCAGGCATTTCATCCCACCTTCACTTTACGGCCTATTCAAACCTCCCTATATTCCGCGCTTCGTTTTTCCGTCGGGCTGGAACCGGGTTTATATGCTCATCGCATCGTTGATTTTTCTGCTGACCATCACTCTGGTGATCTGGCAACCCAAAGGCCTGGGCGTCGGCTGGAGTGCGGTATTCGGCGCGGGGCTGGCACTGCTGTCCGGGGTGGTGCACCTGAGCGATATTCCGCTGGTATGGCAGATCATCTGGAATGCCACCGGCACCTTCGTTGCGCTGATTATCATCAGCCTGCTGCTGGATGAGGCGGGGTTCTTTGCCTGGGCCGCGTTGCATGTGGCCCGTTGGGGGCGGGGCAGCGGGCGCAAGCTCTTTGCTTATATGGTGCTGCTCGGCGCACTGGTCTCGGCGTTGTTCGCCAATGACGGCGCGGCGCTGATTCTTACGCCGATCGTGATTTCCATGCTGCTGGCGTTGCGTTTTTCCCCGGCGGCGACCCTGGCGTTCGTGATGGGGGCCGGTTTCATCGCCGACACCGCGAGCCTGCCGCTGGTGGTGTCGAACCTGGTGAACATTGTTTCGGCTGACTTCTTCAAGATCAGTTTCAACCGCTACGCCGCGGTGATGATCCCGGTCAATCTGGTAAGCGTGGCAGCGACCCTGGCGATGTTGATGGTGTTTTTTCGTCGCGACATCCCCGGTGATTACCATCCCGAGCAATTGGCAGACCCGGCCACCGCGATTCACGACACTGCAACGTTTTATGCCGGTTGGGTGGTGTTGGTGATTCTGCTGCTCGGCTGCTTTGCCCTTGAACCGTTGGGCATTCCAATCAGCGCGATTTCCGCGGTGTGCGCTGCATTGCTGCTGGCCATTGCCGCCCGTGGCCACAAGATTTCCACGCGTAAGGTGATGAAAGAAGCGCCGTGGCAGATCGTGATTTTTTCCTTGGGGATGTACCTCGTGGTGTATGGCCTGCGCAACGCTGGGCTAACCGGGTACCTGGCCGGTTGGCTGGACGGTTTTGCCGGTTACGGCGTGTGGGGCGCGGCCATGGGCACCGGGGTGCTGACGGCGATGCTGTCATCGGTGATGAACAATCTGCCGACCGTGCTGATCGGCTTGCTCTCGATCGATGCCAGTCAGGCGACCGGCGTGGCGAAAGAGGCGATGATCTACGCCAACGTCATCGGCAGCGACCTGGGGCCGAAAATCACCCCGATCGGCAGTCTGGCGACCTTGCTGTGGCTGCATGTGCTGCAGCGCAAGAATATCCGGATTGGCTGGGGTTATTACTTCAAGGTCGGGGTTGTGCTGACGGTGCCGGTGTTGTTGGTGACGTTGGCGGCCTTGGCATTGCGGTTATCCATCTAGACCGGGCGGGCACTGCAAGTGCTCAACCACTGCCCGGCACATTCGGCCAAAGATCGGACACCAGAAAGAGCCGCTCGGCCTCTTCCCAATCCCCTTTGGCATTCTCTGTCAGCCGCACCATCAATTGCGCCGGTGCCAGCGGGTCCAGATCACTCAGCCACGCCTTCAGCTGTTCAGCGCTCCAGGTCT
Source organism: Pseudomonas sp. FP1740 (assembly GCF_030687165.1). NCBI lineage: Bacteria > Pseudomonadati > Pseudomonadota > Gammaproteobacteria > Pseudomonadales > Pseudomonadaceae > Pseudomonas > Pseudomonas sp. FP1740. The sequence continues at coordinate 3,011,734 of NZ_CP117461.1, forward strand.
GCTCCTCGGGATAGTGCGCCGGCGCCAGCCAGGCATGGCGGGGCAGGGGTTGCCAGCGACCGAACGGACGCTGCACGACAAACTCCGCCCAATCCTTCTGGTGCAGCCAGCTACCGCGTAAATGCTGAGGGTGTGCGCCACTCGGTGGTTCGGCCTGCCCAGGCCACGGATAGAGCAGATAACCGCCCAGCCATAGATGCGCGCTGAACTGCTGGATATCCAGCGACGCCAGCACCTCACGGCTCTCCGCCCGCGCGGAAATCGGCAGTTGATGCCGGCTCAGGTGTTCCAGTTTGCGGTCCAGCCGATCATGACAACCCGGTCCGAGCCATTGCGCGGTGTCATGGCCGTCGCCGTTCTGCGGGCCGAGATAGAGCTTGATCGCCAGTTCCAGGTGATGCACACCATCGCGATCGCGCAGCAGCATGTCCAACTCGCCGAGGGTATGGCCTTCGCGACGGATCGGCATGTTGGCGGCTATCAGCTCGATCCCCGGCGCGTGCCGCACGGCGTACTGCCACAGCCGTTCGTAGTACAAACCCAGGCGCCGGGTCCTGGCCTGGGCCAGCCAGTGCAGCAAATCGTAACTGTCACGATCCAGTTGCCTGAGCCAGTGTTCCAGGCGCTCCGGCGCCTGCACCCAATCACTGCCGGCCAGGGGGTGACGCTGCGGCCACGGGGTGGCGTCGAGCATCGGCGGCGCGAGGATGACCCAAGCCAGGTCGCGCACTTCAGGGTGGCGCAACTGGTGAGGTAACTGGAGCAAGTCTGGAAATAGGATCATCTTGCGAGCATAGCCTCATAACTCGTGGCTGAAAGGGTTTTGTCTACGCCACGCTTTCGCCCATAATCGTGTTTTTCGCCGCCACACGCGTTAGGGGCCCCATGGAGCAATTTCGTAATATCGGCATCATCGGTCGCCTGGGCAGTTCTCAGGTGCTGGATACCGTCCGCCGACTGAAACGGTTTCTGCTCGATCGTCACCTGCACGTGATCCTCGAAGACACCATCGCCGAAGTCCTGCCAGGCCATGGCCTGCAAACCTCGTCGCGCAAGATGCTCGGTGAAGTGTGTGACATGGTGATTGTGGTCGGTGGTGACGGCAGCCTGTTGGGCGCCGCCCGGGCGCTGGCCCGGCACAATATTCCGGTGCTCGGCATCAACCGTGGCAGCCTGGGATTCCTCACCGATATTCGCCCCGATGAGCTGGAAGTCAAAGTCGCCGAAGTGCTCGACGGCCATTACCTGGTGGAAAACCGCTTCCTGTTGCAAGCCGAAGTCCGGCGCCACGCCGAGGCCATCGGCCAGGGCGATGCGCTGAACGATGTAGTGCTGCACCCCGGCAAGTCGACGCGAATGATCGAGTTCGAACTGTATATCGACGGCCAGTTCGTCTGCAGCCAGAAGGCCGACGGCCTGATCGTCGCCACGCCGACCGGTTCGACCGCTTACGCCCTGTCGGCAGGCGGCCCGATCATGCATCCCAAGCTCGACGCTATTGTGATTGTGCCGATGTACCCCCATACCTTGTCGGGTAGGCCGATTGTGGTCGATGGCAACAGTGAGCTGAAAATCGTCGTGTCCAAAGATATGCAGATTTACCCGCAAGTCTCCTGTGATGGGCAGAACCATTTCACCTGCGCGCCCGGTGACACCATCACCATCAGCAAGAAAGCGCAGAAGCTGCGGCTGATTCACCCACTCGACCACAACTACTATGAAGTCTGCCGGACCAAGCTCGGCTGGGGCAGCAAGTTGGGTGGTGGAGGCGACTGATGCTCGATCCCGCGCGTAGCTACGACCTGATCGGTGACGTGCACGGTTGCGCTCTGACCCTTGAGCACTTGCTCGACCGGCTCGGTTACCACAAACAGGCAGGTGTCTGGCGGCATCCGTCGCGCATGGCGGTGTTCCTCGGCGACATCATCGACCGCGGCCCGCGGATTCGCGAGGCGCTGCACATCGTCCACGACATGGTCGAGGCTGGCCAGGCGCTGTGCATCATGGGCAACCACGAATTCAACGCCCTCGGCTGGAGCACGCCGGCGCTGCCGGGCAGCGGCAAACAGTTCGTGCGCGAGCACACCCCGCGCCACGCTCGCCTGCTTCAGGAAACCCTGACCCAGTTCGAAGATCACCCCCAGGATTGGCACGACTTCCTGCAATGGTTCTACAAGCTGCCATTGTTCGTCGATGCCGAGCGTTTCCGCGTGGTGCATGCCTGTTGGGATGCCAGCCTGATCGAGCCGTTGCGCGGGTTGTTCCCCGACGGTTGCATCGACGAGCATTTCCTCCAGGCCTCCGCGGTGCCCGGCAGTTTCGCCTGCACCGTGTTCGATCGCCTGCTGCGCGGCACCGACATGCGCTTGCCCCACGGCTTGACCATGACCAGCGGCGACGGCCTGACGCGCTCGTTCTTCCGCACTAAATTCTGGGAAGACGACCCGCAAACCTACGGAGACATCGTGTTCCAGCCCGACGCCTTGCCCGAGCCGGTGGCCCGCACGCCGCTGTCGTCCAGCGAAAAAGACAACTTGCTGCGCTACGGCATCGATGAGCCGATGCTGTTCGTCGGCCACTACTGGCGCAGCGGCAAACCGGCGCCGATCCGCCCGAACCTGGCGTGCCTGGATTACAGCGCGGTGCTCTACGGCAAACTGGTCGCTTATCGTCTGGATCAGGAAACCCGTCTCGACCCGCATAAATTTGTCTGGGTCGATGTCGAGCGGCCGGAGGTGTTGCAATGACGGCGGTGGCGGTATTGCGTCTACCACTGGCGGTAGATTTGAGCGGGTTCGTCAAACTGCTGCAGCGCATGCAAGTGCCCCATCGGGTCAGCGAAGAGGCGGGCGAGCAGGTGCTGTGGGTACCGGCCAGCATCAGCGAAGACGTGCGCTCGTTGTACGAACGCTTTCCGGCCGGCGACCCCGATCAGCAACTGGATATCCCGGTGGCGCCGACCCTGCAACGTCCGGGTTTTGTCGAGCAGTTGCGCCACAGCAAGGCCACGGCGTTCGTGCTGTTGCTGAGCCTGATCGTCGGCGTGGTGACGTTGCTGGGCGAAAACCTCGAGACGATGCGCTGGCTGACCTTCCTCGATTTTCGTGTGGTCGGCGAATACATCCATTTCACGCCACTGGCCGACAGCCTGGCGGCGGGGCAGTGGTGGCGTCTGGTGACGCCGATGCTGATCCATTTCGGCATCCTGCACCTGGCCATGAACGGCATGTGGTATTGGGAGCTGGGGCGGCGCATCGAGTCGCGTCAGGGCAGCATCAACCTGATCGGCCTGACGTTGCTGTTCAGCCTGGTATCCAACTATGCCCAGTTTTTTTTCAGCGGCCCGACCCTGTTTGGCGGGTTGTCCGGGGTGCTGTACGGCCTGCTCGGGCATTGCTGGATCTTCCAGTTGTTGTCGCCGAACCCTGCTTATCGCCTGCCTCGTGGGGTGTTGGTGATGATGCTGGTGTGGCTGTTGTTGTGCCTGTCGGGGCTGGTCTCGATGATCGGTTTCGGCGAAATTGCCAACGCGGCCCACGTCGGCGGGTTACTCATCGGATGCTTCACCGGTTTGTTGGGCGGTTTGTACAACCGCCGTAAACTGGCCGTCTAATCAGTTATGAATGAAGAGCGCGGAGCCCTTGATGTCCTCTTTTAACGAAATGATCAAAAACATTACCCCGGATATCTACCAGAGCCTGAAACTGGCGGTGGAAATCGGCAAATGGTCCGACGGTGGCAAACTCACCGCCGAGCAGCGCGAACTGTCCCTGCAAGCGATGATCGCCTGGGAAATCCAGAACCTGCCCGAGGAACAGCGCACCGGCTACATGGGCCCGCAGGAGTGCGCGTCGAAGTCGATCGAAGTGCCGAATATTCTGTTCAAGTCGGATGCCATCCATTGATCGAGATTGGCCGCGGTGCAATCAGCAAAATGTCGGCGCGCCTTGACGGGCCGAACGTGCAGTACGCTTTTCGTCTGGGCGACGCCGAGGTACCGGTCAATCCGTTGATCGGCACCACGGTGCGCCTGGAGTACCTGGGGGCGATCCACTGCACCCATTGCGGACGCAAGACCAAAACCAGTTTCAGCCAGGGTTACTGCTACCCGTGCATGACCAAACTGGCGCAGTGTGACATCTGCATCATGAGCCCGGAGCGTTGCCACTACGACGCCGGCACTTGCCGGGAGCCTGAGTGGGGCGAGAAGTTCTGCATGACCGACCATGTGGTTTACCTGGCCAATTCGTCGGGGATCAAGGTCGGCATTACCCGCGCCACCCAACTGCCGACCCGTTGGCTCGATCAGGGTGCCAGCCAGGCCTTGCCGATCGTGCGCGTCTCGACCCGCCAGCAGTCGGGCTTCGTCGAAGACCTGTTCCGCAGTCAGGTCGCTGACAAGACCAACTGGCGTGCTTTGCTCAAGGGCGATGCGGTGTCGGTGGACTTGGCGCAGGTTCGCGATCAACTGTTTGAAAGCTGCGCCGAAGGTTTGCACAGTTTGCAGGAACGATTCGGCCTACAAGCAATCCAGACGATTACCGACGTCGAACCGCTCGAAATCCGCTATCCGGTCGAGCAGTACCCGGCCAAAATCGTCAGCTTCAACCTGGACAAGAACCCGATTGCCGAAGGCACGCTGTTGGGGATCAAGGGCCAGTACCTGATTTTCGACACCGGCGTGATCAATATTCGTAAATACACGGCCTACCAGCTCGCCGTGCATCAATAAGGACTCCAGCATGCGCACCGAACAACCGAAGATGATTTACCTGAAGGACTATCAGGCGCCCGAGTACCTGATCGACGAGACGCACCTGACCTTCGAGTTGTTCGAGGACCACAGCCTGGTCCATGCGCAACTGGTGATGCGCCGCAACCCTGAACGTGGCCCGGGCCTGCCGCCGCTGGTGCTCGACGGCCAGCAACTCGAGCTGCTGTCGGTGACCCTGGCCGACCAGGAGCTGAGCGTCGCCGACTACCAACTGACCGAGAGCCATCTGACCCTGCACCCGACCGCAACAAGCTTCACGGTCGACACCAGCGTCCGGATCCACCCGGAAACCAACACCGCGCTGGAAGGCCTGTACAAATCCGGCACCATGTTCTGCACCCAGTGCGAGGCCGAAGGTTTCCGCAAGATCACCTATTACCTCGACCGCCCGGATGTGATGAGCACGTTCACCACCACGGTGGTCGCCGAGCAGCACAGCTATCCGGTGCTGCTGTCCAACGGCAACCCGATAGCCTCCGGTCCCGGCGAAGACGGCCGCCACTGGGCGACCTGGGAAGACCCATTCAAGAAGCCTGCCTACCTGTTCGCGTTGGTGGCCGGTGACTTGTGGTGTGTCGAAGACACTTTCACCACCATGACCGAGCGCTCCGTGGCGCTGCGCATTTATGTCGAGCCAGAAAACATCGACAAGTGCCAGCACGCCATGAACAGCCTGAAGAAGTCCATGCGTTGGGACGAAGAAGTCTACGGTCGCGAGTACGACCTGGACATCTTCATGATCGTCGCGGTCAACGACTTCAACATGGGCGCCATGGAAAACAAGGGCCTCAACATCTTCAACTCCAGCGCCGTGCTGGCCCGTGCCGAAACCGCTACCGACGCCGCGCACCAACGGGTCGAGGCGATCGTCGCCCACGAATACTTCCACAACTGGTCGGGCAACCGCGTGACTTGCCGCGACTGGTTCCAGCTGTCGCTGAAGGAAGGCTTCACCGTGTTCCGCGATTCGGAGTTCTCCGCCGACATGAACTCGGCCACGGTCAAGCGCATCCAGGACGTGGCGTACCTGCGCACCCACCAGTTCGCCGAAGACGCCGGCCCCATGGCCCACGCCGTGCGCCCGGACAGCTTCATCGAGATTTCCAACTTCTACACCCTGACCGTGTACGAAAAGGGTTCGGAAGTGGTCGGCATGATCCACACCTTGCTTGGCGCTGACGGCTTCCGCAAAGGCAGCGACCTGTACTTCGAACGCCATGACGGCCAGGCCGTGACCTGCGATGACTTCATCAAGGCCATGGAAGATGCCAATGGCGTCGACCTGACCCAGTTCAAACGCTGGTACAGCCAGGCCGGCACACCGCGTCTGGCGGTGAGCGAGTCCTACGATGCCGCAGCGAAAACCTACAGCCTGACCTTCCGCCAGAGTTGCCCGGAAACCCCGGACAAGGTTGAGAAGCTGCCGTTCGTGATTCCGGTGGAGCTGGGTCTGCTTGATTCGAAAGGTGCGGCGATTGCATTGCGTCTGTCCGGTGAAGCCAGTGCTCAAGGCACTTCGCGGGTGATCTCGGTGACTGAAGCCGAGCAGACCTTCACCTTCGTCGACATTGCTGAAAAACCACTGCCGTCGTTGCTGCGCGGCTTCTCGGCGCCGGTGAAACTGAGCTTCCCTTACGACCGCGATCAACTGATGTTCCTGATGCAGCATGACAGCGACGGTTTCAACCGTTGGGATGCCGGCCAGCAGTTGTCGGTGCAAGTGCTGCAAGAGTTGATCGCCCAGCAGCAGAAGGGCGAAGCGCTGGTGCTGGATCAGCGTCTGGTTGCAGCGCTGCGTACCGTGCTGTCCGACGAGACGCTGGATCAAGCCATGGTCGCTGAAATGCTCTCGCTGCCAAGCGAGGCGTACCTGACCGAAATCAGCGAAGTGGCTGATGTGGAAGCGATCCACACCGCTCGCGAATTTGCGCGCAAGCAACTGGCGGACACTTTGTTCGAAGCACTATGGCTGCGTTATCAGGCCAATCGCGATCTGTCGAAGAAAACTCCGTATGTGGCCGAGGCCGAGCACTTCGCCCGCCGCGCACTGCAGAACATTGCGTTGTCCTACCTGATGCTCAGCGACAAGCCAGAAGTATTGGCGGCAACCCTTGAGCAGTTCGACAGCTGCGACAACATGACCGAGCGCCTGACCGCGTTGGCCGTGTTGGTGAATTCGCCGTTCGAAGCGCAGAAAGCCAAGGCACTGGCGAGCTTCGCCGAGCACTTCAAGGACAATCCGCTGGTCATGGATCAGTGGTTCAGTGTTCAGGCCGGCAGTGTATTGCCAGGCGGTCTGGCGCGGGTCAAAGCCTTGATGCAACACCCGGCGTTCAACATCAAGAACCCGAACAAGGTGCGGGCACTGGTCGGCGCATTTGCCGGACAGAACCTGATCAACTTCCACGCGGCAGATGGTTCCGGGTATCGCTTCCTGGCGGATCTGGTGATTGAGCTCAACGGCTTTAACCCGCAGATTGCTTCTCGCCAACTGGCGCCGCTGACCCGCTGGCGCAAGTACGACAGCGCCCGTCAGGCGTTGATGAAAGGCGAACTGGAGCGGATTCTCGCTTCGGGGCAGCTGTCCAGCGACGTGTACGAAGTGGTCAGCAAAAGCCTGGCCTGACCTTGCCCAACTGATCGTCCGATCGTTCCCACGCTCTGCGTGGGAACGCATCCCGTGACGCTCCGCGTCACAGCCTCAACAGCGGACGCAGAGCGTCCATGGCGGCATTCCCACGCAGAGCGTGGGAACGATCTTCCGACCCGACACCATCATCCCTCCGAATGCCTCCCCATTCACCCACACCCCATATCCCCCCAGTTAACAAAAGATAACGTGGCGTCGATTGTCAGACCTTTCCAAACCCCGATAGGATAAGCCCAGCTTCCGAAGGGGCTCTGGATTGCGGGTTTCAGGACTATGCTTCTGAATAGGGCAATTCCGGTGAGCACCCCTTACGGCGCCCTGAAGGGTTGAACGACCTAACAATAATAATGGGGGAAGGTCTATGAGTGAGCCTGTCATGGGTGTGAGTATTTGCCGCCCGCCGGTATTACGCAGGTTCGCGTTGCTGGCTACAGCGCTCTCGCTGTTGGGTTGTGCCGTGTTGTCGGCCCCTGTGCTGGCCGCTGCCGCGCCGACCGCCGACGTGGTTTATTCCATTGAATCCGCCAAGGCCAGCAAAGGCCTGATGCTCGATGTCGTGCACGCCGGCAAACGCCTGGTGGCGGTCGGCGATCGCGGACACATTCTTTACTCCGATGACCAGGGCGCGACCTGGACCCAAGCCAAGGTGCCGACCCGGCAACTGCTGACAGCGGTATTTTTTGTCGATGACAAGCACGGTTGGGCCGTCGGCCATGACGCGCAGATCCTCGCCAGCGAAGACGGCGGGGTCACCTGGACCAAACAATTCGAAGACCTGCGCCGCGAATCGCCGCTGCTGGATGTCTGGTTCAAGGACGTCGACAGCGGCTTTGCCGTCGGCGCCTACGGTGCCTTGCTGGAAACCACCGACGGTGGCAAAAACTGGGAAGATGTCAGCGATCGCCTGGACAACGAAGACCAGTACCACCTCAACGCCATTGCCGCGGTCAAGGACTCCGGCATTTTCATCGTCGGCGAGCAGGGCAGCATGTTCCGTTCCGCCGATGAGGGGCAGACCTGGGAAAAGCTTGAAGGCCCCTACGAGGGCTCGCTGTTCGGCGTGATCGGCACCGCGCAACCGGCCACGCTGCTGGTCTACGGCTTGCGGGGCAATCTCTACCGCTCCACGGATTTCGGCACCACCTGGGAACAGGTCGAACTCAAGGCTGCACGGGGTGCGCTGGAATTCGGCCTGTCCGGCGCCACGTTGCTCGACGACGGTTCCATCGTGATCGTCGGCAACGGCGGCAGTGTCATTCGCAGCAGCGACGACGGCGAAACCTTCAGCGTGTTCAACCGTCCCGATCGCATTTCCGTCTCGTCGGTCACGGCGGCGGGTAACGGTAATCTGATTCTGGCTGGCCAGGGCGGCGTGCGCGTCACCTCGCCAACGGGCGCAGAGAATGGAACAAACGGGTCGTCCAAATGAGCCGGGCAAATAATAAGAAGGCGGGTCTATGACATCCTTAAGCACTCCTCATCAGGACAAGGCGACGTTTCTTGAGCGCCTGATCTTCAACAACCGCCCGGCAGTGATCGTCATCTGCCTGCTGGTCAGTATTTTCCTGTTCTGGCAGGCGACGCTGATCCGGCCGTCCACCAGCTTCGAAAAAATGATCCCGCTCGAGCATCCGTTCATTGAAAAAATGATGGAGCACCGCAACGATCTGGCGAACCTGGGCAACACGGTGCGGATTTCCGTGGAAGCCACCGATGGCGACATCTTCTCCAAGGAGTACATGGAAACCCTGCGCCAGATCAACGACGAGGTGTTCTACATCTCCGGCGTCGACCGTTCCGGCCTCAAGTCGCTGTGGAGCCCTAGCGTGCGCTGGACCGAGGTGACGGAGGAGGGCTTCGCCGGTGGTGAAGTGATCCCCCAGAGCTATAACGGCTCCCAGCAGAGCCTCGACCTGCTGCGTAACAACGTGCTCAAGTCCGGGCAAGTCGGGCGGCTGGTGGCCAACGACTTCAAGTCGAGCATCGTCGACATCCCGCTGCTGGAGTCCTACCCGGACCCGCAAGACCAGGGCAAATTACTGGCGCTGGACTACCGCAAGTTCTCACACGAACTTGAAGACAAGATCCGCAACAAGTTCGAAGCCCAGAACCCTAACGTGAAGATCCACATTGTCGGGTTCGCCAAGAAAGTCGGCGACCTGATCGATGGGCTGGTCATGGTGGTGATGTTCTTCGGCGTCGCCTTCGTCATCACCCTGATCCTGCTGTACTGGTTCACCAACTGCATGCGCAGCACCGTGGCGGTACTGAGTACGACACTGGTGGCGGTGGTCTGGCAGCTGGGCTTGATGCACTTTTTCGGCTTCGGGCTGGATCCGTACTCGATGCTGGTGCCGTTTCTGATCTTCGCCATCGGGATTTCCCACGGCGTGCAGAAAATCAACGGTATCGCCTTGCAGTCCAGCGAGGCGGACAACGCGCTGACTGCGGCACGGCGCACATTCCGTCAGTTGTTCCTGCCGGGGATGATCGCGATCCTCGCGGATGCGGTGGGCTTTATCACGCTGCTGATCATCGACATCGGCGTGATTCGCGAACTGGCCATCGGCGCGTCCATCGGCGTGGCGGTGATCGTGTTCACCAACCTGATCCTGCTGCCGGTAGCGATTTCCTACGTGGGTATCAGCAAACGCGCCGTCGACCGCAGCAAGAAAGACGCGCACCGCGAGCATCCCTTCTGGCGCCTGCTGGCGAACTTTGCCAGCCCGAAAGTCGCACCGGTCTCCATTGCCCTGGCGCTGATCGCCTTCAGCGGTGGCCTTTGGTACAGCCAGAACCTGAAAATCGGCGACCTCGACCAGGGGGCGCCGGAACTGCGTCCGGACTCGCGTTACAACAAGGACAACAGCTTCATCATCAACAACTACTCCACCAGTTCCGACGTGCTGGTGGTAATGGTCAAGACCAAGCCCGAAGGTTGCTCGCGCTATGAAGCCATGGCACCGATCGACGAGTTGATGTGGAAGATGCAGAACACCGAGGGCGTGCAGTCGGCGATCTCGCTGGTGACCGTGTCCAAGCAAATGATCAAGGGCATGAACGAGGGCAACCTGAAATGGGAAACCCTGTCGCGCAATCCGGACGTGCTGAACAACTCCATCGCCCGCGCCGATGGCCTGTACAACAACAATTGCTCCCTGGCGCCGGTGCTGGTGTTCCTCAACGATCACAAGGCCGAAACCCTGGATCGCGCGGTTCATGCGGTGCAGGACTTCGCCAAAGACAACAACAAGGAAGGCCTGGAATTCCTCCTCGCCGCCGGTAACGCCGGGATCGAGGCCGCCACCAACGAGGTGATTAAGCGATCCGAACTGACCATTCTGGTGCTGGTGTATATCTGCGTCGCGACCATGTGCATGATCACCTTCCGCTCCTGGGCTGCGACCTTGTGCATCGTACTGCCGCTGGTGCTGACCTCGGTACTCGGCAACGCCCTGATGGCGTTCATGGGCATCGGTGTGAAAGTGGCGACCTTGCCGGTAGTGGCGCTGGGGGTGGGGATTGGCGTGGACTACGGCATCTACATTTACAGCCGTCTGGAAAGCTTCCTGCGTGCCGGTCTGCCGTTGCAAGAGGCGTACTACCAGACGCTGAAGTCCACCGGTAAAGCCGTGTTGTTCACCGGTCTGTGCCTGGCAATCGGCGTGTGCACCTGGATCTTCTCGGCGATCAAGTTCCAGGCCGACATGGGCCTGATGCTGACCTTCATGCTGCTTTGGAACATGTTCGGCGCACTGTGGTTATTGCCGGCACTGGCGCGGTTCCTGATCAAGCCGGAAAAACTGGCGGGGCAGAAGGGCAACTCGCTGTTTGCTCACTAGGCGTCAGCCTGAACCAAAAAGCCGCAACTCAGGTTGCGGCTTTTTTATGGGGGAGCGAATCACTCAGCGTGGTTGTAGCGTCAGGAATGCACTGTTGGCCAGTTCCTTGCTGATGATCCCGCGGTGGATATCGATTTTCTGTTTCGGATCTGTAGCCTTGGCCATTGCCAATTCGTAGGTTTCGAAGCGTTGTTCACTGGTTTTCAGATGGGCCTGGGTATATTGCGCCTTGGCATCGTTGGAGCGTGCATAGTGAAAATGCGCGTACCACCAGGGTTGATCGTCTTTGTTCAACAGGACGTACTCCTGCATGAAGTCTTTACGTCCGGTTTTCAGTTGTACGCGATTGCCGATCATGCGTGGGTAAACCTCCTTGCACCGTAACAGATACTCCACACCCTCATTGCTGGGGGGCTGGGCCAGTGTCATGCGGGTGCGCAGTTCCGATGCCTTACTGTTGAGGGCTCGCGCGTGATCGCGTAAATCGCTGATTAACGAGGCATCTTGTTCCCGGTTTGGCGAGGGGGCCTCATGGTGTTCCAGGCCCTCGGCATACCCGGTCAGCTTTTGTGCTTCGCGTTGCAATTGCTCTTCAATTTCCTTGGGTGAGCTTGCGCGTTGCGCGTAACCTTCGATTTTCCTTACCTGCTTGTCGACATTGGCGATGGCCTTGCGGGCATCCCCTTTGAGCTGTGCGTAGGAGTGCGCGGAGGCCTTGGGCGCGGGCTGCTTGACCTCGACCATTTCTACCCAGACATTCGGCTCATGTTCATGGAAAGAAGCCAGTGGCGCATCTTCGAGTGGACCGTTGATATCAACAATGTCTCCGCCCTGGTTAGCCACGCGGGGGCGAATATCGCCGATCAGAGTGCCCTTGGCGGTTTTGATGACCCGCTTGCGACTGGCCCATGAAGAGGGGCGCTGGATCGGGGGCTTGCTGGCTCCGGATGAAGACGGACCGGGCTCGGAGACCGAAGGTTGCGGGAGGTTTTGAAGGTCGTCGGCCAGACGTCGCTCGGCATCGAGGCGCAGTTCACCGATGATCTCTCGCAGGCGATTGAAAGCCGCCGGCTGTAAATCTTCGGCATTGAAGATACCGATACTTTCAAGCCCGTCCAGTGCTTTGCGGTAGTGATCGACCAGGTTGTCCAGAACGGCGATCCGATCGCTGCTGTTATACGTGCGAGACGTTTGCAGTTCGGAATGGGAGCGAGACAGCAACATCAGGGGATCGAGTGCGCGTTCGAGTGGGGCCATGGTGGCGCTACCCAGTTCCTTCAGACTGAGAATCCGCAAGATGCTCAGTTGGTAGGACTTGACTCGCAAGGCGGTCAATTCATTCTCGGAGCGATTGTCGGTCAACCGTTTCCAGTCCTCCAAGCCCAAGCGAGACAGGTGTTTAAGCTCCGCAAGTCGGCTCTCTGTTTCTTCGTAGAACCTGATCATGGTTTCGTTGACTTCGGAGGTCCTGCGCATGAATTCGAAGTATCGATCCAGTACGACGTTGCCCTTGTCCTTGATTGCTTCGCGCAAGTGTTCGATACCGCGGGTCAAGTCCGCGTAAGTTCGATTGGTGGCTTCCCGTTCCCGGTCGGCGATGACCACACGTTTGCGCGCGTTGTTGATGAGATTCTCCAGCAGGCTGCGCTGCAGGTTTGGATCGGGATCAGTTTTGCTCAGAGCGCTTTTTTCGCGGATTTCGGCAAGCGCCGTTACATAGGTTTCGCTCTGTTTGTCCAGCTCGTCCGCGAACCGTTGGCGAAAAGTCGCGCGATCCTGCTCGTTGCTGGCGGGGTCGTTTCTTTTCAGCTCCATCAGTTTTTCCGCGATATCAACGCGTTTTTGCACCTGTGTCTGCTGCTGCAAAAATTCCTGGTGGTTCAGTTCCAGCAGGCTGATGCGTTGCTGTTTGCTCTCGCGCAGGGCATCCCGCCTGGCGTTACGTCCTCCGCCGAGCAGTTTCAGCCCTTGGTCCAGCGTCCACCGGCCGTATCCATCGGTTTTGAGCTTGATGCCCGGATGGTCGGGATGCTCGGGATGCACCAGGTAGACCTCACCGAAACCGGGCACGACACTCACGCGAAACAGCAGGCCGGCGACCGTGGCGTGCCATTTGTTGTCGATCCGGTACAGCCCCTTGAACGGACCGGTTGCGACAGGCTCTGGCAGGGCCGCGGGCCATGCAACCTTGACCGCCTGCAGCTTGTTGAACAGCCGCGCCGAGGTCGAATCCCGAGCGGTCGACAGGTTGAAATCCAGCAACGTATCGCCACTGCCCGGCGGTTCGGAGGGCAGTCCGGGTGTTTCTTGATAGATGGTTGTCTCGGGATTCAGCAAGTCCAGTGGCAACAAACGGCGCAGCGGATCGAGGGTCACCGGAGCGTCTTCGCCCATGCGCTCTGGCGCCAGTGCAGGCCGTTCACCTTGAGTTCGCGCGACATGCAAAAGGAGCAGGCCGATGTTCAAGAGCACATCGACCCAGGCCAGATTCCGGGTAGTTGGGTCATCACTGTCCAGTGCGGGCAGGTCGTTGATCAGGCTATGGGTGATTTGCAGCATCCAGCCCACCAGCATCGCCGGGCCGCGTAACAGTGGCAGTACCAGGTTGTTAAAGACCAGCCAGCCACCCTCAAGGATGATCGCCCAACGGCTTTCGGCATTGGACACCGATTGCCTGTCAGCCAGATCGGCCAGCGCCCGGGCGTTGCTGGCGAACAGGCTGGCCGGCAATCGACCTTCCTCCACTGCACTGAGCCACTGGGCCGCAGCTTCGTCGCCTGCCAGAATCGCCGGTTTCGGCTTGTCGGGCGGTGAGAACTCGTCGCCGATGTGAAAGTGGTTGATATGCGGTTCGTTGAAACCGTTGTTGTCGTAAACCGGACGTGCGCGGTCCGGGAGCCAGGTCAGCACGCTGGTTTGCAGCGCGCCCTGTTGCGCGATCGCTTTGAGCAAGTCGCTGCGTGCGGCGTATTGCTGCAGTGATGGGGTGTACAACGGGCGATACAGGATATGTGGACCACTGGCCTGCAAATCTTTGGGCTCGATGATGAACATGTTGGCGGCCACATCACAGTCGGCGCCGTCCTTGCGTTGGAACGCCAGGGGCCGGATGACCACGGCCTGTTCATCGACGACCCGTTCGGCGGCGGTGCAATTCATCAACGCATCGACATAGCGATACCCCAGATGGGTGAACCCGTGCTCACCCTTGATCGAATGCTCGAGGGCCAGCAGGGGGAGATGAACCGACAGTTCCAGCGTGAACAATCGTTCCCGCTCCCGTGCGTCGTCGGTCTCGCCGAGCAGCAAGGTTTCGATCAGTTCGGGATAGTGCTGGCCGACATTGACCCGGCTCACCAGGTCCAGCAGATAGGCGTCGGTAGTCCACTGCTGAATCAGTTGGTCTCCGGTGTGACGGACAGTCATGCGGCCCTTGGGTTTTGTGGCGAGATTGTTGATCGCCAGCTCGGTCAGGGTCATTTTGACGGTTTCGATGTAGCCGCTGCCGAGGTCACCGACGGGCACATGAAAGGTCAGTTCCAGCTCGTCGGAGTTGTAACCGGGCGCCAGCGGATAATCTTCCTGCATCTGCTTGTGCAAGGCTTTTCGGGCAAACGTACGAAGGTCGTCGATGCCATCGTTGAAGGTGCGCCCCTGGGTCTGTTGCTTGACGCTGGCCATGGCCAGGACGTGCTTGCGATAGGCCATGCGGTCAGTGGGTGTCGCCGCTTGCAACCACCTGGGAATCGACGCGTGTATCGGTTGAAAAGCGGCATCGTCCGGTTGGCTGTCGATGAACAGCGTGGCGACTTCGGTGATCGCGTCAACGTGTTTCGCCAACTCGCCCAGGCCCCGGTTGGCGGGCAATTTGAGCGCAGCCAGATCTTCCAGTTGCCGGTTCAGGAGCAGGGCAGCCTGAATGTCAAAGATGTTGCCGTCCGGTTCAAACCGCTTCCAGGTGATGACATCAGCTTTGTATGCCTGCTGAAACCGTGCGCCCCAAGCCAGGCCGAAAGCTTCCAGGGAAGAGAAGGGCTCGATTTTGCCGGTCACGCTGCACAACAAATGGGTTTCACCACAAGTCACCAGGAGCTCGGAGGCCTGCAGCGTAATCGACACGTCACCTTTGGTCAGGGTGGTTTGCAGGGTGCAGGCTTGTATCGGGCCTTTTGACCGGGGCTGCTGGAGACGCTGCAGGTTGTCCGGGTGGCTGGCCAGCTCCGCGAGAATCCCGGCCTGCACCGGGTCGCTTTTCGACAGGCGGGTCGCGGATGTCTGCAGGACACCGGCCAGCAAGTTTCCCAACCATTGCCAGCGGCTGACGCCGGTCTCGTCCTTCTGGTTCCAGTGAAGGGTCAGCGATTCCTGAAGCCCGATGTGCAGCAAGTCGGGCAGCTCAAGGATGACCCCTGCAATCACCTGGAGATCAGGCAGGCGTGATGTGGTTTTGCCGACAGTCAGTTGCGCGGGCGCACGGTTGGTCAGAAAGCAGGCACGACCGAACCGCTCGCTGAAATCGACAGGTGTGCCGCTGGCCAGATAATCCAGTACCAAGTCCAGCAGCAACGTGAGGCGCCAGGCCCCGTTGGGAATCGGCTGCGCGATTTTGGTTCGCTCAGGGGCAAAGTCCAGTTGCGGGTATTTTTCCAGTACGCCGTCCTTGAGCAGGCGAGCGGTTTCCGAGCGCAGGGTGGGGCGGGAGCTGAAGCGGGCGCTGACGGCGTGCGCGATGATGTTGGTCAAATCCGTCGTGGCAGGGGGGGATGCAGGTATCGGCATGATGCAATCCTTTGCATGGGTTGAGTTACGCAAAGTAAGGCGAAGCCGCAATGGATGTGCGGTAACGGGATACCGCACATCCGGCAATTCGATGATCTAAGTGATGGCTACGTGGCGGCAATGAGCCAGGGGAATTGTGGTGGTTATGCGGGATCGGTGCCGAGCACCACATTCAGGGCATTACGCGCATCGTCCAGTTGCACCAACGTCGCATGCCGCGCACCCAGCGCATCGCGATTCTCGATGGCCGTGAGAATCGCCTTATGCCGAGGCAGCGCCAGTTCATGCAGGTTCGGCCGTTGGTTGGAGTGCTTCAAGGCTTCGGCAATCGCCACCGACAGCATGTTGCACAGGTTCGCCAGCAAGTCGTTGTGGGTTGCGTCGGCGATGCGGCTGTGGAAATCCAGGTCCGGCTGCAACAAGGCTTCAGGCGTCGGCGCCGACTCCATGCGTTTGTAGGCTTCACCGATGGAGGCGATGTCTGCGTCGGTGGCGAACTGCGCGGCCAGCGCGGCGGCGGCCGGTTCGATGATGCTGCGCACGCTGGTCAGCAGGCTGAAGAACTCATTCTGCGGGCTGCTTTGCATCAGCCAGTGCAACACGTCCGGGTCGAGCATGTGCCATTCCCGGCGCGGCTTGACCACGGTGCCGACCCGCGGACGGGAATACACCAGCCCCTTGGCGACCAGCACTCGGGTCGCTTCGCGCAGGACTGGCCGGCTGACCGCGTATTCCTCGCACAACAGGGCTTCGGCGGGCAGTTTGTCGTCCGGTTTGAAGCGTCCCGAGACAATCTGCATGCCCAGTTCCTGGACGATGCGCGAGTGCATGCTTTTGCGGTCGGAGGGTTTGCGGTAATCCATGGGGAACGGCGCGGTCCTGTGCGATGGGGTGCTGCGCATGATAGCAGGCGCGAGTGGTGGGCGATCCAGCCCTTTGATGATCGTTCCCACGCTCTGCGTGGGAATACAGACCGTGACGCTCCGCGTCACTTTCCGTGCGGGGACGCGGAGCGTCCCTTGAGGTATTCCCACGCGGAGCGTGGGAACGATCGGCGGAAGGGTCAGTGAGAGTGACGCGGCACCTCGGCTCCACGACAACCGACGAGGAAGTCGAAGTCGCAGCCCTGATCTGCCTGCAGCACATGGTCGATGTACAACTGACGATAACCGCCCACCAGCAACTGTTGTGGCGGTTGCAGATCGGCCATGCGCGCGGCCAGTTCGGCATCCGGAATGTCCAGATGCAAACGTCCACTGGCGCAATCGAGCTCGATCCAGTCGCCTTCCTTCACTGCCGCCAAAGGCCCGCCGGCGGCGGCTTCCGGTGCCACATGCAAGACCACGGTACCGTACGCCGTGCCGCTCATACGTGCGTCGGAAATCCGCACCATATCCGTCACACCCTGGGCCAGCAGCTTGGCCGGCAAGCCCATGTTGCCGACTTCGGCCATGCCCGGGTAACCCTTCGGACCGCAGTTTTTCATCACCAGAATGGAGTTGGCATCCACGTCCAATTCTGGATCGTTGATCCGCGCCTTGTACATGTCGAAGTTCTCGAACACCACTGCACGCCCGCGATGTTGCATCAGCTCGGCACTCGCCGCAGAGGGCTTGAGCACCGCACCCAATGGCGCCAGGTTGCCGCGCAACACGCAGATGCCGCCGTCGGCGCGGATCGGGTTGTCGAGGGTGCGGATCACTTCATCCTGGCCATAGATCGGCGCGTCCTTGGTGTTTTCGCCGAGGGTTTTGCCGTTGACGGTGAGGGCGTTCGGGTTCGGAATCAGGTTGGCTTCACCCAGGCGACGCAGCACCGCAGGCAAGCCACCGGCGTAGTAGAACTCTTCCATCAGGAAGCGCCCGGACGGTTGCAGGTCGACAATGGTCGGCATGCCGCGACCGATGCGGGTCCAGTCGTCCAGGTCCAGTTCGACACCGATGCGTCCGGCGATGGCTTTCAGGTGGATCACCGCGTTGGTCGAACCGCCGATGGCAGCGTTCACCCGGATGGCGTTTTCGAAGGCTTCCTTGGTGAGGATTTTCGACAGCTTCAAATCTTCGCGAACCATCTCCACCGCACGCATACCCGACATGTGCGCCAACACATAACGGCGCGCATCGACTGCTGGAATCGCCGCGTTGTGGGGCAGGGAAGTGCCCAGTGCTTCGGCCATGCAAGCCATGGTCGAGGCGGTGCCCATGGTGTTGCAGGTACCGGCGGAACGGGACATGCCACCCTCGGCCGCGAGGAAATCATCAAGTGTGATGGTGCCAGCCTTGACCTGTTCGCTGAGCTGCCACACCACCGTGCCTGAACCAATGTCCTGGCCCTTGTGCTTGCCGTTGAGCATCGGCCCGCCGGTGACGACGATTGCCGGCACGTCGCAACTGGCCGCGCCCATCAGCAACGCCGGAGTGGTCTTGTCGCAACCGGTCAGCAGCACCACGCCATCGATCGGGTTACCGCGAATGGCTTCCTCGACATCCATGCTCGCCAGGTTACGGGTGAGCATGGCGGTGGGGCGCAGGTTCGATTCGCCGTTGGAGAACACCGGGAATTCCACAGGAAAGCCACCGGCTTCGATCACCCCGCGTTTGACGTGCTCCGCGATCTGGCGGAAATGCGCGTTGCACGGAGTCAGTTCCGACCAGGTGTTGCAAATGCCGATGATCGGCTTGCCGTGGAACTGATGGTCGGCGATGCCCTGATTCTTCATCCAGCTGCGGTACATGAAGCCGTTCTTGTCGGCAGTGCCAAACCATTGGGCGGAGCGCAGGGTGGGTTTCTTATCAGTCATGATCGGTTCTCTTATTGTATGACTATATTGTTCGAGCTGTGGCGTAACATAAGCGCAATTTCGGATGTTTGGAAGTGTTGTTGGTTAAATAGTAATACTATATAGTCGTTTTCAACGGAGGGACGGCCCTGATGGTTTTCCGCGAGAGGCGTCCCCCGAGGTTCTATAACAACAACAATCGGAGACCGAACTCATGAGCCAGGAATTGCGGCTTATCCGTCGCATCACGTTGAAACTGATTCCCTTCCTGATCCTGCTGTACCTGATCGCCTATGTGGATCGCTCCGCCGTGGGGTTCGCCAAGCTGCACATGGGCGCCGACGTCGGCATCGGTGATGCGGCTTACGGATTTGGTGCCGGGCTTTTCTTCATTGGCTACTTTCTGCTGGAGATCCCCAGCAACCTGATGCTCGACCGCTTCGGCGCCCGACGCTGGTTCGCGCGGATCATGGTCACCTGGGGCGCTATCACCATCGGCATGGCGTTCGTCCAGGGCCCGAACAGCTTCTATGTGATGCGTTTTCTGCTCGGCGCGGCCGAAGCCGGGTTCTTTCCGGGCGTGCTGTACTACATCACCCAATGGTTCCCGATTCGCCATCGCGGCAAGATCCTCGGGCTGTTCATCCTTTCCCAACCCATCGCCATGATGATCACCGGCCCGGTGTCCGGCGGCTTGCTCGGCATGGACGGCGTCCTTGGCCTGCACGGCTGGCAGTGGCTGTTCATCGTCATCGGTACGCCAGCGATCCTGCTGACCTGGCCGGTGCTGCGCTACTTGCCGGACGGCCCGGACCAAGTGAAATGGCTGGATCAATCCGAGAAAGACTGGCTGACCGGGGAACTGAAAAAAGACCTCGCCGAGTATGGCCAGACCTGCCACGGCAATCCGTTGCATGCACTGAAGGACAAACGGGTGTTGCTGCTGGCGCTGTTCTATCTGCCGGTGACCTTGAGCATCTATGGCCTCGGTTTGTGGCTGCCGACGCTGATCAAGCAGTTCGGTGGCACGGACCTGGTGACCGGGTTCGTGTCATCGGTGCCGTACATCTTCGGAATCATCGGTTTGCTGATCATTCCGCGCAGTTCCGACCGCCTGAATGATCGCTACGGTCATCTGGCGGTGCTGTATGTGTTGGGTGCCATCGGCCTGTTCCTCAGCGCCTGGCTGTCGGTACCGGTGCTGCAACTGGCGGCGCTGTGCCTGGTGGCGTTCGCGCTGTTTTCCTGCACGGCGGTGTTCTGGACTTTGCCGGGGCGCTTCTTCGCCGGCGCCAGTGCGGCGGCAGGAATCGCGTTGATCAATTCGGTGGGCAACCTCGGCGGCTACATCGGCCCGTTCGTGATTGGTGCGCTGAAGGAATACACCGGCAACCTGGCGTCGGGGCTGTATTTCCTGTCCTGCGTGATGGTGTTCGGTCTGGTCCTGACCGGCGTGGTGTATCGCCTGCTGGAACGCAAGCATGTGCTGCCGGCCGACCAGTTCGCGGCAAGTGCCCGCGGTGCTACCCGTACCTGACGCGAGATTGGCCAACAAGTTCTGCATTAACAGGAGAAGGTTCATGCGTTTAGTTCAGTTCGAATTGAGTAATGGCGAACGCCGCGTCGGCGTGGTCGAAGACGGTCTGGTGCGTGAAGTGCAGGATGCGCACACGATGCGGGATCTGGCGCTGGCGGCGATCGAGGCGGGTGCCAGTCTTGAGCGACAGGTTCAAACCCTGGGGCTGGGCATCAGCCACAACTATGCCGAGCTGCTGGCCAAGCTGCGCATCCTGCCGCCGCTGGATCACCCGGACCCGGCGCATATGCTGGTCAGCGGCACCGGCCTGACCCATTTGGGCAGCGCCTCGGCTCGGGACAAAATGCATCAGCAGGCCGGCGATGAAGCGGCGATGACCGACACCATGCGCATCTTCAAGTGGGGTGTGGAGGGCGGTAAACCTGCAGCCGGCCAGGCCGGCGTGCAACCGGAATGGTTCTACAAGGGCGATGGCAGCATCGTCGTGCGACCGGGCAAGCCTTTCCCGCTACCGCCCTTTGCTGAAGATGCCGGGGAAGAGCCCGAACTCAGCGGCCTCTATGTCATCGGCCACGACGGCAAACCGTATCGCCTCGGTTTTGCGGTGGGCAACGAGTTCTCCGATCACGTGATGGAACGCAAGAATTACCTTTACCTGGCCCATTCGAAACTGCGCAGTTGCAGCTATGGCCCGGAGCTTCGGGTCGGCGAATTGCCGCAACACCTGGCAGGCACCAGTCGCATCCTGCGCGACGGCGAAGTGCTGTGGCAGAACGAGTTCCTCAGTGGCGAAGCCAACATGTGTCACAGCCTGGAAAACCTCGAGTATCACCATTTCAAGTACAGCCAGTTCCTGCGCCCCGGCGACGTGCACATCCACTTCTTTGGCACCGCGACCCTGTCCTTCGCCGATGGCATCCGTACCCGGCCGGGCGATGTGTTCGAGATCAGCCAGGCCGAGTTCGGCGCACCCTTGATCAACGGCATCGCTCCGGTTGAAGCAGCGTTCGAACCCGGCACTGTCGGCACACTTTAAGGAGACACCCATGACCCGGATTCTTGGTCACAACTACATTGGCGGCGAGCGCAGCGCTGCCGGCACCGTCAAACTGCAGAGCGTCGATGCCAGCACTGGCGAGGCCTTGCCCCACGATTTCTACCAGGCCACCGCTGCAGAAGTCGACGCCGCCGCGAAGGCTGCCGCCGCCGCTTACCCGGCCTATCGCAGCCTGAGCGCCGAGCGCCGTGCGCAATTTCTGGACACGATTGCCGATGAACTGGATGCCCTGGGCGATGAGTTCGTGGCCGTGGTCTGCCGCGAAACCGCGTTGCCGGCGGCGCGGATTCAAGGTGAGCGTGGGCGCACCAGCGGCCAGATGCGTCTGTTCGCCAAGGTGCTGCGGCGTGGTGATTTCTATGGCGCGCGGATCGATCTGGCGCTGCCGGAACGCCAGCCACTGCCGCGTCCGGACCTGCGTCAGTACCGTATCGGTCTGGGGCCGGTGGCGGTGTTTGGCGCGAGTAACTTTCCGTTGGCGTTCTCCACGGCTGGCGGCGACACCGCTTCGGCCTTGGCCGCCGGCTGCCCGGTGGTGTTCAAGGCCCACAGCGGCCACATGGCAACCGCTGAATGGGTGGCCGACGCGGTGATCCGCGCCGCCGAGAAAACCGCCATGCCGGCCGGTGTGTTCAACATGATCTACGGTGGTGGGGTAGGGGAAGCGCTGGTCAAGCACCCGGCGATTCAGGCGGTCGGTTTTACCGGTTCACTGAAAGGTGGCCGGG
Source organism: Pseudomonas sp. FP1740 (assembly GCF_030687165.1). NCBI lineage: Bacteria > Pseudomonadati > Pseudomonadota > Gammaproteobacteria > Pseudomonadales > Pseudomonadaceae > Pseudomonas > Pseudomonas sp. FP1740. The sequence continues at coordinate 3,033,880 of NZ_CP117461.1, forward strand.
CGCTGTGCGACATGGCCGCGGCACGGCCGCAGCCGATTCCGGTGTTCGCCGAGATGTCGAGCATCAACCCGGTGATCGTGTTACCGCAGGCGCTGGATACTCGTGCTGAAAGCATCGCCCGTGACCTCACGGCTTCAGTGGTGCAGGGCTGCGGGCAGTTCTGTACCAATCCGGGGCTGGTGATCGGCATTCGTTCGCCGCAGTTCAGTGCGTTCGTGCAGCAGGTGGCCGGGCTGATCGGCGATCAGCCGGCGCAAACCATGCTCAACGCCGGCACCTTGAGCAGCTATGGCAAAGGCCTGCACAAGCTTCTTTCGCATCCGAAAATCGAGCACTTGGCCGGTAATTCGCAACAAGGCAATCAGGCGCAGCCGCAATTGTTCAAGGCGGATGTGAGTCTGTTGCTCGATGGCGATGAAGTGCTGCAAGAGGAAGTGTTCGGCCCGACCACGGTGTTTGTTGAAGTGGCGGATCAGGCGCAACTCAGTGCTGCGCTGAACGGCCTGCACGGGCAACTGACGGCAACGATTATCGGTGAGCCGGCGGACTTCGAACGCTTCGGCGAGCTGACGCCCTTGTTGGAGCAGAAGGTCGGGCGGATCTTGCTCAACGGTTATCCGACCGGTGTGGAAGTCTGCGATTCGATGGTCCATGGCGGACCGTATCCAGCGACTTCCGATGCGCGCGGCACTTCGGTGGGCACCCTGGCCATCGACCGTTTCCTGCGCCCGGTGTGCTTCCAGAACTACCCCGATAGCCTGCTGCCGGACGCGTTGAAGAATGGCAATCCTTTGCGCATCCAGCGCCTGGTCGATGGCAAACCATCGCGTGATGCTCTCTAGCCGCCCACAACTGATTGGCTCGGTCCGCTGTAACTGATCGTTCCCACGCTCTGCGTGGGAATGCAGCCCGTGACGCTCCGCGTCACATCAACAGCCGAACGCAGAGCGTCCGTTGAGGCATTCCCACGCGGAGCGTGGGAACGATCATTGCGGTGTGATGAGCTATCATTGCCCTTTCCCATTCAAAGATTGACTGCCATGACTGCCGCAAACGACACCTTGCTCAACGCCCTCGAACACTGCGACATGCTGGAGATCGACGGGCTGCACGCCTTCGATTTCTCCCTCGATGAAGACGACAACCTGCACATCGAATGCATGGACGGTCGGGCGCTCAAGCGTTGGGAGTTCAGCATGGCGCAGATCAAGGCGGCGACTTTCGATCCCGATTTGAAGAGCTGGATCATCATCGGTGATTCCGGTGAACACCGGCTGGTGCCTATGGAAGCGTTTGGTGGTCAGGATGACGAGGACGAAACGAATGAGGATGCGTAACTTCTGGCCACTGTTGATTGCCGGCAGCGTCGGCGCGATGGGCGTGCAGGCGGCGTCGGTCGACAACTACGAATTGCTGGTGGGGTCGTACACCGCCGGCCAGAGCCAGGGGATTTATCGCCTGAACTTCGACAGCCGCACCGGGCAGATCGATGCCAAGCCGCTGCAAGTGGTGAAGAGCGCCAACCCGTCCTGGCTGACCGTGTCCAAGGATCAACGTCGCTTGTTCGCGGTCAACGAAAACGGCCCGGGGCAGGCCGATCCGGTAGGGCGCGTCAGCAGTTACGCTATCGATCCGAAAACCCATGAACTGAGCCTGATCAACCAGGTGCAAACCCTGGGCAACGAGCCGACCCATTCGAGCATCAGCGGCGATGCCAGCCATCTGTTTGTCAGCAACTACTCGGTGGCCGAGGACCCGGGCGGCACCCTGGCAGTGTTACCGGTGAGCCCCGATGGCAAGCTGAGACCCGTCGTGCAGATGAGCGGTCATCCGTCCAGCCGGATCGACCCCGAGCGGCAGATGTCGGCGCACGTGCATTCGGCGATCTCTTCGCCGGATGGTCAATACGTGTTTTCCAATGACCTGGGCGCGGACAAGATCTTTATCTATCGCTTCGACCCCAAGGCCAATCCGGAACTGCCGTTGACTGCCGCCAAGCCCGCGTCCGTCCCGTTGCCCCCCGGCAGCGGGCCGCGACATTTGCTGTTCAGCGCTGATGGCAAGCACGCCTGGCTGACCCTGGAAATGAGCGCACAGGTGGCGGTGTTCGACCATCAGGACGGCAAACTCGTGCAAACGCAGTTGGTCGATCTGGCGGCGGGGCTGCCCACATCGGGCAAGGCTGCGGCGGCGCTTCATGCCTCGGCCGATGGCAAGTTCCTTTACGTCAGCAACCGTGGCACCGCCAATCAGTTGCTGGTGTTCGCCATCGACCCGGCAACCGGGCACCTCAAGGAGCTTCAGCGCCGCTCGGTGGACGGTGATCATCCGCGCGAGTTCAGCCTCGATCCGAGTGGCAAATTCGTGCTGATTGCCAACCAGAAGAGCAACCAGATTGTCGTCGTCGAGCGCGACGCCAAGACCGGTCTGCTGGGCAAAACCGTGCAGAAACTGCCGATGGATGCCCCGAGCGATCTCAAGTTCCTGCTGCGTCAATAGGCCGCAGGCCCCGATTGATGGGGCCTGCAACCTTCTATTAATGAGACTGATATCGGCTAATGCTACAAAGCATTTCAAGGCGCCGACCCTCGGGAGTTAAGTTTGCTTCACGGCCCAACCGGGCAAGCAAGCCAACTGAATCGAGGAATACCGTCATGAACTTCAATCTCTTCTCTGTTATCGCCGCTTCCGCTATTTCCGCCAGTGTTGCTCTGCCTGCCAGCGCCAGCGTTGAAATCAGCGACAAAAAATCCCACACCCAAAGCTACACCCAGAAATACCTGCAACAGAGCGCCAACTTCTACGCCGCGCTGGATCACAAAAACCAACACTGAAATGTCAGCCCTGCACCCTTTATGCAGGAGCGAAGTCACTTGCCGATCGGCCCCCACAGGCGTCGAAAAGCCTCGAAGTGATGTCGCTCCTGCATAACGCATTTACGATAGCATCATATTGCCATCAATGTATTGCTTGATATCACATGGCCATGTGTTTAAATTTGACGCTGATTTTTTGACTCCTTCTCTAATAAGGATCGACAGCATGGCGATGCGTCTGGCAGTGGTTCTCCTGTTTCTCTATTCCACCCCGATTCTGTCGGCTGCCCAGCCCGTTCCCAACGAGCCGGACGCGGCCCGTGAGCGCTTGATGAGTTTTATCGAGGATTGAAACACGCTGGGTTAAAGATCAATAAAACTGATAGCTACTATGCATAAAGGTCGCTAGTTATCTTCTGTTTTTTGATCGATTCTGTGGGCACTGAAACATGCCCACGGAGAACACCATGGCCAGCACCATACTCACTTCTGCCAAACACGGCGCCTACTTGGCCATTGGTCTTTACGTGGCCATGGTGTTGGTCGTCAGCCTTTCGGCTCAATCGCAACACAGCCTTCAAGCTCCGATTCAGGTCGCTTATCCCGGCATCCAGTTCGAACACCGCGCTCAACACGCGGTGGTTGATGACGTCGACTTGGCGGGAGTGGCAGGGGCATGAAAGGACGCAGACTCTGGGTCATCGCCTTTCTGGCGTTCATGACCAATGGCGCTTCGTTGTTGGGGATCGGGCAGGGCTCGGCGGGCTCGCTGGCACGGGCCATCGAATGCAACCATAACATCGCCCACAACATCCAGACCGCCAAAGCGCTGGAGTTGCTGGTGGGTAATCCGCCGAGCAAATCCAATGGCGAATTTTTCGGGCCATTCCAGGTGGATTGCTCGGCGTTGGGGATGTGTGAAGTGTTGGCTTGACTCCCTTACCTGCACACAACCACACCTGTAGCAGCAGCCTCGCACGCTCGGCAGCTGCTACAAAGGCTACTTCTGCATCACACCGGTGAACAGATCCGATTCCAGAAAGCGCTGCAACCAGCCCTGCAATCGCACATAAGGTATCTGCCCGAACCACTCGCGATCCACATGGGCGAATTGCCGCACGAACGGCATCAAGGCGACATCGGCCAGGCTCGGGTGCTCGCCCAGCAAGTAGTCGCGCCCCTCCAGCAACTGATCCAGCTTGCGCAAGAACACCTCGCCCTCGGCGCGATAAAACGTCATTGGCTGCTCGGGATAACGCTCGGCGTATTTGTAGCGATTGAGGTGCACCTTGAACACCGAATCGTTTTCTTCGATCAGCCCGGCGATGTATCGCTGCCCGACAGGGTCATCCTTGAGCAGCCAGTCCTGCGGATCGTTCTGCGCCAGCGCCCAGCGCATGATCTCCAGGCTTTCATCGATCACCCGGCCGTCCACGCTCAGCACCGGCACCGTGCCTTTGCTTGACAGCGCGAGCATTTCGGCCGGTTTGGCCTTGAGGCTGACCTCGACGATATTCACCGCAACCCCCGAATAACGCAGGGCCATGCGTGCGCGCATGGCGTAGGGGCAGCGGCGGAACGAATACAGCGTGATCATTTCACCTCCAGGGTACTCAGGCCGTTGCCCTGGCGGTGGACCTGGATCTGCACCGGAATCCGTTCATGCATTTCCTGTACGTGGGAAATCACCGCGACCTTGCGTCCCTGCGCCTGCAGGCCGTCGAGGGCGTCCATGGCCAGTTGCAGGGATTCGGGGTCGAGGCTGCCGAAGCCTTCGTCGATGAACAGCGATTCGATTTTCAGCGTGCTCGATGCCATCGATGCCAAACCGAGCGCCAGCGCCAGCGACACCAGGAACGTCTCGCCACCGGACAGCGAATGCACCGAGCGCAGTTCATCGCCCATCTCGGTGTCCATCACCAATAACCCGAGCATGCTGCCGCCCCGTTTCAGGCGATAGCGCCGCACCAGTTGCCGCAACTGGACGTTGGCGTGATGCACCAGCAGGTCGAGGTTGTAGGCCTGGGCGATTTTGCGGAAGGTGTCGCCGGTGGCCGAACCGATCAGCGCATTCAAGCGCGCCCAGCGCTGGTACTCGGCGTAGGCGTCGGCGATCTGCTGCGCCAGCGCCTGATTGGCGTTTTGTCGACGCTGATCTTCGGTTTGTTCAGCACGCAATTCGGCGCAGCGATGCTCGCTGGCGGCGAACAGGTTTTGCAGCTCGGCCAGTGCCGTGGCCAGTTGTTCGGCGTCCAGGTTGCCGTTGTGCTGCGCCTGATGATCGCGCAAGCGCTGATCCCGCTCCTGCAACAGCACCTTGGCTTGCGCGATGTCTTGTTCGCTTTGCTGCAATCGTTGACGCAGCTCGCTGAGCTGTTGGTCGTTGACACCGAGCAGCGCTTCCAGCCCACCGTCGTCCAGTTCTGGATGCTGCGCGCGCCAGTCGGTGATCTTGCTGTTGAGCTCGCGGTCTTCGCTTTCCAGGGCTTGTGCACGTTCCTGTTGCGCCTTGAGTTCGGCGGCCAGTTGCACCAGGCCCGTGCGCACGCTTTGCAGTTCCTGATTGGCCGTCGCTTCGGCATTGCGCGCCTGTTCGACGGCCTGATCCAGTTGCTGTTGCCATTGTTCGGCGCTGGCGTGTTCGCCCAGCAGTTGCGTCAGTTTTTCCTGGCAAGCCTGTTGTTGCCCGGCCAACGCGCTGAACTGCTGCTGCGCGGCGTCCAGTTGCTGGGTGCGGGTCTGCTGGCGGTCCTGTTCTTTGTCCAGCGTCTGCTGGCGTTGTTGCTGTTCGCCGAGTTCATCGCGCTGCTGTTCGAGTTGTTGCAGGCGCTGGGCGATCTGCTGGTCGAGCTGCATGAAAGTCGCGGCGGGTTCGTTGCGCAGCGCTTCCAGCGTCTCGGCTGGCAGCAGGCTGCTGAACGCGCTCAGTTCTTCGTCCAGGCGTTGGCGATCGCTGCTCAACTCCCGTTGCTGGTTGAGCAGGTGTTGTGTCGCCTGTTGGTTCGCCGCTTCGGCGCTGCGCAGTTGTTGCGCCAGTCGCGCGGCATCCTGTTGCAGGGTGAGCAGGGCGGTTTGCCGCTGTTCGTCCTGGGTGATGCTCTGGTTCAGCTGGCTGCTTTGTTGGGTCAGCCAGGCATCGCGTTTGTTCGCGTCCTGGGCCAACAGTTGGGCGGATAATGGGTGCGCTTCCAGGCTCGGTGTCAGGCTCTGTTGTTGAGTGGCGAGTTGTTCTTGCTGCTGCAGCAATTCCTTTTGTTGAGCAATCAAGCCGCCAACTTCGGCGCGCAGCTCGGTGAGTTTTTCCTTGAGCAGGTCGACGGCTTTCTGGGCGTTGGCCTGTTCGCTCTCATCGTGGCGGCCGAGGCTTTGCAACAAGGCTTCGGGCTGATGATAAGGATGGTCCGGGCTGCCGCAGACCGGGCACGGCTGATCGTCCAGCAGTTGCGAACGCAGCTCTTCGACGCTGGCACTGCGCGCCAGGCGCTGACGTTCCAGCAGCTCGCGGGTGACGGTCAGGGTCTGTTCGGCGACCGTCAATTCGGTCTTGGTCTTCACCCCGTCCTGGGTCAGACGATCACGCGCTTGTTGAGCGGCGACTTGGCGCTGCTGAAGTTCGGTGCCGCGCTTGTCCAGTTCTTGTTGGCTGGCCCACAGCCGCGTCAGTTCTTCAACGGCCCGCAGTTGCTTGCGGTTGTCCTGTAGCAGGCTGCCGAGGATCTGAATCTGCTCGGCCACGGCTTCGGGTTCGGCGCCAGCCTCTTTGTACAGCAGCTCCAGGCTCTGGCGTTGAGCGGCCAGATCCTCGGCGGCGCGGGTGGCGCTTTGCTCCAGGGCAGCCAGTTCGGACTGGCCCTTGTTCAGGCGATTGCCGATCAGCATCAGTTGCTGCAGACGATCGCGGTAGGCGTTCCAGGCATCGCTCAGCGGCGCCAGATGAGTGCTTTTCTCAAGCTCACCGGCAATTTGCTGCAACCGTTCTGCGACTTGTTTCTGCTGGTCAAGCAAGCCCTGAATCGTGCTTTGGCCCTGCGTGCAGGCCAGTTCCGCCTGCTGCTTGAGGTCGGCACTGAGGCTGGCGTCCTTGACCAGGCGGGCGAGGGTGCTTTGCTCTTCGAAAGCCTGACGCAGCAGTGGCGCGCTGTTGCTGTGTTGGCTTTGTGCGGCGGCCAGTGCCGACTGCGCCGCGCTCAGGCTGTGTTCGAGCTGAGCCTGACGCGCGTTCAGATCGGTTTGCCGTTGAGCATGCTGCTGAATCTGCGCCGCCAGCGGTGTGAGCTGGGTGGTCAATTCGGTCTTGCGCGCGAACTGGTGCCGTTGCGGGGCCAATTGCTCCAGACGGGTCAGCTTCAAGCGCTCGCCGGCCAGGTTGTCCCAGTGTTGTTGGGCGGACTGCAGTTGCTCGGAGGCGCTCTGTTGCGCGTCCTGCAACTGACGCAAATCCTTGAGCCAGGTGTGTTGCAGCTCCAATTGCTTGAGCTGCGCCTGCTGGGTCTTGAGTTGCTGCTGCGCGTCATTGAAGCGCTCATCAAGCTCGGCCCGGGCTTCAGGCGACAGTGGCGTGACCCCGGTGGCCTGGTCCTGCAACAGCTTGTGGGCTTCGCGTGCTTCTTTGGTCTTGTCGAAGGCGCGGCGACCGAGGCGGGTGTAGAGCGCGGTGTCGGTGAGCTTTTCCAGCAGTTCGCTGCGGTCGTTGTCGTCCGCCTTGAGGAACGCGCTGAACTCGCTTTGGGCCAACAACACGGCGCGGGTGAACTGTTCGAAGTTCAGGCCCAGCGCGGTTTCGAGCTGAGTCTTGTACTCGCCTTTCTGGCTGGCCAGCAGTTGATCCTGATCGATGTCGCGCAGGCTCTGGCGACTGGCTTGCAGCTTGCCGCCGGCCTTCTCCCGAGCGCGATTGGCCTCCCAGCGCGCGCGATAGCGACGACCGTCGATGCCGACGAAATCCACTTCGGCATAACCTTCTCCGGTGCCACGACGCAGCAGGGTGCGTGGGTCGCCGGTGCCGATTTCGCCATCGGCGTCCGGAACTTTGGCATCGCGGCCGGTGTTGTTCAGCCGCGGCACGGCGCCAAACAGCGCCAGGCACAGCGCGTCGAGCAGCGTACTTTTGCCGGCGCCGGTCGGCCCGGTAATCGCGAACAGGCCGGCGCTGGCCAAGGGCTCGGCGGTGAAGTCGATCTCAAACGGCCCGGCCAGGGAGGCGAGGTTTTTCAGGCGGATCGCGAGGATTTTCATGGCTGTTCGCTCTCCATCTGCACGTCTTGCAGCAGCTCGGCGAAGTCCTTGAGCGTTTGCTCATCGACCTCGCTGCCGTAGTTGTCCTGCCAGGCGCGGCTGAACAGTTCCTGCGGCGTCAGTTGGTCCAGTTCGATCAACGTGGCGCCGTCCTCGACGCCGTCGCGGCTGCCGTTGCCGTTGCCGGCGTATTCGGCGGCAATCCGCACCAGCCGTACCGCTTTGCCTTGCAGGGCCGTTTCCACTTGATGGCGCAGGTCCGGTTGCGGTTCGTCGAGACGCACCCGCACTTCTAGCCACGGCTGGCGCTGGATGTCGGCGAGCAGGTCGATGTTGGGCAGGTCGGCCAGTTGCAGCAGGATCTCCGCCAGCGGCGCGGGGCCGAGGCGTTGCAGGTTCACTGGTCGGGGAATGAGCTTCGGTTCGACGCTGAGCAGGGTTTCGCCATCCAGTTTGATGTCGAGAATCTGATGTTGATAACCGATCTCGGAGAATGACAGCGGGATCGGCGAGCCGCTGTAGCGGATGCGTTCTTCGCCGTTGACCTTCTGCGGCTTGTGCAAATGCCCGAGGGCGACATAGCTGATGCTCGGTCCGAACAGGCTGGCGGGCAGGGCTTCGGCGTTGCCGATGATCAGGCTGCGCTCGGAGTCCTCGGACACCGAACCGCCGGCCATGTGCGCATGGCTGATGGCGATCAGCGCCTGACCCGGCTTGCGCTTGGCGTTCGCCGCTTCAATCAGCCATTCGTGAACCTGGCCGATGCCGCGCAAATAGTTGTCACCCAGCTGCGCGCCAGTCACTTCGGCGGGGCGCAGGAACGGCAGCGCCAGGCACCAGGCAGCGATTGCGCCGCTGGCATCCGGCAACGGCAGCAACAGGCGTTCGGCATCCAGTTGGCCATCATCCAGCCACAGCACGCGCCCGAGAGCGTGAGTGCGCAAGCGGCGCATCAACGGCGCGGGCAGTTCGATACGCGAGCCGGAGTCGTGGTTGCCGGCGATCATCACGATGGTCAGCAAGGGCTGCTGTTCGTGGGCGCTGACGATGAAGTCGTAGAGGCGTTCCTGGGCTTTGACCGGTGGGTTGACCGTGTCGAAGATATCGCCGGCAATCAGCAGCACATCGGGCTGGTCCAGCTTCAGCTGACGCAGCAGCCAGTCGAGAAAACAGGCGTGCTCGAAATCGCGTTCCTGGCCGTGCAGGTTCTGCCCAAGGTGCCAGTCGGAGGTGTGGAACAGACGCAAGGCGTACTCCGCAACAAAATAAGGTGATGGCCGCGGTGGAAATGATGGCGGCTAAAGAGGGGAGAGTTTACTGGCAAACACAGGGGATGTGGTCAGGCACTGATTTTGTGGCGAGGAGGCTTGCCCCCGTTGGGGTGCGAAGCGCCCCTTACAATTCTTCAGTGCCACCGAATTGCCTGGATTCATGACTGCTTCGCAGTCGAACGGGGCGATGCGGCGTTTCGACAAACCCCCTCGCCACATCCGCCCCTTCATCCCATTGGTCGGGACTATTTAGGGTAAAGCGGCGGCAACCCGCTGTCGCCGACCACGCCTTGAACCCCTTCGGCCGTCGGGATCGCCCGGATGGCGCGCCAGAGTTCTTCACCTTGCCAATACTGCCCGGTCTCGCTGTAGAGCGCGCCGTTCAGGCCGTCGAGGGCATCGGACAGCGGCACGAAACGGGCGGCCATGTCGGCCAGGGTTTCCGGTTGTTGCCGGGCCCAGGCGTCGAGGGCCTGGCGGGTGGCGTGGGTGTCGTTGGCCTGGCAGGCGCGTTTGAGGTCGTCGAGCAGCGTGCGTGGGCTCGGGCCGGTCTGCGCTGCCCGCAGGATTGCCGGTTGCGAGCGGGCGCGCCACCAGAGGCCGAAGCCCAGCAGGGTGGTGCAGGCCAGAATTGCCGTGCTGAGTTTCCACCACCAAAGGGCTTCGTTGCTGGCGCCGGACATCACCAGCGGGCTGCTCGCCGGGGTGTCGACGATCAGGCTCGGATTGCTCGCCACTTGCAGTGTGCGGGCCGGAAGACTGGTGTGTTCCAGGTGATCCTCGAAGGTGTTCCACCAGATCACTTCAACGCTCGGCAAGTCGATGTCGCCGGTGCGGGTCGGCACCAGGGCTTCACGGTCCTCGCGACTGCCGACCAAGCCACGCTCCCCGCTCTGGTTGCTCAGCACCGGTTGATCCGGGTAGCGCCGCAGGCCGTTGATCTCGGTGGCGGGCAACGGTGGCAGTTGAGAACTGGCGAGGCCCTCGGCACTCAAGGTCAGGCTGCGGGTCAGCGAGTCGCCGACCTGCGCATGATCCGGTTCCGGACTCCAGCTTTCACTCAGGCTCAGGCTGCGGGCCGGTAGCCAGGGAACATCGGCTGGATAACTGCCGGGCTTGGCCTTGACCGTCAGCGGAATCTCGGTGGAACTGACGCGCATCAATTTGCCCGGTTTTGGCCCCTGGGGCGATCCGTCCTGGGACGGTTGGGTATCGACCAGTGTGGCACTGAATACCTGCGCCGGAATGGTCAGCACGCCGCTGTGCTGCGGGTAAATCGCGTAGCGCATTTCGATCACGCCGTGGCGCAAACCGTTGATGGCTTTCTCGTAGGTGCGCGACTCGCCCAGTTGTTCGATGCGCGCGTCGGGAATCTGCAGCGGGGTCAGGCTGCTGTCGTCGTACAGCGACACCGAATGATAAATGCGCAAGGTCAGGATCGCCTGAGCCTGCACATAGACGCTGCTCTGGTCGAGGCTGGCTTCGATGAACACCGGCGCTAGCGTGTTGCTGGTGTCCTGGGTTTCGCTTTCGGTCACCTGCACGGTAATCGGTTGGCTCTGCGCCTCGCCCAGTTGCAGTGACGGAATCACCACGCTGCCGTTCTGCCGGGGCAGCAGGGTGATGATCCAGCGGGTAGTCGCTTGAGTGTTGCCGTTGAGGGTGTTCGGTTGGTTGACCTGACGGGTACCGCGCACCTCGAACTGCGGCTCCAGCGGAGTCAGGTCGGGTTTTCCGAACTGGGTCACGTCGCTGGATTCCAGAGTCAGTTCGACCGTCTCCCCGGAACTCAGGCGACTGCGATCGACACTGGCGACCAGCTCCGCAGCCTGGGCCTGAGCGGTCCACAGAAGCAGTGCAAGCAAGAAGGCGGTGAAGCGGGTCATCGAGTTTTTCCCTGATCCTGATGTTGTTGCTGTTCGTACCAGAATTTGCGCCTGAGCAGTTCGCCGGGGTCATCCGGGATCTTGCGCAGCCATTGCTCCAGCGCCTGTTGCTGTTCGCCTTCGAGCAAGTCGCTGGCGGGGCGCCGTGGTGGCGTGGTGCTTTGTTCATCCCCCAATTCGCTGCCCGGAACTTCATTGGCGCCCGGTTGCGGTGGTGCCGTGGGCGGCTGCTCGGCGTCCGGCGTGGCCTGTTGGGCATCGGTTTTCGGCTCGCCATCACTCGGCTGGGTGGCGCTGCCCGGTGGCGGTTCCTGAGGCATGGTTTCGGTTTTGCCCTCGGCGGTTTTGTCCGGCTCGACGGGCGGTGTAGCGGTTTTCTGCTTGAGCAGCGCTTCCACCAGCGCCTTGTTGGTCAGCGCCGGGCGCAGGTCTGGCTGAAGTTCCAGCGCTTGCTCATAAGCATCCAGCGCCGCTTCCAGTTCGCCGCTTTTGGCCAGCGCGTTACCCCGATTGTAGTGGGCGTGGGCGTCGTTGCCTTGGGCAAACCGCTGGGCGGCGCCACTGTAGTCGCCTGCTTCATAGAGCGCCACACCTTGCCATTGCGGGTCTTCGAAATGCTGTGCGGCTTCGGCAGGGCGCTTTTGTTTGAGCAAGTGCAAACCCTGCTGATCGGGCCGCAGCCACAAGTCTTCGAAATCGAAGGCATAACTCGGTTGCGGCAGCAGGAACAGCAGCGGCAAGCAGAACAGCCAGCCGCGACGCCCGGCACAGGCGGCCAGCAATAATAACGGCAGCAGCAGCCAGTAACCCTGATCGGCCCAAGTGTCGAGGCGTAACGTCTGGCCGTCGTTGCGCAGGTCCCGTGGGCCGTCGAGCAGGCCGAGGTCGCGCAGGTCGGCATCGTCCAGGCGGGCCTGGGCATAACGTCCACCCAGGCCATTGGCAAAGGCTTTCAGGCTGGGGCCGTCCAGATGCGGCACCAGAATCGCGCCCTGATCGTCCTTGAGGAAACTGCCGTCGTCCTGCGCGACCGGCGCACCTTCGGCGGTACCGATGCCGAGCATCAGAAATTGTGTGGACTTGGCGTCCAGCGCCTGACGAATCCCTTGGCGTTCGTTTTCCGTCAGCGACGAACCGATCAGCAGGATCCGCCCCTGGCCGAGGGCACCCTGATCCAGCAGCGTCAGGGCCTTGGCCACCGCGAGATCGGCGCGATGACCGGCCTGGGGCATCAGCGACGGCTTGAGCGCATCCAAAAGATTGCGGCTGGTCGACAGGTCGTCCGACAGTGGCACCAGCGTGTGGGCGCTGCCGGCGTAGACGACGATGGCGGTCTGCGCGTCGCTGCGGTTTTGCAGCAGATCCAGCAGTTTGCGCCGGGCCTGTTCCAGCCGGTTTGGCGCAACGTCTGCGGCGAGCATTTCCGGGGTCAACTCAAGCAACACCACCAGCGGGTCAGCGGGTTTCTGGCCGGTTTGCTCGACGCGTTGCCAGCTCGGCCCCAGCAGGGCCAGCACGGTCAGCACCCAGGCCAGGCCCAGGGCGACCCATGGCAGTTTGCTCTCGCGACCGCTGCCACCACTGAGCAACGCGGCATGGAAGGCCGGTGGCAGAATCATTTGCCAGCGACCCGCGCGCTTCTGCCGGTGCCAGAGTTGCCAGAGCAACCAGCCCAGCAACGGCAGCAATAGCAGCCACCAAGGACGGAACCAGTACGGCCAGAGAGCGATCATCGGCGCCTCCGCAGACGCAGGCGTTTGAGGCGCTGACGCCAGTCGGGCAGTTGCGTATGCAGAAACCGCTCTTTGGTAAACAGCTTCTTGGTGAATAGACGTTGCAACGGGTTATCCGGCCAGCGCTCACGGATCACCAGCAGCATGCTCAACAGCAGCGCCATCGCCAGAGGCCAGTGATACAACGCCTGGGCCGGACGGGCCTGCGTAGGTTGCTGGGCCACCGGTTCCAGTTTGTCGAGGGTGGTCTTGATCGCCTGCAATTCCTGGCCGTCGCGGGCGCGGAAATACTGGCCTCCGGTGGCTTGGGCAATGGCTTTCAAGGCCGGCTCGTCGAGGTCCAGGCTTGGATTGATACCCAGGAAGCCCAGGGTGCCGCTTTGTTCCGGGTCGGCGCCGATGCCGATCGGGTAGATTTTTACGCCTTCATTCGCCGCCAGGCGTGCGGCGGTCAGCGGATCGATTTCGCCGCCATTGTTGGCACCGTCGGTGACCAGAATCAGCACGCGGCTTTGTGCCGGGCGTTGGCGCAGGCGTTTGAGGGCCAGGCCGATGGCGTCGCCGATGGCGGTGTTCTTGCCGGCGATGCCGATCCGCGCTTCGTCGAGCCAGACACGCACGGTGTGGCGGTCGAAGGTCAGCGGCGCTTGCAGATAGGCCTGGCTGCCGAACAGGATCAACCCGACCCGGTCGCCATCGCGACTTTCGAGAAAATCACCGAGCAAATGCTGCACCAGTGACAGTCGGCTGACGTCTTCGTCCTGCCACTGCATGTCGGGGAAGTCCATTGAGCCGGAGACGTCCACCGCCACCAGCAAGTCGCGGCCACTGGCGGCAATTGGTAGCGGTTCGCCGAGCCATTGCGGGCGCGCCGCGGCGATCAGCAGCAACAGCCACATCAGAATGAACGGGGCTTGCTGGCGCCAGGTCGGCAGGTTGGCCCGGGCGCGGCGGCGAGCGAGGCCTTCGAGGTCGCTGAGGAAGCTGACCTTGAGCGCCGGTTCGCCGCTGTCGGCCACCGGCAACAGCACCCGCATCAGCCACGGTAGCGGCAGCAGGGCGAAAATCCACGGCCAGGCGAACTCAAACATGTTTGCGAATCCAGGTGTCCACGGCTTGAGTCAGGCCGGCGATGGCCTTGTCGTCGAGCTTGCATTCGGGCTTGTAGGCACCTTCCACCAGCACCATCCAGCGCGTGAGGCCGGCAGCCGGGCAGCGGTTATCAAGGAACGCCAGCCATTGGCGCCCGTTAAGGGTGTGGCTCTGGCTGTAGGGGTAATGGTTGCGGCACAGGCGTTTGAGCAAGCCGTTGAGTTGCTGCAGCCACGCACCGGCCGGGGCGCCGTCGTAGGGTTTGGGCATCAGTGCGAGTTCGGCCAGGGCGGCGAGGCGCACCGGGTCCAGCGGTTGTTCGGCACGGACGATCGGGCGCTTGTCCGGAATGAAGCGTCGCAATTGCCATACGCCGAAACCGATCAGCGGCAGCAACAACAGCAGCAGCCACCAGCCCGGTGCCGGCGGCCAGAAGCCGATCGGTGGCGGGGAAATCAGCGGTTGCAGTTGATCGAGGCTGCTCATCGACCTTTCCCCGGACGTTGTGGGTTCAGGTATTCGCGCAATTGCTCGACCATTTCACTTTGGGTACTCAACGGCATCAGCAACACCCGCAGCTTCTGCGCCAGCAGCTCCCAGCGGTCAATGCGTGCTTCCGCTTGGGCGCGATAGGCCTGGCGCAGGTCGAAATTCAAGGTGTCGAGTTCCAGTTGCGCGCCGTGTTCGGCAAAGCGAAGCAGGCCGGCGGCGGGCAGGGCGTGATCCAGCGGGTCGGACACCGGCAGCAGCAACAAGTCGCAATGGCGCGACAACAGGCTCAATTGCTGCTCGGCACTGTCGGACAAGGCGCGTTCGTCGCAGATCACGATCACCAGGCTGCCGGGGCGCAGCACTTCCCGGGCGCGGCGCAGGGCAATGCCGAAGGCGTCGCGGTCAGGTTCGCGCTCGGTGTGCAGCGACTGATTGACCCGCACCAGCCGGTTGAGCAGTTGCAGCAGGCTCTGCTTACTGCGGCGCGGCTTGATTTCGTAATGCTCGTTATCGCCGAACACCAGCCCGCCGACCCGGTCGTTATGCCCCAGCGCGGCCCAGCCAATCAGGCTCGCGGCCTGGGCGGCCAGGACCGACTTGAACATCAACCCGGAGCCGAAAAACAGCCGGCGGCTCTGTTCAACCATGATGAAAATCGGTCGTTCGCGCTCCTCATGGAACAGCTTGGTGTGCGGTTCCTGGGTCCGGGCGGTGACGCGCCAGTCGATGCTGCGCACATCATCGCCGGCCTGATAGACCCGCACCTGATCGAAGTCCACCCCGCGCCCGCGCAGTTTGGAGTGGTGCAGGCCGATCAGCGGGCTGCGCTGGCTCGGCGTGGAAAACAGCTGCACTTCGCGCACGCGATGGCGCATCTCGATCAGCTCGGCGAGGCTGATGCGGATGCCCGGCTCGGGCGGCAGAAGGGTGTTCATCGGGGTCAAGCGACGGCTACGACGTCGAGAATCCGCTGGACCACCCGGTCCTGGTCGATGCCAGCGGCTTCGGCTTCAAAGGAAAGAATGATGCGGTGACGCAACACATCGAACAGCACCGCCTGAATGTCTTCCGGGCTGACGAAGTCGCGACCGGCCAGCCAGGCATGCGCCCGGGCACAACGGTCGAGGGCGATGGAACCGCGTGGACTGGCGCCGTAGGCGATCCATTCGGCCATTTCCGGGTCGAACTTGGCCGGGATCCGCGTGGCCATGACCAGTTGCACCAGGTATTCCTCCACGGCGTCGGCCATGTACAACCCGAGGATTTCCTTGCGCGCGGCGAAGATCGCCTGCTGGCTGACCCGGCGTTCAGGTTTGGTTTCGCCGTGCAGTGCTTCGCCACGGGCCTGTTGCAGAATCCGTCGTTCGACGGTGGCGTCGGGGAAGCCGATTTTCACGTGCATCAGGAACCGGTCGAGCTGGGCTTCGGGCAACGGGTAGGTGCCTTCCTGCTCGATGGGGTTTTGCGTGGCCATGACCAGAAACAGCGGCGACAGCTCGTAGGTGCTGCGCCCGACGCTGACCTGGCGTTCGCCCATGGCTTCGAGCAGGGCCGACTGGACCTTGGCCGGGGCACGGTTGATTTCGTCCGCCAGCACCAGGTTATGGAAGATCGGGCCTTGCTGGAACACGAAGCTGCCGGTTTCCGGGCGATAGATTTCCGTGCCGGTGATGTCGGCCGGCAGCAGGTCGGGGGTGAACTGGATGCGATGGAACTGTGCTTCGATGCCTTCGGCGAGTTCTTTGATGGCCTTGGTCTTGGCCAGCCCCGGGGCGCCCTCGACCAGCATGTGACCGTCGGCGAGCAAGGCGATGAGCAAGCGCTCAATGAGTTTTTCCTGGCCGAGAATCTGCGTTGAAAGAAAGGTTCGCAGCGCGAGCAGCGCTTCACGATGTTCCATCGATGACTGTTCCTGGAAAGGGTGACCGAAGACGTTCGAATAACGCCAGGGCTGGGGGCGTTACTTTAATCCATCGCGGGGGGCGCCGACTAACGGCATTTTGTGCAAAGTGCGGATTAACGCTCGTTCCCACGCAGAGCGTGGGAACGATCACCTCAAAACCGGTAGGAGCGAGCGGTGCGGCGATCCGATTTGCCCGCGAAGGCGCCCATTCAGCCACCATCAGATTTCGCTGATGTAAGTACCAATCCCCTTGAGGATGTTCTGCAAGGTTTCTTCCACCTCAGCCAGATCGCTGGCATCGGTACTGTGCAGGATTTCCAGCGAATCATTGCCACCCAGCGCATCGACATCGGCGGCGGCGATTTCGATCAGCAGGCGGTCTGCAGCGAGGGTGACTTTCACGCCATCCAGGGCCGACGGCTTGTCGTGGAAGATGATCTCCAGCTCGTCCTCGTCCGGAAAGCGGCTCATCAGGAACATTTCGCCCTCGGCGCTGGTGCAGCAGAGCATGGCCAGATTGTCTTCTTCGTCATCGCACGGGTTGACGATCAAGAGGTCGGTTGTGATTTGCATGGGGAAAATCCTGGCTCGGCGAGCGTTGTGAACACAACAAACGGCAATTCTGCCAGCCCTCGGGAATTTCTGCTTGGCTGAGTGTCAGAGGATGCGTCGTGAACATCCGATGCATCTCGAGTCATTTCTGGTACGAAGGTGCTGTAAATCCGGGCATAAAACGCCCATTTTTCTGCACGGCTGCTAGTGTTGTTCGAGGCGCATGCCACGAGTTACGTGCCGATGACCGAATATGTCGCAGCGCTGCAAGCACGGCCCTTGCCGCACTGGTTAAGCTGCGCAACGGATGAGCACCCGTAAAGGCATTGTCGATGGCTCAATGGTAGCCCCGCCAGTCGTTTTTGCAGATGCCCATTCTAATGGAAGGTGAATGTGACCTGAGTGTCTCGTCCAGCTTCACCCAACTGTCGTCCTGTTTCCTCTGCCCGAGAATCAGGAACAGGGTGACGGATTGCCCCGAAAGGGGTTTGCACGCGACGCTTCCATCAATAACAAGCCCAAGCGGAGTACCACAGATGGCGTTCTTCACCGCAGCCAGCAAAGCCGACTTCCAGCACCAACTGCAAGCGGCACTGGCGCAGCACATCAGTGAACAGGCACTGCCACAAGTGGCGCTGTTCGCCGAACAATTTTTCGGCATCATTTCCCTCGACGAGCTGACCCAACGTCGGTTGTCCGATCTCGCCGGTTGCACCCTTTCTGCATGGCGCCTGCTTGAGCGCTTTGATCACGCTCAATCGCAAGTGCGTGTCTACAACCCCGATTACGAACGCCACGGCTGGCAGTCGACCCACACCGCGGTCGAAGTGCTGCACCACGATCTGCCATTCCTGGTGGATTCGGTGCGTACCGAGCTGAATCGTCGCGGCTACAGCATCCATACCCTGCAAACCACTGTGCTGAGCGTGCGTCGCGGCAGCAAGGGTGAGCTACTGGAAATCCTGCCGAAAGGCACCCAGGGTGAAGGCATTCTGCAAGAATCGCTGATGTACCTGGAAATCGACCGTTGCGCCAACACGGCCGAATTGAATGTCCTGACCAAAGAGCTGGAACAGGTTCTCGGTGAAGTCCGCGTTGCGGTCGCCGATTTCGAACCGATGAAAGCCAAGGTCCAGGAGCTGATCGAAGGCATCGACAATAGCCAGTTCGCTATCGACGCCGAAGAAAAATCCGAAATCAAGAGCTTCCTGGAATGGCTGGTGGGCAACCACTTCACCTTCCTGGGCTACGAAGAGTTCGTGGTGGGCGAGGATCAGAACGGCGGTCACATCGTCTATGACCAGAACTCGTTCCTCGGCCTGACCAAACTGCTGCGCGCCGGCCTGACCGTCGATGACCTGCGCATCGAAGACTACGCCGTCAACTACCTGCGTGAACCGACGCCGCTGTCGTTCGCCAAGGCGGCACACCCAAGCCGTGTCCACCGTCCGGCCTACCCGGACTACGTGTCGATCCGCCAGATCGATGCCAACGGCAAGGTCATCAAGGAATGCCGCTTCATGGGCCTGTACACCTCGTCGGTGTATGGCGAAAGCGTGCGGGTCATTCCTTACATCCGTCGCAAGGTCGAGATCATCGAGCAGCGCTCGGGCTTCCAGGCCAAGGCTCACTTGGGCAAGGAACTGGCCCAGGTACTTGAAGTGTTGCCTCGCGATGACCTGTTCCAGACGCCGGTGGATGAGTTGTTCGCCACCGTGATGTCGATCGTGCAGATCCAGGAACGCAACAAGATCCGCGTATTCCTGCGCAAAGACCCGTACGGTCGTTTCTGCTACTGCCTGGCCTATGTGCCGCGTGACATCTACTCCACCGAAGTGCGCCAGAAGATCCAGCAAGTGCTGATGGATCGTCTGAAAGCCTCTGACTGCGAGTTCTGGACCTTCTTCTCCGAATCCGTGCTGGCCCGTGTGCAGCTGATTCTGCGGGTCGACCCGAAGAACCGTCTGGACATCGACCCGGTTCTGCTGGAAAAAGAAGTGGTGCAGGCCTGCCGCAGCTGGCAGGACGACTACGCCAGCCTGGTGGTCGAGAGCTTCGGCGAAGCCCAGGGCACCAACGTGCTGGCCGACTTCCCGAAAGGCTTCCCGGCCGGTTACCGCGAGCGTTTCGCCGCCCACTCGGCTGTGGTCGACATGCAGCACCTGCTGAGCCTGAGCGAAAAGAATCCGCTGGTGATGAGCTTCTATCAGCCGCTGGGTCAGGTATCGGGCCAACGTGAGCTGCACTGCAAGCTGTATCACGCCGACACGCCGCTGGCGTTGTCCGATGTGTTGCCGATCCTGGAAAACCTCGGCCTGCGCGTACTGGGTGAATTCCCGTATCGCCTGCGCCACAACAGCGGTCGCGAGTTCTGGATCCACGACTTCGCATTCACCGCCGCTGAAGGCCTGGAACTCGACATCCAGCAACTCAACGACACCTTGCAGGACGCCTTCGTCCACATCGTGCGTGGCGATGCCGAGAACGATGCGTTCAACCGTCTGGTGCTGACCGCCGGCCTGCCATGGCGCGACGTGGCGCTGCTGCGTGCCTATGCCCGTTACATGAAGCAGATCCGTCTGGGCTTCGACCTGGGTTACATCGCCAGCACCCTGAACAACCACACCGACATCGCTCGCGAGTTGACCCGGTTGTTTAAAACCCGCTTCTACCTGGCGCGCAAGCTGGCCAGTGACGATCTGGAAGACAAGCAACAACGCCTGGAACACGCGATTCTGAGCGCACTGGACGATGTTCAGGTGCTCAACGAAGACCGCATCCTGCGTCGTTACCTGGACCTGATCAAGGCGACCCTGCGGACCAACTTCTATCAGACCGATGCTCACGGTCAGAACAAGTCCTACTTCAGCTTCAAGTTCAACCCGCACCAGATTCCAGAGCTGCCGAAGCCGGTTCCGAAGTTTGAAATCTTCGTTTACTCGCCGCGCGTCGAAGGCGTGCACCTGCGCTTCGGCAACGTGGCTCGCGGCGGTCTGCGCTGGTCCGACCGTGAAGAAGACTTCCGCACCGAAGTCCTGGGCCTGGTAAAAGCCCAGCAAGTGAAGAACTCGGTCATCGTGCCGGTGGGGGCGAAGGGTGGCTTCCTGCCGCGTCGCCTGCCACTGGGCGGCAGCCGTGACGAGATCGCGGCCGAGGGCATCGCCTGCTACCGCATCTTCATTTCGGGCCTGTTGGACATCACCGACAACCTGAAAGACGGTGCGCTGGTACCGCCGGCCAACGTCGTGCGCCATGACGACGATGACCCGTACCTGGTGGTGGCGGCGGACAAGGGCACTGCGACCTTCTCCGACATCGCCAACGGTATCGCCATCGACTACGGCTTCTGGCTCGGCGACGCGTTCGCATCTGGCGGTTCCGCCGGTTACGACCACAAGAAAATGGGCATCACCGCCAAGGGCGCGTGGGTCGGCGTACAACGCCACTTCCGCGAACGCGGCATCAACGTCCAGGAAGACAGCATCACCGTGGTGGGCGTCGGCGACATGGCCGGTGACGTGTTCGGTAACGGCTTGCTGATGTCCGACAAGCTGCAACTGGTTGCAGCCTTCAACCACCTGCACATCTTCATCGACCCGAACCCGGAGCCTGCCAGCAGCTTCGCCGAGCGTCAGCGCCTGTTCGACCTGCCGCGTTCGGCCTGGTCGGATTACGACACCAGCATCATGTCCGAAGGCGGCGGTATCTTCTCCCGTAGCGCGAAGAGCATTGCCATCTCCGAGCAGATGAAAGAGCGCTTCGACATTCAGGCCGACAAGCTGACCCCGACCGAACTGCTCAATGCCTTGCTCAAGGCACCGGTAGACCTGTTGTGGAACGGCGGTATCGGCACGTACGTCAAAGCCAGCAGCGAAAGCCACGCCGATGTCGGCGACAAGGCCAACGATGCACTGCGCGTGAACGGCAACGAACTGCGCTGCAAGGTTGTGGGCGAGGGCGGTAACCTGGGCATGACCCAACTGGGCCGCGTCGAGTTCGGCCTCAATGGCGGCGGTTCCAACACCGACTTCATTGACAACGCCGGTGGCGTGGACTGCTCCGACCACGAAGTGAACATCAAGATCCTGCTGAACGAAGTGGTTCAGGCCGGCGACATGACCGACAAGCAACGTAACCAGTTGCTGGCGAGCATGACCGACGAAGTCGGTGGTCTGGTGTTGGGCAACAACTACAAGCAGACCCAGGCATTGTCGCTGGCGGCCCGTCGTGCCTTGCCACGGATCGCTGAATACAAGCGCCTGATGAACGATCTGGAAGCCCGTGGCAAGCTGGACCGCGCCATCGAGTTCCTGCCGTCGGAAGACGCGATCAACGAGCGCGTCGCGGCAGGCCATGGCCTGACCCGTGCCGAGCTGTCGGTGCTGATCTCCTACAGCAAGATCGACCTCAAGGAGCAGTTGCTCAACTCCCTGGTGCCGGACGACGACTACCTGACCCGCGACATGGAAACCGCTTTCCCGCCGACGCTGGTCAGCAAGTTCTCTGCCGCCATGCGCCGTCACCGCCTGAAGCGCGAAATCGTCAGCACCCAGATCGCCAACGATCTGGTCAACCACATGGGCATTACCTTCGTTCAACGTCTCAAAGAGTCGACCGGCATGAGCCCGGCGAACGTGGCCGGCGCTTACGTGATCGTGCGTGACATTTTCCATCTCCCGCACTGGTTCCGTCAGATCGAAGCCCTGGATTATCAGGTCTCGGCCGACGTACAACTGGAGCTGATGGACGAGCTGATGCGTCTGGGCCGTCGCGCTACGCGCTGGTTCCTGCGTGCCCGTCGCAACGAGCAGAACGCTGCCCGTGACGTCGCGCATTTCGGTCCGCACCTGAAAGAGTTGGGCCTCAAGCTTGACGAACTGCTCAGTGGCGAGATTCGCGACACCTGGCAGGCTCGCTATCAGGCGTACGTCGAAGCCGGTGTGCCGGAGTTGCTGGCACGCATGGTGGCTGGCACCACGCACCTGTACACCCTGCTGCCGATCATCGAAGCCTCCGACGTGACCGGCCAGGATCCAGCAGATGTGGCCAAGGCCTACTTCGCCGTGGGCAGTGCGCTGGACATCACCTGGTACCTGCAACAGATCAGCGCCCTGCCGGTTGAAAACAACTGGCAAGCCCTGGCCCGTGAAGCGTTCCGCGATGACGTCGACTGGCAACAACGTGCGATCACCATCTCGGTCCTGCAACAGGGCGACGGCACCCAGGACGTGGAAACACGCCTGGAGCTGTGGATGGAGCAGAACGAAGGCATGATCGAACGCTGGCGCGCCATGCTGGTGGAAATCCGTGCCGCCAGTGGCACTGATTACGCCATGTACGCGGTGGCCAACCGTGAATTGCTGGATGTCGCGTTGAGCGGTCAAACGGTAGTACCTGCCGTTATCACCGCCACTGCGGGTGCCGAGCTGGAACCGGCTGCCTGATTGAGCGTTGAATGAAAAAGCCCCGTCTCGAGAGAGACGGGGCTTTTTTTTGCCTGATGTATCGTCCTGAATAAGGTTTACACCTTCTGACTTATCTTCAGGAGGAACCAATGGATACGGGGAAAAGGCGCAGCCAGCGAGATTACACGCTGGGCTTTAAATTGGCAGTCGTCGATCAGGTCGAAAAAGGCGAGTTGAGTTATAAAGAGGCTCAACGGCGCTACGGGATTCAGGGGCGGTCGACTGTGCTGGTGTGGTTACGCAAGCATGGGCGGCAGGACTGGAGCCAAGGCGCCTCTATTCGCGCCCAGAGGAGCCGACCGATGGACGAACAAAGTTTGCCGCTGACCCCTGAGCAGCGAATCAAGGAGCTGGAGGAAAAACTGGCCCTTGCCAATCAGAAAGCCCAATTCTTCGAAGCGGTGGTTGACGTATTGAAGAACGATTACGGGGTTTCTATCGTAAAAAAGCGATCCGGCAAGTCCTCACCCAAGGGCAAGTCCAAGGCCTCAGCATTCAGAGGGCTTGCCAGTTTCTGGGCATATCCCGGCAGGCGTACTACAAACGAAACCGGGCGCGCAAGCCAGTCATGCTCAGAAAGTGCTGGGTTTTGTCCTGGAAACACGTCTTCAGATGCCCCGGCTGGGCACTCGCAAGCTGCATGGCCTTATGCAGGCGGAGCCTGAGCTGACGCAAACGGTAGGTCGAGATCGGCTATTCGATATCTTGCGAGACAATCGGCAACTGGTTCCTCGCAAGCGCGCCTATCACAAGACCACTGACAGCCATCATCGCTTCCGCCGACATCCGAACCGGTTAAAACCTGGCCCTGATCAAGTGACTGCCACGGGACCCGAGCAGGTCTGGGTGGCGGACATCACCTATTTGCCGACCCAACAAAGCGTTGCCTATGTGAGCTTGGTGACCGATGCCTACTCTCGCAAAATCGTCGGCCATCACGTGCATGAAACCCTGCACACCGAATCGGTCATCCAGGCGATGAGTAAGGCTCTACGGGGCAGAAGAACGGATCAGACGCTGGTGCATCACTCAGATCGCGGCTCGCAATACTGCTCTGATCTCTACCAGAAGTTGCACGCCAAACATGGAATCAGGTGCTCGATGACCGACGGGTATGACTGTTATCAGAACGCTTTGGCAGAGCGTGTGAACGGGATCTTGAAGACAGAGTTTCTGCTTCACCGACCTAGAGATCTGGCCGAGGCGATTCGAATGGTCGACGAGTCGATAAGCATCTACAACAGCAAACGTCCGCACCTATCGTTGAAATGCAAAACGCCCGATGCGGTGCATCGGGCGTTTTGAGGGTGAAACAGGTGTAAACCTATTTCAGGACTAGACATGACGGTTTTTTGGGGGGCTGGTCGGGCCTTCGCCTCAGCGATCAGTTCTGCAAAGGAATCAACACTTTCTCATCCGGGGCCAACACCATGAACACCAACAGCTTGGCGGGTTGGGTGGCACTGGCATTTTTCGAGACCAGATGTTCCGAACCGGCCGGCTCATACCAGAATTCGCCAGCCTTGTAGGTAATCGCTTTTTCGCCTTTGACTTGAGAAGTGATCTCCCCCGAAAGCACATAGGCCATGGCCGTACCCTGGTGTTTATGGGCAATGGAAGATTGGCCCGGCTGGTAATCGACTTCGATCATCAAGGCTTTTTTGCCGGGGGCGTTTTTCAGCATCTGGTCTTGCAGGATGGTGACATTTTCCGAAGGGGCGGCGGTTTTGTCGGCGAATGCCGAGGCTGAAACGCTCAGGGCCAGGGCGGTGAGAGAGGCGGCAAAAAAACGAAGTGCATTCATGGTTGATTACCTGTGGTGGTGAGTCGTCAGGGACCACAGTAAGCCGCGCTATCGGCTAATCAAACGGCCAATTTTCCGGAAGGTGAGGGGACCAATCACTGATGTTACGTTCCCTGTAGCAGCTGTCGAGCTTGCGAGGCTGCGTTCGGCTGCGAAGCAGTCGTCAAATCAGAACTCGCGGTGCGTCAGACAGATCGCGTCAGCTGGACTCACGACTGCTTCGCAGCCGAACGCAGCCTCGCAAGCTCGACAGCTGCTACGGGGCTGCGATCTTTTGATCTTGTTTCAGACGATAGGAAAGCTGTTGAAGTCGACGGCATTGGCCAGTCGGCTGTCGATCAGGCCGATAAAGCCTTGCACTTCGGGGCAGTTGAAATGCGCTTGCATGGCCGCTTCCGATTGCCAGCGGGCGCTGACCGTCCAGCGGGTGTCGTCTTCGGGGCAGCGGTCGACCATATAGCCGTCACAGCCCGGAAGTTCGCGCAGGGTGTCGACAATCTTTTGCAGTTGTTTGCCCAGTTCGTCCGAGCGACCGGCGGCAGCTCGTATCTTTACGGTGTTGAACACTTGGTTGGACATTACTCACACTCCTGAATCAGGCCGGACGAATCCTGCTCATTGAGGGATAACGCCCATGCAGGATAGGCCTGCCCCCTTGGACCGCCAATAGCCAATCACCGGATAAAACCGCAGACCAATCCCTCAACCAACCTGCTGCAAAATGTCCCGCAAACGGTCCAGGGCGATGTCGATGTCCAGGGTTTCGATCGCCCCGAATCCCAGGAAAAGCCCGGCCCGTGGCGTTTGCTGGTAAAAAAAGTCGTCCAGGGTATAGAGCCCCACTTCGACTTTTTTCGCGAGTTCGATCACCAATGGAATATCGACCGGCACCTTGCACAGTACCGCCATGTGAAACCCGGCCGTGGTCGGCACCGCTTCGAACCATGGCGAAAGGTCGCCCGCCATCCTCGCCAGGATCCGTTCGCGGCGCCCGGCGTAAATCGTGTGGCAACGCCGGATGTGCTTGAGCAGACAGCCTTCGGCGATGAACTTGGCCAGCGCCCATTGGGGCAGGGTGGAGGTGTGCCGGTCGGTGAGTTGCTTGGCGCTGATCACCGCTTCGAGAATCGCCGGCGGCAAAATCGCATACCCCAGCCGCAACTCCGGCAACAGGGTCTTCGAGAAGGTGCCGACGTAGGCGACGATGCCGCGTTCATCCAGGCTTTGCAGCGAGTCGGTGGGCCGTCCTTCATAGCGGAACTCGCTGTCGTAATCGTCCTCGATGATGATCGCCCCCAGTTCGTGGGCCCGCTCCAGCAGCGCCAGCCGACGCTCGTGGCTCATGGGCATGCCCAAGGGGAACTGGTGCGAGGGGGTGACATAAATCAGCCGCGTGCCGTCGGGAATGTGCTCGACCTGGATGCCTTGCGCATCGACCGGCACGCCGACCACCGTTGCGCCATGAGTCCCGAACAACAGGCGCGCCGGAGGGTAACCGGGGTCCTCCATGGCCACGAGGCTGCCCGGTTGGGTCAACACCCGGGAAATCAGGTCCAGCGCTTGCTGCGCGCCATTGCACACCACCACGTCTTCGTCCTGACAATTGACCCCGCGGGAAAATGCGATATGCCGTGCAATCGCATTGCGCAACGCCGGCAGGCCTTCGGGCAGGCTATAGAAACCCTTGGCACCGGCGATCTGGCGCAAGGCATGGGAGGTGCAACGGCGCCAGTCGTCCTGCGGGAACTGGCCCTTGCTGGTTGCGCCACCGATAAAATCGTAGCGCAGCGAGCCTTCCAGCGTCGGGTGGCGCAAGAACGTCGGCAGCTTGCGCCAGCGCTCGATGATCTCGAAACTGCCCAGTTCCAAATGGCTTTGCTTACGGACGACTTTTGCCGCTCGCGCATTGACGTAAGTGCCTTTGCCGATCACCCCGGTGAGGAAGTTTTCGTAGGTCAGTTGCGCATAGGTGTCGGAAATGGTCTTGCGCGAAATCCCCAGTTGTTCGGCCAGCAAACGGCTGGGCGGCAGCTGCGTGCCAGCGGCCAGGCGCCCGGATTCGATGGCGCTGCGCAGTTGCCGGTACAACTGGCCCGCCAGGTCCTTGCGGCCATTGATGACAACATGAAGTTCCATACCGGCGGGGCTCCTGCGGCGATTGTGAGGCGACTGTGCGTCGCGCCAGATTACCTGCATGAGTGATTGCACAGAAGTTGTGTGGGTGAAAAACTGGTAATTGGTCTTCTGTCGGGTGGTCCATGGCTTTTTCGCTGAATTGGCTCTGTAACGCTCGTGCATCAGCGCCTAACGTGGAGATACCGATTCGCGCCACGAGGCCGCCGCCATGACCGTTCGCCTGGATTACTACAGCGCATCGCCTAAGGCGATGAAAGCCATGATCGCCATGGAGGCCTTGACCCGTGATCTGAGCATCGAACCGGCGTTGCTGAACCTGATCAAGATCCGCGCCTCGCAGCTCAATGGCTGCGCCTTCTGCACTGACATGCACTCGGTGGACGCACGTCGTATCGGCGAGACCGATCGGCGGCTGTATGCGATCGTGGTCTGGCGTGACAGCGGCTTTTTCAGCCCTCGGGAGCGGGCGGCCCTGGCCTGGACCGAAGCGGTGACCCTGCTTGCGCAAAGCCACGTGCCGGACGATGTTTATGCACTGGCCCGGGAGCAGTTCGGTGAAGGGGAACTGGTCGACCTGACGATGGCCATCAGCGCCATCAACAGCTGGAATCGCCTGGCGGTGAGTTTTCGGCAAACGCCCGGCGGTTGATTATTGGTTTGGTTTTTGCCCGCTTGTCATATCAGGTTCATGAACGATCAGCAGGATGAAACGCTCAAGGACAGATCGACAGGGAGTCATCAATGTCATTCATGGAATCCGCTGGGCGTCAGGGCGTGGCCGAGTACCGTTCGCCCGTAGAGCACAGCAACGCCTTACGCTCACTGATGGCCGGAATCGATCCGGTGTTGCTGCAGTCTTTCAGGGTCAGCGCCCGCTGTGGCTGTTTCATGCAAGCGGCCCGCAGTCTCAACATCAAGTCGACCCAGTTGCGTAAACAATTGGCGCAACTTGAAACACAACTGCAGCGCTCGTTGTTCAGCCATTCGGGCAATGGCTTTGCCCTCAGTCGTGATGGGTTGCAACTTCAGGCGCAGTTGATTGCCCTGGCTCGTGAACGTGACTTGCCGATAATCGAACAGCCCTTGATTCGTCTGGCTGTGGCCGAAACGATCCTGCATGACATCCTCGGTCGCGACCTGGTCGCGCTGCTGCGGCGCAACGCCAGTGTGCGCCTGGACATCATTTCCCTCGACAGCGAACTGTCCCTGCGGGCGATCAGCGCCGATGTGGTGGTGTGGCTGACAGGCACGGATACGCCGTTACCAGGCCCCAGTTTTGCCATCACCGAACCCCAGCGTCTGGCACGACTGGACAATCTGCCGCACATTGCCAAACGTTACTCGCGGGTCGCGGCCCGCCCGGACAGCCTGGGTGACCTGGCCGACTTCATGCTGGTGCAATGGCAGCACGATCGCCAGGTCGAGACCTTTGGGCCGTGGAACCGTCTGGTGGAGCAGCGCCTGGCGGGGGTGGTGCAGTTGCATTCCTATGAGCTGATGCTGGAGATGATCCGTTGCAGCGCCTGCATCGGTTTGCTGCCGCACTACATGAGCCGATTCGATCGAGGGCTGCTGGCGTTGCCCGGGCTGTTCAACCAACCGATGCAGCGCCAGGTGTGGATGGCGGTCAATGCCGACTCCCGAAATGAGGCCGAGGTGCAGGGAATCGTCGAGCTGATCCGCAACACCTTCAACGAGCGGCGGGAGTGGTTCGAGCAGCTTGACTGAGCTTCTGGCAGAACACCTTTGCGCCGTTATAGAGTAAGCGGCCATGTACGCATCAAGGACGAAACATTCATGCCCGCCGACTCCGTCATTACCCTCGAACGCTTCAACGAATCCCACATCGAGGGCGTCACCGCCCTCTACAACGACCCGGCTGTGGCCCGTCAGGTGCTGCAAATGCCGTTTCAGTCCACCGAGGTCTGGCGCCAACGCCTGATGGCGGACAATGAACGGGCGGTGAAACTGGTGGCGCTGCACCAGGGAACGGTCATCGGCAACATCGGTCTGGAACAGTTTTCGCGAGTTCGCCGCAGCCACGCCGGCAGCTTCGGCATGGGTGTCGCCGTGGCTTGGCAAGGCAAGGGTGTCGGTTCGAAGCTGCTGGCGGCGGCGCTCGACGTCGCCGACAACTGGATGAACCTGCAACGGGTCGAGCTCTCGGTGTACGCCGACAACGAAGCGGCCATCGGCCTGTATCGGAAATTCGGCTTCGAGACCGAAGGCCTGTTTCGCGACTATGCCGTGCGTGACGGTCGCTTGGTCGATACCCTGAGCATGGCGCGCTTGCGTCGCACGCCCAAGGAAGGTTGAGTCAGTCGCCCAACGCAAACGCCACCGCCGCCTGCGCATGCAGTTCGGTGGTGTCGAACAAGGGCAGGGCGCTGTGCTCGGGTTTGATCAGCAGGCCGATTTCGGTGCAACCGAGGATGATCGCCTGGGCGCCGCGTGCGGTCAGCGATTCGATCACCCGTTGATAGACCTGGCGCGATGCCTCGCTGATCACCCCGCCGCACAATTCGTCATAGATGATCCGGTGCACGGCCTGGCGTTCATCAGCTTCCGGCACCAGCACTGTCAGGCCCTTGGCCGTCAGACGCGCCTTGAGAAAATCCTGTTCCATGGTGAACGCAGTACCGAGCAGACCCACCCGCAGCGCACCGACATCCAGCGCTGCCTGAGCGGCAGGGTCGGCGATGTGCAGGAACGGAATATCGATCGCCGACTGAATCTGCCCGGCCACCTTGTGCATGGTGTTGGTACACAGCACCACGCAGTCAGCGCCGCCAGCCTCCAGGCGTTGCGCGGCATCCACCAGAATCGCCGCCGCATCGTCCCAGCGCCCGGCATGTTGGGCCTGTTCGACAGGGCCGAAGTCGACGCTGTACATTAGCAATTTCGCCGAACGCAACGGCCCGAGGCGGTCGCGTACCTGCTGGTTGATAAGACGGTAATACTCGGCGCTGGACTCCCAGCTCATGCCGCCGATAAGGCCGATAGTGCGCATGTCGTGCTCCTGTGAATGGCAAACCCTTGGGGAGAGTGTCCAGTGGATCCTTGTTCCGATCTATCAGGAAATTTCACATGCCCGGTGTGCTGAGCGAGAACCTGTTGGGCGGTAGACTCTGTCTGCAACTTTTGCCCCGTGCGCCGTACAGCGCGCGGGATCCGGCGCAGTCGCAAACCCTCGGGGTGACGCTGGAACGTCAGCAGGGCGTGCATGCGATCGATTCTGACCGGCGGACGGATTTCGATACCTGGCCGGGCGTATTGGCGTACACGCCGGTCGGCGTGGAGGTGTTTTCTGAATCGGCCACCGGTGGCGAGTATCTGCTGATGCGGCTGGATGAGCCGTTCGCCAGCGAACTGTTACCGGCCGCCACTCACCGCATGCAATCTTGCGGCAATCGGCGTGCACTGACCCTGGCGCGAGATATGCGGCGTCAGCTGCTCGCCACGCAGCCCGACCTGCTGGCGCTTGAGCAATGTGCCGTGGCGCTGGTTGGCGTCGCGGGTTCGATAACCGATACAACGCAGCGTGCCACGCCCAAGGCCTTTTCCCGAGTCATGGCGCAAATCGCCGAGCAGTTCCAGCACCCCCTGACGCTGGAACAATTGGCTGTCACCTATGGGCACAACGAACTGCGCTTTCTGCGCGATTTCACCCAGGCTATTGGCCTGACGCCTCACGCCTACCTCATTGAAGTGCGGCTTCAGGCCGCACGCAGGCTGATCGAGCGCACGGCTCTGCCCTTGGCCAGCATCGCTCTGGATGTCGGCTTCGCCCATCAGTCCCACATGGGCAGTGCCTTTCGCAAACACCTGGGCATGACTCCCAGCCAGTACCGTTCACGCTTTTAGTCGTACGCCTGTGGCGCGCATCTGCCATGCTCAAAGTCCGCAGCACCGCTTCAACCAAAGGAACACCGCAATGGACGACGTACAGCAACTGGGCGAGATGCTTCGCCACTACGCAGAAAGCGAAGCGCACAAGAAGCAACTGTTTGAGGCGCAATCGGCCGTGTGGGCGACGCGCATCGGGGAGTTGTTCGATCAGATCCAGCAGTGGCTGGCACCGGTCCTGGCGCCGAACCTGCTGGAAGTGAACCGCGAGGCGTATGTCGCATCCGGGCCGAGCGTGCCGGTGGAGACGTCGACGTTCAAGACCGAGAAACTGAGCATCGTCATCGCCGGCAAACCGGTGGAGTTTGTACCGGATGTGATGGGTGCGGGTGGGCAGATTTCCCTGGCCGTGATGGGGTTGACCGCGGCGCGCTATGGCAGTATTTCGCTGGTGTGCCTGCCACCGTCCAGCGCCTGGCAATGGCGCAAGACCAACGGCCTGAAAGACCCGGACACGTTTGCCTTCGATGCAAACTTTTTGGCGCAGCAACTGCAGAGCCTGATTCCCCGCGAGCGCAACTGACGCGATGATCGTTCCCATGCTCCGCGTGGGAATGCAGCCGGGACGCTCTGCGTCCCATTGGAACGCGGAGCGTCCCTTGAGGCATTCCCACGCAGAGCGTGGGAACGATCATCAAACTTCGAGGTTGCCCCAGCCAGGTTTCAACTCTTGCGGCGCTACCGCTTTCACTGTCTTGCCGGTAGCCAATTCCACCCGCCGCGCCACCTCGGGGTCATCGGCAAACGGAATCAGGCTGGCATCGTCCAGGCTCTCGGGCGTCTGCTGTTTCAAGCAGTATTCGATCGCCAGCCAAAGACCCAGCACGCCCAATAGATTCAACGCCATTTCGATCATGTCAGGCTCCTTGCCTCAGGCATACTGCGCTTCAAGTTCGGCCATCTTCACATCCGCAACCCGCACCGTACGCCACACGTTATAAGCCATCAGCAGCATGCCGCTGAGGAAGAACACCCCGCCGACAAACCGCACGATGAAGCCCGGATGGCTGGCCTGCAGCGCCTCGACGAACGAGTAAGTCAGCGTGCCGTCGTCGTTGATTGCACGCCACATCAATCCCTGGGTGATGCCGTTGACCCACATCGAGGCGATGTACAGCACGGTGCCGATGGTCGCCAGCCAGAAGTGCAGGTTGATCAGCGGCACGCTGTGCATTTGCGTGCGGCCAAAGACTTTCGGGACCATGTGATAGATGGCGCCGAAGGTGATCATCGCCACCCAGCCTAGGGCGCCGGCGTGCACGTGGCCGATGGTCCAGTCGGTGTAGTGGGAGAGGGCATTGACCGTCTTGATCGCCATCATCGGCCCTTCGAAGGTCGACATGCCATAGAAGGCCAGGGACAGCACCAGAAACCGCAGGATCGGGTCGGTGCGCAACTTATGCCAGGCCCCCGACAGCGTCATCATACCGTTGATCATCCCGCCCCAGCTCGGCGCCAGCAGAATCAGTGACATCGCCATGCCCAGCGACTGAGCCCAGTCCGGCAGCGCGGTGTAGTGCAAATGGTGCGGGCCCGCCCAGATATACAGGGTGATCAGCGCCCAGAAGTGCACGATCGACAAGCGATAGGAATACACCGGCCGACCCACCTGTTTCGGCACGAAGTAATACATCATGCCGAGGAACCCGGTGGTGAGGAAAAAGCCCACCGCGTTGTGCCCGTACCACCACTGCACCATGGCGTCGGTGGCCCCGGAGTACACCGGATACGACTTGAACCAGTCCACCGGAATCGACAGGTGATTGACCACGTGCAGCATGGCGATCACCACGATGAACGCGCCGAAGAACCAGTTGCCGACATAGATATGCTTGGTCTTGCGGCGCACCACGGTGGTGAAGAACACGATGGCATAGGCGAGCCAGACCACCGTCATCCACACCGCGCCGGAGAACTCGATCTCGGCGTATTCCTTGGTTGTCGTGTAGCCGAGCGGCAGGCTGATCAGCATCACCACGATCACCGATTGCCAGCCCCAGAAGGTGAATGCAGCGAGTTTGTCCGAGAACAGCCGCACCTGACAGGTGCGCTGCACGGCGTAGTAACTGGCGGCGAATTGCGCGCTGCCGGCAAAGCCGAAAATCACCAGGCTGGTGTGCAGCGGACGCAAGCGGCCGAAGGTGGTCCACGGCAGGTCGAGGTTCATCTCGGGCCATACCAGTTGCGAGGCGATCCATACCCCCATCGCCATCCCGACGACGCCCCATACCACGGTTGCCACGACGAATTGGCGGACGACCTTGTAGTTATAGGCCAGTCCGATTGTTGCTGTGCTCATGGTCAGTTCTTCCACGGTTGCAAAGTCTTGCCAGGCCACCCGGTCTGGCATGCGATGAACTGTAGAAACCCTGCCGGAAACAAAACAGTCTCAGGAAACTTTCATTTGTACGGATCAGATGCGGGGCACGCCTGCGGCCATCAGTCGCGTCCTGATACGGTTTTTTAGTGTTTAGCTGAATCTGTAACGTGCTGTGCCGCAGGTTCATAGTCGCTACCTCGAGAGCGAGCCGCAGAGCCCGATCAATCCTGATGAGGTAGCCACATGTATCAATACGATGACTATGACCGGGCCCTGGTGTTCGAGCGTGTTGCGCAGTTTCGCGATCAGGTCGAACGTTTCATGGCCGGCGAATTGAGCGAAGAAGAGTTCCTGCCCCTGCGTTTGCAGAATGGCCTGTATATGCAGAAACACGCCTACATGCTGCGCGTGGCGATTCCTTACGGCACCCTGAGCGCCAGGCAAATGCGCACTCTGGCGAGCATTGCCCGGGACTACGATCGTGGTTACGGCCACTTCACCACCCGGCAAAACATGCAGTTCAACTGGATCGAACTGGCCCAGGTCCCGGACATCCTCGAACGCCTTGCCCAGGTGGAAATGCACGCGATCCAGACCTCCGGCAACTGCGTGCGCAACATCACCACCGAAGCCTTCGCCGGCGTTGCGGCGGACGAGCTGATGGACCCGCGCCCGCTGGCGGAGATCCTGCGGCAATGGTCGACCATCAACCCGGAATTCCTGTTCCTGCCACGCAAGTTCAAGATCGCCATCTGCTCGGCGAAACAGGACCGCGCGGCGATCATGATGCATGACATCGGCCTTTATCTTTATCGCGACGACAGCGGGCAAATGCTCTTGCGGGTGATCGTTGGCGGCGGGTTGGGGCGTACGCCGATTCTCGGTCTGCAGATTCGCGAAGGCTTGCCGTGGCAGCATTTGCTGTCTTATGTCGAGGCGGTGCTGCGGGTCTACAACCGCCACGGGCGGCGCGATAACAAGTACAAGGCGCGGATCAAGATTCTGGTCAAGGCCCTGGGGATCGAAGCGTTCGCCAAGGAAGTGGAGGAGGAGTGGCAACACCTCAAGGACGGCCCGGCGCAGTTGACCGACGTCGAGTATGAGCGTGTCGCCAGCGCCTTTGTGCCACCCGATTACCGTTCACTGGCCGGCACCGACCTGGACTTCGGCACGCGCCTGGCCGAGCACCCGGCGTTCGCCCGTTGGGTGGCGCGCAACGTTCAGCCGCACAAGGTGCCGGGTTACGCCAGCGTGGTGCTGTCGACCAAGCCGGGTATCGCCGCGCCGCCGGGGGATGTCACGGCCGAACAAATGGAAGCGGTGGCGCTATGGTCCGAGCAGTTCGGTTTCGGCGAAATCCGCATCGCCCATGAACAGAACATCGTCCTGCCCGACGTGCCCACGGCCGACCTTTACGCGCTATGGTGCCTGGCCTGCGAGCAAGGCCTGGGGAGTGCCAATATCGGTTTGCTGACTGACATCATCGCTTGCCCCGGCGGCGACTTCTGCGCCCTGGCCAACGCCAAGTCGATCCCCATCGCGCAAGCGATTCAGGCGCGTTTCGAGGATCTGGATTACCTGCATGACCTGGGCGACATCAGCCTGAACATCTCAGGCTGCATGAACGCCTGCGGCCACCACCACATCGGCAATATCGGCATCCTTGGCGTCGACAAGAACGGCAGTGAGTGGTACCAGATCACCCTCGGCGGCGCCCAAGGCAAGGACAGCGCGTTGGGCAAGGTCATCGGCCCGTCCTTCAGTGCCGCCGAAGTGCCCGATGTGATTGAACGGATCATCGGCACGTTCGTGCGCTACCGCGAGACCGAAGAACTGTTCGTCGATACCCTGGCGCGCATCGGTCTGGAGCCGTTCAAGGAACGTGTCTACCCGAAAGTGCTGGAGGTGTCGGTATGAACAATCTGCTGCGTTTGCGAGAGGGCGGCGCCGAGTGGGTGCGCGACGACCCATGGCAGTTGATTCGTGAAACGACCGGTGAACTCCCGGCCGGGCCGCTGATCCTGCCGTTACCCCAGTGGCTGGCCCTTAATGCCGACACCACAACCGCGCTCGAAGGTGTCTGGCTCGGCCCTGACGACGAAGTGGCAAATCTGATTCCGTGGTTCCCCGACCTGCCGCTGATTGCCCTGGACTTCCCGAGTTTTCGCGACGGACGCGCTTACAGCCAGGCCTATCTGTTGCGCACGCGATTCGGATGGCAAGGCGAATTGCGCGCGATTGGCGATGTGCTGCGCGATCAACTCAGCCACATGCGCCAATGCGGTTTCGACAGCTTTGCCGTGCGTGAAGACAAGTCTGCCGAAGATGCGCTCAAGGGACTGGCGGGGATGAGCGTGTTGTATGGGCGTTCGGTAATCGAGCCGCGGCCGTTGTTTCGACGGCGGTAGGGTATCGAGATCTTTTGCTTGGGCCACTGATGGCATTTTGATAGGGTCCGCGCCTCATAAGGAGTTGGTGAGGAAAGGAGTCTGGTTTGGGCGCGGGCAAGAAGATTTTGGGGTTGATAGCGCTATCGCTGATGGCGGCCCTGTGGGGCAGTTATTTCTATGTGTTCAAAGAGAACCGTAACGGCCAGCTCGGGGATGCGTTCGACAGCTACGCCTGGTGCGGCACGCCACCCGCCAGCGATAGCGGCGGGCAGGGCAAGGATCAACTGTCGCTGCGCATCACCAACAACGTTCGCGGCGATTTCATGCTCTCGGGGGCGGTTGTCGTTTCCGAGCGAACCTTTGATCGCTACGATCTGGGCCGCAACGAACTGCGGCTGCGCATGGAGCCGCTACAGTGGTCCTACGGCGTTGCGCCGATTTTCATGGAGCAGGTCAAGATCAAACCCCTGAGCCGTAACCTGTCTTCAGTCAACAAAAGTGCCTACGCCGAACTTGAGCCCCAGCCCATCGACGTCCAGGGGCGTGCGACCGACTTTCCGTTCGACACCTACCGCTACGGTTACAAACCGGTGTTGTACTACCTCAAGGGTAACGAGCGCATCGACCTGCGCCTCAAAAACGTCACCACCAGCATGCAGATGTCCAACACCTTTACGCCGATCCAGAAGTACAACCGTGTCGAGTACATCAACGAGAAAAATTCGCTGATCAGTGAGCAGGACTACAAGCCCTACGGCGCCAACGAATGCGCGTTCAGCGTCGAGCGCAAGGGCTCGTTCAAGGTGATTGTGTTGCTGTTGTTGCTGGTGATGTGCCTGCCGCTGCTGCACGTGTTCTATCGCGACGAGCCGGGCATCGACTTTCTCGCGACGCTGGTGAGTATTGGCGCGATCCGGGTGTTCCTGGTGGGGCCGTTGAACGATTTCCAGTTGTACACCATCGACTTCCTGTTCGGCGCGGTGATCATCCTGGTGGGCACGGTGTCGTTGATCAAGGCGATGCGGGCCAATAGTCGGCGGGAGTTGGCAGCGAAAAGCGGGTCTTCGTGGTGATTATCGCGACCGTGGCGAGAGCTGAAAATTGTGATTTTCGATACAAAAACGCCGGGCATTAGCTATACCTGTAACTCTCGTAGGCAATACCGTTGCCGTCCTTCTGACAGGAGTTAAAGCATGAAGCTTGCGTTAATGATGAGCACACTGTGCATCGCCTCTCTCGGGGTGGCGGGTTGCGCCAGCAAAGTCGTCGAGCCAGACCAGTACTCCGGCTTTCTCAAGGACTACAGCCAGCTCAAGGAAGCCAAGTCGCCATCGGGCGCCGTGGTGATGCGCTGGGTCGATCCCAAGCTCGACGTCAACAAATACACCAGTGCCTACATCGAGCCGACTCAGCTCTATCCCAAACCGCAACCGACAGCGAAAATCCCTCAGACCACGTTGAACGGCATCACCAGCTACTACGATCAGGCGCTCAAGCGCGAACTGGGTAAATCCCTGCCACTGGCCAGCGGCCCCGGCCCAGGCGTTATCGTGGTGCGTGCGGCGATCACCGCCGTCAGCAGCAAGACCGAAAGCCTCAAGCCGTATGAAGTGATCCCGATCGCCCTGGTGGCAGCGGCCGTCACCACCGCCAGCGGTGCTCGCGATCAGCAAACCGATCTGGCTACCGAAGCGGTGTTTCTCGATGGCGGTACCAACAAGGTCATCGCCCAGGTGGTGCGCAAGGGCACCGGCAAACCGCTGGAAAACGAAGCTCAGGTGATGAAAGCCGATGACGTGAAAAACGTGATCGATGGCTGGGCTTCGGACATGAATCAGTCGTTTGTAAAATTCAAGTCCAAGTAACGCGGGTTTATTGTTCGCGCAAGATCGTTCCCAGGCATGGGAACGATCAATCCCCTTGGCTATTCCCCCGGGATGTCGGCCGGTATGACAGTGAGCGCAGCCGGCGCCGCATGACTTTGCATTGCCTGGGCACCGACACCACAACTTGCGAAAAGCGCCATCAGGCTGAATCCCGCAACGCGAAGCAAAC
Organism: Pseudomonas sp. FP1740; assembly: GCF_030687165.1. NCBI lineage: Bacteria > Pseudomonadati > Pseudomonadota > Gammaproteobacteria > Pseudomonadales > Pseudomonadaceae > Pseudomonas > Pseudomonas sp. FP1740. The sequence goes on from NZ_CP117461.1 coordinate 3,070,936, forward strand.
CTTTCATAGACGTTTCCTCATTTTCCGAAGATGACATTCAGTCTGGCCTGCATGAAGGCTTTTTTTACTCTAGCAGGTGGTTGTCGCGTCAACGGGTTTGCTTGTTGAATTGAAGGTCCATTCGCGGGCAAGCCACACTCCCACAGGTATTGAGTGAGCCTTGGCTAATTTGCCAACTACAATCTCCTGTGGGCATGGTTGCTCGCGAAGAAGGATTGTCAGTCAACATCGTTGTTGAATGCTGAGTCGTGTGTAGGTGTGCTTCAGTGCTTCTTCGCCTGCGCCCGCACGCGCTCTTCCTGTTCACGCAGTTCCGGGGTGAACTCTGCACCGAAATCTTCGGCCTCGAACACCTGGCGAATCTCGATCTCGGCCTCTGTACCCGGCATCGGATTGGGGCAGCGCTTGACCCACTCGATCGCTTCCTCTTTCGACTTCACCTGCCACAGCCAGTAGCCGGCGATCAGCTCTTTGGTTTCGGCGAACGGGCCGTCGATCACTGTGCGTTTATCTCCCGAGAAGCGCACACGGGCACCTTTACTGCTGGGCTGCAGGCCATCGCAATCGATGAGGATGCCGGCCTTGGCCAGTTCCTCGTTGTAATTGCCCATTGCGGTCATCAGTTCTTCGCTGGGCATCACGCCGGCCTCGGAGTCGGGGCTGGCTTTTACAATGATCATGAATCGCATGGTCTTGTCTCCGTTGAAGTTGAGTGATTCATTGCATAGTCGAATGGGCGTGACTTGAATCGACAATGCGCCTAAACAAAAAATGTCCTTTTCGTTTTAGTCGATGTTGTAGAGAACAGATGTATTTTCGACATCCTCCTCGCGATCAAATATTCCTGTGAGACCCATCCAACGACCAACGGAAGGTGCCCTTCATGCCCGTACTGGAACTCACCACACTGATCCCCGACCGAACTCCCAGGCAAGTTCTCGACTTCTGCCTGGAAGGCGCCAATTTCCCGAAGATCTTTCCGGAACGGGTCACGTCGCGGGGTGATATCGACCTGGATAACCTGCGCATCGAAGCCGGGCGCGAGTTTCGCTTCAGGCACTGGATGTTCAACCTGATCCCGTCGAACTGGACGGTGGTGATCCGGGAGGTTGGCGACATGCATTTCATCGATGAAATGCTCAAGGGGCCGCTGCGTGCCTTTCGTCATGAACATCGGGTGGCGGCGGGTGAGGGCGGTACGCTGTACACCGACCGCGTGACCTATGCGGCGATTGGCGGTGCCTTGACTGAAGGGCTGCTGGTGAATGCCTACATGCGGCGGATTTTCGCGGCGCGGCACCGCAATATGCTGCGGTTGCTTGGGTAGTGCACGTGCATCCAGCCCTGTGGAATTGCAGGTTTGCCTCTCCCGCCACTCATGACAATTTGTGTTTTTGCATAGGTCCCCGGCCCATTTCGTGGTTAACTTCGGCCTCGTCAAAATTCTCTACATCAACGTTCAGAAGGACTCCGTTCATGGCTCAAGTCACTCTCAAAGGCAACCCGGTTCAAGTCAACGGCCAACTGCCACAAGCCGGTTCCCAGGCGCCAGCCTTTTCCCTGGTTGCCGGCAATCTGTCCGACGTGACCCTGGCGAGCTTCGCCGGCAAGCGCAAAGTGTTGAACATCTTCCCAAGCGTCGACACCCCGACCTGCGCCACCTCGGTGCGTAAGTTCAACGCCCAGGCCAATGACGTGGCCAACACCGTCGTGCTGTGCATCTCCGCTGACCTGCCGTTCGCCCAAGCCCGCTTCTGCGGCGCCGAAGGCCTGGAAAACGTACAGAACCTGTCGACCCTGCGCGGTGCCGAGTTTAAGGAAAACTACGGCGTAGCCATTGCCGATGGTCCACTCAAAGGCCTGACCGCCCGTGCCGTCGTGGTTCTGGACGAAAACGACAAGGTCCTGCACAGCGAACTGGTCAAGGAAATCGCTGAAGAACCGAACTACGACGCAGCGCTCGCCGTTCTGAAATAAGCAAACTATTACAATTGTTAACGGCCTGGCTCTGTCCAGGCCGTTTTCATTTGTGCTTCAGTGTCTTAGCTAAACCTCCTGTTCTGTAAGCCGAAAGTAAATTGCCGGTAAAGGCGCTTTGCTTAATACCCGCCAGTGCTTATCGTTCAGCCTCCCGTAGAAAAAAGCGCACGCGCCCAATGGTTGATCATTCCATGCAATCCTCCGCTTCCCGCAATCCTCGTCGCTGGCTGTTCGGCCTGCTTGTCCTGTTGGTCATTGCCGGCCTGTGCTGGAAGTTCTGGCCCGCTGGCAGCAGCCCGAAGGAGGGCGTGGGGCAGAAAGCCGTTGCCGGGCATACCGGTCGGTCGGGGGGGATGCGCCCGGGATTCGGCGGGGCGACGGGACCGGTTCCGGTGCGCGTGGCGCCGGTGGTCAAAGGCGATTTTCCGCTGTATTACAAGGCGCTGGGCACGGTCACGGCGCTGAACACCATCAATGTGCGTAGCCGCGTCGGTGGCGAACTGGTCAAGGTCTATTTCGATGAAGGGCAGATGGTCAAGGCGGGTGACCTGCTGGCCGAGATCGATCCACGTCCCTATCAGAATGCCTTGCTCCAGGCCGAAGGCACCTTGCTGCAGAATCAGGCGCAATTGAAAAACGCCCAGGTCGACGTCGAGCGCTATCGTGGCCTGTACCGCGAAGACAGTATCGCCAAGCAAACCCTGGACACCGCCGAAGCGCTGGTCGCCCAGTACCAGGGCACGGTCAAGACCAATCAGGCGGCGGTCAACGACGCCAAGCTCAATCTCGAATTCACCAAGATCCGCGCGCCGATCACCGGGCGTGTGGGCCTGCGGCAGCTGGACGTCGGCAACCTTGTGGCGGCCAACGACACCACGGCGCTGGTGATCATCACCCAGACCCAACCGATCAGCGTGGCGTTTACCTTGCCGGAAAACAGCCTGGACACCGTGCTGACCCGCTATCGCACCGGCGCCAAGCTGCCCGCCGAAGCCTGGGACCGCGGCGACACCCAATTGCAGGCCACCGGCGTGTTGCAGAGCCTCGATAACCAGATCGACGTCACCACCGGCACCCTGAAATTCAAGGCCCGCTACGAGAACCGCGATCAAGCGCTGTTCCCGAATCAGTTCGTCAACGTGCACCTGCTGGCCGATACCCTTAAAGATGTGGTGCTTGCACCCTCGGCGGCGATCCAGTTCGGCACCAACGGCACATTCGTCTATGCGCTGGACGGCGACAAGAAGGTCACCATCCGCCAGTTGAAAGTCGGCGCCAGTGACGGGGAAAACACCGTGATCACCGAAGGCCTGGCCATCGGTGATCGGGTGGTGCTGGAAGGCACCGACCGCCTGAAGGACGGCAGTGAAGTGGAAGTGGTCAACGACAGCAAGGATGTACCGACCACTCCGACCGAACATCTGCAAGGCAAATCGGCGGCGACCCCAGGCGAGCCGGCGGCCACCGACAAGGCGAAAAAGGGCGGCGCATGAACATCTCGCGGCTGTTCATCCTTCGCCCGGTCGCCACGACCCTGAGCATGCTGGCCATTATTCTGGCTGGTGTGATCGCTTATCGGCTGCTGCCGGTGTCGGCATTGCCCCAAGTCGATTACCCGACCATCCGCGTCATGACGCTCTATCCCGGCGCCAGCCCGGATGTCATGACCAGCGCCGTGACCGCGCCGCTGGAGCGTCAATTCGGCCAGATGCCCGGCCTGACCCAGATGGCTTCGACCAGTTCCGGAGGTGCCTCGGTGCTGACCCTGCGGTTCAGCCTCGACATCAACATGGACGTCGCCGAGCAGCAAGTGCAGGCCGCGATCAACGCCGCGACCAATTTGCTGCCCAAGGATTTGCCGGCACCGCCGGTGTACAACAAAGTCAACCCGGCGGATACCCCGGTGCTGACCCTGGCCATCACCTCCAAAACCATGCTGCTGCCCAAGCTCAATGACTTGGTCGATACCCGTATGGCGCAGAAAATCGCCCAGATCAGCGGCGTCGGCATGGTCAGCATTGCCGGTGGTCAGCGTCAGGCGGTGCGGATCAAGGTCAACCCCGAGGCCCTGGCGGCCAACGGCCTGAACCTGTCGGACGTGCGCACCTTGATCGGTGCCTCCAACGTCAACCAGCCCAAGGGCAACTTCGACGGCCCGACCCGCGTGTCGATGCTCGACGCCAACGACCAGCTGACGTCACCCAAGGACTACGCCAACCTGATTCTGGCCTATAAAAACGGCGCGCCGTTGCGGCTCAAGGACGTGGCAGAGATCGTCGACGGCGCCGAGAACGAACGCCTCGCCGCATGGGCCAATGAAAACCAGGCCGTGCTGCTGAACATCCAGCGTCAGCCCGGCGCCAACGTCATCGAGGTGGTCGACCGGATCAAGGCCTTGCTGCCGAGCATCACCGACAACCTGCCGGCCGGCCTCGACGTCACGGTGCTCACCGATCGCACCCAGACCATCCGCGCTTCGGTCACCGACGTGCAACACGAACTGCTGATCGCCATCGCCCTGGTGGTGATGGTCACGTTCCTGTTCCTGCGGCGGGCCAGTGCCACGATCATTCCGTCGGTGGCGGTGCCGCTGTCGTTGATCGGCACCTTCGGCGTGATGTACCTCGCCGGGTTTTCGGTCAACAACCTGACGCTGATGGCGCTGACCATCGCCACCGGTTTCGTGGTGGATGATGCGATCGTCATGCTGGAGAACATTTCCCGCTTCATCGAAGAGGGCGACAGCCCGCTGCAAGCGGCGCTCAAGGGCGCCAAGCAGATCGGCTTCACCCTGATTTCCCTGACGCTGTCGTTGATCGCGGTGCTGATTCCGCTGCTGTTCATGGCCGACGTGGTGGGGCGCTTGTTCCGCGAGTTCGCGATCACGTTGGCGGTGGCGATCCTGATTTCGCTGGTGGTGTCCCTGACCCTGACGCCGATGATGTGCGCGCGGTTGCTCAAGCGTGAGCCCAAGGAAAAAGATCAGGGCTGGTTCTACCGCTCCAGTGGCGCGACCATCGACTGGATGATCGCCGCCTACGGGCGCAAGTTGCAGTGGGTGCTCAAGCATCAGCCGCTGACCTTGCTGGTGGCCATCGGCACGCTGGCATTGACCGTGTTCCTGTACATGGTGGTGCCCAAGGGGTTCTTCCCGGTGCAGGACACCGGGGTGATCCAGGGGATTTCCGAGGCGCCGCAGTCAATTTCCTTCGCGGCGATGAGCGCGCGCCAGCAGGAACTGGCCAAGGTGATCCTGGCTGACCCTGCGGTCGAAAGCCTGTCGTCCTATATTGGCGTCGACGGTGATAACTCGACGCTCAACAGCGGCCGGTTACTGATCAACCTCAAGTCCCACAGCCACCGCAACCTGAGCGCCACCCAAGTCATTGCCCGCTTGCAACCGGAGCTGGACAAGCTGGTCGGCATTCGCCTGTTCATGCAGCCGGTGCAGGACCTGACCATCGAAGATCGGGTCAGCCGTACGCAGTACCAGTTCAGCATGTCGTCGCCGGATGCCGAGTTGCTTAGCTTGTGGAGCGGGCGTCTGGTCGAAGCCCTGGCGCAACGGCCGGAACTGACCGATGTCGCCAGCGATTTGCAGGACAAGGGTTTGCAGGTTTATCTGGTGATCGACCGCGATGCGGCGTCGCGGGTTGGCGTATCGGTGTCGAACATCACCGACGCGCTCTACGACGCCTTCGGCCAGCGGCAGATTTCCACCATTTACACCCAGGCCAGCCAGTACCGCGTGGTGCTGCAATCGCAGTCCGGCGAGAAGATCGGCCCCGATGCGCTGAACCAGATTCACGTCAAGACCACCGATGGCGGGCAAGTGCGCCTGTCCAGCCTGGCGCATGTCGAGGAACGTCAGGCACAACTGGCGATCACCCACATCGGCCAGTTCCCGGCGGTGATGATGTCGTTCAACCTGGCGCCCGGCGTGGCGTTAGGGCATGCGGTGCAGGTCATCGATCAGGTGCAGAAAGACATCGGCATGCCGATTGGCGTGCAGACCCAGTTCCAGGGCGCGGCCGAAGCGTTCCAGGCGTCGCTGTCGAGCACTTTGCTGCTGATTCTGGCGGCGGTGGTGACCATGTACATCGTGCTCGGCGTGCTCTACGAGAGCTACATTCATCCGATCACCATCCTCTCGACCTTGCCCTCGGCGGCGGTCGGCGCCTTGCTGGCGCTGCTGTTGAGCGGTAATGACCTGGGGATGATCGCGATCATCGGCATCATCCTGCTGATTGGTATCGTGAAAAAGAACGCGATCATGATGATCGACTTCGCCCTTGAAGCTGAACGTAATCAGGGCATGGACCCGCAAGCCGCGATCTATCAGGCGGCGCTGCTGCGTTTCCGGCCGATTCTGATGACCACCCTGGCGGCATTGTTCGGCGCGGTGCCGCTGATGCTCGCCACCGGTTCCGGCGCGGAGTTGCGCCAGCCTTTGGGTCTGGTGATGGTCGGTGGCTTGCTGGTGAGTCAGGTGCTGACGCTGTTCACCACGCCTGTCATCTACTTGTACTTCGACCGCCTCGGACGGCGCTGGGGCCGTAAGGCCCAGTCTGTGGACCCGGTAGAACAGCCATGAACCTGTCTGGACCTTTCATCAAACGCCCGGTCGCGACGATGTTGCTGAGCCTGGCGATCATGCTGCTGGGCGGCGTGAGCTTCGGCCTGTTGCCGGTATCGCCGCTGCCGCAGATGGATTTTCCGGTGATCGTGGTTCAGGCCAGTCTGCCTGGCGCGAGCCCGGAGGTCATGGCCTCAACCGTGGCCACACCGCTGGAGCGTTCCTTCGGTACCATCGCCGGGGTCAACACCATGAGCAGCCGTTCCAGCCAAGGCTCGACCCGGGTGATTCTGCAGTTCGACCTGGACCGCGACATCAACGGCGCGGCGCGGGAAGTGCAGGCGGCGATCAACGCCTCGCGCAACCTGCTGCCCAGCGGGATGCGCAGCATGCCGACCTACAAGAAGGTCAACCCATCGCAAGCGCCGATCATGGTGCTGTCGCTGACCTCGGATGTGCTGGAAAAAGGCCAGCTCTACGACTTGGCCTCGACCATTCTGTCCCAGAGTCTGTCCCAGGTGCAGGGCGTAGGTGAAGTGCAGATCGGCGGCAGTTCGTTGCCGGCGGTGCGCATTGAGCTCGAGCCCCAGGCGCTCAACCAGTACGGCGTGGCACTGGACGATGTGCGTACCACCATCGCCAACGCCAACGTGCGCCGGCCCAAGGGCTCGGTCGAAGACGGTCAGCGGCTGTGGCAGGTCCAGGCCAACGATCAGCTGGAAAAGGCCAAGGATTACGAGTCGCTGATCATTCACTACGCAGACGGCGCGGCCCTGCGATTGAAGGATGTGGCCAAGGTCAGCGACGGCGTCGAGGACCGCTACAACAGCGGATTCTTCAACGATGACGCGGCAGTCTTGCTGGTAATCAACCGCCAGGCCGGCGCCAACATCATCGAGACGGTCAACGAGATCAAGGCGCAATTGCCGGCATTGCAGGCGGTGCTGCCGGCCAGCGTCAAGCTGAACCTGGCGATGGACCGTTCGCCGGTGATCAAGGCCACCCTGCACGAAGCGGAAATGACCCTGCTAATTGCCGTGGCGCTGGTGATTCTGGTGGTGTTCCTGTTCCTCGGTAACTTTCGCGCCTCGCTAATCCCGACCCTGGCGGTGCCGGTGTCACTGGTGGGCACGTTTGCGGTGATGTATCTCTATGGGTTCTCCCTGAACAACCTGTCGCTGATGGCGCTGATTCTGGCCACCGGGCTGGTAGTGGACGATGCCATCGTGGTGCTGGAGAACATTTCCCGGCACATCGACAAGGGCGTGCCGCCGATGAAGGCCGCGTACCTCGGGGCGCAGGAAGTCGGCTTCACGCTGCTATCGATGAACGTCTCGCTGGTGGCGGTGTTCCTGTCGATCCTGTTCATGGGCGGGATCATCGAAAGCCTGTTCCGCGAGTTTTCCATCACCCTGGCGGCGGCCATCGTGGTGTCGCTGCTGGTGTCGCTGACGCTGACGCCAATGCTTTGTGCGCGCTGGCTCAAGCCGCATACGCCGGGGCAGGAAAACCGTCTGCAACGCTGGAGCCAGCGGGCCAATGAGTGGATGGTCGGCAAATACGCCACCAGTCTCGACTGGGTGCTGCGTCATCGCCGACTGACCTTGCTCAGTCTGATCGTGACAGTTGGCGTAAACATTGCGCTGTATGTTGTTGTTCCTAAAACCTTTCTTCCTCAGCAAGACACCGGCCAGCTGATCGGTTTCGTGCGCGGCGATAATGGCCTGTCGTTCAGCGTGATGCAGCCGAAGATGGAAACCTTCCGCCGCGCGGTGTTGAAGGACGAAGCGGTGCAAAGCGTCGCCGGGTTCATCGGTGGCAACAACGGCACCAATAACGCGTTCATGCTGGTGCGGCTCAAGCCGATCAAGGAACGCAACCTGTCCGCGCAGAAAGTCATCGAGCGATTGCGCAAGGAAATGCCCAAAGTGCCCGGTGCTCAATTGATGCTGATGGCCGACCAGGACCTGCAATTCGGCGGCGGTCGCGAGCAGACCACCTCGCAGTATTCCTACATCCTGCAAAGTGGCGATCTCGGCGCTTTACGCGAGTGGTATCCGAAAGTCGTTGCCGCCTTCAAGGCCCTGCCTGAGCTGACGGCGATTGACGCCCGCGAAGGCCGTGGCGCCCAGCAAGTGACGCTGATTGTCGATCGCGATCAGGCCAAGCGGCTGGGCGTGGACATGAACATGGTCACGGCAGTGCTGAACAATGCCTACAGCCAGCGGCAGATTTCGACGATCTACGACAGCCTCAACCAGTATCAGGTGGTGATGGAGGTCAATCCGAAATACGCCCAGGACCCGGTCACCCTGAACCAGGTCAAAGTGATCACTGCCGACGGCGCGCGGATTCCGTTGTCGACCATTGCCCATTACGAGAGCAGTCTGGAAAACGACCGGGTCAGCCACGAAGGCCAGTTCGCTTCGGAAAGCATTGCCTTCGACATGGCCGAAGGGGTGACGGTGGAGCAGGGCTCGGCAGCTATCGAACGGGCGATTGCCAAGGTCGGCCTGCCGGAAGACGTGATCGCGAAAATGGCCGGCACCGCCGACGCCTTCGCCGCCGCACAGAAGAGCCAGCCGTGGATGATTCTCGGCGCGCTGGTCGCGGTGTATCTGGTGCTGGGTGTGCTGTATGAAAGCTACATTCATCCGCTGACGATCCTGTCGACCTTGCCGTCGGCCGGTGTCGGTGCGTTGCTGTCAATCTATGTGCTGGGCGGCGAGTTCAGCCTGATCTCCTTGCTCGGGCTGTTTCTGCTGATCGGCGTGGTGAAGAAAAACGCCATCCTGATGATCGACCTGGCGCTGCAACTGGAACGGCACCAAGGCCTGGAGCCGCTGGAATCGATCCGCAGCGCCTGCCTGCAACGGCTGCGGCCGATTCTGATGACCACCCTGGCAGCGATTCTCGGCGCCTTGCCGTTGCTGCTGAGCCGCGCTGAGGGCGCGGAAATGCGTCAGCCGCTGGGCCTGACCATCATCGGCGGGCTGGTCTTCAGCCAGGTGCTGACCCTTTACACCACCCCGGTGGTTTACCTCTATCTCGACAAACTGCGCCATCGTTTCAACCACTGGCGTGGGGTGCGTACCGATGCTGCTCTGGAAACTCCGCTATGACTGACCGTTCGCTTCTCAACCTGGCTGCACCGCTGATCACGGCCCGAGGCTCGCGTTTGCTGAGCCTGTCGCTGTGCGTGGCGATGCTCAGCGCCTGCGCCATCGGCCCGGATTACCAGCGCCCGCAAGCCGCCGCACCTGCGCAGTACAAAGAGGCGGCCGGCTGGCGTCAGGCCAACCCCAGCGATTCGTTGGCGCGCGGTGCCTGGTGGGAGCTGTACGGCGATCAGCAGCTCAACGGCCTGATCGAAAAGCTCAACAGCGCCAACCAGACCGTTGCCCAGTCCGAGGCCCAGTACCGTCAGGCCCAGGCCTTGGTGCGCAGTGCCCGGGGGGCATTTTTCCCGACGGTGGACCTGACTGTCAGCAAGAACCGCTCCAGCCAGGGCACCGGCAGCAGCAGTTCGAGCTTGAGCAGTTCGTCCAGCGGCATCCGTGACACTTACTCGGCACAGGCCGGGGTCAGTTGGGAAGCCGACATCTGGGGCAAATTGCGTCGAGGCCTGGAAGCCGACACGGCCAATGCCCAAGCGAGTTTTGCCGACCTGGCGGCGATGCGCCTGAGCCAGCAATCGGAGCTGGTGCAGAACTACTTGCAACTTCGAGTGATCGACGAGCAGAAACGCCTGCTGGAAGCGACGGTCGAGGCCTATCAGCGCTCGCTGACCATGACCGAAAACCAGTACCGCGCCGGGGTTTCCGGTAAGGACGCGGTGGCCCAGGCCACCACTCAGCTCAAAACCACTCAGGCGGAGATGGTCGACCTGATCTGGCAGCGCGCGCAGTTCGAGAACGCCATCGCGGTGCTGATCGGCCTGCCACCGGCCGAATTCAGCCTGGCCGAAACCAAAGACATCCCGGCGTTGCCTCAAGTGCCGCTGAGCTTGCCTTCACAGTTGCTGGAACGCCGTCCGGATATCGCCTCCGCCGAACGCTCGGTGATGGCCGCCAACGCCAACATCGGCGTGGCCAAAGCTGCCTACTATCCGGACCTGACTCTGAACATGAACGGCGGTTATAGCAGTAGCACCTACGCCAACTGGATCAGCCTGCCGAACCGCTTCTGGTCGGTCGGCCCACAACTGGCCATGACCCTGTTCGACGGTGGCCAGCGCTCGGCGGAAGTCGACCGTAGTGAAGCGGCCTACGACGAGACTGTCGCCAAATACCGCCAGACCGTGCTCGATGGTTTTCGTGAGGTAGAAAATTACCTGGTGCAGCTCAAGGTGCTGGAAGACGAAGCGGTCGTGCGCCAGGAAGCTCTGGATGCGGCGCGCGAATCCCTTCGCTTGACCCAGAATCAGTACAAGGCCGGGTTGATTGCCTATCTGGATGTGGTGGTGGTTCAGGCCACGGCGCTGAGTAACGAGCGCAACGTGTTGAGCTTGTTGCAGAGCCGGCTGATTGCCAGCGTGCAGTTGATTGCCGCGCTGGGCGGTGGGTGGGACGGGCAGCTTCAGGTCAGCGACAAGCAATAGCACAAGTTGATTGATCGTTCCCACGCTCCGCGTGGGAATGCCTCACCGGACGCTCCGCGTCCGCTTCTGCATGGGACGCGGAGCGTCCCTGGCTGCATTCCCACGCAGAGCGTGGGAACGATCAATCCGACAAGCTCCCTCGCCACAATCATCTTGATGGCTTTTTGATTACTTTGTGAGTGCGTTCGTCCGCGGAATCAGTACAATCGCCGGCTTTGCTCCCCCGAGAACAAACACAGTATGGCGGGGGCTGTTGCGAGAAATCCCATGCTCATTGGTAGTTATTCCCTTACGCTGGTTTTCATATCGCTGTGCGTGGCGATACTGGCCTCTTATACCGCGCTTGACCTCACCGGACGCATCGCCACGGCCAAGGGCCGAGCGGTGCATTTATGGACGGCGGGCGGCGCTTTTGCGATGGGCATCGGCGTGTGGTCGATGCATTTCATCGGCATGCTTGCGTTCACATTGCCGATCGACCTGGGCTACGACACCACCCTCACGGCACTGTCGCTGTTGATCGCGGTGCTGTCTTGCGGCTTTGCCCTATGGCTGGTCAGTCAGCCACGGCTGCCGGCCTGGCAACTGGCGTTCGGCGCGCTGGTCATGGGCGCTGGTATCAGCGCGATGCATTACACCGGCATGGCCGCCATGCGCATGCAGCCGGGCATCGATTACGACCCGACTCTGTTTGGCGCGTCGTTGCTGATTGCCGTCGGCGCGTCGGGCGCGGCGTTATGGATCGCTTTCCGCCTGCGCCAGCACACTCCGCATGTTCGCCTGTTCCGTGCGGGTGCTGCAGTCATCATGGGCATTGCCATCGTCGGCATGCACTACACCGGCATGGCCGCGGCGCGCTTTGCCGCCGGCAGTTTCTGTGGTGCGGCGGTCAGTGGCTTGAACGGCAAGGGGCTGGACAGCCTGGTGCTGATCACCACCTTGGCGATATTGAGCATCGCCTTGCTGACGTCGATCCTCGATGCCCGCCTGGAGGCTCGCACTGCGGACCTCGCCCACTCGCTGACCGTGGCCAACCGTGAACTCACTCAACTGGCCTTGCACGACACCCTGACCGGTCTGCCCAACCGCATGTTGCTGGCCGACCGTATCGATCAGGCCATATCGAAAGTGCAGGAGCAGGGCGGCTGTTTTGCGTTGATGTTCATTGATCTGGATGGCTTCAAACCGGTCAACGATGCGTTTGGCCATCACATGGGCGACCAGCTGTTGCGTGAAGTGGCACTGCGCCTGCGCGAAGACCTGCGTAGCCAGGACACCCTGGCGCGGATCGGCGGCGATGAGTTCGTGTTGTTGGTGCGCCTGAACGAGCCGAACGATGCGCTGAGCCTGGCGGAGCGTCAGGTCGGGTTGATTGCACGCTCGTTCCGGGTCGCCGAACATGACTTGCAGATTTCCGCCAGTGTCGGCATCGCGCTCTATCCGGGCAACGGTCATACGGCCGATGAGTTGCTGATGAACGCCGATGCCGCGATGTACCACGCCAAAGGCGCCGGGAAAAACGGTCATCGCTTCTTCGACGCCTCGATGAACAGCAACGCGCGCAAACAGCTGCAATTGCTCCAGGACTTGCGCAGTGCCGTCGATCAGCAACAGTTCAAACTTTATTACCAGCCCAAATTCGACGCCGGTCATGGCCGACCGGTGGGCGCCGAGGCGTTGCTGCGCTGGGAGCATCCGACCCTGGGCCTGCTGCAGCCGGACACGTTCATTGATCTCGCGGAGAAGACCGGGCTGATCATTCCGATTGGCGAGTGGGTGCTCAACGAGGCCTGCCGGCAGATGCGCGAGTGGTACGTGCTCGGTTACACCGATTGGCGTATCGCGGTGAACCTCTCGGCCTTGCAATTCTGCCATACGGGGCTGGTGCAGAGCGTTGCCAAGGCCCTGGCCGCCCATCATCTGCCGGCCAACAGCCTGACCCTGGAAATCACCGAAACCACCGCCATGAGCGACGCCGATGCGAGCATGACGGTGTTGCAGGAGCTGTCGGAAATGGGCGTCGACCTGTCCATCGATGACTTCGGTACCGGCTATTCGAGCTTGATGTACCTCAAGCGCCTGCCGGCCAATGAACTGAAGATCGACCGGGGTTTCGTCCGCGATCTGGAGCACGACAGCGACGACGCGGCCATCGTCTCGGCCATCGTCGCCCTCGGCCAGGCACTGGGCCTGCGGATCGTCGCCGAAGGGGTGGAAACTGGCGTCCAGCAGGACTTCCTGACCCAGCTGGGCTGCGACTCGTTGCAGGGCTACCTGCTCGGGCACCCGCTACCGGCCGATCGCTTCATGGTCGACATACACCGAGCGGAACAGGTTGGGGACGTCGTACCTGTAGCAGCTGCCGAGCCCGCGAGGCTGCGTTCGGCGGCGAAGCCGTCGTAAACCCTACATGCAAGGTTGTACCGACACACCGCGATAGCCCATTTCACGACGGCTTCGCCGCCGAACGCAGCCTCGCGGGCTCGGCAGCTGCTACAAGATGTACCATGCCCCTTGATGTGGACCCATGCAAAACCGCGCAATGGCGGTTATTCTTGGCCCCGACTGCTTACGCTTGGAACGGGGGAACGCCAGCATGGATAAAGTCATCGTCATCACCGGCGGCAGCCGCGGAATCGGCGCCGCCACGGCCCTGTTAGCCGCCGAACAAGGTTATCGGATCTGCATCAATTATCAGTCCGACGAACAGGCGGCGCTCAGTGTGCTGGAGCAAGTCCGTGCACGCGGTGCCCAGGCCATCGCTGTGCGTGCCGATGTCAGCATCGAAGACGAAGTGATCGCTCTGTTTCATCGGGTGGACACCGAACTGGGCCGGGTCACGGCGCTGGTGAACAACGCCGGCACCGTCGGACAAAAGTCGCGGATCGACGAAATGTCGGAATTCCGCATTCTGAAAATCCTCAAGACCAACGTCCTGGCGCCGATCCTCTGCGCCAAACACGCGATTTTGCGCATGTCGCCCAAACACGGCGGGCAGGGCGGCAGCATCGTCAACGTTTCCTCGGTTGCCTCGCGTTTGGGCTCACCCAACGAGTACGTGGATTACGCCGCGTCCAAGGGGGCGCTGGACACCTTCACCATCGGCCTGTCCAAGGAAGTGGCGGGCGAGGGGATTCGCGTCAATGCGGTGCGTCCGGGTTACATCTACACCGATTTCCATGCATTGAGCGGCGATCCGGACCGGGTCAGCAAACTTGAGTCGGCGATTCCGATGGCACGCGGTGGGCGGCCGGATGAAGTGGCGGAGGCGATTGTGTGGTTGTTGTCGGATAAGGCGTCGTATGCGACCGGGACTTTCGTCGATCTTGGTGGTGGGCGGTAAAGATCAGAAGCAAGATCAAAAGATCGCAGCCTTCGGCAGCTCCTACGCACCTGTGGGCGCCGCGATCTTTTGCTGTTAAAAGGACCTGACAATCCGCCCCAACGTCTCCATCGCCTTCTCCGAATCCTCGGTCCACGGGCTGCCGTAATTCAACCGAATACAATTCCTGAACCGCTGGGTCGGTGAAAAAATCGGCCCCGGTGCAATGCTGATCCCCTGCGCTAATGCCATCTGGAACAACTTCAACGAATCCATCTGCGGTGGCAGTTCCAGCCACAGGAAGTAACCGCCGGCCGGTTGACTGACGCGGGTCTGGGCCGGGAAGTAGCGGGCGATGGCGGCGAGCATCGCACTTTGCTGTTCTTCCAGGGCGTAACGCAGTTTGCGCAGGTGCCGGTCGTAGCCGCCGTGTTGCAGGTAATCGGCGATGGCGGCCTGGGCGGGCATCGAAGCGCACAGCGAGGTCATGAGTTTCAGCCGTTCGATTTTCTGCGCATAGCGCCCGGCGGCGACCCAGCCGATGCGGTAGCCGGGGGCCAGGCTCTTGGCGAACGAACCGCAATGCATCACCAGCCCTTCGGTGTCGAACGCCTTGGCCGGTTTCGGCGCCTGTTGGCCGTAATAGAGCTCGGCGTAAACGTCATCCTCGATCAGCGGCACCTGATGGCTGCGCAACAACTCCACCAGTTCCTGTTTCTTCGCCTCGGGCATGGTCGCGCCCATGGGGTTCTGGAAACTGGTCATGCACCAGCACGCCTTGATCGGGTGCCGTTCCAGGGTCTGGGCGAGTACGCCGAGGTCGATGCCGTCTCGCGGGTGGACGGGGATTTCCACGGCTTTGAGCTTCAGCCGTTCCAGCACTTGCAGGCTGGCGTAAAAGGCCGGGGCTTCGATGGCCACCAGATCGCCAGGCTCGGTGACGGCTTGCAGGCACAGGTTCAGCGCTTCCAGCGCACCGTTGGTGATCAGCAGTTCCTCCATCGGCAGCATCAGCCCGCCGACCATGTAGCGCAGGGCGATTTGCCGACGCAGTTGCGGGTTGCCCGGCGACATGTCGGTGACCACCATGCGCGGGTCCATCTCCCGGGAAGCACTGGCCAGCGAGCGGGACAAGCGCTGCAGCGGGAACAGCGTGGGGCTGGGGAAGGCCGAGCCGAAGGGCACGGTGGTGGGGTCCTTGATCGAGTCCAGTACAGAGAACACCAGTTCGCTGACGTCGACTTCGGTGGACTCGTTGACCTGGCTGCTGATCACCGGCTCCGAGAACGGGCTTGGTGCATGCGCATTGACGAAGTAGCCGGAACGCGGTCGCGCGCGGATCAGGCCGCGACGTTCGAGCAGGTAATAGGCCTGGAACACCGTGGACGGGCTGACGCCGTAGGTCTGGCTGGCGTAGCGCACCGACGGCACCCGATGGCCGGGGCCAAGAACGCCGGAGCGGATCAGTTCAGCGATGTCGTCGGCGAATTTTTCGTAGCGTTTCATCGAGTGCCCGGTTAGTGAATTGTGCATTTTGTGGCGAGGGGGCTTGTCGGAACGCCGCATCGCCCCGTTCGGCTGCGCAGCAGTCGTAAAACCAGACTGCTCGATATATCTGAATAATGTAGGGGGCAGCTTCGCGACCCAACGGGGGCAAGCCCCCTCGCCACAGGACAAAGGATTGCATCTTAAAGGCTCAACGGTTCATCGGTGCAACAAACCGGCTCTTGGCCACGCTATAGATGTCCGGCTCATCGCTGTCGACAATCTTGAAGCTGATCGTCTGCGAGCTGCTGCTCGGCCGTTCCGTGATCATCGCCACCGACACCGGCACATCGACAATCTCCCCGGCGGCCAGGCTCAGTTCGGTCTTGCCTTGCAACTGGAAGCCGTCGCCATCGACCAGCGTCAGACGGTAATCCTGACGTTGCTGGGTCTTGTTGATGACCTTCAGGCTGTAGATGTTTTCGATCTGGCCTTCACTGTTCTCGCGGAACAGGCCACGGTCCTTGCTCACGTCCAGCGACACCATCGGCCGTTCCACCAAGGCCAGGGCGAGGGCGCCGATCATCACCAGCAGCACCGCGGTGTAACCGATCAGACGCGGGCGCAGCAGGTGGGTCTTGCCACCCTGCAATTGATGCTCCGAGGTGTAGCTGATCAGCCCACGGGCGTAGCCCATTTTGTCCATGATCGAATCGCAGGCGTCGATGCATGCGGCGCAACCGATGCATTCCATTTGCAAACCATCGCGGATGTCGATGCCGGTCGGGCAAACCTGGACGCACACCTGACAGTCGATGCAATCACCCAGGCCGACCTCGGCGGGGTTCACTTCACGTTTGCGCGGGCCACGGTTTTCGCCGCGAGCCACGTCGTAGGAAATGGTCAGGGTGTCCTTGTCGAACATCACGCTTTGGAACCGTGCGTATGGACACATGTGCATGCACACGGCTTCACGTAGCCAGCCAGCGTTGATGTAAGTGGCACCGGTGAAAAACAGCACCCAGAACAGGCTGACACCGCCGATTTGCAAGGTCAGCAGCTCTTCGGCCAGGGGCCGGATCGGTGTGAAGTAGCCGACAAAGGTCAGGCCGGTGAGCAGGCTGATCGCCAGCCACAAGGTGTGTTTGGCCGAGCGGCGGAGCAGTTTATTCAGGCCCCAGGGCGCGGCTTGCAGCTTGATCCGCTGGTTGCGCTCGCCTTCGGTGATCTTCTCGCACCACATGAAGATCCAGGTCCAGGAGCTCTGCGGGCAGGTGTAACCGCACCAGACCCGGCCTGCGAACACGGTGATCGCAAACAGACCGAAGGCGGCGATGATCAGCAGCGCCGACAGCAGGATGAAATCCTGGGGCCAGAAGGTCGCGCCGAAGATGTGGAATTTGCTTTCGGACAGGTCCCAGAGCACTGCCTGGCGGCCGCCCCAGTTCAGCCACACCGTGCCGAAGAACAGCAGAAACAGAAACCCCGCGCCGCTTATGCGCAGGGTGCGGAACAGGCCGGTGAAGCTGCGGGTGTGGATCAGGTTGTCGCTGGACTTGGCCTTCATCTTTGGACGCGAAGGCTCATTGTTTTTTATAAATGAGGCAGGTTCAACGGTTCGGACGGGGATTCTATCGCTCATGGTCTTTCGCTCATCAGCCTCCATCAGGCCTGAGCACTATGACCAGCGATCTGTTTGCATAACAGACTCAGCTAACGCAATAAAAAGCGGATCAGATGGATTGTCCACACCCGCCTGCGACAACTTGATGCACCCGCAAGGGCGGGCTGCAAGTACCTATGTCAGGCGCTGGCGGGGTGTGTTGATGCGGGTCAGTCAAATCACCGAATCACTGTTCGTGGCCTTCAAATGCCGGCGACCGTCCACGGCGCCTGCTACGGTCAATGCGTCGGCTTCTGCTTCGGTGATGTAGAAGCGCTGGCCGTCGAGGTCCACTGCCGACATGGATTTTTCCTCGTCGGTGATGATGGTGACATCGGGGCAAAGACGAATTTCTTCGCCGTTTTCGGTGATTAAGAAGCAGGTCTGGTTTTCGATGCGCACGGTCATGGAGCAATCCTTTTTCTGCGGGTTCTTAAGGGTTAGGGCGCATTCGCCGGTCATCGTTCTGCGCAACCGATTAATGGTGGGTGGGGTCCATCGTCTAGAGGGGGCCGTTTTTCCGTTCAAATGATAAGGAATGCACCATGGACGCCTGGTGGCACGAGGTTTGGGTGACGCTGCAAGCGGAATTCGCCGATGTCGGCGACGCCTCGCAATTGACGCGCATTACCGTGCGATTGCTGATGGCCGCCTTGCTGGGCGGCCTTCTCGGTTTCGAGCGTGAGCAAAAGGGCAAGGCTGCCGGGGTTCGTACTCATATGCTAGTCGCGTTGGGCGCGGCGCTGTTTGTGTTGGTGCCGCAGATGTCGGGGGCTCAGGCCGATGCCATGAGCCGGGTGGTACAGGGCGTAATCGCCGGCATCGGATTTCTCGGCGCCGGGACTATCCTGAAGAACACCGATGGCAATGAGGGCCACGTCAAAGGCCTGACCACCGCCGCCGGGTTGTGGATGACAGCCGCCATCGGCGTTTCGGCCGGGCTGGGCCGCGAGGCGACGGCGGTGCTCAGTACGTTGCTGGCGTTGGTGATCCTCGCCGTGATGCCGGTCATCGTGCGTCAGCTGGAAAAAGATCGAAACCCGTAGGGGTGCGCTCACGGATTCACAATCACTGGTGATCGCGGAGTCTGCGGTTCCTCGCGGGGCGGCGGGGTGGCTCCGGGCGGCTCTTGCTCGGGTACCGGGCCTGGCTCGGTGGGCGGGATTGTCGGCTCATCAATGTTCGGATCGGGTGTCTCGGCCGGGATTGGAATGCTCATGGATAAGGCTCCAGTGGCAGATGGCGTGAGTCGTGCTTAAGTTGGTTGACCCGTGCCCGGGGGATTGATTCCTCGAAGGACCTGGCAAATCCCTCTGAACTTTGCCGGCGCCTGTGGCTCGGAACTTATGTGAGTTCATGCCGGTGCGTTCATATCGGGGCAGACTGCTTCGTGTGAATGATGACCGGGCACAAGAGCGTCCTTGGGGCGTAAAGGAGAGATGCTCGATGACTGCAGAGAAACCCACAGAATTGAGCTACAACCCGCATATACCGCTGTCCCAGGCATTGTTGCTGCCGCGGATCGTAATTGAAAACACCATGCCGACCCTCGATGGCGGGCAATTTGCCGTTAAAGCCGTGGTCGATCAGGACGTGGTGGTGACCAGCAAAGTGTTTGCCGACGGTCATGACAAACTGGCCGTGCGCATCCGTTGGCGTGCCGAAGGCGACGACACCTGGCAGAGCGAGGTGATGGCCGAGTTGGGCAATAACGGCTGGCAGGGCCAGTTCCGTGTCAAGAAGCAGGGCCGCTATGCGTTCTGTATCGAAGCCTGGATCGATCAGTACGCCAGTTTTTGTTATGAACTGAAAAAAAAGCACGGGGCCTGCATGTCGGTCAGCCTGGAATTGCAGGAAGGGCGCATGCACGTCAAGCAGGCAGCGGAACGCAGTGAAGGCCTCCTCAGCGAGCAGCTGGCGGCGTTGCACCATGAGTTGTCCGGTCTGCTCGAAACCGAGCAGGTTGCCTTGTTTCTGCACCAGCGCAGCGCAGACTTGATGGCCCAGGCCGATCATCGTCCCTTCCTCAGTCTGAGTCCTGAATACCCGGTGGACGTGGAGCGGGAGTTGGCGCAGTTCGCCAGTTGGTATGAATTGTTTCCGCGCTCGATCACCGATGACCCTGCCCGCCACGGCACTTTCAATGACGTGCACACACGGCTGGCGATGATCCAGGACATGGGCTTCGACGTGCTGTACTTCACGCCGATCCACCCGATCGGCCGCAGCTATCGCAAAGGCCCGAACAACTCATTGACCGCCGGCCCCGACGACCCGGGCAGTCCTTACGCCATCGGCAGCGAAGAAGGCGGGCATGAGGCGATTCACTCGGAACTGGGCAGCCGCGAAGACTTTCGCCGGCTCGTCGCGGCGGCTGCCGAACATGGGCTGGAAGTGGCCCTCGACTTTGCGATTCAGTGTTCCCAGGATCACCCGTGGCTCAAAGAGCATCCGGGCTGGTTCAACTGGCGCCCGGACGGCACGATCAAATACGCCGAGAACCCGCCGAAGAAATATCAGGACATCGTCAACGTCGATTTCTATGCCGTGGACGCGATTCCCAGCCTGTGGGTTGAATTGCGCGACATCGTGGTGGGCTGGGTCGAAGAGGGTGTGAAGCTGTTCCGCGTTGATAACCCGCACACCAAACCGCTGCCGTTCTGGCAGTGGCTGATCGCCGATGTGCGGGCGCTGTACCCCGAGGTGATTTTTCTGGCGGAAGCCTTTACCACGCCGGCGATGATGGCGCGCCTGGGCAAGGTCGGTTACTCCCAGAGCTACACCTATTTCACCTGGCGCAACACCAAGACCGAGCTGGCGACTTATTTCACCGAACTCAACGAATCGCCGTGGCGTGAATGCTACCGGCCGAATTTTTTCGTCAATACGCCGGACATCAACCCGGCGTTCCTGCATGAATCCGGGCGCGCGGGTTTTCTGATCCGGGCCGCGCTGGCGACCATGGGCTCCGGCCTGTGGGGCATGTATTCGGGTTTTGAACTGTGTGAAGCGGCACCGGTGCCGGGCAAGGAGGAGTACCTCAATTCCGAGAAGTACGAGATCCGCCCCCGGGACTTCACCGCGCCGGGCAACATCATTGCCGAAATCGCTCAGCTCAACCGCATCCGCCGGCAGAACCCGGCGCTGCAGACCCATCTGGGCCTGAAGGTCTACAACGCCTGGAACGACAACATTCTGTATTTCGGCAAGCGCAGTGAGGATGGCAGCAATTTCATTCTGGTGGCCGTCAGCCTCGATCCGCATAACGCCCAGGAAGCGAATTTTGAATTGCCATTGTGGGAAATGGGCTTGCCCGACGATGCCAGCACCCAGGGCGAAGACTTGATGAACGGCCATCGCTGGACCTGGCACGGCAAGTACCAGTTCATGCGGATCGAACCGTGGCATCTGCCGTTCGGGATTTGGCGGATCACCGCAGGATCATGATCGTTCCCACGCTCTGCGTGGGAACGCCGCCCAGGACGCTCTGCGTCCCGCCGCTGTGACGCAGAGCGTCACTGGATGCATGCCCACGCAGAGCGTGGGAACGATCGCGGCCAAGGCGTTCTCTAGTCTCAACAGGAGTTACAAATGGCGAAGAAACCCAGGTCAGCCACCTTTATCAAGGATCCGCTCTGGTACAAGGATGCAGTGATCTATCAGGTTCACGTTAAGTCTTTTTTCGACTCCAACAATGACGGGATCGGCGACTTTCCCGGCCTTATCGCCAAACTCGATTACATTGCCGATCTGGGTGTCAACACCATCTGGCTATTGCCGTTCTATCCTTCGCCGCGACGCGACGATGGCTACGACATCGCCGAGTACCGTGGCGTGCACCCCGACTACGGCACCCTGGCCGATGCCAAACGCTTCATTTCCGAAGCCCATAAACGCGGTCTGCGGGTGATCACCGAACTGGTCATCAACCACACTTCGGACCAGCACGCCTGGTTCCAGCGTGCGCGCAAGGCCAAACCCGGCTCGGCGGCCCGGGACTTCTATGTCTGGTCCGATAACGATCAGAAATACGACGGCACCCGCATCATCTTTCTCGACACCGAAAAGTCCAACTGGACTTGGGACCCGGTAGCCGGTCAGTACTTCTGGCACCGTTTCTATTCCCACCAGCCGGACCTCAACTTCGACAACCCGCAAGTCATGAAAGCCGTGCTGTCGGTGATGCGCTACTGGCTCGACATGGGCATCGACGGCCTGCGGCTGGATGCGATCCCGTACCTGATCGAACGCGACGGTACCAACAACGAAAACCTTCCCGAGACCCACGACGTCCTCAAGCAGATTCGTGCCGAGATCGACGCCAATTACCCCGATCGCATGCTGCTGGCCGAGGCCAATCAGTGGCCGGAAGATACACAGCTGTACTTCGGCAATACCGACGCCAGCGGCCAGAACGGCGACGAATGCCACATGGCGTTTCACTTCCCGTTAATGCCGCGCATGTACATGGCGCTGGCCCAGGAAGATCGTTTCCCGATTACCGACATTCTGCGCCAGACCCCGGAAATCCCCAGCAACTGCCAGTGGGCGATTTTTTTGCGCAACCACGATGAACTGACCCTGGAAATGGTCACCGACAGGGAGCGCGATTACCTGTGGAATTACTACGCGGCCGACCGTCGGGCGCGGATCAACCTGGGGATTCGCCGGCGTCTGGCGCCATTGATGGAGCGCGATCGTCGTCGTGTGGAACTGCTCAACAGCCTGTTGCTGTCGATGCCCGGCACGCCGACCCTGTATTACGGCGATGAAATCGGCATGGGCGACAACATCTACCTCGGCGATCGCGACGGTGTGCGCACGCCGATGCAGTGGTCGATCGACCGTAACGGCGGTTTCTCCCGCGCCGACCCGGCCAGCCTGGTATTGCCGCCGATCATGGACCCGCAATACGGCTACCTGTCGGTCAACGTCGAAACCCAGGCCGGTGACCCTCATTCGTTATTGAACTGGAACCGGCGCATGCTCGCGGTGCGCAAGCAGTCCAAGGCTTTCGGTCGCGGGACGCTGAAGATGCTCTCGCCGAGCAATCGCCGGATCCTGGCTTACACCCGTGAATTCACCGGCGCGGACGGCAAGCACGAGATCATACTGTGCGTGGCCAACGTGTCCCGCAGCGCGCAAGCGGCGGAGCTGGATCTGTCGGCTTATGTCGGCATGGTTCCGGTGGAGATGCTCGGCGGCAACGCGTTCCCGCCCATCGGTCAGTTGAATTTCCTGCTGACGCTGGCGCCTTACGGGTTCTACTGGTTCGGCCTGGCGGCGGAAAATCAGATGCCGAGTTGGCATGTGGAACCGGCGCAAAGCCTGCCGGACTTCACCACCCTGGTGCTGAAGAATCGCATGGAAGAGCTGCTTGAAGCACCGTCCCGCGCCACGCTGGAGCAGGCCATTCTGCCGAGCTGGCTGCAGAATCGCCGCTGGTATGCCGGTAAGGACGGCACCATCGACAGCGTCAACCTCGCCTACGGCGTGCGCTTCGGCGACCCGCAGCATCCGGTGCTGTTGAGTGAAATCGACGTCACCAGCGCTGGCCAGACCAGCCGCTATCAGTTGCCATTCGGCTTTATTTCCGAGGAGCAGGTTGGCGCGGCCTTGCCCCAGCAATTGGCGCTGGCCAGGGTTCGGCGCGGTCGGCAGGTCGGCCTGATCACCGACGCCTTCAGCCTCGACAGCTTTGTTCATGCAGTGTTGCAGGGCATGCAGGCCAGTACGGTGTTGCCCTCGGACGGTGGCGAGATCCGTTTCGAGCCTACTGATGAATTGACCAAATTGGGGCTGAGCGCCGAGTCGCAGGTGCGTTACCTGTCCGCCGAGCAATCCAACAGTTCTGTGGTGATCGGCGCCAGCCTGGTGCTGAAGCTGATCCGCAAGGTCGCGTCTGGGGTGCATCCGGAACTGGAAATGAGCGCGTACCTGACCCACGCCGGTTTCAAAAATATTTCGCCGCTGTTGGGGGCGGTGATTCGTCGCGATGCGGCGGGCGAGGACACGCTGTTGATGATCGCCCAAGGCTATCTGAGCAATCAGGGCGATGCGTGGGAATGGACCCAGAACAACCTCGAACGGGCGCTTCGTGACGAGCTCGCCGATGCCGTGTCCGAGCAGGAACAGCACTACAACGCCCTCGGCGAGTTGAAGGATTTTGCCAGCATGCTCGGCCAGCGCCTGGGGGAAATGCATCAGGTGCTGGCGACCCCGAGCGTCAACCCGGACTTTGCCCCACAAATCATGAGCCAGAAAGATGCCCTGGCTTCGGCCAAGGACGTGGCGGCGCAGCTGGAGCATGCACTAAAGCTGCTCAAGCAACATCAAACCGAACTGAGCGCGACGGACCAGACATTGGTCAGCCGCTTGCTGGACAACAAGAAAGCCATCCTCGGACATACCCAGGAGCTGGGCAAAAAGGCCGCTGGCGGCTTGCGTATCCGCGTCCATGGCGACTTGCACCTGGGGCAAGTGCTGGTGATCAAGGGTGATGCTTATCTGATCGATTTTGAGGGTGAACCCGCGCGGCCGCTGCATGAGCGCCGTGGCAAACACAGCCCCTATAAAGACGTCAGCGGGGTGTTGCGCTCCTTCGATTATGCCGCGGCGATGGCGATCAACGTGCACAACGTCGATAACACGGCGGATGCTCGGGCGGCGCGTCAAAGGGTCGCCGAGCGTTATTTAAGAGAGGCGCGACAATCATTTGTCGACGCTTATCGGCTGGCGGCAGCTAGTCTTGCTCATGCATGGCAAGATCCTGAAGGCGAGGATGCTGCGCTGGCGTTGTTCGGTCTGGAGAAGGCGGCTTACGAAGTGGCCTATGAGGCTGAAAACCGCCCCACTTGGCTACCGGTGCCGTTGCACGGTTTATATGGATTATTGAGTGGGCTTAAACCCTTTTCCGATCTTGGTGGAGAGTAGTCATGAGTTTCTCGAACAAGGAACAGGGGCACGTTAAAGAGGCGCTGCTGCCCAAGGCGCGGGATATCGACGCATTGGTACGCGCCGAACATCAGGATCCCTTTGCAATTCTCGGCCCGCACGGCGATGGCGCCGGCGGGCAATTCATTCGGGCCTATCTGCCGGACGCCTTGAGCGTTCAGGTGGTGGACAAGGCGTCCGGGGAAGAACTCGGCAGCCTTGAGACGACCCAGACTCCGGGACTGTTCGTCGGGCACTTCGAGCAGGCCCGGCCCTATTTATTGCGAACCCGTTGGGCCGGCGGAGAACAACTCGCCGAGGATCCTTACAGCTTTGGTCCGTTACTTGGCGAGATGGATTTGTACCTGTTCGCCGAGGGCAATCACCGGGATCTGAGCAGTTGCCTCGGTGCGCAACTGAAGACAGTCGATGGCGTGGATGGCGTGCGTTTCGCCGTGTGGGCACCGAATGCCAGAAGGGTCTCGGTGGTCGGTGATTTCAACGTCTGGGACGGTCGTCGGCATCCGATGCGCCTACGGCACCCTTCAGGTGTCTGGGAGTTGTTCATTCCGCGCCTGCAAGCGGGGGAGGCCTACAAATACGAAATCCTCGGCGCCCACGGCATTCTGCCGCTCAAGGCCGACCCGATGGCCCTGGCCACCGCGCTGCCGCCGGACACCGCATCAAAAGTCGCCTCGCCGCTGAAAGTCGACTGGCAGGACCAGGACTGGATGCAGTCCCGCAGCGAGCGTCAGCGAACCAGCGCACCGCTGTCGATCTACGAGTTGCACGCCGGTTCCTGGCAATGCGAGCTGGATGACCTGGGCGAAGTCGCCCGTCAGTACACCTGGCCCGAACTGGCCGAGCGGCTGATTCCGTACGTCAAAGAGCTGGGTTTCACCCATATCGAACTGATGCCGATCATGGAACATCCGTTCGGTGGCTCCTGGGGTTATCAACTGCTGTCGCAATTCGCCCCGAGCGCCCGTTACGGCTCGCCGGATGACTTCGCTGCTTTCATCAACGCCTGCCACCAGGCCGAAATCGGCGTGATCCTCGATTGGGTGCCGGCGCATTTCCCCACCGACACCCATGGCCTGGCGCAATTCGACGGCACGGCGTTGTACGAATACGGCAACCCGATGGAGGGTTTTCACCAGGACTGGGACACGCTGATCTACAACCTGGGCCGCACCGAGGTGCACGGCTACATGCTGGCGTCGGCGCTGCACTGGCTCAAGCATTTCCATGTCGATGGACTGCGGGTCGACGCAGTGGCGTCGATGCTGTATCGCGATTACTCGCGCAAGGCCGGCGAGTGGGTGCCCAACCGTCACGGCGGTCGGGAAAACCTGGAAGCCATCGATTTCCTGCGTCATCTCAACGACGTAGTGGCGCTGGAAGCACCGGGCGCACTGGTGATTGCCGAGGAATCCACGGCGTGGCCGGGTGTCAGCCAGAGCACGCAACAGGGCGGGCTGGGTTTTGCCTATAAGTGGAACATGGGCTGGATGCACGATTCGCTGCATTACATTCAGCAGGATCCGGTGTACCGCGCCCATCATCACAATGAACTGAGTTTCGGCCTGGTGTATGCCTGGTCCGAGCGTTTCATCCTGCCGATTTCCCACGATGAAGTGGTGCACGGCAAGCATTCGCTGATCGACAAGATGCCTGGCGATCGCTGGCAGAAATTTGCCAACCTGCGGGCTTACCTGAGCTTCATGTGGACCCATCCCGGCAAGAAGCTGTTGTTCATGGGCTGCGAATTCGGCCAGTGGCGCGAATGGAATCACGATCAGCAACTGGACTGGTATCTGCTGCAATACCCGGAACACCAGGGGGTGCGCAAGCTGGTCGGCGACTTGAATCGGTTGTATCGCGAAGAGCCGGCCCTGCACGATCAGGACGATGTCCCGCAAGGCTTCCAGTGGTTGATCGGCGACGACGCGATCAACAGCGTCTACGCCTGGCTGCGCTGGAGCAAGGAGGGCAGGCCGGTGTTGGTGGTGGCCAACTTCACCCCGGTGCCGCGTCAGTCTTACCGCGTCGGCGTGCCGTTTGCCGGGCGCTGGGTCGAGTTGATCAACAGCGACGCCGACACCTATGCCGGGTCCAATTACGGTAACGGTGGCGGGGTGTTCACCGAGGAAGAACCGAGCCATGGGCAGGCACTTTCCCTGGTGTTGAATTTGCCGCCGTTGGCGGTGTTGATCCTGCGACCGGAGGGTTAGGATCTTGATCCTCCTGAATTGATCGTTCCCACGCTCCGCGTGGGAATGCCTCGATGGACGCTCTGCGTCCGCTCTTGGGACGCGGAGCGTCCCGGGCTGCATTCCCACGCAGAGCGTGGGAACGATCAATCGGCCAGGCTTCACCAACGCATCCGCACACCCAAGCTGCCAATCAACCCATTCAAATCATTGTCATCCACATTGCTGCTGTAATCGGCGCTGACGTACAGGCTGACCAAAGGCGTCACTCTGGCCACTAATCCCAGACCCACATCCACCGTTGATGAATTGCGGCTGCTGCTGATTTTGTCGACCTGATCCAGGCTCACGGTGTTGCCGGTGTACACCGTGTGCCACACGTTGGTCCGCACATAGGGTTCGACCGGCAAGCCATTGATATCGTAACTGCCTTTCAAACGTGCACCGACCCGTCCGCTCCAGGACGTCAGGTCGCTTGACGAGGCGTTGCCTGACCCGGCATACGGCGTATCCAGCGTGATGCGTTGATTGATCAACTGCGCCTGGGGTTCAACCACCCAGTTTTCGCTCAGCCCTATAGGGAAACCACCTTCCACCGACACTGTCACCGCGCTGCCTTCGGTGGTTTGTCGCACGCCCTGGTCGTTGCGGCTAAAACCGCTGACCCGGCCGCCGCTGGCCGTCAAGTCGACGTGCCAGCCTTGCGGCCCGGTCAGGCTCCAGTAGGCACCCAGGCTTTGGCCTTGAAGGTTGAGCGTGTCACGGCTGGGGTCTGCGAGGGCGCGACTGGTCAGCAGGCCGTTGTCGTTGCCCTGGAATTGAGCGGTGCCGCCGATCAGTCCGACCCGTTGGGTACTACCGCTGTTGCTTTGCACGGTCAGAAGCGCCGGGCCTTTGAATTCGCTGGCGCCGGGGATCGTGCCCTGGACCAGATAATCGGTTTGGGCCTGCCGCGACGTCGGGCCATAGGCGTGGTCCCAGGCCAGGGGCGCGGCCTCTTCGATCGTCAGACGTGAGCTGGGTAAGTCGGAGTTGACGCGTAAGCGGTCGGGATACGTGGCCAAGCCGAAGGGCAAGGTAATTGTCGGCGGTTGCTGGCTGTACCAGGGCATTGTTTCGTCCTCGGCAGACGACGCTCGCACCTCCATGGATGAGCACAGCAGGAGTGAACCGGAGACAACGCAAAAAGTGATTTTTATCTCTTGTGGGGTGAATGAAGTTCTCATGGAGGTCTACCTTGCAATCGCATGCGTATCTCGCTGTGGCGTCTCTCCTACCCCGAATGAGGGGCGACCGAATGGATTGAGGCAAGGTCCGACCCGCCCGTTTTACGGGTGTCTGGAGGCTTGCCCCTGATGGATTTCCGGGGGTAGTAAGGACTAGCTAAGAAGACCGATGGCGCCGCGTCAAGAAAATGGCCGATAAGTGGTACGGCTATTTTAGACTCTGTAAGTGGCTGATTTTTGACGCTGATCTAAGTTGTTGTTTGTGCGAAAAATCATCCTGAAAGGCGCAGTCCAGACGTGTTGGCTAGTGGGCTATCGGTTGCGTGACGGACGAGCAGTGCAAAATTCATGAGCAAGTCCGTGACGTGATTACTGTCATTTTTTCTGCTTCAGGCAGCAGTTCTTGGCGCCTGTCGCTTGACGGTCTTACAGGCGCACCTCCACCGCCAGCGGCAAATGGTCCGACAGGTGCGTCCAGGGCTTGTAGCCGAGTATGCGTGGCTCATGACTGCTGGCATTGCGCAGGTAGATGCGGTCCAGGCGCAGCAGGGGAAACCGTGCCGGGTACGTTTTCGCCGGGCGGCCGTGGTGGCGTTCGAATGCTTCATGCAGGTAGTCGCGTCGGGCGAGGGTGGCATTGCCTTGCAACTGCCAGTCGTTGAAGTCGCCGGCAATGATGACCGGGGCGTCGTCTGGCAACGATTCGAGTAACAGGCAGAGCAACTGCAGCTGGAGTTGTCGATGGCTTTCCAGCAGGCTCAGGTGCACGCAAATGGCATGCACTTCGGCATGGCCCGGCACATCCAGCACACAGTGCAGCAAACCGCGCCGCTCGGGGCCGGTGATCGAGACGTCGAGGTTGCGAAATTCGCGGATCGGGTATTTCGACAGCAGGGCATTGCCGTGATGGCCGTCGGGGTAGACCGCGTTGCGACCGTAAGCGAAATCGCTCCACATACTGTCGGCCAGGAATTCGTACTGCGAGGTCGGTGGCCAGTCGTTGTAACGGGAAGAATGGCGGTCGTGCTCACCGACCACTTCCTGCAGAAACACCAGGTCCGCCGACGTACTGCGTACCGCTTCGCGCAGTTCCGGGAGGATGAAACGTCGGTTGAGGGCGGTGAAACCCTTGTGAGTATTGACCGTCAGCACTCTGAGTCGATGAATCGCCGAGGGCGTGTTCGATGGCACTGATTCGACGGTTTGGCGTTCGGCATCGTGGGTCACGTTCACTCCTCTGAATCAGGGCTGCTGTATGTATGCGACTGATGCGTGGGCGAGCAGTTCAGCGTGATTTGTGGCAAGGGCGCTTTTGTGGCGAGGGAGCAAGCTCCCTCGCCACAAAAAAACATTCTTCGAGTCATTCAGACAAACACAATTTCATACGGCAACCGCATGCGTTCCAGAATCACTCGTGGCAGCAGCGGGGCGATGCCGATCGCCGGTTCGCCGTCGAGCTGGCTGGCGTAGGCATAGGTGGCGTGGCTTTTGCGCGCGACAGTCCAGGTGTCGAGGCGTAGCTTGCGCGCGCGATGCCAAGGAAGCTGCCCGTGATCGCGCATCGGCCAGTGCCAGGCCCAGACCGGTATTTCGTTGAGCGTCGCCCCGACCAGGGCGGCGGCCCTGGCGCTGGCCCGGCCGACAGCGTCGTGGTCGACGATGCCGTCTTCGCGCCAGGTGGTGAACACCACATCGCCGGGGCGCAGATAGCGGACGATGAATTGGGTCAATTCAGACTCTCGCTCGGCCAGAGCGTTGTCGGTGAAGCCGCCGCGAATCCACTTCAGGCTGTGCATCGGCAAGCCGAGTCGACGCAAGGCTTCGACACTTTCCTGGGGGCGGAACACGCTCAGGCGTTTTTCCGACCACTGTCGCGACCCCGGATGGCTGGCGCTGCCATCGGTAATCGAGATCAGTTGCAGAGGATGACCAAGGGAGCACAACAGTTGCAGCAGGCCGCCGCAAGTCACCACTTCATCACCGGGATGCGGGGCGATCACCACCGCGCGAGCTCCGGCCGGGACCAGTGTTTCGGTGTTGATGACAGGGATGTTGTCCAGTTGCGGCGCGCTGTTCCAGATCTGCGCAGGCAAGCTGTTTTCGCTGATGGAAACCGGTTTCATAGGCGCTACGTCCTTGTTCTGTCTGGCCCTCAGTCGTGCGCAATGCTTGCGGGAGCAAGCCTGGCAGACCCGTGAAGGCGGGTAGATAGCAATGTGCGGCGCTCCGAACCCTGGATTGCCGCGGTCAGAGTATTGCCCATGAAACGCTATTCGTCGCCTCAGCCTTTGGTCTGATGCCGTTTTTTAACCCTGGCTGTGTCGGGGGTCGCAAAAAGTCACCGAAACCGTCCCTCGGCAACTGCTACAGATATTATGGTGATCACTTTCACTCTTCTTCCTCATGCTGCAATTCGAACAGCAGCAGCGAACGGCCGGTGACCGAATATTCGCGACCGAACTCAAAGCGTTCCTGGCCTCGAATCGACGGTTGATTGGTATCGATCATGCAGGTCCAGAAACCGCCGTCAGGCACTTCCGGCAGCAGGAAGTTGACGATGTCATGGTGCGCGTTGACCACCAGCAGCAGGGTTGCGTCGGCACCCTTGCGGCGAATGCCGGTTTCCTGGGCGCGGCCATCGAGCAGTATGCCCATGCAGCGACCGTGGCCTTCTTCCCATTGCTCATTGGACATTTCGCTGCCGTCCGGGGCCAGCCAGGTCACGTCCTTGACGCCGATGTCTTCGTTGTAATTACCCACCAGGAAGCGCCCGCGCCGCAGGATTGGATAGGCCAGGCGCAACTTGATCAGGCGTTTGACGAACTTGAGCAGCGCCTTGCCGTCTTCGCTCATGTCCCAATTGACCCAACCGATCTCGCTGTCCTGGCAATAGGCATTGTTGTTGCCTTTCTGGGTGCGGGCGAACTCGTCGCCGGCCACCAGCATCGGCGTACCCTGGGACAGCAGCAGCGTGGCGAAGAAGTTGCGCATCTGCCGCAGGCGCAGGGCATTGATCTCGGGATCGTCGGTGGGGCCTTCGACGCCGTGGTTCCACGACAGGTTGTTGTTGCTGCCGTCCTGATTGTTCTCGTCGTTGGCCTCGTTGTGCTTGTCGTTGTACGACACCAGATCGTTGAGGGTGAAGCCGTCATGGGCGGTGACGAAGTTCAGCGAAGCATACGGTCGACGGCCGCGCTGGTTGAACATCTCTCCGGAGGCGGTCATGCGGCTGGCGAAGTCGGCGAGCTGGCCGTCGTCACCTTTCCAGAATGCGCGCACGGTGTCGCGGAATTTGTCGTTCCATTCGACCCAGCCCGGCGGGAAGTTCCCGACCTGATAACCGCCGGGGCCACAGTCCCAGGATTCGGAAATCAATTTCACCTGACGCAGCACCGGGTCCTGGCGACAGGCGACGAGGAAGCTGTGCCGTTCGTCGAAGCCATCATGGTAGCGGCCGAGGATGGTTGCCAGGTCGAAACGGAAACCGTCCACGTGCATTTCCGTGGCCCAGTAACGCAGCGAGTCAGTGACCATTTGCAGCACGCACGGGTGGCTCAGGTCCAGGGTGTTGCCGGTGCCGGAATCGTTGATGTAGTAGCGTTTGTCGTCGGGCCTCAAGCGGTAGTAAGAGGCGTTGTCGATGCCGCGCATGGACAGGGTCGGGCCTTGTTCGTTGCCCTCGGCGGTGTGGTTGTAGACCACGTCGAGGATCACTTCCAGATTGGCCTCGTGCAGGTGCGCGACCATCTCCTTGAACTCGGCGATCTTGCCGCTGGCCAGGTAGCGCGGGTCCGGGGCAAAGAACGCGATGCTGTTGTAACCCCAGTAATTGGTCATGCCTTTGTGCAGCAGATGCTGGTCGTTGACGAAGGCATGGATCGGCAGCAACTCCACGGTCGATACGCCGAGCTTGCGGATGTGTTCCAGCACGTCGTCGACCATCAACCCGGCGAAGGTGCCGCGCAGGTTCTCGGGAACGGCGGGGTGAAGCATGCTGAAACCGCGTACGTGAGTCTCATAAATGATCGTCTTGTCCCATGGCACGCTGACTCGATGGTCATGGCCCCAGGTGTGGGCCGGGTCGATCACTTTGCACTTGGGCACGAAGGGCGCGCTGTCCCGCTCATCGAAACTGAGGTCGGCGTCGGGGTGGCCGATGGTGAAGCCGAACAACGCTTCGGACCATTTCAATTGGCCGACCAACTGTTTGGCATAGGGGTCGATCAGCAGCTTGTTCGGGTTGAAGCGATGACCGTTGGCCGGGTCGTATGGCCCGTACACGCGATAGCCATAGATCAACCCCGGATGGGCGTCGGGCAAGTAGCCGTGGTAGGTCTCGTCGGTGTATTCCGGCAGCTCGATACGCTCCAGTTCCACCTCACCGGCATCGTCGAAGATGCACAGTTCGACCTTGGTCGCGTTAGCCGAAAACAGCGCGAAATTGACTCCCAGGCCATCCCAGGTCGCGCCTGGCGGGAAGGGCAAGCCTTCACGGATTCGCGAGGCCTCGTGAGGTTCGGGCGCGGTTTTCTTTGGACTGGTCATAGCTGCTCCTGCAACGGTATTTTTCGAGGGCGAATGCGCTCTCGGTGGCGAGCGGGCTCGCCACGAAGTCAATCAGGACAAGACAGTGAAGCGTCAGACCTCGGGTGGTTTACGCGCGGTGCGCGGCTTTTTCACGGTGGTTTTTTCGCCCGGCGGGATCACCGCCGAAGCGGCAGCGGGTTTGGCTTTGGGCTTGGCGCGAGGTTTGGTTTCGATGCCCTTGGCATTGACCAGCTTGCCGTCGGGCTTGCCGGCCGCGGGCTTGCTTGCGGTTTTGCTGCCGCTCGCTTTGGCTGGTTTGCCGGGCGCCAGGGCTTCGGCCTTGGCGAGTTTGCAGGCCATCTCCCAATGGCGGGCTTCCTGGCCCTCGGGTTTTCCTTCGGATTCCCAGATTTGATAGGCAAATTCGCGAATGCGTTTTTCGTCGGTACTCATCGCAATGCTCCTGAACTGAACTCAAGTTTGGGTAAAGAGATTGACCGGGAAATCCCCCAGCGCGGCGCCGACCATCAGCTCCTTGTGTTTTGTGACTGCGACGCTGGTAAAAAGTCCCTTCAGATTTTCTTCGGTGGCGGTGAACGGCAATTTGATTCGGGTATCGCCCCACAGCGACGCGTCAATCTGGGGGGCGGCACTGTTTTCCAGCAGTCCGGCACAACGTATCGGTACGGTCACGATTGCCCGTTTTCCCTGCCATTCTCGAGCAAACGCCAGTACCCGGTGAGCCTGGCTGCCAATCACTTCAAGGGCTTGGTAAGTGCCTTTTTGAAACAGTTCGGCATGCTCGGCACGCCGGTTCAGCGCCCGGGCGATCAGGGTTTGCTTGATGCGCCCGTCACGCCAGTTCGCCAACAGAGCGGGCAGGTCAAGCGGTAGGTGCATGGCCTGCTGACGGCTGACGTAATCCACCGGCCGGCGGTTATCCGGATCGACCAGCGAGAAGTCCCAGAACTCGCTGCCCTGATAGAGATCCGGTACTCCCGGCACGGTCATTCGCAGCAAGGTTTGCGCCAATCCATTCAGTGCACCCGGGACGGCTATGCGTTGAGCGGCTGCATCAATGGCCGCGCGCAATGGCTGACCTTCGGGGCTCAGCAGCAGGCGTTCGAGAAACCCTTGGGTCGCCTGTTCATACGCCTCGTTTGATGCGCTCCAGCTGCTTTGCAACTTGGCTTCGCGCAGGGCTTTGCGTTGCCACTGCCAGAGGCGTTTGGCGTAGTCTTCGAGCGCAGGTTGATCGTCGCTACACAATTCCAGTGGCCAACTGCCGAGGATTGCTTGATAGAGAATCAGCTCCTCGCCCGCCGAGGGCGCGCCGGGGTCGCTGCGCAGTTCGCCCGCGAGGGTTCGCCAGTGCTCGACCTGTTCGGCGTACCAGGCGCTGCGCTCGCTCAACACCGCCAGCCGCGCGCGGGTGTCTTCACCGCGTTTGTGGTCGTGGGTCGCGGTGGCCAGCAGGTTGTCGGGGAATTCGGCGAGGCGATTGGCGCAGGCGGCATGGAAGTCGGCAACCGGGGCGCTGAACTGCTCGGTGTTGTAGCCGACATCGTTGCGCGACAGGAGCACCGCCGAGCGATAAAGCGCGGTGTCTTCCACCGCTTTGGCCGCTGTCGGTGAGGTCAGTTGCTGGAAGCGCACGCACGCATGCTTGAGCAGTTTGCGTGGACGGCCCACCGGGCGCTTGCGCCAGGGTTGGCCACCGAGCCAGCCGGCCAGGCAATCGAGCACCGGCCAGTCGGCCTCGCCAAGGGTTTGCCTGGCACCGGCCATGGCGTGCTGGAAAAACACCTCGTCCTGGGCCGCGCGACCCAACGGGCTGATGTAAGTGCGGTACACCGGGAAGTGCACGATCAGTTCCTGCAAGGCCCGTCGGATCGCGCCGAGGGTCAGGTCCCGGGTCATCAGGTCGTCCCGGGCCACTTGCAACAGGGCGTGGGCAACACTTTCGAAATCCCCGGCGAGGGAACCGTTGAGAATCTGCTGGCGCGCCAGTTGTGCTTCCTGGCGGAAATCGGCAGGCCGTTCGCTGTGCCGGCTCCAGAGTTCGCCCAAGGTCTGGGCGCCTTCGGGGTCGTGTTGCAGCAGCGACAACTGGTTCATGAATTCGTAACCGGTACTGCCATCGACGCACCAGTCGCGGTGCAGGGTTTCGCCTTCGCCGAGGATCTTTTCGACGTAGATCGGCAGGTGTCGGCCGGGTGCCAGGCGATCGACCCTGCGCCGCAGTTTGCGGCAATAACCGCGCGGGTCGGCGAGGCCGTCGATGTGGTCGATGCGCAGTCCGTCGACCAGACCTTCGGCCACCAGCTCGAAGATTTTTGCATGGGTCGCTTCGAATACCGCCGGCCGCTCGACGCGCAGGCCGCCCAGTTCATTGATATCGAAAAAGCGCCGCCAGTTGATGTCGTCCGCCGCGGTGCGCCAACTGGCCAGGCGATAACTCTGGCGCTCCAGCAGGTTATGCAGGCGCTGGAAACCGTCGGGAGTGAGCGAGTCGTAAGTGTCGAGGGTGTGCTGGATGGCGTGCAGAATGGCCGGATCACTGGCCAGTTCCCGCAGCTCGGCTTTCAGTGGAATCGCCAGGCTGTAC
The DNA here is from genome assembly GCF_030687165.1 of Pseudomonas sp. FP1740. Taxonomy (NCBI): domain Bacteria; kingdom Pseudomonadati; phylum Pseudomonadota; class Gammaproteobacteria; order Pseudomonadales; family Pseudomonadaceae; genus Pseudomonas; species Pseudomonas sp. FP1740. The sequence goes on from NZ_CP117461.1 coordinate 3,106,069, forward strand.
ACGTCGGACTGATAACTCAAGGTGTCGAAGCGGTCTGCCAGGGATTTGAGTCGTTCAGCCTGCTCGACATTCAATCGGTCATCGGTCTTGAGCAGTTCGCCGTAGTCGGTGGGGCAAATCGGGAAGTGATGCTCATAGTGCTCGACATGAAAGGCACCGCGCCGGGCATCGAAACGCAAGGGCAGGGTGCCATCCTGCAGGGCGATGCCGTAGTCGCTGCCCAGAAAAGGCAGCAGCAACTGGCCTTCCATCAATGGGTCGGGCGAGTGCCATTGAATGTCGAAGAACTCGCCGTAAGGGCTCAGCCGTCCCCATTCCAGCAAGTCGAGCCACCAGGGATTGTCGCCACCGCCGACGGCCATGTGGTTGGAAACGATATCGAGGATCAGCCCCATGTTCTGTTCGCGCAACGCAGCGACCAAACGGCGTAACGCCGCTTCGCCGCCCAGTTCAGGGTTGACCGTGGTCGGGTCTACCACATCGTAGCCGTGCATGGAGCCGGCGCGGGCGGCGAGCAGCGGTGAGGTGTAAATATGGCTGACGCCCAGGCTGGCGAAGTACGGCACCAGCGCAATCGCCTGATCCAGGGTGAAGCCTTTATGAAATTGCAGCCGCAGGGTCGCCCGCAGCGGCTGGCTGAGCGGTTGATTCATTGGTCACGCTCGGCCGCCTGAAGTCGCGCACAGGCGAGCAGTTCCAGGCGTCGGGCGGCGTCCGGATCATCGAGCAGGGCTTCGCTGTTGCCGGGCAGCCGGCGGGACCAGTTGGGGTGGGTGTCGGTGGTGCCGGGCAGGTTGGCCTGCTGTTCGATACCCAGGGCATCCTCCAGTGGCAGCAACACCAGCGGCGCGCGGGTATGCCCGAGGAAGCGGATGGCGGCGTCGAGCACCTGATCGGTTTCATGGGACTCTTCACGGAAATTTTGCGGGTCCTGGCTCAGCACCCGGCGCAAGCCTTCGCGCTCGCGTTCGCGATGTTGACGCCATTCGATTTCACCCGTGGCGTCGACCAGGTCCAGGTGCGCGCTCCAATCGATGTCGCGGCCATGCCACCAGCCATTGAGCGTCGGCAGGTCATGGGTGCTGGTGGTGGCCAGGGCGTTGTCCGGCCAGTCGAGAATCGGCTTGAAGTGGGCGTTGTCCTGTTCGAACAACAGCACGCGCATGCCGAGGATCGAGCGCGCGATGAGTTTTTCGCGCAGGCCATCGGGCACGGTGCCGAGGTCTTCGCCGAGGACGATGGCCTGATGCCGATGGGATTCGAGGGTCAGAAGGCGCAGCAGATCATCCACCGGATAATAAAGGTACGCTCCGTCGCTGGGCGGTGCGTCTTTAGGGATCACCCACAGCCGTTGCAGGCCCATGACGTGATCGATGCGAAGGCCGCCGGCATGGGCGAAATTGGCCCGCAGCATTTCGATGAACGCGCGAAAGCCGTTACGCACCAGACCTTCGGGGGAAAACGCGGAAATCCCCCAGCCCTGGCCGGTGCGGTTGAGGATGTCGGGTGGCGCACCCACGGTCAGCGAGGCGAGTAATTCGTCCTGGCGACTCCAGGCCTGGCTGCCGCCGCCGTCAGCGCCCACCGCCAGGTCGGCGATCAGGCCGATGCCCATGCCTGCACCACGGGCGGCGGCTTGTGCGCGCTCAAGGCTGCGCGCAATCAGCCATTGGCAGAACGCGTAATAGCCGATGCGGGCCGAGTTCTCTTCGGCAAATTGCGCCAGAGCGACGCTGCGCGGGTTACGCCATTGCTCGGGCCATTCGCGCCAGTCGAGGCTTTCACCGCGCCTTGCACGGGCTTCCTGGATCGCTTCGAAGCGGCAATGATTTTCCAGCGCTTCGCCACCGGCGTGACGGAAGCTGCTGAAGTCGGCATGCAAGGGGTGCGCGCCATGGGTGAATCCTTCGTACAAGGCTTCCAGCAAGCGATGTTTGGCCTCGGCGGCGGTGGGCCAGTCGATCAGCGGCAATGCCTCGAGGTGCTTGAGTTCGGTGGCAAGGTCGGTGGCGTCGATCGCGGTGCGCAGGGCACGCTCGCCGAGAATTGCACCGGGCGCCGCGTACAGGCTATTGAGAAACAAACGGCTGGACGGCGAGTAAGGGCTGTAGCGCTGGGTGTCGCCGCTGAACATCGCATGCAGCGGGCTGATCGCTAGTGCTTCGGCGCCCCGTTCGCCGGCCACCCGGGCCAGGTCCTCAAGCGCCTGGGTATCGCCGAAACCGCCATCGCCGGGCCGGCGCAGCGAATACAACTGCACGCTCAGGCCCCAGGTACGCGGGGTTTGACTGTCAACCGCGTCGCCGACGCTGTAGCAGCGCTCGGGCGCCACCGCCAGGGTGAACGACTGATCGTCGATGCTGACGTGCTGATAACCCACCGGCACCAAACCGGGCAAAACAGCGTTGTCATCGAGCTTGAGGTTGAGCCGCGAGCCGTCTTCGAGATGGATCTCACACGGGGTTTGCGGTGCAAAGTAGTGGGCCAGATCAAGACCGACACCAACGTCGCAGGTCAGCAGGGGCGGCAGGTGCCGGGTTTGCTGTGCCTCCTGCAGTTGCAGCAGGCTGGCGTCGATTTCCTGGGCGGTGCTGGCGGGATGGCCAAGCCCGGCCAGCACTGAACGCAGCACCGCCGGGGTAACTTTCTGTGGCCGGCCATTGGCGTCGATCCAGTCGACGGCCAGGCCGGCTTGGCTGGCCAGTATTTCCAGTTGCGCATCGCTCATGGTCGCTCTCCATCCGGGGGTAGCAAAGGGGCTGCGGCTGTGAGGCTGACGAGCGCGCAATACGGGGCAAGGGTGCCCTGATCCAACAGACCGGCCGAGTGCGGCGGGTATTCGAACAGCAGTGTCGCGTCGGCCTGTGGGGAGTGGACCACGGGTGCGTCGCTGAGGTTCAGGTCAATGCGCAACTGACTGCCATCGCCCAGCCGCCAGCGTGCCGACACCGCGCCCTCGGCCAGTACCTGCGCCCCCAGCGCGTGGGCGCCGGGCAACTGCGGGATGATGTGTTGATGGCGGATTTGCAGCAGTCGACGATACAGCTCATGAATGGCCGGTTGCCGGGTGGCGGTCAGCTTCGGCCGCGACGCTTCGAAAGTCTGCATCGCGTTCGGGTCGGGAATCTGCTCGCGTTTGTGCGGGTCGGCAAAGGCGCTGAAGGCTGCGAATTCATTGCGTCGACCTTCGCGCACCAATTCCGCCAGCTCACCATGGTGGCTGGTGAAGAACAGGAACGGTTGTTCGGCGGCGAACTCATCGCCCATGAACATCAGCGGAATCATCGGCGACAACAGCAGTAACACGGTGGCGGCACAGAGGGCCTCAGGCCGGGCCAGTTGATGCAAGCGCTCACCAAAGGCGCGGTTGCCGATCTGGTCGTGGTTCTGCAAAAAAAGCACGAAGGCCGTCGGCGGCAAGTGACCGCTCGGCTCACCGCGCGGCGTACCGTGGCGGGTGATATGGCCTTGAAACACGAAGCCCTGGCTCAGGCAACGGGCGAGTTGTTCGGTGGGGTTTTGGGCATAGTCGGCGTAATAGGCATCGGTTTCACCGGTAAGCAAAACGTGCAGGGCGTTATGGCCGTCGTCGTTCCACTGCGCGTCGAAACCTTGCTCCAGCAGGCTGGCCTGGTTGTGCTCGTTTTCCGCCATCAGCCACACGTGCCGCGCCGGATCGATTTGCCGGCGGACCCGTTGCGCCAGCTCTTGAAGGAAGTCCGGGTCTTCGATGGCGTGCACGGCATCCAGACGCAGGCCGTCGAAGCGGTATTCCAGTAACCACATCAGCGCATTGTCGATAAAGAAGTCACGCACCTCGCGCCGGCGGAAGTCGATGGCTGCGCCCCACGGGGTGTGTTTATCTTCGCGGAAAAAGCCTTTGGCGTAGCGATGCAGGTAATTGCCGTCCGGGCCGAAGTGGTTGTAGACCACGTCGAGAATCACCGCCAGACCATAGCCGTGGGCCGTGTCGATCAGGTGTTTGAGTTGTTCGGGCGAACCGTAGGAGGCCTGCGGTGCGTAAGGCAGAACCCCGTCATAGCCCCAATTGCGCTCGCCGGGAAACTGCGCCAACGGCATCAGTTCGATGGCGGTAATCCCCAACTCGACCAAGCGCGCCAGATGCTGCTCGACCTCGCTGAAACCGCCGAGCGCACCGACATGCAGTTCGTAGATCACCGCCTCGTTCCATGGCCGACCTAGCCAGGCACTGTGTTGCCAGTGATAGGCGAGGGGGTCGACCACCACACTGGGGTCGCCGATATCGCCCGCCTGGGTGCGGGAGGCCGGGTCCGGTACGTCCAGCTCGCCATCGATGTTGTAGCGGTAGCGGGTACCCGCGGGACAGCGGGTCTTGATCACAAACCAGCCGTCGGCCTGAGGCAGCAGCGGCAGGGATTGTCCGTTTTCCAGTTCAAGACTGACGTAAAACGCATCTGGCGCCCACAAGGCAAAACGCGTGTGTTCAGCGTCCAGCATGATTGCGCCGTGGGGCCAGGTTTCAAGAGTCCGTAACGGCATCGTTGAAAACCTCTTACTGTTTGCCCGATTTACCCAGCGCTTTAGCCACCAGTTGTTCGTAGAGTTCGGCGTAGGGTTCGACCGCCTTGCACCAGTTGAAAGGCGCCGCCATGGCCCGGCAACGCATGGCGTTGAGCAGGCCGGGGAAGGCGAACACCTTGAACGCGCGGCTCAGGGCTTCGCGATAGCTCTCCACGGTGGATTCGTCGAAAAGAAAACCGGTCACGCCGTTTTCAATGGTGTCGGCCAGGCCGCCGGTATTGCGCGCCACCGGCAATGAGCCGAAGCGCTGGGCGTACATCTGGCTCAGGCCGCAAGGTTCGTAACGCGAAGGCATCAGCAGGAAATCACTGCCGGCAAACATCCGGCGGGCGTCGGTTTCATTGAAACCGATGTGCACGCCGATTTGCCCGGGGAAGCGCAACGCCAGCTCACGCATGGCTTGTTCTTCTTCCGGTTCGCCGCGGCCGATGATCGCAATCTGGCCGCCATTGGCGACAATGTATTCGGCCACCGCTTCGGTCAGGTCCAGGCCTTTCTGGTAGACAAGCCGCGAGACCACGGCGAACAGCGGGCCTTCGGAATCATCCAGGCCGAACAACCGGCGAACGTGCGCCGCGTTGACCGCTTTGCCGTCCCAGTCGCCGATGCCGAACGGGTGGAACAGGTGCGGATCGGTAGCTGCGTCCCAGCTTTCATCGATGCCATTGGGAATCCCGCTGAGCAGACCTTGCTGGGTCTTGGCGGCGAGAAAACCGTCGAGGCCGCAGCCGAAGGCCGGCGTGGTGATTTCCTGGGCATAGGTGGCGCTGACGGTGGTGATGTGGCTCGAATAGGCCATGCCGGCCTTGAGGAACGACATCTTGCCGTAAAACTCCATGCCTTCCTGTTGCAAGGCATGCATGGGAATACCGAGTTCCGGGCACGAGCCGAGGCTGGTGACGCCCTGGTAGGCCAGGTTGTGGATGGTGAACAGGGTCGGGGTGCGTTGACCGCGCCAGTGCATATAGGCAGGGGCCAGACCGGCGGGCCAGTCGTGGGCGTGCACCAGATCCGGGCACCAGTGAATTTGAGCGAGGTTGGCCGCGATATCGGCGGCCGCGAGGCCCAGGCGGGCGAAACGAATATGGTTGTCCGGCCAGTCGCGGCCGTTGTTGGCGCCGTAGGGTGAACCTTCGCGCTCGTACAGTTCAGGGCAGATCAACACGTAAATGACCAGGCCGTCGGGCATGTCCATGCGCCCGATCTTGCAGGGCGGCAACGCCGCGTGCCCGCCCAGTTCACCAATGATATGAATCGGGTTCTCGCTGTTCATCACTTGCGGATAACCGGGGATCAGCACACGCACATCGTGCAGATGCGCCATGGCCCGCGGCAGGGCGGCGGAAACGTCGCCCAGGCCGCCGGTCTTCACCAGATCGGCAATCTCCGAGGTGACGAACAACACTTTTTTCTTGTTGGGATTCTGACGGACTACCGGTGCCAACGCCTTGGTGACCGGGATGCTGACCGATTTGGCTTTAAGGGCTCCCACGGTGCTGGCTTCGCCGACCTGTTGATGAGCACGTTCTCCCTGAACATCTAACGCCGTATTGATCATATGCATCTCCCCGTGTTGTTGATCTGATTCCAAACCTGGCACAAACGGTGTTGGCCAATTCCTGTGGCCGGGCGCAAACGCGCTACGCATCGGTGAGCAAGTGCTGCCCATGCGCTGAAGCTCAATGGGTGAAGTGGCTGTTGCAAGGAATGCACCAGTCGCTGTGCCCTACCTTTCAGCTGACCTGAAGCCAATACGAAAAGTTTCTATTTATTTCACCGAATGACCAGTCGGTTTTATTCCCCGAAAACAGTCTAGGCCAGAACCTAGAGGGGGGGTGGTCAACCGGACAAATTGTTCGACAATCGGTTGAGGGAGGGTACAAAACACACGGGCTTTATGGGGGAACGCACCGACGAAGGGCAGGTTTGTTTTTTTGGATGGGTCAAATCGGGACCGCGAAGTCACAATAGTTGGGCACGATGGAATAGGAGTTGCACCATTGCGGTGCGCAGAATTTAGGGGGTGTGGTGGATTTGAGGGCCTCTTCGCGGGCAGGCCTCGCTCCCCCAGGGGAATGCATTTCACATGCGGGGGCGAGGTTTGCCCGCGAAGAACGATAACGCAGTCTCAGCCCAGCAACCGAATCGGCGCCCCGGCTGCCCAAGCCTGAATGTCCTCGATCATCTGCGAAAAAAACAGCTGGTAATTCTGTCGGCTGACGTACCCGACATGGGGCGTGGCCAACACATTGTCCAGCGTTCTGAAGGGATGATGGCGAGGCAGCGGCTCGTGCTCGAACACGTCCAGGGCCGCGCCCGCCAGGCGCTTTTTCTGCAGCGCCTTGATCAGCGCCGACTCATCGACAATCGGCCCGCGCGCAGTATTGACCAGCCATGCCGTGGGTTTCATCCAGTCCAGCGCCTGAGCGTCCACCAGCCCGCGACTGCGCTCGCTGAGCACCAGATGGACGGATAGCACATCGGCCTGCTCGAACAGTTCCTGCTTGCTGACATAGGTCACGTCGACTTCGGCCGCTCGTTCGGCGGTGAGGTTTTCGCTCCAGGCGATGACGCGCATGCCGAACATCTGGCCGAACCGGGCGACCCGTTGACCGATGCTGCCCAGGCCGAGGATCGCCAGTGTCTTGCCCTGCAAGTCGCCGCCCAGGCCTTGCTGCCATTGGCCCGCGCGCAAGGCGTTGGCTTCGGCCACCAGGTTGCGGGTCGCGGCCATGATCAGTGCCCAGGTCAATTCGGGAGCCGCGTGTTTGTAGCTGTCGGTGCCGCAGACCTGGATGCCCAGCGCGGCGGCGGCTTTCAGGTCCAGGGCGGCGTTACGCATGCCACCGGTGACCAACAGTTTGAGGGCGGGCAAGCGGCGCAGCAGGTCTTCGTCGAACCGGGTGCGCTCGCGCATCACGCAGATCACCTCGAATGCGCCCAGACGCTCGGCCAGGGTTTCGTTATCGGCCGGGTAGTCATGGATAAAACTCACCTGGCCGATGCTGTCCAGCACTGACCAGTCCACCACCTCGCGCGCCACGTCCTGCCAGTCATCGATCACTGCAATCTGCACCGCCATCAGCCTTACCTCATCAACGAACGGGATTTGTTTTGTAGAAGTTCTTGCCATGCATCAACACAACGCTGCAGCCAGGGCCGCTTCGCTGCCTAACGGGGGCAAGCCCCCATGCCACAGCGTTCAACTCATCCAGCCCAGAGTGGCCAATGCCAGCACACTATAGCGGGCGCCTTTGGCCAGGGTCACGATCATCAGGAAACGCCCCAGCGGTTCACGCATGACGCCGGCAACCAGCGTCAGCGGGTCGCCGATGATCGGTACCCAGCTCAGCAGCAAGGACCAATGACCGTAGCGCAGATAATGCATTTGGGCTTGTTGAAGATGACGAGGGCTGACCGGAAACCAGCGCCGCTCGCGAAACCGATCGATGCCGCGTCCCAACCACCAGTTCAGCAGCGACCCCAGCACGTTGCCCAGCGTTGCCACTGCCAACAGAGACCAGAGCCAATACCGGTCGCTGAGCAACAGCCCCACCAGCACTGCTTCGGACTGCAAGGGCAGCAGGCTCGCGGCGCCGAACGCCGCGAGAAACAACCCGATGTAGGCACCGAGCATCAATGGGCGGGGTAGTCAGCCACCACCACGTCAGTGCCGTCCTTTTTCAGGCCGATTACCTGGTAGGCGTCGCTCATGCCGTCCATTTCCATTCCGGGCGAGCCCATCGGCATACCGGGGGCGGCAACTCCCAACAGATCGTCACGTTTGCTCAAGGCCAGCACTTGGTCGGCCGGCACGTGGCCTTCGACGAACTTGCCGTTGATCAAGGCGGTGTGGCACGACGCCAGGCGAGGCGGCACGCCGTTTTGTTGCTTGAACTGGCTCATATCGGCTTCGACGTGGTCTTCGACCTTGAAGCCGTTGGCTTCCAGATGGCTGACCCATTTTTTGCAGCAGCCACAATTGGCGTCGCGGTGAACTTCGATCGGGATCAGGTCGGCGGCCTGGGCCAGGGAGGAGATGAAGAGGGCGCTCAGGGCGGCCAGACGCAGGTGGGTTCGCATGGGAGTCTCGTCTCGGGTTGCGGCCAAAAAGATGCATTTTGACTCTTTTATCCGACTGGGCATTGCGCGAGTGTTTCTAAGTTATACAAGGTCGGCTGGCCAGATCATCACAGATCAATGCTGTCAGCTGAATGAGCGAGGAATGACAAAATTGTCAGGTGTGCCGTCTGAGCGTCGAAAACCGGCGCTCAGGGGACTTACGAACTGTAAAATTTGCAAGCCTACGGCAAGGGCAACGGGACAACAGTACCCACTGACAAGGACGTGAAGGCCTGGGCCTGACGTGGTCAGTTGCGTTGGCCCGCTCGAACTGTCGAGCGGGCCAGGCAACGGCTACCGGTCGAGCAACTTCATGACCTCTTCCGGATAGCGCAAGCCAGCGGTGGCATTGGCCGGGAATATCGCTTCAAGGGCCTGCAACTCTTCGCGGCTCAGTTTCACCTCCAGCGCGGCCACATTTTCTTCCAGGTATTTACGCTGTTTGGTGCCCGGAATCGGGATCAGGTAATCCCCTTGAGCCAAAACCCAGGCTAGGGCCAATTGGCCGGCTGTCACGCCTTTGTCGGCGGCCAGCGTTTGTACCTGCTGCACCAGCAACAGGTTTTTGGCAAAGTTTTCCCCTTGGAAACGCGGGCTGAAGCGACGGTAGTCGTCGGCGGCGAAGTCATCCGGGCTTTTCAGTGCCCCGGTCAAAAAGCCCCGACCCAACGGGCTATAAGGTACAAAGGCCACGCCCAGGCGCTGGCATGCGGTCAGGCAACCGTTCTCTTCCTGATCGCGGCTCCATAGCGAATATTCACTTTGCAGGGCGCTGATCGGATGAACCTTGTGCGCTCGCTCCAGTGTGTCAACCGAGGCCTCACTCAATCCCAGGTAACGCACCTTGCCGGCCCTCACCAGTTCGGCCATGGCGCCGACGGTTTCCTCGATGGCCACCTGCGGATCGATGCGGTGCTGGTAATACAAATCCAGGGTTTCCACGCCAAGGCGCTTGAGGGTGCCGTCGATTGCCGCGTGAATGTATTCCGGGCGACCGTTGACGCCACGCGCGCCGGGGTTGGACGGGTCGCGGACAATGCCGAACTTGCTGGCCAGGAACACTTGGTCACGCTTGCCGACAATCGCCTTGCCGATCAGCTCTTCGTTGGTGTGTGGGCCGTACATGTCTGCCGTGTCGAGCAGGTTGATCCCCAACTCCAGCGCGCGATGCAGCGTTGCCGTGGCTTCGCGGGTGTCCACGCCGGTGGTGTAGAAATCGGTCATGCCCATGCAGCCCAGACCGATGGCTGACACCTGTGGTCCGTTCTTGCCCAGTTGACGTGTTTGCATGAAATGAACTCTCTGTGGATGTAGGCGCTTAGTGTCGATCTCGACAGAACGAAGATAAACCGGCTAAAAGTGCTATCACTGTTCGTAATTTCTAAATAATCATCGAGTCCTGACCATGGATCGTTTAAACGCCATGCGTGTATTCACGCGAATCGTCGAACTGGGCGGCTTCGCCAAGGCGGCGGACAGCCTGCAATTGCCGCGTGCCTCCGTGACCATTCTGATCAAGCAACTTGAGGCCCACCTGGGCGTGCAACTGCTGCAACGCACCACCCGGCAAATCAGCCTGACGCTCGATGGCGCAGCCTATTACCCGCGTTGCGTGCGGTTGCTGGCCGATCTGGAGGAAACCGAAGCCGTGTTTTCCGCTACTCGCCACAACCCCAAAGGCTTGTTGCGAGTGGATATGTCGGCGGGAGTGGGGCGTTTGATGGTGATCCCGGCATTGCCGCAATTCACTGCACGCTATCCCTTGATCGAGCTGGAAGTCGGTTTGAATGACCGGCCTGTGGATCTGATCCGCGAAGGTGTCGATTGCGTGTTGCGGGGCGGCTCGGCCCTGGACGAATCACTGGTGGCGCGACCGCTGGTCACACTGGATCAGGTCACGTGTGCGAGTCCCGAATACTTGCAACGTTGCGGGACTCCGCGGTGTCTGGAGGATCTGAAGGGGCATCAGATGGTGGAGTACTTTTCCAATAGCACGGGCAAACGCTACGGACTGGAGTTTGTCGTCGATGGGCAGTTGCGGTTGATCGACCTGCCCAAGCACGTCGCGGTCAACAGCTCCGATGGCTATCTGGCGGCGTGTGAGGCGGGATATGGCCTGGTCCAGGCTCCGTATTATCACGTTGCCCGTCAATTGAAGGAGGGACGTTTGATCGAGGTCCTGAGGGATGTGCCGCCACCGGGTATGCCGCTGACGGCGCTCTATCCTCCTCACCGCCAGTTGTCCCGGCGGGTTAGGGTATTTGTCGACTGGCTGGTGGAGCTTTGCGCTCAGTCGGGTAATGGTTTTTACAGAGAAGACTCACGCGGCTGAGCGGGCACCTATGGGGACGTCGGCGCAGCGGTGGCCTATCGTGGCGTTGGCGTTCTGCTGTAGATCGTCATGCAACTGTTGCATGTGTGGGCAGTTCAGCTTGAGGGGGCGAGACTGGACACCTCGATGAAACAGGGCGCACCAGCCATTGCCACCCAGCGTGGGCATCAGGCCGGTGAAGGCGAAGCCCAGCGCCGAAAAGCTTCGCAAGTCTCGTGTGAAGTGCCGGGACAGTTCGAGTCTGGCGCAGATCGTCCACTGCCTGGGCAGCTGCCAGAGCTGTTGGAGCAAGTGTCTGTTCAAGCGAGGAATGACAATATCGAACCGATGCTGGTGTTGCTTTATTTGCAAAGGCATCTCTGACCGTGACGCTATAGCCTGCCGGGTTCCGAACACCGAGCACAGGTGCTTCATGAGCACCCGGTAGCGTTCGGGCCAAGGGATGTCGGGGAGCGGGTGCTCGCATCCTTCGACCATGCGACACCCCATCACGATGGTTTCCGGGAGTGGTTCAGCGAATGGCGAAGGGACATAGTCGGGAAGCAATCCGGTGCTGTGAAAACCGATCTTTTCTGCCATGCGTTGAGTGTAGGGATGGTGGGTCACTTGCTTGATCGAAACGCTCGTGAGCCCCAGAGAACCTGACTGCCTCAATAACTCTCGGCCCAGGCGGGTTGCGATACTTTGTCCCTGTGCGGCGGGATGGACCACGCTGAGGGCCAGTTCCGCGGTATTCGAAAGCGTGTCGCGACACAATGCGGCATGCCCCAGAACGCGTGCGTCGTCCACGGCCAGCATCGATTGCCAGCGCCCCGCGGCGTGGTGCTGACTGATCATGTTCGGCAGGTAGACATCCGGCTGAACGTAATGATCGCCGTAGACCTCTCGGAACAGGTGGCTCACGGCACCTGCGTCGGAGGGGCGGTAAGCGCGAAATGTCAACCGGGTCATCACACAGCCTCCAGCGAGGGAGTGTCATACACTCGCAAATCCACCACCCTGAGTTGTTTGCCCGAGCGAGGGTGAAGCTTCAGCTCTGTGGTTGTGCAGGTCAGCACCCGCAACTCCAGCAGACCCTCGCGGCTTAGCTCGTCGATGGCGGGGTAGTGGGCAAGCAGCGCCTCACGCAATGCGCGGCGATCCGGTTCGACGGTTTGCAAGTGAGGTTCAGGCACCCATCTCACGCTCAACAGATCTTTGTGACCGGTCTGCTCGATCAGCAATTGCCATTGCTCAGTGCGTGCTGCACGCTGAACGATCTCGTGTATTTCTTCGGTAAACAGCGACAGCACACCTACTCGTATACGTTGACTATGGGCACTGCGCCCCTTGAGGGCGAATTTACGCATCGGGGTTGTGGTCGGTTCACGCCAACAAGCACGGTCTCCTACCGGGTAACGCAGCAGCGGCATGAGCTGGCGTGTAAGGTTGGTCAGTACCAACAACCCGATGCGATCGCATTCTTCAATCACTTCACCAGTGTGTTCATCGATGATTTCCAGCAGGGTTTGTGGTTCGAATACCCGATGCTCGCCCAATGCACAGTCGCGATCGCTGGCGCCAATGAGTCCGGCGTCTACGCTGGCATAGCCAATAGAGGCAATGCGTGCGTTGGGGAACACTTCTGCGAGCATTGCCAACTGCGCGGTAAACAGGCTTTCGCCGCCGTACAGCAGCGTCTCGACCCCGCACAAAACAAGCCGATGCTGCGCCAGGTAAGCCGCGAATCGCAGTAACTGTGCCGGCACTCCGGCCAGAACATTGATCCGATGTCGTGCGATGGCATCCGCCAGTACGTCGAGCTCGACGCTGCCGGTAAATGGAAACTCACAGATAGGTCGCCCGACATGAGCCAGGGAGTCGTGGATAAACAGAAAGCTGGCGTAGAGATCCCCTGAAAAAAACAGGTTGGCAACCCGGTCGCCGTTGTTCAGTTGAGCTGAGAGGCTGGCGCCGAACGTGCTGACCAAAGTTTGCCATTCCTCGGAGGAGTAAACCGCAAGTTTGCCCTGGCTGGTCGAGCCGCCGGTTTTAAATACCAGTGCATCATTGACATCTCCGGTCAGGACTGACCAATGACTCAAGTCGTTGCTACCGGACCAATAGTCGGCCACATTGGTTAATGGCAGATCTTTTAAAGTAAGCCTGTTCGCGGGCAAGTGTTCCAGATGTTTGCGGTAGAAGTTGGAGTGTTGTCTTATATAAGGTACAAGTTGTTCAAGCGAGTAAGTTGGCTTCACGGCGTTCTCTTTTATAGTGAGCGTCTTGCGTCGACTTTTTTATTTTCGTTGATCGATAATTAACGGTGTTTTGCCACTGTGTTTGTTTCGGGTGAATGCTTGTTCAGCGCATGTCGTCACCTCCACAATTAAAAGTTCAGCGCGCACCGCATTCGCCAAGGCTTCGTGGGTCAGCAGTTTTTCGTGTACCCAGGTGGCATCTGCATCCGCGAGAACGTGCATTCGCTCGATCCCGTCGGCGTTGTGGTCCAGGACCACTTGAATGGGGGATCCCACACTGAGTTCCAGCGCCGCAGGCGCAATGAATTCCGTGCCAATGCGCACCAGCTTGCCGTGCCGCTGCAGCAGTTCGAATCGTGGCGTCTCCAGTCCGCAAGGGCAGGCTCCGGGGATCCAGCGGCCGGTGTCGCCGATGTCATATCGGCGCACGTGCTGACCTTGCCGGGCGCGGGACGTAAACAGCAGCCGGCCGATCTCATGGGTCTGTACCGGCACATCCTGTTCGAGCTGAACGATTTCCAGATGCTGGGTTTCGCTCATCAAATGGAATACGCCGTCCGCCGTTGCCCGGCAGGCATGCCCCAGGGGGCCGGCATCGACGGAGCCATACAGGGCGGAGCGAATCGTCGACACCCCACAACTTTCCATCAGGCGCCGACTGGCTTCTCCTGGATGTTCGCCGCCAAGGAATACTTTTCCGATACCGGCATAAGCGCGAAGTCGGGCCTGCTCTTTGAGAAAAAGGCGATGCAGCGTACTGGGCATGCCGATCAGCACAGTGACACGCTGCTCCACGATCAGTCGGGCGATTTCGCTGAAGTCATCGTCCTGGGGAGCCCCCATGGGCAAATGCACAACACCCATCTGTTCAAGAATGTTGGAAAAACTGAAAAAACCACCATAAAGGTTGCCGCCGTAGAACAGGTTCATCACCCGGTCCATAGACGGATCGAGGCCAACGCAGAACATGCCATCGGCTGCGGCGCGCATTTGTCGTTGAAAGTCTTGATAGCTGAATCCAGCCAACGCCGGCGTCCCGCTGCTTCCGCCGGAACGGAAGTACAGCTGTGCGGCGGCCCCGATCGGCTGGGCCATAAAAGTGCATTTGTCCATGATCGGGTCATTAGATGTGTCAGGGGCAGGCGGAACCGGGTCGAGCGTCGCGCGGCCCGTCGACACATGCGGGGGCAAACTCACCGAGAGGCGGCGACTCAGACGCGACAGCGCGTAGACGCCATCGTGGGGCTCGCCGGTGTATCCGTCATGGATCGACTCGCAAGGCGCAATGCGACTGACGCCAGCATTGACCAATGTTCGAACGACCTCGGGCGTTTTTGCCGAGGAGCACATCAACGCGCAGCTTTGCAGGAAATTGCGCCAGGGCTGCAGCGTCTCGGCGAGCAGGTGCTGCGGAACCGGTTTGAGCATAATCGTACGAAACAGTGGTGACGGCGCGAGCGTTTGATGGTGCTCCCAGATGACACGCCATCCGAGGCCGGTCCACACCTGGCCGGTCTGATTGGCAAAGCACTGGCCGAGCCGCGCCATGGCGGTTCGGGTAGTGATTTCCGATGCTTCCTGATCTGTCGGCGTTAACGCCGGCCAGTGTGGGGCGCGACGGATGAAGGCTTCGGCCAGTCGATCTCCGAGGTTCTGCAGGACGGCCGGATCGTTGCTGTCCACCAGCACCCATTGAGGGCTGGAGCACGCCTGCTGATCCAGTCGACAGACTTCATCCACCAACGCATCGAGCGCCGAAGGGGTCGCCGCGTCAGGTGACAGATAAGCGAAGCTGATTTTGTGTCCCCAATCGATCCAGCGACAGCCGGACGGGATCTGCTGACGGATAGATTTAAGCGCCGTTTCCCCGCCCCAGGCGGAAACTCCATCGGCCTTGGCGCAGAGTTGAGCGATGCACGAGGTGTTCACCGGCAGTACCGCTACGAATTCGGCCAGTCTGCCGCTGGTGTCGCACTGCACAAGGGCGGCGAGCAACTGTGCGGTTAAACCCTGATCGCTGGAGCTGGGGCGAAGCCAGTTGATGTTACCGGCCAGCAGGCTTTCGAGGATCGCGCAGAACGCCAGCATCGGCGCATTGCCCGGGGTGATATGCACCACCAACCCCAACGGGTGCCAGCTTTCGAAGCACGGCTGCCGGTAGTCGATGCGTCGCAGCGAACGCGGTAGCTGGCCCAGTTCCCGCTCAAGCTTGGTGCTCAGGTTGCCGTGTTGGCAGAAATCGATCAGCCCTTGATATTGATCGTCGTCGAGGGACAGATCCAGGCTACGAGTTTGCAACTGCGCCGCAAAGCGAGCGGCGGACTCGATGACGGTCTCGCTATCGATCGGTGCGCAAAGCAGTCGCGGCAATGACTCTTGAAGGAGTTGCAGGGCGCTATGCGGGGTGACGTCATCACGCAACTGGCCATTGATCAGGTACATATCAAGCCCCCCCGATCAGTTCTGAAGCGGCCATGGCACAGCTGCGACTGGCGGTGGTGCCGGCACGTCCATGCAGTTCGAACCAATCGGTCGTCAGGCCGCATCCGCAACTGGAGCCGGGATGCAATGTCGCCAGATCACTCATGACCACCGCATGAGCGGGGCTGGACGAAATGTAGGGGGAAACGAACTCCAGCAAGCCGCGCTGGCCGTAGGGCTGGACAGTGAAGTCGGATGGGTTGCGCATGAAAACCTTCGAGTAGATCGGTACATGGAAATGATGGTGGGCGCACTGGATATAGGGCACGGCATGCTCTACAGCGCCGTAGCCGTCCCGACAGCGAGACAGGTCGATACCCAATTGCCGATTGACTCGGGCGTATAGCAGATGCAGGGGGATTTCCTGCGCGGCCTGGGTTTTCCAGCCACCTCCCAGAAACACCAGTGACTGGGCAGGCAACTGCAAATCGGCCACGCTGGTGTCCTCCATGCATTGAAGCGCGTGCGAAAGGAATGCCGGAAAACCGATAATGCGAACGGGTAATCCTTCCTCGGCAAACTCCTGCAAGGCACGAATTACACCGAAAAGGTCGAATTCGTGACCTTTTCCGGTCAGGCGCAAGCCGTAAACGACTCGGTTGATGGGGGCATAGCTGCAAAGAAACTGATCGGTGTAGGCCGTGCCCAACGTGATGGCCGCCTCGGGTTCATAGCTCAGAAGCAGGTAATTGCAGGGGGTGTGCGGAGTATCCCAGCCGTAATGCCGGAAGATGTGGCTCACCATGCCTTGTGCCGCGGTCATGCTGCGATGGTCGTAGCGCATGCGACTCTTCTGGCCGCTGGTGCCGGACGATGTCAGCTCCAACGCGTTCTCGCCTGTGGGGCCGAACAGCAAATGACGCTTGAAGTAGCTGGCGAAAATCGGTGGCAGCCTTGACCAGTCATCCAGTGCTTCCAAAGCATTGGCATCAAGCCCATTGGCGTTCAGCCAGCGTTCATATCCGGGCGTGTGATGACAATGAAACAGGCTGATTTCACCCATGGCCCGGTCGAACAGGCCTTCGGGCATGGATTCAAGGCAATAGGGTTGCGTTAACGCGCAAAGCGCATCGGCGTGGGGTAGATGGATCATCAAAAGACCTATGGGGGGGTGTCAGACGGCAAGCGTGATATGAGAGCGGTGCAGAAACAGTCGTAAGGGCGCCAGGCACAAGAGTCCCGTAAGACCGGCCATCAGGGCGAAAGCTTCAAGGCTGTCACCGGCACCCAGAGCGGCAATGATCGAGCCGCCGCTACCCATGACGGCAATGGAGATCATGCCGATCATGGCCGAGACCAGGCCTTTGCTGTCATCGCTGGAGAACAGGGCGAGCCGGTACAGCGCGGCATTGCTCATGCCGAGACCGATGGCGTAAAGCGATAGGCAACTGACCAACAGCACCGTTGAAGCACCGGTGAACGTTATGGTGATCAATGCAATGAGCCCGCCGCAAAATGGCCAGAGCGCATATCGAATCAGTTGGGGCAGTTCAGTGTTGGCAATCAATCGGTTGAGTATCAGATTGCCCAGAATGACGGCCGCAAATACCGGGATTTGCCACAGGCCATATTGCAGAGGAGAAAGTCCCTGGCTCTGGATCAGCAAGATTGGCGCCAAGCCGATCCAGGCAATCAACGGCAAGCTCATTAGTCCCAGGGCGACGGTAGCGTTCAGGAATTGTGTGTTGGTGAGCAACGCGGTGTATCGGCGCACAGTGCCGTTCCATTCAAAGGGCACTGCGGCCAATTGTTGACCGTCCTGGCGTACAGTGCCCACGGTTTCCGGCATGAACAGGTAAAGCCCGAGCCAGACCGTCGCGCCGCCGACACCCAACACTAAAAACAGCTCCCGCCAGGAAAGCCATTCCAGCGCCAGGCTGCCGAGCAGGGGGCCGAGCAGTGGGGAGAGCAGCGCAACGTTCCCCAGCAACGCCATGATTTTTACCGCGTCGGCTTCGCAGAAGACTTCTTGCAGGGCTGGATAACTGACTGCAATGACAAATCCCAATCCGATGCCCTGAATCAGGCGCAAGCCGTTAAAGGCAAGAATGCTCTGCACGTAGAACGCCATGGCACAGGCCAGGGCGAACACTGCACAACCGATGAGCAGCAGCCTGCGACGACCGAAGTGATCGGACAATGGTCCGATAAGCCACTGCAGCAGAATGCCGCCAATCAAGTAAAGATTGAAGGCATATGGAACGTGATTCGGACTGGCATCCAGTTGATGAGTTACGGTCAACATGGCCGGCATAATCATATCGCTGGCCATATAAGTCAGTAGTTCGAAAAGAGTGATTGCAAGGCAAAAACCAAATAATCGAGGCGGACTTATATCTATCAAAAGTTTGCGCATGGTGTTCCCGTTGGTGCTGGAGTTGGATAAGGCAGCAGAGCAAGAGTAACCATGGCTCATGAATAATTACATGTGCTTATGTGAGGCTAAGAGTTTCAAAATTTTTCGTTAAGTGTCTGGCTGGAAGTTCAGGGAAAAGAGGAGTGGGGTTTTGTAAATAAGACTACAGCGGGAATAGGAATAGTCCTACACAAAAATGCCCGCTATAGAGCAGGCATTTATACGCGACTTGTAGGGTGATTTCTTCATCTTGTGAGTGAATGGTAAGTTATTCGCTGGTCAAGAAAGCAGTTTAACGTTATCGACGCTGATAGTAGCCGTGTCCGTCACGGTCGTAATGGTGGCCGCCATGCCAGCCGTTATTAGGAAAAATGATGCAGCCACTCAGGGTCAGGAGGGCGAGCAGTGGAATCAGCCGTGTGATTCGACGGAACATTTTAAAAATCCTCATGGTTATCGCCGCAATGAAGTCAAAACTCTTCATCGGCTGTAACATGAGACCCCATTTGCAGCCCCGCATTCGCACAGAACTGTAGGGGTTTGGTATGCAATCGGATACAAACCGGATACATTTTTTTGGTTCAGGAACCCGTAATGACCCAGTCGCAACGTTTGAAATACTCGATTCTGATTTCCCTGGTGGTATTGGGGATCATGTTCGGCCTTTCCTGGCTGCAGAACGCAGGGTTCATCAGCGAGAAGCTGTTCCAGTACATCGCCATTGGCGTGGCGGTGGTCGTGGTGGTCATCAATGGCGTGATGCGTCGCAAGGTCAAGCCTTGAGCGACGCCTGCTGGCCTGATTGCTCACCATGAAGGACGGCTACAGCTTGTGGATGCAGGCTGTAGCTTTTGTCTGGATTGAGCGTGATCACGCCTTCACTGCACAGGCGTTTCAACACTTCGCGGACACTGAGAAAGGACAGGGGAATGTTCAGGTCCAGCAAATGACTGTGCACACCGCGCACACCCAGGCTGCGGTCGCCTTCGGCGGCGCTTAACAAGGCGTCGATGACTTTCAGGCGAATCAGGCTGGTCCGCAGGCCAAAGCACTTGAGCAAAAACCTGATCCGTTCGTTGCCCTGGCGTTCGGTCTGTTGATTGCAAGCACCGGAGCTCATGGCGCTGCCCTTTGATGCATGGCTACCAGCCGTTGGCAGTTGCGGGTTGTACATGCAAAAACTCCTTTCCAGAGCCTGATCATGAAAATGTGATGGGTGCTCTTGATCAATAAGACGAACGAGCCGGGAAATAATGAAGACCTGCATGTAGAAAATTTGTCGCCGCGACGTCAGCGCTCTGTGAGAAGGGCATCGGGGATGCCCTCAAAGACCTAATTTTTTTGGTGTTTGCTTCGTTTTTCTGGAAGGCGCATTGCGTGTCATACGTCTTTTCGATCAGGAGCGAGCGTGATTATTTCCAGGCAGTTAACCAGGTTGAGCCTGGCGGGTGTGTTTCTGGGGCTGAGCTTTGCGGCAAACGCGCGCAGTCAGCCAGAGCAGGCGACGGCCGACATCCGTCGAACCAGTTTCGGCGTACCGCATATCCGCGCCGAAAACGAGCGCGGGCTCGGCTATGGCATTGGCTATGTCTACGCTCAAGACAACTTGTGCTTGCTGGCCAATGAGATCGTCACCGTCAATGGCGAGCGTTCGCGGTATTTTGGCCCGGAGCAGGTGACGCTCGAGGAGCGCGGCAACCTGGCCAGCGATCTGTTTTTCAACTGGCTGAACACCCCTGAGGCTGTCGCCGGTTTCTGGCAGGCGCAAACTCCGGAAGTCCGTGAGCTCATTGAAGGTTATGTGGCGGGTTACAACCGTTCGCTGACAGAGCGTCGAGCGCAAGGTTTACCGCAGCAATGCCAGGGCGAATGGGTGCGCGCAATTACCGCCCAGGACCTGGTCAAGTTGACTCGTCGATTGTTGGTTGAAGGCGGCGTGGGTCAGTTTGCCGAAGCACTGGCCGGCGCGACTCCGCCTAAAGCCGTCGCTCATGCGGCAGGCGACCCGGAGTCGTTCCAGTTGGCGGCATCGCGCATGCAACGCTTCGCTCTGGATCGTGGCAGCAACGCCGTGGCGGTTGGCAGCGAGCGTTCGTTCAACGGTCGCGGAATGCTGCTGGCCAATCCGCACTTCCCTTGGGCGGGCGGGATGCGTTTTTATCAGATGCACCTGACCATTCCCGGCAAACTGGATGTGATGGGCGCCGCGTTGCCCGGTCTGCCGATGATTAACATCGGGTTCAATCAGCATCTGGCATGGACCCACACCGTGGATTCGTCCAAGCATTTCACCTTGTATCGCCTGCAACTCGATCCGAAGGAGCCGACCCGCTACCTGCTCGATGGCAAGTCCTTGCCAATGAAAAAGCAGACGCTGGTCGTCAGCGTGAAGCAACCCGATGGCCAGACCCGGCAGATTTCCCATGTGGTCTATAGCTCGGCGTTCGGGCCGATTGTGCAATGGCCCGGAAAATTGGACTGGAACAATCAGTTCGCCTATAGCCTGCGCGATGCCAACCTGGATAACGACCGGGTCTTGCAGCAGTGGTACGCGATGAACCGTGCCGTCAACCTCAAGGATTTACAGGCTTCGGTGCACAAGATCCAGGGGATTCCGTGGGTCAACACTCTGGCGGTGGATGATCAAGGGCAGACGCTTTACATGAACCTGTCAGTGGTGCCGAACGTCAGCGCTGACAAGTTGGCCAACTGCAGCGATCCTCGAGCCGGATTGCAGATGATCTTGCTCGATGGCTCCAACAGCGCCTGCGCCTGGGACATCGACCCGCACGCCGCGCAACAAGGCATTTATGCCGCAGACAAATTGCCGCAACTGTTGCGCAAGGATTTTGTGCAGCATTCCAACGATTCGGCCTGGATGGCTAACCCGGCACAACTGCTCACCGGTTTCTCGCCATTGATCAGTCAGGACAGCCAGCCATTGGGGCTGCGTTCGCGCTTCGCCCTGGAGCGCCTGAGCTTTTTGAACAAGGCGGGCCCTATAGCGGCGGCGGATCTGCAACACATGGTGATGGACGATCAGGTGTATCAGGCGGCCCTGGTGATGCCGGACCTGCTGCAATTCTGTGCTGCGGACCTCGGCACCGATGCGCCGACGCTGACGCCCTTGTGTGCGAGTCTCAAGGCTTGGGATCACCGAGTGAATCTGGACAGTGGGCTGGGCTTTGTGCATTTTCAGAACGTCATGTTGGCGTTGCAGCAAACCCCTGACTTCTGGCGTGTGGCGTTCGATACGAAGGACCCGCAACACACCCCGAGTGGCCTGGCAACCGAACGGCCGGAAGTCGCCCAAGCGGTTCGGGCGGCGATGTTGGCTTCGGTAGAAAAGGTCAAGGCCCTTGGCCTGAAGGCCGACAGCCGCTGGGGCGATATCCAGGTGGCCAGCAGTGGCGGGCAGCAAACGCCGATCCACGGCGGGCCGGGCACGCTGGGGGTGTATAACGCCATTCAAAGTGTGCCGAGAACCGACGGCAAACGTGAAGTCGTCAGTGGCACCAGCTATTTGCAGGTGGTGACGTTCGATGACGAGGGGCCGCAGGCTCAGGGTTTGCTGGCATTCTCGTTGTCCAGTGATCCGGCGTCGAAGTATTCCCGGGACCAGACACAGGCCTTTTCGAAGAAACAGTTGAGTGTGTTGCCATTTACCGAGCAGCAGATCACGGCTGATCCGCAGTACCAGGCTCAGACGATCCGCGAGCAGGATGAAAAAGCAGGGAAGGTCGCCGCGCAGTAACAGCGATAGCGTTTAAATGAAAAAGTGAAGGCCGCACCCCGCAAAGGTGGTGGCCTTCAGCTTTTTGGGGCTTGCTGCGGCATCGAATTGAGAACTGGATTGCCGTCCTTGTTGCGGGTCAGGTAGACCGGCAGCACCTTGGGCAGCGAAGCCACCAGGTTATTGAGCTCTTTGATGTTGTAGATACCGCCGAGGCGAATCGAACCAGCGCTGTGGTCCGCGAGCATCACCGGTTTGTTCAGATAACGATTGATCAAGGGCAGGGCGTCGGTCAGCGCCAGATTATCAAGCACCAGTTTACCGCTGCGCCAAGCCAGCGACTGGTCGTTGGCATCGGTCTGGCTGATTTGTGGCGTGAAGTCGCCGTGCCTGTAACGTGCCTGCATTGCAGGTTCCAGGCGTAGACCGTCGCCGGGCAGGGCATCGTTGCTGGTCACCAGCACGGAACCCTCGATCAGGTTCACGCGTACCTGGTCTTCATACATCCAGACATTGAATTGGGTGCCGGTGACGCGAATCCTGCCGTCGCCCGCCCTGACAATGAACGGGTGCTGCAGGTCGTGGCTGACGCTGAAGAAGGCCTCGCCTTTTTTCAGCGTGACCCGACGCTGATCCTTGTAGTTGCTGAACGTCAGTTCACTGCCCAGGTTCAGCTCCACCTGGCTGCCGTCACCCAGCGTGACCTGACGAACATTATCGGTCGCCTCGAAATGCTGGTAGGCATTGGGCAGCCACCCCAGGTTCCATCCGGTATACGCGGCCAGTGGCAGCGCCAGGGCGCAGATCGCGGCTGCGATGCCGAAAGTGCGCCAGGGTGTTGTCGGTTTGACCCGAACAACCGGCGCAGCGGATTCGGGACGAGGCAAATCCCCCGCAACATCCCAGATCTCCAGCATGGCTTCGTACTCGAAGGCGTGCAGCGGATGAGCATCACGCCATTGCTCGAACGCCAGGCGTTCCTCTGCCGTGCAGTCGGTGGCGTGCAGACGCATGCACCAGTGCGCAGCGGCATCGGTGATGGCGTCGTATTGGGCTTGTGAGAGAGAGTGGTCGGTCATTGACTCTTCCTGATTTCCTGCATTCTAACCTTGAGGGGAAGTCTGCGAGAACAACCGTCATGGCATTTCCCCATCAAAGTCGAAGTTATTTTCAGGGCACTGACATTGCGCCAGTGCCTGGTGACCGCGTTTCAGGGGGTGTCGACGTGAAGTTGACGTCCCAAATGAGAGATAAGCCAAGCGACAGAGTCAGCATTGGCCAGCTGGACAGCCAGTCTTGTCGTCGCATCCTTTTTGAAATGCGTGCGTGCTTCGGCCAGCGTTTTTTTTCCGGTCAAACTCAAAATCCGGTCACGTGTACGGTTGGTTTCCTCGTAGAAGGTTTGACCAAAATCTTCCCATACATTTGTATCGTCATTCAAAACGGCGAACAGTTCGGATAAGGGGGTATGGATTGAAAGTGCTTCCTTCTGAAGCTGTGTCAGCGCCTTGCTCAAATGGTTGCCACGAGTCGTAGTGGTATCAATCAGGTCGACAAACGGTCTGCTTGCATCCATGTAAGCAATATCCTCCGTGTCACAAATCACATGCGACAGCTCGTGGATCAACGTCGTTGCTCGGGCGTGGGCACGGATCGGGAACGTGGCATCGGTCATGTAATTACGGTAGTGATCCATGTAAGGCATAAAATATTTCTCTGCCAGGTAGATTTTTTTCTGCTGATCGGTGGGGATCGTGAAGGCAAACATATGGTCCCGGTCTCCGGGGTGAGCTCTCCCGGTGACGAAGCGTTCCGACTGCTCGTTCCTGAGGGTCGGGTCCAACAAGGCACCGAGGATGCCCTCTACGACCTTCTGGATCATCGTCACATGCTCGGGCGATATCTCCGCCACATCAAGAAACCTCCTGACGAGCTGATGAACCGGTGTCTTTGTGTCGCCTGTTTTTTTTAACAGTTGCAAGTTACGAAAACCGTTCCACGCATAGGTGGTTGCGTAATCAAGGCCTTCATCGATCAGCCGTGCCCGCACAGGGAAGAGCCGGCGTATTTCGGCCATTCCGCTGGCTTCGACGTTCATCCCCGCACGGACAGCGTTCCACGTTTTCAACCTCTTGATTAAGCTGTACTGCCGAACCAGCTCGTCCGGCTCCCGTACCCACTGTTTGGAAGCGTTCCGAGCAACATGGGGGCCGCTTCCGTCCGGACCGCTGATGCGCCAGCGCAGGCCACGTTTTTCGAGTTGATAGACCTTTCCTTCAACCGCACCGTATTTTTTCTGTGTGGTCGGGTGCGTGTAGAGCCCAAGGGCGGTGTCCCGGGTCATTGAGCCAAGGTCGGCATCAACGTGCTCGTGGTTCTGCAAACCGGTGCGTGCGGGATCGGTAGTGGCGATGTCCTGCCATTTAAGGCTGGCACTGGTTGCGGAGGAAGAAGACTCGCTGGCCGCTGCAGAGGGCTCTGCCTGGCCTTCCATTAACTGGCGCAACATCGCCAGTTGCGTGATGCCGCTGATAAAGGATGTGATCGCCGGGCCCCATTTGTGTTGTTGAAGCTCCTCCGCAGACTGCTTGACCTCACGATAGCTGCGCCACACGACAATCGGGTAGGCCAGTTTGCCCATCAGGAACGTATAGGCCTGTTCCAGATCGTCGCCCAATACACGTTTTACGGTTTCCCACTCGCCTTGAGCGTCTTTGTTGGACTGGGTGCCCAACAGTCGTGCGAGCAGTTTGATATTTTCGTTGAACAGGTGCCTGAACAGATGGCCCTTGATAGGCTTGAAGGCCAGACTGATCGTGCCGGACGCGTTCGTACCCGTCACCTGGGTGTCGTAATGTGTGCGGCCAGTGTCCGAAAGACTGTTGCGCACCCAACTTTGTAATGGACCTTGTGACTTGAGCTCGGTCAGCAACAGCTTTTCGCTTTCATATTCCTTCACGCCATGCTCAGGGCTATAGGGCGCGATCAGCACCTCGGGTCCCGGGGTGTTCTGTTTGGGGCCGATCAAATACATTCCCGGGACTTTGATCGACTGGTCTTTACCGAAGAGAAGCTCAAGTGGACGGATTATCGCATTCGTGCCGTTGACGGCCTCGCGGGCGATTGCATCGGGCATGTCCATGACCTGCCGAACGAGGTCGAACCCGGTTTCGCTCAGGCGTTCCTGCAGTTTTAGCGAATGCGCGTAGTGCAGCAGTTGCCAGGGCAATTGGGCGGCGAACAGCTGTCTGCAGGATTTCGCAGCGGTGCCGGTTTCGGCAAGCGCCGCCTCCACAAATTTTTTGTGGAACTGACCGACATTCAGCTTTCGTATCAGGCCTTTGATGTAAGGCTTGTCCATTTTGGCAGGGATGGCGGCAGAGGTGAGTGACTTCAACTTGAAGTCGGCACTGTCCAGTTCATCAAAGTGAGTCAATGCAAAAGCCGACAGTGTTAACGTCTTTGCCGCGGACATCAGGCGCGAGGCAACCTGCACCTGGACGTTGTCCGGATCAATGGCCAATTGATCGGCCTTGAGTAACTCTTTCAACTCGAACTGTGCCGTGCGTTCAAGAGAGCGCACGCCGCTCAGGTAATCCTTATCGTCCCGGGCATTGTTCAGATATTGCTGAAGCAGTTCTGCATGCAGTCTCTGATCCTGTATGGACGCTTTGGCCAACCATGCCGGAAGCTTTTGTTGTGTCGTCAGAGAGCGCGCGAGGTCTGTTGCCCGACGCAGCCCCGTCATCGGTTTATGCAATGCCACCAGGCTCAGTAGATTCTTCAGGACCGGTTCGGTCAGTGGGGAGGCCAATGCGCGTTCGACGGACAGTTGATCCAGCCGAACAAATGGTTTTTGTACGTGATCCAGAAAATTCTCATGAATCAGCTGTAATGGCGCGAGGGTAAAGGTGCGCCCCGATATTCGCTGGCTTCTTTCGAGATTCTCCAGAATCGCCGGGCGATCGTCCTCGCTCTGCAAACGTTTATTGAACGCTGTCAGCAGCGGTGTGAGGGCGGAAAAGGCTTCGAATCCCGAGGCGGGGGTCCATAAAATCGCCTTGCCGGAGTGGGTCGGGTCCAGGCCGCCGCGTTCGGTGAGTACAAAACAACTGGCGAGATCGAGCAAGTCACCGGAGTCGCCGGCCTTGAGCGCAAGGGAAAAGACATCCGGCAGAAACCCGTTCAGAGCTGCGCGTTGCAGCCGGACCGGCGTCTCTAGCACCGTCTTGATCATCGCCAGTTCCGTCGTCCCAAGCGCGCGGATGACACCCAGCAGCTTGTGCTCGCTACGCAATGCGGTAGTCAGGGTATGCACAAACTTGGGTTGCAGTTGCTCAAGGGACGAACGGGTGAGGGATTGTGCCGCCGCTAACGTTTTAACCGAAATGGACGGGTGTTTATCAAGCTGTTGCTCGAGTGCCTGCTTGACGGTGGAGAGGCTTTCCAGTTGTTCTTTTGCCGATTCAGCACGCACGGTGGCCGGTCGGGCATTCCATCGCTGATCGGCCCGGGTGCTCCAGCGGCCGTTTGCGTCGCCGGTCAACAGGCGATTGTCGATCAGGCCCCGTACATCCAGCGCATTGTCGAGCAACGCATGTACATTGAGCGTGCCTTCGCTTTCCCGGTACCGGCTCAGGGCGTAGGTCAGGTTCTGCCATTGCTTGGCCCGGACATCTTCAATGAGTCGCTCAAACACCTGGCCGCTAATCGGTTCTGCAATGATCAGGCGCTCCTGTGGCTCAAGCGACAGGAAGGTGCCGCGTTCCTCGAGGGACATGAAATTAAGCAGATTGTCCTCGTGCCCCTCGCTTTTGAGCATGGTCAGTATCGTGTCTTTTATCGCTGCAAGATCGGTACTGGCCTGGATGCCTGAGGAGTGGGTGTACAGGTAGCCCAAGGTGTCCGAGTTACCGCACATAAAGGTGGAAGCGAGCTCCACGTAATGTTTGTAGAGGGCGCTGACACGAACTGTCTCGACCCGTAACGGCAGGGCTGGCGTAGGCGCGGCGCCGCTGACGCTCATCAACTCCAGATATTCAGTGGTGTTCAAAATACCTTGCTGACGTTTTCGCAGCAGATCCACATGGTAGGCATCCCGCATGCCCTCGGCGAAAAAGTCGGAACGGGACCGCCCGCTGCTCATGGGAGAATTCCAGAAGGTTTCGAGCAGACTTTGCAGATGGGGCGTGAAGCTTTGCGCGATCTCTTTTACCTCGAGTTCCCAGGTCTGGTTATCAGCGTCGCTGCTCACACCGTGGCCGGGGTTGGAGAAGGTCCTGATGTCGCCATCCGGCCATTGATTGGTCAGGTAGAAGTGCAGCAGGGCATCGCTCAAAGACAGCGAAGAAAGCTTGCGCCGGTTTTCCGGGTTGTCGGTATTGGAGGAGGGAGACGCGCTGTCGATAAAACTATCCAGTTGCGTATGGCGCTGGTCCAGTTTGGGAAAATGCTTGGCCAAGGCGATGTTGAGCAGCTCGTCCAACATCGATTGCAGCGACGGAATTTTCACCAGTTCTGCCAGCATCGTCTGGATGTTTTGCGTCTGGTTGCGATCAAGGATCTGCTCCTGGTCCTGAAACCCCGCCCCCTCGATTTTTTGCGTCATCACTGTCAAGCCCATGGCGGCCAATGCAGTCGCCCGCTGTTCGATGGAGAGATAACGCAACAGCGCCTGCTTGCCGTCGTCCTGGCTCAGCAGTTCCTCGAGTTTCTCGATGAGGTCGGTCATGTCCGCGTATTTGACGAGACCTTTCCACGGTGTGTAGAGGATGACTTCGCCGTTGGCCTTGTGTTCGTTTTTGACGTCGTCTTCGACTTTGGGGTGACTCATGCAAAACGCACCGGCCAATGGAATGTCGGTCCCATCGGGCATCTTCAACATCAACCGATCTATTTGCATCGGAGTCTTTTGAGCTGCGCGAATCTCGTGGGTGGCGAGATAAACACCACCCTTCAACCATTTCAAATCGTCAAGAGTGAGATGCAGCGCTTTCTCGCGCTCGCCGAGTCGCCTGGCACTGGATGCACGTTCTGCCTCGTCGAAAAAATACGGCAGTGGTGGAGCAGTCATGAGTTTTCCTCGATAGGCTGCGATCGATGGCGATCGCAGGTCGTTGGGTCGAGGGAAAACAGTAGGACCAATGGAAAGTCCGGGTGCGGTACATATTGCTTGAGCTGATCCGTTGTCGCAGGCTTGACAGGACGCCGGTAAAACAGCGCTTAATCGACGACTTTTTTCGGTTGCCCTGCAACCTCGCTTGACCTGTTGCCCATACCCAATAATAAAACCGGAGCTTCAGATGACCGCATCGCCTGAAATGGCCGTCAACTCGAACACCCAAACCCTCGATTTCGACGCGCTTGTTCAATTGCTCGAACAGATTTTCCTGCGCCATGGCACCTCGGCCGATGTCGCCAGAACGCTTGCCCTCAACTGCGCCGGCGCCGAGCGTGACGGGGCTCACAGTCACGGCGTTTTCCGTATTCCCGGTTATGTGTCGACGTTGCAGAGTGGCTGGGTCAATGGCCAGGCCGTGCCGGTGGTCGAGGACGTGGCCTCGGGTTTTGTCCGGGTTGACGCCGGCAATGGATTTGCCCAACCGGCCCTCGCGGCGGCGCGGCCCTTGCTGGTGGAAAAAGCCCGCAATGCCGGCATTGCGGTGTTGGCGATCCGCAATTCCCATCACTTCGCCGCCTTGTGGCCGGACGTCGAGCCGTTTGCCGATGAAGGGCTGGTGGCGCTGAGCGTGGTCAACAGCATGACCTGTGTGGTGCCGCACGGTGCCGATCGTCCGCTGTTCGGGACCAACCCGATTGCCTTCGCCGCGCCCAGGGCCGGCGGTGCGCCGATTGTTTTCGACTTGGCGACCAGCGCCATCGCCCATGGCGACGTGCAGATCGCCGCGCGTAAAGGCGAACGCTTGCCAGCGGGCATGGGTGTGGACAGCCTCGGCCAGCCGACTCAGGACCCGAAAGCCATTCTCGAAGGTGGCGCGTTGCTGCCGTTCGGCGGGCACAAGGGCTCGGCGCTGTCGATGATGGTGGAGTTGTTGGCGGCGGCGTTGACGGGTGGCAATTTTTCTTTCGAGTTCGACTGGTCGAACCATCCGGGGGCCAAAACCCCCTGGACCGGGCAACTGCTGATCGTGATCGACCCGAGCAAAGCGGCGGGGCAGAATTTTGCCGAACGCAGTCAGGAACTGGTCCGGCAGATGCATGGTGTGGGGCTCAAGCGTTTACCGGGGGATCGGCGTCACCTGCAACGCGCCAAAGCCAATGTTGAAGGCATTGCGCTCGATCCACAGACGCTGGCGAATCTGCGGGAACTGGCCGGGCTCTGAGCCCGTTCCCACAGATCAATGGTTCAACGCCGACCCAACAACAGACCAACCACCAGGCCGAAACCCGCAGAGATGGCCACGGTTTGCCATGGATGGCCGCCGATGTAGGTTTCGGTGGCGTCGACCGCGGGCCTGGTCCGCTCACGAACACTGGTTACCGAGTCCCGGGCCTGCTGGAGTTTCTGGGCGATTTGCCCACGAAGGGTGTCCGCTTCCTCACCGACCAGTGAAGCACTGCTCTTGAGCAGTTTTTCAGACTCTTCGATCAGGGACTGAAGTTCGCTGAAGACCTGATCCTTGATTTGATCTTCGGCGACTTGATCGATGATTTTGCGCGCCATTGGAGTACTCCTTGCTGGTGAATGGACAGTGAACAATGGAGTCTGCCGCCGTGGCAAAAGTTGCAGCCATTTTGCGCGGTGGCTCACCCCTGACGAAAAATCCAGCGCAGGACATTTCTTCCTACAGTGTAAGATGTCGCCTATTTTACGCAGCAGGTAATTCCCCATGAGCTTCAATCTGGCCGACAAACCCCTTGCCGAGCGCGCCGCGCTTGAAGATGAAAAATCCCGTCTGTTCGAACTCTGGCAAAACAACCTGGGCAAAGCCAAGGGCGAAGCCGCACGGTTGTTCGGTGAGCGCGCCAAGCGCAAAGGCAAATGGGCCGAGTGGGTACGCGCCGAACTCGACGGCATGTCGCCCCCGGAATTCGCGAACATGGTGCGCAGTGAAGTCAATCGGCTGATGGCCGCTAAATAAACGCCCCGGAAAAAATCGCGGCAATCGCTTCACGCACTTTCAACACCACCGGATCGAGCTGAGCACTGGTGCGCCAGCCCAGTTCGATCGGGTAACGCGGCAGCGCCAAAGGGCAGGGCAGCAACGCCAATCCGCACAGTGCCGCAATACTTTGCGCCGCATGGGCCGGAATGGTCGCCACCGCCTGACTGCCCTTGAGCAGATACGGCAACGCGGCAAAGTGGGTGGTCGATGCGCATACCCGCCGACTCAATCCCAACGCGGCGAGGCCTTCATCGGTAATCCCGATAAAACCGCCCGAGGACACCAGAATGTGTTCGCGGGTGACGAACTCATCAAGGCTGAGACTCTGTTGTCCCTCGGCCAGGCTGAGAGGATCCACCAGGCATAGATAACCCCCTTCACCCAGCACCTGACGGCTGAGCAAACGCTCGGCAAACCCGCCTGCCGTGATCGCCAGATCGATGCTGCGTTCCATCAAGGCCCGGGCGACGATCTGGCTATGGGTCTGGCGAAAGATCAGCCGCAGCTTCGGCGCTCGGTGAGCGATTTCCTCGATCAATCGTCGCCCGTAGGCGATTTCGAAATCATCCGACAAACCCACCGTGACCGAGCGTCCGTCGTAGTGATGGGCCGCAGGATCGACCATGGCCAGGCTCTGCCGGCATTTGTTCAGTGCATCACTGACCACCGGTTTCAACTGGTCGGCCTTGAGCGTCGGCGCCAGACCTCGGCCGGTGCGCACGAACAACTGATCACCATACACCTCGCGCAACCGACGCAACGCCGCGCTGACCGCCGATTGCGTCACGCCAAGACGCAGGGCGGCGCGGCTGGCGCTGGACTCCTCATGTAGCGCTTCGAAGACTTTGAGCAAGTTGAGATCGATGGTGGCGATATTCATTTGGTTCATATCATTCAGCAGTCAGTCGGGCTTTATTCATGATCAGGTGGCGCCGGAGAATGAGCAACACTTCATTAACGACGGAGCCACCGCGATGCCCAAGTCCATTGTCGCTGCCCTGCAAATCGGCGCCTTGCCCGGCGGCAAGGCCGATACTCTCGATCAAATTCTTTCCTGGGAAACCGCCATTATCGAATCCGGCGCGAAGTTGGTGGTCATGCCCGAGGCGTTGCTCGGTGGCTACCCCAAAGGCGAGAACTTCGGCACGCAACTCGGTTACCGGCTGCCGGAAGGTCGAGAAGCCTTTGCCCGGTATTTCGCCAACGCCATCGACGTGCCCGGTGCCGAGACTGAAGCCTTGGCCGGATTGTCCTCACGCACCGGCGCCAATCTGGTGATCGGCGTGATCGAACGCGCCGGCAGCACCTTGTATTGCACCGCGCTGTATTTCGACCCGCAGGCCGGGCTGGTGGGCAAGCACCGCAAACTGATGCCCACCGGCACCGAGCGACTGATCTGGGGCAACGGCGACGGCTCGACCTTGCCGGTGCTCGACAGCCAGGTCGGGCGGATCGGCGCGGTGGTGTGCTGGGAAAACATGATGCCGTTGCTACGCACCGCGATGTACGCCAAGGGCATTGAGGTCTGGTGCGCGCCGACCGTGGATGAGCGGGAAATGTGGCAGGTCAGCATGCGCCACATCGCCCATGAAGGACGCTGCTTTGTGGTCAGTGCCTGTCAGGTTCAGGACTCGCCGCAAGCCTTGGGCGTGGCCATCGCCAATTGGCCGGCGGAGCGTCCGTTGATTGCTGGCGGCAGTGTGATTGTCGGGCCAATGGGCGACATTCTTGCCGGGCCGCTGCGTGGTGAGGCAGGTTTGCTGACTGCGGAAATCGACACCGATGATCTGATCCGCGCTCGTTATGACTACGACGTGGTCGGGCACTATGCGCGTCCGGACGTGTTTGAGTTGACCGTGGATGAGCGAGTCAGACCGGGCGTGCGGTTCAACGCATAATCCGTCGGGGGGTGTGATTGTCGTCTAGTCTCCAGGCGTTCACACCCCCGTCAACGGATGGACTCGCCATGAGTTTGTTACTAGGCCCGATACTGCAGTTTCGTGGCATCAATAATAATGTCTACAACGTGTCTGCCCTGGTGGTTTCACCCTTGGGCGCGCCACCACCCACGGTAAAAGTGCCCAAGGGTGTGACTGCCGACACACCCTTGGCCATCGCCGATATCCCGCTGCTCAACCCAAATTCCCGGGTCTGGCGCATCGATTTCAAAACGGCGCAGGATCAGGCCGTTGCCACCAGTTACACGGTTACCGTAGACGGTACGCAGGCCAACTTCGTCGTTCCGGCCAAGGGCCAGTCGCCGCGCATTGTGTATGTGTCATGCAACGGTTTCTCCGACCCCAAGGAGATGGAGAAGGTAGACCGGAACAACGAGCGTTGGGAGCACATGTGGGGCGCTCACCAGGGCGAGCCCTATCATCTGCTGTTGATGGGCGGCGATCAGGTTTACAGCGACGACATGCGCAGCAGTGTGCCGTCGATGAAAGCATGGTTCGCCAAACCTTTCGCCGACCGGCAAAAGGCCGCTTACAGCAAGGTGATCGAAGCCGATCTGGACAAGTTTTTCACCAGGCTCTACCTGGAATGCTGGAAACAGCCCGAGATGGCCAAGGTGTTCGGCGCCATTCCGACGGTGATGATGTGGGATGACCATGACATCATCGATGGCTGGGGTTCCTACGATGAGATATTGCATTCGAGCCCGGTGTTCCAAGGGCTGTTTGCCACGGCCAAACGTTATTTCAGGATTTTCCAGCAGCAACTGATCCAGACGCATCCTCACCTCAAACCGTCCGCTGATACCCATCCCTGCGCGATTCCCGGAACCGCCGACGGCTTTCACCTGGGCTTCACCGGTCTGGGCGAGTTGGCCTTGCTGGTTCCCGATCTACGCAGCGAACGTGCACCGGACTTGACCACCCCGCAGGCCCAACAAACCCGGGTCATTTCGCCTGTCAGTTGGGATGCGATTTATGCCTGGCTGGACAAGGTCCCGGCGCACAAGCACCTGTTGCTGATGTCGAGTATTCCGGTGGGCTACCTTGATTTGCAGGCGGCCGAAAAGGCGCTGGACGTGATGATGGGGCAACAGGAGCTCGAGGACGATTTACGCGACCACTGGCGAAGCCTGCCGCACCGCAGTGAACGCAAGCGCTTGATCATGCGGCTGCTGGATTTCGCCAAAGCCCAATCATGCAAGGTCACGCTGGTGTCTGGCGACGTTCATGTGGCCGGGGTCTGCGTGATCGAGTCGAAGCTGCCCCGGCATGGCTGCGACGGCGCGGGGAAAATCTACCAATTGATTTCCACCGGCGTCGTGCATCCTGCGCCGCCGGTGTTGGCGGTGCACTTTCTGGAGTCCATCGGTGGCAATCAGGAACAGATCGATTACGGCATCACTGGAACCATGTTGCCTGTCGGCGCAAGGGGGCGTTACCTGATCGCCGCTCGAAACTGGCTGGCGATAGAACCGGATGAAGGCGGCAACGGCAAGACCCGACTGTGGGCCAACTGGCACGTAGAAGGTCTGAAGCATAGTGTGACGCAGGTGATCGACCCCGTTACCTAGCGGGGGCGTTACCAGGTGCCAGAGATCGAGCCTGGCAGGCTGAGCTTGCCGCTATCGACAAAACGCATGGTGCCGAACGCCCCTCCGGCCAGTTTGCCGCGCAGTACGTACGGCAGATTGTCCAGTGTCTGCGTCTGACTCAGCCCGAGGGTCTGACGCAGCATCGAGAAGGCCGAAACGCTCACCGGCACCACGATCACTGCTTCGGAGAAGCGCGGGATCGAGCCCGACTGATCGCTGACGCCGGAAGCTAGCGGCTGGCCATTAACCTCCAGGTCCAGCGCCACGCCGTTGTAGGCGATCGCCGTTTCATTAGGGTTTTGCACGCGCAGTTTTACCGCGAAACGCACTTCCAGCTCCTGGCTTTGCAGCGGCTCGATACCGACCACATTGATGTGCAGCGGGTCGCGACTGGGGAACAGGGCGCAGGCGCTCAGGGAGAGCAATAGAAGGGATAGGGACAGGGCTAGCAATCTGCGCATGAACATATTCTCGTAAAGAAAAAGGCCGAACCGCTCAAAGCTCGGCCTTCGAGCATTACGGACGGTTCAACTGTGCGACAGCCACAGGTGACGTGGGTTCACCCTTGGCCGCAACATCCGGGTTCTGCATCACCTGAAGCACCGAGGCTTCCGGGTCGAACTCGTCTTCTTCCAACTCGATGAACTCTTCGGGCAGGAAGATATTCAGCACGATAGCGCACAACGCACCGACAGTGATCGGCGATTCGAAGATGTTGTGCAGCGCCTTCGGCAGCTCGCGCAAGACTACAAGCCCCCTCACCACAGGGGTGATCATTCAACGGCAGAGCTTCAAGCAAACGCCGCAAGCAGATCCTCTTCAAAGGCCTTTTGCGCATCCCCCGGCACCTGTGCGCGATGGCGCGCCAGGTGGAACGCCACCTCGAAACTCATATCACCCTGGCGCACGGCACGGAGCAACCCTTTGTCTTCCCAGTTTTGGGCGAAGTGATCGGGTAAATACCCCACGTGCTTGCCGGACAGAATGAAGGCGAGGGTGCCTTCGACCTGCTCGGATCGCGCTGAACAGAGCTTCCCCTGAAACGGCTCATCGCTGCGCAGAAAACGATAGGGGTGATCGACCCGGTCGCAGGCCTGGAGCGCTTGATCGTCAGGTGCGTCATCGGTGAATAGCGGATGCCCGGAGGCGCAGTACAGGTGCTGGGTTTCGGTGAACAGTTCACGGTAGTCAAAAGCACGCTGAGCCTGTGAGAAATAGCCGATCGCCAGGTCCAGCCGTTGTTGCAGCAACAGCCGCTCCATTTCGCCGGGCATGGCGCTGATCAACTCGATGCGCACCGATTCGTCACGTTCGCGAAAGCGTCGGATCGCCTCGGCCACCCGTTTCAGCACGGACTGATCAAGCGCTTCGGACAAACCCAGGCGCACTTCGCCGATCAAACGTCCGGCCACACCGTTGGATTGATGGCGGAACGCTTCAATGGATTGGAACAAGGCACGGGTGGCAACGAGCAACTGTTCACCCTTGGGCGTGATCTTGAACCCGCCCTTGCCGCGACTGCACAGGCGATAACCGAGCCGGGTTTCGAGCTTGGCCATCTGCTGGCTGATGCTCGACTGGCTCAGCCCCAGGTCACCCTGGGCCGCGCTGAAGCCTCCGTATTCCACCACGCTGACAAACAGGCGCAGCAGGTGCAGGTCCAGATCATGCAGTTGGCCGAGCATCAAACATTACTCCGCAATAAAGTCAGGATAACTAACTTGGTATTTTTTCAATGTAACCGACGACGCATCCTGCAACCACTTCCTCCAGTCAGGTGTTCGTCATGGCTCCGCTCTTCAAGCTGTGTTTGCCCGCGCTGTTCCTCGCCATGGCTGTGCCGGCCCAGGCTGAGGAAAAAGTTCTCAATCTCTACAGTTGGGCCGATTACGTGGCGCCCGAGACCTTGCAGCGGTTCGAAAAGGAGACCGGCATTCACGTGCGCTACGACACGTTCGATACGCCGGAGGTCCTGGAAACCAAACTGCTCACCGGCGGCAGCGGTTACGACGTGGTGGTGCCGTCGTCCAGCGTCCTGGCGCGCGGTCTGGCGGCGGGAGCGCTGAAGGAAATTCCTCACGATGGCCTCAAGGGTTACGCCAACCTCGACCCGGACATGCTGGAAAAACTGGCGGCGGTCGATCCCGGCAATCGCTATGGCGTGCCTTACACCTGGGGCACGCTCGGGCTTGGGATGAATGTCGAAGCGGTAAAACAACGTTTGCCCAACGTCCCGCTCAACAGCCTCGACCTGCTGTTCAAGCCCGAATACGCCAGCAAACTGAAAGACTGCGGCATCGCGATTCTCGATTCGCCGCAAGAGGTGATTGGCCTGGCGCTGCATTATTTGGGTAAAGATCCCTACAGCACCGACAAGGCTGATCTGACAGCAGCCGACGCCCTGTTGCGTCAGCTACAGCCGTCGGTGCTGTACGTCGCCACCGGGCGGCAGATCAACGATCTGGCCAATGGCAGCGTCTGCCTGGCGCTGACCTACAACGGTGACGCGAGCATGGCCGCCGATCAGGCGCGCAAGGCCAACAAACCGTTCGAGGTGGCTTACCGCATTCCACGTGAAGGCACGCTGGTGTGGCAGGACAACCTGGCGATGCCCAAGGACGCGCCGCACCCCGAAGCCGCCCGAGCCTTCATCGAGTTCATGTTGCGCCCCGAATCCGTTGCCGCGCTGACCAATACGCTGTTCTTCGCCACGGCCAATCAGGCGGCGACGCCGCTGGTGGATGAGGCGGTGCGCAGCGATCCCGACATCTACCCGCAGGCCGAGGTGCGTGAGCGGCTGTACGCCGACCGCAGCATGAGCCTCAAGGACATGCGTCAGCGCACCCGCCTGTGGACCACTTTCCGTAGCAACCAATAAGCCAACAATAAGGAACACACCCATGGACGTCCCTGCACAGAACGATCAGGCCATGACCCGCGACAGTCTTTACGGGACTGCCGCCGAAAGCACCTACGCCGGTATCACCAGTTTCATGCGCCGGCGCTACAGCCGTGACTTGCGTGGCGTCGACGTGGTGGTCAGCGGCGTGCCGTTCGACACCGCCACCAGCAACCGCCCCGGTGCGCGTTTCGGACCACGCGGCATTCGGGCGGCGTCCACCGGGATCGCCTGGGAACGCCATTGGCCGTGGACGTTCGACCCGTTCGATCACTTGGCAGTCATCG
Source organism: Pseudomonas sp. FP1740 (assembly GCF_030687165.1). Lineage (NCBI taxonomy): Bacteria > Pseudomonadati > Pseudomonadota > Gammaproteobacteria > Pseudomonadales > Pseudomonadaceae > Pseudomonas > Pseudomonas sp. FP1740. Next base: position 3,142,758 of record NZ_CP117461.1, read on the forward strand.
ACTACGGCGACTGCGCCTTCGATTACGGCACGCCGCATTCGGTGCCGGAAAGCATTGAAGCCCACGCCTGGCACATCCTGGATAACGGTTGCGCGATGCTGACCTTCGGCGGCGATCATTTCATCAGTTATCCGCTGCTCAAGGCCCATGCCCGCCAGCACGGCCCGTTGTCATTGATTCACTTCGATGCCCATAGCGACACCTGGCCGGATGAAGAGGGCAAGCGCGTCGATCACGGCACGATGTTCTGGCATGCGGCCAGGGAAGGGCTGGTGGATCCGTCGCGTTCGGTGCAAATCGGCTTGCGCACCACCAATGACGATCATCAGGGCTTTCAGGTGCTGGATGCGCGGCAGGTGCATCGGCAAGGGTGCGAGGCGATTGTCGAGGCGATTCGTGCGCGAGTCGGCGATCACCCGGTGTATCTGACCTTCGACATCGACTGCCTCGACCCGGCCTTCGCGCCCGGCACCGGGACGCCGGTGTGCGGCGGCTTGAGCACGGTGCAGGCGCTGGAGATTCTCGGCGGTTTGCGCGGGATCAACCTGGTGGGGATGGACGTGGTGGAAGTGGCGCCGGCCTACGACCACGCCGACATTACCTCACTGGCCGCGGCGACCCTGGCCATGGAAATGCTGTGTTTGTATGCGGCCAGGCATAAGGTCGATCGGTAACGCGTTGCCAATTGTGGGAGCGAGCCTGTGTGGCGAGGGGGCTTGTCCTCGTTCGATTGCGGAGCAATCGTAAACCGGTCACTGCATTTCTAATGCAAGACCGCGATGCCTGGTTTCAGGGGCACTTCGCACCCCAACGGGGCGGTGCGGCGGTCCGACAAGCCCCCTCGCCACACAAGCCCGCACACACTCGACCTGTGTCAGGCCTATCGCTACTGCCACTTTCTGACAGCAGCCTCTGCTAAGCTCCGGCGACTTCCAGAAAGGAGTCTGCCGACCGTGTCCCGAACCACCCGTTTACTGACCTTGTTACAAGTGCTGCGGGGCAAAAGTCGTCCGGTGACTGCCGCGACATTGGCCAGCGAGCTGGAAATTTCCGAGCGCACGCTGTACCGCGACATCGCTGAACTCACCGCACTCGGCGCGCCGATCTTTGGCGAGGCGGGGATCGGCTATGTATTGCGCAGCGGTCTGTTTCTACCGCCCTTGATGCTCAATGCCGATGAGACCGAAGCCATCGTGCTCGGTTTGCGCTACGTGGATCAACGCGGTGATGAGGTGTTGAGCAAAGCGGCGGCCGATGCCCTGGCAAAAATCGCCGCGGTGCTTGACCCCACGGCTCAGGACGCCTTGCGTAACCCGACGGTGTTGCCGGGGCCGCCGGGCTGTGGCTATCCGCAAAACGCCGTGCCGTTGAATGTGTTTCGCCAAGCCATCCGCGATCAAGCCAAGTTGCATATCGATTACGCAGACGCCAACCAGGTGCCCAGCCAGCGGTTGATCTGGCCCCTGGCCCTGGGGTTTCTCAATGAGGTGCGGATCATCGTTGCCTGGTGTGAGTTGCGCAGTGCTTATCGCACGTTTCGCACCGACCGGATCTCGGCCGCCAGTGAACAGGGCGAACGCTATCCGGGGCGGCGCAGCGACCTGTTGCGCACCTGGCGAAAACAGATGCAACTGGATGAAGCAGGGCGTTTCACTCCTGACAAGAACTGACACTGGCTTGTTTTAGCATGGCTCCAGAATCAACTCACAAGGAGCCGTAAACATGTCCAGTCCCGCCTCTTCACTGGCCCCCGCCATCGCCGCCTACATTGACGCCGCCAATGCCCGCGACACCTCCAGGGTCGCCAGTTTTTTCGCTGAGGATGCCAACGTGTTCGATGAGGGGCAGCATCAGGTCGGCACGCAAGCCATCGCCCAATGGATGCAAGACACCGCACAACGTTACCAGCCCCGGGTCGAGGTGCTCGACGTTCAACTGCGCACCGGCAAAGTGCTGGTGCACAACCTGATCTCCGGCACCTTTCCCGGTAGTCCGCTGGAACTGCGCTATATGTTCCGCCTCAATGAGCAAGGCAAGATCGCCCGGCTGGACATCTCGCTGTAACCACCGGCCTATGTAGCAGCTGTCGAGCCTGCGAGGCTGCGTTCGGTGGCGAAGCCTGTCGTGAAATCAGGCGAAGCGGTCCGTCAGACGCACTGTGCATTCAGGATTTACGACTGCTTCGCCGCCGAACGCAGCCTCGCGGTGCTCGACAGCTGCTACGGCCCGGGCTTGGCGAGCCGCTATAGAGACGTATACTGCCGCACATGAATGTCGACTCTCCCTTAAGCGCCTGGCAACACGCCATCGAACAGAAGGGCTTCGTCCAGGACGAAGCCCAGGAACATGCCGTGTGGGCGCTGCAAAAATGCCACGAAGCCTTGCAGGAAGGCCGCGCACCCATCACCGGCGTGTACCTCTGGGGCCCGGTCGGGCGGGGCAAGACCTGGTTGATGGATCAGTTCTATCAAAACCTGCGCGTCCCGGCCCGGCGGCAGCACTTTCACCACTTCATGGGCTGGGTGCATCAGCGTTCCTTCCAATTGACCGGCACCGCCGACCCGTTGAAAGCGCTGGCTCGAGAACTGAGTCAGGAAGTGCGGGTGTTGTGTTTCGATGAGCTGTTCGTCAATGACATTGGTGACGCGATCATTCTCGGGCGTTTGTTTCAGGTGATGTTCGAGCAGGGCGTGGTGGTGGTCTGCACCTCCAACCAACCGCCGGATCAGCTGTACGCCGATGGCTTCAACCGCGACCGCTTCGTGCCGGCGATTACTGCGATCAAGCAGCACATGCAGGTCATTGCGGTGGACGGTGGGGAAGATCATCGTCTGCACCCTGGCGCCGGCCTGCAGCGTTACTGGGTGAACGTTCCGGGTCGGCCCGCAGCCCTCGGCGAAGTGTTCAAGGCCTTGACTGTCGGCCAGTCGCTGTCCAGCGCTCCGGTGCAGATCGGCTACCGTTCGGTCAATGTCATGCAGGCCAGTCGAACCGTGCTCTGGTGCCGTTACGCCGAGGTCTGCGAGCAGCCTTTTGCCGCCATGGACTTCATGGCCCTGTGCGACACCTTCAGCGCTATTCTGTTGAGTGACGTGCCCAATCTCAGCGCGCAAAAACGCGAAGGGCGCATCGCCCGCGGCACTGAAGACGGTGTCGAGCGGGTGGCGGCGGGGGATCGCGAGTTGCCACAGTTGTCGGTGCATGACGACGGCGTGCGGCGGTTCATTGCCCTGGTGGACGAATGCTACGACCGCAAGGTGCCGCTGTACCTCGAAGCGCAGGTACCGATGGAGGCGTTGTACACCGAGGGCTATCTGGAATTCCCGTTTCGCCGCACCCTCAGCCGTTTGCAGGAGATGCAGCTAAAACGTTTTGCCGAGGCTTGATGCCCGGGGGATGTGAACATGAACCAGCCCTTGTCCCACCATTTGCTGACCATGGCCTATCAGAATGCCTGGGCCAATCACCGATTGGCCAAGGCCTGGCTTCAGCTGAGCCCGGCCGAGCTGGTGGCGCCGCGAGTCAGTTTTTTCCCCAGCCTGCGCGCAACCCTCAACCACATTCTGACGTGCGACTGGTTCTATGCGGACGCCCTGGAGCGGGAGTTGCGCGGTGACGAGCCGCATCCCGATTGCCATGTGTTTTTCAACCAGGATGAGCCATTCACCGACGGCGCCGATCTCAAGCGCGAGCAAGCCCTGGTCGATCGTCGACTGATCGCCTACTGCGAGCAATTGCGTGACGCAGAGCTTGGGCGAATCGTGACCATTGCGCGCGATACCCCGCAACACGACAGCCGATTACGCCTGCTGTCCCATCTGTTCGAGCACCAGATTCACCATCGCGGGCAGGTTCACGCGATGCTCAGCGGCACGTCGGTCAAGCCGCCGCAACTGGACGAGTTTTTCTGTGCCGGTGAGGCGGGGTTGAGGGCCGAGGATTTTGCCGAGCTGGGATGGACTGAGGCACTGATCTGGGGGGCTTGAGCGCGCGCGATCGCAACAGGATCCAGTTGTCGGCACCCCGGTGCTCGCGATAAGGTCGCAGGACCTTTCAGTGCGCAAGAAGCGAACTGGGGCAACTTCATGTGTGATCGAGGGTGGAAATGGAATCCGCAGAAATTCTTGTGCTTCAGGCCAGTTACAGCAACCCGACACATGCCGAGGCGATTTGTCTTGTATTGAACCATTACGCCGAAGACCCGATGGGTGTCGGTAAGTCGTTGCCCACCCATGTGTTGCAACAACTGCCGGGGGAGCTGGCCAAGCGGCCCCATGCCTTCAGTGTATTGGCGTTTGTCGGTGGCGAGCCGGCAGGGCTGGTCAATTGCTTCGAAGGCTTTTCGACCTTTGCCTGTCGGCCATTGGTCAACGTGCACGATGTGGTCGTGGTGTCGAAGTTTCGCGGGTTGGGACTGAGCCAGAAAATGCTGCACAAAGTCGAGGACATCGCACGTCAGCGCGGCTGCTGCAAAATCACCCTGGAAGTGCTGGAAGGCAATCCAGTGGCCCAGGCGTCTTATGGCAAATTCGGTTTTTCACCGGGTATGTTTGACCCCGCGCACGGCCGGATGCTGTTCTGGACCAAAGCGCTTTAGTCCTCCGAGCCATAAAAAAGGGCGTCGATCAGGACGCCCTTAAGTCATTTGTCGGCCCCTCAAAACTACTGCTGAACGACCGTCGGAGTGACAGGCGCGACCTTGGGTTTTATCAGGCTGAAGTCGATCAACGGCCGCTGCTCACGCTCGTAAGGGTTGCCGATCATCAATGGCCGAGGCTTGAAGCTGTCGCTGACCAGGCTTTTACTGCGGTCCAGTTCATCGAAACTCAGGCCGGCCAGATCCGCCCAGGTGTGAATCAGCTGGGAGCTGCTGTACGGCCGACCTAGATCAGCGGCAAAACTCCAGTCATGGGTTTCGCGCCATTTCGGCGAGGCCCAGGCCACGAATGGAATGGTGTACATCGGCGCGGTCGGCTTGTTCTCGTTGCGGCCCAGGGTGTTGTGGCCAGCGGAGTCGAACACGTCTTCGCCGTGGTCGGAGAGGTACAGCAGGAAGCCGTTCGGATCGGTCTTGGCATAGTCCTTGATCAGGCTCGAGACCACGAAGTCGTTGTACAACACCGCGTTGTCATAGCTGTTGTACGTCGGCACTTGATTATCACGCACGCCGTCCGGCACGCCTTTGCGGTCGGTGAACTTGTTGAACGTCGGCGGGTAACGGTACTGGTAGCTCATGTGCGTGCCGAGCAAATGCACGACGATCAGCTTGCGTGGCGCCGCATCGGCCAGCGCCTTGTTGAACGGCTCGATCACATCGCCATCGTACTGGGCGGCGTTCTGGTTGCGGTTGTTGTTCAGATACGCCTGCTCGTCGGCCTGTTCGGAGAAGGTCGTGAGCATGGTGTTGCGCTTGGTCATGGTCTGCTGGTTGGTGATCCAGAAGGTTTTGTAACCCGCCTGTTTCATCATGCTGACCAATGACGGCGTCGTCAGGTAGAGGTCCGGGTTTTCTTCGTCGGCGAACGTCAGCACCTGCTGCAGCGCTTCAATGGTGTAGGGGCGTGGGGTAATGACGTTATCGAAAACCGCCAGTTGGTCCTTGAGCTTGTCCAGTTCCGGGGTGGTTTCCCGCGGGTAGCCGTACAGACTCATGCGCTGACGGTTGGTGGACTCGCCGATCACCAGCACCAGGGTCGCCGGCTGATTGGCCATCGAATCGGTGAAGTTCTTCAGCGGCGGGATCTTGCTGGCGCTGTCGAGCATGTCTTGCATGCCGGCCAGGGTACCGAGATAACGGTGATAGGCCACGGCCATCTGCCACGGCACCGCGGGCTCGATGCGGGTTTCGAATTTATCGAAGCCTTCCGCCAGGCTGCCGGTGTGCGCGGTCTGCTTGATCAGCGGGTAACCGATCACGGCCAGCACAATCGCCGTAGCGGCAATCAGTGCCTGGACGCGTGGCAGGTACACCGGACGCACGCGGGTCCAAAGGAAGTACGCGAACGCGGTGTGGGCGAGGAACGCCAGTACCATCCACCAGGCAAAGTATTGCGTCATGTACTCGCCGGCTTCAGACACGTTCGATTCGAACATGATGAAGATGACGCTCTGGGAGAATTCCTGCTGATAGATGAAGAAATAACCCAGGCTGGCCATCGAACAGGCCCACAGCACCACGCCGATCAGCGCGGACATTACACGGGTTTGTTTGGGGAATAACAGCATTGGCGCGAGCCAGACGGCGCTCATCACAAAGGCCTGGCGGAACCCGCTAAAACCGGAGGTGCCCGTCAGTTGAATCAGCAGTTGGGTGATACCGGAGAAATACCAGAAAAACAGAAATAACCAGAGAAATCCTGCCCAATCAAAACCATTCGCAGACGTTTTGCTGCGTTTAAACAAAGCCATTCAACACTCCAGCCTGATGATCGGCCGTCGGCACTCTCCTTGTTACAGACGAACGGATGCCGCTCGCAAAGCAAGCAGCCACAAAGGGCCGGAGTATCGCCAAGTAAGTGTGAAAACTTTGTGAGTTGTCGCAGCGGTCAGGATTGCAGCGAGTCAGAAACAGCGGTGGGCCGCTTCCGACTCAAGCGAGGAGATCAGGCGTGAGGAGCACGTTGGGTGATGGGCAAGGGCTGAGCCTGATTGCCTTGGGTCAGCAGGCGCAATTGCGCAACTTCCCGCTTCAACTGATCGCGCTCGTCTTTCAACTGGCGCAGTTCATCGCGACGGATCGTGACGTAAAGGGTTTGTGCTGGCAGTGCTGTGTGTACGGTGCCCATTGCTCACCTCGCAAATGGCGGTATCAACTGTAAGTCGGCTCCCGAAATCGGGTGCTCACTTACTATCGGCGCCAATTTTGATTTCTTTTGCCCTTGAAGGGAACTTTTTTATTTTTCATGGTCGTTGTGTCTTCGGCACGATTCCCGACGTTATCAGTCTGGATCGGGCACAATGCCCGGAAACTTCATCCCGCCGCTCTGGACTAACCTTCACTAGTCGCGTTGGGCTATAACCTTAGACACACTTTATTTGTAGTAGGGAGCATCAGTACATGCAACTCGGGATTATTGGACTGGGCCGCATGGGCGGTAATATTGCGCGGCGTCTGATGCTCAACGGGCACACCACCGTTGTTTACGACCGCAATACCGCTTTTGTCGACACCCTGGCCGAAGAGGGCGCCACCGGCGTCGCCGATTTGCCAGCCCTGGTCGCTGGCCTGGCCAAGCCGCGCGCGGTGTGGGTCATGCTCCCCGCCGACGCACCGACCGAAGACACCATCGACACCCTGAGCACCTTGCTTGAAGCGGGCGATACCATCATTGATGGCGGCAACACCTTCTATAAGGACGATATCCGTCGGGCCAAAACCCTGTCGGAAAAAGGTCTGCATTACATTGACGTCGGCACCTCCGGCGGCGTCTGGGGCCTGGAACGTGGCTACTGCATGATGATCGGCGGCGATGCCGAGACGGTTAAGCGTCTTGACCCGTTGTTCGAGTCCCTGGCCCCGGGTATGGGCGACATTCCGCGCACCAAGGATCGCAAGTCCGATGACGATCGCGCCGAGCGCGGTTACATCCACGCAGGCCCCGCCGGCGCCGGCCACTTCGTCAAGATGATCCATAACGGCATCGAATACGGAATGATGCAGGCCTTCGCCGAAGGCTTCGACATCCTCAAGACCAAAGCCAGCACCAACCTGCCGGAAGATCAGCGTTTCGACCTGAACGTGGCCGACATCGCCGAAGTCTGGCGTCGTGGCAGCGTGGTCTCGTCCTGGCTGCTAGACCTGACCGCCGATGCGCTGGCGTCCGATCCGAAACTCGACGGCTACTCGGGTGAAGTGGCCGACAGCGGTGAAGGGCGCTGGACCATCGAAGCCGCCATGGAACAAGCGGTGCCGGTACCGGTGCTGTCGAACTCGCTGTTCTCTCGCTACCGTTCGCGCGGGCAAGGCAACTTTGGCGACAAGATTCTCTCGGCCCAGCGCTTCGGCTTCGGCGGCCATGTGGAGACTGCGAAAAAATGACCCACGTGATCCGCAGGAAATCCAAGGCAGAACCCGCACCGCCCACCACGCTGTTTCTGTTCGGTGCCCATGGTGATCTGGTCAAGCGCCTGCTGATGCCGGCGCTGTACAACCTGAGTCGCGATGGTTTGCTGGGGAATGGACTGCGGATCGTTGGCGTTGATCACAACGCCATCAGTGACGAAGCCTTTGCCAAAAAACTCGAAGATTTCATTCGGGCGGAAGTGGCAGCCAAGGTCGGCAAGGGCGATCACGCCCTTGATCCGGCGTTGTGGACCAAATTGGCCAAACACATCAGCTACGTCCAGGGCGATTTCCTGGATGAGCGCACTTATGACGCGCTGGCGGCGAAAATCGACGCCAGCGGCACCGGCAACGCCGTTTTCTACCTGGCCACCGCACCGCGCTTTTTCAGTGAAGTGGTGCGGCGTCTCGGGGCTGCCGGATTGTTGCAAGAAGCCCCCGAAGCGTTCAGAAGAGTGGTAATCGAAAAGCCTTTCGGCTCGGATCTGTACACCGCCGAAGCCTTGAACGCGTGCTTGCTCAATGTGATGACGGAAAAGCAGATCTACCGGATCGATCACTATCTGGGCAAGGAAACCGTGCAGAACATTCTGGTCAGCCGGTTCTCCAACAGCCTGTTCGAAGCCTTCTGGAACAACCATTACATCGACCACGTACAAATTACCGCCGCTGAAACCGTCGGCGTGGAAACCCGTGGCAGTTTTTATGAGGTCACCGGCGCCCTGCGGGACATGGTGCCTAATCACCTGTTCCAATTATTGGCGATGGTCGCCATGGAACCGCCGGCGGCGTTTGGCGCCGATGCGGTACGCGGCGAGAAGGCCAAAGTCATCGGCGCGATTCGCCCCTGGTCGACCGAGGAAGCGCGAGCCAACTCAGTGCGCGGCCAATACACCGCCGGCGAGATCGATGGCAATCGGCTGCCCGGTTATCGTCAGGAGACCAACGTCGCGCCCGACAGCACCACTGAAACCTATGTCGCGCTCAAAGTGATGATCGACAACTGGCGCTGGGTCGGTGTGCCGTTCTACCTGCGTACCGGCAAGCGCATGAGCGTGCGCGACACCGAGATCGTCATTTGCTTCAAACCGGCGCCGTATGCGCAGTTCCGTGACACCGAGGTCGAAGAATTGCAGCCGACCTACCTGCGGATCCAGATCCAGCCCAACGAAGGCATGTGGTTCGACCTGCTGGCCAAACGGCCGGGGCCGGCGTTGAACATGGCCAATATCGAGCTGGGCTTTGCCTACAAGGATTTCTTTGAAATGCAGCCTTCCACCGGCTACGAAACCTTGATCTACGATTGCCTCACCGGCGATCAGACGCTGTTCCAGCGTGCCGACAACATCGAGAACGGCTGGCGCGTCGTGCAGCCGTTCCTCGACGCCTGGCAGCAGGACGCAACCGTGGAGAGCTATGCGGCCGGCGAAGACGGACCCAAGACCGCTGACGAACTGCTGACCCGCGATGGTCGCGTATGGCACAGCCTCGGATGAGTGACGTCACGCAACAACCCATCCGTTTTCTGCTCAGTGACATGGACGGCACGTTGTTGCTGCCCGATCACAGCCTCAGCCAGCGCACCATCGATGCCGTCCGCGCCTTGCGTGACGCCGGCGTGCTGTTCAGCCTGGCCACCGGGCGTCCACCCAAAGCCATGTTGCAGCAGATCGAAGCCCTGGGCATTGATCTGCCGACGGCGGCGTTCAATGGCGGCACGATCGTCAACCCGGACGGCAGTTTGCTGGTGGCGCATTATCTACCGGCAACCGCAGCGCTGACGGCGTTGGCGCTGTTTGCCGATCAGCCGGACATTGAAGTCTGGGTGTTCAGCGGTGGCGACTGGCTGTTGAAGGACTCAAGCGGCCCGATGGTCCCGCGAGAGCAGCATGGCCTGGGTTATCCGCCGGTGGTGGTCGAGAGTTTTGAGCCTTGCCTGGCACGCATCGACAAGATCGTCGCTGCCAGCAATAACACCGAACTGTTGATCGAGCTGGAGGCGCGGTTGCTGCCCAAGGTCGAAGGGCAGGCGCAGGTGTCGCGTTCGCAACCGGTCTATCTGGATGTGACGGCGGTGCAGGCCAACAAGGGCGCGGCACTGGCGACGCTGGCCGAGTTTCTCGGGGTGTCGCTGGAACAGACCGCCGCCATGGGCGACGGCGGCAATGACCCGGCGATGTTTCATCGTGCCGGGCTGTCGATTGCGATGGGGCAGGCGGAAGAGGCGGTGAAGCGTCAGGCCGACGTGGTGACCGGGGCCAATACCGAAGACGGTGCGGCCGAGGCGATCGAGCGATACATCCTCTCTCGATAAGCACACAAAACCAATGTGGGAGCGCGCAGGCTCGCTCCCACATTTTTGTTCTGGGTTACAGCCAGTAACTTACCGCATACCAGCCAAGAACCCCCATCACCACGGTGTATGGCAGCGCCATCCACACCATCCGCCCGTACGACAGACGAATCAGCGGGGCAATCGCCGAGGTCAGCAGGAACAGGAACGCCGCCTGGCCATTAGGCGTCGCCACGCTCGGCAGATTGGTCCCGGTATTGATCGCAATCGCCAGGGTTTCAAAGTGTTCGCGGCTCATATGGCCGGAGACGAATGCCTGTTTCACTTCGGTGATGTAAATGGTCGCGACGAACACGTTGTCGCTGATGGCCGACAGCAAGCCGTTGGCAATAAACAGCATGCCCGGCTGTTGGTCCGCCGGCAGGGCCAATACCCACTGGATCAGCGGCGCGAACAGTTGCTGATCGTGAATCACCGCCACCACGGCGAAAAATACCACCAGCAGCGAGGTGAACGGCATGGCGTCCTTGAAGGCGGTGCCGAGGCGGTGTTCGTCAGTGATACCGGTAAACGCGGTGATCAGCACGATCACCATCAAGCCGATCAGGCCGACTTCGGCGATGTGAAACGCCAGCCCGGCAATCAGAATCAGCGCCGCCGCCCCTTGAACCAGCAACGCGGCGCGCTGACGCGAAGTGCGCTCGGCGTTGTCTTCAGCGGCGTAGTTGGCCAGCACCGCACGCACGTTGTCCGGCAGCAGCGTCCCATAACCGAACCAGCGCAGTTTCTCCAGCAGTACGCAGGTCACCAGGCCCGCTGCCAGCACCGGCAACGACACCGGGGCGATCTTCAGAAAGAACTCGGCAAAGTGCCAGCCCATCTCATGGCCGATCAGCAGGTTTTGCGGCTCGCCAACCAGCGTGCAAACACCACCCAATGCTGTGCCGACCGCGCCGTGCATCAGCAGGCTGCGCAGGAAGGCGCGGAATTGTTCGAGGTCGGCATGGTGCAACGTCGGCAACTGCCGGTCATCGCCGAACTCACTGTCCTGACGCGGATCGTTGCCCGAGGCGACGCGGTGATACACCGAATAAAACCCCACGGCCGCGCTGATGATGACCGCGGTCACGGTCAATGCATCGAGAAACGCCGAGAGAAACGCTGACAGGAAACAGAACATCAACGCCAGCAGCGCCTTGGAGCGAACTCCCAGCAGCAGGCGCGAGAACAGAAACAGCAGCAGGTCTTTCATGAAGTAGATGCCCGCCACCATGAACATCAGCAACAGGATCACCGGGAAGTTGTGCACCAGTTCGTCATAGAGCGCCTGGGGCGTGGTCATTTTCAGCAGCAGTGCTTCGATCAGCAGCAACCCGCCGGGCATCAGCGGGTAACACTTGAGCGCCATGGCCAGGGTGAAGATGAACTCCAGCACCAACAACCAGCCGGCCGCCACCGGACTGATCGTCCACAACACCAGGGCGTTGAGAATCAGGAATCCGATAATGCTGGCTTTGTACCAGCGGGGTGAATGCCCAAGAAAATTGTGTGCGAAGGCCTGGGCCATTGAGCCGGACATCGGCTACTCCTTGTATTAAGAAGCGCGCAACTTGCCGTAAGCGGAAGGGAAGATCAAGTGCAGGAAAAAGATGTCGGTCTAGTGTTGATAGCGCGCGACGACGGCGCGGTAGTTGCCATCCAGTGAATAGCCGCCGACGACGATGCAACCATCGGCCTGCACGGCCAATGAAGTGGCGGTGTCCGGACCACGACTCAGGCGTGTGCGGACCCAGCCCTGGCCATTGGCGAAGCTGCAATCCAGTGCCCCGCTGGATAAATACCGGGCGAGAATGAAATCGCCTTCGAGCCCCCCGACCGTCGCTCCGACCGTCAGTACCCGACCGTCCGGTTGTACCTGGGCGGCGGTCCACTGGCAGCCGCTGTGGCTGATTTCCAACAGTTGTGGCTGGCCGCTATTGCAATGCATGTCAGGTCGGCCATTGCTGTGAACGTTCAGGGCGAGGCAGTGCATCGGGTCGCGACTGCTGCCAAAACAATGCAAATCACCATTTTCGTGCTGGACGATCTGGCAGACCTGGGCACTCTGACCCCAGGCCTTGAAGGTCATGAAGCCATCCACGGCGAAGCCGTCATCCAACTGGCCATCGGTGTGATAACGCGCCAGCAAACCTTCCTCGGGGAAATTGATCGATCCGCCCACCAGGATTCGGCCGTCATGTTGCACCATCAGACTGTTCAGCCAGGTGTTCATCAATAAGTGCCGGACCATGACAAAGCCACGACCGTTGAAGGTGCTGTCCAGCGAGCCGTCGGCATTGAGCCGAATCAGCATGCCGACGTGATCGGCCAATTCAAAGTGATGATTGGCCAGCAGCAGGATTCGACCATCGTCCTGCACCCAGATATCACAGGCCTCGGTACCCGGCACGCCGGGTGGTAACCAGGCGTCGCGAGCGCCTTCGGAGAGCTTCCCCGGCAGGCGCACCACGCAGCGGCCGTGCTCACCAAAACCCTGTATCGGGTAGCCTCGTTGATCAAACATCGCCACGGCGGGCAACGTACGATGAGCATTTTCGTAGTGCAGGCCGGCCACCAGAATGTTCCCGTCGGCCAGCACCCGCACCGTGCCCGCCATGGCCTCGTAGCCGTGGGCGAATTGCCCGATGATGCTGCCTTGTTTGCCGAAGGCCAGATCCGCCGAACCATCCTCACGCAGGCGGGCCAGGCCAAAGCGGCTGCCACCTGGCGTGCCGACCTTGGCTGACACCAGTATTCGGCCGGTGTGGTCAATCGCCACGCCATTGACCCTGCTGGAGGTACTGCCGGCGAAATACACTTGAGTCTTGCCGCTGCCGGCGAAATGGCTATCGAGTTGCCCGGCGTCTTTCACCGCTGCCGGTATGGCAAAAGCAGTCTGGAGTGACATGCACGCATCTCCTTGCCAGCCGTCCTTGTCCGGGTGCCCGGAGGTTGACTGCATGAGAAGAACATTCAATCCCTGAATGCGATGATGCGCAACTGCCATTACTCTCGGGAAGCAGGGCGTTTTGTGCCAGAACAGTGTCTTTTCGAACCACTGACAAGCCTGCCAAGTAATCTGACGAGTTAGAAGATGAAAAAATGGGGTGGCTGACGATAGAAAACCATCAACTAAGGGGAGCGAGGGACGCGGATTACCGGGTGGTAATCCGCGAAAAAGATTAATGCGGCATGGACCACGATTGCAGTGTGTAACCTTCCTCGCTCAGCTCGGCGCGGGCTTGTTCCAGCAAGTGTGCAAGTTGCTCCGGATCGGAATAGGCACTGCTGGGGATTTGTTTGCTGCTGATGCGAGTGTTAGTGCGATCAATGATGGCCAGGCTGAGCTCGCCATTACCGTCTTGTGGCGCCCAGGCCACGCATTGAAAGGGTTGGAATGCGCGGTCGGCAATCAAAAGAGCTTCGTTGATACGGAGCGGGGCGTTCATGGGGTCTTCTCTCTGTATGCCCAATCAAGTGATGTGCCGTCGGTTGGGCTTACCGTTCGGCTGGTTACTTGTACTGATGTCCGCAACCGGGGGTTGGGTCACACACAATCAAAAGAAATTTCAACTTTCTTTGATTCGCCGGCGATTCAGGCAGTTGCTGAAAGCTGAATGAAAGGTTCAATTCGTTAGGCAACTCATTAAGTGATTTTTTATAACTAATAAGCCGACGTCCCTATAAGCAATCGATACAAGCTCGCGTCAATATTTTGCTAGTGTTACACCGAAGCCCGCCAAATGACTGTTTTTAATAATATTTCCTAAAATTTGGCGCCAAGGAACAGTCATGATCGAAGCGCCTGCTTTACGACGTCTTTTAGTAGTGGATCCTTGCGACGACTGCCACCGTTTGCTGCCGGGTTTACGCGCTGTGGGTTGGGATGTCGACAGCTGTACCCTGGAAAACGCCGCGGAACGAACCTGCGACGTCGGCCTGTTGCGCTTGCAGCCATTTCATCTGGAGCGTCCGGAAGCCGTCAAGGAACTGATCACCCGTAGCGGTACCGAGTGGATCGCCGTGCTCGATCAGGATGTCCTGCGAATGCAGAATGTCGGGGATTTCGTCTGCGAATGGTTTTTTGACTTCCATACCTTGCCGTTCGATGTTTCAAGGGTTCAGGTCACTCTGGGCCGAGCGTTCGGCATGGCGCGCCTGCGCGGGCAGGGCACGGTTCATATCGATCAGCCTGAACACGAACTGCTCGGCGACAGCAAACCGATTCGCGAGCTGCGCAAATTACTGAGCAAACTGGCGCCCACCGAGTCGCCGGTGCTGATCCGCGGCGAAAGCGGCACCGGTAAAGAATTGGTCGCCCGTACCCTGCATCAACAATCCCAGCGCCACCGCAAGCCATTCGTGGCGATCAACTGTGGCGCGATTCCCGAGCACTTGATCCAGTCCGAATTGTTTGGTCACGAGAAGGGGGCCTTTACCGGCGCCCATCAGCGCAAGGTCGGGCGGATAGAAGCGGCCAACGGCGGGACCCTGTTTCTCGATGAAATAGGCGATCTGCCCCTGGAGCTGCAAGCCAATCTGCTGCGCTTCCTGCAGGAAAAACACATCGAGCGGGTTGGCGGTCATCAGCCTGTTCCGGTGGATGTGCGGGTATTGGCGGCGACGCACGTCGACCTTGAAGAGGCCATCGAGAACAAACGCTTTCGCGAAGATTTGTACTACCGTTTGAACGTCCTGCAAGTGGTCACCGTGCCGCTGCGGGAGCGCCATGGTGATCTATTGATGCTGGCCAACCACTTTTCCCATTTCTACAGCAGTGAAACCGGTCGTCGTCCGCGCAGCTTCAGCGAAGATGCATTGGTCGCCATGGGCAAGCACGACTGGCCGGGCAATGTCCGCGAGCTGGCCAATCGGGTACGTCGTGGGTTGGTACTTGCCGAAGGGCGGCAGATCGAGGCGCGAGACCTGGGGCTGCTCAGTCAACACGCCTTCATCACGCCGATGGGCACCCTTGAAGACTACAAGACTCGCGCCGAACGCCAGGCGCTGTGCGATGTGTTGAACCGACACAGCGACAACCTGAGTGTTGCCGCTCGAGTCCTGGGCGTGTCACGGCCGACTTTTTACCGATTGCTGCACAAGCACCAGATCCGCTAGGGCGGGTAAACGAAAAGGCCCGCTGCGACATCCATCGCAGCGGGCCTTTTCCATTGGGGTGAAGCGATCAGAAGTAGTACGGGAATTTCAGGCTGAAGGAAAAGTCCGGCGCATCGTCCGTGATGCCGATGGACAGGTTGGGAACAATGGTCAGATTGTCGCTGGCGGCGATGGTCATGCCGACGTTGAAGTAACCGGCGTTGGCGTCACTGGACACCACAGACTCCCAATCCCCGCCATCCTGCTTGAGCTTGCTTTTGCGTTGCACCAGGTCAGACATCGAGAACGACATACTCATTTTTTCGTTCAGTGCAAAGGCGATCCCCGCGCCAATCTGGAAGCTGTCGCCGATCCGCACCTTGCCCGGGACTTTCTGATTGACGGTGGCGCTGATGTCGTCGAAGGATTCTTCGAAGTTGTGGGTGTAGGACAGGCTACCGAACAGAACCGCCGGATCGTAGGTCTTGACCAGCGAGATACCGGGGCTGATCGACCAGACGCCGTTACCGGTCGGCAAGGTGTCAGGCACGAACAGGTTGGTATTGGCGTCGGTCTGGCGCAGCTTGATGCCGAACGGGTCCTTGCCGGTCGGCGCCTTGACCCGGAAGGTGAACACAGCATCCGGGGTGTTGACCGATTCGTCCATGAATTTGTAGGCGATCCCGAAGTTGACATCGCCCAGCGTCGGATCCCGGGTGACGGTTTCTTCGCTGGTCACTCCCGCCGCACCGTTGTTGGCGCCGCCGGACTGATACGTTGATTCGCGGTAGACCACCGGTACGTTCAGGTCGAACTGCCAGCGATTGTCGAAGTTGTAGCGCCCGGTGAGGTCCAGCGTCCAGGTGTCGGCCTTGATCCGGTCCAGGTTGATGTTGCCCAGAAAGATCGAGTCCAGTGCGAGGAAGCCATTGAGGATCAGCTGGCGGGTGTCGTAACGCGAATAGGTCAGCCCGGTTTCGAGGCTGAACTTGCCGCCGCCGAAGAATCCGCTGGCCTCGTCATACAGGTTGGAAACACTCTGCGCCGGTTGAGAGTCATCGGCCAGCGATTGTCCATAGGAACTGCCGCTGCCTGCGGCGCCTCCTGAAGCCGCGGCCGCTCCCGTCCTTGTGGCCACTTGCGGGTTGCCTTTCATGTCGGCTGGCGACTTGGCCAGGCGTTTAGGCGGTGCCGCCGCCGGTTGTTCCTCCACTTGGCGGACTCGTTGTTCGAGTACCGCCAAGGCCTTTTGTTGTACTTCGTATCGTTGCTTGAGCTCCATGAGTTGTTGCTTCAACGCTTCCACGTCCGCATCGGACGCTGCTTGCAGCAGCGCCGACGGGAACAAAGTACTCAGACAAACGATCGCGCGCAGCGGTACTGACCGATACATGATAAGTCGTCCCCCATGAAGCCCGATGATCGAACATCAGCGTAGTTCAATATCCCAGGCTGCGAAGTGCTTTGAGTTGATTCAGATTGCAGTTGACTGCTCCGGCATTTCGGCCGTTGTTGTTAAGCACCACATTAAGTTGCGTCAGGTTATTGACCCTGTTGCTGTTGCCCAGAAGCCGGGTGTTCTGCACCAGCCCCCCCTGAGCCACCTGTTGCATGGCCGTGCCTTGGTTGTTGCTGGCCTGGATGGCCATTTGCACGCCACCACCGGTGGCTGCTACCGCGACGTTACCGGCGGCATTGCTGTCGGTAATGGTTTGCCCGCTCGTCAGCACCTGCCCTTGGACGGGAGTCGGCGCCGGCGCCTGGTTGGCCTCCTGGACGTTGATGGCGACATTGTTGTAGGCGGTATTGCCGTCTCCAGCGGCGCGCACAGTTTGGGTGACTCCCTGGGTGGTGGTCAGTCCTGCGCCACCGATCACATTTCCGGTGCCCGATGGCGGCGTACTGCCGTTACCGGTTTCTTTAATGGTCGACACGTAAAGTTGCGGCTTTACGGTAGAGGCCTGGATCTGCATGGCCGTCGCCACCCCGATCAGGTCTCCGCTGGCATTGCGCCAGGTGCTGCTCATGATGATGCCGAAGCTGATGATCCGCCCCGGCATGACATAACGACCGCGTAGCTCGGCGAGCTCATGGTCCTTGAGTTCGATGGGTTTGAATCCTGCATTGGCATAGCCCGATGCGCTTGCTGCCAGGCAAGCGGCGGCCAGCCAGTATGAGGTTTTCATCTGCTGCTCCCGGGGCATCCGGCCCTCTCTATCATCAGTGGGCGATTAGAAGAAGTCGCTCTGAATGAAGCCAAAGTCCATCAATTCGGCATCTTTGACCGGGTTGAAAGTGTCCAGTTTGTTCTTGGCCGTCAGCGGTTCCGGAGGGCTACGCAGTGCATTGGTTTTGTCGTAACCGGGACCCACGATAGCGAAGACAATGCCGTTCCAGCCTTTGACAAAGTCGTCATGGGAATAGCGTTTGTGCCCAAGCACCGGGTCGCCGATATAGACCCAGTTCTTGTCCGCCCGCTGCATCACCACGAAATGCTTGTAGCCGCGAATTTCCATCAGCACCACCACCGGAATGGTCACCGCTTCGAGTTTTTCGGGCGGTATCCGGTAGCCACGCGCGCGCATGCCGATTGCTTCGATGTAGCGCTTCATGTCCAGCATGGAGAAACCTTGAGTACGGACAAGGTTCTGATCAGCATTGACCAGCATGCCTTTGATGATGTGTTCCTCATCGACATCGAGCCAGTAAGCCTGGCGTAGCACCGTGGCCAGTGCGGCAGCGCCGCAGCTGAAGTCGGTTTTTTGTTCGACGATGTCGCTGAACTTGCGCTCACGCACGCTTTGCACCTGCTTGTAAACCAGCATGCCGCCCGGTAAGGCGGCCACCGGCATCTGCGCCGCCTGAGTCAGGCCGCACAGGCACAGCAGGGCGAAACAGGCTGTCGTACGCATGATCGATACGCCTTTGGTGAGCCGTGGAAAGAAAGCCCCGTTGCCGGGGCTTTCATTTCGATCGCGATTACATGCAGGCTCTGCAGCCGGCAGCAATGGACAGAGAGTTGCTTTGTTGGTTGCCCACACCCGCCGACACGTTGGCACCGCCGTTGCCGGAGAAGCTGTTCATCGAGTTGGTCATGGAGGCGTTGTTCACAACCGGGTTTTTCCAGCCGTCTGGAGTCAGCACTTGATGGGTGGTGACGCCAGCCAGATCGAAGGTACCCACGGCGCTGAATTTGAACTTGTCATCGCCTCTGTGACCCCAGCCACTGTCGTCGATCGTCCCGGTGCCTTTGGCCTTGAAGGTGCCCGAGGACGTGGTGGTATCGGTGAGGGTGGTGGTGACGTGGGTCCGGTCAGCCTTGTTGTCGACATCCAGGCCGGTGGTGGATTGGTAAGCGTCAGCCGAGGCTGTTGCTACCCGGCCGCCAGACACGGCAATCGCCAGGTTGTTTTTCTGTTGGTTGAAGTTGCCGGCAGTCACGTTGATGCCAATGTTGCCGGAGCCGTTGTTGCCCGCATTGTTGAGCGTGGCGTTATTTTGAGTAGAGCGGTTTTTGACGTAGTTATTGGTGTTGTATTGATACGCGGTGGAGGTTGCCTCGGCAGAACCGAAGATGAAGCTTTCATCCGCGGTAGCCAGCGCGGCGGCGTTGTCTTGTTGGTTGCCATCGCCCCCCGCGACGTTGGCACCCATGTTGCCGTTGGAGCCGTTGAGCGAGTTGTCAGCCTCAGCGGTGTTGTTGGTGCCTTGGTTGAGTACCGAGTTGCCGCTGCTGTCCTGTGTATCCCCTACATAGGCGCTGGCGGCTGAGTCGATTGACAGTTGCTGTTCCCAGGTGGGGCCTTTGGGGCCGTGATGATGGTGGCCGTGACCATGGTCGTTATCGTTGGCTTGTGCAGCCATCGCCATGACGGCAGCCAGGGCGAAGACGAGAGGCTTGAGAGCCATTGTGGGTTTCATGGTGTTTCTCCGTGCTTATTAGTTGGTTAAGTGTTGGTTACTTTCTAATCGCACTGCGTTCGGGTCAGTCAGCGACCCGTATGCTCAGGGTGTTAGCCATTCGGTTCCCCACCCCGGCACTCTGGTTCACCTGAATCACTCCTCGGCTGCCGGTGAAGGCCTGGTCGCTTGTCACGACCTGGCGACTGCCTTTTGAAGCGTCAGTTGCCCCTGAGCTTGGTAGCAACGCCACGTTCTGTTGAGAAAGGGCGCTATCGTCGACGCTTTGCGGCGCAGCACTGATGCTGATGCGCATTGCGTTGGCCATCTGGTTATTGGCCCCGGCGCCCTGGTTGACACCCAGTGCACCGTTGCCTTGACTGAAAGAGTTGCCGCCGATGGTGGCCGTCGCGTTCATCGACGGGTTGGCGGGCGTGTCGAGTTTCTGGATGACGCGAGTGGTCGCCGAGGCATCGGTGCCGATGGCGATAGCGCGGGTGTTGGCCTGTTGCTGTTGATCGCCGGAGGCCTGGTTGACGTTGAAGTTGCCGTTGTACCGGGCGCCGGAATCCAGGATGTTGGCGGTGTTGACCACCGGAACGCTGGAGTCGGCCATGGCGCCTGGGCTCACACTGGCACCGATGACCAGGGCGAGAAGGATCAGGGAGCGGCTCATGTCATTGACCTCCCGCCAGTCTGCCCAACGGCGCAAGGCCGGAACTCATGGCATGGTTGATCGTTCCCGAAATCGCGCCACCGCTACCGCCGCTGTGACCGGCGCTCATGCCGGGCATGCCATTGGGATTGGTCACGACATTGAGGCTGCCGGGTATGTTGCCGTTCTGGTTGATGCTGTTGCTGATGGACGAACCGCTGGCCACGCTGGCGAACTCACCATCGCTCAGTTCGGTGCTGTTGAGTGTCGAAGTGACACGATCCGAAGGGTTGGCGTTGACAGTGGTCGGGTAGGGGTCTTTCTGGAACGGCGGCCTGCCGACGGTGTGGGGCTGTACATCACGAGTGAGTACGATCACACCATTGCCTTCAGCCTGAACGTCAAAACTGAGGAGTGAGACGGTGGCACATCCGAGCAGCATCAAGCGCGTAAAGCCTTTACGAAAAGTCCCCACGACTGCGATTCCTTCTGTTGTGCGCTGGCCCTAATCAGCGTTGTGAAGGAGAGAGCGAAAGTCGTGCCGCTTTTTGATTGTTGTTTTGATTCAAGGGGTTATCGATCAGGCTAAATGGATCCTTGATTGAGCTGTTTCAGGCCTGAGACAAAAGCGGGGGCTATAACGGGGAAAAGGAGGCGCAACGCTCTGGATCCATAGCTTGCGTTGTGATGTATCAGCGCTTTAACACAGATCATGACGCAATGATGAATAGCGCTGAAACGGGCTGTTCGAGTGCAAAGGTATGTTTCACAAACGGACGCATTTGCAAAAATATCGCAACAAATGCTGGTGGGGCTGGGTGTTGGTGGCTGTAGCAGCCGAATTCAGCAACCTAGCAGCAGAGTGACGGCCTGCAACGCTTGGGCTCGGCGTTCTGCCCAGTCACCCTGGATCACTTGAACAGGTTGGCGATGCTGCTCCAGCCACGCCTGAGTCGCGTTGAAAAAAGCCCGGCGTTGATCCAGCTGCGGCTGACAGCGCTGGCCATCGTCGGTCCAGTCGACGAGTTCAGGCGACAACAGCAAGTGCAAGTCGTAATGCCGGGCCAGCAGCGCTTGTTCGAGCCAGGCCGGGCAATCGCTAAACAGGGTCTGGCTCCAAAGCATGTTGCTCAGCAAGTGCGTGTCGAGAATCAGCAACGGTGGCGCAAGGGCGCGGGCATCATCTTCCCATTGCAACTGGCCGCGGGCGATCTCGGGGATATCCGCGAGGCAGGTGTCCCGTGCCTCCTGTTCAATGAACCAGCGCACGTATTCGCCCACCAAAACGCCGCCAAATTGCTGTTGCAGCTCGGTGGCGAGCCAGCTCTTGCCGCTCGATTCGGGGCCCGTGAGCACCAGCACTTTCATGTGCGCAACGCCGGGTCGGCGCGCCACGTCCGCCAGCCTTGCACCGCCAGCAGGGCGAAAACCCCATAGAGGACGGCGGTCAGATACAGCTCTTTATAGATGAACAGGCCGACGAAGATGACGTCCAGCGCGATCCACAGCGGCCAGCATTGCAGGCGTTTTTGCGCCATCCATAACTGTGCTACCAGGCTGAAACCGGTCAAGGCGGCGTCGAGCCAGGGTTGGGCGGCGTCGGTCCAGTGAGCCATCGCAGCCCCCAGCAGCAGGCTGCCGACCGCGCCCACGGCCAGCCCGAGCGCGACGGATTTGCCATCGAGCAGGCTGACGTGCCGCCCGTCATGCGTCACGCCCGGGCGAGTCCACTGCCTCCAGCCGTAAAGCTGCAACGCGGCGTAGATCACTTGCAGCAGCATGTCTGAATACAGCTTCACCTCGAAAAAGATCCAGCTGTACAGCAGCACCATGACCAGACCGACCGGCCAGCACCAGGGGTTCTGTTTGACCGTCAGCCAGACGGCAATCACACCGAGGGCGGCGGCAAACAGTTCAAGCCCGGACATGGGGGATCCTTGGGGAAGACGAAAGGGGGGAGGATTGTAGCGGCAGGCGCGGCCAAGTAGAACCGGCTTGCGCGGTCCGGTGTAGCAGCTGCCGAGCCTGCGAGGCAGCTGCTATAAGTGATCAGACGCGAAACTGCTTGAGCAACCCGTTCAACTGTTCACTCAATTCCTTGAGGTGAACACTGGCCACGCTCGACTGCTCGGCCGCCAATGCCGTGCTGTGGGACAACCCGGCGGCCTGGGTGACGTTCTGATTGATGTCTTCCACCACATGCGCCTGCTGCAAGGTTGCACTGGCAATCGAGGCATTCAAGCCGTTGAGGTTGCGCAAGGCCTGGCCGATGGCATTCAGACTGGCACCGGCCAGACCGGCCTGCTCGATGGTCAGTTGCGAGGCGCGGCTGCTGTCGCCAATCACCTTGACTGCCGCTTCGGAATGGCTTTGCAGGCGTTCGATCATCGACTGGATTTCTGCCGTCGACTTCTGGGTGCGCTGGGCCAGCAGGCGCACTTCATCGGCGACCACCGCAAACCCTCGACCTTGCTCACCGGCCCGGGCGGCTTCGATGGCGGCGTTGAGGGCCAGCAGGTTGGTTTGCTCGGCGATGGAGCGGATCACTTCCAGGACACTGCCGATTTGCGTGCTTTCGTCGGCCAGCGTACGAATCACTTCCACCGCTTGATCGATGGTCGAAGACAGCTTGTCGATCTGCTGCAGGCTGCCATCGATATTGATCTGTCCCTGCTGCGCCTGAGATTCGGC
Organism: Pseudomonas sp. FP1740; assembly: GCF_030687165.1. Taxonomy (NCBI): domain Bacteria; kingdom Pseudomonadati; phylum Pseudomonadota; class Gammaproteobacteria; order Pseudomonadales; family Pseudomonadaceae; genus Pseudomonas; species Pseudomonas sp. FP1740. The sequence continues at coordinate 3,165,495 of NZ_CP117461.1, forward strand.
ATCGCGCATTTCACTGGCCGCGTGTTCGGCGTTTTTCGCCACATCCTGCACGCCGTAGGTCACTTCGTTGATCGCGGTCGCCACCAGTTCCATTTGCTGGGACTGCTGCTGGCTGCGTTGCTGGGCTTGCGCGGCGTCGTTGCCCAGGTCACTGGAAGACTGGCCCAGCGCGCCGGCGGACACTTGCAATTGACTGATCACCAGGCGCAGTTTGGCGGTAAAGGCATTGAAGTGCCGGGCCAGTTGCGTGACTTCGTCCTGGCCGTGGGTATCGAGGCTGCGGGTCAGGTCGCTTTCGCCACTGGCGATATTGGCCATGGCATTCACGGTTTCCTGCAACGGGCGCACGATGCTGCGGGCAATCATGATCACCAGCAGCGCCATGATCAGGGCAATCACCAGGCCGACGAAAGACGCCTTCCAGACCTGCGCATTAAACTCGGCCTGCATGTCGTCGATGTACACACCCGAGCCGATCACCCAACCCCAGGGCTCGAACAGTTTGACGTAGGAGGTTTTTTCCACCGGTGCACTGGCGCCCGGTTTCGGCCAGCGATAGTTGACCATGCCGGCGCCCTTGGCCTTGGCGATGGCAGCCATTTCGTTGAACAGTGCAAAACCGTCCGGGTCGCGGATCGTCGAGAGGTTCTGGCCTTCAAGTTTTGGGTTGGTCGGGTGCATGACCATGGCCGGCGTCAGGTCGTTGATCCAGAAATAGTCATTTTGGTCGTAGCGCAAACCACGCACGACGGTCAGTGCCTGCTGTTGCGCGGCGGCGCGGGTGAGGGTGCCGGCGGTTTCCAGGTCGTGATAGTAGGTCAGGATGCCACTGGCGGTCTGCACCACATGCTGGGTCTTCTGGGCCTTGGCCTGATAGAGGTCGTCGTGGATCTGTTTGAGCATCAACGCGCCCAACGTCAACAGCATCACCACGGCCACGATCAAGATAAGCCACAAGCGTCGGCTGATCGACACACTGCGCAAGCTGTTCATAACGCTGTTACTCCGTTTTCTTGTTCTTGTCATAAACGATCGCCAGCATCCAACCACACGTTGCCGATCGGGCCTATCCGACTCATGTCCTATTACGCGGCAGCGTAAATGAGGCTTGTCTGATAGGATTTCGGCCCCGCGCGGAAAAACCTGAGTCCAAGTCGATTTTTCACGGAATTTTTACGGTTTTGTGTGGATCTTGTGCGCGCGGGGTTTCAGCGCACGCTGATCGCGAATAACGCTCTACAAATTATTAACGGGGCATGCCTGGGGGCATGGCTTCTTGGGGGAATGATGGATCTTTGGACAGCCTTTCAGGCATTGATTTTAGGCGTTGTAGAAGGGCTGACCGAGTTCTTGCCCATTTCCAGTACCGGGCACCAGATCATTGTGGCGGACCTGCTCGATTTCGGTGGCGAGCGGGCCATGGCCTTCAATATCATCATTCAGCTCGGGGCGATCCTGGCGGTGGTCTGGGAGTTTCGCCGCAAGATCTTCGACGTGGTTATTGGTTTGCCGACGCAGCCCAGCGCTCGACGCTTTACCGCGAACCTGTTGATCGCCTTCCTGCCGGCCGTGGTATTGGGGGTGATTTTCGCCGACCTGATCCACAAGTACCTGTTCAACCCGATCACCGTAGCCAGTGCATTGGTCGTGGGCGGGATCATCATGTTGTGGGCCGAACGCCGGCAGCATGTCGTGCATGCCGAAAGCGTCGATGACATCACCTGGAAAGAAGCCCTGAAAGTCGGTTTCGCCCAATGCCTGGCGATGATCCCGGGGACCTCGCGTTCCGGCTCGACGATCATTGGCGGTTTGCTGTTCGGCTTGTCGCGCAAGACGGCCACCGAGTTCTCGTTCTTCCTCGCCATGCCAACCATGGTCGGCGCGGCGGTGTACTCGGGCTATAAATACCGCCATCTGTTTGTGCCGGCTGATTTTCCGGTGTTCGCCATTGGTTTTGTCACCGCGTTCATCTTTGCGATGATCGCTGTTCGCGGCTTGCTCAAGTTCATCGCCAGCCACAGCTACGCGGCGTTCGCCTGGTATCGCATTGCGTTCGGTCTGGTGATTCTGGCCACCTGGCAATTCGGTTGGGTCGACTGGACCGCGGCCAAGCCATGAATGATTCCAGCGCGCGCAACAACTCCGGTCGCAACTCCGGGGGAGCCATTCAAAACCTGCGGCTGAAACTGCTGGTGTTCGCAGTACTGTGTGCAGCGCCGTTGTTTGGCTCGGTGTCGTTGTGGCTGCGCGGGGTGTCGGTGATTCCCCTGGCAGCCTACGGCCTTGTCAGCGTGCTGGCGTTTTTCCTGTATTGGAGCGACAAGCACAAGGCCCGCGCCGACAGTTGGCGCACGCCGGAGAACGTCTTGCACGCAGTGGAACTGGCGGGCGGTTGGCCGGGTGCCTTGCTGGCCCAGCAAGTGTTTCGGCACAAGACCCGCAAGGTTTCGTTTCAACTGGTGTTCTGGCTCATCGTGCTGATGCATCAGGTGTTCTGGATCGACCAGTTGTTTCTGGGTGCTCAGCTGTTCGCGCTGTTCTAAAGCTGTTTTAAAGCAGCAAGCCGATCTGCGTGCGCTTGGGCAACTTGCTCACCACCAGTTGGTGGGAACGTTGCAGCAAGCCTTGCAGCTCTTCGGTGCCCAGCGGGTAGGGCGTGTCCATGATGATCCACTGCGCCCGGGCCAGATACGGCGCCGGGTGAATGCCCGGTCGGTCGCAATGGCCCAGGAATAGGTCTTTGTCGACCTTGAAGGCCAGGGACTGGCCCCGCAGGTTCTGCAAGGCGAACATCTTGCTCCCGGCAATCGAAAACACCCTTACGCCCCCCCACTTGTAATCCTCCCGCGCGCCGGGCAGCGCCAGGCAGAATTGCGCGACATCCTCTTCGCTCATTGGTCTTGCCTTCATAACAGTCGGTCCCCACAGGCATTGAATGATTCGATCAAATGGTCGATCCAGGCGCGTACTGCCGGCATTACCCCGCGCCGATGAGGGTAGACCGCTTGCAGCCAGCCGCCCGGCAATGACCAGTCGGGCAGCAATTGCACCAGCGAGCCGCTTTCCAGTTCCTGCTCGCAGTACATCATCGGCAACACGGTGAAACCCAGCCCGGACAGGGTACACGCCTTGCGCACGAGAAAATCGTCGATGCCCAATCGGGCTTCGAATGTCATTTCACAGGCCTTGCCCTGCTGGTCGAGCATCCGCAGATGCACCAGCCGATCGGCTTCCAGTGCGCCCAATATCGGCACGTTTTTCAAGTCGTCCGGGGTCTTGATCTGCCGCTCGCGAAGAAACGCCGGGCTGGCGACCATGACAGTCTGCGCCTGACGTAAGCGGCGGGTGACCAGCAGTGGGTCTTCATCTCCCAGTTCCCGCACTCTCAAGGCGACATCGACGCCTTCGGTCACCAGATCAACCCGGCGGTTGAGCAGCAGCATCTCCAGCTGAACCTGCGGGAATTTCTCAAGGAACTTGCTGATCACCGACGGGAACATGTCGTGGGCCAACCCCACCGGGCAGGAAACCCGCAGTCGGCCGCGGGGTTCGCTGGACATGCTGGCCACCGCTTCGTCGGCCATCTCGGCCTCCAGCAGCATCGCCTGACAGTGCCGCAAGTAGCGCTCGCCCACGGCGGTCAGGTTGAGTTGGCGGGTGGTGCGTTGCAGCAGGCGCGCGCCCAGGCGTTCTTCCAGTTCGGCGATGCGTCGTGACAACCGAGACTTGGGAATCCCGAGCAAACGCCCGGCCGCCGCGAAGCCGCCGGCCTCGACCACCTTGGCGAAGTAGTAGAGGTCGTTGAGATCTTGCATGATTTAAATCCAACTGTTCTATCAGTGGGACGAACTATCGCACTATTGCCGGCTAATCAGCTATTGGTTTCGTTGGTAGGATTGTTTCCATCAGATCGCCGGGTGGCGATCCTCACCTTGGAGATCCCACATGAAATTACTGCATATCGATTCGAGCATTCTGGGTGACAACTCGGCTTCCCGTCAGTTGAGCGGTGAAGTCGTCAAAGCCTGGCAAGCCGCCGAGCCTGGCGTTGTGGTGACTTACCGCGACCTGGCCGCCGATGCCATCAGCCATTTCTCCGCCGCCACGCTGGTCGCCGCTGGCACCGCCGCTGAGCTACGCAACGCCGCGCAACAGCATGAAGCCGATTTGGGTGCGCAGGCCCTGGCCGAATTCCTCGCCGCCGATGCCGTCGTGATTGCAGCGCCGATGTACAACTTCACCATCCCGACCCAACTCAAGGCCTGGATCGACCGCATCGCCGTAGCCGGCCAGACTTTCCGCTACACCGAAGCCGGCCCTGAAGGCCTGTGCGGCGGCAAGAAAGTGGTGATCGTTTCGACGGCTGGCGGTTTGCACGCTGGCCAACCGACTGGCACTGCTCACGAAGAGTACTTGAAGGTGATGTTCGGCTTCCTCGGTATCACCGACATCGAGTTCGTCCGCGCCCATGGCCTGGCCTACGGTGATGAAGTGCGCAGCAAAGCCATGAGCGACGCTCAGGCGCAAATCAGCGAACAATTGTTCGCCGCCGCGTAAGGCTTGCGTAAAGTCGTAAACAGCTCGGGCAATACCCCTGAAACTCTGTATTCTGGTCATCGTGATGGCCAGGTACAGAGTTTTTTGTTTCTGGGGGCGATCAGTTTCTGGCCCAGGTTATGCAGTCGAGGGTTAACATCTGCGGTCAGGTAATAAGGTGGGGCATCCCATGGTGCGTCTTTGTGCAACATTACTGATTTGCCTGTTCGGCAGCCTGAATTCGGTGCACGCCGCGCCTGTGCTGTTTCCTCACTGGAGCGTCGGTTTCCATGAGATGACATTCCTCGACCCGCTGGACTTGCAGCCGATGCGCGCCATCGCCTTTTATCCGTCCAGTGAGAGGGAACATTCCAGCAAGCTCGAGGGCTACACGGTCGAAGCCGGTGAAGACACCAAAGTCGCCATCGGACGCTTCCCGATGTTGATGCTGTCCCATGGCAACACCGGAACCCCGCTGGCCCTGCACGATCTGGCCACCTCGCTGGCACGCAAGGGGTTTGTGGTGGTGGCGGTGATCCATCCCGGCGACAACTCCAAAGACCACAGCCGCCTCGGCACCTTGAGCAATCTTTACGGGCGGCCGATCCAGATTTCCGAAGCCATAACCGCGACCTTGGGCGACCGTATGCTTGCGCCCTTCGTCAATGCCGATCAGGTTGGGGTGATCGGCTATTCGGCGGGCGGTGAGACCGCGTTGATCCTGTCCGGCGCCACCCCGGACCTGGACCGTCTGCGCCGTTATTGCCATGAGCGCCCGGACGATCATGATGCCTGCAACACGCAAGGTGAATTGATCGTCGACCGCGATGACTTGCAGCCAGTGCCAGACCCGCGAGTGCATGCCTTGCTGTTGATGGCACCGCTGAGTCTGAAGTTCGGCCGCCAGACCTTGGCCGAGGTGCATGTGCCGGTGCTTCTATACAGCGGCGATGGCGACAAACTGGTGGCGTTCGACAAAAACGCCGCAGCGCTGGCGCGCAAACTGCCGACTGCACCGGATTTCAAATTGCTGGCCGGGGCAGGGCACTTCGTGTTCCTGGCACCGTGCAACGAGGAACAGATCGCCGCCATGCCGGCGCTGTGCACCGATGCCGACGGCGTCGACCGCAAGGACATTCACCGCAACCTGATCTCCGAAGCCGGACGTTTCTTCTCCCATGCCTTGGGCAAACCGAGTCGGGCCGGCATGCAAACTGCCGATCAATAAACTCCCACAAGAGATTTACAGCAGGCTTTAGACCATCGCCCGGTGTTTCAGTAACAGGGTCAAACCGAGCCCGGTCACGGACAACAACGCCGCACTGAAGAAAATCCACGCATACCCCAGGTTCAACGCCACCGCGCCCATCAACGGCCCGGCAATCGCCAGCGCCAGATCGAAAAACACCGCATAAGCACTCAAACCCGCGCCGCGACTGGAATTGGGCACCTGCTTGATCGCTTCCACGCCCAGCGCCGGATAGACCAGCGACAGGCCGAAGCCGGTCAGGCCTGCGCCAATCAAGGCGTAAACGGTCGAGGGCGCCAGCCACAACAGGACCAGCCCCACGGTTTCAATGCTCATGCAGGCAATGGCCGAGGTGAAACCGCCGAAACGGCTGATGCTGGAAATGAACAACAGCCGCGACAGAATAAAACACACCCCGAACACCGTCAGGCAGTAAGCCGCACCCGTCCAGCTACGACTGGCGTAATACAGGGTAATAAAAGTGGTGAGCGTGCCGTAGCCGATAGACGCCAGGCTCAGGCTCGCGCCGAAAGGGGCAATGCGCCCGAATACCGCCCAAAACGGCAACCGCTCGCCGCGAATCACTGGCACCGAGGGTTTGTTGCGGATCAACAGCAGTGCCAACAGGGCCAGTAACGACAGCACAATCCCGAGGCTGGCGAAGCCCAATTCAGCCACCATCACCACGCCCAACGGTGCGCCAATGGCAATGGCGCCGTATGAGGCGATCCCGTTCCAGGAAATCGAACGCGCCGTGTGCTCGACACCGACCTGGCCCATGCACCAACTGATGGTGCCGACCCCGATCAACCCTTGGGCGATCCCCAGCAACAACCGGCCAGCGATCAGGATGAAAAGGCTCAACAAAGGGAAACTTTGCAGCAGGGTCGATATCAGCGTCAGTACGCCGCTCAACACAATCCCCGAAAACCCGTAAACAATCGCCCGTTTGGTGCCGACGCTGTCTGACAAGCGCCCGGCCATCGGACGGCTGAGCAGGGTGGCCAGGTATTGCGAACCAATGGTCAGCCCCGCGACGATGGCGCTGAACCCCAACTGTTCATGGACATACCCCGGCAACACGGCAATCGGCAGGCCAATGCAAAGGAAGGCAATAAAGCTATAGAAAACGATGGAAACGATCTGCAGGGTGATCGCCATGGAGCTTTGCGGGGGCAGTTGCTGCACAGACATGAGAGCTCGTTCGCGGGCGGCGGTAGGAGAACTGCATCATGGCGCGGGTGTGAAATAAAAGAAAGCAGGCTAACGATACAGCTGGCGATCGTTCCCACGCTCTGCGTGGGAACGTATCCCGTGACGCTCTGCGTCCCCCTTCAAAGCGGGAACGCGCAGCGTCCTTGGCGGCGTTCCCACGCAGAGCGTGGGAACGATCAGCCCCGTCACCAGGACGGGGCTTTCCATTTGCAGCCAGAAGCCGCCTTACATCAACACACCCTGACTACGCAGGTAGTCGTCATAGGTGCCGCTGAAATCGATCACGCCATCGGCGCTCAACTCGATGATGCGGGTGGCCAGGGACGATACGAACTCACGGTCGTGGCTGACGAAAATCAGCGTGCCCGGGTAGTTCTCCAGCGCCAGGTTCAGCGCCTCGATGGATTCCATGTCCAAGTGGTTGGTCGGTTCGTCCATTACCAGCACGTTCGGCTTTTGCAGGATCAGCTTGCCGAACAGCATGCGACCTTGCTCACCACCGGAGATGACCTTGACCGACTTGAGGATCTCGTCGTTGGAGAACAACATGCGCCCGAGGGTGCCGCGAACCAGTTGCTCGCCGCCCTGGGTCCATTGGCCCATCCAGTCGAACAGGTTGCAGTCGTCTTCGAAGTCGTGCGCGTGGTCCTGGGCGTAGTAGCCCAGCTCGGCAGCGTCGGTCCATTTCACGGTGCCGGCGTCCGGGGTCAGTTCGTTGACCAGGGTGCGCAGCAGGGTGGTTTTACCGATACCGTTCGGGCCGATGATCGCCACGCGCTCGCCGGCTTCAACGGTGAAGCTGAAGTCCTTGAAGAGGGTCTTGCCGTCGAAGCCTTTGGCCATGCGCTCGACGATGACCGCCTGACGGTGCAGCTTTTTGGTCTGCTCGAAACGAATGAACGGGCTGACACGGCTCGAAGGTTTGACTTCGGCCAGCTGGATCTTGTCGATCTGCTTGGCGCGGGAAGTTGCCTGCTTGGCTTTCGAGGCGTTGGCCGAGAAGCGGCTGACGAACGATTGCAGTTCCGAGATCTGCGCTTTCTTCTTGGCGTTGTCCGACAGCAGCTGCTCGCGGGACTGGGTCGCCACGGTCATGTACTCGTCGTAGTTGCCTGGGAACAGGCGCAGCTCGCCGTAATCCAGGTCAGCCATGTGAGTGCACACGCTGTTCAGGAAGTGACGGTCGTGGGAGATGATGATCATCAGGCTGGAGCGCTGGGTCAGCACGTTTTCCAGCCAGCGGATGGTGTTGATGTCCAAGTGGTTGGTCGGTTCGTCGAGCAACAGCACTTCAGGATCGGAGAACAGCGCCTGCGCCAGCAACACGCGCAGTTTCCAGCCTGGCGACACTTCACTCATCGGGCCGAAGTGCTGCTCGATGCCGATACCCAGGCCCAGCAACAGCTCGCCGGCACGGGACTCGGCGGTGTAGCCGTCCATTTCGGCGAACTCGGTTTCCAGTTCGGCCACGGCCATGCCGTCTTCTTCGGTCATTTCCGGCAGCGAGTAGATGCGATCGCGCTCGGCCTTGACCTTCCACAGCTCTTCGTGACCCATGATCACGGTGTCGATCACGGTGAATTCTTCGTAGGCGAACTGGTCTTGACGCAATTTACCCAGACGCACGTTCGGCTCAAGCATGACCTGGCCGCCGGACGGCTCGAGATCGCCACCGAGGATTTTCATGAAGGTCGACTTGCCGCAACCGTTGGCGCCGATCAGGCCGTAGCGGTTGCCCGCGCCGAATTTGACCGAAACGTTTTCGAATAGCGGCTTGGCGCCGAACTGCATCGTGATGTTAGCTGTGGAGATCAATTACTTTACCTATCAATGGGTTGCGAGCTGCGCATTTTGGCGCTTGGGCCATACCTGGGGCGTTTTGGAGTTTCTCCATCTCTCCCCAGTCACCGCTAGACTTCAACCGGCGCGCATAAGTCGAGAGCAGCATCTGGACGCTTGTCCAAGCTGTTGGGCAATAAAGGCGGGATTCATGCCAGACATTCTGCATATTGTCGCATAAGTGTGACGGCAGTTGTACGGCGCGCGATAACGTGTCGCGACCTTCTTCAGGTTGGCCCCGCAGCTTGGGTCTGCCCGAGGGGATGGTTCATCCTGGTGGGTGGCGAAACGCTGCGCAAATCCTTGATTACACGCCAATGTTATTTTTGTTCAGCGTTGTGTTCGGGACACCGGACGCTGCTCTGGGTAAAGTCGGCAGCGCTTGCCCGGCCAGGTGTCTTTCAGAAGGATTGCTGAATGGCCAGCACTTGGTCAGGGTGGGCACCTATCCGGATTTATCTCTCCATGCCGCATGAGGCGGCAGTCTCTCTCCAGAGCATCGAGGCTTTGGTTGCCCTTGCCAGATGATTCGTTCTAAGCGACTAGAATATAAACGGCCTCTAGTCACGGATGAATCAAATGAAACTGATTTTGGTCGTGTTAATCATTGGTTTGTTGGCCTGGAAGCTTTCCCCCGAGTTACAACCTTGGGTTGAAGCCAAGCTACCGCCCCCGAAAGTAACCCCTACAGTCGCGACTGCGCCGAAACCTGTTTCTGCGCCATTCAAATGTGACGGACGCCAATATTGCTCGCAGATGACCTCATGTGCAGAGGCCAAAAAATTTCTGCAAAATTGTCCGGGAATGAAAATGGATGGCGACAACGATGGCGTGCCCTGTGAGTCGCAGTGGTGCCAATGACTTTTGCCGCGGGACAAGGGAATAAACGGGCCTGACGGCTACAAAACTTGTAATAAGTTGTCCGTGATTGTTCCCGAAAAAATAGTCTCTACCGGGCCGATGAGAAAGACCTCGCCCACGCCATCCCATTGAACCGTTACGGTGCCGCCATCACATTCAACCTCAACGGAATGGTCTAATAAACCACGACGAATTCCGCTGACTGCGGCGCCACAAGAGCAAGAACCTGAACCAAGCGGAATACCACCCCAGCGCTCCCAAATGCGCAACCGTATGTGTTGTCGGTTAATGATCTGGACGAAATGCACGTTCGTCCTGAGGGGAAACAGTGGGTCGGTTTCAATGGTCGGTCCGAGGGTCGCTATATCAATGGCTGTCAGATCATCCACAAAATAGGTGCAGTGAGGGTTGCCCATGCTGCAAGCTGCCGGGCCACCAGTCAGTGGCAAAACAGCAGTGTCCAGTTCCTGAGCCAGGGGAATATCCGACCAGCCGAAAAGCGGCTCGCCCATGTTGACCGAAATTGCGCCGGCTGAAGTTCGTTCGCAAGTGAGTAGGCCACGGTTGGTTCGCAGCGCTATCGAAGTCATATTGGATTCGCGCATCAGCATGTCCGCGGCACCCCGCGTTGCGCTGCCACAAGCATCCAGTGTGGAGCCATCTGCATTCCAAAACATCAAGCGGGCATCGGCATCATCGCAATCAAGCACTGCTGCGAGTTGATTGAATCCGACGCCTCGGTTCCGATCACCCATTCGCCGAGCCAAACTACTTGTCACTGGATTGGCCGAGTTTCGCGAGTCCACAATGACGAAGTCATCGCCATTGGCGTGCATTTTATGAAAACTCAGCGGCATAAATAGATCCCGGGTGAACTGGCGTTTGAGAACGATCTAGCCCCAATCACATAACCTTTGCAAGCCGTGAGCGGGTAAAGAAAAACACCGGCCCTCAAAACCGATAACGATTGATCGACTCTTGAATTAGTATTCCATCCCCCACCCAAGGAACATGGAAGTGAGAAACAAATTCGCAGCAGGTATGTTCTGTTTCCTGACGATTGTGACGGTTCAATACGCTTACTCCAGCGCTACGGATGAGTCCGCCGAAAACGCCTCATTACTCTGCAAAATCCTCGATGGCAATGACGCCTTGACCCAGGCCTCCGAGTTCTCGGCCGAGGATCGTACGGTCAATATCTCTGTAGACCGTTCTCCAGAGGAAGCCAAAAAGCTTTGCCCGGAAATCAGCGCCATCGTCGAGTATCACGAGATGACTTTTACGCAAGGCTGGACTGTGCAGATCACTTCTCCAGACAGTGGTTATGACGTTGTTGCTATCTGCCCGTTGTAATGATGGTGGTTGTCCTGTACGCCAGTGATCAGGTGCAGTGGAATGTGCTGTTGCTCATCAATGCATATGATTTCGAAACTGCCCACTATTTGAGGGTGTCGCTCACTCAGCCCGGTCGACTCTTCTTCCTTTGCCTTAGCCATTCTCGCGTGGTTCGCTGCGATTTCGTTGAGAGTTGACACGTTACATCTCCCGGTGACTGACCAAGCGGATCGCTGGAGTCCTTAAACGTTAATGTGAATGCCGCCGCGTCAGAATTACGTCGTTTTGGGGCAGCTATCGCCGGCATGTGCAAACCCTAAGCCAGACATTGACGCGTATTCCGCGCCACGCTTTCCATGCGACGAATGGTGTCGCGCGATGTTCAGATAGGTTCGATCAGGCCAGGGCCATCGTTGTGCACATTGCCCACGGCCTGATCAACCTTGAACCACTCGAATGTCTCGGCCGGCTCGCCCTGCGACAGTACTATCTGCTCGGCTCGCTCTTTCGGCGTGGCCGGGTCCAGCCATTCCCGGGCCAGTTCGGCATTCAGCGTCACCGGCTGGCGATCATGAACATCCACCATGCCGCCCTTGCTGTCGGCGGTGATGATCACGAAACCGTCATGTTCGTCCGGCAGATGTTCGTACCTTGGGTATTGACCGATCGCCGCGCACAGGATCGGTGCGCGATCCTTGCGGCGGATCAGATAGGGCTGCTTCTTCGGGCCGCCCTCGTAAACCCATTCAAACCAGTTATCGATGGCAACGATCGCCCGGTGCGGCCATATGGCTTTGAAGAATGGGCCGTGACTGACTTTCTCGACCCTGGCATTGATCGGCATAGGGTGTTCTTCGGACCAATGCGGCCGCCAGCCCCAGCGAACCCTGTCGGCGTGCAGCACGTCGCCTTCCTGGTGGAAGAGAGCGAGCTGAGTCGTCGGCGCGGCGTTGTAGAGCTCGAATGGCTGATCGCCGGCATTGTTGACCAAGGCGTTGGGCATGCTCAGCGCCTTGACGAAGTCGTGAATGCCTCGGTACTGCGAAAGTCGTCCGCACATGGCTGAGCCCTCATGCTTACATCTGAGCTTAGACGATCCTTTGAACTAATAGGGCGTTAAAGCCGCGTGGCGTTTTGGCGGGCATGAGTAGACACATTTTCACAGTTGAAGGTTAACTATTGGTTACAAAGTATGGCTAAAATGACATCTTTCGCCCCCATGTCGATTGTCGGCATGGCTCAAGAACGCGCCATCGGGACGCACTTTGTTCATTTCAGACGTGTGACGATTTCCGTGAAACTCATTATTGCCGCTATCTATGTCATCTCCATCGCGTATGTCCACTTGCGCGGTAAGGTGCGCCACAAACTAGGCCGCCAACTAAGCGACCACTCGACGTTTCTGGCGCCGATCAATTGCTTCCTTTATATGTTCTCGAAAATCCCCAATCGGCCTTATCTCAATCCAGCGGACTTTCCTGACTTGAGCCCTTTGCAGGCTCATTGGAAAGAGATTCGCGCCGAAGGCCAGAACCTGCTCAAGGCTGGGGAGATCAAGCGCTCGAATCAGTACGACGACGTCGGTTTCAACTCGTTTTTCAAAAGTGGCTGGAAGCGTTTCTATCTCAAGTGGTATGGCGACAGTCACCCATCGGCCGCGAAGCTCTGCCCGCGTACTACTGAATTGGTGCAAAGCATTGGTTCGATCAAGGCAGCGATGTTTGCCGAACTGCCACCGGGTTCCAAACTGGTCCGCCACCGCGATCCGTATGCCGGCTCTTACCGTTATCACCTGGGGCTGGAAACGCCGAACGATGCCGGTTGCTATATCAACGTCGACGGCGAGAGCTACCATTGGCGTGACGGCGAAGCGGTGATGTTCGATGAAACGTTCATCCATTACGCTGAAAACAGCACCCAGCAGAACCGTATCATCCTGTTCTGCGACGTCGAACGGCCGATGAAGTATCGCTGGGCGGCGGCGTTCAACCGCTGGTTCAGCCGCACAGTGATGGCGGCTGCGGGGGCACCGAACGATGCGGGTGACAAGACCGGTGCTATCAACCGTTTGTTTGCCAAAATCTACACGGTTCGCCTGCGCGGTAAAGCACTCAAAAAGCGTAACCGCGCTCGCTATTACCTGGAGAAGTGGGCGATTTTTGGCGGGTTGCTGGCGATTTTTGTGCTGATCTGAGTTTTGCTTTGCGGCGCATTTAGTCATTGCGAGCAGGCCAGTATTTTCACCGCATAACGTATGGGCACTCCACTCACCGATCAGCCACGAGAACGCTTCGTGGCTTTTTTATCTGTGCTCGCTTTGGCTTTTTCTGCCGTTTTACCGGCACTCCTGGCACCGAGGCTGCGTTTGAGCAGTTCGGTCAGATCGATGACATCCGCCGTCCTGCGCTCCTCCTCACCGGTAGCGGTTTCGACGATTTCGATCTTGCCTTCATTCGCCTTCTGCTCAACCAGCGCCATGATCTTGTCTTCGAAACTGTCGCGGTATTCCTCGGGCGTCCAGTCCGCGCTCATGTCCTCCACCAACCGTTTGGCCATCTCCAGCTCGCCCTTGGCCAGATCCGGCTTGGTCACTTCACTACCAAGCTCCAGTTGATCCAGGCTGCGCACTTCGGCCGGCCAGCGCAGCATCACCAGAACCAGGGCTGATTCCAGCGGCATGAGAGCCGCCAGGTGCTGACGGGTATGCAGCACAACGCGGGCGAGGGCGACCTTGCCCGTTTTGTTGAGCGTTTCGCGCAACAGCGCATAGACCTTGCCTCCGCGTTTGTCCGGCGCCAGGTAATAGGGTGTGTCGATGTTTTGCAGGGGGATCTGCTCGCTGTCGACAAAGGCAAAAATGTCGATGGTTTGGGTCGACAGCGGGTGCGCCGAGCGAATTTCTTCTTCGCTGAGCACCACGTAACGCCCCTTTTCGTACTGGACGCCTTTGACGATATTTTCCTGGGTGATTTCCTTGCCGGTGACCTTGTTGATGCGCTTGTAGCCCACCGGCTCCATGCTGCGTTTGTCGAGCCAGTCGAAATCCACCCCGTGGGAAGACGTTGCCGAAACCAGCGCCACGGGGATATGCACCAGACCGAAACTGATTGCGCCTTTCCAGATTGCCCGTGCCATCGCCGTGTTCTCGTCAGTCGATTGATGTTCAGGTGACCTGCACGCAAGGGCAAAAGTTTCAGTCGCCTGCGGCCCGGTTCGGCGGGCGGATCAGCAGTGCAGTCAACTCGTGTTACACCTTTTGAAGGAGGTTTTAGTTAACAAAACCGAAGTCCGGGCGTAGCGTGAGGCAAATCACGTTGCACGCTCATTTCGAGAGGTCCCCATGAACCGATGTGTGCTTGGCATCATCGTCCTGGCATTAAACGGCGTGCTGAGCCATTGGGCTCTGGCGGGCACCGCGATGCCGTCCTCGCCCTTGCTGCTGGCCCAGAACCTGCCGGGCAGCACCAATAACAATCCTTACAACAACCCGATCCGCCGGGCCAACCCCAACAGCATGCAAGGCACGCGCCCCGGCATCCCGGTGATCCGCGGGCCGAGTACGGCGCCCGCGCCGCGACCGCCGACCCTGGAGAACGGCGGTATCGGCAACCGTTATCCGCAGGATCGCCAGGCTCCCGCCAGCCCACCGACATTCATACCCAATCCACCTCATCGGGACGCAGACACCAGCAACCGTTGAACGGCAGGATAGAGGTCTTGCCAGCCATTTTGACCACAAAAGGAATCGTGCATGTTGCGTAAGACCCTCCTGACCACACTATTTGCCGGCGTACTGATCACCAGTGCGCCCGTGTTTGCGACGCCTGCCCAGGAACTGAAAAGTGAGGAGGGCACCCTTGAGGTCACGCCGATCGTTAAAGGTCTGGAGCATCCCTGGGCGCTGGCGTTCCTCCCCGGTCGCCAAGGGATGCTGGTGACCGAACGGCCGGGCAACCTGCGGGTGGTCAGTGCCGATGGCAAACTTTCGAGTCCGCTCAGCGGTGTGCCTCAGGTCTGGGCCAAGGGGCAGGGCGGGTTGCTCGATGTGGTTTTGTCGCCCGACTTCAAGCAAGACCGCATGGTCTATCTGTCTTATGCCGAAGGCGGCGGTGAGGGCGGCAAGGCGGGTACGGCGGTCGGTCGCGGACGGTTGTCGGAAGACCTGACGGCCATCAAGGGCTTCAATGTGATCTTCCGCCAGGAGCCCAAGCTTTCGGTTGGCAATCACTTCGGCTCCCGTCTGGTGTTCGACCGCGACGGTTATCTGTTCATCACTCTGGGCGAGAACAACGATCGACCCACGGCGCAGGACCTCGACAAGCTGCAAGGCAAGATCGTGCGGATCTATCCGGACGGCAAGGTCCCGAAGGACAACCCCTTCGTCGGGCAAAAAGGCGTTCGCCCGGAAATCTGGTCCTACGGCCATCGCAACCCGCAAGGCGCGGCGCTCAATCCCTGGAGCGGCACACTCTGGGAAAACGAGCACGGCCCCCGGGGCGGTGACGAAGTCAACATCATCGAGCGTGGCAAGAACTATGGCTGGCCGATAGCAACCCACGGCATCAACTATTCCGGCCTGCCGATCCCGGAAGCCAAGGGCAAAATCGTCGAAGGTACCGTGGGCCCACAGCATGTCTGGGAAAAATCCCCCGGCCTCAGCGGCATGGCCTTCTACGACAGCGACCGTTTCAAGCCCTGGCAGCACAACGTGTTTATCGGCGCGCTGGTGGGCCAGGAGCTGATCCGCCTGCAGTTCGACGGCGACAAGGTTGTTCACGAAGAGCGGCTGTTGGGTGAGCTGAACAAACGGATTCGCGATGTGCGACAGGGGCCGGATGGTTATCTGTATGTACTGACCGATGAAGACGATGGTGCGTTGTATAAGGTTGGGTTGAAGCAGCCTTTGTAGCAGCTGGCGTAGCCCGCGTTCGGTAGCTGCTACAGAACGTGTTTCTCAAGTCGCAGCGCGTCGGCATGGTCCTGGTAATAGTCATGAATCAGCCCGAATCGCCGATAACCGTTGCGTTCGTACAGAGCGATTGCCATCGGGTTGTCGATGCGCACTTCAAGTCGCAGGTAGGCGCAATCGTGCTCAAGGGCGCAGGCTTCGGCACGTTCGAGCAATTGCCTGCCCAACCCACTGCCGCGAGCATCAACGGCGATCGCAATCGAGTACAGACGTGCCCGTGAAGTACCCCGGTGAAACAACACCAGCGCATACCCCACCAATCGCTCGCCACGTTGGGCCACCAGCAGTTGCCCGTGAGCCCGGCTGATCATCCATCGAAAACTGCGCCGGTTGAGCCGGTCGGTGGTGAAGCATTGCTGTTCGAGTGCCAGCAGTGCTGGAAGGTCTTCAATGACCGCCAGGCGAAAAACAGGATTCATATGACCGCCGTAAAAGTTGCGTAACGAAACGGGACTTTCGAAAAAGTTCGTGCTTAATAGGAAAGGTCTTGTTCTCCAACGGATCAATCACTATGTCAGCGGTACAAGGTCATTGGCGCGAAGTATCCGAACAAACTTTGCCGACAGCAATAACTTCTGCAAACTATTTAAATGCCTCGATCAGAACTTCCAGCCCGTTGATGATAATCGTCGAACGCAAGGAAGACTGGGCCTCCTACTTTCCCAGTGAAGACATCGTCACCGCCCAGGAATACCTCGAACAGACCCGCAACAACGAGCAGGGCAAACGGGTTCAGGTGATCAACCTGTGCCGCAGTTACAAGTACCTCGGGCACGGTTATTACTGCTCGCTGCTGGCCGAGGCACGGGGGCATAAGGTGATTCCGTCGGTGCGGACCATCAGCGAACTGACCCGAAAGTCCCTGTATGGCCTGGCCTTGGACGATCTGGATAAAACCCTGGAAAAAGCCTTAAGTCATCATGTTTACAGCGATACCGAAGGCTTCACCTTGACCCTGTACTTTGGCCAGACCTCCATCGAGCCATTACAGGAATTGGCTCGACAGTTATTCGAGGTTTTCCCTTGTCCGATATTGTTAGTTGAATTTCGCCGAACTAACGGTTGGCACATCGAAGGTGTAAAGTTTGGCACCCTGCATAAGTTGCGTGAAGATCAGGAAGATCAGTTTGCTAACGCGCTGGATAGTTTCAGTCGCAAGATCTGGCGCCTGCCACGCTCTCGGCGTTTGGCCCGTTATGACTTGGCCATTCTGCACGACCCGCAAGAAGCATTGCCGCCCTCCAACCCCAAGGCTCTGGACAACTTTGTCAGGGTCGGCAAGATGCTGGGTATCGACGTTGAGCTGATCGAACGCAAGGACTACGCCCGAATCGCCGAATACGACGGGCTGCTGATACGCGAGACGACAAGTGTCGACAATCACACCTACCGTTTCGCGAAAAAAGCCGAGAGTGAAGGCCTGGTGGTGATAGACGATCCGGCGTCGATCCTGCGCTGCACCAACAAGGTTTACCTGACTGACTTGCTCAAGAGCCATCAACTGGGCATGCCGGCCACTGAAATCCTCTACAAGGAGCGACCGGAAGACTTTGAGCGGGTAGGCGAGCGACTCGGGTTTCCTTTGGTGTTGAAGATCCCCGACGGCTGTTTCTCAAGGGGCGTCATCAAGGTCGAAAGCCAGCAAGCCTTGCTCAAGGCCACCGCCGAACTGTTCGAACACTCGGTGTTGCTGCTGGCCCAGGAGTTCTTCTACACCGAGTACGACTGGCGCATAGGTGTGCTCAACCGCAAACCAATTTTTGCCTGCCAGTACTTTATGTCCAAGGGCCACTGGCAGATCTACAACCACAAGGCCAAAGGCCAGGACATCAACGGCGAATGCCGCACCCTGGCGGTTCACGAAGCGCCGCGCGCGGTGGTTGAACTGGCGGTGAAAACCGCGAATCTCATTGGCGACGGACTCTATGGCGTCGACCTCAAACAGTCCGGCGACAAAGTGGTGGTGATCGAAGTCAACGACAACCCGAACATCGACGCCGGCATCGAAGACGCGTACCTGCAGGACGATCTGTACACGTTGGTGCTGGAAGAGTTCGTCCGGCGGCTGGAGCTTAAACGTCGTGGTCAGGCTTGGTGAGCCCCCGCACCACCAGATACAACAACGGCCCCACAGACACGAAAATCGCCGTCACCAACAAATAAGGAACCACCGACAACCCTGACCGCCCACGCTTGCGTGCATCCCGGTACATCCAGATACCGGCAAGCGTTGCTAACAGGTACAAATCAATGACCACCTGCGCGGTATCGGGCCGTGACATCAGGCTGATACCGAAGTCGAGCAACGACTGTTCGGCTTGCAGCATCACCGAAACGGTGTAGCTGGCGAAAGCGATCAGGGCAACGAGGGGCAGGGCGACAGACTTCATGGTTTCCTTCCTTGGACGATGAGCAGAATCGCCAGCCTACAGAGCCCGTTGAAAATTGGCCATTGACTTGCCATCAGCGGCCGGCTAATTTCCAGCCATGACTTCCACCGTATTGCGCTGCCAGCCAAGCATTATTACCGCCATTCCTTATTTGGCGGGCTAGCACACGACTGCAGCACCCAACCCGCCCTAGAGGCGGGTTTTTACTTTCTGTCTCTTGGGCTCCGATCAAAGTCAGGAGACGACCATGAACAGCACCCCCGCCCAGCAGAGTTTGCTTGAGCATTACGTGAAAAAGATCCTCGCCGCGCCGGTGTACGAACTGGCGGTGCGCACGCCGTTGCAAGCGGCACCGGCGTTGTCCGAGGCGTTGGGCAATCAGATCCTGCTCAAGCGTGAAGACCTGCAACCGACGTTTTCCTTCAAGATCCGCGGCGCCTACAACAAGCTGGTGCACCTGAGCGATGAACAGAAGGCCCGAGGCGTGATCACCGCCTCGGCGGGCAATCATGCCCAAGGCGTCGCATTGGCGGCACGCGAATTGGGGATCGCCGCCACCATCGTCATGCCCTGCACGACACCGGAACTGAAGGTAGCGGGCGTGCGCAGCCGGGGAGCCGATGCGGTGCTGCACGGCGAGAGTTTTCCGTTCGCCCTGGCTTATGCGCTGGACCTGGCGCAGCAAACCGGCCGCACCTTTGTCTCGCCCTTCGACGACCCGGATGTGATCGCCGGGCAGGGCACCGTCGGCATGGAGATCCTTCGTCAGCACCAAGGGCCCCTGGATGTGATCTTTGTGCCGGTGGGCGGTGGTGGCTTGATCGCCGGTATCGCCGCGTACGTCAAATACCTGCGCCCGGAAGTGCGCATCATCGGCGTCGAGTCGGAACATTCCGCCTGTTTGCAGGCGGCCTTACAGGCCGGCGAACGGGTTGTGCTGCCAACCGTCGGCACCTTCGCCGATGGAGTGGCCGTCGCCCAGATCGGCGCGCATGGTTTCCAGGTCTGCCGGTTCTGTGTCGATGAAGTGCTGACCGTCAGCAACGACGAGCTCTGCGCCGCGATCAAGAACATCTACGACGATACCCGCTCGATCACCGAGCCTTCCGGCGCTTTGGCCGTGGCCGGGATCAAGCAGTACGTGGCGCAAACCGGCGCCCGGGGACAGACCCTGGTGGCCATCGACTCCGGCGCGAATATCAACTTTGACAGTTTGCGCCATGTGGCCGAGCGCGCCGCGTTGAGTGGCGCCCCGGCATAAGGGATGGGCGGATTATTCCTGAACGGCTTTCTCGACGTGGCTCGACGCCGACCAGATTCGGTAGCGCACTTCGACGTCTTTGGGCACATAGAGCACGATCGGCAGTTTGCTGTTGTAACGCAGCCGGAAACCGTCACCGACCACCGGCACGAAGTCCTTCTTGCTCTTGCCGTCAGGGCAGGCCATCAATGTGCTCATCGGGCCGGTGACTTTTTCCAGCCGGTAAAACGGATAGCCCCAGCCTTCGAGGTTCTTTTCCTCAAGCATCCCGCCCAGGCGCTGACGGTTGCAGTCGACGGTCAGGGTCTTGCCGGCCAGGATCTCCACCTGATAGCCGTCTTCCTGTTTTTGCGGGGCAAGGTGAATGACCTGGCGGGTAAAGCCGCTCTCCGGCTTGGGGTACGGTGCGACGTCTTCGAGTGTCGCAGCGTGGGCTGCGGACGACAGAAGGACAACTATCAGCCCGGCGGTCGTGTTAAAGGACAAAGTACCCATGATGCCTCCTTGCGTGTGTGTGGGGTCAGCAGATACTGAAAAGATGGACCGCATTCTCACTGCCGTCCTTGCCCAATGCAAACCCGCCCTCAGAGGGGGGTGCAAAATGCAGGTATTGAAAGCTGACCTTTCTTGCATTTTGCATGACGCAATGTGTTGCCATCTTCTCTAAACCTTGATTTGCCGACGAGGCGCAGGGCGAAATTCCGGGCATGTTTTATGCTGAAGCTGTCTTGAGCTGACCACGGTCCCATTGAGTCAGCGCTGAAACAAAAAAACGGTCGGACGTTGGAACGATGAAGCCCGCAAGGAAGAAAAGAACGGGCGATCTGAGCTCCGACCGACAATTGATTTTCGATTGGCAATCTCACAATACCGAGAGGGTGGCCATGTTTCTTTCTGCCTTGGAACTACGCAATATCGTTGAAAGCAGTTTTCTTCCGAAACGCTGCCAATGCACGCTGTCGCCAGACCTGTCGATGACCGTCAAGGTGTATTCGGACAACGAGACTGACCATCTCGACCTGTGCGTCACTGGCATAGACGCCCATCGCCTCAACGGCTGTCGGGAGATCAATAACTTGATCGCCGAGTTACGCACCGACCTTGAGCAAAAAAACCATAGCCAAGTGTTCAGCCCAAAGTCAAAAGCCCATTAACCGGCCGTTTCACCCAGTTCAAGCGATATGCGCCGGGTCTGGATAAACCCCAGACCCAGTGCCAACTCCACCAGGATCGCCAGTAAGATACCCGGCCCGGCATGACCATTGAGCCATTCGCCGAAGCCTAGCGCTGCCAAGCCGAAACACCCGACCATAAAGCCGCTGCACATCGCACTTCTCGCCGCCGAGGGCGGTGCCTGCCGCACGAGATAAAACATCACTCCAAGCGCACCGAACAGCACCGCACTGCGCCTGGCCACAAAACCCGCCGCGGACGAATACTCGATACTCCAGATCGCCAGCAACCATTGCGGCATCAAGCCCCACACCAGCGCCAGCAGAAAGCAGAGCGCGGCGGTGAACGTCGACAGCGTACGAAACGAGAACTGCATGGCGAATCCTTGCGGCAGTGAGAGAGCGCCAAAGCATAGCGTCAGAATCCCCGCAGGCCTACTGCCAAGTGCCGAATCGGAATCGTCTGTCAGCCCTGATAACTGCACGCGTCAGAAAGTTTTCGATAGGTAATTTCCTCCGGTTTACCCGAAGTGCTATCGATGTATTTCATGTCCGCCGTGACCACTTGGCAGTCCAGCGTCGACGGTTCGGTCATGGAAATGACCTTGCCCACATTCAGAGGCATGCCGTAGTGATAAGGCACGGCCTGGGAGGGCGACGTATCGTTGGCCTGAGCAAAACCGGCGAATGCGGTGCAGGCGAGGGCGGTGGTCATCAGCAGTGTTCGCATGTTCATGATGGGTCTCCAGTGCAGAGGGGAAGCCAGTTCGATGCAAGAGCGTCGAACCTGCCGCACTGGGCGTCAGAGGGTGCTGAGGGAGTGCGGTCCAGTAAAGTTTTGGACCGCAGGATTAATCGAAGGTTAAGTAGCGGGCTAATGGTTGTTGCGAGCCGGTTGTGCGGTTATCTATTCGAGGTGCACAACCTTGAACCCACGTCGATCTGGAGGCGTCTCTATACCAGCGGGTCCTTCCAACTGCCCCCTTCCAGCAACATAGTCATAGACCAAAAACTTCGCCGACACTTCATACCCAATATTAGGAATGACCAGCCGGATCTGCTCTCGTCCGAGGTACAGCCAACGTGGTAACGCCTTCTCGGCAAAATCGATTCGCTCGACGGTGTGAGTGACAGGGTTCTTGCGTAAAACGACGCCTTTTAAATACGGCGAGCCGTATGCGAAGGCGAATATCAGGCTGGAAGAAACACACTTTGCCAGGAAGACTTCGCCGAAAAAGTCGAAATCCGGGATGTCGGTAAAGGCCGGTTGGATTTTGCTGTCGAGTTTCACAAACAGGCGCTGGCCTTGCGCATTCGTTTCCGCCAGCAAGGACACCTGAGTTCTATCGGCCAAAGGGCAGGTGAGGATTGTCTGGAGTGGTTGCGCGTAGGCCGGGGCGGCTAGCAGTGCCGCGATGATGTACTTCCATGGTGTTTGCATTCGGGGAAATCCCTTCGGTTGTCGGGTCCTACATTACTGCCCGTGAGTCGTGATAAATCCTAAGAAAGCTTCGTCCCGTTCCTACAGGCTCGGGCGTGTTGTCGTCTTTCGCCGGCTGGTTTCCAGCGGTTACTGTTTGGCGTCGCTGCAAAATCAGCGAACAGGTTTGGTCACCTGTTAACGTCGCACATATTTGTGCCCTCATTCGCACTGCGGACTTCTACGTCTCGTATTGCGTTGTAATGGCGGCTGTGTGCGGGACGCCTTTGGGCGAGCCGATTTGGCGTTATCGGTTGACCAAGCCTGTGCACAGCCGCCACCCATCGTTTGGTCACGGTGCTGGCGATTACTAAATTAATGCCGAGTAATTACTATGCCAACGATAAACCCATTCCCCGAGCGCTACCGTTCAATTAAAAGTGGCCTTACCGACTCAAATCCCTTGGTGATCGACACAGAAGCCAATCCCCAAGACATCCTCGAATCCGCTCTCCAGCGCATCCGGGCCTCCAGCCAGTTACTTGAAACACTCCACTGCCTTTGCTTCAAGCACGGTGATGTTCAGGACATTCCGCACATTACCCATGCGCTTTATCTGCTGACTCAGGATGGTTACGACCTGCTGCAGGTTGCGCAGCAGCGGATGATGGGGTGGAAAGCGCCGGTCTGACCGTAGAATTTTTAAAATTAAGCCAGCCTCCGTGGAAGCTGGCTTAATTTGAGGGGTAAGGAGGCAGAACAGCATTTGCCTGAATGCTCAGCGCTACCAGCCTAAGGCCGAACAGAAAAACTCTCATGATTTACTGAAGTCATCCTTTTTCTTACTTGAGGCGTACGTCTTCGAATCCACGCTTCGCCGGCACACTATCACTACTATTGGCTTCGTCGCTTTGGCCTTTGTCCGACAAATAGTCATAAATCAAAAAGCGTGTAGAAACTTCATTGCCTTGTATGGACGATGGGGGCAGCCTGTACTGAGTCATCTATTATTTAAGCGCGTGAATCGGTGGGTCTTGATAGGAATCATCAATTTCTATTCCTGCATCACGAGCTTTTTTCTCGATCGTTAATCTTGTCTCGTGATAATCATTTAATCTCGCTGGCAATAGTTCTTTCCAGTGAAGTCTATCTTTTTCGTTGGTGATGCCAGATTTCCAGAATTCCATCTCTGATTGAAATTCCAAAGTGATTAGGTAAGTTCCTGTTTCTGTAGGGTTGTCTTTGGAGTCGTGGCGCCAAGCCTTTAGATTTAAATACGCTCCGTCATTGTAGAAATACCAGTTGTAGAAGGAGGAAATTTTTAGCCAGCGGTCGATATCAATTGGATAGTCAGGATCTAACCAAGGATGGCTGGACACATGATGTCCTAGTACATATTGTGGAGAGTCTATCTTGCCGGCTTGCGATCCTGATATGCGTGGATCCTCAACGAAATAGTAGTGTTCCCAGCCTGATGACTTGATGCTTTTAATTAGTTTATAGATGAACGTTCTGTATTGATCGTGGGTGCTGTTGTCGGGAAGGCCTCTAAGCGTGATGTCGATGTTTTCCACGTTACTTCCAACTTGCTCATCAACAACGATTGTGATGTTGGTCACCTCCGGAAGATTTAGCGTGCTAGCGGCGTTTTTTACCACTGCGTCGGGAAGGTTCTTATCGTTTGCTGATTTATCTATTTTGTACCAGCATAGCCCCAGGTCACTCATGCACTCCTGAGAGAATGCGGTCGTACTATTGCTTAGAATATCTCGTATAGGAGCATGAAGAGCTACTTCGATGGGTGCTGTCTTATTTGTCATAATTGATTCGCTGTCATTGCATGCAGTAAGAAAAACGCAAGAGATGAAGAGCCAATGAAATTTCATTGCGCGTTCGCCCAAGTAGAAATTGTGCGTATCTCGCCTTCCATATACGCTTCGCGCGTGCCCATCAGCAGGTGGTATTGTTTTGCAATGGCGCCAATAAATTTCATTCTGTCGCTTTCATCATACAAATCACCTTCTGACATTTGTACTCTGAGCTCCGGCTGTTTGACGTCGCAGGCTGGGCTGAATGCAGCCACTCTTACTGGAACAAAAGGTGCCCATTCGAAACCAGCCTGCATCTTCAGTGTCGCTCGAAAGGGCAGGTTTTTGTAAATCAAAGGCTGAAGAATTTTTCGTTGTTCGTGATCTGCAATTGCCATTAGTGAAGACAGTTGCATGCTCCTTCTTGCTTTTCCAATAGGCAGTATTTCTGTTTGTTGAATGTCCTTAAATCCTTTTTTTACGTCGTCCGTAACATGCAAATTGCTAAGCGTAGCAAGCGCCTCATCAGCCCAAGGCAAACTATCGATATTGGTCTTGATCTGCCCCTCACAACTACGCACATTGCGTTCAGGCGCGCACTCATCGAATTGTTCTTTGTATTTACTGTAAAACCAATGCCAGACAAAAATGTCCTGAAACAGCCAGAAATTGCCTTTGCCCAGCGCGTTCTTGCCAATGCGCAGAGGCGGCTGGACGATAGGAGGCGTCAGTGCCAGGTAAGGATCATTCGGAATAAAGTCCAGACCGCACTTCACCTGCTTGCTGGCAAACGCCGCAAGACCCATCCAATAGAAACGGCCCTTGAGTTCCGGTTTTCCATCTTCACCCTGCTCCAAATAGAAACTGGCGTAAGCGGCGGCAATCCTCGCGGCGCGAGCGCCGAAGTCCGAAATCAGCTCGTACTTGCTCGAACCCGATGAGCGCTTTTTGCTTAAGCGGCGTATGGCTTCTTCCTGTCCCATAGCCCACAGCTTATCGCAGCCCAAGACAACTTCGTGGACAGAGCATTCTTTGTCATTGGTTTTGAAGGTCGTAATCGGTTGAGCGCTCATTTCTTTCTGCTCGCCTCGTAGTCATCTGCACCAGAAGGCACAATCAATTCATCCCACACCAAGTGGGCCTTTACCGGCTCTTCGGCGTCTGTTTGCACGCGAGGGTGGAGACCATTAGCGTCGCTTTTCGATATTTGTGGTGCTATTTCGGACGGCACAATCAGCGCTGTTTTTACGGATTTGACGGGTTGCCCACGGCGCGTAACGAATTTAAGTTGTTCATCGTATCGTTCGCTAACTTTCGCCTTGAGCAAGCTTCCTGCACGAGCTTGATCGGCAATGACAGGAATGAGCGGGGCGAGAATGCCAATCCCGGTGCCGGAACCTGGCCCACCACCCGAGTTGACCTTCACCTCAGCCCCACTAATCGTCACCCCCCCCGCATCAATCTTCACAAAGCTCCCGCCAGCCTTGGCCGTCAGCTCCATGCCACCCTCGACCACCACCTTCTCCCCGGCGTGGTAATGAATCTCCTGACCCGCCTCGACAAACTGCGCCGTGCCCACCTTCACATGCTGGGTCACGCCCACGGTGAGGTGATCATCCGCCCGTGCTTCGGTCTTGCGGTCCAGATGGGTAATCCGGTGCTCTTCTACCTTGAACTCGCTGAACACATTGGCCTCGACCGTGTCATGTCGTTCATTGCCGACGCGGATCTTCTGGTCGTGCTCGATGTTTTCATCCCAGTCGCGCTGGGCGTGCAGGTAGATCTGTTCCGCGCCTTTTTTGTCTTCGATGCGAAACTCGTTGTAGCCCTTGCCGCCCGGCGAGCTGAGGGTTTTGAAGGTGCTTCGGGTCTTGTTCGCCGGCAGGTCGTAGGGGACGACGTTTTCCTTGTGGTACAGGCAGCCGGTGATCAGCGGCTGGTCGGGGTCGCCTTCGAGGAAGGTGACGAGCACTTCCATGCCGACCCGCGGGATGGCGATGCCGCCGTAGGCGTTGCCGGCCCAGCCGCTGGCGACGCGTAGCCAGCAGCTGGTCTTGTCGTCGGACTGGCCGTCGCGGTCCCAGTGGAATTGCACCTTGACCCTGCCGTATTCATCGCTGTGGATTTCTTCCCCCGGCGGGCCGGTGACGATGGCGGTCTGGCTGCCCAGCACTTGCGGTTTCGGGTGTTCCAGGGCTGGGCGGTAATGGGCGTCCCACGGGGTGGCGAGGAAGCGGTTGCGGTAGCCCTGATGGAAATCGTCCTTGCTGTCGGTGACGTCGCTGGTGATGTTCTCGCCGAGCACTTGCGGCTGTTTGCCCTCGTGGACGATTTCCAGCAGCAGCCACAGGTCGTTCCATTCGGCGCGCGGGTGTTCGCTGAGGGCCAGGAAGTGGCCGCTGACCAGGGTTGGCTCGTCACCTTTACCTTCGGCCAGTTGGTAGTCGCTGCGATGACGTTCCAGGGCGCGGGTCGCCAGTTGCTTGCCGCGCACGCGGTCGGTGAAACGGCCAGGGTAGTCGTAGTCTTCGAGGTCCGGGGCGAACGCGCTTTTGGCTGCGCTTTCCGGCAACAGGCGCGGTTTTTCGAAGTCGTAGTCGCGGCGGCTGACGCGGGTGGTGCGGGTTTCCAGGCGCAGGTTGAAGCGCTTGATCACCGGTTTTTCGGCGGCCATGCCGGAATCCTGCTGGTAGCTCACCGGCGCCAGTTTGCGGAACACCGTCTGGTCATCGCCGAACACCAGTTTGTGGCCGCTGGCCGAGTGCTGGAAGTGGAAGTGGATGCCTTCTTCTTCGCACAGGCGCTGGATGAAATGCAGGTCGGACTCGTCGTACTGCACGCAGTACACGCGCTCGGGGTAGATCGCGCCGAGCTGGAAGCTGTAAGCGTCGGCCAGAATGCCGCGGGCTTCGAGGACCTGGGCGATGATCTTCGGCACGCTGAGCTGCTGGAAAATCTGTTGGTCGTGGTTGTGGCGCAGGTAGGCCAGTTGCGGCACCAGGCTGATGCTGTAGCGGGTCAGGCTCTTGCCGGAATCGCCTTGCTCGATGCGGTACACCAGGCCATGGATTTTGCCCTGGCCGGTGGCGCCGAAGGTCAGGCAACCGGGCTTGTGCAGCAGCTCTTCGAGTTTCAGGTCGGGGCGGGCGCTGACCAGTTCGATGTCGAAACAGAAGGGCTGGTTGAGGGCCTCGCGGCCGATGAAGCTGAGCACCTGAAGGTCGACGGAAACGCCTTCGAGGGTGAGGAAGATATGGATTGCGTTTGCGTCCAGCATGCCTTGAATTCCGTCCTTTGAAAAAGCAGGGGCGGATGGTGCAGTATTAAATGGCCATGTTCAAGGCGAAAATGCCGTAGGTCAGGGGCCTGACGCTTGTAGGGCTTTCCCCTATAGCTGAGGTTTTGCACGATGAATACAGGCACTTTTCGAGGCAATTGACCGCTACGCCAGATAAAAAGAAGGCCCCACAGATGGGGCCTTCGTTTATGACTCAGCCAATAAATTTAAAGCGATTGCAGGGAAATGGTCGCGCTCTGCGAGTTTTGCTGGCTGTCAGCATCCATCCAGACCCACTGCGTACCGTCGCCTTGCAGATTATTGGTAATGCTCTGAATCTGCGAATAACTGATTTTGACGGCCCCAACTTCACTTGCAGTAGGCCCAATCGTGGTGACTTGGCCGGAGAGAAGGCCGTTCGACGTCTCATTGACGACGAACACGGTCGCCTGCGCCTCACGGAACTGGCAGGAGAGGAACTGTGTAATGGTGCTGGTGATCGTCAGGTTCATCCATTTCGATGGGGGGACCGCATAGTAGCGGGTGTACTTGTTGAACGGATGCTGCTCACCATCGGCCGGCAGCGGATAGTTGCTGAGCCCCGATGTGTTGGTCGGCATGCTGACACTTCCCAGCCAGATTTCGACCTGTGATTTACCGGCGTTGCTGGACAGTGAGACCGAAACGGTTTGAGTATCGGTGCCCGAGACAAAACCCAACGATGCCAGGCCTGCATTGGCCGTGGTGCCAGGCACCGTGATCGGTACGGGCGGCTGGCTGTTGCTCCAGTTCACGGAGACAGTCGAGTTGTTGTCATTTTGCGCGGAGTTGTAGATAAAGATCCCATACAGTTGGCCTGGGCTAAGCGCGGTACAGGTGGCTGTATCACCTGCGGTGAGCGTAATGCGTTGTCCGCCGTTCCAGTTAATTTGGGCAGCTGAGATAGCGACACTTTCCATGTTGGAGTTCCTTTTCCTGTTGTGGTGGTATAAGGATTCGCACAGCAATTGTCCTTACCTGCGCCGTGCGTGGAAAAGATACTAGTTGAAGGCATGTGGCGGTCAAGTAACTACTTGGTTGTAATTGGCTGTGGGTAATTATTTTTTTGGAATAGTTGCAAGTGTAAAATGCTATAAATTTACTTCGCATATAAAAATATAGGGCTGTCAACAGCCGCTTATCTTTTGCCTGGTTTTATAGTTTTAAATTGCAATAAGAATATATCTAAAAAATATAATGGGCGAAAAGATATAACGCCCAAAAGAAACATATGCAGGCTGTCTTTTATTCATGTCCGCCGACAGGCCCTGAAATCAGGACCTGCCATAGCAGGGGGAGGTATGAGGGCGTGTATTTCAGCTCAACTGCCGCCGATACGGCAAATCCGGCCCGGTTTTGCTGCAGGTCAACGCTGCAGCGCTCACCGCAAACCTGAGCATCGCGTCAATCTGCTCACGGCTCAGCCGCTGCACACCCGCAACCGAATCCAGCTGTTGCTCGGTCAGCCAGGTAATCAGCGCCGCCTGGAAGGTATCGCCAGCCCCCACGGTGTCGGCAATCTTCACCGAGCAGGCCGGCACCGACCATGTGCCATGAGCCCGGCTGAACACCGTTGCGCCCTGACCGCCACGGGTCAGGAACACCAGCTGACAGCGATGCTCCAGCCAGCTTTCGATCACGCGCTGGGGATCCTGTTCGGGATACAACAGGCTCAAGTCTTCATCGCTGACCTTGATCAGGTCCGCCAGCTCCACCAGAGTGGCGATCCGCGAACGCCACAACTCGATGTTCGGCTCGGGATTCAGGCGCACGTTCGGGTCGAGGCTGATCAGGCGTTTGCCGCTTTCCCTCTGAACTAGCGCCAGCAAGGTATCGGCAACCGGTTGCACCACCAGCGAGAACGAGCCGATGTGCAAGCCGCGCACTTCAGGCCCCAATTGCGGCAGATGCGCCAGGCTCAACTGTCGATCCGCGCAGCCTTCGCCGCGAAAGCTGTAGTGAGGCGAGCCGTTGGCACCGACCGCCACCATCGCCAGCGTGGTCGGCGCGGCGAAGTCCACGAGGTAATCCGGGCGTACGCCTTCATCCTGCAGCACTTGCTGCAAGCGACGGCCGAGGTAGTCGGTCGACAGTCCGGCAAACAGCGCGGCATCCACGCCCAAGCGGCGCAAACCCACCGCGACGTTGAACGGCGAGCCGCCGGCGATTGCCTTGAAATTCACTTTGGACGCCAGACCGCTGGCATCGTCTTCGCTGAAGAAATCGAACAGCGCTTCACCACACACCAAATACATAGTTGCTCGCTCTTTAAAGGGTTGCGACATGCTGTTGATAGCGTTCGTAGGCCTGCTGACAGGCCTGTACATTTTCTGCAATCGGCAGGGTTTCACTGGCCAGGTCGAGCTTCACGCAGCGCTCGCACAAGTCCGCCAGACTGTCTTCGTGGCCGTTTGCCCAAGACTTGCACCACGCCGCCTGAATCGCTGCGCCAAGCGCCGCGGCCTCGCTCTGTTCGGTACAAATCACCGGTGTATTCATGATGTCGGCGACGATTTGCCGCCACACCGGGCTTTTGGAGCCGCCACCGATCAGGCAGATGCTGCGGCTTTGTAAGCCATTGTGGCGCAGCAGGTCCAGCCCGTAACGCAAACCGAAGGTGGTGCCTTCCACCACGGCGCGGCACAAATTGGCCTGGGTCAGGTTGGTCATGGTCAACCCCAGCAGGCTGCCGCTGGCATGGGGCAGGGCGGGAACGCGTTCGCCATTGAGGAACGGCAGCATGCACACGCCTTCGGCACCAATCGGCGCGTGTTCGACCAAGGCGTTGAACTGCTCGATATCCAGTTCGAACAACTCGCGAATCGCGCCGGTGGCATTGGTCAGGTTCATGGTGCAGATCAGCGGCAACCAGCCGCCGCTGGAGGAACAGAACGTCGCCACCGAGGCGTCTGGACTGACGTGCGCTTGCTCGGCATAGGCGTAGACCGTTCCCGAAGAACCGAGGCTCATGGTGATCGCGCCGGGCTTGATGTTGCCGGTGCCGATCGCGCCCATCATGTTGTCGCCACCGCCGCTGGAGACCAGGGCCTTGGGGTTGATGCCCAGATGCTCGGCGATGCCTGGCAGGATCGTACCGACCGGCTGGTGGGCATCGATCAGCTCCGGGAGCGCGGCGTGCAGGCGCCCGGTGGGATCGATGTCGCGCAGCAGTTGCAAGTCCCACTGACGCGTACGCACGTTGAAATAACCGGTGCCCGACGCATCGCCGTACTCGCTGCAACTGCGGCCGGTGAGCCAATAGTTGAGGTAGTCATGGGGTAGCAGAATGCGGGCGATGCGGGCGAAAATTTCCGGGTGCTGTTCTTTGGTCCAGAGCAGCTTGGACACGGTGTAGCCCGGCGCGATAACGATGCCGAGGCGTTCCAGGGAGCCTTTTTCACCGCCCAGATGAACCAGTAGACGATCATTCTCCGGGGTGGATTCGGTATCGCACCAGAGCTTGGCCGGGCGCAGTACCTGGCCGTGATCGTCGAGCAGCACCAGGCCATGTTGCTGGCCGGAAACGCCGATGCCGAGAATGGCCTGACCATCGACATCCGCGGCGAGCAACGCGCGGCGGGTGGCTTGGGTAAAGGCTTCCAGCCACTGGGCAGTGTCTTGCTCGCGACGGCCATTGGGGCCGCTGATGAGGCTGTGGACAGCAGCGCCCTGACCGAGGACCTGACCGCTGTGTGCGTCGAGGATCACGGCTTTGGTGCCTTGGGTGCCGCAGTCGATGCCCAGGAATAGTTGTTGGTTTGCCATGGAAACACCCTACCGAAGATTGTTCCCACGTTCTGCGTGGGAATGCATCAATGGACGCTCTGCGTCCGCTTCTGGATGGGACGCGGAGCGTCCCGGGCTGCATTCCCACGCAGAGCGTGGGAATGATCAGACGGCCAGCACTCGTTCGAGCGTCTGCGTCACGCCAACCTCGCGCAAGCTGTTACAGCACCACTCGAACGCCGCGACGAACGCTGGCGAACGGGGAATCGCCGTGCCGAAAATTTCCTCGACCTCCAGCAGCCGCTGGGTGATCAATGCATCATCGGCCACCAGCGCCTGACAGAACGCCGCCCGCGGATCCGGAATTGCATAGGTCTGACCGTTCTCATCCACGCCTTTGAGGTACAGCGCCCAGGCCGCCACCACCAGCGCCGCACGTTTGGTCTCGCGGCCGTCGGCGATCAAGCGGTTGAGGGTCGGTACGGTGAATTTCGGAAACTTCGACGAACCGTCCGAACACACCCGCTCCAGCTGATCGGCAATCGCCTGATTGGAGAAGCGCGCCACCAGGGTGTTTTTGTACTCGGTCAAATCGATGCCGGGCACCGGCGCCAGTTGCGGCGTCACGTCCAGGTCCATGTAGGCGCGCATGTAGCGTACGAACAGCGGGTCGTTCATGGTTTCGTGAACGAAGCGGTAACCCTTCAAGAACCCCAGGTAGGTCAGGGCCAGATGGCTGCCGTTGAGCAGTTTGATCTTCATCTCTTCATAAGGCGTGACGTCGTCGGTGAACTGCACGCCGACTTTTTCCCAGGCCGGGCGACCGTTGACGAATTTATCTTCCAGCACCCACTGCACAAACGGTTCGCAGACCACTGGCCAGGCGTCGTCAATGCTGTGTTTGTCGTGCAATTGCAGGCGATGCTGGATGCTGGTCATCGGCGTGATGCGGTCGACCATGGCGTTGGGAAAGCTGACGTTGCGCTCGATCCAGTCCCGCAGGTCGGCGTCGTGCAGGGCGGCGAACGCCAGCAGGGCCTTACGGGTCACCGCGCCGTTGTGCGGCAGGTTATCGCAGGACATCAGCGTGAACGCGGGCGTGCCGGCTGCACGCCGTTTGGCCAGCGCGGCGCAGAGGAAGCCGAACACGGTTTTCGGCGTGTTCGGATTGGTCAGGTCGTGCTGGATCTGTGGCAGATGCGCCATGAACTCGCCGTTGCTGTCGTCGATGCAGTAGCCGCCCTCGGTGATGGTCAGCGAGACGATGCGGATCTCGGGGCTGGCCAGTTTATCGATCAGCGCTTCGGCGCCGTCTTCGGCCAGCAGCATGTCGCGGATCGCGCCGATGACTCGCACTTCGGTGTCATCGGTATCGCCAAGTTCAAACAAGGTGAACAGGTAATCCTGTTCTTTGAGATCGTCCCGGGCACGACGGTCTTCGGCGCGCAAGCCAACGCCGCAGATGGCCCAGTCCAGTGCTTCGCCGGTGTTCATCAAGGCGTCGGTGTAGTACGCCTGATGTGCGCGGTGGAAACCGCCGACGCCAATGTGCGCGATGCCCTGGCGGGTGTCGCTGAGGGTGTAGGCGGGCAGGGCTACCTCGGGGGCGAGGCGGTTGAGGTTGGACTTGTTCAGTTTCATCGCATGTTCTCTGAGGTCAGGCTGCGGCGCGCAGTGGGCGGGTCAGCGCCACGCCGTCGGCATCGAATAAATGGCAGTGTTCCGCATCCAGGTGCAGGCTTAGGGTTTCGCCATAACGGCTGGCCAAATCGCCGCGAACGCGCATGGTCAACGCTTCACCGGAAGACGTCAGCACATGGCAGAAGGTGTCGCTGCCCAAACGTTCGCTGACATCGGCGGTGACTTGCAACGTGCAGTCGCCAGGTTGCGCCAACTCCAGGTGTTCCGGGCGAATGCCCAGCGTTACCGCACCGCCGACGCTCAGGTTGGCAGCGCTCAGTGGCAGAGTGATGCGGGTGCCGGCGTCCAGCAGCACTTCGCAGCCCCGGCTGTCGACACGGGTGACTTTGCCTTTGAGGAAGCCCATTTTCGGTGTGCCGAGAAAACCTGCGACAAACAGGTTGGCCGGCTGGTGATACAGGTCCAGTGGCGAACCGACCTGCTCGATCTTGCCGCCATTGAGCACGACGACTTTGTCGGCCATGGTCATGGCTTCGACCTGGTCGTGGGTCACGTAGATCATGGTGGCTTGCAGTTCTTTGTGCAGGCGCAACAGTTCCAGGCGCATTTGCACCCGCAGGGCGGCGTCGAGGTTGGACAGCGGTTCGTCGAACAGGAAAATTTTCGGATTACGCACAATGGCCCGGCCGATCGCTACGCGCTGACGCTGACCGCCGGATAACTGTTTCGGTTTACGTTCGAGCATCGGCCCGAGCTCCAGAATGCGCGCTGCTTCGCCGACCTTCTTCTCGACTTCGGCTTTCGCTATACCGGCCAGGTCGAGGGCGAACGACATGTTTTTACGCACGCTCATGTGCGGGTACAGGGCGTAGGTCTGGAACACCATCGCCAGGTCGCGCTTGGCCGGGCTGACTTCGGTGATGTCGCGGCCATCGAGTTCGATGGTGCCACCACTGACTTCTTCAAGGCCGGCGATCAGCCGCAGCAGGGTGGACTTGCCGCAACCCGACGGGCCGACGAACACCACGAATTCCTTGTCGTTCACTTCCAGGTCGATGCCTTTGATAATGGAAAAACCTTCGAAGCCTTTTTGCAGATTTTTGATTTTCAGGTTGGCCATGATGGCGCTCCTTTATGTTTATTCTTTTAGGGCTATTTCACGGCGCCAAACGACAGGCCGCGGACCAGCTGTTTCTGGCTGATCCAGCCGAAGATCAGGATCGGCGCGCAAGCCAGGGTCGACACCGCCGACAACTTGGCCCAGAACAAACCTTCGGGGCTTGAGTAAGAGGCGATCAGTGCAGTCAGCGGCGCGGCTTTGGACGAGGTCAGGTTCAGCGACCAGAACGCTTCGTTCCAGCACAGGATCAGCGACAGCAACACCGTGGAGGCCAGGCCGCCCTTGGCGATCGGCAGCAGCACCCGGACCATTTCCTGCCACAGGGTGGCGCCGTCCAGGCGTGCCGCTTCGAGGATGTCCTTGGGGATGTCTTTGAAGTAGGTGTAAACCATCCAGACCACGATCGGCAGGTTGATCAGCGTGTAGATCACGATCAGCGCGATTCGCGTATCCAGCAGGCCAAAGCTCTTGGCCAACAGGTAGATCGGCATCAGCACGCCTACTGGCGGCAGCATCTTGGTGGAGAGCATCCACAGCAGCGTGCCTTTGGTGCGCTGGGTTTCGTAGAACGCCATGGAGTAGGCGGCTGGCACCGCAATCAGCAGGCACAATGCCGTGGCGCTGAAGGAAATCACCACCGAGTTCCAGGCGAAGCTGAAGTAATCGCTACGCTCGTTGATGTGCAGGTAGTTCTCCAGCGTCGGCATGAAGATGAACTGCGGCGGCGTGGCGAACGCGTCGATTTCGGTCTTGAAACTGGTCAGCACCATCCAGAAGATCGGGAAGAAAATCACGATCGCGATGGCCCAGGCCAGGGTGCCGAGCAGCAGGCTTTGCAGACGACGGGATTGTTGAAGAGTCATGGCGCGGGCCTCAGGCTTTGTCTGTCAGGTTTTTGCCGATCATGCGCACCAGCACGATGGCCGCGATGTTGGCAATCACCACCGCGATCAAACCACCGGCGGAGGCCATGCCGACGTCGAACTGCACCAGTGCCTGGTTGTAGATCAGATAGGCGAGGTTGGTCGAGGCGTAGCCGGGGCCGCCGTTGGTGGTGGTGAAGATTTCGGCGAACACCGACAGCAGGAAGATGGTTTCGATCATCACCACCACCGCAATCGGCCGGGCCAGGTGTGGCAAGGTCAGGTGCCAGAAGATCGCGATCGGGCCGGCACCGTCCAGGCGCGCGGCTTCTTTCTGTTCCTGGTCGAGGGACTGCATGGCGGTCATCAGGATCAGGATCGCGAAGGGCAGCCATTGCCAGGACACAATGATGATGATCGACAGCAGCGGGTAGTGCGCCAGCCAGTCCACCGGCTGCGCGCCGAACAGCTTCCAGATGTAGGCGAGAATCCCCGAGACCGGGTGAAAGATCAGGTTCTTCCAGATCAGCGCACCGACGGTGGGCATGATGAAGAACGGCGAGATCAACATCACCCGCACGATGCCGCGACCGAGAAACTCACTGGCCTCCAGCAATGCGCTGATCAACACGCCGAACACCACGCTGACCAGCAACACACTGCCCACCAGCAACAGGGTGTTGGTAGCGCCGGGCAGGAAACCCGAATCGCTCAGGAAATAGCTGAAGTTCTCCAGCCCCACGAATTCGTTTTCACCGGGGTAGAGCAAGTTGTAGCGGATCATCGAAAAGTAAACGGTCATGCCCAGCGGCACGATCATCCACAGCAGCAGCAACGCCACCGAGGGGCTGACCAGAAACCAGCCGGGGTTGGTCAACCGGCTTTTACGCACCGGTTGCGGGATGTCCATGTGAGCTTTGGCAGTGGTTGAAGTATTCATGGCGATCAGAACCGATTGGGAACAGACAAATGAAGATCAACTGTAGGGGCGAGGCTTGTGTGGTGAGGGAGCTTGCTGCCGCTGGGTCGCGAAGCGGCCCCAAAAGCTTTGCGACTGCTGCGCAGTCGAACGGGAGCAAGCTCCCTCGCCACACAAGCCGACCCCTACATGGGGGGCGCTGGTTATTTGGGATAACCGGCGCGCTTCATCTCACGTTCGGTGGTTGACTGGGCGGCGGTCAGGGCCTGGTCGACCGTGGTCTGGCCGATCAGCGCCGCTGAGAACAGCTTGCCGACCTGGGTGCCCACGGCCTGGAATTCAGGAATGGTTACCAGTTGGATACCGATGTAGGGCACGGGCTTTTGCGACGGTTGGCTCGGGTCCGCGGCTTTCAGCGATTCCAGCGTCACCTTGGCGAACGGCGCGGCATTCATGTAAGCCTCTGTGTAGGTCGAGGCGCGAGTGCCTGGTGGCACGTTGGCGATGCCGTCTTTTTCCGCGACCAGGGCTCCGTACTCCTTGGACGTGGCCCAGGCGCTGAAGGTTTTCGCCGCTTCCTTGGCCTTGGAACTGGTTGGGATAGCCAGTGCCCAGGAATACAGCCAGGCCGAACCTTTGTCGGTGATCTGATGCGGCGCGTAAGTAAAGCCGACGTGGTCGCTGACTTTGCTTTGGGTTTTGTCGGTTACGAACGAGCCGGCCACACTGGCATCGACCCAGATCGCGCACTTGCCGCTGTTGAACAGCGCCAGGTTCTCGTTGAAGCCGTTGCTCGATGCGCCAGGCGGGCCGGACTTTTTCATGGTGTCGACGTAGAAATTCAGCGCATTTTTCCACTCAGGACCGGTGAATTCCGGCTGCCATTTCTCATCGAACCAGCGTGCGCCGTAGGCGTTGGCGACGGTGGTGATCAGCGCCATGTTTTCGCCCCAGCCAGCCTTGCCGCGCAGGCAGATGCCGTACTGTTCTTTATCTTTATGGGTGAGTTTGCTGGCGAATTCGCCGATCTGTTCCCAGGTCGGGCGCTCCGGCATGGTCAGCCCGGCTTCCTTGAACAGGTCGGTGCGGTAATAGGTGATGGAGCTTTCAGCGTAGAACGGCAGGGCATAGAGCGAGCCCTTGACCGAAAGACCTTCACGCACCGAAGGGAAAACGTCGTCGAGGGCGTAGTTGGCCGGTAAGTCCTTCATCGGTTCCAGCCAACCCTTGGCGCCCCAGAGTGCGGCTTCGTACATGCCGATGGTCAACACATCAAACTGCCCGCCCTGGGTCGCGATGTCGGTGGTCAGCCGTTGGCGCAGGACGTTCTCTTCAAGCACCACCCAATTGAGCTTGATGTCCGGATGCTCGGCCTCGAAGGTTTTCGAGAGTTTTTGCATGCGGATCATGTCGCTGTTGTTGACGGTGGCGATGGTCAGGGTCTGAGCGCCGAGGCTGACGCTGCTGAGGGTCATGCAGGTGAGGGCAAGCAGAGCTTTTACAGAAGGTTGCATCGTGCACTCCTTTTCTGCACCCAGGGGGTACAGAAGGACAGTTATTGTTTTTGTGTCTTCCTGCGGAGGGAAGAATGTGCAGCGATTACAGCCTTCAATTGATGGGCTGACAAATCATCCATCGCACTGTGATCGATACTTTTTTGCACTGGGCTTTGGCGGGGGAGATGCAAGGACAGGCTCTGCAGAGGCGAGCGGTCATTGAATTTGTACAGATTTCATCGCCCTCTTCGCGGGCAAACCTCGCTCCTGCAGAAGCGAGGCTTGCCCGCGAAGGCGATCTAAAATTCAGCCCAGGTTTTGCTCAGTCAACCGCTGCACCGCCAGCCGCCGATAGTGCGACGGCGTCATGCCCTTGAGTTGCTGAAAACGCCGGTTGAAGTTGGAAATATTATTGAAGCCCGACTCGAAACACACATCGGTCACCGTTTTGTCGCCATCGGCCAGCAGCTCGCAGGATTTGCTGATGCGCAGACGATTGACGAACTCGATGAAGCAGCGTCCGGTGGCCTGTTTGAACACTCGGCTGAAGTAGGTCGGCTTCAGACCCAGATGCTCGGCCACCTCTTCCAGCGTTAAATCCCTGGCGTAATGGGCAAAGATGTAATCCACCGCGCGGTTGGTACGGTCGATATTGTGTTCATCGGCCAATTGCGGCGTCGTGGCACCGGACAGCAACTGGTAGTCATCGGACGCCGCCAGCAACTCCAGCAGAATGAAAAAATGCCCGAGCCGGGTCATGCCTTGGGTGTCGGCGATGCGCTGCATCAAGGTCATGGCCTGGCGGATGGTGCGCTTGCAGCGAAACTCGATGCCGTACTGCGCGCGCTCCAGCAAGGGCGCAATTGTCTTGAGTTCGGCGAATACCTGATGGCCGCTTTCGAACAGCTCGTCAGTGAAGTTGACCAGCATGTCGCGCTCGGGTACCACTTCGTCTTCGCCCACCTGGCTGATCCAGTTGTGGGGCAGGTTGGGGCCGGTCAGGAACAGTGTTTCCGGGTAGAAGTTACCGATGTAGTCACCGATGAACACCTTGCCGGAGCTGGCGATGATCAAGTGCAGTTCGTATTCCTTGTGGAAATGCCAGCGCACCAGGGGGCAGGGGAATCCGTGTTGGCGATAGATGATGGACAACCCGTTGTGGTCGTCCATCAATTCGTAGGAAGGATCGGTGACTCTGGCTGTTCGGGTCATGTCAGGGTGCTTTAATTGTTATCGCCCCTTGATCATGCCTCTTTCGGGATGCCTAAGGCCAGCTTGCAACGCGACTGTGCTCAGGCGGGGGCATGCAAGGCATCACCGTATACCGCGTTCATGCTGGTGGCACTCCAGCAGTAACGAACGATTTCGGATTCGTCGAAAAAGTCGGTATTGATGATGCTGCAGCGCGTGACCCAGTCCCGGGTGGGATTGAACCAGTCATTGATGTGGTTTTTGATGTCTTGAGGCCCTCCCAGAAACGCGTAGCTGGTGGCCGATAACGACCATAAAAATGTTTCGTATGGCGCGTCTTTGAGTGTGTTGGAGATATGGGTTTTCAAATCCTCGGTGTCGGTAAACCGCTTGTTGATCCACTTGTGTGCAATGGGCGGCCAGAAATAATTCTCATCCAGTTCCCGCCGTACGGGCGCCGCTAATATCACCCGGCGGCGAGCACTGATCCGCTTGAGCTCGCCGATCGTTTTTGTGGCGTTGTCGGGCGGTATTACTCGTTGTCCGAGTTGGCTGACCAGAAGCTCATTGAGTTTCTGATAGTCAAAGCGTTTGTTACCGTCCCCTAGCTGATGAAAGTCCAAAACCACGAATTCATCCGGATTTCGGTCCAGGAAAGATGAAACTGCGCTGATGAGTTCATCGAGAACCCGATGTGACTGATATCCATTGTGATGGAAATAGAAAATCGACTGATCAGCCCCCTCGGTGTAGCCCAGGCGGATATCGAATGCCCGTGCGCCATTGGACAGTTGCCATGCAAATGAACCGTTTTGACACGTCGTCCAGTTGCCGACGACCACCTCATAATTAGGCGCCTGTTTATCCATGCCGGCATTATGGGCGCCGGGCCAGATAACATCAGTCAGTTTTATACGATCGATGTCGAGGGCATTACTCATCC
Organism: Pseudomonas sp. FP1740; assembly: GCF_030687165.1. Lineage (NCBI taxonomy): Bacteria > Pseudomonadati > Pseudomonadota > Gammaproteobacteria > Pseudomonadales > Pseudomonadaceae > Pseudomonas > Pseudomonas sp. FP1740. The sequence goes on from NZ_CP117461.1 coordinate 3,204,765, forward strand.
ACTTTTGTTTATCCAGCGTGATTACTGCGTTATGGGTCATGACAGCTCCTTGTCGTAGACTCGTCCCCACCATGGAGGGGACGAGGTCCATGTTTCGGGTGTGGCTGCGTGCCATCCCTCTATTACTCGCCTGCGTAGAAAGACTTTCATGACCCAGCATAGAAGTGCGCGACAGCATTGCCAGTCACGGAAATACTTGCACAAGAAATAACCCTTTAATGGCTCAGCGTTAGTTGGCGCGCTTGGCCGCTTTACTCAGGTTCGCGGTCAGGCAATATGCAACGATGTTGCTTTCTTCAATGAAGTCGACGTTGATAATGTTGCACCGTGTTGCCCAGTCGCTTTTATTCGGGTCAAACCACGAATTAAGCTCATCGTGAATATCTACCGGGCCACCTAGAACGCTATAACTGGTCGCGGACAGGGACCATGGTGCCCATGTGCCTGGCGGGAATTTCAGCACTTTTATAATGTGCTGCTCCAACTCAGCGGCACTGGTGAGGCCGTTGCCAGACCATTTGTGCTCGATCTGTTCAATGAATAGGTTTTGATCAAGGGCTCTGTTCCAGGGGGCTGCGACCAGTATTCTTTGCAAAGAACTGATTTGTTTGAGTTGACGCAGACTCAGCGACCGGTTTTTGCGGGGAATGATCCGATGACCGAGAAAGTGGATCATCATGTCATTAAAATAAGCGAAGTCAAACGTGCTTCCGCTCAGATCGTGAAAGTCCAGGATGATGAATTCATTGGGGTTTTCCTGAAGGAATTTTTCTACATCGGTTACAAGTTGGCCCAGGGTTCGGTCATTGCGATAATTGTTATGATGACAGCGAAATTTTCCAAGTCCCGGCGCGCGGGCGTCGTAAGTCAGGCGAATATCCAGCGCGCGGGAACCGTTGTGTAGCTGGGAATAAAACGATTTATGCTGACAGGCCAGCCAATGGGCTCCAGGGCCTTGCAGCCAAGTGGCTTTCCAGTCGCTTCCGGCGTTATGGGTGCCTGGCAGTGTCAACTCATTGAGCGACAGTGTATCGATTGCCGGCGTGCTGGCCATCCAGTTTCTAAGTGCGTAGTTGCTCTGAACAGTATTGTCCATTTAATGCTTCCTTGCATAGTTTGATAGGTGTTATCGGTTGGCCGAAGTGAGTGGCTGTTACTCACTTCGGTCAATAATTTATAAAGGGAAAGAGTGGGGCGATCAATCGTTGTGATAATGCAAGATATGTGTATTTGGTTGTGCGTGACTTAGGCAGGGTTTCGGTTTTTCGCCTCAATCCATTGCGCCATGTATTGCGTACTTTTATGGTGGTGATGGCGCAACATACTACCGGTAAAGTTATCGCGTCTAAGTTGAGGCAAGTGCTGTTGGCAGTGCAACAACTTCTTGATCAATGCCGGGCCATGTTCCGACGTTTTATATCGATCGGCCAGCAACCTCTGCCCGTGGGACTGGGCCTGCGCCCAAAGCGCTTCATCCTTGTACAGCCGCACCGCACAGTCAGCCACTTCCCGTGCCGTACGGGCCACGGCTCCAGGCCAGGGATGATTGCCGTGCATGGCTTCGGCGCCGATGGGCGTCGTCACCGTGGGGGTGCCACATAACATGGCGTCGACGATCTTGCCTTTGATACCGGCACCGAAGCGTAGAGGCGCCAGACAAATGCGTGCCGCCGACATCACTTGCAAAGCATCTTCTGCCCAGTTCATGACATGAAAACCCTGGGCCGGGTTGTGCAGCGCGGTAGCTTTGGGGGGCGTGTAAGCACCGTAGATATGCAACTGAGCCGTGGGCAGTTGCTCGCGGATCAACGGCCAGATGGCTGTTTTCATCCAGAGCACCGCATCCCAGTTCGGCGCATGTCGAAAATTGCCGATGCTGAGAAAGTGCGCCCGATCTTCAAAGGCTGTCGGCGGCACGCCCTCAGGTTCGACCATCAGCGGACACCAGTGCAACAAGTTGCGCGGCAGCTTGAACTGCTCGACCAGCAATTCGATCTCCACTTCAGAGATCATCAGGTTCAAGTCGCAACGGTACAGCGCAGCAATCTCCCGTTTGGCGAGATCGGTATCAGCCATCAGTTCGAACTCTTCGCGCAACGCCGGCGCGAACAAGTCGCTGAAATCATTGTTGTCGTCACTGGCCTTCAAGCGATCCTTGAGGCGCTGATGCCGGGCGTGCCGCAAGCTTTGCAGATCCGATGTCTCAAGGACACGCAGGGCATCGGGACAGTATTTTTCGACCCGCCAGCCAAACTGCTCTTCCATCATGAACTGATCGAACAGCACTATGTCCGGAGCAAGTTCGCTGACGAAGTCGTCGAAACTGCTGTTGTTCAATTCAATCGGAATTTCACGAATGCCCAACGCCGTCAGATCAGCCCGATGTTCACCGGTGCCGGCCGGGCTACTGAAGGTGACGTCCCAGCCCTGCTGCAAGAATGTCTCAAGGATTTGCATGACGTGCCCACTGGCCGCTGAAGAACGGGGCTCGGGCCAGACGTAACCAATGACCAAGACTTTGGTTGCGTTGGGCTGACTCATGACAGTGTTCCTTGGTGTAGGCGAGGAGAGACGAAGAAAAGGCCGCAATTAAACCACAGGAGGCGATTCCTGTGAGTTTGCGGCCGTTTACTTGAGTCTACGGGAGGTCAGCGACCCCGTTGACAGAGATTTTCTGCCCCAGGCATCTAGGCGAGTGTAGACAGATTAATGATCACAGCCTCCGTGATGTGCTTACCGGTTGCGGTGTCGAACTTGCTCCTCATCCGGCCCAGGTTTTCGAGAAAACGCGGGTAATTGGCCGATCGTTGATTCAGCAAGCCAATAGCCAGGGCGTAAGAGTCGGCGTTCAGGAGTGCAGGAGCCTCGGCAACGATCTTGGGCAAGTCTTTTTTAAGCTGGTTAAACTCACGGAACCCGTTGTGATCGGCATCCCGCAATGTGAAAGGATCTAGTCCTTCCGGATGTTTCGCCAGATTCATCAACTGAGTCACATCGACATCGCCTGCCTTACCAAATTCGGGATCCGGGTTGCCATACATCAGGTCAATCGTACGTTGTGAGCCATGAGACATCTCATGCACCACGCCATCAGCGATCCGTCCTTTGTCGAACCTTTCCTTTTGGAAAAAGTCAGTCATATTGTCCGAGTAGATCTTAATGAATCGACTTTCAACCGAGTCAGCGGAGTAATTCGCTGCTTTCCATCGCGCGAAGGTCTCGGGAAGCATTGCCGCCAGTGCGCCGTCCGAAGGTTTTTTTACAATATCTATGTTCTTCAGGGAGATGTGATTGAGGTCTTTTTTCATTTTGCGTAATGCTTCGGTCAGGTGCTCAACAGTTTGAGTGGAACTGTTGCCGAAGAAATATTTTATTACTGCTTTTACTTCGAAATCAGCACTGTTCGCCACCAGTTGATGCAATGCGGTGTCAATTTTTGTCTGGGCGATCGGTAAGCTTCTTTTGACATAGGCGCAGACGAAACTATCCGGCAGGAGCTTCTTGCGAACGTAGGACTTGAAACTCAAGTCGAAGTTTTTGAGTTTCTTTCCCCACGGCTGCCCCAGCCGGTTGAGAGCGTACCAGTCATCCTGCATACGGACCGCCGACACGACGAAAGAATCTCCAGAGCTACCCAGTGGACGCCAGGTTCCTTGTCCGATATCAGTTCGTTGCGCCGCTTTGATCAAGTCATAAGAGTCAGCGCTGCCGGTCAGTCTTCGAAATTGATGGGTTGCATTTTCCAAAGAGTTCAAACCAGCCCGACTGATACCCGATACACCTTTCTTTAAATACTTTCCGACGCCCAGGATCAGCTCTGGCGTACCGTCCAGCGGGTTGAACACAGAATGGAGAAACCCTAGGCCCAACTTGGCTAGCGCTCTGGTCTTCGAGGCCGTGGAAACGGCCTTTGCCGCGACGCTAACGGCTTTTGCGGCGACGCCAACGACCAGCAAAACGGTCATCGCAAGTTCAAGCGTGCAGGACAACGTACTGCCCCTGTTACGGTCCGGATCGTCGGAGAAGAAGTCTTCGATGCAGGATTTAAAAGGCACAATAATATTAATGAATGTCTCGAATTGTTGTTCTTCTTTTAAGTACCTTTGCTCCAGCGCTGTTCGGCCCCGTGCATCTTCTATCAATTCGGCGTACGTCCAGAGGGGGCGATGCTTCAAAATGAAATTTGTCAGGGTGCTGAATTCTTCGCTTAGATAGCTCTCATAATAACCAGGCTTAACAGTGCGTCTTGTTTTTATCGATGCGTTCAATGATCCCAGTTTTTCAATGACCCCATGACTGGACTGTGTGTTGCCTGGTGGAACTCCATGGGTATAGCTCTCTATATCAGTTGGCAAATTGTGGATTTTTGCAGCTTTGCTCAAACTGTTGATGTGGTCGGTAAAGTCCAGTCTCGCAGGTTGTGCCAGCAGTCCTTCTTTTTGCACAAGTGCTGCCAGTTGCGGGTTCTCCCTGCATTCACCGTGCAAGGTGAACAATTCATAACAATACAGCCGGCCTTCATATCTCGAGCACATCACGACGCCATAGCGACCCGTGGCTTCATCTTTGGCTTTCTGTTTTTCCTGAGGAAACAAATCGGGAGGCTGGATGATGGCAACCGAGGGGCGGATAGTGAAGAAAGTGACTTCACCGCACAGCAAACGAACCCGGTCAGCCGGCGGTAACGCCGACAAAGCCAGATTGACAATACTGGCCATCGCTTTTTCCAATGGCGCATAAGCCTGGTCAAAGCGACGTTTGAAAATCCCCTCCGTAGAGACCAGATTAGGCACAAGGTGCGGAAATCTCTGGTAGAGACTAGGGCTTTTTTTCAAATCCCAGTTCAGTGTCCCCAGATGGTTGGACATGTTGAGCTCTACCATGGACATGGCTAACGGCTCGAAATTGTTGAACTCGTGCCAACCCCGTTGTTTCTCGAACAGTATTTTTTCGTCGATGAAATCGCAGTCCGGCACGATCTGCTCAAGTATCTCCCGGGAAATCGCTTTTCGGCTGGGCAGTGGGGTCGATAACGTGGCGACTGCTTGCGAATAGACATCCGCAAAGGTCTGATAAGCCCCAATGGCACGATCACTAGAACCTTTATAGTCAATGATCACCTGCTCAAGCGTAATCACGTTGTTCAACAGCGCCCAGTCAATAATCGGATCGACTGACAGCACGCTGTGCAGAATCTCCTGCTCCTTGTTGACTGGCTCAATCGCTTCAAGTTGCATGACGTTTGCAAAGGTCATGGAAAGCACGGAACCGCAAGCGTTGGCTTCTGCTATGGCAACGCCCCGACAGAACGTAATCCATTCGGGGGTGCCCAGTCGCAATGATTCGGGCAGATCTCTTACCAGAAATTCGGGTGCCCTGCCTGCCAGCAGCAAGTAGGCGGCGAGAGTACTGGTGTTAGAAGGAATGTCATGCTCACTCTCAAGATGCCGTTCCAGTTCAGTGAAAACCTCTGGAACCGATTTCTCTATGTTTTCAGGCGCATAAAGGTTGTAACCCGCGATGTGATTTCGACGCTCGTCGCCTCCCGCGTCCGGGTAAATGTCGAGAATAATTGCAGTCATGAGCACCTGCTCGAGGTTCAACTCAGAGACGGACTCACCTGATTTGGATCCGTACCAGTCAAGCGCTTTTAAATAACTTTCGGACCAAATTTTGAAATAGGGGTGTACACCCAATTCGTGCAGCAGTTCGCGGCAATTCAATCGGTTTGCTGTTTTCGAACGGTTTCCCAATACAATACTGCACAGGTCCACCAGCAGCTTTCCGCGTCCCCCGATATGCTGAGCGGTCAAGGTACGAATTGTTTGCCTGTCATCCGCCGATAGCACCAAAGCCTTGTCCTCACTGCCTGTGATGGCTTCCCAGTAGTTACCCAATGCCGGGGAAGGGTGGTAGTCAAACTCCAGATGCTTGATCAGGTTTTTAATGCGTTTTACATCTTCGGGCAGTTCGTATTCGTGGAATGTGATCCATTGAGCAACACCCAGCCGATTGTCGAAGAACACCACTCTGTCGATGGTTGCTGCAATATCAGCGATTGCAACCAGATCATCATTGAGATCCGGATCAAGTTTCGTTTTTGCGGTCAATCGTATTTCGCGGCCATTATGGGACGCGATGATGTGTCCGGCATCGACAACATAGAACGAAGCATCAGGATGAACGGCATAGTAGGCGAGCACTTCTTTAAAGGCGGGCTTGTCGATCATGCTCTGCAACATGACAGCCCCGGGGCGCAGTGCCTGTTCGAACGAAGAACCTTCGGTCACTGTAATGAATAGCTCTTCCCAGTCTATCTGCTCATTGTTTTCTTTTCCGGAAATAGCCTTTTTAAGCTGTGCGATGATTTCGCCTCGCTCGATTTTATCGCCCTCAATACCTTGCTTAAGTCGAGGGGTAATATCTTGAGGGCTTGATGGTTGCAAATTATAATTCGCAGCTGTGCGCGGTTGGTTCATTGGTAGTTCCTTCTACTGGTTGTTGCTTAAAGGTGCGGAGATCCTCTTTTAGTTTAAGTTATTGGGCAACTGACATTGTATTAGTGCCTGTTTCAGGTGGGGTCATAAAGTATTTATGGGTGCGGACTGTTCCGTTGCGGAACAACTAAGAAGTACCGCTCTTTTCAGGAGCAGGTGCTTGGCGCGGCTTAAGCGCTTAGTTACGTTTCAAGTATGCCCTTGACCTTATCCCGCAGTTGATCAATCGAGAACGGCTTGCCGATCACATGCATGTCATCAGGCACCTCGATGCTTTCGGCATAACCGCTGGCGAACAGAATCGGCAACTCGGGGCGCAGCATGCGTGCCTGCTTGGCCAGCTCCCGACCGTCCATGATTGGCAGCCCCACATCGGTCATCAGCAAGTCGATGTGCCGATCCTCATCGTTGATGAAATCCAACGCCTCTTCGCAGCCATCGGCTTCAAGTACCCGGTATTCCAGTTCCTCCAGCACATCGACGATCAGCATGCGCACGATGGCATCGTCTTCGACGACCAGGATGGTGGATGCGTTGGTGGACATAGTGGGGTCTCAAAGGTTGGATTTGCGATAGCGTCGATCGAAATCGCCGGGCTCTTGCATGAGTAAGTGACGGATCACGACAAGTTCCCGAGGCGTTACAAAGAACAATAGCCGCACAAGAGCCGCACAGAGTAACCGCTCCTTTGCGCTGGGGCAGTGAAATGCAGGATTTTGCCGAAAAACGTGTCAGAAAAATGGATACCCTCGGCTGATTTGGGGCAGACTCGATGGCTTTCAACAGTTCGACAAGGCTTCCCATGACCTCTGCGCCTGCGGTTGATGAGCAACGATTCCGTAAACTCCTGAGCCGCAACGTCAGCCTGCCGTTGGGTGTCGGTGTCATCAGCGCGGCGTTCTTTGTCTTGCTGATCACCTATCTGCTGTCGGTGATCCAGTGGGTCCAGCACTCGGACCGGGTGATCAATAATGCCAATGAAGCCGTAAAACTGACCGTCGATCTGGAAACCGGTATGCGCGGTTTCCTGCTCACTGGCGACGAGCATTTTCTCGAGCCCTATGAGACGGCCAAGCCAAGAATAACGGTCGCCCTCAATACCTTGCTCGAACTGACCGCGGACAATTCGGTGCAAACCGACCGTTTGCACCGGCTCCAGGCCTTGCAGACGGAATGGGCCAATTACGCGCAATCGATAATCGATTTGCAGCGCGCAGGCGGTGATTACCGCAGCGTCGTCAAGGTCGGGCGCGGCAAACGGTTGACCGATGAGATCCGCAAGCAATTCGAAGACGTGATCGACATGGAGCAGCAGTTGCGTGCCACGCGCAATGAAGAAGTGCGAAGCACCACCATCTGGAGCATCGCCCTGTATCTGTTGTTCGTGGCCGGTATCAGCGGATTGCTGGCCTATGTCGGCCGCCGGGATCTGCTCAACCTGTCCCGCAGCTACAGCGTCAACCTCGCCGCGCAACAGGCCAGCGCCCGGCGTCTGGAACAGCAGGCCTGGTTGCGCAACGGCCAGACCGAACTGGCCGAGCAAGTCCTGGGGCAGTTATCGCTCAATCTGTTGGGCCGCAATATCCTGCAGTTCTGCGCGCAATACCTGGGCAGCGCCGTCGCGGCGATCTATGTCCGTGAGGAGCATGGTGGCCTGAAGCGCATCGCGTCTTACGGTTTCTCCCGGGAACAGGAAGCACTCGAGCAGCAGATTTACAATGGCGAAGGGATTGTCGGCCAGGTGGCGCAACAGGCGCGCCTGATTCGTCTTGATGAGGTGCCAGGGGACTACTTCAAAGTCAGCTCCGGCCTGGGCGAAGGTTTACCACACAGTGTACTGGTGGCGCCGACCAGCAATGACGATCGCGTCAACGGGGTGATCGAACTCGGTTTCCTGCGACCGCTGACAGATCGTGACATCGAGTTGCTCGAACTGGTTGCCGGCAACATCGGCACCTCGATCGAAGCGGCGCGCTATCGCCAGCGCTTACAGGAAGTTCTGGCTGAAACCCAGCAACTCAATGAAGAGTTGCAGGTTCAGCAAGAAGAACTCAAGAGCGCCAACGAAGAGCTGGAAGAGCAGTCGCGGGTTCTCAAGGAGTCCCAGGCTCACCTGGAAACCCAGCAGATCGAGCTGGAGCAAACCAACGAACAACTCGCCGAACAGGCGCAGATCCTGGCCGAGCAACGCGACGCCATGGACCTGAAGAACAGTCAGCTGAATCAGGCCCAGCTTGAGCTTGAGGCCCGCGCTGAAGAATTGCAGCGTGCCAGCACGTACAAGTCCGAATTTCTCGCCAACATGTCCCACGAGCTGCGCACGCCGCTGAACAGTTCGTTGATTCTGGCGAAATTGCTGGCGGAAAACCCGCAGGAAAACCTCAGCGCCGAGCAGGTCAAGTTCGCCGAGTCGATCTATTCCGCCGGCAACGACTTGCTCAACCTGATCAACGACATTCTCGACATTTCCAAGGTTGAGGCCGGCAAGCTTGAGGTGCGTCCGGAGAACACCAGCGTTGCGCGCCTGGTGGAAGGCCTGCGAGGAATGTTCGAGCCGTTGGCCGCGGACAAGAAACTGGATTTTGAAGTCGAATTGCGCGCTGACGCACCGCTGATGCTGTTCACCGATCGCCAGCGCCTGGAGCAAGTGATCAAGAACCTGCTGTCCAACGCGGTGAAGTTCACCGAAAAGGGCACCGTCAGCCTGATCGTCGCGGCTCAGCCAGGCGAGGGCATCGCCTTTATCGTCCGTGATTCCGGGATCGGCATTGCGCCGGATCATCAGGACAGCATTTTTGAAGCCTTCCGTCAGGCCGACGGCACCACCAACCGTCGTTACGGCGGTACCGGCCTGGGCCTGTCGATCTCTCGTGATCTGGCTACGTTGCTGGGCGGCTCCATCAGCCTGACCAGCACGCCGGGGCAGGGCAGTGTGTTCACCCTGGTGTTGCCGCAGCACTACATCGAACCGGGCGATATGCCTGTCGAAACGATGAAAGCCACGCCGGTGGCCATGCCGCAAGCCATCGTGGCTACCGCACCTGTGCCGCTGGTTGCCGAGGTCGAAATCGCGGGTTTCGATGATGATCGCTACAAGGCGCCGTTCGCCACTCGTTGCATCCTGGTGGTGGAAGATGAGCCGGACTTTGCGCGCATCCTCTACGATCTGGCCCATGAACTGGGTTATCAGTGCCTGGTGGCCTACGGCGCCGATGAAGGCTACGACCTGGCCAGGCAATTCATCCCCGACGCGATCCTGCTGGACATGCGGCTGCCGGATCATTCCGGGCTGACGGTGTTGCAGCGCCTGAAAGAGCACGCCGAAACCCGGCACATTCCCGTGCATGTGATCTCGGTCGAAGACCGTGTCGAGGCCGCCATGCACATGGGCGCCATCGGTTACGCGGTCAAACCGACTACGCGCGAGGTGCTCAAGGAGGTGTTTGCCCGCCTCGAAGCCAAACTGACCCAGAAGGTCAAACGCATATTGCTGGTCGAAGACGACGATCTGCAGCGTGACAGCATCGCCCGATTGATCGGCGACGAGGACATCGAAATCACTGCCGTCGGCCTGGCGCAGGATGCACTCGATTTGCTGCGCACCACGATTTTCGACTGCATGATCATCGACCTGAAACTGCCGGACATGCTTGGCAATGACTTGCTCAAGCGCATGTCCTGCGAGGATATCTGCTCGTTTCCACCGGTGATCGTCTATACCGGGCGCAATCTGACCCGGGACGAAGAGGCCGAGCTGCGCAAGTATTCGCGCTCGATCATCATCAAGGGCGCGCGTTCGCCCGAGCGGTTGCTGGATGAAGTGACACTCTTCCTGCACAAGGTCGAATCCCGTTTATCCCATGAACGCCAGACCATGCTCAAGACCGCCCGCAGCCGCGATAAGGTGTTCGAGGGGCGCAAAGTGCTGCTGGTGGACGACGATGTACGCAATATCTTCGCCCTGACCAGCGCGCTGGAGCAGAAGGGCGCGGTGGTGGTGATTGGTCGTAACGGTCGTGAAGCAATTGAGCGATTAAATGAAGTCGAGGACATCGACCTGGTGCTGATGGACGTGATGATGCCGGAAATGGATGGTTTCGAAGCCACCCTGGAAATCCGCAAGGACCCGCGCTGGCGCAAGCTGCCGATCATTGCGGTGACGGCCAAGGCGATGAAGGACGATCAGGAGCGCTGCTTGCAGGCCGGCTCCAACGACTACCTGGCCAAGCCCATCGACCTGGATCGCCTGTTCTCGCTGATTCGTGTGTGGTTACCGAAGATGGAACGCCTCTAATGGAGCGCAGCGAAATCGAATTGAGGTTGCTGATCGAAGCGATCTACCTCAAATACAGCTACGATTTTCGCGATTACTCCGGCGCGTCGATCAAGCGTCGGGTCAACCATGCATTGAGCCAATTCGAGTGCAATACCATCTCGGCGCTGCAAGAGAAGGTCCTGCACGATCCGACCGCATTCATGCAGCTGCTGCAATTGCTGACGATTCCGGTCAGCGAAATGTTTCGCGACCCTTCACACTTCCTGGCGCTGCGTCAGGAAGTGGTGCCACTGCTCAAGACCTATCCGTCGATCAAGGTCTGGATTGCCGGTTGCAGCACCGGTGAAGAGGTCTATTCGATGGCGATTCTGTTGCGCGAAGAAGGCCTGCTGGAGCGCACCATCATCTATGCCACCGATATTAATCCGCGCTCGCTGGATAAAGCCAGGCAAGGGATTTTCTCCCTGCAGAATGTTCGGGCCTACACTCACAATTACCAGCAGGCCGGTGGTCAGCGTTCGTTTGCTGATTACTACACGGCAGCCTATGACTACGCCATTTTTGACAAGAGCCTGTGCGACAACGTGACCTTCGCCGATCACAGCCTGGCTACCGATAGCGTATTCTCGGAAACACAATTAATCTCGTGTCGTAATGTATTGATTTACTTCAATAAAAATCTTCAGGATCGAACGTTCGGCTTGTTTCATGAATCCCTGTGTCATCGGGGCTTTCTGGCGCTGGGCAGTAAGGAAACCCTGGATTTTTCGGCCTACGGCAATCAGTTCGAACCGTTGGTCAAGCAAGAACGGATCTACCGAAAATCATGAACAGTGCAGGTTTTCCGTGTACAGGAGCTATCGTCATCGGTGCTTCGGCCGTCTGCTTGTCGAACTGGAACGTATCGCATGCCAAGTAATATCCAGGCCAAATTACTGATCGTCGACGACCTGCCGGAGAACCTTCTGGCGCTTGAGGCGCTGATCAGGCGTGAAGACCGCCTCGTCTACAAGGCCTTGTCCGCCGACGAAGCCTTGTCGTTGTTGTTGCAGCACGAATTCGCCATGGCCATTCTCGATGTGCAGATGCCCGGCATGAACGGCTTCGAACTGGCTGAATTGATGCGCGGCACGGAAAAAACCAAAAACATCCCGATCGTGTTCGTCAGCGCTGCCGGCCGCGAGCTCAATTACGCGTTCAAGGGCTACGAAAGCGGGGCCGTGGACTTTCTGCACAAGCCACTGGATGTTATGGCGGTCAAGAGCAAGGTCAATGTCTTCGTCGACCTGTATCGCCAAAGCAAGGCGATGATGCGACAAGTCGAGGCCCTGGAGCAAAGTCGCCGGGAGCAGGAGGCTCTGTTCGAGCAGTTGCAGCACACCCGCAATGAGCTTGAGCAAGCGGTGCGCATGCGAGATGACTTCATGTCCATCGTCGCGCACGAAGTCCGTACGCCGCTCAATGGCCTGATCCTCGAAACCCAGTTGCGCAAAATGCACCTGGCCCGGGATAACGCCGCAGCGTTCACCCTTGATAAGATGCACGCCATGGTCGACCGCGATGAGCGGCAGATCAAAAGCTTGATCCGCCTGATCGAAGACATGCTGGATGTCTCGCGCATCCGCACCGGCAAGCTGTCGATCCGCCCCAGTCGGTTTGACCTGGTGCAACTGGTACGCAATCTTTTGCAAAACTTTGCACCGCAGGTCGAGGCGGCAGAGTCCTCGGTCACCCTGATCGCCGACCAATCCGTGTTGGGCTGTTGGGACGAGTTCCGTATCGAGCAAGTGATTTCCAACCTGCTGACCAATGCCTTGCGCTATGGTGCCAAGAGCCCGATCGACGTACGCGTGTACAATCACGCCGGGCAAGCGCGGGTTGAGGTTCAGGATCGTGGTATCGGGATCAGTGATGAGAATCAGCAGCGCATTTTTCAGCAGTTCGAGCGAGTTTCCGCCAGGGCGGTTGTGGCGGGGCTGGGCCTGGGACTGTTTATTTCGGAGCAGATTGTCGCCGCCCATGGTGGCTCCATCACCGTCGAGAGCCGGATTGGCGAAGGCGCCTTATTTCGCGTTTGTCTGCCGCTGCAGGAAAACAGCCAAATGAACGCAACCTCTGAGTGACCATACGGTCGTATCAGCAGCTATTGACCGAACAAAGGTTTTCCATGAGTGAAGATGCACAAGACGTGGTATTGATCGTCGAGGATGACCCTTCGATCCTGATGGTGTTGTCAGCTTATTTGTCTGGTGAAGGTTACCGGGTGCTGCAAGCAGAAAACGGCGAGCAGGCCTTTGAAATTCTGGCGAGTAAACCGCACCTGGACATGATGATCACCGACTTTCGCCTGCCTGGCGGGATTTCCGGTGTGCAGATTGCCGAGCCTGCAGTGAAATTGCGACCGGAGCTCAAGGTGATCTTCATCAGTGGTTACCCGCAGGAGATCCGCGAGACCGACAGCCCGATCACCCGCAAAGCACCGATCCTGGCCAAGCCATTCGATCTGGATGTGTTGCAACAGATCATGCAGGACATGCTGTCCTGAAGCTGCGGCAGCTCCTATGCAAGAGTGCTTCAGATTCTGATCATTTCCCGCACCTTCGCCGTCAGCAGGTCGAACGTGAACGGCTTGGTGATCATCTGCATGCCGGGGTCAAGAAAACCACCGCGCACGGCAGCGTGTTCGGCATACCCGGTGATGAACAACACTTTGAGGTCGGGCCGGTATTGGCGGCCGATTTCCGCCAATTGTCGGCCGTTCATCCCGGGCAATCCCACATCGCTGATCAACAGGTCGATACGCTGCCCGGAATCGAGAATCGGCAGCGCGCTGTCGGCATCGCCCGCTTCAACGAAGGCGTAGCCCAATTCACTCAATACGGCGCTGACCAGGACTCGTACCGCGGGATCGTCCTCGACGATCAGCACGGTTTCGCCTTCCCTGGCGTAAGGCGCGTGTTGCAGATCGACTTGTGTGTCTTGAACGAGCTCACCCCGAAAACGCGGTAAAAACAGACTGACCGTGGTGCCTTTTCCGACGTCACTGTGGATGGTGACGTGGCCGCCGGACTGTTTGCTGAAACCGTAAATCATTGACAACCCCAGGCCCGTGCCCTGGCCGATGGGTTTGGTGGTGAAGAACGGGTCAAAGGCCCGGTTGATGGTGCTTTCCGGCATGCCGTAACCGGTATCGGTGACGCTCAGGGCGATGTAATCACCGGGTTGGAGATTGTCATGGGCTTGGGTGTATTGCGCATCCAGATGCTGGTTGGAGGTTTTGACCAGCAGTTTTCCGCCGTCGGGCATGGCATCCCGGGCATTGAGTACCAGGTTGAGCAGGGCGCTTTCGAGTTGGTTGGGGTCTGCCTCGGCCACCCACAGCTGGTCGTCCAGTTGTATTTCCAGGTGAATGCTTTCGTTGATGCTGCGTTGTAACAGTTCATCCATGGATGCCACCAGGACGTTCATCTCCACGGGTTTTGAATCCAGCGACTGGCGTCGGGAGAACGCCAGCAGTCGGTGAGTCAGGCCCGCCGCGCGGTTGGCGGACGTCACCCCCAGGTCGATCAGGCTGTCCAGGTCCTCGGTGCGCCCTCGGGCCAGGCGTCGACGCAGCAGCTCCAGGCTACCGATGATGCCGGTCAGCATGTTGTTGAAATCATGGGCGATGCCGCCGGTGAGTTGACCGACCGCTTCCATTTTCTGCGATTGTCTGAGGGCTTCTTCGTTGTGACGCAATTGTGCCGTGCGTTCTTCGACCTGTTGTTCGAGGGTTTCCAGAGTATTTTGCAGGCGCAGTTCGCTTTGGCTCAGATCAATCAGTCGGTCCCGGGCTTCATACTGCCGTCGTCGCCCGCGCAACGCGGTGGTGACCAGGCTGATCAGGGTCACCGGATGAAATGGCCGCTCGAGAAACGTTACATTGCCCAACTGAGGGCCGAGCCGCGATGCCGGGTTCTGTTCCGGGCCTCCGTGGTGGGTCAGCAGTACGATCGGCAGGTCGGACCATGCCGGTTGCTGCTCGATCAGACCGAGCAGCGGTTCCAGGTCTGCGCCCAACAAGGCTTCGGACGCGATCACCAGCAATCCGGCGCCTTGCTCAAGTTCACTGCACAACGCAACAAGATCCGGGGTGATGATCCCGTCGAACCCGGCTTCGTTGAGTATCATCAGCGCGATCTGGCTGTCGCGTCCCACCGGCGCAAGAATGATTGCGCGTTCGGACATCGCCTCGATGACGGTCACTTGACGTCTTCCTGAAGCAACGGATTACTCGCGCCCATGTAAGTCGGCACGCCGCGCAACACACCCTGGAATGCATCCAGCGGCTCACCGATGGTGATGCCCTGGCTGCTGATGCGGTATTCGCGAATGGTCGATTCGTGGCTGCCGGTGCGTTTCTTGATGATCGAGATTGCCCGGCGAACCTTGCCCAGCGCCTCGAAGTAGCGCAACAGAATGACGGTGTCGGCCAGATAGGTAATGTCGACGGGCGCCTGCATGTCCCCGACCAGCCCATGCTGAGCGACGGTCATGAACGTCGCGGCGCCCTGACGATTGAGGTACAGCAGCAACTCGTGCATGTGCAGCACCAGCGCATTTTCCTCGGGCATCGCGGCCTGATAGCCGTTGATGCTGTCGATCACCACGGTTTTGATCTGGCCCTCATCGACATAACGGCGAACCCGGTGGGAGAACTCGCCGGGGGACAATTCGGCGGCGTCCACTTGCTCGATCATCAGGTTGCCGGTGTCTTGCAATGCCTGAAGGTCGATGCCGATGTTTTTCATCCGTTCGAACAGCAGTCCCAGCTCTTCATCGAAGATGAACAGCGCGGCCTTCTCACCACGGGCCACGGCCGCAGCGGCGAAGATCATCGAGATCAGCGATTTGCCGGTCCCGGCCGGACCGAGAATCAACGTGCTGGAGCCCGTCTCGATACCGCCACCGAGCAGGGCGTCCATTTCCGTGATGCCACTGGTCAACTGCTGGCGGGTATAACGCCCGCGGTGTTCGGCCGCGACCAGGCGCGGGAACACATGCACGCCGTCGCCCATGATGGTGAAGTCATGGAAACCACCACGGTATTTCTGGCCGCGGTACTTCACCACGCGGATGCGCCGGCGTTCGGCACCGTAGTTGGGCGTCAGCTCTTCGAGACGAATCACTCCATGGGCCACGCTGTGCACGGTTTTGTCGAGGGATTCGGTGGTCAGGTCATCGAGCAGCAGCACCGTGGCGTCATACCGCACGAAGTAATGCTTGATGGCCAGAATCTGCCGGCGATATCGCAAAGAACTCTGGGCCAACAGACGGATTTCGGACAGGCTGTCGAGCACCACGCGAGTCGGCTTGACCCGTTCGACCACTTCGAAAATCTGTTTGGTGGTTTCACCCAGCTCCAGGTCCGAGGAGTACAGCAGGCTCTGCTGATGCTCGGCATTGAGCAGGCTTTCCGGCGGCGTCAACTCGAAGATGTGGATGTTCTCATCGAGCTCCCAGCCGTGAGACAACGCGCCCTGGCGCAGCTCGCGCTCGGTTTCCGACAGCGTGATGTACAACGAGCGTTCGCCGGCACAGGCGCCAGCCAACAGAAAATGCAACGCGACGGTGGTTTTGCCGGTTCCGGGTTCACCCTCCAGCAAGAACAGATGGCTGCGGGACAATCCACCGGCCAGGATGTCATCCAGACCTTCGATACCGGTACCGGCTTTTGCGCTGATCAACTCGTTAGATGTAGTCAAAAAATGCCCTCTCATGACTAGGGGAAGCGAGGCAGCAGGCTTCAAGTGCCTGAAATGGGCTGCCTGATCACTTGACCTTTCGTCGAGTCGGCGGTTCAACCTTTTCTTGCTCTGATTTGTAGCGGCTACCGAGAGATCGTTTATAGCCCTTGCTGCAACGCCGGATCATCCGGATTGAGCTGCTCGAGCTGCGCCAACAGGATCTGTACGTTCTGCAACTGCCCGCTTTCCTTCCAATAGTTGATCAACAGCACGCGCGCCTTGCGATCGGCCGGGTGGCGCTGGACGATTTCCTGCAGCTGTTTCTGCGCGGCCTCCAGCTCTTGCTCGCCATGCAACGTGGTGGCCAGGTCGTAGCGGTAATCCTTGTTGTCGGGTTCAAGCTCCACGGCTTTGGACAGCCCGAGCAACGCGAACTCACTTTGCCCGTGATGCAGCAACCAGAGCCCCAACGCATGCTGCAGATAGGCCGAATCGGGCTGGGCCTTTAACTGTTTCGCCAACAATTGCTGGGCGGCATCGCTTTGGCCCTGTCGATCCAGCACGTCAATCTGCATCACCAGGGCCGGCAAGTTGCCGGGCGCCAGTTGCAACGTGCGCTCCAATGCCTGCTGCGCGTCCTTCAGTTCGACATTGTGCAAATGCAGGCGTGCCAGCTGGTACTGGGTGTCGGCGTTTTCCGGCTGCTGCTTGAGGACCTGTTCCCAAGCATCAATGGCTTGCTCCAGAGGGCCGAAATACAACCCCAGCTCATCCGGGGACAGCCCCAGCAGGGCGTTGACCGCCGCAAACCGAACGCTTGGGTCGCTGTCATCGAGCAAGGGCCCGAGCAACAGACTTCGCTGTCCATTGGGCACTAAACCGCTGATGCTTTTGATCGCCGCGATGCGTACATCCGCCGATGGATGTTGCAGGTCCGCATCCGCCAGTTTCAGGGCTTGCGGGCTGGGGTAGTTGGGCAGTTCGGCATGCAGCCAGACGCGGCGCTTGTCGGACAGGTCAGGGCGGCCCAATTGCTGGTAAAGAACCCGCGCCGCCCCCGGTTGCCCCGTGCGTGCCTGGGTCAGCGCTTCGCTGTAGCCGCGTCGAATTGCCTCCGGCACCACAGGCGTCGTGCTGCGCAAAAAAAACCAGGCGAGGGCGAGGGCAAGCAGTGCACAGAGGCTGATGAGCAGATAGCGGCGGGACTGAGGCATGCAGGGATCCGGAAGCTGACAGGTTTTTACAAAGTCACCAGCTTCGGTCAGGCCGGGCTGTGAGTCAAACCTTGGCTCAGTTCAGCACGTAGTCGTCTGGCTCAAGGGCCGCTGGCAAGTCGGTTTGCCCCAGCGCTGCCAGCACTTCGCGCTCCAGTGTGCGCAAAATCGCATTGCACGGCAGATCGTTCTCATCGAAACCGAACGGGTCTTCCAGGTCGTCGCCGATTTCATCGAGGCCGAAAAAGGTGTAACTGACAATGGCGGTGATCACCGGAGTCAACCAGCCAAGGGGTTCGGCCATGGCGAACGGCAACAGGATGCAGAACAGGTAGATGGTGCGGTGCAGCAACAGGGTGTAGGGGAAGGGCAGCGGCGTACTTTTGATGCGTTCGCAACTGGCCTGGACCTGACTGAGGCTGACCAGTCGCGTTTCCAGTTGGGTATAACGCCACTCGCTGATCTGACCGCGTTCGGCGAGGGCCGAGCACCGGACGCCGATCCGCTGCAAAACCGCGTCAGTGATATTCGGGTGCCCTGCGTCCGGGGCGTCCTGCGTCCACGGTTTGATGGCACTCATCTCGTTTTCAACGCGCAGGCGGGCGATCAGGCCATGGGCGAATCCGCAGAGTTCACGCAGCATAAGTTCACGTTCGGCCGCCGCCATCAGACCCTGGGTTTGACGAATCAACGATCGCACTTCGATGATCAACTGCCCCAGATGCTTGCGGCCCTCCCACCAGCGGTCGTAGCAGGCATTGTTGCGAAAACTCATGAAGATCGACAACGACAGCCCCAACAGGGTGAACGGCGTGGCGTTGACCTTGGAGAAATACGCCGGGTGCCAGATCTCCACCAGCACGATTACCGACGCCAGCAGGGTCACCAACAGACTGCGCAAGGCAATGCGCTTGGCAATCGAGCCTTTAAGGGAAAACAACATGCCGAGCAGATTCGGCTTGGGACGCACAATCATGGGCAGGGGCTTTATAGAGAGAGTGATGCTTGCGCAGCGATTTCAGCCTAGGGGCATGGGGGGATCCTGTCCAATCGCTTTGGCTGACGAAGTGATCGACAGGCTCTATCAGCGCAGGCGTGTCCATCGGCGAAATGGCCTACAGGTCTTGTCGACATTGAAACTCGTCGTAGCAAGGAAGCAATGACTACGCTTGCAGGAGATGACTCGATGAGCGCTCCCATGCAACCGCTGCTTCAATACTTCAAGGCGATTCTCAACCCCGGACGCGAGGTGCTGCTGTTTGCCCTGAGAACCATCGTGGCCGGGTTGCTGACGCTGTATCTGGCCTTTGTGTTCGACCTCGACCAGCCCAAGTGGTCAATCATGGCGGTGATCATTGTCAGTCAGCCTTTGGGCGGCATGGCCCTGGCCCGAAGTTTCGGCCAGATCATTGGCACCACGTTGGGCGCGGCAGTCGCGGTGTTGATCATGGCCATTTTCCCCCAGGCGCCGCTGCCCTTCATCATCACCCTGGCCTTATGGCTGGCGCTGTGTACCGCCGGTGGCACCTTGTTGCGCTACACCAGTTCCCAGGCGTTTGTCCTGAGCGGTTACACGGCGGTGGTGGTGGCATTGCTGGCGCAACCCGACCAGGAGGGCACGTTCCTGCTGGCCGTCACCCGCGTGACTGAAACATTATTGGCGGTGGCCTGCGTGTGTGTCGTCAGTCTTCTGACCGCGCGACCGGAGGCGGTGGCCCGGGGTTACTTCGCCAAGATCGATCAAGTGATCAAGCTGCTCGCGACTCACGCGGCAGCGGTCATTCGAACCGAGGAAAGCGAGGCCGATTTCCACCAGCGGCAAATGCAATTGTTGGGTGAGATCAGCGCCCTTGAAGGGCTGCGTCGGCATTTGTACTTCGATGCGCCACGGTTGCGCAGTGCCGATAGCCTGGTGCAGTTGCTCGGCAATCAACTGGTGCTGCTGACTTCGCGGCTGACGGCATTGCGTCACCAGCGGCAACTGCTCACCGAGCGCTGGATAGGCGCGTTGCCGGAAGAAATACAACATTTGCGTTCCGAGGAACTGGCGTTTCTCGATGAATTGGCCGTGCAAGGGCGCTCATTGTCGAACGAGGCGCGGCACCATTTCGGCGCGCTGCAACAGCGCTTCGATGACCAGGCCTACAAGGCCGAACAACTCACTGAGACGATGCCTGCCACCCTGCGCTCACTGGCCTGGGCATTGCGCTGGGAGCAGGCGCGGATGTTGGAGCAACTGGGGCAGATTCTGGAACTGAGTGACGCGATCCAGGACGGACGTGAAGCCAGTTGCGTGTTCCGCGGCCAGGAAAACCCGTTGCATCTGGACTTCACGTTGGCGGCAATGAACGCAATCCGGGCATTTACCGCGTTGCTGGTGGCCGGTCTGATCTGGATCGAGACCGCTTGGGATGGGGCACGTGGCGGGATGATCGTGGTGGGGATTCTCTGTTCGCTGATGGCGACTTTTCCGCGACCGTTGCTGGCCAGTCAAAGCTTTGCCAGGGGGCTGGGTCTGGCCTTGGTGGTGTCGGCGCTCTATCTGTTCATGCTGATGCCGATGATCAGTGATTTCGAGTTACTCGCTTTGCTGCTGGCCCCATTGCTGTATGCCGTCGCGGTGGGGCTGGCCAGCCCGCCAACCACCGGCACGGGTATTGGCCTGGGACTGACCACCTTGCTGTTGCTGGGCCCGCAAAATGTCGGAATCGGACAAAACAGTGCCATTCAATGGTTCGAGTTTGCCGGTGCGTATATCAGTGCAGCCGCGATGGCGCTCAGCGTGTACGCCTTGATCTTCCCGTTCAGGCCCGATTTGCGAATGCGCCGGCTGTTCAATGAAAGCTGCGAGCAGGTCTACGCTTTGTTGAAGACGCCGGCCACCGATGAACAGCAATTTGCGTTTGAAAGCCGCATGGTCGATCGCCTGACCATGATGCTGGGACTGTTGCCGGCGACCAACGAAAAACATTCCCGCGAGCTGTTCGAAGTCAGCCTCGGGTGCATGGCACTGGGGGTGGCTTTGAACCAGCTCAGGCAACAGGGGCAAAGCAATACGTTGTTGAGTACGCAACAACAGAACCGTTTGCTGGCGGCTGTCCGAGAGACAGGGCGATTGATCGCCGGGCGACCCGGGGTTGACCTTGAGCAGTTGCTCGGAAGCTTGCATGTCTTGGGCGATGAAATGGACGACTTGCATCTAGACGTACATGAACACCTGTGGTCGGTATTCAGGATGCGCGTGGCGTTGTTGATCGTGGTGTCGTTTCTGGAGCGTCATCGTAAATACTTCCAACCCGCAGACAAGGAAGGAGTGCCAGCCCTTGCCCATTGATCTGGAAGTGGGGGGCGTCTATTTGCCGCCAATCGCCCAGGCCCTGTTGCTGGCCTTGCCGATTTTTCTGCTGTTGGACTGGATCTTGCGCCGCATTGGGGTACTGCGTTTTGTCTGGCATGAAGCCCTGTTCGAAGGCGCGTTGTATGCCTGCGTATGCGCAACGTTGATTCTGGTGATGGGCGCCTGAGCTGTAATTTCAACTGGGGTCATTAACGTTGAACCGCGCATCAGCTTCTGAGCGGACTCTGTGCGTTGGCGTACAGACTCGTGCCTGTGAATACATTCAATCTCGGCTCTGTCAGATTGCTGGACGCGCTTTGAGCGATAGTCAACCAGCCAGTTTCTTCATGCGTCCGAGGAGATAGCCATGAGCTTGGGCACAATCCTGTTAATTATTCTCATCCTGCTGTTGATCGGTGCGTTCCCGAGTTGGCCGCATAGCAGGAGCTGGGGATACGGGCCAAGCGGTGGGTTGGGCATTGTGGTGATCATCGTCATCGTGCTGCTGCTAATGGGGCGACTTTGATTGACTGGCGCCGGGCTTGGCTGAACAGCGGCATGTTGCTGTTTCGAGCCCCTTGCCGCCTTGTCTGAGGTTCGCTACCTAGCTTGCTAATGAGACCGATGCGTGTCTCGGAACGTTATTTATGCATTCAATCTTCCGCCGGGCACTTGGGCAGCGCGTTCTATCCCCCCCCTGGAGTGACCATGCGCCGGTACGGGAGACGCTTTTCGGTATCGAGCGACTTGAGCAACATGCCGAGAGTCTGGCCATCGCCCAGCAGGTGACACCCAGGCCGCCCACTGTGCTTCCCTTGCATGTACGCCTCGACGACAACGCTTCGGTCCTGCTCGCCGCCTACCGAGCGAGCGCCGCAGAGCTTGAGAGCGGCCACAGCGTGGTGCCCGCCGCCGAATGGCTGCTGGACAACTACCATATCGTCGAGGAACAGATCCGGGAAATTCGCGATGATCTGCCACCTGGCTACTACCGCCAGTTGCCGAAGCTCGCCGAGGGACCGTTCGCTGGCTACCCGCGGGTCTTTGGCCTGGCTTGGGCCTTCGTTGCGCATACCGACAGTCATCTCGACCTCGACATGCTGCGGTGTTTCATTGATGCGTACCAGCGGGTCCAGCCGCTGACCATCGGTGAGTTGTGGGCTGTGGCGATCACCCTGCGTATCGTCCTGATCGAGAACCTGCGCCGACTCGCCGAGCAGATCGACGACGGTCGTATGGCCCGCGCGGACGCCGACGAACTGGCCGATCGTTTGCTCGTACCTGCCAGCGCCCGTTCGGCGCTGGCAGATATCGCCGCGCGTCCGCTCGGGCGGTTGCCCGAGCTGTTCGCCGCTCAACTCGCTAAACGCCTGCGCGACCAGGATCCGCGTACGACCCCGGCGCTGGGCTGGCTGGACGAACGTCTGCAAGCACAGGGTGTTTGCGTCGAGGAGGTGGTGCAGCACGCCCAGCAACGCCAGGGTGCCTCCAATGTCACGGTGCGCAACATCATCACCAGCATGCGGCTGATTTCCGATATTGACTGGGCCAAGCTGTTTGAAAGTGTCAGCCTGGTCGATGCGCGCTTGCGCGCGGGCAGTGCGTTTGCCCTTATGGACTTCCCGACGCGCAACCTGTACCGCAGCGCCATCGAGCAACTAGCGCGTGGCTCGGCTCTCTCGGAACTGGAGGTCGCCGACCGGGCCTTGGAGGCCGCCCGCCTGGCCGAGAGCGCCGAGCAGGGCGAGGAGTGGGGCGAGCGAGCGAGCGATCCTGGCTACCACCTGATCGCCGAGGGACGCCCGGCGCTGGAGCGGGCCATGGGCTTTCGCGCACCTCTGCGCTTGCGCATCAGCCGCTTCAACATTCGCCTGGGCATCGGCGGCTATGTTGGCAGCATTTTCTTGCTGACCACGCTGCTACTGGCGCTAATGGCCTGGGCCTTGGCGGTGCCGTCCGTGGCTGTTGGCTGGATCCTGTTGTTCCTGCTGTCGATGTGCGTGCCGGTCACCGAGGTGGCCACGGCGCTGGTCAATCGCATAGTCACCTGGAGTTTCGGCGCCATTACTCTGCCGGGGTTGGAGTTGTCCGCCGGCGTGCCGCAGGCGCTACGTACGCTGATCGCTGTGCCGACGCTGTTGACCAGCGAAGCCGATCTGTTGGAGCAGATCGAGCGACTGGAGGTCCACCATTTGGCGGGCATCGGCGGCGATCTGGCCTTTGCCTTGCTGGCCGATGGCGTCGATGCGCAGCAAGAGGAGCTCGACAGCGATGCGCATTTGCTGACGGTAGCAACCGAGGCGATCGAACAGCTGAATCGCCGCTATGGGCCTGGGCCCGGCGGCCAGCGCTTCTTCTTGCTCTGTCGGCGGCGCTTGTTCAATGCCCGCGAGCAGTGCTGGATGGGCTGGGAACGCAAGCGCGGCAAACTGCACGAGCTAAACCGCCTGTTGCGTGGGGATGGCGAGACGAGTTTCATGTCCATCTTCGGCGAGGCACCGAAAGTGCCGGCCGGGGTGCGCTACGTGATCACCCTTGACGCCGATACCCGCCTGCCGCGGGAGGCGGCGCTGCGGCTGATTGGCAAGATGGCTCACCCATTGAACCACCCACGTTTCGACGCCGCGCTGAAGCGCATTGTCAGCGGCTACGCGATCCTCCAGCCACGGGTCACGCCCTCTCTGCCGCTGGGCGGCGAGGGCTCCTTTTACCAGCAGGTGTTCTCCGGTCCCGGCGGCATAGATCCCTACGCGGCGGCGGTTTCGGATGTTTACCAGGACCTCTTCGGCGAAGGTTCCTACACCGGTAAGGGTATCTATGATGTGGATGCCTTCGAAGCCGCGCTCGGTGGCCGGGTCGGCGACAACCGGCTGCTCAGTCATGATCTATTCGAGGGCATCTTCGCCCGCGCCGGCCTGGCCTCGGATGTCGAAGTGATCGAAGAATCCCCGGTGCGCTTCGATGTCACCGCCAAACGTCTGCACCGCTGGACGCGCGGCGACTGGCAATTGCTTCCTTGGGTATTCGGGCACTGGACGGGGGCTCAGGCGGTACCGCCGATCGGCCGCTGCAAGATGCTCGACAACCTGCGTCGCTCGTTGTTCGCGCCCTTCGCCCTGGCCAGTCTGGTGTTCTGCTGGTGGCTGCCGTTGCCGCTGGCGCTGCTCGCTACACTGTTCGTGCTGGCGACCCTGATGATTCCGGCCCTGCTGCCAACCGTCTGCTCCCTGCTGCCGCAGCGGCGCGGCATCCGTCTGCGCAATCACTTCGGCATGTTAGGTGCCGACCTGCGTCGCGCGGCTCTGCAGATTGTGCTCTCGCTGGCCTTTTTGGCGGACCTTGCATGGCGCATGGGTGACGCTATTGGGCGCACCTTGGTGCGGATGTTCTCCAGCCACGATCACCTGCTCGAATGGACCACCGCTGCGCAGGCGTCCAGCTGCCCTTTGCCAGACCTGCGCGGCAGTTACCGGCAGATGGCTGGTGGCACCGCGCTTGCGCTGCTGATGAGCGCCGCCGGGCTGGCCTTCGCGCCCAGCTCCTGGCCGTTAGTCGGGCCACTAGCGTTGCTCTGGTTGGCGGCGCCGGCGCTGGCTCTGCTGAGCAGCCGGCCATCGAAGGTCGCCCGCCAGCGCACGGCTTCGCCGCTGGACGCGCATGCCCTGCGCTTGACCGCACGACACACTTGGCGTTTCTTCGAAACCTTCGTTACAGCGGAGGATAACCTGCTGCCGCCGGACAATTTCCAGGAACAGCCCAAACCGGTACTCGCACATCGCACCTCGCCGACTAACATCGGGCTCTATCTGCTCTCGGCAGTCGCTGCCCGCGACTTTGGCTGGGCCGGCAGCATTGAGACGCTCGAGCGCCTGGAAGCGACCATGGCAACCCTGGAGAAGCTGCCGCGCTACCGCGGGCATTTTTTCAACTGGTATGCGACCCAAGACCTGCGAGCCTTGCATCCGGCCTACGTGTCGTCGGTCGATAGTGGTAACTTCGCCGGGCACCTGATCGTGCTCGCCAACGCTTGCGATGAGTGGCGGGAAAGCCCGTTGGCGCAGGAGGCCTGTCGCGGCCTGATGGACGACCTGTGGCTGGTCCAGGAGGCCATCGCCGGGCTGTCGGGCGCGGGTGGCGAGCCGCTGCGGCAACTGCGCGACGATCTGGAGGAAGTCCGCGTCCACTTGGCGGGGCTGCAAGCATTCGACGGACTGTTGCCGAGTCTGAAGCGGCTGACCGAAAAGGCCGCCAAGGTGGCCGTCAGGGTCGTTCCGGTCGGCGAGGGTGATGACCTGCTGTTCTGGGTCGAAGCGCTGCGCAAGGCAGTGGCTGAACACCTGCGCGACCGCATGTTGCCGGACGAGGCGCGGTCTACATTGGCGCCGCGCTTGCAAGCGCTCGCCGATATGGCCCGGGCGATGGCCGGAGCTATGGACTTCAGCTTCCTGCTCGACCCCGAACGAAAGCTGCTGTCGATCGGCTACTCCCAGACCGATAATCGCCTCGATCCGAGCTGCTATGACCTGCTCGCCTCGGAAGCACGACTGGCCAGCCTGTTCGCCATTGCCAAGGGGGATGTCCCGACACCTCACTGGTTCCGCCTCGGACGCATCGCAACGCCGGTCCCCGGCGGCTCGGCGCTGATCTCCTGGTCCGGCTCGATGTTTGAATATCTGATGCCGTCGCTGGTGATGCGCGCGCCGGCTGGCAGCCTGCTGGAACAGAGTACTCGTCTGGTGGTGGCGTTACAGGAAGCCTACGGCCGTTCGTTGGGCATCCCCTGGGGGATCTCGGAGTCCGCCTACAACGCCCGCGACCTGGAATTCACCTACCAGTACTCCAATTTCGGTGTGCCCGGGCTTGGCCTCAAGCGCGGGCTGTCCGAGAACGTGGTGGTCGCGCCTTATGCGACCGGTCTGGCGGCGATGATCGATCCGCAGGCGGCGCGCCGCAATTACGAGCGGCTGGCCGGGATGGGCGCGCAGGGCCGCTATGGTTTCTACGAGGCGCTGGACTTCACCCGCTCACGGCTGCCGGATGACGAGAATGTGGCGATCGTTCGCTGCTTTATGGCCCACCATCAGGGCATGACCATCGTTGCCATCGCCAATGCCTTGCACGATGGCAGGATGCGCTGCCGTTTCCACCGCGAGCCGATGATTCAGGCCTGCGATTTGCTACTGCAGGAGCGCGTGCCACGGGACGTACTGTTGGCGCATCCACGAGCCGAAGAGGTGACGGTTTCCGCGACCGAGGGCCGCAGCGAAACCCTGCGGCGCATCGATGCGGGAGGCGGCGGCGCGCCGATCACCCATCTGCTCTCCAATGGCCGCTACGCGCTGATGCTCACCTCGGCAGGCGGCGGTTACAGTCGCTGGGGGGATATCGACGTGACGCGCTGGCGTGAGGATGCCACCCGCGATGACTGGGGCAGCTTCATCTTCCTGCGTGACACCCAGAGTGGGGAAGCCTGGTCGGCGACGCTGCAGCCCAGTGGCCGCGACGTGGAAAACGGCGAGGTACTGTTCCACGAGGATCAGGCCGAGTTCATTCATCGCCAAGGCTCGCTGGTCACCAGCCTGGAAGTACTGGTGTCCGGCGAGGACAACGGCGAAGTGCGGCGAGTTTCGCTGGTCAACAACGGGCGCAGGCCACGCGACATCGAACTGACCTCCTATGCCGAGGTGGTCCTGGCGACTCGGGCCGCTGACAGCGCGCATCCAGTGTTCTCGCGAATGTTCGTGCAGACTGAATACCTTGCCGAGTTCACGGCACTGGTCGCCACTCGCCGCCCGCGTGGACCGGAGGAAACGCCGGTATGGGCGGCGCACTTCGTGGTGGTGGAAGGTGAGCTGATCGCTGATCCGCAATACGAGTCCGACCGCGCGCGTTTCCTTGGCCGCAACCGTAGCGTGCGCGAGGCGCTGGCGATCACCGGGCATCGGGCGCTGTCGAACAGCCAGGGGACGGTCCTCGATCCGATCTTTTCCTTGCGTCAACGTCTGCGGGTTGGGCCCGGCAAAGTTGCGCGGGTAGCCTTCTGGACGGTGGTCGCAAGCTCGCGAGAGGAATTACTGGATCTGATCGACAAGCACCATGAACGCAATGCCTTCGAGCGCGCCAAGACCCTGGCCTGGACCCAGGCCCAGGTGCAATTGCGCGACCTTGGCATCGACTCCGAGGAGGCGGCGGACTTCCAGCGCCTGGCCGCGCCGATTCTCTATGTTGACCCACGTTTTCGCGCTTCGGCGCCGGCCATCATACGAGGGGCGGGGTGCCAGTCGGGGCTATGGCCGCTGGGGATTTCTGGTGATCTGCCGTTGGTTCTCTTGCGCATCGACGAGGTCGAGGACCTCGCCCAGGTCCGTCAGTTGCTGCGTGCCCGTGAATACTGGCGGATAAAGGGCCTGCACGTCGACCTGGTCATCCTCAACGAACGGGCGTCGTCCTATGTGCAGGACCTGCAGGAGGCGATAGAAACCGCAGTACGCAGCACTCAGTCTCGCCTGCACTTTGGCGAGGAGCGCAGGCGCGGTGCGGTCTACACATTGCGCACCGACCTCATGACCGTAGAAACACGGGCGTTGCTGCAGGCCGTGGCGCGAGTCGAGTTGATCGCCCATCGTGGTTCCATTGCAGACCAGCTCGCGCGCCTGCCAAGGCCTGCGCCGCGCAACTGGCTTGCCGCCCGCCAGCCTCCGTCAATGCCAGTGTGGCCGTTGCCGGAGGCACCGGTCGGGGATGACGGCCTGGAGTTTTTCAATGGCCTGGGCGGCTTTGATCGCAACGGGCGGGAATACCTGATCACGCTTGAGCGCGACCAGACGACGCCCGCGCCGTGGATCAACGTGATCGCTAACCCGGCGTTCGGCTTCCAGGTCTCGGAGCACGGCAGTGGCTACACTTGGGCCGAGAACAGCCGTGAAAACCAACTCACCCCCTGGTCCAATGACCCGGTCGCTGACCCGGGGGGCGAGGCGCTGTATATCCGCGACGAGGAGAGTCACCAGCTTTGGAGCCCTACCGCGCAGCCGATCCGCGACGACGGCGTCTACCGCGCTGCGCACGGCTTCGGCTACAGCCGCTTCAACCATTCGGCACACGGCATTCACACGCAATTGCTGCAGTATGTGCCGCTGGACGACTCATTGAAAATTTCCCGACTGACCCTGCGCAATCTGTCCGGGCGGCCACGTCAACTGTCGGTGACGGCCTATGTGGAATGGGTGCTCGGCACCTCGCGCGGGACCAACGGGCCGTTCATCCAAACGGAGATCGACGCCGCCAGCGGCATGCTGCTGGCGCACAACCCATGGAGTATCGCCTTCCCGGGCCGTGTGGCATTTGCTGATCTCGGCGGCCGGCAAAGCGCCTGGACCGCCGACCGCCGCGAATTCCTCGGTCGCCATGGCGGGCCGGCGGCGCCTCGGGCGCTGCTCGGTAGAGCTCCGTTGTCCGCGGCCTGCGGTGCCGGTCTGGACCCATGCGCGGCGCTGCAGTGCGTCGTCGAGCTGGCCCCCGGCGAGTCTGTCGAGGTGCTGGTTTTGCTGGGTCAGGCCGTATCGACCGATGCTGCCCGGGAGATGGTTCTGCGTTACCGCGAGCGTGACCTGGACGAGGTACTTGCAGCGGTCAAACGGCACTGGGACGAAGTGCTCGGTGCAGTGCAGGTACGCACGCCCGACCGCGCCCTGGATATCCTGCTTAACGGTTGGCTGCTCTACCAGACTCTGGCTTGCCGCATCTGGGCTCGTTCGGCGTTCTACCAGGCCAGCGGTGCCTATGGTTTCCGCGACCAGTTGCAAGACTGCATGGCACTGGCATTCGCACACCCAGCGCAAACCCGGTCTCATCTGCTGCTTGCTGCCGCCCGGCAGTTCGTCGAGGGCGATGTGCAGCACTGGTGGTTACCGCATTCGGGGCAGGGGGTCCGTACGCGGATTTCCGATGATCGTGTCTGGCTGGCCTTCGCCTGCGCCACCTATGTCACGTCTTCCGGGGATGCCGGGGTGCTGGACGAGAGCGTGCCGTTCATCGAAGGGCGGCAGTTGCATCCCAGCGAAAGCGACGCGTTCTTCCAGCCGATGCCCGCGGACGAATCGGCTTCGCTGTTCGAACATTGCGCCCGCGGTCTCGACCAGTGTCTGACGCTGACCGGTGCCCACGGCATGCCGCTGATCGGCAGCGGCGACTGGAACGACGGTATGAACCGGGTTGGCGCGGGCGGGCAGGGCGAGAGTGTCTGGCTCGGCTGGTTGCTGTTGAGCACCTTGAACAGTTTTGCGCCTTTGGCCGACGGCCGCGACGATCAGCGTGCCAAGCGGTGGCGGGCGCATGCGGGGTTGCTGCGCAAAGCGCTGGAGCGTGAGGCCTGGGATGGCGACTGGTATCGCCGGGCGACGTTCGACGATGGTACGTGGCTCGGCTCGGCGGCGTGCGAGGAATGTCGGATCGACTCCATTGCGCAGTCCTGGGCGGTACTCTCAGGTGGCGCCGATCCCGCCCGCGCGAGGCTGGCGATGGCCTCGCTGGAGCGTCTGCTGATCCGCCGCGACGACAACCTGGCGTTACTGTTCGCACCCCCGTTCGCGCACACTTCGCTCGACCCCGGCTATATCAAAGGCTACCCGCCAGGCCTGCGCGAGAATGGCGGGCAGTACAGCCATGCGGCGATGTGGACGATCCTGGCGTTGACCCGACTCGGGGAGGGCGACAAGGCCGTCGAGCTGTTCGCGCTGCTCAATCCGATCAACCATGCGCGCACGCCGCAGCAGGTGGAGCGCTACAAGGTCGAACCTTATGTGATCGCCGCGGATGTCTATTCCGTTGCGCCGCACATCGGCCGGGGTGGCTGGACCTGGTACACCGGCTCGGCCGGCTGGATGTACCGCGCCGGCGTGGAGGGGATTCTGGGGTTGCGCCGCGAGGGGGCGTTTCTCGTTGTCGATCCCTGCATCCCGCGTCATTGGCCAGGTTTTGAAGCCCGTCTGAGGCTGGACGGCAGCGACTACACGATCAGCCTGAAGTCGGCGGGACGACGTTGCCGGGACCTCGAGCAGGCGCTGCTCGACGGTGTACCGCAAACCTGCGAGCAAGGGGCCGTTCGCGTGCCGCTGGACGGATGTGCGCATCGTCTTGAGCTTGTTCTCTAATGGGTACGCTGGCGCACAGAACTACGTTGCCGATGCGTTCAATCTGGAGGTGTTCAGAAAGTCCTGGATCACAATCGGAGAATCGTCATGCTACAAACAATCGTGGTCGTCCTGATCGTCCTGTGGTTACTTGGGCTGGTAACGTCGTACAGCCTGGGCGGCTTCATTCATGTCCTGTTGATCGTGGCGCTGATTTTGCTGGCGGTCAGTTTCTTTCAGAGCAGGCGCTCATAAGCCTCTTCGGTCCTGCCGATGAACAGGGTTGAGCGCCGTTCGCGGACACTACAGTCCATTCTCGCCGATGAAGCGCTTTTCGATCGCCTGCAGCGTGCCGCCTTGGGTTATTTCCTGCAGACATTGAATCCGCTTAACGGACTGGTGGCCGATACCTCGCGTCCCGGTTCGCCCGTCAGTATCGCGGTGGTCGGATTCGCCCTGTCAGTGTATCCGCTGGCCGTAGATCGGGGCTGGCTGACACGGACCGACGCGCTGCGGTTCAGTCTCGCCGCGCTGCGTTTCTTCCAGGCCAGCGATCAAAGCGGTAGCCCTGCGGCGACAGGATATAAAGGGTTTTATTATCACTTCCTTGATATCCATACGGGTGTGCGGGTTTGGCGCTCGGAGCTGTCGATGATCGACACCGCTTTGCTGATCGCCGGCGTGTTGACGGCAAGCCTGTATTTTTGCGCGGATACCGCCGACGAGAACGAGTTGCGGGGCCTGGCCGACTTTCTTTATCGGCGCATCGACTGGCGCTGGGCACAGGACAGCGGTGAGACGATAAGGCAGGGTTGGAAACCCGAATGCGGGTTCCTGCATTACGGCTGGGAGGGCTACAGCGAGGCCATCCTGCTGTATGTGTTGGCGCTCGGCTCGCCAAGCTGTGCAATCGTGGGCGACTGCTACCGGGCATGGACCTCCACCTATCAGTGGGAAAACCTCTACGACCATGACTATCTCTATGCCGGGCCGCTGTTTGTCCACCATTTCTCCCATGCATGGATAGATTTTCGCGGCATCCACGATGGTTTCATGCGTGAGAAGTGCTCGGACTACTTCCAGAACAGCCGACGCGCCGCTTACATCCAGCGTGAGTACGCGCGGCGTAACCCACAAGAGTTCGCCGGCTATGCCGAAAACTGCTGGGGCCTGTCCGCTTGCGATGGGCCGAGCGATGAGCAGCCGCAGCTGTCCAATGAGCCGCGGCGATTGTTCGGTTATGCCGCTCGTGGCGTACCGTACGGGCCGGATGACGGCACACTGTGCGCCCCCTCGGTGGTGGCGTCGTTGCCGTTTGCGCCGGAAATTGTCCTCGACGCGGTGCGGCATATGATGGAACGCTACCCGGAAATGTGCGTCGAAGGGCGCTTTTCCAGCAGCTTCAATCCGAGCCTCGCCGATGCCAACGGACGCGCCTGGGTGTCCCCAGGGCACTATGGGCTCGATCAGGGCATCGTACTGATGATGATCGAGAACCATCGTAGTCAACGGATTTGGGAGCTGATGCGCGCCTGCCCCTACATCCGCGACGGTTTGCAGCGCGCCGGGTTCCACGGCGGCTGGTTGCAGCAACCGCCATTTGCGGGAGCAGGCTGATGGCGCAAGACTACGATGGGTCGATCACCACGCCGCAGGATGCTTATGAGCGTCAACGCCTGGCCAGTGTGCATCCGCCGCGCTGGGTCAATCCGCACGCTGCCGAGCGCTACCACTTGGTGATAGTCGGTGCGGGGCCTGCGGGTCTGGGCGCCGCGAAAACCGCTGTAGCGCTCGGCGCCAGGGTGGCGCTGATTGAATGCAGGTTGATCGGCGGCGATTGTCTGAACAATGGTTGTGTACCGTCGAAGGTGATTATCCGGACGGCGCAGTTGTATGCCGAAATGCG
Source organism: Pseudomonas sp. FP1740 (assembly GCF_030687165.1). Classification (NCBI taxonomy): domain Bacteria; kingdom Pseudomonadati; phylum Pseudomonadota; class Gammaproteobacteria; order Pseudomonadales; family Pseudomonadaceae; genus Pseudomonas; species Pseudomonas sp. FP1740. The sequence continues at coordinate 3,236,852 of NZ_CP117461.1, forward strand.
CGATGCCCGGCACTATGGCGCGCAAGTGCCGAGCGACATTCAGGTCGACTTCGCTGCCGCGATGGCGCGCGTACGGCGTATCCGCAGTCGCCTCAGCGGCGGCGATTCGGCGGCACGATTGAGCGCAATTGGCGTGGATATGTTCTTCGGCGAAGTGCGCTTCACGGGGGCTGATTCGCTGACCGTCGATGGGCAGACCCTGCGCTTTCGCAAAGCCTTGATTGCGACTGGCGCGGCCCCGAATATCCCGCTGATTCCCGGTCTCGCGCAAGCCGGTTACCTAACCAATGAAAACGTTTTCGATCTGACCGAGTTGCCGCGCCGCCTGCTGGTGATTGGTGGTGGCCCCCTTGGCTGTGAACTGGCCCAGGCCTTCTCCCGGCTTGGCGCACAAACCACCATCGTGCAAGACATGCCGCTGTTCCTCGGCAACGAGGAACGGGACGCCGCGCAACTGCTCTCGGATGCCTTCGCTCGCGACGGCATCGAGGTCCGTCTGAACACCCAGGTCGTTGCCGTGCGCGTAGAGGGTGGGCAGAAACTGGTCGAGCTGGTCAGCGACGATTACCGCAGTACGGTTGCCGTCGATGCGATCCTCGCCGGCATCGGCCTCTCGCCGAATGTCCAGGGCCTGAACCTGGAAGCCGCCGGTGTCGACTACGACGCCAGTGAGGGAATCCGTGTCGATGACTTCCTGCGCACCAGCAATCCGCTTATCTACGCTGCCGGGGATGTCTGCCTTGAGCACAAGTACACCCATACCGCCCTGGCTTCAGCCCGCATTGTCGTGCAGAACGCCCTGCTGCGCGGTCGCGAGCGGATGAGCCGGCTGGTAATCCCCTGGTGTACCTACACCGATCCGGAGATTGCTCACGTCGGTTTGTATGTGCGTGAGGCCAACCGTCGGGATATTCCGGTGAAAACCTTCACCATTCCCATGCATCAGGTCGATCGTGCAGTCACTGACAGCGAGGAGGAGGGTTTCGTGAAAATCCACGTCAGGGAGCGCACGGACCAGATTCTCGGTGCCACCATCGTCGCTCGCCATGCCGGCGACATGATCAACGAAATCACCCTGGCCATGGTGGCGGGCGTCGGCTTGCGCACATTGGCCCTGGTGATCCATGCCTATCCCACGCAGGCGGAGGCGATCCGCAAGGCCGCCGATGCCTACAATCGTACCCGCTTGCCTCCTCGCGTCAGGTCACGTTTGGCGCGTTGGATGGAGCGCTGAGTCAGTAGCCTAAAGCCGTGCCAGCAGCGCCTTGGCGCGTCCACAACACATAGGCCGTCGGCGCGGCACCGAGCGGCAGACCGGGGTGGCCGCTATCGGCTTTTTGCACCATGTCGAGCGAGAGGAAGCGTAGGGTATCGATGCATTGCTGGTCGAGTTTGCTGGTCATGATGGTCTCTTGGTGAGGTAAAGGGGACTCAGCGCGTCGCGGGTGTTTCGGTTGTGGTCCACATCCATCATCGGGTTCACGTCCCTTTACTCGCGGTTCCCGCTTTGATCCAACGCTCATCAGGTATGTCGTGTACTCCACCACCAGATAAAAAATGCCCGCCAATGCGCCGGGATTTCTCGTTCAGCCTCTACCCAATCCTGAGCGTTGGCCTCTGCCCATGAGTCGTTTCGAGGTCCTCCTGAATTTCAGCTATGAGCTTGCCTATCGCTCGATTGCAATTGAGGCCGGCTGTACTAATTCCCGTAACCAACAGCTCTACTCGACCAGAGACAGGCTCGAATATCAGAGCCTGCAGTGATCCGCTTTGATCGACTCGGCACTCGCAGGACAGGGGACGGAGTGCTGACTCGATGATGTGACGCAACTCAAGCGTGGATAGCATGATGACTCCAGTGAAGACGGTGGACTCGGGAAGGGCGAGTGTTGAACCGTCTCATAGCTGGAGTGTGAGGGACGCCGTCGGGGTGGTCTGTTCGCTAGAACACGCAGGTGCGGGTCAGCAAGACGGTTTTAACGGAACATAGGGCAGCAGGCGCTCGGTTTCTTTTCTGACGACGGCGTAGCACTCGCAACTCAGTTGCTCAAGTGCGGCCCTGTCCAGCACCTTGATATGGCCACGGCTGTATTCGATGACGCCCAGGCGTTGCAGCTTGCCAGCGGCATCGGTCACGCCTTCACGGCGTACGCCGAGCATGTTGGCGATCAACTCCTGGGTCATGATCAGTTGATTGTCTTGCAGGCGATCGAGAGACAGCAGCAACCAGCGGCACAATTGTTGATCGATCGAGTGGTGGCGGTTGCACGCGGCGGTCTGCGCCATTTGGGTGATCAACGCCTGGGTGTAGCGCAACATCAGCAGGAGCATCTCCCCGTGGCGATTGAACTCATCCTTGAGTCGCTGGCTGGGTAACCGAAAGGCATGCCCGGCGCTCTGTACGATCGCCCGGCTTGGTGTGCTTTCACCGCCCATGAAGACGGCGATGCCGATCAAGCCTTCATTGCCTACCACTGAAATTTCCGCCGATGCGCCGTTTTCCATCACATACAGTAAGGACACGATGGCGTCGGTGGGGAAGTAGACGTGCCGCAGGACATCCCCGGATTCGTAGAGTACCTTGCCGAGCGGCAGGGTGATCAGTTCGAAGTAGGGCAGCAAGCGCTCCCTCGATTGTGCGGGAAGGGCCGCCAGAAGATGGTTCTGTTGTGGCTTGGGTGTATCAAACATATCAGCCAGCATCCGAGGTTGAGACTTCCAATACCTAAAGATTAATCCATGGCGCACGCCGTACGCTGCCATATGGGGCCGTCCGTCGGTTTTGCCGGCACATTCAATTCGGGCCAGGCCCTTGGACTGCCGTCGAGGATTGGCGGCTCCATAGGCTCCTTGTCATCTTTCATGCCTTTGAAGAGCGGCGTAACGGAAGAAGACGACGCGACCGCTTCGATCAGGCGTGTTGCCCATTACAACCTATCTGAAAATATTCAAATCTCAGTGAAAATGACCGTCTACGCTTGCGTGTGTGCGGTGGTGATTTTGGTGATGGGTATCTCATGAGTCTGAAGAAAACCGTTGCACAACTGGTGACTTTAGCCGTGGTCGGGTTGGCGGTGCTGCTCGGTTGGTTTGCTTGGGATCATTACACTCGATCACCCTGGACCCGTGATGCGCGAGTGCGTGCCGATGTGGTGACGCTATCAGCGGAGGTCTCGGGACGCATCATTAGCTTGCAGGTGCAGGACAACCAGCATGTGCAGAAGGGCCAGTTGCTGCTGGAAATCGACCCGGCGCGCTACGCACTGGCGGTCGAACACGCGAAGCGCTCAGTCGAAGTGGCGAAAGCCACTGAGGGCCAGTCGAAGGCATCAATCATTTCCAGTGAGGCCTTACTCAAACAACGCCAGAGCGAAGAGCAGAGGCGAAGGACGCTCAAGCAGCGTTTCGCGATCTCCGGCGAAGAGTGGGAAAAGTCCAGTACCGAAGTGGCGGTAGCTCAGGCGGACCTGTTGAGAAACCAGGCCAACCTTGGCTTGGCGCAAGCCAATGTGCAGCTGGCTATTGCCGCCTTGACCCAGGCCGAGCTGGATTTACAACGAACCCGGGTGGTGGCGCCGGTCAGTGGCTATGTGACGAATCTGCTGACCCGCGAGGGTGACTTCGCTAGTGGTGGCGGTGCGCTGTTGGCATTGGTTGACAGTCAATCCTTTTATGTTAGTGGCTACTTCGAAGAAACCAAGTTGCCGCGAATCGAGGAGGGTGATCGGGTCAGGATCGAGTTGATGAGCGGCGAGACTTTCGGCGGCACCGTACAAAGCATCGCCTTTGCTATCGCCGACCGTGAGAACTCCCCCGGCAGTCGCCTGCTGGCCAACATCAACCCCAGCTATACCTGGGTCAAACTGGCGCAACGAGTGCCGGTGCGGATTCAGATCGACGCTGACTATATCGCCAAAAACCGCCTGCGTGCCGGGACCACGGCCACCGTCACAGTCATTGAAAACCGGGATTCACAGGCCACTCACTAAGCCTCGCTCCTACAGACTGACAAAAAAAAGCCCCGCGACCGAATGAGGCGCGGGGCAAAAAATTGGTTGGGTTGCGGCCAACCAAAGGGGCTCTTTACAGCATTACTTGCTGGCGACAGTCTCTGGCTGCCAGCCGCCGCCGAGGGCTTTGTAGATCGCGACGATGCCGCGATACAAATCGACTTCGGCCTGGGCCTGGGTGTCTTCGGCTGCCAGACGCTCACGCTGAGCATCGAGCAGGACGAGGAAGTCCACGGTGCCTTCGCGGTAGCGAATTTCGGCGAGGTCCGCAGCGGCGCGGCTTGATTCGCTTTGACGAATCAGCGAAATCAGGCGCTGCTGGCGTTTGCCGTAATCACTGAAGGCGTTCTCCGATTCTTCCAGTGCCAGCAATACGTGCTGCTCATAGGTCGCCAGGGCGCCCTCGGCTTCAGCATCGGCGCCGCGCAAACGGGCCCGCACGCTGCCCAGGTCGAACGCCGCCCAGGTAATGCTCGGGCCCAGTGCCCAGGCATTGGCCGCCGACGAGCCGATTTGCGAACCGCGCCCGGCAGTCCAGCCGAGAAAACCGCTGAGGCTCACCCGAGGGAACAAATCAGCCTTGGCCACGCCGATACGCGCGGTGGCAGCCGCCAATTTGCGTTCGGCGCTGCGGATGTCCGGACGACGTTGCAGCAGTTCACCCGGATCACCGATGGGCAGGGCCTTGGCGATCGCCGGCAAGTCTTTTGGACTCAGGTCGACGGTCAGTTTGTCCGGACGTTCACCCAGCAGGGTGGCGATGCGGTTGCGCTGACGAACCTGTTCGGCTTGCAGTTGCGGCACGCTGGCTTCGACAGACGCCAGGCGCGCATCGGCACGAACCACGTCCAGCTGATCGCCAACACCGGCGTCACGTAGGCTTTCGGTGATCTTGCGTGACTCCTGCTGGTTGTTCAGGTTGGCCAGGGCGATCTTTTCCCGCAGTTGCGCGCCGCGCAGTTGGCCATAGGCGTCCACCAGTTCGGCAATCATGGTGACTTGCAGTTGGTAGAGATCGGCTTCGACCGCTTGCTGTTCAGCGTCGCTGGATTCCAGGTTGCGCTGGATGCGACCGAACAGGTCCAGTTCCCAGGCCATGTCCAGACCCAGGTCATAGCGTTCGCTGTTGACCCGTTTGGTGGTCTGACCCGGAATCTGCCCTTTGGCCAGATCGCTGCTCGCGCGGCTGGTGATGGTCGGCATGGCGTCATTGCTGGCGTCATCGCGAATCGCCCGGGCCGCTTTCCAGCGGGCAAAAGCCACACGCAAATCACGGTTGCCCTGCAAGGATTGCTTCACCAACTGATTGAGGGTCGGATCGTCGAATTGCTGCCACCAGATGCCTTCGAAACGGGCCCGGTCAAAGTTCTTCTGACCGGCGCTGCCATCGTTGGCGGCCGTGATGTTGGCCGCCTCGGTGGCTGGGGTTTTATAGTCCGGGCCGACGGCACAGGCGCTCAGCGCCAGTACCAGCAGGCTCGGCAGGAAGGCTTTCAGGCTCATTGTTGCGCCTCCAGTTGCTTTTCCAATTTCAGTGCCTTGGCCGCTTTGCGTTGCTCACCGCGCTCCACAAAGTTGCGAATCAGTACGTAGAACACCGGCGTCAGCAACAGACCGAAGAAGGTCACCCCGAGCATCCCGGAGAACACCGCCACACCCATGGCATGACGCATTTCGGCACCGGCACCGCTGGAGAAAACCAGTGGCACAACACCCATGATGAACGCGAAGGAGGTCATCAGGATCGGCCGCAGACGCAGGCGGCAAGCTTCCAGTACCGCTGCCAGCGGGCCGAGACCTTCTTCCTGCTTATCCTTGGCAAACTCGACGATCAGAATCGCGTTCTTACAGGCCAGTCCCACCAGTACGATCAAGCCGATCTGGGTAAAGATGTTGTTGTCGCCGCCCGAGGCAATCACCCCGGTAATGGCCGACAGCAGGGTCATCGGTACGATCAGGATCACCGCCAGTGGCAAGCTCCAGCTTTCGTATTGAGCCGCGAGCACCAGGAACGCCAGCAGTACGCAGAGCGGGAACACGAACAGCGCGGTGTTGCCGGACAAAATCTGCTGGTAGGTCAGGTCGGTCCACTCGTAGGTCATGCCGTTCGGAAGTTCATCCTTGAGCAGTTTCTCGATAGCTTTCTGGGCTTGGCCGGAGCTGTAGCCTGGGGCCGCCGCACCGTTGATTTCAGCGGTGATGAAGCCGTTGTAGTGCATCACGCGGTCTGGCCCGGAGGTGTCGCTGACCTTGATGAAGGTCGCCAACGGGATCATCTCGCCGCGGTTGTTACGCACTTTCAGCTGACCGATCTGGTCCGATTCGAGGCGGAACTGTTGCTCGGCCTGAACGTTGACCTGATAGGTGCGACCGAAGCGGTTGAAGTCGTTGGCATACAGCGAACCCAGGTAGATCTGCAGGGTGTCGAAGATGTCGCTGACGGCCACGCCGTGGGTCTTGGCTTTTTCCCGGTCGATGGCGGCATCGACCTGCGGCACGTTCACGGTGTAACTGGTGAACAGACCGGCCAGTTCCGGCACGCTGTGGCTCTTGGCGATGATGTTCATGGTTTCTTTGTACAGCTCGTCATAGCCCAGGTTGCCCCGGTCTTCGATCTGCAGGCGGAAACCACCAATGGTCCCCAGGCCTTGTACCGGCGGTGGCGGGAAGATCGCCATATAGGCTTCCTGAATCCCGGCGTACTGGCCGTTCAATGCACCGGCAATCGCACCGGCGGACATGCTCGGGTCTTTACGCTCGTCGAAAGGCTTCAGGGTGACGAACACGATGCCGGCGTTCGGGCTGTTGGTGAAACCGTTGATCGACAGGCCGGGGAAGGCCACCGCGCTTTCCACGCCAGGCTGTTTCAGGGCCAGGTCGGACATGCGCTTGATCACGTCTTCGGTACGGTCCAGGCTCGCGGCATCCGGCAGTTGTGCGAACGCCACCAGGTATTGCTTGTCCTGGCCAGGTACGAAACCGGTCGGTGTGTTGGAGAAACCGAAGAAGGTCAGCACCATCAAGCCTGCGTACAGCAGCAGGGCGATACCGCTGCTGCGGATAACCCGGCCCACGGTGCCGACATAGCCATGGCTGGCCTTGTCAAAGAAGCGGTTGAACGGACGGAACAGCCAGCCACCGAAGATCTTGTCCAGCACCTTGGAGAAACGATCTTTCGGCGCGTCATGGCTCTTGAGCAACACGGCAGCCAGTGCTGGCGACAAGGTCAGCGAGTTGAAGGCCGAGATCACGGTCGAAATCGCAATCGTCAGGGCGAACTGTTTGTAGAACTGACCGGTCAAGCCGGAGATGAACGCGGCCGGGATGAACACCGCACACAGCACCAGCGCCGTCGCGATGATCGGACCGGTCACTTCACGCATCGCACGCTTGGTGGCTTCCACGGGGGTTAACCCGAGCCCGATGTTTCGCTCGACGTTCTCCACCACCACAATCGCATCGTCGACCACGATACCGATGGCCAATACCAGTCCGAACAGCGACAGGGCGTTCAGCGAGAAGCCGAACAGGTGCATCACGGCAAACGTACCGATCAGCGAAACCGGCACCGCCACCAACGGGATGATCGAGGCGCGCCAGGTTTGCAGGAACAGGATCACCACCAGCACAACCAGGATCAGCGCTTCGAAGAGGGTGTGAACCACCGCCTCGATGGAACCGCGCACGAAGATCGTCGGGTCATAGACGATGCTGAAGTCCATGCCTTCCGGGAAGTTCTTCTTCAGCTCGGCCATTTTCGCCCGAACGTCGTTGGAGATCTGGATCGCGTTGGAGCCTGGGCGCTGGAAGATCGGGATCGCCACCGCCGGCTGGTTGTTCAGCAAGGAGCGCAGGGCGTACTGGCTAGAGCCAAGCTCGACGCGAGCAATGTCTTTGAGGCGAGTGATTTCACCATTTTCGCCAGAGCGAATGATGATGTTCTCGAACTCTTCCTCGGACACCAGACGGCCTTGAGTGTTGACCGACAGCTGGAACGCGGTGGCATTCGGCGCAGGCGGAGCACCCAGGGCACCGGCCGCCACTTGACGGTTCTGTTCACGAATCGCGGTGACCACATCGGTGGCGGTCAGGTTGCGCGAAGCGGTCTTGTTCGGATCGAGCCACACCCGCAGCGAGTAATCGCCCATGCCGAACAGCTGCACATCACCGACACCGCCCAGACGCGCCAGCTCATCCTTGATGTTGAGCAAGGCGTAGTTGGACAGGTAAAGCATGTCGTAGCGTTTGTCCGGCGAGGTCAAGTGCACAACCATGGTCAGGTCGGGCGATGCCTTGTCGACGGTGATACCGATGCGCGTCACTTCCTCGGGAAGCTTGGGCTCGGACCGGGTCACGCGGTTCTGCACCTGCACCTGCGCGTTGTCCAGGTCGGTGCCCAGGGCGAAGGTGATGGTCAGGGTGATCTTGCCGTCAGCGGTGGATTGCGAGGACATGTACAGCATGTTCTCGACGCCAGTGATGGCTTGCTCCAGAGGAGCGGCCACGGTTTCACCGATGACTTTAGGGTTGGCGCCCGGGAAGTTGGCACGGACCACCACGGTCGGTGGCACCACTTCCGGGTATTCGCTGATCGGCAACTGGAACAGCGAGATGGCACCGGCGATCAGGATCAGCAGCGACAGCACCGCTGCGAAGATCGGCCGTGAAATGAAGAATTGGGAGAAATTCATCGGAGTAATTGCCCCTTAACCGCGTGGAGTCGCAGCAGCCAGTTTCACAACCGTACCCGGCGCAACCTTGGCAGGTGCGACTTGGGGCAGGTTGCTGGCTTCCAGCGCTTGTCGTTGTTGAGCGAGGGCCGCGAGGGTTTCCTTGCTGGCCATCGGGATCACTTCAGGGCTGACCGGCGAACCAGGGCGAACCCGTTGCAAACCCTTGACGATGATGGTGTCGTCTTTGTTCAGGCCGCTGCGCACGATGCGCAAACCTTCGATTTTCGGACCCAGCTCGACGGGGCGATAAGCCGTTTTGTTGTCGGCATCCATCACCAGCACGAACTTTTTACCCAGGTCGGTACCGACCGCTTCGTCGTTGATCAACACCGCGGAGTAGGTGCCGCTGCCCACCAGTTTCAGGCGTGCATAAAGACCCGGGGTGTAGCTGCCGTCGCTGTTGTCGAACACCGCACGACCGCGGATGGTGCCGGTCTTCGGGTTGACCTGGTTGTCGACGAAGTTCATCTGGCCCTGGTGCGGGTTACCGTCTTCATTGGACAGGCCCATGTAAACCGGGGTGGTGGCGCCGCGTTGACCCTGGCGGGCGAGCTGGTTGTACTTGAGGAATACACGCTCGTCGGCGTCGAAGTAGGCGTAGACCTTGTCGGTGGACACCACGCTGGTCAGGGCGGTGGTGTCGGCGGTCACCAGGTTGCCAGCGGTGATTTCCGCACGGCTGACACGACCGCTGATTGGGGACGTCACGCGGGTGAAGCTCAGGTTCAGTTTGGCCAGGTCCAGTTGCGCCTGGAGTGCACCGACGGCGGCGCGAGCCTCTTGAGCTGCACTGGTGCGCGAGTCAGCGAGTTCGGCGGAAATCGCGTTGCTGGTGCGCAGGCGTTCACCGCGCTGGGCTTCGTTTTCACTGCGGGTAGCCGTGGCGCGAGCTTGCGCCACCAGGGCCTCGAGGCGGCGGACCTCAGCCTGGAACGGACGCGGGTCGATCTGGAACAACAGATCGCCTTTCTTGACCAATGCGCCTTCGGTGAAGGTTACGTCATCGATCTGGCCGGAAACCCGTGGACGAATCTCAACCGTTTCCGGCGCTTCCAGGCGCCCGGTGAATTCGTCCCACTCGTTGACCGGTTGCTCCAGCACCTTGGCCACGCTGACTTTGGCCGCGGGCATGGTGGCGGCGGCGTCCGGGGTCTTGCCGCAGGCGCTCATCACCATCACGGCCAACAGGGCCAAGGGGAAGCGCAAATGTTTGAGTGACTGTTCCATGGATGCATCCGCCAATGTATTGAGATGGGCGGATAATGCTTGGCGGGGCGGTATCAAACGAATCGAACGAGGCAAAGGTAACTATCATTCGGAATGATATAAGCCAGAAGCAAGCCCTCTAGCATGCACCTTTCGTTAGCCGGCTATCAAATGAAATGATGACAATTGTGTGTTGCGTGGAGTGCAAAGGTCTGGCTTGAAACCGTGTCGCAGCCTTCGCTGAGGATGGATGGGGTCCCGCGCCCCGGGAATTTTTGCGAACTGTTTGTTTTCGTCACACGAAGCTCCAACCAATGTATGCTCGACTCCGTTCAGCAAGTCTCGCCGCGGCTGTTACAAGGCAGGATTTCCTGAGCTCGCCATTCCTTAATCAGCCCGCGACGATTGCGAGAGTAGCGTTCGACAAGCACCTCAGCGTGTGCGACGTCATCCAGGTCTATCACCCGGAACTTGCTGTCAGCCTCGCACCATGCCGCCAGGGAACGCTTGGATTCGATAAACCCCAGCATGATCGGCCAGATAATTTGCTCATCAACAGGCGCATGAGCAATCGATAGCGTGATACGCAACTTGCATTGGTCGCGCAGTGCACGGCGGATTTCGCTTAAGTCGATCGGTGTGGAAAGAGTGGCGGGCCTACTTACGTAGAATGTCTCATCGTCGAAGGCCGGACGCATTTCCAAAGGCAAGACGGCGTTAATCTTGGCCAATGCGTTATTAACAGCGAAGGCAAACTTGTCGTCCATCTGACGACTGATCCATTGGGCGCCGGCTACAAGCGCTTGTATTTCTTCTTCTGTAAATGAGAGAGGGGGAAGAAGAAATCCAGGCTTGAGAACGTAGCCCAAACCAGGTTCACCCTCGATGTCGGCCCCCATACCCTGCAGTGTCAGTACATCGCGACGTATGGTGCGAAGTGACACCCCCAACTCCTGGGCGAGTGTCCGTCCCGATACCGTTCTGCGATGTCGACGGAGAACTTGCATCAGTTCAAACAATCGGTCACTTCTGGACATTCCTACTCCATTTCGATGACGCCTTTACCGCCGAGTTTTCGACCTTTTTCGAGTTCCCCGATCAGTTGAATAGCGTCGCTTAGGGAAACGGTTTTTCCTATCGGGATCCTGAAGCGTCCCTCACTGGCCGCTTTGGCAAGCTTATCCAGAATTTCAGCGCGCGGCGATCCGATGATTGGTTTGAGTCTGCGATCAAAAATAGCTCGAATAAACTTGCCAGGGCCTGGGTTCAGATCCAGAAACACGCCTCCCGCTCGCAACATCCCAATGCCTGTCGAAACCGGTAGCGTCGCCGCAGTGTCGTAAACCAAATCGAATCGTGTGGCGATACTCGATACCTGCGTGTTCCGATAATCATAGACGGTCTGCACCCCCAGCGACTTTGCTCGCTGGATGTCCTTGGCGCTGCAACTGCCCGAGACGACAGCGCCATGTATCAGCGCTATTTGTACGGCTGCTTCGCCGACGGCACCGGCACAACCGTTTACAAAAACGTGCTGGCCGGCTTGCAGCTTCGCTTTGTCGATTAGCCCGTTCCAAGCGGTTATACCGGGCGTGCCCAGACACGCGGAATCCTCGAATGAAACATCATCGGGTTTATGCGCCAGAAATGCTTCTTTTGTGATGACGGCTTCGCCAAACGCGCCGCTTTCTTTGAATCGGGCCAGGCCGAAAACCGCATCGCCCACCTTCAGCCGCTTGACGCCTGGGCCGACCGATAAAATTGTGCCGGAAAAATCCATACCCATTGCGCGAGGTAATGTCCTTCCGGTGACGATCTTCATCTGTCCACTGCGCAGCTTCCAGTCAATCGGATTGATTGCAGCAAACTTGACCCTTACCGCCACCTCACCTTCACTTGGGGGGAGCAGGTCAAAGTCATCGACCCGCATGACCTCCGGCCCGCCGTACCTGTTGTACTGAATGCGTTTCATCATGCGTCTCCAAACTCCAACTAACGATTGAGGTAGTCACGGAGACGACTCTATAGCGCTATGTGGACAGTTTTTGTCACCATTCGATCGCTGTACAAGGCGTGTACTCATCGAGACAAATCATGGATGAAGTTCTTCAATGCCGGGCAGGCCATTACAGTTTGTCATCCCACGCAACGCTGCTGTGGAGTCGGCGTAAGTGTCAAAAGCGTACCTCCTTGCCGAGCTGAAGCGTAGGCCGCGTCCATGACCTGCATGATTGCCTCGGCGTCGCGTAATGATGCAATTGGCTTGGCCCCGTTACGGCATTCAGCAAGCACTTGTTTGACGAACAGTGGGTAATAGACGTCTGTGTCCAGTTGTAGTCGGCGGCTTCGAGTACCGGCGGCAAGGTTCTGTCGATCCCTTATTTCGATGCGGTCGGGACCAGATTTGGCGTACATGCGATCGGACGAAAGGGTGAAGGAGAACTCGCGCTGCTCATCAAAGGTACTGGGGAAACTGTATCCCGTTTCCACAACACCGATCACGCCATCTTCAGTCTGCAGAGTCAATACCGAATAGTCTTCGACAGCACCCCGATGCGTCAGTGAGTTCATGACGGCTGAGACTCGTGAGACCTCCTTACCGGTCAATAACCTGAAGAGATCTATGAAATGCGTAGCCACGTTGATCGTTGATCCACCTCCAGAAAAAACGGGGTCGATGGCCCAGCCTGAGCCTGCTGTTTCATAACGAGAGGGCGGACCTACGATGAAACGGAAAGACAGGTAGTTGAAGTCCGTGGCCAAGTGTCCTTCAGCATCTTGTAGAGCACTCAGCAGTTCACTCATGCGGAAGATCAGTGGGACAGCGCAGTAAAGATTGGCCTGCTCGGCCAACTCACGCAGCCGTGTGACCTGTGCCATGTTGATGCCGCAGGGTTTCTCCAGGGCAAAGGGGATGTTTCGTGCAATCACGGCCTCTGCCAGCGACGGCATTTCCGAATGCCTGCCGAACACGAAAGCAAAATCGACCTCCTCGTGCTCAAGCAACTCATAGGATGAGCTATACAACGCGCATTTGAATCGCTCGGCAATTGCTTCACCCTTCACGTGCTCCGAATCCGATACGGCCACCACTTGGACCCCGTTGGTCTCAAGAGCATTCAGATACAGCGGGACATGCCAATGGCTGACCTCCAGTAACGCAACTTTCATGTGTACTCACTCCTGGCGCGGTGCTGTTACGTTATCGGGGTGGTAATCGAACCCAAGGAAGCGCAGTGCAAGCAACGCCTGACCTTTGTGCATGGGCCCCCCGTCCTGGGTACGACAACCTCTTTTACGCGCAGCATCGCAAAGCGGTGTCGAGTCCGGCGAGTTGATGATATCCACGACGAGGGTGCCGGGCTCGAGTCGCTCGGGATCCACAGGCATAGGATCATTCTTGCTCATGCCAAGCGGCGTGGCATTGATCACGATTTCATAGCCATGTGGGTCGGGTGGGCCAGAAAGCGTGATGCAACCTGTTTCGGCAGCAACGGCTTTCGCCAGATCCTCGGCTCGGTGTTCGTCGACATCGGAGATAGTGAGCGATCTAGCACCCGCCGATGCGACGGCAAATGCGATCGCTCTGCCTGCGCCGCCAGCTCCGACCAAAAGAACGTTCTTGTTCGCTGGATGATAGCCTTCCCATTGCATGCCAAGAACACAGCCGAGGCCATCGAATACGGCACCGACCCAGCGTCCGTCTGTCTCGCAACGAATGACGTTGATTGCACCGACTTGACGAGCAGTCGTATGAAGTTCGTCGACAACAGTCAGCATCCTTTGTTTATGAGGCATGGTGACCAGGATGCCGGCGAGATTGTTCAGTGCTCTGGCACCCGTCACGAACGAGGACAGGTCATCGGCCTTGACCTCGAATGGAATACAAACCGCGTCTACCTGCTGTTCTATAAAGAGTCGGTTGAATAATTGCGGAGACTTGGCAGCCATCAGCGGATGGCCGACCAATCCATAAAGGCGAGTTGTTCCTGTGATATGTGAGGCCATGGTTGCCTGATATTTGATGTTGACGGGAAGAGGAGCGCTGGCTGGCTTCTTGGGCATGCACAGCGTCGATGGCTATGCATTGGCAAGTACCGATCGCATGATGCTGCTCTGCCCGTCGGGCCTGTGTGGGTCGCGAAAACCTAATGGTCGCACCAGTGTAATCGTCGAAGGTCGTTACGAACGCAGTTGGCTAGCCAGGTCATTCGGGACGGCTGTCTGAGCTGTGCCCCGCATCGCTTCGGTCCGCATACGATCGTATTCTTCTTTGGCAATAGGCACTGCGTTGCGCTTGCCGAGATCTTCAAGGCGAATCCGGTATGTTTCGCGTGTAGTGAACGCCGCGATCGCAGCGATAACACAGATACCTAATGTCAGAGAACCGATTCTTAGCGGGATATTGTCAGAGCCGGGGGGCGCTACAGTGACGAAGATTGCCGGGAGAAACGCAGTCATCGCGGTCCCTATGTTCTGTCCGATGGCCATGCCGGTCACACGCACCCGCGTACGGAACAATTCGGGAAAGAGGCTCGGAAATACACCGTTGAAACCCTGGTAGGCGACGCCCCACATGAGTACGGAGAGAACCAGCGAAAGCCACAGGTTATGGATGCTGATAGCGTACAGATACGCGTACGAGAGCAGTCCCGCGCAGAGAACGCCAATAATGACTGGGGGCCTGCGGCCGATCTTGTCTGAGAGGTTACCAACGAAGGGGATCAGGATCACCGCGCACATGTTACCCAGCAGGGGAATCCACAAATAGACGCCTGCAGGGAAACCGATTCCATAGGCCGGTTGAACCGCATAGGTAGCGCCGAATACCGAGGCGACAATGGCGATCACCGCAGCAAGTGCCATGCAGATCACTCGCAGGAGATCACCCCAGCTCTGCCGGATGACTTCGACAACTGGCAGGACAGTAGCTTCGCCTTGCGTTTTTTGTTTGGCAAATACAGGTGTTTCGTCGACCTGGCGGCGAATGATATATCCCAGGATGACTACGATGACGCTGAGCAGGAACGGAATCCGCCAACCCCAGGAAGCGAACTGATCCGCAGGCATAAAATGAGCGAGAGGCAAGAAGACTGCTGCCGCGAGCAATTGCCCGGCCTGAACTCCTTGGAGAGTAAAGCTCGCGAAGTAACCACGGCGGCCGGACGGGGCGTGTTCGAGAATCATGGAACTGGCGCAGGAGATCTCCCCGGCCACCGCAAAACCCTGAATCAGGCGCAACGTCACAAGCAGCACCGGCGCCCAGATCCCGATCTGCTGGTACGTGGGCAGAAGTCCGATACACATCGTCGAGAAGCCCATCAGGAACATGCAGTAAACCAGAACCGTTTTACGGCCGTGGCGATCACCCAAATGCCCTAGGACAACAGCGCCTATCGGCCGGGCGATATAGCCCACACCAAAGCTGGCAAGAGAGGCAATGATGCCGACCGCAGGGTTATCAGATGGAAAAAAGAGCTGTGGAAACAGCAAAGCCGCCGCGGTCGCATAGATAAAGAAGTCGTAATACTCCAGTGCTGAGCCGATCCAACCGCTAGCTGCGGCTTTCTTTGACTGGCCTTTGGAATGAGCGTCGATCGGTATGCTCTGATTCATAACGTGTCTCCGGTTTCTCAATTGTTGTTATTGTAACGTCGTTCCATCAGTAATTCTGTTACCAGAATCTCCGCCTTGTCAAGGGAGTCGTTCCTTGCTCGATCAAGGCGTGACGCTGGTTATTTGTGAGGTGCTGAATTCGTACGTCTGACGTTGTCGCCAAGCCGAGCGAGCACGCTAAAGCCCGCTCGTGCAATTGAGCGAATAGGCTGTAAGAGGATGAACAGGCTCCGACGCGTCAAACGCTCAGCACTGTTGCTTCATACAAAAGGCAATGACGCCAATGACAGGTTCTAACGTCGTAGTACGCCGTCTTACCCGTTTGTCAACCTACAAGCTATCTCGCGAGAGATGACCGTCGACGAGCCTCGAAATGTTCAACGGATTGGCGTTCTTGAGAGCATCGGGCAGCAATGCATCGGGGTAGTTTTGGAAGCAGACGGGTCTCAGGAAGCGGTCGATGGCCAAAGTGCCGACCGAGGTGCCCCGACTATCGGAAGTCGCAGGATAAGGGCCGCCGTGGACCATTGAATCGCAGACCTCGACACCGGTTGGGTAGCCATTGATGAGGATGCGACCAACCTTCATCTCCAACAAAGCAGTCAACTCTACGAATTGCGTAAGGTCTTCTGGCTCACCAATCAAGGTTGCGGTCAATTGTCCGTGAAGGGCATTGATGGCAGCGTTGAGTCGCGCCTGGTCAGTGACCTCGATGAAGATCGACGTGGGGCCAAAGATTTCTTCTTGAAGGACCTTGTCGCCTTTCAGCAGCAACTCTACGTCGGCTTTGAACAATTGTGGCTGCGCCTGGTGACCCTGTTGGTTACAGCCAGCCAGGTGCACGATGCCGGGGTGCGCGTGCAGGTTCTGCAATCCAGCCGCATAGCTGCGCAGGGTGCCTGCGTTGAGCATTGTTTGTGCCGGTTGGTCGTTTATTAACGCCGCCACTCTATTCTGAAAGGCACTGAATGCATCCGAGCGAATGCCAACCACCAGTCCGGGATTGGTGCAAAACTGCCCGCAACCTTGAACCACCGAGGCGGCAAGATCGTGAGCGATACTGTCGGCCCGACGCGAGAGGGCATGGGGCAGGATCACGACCGGGTTGATGCTCGACATCTCAGCGAAGACTGGAATGGGCTCGGGGCGAGCAGCGGCCATGTCGCACAATGCTCGACCGCCTTTGAGCGAGCCGGTAAAACCAACACCCTTGATGAGCGGGTGTTTTACCAAGGCTTCGCCTACGCCACTGCCATAAATCATGTTGAAGACACCGTCAGGCATGCCACTGCGCTCGGCCGCCCGGATAATTGCGTTGGCGACCTGTTCTGCAGTCGCCATGTGGCCGCTGTGGGCTTTGAATATCACCGGACAACCCGCCGCGAGCGCGGAGGCGGTATCGCCGCCGGCCGTTGAGAAGGCCAACGGAAAATTACTGGCACCAAATACAGCAACCGGACCGATGGCGGTGCGGTACTGGCGAAGATCAGGGCGTGGCAACGGCTTGCGAAGTGGTAACGCTTGGTCGATGCGAGCGCCATAGAAGTCACCACGTCGCAGTACGTTTGCAAACAGGCGCATTTGACCACTGGTACGTGCGCGTTCGCCCTGGATGCGAGCTACAGGCAATGCTGTTTCACGGCAAACCAGGGCAATAAACTCATCGTCCAAAGCCTCTAGCTCTTCAGCAATAGCATCGAGAAACTCAGCCCGTTTGCTCGCGCTCAGGATGCGGTAGCTGGAAAAGGCGCTGTTGGCTGCATGGGCAGCGTCCTCGATTTCTTGCGCGGTCGCCTGGTGGAAGGCATAGGGTAGGGTTTCCCCCGTGCTGGCATCCACACTCTTGACGATGATACTGCCGGCGGCGCTGCGCTGACCGCCGATAAAATTTTGGCCGGTGATGACGGACATCGTTGTCTCCAGATTGAATGTGCAAGAGATAGCTGGGCGAGGCATTCCTCGGACTAAAAGTCAGGTGACGGCGCCGATCTGCCAAGGCACGAACTCATTTTGTCCGTATCCGTGTTGTTCGCTCATGCTGCGTTCGCCGGAGGCAATGCGTAGCATGGTTTCAAAGATCGCTGCACCGCACGCTTCGATGGTCAACGTGTCTTCGGCTATTTCGCCGCAGTTGATGTCCATGTCTTCTCGCTGACGAGCCCACAAGGCGCTATTAGTCGCCAGCTTGATTGATGGGGCAGGGGCACAGCCATAGGCCGACCCGCGGCCGGTGGTAAACGCAATCAGGTTGGCACCGCCAGCGACCTGGCCGGTTGCGGAGACCGGGTCATAGCCAGGGGTGTCCATAAAAACCAGCCCGTTGGCTGTGACGGCCTGGGCGTATTCGTAGACATCCATCAGGTTGCTCGAGCCAGCCTTTGCCACAGCGCCCAGCGACTTTTCCAGAATGGTGGTCAAGCCACCGGCCTTGTTGCCGGCAGAGGGGTTATTGTTCAACTCGGCCCCCATACGCTCGCAGTAGCGTTCCCACCAATGAATTCGAGCGATAAGTTTTTCGCCGACTTCACGGCTGACAGCCCGTCGTGTCAGCAAGTGTTCGGCACCGTATATTTCAGGGGTTTCAGAAAGAATCGCGGTACCGCCGCAGGCGACCAGGCGATCGACTGCATTGCCCAACGCAGGGTTGGCAGTAATACCGGAGTAGCCATCCGAGCCACCACACTGAAGCCCAACGATCAGATGACGAGCGCTGACCGATTCACGTTGAATCCGATTGGCCTCTCCAAGCAGTTCCTTCACGTGGCCAATGCCACTGGCGATGGCCTTGGACGTACCGCCACTGTCCTGAATGTTGAACGTGCGCAGGGTATTACTACGGGTGAGACCTTGCGTCGTGAGTAACGAGTCGATTTGGTTCGTCTCGCAGCCCAACCCGATCACCAGCACGGCCGCGAAGTTGGCGTGGGTTGCATATCCGGCCAGTGTCCGGCGCAACATGCTCAAACCGTCGCCCGCAGGATCAACGGCGCAGCCGGCAGAATGAGTCAGAGCAACAACACCGTCGACGTTTGGATACGCTTGCAGTGCAACGGGATTGATGTCCCGACGAAAATGATCTGCGATGGCCCGGGCGACTGTGGCAGAGCAATTCACTGAAGTCAGAATGCCGATGTAGTTGCGCGTCGCGACGCGTCCATCCGGGCGTACGATACCCATGAACGATGGGGCTTCACTCGGCTTGAAGTTGGGCTTCGCATCGACGCTGAAAGCATAATCGCGAGTGAATTCCCCCATAGCCAGGTTGTGCACATGGATATGCTCGCCTGCTTCAATGTCGACAACAGCAAAACCAATGATTTGCCCATAGCGCCTCACCGGTTGACCGGCTTCGATACGCCGGGAGGCAACTTTATGGCCCGGCACAATCGCTTGCCGGATAGTCACGCCTTCTTGCTCAAGGATTTCGCCAGCGAGTAGCGGTCGACGTGCGATAAGCACATCGTCCAGCGGGTTCAAACGCAGCACAGCTGCTGCGCCGGTTTTCATGATCAGTTCCATCGCATCCTCACGGGCTGCTGGGTGGTGCGCGGTCGCTAATAGCGCCACACTTTTGTGCTGGCACTATAGGATTCATAGAGATGGCTGCCTAATGAGAGCTTTCGATTGCTCGATAACTTTGCCTCATCGACTTTTTCTGAGTTGGCTGCTTTGCTTCTCCTCTGTAGCCGTTTGCCGCTGTCTGGCGAACGATAATAAGGTCGCAATAAACCTCCGCGTCGGCTCTGAGAGGGGTTCATCCTTGCGAGTGATCACCCCGTAATCCTGAGATTCAACTTTGAAGGGCGTGTTGAGGATTTGAAGCTGCCCATTTTGCAATTGCGACTGGACCATGGACTCGGGGAGCATCGCGAGCATTGGCCCAGACTGCAGCAACTGCAGAAAGGTTTGCATCGAAATGGTCTCCACTGTGTTGGTTGGCGGGGCGATCTTGAACAGTGTGAACGCGCGCTCCATGCGTTGTCGGATCGGCGTATTAAAGGGATACATGACCCATGGCCATTCGCTGAGTGCTTCGGTGGGGACTTCCTTCAGTCGGCACAGAGGGTGTGTGCTGTTCACGACAAGACAAAAGGGTTCAGGTCCCAGCGACGTAAATTCGAAAGGCTGACAATCCTCGTCCGTGAAGCGCGCGATGATTAAATCGAGTTTTTTCTGTTCGAGCATTTCCAGCAAGTGGTTGCTGGTTTGTTCGATTACCTCAATAGAAAGGAGGGGGCGCTCACGCTTTATGCTGGCGATCGCTTCCGGCAGCACCACTGATGTTGCGGCGAAAATGGTGCCGATTTTTAAATGGCCATGCCCGCCTTTGCGCAGCTTGTTGACTTGGTCGACGAACGATTCCGTGTCTTCCAAGGTAATACGCGCATAACGGGCCACGAACTCTCCTAGTTCAGTAAGGACCAGGTTGCGCGTTTGACGCTCAAACAGTGGGAAACCCAGGAGTACTTCCAGATCGCGAAGCAATTTACTGATGGCCGGTTGTGTAACATTCATCTGTTCTGCGGTCGTGTGCATATTGCGGGTCTTGGCCAAGCTATTGACCAGTACCAAATGTTTGATCTTCAGCCATCGGGTAACACTGCCAAAAGTAATTTGATCGTTTTCCATCGGATAAGGCCTTGTCTGTCGATAACAAAACAGCATTGATCGGTGAGATTCTTTCATTGGGATTTACGGGGGAGGTCCATTACTTTTACGGCTCTGATGGCTGACTGATCTGGAAGCTCTATGTCGAATCTGAAACTGACGCGCGAAAACACCCTGCCAGTGGATGGCCTGGCCGGAACGCTGATCGGCCGCGCCTGGATCCCGGGTGCGATTGCAGGCCCCTCGCCGGTGCTGCTGCGTGAGGACGGTGTGTTTGACCTTTCTGAAGTCTTTTCGACCATAAGCGAACTGCTGGAGCACACCTCGCCATTGGTGGCGGTTCGTCAAGCGCCTGGCAGGTACATCGGGACTGTCGAGGAGTTGCTTGGGAACACTGGCAGTCATGCCAATCCCGACAAGGCATCTCTGCTGCCCCCAGCAGACCTGCAAGTCATCAAGGCGGCAGGGGTGACGTTCGCGTCCAGCATGATTGAGCGGGTAATCGAGGAGCAGGCCCGAGGTGATGCTGCCAAAGCTGATAGTGTTCGCTGCCTGGTGCAAGAAGCCATAGGCGAAAACTTGCGGGCAATCAAGCCGGGCTCGCCAGCAGCGATGCGCCTTAAGGCTGTGCTGATCAAGCAAGGCATGTGGTCGCAATACCTGGAGGTCGGTATCGGCCCGGACGCGGAGATCTTCACGAAGGCACCGGTTCTGGCTGCAGTGGGCAGTGGCAGCGAAATCGGAATTCATCACAAGTCTGAATGGAACAACCCAGAGCCGGAAATTGTGCTGGCGGTGAACAGCCGAGGCCAAGTGCATGGCGTCACCTTGGGCAATGACGTCAATTTGCGTGATTTCGAAGGCCGCAGCGCACTGCTGCTGAGCAAGGCCAAGGACAACAATGCGTCCTGTGCGATCGGCCCATTTATTCGTCTGTTCGATGAAACGTTTACCCTCGACGACGTGCGCAACTGCGTCGTGGATTTGCAGGTTCAGGGCGACGACGGCTTCATCCTTGAAGGCAGCAGTTCCATGGCGTTGATCAGCCGTGATCCGTTGGATCTCGTGGCCCAGACGGTCGGCGGCAATCACCAATACCCTGATGGCTTCATGCTTTTTCTCGGAACCTTGTTTGCGCCTACCCAGGATCGTGAGGCACCGGGAAGCGGCTTTACGCATAAGCAGGGTGATGAGGTCAGCATTGGGAGCCCGTTGCTGGGCACGTTGCGCAACACAGTCACCTACAGCCATGAGGCTGCGCCCTGGACTTTCGGCTTGCGAGCGATGATGCACAATCTTGCTGCCCGCGGGCTGCTGTAGGTAAGGCAGGTGGGTCAGCTGCATTGGGTGTTCTCCCGCAACGATTGAACAAACACGGGTGCACGTCTATTGATAAAGAGCCGAATCCGAAGGGTCCGGTTTTTTATATCCGCCAGGCGTCTCCCACCTTCTGGAGACCCGGTTGCATGGCTAGCCCTGTCTCGATAAGGCGAACCAGGTACAAGCAGGTTTGACTTATCGGGTGACGCCTGCATACTATTGGAACGTCGTTCCAGTACGAACAATGTTGCTCACATTCACCTCATTGTCAAAGATAAGTCGAGAAAAATATGAGAGTCGTCAAAGGTGCTGTTGACCGTTGCCTGGAGGCTATTGAGCTGCTGGCACGTGAAGCTCGCTGGATGCGGATGTCCGATATCGCAGCCGAGCTGAGCTTGGAAAAGGGGCCTGCTCATCGAGTGCTTGCTCAGTTAGTCGAGCAAGGGTGGGCAGAACAGGATGAAGCCACCTCGCAATACCGCTTGACGCTGAAGCTGGCGCTGTTGGGGCAGCGCTATTTGCATGGAATTGGTTTGCCTGAGTTGGTCCAGCCGATCCTTGAGCAAGTGGCTGTTCAGTGCCAAGAGTTGGTGCGCCTGACGGTGGTCAACGAGGGCACCTTGTCTTGGCTGTCTTCGGCCCAAGGCGCCGCGCCAGGGCTTATGTATTCGCCAGCCATGGATAAGCCGATCAATCTCTACGCGACCGCCAATGGCAAAGCCTGGCTGGCCTCAATGCCGGATGAACTGGCCATTGAGCATGCGCTGCGTAGCGGCCTGGGGAAAGCTGATGCCGGGATGGGGCAGGGGCCGAAAGCGATCAACAGCATCGAAGGCTTGTTGGCCGAGCTGGCGCTGACCCGCAAGCGCGGGTATGGCTTGGTCATTGAAGAAGCCGAGGCGGGTGTCTGGGCGATCGCCGTACCGGTCAAGCTGGTTCCAGCTGGCACTGTGGTTGGCACGATGAGTATCGCCGGCCCGGTCTTGCGCATGCAGCCTGAACGTTATGACCAATTGCATGCTCTGCTCGAAGATGCAGCCAACAAGCTGGGTACGGTTTGGCCGCGCCAGAACAGTGTGCATACGGAGAACGTATGAGCCAGCTCGCACCTGCATGGACCGAGGCGGGGTCAGGGTTGGAAGTCGCCGCTGCCGCTCTGGTCCGTGCACGGCTAGAGGGTGTTCGGCTGGCATCCTTGCCAGGCCCGAACCTGCCAAGCAGCCTCGCACAAGGTTTTGCCATTCAGCAGCATGTGGGGCCATTGGCTGGAAAAACCGTGGGGGGGTGGAAGTGTGCGTTACCCCCGGCTGGCAAGTGGATCGTTGCCCCGATCTACAGCGACAGCATCGCAAAAGGCGAACGTTACCGACTGGCCGCCGACGCCGATAAGGCGCGCATCGAGCCTGAACTGGCGTCCGTCCTGGCCCATGATTTGCCGGCTCGTGTTGAGCCTTATACAACTGAAGAGATCGTTGCTGCGATCAGCGACGTGCACTTGGCATTGGAAGTGATCGATTGCCGTTACACCGATCCACACACACTGCCGTTCGAGCAATTGCTCGCGGACGGTTTATTCAATCACGGCCTGGTATTCGGGGCGCCAATCACGCTGTCGAACCCTGCCAGCATTCCCTCTGAACTGGATATCACCCTGAGCGATGCAACGGCAGAGCTTGTGAATATCAAGGGCCGCCATCCGGACGGGAATCCGTTGTTGCCGATCGTATGGCTGGCCAATTTTCTGTCTACACAAGGGATAGGGCTGCAAGCAGGGCAGGTGATTATCACCGGGTCCTATGCAGGTGTTCTCGATGTGCCCGTCAACCAGCCACTGCATGTTCAGTTCGGCGAAGCCGGCTCATTGTCTGTCCATTTCTCAACGCTGGAGGAGTAACAAATGCGCTTAGTTCGTTTTGGTTTGCCGGGGCAGGAACAGCCGGGAATTTTGGATTCGCAAGGAATCGTTCGAGACCTCTCGGGCATTGTCGATGACATCGATGCGTCGGCCCTTAGCCCCACAGTGCTTGAAAAACTGCGTGCTGTTGACGTTGAAAAGCTGCCAGTGGTGGCGCCTGGCACACGTCTTGGTCCATGCGTAGGCAACGTACCGAACCTGATCTGCATCGGCCTGAACTACTCCGATCACGCGGCTGAAACGGATACGCCTATCCCGAGCCAGCCGGTGGTCTTCAACAAACACACCGCGTCCATCAGCGGCCCCAATGACCCGGTCATTTTACCAACGGGGGCTCAGAAGCTTGATTGGGAAGTCGAACTGGCCATCGTCATCGGTACGCCCGCCTGGCAGATTGATGAGTCGCAGGCCTTGAATCACATCGCCGGTTATTGCCTGGCCAATGATGTTTCCGAGCGGGCTTATCAGCTGGAGTACGAAGGTCAGTGGACCAAGGGGAAAAGCGGTTTTTCTTTCGCACCACTGGGACCTTGGCTGGTCACCCGTGACGAAATTGCCGACCCGCAGGCCATTGACCTCTGGCTCGACGTGAACGGCAAACGTCTCCAGACCGGCAATACCCGTACGATGATTTTCAGCGTTGCACATATTGTCGCGTACCTCAGTCGCTTCATGCCGCTAATGCCGGGTGACGTCATCATTACCGGTACGCCACCAGGTGTAGGGCTCGGGCAGAAACCACCGGTATTTCTCAAGGCGGGTGACACCATGCGTGTCGGTGGCCAAGGGCTGGGTGAGCAATTTCAGACCGTGGTTCCTTACGTTGCTGAAATGGGCGCTGCATGGGTCGCCGGTCGCCATCCCAATGTTGACTGACTATCGCTAGAGGAAAACGCTATGAGCTTTGCAGGAACAGGTGTAGTCGCGATCTGGCATGATCTTTTGCCTGAAGCGCGGGACGAGTTCTATGAGTGGCATAACCGTGAGCACATGCCTGAGCGGGCCGGCATTCCGGGTTTTTTGCGGGGACGCCGATACATCGCTCTGGATGCAGGTCCGACCTATTTCAACCTCTATGAGGCTGACACTGTGCAGGTGTTGGGAGGGCAGGATTATTTGTCGCGTCTCAACAGTCCGACGGCATGGACCCAGCAGTCGGTGCAGTCCTATCGCAACGTCGCGCGATCCATCTGCGAGGTTACTTACACCAGCGGTGTAGGGCAGGGCGCGTATTTGTTAACGGTCCGTTTCGATGTTGTCGAAGGCCAGCATAAATCGGTGTCAGACGCATTGCGCCAACGCGTGCTTCCTCCCCTCGCTGATAAACAGGGTATTACGGGCGTGCATTTGTGTGTGGCTGATGAGGCGGTGAGCAGGGTTGAAACCGCAGAGAAAAAGGCCCGCGCCGAAGGGACCCAAATACCGGCCTGGATCGTCATGATCGAAGGTTGTGCACCTGACTACGTTCGTGTCGCCGGCGAGTCTTTTGTAGCGGAGCTGCAACGCCTGCTGGAGGAGCAATCGACGGGACCAGAAACCACGCTTTATCAATTGGAATACACACGTTGTAAAACGCCGGGAAGTGCGGGTTGATCGCCGAGCGTTCGATTACGTTTTAACTTTCAGTCGTTGTTCTTACGCAATTTCCCACGAGCGTGCCATTACCGGCATTGAGTCAGGCTCGCGTCTGCGCACGCTCGGGGTTTGCATAAAGCGATATTAAGTAATTATAAGTTTCTCGATAAAGGGCTGTAGCAAGACGCATAAGTGATGCCTGCAGTAGCTTGGTAGTTAGCTCTAAAAACTACCTGTGCGTAGGTTTAATAAAGAGCTAGAAACCGCCCCAAAACAATAATAATTAATTGTGAGAAAACATCATGCGCTACCCTGTTATTTCCCGCAGCGTGCCTGCACATCAATCTCTGATCAGTCTGACTCTTGTGGTCTGCGCGGGTTCGTCAGCGGCTGTTCAAGCCGATCAGAATAGCGGCTTTGTTGATGGCACTAAGGCCACCCTCAATTTGCGCAACGCTTACATCAATCGCAACTTCATCAACCCGAACGCCGCCCAAGGTAAAGCCGAGGAATGGACCCAGAACTTCATCCTCGACGCCAAGTCCGGTTTCACTCAGGGCGTGGTCGGGTTCGGCGTGGACGTGCTGGGCCTGTACTCGGTCAAACTCGATGGCGGTCGTGGTACGGCAGGCACACAACTGCTGCCGGTACACGATGACGGCCGCCCGGCTGATGACTTCGGTCGCCTGGGCGTCGCCCTCAAGGGCAAGGTGTCGAAGACCGAACTGAAGGTCGGGGAGTGGATGCCGGTGCTGCCGATTCTGCGCTCCGACGACGGCCGTTCCCTGCCACAAACCTTCCGTGGCGGCCAGGTGACCTCCACCGAAATCAGCGGCCTGACGCTGTACGGCGGCCAGTTCCGCGCCAACAGCCCGCGCAACGACGCGAGCATGGAAGACATGTCGATGAACGGCCGCGGCGCGTTCACGTCCGACCGTTTCAACTTCGGCGGCGGCGAATACGCCTTCAACGAAAAACGCACCCAGGTCGGTGTCTGGTACTCGGAACTGTCCGACATCTACCAACAGCAGTATTTCAACCTGACCCACAGCCAGCCCATTGGCGACTGGACTCTGGGCGCCAACCTCGGCTACTTCATTGGCAAGGAAGACGGTAGCGCCCTGGCCGGCGACTTGGACAACAAAACCGCGTTCGCCATGCTCTCGGCCAAGTACGGCGGCAACACCTTCTATGTCGGCCTGCAAAAAGTCAGCGGCGACGATGCCTGGATGCGTGTCAACGGCACCAGCGGCGGCACCTTGGCCAACGACAGCTACAACTCCAGCTACGACAACGCGAAGGAAAAATCCTGGCAACTGCGCCATGACTTCAATTTCGCCGCCGTCGGCGTACCGGGCCTGACCCTGATGAACCGCTATATTAGCGGCGACAACGTGCACACCGCGACGGTCGACGATGGCAAGGAATGGGGCCGTGAAACCGAACTGGCCTACACCGTGCAGAGCGGCGCGCTGAAAAACCTCAACGTGAAATGGCGTAATGCGTCGATTCGTCGGGACTTCAGCGCTAATGAATTTGATGAAAACCGGATTTTCATTAATTATCCCATCTCGCTGCTATAAAGCGTTTTTCGATCGCCATCCTTAATAAGTAGGCGGCGTTCAGGTGCGCCGCTATGCCAAAATACTAGAAATATTGCACAGTCCGGATCCCCAGAGCCAAGCTTTATCTTTGATGTCTAAACTGGTTGGTGCTCTCGTGCTTGCGCATACGATATTCGATGCAAGCCATTCAGATGCTATTTTAGATGATGCCCGTGAACGCTTAAAACTACGTCTAGATCTTGTTTGATGTGGAGCTGTTGAGCGTCGGAGTGTTCTCTTGTGCATGCGTCGTTGCGGTATGGCTGACTAGAGTAGTGGGGGGCCATCCCGCTGCTGCAGAGCGAGCATCCGGCGTCTCATACACTTACCCATGTACTGTGCGATCCTAGAGTATTCCTCAGACGCATTGTCGACAACAGCATCGCCCATACCTGGATTGTTTGGAATAAAGTCTTATCTCGCCCACTCGCTGCAACGATCCCGAGCGAGCGGCCATCCAGTGTCTACTAATGGCAGTGGGAAGCATCGATTGCAGCGGTCCCATACCGGTGAGCGAAACCTGTTTTAGCACCGCCGTGGAACTATTCGTCCAAGCCTATGCGCTAGATACGGGTTCCCTACTGGAGTGCCGCTGACCGCGGGGGAGTTCGCTCCGTGTTTTATCCCAGCTCACCGCCCGCCTTGGTTAAGACATGCAAGCATGCACAGGTGGCGCAGAAAGCGAGCTGGCTTGTGAAGTCCCGGTTGAATGCACCACGGCTTCATGGCTAGGTTTGCAGACAGAGTTCAGGAGGTGCATTGATCGCCTGCCGGTTCTGTGCAGCAAATCCCTTCACTGCAGCCATCAATAGCTTTCGCATCTCATTTGCCGAGTAGTCACAGCTAGCGGCTGAAGGTACTTCACCACGTCATGTGTCCGCAAGTTCGATGGACCGCGATACGATCAGCGCTGAGCGCTTTGAGACTTTCCGATACTCGCTCGGTGACCGTCCAAACCAGCGCCGGAACGCCCGCGCGATAGCTGTAGAACCACCGTAGCCAAGCTGGAACTCCAGATCTGCCTGCTTCATCGCAGTGTTTTCCAACAGTTGCCCAGCAAGTTGTTTTCGCTCCGCCTCGACGAGTTTTCGGAAGGTGGTTCCTTCCTCTGTCAGTCTGCGATGCAGGCTGCGCGGAGCCATAGCCAGCTGATTTGCAATCTCTTCGAGAGAGGCTGCCAAGCCCGTTGCCCCCAGGAGCGATTGTCGGACCTGACCGGTGATGCCGTCGACTTGCCGTCTCTCCAGTTGCGCGCGGCACTGCTCTTCCAACAGCCGGACCAGATGCGCGACAGCGCATCGATAGCGCCTGAGACACCCTTAGCTTCCATGCACACCTCCTCTGAACTGACAGCTATGAAGGGGTTCTTTTCAACCTCAGATGAGGCTTTGGGAGTATTCCGGAGGACTGTTGTCATGGATTCAATGAGGGTTCGTCGACAGACCGTTGATCATCCTTTTGGAACGCTCAAATATTGGATGGGTGCCACCCACTTCCTGATCAAAACTGAATCGCCCCGGGTTTCGTAGACACCTCTTTGCCTTAAACTGAGGCCAATTAGGAGGTGCCATGAGCAACCCGCATTACCCCGAAGAATTCAAAATCCAAGCGGTCAATCAAGTGACCGAAAAGAAGCTACCCGTCGCTGATGTGGCGGCGCGTCTTGGCGTGTCGACGCATAGCCTCTATGCCTGGATAAAGCGCTACAGCAAACCTCAGGCAGAACGGCAGCAAGACGATGATCAGCACGCTGAACTGCGTCGTCTGCGAGCCGAACTCAAGCGGGTCACCGAAGAGCGAGACATCTTAAAAAAGGCCGCCGCGTACTTTGCCAAGGAGTGCGGTTGAAGTACGCCTTTATCAAGCAGCGAGCGGGCGACTATTCCATTCGACGGCTTTGCCTGACGCTGAAAGTCCATCCCAGTGGTTATTACGCTTGGTTGTCTGAGCCGCAATCTGCACGCGCTAAAGACGATCAGCGATTACTGGGTTTGATCAAGCATTCCTGGTTGAGAGCGGCGGCGTTTATGGCTATCGCAAAATCCATGACGATCTGCGCGAGGTCGGTGAGGATTGTGGTCGTCATGTGGCGAGGCTGATGCGTCTTGAAGGTCTGCGTTCTCAGACAGGTTATCGACGCCGCCCTGGAAAGTACGGCGGTAAGCCAGCGGTCGCCTCACCCAATTTGCTGAAGCGCCAGTTCGATGTCGTGGAACCCAACAAGGTTTGGGTCACCGACATCACCTACATTCGTACGTATGAAGGCTGGTTGTATTTGGCGGTGGTGCTTGATCTGTTTTCTCGTCAGGTCGTTGGCTGGTCAATGAAAGCGCAGATGACCAGTGATTTGGCTATTGACGCTTTGTTGATGGCGGTTTGGAGGCGTAAACCTAAGCAAGAGGTGATGGTTCATTCCGACCAAGGCAGCCAATACAGCAGCTCCGATTGGCGCAGCTTTTTAAAGGCAAACAATTTGGTTGCCAGTATGAGTCGCCGAGGCAACTGTCATGACAACGCCGTGGCCGAGAGCTTTTTCCAGCTTCTGAAACGGGAACGGATCAAGCGAAAAATCTACACCACGCGGGAAGATGCTCGGAGTGATGTGTTCGATTACATCGAGATGTTCTACAACGTAAAACGCCGCCATGGTTTCAACAATCAGCTGTCACCGGTAGAGTTTGAAAAGCGTTACGCAATAAGCTTGCAAGGTGTCTAGAGAATCCGGGGCGATTCAAACACTTCCGCGGGTAAGTACCGAAATGAGCCTTCACATGCTCGCCTACAACCTCAAACGAATGATGAGCATCTTCGGCATCGCAGGAGTGCTTGAGGCGATCAGGGCGTGAATCCAGCCGCTTGGCTCGCCAGTTAGTAGCCGTTTTGGCCGCTGACGCGGCCCGAACGGCATTACGAACTTCTATGTCACTGACTGAGCTAATTCGAGCTTCCACCCGCGTGATTCCAGAGGCAACCCTCGCGACTCTCAGTTTTCGAGGTATTTAGCGCGTTCTCAAACAGCTGGACTCATAGCTGCCGGTGGAAATCGGCAAACACCGGCCAAAAGCGGTCGGTTTGGCCATATAAATAAATTCGACCGATCTCGGACGCCTGCTTCTTTTCATTCCATTGAAAATCGCTGCTTCAGAGACTGCTGCCTGCCAACAGGGTATCTCTCAACAGCTATCCGTTGAATTGTTCGTGGTTCGCGAATAGTAATTTCGCCGAGACCGGCCTTGTTGGGCCGTGGTGGCAATCGCTAAGGTAGTGGTGTCCGAAAACAAAAAAAAGGGGCACATTCGATGAAAGTACATGCCGTCTCCCGCGCCTTACAAACTTCACTTCATGCTGTGGTGAACACTTGTAGTAGCCCATCCACATTGGCCAAAACCAACCGCCGACGCTCCGCTAATTATACGTAGCCGGCAGCGATCCTTACGCGTGAATCGCTACTTTTAATTAGCACGTTTTCTATTTACGAACACCTGGCAGAGTCGTGGCACATCTGGTACGCCTCACGAATTCGCGCACTTTGAAGTTACCAAGTCAGGCTGTTGATGCAATTTAAATTGCGCGTCCGTGCTGCCATTAATACAAGGAATACATGATGCCTCTGGATATTGAGTCAGCTGAATTGATCAACGCGCTGGCTGAACTTGGCCTAAAACCAATTCATCAAATGACGCCTGCTGAAGCGCGTGGTGTTATGGCATTTGCACGCTCGGTCACACAAAACCCAACTATGCATCGCGTCGAAGATGTTCAGTTGGAAACTGCGCGCTTGCGTGTCTATACCCCGTTTAAAGTGACCCAGGGCGTGATCCTATACCTTCACGGCGGCGGATGGGTATTAGGTGAGCTGGATGACTTCGATCATTTCGCCCGCCTGCTGGCGCAGAAGTCCGGATGCACCCTGGTATTGCTCGAGTACCGCCTAGCTCCCGAGTTTCCCTACCCCGCGGCCTTATCGGACGTCGAACTCGCTCACCAATGGGTCAATGACCATCGCCACAGGCTGACCGGCTCAGATCAGGCGCCGCTGATCATCGCCGGAGACAGCGCCGGTGGCAACCTAGCTGCGGTCGCTGCGCAACGGGCTTTGCATAGCAAGCTAACCCGTTGGGATGCGCAGGTGCTCATCTACCCGGTCACCCAGTCGAACCTCGACCTGCCTGGCTACCACGACGCGGATCGCCAACTTCTGCTGTCTCGTGAGGACATGCGCTGGTTCTGGAACCATTACCTGAATGAACCCAACCAGCGCCCGCACCCCAGCACTTCTCCTCTCAATGCTGATGACCTACAGGGGCTGCCGCCAGCGATTGTGGTGACGGCCGAGTTAGATGTGTTGCGCGAAGAGGGCGAGGCGTATGTCGAGCGTCTGCGCGCGGCCGGTGTCCAGGTTAGTCACCACCGTTTCGATGGGCAAATGCATGGATTCATGACGCTCATGACATTGCGCGCCAGTGACCTGGCCCTGGACTGGGTCGCCAATCAGATTGCCCAGCGCTTAAGAGTGCTTTGAAACTCGCCTCATTTTTTTAGAAGCGCCAGCTAACAATAAAACCAGGTACATCTATGAACACTTACAACCAAACGCTTTCGGCCATGGCTTTTGATGAGCCCACACTCAGAACCCACCTGCGCGAGGCCGATATTCCGACACTGCTCATGTGCATCGCTCACCTGACCGGCGATCTGAAACTGCTCAAGCCCGAGTGGAAGCCGGTGTTGGTGATGGGCGATCCGAAAAGCAGCATGACCGCCGAACAAGAGGAACAGGTTCGTGAGCTCTGCGCGGAGAAACTGATCGAGTTCAAAAACAGCGGTCGTCCGGTTCCAGGACGCCCTACAAAGGACGAGCTGATCACCTTCACGACCTGGTTGATGGGCCCAGGCGTCGATGCCTATTTGCCGATATTGGCCGAAGAAATGGTCTGCGCCGACGACGATCCGCGCGCGCCGCGTTGGCACAAGGAGCATGTGGCCCCCGAGCGCGATTTCAAAGTAGTGATCATCGGTGCGGGCGAAAGTGGCATGGTTGCGGGGCTACGTCTGAAGCAGGCGGGCGTTCCTTTCGTCATCTACGAGAAAGGTAATGATGTCGGCGGCACCTGGCGGGAAAACACCTATCCAGGCTGCCGCGTCGACATCAACAGCTTCTCCTACAGTTTTTCTTTTGCACGGGCCACTTGGGACGACCATTACAGCACTGCCCCGCAGGTATTCAGCTATCTGCAGAATGTGGCTAGGCAGAATGGGCTGTACGAGCACATCGTGTTCAATGCCGAGGTGACTGACGCACACTGGAACGAGAACACTCAGCACTGGAAGGTCAGCGTCAATCAAGCCGGCGCAACCCAGGACATTCACGCCAACGTAGTGGTTTTTGCTGTCGGCCAATTGAACCGTCCTTTGATTCCGGCGATACCGGGAATCGAAAGCTTCCAGGGGCAAACCTTCCATTCCGCCCAGTGGGATCATGATGCTGACTGGGCCGGAAAACGCGTAGCGGTCATCGGCACAGGCGCAAGCGCCGTGCAGTTCATTCCGCATCTGGCCAAAACCGCAGCGGACCTGAAAATCTTCGCACGCACCAACAATTGGCTGCTGCCCACGCCGAACCTGCACGACCGCGTTGCCGACAGTGCCAAATGGCTGCTCGACAACCTTCCTAACTACAGCATGTGGTTCAGGGCAACGGCGGTGCTGCCGCAAACCATCGGGTTTGTCCACGCCGTAACCGTAGACCCGGCTTACCCACCGACCGAAAAAGCTGTCTCTGCTATCAACGAGCAGTTGCGTCAGGACCTTGGCGGCTGGATGGAAGCCCAAATTGCCGACCGGCCCGATCTGCGCAATGTGGTGATCCCTGATTCACCCGTTGGCGGTAAGCGCATCATTCGCGACAACGGCACCTGGATTTCAACCCTTAAGCGCGACAACGTAGGCCTCATCCGCGAACCGATCGAA
Source organism: Pseudomonas sp. FP1740 (assembly GCF_030687165.1). Lineage (NCBI taxonomy): Bacteria > Pseudomonadati > Pseudomonadota > Gammaproteobacteria > Pseudomonadales > Pseudomonadaceae > Pseudomonas > Pseudomonas sp. FP1740. The sequence goes on from NZ_CP117461.1 coordinate 3,269,409, forward strand.
TCGATCAATCCCCAAGGCATCTGCTGCGTTGATGGCACTAACCATGAGTTCGATCTGATCGTCTACGGCACCGGCTTCCAGGCCTCGAAGTTCCTCATGCCCATCCGTGTCACTGGGCGCGATGGCATAGATCTGCATACCGAGTGGAAAGGCGACGACGCGCGGGCCTACCTGGGGGCGACTGTTCCTGGCTTCCCGAACATGTTCTGCATGTATGGCCCTAATACTGGGCTGGTGGTCAGCAGCACGATCATTCAGTTCTCGGAATTCACTGCGACCTACATCACCGATGCGGTTCGCTTGCTGCTTGAGGGCGGGCACACAAGCATGGAAGTAAGGCCGCATGTTTGCGAGACCTACAACCAGCGAGTCGATCAAGGGAACAGCTTACGGGCTTGGGGTTTTTCCAAAGTCAACAGTTGGTACAAGAACAGCAAAGGCCGCGTAACTCAGAACTTCCCTTTCGATGCGGCAGAGTTCTGGCGGCGCACCCATGAAGTTGAACCCAGCGACTACTTCCTTTCCTGAGCACATGCACTAACGTCAGTGCCGTAGATACACCTGAACTGTAAGCGCCGGTGTTCCATGGGCGCCAATTATCACAGTGCGTGATGGTCAAGCTTTTAGTGGGGTACACAGATGAACAGTAAAGTTGAGCGTTCCGCACTCGATGCAATCAGTGCAAAAGCTCGCCACTTTATCGAATCGCCCAAAGGGCATTACATCAATGGCCACTGGCTGCGCGCCGGGGCAACTTTTGAAGTTCTCGACCCGGCGACCGAACTGCCACTTGGCGAGCTCGATGAAGCGGATGCCGATATCGTTGGCCTGGCTGTAGATGCAGCCCGGTCTGCCTTCGAGGACCGCTCCGCGTGGCGCACCATGGGCCCCAGCGAGCGTGAACGCATCCTGCATAAACTTGCCGATGCGCTCGAGGCTGACAGCGACGTTCTGGCTGATCTGATTGCCGCTGAACTGGGGCTACCAAGAGGGGCCGCGCTCGCCTTCGAGGTTGCGAAAGTCATTGATGTGTTTCGCTATTACGCCGGCTTTCCCAGCAAGCTTACCGGCGAAACTATCGAGATTGACCCGGCAATGGACGATGCAGAGTTCTTTGCCTATACGACGCATGAGCCGGTCGGCGTGGTAGGGGCGATCCTGCCGTGGAATGCACCGCTGCTGGTGGGCTCCTGGAAAATCGCACCAGCCCTTGCCGCTGGATGTACGTTGGTCGTTAAGCCTGCCGAGGATGTGTCGCTGGTGATCCTGCGGCTTGCCGAACTGGCGAGCAAAGCCGGCTTGCCGGACGGCGTTCTCAACGTGGTGACCGGCCGTGGCGCGGTAACCGGCCAGGCATTGATCGAGCATAAGGGGATCGACAAGTTCGCGTTCACCGGCTCAACGGAAATCGGAAAGCGTATCTACAAGGCCGCCGCTGACCGCCTGGTTCGCGTCAGCCTAGAGCTCGGCGGCAAAAATCCCGTCATCGTGCTGGCCGATGCCGACGTCAAGGCCATTGCCCCGGCATTGTGTATGGCTGCGTTCGCCAACTCGGGACAAATTTGTGTGTCAGGCTCGAAGGTTATGGCACACGCCTCGGTCGCCAACGAGCTAGTTGAAGCAATGGCTTCGTTTGCCAAGACACTGGTACCTGGCTCGCCTTTCGAGCCCGAGACGATCATTGGTCCAGTGTGTTCGAAAAAACAGTTCGACCGGGTAATGGCCTATATCAGGCAAGGTGAAAGAGAAGGGAATGTAATCGTCGGGCAACAGCAGTCGACATCTCCCGGCTTTTTCATCAACCCAACGATCATCACCGATCTGCCCGCGCAATCGAAGTTGCTGAGTGAAGAGATATTCGGCCCGGTCATCACGGTTGAAACCTGGACGGATGAACAAGACGTGATCGAACTGACGAATCGCTCTGCGTACGGTCTGTGCGCCACGATCTGGGGTACTAATCACGGCCATATCCAGCGCCTAGCGAAAAGTCTGCGTACCGGCACCGTTTTTATCAACTCCCCGGCCTTCCCACCGGCCAACATTCCTACAGGAGGTTTTCGTCAGTCCGGAGTTGGACGCGACCTGGGTAAAAAAGGTCTTGAAGGCTTTCTCGAACCCAAGTCCGTTATCGCGCGCATCAACTAAGGAGTTTCTGTCATGTCCATACTCGCTGAAAAAAATCGTGATGTTGAAATAGCTCTGGATGAGAAATTTCTGTCTGTGGGGGCAGGCAGAACAGCGCCACCGGGCGGTTTCCTCTACTCCCAGGCGTACGAAGCCAAAGCCGGTAAGGACCTGCGCAAGGCGTTCAAAATGGTCACAGGCGTCAGCGCCGGCTACAACGAGGAGCAGGCATTCAAGATTGCCATGTCGGGCTGGGTTGGAGATCCGTTATCGGATGTTGCAATCCTCAAGATTCGTCGAGAAGGCCGTGATGTCCACGCCGTCATGCAGAGTTTTCTGAATGAGGGCATCAAGGGCGTCAGCAATGCCCCCGAGGAACTCGAGGAAATCTGGCAGCAGGTCAGCACGCCACCGCACTGGGTGGACTGGAAGCGTATCGAGAACGGCGCGAAAATTTATCGCCGATTCGGCGTGGAGGGCCATAGGTATCAGGGCATCAGTTCACTGGACATGTACCGCGTGCTGTCGATTGCCAGAACTCTGATGTCGACCGGTCAGTACGCCGACGACACCGCCTACAAGCGCTTTCTTCTGACCTGCAATTTCTGGACGCAGATCTCAGAGCCCAATGGCATGAGAAAATTCAATGAAGGCTGGAAGGTCGCTCTGAGGGTGCGTTTGCTGCACACACTCATTCGTCGGGCTGTATTCGGTTCCCCTCGCTGGGAGCCTGAGCAGTTTGGCATGCCTATCAACCAAAGTGGCATGTTGACGGCTCCGCTCATCTCCTCGGTGATGATGTGCAAGTCCTTGCAAATACTGGGATACAAGGTTTCCGATGAGGAAGTCGAGGACGTCATTCACCTGTGGCAGTACGTGGCGTATGTCATGGGTTACCAGCAGGAAAATGTGTTCCCGTCCGACATCAAGGGCGCGGTGCAGGCTATGCACGACTCCTTGCTGCTCAATCCCCCCAGTGAAGATCCCGATTGCATTCGACTCGGGCGATCCTTTCTGGACAGCTTCAAACCTTCCAAAGATGCGGGTCTGATGCAGCGGGCCCGGCAATGGGTCGACTACAAGATCGGCATTGCCCACTCCGCGTTTTTTGTCTCACCCGATACTCGCAGAGCAATGGGCGCGCCCAACCCTTGGCTTTGGGCGGCGCTGTATGCCTCCACTCAGTTCCCCAAAAACCGTATTCAAGATTTACGTCGCCTGAGCAGTCCGAGTTATGCGGCGAAACTCGATGAAAAAGTGCGCGTAGAGAGAAAACAGTGGCTGCAAACACAGCTCACGGACGCAGACATGAACTATATGCCAAAGTCTAAATACTGAATGGCGTTATCCCATAGCGATATAGGAGTGTTGATCCAGACTTTTTGTATGACAGCGGACCATCGTGTTTAACCGTAAACAAGAGAATAATAAAAATGAAGCGTTCCACATATATGCAGGTGTTATGTTTCCTTCTTCCTAGTGCCGTTTATGCCGGCGGCTTTGATGGCGTGGCTATTGGTGTCCAGCCGATATTTGAGTCGGGGAATTACGTCGAACTGACTCATCACTGGCTCAGGCCTAACATCGACGGAACCGATCCGGCGGGCAACGACACTGGAAACCTGGTCCGCAGACTGGACAGCACCAGCGGTGCATTCAAGTTTGATGTCAGTGACAGTTTCTCCCTGGCACTTCTGTCTGACGAGCCTTATGCGCGCAGCCCCTACTACCGCAAAGGGCCTGCCGAGGGACTCAAGGCTTCCTATAAAAGTCGCGATTGGACGCTGATCGGCCGCTACAAACTGACGCCTGAGTTGAGCGTCTATGGTGGGCCTTTCTCGCAGACCCTGGAAATTGCCGCCAATCAACCGCAGCAACTGGCTGGGGTGGCCTACAAACTGAAAACCGACGGCGATACCCGTTTTGGCTACACGCTGGGAGTGGCCTATGAACCCATGCCGTTTACCCGGGTATCCCTGACGTACCGTTCGAAGGTGCAGCACAAGCTGGACGGCACCGAGAACGGAATGGATTCGACCATTCGTCAACGCACACCCGAGTCACTGGCACTGGATGCGCAAATTCCGATCAGCCAGAGCATGCTTCTGTTTGGTTCGGTTTTTTGGGCGAAATGGACCGGTGTGAGCCTTGCTCCTCCGTTGTTTACCGAGACCTTCGGAATGCCGGTAAAGGTGTTCGAAAATGACACCATTCGTTATACGCTGGGTGCTGGATATCGCATCAATGAAACCGCAACATTAATCGGTGCTTTTATCTATGAAAAAGAGAAAGAAGAATTCTCTCCACTTGCCCCCACCTCAGGGATCAAGGCATTGAGCGTGGGATTGAAATATGATGTGGGTTACGGATTCAATGTCACACCCATGGTGACCTATAGTAAATTTGGAGACATGTCGAGCCCGGTGTTTGGGGAGTATCGTGACAACACGATGACAATCTACTCGTTGAAAACCAGTTATAACTTCTAACACGGCGCCTAGTGCTTGCGTACAGACAACAGTCTCTCCGATGGATTTCCATGCAAAACCGGAAACTTACTTCCTCTTAAGGATGGTCCAACTTAACGCTATATGTCTGGTTGACTACAGGGAAGCTCTAAAAACCACATGCGTTGTTATCGATGCGTTAAAAACAAGCTCAAAATGTTCATTTACAACGGTAAAGTCGAATGCGACTCCGACCGATTTCGCCAAGCCGACACGCCGCCGGCTTGAAGAGGTGGGCTGCCGCCCGTTCGTTCGGTGATCAGTTCGGTGGTGGCACTGAGTACGGAATTAATTGCGCAATTAAATTACGAAATACAGTTCTGATGATGGAGGGTTCCATGTATTTGTCCTTAGAGTCTCCGCTTGGCTACCAAAGCGGATTTGGTAATGAGTTCAGCAGCGAGGCCATTCTCGGCGCGTTGCCAGTCGGACAAAATTCACCGCAGCGCCACTCGCTCGGTTTGTACGCCGAGCTACTGTCGGGTACTGCTTTTACAGTCCCACGGACTGAAAGCCTAAGAAGCTGGCTCTATCGAATCAAACCATCAGCAAATCATCCTCCTTTTAAACGCATGGCGCGGCAGATCCTTGGACGTGAAATAGGAGAAATCAACCCAAATCGTCTGCGTTGGAACCCGCATCCACCTGTCGGAGATGCAGCTGACTTTATCGATGGTTTGGTCACATACGCCTCCACTGCCGCAGCCGACCAGGCAGAAGGGGTATCCGTTTATCTGTACAGTGCCAATCGATCCATGGATCGAGCTTTCTACAATTCAGATGGCGAGTGGTTGATAGTTCCCCAGCAAGGCCGTGTTCGAATCAAGACCGAACTTGGTCGGCTGGATGTTGGGCCCCTGGAAATTGTCGTTATTCCTCGTGGGATGAAGATGCAGGTTGAACTTCTTGACGAGTTGGCATCTGGCTACATCTGTGAGAACCATGGTACCGCTCTTCGTCTACCTGATCTTGGCCCGATCGGCAGCAATGGGTTGGCAAATCCACGGGATTTTCAAACTCCGCTTGCATATTTCGAAGACAGGCCAGGGCCGTTTACTCTTGTCCAGAAATTCCTGGGTGAGCTCTGGTCCACCCAACTCGATCATTCTCCATTTGACGTAGTGGCTTGGCATGGAAATAACGTCCCTTACAAATACGATCTGCGCCGCTTTAACACCATTGGCACGATCAGCTACGATCATCCCGATCCATCGATTTTTACTGTACTGACCTCCCCAAGCTCGGTCCACGGCGTTGCCAACGTTGATTTTGTGATCTTTCCACCTCGCTGGCTCGTAGCAGAAAACACCTTCCGGCCACCATGGTTTCATCGCAACCTTATGAACGAATTCATGGGTTTGATAGAAGGCGCTTACGACGCCAAGGCAGACGGCTTCTTGCCTGGAAGTGTCTCGCTACATAACTGTATGAGTGCTCATGGCCCCGACAATGCAACGGCAGAAGAAGCGATGGCTGCCGGGCTAGCACCTCACAAGATTGATGGCTCGATGGCGTTTATGTTTGAAACTTCGAAAGTGCTCAGGCCGAGTAAGTACGCCTTAGAAAGCGCAGAGCTTCAAACTGATTACGATGCTTGCTGGGCTGATTTGAAGCAACACTTCCAAGGATAAGAATCATGACCAACAGTATTCATTCGAGTCGGGTTGACTCTGCCAACGGCCAGTCCGATTTTCCGAACCAGAACCTCTCGTTCGGTATTTTTATTCCGCCGTGGCTGCCTCCTTGTGGAGGTGTCGCTATAGGTGATGAAAGCCGTGTGCGAACTCGGTTTGCTCAGTGGCTAGGCGTTGCAAGCCGCCAGGGTAGCTAGTGGCACCAGCTTGAGCGCTTTTTTCGCGCTTGGCAGCGGATCTCGACGCTCCTTGCGTGCTGCAATGATGGAGATTTTTTCCGCAAATAACAGGCAGATAACTGACCACATAGTGCGTCCCCATTGCTGCTTTACAAATAACGTGACTGTGAGATGAGTTTGCCAGCTCACATAGGTGAATACACTGACTTCTACGTGGGCATTCACCATGCCATGAACGGCAGGAAACATTTTCTCCCTGACAATCCTTTGCTGCCCAACAACAAGTACGTGCCGATTGGTTATCACGGTCGGGCATCCTCAGTCGGGCTAAGCACGCTTCCAGTTCGTCGTCCAAAGGGACAGCAGCTAACAGAGGGGAGGGGGGCAGGAGCGTCCGGTCTTTGGGCCGAGTGCTCGATTGGACTACGAGTTCGAGTTAGGCATTTGGATTGGGCCAGGCAACAAGCTTGGTGCAGCTATCCCCATTGGCGGTGCGAGCGATCATGTTGCCGGACTCTGCCTACTGAATGATTGGTCTGAGCGAGACATCCAGGCATGGGAATACCAACCCTTGGACCGTTTCTCTCGAAGAATTTTGCAACAACAGTTTCCGCATGGGTCGTTACCCCAGAGGCGTTAGAGCCCTTTAACAGAGCTCAACCCTTGCGTCCCTTCGGTGATCCGGCCCCATTATCGTATCTACTCGACGATAGAGACCAGAGCGCCGGCGCTTTTGATATTGAATTAGAAGTGCTGATTTTGACCGAAGCAATGAAGAAAAATGGCCATCTACCATTCCGTTTGGCTCTGAGCAACACAATGCACACGTATTGGACTGTGGCCCAAATGATCACCCATCATACCGTCAACGAATGCAATATCCGCCCTGGTGATCTTTTTGGGACTGGTGCTCTTTTAGGTCAAAAGCCCGATCAACTCGGTAGTTTGTTAGAACTCATGGAAGGTGGAAAGAAAGCTGTTGCCCTCCCCAGCGGGGAGAGCCGCACCTTCCTTCAGGATGGAGACGAGCTCATTATTAGAGGCCGACGTATCAGCTCCACGGACGTCTCGATTGGGTTTGGAGAATGCAGAGGTAAGATCCTGCCTGCGATATAGCCGATAGAAACGACACCCAGCCCTGGGGTTATGTATATTTTCAGTCTGAGACACTGCTGACTAATGCTTCACGAATTATGATGCTAAATGAGATGGCATACTTTTTCAGATCTTCACTCTTTAACAGAAAAGCCCCAAGACGGCCTATTGAAATTGACAGTTTTGTATATGTAGAACCTTGAATATGGGTTGTGAAAAACTAGGTGCGTTTTCTCCAAAAAATTCGGTATGAGTTAGCCTATCTCCCTCACCCAATCAATCCTCTCTCTATCAACGGTTGATCCCATTTAGGATTAGTACCGATATTTTCCGCCAAAAAATCAATTAACGTGCCCACCTTGAGCGCTCGACGCTGTGCTTCAGGATAAACGGCCACGAAGTCCAGAGTCGGCAAGCGGTATTGGCTCAGCACTGGGGACAACCTACCGCTGATCAAGTCATCGCTGACGATCAGTGAGGGCAGACAGGCGATCCCCGCTCCGCTCAGTGCGTAGTCACGTATCAGGTGAAGAGACGACGAGCGCAACTGACCGTGAAGGGTGATTTCAAGGGCATCGTCTCCTCGATTGAATTGCCAGCGGTTTCGCGATGCATAGCCACCGTACAGCGCAATGCGGTGGTCGTGCAGGTGCAAAGGGTGCTCCGGTGCGCCATGCTGTTCAAGGTATTCCGGCGCTGCGCAAAACAACCGGTGAATTGTAAACAGCTTTCGCATCATAATCCGCTCGGTAGTTGCCGGCATTAGCTGAAAGGCCACATCAAACCCTTCCTCGATCGGGCCAATGACACGGTCATTGACCACAACATCAAAATCGATGTCCGGGTATTGCTTGGTGAACCCGGCCAGTAATGCACCAAGGTGCCCAATTGCAAATCCCTGCAGTACTTGCACACGTAACTGCCCAGTTAAATTCGAACGTTGATGGCGCATCTTTTCAGTCAAACCATGAAAGGAGGCAACGATGTCTGCACATTCTTGATAGTACGACTCGCCTACATCGGAAAGCTTTACTTGCCGGGTACTACGATGAAACAAGGGAGCGTTTATGAACTTCTCCAGTTGTTGTACTCGAAGCGTGACAACTGAGCGGGTAACACCAAGTTGCTCGGCAGCCTTGGAGAAACTTCCCGCTTGTGCGACTCGTACGAAGGCTTCAGTGCTGAGCAGACGATCCATTGTTATTCTCCTTCGACTGGGCTCTACGAAGGCTATCACAGTGCAGTAACGCGTGCCGATTGCTCTGACTGAGGGGCTCCCGCCATCCGCTACTAACGCGACCCGTTTCAGAATGTGAAAGCATTTCAAACGCTGATGTCACGGAAAAAGTTAGGCGTAGCCAAAACGGCATTTGGTGAAAATGGTTATTGGCCGTTCTCTATCGTTCGCCACTACGGCGTCAAAAATGGCGTCTATCCATGCTTCCAACTGTGGCAATTGCTGTGTCGTCTCTCAGCCTGCTGAAGAAAATTTTTTTTCTGTTGAATCCCGGAGGCTTTCGTTGTGATTCCCGCTTTGGCGACGGTGATGTCCCTGATCTGCCGGGTTTGCGATTCCGCTTGGTTACTAGGCCGCAATCAAAGGATCGATATTCGGATGTCGAAGTCGCGGGGATTTTTGTGTTGGCTGCAATTAATTGATCGGGCTCCATTAGGTTTTGTTCTTGAAATACCGCAAAAACAGTTCCAGAGTTGAGTCTTTTCCTGCTACAGCAAGAAAAGGAACCCCATAGATTTCAATGGGGCGGACACCAGATGTGAGTCTCGTTTCCGGCTCCAATCTCCTGATTTGCATTCGCTGTATCGTCAACCTGTGGTTATTCGCGTAGCGTTTTGCCGTAACTGATCTAAATAGTCAGCCCATTGCTGAGCAGCCTCCCGGCGTTGCACTAGCAGTTGTGCGCGCGCATACACAGCTCCAAGAGCTCCTGGCATTCGGTGAGATAACGAAAGTTCGAGCACGATTGGATCAATACCCAAGTGCTCGTGGGCAATGGTTCTGTAGGTGGCGCGAAAGCCGTGAGCGGTGATGTCATACTCCGGCCAGATACGCTGAAAGGACTTGAGCATGGAAGTCGGATTGATGGGGCGACCCGGATAGACCGGCGAGACGAACACCCAGCCTTTGCCTTCTTCATCCACCACGCGGGTTTTACTTAGCTCGCGTAACAGAACCAAGGCTTGTTCAGGCAACGGCACAATGTGTTTGCTCTTGTCCAGATGCTTGGTCTTGCTCACCACGTAACGCCAATCGGCGCCCACCAAGTCGACATCTTCCCAGCGCATCTGCACCAGTTCGCCTGGGCGGACCGGCAACATGACCAGCAGGCGCATTGCGGTGGCAACGCTGCCGTCGTTGCAGTCATCAAGGCGTAGAAGAAACCTGCCTAGGTCGGCTGGCCTTTCGATCGCTGGATTGCTGGTCACGACATGGCGGATCTTCAACTCCTCAATGTTGCTAAGCGCCACATTGCGTTCCACCCAGCCGCGCCCCTCGGCAAAGCCCAGGACGGCACGAATGATGGTACGCACGCGCCTGGCCATGGCCATGATGCGCTGGCGGCGCAACTCCGTAATGATTGTAGTGATGTGCTCCAGCTTGATCTCGGTGACCGGTTTTTTACCGATCGCGGGCAAGATGTGGTTGTTCAGCGCTCCGCTAAACCCCGCGATGGACTTGGTCACCAGTTCGGCAGACTTGAATGCCAACCATTGCTTGGCCACGTACTCAAAGGTGCGCACCTCGTTGAGGATTTGCGCCTCAATTTTGGAGGTCTTGGCCTTGAGCGGGGCGGTGTGGTTAGCCACGTCGCGGCGTGCGCCGCGGGCAATGTCGCGCGCCTCCTTGAGACCAATGTCGGGGTAAGCGCCGATGGAGAAGCGGTTTTCCTTGCCATGCAGCCGATACTTCAATCGCCAAACCTTGGAAGGGGATTTGCCGACTTTGCTCGACGCCCTTACCTCCAAGTAGAGGCCAGGGACTTCGCCATCGGCGTGTTTGCCGGGTTCGGTCAGTGAGCGGATCAAGGCATCGCTGAGTTTTCGTTTGAAAACAACCGCATTATCTGGGGGCATCGGTGGGGGCATCCTTTTTAAGGAACCGAAATTTGCCCCCAATTATGCCCCCATGTGTCGTGGAATCCATTGGATTTAGACGGATGGCAGTAGACTTAAATTATCAATAACTTGTTGTTATAAAACGTTTTTATGGAATTTAGTGGAATTCCATTACAGACTATCGGGGTCCCCAAAAAACATCTGAATCCGCGACCTCAACCACCGCTCACCCGGATCATTATCCTGCGACCCGCGCCAGGCCATATGCAATTCAAAGCTGCGCACCGGCAACGGTGGATCTTCCGCCCGAACACCACCGGCGGCGGTCAACGCTTCGGCGGTGTAGTCCGGAACGGTGGCCACGATGTCGGTTCCGCTGATCAGTGTGCTCAGCCCGTTGAACTGCGGCACCGCCAGCACCACGTGCCGTTTGCGCCCCAGTTTCTCCAGCTCTTCATCTATAAAGCCGCTCAGGTCGCCCGCGAACGACACCAGCGCGTGGGGGCGGGCGCAGAAATTATCCAGGCTCAATGGCCCCGGCACGGAGTCGGCTCGCAACAGTTTCGGCATGCTGCGGCGCAGTACTTTGCGCTTGGCGTTGGCCGGCAGGTCGGCGGTGTAGCTGACGCCAATGGAAATTTCGCCCGAGGCCAACAGGTTCGGCATCAGGATGTAGTTGGCCCGACGCACCACCAGCACGATGCCCGGTGCCTCGGCGCGCAGCCGCTTGAGCAGCATCGGCAGCAACGCGAACTCGACATCGTCCGACAGGCCGATGCGGAACACCGCGGTGCTGGTGGCCGGGTCGAATTCCGCCGCGCGACTGACTGCGGTGGAAATCGAGTCCAGGGCCGGCGAGAGCAGGGCGAAGATTTCCACCGCTCGGGCGGAAGGTTCCATGCTGCGGCCGGTGCGCACGAACAACGGGTCATCGAACAGCCCGCGCAGGCGCGAGAGCGCCGCACTGATGGCCGGCTGGCCGAGGAACAATTTCTCCGCAGCGCGGGTCACACTGCGCTCGTGCATTAGTGTTTCGAAAACGATCAACAGGTTCAGGTCGACACGACGCAGGTCATTACGATTCATCTGGAGTCCTGGCAGATTCAGCAAACTTGACGTGAGCGACCATATGAGAACAATGGCCGGCGTGAATCTTACGGGGAAAGGCTGGTACTCTGCACAGGGTAATTCAGTTTTCCCTGAAAGGCTGCTTCGGTTTTTTACGGCATTGGATGATGTCGCCGTCGCTGCGGAATCAATGACAGGCATGTCGACTATTAATAGCCACTGATGGTCTTGGGTAGAAAGCCCAGATAGAGTTCAGGGCATTAGAGGTTACTTTGACGAGGTTTGCGATGTCCCGCACGATCCGTTTTCACAAGTTTGGTCCAGCCGAGGTGCTCAAATGCGAAGAGCATGCGGCCGCTCTGCCTGCGCCGGGCGAAGTGCAGGTGCGTGTCGAGGCGATAGGCATCAGCTGGTACGACATTCTCTGGCGCCAGAACCTGGCCTCGTCCCATGCTCGCCTGCCTTCAGGCCTGGGTCATGAAATGGCCGGCGTGGTCACGGCGCTCGGCGAGGGGGTCGATGACCTCGCTATCGGTGACAAGGTCGCCAGCTTCCCGGCCGAAAGCCCCAACGACTATCCGGTCTACGGCGAACAGATCGTGCTGCCGCGCACGGCGCTGACCCGCTACCCGGACGTGCTCAGCCCGGTCGAAGCCAGCGTGCATTACACGCCGCTATTGGTCGCCTATTTTGGCTACACCGATCTGGCGCGCGTCAAACCCGGGCAATTCGCTCTGGTGACCGACGCCAGTCACTGCGCCGGGCCGTCGTTCGTACAGCTGGGCAAAGCCCTTGGTGTGCGAGTAATCGCTGCGACCAAAACCGCGGACGAGCGTGAATACCTGCTGTCGCTGGGTGCCGAAAAAGTCATCGTCACCGAAGAAGAAGATCTGCTGATGCGGATCAACAAAATTACCGACAACCGTGGCGTCGATGTGGTGTTCGATGGTCTGGGTGGCCCGCAGATGTCGTTGCTCGGCGATGTGCTCGCGCCTCGCGGCAGCCTGGTGCTCTATGGCCTGCAAGGTGGTAACCAGACGCCATTTCCGGCCTGTGCGGCGTTCCAGAAGAACATTCAGTTCTTCGTGCACTGCATCGGCAACTTCACCGGCAAGCCGGAGCTGGGCATCCTCCAGGATCAGGCCGCACTGCAACGTGCCCTGCGCGACATCAACCAGTTGACCGCAGACCATGTGCTGCTGCCGCTCAAGACTCGGGTATTCCCGTTTTCCCAGTTTGTCGAAGCACACCGCTACATGGACGAATGCCCATGCCGCGAACGGGTCGCCCTTGAGGTCGAACCTGCCTGAGCTCTTCCTACGAGCCTCTTTGTATAAGCCTCTCTGGAAAGGTCCGTGCAGGCACGGACTTTTCCGCTGTCAAAACCTCCAAAATGAGACATTCCATCGATCCCGCGGTGGAGCGGTTCAGCAACTGAACTGGTTTTTGCTCTCGATCTGTATCTTCTAATCATTATGTAAGCCCTGATAATTGAATGATTATTTCATCTCAAGGAAAGAGTCATGGCTGGGTATCAGGTTGAAACTTTTCAGCGCGCATTGGCAATACATGCTCAACAAATAATTCGACACCATTCGGCGGTCATACATTTATTGGCAACTTCTTTCTTTATTTCTTGTATTACACGTCTGTGGGATGTTGTCGGAAATTTCCTAGGAAATCGCTCGGGGCCGAAAAGCACCCGTCCTGCCGGGCGTTGCGGCGGTAGTGCCCTGCTTGGGGTTCTCGAGACATGCAACCATTTCAAATAATTACAAAATGCTTAAGTGCTAGCATTTGATAACAACCCCGGCCCCCCATTCATGACAGGCAATCCGTCGCGCAGTGCATGTAATTGTTTGCGTGGCGTCGAACTTATGAGTAACAGGTAAACAATGATGACCCATACCCATGAACAGGCAATGAATTATGTTTATCAACAAGTACTGCAGCGCTTGCTGAGCTTTTTCTCTCGCGCCGAGCGCACGGCATTGCAACTGATGATTCAGCGCCTGGTGGTGTCGGCTGGAGGTATGGAGCGTATCGGCGATTACAAGGTGTTGGCGATCCAGTCCGGGTCCCGTGACAGCTGCTACACACTGGCGCTGCTGCGCGCCGCTCAACTGAGTATCGCCGGGCGGGCACCGGCGACGTTTCAGCTGCGAGTGGCCACTTTGCGCTTGAATGGTACGGCTGCGACAGCGCTGGAAAACATCCATCGCAGCAGCAGTGCATTGTTTCTCTACGACGATCCTAGGGTCGAAATGTTGATGGTCGATAATCGTGAGGTCCTGCCGTTCAATCACTTGGCGCCAATCTCCGACGCCGGCCTCGAGTCGAATCGGGTTAACTTGCTGATGGTCGGGCACCGTCGCGCCTGGAACGGGCCGCTTGAGTTGTGGGACGACGGGTACCTGGCCACAGGTGATTTTTTAGGACAAATTGCCCGCTGGGACAACGGCGTCGATGTCATGGTCAGCAGCGATTCACCCCGTCGGCAGGCGCAGTTTATCGAGGGTTTGAACCGTGCCGCAGCCAAGGCCGGGCTTGCGCCGACGAGCCGCCATGAAACGGGCTACGAGGGATTGTTTGCGCGGCTCGATGAACTGGGCAGCGACTGCTATCGCGAGTTTTATCCCGACTCTGCTCAGGCTGCGTGGCGTCCTGCCGAGCACTTTGAGGCCTGCCGTCGCACGACCTTCATCGACATTCACGACATGCTGGTCAGCAATCTGGAAGAGCGCTGGCCGCTGCTCACTGACTTCCTCGGGTTTCAACCTGACGAACTGACGGCTCAACTCAGTGATAACGACTATGTCAGCCTGTCGATATCCGCACACCTTCGCGGCTTGCAAGCGCGCTTTGTACACGGTCGCAGCTACGAAGAGGGGGTCAGCGAATACCTGCAGCGCGCGTTGGAGATGATGCGCCGTAAACAATTGCCCGAGCGTTTTTGCGAGCAGGCAGTGGAGACCTTTGGCAATCCGCTGACCATGGCCGATCAGCGCGGATTGGCGACAGCCGAGGCACAAAAAAATCTCGGTTTGAGTGAAGCCCAACTGGTGTGCCTGCTGTTCGCCCCTTTTGTCGATAACGGCGCGGCCCTGGAGCATTTTCTCCGTCAATGCCATCCCGGCATGCTGGTGGCGCTGCCGGAATTGCACCGGGCGATGCAGGGCGGTCCGGCACCCGAGCAGGTTCTGCAGTGGATGGTTGATGTCAGCGGGTTGTCGGTCAGCCTGATCGGTACGCTTTATCGCATGGGGCCAGTGGTTCGGGACGAGGGTAGGGTGCCAGGCACGGAAAGCGGTGACGCGGGCGTGCAAGTCGAAGGCATGGACCCCGAGAATGAAACAGCAGTGACTGGCGAATGGTCGATGGGCCAGTGAGCGTTCCTGGTTTGGCGGATTCGTCGAGAGTGCGTCATGACGTTCGTAGCGTGTTCGGTCATCACCCATGAAAGGATCACGAGATTCCGATTTCGCGTACCAGGCGGTGTACCGCTACCTGAACAATCTGATCAATGAGCCGGGCAGTGACGTGCGAGTGCGCCTGCCCTCATTGCGGCAGTTGGCGGATCGTTTGAGTGTGTCGATCTCGACCATTCAATACGCCTACTCGCTGCTGGAGAAGGAAGGACGCATCTATTCGGTTGCCAAGTCAGGCTATTACGCTCTGCCGGTGTCCTCTGTCGGCCTGCCCGGCAGCGGCAAAGACCTGCTCGAAACGGTCTATGTCAACGCCAGGCGCCCCGGCATGCTGGTGTTGAGCGCCGATGAACCGGCGTTGTTACAACCCCTGGACAGCCCGTTGTTGTTGCTGGAGAGAGAATTGTTGCGCCAGTATCCGCGCCAGCCGCAACCGTCTTCACAACCCTGCGGCGAGCTGGAACTGCGCACGGCCCTTGCGGCACGCTACACCACTTCACCGACACGCTGCTGGCATGCCGATGATGTCTATATCGGCGCAGATATGCGCGGCGTACTTGAAATATTGATCGCCGTTCTTGAGCTCAAAGATTCGGTGGTGGTGGTCGAGTCGCCGTGCGACTGGGTGATTCTGCGCTTGTTCCAGGACGCCGACGTGCAGGTTGTCGAGCTGCCGCTGCAAGCCTGTGGTGGCCTGGATCTCGAACAGCTGAGAGAGCTGCTCGAGACCGGGCGGGTGCGACTGATGATGCTTTCATCGGGACTGAACATGCCGCGCGGGAGCGTGGCGCCTGACGACAACCGGCAGTCCACTGCGCAACTGCTGGGACGGCATGGCTGTTGGGTGTTGGAAAACGATTGTTACGGGGAGCTCGAATTCGAGCCGAGCGGCTTGCGGTTTCGCGACCTGGTGGACCCTGATCGGCTGATCGTGTTTTCCACTTTCGAGAAAATCATCGGCTCGGAGGCACCCTTTGGTTACCTGCTTTCGCGACAACTGCGTGCCGAACTGCAACGGCACTTTCTGCTGCGGGCATTCCGTTTGTCGCTGATTCGTCAGAAAGCCATCGCGCGGCTGTACAGCAACGGACGCATCGATCAACACCTGCTGGTGTTGCGTCGACTGCTCAAGGAACGCATGGTGCTGATGACCCAACTGCTCCAGGAGCGTCTGCCGGAATCGCTGCATTTCGTCGAGCCCCAGGGCGGGGCGACGGTGTGGATTCGCTCGTTGCGCCAGGTCAATGTTCATCGAGTGTTCCAGAGACTGCTCAAGCAGCAAGTGGTCATCGCACCGGGGGAGTTGTTCAGTCTGCAGGGCCTGCACACGCAGCACTTGCGCCTGAGTCATACGTTCGGTGGCGACCACGAGCTCGTCGCTGCACTGGGGCTGCTGGGGGATGCCTTGCGTCTGGAATCGATCGATTGAGCCGAGGCGCCAGAGCTCCTCGGAACCTGACATTCGATAACGTCGCGCAACGGCCAAACTGTCAGTAAACTGCGTTCCTATCCCGAACCACTCTCTCTCAGAGGTTTTGCATGACACTCAGTCCTTTTGCGGGCAAACCGGCACCGGCAGAACTGTTGGTCGACATCCCGCGACTGGTAACGGCCTATTACACCGGCCAGCCCGATGCAGCCATTTCTACCCAGCGCGTCGCCTTCGGCACGTCCGGACACCGAGGTAGCTCGTTCGACTTGAGTTTCAACGAATGGCACGTCCTGGCCATCAGCCAGGCGATCTGCCTGTACCGCGAGGCCCAGGGCATCGATGGCCCGCTGTTCGTCGGGATCGACACCCACGCGCTGTCCACGCCGGCCGGTGCCAGCGCCCTGGAAGTGCTGGCAGCGAACGGTGTGACGGTGATGATCGCCGAAGGCGACGAGTACACGCCGACGCCGGCTATTTCCCATGCGATTCTTTGCTACAACCGCGGGCGCACTTCAGGCCTGGCGGACGGCATTGTCATCACGCCGTCCCACAACCCGCCGCAGAGCGGTGGCTACAAGTACAACCCAACCAACGGCGGCCCGGCCGATACCCACATCACCAAGTGGATCGAAGCCAAGGCCAACGAGTTGCTGGCAGCCAAGCTCGCCGGCGTCAAACGCATCAGCTACGAGCAGGCCCTGAAGGCCAGCACTACCCATCGTCACGATTACCTCAACACCTATGTCGCTGACCTGATCAACGTGATCGACTTCGACGCCATCCGCGATGCGAAGCTGCGTCTGGGTGTCGATCCGCTGGGCGGAGCAGGGGTGCGCTACTGGTCGGCGATTGCCGAGCACTACCGCCTGGACCTGGAAGTGGTGAATAAACAGGTTGATGCAACGTTCCGTTTCATGACCGTCGACTGGGACGGGCAGATCCGCATGGACCCATCGTCCAGCTATGCCATGCAAGGCCTGATCGGCCTGAAAGAGCGTTTCGACGTGGCGTTTGCCTGCGACCCGGACCACGACCGTCATGGCATCGTGACCCCGTCCGGTGGTTTGCTGGCGCCGAACAACTACCTCGCAGTGTCGATCGACTACCTGTTCCAGAACCGTCCACTGTGGCGCGCCGATGCAGCCGTGGGTAAGACCGTGGTCAGCAGCGGCTTGATCGATCGCGTCGCCAAACGTCTGGGCCGTCGTCTGTACGAAGTGCCGGTCGGTTTCAAATGGTTTGCCGATGGTCTGTTCGACGGCTCCCTGGGTTTTGGCGGTGAAGAAAGTGCCGGTGCGTCGTTCCTGCGCAAGGACGGCGGTGTCTGGAGTACCGACAAGGACGGTTTGATTCCGGCGCTGCTGGCCGCTGAAATGACCGCTCGCACGGGCCGTGACCCAAGCCAGGCCTATCGCGCGTTGACCGATGAACTGGGTGAGCCGTTCTCGGTGCGCGTTGACGCCAAGGCCAACCCTGAACAGAAGGCACTGCTGAGCAAATTGTCGCCGGAGCAGGTCACCTCGACTCAACTGGCGGGCGAAGCGATCCAGAGCATCCTCAGCCATGCACCGGGCAACGACCAGGCCATCGGCGGTCTGAAAGTCATGACCGAGAACGGCTGGTTCGCGGCGCGGCCATCGGGCACCGAGGACATCTACAAGATTTACGCAGAAAGCTTTGTCAGTGACGACCACCTGAAACAACTGGTGGCCGAGGCTCAGACACTGGTAGATGGCGCAATTTCTGCGAAGTGATTGAAAGTCCTGTGGCGAGGGAGCTTGCTCCCGCTGGGGCGCGAAGCGGCCCAAATTGGTTGGCGAGGTGTAACAGGTACACCGTGCCGGCTGGATTACGACTGCTTCGCAGCCGAGCGGGAGCAAACTCCCTCGCCACAAATGAAATTGTCTAGTCCTGAAGCAGGTGTAAACCTTATTCAGGACGGGACAAACAGCCAAAAAAAGGGGCGACCATCAACGGTCGCCCCTTTTTTTTGCCGCGCATTTACCGCCTCAAGCCACATCTACCAAGACGATTTCGCTGTCCTCGATCGCAGTCACCCGCAACACTTGCTCATCGGCAATCGCTACCCCGTCTCGAGCTTGTGCGCGCAAGCCATTGACTTCAATCGCTCCTGTCGCTGGCACCAGATAAGCGCGACGGCCACTGTCCAGACGATATTCAGCCGTTTCCCCGGCTTTCAGGTTGGCCGCCACCAGACGCGCATCGGCGCGAATCCGCAGGCTTTGATCGTCGCCGGCCTTGCCGCTGGCCAGGGTCACGAAGCCTTCGCGCTGGCCTTTGGGGAAGGGCTTGGCGCCCCACGACGGTGCCAGACCGGTTTCGTTGGGGATGATCCAGATCTGAAAGATCCGGGTCTCGGTCGCTTCCAGGTTGTATTCACTGTGGGCGATCCCGGTGCCGGCGCTCATGACCTGCACATCACCGGCTTCGGTACGGCCCTTGTTGCCCAGGTTGTCCTGGTGGGTAATCGCGCCTTCACGAACATAGGTGATGATTTCCATGTCCCGGTGCGGGTGTTGCGGGAACCCGGTGCCGGGGGCGATCACATCATCGTTCCACACCCGCAGGTTGCCCCAGTTCATGCGTTTGGGGTCGTAGTACTCAGCGAACGAAAAGTGGTGATGGGCATCCAGCCAGCCATGGTGCGCGCCGCCCAGGGAGTTGAAAGGTCTGAGTTCAAGCATGATCGTCTCCTGAAAAAGGTTCGTCATGGGGCAGAACGTCTGAGCCACAAACGAGAACCGGTGGTTGATGGTCAGTATCATCCATCAGGCACTCATCGATAAAAAGCGTAAAAAATGCCTCAATACCATCGAATTATTTGATATCGAATAATCTCGAATTTTTCTCATCCAGCCTTCACTTCATCGCATAAGCCAATGACCTGTAAGCATTTCACTAGAACTCAACGGCAAATGCAGACACCATAGCCCTCGACAGCCTCACACACTGGAGTCCGCCTGCGTGCCGCAACACACACCTGATCTTCCGCCCGAACTTCGTCCCCTGGCCGAGATGCCTTTGCTCAAACGTCTGGCCGCCCGGTTCTTTGGCCACGGCCTGACCCGCCTGCGCGCGCAACACCGTGCGTCCTGGCTGCACGGGCAAGCCGACGGTTTTCGCAGCGGTCACAGCGCTGGCGTGGAATACGGCTATAAGGAAGGCAAGCTCGAGGGCCTGGAAGAAGGCCGGCAAGTGCTGCTGATCCGTGACTCGCGCTCGACCGAGCATCGACCGCCCAACGTCGATGACAACCTGTTCGACGATTGGCGTCTGCCATTGAGCGCCGAGCTGAAGAAGCGCATGAAGGCCGACGTGGCGCGACTGTTGCCTGCGCATGCCCAGCCGAGCGCTGCCCAATGGAAAATGATCTTCAGTGACACACCGTCGACTTCGGTGATCGCCGGCGCGGGTGCGGGCAAGTCGACCACCCTGGTGTTGCGAATCTTGCTGCTCAGCCATTACCTGGGGTTTGAGCTGAGTTCGATGACCGTGGTGACCTTCACTCGCGAGTCGCGCAAGGACTTCATCAATAAGCTGATCGAACTGTTTGCCGTGTGGGGCCGGGCACTCAGCTTCAAAGAAGCGCGGGACCTGGTGCGCACTTTTCATTCGCGGATCCTGCCAATGGTGCGCAGCCTGCCGGGTTTCGAACGGCTGCAAGCCTTCGAAAACCTCAGCTTTCGCGTGCAGGGCACCGATGAGGAGGTCGACAGCAACCCCTTCGACCTGCGAATCAACGATGCCCAGCGCCAGCAGCTCAACGCCTGCTATCACAGCCTGCATACCCGCGATGAGCGTTTCCGCGAATTGATCAAGCCGTTGTCTCGTCACGCCTTACAGCTCAAGGAGCTGGAACGCGATCACCCGGACGTGCAAAAGCGCATGGCGGTGACTGAACTGGCGGCCAAGCGCGATGAAGATCTGTGCGACACCATCGAGGACCTGTGGTTTCGCGCCGGCGCCTGGCCGATCGAGGGCATCGAGCCGAATCGTCAGACCTTCGACATCAACGGTTCGACCTTCCATTGCCACGGTTACATTCCGGCGCTGGATGCCTGGGTGGTGCTGGGTTTCGATCCTCGGGAAAATTCGCAGGTCAGCCGCCCGAATGCCAAGCTGACGGTACGTGCGGAATGGGCTGTAAAGCGCACCCTGTTTCAAGCTTTCTGTCGTAAGCCATTGATATGGCTGGATAGCTACGAATCTTCAAAACGTGTTTTGGCGTCGCTTGCCGGTGATGCCAGCGCCGGGCCGGGCTTCGATTACAAGGTCAAGGGCGAGCTTGCTTCCGCGCCGTTGCTGGACTGTTTTGTCGCGGCAGCCGGGTTTATCGAAAACCTCGGCCTGGATGTGCCCAATGCCGTGGGCCAGATGAGTTTCGCCAAGGATGATCCGGACCGATTCTTCTTCGAGGCCTTGAGCCTGTTCTGGCGAGCGCTGGAAGATCATCTGCTGGATCAATCGCCACCCGTGATGACCTACAACCGGATGTTTGCCCTGTTCAGCGAGCATTCACCGGAGAATCTCAAGTTGCTCGGCGATGAACTGCTCAGGCCGATGTCGCACTTGATGATCGATGAGTTCCAGGACGTGTCGCCGCAGATCGTTTCCTGGATTCGCGCCAGCCTGGCCGAGATCCGCAGTCGTGGCCCGGCCATGCACGTAGGGCGAGGGGCGCGACGTTCGTCATTGCTGTGTGTGGGGGACGACTGGCAATCGATCTACGGCTGGCGTGGCAGTTCGCCGAGCTATTTCATGGAGTTCAACAAGGAGTTCCCGTCACCGAGCACGACCAAGGTGATGCTCAGCGACAATTACCGCAGCCATCAGCACATCATCGACGCGGCGGAGCACATCGTCCGCGCCGCACCGGCAATCGCCGGCAAGAAGGCCAAGGCCAGCGGAGAACCCAAGGCGTTGCTGCCGGTGAACGTTCTCGAACGGGATGACCAGGGTATGGCCCAGCGCCTGATCGAGCACTACAGAAAAGGCGATTCAATCTTGATGCTTTATCGAAAAAGTAGCGATAAGTCATTGATAGAAGAGCATATTCAGTCTGTAGTTAATGTGGATTCTAGCTTGCCGTACGACGCGCGGCGGCTCAAGCAACTGACTTATCACAGCGCCAAGGGCCTGCAAGCTGATGCGGTATTCCTGCTGGGAGATTGCCAGCATCTGACCAGTTCGCCTTACAAGAACCAGGTCTATCGCATGGCCGGGCTAGGCAAGGCCGGCGACAGCGAGCCCTACGACAGCGCACAGAAAGACGAGATCCTGCGTCTGGCCTACGTGGGCATCACCCGGGCGGTGAGCCATTGCTACTGGTATGTCGATGGCCAGGATACCCAGGCGGCGAATATGCCCAAGGCCTCCGACCGGATCGGCAAGGGCAAGGCGTTTTTTGCCGATCACCGTCAGGGAAAAGTACAGGCCTGAACCTCAAGAGAGTCTTGAGTCAAAAAACCTGTGGCGAGGGAGCTCGCTCGCCACAAAAGTTGCGAGGGGCGCGATCCCGGCCTATGGTCCAAGCGAGGCTTTGACTGCGACGAGGCGCTCGACTGGCTTCAGGTCGCTGTCCATCCAGTGCGGATACCCGTAGCGAGGTGACGACATGCCGAACAACTCCCGTCCCGCCGTGCTCGAACTGATCGGCAATACGCCGCTGGTGCGTATCAGCCGCTTCGATACCGGCCCATGCACTCTGTTTCTCAAACTCGAATCGCAGAACCCCGGCGGTTCGATCAAAGATCGCATCGGCTTGGCGATGATCGACGCCGCCGAGCGCGATGGCCGCCTGCGCCCCGGCGGCACTATTGTCGAGGCCACCGCCGGCAACACCGGTCTGGGGCTGGCACTGGTTGGCCGCGCCAAGGGTTACCGGGTGGTGTTGGTGGTGCCGGACAAAATGTCCACCGAGAAGGTCCTGCACCTCAAGGCGATGGGCGCCGAAGTGCACATCACCCGCTCCGACGTCGGCAAGGGGCATCCGGATTATTACCAGGACGTCGCTGCGCGGCTGGCCAAGGACATTCCCGACGCCTTCTTCGCCGATCAGTTCAACAACCCGGCCAATCCTCTGGCCCACGAGTGCAGCACCGCGCCGGAGATCTGGGCGCAGACTCAGCATGATGTGGATGCCATCGTGGTCGGTGTCGGTTCGGCTGGCACGCTGACCGGGCTGACTCGTTTCTTTCAGCGCGTACAACCGAATCTGGAAATGGTGCTGGCCGATCCGGTCGGCTCGGTGATGGCCGAATACAGCCGCAGCGGCACCCTCGGTACGCCCGGCTCCTGGGCGGTGGAGGGCATCGGCGAGGACTTCATTCCGTCGATTGCCGACCTTTCCAGCGTGCGCAAGGCCTATTCGATCAGCGACGAGGAAAGCTTCGATCATGCCCGCCAACTGCTGCGCGCCGAAGGCATTCTCGGCGGCTCTTCGACTGGCACCTTGCTGGCGGCGGCGCTGCGTTACTGCCGCGAACAAACCCAGCCGAAGCGGGTGGTCAGTTTCGTTTGCGACACCGGCACCCGTTATCTGTCGAAGATCTATAACGACCAGTGGATGAACGATCAGGGCTTGCTTGCGCGCAAACGCTACGGCGATTTACGTGACCTGATTGCGCGGCGTTTCGAGGATGGCCGGGTGGTCAGCGTCGGCCCGGACGACACCTTGCTCACCGCCTTCCAGCGCATGCGCCTGGCGGATGTGTCGCAACTGCCGGTGCTGGTGGATGGACAGCGGCTGGTCGGGGTCATCGACGAGTCCGATATTCTGTTTGGCGTGCATGAAGACGCCACGCATTTTCGCATGACCGTGACCAGCGCGATGACCGACAAACTCGAAACCCTGCCTCCCGGCGCCAGTCTTGCTGAACTGGAGGCGGTGCTCGACCGTGGGCTGGTGGCGATCATCGCCGATACCTCGGGCTTCCATGGCCTGATTACCCGCGTCGACATGCTCAATCACTTGCGGAGATCACTGGCATGAGTCAGCACGATGAAAGCACCGCGCCACGGGGCTTTGCCACCCGTGTGATCCATGCCGGACAAACACCGGACCCGACCACCGGGGCGCTGATGCCGCCGATTTACGCCAACTCCACCTATGCGCAGCAGAGCCCCGGTGTGCACAAGGGCTTCGATTACGGGCGTTCGCACAACCCGACGCGCTTTGCGCTGGAGCGTTGCGTGGCGGACCTTGAGGGCGGTACCCAGGCGTTCGCCTTTGCCTCCGGCCTGGCGGCGATCGCCACGGTGCTCGAACTGCTCGACGCTGGCGCGCACATCGTCTCTGGCAATGACTTGTACGGCGGGACTTTCCGCCTGTTCGAACGGGTACGCCGGCGCAGCGCCGGGCATCGCTTCAGCTTTGTCGATATGACTGATCTGACGACCTTCGAAGCGGCGCTGCAGGACGACACGCGAATGGTCTGGGTCGAGACGCCGAGCAATCCTTTGCTCAGCCTCACTGATCTCACCGCTGTCGCACGGATCTGTCGCGAGCGCGGCATCATCTGCGTGGCGGACAACACCTTCGCCAGCCCGTGGATCCAGCGGCCGCTGGAGCTGGGCTTCGACATCGTGTTGCACTCGACCACCAAATACCTGAACGGCCACTCCGACGTGATCGGCGGCATCGCAGTGGTCGGGCAGAATGCAGAACTGGCCGAGCGCCTGGGCTTTCTGCAGAACGCAGTGGGGGCGATCGCCGGGCCGTTCGACGCATTCCTCACCTTGCGCGGGGTGAAGACCCTGGCGCTGCGCATGGAACGTCATTGCAGTAACGCGCTGGAGTTGGCGCAATGGCTGGAACGTCAGCCGCAAGTGGCACGCGTGTATTATCCGGGCCTGGCATCGCACCCGCAGCACGAATTGGCGCGGCGGCAGATGCGCGGGTTCGGCGGGATGATTTCCGTCGAACTGAACAGCGACCTGACGGGCGCCAGGCGTTTTCTCGAGAGTGTGCGGATCTTTGCCTTGGCCGAGAGCCTGGGCGGGGTGGAAAGCCTGATCGAGCACCCGGCGATCATGACTCACGCCACCATTCCCGCAGAAACGCGCGCACAGCTAGGTATCAGCGATGCGCTGGTGCGTTTGTCTGTGGGGGTGGAGGATGTCGAAGACCTACGCGCCGATCTGGGCCAGGCGCTGATGCAAGTTGCGGCGACGCACTCCTTGTAGCAGCTGTCGAGCAGCGCGAGGCAGCGTTCGGCGGCGAAGCCGTCGTGAATCCGGTTGACATAGTCTGCCTGATACACCGTGAGTTCTGATTTTACGACGGCTTCGCCGCCGAACGCAGCCTCGCAGGCTCGACAGCTGCTACAAGCCGATCGGGCTCGGCAGCTGCTACAAAAAGCCCGCTAAATCGATAAGCGGGCTTTTTGTCGGGTGTTGGCTGTCAGGCATAACTCCTGAGCGTCTGCGGAGGAATGAACGCTTCCAGCTCATCCTCGACCGCTTCGATAATCCGCTCTACATCGGCAGCGTTCATGACCGTTGCACAAGGAATGCCGGCAATGGCGATCATGGTTTCGCCGCTGGCTCGGTCGAATAGACGAGCAACCATGCTGCCCGGTGCATCCATGGTCGCTTCGAAACCCATGGGATGAAAATGCCAGCGCATCAGCTGGCAGGCATTTGGAAAAGTGACCTTGCTGAATGAACCTTGATTCATGTGTTGCCCACCTTCTTCATCGAGCGCTTCCTTTAGCTCATGTTAGGAGGGAAGAGCCTTCAATGGCTCAACCGGTGACTGTCTTTAAAAGTAGCACCCGGATGTGAAAATCATGTGGATTTTTTCAGACCGTTCAGCGATTGGTTCAGTTTTTTTTGATGCAGGTCATGAGATACGGGCATCTCGGCCAAGGGCCGGCATTGCCGGGCATCCCATTGGTCATTGAAGCCCGGACAGAACTTCGGCAAGCTCGATTTTTTCTCGTCGAGTCCTCTATGCACGCCGATGATGATGGTCCGTCGCAAACCCAGGCCACGGGCGACACGGTCATGCGTTACCACCTGCGCTGGAAGCACCGCGATCTGGATGGTGTGATGGCGCTTTATCACCCGGACATTCAGTACAACGACTTTTTCCAGAACCGCGTGATGGGGCTGGACGCGTTGCGCGACTACGTGCGCGACAGCATGCCCCGGGATCCGGATGAGGCGCTGGAGCACTCGGACCGTATTCGACTGGATGGCAACACGGCGTTCATTCAATACCGCATCACCCTTCGCGGCGGTGAAGGGCTGGTGTCGTTTCGGACCAGCGAGGCGATCACTGTGCGTGACGGGCTGATCTGGCGGGTCAATGAATACGCCACCCTTGTACATGAACAAACATCCGGCAAAGCCGCCCGCAACCTGCGCCCGGCGGTCAGTCGGCTCGGGCTGTCACCGCGACAGCTGAGCTTCATGGCCGAAGACTTGCAGCAGTATTTCCAGGGGCAGCAGCCGTACCTGGATCCCGAACTCGACCTGCAACGGGTGGCGAAGGAGTGCGGATACAGCCGCAATCAGATTTCCTACCTGTTGAACCAGGTGCTCGGCCGAAGTTTCTACCGTTACGTCAATCAGGCGCGGTTGCAGCATTTGCTCGCGGCACTGGACAGTGCCACTCCACCACTGCGTATCGATGAGCTGGCCTTTGCCGCAGGCTTCAATTCGCTGTCGGCGTTTTACAGCTGTTTCCGCCAGCACACCGGTCTGTCGCCCAAGGCTTACGTCAAACAAATTTCTTTGCGTGCACGCGCGCAAGACGGCCCCTGAGCCCACGCACTAGGATCGACGCCATCGAAGTATTGAGTGGCGGAGTCTTGCATGGCAGCGTGGCGAACGATCAGTTTGTGGATGGATCAACTCGACGAGCCGATGCTGGCGCGCCCGGCGCTGGAACAGGACCTGGACGTCGACGTGGCCATCATTGGCGCCGGGTACACCGGGCTCTGGACGGCGTACTACCTCAAACGCCTGGCGCCGGGACTGAACATCGCCATCGTCGAAGCCCAAACCGCGGGGTTTGGTGCGTCGGGCCGTAACGGCGGCTGGTTGATGGGCAATCTGCTGGGTGAAGACCGCTTGATCGCCGGACTACCGGCGGAACAACGTCGCGCCTCTTTCGATCTGTTGCACAGCATCCCTGATGAAGTAGAGATCGTCCTCGAACGAGAAGGCATTGACTGCGATTACCGCAAGGGCGGGGCGCTTTACTGTGCGGCGCGTTACCCGGAGCAGGAAGCCAGCCTGCGCGATTATCTGGACGCGCTCTACCGCCAAGGGCTGACCGAGGCCGACTACCGCTGGCTCAACACCGAGCAATTGGCGCAACAGATCAGAATTGCCAAACCTTATGGCGGTATCTATGCACCGCACGTGGCGACCATTCACCCGGCAAAGTTGGTGCGAGGTCTGGCACGGACGGTGGAGTGCATGGGGGTCAAAATTTATGAAAACAGCCCGGTCACCCAATGGCAGTCGGGCAGTTTGCGTACCGCCCGCGCGCAGGTTCGCAACCGCTGGATCGTGCCGGCGGTAGAAGGTTACGCGGTCACGTTGCCGCCGCTGGGTCGTTATCAATTGCCCGTGCAGAGTTTACTGGTGGCGACCGAACCGCTGTCCGCCGCGACCTGGGACGACATCGGCCTCAGCCATGGTCAGGCGTTCAGCGAAAGCAGCCGCCAGGTCACCTACGGCCAGCGCACGGCCGACAACCGTCTGGTATTTGGCGCCCGTGGCGGCTATCAGTTTGCTGGTAAGTTGCGCCATGACTTCGAGCTGAGCGCCAGCGAAGTGCAGTTACGACGCTACCTGTTCGGTGAACTCTTCCCGCAGCTCAAGAACGTGCGAATCACCCACGCCTGGGGCGGAAACCTGGGGATGTCCCGGCGCTTCAAGCCGCACATGCTCTGCGATCAGGCCAGCGGCATCGCCTTGTCGGGCGGTTATGGCGGGGAAGGCGTGGGTGCCAGCAACCTCGGCGGGCGGACGCTGGCCGATCTGATTCTTCGGCGCGATACCGAGTTGGTGCGCCAGCCGTGGGTGATTGCGGAGGGCGGTCTCGACGCGCTCAAGGCCTGGGAGCCGGAGCCCTGCCGCTGGCTGGGCTACAACGCAATCATCCGCAGCTTCGTTCACGAAGACCAGACCCTGGCCAATCCGTCCACCGCGCCCTGGCGTCGCAAACTGGCCGGCCGGGTCGCGGGGTTCATGGAAGGTTTCATGCGCTGAACGGCGATGCACTGATGTTGCCAGCCAACAGCCTCGGCATCTGGGACATCCAGGAAACCGTGCGCAAGACCTACGTTTTGATTTTTTGATCTCTGATTGCCTGCCAGTTCTCCAATAAAAAGAAAACAACCCATACAGGAATCGACCCATGATCCGAAAGACACTGACGCTTGCTCCATTTGCGCTCGTCGCGACCCTCAGTCAGGCCGCCGAGACCGTGAAAATCTATAACTGGTCGGACTACATCGCCCCGGACACCACAAAAAACTTCCAGAAAGAAACCGGTATCGCCTTCAGTTACGACGTCTTCGACAGCAACGAAACCCTTGATGGCAAATTGATGACCGGCACATCCGGGTATGACGTGGTATTCCCGTCCAACCACTTCATGGCCCGACAGATTGAGGGCGGGGCCCTGAAGAAACTCGACAAGAGCCAGCTGCCGAACTGGAAAAACCTCAACCCGGTGTTGCTCAAAACGTTACAAGCCAACGACCCGGGCAACGAGCATGGCTTCCCGTATTTATGGGGCAGCACCGGCATCGGCTACAACGTGGCCAAGGTCAAGGCTGTGCTGGGCGACAACGCGCCGGTGGATTCCTGGGACCTGATCTTCAAGCCCGAGAACATGGCAAAACTGCAAAAGTGCGGCGTGGCGATCCTCGACAACGGGCCCGAACTATTGCCGGCGGCGTTGAATTACCTGGGGCTGCCGCATCACAGCAAGAACCCCGAAGACTATAAAAAGGCCGAAGCGCTGCTGATGAAAGTCCGGCCCTATGTCAGCTATTTCCACTCATCCAAATACACCAGCGACCTGGCCAACGGCGATATCTGCGTGGCCGTCGGCTTCTCTGGCGACATTCTCCAGGCGGAAAACCGCGCCAAGGAAGCCGGGAACGGCGTGGACATCGGCTATTCGATTCCCAAGGAAGGCGCGGCCATCTGGTTCGACATGGTCGCCATGCCCGCCGACGCCCCGGACGAGAAAGCCGGTTACGCGTTCATGAACTACCTGCTGCGTCCCGACGTCATGGCCGGCATCAGCAACTACGTGCACTACGCCAACGGCAACGAACAGGCCGACCACCTGATCGATCCGGCGATCAAGAACGACGCCAAGGTGTATCCGAGCCCGGAAATGATGGGCAAATTGTTTGCCCTTGAGGCGATGCCGTTGAACATTGACCGGGTGCGGACGCGGGTGTGGAACAAGATCAGGACCGGTAGCTGATTGGTCATCTTTTGTGGCCAATGGCGACGGTTGGTTTGACTGCAATGGGTTAGATTCCATGCCTCTTTCAGTAAGTAGGAGGCAATGGAATGCCTGTCTGTTCGAAAGCTGGTCATCTACGCATTGGGCGGTACTCGGAGCCTGGGCGCATCTACTTGTTAACAGCTGTGGTTCACGATCGGCAGCCAATTTTTACCGATTGGCGCTTAGGTAGGCTGGTTGCCCAACAATTACATCAGGCTCAGGAGGAGCATTGGGCAGAGTTTTTGACGTGGGTGGTGATGCCAGATCATATGCACTGTTTGGTAGAACTTCGGGATAAAACACTGGCCGAGCTGATGTGCCGAATCAAATCCCGAAGCAGTCTAGCCGTTAATCAGGCGCTAGGGCGAAGCGGACGTTTGTGGCAGAAGGGCTATCACGATTGAGCGGTTCGGAAAGAGGAGGACGTGAAAGGTCTTGCCCGATATGTCGTTGCCAATCCTGTTCGGGCGGGACTGGTGATACGTGTTCATGATTATCCGCTGTGGGATGCGTGTTGGCTGTGATTATTTACGACTGCTGCGCAGCCGAACGCAGGCTGCGCCAGCTGCTACAAAAGCCGTGGCGTGCGCGGACCCGTAGCAGCTGCCGAAGGCTGCGTTCGGCTGCGCAGCAGTCGTGTCCTTCATAGGGTTGGTACCTCTTTTGGAAACGAACAGGTGTCCGGGGGCAACTGGGGCACCCAGAAGTGACCAGGTCAACATCGCTTGCTTCCAGGATCGCCTTACGTAGCGATGGCAAAAAGGCGCGTGCGGTATTACCCGACGCGCCAGTCTGTCATTTGCTGGCGTCCAGCACGACGCGGTAACGCGCCTTGCCACTGCGTAGGTGATCAATGGCGTCGTTGATCCGGCTCATGGGAAAGTGTTCGACCTGCGGCAAGATCTGATGCCGGGCGCAGAACTCCAGCATGGTTGCCGTGTTACTGGGCGAGCCAACCGGCGAGGCAGACACACTCTTTTGTTGGGGCAGCAGGTTGAATACGTGCACTGGAATAGCGCCAGGCACGACACCGACAAAGTGCAGGCGACCCTTGCCGCGCAGCGTGCCGAGCATGGCCGACCAGTCGAGGTCGGCGTTGGCGGTGACCAGGAGAAAATCCAGGGTGCCGGCAATGGATTTCAGCGCGTTACTGTCGGTAGAGGCGAGCACGTTGTGTGCCCCCAGGCGCTTGGCTTCGTCCTGCTTGTTCAGCGACGAGGTAAAGGCCGTGACTTCGCAACCCCATGCGTTGAGGAAGCGTAGTGCCAGATGACCGAGGCCGCCGATTCCCACGACACCGACCCGGTCAGTGGGCTTGACGTCGAATTCCACGAGCGGGTTGAACACCGTCGAGCCTGCGCAGAACAGCGGTCCGGCCATGGCCGGGTCAAGTCCGTCCGGTATCGCAAGCGCCCAGGCCCAGTGCGAACGCAGGCGATCGGCGAAGCCGCCGTTGCTGCCGACGATGGTGGGTTGGACTGTGCTGCATAGCTGGTGGGAGCCTTCGATACACGAGGAGCAATGCATGCAACTGCCCTTGTACCAACCGA
This sequence comes from Pseudomonas sp. FP1740, assembly GCF_030687165.1. Taxonomy (NCBI): domain Bacteria; kingdom Pseudomonadati; phylum Pseudomonadota; class Gammaproteobacteria; order Pseudomonadales; family Pseudomonadaceae; genus Pseudomonas; species Pseudomonas sp. FP1740. The sequence continues at coordinate 3,300,009 of NZ_CP117461.1, forward strand.
TGCCCACCCGTTGCCCCACTTCGAGACCGCGTACCTGTGCGCCCACTCGCACGATACTGCCGACTACTTCGTGGCCAGGGATAAACGGGTAGTGGCTCAGGCCCCATTCGTTATCAATCATCGATTGGTCGGAGTGGCAGACGCCGCAATACTCCACGGCGACTTCCACCTCCTCGGCGCCCAATGGACCGGGGTCGTAGCTATAGCGCTCCAGCGGCGCGCCTGCCGATGTTGCGGCCCAGCCGGTAAAAGTAGTGAGTTCGGTGCTGTTGCTCATGGGATACCTCCAGATCAGGAGACAGGGACTTTGGCCGTTCGGATGCGGTGGCCTGGCAAGCCAGAGCGTAATCAGTCTAGCAGGCCGCAATCACGAGCATGGTCTGAGGGCGGTGCCGGGATTAACGGGGTCGTCGGAGCTCTGTCGTCGTCCACCTCGGCAACTAACTGGACGTTTAATTTAGTTGATGTCAATACACTGGCACTGATACTAAGAAGTCCAAAAAAAGAGAGCCAATCAACAAAAAACAACTTACCAATATTTAATATTTAAATACGAAATTGTCGAACAATCCGGCTGAAGCCCTGCACTAAAAACAATCTTTCGACAGCACAAGCAATGTTTGCTGGAGTTCTGCGAAACAGTTCAATTTGACGTCAAAAAAAATGTAGACGTTTGATTTCGAATTGTGTCAGTTTTCATACGCCTTCATTGGGCGAGTGATAGGACGATCTCGCCAGAGATTGTCGTATCGGACAAAAACTGTTCCATTGCTAAACAAGGAAGTGTGTTTATGTCGAAAGTAAAAGACAACGCTATTGATCTTGCCGAACAGGCCTTTGCACCATTGGCTGCCGCCAGTTCTGCCTACAACCAGGTCGATAGTTTCAGCCATCAGTATGATCGGGGTGGCAATCTCACGGTCAATGGCAAACCCTCCTTCTCCGTCGACCAGGCCGCTACCCAGCTGCTGCGTGACGGCGCTGCCTATCAGGACAAGGACGGCAGTGGCAAAATCGAACTTACCTACACGTTCCTGACCTCGGCCTCGTCGAGCACCATGAACAAGCACGGCATTACCGGGTTCAGCCAGTTCAATACGCAACAGAAAGCCCAGGCCGTGCTCGCCATGCAATCCTGGGCCGACGTGGCCAACGTCACCTTCACCGAGAAGTCCTCCGGCGGTGACGGTCACATGACCTTCGGCAACTACAGCGGTGGTCAGGATGGCGCAGCGGCATTCGCTTATCTGCCTGGCACGGGCGCCGGTTATGACGGTACTTCGTGGTACCTGACCAACAGCAGCTATACGCCGAACAAGACGCCGGACCTGAACAACTACGGCCGTCAGACCCTGACCCACGAAATCGGTCATACCCTGGGGCTGGCCCACCCTGGCGATTACAACGCCGGTGAAGGTGCGCCGACCTACAATGACGCGACTTACGGGCAAGACACCCGCGGTTATAGCGTCATGAGTTACTGGAGTGAAAGCAATACCGATCAAAACTTCAGCAAGGGCGGTGTGGAAGCGTATTCTTCCGGCCCGCTGATGGACGATATCGCGGCCATCCAGAAACTCTACGGTGCCAACACCACCACCCGTACCGGTGACACCACCTACGGCTTCAACTCCAACGCCGGTCGCGACTTCTTGAGCGCGTCTTCCTCGTCGGACAAAGTCGTGTTCTCGGTGTGGGATGCGGGCGGCAAGGACACCCTGGATTTCTCCGGCTTTACCCAGAACCAGAAGATCAACCTCAATGAAGCCTCGTTCTCCGACGTTGGCGGCCTGGTGGGCAACGTGTCCATCGCCAAAGGCGTCACGATCGAGAACGCGATTGGCGGCTCGGGTAGCGACCTGTTGATCGGTAACAGTGTGTCCAACGAACTGAAGGGCGGTGCCGGCAACGACATCCTCTTCGGCGCGGGCGGTGCAGACAAACTGTGGGGCGGCTCGGGTTCGGACACCTTTGTATTCGCGGCCAGCAGCGACTCCAAGCCAGGCGCGGTCGACCAGATCCTCGATTTTGTCAGCGGCCTGGACAAGATCGACCTGACCGGCATCACCAAAGGCGCGGGCCTGCATTTCGTGAACTCGTTCACCGGTGCGGCAGGCGATGCAGTGTTGACCACTTCGGGCGGCAACAGCCTGTTGTCGGTAGACTTCTCCGGGCACGGCGTGGCTGATTTCCTGGTCAGCACCGTTGGCCAGGCGGCGTTCTCGGACATCGTGGCCTGACTCAAGGCATAAAGGAGGGCGGCGCTTTACGCGTCGCTCTCTGCCCCGATCCAGAGTAAAACGCCCTATGACCCAGAACGCTTTTACCTGCAAAACAACCGCGTGGCTGTTAGCGACGCTGATGATGTTTCTTGGAGAAGTAGCCATGGCAAGCAGTCTGAAATTAGCCGACCCTTCGGAGCTCGCCGGCAAATGGCAAGCCATTTTGAATACCGCGCAAGACTCGCCCGAGTCTCAGGCGCTGCAGGACAAACCGTCGAATGTCTGCACGATAGAACTTAAATCGGACCAGACCCTGGGTGAGGGGGCCGATTGCCTCAGTGCCTGGCTGAACAAATCGGCGATGGGCTGGTTCCCGGAGCCGGACGGCATTGCCGTGACCGGGGAAGAAGGCTCAAGAATTGTGTTTTTCAGCCGACAGCATGAGGGGCTTTATAAAAGCACCTTGAAGTCGGGGCTGATTATTACGCTCACGCGCGCAGCGCAATAAGCGAAAAGCGTCGGACCGACGGCAGGTACTGAATATAAAGACCGTTGTTGCAGTTATAAGCAGCAGATCAATAACCAGGACTCTTTAAAGTCCACAAAAAGTTGTTATTAATCTGTCAGCAATAACCGGCAAAAGAATGTCTCGACCCGTGTGCGGACAGTTAATTGGAACCTTGCCAAGTGAGGCGAGGCTTAATACCTCAGGAAAAACCAATGAAGATGGCGAAGAGCCCGGCCACCGCACCGTTATTCAAGGCACTGGGCGACTATAAGAGCATCTTGATCAGCGTCGGCTGCTTTACCGCATTGATCAACGTTCTGATGTTGGTCCCGTCGATTTATATGCTCCAGGTTTATGACCGGGTGCTGTCGTCGCAAAACGAAACCACATTGGCGATGTTGTCGCTGATGGTGGTCGGGTTCTTCGCCTTCATCGGGTTGCTGGAGACCGTGCGCAGTTTCATCGTCATCCGTATCGGCAGCCAGCTGGAGCGCCGTTTCAACCTGCGGGTGTATCAGGCTGCTTTCGAACGCAACCTGTTCAAGGGTGAGGGCAACGCCGGGCAATCCCTGGGCGATTTGACCCATATTCGCCAGTTTGTCACCGGCCCGGCGTTGTTTGCCTTCTTCGATGCGCCATGGTTTCCGGTCTATCTGTTTGTGATTTTCCTGTTCAACGTCTGGCTCGGCGTATTGGCCACCGCAGGGGCGGTGCTGCTGATCGGGCTGGCCTGCCTCAACGAGGCCATGACCAAAAAACCTTTGGGCGAAGCCGCGGGGTTTTCCCAGAAGTCCAGCCAACTGGCCACCAGTCACCTGCATAACGCCGAAACCATTCAAGCCATGGGCATGCTCGGCGCCTTGCGCAAACGCTGGTTTGGGGTGCACTCGCGTTTTCTCGGTCTGCAGAATCAGGCCAGCGATACCGGCGCGGTCATCAGCTCCCTGAGCAAAACCCTGCGCCTGTGCCTGCAGTCCCTGGTTCTGGGGTTGGGCGCCTTGTTGGTGATCAAGGGCGACATGACCGCCGGGATGATGATCGCCGGCTCCATTTTGATGGGCCGGGTGCTGAGCCCCATCGATCAGTTGATCGCTGTGTGGAAACAGTGGAGCGGCGCCAAACTCGCTTACCACCGCCTCGACGCCTTACTGCAAGCCTTTCCTCCGAGTGACGAGGCCATGGCGCTGCCGGCACCGAAAGGCCAGATCACGTTCGAGCAAGTCAGCGCCGGCCCGCCGGGGCAGCGGGCAGCGACCTTGCACATGGTCAATTTCAACCTCGGCGCTGGCGAAGTGCTGGGCGTGCTCGGGGCTTCCGGCTCCGGTAAGTCGACCCTGGCCCGGGTGCTGGTCGGCGTCTGGCCGACGCTGGGCGGCACGGTGCGCCTCGACGGCGCGGACATTCATCGCTGGAACCGCGACGACCTCGGCCCTTACATCGGCTATCTGCCCCAGGACATCGAATTGTTCAGCGGCAGCATTGCCGAAAACATCGCCCGATTCCGTGAGGCAGACCCGCACAAAGTCGTCGAAGCCGCGCAACAGGCTGGCGTCCATGAATTGATTCTGCGCATGCCCCAGGGCTACGACACCATGCTCGGCGAAGACGGCAGCGGTTTGTCCGGTGGCCAGAAGCAACGCGTGGCCCTGGCTCGCGCGTTGTACGGCCATCCGAGCCTGGTGGTACTGGATGAACCGAACTCCAACCTCGATACCGTCGGCGAAGCGGCGCTGGCCGGCGCCATCGCACATATGAAGGCCCGGGGCACCAGCGTGATTCTGGTCACCCATCGTTCTTCGGCCCTGGCCCAGGCCGACAAGTTGCTGGTGCTCAACGAAGGTCGCTTGCAAGCCTTCGGCCCAAGCCAGGAAGTGCTCAAGGCACTTGCCGGCAACCCGTCGGCTCCCCAGGAACAGCCGCGTGAAAAAGCCGCGCAGGCACCGGGCGGGCTCAGCATGAGCCGGCAGTATCAGCCCACGACCAGGAATTCGGGTGTATGAGCAGCACACGCATGAACAACGACAGCGAAGCGACGATGGAACACGACTACATTGCCGAACGCCCTGAGCGCGACGCCCGTTTCTTCGCCCGCATGGGCTGGATTCTGGCGATTGTCGGCGCCGGCAGTTTTTTCACTTGGGCGAGCCTCGCGCCGCTCGATCAAGGCATCCCGGTGCAGGGCACCGTGGTGGTCTCGGGCAAGCGCAAAGCTGTGCAATCGATGAGCAACGGCGTGATCAGCCAGATTCTGGTGCGTGAAGGCCAAGTAGTGAAACAAGGCCAGCCGCTGTTCCGCCTCGACCAGACCCAGGTCGCGGCCGACGTGCAATCGCTGCAAGCGCAATACCGCATGGCGTGGGCCAGCCTGGCGCGCTGGCAGAGTGAACGGGACAACCTCAAGCAGGTGAATTTCCCCGCCGAACTGAGCAACGACCCCGATCCACGGCTGGCGCTGGTGCTTGAAGGCCAACGGCAATTGTTCAGCAGCCGCCGCGAAGCGTTTTCCCGTGAGCAAGCCGCTTTGCGCGCGAACATCGAAGGCGCCAGCGCGCAACTGGCTGGCATGCGCCGCGCGCGCACGGACCTGACGGCCCAGGCCAGTTCCCTGCAACAACAATTGAGCAATCTGCAGCCCTTGGCAGACAACGGCTACATCCCGCGCAACCGCTTGATGGAGTACCAGCGTCAGCTGTCGCAAGTGCAGCAACAACTGGCAGAGAACACCGGTGAAAGCGGCCGGGTGGAGCAGGGCATCCTCGAATCCCGACTGAAGCTGCAACAGCACAGCGAGGAGTACCAGAAGGAAGTGCGCAGCCAACTGGCCGACGCGCAGCTCAAAAGCGTGACCCTGGAAGAGCAGCTGACTTCCGCCGGCTTCGACCTGCAACACAGCGAAATCGTCGCCACCGCGGACGGCATTGCGGTCAACCTTGGGGTTCATACCGAAGGCGCGGTGGTACGCCAGGGCGAAAACCTGCTGGAGATTGTCCCGCAAGGCACCAGCCTGGAAGTGGAAGGGCACTTGCCGATCAACCTGATCGACAAGGTCGGCACGCACTTGCCGGTGGACATTCTGTTCACCGCGTTCAACCAGAGCCGTACCCCGCGAGTGCCGGGCGAAGTCAGCCTGATTTCCGCCGACCAAATGGTCGATGAGAAAACCGGTGCGCCGTATTACGTGCTGCGCAGCAGCGTCAGCGATCAGGCCATGGAAAAACTCAACGGTCTGGTAATCAAGCCCGGCATGCCGGCAGAAATGTTCGTGCGCACCGGTGAACGTTCACTCCTCAACTATCTGTTCAAACCGCTGCTCGACCGGGCAGGCTCCGCGTTGACCGAGGAATAAGGATGTTCGGTTGTATGAATAAGCTTTCCCTGCTTGCAGCGACCCTGGCGTTGCTGACGTGCAACAGTGCAATGGCCATGGGGCCGTTCGACATCTATGAGCAAGCGTTACGCAATGATCCGGTGTTCCTCGGTGCCATCAAGGAGCGCGATGCCGGCCTTGAAAACCGCGCCATCGGCCGCGCCGGGTTATTGCCGAAGTTGGGTTACAACTACAACAAGGGGCGTAACTCGTCCAAGGTCACGTACCTCAACGATCGCGGCAACAGACAGAGTGAAGATCGCAACTACAGCAGCTACGGCTCGACCTTGACCTTGCAACAGCCATTGCTCGACTACGAGGCTTACGCGGCGTATCGCAAAGGTGTGGCGCAATCGCTGTTCGCCGATGAAAACTTCCGGGGTAAGAGCCAAGAACTGCTGGTTCGCGTGCTGGAGAATTACACCAAGGCGCTGTTCGCCCAGGACCAGATCGACATCGCGCGGGCGAAGAAAAAAGCCTTCGAGGAGCAGTTTCAGCAGAACGAGCAGATGTTCCGCCAAGGGGAAGGCACGCGCACCGATATCCTCGAAGCCGAGTCTCGTTACGAACTGGCGACCGCCGAGGAAATCGAAGCGCGTGACGAACAGGATGCGGCTCTGCGGGAACTGGGTGCCCTGGTGGGTGTAGCAGGAATCGACATTGGCGACCTGACGCCGCTGGATCAGAACTTCCAGACATTCACCCTGCAACCGGCCAATTACGACACCTGGCACGAGATGGCGGTGGCCAATAACCCGAACCTGGCCTCCCAGCGGCAGGCGGTGGAAGTGGCGCGCTATGAAGTCGAACGCAACCGCGCCGGGCACCTGCCGAAAGTCAGCGCCTACGCCTCGCTGCGCCAGAACGAATCGGAAAGTGGCAACACCTACAACCAGCGCTATGACACCAACACCATCGGTATTGAAGTCAATGTGCCGCTGTACGCCGGTGGCGGCGTCTCGGCCTCGACCCGGCAAGCCAGCCGCACCATGGAACAGGCCGAGTACGAGCTGGACGGCAAGACCCGGGAAACCTTGATCCAGCTGCGCCGCCAGTTCAGCGCCTGCCTGTCGGGGGTCAACAAGCTGCGCGCTTATCAGAAGGCCCTGACCTCGGCCGAAGCGCTGGTGGTCTCGACCAAACAAAGCATTCTGGGCGGCGAACGGGTCAACCTCGACGCATTGAATGCCGAACAACAACTATTTACCACCCGCCGGGATCTGGCACAGGCACGCTACGACTACCTGATGGCCTGGACCAAGTTGCATTACTACGCCGGCACCTTGAACGAACAGGATTTGGCCAAGGTGGATGAGGCGTTCGGCCAGGGCACGAGGAGTAGCCGTTAGAAAACAGTGTGGCGAGGGAGCTTGCTCTCGTTCGGTTGCGCAGCAACCGCCATTGGGTCTGCTTCGCAGCCCAGCGGGAGCAAGCTCCCTCGCCACAGAATCACAGCAACACCTCGCCCCTGGGACCGGGGCCTAGAACTCTAAAAACGCCAAGAAAGCGAGATTTCATGCACATGGACGTACAGATCAAGCCGATGTCGGTCGGCACGCTGCTGCTCTTGATTTCATCAGCGCCGGGTTCGGCCCAGGCGCAGTACCTGGAAACCGGCACCCTTGGTGACCCGGCCAGTTGGCGTTCGGCGGAGTTCCAGCGCGATTGGGGCCTGGGGCGGATGCAGGCCGATCAAGCCTATGCCGCCGGCATCACCGGCAAAGGCGTGAAAATCGGCGCGCTGGATTCCGGTTTCGATTCCAGCCATCCCGAATTCGCCGCCGACCGTTATCACACCGTGACGGCCAGCGGCAGCTATGTCGATGGTCAAGCGTTCAACGTCGACGGCACGCTCAACGCCAACAATGACTCCCACGGCACCCACGTCACCGGCACCATGGGCGCGTCCCGGGATGGCAGCGGCACGCACGGTGTGGCGTTCAACGCGCAAATCTACGTCGGCAACACCAACAAGAACGACAGTTTCCTGTTCGGTCCCAACCCCGACCCGCGCTACTTCAAAGCGGTCTATGACGCCCTGGCGGATGCCGGGGTGCGCGCGATCAACAACAGTTGGGGCAGCCAGCCGAAGGACGTCAGCTACCGGACTCTCGACGACCTGCACGCCGCTTATGCCCAACACTGGAACCAAGGCACCTGGCTCGACGCCGCCGCCGACGTTTCGCGCCGTGGCGTGATCAACGTGTTCAGCGCCGGCAACAGCGGTTACCCGAATGCCAGTGTCCGTTCGGCCCTGCCGTATTTTCAGCCGGACCTGGAAGGCCACTGGCTGGCGGTATCGGGGCTGGATCAAGGCAACCAGCAGAAATACAACCAGTGCGGCATCGCCAAGTATTGGTGCATCACCACGCCGGGCGCGAAGATCGACAGCACCATTCCCGGCGGCGGCTACGCGATCAAATCCGGTACCTCCATGGCCGCGCCGCATGCCACCGGGGCACTGGCGTTGGTGATGGAGCGCTATCCGTATATGAGCAATCAGCAAGCGCTGGAGGTGCTGCTGACCACCGCAACCCGGCTCGACGGTTCGATCACCGAGGCTCCGAGTACAAGCCTCGGCTGGGGCGTGGCCAACCTTGAGCGGGCAATGCGCGGACCGGGGCAGTTGCTCGGCGCGTTCGACGCCCATCTGGGGGCAGGGCAGAGCGATGTCTGGAGCAATGACATTTCGGACAAGGCACTGATTCAGCGCCAGGCCGAAGACGCCGCCGAACACAGCGCCTGGCAACAGACGTTGCAGGACAAAGGCTGGGCAAACGGTATTCCGGCCGGCGCCAGTCAGCAGGATCAGACCGACTATGCAGTAGGTATGGCGAGAGATTCCGCCGCCGCCAGCCGGGCCTACGAAGGCAGCCTGATCAAGTCCGGCGCCGGACGCTTGATGCTCACTGGCAACAACACGTATCGCGGCCCGACCACGGTCAACGGCGGCTTACTGGCGGTGAACGGTTCGCTGACATCGGCGGTGACGGTCAATGCCAGCGGCACCCTCGGCGGTAACGGACGAATCGCTGCCTTGACCGCCAATGCCGGCGGCACCGTAGCGCCCGGTAATTCCATTGGTACGTTGCAAGTCAGTGGCGATGTGACGTTTGCGCCGGGGTCGACCTATGCCGTCGAACTCTCGCCTGGCAGCAGCGACCAGATTATTGCCAGCGGCGCGGCCACGATCAGCGGCGCCACCGTCAGCCTGTCGCTGGAAAACAGCCCGACCTTGCTCAGCACCCAACAAGCGCAAAGCCTGCTGGGGCATCAGTACAACATCCTGCAAGCGGCCGGCGGAATTCAAGGCCAGTTCGGTGCGGTGCTGCCCAACTATGTGTTCATCGGCGGCAGTCTAGATTACGCCGCGACCGGCATTCAGCTGAACGTTGAACGCAATGCCACGACCTTCGCCAGCGTCGGGCAAACCCCCAATCAGCGTTCCGTCGCGACTACGGTGGAAGGGCTTGGCGCGGGTAATGCGGTGTACGAAAGCCTGCTGCTGTCGCCGACCGCCAGTTCCGCGCAACAGGCGTTCCAGCAATTGTCGGGGGAAATCTACCCGGCGCTGGGCTCGGTGTTAATCAATGACAGTCGCTATCTGCGCGATGCGGTGGATGAGCGTCTCAATGAAGCCAACGGTTCGCGCAGCAATGGCTGGATCAAAGCCTTGGGCGCCTGGGGCAAGACCGATGAACGCCACGACACCGCCGGCTACACCACGTCGATTGGTGGTTTGCTGGCCGGTGTCGATGGCGCTGTGGATGACGAAACCCGTGTCGGTCTGGTCGCCGGCTATAGCGACAGCTCGGTCAATATGGGCTCTGGAACTCATTCATCGGCGCAGGTCGACAGTTATCACCTGGGCGCCTACGCCGGGCACGAAATGGGCGCTTGGCGCTTGAGTGCCGGCGGTGCCTACAGCTGGCACCGGGCCGACATCAAACGTGACCTGCAATACGGCGACGTCAGCGCCGAACAGAAAGCCAAGGTCGATGCCGGGACCACTCAGGTATTCGGTGAAGCGGCCTATCGCCTGAACCTGCAACCGCTGGCGGTGGAACCGTTCGCCAACCTCGCTTACGTGCACCTCGATACCGAAGGTTTCACCGAAAAAGGCGACGCCGCCGCGCTCAAAAGCAGTGGCGAACGGCGTGACGCGGTGCTCGGCACGCTGGGCGTACGCGCGCTGAAAACCCTGGCGTTATCCGGCCAGCAACAGCTGGACCTGAGCGGCAGCCTTGGCTGGCAGCACAACCTGAGCAACACCGATTCCGAAGAACACCTGGCGTTTGCCAGCGGTGGCGCACCGTTCGCGGTGGAGAGCTCGCCGCTGGTTCGTGATGCGGCGCTGGTGGGCGCCCATGCCAGCCTGGTCTTGAGTCGGGACATTCGGTTGAACCTCGATTACACCGGCCAACTGGCCAGCCGCGAGAAGAGCCATGGAGTCGGGCTGAGTCTCAATTGGCAGTTTTAGTATTTCGCCTGTAGCAGCTGCCGAGCAGCGCGAGGCTGCGTTCGGCTGCGAAGCAGTCGTGAAGTCAGCTATCGCGGTGTGTCAGGAAAACCTTGCAGGCAGGGTTTGCGACGGCTGCGCCGCCGAACGCAGCCTCGCGCTGCTCGGCAGCTGCTACAGATCGGGTTGATGCGTGGTGTATCAGCAGGACAAGACACGCCTTTGAAGGCCACAAGGATTTTTGCAACACAACTAAGGACGGTAGCTTGATGGATAACAAGTACAACAAACTTGCCTTGCTTTGTGCACTGGCAACCCTGGGCACCGCACACGCGGCGCCCTATGTGGAAAACGGCAGGGTCGGTGACCCGAACAGTTGGCGCAGCGCGGAGTTCAACGCCGATTGGGGGCTGGGGGCGATCAACGCTCAGGATGCCTATGCGGCCGGTTACACCGGCAAAGGGGTGAAACTGGGGATCTTCGACCAGCCGGTCTACGCCTTGCACCCGGAGTTTTCCGGGGCCAACAAGGTGATAACCCTGGTCACCAGCGGCATCCGCGAGTACACCGACCCGTACATTCCGGTCAAAGCCGGGGACGCCTTTCTCTATGACGGTTCGCCCTCTGTAGGTTCCAACGGCAAACTCGGCGCCCACGGTACTCACGTTGGCGGAATCGCCGCCGGCAGTCGCGATGGCGGGCCGATGCACGGCGTCGCCTTTGGCGCGCAGATCATCAGCGCCGACAACGGCGACCCCGGCCCGGAAGACGGCATCATCCGTGGCAACGACGGCGCGGTGTACAAGGCCGGTTGGGACGCCCTGATCGCCAGCGGCGCGCGGATCATCAACAACAGCTGGGGCATCGGCATCACCGACCGCTTCGACCTCGGCGGCCGGGACCCGGCATACCCGCACTTCACCGTGCAGGACGCGCAACTGCAGTTCAACGAGATCCAGACCTTGCTCGGGACCAAGCCCGGCGGTGCCTACGACGGCGCCATCGCGGCGGCCCGCAGCGGCATCGTCACGATCTTCGCCGCCGGCAACGACTACAACCTCAACAACCCGGACGCCATCGCCGGCCTCGGTTACTTCGTCCCCCAGATCGCGCCGAACTGGATGACCGTCGCCGCGTTGCAGAGGAACCCGGACATCAACAGCCCCGACCTCTACACCATCAGCACCTTCTCGTCGCGTTGCGGCTACACCGCGAGTTTCTGCGTGTCGGCACCGGGCAGCCGCATCTATAGCTCGATCATCAGCGGCACCAATGCCGCTGACCTGACCACCGGCTACGCCAACTACAACGGCACCTCGATGGCGGCGCCGCACGTTGCCGGCTCTGTGGCGGTGTTGATGGAACGCTTCCCGTACATGACCGGCGCGCAAGTCGCCAGCGTACTGCGCACCACCGCCACCGACCTCGGCGCACCCGGCGTCGACGCACTGTACGGCTGGGGCATGATCAACCTGCGCAAAGGCATCGACGGCCCGGCGATGTTCGTCACCGAGCAGGACATTCCCGAAGAGTTCCGCATCGACGGCGCCTACGGCTCCAGCCAGTTTGTCGCGGACTTGCCAGGCATCGGCGCGATCATCGACGCCGGCAAACCCACCGAGCGTGTGTGCAATGACGTGCACTGCGGGCTCGACTTCTGGCGCAACGACATTTCCGGTCACGGCGGCCTGACCAAGCAGGGCATCGGTACGCTGGTGCTGACCGGCGCCAACACCTACACCGGGCCGACCCTGGTCAATCAGGGCCGATTGGCGATCAACGGTTCGCTGCTGTCGGCGGTCACTGTCAATGACAGCGGCATTCTCGGCGGTAACGGCAGTATCGCGGCGCTGACCGCGAAAAGCGGCGGCACCGTGGCCCCCGGCAATTCCATCGGCACCTTGCAGGTGGCGGGTGACGTGACCTTTGAACCTGGCTCGACCTACGCCGTGGAGCTGTCGCCCACCCGCAGCGACCAGATCATCGCCGGCGGCAAGGCGATCATTGACGGCGCAACGGTCAGCCTGTCGCTGGAAAACAGCCCGACGCTGCTGACCACCGGCGAGGCGAAAACCCTGCTCGGCACTCAGTACAACATCCTGCAAGCGGCCGGTGGAATCGAAGGGCGCTTCGGTGCGGTGGTGCCGGATTACCTGTTTATCGGTGGCACCCTCGACTACGCGGCCAACGGCATTCAGCTGGCCGTCGAGCGCAACGCAACATCCTTCACCAGCGCCGGCCAGACCCCGAACCAACGCGCCGTGGCCGCTGCCGCCGAGCAACTGGGCGCAGGCAATCCGCTGTACGAAACCCTGTTGCTGTCGCCGACCGCCGCTGTCGCGCAACAAGCGTTCCAGCAGCTGTCTGGTGAGATTCATCCGGCGATCGGCACGCTGCTGATCAACGACAGCCACTACCTGCGCGATGCCGTCGGCGAACGTTTGCGCGAGCATGATCTGTTCGACGCCGGCGCACCGACCGATGACCGCAGCAATGCCTGGCTCAAAGTGCTCGGCGCCTGGGGCAAGAGCGATGGCGGGCATGACAACGCCAGTTCCAACAGCTCCATTGGCGGGCTGCTGGCCGGTGTCGATGGCTTGATCACTGAACATACGCGTCTGGGTTTCGTCACCGGTTATAGCGACAGCTCGTCGAACATGGGCGACGGCACACACTCTTCAGCCTCGGTCGACAGCTACCACTTGGGCGCCTACCTGGGCCATGAAATCGACACGCTGCGCCTGAGTGTCGGCGGTGCTTACAGCTGGCATCGCATCGACGTCAAACGCGACCTGCAATTCGGTGACGTCAGTGGCAAGCAGAAATCCAAACGCGATGCGACCACCGCACAACTGTTCACCGAAGCGGCCTATCGCCTGGACCTGCAACCGCTGGCACTGGAGCCGTTCGCCAACCTGGCCTACGTGCATTTGAACAGCGACAGCTTCAGCGAAAAAGGTGATGCCGCCGCACTGAAGGGCGGTGAAAACAACCGCGACGCGGTGCTCTCGACCCTCGGCCTGCGGGTGAGCAAAGCCATTGTGCTGTCCGACCAGCACCAGTTGGAACTGTCCGGCACGCTCGGCTGGCAGCACAACCTGAGCAGCACCCGTTCCGAAGACCACCTGGCCTTCGTCAACGGCAACACCGCGTTCAGCGTGCAAAGCGTGTCGATGGACCGCGATGCCGCGGTGGTCGGCGCTCGTGCCGGACTGGCGCTGGGCCGCGATACCCGTTTGAACCTGGATTACAACGGGCTGCTCGGCTCCCGGGAAAAAGACCACGGTGTGGGCCTGACCCTGGACTGGCAGTTCTGATTTGACGCAAAGGAAGCCACAACATGGGACTGTTTGATTACAAAAATGCCGGCAGCGAGGCCGGCAAGGCGTTGTACTCCGACGCGATCGCGCTGACGCTCTACGCGTACACACCCACCGGCCAGCCACTGCCGGCAACCGCTTGGGCGCCGATTGGCGCGGCGGCCTTGGGCTATCAGGGCAAGGTCGGGCCTCAAGGCACCTTCTATGGCGAGAAGGACGGTTTCACCAGCGCCGAAGCCGAAATCCTCGGTAAATACGACGGGGCAGGGCAGCTGATCGGCCTCGGCATTGCTTTCCGTGGCACCGGCGGCCTGGGCTACAGCGACACCTTCGGCGACATGAAAAACAACCTGCTGGCCGCAGTCGGCCCGGTGGATTACGCGACGAACTACGCAAAAAACGCCTTCGACACCTTGCTCAAAAATGTCGCTGCGTTTGCCATTGCCCACGGCCTGAGCGCCAAGGACGTGCTGGTCAGCGGGCACAGTCTCGGCGGGCTGGGGGTCAACAGCCTGGCGGAGTTGAGCGGCAATAACTGGGGCGGTTTCTTCAAGGACGCCAACTACATCGCCTTCGCCTCGCCGACCCAAAGCGCCACCGGCAACACCGTGCTGAACATCGGTTACGAGAACGACCCGGTGTTTCGCGTGCTCGATGGCACCACCTTCAGCAGTGGCTCGCTGGGCAAGCACGACGGTCATCAGGATTCGGCGACCAACAACATCGTCAACTTCAATGACCAGTACGCGTCCACCGCGCAGAACCTGGTGCCGTTCAGCATCCTCAACCCGCTGAACTGGTCGGCCCATGGCTCGTTGGGCTATGCCGACGGCTTGAACCGGGTGATCGACTCGCGCTTCTACGACCTCACCGACAAGGACTCGACGCTGATCGTGTCCAACCTGTCGGAGTCGTCCCGAGGCAGCACCTGGGTCGAAGACCTGGGCCGCAGCGGCGAGCCACACACCGGCAGCACCTTCATCATCGGCACCGACAGCCATGACTGGCTCAAGGGCGGCGCCGGCAATGACTTCATCGAAGGTCGCGACGGTAACGACCGGTTCCGCGATGACGGCGGCTATAACCTGCTGCTGGGCGGCAAGGGCAGCAACACCTTCGAGCTGCAGAAGCCGTTGCAGAACTTCAGCTTTGCCAATGACGGCGACGGCACCCTGTACGTGCGCGATGCCTACGGCGGCATCAGCATGACCCGCGACATCGGCGCGTTGGTGAGCAAGGAATCGGGCTCGTGGTGGGGCAGCAAGGAGGTGACCTACAACGTCACCGCCAATGGCTTGCTCAATGGCACGGAACTGACCCACTACAACCACTCGCTCAACGGCGATGCCTTCAGCAACACGCTGGTGGCCAGCGTCGACGGTGACTGGCTGTTCGGCAATGCCGGCGACGACCTGCTGCGCAGCGACAAAAGCCACGTGACCTTCGTCGGCGGCACGGGCAATGACGTGATGCATGCCTCGGGTGGCGGCAACACCTTTCTGTTCAGCGGCGCCTTCGGTTTCGACGCGATCAATGGCTACCAGGGCAGCGACAAACTGGTGTTCATGGGCGTCCAGGGCGCGGGGCAGGGCTATGACTACACCCAGCACGCTTCACAGGCCGGCAACGACACGGTGCTGAAGATTGGCGATTACGCCGTGACGCTGGTGGGGGTGGGACTGGATAACCTGTCGGCTTCGGGATTTGTATTTGCCTGAAAAACCGAATGAAAGCATTGCACTAAAGACACTGGGGCGCCCCATAGCGGGGCGTCCCGGCTGTAGCTGTCTCTGATAAATCCAACAAAGAGAGGCAATACCATGGGTGTGTATGACTACAAGAACTTCGGCACAGCAGACTCCAAGGCGCTGTTCAGCGACGCCATGGCGATCACGCTGTATTCCTATCACAACCTCGACAACGGTTTCGCCACCGGGTACCAGCAAAACGGCTTCGGCCTGGGCCTGCCGGCCACCCTGGTGACCGCGCTGATCGGCGGCACCGATTCCCAGGGCGTGATCCCCGGCATTCCCTGGAACCTCGATTCGGAAAAGGCCGCGCTCGACGCCGTGCAAAAGGCCGGCTGGACCCCGATCACGGCCACGCAACTGGGCTATGACGGCAAGACCGACGCTCGCGGAACCTTCTTCGGCGAGAAGGCCGGTTACACCAGTGCGCAAGTGGAGATCCTCGGCAAGTACGACGCCCAGGGCCATCTCACGGAAATCGGCATCGCCTTTCGTGGCACCAGCGGCCCAAGGGAAATCCAGATCGGCGATTCCATCGGTGATGTGATCAACGATCTGCTGTCGGCGCTCGGCCCCAAGGATTACGCAAAAAACTATGCGGGCGAAGCCTTCGGCAATTTGCTCGGCAAAGTCGCGGCGTTTGCCCAGGCCAATGGCCTGGCGGGCAAGGACGTGCTGGTTAGCGGCCACAGCCTCGGCGGGTTGGCCGTCAACAGCCTGGCGGACTTGAGCAGCGAAAAATGGTCCGGGTTCTATCAGGATTCCAACTACATCGCCTACGCCTCACCGACCCAAAGCAGCAGCGACAAAGTGCTGAACATCGGTTATGAAAACGACCCGGTGTTCCGCGCGCTCGATGGCTCGTCGTTCAACCTGGCTTCGGTGGGCGTGCACGACGCTCCCAAGGATTCAGCGACCGATAACATCGTCAGCTTCAACGACCATTACGCCTCGACGGCGTGGAATGTGTTGCCGTATTCCATCACCAACATCGCCACCTGGATTTCACACTTGCCCACCGGTTACGGCGACGGCATGACCCGGGTGCTGGAGTCCAAGTTCTACGACCTGACCAGCAAGGACTCGACGATCATCGTCGCCAACCTCTCGGACCCGGCGCGAGCCAACACCTGGGTCCAGGACTTGAACCGCAACGCCGAAACCCACAAAGGCAGCACCTTCATCATCGGCAGCGACGGTAACGACCTGATCCAGGGCGGCAAAGGCAACGACTACATCGAAGGCCGCGACGGCAACGACACCTTCCGCGACGGCGGTGGCTACAACATCCTATTGGGCGGCAAGGGCAGCAACGTGCTGGACTTGCAGCAGTCGGTGAAGAACTTCGTCTTCGCCAATGACGGTACCGGCAACCTGTACGTGCGCGACGCCAATGGCGGCATCAGCATCACCCGCGACATCGGTAGCATCGTCACCAAGGAGCCGGGGTTTCTCTGGGGCGTGTTCAAGGATGACGTGACCCACAGCGTCACCGCCAATGGCCTCACCGTCGGCAGCAACCTGACCCAGTACGCCTCGAGCGTGAAGGGCACCACCGGCACCGACACTCTCAAGGCCCATGCAACGGGCGACTGGTTGTTTGGCCTGGACGGCAACGACCACTTGATCGGCAGCGCCGGCAACGATGTGTTTGTCGGCGGGGCGGGTAATGACCTGATCGAGTCGGGCGGCGGGATTGATACTTTCCTGTTCAGCGGCGCGTTTGGCCAGGACCGGGTGGTGGGTTATCAGGCCAACGACAAACTGGTGTTCCTCGGGGTTCAGGGCGTTGCGCCAAACGACGACTTCCGCGCCCATGCCACGGCGGTTGGGCAGGATACGCTGCTGACGTTTGGCAGTGATTCGGTGACCCTGGTAGGCGTTGGGCTGGACAGTTTGTCCAGTAGCGCGATTGTGATCGCCTGAGGGTGAGGCGGCGCCGGTAAGGGCCTCTTCGCGAGCAAGCTTCGCGCCTACAGGGGAAATACATTCCAATGCAGGAGCGAAGCTTGCCCGCGATGAACGATGACGCGGTAATCCTGCCTGTCCCCGTGACTCACTGGCCACTCCCGGACTCCAATACCTGCCTCAACAGCAACTGGCCCTAAAGCATCAGCCCATTCACGCGTTATCCTTATGACGCCGGTGCTGCATGCCGCCATTGAGTACAGGAGATTTTGCAACGTGAGTAACAGCAAGAGGTACAGCTTCGGTCTGGCGTTGGCCTTGTTATCGGCAAGCGCCACCGCAGAACTGCCTCAGAGCTCGATTCTGACCCGTTACGGGGTCACCTCCGATCAACTGCCGAAACCGCCAGCAACCGAAGCCGCCAAGCCCATCGAAGAAAAAAGCCGCTTCCAGCTCCAGCCGGAACAGCCCTGGGTGACGTTGCGCCTGGGCGATGGCAAACAACCGGAGAAGACCGGCAACATCAGCATTGACCGTTCGATGCAGCAGGAACAGGAGCGCTGCCAGCGGATGCAGGAACAACTGCTCCGGCGTGGCGGGCAATACATTTCCTGCGATAACAGCATTCCGGGCACCCACTAAACCTATTAATGCCGGACAATTAAGCCGTAATGCGATCTGTAGCAGCTGTCGAGCTTGCGAGGCTGCGTTCGGCTGCAGAGCAGTCGTAAAACCAGACATTGCGGTGCATCAGGCAGACCGCGTTAGCCGGATTCACGACTGCTTCGCAGCCGAACGCAGCCTCGCAAGCTCGACAGCTGCTACGGCGAACGCACAAAGAGTGCGTTGCGGCTGAACTGACCGGCATTAGCCCCTGAGCGCCCGTTACTGCATCGGCGCTCAATAACCCTGCACGCGATCGATCTCGCCGAGCATCGGCTCACCCCGTTGATGCCGGCGGATGTTCTCCAGCAACACCCCGAACGCGCTTTCCGGCTGAGTCATCGCGGCGATGTGTGGCGTCAGCAGAATCTGTGGGTGGTGCCAGAACGGATGATCTACCGGTGCCGGTTCCTGTTGCAGCACATCAAGGACTGCGCCGCTCAAGTGCCCGCTGTCCAGCGCTTCCAGCAGATCCTCTTCGATCAAATGCCCGCCACGGCCCATGTTGATCAGCGCCGCGCCCTTGGGCAGTTGCTCAAACAGGTTGCGATCAAGAATGCCCTGGGTCTGTTCGGTCAGCGGCAACACACACAACAGAATGTCGCACTGACTGAGGAACGCCGGCAGTTGTGCGTTGCCAGCATAGCAATCGACCCCCGGAATGTGATGGGCACTGCGCGCCCAGCCAGACAAGGCAAAGCCCAGCGGTTGCAAGGTCGCCAGAATCTGCTGCGCCTGGGCACCGAGCCCCATGACCCCGACCCGACGTTTGGCCGCCGGTTGCAGCAAGTGCGCCTGCCAGCAGCGGGCCATTTGTTGCTGGCGGTAGCGCAGCATGTCCCGGTGCAGGCTGAGTACGGCAAAAGTCGCGTATTCGCACATGCCGCGAGTGATGCCGGGGTCCAGCAGACGCACCACCGGCAAGCTCGCCGGCAGGCGTCCGAGGTCGAGTTGATCGACGCCGGCGGACAGGGCAAACAGTACTTGCAGATTAGGCAGCACAACGTCGAGATCGTCAGGTGCCTGCCACGCGGCCAGGTATTGAATGTCCTTCGGGTCGCCGATGTCCGGCCAGGCGCGCCATTCGATATCCGGGGCGTGTTCGGCAAATAGCGCTTTCCACTGTTCGCCGCGCACAGGGTCAGCTTTATACAGCAGGGCCATGGGCATTTCCTGAAAGGTGAAGGGGCTGCCCATCATCGCGCAATACCAGCGCAGGATCTGTCGAAAGAAGCGGCTTTAACGGGTTGTGTGATCTTGTATCGACCCGGCATCGGCAGATTCGGCGGGCTGAAGGAATCTGCCGTTTGGCGGGGTGAAAACAGTCGATCCGAATTTCTCAGGGGGCAAGTTCGGCGTAGTTCGTTTCGCGCAAGCCTTAACCTGAACACCATCGCAACCACTTCCCGGTTGCCGGACTCACGATGGGAAATGCCATGAATAGCAAAGTCGACGAAACCCCTCATTTGCTCCGTCAGCGCGATCAATTCGTGCCACGTGGCCTGGTTACCGCGCATCCGTTGGTGATCGATCGGGCCCTGGGTTCAGAATTGTGGGACGTGGACGGCAAGCGCTACCTGGACTTTGTCGGCGGTATCGGTGTGCTTAACATCGGTCACAATCACCCGAAGGTGGTCGCGGCGGTGCAGGCGCAGTTGCAAAAAATCTCCCACGCCTGTTTTCAGGTGGTGGCCTATAAGCCTTATCTCGACCTGGCCCAGCGCCTGTGCGAAATGATCGGCGGCCAGGACGCTTATAAAGCGGCGTTCTTCACCTCCGGCGCCGAAGCGGTGGAAAACGCGGTGAAGATTGCCCGCGCCCACACCAACCGCTCGGCGGTGATCGCCTTTCGTGGCGGGTTCCATGGCCGGACTTTGCTCGGCACCACGCTGACTGGCATGAGCCAGCCGTATAAACAGAACTTCGGGCCGTTCGCGCCGGAGGTCTTCCACACCCCGTATCCGAATGCCTATCGCGGTGTCACCAGCGACATGGCGCTCAAGGCGCTGGACGAGTTGTTGGCGACCCAAGTGGCGCCTGAGCGGGTCGCGGCGATCATCATCGAACCGGTGCAGGGCGATGGCGGTTTCCTTGCGGCACCGGCGGAGTTTCTTCAGGCCCTGCGTGCCCTGACTGAAAAGCACGGCATCGTGCTGATCCTCGATGAGATCCAGACCGGTTTCGGGCGTACCGGCAAATGGTTCGGTTTCCAGCACGCCGGGATTCAGCCGGATCTGGTCACCGTGGCCAAGAGTCTGGCCGGCGGTTTGCCGCTGTCCGGTGTGGTCGGTAAAGCCGAGATCATGGACGCGCCATTGCCCGGCGGCCTCGGCGGTACTTACGGCGGCAACGCGCTGTCGTGCGCGGCGGCGCTGGCGGTGATCGAGGCCTACGAGCAAGAGCAGTTGCTGGCCCGTGGCGAAGCGTTGGGCGAGCGTCTGCGTCAGGGACTGTTGCGCTTGCAGGCCCGTTACCCGCGGATCGGCGACGTGCGCGGCAGCGGCTTCATGCTGGCGATCGAGCTGATCAAGGATGACGAGGCGCGCACCCCGGATGCCGACCTCAACCAACGACTGATCGACGAAGCCCGGGCCGGTGGCCTGTTGGTAATCAAGTGCGGCGTGCAACGCAACGTTTTGCGCTTCCTCGCGCCACTGGTGACCAGCGAAGCACAGATCGATGAAGCGTTGCAGATTCTCGACGCGGCACTGGCACGAGTCTTGAACTGAGCTCACGCCAGCTCACGGGCGCTGCCACACGGCATCGCCCGTGAGCATTTATGGAGCATGGATTGATGGAATGCATCATCGGAGGCTTTACACACCATGGGGCTGACTGATTATCGAGCGTTGCTGATCGATTGCGATGAGGTGCTGGTGGATCGCGATTCCGGAGTCTGGGCGGCGTTGCAGCCGCTGCTCGACAGCCGTGGCGGTCACCCGGACAAGGCTCAGGTGCTGGCCGAATTCAGCGAGGTGGTGCGGGCGCTGTACCCGCGTTTCGGCGAGTTGGGCTTCAGCGGTTTGCTGTGTTTTGCACACCGTCAACTAGCCGAGCGCTGGGAGTTGAAAGCCAGCTGGGAGGAGGGCATGAGCTTCGCCCGGTCCGTCGTCGGCTGGTCGTTGTTCGAGGATGCACCCGGCGCCATGCTGTATTTGCGCAAGTTCTATCGCCTGCTGGTGCATGGCGACCGTGACGCCGAAGATCGCGGCCTGCTGTGCGAACGCCTGGGGATCATGCCCGACGATTTTATTTCCCTGGCCAGCGACCCACTGCGGGATCACGATTGGCTGGCGGCCAATGACCTTGATGCCAACACCATCCTCCAGGTAACCCGGCCTGGCGCCCGGCAACCGGGGGCGGGGGCGGTCTGCCTGGTCTGTCGCGGCCGGGCCAGACAACCGTCGCCGTGCGCGGCGGATTACTGCATTAGCAGCATGGCGGATCTGGTGGCTCAGCATCAGCTGTCTTTACGGCGCTGATTTTGCTAGAAGATTGTCTTACAAACGGCAGTCAAGAGGTACGCAATGGAAGGTTTAGTAAAACTGGACCGAATCGACATCAGCATCCTGGTTGAGCTGCAAAAGGACGGGCGCATGACCAACGTCAGCCTGGCCGATGCCGTGGGCCTGTCGGCCAGCCCCTGCCTGCAACGGGTCAAGCGGCTGGAGTCGGCCGGGTATATTTCCAGCTACAAGGCTCACCTGAACCTGGCCAAGATCACCGACTCGGTCACGGTGTTCACCGAGATCACCTTGAGCGACCACAAGCGCGAAGACTTCGCCAAGTTCGAGTCCAATATCCGTCTGGTCGACGAAGTGCTCGAATGCCACCTGATCAGCGGTGGCTACGATTACCTGGTGCGCTTCATGACACGCAGCATCCAGCATTATCAGGAAGTGGTCGAAAGCCTGCTGGACAAGAACATCGGCATCTCCAAGTATTTCAGCTACATCGTCATCAAGTCACCCGTACTCAAGGATGGCGTGCCGCTGCGCAAATTGTTGCGGCACTGAAGGGGCAGGTCGTTGCACGGCTTCAGTTCAACACTGTCTCTCTATCGAAAGGAAGGTCAGGTACCCTTGCCGCGGGCGCCGTCGCAGCTGCCGGCATCGGAAGTTGCCAGGCTGAAGAAACAGGGCTGAGCCAGCGGTAGTCCACTGACCAAGACATGAGTGACTGATATGACTCTATCCACAAGCGTGACAGGGCAGGCGGGAAGTGTTTCCCCTGCGCTGGCCACCAGCGTTGCCAAAACCAACACCCGGATGCTCGCCATCGATGCCCTGCGCGGCTTCGTCATGCTGCTGATGCTGATTGACCATGTGCGGGAAACCTTTCTGCTGCACCGCCAGGTCACCGACCCGATCGATGCGCTGAGCGTGACCCCG
This sequence comes from Pseudomonas sp. FP1740, assembly GCF_030687165.1. Lineage (NCBI taxonomy): Bacteria > Pseudomonadati > Pseudomonadota > Gammaproteobacteria > Pseudomonadales > Pseudomonadaceae > Pseudomonas > Pseudomonas sp. FP1740. Next base: position 3,322,595 of record NZ_CP117461.1, read on the forward strand.
GACCTGTTCTTCACCCGCCTGCTGAGCACCCTTTGCGCCCCGGTGTTCATCTTCCTCACCGGTTTGTCGGCCTGGCTCTACAGCCAGAAACACACGGCCAGTGAAACCTCGGTGTTCCTGCTCAAGCGCGGGCTGTTCCTGGTGTTTCTGGAGCTCACGTTCGTGTGCTTTGCCTGGAACGCCGAGTTCCCGCCCAAGACGCTGTGGCTGCAAGTGATCTGGTGCATCGGCATCTGCATGATCGTGCTCGCCGGGTTGCTGCACTTCAAGCGCGGCTGGCTGATCGTACTCGGGGTGGCCATTGTCGCCGGGCACAACCTGCTCGATGGCGTGACCGTGGGGCCGGAGTCGCCGGTCTTCGTGCCGTGGTCGATCCTGCATCAGCGGGTATTCATCGACATCACCGAGTTCACCCGGGCTCGCACCACGTATCCGGTGTTGCCGTGGATCGGCGTGATTCTGCTGGGCTGGGCCATCGGGCCATGGTTCGGCAAGGACATGGAACCGGCCGAGCGGATTTCCCGCTTGCTCAAGGTTGGCGTCGGCCTGCTGCTGGCGTTCGTATTCATTCGATACCTGAACGTTTACGGCGAGAAACCCTGGGTGCAGACCGGTGATTCGCTGCGCACCTTCATGAGTTTCATGAGCGCGAAGAAGTACCCGCCGTCACTGATGTTCCTGATGCCGACCCTCGGCCTGGGGCTGATTCTTCTGGCGGTGTTCGAGAAGGCCCAGGATCGCTGGTCCACCGCGACCCTGGCGGTCTACGGCGGTGCGCCGATGTTCTTCTACTTGCTGCACCTGTATGTGCTGAAGGCCATGTACCTGGTGGCCGTTGCCATCTGGGGCGCCAATCAAGGCACCTATTACGGCTTCGACAACCTGCCGATGGTCTGGCTGTGGAGCGTGATTCTCGGGGTGCTGCTGTTCTTCCCGACGCGCTGGTTCGCCAACCTCAAGCAGCAGCGTCGCGACATCGCGATTCTCAAATACCTCTGATTCAAAGATCTTGCTGAACTCAGCACAAATACCTGTGGGAGCGGCGGTGCGGCGCTCCCACAGTTCCCTATTTGACGGCATACACCTTGCGCACATACCGCGCACTGCTCCAGGCGCACGGTGCGCCTTGTGGCACGAACACGGTGTCACCGGGGTTGACCGTTACGCTGGTTCCATCCGACGCCTGCAAAGTCACGCTGCCTTCAAACAGGTGCATCAACTCATTGAGTTTGTGCGCTCGGCCATGGCGGGTGTACGGCGTCGAATCCCACACGCCGACGCGCAGATCAGTGGTGTCATCTTCGAAGGCATTGCGCGAGCGGCACTGCGGCGTAGGCCCGATCAGTATCTGCGGTTCCGGTGCCGCCGAAGGGGACAGCATCGCCAGCGGGTCGAGCGCTGTCAGCCCCGGTTTCTGTTCGGCGCTGGGGCTGGTGACGGCGCAGAAGGCCCAGCACGTATCGGGTTGTGCCTGAAACCTGAGCGCTGTGCCGCGACCGATCACCGCGCTGGCACCGATGCCCAGTTCCAGCACCTGTTCCCCGGATTGCAGCACGACGTGCCCCGCATGGACCACGATCACTTCGGTGTGCGGGAAGCGCTCGATATCGACGGTTTTGCTGGTGTGAACAAGGCCCGCCGAGACGCCGTCGGACCCGATGTAGGCGATCTGACGACCGTCCATGAACGGATCGATGGAACTCAAGGGCGCTGCCTTGAAAGACGTAGAAACACGGCTGCAGTCGGCGCGGGCCAACAGCACAATGGTGGGTTGAGACATGCGGGTGACGCTCCCTGCTAATGGGGGGTAGAAGGTGTTGGAGGGCGCTCGCTTCATCGCGCGCCGGAATCAGCCGATGGCTTGGGTGACAAGGGCAAATTGGCGGACGCCCTTGACCGCTTGCGGCGGTGTGCCCCGTGCCATTTGCGCCACGGTGTCGACCTGTTTGAGACCGGCCAGCGCCAGCCACTCGCTCAAACCACTGTCTGCTGGAATGTCGATTCGCACGAAAGCGTCCGGCACCTGGGCCAGCAACACGGTGATCAGGTGTTTCGCCTGTTCAAGGGTTTCGGCGATGACCGGGCCGAGGCAACGACCGCGACCGAACGGGCGTAGAAGGGCGAAGGCACGCAGCTGACCGTCACGCTCGATGCCCACAGAATGCTCGGCCACCGCAAACAGCTCCGTGAGCACCGCTTGCCGGTCCAGCCCGCTGCCGGCGTTGGCCAGCTCCAGTTGCCGAACCCGGTCCGTCGCCTGCAACGGGCGGCATTCTTCACCGTCCGCCAGAGGTTCAAGCGCGGGCGCCTGGGCCAGGCCTTGATGCTGCTGAATCCGTCCGAACTCGACAAACCCCTGGCTGGCGTAAAGCGGCGCACCGGCGAGGGTGGCATTGAGCATCGGCGTGCGCGACTGGCAGGCCTCCAGTGCGTGCTCCATCAATCGACGACCGATGCCCTTGCCCTGATAGTCGTCACTGACGATCACCAGGCCGATGGTGGCGAAGTCGCCTTGCCGGCAGGCGAATGCGGTGCCGATCAAACGCTCGCCATCGAGCACCACGAAACCTTCGCTGACCCGCTGCAGCATCGCCCAGTCTTCCAGGCGATGAGGCCACTTCAACTCAACAGACAAGGCATGGGCCGAAGGCAAATCGGCGGCGGTCATCGGCCGATAGACATAAGCGGAAGGGTGCGAGGCGGACATGGCGAGTCTCCGTTTTACAGTGTGCGCGATCAACCGGTTTTCCGGCGCGAGGATGCCTGTATCCCATCTGCGTGAAGGCCTGACAAGGGGGGTGGAAAGATTCGGCAGATTCCTCACATCAAAGGCCCATAGACCACACTTACTACTTAATTGCCCCATAAGGTCGGCAGCAAATGCTTGGGCTTTTTTTCTACGATGGAGGCCTGAGTAAACGCCTCGCCGTCCCTTTTTGGAGTGCTCCATGGATAGCTTCGATCCTCGCCTTATCGCTGTGCGCAGCGCTCATTTTATTGCCGGCAAATACCGCGACGCCCAACCGGGGCTGGAAGTGGTTCGCCCTTCAGACGGTCAGGCCTATGCCCAGTTGCCGATCGCCGATGCCGACCTGGTGGATGAGGCGGTCAACGATGCCTGGCAGGCGTTTAACCGCAGCGATTGGGCCAGCCGTCCGCCCCGGGAACGGGCACGGGTCATGCGTCGCTGGGCCGATCTGATCGAAGCCGATGTCGCCGTGCTGGCGCCGCTGGAAGCGGTGGGCTCGACCCGTCCGCATAAAGATGTGATCGCCTGGGACATTCCTTATGTCGCCGAGGGCATTCGTTTCTTTGCCGAACTGGCGGACAAGCACGGCGGCCAAGTCGCGGCGACCCAGACCGATCGCCTGGGCATGCAGATCGCTGAACCGTACGGCGTGATCGCCGCCATCGCGCCGTGGAATTTCCCCTTGAGCATGGCTTCGTGGAAAGTCGCGCCGGCGCTGGCTGCCGGCAACGCCGTGGTGCTCAAACCGTCGGAGCTGACGCCGTTTTCCAGCCTGCGCTTTGCCGAACTGGCGCTGCAGGCGGGCATTCCTGCCGGGATTTTCAACGTGGTTCAGGGCGATGGGCGGATTACCGGCGATGCGTTGTGCCGTCATCCACGGGTGGGCAAGGTAACCTTTACCGGGTCCACGGCGACGGGCTCGAGCATCATGTCCACTTGTGCATTGGTGGGGCCGAAACCGGTAACCCTGGAGCTGGGCGGCAAGAGCCCGCAAATGGTGTTCGCTGACGTGCCGGACATCGCGAAAACCGCACGCACCGTGGCGTTGGCCATCACCGGCAATGCCGGGCAGGTGTGCGTGTCTGGTTCGCGGTTATTGATCGAGCGCTCGATCATGGAGCCGTTCGTTGCACACTTGCAGGCGTATTTCGAGGAATTGCGTCCAGGCCCGACCTGGTCGTCCGAGAGCACGCTGTCGCCGATTATTTCCCGGTTGCAGGCCAGCCGTATCGACGGCATCGTCCAGCGTTCGCGCCAGGCCGGGGCCGAAGTGCTGACTGGCGGTGGTTTGTTCGAAGGGCTGGGCGGTGCCTATTACCAGCCGACCTTGCTGGCCGGCCTGGACAATCAGAACCCGGCGATCTGTGAAGAAATCTTCGGCCCGGTGCTGACGGTGCAGGCGTTCGATGACGAAGAGCAGGCGTTGAACCTGGCCGCACACGCCACCTACGGCCTGGCGGCGGGCGTGCACACCGCCGACATCAACCGCGCCCTGCGACTGGTCCGGCGGCTGGAGGCGGGCACGGTGTGGGTCAACCGCTATGGACGCAGCAACGACTACATCCTGCCGACCGGCGGCTACAAACGCTCCGGCATCGGCAAGGACCTGGGGCGCGAAGCCTTCGAAGCCAATCTGCGCTTCAAGAGTGTGCTGATCGATATCGTCCAATAACACGGCCCCCGTAGCAGCTGCCGAGCAGCGCGAGGCGGCGTTCGGCGGCGAAGCCGTCGTAAACCCGATTTGCAAGGTTTTCATGACACACCGCAATAGCTGATTTCACGACGGCTTCGCCGCCGAACGCAGCCTCGCAGGCTCGGCAGCTGCTACACCGGGTAGTCATCAAGAGAAGGTTCAAACCGCACCCAAACGGGCGCTTCCTCAGGGAAGCGCCCGTTTTCGTTCAGCCCGGCGCAGGTTCTGCCGTGAATGGGGGCGTTCGTCAGCCTCGCATAGCCATGAAGGTCCATAAGAGCGCATAAATACGGGGTTTGCCCAAGGCTGGAGCGAGCCGCAAAGTCTGCTGAGGGGGCAGGCTAAAACGGTGGTTTGTATCAAGCAGAGGTCGCTTTTAACGCCATCTGCTGATTTCACGGTGTTGTAATGACGGTGTGCTGCAGCGTTGCATCGCCGCTCCCGAAACGCAGCGAATACCTGTCGCGCCATGACCTCAACGAACTTCAGGACCGCACTCAATGAGCTTTCTACGCCCCAAATTCATTACGTTCGACTGCTACGGTACGCTGACCAATTTCCACATGGGCACGATGACTCGCGAACTGTTCGCCGACCGCGTGGCGCCCGAGCAGATGGATCAGTTCGTCAAGGACTTCTCGGCCTATCGCCTGGACCAGGTCATGGGTGACTGGATGCCGTATGACGAAATCCTCAAGACCTCCCTGGCGCGGGTCTGCAAGCGTTGGGGTGTCGAATACCGTGGCGAAGGCCAGCTGTATTACGACGCCGTGCCGACCTGGGGCCCGCACCCGGACGTGCCGGCCGGTCTGTCGAAAATCGCCGACAAGATCCCCCTGGTGATTTTCTCCAACGCCAGCAACAGCCAGATCATGTCCAACGTCGACAAGCTCGGCGCACCGTTTCACAAAGTCTTCACCGCCGAACAGGCCCAGGCCTACAAGCCGCGCCTGGCCGCGTTCGAGTACATGCTCGACAACCTCAACTGCGGCCCGGAAGACATCTTGCATGTGTCTTCCAGTTTCCGTTACGACCTGATGCCGGCCCACGACATGAAGATCAAGAACAAGGCCTTCGTCGCCCGCGGTCACGAGGTTCCGGGCAATGCGTTCTACGGCTACCAGCAGATCACCGACATCGGTGGACTGGCGGCGCTGGTCGGTCTCTGAGTTGAACGGTAACGGCGCTCTTCACGCAATAAGGGGTTAGACATGGGCAGTGAATCCTACTGGCTCGACACCGCACCGGCCTTTTCCGGTGCTCAGCTCGGCGCATTGCCCGGGCAGGTCGACGTGGCCATCGTCGGTGGCGGTTTCACCGGCCTGGCGGCGGCTCGCGCGCTGGCCTTGAAGGGCGCCAGTGTGGTGGTGCTGGAAGCCGGGAGAGTGATCGGCGAGGCCTCCGGGCGCAACGGCGGCCAATGCAACACCGGCGTTGCCCAGGACTATGCCGGGCTGAGTGCCAGCCTCGGTGCCGACAAGGCGCGGGCCTATTACCAGGCCTATGAAAGCGCGGTACAGAGCGTTGTGTCCCTGGTGGAGCAGGAGCAGATTGCCTGCGACCTCAAGCGCAACGGCAAGCTCAAACTGGCGGCCAAACCGCTGCACTACGAAGGCCTGGCGCGCACTTTCGAATTGATTCGCAAGGAAGTCGATGCCGAGGTCGAGTTGCTGAACGCCGAACAGACCCGCGCCGAAGTGAATTCGGCGCAGTTCCATGGCGGCTTGCTGCAGCGCAACGGCGTGCAGATGCACGTCGGACGCTTCGGCGTCGGTCTGGCCGAGGCCGCCGCACGTCACGGTGCGTTGATCCATCAAGGCACGCCGGTGACGGACTGGAAAGCCCAGGCCGGCGGTTATCGGGTCAACACCGCCAAGGGTTCGCTGCACGCCGGGCAAGTATTGCTGGCGACCGGCGCCTGTCAGCACGGCGGTCTGGGCTGGTATCGGCGGCGGATCGTGCCGGTCGGCAGTTTCGTGATCGCTACTGAGGTGTTGCCGCAGTGGCTGATCGATCAACTGCTGCCCGGTCGGCGTGCCTATGTTACCAGCCGCATGATCGGTAACTACTTTCGCCTGACCCCGGATAACCGCTTGCTGTTCGGCGGCCGTGCGCGGTTTGCGATGTCCGACAGCGTGAACGATGCCAAGAGCGGCAAGGTGCTGCAAGCGGCGATGGTGCAGATGTTCCCGCAGTTGGCCAAGGTGAAAATCGACTACTGCTGGGGCGGGCTGGTGGACATGACCTCCGATCGATTGCCTCGCGCCGGTCAGCATGGCGGGGTTTATCACTCCATGGGCTACAGCGGCCATGGGGTGCAGATGTCGGTGCACATGGGCGAGGTGATGGCCGAGGTGATGGCCGGCAAAGTCGAGGCCAATCCCTGGCGCGAACTCGACTGGCCAGCGATTCCCGGACATTTCGGCAAGCCGTGGTTCTTGCCGTTCGTGGGCGCTTACTACCGCCTCCAGGACTATTTGCATTGAGTTGATGTTGTGGCGTCACCGTCGTTTGCGTTTCCAGGACGCTCCGGACATCCGGGGCACTCGAATCTTCTGATTTTCGACAGGTACAACTGATATGACTGACAACAAGATCGACTCGAAACTGATTTCCGGCCAGGACAGCCTGCGGGTATTCGAAGGCCTCAACCGTGGCATGTCGCGCCGCCACGCCTTGCAGATGCTCGGCGTGGCGGGTGTTGCCGCAGCGGGTGCCGGTAGCCTGTTCGGCGCTGCCGGCAAACTGTTCGCCGAAGAAGCGGCAACCCCGGGCAAAGGCAAGCCGGGCGGGCGGATTCGCGTCGCCGGCATGTCCAGTTCCACCGCCGACACCCTGGACCCGGCCAAGGGCGCGCTGTCTACCGACTACGTGCGTCACTTCATGTTCTACAACGGCCTGACCCGTTTCGACAGCCACCTGGTGCCGCAACTGGAACTGGCCGAGCGCATCGATAACACCGATGCGACGCTGTGGATCATCACCCTGCGCAAGGACGTGACCTTCCACAACGGCAAGACCCTGAGCGCCGCCGACGTGGTGTTCTCGCTGTCGCGCCACAAGGACCCGCTGACCGGTTCCAAGGTCATGCCGTTGATGGCGCAGTTCGAAGAGATCAAGGCCACCGGCACCCACGAAGTGCAGATCCGCCTCAGCGCGCCGAACGCCGAGCTGCCGTCGATCCTCGCCGTGTCGCACTTGCTGATCGTTCCCGAGGGCACCACCGACTTCAACCAGGGCATCGGCACCGGGCCGTTCACGGTCAAGGAATTCAAACCGGGGGTGCGCTCGATTGCCGCGCGCAACACCGGCTACTGGAAACCGGGCCTGCCGTACCTCGACGAGATCGAATTCATCGCGATTGCCGACGAGCCGTCACGGGTCAACGCGCTGCTGTCGGGCGACGTGCACATGATCAACGAGGTCAACCCGCGCTCGACCACACGGATCAAGGCCAGTGCCAAACACCGGGTCGTCGATGCGCCGTCGGGCAACTACACCGACTTGATCATCCGTCAGGACCAAATGCCGGGTAAAAGCGCTGAATTCACTCAGGCGATGAAGTACCTGCTGGACCGTGAACAGGTCAAATCCGCGGTGTTCCGTGGCTTTGCCGTGGTCGGTAACGACCATCCGATTTCCCCGGGTTCGCGCTACTACAACGCCGACCTGCCGCAGCGGGCCTACGACCCGGAAAAAGCCAAATTCCTGCTCAAGAAAGCCGGCATGGAAAGCATCAGCATGCCGCTGGTGGCATCGCCTGCCGCGACCGGTTCGGTGGACATCGCCGTGCTGTTGCAACAATCGGCGAAACAGGCGGGGCTCAAGCTCGACGTCAACCGCCTGCCCAGCGATGGCTACTGGTCCAACCACTGGATGAAGCACCCGCTGAGCTTCGGCAACATCAACCCACGGCCGAACGCCGACGTGATGTTCTCGCAGTTCTTCCAGTCCAGCGCGCCCTGGAACGAGTCGGGCTGGAAGAACGATCAGTTCGACCAGTTGCTGATGCTCGCCCGCGGTGAAACCGACGACGCCAAGCGCAGCAAGATGTACGCCGATATGCAGGCACTGGTGCATGAACACAGTGGCATCGGCGTGCCGGTGTTCATCAGCAACATCGACGGCGTCGACCAGCGCATCAAGGGCTACGGTAGCAACCCCCTCGGCGGTTTCATGGGCTACATGTTCGCCGAACAGGTCTGGCTCGATGCCTGATCGGCCGCACACGGGCGTCAGCGGGGCTATTGCATGAGGGTAGGGCGATGAATAGCAACACACTGTGGTTGATCGGCCGGCGCCTGGGCGCGGCGATCGTGACTTTGTTGATCGTGTCTATGGTCGTGTTTGCGATCACGGCGGTATTGCCGGGGGACGCGGCGCAACAGGCACTCGGGCAATTCGCCACGCCGGAACAGGTGGCGGCCTTGCGCCTGAAACTGGGGCTGGATCAACCCGGTGTGGTGCGTTACCTGCATTGGTTGATGAACCTGCTGAGCGGCGACATGGGGCAATCGGTGTCCAATGCCTTGCCGGTCAGCGAGCTGATGGCCGGGCGGGTGCCCAACACACTGATGCTGGCGGCCGTCACGGCGCTGGTGTCGGTGCCGGTGGCGCTGATCATCGGCATCGGCTCGGCCATGGGCCGGGGCGGGCGCATCGACAGCTTCCTCAGCTTTATCACCCTGGCCCTGGTTGCCGTGCCGGAGTTTCTGGTGGCGACCCTGGCGGTGCTGATCTTTGCGGTGAACCTGGGCTGGCTGTCGGCGCTGTCCTATGCCAGCGACATCACCTCACCTTGGCAATTCATGCGCACCTACGCCTTGCCGGTGATGACCCTGTGCTGCGTGATCGTCGCGCAAATGGCGCGCATGACCCGGGCGGCAGTGATCGATCAGCTCGACAGCGCCTATGTGGAAATGGCCCGGCTCAAGGGCGTGAGCCCGGTGCGGATTGTCCTGCGCCATGCCTTGCCCAATGCCATCGGGCCGATTGCCAATGCCATCGCCCTGAGCCTGTCGTACCTGCTGGGCGGGGTGGTGATCGTCGAGACGATCTTCAACTACCCCGGCATCGCCAGCCTGATGGTCGATGCCGTGACCAACCGCGACATGGCGCTGGTTCAGGCCTGCACCATGTTGTTTTGTACGGCGTACCTGGGGTTGGTGCTGATTGCCGACCTGTGCGCGATTCTTTCCAATCCGAGGCTGAGAAACCAATGAACGATCTCATGGCGAAATCGGCGCCTGCCGGACCGGAGCTGGCATTGGGCAAGGTCGCCCATGGGCCGTCGTGGCTTGGACTGGTCGGGGCGGCGATGTGTGTGATCTGGCTGCTGGTGGCTATCTTCGGTCCGTGGCTGGCGCCGCACCCGGTGGGTGAAGTGGTCTCCGATAACGTGTTCGACAGCCTCAGCGCGGCTTACCCGTTGGGCACCGATTACCTGGGCCGCGACATGCTCAGCCGCATTCTCGTCGGCGCGCGGTTCACCGTGGGCCTGGCGCTGATTTCAGCGGTGTTGGCCAGCACGCTGGGGACCGGATGTGCGCTGCTGTCGGTGGTGTCGCCGAAATGGCTGGACGAAGTGATCAGCCGTTTGATGGATGCCTTTATATCCATCCCGAGCAAGATGCTGGCGTTGATCATGGTCTCGGCGTTCGGTTCATCGGTGCTGTTGCTGATCTGCACCGCAGTCTTGAGTTTCACCCCAGGCGCGTTCCGCATCGCCCGCAGCATGGCGGTGAACATCGAAGCGCTGGAATACGTGCAAGTGGCCCGCACCCGTGGCGAGCGCCGGTTGTACATCGCCTGCGTGGAAATCCTGCCGAACATGCTCAACCCGGTGCTGACCGATCTGGGGCTGCGCTTCGGCTTCATCGTGCTGCTGCTCAGTGGCATGAGCTTCCTTGGCCTCGGCGTGCAGCCACCGGACGCCGACCTGGGCTCCCTGGTGCGCGAGAACATCGGCGGCCTCAATCAGGGCGCGCCAGCCATCGTGATTCCGGCGCTGGCCATTGGCACCCTGACCATCGGCGTGAATCTGTTCATCGACCGACTGTCGTCACGGCGTAGTCGACGTACGGGAGGTCATTGAAATGAGTGATTTGATTCGAGTCGAAGACCTGCGCGTGGTCGCTTGCGGCGAGCGTGGCGAGGTGGAGATCGTCAAAGGCGTGAGCTTCTCCCTGGCCAAAGGTGAAGTGCTGGCGTTGATCGGTGAGTCCGGCTCCGGCAAGACCACCATAGCGCTGGCGTTGCTCGGCTATGCCCGACGCGGTTGTCGATTGGCGTCCGGCGTGGTGCAAGTCGGCGAGCACGACATGCTGGCGTTGAGCGAAGGCGAGCTGCAAGGCCTGCGCGGCAATCGGGTGTCGTACATTGCCCAGAGCGCCGCCGCTGCGTTCAACCCGGCGAAAAAACTGATCGATCAAGTGGTGGAGGGCGCATTGATTCACGGCCTGGGTAGCCGGGCCGTGCTGGAAGCCAAAGCCATCGAACTGTTCCGCGATCTGGCCTTGCCGGACCCCGATCACATTGGCCAGCGTTACCCGCACCAAGTATCCGGCGGGCAGTTGCAACGGGTGATGGCGGCCATGGCGCTGATCAGCGATCCGCTGCTGGTGGTGCTCGACGAGCCGACCACCGCCCTCGACGTGACGACGCAGATCGACGTGCTGCGCGCCTTCAAGCGGGTGGTCCGCGAACGTGGGGCGACGGCGGTCTATGTGTCCCATGATTTGGCGGTCGTCGCGCAAATGGCCGATCAGATTGTGGTACTCAACGGCGGACAGATTTTCGAGCAGAGCGCCACCGCGCCGCTGCTCAAGGCCCCGGCCCACGAATACACCCGCAGCCTGCTGCTGGCGGCCCGCCCGGACACGACGATCCGCCCACCTTGTGGCATCGCTGAAGAAACACCGTTGCTGACGATTCAGGGGCTGACCGCCGGTTACGGCAACAAGAACCTGCAAGGCATGCCGTCGATTCGCGTGCTGGAAGACATCGACCTGACCGTGCGTCGGGGCCAGGCCATCGGTGTGATCGGCGAGTCGGGCTCCGGCAAGTCGACCCTGGCGCGGGTGGTGGCCGGGTTGCTGACGCCGGCCTTGGGCGGCCTGACCTTCGATGGCCAGCCACTGGGCGGCAGCCTGTCCGAGCGCACCGATGAGCAGTTCCGCCGGATTCAGATGGTGTTCCAGAATGCCGACACCGCGCTCAACCCGATGCACAGCGTCAGCACTATTCTGAGCCGTCCGCTGAAAATGTACTTCGGCCTCAAGGGTGCCGCGCTGCGCGAGCGTATCGGCGAACTGCTGGACCTGGTGCGCTTGCCCCGAGCCATGGCCGAACGTCGCCCGAATGAACTCTCCGGCGGGCAAAAACAGCGGGTCAACCTGGCCCGTGCCCTGGCGGCCAAACCGGACCTGATCCTCTGCGACGAGGTGACCTCGGCGCTGGACACCGTGGTCGGCGCGGCGATTCTCGAACTGCTGCGCGACCTGCGTCAGCAACTGGGCGTGTCGTATCTGTTCATCAGCCATGACATTTCCACGGTACGCGCGCTGTGCGACGACATTGTGGTGATGTACAGCGGCCACAAGGTTCAGGCCGGCAGCCGGCAGGCGTTTGCCCAGGCACCGTTCCATCCCTACACCGACCTGTTGATCCATTCGGTGCCGGAACTGCGTCAGGGCTGGCTGGAAAACTGCGGCACCACCTGCGGCACGCTGCCGCCGATTGGCGCCAAGGCCAATGTGCCAGAGCTGTGCACCTTTCTCAGTCGCTGCCCGGTGCGGGTCGACGGCCTGTGCAATCACACCGCGCCGAACCGGCGGATCATCGACGGTGGTAGCGAAATTCTTTGTCATCACGACAGTGCCGAGTTGCTGAAAACACAGCAGGGGTTATCCACCATGAGCCTGGGAGCTTATGCATGAAAGGGCGTTTTGTGAGGCTGGCCGAACAGGGCCGGCCGACCGTCAAGCTGACGGTGGACGGTTCGCCCATTGAGGCGTTGCAGGGCGACACATTAATGGTCGCGTTGCTGACCCAGGGCTCGGCGCTGCGTCAATCGGAGTTCGACCCAGGCCGCCGCGCCGGTTTCTGCCTGATGGGCGCCTGCCAGGATTGCTGGGTCTGGACCCGCAGCGGCGAGCGCCTGCGCGCCTGTTCCAATGAAGTCCGCGAAGGGCTGGACATCGTCACCACACAACCGGAGGCAATATGGCCACTGCACGGCTGAGCGCTCAACGAGTGGTTATTGTCGGCGCCGGGCCGGCCGGCATCCGCTGTGCCGAAACGCTGCTGGCGGCTGGTTTGAAACCGATCCTGATCGATGAGAATCGCCGGGATGGCGGGCAGATCTACCGGCGCCAGCCCGAAGGTTTTACCCGGGAATACGCCACCCTGTATGGCACCGAAGCGGCCAAGGCCAAGAATCTGCACCAGAGTTTCGACCGATTGCGCGGGCAAATCGACTACCGCCCCGACACGCTGGTGTGGAACCTGACGCCGGGGCAATTGTGCTGCGTCAGCCAGGGCAAGCACTCGACGGTGGATTACGACGCGCTGATCCTGTGCACCGGCGCCACCGACCGCTTGATGCCGATCGAAGGCTGGCAGTTGGCAGGCACCTACAGCCTTGGCGGGGCGCAAATCGCGCTCAAGTCCCAGGCGGTGTCCATCGGCCACCGCGTGGTATTCATGGGCAGCGGGCCGTTGCTGTATCTGGTCGCCAGCCAATACGTCAAAGCAGGCGCGAATGTGGCGGCGGTGCTCGACACTTCGCCCCTCAGCAAGCGTATCGCGGCAGTGCCGAAGCTGATGGCGCGTCCGGGATTGCTGTTCACCGGGATGAAGTTACTGGCGCAGTTGTACCGGGCGAAAATCCCGGTGCATCTGGGGATTTCGCCGCTTCAGGTGCAAGGCGACGCGGCCAGTGGCGTCAGCGGTGTGCGGGTGCGTACCGCGCGCGGTGAGACGTTAACGGTGGACTGTGATGCTGTGGCGTTGGGTTATCACTTGCGCCCGGAAACCCAACTAGCCGATCTGGCCGGTTGTCGCATGCGCTTCGATGAGGCGTCCAGCCAGTGGTGGCTGGCCGTCGATGAAGAGGGCCGCACCTCGGTCAACGGTGTGTATGCCGCCGGGGACGGCTCGAAGATTCGCGGCGCCGATGCCGCCGAGCACGCCGGGCGATTGGTGGCGATGGCGTTGCTGGAAGATCTGCAGCAACCGGTGAACGCCGGTTTGCGTGACGAACAACGGCACGCGCTGGCGGTGATGGATGAGTTTCGCCTCGGCCTGGCCCAGGCGTTTCCCTGGCCGACGGCGCAAGCCAAAGCCTTGCCGGATTCAGCCATCGTCTGTCGCTGCGAGATGATCAGCGCCGGCGAGTTGCGCCGTACCGTGAGTGAGAAGGGTGCCTGTGAAGTCAATCGGGCCAAGGCCTTCAGCCGGGTCGGCATGGGCCGCTGCCAGGGGCGTTATTGCTCCCAGGCCGGGGCCGAAGTGATCGCGGCGGCGGCAGGCGTCAGTGTGCAACAGGTCGGTCGGCAGCGTGGACAGGCACCGGTCAAACCCCTTTCGATGCTCACCGAGGAGGTGTCGCCATGACGCTACACAAAGCCGATGTAGTGATTGTTGGCGGCGGCCTGATGGGCTCGGCGGCGGCGTTTTTCCTGCGCCAGCGCGGGCAGTCGGTGATTCTGCTGGAGCGCGACCAGATTGGTCAGTACGCCAGCGGCGTGAACTTCGGCAACGTCCGGCGGCAGGGGCGCTTCCTTGGCCAACTGGAGTTGGCCAACCGTTCCTGGGCGCTGTGGAAACGCTTGCCTGAGCTGATTGACGACGACCTCGAATTCATCGCCAGCGGGCACATGCGCGTGTGTTACCGCGAGGATGAAATCCCTGAACTGGAAGCCTATGCGGCAGCACCCGAGGCGGCGCAGCTGGATTTGAAAATCTATCGTGGCGCCGAGCTGCACCAGCGCTTTCCGTTCCTCGGGCCGGACGTGAAGGGCGGTTCTTACGCGCCCCACGATGGCCATGCTAACCCGCGCTTGGCCGCGCCGGCATTTGCACGGGCTGCCCGCCGCCTCGGGGCGCGGATCGAGGAACAGACTGAAGTCGCCGAGGTGCAGAAAATTGCCGGCGAGTTCACGGTGACCACCACCGACGGTCGCCAGTTCGGCGCCGAGCGCTTGCTGATCACCGCCGGCGCCTGGGGCCAGAAACTCTCGGCGCAGTTTGGCGAACCGGTGCCGCTGGATACCAACGGCCCGCAAATGGCCGTGACCGAACCGGTGCCGTACGCCTTGCCGACGGTGATCGGCGTGTACACCAAAATCCCCGAGGAGGTGATCTACTTCCGCCAGATCCCGCGCGGCAACATCATCATCGGTGGCGGCTACCGCAGCAAACCGGACATGCTCAACCGCCGCGCCTATGTCGAGCCACGCAGCATTCTCAATCAGATGGACCAGATGCGTCGCCTGCTGCCGGGCGTCGGCAACCTGAACATCATCCGCGTGTGGAGCGGCATCGAAGGCTACTTGCCCGATTCCCTGCCGGTGATGGGCCCCAGCGGCAACGTTGACGGCTTGTACTACGCGTTCGGCTTCTGCGGCCACGGCTTCCAGCTCGGTCCTGGCGTCGGCGATGTGATGGCCGAATTGATCAGCACCGGCAGCACCCGCACGTCGATTGAACCGTTCTCCATCCGCCGGTTCGCCCCTTCAGCCGAACAACGGACAACCGAGCAAAGGAGCAGGGCCTCATGAAACCCCGCGTGCTGGACATTCTCAAGCGCTTGATGGCCTTCGACACCGTGTCTTCGGAGTCGAACATGGCCCTGATCGAGTACGTGCGCGACCTGCTGCTGACCAAGGGCATCGAGTCGTTGATCGTCAAGGACGAAACGGGCAAAAAAGCCAACCTGTTCGCCAGCACCGGTCCCAAGGAGTTACCGGGCATTCTGTTGTCCGGCCACACCGACGTGGTGCCGGCGGCGGGGCAGGCCTGGACCTTGCCGGCGTTTCAGGCAACGATTCAGGACGGGCGGATTTACGGCCGTGGCAGTTGCGACATGAAGGGGTTTATCGCGTTGGCCATCGACGCCATGCTCGATGCCGCCGACCATTCGTTGAGCCGACCGCTGCAAATCGCCTTGTCCCATGACGAAGAAACCGGCTGCGTCGGTGTACGACGTTTACTCGACGTGCTGCACCTGGCGCCAGTGCGGCCGTTTTTGTGCCTGATTGGTGAGCCGACCAACATGCAGTTCGTGCTGGGGCACAAGGGCAAGGGGTCTTACCGCACTTACTGCCGTGGCCTGGAAGCGCATTCCTCGTTGGCGCCGCGTTCGGTCAATGCAATTCACGTGGCCTGCGATTTCATCGCGGCTCTGCGTCAGAGCCAGCAGCAACTGCAAGAGCAGGGCGCACAGGATGCGGATTACGACGTGCCTTACAGCACCGTGCACGTCGGGCAGATTGTCGGCGGCAAGGCGCTGAACATCGTGCCGAACCTGTGCACCCTGGATTTCGAGGTACGTAACTTGCCGGCGGACGATCTGGATCAGTTCCTGGAGCAGATGCGCGAGCGTGCCGAAGTGATCGTGCGCGAGGCGAAAAAGCTGTCCAGCGTGGCAGACATCGAGATCGAAACCCTCAACGTCTATCCGGGCCTCGATACCCACCCGAGCGTTGAAGCGGTGCGCTTCCTGAAAAACTTCGCCGCCCCGGACACCGGCACCGCCAAAGTCTCGTTCGGCACCGAGGGCGGGTTGTTCAAGCAGCGTCTGGACGTACCGGTGGTGGTCTGCGGCCCGGGCTCGATCGAACAGGCGCACAAGCCGGACGAGTTCATCGAGATCAGCCAGATAGAGGCTGGGGAGCGGTTTTTGGATGGCCTGCTCGGTTCTCTGAAGGTGTGAAAGATCGTTCCCACGCTCTGCGTGGGAATGCAGCCCGGGACGCTCCGCGTCCCTTTCGAAGCGGACGCAGAGCGTCCATTGAGGCATTTCCACGCAGAGCGTGGGAACGATCATTAGGCCCTCGGTAGAGCCTGCCGTCCCACCGCGAATTTCAGCATCCAACACTGCCCATCAAACGCTTTCAGCATCCTTATCCGTGGCACCTCCCTAGACTGGAAATGTCTCGGATCAGGACTCGACCATGCTCAAGAATCGTTTGAAAGACCCCAGCCTTCTGGCAGAACTCGCTTATGTGGACGGGCAGTGGATCGGCGCCGATAACGCCGCGACCCTGGACGTCATCGACCCGGCCACCGGCCAGTTGCTTGCCCGGGTGCCGGCCATGCAGGGCGCAGAAACCCGACGCGCCATCGAAGCCGCCGAGCGGGCCTGGCCCGCGTGGTGCACACGCCCGGCAGCAGAACGGGCGGCGCTGCTGGAGCGCTGGTATCAGGCGATGATCGATAACCTCGACGACCTCGCCTTGATCATGACCTGCGAGCAGGGCAAACCTCTGAACGAAGCCAAGGGTGAAATCCGCTACGGTGCCGGGTTCGTCAAGTGGTTCGCCGAAGAGGCCCGCCGGGTCTACGGCGAAACCATGCCGGCCCCCAGCGGCGACCGCCGCCTGTTGACCCTCAAGCAACCGGTCGGCGTGTGTGCTGCGATTACCCCATGGAATTTCCCCAACGCGATGATCACCCGCAAGTGCGCGCCGGCCCTGGCCGCCGGGTGCCCGATCATCGTCAAACCCTCGGACTTGACCCCGCTGTCGGCCCTGGCCCTGGCTGTACTCGCCGAACGGGTCGGCATTCCGGCCGGGGTGTTCAACGTGCTGACCGGGATGCCCGCCGGCATCGGCGAAGAACTGACCGGCAATCCGACGGTGCGCAAGATCTCCTTCACCGGCTCCACTGCGGTCGGTCGGCTGCTGATGCGTCAGAGCGCTGAGCACATCAAGCGCTTGAGCCTGGAACTGGGCGGCAACGCGCCGTTCATTGTGTTCGACGACGCCGACCTGGAGCAGGCGGTAACCGGGATCATGCTCAGCAAATTTCGCAACGCCGGGCAGACCTGCGTCTGTGCCAACCGCATTCTGGTGCAGGATGGCATCTACGAACGTTTCGCCCAGCGACTGGTGGAGGAGGTGGGCAAACTCAAGGTCGGCAATGGCCTGGACGCCGACGTGACCATTGGCCCGCTGATCAACCCGGCGGCGGTGAGCAAGGTCGCCCGGCACATCGACGATGCCCTGAGCCAGGGCGCGCGTTTGCTCTGCGGCGGCATTCCCGAGGGTGACAACCAGTTCGTTCAGCCGACCGTCCTTGGCGACACCCACGCCGACATGTTGCTGGCCAACGAAGAAACCTTCGGCCCGGTGGCGCCGTTGATGCGGTTTACCTCTGAGGCCGAAGCGCTTGCGTTGGCCAATGCCACGCCTTTTGGTCTGGGTGCCTACTATTTCACTCAGGATCTACGCCGGTCCTGGCGGTTCGGCGAGGCGCTGGAGTTCGGCATGGTCGGCCTCAACACCGGGATCATCTCCATGGAAGTCGCGCCGTTCGGCGGCATCAAGCAATCAGGCCTGGGCCGTGAAGGCAGCAAGTACGGCCTGGATGAATACCTTGAAGTCAAAGCCTTTCATATTGGCGGGCTGTAATTCACAGACACGGGGGCACGATTGATGAGTAAGGCATTCAGAATCGCCGCGATTGCTGGCGATGGCATCGGCAAGGAAGTCCTGCCGGAAGGGTTGCGGGTACTGGAGCAAGCCGCGAAGAAGTGGCAGTTGGAGCTGAGCATCGAAGTGCTCGACTGGGCTCACTG
Organism: Pseudomonas sp. FP1740; assembly: GCF_030687165.1. Classification (NCBI taxonomy): domain Bacteria; kingdom Pseudomonadati; phylum Pseudomonadota; class Gammaproteobacteria; order Pseudomonadales; family Pseudomonadaceae; genus Pseudomonas; species Pseudomonas sp. FP1740. The sequence goes on from NZ_CP117461.1 coordinate 3,340,838, forward strand.
CGATTACTACCTGGAACACGGGCAAATGATGCCCGACGATTGGTTCGACCAGCTCAAGGGGTTCGATGCGATCTACTTTGGCGCCGTCGGCTGGCCAGACAAGGTGCCGGACCACATTTCCTTGTGGGGCTCGCTGCTGAAGTTTCGTCGCGACTTCGACCAATACGTGAACATTCGCCCGGTGCGCCTGTTTCCCGGCGTGCCGTGCCCGCTGGCCGGGCGCAAAGCGGGGGACATCGATTTCGTGGTGATCCGCGAGAACACCGAAGGCGAGTATTCCTCGGTCGGCGGCAAGATGTTCGAAGGCACCGAACATGAGTTCGTGCTGCAAGAGTCGGTGTTCACCCGGCGCGGCGTAGACCGGATTCTCAAGTTCGCCTTCGATCTGGCCCAGACCCGACCGCGCAAACGCCTGACGGCGGCGACCAAGTCCAACGGGATTTCCATCAGCATGCCGTACTGGGACGAACGCACGGCATTGATGGCCGCGCAGTACCCGGACATCACTTGGGACAAACAGCACATCGACATCCTGTGCGCGCGTTTTGTACTGCAACCGGACCGGTTCGACGTGGTGGTGGCGTCGAACCTGTTCGGCGACATCCTGTCCGACCTGGGACCTGCCTGCGCCGGCACCATCGGCATTGCGCCATCAGCCAACCTCGATCCCGAGCGGCGTTTTCCGTCGTTGTTCGAACCGGTGCACGGCTCGGCCCCGGACATCTACGGGCGCAACATCGCCAACCCGATCGCGATGATCTGGTCCGGTGCGTTGATGCTGGATTTTCTGGGCAATGGCGATGAGCGCTATCGCGCCGCACACGACGGGATTCTGCGGGCGATTGAACGGGTGATTGCAGAAGGGCCAATCACCCCGGATCTGGGCGGACAGGGCTCGACTCAGGAGGTCGGCAAGGCGATTGCGCAAGCGCTTTAAAGCCTGCGACGCACTCCTTGTGTAGCAGCTGTCGAGCTTGCGAGGCTGCTACGGCCGAACGCAGGGGATCAGTCCTCCTTGCGAATCGTGGCCACGTCATCGGCGCGGACTTTCACTTTCGCCCCGGAAATATCTTCGAACTCGAAGAAGCCATCCTTGCCCTTGGTGTTCGGCATGTCCTTGGTCAAATACTGGGTACCGTTCTGCAGGGTCACGACCGTTGGCGTCGAGCAACCGGTCAGGGCCAGAAGGGCCGCTACCACCAGGGGCAAACCCAGAGTCTTGATATTCATACACACCTCCATCACTCAATAAAAACAATGCGAACGCCTCATTCGAGATCAATCCTCACTGTGCTTCTAACGCGGTTTGTGCGATGGAATTGCAGAAAGTTCGATGGTCACCCGAAAATTGCCCGATAGCGTCGCCACTTATCCTTTTCCGTTTGCACCGGGTGGGGCATAGCTGGTATCTGTACGCATAACCAGTATTCGCTTGCCATGGCCCGATTGCCCGTGATTGTAAATCCGCTCGATGATCCGTTCTATTACTTGAACAACTTCATGCAAGTGCTTGATTGGCTTGAGCATCGTTATGCCGATGTACTCAGCATCGAAGAGCAGGACTTCATCCGCGACTTCAATCGACTGCCCCGCGAGTCCCAGGCTTTGTTGGTCAGATTGGTGATGCGCAAGGGCGTGCATTTCAGGTCCGGCAAACTGAGTTACGTCGAAATCGGCGACATCGCCAGTGCCGCGGCACCGCTCCTGGCCCTGGGCTGGATCGACGAGCAGTTGCCGCTGCCTGTCGAGGAGGTATTCGAGGTGCTGCTCAAGGCCGAGATTCTCCAGTGTTTTGGCGACGCCATCGATCAACCGAAAGGCAAAAAGAGCGATTGGTTGCCGGCCCTGAGCGAGCAGTTTCCTGAAGAGCAAAGTTTTGCCCAGTGGTGCCCGGCACTGGAAGACCGGCTGTTCAGCCTGACCGTCATGGGCCTGTGCGATCGGTTGCGCCTGATGTTCTTCGGCAACCTTTATCAGGACTGGTCGGAATTCGTGCTGGCTGACCTCGGCATCTACACCTACGAAAAAGTCGAGTTTTGCGCCGATTCCCGAGGCTTGCGCTGTCGCGAGGACGTCGACGCCTGCCTGTTCCTGCACAGCTGTCAGCAGCGTTTCGAGGCGGGTGAAGAGGTGGCGGTGGTTGTCGAGCAAATCAACGGGCTGGAACTCGCCAATCCCTGGCTGCAAAGACGTCGGGCCAAGCTGCTGTTCCAGATCGCTCAGCACTGCGAACGCATGGCGGATTTTTCCACCGCCCTGAGCCTCTACCGCGATTGCGCCTATCCCGGCGCACGCCTGCGGCTGATTCGCGTGCTGGAGCGCTGTGGTGAATTTCAACTGGCCATGGATTTGGCGAGCCACGCCGAGCAAACCCCGGAAAGCGCCACCGAACATCAGCATTTATTGCGTGTGCTGCCCAGGCTGCGGCGCAAACTGGGCGGGCCGCCGATCAAGCGGCCAGCCCCGCGGGCCATGCAGCGTCTGGACCTGCAATTGCCCAGGCATGACCCGGCGTTATCGGTGGAGTATTACGTTCAGGCGCATCTGGCGGACGAGTCGGCACCGGTGCATTACGTCGAGAACAGCCTGATCAACTCGCTGTTCGGGTTGCTGTGCTGGCCGGCGATCTTCGCCCCGTTGCCGGGGGCGTTTTTTCACCCATTCCAGCGCGGCCCGGTGGACCTGCACAACGAAGACTTTCATGCGCGGCGTGCGGATCTGTTCCAGGCCTGCCTCGCCGAACTCGATGACGGGCGTTACGCCCAAACCATCCGCGAGCGTTACAACGCCAAGTGGGGCGTGCAGTCGCCGTTCGTATTCTGGGGCGCGCTGAGCGAGGAGCTGCTGGAGCAGGCGCTCGACTGTCTGCCCGCCGAACACCTCAAGCACTGGTTCAATCGACTGCTGCTCGACATCAAGGCCAACCGCGCCGGCATGCCGGACTTGATCCAGTTCTGGCCGCAACACAAAACCTACCGAATGATCGAAGTCAAAGGCCCCGGCGATCGCCTGCAGGACAACCAATTGCGCTGGCTGGAGTTCTGTCACGAGCACCAGATGCCCATTGCCGTTTGCTACGTGCAATGGGTGGAGCAGGGCGCTTGAGCTACAGCATCGCGGTGCGGGCGTTGTGTGAATTCACCGCCAAGGTTGGCGACCTCGACCTGCGCTTCACCCCGTCGCCAACCGCGCTGGAAGGCATTGTCGGCCATCGTACCGTGGCGTCACGACGCAGCGAGGGTTACCAGAACGAGGTCGCGCTCGAAGGCCAGTATCGAACCTTGACCGTGAAAGGCCGGGCGGATGGCTACGATCCGGGGCAAAACTGCCTCGAAGAAATCAAAACCTACCGGGGCGACCTGAGCAAGCAACCGGCCAATCACCGGCAACTGCACTGGGCGCAGGCGAAAGTCTATGGCTGGTTGATGTGTCAGAAACTGGATTTGGCGCAGATCGACCTGGCCCTGGTGTACTTCGACATCATCAGCGAGAAGGAAACCCGTCTGGTCGAGACCTTCAGCGCCGCCGACTTGCAGCTGTTCTTCGAGCACCACTGCGGGTTGTTCCTGCACTGGGCCGAGCAGGAAATGGCCCATCGCGAAGCGCGCAATCTGGCGGCTCGACAGCTGGGCTTTCCCCATGCCGACTTTCGCCTCGGCCAACGGCATCTGGCCGAATCGGTGTTCAAGGCGGTCAGCACCGGCCGCTGTCTGATGGCCCAGGCGCCGACCGGTATCGGCAAGACGATTGGCACGCTGTTCCCGATGCTCAAGGCCCTGGCGCCGCAGCAATTGGACAAGGTGTTTTTCCTCACGGCGAAAACCCCGGGGCGCAAATTGGCGCTGGACGCGGCTCAGGTCATCCTCGACAGCGCCGATGCGCAGCCGTTGCGAGTCCTCGAAATGATCGCCCGGGACAAGGCTTGCGAGCACCCGGACAAGGCCTGTCATGGCGAATCCTGCCCGTTGGCCCAGGGTTTTTATGATCGTCTGCCGGACGCGCGTCAGGCCGCCAGTCAATTGAGCCTGTTGAACCAGAGTGCCTTGCGTGAGGTGGCCCTGCAGCATGAGGTTTGCCCCTACTACCTGAGCCAGGAAATGGCCCGCTGGGCGGACGTGGTGGTCGCTGACTACAACTACTATTTCGACTTCAGCGCGTTGTTGTTCGGGCTGGCCCAGGCCAATAACTGGAACGTCGCGGTGCTGGTGGATGAGGCCCACAACCTGGTGGAGCGCGGGCGGCAGATGTACAGCGCCAGTCTCGACCAGGCGACTTTGAATGGCGTACGAAAAACCGCGCCCGAGCCGTTGAAGAGATCCTTGCAGCGAGTCAATCGTGAATGGAATACCCTGCACGATCAGCAACTCGCGCCATATCAGGCCTACGACAAAGTCCCGGAAAAACTGCTTCAGGCACTGTCCTTGTGCTGTGCGAGCATCGGCGACTACCTGAATGACCACCCTCAGGGGCTGGACAGCGGGTTGCAGACTTTTTACTTCGACATGCTGCAATTCGGCCGCGTGGCTGAACTGTTTGATGAGCATTTTCTATTCGACATCAGCAAACGTGACCTCGAGCGCAAGCGCAACCTGTCGCAGCTGTGCCTGCGCAATGTGGTGCCCGCCGGTTTCATCCGCCCACGCCTGACCGCGGCACGCAGCACGGTGCTGTTTTCCGCGACCCTGAGCCCCCGGCATTACTACGCCGATTTACTGGGAACACCCGAGAACACGGTGTGGATCGACGTGGAGTCGCCATTTCACGCCGATCAGCTGCAAGTGCATATCGTCAGCCAGATCTCCACGCGGTTCGTTCACCGTCAGGCCTCCCTTGCGCCCATCGTCGAGTTGATGGCCAAACAGTTCAGCCAGCGTCCGGGCAACTACCTGGCGTTTTTCAGCAGCTTCGACTATTTGCAGCAAGTGGCGCAGTTGCTGGCCGAGCGGTATCCGCAGATCACGCTGTGGTCGCAGTCCCGGGGCATGGGGGAAGCGCAGCGTCAGGACTTTCTCGACCAGTTCACCGCCGACGGGCAGGGTATCGGGTTTGCGGTGCTGGGTGGCGCGTTCGGTGAAGGCATCGATTTGCCCGGCGCCCGCTTGATTGGCGCCTTCATCGCCACCCTGGGGCTGGCGCAACTCAATCCGGTCAACGAACAGCTGAAACAGCGCATGGCGGCGATTTTCGGTGCCGGTTATGACTACACCTACCTGTTTCCAGGTGTGCAGAAAGTGGTGCAGGCGGCGGGGCGGGTGATCCGTACACGGGAGGACCAAGGGGTGGTGATGCTGATCGACGACCGGTTTGGCGAGAGTAAGGTCAAGCAATTACTGCCGCGTTGGTGGTCCGTTGAGCTGACGCATTTTCCTTCTGGCTTGTAGGGGTTTTTACCTTGTAAAACAGTGACATATCTTGAAAGACACGCTCGTTTGAACAAACAACGAAACACCGCTTTATTCAAAGGGCAGGCAATCACTTTCAAGCGAATCTTTGATAAGGAAATCAAGGTATGTCAGTAGCACCGAATTACGCTTACACCCCAGAACAAGTCACCGCAGCGTTCACTGAAATCACCACCACATTATTCAGTGGCATCACCGCCGAAACACTCCCCAAAATGCTGATTGTCGCGGGGGTACAGGGCTCGGGTAAAACCTATCTGCTGGAAAAAAACCTTTTGCCCACCAAGCGCTATACCAATTATGTCCGGCTGTACTTGCCCGAATACCGAAAAAAACACCCTCAATACGCAGAAATGATCAAACTCGGTGTCCTGCACGCTTATGAACATACGGAGGCTTTTGTCCGGGATGTGAGCACGAAGATCTTCACCGAGGCGTTTAAAAACAAATACAACATCATCATGGAATGTGCATTCGACAGCATCGATTTCGCGGCTTTCCCACCGACGGCGACGGCTGCCGGCTACCAGTTCGAAACTCACATCGTCGCCTGCAGTCAGGAGTTCGCTCATGTGTCGAGCATCAAAAGAGCACTGAAAAGCCTGGAAGATCAGGAAATGGAAAGATTTCTCCCGGCATCAAAGCTGGAGGCCAGCATGAGATATGCACAAGCGATCATCCTGGCCTTCGAGACAGCCGCAAAGGCGATCAGCGGCTCGCAAATCATCTTGTACGAGCGTGGGTTTGGTGGTTTGAAAGACCGTGTCTTGCGCGCTCAGAGTACCTACACCAAGGCCGCCAACGGAACGACTGACTCGACGACCCTCAACACGCTTTTTTCGCACGGCGTCTATTCCGGCATCATCGACAAGCATGTCTTCGCGATGGCCGACCGGGACGAAATGGTCAAAGAGTGTCATGTGGCATTGCATAAGTCCCGGACTCATGCCCGCTATGTCCCGAACTTCGTCTACAACGAGCTGTACGCCTATATCGTCAAATACGTGCACCGGTAATTCGTCCCGTCACTGCGACACACCAACGTATTGGTTATTTTTGGACCTTCCACCCGTTTGGTTTGTCGCATACTCCAGAAGAACAACAATAAGGGCAGGGTTCCATGAGCGATGACCGGACCAAGAATGCCATTGAAGAGATGCGCTTTCGGCTGCTGATAGATGCGGTGGTCGATTACGCGATCTACATGATTGACCCCGATGGCATCATTACCAGTTGGAACGCTGGCGCCAAGCGATTCAAAGGGTATGAAGAAGCGGAGATCCTCGGCCAGCACTTCTCGCGTTTTTATACCCCGGAAGATCGCAAGGCCGGCTTGCCTCAGCGCGCCCTTGATACCGCCATTAACGAAGGGCGTTTCGAAGGCGAAGGCTGGCGGGTTCGCAAGGACGGCACGCATTTCTGGTCCCACGTCGTGATCGATCCCATTTTCGATCCGTCGGGCAAGTTGCTGGGTTTTGCCAAGATCACCCGGGATTTGACCGATCGCAAGATGGCCGAGGAAACCCTCAAGCAAAGCGAGCAGCAGTTCCGGCTGCTGGTTCAAAGCGTTACGGACTATGCCATCTACATGCTCGCCCCCGATGGACGCCTGACCAACTGGAATCCGGGGGCACAGCGCATCAAGGGTTACCGGCCAGAAGAAGTCATCGGTCAACATTTTTCGATTTTCTACACCCCTGAAGACCGTGAAGCCGGCGAACCGCAGCGGACGCTGGACATTGCGACTCGCGAGGGCCGATTCGAAAACAAGGCCTGGCGCGTTCGCAAAGACGGTACGCGCTTTTTCGCGCACGTCGTGGTCGATCCGATCTGGGGCGACACCGGTACATTGCTGGGATTTGCCAAGATCACCCGGGACATCACCGAGGTGACACAAGCCCAGCAGGCGCTTGAACAAACCCGCGAAGCGTTGTTTCAGGCGCAGAAAATGCAGGCCATCGGCCAACTCACCGGGGGCATTGCCCACGATTTCAATAATCTGCTGACCGTTATCCTCGGCAATCTGGAAATCGTGCGCAAACGCGCAGCGGACGATCCGAGAATTACCCGCCTGCTCGACAACGCGACCCAGGGTGCCTTGCGTGGCGTTTCCCTGACCCAGCGCATGCTGGCGTTTGCCCGGCGCCAGGAGCTCAAGACCGAACCGGTCGAGATACCGACGCTGGTGCAGGGAATTACCGGGTTGCTGCGCAGCTCCCTAGGGCCTTCGGTGAGCATAGAAACCCGCTTTGCGCCCGAACTCGAACCCGTGATGGCCGACGTCAATCAGCTCGAACTGGCGGTACTGAATCTGGCGACCAACGCCCGCGATGCAATGCCCGACGGTGGAAAACTTCTCATCAGTGCCCGGATGGAGGAGGTCTGCGATCAGACGAAGTTATCCCTTGCGGCCGGTCGTTACGTCTGCCTGAGTGTCACGGACACGGGGGAGGGTATGGATGACGCTACCCTGGCGTTGGCAATGGATCCGTTCTTCACCACTAAAGGCGTCGGCAAAGGCACAGGCCTGGGACTGTCGATGGTTCATGGGTTTACCGAACAACTGGGCGGGCGCTTCATCCTGAAAAGCCAGCAGAATGCAGGCACCACTGCCGAACTCTGGTTACCCGTCGCAGTCGCAGGCTCAACCACCGAACCCGCTACCGAGCAGACCGCTGCGTCGCGGGTGCCCAGTTTGTGTGTGTTGGTCGTTGACGATGACAGCCTGGTGTTGACCAGTACCAGTTTGTTGCTTGAGGACCTTGGCCATCGGGTGATCAGTGCCGCGTCCGGTGCCCAGGCACTGGAGCTGTTCGACAACGGACATGACATTGACCTGGTGATTACGGACATGGTCATGCCCAGAATGAGTGGCGCGCAACTGGCGCAGGCGATCCGGACCTTGAAGCCACACCTGCCGATCATCCTCGCCACCGGTTACGCCGAGCGACTGGAAGGCTTCGCGGCCAGACTTCCGCGCCTGTCCAAGCCTTTTACCCAACTCAACCTGGTGGAAGTCATTGCTCTGGTCATGAAGTGAATGACGGAGGCACTCGGGTCCAAAAAGTCCTTGTTCGTCACAGCGGTAAAACCTGCGTTCACTTGTAGCAGCTGTCGAGCTTGCGAGGCTGCGTTCGGCTGCACAGCAGTCTTTAATCCGCGCTAACGCGGTGTGTCTGATGTACCGCAAGTTCTGGTTTGACGACTGCTTCGCAGCCGAACGCAGCCTCGCAAGCTCGACAGCTGCTACAGACCGCGTTTGTATTAAGCCGCTAGTCCATACTCTTTTTTATACCGAGCTTTGAGGCTTTCCATCTCTGCGCCCAACTCCTCAAGCGTCGTTTTGCTCAGCAGCTTTTTGGCCTGAGGAAACATTTCCTTTTCCTCTTCTTCGATGTGATGTTCCAGCAACTCCTTGACCACTTTCACTCGGCCGGCGAATTGCGGAGTAGAGGGATCGGTGGTTTTCAGGTCGGGAAGCACCAGCGAATCGACAGTGCGATGTTCTTCCTTGGCTTCGTAATACATCACGTCCTGCTCCTTGCCCCCGGCCTTTTTATACGCCGGGTACAAGACTTCTTCTTCCAGGCGGGTATGGATCGAGATCTCCATTTCCAGTTTGGCCAGTAGCTCGGTGCGTTTTTTCACGCCACGCTCGGTGGATTCACTCAACTGGCTCAGGATGTCTTTTACACGTTCATGGTCGGCTTTCAACAGGTCAATGGCGTTCATGGTCGAACCTCTTGTTTAGTCACGGGGCAAGCGCAAAACGGTGTTCTCCCCGTCAGTCGCTCCTATGGTTGGAGCATTTCCCGTGCCTGTTTTTGTACTAAAGATAAACTCATTGAAAACAGTCGGTTACGGTTAACCGCGGGTGGCCGTCGTCGTGCAGCCTGCATGAATCGGCGTAGCTGTTCAGTGCAGGTTGACCGAAGCCATGACGAGACCGCCTCAGACATCCGGCCGGTTGCGCCGCTCATAACGGGCAAGCATCGGTTGAGTGCTGACGCCATGGGCGAGAATGCTGAGCGCCACCACCGACAACGTCAGGTCGGTGCACAGCGTCGCTGCCGATGGACCCAGGTCATGATTCAAGGCGTAGAACAGATAGTAAAAGCTACCGATGCCGCGAATCCCGAACCAGCCGATTAACAGGCGTTGTCGGCCATCCAGCAAACGCCCCCACGGCATAAGCCATACGCTTAAAGGGCGAATGGCACAAAACAGCACCAACGCAACCACCAGCGCTCGCCAATCCCAGTGTCCGACCAGCACCACGCCCAGCAGGGTCACCAGAAACACTTCCATGGCGCGCTCCACCAGGCCGCCGAAAGCCAGCATGTCGCCCATCATGATGCCGGCCGCCACTTGAGTGTCCTGCAGATTCGACACGTCGCCATGGACGGCGGCTTCGGGCTCGACGTTCTGGTGACCAACCACCGGTTGCACCAGATGCTCGGCGGGCATCTGGGTGTCGCCGGTGGATTTGACTTCGGCTTGCCGCAAACCGAGGCCAGCGGCGAATACCGACAGAAAGCCATAGCCATGGATCTGTTCGGCGGCGACGTAAGCCAGGGCGATCAAAGCCAGGGTCAGGTAATCGTTGGGGGAAAGGGTGCTGTCGGCATTGCGGATGCGCATCGACAAGGTCAGGCGCCCGATGCCATGGCCCATCCAGTAACCAATGAGTAAGCCCGCCGGTACGGCCCACAACACGCGTTTCAAGGCCCATTCACCGAGCCAGGCATCGCTGGCGCCGTTCTGCTGCACAAACAACAAACCAAGGATCACGAAAGGAAAAGCGATGCCGTCGTTCAGGCCGGCCTCACCGGAGAGCCCGAAACGTACTGCGTCGTCATCCCTGGCGTCGTTGACTTGCACCAGCGAGGCCAGCACCGGATCGGTGGGTGCCAGAATCGCCCCGATCAGCAGCGACGGCCCCCATGCCAGATCAAATCCATAGTGGAGCAACAGGCAGACGCCAATGATGGTCAAGACCATCACCGGTCCCGCCAGGCCGAACGCCACCCGCCATTGGCGATCCTTGAGCGGCAGGCGCAATTTGAGTCCGCAGACAAACAGCGAAAAGAGCACCGCGACTTCCGTCAGGTGCTCCATCCAGACCGCAGCGTCCTTGATGTCCAGTTTCAGCAAGCCCAGGCCCGCCGGGCCGATCGCCACGCCCAGCGCAAGGCACACCGCCGAGGTGGTCACCGGCATCCAGCGCAGATAGGAAGAGGTCAGCGCCAGGGTCAGCAGCACCGCCCCCAACACCGCCATCCAAACGATGAAACTCATGCCTGGTTCCCGGATACGTGCGGCCGACCGCCGAGGGATGGCTGGCCCAAGGCACTTAACCTTGGGCTCCTAAGGTATCGAGGTGCTTCAATCGTCAGGGTTCATTTTTTTTGCCGGGACAGCATCATGCGAGCAGTGCGGGAGCGAGCAAGCCCCACATTGGATCTTCGTTGCTATCAGGCCTTGCGGCTACGCAAACCATGCTCCATCCGCGCAATTCCTTCTTCCAGCAACGCCCGTGGGCAGCCGAAGTTCAGGCGCACGAATTGCCGGGCGTGATCGCCGAAATCCAGCCCGGCGCTCAGCCCGACTTTGGCCTGTTCGAGGAAGAATTGCTGCGGGTTGTCCAGCCCCAGTGCCGTGCAATCGAGCCACGCCAGATAAGTGCCCTGGGGCACGTTCATGGTCACGCCCGGCAACCGCGTGCGAATCGCCTCCACCAGATAGTCCCGATTGCTTTGCAGGTAGGCCATGAGTTCGGTCAGCCATGGGCGGCCTTCGCTGTAGGCGACGCGGGTGGCTTCCAGGCCCAGCGGGTTGACGCTGTCGACCATGCCGCAGCGGGCATGGTTGACGCGATGGAGCAGCGCTGCGTCTTGAATGATCATGAACGCAGTCTTCAGGCCAGCGATGTTGTAGGCCTTGCTCGCCGACATCAAGGTGATGGTGCGCTTGGCGATCTGCGGGCTGAGCGAGGCGGTCGGAATATGCACGCGCCCATCGAAGCACAGCTCGGAATGGATCTCGTCGGAGATGATCCAGGCATCCTGTTCCAGGCAGATGTCGGCAACCGCTTGCAGTTCTTCCCGGGGGAAGACCTTGCCCAGCGGGTTATGCGGGTTGCTCAGCAGCAACGCGCCACCGCCTTGCAGAGCCTGGCGCAAGGCATCGAGTGGCGTGGCGTACGTGCCATCGGCCAGCACGTTGAAGTCCAGTTCGACCTTGTTCAGCTGCCAGTGGCCCGGCGCATGGCGCAGTGGCGGGTAGTTGGGCGTCTGCACGACCACGTTCTGTTGCGGCTGAACCAGTGCATGCAGGGCCATGTTGAAGCCTGATTCGATACCCGGCAGGAACACCAGTTCCTGGGGCTGCACACGCCAGGTGTACTTGTCCCACAGGTCGGCGACGATGGCGTCACGCAAGTCATCCTGGGCCACGCTGTAACCGAGCATCGGGTGTTCCAGGCGTTTTTGCAGGGCCTGAATGATCGCCGGCGGCGCGGCGAAGTCCATGTCGGCGACCCACATCGGCAACACGTCGGCCGGGTAACGGCTCCACTTGGTACTGCCGGTGCCATGGCGGTCGAACACCTGATCAAAATCGAAAGTCATGCTCAGTCTCATAAAAGGCAGAGGGGGTAATCCGGCGGCCATGATAAGCGCCAACCTTCACTGCTGGCGAGTTGTGCAACAGGGCATGACCGGCAAGCCGCCGACGGTCGGTTTTCAGACCGTGCACCACAACATTGTCTAAAGTTCTAATTGGCGGTAGTTCCGTTGCCGTCACCGTGATCGTCCAGAAAAACCCGGCCAACGCACCGGGCTTCCACCTGATCAGGAGTGCACGATGGACCTCAACCGTCGTCAGTTCTTCAAGGTCGCTGGTCTCGGCCTTGCAGGATCCACCCTCGGCGCGCTGGGCATGGCCCCGACGCCAGCCTTCGCCGAACAAGTGCGTCATTTCAAGCTCGCCCATACCCATGAAACCCGCAACACCTGCCCGTACTGCTCGGTCGGCTGCGGCTTGATCATGTACAGCCAGGGCGACAATGCGAAGAATGTCGCCCAGAGCATCATTCACATCGAAGGCGATGCCGACCACCCGGTCAATCGCGGCACCCTTTGCCCCAAAGGCGCAGGCCTGCTCGATTTCATTCACAGCCCCAGCCGTCTGCAATACCCGCAGGTGCGCAAGCCCGGCACCAAGGAGTGGACGCGGATCTCCTGGGATGAAGCGCTGGACCGTATCGCCGACCTTATGAAGGCCGACCGTGACGCCAACTTCATCGAGAAGAACGCCCAGGGGCAAACGGTGAACCGCTGGCTGACCACCGGTTTCCTCGCGGCCTCGGCCTCGTCCAACGAAGCGGGTTACATCACCCACAAGGTCATTCGCAGTCTGGGCATGCTGGGGTTCGATAACCAGGCACGTGTCTGACATGGCCCGACGGTGGCAAGTCTTGCCCCGACGTATGGCCGTGGTGCCATGACCAACCACTGGACCGATATCGCCAACGCGAATCTGGTTCTGGTGATGGGCGGCAACGCAGCAGAAGCGCACCCTTGCGGTTTCAAATGGGTGACCGAAGCCAAAGCCCACAACAAGGCGCGGCTGATTGTGGTCGACCCGCGTTTCACCCGTACGGCCTCGGTAGCGGACTATTACGCACCGATCCGCACCGGCACCGACATCGCCTTCATGGGCGGGCTGATCAATTACCTGTTGACTGAAGACAAGATCCAGCACGAATACGTGCGGGCCTATACGGACGTGTCGTTCATCGTCAAGGCCGGCTACGGTTTCGAGGACGGCTTGTTCAGCGGTTACGACGCGAGCAAGCGCAGCTACACAGACAAGTCCGGCTGGGGGTATGAGATCGGCGAGGACGGCTTTGCCAAAGTCGACCCGACCTTGCAGGACCCACACTGCGTCTATCAATTGATGAAGCAGCATTACAGCCGCTACACCCTGGAGCTGGCCAGTCAGGTCTGTGGCATGCCCACCGACGCGATGAAGAAAATCTGGGAAGAGATTGCCACGTGTGCGCAACCGGGCAAGACCATGACGATTCTCTATGCCCTGGGCTGGACCCAGCACTCGATCGGCTCGCAGATGATCCGCAGCGCGGCCATGGTGCAACTGCTGCTGGGCAACATCGGCATGCCGGGCGGAGGTGTCAACGCCCTGCGCGGGCACTCCAACATCCAGGGCCTGACCGACCTCGGCTTGCTGTCCAACCTGCTGCCCGGTTACCTGACCCTGCCGGCCGAAGCCGAACAGGACTACAACGCCTACATCGCCAAGCGTGCCCTCAAGCCGCTGCGTCCCGGGCAGATGTCCTACTGGCAGAACTACGGCAAGTTCCACGTCAGCCTGATGAAAGCCTGGTATGGCGCCAGTGCCACCGCCGAGAATAACTGGGGCTACGACTGGCTGCCGAAACTGGACATTCCCGGCTACGACATCCTGAAAATGTTCGACATGATGGGCAAGGGCCAGGTCAACGGCTACATGTGCCAGGGCTTCAACCCGATTGCCGCCTTGCCGGACAAGAACCGGGTGATGAAGGCTCTGGCCAAACTCAAGTGGCTGGTGGTGATGGACCCGCTGGCCACCGAAACCTCGGAGTTCTGGCGCAACGTCGGGCCTTACAACGATGTGCAGACGGCCGACATCCAGACCGAAGTCATCCGTCTGCCCACCACCTGTTTCGCCGAAGAAAACGGCTCGCTGGTCAACAGCGGTCGCTGGCTGCAATGGCACTGGAAGGGCGCCGATGGCCCTGGGCAGGCGCGCACTGACGTGAAAATCATGGCCGAGCTGTTCATGCGCCTGCGCCAGCGCTATCAGGCCAATGGTGGCGCCTGGGCCGAGCCGATCCTCAAACTCGACTGGCCCTACAAAGTGCCGGATGACCCGACGCCAGAAGAACTGGCCCGGGAATTCAACGGCTACGCCATCGCCGATGTCACCGACGCCTCGGGTGCGGTGGTCAAGGCCGGTCAGCAACTGTCCGGCTTCGGCCAGCTCAAGGACGATGGCAGCACGGCGTCCGGGTGCTGGATCTTCTGCGGCAGCTGGACCGAGCAGGGCAACAACATGGCCCGGCGTGACAACAGCGATCCTTTCGGCATGAAGCAGAACCTGGGCTGGGCCTGGGCCTGGCCGGCGAACCGACGGATTCTCTACAACCGCGCCTCGTGCGACCCTCAGGGCAAACCGTGGGATGCGAAAAAACGGCTGGTGTGGTGGAACGGCAAGGTCTGGACCGGCACCGACGTGCCCGACTACAAGGTCGATGTGCCGCCGGAAGCCGGGATGAACCCGTTCATCATGAACCCCGAAGGCGTGGCGCGGTTCTTCGCCCTCGACAAGATGAACGAAGGGCCATTCCCCGAACACTATGAACCGTTCGAGACGCCCATCGGCATCAACCCGATGCACCCCAACAACAAACAGGCGACCAGCAACCCGGCCGGGCGGATCTTCGATTCGGTCTGGGACACCCTGGGCCAGGCCAAGGACTTCCCTTATGCGGCGACCAGCTACCGGCTGACCGAACACTTCCACTTTTGGACCAAGCATTGCCCGATCAACGCCGTGACCCAGCCCGAGCAGTTCGTCGAAATCGGCGAGGCGCTGGCCAAGGAGAAGGGGATTGCCGCTGGCGACCGGGTTAGGGTCAGTTCCAAGCGCGGACATATCGAAGCGGTGGCGGTGGTGACCAAGCGGATTCGTCCGCTGCAGGTCAACAATCAGGTGGTGCACCAGATCGGTATCCCGTTGCACTGGGGTTTCACCGGCGCCACCCGCCACGGTTACCTGACCAACACCCTGGTGCCGTTCCTCGGCGATGGCAACACTCAGACCCCGGAATCCAAGTCATTCCTGGTCAACGTGGAGAAAGTCTAAATGGCCAGCCAAGACATCATCGCCCGTTCGGCCACCACCACCGTGCCGCCCTCGGTGCGCACCCAGGAGGAAGTGGCCAAGCTGATCGACACCACCAAGTGCATCGGCTGCAAGGCTTGCCAGGTCGCCTGCTCGGAATGGAACGAGCTGCGCGACGACGTCGGTCACAACCTCGGCACCTACGACAACCCCCACGACCTCAGCGCAGACACCTGGACCCTGATGCGCTTCACCGAGCATGAAACCGACGCCGGCAACCTCGAATGGCTGATCCGCAAGGACGGCTGCATGCATTGCGCCGAGCCCGGCTGCCTGGCGGCGTGCCCGAGCCCCGGCGCGATCATCAAGCACGCCAACGGTATCGTCGACTTCGATCAGGACCACTGCATCGGCTGCGGTTATTGCATCACCGGTTGCCCGTTCAACATTCCGCGCATCTCGCAAAAGGACCACAAGGCCTACAAATGCACGCTGTGTTCGGACCGGGTGGCGGTGGGGCTGGAGCCGGCCTGTGTGAAAACCTGCCCGACCGGGGCCATCGTGTTCGGCACCAAGGAAGACATGAAGGAACACGCCGCCGAACGCATCGTCGACCTCAAGAGCCGTGGCTTCGACAACGCCGGTTTGTACGACCCCGAGGGCGTCGGCGGTACCCACGTCATGTATGTGCTGCACCATGCCGACACGCCCAGGTTGTATGCCGGTTTGCCGGATCACCCGGCGATCAGTCCGCTGGTGGACCTGTGGAAAGGCCTGAGCAAACCCCTGGCGCTGCTGGCCATGGGCGCGGCGGTGCTGGCCGGGTTCTTCCACTACGTGCGCGTCGGGCCACAACTGGTCGAGGAGGACGAACATCCGACCACCGTCGACCCCGCCGTGCATGAATTCGATCCGTCGGTGCACACCTTCGATCCGAGCAAACCGGGCGGGGAGGACAGGCCATGAACGACAAACCGATCCTGCGCTACACCGTCAACCAGCGCACCAATCACTGGCTGGTGGCAATTCTGTTTCTCATGGCGGCGCTGTCGGGGCTGGCCCTGTTCCATCCGGGGCTGTTTTGGCTGAGCAACCTGTTTGGCGGCGGTTCGTGGACGCGCATTCTGCATCCGTACCTGGGTGTGACGATGTTTGTGCTGTTCCTCGGCCTGGTGTGCAGTTTCTGGCGGGCGAACTACTTCATCACCAACGACCGGCTGTGGCTCAGGCGTGTCGGGCATGTGATCCGTAACGAGGAGGAGGGTGTGCCGCCGATCGGCAAATACAATCCGGGGCAGAAGCTGCTGTTCTGGGTATTGCTGATCTGCATGCTGGTGCTGCTGTTCAGCGGGCTGGTGATCTGGCGTGCCTGGTTCAGCGCGTACTTCGGCATTACCAGCATTCGCTGGGCGATGCTGCTGCATGCGTTGGCGGGGTTCATCCTGGTGCTGAGCATCATCGTCCACGTCTACGCGGGTATCTGGATTCGCGGTTCGGTCCACGCCATGGTGCGTGGCCGGGTCAGCCGCGCCTGGGCGAGAAAACACCATCAGCTCTGGTACCGGGAAGTGACCGGTGACGAAACGCCTGAGCGACCGATCAGCAAAAAAGGATAACCCCTTGGCCACGATCCTCGAGCCTGGGCAGATAGAAGCGGTGGCGAGTTCACCGCCGTTTCTGTACCTGCCACCGAACAACCTGTTCACCTTGCGCGCGTTGCGCCTGGAACGTTTGGCGGACGGCCATCCCATGGCGGACTATCTGCGTTTGATCGCGGGGTTGTGTCATGTCCAGCAGCAGCTGATGGACGATCCGCCCGTGGCGACCATGCCCGACCCCGAACGCCTGCGATTGTGCGTAGAACATGGCTTGCCGCCGTTCGCTGCCGACAGCCTGGTGCGCGAAAACGTTTGGCTGCCCTATCTCGAGGCCTTGTTGCAGCGCTATCAGCCATTGCCACACTCGGCGGTAGAAAACGCCGTGGCGACGTTGCGCAGCGCGAACCCTGGGTTGCTCAAGGCGTGGGCGATTGCTCTGGTCAGCGGCCAGTACTCGATGCTTCCGGCAGCGCTGGTGCCGTTTCTCGGTGCAGCGCTGCAAGCGGCCTGGAGTTATTGGCTGCTGAACACACCTAACCTTGAACTCCATCTGCAGCGCCAGCATGGCGACAGCCTCAGCCAATGCCCGGCCTGCGGTTCACCGGCGATGGCCGGGGTGATTCGTCATCGCGGCAAATACAACGGTTTGCGTTATCTGGTGTGCTCGCTGTGCGCCTGTGAATGGCATGTGGTGCGGGTCAAATGCGTGTATTGCGAACAGAGCAAGGGCTTGGAATACGTCAGCTTCGAGGATGATCGCCACGCCGCCAATCAGGCGCCGTTGCGGGCGGAGGTCTGTCCCGGCTGCAACAGCTACCTGAAACTGATCTACCTGGAAAACGACGCCGAAGCCGAAGCCCTGTCGGCGGACCTGTCCAGCCTGATGCTGGACATGCGCCTGGAGCAGGAAGGTTACCAGCGACCAGCGCCCAATCTGCTGCTGGCGCCCGGAGGCGACTGAGCTTATCGATCCCAGAGGCTACACTCAGACGCGACGGTCACTCGCTTCCGGGAGCCTCTGATGCCCGCAACACTCGCCGGCCAAACCTTGCGGCTGCCTTCCATCGACAGTTTGCTACGCCATCCCGCCTGCCAACCGTTGGCCGAGCGGTACGGACACGACGCACTGCTGGCCGGCCTGCGGCAATTGCTCGATGACTTGCGCGAGCCGGTGCACAACGGTGAACTCGCCGCCATTGAAATCGCCCCCGACGTATTAGCGGGGAGGGCAGGTGAGCGTCTGGCGATCCAGCATCGCAGCCAGATCCGCCGGGTGTTCAACCTCACCGGCACGGTGCTGCACACCAACCTCGGTCGTGCGTTGTTGCCGGAACAAGCCATTGAAGCGGTGCAACGGGCTGCGCGCTATCCGCTCAATCTGGAATTCGACCTGCACAGCGGCAAGCGCGGCGACCGGGACGATTTGATCGAAGGCTTGATCCGCGAACTGACCGGCGCCGAAGCAGTCACCGTGGTCAACAACAATGCCGCCGCCGTGTTGCTGACGCTCAACAGCCTGGGCACACGCAAGGAAGGGATCATCTCCCGAGGTGAGCTGATCGAAATCGGCGGCGCGTTTCGCATTCCCGACATCATGGCCCGCGCCGGGGTCAAGCTGCACGAAGTGGGCACCACCAACCGCACCCATGCGCGCGATTACGAGGCCGCCATCGGCCCGCGCAGTGGTCTGCTGATGCGCGTACACGCGAGCAATTACAGCATCGAAGGCTTCACCGCGAGAGTGCCGACGGCGGAATTGGCGCAGCTGGCTCACCGCCACGGACTGCCCTTGCTCGAAGACCTCGGCAGCGGCAGCCTGCTGGACCTGACACGCTGGGGGTTGCCCGCCGAACCGACGGTGCGCCAGGCACTGCTCGATGGCGCGGACATCGTCACCTTCAGCGGCGACAAACTGCTCGGCGGGCCTCAAGCCGGATTGATCGTCGGCCGCCAAGACCTGATCGCCAGGATCAAGAAAAATCCGCTCAAGCGTGCCTTGCGGGTCGACAAACTGACCCTGGCGGCCCTCGAAGCCGTATTGGCGCTGTACCGCGATCCCGATCGTCTGGCCGAACGACTGCCGAGTCTGCGTCTATTGACCCGACCCCAAGCCGACATCCTCGCCCAGGCCGAACGCCTGCAACCGTCATTGGCGCAGGTGCTGGGCGATGGCTGGAGCGTCAGCGCGATTCCGGCGCTAGGCATGATCGGTAGCGGCAGCCAACCCGTGGCCCGGTTGCCCAGTGCGGCGTTATGCCTGCGGCCAAACGTTTCGAAACGCCTGCGTGGGCGACGATTACTAGGGCTGGAGGCAGCGTTGCGGCAACTGCCCATTCCGGTGCTCGGGCGTATCGACGATGACGCCTTGTGGCTCGACGTGCGCCAACTCGATGACGAAGCGGCATGGCTGGCGCAGCTCAATCAGCTGGTGCGATTCGATCAACTGCAGGAGGAGGACCGGGACGGGTGATTGTCGGCACGGCGGGGCATATCGATCACGGCAAGACTTCCTTGCTCCAGGCACTGACCGGGCAGGCCGGTGATCGTCGCCGCGAAGAACGCGAACGTGGCATGACCATCGACCTGGGCTATATCTATGCGGCGCTGGAACCGGGCGCCGCCCTGACCGGTTTTATCGACGTGCCCGGCCATGAGCGCTTCACCCACAACATGTTGGCCGGCGCTCAAGGGATTGATCTGGTGTTGCTGGTGGTAGCGGCCGATGACGGCGTCATGCCGCAAACCCGTGAACACTTGGCGATTGTCGAGTTGCTGGGCATCCCTCGGGCACTGATTGCAATCAGCAAGTGCGACCGGGTTGACCCGGCTCGGGTGCAGGCTGTTCGTGAGCAGATCGAAACATTACTGGCGCCCGGACCGTATGCCGGCGCGCCGCAAATCCCGCTGTCGAGTGTCACTGGCGAGGGTATCGAGACTCTGCGTCAGGCTTTGCTGGATGCGCAGCATGAGGTTGTTCAACGCAGCGCCTGCGGCGGTTTTCGTCTGGCGATTGATCGGGCCTTCAGCGTAGCCGGCGCCGGCATCGTGGTGACCGGTACGGCGTTGTCCGGCCAGGTGGCGGTGGGCGATACGCTGATGTTGAGCCCGCAGGGCAAACTGGTGCGAGTACGTGGCCTGCATGCGCAAAACCAGGCCGCTGACCGCGCAACGGCCGGGCAGCGGGTCGCGCTGAACCTGAGTGCCGAGCGTCTGGCCCTGGAGCAGATCCACCGTGGCCACTGGCTGGTGGCCGAATGGCTGCATGCGCCCACTCAGCGCCTGGATATCGAGATGACGGTGTTAGCCAGCGAAGCGCGAAGCTTCGAACACTTTCAACCGGTGCATGTGCATCTCGGCACTCAGGACATCACGGGGCGAGTGGCCTTGCTGGAGGGCGCGAGCCTGGCCCCGGGGGAGCAGATGTTCGCGCAACTGCTGGTCAATGCGCCGGTGCTGGCGGTGAAGGGCGACCGCTTGATCCTGCGCGACCAAAGCGCCCAACGCACCCTTGGCGGCGGACAGGTGCTGGACCCGTTCGCCCCGGCCCGACATCGTCGCAGCCCTGAGCGATTGGCGCAGCTACAAGCGCTGGCCACCACCAATAGTCTGGAAGCGGCACTGCCGGCGCTGCTGGCCAACAGCGACACCGGGCTCGATCCGCAGCGACTGGAACGCCAGTTCAACCGTCCGCGCGAGACTTGGGAATTGCCCGATGACGTGCGTCTCATCGATACGCGGCAGGGGCCGTTGCTGTTCAGCGCGGTGCGTTGGGAAGCGCTGAAAGCGCCGCTGCTGGAACACCTCGCACGCTTTCATCAACTCGAATCGGACCAGATGGGACCGGACCGGGATCGCCTGCGTCGTTTCGCCGGCAGCGTGCTGGAACGGTCGACCTTTATCAGCCTGCTCGACGAATTACTGGCCAGTGGTGCAATGGCGGCCAGCGGCCCGTGGCTGCATTTACCCGATCACCAAGTACGCTTGAGCGAGGACGACGAAACCCTGTGGCAACAATTGCAGCCGTTGTTCGAACAGGCGGGTTTCGATCCGCCGTGGGTGCGTGATCTGGCCAAAGCCACTGGCCATGACGAGGCTGCCGTGCGCCTGCTGCTGCGCAAGATGGCCCGGTTGGGACTGCTGCATCAAATCGTCCGTGACCTGTTTTACACCGAAACACTGGTGCGCCGATTGGCGGCTATGCTGGTGCAACTGGCCAGCGATAACCCGGTGATTCAGGTCGCCGCATTTCGCGATGCCGTGGGCCTGGGGCGCAAGCGCAGTATTCAGATTCTTGAATACTTCGACCGGCTCGGCCTGACCCGCCGCTTTGGCGATCGACGCCATATCCGGCTCGACAATGCACTGGCCCAACAAACCGCAGTATGACTTCAAGGAAGGCAATCGCGCCCGGTGGCGCGGCCGGGCTTCAAACCCGGTTGGGGATGGCATCCGTTCCCGGGCAGGTTCGACTCCGGCTGCCTTCCGCCATTTCCACGGTGAGGTTGAATCACGGATGCCCGAAGGTCAGCGGGTAATGGATGACAACGTAAACCCTGTCGATGTCATCGCCCGCCTGAGCGGTGTTGGCCCGATGAGACACATGGGACAGTTGCAGTGACAAACCCTTGGCGGCGCCTGACTGCACGATGTAGCGCAGGTCGATGTCGCGCTCCCAATGCCGCCCGCCATCGCCCTGTTGAGGCACGTACTCGCCGATGGTCGGGTCGAACGGGTTGTAGGCCCCACCCTTGGGCGCACGGGTGCCGTCGATGTCGCTGCCCCTGACATAACGCGTCATGAAACTCAGGCCGGGGATGCCATAAGCGCCGAGGTCGAGGTCGTAGCGTGCCTGCCAGGAGCGTTCATGGGCGCCGTTGAAATCGGCGTACTTGATCGAGTTGGCCAGGTAAATCGAGTCGCCACCGACGAAGTCGAACGGTGTGTCGCCATTGATGCGTTGCCAGGCCAGGGTGAAGGCATGAGCATCCAGGGTGTATTTGCCCGACAGGCTATAAGCGGTGTTGTCGATGGCACCGGCCAGTGCCTTGCCGGTGTCCTGCGTGCGGTACAGGTTGGCGTCGAGGAACACGGCGGACTGTTTCAGGTGCAGGTTGGCGTAATACTGGCGCCAGGTGTCGCTCAGCTCGGAGGCGTATAACGCGCCGCCGACAGGACTGTGTGTGAACAGGTCAGTGCCCAGAAACGTGATGCCACCGGCTTCGGTGTTGGCACCGTAGCCGTAAAAGTTGCCCTTGCTTGTCGTGTTGTCCTGATTCTTGAACGCCGTGAAATGACCAGCCACCAGTTTCATGTCGTCGATTTCGTTGCTGTTCAACAGAAAGCCCGTGGCGTATTCCGGCTGCAGGCGTTTGTCGGCAGTGTCGAACACCGGGGTTTCCACGGTCATTTCACCGAAGGCCAGGGTGGTTCGGGAGGCCCTGATTTTCAGCGCGCCACCGGCACTGGAGTAGTTGTCTTCGCTGCGACCGTCACTGTCCAGCGGCAGTAACCCGGTTCCCGAATGCCCTTTGCCGCCGTCGAGCTTCAGCCCCATAAACGCGTGGCTGTCGACGCCGAAACCTAGCGTGCCGGGGGTGAATCCGGATTCAAATGAGCCGATAAAGCCTTGAGCCCACTCTTGTTTGTAGTTCTTGCCCGAAGGCGAGGGTGAGCGGTAGTCGCTGTTGAGGAAGAAATTTCGACTGAGCACCTCAAGCTTCCCGCCCTCGAGAAATCCTTGCGCGGAATCCGGTGTCTCATCCGCCAGGGCTGTTCCGGCAAAAAACACGCAGAGCCAGAAGGACGCCCTGGGTACGTCCTTCTGCCCGGAAATGCGCGGGAGGGTTTGTAAAGAAAACATGATTGATCTCCCGCCTGAAATAGCGACTCCGAAGAGTCGCTATTTATTCTCAATGGCCTTCAGAGGCATGGAACATGGTCTTGGCGTAGATCAGGCCCAGACCATAGGCACCACCGTTGGCGATGGAGGTTTTCACCGTCTCGTCGTACGTCTCGCTACGTGCCCAGTCGCGCTGCAGTTCAAGCAGGTATTGCAGCGAAGTCATTGGGCGGGCACCGAGCTGGATCATGCGTTGCACGGCCATTTCATGGGCTTCGATGGAGACATCGCCACAGGCATCGGCGATGAAGTACACCTCGAAGCCTTGGTCGAGGGCCGACAGTGCCGGGCCAACGATGCACACGGAGGTCCACAGACCGGCCAGGACGATTTTTTGTTTGCCGATGGCGTTGACTTCAACGGCAATACGCTCGTCTTCCCAGGTGTTCATGCTGGTACGGTCGATCACGTTGTGTTCCGGGAACACCGACTTGATTTCGTCGAAGATCGGGCCGGAGAAGCTTTTCTCGGCAACGGTGGTGAGGATGGTCGACACGTTGAAGCCCCGGGCTGCCTTGGCCACCAGTGCGGCGTTATTGCGCAGGGTGACGGCATCGATCGACTTGGTCGCAAAGGACATTTGCGACTGGTGATCGATCATGATCAGGGTGTGGTCGGTCGGATTCAGCAGGGTTTTGCCAGGTGCTGCTTTTGCGATGGCCATGATGATGTCCTTGCAAGTGGATTGTGGGTGGGTTCACAGGGCCTATGGTTGCGTAGATTTCGATGCGGATATTGAGTCGATGTGCTGTCTTTGATTAGCGGCGCATCAGCACAAAGGCCGTCAACAAACACATCTATGACCTACGCTTGTTTCCAGACGCATGCTCACCGAACAGGGGCTTCCCTGATCGAAAACTACAAGAACGGCTATCCGGAGACGTCTCATGTTTGCACTGGCCCGTCGATTCAGCAGCAACCTCGCCGCTTTCATTACCGCCGCCGCACTCGCATCACCCGTTTTTGCCCTGGACACCGTCAAGTTCATGGCCCCAGGTTCCGTGGGCGGCGGTTATGACCAGACCGCGCGAGTCCTGGGCAAAGCCATGGTCGAGGCCCAAACGGCCAAAGCCGCCACCTTCGAGAACAAGGGTGGCGCCGGCGGGACCCTGGGGTTGGCGCAATTTGCCAACGCCACCAAGGGCGACCCCGATGCGCTGATCGTGGTCGGCGCGATCATGGTCGCGTCCATCGAGCAGAACAAACCGCAAATCACCTTGAAGGACGTAACCCCGATCGCCCGGCTGTTTACCGAATACAACGTGATCGCCGTACGCGACGACTCGCCATACAAAAAACTGGAGGACTTGCTCAAGGACTTCAAAGCCAACCCGTCCAGCATCAAATGGGGCGGTGGCTCCAAGGGTTCGATCGACCACATCGGCATCGCCGAACTGGCGAGCAAAATGGACATCCCCGTCAACAAGGTCAATTACGTTGCCTTCGCCGGTGGCGGCGAAGTCGTTGCCGCGGTGCTGGGGGGGCACATCACGGTGATCACCGGCGGCTACGCCGAGCTGGCCAAATACGTGCAGTCCAAACAGTTCCGCTTACTGGCCGTCGGCGCGCCCAACCGCGTTGAAGGCATCGACGCACCGACCCTCAAAGAGTCTGGCTACGACGTGACGATCGGCAACTGGCGGGGTGTTTACGGCGCAGCGGGCCTGACGCCTGAACAGCGCAAGGCTCTGACGGAAGCCGTCCTGACCGCCACCAAAAGCGCCGTCTGGCAGGAAAACCAAAAAACCAATGCGTGGTCGCCGAGCATTCTGACCGGGGATGATTTCGGCAAATTCGTCGATGAGGAGCACGGACGCCTGCGCGCGATGCTGGTCAAGGTCGGGCTGCTTTGAGATGGCCGGGCGCTGGAGCGTAAGGCCGGCTCAACTGGCGATTGGCGTCGGTATTGTCGTGATCAGTGCGGTATTGGCGGTCGGCGCCTCGCGGTTTCCCGCCGAGATGGGGTTCGTCATCATGCCGGCCTACGTCTACCCCTATGCCGTGGCGGCATTTCTGGGCGCCGTCGGTCTGTTGATGGGCTATCAGGCGCTCACCGGTGGTTTTCGCAACCTCGCCGATGATCATGAGACTTCCGGGGCCGAGCCCGGCGGCAAGTCCGGGGCGACCTGGGTTACGGCAGGGCTGCTGGGTGTGGCGTTGCTCATTTCCTACATCGGCTTCGTATTGGCTGCTGCATTGCTGTTTGCCTGTTCGGCGCGGGGCTTTGGCAGCCGCAGCCCGGTGCGGGACCTGGCCATCGGCATCGCTCTGGCACTGCCGATCTACTGGCTTTTCACCGCCGGGCTAGGGGTTTCCCTTCCGCCCTTGATCAACGCCTGGATCTGATCCAGGCCGAAGGAGGTCGACAAGGTGGATATTCTCTCGAATCTGGCCGTCGGCTTCGCTGGCGCGCTGACGCCGATCAATCTGATGTGGGGTTTTATCGGTTGTCTGCTGGGCACTGCAATCGGAGTATTGCCGGGGATCGGCCCGGCGCTGACCGTCGCCTTGCTGCTGCCGATTACCGCCAAGGTCGATCCGACCGGGGCACTGATCATGTTCGCCGGCATCTATTACGGCGCTCAGTTTGGCGGCTCTACCACCTCGATCCTGCTCAACACCCCGGGGGAATCGTCCTCCATGGTCACGGCCCTGGAAGGCAACCTCATGGCCCGCAATGGACGGGCAGGCCCGGCGCTGGCAACGGCCGCCATCGGTTCATTCGTGGCCGGCACCATCGCAACCATCTTGCTGACGTTGTTCGCGCCCCTGGTGGCCACGCTGGCGCTGAAATTCGGGCCGGCGGAGTATTTCGCGATTCTGGTGCTGGCCTTCACCACCGTGTCGGCAGTGCTCGGCGCGTCGATGCTGCGCGGCTTTGCTTCATTGGGCATCGGGCTGACCATCGGTTTGATCGGCCTCGACTCGACGTCAGGCATTGCCCGCTACACCTTGGGAGTTCCCGAGCTGGTCGATGGCATCGAAGTGGTGCTGGTCGCGGTGGGGTTGTTTGCCGTCGGTGAGGCCTTGTACGGCGTGCTTTACCAAAAGGAAGAAACGGCCGGCCGACACCGCCTGACCTCGTTATGGATGACTCGCGCCGACTGGAAACGCTCGGTCCCGGCGTGGTTACGGGGCACCTTGATCGGTTTTCCCTTCGGGTCGATTCCGGCCGGTGGCGCGGAAATCCCGACGTTCCTGTCCTATTCCACTGAACGCAAACTCAGCAAGTACCCGAAAGAATTCGCCGCCAGCAAGGGCGTAGGCGCCATCGAAGGCGTCGCAGGTCCCGAAGCGGCGAACAACGCGAGCGCCACCGGCTCACTGGTGCCGCTGCTGACCCTGGGCATACCGACCTCCGCCACGGCGGCGATTCTGTTGGCAGCGTTCCAGAACTACAACCTGCAACCGGGGCCGCTGCTGTTCCAGACCTCGGGCGAACTGGTCTGGACCCTGGTGGCCTCCTTGTACATCGGCAACGTCATCCTGCTGGTGCTGAACCTGCCGCTGGTGGGGCTGTGGGTCAAACTCTTGCAAATCCCTCGGCCGTACCTGAACGCCGGGATCCTGGTGTTCGCCACCATCGGCGTGTACGGCATGCGCCACTCATCCTTCGACTTGTTCCTGATGCTGGGCATCGGCTGGGCGGGGGTGTTGATGCGGCGTTTCGATTTTCCCGTCGCCCCGGTGATCGTCGGCATGCTGCTGGGGCCGATGGCGGAAAAACAGCTGCGCAACGCCTTGTCCATCAGCCAGGGCGATTGGATGATATTCGTGACGCAACCGATTGCGGCGTCGGTGCTGGCGTTGACGTTGTTGGTGTTGCTGGTGCCGTATCTGCTGCATAAGCGTGGGATCAAGTTGCATGAGGATGATTGACGGCTGATTACCTGGCTCCCAGCGCGATCTGTAGCAGCTGCCGAAGGCTGCGTTCGGCTGCGAAGCAGTCGTGTATCCGACTGACGCGGTCTGCCTGACATACCGCATTCGCTCCCGGGCAAAGCGTAGGAACGTGGCGCACAAATTTTCCGGAAATTTCTGACAGAGTCTCTCGTTGCTACGCTCCAGTACGCCCCTTATAGTTCCGGCTCGCGGCAAAATTCGCGACGATCTTGGCCGGTCGATAACCCAGGAGAACTCAATTAATCAGGAGCTACCTCAATGTCCGACCAAGTCATGCCGCGTTACCTCCCCATCGACACCTACGACGCCGAATCCCCGGTGCTCTTCATCAATACCCATAAAGAACTCAGCGACCTGGCCGCCTGCGCCATGCATCGATTCACCGTGGTTCGCGATCTGACGGACACCTTGTCCAGTCTCAACCTCAAAGGTATTTCCGACTGCGACCTGACCCGCGTCACCCGGGCGGTGCATCTGCTGACGCGTGAAGGCTGTGCCGTGCTGGATGTGATCCAGGCTCGGGCGTTGCAGCGGGAGGAGGGGTTCAAGGCTGCTGTTTAGTGGTAGCGACGGACGCCATCGCGAGCAGGCTCGCTCCCACATGTGATCGCTGGCGTGCACAAATACTGTGCTCACAGAAAATCCAGTGTGGGAGCGGGCTTGCTCGCGAAGAGACCGGCACATCCAGCATTGCAACTGCCTGACACCCCTCGCCAGGTCAGAGCCGGAACGCTTGTCGTCCTACCAGTAACCATTTGCCTTGCTGCTTTTGCCAGATCTGAAAGTTCTCGATTTCCGTGGGAACAATCTCGGTGCCCTTGATGGCTTGCGCCGAAAAATGATGGCGGACCAACGCCACATCACCCGAGACGGTGATTTTCTGATTCTGCATCTCCAGCGTTTTGAAAGCGCTTTTTCCGGTTTCGATGTCGGCGATGAATTCTCTCTTGTCCTGGATTTTCCCGCTGGAATGCCCGTAGGTCAGGTTTTCAGCGGTGAGCGCATTCAGTTGTGGGACGTTTTTGGTCAGCATCGCTTGAGTCAGATGGTCTACCGCAGCGGCAACATCCTTCTCGCTCGATGCGGGGGAGGCCGCCACGTAGCCACTGAACAGGCATAAAAAACCGATAATCAGTTTCACTTTTTTCATGGGTAATTCCTTGTTGTTATAGATGCGAGGATGACAGATGAATTACGCTAACTCATCTGTCATCGTACAACATATCAGGTTTTTACCAAGTGATGCAGATATGGCATTAGCGAGTGCTAGGCCAGCCGTCCCTCATGAAACAGACGCGCGCCAATACGCTGAATTTCAGCTTCGCCCTGCGCCAGTGCCGCTCGGCTGGTGTGTACTGAATAACGACCCATCACCAAATCATGTGGGTGCTTCACCGCCGAGCCCAGCACGAAAGACGTGTCGCCGTGCGCCACGAAATCGATGGGTTGGTCTGACTCCTCGAACACCGCCAACTCGCCAGTATTGACCGGGCCACCAACGTCCAGCCGACCGGCATTGACCGCCAACCACGCCACGTTGTGGCCGGTGGGAGGTGTGTAGCGCCAGCGTTCTCCGTCTTTCAAGCGCACGACGAGATAGTTCATGTCCGAAGGTGCCGCAATCGCGCTTTGCTCTGCGCCATAGCGTCCGAGCAGCACACGCGCCGGGCCTGCTTGCGGGATCTGCGACGGCGCCAGGTAGAGGCTTTCCGCCGGTGTGTTTTCGTGCGAAGCGGGCAGGGCGACCCAGAGTTGGAAGCCCGATATTGAGCTGTCGCCGACTGGTTTAGCGTCGTGCCACACGCCATTACCGGCGCGCATCCACTCCACACCTTCGGTGGGCAGCACGCCCGTCTTGCCCGTGGTGTCTTCGTACTCCACGCCGCCCTCAATCATGTAGGTCAGTGTTGCTATCCCTGAATGCGGGTGCATGCCGAAACCTTTCTGCCCGCCTTGGGGCTTGAAGCCGAAGAGATCAAGAAACACAAAAGGCTTCAACAACTGGCCCAGGTCGCCAGGGCTCATGAGTCGCGTGATCGGCCCGTGAGAGCTGCCGGATGTGCGGTGAACGATGGCACGCGTTGGTGTTGCGATGATGCTGTTCATAGGTTTTCCTCAAGTCTTGAGCCGATCGCCTTGGGATGGATCAGCGCGCTGCACCGAGCAAGGCCGCGGGCTTCTGCCGCCAGGCCACGAAGGCAGACATCGCCAGCAGCACCAGGGCAGGGGCGGGATTGCCGCCAATCACGAAGAGATGCGTGACCACTGCGCCGGTCATGGTCGCCGTCAGCAGCAGCCCGGCGAAAAAGCTCGTGACCGGGATGAGCAGCAACACAGCGCCAGCCACTTCAATGGCACCGGTGAGGTAGCGGAACCATTGCCCAAGGCCGACGGCATCGAACACCTGAACCATCTGCGGAGCGCTGGCCAGCTTGGCGATGCCGGCCGCAGCGAACGCCAAGGCCAGAAAGATGCGAACACCCCAAAGGATGCGGTTTTGAATAGGGGAGAGGGATGAAGTTTGAGTCATGGGAAACGATGTCCTTGCCTGTGGTTTACGCAGTTAGAGGGCTAACTGCCGCGATGCAAGAAGGATAAGCGTGCCCGGATTGGTTGATTAGATGGAACAATTGGATTGAGCCCGTCCATTTTTTGCTGGAATTATCGCCTTATGCTCGACTTGAATGACATTGCCTTGTTTGTTCAAGTGGTCCGCAGCGGCAGCTTTGCCGAAGCGGCGCGGCGACTGGGCATGCCGCCCAACACCGTCAGCCGGCGTGTCCAGCAGCTCGAGGCACAACTCGACACACGACTGCTGCAACGCTCCACGCGCAAGTTGACGCTGACCCATGCCGGGCAGGCTTTTCACGAGCGCTGCGTGGGCGCGGTGGACGGGCTGATCGAGGCGGGGCACGAGTTGATGACGGGCAGCCAGGAACCCAGTGGCTTGGTGCGCGTCGCTGCGACGGCGGATTTCTTCGACTTCTTCCCCATGGAATGGGTGGCTGACTTTCTTGCCGCGCATCCGCGGGTGCGGCTTGACTTCGTGCTCAGTGATGCCCGCGCCGACTTGATCGCCGAGCGTATCGACATCGCGTTTCGCGGCGGTCCGCTGCAAGACTCAGGTTACGTCGGGCGCCAGCTCTTCAGTGCAGGCAGCGAGGGCTTGGTGGCGAGTCCGGCTTACATCGCTGCTCGCGGTATGCCCGGTACGCTGCAGGACCTGGTGAACCATGACTGCGTGAGTTTCGCCCATCCCAGCGGCTTCACCACCTGGCGTCTGACCGGACCAGAGGGCGTGGAGGAGGAGGTGCAAATCGCCAGCCGTTTTTCCGGTAACACGGCCCAGGCACTGCGCAAGGCTACGGTGGCCGGCCTGGGCATCGCGCTGCTGCCGCCGACGCTCGCCATGCTCGACCTTCAGGCGGGCCGACTTGTACGCGTGTTGCCACACTTCCAGCGTGCAGGCTTTGGCCTGCACGTGCTTTACCCGAGCCGGCAGCATCTGCCGTTGGCGGTATCGGCCTTCATTGAACTGGTGATGGAGAAACTAAGAGTGGAAGCATTCCCGGCGCAGGGCTAACTTATCCATATGCATCAGCAGTGATGGCCAAAAGCCTTCTATAATGCGCAGCCTTTGACGCCAGTGTACTCAACAGCCCGGTACTTCCTTGAAACGCGATCTTCGACTTGCCACTTTTCTGATCTTTCTGGTGTGTGTCTCCGTGGTGCTGCTGACGGCCTGGCAGACATGGACAGCCCGACAGAACACCTTGAGCGACATCAATACCGATACATTGAACCTGACTCAGGCGCTCAACACTTACACCGAGGGCACCTTCAAGCAAAGTGAAGTGCTGTTGCTGGGCCTGACAGAAAGGATCGAGAAAGACGGCACCGGCCCGGAGCAACTCGAACGGCTGAGCAAGTTGGTTGCCCAGCAGATGGATGCGCTCCCGCAATTAAATAATGTGGTGCTATATGACGCCCAAGGGGATTGGCTATTCTCGACCAACATGCTGATCTCATCCAATAGCAACAACGCAGATCGGGCGTTCTTCAAGCATCACCGAGACGTCGCGGATCGCGGTATCTATATCGGCCCGGCGATTCTCAGCCGTGTCACTTGCACCTGGGTGATTTCCGTCAGCCGACGCATCGATCACCCTGATGGAAGTTTTGCGGGGGTGATCGCTGCGACCATCAGCCTTGAACATTTCCTCAAACTTTATCGAAGCATCCACGTGGGGCAATTCGGCGTCATCAGCCTGACCTCATCCGAAGGGAGCCTGCTGGTGCGGTATCCCTTTCAAGTGGAAGACATCGGCCGTGATCTGTCGCGCGCGCCCATATTCTCCGAATACTTGCGCAATACCTCATCGGGCACCGTGGATTTTGCGTCGAATGTCGATGGCATCCATCGCCTCTATGCGTTCAAGAGAAGCGATCAATATCCTGTCGTCACGACGGTTGCGGTGGGGCAGGCCGAGGCAACGCAAGCGTGGCTCAGTCAGACAAAGCAATCTGTCGCTGTGGTGCTGCTGTTGTTGGGGCTCCTCGTCGCACTGGGGCGCAGGCTGATTTCCCACATCAGTCGGCGTATTCGGGCGGAGGAAAAATTGCTCGCCACTCAAACCACACTGATCGAGCTTAACCAGACGCTGGAAGTTCTCGCCAGCGAGGACAAACTCACCGGCCTCGCCAACCGCCGGCATTTCGATCAGTTCCTGGATGTCGAACTCAAACGCGCCAAGCGACTCGCAAGCCCGTTGTCACTGATTCTGATCGATGTGGACTTTTTCAAACGCTACAACGATCACTACGGCCATCTCGCTGGAGACGAATGTCTGCGGATCATCGGTCAGGCGATCAAGCACTGTGTATGTCGCCCGGGTGACATGGCGGCTCGCTATGGCGGGGAAGAAATCGCCGTGGTGATGCCCAATACGGACGAATCAGGAGCGCGCAAGGTTGCCGAGGCGATCCTGTCGGGTATTGCGGCCGAGCAGCTTGCGCATTTGTCGAGCCCGTTAGGTATCGTGACCGTCAGCCTGGGGTTGGCGACATATGTCGCCGACGGCAGCGACCCTGATGAAAAGGCACTGATCGGTCGTGCAGATCGCGCGCTTTACGCGGCGAAGTCGCAGGGGAGAAATCAGCTGAGCGTCGCGTGATCGAGCAGGCACTTGGAGGAAAGAGCAAATAATCGGCACGCGGCGCAACTATCGGTTCAAGTGATAGTGACAATCAAGAAACGCAAGTTCTGCTGGGTCGGGTAAAGGCGGAAAATCGCCTCCATCGAAGACGCAGCTCAAGGAATTTGCGCGATGAAGACATTGACCCGACTGGCAATTGTCGCCCTGTTGATGGGCGGGGTTGCTACTGCTGCAACCGCCTACGCAGACGACGCCCAATCGTGCCATTTTCTACCCATCGCCGGCGCCAGTACCGGGTTGCAGCATTCGCAAACCGTCGGTGTGCTGTACAGCGAAAACACCCTGGACAACCTGCAATACCTCGAGCGTTACCACGATGTGGCGGTGAACGGCGCGCGCGATGCGCTGGATGCGCGGATTCGCGACGCGTTCATCAACAGCTCCGACCCAGAGTTGGCAATCGACTGGCTGATGAGTTCGTTACAGCAGCAGTTCCTGTCGGTGACCGTCTACGACAACCTCGATGCGTTGTTGCAGGCCCATCCGGATGTGGTGGTGATGCTCGATACCCATAACCGTCTGCTGACCCAACGCAACAGTCAGGTCGAAGCGCGTTTCGCCGCACGGTTCTACGACGCCAACCTGCAATACATCGGCAAGGCCGAAGGCGCCGTCGAGAAACAAATGCCTTCGGTCTGGGTACACCGTAAAGCTGCAGCCGAGATTGCCGCCCAGATCGATCAGCAACGCGACCTGCAACTCAGCGCCTTGAAGCAGTTCGATGACTCGCTCAAAACCCTGGTGACTGCTGGCTGAACACCCGGACCATAACCGCAACGACAGCGACCCGTTGCGCAACGAAACAGATTTTTTACTTCAGGACTGCACCGATGCGCCCTTTATTTGTTCCTGCCATGGCTGTTGCCACCTTGCTGCTGGCCGGTTGTGCCTCTGCGCCGAACGACCCGACGCTGACCTTGCAGACGAAAAAAACGCCTGCCGAGTACGCCGATTGCGTGGTGCCGAAGTTGCAGGGCAGCGCACTGCACCCGACGGTCTCGCAAACCCAGCGCAGCTACAGGATCGTGGTGCCGAGCAAAGTCGCCGCGGACAACGTCCTGGAAGCCTACAAAGCGCCAAACGGCGGCAAGGTGTTTTTGTATGAGCGCCACTTGCTGGCGTCGAACTTCATGCCTTCGAGTTTCGAACGTGCCGCGCAGGAATGCCTGTAACCCGTAACCGCTTTGAAAAATGCTCCTTTGGTTGGCCGCAACCAACCAATTTTTTGCCCCGTACCTTATGTGGTTTCGGGGCTTTTTTTTTGCGTGCAGGTTTTGGGGCAGGGAGTAGGGCGCCGGACTTGCGCCAGCGACATCAACCGACCGGCTCAGCCTTGCAACTCATTGACCCTGAGCCTGGCTTCTGGAATAGCACCACGTCGCCGTCTTGCCAGAAACTGTAATTCCCCTGGGAGTCCTTGCCTGTGTATCGGGTTCCCGAATCACTCGGCTCCTGGTTCAGGACGATCGAGGTGTTCGCCCATTTCAGGTACACGACACCAGGCTGCGTGGTAAAGAAGGTGGCGGCAACCAGCGGGTTAAGCCCTGTACAACGAAAAGCCACAGGGCCTTCGGTGAGCCTGTATGGGTCCTTGGTTCTCACAATGGCCGAGCCTTGGCGCAGCTGGTGCGCCCGCTCGGCATAACTGCGGATCGTGCACGCCTTAGGCGTAGGCTCGGAGGCGCACTGATTGCGGGCATCGATCCAGAACTGTTGGTCCATCGCAACCTTGTCTGGACGCGGCACCGAATGTTCATCCGTGAGCGCCAGGCGATAAAGACGCGTCAGTTCGATATCCATCTGCGCCAGCTGCGGATCGCGACAGATCAGCTTTTCGACGGACGCCTTTGCCTCGGCACAGTCGAAGCTGGTCTTGAAGGTTGGTGCAGCATTAACACAAGTGCTCGCCGCCACGCATACGCTGGCAGCGAGTAGACAGCTGAAAAGGGCCGTGACCGTTTTCATGTTGGCTTCACCCAGATCATTACGTGATGCCCGGATTGCCGTGGGATTTATCGATGCGTTGAATAGTTATTCGTTCGCATTGGTGTATCGCAGTGTAAGTCAGTGCTCAGAACTTGCCATACCGCTCGGCGGTGGTTGGGTTGCAGGAGGGGCTCGCCGAGAAGCGCGATCTCTTGGTTTCAAGTAGCGCCCGTGGCGAGGGAGCAAGCTCCCTCGCCACAAAATTCGTCTATACCCCCGACATTGTCTGTGTTGTTTTTAATCTTTCGAGCACTGCAAATCCCCCCTCGGCTTGACTCAGGCTGTGAAATCGCTGGCGTGCAACTCCGTGACGCCCACCAGTGTGATTTCGAACTCGGGGGCGGCGTCGGCATCGACACTGCCGTAGAGAATGCCATCGGCAAAGCGCAGTTGGCCGGTGGCGTCGGCAGGGTCGAAGGCGTTGGCGCCGATGAAGGTGAAGGCGTCGATAGCAGTGGTCAGCGGGTTGGCGTCCAGGCCGGTGAAGTCCAGATGATCGCCTTCAGTGCTCTTGAAACCGTTGATCACATCGCGTAAAGCGCCGGCGCCCATGTCCGACAGCGCATCAAACACGTAGGTATCCGCGCCAGTGCCTCCGGTGAGGTTGTCGGTGCCGGCACCGCCGATCAGCCGGTCATCGCCCGAACCGCCCACCAACGTATCGTTGCCCGCACCACCGTTCAGAACGTTCGCGCCGCTGTTGCCCGACAGCGTGTCGGCGTAGGCGCTTCCCGTGAGGTTTTCGAAGAGCTTCACGGTGTCGAGCCCGGAACCCACAGTGTTTTGTTGCACTGACGTCGAGAGGCTGACGGTAACGCCAGACGCGGCGCGTTCATAAGACACCGTGTCATTGCCTTCGCGCCCGTCCAGCACGTTGTTGCCGGCTCCGGCGAACAGCGTGTTGTCCAGCGCGTTGCCCGTGCCATTGGCGGCGCCAGGGCTATCGATATACAGACGCTCGACGTTGTTGCCGAGGGTATAGGCCGCCAGGCTGCTGTGCACGCTGTCGATCCCTCCGGACGCCGCATTGCTGTTGGTCTCGATCACGGCGTCGTCAGCGTTGTCGACATAGTAGGTGTCGTTGCCATCGCCACCGCTCATGCTGTCGCCCCCTGCGGCACCATCGAGCACATTATTGCCGGCATTGCCGGTGATGAAGTTGTGCTGCTCATTGCCGGTGCCGTTGATGCTCGACACGCCGGTGAGCACCAGGTTCTCGAGATTGGCGCCCAGGGTCCAACTGACCGAGGCCTGTACCGTATCGATCTGCGAGGTCGAGGTGTTGCTTTCCACCACGCGGTCGAGCACGTTGTTGACCACATAAATGTCGTTGCCATCGCCACCGGTCATGGTGTCGGCGCCCAGGCCGCCATCCAGCGTGTCGTTACCCGAGCTGCCCACCAGGGTATCCGCCTGGTCGGTACCGGAAATCATCGTCCGGTTGTTGGCGAAAATGTCCTGCACGCTGTTGTTGTCGTTAGGGTTGCCCTGGAAGCCAAGGTCATTGGCAATGTAGTCGGCCAGGCGCTGGCCGACGATTTCCGCCGATTCCTCGTGCAGGTGCCAGACGTCGTCGGGATACGTCAGCGCATCGACTTCGTGGCGCAAGGGGAGATCGGTGTAGTCCACCGCCAGCTTGACGTCGGCGCGCTCGGTGGCGATGGCTTCCTGGGCGGCGCGGACATAACCAACCCCTTCGACGACGGCGGCAATCTTGTCTTCCGAATAACCACGGGCACGCGCCGCGTCCTGTTCGTAGTGACCGGTTTCCATCATGTACACGTTGAAGTTGCCGAGCTGGGCATGCAGGTAATCAAACACCTTAAGGGTCGCAGCCTTGTAGGCCGCCGCTGCCGCTGCTTTGTCCGTGGCGCGGGCGATCTCCTGGGCGGCTTCCTCGCCCTGGCCCCAAATGATGCCCATGGTGACGTTATTGATCGATTGCAGTTCGCTGCGCTGGTCGCTCAGCAGCGTCACGGCGCGCAACAGCGCAGCCCCGGGTTGGTTGGTGTCGGTCAGCCACCAGCACAATTTGAGTTCTTCGGCGCTGAGCGTCGACAGGCCGGTGACCGTGCTGCCGCCCACCGCGATGTCGATGCCGTTGCCATCGGCATCGGTGAACTGACTGCGCACGTCATAGGGGGTGTAGCGGTCCAGGTCGTTGACCAGCATCGAGGTGCCGGACTGATTGTCGTCCTCCGTCATGCGCAGCAGGCGCGCATTGGATTGGCCGAGGGTGGGCAGGTAGAGGATGTCCTGTTGGGCGCGCGTGCCGAACACGAAGTCGCTGGCGGTCAGGGTGTTGAGGTAGTTGCCACTGAGGGCGATTTCAAAGCGATTGCCATCGGCATCCGCTTCGGCGGACTTGATGTAGGTCTTGTCGCCGGCCGCATTGAGGGTCACGTACAACGTGCCATTACTGCCATCACCAAGGCCAACAAAGCCCAGGCCCGACACATCGATCTTGTCGACGCCCGCAGTGAAGTCATAAATCGTGTCGGTGGCGGTGACACCGCCGGTGTCGTAGTCGCGGTAGCTGTCGAGCAGGTTGGTGTAGCGGAAGGTGTCGGCGCCGTCGCCGCCATACAGCGAATCGCGTCCGCCGCCGCCGTCGACGATGTCGGCGCCAGTGCCGGCCTTGATCGTGTCGTTGCCACCGAGGCCGAGGATCAGGTCTGCACCCGCCGTGCCGTTGAGGGTTTCGGCATTGTTGGTGCCGGTGACAGTGTTGGCCACTCCCAGGGCGAAGCTATCGCTGGCCGATGCACCGGCCGGGTCTGTGGCCTTGACCAGCACGTCGTAATTGCCGGACGCGGTGCTGGTCGGCGTGCCGGTGAAGGTCAGGTTGGTGGCATTGAAGCTCAGCCACGCGGGCAGGGCGCTGCCATCGGCCAGGGTGGCGGTGTAGCTGAGGCTGTCATTATCCGCATCGGTGAAGCTGGTGGCTGGCACCACGTAGGTGAACGGGGCGTTTTCGGTGGCGTTCTGATCCAGCAGCGGGGCGGCCAGAACCGGCGCGTGGTTGGTCGGTGACGACGTGGCGAAGACGAAGTTGGCGCTGGTCAGCTTGTCGAGGTAGTTACCGTTCAGTGCCACTTCGAAGCGGTTGCCATCGGCGTCGGCGGTCAGGGACTTGATGTAAGTCTTGGTGCCGGTACTGTTGAGCGCCACGTACACGGTGTTGTTCTTGCCATCCCCCAGGCCGGTGAAGCCCATGGCCGAGAGGTCGATCTTGTCGGCGGTGATATCAAAATCGGTGATCAGGTCGGCAAGGTTGGCACCACCGGTGTTGTAATTGCGATAACTGTCCAGGCGATTGGAAAACACAAAGGTGTCTGCTCCGGCGCCACCGGTGAGGGTGTCCATACCGGCACCGCCATCGAGTTTGTCGTCACCCGCACCGCCACTGAGGCTGTCGTTACCCGCCAGGCCGAGCAGGGTGTCGGCCGAATCACTGCCCAGCAGCGAGTCGTTGCCGCTGGTGCCGGTGAGCACACGATTGAAGATGAAATTGCTGGCGGTCAGAGTGCTGGCGAGGTTGCCCGAGAGTATCAATTCGAAGCGATTGCCACTGGCGTCGGCATCGTAGTCCTTGATGTAGGTGCGGTTAGTGCTGGCGCTGTAGCTGACTTGCAGGGTACTGCCATGGCCATTGCCCAGGCCGGTGAAACCGAGGCCTGCGAGGTCGATCTTGTCCTGGGTGACATCGAAGTCGGTGATGGTGTCATCGAAGCTTGCGGTTGCGTTGCGGTAGCTGTCGGACTGAGTGGTGAAACGGAACGTATCGGCGCCGGTACCTCCGGTGAGTTTGTCGATGCCTGCACCGCCTACCAGAATGTCGTCACCGGCCCCGCCATTGATGGTGTCGTTGCCGGCATCGCCATAGAAAATCTCGCTGCCGGCGCTGCCCAGCAGGGTGTCATTGCCAGCCGTGCCTTGCACGGTGATCATCGGGACCGTGTCGCTGACGTAACTGCCGTCGCCATAGACCAGCGTCGCACCGTTGCTGGTGTGGCTGATGGTGTTGCCGATGATGGCGTTGCGATCAGTGCCGTCTTCATTGCGTTCCGCAACGCCGTAGGTCGACAGGTTGCTGCCGGTGATGATGTTGCTCTGGATGATGTTATCGCTGCCGTTGTAGTACTTGCCGGACACCCCCAGGGTGTCGTTGTAGGACTGGATGATGATCTCCGGTACGGGGTTGCCCAGGGAATTGCTGTGGAGCGTGTTGTCGATAAGCTCGACGTGGTTGCTGCCGTAGATTCGGACCCCGGCGCTGGTGTTGTCGTGAATGTCGACGCCGCTGACCGTCACCTCGCTGGACATTTTGATCAGCACCCCTTCGGCGCCGTTGCCATACACCTCGCCACCGGTGATGGTGATGTTGCTGGGGGAGGGGATGTTCTCGCTGCCGCGCTGCACCACGATGCCATTGCCGCCGTTGTTGTAGGCAATGTTATTGGTGAGCGTGAAGTCGTGGGTGCTGGTCACGACGTTGAAACCGTGCCGGTCGTTGTCGTAGGCGACGTTGTTTTCGAAGGTGCTGTTGCTCAGGAAGTCAGCTACGAAACCGTCCAGGCCGTTGCCGTGGGACACGCTGTTCTTGATGACCATGTTGATGGTCTGCTCGTGGGGGTCGAAACCGTACCCGGAGCAGTCCTTGATCTCGACGCTGTCGAGGGTGACGTTGGAGTCGTAGCCTGCTTGCCCGGGAATGTAGCCGTTGAACCAACCGTCGATCTTGCCCGTAGTGTTGTCACGGTTGCCGTCGATGGTGAGGTTGCTGACGCCGAAGTCGTGGGTTTCCTCGCCATAGGCGGAGCGGATGACTCCGGTGATCTTGGTGTCGGAGCCGTCAGCCACCTTGATGGTGGTTGCGCCCATGCCGTCGCCGTACAGATAGACGTTGCTCTTGAGCATCAGGCAACCGTCGGAAGGTTCCACACCTCCCGAAACGATGTAAGTTCCGGTCGGCATATACACCTGCCCCCCGCCTGCGGCGGCCGCCGCATCAATTGCACTTTGTATCGCCGCTGTGTCGTCAGTGATGCCATCTCCTTTGGCGCCAAAATTTTGTGCATTGAAAATCATGAGCTTATCTCCGTATCCGGCCAAAACCTCGGAAGATGCCAATATTCCATCGACAACCACCGTGTTTTGACCCAGCGGAGTGCAAAAGTTATGACCGCATATCGGGGATGTGTCAAAAAACCGGACTAACTGATCGGCGGTTCGAGGGGTGTATCAAAAAAGTAACAGTTTGTTGACGCTCACTCCGGTAGCGAGCGATGGCTCTGTGGGGGCGGGTTTTCATCATTGAGGTGTATTACGAGATGCTATCGATAGCCCGCAGGTGCGCTGCAGCAATGTTGTATGCGCGATGCTTGAGCTGGAGGTGTATGAGCGGTATGGGTAATGAGGAGCGACCTCACTGGAACGTCGCTCCTCTGAATCCAAAAACGCTTACGTCGTCTTCAATGACTCCCGACGCGAAGGCTTTCTCTAGAATCGCCAAGCCACCAGCGATTATCAGCGGCGCGGTGGTGAAGTCCGCCCCGGCGTTATACAGGCTAGCTCCTGTCCTGCAACACGCGCCCATTCAGGTGCTTGCGTTAACCCGCGATCTTTATTGCAAGCTCAGCGACGTGTTTACCCTGGAAACGCGCAATATCCAGTTCATTCTGTGACGGTTGCCGTTTACCGTCAGCGCCTGCCAGTGTGGTCGCGCCATAGGGCGTACCGCCGGTGATCTCGCTCATGTTGGTCAGCCCTGCGCAGGTGTAAGGCACACCCACGATGACCATCCCTTGATGCAGGAGTGTGCTGTGAAACGACGTAATCGTGGTTTCCTGGCCACCGTGCTGGGTGCCGGTCGACGCAAAGACACTGCCGATTTTCCCGACCAGCGCGCCGCTCATCCACAGTCCGCCGGTCTGGTCGAGAAACGTGCGCATCTGTCCCGCCATATTGCCGAAGCGCGTCGGTGTACCAAAGATGATTGCATCGTAATTGCCCAGCTCGTCAGGTGTCGCCACCGGTGCCTTCTGGTCAAGTTTGACGCCGATGGCTGCTGCCTGTTCGGCCGGGATGGTTTCAGCGACACGCTTGAGCGTCACGTCTGCGCCGGGTACGGATCGTGCGCCTTCGGCCACTGCTCCAGCCATCGTTTCGAGGTGACCGTACATTGAGTAATAGAGAACCAGTACCTTCGCCATGATTTTTCTCCTGGATTAAGCGCCATTCGATGGATTAGGAAGATCTTGGGTTACACCACTGCCAACGAACTGCAGCGGCAGGTGCAGCACTCGGTCACGAACAAAACGGCGGCTCACACCCACCCGACTGCAGGGACTTTGACGGCATGCGGATTAACACTAGCAGCTCCGTATGCTGCCTGCCGGGCAGTCAGGGAAGCTATTCGATTGATGGCAGATGGCAGCACGTGTAGCGGGGAAGGGCGCGCAGCTAAGAGGGCATCTGTTATAGGTAATTCACTTCACTCAATGTTTCATGGGCATGTGAATGGATGGTCAGGGCACCCGGTACCCAGCCATTAAAAAAAGTACCCCTTACTCCCGGATATCATGATTTTTCACAAGCATGAGCTTTCCATATAGTCCTCCCAAGCCCACTTGGAACACGGCTGTGTTTCCCTTGATGCGAGAGAACTTTATGGAAAATAAGAAACGCGCCGTCCAGGCTTCAGAGATTGGGATGGGGACTCGAGTCGTATGGGGAGGAGAGCAGGTTCAACATCCCTACAATGCGACGCAGACACCCATCGTGGTCAGTGCTGCCTATGGCTATGACGATATCGATAAGTGGTATGACGTGGCATTGGGAAAGGAGCCCGGCTTCATTTACAGCCGGATGAGCAATCCCACTGTCTGCATCTTGGAAGATAAACTCTGTGAGCTCGAAAACGCAGAGTCGGCTGTCGCTTTCAGTACCGGAATGGCTGCGATTAGCGGTGTACTACACACCTTCCTGTCCTATGGGCAGCGTGTGATATCTACGCGTGACAGCTACGGCGGTACGAACAAGATTTTCGAGGAGTTTCTTCCACGCATGGGTGTGGAGGTAACCCTTTGCGATACGCTCGACACTATGGCGCTTGAGCAGGAAATCGCTAAAGGCTGCAGCGTCCTGTACCTGGAAACACCCACGAACCCAACGCTGAAAATCGTTGATATTCGGCGCCTTGTGGCAGCGGCCAAGCGAGTGGGCGCTTTGGTTGTTGCGGACAATACATTCGCGACGCCTCTGAATCAGAATCCGCTCGCTTTAGGCGTTGATGTGGTTGTGCACAGCGCGACCAAATTCCTGTCCGGTCATGGTGATGTCCTCGGTGGTGTGGTCTGCGGCGCCGAGCATTTGATGTCTCAAGTTCGCCATTACCGCGAAATCAATGGTGCCTCGCTGGATCCTTTTTCGGCGTATCTAATCATCCGAGGCATCAAGACTCTGGCTCTGCGTGTTCGCCAGCAACAGGCGAGCGCGAAACTTTTGGCCGAGTACCTCTGTACCGAACCGCTGGTTGAGTCGGTGAACTATCCGGGGCTGCCTCAACATCCAGGTCATGACATCGCTCGTTCGCAAATGAACGGATTCGGAGCCATCGTCAGCTTCGTGCTGAAAGGAGGCATGGACACAGTGACTCGTTTGCTACCGCTGCTCAGGTATGCGCATCGGGCGGGTAATTTGGGCGCTGTCGAGACCATCTATGGGCCGGCTCGGACGACCAGTCACGTGGAAAATACCTTGGAAGAGCGTCAGGCACTGGGAATCTCCGAAGGTTTGGTTCGAGTGTCCGTAGGCATTGAAGATTCAGCAGATTTATTGGCTGACCTAAAACAAG
Organism: Pseudomonas sp. FP1740; assembly: GCF_030687165.1. Taxonomy (NCBI): domain Bacteria; kingdom Pseudomonadati; phylum Pseudomonadota; class Gammaproteobacteria; order Pseudomonadales; family Pseudomonadaceae; genus Pseudomonas; species Pseudomonas sp. FP1740. The sequence goes on from NZ_CP117461.1 coordinate 3,382,609, forward strand.
CTTTCGCTTTAGTGCGAGGTAAACATGGTGATGCGAGCTTTAACGCTGATAGTGCCCAACGTTTCATTGAGGTAGAAACCTGAATACGGGCAGGACGCTCGAGATTCATCTTAAGCCCTTCATGAAGAATGAAAATAATAAAATCCAGCGACAACTAAATTGTACTGCCCAACCGCCAGTTACAAGGACGCTTGTCCGCACATTTCATGAGAATAAAACTATGTCCACGCATATTAAAGATCATCAGTCCGACCCAAACTCGCGTTTCAAAAAGGAAATGCAAACACGCCACATCGTTATGTTGGCACTGGGCGGTGTGATCGGTACGGGGTTATTCCTTACCTCCGGTTACACGGTTAATCAGGCAGGGCCACTCGGTGCAGTGATTGCTTACATCATCGGTGCAGTGATGGTGTATTTAGTCATGGTCTGTCTCGGTGAGTTGGCTGTACAGATGCCAGAAACCGGATCTTTCAGTAGTTACGCAACGCGATACCTGGGCCCAGGCACAGGCTATACAGTGGCCTGGCTTTACTGGCTCACTTGGGCAGTAGCTATCGGTTCAGAGTTCACAGCTGCGGGCATACTGATGGTTCGGTGGTTTCCTGATACACCCGTCTGGATTTGGAGCGCGCTATTTGCCATCGCAGTGTTCTCAAGCAATGTTGTCTCCGTTCGGTTGTTTGCGGAGACTGAGTTTTGGCTTTCGCTGATTAAGGTTTTGACCGTTATCACATTCATTGTGATCGGCGGAGCGGCAATTTTCGGTCTTTTTAAAGTACAGAGTTTGCAGGGTGCGGGACTTTCCAACTTCACACGTGAGGGGCTTTTTCCCACCGGGTTTCTACCCATTGCAATGACCCTCCTGGCTGTTTCCTTCGCATTTTCCGGAACTGAGCTGATCGGGATTGCGGCAGGTGAGGCGCAAGACCCACAAACTAGCGTGCCCAAGGCAATTCGCACGACAGTGGTACGTTTGGCGCTGTTCTTCGTGGGGACCATTTTCGTCCTTGCGACGTTACTGCCACGAGAGCAAGCGGGGCTCGTAGAAAGTCCGTTCGTCATGGTGTTTGAGCTGATTGGCATCCCATACTCTGCCGACATTATGAACTTCGTCATTCTTACGGCACTGATTTCCGCCGCTAATTCGGGGCTGTATGCAGCATCGCGCATGCTGTGGACATTGAGCGATCAAGGACATATGCCTAAGCGCTACGCCAGGCTCTCCAGTCGTGGCACACCGGTGAACGCCATCGTTCTTAGTATGGCGGGCGCAGTGGCTTCTCTGCTCAGCAGTGTGTTTGCCCCTGATACGGTTTACTTGGCCTTGGTGTCCATTTCCGGTCTGGCGGTCGTAGTCGTGTGGATGAGCATTGCTGCCAGCCAGATCGCGTTCCGTCGCCAATACGTTGCTAATGGCGGACGAGTTGAAGACCTGCATTTCCGTGTACGCGGCTATCCATGGGTGCCTATCGGTGCACTGTTGTGTTGTCTGCTGGCCTGTGTGGGTATCGCTTTTGATCCTGAGCAGCGAGTGGCGCTTTACTTCGGTCTCCCCTTTATCGCGTGGTGTTATTTCGTCTACTGGGTCACTCGAAACAAGAGAGCAGAGCGGTTGGCTTTAGCCGCCGCTGTTCATCCCTCTGGCACTGCGTGAATTTCTCAGGCAATGATTGAGCATAGTTAAAGCCCTGATGAGGTTGCGCCGATGAGTCAAAAGTCACTACCACCCTTGAACTGGTTGAGGGCATTCGAAGTATCGGCGCGTTGTTTGAACTTTACCCACGCGGCGCAAGAGCTCCATTTGACTCAAGGGGCTGTGAGTCAGCAGATCCGTCAGTTAGAAAGTCACCTCGGTGTGGCGCTGTTCAAGCGCTTACCTCGAGGACTTGGATTGACCGAGGAAGGGCAGTCGTACCTGCCTGTCGTACAAGACGCGATCAGTCGCCTTGCAGTCGGCACAAACGAGATTTTCGGCCAGCGCAATCGAAGACATTTGAAGGTGCGTGGCAGCCTTTCCTTTCTTCACTATTGGTTGGCCCCCCGACTCGCAGATTTTTGTCGGGAGTATCCCCAGATTGATATTCGATAGATCAGCAATATTTGGGTGAAAGAACCGGACGGTGAGGATGACCTGGAGATTCGCTGGGGATGCGGTGAGTGGTCGGGCTTGCACGCTCAGCGATTGACTTGGGACATCCTTCAGCCTGTTTGCTCCCCAACGCTCATGGCCAGCTCACCCATACATGAGCCTCGCGATTTGATGAACCATTCACTGCTTCATGTGTTGGGGTACGAAGAAGGTTGGGGTTACTGGTTGAAGCGAGTTGGAGCAGACGACGTCGACTACTCCCGTGGCCTTCAGTTTGACACGCTGATTTCCACGATCCGCATGGCCGAATTGGGGCAGGGCGTTGCGCTGGCACGGTCTTCCGTGGTCGAGGATTTGCTTAAGAGCGGGCAATTGGTTGCGCCATTCAATCACCGAATCGAGGCAAGCGAATCCTTTTATCTGGTGCACGAACAGAACGAAGTGCTATCGCCTGATGCCGCACATTTTTCTACCTGGCTGGTGGCGCAAGCCCATCGCCTTTTGTAAAACTGATTTGGAGTTGCCATGGATTATGTAAGCACTCGCGGCGGCGACATGCGTGCTGATTTTCGCAGTGTGGTTCTGTCGGGGCTCGCCGAAAATGGTGGTCTCTATGTCCCAGCCAGTTTGTCTGTCTTTACCGAGAAACAGATTGCCGGCTGGTCGTGGCTGCCGTTTGATGAGTTGGTTTGGCGAGTGATTTCGCCTTTTGTTGGTTCATCCATAGACGAAAGCACCCTGCGTGCCTTGCTCAGTGACAGCTATCAACAATTCAAGCACCGCGCTATTACGCCGCTTGAGCAAATCGGGCACAACGAGTGGATACTCCAGCTGTTTCATGGCCCGACCGGTTCCTCCAAGGATTTCGCCGCGCAATTGCAGTCGCGCCTGGTTGAGCATTTTCTGGAAGATGTCGGTAAAGAAGCGTTGGTGGTCGGTGCAACTAATGGTGATACCGGCGTCGCGGCGCTTGAAGCCTTTGCTAACTGCCCGGCCGCCCGCATGGCGATACTGTATCCGCGCGACGGGCTTGCACCTGAGCAACTCAGTGCCTTGCAGGCAGCCGACCCGCAGCGGGTTCAGCTGTTTCCGGTTGACGGTAATTTCGATGATTGCCAGACGCTGGTCTCCCGACTCTTGCGCGAGTGGCCGTTGGATGAAGTGTTGCCGATCTGTTTCAACTCGACCAATTGGATCGGCGTCCTGGCCCAGATCGTTTTTTACTTCCACGCAGCCTTGCAACTGGGCGGTGGCTCGCGTCCCGTTGGCTTTAGCGTTCCAGCTGCCAGCTCGGCCGAAATCTACGCTGGTTACATTGCGCAGAAAATGGGATTGCCGATCAATCAGGTGATCATTTCCACCAACAGCAATGATGCCCTGCACCAGTTTTTTCATTGCAATCGCTACTCCACCCGGATGACTAATCGAACAGTGTCGCCGGCGATGGACTTCTCGTTGTTTTCCAACCTGGAGCGGTTTATCTGGGAGATTTACGAGCACGATGGCTGCTCAACAAAAACACTGATGGAGCATTTTGAAAGTTGCGGAGAAATGAGCATCGGCAACCAGCAATGGCTACGTGCTCGAGTACTCTTCGATTCCTATGCCGTACACGAATCCCAAGTGCGCGATGAAGTAGTCGAACTGTTCCGAGAGACAGGCTCGGCCATCGATCCTCACACCGCCGTCGGTGTACTAGCCGGCAGGCTTCATCGACGCAGCCTGGGCGCGCCGATGGTCACCTTCGGGCAAATTGCGCCGGCCAAGTCAGCGGCGCTGTTGGCCGAACTGGGCGTCTGGCAAGCAAGCGTTCCGAGCACTGTCGAGGTGCGCGCGCAACCACCGTACCTGGCCAAGGGCGATCTTGACGGTCTGTGCCAGGCTCTTCGTCTGGCGCAGCAGAGGTCTGCATGAAGCGCATTCTAGATCCGTTGGACGAACGCATACTGGCCGAACTTACCGCCAATGCGCGAATAGCCCATATCGAACTGGGTGCCAAGATCAACTTGTCACGCAATGCAGTGCGCCAACGCATCGAGCGCCTTGAGCGCGACGGTGCGATCCAGGGCTATACGGTACTTCTCGGCGAGTCCCGGCGGCCTACGTCGCTTATCAGCGCGGTGATCTTTGTCTACCGCTACGACCGCATGCGTGGCGAAGAAGTACTGACTGCGCTGCGCTCCATTCCCGAAGTCGTGCAATGTGAAGTACTCAGTGGTGAGTTCGATTTAATGCTGCGTGTGAATGCCGCCACACCTGAACGCGTCCATCTCGTGTGGAAGGAAATCGCGGCCATGCCGGGGGTGGAAAACACCGTGACATCGTTCGTCCTTTCTGCGGTGTTTTGACAACATTGTGCTTGGGCAAAACGCCCAACTAATACAGCACTCTGCCATATTCAACTGCCAAAGCCCGGCTCTTAGGATGTTCCTAACGAACAACATCAATATAGGAACAGAGCGCTTATGACTGAGTACAAAATTGCCTTGGTAGGGTTTGGTGGCGTGAACCGTGGCTTCGCCCAATTGGTCGCCGATCGTAATGCCGAGTGGAAAGAGGCCCTCGGCTTCACCATTAAAATTGTCGGCGTCACCGATCTGTTTCTCGGCTCAATCGTTGCCAAAGACGGTCTGGATGCAAAGCAGTTGGTGGCGCTGCCGGTTGAGAAGGGCGCATTCGCTCAACTGCCCGGCGGCAATGCTGAGGCCTTCAACGAAACCGTGATCAAGCATTCCGGTGCAGACATCATCGCTGAGGCCACTTTTACCAATCCGGTGGATGGCGAGCCCGCCACTACCTTTTGCCGCTGGGCCTTGGAAAGCGGCATTCATGTAGTGACCACCAATAAGGGGCCTATTGCGCTGCACGGTGCCGAGCTCAAGGCGTTGGCCCGTCGCAACCAGGTCGCCTTCGAATACGAGGGGGCGGTGATGAGTGGCACCCCCGTGATTCGTCTGGCCAGGCAGGCCTTGGCGGGTGCCAACGTGCAAGGCTTCGAAGGCATCCTGAACGGCACTTCCAACTACGTGCTCACCCGGATGAAAGACGGGCTGGCATTCAACGATGCCGTCGTACAAGCGCAACAACTCGGCTACGCCGAGGCAGATCCAACCGCCGATGTGGAAGGGTTTGACGTACGCCTCAAGGTAGTGATCCTGGCCAACGAACTGCTCAACGCACGACTGAATGTCAGCGATGTCGCGTGCTCGGGTATCAGCAATATCAGCGCACAAGATATTGCCCAGGCAAGTGCCAATGGCGCGAGCTGGAAACTGATTGGCTCAGCCGATCGTGAAGCAGATGGCTCGGTTCGAGCGAGTGTGGAAGCTCGGTTACTGTCGAACTCACATTCTCTTGCCGGAATCAACGGCGCTACGAATGCAGTGTCATTCAATACCGAACTGCTGGGAGCTGTCACAGTGTCCGGGCCTGGGGCAGGGCGCATCGAAACAGCCTTCGCATTGCTGTCGGACATCGTCGCCATCCACACCGCCCACGGCAAATAACAGGAGATAGTCATGAGCGTATCCAGCATGGCCAGTATCCAGCTTGTTGAAGCCAAACAGATTGATGTGTTCAGTCCATTCGACGGTCGCCTGGTGGGCAGTGTCCCTTGCCTCGATGCCGCCGCAGTTCCTGGCTTGCTGGAACGCGCGCGAATCGGCGTGCGCGAGAGTGCGGCAATGCCTCGTCACCTTCGTGCACGCATCCTTGAGGAGGCGGCCCGGCGTGTAGAGCTTGAGGCTGAAGCGTTTGCCAAACTCATTGTTGCAGAGGCGGGGAAGACGCTGCGACAAGCAGAGAAGGAGGTGAAGCGTTGTGTCAACACGCTGAAGCTATCGGCAGAAGAGGCTCGTCGTAATGCCGGGGAAGTGATTCCATTTGAGGCATATGAAGGCTCCGAATCGCGCCAGGGCTGGTTCACTCGAGAACCGTTGGGGCTTATCGTCGCGATCACTCCCTACAACGATCCGCTGAACCTGGTCGCCCATAAACTCGGCCCGGCCATCGCCGGTGGTAATGCGGTGATCCTGAAGCCCTCAGAACTCGCACCGTTGTCTGCTCTCAAGCTGGTTGAGTGCCTGGTGGAAGCGGGTCTGCCTCCGTCTGTGGTAACCCCGGCGACCGGTGGCGTCGATCTGGGTAAAGCATTGGTGGAGGTTCGTGAAGTTCGGATGATTTCCTTTACGGGCGGTTTTGCCACGGGTGAGGCCATTGCTCGTAGTGCAGGGTTGAAGAAGCTAGCGATGGATCTGGGAGGAAATGCCCCGGTTCTCGTGCTTGAAGATTGCGATATCGAACCGACTGTTGAGTCCTGCGTGTCTGGTGCGTTTTGGGCAGCAGGGCAAAATTGCATCGGCACTCAACGCATCCTTGTACATAGTTCAATTTATGAGGACTTCCGTGAGCGTTTTGTCAGCCAAACGCGCGCCTTGGTAGTGGGTGATCCTGACCAGCGAGCAACGGATGTGGGCCCGATGATTACGGAACAGGCGGCCCGTCGTACCGAGCAATTGGTAAATGAAGCACTGGCCGAGGGGGCCGTTCTTCTGTGTGGGCACCATCGCGAAGTGGGAAGCTATGCGCCGACCGTGCTGGAGCGTGTAAGCCATAACAGTCGGATCTGGCAGCAGGAAGTCTTCGCGCCGGTTGTCATCCTGGAGCCTTTTGACCACCTGGATGATGCTGTTGCTCTGGCCAACGCTCCGGAGTACAGCTTGCATGCGGGACTCTTCACACGTGATCTTTCCAAGGCCTTGAAATTGGCGCGACAAATTCAAGCCGGTGGCGTGATGATCAATGACTCTTCCGATTATCGTTTTGATGCCATGCCTTTCGGTGGCTTCAAGTACGGAAGTCTGGGGCGAGAAGGTGTCCGGTTTGCCTATGAGGACATGACGCAGCCCAAAGTGGTCTGCATCAATGAAATGGGTTGAGCCATCAAAGTAGCTAATTACCGTCGACCGTTACATCGGGTGAAGTTGCTCGTCCAGTGACACCCGATGTTTTTTCTCAATGCTCATGGGCATGTGAATGGATGGTCAGGGCCCCCGGTACCTTGGTGCGTTCGAGCCCCCCATGTTCCAGCCACCGGAGGGTCTGCTCATAGGCACGCTGCAGCAAAGACTCGGTCTGGTCGAAGTTGAACACCGAGACATCCACAGGACACAAGGGCGGGACGATGTGCAGGCTGGTGAGCGTGCGGAAGTGTTCGATGTCGCTCACCAGTTGGCGCATGCTCATCAGATTGACGGTGTGCAAGGCCAAGGCGACCAGGCCTCGGGGCGGTTGTGTCAGGGCGCAACTGACCCCGGTGGGGATGACCACGACGTTGGTGGCTCCCAAGGCTACGGCAGTCGAAATAGGTGTATTGCTTGCCACGCCGCCGTCAACCAGGAACCGATCGGCGATTTGTACGCAGGGGAACACCAGTGGGATGGCAGCGCTGGCCAGTAACGCCTGCTCAAGTTCACCACTGGACAAAACCGTCTCGGCACCACTGAGCAGGTCGGTGGTGACGATGTGCAGGGGCAGCGCCGCATCCTCAATGCGATGAATGGGCAGTGCCTGACCCAGCAATCGGTGCAAGGCCGCCGGCTGCAACAGAAAACCACGCCGTTTGAGCAGTCCTCTACAGGTGTCGAGCCAGGAGAGGGGAAAGATGTCCGTTTTACTCAGCCCACGCCAGAACCCAGCGAGCGCCTCGACGCCATCGGAATCGGGCCTTGCGGAAAAGTAGGCACCGTTGATAGCGCCTACCGAAGCGCCAACCACCATGTCGAATCGAACATCGGCCTCGACCAAGGCCCGCAACATCCCCACCTGCACCGCACCCAAGCTGCCGCCGCCAGCGAATACGATTGCGGTTTTGGTCGCCATGGTCGAAGTCTCGGCGTGGAAATGTATCGAATGAGTGTAGCTGGTGGGGTGGTGTTACTTTGGGCGGCTCGCCATATGCTCGAGCCGTCGTAAGCTTGTAGTTCCGGACGATGCCGAATCCCACGGGATCAAGGACTTTGAGGCCGCAGCCAAGCTGTCTGGCGCTCGCTTTTCCGTTTTGCACGGCCCGATGGCGCGCCTGCACCGCGCACTGGCGCAATCGAGGAATGATCCGACAGCATCAGTTCGACAAGGTCGAGATGGTTCAGGTGGTTGAGCCTGCGAAGTCCATGGAGGCTTTGGAAGACATGACAGCTTGTGCCGAGCGTGTGTTGCAGGCGCTCGAATTGCCATACCGTGTTTTGGTTCTGTGCACCGGCGATATGGGGTTTAGCGCCGTCAAAACCTTCGACTTGGAAGTCTGGGTGCCAAGCCAGGGCAAATACCGTGAGATCAGCTCTTGCTCCAACTGCGGTGACTTCCAGGCCCGTCGCATGCAAGCGCGCTGGCGCAACCCAGAAACCGGCAAGCCGGAGCTTGTGCACACCCTCAATGGCTCTGGGCTGGCGGTGGGGCGTACCTTGGTCGCGGTACTGGAAAACTACCAGGAGGCCGACGGATCCATCCGTGTGCCGGAGGTGCTCAAACCCTACATGGGCGGTGTCGATATCATTCGTTAAAGGCCGTATAGAGCTCTTGGGCTAGCACAGTGGTTCAGGCAGCAGAACGTCTTTGTATGGAAATTTCGGAAGGTAAACCGGGCCTATTCACATCCATCCGCGCAGGCTGACATCGATGGAATTGAGGTGGTGCGGTCACTATTGTCGAAGCTACTGGTAACATCACTAGACTCTGAGTGCACGCATGCCGCAACGGTGCCTCCATAACAAGTGCTGGCACAGACGTTGGCCAGCGTATGGCTACCAACCGAATCAATCGCGCCTGCCCAGCGTTTTATCAGGACGATGGGGGCAGGGTGTTGGACAGGACAGGTGCGTGGCAGGCCTGCATTGATACGAAAAGCGAGTCAATGCAGGCAAGGTAGAGCGATTTATTCAGTTAAAAACCAGAGCTCCAACGAAACCTCTCGTTGATCAAGCGTTGACTGTCACTGCCTTTTGCCGGCGATACAAGATCGTCGTCGCTGTGAAACCACACAAAGCGGCAAACATCAGCCAGTAGGCAGGCGACGCCTTGTCACCGGTTGCCTGCACTAGGATTGTGGATACGGCCGGTGTGAAACCGCCAAAAAAAGCGGTCGCCAAACTGAATGCTAGAGAAAATCCCACGACTCGTACGTTCTGAGGCATCACCTCAGTCAAAGCCGCAACCATCGCGCCGTTGTAAATGCCAAAGAAGAAAGAAAAGTACAACAGCACGGCGAGAAGGCGTTCAAAGCTTGCCGCCGCGGCCAGCCAATGCATGGCGGGATAAGCGGTGAACAGGCACAGTAAGGAAATCGCCAGCAACAAGGGGCGACGGCCGATGCGGTCGGAGAGTGCGCCGCCGATGGGCAACCAAATGAAGTTGCTCAGGCCGACGAAGAGCGTGACCACCAGACTGTCGGTGGTGCTCAGGTTCAGGACAGTCCTTCCGAAGGTGGGGGTGTAGACGGTAATCAGATAGAAAGTGGTGGTGGTCATTGAAGCCAGCAAGCCACCCGCCAGCACTGTTCGCCAGTTGTCTCGCATCGAGCGAAACACTTCATTGGCACTTGGGTGGTGCGCGCGTGCTTTGAACGCATCGGTTTCCTGTAGCGAGCGACGAATGATGAAGATGAACGGGATAATCAGGCAACCAATGAAGAATGGGATACGCCAGCCCCAGGCTGCAACGTCGGCTGCCTCCATGGACGCGTTAATCGTATAGCCCAACGCAGCCGCAAGAATGATCGCCACTTGTTGGCTGGCCGACTGCCAACTGGTATAGAAACCCCGGCGTCCGGGCGTGGCGATTTCAGCCAGGTACACGGAAACACCACCCATTTCCGCACCTGCGGAGAATCCCTGCAACAGTCGCCCGAGCAACACCAATATCGGCGCTGCGATGCCTATGCTGGCGTAGCCCGGAACCAAGGCGATCAAGACCGTGCCCGCGGCCATGATCGACAGCGTCACGATCAATCCCTTGCGCCGCCCTACCTTGTCGATGTACGCCCCCAGCACGATAGCGCCCAGCGGCCGCATCAGAAATCCTGAGCCAAATACGGCGAAGGTCATCATCAGCGAGGCGAACTCACTGGTGGTAGGAAAGAACGTCTGGGAGATGTAGGTCGCGTAAAACCCGAACAGAAAGAAGTCGAACTGTTCGAGAAAATTGCCGCTAGTGACCCGCAGGATGGCGCCCAGTTTCGACCCCTTGGATCGGGTGTCTTGAGTTGTTGTTTTCATCATGGCTACCGTGGTGATCAATATTGTTTTTGGAATGAATGGATCGCCGATCAGTCGCTACCTGCGTTGATCGGGTTGGGTTGGCGTTTTTCGATGGAGTACTTGAGCAGCGCGGCGCTGCGGAAGATGCCATGGGCGAATTTGCTGTAGGGCATTGTCAGGAAAAACGCCATGACCAGGCCGAGATGGATTGCCAGCAACAGGCCCAAGGCTGCGGTTTCACGGAACGCCAGGAGTGCCAGGCCGCTGGCGCTGACCAGGAACAGCAGTGCGATAAAGCCGCGATCCATGGGTTTCTGGTTTTCGTCGCCGTGTTCGGGGTTGCGACGCAGGTTCAACCACAACAGACCCGCAGGGCCGACCAGCAACCCGAGCCCACCGCTGATGCCCAGCATCACCGGCAAGCTCAAGACGGGGTAGGGCGCCGACCAGTCCAGAAGGAAATGGTAGAGCGTGGCGACCCCAGTGGCTGCGAAGCACAGCATGAAGCCGTAGAAGGTGAAGTGGTGGAAGCGCCGCCGCCACTGGGTGAACTGATCATCGGCGTTATTGCAGCCCTCGCCATGGCCACCGTCCAGAAATTTGAGCCGGGCGACGTTGGCCGTGGCCTCCAGTGCAGCGGCTGTCTTTTCCTGCTGGGGCGCATCCGCCGGTGAAACGTTGCGCCAGAAACGCCGCACTCCAATCGTTAACGCAAGTACCGAGAAACCGAAAACCGCACCGAACATCAGTGCCAGGGTGTTATGCGGGAAGATCCCGTAGAAATTCCCCCCCGGCATTGCGGTAAACAGATTGCCCATCACCATCAACGTGAGGCAGAGGAACAGTGCCAACCCCGCACCGGATGCCAGCGCCAGAGCCAACCCGTTGCGCCGGTATAACTTGCCCATCACCTGTGGCCAGGCGTACTCGGCATAAGTGTCGAGGCGGACTTTGGCCATGGCCTTGGGCACATTGATTTCGAATTCGTGAGGGGCAGCGTACTGACAGGCATGCAGGCATGCGCCGCAGTTATGGCAAAGGTTCGCCAAGTAATGGATATCCGCCTGAGAAAACTCCAGACGCCTTGTCATGGCCGGGAATACAGCGCAGAAGCCCTCGCAGTAACGGCAGGCATTGCAAACGGTCATTTGTCGCTGAACTTCGCTTTCATCAAGGTTGAGTACGGGAATCAAATTACCCGGTGCCTGGGGATCAAACAGCTGCATGTTGGGGCTCCGTGGAGGAAGGGGTCAGGAAGCCGGCCGCAGCCGCGGCTTGCACACCAGCGATGCGACCGAATGCGGTACCAATGGCCATGCCGATGCCGGCGGTATAGCCCTTGCCCAATACGTTGCCCGCCATCATTTCTCCTGCGACAAACAGGTTGGGGCTAGCCTTGCCGTTGAAGTGAACGGCGGCGGTATCGTCGGTAGCCAGCCCCAGATAGGTGAAGGTCACGCCTGGCTTAAGTGGGTAGGCACAGAAGGGGGGCTTTACCAATGGGCGGGCCCAATGGGTTTTGGCGGGTGTCAAACCTTCGGTGTGGCAATTGTCCAGCGCGGTGTGGTCGAACGTGCCGACGCAGCAGGCTGCGTTATATTCCTCGATGGTTTTGACAAATTGCGTCACGGGAAGCTTCAATTGGCGGGCCAGGTCTTGCAGAGAGTTGGCTTTAGTGCCCGGAAACACCGGAGGCATGAAACGGCCGAGGGCTTGTTGGTCGATGATTGAGTAGGCCTGTTGACCGGGTTGACCCGCCACCAGGCGGCCCCAGATCGCATAGCGCTTGGGCCAGAAATCCTCGCCTTCGTCATAAAAGCGTTCGCCGTCGCGATTGACCACCACGCCCAGCGATACGCAATCGATACGGGTACAGATACCACCGTCATACAGGGGCGCACGGGCGTCGATGGCCACCATGTGCGCTTGGGTTGGGTCACCGATAAAATCGGCGCCCAGGCTCTGCATGCGCCGAAGCAGTACACCAGTATTGAAGCGTGTCCCGCGAATCAGAAAATTGTCTGACGGCCATTCTCCGCGATCGTTTTGACCCCAAGCCTCACGGAGCCACTCGCGGTTCGACTCGAAACCGCCAGCCGCCAGAACGCATGTCTTGGCCTGGATCCGCTCGGCGGGCAAACGCTGACCATTGACCTCACGTTCACCGATGTGGGCTGCGACGAATGCTCCGTCCTTCAACTCGATGTCGGTGACTTGAGCGTTGTAGCGGATCTTTACGCCCAGCCGCTCGGCGCTGCGGAAGTACGCGTTAACCAACGCTTTGCCGCCGCCCATGAAAAACGCATTGGTGCGCGCAACATGTAGGGCACCAGACAACGACGGCTGAAAATGCACACCATGGGAGCGCATCCAGTCACGGCAGTTCGACGAGGCGCGGATGACAATACGTGCAAGCTTTTCGTTAGTAATCCCACCGGTGACTTTCAGCAGATCCTGCCAATATTCTTCTTCGGGATAGGCATCGACCAACACATCTTGCGGTGCGTCGTGCATACATCGCAGGTTTCGGGTGTGTTGCGAGTTGCCACCACGCCAGATTTTCGGTGCGCCCTCCAGCAGCATCACGCTAGCGCCAGCCTCTCGCGCCATCAACGCTGCACACAAGGCGGCATTGCCGCCGCCAATTACTAATACGTCGATCATCATCACTCCTCAATCGCAAGGAGGCATGAACGAAGTGCTCCTCGCGAGAGGGGAGAAGGTAGAGCTGTCAGCTTATTGTCGAAAGGCGCGAAATGAGTGGGGGTGTTTAGTTTTCGTAAAGGCTTTGGTGCGGACACCCCAGTATTGGAAACCGGGAAGAGGGTGCGCCGGGATCATGACGCGACGTCCTCAATCCACGACGCTCCCGGCCATTGCTGATCAACGACCAACTGTCGAGCGACATCGGTGATAACCAGTCGCGCCGCCAGAGCAGCGGGAGACAGCTCATCATCAGGCAGTGTCGCCAGCAGGTTTCGTCGACCTACGTGAGCATCGGAAATTTCCACCACTGAAAGTCCCGACTCACCTTTGAGCGCTGCTGCCGCACCGGGCTGGATGGTGGCAGCATGACCTGCGCGTACGGCGTTCATCAATACGGCAAGACCATCCACTTCCATGATGATGTTGGGAGCCAATCCCGAACGTTCAAACGCAACCATCAGCGTAGAACGCAAACCGTGTTGCGCACTCGGCATTACCAGTGGAAGTTGCCCCAGATCCGCCAGTTGCACGCTGGTTCCTTGTGGTGCGTGGGGCAGGTGCGGTGAGCTGATGACAAATAGTTTTTCGTCGAGCAGCGGTGTCACGCTCCAGCGCTTACCACCTTCGAGTTGAAACAGAATGGCCAGGTCGATCTGGCGAGCATTGAGTTGCGTGGCCAAATGCCCGGATAGCATTTCGACCAGGTGCAATTGGATATCCGGGTAGCGCTCTCGCATCGCGTTGATCAATGGCAGGGCAAGAACAGTGGCAGTCGTGGGCGCCATTCCGACGGTGACGTACCCACTCATTCGCCCACGGTGAGCGGCCATGATCGCATTTTCGGCTTGCCGCAAACACAGCTGGGCATGGTGCAGGAACGCCATACCGGAGCTGGTAGGTGTGACGCCAGTAGTGGTGCGATTAAGGAGGCGGGTTGACAGCTCACTTTCAAGTTTCGCGATCTGTTGGCTAAGGGCTGATACGCCGACGTCCAGTTCAAGAGCTGCGCGTCCCAAGCTGCCGTGTTCGAGGATTTTTACGAAATATCGCAGTTGTCTTAATTCCAAACGTCGTCGCTCCACGTCAAATTGTTGTTGGAATGCCTATCGATTACCGCGGCGACCACCAAACCGCAAGACAATATAGGAGAGGGCCTGAAAATGATTTTGAGATTCGTTGTTGTTCCTACAATCCAAACAGAAACAGGATCAATGCGTAACGGAGCGCGCTCTACTGCCAGACTGCACCGAAAGGTTTCAACATCTATGGTAGCGAAGAGAAACTACGTCTGAAGACTACCTATGAGTCTCGAGAAGGCGCCGAGACTGAATGTCGACGACTTAACTTTGATCGCCTTCAAATCATACTTTCTGAGCGCGAATCCATAACTGCGCTGTAGGTATGAGCAGTCCTGCAAATCATCCGGCGCTTGGCGTTCCGAAATGAGTGGATCAAAGGATCTGGAGTTGCGTATCTGTCAGGCTGCGGTAACGAGCGTGGTCGGGACGAACATTGATGATATGGCTTTCAAAGCGTCGTTCAATGACGTCGGCGACATCTGCAAATACAACCTCGATGTTCGCCCGGGTGGTTGAGTTTTGACTCGCGCGGGATGTAGCGGGTGACACACCAGGACAGGTACTGCTTTAACAGCCGCAGGTACTGGTCACGGGTGCGCGGATCGATCTGAAGAAAAGGTACCGTTGCAGCTGTGTCGATTTGGGCGACCAGGTCGTCGGCTTGACGGCCGCTTTGGAGCCAGATGGCGTAACCGTCCAGTAAAGCCAGAATCGACTCGAAGTGACAGGCCAAGATGGCGCCATCAATATTGAGGTCACGGCTTTTGGCATAGGTGTAGAAAGCCTGGATCGCGCGCAGGTGCGCCGCAGCTGTGTTGTAAGCGCGGTGCCTGAGCTTGAGTTGGACGTAGATGAACGGAATGAGTATGGGCAACGGCGCTGCGTGACCAGCTTGCACGAGCAGCGACACACGCTGACCTGAAGAGAAACGGCACTGAATCAGTTTCATCGGCAGCCACCTCATGAATGACTCACCATGAACACGAAGGGCATGGCCCATTGAGAGAGTGGGCGTCAGAAGCAGATTTGTCGAATCAGTGGCTTAGGCAGCTCATGAACATCTACGACATGATCCAACATTTAACATAATATACATTACACGTAACATTGTGTTTCAAGATTAGCCCAACACACGCTGCCGCGATTAGAGCTGTCGAGATTTTTTAAATATGCGAATAAACAGCTATATACGAAACGGCAGTAAAATCAGGCTCTTATCGAGCCCCTACGCCCCAGTCTTGCTCTGGAAAATATTATTTAAACATGCCCGTCAGTCTTCATACGTCATCGTGTGAATCGAGCCTTTGTCTCTCATTGACGGATTTGCTTTCAGATCACCTGTCCGGCAGTCAATTGATTTCTCCAATCTCTAGCGCTGTCCTTGCAGCGTTCGTCGTGCCTGATCGTTCTGCGAGAACGACGAATATAGGAATGTCACCAATCACGACGCTGTGTGAAATCTGCAGCTTTCTGCATGGTGTTGGTGCACGAATTTCAAGGACAGCCATATGATCAACGCCCAAGCGACGCCGTCGAAAATTAGGCTCTCAGCAATCCCTGCGCCCAGCATTGCTCTGAAAAACTATTTAAGTATGAATCAGTCGCCAAATTTAGGCGCCTTTTCCGGCAAGCGGAACTGCTCGCTCCGACTGGTTGAGCATTCCTGGATTGGAAGATCGCCTGGAAGCATGACTTCATTTAATGCTCTGTTACCGGTTAAAACGATGTCGTACCAAGCAATCTTCGGTATGGCCTGGGAGTCCAACATTGCGCGGTTCTGCGCGGCACCCAGAAAGACACCATCGCCTTTCGTTTGGCTTCCGGGGCAATTTACGTGCTCATTGAGGAGGCCCGCCAATTCCAAGCCTCCTCAGCAGGAATGAGTTAACTGCTGACCGTAGCGATTTGCTTCGCACGACGGTTCTGTTTGCCAATTAGAAACACCAACAGTGAACCGATCGCGGTCAATGCACAGAGCGGCATCAGTGCGATAGGAAAACTCCCGGTCTGATCATGCAGTACCCCGATCACTGAACTCATGGCACCCGTACCCAAGTGGGCAAAGGTATTGATCGCTGCAATCCCGGTGGCCAAAGTCGCCGGCGGCAGGGATTCGGAACAAAGTGCCCAGAACGGCCCCTTGATCGCATAGTTGCCCATCAATACGAGCGTCAGCAGTATCAGCGTGATGGTCAGGGAGTCCGTGAACAGCGTAGCCGCGAAGCTCACTGCAGTAATGGCCAGCGGTATAGCAGTGCTCTTGATCCGCTCCCCGCTCTTGTCCGCACGCAGTCCCCAGAAAATCATGAAAGCGGCGGCCATGCCGAACGGAATCATGTTCAGCAGACCCGTTTGCATGTTGGACAGATGGAAGGACTTCAGGATCTGCGGCATCCACAGCGACAGCGTATTGCTGGTTGCCGAACTGCCCATGTAGATAATCGAAAGTACCCATACATATTTGTTAGTAAACACGGCTTTGAGGGTGCCGCTTATGCTATGAGCGTGTTGAGGAATACGACTTTCCCGCGCGGCCTTATCGCTGATCAGTTGCTCGCTCAGCCAATCCTGTTCCTGCTGAGTCAACCATTTCGCTTCGCTTGGTCGATTTGGCAATACCTTCAGCGCGAGCAATCCCAGAGTGATGGCGGGAATTGCTTCAAGCATAAGCAACCACTGCCATCCCTTGAGGCCTGCCAGGCCGTCCATTTGCAACAGCAGTGCCGACACAGGTGAGCCGAGAAAGTTGGAAAGTGGTATCGCCACCATGAACAGCGCAACTATTCGAGCCATGTATGCTTTGGGGATGCACTGCGTGAGGTAAAGAATGACGCCGGGAAAGAAACCGGCTTCGGCTGCACCCAAGAGAAAGCGGGAAATCGAATAGGATATCGGCCCGACCGCAAATGCCGAACAGAACCCGACGATCCCCCAAGTGATCATGATACGCGCGATCCACCGCCGGGCACCGAAACGCTCCATGGCCATGTTGCTGGGCATTTCGCAAAGTACATAAGCAACGAAAAACAGCGTGGCGCCGAATCCGAACGCACTGGCCGTCAGGCCGATGTCCTGGTTCATTGTCAGGGCAGCGAAGCCTATATTGACTCGGTCGATGTAGGCGATGAAATAACAGAGTACAAGAAAGGGAATCAGGCGAAACCCCAACTTGCGCATCGTCGAACTTTCAATTTCATCATTGGATGGCTTGTTCATGGAAACAACTCTCTTGTAATTGGAATAGGCTGACCCAGTGCAGAACTTCTCGATGCGGCACGAGAGGTTTGACTGCAACGTCACACTTCAAGCTTTCTGTATGTTTTCGTTATAAATGGGTGAGATGAATGGTTATCTGCTAATGCACGCGTAAGTTTCAGCTTTCGCCTTTCGCAAAACCGAATAGCCTTCGAGGTGCTTGCACCAGCAACGAATAACTAAGCTGCGTCGAACACGCCAGGGCTTGCAGCTGATCGATTACTGTGCCGAAGCCGATGCTTTGCTCATGCTGCGTGTGCGGCCAGTCGCTGCCCCATACAAGCTGGCGAAGGCCGAAACTTTGTTCCAGCAGCGGTAATGCCATTCGAGCGAAATTGATGTTCTGTTGCGGCGTACCTCCCAAACGATAGATTCCCGATACCTTCATCCAGATCGAACCTTTCGATCCCAACTCCAGTAACTCGCAAAAGCCGGGCTGATCGACGCCCGAATTGGCATCCGGCCGACCAAAGTGATCAATCACCAACTTCAAACCGAACGGCGTCAATTGATGGATCAGTCCCGGCAGATCCTTTACCTCCCGATGCAACTCGACATGCCAGTCAAGATCAGCAATGTGGCTGAAAAACTCTCTCCAGGCACTGTTACGAAAATCAGGTAACGCCTTACCCATCAGGTTCAAGCGAACGCCGACCACGCCCAGGTGATCCATCTCATCCAACATCGCGCGACTGACGCCTGGCTCCAGCACGACCACGCCTCGCAACTGCTCCGGCGCTTGCCTCAACGCCGCCAGCAGGTAGCTATTGTCGGTACCGAGAAAGCTCGGCTGCACCAATACGCCATGACTCAAACCATGGTTACCCAGGTGGTTCAGATACTCGGCAAGCGTGGCATCGTAGTCAGGGGCGTAGCGCCGTGTAGCGGCCAGGCTTAGTCCCCGACTAAAGACATGAGCATGGGAATCGATGCCAGTGATCGATGTTGAACAGGTATCAGACATAGGTTTCATCTATCGCAAGTAAGGATCATCACGCCCGGGCGCTCTCGCCGTTAACCGGGACGGATGAGGCTGTAGCTTCGAGACTGCGACCACGGGTTTCCGGCAGGCAGAGGGCCGCGACTACCGCCACGCCATAGGCGATCCCGGCGTCAATACCAATGGCCGAGCCCAGCGACATGGAGTCACTCATATGGCCGACCAGAAACGGGAACACCGCAGAGAGCACTCGGCCGAAGTTGTAGCAAAACCCAACGCCAGCGCCGCGCACATCCGCCGGGTACAGCTCATTGAACAGTGCACCGAGGCTGGCCGGAATGCCCGCCGCGAAGAAGCCAAGCGGAAAACCGAGGAACAGCATTTGGGTATTGGTCAGGGGCAGGAACACGTAGCACTGCACGGTAACCACACAGCACAGGGCGAACAGCACGATGTTTTTGCGGCGGCCAATACGGTCGATCAAGAATCCGCTAACAACGCAGCCACACCAGAAGGCAAAGATGATCACGGCCAGGTAGCCACCGGAGTTCAACACCGACAGGTTGCGTTCGGTCTTGAGGAATGTCGGCAGCCAAGTCATCACCGCGTGGTATCCGCCATGTGCGCCCAAGCCCAACAACCCGCCGAACAGCGTTACGCGGAGCAGTTCAGGTCGGAAAATACCGGCCAGGGATTTGAAGAAGCTCTGCGGAATGGCGTGTGCTTTCTGCAAACGTTGGAAGCTGTCAGGCTCCTCGACATTACGCCGTACCCAGAGGATCAAGAACGAGGGCAGCAGGCCTACAATAAACATCACACGCCAGGCCATGTCTTGCGGTACGACTGTATAAATCAGCGCAAATACCCCGACCGCCAGCCCCCAACCGACCGCCCAGGCACTTTGCACAGTGCCCATCACTTTGCCGCGGTATTTCGGGTTGATGGTTTCGGCCATCAATACCGCGCCGGCGGCCCACTCACCGCCAATGCCGAAGCCTTGCAGTGCCTTGACCATCAGCAACTGATGGAACCCTGTGACGAAGGCGGACAGAAAGGTGAAGAAGGAGAACCACAGAATCATCCACTGCAACGTACGCACCCGGCCGTAGCGGTCGGACAACGTCCCCCCTACCCATCCGCCGATGGCCGAAGTGACCAGCGTGACGCCGCTGATCAGCCCGGCATCGCCCTTGGTCAGTGCGAACGCAGCGATCAATGCCGGAATGGCCAGGCCGAACATTTGTACTTCCAGAGCATCCAGCGACCATCCGCCGAAGCAGGCCCAAAACGTTTTGCGCTCCCGAGGAGTGACTTGGCGATACCAGCTGAACATGATTTCTTATCCTTATAAGTGAAACGTGAGGCAGCCGAAAGCAAACCGCGCCGCTACGAGGCCAGGCATGGCAAGCAAGACGATGAAGACGGCGCAGATCAGGCGCCGATGAGCGATCCGCTATTGAGGCAAGGCGCTAGCGAATATCCACGCTGTAACGGAAATGCTCGGCATGCCCACGGGAGCGACGCCATTCCAGAGGCGTCCCGGCGTAGTCACGCGCCAGACGCTCGATTACCACCACGGGACTGTTGACCGGTACTTGCAGCAATCGCGCATGCACGTCGTTTACAGACTCGGCGGTGAGTGTTTCTTCGGCAGAAGCGACGACCTGACCGCAGACTTCTTCGTAAATCGGATACAACAGCGGCCCTTTTCGACTCAGGTCGATCTCCAGCAGCGGCTGAAACCGGCTGCGAGGTAGCCAGATTTCTTCGGCAAGTACCGGCTGAACATCGAGAAGACGTACGCGAACAATGCGAATAACCGGTGCGTCGATTGGCAGGCCTAACGTTTGGGCCACCGCCGAGGGTGCGGCCACCGGCTCAATCGACAAGATGCGACTCTCCGGCACCTGGCGCTCGCCCGCAGCGGTCTGGAAGCGGAAAAATCGGAACAGTGACGATTGAAACTGCGGCCGGCGAACGAAGGTGCCTCGACCTTGCTGACGCTCAAGAACGCCCTCACTGACCAGCGCGTCAACCGCTTTGCGTACGGTGCCAGTGGACAGTTGGTACTCCGCTGAAAGTGCAGCCTCGGTGGGAATGGCCTCCCCGGGACGCCAACGATTGTTGGCAATCTGTTCAGCCAACTGATCTCGCAGGCGCTGATAAAGCGGTAGCCGGACATCACTGGATAAGGAGTTCATCGACTTTATTCACCTTGTTATCTAGTCATATATATGAATCTTGAGGCGAGTATTCTCCTGATGCATTTTTCTGTCAACAAGGGTTGCTGATCTCGCTGACGAAAGGTGGGTGAGCCTAGGTCAACTGGAATGCCCCTCTGCCTCAATCCGAGAGAGCCCTACCCGCTCAGCCTGTTCTAAAATCTCCTCTGGCGTCGCGTCCGTAGTGGGCATGATCTGAACTATGTGATTCAGTCCGGCACGCTTAAAGGTGTCGGATTTGGATGGCGTAACGGCAAGTCCAACAGCGAGGCGGCGCGTGACCAGAACCAGAATCGCTTGATCGTGAGCTACAGCATTCCGCTGCTTTAGCCAATCGACATCACGATATCGCGCACTTGGTAATCGCTGGCCCGGCCGCTTTACTTCAGCGCTGACGCAGAGTCAGCGCTTTATTGGCAGCCCCCCGACATGTAAGCGTCAGGCGGCGCCGGCAATGCGGCAAGCATGTCCTGCAGTCCGGCAGCCCACTGCATACGGATACGCATAAAATACGGGTCATCAGCCGTAATGCGATAACTTTTCGCGCTGGCAAAACTGTCTTTCCTGTACACCAGCAGGTCAAGTGGCATGCCCACTGACAGGTTACTGCGCATGGTCGAGTCGAACGAGATCAGCCCGCAGCGCAGGCCCTCTTCGAGTGATGTGCGGTACGTGAGGTTGCGATCGAGTATCGGTCGGCCGTACTTGCTTTCACCCAATTGCAGGAATGGCGTGTCCTCCGTCGCCTGAATGAAGTTGCCTTGCGGGTAAATGCTGTACACATCCATCGCCCCCTCCGCGATCTGCCCGCCCACCAGAAAAGAGCAACTCAAGTCGGTCTTGCCGGCCAACTTGGTACGGTCCCGGGCGACGACTTCGCGAACGGTTTCGGCCACCAGCACAGTGGCGTCATAGAGTGTGCGGACATTCAACAGGTGCGAGCCAGGCCCGCTGCAACGCTGCTTGAGCAAGTTCACCACCGACTGCGAGGTGGCCAGATTGCCCGCCGTTTGCAACACAATCAGCCGCTCGCCCGGCGTGCTGAAAATAAACAACTTACGAAACGTTGAAATCTGGTCGATACCGGCATTGGTCCGTGAGTCGGAGATGAACACCATACCGTCGGCCAGGTGCATAGCGACGCAATAAGTCATTTGCGCTTACTCGTGAATTCTGGATGAAAGGCCATACCGTCTCCCCGACGGCATGGCCAATTGCGGTGAACATTTCAGGCTTATTGGTGCTGAACCTGAAACAGCGACGTTACCTGTACCCGCGCCAGCATCGACTCGGCCCCGCCACCACGACGCATGCCACGTACCGGGCAGGCGTCGAGGTAGTCCAGGCCCACCGCCAGTTTCAGATGGCGTTCGGGCCGGGACAGCCGGTTGGTGACATCGAAGCTGTACCAACCATCGTCGAGCCAGGCTTCGGCCCAGGCATGGCTGGCCAAGTGGTTTTCATCTTCGGTGCACAAGTAACCGGAGACATAACGCGCAGGAATCCCCAGGCTACGGGCGCAGGCCAGGAAGGCGTGAGCGTGGTCCTGACAGACCCCGCCTCCGCCCGCAAACGCCTCGGCGGCCGTGGTGTCCACGGTGGTTGCGCCCGGGTTGTAGACCATATGGTCGGCCAGGCCGTGCATCAGGTCGATCAACGCCATTCGATCACGCCGTATGCCGCAGTGCTGCACGGCGAAGGCATTCAGGGCATCGTCCGCTATCGTCAGCTTACTGGTGCGCAAAAACGGCAAAGGCGATTGGCTGTCGCGCTCCAGCTCACGGTCCGAGTCGATATCCACCTGACCATAAGCTGTCAGTACCAAGGCCCCATGGGGTTCGTCCATCGTCAACACATGCAGGATGTTGCCGTACGGATCAAACTGGCTGCGCACCAGGCGCGGCAGTTCCAGGTGCCATTCCAGGATGCGCTGGCGTTCACTGTTCTGCGGCGTCAGACGCAGGAACTGAATGCTGGTGCAGACTTCATCGGCGTAGCTGTAGGTGGTGTCGTGACGTATGGACAGTTTCATACGGCCTCCAGATAGGACTCGTGAACGGTCTGGCCGAGATGGCGAACCTGGGAGATGAAGTCAGTCAGCCAAAGGTGCAGACCGAAGCCTAGAATCTCGTCGATACCGGTGTAGCGCAGCCGAGCATTCAACTCGGCGGCCAATCGCTGGGCGGCCCGCCCGTTGCTGCCCGGCAGGCTGGCGAGTATATGGTCCAGTTCCTCGATACAGGCATGCAACGAACGCGGGACGTCGCTGCGCAACAACAGCATCTCGGAGACCTGCTCGGCGCCCGGCGCATTGCGGTAGATCTCGTTGAACGCCTCGAAGGACGACAAGGCCCGCAACAAGGCACTCCACTGGTAGTAGCCGCGCGCGGAGTTGTCACTCACCTCCTCCGACTCCTCGCCGAACATTTCGTAGCGTGCATCCAGCAGGCGCAGCGTGTTGTCTGCCCGCTCAAGGAAAGTCCCCAGGCGAATGAAGCAGTAGGCATCGTTGCGCATGATGGTGCCCGAGGTCGCACCGCGGAACAGGTGCGAACGCTCCTTGACCCACTCGCAGAAATGGCTGATGCCATAGCGCGCCAGACCATTGCTGGCGATGTTGCGCATCTCCAGCCAGGTGGCGTTGATGTTCTCCCACATGTCGGCGGTGATGCGTCCGCGCACGGCATGAGCATTGGCTCGCGCGGCTTGCAAACAGCAATAGATACTCCCGGGGTTGGTTTCATCCAGCGCGAAGAAGTGCAACATGCGTTCGGTGTTGAGCTCTCCATAACGCTCGTTGTAATCGTCCAGCGTACCGGCGGCGAGCAGCGACATTGCCAGTTCGGCGCGGCCATCGGTACGCCCCGCCTGAGGCATCAACGACAACGAGTAACTGACTTCGAGCATGCGCGCCAGGTTTTCGGCGCGCTCCAGGTAACGGGACATCCAGTAGAGGTCCGAAGCGGTTCTTGAAAGCATGTCTTAGTCCTCCACTACCCAAGTGTCTTTGGTGCCGCCGCCCTGAGACGAGTTCACCACCAGCGAGCCTTCGCGCAATGCCACGCGGGTCAGGCCACCGGGCACCAGACGGGTTTCTCTGCCCGACAGCACAAACGGGCGCAGGTCAATGTGGCGTGGAGCGATGCCGTTTTCGACAAAGGTCGGGCACGTCGACAGGCACAGGGTTGGTTGGGCGATATAAGCTTCGGGGCGTGCCTTGAGGCGCGCGCGGAAGTCTTCGATTTCCGCCGCCGTGGCCGCCGGGCCGACCAGCATGCCGTAGCCACCGGAGCCCTGGGTTTCCTTGACCACCAGCTCAGGCAGATTCGCCAACACATGGGACAACTCTTCCGGTTTGCGGCATTGCCAGGTAGGCACGTTCTTGAGGATCGGTTCCTCGGCAAGATAGAAGCGGATCATGTCGCCGACATAGGGATAGATCGACTTGTCGTCGGCCACGCCGGTGCCGACGGCGTTCGCCAGCACCACGTTGCCTGAGCGGTAAGCGGCAATCAGGCCCGGTACGCCGAGCATGGAGTCCGGGTTGAACGACAGTGGATCGAGATACGCATCGTCGAGACGGCGGTAAATGACGTCCACCTGTCTGGGGCCAGCGGTGGTGCGCATATAGACGTGATCGTCGCGGACAAACAGATCTGCGCCTTCAACCAGTTCCACGCCCATTTCACGGGCCAGGAACGCATGCTCGAAGTAAGCGCTGTTGAAGCGGCCCGGGGTCAGCACCACGGTCGTAGGATTGTCCAGCGGACTGGAGCTCCTCAAGGTGTCCAGCAGCAGGTTCGGGTAGTGATCGATGGGCGCCACACGCTGGGCGGCGAAGAGTTCGGGGAACAAACGCATCATCATCTTGCGGTCTTCAAGCATGTAGCTGACGCCGCTGGGAGTGCGCAGATTGTCTTCCAATACGTAGTAGCTGCCATCGCCGTCGCGGACCAGATCGACCCCGGCGATGTGGGCGTAGATGCCCCGGTGCAGATTCAGGCCCTGCATGGCGACCTGATAACCCTCATTGGCCAACACCTGTTCGGCCGGAATGATGCCCTCCTTGAGAATACGTTGCCCGTGGTAGATGTCGTCCAGGAACATGTTCAATGCCTGGACCCGTTGAATGCAGCCCTTCTCGACCATTTGCCATTCGCTGGCCTTGATGCTGCGCGGAATGATGTCGAACGGAATCAACCGTTCGGTGCCCTGCTCGTCCCCGTATAAGGTGAAGGTGATGCCGGCTCGGTGGAACAACAGGTCGGCTTCGCGACGACGTTGATCCAGCAACTCCAGAGGTGTGTCCGCCAACCAACGCGCGAACTCCTGGTAATGTGGGCGGCAGCCACCACTCGCATCATACATTTCGTTAAAAAAAGCTCGGGACATACCCTACTCCTTGCCGCAATACAGACGGCATTTTCTTATAACTTCGCTATTTCAATAAAATCAGGCCTTACGTTGTTTTAGTGAGTACTGTTTCTGTTGAGCACCTCAGTGTGCGTCGTTAACTTCCTGTCTCATTTGGAAACAAATTCCGCGTGAATTCGGCAACCTCTTGACGCGTTCCGACGCCAGAGACTTGGCCTTTGCGGTTTGATTTCTGGCGCCCCATTTATAACGTTCCCCCATAATTTTTTTTCGATGAAAAACCACACTAGCGGTGGCTTGAAAGTACTTTTGCAAGGGCTGTGCCCAACTATTGTTACGACCGATAAAAACCTTAAAAACCCTCCGACAAGCCTGAATTGCGACACATCATTTCATTTTTGAGACGAAAATCGATAAGACTACTGAAACGGTTTTTCCACTTGTAACTTGCACAACTCTGGATCGGACGAAAATGGTGCATTTGGCAACTGATTTGAGTTTTATGCCCTACAAGCGGGAAATTCCTACTCACTGTTTTTATTCTGCTTGTAATACAAGGCGTCCAGCGCGGCGCATTGATGAATACCGACGCACTATTAATGGTCAATAAAATGCACCCGGAGATGACGCCTGAAGTGAATGTGCAAAGTAGTGAAGCATGGAGGACGGCCCGACACTGAGCCTTACCATCCGTGCTACGCCAACATCATGTTTCACGTCCCGATGGCCCATCTACAACCCAATCGGCATGCTAGACAGTCGCTGTCCGACGCACGGCATCAGGCCGCGGGCAAACAGACCAGGATAGTTGATCCTGATCAATAGTTTGCCGGTTGATCGCGCCCACGCTTGTCGAGCACGCAACGACGCAATGCCATGGATTGCTCACCGCCAGCGTACTCAGAAAGCAAAGGATGAGCCTGCACACATCAGGATGATTGATTCCTGCCTTTTTGGAGCGCCGTCAATGAAGATTTATGTTGAAAAAGACCCCGCACAGAATTGTTGGTGGGTTCACATGGGTCTGTGGATGGCGAGCTTCCGCAGCCTTGATGGTGCCGAGTCTTTTGTCGAGAGATTGAACTCCCGAATCAATGCCCCGCACTCTCTGGAAATGATTACAAACCGTCCTTTATGGCCGGGAACGATTTCCCGTAGTCCGCCTCTCGATCAGCACGATGAACCTCACTTGGTAAAGCCTGGGCCGAACGTATCAAGCGACTGCTGCCGTACCAGGTCAACACGGACTTGATGAAAGCCACCGGCAACCCGCGCACCCGGTTCAAGCACAGCCTTCCGGCATTCGCTCTGTGAAAGCCGAGCGTCCACGAGCGCTTTGCTTTCCCGGGAAATCCCGCCTGCGAAGCTCATTGGCGCGGGCTAACCCACTGGATAAATCACAAGATAACTTTCGACCGCATCGTCTATCGTTGGAAAAAATGCCGTTTCGCCCAGCTTGGCGAAAAGCCCGAATCGCTTTAGTTTGTCCTTGACCGGATCCTTCATCTCGGCCACGCACAATTTGATACCCGCCCCACGCAAGGTTTCATCGAGTTCAGCCAGCATATCGGCAGAGGTTACGTCCACGCTGGTGACCGGTTCCGACGCTACAACCAGCCAACGCACGGGCGAAGGCGATGTTGCCACGGCGTCCAGTACCCGGTCATTGAACAGCTCGGCATTGGCGAAAAACAAAGGTGCATCCCAGCGAAACAAAACCAGGCCCGGGATAAGGCGCGCGTCGGGATAGCGCTTGATGTCGTGGTAACCCCGGATCTTTTCCGGGCTGCCCAGAACCGCCGAGTACGGGCGCCAGCCATCCCACAGGAACTCGATGACGGCGATCACGATCGCCAGGCCGATACCCTCGATCGCGCCCAGTACGACCACACCGATGGTGCAGACGATCGACAGCCAGAATTCCCAGCGCTGGATGCGATAGATTCGTCGCAGGTCGGTCACTTCGATCAGGCCGATGGCGGATGCGATCACCACTGCCGCCAATGCGCTGGTGGGCAGGTTCTGCAACAGGTTCGGCGCCACCATCAGCAATAAGGCAACGGCGATCGCACCGACGACACCGGTCAATTGGGTTTTCGCGCCTGCGGCCTCGGCCACGGGTGTCCGGGATGAACTGCTGCTGATTGGAAAACCCTGAAAAAGCCCGGCGGTAAGGTTGGCGAAGCCGAGCCCGACCATTTCCTGGTTCGGGTCCACATAAGTACGAGTCCGCGCCGCATAGACACGAGAGAGCACACTGGTGTCGGCGAACGAAACGAGGGCGACGGCACAACCACCAATCAGGACGGGGACGATATCAGCCCTGGTGATCCAGGGAATGGCGAATGCTGGCAGCCCCTGTGGGAGCGATCCCAGGACCGACACCCCGGCGCGCGCTGCAAGGTCCAGTACACCAACGGCAACGGTCGCGCCTGCCACTGCGACCAGAATGTCCGGCACGCGTTTATTGCCCTTGAGTAGCAGGATCACCGCCAGAGTGCCTGCGCCCACCATGAACGCGGCCCAGTTGGTTTTCCCAGCCATCACTGCTGTAGCGATCGCCCATACATTTCTCAGCGGCCCGTCGGTTTCGATCGAAAAACCGAAAAACTTTGGCAGTTGACTGATCAATACCACCAGCGCAATCCCGTTCATGTATCCGTAGCGGATCGGTTTGGAAAGCAGCTCAGTAATGAAGCCCAGACGCGCGATGCCAGCCAGGATGCACACCACCCCCGAGACGATCGCCATCATGCCCGCGAGGGCGATTGCGCGATGCGGATCGCCGCCGGACAGTGGCAAGACGACGGCCAGGATGACGGCAGCCAGCGAAGAGTCTGGCCCAAGCACCAGAATCCGGCTGGGACCGAACAACGCATAAGCGAGTAATGGAACGATCGTTGCGTAGAGCCCATAAATACCGGGTACGCCCGATGCCACCGCATAGGCGATGCCGACGGGTATCAGCATAGTGGTGAGCACCAGTCCGGCCACGAGGTCGTGGCGCAACCAAATCATTTGGTATCCGCGCAACGTACGCAGTCCCGGGAGCCAGCGGTCCCAGAGGGTCTGGCCGTCGTTCGACTTGCGGTGCGCAATCCGCCCCGGTTCCGGGACGGGAGGCACAATATCCGAATGACTCATGGCAACGCAGCCCTTGGCGGAGACTCGCTCGGCAATCCGTCAGAATTTTTCGGGAATTCGCCGCAGCGGATAATCCGGTTCGCGATAACCGCCTGCCTTCTCTTGCAGACCGCTCATTCGTTTTATCCAGATCGCGTGGACGGCCCTTCTGCTCTTGACGTTTAACTCCATCAGGACCCCGGTGAGTCTAGAACATGATCAGCGATCATGGGGGCGTTCGCCCTGATGAAAAACCAGAGCGAATACCAACCGAATCGACCGTTGCAGGGTTGTCCTGCAACATAGAATCTCCCACAGGGCTTGGATCAACCTGGCTGTCAGGTCAGCAACACTTCGGCCCTGCCTTACCGCCGTAACGAGCCTCCTGACGTTCGCGAAAGAACATCTCATAGCTCATCACCGGCTTGTCCGGGTGTTCGGTTTGCATATGCTCGACGTAGTTGTCGTAGTCGGGCATGCCGACCATCAGGCGCGCGGCCTGACCGAGGTATTTACCGAGGCGACTCAGGTCATTGAACATGCTGCCCTCCTCGATCAAGCATCTGGCAGCGCCTGGAATGGCGCTTCTTTATCCGTACGCTCTTTGGTGCCCCAGGCGGCAATGCCGACTTTGAGCGCAAAGAACAGGATGCTGAACACCACGAGCAGGAACAACACCGTCAGCGTTGCGTTGGTGTAGGCGTTGTAAATCACGTGCTGCATCTGCTCGATGCTCTTGGCCGGCGCCAGCACCTGACCGTTGGCCAGGGCATCGCTGTATTTCTTCGCCAGCGCGAGGAAACCGATCGCCGGGTTGGCGTCGAACAGCTTGATGAAGCCTGCAGTGGTGGTGCAGATCAGCAGCCATACCGCTGGCAGCATGGTCACCCACACATAGCGTTGGCGTTTCATTTTGATCAGCACAACGGTTGCCAACATCAGCGCGATACCGGCCAGCATCTGGTTGGAGATACCGAACAGTGGCCACAAGGTGTTGATCCCGCCCAACGGGTCGATCACGCCTTGGTACAGCAGGTAACCCCACATCGCCACGCAACCGGCCGTGGCGATCAGGTTGGCGGTCCAGGATTCGGTGCGTTTCAGCGCCGGCACAAAGGAACCAAGCAAGTCCTGCAGCATGAAACGTCCGGCACGGGTACCGGCATCGACCGCAGTGAGGATGAACAGCGCTTCAAACAGGATCGCGAAGTGGTACCAGAACGCCATGGTGTTTTCACCCGGCAGCACGTGGTGCAGGATCTGCGCGATACCGACCGCGAGGGTCGGCGCACCGCCGGCACGGGCCAGGACGGTGGTTTCACCGATGTCCTTGGCCACCGCTTGCAACGCTTCCGGCGTGATGGCAAAGCCCCAGCTGCTGACTGTCTGCGCAACCGAAACAGCATCGGCGCCGACCAGAGCTGCCGGGCTGTTCATGGCGAAGTACACGCCCGGCTCGATCACCGAAGCGGCCACCATCGCCATGATCGCCACGAAGGATTCCATCAGCATGCCGCCGTAACCGATGTAACGGGCATGGCCTTCGCTGGCGAGCAGCTTCGGCGTGGTGCCGGAAGCAATCAGTGCGTGGAAACCGGACACCGCGCCACAAGCGATGGTGATGAACAGGAACGGGAACAGCCCACCCTTCCACACCGGCCCGGTGCCGTCGATGAACTGGGTCAATGCCGGCATTTTCAGCTCAGGCATGGTGATCAGAATGCCGATCGCCAGCGCAACGATGGTGCCGATCTTCAGGAACGTGGACAGGTAATCACGCGGCGCCAGAATCAGCCACACCGGTAACACCGCCGCCACGAAGCCATAGCCGATCAGCATCCAGGTAATCTGCAGTCCGGTGAAGGTAAAGGCCTTGGCCCAGACCGGGTCAGCGGCGATCTGCCCGCCCAGCCAGATCGACCCCAGCAGCAACGCCACGCCGATCACCGAGATTTCACCGATGCGGCCCGGACGGATGTAGCGCATGTAGATGCCCATGAACATCGCGATCGGGATGGTCGCCATCACCGTGAAAATGCCCCACGGGCTTTCGGCCAGGGCCTTGACCACGATCAGCGCCAGCACCGCGAGGATGATGATCATGATCAGGAAGCAGCCGAACAGCGCGATGGTGCCGGGGATGCGGCCCATTTCTTCGCGGACCATGTCGCCCAGGGAACGGCCGTTGCGGCGGGTGGACATGAACAGGACCATGAAGTCCTGAACCGCACCGGCTAGCACCACGCCGGCAATCAGCCACAGCGTACCGGGCAGGTAGCCCATCTGCGCCGCCAACACCGGACCGACCAGCGGCCCCGCGCCGGCAATGGCTGCGAAGTGGTGACCAAAGAGTACGTGTTTATTGGTCGGCACATAGTCCAGACCATCGTTGTTGAGTACGGCGGGAGTGGCTCGATTGGGGTCGAGTTGCATCACCTTGGTGGCGATGAACAGGCTGTAGTAGCGGTATGCGACAAGATAGATAGCGACGGCTGCGACTACGATCCAGAGGGCGTTGATGGCTTCGCCGCGGCGCAGGGCCACGACACTTAGCGCAAACGCTCCCAAGACAGCCACGGCAAACCAGGCGAGGTGTTTAGCCAGACGGGGCATAGCGTGTCTCCTGCCGACAGCCAGTGACTGCGGCGGTAATTATTATAATTGTGTCCGCTTTGCGGAGCGGGCCCAATATCCACCCATGCTGTCGACAAATAAATCCGCGTTACTACGTACGTGGCGTCTACGTAGTTCTACGTAGACGGTTTGTCATTCTGTCCAGCACTGCTACTGGAGGCGCGTATCTTTGGCATATGATGCCGGGCCTTCGCCCTCCCTCGGTCTGGCCAGGAGTAGAGATGCAGCTCAAACACAAAATCGTCGCGCTCGGCATTCTGCCGCTGGTGTTGGCGATCGCGGTCATCTGCGCGCTGGTGATTTCCCTGAACCGCCAACTGGGCGATCAACAGGCGCAACTGATCGAAGACAGCATTCTGGCCAGCAAGCGCGCAGAGCTGAAAAACTACGTTGAAATGGCACAAAGCCTGATCGCGCCGCTGTACGACAACGGCCGTGGTGACGAACACGCACAGCAACAAGTGCTGGAAGAACTGCGCAAGCTCAGTTTTGGCATCAATGGCTACTTCTTCGTCTACGACCGCGAGGGCCGCAGCCTGATGCACGCACGCCAGTCGGAGCTGGTGGGCCAATACCTGTGGGACATGAAAGACCCTCACGGCCTGCCGGTAATCCAGGCGTTGCTCAAAAGCGCGGCATCCGGCGAAGGCTTTCAACGTTACGCCTGGAACAAACCCTCTTCCGGCCAAGTGACCGACAAGCTCGCCTACGTAGTGATGCTCGATCGTTGGGGCTGGATGCTCGGCACCGGCATCTACCTTGAAGACGTTGAACGCGCCACCCAACAAGCGCGTGCCGAGGTGGCTCAGGGCATCCGCACAACCATGCTGGCGATTGCCGCGGTGGCGCTTGTAGCGGTGCTGTTTGTGTTCGCCAGCGGCATGACGCTGAACGTCAGCGAACATCGCCTGGCCGACAAAAAGCTGCAGCGCCTGACCCAACGTATCGTCAGCCTGCAGGAGGAAGAGCGTTCGCGGGTTTCCCGAGAGCTGCACGACGGTATCAGCCAGTTGCTGGTCTCTATCAAGTTTCAGTTCGAACTGGCCAGCCATGTGTTGGAGAATGGCCAAGACAAAGGCTTGAGCATTTTAAGAGACGCCACCGAGCGCCTGGGGGAAGCGATCGGTGAGGTTCGCAGCCTCTCCCACGACCTGCGTTCATCATTGCTCGACACCCTCGGCCTGCCGGCGGCAATCGGTCAACTCGCCGCCGAGTTCGAGCAACGCAGCGGTCTTGTTGTAACCTTCAACGATAACGAATTCGACTGTCACCTGGCCGACGGCGCCGCCGCCTCGCTGTTTCGCATTGTGCAAGAAGGCCTGACCAACATCGAACGCCACGCCCAGGCAAAACACGTCATCATTACCCTGCACGGCTGCGAAAAGTCCGTACGGTTGACGGTGATCGATGACGGCATAGGTTTCAATGTCGCCCAGGTCGAACGTCGCCAGGCCGGCATTGGCCTGCGTAATATCCGCGAGCGAGTCGAGCATTTTGGCGGTCGATTCGACCTGACCTCGATGCCGGGAAGAAGTGAGCTGGACGTGCTGCTGCCGATGAAGCCACCCGGTACAGAACGCTGACTCAACCCATAACAATTAGAGTGAATGCCTGCGATGAACCTGCCCTACCCGATCCGCGTCGCCCTGGTCGACGATCACTCCCTGGTCCGCGATGGAATCAAATCACTGCTGGCGGTCATGGCGCCGCTGGAAGTGGTGGGCGAAGCCGAGAATGGCGCCGATGCCATTGCGATGGTCGGGCGCTGTCAGCCGGATCTGTTGCTGGTCGACATCAGCCTGAAGGATATCAACGGGCTCGAGCTGACCCGGCTGTTGCGCAGCCAGTACCCGTCGCTCAAGGTGCTGGTGCTGAGCATGTACGACAACTACGAATACGTCAGTGAATCGGTTCGCTCGGGGGCCAGCGGCTATGTGCTGAAGAACGCGCCTTCACGGGAAATCATTGCGGCCATCGAAGCCATTGTCAGTGGTGGGACGTTCTACAGTGCCGAAATCGCCCAACGGCTCATCGCCGATAAAAGTACCGACAACGAACTGACACCACGCGAGAGCCAGGTGCTGTACAAAATGGCTCAGGGGTTGAACAACAAGGAAATGGCTCGCGAGCTGGACATCAGCGTCCGCACAGTGGAAACCCATCGCCTGAGCATCCGCCGCAAACTCAACATCGACAAACCCGCCGCCCTCGTAAAATACGCGATCGATCACGGGATCATCTCTCGTTAGAAGCACTCACACCGCACTCACGTTGACAACACGCGCCGTGCGGATAAACAAAGCACGCACCTTGTCCCAGAAATTTCCCCCCAGTACGAAAAAGCTGCCGACCAACATGGCATCGCCCAGCGCCTGGACCTGCCAGAGGTTCGGTCTCAGCCCCGGCCACAGCGTGTCCACGTAAGGTTCGAGAAATGATGAAATCAGTGGCAGGCAAAACATCACCAGGCCAACTCGATGGCGAGCCGGGCCTACTTCCAGTTCAGTCGGTGCAAGCGTGGAAACGTAGCCAAACACGCTGCGCTTGAGCTGCTGGAAACCGGACTTGCCCATGACGGCGATGGCAAGGATCAGCAGAATCTTGTTGCTGATAAACAAAATGCCTGTCAGTGCCGCGATCTTTGGGCCGGGCACATCCGCAGCGGCGGCGAGCGGCACCAACAGCCAGGCGAGCACTGTCAAACTGAGAATCCCGATGCCTGCTTTGAAACGCCAACCGGTGGAGCTGGGGGCAATCTCGTCCTGGGGACTGGTCATGGTCTTCGTACCCTTCTTATTCACCCGAATGAATAACTTTCAAAAGCGTAGCAGTTGCTCAATGCCCTGTTTGTCAAACATGACTTTGTGTTTGTCTTGGCTGTACTAACCTAATCAAAACCGGTTCAAGCCCGCCCAACAGCCAGGGCATTCAACATTAGGGACGCTCGGATGAGGTTTTCCCGTGACCAACTTACAGTGCTGCGATGCTGACGCGCCCGGGTCCGCTGCTTCTACTGGTTGCCCTCGCTATTGGCGGCTGCGTGCGTCTGGGACCGGATTTCCAGGCCCCGGGCGAGGCCTGGACAAAACTCTGGAGCAGCCCTGCGCTTGAACAGGCCAGCCAAAGACGCGCCTATCCCGATGTGCGCCAGTGGTGGCAAGTGTTCGCCGACCCAGTCCTCGACGGATTGATTGCCGAAGCAGATGCGCACAATTCCAACCTGAAGATTGCCGGCCTTCGCGTCATGGAAGCCCGTGCCAGGCTGGGCATGGCGCAAAGCGGACGCTATCCGCAACTGCAACAGGCCAGTGCCGAGAGCCTGTACTTCAACCGCCGGCAATCCGGTGGCAGCAACCCGCAAGACAGCCATTTCTGGCAACACAGCGTGGGCTTTGATGTCGGTTGGGAGCTGGACTTCTGGGGACGTTTCAGTCGGGCCATCGAGTCGTCAGATGCCAGTTACTTTGCGGCTCAAGCCAATTATGAAGACGTACTGGTACTGCTGCGTGCTCAAGTGGCCGACACTTACTTCTCATTGCGCACCACCGAAGCGCGTTTACGCGTCGCCCGGGAAAACGCCGAACAGCAAAAGCGCAACTTTGAAATCACCGAGAAACTGTTCAACAGCGGCCAGAGCGCCGAGCTCGATTTGCAACAAGCCAAGACCCAGTACCTCGGCACCTTGAGCAGCATTCCCGAGCTTGAAGGGCAAGTGCTGCGCACCCGCAACGCATTGGCCGTACTGATCGGACAGCCGCCCAACGCCCTGCCCCAATTGCTCGAAAACCAAGGACTGATTCCGCTGGTAGACCGTGCCGTGCTGCAAGACGTACCCGCCAGCCTGCTGTTGCGTCGACCGGACGTACGCGCCGCCGAACTCAACGTCGCCGCCCAATCGGCACTGATCGGCGTGGCAGAAACCGACTTCTATCCATCGCTGACCTTGCTCGGCAGCATCGTCTGGTCGACCGACACGCTGAAGGGCACCTCCAACAGCCTGGACCTGATCGGCGGCCCCAGTTTGCGCTGGAACCTGTTTGATCACGGTCAGATCAGCAACAACGTGCGGGTGCAGGATGCGCGGTTGCAGCAGCTGATCGAGGTTTATCGCGACAAAGTCCGCGAGGCTGCACGCGAAGCCGATGATGCCGCCAGCGGCCTGAGCAAATCACTGGAACGCGAGCGCATCCTGAGCGAAGCGCAGGTCGCCGCCAAGCGCTCGCTGAGCCTGGCCAACAGCCAATACCGCGAAGGCTACTCGGACTTCCAGCGGGTGCTGGATGCCCAACGCGCATTGCTCGAACAACAGGACAATTACCTGATCAGCCGCAGCAATGCCGTGAGCAACCTGATCGCCCTGTACAAAGCCCTCGGCGGTGGCTGGTACAGCGCCCTGCCAACCGTCGACCCAGGCACGCGCCAACAAATGGAACACCGCACCGACTGGGGCGACCTGCTGAATCAGCCGGCCCCTTCGCCAGCCCTCTCTTCCACGTCAGACAAGGTCAAAGCCGATGAGTGAACCCTCACCGCCCGCCACTGAAGCGCCCTCTTCCAAGGCGCCCGAACCGGCTGCCGATCCGGCAAAAAAAGGCATCAAATGGGTGCTGCTGCTGATCGTCCTGAGTCTGGCCTGGTATCTGTTGGCTGACCGTTTCACGCCGTATACGCAACAGGCCCGGGTCGGTGCCTTTGTGATTCCGGTGGCGGCCGAGGTGGCCGGTCAGGTGATCCGCGTGAATGTGCGCAACAACCAGGACGTCAAGGTCGGCGATGTGCTGTTCGAGGTCGATCAGCAGCCCTATCAAATAGCCGCCGACCGTGCACGCGCGGATCTTGAGTCTACCCGCCGGCAGATCGGTGCCAGCACTGCCGGCATCGCCTCCGCGCAAGCCTCGTTGCGGGCGGCCCAGGCCAATGAACTCAAGGCCCGGCAGGATAACGAACGCCTCGAAAGCCTGTACCGCCAAGACCGCGGAACCATTTCCGTGCGCTTGCTTGAAGCCTCTCGGGCCAGCCGTGAACAGGCCGTCAGCCAGGTTGCCGCGGCCCGTGCCGAAGTCCAGCGCGCACGGGAACAGGAAGGCGGCAGCGAGGAAGACAACGCGCTGTTACGCAGCGCCGCCACGGCGTTATCAAAAGCCGAACTCGACATGGCCAACACCCAAGTCCGCGCGCGCTCGGCAGGTTTGATAACTGACCTGCGCACCGACGTCGGCCAATTCGCCGCGGTCGGCACGCCGGTCATGACTTTGATTGCCATTCACGATGTGTGGATCAGTGCGGACATGACCGAGAACAACCTGGGGCGGGTCAAGCCTGGAACTCCGGTGGCGATCGTGCTGGACGCGCTGCCCGGCGAGGTCTTCGAGGGACGGGTGCGCAGCGTCGGCTACGGCGTCAGCGTGGGGCAGACGCCGGCGCCGGGCACCTTGCCCAGTGTGCAAAACAGTCGCGACTGGTTGCGTCCGGCCCAACGCTTCCCGGTGATCATCGAATTTTCTGACGAGGCGATGCAGGTGCTGCGTGACAATCGCGCCATTCGTGCCGGGGGCCAGGCCGAAGTCATGGCCTTTCCTGCGCAGAACAATCCGCTGAATCCCTTGGGACGCGTGTTTTTCTGGCTGATGAGTTGGTTGTCTTATGCCTACTGATCGCCCGCCCGGACTCCAACGGGCGCCGCGTCTGGCCGTCGGCACGGCGCTGTGCCTGGCCATCAGCTTCGGCCTGGCACTGCCGATTCCGTTTATTGCGCCGGTGCTTTGCGTGTTGCTGTTGGCCACGCTTAACAAACCCCTGCCATTCAAGGCCGGCGTGATGCTGGCAGTGGTTGCGATGCTGACCACCGGCATCGGGCTGTTACTGATCCCGGTCCTGCGTTATTACCCCCTCAGCGGTGTGCTGCTGATCGGTGTCAGTCTGTTCCTGGCCTTTGGTTTCGGGCTGCGCGGCGGCAACACCTTGATCGTGACCTTTCTGATCATTGGCCTGACGATGATTTCCTCGGCCGGCGTTGCCGAGTTCGATCTGGCGATGATGGTCATCGGTGCCCTGGTCAAGGCCTTGCTCCTCGCCGTCATCGTCGTCGCGATCAGTCACTGGCTGTTCCCCGACCCGGCCAATGCACCCTCGCCACCTGCCGCCAGCGCTATGCCGGCGCAAGAAGTGCCCAGGATAGCGCTGCGTGCCACCCTGATCGTGATGCCGGCGTTCTTGTTGGCGCTGATCGACCCAGCCAGTTATCTGCCGATCATTTTGAAGGCGGTCAGTCTGGGCCAGCAGAGTTCAACGGTAACGACGCGCAACGCCAGTCGCGAACTGCTCGGTTCGACCTTGATGGGCGGGCTGTTGGCCATTGTGTTCTGGTGCGCGCTCAGCCTGTTCGTGCACTTGTGGATGTTCTTTCTGTGGATGCTGCTGTTCGGCTTGCTGTTGGCGCGCAAGCTCTATGCCCTGAGTCCGACTCGACAAACCCCGGGGTTCTGGCTCAACAGCCTGGTCACGCTGATTATCCTGCTGGGCCAGTCGGTGCAGGACAGTCTTGCCGGCAAAGACGTCTATACCGCCTTCGCCGTGCGCATGGGGTTGTTTATCGCCCTCACGCTCTATGCCGACTTGATGGTTCACCTGATCGAACAGCGGCAGAGAACGCCAGGTACTCAGGGCGTTACCTGATAACCCCGCCCTTGCAGGCAGCTGGTATAGGCGGTTGAACTGGTCGACGCGTTGGTCTGTTGCTGCGCCCGACGCTCCTGACGCTGGCGCGCGCCACCAACTACTGCGCCCGCCGCTGCGGTTTGCCCGGCCCGGTTCTGGCGATATTCCTGTTTCACATCGTCGTCGACCCCCTCGTAAAACTCGTCATGCTGACGCCCCCGGACCTCAGCGCCCACCGCCCCGGCAGCAGCACCCACCGCAGCACCGCGCAAGCGGCCGCCCGAGGGTGGTGGTGTTGAGGAACTCTGACTCGCCGCGACGTTGCGGCAATCGTTGATGTCCAGCTGGGTTTGTTGCGAACTCTGCCCTTTCAACGGCACAACCGTTTCGGCCTGGACCTGCGTACAGGCCATCGACACTACGACACACAGACTGAAAGACGATAACCGACTCATGATGATCTCCGACCAGGTCCACTGTGTTGGCGGGCGAGCGTCTGGCTGGGAAGTTCCTGGAACAGCGCTCGATAACTGCTGGAAAACCGCCCCAAATGCCAGAACGACCAGTGCATCGCCACTTGCGCGACTGTCGTGTCGCTGGCCGTTCGGCTGAGCAACTCACGGCGCGCACTGTTGAGCCGGCGCAAGCGCAACCAATGCGAAGGCGTCATCCCGGTATACGCCTTGAACGCGTGCTGCAACTGACGCAACGAAACCCCGGCCACCTGGGACAGTTCCAGCAAGTTTAGGGTTTCTTCCGGGGTATCGGCGGCCCATTCGGCGACGCGCTTCATGATCGTTCGCTCTTCGGCCCGACGCTGCATACCTGCGCGATCCAGACACACACAGGCGTTATCGAGGATGAACAAACAGTCCTCCAGCAACTGCTGGGTCAATGCCTCTTTGCTCGGCGGATCCAGCGTTTGTTCCAGTCGCGTCAAGGTGCCGCTCAACCAGCGGCTGAACAGCGCGTTCTGCCCGCAATTGAGCGGCGACATAAACAAGCCTTCGAGCCGCGCCACGTCCAGGCCATGCCGTTGAACGAATTGCGGCCCGAACACCACGGCGATTTCCTGGTAGTTCTCCGGGGTGATCCAGATGTTGCGGCTTTCGCCGTTCAACACGTACAGCGAGTTATCGCTGCGATCGAAACAGAACGCCAGTGAGCCTTCGGGGGCGCTGAAATTCTGCTCGACCCGGGTGTTCATCTGCTCTTCGTAAATCTCCACGCCTTGCAAGTCCA
This sequence comes from Pseudomonas sp. FP1740, assembly GCF_030687165.1. NCBI lineage: Bacteria > Pseudomonadati > Pseudomonadota > Gammaproteobacteria > Pseudomonadales > Pseudomonadaceae > Pseudomonas > Pseudomonas sp. FP1740. The sequence goes on from NZ_CP117461.1 coordinate 3,421,185, forward strand.
GATAGCGCACCCGCCCGGCGAAATGCCCCGGTGACATCTGCTGATAGTGCTGCACCCAACCCGGAGTGGCGCGGATCTGCTCGGCCACGTCGGCGGTGTTGAACGCTTGAACCTGTAACGGATTGCACGCTGTCATGGGATGACCTTACGCACTTGTTTGGTGCGTTTTGGTGCTGCTTAAAGTGGATAGATGGAACGCCACGGCCCGCCCAAGATAGTCGTCAACGCGCCACAGGGGAAGTGTCCGGTGGATCAAGGCGCCTTCCCCGGCGTAATTCAAACCAACAATGAGGTCCTTATGAATGTCCCTTTCGATCAGCTGTTCACGTGGCTGAAAGATCACAAGATTACCGAGGTCGAGTGTGTGGTCAGCGACTTGACCGGCATTGCTCGCGGCAAGATTGCACCCACCAACAAGTTCCTGCATGATCGAGGCATGCGCCTGCCGGAAAGTGTGCTGTTGCAAACGGTAACCGGGGACTTTGTCGACGACGACATCTACTACGACCTGCTCGACCCGGCCGACATCGACATGGTCTGCAAACCTGTCGCCGACGCGGTTTACGTGGTGCCGTGGGCCATCGAACCCACCGCCATCGTGATCCACGACACCTTCGACAAGTTCGGCAACCCCATCGAACTGTCGCCGCGCAACGTGCTGAAGAAAGTGCTGCAGCTTTACACCGACAAAGGCTGGCAGCCGATTGTCGCGCCGGAAATGGAGTTTTACCTGACCCAGCGCTGCGAAGACCCGGACTTGCCACTCAAGGCACCGCTGGGGCGTTCTGGCCGCGCGGAAAGCGGTCGTCAGTCGTTTTCCATCGACGCCGCCAACGAGTTCGATCCACTGTTTGAAGACGTCTACGACTGGTGCGAACTGCAGGGCCTGGACCTCGACACGCTGATCCACGAAGACGGCCCGGCACAGATGGAAATCAACTTCCGTCATGGCGATGCGCTGGACCTGGCAGACCAGATCACCGTGTTCAAACGCACCCTGCGCGAGGCGGCACTCAAGCACAACGTGACTGCGACTTTCATGGCCAAACCCATTGGTGACGAACCTGGCAGCGCCATGCACATCCATCAAAGCGTGGTCGACATCGCCAGCGGCCAGCCGATCTTCGCCGATGCCGACGGGCAGATGAGCGCGCTGTTCCGGCACCACATCGGCGGCCTGCAAAAGTACATCCCCAAAGTGCTGCCGATGTTCGCGCCCAACGTCAACTCGTTCCGCCGCTTCCTGCCCGACACCTCCGCACCGGTCAACGTCGAATGGGGAGAAGAAAACCGCACCGTCGGCCTGCGCGTGCCGACCTCGAGCCCCGACGCGATGCGCGTGGAAAACCGTTTGCCGGGTGCCGACGCCAACCCTTACCTGGCGATCGCCGCGAGCCTGTTGTGCGGCTACCTGGGCATGGTCGAAAAGGTCGAGCCGAGCGCCGCGGTGCAAGGCCGTGCCTACGAGCGACGCAACCTGCGCCTGCCGATCACCATCGAGGACGCACTCACGCGCATGGAAGAGTGCGAAACCATCAAGCGCTACCTGGGTAGCAAATTCGTCCGGGGGTATGTCGCGGTCAAGCGCGCCGAACACGAGAACTTCAAGCGCGTGATCAGCTCCTGGGAGCGCGAGTTCCTGCTGCTCAGCGTCTAAAAAACACACGCCCACATGAGATCACAATCCTCTGTGGGAGCGGGCTTGTGTGGCGAGGGGGCTTGCCCCCGTTGGGGTGCGAAGCACCCCTAACAACGGTCACCACGATCTTGAATTTAGAAAGTGATGACTGGTTTTACGACTGCTTCGCAGTCGAACGGGGGCAAGCCCCCTCGCCACATAAGCCCGATCCCACAAAGACGAATAATTCAAAGAGGTGTCGATATGCGTCTATTGAAATCCGTGGTTCCGGTCGCGCTGGCGGTATTGTTCAGCACCGGGGCGCAGGCTCAGCCGAGCGTCAGCGTCTACAACTGGACCGATTACATCGGCGAGACCACCCTCGCCGACTTCCAGGCGAAAACCGGGATCAAGGTGATCTACGACGTATTCGATTCCAACGAAACCCTGGAGGGCAAACTGCTTGCCGGCCGCACCGGGTATGACGTGGTGGTGCCGTCCAACCACTTTCTCGCGCGCCAGGTGAAGGCCGGTGCGTTCCTCAAACTGGATCGCTCGCAGCTGCCCAACTTCAAAAACCTCGACCCGAAACTGCTGACGCTGCTGGAGAAAAACGATCCGCAGAACGCGCATTCAGTGCCGTACCTGTGGGGCACCAACGGCATCGGTTACAACGTCGACAAAGTCAAACAAGTGCTGGGCATCGATCACATCGATTCCTGGGCCGTGCTGTTCGAACCCGAGAATCTGAAAAAACTCAACCAGTGCGGCGTGTCGATGATGGACTCGGCCGATGAAGTCTTCCCGGCAGTCCTCAACTACATGGGCATGGACCCACGCAGTGAAAATCCCGAGGACTACAAAAAAGCCGAAGCCAAACTCTTGACCATCCGGCCTTACATCACCTATTTCCACTCCTCCAAATACGTCTCGGACCTGGCCAACGGTGACATCTGCGTGGCCTTCGGTTACTCGGGTGATGTGTTCCAGGCGGCGAACCGGGCCAAGGAAGCGAAGAACGGTGTGAACATCGCCTACTCGATTCCCAAGGAAGGCAGCAACCTGTGGTTCGACTTGTTGGCGATTCCTGCCGACGCCAGCAACCCGAAACAGGCCCACGCCTTCATCAATAACCTACTGGACCCGCAAGTGATCGCCAAGGTCAGCGCCTCGGTGGGTTATGCCAACCCGAACCCGGCGGCCAAGCCCTACATGGATGCTGAGCTGGTCAATAATCCAGAGGTGTACCCACCCCAGGACGTTCTCGACAAACTCTACATTTCGACCACCCCGCCCCAGGCGATCATGCGTCTGATGACCCGTTCCTGGAGCAAAGTGAAGTCCAACCAATGAATCAGCATGACAAGCAACATGCCCGCTCCTATTACGCCGCGTCGGCCAATGGCATGGCGCCCTACCCTACGCTGGATTCGGACCTTGAAGCCGATGTCTGCGTGATCGGTGGCGGGTTCACCGGGGTCAACACCGCGATCGAACTGGCACGGCGCGGGCTCTCGGTGATTCTGCTGGAGGGCCGGCGGATCGGCTGGGGCGCCAGCGGTCGTAATGGCGGGCAGTTGATCCGTGGCATTGGCCATGACGTCAGCGGGTTCGCCCGTTATGTCGGCGAGGAAGGCGTGCGTTATCTGGAGCGTGCGGGTATCGAGTCAGTGGCACTGGTGGGCAATCGCATCCGTGAACATGGCATCGATTGCGACCTGCGCTGGGGTTTCTGCGAACTGGCCAATACCCCGGCGCAATTCGCCGCGCTCAGGGCTGAACAACAAAGCCTCACCGAGCGCGGTTACGCCCATGAAACCCGACTCGTCGACCCTGAGCAGATCCGTCGGGATGTGGTGGGCTCGGACCTTTATGCCGGCGGCCTGATCGACATGGGCTCGGGTCACTTGCATCCGCTGAATCTGGTGCTCGGCGAAGCGCGGCTGGCGCAATTGCTCGGGGTACGGATTTTCGAGCAAAGCCCGGTGCTGGAGTTGGTCCACGGCAGCTCCGTGCAGGTTCGCTGCGCCGGCGGCTCGGTGCGTGCCGGCAGCCTGGTGCTGGCGTGCAACGCGCATCTGGAAGAGCTCGAACCGCGTTTAAGTGGCAAGGTGCTGCCGGCGGGCAGCTACATCATCGCCACCGAACCGTTGGCACCCGAAGTGGCCGCTCAACTGATCCCGCAGAACCTGGCGCTGTGCGACCAGAAAGTCGGCCTCGACTACTATCGGCTCTCGGCGGATCGACGCTTGCTGTTTGGCGGCGCCTGCCATTATTCCGGGCGCGACCCCGTGGACATCGGCGCCTATATGCGGCCGAAAATGCTCAAGGTCTTCCCGCAATTGGCGGATGTGCGCATCGACTATCAATGGGGCGGCAAGATCGGCATCACCGCCAACCGTTTCCCCCAGGCCGGCCGCCTGAGCCAGTACCCGAACGTATTTTACGCCCAGGGTTATTCCGGCCACGGCCTGAACGTGACCCACTGGTGCGCCCGGCTGCTGGCCGAAGCGATTCATGCCGGCCACAGCCAGGGGCTGGACGTGTTCAGCGCCGTGCCGCACACGACCTTTCCCGGCGGACGAGCCCTGCGCTCACCGCTGCTGGCGCTTGGCATGTTCTGGTACCGGTTGCGCGAATTGCTTGGCTGAGATTCGTGGTAATGGCTTTGCACATACCCTGAAGCCGAAGTGCAGTCCGTAGCAGCTGGCGAAGCCTGCGTTCGGCTGCGAAGCAGTCGTAAAATCGGAAACTGCGGTGTATCAGGCAGACCGCGTTAGCCGGATTCACGACTGCTTCGCAGCCGAACGCCGGCTTCGCCAGCTGCTACAAATGCCCTCTAGTGCCGCATTCGGGTTATCCCTGGAGTAGCCTTTAGATTTGCTCAATCGCAAGTCACTTCTATATTGAGGGAGTGCTCTGACATTTCTGCCTCCCGGCGAGTGCGGCCCATGGCGACGACTGCCCCATTGATCATCTGCGAGCACTGCGACTGCGTGTATGAAAAAGTCACGCTCGCCAAACATCAAAAGGCCCTGTGCGTCCGTTGCGGCGGCGTGCTTGCGCGTTACAACGGTTTGTCGGTGCAACAACGCCTGGCGCTGAGTTTCACGGCGGCAGTGCTGTGGACTTTCGCCAATTTCTATCCGGTCATGAGCATCAGCCTCAAGGGCATGAAGAACAGCGCGACACTTTGGGATTCGGTGGTGGCGCTGAGCCAGGGGCCGATCACTTTCATCGCGTTGGTGGCGGCGATTTCCATCATCATCGCGCCGATGTTCCAGCTGCTCCTGTTGATCTGGGTATTGAGCTTCGCCCTTACCTCCCGACGCTCCCCAGGCTTCAAGCTATGCATGCGCTGGCTGGAAACCCTCAGACCCTGGAGCATGCTGGAAGTCTGCTTGCTTGGGGCGATGGTCGCGGTGTTCAAACTCGCCGGGCTGCTGGATGTGCTGCCGGGTATCGGCATGTTTGCCCTGGCGGTCCTCAGCCTGTTGCTGATCCGCATCGCCGGGCGCGATGTACGTGATTTGTGGGACACCCTATGAACAGGCCACCGCTCGCCAGCGAACTCAACCTGTGCCTGTGCCACAGTTGTGGCATGGCCTGCGACATGACCGATCAACCTCACGAATGCGAACGCTGCGGCGCGCCGTTGCATGCCCGCAAACCTGACTCTCTGACCCGGACATGGGCCTACCTGCTGGCCTCACTGGTGTTTTATATCCCGGCCAATCTGCTGCCGGTCATGAACACCAGCCTGTTCGGCAACGGCTCCGACAGCACCATCATGAGCGGTGTGCTGGAGTTCTGGGCACACGGTGCATGGGACATTGCGCTGATCATTTTCATTGCCAGCATCGCGGTGCCGGGCATCAAGTTCGTTGCTCTCTCCCTGCTGCTGATCACGGTGCAACGCGGCAGCTTCTGGGCGCGCAAGGAACGTTCGAGGCTTTACCGTTTCGTCGAGCTGATCGGCTACTGGTCGATGCTCGACGTCATTGTCGTTGCGCTGGTGGCGGCATTGGTGAAATTCCAGGCTTTGGGCGATATCGAACCGCGCCCGGGCATTCTGTTCTTTGGTCTGGTGGTGGTGTTCACCATGCTGTCGGCGATGAGTTTCGACCCGCGACTGATCTGGGATAAAGAACGGGATCAAGCGCCGGAAAACCCACAAGATGAGGAGCGCATGGATGAAGTCCCAAGCCACTGACGGTCCGCACGCCCCTGGCCAGGCCGCGATCAAGACCCGTCGCTTCAGTGTCTCACTGGTATGGATAGTGCCGATCGTTGCGGTGCTGGTGGGGATTTCCCTGGTGGTGCACAGCTGGCTGCAGGAAGGCCCGACCATTACCGTCACGTTCAAGACCGGTAGCGGCCTGGTGGCCAACAAGACCGAGGTCAAATACCGCAATGTGGTCATCGGCCGCGTCTCGGAGGTGAAACTGAGCGGCGACCAAAAACGCGTCGACGCCACGATCCAGCTCGACAAACAGGCTGAAAGCTTTACTCGTGCAGACTCGCAATTCTGGGTTGTGCGGCCGCGCATCGGTGCTGGTGGCGTTTCGGGCATCGATACCTTGCTGTCGGGCGACTACATTGGTGCCGACATCGGCCAGGCCGATGCCCGCTCCAAACACTTCACCGGGCTGGAAAACCCGCCGCCCATTACCTATGGCGAACCGGGCAAACGCTTCATGTTGCACACTCAGGACCTCGGCTCGCTGGACATCGGCTCCCCCGTCTACTACCGCAAGATCCCCGTCGGGCAAGTGGTGGCGTATGAACTGGATGCCGACGGCAAAGGGGTGAACATCGAAATCTTCGTGCATGCACCCAACGATGCCTATGTCACCGAAAATACCCGGTTTTGGAACGCCAGCGGTATTGATGTGAATGTCGGCGCCAACGGTTTTGCGGTGAAGACCGAATCCCTGTCGGCCCTGTTGGTGGGCGGCATCGCGTTTCGCGCGCCGGAATACAGCCCCAACGACCAAGTGGCGGCCGAGGATAATGCCTTCGACCTGTTCGAGGATGAGCATACCGCCCTCGCCCCGCCCAACGGCAAGGCGCAATACCTGAGCTTGCGATTCGATCAGGCATTGCGCGGGCTCAAGGTCGATGCACCGGTAGAGTTCCTCGGCATAGAGATCGGCCGGGTGGTGGCGGTCAATCTGGATTTCGACGTGAAGAACCGCAGCTTCCCGGTCAATGTCGGCATCGTGATCTACCCGCAACGCCTCGGTAAGGCTCATCTCAAATTGCTCGAAGCCTTGAAGCATGACCCCAACGATGAAGCCGCCAGCGTGCGCCTGATCGGCTCCTTCATCGAAAACGGCCTGCGAGCCCAGGCCCGTAACGGCAATCTGTTGACCGGCCAGCTGTACATCGCGCTCGACTTCTACCCCAAAGCAGAGAAAGTTGCGTTCGATCCGACCGCCCGTCCCGTCGTCATTCCCACCATTCCCGGGAGCCTTGAGCAGTTGCAGGAAAAACTCGAGAACATGGTCAACAAGATCAACCAGCTGCCCATCGAACGCATAGCCGGCAACCTCGACAGCAACCTCGTCGAACTGCGCAAAGGCCTCGCACAATTCAACGCCAAGACCCTGCCCGGCGTGCAAACCACCCTGTCGGACGTCAGCAAGACCTTGCAATCGGCCAGTTCGACCCTCGCCGAAGATTCGCCGCAACGGGAACAACTGAGCCAGACCCTGGACGAGCTTGGACGCATGTCGCGCTCGTTGCGTGAACTCTCGGACTACATGGGACGGCATCCGGAATCTCTGATTCGCGGCCGCCCCGACAATGCCCCGCCGATGGATCTGCAAGGGCCACCACGCAACTGACCACAGGAGCTACCCCATGGCATTTTCGCTGAAGATCACGCTGGTCACTGCGTTGTTGCTACTCGCCGCTTGCCGCAGTGATCCGATTCAATTCCACACCCTGACCCCGGCTCAACCGAGCGGTGCAAGCGGCGGCGCGGACATCCAGATCGAAAGCATCACCGTGCCGCCCCAGGTCGACCGTCCGCAGATCGTCATTCGTCAAGGCAACGCCGGCCTGGCAATCCTCGAAACACAATGGTGGGGCGCAAGCCTGTCAGAAGAACTGCGCAGTGCCCTGGTCGATCAACTGGTCAACAGTAACCCGCAGCGCAAAGTGTCGTTGCGCCTGGAAGTTCAGCGTTTTGATTCGATACCCGGCCAGTACGCATTGATCGACGTCAAATGGCGCCTGCGCAAACTCGGCGAAGGCGATGCTGCACTGGTCACCTGCCGCAGCACCTTGCAGACGCCTTCCGGCACGAGTATCGATGAGTTGGTGGTGGCTCATCAGAACAATGTGAAGCGCTTGGCCGCCACCATAAGTCAGGCTACCGCCGGCACATCGAGAAGCTGCCCGGCAACTAAATAACGGTCGTCAGGCGCCTTCCAGTTCAATGGTGAAACAACTGCCGTTGGGCTGAAGGCTGCTGAGTGCCACTCGCCAATTCTGATGGGTCACTGTACGTGGTATTCAAGACAAGCGTTGCAACAACCAACTAAAAAGTACTGAAATTTTTCTACGCAAATTTTTCACATCCCTTTCACCACTCCGACACCTGCCTTGAACTAGTGTCTTTCCATGGCCCTTCAAGCGCTGTTACGCCGGGTTGTATTTGAAAGTTATTCTCTATTGCGTACCGACGGGTAAACAAAACATGGTTGATCATGTATCGCGCAAACAGCCAGCGGCCCGAATCGTTACATCGCGGCTCGGCAAACTAATCGCGGCAACGGCCGCTCTGGTTATCGCGGCGCTCGTTACGGGGTTTGTCTGGTGGCCCAGATCTCCGATCAACCTGGTGACCGCGGGGTCCGAAGCGACCAACAGCCTGGTCGATCGCTGGCAAGCCGGTGAAGTGGTGGTACTGGTTCGCCATGCGGAACGCTGCGACCAGTCCAGCAATCCGTGCCTTGGCCCCGCCGACGGCATTACCCGAGTCGGCAGCGACGCCGCCACAGCCGTGGGCCAAGGCTTTATGCAGCTGGGCATGAGCCAGACCGATGTGCTGAGCAGCCCAGCCACCCGCACGGCGCAAACCTCGCGCTACATGTTCGGTAAAGACGCGGTGACCCAGGAATGGCTGGTCAGTTGCGGCGAAACCCTGCGTAACGATGTGGTGGCGCACAAGCAAGCCCGTCGAAATCTGGTGCTGGTCACGCACAGCGGTTGCATCAGCGACTTCGAAGCCCAGACCGGTTTCGAGCACGCGACGACCAGTAAGTATGGCAGTGCCTTGTTCGTGCAAATTGCCGCCGACGGGCAACCTCAAGTGCTCGGCATTGTGAATGCCACTGACTGGCAGACGCTGTTGCACGGCAAAGCCTTGAAACAATAATCGCGGCAAAAAAAGTCGATGCCGAGAAAGCGTTTTTGCTCGGGCGGACTATAACTAGTCCGTAACCCTTAGATGGCTGACGCAACTTCCGTAGTTCACATCGCTATTGTGTTGCTTTATGTAAGAAGTTTCGCTAGTGCACGCGTGTACCTAGCGGAACAACATCCTTCTGCGCCAAGGTCGAGTCATGACGTCCAATAACTTGTTGCCCCACCCCGACGGCTCTTTATTGCGTGGCACCGCGCGTGCGCGGCCCACCACCGAACGCTGGATCGTGCCCGGCTTGCTGCTGGCGTACGTGGTTTTCTACCTGCTGCCGCTAGTCACCCACGGTCTATGGATTCCCGATGAAACCCGTTATGGCCAGATCAGTCAGGAAATGCTGCTGAGCGGTAACTGGGTGTCCCCGCACTTCATGGGTATCCGCTACTTCGAGAAACCCATCGCCGGTTACTGGATGATCGCCATCGGTCAAGCGGTGTTTGGCGACAACCTGTTTGGTGTGCGTATCGCTTCGGCGCTGAGCACCGGGCTGAGCGTCTGGCTGACTTACCTGATTGCTCGCCGATTCTGGAATGATCCGGGCAAGAGCTTTATCTGCGCCTTGCTCTACATGAGCTTCGGCCTGATCGCCGGGCAAGCCGGTTACGCCAACCTCGATCCGCAATTCACGCTCTGGGTCAACTTGAGCCTGGTCGCGTTGTGGTTTGCCATCGATAGCCATTCTTCCCGCGGCAAACTCGGCGCTTGGGCGCTGTTGGGTTTTGCCTGTGGCATGGGCTTCATGACCAAGGGCTTTCTCGCCTGGTTATTGCCGGTGTTGATCGCCCTGCCCTACATGATTTGGCAGCGACGCCTGGGCGAGCTGTTGCGCTACGGACCACTGGCGGTGATCGTGGCGGCGGTGGTCTGCCTGCCGTGGGTGCTCGCCATTCACCATCAGGAACCGGATTTCTGGCGGTTCTTCTTCTGGCACGAACACATTCGCCGTTTCGCTGCCGATAACGCGCAACATGCTCGCCCGTGGTGGTTCTATCTGCCGCTGCTGCTCGCTTCGAGCCTGCCGTGGGCCGCCTTGTTGCCGACGACGCTCGTTCAGGCCTGGCAGCAAAAGCGCCAGCCCGTGATCGGTTTTCTGTTGCTCTGGATGCTGTTGCCGCTGGCGTTCTTCAGCTCGAGTAGCGGCAAACTGCCGACCTACATCATGCCGTGCCTGTTGCCCTTGGCGTTGCTGATGGGACACACAGTGATGGAGCTGTTGAATCAGGGGCGAGGCCGGATCATTCGCATCAACGGCGTGATCAACGTCGTCATCGCCACCAGCGCCCTGATCGCCCTGCTTTATTTGCAAGCCACCAAAGAAGTCTACGAAAACACCGAGATGTTCCCCCTGTCCCTGGCGTTCATCGTGTTGCTCGGCTGGATCATCACCAACGCCTTGCAGGTGCTGCGTCCATTGATGTTCTGGGCCATGCCTGCACTCGGCATCTGGCTGCTGGTAGCGTTGTTGCCGGCAGCGATGCCGGCACAGATCGTCAATAGCCAAATGCCTGATCAGTTTATCGCCGAACATCTGGATGCCTTGAGTCAGACGACATCGTTGCTCAGCAACGATCTGGGTGCGGCGTCAGCTTTGTCGTGGCGACTGAAGCGGCCACAGGTCGATCTTTACAACACCATCGGCGAGCTGAAATATGGCCTCGATGATCCCGCCATGGCTTCACGTAAAGTCACCATGGACAACGTCGGGCAATGGATGACCGAGGCCCGCAAAAAAGGCGCGGTCGGTGTGGTGATGCGGGTTAACAGTGTCGTGGAAATGCAGGAAGTCGAGATGTTGCCCATCGATGGCAAGCGCTATCAGCGCGGCCAACTGGAGATTCTGATATTCCCGCAGAGCCAACCCTGACGCCGTCCGTTCTACAGGAAACCCGTCATGAAGTTTTGGGCAAGTGACAGGGGCGCGTTGGCGCTCCTGCTGGGTGTGTCTGCGTTGATTTTGTTGTTGGGTCTGGGCACGCGGGAGCTATGGGGGCCGGAAACCCGCTGGGCCAACATCGCGCTGCAAATGCTGCAGAGCGGTGACTATTTCGATCCTTACCTCAAGGGCGAAGCGTATTACGACAAACCGCTGCCCTCCTATTGGCTGATCACGGCCACGGCCTGGCTGACCGGTGGTTTGGGACACTGGTCATTACGCTTGTCTTCGGTGATTGCTGCCTGGTTGAGCATCTGGCTGGTGTACTTGATCGGCGAGCAGCTGATGCGCAAAGGCACCGGGTTGATTGCCGGCTGGATGCTGGCGACCACCTTTTATTTCGCGTTCTGGGCACGGGTCGCCACCGCCGACATCCTCACTGTCTGCGGTGTGCTGGCGGCGGTATGGTGGTATTGGCGCGGGCCGCAAGACACGCGTTTCAGCCGTTACCTGGTGTTTTTCCTGCTGTTGTCCCTGACCTCATTGTTCAAAGGCCTGATCGGGTTCATTCTGCCGGGCTTGCTGCTGTTACCGCATGTGGTGCAGGACGGTCGCTGGAAAAGCCACCTCAATCTGCGGCTGTGTGCTGCCCTGGTCATCGCCGGGGCGCTTTACATGACGCCGTTCATATTGTCGCACCTCTACGGCGCGCCGACTTATGGCGAAAGTGGCCTGGGCCTGGTGCTGCGGGAAAACGTCGTGCGGTTTTTCCAGCCCTTCGACAACATCGGACCGATCTACACCTATCTGCTTTATCTCCCGGTCTACACCCTGCCATGGGCGCCTTGCTGGATGCTGGGGTTGTGGTTCGCGCTGCGCCACTGGCGAAGCGTCGAACCCAATACGCGCTGGCTGGTTTGGGGGTTGGCTCTGTTGATGCTGTTTTTCACGGCCAGCGGCAGTCGTCGCAGTTACTACGTGTTGCCCCTGGTGCCCTTCGCCCAGTTGCTGGGCGCCTGGTGGATCACCCGGCGAATGGCCGAACGCAACGCTACAGACAGGTTCGGTAGTCGCCGATTAAAAATCGGTTTCGGCCTGACCGCTGTGTTGTTGATGGCGATACTCGGTGTGTTCTATCCCTGGACCAACGGCGGTGGCGGCGTGGTTCAGTTCGGTGAGACGGTCAGGCTTGAGGCCAGCAAACGCGCACCGCTCAATACATGGCGCATGGTGATGATCGAGGTGGACAACAAAGTGCCGATGTACCTGCAAACCGGCGGCGCCCCCTTCTATTACGTGCAGCAAACCCAGGACTTTCCTCGCACCGGCGATACCGCCGCGCTGATGACCTGGCTGGACAACACCAGCGGCCAGCACTGGAACCCGCAACGCACCATCGTTATCACCCAGTACCGCAACGGTGATCCGTTACCGCTGGATTACTTGAGTGCCGACCATCAGGTCATCACGACCGCGCCCACTAACGGCGAGCGCCTATTCCACGGCCGTGAAGACCAGAGCGTGGCATTTATACCCCGGGGCGAATGAATGCCAGTGCACGCTTTTGCCTACCACGGCGTCGGTTCGGGTTTTCCGTCGACAGTGAAATGACATCTATTTACGATTTTTTTGACGTTTTTTTCTCATTTGGCGCTCTACATTCGCGGCGACTCAAACATGCAAATGATTCGCATTGTTCCAATAATGAATCTGCGCGTGTTGACTAAAAAAACAGGAGCCGTCGACAGAATGATTTCCCGTATCCCCTCGTTCCTTAAAAACGCATTGCTGACCACTGCCTTCCTCAGCGCCGGTCACGTGTATGCCGCTGCGCAGACGGAGGGTATCGTGGTCTACAACGCTCAACACGAAAGCCTGACCAAATCCTGGGTCGAAGGTTTCACCAAGGAAACCGGCATCAAAGTGACCGTGCGCAATGGCGACGACACCGAGATGGGCAATCAGCTCGTGCAGGAAGGTGCAGCCTCCCCGGCCGACGTGTTCCTGACCGAAAACTCCCCGGCGATGGTGCTGGTCGACAACGCGGGGCTGTTTGCACCGGTTGCGCCGAGCACGCTGGAACAAGTGGGCGCGGCCTATCGTCCGGCGCATGGCAAATGGGTAGGGATTGCCGCACGCTCCACGGTATTCGTCTACAACCCGAGCAAGCTGTCTGAAGCAGACTTGCCAAAATCGCTGATGGACCTCGCCGCACCGAACTGGAAAGGCCGCTGGGCCGCTTCGCCGGCCGGTGCCGACTTCCAGGCCATCGTCGCTGCCGTGCTGGAACTCAAGGGTGAAGCCGCGACCCTCGACTGGCTGAAAGCCATGAAAACCAACTTCACCGCCTACCGGGGCAACAGCGCCGTGCTCAAGGCAGTCAATGCCGGTCAGATCGACAGCGGCGTGATCTATCACTATTACAGCTTCGTCGATCAGTCCAAGACCGGCGAGAACAGCAAAAACACCTCGCTGAACTACTTCAAACACAAGGATCCAGGTGCCTTTGTCAGCCTGTCCGGCGGCGGCGTCCTGGCCTCCAGTCAACACAAGGAACAGGCCCAGGCATTCCTGAAATGGATTACCGGCAAAGACGGCCAGGCGATCCTCAAGAACGGCAACTCGTTTGAATACGCCGTGGGCAAGAATGCAGAGTCCAATCCGAAACTGGTGCCGCTGCAGCAACTCGACGCTCCGACTGTCGACGTCTCGAAACTCGACAGCAAAAAGGCGGTTGAGTTGATGACCCAGGCCGGGTTGCTCTAATTGTTGCCTGAAACGCTACCGGCAGAGGTCGCTGCGGCGTCCTCTGTCAACTTGCGCGCACGCTCTCGCGGCGTCTTCTCGGGCCGTGGCGGCGCCTGGGTGATAAGTCTATCGGTGCTGATGTCGTTGCTGGCGTTACTGCCGATTGCTTTCGTGATCGGCGTATCGGTGCAGACTGGCTGGGCGACGCTTGTGACGCTGGTATGGCGCCCACGCGTCGGCGAGTTGCTGATCAACACCGTGCTGCTGGTGGTGCTCACCATTCCCTTGTGCATCGCACTGGGGCTGGCGCTGGCCTGGTTGACGGAACGCACCAACTTGCCGGGGCGGCGCTGGTGGTCGCTGTTGGCGACGGCGCCGCTGGCGGTGCCGGCATTCGTGCACAGCTATGCGTGGGTCAGTCTGGTGCCACCGATTCATGGGCTGTTTGCCGGCGTTCTGGTGTCGGTCATCGCCTATTTCCCGTTTCTTTACCTGCCGATAGCAGCGACTTTGCGCCGGCTCGATCCGGCCATCGAAGATGTCTCCGAGTCGTTGGGGCTCAAGCCCTGGGCAGTGTTCTTTCGCGTGGTGCTGCCGCAGTTGCGCCTGGCCATCTGCGGCGGCGCCTTGCTGGTGGGGCTGCACCTGCTGGCCGAGTACGGTCTGTACGCGATGATTCGCTTCGACACCTTCACCACGGCCATCTTCGACCAGTTCAAGTCCACCTTCAACGGGCCTGCCGCCAATATGCTGGCCGGCGTCCTCGCGCTCTGCTGCCTGGCCATGCTCACGGCCGAGTCGGCTGCTCGCGGCACGGCGCGTTACGCCCGGGTCGGGTCGGGAAGCGCGCGCGAACAAAGGATCGTGCGCTTGAAGTTGCGCACCACCCTGCTCGCGCTCACGCTGCAAGGCATGACCTGCGTGCTGGCACTCGGCGTGCCGTTGATCACCCTTGGCAAGTGGCTGATCGCCGGTGGCGCGCAAGCCTGGAACCTGAGCGAACTGCTGCCGGCGCTGGAGCAGACGCTGATGCTCGGGGCCGCCGGCTCGCTCATTACCACATGCGCGGCCATCCCGATCGCCTGGCTGTCGATTCGCTCACCGGGCCCGTTGCAACGTGTGCTGGAAAGCTGCAACTACATTACCAGCGCGTTGCCGGGGATTGTCGTGGCGCTGGCATTGGTGACCCTGACGATTCATTTTGCCCGGCCGATTTACCAGACCACCATCACGGTGCTGCTGGCGTATTTACTGATGTTTTTGCCCCGCGCCCTGGTGAGTTTGCGCGCAGGCATCGCCCAGGCGCCGGTGGAACTGGAGAACATGGCGCGCAGCCTCGGCCGTTCGCCTGGTCGGGCGTTGTGGCTGATCACTCTGCGTCTGGCCGCACCCGGTGCTGCCGCTGGCGCTGCGCTGGTGTTTCTGGCGGTCAGCAATGAGTTGACCGCTACCCTGCTGCTCGCCCCCAATGGCACGCGCACCCTGGCCACCGGTTTCTGGGCAATGACCAGTGAAATCGACTATGCCGCCGCGGCGCCCTATGCCTTGCTCATGATTCTGCTGTCGCTTCCGTTAACCGGACTTCTTTACCATCAATCCAAACGCACGGCTGGCCGATGAACGCTCTTGAACTCCACTCGATCTGCAAGTCCTACGGTTCTCAACGAGCCCTGGAGAACATCAGCCTGTCGGTGCCGACGGGAAGCCGTACGGTGATCGTCGGCCCGTCCGGTTCGGGCAAGACCACCTTGCTGCGAATGATCGCCGGTTTCGAGTTCCCGGACTCGGGCAGCCTTGCGCTCAATGGTCAGACGCTGGTCGACGGCACCCGCGAGGTGCCCGCGCATCAACGCTTGATCGGCTATGTTCCGCAGGATGGTGCACTGTTCCCGCACATGACCGTAGCCGCCAACATCGGTTTCGGGCTGGCGGCCAAGGGCGTTGCCAAACAGGAGCGTGTCGCCGAGTTGATGGACAGCGTGGCACTGGATTCGAGCATGGCCAATCGTTGGCCGCATGAACTCTCCGGCGGCCAGCAACAGCGTGTCGCGCTGGCCCGGGCCCTGGCGCAACAACCACGGCTGATGTTGCTGGACGAGCCGTTTTCGGCACTCGATACCGGTTTGCGCGCCGCCATGCGCAAATTGGTCGCAAGGCTTCTGGCTGACGCCGGTGTCACGACCATTCTGGTGACTCACGATCAAAGTGAAGCGTTGTCATTCGCCGATCAGTTAGCGGTGATGCGTCAGGGCCGGCTAGTGCAATCCGGACATCCGCTGGACCTTTACCGCTATCCCGCCGATGAACAAACCGCCCTGTTTCTCGGGGATGCCGTGGTCATGCCGGCCAGAATTGAAGCGGGTTGGGCTCATTGCGATCTGGGTCGCATACCGGTCAACAACCACAGAAACAACCGATCAGCGCAAATCATGCTGCGCCCCGAGCAACTTCAGCTGATCAGCGCGCCCCACGGTCTGGCGCAACAGGACGGCTGTCGCGGCGTGGTCACCGAATGCGACTTCGGCGGTAATACTTGCACATTGACCGTTGAATTGCAGACGTTGAGCGCTGATGAGCGTCCGGGGCGTTCGTTGCTGGTGCGCAGTTCCGGCATGTACGCGCCACCCGCTGGCAGCGAGGTTCATGTGTCGACCATCGGCCATGCTCATGTACTGAGCGAACCTTAAGCTTTTGAATCGGTAACGGGTAAGAAACGAAATCGCCCCGAATATAACAATTCAAAAAAACAACTAAGCAATGCAGCGCAAGTCCATCAAGGCGGACACTTCTGTACGCCTTCCCCTACAAAAAGTGCGATGAGCCGGTAGAAGCCTGAACAGTGCCTGTATGGGCTTGAAATAAAACGAATCACCTACCGGTTTTTCATGTTCCTTTCACAAAATCGCGCTTACCCTCAACGGACCGGAGATGGCGTCTTGATGGCGTCCAATCCGCGGGCATGACAAGCAAAGTCAACCGATGTAATTTGTCACAAATTACTGGCAACTGCTTGATGCAGCGTTTGTTTTAGCGTCTACGCTGATGTTGGATCCAACGTTCAAGCCTGATAGTCTAATTTTTTTTCAGTTCCGAGGTGCCCATGAGTCAGGCGTTTCTCCCCTTCTCTCGCCCGAGTATCGGCGACGAAGAAATTGCTGCGGTAGAGCAAGTACTGCGCTCTGGCTGGATCACTACCGGGCCGAAAAACCAGCAATTGGAAGAACACTTCGCCAACTATGTTGGCTGTCGGCATGCCGTCGCGTTGTCCTCGGCCACCGGTGGCATGCACATTACTTTATTGGCCTTGGGTATCGGTCCCGGCGACGAAGTCATCACTCCGTCCCAGACCTGGGTATCGACCGCCAACATGATCTGCCTGCTCGGTGCGACCCCGGTTTTCGTCGACGTTGATCGCGACACGTTGATGAGCGACCTGGAGAGCATCGAAGCGGCGATCACGCCTCGCACCAAGGCAATCATTCCGGTGCATTACGCCGGCGCGGCATTCGACCTCGATCCGCTCTATGCTCTGGCCGACAAACATGGCATCACCGTCATCGAAGACGCGGCTCACGCGGCGGGCACTTTCTATAAAGGTCGGCATGTCGGCGCCCAAGGCACGGCGATCTTCTCGTTCCACGCGATCAAGAACATGACCTGCGCCGAGGGCGCGATGTTCGTCAGCGACGATGAAGCCTTGGCCAATCGGGTACGCATGCTCAAGTTCCATGGCCTGGGGGTCGACGCCTACGACCGCCTCACCCACGGCCGCAAACCCCAGGCCCAGGTGATCGAACCCGGCTTCAAGTACAACCTGGCCGACATCAATGCCGCCATCGCCCTGGTGCAGCTGGAACGCCTGGACGCGATCAACGCCAAGCGCACAGAGCTGGCCCAGACCTACCTGCAACGCCTTGAAGGCCTGCCGGTGCAACCGCTGGCCATTCCAGCCCATGCGCAACAGCACGCCTGGCACCTGTTCATCCTGCGCATCGACGCCGAACGTTGCGGGCTGGATCGCGAGGCGTTTATGAAGGCGTTGCAGGAACAGAACATCGGCACAGGTATTCACTTCATCGCCACCCACCTGCACACTTACTACCGGCAGCGTTTCCCCAACATCTACCTGCCCAACACCGAATGGAACTCGGCGCGGCTGTGTTCGATCCCGTTGTTCCCCGACATGACCACCGATGATGTCGATCGTGTCGTCGGCGCCATTGAAAAAACACTGGACAGAAGCCTGTGAAACCTTATCCGATCCGTTGCGTATCAATCGTCATCCCGGTCTACAACGAGCAGGACAGTCTGCCCGAGTTGCTCCGGCGCACCGAAGCGGCGTGCCAGCAACTGCACCATGACTACGAAATAGTGTTGGTCGACGACGGCAGCCGCGACAACTCGGCGCAAATCCTCGAGGAGGCGGCCAGTCTCGACGGCAGCCCGGTGGTGGCGGTCATTCTCAACCGCAACTACGGCCAGCATGCGGCGATCATGGCAGGGTTCGAACAATGCAAGGGCGACGTGGTGATCACCCTCGACGCCGACCTGCAAAACCCGCCTGAAGAAATCCCGCGGCTGGTGGCTCAGGCCGAACTTGGCTATGACGTAGTCGCCACGGTGCGCAACAACCGTCAGGACTCGGCTTTGCGTCGCTGGCCGTCGAAGCTGATCAACCTTGCCGTGCAACGCTCCACCGGTGTTGCCATGAGCGACTACGGCTGCATGCTGCGCGCCTACCGCCGCACCATCGTCGACGCCATGCTCGCCTGCCGCGAACGCAGCACGTTCATCCCGATCCTGGCCAACAGCTTCGCCCGGCACACCACGGAAATTCTGGTGACCCACGCCGAGCGTGAACACGGCGAATCGAAATACAGCCCGATGCGCCTGATCAACCTGATGTTCGATCTGATCACCTGCATGACCACCACGCCACTGCGATTGCTGAGCATCGTCGGCTTCGGCATGGCGGCGCTCGGCGTGCTGTTCGCCATCGCGCTGGTTGTGCTGCGCATGGTTTTCGGCGCCGGCTGGGCGGGCGGCGGTACGTTCGTCCTGTTCGCCGTGCTGTTCGTTTTCACCGGTGGGCAATTCATTGGCATGGGTCTGTTGGGCGAGTACCTGGGCCGCATGTACAGCGACGTCCGGGCACGTCCACGGTTTTTCATCGAAAAGGTTTTGCGTAGTTCCCCCTCTGCTCCTGCCCCCGTTGTAACCGTTGACGGTCTCACTTCCACTTCTTCAGATCAGGTTCTCTCATGAGTGCAAAAGCTGTTGTCTTCGCGTATCACGATATTGGCTGTGCCGGCATTGAAACCCTGCTTGCCAGCGGTTTCGAGATTGCAGCCGTGTTCACCCATCCCGATGACCCGAAGGAAAATGCGTTCTATGGCTCGGTTGCGCAACTGTGCGCCCGTAAAGGCATCCCGGTGCACGCCCCGGAAGACGCCAACCACCCGCTGTGGATCGAGCGCATCAGCAAACTCAACCCCGATTACCTGTTTTCGTTCTACTACCGCAACCTGCTGAGCGAACCACTGTTGGCCACGGCCAGCAAAGGCGCCTTCAACCTGCACGGTTCGTTGCTGCCTCGCTACCGTGGCCGCGCACCGGCCAACTGGGTACTGGTCAACGGTGAAACCGAGACCGGCGTGACCCTGCACCGCATGGTCAAACGTGCCGATGCCGGCGCCATCATTGCCCAGCAACGGGTGGCGATCGAGCGCGCCGACACCGCGCTGACCCTGCACGGCAAATTGCGCCAGGCCGCCAGCGATCTGCTGCGCGACACCTTGCCTGCATTGCTTCAGGGCAAAATCAGCGAAACCCCACAGGACGAATCCAAAGCCACAGTGTTTGGCCGTCGCACCCCGGCGGACGGCAAACTGGTCTGGAGCAAACCGGCCGAAGAACTGTTCAATCTGGTCCGCGCCGTGACCCAACCTTACCCGGGCGCGTTCTGTGCCGTGGGCGAGCACAAGTTGATTGTCTGGAGCGCGGATGTCGTCAAGGGCAACGAAGGCCAGGCACCGGGCCGGGTTATCAGCGTCGATCCGCTGCGAATCGCCTGCGGCGAAGACTCGCTGGTGATCAACGCCGGCCAACGCAACGACAACGGTCTGTACCTCAGCGGCCCACAACTGGCCAATGAGCTGGGGCTGGTCGACGGTTCTGTGCTGCGTGGCGCCGAATCGGGCCGTGCACCGCGTCGCACCCGCGTGCTGATCCTTGGCGTCAACGGCTTCATTGGCAATCACCTGTCCGAGCGCCTGCTGCGTGACGACCGCTATGAAGTGTACGGCCTGGACATCGGCTCGGACGCCATCGAGCGTCTGCGCAGCCATCCGCGTTTCCACTTCGTCGAAGGCGATATCAGCATCCACTCGGAGTGGATCGAGTACCACATCAAGAAGTGCGACGTGGTCCTGCCGTTGGTGGCAATCGCCACGCCGATCGAATACACCCGCAATCCGCTGCGTGTATTCGAACTGGACTTCGAAGAGAACCTGAAACTGGTTCGCTACTGCGTCAAGTACAACAAGCGCGTGATCTTCCCGTCGACCTCCGAAGTCTATGGCATGTGCCAGGACGCCAACTTCGACGAAGACAGCTCCAACCTGGTGGTTGGGCCGATCAACAAGCAACGCTGGATCTACTCGATCTCCAAGCAGCTGCTTGACCGGGTGATCTGGGCCTATGGCCAGAAAGGCCTGAACTTCACCCTGTTCCGCCCTTTCAACTGGATGGGCCCACGCCTGGACCGTCTGGACTCGGCGCGTATCGGCAGCTCCCGGGCCATCACCCAGTTGATCCTGAACCTGGTGGAAGGCACGCCAATTCGCCTGTTCGACGGCGGCGAACAAAAACGCTGCTTCACCGACATTGCCGATGGCGTTGAAGCCCTGGCGCGGATCATCGACAACGACAACGATGTCTGCAACGGCCAGATCATCAACATCGGCAACCCGGACAACGAAGCCAGCATTCGTCAGCTGGGCGAAGAACTGCTGCGTCAGTTCGAAGCTCACCCGTTGCGCGACAACTTCCCGCCATTTGCCGGTTTCCGCGATATCGAAAGCAAGGCCTTCTACGGCACCGGCTATCAGGACGTGTCTCACCGCAAACCGAGCATCGCCAACGCCAAACGCCTGCTGGACTGGGCGCCAACCGTGGAGATGAAGGAGACCATCGGTAACACGCTGGACTTCTTCCTGCGCGAGGCGATGCTCGAAATCGCGGACAAAAAACGTTGATGCAGGCAGGCCTTCGAATCGATGTCGACACCTACCGAGGCACCCGTGAAGGGGTGCCGCGGTTACTCGAAATGCTCGATGAAGCACAGGTCAAGGCGACGTTTTTCTTCAGCGTCGGGCCAGACAACATGGGGCGCCACTTGTGGCGCCTTATCCGTCCGCAGTTTCTCTGGAAGATGCTTCGTTCCAACGCTGCCGGCCTGTATGGCTGGGATATTTTGTTGGCCGGCACTGCGTGGCCGGGCAAACCGATTGGTCGCGACCTTGGGCACCTGATGCGTCAGGCCCAGGCGGCCGGGCATGAAGTCGGCCTGCACGCCTGGGATCACCACGGCTGGCAGGCCAATGCCGGACGCTGGAGCCAGGCGCAACTGATCGAGCAAATTCGCCGTGGCGTCGACAGCCTCAGTGACATCCTCGGTCAAAAAGTCGAATGCTCGGCGTCCGCCGGTTGGCGGGCGGACGAGCGTGTGATCGAAGCCAAGCAAGGTTTCGGCTTTCGCTACAATAGTGATTGTCGAGGCCAGCACCTGTTCCAGCCAATCCTGACCAATGGTAGTCTGGGCGCACCGCAGATTCCGGTGGACCTGCCGACCTTCGACGAGGTGGTTGGCCCGACCGTTGCAGCCAAAGACTTCAACACCTTCATTCTTGAGCGGTTCTCCCCGCAAAAACTCAATGTCTACACTATCCATGCCGAAGTAGAAGGGATTCTGATGGCCAACGATTTTCGCCAATTATTGGCCGATGCTCGCCAACGAGATATTCATTTCCAGCCCCTGGGCAATTTGCTTCCCGACGCCCCCGCCATCTTGCCAAAAGGCCGGGTCGTACGCGGCACTCTAGAGGGTCGCGAAGGCTGGCTAGGGGTTCAAGGCACATGAGTAAACCCTGGGCATTGCCGTTATTACTGGTCGTTCTGGCGCTGGCGTACCTGCTGCCGCTAGGCTCTCACGGCCTTTGGATTCCCGACGAAACCCGTTACGCCCAGATCAGCCAGGACATGCTCCTGAGCGGTAACTGGGTGTCGCCGCACTTCATGAGCCTGCGTTACTTCGAAAAGCCCATCGCGGGCTACTGGATGATCGCCATCGGCCAGGCGCTGTTTGGCGATAATCTGTTTGGCGTGCGTATCGCCTCGGTGCTGAGTACCGGGCTGAGCGTGTTGCTGTGTTATCTGATCGCTCACCGGCTGTGGAACGAGCCGCGCAAGAGTTTTGCCTGTGCGCTGCTGTACATGAGCTTTGCGATCGTCGCCGGGCAAGCCGGCTACGCCAACCTCGATCCGCAATTCACTTTCTGGGTAAACCTGAGCCTGGTGGCTTTGTGGTTTGCACTGGACTGCACCAGCCGTGGCCAGCGTCTGCTCGGCTGGACAGTACTGGGGCTGGCCTGCGGCATGGGTTTCATGACCAAAGGCTTCCTCGCCTGGGCGTTGCCGGTGTTGATCGCCCTGCCCTGGGTGCTCTGGCAGAAACGCTGGCGGGAACTGCTGACTTACGGCCCGGTGGCGATTGTCGTGGCCATCGCGGTGAGCCTGCCGTGGGCCTTGGCGGTGCACGCGCAGGAACCCGATTACTGGCGGTTCTTCTTCTGGCACGAACACATTCGCCGCTTCGCCGGGGATGACGCCCAACACGATGCGCCATGGTGGTTCTACCTGCCGCTGCTGGTGGCGTTCAGCCTGCCATGGGCGGCGTTGCTGCCATCGGCGCTGAAACAGGCCTGGCAGACCCGACGTCAGGCCGACATCGCTTTCCTGCTGCTGTGGTTGCTGATGCCCTTGCTGTTTTTCAGCCTGAGCAACGGCAAGCTGCCGACCTACATCATGCCCTGCCTGCTGCCTCTGGCGTTGTTGCTGGGCCATGCCCTGGCGGACCGACTGAAGCTGGAACAAGGCCGGGTGCTGGGGATCAATGGCCTGCTGAACATGACGCTGGGCCTGATCGTCCTGATTGCGCTGGTCTATCTGCAACTGAAAAAACCGCTGTACACCCACGAACTGCACAACCTGGTATTGGTGTTCATCGGGTTGATCGGCTGGATCATGGCCAACCTGCTGCAGGCCTTCCGTCCCTTGCAATGCTGGGCGGCACCAGCCTTTGGCAGTTTGCTGCTGATCGGCGTGCTGCCGGCCGCCATGCCGGATTCGGTGGTAGCGAACAAGATGCCCGACCAGTTCATCCTCCAACACGCCCCGGAACTGGCACAAACCGACAAGCTGTTGAGCAACGACCTGGGCGCTGCCTCGGCCCTGGCCTGGCGTTTGAAACGCCCGGAGGTGGCGTTGTACAACACGATAGGCGAATTGAAATACGGCCTCGACTATCCTGAGCCAGATGCAATGCAGCAGCGGGTTGATCTCGAGCATGTGCAACAGTGGATGCGCGAAGCGCGTCAGAGTGGTTCGGTCGGCGTGGTGATGCGGGTCAAAGGGGATGACGAACTGCAAGAAATCGATCTGCTGCCCAAGGATGGCAAACGCTATGAACAAGGCAACCTGGTGATCCTGATCTTCCCTCGGGATGCGTCATGAGTCTATTGCTGCTACTGACCGCCTGCCTGCTGACTTGCCTTGGCCAGATCGCCCAGAAGTACGCCGTGGAAAGCTGGCGTGGCAAGACCTCGGGCTGGGGCGAGAAACTGCGTTCGCCCTGGCTGTGGCTGGCGCTCGCCTCTCTGGGGCTTGGTTTGCTGGTCTGGCTGCTGGTGTTGCAGCGCCTCGAAGTCGGTATCGCCTATCCCATGCTCAGCCTGAATTTCGTGCTGATCACACTGGTCGCCCGTTTCGTCTTTCACGAAGTCATCGACCGCCGTCACTGGTTGGGCGTGGCGCTGGTGATTGGTGGCGTGGCGTTGCTGGGGCAACACGCATGAGCCTGCGTCGCGGAATCGCCTTCGCCATGGGCAGCGTAGTGCTGGGCACCGCCGCGCAACTGGGCATGCGCTGGAGCATGACTCGCTTGCCACATCCCGAACAGTGGTTAGCGGCCTTGAGCAGCGGCAGCGTCGATATGCCCGCTGTGATTGTCGTGCTGGCCGCCATCCTCGCCTATGCCGTGTCGATGCTCACCTGGCTCGCCGCCCTGCGGGATGTGCCGCTGGGTCGGGCCTATTCGCTGCTGAGCATCAGCTACGCGCTGGTGTATGTGCTGGCCGCCAGCCTGCCGCTGTTCAACGAATCCTTCAGTCTTTCAAAAACCCTGGGAGTGGCGCTGGTCATCCTGGGGGTCATCACTATTAATTCTCGACCTGCTCGCGCGCCCGAACTTAGGAGTGCATCATGAAAATCAGTGTATTTGGTAGCGGTTACGTTGGTCTGGTGCAAGCCGCCGTCCTGGCTGAAGTCGGCCATGACGTAGTGTGCATGGACATTGACGAGAAAAAAGTTGCGTTGCTGCAACAAGGCCACGTCAGCATCTTCGAGCCGGGGCTGGCCAGCCTGGTGCGTGAAAGCCTGGATGCCAAGCGGCTGCACTTCACCTCGGACGAAAAGTTCGCGGTGCAACATGGCCAGGTACTGTTCATCGCCGTCGGCACGCCGTCCCGGGAGGATGGTTCAGCGGATCTGCAATACGTGTTGTCCGTGGGTGAAGCGGTGGCGCGTCATCGTGAACAACCGGTGATTCTGGTGGAGAAATCCACAGTGCCGGTGGGCACCGGCGATACGCTGCGCGCCCATATCGACCAGTACCTGCTCAAGGCCGGCCGTCAGCTGCAGTTCGATATCGTTTCCAACCCGGAGTTTTTGAAAGAAGGTTCGGCCGTGGCCGATTGCCGGCGCCCGGACCGCATCATCATCGGCTGTGAAGGCGATGAAGTGCGCGACGTGATGCGCGACCTCTATGCACCGTTCAACCGCAACCATGACCGCGTCATGTTCATGGACCTGCGCAGCGCGGAGCTGACCAAATACGCCGCCAACTGCATGCTGGCGACCAAAATCAGCTTCATCAACCAGATCGCCGAACTGGCCGAACACCTGGGTGCCGACATCGAATCGGTACGGCTGGGCATCGGTGCCGATTCGCGCATCGGTTACCACTTCATCTATCCCGGCTGCGGTTACGGCGGCTCATGTTTCCCCAAGGACATGCGCGCTCTGATTCACAGTGCCGAAGAAGCCCATTGCAACAGCGACCTGCTGCAGGCGGTGGAGGCTATCAACGAGCGGCAGAAACACAAATTGTTCGAACGCATCAACGCGTTCTACAAGGGTGATTTGCGCGACAAGACCTTCGCCGTTTGGGGCCTGGCCTTCAAGCCCAACACCGACGACATGCGCGATGCGCCGAGCCGGGTGCTGCTGGAATCGCTGTGGGCTGCGGGGGCCAATGTACGGGCGTTCGACCCGGAAGCCATGCAGGAAACCCAACAGCTTTATCCTGACGAACCGAAGCTGATGCTCATGGGCACGCCGGAATCAGTCCTTTCGGGTGCCGACGCGTTGATCATCTGCACCGAATGGCAGCAGTTCAAGGCGCCGGACTTCGACCTGATCCAGCAACGCCTGAATGCACCGGTGATTTTCGACGGACGTAACCTGTACGACGCAGAGCGCCTGGCGCGCAGCGGTTTCCTGTACTTCCCGATGGGCCGCGGTGAATCGTGCAAGTTACCGATTCCAGCGGCCTCAGTCATCGCGTGAGTACGGTATCGCCCGGCATTCGTCGGCAGTCCCTGGGTATCGGGCTGCTGACGCTGATGCTGTTCATCGCCGGGGCGTATCAGCAAACGGCGATCGGTTTCGATTCGCGGTTTGTGCTGTTCGCCCAGGAGATGCTGCGCCACGGGCCGTCGTTTTTCCCGACCACCTATGGCCAGCCTTATGCCGATTACTCGGCGCTGTCGACATTGTTCGTCTGGTTGCTGTCCCTGCCATTCGGGCAGGTCAACAGCCTCACCGCCTGGTTGCCGAGCGCCATCGGCGCCGCGGTGATCGTCACGTTGATGTACCGGCTGCTCGCGCCCTGCTCCACACGCTGGGCGCTGCTGAGCATCGCGTTGATGTTGCTCACCAGTACGTTTGTCACTGAAACCCGTGCCGTGTCCCAGGACCTGATGCTGGCGGCCGTGGCTTTTTCGGTGTTCTACCTTGGGTACGCCGCCGATCATTTCGCCATGCCCCGTCGGTGGCCGCTGATTTTTGCGTTGCTGCTATTGGGCTTCGGGATTCGCGGGCCGATCGGGCTGGTGATCCCCACCGGTATGCTGTGCAGCTACTACCTGCTCAATCGCCAATGGTCACGGTTGTTCGGTTTTGGCCTGTTGGCGGCGCTGTTGTTGGTGGTGTGCGTCGGCGCACTGCTGTGGCTGGCCGAAGCCAGTGGTGGAACGGCCTTCATGCATGACGTGGTGCGTATGCAGTTCATGGGACGCATGGACGGCAGTGAAGGCGTCAGTGGTTCGCTGTATTACTTCACCGCTTCGTTTGGCAACTATGCGCTCGCTTATCCATTGGCACTGCTGGTATTGGCCGCGGTCTGGCTGACGAATCCACGGCAGGCAGGTCCGGCATTACGCTTGTTGCAATACTGCACGGCGGCCGGGTTGATCGTGATGATTGGCTTATCCATTCCCCAGGCGAAAAAGGCCCGTTACCTGCTGCCGATGCTGCCCATGGCAGCGATCATTGCGGCGTACCCGTTTCAGGTGGCGCAAGGTCGGGTATTCGGTTGGTTGCGGGGTTTGATGCAAGGGCTGTGGTTGGTGATACCGGGGGTGTTGATTGTCGCATTGCTGATCATTCAGCGGCGTCTGCCAGCACAACCTCCCGCCTTTGTGCCGGTATTGATCGTGCTTGCGGCTCTGCAAGTCATCACGCTGGCGGCTTGGTTCCGCGCTCACTGGCGAGCCGAGGTGCTGGCCTGTTGCGCAGTCCTGGCGCTGTGGTCGGTTTATATCCTGGTGTATGAACCGGTCGAACGTCAGCTTTACGATACGCAAGCCTTCAGCCGAGCCGCGTTCGCAGAAATTCAAAAAGCCCCGGCGCCGTTGGTGCTGCACGGCATGGGCAAAGACGCCAAGGCGATCAAGTTCATGGTCAATATCGAGCAGGACTTTCAACCGGTGTTCACCGAATCGATTCAGGAGCTGGAAGCCCTCTCGGGGCCGGCCTGGCTGATGATGGACCGAAACGACTACAACGCCTTGCAAGGCACTCCGCTGGGTGCCCAGCCACCGGTATTGAGCGGACGTTTCGATAAAAACGATTTCGTATTGCTGCACACACCGCCCTTGTAGGAACTGTCGCAGGCTGCGATCTTTTGATGGTTTCGATGTTGCTGAAGAGCAAGATCAAAGACCGTAGCCTGCAGTAGCTCCTGCGTATCCATGTATTGTCCGTTAGTTACTGTTAACCACACTTGAACGCCTACGTCTGAGGTTACACCGGCGCCTTCAAATCCACCCCCAGCGCCTGGGCAAACGCCTTCACCAACGGACTGCGCACAGTGTTGTGGCGCAGGATCAGATTGAACGGCGTGACGATGTTGATCAGGTCCGGACGCACCGCCCGAAACTGTCCCTGAGCCACCAGGTTTGCCGCGTAATGCTCGGGGAGAAAACCGACGAAACGCCCCGTCTTGACCAGCAGCGCCACGGCTTCCACTTGAGTCGCCGAGGCGGAAAAGCTGTCGTAGCGGGCAAAATTCAGTTTGTCCCGATGAATCGCGTAACGGTGGTTGATGCACTCGTAATCCTGCAGCACATTGCCGCCCATGTCCGCCTCCGGCACCGAGAACAGTGGATGACCGACAGCGCAATACACGTACGAGCGTTCTTCATAAAGCGGGAAGTAATCGAACTCTTCTCTTTTTTGATAAACCGGCACGATCCCGGCCACTAGCCGCCCCTCGACCACGCCTCTTTCCACTTCATCTAACTGCGATGCCTGAAGTTGAAATCTTACTTTCGGCGATTCTTCATTTATCCTTCTAAGCGCCGCAACTAACGGAGAATTGTAGTCGGTAATTGTATTATCAATGACACCCACCCCAAGGTCGCCAATAAGTTCGTTCTGCGCCGAACTAAGCCGATCACGAAAGTTATCGACCGAGGCAAATAAATCGATCGAGGCCTGATACACCAGGCGCCCTTCTTCGGTCAGGTGAAACCCTTCCCGCCCCCGGGTACACAGGCGCATGCCGATGCGAATCTCAAGGTCGGAAATCTGTTTGCTGATGGCCGCCAAGCCCACATTCAGCTCATTCTGCGCCGCACTGAAGCCACCAGCTTCGACCACGGCCTTGAATACTTTGAGCAGTTTGAAGTCCAGACCGCTGAGGGCCAGCGGCGCCCGATGTACCGTTTTTAGCGGCGGGTTTCCGGAATTGGAAAGTGGGGTTTCCATAATGCTTATTTACCTCTGGCGCCCTATTCAACAACCTGTGTCCAACAACAAAAGCAGTGCTGGCTAATAATAATGAACACAGAAAACAAGGCTTGGCAACCGTTAATAAATCCCGCCGATCAGTGCCAACTCACTGATTTCGAACTATTAAAAGCTGACACTTCGATCAGCTCTCGCCCTTTAGCAACTGCCCTCTTGAACACTGCTTGGCCATGACCACACCCGAATAATTTCCGGGAAGTGTTTCAGGCTCTGCACACCGATATCAGTTCGCGTTACCGACGAGGAAAACAACAATGTCTCAAACCACCGACCGTCTCTGGGGTGCCCGCTTCAAGAGCGGTCCGTCCGAAGCCCTGGCGGCGCTGTCCCGCTGCCCCGAGCGCTACTTTCGCCTCACCCCGTACGACCTCGCCGGTTCCAAGGCGCATGCCCGGGAATTACAGCGCGCCGGCCTTCTGAGCGAGCAAGAAACCCAGACCATGCTCGACGCCCTGCAGCGCATCGGTGATGACTTCCGTGCCGGCAGCATCGCGCCGACCCTGGACGACGAAGACGTGCACACCTTCATCGAGCGCCTGCTGACCGAACGCCTCGGCGCACTGGGCGGCAAGCTGCGCGCCGGCCGTTCGCGCAACGACCAGACCGCCAACGACCTGCGGCTGTTCCTGCGGGATCACGTCCGTACTTTGGCCGTTGAAGTGCTGGCCTTGCAGCAAGCACTGGTGGAGCAGGCCGAGCAACACGTCGAAAGCATCTGCCCGGGCTTCACTCACCTGCAACAGGCCCAGCCGATCGTCTTCGCTCATCACTTGCTGGCCCATGCCCAATCGATGCTGCGCGACGTGCAGCGTCTGGTGGACTGGGATGCGCGCACCTCGCTGTCGCCCCTGGGTGCGGCGGCCATGGCCGGTTCCGCCATCGCTCGCCTGCCCCAGCAGTCGGCCAAGGAAATGGGCTACAGCGGCGTGTGCGAAAACTCCATCGACGCCGTGGCCAGCCGCGATCACGTCGCCGAGTTCCTGTTTATTGCCAGCATGCTCGGGATCAACATTTCCCGCCTCGCCGAAGAGTTCTGCCTGTGGTCGTCGCGGCAATTTCGCTGGGTCGCTTTGGACGATGCCTACGCCACCGGCAGTTCGATCATGCCGCAGAAGAAAAACCCGGACATCGCCGAACTGGCCCGGGGCAAGGCTGGCCGCTTGATCGGCAACCTGACCGGGCTGCTGTCGACGCTCAAATCCCTGCCGCTGTCCTACAACCGTGACTTGAGCGAAGACAAAAACGGCGTGCTCGACAGCGTCGACACCCTGCTGCTGGTGCTGCCGGCCATGGCCGGGATGGTCGCGACCATGAAGGTCAACGTCGAAGAACTGCGCCGTCAGGCACCGCTGGGTTTCACCCTTGCCACCGAAGTCGCCGACTGGTTGGCGGTGCGCGGCGTGCCGTTCAAGGAAGCGCATGAAATCACCGGCGCATTGGTCCAGGCCTGCGAGAAACACGACATCGAACTGTGGGAAGCCTCGCCGGCGCTGCTGGCCGAGATCGATCCGCGCCTGACACCTGAGGTGCGCGACAGCCTGACCCTCGAAGCCGCCATCGCCGCCCGCAGTGGCTGGGGCGGTACCGCGCCGCAACAGGTGCGCGAACAGATCGGCCGACTGAAAACCGCCCTTGTCGCGCAGCAACAGTGGACCGAGAACTATCAGGGCTTCCGTCTCTGATCCAGGGCGAAAACCCTGCGCGAGCGCTGCAACTGATAAACCACACACGCCGCCCGTATCGAGGGCGGCGTACGGAGAACCAACATGAGCCAGACACAGGCAGAACGACTCCAGGCGGAGCGCAAACTGGCGGAAAACCAGTTCGATATCACCCAGTATCAACACGTGCCACGGCGTTATTACGGGCGGATTTTTTTCGCCAGCGTCATCGTCATTGCGATTATTGGCCTGGTACGAGCCTTCGCCGAAGGCAAGATCGAATGGTCGTACATCGGCCAGTTCCTCACTTCGCAAGCGATCATGTGGGGCTTGCTCAACACCATCGTCATGGCGGTGCTGGCGATGGCGCTGGGCATTGTCTTCGGGGTGATCACGGCGATCATGCGCATGTCGGCCAACCCGATCCTGCGCTATGTGGCGCTGACCTACACCTGGCTGTTCCGTGGCACGCCGCTGATCCTGCAGCTGTTGCTGTGGTTCAACCTGGCGCTGATCTTCCCCACCATCGGCATTCCCGGCCTGTTCGAAATGGACACCGTGAGTCTGATGACGCCCTTCGTAGCCGCCCTCCTCGGCTTAAGCATCAACCAGGGCGCCTATACCGCCGAAGTGGTGCGCGCCGGCCTGCTGTCGGTGGACACCGGCCAGTACGAAGCCGCCAAGTCGATCGGCATGCCGCGCCTGCAAGCGTTGCGCCGGATCATCCTGCCCCAGGCCATGCGGATCATCATTCCGCCGGTCGGTAACGAATTCATCGGCATGGTGAAAATGACCTCCCTGGCGAGCGTCATCCAGTACTCGGAACTGCTCTACAACGCGCAGAACATCTACTACGCCAACGCCCGCGTAATGGAGCTGCTGATCGTCGCTGGTATCTGGTACCTGGCCACGGTCACCGTGCTGTCCTTTGGTCAAAGCCGTCTGGAGCGTCGTTTCGCTCGCGGCGCCGGCAAGCGTTCTTGAGGAGCCCAACATGAGAAGCATCGTCAAGGCCGTGAGCCTGAACAAATATTACGACCAGTACCACGCGCTCAAGGACATCAATATCGAAGTCGAGCAAGGCGAAGTGCTGTGCATCATCGGCCCGTCCGGCTCCGGCAAAAGTACCCTGCTGCGCTGCGTGAATCAGCTGGAAAAAATCGACAAGGGCGGCCTGTGGGTCGACGGCGAGCTGGTGGGTTACCGGATCGTCGGCAACAAACTGCACGAGCTCAACGAATCGCAGATTGCCCGCCAGCGCCTGGCCACCGGCATGGTTTTCCAGCGTTTCAACCTGTTCCCGCACATGACTGTGCTGCAAAACATCATCGAAGGGCCGTGCCAGGTGCTCAAGCGTTCGCCCAAAGAAGCGCACGAAGAAGCCGTGGAACTGCTCGCTCGCGTCGGCCTGGCCGACAAGCGCAACAGCTACCCGATTGAACTGTCGGGTGGTCAGCAACAACGTGTCGCCATTGCCCGTGCATTGGCCATGCGCCCCAAGCTGATGCTGTTCGATGAACCCACTTCGGCACTCGACCCGGAACTGGTCGGAGAGGTGCTGTCGGTGATGCGCGATCTGGCGCAAACCGGCATGACCATGATCGTCGTCACCCATGAACTGGGCTTCGCTCGCGAGGTTTCCAACCGCATGGTGTTCATGGACGGCGGGCAGATCGTGGAGGCTGGAAGCCCCGAAGAAATACTAATAAGTCCGCAAAACCCACGCACCCAAAGCTTCATTTCTGCCGTTCGAACCTAAGCGCCCTTTGGCGCTCACAACACTCATAAGAGAACGACCATGAAGAACCTAGTAATCCCAGCAGTACTTGCCAGTGTCCTGGCATCCGGTTTCGCCTTCGCTGCCGAGTTGCCGGCCAGCATCAAGGACAAGGGCGAGATCGTTGTTGCGATCATGCCGAACTACCCGCCGATGGATTTCAAGGACCCGGCCACCAACACCCTCACCGGCCTTGACTATGACCTGGGCAACGCCCTGGCCGAACGTCTGGGCGTGAAGATCAAATGGCAGGAAACCGGTTTCGAGCAAATGATCAACGCGCTCACGACCGACCGCGTGGACATGGTGCTGTCAGGCATGACCGACACCGCCGAGCGTCAGGCCAGCGTGACCTTCGTCGATTACTTCACCAGTGGTCCGCAGTTCTACACCTTGCAGAAAAACAAGGACACCAACGAGATCGTCGACTTGTGCGGCAAGAAAGTCGGCACCAGCCGCCGTACCACCTTCCCGGCGGAAATCGCCGCGTGGAGCAAGGAAAACTGCGAAGCCGCCGGCAAACCCGCGATCAACGTGATCGGCACCGAGGGCTCGGCCGACGCCCGTGCGCAATTGCGTCAGAGCCGTATCGACGCGGCCATGCAAGGCAGCGAAACCCTGTCGTACCTCAAGACCCAGGAAAAGGACATGTACAAAACCGTGGGCCTGCCGATCTCCAAGCAGTTCTCGGGCATGGGTGTGAGCAAGAAAAAACCTGAGCTGAGCGAAGCGGTGAAAGTCGCGTTGCAAAGCATGATCGATGACGGCAGCTACCAGGCGATCCTGAAGAAATGGGACCTGGAACTGGGCGCGATCAAGACCGTGACCATCAACGCTGGGAAATAACACGGTTCGTAGCAGCTGCCTCGCGGGCTCGGCAGCTGCTACGGGTGTTTCAACTATTAATTCTGGAGCGCCACACGATGTCCTCCTCGCTGCAACCCACCTGGCCCGACCAGCACCTGGCCTGCCTCGCCCTGGCCTTCGACCTCGATGGCCCCACCGGCGATGCCATGCTCAACGGCTCGATCTGGCGCAAGCCCGAGTATTTCGGTTTCGGCGGTTACGGCCCCTATCGGGCGCTGCCGCGGATTCTCGATCTGCTGGATGAGTTCCGGATCCCGACCACGTTTTTCGTTCCGGCCTGGGTCGTGGAGAACTGGCCGAAACAGTGCCAGGCGATTGTCGAGCGCGGGCATGAGGTGGCCTATCACGGCTACAAACACGAATCTTTTTACGCCCTGACGCTGGAGCAGCAGAAGGACGTGATGCACAAATCCCGCGAGGTGTTCTGGAAGTACCTGAACATCCGCGCTGAAGGTTTCCGCACGCCGTCCGGCGACTGGCGGGCCGAAACGCCGGCCATGCTGGTGGAAGCCGGCGTGACCTATTCCAGCAGCATGCGCGGCGATGACCGGCCCTACCTGGTCAAGGTGCCGGGCTTCGATACACCACTGGTGGAGATCCCCGGCCGCTGGGAAATGGACGACTACGCCTCCCTCGCCTACACCCGCGCACCGGACTTCCCTTCCGGGCTGGACCGAACCGCCAGCTACGAACTGACCCTCGATAACTGGTGCCGCGAGTTCGATGGCGCTATGGCTGAAGGACTGTGCCTGACCACCCTGTTCCATCCCAAGATCACCGGCAAACCGGGACGCATCCTGTTACTGGAAAAACTCTTCGAACACATGCGCCAGCGCGACGACGTGTGGTTCGCCACCTGCCGCGATGTCGCCCACTGGTGGCTGAAGGAGCATCACCATGGCTGATTCCATTGTCTGGCCCAACGGCTACCGCTGCGCCGTGGTGCTGACTGTCGATTACAACGACATCCACGGCATCCTTACCCAGGCGCCGGAAGTCGCCGGGCGCGACAAGACCTTGTCGGTGTGGCGCTACGGCACCCAGCGCGGGGTCGAGCGTTTGCTTGGCGTGTTCGCAGAACTGGGGGTTTCCAGCAGCTGGTTCGTGCCCGGCATCGTCGCCGAGGAAAACCCGCAACACCTCCGGGCGATCCAGGCCGGCGGGCACGAGATTGCCTGCGCCGGCTACCGCCATCAGCACTACGACAACCTGACCCTGGCCGAGCAAAGCGCCGAAATCGCCAAGGGCTGCGCGGCCTTGAGCGCGCTGACCGGTCAGCGGCCGACAGGCTTTCGCATTCCCGCCGGCAATGGCGCACCGGGCTTCATCGAGGCGTTGCGCGAGCACGGTATCCGTTGGTCCTCGTCATGGCGCGGCGATGATTTGCCCTTCGCCCACCCGACGGCGCCCGAGGTGATCGAGTTGCCGCTGCATTACGAACTGGAAGACGAGCCCTATTTCGCCTTCAACCTCAGCCCGGCGGTGCCACCGGCGCAATCGCGCATCGCCTCTTACAGCCACACCCTTGGCAATCTGAAGATGGACTTCGCCGGGTTTCACCGATTCGGCTTGTGTTACGTGCTGCGGTTGCACCCGGAAATCATCGCCACCCCAGGGCGGATCGGCGTGTTGCGCGAATTGCTGCAAAGCATTCAGCAGCACGACGACGTGTGGATCGCCACCGGTGCCGAAGTGGCTCATTGGTGGGCCGAGTCGGCAGCGTCGGTGACCGAGGATCACCCGGCCGCTGTGTACGAGCGTCATTATCGGGATTACGGCGTATGAGAGATCAGGATGGGGTTATGCGAATGGCGCGGCTGGCGCAGTTCTGCGTCGATACCCGTTTCGAAGATTTACCCGCCGAGTTGGTGGAGCAAACCAAGCGACACATCCTCGACACCTTCGGCGCAGCCCTGGCCGGGGCCGGCAGCGATGTCGCCAAACAGGCGCATCAGGTGTTCAAGGGGGAAGCCGGCAGCACGTTGGTCTGGGGCACCGGTCAGCGAGTCGGCGCGGCGCAAGCCGCCATGCTCAACGGTATCGCCGCGCATGCCCTGGAGCTGGACGATACCGGCGGCTGCGACCATTCCGGCGCGGTGGTGCTGCCGGCGGTGATGGCGGCGCTGTCGATGTCGACGCTATCGGTTTCTGAAGCGTCCGTTGACGGCCGCGAACTGATCACTGCGGTGGTGATCGGCTACGAAATCGGCCGTCGGGTGCTCGAAGCCTGCGGCAGTTACTCGGCCCACAACGGCGCCGGTTGGCACTCCACGGCGACGTGCGGAGTGTTTGGCGCGGCGGCGGCCAGTGCACGGATTCTTGGGCTGGATGCACAACAAGCCTTGTCGGCACTGGGCATCGCCGGCAGCTTCAGCGGTGGTCTGTGGGCGTTTATCCATGACGGTTCGCAAAGCAAAAGACTCCACAGCGGACGCGCCGCCGAAGGTGGATTGCTGGCCGCGCGGTTTGCTCAACAAGGCATCACCGGGCCGACAAAACTGTTCGATGACGTCTGGGGCGGTTTCCTCAAGACCCTCGCGGCGGACACCGCCGTGCCCGAGGCGTTGGACGCCGAACTGGGCCACGTATGGAAACTCGCGCGCTGCTCGATCAAGCCCTATGCGGCCTGCCGTGGGACCCATTCGGCGATCGACGCATTGGGCCTGTTGCTCGATCAATTGCAGGTCAGCGCCGAGCAGGTCGAGGACGTTCAGGTGTCGCTGTGCGGATTCCTTCAAGACATGTGCGGTGGCCAGGACGTCAGCACGTTGCCGGCGGCGCAGATGAGCCTGCGTTATGCCCTGGCGGCCCGGCTGCTCCATGGGCATTGCCGATTGGAAGCCTACGACGATGAACAGCGCCGCCACCCACGGATTGCGCACTGGATGTCGCGTATTCGCCTTGAAGTCGACCCGCAACTGTCCGAGGATGGCGAGCCTGTCGTCAGCGTGCGGACCGTGGACGGTCGGCAAGCAAGCCTGTGCGTTGAGGTGCCGTTGGGCGCGCCGGGCAATCCGCTGAGTGATGCGGCGCTGGAGGAGAAATTCTTCAGCTTGGCCGGGCGGGTGATACCGCGACAACAGGCAAAAGAGCTGCTGGAGCAGTTGTGGCGGCTGGAAGAACTGGGATCGGTTAGGGCGCTTGATCGGTGGCTGAGTTGAGCCTGGCGTTGCGCGTCGAACACCACAGAATCTGAATAAGGACATTTGCCCCACCGTGGCCACTTACTCCCTCGTTATCCGCCGGCTGATGATCTGTTCGCTGACCATCGTCGTCAGTCGCGCCATCACCAGCCCGTTGCTCACGCTGTTCCTGAGCACCAAGCTCGGCCTCAACCAACAGGACGTTGGCCTGCTGCTCGGCATTGCGGTGTTCATCGCCACCCTGCTCGCGCTCTATGGCGGTTACATCATCGACCGCCTCGAAAAGCGTCGTCTGCTGATCCTCGCCATGCTGTCCAGTGCCATCGGCTTCGTGCTGCTGACCTTTGCCGAAAACCTCTACCTGACCACCGCCATCCTGGTGATCACCGAAACCGCCTCGGCGCTGTTTCTGATCGGGTCCAAGGCGATCCTCAGCGACAACCTGCCCATGGGCCAGCGTGCCAAGGCCTTTTCGCTGCGCTACACCCTGACCAACATCGGCTACGCCACCGGCCCGATGCTCGGTGTGGTGATCGCCGGCGTGTACCCGATTGCCCCGTTCCTGATCGCCGGCGGCATCGCGTTCTTCAGCATTTTCCTGATGAGCGGCATTCCCAGGGACCCGGACCAGACACCCGTCATCGGCCAGCCCCAAAGCTTTCTCAAAACCCTGGTCACCCTGAAAAACGACCGCACGCTGATCATGTTCACCTGCGGCTGCCTGCTCAGCACCGTGGTCCACGGTCGTTTTACCTTGTACCTGTCGCAATACCTGCTAGTGACCCACGACTCCAAACGAGCGCTGGAAACCATGGCCGCCCTGCTCGCCTGTAACGCCATCAGCGTGATCCTGCTGCAATACCAGATCGGCCGGTTTCTCAAACGCGAACAACTGCGTTACTGGATTGTCGGCGGCAGCAGCCTGTTCATCCTCGGCTTGATCGGTTTCAGCCTGGCCGACGGCCTGGTGAGCTGGTGTATCGCGATGTTCATCTTCACCCTCGGTGAAATGATCATCTACCCGGCCGAATTCCTCTTCGTCGACACCCTGGCCCCGGAAGAATTGCGTGGCAGCTACTACGGCGCGCAGAACCTCGCGGCTCTCGGCGGTGCGCTGAGCCCGGTGATCTGCGGCTTCCTGCTGATGCACACACCCGCGCCCACCATGTTCTATGCCCTGAGTGCGTTGACGGCGATGGGCGGTTTTCTCTGTTTCATGAGCGGTCGACGCGTCGCAATACTGCAAAAATAATGCATTGAAGCTGCATTAATATGAATTTGTCAGCATCGGCAATGATCGGCAAACTGTGCGCCGTTCCTCCCCCAATAGTTGGAACCACTTCAAGGGCTTTCCGGGTATCCGGACAAGCCTTTTTTTTGCTCTGTTTTTTGTCAAAGGATCGATGTTCGTCATGCTCGCTCACTGGTTGCCCGCCGCCATCAACACCCGCCCCTCCGAATGGAGCCGTGCCGCCATCGGCATGGCCATGGGGACGATGTTCAGTGTCTGGTTGTGCGGCCAGGTGTTCGGCATCGACGTGGCGCTGCATTTGATCGGGCCGTTGGGTGCTTCGGCGGTGTTGCTGTTCGCCGTGTCCTCGGGTGCGCTGGCCCAGCCGTGGTCGATTCTTGGCGGTTACCTGTGTGCGGGAGTGGTCTCGCTGCTGGTTGCCCACGTACTCGGGCGCACCCTCGGCAGCGCCTGCCTGGCGGCGGGCATGGCGCTGATTCTGATGTGCTGGTTGCGTTGCCTGCACCCACCGGCCGGTGCCTTGGCGTTGCTTATGGTGGTGGCAGATCCGGCGACCGTCGCCATGGGCTGGAAAGCCCTCGGCCCGGTAATGCTCAGCGGCTCGACGATGCTGCTCAGCGCGTTGGCGTACAACAACTCCACGCGCATTCGTTACCCCAAACGTCCCGCCGAACCGGCCCCGCTAATGCCCGCGGCCGACAGCCAGGCGATCACCGCCGAAGATCTGCGACGGGCACTCGCCGACATGGAGGCCTTCTACGACGTTACCCCCGAAGACCTCGAGCAGTTGATTCATGCCAGTGAGTTGCATGCCAAGCGGCGCAGTATCGGTGAAGTGCTGAGCAGCAGAACCTAAAGGCATCTTTGTGGCGAGGGGGCTTGCCCCCGTTGGGTCGCGAAGCGGCCCCAAAACCTGCTAACGAGTTTTTCCAGGCATACCTCATTGCCCTTATCTGCGACTGCTGCGCAGTCGAACGGGGGCAAGCCCCCTCGCCACAAATTCAAGGTTGATTCAAAACGGAGTCAGGCTGCCGAAGGCTGCGATCTTTTGATTTTGCACTAAGGTAAAAATGCAGAAAGAACCTGCACGTATCTCGGTTGTACAGGGCAAATTTGCACTGTTACGATCCTGCATCGCTCGCGCGCGAGCTTCTCTATAAAGAACAATAAAAGCAGGGAGTTAGTGATGACTGCTCAGGTTTCATCCCCGGGGACACCGTCCATGGATGCCACGCAAAACGAAGTGTTGGCCGAGGTTCGCAATCACATCGGTCACCTGACCCTCAACCGCCCCGCCGGCCTCAACGCCATTACCCTGGACATGGTCCGCAGCCTGCAACAGCAACTCGATGCCTGGGCACAGGATCCGCAGGTGCATGCGGTGGTGTTG
The DNA here is from genome assembly GCF_030687165.1 of Pseudomonas sp. FP1740. NCBI lineage: Bacteria > Pseudomonadati > Pseudomonadota > Gammaproteobacteria > Pseudomonadales > Pseudomonadaceae > Pseudomonas > Pseudomonas sp. FP1740. Next base: position 3,459,595 of record NZ_CP117461.1, read on the forward strand.
CGCGGTGCTGGCGAGAAAGCCTTCTGTGCCGGCGGCGATATCCGCTCGCTGTACGACAGCTTCAAAAGCGGCGACACGCTGCACGAAGATTTCTTCGTCGAGGAATACGCCCTCGACCTCACGATCCATCACTACCGCAAACCGGTTCTGGCCTTGATGGACGGCTTTGTCCTGGGCGGCGGCATGGGCCTGGTGCAAGGCGCCGATTTGCGGGTGGTCACCGAGCGTAGCCGTCTGGCGATGCCGGAAGTGGCCATCGGTTATTTCCCGGACGTCGGCGGCAGCTACTTCCTGCCGCGCATTCCCGGTGAGCTGGGCATCTATCTCGGCGTCAGCGGCGTGCAAATCCGCGCCGCCGATGCGCTCTATTGCGGCCTGGCCGACTGGTATCTGGAGAGCAGCAGCCTGGGTGAGCTGGACGAGCGACTCGACCATCTGGAATGGCACGACACCCCGCTCAAGGACCTGCAAGGCGCGCTGGCGAAACTCGCCGTGCAGCAACTGCCGGTAGCGCCGCTGGCGGCGCTGCGGCCGGTCATCGACCACTTCTTCGCCCTGCCCGATGTGCCGAGTATGGTGGAACAACTGCGTGCGGTGACCGTCGCCGACAGCCATGAGTGGGCCATGGCCACCGCCGACTTGCTGGAAAGCCGTTCACCGCTGGCCATGGGCGTGACCCTGGAAATGCTGCGGCGCGGTCGGCACCTGAGCCTGGAACAGTGCTTCGCCCTTGAACTGCACCTGGATCGCCAGTGGTTCGAACGCGGCGACCTGATCGAAGGCGTGCGCGCCTTGCTGATCGACAAAGACAAGAACCCGCGCTGGAACCCGCCGACCTTGCAGGCGCTGGACGCCGGGCACGTCGCGAGTTTTTTCACCGGGTTTGACCAGAGCGGGAATTGAGCCATGCACGATATCGAATTGAGCGAAGAACAAGTGATGATCCGCGACATGGCCCGGGATTTTGCCCGCGGCGAAATCGCGCCCCACGCACAAGCCTGGGAAAAGGCCGGCTGGATCGATGACGGTCTGGTGGCGAAGATGGGTGAGCTGGGTCTGCTGGGCATGGTGGTGCCCGAGGAATGGGGCGGCACCTATGTCGACTACGTGGCCTACGCGCTGGCGGTGGAAGAGATTTCCGCCGGTGACGGCGCCACCGGTGCACTCATGAGCATCCACAACTCCGTGGGCTGCGGGCCAGTGCTCAATTACGGCACCGAAGAGCAAAAGCAGGAATGGCTGCCGGACCTCGCCAGCGGCCAGGCCATCGGTTGCTTCTGCCTGACCGAACCGCAAGCGGGTTCCGAAGCCCATAACCTGCGCACCCGCGCCGAACTGCGCGATGGCCAGTGGGTGATCAACGGCGCCAAGCAATTCGTCAGTAACGGCAAACGGGCGAAGCTGGCAATCGTTTTCGCCGTGACTGATCCGGAGTTGGGCAAGCGTGGCATCTCGGCATTCCTGGTGCCGACCGAAACAGCGGGGTTCATCGTCGACCGCAGTGAACACAAGATGGGCATCCGCGCTTCCGACACCTGCGCCGTCACCCTGAACAACTGCACCGTCCCTGAAGCCAATTTGCTGGGCGAACGCGGTAAAGGCCTGGCCATCGCCCTCTCCAACCTCGAAGGCGGCCGTATCGGCATCGCTGCGCAAGCCCTGGGCATCGCCCGTGCGGCGTTCGAAGCGGCGCTGGCTTACGCGCGGGATCGGGTGCAGTTCGACAAGCCGATCATCGAACACCAGAGCATCGCCAATATGCTGGCCGACATGCAGACCCGACTGAACGCCGCGCGCCTGTTGATCCTGCACGCCGCGCGGTTGCGCAGTGCCGGCAAGCCGTGCCTGTCGGAGGCTTCACAGGCCAAGCTGTTTGCTTCGGAGATCGCGGAGAAAGTCTGCTCATCGGCGATTCAGATTCATGGCGGGTATGGGTATCTGGAAGACTACCCGGTGGAGCGTTACTACCGGGATGCGCGGATCACGCAGATTTATGAAGGGTCGAGCGAGATACAGCGGATGGTGATTGCCCGGGAACTCAAGAACTACCTGGTCTAGATGATCGTTCCCACGCTCCGCGTGGGAATGCATCCTGTGACGCTCTGCGTCACGCTTGCGAAGGGACGCGGAGCGTCCCGGGCGGCGTTCCCACGCGGAGCGTGGGAACGATCGGTACGCTAATCACTTGCCTTGGAATTCAGCCTCACGCTTGGCAATAAACGCCGCCATCCCTTCTTTCTGATCCTGCGTGGCAAACGCCGCATGGAATACCCGGCGTTCAAAACGCACGCCTTCCGACAGGCTGACTTCAAAGGCGCGGTTGACGCTTTCCTTGATCATCATCGCAATCGGCAGTGATTTCTTCGCAATCAGCGCCGCGACTTTCAGCGCTTCGTCCACCAACTCATCCGCCGGCACGATGCGCGCCACGATCCCGCAACGCTCGGCTTCCACCGCATCGATCAAGCGCCCGCTCAGGCACATTTCCATGGCCTTGGCCTTGCCCACGGCGCGGGTCAGGCGCTGGGTGCCGCCCATGCCCGGCAAGACGCCGAGGTTGATTTCCGGTTGGCCGAATTTTGCATTGTCGCCGGCCAGGATGAAGTCGCACATCAGTGCCAGTTCACAACCACCGCCCAAGGCGAAACCGTTGACCGCGGCAATGATCGGCTTGCGGCGGTTGGCTACGCGATCGCTGTCACTGAACAGGTCGTCGAGGTAGATCTGCGGGTAGGTCAGCTCGGCCATTTCCTTGATGTCGGCACCGGCGGCAAAGGCTTTTTTCGAGCCGGTCAGCACGATGCAACCGATGTTCGAATCGGCTTCCAGGCCATCGAGGGCGTGGTTCAGTTCGCTGACGATCTGTGCATTCAACGCGTTCAGCGCTTGCGGACGGTTCAAGGTGATCAGGCCGACGCGGCCGTGGGTTTCCAGCAAAATCGTTTCGTAGTTCATAGGTGGGCTCCTTCTCAAAGATTGCGCGAAATGACCATGCGCTGAATGTCGCTGGTGCCTTCATAGATCTGGCACACCCGCACGTCGCGGTAAATCCGCTCCAGCGGGAAGTCGTTCAGGTAACCGTAACCGCCAAGGGTTTGCAACGCCGAGGAGCAAACCTTTTCAGCCATTTCCGAGGCGAACAGCTTGGCCATCGACGCTTCGACCAGCGCCGGTTTGCCGCTGTCGCGCAATGCCGCCGCGTAATGCACCATTTGCCGGGCCACGGCGATCTGGGTGGCCATGTCGGCCAGGCGGAACGCTACCGCCTGGTGTTCGATGATCGGCTTGCCGAAACTCTCGCGTTCACGGGCGTAGTCGCGGGCCGCTTCGAATGCGGCGCGGGCCATGCCCACCGATTGCGAAGCGATGCCGACACGTCCGCCTTCGAGGTTGGCCAGGGCGATCTTGTAGCCTTCGCCCTCCTCACCCAGTCGGTTGGCCACCGGCACTTTCACATCCTCGAAGAGGATCTGGCAGGTATCGGAGGCATGTTGACCGAGCTTGTCTTCGACCCGCGCGACTTTATAGCCCGGCGAATCGGTGGGCACGATCAGCGCGGTGATCCCGCGTTTGCCGGCACTCGGGTCAGTCACCGCAAACACAATCACCACCCCGGCGTTTTGCCCGGAAGTGATGAACTGCTTGCAGCCGTTGAGCACGTAGTGATCGCCTTCCAGCCGGGCACGGGTTTTCAGGCTGCTGGCATCGGAGCCGGCTTGCGGTTCGGTCAGCGCAAACGCACCGAGCATCGCGCCGCTGGCGAGCGGCTTGAGGAAGCGTTCTTTCTGGTCGTCGTTGCCGAACTTGAGGATCGGCACGCAACCCACCGAGTTGTGCACGCTCATGATGGTCGAGCAGGCGCCGTCGCCGGCAGCGATTTCTTCCAGGGCCATGGCGTAAGCCAGGTAACCGGTGTCACAGCCGCCCCACTGCTCCGGCACCAGCATGCCGAAGAAGCCCAGGTCGGCCATCTCGCTGATGGCTTCCTTGGGGAAGCGATGTTCGCGGTCCCATTCGGCGGCGAACGGTTTCAGCCGTTCCTGGGCAAACTGCCGGGCCGCGTCGCTGATCTGAAGTTGTTCGTCGTTGGGCAGCATGTAGATTCCTTAATGCCAAGCTTTAGTACAGGCATTCAACGGCCATGGCCGTCGCTTCGCCGCCACCGATGCAGATCGCTGCCACGCCGCGTTTCAGGCCTTTCTGGCGCAGGGCCGAGAGCAAGGTGACGAGAATCCGCGCGCCGGATGCACCAATCGGGTGGCCCAAAGCGCAAGCACCGCCGTGGACGTTGATCTTCTCGTGGGGGATTTCCAGTTTGGTCATGGTCACCAGGCTCACCACGGCGAAGGCTTCGTTGACTTCGAACAACTCGACTTCATCCAGCGACCAGCCGGTTTTCTTCATCAGTTTCTTGATCGCGCCTACCGGTGCTACCGGGAACAGCCCCGGGGTATCGGCATACGCCGCGTGACCGTGAATCACTGCCAGTGGCTTCAGGCCTTGTTTCTCGGCTTCGGAACGGCGCATCAGCACGAGTGCCGCCGCGCCGTCGGAAATCGAACTGGAGTTGGCCGCCGTCACCGTGCCGCCCTCGCGGAACGCCGGTTTCAGCGAAGCGATCTTGTCCAGTTTGGCTTTCGGCGGTTGTTCGTCGTGGCTGATCAGCACTTGCTGTTTGCCGACCGTCACGGTGAGCGGCACGATCTCGGCGTTAAAACTACCTTCCTCGATCGCCTGTTGGGCGCGGGTGGTCGACGCGATGGCAAACGCGTCCTGATCTTCACGGCTGAAGCCATTGGTCTCGGCGCAATCCTCGGCAAAGGTGCCCATCAGGCGGCCCTTGTCGTAGGCGTCTTCGAGGCCATCGAGGAACATGTGATCGAGCACCTGGCCATGGCCCATGCGGTAACCGCTGCGGGCGCGGTCCAGCAGGTACGGCGCGTTGGACATGCTTTCCATGCCGCCAGCGACCACCACGTCGGCGCTGCCGGCGATCAGCATGTCGTGGGCCAGGATCGTCGCTTCCATGCCCGAGCCGCACATTTTGTTCAGCGTCGTGCAGCGGGTCGATTTATCCAACCCGGCGCCCAGAGCGGCTTGCCGCGCCGGGGCCTGGCCGAGACCGGCGGAGAGCACGCAGCCGAACAGCACTTCTTCTACGGATTCAGGGGCGATACCGGCGCGTTCGACCGCGGCACGAATCGCTGCGGCGCCCAGCTGTGGCGCGGTCAGGCTTTTCAGTTCGCCCTGGAAACCGCCCATCGGGGTGCGGACGGCGCTGACAATAACAATCGGATCGTTGGACAGTGTCATGACAAATACTCCTTATTTGGCGGCCATGCGCAAGGCACCGTCGAGACGGATTACCTCGCCGTTGAGCATGCTGTTTTCTATGATATGCCTGGCCAGCGCGGCGTACTCGCTCGGCTTGCCCAGGCGCGGTGGAAACGGCACGCCGGCGGCCAGCGAATCACGTACTTCCGGGGTCATGCCGGCCATCATCGGCGTTTCGAAAATGCCCGGCGCGATGGTCATCACGCGGATGCCAAAGCGCGCCAGCTCACGGGCGGCAGGCAAGGTCAGGCTGGCGATCGCGCCTTTGGAGGCCGAATACGCGGCCTGGCCGATCTGGCCGTCGAAGGCTGCGACCGAGGCGGTATTGATGATCACCCCGCGCTCGCCGTCTGCATCGGCTTCGGTCTCGGCAATCGCCGCCGCGGCCAGACGCAGCATGTTGAAGCTGCCGATCAGGTTGACGTTGATCACCTGGCTGAAACTGGCCAAGGCATGGGGGCCGGTCTTGCCGAGGATCTTCTCGCCACGCACGATGCCGGCGCAATTGACCAGGCCATTAAGGCCGCCAAACGCTTTGACCGTCGCCTGCACCGCCGCTTCTGCCGCCGCTTCATTGCTGATGTCGGCCACCACGCTTTGCGCGCCAAGACGTGCAGCCTGCGCCGCGACAGCTTCGGCATTCATGTCCACCAGCATCACCTTGGCGCCGGCGGCCACCAGCATTTCAGCGGTGGCGGCACCGAGGCCGGAAGCACCGCCAGTGACGAGAAAAACCTTGTTTTCGATCTGCATCATTGCTTCCTTGGATTCAAGCTGAAACGTTCTTCGCGGCGGCCTCTTGAGCCTTGGCGATTTCCTGGTTGCGCAAGATAAAGCGCTGCAATTTGCCGCTTGGGGTTTTCGGCAATTCACTGACAAATTCAATTTCACGGGGGTACGAGTGCGCCGCCAGACGCTTGCGCACGTGTTGCCGCAGCTCTTCGGCCAACGCAGGTTCGGCACGGTATTGCGGGCTGAGCACGACGAAGGCTTTCACCAGTTCGGTGCGCTCCGGGTCGGGCTTGCCGATCACCGCTGCCTCGACCACCGCCGGGTGTTCGATCAGCGCGCTTTCCACGTCGAACGGGCCGACGCGGTAGCCCGAGGTGGTAATCACGTCGTCGCTGCGGCCGACGAAGCTGATGCTGCCGTCCGGGTTCCACTCGACGGTGTCGCCGCTCAGGTAATAATTGCCGACGAACGCTTTGGTCGGTACGCCTTCGTAACCGCCAAACCAGCACATCGGCGACTGGGTGCGGTCGATGGCCAGGATGCCTGGCTGGCCGACGCCGAGTTCTTTGTATTCCTCATCCAGCACCACGATACGGTGGCCCGGCGAGGCAAAACCGGCGGCGCCCATGTGGATCGGATGTTCCAGGCCATGGTGATTGCACAGCACCATGCCCAGTTCGGTCTGGCCGTAATGATCGTGAATCACCACGCCGAGGTTGTCGGCGAACCAGCGGATCACTTCCGGATTCAGCGGCTCGCCGGCGCTGCTGACGATGCGCAGCTTGCCCTTGATCGAACGGGCGAACTCATCGCCACCGGCAATCAGCAAGCGGTAGGCGGTCGGTGAGCCAGTGAGGTTGGTAATCCCGTATTTGTTGATCACCCGGCAGGTGCTTTCGAGGGTGAACGGGCCATCGTAAAAGGTGATCGGATGCCCCATCGCCATCGGCCCGGTGACACCGAAATAAATGCCGTAGGCCCAACCCGGATCGGCGACGTTCCAGAAGGCGTCCTCGGGGCGCAGGTCTACAGCGTCGCGGGTGTAACTCTGGAACGCAACGATGGCCTTGAGCGGCACCGATAGCGCTTTTGACGGGCCGGTGGTGCCCGAGGTGAACATCAGCAGGAACGGGTCTTCACCGGTCAGCAATACCGGTTCGCAGACGCTGGAGTAGTTGGCCAGTTCCGCCCAGAAACTGAAGTCGCCGCGCACGATGCCCTGCCCCTTGGCGCCACCGACGGTGACGACGGTCGGGCAGTCGGCCACTTCAGCCAGTTTCGGGCGATTGACCGCATCGGTGACCACCACTTTGGCGCCGGAACTGTTCAGACGGTGTTCGATGGCTTTGGGGCCGAAGGCGGTGAACAGCGGCTGATAAACCGCCCCGATGCGCCAGGCGGCAAACACGGTGATCAGCAATTCGAAGTTGCGGGGCAGCAGGCCTGCGACCTTGTCGCCTTGCTTCACGCCCTGGGCCAACAGAAAGTTGGCGAAACGCGCGGCCTTGTCCTGCAAATCGCTGAAGGTGTAGGTCGCGCTGCTACCGTCGCGGCCTTCCCAGAACAGCGCGATGCGCCCCGGCAAGGCATGCCGGTCGCAACACTCGACGCAGGCGTTGAGCGCAGTCAACGACCCTGTGAGCGCGGCATCGACGGTGTGCTGATAATTGAACTGTGACGTAGCAGACAAGTAATCGCGCATTGCCAGAATCCCTCTGTATTTTTATTAGGTTGGGGGAACCGTAATCAACAGGGAAATACTCGCTCTGCGCGGGGAGCGGGACAATGGTCAAAGCTATCAAGTTGCGTGACTGGTTTGGCCAAGGTTCGAGGGCGTGCCCGCGATGGCGTCAGCACCCCAGGATCCGGATCAGTCCGCCTCGTTAAGAATCAAACTCCGATAATGCCCAGGATTGGACCCCGACCATTTGCGAAACGCCTTGTAGAACGAGCTGGCATCGGCAAACCCCAAACGGGTAGCGATTTCAGCGAAGCTGATGGCCGGTTCGGCCAGCCAGACGATGGCCAGTTCCTTGCGCACGCTGTCCTTGAGCCCCTGATACGTCTGCCCTTCTTCAGCCAGGCGGCGGCGCAACGTTGAGGCCGACATGCACAGTTGCTGCGCCAGCGCTTCGGTTTCCGGCCAGCGCTCGGCGGGCAATTGCCGCAGATCGTGCTTGATCCGGCTGGCCAGGCTCTCGGGGTCGCGGTACTTGACCAGAATGTTCGCCGGCGCATGGGCCAGAAAGCGATTGAGCTCTTCAGCGCTGCGCTTGATCGGCAAATCCAGGCAGTCGGCGGAGAAAATCATCCGCGTACGCGGCCGGTCGAATCGCAGGTTCTCGGAAAACATCACCCGATAGTCATCGCAAAAATCCGGCTCCGGGCAACGCAACTCGATGGCCAGGATCGGAATCCGCCGCCCCGCCAGCCAGCAGGCAACGCCGTGCACGATCATCCAGTAAGTGAAATAGGTGAAGGCGCGGCGCGGTTCTTCGTCCTCCTCCAGCAGGACGATTTCCGCCAGGCTTTGCTGGCGAACCAGTTGTGCGGGCAGGCGTTCGAGCATCAACGACAGAAAGCTCAGGCCCGAGGTCAGCCCGGCGGCCAGGCTCGGCTGAACCATGGAGCAGCGACAGAGAAACTCCAGGCTGCCGGACTTGAGCTTGCGCGGGTCCATGCCAAAAAACTCATCGTCCCCACGCCGGGCCAGCAAACGCCACAGGCGCGCATAGGCGGTGGCCGGGACACGGGCGTCGGTGCTGTCCAACAGCGCTGGATCGATGCCGACCTTGTTCAACACCTCTGCGGTGGCAGCGCCCGGGGCGCAACTTTGCAACAGTGCTTCACGCACCAGTTGAATGGCGATGGTGTCTTTTTCCGACATTGACCGGGGTGAGCCTTGTTATTGGAGTGGTGGGCATATTAGCGCACCGCTCGCTCCTAAGGGATGGTGGGATCTTCAGGGTTGTTCAGCTTAGGTTCAGGCAATTAGCAATAACTACCATATGAGAATGAGTTTCATCATGTTACAAATTAGCACCCTAACTAATTACTCCCCGGTGCTGAATGCTCGTTCCTTTTCTGATCATGCTGCGCGAAGGCATCGAAGCCGCGTTGATCGTTGGCATTATCGCCAGTTACCTCAAGCAGACCGGTCGCGGCCAATGGATGCCGGCAGTGTGGGTCGGTGTATTCCTCGCCGCCGCGCTGGCCCTGCTGGTCGGCGGTGGCCTGGAACTCGTCAGTGCTGAATTCCCGCAAAAGCAACAAGAGCTGTTTGAAGGTGTGGTCGGTTTGCTGGCCGTCGGCATTCTCAGCTCCATGGTGTTCTGGATGCGCAAGGTGGCGCGTTCGATCAAGCATTCGCTGCACGTTTCCCTCGATCAGGCGCTGACCGGCTCCAGGCATCAAGTGACCGCGCTGATCGCCATGGTGTTTTTCGCCGTCGCCCGGGAAGGCCTGGAAACGGTGTTCTTCCTGCTCGCCGTGTTCCAGCAAAGCGAAGGCCCGGCCGCACCGCTCGGCGCCCTGCTCGGCCTGGCCCTGGCGATCATCGTCGGCTTCCTGATCTACACCGGCAGCCTGCGCCTGAATCTCTCGGCGTTCTTGCGCTGGACCGGTCTGTTCATTCTGGTGGTAGCCGCCGGGATTCTCTCCAACTCAGTGCAAGCCCTGCATGAAGCCGGCGTGTGGAATCACCTGCAAACCGTGCTCTTCGATTTCAGTGCCACGCTGCCGATGGACGGCCCGCTGGGCTCGGTGCTGGCCGGGATGTTCGGCTACCAGGACGCGCCGACCGTCAGCACTCTCGGGGCGTATCTGCTTTATCTGTTGGTGGCGCTAGTGATGTTTTTTCTCCCGGCGGCCGCGCCCGCGCAAATACCCTCTTCCGTTTCCAGCCAGTAAGGGCCTTCATGTCAACGCCAGTTCCTCCAGTGGCTTCCCCTCCCCGCGCCTTGCGCTGGGCGGTAGCCGGATCGGTGATCGTGATGATCGCCGCCGGTGGCCTGTTCTACTACGCCTCGAAAATGGCCGCCGCCAAGCGCCAGAGCAACCACGACCAAGTGCTGGTCACCCTTCACCCGCACAGCTGCGAACCGAATGCGCTGACGGTTCCGGCCGGTCGCACCAGTTTCCGTATCGTCAACCGTTCGGACCGTGCCGTCGAATGGGAAATTCTTGACGGCGTGCTGGTGGTCGAAGAGCGCGAGAACATCGCCCCTGGCCTGAGCCAGGTGATCAACGCCAACCTGTTGCCCGGCGACTACGCCATCACCTGCGGCTTGCTGAGCAACCCGCGCGGCACCTTGCATGTCAGTCCGACCGCCGCATCCGATGCGGCGGCCAAGGCGCGTCCGTCGATGGTGGCGTTCATTGGCCCATTGTCGGAATTTCGCGTGTACCTGAGCAGCCAGAGCATCGCCTTGATCAAAGCCGTCGCCGCGCTTGAGCAAGCGATCGAGGCCGGCGACCTGAGCCAGGCGCAAGCCTTGTATGTGCCGGCTCGCGCAGCCTATCAACGGTTGGCTCCAGCAGCCCAGCGCCTGGCGGAGCTGGACAACGCGATCAACGCCCGCGCCGATTACTTCGATAAGCGCGAGCAGGATCCGGGCTTCGTCGGCTTCCACCGCCTCGAATACGCGCTGTTCCAACAACGCAACCTCGACGGTCTGACGCCTGTTGCACAACGGCTGAGCATCGATGTCGCCAATCTCAAACAGCAACTGCTGGCCCAGTCGCTACCACCGGAACAACTGGTGAGCATGCTGGTGCGCAACCTCAACAGCCTCGCCGAGGTACGCGCCAGCAGCGGTGAAGAAGAACGCTACAGCCACTCCGACCTGAACGGTTTCGCCGCCAACCTCGACGCGACCCGCAAAGTCGTCGACCTGTTGCGGCCGTTGCTGAGCAAACCTGCCGCTGAACTACTGGCGAAAATCGACAGCGCGGTCACGGCCTTCGACGCCGAACTCAACGGTTTCAAGGTCAAGGATGGCTACGCCAGCTACGACACTGTCAGCGCCGAACAGCGCAAACGTATCGCCGACAAGGCCAAGGTTCTGGCCGATGCACTCGATGGAATCGATCCCGCCCTTGGCCTTTCCGGCCTGTAATCAGAAGACCTCAGACAGATGAACGACTCAGAACAGTTTTCAGCACAACGCCGTCGTGTATTGATGGGTATGGGAGCCGCCGGTGTGGCGATAGCCGGTTCGGCCCTGAGTTGCCCGGCCATGGCCGCCAGCCCCGCGCAAGTCACCGAAGCACCCAGCAGCGACAAGACCGAGGACCGCCACGCCTTCCACGGCCCGCACCAGACCGGCATCGTCACCCCGCGCCCAACATCCGGCATGCTGGTGTCGTTCGACGTATTGGCCAGCGACCGCGGTGACCTGGAACGGCTGTTTCGCACGCTCAACGAGCGTATCGCATTCCTGATGCAAGGCGGTCCGGTGGCCCAGGTCGACCCCAAATTGCCGCCGCTGGATTCGGGGATTCTTGGCCCGGTGGTCACGCCGGACAACCTGACCATCACCTTATCGGTGGGCGAGTCGCTGTTCGACGAGCGCTTCGGTCTGGCCGGCGCCAAGCCCAAGCGGCTGATCCGCATGGTCGGTTTCCCCAACGACGCACTGGAGGCCGACTGCTGCCACGGTGACCTTAGCCTGCAGTTCTGCTCCAACACCGCCGACACCAACATCCACGCCCTGCGCGACATCGTGAAAAACCTTCCGGACCTGTTGCTGGTGCGCTGGAAACAGGAAGGCAGCGTGCCTCCACAAGCCCCGACGAAACCCGGTGTGCCGGCGCAAAGCGCACGCAACTTTCTGGGTTTTCGCGACGGCTCGGCCAACCCCGACTCCAACGACGCCAAGGCCATGGACCGCATCGTCTGGGTCCAGCCCGGCAGCGACGAACCGGCCTGGGCGGTCAACGGCAGCTACCAGGCGGTGCGGATCATCCGCAACTTCGTCGAACGCTGGGACCGCACGCCGCTGCAAGAACAGCAAAGCATTATCGGCCGGGTCAAGAGCACCGGTGCACCGATGGATGGTGCGCATGAAACCCAAGTCCCGGATTACGCCAAAGACCCGGAAGGCAAGCTGACCAAACTCGACGCCCACATCCGCCTGGCCAACCCGCGCACCGCCGCAACCCAGGCCAACCTGATCCTGCGCCGACCGTTCAACTACTCCAACGGCGTGAACAAGAACGGTCAGCTGGACATGGGTTTGCTGTTCATCTGTTACCAGGCGGATTTGCAAAAAGGCTTCATCACCGTGCAGACCCGACTCAATGGCGAGCCGTTGGAGGAATACCTGAAGCCGGTTGGCGGCGGGTACTTCTTCACCCTGCCGGGTGTGACCGGCGACAAGGACTTCATCGGCCGCTCGCTGCTCAACGCCACACAACCCAAAGCCTCAGTCTGACCCTTACCACTCCACGGAACCGTCCCATGAAAAAGTCGCCCCTCACGTTACTGCTGACCCTTGGTTTGCTCAACACCCCGTTTTCGGCTTTCGCGGCGACGGCGCCACTGGAGTTGGTGGGGCCGATCTCTGACTACAAGATCTACGTCACCGAACAACTGGATGAACTCGCCAGCCACACTCAGCAATTCACCGATGCAGTGAAAAAAGGCGACCTGGCCACCGCGAAAAAGCTCTACGCACCGACCCGCGTCTATTACGAGTCGATCGAACCGATTGCCGAGTTGTTCAGTGACCTCGATGCGTCCATCGACTCGCGGGTCGACGACCACGAAAAAGGCGTGAAGGCCGAAGACTTCACCGGTTTCCATCGCATCGAATATTCATTGTTTTCAGAGAACAGCACCCAGGGTCTGGACAAGCTGGCTGACGGCTTGAACAAAGACGTGAAAGACCTGCAAACCCGCGTCGCCGGCCTGACCTTCCCACCTGAAAAAGTCGTCGGCGGCGCCGCTGCGCTGCTTGAAGAAGTGGCCGCCACCAAGATATCCGGCGAGGAAGATCGCTACAGCCACACCGACCTCTATGATTTCCAGGGCAACATCGACGGCGCGAAGAAAATCGTCGATCTGTTCCGTCCGCAGATCGAGAAGCAAGACGCGGCATTCATGGCCAAAGTCGACAAGAACTTCGCTACGGTGAACAAGACGTTAGCCAAGTACAAAACTGCAGGGGGTGGTTTTGAAACGTATGACAAGGTGAAGGACAGCGACCGCAAAGCGCTGGTCGGGCCGGTGAATACGTTGGCTGAGGACTTGTCGATGTTGCGGGGGAAGTTGGGGTTGAACTGAATATCGGCGTTGTCTGTGAAAAGATCGCAGCCTTCGGCGGCGCACAGGCGCGGAGCTGCCGAAGGCTGCAATCTTTGCTTTTGAACCCTACAAAATCCGATACAACAACCGCTCAATCCTGACGCGACTCACACGCTTGAGAAACTTGGCCACCCCCGCCGGGTAATCCGGCAGCGTTTGCAGATCCAGGTAACGCTCAATACGGCGGGTGTGCTGGAAAATCTCCGCCAGTTCCTTGCCACGCGGCTCCAGCAACTCGCCTTTCGGATCATCAATCAGCAACGCGTTTTCCAGGTCGAGACGGAACGCCCGTGGATTGAGATTGTTGCCGGTCAGCAAGGTGTAGCGCTGATCGATCCACATGCCCTTGAGGTGATAGGTGTTGTCGCCGTCCTTCCACAGATGCAGGTTCAGCTTGCCGCTGTCGATGTTGCGCTGATGACGCTTGGCGAAACGTCGCAGGCTGATTTCGTAGAGGTATGGCAGCGCCGCGATCACCTTGAACGGCTCGCTGGGCGGGATGTAGAAATCGTTGGCGGTCTTGTCGCCGACGATGATGTCGATCTTCACGCCGCGAGCCAGGGCCCGATTGATTTCCCGGGTCACCGCCAGCGGCAGGTTGAAGTACGGCGTGCAGATGGTCAGCTGATGCTGCGCACTGGCAATCAGCTCGCAGATCACCCGACTCAACGGGTTGTTCTTGCCCACACCGAGCAACGGACTGACCGATAAACCGCCCTTTGCCGTGCTACCCGCCGTGGTGTCGTACGCCGCGTGCTTGAGACGGCTGCGCAGGTCGCCGATGTCGTGGCGCAGACTGCGGGTGGTCGGCAGGTTCGGCAGGTCGAGGCGATGCACCGCTTTGGAGGTGATCAAACCGTGCTGGATCAGATGATGCATCGAATCGGCCAGCGCCTGATTCTGCAGCAGGTGATAACGGTCGAAGCGGTACTTGTCGAATTTGTGCAGGTAAACGTTGTTCAGGCTCGCGCCGCTGTAGATCACGCAATCGTCGATCACGAAGCCCTTCAAATGCAGCACGCCGAACAGTTCGCGGGTCTGCACCGGCACGCCGTACACCGGCACTTCGCTTTCGTGGGTGCGGGTGGTTTCCTGATACCAGGCCGAGTTGCCCGGTTGCTTGCCGGCACCGATCAAGCCGCGCTGGGCGCGCAGCCAGTCCACGACCACCACCACGTCCAGTTCCGGACGCGCCAGTTTGGCCGCGTGCAGGGCATCGAGGATTTCCTGGCCGGCCTCATCCTGTTGCAGGTACAGCGCAACGATGTAGATGCGCCGGGTCGCCTGAGCGATTTTTTCCAGCAGGCAACGACGGAACTCGGCAGCGCCAGAGAGGATGGTGACGGCATCGGCGGTCAGCGGAAAACTGCGCAATTTAGGCAGCAGAGAACGTTTGAAAAGCAACGGCATAGGGCTCGCAAAGGGTCGAATCCGAAGAGCCTGAGAGCTTACACCATGGATGGGTTTGGGTCTTGTTACTGTCTGTAAAGACCCCGCACCGATCGTTCCCATGCGCAGCAAAGGAATGCATCTCGTGACGCTCTGCGTCGCATTAACGCTGGACGCGGAGCGTCCATGGCGGCATTCCCACGCAGAGCGTGGGAACGATCACTGAAAAAAAGTTGACCAAGGAGAACGATCATTCTACTGTTAGCCACATGAACGAAATCACTAGCAACGACACACGCGACATCATTCTGGATGTCACCGAAAAGTTGATCTACAAAAGTGGCATCGCTGCCACCGGCATGGATCTTCTGGTGAAAACCGCCGGCGTCTCCAGAAAAAGTATTTACCGCTACTTCGCCAACAAGGAGGAGCTTGTCGTCGCGGCCCTGCAACGCCGCGATGAGCGCTGGATGCACTGGTACCGGAGCGAAGTCGGCAAGGCCCAAAACCCGGCCGAGCGGCTGCTCAACCTGTTTACCGTGCTCAAGGCCTGGTTCGCCTCCGAAGGCTTCCGCGGCTGCGCATTCATCAATACCAGCGGCGAAACCGGCGACCCGCAAGACCCGGTTCGCCTGGTCGCCAAAGACCACAAACAGAAGCTGCTCGACTACGTGCGCGAGCTCTGTACCGAATATGGCGCAACAGACCCGGAGACGCTGGCCAGACAGCTGCTGATCCTGATCGACGGTGCCATTACCGTAGCGCTTGTGATGGGTGATCACAGTGCCGCCGATAATGCGCAATGCATGGCGCGAAAGTTATTGGACCTGTAACACTTTAAATAAGCCCGACAACTTGCTTGAACGTTAATTTGATAGGGAGACTTAATATGTCTACTGCCGAAGTTCGTCCGCCATTGCCGCCGTTTACCCGTGAATCGGCCATCGAAAAAGTTCGCCTGGCCGAAGATGGCTGGAACTCCCGTGACCCGGAACGGGTGTCTCTTGCCTACACCCTGGACACCCAGTGGCGTAACCGCGCCGAGTTCGCCCACAACCGCGAAGAAGCCAAAGCTTTCCTGACCCGCAAATGGGCCAAGGAACTGGACTACCGACTGATCAAGGAACTCTGGGCCCATGGCGACAACCGCATCGCCGTGCGTTACGCCTACGAATGGCACGACGACTCGGGCAACTGGTTCCGTTCCTATGGCAACGAGAACTGGGAGTTCGACGAGAACGGCTTGATGTTCAACCGCTACGCTTGCATCAACGACATGCCGATCAAGGAAAGCGAGCGCAAATTCCACTGGCCACTGGGTCGCCGGCCGGATGATCACCCAGGGTTGTCTGACCTGGGTCTGTAACATCACCTCACCGATCGTTCCCACGCTCTGCGTGGTAATGCCGCCACGGACGCTCCGCGTCCGCCGTGACGCAGAGTGTCACAAGATGCATTCCCACGCGGAAGCGTGGGAACGATCGGCTCAGGTCGCCGCAGAAGTTGGATATGGGTAAGATACCGGCCTTTTCCCGCAGCCCTCTTCTGCGCCCTGCCGAATAAGCCCCATTCCATGCCTTTCGAACTCAGCGTTGACCTCACTACCTTGGCCGTTCTGGCTCTCGTCGCTTTCATTGCCGGTTTCATTGACGCCATCGCTGGCGGTGGCGGTCTGTTGACCACCCCGGCACTGCTGACCGCCGGCCTGCCGCCGCATCTGGTACTGGGCACCAACAAACTCAGTTCCACCTTCGGATCGGCCACCGCCAGTTTCACCTTCTACCGGCGCAAGCTGTTTCATCCACGGCAATGGATGCACGCCATCGTCGGCACGTTGGTTGGTGCGCTCAGCGGCGCCATCGTCGCTCATTATTTGCCGGCGGAATGGCTGAACAAGATGCTGCCGGTAATTGTGTTCGCCTGCGGCCTGTATCTGTTGTTCGGCGGCACACCGAAAGCGCCGCTGGACAGCGATGCACCGATCAAGAAAAAGTGGCAATCGAGTCAAGGCTTCAGCCTCGGTTTCTATGACGGCGTGGCCGGCCCGGGAACGGGAGCGTTCTGGACCGTCAGCAGCCTGCTGCTCTACCCCATCGACCTGGTCAAGGCCAGCGGCGTGGCGCGCAGCATGAACTTCGTCAGCAATATTGCGGCGCTGTCGGTGTTCATCTTTTCCGGGCAAGTTGACTGGATTATCGGCCTGAGCATGGGCCTGTCGGTGATGGTCGGCGCCTTCTTCGGCGCGCGCACCGCCATCAGCGGCGGTGCGAAATTCATTCGTCCGGTGTTCATTACGGTGGTGCTCGGCCTGACCGTGCGCCTAGCCTGGCAGCACTGGTTCAGCGTGGCCTAAGCGCCGCGCCACGTAGACGTCGATCAGGTAGCGGGCAATCGAGCGTGACGCCGGCAGCGGCGGCAGCTCGTGCACGTTGAACCACTGGGCGTCTTCGATCTCGTCTTCCTGACAGACAATCTCGCCACCGGCGTACTCGGCATGAAAACCGAGCATCATCGAATGGGGGAACGGCCAGCACTGACTGCCCATGTACTGGATGTTCTTGACCTCGATCTGCACCTCTTCGCGAACCTCGCGAATCAGGCAATCTTCGGCCGACTCACCCGGCTCGGCAAACCCCGCCAACGTGCTGTAGACCCCGGTGACAAAACGCGGCGAACGGGCCAGCAGAACCTCGTCGCCACGGGTCACCAGCACAATCATGCTCGGCGAAATACGTGGGTAGCTGCGTAAATCGCATGGCTCGCAGTACATTGCCCGCTCGCGCGGCACCTGGATCATCGCCTGCCCGCAGTTGCCGCAAAAACGGTGCTCACGGGCCCAGGTACCGATTTGCGCGGCATAGCCCAGAACCTTGTAGACGGTGTGATCGCCATCGAGCATGAACGCCCGCAGGCCTTTCCAGTTACAGCCCGGCACGTCGCTGTGACTGCGCAGTTCCAGCAGGTACACCGGTTCGCCATCCAGGTGACCGATGCCGTGCTCGGCGAGAACCGACAAGTCCTGACGCTTGAGCCATTCCCGTGGAAACAGCGCGCCATTGTCATCGAACAGAAAGCCTTCGGGGCTGCGCGCCACGGCCCAGCCGCCGGGTTGATCGGTGTCCAGTACTGCGGTGGTCCAGCGTGAAATCATGGTTAATCAATCCAGAAATTCGGGTTTCTGTTTGCTCATATGGGCGGCCATGGCCACGCGCAGATCGGTGGACTGCAGCATGGCGGCGTTCCACGTGGCGACGTATTCGAGGCCGTCGTCGATGCGATGGTCGCGCATGTAGCTGATCATCTCTTTGGTACCGGTGATGGCAATCGGCGACTTGCCGGCGATTTCGCGGGCAATCCCCATCACGCCTTCTATCAGGCTGGCGGTGTCGCTGTAGACGCGATTGACCAGGCCAATGTTACGCGCTTCTTCGGCGCCAAAGGTGCGACCAGTGTAAGCCAGTTCACGCAGCATGCCGTCACCGATGATCCGCGGCAAGCGTTGCAAAGTGCCAACATCGGCCGCCATGCCGATATCGATTTCCTTGATGGAAAATTGCGCGTCCTGGGCCGCGTAACGCATATCGCAGGCGGAAATCAGATCGATGGCGCCGCCCAGGCAATAACCCTGGACCGCCGCCAGCACCGGTTTGCGGCAGTTGTCGACGGCGTTGAACGACGCTTGCAGCGCCAGGATCTTGCGCCGCAGCAGGCGCGCATTGCGGCCGACGTCCTTGCCCAGCTCATTGGCCACACCGGCGAGCATCATCAGGTCGATGCCGGAAGAAAAATGCTTGCCAGCGCCGCTGAGCACCACCACCCGGACTTCATCGGTATCATCGACCCACTGGAAAATCTCGATGATCTCGCTCCAGAACGCGGCGTTCATCGAGTTGATCTTGTCCGGACGGTTGATCTGCACATGGGCGATGTTATCGGCCAGTTCGACGCTGAAGGCGGTGTATTGAGACATGGCAGTGATCCTTTACCGGGCAGAAAATGAAGCCCGAACTATAACAAGGCATCCGTGCCGGCAGTAAGGCAGCGGTTCGGCCAAATGCGGGACTGGCTTCTGGATTTTCAGCGTCTGGACGGGCCTGCTCGCGATTGGCCGTACCACCGAAATTGTTAGAAACCGTCTTGGCGCGTGAACACAGTTGTCACTATGCTTGCACCCGACTTTCCAAGGAGGAACCTACCCCATGCCAATTTCTTCACGCGCTGCCTTACTGGTCATCGACGTACAAAACGACTTCATTCCCGGCGGTCAATTGCCGGTACCGGAGGGTGATCTGATTGTGCCCCTGATTAATCGTCTGGGTCGCCAGTTCAAACAGGTCATCATTGCCCAGGACTGGCACCCACCCGGCCACGCCTCGTTCGCTTCCAGCCACCCTGGGCGCAAGCCTTACGACGTGATTCAGTTGCCTTACGGTGAACAGACGCTGTGGCCGGAGCATTGTGTTCGCGCCACACCCGGCGCCGAGTTCCACCCGGAGCTGGACCTGCCCCACGCCCAATTGATCATCCGCAAAGGCTGCAACCCGGACATCGACAGTTATTCGGCATTCCTGGAGGCGGATCGAACCACTACCACCGGTTTGGCCGGGTACCTGAAAGAACGCGGCATAGACACGGTTTACATGGTCGGGCTGGCACTGGATTTCTGCGTGATGTTTTCTGCGCTGGATGCGCGGGCGGCGGGGTTCAATGCGTTTGTGGTGATGGATGCTTGCCGCGCGATTGATCTGGAAGGGTCGCTGGCGGCGGCGATTGAGCGGATGCAGGTGGCGGGGGTCGGGTTGATTGAGTCAACCGAACTGCTCGACTGAACTGCAGATCGTTCCCTCACCTGGCTCGTAGCAGCTGCCGAGCCCGCGAGGCTGCGTCCGAGGACGCAGTCCTCGCAAGTCCTGCGAATGCGGTTTTCCCGAAAGAACCGGTTACCTGGTTTTACGAGTGCTGCGCACTCGAACGCAGCCTCACGGGCTCGGCAGTTGCTACAGGTCAGGGCCGCCGCTCAGGTTCGGAACAAACCTACAAATGAACCGCCGGTTTCTGGCAATCACACTGATGATGGAAAGACTGACCACCTCGATATCACCCGCGCCAGTGGTGCAGACGTGCAGCAGAGTGCTCATGCGGCGACGCTGCTGCGCGATGGGGATATACGCCAGAAGTAGTTATCTCAGAAAGAGAATGAAAAATTATCTAATATTAACCAATCTCCTTCTGGGTTTTGGATCTCAATCCGCACAATACCGGCCTCAGAAAAAACAATTTTATTTGCAGAATTCAAGTTCAAAAGCAAAAATTGCTGCCCTAACAAGCCGTTCACCCCATAAAAATATGCGACATTCGTGGCGACATTCGTCGCTCCGTACCAGAACGAAACTTCGTTGCATGGTTTCTTCAAGTTTAACGCAATGCGTTGTGCTCCCGAGTCTTTGTAACCTATATGTAAAACTTGAAGTTCTGTTTTCTCCGGAATGGTAATAAAACCATCTGTAGTCGGTGCGATCCCCGTCATCCCACCCCCTGATACAAATCCTATTCTCATAACCGAGGTTTCGATCGTCTGACCTGAAACTATAATCTGTGTCAATTGGTTATCAAAATTTTCAGTGAGCGTACGCTGCACAGTCAACTCACGTATCGGAAACAAAACTGACCTAACCTGATCAGTGTTCTGGCCGAGCAAAACACTCAAGCTCACATTTGCCTTACTGTCATGTTTCAGACCTGCCAGTTCCTTTCTCCGCAACGGCACACTCAGTCCGGAACTCACTTCCTTCGTTGTTACTTTAAATGCTTTAAGTAGCGGAATCACATACTCGCCGCCTCCGCTATCGATCCCGACGCACTTGAGTTCAACTTCTTGCCCTTCCCGAATCCCCAACCAAGGCAGCACCTTCACCTCGGCATCACCTTCAAACTTGCTGAAATCCAACACCTTGTCATCCGGCGCTTGAGGCACCTTCGGCGTTGGCAGTCTCGGATCCCCGTCGACAACTTTCTGCACCGTCAACAATGTCGGTTTCGAGCGGGTCTTGACGCCGTTTCGCGTCAGCTCCCACGGCAATCGGATCACTGTGCCGTGCCGAGCAACCAGATCCTGAATCGTCAGGGTGTTATTAACCCGCTTATTGGCATTGAACACCTTGGCGGGAAACATCGGAAAACCCTCTGCCGTGACGGGACGGACAAGTTGAAGGCCTGTGTCGCCCGTTTGTGCCTTCGCAAACTCGATTCTAGCGATCAAGCCTTCCGGGTAGGCCAGCGGATCAACTACCAACCCCGGCACGCCGACCACTGTCACCAGCGGCAGCTCGATCAGCGCCTCCCCAATCACGTCAACCGTGGTCGTGAAGGATCGCCCTACTTCCTTGCCACCGCGCAGCAACTTGTATTTGAATCTGGCCGAACCGCCCACTGCCCTGACGAACTGTGCGTGGGGCACCGGTAGTTTGTAAATGAACGGTGCGCGATCCACGGTTTCCTTGAGAACCAGCACCTCGGACGAGTCCGTCGCCGAGGTGAACGTGCAGGTCAGCTCAATGATGTCGCCCCTGAGCCATGAACGTTGCGCGTGGACTTGAGCAATCGCTGGTTGGCCTGCGAGCTTGCCCAAATCGATGCTATCCGGATCGTCCGAGGCGTCGTTCGGGTCTTCGCTGACCAGCGGTGGCTCGTACCAAGTGCCGTTCAGGCTGACGAACAGTTCGATGGCCGCCGACCACAGGGCATCCAGATCCACGCTGTTACCGATCCAGTCCCATACGGTATAGGTCACGACACACTTGGGTGTGTCACCGATCTTTTTGAACACTGCTTCGTCGATCAAGATCTTCACGGGCTCGCCGGACTTCGCCTCATCCTCTGAAACCTCATGCTCAATCGACTCGCCGCCGCATCTTACGCGGATCTTGTCGAACGCTCGGGTCAGGGGATAGAAGGCCGTGCAGATCACACCTTGCCGGGCTTGCTCAGGGTATACACCGTCGTCCACCATCTGTGGCGGCAATACATTGATCCCCAGTTCAGAGTGCGACTCGTGATTGCCTTCGAGATCTTTAAGACCTGGCCGTCGCTTGTGAAACCAGGCTCGCAACGTCGTCGACGAGTCAATGTTTTCCGAGCCGCGCCGGATGGTGTAGTAGATTTCATTGAGCCCGTCGAACAGCGCTTTTACCGGCAAATACAGAATGAAGCGTTTGTCGGTCAGTGACTCGACGATAGCGACCGACACTACAACGCCGTTGAGATAGAGGTCGATGTTGTCACCGACTTCCTGCTCCAGATAGCCATCAACAAAGACTTTCACCCCTTCAGGGTAAAGGTAGGTCAGCGCCAGCGGAATCCCTCCATGAGCATTGATCGGGGCAGGTACGGTATCTTTCCAGCCTGGAATTCGTGGGGCGTAAAGGGTCAGCAGGTGAATGTCGGTCATCGCAGCGCTTCCTGTCAGTGACACCGCTCCAGGTGCAGAGAGGCTTCATTGATATGAGAGCGCTAAGGCCGGAGGCTTGGCTACTGTCATATCTGACAGGTAGGGCCTGATAATCGCTACCGTCTGTCAGCTGGAGCTTCGGCAGTCTTTCTGCCGTACCAATTAGGCTGGTTTTACGAGTGCTGCGCACTCAAACGCAGCCTCACGGGCTCGGCAGTTGCTACAACGAATGCGTCAGGCTGAGGTGGGCAGCCACAAACGGAACCGTGCGCCGCCCAATGGCGATGCTTGCGCGGTCAGCGTGCCGTCCTGCGCTTCCAGCGCTCGACGGCTGATCGCCAGCCCCAGGCCAAACCCGCCCGTGGCGCGATCCCGACTGCGATCCAGCCGATAGAACGGCTCAAAGATCCGCTCCCGCTCTTCATCGGGAATGCCAATGCCATCGTCGTCCACCCAGATCTCACAGCCTTTGGCGCACACCTGCACACCAATCTGAATCCGCTTCTCGCAATAGCGCATGGCGTTGCGCAGCAAGTTCTGGATCGCCCGGGCGGTCAATCGCGGGTCCAGCGAGAAGCGTTCGAGCTGACCGTGCAGCAGCACATCGATAACGATTTCCGGTGACTCAAGCTCTTCATCGACGCTGCCCAAAATACTGTCGATGAATTCATCCAGCGACACCTCGACCTGTTCCGGCAGCCGAGCCGGGTTTTGCAATCGGCTGTAGGACAGCAGCTCCAGCACCAGCTCATCCAGTTCGCGAATGTGCGCGACCAAGCCTTGCAGGCGTTCCCGGCTGGTGACCGGCAAGTCGTCGGACAGCGCCAGGGCCAGGCCGAAATCCAGCCGCGTCAACGGCGTGCGCAATTCGTGGGACACGGCGTTGAGCAAATCGCGCTGCTGGTTGAGCAGGTTTTCGATGTCGCCGGCCATGGTGTCGAACACGTTGGCCAGGCTGCCGATGTTGGAGCTGGGGGAAATCTGCGTGCGCTCGCTCAGGTGGCCCTTGCCGAAGCGTTCGGCGGTGCTTTTGAGACGTTCCAGGTCGCGCCAGTGCGGGCGCAGCCACAACAACAGGCAGGCCAGCATCGTCGCACCGATCAGCACGTTGATGCTCCAGTACAACCAACTGACATCCGTGGGGTCCGGTGGCACGACCATCTCCACCACCATCTGCTCGTTCAACGGTGTCACCGCCAGGGTACGCCAGCCCCAGTCGCCGATGCGTACCACGTTCTCCCCGCGCTGCAAGCGTTCGCGCTCATCCAGGGTAAATTCGGTATCGTCGTTGCGGGCCAAAATGATGTGCAGCGGCTGGAACTCCTTGTCCATCTCCGCCGCCAGCGCCGGCCACTGCTCGACAGGCACCGTACGAAACTGTTTGACGATCAGCGTTTGCAAACCTCGGGAGTAATCGAGGTTGTAGGTCACAAAACGCTCATGGAAGGCCTTGATCACCAGGTCCGGCACCAGGTAGATCGCCGCGCTGAACGAAACGATGGTCACCAGGTACAGACGAAACAGGATTCTGAACATGGTTCAACATTCCCACTCGGAGCGGCTGAACAGGTAGCCCTTGCCCCACACGGTCTTGATCTTGCGCGCCTCGCCGGCGTGGTCGTCGAACTTGCGTCGCAGTTTGGAGATGGCCACATCCACCGAGCGGTCGGTACCGTTGAATTCGATACCGCGCAGGCGTTGCAGAATCTGGTCGCGGCTCAGCACCTCGCCGGCATGCCGGGCCAGCACCACCAGCAAGTTGTATTCGCCGCTGGACAGTTCAACCAGTTGCCCACGCCAGGTCACAGTGCGCTCGGACAGGTCAATGCACAGGTTGCCCATGAGAATGCGGTCATTAGCGGTCTGCGGTTCGCTGAGGCTGCTGCGACGCAACAGCGTGCGTACGCGGGCCAGCAACACACGGGGCTCGCAAGGTTTGGTGACGTAGTCGTCGGCGCCCATTTCCAGGCCCAGCACCTGATCGTGACTGTCGTCACGGGCGGTGAGCATCAGGATCGGCAACGTCGCCGAATCGGCCCGCAGCAAGCGGCAGACCTGCAAGCCGTCGAGCCCCGGCAGCATCAGATCGAGAATCACCAGGTCCGGCGGACTGACCCGCGCGCGTTCGCGTACATGATCGCCGCGGCTGATCACGCTGACGGAATAACCGTTGCGTTCCAGGTAGCTGGCGATCAGTTCCGAGAGTGCGGTGTCGTCTTCGACCAGGAGGATGTTGGGCATGGGTGTTTCCAGAAAGTGCTGTGGCGACTGGCGGGGCCTCATCGTGGGCTTGCCCGCGAAGGCGGCCTGACCGTCGCAAAAAGTTTCAAGCTGCGAAGGATATACGCCCTCACGCATACGCGAGCAAAACCCTTACACAATTTCACACAGCACCAACAAAGCTTCACCGCTACCCTCATCGACTCCCCGTAGGATGCGGGTAGTCATTATTGGGGTATTTCCATGTCAAAGAATCTGCTTGCCACGCTCAGCCTGATTGCCCTGGCGTTGACGCTGAGCGCTTGTGACCAGTCTTCGACCGCCGAAGAATCGGCACCGCTAGCCACGGTGCGCATCGAAACCGTCGAAGCTCGTCCTCTGTCAATCAGCAGTGACTTGAGCGGGCGGATTGCCGCGCCACGAATTGCCGAAGTGCGTGCCCGGGTTGCCGGCGTGGTGTTGCAGCGGGCCTTCCGCGAAGGCAGCGACGTGAATAAAGGCGACGTTCTGTTCCGTATCGACCCGGCCCCCTTCAAGGCCGACCTGGACAGCGCCGAAGCCGCGCTGCGCAAGGCCGAAGCCAACGCGTTCCAGGCCAGATTGCAGGAGCAGCGTTACGCCCAGTTGATCGAAGGTAACGCCATCAGCGCTCAGGATTACGACAATGCCCGCGCCAACGCCCGGCAAACCGCCGCCGATGTCGCCGCCAACAAAGCCGCGGTGGAGCGGGCGAAATTGAACCTCGGTTATGCCACCGTCACCGCGCCGATTTCCGGGCGCATCGGTCGCGCGCTGGTAACTGAAGGCGCGCTGGTGGGCCAGAACGAAACCACGCCGCTGGCGCTGATTCAGCAGTTGAACCCGATCCACGCCGACCTGACGCAGTCGACCCGCGAACTCTACGACCTGCGC
Source organism: Pseudomonas sp. FP1740 (assembly GCF_030687165.1). Taxonomy (NCBI): domain Bacteria; kingdom Pseudomonadati; phylum Pseudomonadota; class Gammaproteobacteria; order Pseudomonadales; family Pseudomonadaceae; genus Pseudomonas; species Pseudomonas sp. FP1740. The sequence continues at coordinate 3,484,935 of NZ_CP117461.1, forward strand.
CGGGCCTTCCGCTCCGGCCAGTTAAAGGAAGTGGGCCAAGGCCAGGCCAAAGCCACGCTGATCCAGGACGACGGCAGCCTATATCCGTTGCCCGGCAAGTTGTTGTTCACCGACATCACCGTCGACCCGGGCACCGGTCAGATCATCCTGCGCAGCGAGTTCCCCAACCCGGACCTCGACTTGCTGCCGGGCAGCTTCGTTCGCGTGCGTCTGGAGCAAGCGTTCAATCAGCAAGGCATCAGCGTGCCGCAACGGGCCATACAGCGTGACAGTGCCGGCATCGCCCAAGTGCTGCTGCTCGATGCGGAGCAGCGGGTCGGTCAGCAACCGGTAGAGCTGGGCGCGGTGCAGAACGATCGCTGGATCGTCACCCGCGGCCTCAAGCCCGGCGACCGCATCGTCACTGAAGGCCTGCAACACGCGCGCCCCGGTGAAAAAGTCCAGATCGACAACACCCCTCTTCCACTTGCCCAGGTTTCTGGTCAGTAAGCAGGACGCTTTTTATGCCGCAGTTCTTTATCGATCGCCCGGTGTTCGCCTGGGTGGTTGCCTTGTTCATCCTGCTGGCCGGTGCGTTGGCCATTGGGCAGTTACCCGTGGCGCAATACCCGAACGTGGCGCCGCCGAAAGTCGAAATCTACGCCACCTACCCCGGCGCTTCGGCGCAGACCGTGGACGAAAGCGTGGTCAGCCTGATCGAGGGAGAACTCAACGGTGCCGACCATCTGCTGTACTTCGAATCCCAGAGCAGCCTCGGCAGCGCCACCATCACCGCGACGTTCCAGCCGGGCACCAATCCGGAAATGGCCCAGGTCGATGTGCAAAACCGCCTCAAAGCGGTTGAGTCGCGCCTGCCTCAGGCGGTCACCCAGCAAGGTTTGCAGGTGGAGAAAGTCTCCGCCGGTTTCCTGTTGCTGATCACCCTCACCTCCAGCGACGGCAAGCTCGATGACGTGGCGCTCAGCGATTACCTGGCGCGCAACGTGATGAACGAGATCAAGCGTCTGGACGGCGTCGGCAAGGCCCAGTTGTACGGCGCCGAGCGGGCGATGCGGATCTGGATCGACCCGCAGAAGCTGATCGGCTTCAACCTGACCCCGGCCGACGTCAACGCCGCTATCGTCGCGCAGAATGCTCAGGTTTCCGCGGGCAGCATCGGCGACTTGCCGACCCGCACCACTCAGGAAATCACCGCGACCGTTCTGGTCAAAGGCCAGTTGTCGACGCCTGAAGAATTCGCCGACATCGTGCTCAAGGCCAATCCTGACGGCTCCACCGTACGCATCCGTGATGTGGCGCGGGTCGAGATCGGCAGCCAGGAATATCAGTTCTCCACACGCCTGAACGGCAAACCGTCCACCGCCGTCAGTGTGCAACTGTCGCCGGGCGCCAATGCCCTGAGCACTGCAACGCTGGTGCGGGCGAAGATGGACGAGCTGGCGCGCTATTTCCCGGTCGGTGTCGAATACAAGATCCCGTACGACACCTCGCCCTTCGTCAAAGTCTCGATCACCAAAGTGGTTTACACCCTCGGCGAGGCGATGGTGCTGGTGTTTGCGGTGATGTTCCTGTTCCTGCAGAACATCCGCTACACGCTGATCCCGACGCTGGTGGTGCCGGTGGCGTTGATGGGCACGTTTGCGACCATGCTCGCGCTGGGCTTCTCGATCAACGTGCTGACCATGTTCGGCATGGTGCTGGCCATCGGCATCCTGGTGGACGACGCGATTGTGGTGGTGGAGAACGTCGAACGAATCATGGCCACCGAAGGCCTGTCGCCCAAGGAAGCGACGCGCAAGGCGATGAAGCAGATCACCGGCGCGATCATCGGCATCACCCTGGTGCTGGTGGCGGTATTCATTCCGATGGCGTTCATGCAGGGCTCGGTCGGGGTGATTTACCAACAGTTCTCGCTGTCCATGGCCACGTCGATCCTGTTCTCGGCGTTCCTCGCCCTGACGTTGACCCCGGCGTTGTGTGCGACGCTGTTGAAGCCGATCGCCAAAGGCGAGCATCACGAAAAAGCCGGATTCTTTGGCTGGTTCAACCGGCGCTTCGAACAATTGACCGAGCGTTATCAGGGCTGGGTCGCCTATGCGTTGAAACGCACCGGTCGTTACCTGTTGATTTATGGCGTGCTGCTAGTCGGCCTGGGACTGTGTTTCAGTCGACTGCCCTCCTCGTTCCTGCCGGTGGAAGACCAGGGTTACACCATCACCGACATCCAATTGCCACCGGGCGCGAGCAAGAATCGCACAATAAATGTGGTGGAGCAGATCGAAGCACACAACGCCACCGAACCGGGCGTCGGCGACAGCACAGTGATTCTCGGCTTCAGTTTTTCCGGTAGCGGGCAGAATGCCGCGCTGGCGTTCACCACACTCAAGGACTGGTCGGATCGGGGCAGCGACGACTCGGCGAGTTCCATCGCCGATCGCGCCAACATCGCGCTGAGCCAGATCAAGGATGCCATGGCTTTCTCGGTGCTGCCGCCGCCGGTTGATGGTCTCGGCACCTCCAGCGGTTTCGAGTTCCGCTTGCAGGACCGTGGCGGCCTCGGCCATGCCACGCTGATGAAAGCGCGCAGCGAATTGCTCGCCGCCGCCGAGAAAAGCCCGATCCTGATGAATGTGCGCGAAAGCGCCCTGGCCGAAGCGCCACAGGTTCAGCTGGAAGTCGACCGCAAACAGGCCAACGCCCTGGGCATATCCTTTGCCGACATTGGCAATGTGCTGACCACGGCGGTCGGTTCGGCCTACATCAACGACTTTCCCAACCAGGGGCGAATGCAGCGAGTGGTGGTCCAGGCTGAAGGCGATCAACGCAGCCAGGTCGCCGATCTGCTGAAGATTCACGTACGCAACAACGCCGAAAAAATGGTGCCGCTGTCGGCCTTCGTCCGGGCCAACTGGACCCAGGGCCCGGCGCAATTGACCCGATACAACGGCTACCCGGCCATCAGCATTTCCGGCGAACCGGCGCCCGGTTACAGCACCGGCGAAGCCATGGCGGAAATCGAACGGCTGGTGGCGCAAGGCCCGGCGGGGTTGGGTCAGGAATGGACCGGGTTGTCGTTGCAGGAACGCTTGTCCGGCAGTCAGGCGCCGATGCTGCTCGGTCTGTCGCTGCTGATCGTGTTCCTGTGCCTGGCGGCGCTGTATGAGAGTTGGTCGATTCCGACCTCGGTGCTGCTGGTGGTGCCGCTGGGTGTGCTCGGCGCGGTCCTGGCTGTGACCCTGCGCGGGATGCCCAATGACGTGTTCTTCAAGGTCGGGCTGATCACCATCATTGGCCTGTCGGCGAAGAACGCGATCCTGATCATCGAGTTCGCCAAAAGCCTGTATGACGAAGGTCATGACCTGATCGATGCCACGCTGCAAGCGGCGCGCCTGCGGTTGCGGCCGATCGTGATGACATCGCTGGCGTTCATTCTTGGGGTGGTGCCGTTGGCGATTGCTACCGGGGCCAGTTCCGCAAGCCAGCAGGCGATCGGCACCGGGGTGATCGGCGGGATGATCACGGCGACATTGGCGGTGGTGTTTGTACCGGTGTTTTTTGTGGTGGTGATGAAGTGGGTGAAGCGTAAAGCGAAAGGATAGATCAAAGCTTCTCGGGCGATGCCAACAGCTGTCGCCCGAGAAGATATTTAACGCATATAAAATATCGTTATTACTAACAAGCCCCTTACACCTGTCATATCTGACAGTAGCCGAAATATCTCCTGGACCCATAAGCTGCACGTTCTAATCATCAATCATACCTACACGGCTTGATTCAGGAGCGCCCCATGAAAATTACAACAACCGGTACGGTCACAGCGGAAGTGAAAGATGGCCCCAAGTATGTTAGCAATGAGTTTTACCGCTTCTACAAAGACCCCAAAACAAATCAATGGAATGCACAATCGGCTGATCGTAAAGATGAAAAAAATGTGATCCAGTTGTCTTTCCGATTCCCCTCCAACGGTAATGAAACCTACCAGATCAACAACAGTAATGACGCAACGAGCGCAAGTGCATCGTGGACCGTTTACTCCGTAAACGGAATCCGACCTTTAATTGCAACGTCAGGTGAGTTGACCAACGTCAATCTCGACATCCCCAACGGGACGGCAAGTTTTAATTTTTTTTTCATAGCAGAGTCTGGAGGGCAAAAAGTGATTGTCAGCGAGGGCTCGTGCGAATATCAAAACTTTGATGACACCCTGTCAATTGTAAAGGCTGATACCGCCGACACCTTCACGGCTAAACTTGAGGGCGGCGCATATAAAGAATACAACGCCAATAGATTTCAGCTGGAGGCCCTCCCCGCAGACCCGGTTATTGGCCCGAATACTCCACATTGGCGCGCCTGGTCCCAAACCTATTCCTTAGATGTACCCAACCGCGCGCTGAATTCAGTCAATATCTTATGTGCCTGCGACCTCGGACCTGGCACTTATGAACTGACCGCCTTCAAGGATAAAATCCGCGTAAGTTACAGCGAGTATCATCAGGGAATAGTAGGTTACCTGGCACAAAGCGGCAAACTGGTGATCGAGGAAGTGCCTGTTGCGGGTTCATCGCAAGGTTTCACGGGCTGCCTGGATTTCATCAGTGAAATAGCCTCCGACGGGAAGCAGATTACGTTTAATAACGGACGTTTCACTTTCAACAATAATCCTCAGATCCCTTAATGGGCTGACTTCGGCCACCGCCGATTTTGAAAGTGGCGTGTCGATCCAAAACGCTCAGATCACTCACTCATTCCTGTCTTTTTAGCCGCTGCGAGCACCTCGCGGCGGCTATTCCCCACATTACAGGCGCACCTCTCCTGTATTGCCCAGTAAATGTCGGCGGGCCATCCACAGATTCGACAGCGCAAACAGCGTCACCAGCTGTGCCGTGTTCTTGGCCAGGCCATGGAAGCGCGTCTTCACATAACCGAACTGGCGCTTGATCACCCGGAACGGGTGCTCGACCTTCGCCCTTACCTGCGCCTTGGCTTTTTCGATTTTGCGCTTGGCTGTGTACAGGACGCTGCGCTTGCCCAGTCTCTGGTAGGTGCTGCGCCGGGCGGCAATTTGCCAGATGACTTGGCGACCTTCCTGCTCGGGGCGTTTCTCCACTCCGGTATAACCGGCATCGGCACAGACCACGTTTTCGTCGCCGCGCAGCAGCTTGTCGACCTGCGTGACATCTGCCACATTGGCTGCCGTGCCCACCACGCTATGCACCAGTCCCGACTCGTCATCCACACCGATATGGGCCTTCATGCCGAAGTACCATTGATTGCCTTTCTTGGCCTGGTGCATTTCCGGGTCGCGCTTGCCGTCCTGGTTCTTGGTCGAACTCGGCGCATGAATCAGCGTGGCATCGACGATGGTGCCCTGGCGCAGCGACAGGCCGCGATCACCCAGATAGCCATTGATCACGCCCAGAATCCCTGCCGCCAGCTGGTGCTTTTCCAGTAGGCGACGGAAGTTGAGGATGGTGGTTTCGTCGGGAATGCGCTCCAGGCTCAGCCCAGCAAACTGGCGCAGAATAGTAGTTTCATACAGTGCCTCTTCCATCGTTGGATCGCTGTAGCCGAACCGATTTTGCATCAGATGGACACGTTGCATCGCCATCAGCGGATAGGCTGGACGACCACCATTACCCTTCGGGTGGAGTCGGGGTATTTTGCCAAAATCAGGAAGTCTTTTTGAGGGTTTCCCTAGTGGCTTGAACGGCTAGTTCATTGTCGTGCCGCTGCGGCCCGCGAGACGGTGTCCAGGCACGCTACGGTTGTGCGCCCGGACGGCCGCCTGCCGGCAGCTACACGCCCCCCCCATTACGCACTCAACAACGGTGCCTGATCATAATTCTTGGCATAGGCATTCTCCACCCCCGGCAAAATCTCGACGATGGTGAAATACCGATCCCAGAACGGCGTCTCCCGCAGATCCTCCACCAGCAGTTCATACGCATGATGACTGTCGGTTTCCCACAACCACAGATCGGTGACCCGCGCCGAATAGAACTCGATGTCGAAAAACCGCATCGAGACCTGCGCCGCATGCTTTTGCAAAATCGGCTCCATCTGCGTGCGCATCAGCTCAAAGCGATGCTCGACTGAAAACCCCAGCCATTCCTGGATGGTCTTGACCAACATGAAAACACTCAGTGATGTCGTTGCCATGATAATGATTCCTGGTAGTTGAAGAGTGGGGAAAGCCAATCCAGAATACGAGTCATAACTCATATTTAAAACTCGCATCCCGATCATGACCAAACACCGCGAAATGCCGCCCTTAACCCCCCGCAAACTCCCGACCCAGCGCCGTTCGGCCAACACCGTTGACACCATTCTCGAAGCCGCTGCTCGCATTCTCGAAACCGACGGCCTCGCCGCCTGCTCCACCAACGCCGTGGCGCAGCGCGCCGGCGTAAGCATCGGCTCGCTGTACCAGTACTTCCCCAACCGCGACGCCCTGACCGTCGCCTTGATCGAACGCGAAACCACTCAGTTGCTCGATGACGTCCAGCACGTCCATCAACACGACGACGCCCTCGCACGCATCCGCGCACTGGTCCAGGCCTCCGTCGCCCACCAGCTACGGCGCCCGGAACTGGCCAGAATCATCGACTTCGAAGAGCGCCGCTTACCGCTGCAAGAGCGCCATGAGCGCGTGGCCAACGTCATTCATACCGAACTGATAGCGGCGCTGACCCTTCCGTCAGCCCCGTGGGTCTGCGCCGATGTACTGGAGACCGCGCAAGACCTGCTGGCGATGGCCCACGGCATGATCGATGCGGCGGGGGAGCGGGGGGAGACGGATGCGGTGAGTTTGGAAGGACGGGTGATGCGAGCGTTGGTGGGTTTTTTGTGCGGGTAGTGGGCTGTCTGGGCCGGCTCTTGGCGGCCAGGAGACAAGACCGGATGGCGTAAGGGTGGTGATCGATTGTGCTCGGCGAACCTCTGACTGGAACGGTGGGCGAGAGGTGGCGCTATCGGAACTCTCTGGAAGCTCGGCGGGGGAAGTCCGAAAATGTTGCCAAAATCAGGAAGTCTTTTTCAGAATTTCCCTAGGCTTGACCTGAAAGGCAGCGCTTGATGCACCACTCACACCAGGGCTAAGGTGCTGAAAAGCCCCTGACCGTGAGTCTCCATGCCCTTCCTTGCCCGCACCCACCCTCGCCTGTCCGCCGCCGCCACCTTTGGCGTCGCGGCAGGCATTCTGGCTCCGGCCGATTCAATCCTCGGCAAAATCCTCATCGGCTGGAATGCCGGGGTCTGGACATATCTGGCCCTGATCATCTGGCTGACCATGCGCTCCAAAGCCGACGATGTGAAACGCATCGCCGAAGTCGAGGACGAAAACGCCGGGCTGGTGCTGTTCACCGTGAGCATGGCAGCACTGGCCAGCCTCGCCGCCATCACCCTCCAACTGGCAGGCAGCAAGGATCTGGACACTTATCACCGGCTGTTGCACTACGGCTTTACCGGGCTGACCATAATCGGCTCATGGTTGTTGATCGGGGTGATTTTCAGCCTGCATTACGCGCGGCTGTTCTACACCTGGGAAGGCAAGGAACCTGCGCTGCGATTTGCCGAGGGGCAGCTGAAGCCCGACTATTGGGACTTTTTGTACTTCTCGTTCACCATCGGCGTGGCCGTACAAACAGCGGACGTAGGCGTGGCCACCCGAGGCTTGCGCAAAATCGTGCTGGCGCAGTCTTTGATCGGATTCTTGTTCAACACGGCGATTCTCGGGTTTTCGATCAATATCGCGGCGGGTCTGTTTGGCTGATGACTGCACAAAAAATCTATGGTCACCCCCATTTTTGCAATACTGATTAATGGGTGAAGTGGTTGGCTTGCTTAAATCTATCCGGCGTCGATCCAGGGCATGCCCCGCGCCACGATGAGAGTGTCGTCGCCCAAGCAATGAGCGCACCCAGTCGGCCAGAGCCCCTTTCTGGTGTTCTAGCCTCTGCATATAGACCCGAGCACATTGAACCAGCAACTGCCTGAGGTGCTTGTCGCCGCGCTTGCTGATACCCAGCAAATTAGCCCTGCCGCCGGTGCTGTACTGCCTGGGCACCAAGCCCACGGAGGCGGCGAAGTCACGGCTGCATCGGTACTGCCTGCCGTCCCCCATCTCTACAGCCAGCAGGCTGGCGGTGATCGGCCCGACACACGGCAAGCTCAGCAAGCGGCTGCCGAGATCATCGTCGGCCAGTTGGCTTGCCAGCTCTTTATCCAGCGCCTTGATCTGTTCATCCAGATAACAGAAATGCTCATGCAAGCGCTGTAACAGGACTGTCAACCGAACGGGCAACTCATGCTCAGCCAAAATACTCGCCAACCGCTTCATGATCGCCAGGCCCTTGGGCAGGCTGATGCCGAACTCCAGTAGGAAACCATGCATTTGATTGGCGGTTTTGGTGCGATCGCGTACCAGCGACTCGCGCAGGCGATGCAGAACGGAAAGCGTCTGCTGCGCCTCTGTTTTAGGCGAAACGAAGCGCATCGATGGACGTGAAGCCGCCTCGCAAATGGCTTCGGCATCCACGAAATCATTTTTGTTGCCTTTGACGAAGGGGTGGACGAATTGCGGGGAAATCAGTTTGGCTTCATGCCCCATGGCCATCAGCTGGCGAGCGACGAAATGCGCCCCGGCACAAGCTTCCATCACCACGGTGCAGGCCGGCAGATTGCCAAAGAGCGTCATCATCTGTTGACGCGAGAGCTTCTTGCGAAACACCTCTCGGCCCAATTTGTGTCTTGGCCGTGCAGGTGGAAACTGTGTTTACCGAGATCGATCCCGATCAGCGCTGACTCGCTCATGATGATGGCCTCCGAAAACAAAACACCCTGCGAAAGCGTAGCCCTCGCAGGGTGTGGGGGTGACCATCTCATTAATGCCCCGGCAGTGCCGGAGCATTTTTATAAGGTCATTTCATTGAAACAACGCTCATCAGAAGAAATAGCTCACTCTCAAGCTGCCGCTCCATTCCTGACTGACAGTGTTGCCTTTACTGCCACCGACCTGGCCGGAAACCTGCCAGTTGCGTTGAGTCGGCATCCACTTCAAACCCGCTCCGTACTCAATCGATCTACTACCACGGTCATCATCGAAACTGTCGCTGTTGATCTTGACCTCATTGCTCTTCACAAACTCATGATTGAACGCCGTCATCAGGCTGGGCTCGAGCAGGCTGCCGTTATCCAAAGTGATGACGCGTCCGCCGCGGACACCAACCTTGCCTTGCACTGAACGCATGGTGTCGCTTTTAACTTCCAGGCCATTGTCGAGCTGATACTTTTTGCTTTTAGTGGCACCGGTCGATACTTGTACTAGAGGCTCGGCGAAATAGCCGTTCGCCAAGGGAATATGCTTACCGACGGCCACCGAACCGCTGGCGCCCAAGGCCTTGTAATCACCCTTGGCCCGAGTGCCATCACTCATGGTGACGTTGGCCTTGTTATCGAACTGGTTGATCTTGGCCATGACATTGACGAACACACCACTCTCAACATCGAACGTGTTGCCGTAGACGCCGACATTCAAACTGTCGACGGAGGCGCTGGAATCGTACTTGAGATCCATTCGGGTATGGCTCGAGCCGACGAACCCGCCCAGCACCCATGACCGACCCGCCAGTTCGACTGTTGTGTCGGCACCGGCAGTGATACCCGTCTGATTTTGGGTGTACCCGTTGCCATAGGCGTTCTTGACGTTGTATTGATTGCCATACGTGCGCAGCCAGACGCTGTTGCTGAGGTTCTTGACTGAGCCATCATCGGCTGCACGTAACGACCCCATCCGATTGTCGTTCATGCCACGCTCACCCAATTGGTCGCTGAGCAAGGCCGTTTCAGCGTTCATGATACTGCGCGCGCTGCCTGCCAATGCCAATGCCGTATTGGTCGACGTACTGACCGTTTTCTTGTCCGGCCGAAGGTACAAGCCCTCGCCTTCCCTCGCCAGCCGGTAGACAAAGGTGCCGGCGTCCACTGTTTCCCGATTGTTCAAGCTAACGTCAGCATTGCCCGAATTGATATTGCCGATGTGTATGTCCTCGGCAGTCAGTGGCTCGTGGCCGGTAGGGGTGACATCAAATTTAAGTTGACCTTCCGCGCGCCCGGCGTTGAAAAAATCAGAATCGCCGGTTCTCAGGTCTGTCCCCATGAAAACAGTGCCCTTACCGGAAAAATTAGCGACATCCAGTCGAAGGAACTGCTCGTTAGTCCCCATACGCACGATGCCGCCGTTGGACGTCAAGTTCTGTATGGCGCTATTCCCGGTCATCACCCACTGCGCCGCGTTGTTGATGCTCAGATTGCTTGAATTATTGATCTGGCCGGTTAATACCGAACCGTTGTCCAGGAGCACGCTGCCATTGGTGTCAGTAAGCACATCTCCGGTCATGCTGCTGCCATTGTTCAACGACAAGCTGAAGACGTGATTGATGTTGCCGTTGACCACCGATCCATTGTCGAGACTGACCATGGCTCCAGTACCTGCGACCGCTTGCACTTCGCCGTTCAAGGTGCTGCGTGTATCAAGCCTGGTTTGGGTCACGTTCTGTAAATTGCCGTTCAGAATCGAGGCGTTTTGCAATGTGACCTTCGCTGTGCTGCCAGACTCAACGATAATATTGCCCGCCAAGTCGCTCCGATCCACTTTAAGATTGACCGCGGCACCATCGTTGACTTCGAGCATCGTGCCATTGGCCCCGACCAGTCGGGAGCCGTTGAGTACGTCTATGTTTGCCGTGATTCCCGCACGATCCTGAAAACCCACAACGATGGCCGAACCGGATTTTCCTTCGATGGTTGAACTATCCAGCGTCACCGCGGATGTTCTCGCGAGATCAACTATTTCTCGCCCGACTTCCAACCCGTTCAACCCTCCAATAATGGTGCTGCCAGCCGCATTAAGATCGGCGTGACTCAATCGAACACCATAACTGGTTGCATCAGTGGCTTCTATCGATGAATTCAAGACGTTCAATTGACTGAAACCGGTCATAAGAGCGCCACCGTTTAGCGCTGTTACAGAGCTGTTGTTCGTCAACGTGACGGTAGAGCCAATTTGCCCGGCATTATTCCTGATGAGTTGCAGACCGATGTCGTCACTGGTCACCGTACTGTTCGTCAGGTTTGCTGTGCTGTCGCTCAGCCTTATGGCAAAGCCCCCCCCTATACGATCAACTGACGCATTCGTGAGATTGAACGTTGAATTGAGCCTGCCATCCAGGCGTTGTGCGCTTCCACCAACGGCGTTGAACAATGCACTTTCAGCCCCGATGATCAGCGTCTCGGCGCCGTTGGAGATGAGCGTAGAACCCGCGTTCAGCGTCCAATCTTCCGGGGGCAGGGAGTTGTCAATGGTGTGGGTCTGGCCTGCAGGAACGCTACCGCCATGCGCAGGTGCTCCGAGAAACATTAACGATGAGAGCGCCGATAATGCGTAACCTTTGACGTTTTTTTTTGAACACGAAGAAAACCTGGACATATGGGGGCTCTTACATTGAGTTGTCGGCAATATCGGGTGAAGCACGATTTGAGCGCCGGGAGACTACAGACCAACCCCACTCTTATATGTAGGAAAAGTCCCTATCCGAGTCGGATATTCCTTCATGACTCGTAAGAACAACCGCAACCTGACTCACTTAGTCTCCCTGTGAGCCAGGCACGGTCATTTCGTCATGGATTATGCGGTGCCATCGCAGAACAAGCTGCTGGTGTTGCGTACGTTAACCCTGTGCAGTACTTCCGGTGATTTGTAGAGAGTTCCCGCAATCGTAGTTTCATACCATACATACACGTAGTTATAGTCAGGTGTACCAGGTGGCGGTACGATTGGGCCTTGCAGTGTCTTGATATACGTAAAATTCACATCAAAGATGGTTTGCGCCGTGCCACTAACTGTTTTTGTCTCCACGTGCGGAATGCCAATGGGAGTGGTCATCGCAATGTCTTCATAGCCATCAGCATGAATAGTTATTGATTGACCGTCAGGCAAGGAACTTTGTCCTTGCGGTACTGCCACTCGCCATAGACGCTCGTCCCCCACCAGATCAAAGCTTGGGCAACTGACGACGCGATCGGTATTGTAGGTTCTCGCGACATGCTCAAGAAGTTTGACTTCATTTGCTTCAAAGTTAACCCGAGTCGGAATTTTTTGCACAACGGTAGCGTCAACGTCCAGATAGCGGATGTCACAGTAAGCGTCCTTGGTGCCGGTACCATGGGCGGCAACTCTTGCGAAGTCTACCTTGATAGAAGTTTCGGTATCAGTCGGCTCGATTTTTTCATCCCCCATAAACTCTTTGTCGTAATAAAAATTGACTATTGCAGTTCGGGTGAGAGGATCACCAACGTCCATTTCCCATAGTTTGAATGTAAACGTAACTGGTTTGCCGAAATCACCCGGTACAAGATGATTTAGGGTGCCGGTGTCGCCAGTAACCTCGACCGGGGGCAGGTTGTCACTTTCTAGATCCGGCGCCGGCAGCAAACCAATCGGCGGATAATCGGCGTTCATATAGACTATTGTTACTTGGTTCGAGTCCTGGGTTGGCGCCGTTCCATCTTTGTAGGTGTAAGTCAGTTTCCCGGCCAACTCTCCGAGAGTTGTACCGTAAGCGGCTTCATAGGCATCGAATGTCAAATCGAATTCCAGGCCACCCGAAGCAGCCAATGCCTTGCTGCCAACCACTTCATTTTCAAGCTTCACTTCAATCATCGCGCCCACAGCAGCATTGGTTGGCCGCTGCAAGATGATCTTCACATTCCTGGGAACCGGGTTGAAATGCTTAAGAGTCAACGTGGTATTTCCGTCCGTTCCTGTATCAGGAACTGTGAGGGGGAAAAATACCACTGCAGGCGGTTGACGAACCTCAAGATCTCTCCTGGGCGTTGAGTCGATACTTCTAAATCCCGCGACATCAGTAATAGTGTTGAGCTGATAAAGTGTCGTGTTACCCAAGGCGCGTAAAGCGGCGACACTGACAACAAACTCGTCATTCGCATCCAGTTTCCCCTCATAAATCGGGGTTTGGGATGTGGAGGCTAAAGCTCTCGAGCTCAAATAAAAATGATGAGTATCATCGGCATGTCGAAAAGGATAAGTGGTGACCACCTTGCAACGCAGACCGCCCGGGTTCGAGTTGAACCAAGCCCCATCAAGAACCCCAGAGGGCGGCGCATTCACATAGGTAACGGGTGGAACAACCCCTCTACTTGAGGGGGTCTTCGTAGCATAGGGTCCACGATACCTGGCCCGCAAAAGAGTCGGCGCTGTAGAGTGGTCATCGTTGCCATCGCCATCGAAAACCTTGAACTGAACAGAATATTCAGTTGGAGCCTCAGGCGTAGTCAGCTCAGGAATGTCTGCTTTATTCAGGTGATACATTAAAGGTACGTTGACGCCTTCTAGACTTTTTGACTCCAGCGGTTTTGTGGTCCCGTCGGGCGAGAGTAATTCGAGCACTGCACTACCGCCTCCCGCCGCATTGTTCAAACCATCAAGTTCGACTTCAACATACCCCCTGTCATCATCAGATTTTTTAATGCGACCATCCACGGCCAGATTTTTAACCACGGGTGGATCAGAAAGTATTCCGCCATCAATATTTGAACTTCTTGCACCAGCTGGGATTTTCTCTTCAATGGTCATTTCACACGCTCCATGATAAAAACAGACAGACTGCTTTTTACAAACACTTGCAAAAACAACTAAAAACTTTCCAGCCCCTCAACGACCGAATAAACTTCCCGCCCAATTGACAAACCCCGCCAACCAAACTGTATCCAGAAACATTCAAGCATCGTAATAACAGGGCAGCGATTCACCGGAAATAACACGATCAATCTTGATCAGTGCTGGCTCGGACTCTGCGATCAACTTTGCCGCTCGATAGAAGCGGTAAATCACGATTGCCGAGGCATTATTTTCCAATGGTTTTATATGTTTGAAAGGAATCAACATATTGAAGCCTTGCGAGTTATCCTCTGTGCTCAGACTCTTCGAGAAACTACCATATGCTTCTTCAACTTCTCCAACACCATTCAAACTAAGATATCCCCGCCACGTCACTACGCATAAATCGCCTGACCTACCGATCAACTGAGGCAAAATGTGTATCCATCCCCCGCCGCTGAGTGCGGGACGAGTCAAGCAATTCCAATACCCCCAGAGAGTGGCATTGAGAAAATTCGCTTCAGGCAGTTTTTGAACAGGCAACTGCGTATGATCGATGGTCAACTTTCTCGGAGGCGCGATGTCCGGGTTAGAGTCCGCGTCATTCACCAAATAAGAAATCCAGGCGACCCCATCTTTACTCAATAATGCAGCGCTTAGCGGAATTTCGATTTCAAGTAAATTTATCGGATTATATAAATTGTCGTGAATTGTATTTTTAACTCCATCCTGCTCGAAAAACACCTGCAAGCGGTCTGGGTTGTCAGGATCCACTGAGTATTCCGCCCATCTTGGGACTCTGCCAATCGTTCCCTTATGCAGTTGTGGAAGAGGAATATTTCCGTCTACATCAACCGGATCGACGCCATCCACCTTGATGATTTCTGCTAGAACACCATCTCCTATTGACGTGAAGGAGCCAATGGAAGATGTGTTTTCATCCGCGGGCAATGACATTTATTCCTGACCTCGTCATCGTACTTTCGCAAGGGAAATCGATTAACGCAAAAAGCCACTCGTTGGGAGAATTAAACGTTCGATTTCCTAGTCTGCCTACTGTCAAATCTGATAGTTCTGGCGACCACCTGTCGGATACACAGGTTCTTCACTCTCGCTACCGAACGAACCTTCACTTGACGCCAACAAAGAAATTGGTGTCTCCTGAAACCGGTTTCAGACAATAAGAAGACTCAACCGTGAACGACTTCTCCGCCGCCCAACGCAGTCGCGTCACCATGCTCGACGTCGCCGAACAAGCCGGCGTCTCCAAGGCCAGCGTCTCGCGCTTCATCGGCGACGACCGCGCCCTGCTCTCCGATGCCATTGCCTTGCGCATCGAAAAAGCGATTAACGAATTGGGCTACCGCCCGAACCAGATGGCCCGCGGCTTGAAACGTGGGCGCACGCGTCTGATCGGCATGTTGGTGGCCGATATCCGGAACCCTTATTCGATTGCCGTGATGCATGGCGTGGAAACCGCCTGCCGTCGGCACGGCTACAGCCTGGTGGTGTGCAACACCGATCGCGATGACGAACAGGAACGTCAGCACCTGGCGCTGCTGCGCTCGTACAACATTGAAGGCTTGATCGTGAACACCCTCGGCCACCACGTGGATGAGTTGCGCGAATTGCAGCGGGAAATGCCCATGGTGCTGGTGGATCGCAAGGTCGAACAGTTTGATAGCGATCTGGTGGGGCTGGACAATCCTGCCGCCGTTGAAATGGCCCTCGCCCACCTGGAAGAGCGCGGTTATCGCGATGTGCTGATGGTGACGGAGCCATTTGACGGCACCAGTTCACGGATCGAGCGGGTCAGCAGTTTCAAGGCGCAGATTGCGCAACGCCCGGCGCTCTCAGGCACGGTAGTTGAAACCGGCAGCGATCTGACCAGCCGCTTGAAAACCTTCCTGAACACTCCCGGCCCTGGCCCGAAAGCGCTGTTTTGCGCCAACGGCATCGCCGCGCTGGCCGGCACCCATGCGTTGCGTGAATTGCAGTGCAATCTGTTCGAGGATGTCGGGCTGATCGCCCTGGATGATCTGGATTGGTATCCGTTGGTGGGCAGCGGGATTACCGCCCTCGCCCAGCCGACCGAGGACATTGGCGCGAGTGCGTTTGAGTGCTTGCTCAAGCGTTTGCGTGGGGATGACGGGCCGGTGCGGACCCTGGATTTTCCGGCGCGGTTGATCGTGCGTGGGTCGACTCTTGGGCATTTTCGGTGACTGAAAGAACGGCACATCAACCACTGATATTTCTTTGAACATTTTTTTTGAACAGAAATGAAACCGGTTTCAGAGGTGATAACAATGAACAAACCACCCGTTTCCATCAGCCTGTCCAGCTACGGCGCCGAGCTTGTGCGCCAACGTGGCCAAGGCAGTTTTGTCGAGGTGCTGGCCGCTGCCGGTGCCACGCACATTGAATGGCGCGAAGAGCTGCTGACCCTTGAAGACCCCGCGCAATTGGCCGACGCCACGCAATCCCGGGGCCTGGAAAGCGTGTATTCCTCGCCGCTGGAGTTGTGGCTGGCCGGGCAATCGGCACCCAACCCTGAATTGCTCTCGACCCTGCAACGCGCCGAGGCATTCGGCGCCCAATGGCTGAAAGTCTCCTTGGGTTATTTCACCGATAACAATGACCTGCAAACACTGGCGTATGTGTTGCAGCAGAGCCCGGTGCAATTGCTGGTGGAAAACGACCAGACCTTGCACGGCGGCCGCATCGAGCCGTTCCAGCGTTTCTTCGCCGACGTCGAGCAGCATCAGTTGCCAATAAAAATGACCTTCGATATCGGCAACTGGCAATGGCAGGACCAGTCCGCCGCCAGCGCCGCGCGAATGCTCGGTCGACATGTCGGCTACGTGCACTGCAAAGCAGTGGCGCGTCGGGTCGACGGCAAACTGGTGGCGGTACCACCGGCGGCCAGTGACTTGCACCTGTGGCAACAATTGCTGCGGCACATGCCCCAGAACGTGATGCGCGCAGCGGAATATCCGCTGCAAGGCGATGACCTGGTGCAGTTGACCACCGAACACGTCGCTACCCTCGCCCGCCTCGGCCAATCCCGCCTGGAGCCTGCGCATGTCTGAGATCGAGATTCTGTCGTTCGGCGAAACCATGGCGATGTTCGTTGCCGAGCAGAACGGTGAACTGGCCGACGTCGGCCACTTCCACAAGCGCATTGCCGGGGCCGACAGCAACGTCGCCATTGGCCTGTCGCGATTGGGCTTTAACGTCGCCTGGCTGAGCCGGGTGGGCGCCGATTCTCTCGGTCGGTTTGTCATCGATACGCTGAAGAAAGAAGGCCTGAATTGCAGCCACGTCGACATCGACCCGGCGCACCCCACCGGATTTCAGCTCAAATCCCGCGCAGATGACGGCAGCGATCCGGTGGTCGAGTATTTCCGTCGCGGTTCGGCGGCCAGTCACTTGTCGGTGCAGTCGATTTCCCCGTCGCTGCTCAACGCCGGGCACTTGCATGCCACCGGCATTCCTCCGGCGCTATCCGCGTCGGCCCGGGCAATGTCCTTCGAACTGATGACCCGCATGCGCGATACCGGGCGCAGCGTGTCGTTCGACCCCAACCTGCGGCCAAGTCTGTGGGCCAGCGAACAACAGATGATCAGCGAGATCAACCGCCTCGCCGCCCTCGCCCATTGGGTACTTCCGGGTTTGAGCGAAGGACGGTTGCTGACCGGTTTCGAAGACCCCGCCGACATCGCGGCGTTTTACCTCGACCAGGGCGCCGAAGCCGTGGCGATCAAGCTTGGCCCGCACGGTGCGTATTACCGCACGCTTCAGGATGAAGGTTTCGTTGCAGGCGTACCTGTGGCAACCGTGGTCGATACGGTCGGTGCCGGCGACGGGTTCGCCGTTGGCCTGATCAGCGCCCTGCTGGAAAACCACAGCGTTGCCCAAGCCGTACAACGTGCCAACTGGATCGGCAGCCGCGCGGTGCAGAGCCGTGGGGATATGGAGGGGTTGCCCACCCGGGCCGAGATGGAAGCTGAATTTGAGGCCGCTGACACTGATCGTTCCAACGCTCCTGCGTGGGAATGCAGCCCGTGACGCTCCGCGTCACAGGGGACGCTCCGCGTCACAGGGGACGCTCCGCGTCCCTAGAGGTATTCCCACGCAGAGCGTGGGAACGAGATGCCACAGTCACTGAAGATTTAAACCGTTACCTGCTGCGACAAAAACAACAAGCTCAGGAGCATCACTATGAAAACCGCAACACTGGCCACCCGCCGCTGGTGGTACATCATGCCCATCGTATTCATCACCTATAGCCTGGCGTATCTGGACCGCGCCAACTACGGGTTCGCCGCCGCCTCCGGGATGGCCAAGGACCTGATGATCACCCCGGGGTTGTCTTCCCTGCTCGGCGCACTGTTCTTCCTCGGCTATTTCTTCTTCCAGATTCCGGGCGCGATCTACGCCCAGAAGCACAGCGTGAAAAAGCTGATTTTCGTCAGCCTGATTCTCTGGGGTGCCCTGGCGACCTTGACCGGGATCGTCTCCAACGCCTACTGGCTGATCGTCATTCGTTTCATGCTCGGAGTGGTCGAAGCGGCGGTGATGCCGGCGATGCTGGTGTACCTGTGCCACTGGTTCACCCGTGCCGAACGCTCCCGCGCCAACACCTTCCTCATCCTCGGCAACCCGGTGACGATGCTGTGGATGTCGGTGGTCTCGGGCTACCTGATCCAGCATTTCAGCTGGCGCTGGATGTTCATCATCGAAGGCTTGCCGGCAGTGTTGTGGGCGTTTATCTGGTGGCGTCTGGCTGATGACCGTCCGGCCCAGGCCAAGTGGCTGAACGACCAGGAAAAGCAGGACCTGGAAAGTGCCTTGGCCGCCGAACAGGTCGGTATTAAAGCGGTGAAAAACTACGCCGAAGCTTTCCGCTCGCCGAAAGTCATCATCCTCGCCTTGCAGTTCTTCTGCTGGAGCATCGGCGTCTACGGTTTCGTGCTGTGGCTGCCATCGATCCTCAAGGCCGGCGCACAAATGGACATGATCGAAGCCGGCTGGTTGTCGGCGTTACCCTACCTGGCGGCGGTGATCGGCATGCTGTTGGTGTCCTGGGGCTCGGACAAACTGCAAAAGCGCAAACGCTTCGTCTGGCCGCCGCTGCTGATCGCCTCGATTGCGTTCTACGGCTCCTACGCGCTGGGCGCGGAGCATTTCTGGTGGTCCTACACCCTGCTGGTGATTGCCGGTGCCTGCATGTACGCCCCGTACGGGCCGTTCTTCGCCATCGTTCCGGAAATCCTCCCGGCCAACGTGGCCGGTGGTGCCATGGCGTTGATCAACAGCATGGGCGCGCTCGGTTCGTTTGGCGGCTCTTATCTGGTCGGTTACCTGAACAGCTCCACCGGATCGCCCGGTGCGTCTTATCTGCTGATGAGCGGCGCGTTGCTGGTGTCGGTGGTGCTGACGATTTTCCTCAAGCCCGGCGCCAGTGACCGGGTCGTGGCCAAAGCCGCCGCGCCCCGGCCGGTGGCGGCTCATTCCTGAATGGATGTTGATATGAAAAAGCAGGTTGTGCTGTACAAGAAACTCTCGCCGCTGCTGATGGCTCGCTTGCATGAGCAGACCGAGGTGACGCTGATCGACAGCCTCGACGCCGAAGGCCTGGCCAAGCTGCGCCAGGCCCTGCCCCGCGCCCAAGGGTTGCTCGGCGCCAGTCTGAAACTGGACGCCGGGCTGCTGGATCTGGCGCCGAACCTGGAAGCGATTGCCAGCGTGTCCGTGGGCGTCGACAACTACGACATCGACTACCTGACCGAGCGGCGGATCCTGCTCAGCAACACCCCCGACGTGTTGACTGAAACCACCGCCGATACCGGCTTCGCGCTGATCCTGGCCACCGCCCGACGCGTGGTGGAACTGGCGAACATGGTTCGCGCCGGCCAGTGGAACCGCAACATTGGTCCGGCGCATTTCGGCAGCGATGTGCATGGCAAGACGCTGGGCATCATCGGCATGGGGCGGATTGGCGAGGCGTTGGCGCAGCGTGGGCATTTCGGTTTTGGCATGCCGGTTGTGTATCACAGCCATTCGCCGAAACCGGCGGTGGAGCAGCGCTTCAATGCGCAATACCGTAGCCTGACCGAGTTGTTGCAGCAGGCCGACTTCATTTGCCTGACCTTGCCACTGACCGCTGAAACCGAAAAGCTGATCGGCGCCAGGGAGTTCGCCTTGATGCGCCCGCAAAGCATCTTCATCAACATTTCCCGGGGCAAAGTGGTGGATGAAACGGCGTTGATCGAAGCGTTGCAGCAGAACCGGATTCGCGCCGCCGGGCTGGACGTGTTCGAGCGCGAACCGCTGCGCCATGACTCGCCGTTGTTGCAGTTGAACAATGTGGTGGCGACGCCGCATATCGGCTCGGCGACTCATGAGACGCGGGAGGCGATGGCGACTTGCGCGGTCGAAAATTTGTTGGCGGCGTTGGCGGGTCAGCGGCCGGCAAATCTGGTGAATGGGCGAGCGTGGAAAGGATGAGGCATTTGATCGGATGCGCCGAATCCAGGTAGCCAGGTGCCGAAAAGGTAGCTCAGTGATGTGCGACCGCTGAGCAACCCCGCTGACTTCTCTTATCAAAAAGCAGGCAGATCACCGCGCACCAAACGCGCAGTGGTTCGTTCGATGTCGGACAAATGGGCATGCGCAAGGTTTTGCACGGCCTGGCGCATGGCCGCACTCAAAGGCGTGCGGCAGCCCAGTTCGACAGCAACCAGTGCCGGGCAGTCAACCGGCTGGCCGATACGCGACAACAGTTGCACCGTGGCTTCTTCCACGCCCGCGACTTCGGCGACGATGGCGCGTGCCATTTCCCACGCCAGAGCGTTGTACAGCTTGCCGACATGGGAGACCGGGTTTTTCCCCGCCACCGCTTCAAGCGACATGCTGCGGCAAGGTGTGATCAGGCCGTTCATGCGGTTACCGCGCCCGACCTGGCCGTCGTCGCCCTGCTCTGCGCTCAACCCGGTGACGGTCAGGTAAATCCCGTCCACGCCGATCGCGTTCGTATCGTCGAGCGTATTGACGGCTAGATCACAGGGGCTCGCCAGGGTCGCGCGTAAATGCTCCGTGATCGACCGCTTGACCGCGAAATACTCTGCCGCATGGTGAATCTCCCGATCGATGAGCGCCAACGCGACGGTAAATGTCATCCTGTCGCCAACCCGCGCGCCCATGACTTTGTAGTCATCGCCCGCCGCCGGAAAACGCGCTTGAAACTCGGCCGAGTGCAACACCGTCCCTAACTGCAATACCTGTTTTTCGAGGGGCGAGTATGGCGCGAAACCGATGCCGAAGGAGGTGTCGTTGGCCAGGGCGTGAGACATACCGCGCACAAAAGCCTGCTGCAGATTGGGGCTGCCGCTACGTACCGCACATTCGATTGCGAACAACGCCGGATCGCAGCGAAGGTTCTCGGACAGATAGCGACGTGCGGCTACATGCACGCTTTCGGCCAGCCCGGCGTCCGGCAAGGAGCTGGCTCGGCCGCACAGGATCAGGCGCATCGGCGTCAGCACCTGTCCACCACCAAAGTGCGGCTGGCTCTCGCCGCCGATCAACAAGGCCTTGTCGACGTTGTAATGCTGAATGCGCCCATAGGCTTGCAGGTACGCGCGGTTGAGCGCCAGCGACACGGCTTCCGCGACACCATCGCACAGGCTGTCCGGATGGCCGATCCCCTTGTGTTCGCACATCTCGACCTCGCTCATCCGGTGCAAGCGTTCGCAGGCAGTAATGACGAACCGGGTCCTGTCGCTCATGTTCCTCTCCGCGTTATCTTCCGATCGTCGGGTCTACTCAGTTCCTCGTGCACGACGGTGCCGCTTGTACCCAAGCGCGCATGCGGTATATGGCATGGCGCTCATACCGGGCGGTCTGGGCGTTGCGTCGCGCCGTCCGACTGACTACCGGATTCGGGCGCATGGCCTGCGTGATCGTCGCGGTGCTGATGGCCGCAGCAGCCACCGTGCGCGTCATGCTCACCGCGATTGGCCTGTTCGTGACCGTCATGCCCACCGTGTCCACGATGCATGAACAGATGCATGAGCGGACAGGCCAGCAACAGCAGGAATGGCAAGTAGGGAATGACGTGGGCCCGGTGCTCGGTCAACAGGAAGTACCCGGCGATGGCAAGAAAGCCGAGGAAGAACCCGTTGACACGGCCGGCGCTGCGAAGGGGGGCGTCATGGCGTCTCATAACTGATTCCTCCTGTGGGGTTTGCGACGGGCCTCGGCCATGTCCTTATCGAATTGGCGGACGCCGCGAAAAAGTTGCACCCCGACCAAGACCGGGCATAGCAGGAATATCGCTGCTATGGCCAACGATTTGCCCGTCAGCCCCAACAGGTAAATCACCGTTGAAATACCCGCGATACTGACCAGAAGGCAGATAATCAAAACTTCGCGTTTCATGATGTGGCCTCCTGGCTTAAACCAACACGGGCACGTTTAAGCAGTGCGGAGTTGGCAACCACCGACAGGGAGCTGAGTGCCATGGCGGCGGCAGCGATGATGGGGTTAAGCACACCAAAGGCCGCGATTGGAATGCCGATACTGTTGTAGATGAATGCCCAGAACAGGTTTTGTTTAATCTTGACCATGGTTGCGCGCGACAGCTTGATCGCGGTCACCACGTCACGCACATCGTTCTTGAGCAGGATGATGCCGCCGGTTTCCTTGGCTACATCGGAACCCGAACCGATGGCGATGCCGATGTCTGCGGTGGCCAGGGCAGGCGCATCGTTGACGCCATCGCCAACCATGGCCACGACCTGCCCTTCGCTTTGCAATTGACGGATCACTGCGACCTTGTCGTTCGGTAAAACCTCGGCAATTACTCGCTCGATGCCCACCTGGCGTGCGACTGCTTCGGCAGTACGGTGGTTGTCACCGCTCAGCAGCACGACCTTGATGCCGCTGGCCAGCAACGCCGCAACGGCCTCGACCGCTTCAGGTTTAATGGTATCGGCCACAGCAATCACACCGAGCAAACGCTCATCGACTCCGACCAGCATGGCGGTCTTGCCATCGGCTTCCAGACGGATGAGGTGCTCCTCGGCAGCCTCGGTCGAAATGCCTTGGCGGGCGAATAAACGCCGGTTGCCCAGCCAGAGGGTGCGATTGTCGATTCTGCCTTCGATGCCGTGACCGGCGATCCCTTTGATGTCGCTCGCTTTCGGCAGGCTGATATCGCGATGCCGGGCGGCGCGCACAATCGCGGCACCAAGCGGATGTTCCGAACCGGACTCCACGGCGGCGGCGAGCATCAAAACCTCGTGTTCCGACGCTGCGCCTAGCGAAATCACATCGGTTACGTTGGGTTCGCCTCGGGTAATCGTGCCGGTTTTGTCGAACACCACCGTACTCAGTTTTTCTGCCCGCTCCAGCACTTCGCCGCCGCGAATAAGGATGCCGTTGTCGGCCCCCTTGCCAACACCGACCATTAACGCAGCGGGCGTCGCCACGCCCAGGGCGCAGGGACAGGAAATGATCAGCACCGCGATAAAGGCCAACAGCCCTTGCGGAAAACTCCCTGCAACAGACCAGCCGATCAGGGCCAGTATCGCGACTGTCACCACCGCCGGCACAAAGTAGCCCGTGACCTGATCGGCCAACCGCTGGATCTGTGCCGTGCTGGTCTGTGCTTCCTCAACCATCCTGATGATCTGCGCCAGTGCGGTATCGGCACCGATCCTGCTCGCCTTGAAAGTGAGCACCCCGCTGCCATTGAGCGTGCCTCCGATCACCGGGCTGCCCGGGTGTTTGTCGACCGGCATCGACTCACCGGTCAGCATGGACTCATCCACCGTAGACTGACCTTCACTGACATCGCCATCGGTGGGGATTTTCTCGCCAGGCTTGACCACCAGAAACTCCCCGGCCATGACGTTTTCAGCGGGCAAGTCGACCTCTTGTCCGTCACGAATCACATGCGCAATCGCAGGCTTGAGATCAAGTAAGCGCCGCACCGCCGCCGAGGACTTTTTCTTGATGATCTCCTCCATGTACCTGCCAAGCAGTACGAAGGCGATGATGACCGCCGACACCTCGAAATAGACGTCGCGCTCGGCCACCTTGACCGGCAGGACATCCGGGAAGAACAACACCGCGACACTGTAGAAATAGGCGACCGATGTGCCGAGGGCGATCAGAAAATCCATGTTGATGCTACGGGTGCGAATGGCATTCCACGCCCCCTTATAGAAACTCCAGCCGCCGATGAACTGCACCGGTGTTACCAGCAGGAATAGCCAGATACCCCACGTGAACCAAGGGAGTGCCGGGATCGGCACCCAAGTCAGCAAGGTGGCACCCGCGGCCAGCGCGATAAAGGCGCCCGCACGCAGCAGCGCCAAGGCCAATACACCGGTCAGGGCGATAGTCACGCGGGTTTTCATCGCCTTCAGTTCATGTTCTGGCGACTCGAAGATGCGCAGGCAACTATCGCTGCAAAAGTAATAGGTGCGCCCGCCACGCTCTCGTGACAACGCCATGGTCATATCAACCATCATCCCGCAGATCGGGTCTTTCGCCATTTTCCCTGATGCAAGCGCCTGCTGGTGCTGGCTGTGCTGCATGTGTGATTCGCTCATCACGGCCTCCTACTCGAAGCGGCTATCAAGGCCTGCCATGAAGCTTGGCGGACAGCCACGCAAACAAGGTACCGACCAACGCGCCCCATACACTCAAGACCAGCAGTGGTCCGACGAAAGTCGCCACACTGTAGTCTTGCGGAGCTTGAAGACGACTGAAGTCGAGTCCATGGAACAAGGCGCTGAGGAAAGCAATACCCTGCGCCGGCCATAGCGCATAGAGCAACGCGCAGATGGTGTAGGAAATGGCCATGGTCAGGGCCAGAGAAATGCCGGTTTTCCAGGGAGCGTTCATGGTTGTTTTCCTGAGCCTGGAGGGCTACCAGTAGGAGTGTTGGGGCTGTGGGGGGCTGACCAGGGCAGGAATGCCGGAGTCTGTTCACAGTAAGTTCGGTAGGCATCACCGAAGTGCGCAAGCATCTCCTGCTCTTCTCGCTTCGCTAGCCTGGCGTAGACCAACAGGAGAATTGGAAACATTGCCAGGGTGATCAATGTCGGCCATTGCAACAAAAAGCCAAACATGATCAGCACGAAGCCGACGTACTGCGGGTGACGGATCCGTGCATAGGGGCCGTCGAGCGCCAGTTGGCCAGTGCTTTGGGCCTTGTAGAGCACACGCCAGGCGGCCGCCAATAACCAGAAGCCGCCAGCGATCAGCAGGTTGCTGACAATGTGGAATGGACCCCAGTGTGGATTAACCTTCCACCCCATCATTATTTCGAGCAAATGCCCAGCGTCGTGCGAAAGGAAGTCGATGCCAGGGAAGTGACGAGTGAGCCAGGGCATCAACAGGTAGATCGTCAGCGGGAAACCGTACATTTCGGTAAACAGTGCCACCAGGAACGCCGAGAACATACCGAAGGAGCGCCAATCGCGGCTCGTCCTGGGCCGGGTGAAGCTGAAGGCAAACAGGATAAATACCAACGAGTTGATGATAACCAGCGACCAGAGACCATAGGCCGATGCTGTATGGTTCATGATGGGTGCTCCTCAACAACACACATCAGACGGGTGCTGGCTGCATTCACCCATCCACCAGAGCCATGTCATTTGCAGCAGCTCTACCGCACATTCACTTTTTCATCGGCATTTCCATCATGGACGACTGCTGCTCCATCATCTGCATCATCATGTCCATCATTCCTTTGCCTTCACTGTCCTTAGCTCCCATACAACCCATCGCACCCTGCTCCTTACTCATCATGGCCATGCTGTCCTGCATCGCTTTCATGCCTTCTTGCAAGGCGGACTGGCGCTCAGCCGGCGTTTCAGCCGCTACTGCTTTGTCATGTGCAGCCTGCATTTTCTGCATTTGCTCGGTCATGGCTTTGGTCATGGTCGTCGATGCCGGGGCGGTGCTCACGGTTGCGTCGGCTGGCGCGTCGGCCGGGTGATGCGCATCCTCGGCAGCGACCATGAATGCACGGCTGGCCAAGACGGCAGCCAGAACCCATTTCGAATGCACTTGCATGATGAACTCCTGAGATTGTGACGGGATAAGCAGGAATAACCGAGTCGCGAAAAAGCGACGCAGCAGGACAGAGCAACCAGTGCTCTGCCACTCTGAGGTAGGGGTTAATCGTTGAAACGGACGAAAGTAAGACGTACAGGGCTTTCGGGTGGCGCGGGACGTTTCAGTACAAGAGCGGCGAAGGAGGATTTTTGCTCAGGATCAAACACCATGATCAGGACTGCCGCCATTAGCAGTAACAGGGCAGCCCAGTGGACAGGATCCGCTGCTGGCATCTGCAATGCAGGTTTTATCGCCGTGGCAGTGTCCTCACAGTTTTGAAGGCAACCATTGGCGTGGAGCGCATGCCCCTCCACCAGATGCTGTTCGACATTGTGTGGCGCGGCCAAATTGTGAATCGGCTGTACCAGACACCCCTGGATTGCCATCACGGTCACAGCAACCACCCATACGGCGAGGATCAGGCGCAGTAGGCGTTGGCGATGCCGGCGGAACCAGGACATGAAGTACAACCTCGACTTGTTACGTCGTATTGATTTTCAGTCTAGCCAGCAAAGCGATGAAGAAGTTGATCAATATCAAATTAGTCGATGACTCAGTCAGGCCCGTCGCATCTGCAGCAAATCCGCCGCACAGGACGCAATTCGCCGACACGCTTCCGCCAGCTTCACCTGGTCCACCACCAGCCCGATGCGTATGTGCCCCGCCGCACTCGGCCCGAAGGCTTCGCCGGCCAGCACCGACACGCCATAACCTTCCAGCAGCCGCTCGGCAAAATCCTGGGCGCCGAGCCCGGTCTGGCGCACATCGAGCATCACAAACATCCCGCCATCGGGCTTGATCGGCCGGATACCGGGGCAACCGCTCAACCTCGCGCACACCAGATCGCGTCGCTGGCGATACTCCTCACGCATCAGCGCCACTTCCGGCAAATCCTTATCAAGTGCTGCTTGCGCGGCTTTCTGAACGAAATCCGGAATGCCGAACAGCATGCACAACGACAGATGCATCACATGATCGGCCAGTGGTTTCGGGCCGATCATCCAGCCTACCCGCCAGCCAGTCATGGCGTGGGATTTGGACAAGCTGTTAAGGGTCGCGGTGCGCTCGGCCATGCCCGGCAGGCTGGCCGGGCTGATGTGCTCGCCCTCATACAACAGGTCGCTATAGACCTCATCGCTGATCAGCCAGAGGTCATGTTGCACGCACAGCGCCGCCAGTTCCTGCCAGCTTTTCAAGGAAAGGCTGGCACCGGACGGATTGTTCGGACTGTTGAGCAGAATGACCCGGGTTTTAGCGGTGATCAGCGCCGCGACATCCGCCGGCTCGACCCGAAAGCCGTTCTCCGGGCGCACCGCCACCGGCACCACGCTCGCCCCGCAGGCGCCGAACACGCCTTCATAAGTGACGTACATCGGTTCGGCGATGATCACTTCATCACCCGGATCGAGCAGGCACTGGGCAACCGAATACACCGCGCATTGAGCGCCGGGCAGCACGATCACATGGTCGGCGTCCACCTCCTGGCCGCAGCGCTGCTGGTGACGGCTGGCGATGCTGCTGCGCAATGTACGGGTGCCGCGCACATCCGAGTAATGGGTGTCACCGGCCAACAGGCTGTCGATGGCCGCGTGGACGACCGGCAGCGGCGTGTCGAAGTCCGGGTCGCCGACCGACAGCAGCAGCACATCGACGCCCTGCTCGCGCAATTCCAGCGCTCGATCGTGAATCTTCCAGGCTGCCGCTCCATCACCGTCGATTCGTTGGGTCAAGGCTGAATAGCGCATGTACTTCTCCTAACGCGCGAGTTCCAGTTTCAACCCTATCTCAAATCACGAAACGCGCCACCATTGCGTTCAAATCTACCGCCAGTCGTGACAGTTCATGGGTGGCGGCGCTGGTCTGGTTGGCACCGGCGGCCGACTGGGTGGCCAGGTCGCGGATGTTCACCAGGTTGCGGTCGACTTCACGGGATACCTGGGCCTGTTCTTCCGAAGCGCTGGCGATCACCAGGTTGCGCTCATTGATCAGCTGAATCGATGAAGTGATCTGTTCCAAGGCAACACCTGCCGCACGGGCCATTTCCAGGGTGCTTTGGGTGCGCTGATTGCTTTGTTGCATCGACGAAACCGCTTCACCGGTGCCGTTCTGAATACCGGCCACCATTTTCTCGATTTCCTGGGTCGATTGCGCAGTGCGATGGGCCAGCGCCCGGACCTCGTCCGCCACCACCGCAAAGCCACGCCCGGCTTCCCCGGCACGGGCCGCTTCGATGGCAGCGTTGAGGGCCAGCAGGTTGGTCTGTTCGGCGATGGCGCGGATCACGTCCAGCACTTTGCCAATGTCGCGGCCCTGAGTGGCCAGGCCTTCGATCATCAGTGCAGTGTTTTGCACGTCGTGGGTCATGGTCTGGATCGCGTCGACGGTTTCCACTACTCGGTCACGACCTTCACGGGCGGCCTGGGTCGACTGGTTCGAGGCTTCGGACGTCGATACCGCGTTGCGTGCCACTTCTTCCACGGCGGCGGTCATTTCGTTGACGGCGGTGGCGGCTTGTTCGATCTCGTTGTTTTGTTGTTGCAGACCACGGGACGCCTCCTGGGTCACGGTGCTGAGCTCTTCGGCGGCGGCGCCCAGTTGCGTCGCAGAGCCGGCGATCTGTTCGATGGTCTTGCGCAGATTCGTCTGCATGGCGGCCAAGGCACCGAGCAAACGCGCCGGTTCATCGTTGCCGTCAACTTCGATGACCTTGCTCAGGTTGCCGCCAGCAATGGTTTCAGCCGCCAGTACCGCACGGTTCAACGGTGTGAGGATACTGCGGGTCAGCAGCCAGGCCAGTAGCACGGTCATCAGGGCAGCTATCACCGCCACCGTCACGATGCCGATAAAGGCTTCGCTGTAGTGTTCGCCCGCTTTGGCCGACGCGGCTTTGGCATCGGCGGTGTTGAACGCCACCAGTTTGTTCAGCTGCTCGCCCATCTGATCAGTACCTTCCTTGATCCGCGTGTTGATCAGGGTGCGCATCTCATCGAGCTTGTCCTGCCGCGACAGCTCCAGCATCTGGCTCTGGGCCTGCATGTAATTGTCGAGGGTTGCCGAGAAGGTTTTATACAGCGCCGCCTCTTCAGGGCCGGCCGGCAAGGCGGCATAACTGGCTTGGGCGCTGCGCACCTTGTCGACGAGCGCGCCGATGCGGGTCTGGGCTTCCTGCAACGCCGACGGGTCACGGTTAACCAATACGCGGAACGAAAGAATCCGCAGGCGCAGAACGTTTTCCGTCACATTGCCCAGAAACCCGATGCTGGGTAACTGCGTCATTTCCATATCGACAGAGGCTTGGCGAATGGTCGACATGCGGTTCACGGCAAACACACCCAGCACAATGACCAGCAGGGCAATGAAGGCGAAACCGAGGAAAGCTCGAGGCGCGATATTCAGATTACGCAGTGACATAGGATGATCTCGGTAATTGAGGCGGCGAGCATCCTTGCGGTGATCACTGGCAGGCGGGCGATGGCGCGCACCTTTCAGTTTGGCGCCACTGTTGTAATAGGTTTGTGTACGCCTATTGGCTGTATCGGCCGGGGTTTAGGATTTTTGCAGGGGGGCTGGAGAAATATTTTTCAAACGTGTAGCAGCTGCCGAGCCTGCGAGGCTGCGTTCGGCGGTGAAACCGTCGTGAAATCATGCGACGCGGTGTTTCAGGGAAACCTTGCTTGCAGGATCTACGACGGCTTCGCCGCCGAACGCAGCCTCGCAGGCTCGGCAGCTGCTACTGGGAATGGTGTCAGTTCTGGATTTTGCGGGCGGCCACTCGCCAAACCCGCGCGATATCACTGGCGCGCTCACGCAACAATCTCGGCGCCTCGGTGCAGGCCTGCTCCAGGGTCATCGGCCCGCTCGCCAATGCAAAAGCCGCATCAATGCCATGCTCGTACAGAGCCTGATACCCCTCGCCCAAGGTGCCGGCGATAACGATGACCGGCACACCGTGCTGGCGTGCAATGCGTGCCACGCCAAACGGGGTTTTGCCGCGCAACGTCTGGGCATCGAAACGGCCTTCGCCGGTGATCACCAGGTCGGCGCCGTCGACCGCTTCGGCCAGCCCCACCAGTTCGGCGACCACTTCCACACCGGCCTGGAATTGCGCGCCGAGAAACGCCTTCGCGGCAAACCCCAGACCGCCCGCCGCGCCGCTGCCTGGTTCATCGCGCACGTCTTTGTCCAGGGCTTGCGCGCAGAGCTCGGCAAAGTGCCCGAGAGCAAGGTCCAGTTGCTGGACTTGCTCGGGCGACGCACCTTTCTGCGGGCCGAAAATCGCTGACGCCCCCTGAGGGCCGCACAGTGGATTATTGACGTCGGCGGCGATGTCGAAACGCACCGCGGCCAGACGCGGGTCGATGTCGCTCAGATCGAGACGGGCCAGTTGCGCCAGCGCCAGACCACCCGGCGCCAGGGTTTGGCCCTGGACATCCAGCAGCTTCACCCCCAAGGCCTGCATCGCCCCGGCGCCGCCGTCGTTGGTGGCGCTGCCGCCAATCGCCAGAATCACTCGTTGCGCCCCGGCATCGAGCGCAGCGCGGATCACTTCGCCGGTGCCGAAGGTGCTGCTGGTACAGGCATCGCGCAGGTTCGGCGGCACCAGTTGCAGGCCACTGGCCTCGGCCATTTCGATGAGCGCGGTATGACTCTGCGGCAACCAGCCCCAGGCCGCATCGACCGTGGCGCCCAACGGCCCGCGAACACGGGTGCGGCGCAGTTCGCCGTCGCACGCGGCCAGAATCGACTCGACCGTACCTTCGCCACCATCAGCCATCGGGCACTTGAGCAATTGTGCATCTGGCCAAACCTCCGCCAACCCCAGCGCAATGGCCTCGGCCACACCCTGGGCACTCAGGCTATCCTTGAACGAATCGGGGGCAATGACGATTTTCATGCGAATTCTCCAGTTCCAATGCGTCTATGCTGCCAGCAGGGCTGAACAATAACGCCGGTCCGCTGCACAAGCGGCCATGTGGATTATTGTTCATTTCCACAAAACC
Source organism: Pseudomonas sp. FP1740 (assembly GCF_030687165.1). Lineage (NCBI taxonomy): Bacteria > Pseudomonadati > Pseudomonadota > Gammaproteobacteria > Pseudomonadales > Pseudomonadaceae > Pseudomonas > Pseudomonas sp. FP1740. The sequence continues at coordinate 3,515,745 of NZ_CP117461.1, forward strand.
CTTGTCCGCACTGTTCGTCGTAGCAGCTGCCGAGCCTGCGAGCCTGCGAGGCTGCGTTCGGCGGCGAAGCCGTCGTGAAATCATGCGGCGCGGTGTGTCAGGTAAGCCGTATTTATAGAATTTACGACGACTGCGTCGCCGAACGCAGCCTCGCAGGCTCGGCAGCTGCTACGGAGCGGTGGTCGGCAGCTCGGTTTGTGGCAGGAGCTGGACGCCAAGGTACAGTGCGAGCATTCCGTCGAGCTTCAGCGGGTCGACGCCGCTGAGTTCGGCGATTCGCTCCATGCGGTAGCGCAAACTGTTGCGGTGGATGCCCAGGGCGTCGGCGCAGGCCTGGCTCTGGCCGTCGTGTTCGCACCAACTGCGCAACGTCGCCAGCAGTTGGCCGTTGCCATCCTTGGCGATGACTTTGCGCAGCGGCCTCAGCAGTTCATCCAGCGCATCGTCGTCGCGGTGCCGCCAGAGCATCACCGGCAGCCGATAACGGTTCAGGATCAACAAGCGCGAATGCGGCAACACATCGCGCCCGTAGGCCAGCAAATCGCCGACCCGCCGATAGCAGCGGCGCAACCCCGACAAGCCGTCGGCCTGCCCGCCCACGGCGATGCGCAAAATGTTCCAGCCCAGGCCATCGAGCTTTTCCAGCAATCGTTCGTTCTCGACCGCAGGCGTCGCCGGGCGACACCAGAGCAAGGAAGATTTGGCCGAGCTCACGCACCAACTGTCCGGATAGCGCGACATCAACCAGGCGCTGAGCGCTTCGACGGTCTGGCTCGGGCCGTGTTCGATGCCCAACTCGAACAGATACGGCACCCGCGTCAGCTGTGGCTTGAGCCCCAGTTGCTGCGCTTCATCCAGCAACCGTGGCGAATCCCCCGCTTCGCTCAGCAGCAGCGCCAGCAGATCGTCGCACCGCTGGCGCCGCCATTGCTGCTCGGCCTGCTGATTGCGCTGGCCCACCAGCATCTCGGCGGTCATGCGCACCAGTTCGGCGTAGGTGCGCAATTGCTCCGGTTCGCCGGTGATGCCCAGCACACCAATCAAACGCTGATCGAGCAACAGCGGCAGATTAATGCCCGGCTGCACGCCTTTGAGATGGATCGCCGTTTGCGCGTCGATCTCCACCACCCGCCCGTTGGCCAGCACCAGTTGCGCGCCTTCGTGACGGGTGTTGATGCGCTCCGGCTCGCCGCTGCCAAGAATCAGCCCCTGACTGTCCATGACATTGACGTTGTACGGCAGGATGGCCATCGCCCGGTCGACGATGTCCTGGGCCAGGTCGTGATCGAGTTCGAACATAGCGCGGATCCTTGAAAACGTGATGGGACGGGTTGTTCACCCGCACAGGCCAGGGTCGCAAACCCTGTGCTCAGGCACAAAGACAACCACCCAAGGGGTGGCCGAGACTCACCGGGCGACCAACGTTACCCTTGCGTCGCAAAAAATCATAATAAAGAGAGAGCCCGCCATGTCACAGAGCGCCACCGCTACCCTGGCCAACGCTGACGACAAGAACGCCGTCTACAAACGCATTACCTTGCGTTTGATCCCCTTCATCTTCATCTGCTACCTGTTCAACTACCTCGACCGGGTGAACGTCGGGTTTGCCAAACTGCAGATGCTCGACGCGCTGAAATTCAGCGAAACCGTGTACGGCCTCGGTGCCGGGATTTTCTTTATCGGCTACGTGCTGTGCGGCGTGCCGAGCAACCTGGCCCTGACCAAGTTCGGCCCACGACGCTGGATCGCGTTGATGATGATGACTTGGGGCACGCTCTCGACGTGCCTGCTGTTCGTCTCCACCCCGACCGAGTTCTACACCCTGCGCCTGTTCACCGGCGCCGCCGAAGCCGGGTTCTTCCCGGGCGTGGTGCTTTACCTCTCGCAGTGGTTCCCGACGTTCCGCCGTGGTCGCATCATGGCGCTGTTCATGTCGGCGATCCCGGTGTCGGGCCTGCTGGGCAGCCCGTTTTCCGGCTGGATTCTCAACCACTTCGGCGCGGGCCAGGCCGGTTTGGCCGGCTGGCAGTGGATGTTCCTGCTGCAAGGCATCCCGACCGTGATCCTCGGCGCCCTCGCCTATTTCCTGCTCAGCGACAGTTACGCCAATGCCAAGTGGCTGACCCCGTACGAGCGTTCCGTGCTTGAAGCCGACCACGCAGAAGACCTGGCCAGTAAACCGAAAACCACCACCGACTCCTTGCGGGCAGTGTTCAAGAACCCGGCGATCTGGGCCTTTGGTTTGATCTACTTCTGCATCCAGAGCGGTGTTTACGCGATCAACTTCTGGCTGCCGTCGATCATCAAGAACCTCGGTTTCAGCGACAACCTGGTGATTGGCTGGTTGAGCGCGATTCCGTACTTGCTGGCGGCGGTGTTCATGTTGATGGTGGGCCGCTCGGCGGACCTGCGCAAAGAACGTCGCTGGCACCTGGTGGTGCCGATGCTGATGGGCGCGGTGGGTCTGTTGATCGCCGTGAACTTCGCGACCACCCCGGCCATTGCGATCCTCGGCCTGACCCTCGCCACCATGGGCGCCCTCACCGGCTTGCCGATGTTCTGGCCGGTGCCGACGGCGATGCTCAGCGCCGGCGCGGCGGCCGGTGGCTTGGCGTTGATCAACTCCATGGGGCAGATGGCGGGTTTCCTTAGCCCGTATCTGGTGGGTTGGGTCAAAGACAGCACCGGGTCGACCGATGCGGCGTTGTACCTGCTGGCGGGTGTGATTGTGTGTGGGAGTTTGCTGGCGTTGCGCATGACGCGGACCTTGCGGGTTTAAGATTCAGCAAAAAAACGGCCCGTTCGGGCCGTTCTTCATTTCATGGATACACCACTGCTTTCGTGGCGAGGGGGCTTGCCCCCGTTGGGTTGCGAAGCGACCCTAAAACCTGTAACCACGGTGTATCAGAGAAATCGCATACACCGGATTGACGACTGCTGCGCAGCCGAACGGGGGCAAGCCCCCTCGCCACAACAAGCCCCCCCTCGCCACAATGGATCACTCAGTTCTGAGGATCGAGGTTATCCAGCACCCGGTTGACGGCCAGTTCCCCAAGCATGACCACCGATTGAATCCCCAGCATCATGTTGCGATGCGGCATGTCCATCAGCCCGGCGAACTCGCTGAGCATCATGCTCGCCGATGCCAGGGACTCGCAGGCGTTGACCAGCAGGGTTTCGTTATCGACCTTCTCACCGACATGGTAAATGGTGCTGGGTTTGCGCTTGGTGGCTTTGGGGGTGGGTGGTTTGAGGTAATGATCGAGGGCGCGCTCGGCGGCTTCGTTGAGTTTTTTGGAATCGGGGGTTTCGTAGGGGGAAACGTCGTCGGTTTCCGGAGGATTTGGTGTTGGTTTGAACATAGATGAAACTCCTAAAGCGCTTAAAAGGAGCCATCACCCTCGCTACCAAACGATGGGTGGAGGCCATACGCAGGTTGGTAGACCGGGCTCTAGGAAAACGGCGCATCCGAAGATGCCCTGCGCATGACCGCCATAAAGACGAGACGAAAAGGCTCGGCAAAAGGCAGTGCTTTGCAACTAGAGACCCGGGCTACCAAACCCGATCGCTGTTTTTCAGCGACAAGGAAACGATACAGCCCGGGCTCAAGGCGCACTAGCCGGCGGATTCTGGCGCAGTCGTAGGCAGCGGCGCAAGAATATGTAGCCTCAGTGAGTATCTGGAAATGTCTTTTAAACATCCCCTTAAACACCCACCAGACTTCCTGCTTTGGCATCCAGCTCAATCACCAACCCACCCGGCATCTGCACGAAAATCTGCCAGATCCCGTCTTCCGGCACCTGCGCCACCTGATACGGCAAACCGCTGGCCTGCACCCGTCGCAACACCGTCGCGGCCTCCTCATCGGTGCGAAAGGCAATGTGGCTCAACGCCGTTTCATCGAACGTCGGCTGTTCGATCACATGCACCAGCGCCTGCGCATCCTGATACAACCAGCGTCCAGGGAACGGGAATGGCGGGCGGCGTCCCGGCGCCAATCCCAACAACGAACCGAAGGCCTCCTGCAACGGTTGCCCGTCGGGGGTGTTGAAGGCCAGATGATCAAAGTGCCAACTCATAGCAACCCTCCTCCGTCGACGTCGATGACGGTGCCGCTGATAAAGTCGTTTTCCATGGCCAGAATAAACGCTGCCGCCAGATCTTGCGGGGTGCCGACCCGGCCCACCGGCAATGCGGCGGCGGTACGGGCAAACATCGCGGCGCGTTGCGTTTCGTCCATGCCGGCGTAAGCCTCGGTGTCGGTCACGCCGGGGCTTATGACGTTGACCCGGCGCGGTGCCAGTTCCTTGGCCAGTTGCTTGCCCAAGGCCTCCAGCGCCGCATTCAAGGTGGTTTTGATGAACTGCCCGGCGACGAACTTGCGTGACAACAGACCCGAGGTCAGCGTGATGCTGCCACGTGCGCTCAAGTATGGCAGCGCGACCTGGATCGCCCGCAGCGTGCCCCAGAATTTGACATCGAAGGCCTGTTGGGCGTGCTGCAAATCGCTGTCGGCCAGCGGTTTGGCACTCACACTCGGACCGGCCGTGATCACCAGATGATCGAAAGGGCCGATGCGTTCGAACAGCTGTCGCAACGACATTTCATCGGTGACGTCCGCCGCTTCGTGTCGGATGTTTGCATCAAGGTCAGCCGCTGGCTGGCGGCGACTCACCGCCACCACACGGGCTTCACGCTCGGCTGCGGCCCGGACGACGGCGGCGCCTATTCCGCTGCTGCCACCGATCACCACGACGGTCTGATGGTGCAAGCAAGCGTTGAGTTGTGTCATGAGCTGATCTCCGGTCGAGTTAGGGAGATTCAATCTTCTCCGGTTGCCAATCGAAGAAAAATCCCGGTAAATCAGAAGGATCTTTAAAGGATTTTTACCAATGAGCTCGATTCTCGATCTGGAGATCTTCGTTCGCACCGCCGACTCCGGCAGCATTTCCGCCGCCGCCCGCGCCCTGGAGCTGACCCCGGCGGCGGCCAGCATCGCCCTCAAACGCCTGGAAACCCGCCTCGGCATTCGCTTGCTGGCCCGTTCCACGCGAAGCATGCGCCTGACCGAAGAAGGCCGGCGCTACCTGGATAGCGTGCGCCTGGCACTGGCCGCGCTGGCCGAAGGTGAGCAGGCGCTCAAGCAACAAACCCAAGGCTTGAGTGGTGTGCTGCAACTGGCCGCGCCATCGGACTTCGGGCGCAACGTGCTGTTGCCGTGGCTCGACGACTTCAAACGCGAACATCCGCACATCCAATTTCAGCTACTGCTCAACGATCGCCATGCCGATCTGTTCCGCGAGACGGTCGATGTGGCTCTGCGCTTCGGTGTGCCGAGTGACTCGACGTTGGTGGCGCTGTCGATTCTGCCGCAGCATCGCCGCGTGGCCTGCGCCAGCCCCGAGTATCTGGCCCGGTGCGGCGTGCCGTTAACCCCGGCGGAACTGAGCGAACACAGCGCCCTGCTCTACCTGCGCGATGGCCGGCCCTACAACCAATGGCGTTTCAGCCGTGGCGATGAAGTGATGGAGGTTAAGGTGCGCGGCGACTACCTCAGCGACGACGGCGAAGTTGCCCGCCGCTGGGCCTTGGCCGGGCATGGCATCGCCTACAAGGCTTGGCTCGACGTCGCCGCCGATGTGCAGGCCGGGCGCCTGGTGACGCTGTTCGATGACTGGCAAGGCGAAAGCGTGCCGTTCAATTTGCTGTGCCCGCATCGGGTGCAGGTGTCGGAACGGGTCAAAGTGCTGCAAGCGTTTTTGCAGGAGCGTTGTGAGGCACTGCGTCGATAATTCAGATTGCTCCGCGCTGCGGTTCTTGGTATTTGATTGAGGCTTTCTCACCGGTAAAAGGATTTCATCATGAGCTATCGCACGCTGGGTCATTCGGGTTTACAGGTGTCGACCCTCACATTGGGCACCATGATGTTCGGCGAACAGACCAGCACCGAAGATTCCCTGCGGATCATCGGCAAGGCCTGGGACCAGGGCATCAACTTCATCGACACCGCGGACGTGTACACCAATGGCCGCTCCGAAGAGATCGTCGGCGAAGCGATCGCCAGCCACCGCCACGAATGGGTGCTCGCCACCAAGGTCGGCTTCGGTCCAGTGGACGGTGTGCCGAACCGTACCGGCCTGAGCCGCAAGCACTTGTTCAATGGCATCGACGCCAGCCTGACGCGGTTGGGCACCGATTATCTGGACATCTATTACCTGCACCGCGAAGACCACAACACGCCGCTGGAAGTCACGGTGTCGGCCATCGGCGATCTGATTCGTCAAGGCAAGATCCGCTACTGGGGGCTGTCGAACTACCGTGGCTGGCGTATCGCCGAAGTCATTCGTTTGGCCGACAAACTCGGCGTCGACAGGCCGGTGATCAGCCAGCCGCTGTACAACATTGTCAACCGTCAGGCGGAAACCGAGCAGATCACCGCCGCGCAAAACTATGGCCTCGGTGTGGTGCCATACAGTCCGCTGGCGCGCGGTGTGCTCAGCGGCAAGTACGCGCCGGATGTGACACCGGACGCCAACAGCCGCGCCGGTCGCCAGGACAAACGCATCCTGGAAACCGAATGGCGGGTTGAGTCTTTACGCATTGCCCAGCAGATCCAGCAATACACCCGGGACCGTGGCGTGGGCATCGTCGAGTTCGCCATCGCCTGGGTGCTGAACAACAGCGCCGTCACCTCGGCCATCGTCGGCCCGCGCACCGAAGAACAGTGGGACGGGTACACCAAGGCGCAAGCGGTGAAAATCACGGCGGAAGATGAAGCCTTTATCGATTCGCTGGTGACACCGGGGCATGCGTCGACACCAGGGTTCAATGATGTGAGCCATTTTGTGCCGGGACGCAAACCGCGTTCGGCTTGAGGTTTATCAAGGGCAAGCTCGCTCTCACAGGTTCTGTGTCGATCTGCTGACTATGTTTCGACGAAGTGACTTGTGGGAGCTGACTTGCCTGCGATAGCGATTCAACATCCACCGCGATGTTGAAAATATCGATCACTTGGCCAATATTCAGCACAAAAACCACGTATCCTGCGCGCCCCGTTTGACCTTCAACCCGCGAGGACAGTTTGTCTAAAGGTATCGCTCTATCGGTCACAGCCTCGATGCTGTTTGCCGTCATGTATTACTACACCTCACTGCTCTCCCCCTTGAGTGGCGTGGAGATTTTCGGTTGGCGGATGTTGCTGACCGCGCCATGCATGACCGTGTTCATGGTAGTGTCCGGCGAATGGAAACGCGTGGTCGAGATTCTTCGGCGGCTGGCCGCCAAGCCGAAGTTGCTCATCGCCCTGATCGGCTCGTCAGTGCTGCTGGGCCTGCAACTCTGGTTGTTCATGTGGGCGCCACTTAACGGCTATAGCCTTGACGTGTCGCTGGGGTATTTCCTGTTGCCGCTGTCCATGGTCCTGACCGGGCGAATCGTCTATGGCGAGCGCCTTTCCTACCTGCAGAAAATAGCCGTGTTCTTCGCCAGCCTCGGCGTGCTCAACGAGTTGTATCAGGTCGGCGGTTTTTCCTGGGCGACTTTGCTGGTGGTAATCGGCTATCCAATCTATTTCATCCTGCGCAAACGCCTGGCCACGGACAACCTTGGGGGGCTCTGGATGGACATGGCGTTGATGCTGCCGGTGGCGTTCTGGTTCGTGCAGGGAGGTGAACAAGGTTTTGGCGTGTTCGATCAACATCCGTGGCTGTCGCTGTTGATTCCCCTGCTCGGGGTGATCAGCGCTTCGGCGCTGGTGGTCTACATCATTGCCAGCCGGCTGCTGCCGTTCAGCCTGTTCGGGTTGTTGAGTTACGTCGAGCCCGTGCTGTTGCTGGGCGTTGCGTTGCTGTTGGGGGAAAGCATCAAGGCCGGCGAATGGCTGACTTACATTCCGATCTGGCTGGCGGTGGTGGCGTTGGTGTTTGAAGGGTTCAAGCATCTGGTCCGGCAACGACGCCGGCCAATGTAATTGCATGATTCAAAAAAAAGCCCGGCCAGCATTGCTGCTGACCGGGCTTTTTCACATCAGGAACGGCTTAATCGGTGGAGAGCACACCGCGACGAACCTGGTCACGCTCGATGGATTCGAACAGAGCCTTGAAGTTGCCTTCGCCGAAACCATCGTCGCCTTTACGCTGGATGAACTCGAAGAACACCGGCCCCATCAGGGTTTCCGAGAAAATCTGCAGCAGCAGACGCTTGTCGCCAGGCTCGGACGAACCGTCCAGCAAGATGCCCCGTGCTTGCAGTTGATCGACCGGCTCGCCGTGGTTCGGCAAACGGCCTTCGAGCATTTCGTAGTAGGTGTCCGGCGGCGGCGTCATGAAGCGCATGCCGATTTTCTTCAGGCGGTCCCAGGTATCGATCAGGTTATCGGTGAGGAACGCCACATGCTGGATGCCCTCGCCGTTGAACTGCATCAGGAACTCTTCGATCTGCCCGGCGCCCTTGGACGACTCTTCGTTCAGCGGGATGCGGATCATGCCGTCCGGCGCGGTCATCGCTTTGGATGTCAGGCCGGTGTATTCGCCTTTGATGTCGAAGTAACGGATTTCGCGGAAGTTGAACAGCTTCTCGTAGAAGTTGGCCCAGTAGGCCATGCGACCGCGATACACGTTGTGGGTCAGGTGGTCGATGATCTTCAGACCTGCGCCGACCGGGTTGCGGTCCACACCTTCGATGAATACGAAGTCGATGTCGTAGATCGAGCTGCCTTCACCAAAACGATCGATCAGGTACAGCGGCGCACCGCCGATGCCTTTGATCGCCGGCAGGTGCAGTTCCATCGGGCCGGTTTCGATGTGGATCGGCTGGGCGCCGAGTTCCAGGGCACGCTTGTAGGCTTTTTGCGAATCCTTGACCCGGAACGCCATGCCGCACACCGACGGGCCGTGCTCGGCCGCGAAGTACGAGGCCACGCTGTGGGGTTCGTTGTTGAGGATCAGGTTGATCGAGCCCTGGCGATACAGATGCACGTCTTTGGAACGGTGGGTCGCGACCTTGGTGAAGCCCATGATCTCGAAGATCGGCTCCAGGGTGTTCGGGGTCGGTGATGCGAATTCGATAAACTCAAAGCCCATCAGGCCCATTGGGTTTTCGTATAAATCTGCCATTTTGGCGCCTCATCATGCTTTTAGAATTAACGGATCGTTAGTTGCTAGCAATGCTGAGACCGGCGGGTGGCGCGCAGGAGATGCCCCTCACGCTGCGGGCGAGGAAGTCACCGTAGATCAATTGGAACCCAAATATCTTCATTGTCGACCCAAGGCTCTTGCGGGCGAGGCTTCTGCTGCCAGAAGACGATTATTCTTATATGCGTAACCGGATTCTACACAGCGTAAATCAGTTTGTCCGCCTTCTTATACAATCCCCTTTTTCGTGGCCCACGCAAGCGGTTTGTTGCACAGGAAAATCCCCATCAGGATCAGCCCGCCGCCCAGGCACATCGCCAGTGTCAGCTGCTCGCCCAGCAACAACGCGCCGAGAAGAACAGCAGTCAACGGGTTCAAGGCGATAAACACACCCGAGCGCGTCGCGCCGATTTTGCGGATGCCGTCGTAATAACCAATGTAGGCCAATGCCGAACCCAGCACGCCCAGGTACATCAGGCTCAACCATTGTTGTGCGCCGAGCCCGGTGAGCGCCGCGACACTCAGCTCGCCCCGCACGGCACTGGTCACCCAGAGCATCAGCGTGCCGAGCAAAATCGAGTACGTCACCGTCTGCACCGGCCCCAGTGTTTGATTCAGGCCTTTGGAGAACAGCGAATAAATGCCCCAGCCGAGCACGCAACCGAAGATCAACAGATCGCCGATCCAGGCTTCGGCATTGCCGTCCAGCAACTGCGGATTGCGGCTGACGATCACCAGGCTGGCGCCAGCAATGCAGATCACGATACCGACCACTTTCGCCCGACTCAGCCGCTCCTTGAACAGCAGCCACGAAGCCAGGCCGATCACCGCTGGATTCAACGCTACGATCAATGATGCCCGAGACGCGTTGATGTAATGCAGCCCGTAAAAGAAGCACAGGTTGTAGAAGAAAATCCCGAAGAATCCCAACAGCGCCAATTGCAACCATTGCCTGGGGCTGGGTCGCACCAGGGGCACCCGCGCCAGCAGCAGGAACAACAGCAACGCCACGCTCGCCAGCAGGAACCGCAAACTCGCAGCGAATAACGGACTGAGGCTGTCGACCAGAAACCGCCCGGCGACGAACGTCCCGCCCCAGATCATGGTGACCGCCGCCAGTTTCAGATAAACCGGCACATCCGAAGAGTTCGCAAGGGTCTGTTCACACGTAGTCATAAGTCTCCACCGCCAGCAATCGGGCATGTGGCGTATCATTCGACTAATGAACGATCATCGTAAAATGAGTAAAAACTCATGACCCTCACTCAACTCGAGATTTTCTCGCTGGTGGCCGAATTGCGCGGCTTCACGGCGGCCGCCCATCGTTTGGAGATTTCCCAGTCTGCGGTCTCCCACGCACTCAAGTCGCTGGAACAGGAGTTGGGTGTCGAGCTGCTGCGCCGGCATCAGTCCCAGGTCGAGTTGAGTGACATCGGCCAGCAACTATTAATGCGGGCTCGCGCGATGCTCGGGCTGGCCAACACCTTGCGCCAGGAAGCAGCCGATGCCCGCGGCATGAAACGCGGCACGCTGCGCATCGGCTCGTTCGGCCCGACCTCATCGATCAAGCTGTTGCCGAGGATCTTGCAGCACTACCGCGCCTCGCATCCGGGCATCGAGGTTCATATCGATGAAGGGCCGGATCGCCAGGTGATCCAGTGGCTGGAAGAACGGCGTATCGATATTGGTTTCGTGGTGTTACCCCAGGAACGTTTTGACACGATTGCACTGATCGAAGACCAGATGGTCGCGCTGCTGCCTGCCGACCATGTACTGGCCGGTCGCGGCAGCTTGCGCCTGAACGACTTGTGCCACGACCCTTTTGTGCTGACCGAAGCCGGGTCTTCGGAGCTGGTGTCGCGCCTGTTCAATGCAGCGCGGTTGACGCCGAACATTCGCTATCGTTGCTCGCAGTTGCTCAGCACATTGGACGTCGTAGGCCGTGGCGATGCCTTGACTGTCGTCGCCGAAAGCTCACTGCCTGACGACAACGACAGCCGCTACGTGAAAAAACCGCTGTCGCCCCCCATCAGCCGCCAAGTCGGTCTGGCGGTGCTCGATCAGCGTCAGTCATCCCCCGCGACGCTGGCCTTTATTAAACTGGCCTCAAGATTGATTAAAGGTTGAGCGGCATAAGGGCCGATAGCCAACTATCATGGCTGAACTCTTTTGGGAGGCATGTCGACCTGCCAACCTTTGAGAGCCCTCTTTTATCGCGATGGATTTGCGAATGCCACTGAACGTCAAAAGTCGCCGCAAGCGTGGCACCCGGATCACTGTGACTGTTTTGAGCGGATTGCTCCCGGTGTTGCTGGGAGTCGCCATTCTCTATCTGCAGGCTGAACGTACCCTCAAGCAGAGTACTGAACTGACTGGCGAAGAATCCATTCGCCAGTTCGAACTGATGCTCGACAACACCGCCCAAGCGGCGCAGGAGCTCCTGCCGCTGGCTGGCAAAAACTGCAATGACGTCAAACTGGCCTTGCGCGAACAAGTTACGCGCCGGCCCTTCGTGCGCTCGACCAACCTGGTGTGGGACGACAACCTCTATTGCAGTTCGTTGTTCGGTGAATATCAGGAAAAGGTCAATCCCGGCGACTACACCCAAGGCCAGTTATGGCTCATGAACGGCAACCCCGTCACGCCCAATACCGCGCTGTTGGTGTATCGGCTCAGCGAAGGAAATAAAGGGGCATTGACCACGCTGAACGGTTATCACCTGAGCAACGAGTTGCGCCTGATCGGCCGCAAGACATTACTGCTGCTACAAGTCGGTCCCAACTGGTTGTCTGCCGACGGCAAAGTTCACGAGGACGCCCTGCCCGCCTTGCCGGTAGCACAAAGTACGCTGACGTCCTCGCGTTATGCCTTTACGGTGGCCGCTGGTTTCCCCGAAGGAGAAACCTGGCGTTACATGCGTAGTGAATACCCGCCACTGTTCAGTCTGTTAATATTCTTCGGCGTGGTGTCAGGTTCGATCGGGCATGTGCTGCAGAAGCGCTCGATGTCGCCCAGCCGTGAAATGCAGCGGGCGCTGGAGGCAGCAGAATTCATTCCTTACTTTCAGCCCGTGGTGCATGGCGACAATAAGCTGTGGTCCGGCACCGAAGTATTGATGCACTGGAAACATCCCAGGGAAGGCCTGGTGCGTCCGGATCTGTTCATCCCGTTTGCCGAACATTCCGGTCTGATCGTGCCGATGACCCGCTCGCTGATGCAACAGACCGCCACATTGCTGGCGCCCTTGTCGGCATCGTTCGACGGGCCGTTCCACATTGGCATCAACATCACCGCCAGTCATTGCCGGGACCTGGAACTGGTCGAAGACTGCCGTGAATTCCTCAGCGCTTTTGCACCGGGCAGTGTCCACCTGGTGCTGGAGTTGACCGAGCGCGAACTGGTCGAACCGACAGCCATCACTCTGCAGTTGTTCGAACAGCTTCGCGCGCTGGGCGTGATGATCGCCATCGACGACTTCGGCACCGGCCATTCAAGCCTCGGTTACTTGCGTCAGTTCAATGTGGACTTCCTGAAAATCGACCAGAGCTTTGTCGCCATGATCGGTGTCGACGCCCTCTCCCGGCACATTCTGGACAGCATCATCGAACTCTCGGCCAAACTCGATCTGGGTATCGTCGCCGAAGGTGTGGAAACAGAGGAGCAAAGTGACTATCTGACCGCCCATGGCGTGAACTTTCTGCAAGGTTATCTGTTCGGTCGACCGATGCCCGGAGCAGAATTCATTAGTGCATTAAGTGATCATTAACTAGCTACGTTAAGCGCCGAGATCATGATGATGCGCACCAGATTGAATCAAAAGACTACTCTTGTTAAATGAAGAAAAAGTCAGGATTTACTCTTGGCCATTTAACTACTACAATTTTTCATACCTGTGCAAAATCGGCAGGCGTGCCATTATCACCGAGTCGCTTCAAGGCTCTTGGCTTATAGCTTTGTTTGCGGTTGGTTTCAGCCAAACACACTATTGGAGTAAAGATATTGTCCAGACTCGCTGAATTCCGTGCAGCTGAAAAGGCCCTTCAAGAACAGCTCAAGCAGTTGGAATCGCTGAAGAACGATGCCGGGCTCAAGAAAGAAATCGAATTCGAAGAAAAGCTCCAGGGGCTGATGAAAACCTACGGCAAGAGCCTGCGCGACATCATCGCCATCCTCGACCCGCACCCGGCGAAATCCGGCCTGCAGCAGGCAACTGCCCCTAAAACCCGCCGCGCTCGCGTGGTGAAGGTTTATCAGAACCCGCACACCGGTGAACTGATTGAAACCAAGGGCGGCAACCACCGCGGCCTGAAAGCCTGGAAGGAACAATACGGTGCAGCCACCGTTGACTCCTGGCTGCGTGCCTAAGCGCTCACGGTAATAAAAAAAGCCCTGCCAATGCAGGGCTTTTTCATGGATGCCGTCTAAAATGCGACGATAGTCGCCGATCAACTCGCTATAGCCTGACTAACTTTGTGCTTAATCCGTTTGGCTATCTAAAAACCCGGGCCATGCTCAAAAACGTGGGTACAGAAACCTTAAACTAAAGTTTCAAGCTGTTTCGAGCTGCCTCTATGTCGCCCTGACTTGCCTTATAAACCTCAGCCTGCCCCGCGTAGGAAAGAACATAGGCTTTATCACCGTCCACTGCGGCGACCAATGTTTGAGACAACACATGTCGACCGTTCTGGGTAATGGTGCAGGTAGTTTCCAGCGCCGATAACCGGCTCAAGGCAGTCGGATGAATTTTGTTGCAGACGCTCTGATAGCCGCCCTGAAAAAAGTCCTTCTGCACGGACTTGCGCATTTCCAGTAACACACCTTCCAGATTCACCTGATGACCGCTTTCCACTTGAGTCATGGTCAACTCCATCACCATTACCGGTGTCCCGTCCTGGTCGTTTTTTACCGCGCGCTGCCGGGAAACCTGAGGCTTGGCCTCGTCTTGCGGAACGGTCTCGACAGTCCATCCATTGGGCCAGGTCACGACCGGAGCTTCTGCATCAGCACGGGTAACACCTGAAAGCAGACACATCAGGACGAACATCAATTGACAGGGTCGGATCATTGTAATGAACACTCACAGATTGAGCCGCGAAGTCTGAGCTTCACCCGCCCGGCAGGCAAGCCTGCGGTTTTGGTTTGGCGATGCCAGGGCCCTTGCGTATCATTGTGAGCATTCTTGGAATTTCCGGAGGGCCCATGAGCCTGCACGAACTCAATACATTTCCTGGTGTGACCGCCCAACCTGACACCGCCACCCAGAAGTTCGTCTTCAACCACACCATGCTGCGGGTCAAGGACATCACCCGGTCGCTGGATTTCTACACTCGCGTCCTGGGTTTCTCGCTGGTGGAAAAGCGTGATTTCCCGGAAGCCGAGTTCAGCCTGTACTTCCTGGCGCTGGTCGATAAAAACCAGATCCCGGCCGATGCTGCTGCCCGCACCGAGTGGATGAAGTCGATCCCCGGCATTCTCGAACTGACCCACAACCACGGCACCGAGAACGACGCGGATTTCGCCTATCACAACGGCAACACCGACCCGCGCGGCTTCGGCCATATCTGCATCTCGGTGCCAGACATCCGTGCCGCGTGCGAACGTTTTGAAGCGTTGGGCTGCGATTTCCAGAAACGCCTGAACGACGGTCGCATGAAGAGCCTGGCGTTCATCAAGGACCCGGATGGTTACTGGGTCGAAATCATTCAGCCAGCACCGTTGTAAATCAAAAGATCGCAGCCTTGATCGTTCCCACGCTCTGCGTGGTAACGCCTCCTGTGACGCTCTGCGTCACGCTTTTGGGACGCGGAGCGTCCCGGGCTGCATTCCCACGCAGAGCGTGGGAACGATCAGTGCAAGACACAAAAAACCCCGTGATCGCTCATGGGGTTTTGTGTTTTCAGGGGCGGCGTTTATGCCGGCGCCGAAGTGCGGATCAAGTGATCGAATGCGCTCAGGGAAGCCTTGGCGCCCTCGCCCACCGCAATCACGATCTGCTTGTACGGCACGGTGGTCACATCGCCAGCCGCGAACACGCCGGGGATCGACGTCTCACCACGGGCATCGACAATGATCTCGCCACGCGGCGACAGCTCGATGGTGCCTTTGAGCCAATCGGTATTAGGCAACAGACCGATCTGCACGAAGATCCCTTCCAGCTCGACAGTACGCAGCTCGTCCGACTGACGATCCTTGTAGTGCAGGCCGTTGACCTTCTGGCCGTCGCCGGTCACTTCAGTGGTTTGCGCACTGGTGATCACCGTGACGTTCGGCAGACTGTGCAGCTTGCGCTGCAACACTGCATCGGCGCGCAGTTGTACGTCGAACTCCAGCAGGGTTACGTGGGACACGATCCCGGCCAGGTCGATGGCTGCTTCGACGCCGGAGTTACCGCCACCGATCACCGCCACACGCTTGCCCTTGAACAGCGGACCGTCACAGTGCGGGCAGTACGCCACACCCTTGTTGCGGTATTGCTGCTCACCCGGAACGTTCATTTCACGCCAGCGCGCGCCGGTGGCGAGGATCACGGTCTTGGCTTTCAAGGACGCGCCGCTGACGAAATGGATTTCGTGCAGTTCACCGTTTTTGCCCGGCACCAGCTTGTCGGCGCGTTGCAGGTTCATGATGTCCACGTCGTACTGCTTGACGTGCTCTTCCAGTGCCACGGCCAGTTTCGGCCCTTCGGTTTCCTGTACGGAGATGAAGTTCTCGATGGCCATGGTGTCGAGCACCTGTCCACCAAAACGTTCAGCCGCCACACCGGTACGAATGCCTTTACGAGCGGCGTAAATTGCCGCTGAAGCACCGGCCGGGCCACCGCCGACGACCAGCACGTCGAAGGCTTGCTTGGCGCTGATCTTCTCGGCCTGACGCTCGATGCCGCTGGTGTCGATCTTGGCGAGGATTTCTTCCAGACCCATGCGGCCCTGGCCGAAAATCTCGCCATTGAGGTAAATGCTGGGCACGGCCATGATCTTGCGCTCATCGACTTCGGCCTGGAACAACGCGCCGTCGATAGCGACGTGGCGGATGTTCGGGTTCAGCACAGCCATCAGGTTCAGCGCCTGAACCACATCCGGGCAGTTCTGGCAGGACAGCGAGAAGTAAGTCTCGAAGTTGAACTCGCCTTTGAGCGAGCGGATCTGCTCGATGACGTCGGCACTGGCTTTCGATGGGTGGCCGCCGACTTGCAGCAAGGCCAGCACCAGGGATGTGAATTCGTGGCCCATCGGGATGCCGGCGAAACGCAGGCTGATATCGGCCCCCGGGCGATTGATCGAGAACGATGGTTTACGCGCATCGTTACCGTTGTCGAGCAAAGTAATCTGGGTGGAAAGACTGGCAACGTCTTTGAGTAGCGCGAGCATTTCCTGGGATTTCGCACCGTCGTCGAGGGATGCAACGATCTCGATCGGCTGAGTGACCCGTTCCAGGTACGATTTCAACTGGGCTTTAAGATTGGCGTCCAACATACGGGCGATTTCCTTAGATGCTGTTTGAATAGAGAGCTATCAGACATAAAAAAACGCCCGAGCGAATCTCGCCCGGGCGTTTTATGGGGCGGTGCAGCTTACTTAGTAGGTGCGGAGCTCCGCCCTGATGAAGCGCGTCACAGACTTAGATCTTGCCGACCAGGTCCAGGGACGGAGCCAGAGTGGCCTCGCCTTCTTTCCACTTGGCTGGGCAGACTTCGCCCGGGTGAGCCGCGACGTATTGAGCGGCCTTGATTTTGCGCAGCAGCTCGGAAGCGTCACGGCCTACACCGCCATCGTTGAGTTCAACGATTTTGATCTGGCCTTCAGGGTTGATCACGAAAGTGCCACGGTCAGCCAGGCCAGCTTCTTCGATCAGCACGTCGAAGTTGCGGGAGATGACATGAGTCGGGTCGCCGATCATGGTGTACTGGATTTTGCCGATCGCTGGCGAAGTGTTGTGCCAGGCAGCGTGGGCAAAGTGGGTATCGGTGGAAACGCTGTAGATCTCGACGCCAAGTTTCTGGAACTCGGCGTAGTTGTCAGCCAGGTCTTCCAGTTCGGTCGGGCAAACAAAGGTGAAGTCAGCTGGGTAGAAGAAAACGACAGACCACTTGCCTTTCAGGTCAGCGTCCGACACGTGTACGAAGTCGCCGTTTTTGTAGGCGGTAGCTTTGAACGGTTTAACTTGGCTGTTGATGATAGGCATCGGTGACTCTCCGTCAGGGGGTTAAGAAGTTGATGTGGTGAATCCTACCCACCCGATCGCCGGTTGGCTCATTGGCAAACCTGATGCTGCTGATTTGTTTTCGCTATTAGCCGAGCGTATTAATAGAAGAAAACGTGATCTACAGCGCCAACGGCTTTTCAGCGATTCGGGTCATCCCGAGAAACGGGCTGGCTTCAACATAGCGCATGGCTGACTTCACATCCTTCCAGCCCACGTAATTCATCAACGACTTCAAATCCCAACCGCTCTGATGGGCCCAGGTGGCGAAGCCGCGACGCAGGGAGTGACTGGTGTAGTGCTCGGCCGCAATGCCGGCGCGCTCCAGTGCCTGGCGCAACAACGGGATCACGCTGTTGGCGTGCAAGCCCTCCTCGCTCAAATGGCCCCAGCGATCGATGCCACGAAACACGGGGCCACGGACCAACGCGGCTTCGGTAATCCATTCGATGTAGGCCTGCACCGGGCACAGGCGCTGCAAGGCGGGTGTCTGGTAGGTCTGGCCGAGGTTCTCGCGATCGCCCTTGCTGCGTGGCAAGTAGAGGGTAATGCCTGAACCGGCGCTGGCTTGTACATGCTCGATCTGCACGCGGCACAACTCATCGCTACGGAAACCACGCCAGAAGCCCAGCAGGATCAGTGCGGTGTCGCGCTTGGCTCTCAGCAATCCCGCTCGATCCCCCTGCGCCCTGGCGGACTGCGCTTCCTGCTCCAGCCAGGCGATCACTTGCTCCAGATGTTGAAGCTGCAAGGGTTCAGCCTGTTTTTCCTGGGCCGGGTGCAGCGCGCGAATACCTTTGAACACTTTGCGCACCACCGGCGCCTTGGTCGGATCGGCGAACCCCTGGCTGTTGTGCCACTGCGCCAACGCGGACAAGCGCAACTTCAAGGTATTGATCGACAGCACGCCCGCATGTGCAACCAGATACCGCGCAACGCTATCGCTGGTCGCCGGCAGGAACCCGCCCCAGCTGACTTCGAAGTGCTCGATGGCCGCGCGATAGCTGCGACGGGTGTTGTCGCGGGTAGCGGCTTGCAGGTAGCGATCCAGATCGGTCATGGGCTCAGTGCTCGAAAACGTACCGCGTTGGCGATTGAAAACCCCGGTCTACAGCTGATCACACGGGGTAATACCAGTATATCCCGCATCAGCCATCACAAGTTTTTAACTTTATTCACGGCATGGTACATTGCGTAAATTAGTGGTACGTACCACAGTATCAAATCGTAGGAGAACACATGGCACGTGGCGGCGTAAACAAGGCACTGGTGCAAGCGGCACGCTCGGCAATCCTCGCCCGGGGCGAGCATCCGAGCATCGACGCAGTGCGGATCGAAATGGGCAATACCGGCTCGAAAACCACGATCCATCGCTATCTGAAAGAGCTCGACGACGGCGCCGAACCCGCGCCAGCAACTTCCGAACCGATCGATGATGAGCTGACAGCGCTGGTGGCGCGGCTGGCGCAACGCCTGAAAGAACAGGCGCAAGAACCCATCGACCAGGCACGCGCGCAGTTCGAGCAACAACGAAAAGAGCTGGAAACCCAGCTGCACGAGGCCCATGAGGCCAATACCGAATTGCAGCAGCAATACGAAATTCAAAGCCTGGCGCTGACCCAGGAATCGGCGGAACTGCACGACACCCGCTCGATGCTGCAATCCGAGCAAACCCGCAACGCCGGGCTGAACCAGGCGCTGGCCGATTTTGAATTGCGCTTGCAGGACAAGGACGAGCAGATCCGCTCACTGGAGGAAAAACACCTGCACGCCCGCGAAGCACTGGAGCACTACCGCAATGCCGTCAAAGACCAGCGCGAGCAGGAACAGCGACGCCACGAAGGCCAGGTACAACAAATTCAGATGGAATTGCGTCAGGCCCAGCAAAGCGCACTGGTACGCCAGGATGAAATCACCCAACTGCATCGCGACAACGAGCGTCTACTGACCGAAAACCGTGGCACGTTGCGGGAGTTGAGCCTGTTGCAGGAGCAACTCAAGCACACCAACAGCCGACAGGATCAGTTACTGGAACAGGTCACCCGCATCGACAGCGAACGCACCCTCCTCCAGGAACGCTTGCGCATTGCCTTGCTGGAAAGCCAGTCGCTCAAGCAGAACATTGACGAGCAGTCGCACATCAACAAAGCGCTGGAAGTTGAATTGATAAAGTTGCAGGCAAGCCTGGATGAAAGCGTGCGCCTGGCTGCTGTCGTTGCGACAGCGCCAGACGCATCAGCGCCACAGAAGAACGATTAACCCGCGACTGGCGTGCGCATGGTGACGAACTCTTCGGCGGCCGTCGGATGCACACCGATGGTTTCGTCGAAGTCGCGCTTGGTCGCGCCCGCTTTCAGGGCAATCGCCAACCCTTGCACGATCTCACCAGCGTCCGGGCCGACCATGTGGCAACCCAGGACCTTGTCGGTCTTGGCGTCCACCACCAGTTTCATCAAGGTGCGCTCCTGGCATTCGGTCAGGGTCAGCTTCATCGGCCGGAAACGGCTTTCGAAGATCACCACCTCGTGCCCGGCCTCTCGCGCTTCTTCTTCGGTGAGGCCGACAGTGCCGATGTTCGGCAAGCTGAACACGGCGGTCGGGATCATCTTGTAATCCACCGGGCGATATTGCTCAGGCTTGAACAAGCGCCGCGCCACGGCCATGCCTTCGGCCAGAGCGACCGGCGTGAGCTGTACCCGACCAATCACATCGCCCAGAGCCAGGATTGACGGTTCAGCGGTTTGATACTGCTCATCCACCTCGACAAAACCTTTCTTGTCGAGTTTGACCCCGGTGTTTTCCAGCCCCAGATTGTCGAGCATCGGACGCCGACCGGTGGCGTAGAACACGCAATCCGCCACCAGCTCACGACCATCCTTGAGCGTCGCCTTCAGGCTGCCATCGGCCTGCTTGTCGATACGTTCGATGTCGGCATTGAATTGCAGGTTCATGCCGCGCTTGGTCAGCTCTTCCTGCAAATGTTTGCGCACTGCGCCGTCGAAGCCACGCAGAAACAGATCACCGCGATACAGCAGCGTGGTCTCGGCACCCAGCCCGTGGAAAATCCCGGCAAACTCCACCGCGATGTAACCACCACCGACCACCAGAACGCGCTTGGGCAGCTCTTTAAGGAAGAATGCCTGGTTGGAGCTGATGGCATGCTCGTGCCCCGGAATCTGCGGGATCTGCGGCCAGCCACCGGTGGCAATCAGGATGTTTTTGGCGGTGTAACGCTCGCCATTGATCTCGACGGTATGCGGATCAACGATTTTCGCGTGACCTTCATGCAAGGTCACACCGCTGTTGACCAGAAGATTGCGATAAATGCCGTTCAGGCGATTGATCTCGCGATCCTTGTTGGCGATCAGCGTCGCCCAGTCGAACGTCGCTTCACCCGGAGTCCAGCCAAAACCTTGCGATTGCTCGAAGTCTTCGGCGAAGTGCGCGCCGTAGACCAGCAGTTTTTTCGGCACACAGCCGACGTTCACGCACGTACCGCCCAGGTAACGGCTCTCGGCCACGGCGACTTTCGCACCAAAACCGGCCGCGAACCGCGCAGCCCGCACACCGCCAGAACCGGCACCAATCACATATAGGTCAAAATCGTAGGCCATTTCTATCTCCTCGGCAGGACACCAGCATACCTGCGGGCGGCCTTTGGGCAAGCGTTGCAAACTATTTGGGGCCGGAAAATGAAAAAGCCACCCGAAGGTGGCTTTTCAATACAAGCAGCTCAGGCGCTATCAGTAAGCCTTGCCAGTCTTGTAGAAGTTCTCGAAGCAGAAGTTGGTCGCGTCGATGTAGCCTTCGGCGCCACCGCAGTCGAAACGCTTGCCTTTGAACTTGTAGGCCATGACGCAGCCGTTTTGCGCTTGCTTCATCAGGGCGTCGGTGATCTGGATTTCGCCGCCCTTGCCTGGCTCGGTCTGTTCGATCAGGTCGAAGATGTCCGGGGTCAGAATGTAACGGCCGATGATCGCCAGGTTCGACGGTGCATCTTCAGGTTTTGGCTTCTCGACCATGCTGTGAACGCGATAGATGTCGTCGCGAATCATCTCGCCGGCAATCACGCCGTACTTGTTGGTTTCTTGAGGATCGACTTCCTGGATGGCCACGATCGAGCAGCGGAACTGCTTGTACAGCTTGACCATCTGGGTCAGTACGCCGTCGCCTTCGAGGTTGACGCACAAGTCGTCCGCCAGTACTACGGCGAAAGGTTCGTCGCCAATCAGTGGACGACCGGTCAGGATCGCGTGGCCCAGGCCTTTCATTTCGGTCTGGCGAGTGTAGGAGAACGAGCACTCGTCGAGCAGCTTACGGATGCCGACCAGGTATTTCTCCTTGTCAGTGCCCTTGATCTGGTTTTCCAGCTCGTAGCTGATGTCGAAGTGGTCTTCCAGCGCGCGTTTGCCGCGACCGGTGACGATGGAGATTTCGGTCAACCCGGCATCCAGTGCTTCTTCGACGCCGTACTGGATCAGTGGCTTGTTTACCACCGGCAGCATTTCTTTGGGCATGGCTTTAGTCGCTGGCAGGAAGCGAGTACCGTAACCGGCTGCTGGGAACAAGCATTTCTTGATCATATAAGTCCTTGAAAGGGCTGTGTGTACGAGTTTCGGCGCAGTCTAATCAGGCGGCGTGCACCTTACAATGCCCCGCACTGGCTAACCGACGCCATCATAGAGAAATATTCTGATGGATAGTTCCGCAGATAAGCTGCACAACCTCTTATAGATAGCAGAGATCGACGACCTGCGCGGCCATCAGTCTAGCGACAATCTGCCCCACCCTACACCCATCGGCACCCGTTGAGGGCATTTGGCGCTATCATTGCGCACCTGAACCAGCCAACGAGGCAGATAGATGTCGGCAGCAAAAAGCGTCAACGGGTACCTGATCAATCAGGCGAAAGACGGCCAGTGGTGGATAGACAGCGTCGGCGGCGAGAATATTGCCGGGCCGTTCCCTACAGAAGCGTTGGCGATTGAAGTGGCATCGGTGTTGCAGGATCAACCCGCAGCACCCAAGCGGCGCGGCAAGGACAAGCCTTGAGCTGAACCTGGCGCGACCGCGGCCCTGTCTTTGCGCAGGGCTTTTTGTGAATGCCTGTAACGAAGTGGCCAATCGCTATAACCTTTCGTTGCAGCCGCTGTCATAGCGTTTAGCCCCCATCACTGACGACGACCACGACATGAAAAGATTCTTGCCACTGATTGCGGTACTGGCCCTGAGTGGCTGCGCCACGTCCGAAACGACTTATCTGAAAAATGGCGAGCAAGGCCTGACCATCGACTGCTCCGGGGAAGCCAACGCCTGGGCCAGTTGCTACGAAAAAGCCGATGCCTCTTGCGCCGGCACCGGCTATCGGATTGTCGGTACCGACGGTACACCTTCGACCAAGGAAAGCGACAAAACCCTGGGCGTCGACGTCGGCAATTACAAGAACCGCAGTGTGGTGGTGGTCTGCAAGTAGGGCACCCAATGCCCTACATATGGATTTCGGCGAACTTGATCCCGAGCCCGCGTACGGTCTCGATCAAATCGTCGAGGCGGCTGAAGGACTCGACTTCATCATTGTCATCCACCAGGAAAAAACTGCGCCCGGCGCTTTTCTTGAAAAATACGATCCACTCCCCCGGATTCGCCGGGTTCTGAATCACATGGGTGGCAGAGATATGACCCTCTGCGTGGCGCTCCCGCACCTGCTCTCGTTTCATGCTCGACTCCAGAAATGACAATGCCGTCAAAGTGCGACTTTGACGGCATCGATGCTGACCGGGGGTAGTCTATCAGCCGGAAATGCACGCGGTGGCGGCATTGCGTACATCCCATGGGCGCAACGGCACATTGGAGATGCGCTCATGCAGTTTGATGCTGCTGCCACCGGAGCGGTCTTCAATGTCAAACACCGCTGCCGGCCCCGAGGAGAACTTCTGCGGCACAATAACCCGCATGCCATCCTTTTGCGGCTCGACTTGCAGGGCCCCGCGGCTACTGGCCAACTTCTCGACCAGGCACTGGGCGTACTCATGGGGATTCTTGCCTGAAATCACGTTCATGGTAGGCAGCGACGCAGTGATGTCCGAGACCGTCGCACATCCACCCACTGCCAATGCAAACGGCACGACCAGAACACCCCATTTCATATGAAACCTCCGATAAAGACCCTCCGACAGCACAAATGCTGTTTTTCTCCAAGGCTCCCTGCTTTTATCGCTCATAGAATTCCAAATAACTGTTTTTAATTGTCAAAGCGGACCCCGACAGCCAGATAATAACCTGTTCGGGCTGATAAACTGCGCCAATCGCCCATGCTATCGTTTTGATTTTGTAGAAAAAGCCCTTCTGGAGGCGCCTCATGAAATTTATCCACCAGCGCGAGCACCTCAACGAAGACGACATCGTCGTCATTCAGTGCTCCCAAATGTGCAACATCCGCTTGATGAACGACGCCAACTTCCGCAGCTTCAAGAACGGCGGCCGTCACACTTACCACGGCGGCGCATTCGACACCTTCCCGGCCCGGATCACCGCGCCGAGCACCGGTTTCTGGAATATCACCATCGACACGGTCAACCGCCGGCCGATCAGCGTGACCCGCAAACCGACCCTGACGCACTCGATCAAGATCATCCGCCGCTCCAGCTCGAAGCTGAGCTGAGCCCACACTAGAACAGGCAGGTATGACCGTGGCCCAGACGACCAAATACGTCATCAAATACAAACTCAACGGCGAGCGTCGCTTCGAATTCGCCCAGCTTGAAAACGGCACTGCAGAAGAAGCCAAGGCTGCGCTGGACAAGCTTCATGGCCAGAGCGAAGACGTCATCAGCGAGATCAGCGTCAGCAAAGCGCTGTAACGCGATCTGGAGCGACAACATGGACGTCTGCTCCCCTCGCGAATTCGACCGCAAGCGCCGGAGTGCCCGCTCTCGCAACGCTCACTAAACTGGCCGCCTCGACCTTTTGGTCAAGGAGTCAGAACCCTTGTTTACCGATCCGATTCACCACGATGCCCTCGACTGGGGCAAACTTACGCAGCAACTCGACCAGGATGGCTGCGCGATCATCAAATCGCTTTTAAGCCATAAGACCTGCGATGAAATAAGCGCCCTGTACAACCGCCCCGAACCCTTTCGCTCGACAGTGGTAATGGCGCGCCACGGTTTTGGCCGTGGCGAGTACAAATACTTCAGATACCCGCTGCCGGATCCGGTGGCCCGGTTGCGCAGCGCGCTCTACCCTCGACTGGTTCCCATCGCCAATCGCTGGTACGAATGCATGGATCTGCCGACCCGTTTCCCCGAATCCCACGAAGCGTTTCTGCAACGCTGCCATGCCGCCGGTCAGGAACGCCCGACACCTTTATTGCTGCAATACGGCCCGCAGGACTACAACTGCTTGCATCAGGATCTGTACGGCGAACACGTATTTCCGCTGCAAGTGGCGATTCTGCTGTCAGAACCGGGAAAGGACTTTACCGGTGGCGAATTTGTGCTGACCGAACAACGCCCACGGATGCAATCGCGCCCGCAAGTCATCGGTCTGAAGAAAGGTGATGCGTTGATTTTTGCCGTGAGTCAGCGCCCGGTTAAAGGCGTTCGCGGCTATTACCGAGTGACCCTGCGTCATGGAGTGAGTCGCCTGCACAGTGGAAAACGGCATACCCTTGGAATCATCTTTCACGATGCGTTATGAGCCCATGAGCCCGATCACCCTCGATCTGTTTGCCGACGCCGAACCCGAGCAGCAGCCCAGGCGCGAGCAGATCGGCGAACAATCCTACGTCCTCAGGGGCTTCGCCCTACCCTGGCTCGACCGGTTACTACCGGCGCTGGAGGCGGTTCTGACAGCGGCGCCGTTTCGGCAGATGGTCACGCCCGGCGGCTTTACCATGTCGGTGGCCTTGAGCAGTTGCGGCACCTGGGGCTGGACCACCGATCGCAGCGGCTACCAGTACACCCGCAACGATCCGCAGACCGGCGCGCCCTGGCCTGAAATGCCCGAGGTGTTTTTCGAACTGGCCCAGGCGGCGGCGCGAGAGGCAGGGTTTATGGCGTTCGTACCGGATTCCTGCCTGATCAACCGCTATGTTCCCGGGGCCAGGATGTCGTTGCATCAGGACAAAAACGAAAACGCCTACACTGCCCCCATCGTGTCGGTGTCTTTGGGGTTGCCGGCGACGTTCCTGTTCGGCGGCTTCGAACGCAGCGCCAAAAGCCAGCGGGTGCCGCTGTTTCACGGTGATATCGTGGTTTGGGGCGGCGTGGACCGTTTGCGTTACCACGGGGTATTGCCGATCAAGGACGGCCAGCATCCGCGGCTGGGCGAACAGCGGATCAATTTCACTTTTCGTACCGCGGGATGAAGCATTCGAATTCGACCGCAAGACCCGGAGTGTGGCGTCGGTGCCGGCTGGTTAATCTGCATGAAACGGGTCAACGGACATGAAGCCATGACAACTCAATCGCCAACAATCGCCACCGAAAACGATCCTCGCTGGGCCGCCGTGGTCGCGCGCGATCCCCGTGCCGACGGGCAGTTTGTGTATGCGGTGAAAACCACCGGTATCTACTGTCGCCCCAGCAGCCTGGCACGCCTGCCGAAACCGCAGAATGTCGAGTTCTTCGACACTGCCGAGCAAGCTCAGGCGGCGGGTTATCGCCCCAGCAAACGTGCCGCGAAAGATCACAGCGACGTCGCCGCGCAACACGCCGCCACCGTGGCCGCCGCGTGCCGTCAAATCGAATCCGCCGAAACGTTACCGGCGTTGAATGAGCTGGCAGATGCAGCCGGTTTGAGCAGTTTCCACTTCCATCGTGTGTTCAAGGCCATCACCGGCCTGACGCCCAAGGGCTACGCCACCGCCCATCGTTCACGCAAGGTTCGCGAGCGCCTGACCGATGGCGGCACGGTTACCGATGCGCTGTATGACGCCGGATTCAATTCCAACAGCCGTTTCTATGAGGCGGCTGATCAATTGCTCGGCATGACACCCGGCGACTACCGCGCGGCCGGGCAGAACAACGACATTCGCTTTGCCGTCGGCCAGTGCTCTCTGGGAGCGATTCTGGTGGCACAAAGTGAGCGCGGAGTCTGCGCGATTCTGCTGGGCGACGACCCGCATCAACTGGTCTGCGACCTGCAGGACAAGTTTCGCCGCGCCAACCTGATTGGCGCCGATCATGAGTTCGAGCAGTTGATCGCCAAGGTCGTCGGCTTTATCGAAGCCCCAGCCCTCGGCCTGGACTTGCCGCTGGATGTACGCGGCACAGCGTTTCAAGAGCGGGTGTGGCAAGCCCTGCGGGAGATTCCCGCCGGCAGCACCGCCAGTTACGCCGATATCGCCCAGCGCATCGGCGCGCCGAAAGCCATGCGCGCCGTGGCCCAGGCCTGTGGCGCGAATAGTTTGGCGGTGGCGATCCCTTGCCATCGCGTGGTGCGCAGCGACGGCAACCTGTCGGGCTATCGCTGGGGGGTGGAGCGTAAGCGTCAGTTACTGGCGCGCGAAAACGCGTTTGAGTCCTGAATGCCGATATAGACCGCCACGGATTCCGGGCCGGTGTAGACCTCGAAGTCCGTGGCGAACTTGCGGCGAACCTGTGGGTTGTCTTCGAAGTAAGCCCAGATAAAGCCCCAAGCCTGAATGACGCTGTCCGGCATCGCCCCTTTGGCGCTGAACACCAGGTAATCGCCGCCCTCAACCTGAATCTGCGCAAAGCCCTCGGAGGGTGCGGTGACCGCCGCGCCCGCGGTTACATCGAAGTGGCCTGAAGCGTCGGACTCGTAGTTGGAATACACGCCGTACATAAAGGAATCCGGTTGTTTGTGGGCGATTTTGTCGAAAACGTCCTCGACGAAAAATTGTTCCCACATAGGGCCGATACGTGCGGTATCCGGCTGCTGCTCTGCGGCATTGCGGGTTCGCACCTGCAAACCCGAGACACTGAAGGGCAGCACTTCACGCAGTTTTACATCCATTGTCGCTATTTCCTTTTCACTACAGTTTGTCTGTTTGATTGGTGCCAAGACGATCAACGATTGACGTCGACCACCACCCGGCCGCGCAACTGCCCGGCAAGCAAGCGCGGCGCGGCGTCGATGGCTTCGCTCAAGCCGATTTCGTGGCTGATCAATGGTAACAAGGCGAAATCCAGGTCCTCGGCCAGGCGATTCCAGGCCAGTATCCGCCGGGCTTTGGGTTGGGTCACGCTGTTGATCCCGGCCAGGGTCACGCCGCGCAATATGAACGGTGCGACGGACGCCGGGAAGTCCATGCCCTGGGCCAGGCCGCAGGCGGCGACGGTGCCGTTAGCCCTGGTGCTCGCGCAAGCGTTGGCCAGTGTGTGGCTGCCGACCGAGTCGATCACCGCTGCCCAACGCTCCTTGGCCAACGGCTTGCCCGGCTCCGACAATGTGGCGCGGTCGATGATCTCACTGGCGCCCAATTGCTTGAGGTAGTCGTGTTCGGAGGTGCGGCCGGTGGAGGCCACCACGCGATAGCCGAGTTTGCTCAGTAGCGCGATGGCGAAACTGCCTACACCACCGTTGGCGCCCGTCACCAGTACGTCGCCCTGTTCGGGACTCACGCCGTTGTGCTCCAGCGCCAGGATGCTCAGCATCGCCGTGTAGCCGGCCGTGCCAATGGCCATCGCTTGCGCGGCGGTGAATGCCTTGGGCAACGGAATCAGCCAGTCGCCATTCAAGCGAGCTTTCTGCGCCAATCCGCCCCAATGTCCTTCGCCGACGCCCCAGCCATTGAGCAGGACTTGATCACCGACCTTGTAGTCCGGATGACTGCTGACTTCGACGGTGCCCGCCAGATCGATCCCCGGCACCATCGGGAACTTGCGCACCACCGGGCTGCTGCCGGTGATCGCCAGGCCATCCTTGAAGTTCAGCGTGCTGTACGCCACACGCACCGTCACATCGCCCTCGGGCAATTGATCGTCAGCGATCTCTTGCAGCGTGGCCCGGTAACCGCTGTCATCTTTGTCGATCAGAATGCCTTTGAACATCACTGCCTCCTGGTGGAATCGCTCAGTTGTCGTGCTGTTGAAATAACACAGGGAACGCCATCACCGTACCCGACTTTAAGCCAATCCCCATCGGCTGGCGCCTTGCGGATCATCCTGTACACATTAAAAACTCGACTGGCCTTGCGCCAGGCAATACTGATACAAACTTGCTTCTACCGTCCCTGCCCTGTTTCGACGTCGGAGAACACTGCACATGAGCCAATGGCCAGACACCCGCATTCTTGACCTGCTCGGGATCGAGCTGCCGATCATCCAGGGCCCTATGGCCGGCGCGACGACTTCGGCCATGGTGATTGCTGTGTGCAACGCCGGCGGCCTCGGCTCCATGCCCGCCGCAATGCTGAGCATCGAGCAGTTGCGCGAAGAACTGAAGACGATTCGCCAACACACCCAGCGTCCGTTCAACGTCAATTTCTTCTGCCACCAACCTCCGCCGCCGGATGAGCAGCGCGCCCGGGATTGGAAAAACCTGCTGGAACCGTACTACCGGGAATTGGGCGTCGACTTCGACGCACCGACGCCGGTGTCCAATCGCGCGCCTTTCGATAACGCGGCCTGCGAAGTGATCGAAGCGTTTCGCCCCGCAGTGGTGAGTTTTCACTTCGGCCTGCCGGAAAAGTCGCTGCTGGATCGGGTAAAAGCCACCGGAGCGAAAGTCCTCTCCTCAGCGACTACGGTCGAAGAAGCCATCTGGCTGGAGCAGCATGGCTGCGATGCGATCATTGCGATGGGTTACGAGGCTGGTGGTCACCGGGGCATGTTCCTCAGTGATGACTTGAGCAGCCAGGTGGGTACTTTCGCGCTGGTGCCGCAGGTCGTTGATGCGGTGAAAGTGCCGGTCATTGCGGCGGGCGGGATTAGCGATGCGCGTGGCGTCGCAGCGGCTTTCATGTTGGGCGCATCGGCGGTTCAGGTAGGTACGGCTTATTTGTTCACGCCAGAGGCCAAGGTCAGCGCGTCCCACCACAAGGCGTTACGCACGGCCAAGGAAAGCGAGACAGCGGTCACCAACATTTTCACCGGGCGCCCGGCGCGCGGGATTCTCAATCGGGTGATGCGTGAGCTGGGGCCGATCAGCGCCAAGGCACCGGCCTTCCCCTTGGCGGGCGGTGCGCTGATGCCATTGCGAGCTAAAGGGGAAGCGGATTTCAGCAACCTTTGGGCCGGGCAGGCGTTCACCCTGGGCGTTGAACTGACTTCGGCAGAGCTTACCCGGCGTTTGGCGGATGAGGCATTGGCCAAATTGCTTCACCGCTAATCAAGCTGCGACTAACCACAACCTGTGGCGAGGGAGCTTGCTCCCGTTCGGCTGCGAAGCAGTCGCGAGCTTTTGGGGGCGCCTCGTGCCCCAACGGGAGCAGGCTCCCTTGCCACAGTTCACCCTGCACTCCGCATCCGGCAAGTTCCGTTTACAGGCTTTTCGCTATATATTCTGATATATAGCGTGTCACTCGCCTACCACGGAGCCGTTTCATGACCATGTGTGCCTCACGTTTTGCCCCTGTGTGCCTGTTCAGCGTGTTCGCTTTCGGGTCCGCCCACGCGAACGAAGTCCAGGTTGCCGTTGCCGCCAACTTCACCGCGCCGATCCAGGCCATCGCTGCCGATTTCGAGAAAGACACCGGGCACAAACTGGTCACCTCCTTTGGTGCAACCGGCCAGTTCTATACCCAGATCAAGAACGGCGCGCCGTTCGAAGTGTTGCTCTCGGCGGATGACACCACGCCACAAAAACTCGAGACCGAAGGCGATATCGTCAAGGGTTCGCGCTTCACCTACGCCATCGGCACCCTGGCGCTGTGGTCGGCCAAGGAAGGTTATGTCGACGCCAAGGGCAAGGTTCTGAGCGACAACCAGTATCAGCATCTTTCCATCGCTAACCCGAAAGCCGCCCCGTACGGCCTGGCTGCCACTCAGGTGCTGGCCAAGCAAGGCCTGACCGACAAGGTCAAAGACAAGATCGTTGAAGGCCAGAACATCACCCAGGCGTACCAGTTCGTGTCCACCGGCAACGCCGAACTCGGTTTTGTGGCCTTGTCGCAGATCTATAAAGACGGCAAAGTCACCAGCGGTTCGGCATGGATCGTTCCGGCCGAGATGCACGACCCGATCAAACAAGACGCGGTGATCCTCAACAAGGGCAAGGACAACCCGGCCGCCAAGGCGCTGGTTGACTACCTCAAGGGGCCGAAAGCCGCCGCTGTCATCAAGTCCTACGGTTACCAACTCTAAATGACGCTATCGAGTGCCGACTATTCCGCCATCTGGCTGACCCTGAAACTGGCGTCCCTGACCACGGTCATCCTGCTGATCATGGGCACTCCGATAGCGTTGTGGCTGTCGCGGACCCAATCCTGGTTGCGCGGCCCGGTCGGGGCGATCGTCGCCCTGCCCCTGGTGCTGCCGCCCACGGTGATTGGCTTTTATTTACTGTTGGCGCTCGGCCCGAACGGGTGGATCGGCCACTTCACCCAATCACTGGGGCTCGGCACCCTGACCTTCAGTTTCGCGGGGCTGGTAATCGGCTCGGTGCTGTATTCGATGCCGTTCGTGGTCCAACCGCTGCAAAATGCCTTTTCCGCCATCGGCACTCGCCCACTGGAAGTGGCCGCCACCTTGCGCGCCAATCCCTGGGACACGTTCTTCAGCGTGATTGTGCCGCTGGCCCGTCCCGGTTTCATCACCGCGGCCATTCTCGGTTTCGCCCATACCGTCGGCGAGTTCGGCGTGGTGCTGATGATCGGTGGCAATATTCCCGACAAAACCCGCGTGGTCTCGGTGCAGATCTACGATCACGTCGAAGCCATGGAATACGCCCAGGCCCATTGGCTGGCCGGGGCAATGTTGGTGTTCTCCTTTGCAGTGTTGCTGGCGCTCTACTCCAGCCGTAAAACCAAAGCGGCCTGGAGCTGACCCATGATTCAAACGCGCTTGAAACTGAGCTATTCGGGATTTGCCCTGGATATCGACCTGCAATTGCCCGGCCGTGGAGTGACTGCGCTCTATGGTCATTCCGGTTCGGGCAAAACCACCTGCCTGCGTTGCATCGCTGGCCTGGAACACGCCGAGCAGGGTTTTATCCAGATCAACGATGAAGTCTGGCAGGACAGCGACAAGCGGATTTTCGTCCCGCCGCATAAACGCGCCCTGGGTTATGTTTTCCAGGAAGCCAGCCTGTTTCACCATCTCTCGGTGCGAGCCAATCTAGAATTCGGCCTCAAGCGCATCCCTCGCCAACAGCGGCGGGTCGACATGGCGCATGCCACGGAGTTACTGGGGATTGGCCATTTACTCGACCGCAATCCGCAGAATCTTTCCGGCGGTGAGCGCCAGCGTATCGGCATCGCCCGTGCCCTGCTCACCAGCCCCAAACTGCTGCTGATGGACGAGCCACTCGCGGCGCTCGATACCCAGCGTAAAAACGAAATCCTGCCTTACCTGCAACGATTGCACGATGAGCTGGACATCCCGGTGCTGTACGTCAGCCATTCCCAGGATGAAGTCGCGCGGCTTGCCGATCACCTCGTCCTGCTCAGCAACGGCAAGGCTTTGGCCAGCGGCGCCATCGGCGAAACCCTGGCCCGGCTCGATCTGCCGCTGGCGCTGGGCGATGACGCCGGCGTGGTGATCGAAGGGCACGTCAGCGCCTACGACGCCGACTACCAGCTGCTGACCTTGCAACTGCCCGACACCAACCTGAGCATTCGGGTCGCCCACGCGCCGATGACCAAGGGCCAGGCCCTGCGCTGCAAGGTACAGGCGCGGGATGTCAGCCTGAGCCTGCAAGGCGTCGAACAGAGCAGCATCCTCAATCGCCTGCCTGTCACGGTGATCAGTGAAATCGGCGCCGACAACGCTGCTCACGTACTGATCCGCCTCAACGCGGCCGGCACACCGCTGCTGGCGCGAATCACCCGCTACTCCCGGGATCAACTGGGCGTGCACCCCGGCCAGCAACTCTGGGCGCAAATCAAAGCGGTGGCGGTGTTGGCCTGAAATCTGTCGGCATTCTTTAGGCACCCCGGCAATGGCGCGTGGTCAATGGCTTAACACCCTGACTCGCCGCCCGGGATTGCCTGCCATGCCAGATACCGCGTTGCCCGATGGACTGCCGTCCGACCTGCATTACGTCGACGACAGCCAGCCTGGCATCACCCGCAAGAAGCTGCGTGGCGCATTCGGCTATTTCGCCCCGTCGGGTCAGCGCATTACCGATCCGGATGAAATCAAACGCATCAATGCCCTCGCAGTACCGCCCGCTTACACCGATGTATGGATTTGCCCCGACCCGCGAGGTCATCTGCAAGCCACCGGTCGCGATGCCCGTGGCCGCAAGCAATACCGGTATCACCCGCGCTGGCGCGAAGTGCGCGATGCCGACAAATATTCACGCTTGCGGGACTTCGGCCTGGCCCTGCCGAAACTGCGCAAGCAGCTTGAAACCCTGTTGGCGACTCCCGGCTTCAGTCGCGACAAGGTGATGGCCACGGTGATTACCTTGCTCGATGCGACGCTGATCCGGGTTGGCAACACGCAGTACGCCCGGGACAACCGCTCCTATGGCCTGACGACCCTGCGCAACCGTCACGTCGAGATCAACGGCAGCGCGATCATGTTCCAGTTTCGCGGCAAGAGCGGCATCGAGCACCAGATCACCGTAAAAGACCGGCGCCTGGCGCGGATCATCAAGCGCTGCCTGGAGATTCCCGGGCAAAACCTCTTTCAGTATCTGGACGAAAACGGTGACCGGCACACCGTCAGCTCCTCCGACGTCAACGCCTACTTGCAGACGCTGACCGGTGCCGATTTCACCGCCAAGGATTACCGTACCTGGGCCGGCAGCGCACTGGCGTTGGCGGTGTTGCGCAAGTTGCAGTGGCAATCGCAAGCCGATGCAAAGCGGCAGGTGGTGGACATGGTCAAACATGTCGCCCGGCAATTGGGCAATACCCCGGCGGTTTGCCGCAAGTGCTACATCCACCCGGCGGTCGTCGATGAGTTTATGCAAGGCGCATTGGCCGGACTGCCGCCGTCGCGGGGGCGTAAAAGGCTCAGGGCAGAGGAAGTGGCGCTGGCGGTGTTTCTGGAGAAGCTCATCGAGAAGGCTGAAACACCATGAGTCGTCTTCAGGGGTGCACTGAACCGACGAACTGACCCACCAGTTTTTTGCATGATCGCCAAGCGCTTCTATGCTTGATCTGAACACGAACAGCTTCGGTGGACGCCATGGAAGACATTTTCGTTGTGAAACGCTGCAACAAGATCATCGTTCATGGCCGCCGGGCTGGAGAAACCGGTCATCCACCGCCCGACGCCGCCGTCTGGTATCGCATCGTCGATACCCGCACGCGCGGCTTCATCGGTGACGGTTACGATCTTGAAGAGGACGCCAGGCGCGAATGTCGCAGGCTTAACGCGGCCAGTTCGCCGGTGTCGCACGGGTTGGCTTGACGCCGGCCACTTTCATTTTCCGGGTCTATACTTGAAGGAGCTGAAGGACCAGCGACCCATCGGCAGAAAGCTCGCTCCCCCGCGGGCTTTTTGTTGCCCTTTAGCCGATTTCCTTGAACGGAGGTGATTGTCATGTCCGAGAAAGAGTCTATCGCCACCCTGCTCACCCTGCTTGACTCCCGTCAGGCCCGCCTTGCTGCTGCGTGCAAGGAAATCGCCGACTGGGTCGATCATCAAGGGGGGCATCCGACAGCGCTCAGGATTCGTGACCGCTTGAACGACATCGAGAAGGACACGCCGCAGATTCGCAGCGCGTTGTCTGCACTCAAACATGTCGAGCCGCCACTGCCTCGGTTCAAATCAGGCGATCGCGTTATTTGAGCCTGGGACAGAGTCCAATCCAGCACACCTGAACGGTGACCTCTTTGTCACCGTGTTTGTGCCTGCCTGCCCGACTCGCGCTGCAGCCCAACCCGGCCCGGTTTGCCGGGCTTTTTTTATTCGTGCTTTGACCATTTCACACCGCCTTCACAACCGAGCCCCTACAGTTCACTTGCTCCTTTGAAAACATCCCCTGGCCCGCCCGCATGCGGGCCATTTTTTTGCCTGCCGTAACGCGAACGAACGCCCTCACCCGCCGGGTGTCGAACGCTTACACATCACGAAGGAGTATGTCCCATGGTCACTCACTTCAAAGTCGGCGGGCACCTGGCCTGCGGGCACAAAGGCAGCAACCTCACTTCCAGCAGCATATTGAACCGGGTGAAATGCAGAAGCTGCCGCAACACCGATGCGTACAAGGAAGCGCGCAAAGCCGAACGCAACGCCGCACGTCGGGCCGCACGCAAAGCCAAAGCCACCCACGCCGCCAACGACTGGCGCGCAGAGTGGACCCAACGGCTGATCGAGATGCCCGGACTGCAACGGCTACCGCGTGGCTTTACTGGCCAGCCATTTGTATAGCTGACACGTTAGGCGTGAGGATTTCCTCCAGAAAATCGATAAACACATTGATCCGGCTAGAGCCCCGGTGATTGGGCAAGTACAGCGCATTGATGCAACTGCTTGCACTGCCGGGGTTGACTTCGTAATGCTCCAGCAACCGTGTCAGCCGGCCTGCGGCGACATCGTCGCGCACCAGCCAGTCGGCCAGCAGGGTCACCCCGCCGCCGGCGATTGCCGCTTCGCGCAGGATGTCGGCGTTGTTGCTTTGCAGGCGGCCGTGCACATTGAGCTGGATGGTTTCCTCGTCGCCCTGGAACGTCCAGTAATGGTGCGAACCGCCGTAATCGAAGCGCAGGCATTGGTGCTCGAGCAAGTCGCGAGGATGACACGGCGCCGTGTGGCGGCTCAGGTAATCCGGGCTGGCCACCACCCAGCGCTGGAAGGCCCCTACCCGTTTACTGACGATGTCTTCACTGACCACCGACGATCCCAGACGCACCGACACATCGATCTGTTCGCTCAGCAGGTCGCTGACCTGATCGCTCAACGACACGCTTATTTCCAGTCCCGGATGGCGCTCGAGCAATCGGCCCAGATGCGGCGCGATGATCCGCCGACCAAACTCGACGGGCACGCTGATCCGCAGGCGTCCTTGCGCCTCGCTGCCACGGTCGGCAACCACGGCATCGGCTTCGTCGATGGCGTCAAGAATCGCCACAGCCTTTTCGAAATAGGTTTGCCCGGCGACGGTCACGCTGGTGTTGCGTGTCGTGCGGTTGAGCAGGCTGGCGCCGAGCTCGTTTTCCAGCCCCGCCACCTGGCGAGTGACCGAAGACGTCGAGATGCCGAGCTTGCGCGCTGCGGAGGAATAACCGCCGCAACGCACGGTTTCAACAAACATCTTCAGTGCCAGCAACTTGTCCATAAGCGGAATCCGGTCAAAAAGAAACGGTGATGATAGTGCATCACCGTTCGCCTGCCGTCTTGTATGACCGTGCTTCACCGGACTCCCCCACACCCGGCGCTCAGGCATCGGCCTTTCGACCGAGGAACATCACCAGGGCCAGCGTCGGGAGCAATGCCACCGATGCGGCAGACAGGTTCCAGCCGAAGTGTTCGTAGAGCGGGCTCGCCACCAGCGATCCCAAGGCACCGCCAACGAAGATGCTGGTCATGTACACGGCGTTGAGTCGTGCCCGGCTGTGCGGGTCGATGGCGTACACCTCTCGTTGGCCCAGCACCATGTTCAGTTGCACAGCGAAATCCAGCAGCACCGCACACACCACCAGCCACAGGTAGCTCCTGCCGGGCAGCGCAGCGATCAACAATGAAGCCGGTGCCAGCAGCAGTGCGACCCGTGTTCCGAGGCGGCCGTGACCGGCATCGGCCAAGCGCCCGGCAATCGGCGCAGCAACTGCACCTACCGCTCCGACCAGGGCAAAAATCGCCACCTGCGCCTGGCTGAAGCCGTGGTGACGCATCAGCTCAATCGGCGCAAGCGTCCAGAACAGGCTGAAGCTGGCGAACAATAACCCCTGATACAACGAACGTTGACGCAGCACCGGATGACGACGAGCCAGGGTAAACACCGAGCCGATCAGCGCGGCATAAGTCGCCTGATGCGTCGGCACACGGCGCGGCAGCGCAGCCGCGGTGATCAGGGCGATGACGGCCATCAGTGCCGCCGCGCTGTAAAACACCCCGCGCCAGCCGAACACTTCCACCAGCAGGCTGGACAGCGGACGCGACAACAGAATGCCCAGCAGCAGCCCGCTCATGATATTGCCCACCACACGACCGCGCGTGGCTTCGGGTGCCAGATGCGCCGCCAGTGGCACCAGAATCTGCACTGCAACCGAAGTAAGGCCGATCAGCAAGGAAAATACGAGGAACATCGACGGCGAGTGCGTCAGCCCGGCACACAGCAGCGTTACGCTCGCCGCGAGGGTGAAACCCACAACCAGGCGCCGGTTTTCCATCAGATCGGCCAGCGGTACCAGCAACAGCAGACCCAACGCATAACCAAACTGTGTGAGTGAAACGATCAGGCTGGCATTGGCGCTGGACAGGCCGATCTGCGGCGCGATCAATTCGACAATCGGTTGGGCGTAATAGAGGTTGGCCACGACCGCGCCGCAGCAAAACGCCAGGAACGCGACCATCAGGCCGGAGAGTGAAGCAGGCTGTTCGGCCTTGACCGCTGCCGTGGGGTTACCCGTAAGCATGATGACACCTCGTTGAGTTCGGGAAAGTGATACCAAGGCTAAGGGCATGGGCCGACACAGAGAATCCATCATCCGGGCAATGGAGTGATGCGCCATCCGCAACGACCCCGGCGTTGCTGTTGGCGCAAAGCGCTATTGCGCGACGTGGCAATACTCCGGCGCTTGCGTCTTCTCTACCCTTGGGCACTTGGCGCAGGGCTCTCCATCAGCGCCCTTCCCCGGTTGCTCAAGGAGATGTTCATGACCCCGAATCCATCATCAATGCCCTCCGCGCGTCCCTCGCGTTGCAAATCCTCATGAAGGCCAACTTCCTGAGATCCAGCCCCCTCTGGATCAGCGCGGCCGTCCTCGCTTCGATCGGCGCAATCGGCGCGGCGCTGCTGATGTGGCGCCCGGCGATAGCACCGATTGAGCGCCCGCGAACGTTCGATGCCGCGCAATTGCAGCGCGGTGCGCGGGTGGTCGAAGCAGGCGATTGTGCGGTGTGCCATACGCGTCCGGGCCGTCAATACATGGCGGGCGGGCTGCCGCTGGTGACGCCGTTCGGCACGCTCTACAGCACCAACATCACACCCGACCCGCAGACCGGTATCGGCCAATGGTCACTGCCGGCGTTCGAGCGGGCGATGCGTGAAGGGATCTCCCGCGATGGCCACTTCCTGTACCCCGCCTTCCCGTACGTGCACTACCGGCGCATGAGCGAAGGCGACATTGCCGACGCGTATGCGTACTTGATGAGCGGCCCTGCCGTGAACTCACCGGCCATGCAAAACCGCATGAATTTCCCGATGAACATCCGGCCGCTGGTGTCGTTCTGGAATCTGCTGTTTCTGCATGCAAAGCCGCTGACGCCGGTGGCGCAACAATCTGAAGCGTGGAATCGCGGGCGTTATCTGGTTGAGGGGCCCGGCCACTGCGCAGGCTGCCATTCACCGCTGAACCTGATCGGTGCTGAGAAATCCGGTGAAAGTCTCGCGGGCGGTGAGGTGGATGGCTGGGAGGCGCCTTCGCTGCTCGGCATGGCCCGTCGCGCAAACCCGTGGAGCACTGAGCAGTTGGTCCACTATCTGCGGGCAGAAGTGGTAGCCGGGCACGGCACAGCCGCAGGCCCGATGCGCCCGGTCAGCCTCAGTCTGGCTCGCTTGCCGGTCAGTGACGCCGAAGCGATTGCCGAGTATTTGCTGAGCCTGCAAACCAAGGCGGCAATCACCGAAATCCAACCCGGCGCCGGGAGCGTTGAGACCTTGGACCAGACCAGCGGCGCCCTGCTGTTCGCCAGTGCCTGCGCCGGTTGTCATGCCCCTGCGGCGCCGATGCGCGAGATCGACGGGCGTCCGGCGCTTGATCGCACCTCGGCACTGCAAGCCCCAAGCGCACGCAACTTCCTGAAAACCGTGCTCGAAGGTGTGCCGGCAACTCCGGGCGTGCCCGGACCGGTCATGCCGCCGTTTGCCGCCAGCCTGGACAACATTCAACTCGCAGCCCTGGCGTCATACCTGCGCCAGCAAGCCAGGCCTGACCAACCCTGGACAGAGCTTTCTTCCACTATTGAAGCGATCCGTCAGGAGACGAAATGACCCAAGTCACGCTCAACGTCAACGGCTCGGCCCATGCATTGGAGCTGGAACCTGACATGCCGCTGCTCTATGCGCTGCGTA
Organism: Pseudomonas sp. FP1740; assembly: GCF_030687165.1. Taxonomy (NCBI): domain Bacteria; kingdom Pseudomonadati; phylum Pseudomonadota; class Gammaproteobacteria; order Pseudomonadales; family Pseudomonadaceae; genus Pseudomonas; species Pseudomonas sp. FP1740. Next base: position 3,554,393 of record NZ_CP117461.1, read on the forward strand.
ATCATCTGGGGCTGAACGGCGCCAAATACGGGTGTGGTTTGGGGCAGTGCGGCGCCTGTACGGTCATCGTCGATGACAAGCCGGTTTTTTCTTGCGTGACGCCCTGCGCGGGCCTTGAGGGCAAGAAGGTTCGAACGGTTGAAAGCCTCGGTTCTGCCGAACGTCCCGGCCCTTTGCAGAAAGCCTTTATCGACAAACAGGCGGCTCAATGCGGCTACTGCATCGCCGGCATGCTGATGCGCGCGCAGTCATTGCTGGAAAGCAATCCGCACCCGGACGAGCAGACCATTCGCGAGCACATGGCAGGCAACCTGTGTCGTTGCGGCACCCACCTGCGGATTATCGAGGCAATCAGCCTGGTGGCCGGGCAAAACGGGAGCGCGACATGACGATGGAGAAAAAAGTCGACCACAGTCGCCGGGCGTTCTTGCGTGGAGGCGCCTTGCTGGTGGCGTTTACCCTGGTGCCGGCGGCGCGTCGTGCATGGGCCGACACCGAAGTGGATACCCTCGGCACGGTGGTGCTGGCGCCTGATCTGCCCGGCAGCCTGCGCACCAACCCCTACCTCGATGCGTGGATCCGCGTAGGCCCTGAAGGCATCACCGTCTACACCGGCAAGGTCGAATTGGGCACTGGCGTCAAAACAGCCTTGCTCCAAATTGCCGCCGAACGTCTGGAGGTTTCGCCGACGGCGATCAACTTGCTGACTGCCGACACTGCCCTGACGCCCAACGAAGGCTACACCGCCGGCAGCCACAGCATTTTCGACAGCGGCACCGCGTTGTTCAACGCGGCGGCGCAGGTGCGTGAGTTGTTGCTGCAGTCGGCCGGGCGCAGCTGGGAGCTGGCACCGCCACTGTTGAGGACGCAGGAGGGCGTCATTCACGGCCCTGCCGGACAACGAATGTCCTACGCCGACGCCGTCAAAAACGTCGATCTGCACCTCTATGCCAAGTCCGAATCGCCGGCAATGCCAGCGACGGGTTTCAAGCTGATCGGTCATTCGCTGCCACGGCTGGATATTCCGGCAAAAGTCAGCGGCGGCCCTGCATTTGTCCAGGACATTCGTCTGCCCGGCATGCTGCACGCCCGGGTCATTCGCCCTCCTCGTCCCGGCTGCACGCTGGAGGCCTTCGACGCGGAGTCGATCAAAATGTTGCCGGGGGTTGTGCAGGTGATTCGCGACGGCAATTACCTTGCCGTGGTAGCACATGATGAATGGCAAGCGATCAAAGCCATGCGCAGCGGATATGAATCGGCGCGCTGGAGTGGCGGACAAGCGATACCCGAGTCACGGGACATCCACACATTGCTCGAACATCTGCCTTCACGTCGATACCCGATCAGTCATGAGGGCACCCCACAGGTGGCGACCGACAAGAGCTATCGAGCGCGCGTGACCAAGCAATACCTGATGCACGGTTCCATCGGCCCGTCCTGCGCCGTGGCCTGGTTCAAGGACGGCACCCTCACCGTCTGGACCCACACCCAAGGCGTGTATCCGCTGCGCGCCGGCATCGCCGAAATGCTGCGCCTACCGCCCGAGCGCGTTCGCTGTATCCACACCGAAGGGTCCGGTTGTTACGGCCACAACGGCGCAGACGATGCGGCGGCCGACGCGACGTTGATTGCCATGCGAATACCGGGCACGCCGGTGCGGGTGCAGTGGATGCGCGAGCAGGAAAATCTCTGGGAACCCTACAGCTCGGCGATGGTGACTGAAGTGCAGGCCAATCTTGATGCGCAAGGTCGACTGCAGGACTGGAACTATGAACTGTGGACCACGCCGCATAACGAACGCATCGTCAACGCGGGCCGGTTGCTGCCGGCGCGACTGCTGGCCCGACCGTTCACCTCCGCGCCTTCGGTGCCCATCGCTCAACCTGAAGGCGACGGCGATCGCAATGCCGTGCCGCTGTACACGCTGGCGTCCACTCGCATCAACATGAACTTCGTCACCGAGATGCCGTTTCGCACCTCTGCCATGCGCTCGCTGGGCGCGCACATCAACGTCTTCGCAATCGAGGCGTGCATCGATGAACTGGCCGCCAGGGCCGGGAGCGATCCGGTGGCCTTGCGCCTTGCCCATCTGGCGGATCCCCGGGCGCGGGCCGTGGTGGAGCGCGTGCGCGACGCCATCGGCTGGCCGCAAAAAAGCAGCGAACCTGGCGCGGGCATCGGCTTCGCGTTTGCCCGCTACAAAAACATCATGGGTTATTGCGCGATTGCGGTGCGCTTGCGCGTACATCCGCAGACCGGCGAGGTGCAGGTCGATCACGTCGTCACGGCGGTAGACGTCGGGCAAATCGTCAATCCCGATGGCCTGCGCAACCAGGTGGAAGGCGGGATCGTGCAGTCCACCAGCTGGACGCTGTATGAAAAAGTCGCCTATGACGCCGGGGGCATACGCAGCTACGACTGGAGTGGCTACCCGATCCTGCGCTTTTCGCAGGTGCCGAAAAAGGTCGATGTTCATCTGCTCGACCAACCGGGACAGCCGTTTCTCGGCGCCGCCGAAATCGTCCAGGGACCGATGGCCGCCGCCCTCGGCAATGCTGTGGCGAACGCTACCGGTCGACGCTGGCTGAACCTTCCGCTGACCCGCTCAGAGCAACCGTCCTGACCCTGCGCAGCGTTGCGTTTCACGCAATGCAGCGTAGAGGCTGATGCGGATTATCAAGCGGCATGCAGCGGATTAACTTACAGCCATACGGTGCCTGGCCAAACATCCATCGCCGCCCTGCTCCCTCTTTTCGAAACCTGGAGAAATTCTATGACGCAGCAACTGTTCCAACCCATCGCATTGGGGCCATACACACTCCCGCACCGAGTGGCGATGGCGCCGCTGACCCGCTCACGCGCCGGGCAACCGGGCGATGTCCCGACGGCCATGAACGCCGAATATTACCGCCAGCGTGCGAGCGCCGCGTTGATCATCACCGAGGCGACGCAAATCTCCCGACAGGGCCAGGGCTATGCCTGGACCCCGGGCATCTACAGCGATGAGCAGGTACAGGCCTGGCGCGAAGTCAGCAGCCAGGTGCACGAGGCCGGCGGTTTGATCTTCATGCAACTCTGGCACGTGGGCCGCGTGTCGCACCCAAGCTTCCAGCCTGGCAATGCCCTTCCAGTGGCCCCGAGCGCATTACCCGTGCCGGGCAAGACGTTCATCGTCGACGCGGAAGGCAACGGTGTGTGGGGCGATGTGCCGGTTCCGCGGGCACTGGAAACTTCGGAGATCGCTGACATCATCAACGACTACCGCCGGGCCGCGCGCAACGCGCTGAGTGCCGGGATGGATGGCGTGGAAATTCACGCCGGCAACGGCTATCTGTTGGATCAGTTCATCAACAGCAACAGTAACCAGCGCGAGGACAGCTACGGCGGCAGCCTGGAAAACCGTGCGCGCCTGTTATTGGAAGTGGTTGCTGCCGTCGTCGACGAAGTCGGTGCGCAGCGCGTGGGCGTACGCCTCACGCCGATGGGACGCTTCATGGGCATGGGCGATGAGACGCCGCAAGCTACGTTCGGCCACATCGTGCGTTCGTTGAACCAGTGGAATCTGGCCTACCTGCACCTCGTCGAGCCTGCCGTCGTCGGCACCGTCAAGGACGAGAACTTCGATCCGCGCTGGGATGCAATCATCGGCCAACTGCGTGCAGCGTGGGACGGCGTGCTGATGATCGCCGGTGGCTACGACCCCGAGACGGCGGAACAGGCCTTGATCGACGGCCGCGCGGACATCATCGCGTTCGGCAGGCCGTTTCTGGCCAACCCTGATCTGCCACGACGAATTCGCGATGGGTTGTCGCTCAATGCGCCGGATCCGAGCACCTTCTTCGGTGGCGATCAGCGTGGATACGTGGATTACCCGGCTCACTCCTGACAGGTGAATCCAGGCCATCAATGCACCTTGGCGCGCCCGTGGGCGCCCTGTCCGACGGGCAGGAGCGCCGCGCCAAGGAACTGATGCTGCGTGCAATCAGCCGCAGCGTTTGCATCAGCGAACGGGCTGAACAATGCGCTCCAACACAACCTCCAGTGGATGGCGCAATTGCATGTTGGCAAAGCGCTTCACCTGACTGCGACAGGAGTATCCCGTCGCCAGCGCCTCACCCTTTTTGTCCAGCTTGCCGGCCCATGACTGCTCGAAAATGGTCCGCGAGGTGTCCTGGTTCCGGGCTTCATGACCGTAGGTTCCAGACATGCCGCAGCAGCCGGTCGCCTCAGTCGTCAACTTGAGCCCGAGCCGGGCGAAAACGGTTTCCCATTGCGAAGTGCTGGCCGGGACATTGGTTTTCTCGGTGCAGTGCGCCAACAAACGGAAGGTATCAGTCGCCGGATGCGGATTTTCCGGCAACGCGTCGCAGAGCCATTCCTGGGGTAGCAGGACCTTTGGGCAATCGTTGAGCCCCGGTACTTTCTGATATTCCTGGCGGTAGACCAGGGTCATCGCCGGGTCCAGGCCCACCAGCGGCACTCCACAGTCGGCGAGCGTCTTGAGCTGATGGGCGTTGCGGATCGCCGCCTTGGCGAAGGCACCGAGGAAACCCTGCACATGCAAAGGCTTGCCGTTGGCGCTATAGGGCGCCAGAAACACCCGATAACCCAGCTGATGCGCCAACTGAATGAAGCTCGCCAGCAATGGGGTTTCGAAGTACCGGGTGAAGGCGTCCTGCACCAGCACCACGCTGCGCTCGCGTTGCGCGACAGTGAGCTCGCGCAAGGCTGGCACACTGGCGACAGCGACCTTGCAGCGGGTCAGCGTGGCCTGCAGGTTATGGCGATTGATCAACGGACTGTCGAGCATACCGACCTGTCGCTCAAGCAGACGGCTCACCCATTTCGAGCTCATCACCGCGTTGTACACACCTGGCGCGTAGGCCATGTAAGGCAGGGTGAACTCCAGCGAGCCGATCAAATAGTCGCGCAGCGGGCGTTGATAACGTCCGTGGTACAGCTCCAGAAATCGCGAACGGAATTCCGGCACGTTGACCTTGACCGGGCATTGTCCCGCACAGGATTTACAGGCCAGACACCCCGCCATCGCGTCGTAGACCTCATGGGAGAAATCCGCCTCGCCGCGCGAGCGCGCCAGGTTATTGCGCAACCGCGTTGGTAACCCGCTCAGCCACGACAATTTGCCTCGGGCCGCTTGCAGTACATCGATATTGGCCGCGCCTTGCAGACGCAACCACTCGCGAATCAATGAGGCCCTGCCCTTTGGCGAATGCTGGCGTTCACGGGTGGCTTTCCACGACGGGCACATCGCATCGTTGGGATCGTAGTTGTAGCAGGCGCCGTTACCGTTGCAGTGCACGGCGGAGCCGAAGCTTTGCCAGACGCGTTCGTCGATTTGCCGGTCCAGGTCACCACGCAGCGTGACTTCGTTGACCTTGAGCAAGCCTTGGGCGGCGTCCGGCGGAGTGCAGATTTTGCCGGGATTGAGCTGATTGTGCGGGTCGAACGCGCCCTTGAGCGATTGCAGCGCCGGGTACAGCTCGCCAAAAAACTCGGGGACATATTCCGAACGCAAACCTTTGCCGTGCTCGCCCCACAGCAGCCCCCCATAACGCCGGGTCAGCTCGGCCACGGCATCGGAAATCGGCTTGACCAGAGCGGCCTGGGCCGGATCTTTCATATCCAGCGCCGGACGTACATGCAACACACCGGCATCGACGTGACCGAACATGCCATAGGCCAGGCCATGGCTATCCAGCAAGGCGCGGAACTCAGCGATGTAGTCAGCCAGTTTCTCCGGCGGCACGGCGGTGTCTTCGACGAAAGGCTGCGGGCGAACCTCGCCGTCGACGTTACCCAGCAGCCCGACCGAGCGTTTGCGCATGGTGTATACGCGGGTCACGGCTTCGGCCCCCTCGGCCAGAGTGTGGCCCAGTCGCTCAATCGTCGTATCGGCCTGCAGATGCTCCACGAACGACGCCACGCGAGCATTTACGTCCGCCAGGTCTTCCCCGCTGAACTCCACCAGGTTGATGCCCAGCGTCGCGCGCCCGGCGTCCGCCGGGAAGTACTCGGCGACGCTGTGCCAGACGATGTCTTTCATCGCCAGCATCAACACTTTGGAGTCCACGGTTTCGATGGACAACGGTTTGTGCGCCAATAACGCATTGGCGTCGCGCAACGCATCCATGAAGCTGCTGTAGCGCACGTTCACCAACACCGAATACTTGGGAATCGGCAGCACGTTGAGCTTGGCTTCGACGATGTAGCCCAACGAACCTTCCGCACCGCACAGCACACTGTTGAGGTTGAAACGCCCGTGCTCGTCACGCAGGTGCGCCAGGTCGTAACCGGTCAGGCAGCGGTTGAGTTTGGGGAACACCGACTCGATCAGGTCGGCCTGGGTTTCCTGAATGTGCCGCGCCGTCCGGTACACCTCGCCGATGCGGCCGGGTTGCGTGCATGCCACTTCCAGCTCCGCGTCGGACAGAGGCCGGCTGTGCAGGCGCTCGCCACCGAGCAGCACACTGTGCAGTTCCAGCACGTGATCGCGGGTCTTGCCATAGGTGCAACTCCCCTGGCCGCTGGCGTCGGTGTTGATCATGCCGCCGACGGTGGCGCGGTTGGACGTCGACAGCTCCGGGGCGAAGAACAGCCCATGGGGTTTGAGCGCGGCATTCAGCTGGTCCTTGACCACGCCCGCCTGCACCCGCACCCAACGCTCGGCGACGTTGATTTCCAGGATGGTGTTCATGTGCCGCGACAAGTCGACCACGATGCCATCAGTCAATGACTGCCCGTTGGTGCCGGTGCCGCCGCCTCGCGGGGTCAGCTTGATCTGGCGAAAGCGTGGTTCGGCCATCAAGGTCGCGATGCGTGCGATGTCGTCCGCGTCCATGGGGAACACCGCCGCTTGCGGCAGGCGCTGGTAAATCGAGTTGTCGGTCGCCAGCACGGTGCGGGTGGCGTAGTCGGCGCTGAGCTGGCCACGAAAGCCGCTGGCGCGCAGGGCCTGAAGAAATTCCGGGTAGTGTGCCGCGAGTGCAACGGTGGGCAACTGAGCGATCATCGCAGGCTGTTCTCTTGTCGGTCTAATCATGAAAAAAATCAAAACACTTGTCGCCTGAGCATTAATGGGTCAGCCTCAGGTCGTCGGCTGCGCCAATGATCCTGTAGGCTCTGGCGCCGGACAAACGGATAATCCTGCCGCTATCGATGACTTTTACGAATGAATTACCGTCACCTCACGCCCTCGATGTCGTTGCTGCTGGCCTTTGAGGCCGCCGCCCGCCATGAAAGCTACACCCGCGCCGCGATGGAACTGTCACTGACCCAAAGCGCCGTGAGCCGGCAAGTCCAGGCGCTGGAACAGCAACTGGGCCTGACGCTGTTTCGCCGTGAAGGCCGGCAAGTGCAGTTGACCGATGTCGGTCGTCTCTACCAGCGGGAAATGAGCGAAGCGCTCGGACGCATCCGCAGCGCCACGTTGCAAGCCATGGCTTATCAATCCGGCAGCGGCACCTTGCGCCTGGCCACCTTGCCGACCTTCGGCTCGAAGTGGTTATTGCCACGCCTTCATGACTTCTACAAAACCCATCCCGGCATGCTGGTGCACATCAATTCCCGGATCGACGCCATCGACTTCGAAACCAGCGGTATCGATGCCGCGATCGTCGTCGGCAATGCCGATTTGCCGGGCCTGATCAGCCATCGCCTGCACACCGAAGAACTGATGGTGATCATTTCTCCAGAAGCGGCCGAGCTCCACGACGCCTGGACGCCGGAGCGCATTGGCGCACAGACACTGCTCAACGTCACAAACAATGCCAACGTCTGGGGCGAGTGGTTCAGCCACCACGGCCTGCCCCATCGAATGATGCGGCTGGGGCCGAGTTTCGAACTCACCTCGCACTTGATCCAGGCTGTCAGGGCCGGCATCGGCATCGGTTTGGTGCCACGCATCCTAGTGGCCGACGAGTTGGCCAACGCAGAGCTGATCAGCCTCGATCAGCCCTTCGCCAGCCAGCGCAGCTACTACCTGACCTACCCGCCGCGCAACGAAATGCTGCCATCGCTTATCGCGTTCCGTACCTGGTTGCTGGAACAGATCTGAACGAGTGCGAAGAACAGGCTGTCCACTTTGTTCTTCTATGATGTCCATCAGTTGCGCGCGCAACTGCAGGATTTTTGATGCGTTGGTGGCAAGGAAATTGAGGAATCCATGACTGACCGCGAACAACTCCATCGAGATGGCTTTGCGCTGCTCCGTCGAGCGATCCCGGCCGAGTGGCTGGGTGACATTGTGAACGCCTTGGCATATTTCGACGATTATGGCCCCGAGAACGGCGCAACACGTCTCGTTCCCGGCAGCCATCGCCCTGACCAGGAAGCGCCGCCATTCGACTTCAATGACGAGTCCCGGTCCGTGCAGCTTTCAGGCTCCGTGGGTGACATCCTGGTGTTTGATGTGGATTTAGTGCATGCGGGCAGTCTGAACTCGATCGGCGCACGCCGACGCTCCATCCTGATCAGTTATTTTGCAGAGACGTTATACGCGTCACACCCGGAAACGGTGAGCCTGCGCAGTATCCGGATGGACACGACCGATCGGTTCGACCCTTCGGATTTTACCTGCTCAAGCGGCTCACAAATTTTCTCACCGTTTAAAGCCAGTAAAATCAGCACCTCAAAATAAATTGCGGAAGAACTCATAGCTGCCGCGATGCCTCCAGTTGGCCAAGGCAAAGCAGGCGGACGTCGGTCTAGAGAGATGACTTCTGCTGGCGCAAGTTCAGCTAGTCTAATCACATCACGTACCCAGGAACCGTACCAATGCCGGATCGCTCTGAAGTGAACATAGCCATAACAGACGCTCTCACACTGCTGCTGCACAATCAGCACGCCATATGTGCAGCCATTGGTGACAAATTGGTTCTCTGAAAATGGAACCGAGAATGTCGCCGCTAACACAATGGCGGCCATGGAAACGCTGGATATCAATGCTCAAAGCCTGACAGACGCCAGTCTGCCTATGCGTTGGGCACCTGACTAAACATTCCGTTGCGGGGTCATCCCCATGAGACACAGCGAAAGGCACAAAACACACCGGACAGGCTGGCTCCGCGCTGCTGTTCTTGGCGCGAATGACGGTATCGTTTCAACGGCTAGCCTCGTCCTGGGAGTTGCGGCGGCCGGTGCGAGTTCAAAGAGCATTCTGGTCGCAGGTGTTGCCGGCCTTGTCGCCGGAGCAATGTCGATGGCGGCTGGTGAATATGTATCGGTCAGTTCCCAAGCCGACACCGAACGCGCAGACTTGCTTCGGGAAAGTAAAGAGTTGGCCGCCAACCCCAAGCAGGAGTACGAAGAGCTGGTTGCCATTTACGTCGAGCGGGGATTGGATACAGCGCTGGCTTCAAACGTTGCCACACAGTTGATGCAACACGATGCTCTGGGCGCTCATGGACGCGACGAATTGGGGATATCCGATACATTGGCCGCGCGTCCTGTGCAAGCTGCCTTTGCCTCCGCAGCGACTTTCTCTGTGGGCGCTGCATTACCATTACTGGTGGTTCTGATGGTTCCGACTGCTGCACTTATGTGGGGGGTTGCGGGCAGCTCGCTTCTGTTTCTCGGGCTCTTAGGAGTTCTGGCTGCCCATACCGGCGGCGCCCCCATGATTGCTTCAACTGCTCGTGTCACCTTTTGGGGGGCCCTGGCAATGGCGTTGACCGCTGCGGTGGGTACCCTGTTTGGGGTAGCAGCATAAATGTTTGATAATGAGCAGAACAACATAATGGCCGTCTCGTGGACCATGATGATGGATTGTCTCATTGAGGCGCAAATACCTTTACCCCTCGCGGCGTTTCAATCGATGAGTTCCTGAGCAGTGGCTGCCAGCTGACTGCCAACCCGGTCTTTTAACGTGTCAATAAAGCGAGCGATTTTTGCGTCGACAAACTGTCGTGAGGTGTAGACGGCATAAACCGTTCATAGAACCGCCGCCCCGCATCGGTGACCGCGTTCCGTACCTGGTTGCTGGACCAGATCTAAACGAGCGCGAAGAACAGGCTGACCATTTTGTTCTTCTATGATGTCCATCAGTTGCGCGCGCAACTGCGGGATTTTTGATGCATTGGTGGCAAGGGAATTGAGGAATCCATGACTGACCGCGAACAACTCCATCGAGATGGCTTTGCGCTGCTCCGTCGAGCGATCCCGGCCGAGTGGCTGGGTGACCTTCGTGCCGTGTTCGATGCCGGCGTGAAGCCGGCGGACCAATGGCCAGTGCCGCGTGGCATGGATTGGCGCCATTCGCTGCTGGATTCTGATTCGAAGATTCTGGCGGTGTGTCGTCTGCCGGAGCTGCTGGCGGTGGTGGGTGAATTGATCGAAGAGCGGTTTTTCCTCTCGCAGGTGGAGGGTCGCGAGCCCCTTGCAGGTGGCGGTCATCAGCAGCTGCACCGCGACTTGTCGGCCCAACGGCCCGGCGACATTGTGAACGCCATTGCTTACTTCGACGATTATGGCCCCGAGAACGGCGCAACACGTATCGTCCCCGGCAGCCATCACCCTGACCAGGAAGCGCCGCCATTCGACTTCAATGACGAGTCCCGGTCCGTGCAGCTTTCAGGCTCCGCGGGTGACATCCTGGTGTTTGATGCCGATTTAGTGCATGCGGGCAGTCTGAACTCAATCGGCGCACGCCGTCGCTCCATCCTGATCAGCTATTTTTCGGAGCCTTTATACGCGTCACACCTGGAAACAGTGGACCTGCGAAGTATCCGGATGGACACGACCGATCGGTTCGACCCTTCGGATTTTGCCTGCTCAAGCTATCAAGAATAGCGGACCGGAAACCAACAAGGAGTGCCTGCCATCAATGGCAGCACCACACCCGTCCGACTGACAATCGGACGGGTGTGGTGGCCTTGATGGATTCTCCAGGGGGGATCCACCCCTACAGCTGGGACTTTTTTTGTGCCCGCCACTTTCCTGGGGTCATATTGAATTTACTGGAGAACATTCGGGTGAAATGGGATTGATCAGCAAACCCGCACTCCAAGCCCACTTGAGTAATAGAAAAATCAGTTTGCTCAAGGAATTCTTTCGCTCGGGTTAATCTTGCAAGCTGAAACCAATCACGTGGGGAGTGGCCCGTAGCATTCTTGAAAGCTCGGGAAAAATGACTTCGTGACAAGGAACACTCCTTGGCTACGGCCGAAACCTGAATACCGCAATCAAGGTTTTCCATCATGACTTCTTTTGCTTTTCGCTCCTGCCAATAACTCAGCCTGCCCGGCCCGTTACTGGTCGCTATGAATCGCAGATAGGCGGGAGCCATCGTCATGATCTGCTCAGCGCCCAGCCCGGCGGCACCGATTGCGATGGATCCCCGTTTGTCGCCTCCCTGGCTGGACTTGAAGACTTCTACAACGTCCACGTCGTTCATTGTGACCTCTCAATGTTGGAGACGAGGTCTATTGTGGCCAGCATCATTTTGGCGAAAGCGCTTGATCGGGCCGTCCATGCGCCCGTTTGGGCCAGATCGTTAGCGGGGTTTGCGTAGCCCGCTTGGGGTTAGGCCCAGGTGGCGCTTGAACAGTCGAGCAAGGTATGAGGGGGAGTCCAGGCCTACCGCGAGGCTGACTTCGAGGATCGATAGTGAAGTGCATGAAACAAGCCGGGCGGCCGTTTCCACTCGGGTGCGGTTGGTGAAATCCAGCAGGGTTTCGCCCGTAATGTCTTTGAAGATACGAGTAAGGTGACGCCGTGACAGGTGGAACTCATGCCCAATCGACTCAATATCCAAATCTGTTTCCAGATTCTCCTGAATGTAGCGCTGTATGTCGCGAACCAGCGTCGCCTGCTGCTGATGTTCACTCGGCTGCGGCTGAGTCTGCTGACAAGCGATAACCCGCGCGCACTCCTCGAAGAGCAGATGATTGAGATGGGGTAATTGGCGCTGAAAGGCCTCCGCGGATGCACTGCCTTGCAGTTGGTCGTACAGGCGCAAGATACTTTCCAGCGTCTCTGTTCCTTGCCAGATCCCCGATCGATTTACCTGTTTGGCGAAACCGCTGTAACCGTTCATCTGTCCTTGATGTTTGATGTAAGAGGGATCGACATACAAGGTCATATGTTTCTCCCGCCCCGGAACCGCTTGGGTTGCGTGTGCAAAGTCTGCCGGCACAAAGGAAAACAACCGGGGCGAAACGTGAGCAATCTGACTGCTTTCGGTCGACAGAAATAGCCCTCCCTGGCGTGGTAACAGCAGCATATGACAGTCGTGGGCGTGCCAATCCACGGCGTAGCCACTGGTGTCGCTAGTCTCCAAGTGAAACACTTCGGGCGACTGACCACTGAGCTTGGACGACATGTAGGCCATAAAATAGACCCCTTAATACAAGTGCACCGCTGCAATAGCCTCGTCGGGGCGGTTCTGAGCGGCGGATGGGGACCATCGGTAACAATAGATGCGTCATCATACATACCTTCCCAACGCCGCACGACCAGACCAAAGGGCTCCTCCCCCCTTGACTTGCGCCCGACCCACGCGCACTGCCGATCGCTGTGGATGATCCGGATCATCTCTCCACCAGACAATACGCTCGAATAGTCAAAACATGGGTAACAGCCATCAGACTTGATCCGGCTATGCATTTTTTTGAGGCATGCATTCCTTTCAGGAATGCGCCACATAAAATTAATGAATTTTTATTATTGCTATGTCTGGCGTAGCTTGATTTCAGGACATGGAGAAGCGCCTTGAAATCATCCCCTCTCAACTCAGAAAAATTTGATACCTCACGAGCCAATGAGTACGGACGACAGAGCCGTATTGCGCTAGCAGGATATGACGCCTGCCAAGACTTGGCTGCGTGCATGCTGGCGGCAAGCCTGGGCGCTACACGTTCGGCAAAAATACTTGTAGTTGGCGCTGGCGGTACGGCGCAGGAAATTGTTGCTATGGCCAAGCTTGAGCCGGGTTGGCGCTTCACGGCCGTTGATCCGTCCGAGCCGATGTTGGAGGCTGCAAAGCAGCAATTAGAGGCAAACAACTTGCTTGAAAGAACGGCCATGCATCTTGGGCATGTTGAAGACCTGGCAGCAGACGAGTCATACGACGCAGCGACCTTGATCGGGGTACTCCATCATCTCGATGGAGATGAAACCAAGCGACAAATTTTACGATCCATTCGGGCTCATCTAAAACCGGGTGCGCCGCTGATTGTCGCGGGGAATCAATACGCTTACGCCAGCCAGCCGCTACTGCTTGCGGCTTGGGGGCAGCGGTGGCGGCAGCATGGAGCCAGCCCGGATGAAGTGAAGGTCAAGCTTGGGAAAATCCTTCAAGGCGCTGATCCTCCACATTCCGAGGCGGCGGTTCAAAAGCTCTTGCATGACGCCGGATTTGGAGACGCTACCCGTTTCTTCAGCAGCCTTTTCTGGGGGGCGTGGTTGACGTGCAAAGTGGTCTGAACATGATTGAAAGTATTAGATATAGGTCGACCGTAACAGGTCCATGAGTTCGAATCCCATCGCCTTCCGCCATCTTATGTACGACAAAGCCCTGATTACTCAGGGCTTTGTCGTTTATAGCGCTGTAGATTTCTGTTCCATCATTCCTGCATCGTTTCCGCATATTTTCTGCAGTTTCCGCAACCTCTCTCATCTGGCGATTGAAAACAACTCCAGATTTGCGTACGAAATGAAAATCCTCTCAAGTCTGCAACTGTCGCCTTTGCAGGATCCACAGACTCTACTGCTGACGCACATCGCCTCACTTCCAGCGTTATCGAGCTTGCTCAGTGTGCACCAGCAGAACGCACTACAACGTGTAGGAAATACCGACTTGCACGGTTCGTGGCGCCCCCGGATAAGCGTAAACATTGCCGAACGCGCCTTCTTCATAATCGCGATCGAACAGGTTTTTCACGTCAAGATTGAGCCGCACCTTGTCATTGATCTTGTAGAAGCCAAGCAAGTCGACAACGGTGTAGCTGCCCATCGAAAACGCAGTGTTGGCGGTTTGTCCGGCGCGCTCGTCGACGTACTTGAATCCGGTGCCCAAACCCAATCCCTTGAGGGTGCCGTCCTGGAACTCGTACATATTCAGCAGGCTGAAGCTGTTTTTCGGGATGTTCAGCAGCCGCGTGCCAGAGCGCAGTACGTTGTCTTTGGTCACTTCGGCATCGACATAGGCGTAGCCGCCAATCACGCGCCATTCGGGAGTGAGGTTGCCGGCAACGTTGATGTCGAAACCACGGCTTCGCACTTCACCGGCAGCAACGCTGAAGGTGGAATCGACAGGGTCGGTGGTCAGCACGTTACGCTTCTCGATCTGATAGATCGCCGCATCGACACTCAACCGCTGATCCAGTGCTTCCCACTTGATACCCATTTCGTACGACTTGCCCTTCTCCGGCGCAAACCCTCCCCCGAGGCGGCTAGCGCCGGTGTTGGGCTTGAACGAGCGCGCGGTGTCGGCATAAACCGCTAATGTCTCGGTCAAATCGTAGGTCACGCCGATGCGCGGAGTTACTGCGTTGTCACTCGCCTGCCAACTCTTGCCGCCCGGGACAAAGGTTTCGTAGTCATGTTCGAAGCGTTCGAAACGCGCCCCTGCCAGCACCTTCAGTTTGTCGGTCAGTGCCAATTGATCCTGCACAAACGCGGCATAAGTTTTGAGGTTTTCCTTGTCGTGGGTCGGCGTACGAGTCAGTGCTGGACGCGACTGGCCGTACACCGGATCGAAGATGTCGATCGGATACGCATCGACAGCACCGCTGGAGCGTTGAATGATCGACTTGTAGTCATAATCTTCGTACTCGATACCGGTGAGCAACGTGTGCTGCAAACCAGCGGTATCGAAATGGCCGGTCAGATTGAGCTGGGTATCCTTGTCGGTCCACTCCAGCTTGCGATAGTTGAAGTTGCGCCCCAAGGTGCGGCCGTCAGCGGCAATACCGTTGGCCTCGACTGCGTTGCCCTTGAGCGAACCATCGAGCCACTGAAAGCCACCACCCAGCGTCCAGTCGTCATTGAGCATGTGCTCGAAACGCAGTTGCGCCATGTTGTTGTCGTTATGCAGTTTGCCAGCGTCTTTTTCGCCGAAAAAACTGTCGCGAGAGGCGGTACCCGTCTGCCTCGGGTAACGTGTAACGCCTCGATCCAGAGGCGCGTTGTTACGCATGAAATCGCCTTCGAAAATCAGCTTGGTCGCGTCGGTTGCCTGCCACGTGAGCACCGGCGTGATACCGTAGCGCTCGGTTTCGACGTGATCGCGGAAGGTGTCGCCGCCCTCGCCCACTACGTTCAGTCGATAGGCCAGGCGCCCTTCTTCGTCGAGCGGGCCGGAAGCATCCAGCGTCCCACGCTTCATGCCCTGATCGTTCAGTTGACTGCCCAAGGTGACGGTGCGCTCGGGCAACGGCTGTTTGGAAATCACGTTGAACGTGCCGCCAGGATCACCCCGACCGTAGAGCATGGTTGCCGGACCGCGTAGCACTTCGAGTCGCTCGATAGTGTTGGCATCCGGCATGTTCGGATAACCGCGGTTGATCGGAAAACCGTTGCGATAAAACTCGCCAGTGGTGAAGCCACGAACGGTAAACGTGGTCAGACCCTGTCCACCAAAATTGTTCGCCCGCCCCACGCCCCCGGCGTAGTCCAGCGCGTCCTGCAAACGGGTGGCTCCCAGATCCTCGACCGCATCTTTCGAGACCACACTGATCGATTGCGGGGTTTCGTGGATCGACGTGTCGGTGCGTGTGGCGCTGGCCGAGCGCGTAGCCAGATAACCCTGCACCGGGCCGTCCGCCCTTTCGTAATTCGCAGTACCGATAACATCGGTTGCGTCCAGCTCAAGCGTTGAGGGTGACACCTCCGTTTGTTCAGCCCATGAGGTAGACGACAATGCTTGCAGCACACAAATGGAAAGCAGGGTTCGACGCATGTAGAGAAAAACCTTTACGAATAGGCCAATGCAGGGAGTAAAACCGCCAAAAACTGCGGCGCATGCTATACAAAATCATTCGTAATTAACACTGATTCCCATTCACGCAGAAAACAATCATCGATAAAGTCATCACTTCATTGAAGCAATGGCCATTGCAGCATCACCCGCGCCACGGCCGAGATCATCCAGCGCTGCCGACATTGGCGGTGTAGCCGATGACGACGAGCATGCTCAGGAAGTCGTTTGATGATGCCCGCGAGGTTTGCCGGCATTCCCAAGGCTGATTTTCAAATGCGCGTACGGGCGAAGGCCGCGACGGATAAGGAAGAATCGACAGGCAACATTCGTGCTGCACGCGATCAACTTGGGCACACCACAGTAGGCATGACAGAGAAGTACATTCGAATGCGCAAAGGGATGAAAGTGACGCCCACAAAATGACCAGTGGTAGCGAATTGCGGAGCAGAGATTGGTTTTTGCGGAGCAAAGAAATAAGGGCTTGCGTGAGGTATCTCACGCAAGCCCTTGATATTCATGGTGCCCGAAGCCGGAATCGAACCGGCACGCCCTTACGAGCGGGGGATTTTAAGTCCCATGCGTCTACCAGTTTCGCCATTCGGGCGGTAGCGCGGTAAAGCAGTCTGGAGACTGACCAGTTACGACCTGGCAGTTCTGACGCTTGTGCAACAGAGGGGGAAATATATACATCCCGCCCCGGTGAAGCAAGTTCGCAAATCCCCTTTTCAAGACTAAATCTTGCAGGACTGCGGAAATAAAAAAGCTCCGTAGATCATGGATCTACGGAGCTCGTTTAAAGTGGAGGCCGAAGTCGGAATCGAACCGGCGTAGGTGGATTTGCAATCCACTGCATAACCATTTTGCTATTCGGCCTCAAACATCTGATGCTCAGTAGAGCAACATCAAACGTGTAAACTCGTATCTGGAAACAAGATTCTAATCTAGCTTCCAACCCTTTGAAATCTAAGGGGTTTTCGTGTTCCTGAACCAGGAATGGACGCAATTCTGGACTGGTTCGAAAGGCATGTCAAGAACTGGAAGAAAATAATTCCAGATGCGCTAACGCCACTACCCGGTTGCTTTCGAGACTAACACTTCAGCGCCACAGAAAGCGCTACCCACCGCAAGATGCGCGCTGCAATCGCTGCCGATACTCGCTGGGCGTCTCGTGCATTTCATGGCGAAAGTGCCGATTGAAATTCGACAAGTTGGCGTACCCCACCTCAAAACAGATATCGGCAACGCTGAAACTGCTTTGCGCCAGCAAACGGCAGGCACGCTGGACTCGTAGTTTGCGCGTCAGGTCGACGAAGGTATGGCCGGTGGCGCGCTTGAAGAATTTGGAGAAGGCCGGCTCGTTCATGTCCAGGCGCTGGGCAATGACCGACATCCGCAACTCATCGGCGAGGTCGTTCAGGATGTAGTCGAAGACAATGCTCATGCGCTGGGCCGTCAATGCGTCGAGCATGGGCGCGTATTGCAGGCTGGCAAGCGTCTGTCTCTCGCTGTCGGGGGCCGATGCCAGCAGTTGCAGCAACGACAGGAACAGGCACAGTCGCTGCAAGCCGTGGCACTGGCCGATCTCTTCCAGCAGTCGAGCTGCTTTTTTGCGGGTGTTGCCATGAAATTCGATGCCCTGCGCCGCCTGGCGAAATAGGCTTTGCAATTCGCTGAGCTCCGGGACCTTGTCACGCAGTTGCATCAGCATCTGGCCATCAAACTGCAATACGACGTCGCGGCCAGTAATCACCTCGCCTTTGCCCAGATCACTGATCCAGTCGTGAGGCAGGCCCGGGCCGATGAGGGCGACATGGCCGGCTTCAAATACGCCGATATAGTCACCAGCCAGTAGCCGACCGCTGCCTTCGCGGATCAGGTGGATCTCGAACTCCGGATGATGGTTCCAGCGCGCCAGGTCGAAGGGATAGTCGTGTTCGTACCAACGAAAGCTGTGCTGGGGCTCGTTCAGAATGACTTCAAGCGCTGGCGGCTTGTCTGCGGTTACGTGATGGTTCATCACTCTGGCGATTCCGTTTTTGTTGGTTTTATCAAGGTACCGCGAAGCCCGGGACGGGTCGAAGTCTCGGGACGCTGACATGAGACTCGCACTAACGACGCCCGGCGCCTAGCGCGTTACATGGCGCCCGCTGATACTTTTTTTCCACGGTCAAAAAAGTATCAGCGGCGCGTATGCCATTCATTTGTTCGCTGCTTGGGTAGCTGCAATTCTGTGGTCATCCCGGTGCGGCTATGACTCGCCTCGTGGATTACAACAACAATAAAGCTTCTGCCGCCCCAGGCGCAGAGCGGAGATCACGATGAAGATCATTCCAAGCGCGCTTTTTCTGTCCGCCGGCCTGTGCTCTGCCCTGCTCTGCCAGGCTGGCGAAACGGTGACCATCGCCACCGTGAACAACAGCGACATGATCCGCATGCAGCGGTTGTCCAAAACATTCGAACAGCTGCACCCCGACGTGAAGCTCAACTGGGTGGTGCTTGAAGAGAACGTGTTGCGTCAGCGCCTGACCACCGACATTGCCACTCAGGGCGGCCAGTTCGACGTGCTCACCATCGGCACTTACGAAACACCCTTGTGGGGCGCCAAGCATTGGCTGGAGCCAATAAAGGACCTGCCCGCCAGCTATGACCTCGAAGATATTTTCCCTGCGGTTCGCCAAGGGTTATCGGTCAACGACGCGCTCTACGCCCTGCCGTTCTATGGCGAAAGCACCGTCACCTATTACCGAACCGACCTGTTCAAGAACGCCGGCCTGAGCATGCCCGAGCACCCGACCTGGACGCAGCTCGGCGAGTTCGCCGGCAAGCTGCACCAGCCGGATAAAGAACAGTATGGGATGTGCCTGCGCGGCAAGGCCGGTTGGGGTGAGAACATGGCGCTGCTGACGACCATGTCCAACGCCTTTGGCGCGCGCTGGTTCAATGAGCAATGGCAGCCGCAACTCACCGGGCCGCAATGGACTGCCGCCGCCAACTTCTACGTCAACACCCTCAAGCAGTACGGCCCACCGGGTGTGTCGAGCAATGGCTTCAACGAGACGCTGGCCCTGTTCAACAGTGGCAAATGCGCAATCTGGGTCGATGCCAGCGTCGCCGGCTCCTTCATCACCGACACAACGCAAAGCAAGGTGGCCAATGATGTTGGTTTCGTCGCCGCGCCCACACAAGTCACCGACAAGGGTTCGTCCTGGCTCTATGCCTGGTCACTGGCCATCCCGGCGACATCCAAACACAAGGAAGCCGCCAAAGCCTTTGTGACCTGGGCCACCTCCAGGGAATACATCCAACTGGTTGCCGAGACGGATGGCATCAGCAACGTACCGCCTGGCACCCGCATGTCGACCTACAGCGATGCCTATTTGCAGGCCGCGCCCTTCGCCGGCGTCACGCTGAAAATGATGCAGAACGCCGACCCGGCGCACCCTTCGGTCCAGCCCGTGCCCTACGTCGGCATCCAATACGTGACCATTCCCGAATTCCAGGCGATTGGCACGTCGGTCGGCAAGCTGGTATCCGCGGCGCTCACCGGGCAGATGCCGGTGGAACAGGCCCTGGCCTCCGCGCAGCAAAGCACCGAACGCGAGATGAAGCGCGCCGGTTATCCCAAGTAGCACAGCGTGGCGCAATCACTGCGGGGTCTTCGCAGACTAACGACCATTTTTAATGCCCTCAACGGGCGTCTCTTTAGCTCTAACGATTGGATGGAAACAATGAAACGTCTAGAAGGAAAAAGCGCCCTGATTACCGGTTCCGCCAGAGGAATAGGCAGGACGTTCGCGCAAGCCTATATCCGCGAAGGCGCTACGGTCGCGATCGCCGACATCAACCTGGAACGTGCCCAAGCCACGGCAATCGAGTTGGGGTCCAATGCCTATGCGGTCGAGATGGACGTGACCGATCAGCAATCCATTGACGCTGCCATCGCCACGGTGATCGCCACCACAGGCAAGCTCGACATCCTGATCAACAACGCGGCGCTGTTTGATCTCGCACCGATCACAGAGATTTCTCGCGACAGCTACGAACGGCTGTTCTCGATCAACGTTTCCGGCACCCTGTTCACACTGCAGGCCGCGGCCAAGCAGATGATCCGCCAGGGCCATGGAGGCAAGATCATCAATATGGCCAGCCAGGCCGGTCGGCGCGGTGAAGCGCTGGTCGCGGTGTATTGCGCGACCAAAGCGGCGGTGATCAGCCTCACGCAATCGGCCGGTCTCAATCTCATTCCCCATCACATCAATGTGAATGCCATCGCGCCGGGAGTGGTGGACGGTGAGCACTGGGACGGCGTCGACGCGCTGTTTGCCCGCTATGAAAACCGCCCGCTCGGGGAAAAGAAAAAACTGGCGGGACAGGAAGTGCCGTACGGGCGCATGGGCACGGCAGATGACCTTGTCGGCATGGCGATCTTCCTCGCGTCCGCCGAAAGCGATTACATCGTGGCGCAGACCTATAACGTCGATGGTGGCAACTGGATGAGCTGACTGGCCCCGATAAAGGGCCAGGCAACACCTCAAAGGCGAAACCGATCCACCGACTGCGAGAGCTGTCCGGCCAGGCTGGACAGTTCATCGGTGGTCGAGGCGGTCTGGTTGATCACCTTGCTGTTGCCTTCGGACATGCCGGCAATCATTTCCACCTGGTGCGCGATTTCGTTGCTGGCCAGGCTCTGCTCACCGATTGTGCGGCTGATGTCATTGACCAATTCTGTGGTACTGAGCGTGGCCTGGAGGATTTCGCGGATGGCGCGCTCGACGTCGGCAGTCACCGCCATGCCCTTGTCGACCTGCGCGACGCCCGCCTCCATGCTGCTGACCGCCTCGCGGGTGCTTTGCTGGATACGCGCGACCATGGTGGCGATTTCCTGGGTGGAGGCGCTGGTGCGGCCCGCCAGGCTACGTACTTCATCGGCCACGACAGCGAAACCACGGCCCTGCTCACCGGCACGGGCGGCCTCGATGGCGGCGTTAAGCGCCAACAGGTTGGTTTGATCGGCAATGCCCTTGATCACCTGAATGATGCTGAAAATCCCCTCGGACTCCTTGTCCAGGGTGCGGATCACCTGGGCCGACTGCTGCGCCGAACGGGCAATCCCGTCCATGTCGCTGACCACTTGATGAATCACCCGACCGCCGTCCTTGGCCAGTTCCTCGGCCTGGTTGGCCATGTTCAGTGCACGCTCGGCATGCCGGGTGATTTCCTCGATGCTCGCAGTCATTTCGCTGGCCGCCGCGGCCATGGTGCTGGCGGCAACGCTTTGCTGCTGGCTGCTGCCCGCGACCTGATGGCAACCGCTGCTCAACCGCTGGCTCATGCCACTTACGCCGTGGGCGTTGCTGCGAACCACTTCGAT
Source organism: Pseudomonas sp. FP1740 (assembly GCF_030687165.1). Taxonomy (NCBI): domain Bacteria; kingdom Pseudomonadati; phylum Pseudomonadota; class Gammaproteobacteria; order Pseudomonadales; family Pseudomonadaceae; genus Pseudomonas; species Pseudomonas sp. FP1740. The sequence continues at coordinate 3,575,701 of NZ_CP117461.1, forward strand.
CATGCCGCGCAGGTCACGCTGCATGGTTGCCAGGCTGCGAATCAAGGTGCTGGCTTCATCCTTGCGGGTGGGCTCGACGATAGGCTCGCTCAGGTTGCCGTGGGCGATGCTGTCGGCAATCCGGCTGGCGATCTGCAACGGCCCCATGATGCTCAGGATGACCGAGCGTCCCAGGGCGAGCAGCAGCAACAAGCTGGCAATGAGTACGACACCGAGAGTGAAGTTGGCGCTGCTGATGGTTTGCCGAGTGCCCGCGCTGGTCTGTTGAGTGTTGGTTTCGATCAGCTCACTGAGGGTGGCCATCTGGCTTTCCAGTTGGCTGAACGCGTTATTGAAAGTGCCCAGTTGCTGTTGTGCGGAATCAGGATTATCCAGCGCCAGCCCGACAATGCGCTCGGCGGCACTGATGTACGTATCGAGGCTTGGCTTGATCTTGTCCAGCGCGGCCTTGAGGGTTTCGTTGACCGGCAGCTTGAGGTTGTCACCGAGCATCTCGCGAAAATGCGCGGCATGCTCATTGAGTGAACTGCGCACCTCGGCCTTGCTGCTGGGGCTCTTGCCCAACCCTACCAGCATCGCCGACAGTACATCGGCGCGCAGTGCATCGTGCATCATGTCGGCTTCGAGGTGGTTGCGCAGCGCGGTCATGCTGACCTCGTTGTCACTCACCGCTTCAGCCATCCGGGTATTGCCCACATAGCTGACCAGACTCACGATCAGGGCGGTGAGCAAGCCAGTGCCGATCAACAAGATCAAACGTAATTTTATGGACACTCGATGGTTCCCCTGTCGGCAGGTGCGTGGTCGGCTAATTGCCTACTGTTGGGGTTATCGACTGTTCCAACCGGTTACTTAGGTTTATTTCCACGCCAGCCGATTTTTGCGACCTACGGTATGCGCGGGCTCAATGCCCGCGAATGTAGTGCTCAAGTTGCCGTATCAAATCGGCCTGCTCGACGATGGCTTCCTTGACCAGATCGCCGATCGACAGCAGCCCGATCAGTTCCCCGCCTTCCAGCACCGGCAGATGACGCAAATGACTGTCGGTCATGACCTCCATGCAGCGCTCAATGCTCTGCAAACTGTCGGCAGTCACCACCGGTGCGCTCATGATCTCGCGCACCGGCGTGCCGACCGAAGAACGCCCCTGTAGCACTACCTTGCGCGCATAGTCGCGCTCGCTGATGACGCCGACCACCTGCCCTTCTTCGATCACGGGCAGCGCGCCGACGTTCTTCTCGGCCATCATTTTCAGGGCGTCGAGGACCATCTGATCCGGTGCGATGCTGTGCACCTGCTGGTTTTGCACGATCTTCAGTTTCAGCAACTGTGCGGCTGTTTTCATCAACGTTCTCCGATACGGTTCAGGGCAACGGTCAAGCCGCCGCGACTTCCACGACGCCGGCGTTCAAGCGCACCGGCCACACCCGCAGGCGCTGTTCGGGGTACTCCAGGCAGCTGCCGTCTTCAAGACGAAAGTGCTGCTTGTAGATCGGCGACGCCACCACCAGATCCCCCTTGAGACTGCCGATCAGTCCGCGGCCAATGACGTTCGCGCCGGATTGCGGATCATGGTTGTCGATGGCGTAGAGGGTGCGACCTTCGGCTTGTGGCAGGTAGAACAGCGCCACCTGGGCGCCGTCGAGCCAGACGACGACGCCGGAGTTGCTGACCAGATCCTGCTGGCTGCACACCGCCTGCCAGGCTTGGGCATTGGCCGCGGTGGCAAGGGCATCGACACGCTGGGTAGTGGACTGGCTCATCAGGCATTTTCCTCGGTGACAGGGATAAGGTTGAGTTCGGCGGCCATGATCGGCCGGCGCTGACCGCGCTCCTGGACAAAATGGATGTCCGGGTCCGGCCGCTGATCGTTGACGAAGGTGCGGAAGCGCTTGAGTTTTTCCGGGTCTTTGAGGGCATTGGCCCATTCGCATTCGTAGCGGTTGACCACCAGTTGCATCTGCGACTCAAGTTCTGCGCCAAGCCCCAGGCTGTCGTTGATGATCACGTCCTTGAGGTAATCCAGGCCGCCCTCCAGGCTTTCGCGCCAGACCGAGGTGCGCTGCAATTTATCGGCGGTGCGGATGTAGAACATCAGGAAGCGGTCGATGTAACGAATCAGGGTTGCATCGTCCAGGTCGGTGGCGAACAACTCGGCGTGACGCGGACGCATGCCGCCGTTGCCGGCCACATAGAGGTTCCAGCCGTTCTCGGTGGCGATCACGCCGACATCCTTGCTCTGCGCCTCGGCACATTCACGGGTGCAACCAGAAACGGCGAACTTAAGCTTGTGCGGCGAGCGCAGGCCTTTGTAGCGATCTTCGAGGGTCAGGGCCATTTTCACGCTGTCCTGCACGCCGTAACGGCACCAGGTGCTGCCCACGCAAGACTTCACGGTGCGGGTCGACTTGCCGTAGGCGTGCCCGGTTTCGAAACCGGCCTCGATCAGCTCGGACCAAATGTCCGGCAACTGATGCAACTGCGCGCCGAACAGGTCGATCCGCTGGCCGCCGGTGATCTTGGTGTAGAGGTCGTATTTCTTCGCCACCACGCCGATCGCGATCAGCTTGTCCGCCGTGATCTCACCGCCGGCGATGCGCGGCACCACCGAATAGGTGCCGTTTTTCTGCATGTTGGCCATGAAGGTATCGTTGGTGTCCTGCAACGGCACCAGCGAGGCGTCCATGATTGGCTGGTTCCAGCACGAGGCGAGGATCGAGCCCACCGCCGGTTTGCACACGTCGCAACCGGTGTGTCCACGGCCATGCTTGGCCAGCAGCTCTTCGAAAGTGATCACCCCTTCTACCCGCACCAGCGCATAAAGCTCCTGACGGGTGTAGGCGAAGTGTTCGCACAGGCTCTTGTCGACGCTGACGCCACGGGCAATCAGTTCATGCTCGAAGACTTGCTTGAGCAGCCCCGCGCAACCGCCGCAACCGGTGCACGCCTTGGTCTGCGACTTGAGCAGGCCCAGGTCGGTGCAGCCGCCATCGATGGCCGAGCAGATCGAGCCCTTGGTGACGTTATGGCACGAGCACACCGTTGCCGACTCGGGCAACGCGCCCGGGCCCAGGGTTGGTGCGCCGGTGGACGATGGCAGAATCAGGCTGGCCGGTTCCGACGGCAAGGCAATGCCGTTCTGCATGTATTGCAGCAAGGTGTCGTAATAGCTGTTGTCGCCGACCAACACCGCTCCGAGCACACGCTTGCTGTCGGCATCCACCACCAGCCGGCGATAGCTGGCCGTCGCTTCATCGATGAACTGATAACTGCGCGCGCCCGGTGTCTGGGCATGGGCATCGCCGATGGAGCCCACGTCAACGCCGAGCAGTTTGAGCTTGGTCGACATATCGGCGCCCTGGAACGGCTCGGCGACTTGATCGCACAGCAGCGACGCGACGCCACGGGCCATCTGGTAACCGGGGGCGACCAGGCCGAAGAGGCTGCCATTCCAGGCGGCACACTCGCCGATGGCGTAGATGTGCGGATCGCTGGTCAGGCACTGGTCGTCGATCACCACGCCGCCGCGAGGACCAATGTCCAGCGCGCATTGACGGGCCAATGCATCTTGCGCACGGATGCCGGCGGAGAACACGATCAGGTCGGCTTCAAGAAATTCGTCGTTGGCAAAATTCATCCGGTAACGGTACTGCTCGCCGGCACTGATCGACTGCGTGCCACGGGACAGGTGCACACCCACACCGAGCCGCTCGATTTGCGCCTTCAGCGCCAGGCCGCCCTGCTCGTCCAGTTGCACCGGCATCAGGCGCGGGGCGAATTCCACCACATGCGCTTCCAGGCCCAGGCTTTTCAGGGCGTTGGCGGCTTCCAGACCGAGCAGGCCACCGCCGACCACCACGCCACGCCGGGCATTGGCCGCCGCAGCACGAATCGCGTCGAGGTCTTCAAGGGTGCGATAAACCAGGCGCGAGTCGCCTTCGGCCCCCTCAATGGGTGGCACGAAGGGATAAGAGCCGGTGGCCAGAACCAGTTTGTCGTAAGCGACGCAACCTTGCGCGGTAATCACCTGGCGCCGGACGCGGTCGATTTCCAGCACCGGCACACCCAAATGCAGGGTGACGCCCGGCGTTTGATACAGGGAGGCTTCGCCCAGGGCCAGCGATTCGGCATCGCGACCGCCGAAATACTCGGACAGGTGTACTCGATCGTAGGCGCGCATCGGCTCTTCACTGAAGACATGCAGCCGGTAGTGGTCGAGGGCGCCGCGCTCGATGAGCTGCTCGACACAATGATGTCCGACCATGCCATTGCCGATCACGATCAGCGTTTGCAGTTTGTTCAATGCGGCAACATTGGAATTCATAGTAAGCACCCAGCCAAAGCCAATCACGGATAAAAAAGCAAAAAAAAACGCCTGAAACCTCTCGGTTTCAGGCGTCTTTGCCTGTTCTCGCGGTGTTCGACCTGGCGCCTTCGCCTGATCCACCGATGTTGCCCACGACCTGCTCGGCCGGTCGATCTTCGTTGATCGACGGGGGCGGCCCACTGCGTGGACCTTTGATCGATGTAATGCAGCGATTGTGCCAGTTGCCGATCGACGCTTTCGAAACGACGCTTCAGTGAGGGTTTATCGGGGTTTGACGTGTTTTCCTTTCAGGGTGAGCGAACATCGGGATGATTCGGTTTTTGCCTTGGCATAGTGCAGGCCATGCGCGACAAGCTTCATAAAAGTGCGTTTGCGTGTCTGATCTTCAGGTGTTGCGGTGGTATTGGCCTGCCCTCACCTGATAGCCTGAGCACCCTTGCCTGCATGTCTCTGATGGATCATCGGCGCGCGAAGACGCCGCGATGATCACTTCACCCCCATTCAATCAAGACAACGGTGACTCTCTTGATCAGCAGCACCCTCACATTTGCCCGCGATATCGACGGCAAAGCCATCTCTGCCAAGGTCCTCGACGAGGTCCGGGAAGAGGTTCTGGCCCTGGCTGGCCAACAGATCTACCCCGCCCTGGCGGTCGTACTGGTCGGCGACGACCCGGCCAGCCATGTGTATGTGCGCAATAAACTGCTGCGCGCCAAGGAAGTCGGTATCCGCTCCCTGGAATACCGCCTGCCGGAAACCGCCAGCCAGGCCCAGGTACTGGAACTGATTGCGCAACTCAATGCCGATCCCACGGTGAACGGCATCCTGGTGCAACTGCCCTTGCCGGCTCCTATCGATGAACAGGCCGTGATTCATGCCATCGACCCGATCAAGGACGTGGACGGTTTTCATCGGGAAAACGTCGGCGGGCTGGTGCAAGGCATCGAGGTTCTGACCCCATGCACGCCCAGCGGCTGCATGCGCCTGTTGCACGAAACCTGCGGTGCTGACTTGAGCGGTTTGCACGCGGTGGTCATCGGCCGGTCGAACATTGTCGGTAAACCGATGGCGACCTTGCTGCTGCAAGCCAACTGCTCGGTCAGCGTGGTGCATTCGCGCAGCGTCGATGCCCCGGCGTTGTGTCGGCTGGCGGATATCGTGGTCGCGGCGGTGGGCCGGCCAGCGTTGATCGACGCCAGTTGGCTCAAGCCTGGTGCGGTGGTGATCGATGTCGGCATTAACCGAATTACCGACGAGTCCGGCGACCGTCTGGTGGGCGATGTCGATTACGCCAGCGCCCGCACCGTCGCCAGCGCGATCACCCCGGTGCCCGGTGGCGTCGGGCCGATGACCATTGCCTATCTGTTGAAGAACACGTTGATCGCCAGCCGGTTGCAACGCGCGGCACAGGCTCGCGGGCAGCAGCCCGAAGACGACCTGGCGTTGAACTGAGCACAACGAAACGGCCCACCTGAGTGTGGGCCGTGTCGGTTTTGCACATCTTCTTTTTTATTTCCCCGCGTGCAACACCTGCGTTTGCGGCATCGCCGAAGAGTGGTGGTTGAGAATCTTCCAGTGACCGCCCACCTGCTCATAAACGAAGGTGTAGCGCGCCTGCACCTGACGGGTCTTGCCATCGGCTTCGGTCAACGTAAAGGTGTAGACACCACTGTCCATGGCCACGTTGGCGCCCAATGGGCGGATCTCACGGAAGTTGATCTGCCCTGCCGGCTTGAGCGCCATGAAGTGATCGAAGTAGTCCTTGATCTGTGCCGGCGTGGTGCGCACCTGATTGGAAACCGTCGGTTGCAGCACCGCGTTCGGCGCATACAGGTCGACCACGCTCTGAACATTGCCGCTCTTCAACGCGCTGTTCCAATGGTCAAACAGGGCGGCGATTTCACGATCCTTCGCATTGGTCGGTTGCTGCGCCACGCTGCTGTAAACGTATGGCACCGCTTCCAACGCCTGAGCCAACGGGGCGGTCAGGGCGAATAACAGGGCTATGGTCGAGATCTTGAATTTCATTGCGCTATTCCAATGATGGTCGATGGGCACACTGTGCCGCCCGGAACGCGGCCCGCCATCGGCCAACCGGAGCCATTCGCCTATGCCATTCGGCAGATAGCGCCCTGCCCCGCTAACAAGGTTTAATGACGCCCCTGCCCGAACGGGCGTGCCCGCGCCGGAACCTGCCCCCATGCAAAACCCTGATCATGACCCCGGTAGCGCCCTGGCCATTCGCACTCAATATCGGCAGTCGCAAAGTCGCGCCGCGCGGCTGCGGCTGCTGGTGGATACCGGCCAGGAGCTGACCCAACTGGCTCCCGAGGCCATGCGCCAGCGGGTGCTGCAACGGGCCTGCGCCTTCCTGGCGATGGATCATGCGTTACTGCTGGAATGGGATGAGAATGCACAGGTCCGGACCACCACCAGTCACGGCAGCCGTGATCGTTTGCACAGCCTCGAGCACCTCGCCGACACCGCAATGTGCGCACCGCAATGGCAGGAACAGCCGAGCGCGGATCTGCCCATTGTGTTGCGGGTTCCTTTACGCGGTGGCGATGGTGCCGCCTTCGGTGCGTTGGTGCTGGCCAACAGCGTCAGCATCAGCGCACCGGACACCGAAGACCTCGAATCCCTGCAACTGCTCGCCACCCTGCTCGCCGCGCACCTGGAAAACCAGCGCTTGCTCGACGCATTGGTGACCCGCGAGCGCACCATGTCCGATCTGGTCCACCGGCTTTTCCGCGCACAGGAAGACGAACGCAAACGCATGGCCTACGACCTGCACGACGGCCTGGCACAAACCCTCGCCGGGCTGCATCAGCGCCTGCAAGGTTTTGCCGGCCGCTGCCCACCATTGCCCGACGAACTCGGTGCGGACTTACAGACGATTCTTCAACTGGCCCAGCATTGCGTCGGTGAAGGCCGGCAATTGATCCGCGGCCTGCGCCCGACGGTGCTCGACGACTTTGGCTTGCTGAAAGCGGTCGACAAAGAGGCCGATCGCCTGCGCGAGGCGGGGATCAAAGTGAACTGGAATGCGCGTTGCGAAGCACGTTTGCCCAGCCAGGTGGAGATCGCCCTGTTCAGGATCGCCCAGGAAGGCATCAACAATATTCTCAAACATGCGCAGGCCAGCCACGTCGTGCTGGAGCTGCAACTGCATGAAGGACAAGCCTCGCTGCGGGTGGACGACAACGGCCAGGGCTTTGCCATGGAACAACCCCTCGACACCTGCGGCGCCCGGCACCTGGGGCTTGCCGCGATGCAGGAGCGCGCGAGCCTGCTGGGCGGCGAATTCACCTGCATCAGCCATGCGCACGGCGGAACGCAACTGCGCGCCACCGTCCCCTCCGGCCTGAATGGAACCCCTCAATGACTGACGTTATACGACTGGTGGTGGCGGACGACCATGAAGTCACGCGCACCGGCTTCGTCTCGTTGCTCGCCGGCCTGACGCAATTCGAAGTGGTCGGCCAGGCGTGCAATGGCCAGCAAGTACTGGACTTATGTGAACGGCTTTTGCCCGACATCGTCATCCTCGACATCCGCATGCCGGTGCTCAACGGGCTGGGCGCCGCACGCCTGCTTCAAGAGCGCCTGCCGAGCCTGAAAGTGATGATGTTCACCATGGACGACAGCCCCGATCACCTTGAAGCCGCCATGAACGCCGGCGCTGTGGGCTATCTGCTCAAGGATGCCAGTCGCCACGAGGTGATCGACGCCTTGCAACGTGTCGCCGCCGGCGAGCAGGCCCTCAACAGTTCAGTCAGCGCGCAGTTGCTGCGCCGCCTGACCGAGCGCAACGCCAGCGGCGCCGCCCCCGTCACCCTGACCCCACGGGAACGCCAGGTGCTGGGGCTGGTGGCCAGCGGCATGAGCAACCGTGAAATCGGCGAAAAACTCGGCATCACCACCGGCACGGCCAAAGCCCACGTGGAACGGGTCATCGGCAAACTCGGCGCCGCGGACCGCACCCAGGCCGCTGTGCGTGGCATTGCGCTGGGTCTGGTGACCCAGTCATGAAAGCGTCAAACGCCCGCCGCTGGGCAGACCTGCCGTTACGCGGCAAAGCCCTCGTGGTGATTTCCCTGCCGTTGGTGATTCTGTTGCTCTCGCTGGTGCTGATCTACACCACCGAACGGCAGACCGCGCGCGCGGAAGAAGACGTGCGCCGCGTGTTGCTGGTGCAAGGCGATATTCAGGCGGTGCACACCCTGCTCGCCGAGGCCGCCGCCAGCGTGCGCGGCTACCTGCTGACCCATCGCGAGGATTTCCTGCCGGGTTACCGGCAAGCCAAGCCCTTGATCGAATCGGCGCTGCAGCGGCTCGACCGCAACGTTCGCGATCAGCGGGTGCGCAAACATCTGGAGGCGATCACGCCGCTGATCGACACCAAGGTCGAAGGTCTGGTTGAGCTGCTCGATGATCGCAACGCAACCCCAGAGTCGATCACCACGATCCTGGTCAACAACAAACATGTCCTCGACGAATTACGCGAACGCATCAGCGCCATGCGCACGCTTGAGGACACCCTGCTGGCCGAGCGCACCGCAGCGGCGGCCTCCACTCGACAGCGCCTGTTGTTCTCCACCTTGCTGGCCGCCGTTTGCGGGTTGTTCGGCGCCATTGTCGCGGTACTGTTTCTGTCCAAAGGCATCGTCGCCCGGGTGCAGCAGGTTCAGGGCAACGCCCAACGGCTGGCACTCGGTCAGCCGTTATTGCCGCAACCGCCGGAGAACGATGAGATCGGTCAATTGGGCACGCGCCTGGTTGAGGCCGGGCTGTTACTGGCCGAACGTGAACGAGCCTTGCGCGACAACGAAGAACGCTTGCGGCTGATCATCGACGGGGTGAAGGACTACGGTATTTTCGCCCTCGACACACGCGGCTTCGTCACCAGTTGGAATGCCGGCGCCGAACGAATCAAGGGCTACACCGAACAGGAGATCGTCGGCCAGCATTTCTCGGTGTTTTATCTGCCACAAGAATGTCCGCAGCATCCCGACATGGCGCTGCGCGAGGCCACACGCAATGGTCATTACATGGAAGAGGCCTGGCGTTGCCGCAAGGATGGCAGCCGCTTCTGGGCCAGTGTGGTGATTACCGCGCAGTACGACAGCAGTGGCGCCCTGCGCGGGTTCTCCAAGATCACCCGCGACATCACCGATCGCCGTGCCGCCGAGATCGCGCTAAGTACTGCGCGGGAAGAAGCGGAGCGCGCCAGCCGCGCCAAAAGCGAGTTTCTGTCGCGCATGAGCCACGAACTGCGTACTCCGCTCAACTCGATTCTCGGCTTCGCGCAACTGCTGGATATGGACTCGCCCAAAGGGCAGCGGGCGCAGATCGGTCACATCCTGCGGGCCGGGCAACACCTGCTGACCCTGATCAACGAAGTGCTGGACATCGCCAAGATCGAGGCCGGGCGCCTGCCACTCAACGTTGAAGCCGTGCCCTTGGCGGTGGTGCTGCAAGAAGCCCTGACGCTGGTGTCGCCCATGGCCTGCGACGCCAGCATTCAACTGGTGGAACTGCCGATGCTGGCCGCCGACAGCGGGATCGTCGCCGATCGGCAACGGCTGGTTCAGGTGCTACTGAACCTGTTGTCCAACGCGATCAAATACAACCGGCCCCAGGGTCAGGTGCACATTGAGGTCAGGGTTCATCAACAACGAATTGCGGTATCGGTCTGCGATACCGGCAAGGGCATTGCAGCTGATCGGCAGGACCAACTGTTCAAGCCGTTCGAGCGCCTGGAGACCGACCCGAACGTGGAAGGCACGGGCCTCGGCCTGGCGTTGAGCAAGAGTCTTCTGGAAATGATGAACGGCAGCCTGACCGTCAAAAGCCAACCCGGCAACGGCTCCAGTTTCACCCTGGAACTGCCCTTCGAGCGATTGCCGTCAACCACTGAGCCACCTGCGGCACTGATCAGCCCGCCAACCGCAACGCCCGCCCTCGCCGCCCCCGATTACCAGGGCAAAGTGCTGTGCATCGAAGACAATCTGTCGAGCCTGGCCCTGATCGAAACCCTGCTGCAGCGACGGCCACACATCCAGTTGCTCTCAAGCATGCAGGGGCAAATGGGCCTGGACCTGGCCCGGCAACATGCGCCGCAGCTGATTTTGCTGGATGTGGCACTGCCGGATCTTGATGGTTTCAACGTTCTGCAGCGCTTGCGTCTGTCCTCCAGCACCCGCGCCACGCCCGTGCTGATGATTACCGCCGATGCCAGCGACCGCACGCACCAGGCCTTGCTGGAAGCAGGAGCGACTGCGGTGCTGACCAAGCCGATTCATATTCCTTCATTCCTCGCCCACCTTGACCAGCACCTACCGGAGCCCGTGTGAACACCGACCTGCGTATTCTGATCATCGACGACCAACGACCCAACCTCGATTTGATGGAGCAGTTGCTGGTCCGCGAAGGCCTGACCAATGTACTGAGCAGCACCCAGCCGCTGCGAACCCTGGACCTGTTCAACAGCTTCGAGCCGGACCTGGTCATTCTCGACCTGCACATGCCGGAGTTCGACGGCTTTGCCGTGCTCGAACAGCTCAACCGGCGCATTCCAGCCGGCGAATACCTGCCGATCCTCGTGCTCACCGCCGACGCCACCCGCGATACCCGCCTGCGCGCGCTGGCCCTGGGCGCCAAAGACTTCATCAGCAAGCCATTGGACGCCCTGGAAACCATGCTGCGGGTCTGGAACCTGCTAGAGACCCGCGCACTGTATAAAGCCCTGCGCACGCTGGTCCCTGCGGATCAAATCGAGTTGCTGCGTCAATTAAGGCCGCAGCCAGTTAGCTGATTGCAGGGGCGGAATCACTGACGATTTGCCGCTGAAAGCCAGGTTGCGTGGCTGGTTTGGCGTCCTCACGGCTGGCGGCTGCAGAAAGCCCAGCAAGGCCCGCTGCGTGTCATGCCAGGCCGTGGGGTGTTCCATGTCGAGGAAATGCCCGGTGTTCTCGATGGTCTGAAACTGAGCCTTGGGGGTATGCGCCGCAAACAGACGGGCGTCTTCCACCGAGGTGTACTCATCCCATTCACCGTTGATAAACAGCAGCGGGACTTCGATGGCATCGGCACAGGACACGTAGCAGTGAGTGTCCTGGGTCAACACCTCATTGACGTGAAAATGCATCTGCCGGTATTCGTGTTCGTCCAGGCTGCTGACATGGCGCTCATTGAAACGCTTGAACAGCGACGGCAGGTGCTTGCCGATCGTGCTGTTGATCAAACGCCCGACGTTGCGCCGATCGCAGGCATGGAGAAAGTGCCGCCCGCTCTCCAGATACTCACGCATCGGCGTATTGATCCGCGCGGCGAATGAACTGATCACCGCCTTTTCGATCCGGCGGGGCCGTTGGGCCAGCGCTACCAAGGTCGCCGCACCGCCCCAGGAAAAGGACAGCACATGCTGGGCGCGAAAGTGCTCGATCAACTCCAGCAGTATTTCGGCCTCGTCTTCCTTGCGGATCGGTTGGTCATGCCGGTTGTGTTGTTTCGATTGACCGGCGTAGGGCTGATCGTAGAGGACCACATTGAAGCGTGGCCGCAGGTAACGCACCGTTTGCGCAAAGGATGCGGTCGTTGCCAGCGAGCCATTGACCAGAATGATCGTCTTGTCAGCAGCGGCGTTGAGATAGTGCTCGGTATAAACCTTGTACTTCTTACCAATCTCGACGATGGCAGTTTTCGGCATCATTTCATTCTATTCCTTGAACAAATTGGACCAGACACAGAGCGTGATCGACTGCCCTGCTTCCTCAGGGCAAGCCTGACAGCACAAACCAGCGACAACGGTACAAGGGCGCTGAGATGAACGCCATGACCAATGAGTCACAACCCGACCAGCGGTTTCCAGTTAAGCAGGAATTCTCCCGTGTGCAAGCTCACAAGCTCGAAAGTGTCTGCCCAGACGCTTCGCCGGCATCCGCCTATGCTTGTTGATTGCCCCACCCTTTTCATCTGCCCAACAAGGAGTTGAAAAATGTCGCTAACGCTTTACTACCATCCGCTGTCGTCGTACTGCCACAAAGTGCTCATCGCGCTCTACGAAAACGGCATCGAGTTCGGCAGAAGAATCATCGATCTCACGGACGCCGCCGACCGCGCAGAGCTTCAGGCATTGTGGCCAATCGGAAAATTCCCGGTACTTCGCGATCATGCTCGTCAACGTAATCTGCCGGAGTCCAGCGTCATCATCGAGTACCTGGATCGCCTGTATCCAGGTGAACAGCGCCTGATTCCGGACGATTGGGAGAACGCGTTGGAGGTGCGCTTATGGGACCGGTTTTTCGACAATTATCTACAAACGCCGGTCCAACAGATTGTCAGTGATCGGATACACGCGACCAACGGTGATTTGACCAGGGAACGGGCCACGCTTGCGACGGCGTACAGCATGCTCGAGCGCCGGATGGCGTCCAGAATCTGGGTGGCCAGCCCGGACTTCAGCCTGGCCGATTGTGCCGCCGCCCCGGCGTTGTTCTATGCCTGCACACTGGTGCCGTTCCCCGACGACTACCAGCACTTGAGCGCCTATTTCGACCGGCTGATACAGCGACCGTCATTCCTGCGGGTGATCGACGAAGCCAGGCCCTGGTTTTCGTTTTATCCGTTTGCGGATGACATCGCGCAACGGTTCCGTGAGGCTTCGGACTAATACCGGTAAGTCAAGGAACGCTGTAAATCTACGGCGCCACAGTGACATCGGCTTGACCGCTCTCAAGCAAGGCCGCGCGGACAAATCCTTCGGTCTTCTTGCGCTCGACGAACGCCCTCACATAGGCCGCCCCCGCTTCACGGTCGCGCGGTACGGCCATCGCCTGGCGGATGGCGGTGAAGGCGCCTTCGAGCACCCGGTAGCGTGGATCGGCGGCGGCGACCTTTTCCAGCGGTTGGCGCACGCCCGCCGCGGCATCCAGACCTTTTTCGAAGAACAGGTCGACGGCGGCGGCGGACGTTGCTGCCCGCTCCAGTTGCGCCTGCTTCAGGGTACGACTCAGGAACAGGTCGTAGGCCGCGCCCTTGCCGACCGCCAGACGCAAACCCGGCCGATCCAGATCATCGACCACGATATAAGTCGAATCGGCCGCCACCAGATAGGTGCCCTCGATGATCACGTAGGGCTCGCTGAACGCAATCTGTTGTTCACGCACCGGCTCGATGGCGAGGAACGCGATGTTCCATGCGCCCTCCTCCAGCGCGGCAAACACCTTGCCAGCGGCATCGAACGCGATCATTTCCAGACGAACGCCCAGCTCTTGCGCCAAAGCTTTTGCCAACGCCACGGAGACGCCTTGGGGCGTTCCATCCCGGCCCTGCTGCGCCAACACCGGATTGCCGAAGTTGATCGCCGCACGCAGCACGCCACCAGATGCCAGGTCATCAAGAACCGCAGGGGAAACAGCACTCATCATTTGCTCCGAAACAAGAAATTGAGGTCAGGCCAAAGCGGTAACCCATTGGCGGCGCTTTCGCTGTTGCCTTGACCATACCAATCAATGATGGCCCGATGAAACCCCGAGAGCGGGGTCGAGTGCGAAGTCAAAAATGCGGTTTGACCGTCTTCCACTCCGGCTTGTAACGCTGCATCTGCTTCACGTCATCGCGCTGGCGAATGCCGCAAGTCAGGTATTGATCGTGCAGTCTGGCCAATTGATCGTGATCCAGTTCGAGGCCCAGCCCAGGCGCACGGGTGATTTTCACGCAGCCATCGACGATCGGCAGCTTGCCCCCCTTGATCACTTCTTCGTCCGGTTCCTGCCAGGGGTAATGCGTGTCGCAGGCGTAATCGAGGTTGGGCACCGAAGCGGCGACATGGGCCATGGCCATCAGGCTGATGCCCAGGTGCGAATTGGAGTGCATGGACACGCCAAGGCCGAAGGTGTCGCACATTTTCGCCAGCGTCTGGGTGTCGCGCAGGCCGCCCCAGTAATGATGGTCGGCGAGCACGATCTGCACGCTGTTCAACGCTACGCTGCGGCGGAACTCATCAAAATCAGTGACCACCATATTGGTCGCCAGCGGAAGCCCCGTGCGTTTGTGCAACTCGGCCATGCCGTCGAGGCCCGGCGTCGGGTCTTCGTAATACTGCAGGTCGTCGCCCAGCAGTTCCGCCATGCGGATCGAGGTTTCCAGCGACCAGTTGCCGTTCGGGTCGATGCGCAACGGGTAACCGGGAAAGGCCTTTTTCAGCGCCTTGATGCACGACACTTCGTGCTCCGGCGGCAATGTACCGGCCTTGAGTTTGATGCTCTTGAAACCGTAGGCCTCGATCATGCGCCGGGCCTGGGCGACGATCTGTTCTTCGTTCAGCGCTTCGCCCCAGTTATCCGGTTTGTACGGTGAGTCGATGTGTTGCGCGTACTTGAAGAACAGATAGGCGCTGAACGGAATCTCATCGCGAATCGCCCCACCCAGCAGGTCCACCAACGGCACGTTCAACGCGTGCGCCTGTAGATCGAGAAACGCCACTTCGAACGCTGAATAGGCGTTGCTCACCGCTTTGCTGGCATGGGAACCGGGGGCCAGCTCCGCGCCGGCGATGCTCTGGGCTTTGTTCGCCGCGACAGTGGCTTTCACGATGGCGCGCAACTGGTTGAGGTTGAACGGGTCGAGGCCGATCAGTTGATCTTGCAGTTGCTGCTGGATCGCCAGCGCCGGGGCGTCGCCGTAGCTTTCGCCAAGGCCGATGTAGCCATTGTCGCTCTCGATCTCGATGATCGAGCGCAGCGCAAAGGGTTCGTGAATACCGCTGGCATTGAGCAACGGCGGGTCACGGAAGGCGATGGGGGTGACGGTGACTCGTTTGATTTTCAAGAAGCGGCTCCCTTTGGCTTGGTATTCAAGGCTTGATGACTGACAGAATTTTTTGCTGCTGCACTTTTCGGGGCCACGGCTTCGACCGGTTTACCGGTGAGCGAAGGGTGCGTATCACCACGGGGTGCCGTGCGGGCAAAAAAGATCACCACGGCCGCCACCAGTGAAGTCCCCGCCAGGCCATACAAGCCGCCTTCGATGGAACCGGTGGTCTGCTCCAGGAAACCGAACGCAGTCGGTGCGACGAAACCACCGAGGTTGCCAATGGAATTGATCAAGGCGATTACCGCCGCCGCGATACGCGCATCCAGATAGCCTTGGGGAATCGGCCAGAACAGCGCCGAAGCCGCCTTGAAACCGATGGCCGCGAAACAGATGGCGACAAAAGCGAAGATCGGCCCGCCGGTGGTCGACATGAACATGCCGAACGCGGCGATCACCAGCGTCACGGCCACCCAGGCTTGTTGGTATTTCCACTTGCTGGCCATGGCGGCGAAGCCGTACATCGCCAGGATGGAAATGATCCATGGGATCGAGTTGAACAGGCCGACCTGGAAGTCGCCCAGGTTGCCCATCTTCTTGATCATGCTCGGCAGCCAGAACGTGGCGCCATAGATGGTCAGGGCGATGGAAAAGTAGATGAAGCAGAACAGCGCGATTTGCTTGTCGGCGAGCAATTTGAACATCGACGGTTTGACCGTCTGCACGGCTTCACGAGCCTGTTGTTCCAAGGTAATAGCGCTGACCAGTGCGTCCTTTTCTTCGGCGCTCAGCCAGCTCGCCTGACGCGGATGGGATTGCAGCCAGAACCAGACGAACCCACAGAGCACGATGGAAGCGAAGCCTTCGATCAGGAACATCCACTGCCAGCCATGCAGACTTAGACCGCTGACGTGCAACAGCGCGCCGGACACCGGACCGGAAATCACCGAGGCAATGGCCGAGCCGCTGAGGAAGATCGCCATGGCTTTGCCCCGCTCGGTCGACGGCAGCCATTGGGTGAAGTAATAAATGATGCCGGGGAAAAACCCCGCCTCGGCGGCGCCGAGAATGAAGCGCAGTACATAGAAACTGGTTTCGCCGCGCACAAAGGCCATGGCCATCGCCGCCGCGCCCCAGGTGAACATGATGCGTGTCAGCCAGGCACGGGCGCCGTAGCGTTGCAGCAGCATATTGGAAGGCACTTCGAAGATGGCGTAACCGATGAAAAACAGCCCGGCACCCAAGCCGTAGGCCGCGGCACCGATGCCCAGGTCGGTTTCCAGGTGGCTGCGCACAAAGCCGATGTTGACCCGGTCGATGTAGTTGACGATGAACATCACCACGAACAGCGGTAGCACATGGCGCTTGACCTTGGCCGCTGCTCGGGCAAGGACGGTGGGGTCCGGCGGACTCAGATGGTTATTCAAGGGCGACTCCCGTTCATTGTTTTTTTAGGGGGAGAGCCGATCATGGACGCGCCTATTGATCCCGTCTAATCTAACTTGGCATTCGATTGATACCTGGATTAGATCAATGTTCGAACTGACGCAACTGCGCTGCTTCACCACCGTGGCCACTGAGCTCAACTTCCGCCGGGCCGCCGAACGGTTGAACATGACCCAGCCGCCCCTCAGTCGGCAGATTCAACTGCTGGAGCATCATCTGGGCGTCGAATTGTTCACCCGCAGCACCCGCAGCGTCGCCCTGACCGCCGCCGGCCGCGCCTTTTTCATCGAAGCCCAGAACCTGCTGGAGCGCGCCCAGCAAGCGGCCATCACCGCCCGGCGCTTCGCTGAAGGCGATATCGGTTCGGTCAACATCAGCTTTGTCGGCAGCGCGGTGTATGAATTCCTGCCCAAGGTCATCGCGGAAGCACGGCTCAAACAGCCTCAGGTCAAAATCGACCTGTCGGAAATGAACACCTACCAGCAGCACGAAGCCCTGCGCGCGCGCCGTATCGACCTGGGCATCGTCCGCGCGCCGTTGCTGGAACCGGGCTATGCCACTGAATGCCTGGTGCGTGAACCCTTTGTGCTGGCCGTGCCCAGCAACCATCGGCTGGCCAGTGCACAAACCGTGTCCGTCAAAGACCTGGATGCACAACCGTTCCTCATGTACTCCCATGCGGCCTATCCGCCGTTCAACGAACTGCTGACCGGCATGCTCCGCTCGGCCCGCGTTGCTCCGGAATACGTACAGTGGCTCGGCTCATCGCTGACGATTCTGGCGTTGGTCAACGCCGGCATGGGCCTGGCCCTGGTACCGCGTTGCGCCACCAGCGTGGTGTTCAAGAACGTGGTGTTTCGCGATATCGATCTGGGGGAAGGTGTGCAAAGCGAGCTGCATTTGATCTGGCGCGAGAGCAACGACAACCCGGCGTTTGCGATGTTGCTGGAGGGGATTCGCAAGGCTGTGCGGGAGGGATGGGGGCTGTGAACCGCGAATGCCGCGAGTTCCATCTCTTCGTTAACCGCCTTTAATCGGGTTTAAAAAAAATGAGGAAAGTTCCTGCGTAGCGAAAAACCTGTCCTGCGGCGGCAAAGCATCGTAATTTACGCGCCATAATTACAAAGGACGTTTGGGGTGTGAGTGGGGGCTTATCGTTTACTGTTGGCCGTTCTGGTGGCCGTTTCTCATATGGGCAAGACGTTCGCGGGGCTGAACCCCGGAGTGATTGCCGTGATTTCCTTCCTGATTATCAGCGGTTTCGTGATGACCTCGCTGATCGAGCGCAACTACAAGGCGTCGGAAAAAGTCCGCCTGTTCTACACGGACAGGGCCTTGAGGCTTTACCCCCAGTTCCTGCTCTACTTCTTCATATCCTGCGCGGTGATCTATTTCCTGCTGCCCGGCACACCGCAAGCGGCCGATCTGACGCTCAAGAATATCGCCGCGAGCCTTCCTATCGTGCCTCTTGGCTTCTACATGTTCGGGGCGGCCGGGTCGCAGATCTTGCCGCCGGCCTGGTCGCTGGGGCTTGAGATGTGCTTCTACCTGGTGATCCCTTTCCTGATCCTTTACAAGGCACGGGGCGTTGCGTTTGTCCTGTCTGTTGCCGTTTTCATGGTCGCGAGCCTTGGTTACATCAACGCCGACCTGTACGGCTACCGGCTCTTGCCCGGCGTCCTGTTCATGTTTCTGTGTGGCAGCTATCTGTACAAACCACAGGCGAAGGATTTGGCGATCGCTGCGGGCACAACCGTGGCGGCGGCCTTAATGTTTACGGCCATCATGGCAGGATTGATTGAGCGCCGCCCGTTCAATGCGGAGGTGACCGCCGGCATCGTATTGGGGGTACCTGCCGTGTACCTGTTGACGAAGCTCAGGTTTCACCGGGTTGACGAGCTCCTCGGGAACATCAGCTATGGAGTGTTTCTGAATCACTTTGTGGTGATGTACTTTCTGCGCGCTTTCTGGCCAGTTGCCTACGATGGGCACATCGTTGCGGCAGTATTGACCCTGTCGTTCCTGTTGAGTGGCGTTTCGTACTACTACGTTGAGCGCCCGGCCCTGAAGCTTCGTCATGCGTTTCGGGCCGGCATACGGTATGGCGAGAGTCAGCCGCGGGTCGGCGAAACAGCGTCTTGATCCGAAGGCACCTTGAACCACCAACCCCGCCCGCAGGCTACGATCTTTCGACTGAGGCGCCTGTTCAGGCATGGAAGCCGTAAGGCCACTTATCGTTGCGCCAACTCATGCCGGATGCATTGCTCGTAATACGTTTGCTTGATGCCGGCAGGCTTGAGACGCGAAGGGCTGTTATAGGTTTGCTCCGTGATGCCCATGGCCGTCATGCGCATCCACGGCCGGGGAAACTTGCGCGATTGCAACTTCTTGCGTGCCCCGTAAAGCGTAAGCCCGGAAAGTTTCGAGGCTTGCGCGCCCTCGGCTATTTCCGAGCCCCAGCTGCATACATAGCGAGAGTTCTTGCTCAGTTCCTTTGCCTGGGCTCCAAATGAGATAACCACCAGGACAAACGTTGCAGTCATCCATACCAAAGTCCGCATATCGCCAATGCCTAACCTGCTGAAAAGAAAGCAAGTTTGACAACGAACCGAAGATCGGGGGGCCAGCAGTTTGCCTCATTTCATCATTGATTCTCTCTGCCAGGCCCGATGTAAAAGATCGATGACCTCTTCATCCGACGTTTGAGAGAAATCCGTGTACCAATAGCCGATCGATACCAGCCAATCGGGGGTGAGCGGGCAAATCAGCTCGTCCACTTCGTCACGCAGCGCCTCTGCCGTTTCCATGGGGGCCACCGGCACGGCAACGACGATGCGAGACGGTGCTTGCAGGCGCACGGCCTGTATCGCGGCCATCATCGTGGCCCCTGTCGCCAGGCCGTCGTCGATCAGAATCACCACTTGATCCTTGAGTGCCACAGGCTCGCGGGATGCCCGGAATAGCTGCTCGCGACGCAACATTTCCTGCGTTTCCTTCGCCACCACAGCGTCGAGCGTACGCTGGTCGATGCCGTTAGCCCGCAGCGCATCGTCATTGACGATTTGAATACCACCGCTGGCTATAGCGCCCATGGCGAATTCCTGGTGGGACGGCACGCCCAGCTTGCGGACCAGCATCAGGTCCAGGCGAACCTCCAGGGCCGTGGCCACTTCATAGGCGACCGGCACGCCGCCACGGGGCAAGGCCAGGACGATGACATCGGTTCTTTTAGCGTATTTAAGCAACGATTCCACCAGGCTTCGGCCGGCATCAACCCGGTCATGCAAGATGGTTTGCAATGAAGGACTGTGATTCATCTGAAAACCTCCCGAAACGGGCAAATCGACTTCGCCAAGGATGCTCGCACTACACCGCCAGAATGCTGCAAGGCACCTGATACAGAATATGTTCGGTCGTGCTGCCGAGCAGTTTCTCCAGGCTGCCGTACTGTGTTCTACCCATCACGATCACATCTATCTGGTGTTCGTGGGCGAACTCACTCAGCGCCGACACCGGATGCCCCGTGATGAAATGCCGGCATTCAGGGGGCACGCCGAACCGGGCGGCCAACTTGAGGAATGAGGTTTCCAGGTCCTTGCGCAATTCCCGGGTAAGCTCCGATAGCGTCAGGCCACCGCCCAGATCCGCCAGAAAAGCGGCCGGGATGTCACATGCGTACAGCAGATGCAACTCGGCATTGCATTGCAGCGCAAGGGTAGAGGCCTGCAGGATGATCCGGTCATTGAGTTCGCTGTTCGAAGGCTCGGTATCGACAACATCAACCGCGGCCACCACCTTCTGCGGCAAGGCATGGCTTTCGGCGCCCACCAGATAGACCGGCACCGGACAATGGCGCAACAATCGCCAGTCCAGCGGCGTAAAGAACGCGCGCTTGAGCACGGGCTCATGCTGGACTTGCTTGATCAACAGATCGGGGTGCATTTCCGTGACGTGATCAAGGATGTCCTGGCGCATGTTGTCGGCCCAGGCGACCTCGGTTGTCACCTCGATCCCCCTGCCCTGCATTTTTTCCGCCTGTTCCTTGAGCCAGTCGCGGTGTTCCTGCAGGTAGCTCGCCCGAGCCACTTTCCGGTCGCCTTCTTCAAGTAACGACAGAATGTCCAACGAGGGGATCAGCGCAGCAATATGCAAACTCGCTCCACTGGCCTTGGCCACGGCAGCGGCATGGTTGAGCGCGGGAGATTGGCGCAGGAGCGGGTTGATGATCAGTAATAACCGTTGATACTGGCTCATGATCTGACTCCGGACAGCGATGGTGTTTTCGCCAGGCCAACAACCCGGCTTCAGCCCAGACTCCCCCCTTAAAGTCTCTTGGGCCTTGATTTATATCAATCCTCTGTGGGCGTCATTGAAGGTGCCCACTTGGGAAAGAATAGTTCACAACGGTGTTGTGCATCTGGTGCCGGGCTCGTGTGGCGAGGGGGTTTGTATGTGACTCGAAAATGGGTCACCCAGTCCCAAGAACAAACAACTCCAACATGGCCTCGACAGCATGCACCCGCAAAGACTGACCCTGCACAATGAGTTGCACGCGCGCCCTTCGCTGTATTTCGACGAACCCGCCCACGTGTTTCATCTGGCGTTTCTGGCTAATGACGGGCAATGCGACACCCTGCTGAGTCGTTGCTGCCCCGGCCCCGTCGACCCGGATGCGGCCCAGGGCATCACCCGGCTGGAGGGGCATGCCTTGAAGTGGGAGCGACACGCGGAGTTCCTGACGCTGACACTGGTGGTGCCCTCTTCCAGTCAGGAGCCTGCCTGGAGCCAGCCCCCCAAGACCTTGATGGACCGCGTCGAACCCTTCATGCAGCACGTGATCAACGCCGTGCAGATTGTGGTGCGCAACGATGCGTCATTTTCCGGCGATCTGTCGGTTTATGGATTCAAAGACCCTTGCGGCTCATGCATAGGCGGTGGCGATGCGACGGTCTGGAGCGATTTTCGCCTGAGCGAGGACGGCACCAACCGTTTCCTGTTCGTCAACAAGCGCCTGAATGCCTATCGCCAAGGCCGGATGATCCGCCGTCTGCTGGAAATCGAAACCTACCGCATGATGGCGTCGCTTTCCCTTACCACCGCGAAAACCTTGAGCGCCCAGCTCAACGTCTTCGATAAGACATTGGTCAACCTTTCGGAACGTAACGCCGGCCCCGATACCGGCAATGCGAAAGCGTTGTTGACTGATATCGCCAGTCTGTCGGCGCAAGTGGTCAGCAGCACCGCGAAAACCCGACACCGCTTCAGCGCCACCCAAGCGTATGCCCAGCTGGTTTTCGAGCGTTTGGGCGAACTCAGGGAAACTCACGTGGGCGATTGCCAGCGACTGGGGATCTTCATCGAAAGACGCTTCAAACCTACCGTCAGGTACTGTGACGTCACCGAACAACGCCTGGAGCAGCTGGCCAAAAGCGTGGCCAACCTCGGGGATCTGCTGCAGGCGCGGGTGCAGGTTGAAATGGAAGAACAGAACTCGGAAATCCTGAGCAGCCTGAACGCTCGCGCCGATACCCAAATCAAAATCCAGCGTGCGGTCGAAGGCTTGTCGATTATCGCCATCACCTATTATTTGCTGAGCCTGTTCAAGCTGTTCTACTCGGGCCTGCACACCCTGGGCGCGGACATTTCCGCGCGGGACGCCATGCTGGCCATGACCCCGCTCGCGCTGTGCATCCTGCTGTTTATTTTGATCAGGATCAGGAAGGCCAAAGAACACTGATCAATCGGTTGGCGGCGTTCAAGGCTTGCGCAACAGGTAGGTATCCATGATCCACCCGTTCGCCAGCCGCGCCGCCTTGCGCACCCGCTCAATCTCATCAGCCACGTCTTTGAGCTTGCCGCTGATCAGGATTTCATCCGGCGTCCCCAGATAGGCCCCCCAGTAAATGTCTGTCTCCTGATCAGCCACGTGATGGTAGGCATCTTGCGCATCCAGCATTACCACCAGGCTGTCGGCATCGCTTACCTGGCCGGCCGCCAGCCGCCGGCCGGTGGTGATTTCGATCGAGCGGCCGATGCTGTTCAGTGGCACCTTATGTTGCGCCGCCAGCGCCTGCACGCTGGTGATGCCGGGGATCACCTCGAACTCGAACACACAACGACCCGACGCCAGAATCGCCTGCAGGATCCGAATGGTGCTGTCGTACAACGCCGGATCGCCCCACACCAGAAAACCGGCGCACTGGTCGTCGGTCATTTCCTCATCGATCAGCCGCTCGAACGTCTGCTGCTTGGCACGGTTCAGGTCTTCGACGCTGGCGTTGTAGTCCACATCGCCGCGCACACGCTCAGGGCTATTGGCTTCAACGAAGCGGTAGTCGCGATCGGTGATGTAGCGCTCGCAGATCTCGCGACGCAGGTCGATCAGTTTGTCTTTGCTCTGGCCCTTGTCCATGAGGAAAAACACATCGACCCGGTTCAGCGCTTTCACCGCCTGCATCGTGATGTAGTCGGGGTTGCCGGCGCCGACACCGATGACCAGAAGTTTTTTCATCACAGCGCTCCTTCAGGGTCCATGCCCGTCAAGCGAAACCGCCAGCGACCGTTGAACCGCAATTCGATGGCCGACAACGGTTCGACGTCGATCTGGTTGAACGCCGCGCCCTGCAACACCTGCATCAGCGCGGCGCGTATGACAAACGGATGGGTGATGGCAACGATATGCTCCGGTGTCGCCTCAAGGGTCTTCAGCCACGCGGCTACCCGCTCACCGAGCTGCGCCACCGATTCTCCACCGTGGGGCGCCGACGCCGGGTCGCTGAGCCAGGTCTGAAGCGTCTCGGGTTCGGATGTTTGCAAGTCGTCGATCGACGTGCCCTTCCAGCGTCCGAAATCGCAATCCCCCAGTGCCGTGACAATCTCCACGTTGTCGCCAAACAGCTCAGCGGTTTGGCGGGTCCGCAGTTCAGGGCCGCAGAGTAAACGGGGGGCTCGCTTGAACTGACGACAGCGCGAGCCCTTCGCCGACTGCCAATCCATTTCCACGGGTTCATTCGTAGGAAAACGCGCCAGTTTCTGTGCAACGGTTTGAGCGTGGCAAATCAGGGTCAAGCGGGTTGCCTGCACGAAGGTTCTCTCTGTCAGTGGAATGAAAGACGGCACGATGCCGTGCATTGTGCCGCAAGAAACGCAATCTGAATGCCTTCCTTGTAGCAGCTGCCGAGCCTGCGAGGCTGCGTTCGGCCGCGTAGCGGTCGTAAACCCTGAGAGCACAGTGTGCCTGACGGACCGCAGTGCCCGATTTTACGACTGCTACGCAGCCGAACGCAGCCTCGCAAGCTCGGCAGCTGCTACGGCATCGGGCTCGCAGCCCATTTTATTCCTGGGCAGGGTCGATATCTCACACCACTATGGGCGATGTCCTACAACGCCTGTCTGCATCCACGCAGCCCCGCACGCACGGGGGGTTCGCCCCATTTTAGTGCTTTCAAAATCCGCACAAAAATTCACTAGACATGTAGCGCACGTTACATAAATACTAATTTGGCGTTTTATGAAATGAAACCGACACACCCATCCAGCAGGAGCCCGGATGCCCCCTCTCAGAGACCTGATCACCGAGCCCGGCCTGGACTTCACGCCGTCGGAACGCAAAGTCATACGTGCCTTGCTGGACCAGTACCCGCGTAACGGACTGGGCCCGATGTCACGCTTGGCCGAACATGCCGGTGTCAGCGATCCGACCATCGTGCGGCTGGTAAAAAAGCTGGGTTTCAGCGGTTACGCCGATTTTCAGGAAGCCTTGCTCAGTGACATGGATCACCGCCTGCGCTCCCCCAGCACCCTGTTGCAGCCCCGCGCCAAACTCAAAAAAGATGACCCCTGGAGCCATTATCTGGCAGACAGCCATCGGGCATTGGTAGAAACCCAGGCGCTGACCCAGCCCGAAGATGTGCGGATTCTGGTGGAGTGGCTGCTCGACACCCGCCACCAGGTCCACTGCTTTGGCGGTCGTTTCAGCAGTTTCCTCGCCAACTATTTGCTCAATCACCTGCGCCTGTTGCGGCCCGGCTGTTTCGCCCTGGAAGACAACGCCCAGTTACCGGACCGGTTGTTTGACGTGCAGCGTCAGGACGTATTGCTGGTGTTCGACTATCGCCGCTATCAGTCCCAGGCCCTGCGGGTTGCCAATGCCGCGAAGAGCCGACATGCGCGCGTCGTGCTGTTCACCGACATCTATGCATCACCGCTGCGGGAAATAGCCGACCTGATCATCAGCGCACCGGTGGAATCGGCGTCGGCCTTCGACTCGATAGTGCCGGCGCTGGCCCAGGTTGAAGCACTGATTGCCTGCCTGACCCTGCGCAGCCCCGATCTGGCCGATCGCCTGGAAGGCATCGATGCCCTGCGAGCCGACTTCGACACTCACCTGCTGGAGGATAAATAAGGATGTTCATGCTCCCCCACCATTCGCCTCGGGACTTGCCGTTTGCCGCCGACCACACCGCGCTGTTGCTGGTGGACATGCAACGTGCCTGGCTCGAACCGCAGTTCGACCCACACCTCAACGAACCGGATGCCGACTACTTCCTGACCCGAGCCCGCACGCAGGTGGTGCCCAATCAACGCAGGCTGCTCAATGCCTTTCGCAGCGCCCGGCAAAATGTGTTGCACACACTCATCGAAAGCCTCACCGCCGATGGCCGCGACCGTTCGCTGGACCACAAACTCTCGGACATGCACCTGCCCAAGGGCAGCCCGCAAGCGCAAATCATCGAAGAGCTGACGCCGACCGAAAACGAAATCGTGCTGCCCAAGACCTCTTCCGGGGTGTTCAACTCCACCAGCATCGACTACGTGCTGCGCAACCTTGAAACCCGCCACCTGATCATCGCCGGCATCGTCACCGACCAATGCGTCGACATGGCCGTGCGCGACGCCGCCGACCGCGGGTATCTGGTAACGCTGGTCGAAGATGCCTGCGCCACCTACACCGAGCAACGACATCACGCCTGCCTGAACGCCATCAAGGGCTACTGCTGGATCACCGACACCCAGACCGTGCTCGGCCGGTTGCAGGAGATCCAGCCATGAGCGCTCGCCTGTCGCCGTTGCCCATGACCACCATCGTCACCACCGACCTGATCGGCGTGACACGCGGCCGTTCCTTCCCCACCGACGAACTCGATGCCTATCAAGCGGCCGGTTGCGGCTGGGTACCGGCCAATAGCGCCCTGACCCCGCAAGACATCATCGCCACCAGCAACCCTTGGGGTGCTTATGGGGATTTACGGCTGGTTCCCGACTTGAGCAGCCGGGTGACCGTCAACAACGGCCCGGATGCCGACGCCCCGGCGCTCGACTTCATTCACGGTGACATTCGCGAAACCGATGGCCGTCCGTGGGGCGCCTGCCCTCGTACGCTGTTGCGCAACGAAGTGGAGCGCTATCGCGACGAGTTGGGTTTGCAGATCAACGCCGCGTTCGAACACGAATTCAACCTCGACAGCGGCACGGCGGAGCACCTGGCGTTCTCTCTGGAAGCCCAGCGCCAGGGCGCCGGGTTCGGCGGCTGGCTGCTCAGTGCACTGCGAGCCGGCGGCGTCGAACCGGAAATGTTCCTGCCGGAATACGGCAAGCACCAATACGAAATCACCTGCCGCCCGGCCCTTGGTGTCGCTGCCGCCGACCGCGCGGTGAACGTGCGTGAGATCACCCGTGAGATCGCCCGGCAAATGGGCCTCAACCTTAGTTTCGCCCCCAAGACGGCCGAGCATGCCGTGTGCAACGGCGTGCATTTGCATGTGAGCCTGCAGGACCTGGCCGGCCAACCGGCGATGTATGACGCCGGCACCGCCAACGGCCTGTCGACCCTCGGCCAGCATTGGGCTGCCGGCGTTCTGCATTACTTGCCGGCGCTCTGTGCGTTCACCGCGCCAACGCCGGTTTCCTATGAACGCTTGCAGCCCCACCACTGGAGCGCGTCCTACGCCTGCCTCGGCCAACGCAACCGCGAAGCGGCGCTGCGGATTTGCCCGACCGTCAGCCTGGGCGGCAAATCCGTGGCGATGCAGTACAACCTGGAATTTCGCGCCATGGACGCCACTGCCTCACCGCACCTGGCCATGGCTGCATTGCTGATCGCCGGACGCCTGGGTATCGAGCAGCGCCTGGCGTTGAACGCCATCACCGATGAAATCCCCGACTCCCTGAACGAAGAGCAACGCCAGGCCCGGGGCATCGTCGCCCTGCCCGCGTCGCTGTCCCGGGCACTGGATTGCCTGCGCAACAGCGAGGCGCTGATCGAAGCCCTGCCGAGCGCATTACTGGACACCTACTTCGCCCTGAAAACCGAGGAACTGACGCTGACGGAACAGCTCTCGCCCGCCGATCTCTGTGAGCACTATGCGCGCCTGTACTGAATCCGCCGAACTGGGCCTCTACACCCGGCCTGCCTACACCCTGAGCCGGGAAGCTTCCGAGCACCCGCTGATTCTGGTGTGTGAACACGCCAGTCGTTTTATCCCGGACCGGTTAAACGACCTGGGCCTGAGCGACGAGGCCGCCCGCGATCACATCGCCTGGGACATCGGCGCCCTGGCGCTGGCCGAGGGTTTGGCCGAAGCACTGGGCGCGACCCTGTTGGCGGCCAACTATTCGCGGCTGTTGATCGACCTCAACCGCCCGCGCCACGCGCCGGACAGCATTCCGTTGCAGAGCGAGATTTATCAGGTGCCGGGCAATCGCGATCTGGATGAGGCCACCCGTGAATACCGCCGGCACTGCCTGTTCAAACCGTTTCATGCACGTCTGCAAACCTTGATCGACGCCCGTGTGGAGCAAAATAAACCGGTTCGAGTGGTGGGGATTCACAGTTTCACGCCGATATATTACGGCCAGCCACGATCGCTGGAAGTCGGCGTGCTGTACGGCCAGGCCACGGAGTACGCCCAGCGCATGATCGACGGCCTGAGCCGGCACCCATTGAAAGTCGCCGGTAATCAGCCATACAAAGTCGATCCGCTGGGTGACATGACCGTACCGGTTCACGGCGACGCACGCGGGCTGGACTCGGTACTGATCGAGGTGCGCAACGACCTGCTGCGCACCTCTGAGGACGTCAGTCGCTGGACCGACTATCTGGCGCCGCTGCTGTAGCAACAGCTTCAAACTCGCAGCGTGTAGCTGCTTATATCAAGGAGAACGGCTTCATGGACATTGAAGAATTCGGCTACAGGCAAGAATTGAAACGTAGCCTGTCACTGACCGACCTGGTGGTGTACGGGATGATCTTCATGATCCCCATCGCTCCGTTCGGTGTGTATGGTTACGTCAGCGCCGAAGCACCCGGCATGGTGCCGCTGGCCTACATCATCGGCATGGTGGCTATGCTGTTCACCGCCCTCAGTTACGGCAGCATGGCCCGGGCCTTTCCCGTGGCGGGCTCGGTGTATTCCTACGCACAACGCGGCCTCAACCAACATGTCGGGTTTATCGCCGGCTGGCTGATGCTGCTCGATTACCTGCTGATTCCGCCGCTGCTCTACGTATACGCGGCGATGGCGCTGAATCATTTGTACCCGGACATCCCGAAAGTCGGTTTCATCCTGGCCTTTCTGGTCAGCGCCACTTTCGTCAACCTGCGGGGCATCACCTTCACCGCGCGGATGAACATCCTCTTCCTGCTGGCGCAACTGGTGGTGCTGGGGATCTTCCTGTTCTACGCCTGGACTGCCTTGCACAGTGGCGGCGGTAACGGTCAGCTGACCCTGGCGCCGCTGTACAACCCCGAAACCTTCAACTTCGCCCTGCTGATGCAAGCGGTGTCTATTGCGGTGCTGTCGTTCCTCGGTTTCGATGCCATTTCCACCCTCGCCGAAGAGATCAAGGGCGATCCGGGCCGCAGCGTCGGCAAGGCTGCGCTGATCACGCTGCTGGTGATGGGCGCGATCTTCGTCGTGCAGACCTGGATCGCCACCGACCTGGCCGCCGGCCTGGGCTTCAAGTCCGCCGACACCGCGTTCTATGAAATCGCCGAAATCGCCGCCGGTAGCTGGCTGGCCACCCTGACCGCCGTGGCCACCGCGCTGGCCTGGGGTGTGGCGGTCGCCATCACCTCCCAAGCGGCGGTTTCGCGACTGCTGTTCGGCATGGCCCGAGACGGCAAACTGCCAAAAGTGCTGGCCAAAGTGCACCCGAAACACAACACACCGTACTTGAGCATTTATCTGGTGGCGGTGCTGTCGCTGGTGATCTGCTACCTGTTCATCAACTCGGTGGACACCCTCACCTCCCTGGTGAACTTCGGCGCCCTGAGCGGCTTCATGCTGCTGCACCTGACCGTGATCAACTACTACTGGCGCCGGCAGCAATCCGGCCAGGTGATCCGTCACCTGATCTGCCCGGTCATCGGCTTCATCATCGTCGCGGCCATCATGTACAACATGGGCGTCGATGCGCAGAAACTCGGCCTGATCTGGATTGCCCTGGGCCTGGTCTATCTGTTCTTCCTCAACAAACTGGGTGCCAGCACCGCACTGCCCGACCCAAGCAACGGCTGACAAGAAAAAGAGCAACGTCTGACATGATTTCAGGCGACTGCCGATTTAACGCGTGGAAACCGACAGTGATAGTCAGGTTCGGTGCAAGCCGCCGAACCCTTTGATACAGGAGTATGTCCATGCTGGTCTTACGTCCAGTCGAGTTAACCGACCTGCCCCAGTTGCAGCAACTGGCGCGTGACAGTCTGGTGGGGGTCACGTCCTTGCCGGACGACACCGAACGCCTGAGGGAGAAAATTCTCGATTCCTGTGCTTCGTTCGAAAAAGACGTCCAGGGCCAAGGTCCGGAGAACTATTTCTTCGTGCTGGAAAACCTGACGACTCGCCGTCTGGTCGGCTGCTCGGAAGTGCTCGCCACCGCCGGGTTCGGCGAGCCGTTCTACAGTTTGCGCAACCGCCATTTCACCAGCGCCTCACGGGAGCTGAACATCGAGCATGGGGTGCCGGCGTTGTCGTTGTGCCAAGACCTCAGCGGTCACTCTTTGCTACGCGGTTTCCATATCGACTCGGCACTGGAGCGCACGCCATTTTCCGAGTTGCTGTCCCGGGCGCGGCTGCTGTTCATCGCCGCCCACCCGGCACGTTTTGCCGAAGCGGTGATCACCGAGATCGTCGGTTACAGCGACGAACAGGGGCAATCGCCGTTCTGGGATGCGCTGGGCAAGCATTTCTTCGATTTGCCTTACGTCGAGGCCGAGCGGCTTTGCGGCCTGCAGAGCCGGACGTTCCTCGCCGAATTGATGCCGCAATACCCGATCTACGTGCCGATGCTGTCGCAGGCTGCACAAGATTGCATCGGCCGGATCCACCCCGACGGCCAGGAGGCCTTCGACATTCTGGAACGCGAAGGCTTCGAGACCAACAGCTACATCGACCTGTTCGACGGCGGCCCGACGCTATACGCCCGCACCTCAAGCATTCGTTCCATCGCCCAGAGCCAGTCCGGCACGGTGCAAACGCGCTCGCCCATCGACGCCCGTGGCAGTTACCTGGTGAGCAACGATTCGTTGAAGGGCTACCGCGCCATTGTCGCCGAGCTGGACTACAGCGCCGGGCAACCTATCGCCTTGAGCGCCGAGATGTGCGCGGCCTTGAACGTGACCGACGCCAGTACGATCCGGCTGATCGCCCTGTGAGCGACAACCGGCCCCGAGCCCAACGACAGCGCCCGAGCAGGCGCGAAGAAGGAGCTGCATCATGATTTTGCGCCCGGTTCAAATGACTGACCTGCCCGCTTTACTGGATTTGGTACAACGGGCCGGCCCCGGGTTCACTACCCTGCCAGCCAACGAAGAGCGCCTGACCCACCGGGTGCGCTGGGCCCAGCGGACTTTCGCCGGACAGGTCGAGCGCGCGGATGCCGACTACCTGTTTGTGCTCGAAGACGATGATCAGCAAGTGGTCGGCGTCAGTGCCCTGATCGGGGCCGTCGGTCTGCGAGAGCCCTGGTACAACTACCGGGTCGGGCTCACGGTCAGTTCATCGCCGGACCTGGGTATTCAGCGCCAGATCCCCACGTTGTTCCTCAACAACGAAATGACCGGGCAATCGGAAATCTGCTCGTTGTTCCTGCGACACGATCAACGTTATGGCAGCAATGGTCGATTGCTGTCGCTGGGGCGTCTGCTGTTCGTTGCCGAATTCCCCCAGCTGTTCGGCGACAAGCTCATCGCCGAACTGCGCGGCAGTGCCGACGAACATGGCTGCTCACCGTTCTGGGACAGCCTGGGCCGGCACTTCTTCAAGATGGATTTCAGCCATGCCGATCACTTGTCTGGGCTGGGCAGCAAAGCGTTCATCGCCGAACTGATGCCGCGCCAGCCGCTCTACACCTGCCTGCTTACCGAACAGGCCCAGGCGGTGATCGGCAAGCCCCACCCCAACACCGAACCGGCGCTGAAGATCCTCACCGCCGAGGGGTTTGCCCATAAGGGTTACATCGACATTTTCGATGCAGGCCCGGTGATCGAAGCCCCGGTGTCGAGAATCCGCGCGGTGCGCGACAGCCAATCATTGGTGCTGGCCATCGGCACGCCCGACGACCAGGCTCCGGTATGGCTGATCCACAACCGTCGCCTGGAAAACTGCCGCATCACCACCGCCCCGGCACGGCTGGTGGGCAATAGCCTGATGGTCGACCGCCTCACCGCCAAACGCCTGCAATTGCAGCCCGGCAGCTCGGTACGCGCCGTGCCGCTGCGCAACCAACAGCAGCAAGCGGTAGCGGCGTGAGCTATAGCCGCTGGCGAAGCCTGCGTAGCAGTCGTAACACCTGCCAATTCGGTCTTTCAGACTGATCGCTGATTTGCGCATGACTTCTGATCTGATGGCGAGCGCTTCGCACTCGAACGCAGCCTTCGGCAGCTGCTACAAAGGATCGCGTGAAGACCAGCATTGGTGTCAATCCAGATGATGTGCCCTTGCCAAAAAAATTCGTCATCATCCTTTACCCGCCCGCGTGATAGCCTTTTGTTCCTTCGGCGTTGACACTTTTGCTCAAGCCCTTCCATTCCTTTATATGGTGGAACTCGTATGTCCAGGCTTTCTCATCAAGATTTGCGCCGTAATTTCCGCCAACTGCTCGCTTCCAACACCTGCTACCACACGGCCTCTGTCTTCGACCCGATGTCGGCCCGCATCGCCGCCGACCTGGGTTTTGAGGTGGGAATCCTGGGTGGTTCGGTGGCGTCGTTGCAGGTATTGGGCGCTCCCGATTTTGCGTTGATCACCCTCAGTGAGTTCGCCGAACAGGCCACCCGCATCGGCCGAGTGGCGCAATTGCCGGTCATTGCCGACGCCGACCACGGCTACGGCAACGCGCTCAATGTCATGCGCACCATCGTCGAACTCGAACGCGCCGGCGTGGCCGCCCTGACCATCGAAGACACTCTGCTGCCGGCGCAATTCGGTCGCAAGTCCACCGACCTGATCACGGTCGCCGAAGGTGTCGGCAAGATCCGCGCGGCCCTGGAAGCCCGGGTCGATTCGGAAATGGCGATTATCGCCCGCACCAACGCAGGGATCCTGCCGGTCCAGGAAATCATCAGCCGCACCCAGCATTACCAACAGGCCGGGGCCGACGGGATTTGCATGGTGGGCGTGCAGGATTTCGATCATCTGGAACAGATCGCCGAACACCTGAGCGTACCGCTGATGCTGGTCACCTACGGCAACCCGTTGCTGCGCGACGACAAACGCCTGGCCGAATTGGGCGTGCGCGTCACCATCGACGGCCATGGCGCCTACTTCGCCGCCATCAAAGCCACTTACGACAGCCTGCGCGAACAACGCCAGATCTTCACCCAAGCCTCCGACCTGAACGCCACCGAACTGACGCATACCTATACGCAGCCGGAGGACTACATTCGTTGGGCCAAGGAGTTCATGAGCGTTAAAGAGTGACGGCACAAGCGCCCTCACCACAGCGCTCGCGCGTCTGTGGTGAGGTTGCGGTCAAGCCATCTGCGCCTCTTTCGATTCAACCTCCGGCGCCACCTCAAACCGATCCGCCAGAAACGGTGTGATATCCAGCGGCAACGGCTCGTTGTTCACCAGTTTGTCCAGCAACACGCCGGTAATCGCCGAGGTCAGGATGCCAGTGCGGAAATGTCCGCAGGCATTGAGGTAACCCTGCACCCCTTTCATCGGCCCGAGTATCGGCAGTTCGTCCGGCGAACCAGGACGTAACCCGGCCCAGCAACGTTTCAGGTTGATGTCGGCGAGCGCAGGAATGCAGCGCACCGCGCCTTGCACCAGACCGCTGATTTCAGGGTAGGTGGTGGTCACGTCGAAACCTTTGTCTTCGGTGGTGCTGCCGATCAGGATTTCACCATTGTCTTTCTGCGCCACGTAACAGTCGCTGGTGGTCAGGCAACCGCGCAGGATCTTCGGCATGCGCTCGGTCAGCAGGATCTGGCCCTTCACCGGTTTCACCGGAATGCGAATGCCGGTGGCCTGCTCGCTGAGGTCGGCGGCCCAGGCACCAGCAGCGTTGATCAGCGTATCGCAACGGAACACGCCGGCCTCGGAGGTCTGCACGCCAGTGACCTGCGAGCCGTGGTGCAGCACCCCGGTGACGTTGGTGTTGAAATACAGGTCCACCCCGTTTTGCCGCGCGCCTTCGGTGTAGGCATCGGCCAGGCGGAAGGGGCTGACCTGATGGTCGCAGAGAAACTCCAGTGCCCCCCTTGCCTCATGGCTGACGCTTGGCTCGGCTTCGCGCAGGGCCGCTTGATCGAGCCAACGCACCTGATCCGCCAGATGCGGAATGCACGCCACGATGTGCTCGGCGTAGAGCCGGTCTTCATCGTCGTAGATCACGAATTTCAAGCCGGTCTTCTCGAACTTGAAATCCATCCCCTGATTGTCCTGAAGCTCCCGGTGCAAATCCGGGTACATCGCGTTGGACTGCAAGGCGAAATCGAAGAACGACTGCGGCAGGATATGCGGCGTGCTGGAGTCCACCGCCACCGCCGCACCCTGGGCTTCGCGCCTGCGATTGGCCGACATCATGCGGAAGAAAATCACCCCGCAGCCCAGGCCTACCGACTCACCGATCGCCCACAAGCCACCGGCCGAAGCGCGGGTCGCGTTACCGGGCCGCTTGGCGTCGATCAGAGCGATCTTCAGGTGTTTGCGCTTGGATAACTGATAGGCGCAGGACGCCCCGACCACACCGCCGCCGGCGATGATCACGTCGTAGAACTTACTCATGGCTTGCAGCCTCCGTGCCGACAGACTGGAATGCTGAAAAAGGAATCGGGTCGACGGGAAAGCGCGGTCGCAACCAGCCCACATCTTGCCGTCCGGTGGCTTCGCGCAAACGGTCGGTGCAATAGCCGACACACATCCGCCCCTGACAGTCGCCCATACTCACGCGGGTGCGCATTTTCAGGCTGGCCAGGTCTTGCACACCCTGCTCCAGCGCCCGATCGATGTCGGCGCGGGTCACATGCTCGCAGCGACAAATCACCGTGTCGGAAGCTGGCAATGCGGTCTGCCCGGCACCGCGTTCGGTGTAACGGTCGACGGCGGCGCGAAAGCGCACGATGGACTTGAGTTTCGACAGGTAACGGTCACGTCTGACACGCGCCAGCTCCGCATCCAGCACGTCACGTTGCAGCAGGATCGACACTGCTGCGATTCGTCCCGCGAGCATGGCCGCCTCGCCACCGCGAATTCCGCCCATGTCACCGGCCAGATGCACATGGGGTTCGCTGCTTTGCTGCCAGACATTGGCGCTGGCCCGCAGGTAGCCGTCATCGCTGAAGCCGTGGTCCAGGCCCATTTGCTGGCTGAGTTGGGTGCGAGGAATGAAGCCATAGCCGACCGCCAGGGTCTGCGCGGCAATCCGTTCAGCGCGGCTCAGGTCTGGCTCCCAGGTGCTGGAGTACGGCGCAACGGTCACTGATTTCAACTCTTCCTCGCCTTGAGCCTCGACCACGCCCCAGCCATAGTGCATGGGAATGCCGTGCAGTTTCAGGTACGCGAGCATGCTCAAACCGTCGAGGAACAACTGTGGCTTGTTCAATAGCGCGAGGCTTTCCCGGGCGATCTTGCCGAACGCACACGCCTCGTAGACCCCAGCAACGCTCACCCCCGAAGCGTGTAGCTGGCAGGCCACCAGCGGCAACAGCGGACCGGTGCCGGCGATCACCACCGGCCCCTGGGGTTGAACGACGCCGCTCTTGATTTGCAGTTGCAAACCACCCAGCAGAATCACCCCAGGCAAGGTCCAGCCGGGGAACGGTACGCTACGCTCATGGCAACCGGCAGCCAACAGCAGCTGCGGGTATTCGACCTCCTGCAAATGCTCATTGACGTCCAGCACCACCAACGCCCGGGTACCTTCGGCGCCGACCACGCGGTGGTTCAAGCGCACGTCGATCAGGCCCGACTGCTCGTGGAATTCTCCATGCAGTTTGGCCAGCACTTCCGAATAGCGTGGCCCCAGGTAATCCAGTTGCACGTTATCGCGCAAGGGGCCGCGATAGACCACCCCGCCAAGACGCGAAGCCTCTTCGAGCAAGGTACAACGCACACCATGGCGCGCCAGTTCAATGGCCGCGGCCATACCCGCCGGCCCGCCGCCGACGATCACCGGTTGCAGGTTCATAAAACCTCCTGCCCGGCAATACGGTTGACCCGGGTTTCGATGCTCATGCCCTCACGCACGATCGTCTGGCAGGCACGCCGTTTGTGCCGGCCATCGATTTTCACCAGGCAGCATTGGCACACGCCCATGCCGCAATAGGCACCGCTGATTTGATCGTGATCGTTTCGGGCTACCTGGCGAATGCCCAGTGATTGAATGACCGTCAGGACGGTTTCGCCGATGGCGGCGCTGACGGTCTGGCCATTGATGCGCACAGTCATATCCGCCCGCACCAGCGGCTGGATATCGAAGGTTCGGTTTATGCGTTGCATTGCGATTGTTCATCCGTGAAAGGTTCAGGTGAGTTTCATCAGCTCCATGCTGCACTACACCTTGCGGGCCACCTGACTGATAAACGGGAAGGTCTGCACTGGTACTTTCGACAACGCATCAGCTGCGCGTCCAAGCAATGTAGTCGATACCGCGAGATGGGGCTGGATCGTTTTATGTTAGGAAATATCCCCGAAGGAAATATTGATCCAGGCCAGTAAAAACACCTGAGCCGACGAACTAATCTGCGAACACCGTCTTCGCCGCCCGGAGCGCAAAAAAAGTAAAACGCCGCTTCTACCGGAGGCAGAAGCGGCAGAGGCCAAATGCCTCGAAGGGATCAGTGCATGAACAAGGCAATCAGAATGATGATCGGGATCGGAACGCCGAGAAAGAACAGCAGTAATGAGCGCATGGGGGTTCTCCTGGGTTAGCGAACAGGTGGTAGCGTCGTGGTCGTGGTCACATAGGCGTCGGCTTCCAGATACTCAACGGCATCCCGGCGACGACCGCCGAAGGTCGCGGCGAGGCTGGCGAAAAACGCACCGGCCAGCAGCGCGATGAACATCCACAACGCCGTCCATGCCGCTACTTTCGCGGCGGTGTCAGCCGCTTGTTGCGCGGCCAGTTTGGCGTCGGCCGCGGCTTTTTGAGTGCGGGCATACACTTCATCGACACGACGCTCGGCGTCCGCTTGCGTGAGGTTGGTCCGCTGGGCCACCAATTGCGCCAGATAAGCCCGATCTTCGGTGGCCAGCTGACCGTCGTTGCTCAGGCTGCGCGCGAAGATGCGGGTGACGGTGCCGTGGGTGGCGTCATCACTGACAGCCACCGGGCGGTCATCGCGAAACAGACTGTCGATGAAGTAACCGTACGGATCATTCGCGGGATTGCCGATAGCGCTGCCGGCAGCCTGGGTCATGGCGCTGACGGCACCGCCGGCGACCACTGCCCCGGCCCGCACACCACCGCTGACGACGCTACTGACCGAACCGACCACCAGGGTCGCGGTCACCAGCGTCGCCACACACCAGGCCAGGAAGCCATGGGCCGTGTCACGGAAATAGACCTCATCGCCGTGCATGAACGCCCACTTCACCCGCAAGCGGCCGGCGATGTAACCGCCGAGACCGGACGCCACAATCTGTGTAAAGGCCAGCCAGACAATCGTCGAAATACCCAGGCCCTTGGCGCTCATACCTTCATTGGCCCACGGCGAGACCGCCGTGAAACCCAGGCCAAAACCGAGCAGTACGAGGATCAGCGACAACGCCGCGGCCGCTGCGGCCCCGGCGAAGATTGCGGGCCACGAGACGCCCGATAGTGTGCTGGACTCTTCGGCGACAGGATAAAAACCATCGGGGGATCTATTCATTGTTGTTGTACTCCAGGCAGTTGTTACAACTCGTCAAAGGAGCCGTTGCAGACAGCGTGCCAGTCGCACCACTTAAATAAATCTTTGAATTTCAACAAGTTGAAAACAATGAACTTCTCAGGACCATGCACTTTGCAAGGAGCCGACGCTGGCGGCGGGTTTTATGCATTGCGCCAACCGAACTACTTGCGCTTGTAACTCTTGTTGCCGCTGGGCGTCAGGCAATACACCCCGCCTCTGGGCCCGGTGCAGAACGTACCGGTGCCGCAGGCGCAGCCGTCGGTTTCCTGTAACAGCGTCTGCGGCCGCGCCTGGCTTTTTGTGCCAAACATCGCCGAACAGCTTTTCTTCGAACCGCTGATGGAGCCGTCATTGCACAGGAACAGATCGCCGTCGCAACGATCGATACCGCCCTTCTTCCCCGAACACGGCGTATTGGCAGCCCAGGCGGATGAACCGAACAGGCACAACAGCACAACTATTGGCATCCAGCCACGAACCATTAAAGTGCGCACAGTGCAGCTTCCATTTAGAGTCATGGCTGGATGATATCAATGGTGTGACCAGCCTCACGAGACCACATGAAAGTTAATTTAATAACCCGCGCGTAATTCTTGGCAAAATGCCTCAACTTCGTATTGAACCGATTATCAGGCAAGCCCTATGACCCGTATTTTGACCATCGAAGACGACGCCGTGACCGCCCGGGAAATCGTCGCCGAACTGAGCAGCCACGGCCTCGAAGTGGATTGGGTCGACAATGGCCGCGAAGGCCTGGAGCGCGCCGTCAGCGGCGACTACGACCTGATCACCCTCGATCGCATGCTGCCGGAGCTCGATGGCCTGGCGATTGTCACCACCTTGCGCACCATGGGCGTGGCCACGCCGATCCTGATGATCAGCGCCCTCTCCGACGTCGATGAACGAGTGCGCGGCCTGCGCGCCGGCGGCGACGATTACCTGACCAAACCGTTCGCCACCGATGAAATGGCCGCCCGGGTCGAAGTCTTGCTGCGCCGGCAGAACACCGTGACCGCCCAGGCCACCACGTTGCGCGTGGCCGATCTGGAGCTGAACCTGATCAGCCACGAAGCCAGCCGCGACAGCCAGTTACTGACGCTGTTGCCCACCGAGTACAAGTTGCTGGAATTTCTGATGCGCAACACCGGGCAGATTCTGTCGCGGATGATGATTTTCGAAGAGGTCTGGGGTTATCACTTCGACCCCGGCACCAACCTGATCGATGTGCACATCGGCCGTCTGCGCAAGAAGATCGACCCGCCAGGCAAAGTCCCACTGATACGGACCGTGCGAGGCTCGGGTTATGTCATTGCTGAACCCCTCTAAAGGCTGGCGTTCCTCCAGCAGCCGCTTGCTGGCCCTCTACAGTTCGCTGTTCGTGGCCTGGAGCGGGATTCTCATGGGGGTCATGTACTACGAGGTCTCCAGCTACCTGGACACGCTGGCCAAGCATTCGCTGATGCAACGTCAGCATCTGTTTTCACGCTTCCAGGGCGAGCAACTGGTGGATGCCCTCGCCGCCAGCATGACCTTCGACATTCGCGGCATCGATGCCTATGGCTTGTTCGATGACCAGCAGCGCTACCTCTACGGCGCCTTGCGCCAGATCCCCCAAGGCCTGCCGCTGGACGGCAGGATTCACATGCTCGGCGACTGCGTCGACGCCGACGACCCGACCTTGCCAGCCGACAGCTGCGACGCCGTCGCCACCCGGACCCTGGACGGACGCTGGCTGGTGCTGGTGCGGGACAACGGTTCGTTGTTTGCCGTGACCCGGATCATCCTGCACGCGCTGTTGTGGGGCGTGTCGCTGACGATTTTGCCGGGCATCGCCGGCTGGCATTTATTGCGACGGCGCCCGCTGCGGCGGATCCGGGCGATCCAGGCCAGCGCCGAAGCCATTGTCGCCGGCGACCTGACCCGGCGCCTGCCGCTGTCCAATCGCCGTGACGAACTGGACATGCTCGCCGCCATCGTCAACGCCATGCTCGAACGCATCGAGCGCTTGATGCATGAGGTCAAGGGCGTGTGCGACAACATCGCCCATGACCTGCGCACGCCGCTCACTCGCCTGCGGGCGCAGTTGTACCGGATTCAGCAGCAGGCCGATGAAGGCTCGACACTGGCAGTGCAACTGGATTCGGTGCTGGGCGAGGCGGATACCTTGATGGCGCGTTTCCGTGGCTTGTTGCGGATTTCCGAGCTGGAGGATCGTCAGCGCCGTTCGGGGTTCGTGCGACTGGACCCGGTGCCATTGCTGCAGGAGTTGCATGACTTTTATCTGCCGCTGGCGGAAGAAGGCGAACTGACCTTTAAGCTGCAAATGCCCGAATCCTTGCCCGGGCTCAACGGCGACCGTGCGCTGCTGTTTGAAGCCGTGGCGAATTTGCTGAGCAACTCGATCAAATTCACCCCGCCGGGTGGCCAGGTGATTTTGCGTGGGGTGAATGACGCGGGGCATACGCGCATTGAAGTGCTCGACTCCGGTCCCGGGATTGCGCCCGCCGAGCGCGAGGCGGTGTTTCAGCGTTTCTATCGCGCCGAAGGCGGCAACCCGCAAAGCGGTTTCGGCCTGGGGTTGTCGATCGTCGCGGCGATTGCCAGCCTGCATGGGTTTACGCTGGAGGTGGACAGCAGCGAGTTGGGGGGCGCGCGGTTGGTGCTCGATTGCAGGCAGGACCTGATTCCCCAGGCTTGAGACCTTGCTAGTGTTTAACCGTGAAACGGGCTTGTTTAAGCGCCCTCAAGGATACTTCCTGAAAGCTACAAAACCTTGCGTCGTTGCCTACGGCTGCGCCAGAATCCGCCGGCTTGTGCGCCTGGGGGCCGCTCGGTAACTTGATTCCCGTCACTGCCCATCAGTGATCGGGTTTAGTCGCCCGTGGTTGTTAGTAAGGTGCATAGCGCATCATTCAGTCAGGCATTTCAGTCCTGTACTTAATGGTGGTTGTGCGCAGGGCGCCCTCGGGCGCGCCGGTTTTGCTAACTTCCCCGGTCGACTAACCTGCGCACAGCTGCCTCCATTCGTTTAGTCGCGAAGTGGCTGCGGCTCCATTTCAGGAGTTAGCAACTATGTTCAAAGTAACACCCAACCCACCGGACACCGATCCGACCTCCCCGTACGAACCCGATTCAAAGAAACTCAACGAGGCCGCCGAGCGGGCTCTGAACTTCCACTTCCCGTCGAACGCCGACATCAAAGCCACCACGCGTAAACCCAGCAAACTGTTTGCCGTCGCCCCAGAGGCGACGGCCGAAACCCTGGCGGTTTTTCTGGTCGAGACCCTGGCCTCGGTCGATGTGATGGTCCACCAGTTGGTGGATCATCTGGAGGGTGAGTCGCGCTACGCCCTGCTAGGCATTTCCAACAGCATCATGGTGGCGGAGATCACCGCGAACCGGGTGCTGGAAAAGATTGATCTGCCCAAGTAGGCGCCGCTTGCGGTGGCGAGCGGGTAACTGACGTTGGGCTGTGCAGCGGTGCCTTTTTGGGGGCCGTTGCGCGGCCAAGCGGGAGCAAGCTCCCTCGCCACGGATAGCATCCATCCTGCGAGGCGACGCGAAAGTGCAGGATGGAAATATTGTTTTACTGATCCTCTGATCGGGAGCCAGGAGCCCCAGCAGAATTAATGACTCGCCATGAGAGGCCGGGGCAACGGGTGGTGAGAAGAAGCGTATTAATGTGCTGGAAGGGGATGGTGAAGGCCCAAGCGTATATTGGGTTGGTTACGACGACCGGTCCGGCCCAAGTGTTGGTTAGGGTGTGTGACGTGAATTTTCGGACAAGGAGATCTATGTGAATAACCTCGCCGGATTGGGTAATGGGGTGGTGTGCATTGATCGAGGTTCGCCACGCTTCGTACGTTT
Source organism: Pseudomonas sp. FP1740 (assembly GCF_030687165.1). NCBI lineage: Bacteria > Pseudomonadati > Pseudomonadota > Gammaproteobacteria > Pseudomonadales > Pseudomonadaceae > Pseudomonas > Pseudomonas sp. FP1740. The sequence continues at coordinate 3,616,494 of NZ_CP117461.1, forward strand.
GATGCGTGGAAGTGGTTGGGTTGAACAGGTATGTGATGACGTTTTCGCAGGAAATGTCGATGGTCTTTGTTTGACCACCGGCGTCCGAGACGGTGACGGTAGCCTTCCCATTCCCTTCACTTCGAATCATTCCACTGTGGTCGACCGAAGCGATGGACTCATCCGATGATGTAAATGTGATGGGGGGCACGCCGCCGGACGCAGGACGATGGGCGAAAGTGCCGGGAAGATCGACCCCAGTGAGAGTCCAAGGAAGTCCAGAACCCGCAATGGAGATATTCTGCCCGGAGATAGTAAGAGGAGTCGTGTCCACAATGAGTTCTATCGGGTATTCGCCGATAACCTGCGCATAAGCCACGCGCGATTCCCCGATCAGCGTTTCGCCTCTGAACACCTTATAAACAATGGTGACGCTGTAACCGGATATAACCTTGTCATTTGCCACTTCCAGCACACAGGGCAGTTTCTGCCCCAGCCTGCCCTCGACGGTACCGCTCAGTGGCACCACGATGTCGGGTGACCCCGTTAACCCTGCGGTGTAAACCGCCTCAATCCGGTCACCGATCTGGATGCGGTTGTCATCGGTCTGGACGAACACCGACAGCGGCTTGCTGCCCAGTTTGTCCAGTTCGATAAGACTTGAATCATCACCGGGGTAGTCCTCGAGGTTTTCCAGCGGAATCGGCTTCGCGAACCGCGTACCGGCCAGGTCCTCGTCCACCGTTTGCGTCGCCGACCACACCGCATCGGTGTCCGGGGTGTTGCCGAGCTGGTCGGTGCAGGTGCAGGAAAAATCCAGCTTGCCGCCCGGTCTTACCGCCTTCTCCAGGAACGCACGGTCCACGATGAAACACACGGTGATCGGCTCCGCCGAGCCCGGGTTCGGCGGCTGTGGCGCTTCATCCGGGCCGACGGTGTACGTCATGATTTCGCCGTTGCACTTCAAGGTGATCGTGTCGTAGGCCCGGCAGTATGGGTAGGACAAGCACACCGACGCGCTGACAAAGTCGGCGCCGACGCCGTTCTTGATTGCGTCGGACAACGACAACGCCAGCTCGGAATGGCCATCTTTCTCGGGAAACCTGTCTTTCAGAGCAGGGCGGATTTTGTTGTAGAGCACGGTCAGCTCAAGGGAAGTTCCGATGTTCTGACTGCCGCGCAGGATCTCGTAGAACAGCGTATTGATCCGGTCGGGGTGCAAACGACCTTTGGGGATGCGCAGCTTTGTAATGGCATCCACATCGGTAACGATCACACTGTCCAGGAATGTGCTCTCCCCCTTCAGCCACAGCCGAATGACATCGCCGGGATCGAGCGTACCCGACAACGGCGGATACACCTCGACGGTCGCGCCCCGGCCATCGGTGACCAGGTCATAAATCACCAGCGGGACGCCGACGTGCGCGCCTTCAACAGGATGAGTCGCGCCCGACACCTGGGGCCGGGACAGCACGAGTACGGTGTTGCCAGGAGATTCTGGGGCGGTCATGTCTGAGGCTCCGGCACGATGGAAGTGGGCTGGAGCTATGAAATAGCGGAACGGCGGAGGCGGCTACTGTCAGAACTGATAGCAGCGACGAGTGGTCATCGGTAAAGGGAGAGTCGGGTCGACCGGTCAGTTACTCCCACGAACCCGGACGTGCTCCCCCTTCGGCAACTGCTACAAAGGATAACGACGCGGCTGAAATGACTTAAGTGAACAGCATTACCCTGTGGGAGCGGGAACTCAATACCCCGGAACCTCGCGCAAAAACTCTGACAGGTCGGTGATCGGCGGTTTGGCCGGAATGTCGAAGTACATCTGAATCACCCAGCCCCGGTGATAGCTGGCGTGGTTGACCACATGCAACAGCATGCCGCCGGCGCTCATGACCCCGCTTTCCCCGGACATGGAGGTGAATTCGATGGGTTTATCCAGCGACTCCTCGGTCTGGGCCGAGCTCCAGCCACAGAACCATTGATCAATCTCCTGTTGCGCCATTCGCAAGTCGGCGAGCTCGGTATGGAGCAGGCCATGGGAGGTCTTGAAGTCGTGCCCCCGGCCCTCCAGATGAGCTTGCCAGATGCAATCCACCACATAGGTGTGGTTCAAGGCGCCGATCATGTTATTGAACACCGACACCCGTTTGCGATTGAGTTCCTCAGGTGGCAGCGCCATGAGGCTGTCGAAGAGTCGCTGATCGGCCCAGCGCTTGTAATCGGCGAGCATGCGGGCGGTACGTACGTTGATCATCAGAGGTCTCCCATGGCGATGGGCGCATTGCCAAGAATAGTCCTCGCAGCTGGTTGCAGCCTAAACCCTGATCATCGGTTGCGCCGCACGACTTTGTAGCAGCTGCCGAAGGCTGCGTTCGGCTGCGTAGCAGTCGTGAATCCTGCGCACGTGGTTTATCTGACCCACCCGCAGCGTGTGGTTTAGCGACTGCTGCGCAGCCGAACGCAGGCTGCGCCAGCTGCTACAGAGCTTTATCGCGAACTACATTAAGGTCAGGCGCTGCACCACCCGTTCGGCCAATGCCAGGCAACTGGTCAACCCCGGTGACTCGATGCCGAACAGGTTGACCAGGCCCGGTACGCCGTGAACGCCCGGGCCGCTGATGACGAAGTCGGCGGCCGGCTCGGTCGGCCCGCTGATTTTCGGGCGGATGCCGCTGTAGGCCGGTTGCAGACTGTCATCGGGCAACGCCGGCCAGTAGCGCCGGATCGCCTGATAGAAGCCGTCGCCACGATGGGGGTCGACGCGATAATCGATCTGCTCGACCCATTCGACATCCGGCCCGAAACGCGCCTGACCGCCCAGGTCCAAAGTCATGTGCACGCCCAGCCCGGCGCTTTCCGGTGCTGGATAAATCAGATGCCGGAACGGCGCCGGGCCACTGAAACTGAAGTAACTGCCCTTGCATAGCCAGGCCTTGGGCACGTGCCGCGCCGGCAAGCCTTCGATCCGGCTCGCCACCTCAGGCGCGGACAGTCCCGCGCAGTTGATCAACTGACGACAGCTCAAGGTCATGGGCTGAGCACCGCCCATGTGCAGTTCGAAACCCTGCGCGGTGCAACGGGCCGATTCCAGCGGTGTATGAAAGGCTATCGAAGTACCGCACGCTTCAGCGTCTGCCTGCAGCGCCAGCATCAAGGCGTGGGAGTCAACGATCCCGGTGGACGGCGACCAAAGGGCTGCGATACAGGACAACGCCGGTTCAAGCGCCCGTGCCTGTCCGGCATCCAGCCATTGCAAGTCATCGACACCGTTGCACAGGCCTTGCTCCAGCAACACCTGCAAGGCATGACGCTGGCGATCATCGGTGGCCACGATCAGCTTGCCGAGGCGCCGGTAATCGACGCCGCGCTCATCGCAGAAGGCATACAGGCGTAGCTTGCCCTCCACGCACAATTGCGCCTTGAGACTGCCGCTCGGGTAATAAATCCCGGCGTGGATCACTTCCGAATTGCGCGAACTGATGCCCACGCCAATCCCCTCGCCCGCCTCGACCAGGATCACTTCTCGCCCGGTCCGGGCCAAGGCTCTGGCCACCGCCAGCCCGACCACGCCAGCCCCGACTACCACGCATTCGATATCGACGCTCACCTGCCCTCCACTCATTCAAGCCAGCCCCGGCTGCCGATAATCAATCAGGCAGAAGAATATCGCCAGTCCATGACCACGAATCGAATACGGTACGGGGAAGTTCTCGACCCTTGAGTCGGTTTTGAACAGTCTCCGGTGCATATCTCGTATCGACAGGGGAACTCCTGGCCACCGCCAGGCATCCTAAATTATGTGTTACTTCCTTTACGCTTCACTTCGGAGGACGCCGTCATGCGCCGTCTGTTTATCATCTCTTCGCTAGTGCTTTGTTTGCCCGTTGGTTCGGCTATGGCCGGTGTAGATGCAAAAGATGTCGCCACCTCAGCCGGGGTCTCCGCATCGCTGTATTCGACGTTCAAGGATCACAAATTGGCCATTCCCGCCCGGGATGACGCCTCCAGTTTTGTCGCCAGTGGCGGTACGATCCGTGGCGTCTACCTGGAGTCGGTGTTGAACGAAATTCGCCAGAATCATCCCGACCTGAAGGCCAGCGATGAAGATCTGGCCAGAGCGATCCTCGTTCAGGAAGGTGTGGCAGCGGGTCACTGATATCAAACCTGAGCGGTAGGGCCAGGGGGCGTTCTCAATTAGTTTTCGCGGTGGGAAAACCAATTGAGAACGCCCCCGCGGACAGCCCTACCTCGTTTCAGCGCTGTTCTTCTCAACCCCAGCGGACAGGCGTGCCCAGCCGGCGACCAACTGTGCGCTGATGCTGACGCCGCCGCACACCACAATCACCACGTCATGGGCCTCGGCAATTGCTGGATGATCGAGGTAGGCAATCGCCAATGAAACGCCACACGCCGGTTCGACCAACTGGCGCAGGTCGTTGGCGTAACGAACCACGCCCATGATCGCCTCATCATCGCTAAGCACCACGCATTCATGCGGGAAATCAAGGATGTGCTGCACCGGCCAGGCGGCCACTTGCGCGGCGCCGAGTGAGGTGGCAACGGTGTCGATGCGCGGCAGTCTGACCGGGTGCCCGGCAGCGATGGCGGCAGCGAACGACGCCGCACCCTGGGTTTCGCACGCAACGATCCGACAATCCATACGCTGATGACGGATCAGGCCGGTGAGCAGACCCGCCAGCAAACCGCCGCCCCCCACGGATGTCACCAACGCATCGACCTGAGGGCAGTCCTCGAGGATTTCATCGACCATGGTGCTATGTCCTTCCCACAACACCGGGTGATCGAAAGCCGGCACGTATTCGGTGTCTGCGCCTTGCGCGAGTTCTTTCGCCCGTTGATTGGCCTCGTCCCAGACCTTGCCATGGACAATCACCTCGGCACCGGTTTTCCTGATCCTGGCGCGGGTGGTTTCCGGGGTCGTGTTCGGCACCACGATGCAGGCTTTCAGCCCAAGGTTGGCGGCGGCCACCGCTGTGGCCAAACCGGCATTGCCACCGGAAGGGCAGACGACTTTGCGCTTGCCCTGCTCTGCCGCCTGGCTGCACAACAGGCCCATGCCGCGCAGTTTGAACGAGCCGCTGGGTTGCAGGTTTTCCAGCTTGAGCCAGATTCGCCGGGTCGGAGTCGACAGACCCGGATGCAGAATCAGGGGCGTTCTGATGTGAAGCATCGTGTGCTCCTTGTGACAGCACCGGCGCGTTGAGATCTTTCAACGGGCTGGAAGCGAACGGACAGGCTCATCCTTATCCAAGCTTAGTTCACCCTGCTCGACGACTACCGCTCTGATAACGGGCTGCCCCTCTACACTGGTGATATGCCCTTTTTGCGAGATCAGTTATGAAAATCTCAGCCAAACTCGCGTTTTTCGCCCTCGTCAGCACCCTTGCCTACCTGGCTCTCGCGGTGTTCGGGCTGGGCGGGTTGGCGGCGTTTTTCTCGCATCCACCGCTGGTGGTCATTGCGCTTGCGACCCTGGTGATGGCGATCGTGTCGTTGTTCAGTGAGGGCAATTTGAGCACTGGCGAACGTGAAGACCGGGCCAATCGCTGGGTGCTGCCGGTTTTCGGGGTGCTCGGGTTGTTGAGCGGGTATCTGCCGGCCTACACCGACCGGATCGACTTCTGGACCTTCGGTGGCGAGGGCGTGCGTTGGCTGGGTGCGCTGCTGTTCATTGGCGGCGGCGCGTTGCGGATGTGGCCGGTGTTTGTACTGGGCAAGCGCTTCAGCGGATTAGTGGCGATTCAGCCAGGACACCGCCTGGTCACCGACGGAATTTATCGGAATGTGCGCAACCCCAGCTACCTGGGGCTGCTGATCAATGGCGTGGGCTGGGCGCTGGCCTTTCGTTCCGGTGTCGGGTTGCTGCTGGTGGCGCTGATGTTGATACCGCTGATCGCCCGCATTCGCTCTGAAGAAGCGCTGTTACGCACGCAGTTCGGCAGCGAATACGACGCTTATTGCGCCCGTAGCTGGCGATTGATTCCGGGGATCTACTGAACTGACCACATCAGGGCCGTGTCGATTACAAAAAGTGTAAACGGATCAGGTTATTGGCATCCACATGACTCGTGACCGAGTCATAACTGGCCAGTGTGGCGTGCCGGGTCTGAAGGGGATGAACGTGGGTCGCGGTGATGACCATGATGTTGGCACCCGCCGCCTCGCCTGCGCGAATTCCGACGTCGGCGTCTTCGAAGATCAGGCACTCGGCTGGATCCACCTGCAGTCGACGAGCTGCCAGCCGATAGCCCGCAGGATCGGGCTTGCCGGCGCTGACGTCTTCGGCGGTCACCATCACGCCCGGCTCGGGAATACCGGCCGCGGCCATTCGGCGCAACGCCAGCGCCCGCGGCGCAGAGGTGACGATGGCCCATTGGTGGGCGGGCAGCGACTTGAGGAAATTGGCCGCGCCGGACACCTCGACAATCCCCTCCACATCATCGATTTCCGCCTCGGTGATCCACGCCGCTTCAGCTTCGACATCTACCCCTGGCAACGCCAGGCGATTGATGGTGTCGATGGCGCGAACGCCATGGATGGTCGGCAAGAAAGTTTCGACATCGACGCCGTGGCGCACGGCCCAGGTTGTCCAGATCCGCTCGGCGGCGGCGATGGAGTTGAGGACGGTGCCGTCCATATCGAACAGCAAGCCACGGTATGACCTGTTGAGCCGGGATGTTTTGACAGACAAAGGGCGACTTCCTTTTGCAAGAGCCAGGCAAATGTTGTCAGCTAATGTACACCAGCTCTTACAGACCTCGGGTCGACTGCAAGGCGCGTTGCACACAATCGAGCAACTGCCCCACCGCCCAGGGTTTCTTGATGAACGAAACCGGATGCTTGACCCCGGAGCTTTTCGGAGTTTCGAAGCCAGACATGATCATGATCGGTTTGTCTGGCCAACGGTCGCCAAACTGATTGGCCAGGTCCGCGCCATTGAGTTTGCCCGGCATGGTGATGTCCGTCAGCAATAACCTCACCTGCGGGGCGTGCTGTTCCAGAAACTGCGATGCGGCGTCCGCGCTGATCTGTGGTTCAACCGCAAAGCCTTCCTCCTGAAGAATTTCGCAAAGAAACTCCAGGATCAACGGGTCGTCCTCAACCACAAGAATCAATCCGCCAGACAAGCGCGCGCCCGCCGTTGATGCTGGACTCATGACTGTACTACTCCCTGATTGCGCAAATAGTTTCGCAGGCTCAAATCCGCCACCTACAGGTATGAACAGCGGACCTCGCGAAAAATTCATTTTTGATACACCTATCCAGGGCATTCTCCGTTCCAGGCCGCTAAACATGACCGTTTGTCCGCGCATAATTGTGGTTAAAATGCCGCCCTTTCCACATGACCGACCCTGTCCGATGAATCCAGACGCCCTCTCCATCCTCCACGACCATTTGCTCACAGCGCTTGCGGCAGCACCTGCAGAAACCCGTCGGCTGTTCCACGGCCGTGGCCGCTGCTGGCCGGGGCTGGAGCAATTGACCGTCGACTGGCTCCAGGGCGTGGTGCTGGTCTGTGTGTTCAAGGAGCCGCTAGCGTCGCAACTGGACGATTTGAAGCATCGACTGATGGCGATCACACAGGCGCCTGCGTGGAAAACCTCCGGCGCACATACCTTGCTCCTGCAACATCGCTATCTGCAGGAAAGCACCACCGAATGGCTGCTCGGGGAGCCGATCGAGGAAATGACGATCACCGAGGGCGACCTGCAGTATCGCGTGGATCTGGGCCGCAAACAGAACACCGGCCTGTTTCTCGACATGCGCTACGGCCGCGATTGGGTGCGGGCCAATGCTGACGGCAAGCGGGTGCTGAACCTGTTTGCCTATACCTGCGGGTTTTCAGTGGCCGCCATCGCGGGAGGCGCTACGCATGTGGTCAACCTGGACATGTCCCGCGCGGCCCTGAGCCGTGGTCGCGACAATCACCGGCTCAACGGCCATGACTTGAGCAAGGTGAGCTTTCTCGGCCACGACCTGTTCAAGTCCTGGGGCAAAGTGATCAATAGCGGCCCTTATGATCTGGTGATCATCGACCCACCGTCCTTTCAGAAAGGCAGTTTTCTGCTGACCAAGGATTATCAGCGCGTGCTGCGCCGTCTCCCGGAATTGCTCAGCCCCCAGGGCACGGTTTTGGCCTGCATGAACGACCCGGCTTTTGGCGCGGACTTCCTCATCGACGGCGTCACTCGCGAAGCACCGAGCCTGCGGTTTGAGCAACGGTTGGAGAATCCGCCGGAGTTTCCCGATGCCGATGTTGAGTGTGGGTTGAAGGCGTTGGTGTTCAGGCAGGGGTAGTTGAAAATCAAAAGGGTGATTCAACGCCAGGCAGGCCGGCCAGACTCAGTAGACTAATGGTACTTGAGCCCGAACCCGCGGCTTCCTACGATGATGATACGCAGCGGTTGGAGGTTTAAACCGTTGCGTAAGTGGTGGGTGAACTGAACCCCAATAAGCCCACCCCTTGTTTCATGCGCATCTTGAGCCTCTCGGCTCTACTTCCTCCCCATCAAAGAGCTTTGAGGCTCTTTTTTTGCCTGTAAAAACCCCAGCCCCCTAAAGACATGCGATCGCAATACCGTTCACTTAAGCCGTAATGCGATCTGTAGCAGCCCCTCCGGGCCATCAACGTAATGCCACCTATACTCAAGCCACCTACCCCCCATGGGGGGGCCTGCGCTACCGACAATAAAAAGCAGAGGTGGAACATGGTCTGGCAGCAAATCTACGACCCCTTCGGTAACCCCGTGCTCTCAACCATGATGGCGGCGACGCCGGTGGTGGTGATGCTGGTTTCCCTGGCGTTTTTCCACATCAAGGCGCATCTGGCGGCGTTGTTGGCCCTGGGTTCGGCCTTGCTGATCGCGATTTTCGCCTTCGGCATGCCCGCGAACATGGCGGGCTCGGCCGCACTGTTCGGTGCCGCCAACGGCCTGTTGCCGATTGGCTGGATCGTGCTCAACATTATTTTCCTGCATCGGCTGACCACCGAGAACGGCTCGTTCAAAGTGCTGCAAGACTCCCTGGCGCGCATCACCGACGATCGACGTCTGCAGTTGCTGCTGATTGCCTTCTGCTTCGGTGCCTTCTTCGAAGGGGCCGCCGGTTTCGGCACTCCCGTGGCGGTAACCGGGGCCATTTTGATCGGGTTGGGTTTCTCGCCCCTGGCCGCGTCAGGCCTGGCGTTGATCGCCAATACCGCGCCGGTGGCGTTCGGCGCTCTGGGCACGCCCGTCATCACCCTGGCCAAAGTGACCGGGCTGGATGAAATGGAGCTGTCGATGATGGTCGGTCGGCAGTTGCCGTTCTTCTCGGTGATCGTGCCGTTCTGGCTAATCTGGGCCTTCGCCGGCTGGCGCAAAATGCTGGAAATCTGGCCGGCGATCCTGGTGGCCGGCGTCAGTTTCGCCATACCGCAATTCCTGGTCTCCAACTACCACGGGCCGATGCTGGTGGATGTGATCGCGGCGCTGATTTCCATGGCCTGCCTGACCGGTTTCCTCAGGGTCTGGAAACCGGCCACCGTGCATACCTCTGCCGCCCTTTCAGGGCGAGTCGACAACTCCAAAATAGCCGAGGAGCATGACCAAAAACCCGTCGCCAGCGCGACCTTTGCCAGCGATGCAAAACCCGCCGTAATGCGCGCATGGATGCCGTGGATCATCCTCACGGTGTTCGTTTTCGCCTGGGGCACCCAAAGCTTCAAAAACCTGTTCGATACCCGCCCGGTCATGGATCCGCAAACCCACTCGGCCAGGCTCGACCCCCAGGGCAAGCCGATGCGCGAGGCCAACCCGATCTTTGCCCCGACCGTGACCTTCACCACGATTCATCAACAGATCGAGAAAGTCCCGCCCGTGGTGCCTGCGCCGAAAACCGAGGACGCGATCTACAAGTTCACCTGGTTCACCAGCACCGGTAGCGGCATCTTGCTCGCGGCGATCCTCGGCGGGCTGCTGATGGGTTATTCCATCCCGCAACTGCTGCACCATTACCTGCGAACGCTGTGGGTGGTGCGCTATTCGCTCATCACCATTGTGGCGATGCTCGCCCTGGGCTTTCTGACTCGCTACTCGGGCCTCGACGCCACCATGGGCCTGGCCTTCGCCGCAACGGGCATTTTCTACCCGATGTTCGGCACCCTGCTCGGCTGGCTCGGCGTGGCCCTGACCGGCTCGGACACGGCCTCCAACGTGCTGTTCGGCGGCTTGCAACGGGTGACCTCCGAGCAACTGGGCCTGAGCCCGGTGCTGATGGCCGCCGCGAACAGCTCTGGCGGGGTCATGGGCAAGATGGTCGACGCCCAATCGATCGTGGTCGCGTCCACCGCCACCCGCTGGTACGGCCATGAAGGGGAAATCCTGCGCTACGTGTTTTTCCACTCCGTGGTGCTGGCGATTCTGGTGGGCGGGCTGGTGACGTTGCAGGCGTATGTGGCGCCGTTCAGCCATATGGTGGTGGGCGGGCACTGATCCAGGGGGGCGGGCCTGATCGCGAACATTAATTCCAGCCGCCCCCCATCACCTTGTACAACGTCACCCGGTTACTCTGCTCGGCCAGACGCAGCGTGATCAGGTCCTGTTGGGCGCTGTACAACGAACGCTGGGCGTCCAGCGCTTCGAGGTAGCTTTGCGAGCCGCCGCGATAGAGCGCGTCGGCCAGTTCAAAGCTTTTACGGCTGGCGTCGGTCAAGGCTTGCTGGGCCGTCAGGCGTTGGTCCAGGGTGCTGCGCACCGCCAAGGCATCGGCCACTTCCTTGAAGGCGGTCTGCAAGGTTTGCTGGTAGGTCTGCACCTGAATTTCACGCTCGACCTTGGCCGCATCCAGTGTCGCGCGATTGCTGCCGGCATCGAAGATTGGCAGGCTGACGCTCGGGGCGAAGGTCCAGGCGCCGCTGCCGGACTTGAACAGACCGGACAAGGCCGAACTCGCAGAACCGGCATTGGCAGTCAGGCTGATGCTCGGAAAGAACGCCGCCCGCGCCGCGCCGATATCGATGTTGGCAGACTTGAGGGTGTGTTCGGCAGCCAGCACATCCGGGCGCCGTTGTAACAGACTGGACGGTAACTCATCCGGCACCTGTACCAGTAGCGCGACCGATTGCAGGCTCGCGCCGGGCAGCAGTTCATCGGGAATATCGCTGCCGACCAGCAAGCGCAAGGCATTGCGGTCCTGGAGAATCTGACTGGCGTAGACCGCCACATCGCCTCGAGCCGACTCCACAGTGGTTTGCGCCTGGGCCAGGGCCAAGCCGGAAGAGCCACCCAAGGCATGGCTGCGTTGGGTCAGTTCGTAGGTTGCCTGTTGGCTGCGCAGGGTTTCCTGGGCCAGTTGCAAACGCTCGTTGTCCGCCGCCAGCGTCAACCAGGCGGTGGCTACTTCAGCCACCAGGCTGATCTGGGTGCTACGCCGGGTTTCGGTCAGCGCCAGATAGTCTTCCAGCGCTTCGTCCTGAAGGTTCTGTACCCGCCCGAACACATCCAGTTCATAACTGCTCAGCCCCAGTTGCGCACTGTACTCATGACTGGTGCTCGCCGTGCCGCTGCTGGACGTGCGGCTATGTGTGCCGCTGACTCCGGCATCGATGGTGGGAAACGCCGCCGCCCGTTGAATGCGATATTGAGCCTGGGCCTTTTCGATGTTCAGGCTGGCCAGGCGCAAATCACGGTTGTTGGTCAGGGCCAGGGTCTGTAAGCGCGCCAGGCGACTGTCGGTAAAGAACTGCTGCCAGTGAATATCCGCCGCCGCATCGCCTGAGGGCACGCCGGTCGACGGCAACCATTGCCCGGCGACCGGCGCTTCGGGGCGCTGATACTGCGGCGCCAGATTGACACAGCCACTGAGCAACGTCAGAGCAGCCAACAAGGGCCAATGAAACTTGATCATGCATCACCTTTCTGCGCGGTTGGGTTGGCGGTTGTTGCGGTGGATACGCGACCGAAACGACGACGGATCAGCACGAAAAACAGCGGCACAAAGAAGATCCCCAGCACGGTGGCGCTGAACATGCCCCCCAGCACGCCAGTGCCGATGGCCTGGCGCCCGGCAGAACCGGCGCCGGAGCTCAATGCCAGTGGCAACACGCCGAACATGAAGGCCAAAGACGTCATCAGGATCGGTCGCAGGCGTTGGCGCACGGCAGTCAGTGTCGCATCCCGCAGGCTATTGCCCTGCTCTTGCAGGTGCTTGGCAAACTCAACGATCAGGATCGCGTTCTTCGCCGCCAGCCCCACCGTGGTCAACAACCCGACCTGAAAGTACACGTCGTTGCTCAAACCACTGAACCGAGTCGCCAGCACCGCGCCGACCACCCCCAGCGGCACCACCAGCATTACCGAAAACGGCACCGACCAACTCTCATACAACGCCGCCAGGCAGAGGAACACAAACAGCACCGAGATCCCGTACAGCAGCGGTGCCTGGGAGCCGGACAAGCGCAGTTGATATGACTGCCCGGTCCACTCGTAGCCGATGCCTTCGGGCAGTTGTTTGATGATCGCTTCCACCGCATCCATCGCAACCCCGGAGCTCACCCCCGGTGCCGGATCACCGACCACTTCCAGCGAGGCATTGCCGTTGTAGCGTTCCAGCAACGGCGAGCCATAGCTCCACGCGCTACTGGCGAACGAGGAAAACGGCACCATCTCACCTTTGCTGTTGCGCACGAACCAGTGCTCCAGGTCGGCCGCCTGCATCCGCGCCGACGCCTCGCCCTGCACGTAGACCTTTTTCACCCGGCCCTGGTTGAGGAAGTCGTTGACGTAAGTGCCGCCCAACGCGGTGGACAAGGTAGCGTTGATATCGCTGGTGCTCAGGCTCAAGGCCCCGGCCTTGCGATCGTCGATGCTGACCTTAAGCTGCGGTGTATCGTCCAGGCCATTGCTGCGTACTCCCAGCAGCTGCGGGTCTTTCTTCGCCAACTCGATGAACTGCTCCCGTGCCGCAACCAGGGCGTCATGCCCCAGCCCGCCAAGGTCTTTGAGTTGCAGGTCGAAACCCGAACTTTGCCCGAGGCCACGTACAGCCGGCGGCTGCATGACAAACACGCTGGCATCGCTAATGCTCGCCAACGCCAGGGTCGCGCGTTGGGCAATAGAGGCTGCGTCCTGCCCTTTCCCCGATCGCTCGCTCCAGTCCTTGAGTTTGATGAAAGCCCGGCCGGTATTCTGGCTGTTGCCACCCATGCCCAGGCCACTGATGCTGATCAGCGCCTCGACTTCCGATTGTTCGAGCATGTAGCTCTCGAACTGCTTCATCACCGCCTGAGTGCGGCTATCGGTGGCGCCCACCGGCAACTGGATCTGCGCCATGAGGATGCCTTGGTCTTCGTCCGGCAAGAACGAAGTCGGCAGGCTGGCGTAACCAGCGCCCATCGCCAGCAAAATCACCCCGTACACCAGCAGGCTGCGACGCCCACGCTGCAAAATGCCGCCGACCCATTGTTGATAGCGCAAGGCGCTGCGTTCGAAGCTGCGGTTGAACCAGCCGAAGAAACCAGTTTGCGCACCATGGCCCTGGCCATCCGACGGCTTGAGCAAGGTCGCACACAAGGCCGGCGTCAGGGTCATCGCCACCAACACCGACAGGAGCATGGCCGAGACGATGGTCACCGAAAACTGCCGATAGATAATCCCGGTGGAACCGCCAAAAAATGCCATGGGAATAAACACGGCGCTGAGCACCAGAGCGATGCCGATCAGCGCGCTGGTGATTTCCGCCATGGACTGGCGAGTCGCCGCCAGCGCCGAAAGTCCCTTCTCACCCATCACTCGCTCGACGTTTTCCACCACCACGATGGCATCGTCCACCAGCAGTCCGATAGCCAGGACCATGGCGAACATGGTCAGGGTATTGATCGAATAGCCGAACAGCGCCAGCACGCCAAAGGTGCCCAGCAATACCACTGGCACGGTGATCGCCGGGATCAGCGTGGCCCGCAGATTCTGCAGGAACAGGAACATGATCAGCACCACCAGCACGATGGCCTCGCCCAGAGACTTGACCACCTCTTCGATGGACAGGCTGACAAAGGGAGTCGTGTCGTATGCGATCACGTTCTTGAGCTGCATTTGCGCCGGGTAGAAAGGCTCGAGTTCCTTGAGTTTGGCCTTCACGGCCTCACCCACGCTCAAGGCATTGGCCCCGGCGGCGAGCTGCACACCCATGGCGGCGGCAGGTTTGCCGTTGAGGGCAGAACTCACGTCGTAGCTTTCGCTGCCCAGTTCGACCCGCGCCACATCCCCCAACAGCACCACCGCCCCATTGCTGGTGGACTTGACCACCACGTTGCGAAATTCTTCGGCGGTTTGCAGCTTGCTGCGGGCGCTGATGGTGGCGTTCAACTGTTGCCCGGCCACCGCCGGCAAGGCACCAAGCTGGCCGGCGGACACTTCGGTGTTCTGTGCTTCCAGGGCGCTGCTGATGTCCGACGGCATCAACGCATACTTTTCCAACAGGGCCGGGTCCAGCCAGATGCGCATGGCATAGCCCGAACCGAGGGTCTGCACGTCGCCGACGCCATCGATACGACTGATCTGGTCGAGCAAGGTGCTGGAAATGTAGTCACCGATCTGGGTGCCGGTGACGCTTGGGTTGTCGGAGGCCAGGGCGGCAATCATCAGAAAGTCCGAACCGCCCTTGGTCACGGTCAGGCCTTCGCTCTGCACCGATTGCGGCAGTCGTGATTCAGCCTGTTGCAGTTTGTTCTGCACCTGCATCTGCGCCACATCCGGGTTAGTGCCGGCGGCAAAGGTCAGGCTGATGCTGGCGCTGCCCGCCGAACTGCTGGAGGCCGACATGTAGGTCAGGTTATCCAGCCCTTTCATCTGCTGTTCGATGACCTGCGTCACCGAGTTTTCCACGGTCTCGGCCGAGGCGCCGGTGTAGGTGGCGGAGATCCGTACCGTTGGCGGCGCGATGTCCGGGTACTGTTCCAGCGGCAGTTGGCTGATGGACAAGGCGCCGGCGAGCATGATGACGATGGCGATGACCCAGGCAAAAATCGGTCGATCGATAAAGAACCGTGCCATGCTCAACCCTCCTGCGCAATGGCAGTCGGCGCCGATTGTCGCGTGCGGCTACGAGTGCCCGGGTTTTGCGCCAGCACCGGGGCGCCAACCCGGACTTTCTGCCCGCCCTCGACAATCACCTGGTCACCCGCCGTCAGGCCCGAGGTGACCCACCATTGGTTGCCCACGGCGCGATCGATGGTCAGCACGCGCTGTTCGACCTTGCCATTGACCACCAGCAACACCGACGTCACGCCACTGGCGCTGCGGGTCACGGCTTGCTGCGGAATCAGGATCGCTTGATCGTCCCGGGCCTGTTCCAGCACCGCCCGCACATACATGCCCGGCAGCAACAACCGGTCCGGGTTGGCGATTTCCGCCCGCAGGGTCACGGTGCCGGTGCCCTCATTGACGCTGACCCCGCTGAACTTCAAGCGGCCCTCATGGGCGTAGGTGCTGCCGTCGTCGAGCTTGAGACTGATCCGCGCTTCGCCCTCGCCGTTGCTTTGCAGCACACCGCTGGCGAGGTCGCGCTTGAGGCGCAACAGCTCGGTGGTCGATTGCGTGATATCCACGTAGATCGGGTCCAGTTGCTGCACCGTGGTCAGTGCACTGTCCTGATTGGCCACCACCAATGCGCCGGGGGTGACCGTCGAAGTTTCGATGCGCCCGCTGACGGGCGAGCTGATGCGGGTATAGGCCAGGTTGATACGCGCGGTATCCACGCCGGCCTGGGCCACTTGCAGTTCAGCCTCGGCAGTCAGCAGACTGGCCTGGGCATCCTCGTTGTCCTGCTGGCTGATGGCATCGATCTTCGCCAACTGGGCATCACGCCTGGCCGTGGCCTGGGCCGACTTCAACGTGGCGCGAGCCTTGGCCAGGGTCGCCTGTGCTTCAGCCAATGCGGCTTTGTATGAGGACGCGTCCAGCTGATACAGCGCCTGCCCGGCCTTGACCTCGGCGCCTTCGACAAACAGCCGTTGCTGGACGATACCGCCGACCTGCGGGCGAATCTCGGCGATCATGAACGCCTGAGTGCGCCCGGCCAGCTCCGTGGTCAGCGCCTGGCTTTGGGGTTGCACCGTGATCACTGACACCTTGGCCGGTTCGACCACGGGCGCGGATGCGCCGGGGGAGCAGCCGCTCAATACCAACAGAACGATCAAGGACAGTAAAACCGCGGCGGTTACCAGGGATTTGGCGAGAATTTTGGTCGACATAAATGCCTCTGCAAGACGGGGTGGCTGAAGCCAGACGCCATACTGCGAGGCAAATGTGCAGGAAAATTGAAGATTGCCCGCCGCCCTTGAATCTTCGCCGCGCCAGGGCCTAAATGGGCGGGCCATTCACTGACCTGCCCGAGCCCATGAAACTGAGTATCTCCACCAAACTGTTTATCGCGGTACTGGCCAGTGTGCTGTTTGTCATCCTGAGCATGGGGCTGGCCAACGGCTGGAGCTTCGGCAAAGGCTTTCTCGATTACCTCAACGAACAGGCGCTGTTGCGCATGACTCCGGTGCTGCCGCGCCTGGCCAGCGCCTATGAGCGCGAAGGCAGTTGGGAATTTCTGCGCAACCAGCCGGATCGCTGGTTCGAGCTCATGCGGCCGGAGCCCGGCGTAGACTTCACCGACCCGCATCGGCCGAACCTGCCCACGTCCGACCTGACCGGCGCAGTGTTTCGCATCGCCCTGCTGGACCAGAAAAAGCAGCTGGTGATGGGTTACTCGGCGATTGCCGACGACGCCCTGATGCGCCCGATCGAGGTCTCCGGTAAAACCGTCGGCTGGTTGGCGGTGACGCCGTTCCAGAACGTGACCGAAGCCGGCGGCGAACGTTTTCGTCTGTACCTGTTGCGCACCAGCCTGGCCATGGGTGTGTTCTCGTTGCTGCTGGCGATACTGATCGCCTGGTGGATCGCCCGCACCCTGCTGGACCCGGTCAAGCGGGTGGCCGCCGCCACGCATCGATTGGCCGCAGGCGAGTACAGCAACCGGGTGGCAGTGTCCTCCAATGACGAAGTCGGTCAGTTGGCCCGCGACTTCAATCAACTTGCCTATACGCTGGAGCGCAACGAAAAAATGCGCCGGGAGTTCATGGCCGATGTGTCCCACGAACTGCGCACCCCGCTGTCGGTGTTGCGCGGTGAGCTGGAGGCCATCGAGGATGGTGTGCGCACGCTCGATCAGTCGTCGATGAAATCGCTGCAAGGCGAAGTCGGCATGCTCAGTAAACTGGTGGATGACCTGTATGAACTGTCCCTGGCCGATGTGGGCGCGCTGACTTACCGCAAGAGCGAATGCGATCTCAACGAGCTGCTGGACAGTTGCGCAGCGATGTTCCAGGAACGCTGCAATGCCCGGCACTTGCGCTTGGAGCTGGAGCTGCCGACACCACCCCTAAGAGTGGAAGCCGACCCCAAGCGCTTGCAGCAACTGTTCGGCAATCTGCTGGAAAACGCCGTGCGCTATACCGACGAAGGCGGTGTGCTGCGTATTTGTGCGGCCAGCGATGGCGACGACGTACGCATCGATTTCCTGGATTCCGGCCCCGGGGTCGACGCGGATCAGTTGCCGCGGCTGTTCGAGCGCTTCTACCGCGGCGAAACCTCACGCAATCGCGCCAGTGGTGGCGCCGGTCTGGGGTTGGCGATCTGTCACAGCATCGCCCTGGCCCATGGCGGCAGCCTCAGCGCCGATCATTCCCCTTTGGGTGGCCTTTGGCTGACCCTGCGCCTGCCACGGAAAGCCTGAACCATGGTCAACGACAACCCGATCCTGATCGTCGAAGACGAGCCCAAACTGGCCGCGTTGATGCGTGATTACCTGATTGCCGCCGGGTATGCGACCCAATGCCTGGACAACGGGTTGGAGGTGGTGCCGGCGGTCCGTGCCCGCGAGCCGCGGTTGATCTTGCTCGACCTGATGCTGCCTGGGCGCGATGGCCTGCAAGTGTGCAAGGAACTGCGCAGTTTCAGTGCCGTACCGATCATCATGATCACCGCCCGCGTCGAGGAAGTGGATCGCCTGCTCGGGCTGGACCTGGGCGCCGACGACTACATCTGCAAACCCTTCAGCCCGCGTGAAGTGGTGGCCAGGGTCAAAGCCATCCTGCGACGCAGCCCTCAGCTTTTGACGTCCGCACCACCGCGTCTACAGATTGACGAAGAACAGTACCTGGCCTCCCTCGACGGCATAACGCTGGACCTGACACCACTGGAATTGCGCCTGCTAAGCACCCTCGCCCGCTCGCCGGGACGGGTGTTTTCCCGGGATCAGTTGCTCGACCGGATCTACTCCGATCACCGGGTGGTCACCGACCGCACGGTCGACAGCCATATCCGCAATCTGCGGCGCAAGCTCGAACAGGCCTGCCCGGGGGAGCATCCGATTGAATCGTTGTATGGGGTGGGTTATCGGTTTCATCTCGCCGACGCCTGAAGCGTCGCCGAGATGAAGGAAGACTACCGCCCCGTTCCACGGCAGAACGGGGCGGCACATCAAGACAGTGCGATCAGAATGTCACACTGGCGCTGAGGCGTGCCGTGCGCGGCTCACCGACATTGACCGCCAGTTGGCTGCCGGTGGAGGACGGGTAGTACTGTTTGTCGAACAGGTTGTCGACGTTGAACTGCAGCGACGTCTTGTACCCGAACATCGGCGCCTCCCAGCGCACGAAGGCATCGGCGACGGTGTAGCTGCTCAGCCAGAAATCGTTGGCATTGTTGGCCGCACGCTCGCCGACGTAACGCGCACCGCCGCCTGCATGCCAGGCCCCGAACTCCGTGGGCACATTCAGGTGATGGGTAAGGTACAGGCTTGCGGTGTGCTTCGGCGCATCGGCGAGGCGGTGACCTTCGTCATCCGGATCGTCGAGGATTTCCGTGTGGGTGTAAGCGTAGGTGCCAATCAGGTCCCAGCGCTCGGCGACACGCCCGGTGATATCCAGTTCCAGGCCCTGTGAACCGACCTTGCCCGCGGCTTCCGAAAGGCTCGTACCATTGACGGTCTGGGTGGTCACGACGTTTTTCTTCTCAATGTCGAACAACGCCAGATTGATGTTCAGCCCCGGCAGCGGATCGTACTTGGCGCCGACCTCATAACTGCGGCCCTCCTCCGGATCGAAGGTATGGCCGGCATCGTCGACTTGGGTATTGGGCTTGAACGAACGGCTGTAGTTACCGTACAGCGACAAGCTATCGGTGGCTTTGTAGACCAGCCCCAGGAACGGTACGAAAGCATCACCGTTATCGTCGCGGTTGACGGTGTAGCTGCTGCCGCGGCCCTGATCACTGTACTGATCGAAATGCTGCTGGCGACCGCCGAGAACCAGGATCCAGCGGTCATCGAGGTGCCAGTTATCCTTGAAGTACACGGAGCTGGAGTTCAACTGGTTGCTCAGGTCACTTTGGCTGGCACTGACAAGGCTCGGCTCGGCCAGACGACCATAAACCGGCGAGGTGATGTCGAAGCCTGACTGCGCGGTATTACGGTAGGTTTTGCCACGGAATTGGTCGGACGCTTCGGTGTCCGCGCCGATCAGCAAGTCATGGCGCTGGCCGAACAGTTCCTGCTGGCCGATGAAATCCCAGCTGGCGTAGCGGGTCTCGTCATCGTAGTGAGCGCCGTTGGCAGCCCGTCGCAGGTTGTTGCCGGTCAACGAACTCGGCTGGGCAATCGAGAGGCTGTAGCGGTCGTTGTTCCAGCCGTAGGTAACGCGGGTTTTCCAGTCGTCACTCAGCTGATACTCGAAACGCGCGGTAGCCAATTCACGGATACCGACGCTTTTGGCCCATTTTTCGTCGAGGCGCTTGTCGTAGTCGATGTCCGCCGGATGACCATTGGTGAACACCGTGCCACGGTCGAAGGGTTTGGAGTAATCGTTGTATTCGTAGCTGAGGGTCAGGCTGGCACGGTCGCCCGTCCAGGTCAGCGAGGGTGCAACCAGGGTGCTTTCATTCACGCCGTAGTTGCGCCAGTAATCCTCGTGGCCGCGCTCGGCAATCAGGCGATAGGCCAGGCCGGTATCGCCCAGCGGCCCGGTGGTGTCCACGGCCAGGGTGCCGCCGCCTTCGCTGTAGGCCGAGCCGCTCAGGGTCGTGCTCTGGGTGTATTCAGGCTTCTTGCTGATCACGTTGATCAACCCGCCGGGTTCCAGCGCGCCGTACAGCATCGACGCAGGCCCTTTGAGCACTTCGATGCGATCCGTCGTGGCGCTGAAGTTTTTCCCCAGGTTGGAACGCACGCCATCGCGCAGGATCGAGCCATCATCGTTGGTGCCGAAACCGCGCTTGACCAGCGAGTCCCGGGAACCGCCCAGGGTGTTGCCCTGGCTGACGCCGCTGACGAACTTCATCGCGTCGTCCAGCGAGCGCACCTGATAGTCGGCCAGGGTTTGCCGGGTGACGACATTGACCGATTGCGCCTCCTCCTTGATCGGCACATCGCTTTTGCTTGCGGTGCTGGCTTGGGCGGTGGTGTAGCTGGTGTCTTGGCTGACGCGGCTCGCCTGAATATCCGTGGTCGGCAGTTCGATCAGTTCCTGTGCCCACAAAGGACCGGCGAACATCACGCAGGACAGTGTCGGCAGCGCGTGTTTGATGAAAACCTTGCGGCGGGCAAAGAGGTGGGGATGGCTCAAGACGTTGCACTCAATGAGTTAGTAGTAATGATTCTCATTGTATGGTGCGATGTATTTCCAGTAAACACCTTCGCGGTTATTAACTAACGAGTTATTGCTCTGCCACATAGATGATGGTTTGCGCGCTGTCTGCTGTCGTGGGCGGACGGGTGAAATAAGTGTCGCCGTCATCCGTGAGGATCTCGTATTGCACCTTGCTGGCGACACGGCTCGATACAGCGGCATGCTTGATGATCTTCAGCACCCGCTGAAATTTCACGCTTTGGGTGCCGTTCTGGGCAGGCCCGGTGAGCACATTGACCGTTTGAAACCAGCCATCATTTTTTTTGTTCGATACCAGGGTGCTGGTCAGCGCCTCGAAACGCTCCAGCCGGGTAAAGCCCCAGAGCGTCTGCTCCTCGACCGTTTTGCCCTGCGCGGTAGAACCCGTAAACACAAACAGATTGATGGCCGGATTGTCTTCACAAAAGAAGTCATAGGGCACCAGCCCGTCGACCATTTTCTTGCCGGAAACGAAGCCCTTTTTATGAACCAGAAACATGCCCACCTCCACGCTGAAACATCAGCAAACGCTGCGTAAGTTTGAGCGGGAAGTCTACTGAGGCGAGGCGTACAGAGCCGTCAAGCCAATGTAATATCGTGTAAAGATCACGCCTGACGGGGCAAGCTGATTTCCACGGTCAGCCCAGCGGACGGCTCGTTGCGCGCCACAATCGTGCCTCCGTGCATTTCCACGGCCCTTGAGGCGATCGCCAGGCCCAGGCCGAAACCGGCACTGGCCTCGCTCAAGCCACGCTCGAACGGGTGGAAAATGCGCAGCAGCCGCTCGTTTTCAACACCCGCCCCCTGATCGGTAATCCGCACCGTCAGGCAGTCTGCTTCGAGATTGACCTCAGCCGACACAACAACCGCCGTCATCGGTTTGGTATGGCGCACCGCATTGCGAATGACGTTCTCGAAACACCGATACAGCAACTCGCCGCTGATCCGACTGACAAAGACCGGACACGCCTGCAGGCTGACCCGGCAACCTTTCATTCCCGCCTCGAATTGAGCATCCTCGACGATCACCGTCAGCAACTCGATGACGTCGAGTGGCTCGCGGCCGATACTTTCGGGCCGGCCCTGCATGCGTGCCAGGGTCAACAACGCTTCGATCAGCGTATCCATGCGCACCGATTCGCGTTCGATGCGCTCCACCATTTCCTGGCGGGCCGGTTCTTGCTGCAACAGCCCGATGGCCGCTTGCATGCGCGTCAACGGTGAGCGAAGTTCGTGAGAGATGTCATGCAACAGGTGTTGCTGGGCCTCCACCAGCAGTTTCAGCTGGTTAGCCATTCGGTCACAGTCCCCGGCCAGATCGACGATTTCATCGCGGCGCCCGCCCATCATCGGCTTGACCCGGGTTTCGAAGCGCCCCTTGGCCACGTCGCTCATCGCCCGCCGGAGATAGGCCAGCGGCCACGCCAGGTAATACGCCATATACCCGCTGAACAGCGCACTCATCACCGTGCCGATGATCAACGGGATCGAACGCCCCGGCCCTTGCTCACCTTCTTTACCAAGGGACTGTGAGGATCTGAGCGAGAGGGTCAAACCGTCCTTGCTGATGACCGTTCGCTCAAACGCTGGCCGCGGAACCGGCGACCCAGCCAGCAGTTGACCGGCACTGTCATAGACACCAATGGTTTCGTCACCGGGGTGCCGCCACACTGCCAGCAATTGCCTTCCCGACTCGACGCCGAATTGTCGCAGCAGCTGTTCCTCGCTGGCCAGGATGGCCTCCAAATGAGGATCGCCAGGCCCGTGATTACCCAGTACCAGAATGCCCACCCCGACCAGAAACGTCAGGCTGGTGGCGAGCCAGAACGCCAGGAACAGTTTCCAGAACAGCCGACTGGGTTTCATCATTCGGCGATCAACAGATAACCGAGGCCACGCACGCTCTGAATCCAGGCCTTGGCGTCAGGACGCGGACCGAGCTTCTGACGAATGCTGCTGATGTGCACGTCGATGCGCCTGTCGTAGCGGGTCAAGGGACAGCCCAAGGCATTGAGCGACAGGTCCTGTTTGCTCACCACCTGCCCGGCACAGCGGGCCAGTTCTTCGAGCAGGCTGAACTCGGTACTGGTCACCCCCAGCTCGCACCCCTGCCACTGGGCCTGGCGCTTGCCGGGCCACAAGACCAGCGGGCCGGTCCTGATCACTTCGGTGGTGGGCTGATCCGCCGGTTGCACCCGGCGCATGATTGCCCGCAAACGCGCCACCAGTTCCCCCGGTGAACTGGGTTTAGGCACATAGTCATCGGCCCCCAGTTCCAGGCCGGTGATCTTGTCGATGTTATCGCCACGGGCCGTGAGCAACACCACCGGCACCTGGCTCACGGCGCGAATGCGCCTGAGCACCTCGATACCCGACAGGCGTGGCAGCATCACGTCCAGCACCACAATGCTGTAGCGCCCGGAAAGCGCTTGAATCTCGCCCTCCTCGCCCGTGTGCACGGCGGTCGCCTCGAAGCCTTCACGCTCCAGGTATTGGCTGAGCATTCCAGTCAGTTCCTGGTCATCGTCGACTAGCAATACAGAGATCATGGCGGGCTCTTGAGTGGGGGCCGCGCATTATCGCCCTTGCGCTGCACAGCGTCATCGCCCCGGGCAAACCTTTACCTAACTTGACACTTGGTTAACCGCACCAAACGCACCGAGCTTTTATGCTTCACCTCCACCAGCCTGCTCGCTTCGCGGTAACTCGTCTTGCTGTGAGATATCCGCGCCCGCCTACGCTGCTTGTCGATGTGTTCTGGATAAGATCTTGATGAATTTTTCGCGCCTGCTCTGCTCGGCTGCACTATTGCTCAACGCCACATTTGCGCACGCCCAAGGCTTCAAAATTTCCGATATTCGCATTAATGGCCTGCAGCGGGTTTCCGCCGGCAGCGTGTTCGGTGCATTGCCGTTGAACGTTGGTGATGAAGCGGATGATCGTCGTTTGGTGGAGTCCACCCGTGCATTGTTCAAGACCGGTTTCTTTCAGGATATCCAGCTGGGGCACGACGGTGACGTGCTGATCATCACGGTGGTCGAGCGCCCCTCTGTCGCCAGTATCGAGATCGAAGGCAACAAGGCGATCTCCACTGAAGACCTGATGAAGGGCCTCAAGCAATCCGGTCTGGCCGAAGGCGAGATCTTCCAGCGCGCGACCCTCGAAGGTGTGCGTAACGAACTGCAGCGTCAATACGTCGCTCAGGGCCGCTACTCGGCTACCGTCGACACCGAAGTGGTGCCGCAGCCGCGTAACCGCGTGGGCCTGAAAATCAAGATCGACGAAGGCTCTGTCGCGGCGATCCAACACATCAACGTGGTGGGCAACACGGTCTTTGCTGATGAAGACCTGATCAACCTGTTCGAACTCAAGACCAGCAACTGGCTATCGTTCTTCAAGAACGATGACAAGTACGCCCGCGAAAAACTCTCCGGTGATCTGGAGCGCTTGCGCTCCTATTACCTGGATCGCGGCTATATCAACATGGACATCACCTCGACCCAGGTGTCGATCACCCCGGACAAGAAACACGTCTATATCACCGTCAACATCAACGAAGGCGCGAAGTACACCGTTCGTGACGTCAAGCTCAGCGGTGACCTGAAAGTGCCTGAAGACCAGATCCGTTCCCTGTTGCTGGTTCAGCAAGGCCAGGTGTTCTCCCGCAAGCTGATGACCACCAGCTCGGACTTGATCACCCGTCGCCTGGGCAACGAGGGTTATACCTTTACCAACGTCAACGCGGTCCCCAATCCGAATAATGACGACCATACCGTCGATATCACCTTCGTGGTCGACCCGGGCAAGCGGGCCTACATCAACCGCATCAACTTCCGTGGCAACACCAAGACCGACGACAAAGTGCTGCGCCGCGAAATGCGTCAGATGGAGGGTGGCTGGGCATCGACCTACCTGATCGACCAATCCAAGACCCGTCTGGAACGACTGGGCTTCTTCAAGGAAGTCAACGTCGAGACGCCGGCGGTGGCGGGCGTCGACGACCAGGTTGACGTGAACTACAGCGTCGAAGAGCAGGCCTCCGGTTCGATTAGCGCCAGCGTCGGTTTCTCTCAGAGTTCCGGCCTGATCCTCGGAGGTTCGATCACTCAGAACAACTTCCTGGGCACGGGCAACTACGCCAGCCTGGGCCTGACCCGCTCGGACTACCAAAGCAAGTACAACTTCGGTTTTACCAACCCCTACTTCACGCCGGACGGGGTGAGCCTGGGCTACAACCTGTTCTACAACGCCACCGACTACAACGATTATTACAGTGACGGCGTTTCGTACTATTCCATCAACAGTTATGGCGCCGGCACTTCACTTGGCTACCCGATCAATGAAACCTCACGGCTGAGTTTCGGCCTGACCGTGCAACACGACAACATCGAGCCAGGCACCTACAGCGCCGATGAGATCTACGATTTCATTGCACGCGAGGGCAAGGAGTTCAACAACTTCAAGGCCAACCTCGGCTGGTCGGAATCGACCCTGAACAAGGGCGTGCTGGCCACCCGCGGACATTCGCAGAACCTCAACCTGACGGTGACAGTGCCCGGCAGTGATCTGAGTTTCTACAAGATCGATTACACCGGGCAGACCTTCCTGCCAGTGAGCAACGCCACTTCGCTGCGTTTCCACACCAAGCTCGGTTATGGCAACAGCTACGGCTCGACCGACGGCCTGCCCTTCTATGAAAACTACACGGCCGGTGGCGAAGGTTCGGTGCGCGGCTTTGAAAGCGGCACCCTCGGCCCGCGCAACACCCCGGCCACCGGCACCTATGCCAGTGCCGGCCAGGCGTATTACTCGGATCGGGACACCGACGCATTGGGCGGCAATATCCTCATCACCGGCGGGGTCGAATACCTGTTCCCGATGCCCTTCATCAAAGACAACAAATCCCTGCGCACTTCGGTTTTCTGGGACGTCGGCAGCGTCTACTCCAACAAGTGCTACCTGAGCACCACCCAGGGTTGCGACGGTGTCGACCTCGGTCAACTGGCCAGTTCCGTGGGGGTCGGCGTCACGTGGTACAGCCCGATGGGGCCCCTGAGCTTCAACCTGGCGTTCCCGGTCAAAAAGCCTGAGAACGCCGATACCCAGGTGTTCCAGTTCTCTATGGGGCAGACTTTTTGAACCGATGAGTCCGCAAGCATTCCACTTCGTTGGTGCACTGACACGAAGTGCAGAATGTGGGGGCAAGCCCGCCCCCACAGGTTTCGCGCTACCCCCCTGCATTATGGCGCTCTCAGTCAACTCTGGCCGTTGTGCTCAAGCATCACGAACGTTCGGGAATTAAAGTCGAAGTGCCAGGGGAGCTACCCCGGCTCACAATTCCAAGAATAGAGCCACTTCGATGAGCCTGAAAAAATCCCTGCCAGTATGCCTGGCACTCAGCTTCGCCTCGCTTGCCGTACCAGCAGCAGAGGGCCCTCCACCACCATCGGTGAGTGAACCCAGCGGTATCAATCTGGGCGGCACCAGTTTCTACGACGGTTTCGCGGGGCCGCCCGGCCTGTCCCACCTGACCTATCTGAAATTCAGCACCGCACGCAGCATCAGGGACAATGCAGGCAAGGATAATGGCGCCTTCGATAATCCGAAGATCAACGTCATCTCGCTGATCAACCAACTGAGCTATTACTCACCCGATACCATCGGCGGTGGTGCACACCTGGGCTGGAGCTTATTGGTGCCCATCATCTCCCTGGACGGTGACTTTGGCGACAACGGTGCCAAGCTCCAGGATAACGGCACAGGGCTTGGTGATGTCACGGTAGGGCCGCAGATCCAGTTCGACCCGATCGTCGACGCCCACGGCAGGCCCGTGTTTGTGCAGCGTCTGGCTTTCGACACCATCCTTCCAACCGGCAAATACGATAAACATAAAGACCTGAACCCAGGCTCCAACTACTTCTCTCTGAACCCCTACTGGGCCGCGACCTGGATGCCGGCGCCTCGTTGGGAAGTGAGCTGGAGGCTGCACTACCTGTACAACTTCAAGAACAACGATCCGGCGAGCAGTTCGACGCAACTTTTCGAGGGCCAGCCTGTGCGCGACACCCAGGCAGGACAATCGGCGTGGGCCAACTTCACGGCCTCGTATGAAGTGGTCCCCAACGTATCCGTCGGGATCAACGGGTACTACTTCAGGCAAATATCAGATGACGAGGTTAACGGAGGTCGGCTGAGCAACTCTCGGGAAAAGGTGCTGGGCATTGGCCCGGGCCTGTTCTGGAAAATCAGCGATGGCCAGGGCTTCTGGCTGAACACCTATAAAGAGACCGGCGTCGAGAACCGCGCGCAAACGGATTACGCCGTCCAGATCCGATACGCCCACACATTCTGACCGATGTGCGCCCACTCGTGCATGAGCGGGCCCTTTCACCCGAGGTGATGTTTCATGAACGCGCTCGACTCCATTGACAGTAAAAAATCATTGGCCGCTATCTGCCTGATGATGGTCATTTCCTTAGGGACGTTGCAAATCCAGCCTATTCTGGGCGGAGCCTTTATCGACCAACTCGGTTTGCCACTGAATGCCATCGGCGCCATTTTTGCGGCAGAACTGATTGCGATGGCCGTCGCCTGCGGCGTTTGCGCCATGTTGATGGCCAGCGTCGACCGGCGCCGCTTTGCCCTGATTGCCTTGCTGATGCTGGTACTCGGCAATCTGGCCAGTGCTCAACTGCATAGCCAGGGGTTGTTACTGATCTGCCGAATGATATGCGGCGCAAGCGGTGGCGCGGTCATGGCCGTTGTCTACGCCACCGCAGCCCTGCGCACATCCAAGGATTCGACGTTCGCGGTGATAAACATCGGCAACCTGCTCTGGGGGATGCTGCTTGTGAGTTCCATGCCGGTGATTCTGAAATCATTCGGCGTGGCCGGGGCGTTTTATCTCTTGGCCATCGCCAGTGCCCTGGCGATGGTTGGTAGCTGGAGAGTGCCGAGGAGCTACCCCGAGGCACATCGGGCAGCGAGCGGCTCGATCCCGCCTTTCGGGCTCACATCGATCTTACTGCTGATGCTTTTTACGCTGCTGTTTTTTGGCCATTCCGCACTGTGGGTTTATCAAGAGCGCATTGGTAAAGGCATTGGCCTGGAACCGCAACAGATCGGTGCAATACTGGGGGGCAGCATCCTTGCCGGAGCCCTTGGAGCGGCACTGGCCGGACTTATCGGCAGACGCCTTGGGTTGCTGTTTCCGCAGCTACTGAGCTTCGGCACGGCGCTGATTGCGACTCTGGTCATGGTCTATGGCAATACCCCTGTCGCATTTGCGGTCACTGCCTGCCTGATCCATGCAGTATGGTTTTTCAGTCTGCCTTACTTACTGTCCATGGCGGCCGAGCTGGACCCTTCCGGCCGACTGGCCGGGCTGGGTAACGCCGCGATTTTCGTTGGTCAGGGGCTCGGCCCGTTTGGCGCGGCACTCGTGGTAGGCGAAGGACAATTCCGCGCCGTCGGATGGCTGGCGGCCTCGGCCTACCTGACAGCCCTGGTTATCTCGTGTCTGCTCGTTGCACGTTTTCGTCGTGACGCGAAGCCTTGCACCACAGCACTGTCGCCTCAGTCGACCTGACCTGATATCAAACAGGAACCCCGTCAATGAACAATCGATACCCATCTTCAGAGGTTATGCCGATGACCACCCCGTTTCCCCAAACCCCTGAATTTTCCGGCGCGCTCTATGCACCCAGTCGGGTAGAAGCCGAGGTGTTCGACCTGGAGATTGAAGGCACCCTTCCCGCTTCGATCCGTGGCGTTTTTTATCAGGTTGCGCCAGACCCGCAATACCCGCCGATGCTGGGCTCGGATATTTTCTTCAATGGCGACGGAATGGTCAGCGCGTTCTACTTTGCCGATGGCAAGGTGTCGATGCGACGTCGCTACGTAAAAACCGACCGGTTGATGGCTCAGCGCCGCGAAGGTCGCTCGCTCAATGGAATCTATCGCAACGTCTACACCAATGATCCACTGGCGGCGAAGAACAACACCACCGCCAATACCAGCGTTGTCGCTCATAACGGTGTGCTGCTTGCACTCAAAGAAGATGCCATGCCCTGGGCAATGGATCTTGAAACACTGGAAACCCTCGGCGAGTGGAATTTTGACGGGCAGATCGAATCAGCGACGTTCACCGCCCACCCCAAGCTCGACCCGGTAACAGGAAACCTCTTGGCCTTCAGCTACGAAGCCAAAGGTGACGGCACACCTGACCTGGCCTATTTCGAACTGTCGCCCGACGGAAAGCTGTTGCACCAAATCTGGTTCCAGGCGCCGTACGCAGCCATGGTTCATGATTTCGCGGTGACCGAACACTACGTGGTGTTCCCGCTGATTCCGTTGACGACCGACCTCGAGCGTATGAAGAAAGGTGGCCAGCATTTCCAATGGCAACCCGATCTGCCTCAGCTCTTCGCCGTCGTACCACGCAATGGGCGCGGAGAGGACGTTCGATGGTTCAAGGGCCCCAAGGACGGTTTCCAGGGCCATACGCTCAACGCGTTCGATGAGGGCGACAAGGTTTACGTAGACATGCCGGTCACCGGCGGGAATATCTTTTACTTCTTTCCCCAGGCCGACGGTCATGTCCCGCCCCCCGAAACACTGGCTGCCAGCCTGATGCGCTGGACCTTCGACCTGACCAGCACGCAGGAGGACATTCAACCGCAGCCATTGACGGATTACCCCTGCGAATTCCCAAGGTGCGATGACCGCTACATCGGTCGAAAATATGAGCACGGCTTTGTGCTCGCGTTCGATCCAGAGCGCCCGTACAACCCGGCGAATGGGCCGATTCCGTTTCAATTCTTCAATCTGCTGGCCCATGTGAACCTGAAAACAGGCACTACCGATGCCTGGTTTCCCGGTGACAGCGGATGCTTCCAGGAGCCCATTTTCATTCCGCGCTCCCCTGATGCGCAGGAGGCGGATGGCTACGTCGTTTCCGTTCTCAATCACATCGCGGACGGTCGCAGCGAGCTTGTAGTTCTGGATTCTCGTGACATGGAGAATGGCCCCATTGCACGAATCAAAGTGCCGTTCCGGATGCGCATGTCGCTACATGGTTGCTGGGTGCCGAGCAAACAATGAAACCATGGGCGGCCCACTGAAATGACAGGAAGCCTGTGATTCACCAGGCCGGGATACGGCCCCTGCCCTGACCTTCCAAACACGTCACTGTCTCGTATTGCCTGTTCCGGAGGGTCGGCAAAATGCTGCCAAAAATACATAAAAAAGCATAATTCCTGCATTTTGGGATTTTTAATAAATCCCGCTTTACAGGATTAATCTCCACAACTAGATTGAACCTCAACCGCCGCGGCTTACCTGCCGCCATAGCTGCATGAGCAGTGCCGAGCTTCTCTGCTCCCTGCGCATGCGCTGATCCTCTATCAAGGAGCACTCAATGAAACTCGCGAGCTTTATTGTTAAAGGCCGTAGCACCTACGGCGTCGTCGATGGCGAGCACGTCATCGATCTGGAGTCGGTCAAGCAATCCTTCGGCACCGATCTCAAGCAGGCTATCGCCAACAATCGCCTGGCCGAACTGAGCCACGAGGTCCTGGCGAGCCTGCCTCGTATCCCATTGGCTGAAGTAACTTTTCTACCCGTTATCCCGAACCCGGGCAAAGTGCTGTGCATTGGCATCAACTACGCCACACACGTGCGTGAAACCGGCCGTGAAATGCCGACCTACCCGATGATTTTCACTCGTTTCGCTGACAGCCAGACTGCCCACCTGCAACCCATCGTTCGCCCGAAGGCCTCGCACAAGCTTGATTTTGAAGGCGAGCTGGCGGTGGTGATCGGCAAACCGGCGCGTCACGTCAAGCAAGCCGACGCGCTGGACTATGTCGCCGGTTACGCCTGCTACAACGACGGCAGTGTCCGCGACTGGCAGAAACACACCATTCAATTCGTGCCGGGCAAGAACTTCCCGAACACCGGCGGCTTTGGCCCTTGGCTGGTCACCCGCGACGAGATCGGTGATCCGCAGGACCTGGAACTGACTACCCGCCTCAATGGCGAAGTCATGCAGCACACCAGCACCAGCGACATGATTTTCGACGTCCGCGCACTGATCGAATATTGCTCCACCTTCACCGAACTGGCCCCCGGCGATGTGATTGTCAGCGGCACCACCGGCGGCGTCGGCGCGTTCCGTGAACCGCCGGTATGGATGAAACCGGGCGATGAAGTCGAGATCGAAATTTCGCGAATCGGCATCCTGCGCAACAGCATCGTCGACGAGCAGTAAGCCATGGCCACACTCCGCGAATCAGAACAATTGCCGGTGCAGGATATCGACAGTAAAGGTTCTAGCCTGGAGCGCATGCTGCGGGTACTCGATCTGTTTACCGAAGAGAGTCCGATCTGGGCTGTCGATGACATGGGCGGTGCATTGGGGTTTACCCGTTCAACCATCTACCGCTATGTGCGCGAACTGGCCGAGGCCAACTTGTTGTTCCAGGTCGGGGCCGGACGGTACGCCCTGGGCGCGAGAATCATTACCTGGGACCGTCAGTTGCGACTGAGCGACCCTTTGGTGCGCGCCGCACAATCATTGGAGCCAAGCCTCCCACGCTGGAGCGAGCAGCAGATCTGGCTGATCTGCCGCCTGTTCAAGGACCAGGTGGTCTGCATTCATCAATACGGCGATTTGTTCAGCGAGGTCAGCTACTCACGCGGCTCACCGAGGCCGTTGTTCCTGGGGGCGACCTCCAAGGCCATCCTCGCCAACATGACCTCGCGTCAACACAGCCAACTCTTCCTGGAAAACCCCAATGAGGTGCGCGCCAGCAACCTTGGTCAGACCTGGGAGCAGTTCCGCCGCTCGCTGCAGCGTCTTCGTCATCAGGGCTATGTGGCCAGCGCCGGCGAAGTCGACGCTGGCGTCTATGGCCTCGCCGCTCCGATCTTCGATGGCGATGGCAAAGTCGTCGGCAGCATCAGCTGCGTGCGCCCGATTCAGGAACGTGACAGCACTCAGGAAGAACAGCAAGGACAGCAGATCCTTGCCCTGGCGCAAAACCTGTCGCAACTCATGGCTGCACTCGCCAACCGCCCCAAGCCATTGGACTGAGCCATCCGGAAGGGAACAACAACAATGACACCCCTCAAAAAAATCAGTACGCACGTCTTGATCATCGGCGCCGGGCCCACCGGGCTGACCCTGGCCAACTTGCTTGGCCAAGCCGATGTGGACACCTTGATCATTGATCGCAAGCCGGACACCGTGACCGAGCCGCGGGCCGTTTCGATCGATGACGAATCCTTGCGCACCATGCAGGCCGTCGGATTGGATGAAGCCGTGTTGCGAGATGTAGTGCCGGGCTATGGCGTGCACTATTTCACTCGGCCCGGTGGCCGCTGCTTCGGCAAAGTCGAGCCCACCGGCAAGTTGTATGGGTTCCCCAAGCGCAATGCATTTCGCCAGCCATTGTTTGAACACACCCTGAAAATGGGCCTTGAGCGCTTTGCCAACCTGAAGGCACGGTTCAGCCATGAGCTGCTGGAATTCAGTCAGGATAAGCATGGCGTACGCGCACTGATCCGTGACACAGACGGCGAAACAGTCGAAGTCCATGCGGCCTATCTGGTCGCCTGCGACGGTGGTCGTAGCCCGGTGCGCAAGCAACTCGGAATCGAGATGGTTGGCTCAAGCTTCTCCTCGCGCTGGCTGGTGGTCGACACTGATCAGGATGACGATCCGTTCTGGCAAACGCGTGTGTACTGCGATGCACGCCGTCCCGTCGTTGAAGTACCCGGCCCCCACCGCACACGCCGCTTCGAGTTTCTGCTCAAGCCGGACGAAACCGATGAGCAGGTACTCGGCGATGCTCGCCTGCAAGCGTTGCTTCATCCCTTCAAGGGCAACACCCCGGCGTCCATCGTGCGCAAGACCGTTTATACCTTCCACGCCCGGGTTGCCGAACGGTGGCAAGTGAACCGCGTGTTTCTCGCCGGCGATGCCGCGCATCTGACCCCTCCCTATGCCGGACAGGGCATGAACAGCGGTGTTCGCGATGCCCATAACCTGGCCTGGAAACTGATCGGCGTGCTGAAGGGCAAAATGGCTGAAACGGCTCTACTGTCTTACGAAAGCGAGCGTCGCGATCACGCCTGGGCACTGATCAGACTGGCCTTGAACCTCGGCGTGGTCATGGCGCCGGCAACTGTCTTGCGCGCTCGTTTGATCAGCGGTGCATTTGCTTTGATCGGCCTGCTGCCACCGTTGCGGGACTATTTCCTGCAAATGCGCTTCAAGCCTAAACCCCGATTCACCAAAGGGCTGGTACTGACCGAAGGTAAAGCCGGGAAACTGTCCTGCGGGCACATGTTCCCTCAACCGATGCTCACCGATGCTCAAGGCCAGGAATTTCTGCTCGATGACTCGATCGGTGCAGGCTTCGCCTTGATTCAGTACGGCGACCACAGCCGCCAACGCATCGACGAACTCCAGCATGGCTTATGGTTCCACCTCGAAGCCAAGCGCATTCTGATCCTTCCCGAGCCTGTCAAAAACATGCCTTCGATGCCTGGCTGCACAGTGCTTCATGACCGCCAGGGTTTGCTCAAAGAAATACTGGGCGATTCAAACACGTTCTTGCTGCTGCGCCCGGATCGCTATATCGCCGCCATTTTCGATAAGGCCGGCGAAACAAAGGCTGCCGAGTCGCTGCAGTCGCTGTTCGGCATCGCGCAGGCGCGAAACCAGACAGCCGAGTCGAGTATCGCGCCGGTCTTTCCCTGAACCCTTAAAGCTACGGAGGTGTTTATGCAAACTCTACAGACCTGCACCCCTGCGCGCCTGTGCTACCTGCATCTGGCAAGCAAAGAGCCGCAACGACAAATCGATTTCTACCGGCGCATGCTGGACATGGAAGGCCTGGCACAGCCCGATGGCAGCTGGATACTCAGTGGCCCGCAACGCGCCATGCTCGTGTCGCCCGCCGATCACAGCGGCCTGCTCGCGGCGGCCTATGACCTGGGCGATCAGGCTCGGCTGGGAGAACTGCGCGCCCGCCTGAACGAGAATGGCTGTGCTGTGGAAGACATCGACTCGCCGTTGCTCGAACCGGATGCCTTTGTGCTTCGTGACCCTCAAGGCCGACAAACGATATTTGGCGTGTCCCGCATTGATCCCGGTGTCGACCGTCAAGGCATGCCGGGCCGCTTGCAGCACGTGGTATTCCAGACCACTGAACTGGAAGCCATGATCGATTTCTACGTCAATAAGGTCGGGTTTACGGTATCGGACAATGTCGTCGACGAGCAGACCGGCCAGCTCATGGTGTGCTTCCTGCGCTCGGACGATGAGCATCATTCGCTGGCATTTTTCCGCGGTTCGAAAAACGAATGGGATCACCACTGTTACGAAACCAATGAATGGAATGATATCCGCGACTGGGGTGATCGCTTCGCCAAGGAACGCATCACCATTTTCTTCGGCCCCGGCCGGCATGGGCCGGGCAACAATCTGTTCTTTATGGTCGTCGATGCCGATCGCAACCGCCTGGAGTTTTCCGCCGAACTCGAAATGACCGATGCCGCCCGCCAACCCGGTGTCTGGCCGCAGGAGGAGTACACACTCAATTCCTGGGGGCGCGCCTGGATCAGAAGCTGAGCACATTTCTTCAGACAAGGTTTTGCATCATCCATGTCCTTAATCGACGCGGCCACCTGCCTCCAAAGGTAAGACTATGACGACTCAACATTTGCCCCTCTACACCATCAACGGCGACCAATACATCAATGGCACCTGGCGTACAGGTCGTTCCTCGCGGCGCCTGGATGACCGTAACCCTTTCAATGGCGAGCAACTGCTGGAAATGCCACTGGCCTCGATTGCCGATCTCGACGATGCCTATCAGGCTGCACATCGTGCGCAAACAGCGTGGGCACAGCTGCATCCGACACAGCGCAGCGCGCAACTGGAGAAACTCGCTCACGTCATCCTGAACCGCCGCGATGAAATCATCGACTGGCTGATTCGTGAGTCCGGCAGCACGCGCATCAAGGCGAGCATGGAATGGCAGTTCACCCTGAACCTGGTGCGTGAGTGCGCAACGTTGCCGATGCAGGTTGAAGGACGGATCCTGACGAGCTACAAGCCCGGTGAACAGAGCTTTGTCTTCCGTGAACCGCTGGGTGTTGTCGGGGTGATCAGCCCATGGAATTTTCCGTTGTACCTGAGCATGCGTTCGGTGGTCCCGGCACTCGCGCTTGGCAACACAGTGGTGCTTAAACCCGCCAGCGACACGGCAGTAACAGGCGGCCTGCTGATTGCTCATTTGTTCGAAGACGCAGGCTTCCCGGAGGGTTCGCTCAATGTCGTGGTCGGTGCAGGTTCGGAGATCGGCGATGCCTTCGTCGAACACCCGGTGCCAAGCCTGATTTCCTTCACCGGCTCAACCGATGTCGGTCGCAATGTCGGCCGGATTGCGACTGGCGGCAAACACATCAAGCGCGTTGCGCTGGAGTTGGGCGGCAATGCTCCACTGGTGGTCCTGGATGATGCGGATATTGATATAGCCGCGCACGCGGCAGTGGTCGGGCGTTTCCTGCATCAGGGCCAGATCTGCATGAGCGTCAACCGGGTGATCGTCGACCGCTCGCTGTATGCGGACTTCACCGCGCTGGTGGTGGAGCGAGTGCGCAAGCTCAAGACCGGCGACCCGGCCCACCCAGACACCGTGATTGGGCCGGTGGTCAATCAGAACCAGCTCGATGGCCTGTTGCGTAAAATCGATGCCGCCGAGAACGCGGGCCTCAAGCGGTTGTGTGGCGGCCCAGCGTCCGGGTTGGTGTTGCCTGCGCATGTCTTCGGTGAAGTCGGGGCCGATCAGGAACTGGCACGTGATGAAACCTTCGGGCCGTTGCTGCCGCTGCTGATCGCAGAAAACGAAGCGCATGCGTTGGAGTTGGCCAACGCCAGCGAATATGGCCTGTCCAGCGCGGTATTCACCCAGGACATGGCCCGAGGCTTGAACTTCGCCCGTGGCATCGTGGCCGGGATGACCCATATCAACGACATCACCGTCGACGACCAGCCCAATGCGCCCTTCGGCGGCGAAAAGAACTCCGGCCTCGGGCGTTTCAATGGTCACTACGCCCTGGATGAATTCACCCGCGCCCATTGGGTCACCTGGCAACCGGGGAGCCACCACTACCCTTTCTGACTCTTGATCGATACTGACCGGACTAAAATTGGGCAAGTGTTGACCCACTTGCCCAATCAACAAAAACAATAAGAAAAGAGGCGAAAAGATGAGTCATTTAGCCTGTGTGTCCACCGATCAAGTTGTTCGCTCCGACCGGCTGATGAAGTGGAAAGAGTTCATGAGCGATCACTTGGGTCGCACGCCGGACTACATCAAGCGTCTGGAATCGACGTTCATCGACCCGTTGCATAACAGCAACTTTCAAGGTCGGCTGGAATATGGCGATCTGGGTCAGCTCGGCTTCTGCCGCATGACCGCCAGTGCCCATCGCTACTCACGCCATCTGAGCAAAGCGGTCGACTCACCCGATACACCGCGCATGCTGATTCTGCAGATCGCCGGCGTCAGTCATTTCGAACAAGGTCGGCACAGCAGCGCATTAGCGCCTGACGAGATGCTGTTGGTCGACAGCGGCCAGCCCTTCAGTGTCACCAGCACTCAAGGTTGCGAACATTTTATCCTGCTCTTCAAGGGTCCGGCCGGACAGCCACCGCAAGCGGGCGATGTTCACCTGAACGGGCGCAATGGATTGGGCCGCATGTTGATGCATCTGATCAGTGATGCGTACAGCCAGTACCCACTGCTCAACAATCATTCGGCCGAACTGATCGGCAACAGTATCGTGGGGCTTCTGGATAACGCCCTGAAGAACAAACAGGAAGAAAAACAACTCGAACACGATTTCCGCTTCTTCAAGCAAAACCGCCTCAAGGCATATATCGAGCGCCACCTGGCCGACCGCGACCTGACCATCGAGCGCATCGCCAGCGTCGAGCAATGCTCGGTGCGCAGTTTGCACCGCGCATTTCAGGAGGAGCTCGGCTGCAGCATCAGCGAATACATCTGGCAACGGCGCCTGTCGCGCTGCGCCGAAGATCTGCGCAGCCGGGAACATGCCCATCGCTCACTCACCGACATCGCCTTTGCCTGGGGCTATGGCAGCAGTGCTCATTTCAGCAGACAGTTCAAATCGGCGTTCGGCATGTCGCCCAAGCTGTTCCGCGATACCCAGGCCCGCTCCTGACGCCGGTAAGTCAAGCCATTCATGAGCCATCCGGCCCTTGACCTTGCGTCACCTGCTGCTCGCCCATTGTGATGCGGGTGCACAACAGGTACTGGCCCCGCAAAACACATTCACTTGGGAGGTAGATGTGTCCCGCCACAAAGTCTGCGTAAAATACGGCGTCGATGCCGAATCCAATACAAAAACAGACTCATCATCCCTGTGATCAATACCACCGGTGAATTGTGGCTCCCCCCTACTTTCAATGCCTGAATGATCAACCATGAGCGGGAGTTCACGGATCTCAACTGCCCGTACAAAGACGCTTTGCAGGTTATGCCTGTCGATCTCGCTGCTGACTGCCTGTCACGCGAGTAGCGCGCCCTTGCCGCTCGAACTGTATATCCCGGACGCTCCACCCCTGACGTTCGTCGATGGCTCCAAAGGCCACGGCATGGTTGGCGAGGCCGTAATGACCGCCATTGCCAACGCCGGCTATGTCGCGCATGTCCATGTGCTTCCCTGGGCCAGATCGCAGAAACACGTCAGCGAGACTCAGGACATCCTGATCGCCCCTTTGTCACGCACACCAGAACGTGAGGATCGCTTCACCTGGATCGCGCCGATCATGCCCATGGAGCGCGCTTTTTTCAGCCTTGACCGGCCAGTGAACAGTTTCGAGCAAGCGAAGCAAACCTACCGGGTGATCGGCGTCGGCCTGGGCAGTGCGCAGGAGGAAATCCTCCGTGAACAAGGCTTCAGCGACGAGCAGATCCACCCCCTGACCATTGGCGACAACCCCGCGCAGATGCTCTTGAAAGGTCGCATCGATGCCTGGTTCAACGGTGTCCCGGAGAGTCGATACATCTGGCCGAAAGTGTCTGAACATACACTGCACATGAGCCCTGTCATGAGCCGAGCGGACCTCTACCTGGCTTGCTCGAAGCAGTGCTCCGCCCAACTGGTGCAAGACTTGCGCGCGGCGGTTGAAACGCTTCGCGATGACGGCACCCTGGCGCGCATACAAAAGCGCTATTTGTCGCCATAGGAATTCTGAGGGCACGCGGCTAAACCCATTCAAGGCAGGCATCCCTCCTCCTCTGGCACCTGCAACCCCATGAACCGCCGCACTCTATGAGCCTCGGGTTTCTCGCGGATCGCCTGTGGCGAGGCATCCAGCTGAATGTGGCCGTTTTCCATGAAGATCACCCGGTCGGAAATCGACAGGGCAAAATCCATCTCGTGGGTGACAATCAGCAGGGTCATGCCTTCGCGGGCCAGGTGGCTGATGACCGTGAGTACTTCGCCGACCAGCTCCGGATCCAGCGCCGAGGTGGGTTCGTCGAACAGCAGGATATCCGGGTCCATGGCCATGGCCCGGGCAATTGCCACGCGTTGTTGCTGGCCGCCGGACAGTTGATGCGGATATTTGTGGACGTGTGCCAACAGGCCGACCTTGTCGAGTAACTGGCAGGCGCGTTGTTCGCTCAGTGCGCGGCTGGCACCGTGATAACGGGGAGCGAGGCTGATGTTCTCCAGCAGTGTGCGGTGCGGGAACAGGTTGAAGCTTTGGAACACCATGCCGATGCGCCGTACGCCCTGACGAATCCGGCGGCTATCCGGTTTGTCCCAGGCATTGATGTAGCCCTCGCCGAACAACAGGATTTCGCCCTGATCGATGCGCTCCAGGCCATTGACCGTACGAATCAGCGAAGTCTTGCCGGAGCCGGATGGGCCGATGATCGAAATCACCTGGCCACTTTGCACCTTCAGGTCGATGCCCTTGAGCACATGATGATCGCCGTAGCGTTTGTGCACGCCCTGCAGTTGCAGGGCCGGGGCGGCGCCTTTGGATGGGGGCTTGAGCTTGCTCGATAGCACAGGCGCCAGGCTGTCACGCAGCGCTTGTGTCGAGGCGCTGTCGAGGGTTTGCGGTGTCCGCAGGTTGAGGTCCAGGTAGCGTTCCAGACGCTGCAGGGCAAAGCCGAACAACGTGACGATCAGCACGTAGTACACGCCCACTGCCGCCAGGGTTTCCATCACCAGGAAGTTCTGCGCATACAGGCGCTGGCCGACGGTCAACAGTTCGGTCAATGAAATCACCGAGATCAACGACGTCAGTTTGACCACCGTGATGTATTCGTTGATCAAGGTCGGCAGAGAGATACGAAATGCCTGGGGAATCACAATCAGCCGTTGCAGACCGAACAGGCCGATTCCCAGGGCGCGGCCGGCTTCCTTCTGGCCCTTGGCGACCGAGATCAGCCCGCCACGATGAATTTCAGCCATGTAGGCGGCCTCAGTGACCACCAGCGCCAACAGACCGGAATAGAACGGTACCGACAGCACCGGCCCGGCACCGGGCAGCAACTGCGGCAGGTTGTAGATGAAAACCACCAGCACCAGCAGCGGAATGCTGCGAAAGAACCAGATGTAGAGTGACGCCGGCAGGCGCAGCCAGGGCGAGCCGGACAGCTTGGCTGACGCCAGGATGAAGCCCAGTAACATCCCCAGGAACCAGGCCAGGGCGCTCAGTTCGATGACGGTCAGGCTCGCCGCCCAGAAGTCAGTCTTGGAGAACAGCGAAATAAAGTAAGACCAGTCGAATTGCATAGACACCTCGTGCACGCCGCGCCCTCGACCGAGGGCGCGGCTTCAGCCATTACTCGGAGACCGGTTCCAGGTCGTACTTTTTGAGAATGGCGGCGTACTCACCGTTGGCCTTGCTGTCGGCCAATGCCTTGACCAGCGCCTGATAGGTAGCGTCGGCATCTTTTTTCACGTAGATGCCCAAGGTCTGCGGGTAAACCAGCTTCTGCGAACTGACCACGACCCGCCCGTTGGTGCGTTGGGCGATCATGTGTGCGGCACCGGCGATTTCCACCTGGGCCTGGATGTTCTTCGACAGCAGCGCCTGCGTCACTTCGGGGGCCGAGGGGTATTCGTTGACGGTGATCGCACCTTTGTTGTTGGGAACGCAGTAGTCGCTGGACAACTGGTTGAACTTGGCGACCCAGGTAGTGCCCTGCTCCAGGCCGATCTTCAGGCCGCACAAGTCCTCGGGAACCTGCGGGCTCAACTCACTGCCCTTGGGCACCATGATCGCGGCGCCGGTATTGGCGTAGGCGATGGTGCGGGCCTGGAGCTGGCGCTCGGGGGTGATGTACATGCCGGAAATGATCGCGTCGTAATGCCCGGCGTTGAGGCCGTTGATCAGATTGGGAAACTTGGTGTCGACGAAATTGGCCTTGACGCTCATCGCCTTGGCCAGGGAGTGGGCCAACTCAGGATCGGAACCGACCACATTCTTGTCAGCGTCGTAGGACTCGAACGGTGGGTAGGTGATTTCCATACCGACCTTCAACACACCGGGGGTCGCGGTGCTGGCGAAGGCGGTGCTGGCGCAGAACAGGCCGGCGGCGAGCAGGCTCAGTTTGGTCAGGGCGTTGTGGCTTTTCATGGTGGGAAGCTCCGTGGGTTGTTTTTTTAGGAATGAGAGGTGGTGTTCTTCAGATGGCCGAAACTCGATGGTTTTCGGGCCCGGGACGGCAACTCAAGCTCGCCGCTCTCCACGCGTTTGCGCAGGTACTGGTAGGTCTGCAAGGCCTGGCTCCACATGTGCTCGCCAATCGCCAGCGCCTCGTATTCACGGGTATCGCTGGCGAAGGCCGGCAGCGGCTTGATCAGCGTGTGATAGTCGCAGGCGTAGAACAGCGGGAAGCTGTAGCGCTCCTGGGCAACCTTGCGCACCCGGTGGGCAGTGGCGACAAAAGCACCTGCGGTCATGACTTCCAGCATGTCGCCGATGTTCACCACGAACGCGTCGGGTAGTGGCGGTGCGTCGATCCACTGCCCCTGATCATTGAGCACCTCCAGCCCCGGTTGATCGGCGTGCAGGATGGTGAAGCACTCGTAGTCGGTATGCGCGCCGATGCCCGGTGCATCGACGACATCGGCGTCAAAGGGGTAATGGATCAGCCGCAATTTGGAGGGTGGGCGAGTCACCAGCGCGTCGAAGTAGCCCTCCTCCAGCCCCAGGGCCAGGGCGAAGCCATCGAACAGCCGGCGGCCTAACGCGAACACCGCCTGATAGTAGTTCTGTACCGCGCTCTGGAAACCCGGCACGTCGGGCCAGTGGTTCGGCCCCAGCAGCGGTGTACGGTTGAGGAACAGCGGGTCATCCGCTGGCACTTCGAAGCCGATATCGAACGCTTCTTTGTGATCCGGCTTGCCCTTTGAATAGACCTCCTCGCCTTCGGGCACGAAGCCCTTGTGGCTTTCCGAGGCGCCGATGTAGTGGCGCATCTTGGCGTCCAGCGGTTGCGCAAAATAATCCCTGGCCGCCTGGCGCAAGCCCTCGATCAGCGCCGGATCGATGCCGTGCCCGGTGATGTACAGAAAGCCCACATCGCTGGCGGCGCGGCCCAGTTGCTCGGCCACGGCCAGGCGGTGCTCCAGTTCGATGCTGAAGAGCCCGGCGATGTTCACCACCGGAATGCTGTTGAAGTTGGCTTGGGTTGGCGAGGTGTTACGCATGGCGGGCTCCTTCACGGGTGAAACGGTCGAAGTGTTCGCGCTCGGTCCGGGCCATCCACTGGTTCAAGGTCCAGAGGTCGGCCACCGGCATGTTGGTGAAGGGCAAGTGATGCAGATAACCGTCGGCACCGAACTCCGGGGTCAAGGTGCTGACCGGGTAGCCACGTTCGCGCTGAGCGGTCCAGACGGCCTCCCAGTGGCGCTGATGAAACGCCAATTCACGGGCATATTCCGGGGCGGCGGGATGAGGGACTTGCGGGCCTTGGTCGTAGCCGACCCGAGCCTGGATGTGATGCACGCGTGCGACGAAGGCCGAAAGATCGTCGGCCGGATCGTCCAGCAGTCGCTCACAGCACACCACCCAGTGGCTGATGTCACTGGTGAAACGCAGGCCCGGCAGTTGGCGGATCAGCTCCAGGGTCACCCAAGGGCTGTAAAGGGAACGGGCGCGATGCGTCTCG
Organism: Pseudomonas sp. FP1740; assembly: GCF_030687165.1. Taxonomy (NCBI): domain Bacteria; kingdom Pseudomonadati; phylum Pseudomonadota; class Gammaproteobacteria; order Pseudomonadales; family Pseudomonadaceae; genus Pseudomonas; species Pseudomonas sp. FP1740. The sequence continues at coordinate 3,658,419 of NZ_CP117461.1, forward strand.
AAACTGCAGAACACGCCATGCCTGGCGGCCAGTTCCATGGCCTGGCCGAAAAATTCGACCTGCAATGCCTGCGGCCAGCGGTCGTTGCCTGCCAGCAGATTGACGAAACGTGGGGTCAGCTCCGAGGCCCAGCCCAGTTTGCGATCAATGTCGGCCAAGTGCTGGGTGGGCGTGGCGTTCTGGTCGGGCAATACATCGTAGGCACTGAACAGTGTGCAGATGTAGGGAACTTGATTACTGCGCAGGAAAGCGCCGAACTCGCCACGCTCATCGGCCTGCAATGGCAGGCGTGCTTCGAGGCCATCGAAGCCAGCGGCGAGCAGCTCATCCAGGGCCTGTGCCTTGCTGGCGGTATAGCCCCATAACGTGCGGAAAATTTCTAGCTTCATGCATTCCTCTCGGCTGCGTTAGGCCGCCCGCTGTCTGGGCTGGCGTTACTGGGCAGTCGAAAGAAGTTGCTGCGGGCCGCTGCTCTGATGGCTGCGGTCCCGTGTGACGAATCCTAAGGCTAGGGCGACAAGCGATTGAATAGGCTGCAGCAAATAGTTAGTTCAGAAATTCATGAACTAACGATGCCGGATTTTCTCGCGTTGTGTAAGCCGCAATGCGATCCGTAGCAGCTGTCGAGCCTGCGCTCGCTGTAGCAGCTGTCGAGCTCGCGAGGCTGCGTTCGGCTGCGCAGCAGTCGTAAAACCAGAACTCGCGGTGTGTCAGGTAGACCGCATCAGCCGGATTCACGACTGCTTCGCAGCCGAACGCAGCCTCGCAGGCTCGACAGCTGCTACCAAGCGCGCGCCCGGTGCGGATGGGCACGAACCAGAACAGAGCACGGCGGCTCTGCCATTCCCGCGACTGGTGCGTTGCTCGCCTGTGCGGCCTTCACAGCCCTGTAGCCATCAGATGCAATTCTCCTTCCACCGCGGGGTGACAGGCTGATCCGTTGTCGAGCACAAAGGCTGGCAAACAACTTGCTTAGGCTCTGCTCAAGCTTGAGCCATCAACACCGATGGTTTGGCAAACATCTCGGACAACGGCGTCCGCTCCCCTGCACATTGCGGCAGGAGAGCGTGCGCCGTTTTTGCTTTCATCCCGGCATCAGAAGGAAATCCTCATGTCCGCTCAAGGAATGCACCCACCGGGTCACGCCATCGTTCATCTGCGCAGCGATGGCGGCACATCGCACCCGGCCGGCACATCATTCGCCAAAGCCTTGTTCGAACCTGGCAGAGCCCTGCTCGAACGCAGCAGGATCGGCTTCTGGCTACCGCTCGGTTTAGCCCTCGGCGCCTGTGGTCTCGCACTGGCCGAACAGCCCGCAAGCGCATTGGCCCTGATACCTGGCGTGCTGTACCTGGGATGCGCCTGGCAGCTTCGCGAGCGTCATCAACGCCAGCTGCAGACATTCTGGGACACGGAACTGGCACAACTGCTGCGCAGCTCCCAGGATGCCGAACCCGCGACGCTGCTGGTGGCCGCCAGCCTGCAACTGCGCAACAACGAACGCTTGCGCAGCGAAGTACAGTTCGCCAGCCGTGCCCTGGAGCAGATGGCCCAACAGGCCCGCGACCAAGGAGCGGAACAGAGCCAACGTATCGCGATGATCGCCGCCGCCAGCGAACAGATCGACCAGACCCTGCACAGCATCGATGCCTTGGCCAAGGGCGCGCTGGCAGCCTTCGCCAACGCCCATGCCCAGAGCGAAACCGGTTGCCTGGAGGCGCGCTCAGTGGGTGACAGCATGCGCGCCATTCAACAACGCCTGGGCAATACCGCACACGCCGTGGAAGCGTTGCTGCAGCGCACGACCGCCGTGGAAAGCACGGTCAACAGCATTCAGGCATTGGCCAAACAGACCCAGTTGCTGGCGCTCAATGCCTCCATCGAGGCGGCCCGTGCCGGCGAGCACGGGCGCGGTTTCGCCGTGGTCGCCGATGAGGTCCGCAGCCTGGCCCAGGCCACCGACCGGGCGACCCATGAAATCACCAGCGCCGCGACAGCGATCGCCATGGCCGTGCGCCAGGTGGATGGCGAGGTCAAGGAACACCGCGATCTGCTGGCCGCCGGGAGTGAACAGAGCGAGCAGCTCGCCGCCAACCTCGACGACCTGGCGCAACATAGCCAGAGCAATCTGCAACAGCTCGGCGCCATGCAACAGGCGCTCAGCGAGCATCAGCTAGCCAATCATGCCCTCAGCGAACAGTTGCAACAGGTCAATGGCGCGGTGCAGGAACAGAGCACGCAAACCAATGCGCTGCACGACCTGACCCGTTATCTCAACCAGCTCACCGCCGGAAGCCGCCCATGAATCCAGCATTCGCCACAGCATTCGACGATGGGCCATCCCGCCAAGTCCGTCTGCCGCAGGGTGACACCGGACTAAGGCAGGCGCTGTTGCTCGGTCTCGACCTGCTGCAAGGTCTACAGCAACATCGCGGTCTCGGCGGACAAGTCACCCGCGAGGCGCAACAACGTTGCCAGGCATTGGGGCACGCGCTCGACCAACGCTGGAGGGAGTGGCCGTATCCCGCACAGTGCCAGGCCTGGAGCGCATTACGCCGCGACCCGGCGGATTTCGATGGCCATTGCCGATTGCTGCAAGACCTGCTCGGCGCCATCCAGCACCTCGAACTGCAACGCTGTGCGCTCAGCCTGGCGCGCCCGAGCATCGCCGCGCGCTGCTGGGAGCTTGAAGAGCTGGGACGACTGCGCGGGCTGTCGGTACGCGCCGCCGCGCATCGAAGTTGCCCGTTGGAGATGCTGATTCAATTGCAGTACCTGCACGAACGCTTGCTCAAGCACGCTCCCCATTCGCTGCACACTGCGCTCGAACAACTGCAACGCTGCCTGATCGGGACAACCACCGTGTCCATCACCCCGGCGCAGTGCTACGCCCTCCTCACCCCATTGCTCGACGAACGCCTGGACGCTATCCGCCGGGATCTGGATTGAGGCTGCCGTCACCAGAACAGAGATCCGCAACAGCTCGTTCCTTTACCGTAGATTCGCTACTATGTTTGCACCGCTTTCCTTGTCGGCGGATTTCTTCACTCTGGAGCCCGAATGCCTAGTCAAAAGGACATCGCCGCCGAAAGCGGCGCACCGATGATTCCTGAACAGCGCCGTGAATTGATGCTGCGCCAATTGCGCAAGCATCAGGTGCTGAGCGTTCATCAACTGATGGAAATGTTCGACTGCTCGCACATGACCATCCGCCGCGATATCGCGCTGCTTGAACAGGAAGGCCGTGCTTACTCGGTCACTGGCGGCGTGCGAATTGCCAGCCAGCTCCACAGCGAGCCCAGTCATCAGTTCAAGGCGGTGGTCGAGTTGCCGCAGAAGCAGGCGATGGCCAAGCTGGCCGCGCGGCTACTGCATGCCGATATGACGGTTTATCTGGATGCGGGGACCAGCACACTGGAAATCGTCCCGTACATCAAGGCGCTGTCGGGAATGACCGTGGTGACCAACGACTTCGGGATTGTCCAGGCGCTGATCGATGCGCCCCATGTCACGGTGATTCACACCGGCGGGCAACTGGATCATTCGAATCAATCGTGCGTGGGCGGTCTGGCGGTGGCCACCTTGCGCCAGATCGTCACCGATATCGCTTTCATTTCCACCAGCTCCTGGGATTTGCGTCGCGGCCTCACCACGCCTTCGGCGCTGAAGGTGGAGGTCAAGCAAGTCGCGATGCAATCGGCGTCGCAAGTGGTGCTGGTGGCCAGCAGTTCGAAGTACGGCACGTTCAGCATGTACCGGATCGCCGGGCTCGAGCAGTTCGACATCATCCTCAGCGACGACGCACTCACCCCTGCCGCGGCCGATAGCATCCGCAAGCAGGGTGTCGAGCTGCTGTTGCCTTCCGATAACAACCTGTAAGGCGTTAGCGCGCCTTCCAGTCACGCAACCACTGCAAACCGGCCGACGTGTTGCCACGGGGCCGGTATTCGCACCCTACCCAGCCGTCATAACCCAACTGGTCGATCAACTCGAACAGGTAGGGATAGTTGACTTCGCCCAGGTCCGGCTCATGTCGATCCGGTACGCCGGCGATCTGGATATGGCCGATACCGGCGAAGTCCCGACGCAGTTTAGTCGCCAGGTCACCTTCGACGATCTGGCAGTGGTAGCAGTCGAACTGAACCTTCAGGTTACCGGCGCCCACTTCCTTGCAGATGGCCTGGGCCTGATCCTGGCGATTGAGGAAAAAGCCCGGCATGTCGCGTGTGTTGATCGGTTCCAGCAGCACCGTGACGCCGACCTTGGCGGCCTGCGCGGTGGCGTATGCGAGGTTCTCCAGGTACACGCCGTGATGCCGTGGACGATCGCTTTCCGACGGCAGCAACCCGGCCATCACATGGATGCGCGAGTTGCCCAGCACCGCGGCGTATTCCAGTGCGCGATCGAAACCGCTGCGAAATTCACTCTCCCGCCCCGGCAACGACACCGTGCCCCGCTCGCCTGCCGCCCAATCGCCGGGCGGTGCGTTGAACAGCGCCTGTACCATGCCGTTGTCGCTCAGGCGTTGTTTGAGTTCCTGGGCGCTGTAGTCGTAGGGGAACAAGTATTCCACCGCTTCAAAACCATCGGCGGCCGCGGCGGCGAAGCGATCCAGAAACTCATGTTCCGGGTAGAGCATGCTGAGGTTGGCAGCAAAACGAGGCATGGTAGCTCCTTGGATAGAAGGTTAGACAAACGGCCAGATCAGCAAGGTAATACCGAAACCCAGCGTGCCGAGCAAGGTGGTCAGCACAGTCCAGGTACGCAGGCCGTCGGCCACGTTCAACCCGGACAGCTTGGTGAAGATCCAGTAACCGGCGTCGTTGATATGGGACATGGCCAACCCGCCACCGCCCATGGCCAGGCACAGCAGCGCCATGTGGTTCGCGGTGAGGTTGAGGGTCGCGATCAGCGGGCTGATGATGCCGGCAGTGGTCACCAACGCCACCGTGGTCGAACCCTGGACCGCACGCAGCAGCATGGTCAGCAGAAAGCCCAGCGCGAGCACCGGCAGACCGGTGGTGCGCAGCAAATCGGAGACGACGGCGCCGATGCCGGTGTCCACCAACACCTTGCCGAACACACCGCCGGCACCGGCAATCAGAATCACCATGGCCACGCCAGGCAAGGCCGAACCGATCACGTCAGACACCTGAGTACGGCTCCAGCCCCGACGCGAACCCAGCAACCAGGCACACAGCAAGGTGTCGATCAGCAGCGCCACCAATGGCGCACCGAGCACAGTCATGATACCGCGCAGGACCGAGTCGGCCGGCAGCAACGAGTTGGACAGCGTCCCCAGCAGAATCAGAATGATCGGTAACGCGATCAGGCTGACGATCATGCCAAAACCCGGCGCGGGTGCAGGCGGCAACTTGGAAACGATAGTGCTGGTGGCTTCCTCCAGGCCCATGTGCGACGCGGCCACGGCTGCTCGTTCAGCGCTCTTGCCGTTGCCATTGGCCCAAGCGACCAAATCTTCGTTGGTGACATGCGGGCCATAGACTTCGGCACGGATATCGTCGGTCATCGGGTACACCCGACGGGTCATGCGCCCGGCCACGCGGTAACCGACATAGCAGAGGAACGCGGTGATCGGCAGACCGAACATCAGCACCCGGCCAAGGTCGGCACCCAACTGACTGGCAGCGGCCACCGCACCCGGGTGTGGCGGCAGGAAGGCGTGTACGGTCAGCAACGCCGCACACATCGGCAGCGCAAACACCAACAGCGGCTTGCGCGCACTGCGGGCGACGCCATAGGCCAACGGCATCAGGATGATCACGCCGACCTCGAAGAACACCGGCACCCCGACCATGAACCCGGCAATCGTCAGCGCCAGCGGCGTGCGTCGATTGCCGAAACGGTTGATCAGCGTCTTGGCCAGCGCCTCGGCACCGCCGGAGAGTTCGATGATCCGTCCGATCATCGCGCCCAGGGCGATGATGATCGCGATATGGCCCAGGGTCTTGCCCATGCCGCCTTCGATGGTGGCGACCAGGTCGGCCGGTTTCACCCCGGCCACCAGCGCCACCAGAATGCTCACCAGCATCAACGCCACGAAAGGCTGGAACTTGTACTTGAGCACCAGAAACAACAACAGAGCGATCCCTAGCCCCGCGGTAACCATCAAGATTAACGGGCTCATTTCACAAGCCCTCCGCGCCGGGTGAACACAAGGGTGCTGCAACCGGGTCTGAAAATGCCGCAGTGAAGGTGAGTCATGCCTGGATGTCCTCTTGTTATTGTATTTTTCAGGCAAGCCGGGGTCGTGGGAGTCGCTGCACGTCTCCCGAACAAGGCCTGCTTTATCGGTCTTTCGTGTTCTATCGTTTTAAAACACTTCAGCGCACTACCAGTGCACGCCGAAGGCCGCTCGCAGCTCGTCCAGCGCTGCCTGATCGAGCGGTTCAGGCTTGGGATTGCTCATCAGCCACAGCCGCGCGGTTTCTTCGAGTTCTTCCAGGGCGTAACTGGCTCTGGACACCGAACTCTCCCAGACCACCGGCCCCAGCCGTTCGAGCATCACGCCGCGAACGCTGTTGGCCAGTTGTGCGACCTGTTCGGCAACCTTTGGCGAGCCGGGACGCTGGTAGCTGATCAACGGGATATGCCCGACTTTCATCACCTGATACGGCGTCAGTGGCGGCAGGATGTCATTCGGCTGCCAGACTCCCGCCAGGGTCAACGCCACCAGATGAGTGGAATGGGTATGCACCACGCCACCGACACTCGGGTTGCGGTCGTAGACCTGGCGATGCAACGCCAGGGTCTTCGAAGGCTTGTCACCGGACACCCACTCGCCAGCCAGATTGACTTTGGCGATGGTTGCCGGGTCGAGGCGGCCCAGGCACACGTCAGTCGGCGTGATCAGCCAGCCGTCATCCAGCCGTGCGCTGATATTGCCGGCGCTGCCGACGGTGTAACCGCGCTCATACAGGCTGCGGCCTACGTCGCAGATTTCTTCGCGCAGGGCGTTTTCATTACTCATTGCGCACCTCCGGTCTGGGCCAGTTGCTTCAGCGCTTTGCTGAAGAAATCCCGACCACCGAAGTTGCCCGATTTGAGCGCCAGCGCCAGAGGCTCATCGGTGCTGCTGACGGTTGCCGGCACACCCGGATCGATCTGCGCGCCGATCTGCAGCAGTTGCACACCCAGCGCCTGAACCACCGCGCCCGAAGTTTCACCGCCGGCGATCACGAAGCGCCGCACGCCGCTTTGACGCAAGCCTTGGGCAATTTCGCCAAATGCGTTTTCCACTAGACTGCCGGCCTGCTCGACGCCGAGCTGCTGTTGCACTGCCTTGACCTCGTCCGGTGCGCTAGTGGCGTAGATCAATACCGTTTGTGCATTGCCCTTGGCGAAGGCCAGGGCTTGGGCAACCACTGGTTCGCCAGCCGCCAGGGCCAAAGGATCGATCCGCAACGCGGGTCGACCGGCTTCGAGCCAGGCCGCGACCTGGCCATTGGTGGCGATCGAAGCGCTGCCGGCCAACACCACTTCACCGCCGGCCACCGCCGGGAGTTTCGAGGCATCGAGGTCGCGCAATTTACCGGCGCGACGGAAGTTTTCCGGCAAGCCCAGGGCCAGCCCCGAACCACCAGTCAGCAACGGCAAGTCGGCACAGGCGGTGCCGAGGGTGTACAGATCCTGGTCCGACAAGGCATCGGCAACCGCCATGCCGACACCTTGAGCCCGCAGTTCGGCGATGCGTCCGCGTACCTTTTCGGCGCCTTGGGCAATGGTGTCGTAGCGCAACAGGCCGACGTTCAGACGGGTCTGCGATTGCAGCACCCGCACCAGGTTGGCATCGGTCATCGGCGTCAGCGGGTGATGCTGCATACCCGACTCGCTGAGCAGTTGATCCTGCACGAACAAGTGACCGCGAAAGATTGTCCGGCCATTCTCCGGGAACGCTGGGCAGGCCAGGGTGAAATCGCTGCCCAGCGCCGCCAGCAGTGCTTCGCTGACCTGGCCGATATTGCCGGCCGCGGTGGAATCGAACGTCGAGCAGTACTTGAAGAAAATCTGCTCGCAGCCTTGGTCACGCAGCCAGGCCAGCGCGGCGAGGGACTGCTCGACCGCTTCGGCGACTGGAATGGTGCGTGACTTGAGGGCGATGACGATCGCATCGGCATCGAGCCCGGCCGCCACTTCGCTGCTCGGAATGCCGATGCTTTGCACGGTGCGCATACCGCCGCGCACCAGCATGTTGGCCAGGTCCGTGGCACCGGTGAAATCGTCGGCGATGCAGCCCAGCAATGGGCGTGCAGGGGTTGTGCTCATGGTGCGTTCCTCAAACCGGCTCGGTCTTGGCAGTCGGCAACTCGATGCCGGGGAAAATCTTGATCACCGCAGAATCATCCTCACGCCCGAAGCCGGCACTGGAAGCCTGCATGAACATCTGGTGGGCAGTGGCCGACAGCGGCAGCGGGAATTTGCTGGCCCGTGCGGTATCCAGTACCAGGCCCAGGTCCTTGACGAAAATATCCACTGCGGACAACGGCGTGTAGTCAGCCTTGAGAATGTGCGGCACGCGGTTTTCGAACATCCAGGAATTGCCGGCGCTGTGGGTGATCACTTCATAAAGCGCGTCGGCATCGACCCCTTCACGCAGGCCCAGCGCCATGGCTTCGGCAGAGGCAGCGATGTGCACCCCGGCGAGCAGCTGGTTGATGATCTTGACCTTGGAGCCCAGGCCATGGCTGTCGCCCAGGCGATAGACCTTGCCGGCCATGCCTGCCAGGACGGCTTCGGCCTTGGCGTAAGCGTCGGCCGGGCCGGACGTCATCATGGTCATTTCACCGGCAGCCGCCTTGGCTGCGCCACCGGAGATCGGGGCGTCCAGATACAGCAAGCCCTGGGCGGTCAGGCGCTGACCCAGGTCGACAGCGTAGGTCGGGGCCACGGTGGCGCAACCGATCACCAGGCTGCCAGGGCGCAACGCAGCGACGGCACCACCCTCGCCAAACAATACGGTTTCGGTCTGCTCGGCGTTCACCACCACGGTAATGATCACGTCGCACGCCGCGGCCATTTGCGCGGGCGAAGAGCACGCCACACCGCCCTCCCCAGCAAACTGTTCAGTCACCTGCGCACGCACATCACAGGCATGCACATTGAAACCACTGCGCAACAGTGAGCGGGCAATGCCCAACCCCATCGCGCCCAGACCGACAACACCGACATTCTTGTTATTCATGGGGTACTCCTGAGGGAAGCAACGGCCTGTTCCACGCCGACAAAGCGCAGGCGGCGGGCCGCGATGTAGAGATGAGCACCCGCGGCATGGCCAGCGGATCGCCCAACACAATGGCAGCTACGAGCTGCTTGACACTGGTTGAGCAGATAATCCACCAATGAACAGATTATGTGAAGTATTTTTTTAAAATAACATTTTTTAACATAGACCCAAGAACATCCATCGTCGCGACGCATGCTCTGTCGAATTTACGCAGGTGAAAAAAGTCAGATTGCAATCCAGATAGCCGACGCAGCTGCTCGCAAGCAGCCGCGTTGGCCGGGATGTTTACCTTGAATGTTTCTTATTTCATGAAGCGATCCTTGCGATGAAATCCACGGAAATCAAAGCAAGGGGTTCACTTAAGTGGTTTTATGCAGGCTGGGCCATCATCAATCGCTCTCTTGCAGACGCCTCAGATTCGAGCGGGTGATACGATGATTTTCACGTTGTGCTCCTTGTTGTTAACCAATTGCTCAAAGCCCTGCCCGACGATCTGTTCCAGCTGAATGCGCCCGGTTATCAGCGGCGTGATGTCCAGCCGGCCGTCGGCGATAAAGGCGATCACATCTGCAAACTCCCCGTTATAGGCGAGTGCACCCAGCAGCTGTTTTTCGGTGGCGACCAGCTCGAAGAAATTGAACTCGCTGGGCTCCTCGAAGATGCCCACCAATACACACGTGCCCGCCTTGCGGATGAGGTCGATGGCGAGCTTGGCGGTGTGTTTGTTGCCGATGCATTCGAAACTGACATCCGCCCCCAGCCCGCCGGTCAGCCGCCGCACCTCAGCCAACGCATCACACTCATTAGGGTCCAGCACATGGCTCGCCCCCACCTCCTGGGCCTTGGCCTTGCGCGCTCCCGACATTTCCAGAGCAATGACCTGGGCCGCGCCAGCCGCCTTGGCGCACATGATGGTGCACAGGCCGATGGTTCCCGCGCCAACCACCACCACATTTTTCCCCAGCAAACTCCCGGCCTTTTTCACTGCGTGCATGCCCACTGCCAGCGGTTCGATCAGCGCCCCGGCTTCGGCGGGAAAGTTGGCCGGCAACTTGTAAAGCAGGTTGGCCGGTACGTTGACCAACTCGGCGAACGCGCCATTGTTCATCAGCCCGGTGAACGCCAGGTTCTCGCAAATGTTGTACAGCCCATGGGTGCAGTAATAACAAGTGCCACAGTGCTGACAGGCATCGGCTGCCACCGGTTCGCCCACACTGAACCCCTGGACCCCGGCGCCGATTTCGACGATCTCGCCACAGAACTCATGACCGAGAATGCACTGCCCCTTGATGCCGGTCAGCGGGTGCGGCGCATCCACCGGAATGAACACTGGCCCGGCCACGTATTCATGCAAGTCGGAGCCGCAAATACCGCACCATTGCACGCGAATCTGCACCCAGCCCGCCGGTGGCGAGACGGGCAACGGCACATCTTCGACGCGGATATCGTGACGACCATGCCAGACAGCGGCACGCATGCTGCGGGTCGGATCAATTGGAAGGCTCATGTTGGAATCTCCTTGAAATCGTTGGCCTTGGCGCCCGGCAAATGGCCGGCCGCCAAGGGAGGCATCAGTGTTGTTGGACAAAGTCCAGAATCAGCCGATTGACCTGCTCGGCCGCTTCCATCTGCACCATGTGCGCCTGACCCGGCAGGATTTCGACCTGAGCAGCCAGGCCAGCGCTGTGGGTCGCAGGAATGATCGCGTCGTCACTGCCCCAGATCAGCAACACCGGTTGCCGGTTTTCTTGCACCACGCCGCGAAGATCGAGTTGTTGCCGCCCTTCTTTGAACAGCCCCGCAACCAGCAGGCGCAGGGCCGCATCCACCCCTTCCAGACGCTTGTACTTGAGCATGTCTTCGAGCATCTGCCGATTGACCAGTTCGGGGTCGGAGAACAGTTTCACCAATTGTGGCTTGAGGGCATTGCGGCTGGCTGCCTCGACAAAACCTTGCAGGTAATCGCCGTTGATTTCCGCACCCAGGCCGGCGCTGCCGATCAAGCTCAGGGAACGCACCCGCTGGGGAGCCAGGCGCGCCGTGTTCAGCGACACCGCCCCGCCCATGGAATGCCCCACCAGATGCGCCACGGGAACATCCAGATGATCGAGCAGAGCCAGCAGCACCCCGCTCAACTCATCCAGAGTTCCGTGCTCCAACTGTTTGCCCGACTCGCCATGGCCCGGCAGATCCAGAGCAATCACCCGGCGCCCGGCGGCCAATGCTTCATGATTGAACATCCAGTTATTCAGGTCACCGCCGAACCCGTGCACCAGCACCAACGGCACCCCGCCTTCGCCGCGCTCGAAGTAACGGATCAGTCGCCCGTCCAGTTCGACCTTCTGCGGCTTCGGCCCACTGTCTTCCTCGGCACCGTCACCTGGCACGAACGCGGCCTGGAACTGCTCGATCACCGCATCGATCTCGGCCTCGCTGGCTTCGCCGTCGACCACGATGCCGAGCAATGCACCGACCGCGAGGGTTTCATCCTGGCGCGCGATCTGCCGGCGCAGCACACCGGAAAACGGCGCTTCGACACTGCTGGAAATTTTGTCGGTTTCTACGTCGAGCACTTCATCGCCCTTGGCGATCGCCTGGCCCTCCTCCTTGAGCCAGACATCGACCCGGCCTTCGGTCATGGACAAGCCCCACTTGGGCATGGTCAGGGTATGGATCTGGCTCATGAACGCTTGCTCCACTCGATCAGCTTGAGCACGGCGTTTTCGATCTTCGCCGCGTCGGGGATATAGAGGTCTTCCAGAGAGTCGGAGAACGGCACCGGTGTGTGCGGCGCGGTGACCATCTCGATGGGCGCCTTGAGCGAGGCGAACGCTTTTTGCGCCACCAGGGCCGAGATGTCGGTGGCCATGGAACAGCGCGGGTTGGCTTCGTCGATCACCACCAGGCGCCCGGTCTTTTCCACGCTTTCCAGAATGCTGTCTTCGTCCAGCGGGCTGGTGGTGCGCAGGTCGATGACCTCGCAGTCAATACCCCGCCCTGCCAGGCTGCGGGCCGCATCCATTGCCGTATTGACCGTGCGCCCATAGGAGACCAGGGTCACGTCCTTGCCGTCGCGAAGGAAGTTGGCCTCGCCGAACGGGATGGTATAGAGCTCTTCCGGCACCTCGCCCTGCATGCTGTAGAGCAGTTTGTGTTCGCAAAAGATCACCGGATCGTTGTCGCGGATGGCCTGGATCAATAGGCCCTTGGCGTCATAAGGTGACGACGGGCAGACGACTTTCAGGCCGGGGATGTGGGTCCACAGCGACGTGAGCATTTGCGAGTGTTGGGCGGCGGCCCGCAGGCCCGCGCCGACCATCGTGCGAATCACCAACGGGGTGGAAGCCTTGCCCCCGAACATGTAGCGAAACTTGGCCGCCTGATTGAGGATCTGGTCCAGGCAGCAACCGGCGAAGTCGACGAACATCAACTCACACACCGGGCGCACGCCGCAGGTCGCTGCGCCTACCGCGGCACCGACATAACCCAACTCCGACAGCGGTGTGTCCAGCACGCGGCCGGGAAATTGGTGGTAGAGGCCCTTGGTCACGCCCAATACCCCGCCCCAGGCGTCGTTTTCACCGGGAGCACCGGCACCGCCGGCGACGTCTTCCCCCATGATGAACACGCTGGGGTCGCGACGCATTTCCTGGGCCAGGGCTTCGTTGATTGCCTGCTGATAACTGATTTTTCTCGCCATGATAAAGGTCTCGATTCTTGTTATAGGGGGCGTTCAGGGATAGGAAACGTAGACGTCGGTGAGCAGGTCGGCGGCGCTTGGCTTTGGGTCGGACTTGGCCTTGCGCACGGCATTTTCGATCAACAGGTCCACTTCGCCATCGATCTGGTCCAACTGGCTGGCATCGATCAAACCGGTCCGGGTGGTGCGCTCGCGAAACTGCATCAAGCAGTCGTTGTGTTCGCGGAAATACTTGACCTCGTCCGGTGCCCGATAGGTCTGGGCGTCGCCTTCAAAGTGACCGTAGTAGCGGGTCAACTTGACCTCGATCAACGACGGTCCTTCACCGGCTCGGGCGCGCGCCACCGCGGCACCGGCGGCTTCGTGAACGGCGAAAAAATCGAAGCCGTCGACGGTGACCCCAGGCATGCCGAAACCGGCTGCGCGGTCGGCGATGTGATCGCAGGCCACTGACCAGTTGGACGCCGTGGCCTCGGCGTAACCGTTGTTCTCGGCAATGAACAGGCACGGCAAGTTCCACACCGAGGCCATGTTCATCGCTTCGAACACGGCGCCTTCGTTGGAACCGCCGTCGCCGAAAAACGCCACGGCGACGCCATCGGTTCCCTTGAGCCTGGCGGCCAGGGCCGCCCCTACCACCAGCGGTGCACCGGCACCGACGATGCCATTGGCACCGAGCATGCCTTTCTCGAAATCGGCGATGTGCATGGAGCCGCCCTTGCCCTGACAGACTCCGGTTTTCTTACCGTAGATTTCGGCCATCATCCCGTGCACATCAACGCCCTTGGCGATGCAATGACCGTGGCCACGGTGGTTGGAGGCGATGCAGTCGTCATCCCTCAGGTGAGCCATGACACCGGCGGCCGAGGCCTCTTCACCGGCATAAAGATGGACGAAACCGGGAATCTCGCCGGTGGCGAACTCCACGTGCAGGCGCTCTTCAAAGACGCGGATGGTGCGCATCACCCGATAGGCATGCAGCAATTGATCAGCAGTCAGCTGTGTCGACATTTTTATTCTCCAGGGTGTCTTGAGGCTCAAGTTTCAAAGTGCAAGGTTCAAAGGGTGTTGCGGGTGTTCACGACCGATGGCCAGCAGCCGCTCTTGCGCGGCATAGGCCAGTGCCGCATTGACATCGATACTCAGCGGGCCGCCGGCATCGAGGGTCACGGTGGGCAAGTCATCGGCGTTGAATTCGATTTCCCGTTCGCCATCCAGGGCCAGGGTGCCGCTGCTCAGGCACAGGCGATGGGCAACACCGGGTTCAAGGCTGCCGGCCGCGAGCACGCCGCAGCCTTGCAACAGGCCGGGTGCCAGGGGCACCAGCAAGGCTTCGGACGATTGCGGATCAAGGCGCATCCACGCACCGGTGGAGGCTTGGCGCGATACCGGAAACCACAAGCCGCAGAGGGCCGATATGCCAATGGACTGAGGTTCGGCGAAGGTGACGAACACCTCCGCCAGATCGACCCCACGGCTGATTGCACGGGCGCCGATAAAGGGCAGCGAGGACACCGCCACGTCCACCAGCGCCACTTCGCACAGGTCGCGGCGCGGAATCCGCACCAGCAGGCGTTTATTGCGACGCAAGGCAATTTCGGGTGGGATCCGGCCGCTGGCGAATAGCCCGCCGGCCAGCCCGGCGCTGGTGGCCTCACGCAGTTCCGGGAAGGCATTGTTGGTCCCCGTCGACAGGGTCAGCAATGGAATGTCGCCGACTTCGGCAGCCACCGCTTTGTGGGTGCCGTCACCGCCGAGCACGGCAATCAGCGACACGCCGCGTTCAGCCATCCAGCGCGCGGCCTGGCGAGTGTCCGCCACGCTCTGGCGCAAGGTCAGTTCCAGGAACTCCAGGGTTGGCCAGTGGCTGTCACGCGCCTGGCGGCCATGACTGTTCTTCTTCACCGCCGCCGCGATGCCGGTCATGTCGGTGGGCATCAGCACGCGCTCGACACCGGTGGCGCCAAAAGCCGCCAGCAGCCGTTGGATCACCGAGACCTTGTCAGTGCTGGAAAACAGCCCGGCATTCGCCGTCAGGCGCCTTACGTCCCGGCCGGACGCCGGATTGGCAATGATGCCGACGGTCAGGGGCAAGCGACTCATGTCGCCACCACGGGTACGGCAGAGTAAAAGCCTCGGCAGGAGGACATAGGGCACCTCTTGTTATTATCGGGTTGCCAGTCGTGCTGGTTGCCAGGGTTAGAGCAAGGCCGGTGCCAGAATCGCAAAAGATCGCCGAAAAGCCCGATCCAGAGCGGTTTTGACTACATTTCCAAGTGATGGGATCCCGCTCGATTGAGACGTCCCATGTCAGCCTGCACGGGTTAGAGGTCAGACCTTGAGACGTCGCGTCTCAGCTTCGCAGTGGGGTGAACCGATGCTTGTCGACCGTCCGTGAACGGCGCTTAATAGCCCGCACAACTAAAAGAAGATCGAACCGGAGGCCTTAAATGCTTTCCGCACACTCGAAGGCGCATGTGGATTGCGTCAGCCGTGTTTTGAAGAATGCAGCACACCTGCCGCAACTGCCGGTGCCGGACTTGATCCTGGATTCATGGCGCCGCTCCATGGAGCAACACCACTTGGACCCTGGCTCATTACAAGGGCCGCGGATCCTGTCCCAGAACGTGCTGCAAGAGTGTCGAGAACGCTCAGAACTGTTCCTGCGCATCGCCAGCGAAGAAGTCGCCCGGCTCCACGGTCGCGTGCGCGATGCCGACTACTGCGTGTTGCTCACCGACGCACAGGGCCAGACCATCGACTATCGCGTGGAAACCTCCATCCGTAATGATTGCCGCAAAGCAGGCCTGTACCTGGGCACCTGCTGGTCAGAGGGCGAGGAAGGCACCTGCGGGGTGGCCGCGGTGCTGACCGCACGAACACCGGTCACAGTGCACAAGCGGGATCACTTCCGCGCGGCTTTTATCGGACTCACCTGCTCCGCCGCTCCGGTCTTCGACCCTCGGGGGGAACTGCTCGGGGTGCTCGATGTGTCTGCGGTGCGTTCGCCGGACGACCGTCGTTCGCAGCATCTGATCCGGCAACTGGTGGTGCAGAGCGCACGGGAAATAGAACAAGCGTTTTTCATGAACAGTGCCCAGGGTTACTGGGTGCTGCGGGCCCACAACAGCCCAGGCTACGTCGACAGCCAGCCCGACTACCTGCTCGCCTGGAACGACGACGGACAGCTGCAGGCACTCAACCCCGCGGCGCGGCAATGGCTGTCGCAACGTTTTGGTCAACTGCCGGACCACATCGGCCAAGTGTTCGATCAGCAGTTATTGCATCGCGCCAAGGACGAATCGCTCTGCCTGTTTCACTGCCGGGGTGGCCGCCATGTCTTGCATGGGCGACTCAGCGCGCCACGGCAAGTGAAACGCAGCCCGGCTCGTCGGGTACTGTCACCCGCCGAACTCGACCCGCGACTGGAAGAAAGATTGCGCCTTGCGGTTCGGGTCAAAGACCGTAATCTGCCGGTGCTGATCCACGGCGAAACCGGTTCCGGCAAAGAAGTCTTCGCCCGCCAGCTGCACCAGGCCAGTCTGCGCCGTGATCGACCTTTTATTGCGGTGAACTGCGCAGCGATTCCCGAAAACCTGATCGAAAGCGAGCTGTTTGGTTATGCAGCCGGTGCCTTCACTGGTGCTTCGAATAAAGGCATGCAAGGTCTGCTGGAACAGGCCGATGGCGGCACCCTGTTTCTCGATGAAATCGGCGATATGCCCCTGACCCTGCAAACCCGCCTACTGCGGGTTTTAGCCGAGGGCGAAGTGGCGCCCCTGGGAGCGTCAAGAAGCAAGGCGATAGACATTCAGGTGGTCTGCGCGAGCCACCGCGATCTGGAGGCCCTGGTCGCCTCTGGCGAGTTTCGCGAGGACCTGTACTTCCGCCTCAGTGGTGCGCGATTCCAATTGCCGCCGTTGCGCGAACGCAGTGATCGACTGGCATTGATCAACCGGATACTCGAAGAAGAATCATCGGCCTGCGCAATGGCGATGCAACTGGGAAGCGCCGCACTGGAATGCCTGCTCGGCTATCGCTGGCCGGGTAATGTGCGCGAACTGCGGCACGTGCTGCGTTACGCCTGCGCGGTGTGCGAGACCGACTTGATTCTGTTGAGTGACTTGCCTGAGCATCTGCCCGGCCGTCGACTCAATGATTCGGCTTCAGCTGACACCCTGGAACGCTGCGCCAGTCCGGAACGCGAGGCACTCATCGATGCCCTCGTGCGTCATCGCTGGAAACCCACCCTCGCGGCCAAGGCTTTGGGCATCTCCCGGGCAACGCTGTATCGACGGGTGCATCAACATGGCATCGACATGCCTGGCAGGGGCTGACCACGATTTCATCCGGCGGCCCCGCTCAATGAGCGTTGGCCACCGGACAGCACAATGGACTTGCATCGATCACAGTATCGGTGAACGGCATCGAGTAAATGTGGGAGTAAGCCCCGGCTATTAAAACCAGGTTTCCATCTGTATCCCGTATTGCCACACACCGCCGGCGTTGAAGTCGGTCTTGCCGAAGTTGTCTGTGGAGCTGTATCGGTCCAGGTCCGAAGACCAGTTCATGAAGCTGGCGAATACGCGCAACTCGGGGCGTGTGAGCAGGTCTCCAACGTCGGGTTTGAAGGTCGGGGCGATGGTGAATTTCCAGAAGTTGCCGTCCACCGCATTACGTTGCAGGTAGCCCTTGGGGTCGAGGTTCATGGTTTGCCAGCTCATTTCGTAGGCCATCTCGAAATTGCTGTTGATTTCATTAGCCAACCGCATGTTCAGGGTCATCCAGCGGTAGTCGTCTCCCTTGACGTAGCGATCCTTGCTTTGTTCGGCCAGCAGACTTGGACCGATGCGCCAGTGGGGTGCAATCGGTGTCTCGCCGTACAGCGCCAGGCGCAGCGCACGGGCGTCTTCGATCAGTTCGCCGTCCGAGCCAATGTTCTTGACCTCGGCCCCCAACCCTTGCCCGTAGAGCAGCGCAGTCTTGAAGAAGCCTTCCCTGCCGAAAAAGTTTTTCTGGTGGTTGGCCACCATGCTGTGCAAGCCGGAGTCCGCAGGCTTCAGGCCCGCTTCATTGGTGCGAGTGCTAAAGTCGTTTTTCTTTGAACCAATACCATTGAACATCCACTGCCACTGACCATTATCGAAGAACTGGTTGGAGGTGAGGATGTAGCTTTCCACATCGGCATTGACACCGCCCTCACTGAAATCCCCGTAGTTACGCCCGATCAACGAGTAATTCGAGCGCCAGTTCTTGTTCATCTGCACGTCGTAGATACCACCCCCGGTGCCGGCCAGAAAGATGACGTCCGAGTCCAGCCAATGGATATCGAAGTTGTCCCTGTCGAATCGCTTGCCTGCCCACAGGGTGGCGTTCTCGAACGTCGAATTGCCCTTGAATGCGGCGAGATGATCGAGTTCCGTAAATACCTGGCGCACGTTCAGGTTACTTTCGGCGGCCGTCCAGTCATTGGAGCTTTCCACTCCATCGGCGATGGAAACCGTGAATTTGGAATGGGTGCCGTTCTGCGCATAGGCTTCTTTCGACAGGTCTATACGCATGTAAGTATCGTCTTCATTACCCAGTCGCCCGACTGCACCACCGACTGAACCGGCAGGCGTCGTATAAGGACCGCCCCGCCCGCCCCCCAGGCCATCGTTGATCAGCAATCCGGAGCGGGCGTAGCCCTTGAAGCTGAACCCGTCGGTGAGGTGTCCGGTACTGCCCTCCTTCTCCAGGCTTTGCTGACGAGCTTCGAGTTTTGCCAACCGAGTATCCAAACTGGGCGCCGCAGTGGCGGTCGCAGTGGACGCAACAGGCTGCAAGGCGGGAGTGGACTGTTTGAGCTGCTGCAGTTCCCTGGCGAGTGCCTGGGTTTGCTGTTCGGCGGCAGCTGCACGCTTTTCCGCGGCGCTGGCACGGGCTTCAAACGCGGCCATGCGTTCTTCCAGAGTCGCGGCCTGAGAGGTGGCCACCGAGGTGCCGAGCACGCCTGCGAGTAGCCAGCTTGATGCTTTCTGCATAGGAATTTCCTGTTTTGTTTTTATTGTTTTGTCCTGCGACCGGTCTTTTCTTGCGTGAACTCTGAAATGTCAAAATCCACGAAAAAAAGGATGCCTCATCGCAAATACGCTGCTACATTTGGCGATGTTAACGTTAACTTTTCTAAAAACAAAAATAAAGAGGGCTTTATGAAACAGCTCAAATCACTTCTTCCAGCAGCACTGCTTGCCCTTTGCGCCGGGCTTCCATCCCTCTCCAGCGCAGCCAATCTGACGATCTCCTGCGGTGCGGTGGGCGCGGAATTACAACTGTGCAAGGAGGCCGTCGAGGCGTGGTCGAAACAGACCGGCAATCACGTCGAGGTGGTGTCCACGCCTAACTCGGCCACCGAGCGCTTGTCCTTCTACCAACAGATCCTCAGTGCGCAGTCCAGCGACATCGACATCATTCAGATCGACATGGTGTGGCCGGGGATGCTGGCCAAACATCTGCTGGATCTGCGCGAGGTGCTGCCCGCCGACGCAACCCAAGGCTACTTCCAGGCACAGGTGGACAACGCCACGGTGAATGGACGGCTGGTGACGATGCCGTGGTTCACCGACTCGGGCCTGCTGTATTACCGCAAGGACTTGCTCGAGAAATACAACAAGCAAGTCCCCCAGACTTGGGAGGAAATGACCGCTACCGCCAAGGATGTACAACAGGCCGAGCGCAATGCCGGCAACGCCAACGCCTGGGGGTACATCTTTCAAGGGCGTGCCTACGAAGGCCTGACGTGTAATGCGCTGGAATGGATCAGCAGCCAACCGGACGGCGGGCTGGTCAATCCACGAGGCGACATCGTGGTCAACAGCCAGGCCTCAAGAACGGCGTTGACCCTGGCAAAAAGCTGGGTAGGCGACATCTCCCCGCGTGGCGTGCTCAATTACACCGAGGAAGAAGGACGCGGCGTATTCCAGTCGGGCAATGCGTTGTTCATGCGTAATTGGCCTTATGTCTGGGCCCTGGTGCAAAGCCAGGACAGTGCGGTAAAAGACAAGGTCGGGGTCGCTCCCCTGCCCCGCGGCGGCAGCACCGGCACCCATGCCTCCACCCTCGGAGGGTGGGGTTTGGCGGTATCGCGTTACAGCGCCAACCCGAAGCTTGCCGCCGAACTGGTGAGCTACCTGAGCAGTGCCCAACAGCAAAAACATCGTGCGCTGATTGGCGCCTATAACCCGGTGATCGAGTCGCTTTACCAGGATCCCGAGCTACTCGCGGCCATGCCTTATTACAGTCAGCTGCACAGCATTCTCAACGATGGCGTCATGCGCCCCGCTTCAATCACCGCCGCTCGTTATCCACGGGTTTCCAA
Organism: Pseudomonas sp. FP1740; assembly: GCF_030687165.1. Lineage (NCBI taxonomy): Bacteria > Pseudomonadati > Pseudomonadota > Gammaproteobacteria > Pseudomonadales > Pseudomonadaceae > Pseudomonas > Pseudomonas sp. FP1740. The sequence goes on from NZ_CP117461.1 coordinate 3,678,720, forward strand.
TGCGTTCTTCGATCAAGTGCATGGCGTGCTGGCCGGCGAGTTGCCGGTCGATCAGGCGCTGACCGAACTGGAAGGCGAACTCACGCGCATCAAACACCGGAACTGGTAAGCCACAAGGAAGAAAATCACCATGTCTGTCTCTATTGCCCATGCCCCCTGTGACGAGCTCCTGCTCACCAGGGAAACGCCGGTACAGCGTCGCCGAGTGCGCGCTGCCTGGCTATTTTTGACGCCGATGTTGCTGTGTCTGGCCCTGGTGGCGGCCTGGCCGTTGCTGCGAACATTCTGGTTCAGCCTGACCGACGCCAACCTGTCGGACACCGCTGGCGGCACCTTCGTTGGCCTGAGCAATTATCTGTTCCACAACGGTTCCAGCTGGTCAGGCATCCTGGTCGATCCGCAATGGTGGAACGCGGTGCGCAACACCCTGCATTTCACCGTGGTGTCGGTGGGGCTGGAAGTCGTGCTGGGGCTGCTGGTGGCGTTGCTGCTGAACATCCAGTTCGCCGGCCGTTCCCTGGTGCGAGCGTTGATTCTGATTCCGTGGGCGATTCCGACCATTGTCTCGGCGAAGATCTGGTCGTGGATGCTCAATGACCAGTTCGGCATCATCAATCACCTGATGCTCAGCCTCGGCCTGATTGCCGCGCCTCTGGCCTGGACCGCAGATGCCGATCTGTCGATGTGGGCGGTGATTATCGTCGACGTCTGGAAGACCGTGCCGTTTGTCACCCTGCTGATGCTCGCCGCCTTGCAGATGTTGCCGAGCGACTGCTACGAAGCCGCCAGGGTTGATGGCATTCATCCACTGAAGGTGTTCTGGCGGGTCACACTGCCACTGCTGATGCCCGCGTTGCTGGTGGCGGCGATCTTCCGCATCCTCGACTCCCTGCGGGTGTTCGACGTGATCTATGTGCTGACCTCGAACTCGTCGAGCACCATGAGCATGTCGGTGTATGCCCGCCAACACCTGGTGGAGTTCCAGGACGTCGGTTACGGCAGCGCGGCCTCAACCCTGCTGTTTCTGGTGGTTGCGGTGATTGCCATGCTTTATCTCTACCTCGGACGCCGTCAACTGGAGGTCCGGTCATGAGCCCTCGCCTACTGAAAAAAGCACTGTTGCGTTTCGGTTTCTGGTGTCTGATCGGGGTGTTGCTGCTGTATGCGGTGTTCCCCTTCTACTACGCCATCGTCACGTCGCTGAAGCCGTCCAGCGCCTTGTTCGAAGTGAGTTACTGGATCAAAAAACCCGACTTCTCCAATTACGCGGCGGTGCTTAACCAAGCCTCATTCCTGCGGGCTATCGGTAATTCACTGGTGGTCGCGCTTAGCGTAGTGACACTGGCGCTGTTCCTCAGCCTGACCGCTGCTTATGCCTTGGGCCGGGTGAAATTCCGTGGGCGTGGCACGGTGTTGATGATGGTCCTTGGGGTGTCGATGTTCCCCCAGGTCGCGGTGCTGTCGGGGCTGTTCGAGGTGATCCGTGCCTTGGGCCTGTACAACACGTCCTGGGCGTTGATTCTCAGCTACACGATTTTCACCCTGCCCTTCACCGTCTGGGTGCTGACCACGTTCATGGGTCAACTGCCCCATGAGCTGGAAGAAGCGGCAATCATGGATGGCGCCTCGCCCTGGGTCACGCTGACCCGGGTGCTGTTGCCGCTGCTCTGGCCCGCACTGGTCACCACTGGCTTGCTGGCTTTCATCGCGGCGTGGAACGAGTTCCTGTTTGCCCTGACCTTCACCCTCACCGACACCCAACGCACGGTGCCGGTGGCCATCGCTCTGATTTCCGGCGGCAGCCCCCATGAGTTGCCTTGGGGGTTGTTGATGGCGGCATCGGTGCTGGTCACCGTCCCACTGGTGATTCTGGTGCTGATCTTCCAGCGCCGAATCGTTTCCGGCCTCACTACCGGCGCGTTAAAGGGTTGATGCCCGACAACTACAAGGAACAGCATCGTGATCAAGTTGAAACTGGATAACGTGAACAAACAATTGGGCGGCGCGCGGATTCTGCGCGACGTCAACCTGGAGATCGCGGCGGGTGAATTCGTGGTGTTCGTCGGCCCTTCGGGCTGCGGAAAGTCGACCCTGCTGCGGCTTATCGCTGGACTGGATTCGATCTGCGCCGGCGACCTGCTGATCGACGGGCGTCGGGTCAACGACCTGGAGCCGCGCGAGCGTGGCGTCGGCATGGTATTTCAGTCTTATGCGCTGTACCCGCACATGAGCGTCTACGACAACATCAGTTTTGGTCTCAAATTGGCCAAGACCGAAAAGACCAGCCTGCGCGAACGCGTGCTGAAAACCGCGCAAATCCTGCAATTGGACAAGCTGCTGCAACGCAAGCCAAAGGAGCTGTCTGGCGGGCAGCGTCAGCGTGTCGCCATGGGCAGAGCCATGGCGCGGGAACCGGACATTCTGTTGTTCGATGAGCCGCTCTCCAACCTGGATGCGTCCTTGCGAGTGCAGATGCGCAACGAAATCGCCCGGCTGCATGCCCGGCTGGGCTCGACCATGATCTACGTCACCCACGATCAGGTTGAAGCGATGACCCTGGCCGACAAAATTGTCGTGCTCAATGGCGGTCGCGTCGAACAGGTCGGCTCACCGCGTGAACTCTATGAGCGCCCGGCCAGTCGCTTTGTCGCCGGCTTTCTCGGTTCACCCAGAATGAACTTTCTGCCGGCGCGCTTGCAGGCGCCGGGCGAAACCAGCCTGGTCGACAGCCCCGTGTTGGGGATGACGTCCCTGCCCTTCGACAGCTCGAACCTGGCGGCGGGCACGCTGCTGAGCCTGGGCATTCGCCCGGAACACGTGTCGCTCAAGGCAGCGGAAGGAGCCGCCGGCATCGTGGTGACCGCGGTCGAATACCTGGGCAGTGAAACTTATGTGCACCTCGAGACAGGTCAGGACGAGCCACTGATCTGTCGTTGTGAGGTCCACGCCGGATGGCAGGCGGGCGACCGGGTCGAGCTGCTGCTGGACATCGACAACCTGCACCTGTTCGACGCTGACGGCACAGCCTTGAAGCGTCATCCACATGCCATTGAAACCGTCCCTCTGCGCCCGGCACGAGCAGGCGCCCTATGACTTTGTCTTTGAATACCATGAGCGATCCAATGCCTGACTCCCTTGACCTTGCGCAGCGAGCGCTCAGTGACGGCCTGTCTCGGGTCATCCACGATTATCGCCCCGGTTATCACCTTGCCCCCCCGACAGGCTGGATGAACGACCCTAACGGGGTGGTGTACTTCCGTGGCGAGTATCACGTTTTCTATCAACACCACCCCTTTGACGCGAAATGGGGCCCGATGTACTGGGGGCATGCCAAGAGCGCCGACCTGGTCCATTGGCAGCATCTGCCGATTGCCCTGGCGCCCGGCGATGACTTCGACCGCGACGGTTGTTTTTCCGGTAGCGCGGTAGTGTATGGAGACACTCTGGCGCTGATCTACACTGGGCACACCTGGCTGAAGGACGTGGGTGATGAAAGCTCGATTCGTCAAGTCCAGTGCCTGGCCACCAGTGTCGATGGCATCCGTTTCGTCAAACATGGCGCGGTCATCGAGACCGCGCCGCAAGACACGATCATGCACTTTCGTGACCCCAAGGTCTGGCAAGAGGACGACTATTGGTACCTGATTGCCGGCGCACGTCTGGGCGATCAACCGCTGCTACCGCTGTATCGTTCCACCGATCTGCACACCTGGGAGTTCCTCGACTATGTTGCCAGCGGCAGCGAGGGCGATGGCTACATGTGGGAGTGCCCGGATCTGTTTCGCCTGAACGGGCGCGACGTGCTGCTGTACTCCCCTCAGGGCATGCAACCCCACGGTTACGAACGGCTCAACAAATACCAGACCGGTTATCGAGTGGGCCAACTCGACAGCCAATGGCACTTCACCGGCGGGCCTTTTATCGAGCTGGATAACGGCCACGATTTCTATGCCGCGCAAACGCTGGTGGCCGCCGATGGTCGGCGCCTGGTGTGGGCGTGGCTCGACATGTGGGAAAGCCCGATGCCGAGCCAGGCCCATCACTGGTGCGGCATGCTCGGTTTACCGCGCGAACTTGAACTGCATGACGATCGCCTTTGCGTGTATCCGGCACGGGAGCTCACCGCGCTGCGCGAGGCGCCATTGCCGAGTACGCCTTGGCGGGATGAGTCGGGAACCTGTTGGGTGCCGGAAGTGAATGGCGACCTGCTGGAAATCCATGTGCATCTGGATTTACGCGGCTGCACCGACGGCCACCTGGGCATCGCCTTGCGCTGCAGCAACGATGGCCGCGAAGAAACCCTGCTCTATTACGATGCGGCATTACAGCGCCTGGTGCTGGACCGCAGCCGCTCGGGTGCGCAAGTCAGCGGCCAGCGCAGCGTGTCGATAGACCCGACACAAGAGCGACTGGAACTGCGCGTGTTTCTCGATCGCTCGTCCATCGAGGTGTTCGACGAAAACGGCCGCTTCAGCCTCAGCAGTCGCCTCTATCCGCGGCCCGACAGTCTGGGCGTGAAGTTGTTTAACCACGGCAGTGGCGGGCGTGCTTCGATTCCCAGGGCGTGGCCTCTCGCTTCAGGTTGGGTATGAGCGTTGTCATTCGAGTCGCGAGAAACCCGGGCCCTGTGTCATGATTCTGCGTCAACCTGACCGGGCTCGCCTCGCATGACTTCAGTGAAAGACGTTGCACAGCTGGCCGGCGTGTCCTTGATGACGGTTTCTCGAGCGCTCAACAACCCGGAAAAACTGAGCCCCGAAACCCTTCAGCGGGTGCGTCGCGCCATTGATGAACTGCAATTCGTACCGAGCCTGTCGGCGCGCAAGATGCGCGGCGACAACCTCCAGTCGCGCACCATCGGTGTGTTCGCGCTGGACACCGCGACCACACCGTTCGCGGTGGAGCTGCTGCTGTCCATCGAACAGACCGCGCAACAGGCCGGCTGGAATGTCTTCATCCTTAACCTGTTGAGCAACCCGCCCACTGACCAGAACATCGACCTGATGCTGTCGCACCGCCCCGACGGGCTGATCTTCAGCGCCATGGGCTTTCGCCACGTCAGCATTCCCGAGCGTTTGAAGAGCAAACCGCTGGTACTCGCCAATTGCCTGGCCGATGACAGTCGCCTGGTCAGTTACGTACCGGACGACGAGACGGGGCAGTATCGCGCCGTACATCACGCGTTGAGCCAAGGCTATCGGCGCCCGCTGTGCATCAATCTGCCAAAACAGAGCCTGGCCTGGGGGCTGCGACAAGAAGGCCTGCTGCGCGCCTGTCAGGCATTCGGGCTGGCGCCTGACGCGCTTCTGCAATACGACCTTTCCGAGCATGACGCCTACGGTGAAACCGCAGCCATCCTCGACCGGCACATTGTTGAGGGTCGCCCACAATTCGACATTCTGATCTGTGGCAACGACCGGATTGCGTTTTGTGCCTATCAGCTGTTGTTGAGCCGAGGCCTGAAAATTCCCGGCGATGTCGCCGTGCTCGGCTACGACAACATGATCGGTATCGCCGAACTGTTCATCCCGCCGCTGACCACGGTGCAACTGCCGTACTACGAGATCGGTCGCCAGGCTGCCCGGCACCTGATCGAAGCCCTTGAGGTAGAGGGAGCCCAGCCGGTTGATTGTCCATTGGTGGTCAGGGCGTCGCTATGAGTGCGAGCGCCGCAGACCAGCCAGTGCACGAGGTGCCTCAGGATTCGGCATCGACACCCGCGAGCATTGCCTCTCCCAATACGATTTTCCCGCTGTCCTTGAGTGCCTGACCTGCACCACGGATGTCTCTCGCTTCCTTGTTCTGGCCCAGCTTGAATTTACCGACCAGGCGAGTGATCTCGATTTCTACCCCAACGATCGCTTTAAGCATCGAGGCGATGTAGTCCTTCGGGGCGTCCGTCATTTTCCATGGCTCGGGCTGGGAGGACTCATGGGTCCGGGTCAGGAGCGCCACCAACCCACGGACATAGCGCTCATCATCGTGAAGGGTGATCCTCCCATGGGCGTGCACCACCTTGTAGTTCCAGGTCGGAACCTGTTTATGGGTTTCGTGCTTGCTCGGATACCAGGTGGGCGAGATGTAAGCCTCGGCACCGCGAAAAACCACCAAGACTTCGTCGCCATTTCTAACGTCTTGCCAGACCGAATTGGCCCGCGCGACGTGAGCATGGAGAACACCGAACCGCCCCTGCGCAGCCTTCAACTCGAAAGGAATGTGGTTGGCATCCAGTCCGCTTTCACCGTTGGTAAACAGAATGCCCAGCGGGTGCTGCACGATCAGTTCATGAAGGGCTTCGGCGCGAGGCTCATCAAAATGGGCAGGTACGTACATATCAACTCCTTCAATCGTTCAAGGGTGGGGAGATCACGCCAGTGGTGAGGTGGCCTTCGTGTGAATTGTGTTGATGAACTGGCCCATGGTATAGAGCCAATATCCAACATAATCACTGAGCCAGAATTGATGGCACGTAAAGCCAACGTTGTTGAAATTCCATCGCTGGGCACGCTGGATCGAACCGCCGGTCAATTGGGACGACAGCTTGCTCAAGCGCTTAGGTCCGCGATCCGCAGGGGCGACCTCAAGCCTGGTGAGCTGCTGCCATCGACGCGCATTCTCGGCAAATCGCTGACGATTGCCCGAGGCACCGTTATCGAGGCTTTTGAGCAGTTGATCGCCGAGGGCTTCCTGGAATCCCAAGGCAGAGCAGGCACGCGGGTGGCCCGCTCTTTGGCGGAAGCGTCGCCAACCACCCGGCAGGAACAAGGTCGGCCAACTGAAACCAGGTCGTGGACGCCCTCTTCCCGAATCGAACGGTTCGCTCAGGTGGCCCAGCAATTTAGAGCGGCTGCGCAGATTCCGTTCTCGGTCTCGGTGCCGATTGGCAAAGCGGCGCCTGACGATATCTGGCGTCGCCTTGGCAATCGCATCAGGGCCCGGGGTCCCGGAGCGCCCTCGGGATACGGCGATCCACAAGGCGCGCTTGAGTTACGGGAAGCGGTAGCGGATTACGTGCGCAAGTCACGCTCTGTGCGCTGTGAAGCGAGCCAGGTCATCATTACATCCGGCACGCAACAGGGCCTGTATCTCGCCTGTCAGGTGCTGCTCGATGTGGGAGATTTTACGTGGGTGGAGGATCCGGCCTACCGGGGTATCACCGGGATTCTGGAAAGCGCGGGCCATAGCGATCAAATGATCCGCGTCCCGGTTGATGCCGAGGGTCTGAATGTTGAAAACGGCATAGCGCAATGCCCCCAGGCACGGGCAGCCTTCGTGACCTCGTCACATCAGTACCCGCTCGGTATGCCAATGAGCATGGCCAGGCGCGATGCCCTGCTGGCATGGGCCAGGGCGTCCGATGCCTGGATCGTCGAGGACGATTACGACAGTGAACTGCGTTACGCCGGCCACCCTTTTCCATCCTTGCAAGGGCTGGACCCCGACCGGGTTATTTACCTGGGGACGTTCAGCAAAATACTGTTCCCCTCGTTACGACTCGGCTACGCAATCGTTCCGCCTTATCTGGTGCAAGCCTTCTGCGGTGCGCGGGTCCTGATGGATCGGCATCCCGCCAACGCCGATCAGCACGTGCTCGCAGCCTTCATCGCAGAAGGACATCTGGATCGGCACATCCGGCGAATTCGCGGCGTATACGCAGACATCCACAGGCAAATCATCGAGGCGGTTGCCAGGCTGATTCCTCGCGAACTTGCATGGCTGGAACCGAGCGATCAGGGCATGCATCTGGTGCTTTGGCTGGCGGGAGGTATCGACGATCAGTGGGTCGCCGCCAAAGCTTCCGAAGCTCAGGTATCGGTACGTGCCGTATCGCCGATGTATGCCGGTGGCAATGGCCGTTCGGGATTGATTCTGGGTTTGGGCGGTTTCAGTGCCGAAGACATTGAGTCCGCCACCCGGCGCCTTGCGCAGGTCATCACGTTGGCCGCGAACCCGTCGGGCCGCAGGATCATGCCAATTGCCATAAAACATTTTTAAAACAATTAGTTGGACAACCTTAATAACTTATTGGACAGAAGGCTATATTTTTGACTAGTAACATTTGACAGGCCACCTTGAGTGATCAATACCTAACAGGGTCGACACCTGACAAAAGCGACAATCTAGTGGATGAATATCCATTGCTGACTGCATTGTAAGTAAGGCTTACGAACAAAAGTACTTATTCTTAAAGGGCCGAAGGTTCGGACCGTGCGGTAGCTTTGGCCATCGCAAAGTACCGGCTTCATTTCGTGCCCGAAGGCGATATCATGCATAGCGTTAAGTAAGGTTTACACATTCCATTTTGCAATCATTTACCGTTTCCCGGGCGTTACATGCTTCATCATTGATACACCGTTTTAAAAGCTTAACACTTTCACGACTTCCATAACCTCATTGCGTTCACTGGAAGGATAACGGCATCGCTGATACGCAACAGGCATGCTTAAACCAACGTTACGGAGCTTGCCAGTATGCTGACGACTACCCAAGCCTCTAACTGGTATCTTTTGCAGTGCAAGCCACGTCAGGACGAACGGGCGAAAATCAATTTATTGCGGCAAAACTATGTCATATTTTGCCCGCAAACCGTTAGCCAACGCAGGATACATGGTAGCCCCCATCAATCCCTTGAGCCTCTCTTCCCGGGGTACCTTTTCATTCAGCTAGGCCGTGACGACAAGTGGGCGCCTTTGCGTTCTACCCGTGGCGTCAGCCGAATCGTCGATTTTAATCACGGCCCGGCAATGGTCCCTGACGATGTCATCAGACACTTGCAAGAGCGGTGTTATAAACCACCGGAAATTCTTGCACCTCACACGTTTAAGCCCGGTGAAAAACTGCAAATAACCCGAGGACCGCTGTCGACACTCGAAGGCATTTTCATGACCATGTTAGGTGACGAGCGAGTTATGATCCTGCTTCACTTTCTGAATAGAGAGCAGCCGGTTCGTATTCCACTGACTGATATTGAGCGAGCACGCCCCCATCTATAAACCCCTACTCAAACCCCCGATTAAACTTGCTTCAATTACAAACTTGAACACACTCATCCAACTTTAAATTCAAACAAAAATTTATGCCTTTTTTATTTCATGGATTGTTTCCAGGCGCGTGATTACTCACACTTACGGACTCCATTCACATGAAGAAATCACTAACATCAGCCGATATTACATCGCGCACATTCGGCCCTGTTTTTCCGGTCTATAGTCATTGGATTCATCCCCAAGGAGCAATGATATGACCCTTAAGACCCATGGCCCCTTCGCACTGATAGTGATCTCTCTATATCCCGGAGCGGCCTGGAGTCTCGACCCCCAGGCCATTAACATCTACGGATTCGACTTCACACCCACGTTGTTATTTTCAGAGAGCTACGATGACAACTTCCGGGAGCTGGATCGGGGACGTCAGTCTTCCATGGTGACCAAGGTGGCGCCCTCTTTCGAACTCAAGGCCGAAGATCGAAACAGTGCCACGCGACTTATCTGGCAGCCTACCCGCTACATTTATCATGATCATCCGGACGCCTCGAATACGGCACAACGTGTGCGGCTCGACAGCATCATGGAGTTCACCGACCGCCATCGCCTGAAACTTGAAGGGGAAGCGCGTAAATACGAGCGCACGACATCGACTGCTGTCGATGGCATCAATGACAAGATTCGCACTAATCGCGTCAATGGTCTCTATACCTACGGCGCCAGGAGCGCTGCCAATCAGATCGATCTGGGCGCAAGTTACGCTCAACTTCGTTACGACAACTCCGACGGCATCAATAAAGACAAAGAGCGCAATACCACCGGCCTGACCACCACCTGGTACCACCGTATAGGCAGCAACACCCGCGGTTTGCTGGAGTACGACCATACCGTCTTCGACTACCTGCTCTCCGACAGCCGTCTCAACAGCACGTCCAATGCGGTCCTGGCCGGTGCCGAGTGGGACTTCACCGCACGCACCACCGGCAAAGTACGCCTTGGTTATGAGCGCAAGAACTTTGATGACAGCAGTGTCAAAGACCTCAGTAACCCGACCTGGCAGGTGGACCTGCGATGGAAGCCACGAACCTACTCGACCTTTTCGTTCGTTGCTCGCCAGGCGCTGGCCGAGGGCGACGACGGTGCTGACGCCGTCAAGACCAGCTCTGCGCTGTTCGGCTGGCGTCATGGCTGGACCGAGCGGATCACAACCGTGGCCGAAGCAGGGCTGGCCCGCTATGAGTACGAGGGGCAGAACCGCACCGACAACCTTCGCGACTACAACTTCGCCGTGGAATACCAGATGCGCCGCTGGCTGGATATCGAATTGGGCTATCGCCACCGCAACGACAATTCCGATGCCGACAACCATAGTTTTGAACGCAACATCTTCCTGCTCAGCTTCAACGTAAGTCTCTAAGAGGTTTCCCCCCATGAACTCGCGAATGCTTGCCTTGTTGTTCGTGCCGTGGCTGTTGCCCGTGACTTTTGCAGCGGACAACGGCGCCCAGTACAAACTGGCGGCCGGCGATGTATTGCGCATCACGGTATTCGGAGAACGGGATTTAAGCTTCGACAAAATCCGCCTCAATGACGCCGGTACATTTTCCTATCCGTTCCTGGGTGAGATCTCCGCCAAGGGTCTCACCCCCAATCAGGTGGAAAAGATCATCGTCGACGGGCTCAAGCAAGGTTACCTGGTCGACCCCAAGGTCAGCCTCAACCTGATCGTCTACCGCTCGTTCTACATCAATGGCGAAGTACAAAAGCCCGGCAGCTATCCATACGAGCCCGGGCTGACACTGGAAAAAGCCATTGCACTGGGCGGTGGCCTGACCGAACGGGCCTCGATCAAGCGAGTGACCATCGTGCGCGGCGATGGCTCACCACCATTGACCGATACGGTCACGCGCAGCACCGCCATCGCTCCCGGTGACACCATCTCCATTGCACAAGGCTTTTTCTAAATCATGGATAACAGCCCAAGCATCTACGTTGAACGTCCGCTCCAGGCGCATCTGCCTCAGCACCAGCAGCACGGCGAGGAGAAGGACACCATTGACCTGCTCAAATTCTGGAGGGTGATCTGGCGTGCTCATTGGAAAATCGCTTGGTTGGTGCTGCTTACCTGTGCGCTTGCGATGGCCATTCTGTCATTCATTCCCGCGCAGTACATTGGCAGCGCCACCCTGCTGATCAAAGAAAAAACGCCACCACTGCTGACCTTCCAGCAAGTCACGGACTCAAGCTCCGGCACCGTCGATTACTTGCAGACGCAATTGGCGCTTCTGCAATCGCGAGACTTGGCCGAACGCGCCGTCAAAAAGCTCAACCTCACCACTAACCCGGTGACCGATCCCCGCCAGCAACCGCAGTCATGGTTTACGCCACGCGAATGGTTGGCAAACCTTGATCTTGGACAGTGGTTGCCGGCATTGGGCTTTTTGATACCCCGACAGGTAGTGCCCACTGAAACCGATATTTTCAATGAAGTTACGCAGAACCTCATGAAGCGCACCGACGTCAAATTCGTCGGCAAGAGCCAACTGCTCAACATAGAGGTGTTGCTGCCCGACCCTGACCTGGCGGCCGCAACCGCCAATGCGATTGCCCAAGGCTTCATTGATAGCCAGTTCGACAATAGCCTGAAGTCCTCGCAGACCAACGCCAGTTGGATGAATTCACGCCTGGTCGAATTGCGCAATAACCTGCGCATTGCCGAAGACAAGCTTCAGGCTTATCGGGAAGAACAAGGCCTGGTCGATGTCGGCGGTGTCGCCACCATCAGCGCCAATGAACTGGAAATGACCGGCAACCGCATGATCGATGCCCGCCGTAACCTGGCGGAAGCCGAGAGCCGGTACCGTCAGGTCCAGGCCCTGAGCAATGGCGATCTGAGCAGACTCTCCAGTGTGCCCGCCGTCTTGAGCAACGCTTTGGTGCAGAAATTCCAGGCACAGCAGGCCAAGGCTCAAGCCAAGGTCGAAGAATTGTCCGGGCGTTACGGTCCAAAACATCCGACCCTGATCGCCGCCCTCGCCGAGTTGCGTACGGCCACCGACAGTTTGCGTCTACAGGTTCGACAGGTGGTTGCCAGCATCGAACAGGATTACCAGCTAGCCAAGGCCAGTGAAAGCTCACTGCATAAATCATTCAACAGCAACAAGACGCAGATACAGGATATTTCGCGCAAGGAGTTCCAGCTGCGTGAGTTACAGCGAGAAGTCGACAGCAGTCGCGCGTTGTATGAGACCTTCATCACTCGCTTGAAGGAAACTGCGGCCACCTCAGACATGGATTCCACCAAAGCGCGCATCGTCGACCCCGCGATTGTGCCTTTGGAACCGAGCAAACCCCGTAAAACACTGATCATGGCGATTGTCGCCATCGTGGCCGCGCTGATCGGCATGGCGCTGGCATTAATATCCGAAGCCCGGAACAAAACCTTCAAGACCGACGAAGCGGTCGAAAGCATGCTTAATATCCCCCTGCTCAGTGTGGTGCCGCTGGTCACGAAGAGAAGCCGCCGGCAACTGGCGCGATTGTTCGACGACAACGAGCATCCGCGTTTTTGCGAGACCATTCGCAACTTGCGCACCTGGCTGATGTTGCATAGTGGAGAAAAGCCGTCACAGGTAGTGCTCGTTGCCTCGACCATGGCCGATGAAGGTAAAAGCACCATTGCCAACAACCTGGCTTACTCGCTTGCATTGCTGGAGCGGGTCCTGTTGATCGATGCCGACATGCGCCGATCCAGCCTTTCGCTCAATTTCGATTTTCCGGCAGACAGCCTGGGGCTGGCCAATGTCCTGGCGGGTACCGCCCGACTCGAAGACTGTATCCGGACTGTCGGCAATCTAGACATGTTGCCGGCCGGCAAGCTTGCGCCCCCGCCGCTTGATCTACTTAGTTCGCCGTGCCTGGCGCCCCTGCTCGAAGCACTGAAATCGCGTTACCAGCGCATCATCATCGACTCCCCGCCGGCGCAAATGGTCAGCGATGCGCTATTGCTGGCCAAGCATTCGGACGCGGTGATTTACGTGATCAAAGCCGAAAGCACACCGGTCAGCCAGGTGCAGAAATGCCTCGCCATTCTGCAACAGAGCCACGCGCCGGTGTTCGGTGTAGTGCTCAACCAGGTTGACCTGCGCAAGGCGCGCAAGCAGGGCTACAGCCATAGCGATACGTTCCAGAACTACGACTATCTGACCCGGTAAACCCTTGCGCCTGTCTCTTGAGTAGCTTCTTTCCAACAACCACCAAAAACTGCTTCATCCCAGTCGATCGATACCAGCGTGCGGGAACGAGGGCGTGCAGAATTCGACGCCGATGTCCAACCCATGCCTGGAGGTTGAGCCGATGACATCGCTATATACCGCTCAAATGATGCACCGGCGAGGTCTGACTTTCTGGGGCCAATGGGTGTGTGCGCTCAGCCTGGTCAACCTGCTATTGATATTGCTGGTGCATTGGAGGATCGGCAGCCTGACCAGTGAGTACCGCATCCTGATGGTTCTCACTGTGCTCGGCTCGATTCCGATCTACAGCGTCATGCAGGTTTACCACAAGCGTCATGAGTGGTTGTCGGGGCTCGGTCGTTTGCTGGCGGCCTGGCTGATTCTGCTGGCCGTTCTGATCAGCATCGCCTTTGTCACCCAGACCAGCGCGATTTTTTCGCGTCAAGTAATGATCGTCTGGACCGTATTGGGTTACCTGATCCAGGCTGCAAGCTTCCTGCCCTTGCATTACCTGGCTCGCTTGCACTCGCGCAAGCTCTGTAACGAACGCCGCGCGGTAATCATCGGTACTTGCCCGACCGCATGCCGGCTTGCAAGGAAACTGTCCAGACCGAACCGCGTACCCGTACTGGGGTTTATCGCAACCGCCGAACATACCGGCCCGGCACCGAGCATTTTGCCGCTGCTGGGCCGCATCGACGAAATTCGCGAGATCATCACCCACCTGCACGTACGCCGGGTCTACATCGTCCTGCCGTTGGCACAGGCCGCCATCATTGAAGCCCTGTACATCGACCTTCTGGACATGAATGTCGACGTGGTCTGGATTCCTGATTTCGGCAGCATGGTGTTGCTCAATCAATCGATCTCGGAAATAGAGCGAATGCCGGCCATCTACCTCAATGAAAGCCTCATCAGTTCGCACCCCGGCAGCCTGCTCTGCAAAGAGCTGTTCGAACGTACCCTGGCCGCCGTGGCCATTATTGTGCTCAGCCCCTTGCTGCTGATCGTGGCGGCAGCGGTCAAGCTCTCTTCGCCCGGCCCGGTGTTGTTCAAACAAGATCGTTACGGCTGTAACGCCGAGGTGATCAAGGTCTGGAAGTTCCGCTCGATGCATGTCCATGACGACAGCGAAGTGCGCCAAGCCTCTCGCGAAGATGAACGCATCACCCCGCTCGGGCGCTTTTTGCGCCGTAGTTCGATCGATGAGCTACCGCAGCTTTTCAACGTACTGTTCGGTGAAATGGCCCTTGTCGGCCCGCGACCGCACGCGGTCACTCACAATATTTACTACACCGGCAAAGTACGCGCCTACATGGCCCGTCATCGCCTCAAGCCAGGAATCACCGGGCTGGCCCAGATCACCGGGCATCGCGGTGAAACCCAGACGCTGGAAAAAATGCAGCAGCGCGTCGCCCAAGACCTCAACTACATCAATAAATGGTCGCTGTGGCTGGACATCAAGATTCTCGTCAAGACCCCTTTCACGTTGTTCTCAAAGGACATTTATTAAGGAGTCAGCCATGATAGATCTGGAACTGATCGGGCATTTCGCACCGAACCTGCTGGACGCCAACAAAGCATTTTCCTTCATTAACTTTGCGTCCATCGGCAGTCTGTTCGATCGGAGTCCGACGTCCATCGCCTATTTTTGCGATGGAATGTTGATGTCTACCTTCATGTCGCGCATCACCGGCCGGACGATCGGCCGGGTAAGCTTCGACTTCACCTCCATCGCCGACGCTGTCTTCAGTTGCGCCGAGAAACAAGGCAAGCGCATCTATTTTGTCGGTGCCAGGCAAACCGAACTGGACCTGTTCATCAACAAGATCAAGGGGCGCTACCCGGCGTTGCTTATCGCCGGTCATCACAATGGCTATTTCGATGCACCGCAGGCCGCATGCATTCAGGCGGACATCTGCCGCAGTGAAGCCAACATCCTGATCGTTGGTCTGGGCGCCGGGCTTCAGGAGCAGTTCGAACAGGATGCCCTGCGTGCCGGCTTCAACGGTGTGGCATTCACCTGTGGCGGTTTCATTCGCCAAGAGGCGACAGCCACACACCATTACTACCCTGAGCTGATCAACCGCCTGCATCTGCGCGCGTTCTATCGAATGTACCGCGAACCCCACACCATCAAGCGCTACCTGGTCGATTACCCGACCAATTTTGTTCATCTGCTGGCGATGATCGTCCGGCGCCAAGTGACGATCCATATCACTTATCCCTGAGCGCCCACCATGCATATCCTGTTCATCCTCAAGGACTTCAAGCCCGATGGCGGCCTGGAGCGTGTCCAGCAACGCCTGGCCCGACAGTTTCTCAAGGACGGCCAACGAGTCAGTTATTTCGTCATGAATGGCGATACCGCGGACGATGAAGAAGCGGCCACCTTCAATGGTGGCGGCAATGGATTCGTCGGTCTGCTCAAGTCGATCGGTGTGCTGCGTCGCCTTATCCATCGTGAGCGTGTGACCCACCTTATCGCCGCCAAGGAACAGGCCAACCTCTGCACCTGGTTTGCCACCCTGGGTCGCTCATGCAAGGTCATCTACGCCCGTCACGCGGCACTGGATTGCGGCGAACAGAAAATCGGCCTCACGACCCTGCGCCTGCTCTATGGGTTGTACCTCTGCGGCAACGATCAGGTGGTGGCGGTATCCAAAGGCCTGCATCAGGCCCTCGCCGATCTGGTGCCCTGGGGTCGCCAGCGTATCCGCTATTGCCCCAATGCGGTGGTCACCGAACAACTGCTCAGCGCCGCGCAGACGCCCCTGCTCAGAGGGTTGCCGACCGAGTTCTGGTTGGCAGTGGGCCGGCTGGTGGAACCGAAGGGCTTCCATTTGCTGCTCGATGCCTATGCCATGGCCTTGAGCAGCGCCGCGCTGCCGGATCTGGTGATCATTGGCGATGGTCCGCAACTCGCCGCGCTGACATCGCAGGCAAACCACCTGGGCATCGAGGACCGTGTGCATTTCACTGGTTTCCTGAGCAATCCCTACCCATTGATCAGGCATGCACGACTGCTGATCCTGAGTTCCTTTCATGAAGGCTTGCCGACCGTCCTGATCGAGGCCCTGGCGCTGGGTACGCCCGTGCTGGCCTGCGACTGCGAGACCGGGCCCAGGGAGCTGCTTGATAACGGCCGACTCGGCCAACTGGTCAAGGTCAATGATGTACCGGCACTGGCCGAAGGGATGCTACGCAGCCTGGCCTCGCAAGACCAGGCTGCGCCAAACGCACAAGTAGCCGCTGATGCAGTCCGCCAGTACACCAGTCAATACGCCGCGCAGGCGTATTACCAGGTATGGAATCAATGAAGAAATTGCTGATTATCCTGCAGGACTTGGGCGGGGGTGGTGCCGAAAAAATGATGGCGCGCCTCGCTGGAGCACTGACTGACGCTGGCAATGACGTGACTTTACTGATGCTCACTGGCGCCGGCGTGAACTCGGCGCACCTCGACCCACGGGTAAAACAGGTCGAGTTGCACAGCGCGCGCAGCTCCAGGGCCGTGCCGGCGCTGGCACGCTTTCTTCGCCACAATCGCTTCGACGCGCTACTGGCCGCCCTCACCCACGTCAACGTCGTGGCCATCGCTGCCGCCGCGCTGTCAGGTACGCTGGCGCGCCTGCATGTCAGCGAGCGCAACGCGTTTTCCCATGACAAATATGTCAACCCCACGCTGACGGTGCGCACAGCGTATCTGTTGGCACCATTGCTGTATCGACTGATCCCCAATCCGGTGATCTGCGTCTCGCGCGGCGTCGCCCAGGATCTCGTCGACTCCACCATCACCCGCCCCCAGGATGTCACCATCGCCGACAATCCGGTGCTCGACAACGATTTTCGCGACAAGGCACCGGAGCGTCCAAACCACCCCTGGCTGCAGGAAAAGTCCACCCCGGTGATTGTCGCCGTGGGCCGCCTGGCGCGGCAAAAAGGCTTTGACGTATTGATCGATGCCTTCGCCCGACTGCCCGATCCCCGTGCCCGATTGATCATTTTCGGCGAAGGCGCGCTCAGGGCCCAATTGCTCGAACAAGCGGTTGCTGTGGGCGTGGCCGACCGGTTCGATTTACCAGGCTATACCAGTGATCCGATGGCAGAAGTGGCGGCGGCCGATTGTTTTGTACTGTCGTCGCGTTTCGAGGGCAGCCCCAACGCACTGGTCGAGGCCATGGCCACTGGCACTCCGGTGGTATCGACTCACTGCCCCTATGGGCCGCAAGAGATTCTCGATAATGGGACGATCGCTCCGCTGGTGGCCGTCGACGACCCTGACGCACTGGCGCAGGCCATCACGATGCAGCTGACGTTGCCGCGTGATGTAAATCGCCAGGCCCGCATCGATGCCGCCGCCCGTTTCGTGAGCGCTTGCGCGGCGAAAACTTATCTCGATGCACTACTCGGGAGCCAGTCGTCATGAACACACTGGAAGTCAGGTACAGCACGCTGCGCAACGCCTTCACGCTGTTCGGTGTGCTGTTCTACATCCAGGTGATCGGATTTTTTTCCGGGCTGGCGGATACGTCGAATCTGGACGCAGCCGAAAAAGACCTCGAAGGCAACGCGGTCAATCAGATTTGCGGTCTGATCACCCTGCTGGTACCGCTGTTCTTCTTCATCCGCAACAAGGTCTTCCTCAGCAAAAGCTTTTACAGGAACAACGTATTCCTGCTGGTGTTCATGCTCTGCCTGGCGGTATCGATCAGTTGGTCCCACGACCCGATACTGAGTTTCAAACGTTTTGTGGCGCTGATCAGCGTGGTCTTCTTTGCGGGTTTCATTGCCTACAACTACAGCCTCGAGAGAATCGCCTTCATGCTCGGCTGTATCATCGGCGCCGCTGCGTTGTTCGGCTTGATACTGGCGCTTGTCAGGCCCGATGTCGCCTTCATTTACGGCGGTGTTCGCGAGGGTGCATTCAAAGGGATTTTCCCGGATAAAAATGCCGGCGCCCGGATCAACGCGATCGCCATTTTGCTACTGCTGCCGATGATCCGTCAGGGCAATCCCTGGGCCATCATCTGCTCGTTGTTCTCGCTGATCGCGATTGCACTGGCCCAATCCGCCACCGCCATAGCACTGATTGTTGCCGGCACCGTGAGTTACTGGTACTTCCTCACGCTGATCCGTTTGCACATCAACCGTTCATGGCCCGCATTCCTCGGCACGACGATCGTCTATTTGCTGATCTGTCTCTTTCTCTACGGCAACTACACGCTGCTGCTGGAGCTGACCGGTCGTGATCCATCACTCACCGACCGCACGTTGATCTGGGACCTGCTCACACCGCTGATCGACGCCGAATTCCTCAAGGGTTACGGCTTCGGCGCCTTCTGGTCCAGCCCCAGCGCCGGGGTCTTTATCAGCCGCTGGGGTTACATCGGTAATGCCCACAACGGCTACATCGAAACCTTGCTGAACGGCGGTATCGTTCAGTTGATAGCGCTGCTCCTCATGCTGATCGAGGCACTGCTAAAACACTATCGGGCCGTGATGGCGGACCAATCGGCACGGTTTCATGTCAGCGCGATGGTCATCGTCGGATCATTCATGCTCACCAACTATGTAGCGTATGTCGTGCCCAACTACCGCTCGGCGGAGTTTTTGGTGTTCTGCGTCCTGGCCCTGTCCTTTCGGCATCACCACGCGAAATACCCCGTGTTGTCAGCAGCAACCCTGCCTCAGCGTCCGTCCGGCGAGGCATTACCGCGCGATTCAGCCAGGGCGTAACGAAAGGAGAAATAACCATGCCAGACCAAGCCCACCCTTCACCCCATACCGTGTGCGTCATAATCGCGATGTACAACGGCGCCGACAGCATTGAGCAAACACTGGCGTCCGTGGCCGGGCAAACGCGACTGCCCGATCACGTCATCGTCATCGACGATGGTTCCACCGATGATGGACCCCAACGGGTCAGGGACTTCGCGGCGCCGTTTCGCCTGACGCTGTTGCATCAAGCCAACGAAGGCCAGGCCAGCGCCCGCAATCACGGACTGCAGCACACTGAAGAGACTCTTGTGGCGTTTCTCGATGCCGATGACAGATGGTATCCGCGAAAGCTGGAGCAACAAGTGGCACTGTTTGAGGAACTGAGTCGTCAGGGACGGCCGGTGGGGCTGATAGATTGCTACGTGCATAACGACTACAGCGACGGCAGGCGAATACTGGAAAACCGGCAAAAAAACGGTAGGCATTTCGACGATTTCATCCGCGCCAACGTCCTCAATGGCGTGTCCTCCGCGATGGTCAGACGCGACGTGATCATGCAACTCGGCGGCTTCAATGCCAGCCTGCGTTACTCCGAAGACCGCTTCATGTGGACCCGGATCGCCGAACACTGGGAGGTCCATACGGTGCCAGAGGTGCTGCTGCAGCGCATGGTCAACAGCGCCAACATGACCGCGCAACCGACAAGGTACTACCCGTACAAGATCAAGTTCATCGAAGCGTTCCTCGCCCAATTTGGCGCGCAGCTCAGCAAGCAGCAACGGATCGATTTCGCGCTGGGCAGCCTCTCCGACTTTCTCGAACTGTTTTCCCGCAGAGGCGAGCACACCCAAGTGATCGGTGTGTACCGGCGAATGCTGGAGTATTCCTGGCAAACGCTGATCTTCAGGAACGGCAAACCGACATTGCGCTTCCTCTATGCATGCGTCCAATCATTGCGCAAGACAGCTGCGTCCACCACCGCTCATTGAGTCGGTATCCGCCATGGCCAATCATCGTCTGGTTAAATTGATCTGGATTTTCACCGAGAAATTCGGCCTGATTTTCCTGTCGATGATTACCTTTGTCGCGTATGCCAGGCTGCTGTCGCCCACAGAGTTGGGTGTGGGCACGGTCATCATTGCCATCGTCGAGTTGATCGGGATGATTTATTCCTCGGTTCTGGAAGACCCGCTGGTACGACTCGAACGACTGGAAGACAAACACATCGCCACAGCTTTCTGGGCGTCGGTACTCGTCAGCCTGCTGTCCATCGTCGTCATCTCGGGCGCGGTAACGCTGTACACACCCAACCCGGTGCTGCGATGGATGACCGCGGTGGCCTCGGTGAAAATCCTGTTCACCATGATGGCGCGGGTCTATGTGGCGCAAATGCGCCGTAGCGGCAACTTCAGGATGTTGGCGTCGCGCACGTTACTGGGCAAAGTGTGTGGTGGCGTGGGTGGCATCGCGGTCGCGCTTTGGGGGTTGGGGGCCTGGGCGGTCATTGCCCAGGTACTGATCATGGAGTTCGTGTCCATTGTCGTATTGATGCGTGCAGACCCGCGCCGCATTGCCTTTTGCATTGACGGCCCGCTCCTGCGCGAACTGTTGAAGGCCGGCGTACCGGTTGCCGTCAACGCGCTGAGTTCGCAAACGCTACAGCGCGGAGTCACCGTCATCCTGGGCATGACGGCCGGCAGCAACGCGGTCGGCATGTTCAACATGGCGATGCGCATCATCGATCTGCCGCGCACGGCGATCTATCACGGCCTGATCAGCTACGCGCTGCCGGCGTTTGCCCGGCGCAGCGCCGATCCCTCGCGGTTGCGCGCGATCATCAGCGATTCGACCGCCGTCAGCGGCTTCCTGTTGACGCCCCTGTTCATCGGCATCGCACTCACGGCACATGACCTGATCCTGCTGATCTTCGGCGCCAAATGGACCGAGGCCATTCCCCTGCTGCAAGTGCTTGCGTGTACGGCAGCCATCGGCAATACCGCCATGTACGCCACAACCGCACTGGTCGCGGTCAATTGCAGCCACCTGACCATCAAGGCCGAAGTGGCAACCACCGTACTGGCACTGGCGCTGGTCTATAGCTTCGGCAGCCTTTATGGCGGCATGGCCGCTGCCCTCGCCCTGCTAGCCCGGATGGCGATCATCACGCCGTTGCAAATCCGCGGATTGAACAGCGCAATCGGCTATGACTGGCGGCTGTTTTTCGAAACCAACTATCGCAGCGTGGTCGCCTCGTTGGTCATGGCTGCGATCGTCCTGATGGTTTCTTCCCGATTGAGTGTTCAAGGCTACCTGCACCTGTTCTGCAGCATCGTGGTTGGCGCGCTGAGCTATGCCGTGGCGTACAGCGTGATGCATCCGCGCTGGCTGCAAGAATTCAAATCGGTTTTCACCACCCGCTGAGAGGACGCACCCGACAACCTTTCTCCTACCCGGACCACATTCTCCTGACTCGCGCAATTTCCTTGTGACAGGAACGCCTCATCATGCACAAAACCACGTTGATTACCGGCGGGGCCGGATATATCGGCTCGCATACCACCCTGACCCTGATTGACGCCGGTCAACAGGTGCTGGTCCTCGATAACTTGTGTAACAGCTGCCGCGAATCGCTCAAGCGCCTGGAGTATCTGACTCGCAAACGAGTCGACTTCATTGAAGGTGATATACGCGATAACCACCTGCTCGATGATATCTTCAGCCGCTATGACATCGATGCCGTGGTGCACTTTGCCGGTCTCAAATCCGTGGAGGAAAGCATTCGAAAGCCGCTGGACTATTACGCCAACAATGTCATTGGTACGCTCAATCTTTGCCATGCGATGGCCCGATTCGAGGTCTTCAAACTGGTGTTCAGCTCATCGGCCACCGTGTATGGCATTCCCCGACAGATACCACTCATTGAAGATCTGGGCACAGGCAAACCGATCAATCCCTATGGTCGCACCAAGCTGCTGATCGAAGAGTTGCTCACCGACTTGTGCCTGTCCGATCCGCAGTGGAGCATAGCGGTGCTGCGCTACTTCAACCCGATTGGTGCTCACGATAGCGGGCTGATCGGGGAGAACCCCAATGGCAAGCCCAACAATCTGCTCCCTTGCCTGACACGAGTCGCGATGAGGCAAATACCCGAACTCACCGTATACGGCAGCGACTATCCCACCGTCGACGGAACGTGCGTGCGCGATTACGTCCATGTGGTCGACCTTGCCGAAGGCCATCTCAAAGCGTTGCGGGCGTTGCAGAACAGAAACGGTATCCACGTCTGGAACCTGGGAACAGGCATTGGCCACAGCGTGCTGCAAATCATCCGCAGCTTCGAGGACATTACCGGTATTACCATCCCGTTCCGGTTCGCGCCGCGCCGTGTCGGCGATATCGCCGAATGCTGGGCCGACCCCACCAAGGCGGGGCGCGATCTGGGCTGGTACGCACAGCGCGACCTGATGCAGATGATCATCGACACCTGGCGATGGCAAATGTGTAATCCGCACGGATACCGCTCCCAACCCGGATTGGCCGCATCGATTGTGTTAAAGCAATGGGTATGAGCAGGTCCATTCTTTTGGCAGCCCTGGTATCGGTTGTGTGCTACGCGTCGGGGGGGACTCCCCCGCCGCTGGCCAACGGCCTGGTGCTGTGGCTCGACGCTGCCGATGCTTCAAAAATGACCTTCGATGCCCAGAACCACCTCCTGCGGTGGTACGACAAGTCCGGCAAGTCCAATGACGTTACCGTAGACGATTCCACAGGCGCCCTCCCTCAGCGTGTGGAGGACGCCATGAATGGCCATTCGGTGGTGCGTTTGAGTGGCTCGTCGGCGTTCCTTGGCAAGACAATTCGTGCCGCAAAAGGCCCCATGACCTTATTGATCGTGTCACGCAGACTGAACGGGCAAAGCGGCGGCGAGACCTGGCAGCGGCTGTTCAGCTCGCGCCCGTGGATCGCTGAAAACGACAACGTGGCACCGAATTTCGCGATCAGCGTGCAACAGCCCTCCGCCTACGCCCCGGCCCTCTTCGTTCTGGAACTCAACGACGTGCCCATAGGCCCGTTTGCGGTGGGGCGCAATGTGGTCGGTAGCACTGAAGACTTGCGTGGCGACATCGCGGAAGTGTTGGTGTACGACCGTCACCTGGCCTCTCTGGAGGAACGGCAGCGCGTGTTTCAGTATCTGGCGCAAAAATGGTCCGTCGCTATCCCCAAAGCGGCCAATTCCTGGACCCGTATTGGCCCCCTGGACACTGTACCGCAGCGGATCAATGCCGAACTGCCGCTGTCCGATCAGGCCAATGACGGCCAATGGAAGTTGGACACACAGTTTTCCGACGACTTCAACGGTGCGACCCTTAACACCAGTCGCTGGCACGTCAACAATGCCACGGGCACCGAATCGCTCGGGCGTAAACCGGCGCTGTTCACGCCGAACAATGCCTACCTGAGCGATGGCCATCTGAACATCGTTTTCCGCAAGGAAAACGTGCCGCAAAAATACGTTCGGCTGGGTTACCGAGACTATAGCTCGGCGATGGTCCGCACGATCGAGCGCAGTTTTTACGGCTACTACGAAGCCCGCGCCAAACCCATGGACTCGGCGGGTTCCAGCGCCTTCTGGCTAGCGTGGACGGGGCTTGCCGACAATGCCACGGAGATCGACATATTCGAGATCGGCGGCAAGACCAAGGGCGCCGCCTTCGACCGCCTATACAACATGAACGCCCATGTCTGGGCCACGCCACAGAGCACCGCCCACTTCAGCGATGGCAGCAGCTGGATCGCCCCGTGGCGCCTGGCCAGCACCTTCCATGTCTACGGTTTTGACTGGCAGCCCGACACCTTGCGCTGGTACGTAGACGGCGTCCTGGTGCGAGAGGCCAAGAACACCCACTGGTTCTTCCCGATGCAAATCCTCTTTGACAGCGAAGCCATGTGGAATTGGTTCGGCGTTGTCGACGACACCGATCTGCCCTCCACATTCAGCGTGGACTACCTCAAGGTGTGGCGGCGCGGTCGATAGCCGGGTCTTGATCCAGCGTCTTTGAATTTGATCCTTCCCCCTTCACGTCAATCGAGAGGGCGCGGTGAATGAACGGCACGATGACTTCCGAGCAAGCGACAGCCTGTCTGAATCTGGCGCTTGAACGAAACAGACAACTGTTCAATGAAGCCCATGACCTGAGCCGCGCCGCCCTTGATCTTCTCGATCAGCCCCACATGGACGCAGAAAAATTCACGCAGTACCAAGAGAAAAAACGCAACGCCGATCGTAAATACCAGGAAGCCATCGAACATTTGCGATTAATCATGGCTGAATATTCTGTCCTTCCTTGCTCAGCGGCAGATTCATCACATCAGCCATCGGATTCGGCCAAAGGATGAAGCCGATGGTTATTCGTGTCGCTCAGCGGAGAAACGCCATCGGGCAGCGCATGGGTGCCGGTCAAGCGTTTCGCCGCTACAATGCGCACCTTGACCGTGACAAGCCAGACTAAAAAAACATGTCCCTACCCAAGCATCACCTGGAATTGCTCAGCCCCGCCCGTGACGTGGCCATCGCCCGCGAGGCCATCCTGCATGGCGCCGACGCGGTGTACATCGGCGGCCCGAGCTTCGGCGCCCGCCACAACGCCTGTAACGAGGTGAGCGATATCGCCCAATTGGTGGAATTCGCCCGTCGCTATCACGCGCGGGTGTTCACCACCATCAACACAATCCTGCATGACAACGAGCTGGAGCCGGCGCGCAAGCTGATCCACCAGTTGTACGACGCCGGCGTCGATGCGCTGATCGTCCAGGATCTGGGCGTGATGGAGCTGGACATTCCGCCGATCGAGCTGCACGCCAGCACCCAGACCGACATCCGCACCCTGGCGCGGGCGAAGTTCCTCGATCAGGCTGGTTTCTCGCAACTGGTACTGGCCCGCGAGCTGAACCTCCAGGAGATCCGCGCGATTGCCGACGAGACCGACGCGGCCATCGAGTTTTTCATCCATGGCGCGCTGTGCGTGGCGTTCTCCGGCCAGTGCAACATCTCCCATGCGCAGACCGGCCGTAGCGCCAACCGTGGCGACTGCTCCCAGGCCTGCCGCCTGCCGTACACCCTCAAGGACGAAAAAGGCGGTGTGATCGCCTACGAAAAACACCTGCTGTCGATGAAGGACAACAACCAGAGCGCCAACATCCGCGCGCTGGTGGAAGCCGGCGTACGCTCGTTCAAGATCGAGGGGCGCTACAAGGACATGGGCTATGTGAAGAACATCACCGCCTACTATCGCCAGCGCCTGGACGACGTCCTCGAAGACCGTCCGGACCTGGCTCGCGCTTCCAGCGGCCGCACCGCGCACTTCTTCCTGCCCGATCCGGACAAGACTTTCCATCGTGGCAGCACCGACTACTTCGTCAGCGAGCGCAAGATCGACATCGGCGCCTTCGACTCGCCGACCTTCACCGGCCTGCCGGTGGGCGTGGTGGAGAAAGTCGGCAAGCGCGACCTGCTGGTGGTCACCCACGAACCGCTGTCCAACGGCGACGGCCTCAATGTGCTGGTCAAGCGCGAGGTGGTGGGCTGGCGTACCAACATCGCCGAGCCCAAGGGCGAGTTCGAAGAAGACGGTGAAAAGCGCTACCGCTACCGTGTCGAGCCCAACGAAATGCCGAAGGGGCTGCACCAGTTGCGGCCGAATCACCCGCTGAGCCGCAACCTCGACCACAACTGGCAGCAAGCCCTGCTCAAGACCTCCGCCGAGCGCCGGG
This sequence comes from Pseudomonas sp. FP1740, assembly GCF_030687165.1. Classification (NCBI taxonomy): domain Bacteria; kingdom Pseudomonadati; phylum Pseudomonadota; class Gammaproteobacteria; order Pseudomonadales; family Pseudomonadaceae; genus Pseudomonas; species Pseudomonas sp. FP1740. Next base: position 3,704,431 of record NZ_CP117461.1, read on the forward strand.
TGGGTCTGGCCTGGGTCGCTCGCCTGCGTGAGGATCGCCTCGAACTGACCGCCACCAGCGAGGAAGGTGTCAGCGCCAATGTCGCCCTGGACGGTCCATTCGGCCTGGCCAACAAGCCGGAACAGGCCCTGGAGCAACTGCACGACTTGCTCGGCCAGTTGGGCACCACGCAATACCACGCCACGGATATCAAGCTGGATGCACCGCAGGCGTATTTCATCCCGAACTCGCAGCTCAAGGCCTTGCGCCGCGAAGTCATCGAAGCGCTGACCGCGGCCCGCATCGAAGCCCACCCACGGGGTGGTCGCAAGGCCGAGACCAATCCGCCACCGGTGTACCCGGAGTCCCACCTGTCGTTCCTGGCCAACGTCTACAACCAGAAAGCCCGCGACTTCTATCACCGTCACGGCGTCAAGCTGATCGACGCGGCCTATGAGGCTCACGAGGAGACCGGCGAGGTGCCGGTGATGATCACCAAGCACTGCCTGCGTTTCTCCTTCAACCTCTGCCCCAAGCAGGCCAAAGGCGTCACCGGCGTGCGCACCAAGGTCGCACCGATGCAGCTGGTGCACGGTGACGAAGTGCTGACACTGAAGTTCGACTGCAAGCCTTGCGAGATGCACGTGATCGGCAAGATGAAGGGGCACATCCTTGGTCTGCCGCAACCGGGCAGCGTGCAGCAGGTTGTCGGGCACATCAGCCCTGAAGACCTGCTCAAGACCATCCCTCGCGCGCCCCACTGAGTGACGGGCGAGCGCGCCGCCACGGCGTCGCGCTCGCTGTGTTAGGAGGGGTATTTAACCGATACAAAAAACGCCAGGCCGGATCGGCACTGGCGTTTCTCGTAAACACGACCATCCTGGACTCGCGCAATACTGCCGACTGAGTCATGACTGGATGAGTGTAAGGAAAATGGCAGGGGCGGCTGGATTCGAACCAACGCATGGCAGGATCAAAACCTGCTGCCTTACCGCTTGGCGACGCCCCTGTAGCTGTTGCGACGAGTGCCTGGCACTCTCTTTCTGAATGCGCAGCTTGCGAGCAATATCGAGCTGCTGCGTCCCTACGCTGCAAGCCCCGTAAGGGCCTCTGCAAGAACGCGCGGAAATTTATCAACTTTCGCGGCGTCTGGGAAGCCCAAAAACAAACTAATTTGTTTTAAAACAGACATTTACTGTTGAACCAGGCTATTCGGGATATCCGGAGGGTGCCATGGCAGCCGTTACCGATACGCTGAAGCTGTTTCTCACCGGCGATGTCATGACCGCCCGAGGCATCGACGCAGTGCTGCCGCATCCTGGCGATCCACGGCTTTACGAAGACTACGTCAAGAAAGCCGGCGATTACGTCCGGTTGGCAGAACGACGCAATGGCCCGATTCCCCGCCCGGTCGATTTCACCTATATCTGGGGCATTGCGCTGGATGAGTTCGAACTTCGCCAGCCACACGCACGCATCATCAACCTGGAAACGGCGGTGTCCCGCCGCGGACGACCGGAGCCAAAGGGCATCAATTACCGCATGAGCCCGGAGAACTTCCCGGCCATCAGTGCCGCCGGCATCGACTGCTGCGTGCTGTCCAACAACCATGTGCTGGACTGGGGCGCGCCTGGCCTGGCCGATACGCTGGCCACCCTGACGAACAACGACATGTGCAGTGCCGGCGCCGGGCACAACCGGCAATCCGCCGAAGCGCCCGCCGTGCTGGCGCAGCCTGACGGGCGGCGCTTGCTGGTGTTTGGCCTCGGCGCTCCCGACAGCGGCATTCCACCGCAGTGGGCCGCCACGGATAGCCGCGCGGGCGTCGCGCGGCTGGAAGATCTGTCGATGCAAAGCCTGCGCCCTGTGGCCGAACGGATTCTCCAGTACAAAAATCCGGGGGATCGGGTGCTGGCCTCCATTCATTGGGGCGGCAACTGGGGGTTCGAGATCCCGCAGGAGCAGGTCCGGTTCGCCCATGCCCTGATCGATGAGGCCGGAGTTGACGTGGTGCACGGCCACTCCTCGCACCACGTCAAGGGCATCGAAGTGTACCGCGAGCGCCTGATTCTCTATGGCTGCGGGGATCTGCTGAACGATTACGAAGGCATCGAGGGCCACGCAGATTATCGCGGCGACCTGGGGCTTCTGTACTTTGTCTCGCTGGCCCCGGACGGACGCCTGCAGACGCTGGAGCTGATACCCACTCGCCTGCAGCGCTTTCGCCTCTGTCGCGCCGAAGGGGATGACCGTCAATGGCTGCACGACACCCTTTCTCGCGAGTGCAAACGCTTGGGCAGCAGCCTCCAGCCGGGCGCGCAAAATGCCTTCGAGTTGCATTGGTAGGCTTTTTCATTTCTGCGTCGCTTTTGCATTTCTGTGCGACAGATCGCACTTCAGGTACTCCCGTACTACTCCCTCTTGGTGTTAGTTTGGAAAAGTTTCTGACTAATCAATCAGATATTTCCTACCAACCACCTGCAAAGGAATGTCCCCAGCAATGGATTTCTCACTCAAGCACCTGGCCGCGACAACCCTGATGCTGGCCAGCCTTTCGTCGTTCACCACCTCAGCGCACGCCAACATTACCCCGCAACAGAGCGCAACCATCCTCAAGACCTTCAGCGATGCATCGGTCACGGATTTCAGGCAATTCCTGGAACGCCTGGCCAAGAGCGAGCTTGCCAAAACCGGCAATCTCGGCCCGGCAATCAGTGCTTTCCAGGGCAATAAGCCCCTTTCCGCTGAACAACAGAACGAGATCCATCGACTGCTTGGCCTCTATGCACGAGTGAAGTACGGCAACGCGGCCACCGAGACCCTGCGCGAACTGGTGGCCATCCCGACCTTCCGCGTGGACGGCGTGGCCCAGCACGAGAACCCTGAATTCATCAAGATCGGCGACAAGCTCAAGGGCCTTGCCCAGGCCTTCGACCTGAACTTTCGCAATATCGACAACCGCGTCTATGAAATCTCCCTCGAAGGGGCTGGCGACGAAATCGTGGGCATTCACGCGCACGCCGATGTGGTGCCCGTGACGCCGGAGAACTGGGTTCTGAAAGACGGCACCCGCCTCGATCCGTTCAAGGTCACCCTGGTCGGCGACCGTATGTATGGCCGAGGCACCGAAGATGACAAGAACGGCATCGTGGTTGCGCTCTACGCCATGAAGATCATCAAGGAAGAGAAGCTGCCGCTGGCTCGCCACTTCAAGCTGCTGGTAGACACCACCGAGGAAACCACCGGCGACGCCATCCCCTACTACTTCGAACACAACCCGACACCCAACTACAACCTGGCGCTGGATGGTGGCTACCCGGTGGTGATTGCCGAGAAAGGCTACGGCACCGTCATGGCGAACTTTGCCCGGCGCAACGCTCAGGGCAAGGGTGCCGAAATCATCTCAATGACGGGCGGCCTGGCAACCAACCAGATTCCGTCGACGTCGGTCGCCACTCTTGTGACTGACAAGCCCGCCGAACTGGCCGCCAGTCTGCAGAAGGCAGGTAGCGATTATGCCAAGCGCAATGGCGGCAACTTCGAGGTGACCGCCAAGGTCGTCGGCAAGGACGTCAAGCTCACGGTCACCGGTGTTTCTGCCCACTCCTCCGAGCCCGAGTCAGGCATCAACCCGGTGGCACGGATGCTGGGCTTCATCAACAGCCTCGACGGCAAGGTCGCGCTCAAGCACAACCACATTACCGACGCCGCCCGCTACGCCGTCGACAACTGGGGGCTGGACTACCTGGGCGGCAAGTTGGGGGTCGGTTTTTCCGATGCCTTCATGGGGCCGCTGACCACCTCCCTGACCTATGTCGGGATCGATGAAAAAGCCTTCAAGCTTGCGGTCAACCTGCGCGTGCCGAAGGGCAAGTCCCCGGAAGCGCTCAAGGCTGAAATCGCCGAAAAGCTGGGTGCCTGGAGCAAGAAGACTCACATTGCAGTGGCCTTCGACTACAAGATCGCCGAGCCGATGTACCGCAACCCAGAAGGTGAATGGGTCAAGGCGCTGTTGGCGGTGGCCAGCGAAAACCTTGGCATGGAACACAAGTTCGGTACCTCAGCCGGCGCCACTTCGGTCCATGAGCTGCCCAACGGCGTGCAGTTCGGTTTGGCCAGGCCCGAGCTCAAGTACACCGGCCACAACGACAACGAATTCAAGACCGTCGACCAGTTCCTGCTGGACCTGCAGATCGTGACCGAGATGATGGGTCGCATCGGGCAGTTGCCGACACTCTGATCCCCCTTCCGGACCCGCCATTCTGGCGGGTCCATCGTTTTGATCGTCTAGCCATGAACCGGCGGCTATCGCATAACTGACCTATTCTGAATCAACCGACAAGAAGTCAAACCCCACCTGATGTACCCGGACTCTTTACAGCAATGGAGGCTAGGCGATGAAGGAGCAATCGATTGAGTTCCGCCCTGGAGAGGGACACTTTGAAGAGGGGCACTCTGCGCTCCTCGCCATGACCCACACCCCCCAATCTTCTACGACCAATAGCCGCATCGAGCTTTACACCCAGGAGTCGATGGTCAATTGGCTAGGCCCGTTTCAGCTCATGCGCACGGGCATGCAATCGGCCGCGGCCACCACCATGGGTGCCTTCGCGGACCCACGCGATGTACTGGCCATGCTCAACCCCCGGGACTCTAACCCACCCATTGAGGTGGCTGCCGACGGTGACGTGTGGATCGACTATCTGGCGGATACCGGCGATGGCTGGGACTCCACCTATTCCATGGCGTTGTGCGTCAGCCAGGATGTCAAGTTGCCGGAGCTCACGCTGCCGCGCGGCGACGTGCTGCTGCTCGGCGGCGATCAGGTCTATCCCACACCGGCCCAATCCGGCTATCGCACCCGCTTCCTCGATCCCTTCCGCGCCGCCTTCCCCGCGCCGGTCCCCAAGGTACGCCCGAATGAGCAGGACCAGCCCGTGCCGCAGCCAGGTGCACCGTGGATGGTGGCGACGCCCGGCAACCATGATTGGTATGACGGCCTGCGCGGTTTCTCTCAACTGTTTTGCGAGCAGAAGCCCATCGGCGGCTGGGAAACCCGTCAACACACCAGTTACTACGTGCTGCAGCTGCCCAATGGCTGGTGGATCTGGGGCCTGGACCTGCAATTGGAGTCGATGATCGACCGCCAGCAGAAGCAGTACTTCGAAGAGATGCGCGCCAAACTGCAGCCAGGCGACCGCGTGATCCTCTGTACACCCGAGCCGAGCTGGGTGGATGAGGCCGAACGACTCGCACGCGTGGGGCGCAAGACCCTGCCCTCGATCGAGACCCAGACCTTGCGCTTCAGCAGTCTGCGCGAGATCGAACAGCTCTTGGGTGACCACTTGGCGGTGGTCCTGGCCGGAGACTCGCACCACTACGCGCGCTACCAGCCAAAAGCCGGCAGCCAGGCACCGCAACGCATCACCTGCGGAGGCGGTGGCGCCTTCCTACATGGCACTCATCAGCTTCCAGATCCGCCCGAGCCGATCAGCGTCGGCGGAACGCCGCAGCACTACGAGCTGGCGGCAACCTACCCGGACAAAAAAACCTCCGAACAACTGCGTAATCGGGCATGGCGGCTACCCACCCACAACCTCTCGTTCTGCGGCATGCTGGCGATCTTGTACTTGCTGTTCGACTGGATGGTAGAAAGCGCCAGCAAGGTGCCCCATCCGGCGCGCGATAATCGCAGCCTGGTCGAGGTATTGTCTGGCCTCGAAGTATCTATTCCCAACCTGCGCGAGGTATGGCGACAGTTGGTCCTGGTCCTGGCACACAGTCCTTCTTCGGTGATGTTTGCCGTGACCATTGTGCTGGGCTGCGCAGTGCTCTCAGCCGCCGGAGTCAAACGCACCCGAAAGCTTGCCTATGGCGTCGGGGCCGTTCACGGGTTGCTTCATCTGGGACTGGCGATCGGGCTGCTGTGGCTCATGGGCCGTATCAACATCCACTACTTGCAGTTCGAGGTAGAAAACCTGCTCCAGGTCTTGTTGTTCCTGGTGGGGACACTGGTGCTCGGCGGTAGTTTGGGAGGCCTGCTATTCGGTGCCTGGATGGTCATGGCCAACACTTTATGGGGGCTGCATAGCGAAGTGGTTTTTTCCTCGCAACGCATCGCCGACCACAAATGCTTCCTGCGCATGCACTTCAACGGCGACCAACTCACCCTTTACCCGCTCAAACTAGAGAAGGTCTGCCGGCGCTGGTCCGTGGCGTCGGGAGTCGCCAAACTGGCGAAGGTGCAGCGCACCTGGAGGTTGCGGGCAACGCCTGAAAGCACTGGCCCGCGCTTCGTGCCGGCCTCGGGTGAGCTCGAACTACGGCTGATCGAGCCGCCCATCGTGATTCGGCGTGGAGGAATCCCCTCATGAGCTCGCCGGCCTCAACGAACAAGGGTTAGATTTGAATGACGCTGGCTGTCCAGACGACCCGAATAAACCCGCCCGCCCGAGCTGACTCAAACTCAGCTCGAGGCGTTCGCGGTTAACGGCCCGGGCGGCCTTAGAACCCCGACGTCATGCCCTCATTCACAATCGCAATATACGACGCTGCTCCTTCGCGCCCTCCTCCCCTTTTCCCCTCCCAAGTAGTCTGAAACTCCCACCCGGTGTGGGAGTTTCGGACGATGCGCATTCCCCGGCGCTTCTCCATAGTTGCGGCCAAAGGTCAACGGTCAGGCCTCGATGACCGCAATTGCTCTGGAGAAAGTCATGGCTATCGGCGAGCAAAATTCATCGCTAACGGGCGATCCGACCCTCCTAAACATTCCGACCCTCGACTCAGTGGTCAACGCTCTAAGCGTTGTGGCCTCCGGCGCGAGCGTTACGCTGGACGAAACGGCCGGGCTACAAAACCTCACCGCCACGCCAAGCCCCGCGGGAGACGCTGACGACAACGACATTCTGCTGGCGTCCCTGCCCTCGACTTTCTCTACCCGTTTGACCGCACTGGGGGCAGGTACCGCAATGGGTGCGGCCTTGAGTGGCTATACCGGCGCCGTGGGCAATACCGGCAGCAATGCGTTCAGCGTCAGCGCTGACCCCGGAGCAACCATTACCAATATCAGCTTCGTCGACAGCACCGGCGCACCGCTTAATGGTGTGGACAGCGGACTGGATACCCTCGATGGCACCAGCATCCTTCTCTATACCGATACGAACGACAACATCCTTGTGGGCCGAGCCGGAAGCGCAAGCGGCGCAATCGTGTTCGCGGCCTATATCGAAGAGACCGGATCGCCGGTCTCGGGCGGCAAAATCTGGACCGTGGAGTACCAACCGCTCAAGCACCCGGACGCCAGCAACCCCGACGATGCGCTCAATCTGCTGAATAAGGTGTTCATCGGAACCAGTCAGGACACAGAGTTCAGTCTGGACAATGCGCCGTCGGGCCAGCAATTGTTCCTGATGTTTACCACTGTGGGTGCGACGGCCGATGCGAACGGCCGGATTCCCGGTGTCTCGATCATCGTCACCGGCAGGGATCCGCTGGATCAGTCGGCAAGCAGTGCTGCCATCACCAGCGCCGACACGGTCAACAGCAGCCAGGGCGGCGGCAGCACAACCCTGGGCACCAACAACCAGGCGATCACCGAACAGGAAGGCCTGCGCTTCAGCTTCGTCACCGGTGCCAAGGCGGACTTCACAGTCCCCAACCTGAGCCCCGGCGAAGCGGGTGTCGAAGCGAACATCGACTTCACCCAGTACTTCGGCGCCCGCTCCGCGACCTTCAAGGTCGTGCAGGAGACGGGCGGCACGACTGCGAAGCTCTTGCTCACCGCCGTCAAGAACGCCGACAACGTCAGCGGGTCGCAGAGCGGTGTCAACTTCGTCAACAGCTACGCCAACGACAGCACCGAAAAGGTCGCGATCATCAACGGCAGTGTCACCGTCAAGACGTTCGCGGGCGCCACCGTCAGCGGCGCCGTCATCACCTACAACGCCGACGGCACGGTGCTGATCACCGGCGTTCCGACCGACTCGCAGATCACCTACAGCACGGCGACCGACCACAACCGCGTGATGATCGAGAACGCCGGGTTGCTGACCGACAAGAACGGCGACAAGACGCATGCTGACTTCGACATTGGCGGCTTCAAGGTGCTGCAGTCCAGCACGTCAACCGCCGAAATCGGCTCCAAGATGATCTTCGAGGATGATGGGCCGAGCATCAGCACTACTGGCACGGAGCCGACGCTGACGGTCGACGAAACGGTACTGGCGACCAACGATACCAAGAGCTTTGCCGCCAACTTCAGCTCGGCGTTTGGCGCTGACGGGGCCGGCACGCTGACCTATGCGCTGGGCGTGGTGGCGGGAGGCTCCGGGCTGACCGACACGGCCACCGGTGAGGCCGTCAACCTGTCGCTCAATGGCGCCGTGGTGGAAGGCCGCACGGCCACCACCAACCTGCTGGTATTCACGGTCAGCGTCGCCGCCAATGGCGACGTCACCCTCGACCAGATCCGCGCCGTGGTGCATCCCGATGCCACCAATCCGGATGATTCGAAAACGCTGACCTCGGATACTCTGGTGACGCTGACGGCGACCAAGACCGACGGGGACGGCGACAGCGCCCATGCCACGCTCAACATTGGGCAGAACCTGGTGTTCAAGGATGACGGGCCCAGCATCAGCACCACCGGCACGGAGCCGACGCTGACGGTGGACGAAACGGTGCTGGCGACCAACGACACCCAGAGCTTTGCGTCTAACTTCAGCTCGGCGTTTGGCGCTGATGGGGCTGGCACGTTGACCTATGCGCTGGGTGTGGTGGTAGGTGCCTCCGGGCTGACCGACACGGCCACCGGTGAGGCAGTCAACCTGTCACTCAACGGCGGCGTGGTCGAAGGCCGCACGGCCACCACCAATCTGCTGGTGTTCACCGCCAGCGTGGCTGCCAACGGCGAGGTCACTCTCGACCAGATCCGTGCCGTGGTGCATCCCGACACGACCAACCCCGACGATTCGAAGACCCTAACGGCGGACAACCTGGTAACGCTGACGGCAACCATCACCGACAAGGACGGCGACAGCGCCCAGTCGACCCTCAACATCGGGCAGAACCTGGTGTTCAAGGACGACGGACCGAGCATCAGCACCACCGGCACCGAACCGACGTTGACGGTGGATGAGACGGTGCTGGCGACCAACGATACCAAGAGCTTTGCCGCCAACTTCACCTCGGCGTTTGGTGCCGATGGTGCGGGCACGCTGACCTATGCGCTGGGCGTGGTGGTGGGGGCCTCCGGGCTGACCGACACGGCCAGCGGCCAGGCAGTCAACCTGTCGCTCAACGGCGGCGTGGTGGAAGGCCGTACGGCCACCAGCAACCTGCTGGTGTTCACGGTCAGCGTCGCCGCCAATGGCGACGTCACCCTCGACCAACTCCGCGCCGTGGTGCATCCCGACGCGACCAATCCGGATGATTCGAAAACGCTGTCGGCGGACAACCTGGTGACGCTGATAGCGACCAAGACCGATGGAGACGGCGACAGCGCCCAGGCGACCCTCAATATCGGGCAAAACCTGGTATTCGAGGACGACGGCCCTACACTCGCCTTCGGCAACCTCATCGGCACCGGTAGCATCCTTCCACAACAGGGGTACTGGGATAATTCCGCCGGAGCCGACGGGCTGGGGGCAACCGGGCTGGATATTTCGTTGGTGAATAACCAGTTCACCCTCGTCCGGCCAGACAACACGACCACCACCGGCACCGGCACGCTCACCGAGCAGTCGCCCTCACCGGACGCCAACGGCGCGTACCACTTCGCAGGCACGTTGACCGGCGACTTCGACAACAACGCCTCCACCGCAAATACCAGCGTCGACTACACGCTGACCGCCTATAGCAATGGCACCTATACACTGGACCTGGTGCAAGGCTTCAGTTCGCAGATCGTGCTCAGCAGTGCCGACGGCTCGCTCAGTGCCGGTGGCCCGGACCCCGTGCGCACGTTGTTGATCCCACCGCAGAATCCGCCGACGATTCCTTCGCCCTCCGAGGAGATTGTGTTCTTTTCCGCGAAGGCAACGGCGTCGACCGGGGACATCCTGAGCGGTATCGGGCTCGGGAAACCCGACCCCACCGAAGCCCAGCTACAGACCAGCCCGCTCCCGTCGTACATCGACCCGGCAGCCATGAACGTCAGCACGTCCGGCATCGGCGTCGGCAATAACCTTCTCCAGGGAGACAACCTGGTGGCCATCAGCGCCGCCGATGAAAGTTTCGTGATCAATCCGGAAAGCCTGCTGGCAGGCATGAAGATCTTCATCGACAACTCCGTGGGGGGGTACAACACGGCGACCGAGGACCTGTACTACCGGATCTACTACGAGGATGGCACGTTCTCGAACCTCACCGAGGTGAACACCGTGACACCGGAGGCCGGCGGACAAGTGTCCTTCCTCGTTCAGCAGCAGGGCACGAAGTTGATCGACGCGGTTCAGCTCACGATGGGCCGAGGCGATGTCAAGATCCCGGTGATCGAGTTCATTAAGCCGACCGAAAGCCTGGCCAGCGATATCAAGCTGGCATTCAATGCGACGCTGACGGACAAGGATGGGGACTCGGCGACGAGTGCGTTTGACGCCAACCTGTTCGCCAACGACCTGGGCACCACCTTCGACTTCACGCTGGTGGGCACGGCCGGTGAGCGGGATGCCTTCAACGTCGATTTGTCATTCATCCAAAACAAATACCAGATCACCGGCTTCGATGCGAGCGCAGGTCTGCGCGACACGCTGGTGCTCAACGGCGACCAGGGCTCCGTTGTGCAGTCGATCGACAACAGTGGCGCAGACAGCGTCGTGACAGTTGCCGAAACGGGCGGACAAATCACCACCATCACCTTGGTCGGGGTCGATCTGCTGAGTACCGACATTGTCCATGGCAGCGCCTGAGGCAGCGCGTGCGTAAAGGGATGCGAGGGTGGTGCAGACCACCCTCGCATTTTTTTGCCGTTCCACCACAAGGCTTGAACGCCGCGGGTACATACACGTTACGCGGTAGGCCACTGACGAGGACGACTAGTCTGAAACTCCCACCCCGTCTGGGAGTATCGGCCGATGCGCCCCCCCCGACGCTTCTCCATAGTTGCGTCTCAAGGTCAACGGTCAGGCCTCGATGACCGCAATTGCTCTGGAGAACAATCATGGCTATTGGAATCACCGGCGTGGATGTTTCGCTGGACGAAACGGCCGGCTTGCAAAACGCCACCGCCACGCCAAGCCCTGCGGGAGACGCTGACGACAATGACATTCTGGTAGCGTCCCTGCCCTCGACCTTTTCTACCCGCTTGACCGCACTGGGGGCAGGTACCGCAACGGGTGCAGCCTTGAGTGGCTATACCGGTGCCGTGGGCGACACGGGCAGCAATGCGTTCACCATCAGCGCCGCGCCCGGAGCAACCATTACCGATATCAGCTTCGTCGACAGCACTGGCGCACCGCTCAATGGCCTGGACAGCGGACTGTTGACCCTCGATGGCACCAGCATCCTTCTCTATACCGATACCAACGACAACATCCTTCTGGGCCGGGCCGGGAGCGCAACCGGCGCGATCGTGTTCGCGGCCTATATCGAAGAAACCGGGTCGCCCGCCTCGGGCGGCAAGATCTGGACCGTGGAGTACCAACCGCTCAAGCATCCGGACGCCAGCAACCCCGACGATGCGGTCAATCTGCTGAATAAGGTGTTCGTTGGAACCAGTCAGGACCTGGAATTCAGTCTGGCCGGTGTGCCCTCCGGTCAGAACCTCTTCCTGATGTTCACGAAGGCGAACCCGACCGTGGTCGATGACGCGGGTGTCTTGCGGATCACCGATCCCACCATCATCGCCACCGGCAAGGACCCCGCAGACCAGTCAAGCGGCGCCAATATCAACACTGGCGACACGATCATCACCAGTCAGGCGGCCAACCCGACTACCTTCGGCACCAACAACCAGATGATTACGGAACAGGAAGGCATCCGCTTTTCATTCGTTACCGGTGCCCGGCAGGATGTGACCGTTCCCAACCTGGATCCGAACGAAGCCGATGTTGAAGCCAATATCGACTTTACCGCCGTCTTCAACGCGAAGATGGCCAGTTTTGACGTCGTGCAGTTGCAAAGCGGCAAGAGTGCAGTGGTAAAAGTCAGCGCATTCAGCACCGCTGCTGAACCTGGCGTGAATTTCATCAACGGCTATGCAAATGACACGGCGGTGGCCATTACCAACGTTCGCGTCATCAACACCAGCACCGGGCAGGTGGTCGAAAATTCAAACGGTTCGGTGAATGATCCGGCCATCACCATCAGCTTTACCGGTGGGGTTGCAACCATCACCGGCGTTTTGGCCGGCTACCAGATTGAATACACTACAGCCTCGGATCACAACCGCGTGCTCGTCGAGAACGGGGCAGCCCTCGACGCCAGGGGCAATACCCACGCCGATTTTGATGTCGGTGGCTTCACGCTGCTCCAAACCTCTGTGACAACCGCCGAAATCGGCTCCAAGATGATCTTCGAAGACGACGGCCCTACACTCGCCTTCGGCAACCTGATCGGCACCGGTAGCATCCTTCCACAACAGGGATACTGGGATCATTCCGCCGGAGCCGACGGGCTGGATGCGAACGGACTGGATATCTCGTTGGTGAATAACCAATTCACCCTCGTCAGACCAGACAACACGACCACCACCGGCACCGGCACGCTCACCGAGCAGTCGCCCTCACCGGACGCCAATGGCGCCTACCATTTCGCAGGCACGTTGACCGGCGATTTCGACAACAACGCCGCCACGGCAAATACCAGCGTCGACTACACGCTGACCGCCTATAACAATGGCACCTATACACTGGACCTGGTGCAAGGCTTCAGTTCGACGGTCGTGCTCAGCAGTGCCGACGGCTCGCTCAGTGCCGGTGGCCCGGACCCCGTGCGCACCTTGTTGATTCCGCCGACGAATGACCCGACCATTCCTTCGGCATCCGAGGAGATTGTGTTCTTTTCCGCGAAGGCGCTAGCGTCGACTGCGGACATCCTGACCGGCATCGGGCTTGGAGCCCCCGACCCCACCGAAGCCCAGCTACAGACCAACCCCCTGCCGTCGTACATCGACTCGAGGGCCATGAACGTCAGCACCTCCGGCATCGGCGTCGCCAATAACGTCCTCCAGGGAGACAACCTGGCGGCAATCGGCGCTACCGATGAAAGTTTCGTGATCAATCCGGAAAGCCTGCTGTCGGCCATGAAGATCTTCATCGACAATTCCGTGGGAGGTTACAACACGGCGACCGAGGACCTGTACTACCGGATCTATTACGAGGATGGCACGTTCTCGAACCTCACCGAGGTGAACACCCTGACGCCGGAGGCCGGCGGACAGGTGTCCTTCCTCGTTGAGAAACAAGGTACGGCCTTGATCGACGCGGTTCAGCTCACGATGGGCCGAGGCGATATCAAGATCCCGGTGATCCAGTTCATTCAGCAGACCGAGAACCTGGCCAGCGATATCAAGCTGGCGTTCAACGCGACGGTGACGGACAGGGATGGGGACGCGGCGACGAGTACGTTCGACGCCAACCTGTTCGCCAACGATCTGGGCAACGCCACCTTCGACTACACGCTGGTGGGCACGAGCGGTGAGCGGGATGCCTTCAACGTGGATTTGTCATTCACCCAGAACAAGTACCAGGTCACCGGCTTCGATGCGAGCGCAGGCCTGCGCGACACGCTGGTGCTCAACGGCGACCAGAACGCCGTTGTGCAGTCGATCGACAACAGCGGCGCAGACAGCGTCGTGACGGTTGCCGAAACGGGCGGCCAAACAACGACCATCACCTTGGTCGGGGTCGATCTGCTGAGTACCGACATTGTCCATGGCAGCGCCTGAGGCAGCGCTCGCGTGAAAAGATGCGAGGGTGGTGTAGAAACCACTCTCGCATTGTTTTTTGCAGTTCTGATATGGGATCCGCAGGGATCGCAGACGGTAGGTCCTCATTCACAAACGTAATATGCAGAGCCGCTTCTTAGCGCTCTCATCCCGTTTTCCCCTACCATATAGGCTGAAACTCCCACCCCGCATGGGAGTATCGGCCAATGTTCAATCTCCAGCGCTTAGTCATAGTTGTAGAGGTCAATGGTCAGACCTCGATGACCGTAATTGCTCAGGAGAACGTCATGACTATTCGCGAGCAAAATTCATCGCTAACGAGCGATCCAACCGCCCTCAACTTAACATCGATTACGGCCAACGCTCTGAGCGTGACGCCCGGCGCAAACGTTACGCTGGATGAAACGGCTGGGTTGCAGAACCTCACCGCCACGCCAACCCCCGCAGGAGACGCTGATGACAACGACATTCTGCTGGCGTCTCTGCCCTCCGCCTTCTCTACCCGTTTGACCGCACTGGGAGCAGGCACCGCAACGGGTGCGGCCTTGAGTGGCTATACCGGTGCCGTGGGCGACACCGGCAGCAATGCGTTCACCCTCACCGACCCGTCCGGCATTACCGATATCAGATTCGTCGACAGCACTGGCGCACCGCTCAATGGCGTGGACAGCGGGCTGGATACTCTCGATGGCACCAGCATCCTTCTCTATACCGATACGAACGACAACAACATCGTTGTGGGCCGAGCCGGGGCCGCAGATGGCGCGATCGTGTTCGCGGCCTATATTGAAGAAACCGGATCGCCAGTCTCGGGCGCCAAGATCTGGACCGTGGAATACCAACCGCTCAAGCATCCAGATGCGACGAACCCCGATGATTCGCTCAATCTGCAGGATAAGGTGTTCGTCGGAGTCAGTCAGGACCTGGGATTCAGCCTGGCCGGTGCGCCCTCCGGTCAGAACCTCTTCCTGATGTTCACGAAAGCGAACCCGACAACTGAAGTTATCAATGGTGTCACACGGATCACCGATCCCTCCATCATCGCCACCGGTAAGGACCCCGCAGACCAGTCAAGTGGCGCCAACATAAACACTGGCGACACGATCAATACCAGCCAGGGCGGTGGCCCGACCACCATCGGCACCAATAACCAGATGATTACGGAACAGGAAGGTATCCGCTTTTCGTTCGTCACGGGTGCCCGGCAGGATGTGACCGTTCCCAACCTTAGCCAGACCGAAGCCGATGTTGAATCCAACATCGACTTTACCGGTGTCTACAATTCGACATCGGCCAATTTTGACATCGTGCAGTTGCAAAGCGGCAAGAGTGCGGTGGTAAAAATCAGCGCATTCAACACCGCAGCTGAACCTGGCGCGAATTTCGTCAACGGCTATGCGAATGACACGCCGGTTGCCATCACCAATGTTCAAGTCATCAACAATAGTACCGGGCTGGTGATCGAAAATTCCGACGGTTCGGTGAATGATCCGACCATCACCATCAGCTTTACGGGTGGGGTTGCAACACTCACCGGCATTAAAGCCGGCTACCAGATTGAATACACCACGACATCGGATCACAACCGCGTACTCATCGAGAACGGCGCGGCCCTCGACGCCAGAGGCGATAACCACGCCGATTTTGATATCGGCGGCTTCTCGCTGCGCCAAGCCTCCACCTCGATCGCCGAAATCGGCTCCAAGATGATCTTCGAGGACGACGGGCCGAGCGTCAGTGCGGCCGGCACGGAACCAACGCTGATCGTGGACGAAACGGTGCTGACCACCGACGCCACCCAGAATTTTGCCGCCAACTTCAGCTCGGCGTTTGGCGCTGATGGCGCGGGCACATTGACCTACGCGCTGGGCGTGGTCGCGGGCGGCTCCGGGCTGACCGATACGGCCACCGGTGAGGCCGTCAACCTGTCGCTCAACGGCACCGTAGTCGAAGGCCGCACGGCCACCACCAACCTGCTGGTGTTCACGGTCAGCGTCGCCGCCAACGGTGACGTCACCCTCGACCAGCTGCGGGCCGTGGTGCATCCCGACGCGACCAATCCGGATGATTCAACGAGCCTGACCTCGGACAATCTGGTGACGTTGACCGCCACCATCACCGACAAGGACGGCGACAGTGCCCATGCCACACTGAACATCGGCCAGAACCTGGTGTTCAAGGATGACGGACCGAGCATCAGCACCACCGGCAGCGAGCCAACGCTGACGGTCGACGAAACGGTGCTGACCACCGACGCCACCCAGAGTTTCGCGGCTAACTTCAGCTCGGCATTTGGCGCCGACGGTGCGGGTACGCTGACCTATGCACTGGGCGTGGTAGCCGGTGCCTCCGGGCTGACGGATACGGCCACCGGTGAGGCAGTCAACCTGTCGCTCAACGGCACCGTGGTCGAAGGCCGAACAGCCACCACCAACCTGCTGGTGTTCACAGTCAGCGTCGCCGCCAACGGTGACGTCACCCTCGACCAGCAACGGGCCGTAGTGCATCCCGACCCTACCAACCCGGATGATTCGACGAGTCTGACCTCGGACAATCTGGTGACCCTGACCGCCACCATCACCGACAAGGATGGCGACAGCGCTCATGCCACGCTGAACATCGGCCAGAACCTGGTGTTCAAGGATGACGGGCCCAGCATCAGCACCACCGGCAGCGAGCCAACGCTGACGGTCGACGAAACGGTGCTGACCACCGACGCCACCCAGAGTTTCGCGGCTAACTTCACCTCGGCATTTGGCGCTGACGGTGCAGGCACGCTGACCTATGCGCTGGGCGTGGTCGCCGGTGCCTCCGGGCTGACGGATACGGCCACCGGTGAGGCAGTCAACCTGTCGCTCAACGGCACCGTGGTCGAAGGCCGAACAGCCACCACCAACCTGCTGGTGTTCACCGTCAGCGTCGCCGCCAACGGTGACGTCACTCTCGACCAGCAACGGGCCGTGGTACATCCCGATGCGACCAACCCGGATGATTCGACGAGTCTGACCTCGGACAATCTGGTGACCCTGACCGCCACCATCACCGACAAGGATGGCGACAGCGCTCATGCCACGCTGAACATCGGCCAGAACCTGGTGTTCAAGGACGATGGACCCAGCATCAGCACCACCGGCACGGAGCCAACCCTGACGGTCGATGAAACGGTACTGACCACCGACGCAACCCAGAGTTTCGCGGCTAACTTCAGCTCGGCATTTGGCGCCGACGGTGCGGGTACGCTGACCTATGCGTTGGGCGTGACTGCCGGCCCGTCGGGGCTGACGGATACAGCCACCGGTGAAGCGGTCAACCTGTCGCTCAACGGCACCGTGGTCGAAGGCCGCACCGCCACCACCAACCTGCTGGTGTTCACCGTTAGCGTGGCGGCTAATGGCGACGTCACCCTCGACCAGCAACGGGCCGTCGTGCATCCCGATCCAACCAATCCGGATGATTCGACCAGTCTGACCTCGGACAATCTGGTGACCCTGACGGCCACCATCACCGACAAGGATGGCGACAGCGCTCATGCCACGCTGAACATCGGCCAGAACCTGGTGTTCAAGGACGACGGGCCAAGCATCAGCACCACCGGCACGGAGCCAACGCTGACGGTCGATGAAACGGTGCTGGCGACCAACGACACCCAGAGCTTTACCGCCAACTTCAGCTCGGCATTTGGCGCTGACGGTGCGGGTACGCTGACCTATGCACTGGGCGTGGTCGCGGGCGGTTCCGGGCTGACCGATACCGCTACCGGCCAAGCGGTGAATTTGTCGCTTAACGGTACAGTCGTGGAAGGCCGCACGGCGATTAGCAACGATCTGGTATTCACGGTCAGCGTCGCCGCCAATGGTGATGTCACCCTCGACCAGATCCGCGCCGTGGTGCATCCCGATGCGACCAACCCGGATGATTCGACGAGCCTGACCTCGGACAACCTGGTAACGCTGACCGCCACCATCACCGACAAGGACGGCGACAGTGCCCATGCCACCCTGAACATCGGCCAGAACCTGGTGTTCAAGGATGACGGGCCAAGCATCAGCACCACCGGCACGGAGCCAACGTTGACAGTGGACGAAACGGTGCTGGCGACCAACGACACCCAGAGCTTTACCGCCAACTTCAGTTCGGCATTTGGCGCCGATGGGGCCGGCACGCTGACCTATGCACTGGGTGTGGTAGCGGGCGGCTCCGGGCTGACGGATACCGCCACTGGTGAGGCCGTCAACCTGTCACTCAACGGCTCCGTGGTCGAAGGCCGTACGGCCACCACCAACCTGCTGGTGTTCACTGTCAGTGTCGCCGCCAACGGCGACGTCACCCTCGACCAGCAACGAGCCATAGTGCATCCAGACCCAACCAATCCGGATGATTCGAAGACGCTGACCTCGGACAATCTGGTGACCCTGACCGCCACCATCACCGACAAGGATGGCGACAGTGCCCATGCGACACTGAACATCGGCCAGAACCTGGTGTTCAAGGACGACGGGCCAAGCATCAGCACCACCGGCACGGAGCCAACCCTGACGGTTGACGAAACGGTACTGACGACCGACGACACTCAGAACTTCGCGGCGAACTTCACTTCGGCGTTTGGCGCCGACGGTGCCGGTACGCTGACCTATGCACTGGGCGTGGTGGCCGGAGGCTCCGGACTGACGGATACGGCCACTGGTGAGGCCGTCAACCTGTCGCTCAACGGCAGCGTGGTCGAAGGCCGCACGGCCATCACCAACCTGCTGGTGTTCACGGCTAGCGTGGCTGCCAACGGTGACGTCACCCTCGACCAACTCCGGGCGGTGGTGCATCCCGACCCAACCAATCCGGATGATTCGAAGACGCTGAGCTCGGACAATCTGGTGACTCTGACCGCCACCATCACCGACAAGGACGGCGACAGCGCCCATGCGACCCTCAACATCGGCCAGAACCTGGTGTTCAAGGACGACGGTCCATCACTCGCGTTTGGCAACCTGATCGGAACCGGTAGCATCCTCCCACAACAGGGATACTGGGATCATACAACCGGAGCCGACGGACTGGGTGCAACAGGTCTGGATATTTCGTTGGTGAATAACCAATTCACCCTCGTCAGGCCAGACAACACGACCACCACCGGCACCGGCACGCTCACCGAGCAATCGCCCTCACCGGACCTCAACGGCGCGTTCCACTTCGCTGGGACTCTGACCGGTGATTTCGACAACAACGCCGCCACCGCGAATACCACCGTTGACTACACGCTGACCGCCTTTGCCAATGGCACCTATGCCCTGGACCTGGTGCAAGGCTTCAGTTCCGAGATCGTGCTCAGCAGCGCCGACGGCTCGCTCAGTGCCGGCGGCCCGGACCCGGTGCGCACATTGTTGATCCCGCCGCAGAATCCGCCGACGATTCCTTCACCATCTGAGGAGATTGTGTTCTTTTCCGCAAAAGCAACGGCGTCGACAGCGGACATCCTGACTGGCATCGGGCTCGGGGCTCCCGACCCCACTGAAGCCCAGCTACAGACCAACCCTCTGCCGTCGTACATCGACCCGAGGGCCATGAACGTCAGTACATCCGGCATCGGCGTCGCCAATAACCTGTTCCAGGGAGACAACCTGGCGGCCATCAGTGCTGCCGATGAAAGCTTCGTGATCAATCCGGAAAGCCTGCTGACGAGCATGAAGGTCTTCATCGACAACTCCGTGGGGGGGTACAACACGGCGACCGAGGACCTGTACTACAGGGCCTTCTATGAGGATGGCACGTTCTCGAACCTGATCGAGGTGAACACCGTGACGCCGGAGGCCGGTGGACAGGTGTCCTTCGTCATTCAGAGCGATGGCACGAACCTGATCGACGCGGTTCAGCTCACGATGGCCCGGGGCGAGATCAAGATCCCGACGATCCAGTTCACTCACGAGACCGAGAGCCTGGCCAGCGATGTCAAGCTGGCGTTCAACGCGACGCTGACGGACAAGGATGGGGACTCGGCGACGAGTACGTTCGACGCCAACCTGTTCGCCAACGACTTGGGCACCACCTTCGATTTCACGCTGGTGGGCACGAGCGGTGAGCGGGATGCCTTCAACGTTGATTTGTCATTCATCCAAAACAAGTACCAGGTCACCGGCTTCGATGCGAGCGCAGGGCTGCGAGACACGCTGGTGCTCAATGGCGACCAGAGCGCCGTTGTGCAGTCGATCGACAACAGCGGCGCGGACAGCATCGTGACGGTTGCCGAAACGGGCGGACAAATCACGACCATCACCTTGGTCGGGGTTGATCTGCTGAATACCGACATAGTCCATGGCAGCGCCTGAGGCGGCGCGTGCGTAAAAGGATGCGAGGGTGGTGCAAACCACCCTCGCATTTTTTTGCAGTTCCAATACCAGATCCGCACGGATCGCATTCGTTGTGAGCGCTCGAGCACCACAAGGCTTGAACGCGGCCCCCCTGCGGCGAAGACGGCTAGTCTGAAACTCCCACCCCGCGTGGGAGTTTCGGCTGATGTGCAATCCGCGGCGCTTCTCCATAGTTGCGACCAAAGGTCAACGGTCAGGCCTCGATGACCGCAACTACCCAGGAACAAGTTATGACTACTGTCGAGCAAAATTCATCGCTGCCGAGCGATCCGACCTCCCTCTACACTTCGACCCTCGACCCATCGCTGACAACGTCGATTACGACCAACGCGCTGAGTGTCGTGGCCTCCGGCGCGAACGTTACGCTGGACGAAACGGCCGGGCTGCAGAACGCCACTGCTACTTCAGGCTCTGCAGGAGACGCTGACGACAACGACATTCTGCTGGGCTCCCTGCCCTCGACTTTCTCTACCCGTTTGACCGCACTGGGTGCAGGTACCGCAACGGGTGCGGCCTTGAGTGGCTATACCGGTGCCGCGGGCAATACCGGCAGCAATGCGTTCAGCGTCAGTGCCGACCCCGGTGCAACCATTACCAATATCAGCTTCGTCGACAGCACCGGCGCACCGCTCAATGGTGTGGACAGCGGACTGGACACCCTCGATGGCACCAGCATCCTTCTCTATACCGATACGAGCAACGACAACATCCTGGTGGGCCGAGCCGGGAGCGCAACCGGCGCAATCGTGTTCGCGGCCTATATCGAAGAAACCGGATCGCCGGTCTCAGGCGGCAAAATCTGGACCGTGGAGTACCAACCGATCAAGCATCTGAACGCCAGCAATCCCGACGATGCGCTCAATCTGCTGAATAAGGTGTTCGTCGGAGCCAGTCAGGACGCGGAATTCAGTCTGGCCGGTGTGCCCTCCGGTGCGAACCTCTTCCTGATGTTCACGAAGGCGAACCCGACCGTGGTCGATGACGCGGGTGTCTTGCGGATCACCGATCCCACCATCATCGCCACCGGCAAGGATCCCGCAGACCAGTCAAGCGGCGCCAATATCAACACTGGCGACACGATCATCACCAGCCAGGCGGCCAGCCCGACTACCTTCGGCACCAACAACCAGATGATTACGGAACAGGAAGGCATCCGCTTTTCGTTCGTCACCGGTGCCCGGCAGGATATGACCATTCCCAACCTGGATCAGAACGAAGCCGATATTGAAGCCAATATCGACTTTACCAACGTCTTCAATGCGAAGGCGGCCAGTTTTGACGTCGTGCAGTTGCAAAGCGGCAAGAGTGCCGTGGTAAAGATCAGCGCATTCAGCACCGCTGCCGAACCTGGCGTGAATTTCATCAACGGCTATGCAAATGATACGTCGGTGGCCATCACCAACGTTCGCGTCATCAACATCAGCACCGGCCAGGTGATCGAGAATTCAGACGGCTCGGTGAATGACCCGGCCATTACCATCAGCCTTACCGGTGGGGTTGCAACACTCACCGGCATCAAAGCCGGCTACCAGATTGAATACACCACAGCCTCGGATCACAACCGCGTACTCGTCGAGAACGGGGCGGCCCTCGACGCCAAGGGCACTAGCCACGCCGACTTTGATGTTGGTGGTTTCACGCTGCTCCAAGCCTCCATTTCGAAAACCGAAATCGGCTCCAAGATGATCTTCGAAGACGACGGGCCGAGCATCAGCACCACCGGCACCGAACCGACCCTGACGGTGGACGAAACGGCACTGGCGACCAACGCCACCCAGAGCTTTGCCGCCAACTTCACCTCAGCGTTTGGCGCTGACGGTGCGGGTACGCTGACCTATGCGTTGGGTGTGGTGGCAGGAGGCTCCGGGTTGACCGACACGGCGACCGGTGAGGCCGTCAACCTGTCGCTCAATGGCGCTGTAGTGGAAGGCCGCACAGCCACCACCAACCTGCTGGTGTTCACCGTCAGCGTCGCCGCCAACGGTGATGTAACCCTCGACCAGATCCGCGCCGTGGTGCATCCCGATGCCACCAATCCGGATGATTCGAAGACGCTGACCTCGGACACTCTGGTGACGCTGACGGCGACCAAGACCGATGGGGACGGCGACAGCGCCCAGGCCACCCTCAACATCGGGCAGAACCTGGTGTTCAAGGACGATGGGCCAAGCATCAGCACCACCGGCACGGAACCGACCCTGACGGTGGACGAAACGGTGCTGGCCACCAACGCCACCCAGAGCTTTGCGTCCAACTTCAGCTCGGCGTTTGGCGCCGACGGGGCCGGTACCCTGACCTACACACTGGGTGTGGTGGTCGGTGCCTCCGGGCTGACCGACACCGCCACCGGTGAAGCAGTCAACCTGTCACTCAACGGCGGCGTGGTCGAAGGCCGCACGGCCACCACCAACCTGCTGGTGTTCACCGCCAGCGTCGCCGCCAACGGTGACGTCACCCTCGACCAGCAACGGGCCGTGGTCCATCCCGTCACGACCAATCCGGATGATTCGAAGACACTGTCGGCGGACAACCTGGTGACCCTGACCGCGACCAAGACCGACAAGGACGGCGACAGCGCCCAGGCCACCCTCAACATCGGGCAGAACCTGGTGTTCAAGGACGACGGACCGAGCATCAGCACCACCGGCACGGAACCGACCCTGACGGTGGATGAAACAGTACTGGCCACCAACGCCACCCAGAGCTTTGCCGCCAACTTCACCTCGGCGTTTGGCGCCGATGGGGCCGGCACGCTGACCTATGCGCTGGGCGTGGTGGCGGGTGCCTCCGGGCTGACCGACACGGCCACCGGCCAAGCGGTGAATTTGTCGGTTAACGGCGGCGTGGTCGAAGGCCGCACGGCGACGAGCAACGATCTGGTATTCACAGTCAGCGTCGCGGCCAATGGCGACGTCACCCTCGACCAGATCCGAGCCGTGGTGCATCCCGACGCCACCAATCCCGATGACTCGAAGACCCTGACCTCGGACACTCTGGTGACGCTGACGGCAACCAAAACCGACAAGGATGGCGACAGCGCCCAGGCCACCCTCAACATCGGGCAGAACCTGGTGTTCAAGGATGACGGACCGAGCATCAGCACCACCGGCACGGAACCGACCCTGACGGTGGACGAAACGGTGCTGGCGACCAACGCCACCCAAAGCTTTGCCGCCAACTTCACCTCGGCGTTTGGTGCTGATGGCGCGGGCACACTGACCTACGCGCTGGGCGTGGTGGCCGGTGGCTCCGGGCTGACCGACACCGCCACCGGTGAAGCGGTGAATTTGTCGCTCAACGGCACCGTGGTGGAAGGCCGCACCGCCACCACCAATCTGCTGGTGTTCACGGTCAGCGTCGCCGCCAACGGTGACGTCACCCTCGACCAGCAACGGGCGGTGGTGCATCCCGACGCGACCAACCCCGATGACTCGAAGAGCCTGACCTCGGACACTCTGGTGACCCTGACCGCCACCAAGACCGACAAGGATGGCGACAGCGCCCAGGCCACCCTCAACATCGGCCAGAACCTGGTGTTCAAGGACGACGGACCGAGCATCAGCACCACCGGCACGGAACCGACCCTGACGGTGGATGAAACAGTACTGGCCACCAACGCCACCCAGAGCTTTGCCGCCAACTTCAGCTCGGCGTTTGGCGCTGACGGGGCCGGTACGCTGACCTATGCGCTGGGCGTGGTGGCGGGTGGCTCCGGCCTGACCGACACGGCCACCGGTGAGGCCGTCAACCTGTCGCTCAACGGCGCCGTAGTGGAAGGCCGCACCGCCACCACCCACCTGCTGGTGTTCACCGTCAGCGTCGCCGCCAACGGTGACGTCACCCTCGACCAGATCCGCGCTGTGGTGCATCCCGACGCGACCAATCCGGATGATTCGAAGAGCCTGACCTCGGACACTCTGGTGACCCTGACGGCAACCAAAACCGACAAGGATGGCGACAGCGCCCAGGCCACCCTCAACATCGGCCAGAACCTGGTGTTCAAGGATGACGGACCGAGCATCAGCACCACCGGCACCGAGCCGACGCTAACGGTGGACGAAACGGTGCTGGCGACCAACGACACCCAGAGCTTCGCCGCCAACTTCAGCTCGGCGTATGGTGCTGATGGCGCGGGCACATTGACCTATGCGCTGGGCGTGGTCGCGGGCGCCTCAGGGCTGGTGGACACGGCCACCGGCCAAGCGGTGAATTTGTCGCTTAACGGCGCCGTGGTGGAGGGCCGCACCGCGACGAGCAACGATCTGGTGTTCACGGTCAGCGTCGCCGCCAATGGCGACGTCACCCTCGACCAGCTCCGCGCCGTGGTGCATTCCATCACGACCAATCCCGATGATTCGAAGACCCTGACCTCAGACAATCTGGTGACCCTGACGGCAACCATCACCGACAAGGACGGCGACAGCGCCCATACGAGCCTCAATATCGGCCAGAACCTGGTGTTCAAGGACGACGGACCGAGCATCAGCACCACTGGCACGGAACCAACCCTGACAGTCGACGAAACCGTGCTGGCGACCAACGATACCAAGAGCTTTGCGGCCAACTTCACCTCGGCGTTTGGTGCCGATGGTGCGGGCACCCTGACCTATGCCCTGGGCGTGGTGGTGGGGGCCTCCGGGCTGACCGACACGGCCAGCGGCCAGGCAGTCAACCTGTCGCTCAACGGCGGCGTGGTGGAAGGCCGTACGGCCACCAGCAACCTGCTGGTGTTCACGGTCAGCGTCGCCGCCAATGGCGACGTCACCCTCGACCAACTCCGCGCCGTGGTGCATCCCGACGCGACCAATCCGGATGATTCGAAAACGCTGTCGGCGGACAACCTGGTGACGCTGATAGCGACCAAGACCGATGGAGACGGCGACAGCGCCCAGGCGACCCTCAATATCGGGCAAAACCTGGTATTCGAGGACGACGGCCCTACACTCGCCTTCGGCAACCTCATCGGCACCGGTAGCATCCTTCCACAACAGGGGTACTGGGATAATTCCGCCGGAGCCGACGGGCTGGGGGCCACCGGTCTGGATATTTCGTTGGTGAATAACCAGTTCACCCTCGTCCGGCCAGACAACACGACCACCACTGGGACCGGCACGCTCACCGAGCAGTCGCCTTCACCGGACGCCAACGGCGCGTACCACTTCGCAGGCACGTTGACCGGCGACTTCGACAACAACGCCTCCACGGCAAATACCAGCGTCGACTACACGCTGACCGCCTATAACAATGGCACCTATACACTGGACCTGGTGCAAGGCTTCAGTTCGACGATCGTGCTCAGCAGTGCCGACGGTTCGCTCAGTGCCGGCGGCCCGGATCCCGTGCGCACCTTGCTGATCCCAACGCAGGATCCGCCAACGATTCCTTCGCCATCCGAGGAGATTGTGTTCTTTTCCGCGAAAGCGACGGCGACGACCGAAGACATCCTGACCGGCATCGGGGTCGGGAAACCCGACCCCACCGAAGCCCAGCTACAGACTACCCCCCTGCCCTCGTACATCGACTCGGCGGCCATGAACGTCAGCACGTCCGGCATCGGCGTCGGCAATAACCTTCTCCAGGGAGACAACCTGGCGGCCATCAGCACTGCCGATGAAAGTTTCGTGATCAATCCGGAGAGCCTGCTGACGGGGATGAAGGTCTTCATCGACAACTCCGTGGCGGGGTACAACACGGCGACCGAGGACCTGTACTACCGGATCTACTACGAGGATGGCTCGTTCTCGAACCTCACCGAGGTGAACACCCTGACACCGGAGGCCGGCGGACAGGTGTCCTTCCTCATTCAGAAGCAAGGCGCGTTGCTGATTGACGCGGTTCAGCTCACGATGGGCCGAGGCGAGATCAAGATCCCGGTGATCCAGTTCATTCAGCAGACCGAGAACCTGGCCAGCGATGTCAAGCTGGCGTTCAACGCGACGCTGACGGACAAGGATGGTGACGCGGCGACGAGTACATTCGACGCCAACCTGTTCGCCAACGACTTGGGCACCACCTTCGACTTCACGCTGGCCGGTACGGCCGGTGAGCGGGATGCCTTCAACGTCGATTTGTCATTCACCCAGAACAAGTACCAGGTCACCGGCTTCGATGCGAGCGCAGGGCTGCGCGACACACTGGTGCTCAACGGCGACCAGGGCTCCGTTGTGCAGTCGATCGACAACAGCGGCGCCAACAGCATCGTGACGATTGCCGAAACGGGCGGACAAATCACGACCATCACCTTGGTCGGGGTCGATCTGCTGAGTACCGACATTGTCCATGGCAGCGCCTGAGGTGGCGCGCGCGTAAAAAAATGCGAGGGTGGTGGAAACCACCCTCGCATTGCTTGCAGTTCTGATATGAGATCCACGGACGGCGACACCGTGACGGCCAGGGCGCCCCCAGGAAATTCAGCGCAGTTGCACCCAAGTGGACTCGGGCGGTTCTTCGTTGTTGGTGAGCCCGTGCTTCTGTGCGTATATCAGCAAGTCGATCCGGTTAACGAGATTAAGCTTTTGATAAATGTTACTGAGGTGATTGTGCACGGTGTGCTCGCTGATACCCAGGCGCCCGGCGATGCACATGTATTTGGCAGACGGATCCCCCACGATGGCGCGAATCAGTTCCCTTTCGCGCAGCGTCAGCCGCGCCTGTTTCGCCTGCTCCGAATTGCATTTCAAAGGTATATGCCCGGTCGCGGCATAGTCGGAAAGCCCACCGACCCAGGCTCTATCCAGCCCGATGTCACGATGGTGGACCTGGATGATAGCCCGGATGATCGATTCTGTCGGGTCTTCCGCCAGCACGACGCCGCGTGCGCCCGCCTCTATCGCCTGGGCAACGGGGACGGTTTCGTACAGACTCTTGAGCACCAGCACTTTGATTTCGGCGCTGCGGGCGAGTCCCGCGATAACCGCCAACGGATTCAACGCATCCGGAAAGAAACTGAAAAAAATGACATCGGGACGCAACTGATCGGCAAGATCCAGCGCTTTGGTATAGGTAGTGGCCTGGCCGCTCACTTCCATCTGAGGCTTACGGGTATTGATCAAGTCTTGAAGGCCCATAAGAACAAGAGGACGACAGTCGATCAGCATCACGCTTATTGGTTTTATTTGGGTCGTCATTACCGTCCTGACTCCCTTGAAAAGTGGACAATGGCCTCCACCTACTGGCCCTCCTGGATCAGCAGATCACTCATCTGGCCACCGCAATTGAAGGACCGATGCGAGCACCGACAGACCTCGACGGTTCCCACCCGGATATTCGGCCCTGGGGACACTTCCACCAGTTACACCGGCAGGGTTTGCGGACACTCCCAAAAGCCGGGCAAAGCCATCGAGAAAATAAAAATAGGAATAATCATCAATAAGTTGCGCATGATGATGTTCTCCCAGGAGCCGCTCAACTGAGTCTAGGCCAGCCTAGCGTTCTGCCAGCCCACCCATCTGCCAGTCGTCGACTCAGCCTCATACGAATAGCCCCCCGATGTGCCCGAGAGAGGCCATCACCTCTAGGAAATCAAGGTCTTAGGCTCGACGCAGACAACCTGCGGGCAACGTTGAACTCATTCAAAATCGTCAATTAACCGACGAGTGGTGTGCGAATAAGCGCACAAGCAACGCTGGCGTCAATTTATCGGCGAATTCTGATCATGAACAAGCCCGGCCTTGACGAAACAAGCACATTGCACGGGCCGCCTCCATTCTGTGAACGTGTTGGTGCATGAAGGCCCGGGCCTCGTTGAACTCGGCACTGCTGTGTATTTCCGGGTCACCAGATCGCTTGCAGGACATGCATTGAGCTACCCGCCTGACGGTGGGCTCGCTTCAACGGTGCCCTTGTCGGGATGGGTATATACAGCCGGTATGGCGGGGCAGTATCAGGGGGATGTGAGTTTTTGGCTGGAGCTGCGGGGGCTCAGCCAGGCATTGACGTTTTCGACACTCTCGACAGGCGGCTTGCCCGCCCAGCGATTGAGCGTGAAAACATTGGTGACGAAGTCGTATTGCGTCTTGAGCAGATCACGACGAGCCCGGAATTCGTTGCGTACGCTGGTCAGTACATCGACAGCATTGACCATTCCGTAACTGAGCCCTTTCTCTGCCGCCACTCTGGACAGCTGTGCCGAGGCCAGGGCATGCCGGCTCGCACTGATCTTTTCTGCGCTCGAGTTGGCGGTCAGGTAAGCGGTGGTGATCTCCTTGACCACCTGCCGCTGGACTGCTTCCAGTTGCTGCTCCGCCACAATCTGATCCTGGTAGAGCCCCCGCACCCGCGCCGAGGTTGAGCCACCGCTGTATATCGGCACTTGCACGCCAATACCAGCGACATAACTGTCGGTACGCGGCGCCAGGGAGTTGTTGTAGCCCTCGTTGGTCTGTTGCGCGCTCAGAGACAGGCTAACGGTCGGATAGTGCCCGCCCTTGCCGCCGCGTAACGCAGCGCCTGCGGCCTCGACACCACTTTCGTTGGCCTTGAGCGCCGGGTTTTGCGCTATACCCTCGCGGACCCACGTTTCAAGACTCTGCGTCGACACCTGTAGTTGCACGTCATCGCGAATCCGGTTGAGCTTCTCCTTGACCGGCCGGCCGACGATCTCCGCCAGTGCCTCGCGGGTGATACTGGCCTGGTTCTGGGCATCCAGCTCCTGCGCCGCCAGCAAATCGACCCGGGCCTTGAGGTCGAGCTGATCGGTAATCATTGCCAGCTGCTTTTCGTACAACGCATTGACCCTGTCCAGGCTCTTTTGCGTGGTTTGACGCTCCGCCTTTACCAACTCCAGTTCATCCTCGGCCGCCAACGCGGCGAAGTAACGCTGGGCTAGATCCACTGTGGCCTCGGCCTGGGCCTCCTGCGCTTCTGATTCGGTTTGCTTGGCCAGGCTTTTGAATCTTTGGTAGTTCTCCCACGCGGCCTTGTTGTAGAGGTACTGACGCAGCACCAGGCTGTAGATTTCGCTATCGTAACTGCGCTGCACCAGGTCGCTCTCCTGATGAATCCGGTTCTGCCCGGCGTTGAGCGATATCTGTGGTAACAGCGAGCCCAGGGCCTCGCGTTGATGTTCCTCGCCCGCCTTCGCTCGCGCATACGAGGCCAACACTCGCGGATCTTCCAGCCGGGCCTCGCGATACAACTGCATGAGGTCAGTGGAGTACGTCGAGGCACTGACCCCGGTCGGCTTTGCTTCAGTGGTTTGCGCCAGAACGGCACCCGCGGCAAACATGAACGCCCCGCCCAGCAGAACTGTCGACGCTCGCATGATCACTCCTCGATCAACGCTTGAGAGATGACATTGCGGGCCGGCTGCAGAAGGTATTGCAACAGCGTGCGTTGCCCCGTGATGATCAACACGTCCGCAGGCATCCCCGGCAGTAATTTGCGATCACCCAAGGCGCGCACGCCGGCTTCGGTGACCCGGACCCGCGCCAGGTAATAGGGAGTCCCGGTCTTTTCGTTGACCAGCCGGTCCGCCGAGACACTGATGACCTCGCCCTGGATCACAGGCGTGGTCGCACTGTTGAACGCGCCGAAACGGATATCGGCACGCTTGCCGATGGCGATGCGATCGATATCGACCGGCGCCACCTGGGCCTCTATGACCAGTTCAGAAACCGAGGGAACAATGTCCAGCAAAGGCGTCGCCGAGCGCACGACGCCGCCAATCGTGTGCACCGTCATGCCAATCACCATGCCCGATTCGGGTGCGCGGATGATGATATGGCTGAGCCGGTCCTCCAGGGCGGAAGCCTTCTCTTGCAGGTCGTAGATTTTGGTCTGGACATCAGCCAATTGTTTGGCGACATCGGCATTGAAGTCTTTATCGACTTGTAGAATCTGCAGCTGTGTTTCATTGATCTGCAGGCGCGTCCTGGTGATGGTCGAACGATGGTCGGCCAATTCGGACTTGACCATTTCAAGCTTGCGCTGCTGCTCAAGCAGACGTTGTTTGTCGACGAACCCTTGTGACAACATGTCTGTCAATTCAACGATTTCACCGCTGTAGGATTTATTCAGTTGGCTCTTGACACCAATCATCGCCTCCAGCCCCTTGATCTGTTGATTCAACTGACCAATGCGCTCTTGCAGCACCGATATCTGGCCCAACCGTGAGCCCCGTCGTGCGTTGAATACCTGGGTCTCGCCCTGGCGCGCCTCGGCACCTCGCAGGCTGTCGGAATCGGTCATGACGTCAAAGCCAATTACTGGCAGATTGTCCCGCTCAGCCTTGAGTCTTGCCTCCATGGCTCTGGCGGCAATGAGCTGGCTTCGGGTCATCTCGTATTCGGATCGCAGCTGGGCATCATCGAGAATAATCAGCGGGTCATCCTGCTTGACGATGTCACCGTCATGGGCCAACACCTCTTTGACGATGCCACCTTCGAGG
This sequence comes from Pseudomonas sp. FP1740, assembly GCF_030687165.1. Lineage (NCBI taxonomy): Bacteria > Pseudomonadati > Pseudomonadota > Gammaproteobacteria > Pseudomonadales > Pseudomonadaceae > Pseudomonas > Pseudomonas sp. FP1740. The sequence goes on from NZ_CP117461.1 coordinate 3,735,041, forward strand.
TGTTGTACCGTTTTCCGATAAGCCTGCACGGTGACCACACCTGGCGCGTAAGCCGCGCCATCGATCGGTGCGACCGCCGCCCAGGTGCCGAACACCCCGAAGGTCATCAATAAAATGCCAAAACCCAGGCGACGGATCTTTCGATCAGAGACCGCCAGGTCGGCGAAGTTATCTGTTTGACGACTGAGCATCGTACTGTTCATCGGCATCACCCTTGCGAGTAGCCACCGAAGCCACGCTTGCGCCTGCTTGCGTGGCGTGCTTTTGTGCCCGCTGCGCGAGTTCGGCCAGCACTTGTTCGCGTGGTCCATAGAGACTGATGGCGCCATCACTCATCACCATCAGCCGGTCAAGTTGGGACACAATGTTGGTTCGGTGGGTAATCACAAAAACGGTTGCACCTGTCAGCTTGAGCTGCTGGATGGCCACCGCCAGGGCACGATCACCGACTTCGTCGAGATTGGAATTGGGCTCGTCGAGGATAATCAGCCGCGGGTTGCCGTACAGGGCACGGGCCAGGCCTATGCGTTGGCGCTGCCCTCCCGACAGCATGACGCCATCGCTGCCAATGACGGTGTCATAGCCATCGGGCAACAGCAGAATCATTTCGTGAACGCCGGCAGACTTGGCCGCCAGAACGACTTTTTCGGAGTCGACCTCGGCGAAGCGGGCAATGTTCTCGCTGACGCTGCCTTCGAATAATTCAATGTCCTGGGGCAAGTAACCTATGTACGGCCCGAGTTCATGTTTGTCCCACGCGCTGATGTCCGCGCCATCGAGCCGGACCACCCCATGCTGCGGCGCCCATACCCCCATCAGTGCCCTGGCCAGGGTGGACTTGCCCGCGGCACTTGGACCGATGATTCCGACAATGCAGCCGGCAGGTACGCTGAAACTTATGTTTTTGATGATCGGGGTTTTCGAGCCAGGTGCCGCGACGATCAGATTCTCCACCTGCACATGACCCTGAGGAGCAGGCAATGACATACGCTCGGGCTGAGCCTGTTGTTTGTCGAGGATGTCGTTGAGACGGCGGTACTGCGAACGGGCCGCAATAAAGCCCTTCCAGCTGCCAATAATCAGATCGATGGGGGCCAAGGCGCGCCCTAGCAGCACGGACCCGGCAAACACCATGCCTGGCCCCACCTGATGATCCACGGTCAGGTACGCCCCCAGCCCCAGGATCAGCGATTGCACCAGGATCCGGAAGGACCTGGAAAGCGTACTGATGATGCCACCTCTATCGCTCGCCCCGGACTGCAGCATCAGGACATTTCTCTGGCGACGCCCCCAACGGTCCATCAGGGTTTCAAGCATGCCCATGGACTCGATGACTTCAGCGTTGCGCAGATTTTTCGTGGTGTGGAGCGTCGCGCTGATATGTTCCTTGTTAGCCTGGGCAAGTGCCGGCCCCGTCAACCTCTCATTGAGAAACGCGAGAAATAACAACAACAACGCACTGCCCACCGCTACCCAGCCATACCAGGGATGGAACATGAACATCACAGCGATATAGATAGGCAACCAGGGCGCATCGAAAAAGGCGAACAATCCATTACCGGAGAGGAACTGTCTCAAGCCCGTCAAGTCGTTGAGCGACTGGGCCGAGGCATCCATGCCGCCACTTTCCAGCGCCCGTTTGAAACTGGCCTTATAGACCTGGCGACCCAGCAACACATCCAGCCGGGTACTGACCCGAACCATGATGCGTGAACGCACCCATTCCAGAGAACCGAGTGTTACCACCAACCCGGTCATGATCAGCGTCAGCATCGCCAGGGTCGTCAGACTTCCGCTGGTGACCACTCGTCCATACACCTGAAGCATATAGAAGGTAGGAACGAGCATCAGCGCGTTGATGAAAAAGCTGAAAAAGCCAACAGAAACAAAGCTGTCTCTACAGGCTTTCAACGCTATTTTCAGACTGTTTTCAGGTGTGTTTCGCATGGAAACCCCTGCTCGGAAAGTCATACCTTGAGGAGCTTAGATCATGCCGAACGTCTGTGCGTAGCAATCGACAGACCGTCAAAGGCACACCAGTTTTATCCCTGTAATTGCCCCGGTTCAGCTCTTTCCCCAACAAGGCCCCGCACTTGTCCTATCCTTCCATCCACCCCATTACTCTGGACATCAAAATGCCCGCCCCCGAATCAATCCTCCTCCAGAGCTGGCACCACAACGCTCAATCCTGGATCGAGGCTATCCGCACCGGCACCATCGAAAGCCGTCTCAAGGTCACCGACCAGGCAATCCTGCTGGCAATACTGGGCCGCCAACCCGAGCGTGTGCTCGACCTGGGCTGTGGCGAGGGCTGGTTGTTGCGTGCGCTGGCTGAACGGGCCATCGAGGCAGTCGGTGTGGATGGCGATGCGACACTGGTCGAGGCAGCGCGGACGGCGGGCTCTTCGCGGGTGCATTTGGCGAGCTATGAAGAATTGGTAGAGGCAAAGGTGGACATCGGCAGCGACTACGACCTGATCTGCGCCAACTTCGCCCTGTTGCACCAGGACATTATCCCCCTGCTCGCCGCCATGAACGCCCTGCTCGCCCCCGGCGGCGCGCTGGTGATCCAGACGCTGCATCCGTGGACCGCGGCGGCAGGCGACTATCAGGACGGTTGGCGGGAAGAAACCTTCGCCGGGTTCAAGGGGCAGTGGCAACCCATGCCGTGGTACTCACGTACCTTGTCCAGTTGGCTCAACGCCCTGGACATGGCCGGTTTCCGGCTGGCCGCCCTGCAGGAGCCGCAGCACCCGCAAAGTCCGGTGCCGCAGTCGTTGTTGCTGGTGGCTGAGCGATAACGCTTTTACACATGTCAACCTGGTCTGAGATCGGTGCTGTAATTCTCCCCGGACTCTCCTCGTCCATGGGCAGCCAGAGAGAATAGTGGCGAACAGTTAGCACATGCCAAGCATGCCCTCAGCCTTCGACAGCGGGCACGAGCGGTAACCAGACGCAGACTTCGAATCCATCCTGTCGACCTGTTGCCGGCGACACCAGCATCATTCGCGCGTTGACCCCCTGCACAATGGTTTTGGCAATCGCCAACCCCAACCCTGACCCGCTGGCTTCACTATGACCGCGTACAAAACGCTCGGTCAGGTGCTGCAACACGGGCTCCGGCACCACCGGGCCACCGTTGACCACCCGTAGCAGCGCCTGGTCGGTCAGGCTGACTTCGATCGGTTGATCCATCGCACCGTACTTCAGCGCATTTTCGATCAGGTTGCGCAACAGAATACCGAAAGCGTCTGGATCAATGACCGAGTACACACAGGCCTGGGTTGGCAACTGCAGCTCGATGTGGCGAGCGCTGCTATGGTTCCACTCATCAACCACATGGACCAGCAACGGAACAAGATCCTGGGGCGTTTCGGACAGCAGCCCACCGCCTTCGGCCTTGGCCAGTTGCATGAGCTTTTCCGAGAGCCGCGCTAACTCGCGCAACGAGTTTTCGATCTTTGCCGCGCGCACTCGCAACGGGCCTTCGGGCGCTTCGTGACGCAGCCGCTGGACCTGCGCCAGGGTCGCGGCCAGTGGCGTGCGCAGTTCATGAGCGCTATTGGCGGTAAAACTACGCTCGGCCTCCAGGGCCTTGCGCAAACGCTCCAGCAAATGGTTGACCGCGTCAGCCAGCGGATCGATTTCGGCCGGCAGGCGCGACGTTTTGATCGGCGACAGATCACCCACCCCACGGGCCTCCACCGCTCGACGATAGGCCAATACGCTGCGCAGGCTGATGCGCACGAATAACCAGGTGCCCAACAGGCTGATGGGAATCAGCGCCAATAGCGGCATCAGCAAGGCAAACAAGGCTTCCCGCGCAGCCTCACGGCGATGGCCAAGGGGCTCGGCGATTTCAATGAACAGCGTTTCCCGCAACGCACTGGCGCCATACAGACGGTATTTTTCAGTGGTGGAGAAACCTTCGGTCGGTTGTTTGTTGAAGATATTCGGGTTGGCGTCGTGGGATTGCATCAGGATCTTGCCCCTCGCATCGCGCACCAGATAGGTCAGGTATTCCTTGTGCATTGTGAGGGGGGCCACGTGGTGTGTCTCATCGGGCTTTTCCCGATTGCTGATTTCCAATACGACCAGGGGCAGTATGCGTTGCGCCGTCTCTTCCAGCGCGCTGTCGAATGCCTCACTCAACTCATGTTGCACCACCAGCCAGGCGCCGACGGTCGCCCCCAGCCAAAGCAAGGTCATGCCCAGGGTCAAGCCCACGCCGAGACGTTTTTGCAGGCTGGACGACTTCATGCGGACGTCAACCGGTAGCCCATGCCGCGCACGGTTTCAATCAGGTCGCGCCCGAGTTTCTTACGCAACCGGCTGATATAGACCTCGATTGTATTGCTCTCGATTTCGGCACCGAAAGCGTACAACCGTTCTTCGAGCTGCGCCTTGGACAGCAGTGCGCTGGGGCGCTGGACAAATGCCTCGAACAGCGCCCACTCCCGCGCCGTGAGGTCCACAGTCGCGCCGGCCCGCTGCACCGTACGGGCACTCATATCGATCTGCAATTCGCCGAGTTTGATCTGCGGGTTGGGGTTGCCGCTGTAACGGCGAGCCACTGCAGCCACACGGGCCGATAGTTCAAACAGGTCGAACGGTTTGACCAGATAATCATCGGCCCCGGCATTGAGGCCGGCGATACGATCGGATATCTGATCCTGGGCGGTCAGGATGATCACCGGCGTTGCATCCCCTGCAGAACGCTGCTGACGCAAAAAATCCAGCCCGCGACCGTCCGGCAACATCAGGTCAAGCAGGATCAGGTCGTAAGGGGTAGTGCGCACACTGTTGCGCGCATGCTCCAGGCGCTGTACCCAATCGACGGCGTGGCCGTCATCGGCGATCTGTTCGCGCACCGCCTCCCCCAACCCCGGTGCGTCCTCGACCAATAAAACCCGCATCTGGCACCTCCTTGATGGTTATCGTGCAGCACCTTAATCGTCTTACCTGACGTGAATCTGAAGATTCAGGTGAGTTCCTCTGTCGATGATTTTTACTGCGCTTCAGGTTGCTGTCAGCAAGCAAGTCCAGGCTCTGGACCCAACGATCAAAAGGACAATCCCATGAAAAAAATTATCGCTGCATCCTGCCTCGCCGGCGCCGTTGCCCTGCCAGGGCTGGTCCAGGCCCGTGAAGTGACCTTGACCACTCAGCTCAAGGACTACAGCGGCAATGATGCGTATCTGGCGATCTACGTCACCAACGCCACTGGCCAATACCAGAAAACCCTCTGGGTGGCCGGCAAGAAGGCCAAGTATTACAAGCATCTTGCCGACTGGGCCCGTGGAAGCGGGATGAACCCGAGCGAGTTTGACGGGGTCAGCGGCGCCAGCGTCGGCAGTGGGCGCACCCTCAAAGTCAGTGTCGAACTGGCAGACGCCCTGATCGATGCCGGCTATCAAATCCGCATCGACAGCGCCGTCGAGGACAAACGTGATGCCCGCGCCGATGTCAGCGTGCCCCTGACGTCCAAGGGCGCAGGCAAGCCGGCGACCGGCAGCACCTACGTCGAGTCCTTTACTTACGATCTGTAGCACTGGCCATTCTGGAGGCTGAACATGCTTCGCCAGTTCCATTCCCTGCCCGGCCTGATCGCCGCCCTGCTGGTCATGCTGTTGGCCATCAGCGGCGCGATGCTGTCTGTCGACCCCGCCCTGGAACGCCTGCACAGCACGTCCACCGCTGCCGGGCAAGTCAACGTCAGTCAGTTGGCCGAGCGCGTAGCCAGCCATTTCCAGGGCGTGGAGCAGATCCAGCGCACAGCGTCCGGGACGGTCATCGTCTACTACAACCAGGACGGTCAGGCCGGGGCCGAAAAGGTCGATCCACTGACCGGTCAAGGCCTCGCACCTTACGAGCCATCCGCCTTCTCGCGCTGGATGAAAGACCTGCACCGCTCGCTGTTCCTTGGCACACCGGGCCACGGGGTTTCGGGTGTCGGCGCGCTGTTGATGCTGATGCTGTCGGTGTCTGGTGCGCTGTTGCTGGCCCGGCGGCTGGGCGGCTGGCGCAACCTGTTGCGGCCACTGCGAGGTTCCTTCAGCCAGCGCTGGCATGCTGAAGTCGGACGCCTGGCATTGCTTGGGCTGCTGTTGTCGGCACTGAGCGGGCTCTATATGTGCGCCACGACTTTCGGCTTTATCGCTGATGGCAGTCAGAATGAGCCCACCTTCCCCGCCCACGTCAGCGCCGGCCCGGCCTTGCCGGTGGCGAACCTGAAAGCCTTGCAGGCCACTGACCTGAATGACCTGCGCGAACTGGTCTACCCGAGCCCCAACAACCCGCAAGACGTGTTTTCCCTGCGCACGGCCCAGGGCGACGGTTACGTGGACCAGGCCAGCGGCACTTTGCTTTCCTATCAAGCCCACGATTCGATGCGCAACGTCTACGAATTGATTTATCAATTGCACACCGGTGAAGGCCTCTGGTGGCTCGGTCTGCCGCTGGGGCTCTGTGCCCTCTGCGTGCCGTTGATGAGCGTGACCGGCATCCTGCTGTGGTGGCGCCGCCGCAAGGCCGCTCCGAACATCCGTGAAAACTGCACCGCGCAATCCGCCGACAGCGTGATTCTGGTCGGCAGTGAAAACAACAGCACCTGGGGCTTTGCCAACACCTTGCATGATGCCTTGCACCAGGCTGGACACCGGGTACATAGCGCGGCGATGAATCAATACACCAGCGAATACCGCAATGCCCAACGGGTGTTCATCCTCACCGCGACCCACGGCGACGGCGATGCCCCAGCCTCGGCTTCGCAGTTCCTGGCACGGCTGACCAGGGTCGGCCTCAAACCCGGCCTGCCGTTTGCCGTGCTGGGCTTGGGCGACCGCCAGTTTGCGCAGTTCTGTCAGTACGCCCATCAGGTGCAGGACGCGATGTTACAGGCCGGTGGCTCACCGCTGCTTGAGCTGGAAACCGTCAACCGCCAGTCCGCACAGGAATTTGCTCGCTGGGGCCGCGCACTGGGCAAAGTACTGGGGCAGGACCTGACGCTGGTCCACACCCCGGAGCAGCCACGTACCCATCAACTGGTGCTGATGGAACGCATCGCCTACGGCGAACAGGTGAATGCGCCGACCCACGTACTACGCTTCAAGCCCCCCAGCGAGCTGCCGGATTTCCTGGCCGGTGACCTGGTCGGGATTTTCCCGCCGGATAGCCAGGTTCCGCGTTTCTACTCGCTGGCCAGTAGCTCAGAAGATGGCGTGCTGGAGATCTGCGTACGTAAACACGAAGGCGGCGTGTGCTCGCAATTCCTTCATGGCCTGGACATCGGTGCGCCGATCGAAGCTTTTATCCAGCCCAACCCGCAATTTCGTCCCGCGTCGGGCGCGCACCCGGTGATCCTGATCGGCGCCGGTACCGGCATAGGTCCCTTGACCGGTTTTATTCGCAACAACAAGGCCCGACACCCCATGCACTTGTATTGGGGCGGGCGTAACCCGGCTTCGGATTTCCTCTATGAATCAGAGCTCAAGCGTTACCTGGCGGACCAGCGCCTCACGGCATTGCGTGCCGCCTTCTCCCAGGTCATGGACGGCAGTTACGTGCAAGACCGGTTGATCAGCGATGCGCTGGTCTTACGCCGGTTGATTGAGAAAGGCGCCCAAGTGTTGGTGTGTGGCGGTCGCGAGATGGCCAAGGGCGTGATGCTGGCCCTGGATGAAGTGCTGGCGCCGATCAACCTGAGTGTGCTGACCCTCAAGGCACAAGGACGCTACCGTGAAGACGTCTACTGACTTGCAACGCTACAGCCTGAATGGCGAGACCATGGGCACCCGTTACACCGCCCTGTTCTATGCGCAAGCCGGGATCAATACCGACAACATCGACCATAGCCTGGCACGCGCCGTGGCCCGGGTAGACCAGCAAATGTCCACCTGGAAACCCGACTCCGATCTCAACCGCCTCAACGCCGCCCCCGAGCAGGAGTGGGTGCCGGTACCCAAGGAACTGGCCATGGTGCTGTCTGCCGCGCTGCGTGTCAGTCAGCAATCCGGCGGCGCCTTCGACATCGCGGTCGGCGATCTGGTGAATGCCTGGGGGTTCGGCCCCGGCGAACAGACCGTCACCGAGCAGATACTCGACACGCTGCCAACGCAAGCTCGCCTGTCCGCCAGTGCGGCGCTGAGCGTTGACCCGCAACGTAATCAGGTGCGCAAACGTGCGCCGCTGAACCTCGACCTGAACGGTATCGCCAAGGGTTTTGCTGTCGATGAGCTGGCCCGCTGTCTGGAGGATTTGGGCATCACTCGTTATCTGGTCGGCATCGATGGCGAGATGCGCGCCCGCGGCGTCAAACCTGATGCTCAACCCTGGGTCGTAGCCATTGAAAAACCCTGCCGGGGTGTGCGCGAAGTCATGGGTGTGATGGAACTCAGCGACGCTGCCATCGCCACGTCCGGAGACTACCGACACTGGGTCGATGTGAGGGGGCAGTCCTATGCCCACACCATGAACCCGACCACCGGCGCACCACTGTGCAACGCACTCGCGGCCGTCACAGTGGTGGCGGCCTCGTGCATGCTCGCCGACGCCTGGGCCACGGCGCTGATGGTGTTGGGCGAAACCGAAGGCCCACGCCTGGCACAAGAGCGCGGGATGGACGCGTTGTTCGTGCTGCGCGACGGTGAACAGTTCAAAGAAATATCCATCGTCGGCGGCCAGTTGCAGGCGCAGATTGAAATGCGCTGAAGGACCATTCGAAATCAGTACGAATCAAACCGCCAGATGAAACATGACGCCCTGGGCGGCCACGCCCAGTTCGAGCCTTTATTGGTAACAGGTCGGTAGAAGACCCTGTGACCGGTTGATCCGCTTCATCTGAATACAACCCGGATCAGCAGTGCCCACTGCTGAAGAGTTTTTTTATAGCTCCCAAGCATATTTTTAATAATTTTCCTCTTCCGATTGATGCCGCACTATCAAACCGCACTGAGCACCTCTGGTCCGGCTTTCCCGGATGGAAGCTTTTTTCATAACGATGCCAGCCCCAAGAGCCCGGCACGGTGGAACCTTATCGGCCTCTGGCCAGCACTGCCCGGCTTTACACCATTCTAAAAACCAGCTGTGGGAGCGTTCCATGTCTTTATCCTTACGTACCTGTGTTCCTTTTTCCCTGGCCCTGTTGTGCACCGGCGTGCTCGCCGAGCCCCAGGCCCTGACCGTCATTTCGTTCGGCGGCGCTACCAAGCAGGCCCAGGACAAGGCCTATTTTCAGCCCTTCAATGCAAGCGGTGCGGGACGCATCGTCGCTGGTGAATACAATGGCGAGCTGTCGAAGATCAAAGCCATGGTCGATGTGGGCCATGCCACCTGGGATGTGGTCGAGGTCGAGAGTCCGGAACTGTTGCGTGGCTGTGATGCCGGCTTGTTCGAGCGGCTGGACACGGCCAGTTTTGGCGACCAGGCCCAGTTCGTACCGGGAACCTTGACCGAGTGTGGTGTGGCCACCTACGTCTGGTCGATGGTCATGGCCTTCAACAAGGACAAGCTGGCCAAGGCCCCGACTTCTTGGGCGGACTTCTGGAACGTCACCGACTTTCCGGGCAAGCGCGGCCTGCGCAAAGGCGCCAAGTACACCCTGGAAATCGCTCTGCTGGCCGATGGCGTCAAGCCTGACCAGCTCTACAAAGTGCTGGGTACCCCTGAGGGCGTGAACCGAGCCTTCGCCAAGCTCGACAAGATCAAGTCAAACATCCAGTGGTGGGAGGCCGGAGCCCAACCGGCGCAGTGGTTGATCGCCGGTGACGTGGTGATGAGTGCCGCCTACAACGGTCGTATCGCCTCGGCGCAGAAAGAAGGCATGAACCTGAGCATCGTCTGGCCCCAGAGCCTGTACGACCCGGAATACTGGGCCGTGGTCAAAGGGTCGCCGAACAAGGCGCTGGCCGAGCGTTTCATCGCGTTTGCCAGCCAGCCGCAGGCCCAGAAGGTTTTCTCGGAAAACATCCCTTACGGCCCCGTCCACCGCCAGGCCCTGGCGCTGCTGCCGGAGCCAGTACGCCAGCAACTGCCGACAGCCGAAGCCAACTTGGCCAAGGCTCAGTCGGTAGATGCGGAGTTCTGGGTGGACCATGGCGAGGAGTTGGAAGAACACTTCAATGCCTGGGCGGCGCGTTAGCCGCGACACACTCTCTGTAGCAGCTGCCTCGCCCCGGCTCGACAGCTGCTACGGATTAATCAATCAAGCCATCAAGAACGCCCCACGGAACCTGTGACCGGTAGATTTCCCAGCAAGTTGAGCCCGGTACTCTTCACGAAAGCGTCATAGTCCATCGGCTTCTCGATGCGAGTTTCAGCGTTGGGCAGTACGTAAGCCCAGGCACGCTTGGACGATGCGTCGTAAACCAGTTTGAACAGGCGGGTCGGCACCCAGACCTTGTTGTCGCCGACGGTGCCGTGGCCTGAATCAAAGAGCGGGCCGGTAAAGACAAAGACATTGCCATCGGCTCGTTTGGCAAACTTTCTGACATCGGACTCGACCTTACTCCAGATCTTCCGGTTGTTGGTTGGATCTTGCGGCACCATGTTCGACAGCGCAAAGGATTGGGCCATTGCATTGGGGTTCGGTGCATCGGCTGCCGGGGATTGATGGCCACGGTCCACGGCCGGATGTTGGCTACGGTAGTCGCTCAACTCTGCCCGCCCACTCTTGGGAATGCGTGGGTCCGGGTAGAACTGGTTGGTACGCTCCTCCCCTTTGGCATCCTGCAGCTGGGCGGCATTAAGGCGTTCGACCACTACCAGCGGCGTCTTGCTGGTTTGCGAGTACAGCACCGCGAAGTTGTCGGAACACAGAGCCAAGGGTTTCATTGTGGCAGGCACAGTGGCCATGTTGATCGGTTTCGCGGCCGGGAACAGATCCGTGCAGTCGTCAAACGATGCCTGTTTCTGTTTGTTTGAATAGAGTTCCAGCGCCGCGCTCTGGCTGATCGAGCCCGAGTGGGAGGTTTGTTGCTGATGCTGGGTGGGCGGCTTGATGAAATCCAGCAGACTGCGGGCTTGTGCCCCGGTCGAGAGCAAAACAAGGGCCGACAGCCCAACTGCAATTTTGCGTAGGTGCATGCTTTAAATCTTCGAATTGGATTGAGGGGTAAACGTACGGCGAGTCCCGATTCACGGAACCAGGTGGAGGCGGTTGCGGATTATATTGCGGTGAGCATGCTTTCACTGTCCTTGATCAAAATGCCGATGCGGATCCGGTCGGCGCCGGGCAGTACGACCGCTGACGGTCGCGCGGGGTGTATTGACCATTACAAGTCACATTAGTGCTGAGCAGCGTTCACATTCTACTTGGCCATGTCTGATAAGCCCGAAAATAGAGCTGTATGGCGCGCCTACCGGCAACAGTCTGAGGGCTGCAATAGCCTTGGAGGAAGCAGGTATCCCCTACACCGCACGAAGACTGAATTTGCAGGCGAATGAGCAACGCGACTTGTCGTACCTGGCGCTTAATCCGGCAGGAAAAGTCCCAACCCTGGTCGACCATTCATCGACACCCCCGCTGGTCATTAACCAATCGAACGCAATCATTCAGTTCGCTGATGCAAAAGCTCCGGGTCGGCTCGCACCAGCGCATCGTGGACCAAAACGCGACCGGGTGTTTGATCGTTATTTCTTTTTCGTAACGGACGTCATCGGGCCCAGTCATGCTGCATTTTCCCTGCGCCAGGCAGGATTTAATGATGCGGCCACAGTTATCGATCAACGCGTCATTGAACAACTTGTCTATGCAGAACGGTTTCTTACCGACGACTTTATGGCCGGAGGTCAGTTCTCCATGGCGGACATCTCTGCTTTCACCATCGCGGCATCATTTCGTGATCGGCTGGATTGGGCAGTGCTTTCACGCTTATCACGCTGGTTCGACGCGATCGAAGCCAGGCCCGCCGTACAACGAGGATTGAAAACGTTCCAGAATCACTGAGCGCTACTGCGCAGACCTTATTGTGTGCGCTAAAGATGGGCATGGCAGCTCGCATCCTGCCCGAGGTCTGAGCCCCGGACATGCGAATATCGTATGTATCACAAGAATGGCAGCGTTCTATAAAGGCTCTGCTGTCTGGATAAGCGAGTTCAACACCAGTTTTATTTCAGAGGCCGGATCTTTATGCCCTTGCAGTATCAAACCTTCCGACAAAGCGGTGAAGGTCCTTGCAAGAGCGGCATTCGCCAAAGGAGGCTTCTTGCCTGCATGATTAAATATGATGGTAATCAACTTACCCAAGGCTTCACTATTTTCCTGATGCAGATCGTAGTAATGCGTTGAGAACTCTTCATCACGCAAGGCGATCAGTTGCAACTCAGCATCAAGAATCGCGCAACTGGTATTATTTTTAAGCGTGTCAATATAGGCATTCAATCCATGGGTCAGCTCTTCCGACGAATACCCTGAAGTCAGGGTGACACTCAATCGATTAATCTCAACTCCCTTGAATCTCTGAGTTAACTGCAGAAGCAAGTCCGACTTACTTGTAAAGTTTGAAAAGAAGGCCCCCTTCGAAAAACCGGCTTCCTCGGAAATAGCGTTGACACTGGTGGCGTGAAAACCTTTTCTCACCATAAGGTCAGTGGCGGTATCGAATAACTTATCCCTTGTTATTTGCTGACTTTCTTCTCGACCTAATCTCTTTTTAATCACGCCTTCGGCTCCTTTGGCCAAACAAATCTATTTGTAACTGGATGCAACGGATCTGCCACTCACTGCGCAAACCTGTTTTAACTATCATATCTTATACTAAGCCCTCTTAATCACTTTGCATTTAAACTTTTAAGGAGTGCCATGTAAATGCCATGTATTGGGCCCCGCACGTTCAGGCGCCTTGGTATCCAGCCTGACGCGCGCGCCCTGATGAATCGAGTCAGCCAGGGTGTCTTTTGACGCCCCCCAGAAGGCAGGCGACGGACGGCAAAAATGTCTAGCGATGACCTCAATCCGCCCGATCCCGGTGAATGCCTGCTGTCGACAACGCTCTAAACCACAGGATTTTCGTGTTTCAGGTCGGGTTCAAGGACGTCGACCTTGTGGCGACTGTTAAATACCGCTTGATTTCCAGATACCGAATGGTTTTTACTTGCCGCCGTTGACGCCCCCTGCCTGGTCAAAGCATCGAGCGCGGTGACATCAATCTCAATGCAGTAGCAGGTTACCCCACAGGAGCTGGATTTTAATGGAATATGCCTTTGTTACAGGCGCTACAGGCCTGCTCGGTAATAATGTGGTTCATGCGCTTTTAAAGCGAAACATCAAAGTAAAAGCGCTGGTCCGCTCCGTCGAAAAAGCCAAGAAGCAGTTCGGCAATCTGCCTGTCGAATTTGTCGAAGGCGACATGCTCAATGTCGACGCCTTCAGCCATGCCTTGCAAGGCTGTGATGCCTTGTTTCATACCGCCGCCTATTTCCGCGATAGTTACAAAGGCGGAAAGCACTGGCAGAAACTGTATGACACTAACGTGACCGGAACCGAGCGCCTGTTGCAGGCCGCTTATGCCGCAGGCATTCGTCGTGCAGTCCATACCTCCTCCATTGCCGTCTTGAAGGGCGATAAAGATCAGGTGATCGATGAAACAATGTCTCGCAGTGAATCGGAGGCTGACGATTACTACCTGAGTAAAATATTGTCTGAACAGAAAGTTCAGGAATTCCTGGCGCGGCATCCAGATATGTTCGTCGCCATGGTATTGCCTGGCTGGATGTTTGGCCCTGGGGACATCGGCCCGACCTCATCAGGACAGTTCCTGCTCGACTTTGTCGGACAGAAATTGCCCGGCGTACTGCCTGGAAGTTTTTCCGTTGTCGATGCCAGGGATGTAGCAGAGCATCAACTCGCGGCGATCACACGCGGCCGATCAGGAGAACGCTACCTGGCAGCCGGCAATCACATGGACATGAAAAGCATTTTCCAGGCGCTCTCCAGTGTCAGTGGCGTAAAAGCGCCGGAGCGCAAAGTGCCACTGTTCATGCTGCGTATAATTGCCTTGATCTATGAAGGTTATTACCGAATCACGAAAAAGCCGGTGCTCATCAGTACTTCCACTGTCAAACTCATGGAACAAGAGCAAGGGCGCACCCATTTCAGCCACAACAAAAGCCTGAAAGAATTGCAGTGCAAGTTCCGCCCCGTGACGGAAACATTGACCGATACCCTGGATTGGTATCGGAAAAATAACTACATTGATGCTTAATTGAAACAATTTATATATAGCCTGCCTCTGTAGTACTTTTTTGTCTGACCATAAATTCAAGGATTGAGAGAGGTTGGTAAATGAAAAGCCTTTCATCTAAAGAAGGTTTTCTGCATCGGTTCGTCGGTTTTTCAGAGTCGTTCCCCGAGCACATTGCTATCAGGAATCTGGACGCGGAAGAAGATACCGTCACTTACCGTGAGTTGCGTATAAAGGCTGAAGAGTGCAATGGCGCACTCTCAGCATTAAATGTATTGCCTGGCGACAAAGTAGCGCTCGTTCTACCCAATGGGGTGGAATTCATCGCTTACTATTTGGCGATCATCGGTCGCGGTGCGGTTCCGGTCATTCTCAACTACAAACTGACGCCATTCGAAATGAACAGCGTCATCAGCATCGCCAGACCGACGCTGGTAGTGACCACCGAAACGCTGTTCGAGCAGCATAGCGAGACATTTCAGCCTGCCTGCGGCGTTAAGCACTCCTTGGTGTTGAACGCCGCAAGCGAACCGTCATCGTCCCTGCCCGACAACGCAACGGCGGACTCTCGGCTTCCCCGACAGACCGAGCCCTTGTTACTGCCCGAAGGCAATCCGATCGTCTCGGTACAGTTCACCTACCGGGGCATCGGTAAACCGCTGGCCGTTTCTCACCGCTACCTTGATTTGACGCAATCGAGTGATGGGCTGCATGAGCAGTTTCATCTTCAAGGTGTCGGTTCCGTTCATCTGGTGACGCTGCCGCTGTATGCCATCTTCGGCCTGTCGGTGATGATGGTTTTCCCCTTGAGTGTGGGCGCCACATTGTTAATGACTAACACCCTGCTCAACAGGGATCTGGCCGAAGTCTTGTCCCAGCATAAGGTCACCTTTGCCTGCCTGGTGCCCGACGTCATTCGCTACTTCAATACACGACTGGCCAAACGCAAGGGCGCGCTGTTGCCGTTGCACCCTCACCTGATGATTTATTCGGGTGGTAGTCATTTACCCGCAGACGAAGCCGAGAAGCTGGGAAGGCTGCTGGGGTGCAATCCGGTGCTGCAAGGCTATGGATTGACCGAGAGCATGCCGGTGATTGTCCAGAGCTCGATTGGCAAGGTCCATCGCGGCGCCATGGGACAACCGATCAGAGGCGTAGAACTACGGGTCGTCGATGCCGAAGGGCGGGATGTCGCACCTGGACGCATTGGCGAACTGCTGATTCGCGGTTCGATGGTGATTGACGGCTATAACGATGCAGAGGACGCCAATGCCCGGTTCTTCCGTGATGGTTGGCTACACACGGGTGATCTGGTCTGGCGGGACGACGACGGGCATGTGTTCTTCTATTGCCAACGCCTGCGAATCTCGAAGATCAAAGCGCAAATGGTCGATCTGACTGAAATCGAATCCATTGCCCTGAAGCACCCGGATGTGGTGCGCGCGAAAGCTTACATCGTCCCGGACAACAAGGAGGTCAACGTACTGCACCTGTGCGTTGAAGGGAGCGGCGACCTGACCCAGAGCGCTGTCTCTACCCTGCTCTCGCGCTACCTCTCGGGCTTCAAGTTGCCCAAAACCATCGAGATCATCTCTCTCAAGGAAGAGATTCATGCAAGCTAATGGCACACAACCGGTACTGGCCGTGTTTGACTTTGACGGCACATTGACCGACAGACATACGTTCTGGCGCTACATGCGTTATATCGTGGGAACCCGATCATTCTGGCTCAGGATCATTCCCCTGCTGCCCAAAATGCTCAGTGTAATCGTTGGCATCACGCCATTGATGCAAGCCCGACTGGCATTCATTGCCTGTTATCTGGGCGGTCTGTCCGTTGAGCAAGAGCGCGAGCATGCCAAGTATTTCATCAGCGAGCTGCTACCGCTCTGGCTCAGGCCCGAGGCCCTGCGCCGGCTGCAATGGCATCAGTCCATGGGGCATGTCACTGCGCTGGTCAGCAACTCGCCGGAAAACTACCTGATTCCCTGGGGTCAGGCAGCGGGTTTCGACTATGTCTGCGGCACTCGCCTGGCAACGGCGAAGAACAAACTGACCGGCGGAATATCAGGTACCAACTGTGTTGAGAGGGAAAAAGTCACACGGCTCAAGGGCTGTCTGAGCAACCTTGATGACTTTTACATTTATGCCTACGGGGATTCATCCGGTGACGATGCCCTGCTCGGCATTGCCAACTCTCCCTTCTACAGAAACTGGTACTAACCGATGAACACTCTGAGCACTTTGCCCCCCAAGCACTTCAGCCAACCCGGTAATACCCCGACAGTCATGATCGTAGGCGCCGGCCCGATTGGCCTGTCCCTGGCAATCATGCTGAAGAAGTGGGGCGTCTCTTTTCGCATTATTGAAAAGAATGCCGGTCCCTCGACCGCTACCAAAGCGATGGCCATCCATTCCAGAACCCTGGAAATTTTCCGAGATCTGGGAGTTGCCGATCAGGCCATCAGCGACGGATTCACTATCAACCAGTTTTCGGTGCAATCGAACGCCAAACGGGTGCTGAACTACAACTTCTCCTACCTGGACGCCACCTATCCCCTGCTCCTCAGCCTGCCACAGCCGCAGACAGAGAAGATTCTGCTTGAGCGACTGAACAAGTTGGGAGCAGATGTTGAATGGAATACCGAGCTGGTCGATATAGAAAATCAGCCGGGCTCAGTGCAGATGACGCTTCATCACGCGGACGGCAGCGCCGAATCCTTTTCCAGCCGCTGGGTGGTCGCGTGCGACGGTGCTCGCAGCAACATCAGAAAACGTCTTGATATGACCTTCGAAGGATCGTCCTACGACCGCTTCTTCATGCTCGCCGATGCCGATATCGAGTGGTCTGGAAGTAAGGACGAAGGCGCTTTCTTCCTGGGTGCACAGGACGGTTATGTCGCGGTCGCGCCGATCAGCGCTCAATCCCGCTATCGACTTTTCATCGAGATGCCCTACAACCTGCCGCCAGAAGGTGAACGCCCTTCCTTGAGCCTGGAGAACTTTCAGCGGTTGTGCGAAGGACGCGGGCAAAAGATGACGTTGTCCAATATTTCATCGACCACCATCGCCTCTTTCCAACATCGCCGCGTGCAGTCGTTGCAGCAAGGCTCTGTGTTTCTGGTGGGCGACTCGGCTCACATCGGCAGCCCGATCGGCGGCCAATGGATGAACCTGGGGGTTTCCGAGGCCTATAACCTGGCGTGGAAAATGGCCTATGTCGATCAGGGCCTGGCTGATCCATCGTTGCTGGAAAGCTACAACGAAGAGCGCTACCCGGTGGCCCTGGAAGTCGAGAACACAGCACATCGACTGACCGGACTGATTACCGTCAAGCATCGCGCCCTCGTTTGGCTGCGCGACAATGTTCTGCCACTGATAAGCAACAGGCGCAAGGTTCAGCGCAAACTGCCGTCGATGATTTCCGGTCATCAGTACCACTACGGCAAGAGTGATTACATCCAGGAATCACTGACGAAAAAGCAGCGCATGAATTGGGATAAAAAAGGCAAGAAACCTGAATTCCAGACGTCGGTGCCTCGCGCCGGGCAACTGGCACCCGATGTCGAGTTGTGGCAACTGCAAGGTATGCCGCCAAAGCGCTTGATCGACTTGTTCCATGGAACGTTCACGCTGTTGATTTTCAGCGCAGCCGATCAGTTTTCCCCGTTGTTGCCGGGCTATTACTCGCTGGCCGAGTCGGTGGAGAAGGACTACCCGGGCATCAAGGCTTATTGCGTTATTGATGCCCTGAGCAGCGCCGAACTGCCTTCCTGGCACTCGACGTTGCTGGACCCCGATTGGCGGCTGCACAAGCGTTACCATGCCAAAGCGGGCACGTTGATGCTGATTCGTCCTGACGGCTACATCGCTTTCCAGGGAGCCGATGCAATAACGCTCTTCACTTATCTGAACGTAAGATCCGGGCTGCTCAAGGGAGCCAGAAAAACAACATCTTCCGAGATCGACGCAGTGGAACTCCAACTTTAAGTCGCTATATGGCTACTGCCAACCTGGTTCATTGATTCACACAAGGCCCACCCCTGGGCCAAGACTTGTTATTTCTTGTTTGTAGAAAACATATACCGACTTTGGTTAGGAGAACCTCATGCGCTTCCAACTCAACGATGTTGTGCAGGAATTCATCGTGTCCAATGGAAAAATAGCCAACAGCTATTTTTCTCTTTCAGAAAAAATCATTGATTCACTGTGCGAGTCCAATATCGCAAAAGAATCAATATTGATGCGTTTGCTGGAGCAGGCCGAATCCGTCACCGCGCATTACTTCAATGCTCACCAACAAGTCCTCGAGGGCGTTTATGCCAATGGGATTGAAGCCCCCGTCAATAAAAACCTTGCGGTGCTGGAGCCCGTACACTCGAACCCGGTAATACTGGAATCGACACCTGTTGCGGAACAAACACCAGCACTCAACTACGGGCAATGGCTGCGCGCCGAAATAAGTACGGTCACAGGATTCAAAAAAGAACAAATCGACTTCGATCAAAGTTTCGAAAGCCTGGGTATCGACTCTCTCGGCATGGTCGATATTTTCGAATCCCTGGCCCAGCACTTCCCGGAAAAGAAAGAGCTCACCTCGCAGCTCTTTGATGCCCCCACTCCTACCGCTTTGCTGGCGCGGCTTGAAGCCGATCCGCAGGCACCTGCCGTGGATGTCGAAGCATGGGTACTGGAACAACTGGCGAATATCACCGGTTTTACGGTTGACCAGATCGACCAAAAACAAAGCTACGAAAGCCTGGGCCTGGACTCCCTCGTGCAGCTGGACTTCCTGGAGTCGGTCGTCGCATTGTGGCCGCAACTCAAGGCCAACAGCACTGAGCTGGCCAACGCCAAGTATCCGCAGGCAACAATCGCCCTGATTAAAGCCGCCCTTGCCGCCCCCGAGTCGACATCAACACCCGCTACCGAAGTGCAAGCACCTGCCACAACGGACGCCCAAGGGCAGGCAAGCAACCTGCTTTTCAACTCCCTGTCACCCCTGATCCCGGACGCGCCACAGTCGATCGACATCGAGACGCCCTTTACACAGTTGGGGCTCAACGGTTTTGCCCGAGAAGCACTTTGCCAATCAATGGCGCAACAGTGCTCTGCCAGCGAGTTTGCCGGTGAAGCACTGATGTCGCGTCGTACGCCGCAGGACGCCTTGTCGCTTCTGGCACGACTGAGCTGAAGCACTGAGCCGCTGTAAAAAATGGCATGGAATCCGGGTGATCGGACAGATCACCCAGCATTTTGGCAATCAGGAGACAGGGTATGAATGGCGCGGTAACAACAGAGGGCGACTTTTGCTTCAGCGCAATGGCCGGCGAGTTTCCCGGGGCACCGTCAACGGATGCGCTTTGGCATTTGCTTACGCAAGGACAGATAGCACCTATCAATTCGATGCTGACACGCTGGGAACTGGATAAGGCGTCAATCTATTCAGCAAAGGCAGGTGAAAAGGATCGCGTTTACCTGGACAGTGCTTTTTGCCTGACCGATGACGCTTCAATCCCTTCACGGCATGAAGGACGGCAGGTCGCCATCGGTAAGAAAGTACTGCAGACACTCCTCGCCCAGCTTGCCGGACAAGGCTCGACACTGATCAAGGAGCGCACCGCATTGGTGGTCGCAACATCCTGGAGCGACGAGAGTTATTTCGTCACAGGCATGTCCGGAAAAACCGAAGCACCACAGGGCTACACGCCGGGTGAACAAGTGGCTGAACTGGCGGCGGCTTTTGCCTTCGGTGGCCCGGCGTTATCGGTCGACACCGCCTGTAGTTCGTTCCCCTATGCAATCGACATGGCTCAGGCGCTGGTCAATAGCGGACAGGCGGATAACGCGATTGTCATGGCACTGAACACCGTGCTGCCACCGGCACTGTTTCTGGGTTTCTCGCAGTTGACCGCTTTTTCCGCCCGGGCCCAAATGCAGGCGTTCGGCCAGGACGCTGACGGTATTGTGCCGGGCGAATGTGCAGTCGCCTTTTTGGTCGAACCTGTATCGCAGGCCCTGATTGCGCAGCGCCGCCCCCTGGGCGTTTTACGGGCATTGGGAATGTCCGCCGATGGCGCCGAAGGTTCAGTGTTTGCGCCTGGCAAACAGGCCCAGTACACGGCTTACCAGCGTGCCTATATCGGTCTGGATCCCAACGACGTGGACTACATCGAAACCCATGGCACCGGTACTCCGCTGGGTGATGCGACAGAGCTGGACTCGCTGAACAGCTTCTTCGCCCCCCATTGCACAGACGGCAAAAAAATCACCATCGGTTCGATCAAGTCCGTCATTGGCCACCCACTGGCCGCCGCTGGAGGCGCTTCGCTCGCCAAGGCGCTGATGATCTTGCGCCACAAAGGGATTCCACCTCAGCCCGACTACCGAACCAGCGCAAAAGTCGACGAGACCAGCCTGCGACTGGCCACAAAGCAGATACAACCCCTCGCGGATCGTCAGTCGGCGATCCGTATAGGCATCTCCAGCTTCGGTTTTGGCGGCGCCAATGCGCATCTGGTGGTGGATGAATATATTCCCGATAACCGCCCTGCCGTCCCTCTAAGCGCCCCCGGCGTGTTGATGCTGGACCTCGCGATTGTCGAGGCCGAAGCAGCGATCGGCGGTCACAGCTCATTGCAGTCATTCAAGCAACAGCTCGATCGGCCGGCAGCGCCATCAGTCAATTTCCCTTATGGGCGTTTCGTTGATTACTCCCCTGCCCCAGGTCAGCCGTTACTGGGCCAATTCCTGGCGCAGGATCGCGTCATTGATATCGACGGTTTCGGCATGGGCCCCAAACCTCTGGCCCATGTCGATCCGTTCAAGTTGTTGATCACCGATCGCGTCAATCATTTGCTGCGACGCCTGCCGGGTGTGGCCGGCTCACCCGGCACGGCGATGGTCATGTGCTGCAACATGGGTGGGGAACGCTTCAGCAATGCGTACAGCAGCGCTCACACCTTCTACTCCCAGGCTCAAGGCACGCCACCGGGCGTGGAAGTAGCGGACGTGGCAACCATGCTGCCGAACATGTTGTCCGGCTACCCGACGCAGATTTTTGACTTCAAGGGTTTCCATCAAACACTGGTCGGCACCTCGGGTCTGTTCTGGCAAACCTTGCTGGCATCGCAGCAATGGTTCAAGAACGGCATAACCACGCTGTTGCTCGGTGCAGGGCGCTTTATCAGCGGTGAAATCGAGATCGAGCGCGCCCGACATTCAGCGACGGTGCAAGGCGAAGGACTGGGGCTGATTGCGCTGCGTCCGTATCAACCAGACGCCAGCGACAAACCTTTACTGGTGATCCGCGCGGCGGTTCTCGCCCATGCCGCGAACTCGCTGGAAGAGGCTTGCCAACTGCTGGGCAAAGAGCGGAGTCAATACCAGAACATTGAAGTCTGCGAGCTGCAACCTGACGCGACTCATGCCAGTGGATCTCTGCAAGAGATTACCGGTTTCCTGGCTGAAGCCAGTGGCATCGAAACCCTGTTGGCGGTGATGTTGAGTGCATCGGCTCACACGGTGATCGAGGTTCGCGAAGCCGGCAAGGCAGTGATGTGGTTGTTTACTGAAAAGCTTCGGGAATGGAGCACGGCGGCCGAACCCGCTCCTGCCATCAAGCATCCCTTTACCCTGCGTTTTGCTCACTCGGCCCACCATGAACTGCAGCCGGTGATCCCGCCTGCCCGTCCTGTCAGCCTTGTCCGCGAACCACAAAACGACGGCGTCGATGTGTTGCAACTCAGCGACATGCTGACCAACACCCTGCTCTCAGGGTTGCGTGTCCGGGTTCGCGCCATGGAGAGTCTTTTCGCCCTGCACCGTGGCACTGAAGCCCAGCGCCCGGCGCACTGGCAACGTTGCCCGGAAAACGTCGTAATCACCAACGTCCAGCGCGGCCCCCAGTCACTACGCGCCCAGCTCGTGGTGAATGAAGCGCACCCTTATTTCTTCGATCACCCTCTTGATCACATCCCCGGCATTTTATTGCTTGAGGGCGTGTTGCAATTGATTGAACTTGCCATGCCGCCACTGAGTGGACGGGTCGCCTATGTCAAAACCCTGAATATCAAGTTCCAGCAATACGTACAAAAGCAGGGTGTGATCGATCTGCATCTGGAACAGGGTAAAGACCCGCATGTGTTCAATGCCAAGGTGATGCAAGCCGGAAAGCTGATGTGCACCTGCGTCCTTGGGATGGCCTACAGCTCGGCGTTCGAGAAATCGCCCGCCGGCGAGTTCACGGCCACTCGCTGCCGCGACAAGGCCTTGCTGCACAAGGCCAGGGAAGAAAACGTCATCGTCAGTGACATGAGCGGCATCGCTCAGGGCTTGAGCGTGGACACGCTCAAACTGCCGGATGAGCACTTCTTCCAGGAGGGCGACCCCGAGCACCATTCGATGGTGTATTTCCTCGAAGTTGCCCGCCAGTGCTACATGCAGATTGCCCACAGCCATCTGCGGATTCCACTCAACACCCCGATGAACCTGCTGGCCTTGAGTTTCACCCTGGATCGACCAATCCCCAGGAACAGTCCGCTGTCATTGGCACCGCAAGCCGGTTTTGACGCACAGCAGCCGTTCAAAACCAACCGCATCTATATCGACCTGTTCAACCGGGGCGAAAAAATCGGTCAAGCCAGCATTACAGCTCAAGTGCTGAGTCAATCCGCACCCGCTGCCTGAGGCACTCAATTGATCCCACTACTCTCCCGCATGACCGTGCCCCCAACAATCAAGGTGTCGCCGTGAACGATGTCAAAGTGCAAGTCTTAGTCAAATCGCCGCGTGCTGAAATCTGGAATATCTGGAGCAATTTTTCAGAAGCGCCGCTATGGGATACCGACGTTCGCCAGTGTGAGCTCAATGGCCCGTTTCAACCTGGAACACGAGGCAAATGCGTCCTCAAAAATGGCCTGAACATGCCGCTGAAACTGGAAGCAGTGAAGCTGCATGAAAGCTATCGGAACACGGCAAGACTGCTTTGGATCGACCTTGAGTTCGATCACCAGATGCGCAGACTTTCCCCGAATGAAACCCAGGTCATCCATAGCGCGAAGATCTCTGGCCCCTTGAGTTTTTTATACCGCGGGCTGCTACGCAAAATGCTGACCGCGGCAATGACCACGGCACTGCGCAACCTGTGCACGCTGGCTGAACAACGAGCGAACGCCATCAGTACCCCAGGGCTCGAAAAACCTGGAAAGCATTTGCACCGTGTATGAAATATCCCGGGAGGGAGCGTGTTGAACGCTCGCTCCCTAACACCCCCCGCTTACTTATCGATAACGGCACACTTCGGACCGAGCATGAACCTATTTAAAAAACCTCAGTATCTCGTGATGGGCGTCATTGGCATGGGCCTTATTGCCCCTGAGTCCAGTTCCGCCGACACGCTCGGCCCCTATGTCAGTGTCATGGGTGGTCTGAACTGGGTGGCTCCGCAGGACCTTAACCAGAACAACCTCGACTTTGTCGAAATGGAATTCAACCAACCGTTACACTCCGGCTACGCCACCGGACTGGCACTGGGCTGGCGCTTCCCCATCGGGCTCAGACCTGAAGTGGAACTCAGCTACCGCAAAAACACCCTGACCCAATTCAATAACCGGGTCTATGAAGGCGGCGGGAGCATCGACGGTAAAGGCGAAGAGGAAGCCACCAGCGTCATGGCCAACCTCTGGTATGACGTCTTGAACCTGCCAGCACCCTTCAGTCGGTTCACCCCTTACATCGGCGGCGGCCTGGGTTACACCACGCTGTCGGTCAGTGGCCTGGAAGCCGGCGGCGTCCAGTTCGGCGGCACTCATCGCGACACTGTATCGGCCTATCAACTCGGCGCCGGGGTAGGTTACGAACTCACCGAACAATGGTCCATGTCCCTGGATTATCGATACCTCAAGACTCGCGATGCGCACTTCGGTGACATTCAGGGCCTGCCCCAAGGCGATGTGCGTACTGACTACAGCGCCCAGTCATTAATGCTCGGCCTGCATTATTGGTTCTAAGGGGTTAAACAGATCGGCGCCTTGCGAGGCGTCGCTACGGCAAGCCGGTGAAATGCTTCGGCGCAGAGGCTCACCGGCTGATCAACTTACTGACGACCACCCGTTCAAAAATCGATCAAGGCACAAATGAGTTCCTCACTTGATGCCTTGATTCGATACTTGACCCTCTGCCTACCTACACTTCACAAGCGCAGGGATCACATCGCCGCAGCCGCTTTTTCAATCAGCCGGGCTACCGGCTCCGGGTTTGAAACCATCACGACATGGGAAGCCCCTTTAACGACTTTCACCACCTTGGCCTCGGCTCGCTTGGCCATGAATTCCATGGCCTGCGGTGGAATGTTCTTGTCCTTGTCGCCATAGATGTACCAGGACGGAATGTGCTTCCAGGCGGGCGTACCTGACTGTTCGTTCAGCGCCGCTTCGGTGACCGGGCGCTGAGTCGCCGCCATCAATGCCGCCTGCGCGGTGGGGACGTCAGCGGCGAACTGATCGTGAAACTTGTCCTGCTGGATGTACAAATCCTTGCCGCCATCAGCCAGTGCGACAGGCGCTGCGAGGGTTGGGCCGAGGGTACTCCCCGGGAATTTTCCGGCTAGCCCGGCGACCGTTTCGCCCGCCTCGGGCGCGAAGGCGGCGACGTAAACAAGTGCCTTTACATTGGCATGGTCGTTGGCCGCTTCGCTGATGACGTTGCCACCGTAGGAGTGGCCGACCAGCACAACAGGCGACTTGATGCCATCGAGCAACGCAGAAACAGCAGCGCCATCGCTCTTCACACTGCGCAATGGATTGGCGGCGGCCACAACGGGGTAGCCATCTTTTTCGAGGATCTTCACCACGCCATTCCAACTCGAAGCATCGGCAAAGGCGCCGTGCACCAGAACGACAGTAGGCTTTTCAGTTTGCGCCGACGCGTTGGCGCCGATGATCAGGCTAACGGTGCAGGCCAGAGCGGCCATTACTTTTTTCATTGGAAACTCCTTGGGTGGTTGAACTATTGAACGATGTCTCGATGGAGTTCATTTGACGCCGAACGGGTATCCCGGATGTGTCACCAACCGCCCATAAAAGAAACAGTCTGTATCGGCATGCGGCCTGGATACACAGAGATACATTTGCGTCAGAAGTGGTGGAACTTGGTAACCATGAAAAGAGACCGAAGTTTCTTTTTTTCAATCTTCACGGACTTCAACGAAAGCCAATAGAACAATAACTTTAGCGGAAACGAGACTCACACTACTCCACCCCCATTGAAACCGAAGAGATTTCTTTTATTCCTGAAGCAGAAATACTCTGAAATTATTTCTCCCGATAAATACACTTATTATCTGCTACCGCACCACACCTCATTGGACAGTTATTATTTTGGTGCACTTTAACATTCACACTTTCTACAAATATCACAACACACAAATAATACTTGGACAAACACCAACATGACTCGCTGACTTTTTATAACAATTATTGACACACCTACATGGAAACCCTAAATTAATGGCACTCTGCCAACGCCTAGACGACGCATCAACTTTGTTAAGTTAATGGAATGCTGAGTTTCTAAGTTATTTCATTCCTGGTACAACGCATGAAATATGTAGATGACATTACGAAACTCTTTACACGTTTTGGCGCAAACGCAGAGACTTACCAGGAAATACAACCAAACTATAAAGATTTCAAAGACGACCCGGTCATACCTGCGGTGGCTGAGCCAGAACCGCCGGTCGAACCGGTGAAAAATACTGTCCCCTCGCCACCCTCGCCCAAGCCCCCTCCCCTGACCGAACCACCTGCGAGTTCCGCTACCGGTGACCGTCAGCGATTGAGCGACCTGTTGCGAGAACTCAACCAGGTTCGCCGAGACGGTCTGCCAGAAACGATTCACAAGCGGACGAAGGCGAAGGTCATTGCCATCGTTTCAGCGAATGGTGGGGTGGGTAAAAGTACCGTCGCCGCTGGCCTCGCGAAAACCCTTCGGCACCCTGGAGGGCGAGTCATCGCGATTGATCTGGACCCTCAGAACGCGCTGTCCAGCCACTTGGGTATCACCAGGCCGGCTCCCGGGCTGATCCAGCTCAAAGAGCAGGACGCCGATTGGGGCGCTCATCGCCTGCCGGGCTTTAGTGACAGTGAGTGCCTGCCCTTCGGCACTGGCGAGCTGAACGAACGCCGATTGCTCAGGCAGATGCTGCTTGAAGATGCTGACTGGTTGAATCAGCACCTGGCGTCAATGAACCTCAGCGAAAACGATATCGTGATCCTGGATACGCCTTCGGGCGCGACCGTCTATTCGCAACAGGCACTCGACGCCGCCGATCTGGTGCTGGTGATGACGGTGGCCGACGCGGCCTCCTACCTGGCACTGGACACCATGACCCAGTGGCTGGAAACCAGCCCGCGACGCGCACAGCGGCAGCGGTATGTGCTCAACCAACGGGATGACTCCCGTGCGTTCAGCAGGGACATGGGCGTGCTGTTTCAGCGACGGCTCGGCGCTAACCTGATCGGGACGATTCGCCTCGATCACCAGTTCAACGAGTCGCTGGCCTATGGTCGGGACCTGTTGCAGTACGCACCTGAGAGCATTGGCTGTCAGGACATTCTGTCGCTATCAGGCGCGGTCCATGCCCTGCTTTTCGCGGATGCTTCCAGCCAGCAGGGCACGCTATGACCGTCCAGCTGAATCAGCTACCTGCAAAGACCTGGTGGTTGCAGAAGCTACTGGATTCTTTCCAGGATCGCTTCAGTCAATGGCCCCTGCGTTGGCGCCAGGGCCTGAAAATCTCAGGCGGGCTGATTGCAGCATTGTTGGTGCTGGGTATCCTCACTGCGCCGCAGAGTCTGTATTCTCAGGCCGTGTTTGCCTCCGTCTGTTTTGCCGCCAGCCTGATCATCCGTAAGCAAACCGGGCGTCTGGCGATCCTGACCCTGATTACCCTCTCGCTGATCGCTTCGTTGCGTTACATGTACTGGCGCCTGTCCGACACCCTGGACTTCGACAACTGGCAGGATGCCGTATTTGGCTACGGGCTGGTGCTGGCAGAACTGTATGCCTTGCTCGTCCTGGTCTTCGGCTATATACAGACCGCCTGGCCGTTGCAACGTAAACCGCAGTTTCTGCAACAGCCACCCGCTGAATGGCCGACGGTGGATGTGTTCATTCCCACCTATAACGAAGCATTGGGTATCGTCAAACTGGTGGTGCTCGCGGCTCAGGCCATTGACTGGCCCGAGGGCAAACTGCGGGTGCACGTGCTCGATGACGGACGCCGGGAGGAATTCAAGGCTTTCTGTCAGCAGATTGGTGTCAACTACATCACCCGCGACAACAATCAACATGCCAAGGCCGGCAACCTCAACGAGGCACTCAAAGTCACCGATGGCGAGTTCATTGCCATATTCGACGCCGACCACGTGCCCACCCGCTCCTTCCTGCAAATCACCATGGGCTGGTTTTTAAAGGACCCGAACCTGGCGTTGCTGCAAACGCCGCATTTTTTCTACTCACCCGATCCGTTCGAAAAAAACCTCGATACCTTTCGCTCGGTACCCAATGAAGGTGAGCTGTTCTACGGCCTGGTGCAGGACGGCAACGACTTGTGGAACGCGGCATTCTTCTGTGGCTCCTGCGCGGTCATCCGGCGGACTCACTTGCTGGAAGTCGGCGGCATCGCCACCGAGACCGTGACCGAAGATGCGCACACGGCACTCAAGCTCAATCGCCGTGGTTTCAACACCGCTTACCTCGCCATTCCACAAGCGGCGGGACTGGCCACCGAAAGCCTTTCCCGACACATCAGCCAGCGCATACGCTGGGCGCGGGGCATGGTGCAGATTTTTCGGACCGACAATCCCTTGTTTGGCAAAGGACTGAACCTGGGGCAGCGCATCTGCTACCTCAACGCCATGATGCATTTTTTCTACAGCCTGCCCCGTCTGGTGTTCTTGACCGCACCATTGGCCTACCTGTTTTTCGACGCGCAGATTTTCCATGCCTCGGCGTTGATGGTCACGGTCTATGTACTGCCGCATATTTTCCATTCCAGCCTGACCAACTCCAGCATCCAGGGGCGCTTCCGCCATTCCTTCTGGAACGAAGTGTATGAGTCGGTGTTGGCCTGGCACATCATGCGACCGGTACTGCTGGCCCTGATCAGCCCTTCGCTGGGCAAATTCAACGTAACCGACAAGGGCGGCACCGTCGAAAAGGACTATTTCAACTGGAAGCTCGCGCGGCCTTACATCGTCCTGCTGACCTTGAACATGATCGGTCTCGCGATCGGCGTGGTGAAACTGGTCGGGAGTGATTCGGCCGAGGTCACTACCCTGCTGATCAACCTGGTCTGGACCCTGTACAACATCATCATCGTCAGCACCGCCGTGGCGGTGGCCACTGAGTCCTCTCAAGTGCGCAACGAGCCCAGGGTGCCCGCGGATCTGCCCGTGCGCGTCTATCGCGAAGACGGCACATCGTTCGATTGCATAACCCGGGATTTCTCACAAAACGGCGTGGGTCTGGTACTGCCACCGCAGGTTCAGCTCAGCGCCAAAGAGAAGCTGCGGCTGTGCATTCTGCGCACACCTCCCTCAAGCCTCTTTCCCGCAACAACGATCTTCAGCAACGACAACGTGGCAGGCGTGAAATTCGAGGGTTTGACCCTGCGCCAGCAAAGTGAGCTGGTGCGACTGACCTTTTCACGGGCCGACACCTGGGCCAACACGTGGGGCAACGGCCGCCTCGACGCGCCAATGTCAGCGTTGCGCGAGGTCAGCAGCATTGGCTTGCGCGCCATCCTGCGCTTGTTCGTTGCCACCCTAAAGGACAGCCAGGCGCTGCTGCGCAAACGCCCGGACACTCCATCACCCATCGACCCCACCGCGGACACGCAACGATCTTGAAGCCTTCCACTCGCCGGACCTTTCCTCCTCGTCGCTCACTCATGCTGCTCGCCTGCTCACTAGTGGGCTGGAGCGACTGGGCGTTGAGTGCTACCACCCCAATCAGCGCCACAGAGCCGGCGGTGATGCCGGTCGCATCGCTGCCCGGGACCGATGCCCCGAGCAACAGCTATACCCGCACCCTCAAGGAGCTGGGCAAAAGCTATTCGATGAACCTTAAAGGCGTGGAGGCTACCGACAGTGTGAACTTCAATGTGCGCGCCGATGAAGTCGTCACGGCTGCGCAGGTCACGCTGCAGTACAGCTATTCACCGGCGCTGCTGGCCGACCTTTCGCAAATCAACGTGCTGATCAACGATCAAGTGGCCGCCAGCCTGCCCCTCCCGAAGGAAGAGGCCGGTAAATTGCAGACCCGGACCGTGCAGATTCCGCCGCAGACCATCACCGAATTCAACCGGCTCAGCCTGCAGTTCATCGGTCACTACACGATGCAATGTGAAGACCCTCTGCACTCCAGCCTGTGGGCCAAGATCGGCAACGAGAGCCAGCTGAGCCTCCAGGTGTCCTCGATTAAACAGCCCAACGACCTGTCCGCTCTGCCTCTGCCCTTGTTCGATCGTCGAGACGCTTCGCCCCTGAAGCTGCCCTTCGTGTTCACTGCGCGCCCGGGCGGCCCTGAGCTTGAGGCCGCCGGTATCCTGTCGTCCTGGTTTGGCGCCCTGGCCAGCTACCGCGGCGCAACCTTCCCCGCCAGCCTCACCAGCCTGCCGGCCAAAGGCAATGCCGTGGTGTTTGTCAGCGGCAACGAATCAACGGCCTTGAGTGGCTTACCGATCAAAGAGGCCACAGGGCCGACATTGACACTCGTGAGCAACCCGAATGATGCTCAGGGCAAACTGTTGATCGTCTCCGGGCGCGATGGCGCCGATCTCAAGGTCGCCGCGACAGCGCTGGCCCTCGGTGGCTCGGCCTTTTCCGGGCAGAGCGTGGTGATCGACCGGATCGACTCGCTCAAGCCACGCCGACCGTACGACGCGCCTAACTGGCTGCCCTCCGACCGCCCGGTTCGCCTGGGTGAACTGGCCAAGCCCGCAGAACTCAATGTGTCGGGTTACAACCCAGGACAAATGACGGTTGCGCTGCGCTTGCCACCCGACCTGTTCAACTGGCGTGAGCCCGGCGCACAACTTGACCTGAAATACCGCTATACGCCGCAGCCGGTCTCCACCAATTCCTCGTTGCTGGTCAATTTCAACGATACCTTCATCAAGTCGATCGATCTGCCTTCGATCGAGAAACTCGGCAACAGCGACAGCCTGCTGGCGATGCTCAAAACCGACGACAGCCTGGCCCGCACGTCGCGCATGCTGTTGCCGCTCAATTCCGTAGCGCTGCAATCACGCCTGCAATTTCGCTTTATGTATGACTACATCAAACAGGGCGACTGCCGCGACATCATCATCGACAACATGCGCGGAGTGATCGACCCGGACTCGACCCTGGACCTCAGCCAATACGAACACTTCATGGCCATGCCCAACCTCGGGGTGTTCAAGGACAGCGGCTTCCCGTTCACCCGCATGGCCGACCTTTCTGAAACATCGGTGATCCTGCCCAACGAGCCAGGCCCGGCCGATCTGAGCGCCTATCTGACCGTGCTGGGCCGCTTCGGCGACTCCACCGGTTATCCGGCCACCGGCGTAAAGGTGGTCCACGCCGACCGGGTGGCCGAGCAACGCGACCGGGATTTGCTGGTGCTCGCCTCGGGCAACAATCAGCCGCTGCTGGAGCAATGGCAAAGCCTGCTGCCGGCCAAGGACGAAGCTGCTGCGCAGTACTTTGAGCTGTCTGACCTGCCCTTGCGTCTGCGCAACTGGATCAGCCCGGATACGAAAACCAATCTGCGTGAAGCACGCAACAGCTTCAGGTTCAGTGCTGACGACGGCAGTGCTTATCTGACTGGATTCGAATCGCCGCTCAAAAGTGGGCGCAGTGTGGTGTTTATCGCCAGCGCAAGGCCCAACGGCTTGGCCGACGTGACCAACGCCCTGCTCAGCAGCGAAGAAAACGCCCACGAGTTGCAAGGCAGTCTGGTGGTGGTCAAGGGCAAGCATGTCAAATCGCTGGTCGCCGAACAGGACTACTACGTCGGGAGCCTGGGGCCATTGCGCTATCTGCAGTGGTACCTCTCGCAAAACGTAATGGCGCTCATGCTGTTCACACTTCTCGGGGTCTTGCTGCTTGCTTCGATGACTTACCTGGCCCTGCGCTTACGGGCCAAACGTCGTCTTGGCCAATGAGCTGCGCATGCCTGTGTCGTCCATGAGCAGCCGGGCTGTTTCACTTCGCCAGTACCTGCGCGGTAACGCGCGCAGGTTGAGCGTTGTGCTTGCGCTCGCCCTGCCGGTGCCTGCGATAGCCGCCACAACTCCCTGTGAGTTGCCGGCCTGGCCACTGTGGCAAACCTATGCAACGCGCTTCGTCCAGGCCGACGGCCGGGTTCTGGAATCGAGCCTGGAGAACAATCACAGCACTTCTGAAGGGCAATCCTACGGCATGCTCTTCGCACTGATCGGCAACGATCAGCCACGCTTTGACAAACTCTGGCGCTGGACATCAGCCAACCTCGCAGGCTCCGCCACCGCCACTCGCCTGCCAGGCTGGTTATGGGGGCAAGGCACGGACGGTCAGTGGCGCCTGCAGGACGCCAATTCGGCTGCCGACGCCGACCTGTGGATCGCCTACGCTCTGCTCGAAGCCGCACGCCTGTGGCATCGGCCAGACTATCGCCAGGATGCCCTGCACCTGATGGCGACGATTGAAGCGCAATTGGTCGTCACGCTGCCCGGGCTGGGTCCGATGGTATTGCCTGGACCACAGGGCTTCGTCCTGCCGGATGCTCTCTGGCGCCTGAACCCCAGCTACCTGCCACTGCCACTGTTACGGCGGCTGGCCAAGGAAGCTCCCAACGGCCCCTGGCAAGCGATTGCCAACAACACCGCGACGATGATTGCCCAATCAAGCCACCACGGTTTTGTCGCTGACTGGGTCGGTTATCAAGGCACTTCAGCGCAATCGGGTGTCTTCGTCAGCGACCCGATCAACGGCGACACGGGCAGCTATGATGCCATTCGCGCGTACCTCTGGCTGGGCATGAGTGACACCTCCGAACCGCTGGCAGCGCTCCTGCTCAAACGGCTGGACGGCATGGCCCGCAGCACTGTCGCAACGGGCTCCCCCCCGGAAACAGTCCAGACTCTCCACGGCAGTGTTCAGGGTCAGAGCCCGTTCGGATTCTGGGCTGCACTGATTCCCTACCTTGAGGCCAAGGGGCATCCCCGGTTGGCCGATCAACAACGCCAGCGCGTGGAGCTCGCCTTGCAAGAGGCGCTGGCCAGGCCTGATACCGACGCCAGTCCGCCGCGTTACTACAACTTCATGCTTAGCCTGTTCGCGCTCGGCTGGGCAGATAAACATTACCGATTCCGGGAAGACGGAACGCTGAAACTCTCCTGGGAGACCGCATGCACGCGCACCACCGCACGCTAGCCATCGCCGTCATGAGCGCATGGACGGCTGCTGCACACGCTCAAAGTCCGACGCCACAGACGTTACTCGTCGAGCAAGGGCATTACTGGCAGTCGCACAACAACCCTCAACGCGCTACGGAAGTCTGGCAGAAAGTCCTGCTGCTGGACCCGGTCCAGGTTGACGCACTCTATGGCCTGGGCTTGATCGGCGTGCAACAGGGCAAGCCACAACAGGCGCAGCAATACCTCGCCCGCTTGCAAGCCATCCAGCCAACGCCTCGACAGGCCCTGCAATTGGCGCAGGACATCGGCGTGGCCCAACCGCAGAACCAGCAGCGCCTGGAAGAGGCTCGGCGCCTCGTCGATGCCGGTGAGCGTGACAAGGCGACCGCCGTGTTTCGCTCGCTGTTCGATGGCCGCCCACCTCAAGGTACGATCGGCCGCGAGTATTACAACAACCTTGCCTTCAATCAGGCTGACTGGGCTGAAGCACGCAGCGGATTCCAGCGCCTGCAACGTGAGATGCCCAACGACTCGATCGTCGCGCTGTTTTACGCCAAGCATCTGGTCCGTCGTGAAGACAGCCGTGCCGAGGGCATTCGTGCACTGGCCGCGCTGACCCAGCGTACCGACATTGCCGGTGATGCCGACGAAAGCTGGCGCCTGGCACTGACCTGGATCGGTCCGCCCAATCCGGCACAAGTACCGTTGTTCGAGGCGTACCTCAAGACGCATCCGGATGACGTGGAAATCCGCGCGCAGATGAACAAGGGCAAGCAACAGCCGGCAACGACGGCCACCAAGGAATGGCAACCGCCCGCCGAAGTCGCGCGCGGCCTGAAGGCGCTCAAAGCAGGCGACCAGGCCACCGCCGAACAGGCGTTTCAAGCACGCTTGAAAACCCAGCCCGATGACGCTGACGCGCTGGGCGGCCTTGGAGTTATTCGCCAGCAGCAACAGCGACTGGCCGAAGCGGAAAAGCTCCTGGGTCAGGCCACGCGACAACACAACGGCAGCCACTGGCAAGTGGCGCTGAACGAAGTGCGCTACTGGTCTGCGTTGCAGCAGGCCCGCGATGCCCAGGCCAAAGGCCAGACAGCCCAGGCACAGGCCTTGGTGAACCAGGCGCTGCGGCAGAATCCAAACGGGGCGGATGCTCTCCTCGCCCTGGCGGATATTCAGGCCAGCGCGGGCCAGTTCGATGACGCTCAGCGCAACTATCGGCAAGTTTTGAATCTGCGCCGCGACGACCCTCGAGCACAGGAAGGGTTGGTCAATGTGCTGCTCAAGAGCGGCAAGAACGATGAAGCCCTGCAACTGATCAACAGCCTGCCAGCCACCGGACAGGCAAAGACCGGCCAGTCCGCACGCCTGCAAGCCTTGCGCGCGACGCAACTGGCCGCCCTCGCCGAACAACGCAACGACCTGCCCGCTGCGCGCAACGCCTTGCAAGACGCGCTGCGCTACGAACCGGACAACATCTGGACACGTTTCGCCCTGGCCCGCCTGAACCTGGCAATGGGCGAACCGCAAAAGGCTCGGGACCTGATCAACACCATGCTCCAGGCCCACCCCGACAATGCCGATGCGCTTTACGTCAGCGCCTTGCTGTCGGTCCAGATGGGTGAGTGGAAAGCCGCCCAGGCAACCTTGGGACGCTTGCGCCCCGACCAACGCACCCCGGACACGGAAGCACTGGCCGCTGATGTCAGCCTCAACCTGCAACTCAGCCAGGCGATCGGGTTGGGCAAGCGCGGACAGCGTCAGGAAGCCCTGACCTTGCTCGATCGTATTCAGCCGATGACCAACAACAGTCCAGATCGCACGGCGAGCCTGGCCTCGGCCTATGTCGAGATCGGCGAGCCGACCCGGGCGCTGGCCCTCATGCGCGGCCAGTTGCAACACACCCCTGCGCCCTCGGCGGACTTCATCCTGCAATACGCCGCGGTCCTGCTTGAGTCCGGAGAAGACGCGCAGGTCAACGAGATTCTGCGCGACCTTCAGAACAAGCCCTTGAACGCACCGACTCGCAAGCGTTTCGACGACCTGCTCCATCGCTATCGCATCCGCCAGGCTGACCATCTACGCGAACAAGGCAATCTGGCCAGCGCTTATGACACGCTGGCGCCCGCGCTGGCGCAACGTCCCGGTGACAGCGCCGCCGTCGCGGCGCTGGCGCGAATGTATTCGGCCAACGGCGACACGGCAAAAGCCCTCGAACTCTACAAACCGTTGTTACAACGTCAGCCAAACGACCCACAACTGCTGTTGGGTGCCGCCGACGCGGCGGTGTTGGCACATGACACAGGCTTTGCCGAACAGGCGCTGCAACAGCTGCTCAAGACCGAATCCGGTAACCCTCAAACGCTGACCGAGGCCGCACGCCTCTACCAGAACATGGGCAAGACCGGCACGGCGACCGATCTGCTGCGCAAGGCAGTGGCCATCGAACAGAGCGAGAAACGCAGAAACCAGAGCGGCCAACTGGCCGGGTCGACGGTGGCACCCAACCCTTTTGCGGGGGTGTCGGGGCCACGTAGCGAGGTCAGTCGCGACACCTTGCTGGCAGCGATCCCGCCACCGGCTCAGGAAATGCCGGGCAGCGTGAGGTCTACCTCCCCTTTTGGCATCGACGCCCTGCCAAGGCCCCAGCAGGCGAGCAATCCATTCGAGTCGCAGCTGCCGCGCGCAGCACTGGTGAGTGAAGACATCAGCCCCGCACAACTGGCGCTGAATAAAATCCTTCAGGAGCGCAGTGCCTACGTCACCCCGGGCGTGAGCATTCGCAGCAACAACAGTGAGTCGGGGTTGAGCAAACTGACCGATATTGAAACGCCGCTGGAAATCAATATCCCGCTGGATGAAAGCCGCGTCGCCCTGCGCGTGACACCGGTCTCGCTGAACGCCGGCAGTGCCAGCGGCGAAGCACTGCAGCGCTTCGGTAGCGGTGCGCAGAGCGAAGGCGCCGGCTCGCAAAAAGCCGAGGGTGTCGGTCTTTCCGTCGCTATTCAACGGCCCGCGGATGGGCTCAAGGCCGATCTCGGCACCACCCCGCTCGGCTTCAAATACACCACCGCCACGGGCGGCATCAGCGTTGATCGCCCCATAAGCGACTCCTCCAATGTCCGCTACGGGGTGAGCGTTTCCCGGCGTCCGGTGACCGACAGCGTCACCTCGTTTGCCGGCACCACGGACAAACGCAGCGGGCAGTCCTGGGGCGGTGTGACCGCCAACGGCGGGCGCGGCCAGTTGAGCTATGACGACAGCGAAGTCGGCGCCTATGGCTACGCCTCCTGGCACCAGCTATTGGGCAACCATGTCGAATCCAACAGCCGCAGTGAACTGGGCAGCGGCATCTACTGGTACCTGCAAAATGCAACGGACAGCAAGCTGACCGTCGGCCTGAGCATGACCGGCATCAGCTACGCGAACAATCAGGACTATTTCACCTATGGCCACGGCGGCTATTTCAGTCCGCAGACGTTCTTCGCCCTGGGCGTACCGGTGACCTGGGCACAACGCACCGGGCGCTTGACGTATCAAGTCAAGGGCTCGGTCGGCGTGCAGCATTTCGAGCAAGACAGTGTCGACTATTTCCCGACCGACAAAGCCCAGCAGGCGGCCTCGGGCCTGCGTTATGCCGGGCAAAACAAAACCGGGATCGGCTACAGCGTCGCCGCGGCAGCTGAATACAAGGTCGCTTCGAACTTCCTGCTGGGCGCCAATCTGGGCCTGGACAACGCCCACGACTACCAACAATTCAGCGGTGCCCTGTCTTTGCGTTACCTGTTCGAGGACATCAGCGGCCCCATGAGCCTGCCGGTCAGCCCGTACACCTCGCCTTATTCCAACTGATCATTCTGGAGTTTTCGATGCCCACTTCTGCCCTTGCCGGTCTGACTCTCCTTGTTCTTGGGGAGAGTCATATGAGCCTCGCGGACCATTTGCTGGAGCCGCTGCACGACAACCTGACTCGCCAAGGCGCCCTGGTTCACTCCATCGGCGCCTGTGGCGCCAGCGCTGGCGACTGGCTGATCAGTAAAAAGGTCGACTGCGGTGCCGAGCGCAAAGGCAACGACAAGATGGTGATCAAGGGCCGTGACGCCACCACCACACCGATCCAGGACCTGATCGCCGCCGACAAGCCCGACCTGGTGGTACTGGTCATCGGCGACACCATGGCGTCCTACGACAAGCCCGTGTTTCCGAAGGCCTGGGCATGGCAAAGCGTCACCGGCCTGGCCAAGGCCATCGCGGCCACCGGGACCCGTTGCGCCTGGGTGGGCCCGGCCTGGGGCAAAGCCGGTGGCATGTACCAGAAGAATGATGCCCGCACCCAGTTGATGTCGCAGTTTTTAGCCGCGAACGTGGCGCCTTGCACCTACATCGATTCGCTGACGTTCTCCAAACCCGGGCAGTGGATCACCACCGATGGGCAGCACTTTACCGTCGCCGGTTATCAAGCCTGGGGCACTGCGATTGGTGGTGCGTTGGCCAAGTTGCCCGCCGACACCGTCAGCAGCACAGGAGCCGGCAAATGACTCGATCCGCATGTGGCTGGGCGCTGTTCGCGCCCTTGATGCTGAGCCTGCACGCCCAGGCCGCCGACATTGCCCTGTACCCGACGGGCCCGGATCAGGACTCGGCCTTCTTGCGCTTTATCAACGCCGCCGACCGCCCCTTGCAGCTGCTGGCCGAAGGCTCGCGGGCCAGCCTCAGGCTCGAGGGTTCGAATGCCGTGTCCGACTACCTGCCCGTGCCCGCCAACCAGCCGATCAAGGGCACCCTGGAACGCAACGGCAAAAGCCAGCCGCTGGACATCCAGGTGGCAGCAGGCGAATTCGCCAGTGTGATCGCTTTGCCAGACAGCGCTCAAGGTATCCGCCAGGTCGTCATCCGTGAGCAACCCGACGACTTCAATAGCCTGAGAGCCTCGCTGGCGTTTATCAGCGCCGATCCAGCGTGCACCCAGGCCGGTTTGCGTGCTGCGGGGAAAAACACCGACCTGTTCAAGGAGGTGGCCGACGGCAGCGTGCAACGCCGAGCGATCAACCCGGTCAGCCTGTCGGTTCAATTGGTCTGCGCCCAAACCAACGTCGGTGCGCCACTTGACCTCGGCCAGCTCAAGGCCGGCGAGCGCTACAGCGTTGTGCTGCTACCTGGTGCAAATGGCCCGCACCTGTTGCTCGCGACTGACGTCCTGGCCCACTGATCGGATCGCGCCACCACCATGGTTTTTGCCTCTCTCGAGTTTCTGACGTTGTTCCTGCCGCTGTTCTTGTGCAGCTATGCAGTGTGCCCAGCCGCCTGGCGCAACGTCACGTTACTGATCGGCAGCTGGCTATTCTATGGCTGGTTGAGCCCTCGGTTCCTCGCAGTGCATGTGGTGCTGACGATCACGGCGTGGGCCGGCGGCTTGCTGATTGACGCCTTGCGGGAAAAAGACAAGGGTCGCGTGCGGCTACTCGTGACACTGATCGTGCTCAACACAGCGGTGCTGTGCTGGTACAAGTACGCCAACATCGTCGCCGGTACGTTGATCGATGCCCTTGCCTGGTCTGGCGCCATGCCGCTGGACTGGCAGCGAGTCATCATGCCGGCCGGGCTATCGTTTATCGTCTTGCAGGCGATTTCCTATCTGGTGGATGTACACCGCCGTACCGTGCCGGCCGAACGCAGCTTCATTAATTACGCCACCTATATTTCGATGTTCGGCCATTCGGTCGCCGGTCCCATCATTCGCTATGACTGGGTTCGACGTGAGCTGAATCAGCGTCACTTCAACTGGCAGAATTTCTCGCTGGGCGCACGCCGGTTCATGGTCGGGATGAGCATGAAGGTCCTGGTGGCCGACACCCTGTCGCCGGTGGTCGATGTGGCGTTCAATGTGCAGAACCCAAGTTTCTCTGACGCCTGGATCGGCTGCCTAGCCTACTCCTTGCAACTGTTCTTCGACTTCGCCGGCTACAGCGCCATGGCCATTGGTCTTGGATTGATGCTGGGCTTCCACTTTCCCGAGAACTTCAACCGTCCCTATCTGGCCAACAGCATCCAGGACTTCTGGCGCCGCTGGCATTTGTCGCTGTCCAGCTGGCTGCGTGACTATCTTTATATTTCGCTGGGTGGCAATCGCAACGGCACCTGGAAAACGTATCGCAACCTGTTCCTGATCATGGCCATCGCCGGCCTCTGGCACGGTGGCGATAGCTGGAATTATCTGCTGTGGGGCAGCGCCCATGGCATTGCGTTGTGTGTGAATCGTGTCTGGAACAGCTCTACCCTGCCCCCGTTGCAGCCAGTGTTTTCCCATGGGCTGACCCTGCTGTTCGTCTGCCTGGCCTGGACACTGTTCCGCGCCCCCGACTTTCATAGCGCGCTGAGCCTGTATGCCGGACAGTTCGGCCTGCAAGGCATTGCTCTCGGTGACGAACTGTCCGCGACCCTACGCCCGGTACACGGCCTTGCGGGTTTGCTGGGGGTGTTCGGTGTCGTTGCACCGTTGTCGCACCCTTACTGTGAGAAACGACTGGGCGGCCTATTGCTCCACACCACCGCCCTTTGGCCCATCGCCGGCTTCATGCTGTCGTTCGCACTGATCGCCAGTCGCGAAACCGTACCCTTCCTGTACTTCCAATTCTGATGACAACCCTAAAGCCTCCCCCGCTCCCTACTCAGCCAGATGATTTGGCGATTCGCAGCAGTCGGTTGGCAGGCGTGGCGCTGCTGATATTCCTGTTCGTCGGACTGCTGTCCTCTGGCCGTCTGATCGTTTCAGGGCAGATCTCACTGTTACCCGGTGAAGTGCTGACCTCGCAGATTCTTGATGGCGATATCACTCATCGACTCGCCAAGGAACTGTCGAACGCTCACCTCCCCACGACCTTCGCCGAGCTGGAGCGCGGAGT
The DNA here is from genome assembly GCF_030687165.1 of Pseudomonas sp. FP1740. NCBI lineage: Bacteria > Pseudomonadati > Pseudomonadota > Gammaproteobacteria > Pseudomonadales > Pseudomonadaceae > Pseudomonas > Pseudomonas sp. FP1740. The sequence goes on from NZ_CP117461.1 coordinate 3,774,568, forward strand.
CAGTTGGCTGCTCCTGAACGACACCGGGCCGAGGGTTCGCTCAGGCTGTCCTGGCTGGTTGTTTTTGGCCGATGAGCTCAAGCTCAATCATCAAGCGCAGCGCAATGCCGATGCCAAAGCCCAGGCCGTGATTGATCTGAAGCAGCAGCTCTCCCAGCGTGGTATCAGCCTGCTGGTGGTCATCGTTCCAGACAAGAGCCGCATCGCTTCCGAGCAGCGCTGCACACTGCACCGCCCAGCTGCTCTCGAAGGACGCATCCAGGCCTGGACCTCGAAGCTGGATGCGGGCGGCGTGTCGAATCTGGACCTCACCGCTGCACTGACGCCACTGGGGGCCAGTGCCTGGTTGCGCACCGATACGCACTGGAGCGAACCCGGCGCGAAGGCGGCGGCCGATGCCATTACACAGCGCCTGAAGACCCTGGGCATCAGCGCCGCGCCAAGCAGGTCGTTCAACGAGCGTCATGCCCCGCTCGCGGTTCGACCTGGGGATCTGGTCCATCTGGCGGGCATCGACTGGCTGCCGCTCAAATGGCAACCTGCACCCGACATGGTCGCCCAAACCAGCACCCACGAACTTCCCGTTGCGTCAGCCGCCAACCCTGACACTGAGGCAGACCTTTTTGGCGATGCCGACCTCCCCAACACCGCGCTCATCGGCACTTCGTTCTCACGCAACTCCAACTTCGCAGGGTTTCTGCAGCAGGCACTGGGCGCCCCCGTGGGTAACTTCGCCAAAGACGGTGGAGCGTTCTCTGGCGCTGCAAACAGCTACCTCAGCAACCCGGCTTCCAAAGAAACGCCGCCAAAGCAAATCATCTGGGAAATCCCGGAGCGGGACCTGCAATCGGCGTACGTCGACCCCATTGCCTATCGCTCTTTGCGGTAGGCCAATCACACCTGGCTGAAGGCAATCTTCGCCAGCTCGCCCCGTGTGTTCAGAGGCATTTCTCTCGATTGTTACCATCTTCGCAACAGTGTTTCTCCTTTCCGGCAAATGACAATTTGTCGCAGGGCTCGCTTTTTTTGATATCTTTGCGCAATTAACCAAATAGTTAACAACTATTTTCAGACTTGCCTTCACTGCTCTTAACCCTCCCCACAAACGTTCATGCGTCAGTAGGATCATGCAACATGACTAAGTCTCGACCTTCGGCATCCGTCAGCCGCTGGCCCATCTGGGTCGTCGCCTTCGGTGTGCTGGTATTTGGATTATTCTTCGCAACCGGTGGTGGCTACCTCGCCACGCTGGGTGGCAGCTGGTACTTCCTGCTCGCCGGTTTCGGTTTGATCGTCTCTGCCGTACTGCTCTTCAAGCAGCGTCTGCAAGGTGCCTGGCTGTTCGCGGCGGTGATGGTGCTGACCGTGATTTGGGCGCTGGCGGATGTCGGACTGAATTTCTGGCCACTGATCTCTCGCTTGTTCGCCCTGGGTGTGCTGAGCCTGTTGGTGGCATTGGTCTACCCCCATCTGCGCAAGGCCAATAGCCTGGCCAGCGGTCGCAGTGGCTACGCTCTGAGCGGTGTGCTGGCAGTCGCCATCGTTGCAGGTGGTGCCGGTATGTTCGTTCCCCATGCCCCTGTTTCGCCGACCGGTGACGGCCCAGGGCTGACCAAGGTCGAACCTGCCAAGGCCCAGAAAAACTGGGAACACTACGGTAACGACGAAGGTGGCGGCCGCTTCGCCGCTCTGGACCAGATCAACCGTAGCAACGTCTCGAAGCTGGTGCCGGCATGGACCTACAATACCGGGGACATCGCGATCAGCGACGGCAATGGCGCCGAAGATCAGATGACGCCGTTGCAGGTTGGCGACAAGGTGTTCATCTGCACCCCGCACAACAACCTCATCGCACTGGATGCCGATACCGGTAAACAGCTGTGGAAGAACGAGATCAACGCCAAGACCCGTGTTTGGCAACGTTGCCGCGGTATCGCCTACTTCGACGCTACCGCCGCGCTCGCCCAGCCTGCTGACGGCAGCGCACCTGCCAAGCCCGTGTCAGTACCGGCCGGCGCCAACTGCCAGCGCCGTCTGCTGACCAACACCATCGATGCGCGCCTGATTGCAGTGGACGCCGACACAGGAGCGTTCTGCCAGGGCTTCGGTAACAACGGCCAGGTTGATCTGAAAGCAGGTCTTGGCGACGTCCCTGATTCCTATTACCAGCTGTCATCGGCACCGCTGATGGCCGGGACCACCGTGGTCGTCGGCGGCCGTGTCGCCGACAACGTCCAGACCGACATGCCAGGTGGCGTGATCCGTGGTTTCGACGTCGTCACCGGCGAGATGCGCTGGGCATTCGACCCGGGCAACCCCGAAGACAAACAGGCTCCGGTGGCCGGTAGCACCTACGTGCGCAGCACGCCCAACAGTTGGGCACCGATGTCCTACGACCCGGCGATGAACACTGTGTTCTTGCCGATGGGCAGTTCGTCCACCGACATCTACGGCGTGGAGCGTACGGCACTGAACCACAAGTATGGTGCTTCCGTTCTTGCACTGAACGCAACAACCGGCGAAGAAAAGTGGGTCTACCAAACCGTCCACAACGACCTGTGGGACTTCGACCTGCCCATGCAGCCAAGCCTGATCGACTTCACCAAAGCCGAAGGCAGCAAGGTGCCCGCCGTAGTGATCGGCACCAAAGCCGGCCAGATCTTCGTGCTTGACCGCGCCACCGGCAAGCCGCTGACCAAGGTTGAAGAGGTTCCGGTCAAAACCTCGAACATCCCGAACGAACCTTACTCGCTGACTCAGCCGAAATCGGTGGGCATGCCAGCGATCGGCGCGCAAACCCTGACCGAGTCGGACATGTGGGGGGCAACGCCGTTCGATCAACTGCTCTGCCGTATCTCGTTCAAGAAAATGCGTTACGACGGGCTGTACACCGCACCAGGCACCGATATCTCGCTGAGCTTCCCGGGCTCGCTGGGAGGGATGAACTGGGGCGGTATCTCGACTGACCCGGTACACGGCTTTATCTTCGTCAACGACATGCGTCTGGGCCTGTGGATCCAGATGATTGCGGCGCAGAAAGATGCCAAGGCCTCTTCCGGTGGTGAAGCACTGAACACCGGCATGGGCGCGGTACCGCTCAAAGGCACCCCGTATGCAGTGAACAAGAACCGCTTCCTGTCGGTTGCCGGCATCCCTTGCCAGGCACCGCCTTTTGGCACACTGACCGCGATCGACATGAAAACCCAGAAAGTTGCGTGGCAAGTGCCGGTCGGCACCGTCCAGGACACTGGCCCGTTGGGTATCAAGATGCATCTGCCGTTGCCGATCGGCATGCCGACGCTGGGTGGTACGCTCTCCACCCAGGGCGGCCTGGTGTTCATCGCCGGTACACAGGACTACTACCTGCGCGCCTTCAACTCCGCCAACGGACAAGAGGCCTGGAAAGCCCGGCTACCCGTGGGCAGCCAGGGTGGCCCGATGACGTATGTGTCACCGAAAACAGGCAAGCAGTACATTGTCATCACCGCGGGTGGTGCGCGTCAGTCACCCGATCGCGGCGATTATGTGATCGCTTACGCGCTGCCTGATAGCAAGTAACCCGTAACAACAAAAAGCCGCTGCCGCCCTGTGAGGGTGGCAGCGGCTTTTTGTTGTCTGCACGCTTGGCCCGCTGAACTCGCTGGCTCGGCGCGAAGCGGGTTTTAAAAATCGAAGAACACCGTTTCACCCTCCCCCTGAATACGTATGTCGAAACGATAAGCCGCCTTGCCATCCACCTCGCAACGCTGCGCTATCAGCGTTTCGCGACGCTGCGGTTGCTCGATCAGATTAAGCACCGGGCACGTCGCGTTGGCTTGTGGCTCATCGGCAAAGTACAGCCGGGTTTGCAGGTGAATATTGATCCCGCGGGCAAACAGCGACACATTGATGTGCGGCGCCATCGGCACCCCGGCGGCATTGTTCACCACGCCCGGCTTGATGGTATTGAGTGTCCACTCCCCCGCATCGAAGGTGGTGGCGGTTCGGCCGAAACTGTTGAAGGTTTTTTCCGAGTCGAAGACCGGGTCGTAGACACCTTCATGATTGGCCTGCCAAAACTCCAGAAACGAGTCTCGTACCAGGTGACCGTTGCCGTCATAGACATGACCAATCAGCAGAATCTGTTCGCCCTCGGCACCCGGCTTGGCCATCTGATTCCAGATTTCCTCCGGCCGTGTCGGGTTGCCGGCAGCCGCCAGGGCCAGACCGATATGCACGTAGGGGCCGGCCGTTTGCGAAGGGGTTTCGGGTAGCAGTTCGATAGGCATGGACGGACTCCTCAGCAGTTTTCGAAGTGGGTCTTGCGCTGGCCGCGCAGCACGATGTCGAAACGATAGGCCAGGCAATCCATCGGATTGGCATTACCCATGTCGAGCCGGGCGATCAGGCTCTGTACCGCCTCTGGATTGGCGATCGACTTGACGATCGGGCACATCGGGATCAGCGGATCGCCTTCGAAATACAGCTGGGTGATCAGGCGCGTGGCGATCGATGGCCCGCTGATGGAGAAATGGATGTGCGCCGGGCGCCAGTCATTCGGACCGTTGCGCCAAGGATACGGACCGGGTTTCACGGTGCGGAAGCTGTAGTAGCCGTCACGGTCGGTCAGAGCCCGGCCGACACCGCCGAAATTCGGGTCCAGTGGTGCCAGGTAGCGATCATTCTTGTGCCGGTAGCGACCACCGGCGTTGGCCTGCCACATCTCCACCAGGGTATGCGGGATGGGCTTGCCATATTGATCACAGACCCGGCCGGAAACGATGATCCTCTCGCCGACCGGCAGCCCACCATTATTGAAGTTGAGTAGCAGGTCGTTATCGAACCGCCCCATCTTCAGGTGAGAGAAATCCGGACCGCTGGTTTCGCTGGCCGACTGGGGGATGCTCACCAAGGCTTGGCGTGGAGAACGGGCGACAGAGGTTTTGTAATCAGGGGTCAGGGCTTTTGGGTGCCAATTACGGTCACGAATAACGAAACGACTGCTGTCTGCATCAGACATGTCGATCTCCTGTTGTTTGATTTATGGAGCACTACCTGCGCAGTTTCAAACAACAGAAGGCTGGGGAATATTGAAAAGCCACCCTCAACACATAACCAAATGGTTATGGATAAGACCCTTCGCGATACGCCTGCCCTACCTCGCGCAGCACCTCGACGCACCACTGGGCCGCCAGTGACAACGGCAAGCTGGCGTTACTGGAAATCCCCACCGAACCACCCGGTTCGCGCTGCCCCAGGTTGATCTCAAGCAGTTCGCCGCTTGCCAGATCCAGGCGCACGGCATCCAGAGGCGCGATCCAGATCGCCTCGCTGGACAACACATAACGACGGCTCAGGGTCACGGACAAGGTTTCCAGACGCTGCCGCGACTGGCTGATGCCGCATTGCACGAACAGGCTATCGGCATATTTGCGAATCGTCGTTCCTGCCAGCGGCAGCACCAGCGGGAAATCTTCCAGGGCGCTACGCTCCAGTGGCTCGGCCAGCAAGGGATGATCGGGACGCACCACCAGTGTCATGGATTCACTGTACAGATGCTCGAAGGTCAGCCCCTGAATCTCCGGGCTATCGGTCATACGGCCGACCACCAGGTCCACGTCGCCCACCCGCAACTGCGACAACAAATAGGCGCTTGGCCCGGTCACCACACTCACCACCAGCGCCGAATGGCGCTCGTGCAAGCGCCGTACAACCTCAGGCACCAGCAAACTTTCCACTGTCGACAACACGCCGAGTCGAACCGTGCCTGCCGCATATTCGCCACCGCGCAAGGTGTTCACCCCATCGCGCAGCGCCTGCACCGAAGGCCCGGCATAACGCAAAAAGGCAACCCCGGCTTCGGTCAGGTTCACACCACTTTTACTGCGTATAAACAGACTTGCCGCCAGCAGCTCCTCCAGCTCCTTGAGCGTCTTCGACATCGCTGGCTGACTCACCGCCAACACATCCGCCGCCCGCGCCAGACTGCCCTGACGAGCCATTTCGAGAAAGCACACGAGGTGACGGAATTTGATGCGGGTGTCGATGTTCACTACTGAGCCCCGTGAGGTTGCCTCATTGGTATCGAAACGTTTGCAGGCGATCTTAGCGCGCGTTCAACTTCCTGGTGATCGGATGGTGGCAATGGACTTTTTTGACTTGCTCCGAGGGGATGTCAAATACAGGACATTGCGTCAATCAGGGCTTGATGTTCTTCAATTTATTGAGCAGTTCCAGCAACTGCTCAAGCGATTCCGCGCCGAACTGCTCCTGAATCTTCAAGTAGTTGCTTTCCATTCCCGCACTCATGTCGACGAAACACTGCTGCCCTTGTTCGGTCAGGGCGATGAATACCCGGCGCTGATCTTCGGACGACTTCCTGCGCCGGACGATACCGTCGCGCTCCAGCCGAGACAGCACGCCGGTCATGCTCGGTTTGAGGATGCACGCCAGATTGGCCAGTTGATGGCTTTCCAGTTCGCCGTGCTGACGCAAGATACGGATCACCCGCCATTGCTGCTCAGTCAGATCATGTTCGTTGAGCAACGGCCGGAAAAATGCCATGGCTGCTTCGCGGGCCTGCAACAAGGTGAGCGTAAGGGACGGTCTGGGGGTCGGCATGGTTCACGCAGTAAAAGAGGTCGAAGCTTCGAAGCTTAGAGTCGCTATCGTACGCATGCAACACGGCAGCGCTGACCCGCTGTGAAAAGTGCAATCGGTTCCCTGTAAAAGCCATTTTTCCGAGTGCCGGCGGCGGCCATGATTGCTTCACGAACAGCCGACGACTATTGAGAAGAATATGGCTGCCTCACCGCAAACCCGATTGTCGCAGGCGATATTCCCCTGGAGTCATCTGCGCATAACGCTGAAAGAACCGACTGAAATAGGCCGGGTCCTTGAAGCCCAGCTGGTAGCAGATTTCATTGGCCGAACTGCCAGTAAACAGCAACAGGCGCTTGGCCTCCTGCATCATTCGCTCGAGGATCAGCCGCTTCGATGGCAAATCGGCAATCCGCCGACACACGTCGTTGAGCCGTGCCTCGGTAACGCCAATACCGTCGGCATAGCGCGACAGTGGCCAGTGCTGCAGGTAGTGATCTTCGATCAACTCGTTGAAGCGGTGGAAGATCCGCAAGTCTTCATGGCGTGCCGGGCGGGCCTCCAGGGAATTGGCGCACAGCCTGAGCAGGCTGATCACGATCAATCGCGTCAGGCTCTCCAAGGCCGCCCCCCGCCCTGGCTTGTCGCCGTTGATCTCGTTGCACAGTTCCTCGAACAGAAACTCCAGTCTCCTGACCTCGGGCTGGAACTGTGGTGCCAGCCCCGCCAATGCCACGCAAGCCGCTGGCAACTGCGAGCCCGGCGCCAGACTCGGATCGGCATCGATCAACTGCCAGACCAGTTGCTGGCGCACCGTCAACACATGCCCGTCGGCGTCCGCTTCGGTGACGAAGGAATGGGCCACCGTCGGTGGCGTGAGGAAAAACATCGGTCCCGACTCAAGGTATTGCTGGTCATCCAGATAGACCCGCACCGCACCGCTCTTCACGTAATGCACCTGGAAGAACCGGTCGTGTCGGTGCACGGGCATATTGCGGCCGAAGAACTCAGCCAGATTGCCGAGTTTGTCGTAGTGCACTTCGGCATCGCTGTAACGCTGGTCGTAGACCTGACCGATGTTGATATTGGGGATCGGCTGACGATCGATCATCGCTCGGTTCTCTTTCTTGTTTGCGTGTTGGCAGTGCAAGGACTTTCATCCTGCGCCGGTTTGCGGCGGCTAACCACTGCCAGCGTATTTTGCCACGCTTGACGATTGTTAACATATTAATTATAACGTTAACAGGTTAACGAATATTTCGCGAAGCAGTCACTGCTCCGCCACTGCCAGGAGAAAAGCATGAGCCGTGCCCTGCATGATGTTGCGAACGGCACCCTGTTCGGCGTTGCGCTGAACTATCAAGGGTTGCTGAACCAACGTATCGCCGAATTCGGGCAAGCGCCTTACCAGAAACCGCCGGTTAAACCGGTGCTGTTCATCAAGACGCCCAACACCCGCAATGGCCATGACCGCGCGGTGATTCATCCGCAAGGTGAACGCCTGCAACCGGGCCCTGCACTGGGTGTGGTGATCGGTAAAAGCGCCAGCCGGGTCAGCATCGAGAATGCGCTGGAACATGTGGCCGGCTACACCATCGTCAACGAGTTCAGCCTGCCGGAAGACAGCTACTACCGCCCGGCGGTGAAAGCCAAGTGTCGTGACGGCTTCTGCTCGCTGGGCCCGGAATTGGTGGACCGTGACCAGCTCGCCGATCCGCATCAGTTGAGTCTGAAACTGTTCGTCAATGGTGAACTACGCCAGGAAAACTCCACGGCCAACTTTGTCCGCAGCATTCCCCAGTTGATCGCCGAAATCAGCGAATTCATGACCCTCCACGAAGGCGATGTGCTGATCACCGGCACCCCTGAAGGCCGTGTCGATGTCCAGCCTGGTGACACCGTCGCAGTCGAAATCAGCGGCCTGCGCCGCCTCGTCAACCACATCGTGGCCGAGTAACAGGAGCTTCCATGAAACACGCCCGTATCCGCTTTGAAGGTGAAGTCCACTTCGTCCATGTCGAAAAGCACAACGCCGTGCGCCTGGCCGACGGCCGCCTGCTGGCCGAAGATCAAGTGCAATGGCTGCCACCGGCCACCGGCAGTATGTTCGCCCTGGGCCTGAACTACGCCGACCACGCCGCCGAGCTGGCCTTCAAGCCGCCCACCGAGCCCCTGGCGTTCATCAAGTCCCCGGGCACCTACACCGGCCATAACCAGACTACATGGCGCCCGGACAACGTCGCCTACATGCACTACGAGTGCGAACTGGTGGCCGTCATCGGCAAGCCGGCGCGCAACGTCAAGCGCGCAGACGCCCTCGACTACCTGGCCGGCTACACGGTGTGCAACGACTACGCGATCCGTGACTACCTGGAAAATTACTACCGACCCAACCTGCGGGTGAAGAACCGCGATGCCACGACCCCGGTCGGTCCGTGGATCGTCGACGTCGCCGACGTGCCGGACCCGAGCAACCTGAAACTGCGCACCTGGATCAACGGTGAGTTGCGCCAGGAAGGCTCGACCTCCGACATGATTTTCGACATCCCTTACCTGATCGAATACCTGTCCAGCTTCATGACCCTGCAACCCGGCGACATGATCGCCACGGGCACGCCGGAGGGTCTGGCCGATGTGGTGCCGGGCGATGAAGTCATCGTGGAAGTCGAAGGCGTCGGCCGCCTGGTCAATCGAATTGTCAGTGAAGCGGAATTTTTCTCCGCCCGTAAAGAGGATTGAGCAGCATGATCAAACACTGGATCAACGGCCGTGAGGTCGAAAGCAAAGACGTTTTCGTCAACTACAACCCGGCCACCGGCGAAGCCATCGGTGAAGTCGCCAGCGGCGGCGCCGAAGAAGTCGCTCAGGCCGTAGCCGCGGCCAAGGAAGCCTTCCCCAAGTGGGCTAATACGCCAGCCAAGGAACGTGCCCGACTGATGCGCAAGCTCGGTGAGCTGATCGAGCAGAATGTCCCGCGTCTGGCCGAACTGGAAACGCTGGACACGGGCCTTCCGATCCATCAGACCAAAAATGTGTTGATCCCCCGCGCTTCGCACAACTTCGATTTCTTCGCCGAAGTCTGCACCCGCATGGACGGTCACTCTTACCCCGTCGACGACCAGATGCTCAACTACACCCTGTATCAGCCGGTGGGTGTTTGCGGTCTGGTGTCACCGTGGAACGTGCCGTTCATGACAGCCACCTGGAAAACCGCGCCGTGCCTGGCACTGGGCAATACTGCAGTGCTGAAGATGTCCGAGCTCTCCCCACTGACGGCCAACGAACTCGGTCGTCTGGCTGTTGAGGCCGGCATTCCCAATGGCGTGCTCAACGTCATCCAGGGTTACGGCGCCACCGCCGGTGACGCGCTGGTTCGGCACCCAGATGTACGTGCGATTTCCTTCACTGGCGGCACCGCCACCGGCAAGAAAATCATGCAGACCGCGGGCCTGAAAAAGTACTCCATGGAGCTCGGCGGCAAATCGCCGGTGCTGATTTTTGAAGATGCGGATCTGGAACGCGCCCTCGACGCGGCACTGTTCACCATCTTCTCGCTGAACGGCGAACGCTGCACCGCTGGTAGCCGGATCTTCATTCAGGAAAGCGTTTACCCTCAGTTCGTCGCCGAGTTTGCCGCCCGCGCCAAACGCCTGATCGTCGGCGATCCACAGGACCCGAAGACTCAGGTCGGTTCGATGATCACTCAGGCCCACTACGACAAGGTCACGGGCTACATCAAGATCGGCATCGAGGAAGGCGCCACCCTCCTCGCCGGTGGTCTGGAACGTCCGGCCAACTTGCCGGCGCACCTGAGTAAAGGCCAGTTCATTCAGCCGACGGTGTTCGCCGACGTGAACAACAAGATGCGTATCGCCCAGGAAGAGATCTTCGGTCCGGTGGTGTGCCTGATTCCGTTCAAGGACGAAGCCGAGGCCCTGCAACTGGCCAACGATACCGAGTATGGCCTGGCGTCCTACATCTGGACCCAGGACATCGGCAAGGCCCATCGCCTGGCCTACGGCATCGAAGCCGGTATGGTGTTCATCAACAGCCAGAACGTGCGAGACCTGCGTCAGCCGTTCGGTGGTGTGAAAGGTTCCGGTACCGGACGCGAAGGCGGCCAGTACAGCTTCGAGGTGTTCGCCGAAATCAAGAACATCTGCATTTCCATGGGCAGTCATCACATCCCGCGTTGGGGTCTCTGAACAGCCGATGGTCGCTGCTGAAGGCAGCGATGGGCCGCGCATCGGCTCATCGCAGGCTTCACCGGCCGCCAGATTGAATCGAATAACAACAATTTCAGGAGAATCATCATGGGCGAAGTCGTCCTGGCCGCGAAAATCTGCCATGTACCCTCGATGTACCTGTCGGAACTGCCCGGCAAGCATCACGGTTGTCGCGAGGCGGCAATTGCCGGACACAAGGAAATCGGCCGTCGCGCCCGCGAGCTCGGTGCCGATACCGCCGTGGTGTTCGACGTGCACTGGTTGGTCAACAGCGGCTATCACGTCAACTGCGGCGAGCATTTCAAGGGCATCTACACCAGCAACGAACTGCCGCACTTCATCAAGAACATGGAGTACGAGTACCCGGGTTGCCCAGCGTTGGGCGAGCTGATCGCCACCGAGGCCAATCAGGCCGGGGTGCGCACCATGGCCCACAACATCCCGAGCCTGGAGTTGGAATACGGCACTCTGGTACCTATGCGCTACATGCACATGGGCGTCCCGGACGAGCAGAAGTTTGACGTGATCTCCATCGCCGCGTGGTGCGCCTGGCATCGCCTGGAAGACAGCTTCGCCTTCGGCGCCGCCGTGCGCCGGGCCATCGAGAAGAGCGACCGCAAGGTGCTGGTACTGGCCTCCGGCTCGCTGTCCCACCGTTTCTCCGACGACCGCGAAGCCGAAGCCAACATCCACAACTGGACCCGCGAATTCGACAAGCAAGTGGACCTGCACGTGGTCGAGATGTGGAAGCAAGGCCGCTTCAAGGAGTTCTGCGCGATGCTCCCGGACTACGCCGAGCATTGCTTCGGCGAAGGCAAGATGCACGACACCGCGATGCTCCTTGGACTGCTGGGCGGGCCTGAATACAACAAGCCAGCCGAGATCATCACCCCGCCGTTCGGCAGTTCCGGCACCGGCCAGATCAACGCCATTTTCCCTCTCTGAGGTACCAGACAGGAACTGGCGTAGCAGCTGTCGAGCGGAGCGAGGCGGCGTCCGAGGACGTAGTCCTCGTAAAACCGGTGCTCTCGATTTACCTGAAACACAGAGGTGTATGGGGTTACGACTGCTTCGCAGCCGGACGCTGCCTCGCTCCGCTCGACAGCTGCTACGCGATGCGAAACATCAACGTTACGGGAGACTCACATGCCTCATTTCATTGCTGAATACACCGACAACATCGAACAACAAGCCGACTTGCCCAGCCTGTTCGAAAAAGTCCACGCCTCCCTCGGCGACAGCGGCGTGTTCCCCCTGGGCGGCATCCGCAGTCGCGGCGTGCGCCTGGATACCTGGCGCATGGCTGATGGCAAGCACGATTACGCCTTCGTCCATATGACCCTCAAGGTCGGTCACGGGCGGGATCTGCCGACCCGCCAGTCCGTCGCCGAAACGCTGTTCAAAGTGATCACCGAGCACTTCGCCGAGCTGCAGTCGCAACGCTTGCTGGCGCTGTCGTTCGAGATGATCGAACTGCACCCGGAACTGAACTTCAAGCAGAACAACGTCCATGCCTTCTTGAAGAACCAGGCGGGCTGATTCACGCCCTCCTTCCGCCAACGGCCACTCACACAAAAAGTACAACATCATGAGCACAGCCAATACCGCCGACAGCACCACTGTTGCCGAGCACGATCGAACCCATGGCACCGTGACCTGGCGCCTGATGCCCTTGCTGCTGATCTGCTACCTGTTCGCCCATCTGGACCGGATCAACATCGGTTTCGCCAAGATGCAGATGAGTACCGACTTGCAGTTCAGCGATACCGTTTACGGTTTCGGTGCCGGTCTGTTTTTCGTTGCCTACGCGCTGTTTGGCGTTCCGAGCAACATGGCGCTGGACCGGGTCGGGCCACGGCGCTGGATTGCCAGTCTGATGGTGGTCTGGGGCGTGCTTTCAACCAGCATGTTGTGGATCGAAAGCGCCAGCGGCTTTTATGTCCTGCGCTTTCTGCTAGGCGTAGCCGAAGCCGGTTTTTTTCCCGGGATCCTGGTGTTTCTCAATCGCTGGTACCCGGCCCGGCGCCGGGCTCAAGTCACCGCGCTGTTTGCCATTGCCGTGCCGATGGCCGGAGTCATCGGCGGACCGCTGTCCGGGGCGATTCTGGAAAACCTCCATGACTTCGGTGGACTGCGCAGCTGGCAGTGGATGTTCCTGATCGAAGGGGCGCCGGTGGTCTTGCTGGGCCTGGTGGTGCTCAAGTGTTTGCCGGATAACTTCGAAGTCGTGAAGTGGCTGAACCCGGCGCAGAAACAGCAACTGAGCGCGCAACTGAGCAGCGAAGAACAGCGTAAATCCATCACCTCCTTCGGTGGGATTGTGCGCGACCCGCAGGTCTGGCTGCTGGTGGCGATTTATTTTGCGGTGATGCTGGCGGTCAACACCCTGGCCTTCTGGATGCCAACACTGATCCACGGCGCGGGAATTGGCAGCGACGGCAAGGTAGGCCTGCTCAGTGCAGTGCCCTATCTGGCCGGGTGTTTCTTCATGATCGGCTGCGGACGCTCGTCGGACCGTAACCGCGAACGCCGCTGGCACCTGTGTGTGCCGCTACTGATGGCCGCCGCCGGTATCGCAGTGGCGGGCCTGGCGCCGGGCAACCCGCTGTTGGTGATGGGCGGCTTGACCGTCGCAGGCATGGGTGCCAGCGCCGCGTTGCCGATGTTCTGGCAACTGCCTCCGGCCTTTCTCTCCAACTGCACACAAGCCGCCGGCATTGCCCTGATCAGCTCGTTCGGCAGCATCGCCTCGTTCCTCGCGCCTTACCTGATCGGCTGGATGCGCGACACCACTCAGAGCGCCAGCCTGGCCCTGTATGTCCTGGCGCTGTTAATCGCTCTCGGCGGCTTCCTGGTGCTGCGCACCAATGCGGCCATCGTCAATCCACAATAAGAGATCTTCGTCATGCTCGATCAACAGCAAATCCTTCACGCCGCCGCACAACTGGATCAGGCCGAACGCTCCAGGGAGCAGGTCCGGCAATTTTCCCTCGATCACCCGGCTATCACCATCGAAGACGCGTATGCCATCCAGCGCGCCTGGGTCGCCCAGAAAATCAAGGACGGGCGCAAACTGGTCGGGCACAAGATCGGTCTGACCTCGCGGGCCATGCAAGTGTCCTCGAACATCACCGAGCCGGATTTTGGTGCATTGCTCGATGACATGTTCTTCGACGAGGGCACGGACATTCCGTTCGAGCGCTTCATCGTGCCGCGGGTGGAAGTGGAGCTGGCATTCATCCTTGGCAAGCCGCTCAAAGGTCCGAACTGCACGATCTTCGACGTGCTCGACGCCACCGAATGGGTGATCCCGGCGCTGGAAATCATCGATGCGCGAATTCAGCAAATCGACCCGCAGACCAAGGCGACACGCAAGGTGTTCGACACCATTTCCGACAACGCCGCCAACGCTGGCGTGGTCATGGGCGGTCGTGCCGTGCGGCCGACCGAGATCGACCTGCGCAAGGTGCCTGCGGTGCTCTACCGCAACGGCGTGATCGAGGAGTCCGGGGTGTCGGCCGCCGTGCTCAATCATCCGGCCAAAGGCGTGGCATGGCTGGCGAACAAACTGGCCGCCTACGACGTCACCCTGGAGGCGGGCCAAATCATTCTCGGCGGCTCCTTCACCCGCCCGGTGGCGGCCAACCCCGGTGATACCTTCCATGTCGATTACGACATGCTGGGTTCCATCTCCTGCCGCTTTGTTTGATCCCTGGAGGACTGTTCCATGGACATGCCCATCAACCGTTTCAAACAACGCCTGAAAAGCGGCGAAGCTCAGATAGGCCTCTGGCTCGGTCTGGCCGACGCCTACTGTGCCGAGCTGGCAGCCAATGCCGGTTTCGATTGGCTGCTGATCGACGGCGAACATGCACCCAATGATCTTCGCGGGTTGCTCGGCCAGCTTCAGGCAGTGGCGCCCTACCCCAGTCATCCGGTGATACGCCCGGTGATCGGCGATATCGCACTGATTAAGCAGGTGTTGGATATCGGCGCCCAGACCCTGCTGGTGCCGATGGTTGAAAGTGCCGAACAGGCACGGGAACTGGTACGTGCGATTCACTATCCGCCCCAGGGCATACGCGGTGTCGGCAGTGCGCTGGCCCGTGCGTCACGCTGGAACAGCATTCCCGGTTACCTCGACAAAGCGGATGAACAAATGTGCCTGCTGGTACAGATCGAAAACCGCGAAGGCCTGGTCAACCTGGATGCCATTGCGGCGGTCGAGGGCGTGGACGGGGTGTTTATCGGCCCGGCGGATTTGAGCGCGTCCATGGGCCATCGCGGCAATCCGGGGCATCCCGAGGTGCAGGCGGCCATCGAGGACGCCATCGTGCGGATTCAGAAGGCCGGCAAGGCCGCAGGCATTCTCAGCGCCGACGAGACACTCGCCCGGCGCTATATCGAGTTGGGCGCGGCATTCGTTGCCGTGGGTGTCGACACCACCGTGCTGATGCGTGGCCTGCAAACCCTCGCCGGCAAATTCAAAGATGCTCCGGTGCCCACCAGCTCCGGCGGCGTGTACTGATTTTTCGAGAAGCCCGATGAAACTTAACGATTTGAAACTGCTGCGCGAGCAGGCTTACATCAATGGCCAATGGGTCGACGCCGATGACGGTTCACGCTTCGCGGTGACCAACCCGGCGGATGGCGAAGTCATCGCCCAAATCAGCTCCCTCGGCCAAGCCGAAACCGCCCGCGCCATCGCCGCGGCCCAAGCTGCCCTGCCCGCCTGGCGCGGCAAAACCGCCAAGGAACGCAGCAAGGTATTGCGCACATGGTTCGAGCTGATCATGGCCCATCAGGAAGACCTGGCCCGCCTGCTCAGTTGGGAACAAGGCAAACCGCTGGCCGAGAGTCGTGGCGAAATTGCCTATGGCGCGAGCTTTATCGAGTGGTTCGCCGAAGAGGCCAAGCGGGTCTACGGCGATGTGATTCCTCATGACAAGCAAGGTCGGCGGCTGGTGGTGATCAAGCAAGCCATCGGGGTGGTGGCGGCCATCACACCGTGGAACTTTCCCAATGCGATGATCACCCGCAAGGTCGGTCCGGCGTTGGCCGCCGGTTGCACCGTGGTGCTTAAACCGGCTTCAGAAACCCCATTGTCGGCTTTGGCCCTGGCTGAACTCGGCGAACGCGCCGGCATTCCGGCGGGTGTGCTGAACGTCGTCACCGGCACCCGCTCCCGGGAAATCGGTGCAGAGCTGACGGGTAACCCGGCAGTGCAAAAACTCTCGTTCACCGGCTCCACCGGCATCGGCAAATTGCTGATGGCCCAGTGTGCGCAAACTATCAAGAAAGTCAGCCTGGAACTGGGCGGTAACGCGCCGTTTATCATCTTCGAAGACGCCGACCTGGATGCCGCCGTGGAAGGTGCGATCGGCTCGAAATTCCGCAACAGCGGCCAGACCTGTGTCTGTACCAACCGCTTGCTGGTACAAAACAGTGTCTATGACGAGTTCGCCCGCCGCCTGGTGCTGGCGGTCAACACCCTCAAGGTCGCCCGGGCAGAAACCGAAGGCGCGCAACAAGGGCCGCTGATCAACGCCAAGGCGGTGGCCAAGGTCGAGGAACACATCAACGACGCACTGGCCCAGGGCGCGACGCTGCTGGCCGGCGGCAAACCCCACGCACTGGGCGGCAACTTCTTCGAACCCACGGTGCTCGGCGACGTCACCCCGGCCATGCTGGTGGCCCGGGATGAGACCTTCGGCCCGCTGGCACCGCTGTTCCGTTTCGACACCGAAGCCGAGGCCGTCGCCATGGCGAACGATACCGAGTTCGGTCTGGCGTCCTATGTCTACACCCGCGACCTGGGTCGGGCCTGGCGCGTCAGCGAGGCGCTGGAATACGGCATGGTTGGAGTCAACGAAGGGCTGATCTCCACCGAAGTGGCGCCGTTTGGAGGGATCAAGCAGTCAGGATTGGGCCGTGAAGGTTCCAAGTACGGGATCGATGATTACATCGAGCAGAAGTACATGTGCCTGAGTATCAAATAGTCCGGCTGACCTCCGATTTGGGGAGCTGCAAGGAGCAAGGTCCTGCGCGGACCTTGTGGGAGCCAGGCTTGCTCGCGATGAACGATAGCGAGGTGGGCTGGATACACCGCGGCATCTGCTTCGCGAACAAGCCCGGCTCCTGCAGGTTCAGGCTTTCAACGCTTGATGGTCTTCAATTCATCGAGCAACCCAAGCAACGTCTGCAACTTCTCCTCTCCCAACTGCGCCTGTAACCGTTGGTAGTTCTCTTCCATGCACTGGCTCATAGACTCAAAGCATGCTTCGCCCTTTTCGGCCAGGGTCACCAGCACCCGCCTCTGATCCTGCTCGGCCTTTCGCCGATGGACCATGCCGGCCGCCTCCATGCGCACCAGCACACCGGTCATGCTCGGTTTGAGGATGCACGCCAGTTCCGCCAGTTGGTAGATTTCCAGCTCGCCGTGCTGACTGAGAATGCGGATAACCCGCCACTGCTGTTCAGTCAACCCGTGCTGGTTGAGCGAGGGACGAAAAAAACTCATGGCTGCTTCACGTGCTTGCAGCAGGGTCAAGGTCAGGGATTGCCGGGGTTTGAGCATCGGAGTCAGGATCACGGTTGATTTAGTTAATAATTTAACGAAACTCTATCATCCTGTCCTCCCGGACGCGCCATAACTTCTTATCGCAAAGGCCTTCTGGCGCGCTGAATCAAAAATCCCGGCATAGAGAATCAAGACATACACCGAGCCAAGGCTCTTAATAGGAGTCATCCGGTACAGAGCTAATCAAAGGCCCTGCGTTGAGTTTTTCTTCACTTTTTCAGGCTACGCCATGATCAATATCGAAACGCCCACCTATTACACGGCCACCAAAAAATACAACCTCAGTTTCCCGACCCTGGAACAGGATGTGGAAGCCGACGTTGTGGTCATTGGCGGTGGTTTCTCCGGCATCAATACCGCGCTTGAGCTCGCCGAAAAAGGCATCACCAATATCGTCGTGCTGGAGGCGCGTTACCTGGGTTTTGGCGGCACCGGACGCAATGGCGGGCAGATCATGGCCGGCATCGGTCACGATCTGGAGAAGATCAAGAAGGACGTAGGTGAAGACGGTCTGCGTCAGGTCTTCGAGATCAGCGACCTGGGCGCGGACATCATCAAGGACCGCATCGCCAAGTACGACATCGATGCCGACTTCTGCCACGGCTACGGCTACATGGGCTTCAACGCTCGCCAGGAAAAGACCCTGCGTGCCTGGGAAAAAGACTTCAAATCGATCAACACCAAGCATGAGATTCGCTTTCTCGGTGGTTCGGACGTCAAGCAAATCATCGGTTCTAACGCCTACAGCAGTGCATTGCTGCACATGGGCGGCGGTCATGTTCATTCGCTGAACTTGCTGCTTGGTGAAGCCAAGGCGCTGGCCGGTCACGGCGTGCGGATTTTCGAGAACAGTCCAGCGCTGGAAGTCAGCTATGGCGAGCGCATCACCGTGCGCACCGGCCGTGGTTCGGTCAAGGCCAGCAAATTACTTTGGGCCTGCGACAGCTTCCTCAACAAGCTGGAACCGGAACTACACCGATCGACCATCAACACCTACGCCTTCCAGATGATGACCGAGCCACTGTCGGACGAGTTGATCAACCGCATCAGCCCGATTCGCGGCGCCTACAGCGACATTCGTCCGGTGATCGACTACTACCGCGTCACCAACGAAAACCGTCTGTTGTTCGGTGCGGCCACACCGCTGGTCGAGCACATTCCCCTGGACCTGAAAGCCTGGAACCGCAACCTGATGCTGAAGATTTTCCCGTACCTCAAGGACGTGAAAATCGATCTGGCCTGGGGCGGTCCGATGGCCTGCAGCCCGAATCTGTTCCCGCAGATCGGCACCCTGCCCGGTCGCAGCAACGCCTTCTTCGTTCAGGGCTATTCAGGCTTCGGCGTCACCCCCAGCCACATCATCTGCAAGGTGCTGGCCGAAGGCATGAGTGAAGGCTCGGCGCGCTATGACCTGGTCAGCTCGATCCACCGCCCTACCATCCTTGGCAAAGATGCGTTTCGCCCACTGTTGCTGACCGCCGGCAAGTCCTGGCACCAGCTGTCAGGTTATTGGAGCGGGCGTCGGTAACTGCCAAGGCGCTCTTCCCTTTTCTGTTTTTTTACTCATCAGGAGCAACTGCCATGACCCTTACCACCCTCAAGAAAGACATCCAGCTGTCCGAACTGGACGCCTGGGGCTCCGTTGCCGACCTCGGCTCGGAAATCCTCGAAGGCGAAGTCAAAGCCTTCGGCAAAATGACTTTCGGCGCACCGACCGACCCGGTCAGCAGTGCCTATTTCGGCACCACCCAGGGCAAGTTCCGCATGGTCTATCCGTTCGCCGAACAAGCTACGGTGGTTACCGGCGAAGTGGTCCTGACCAACGAATCCACCGGCCAGAGTGCTCGCTACAAGGCCGGCGACAGCTGGTTCGTGACCAAAGGCACTCCCGTGCTGTGGGAAGTGGTCAGCGAAAGTTTCGTCAAACACTACTTCGCTGTCGCTTGACCGATTCGGGTTGCCGGCGAACAGCCGGTAGCCCCTTGGCGAGGTACCGAACATGAATGTCCTCCCCACCCAGGAAATCGCCGGCCATTGCCTGCAAGCTTTCACTCAACTCGTACCTGCCAGTCAGGCGGCGTTCTACTGTGTCGACCGGCAACTGCAAGCCCGTGACTTCCGGCTGCATTGCATGAGCGATGAGATGCATCGCGACTATCTGGACAACTACCGTCGGTTCGACCCTTTGCAACCGCGAAATTGCCTGTCCAGCGGGCGAGCCGTGGTGCCTCTGGGTTTTGCCATGGCCCGACAGCCGACACGGGACAGTCGGCGCTATCGGGACTTTCTGCAGCGCTATGGCATTGTCGATGTGGTGGAAATCCTCGCCCATCGCGCCGGCCAGCCTCAGGCCGCGATCTCGATGTTACGCACCGCCGAACAAGGCGCCTTCACCACCGACCAACTGGCCCAGCTCAATGCCTTGCAGTCCCTGCTGCAACTCGCCGTCGCGAACATACAGCCCTGCGAAGATCCGCTGACCGGCCTGACGCCCAAGGAGCGGCAGATCGCGTTGTTGCTGCGCCAGGGCGCCAGCAACAAGCAACTGGCCCTGGAACTGAAAGTCGGTCTGCCGACCATCAAGACCCACCTGATCAACCTGTTTCGCAAGACCGGCGTCAGCAGCCGCACCGAGCTTGTGGGAACCCTGTTTCTCCAGCTCTGATTTTTTAGCCCGGCTCAACCATCCGGTTGATAGGCGAGCTTGTTAGCGAACCGCATGCTCCAGATTGTTATTTCACTCAACTGGAGCATTGCAATGACAACATCATCCGACTGGATCACCGTTGGCGCCCTGGCCGACGGCTTCGCCCCTGAAGCCTTCATCCTGCCGAATCTGGCCGACCTGAACGGCAAGGCCTTCACGCTGAACTTCGCCAATGGCTGGCAGATCGAACATCGTTTCGACACCGAAGCCCTATCCTGGACCGCTGCCGATGGGCACTCCACGGGCACTGCAAACTATCGAGCCACCTCAGTGCGTCCAGGTCTGTATCTGGTGGACTTCATCAAGCACGAAGGTGGTCAAGCCTGGTCGATCAGCCTGGTGCTCGACACCGTTAGCGCTGCATTCACCGCTGTGATCGGCCGCATGCCGACCCAGGAGCAAACCTGTGAAGGCCTCTACAGCCGTGCGCTGGCGGGCAAGCACCTGACCTCGGTCGAAGTCGAGTTTTTGCATGGCAGCCTTGATCGTCCGTGGCAGGAAGGCCAATGCCCTCACGCACCGACCAGCGAACTGACCGGCCTGCGCAACCTGTATCGCTACAGCCCAAGTGAAGTCTACGAACACATCTACCTCAACGATCAGTTCTATTCCTGGCAGTGCCTCAAGGGCGTCGAGCAAGGCCTGTGCGACACCGACCGTTGTCACTACTACAAGATCGCCGATCAGCTGTACCTGTTCGTCTGGCGCGAAAAGATCATCCCGACTCTCGGTCTGGTGCTGATCGATCTGCAACAGCACCGCAGCGACGGCAAGATCTTCGGTTATGCCGGGTCGTCCTTCGATGAACTGTCGAACTTTCCGGTCAGCTCTTACTGCCAGGTTCTCAACCGGACGGAGTATCCCAATGCCTGAGCCACGTACCGTTGCAATCACCGGTGCCGGGACGGGCATCGGTGCTGCCTGTGCCCGGCTGTACGCAGCCGAAGGCGTCAATCTGGTGTTGATCGGCCGCCGCCGCGAGCCCCTGGAGCAAATTGCCCGGGAAACCGGCGGGCTGGTTTTGGTCGGCGATGCCGCCTGCCCGGACACCTGGGAAGGATTCGTGGCGCAGATTCGTCAGCGCTACGGGCGCCTTGATGTACTGCTGGCCTGTGCCGGTGGCCTTGGCCTGGGCAGCGCCACCGACACCAGCCCGCAGACTTGGGAAGCAGCGTTGCGCAGCAACCTGGACAGCGCCTTCTACAGTGCCCGGGCCTGCCTGCCTCTGCTGCTGGAGAGTACCGGCAACATCGTGCTGATCGGTTCCATTGCCTCGCTGGCGGCGGGGCCCGAAGTCTGCGGCTACACAACGGCCAAGCACGCGCTGCTCGGCCTCAACCGCTCGCTGGCCAGGGATTACGGCCCGCGCGGTGTACGAGTGAACGCCGTCTGCCCGGGCTGGGTGCGCACGCCCATGGCCGATCAGGAGATGCAGCCGCTGATGGACTTTTATGGCGAAACGCTGCAGCAAGCCTATGACCGGGTCTGCGCCGACGTGCCGTTGCGACGACCGGCCAGCGCCGAGGAAATTGCCAGGGTTTGCCGCTTCCTGGCCTCTCGCGAGGCGTCGATTATCACGGGCGCAACCGTGGTGGCCGACGGCGGCTCGAGCATCGTCGATGTGCCGACCCTGGCCTACACCCACATGGAGCAAACTCATGTCTGAAGGCTGCGCTTTCAAAGATCTTGATTTCAGCGGAAAAACCGTCCTGGTGACCGGCGGAGCACAAGGCATTGGGCGGGCGATCGTCGAAGCTTTCGCCGTGCGAGGTGCTCATGTGGTAATCGCCGACCTTCAATTGCCGCTGGCCCAGTCGCTGGCTGTCGAATTGTCTGCGCAAGCGTGTCAGGTTGAAGCCGTGTGCGTCGACCTGGCCGAATCCAGGGCGGTGTTCGAACTGATTCACGCGCTTGAACAGCGTTTGGGGCAACTGGACGTTCTCGTGCACAACGCCGGGTATTTTCCGCTGACACCGTTCGCCGAGATTACCCCTTCCATTCTCGACCGAACTCTGGCGGTCAACCTCTCGGCGCTGTTCTGGCTGACCCAGGCGGCCTTGCCGATGTTCCGCCGTCAGGGTCAGGGCTGCGTGCTGGTGACTTCATCGGTCACCGGCCCACGAGTAGCCTACCCGGGGCTGAGCCATTACGCGGCGTCAAAAGCCGGGGTCAACGGTTTCATCCGCAACGCGGCACTGGAACTGGCCGGACACAACGTGCGGGTCAATGGCGTCGAGCCGGGCATGATCGCGACGCCAGCCATGGGCAATCTGGGGGACGACCAACTGAACGAAAATATCGCCAGTCGAGTGCCCCTGGGACGGCTTGGCAAGGCGGCGGATATTGCCGGAGCCATGCTGTTTCTAGCATCGGATCTGGCAACTTACATCACCGGACAGACGCTGGTGGTCGATGGCGGCTCGACCTTGCCAGAGGTTTGATATAGCGTTTTTTCATGCTGAAAGGGGGCTTTGAAAGGCCCCCCTTTTTCATCCAGAGAGTCAAGCCGCCCCCACCGCCTGTTGCAAATGACTGGAACGAAAATCCTTGGGTGACAACTCGAACTGCTTCTTGAACGAGCGGCTGAAATGCGCCGAGTCGGTGAAGCCCCACTTGTAAGCGATGGAGGTGATCGATTCGCTACGCAAGAACGGATTGGTCAGGTCATCGGCGCTGCGCTTGAGCCGCGCCCGTTGAATGTAGCGACAGACGCTATCGTCCTGCTCTTCAAACAACCGATACAAATGCCGCACTGAAATGTTCAATCGATTGGCCAGCCCGACGGGACTCAAGCCCGGCTGGGTCAGGGACTCGTCGATGACTTTCTGCACATAGCTGCGCAGGTTGTTGCCCTGCAACGAAGTAACGTCATCCCCCGACACCTGATCCTGATCGAATGCCGAGCCCAGCAACGATACAAAAGCCGATTGCAACGCCTCACCCTCACCGACTGCGCCCTCGCCCACCCACGCGTCCTTGCACAGCTGATCCACCAGCACATGCAGCATCCGCCCACAGGCCTTGCTCGAGGAAATCTTGCCGAACGTCCGGGACTGGCTGCCAAGCTGTTTGCACACTTCGTTGCGGGACAAGGAGACCGAGACATGCTCGATCAGCCCGAATGGGCTGATTTCAATGGAACCTGCCGAGTCCATCAGCAACAGGTCCCCGGGAGCCAACTGGATGCTCTGTCCGTACTGGGTGATCTGGCAGTAACCGCTGCGCTGGCTGACCAGGAAGCAATCCTGTTCGTTGTCGTGATCGGCGTTGGGCTTGTCGCGCTTGATAAGCCCTGCGTTGGTACGCAAGTTCGCCAAGGACAGACCGCCCCGGGAACACTCGGAAACCTCACCAATGAACAGCGAACGGTTGTAGGCCAATTCTGTGTCGAAATGACCACAGGCTGCTCGCAGATCCCGGGTCCAGGTTTCCAACCCGTCTTGCACAGACTGATGGATGCTCATGGGGCTCTCCACAATGGCTTTTTGTTTTTGTTGCGCAATAGTTAACATGTTATCTATATACGCGCAACAAGTACGTGTCTGCCAAAGTGGGTAGCACTAATGATGCCAAAATCGCGAATCAGAACGTGCGCAACAGGCGCTGCAATCCAGTCAACGTGTCAAGCAGCCAAGTGCGTTGATCACGGCTCAAAGCGATGTAGCGACGAAAGGCCGGCATCCGGTTGACCACCTCGCTGCCCCCCATATGCTCCAGCCGTACGCACCACTGATGCCCTTGCAGATCGATGCGCAAGCGTTTGAAGTCCAACGGCATCAAGGCCTGGTGCAGCGCACTGTCCTCCTGCAACCTGGCCTGCAACCTGGCTAATAGCGCGGCGTCTCCAGCACGCTGCCGACAGCGGATCCCGGTCCGTCGAACAGCCCCGCTATGGTGCAGTTCAAAGCTCGCAACGCCCTCAGTCGAGGCAGGCACCCGGATCACGAACTCGGTCATGACCAGGTGCATCAACAGCTGCGACTCGGTGCGCTCGACGATCTCCAATTGCAGGCTGCCATCGTCCAGCGAAGCCCGGGCCGCTGTCGGCTCTGTCTGCTCGAAACTGGCCAGACCGAGGTTGCGCCGCAGGTGCTCGAGCGTCACCCCAGGCCGATAACCAGCTGGGGCGCGTCTGGCGCTGAACAGCTCAGACAGTTTTTGCAGCATGGTCGATATACCCGTTGTCAGGGTGCCCCGGTTCATTGGAGAACTCCTTGGCCAGCACTTCTTCCACCGAAGCAGGCTTGAATGGATTGACCTTCTGCACGACTAACGTCCAGAACAGCGCGTATACCGCGGTACCACCAAGCATCACCGCGAACGGGACATAGATATCTGCGGGGTTCATGCCGGGCGGCGTGATAAACCACATGCCCAGCAGGATGCCGACGCTGGAAAGGATCTGTGGCAACGGGAAGAAGGGCGAGCGATAGGCCCGTGGCAGATCGGGACGACGGATGCGCAGCATTACCACCGACAGCGTCACCAGCAGATAGGCAAAACTCCAGGCACAAACGGCGGCCAACACCAGATGCATGATGTTGTCAGTGTTACCGCCCAGATACAGCGCATGCAGGCAAGGAATCAGCATCGCCACCAGAATGCACAGCAGCGGCGTCTTGAAGCGTGGGTGCAAGTAGGTGAAGACCTTGGGCAACGCGCCGTCGACTGCCATGCCGTAAAGAATCCTCGGCACACCCGCCATCAGTGTATTGATGGTCGCCGCCCCGGCAAACAGAAAGCCGATCCCCAGCCACATCGGACCGATATTGCCCATCACCTGCTCGGCGAACTTTGGAATGGCCATCGGTGTATCGAGCAGATGCACGCCACCGGCGGCATCAAGCAACACGTTCTCCACTTGACGCTTCATTGCCGCGCCATAGATGAACATGCACGACGCAACGCTCAACAACCCCAGAATCATCGCCTTGGGCATGACCTTGGCCGATTGGCGCAAGTCCGGCGCCAGAGGGGTGACGAACTCACAACCGACGAACATGAACATGGCCATGCCCACCAGCGACAGGATGGTGATCAGGTCAGTACCCACAAGGGATACACCGAACCAGCCATCCAGTTGCACCGCTGGCGCCGCGATCAACCCCATCACGCCAAACACCATCAACGTGGTCCACATGCCGAAGGTCAGAATGATCTCTGCCCTGCCGAAGGCGCTGACGCCGAAGGCATTGAGAATCCCGAACACCACGACGAACCCAACCCCAAGCAACCAGGAACCACCGGCAGATTCTGCCAAGGTATTGAGGTGCTCGAAGTTCACCAGGGCCATGACCCCGGAAAGAATGGTCTCGGCAGTGCCTGCGAACACATGCACGATCAGGTAGGCCGACAACGTGCCAGTGATAGCAAAGAAGCGGCCCATGCCGCAATTGATGTAGTCGTAGACCGAACCGGTAGTCGGCAGGATCGATGCCGCTTCAGCGAAGGTGGTCGCCTGGGCCAACATCATCACCACGGCAATCAGCATGGCCACCGCGAAGGCGCTGCCGCCGATGCCAAAGCCCATGGTCGCGGTGAGAATCACCGGGCTGGCCATGATCAGACCAATGGTACTGGCGAGCGCAGTGGGAAAACCGACCGTGCCCCGGTTCAAATGCTCGGTGAGTCTGTCATTGATCGACATAGTGCAGATCCTCAAAAGCGGATTTTTATAGTGGATGTAACGAGCCGTTCAAGGAGCTGGCGATAAAGCCCTCCCCAGCCAGTCCCTGAGCGAAACGGCGCCGTGTGCAGAGTGACTGTGCTCCTCTGCCACCCAGATCGTCTTGCCCATGTCTGCCGCCCGTCTTGTTGCTCCCTGCCATGCTTCACCGCGTGGCTGACAGGATCAAATGCCTGGCACGCAGGTGAAAGACTTCCCCCATCTCCAGTCGCCCTAATGCGCACTCGACCTATTGAACTGTCCAACAAAAGCTGGGGAAAACAACAATGGAGCAAACACTGAAAGCACGAGCGCTGCCCAAGGCCGTTGGTCTGGGGATCGCGCTCTTGATCGCCGACTCGTCGGCCCAGGCGTACGAGCTGTATGCCGATAACGACACCAAGGTCACGGGCAACTTCCTCGCGGTCTATGGGATGTTCAACAGTCGCAAGAACTATGACGGCACCACTGGCGGGTCTAGCTGGCGCGAAGGATTTATCAAGTATGGCTTGAGTGTCGAGCAAACGCTCGGCGGCCTGGGCAGCGCCTACGGCACGGCCAATCTGGTCAGTTCCGGCACCTGGGGCGATGGCGATGCCGCGGGCATCACCGACGGTACCGAACGAACCACAAAGTTTGATGAAGCCTTCGCCGGCTGGCGTTCCGGCGACCTGTTCCCGGTACTTGGCAAGGATGGCGTGGATGTGTCGTTTGGGCGCCAGGTCATTACTCTCGGTGACGGTTTCATCATCAACGACGACGGCCTGAACCTGGGTAAAGGTGTGGCGGATGGTGAGTTCAACCGAGGTGGTGCCTATTATCTCGCGGCGCGCCATGCATTCGACGAAACGGCCGTCCTGCGCTTGGGCGGCAAGGAAGGCGTGCACGGCAGCCTGATGTGGATCAAGTCGGACAACCGCGCCCAGGCCAAGACCGAGATGGCCGCCAGCACCCTGGAATACACCGCCACGCCAGGTACCCTCGGGCTGACGTATATTCACGGCATTGACGTCGATGATCGTTATGCCAGCGACTTCCAGAAGCAACGTGAAGGCATGAACATCTATAGCCTGCGGGGCGCTGGCAATGCCGGAATAGAGAACGCTCACTTTTCCTTCGAATATGCCTGGCAGGACAAGGACGCCGGCCCGGAAAAAGCCTGGTACACCGAAGCCGGCTACACCTTTGCCGACCTGCCATGGTCGCCGGACCTGACGTACCGTTACAGCCGCTATTCCAAAGATTGGGATTCGATGTTCAACGGTGTCAACCGTGGCTACGGCACCTGGTTCCAGGGCGAAGTGGCCGGTAATTATTCGGGCCCGTTCAACAGCAACACCGCGATCCAGCATGTGGCGCTCAAAGTCAAACCACTGGAGCCAGTGACCGTTGGCGTGCTGTTTTTCGACTACAAGACCCTGCACAAGAACAATGCGCTGGACCTCGATGGTCGTGAACTGGACCTGTATGCCGAATGGGCGGTGAACGAGCACCTGATCGTCACCCCGTTGGTGGGCCTGTATAAGCCGGAAAAGGATGAAAGCAACGGCGGTAATCAGGTTGGTGGCAACGGCACCAATGTCTACAGCCAACTGACCGTGGCCGTGCCTTTCTAATCCATTTCAGGAGCTGCCTGGCGCAGCTCCTGACGCGGTTTATTGTTTGTGCTGATGCAACATCGTCTGAATCTGATGAGTCGCCTGGCGGGTATTTTCCGCCAGTTTGCGCACTTCATCGGCCACCACTGAAAACCCGCGCCCGACCTCCCCCGCCCTGGCCGCTTCGATGGCGGCGTTCAAGGCCAGCAAGTTGGTCTGGTCGGCGATGCCTTTAATGACTCCTACCACCGTCGCGATCTGGCCGTAGGTCGCCTGATTCTGCTCGAGCATTCGTTGATGGGTGGCCTCGGCTGAACGCTCATCGCTAATGTCGCGCACCGCGCCGATCACTCGGGTCAAGCGGCCCTGCTCGTCACGGGCTGCGCGACCACGCTCGCGACACCAGATGTAACCTCGGGTCTTGTGGCGCATCCGGTATTCAAAGACGTATTCACCACTGCCGTGGGTTGCGAGGATTTCCCGATCGAAGATCGCCATGATCTTCGGCAGATCGTCAGCATGGGTGATGTTGACTTGAGCATCCCAACCGTCGGGCAGCTCGTGCGGGGCATACCCCATGAGGAGGCGGAACTGACTGGAAAACCGCATGCAACTGGCTGGATCCTGCACATCACCGTTGACCACGGTGATGTCCCAGCAACCCTCGGTCAGCGTCGACTGCAACAGCTCCCAGATCTGCTCCTCCTGCCGGTGCTGGTGGGACAACTGCACGTGCAGGCTTAACTCGGCCTCCAGCGCCTGCTCGCGGAGCCGGGTCTGTTCCAGCTGTTGGCGAAGCGTTTCAAGCGCCTGCTCGCTGCGCTCCAATTGGCAGGCCTGGCCCTTGGACAGCTCCTCGGCGACCCGCAGACGTTGCACGATTTGGTTTTTTTCTTGTGTAAACCGTTCCAGTTGCAAGGCCTCGGTGAGCGCCTGCTGCTGTTTATGTTTCTTGAAGAACATCAGCCTGTCCTTTGTTCATCGAGTCGAGACACTGGATCTGATAGCAAACGGGAGATGATTGCTTGTACCTGGCTGCTGAGGCGTTTGCTCCTGTCTGCCACACACAAAAGGCCTTCCTGTAGCAGCCATCGTGCATCTGTAGGATAGCGATACTCTCTCAACCCGCCGATACTCGTCCTCAGGCCCTGCCCACGTCCAAACGACGTTTCGGTCCTTAATGACTTCGTGACGAAAACAATAAAAATGTCGCACAGAGGTACATACGAATGAGCCGTCATGATCATGGTCACGCCAGCCTCCTGGAGGCGTTCAGTGCAATGACACTGGAGCTTCAGCGCCTGGCACAGGACAAAGACATCGAGCATTTCCACCACGCCGCGCTGGGCTGCATCAATCAGTTGTTACCCTTCGACAGTGCCTGGTGGGGGCGTGCGGCGCTGATTGAGGGGTTGCCTGAAGAACACAACTCCTATCTCTACAAATTGCCCCGCAGCTACCTGTCGGACTGGCAATCGATTCGCCATATCGACGTGACCGTCGGCAGGGTCCACGACATCCCCGGGCAAGCGGTCATCGTCGACATGCGCGACCCTTCCAACGGTTCCGGACTCAACTGGCTCGGCGAATCCTATGGTATTGGCGAATTGCTGTGCATTGTGTACGTCGACCCACAAACCCACCTCAGCGATCACCTCACGGTGTATCGCGCTCCCGAAGCACCGCGCTTTTCCGATCAGGATTGTCGGTTGCTGAACAACCTCATGCTTCATCTGGTTGCCGCGGTATCGGCCAACCAGATCCGCACCCTTGTGGCCATGCGCGAAACCCTCACCCGCCCGCGCAATCTGGCGCTCGCCGTATGCGACCAGCGCGGCACACTGCACTGCGCGGAACGTGGTTTCGTCGACTTGCTGCTGACCGAGTGGACGGACTGGACCGGCCCTTGCCTGCCGGTGGCAATGGACGCTAATGGGTATGAAGGCAAGCATCTGCAGATCGAGGCCTCGACGGTCGGTGATCTGTTCCTGCTGGCAGCCCGCAGCCGAACTGTGCTGATGCAATTGAGTCCACGAGAAAACGATGTGGCTCAAGGCTTCGGCGAAGGCAAGACCTACAAGGAAGTCGCCCGCGATCTGGGCATGTCACCCAATACCGTGCGCCACCACATCCGCGCCATCTACAGCAAACTCGGGGTCAAGGACAAAGCCCGAATTGCCCATCTGCTGCACGCCCCGCCTGACTGATCTACCCCGCTGACTCGCGCTGACTTTTTAGCTGCCTTTTTGACAGCCACGGGACACTTTTGCCCTTTTTTCCCTATGCCACGTAGGGGCGATCCGTTCGCCGCACAACAACTCAAAGAAGAGACGCAATGCCCATGACCAGTACCTTCACCCGCAACACTGCACTGGCTCTTATCAGTGGTCTGTCGAGCCTGCATGCTGGCGCCGCCGACCTCAACGCCCGGGATTTTTTCGGCGCCCCTTCGGGCACCACCCTGGGCGTGCTGTATTTGCCGGCAAGCCGCGCCAATGATTTCCACGGCCCCGCCGACAGCACGGGCAAGGCCGACCTGAAGGTCAACGCCGTAGCTTATCGCCAGGTCTTTTTCACCGACATCTGCGGCACCCTCTGCACCCCACAATTCATCGTGCCCTTCGCCGACATCAGCGCCCGCCTGCCAGGTGCCAGT
Source organism: Pseudomonas sp. FP1740 (assembly GCF_030687165.1). Lineage (NCBI taxonomy): Bacteria > Pseudomonadati > Pseudomonadota > Gammaproteobacteria > Pseudomonadales > Pseudomonadaceae > Pseudomonas > Pseudomonas sp. FP1740. Next base: position 3,804,579 of record NZ_CP117461.1, read on the forward strand.
CAGCACACCGGAGAAAGCGGTTTCGGTGATCCTCAGGTCGGCGGCACCCTGTTCTTCATCAACGACCCCACCTCGCGCACCTACAGCGGGTTGCTGACCCTGATTACCCTGCCGGTGGGCGAGTACCACAGCACAAATCCCGATGTGTCACCCGGTGCCAATCGCTGGGGGGCAACCTTCGTTTACAACTACACCCAGGGCATCGGTGAAAAATGGGTGCTGGAAGCCAACCTCGAAGCCCAGCTCTATGGCAAGAACGACGACTACTTCAGCAATGACCTCAAACAGGACCCTCTGTATCGCTTGCAAGCTTTTGCCTCTTATGACTTCACGTCGAGCACCTATGGCGCGTTGCGACTGATCCACGCCGATGGCGGCGAGTTGCGGATCAATGAACAACGCATCGATGACACCCACAAGCGCTACACCCAGGTGGGTTTCGAAGTCGGTCACTGGCTCGATAAACAGAATCAGTTGATGTTCAGCCTCTCGCAGAACGTCGCCACCGACAACGGCTATCACGGTACCGACGCATTGCTGCGTCTGGTCCATGTGTTCTGAATTCATTCATCGGAGCTTGAACATGAACACCCAGACCAAACCGCTGACCAATCAACGCTCGCTCGCATCATCCCAACTGGCATTGCTGGCAGCCATTGTGTTGTTCGCCGCCATCACCCCGACCATCCTCATGACCGCACCGGCTGTGGCAGCGCAACTGGCAACTCAATGGCAGCTGAGCCCGTCACAGATAGGCAATCTGTTCTCCACCGAACTCGGTGCCATGAGCCTGGCCACCCTGCCCGCTCTCTGGTGGCTCAAACGTATCGACTGGCGCCGCGCCGCATTGCTGGCCGGGATACTGTTCATTGCAGCCAACCTGCTCTCGATGCTTGCCCACGATTATTCGCTACTCCTGGCATTGCGCTTTTGCAGCGCCCTGGCCGGCGGTTCACTGATGATCATCTGTCTGTCCAGTGCCGCCTCGACGTCCAACCCCGATCGCGTCTATGGCTTATGGGTGATGGGGCAACTGGTGGTCGGGGCGATTGGCTTGAGCATCCTGCCACGCCTGTTCGAACACTACGGGCTGTCAGCCTGCTACTTGATCCTTGCAGGGCTGATGACGGTCTTTTTGCCAATGGCCCGTTACTTTCCCCAAGGCAGCCCGCCGACTGAGAAAACCGCCGAGCGAGTAGCCCTCGCCTCGAAGTGGAAGGCGGCACTGGGCATTCTTGCCATCCTGAGTTTTTACATCAGCCTGAGCGGCGTCTGGACCTTTATCGGTTCCATCAGCACCCACGCCGGCCTCTCTGCCGAGTCCAGCGGCGAGATTCTTGCCGTTGCTACGGTGACAGGCATTGTCGGTGCGGGTTGTGCCTCGCTGATCGGCAATCGTCTGCCACGCCTGCTGTTGTTGCTGCTGGGTTACGGGCTGATGGCAGGCTCGGTGCTGCTGTTGCTGGGCCAACCTGAAATGCTGCGCTTTGCTTTGGCTGCGCTGCTTTTCAAGTTCACCTGGACCTTCATTCTGCCGTTGATTCTGGCCTGCCTGGCCGACCTCGACCGTTCCGGAAAACTGATGAATGCCTCCAACCTTGTGATCGGTGGTGGCCTCGCCATCGGCCCGACAGTGGCTGGCCGGCTGATCGAAGCCAGCGGCGGTTTCCAATCGCTGCTTATCGGAGCGGCCTGCATCACTTTGCTGTCCCTGGTGTTGATTCTGAGCTGCCGCCCTAGCGCGTGAGTGGTCCTTTTACCCTAAAGAAAATGGAAAGAACGATGAGCCGAAAAAGTGCGTTTTTCTTCGACGAACTCAGCCTCTGGCACAGCGCCGGACTGCACGCCTTGACCTTGCCGGTGGGAGGTTGGGTGCAACCGCCTGCCGCTGCCGGCCACGCCGAATCGCCGGAAACCAAGCGCCGTCTGAAGAGCCTGCTGGACGTTTCCGGCCTGACCCGACACTTACAGGTACGAAGCGCCAATGCGGCAGCGGATGAGGATCTGCTACGGGTTCATACGCCTGACTACCTGCAACGCTTCAAGGCCATGAGTGATGCCGGCGGCGGCGAATTGGGGCCGAACGCTCCCATTGGGCCCGGCAGTTATGAAATAGCCAGGCTGTCCGCCGGACTGGCCATGGCAGCGGTCGATGCCGTACTGTCCGGCGAGGTCGACAATGCCTACTCTCTGTCACGCCCACCGGGTCACCACTGCCTGGCCGACAGCGCCATGGGTTTCTGCTTCCTGGCCAATATCGCCATCGCCATTGAAGCCGCAAAAGCACACCGTGGCCTGGGCAAAGTCGCGGTGATCGACTGGGATGTGCACCACGGCAACGGTACTCAATCAATCTTTGAGGAACGCGGTGATGTGCTGACCATTTCGCTGCATCAAGACAGCTGTTTCCCCGCCGGTTACAGCGGTGAAGCCGATCGCGGCCGCGGCGCGGGATTGGGAGCGAATATCAATATTCCGTTGCCCCCAGGCTGCGGTCATGAGGCTTATCTCTATGCGATGGAGCGTATCGTGATTCCGGCGCTGGAGCGCTTCGAGCCCGAGTTGATCATCATTGCCTGCGGTTACGACGCCAACGCCGTCGATCCCCTCGCCCGGATGCTGTTACACAGCGACTCGTACCGGCAGATGACTCGCTGCGTGCGCGAAGCCGCCGAACGTTTGTGTCAAGGCCGTCTCGTTCTGGTGCATGAAGGCGGGTACTCCGAAGCGTATGTGCCGTTTTGCGGGTTAGCGACCATTGAGGAATTGGCTGGCATCAGGACTGAAGTCACCGACCCCATGTTGGAGTTTGTGCAGCTGCAGCAACCGAAGGAAGCGTTTGCGGCATTTCAACGGCACTTGATCGATGAGTTGGCCGTAGCACGCTGAGCCTTGGCGCTGACAATGTTGCAGCGCAGTTCAACGGCCCGAGCATGACGCAAAAAAAATCCGATGCCATTACCGGCATCGGATTTTTTAACCCCCAAGATCAAACGGTCAGCAGTTGCTGATCAGTCGTTTCAACACGGTTTTGAACGTTTCTATCTGCGTCTCGCTGAATTCGGCAAAGACTTTCTCTTGTTGCGCCTGAGCGATCGCCCAAAGGTCTTCGGTCTGCTCGATACCGGCAGCCGTCAGACGTACACCGTTGTCATCGTCGTTCACCAACCCCTTGCGTTTGAGGTTGGCGACGGCCTCATCGATTTCCCGAACAGGCATCGCCACCTCACGCAACAGATCGTCGGGGCTCAGCCTTGCGTCACTTTCCAGCACCATCAGCATGCGCGCCTCGCTGGTGCGCAGGCCGGTGGACAGTTGCCGTGGCTGGTAGCTGGACTGGTAGGCCCGCACCGCCTGGGTCATCAGGTAATACAGATTGTGGCTGAGGCGCCCCTGAAAATGGCTGCTCGGCGGCTGGCTTTCATCGCGTTTAGTCATGCGGGTATGGGGCAAGACCATGGAATAGGCGCCCTGGTGATAGAGCAAGGGCGAGCGACCGAAATCATCGAACGCCACCACCTTGCCGATCATGATCCAGTGATCGCCGCCATCCACCTGCTGGTACTTCTCGCAGTGAAAACGCGCCGAGCAATCGGCGAACACTGGTGCCCCGCCCTCGCCCGGTTCGAACTCGATCTCGGCGAAACGATCTTCCTTGGGCCGGGCGAAATTATTGGAAAGGTCAATCTGGTCCGCCGCCAACACGTTGACCGCGAAATGGCTGGCCTGCTCGAACACCTCGTGGCTGTTGGAGCGCTTGTCGATGCTCCACAGCACCAGCGGCGGATCGAGGGATACCGAGTTGAAGCTGTTGGCGGTCACCCCGACTTTGCGCCCGGATGCGCTGGCGGCAGTCACCACCGTCACCCCGGTGGCGAAATTGCCCAGCGCCCGGCGAAAGGCCCGTGGGTCGAAGGTCGTTTCAGTAGCTGCACAAACGCTGTTATGAGACATGCAAGACTCCCGGACTGCTTTCAGGAGCAGTCCTGATTGTTGTTATGGGGACGCGGTGACGATCTGGTTCAGATCATGCTCGGGTCGGGCTCCAGACCCATCAGCTCGCGGCCGAGGATCTGCGCGCAGACGTCGTAGTCGGTGTAGGCATGGGCCCCGGTCATGTGCGAGTCGCGGAACAGACGTTGCATCTCGTTATGCTCGAACCAGGCGTTGCCACCTGCAGCCTCGAACAGACGGTCCACTGCCTGGATGCACATCTTGGTGGCGTAAGCCTGGTTGGTGCGCCAGAACGCCAGGGTTTCGCGGCTTGGGTATTCATGTCGTTCGCTGTGCTCGGCATGTTCCTGCCAGGTCTTTTCGAGAAAGGCCCGGGCCGCTGCTACCTGATGGGTCGACTCGGCCAGGCGCATCAATGCCGGGGTCGCGGCACCGACCGCCGCACCGGTGTAGGCACGCACGCGGGTTTTGGTTTTTTCACGGAACACCTCGAGCATCCGCTCGGCGACACCCAGGCTCACGGTGGAGAAACCGCTGGCAAAGTAAGGACGGTACGGCGAGTAGAAGATCTTGCTGTCCGGGTACAGACCGAAACCGGCGGACTTGCCCTCCATCATGTCCTTGGCTTTCTGGATGCGGTGCTCCGGTACCAGCACATTGTCGATGATCAAGGTCTTGGTGCCGCTGCCTTTCATGCCCGCGGCGAACCAATCGTCACGGATCTGATAGTCGCTGCGCGGCAGCACCGCGAAACAGTAATCCTGGGTCCCCTCGGCATTCTTGCGACGGAAACCGACAATCGCCCACTCGGCGTGATCGCAGCCACTGCTCCAGCCCATTTCACCGCTGAACAGCACGCCACCTTCGGTCTCTTCGGTACGGCCGAAAGGCGCGATGCTGCTGCTGGCGGTGGCATCCGGGTCAGTGCCCCAGACTTCCTGCTGCAATTTGGCTGAGAACATGGCCAGTTGATGACTGTGAGTACACAGCAGACTCATGGCCCAAGCCGTGCTGGCACAAGAGCCTGCAAGCAAGGCAATGCAGTCGGCAAATTGCGGCAGCGATATTTCCATGCCGCCGAACTTCTTCGGCTGAAAGGCACGGTGCATGCCGATGCCTTTGAGCAGCGCAATGTTCTCGTCGGGGACCTTGCGGTTCCGCTCGGCCTCAAAGGCATTGGCAGCGATGGTTGGCAGAATGGACTTGAGGTCTTCGAGGAGCGGGTTTGGCTTTTTCATGGACGGCCCTGCTTATTATTGGATGTCCGCCCGGTGCCCCGAATCGAGGCACGGCGCTGGATACAGGGCCAGTATGGAACCCGCCATCGCGATAGAAAATGCACCTTCCAGAGCCAAGATTGTACTTTTCAAAGGCAATGGCCCAATCATACTGCCCACACTTGAAGCCGTTCTGGCACCCACGGGCATGTAGCACGGCAGGCACAGTCAAGCCACGCATGCCCCCACGGATTAACCTCGGGTTTTTCTCTTGTTCGCGATCAGGAAAACCCCCATGAGCGATATTGCGCTGCTGCCTCAAGTTGAAGCCTTCCTCCGTCGAAGCCATGCATTGTTTATCGACGGCGGCTACGTCCAGAGCCGTTCCAGCCAGACACTGGAAGTGATCAATCCTGCCACTGGCAAGGTCATTGCCCAGGTCGCCAATGCCGATCCAGCCGATATCGACGCGGCGGTGGAATCGGCCAAACGTGGCTTCAAACAATGGTCCCAGGCCACACCGGCGACGCGGGGCAATGTGCTGCTGAAACTGGCGGACTTGCTGGAGCGCCACCGCGAAGAACTGGCACAGATCGAAACCTGCCAATCGGGCAAGATCATCCAGATTTCCAGGGCTTTCGAAGTCGATCAGGCCGCTCACTTTCTGCGTTACTACGCTGGCTGGGCGACCAAGATCAGCGGCCAGACCATCACCCCGTCATTGCCCTCCTTCGCCGGCGAACGCTATACCGCCTACACCTTGCGCCAACCCGTCGGGGTGGTGGTCGGCATCGTGCCGTGGAACTTCTCCACCATGATCGCCATCTGGAAACTCGCCTCGGCGCTGGTGACCGGTTGCAGCATCATCATCAAACCCAGTGAGTTCACCCCGCTGACCATCCTGCGGATCGCCGAACTGGCCATTGAAGCCGGTCTCCCGGCCGGCGCGCTGAACGTACTGACAGGGGGCGGGCTGGTTGGCAAAGGGCTGATCGAGCACCCCGGCACCGACAAGGTTTCGTTCACCGGTTCCGTACCGACCGGCATTGCCGTCGGTCAGAGCGCCATGGGTGCCGGCCTGACCCGCGCCACCCTGGAACTGGGCGGCAAAAACTCGGCGGGGTTCCTGCGCGACGTGGATCTGGATAAAGCGGTCAATGGCATCATCGAAGCCGGCTTCCTGCATTCCGGGCAAATCTGCGCCGCTGCCGAACGGTTCTTCGCCCATCGCTCACAGATCGAGCCGATCATGGACAAACTGGCCCAACGTTTGAGCACGCTGAACATCGGCTCGCCCCTGGACGAGCGCACCGAGTTCGGCCCGGTGACCAACCGCCAGCATCAACTCAAGCTCGGCGCGTTTTTCGACAAGGCCCGTGACGAAAACAACACCATCATCTGCGGTGGCAACCTGATCGACCGCCCCGGCTGTTATGTCGAACCGACGGTGATCCTCGCCAACACCGTCAACGACACCCTGCTCAACGAAGAAACCTTCGGCCCGGTCGCCACTTTCTTCCCCTACGACACCGAAGACGAGCTGCTCGAACTGATGAACAACACACCGTATGGCCTGAGCGCGAGCCTGTGGACCAACGATTTGTCCAAAGCCATGCGCATGATCCCGAGCATCGAAGCCGGCACTGTCTGGGTGAACATGCACACCCTGCTCGACCCGGCAGTACCGTTCGGCGGCATCAAGTCTTCGGGCATCGGCCGTGAATTCGGCGGCGCGTTCATCGACGACTACACGGAGCTGAAATCCGTGATGATCCGCTATTGATTCGGAGGGTTCCAAAGTCACCAGTGGATCCACTAAATCGTTAATAAACAGAATCAGTTTGACAAAACCTCAATAAATCACCATTAATGGATCCACTAAATAACAACAAACAACCTTGGAGAATCTCCATGTACCCCAAGAACACCTGGTACGTCGCCTGCACGCCCGATGAAATCGCTGGCAAGCCATTGGGCCGTCAGATCTGCGGTGAAAAGATGGTTTTTTACCGCGGCCACGAGGGTAAGGTGGCGGCTGTCGAGGACTTCTGCCCCCATCGCGGCGCGCCGCTGTCCTTGGGTTATGTGGAAAACGGCAATCTGGTGTGCGGCTATCACGGCCTGGTGATGGGGTGCGACGGCAAGACTGTGGAAATGCCCGGGCAGCGGGTTCGCGGCTTCCCGTGCAACAAGACCTTTGCCGTGGTCGAGCGCTACGGCTTTATCTGGGTCTGGCCCGGCGATCAGGCGTTGGCCGACCCGGCGCTGATCCATCACCTGGAATGGGCCGTCAGTGACGAGTGGGCCTATGGCGGCGGCCTGTTCCACATCCAGTGCGACTACCGCCTGATGATCGACAACCTGATGGACCTGACTCATGAAACCTACGTTCATGCGTCCAGCATCGGCCAAAAGGAAATCGACGAAGCGCCGCCGGTGACCACGGTCGAAGGCGATGAGGTGGTTACCGCCCGCCACATGGACAACATCATGGCCCCGCCCTTCTGGCGCATGGCCCTGCGCGGCAACAACCTGGCCGACGATGTGCCGGTGGACCGCTGGCAGATCTGCCGCTTCACCCCGCCCAGCCATGTGCTGATCGAAGTCGGCGTGGCCCATGCCGGCCATGGTGGTTATCAGGCTCCCCAGCAGCTCAAGGCATCGAGCATCGTCGTCGACTTCATCACGCCGGAAACCGAGACCTCGATCTGGTACTTCTGGGGCATGGCGCGCAACTTCAATCCGCAGGATGAAGCCTTGACCGCGAGCATTCGCGAGGGACAGGGCAAGATTTTCAGCGAGGACCTGGAGATGCTCGAACGCCAGCAACAGAACCTGCTCAGCCATCCCGCGCGCAGCTTGCTCAAGCTCAATATCGACGCTGGCGGCGTGCAGTCACGTCGCGTTCTGGAGCGCTTGATCGCCAGGGAGCAAGCCCCGCAGGAGTCAATGGCATGATCGAAGTGCTGGTGGTATCGCGCAACAACGAAGCCCAGGACATCTGCAGCTACGAGCTGGCCAGTGTCGATGACCGACCGCTGCCGGCCTTCAGCGCCGGTGCGCATATCGATGTGCACCTGCCCGGCGGCTTGATCCGGCAATACTCCCTGTGCAACCACCCCGAAGAACGCCATCGCTACCTGATCGGCGTTCTCAAGGACCCGACCTCCCGCGGTGGTTCACTGGCCATGCACGAGCAGATCCACCCCGGCACGCGCCTGCCGATCAGTGAACCGCGCAACCTGTTCCCGTTGGTCCATGAGGCCAGGCGCAGCCTGCTGTTCGCTGGCGGTATCGGGATCACGCCGATCCTGTGCATGGCCGAACGCCTGGCACACAGTGGCGCGGATTTCGAGCTGCATTACTGTGCCCGATCACGGGACCGTGCAGCCTTTGTCGAACGCCTGCAACGCTCACCTTTTGCCGACCGGGTGTTCCTGCATTTCGATCAGGAACCCGACACCGTGCTGGACGCGGCCAAGGTTCTGGCCACGCCGCAGAGCGACGTTCATTTATATGTGTGTGGCCCCGGTGGCTTCATGCAGCACGTGTTGGACACGGCCAGGAAGCAGGGCTGGCAGGAGCAATGCCTGCACCGCGAGTACTTCGCCGCCGCGCCCGTCGACACTGGCGCCGATGGCAGTTTCTCGATCAAGCTCGCCAGCAGCGGTCAGGTCTTTGAGGTGCCGGCCGACAAGAGCGTGGTGCAAGTACTGCAAGACCACGGCATCGAAATCGCCATTTCCTGTGAACAAGGCATTTGTGGCACTTGCCTGACTCGGGTTCTGGAGGGGGTGCCGGAGCATCGCGACCTGTTCCTCACCGAGGATGAACAGGCCTGCAACGACCAGTTCACCCCTTGCTGCTCACGCTCGAAAACGCCGCTGCTGGTGCTGGATATCTGATAAACCACGCTTATTCCGAGCGGAGAATGACCTTCATCCGCTCCTCGGCCGTCGCTGAGCCGAAGACCTCGGCGTAGCGCAACGTGGCGTTGGCGTGTTCGCGCATGATCGCTTCGGCACGCGCGCCCTGGCGGTTGACCAAGGCATCGAACACCGAATGGTGTTGCATGTGGGCATAGTTGAAGCGTCGGTATTCCCGGACCATGTCGTTGCGGTCCACAGCCAGGGCGGTCACCGAAGCGAAGGGCAAATGATCGTTGCGCGCCAGGGCATCGGCGATCGCCGGGTTGTGGCTGCCTTCGACGATCACCCGGTGAAAACGCATATTGAGGTCGTGATAGACCTCCAGGTCTTCTATGGTCACGTACCCTTTATCGAACAGCTGATCACCCTGCATCAGGCACTGTTCGAGGGTCGCCCGGGCTTCGTCCGAGAGCCCGCGCTCGGCGGTCTGACGCGCCGCCAGGCCTTCGAGTACGCCCCGTACTTCGACCGCACCGGCAATGTCATCGGGGCTGACCGAACGCACCTGAAACCCGCGCCCGCCAAAACGCACCAGCAAGCCTTCCTGCTCCAGCGTGCGGAACGCCATGCGCACCGGCATCCGCGAAACACCGAACAACTGCGCCGTGGGGATTTCCATCAACCGCTCGCCCGCCGCCAGCTCGCCCGAGGCGATCATCTTGCGCAATGCGACCAACACCGTTTGACCGGGCTTACTCATCCAGGCAACTTCCAGAAAGATGGGCCTGCATAGTAACGCAAGAGAGAGACGCCAGGTTTGGGCAGAGGTCGCGGTGTTCAGCCTTGATAGGCCGGGTTCTCGATCAGCAGCGCCATGCCCTGCCCGCCGCCGACACACGCGGCGGCAATGCCATAACGCAGATTACCCTCGCGCAGTTGCCTGGCCAGGGTCAGCACCAGACGCAACCCGCTGGCGGCCAAGGGATGCCCCAAGGCGATGGAGCCGCCCCGCCGGTTGAGGCGGTCGCCGTCCAGTTCAAGCACCTGCGCCACGGCCAGCACCTGTGCCGCCTGGGCCTCGTTGATTTCCAGCAAGCCGATGTCGTCAATGGCCAGGCCGCTGCGTTGCAGCAGCAACTGGATCGCCGGCGCCGGGCCGATGCCCATGAACTCCGGTGCCACGCCCACCACGGCACTGGCCAGCAAATGGGCCAACACCGGACGCCGCGCCGCAGAAGTTCGCCCCACCAGCGCGGCCGCCGCACCATCCACCACCGCGCAACTGTTGCCGGCCGTTTGCACCCCGCCGGCATGCACCGACCGCAACCGGCCCAAAGCGCTCAGGTCGGTAGGTCGCGGGTGGCTATCGTGCGTTACGCGGTCCACGCCCCGTGGCAACTGAATATTGCGTGGCTGATAGCCGGCCAACTCAAAACGCTCATTACCGATCGCTACCAGTTCCGGCTCGAACCAGCCGTCGGCTTGCGCCTGCAATGCCAGTTGATGACTGCGCAGAGCGTAGCGATCCACTTCGTCGCGGCTCAGGCCATGCCGCCGGGCCAGGTTGTCGGCGGTGGTGATCATGTCCACGCCCGGGGCCGGGTCGTAGAGGGCTTCCCAGAGAAAGTCCTTGAACGCCACCTCGGCGCCGAGCCGGAAACCACTGCGGTGGGTGTAAGCGGCAATCGGGTTGCGCGACATCGATTCGGCCGCCACACACAGGGCCAACTGCACACCGTCATCCAGCTGCCTGGCGGCCTGCCGCAAGAGTTCGAAACCGGTGGCACAGATGCGCTGCACCCCCAGCGCCGGAGTCTCTTGCGGCACGCCACTGTAGAGGCCGATATGTCGTGGCAGCAGGTAAGCATCGAAACTGGCCTGAGCCACGGAGCCGGCGAGCACACTGTCCACCGAGGACGGATCGAGAGCGGCGCGGGCCAATACCTCGCGCCCGACCTTGATCCCCAGATCGATCGGCGAGACCTGAGCCAAGGCCCCGCCAAGGTCGACCCAAGGCGTGCGCAGGGCTTCGAAAATCGCCACATCGCTAAAGCTCGAATACTGCCCCGCGCCGTTCACGGCAGAGGTCCGGCACGCAGGATGGAAGGATCTTCACCGCGATACAGTGCCTCGACCTTGTCGGCACGCCACTGCAACACCGCACGCTGATTGATCGAGCCCTTGTCGGTGATTTCACCACGGTCGATGGAAGCAGGTTCGTCGAGCAGCGCGATCCATTCCAGGCGGCTGGCATTGCCGGTGGCGTCGCGGTTGAGCCGCTGCAGCCAATCGCCGAACCACTGACGCACCGGCGCGCTGGCCAGAACCTCGGCATCGCTGGCGTGGGTACTCAAACCCGCCAGACGTCGGCATTCGTACAATCGGGGAAAGACCAGCGCCCCGAGGCACTCGCGGTCCGGTGCGGCCACCACCAGGTCCTGAACATAGGGCGAACCTTCGAGCACCGCGCGATTGCGCAGCGGGCCGACGCTGACAAACACGCCGGAGCTGAGCTTGAAGTCCTCGGCGATGCGCCCGTCGAACATCAGCCCGAGTTGCGGATCACGGGGGTCAGCCAGTTTCAGCGCATCGCCAGAACAATAGAAACCCTGCTCGTCGAACACCTCGGCGGTCTGCAGCGGCGCACGCCAGTAACCGGGCATGATGTGCGGCCCGCGAAAACGCCCTTCCAGCTTGCCGTCCACCGGCACCAGCCGCACTTCGCAACCGGGTGCCGGCAGGCCGATGTAGCCGGCCATGGACAGCGGCCCGGTGGTGAACGTACAGGACGGCGACGCCTCGGTCATGCCGAGCCCGGCCATCATGCGAATGCGTTCGCCACAATGCTGTTCGGCGACCCTGTCCAGGCGATCCCAAACCCGTTGCGACAAACCGGCGGCAGCGAAAAAGAACAGCTTCATGCGCGAGAAGAAACGCTCGCGCAACTCGCCATCCTGCTCCAGAGCGTTGACCAGCTCTTCCCAGCCCTTGGGCACGGTCAGGTAGGCGGTGGGCGATATTTCCTTGAGGTTGCGCAGTGTTTCAGCAAAACCCTGAACGGTCGGCTTGCCGTCGTCCAGGTAAAAAGTGCCGCCGTTGTACAGCACGATGCCGACGTTGTGGCTGCCGCCGAAGGTGTGATTCCACGGCAGCCAGTCCACCAGCACCGGAGGTTCTTCGCCGAACACCGGGAAGGTTTGCAACAGCATCTGCTGGTTGGCGCAGAGCATGCGCTGGGTGGTGACCACCGCCTTGGGCAGTTTGGTGGAACCTGAGGTAAACAGGAATTTGGCGATGCTGTCCGGCCCGGTAGCCGTGAAGGCGCAATCGGCCTCGGCACCGCCGGGCCGTTCCAGCAGGCTGGCAAAACCCGCCTGACGGCGGCCCGGTACTTGGCCATGCACGGTAACCAGCGGCGTTTCGGCCGGCAGCACCGCGTCGATCGCCCGCTGATAGGTCGCGGCGTCGCTGACGAACACCAGCCCCGGTTGCAGCAGGTCGCAGACATGCCTCAGCTTGGCGAAATCCTGGGACAACAACGAATAGGCCGGGGAAATCGGACTATAGGGAATGCCGGCGTACATCGCGCCCAGGGCCATCTGCAAATGCTCGATGTCATTACCCGAGAGGATCGCCAGCGGTCGCTCGGCCGACAGACCATAAGTCAGCAGGCTCTGGGCAATGGCGCGGACGCTGGTCAGCATCTCGGCGTAACTCACCCGGCGCCAGTCGCCGCCCTCCTGGCGAGCGGCGACAAAGGTCTGTTGCGGGCGCACCCGGGCCCAATGCACCAGGCGATCGAGCAAGCGTACGGGCAACTCGGCCAAGGGTTCCAGGGAGCGCATATGCAATATGCCCTGCTCTTCGCTGACCTCGACCGCAGGACAGCCGATGGATACCTGGCGATAGCGTGGCGCACTGGCGTCGGCCTGGGGTGGCGATCTGAATTCGGAACTCACGTGCTTGTTCTCCATCAAGGCACGCCACCGGTCCGCTGCGAAGCAGTCAACTGGGGCATGGCAGCCTTGTTATTGTTATATCTGGCCTGCACGCGGGCGACGAGCGCTCTCAAGCGTACGTCGCCCGGCGCTGCGACAGCTGCTCAGATCGGGTAGTGCCGCGGTCCGTTCTGCAAGGTCACCCAGCGCAATTGGGTGAAGTGCTCGATGGACGCCTTGCCGCCAAAACTGCCATAGCCGCTGGACTTGACCCCACCGAACGGCATCTGCGCCTCGTCGTGCACGGTCGGGCCGTTGATGTGGCAGATGCCCGACTCGACTCGCTGGGCCAAGGCCAGCGCACGGCCGGTGTCTCGACTGAAGATCGCCGCCGACAAACCGAATTCGGAATCATTGGCCAGACGCAGCAGCTCTTCATCGCCCTCACCGCGCAGCACCACCGCCACCGGGCCAAAGGATTCTTCGCGGTACAGGCGCATGGCATCGGTGACGCTATCGAGCAAAGTCGGCTGCAGAATACTGCCCTCCAACCGGCCACCCGCGACCAGGGTTGCGCCCTTGTCGAGAGCATCGTCGATCATCAGTTTGATCCGTTCGCCGGCATTGCTGTCCACCAGGGAACCAAGCACCGAACCTTCCGCACTGGGGTTGCCGGCGGGCAAGGTGGCGATCTTCGCCGCCAGTTTGGCGACAAAGGCATCGGCCACCCTGGCATCGACGATCAGGCGCTCGGTGGACATGCAGATCTGTCCCTGGTTGAAGAAGGCACCGAAGGCTGCGGCCTCGACTGCCGCATCCAGGTCGGCATCTTCCAGCACCAGGAACGGCGCCTTGCCGCCCAGTTCCAGCAACGCCGGCTTGAGATGACGCACCGACAGTTCACCAACGATGCGCCCGACATGGGTCGAGCCGGTGAAGTTGACCCGACGCACCGCCGGGTTGGCGATCAACCGTTCGACAATCGCCGGGGCATCCTGGGGCGCGTTGCTGATGACGTTGACCACGCCGTCACCGAGGCCGGCGTCCTGTAACACCTGGCCAATCAGCCGGTGCACCGCCGGGCTCAACTCCGACGCCTTGAGCACCACGGTGTTGCCGCAGGCCAGCGGCATGGCGATGGCGCGGGTGGCGAGGATGACTGGGGCGTTCCACGGCGCGATGCCGAGCACCACGCCACACGGTTGACGCAGGGCCATGGCGAAGCTGCCGGGCACATCCGAAGGAATGACTTCGCCGGTGATCTGGGTGGTCATGGATGCCGCTTCACGCAGCATGTTCGACGCCAGATGCACATTGAAACCGTACCAGTTGGCCATGGCGCCGGTCTCACCGGCGGCGGCGACGAATTCCGCGCTGCGGGCCTGCAACTGCTCGGCGGCGCGCAGCAACCGGGTGCGTCGTTCATTGGGGGCCAGGGCCGCCCAGGTGGGGAATGCCGCTTTGGCCGCAGCCACGGCGGCGTCGGCATCTTCCAGGGTGGCGGCGGCAACCCGCGACACGATTTCGCCGGTCACCGGATTACGCCGTTCGAAGGTTCGACCGTCTCGGGCGGGGCACGACTGGCCGCCGATCAGCAGGGGCACGTCCAGCATGGTGATTCCTCTTTATTGTCTTTATCGGGAATACAGTCGAGGGGTTCACAGTAGCGCCTGGGCGCCGGGGCGAACAGCTGGCGGACGCTCGATCGCCCGGCCAGCTCGCCTTGTTCTCAACGCCAGGGCTCAGCGTTTGTAAGCCTGCAAACCGGGCTTGATGCTCTTGTCGTCGAGGAACTGCTTCATGCCCTGCTCGCGGCCACCTTCGGTGTCCAGAAGACGCGACTGATCGAGCTTGGCGTACAGGTAATCTTCGTTCTGCTCCCAGGTGAGTTCGCGGCAACGCTTGAAGCCGTGCTTGGCTGCGCGCAGCACCACCGGGTTTTTCTCCAGCAGGTTACGCGCCAGCTCGATCGTCACCTCACGCAGTTGCGACAGCGGCACGCTCTCGTTGACCAGGCCCATCTCGGCGGCTTTCTGCCCGCCGAAGGTCTTGCCGGTCATGATGTAGTACAGCGACTGGCGATGGCCCACGGTGTCAGCCATGGCCTTGCTCACCAGGTTGCCCGGCGGAATGCCCCAGTTGATTTCCGACAGGCCGAAAGTCGCTTCATCGGCGCAGATCGCCAGATCACAGGCCACCAGCGGGCTGAAACCGCCACCGAAGCACCAGCCGTTGACCATGGCGATGGTCGGCTTGGCGTACATGCGCAGCAGTTTCCATTGCCATTGAGAGGCTTCGCGGCGGATTTTTTCCTGAAGGATTTCCGGGCCGGCGTCCACTTCGCGGAAGTATTCCTTGAGGTCCATGCCTGCAGTCCAGGCTTCGCCCGCCCCCGTCAGCACCAGGACACCGGCGTCCGGATCCTGCTCCAGGGTTTCCAGAACGTCGATCATCTCGCGGTTCAGGGTCGGGCTCATGGCGTTGCGTTTTTCCGGACGGTTGAGGATGACCCAAGCGATGCCTTCCTCGATTTCCACTTTGACCGTTGTCCAGCGACCTTCGTAATTGCTCATGGCGATGCTCTCTTGTTCTTGGCTTGACGATGGGTAAAAACTAAACCGCAAATATAGTTATGTCAATTAACTATTAATAAAATTAACCGAGTTGTTTTCGTGCCTGAAACGGGCGCAGCGCCCATAAATCTGAAAGAGGTCGTGGCTATCCCCGGCCAATCTCGGCAAACTAGATAGCCTTCTTAACCGCCAGCCCGAGGATTCACCCTGCAATGGCCAAGTCTTCCAAGATTGCCGCCGCCCCCGAGGCGCCTGCCGACAGCCCCGAAACCCAGGCGTCGCTGGACGCAGCCCTCGACGACCTGATCGGTTACGCCATGCGCCGGGCGCAGCTGAAACTGTTCCAGAACCTGATTGGCCGGCTCTCGGCCCACGACTTGCGCCCGGCGCAGTTCTCGGCCCTGGCGATCATCGACCAGAACCCCGGGCTGATGCAGGCCGACCTGGCCAAGGCACTGGCCATCGAGCCACCGCAAGTGGTGCCGCTGCTCAATAAACTGGAAAGCCGGGCGCTGGCGGTGCGAGTGCGCTGCAAACCGGACAAACGCTCCTACGGGATTTTTCTCAGCAAGACCGGCGAAACCCTGCTCAAGGAGCTGAAACTGATCGCTGCCGAGAGCGACATGGATGCCACGTCCGCCCTCGACAGTCAGGAACGCGAAGAACTGCTCAGGTTGCTGAAGAAGGTCTATCAGGCCTGAAACGACTTACCAGATCGGCACGGTGTAGAGCACCAGAAAGCGGGTCTGGTTTTCATCGCGAAACGCCGCGCCGGTGGGGAAGTCATTGCGATAGATCGACTTGCGCGCCATCAGCCCGACGTTCTTCAGCGGGCCACTCTGGATCACATACCCCAGCTCCATCTGGAACTCCCGCTCCTTGCGGTCGTCGGCATTCAGCGCCGCCAGTTCGATATGGTCACCGCGCACATAACGCAGCCGGCTCTTCAGGCCGGGCACCCCGGCGGCGGCAAAGTCATAGTCGTAGATCGCCTGCCAGGTTCGCTCCTTGGCATTGAGAAAGTCCGAGCTCATGGTCAGCTCACTCATGCCCATCAACTCGGTGCCCGACACGTAAGGCGTCGCGGTGTCACCACTGGAGTGCATATAACCCAGGCTCAGGCGATGGCCGCCAAAGCGATAACCGAACAACGCCGAGAGGTTGCGGTTGTCCACCTTGCCGGCCTTGGCGCTGCCGTCCTCGTCGCTGAAAAAACTGCGCAAGTCAGTGGTCAACGTGCCCTCGCCCACCTGCAGCGTGTGCAGCAAGGCCAGGGTGTTCTGCTGATACAGATCCGCCACTTCGGCGTGATAGGCACGCAGGCTCAGATCCTTGTTCACCTGGTAATCGCCACCGACATAGGCCATGTGCGATGAGGTGGCCGCGCCGTTGAAACGCCGGTTCGGAGAGGCGATGCTCATCGGCTGGTAGTTGGTGGAGTCGCGCTTGTTGATGCGATCGATGTAACCAGTGTTGAAGGTCAGCCCGTCGATGTCCTTTGAACTGAGGGTGGTGCCGCGAAACGTCTGCGGCAGCAGCCGAGACGGACTGGCGAAAGCGAACGGCAGGAAGATCGACACATCGCCGGTCTTCACCGTGGTCTGAGCAAAACGCATCTTGGCGGTCATGGCCAGGCGCGAATACTCGTCCGCCGCACGCTTGTCACTGGCAGACACCGGCAACAACTCGGTGCCACTGCGGTCGGGCGACGAGTCCAGCTTGACGCCCATCAGGCCGCGAGCGTCCAGGCCAAAACCAACACTCCCCGGGGTAAAGCCCGACTCCATATTCATGATGAAACCCTGGGCCCATTCCCGGGCCGCGGTCTTCGCCCCGTCATCCTTGTAGTCCCGATCCAGGTAGTAATTGCGCAGGGTCAAGGTGCCGTGACTGTCATCGATAAAGCCTTCGGCCAGCGCCGGAGTGGCAATCACACTCAAACCCAACAGGGCCAGATGACGTGCGCGAACAGGTAAGGTTGAGATCGCCACGAGGGCGTCCCGAGGGAGATTTGGCATGTTCGATGTCCACTTATTGTTGTTGTTTTTTTGAACGGGATCGTCGGGTTGCCCCAAGGATCTCCGGTCAGAGAATGGAAACGCCTGAGAGTGGAGTCAATCCGCAATGACCGATAATCGAACATTAATATTATTATCTATTTTTTAAATACATCTTCCACCATATGTCATCACATTGATTTAAATGAAATTAATGGCATTTTTCAGAAAAAAATCTTGGACATTCATTTTTTAGTTATCTTTGTTAATCTTAATTTCAGCCTGCTATCGCCTCCAGCAATCAGGCTCGCGCTCCCCCGTAAACCCCAACAAAAACAATAATGAGGTTCGCCATGGACACCCCATCACGTCGCACGACGCTGACCATCGCCCTGTGTTTTATCGTTGCACTGATCGAAGGCTTCGACCTGCAAGCCGCCGGCACTGCCGCCGCGGGCCTGCGCCAGACCTTTGCCCTGGACCCGAAAATGATGGGCTGGGTATTCAGCGCCGGCATTATCGGTTTACTGCCGGGCGCCTTCTTCGGCGGCTGGATCGCCGATCGCATCGGCCGCAAGAAAATCCTCATCGGCGCCGTGCTGCTGTTCGGCGTGTTCTCCCTCAACACGGCCTATGTCAGCAGTTTTTCCGGCCTGCTGCTGGCGCGCTTCATGACGGGCCTGGGTCTGGGTGCCGCCCTGCCCAACCTGATCGCGCTGTGTGCCGAAGCCGTGGGTGAGCAACGTCGCGGCACCGCGATCAGCATCATGTATGCCGGCGTGCCGTTGGGCGGCGCGCTGGCGGCGGTGGTCGCCATGCTGTTTGCCGAGCATTGGCAGATGACCTTCATCATCGGTGGTCTCGTGCCCTTGCTGGTGGTGCCGTTGATGGTCCTGCTGCTGCCTGAGTCCAGCGCCTTTCGCCAGCAACAAGGCAGCGTCAACGTGGCGCGCGCGTCAACCGGCCAGGCGCTGTTCGGCGAAGACCGGACCCGCGTCACCCTGGCGTTGTGGCTGAGCTACTTCTTCACCCTGACCGTGATGTACATGCTGCTCAACTGGCTGCCATCGCTGTTGCTGGAACAGGGTTTCAGCAAACCCCAGGCAGGCCTGGTGCAGATGCTGTTCAACATTGGCGGCGCCCTCGGTTCCCTGCTCGGCGGGCTGCTGCTGGATCGCTGCAACGGCATCAAAGTGGTGCTGTTTGTCTACGCCGGGTTGCTGGCGGCGCTGGCTGGAGTTGGCCTGTCGGTGGGCATCGTCCCCATGGCCATCGCCGGCTTTTCCGCCGGGTTGTTTGTGATGGCCGCGCAGCTGGTGCTTTACGCCCTGGCACCGCCGTCGTACCCGACCTCGGTGCGCGCCACCGGCGTCGGCGCTGCGGTGGCGATCGGTCGCCTCGGATCAGTGGCCGGGCCCTTGGCCGCCGGGCAGATTCTGGCGGCCGGGGCTGGCACCACCGGAGTTTTGCTGGCGACCTCGCCCGGGCTGCTGATTGCAGCACTGGCGATCATCAGCGTGATTGCCCGCTCGGCCGAGCCGCCGTTGCGTACGGCGAACCCGATTGCGGATAAAACCTGACCGGGGCGCCCTCCTTGTAGCAGCTGCCGAGCCTGCGTGACCGCGTTCGGCCGTAGCAGCTGTCGAGCTTGCGAGGCTGCGTTCGGCTGCGAAGCAGTCGTCAAACCAGAACTTGCGGTACGTCTGGCAGACCGCATCAGCCGGATTCACGACTGCTGCGCAGCCGAACGCAGCCTCGCAGGCTCGGCAGCTGCTACCAATCGTGTTACGGCGTGGTGCGCAGGCACGCATTCACCGGCGGTACGCGCTGCCGCCAGGGCTGAGCCTGCTCCAGTTGCGCGGCCAGGCTCAGCAAGGTCGCCTCTTCGCCGAAGCGGCCTGCGAAGTGCGCGCCCATGGGCAAGCCTTGCGGGCTCCAGTGAAGCGGTACCGACATTGCCGGTTGCCCACTGGCATTGAACAACGCGGTAAACGGCGAGTAACTGTGGAAGCGCTCGATCAATTCATCGAGACTCAAGCGGTCGTCCCGCAGGTCCAGCTCGCCGATCGGTACCGGTTCACGGGTCAGGGTCGGGCTGAGGATCAGGTCGTAATCCTGCATGAACAGCGCCAGTTGCCGGCCCAGGGCATGAATCCACTCCACCGCTGCCGCGTAT
This sequence comes from Pseudomonas sp. FP1740, assembly GCF_030687165.1. NCBI lineage: Bacteria > Pseudomonadati > Pseudomonadota > Gammaproteobacteria > Pseudomonadales > Pseudomonadaceae > Pseudomonas > Pseudomonas sp. FP1740. The sequence continues at coordinate 3,824,303 of NZ_CP117461.1, forward strand.
TGCGCGCCACTGACCCCGCCCTTGTCGCGCAGAATGATCCGCGTGCGGGCTTCCAGCTCCTCGGGCTGTACAGGCGCGCCACGCAATTGGCCCAACAGGTCGACGTAGTTTCGCGTGCTGGCACCGATGATAGTGAACACCTGGTCAAGAAACTCAGGCAGCACCACCGGTAACCGGGCGGGTTCTACCCGATGCCCCAGCGACTCACACAGGCTCGCAGCCTGACGCACCGCCTCCAGGCTTTGTGTGGAAGTCGGCCAAGACCCGATCTGCTCCACCAGGGCGATACGCAATGGCTGCGGAGTCTGTTGTACAGCAGTCACATACGGTTGCGCCGACAGCGGCGCAGCATAGGGCGCACCCAAATCGATTCCCGCCGTGGCGTCGAGCAAAGCCGCGCTGTCACGTACCGATAAGGTGATGCAGTGGTTGGTGCCCATGCCCGCCCAGCCCTCGCCTATCATTGGCCCGGAGGGCAGCAAACCACGGCTGGGTTTGAGGCCGAAGACTCCGCAGCAGGACGCCGGCACCCGCAACGAACCGCCGCCATCATTGCCATGGGCAAACGGCACCACACGCGCCGCCACCAGGGCCGCCGCCCCGCCGCTGGAGCCGCCGGCGCTGTGCTCGGTGTTCCACGGATTGCGGGTGGCGCCGAAACGTGTCGACTCGGTGGAATAGGATGTGCCGAACTCTGGTGCCGTGCTGGTGCCGACGATCAGGCAACCGGCGCGGCGCAGGCGGATCACCACCTCGGATTCGAAATCGGCGCGGGCCCCGCCCAGCGCCAGCGAACCATTGGTCATTGCGGCACCCTGCACCGGCGCGAACAGGTCCTTGATCAAGGTCGGCACACCGGCAAACAGTCCGTCCCGAACCTGAGGTTCGAGCGCTGCCTCGCGGGCCTTGTCGTAGAGCCGCTCGGCCACTGCGTTGAGTTGCGGTTCAACCCGCTCCAGTCGCTCGATCACTGCGTCGACCAGCTCCACGGGCTGCACTTCACCACGCCTGACCCAAGCGGCCAGGCCGGTGGCGTCTTCCTTGTCCAACAACTGATGGATGTCTTGCATGTTTGATACTCCGGATCTATTTCAATGACGAATGGGTGGATGGCACGGAAGAGTTCGAGCGGCGGCGCGATAACCCGGCGATCGCCCAAAGCAACGCGGCAGCAAGACTGGCAAAGGCCAGCCATTCGATGGCGTGACGCAGGTCGCCGGCAAACGCGCCGAGCATCGCCACCACCAAGGGGCTGACGAACTGACCGAAATACAGGCACGCGGTGAAGCCTCCCAATCCCCGACCACGGGTTCGAGCACTCAAGGCCTCCATCATCGGCGCCATGACATTGGGCACCAGCAATCCCGCGCCCAGGCCATGGATCACCACCGCCAACACCACTTGGTTGTAGCTTTGCCCGCGCATCAGCAACCACAACCCGAGCGCCAACAACAGCAGCAACACCGCATTGGTGCCGGCGATCCCCAAGCGTCGACGCAGCAGCGGCCAGGCCAGGGAACCGCCCAGGGTGGCCAGCAGGCTCAAGCCGGCGGACAGGCCAATCAGGGTGCTGGATGTGACCCCGAGACCCACCAGCAAAATGGGCGTCTGTACCGGCACCACAAAGCTCAGCACCATGCCCGCGAGGATCAGCAGATAACCCAACACCAGCGGCAGAATCGCCACCCGCTCCGGTCCCTGAACCTCAACGGACGGCTGCGTACGAACCGGCTCCCAGAGCACCTTCATCATGGCCGGCACCAGCAGCAGCGGCAGCAAATAGAGGAGGAACGGCAAGCGCCAGGAGTGCTCGCCCAAAGCGCCACCAACGACGAAGAACAACGCACCGACCAAACCGATGGTGACCACCTGACGATTGATGTAGCGCAAGCGTTCCTCGCCCTGCCAATAGTCGCCGATCAGGGTCGCGCAACAGGTCATCACCGCCGCCTCGGCCACCCCGAACAGCAGGCGCACGGCGACGATGGACTGCAGATCTCCCAGCACCGCCGGCAACGCGCCGAGCAAGGCATAGAGCAAGGTGGCGATCACCAGCAACGCCTTGCGCCCGACTCGATCGGCGAGCCAACCGGCCAAGGGCGCGCACAGCGCAATCGCCAGCGCCGGTCCGGTGACCGCCAGTGGCACCAGCAGGTCGGCCCGGGAAGTGAGCGGCCCGAACTCGGCACCGAGTTTGGGCAGGATCGGCGCGATCATCACCGAGCCCATGATGGTCAGGCTGCTGCCCAGCACCAGCACCAGCCCTTCGCGGCGTCCCGTGGCCTGACGCACGACAGGCGTCGCCAGGGTTGAAGCGCAATGCACAGAAGTCATGGTCCGGTCCTCAGAAACTTTGGGAAACGCGCAAGGCGACGGTGTAGCCTTCGGCGCGGTTGCTCGCGCCCTGCTCTTTGTAGAGGTGCAGCCAGACCGGCGGCAGGCCCGGTTTGACGTAGCTCACCGCTGGTCCCACAGCCAGCACCCTGGCGCGATTGCCACTCGTCAGGCCCGGGGCGTCGTCATCGGTGAACTGACGGTAGTAGTACCCGCCGATACCGGCGGTCCAGGGGCCGAAGTGCTGGCCCACGGCGAACTCATGCCGGTACTCCACGCCGTTCTTGTAGTCAGTGGCAGGGTTGCGCGTGTTGATGTCCACCTCGAAGCTCGATGACACCTCGAAGCCGGTGTCACTGATGTAAGTGGCATTGACGATGGGGGAAAAAGTCCAGTGATTGAGCCCGGGGGAAATCAGCCGGTTCTTGTCGTAGTCGCCGGTGGGGGCCTGGATCTGAAACTGGGTGTTGACGAACAGGTTGGGCGACAGGTTCCACTGCAGGATCAGCGGCAGAAACTGCACGTCTGCCAGGCGGAACGGATCGGCCTCAAGCTTCAACGGACCGCCCGGCGTCGGCACCTCCAGGGAAGCATCCATCTTGAAGAAAGGCACCACCGTGCCGAAACCGTATTGGGCACCGAGGACGCTGTAGTCCGTCATGCGCATATAGGCCAGGCCGATGGACAGCACGTCCAGGGAGAGATTGTTGTCCAGAGAACGACCGTGGCGGTCCTTCTGCACGTTGGCCGAATAGTAGGCCGTGCGCAGGCCCAGGGTGCCGAATGGCGTGGCCGGCGGCATCATCCCGGCGCCGAAGTCATAGACGCCTACCGCGGTGGTCGGCGCTCCGTTTTCAGTGGCCTGTGCTCCGGCGCACAGGCCGAACAGCCCCAGGGTAAACACAGTGACGCGGCTGATGCCTGAGTTGTTGTTCTTGTGATTCATCGAATGCCCCTCCCAACCAAATGGTGTGGGCCATCCTAGTAACGACTCCGGTAGGCGGGTTATCCGTTTTCAGCACAGTTAATGGCGACGCAAGGTCTGTGAGGGCGTCTCTCCGAACAGTGTGCGGTAATCGCTGGCAAAGCGACTCAGGTGCCAGAAGCCCCAACGCGCCGCCACCTCTTGCACCCCATGTTCATGGGGGCTGTCACGCAGTTCACGACGCACTGCATTGAGGCGCAACGCCCTTAAATACGCCACCGGATTGATACCCAGGGTTTCCTGGAAACAGTACTGGAGTTTGCGTCGGCTGGCACCGATGTGATTGCACAGATCGAGGATCGACAATGGTTCGTCCAGATGCCCCAACGCGTATTCCCTGGCACGATCGACCATGCGTTTGCGCGCCGTCGGGTTAAGGGGCGCGGCCTGATCCGGCGCGACCAGCTCCAGCAGTTGCACCATCACGGCATCGCGAATGCCATGACGGATCGCCTCATAGCCCAGCAGGCTGTCGTGGCCTTGATCGGCAGCGGCCAGCTCGTCGAACAGCGCCGCCAACTCAGCCTGCACCGAGGAAGCCCCCAGACGGTAACACTTGGGAAGATCGGTAATTTGAAACCGGGCGCCCTGGCGCTCCAGCACATGTTCAAGGGCCTGGACATCAACCGCCACCCCCAACAGATCCAGATGTTCGGGCGTGCGCAGATCGGGCAAGTGATCACCATGGGCCACCAACAGGCTCGCCTCATGAATCGGATGCCCCGCACAAAACACCGCCCCCTGAGCGCTCAGCGGCACGCTGAAGGTGATGGCTCCCTTCCAGGCGCTGCCACTCTTGAGCATCGCCTGATTAGAGCGGTCGCGCGCCAGTTGCATCCATCCGGCGCGAAACTCGATCAACTCGCCTTCAAAGCGCCCGGGCGTCAGCTGGTCATAGCGTACCTGCCAGCCGTCCATGTTCTGTGCGTGCTGATCGATGTCGTTGGTGCGATAACGATGAATCGCCGCAGTCATGTCCGGCGTACCGGTGGCGCCTTCCACGCTAGGGTTATTGTTATTCATGGACCTTTCCTGTTGGGCACACAAGTCTTGCAGACTGTTGGGGAGGCAAGTTCCATTCCGCCGTAACAGGCATTGGCGTAATTGTGCCGAAAACGGCTAGTCGGTCCTCACTGTCCCCGTCCTCGTGTAGCGCTTGCCGAGTCCTCAGCCCTCCTTGACCAACAGCCCATGCCGGCTGGCTTCAGGCTTTTTTGCGAAGACCTTCTGCGGCAGCAGCAGCCAGGCCAGGGCCGGCAGCAGGATCAGGGCGCCGAGCATGTTCACCAGGAACATGAACGCCAGCAGAATCCCCATGTCGGCCTGGAACTTGATCGGTGAGAACGCCCAGGTCGACACTGCGACCGCCAGGGTCATGCCGGTCAGCAACACCACTTTGCCGGTGAACAGCAGCGCCTGGTAATACGCCTGTGCCAGGGTGTCGCCGGCACGCATGCGGGCCAGAATCACACTCAAGACGTAGAGCGCGTAGTCGATGCCAATGCCCACGCCCAGTGCGATTACCGGCAGGGTCGCGACTTTGATCCCCATGCCCAGCCCCACCATCAGCGCCTCGCACAGAATCGAGGTGAGCATCAGCGGCAGCATCGCGCAAAGGGTTGCGCGCCAGCTGCGGAAGGTCAGCAGGCACAACAGGCTGACCGCGCCGTAGACCCAGAACAGCATCTCGCGCATGGATTTTTTCACCACGATATTGGTCGCGGCCTCGATCCCGGCGCTGCCGGCGGCCAGCATGAATTTGACCTCTGGCACCTGATGCTCGCTGATGAATTTCTCGCTGGCCTGCACCACCCGATTCAGGGTATCGGCCTTGTGATCGGCCAGGTAAACGTACAGCGACAACATCGAGCAGCCCTGATTGAACAGCTCCCGCGGAGCACGGGTTTGCACGGCGCCCAGCGCACCGTCATTGGGGATCAGCTCATACCATTTGAAGTTTCCTTCGTTGTAACCGGCCGTGGCGATTTTGCTCAGCGCCGCCATCGAGGTGGTCGACTCCACACCGGGCAATTGCTCCAGCCGCCAGGCCAACGCATCCACTGCCGACAGGCTCGCGTAACGGGTGCACTGATCTTCCGGAGTCTTGATCATGACCACGAAAATATCCGAGCTGGCCGCATAGTTCTGGGTCATGAACAGCGCGTCGCGGTTGTAGCGCGAGTCAGCCCGCAACTCCGGAGCGCCGGGGTCGAGATCGCCGATCTTCAGGTGCAGGCTCACGGCAAAACCGAACGCTGCCAGCAGCAGAGCGCCCAGCATGGCGCCCATGGCCCAGCGCCGTTGGGTGAACAAATCGAGCACGCGCCACAACGGATGCTTGATCTGTGCCTGCAGTTCGGCGTTTTCCGAACTCAGGCTGCGTTGCGCCGCTGCCGGGCTGACACCGATATAGCTGAGCAGGATCGGCAACAGAATCAGGTTGGTGAAGATCAGCACCGCCACACCGAGGCTGGCGGTGATCGCCAGATCCTGAATCACCCGGATATTAATCAGCAGCAACACCGCGAAGCCCACCGCATCACAGAGCAAGGCGGTCATGCCGGCCGCGAACAGTCGGCGGAAGGTATAACGCGCGGCCACCACCCGGTGGGTGCCGCGACCGACGTCCTGCATGATGCCGTTCATCTTTTGCGCGCCGTGGCTCATGCCGATGGCGAACACCAGAAACGGCACCAGCGCCGAGTACGGGTCCAATTCATAACCGAGGATGGCGAGCAGACCCAGCTGCCAGAGCACCGCCACCAGCGAACACGTCACCACCACCAGGGTGCTGCGCGCGCAGCGGGTATAGCCAAACAGCACCAACACCGTCACCAGTACCGCCACCACGAAGAACAGAAGCACCTGGGTCAGTCCCTCGATCAGGTCGCCGACGATCTTGGTGAAACCGGTGATATGAATTCGCAGGTCGTCGCTCTGGTACTTGTCCCGCAGGGCTTCCAGTTGCCGGGAAAACTCGCCGTAGTCCAGGGCCTTGCCGGTCTGCGGACTGATGTCCAGCAACGGCACGAAAATCACGCTGGACTTGAAGTTGCCGGCCACCAATTGACCGATCTCACCGGAACGCGCGACGTTGGTCCGCACCTGTTCGATACTGGCCGCCGAGCCATCGTAGTCGTCGGGGATCACGGTGCCGCCATCGAGCCCCTCCTCGGTCACGGCGGTCCAGCGCGTGGTCGGGGTCCATAACGATTTCATGTAGGGCCGGTCGACACCCGGCAGCAGATAGAGCTCATCGTTGAGCCTGGCCAGGGTGTCGAGATAGTCCTTGGTGAAAATGCTGCCTTGTTTGACCTCCACGGCGATCCGCAGCGAGTTGCCCAGGCCGCTCAACTCACTGCGATTCTCCAGGAAGTTGGCGACATAGGGATGCCCCGTGGGAATGGTTTTCTCATAACTGGCATTGATGCCGATGCGCGTGGCTTGCCAGCCGAGCACCAGCGTCACCAGCAGACACAGCAGGATCACCAGCGGTCGATGGTTGAAGATCGCCCGCTCGGCGAAGTTGCCCGACGCCTGGTCGAAGTCTGCCAGGCGGCCGATCACGGTTTGGGTTTTGTCGTCTTTCAAGTCTGACTCCTGTTGCACGGGCCGTGGCCCGATAGCGCTGCACCGTGAAGATTCAAGGTTTGGCGGAGGCCCGTGGATCCTGGTCAGCGGCCACACCGTTCAAACCGACGCTGGCCAGACTGCCATCGACCGCCTGTTGCACGGCCGCGACAGTCCCGCCGCTGCGGCTCTGGCGTTTGTCGAAGCTACGACCCTGGTCATGGCTGAATAAAAGCTCGCCGCCCTGGCTGGCTAACAGCAGGCTGCCATCGCGCAGTTCGATGGCGCTCGACAGTGTTGATTCGATGCCGGTGTCGAGGCGTCGCCAACTGCCGCCACGGTCATCGGACCACCAGGCGTTACCGCGCAAACCATAGGCAATCAAGGCGCCGCCGCGAGTGCCGAGCAGGCCGAAAAAGCTGCCTTCATAAGGTGACTTCAAGGCCTGGAATGAATGCCCGGCATCGGTCGAACGCAACAGCAAACCGCGCTCCCCCACCAGCAGCAGATCGTTGCCCGAGACGCGAATGCCATACAGGTTCAAGCCCTGCGGATTGTCCACATGCTGCATCCACGGCTGCCAGCTTCGCCCACCGTCGTCGGTGCGGTAGATCTGGTTATAGGCGCCAACGACGTAGCCATGCAGGCGGTCACTGAAGTACAGGTCGAGGAACGGTTTGTCCGGTCCGTCGTCGAGCATCTGCCGTGTCTGCGCCAGGTTGCCGGCGCCGCCCGGTTGATTGGCATCGCGCTCAGCGGCCTGCACCGCCAGCGCGGCGGCGCGTTCGCCGTCGAGTTGCTTGTGCCAGGTTTCACCGCCGTCCTCGGTGTGCAACACCACGCCCAGATGACCGATCGCCCAACCCTGCTCGGCATCGACGAACTGCACCGCCGTCAGGCTGACGCTGACCGGCACACTGGCCTGGCGCCAATTTCTTCCAGCGTCATCCGAAAGCAGTACGATCCCGCGCTCGCCGACCGCCACTAGTCGCTCGCCGGCCCGGGTCAGCCCAAGCAATGCCGCGCGCTGGGCCTTGGCGGTCGGCAGTGCCGGCTGCTGCAGCACTGCAAACGTGCTCGCCTGGGCGTCGCACACACACGCCATCAAACCCAATGCCAGGACGCAGGCGCCCCGGCGCAGGCCGAAGCCCGCATAGCGTTTTTGCACCATCATGTCGGTATCCCACTCGCAAAGTCACAAGCGACCGTAGCGCGCACCCTCACCCACCACGGCCCCCTCAGGTTCAACGCATGTTTTCGTTGGCCATGGCATCCGGCGTGAAATAGGACGCCGAAGGTTTCGCGACTTTCTGGTACTGGACCGCCAGATCGTTGCTCGAGGAGTTGAGGAAGTAAGCCCCGGTGTCGAGGTTGTAGCTACCCCACATGACCTGCGCGGTGAGGGCCGGCAGGTCCGGCGCCAGCAGCGTCAGCGAATACATCTGCCGTCCGAGCTTGCCCTGCGCGTCATACCCGTCGGCCATCAGGATCTGCCAGGAGTCTTCGTCGATGTAGTAGGTGCGACGCGGCACCACATGGCGCTTGCCGGATTTGAGCGTGGCCTCGACCACCCAGACCCGATGTTTCTCCCAACGCACCAGGTCAGGATTGAGGAAGTTTTGTTTGACCAGGTCGTCGCTCTTGGCCAGAGCGGCGCGGTTATTGTTGTAGGCGACGATCAGTTCTTTCTTGCCCATCAGCTTGAGGTCATAGCGATCGGTAGGCCCGAACAGCATGAACGCTTCGTCGAACAGACCGACCCCCGAGGTCACGAAGTCCGGGGTGTCGTAGGCGATGTTCGGCGCCCGGCGCACCCGGCGCTGACCGACCAGATACTGCCAGGCCGCGCGGTTGGCCGGGTCCATGTCCCAATGGGTCATCAGGCCTTCGCCGGCCTTGGACGACGGCAGTTCGGTCAGCAGCTTGCCCACCAGGTACTTGCCGGAAAAGTTTTCCAGGCTGCCGCCTTCAACGTAGTAGGGAAACTGGTAGGTGTACTGGGCGCGGGTCGCCTGGACTTTCTTGCCGCCGGCGGTCATCAGCCAGGTATCGAAAGGCGAACTGATGGTGTCGCCACCCTGCCAGGACAATCGATAATTCCACAGCACTTGCGTACCGTTTTCCGGGATCGGGAACGGGATGCCGCCATAGGCGCCGGTGACTTTCTCGCTCGCCACGTCCAGCGTGGCGCGGGTGGCATTCTTGCCGGTGTTGTCATACACCCATTGCGGGGCTGCCGCCGAGCGATGGGTCGGGTAGACGTCCAGGCGATAGTCCGGGTATTTCTTCAGCAGCAGTTTGGTGCCTTCGGCCAATACATTGGCGTACTGCTCCATGTTCGAGGCCTTGATCGAATACAGCGGTTTTTCACCGGCGAATGGATCGGGACGTTTGTCACCCGGTTTGTAGCCCGGCGCGACCTTGGTGTAACCGCCCTGCCAGGCCGGGATGCTGCCATCGGCGTTGCCGGCGCGCTCGCCACCAAGGGGTGTCAGTTCAGTCTTCAAGCGTACAGCCTGCTCAGGCGACACGGCCGCCTGCGCCAGGCTCATGCCGGCAAGGGCCAGGGTGAGGACGCAAGTGTTGAGAAATGCTTTGTTCTGCATGGCGAATCCACCTTATTAGAATGAGGTTTTCACGTAGAGCGAGACGAAGTCGCGGTCGGCCAACGACTGCCCGTAACTGAAATTGCCGTCCTCGCGCAGCCCGGCTTTTGGGGCACCGAAGAAGTTCACGTAGTTCAGGCCGACATCCCAGCGCTGCAGGTAGGTGGCCTTGAGCCCGACACTCCAGTCGCCGGAATGGGTATTGCCGAAACCCGATTTGTTGACCGCCGAAGAGCGCCCATCGAGTACCACACCCATGCCGATCGGCACGGTCAGGTCGATCCCGTCGACAATCTGGAAGTACGCCGGCTCCACCAATACCCGCAGCGCCGTGGCATCGCGGGTGGTGTTGGCATCCAGCGCGGCGGCGTTCTCGGTCACGCTCAGGGTGCGGTTCCAGGCCAGCTCGGCCAGTGCCGAGCCGCCGTCCCAAAATGCGGTGGGCGATAACAGGTAAATCGCCGACAGGTTGGCGTGAGCGGTTTTGCCCCTGGCAAACAGTGAGTTATCGTCGCCATCGGCCGCCACGCCAGGGTTCACCACTTGCAGATTGCTCACCAGCGGCGCGTTCCAGCGCACGGAGGTTTCACCGGCAAAGTTGAACGGCCCATAAGCGGTGGAGAAGCTGACGCCGACAGTCTTGATGTCTTCGGCGTAGACCTGACGATAGGAACTCAGGATCGGCAACCCGGTGGCGGCCGCAGCCGTACCGTCGAGGTAGGCGTACAGGCCGGTCGGGGTTTTGTCGTGATACTGCGCAGCGTAGAAACCCAACTCCAGCTCGGTGCCGGTCGGCTTGAAGCGGATCTGCATACCGCCCTGCCCCGAATTTCGCGGTTTCAAATCGCCGCCATTCACCGTGTCGTTGCCGAACACTTCGCGCAGTGAACCGCTGCCGTAACCGATGGCATCGACATCACTCAGGTAGCTGCCGGCGCCGGGCACATTGGAACGTTCCCACTCGAACTGGTAGTAAGCGCCCACCGACAACTGCGGGTTGATCTGCAACTGCCCGGAGATTTGATTGACCGGACGCAGGATCTCCTTGAACTGGGTCCCCGGCACACTGAGCAACTTGACCACATCGGTCGGGCCCTGTGCATTGGCAATGCCGTTGCCACCGTAGAACAGGCTTTCGCCGTAGATCAGGCTGTGTCGGCCCAGGCGCATCACGCCCTGGGAGTCTTCACCGAGGTCACCGCGCAGAAACACGAAGGCGTCGAGAATTTCAGCGTCGCGACCGTGGAGCTTGCGGGTTTCGCTGAGGAAATGCGTTTGCTCGCTGCTGTCGGTGTCCTGGTTGTAGATATCGTCGTACCAGGCTGCGCCGCTCACGCGCAGGCCATAGTTTTGCCGGCTGAGGTCCATTTCGGAAAACAGGTCCAGACGATTGGAGACCAGGCCACTGCTGAAGTTTTTATCGCCCTGACTCTGGATCGAGGGATACAGGCCGTTGGCGGTCGGTGCGTTGACCAATCGGCTGTCCTGCCCCTGAAGACGCCAGGCCTGGCTGTACTTGATGGTGTTGTCCCAACGCAGTTTCCAGTCGGAATCACCAAGGTCCATTTGCATGGCCTCGACCCTTTCGACCATCACACCGGCGCTGCATAACGCCAGAAACAGGGCGCAATGCTTGAAACGAAAGCAACGTTTAACGTTGTCCATGGACGCTCCTCATTATTTTTATTTTTGGCATGGCTTCGCCACAGGTAGCGGCTTGCGCCGCTGTCTACAGGTGTGCATTTCAGATGTAGGTGGAGGCCAATCCGCCATCGACGGCCAGGTTGACGCCGTTGATCCAGCGCGACTCGTCGGCACACAGGAAAGCGATCACCGCCGCTACCTCATCGGCATAAGCGGGGCGTTTCATGCGATGGGCATCGGCCTGGGTTCGGGCCTCACCGAGCATGCTCACGAAGTCGCCGAGGATCGGTGTGAAAACCGGACCTGGCGCGACGCTGTTCATGCGCACCGAATGTTCGAGAAACCAGGGTTGGGCCTGCAGGTAATTCCAGACGATCAAGGCTTCCTTGAAATACTGGTAGCAGGTCTGGTCCGGTACCGGGTGCTCGGCCAGCCAGGCCTGCCCGGCGGCGAAACCTTCGATGCGCGCCAGTGCCTTGTGCTGTTCCAGACGTAACGGCCACTCGGCGCCGAGGATCGAGGCGATATTGACGATGCTGCCGCCAGCGTTGATGCGTGGCAGCAACGCGCTGCTCAAGTGGCGCAACCCCAGGTAGTTGACCCGCGCCAGCAGTTGCGGGTTTGCAGTGCCCGGTACCCCGGCGATATTGCACAGGCTGTCGATCCGTGCCGGTAGCTGCGTCAGCAACCGGTCGATGTTCTCGGCACTGCTCAGATCGCCCTGAACAAAACCATCCAGGGTCATGTGCGGCGCCTTCAGGTCCACGCCAATCACGTGGGCGCCGTGGCTGCGCAGCAGGCTTGCCGTGGCCGCGCCGATACCCGAAGAGACGCCAGTCACCAGCACAATCTTGTTGTCGAGTTTCATGTTGAGTCCTCTTATTATTTTTGTGTACTCGGTGAGCCGACCTACCTTGTCGGCCCGGAAAAACCGGCCCGTCAGAACGGGTAACGCGGCGCCTTATCCTTGACCGTCACCCATTGCCATTGGGTGTATTCATCCCAGTCGGCCGGGCCGCCAACGCTGCCGGCATTTCCTGAGCTGCCGCGTCCGCCGAAGGGATTGATGCATTCGTCGGCCACTGTCTGGTCGTTGATGTGCAGCAGCCCGCAATTGAGTTGCTCACCCATCGCCATCGCGTGCCCGACCGAGGGCGAAATGATCCCCGCGGACAAGCCGTACTCGGTGCGGTTGGCCAGGTCGATGGCCTCATCGTCGCTGGCAAAACTCACCACCGTGGCCACCGGGCCGAAGATTTCCTCGTCGAATGCACGCATGCCCGGGCGCACACCGGAAAGCACCGTGGGTTGGTAGAAGAGCTGCTCATACTCACCGCCGGCTTGCAGAGTTGCCCCGGCCGTCACACTCTCCGTAACGATTTCATGCACTCGCAACAGCTGGCGTTTGTTGATCAACGGCCCCAGCACCGCCTCACCGCGAGCGGCATTGCCGACCGTGATTGCCCGTGCCTTTTCTGCCAGCCGGCGGACCAGTTCTTGTGCAATCGACTCATGGGCCAGGATGCGTCCGGTGGCCATGCAAATCTGCCCCTGATGCAGCCAGGCACCCCAGGCGGCGTTGCTGGCCGCCAGTTCGAGATCGGCGTCTTCGAGCACGATCAACGAGTTCTTGCCGCCCAGCTCCAGGGCGACTTTTTTCAGATGACGCCCAGCCAGCTCCGCGACTTTGCGCCCCGCTGCGGTGGAGCCGGTGAACGCGATCATCCGAACATGCGGATCGCGGCACAGCGCTTCTCCGGCTGGCGCCGCACCCGGCAACACCTGCAGCAAGCCCTTGGGCAGACCGGCCGCCTCGAACAACCGGGCAATGATGAAACCGCCACTGACCGGGGTCTGCGGATCGGGCTTGAGCACCACGGCGTTGCCCGCCGCCAGCGCCGGCGCGACCGAACGCAGGGACAACACCAGGGGAAAGTTGAACGGCGAGATCACCCCGACCACGCCATGGGGCAACCGGCGTGCATAGGACAACCGCCCCGCTTCGCTCGGCAGAACCAGACCATGGGGTTGCGACAGCAGCCCGGCCGCCTGATGCAGCAACACGATCGCCTCACGGACCTCATGTTCACCCTTGAACAGGCTGCCGCCACTTTCCCGGGCGATGTACAACGCCAGTTCGGCAAAGTGTTGCTGAGCCAATGCGGCAGCTTGACGAAAGATCTCTGCGCGTTCCCGTGGTCCCAACGCCGCCCAGGCCGGTTGAGCACGAGCGGCGTTCAGACTGGCAAACGCGATGTCCGCTGCATCGGCCAAACCGGTGACGGTCAACACCTCGCCGGTGGCCGGTTCGATGACGCTATGGCTGCCGCCCAATGGACGTAGCCAGTCGCCATTGAAGATGCGTTCACGCCATGGCTCGTCCCGCAGAAAATCAGATGGTTCACTTACCGACATTTCGGTCTCCCGGCTCTTGTGTTTGTCATTGCCTGACGCGGCCTTGCTAAAACGATGCAAGGCGTCTGCGTGGTGATAGCGCTAGAGCAAGGGCTGTGCCGACTTCCTGCGTCGCGCCGCATTTCAAGTGGCGAAGGCTCTGGCCTGCGGGCTTTAGAGGGGCTTTTGCGAATAGGACAAGGTGCTTGGCGTACAGCCGGCGGCTCGCCACTTGTCCAAATGATAAAGTTATGTTTAATAACTGTTTTGCTAGTTGATCATTTCGATCAGTCGACTCGCTCAGGGGCATAACAATGAACAATCCCCATTCGCTGCTTCCTCATCTTGCCGTGCAGGAGGAGCATTTCTCGCCCCGAGGCGACAGTACCCAACTGGCCGAAGGCAACTCACCGACCCTGGCCGAGTTGACCGAATGCCTGTTCTTTTCCCCTGTTGACGGACGTATCTGGCTCAACGACCAGCGCATGCTGCTATTGCACAGCTCATCCTTCGGCGCGCTGCGACGAGAAATTATCGAGCGCCAGGGACTGGAACAGAGCCGCGGCCTGTTTACCCGCACCGGCTATCTCTCCGGCGCGCGCGATGCGCGGCTGATCCGCGAGCGCTGGCCAGACGCCGACGCCGCGGCGGTTTTCTCGGCCGGCACGCGTCTGCATACACTTGAAGGCATGACCAAGGTCGAACCCCTGCACTTCAAATTCGACGCCGACTCAGGCTTCTATGAAGGTGAATTCCTCTGGCACCATTCCTGTGAGGCCGACGAACATATCGCCGCCTACGGGATCGGCCAGGATCCGGTGTGCTGGACCGAACTGGGCTATGCCATCGGTTATGTCAGCGGGCTGTTCGGCCGTCTGGTGATCTTCCGCGAAACCGAATGCCGGGGCATGGGCCATGAGAGCTGCCGGGTGATCGGCAAGACCGCCGAGCAATGGGGCGATGTCGAGCAGGACCTGAGTTATCTAACCGCCTCGCCCTCAAGTGCCGCACCCAAACAGCCTCAAGCCCCGGCGCCCGCCCCCCAGGATGACGACAGCGAAAACCCCGGCGGACCAAAACCGATTGGCGCCAGCGCGGCCTTCAATGCCGCTACCCTCGCCTTGCAGCGAGTGGCGCCGACGCCCGCCACGGTGTTGTTCAGCGGCGAGTCCGGGGTCGGCAAAGAGTTGTTCGCCCGTCAGTTGCATCAGTTCAGCCCACGCCATCAAGCACCTTTCGTGGCGCTCAACTGCGCCGCCATCCCGGACAATCTGATAGAGGCTGAGCTGTTTGGTGTCGAGCGTGGCGCCTACACCGGCGCGACCCATTCGCGCCCCGGACGCTTCGAGCGCGCCCAGGGCGGCACGCTGTTTCTCGACGAAATCGCCAGCCTCAGCCTGCCGGGTCAGGGCAAGTTGCTGCGTGCATTGCAGGAGCGGGAGATCGAGCGTATCGGCGGTGGCCAGCCCATCAAGGTCGACGTCCGGGTGGTGGCGGCCACCAATGTCGACTTGCGCAAAGCCGTGGCGGCCGGAGAGTTTCGCGAAGACTTGTTCTACCGGCTGAATGTCTACCCCATCGTGCTGCCGCCACTGCGCGAACGTCGCGATGACATTCCGTTGCTGGTCAACGCGTTCCTGCGGCGCTTCTGTCAGGCCTACGCCCGCAAACCCGCCGGCCTGACCATGCGCGCACTCAAGGTGTTATTGCGCTATGACTTCCCCGGCAACGTACGGGAACTGCAGAACCTGGTGGAGCGCGGCCTGATCGCCAGCGAAGACGGCCAAGCCATCGATCTGATCCACCTGTTTCGCAACGAACCCATGCCGCAGGATGCGTACTCTCTGGACGACAATGGCAGCCTCGCCGCAACTGACCAGAGTCCCGCCGGCACACAGCCTCGCCCTGCCTTGCTGGAGACCCTGGCTCGCCTGGAACACGGTTTCTCCATTGAAGGGCTGGAGTCGCGCCTGATCGATGAAGCGCTGCAAAAAAGCCAAGGCAATCTGGCCGCTGCCGCGCGACTGCTGGGTTTGAGTCGCGCGCAGTTTGCCTATCGACTGAAAAAATACCGACAGGCATCGGCTTGATTCAGGCGGGTCAATGCATGGTGAACAGCGCTGAAAAGATTAATGAAATTAACTATTAAGCCTGAGGACTCTCGCCATCAGCCAACGAGACTTTTCGCTTCCGGGATAAACGCGCACTACAGAAATTAGCGCTTTAAAAGTTTTACCCGATTAAGTATTTTGCATGGATGATTGGGCGACATGCGCCCCCTTTATTCATAGCGACAAGGGATCAACCGTGAGCGGACTGCGTGAACGTCAGAAAGTCGAACGACGCCAAGCCATCAGCAAGGCAGCGATCGAACTGTTCGAGCGTCAAGGTTTCCAGAACACCACCATCGAACAGATCGCCAACCAGGCCGGGGTGTCGGCGCCCACCGTGTTCAAGTACTTCGGCAACAAGCAGGAAATCATCCTGGAAATCCTGCACGACGCCGACCAGCGCGCCCTCAAGGACACCCGCAACCAGATCCCTGAAATTGAGGATCCGGTCGACGCCCTGTGCTACCTGGAACGCCTGCTGACCGGTTACGCCCTGGAGGTCATGCACCCCAGCCTCTGGCGTGAACTGCTGCCACTGATATTGTTTGGTGGCGACAATGAACTGCCCGAAGGCTATCGCGCCATGAACGATGCGCTCAGGGCAGAAATCAGCGGGTTGCTTAGAGAACTGCAGCAGGCCGGCAAGCTGCGCGCCGACCTCAACGTCGACCTGGCCGCCTTCCTGTTGAACGACTACTCACACCTGCAGTTGTTCAGGCTGGTCAACCAGGAACAGCCGGACATCGAGTCACACTCCGCCCAGGTAAGGCGTATCACCGAGCTGCTCTTTTACGGAATGCGGGCCTGAGAACGCCAGCCTCCTCCCAGACTGGCTGCATGCTATAGCCCAGACGCGTCATTGCTGGCGAGCCCGGCGTCACGACGCCGGGCCACGATGATCAGCGGTTGGTCTTGATGGTGGTCCAGGTGCGGGTGCGGATCCGTTCCACGGCTGCCGGCATGGGCTGCAGAGCGAACAGTGTTTTGCGCGCTTCGTCCGGCACATACATGTTGGGGTTATTACGGATCTCGGCGTTCACCAGTGCGGTGGCGTCCTTGTTCGGATTGGGGTAACCGATCTTGTTGCTGATCCGGGCAATGACGTCAGGGCGCAGGATGTAGTTGATGAACTCATAGGCCTCTTTGGTATGGGGGGCGTTGGCCGGCACCATCATCACATCCGACCACATCGGCGCACCTTCCTTGGGTAACGCCATCTCCACCCTGACGCCCTTGCCGGCCGCATCGGCCAGTTGCTTGGCCAGCGCCACGCCACCCGACCAGCCGACGGCTACGCAAATGTCACCGTTGGCCAGGTCCATGCCGTAGCGTGAGGAGTTGAAGTAGGTGATGTGCGGGCGAATTTTCATCATCGCCGCCTGGGCCTGCGGGTAGTCCTCATGCTTCTGGCTGTTGGGGTCGAGGCCCTTGTAATGCAAGGCGATGGGCACGATTTCGTTGGCTGCGTCGAGGAAACCGACACCGCAACTGGCCAGCTTGGCGAGGTTCTCTTCCTTGAAGATCATGTCCCAGGTGTTCATCTGCACATTGGCGCCCAGGACTTGCTGTACCTTGTCGACGTTGTAGCCGATCAGCGTGGTGCCCCATAGATACGGTGCCGCGTAGCGGTTGCCCGTATCACCGGCAACTTCCAGGGTTTTCATGAACTCCGGGTCCAGGTGCTGCCAGTTCGGCAACTGGTTGCGGTCCAGCGGCTGGACGGCACCGGCGGCGATCAGGTGACTCAGGTTGGCGCTGCCGGGGTACACCACGTCATACCCGGAATTGCCGGTCAGCAGCTTGGACTCCAGGGTTTCGACACTGTCAAAAACGTCGTAGACCGGACGGATGCCCGTTTCCTCCTGGAAGCTCTTGAGCACCTCAGGTGGCAGGTATTCGATCCAGTTGTAGATCCGCACCGTGCGCTCTTCAGCCAGGCACACACCGCTGGCCAGCAATGACACTACAGCGCCCAATAAGGTGTTACGCAAAAACATGTTCATGGTTAAGCACTCCTGCGCGGCCGCGAAGGCTCGCGGCACTTAATAGCGGTAGGTGAAGTACAGTTCCAGCGCACTGAATTTCTGGTCATCGCCGAACACCTGCCTGGCAGCGGCCAGCGGCTTGACCCAGTTATAGGAGAGCGACGTATAGAACGACGGCGTCGGGGTCCAGTCGAGGAAAACCACACTCTCGTCCGCAAAGCGCCGATCGCTGACCTGCGCACCCATGTAGTTCTTCTCGTCCAGCCAGAACTGATAGTGGATCGCGCCGAGGGTCAGCGTTTCATTGAGGTGGGTCTTGAGCGAGAACTGCTGGACGTTTTCGTTGCTGTTGAATAGCAGGTAGTTGCCGACGACATCCCCCACCAGCCAGGTGCTCCAGTCGACGAAGCCCTTGCTCAGTGACTCCCAGGCTTTCTGCCGGTTGTCGGCGAGGTTGTCGTCGCCGGAAAAACTGGCGTAGCGATAGCCGATCACCGGGGTCAGCGGCAACGTATTGAAGGCGTAATCCGCCTGACCGTACCAGGCGTTGGCATCGTAATCCACGCCTTCACCACTGCCCCGCTCCACGGCGTATTCGGCATTCAGGGTCAAGTCCGGCACGCCCGGTACTTTGGCCTTCAACGCACGCACGTTGTACACCTGCATCCCGTCCCGGCGTCGTGGCAGTGTACTGCCCTTGGGCCCCAGCGCGTTGACCTTCATCGCCATGGCCCCCAGTGTCACCTGGTCGTCGAGGTTGTAGTCCAGGTTAGCGCCGGTCATGCGGAAGTCACCCAGATCGTCATCGACCCGCAAGGTGAAGGCCTGGGTCTTCAATGCGCCATGATCCCAGGCCAGGATGGCCGAATCCTTGAAGGCGGTTCTGGGGCCAAGCCAGTAGGCGCCGTCCTTGAGTTGGTCGAGGTTACCGTCCATGACGATGAAGCCGGTCCCGATCATGTAGTTCTGGCGACCGGCTGTGAGCGTCCACTCCCCGGCCCGGAAACCACCGTAGAGTTCTTCGGTGGCTACATCACCATCAGAGCTGCGGGTGAAGCCGCCGGCATCGCCGTCGCCAAAGGTGGTCGCCGCCACCAGCGAGCCACCGGCCAACAGGCTGAAGTCTGGCTGCAGGGCGTATTCCAGCTTGACGCCGGGCTTGACGTAGAGCTCCTGCCAGTCGATTTTCGTACCGCCATTCTTGCCACTGCGCGCATCGACGCGGCCGCTGCCGAAGTTGACGTTACGGGTGGAAAGGGTCGCACCGCCGGCAGTGAAGTTGACCTCACCCTTGAGGTTGCCATCCTCGAAGGTGTAGCCCGCCAGTGCGACTTGGGCGGTCAGGGGTAAGCTGACCGCTAAGAGCGTTCGAGAGAAACGCGTCATGAGAACCATATGAAGCTCCTGTGTGATTATTGTTGTTACAGGGCAGTGAATGGCGGCGCAAAGCGCCGCCAACACCTGGTCGAGCCAGGCGAATAGGTCGCAAACTTCTTGTCGTTATGAGGCGTTTCAGTGAGTAAGGTGCGCGGCGATGGCACGCAGCATGCGCACGCTGTCAGCATCGAACGGGCTGACAGCCTCGGTCAGCGATGACTGCTTGACGATCACCACACCGGACGGCTTATCGACGAACAGGTACTGGCCGTGGATACCGCCGGCCATGATCGCCTGGGTGTGGTCGTTGAAGACGTACCACTGGCTGCGGTAGGAAGCGTCAGGGGTCCATTGGGAGAACTCGGAGTTTTTGGCGTAGATCGCTGGATCGGAGCCGGCGCAAATGCGTGCAACCGTCTCGGTCGACAGCAATTGCAGCCCATCATGGCGACCGTCGTTGGCCAGCAGCCGACCGAACCGCGCCATGTCTCGCAAGGTGGCGTTGAAACCGGCACCGGCAACGCTACGCCCCCAAGGATCGGCCATGAAGTAGCCGTCGCGCTCACACCCCAACTGGCTCCAGATGTCTTGCAGCAATTGATTGCAAGCCTTGCCCGAAGCGCGCTCCATGACCCAGGCCAGGGCTTCGGTGGTGGCGGTCACGTAATGGAAAAAGCCGCCGTGACTGCCGCGTTTTTTCAGCGACGGCAGGTACTGATACAGCGACTCGAACTGAGCGTACTGCGCAGGTGCCGGCTGGAAACCGCAGGCATAGCCGTACTGCGAGCTCTCGGAGTTGGGATCGTCATAGACTTCGCTGTAGTCGATGCCCACGGCCATGTCGAACAGCTGGCGCACCGTGGCATCGCCAAACGCGCTACCCAACAGTTCGGACACGTAATACGCCGCCGGCAATTGCGGATCGAGGATGCCATCGCAGACCAGTTGCTCCCCCAGGGTGCCGATCAGCGACTTGGTCACCGAGAACATGACGTGCCGGTCCCGGGGACGCTGGCCGTTGAAGTAACGCTCGAACAACACGGTGTCGCCCTGCATCACCAAAAAGGCGTCGGTCTGACTGGCCACCAGATGATCGATGACACTGACGCTCAGGCCACATTCACTGTCGAAGTGCAGTTCATCCAGCGCTTGTGGCGCTTCCTTCAAGACGCTGACCGCTCCACCACCCGCCTCCACATCAATGGAGGGACGCAGGCGCGCCAGATTGCGGAACCCCCACTGATTGAACGGTGGACGCATCCAGTTGTTCCAGGTGACGCGGCGTTTCGGCTCGGCCGGAAAACCCTGCATAAACAAAGGCGCCAAGCGCCTGTGGAGTGACGATTCATTCGTCTCAATGTAAAGACTGGCCAGCAACGGCACGGTGTTCTGACTCATCGGGTTTCCCCTGCAAAATGACTCTGCGTGAAAGCAGATGCAGGGAAATAATTACCCGGTATTATTTTTTAGTCAATAAAACATTTATCAGATAAAAATATTTTAAACGCTGTGCTTTGATGGGGGGCAAACACGGCGTTCAGCGCCCGTTACTCCTGCACCAGCCCTGCCAACCGGGGGGTAATTGGGTGCTAAATGCCCTCGCAGGGTGCTGATACCAGGCGTAGGATCAATACGATGACGGCTTATCACGCATCGTTGGAAGGTGACTTCCAACCCATCTGCATTCACGCGCAAACGCAAGACATTTACCGCCGCACTGTAAGGCCGCGCGACCCTTCGCAGTACAAGGGCCGTGTTCTCACAACAACAAAAGCGAGGTGAAATCATGTCTGGTAATCGTGGTGTCGTGTATCTCGGCGCAGGCAAGGTCGAGGTGCAAACCATCCCCTATCCGAAAATGGAAGACCCGCGCGGCAAGCGCATTGACCATGGCGTGATCCTGCGCGTGGTTTCGACCAATATCTGCGGCTCCGACCAGCATATGGTGCGTGGCCGGACCACGGCCCAGGTCGGGCTGGTGCTTGGCCATGAGATCACAGGCGAGGTCATCGAGAAGGGCCGTGACGTGGAAAACGTGCAGATCGGTGACCTGGTATCGGTGCCGTTCAACGTCGCCTGCGGCCGTTGTCGCAGTTGCAAGGAGCAGCACACCGGCGTCTGCCTGACGGTCAATCCGGCGCGCCCCGGCGGTGCCTATGGCTATGTGGACATGGGTGACTGGGTTGGCGGCCAGGCCGAATATGTGTTGGTGCCGTATGCCGACTTCAACCTGCTGAAGCTGCCCGACCGCGACAAGGCAATGGAGAAAATCCGCGACCTGACCTGCCTCTCCGATATCCTGCCGACCGGCTACCATGGCGCGGTGACCGCCGGTGTCGGCCCTGGCAGCACGGTGTATATCGCCGGCGCCGGTCCGGTCGGACTGGCTGCCGCCGCCTCCGCCCGTCTGCTGGGTGCGGCGGTGGTGATAGTCGGCGACGTCAATCCGCTGCGCCTGGCGCATGCCAAGGCCCAGGGCTTCGAGATCGCCGACCTGACCCTGGACACTCCGCTGCACGAGCAAATCGCCAACCTGCTCGGTGAGCCGGAAGTCGATTGTGCGGTCGATGCGGTCGGCTTCGAAGCCCGTGGCCACGGCCATGACGGCGCGCAGCACGAGGCCCCGGCCGATGTGCTCAACGCGCTGATGGGCGTGGTGCGGGTCGCCGGCAATATCGGTATCCCCGGTCTGTATGTCACCGAAGACCCGGGTGCGGTCAACAAAGCCGCCAAGCATGGCAGCCTGAACATCCGTTTCGGCCTCGGCTGGGCCAAGTCCCACAGTTTCCACACCGGCCAGACCCCGACGATGAAGTACAACCGTCAGCTGATGCAGGCGATCATGTGGGACCGGATCAAGATTGCCGAGGTCGTCGGTGTACAGGTGATCAGCCTGGACGACGCGCCGCGTGGTTACCACGAGTTCGATGCCGGGGCGCCGAAGAAATTCGTCATGGATCCGCACAAGCTGTTTACCGCGGCCTAAGGAATGGGTTGGGACAAGGGCAGCTTTGAGCTGCCCTTTTTATGGCCGTTTATAACGTTAGAAACAGCGCCGAGGTCCAGACTCGGGATTGATCGCGCTGCCGGGCGCAGATGAACAATGGATGTTCACGCCCCTGCTCCAGATTCAACCGGGCAAGCTCGATTTTCCCTTGCAGTTCTCGAGGCAGCGGCGCAGCGGTTGTCCTTTCGAGGGACACCTTCAACTCCGCGCCCGGCAACTCTTCGGTCACTTGCGATTGCACCAGCAACTCATCGCCGGACAACTCCATCAGCACCGTCGGCGCATGCACGTAAGGTTGCGGTTCAGACGGGTCGCCGACCTTGATGTAGTTATCGATGCGGCTATGAACCTGCAACGTCGCGCCGGCCAATTGCGACAGGTCGATCTCGATGCTGTCAGTGTCGCCGTTGGTGTCGGTACGAAAGGCCAGGACCGTTGCATCCTTGCGCCAGACGGTTTGCTCGGGGTGATCCAGACCCAGGGCACGAAAGCCGTTGATGACCGCACCCGTCACGCGAATCTCGCCGGTCCAGTAGGCGCCGCGATAACGGTCCTTGATCCTTGCGCCGCCCAGGCGCAGACGAATACGCTGTCCGGAAAACCCCAGCTCCTGGTGCAGATTGCGCGACCAGATCAGTTTGTCGCCATCGAACAGATCGACCTGCTCCCAGCCCGCCTCTCCGAGCAGTCGATAGTCCAGCGTGGCATTTGCATCGGCGGTGAACACTTCACCCATGAAATGCTGGCCCTGGCGCAGGCTGCCAAATGAACGCTCGCCGGTGGTGGCAAAAGTGCGACGGGCGCGAAGTGCCTTGCCAACACTGGCTCGATCGAAGGCCTCCGCCAGCACGCCGGTCAGCCCGCCGCGAGAACCGAACACCGCCGTGGCCGGAACACCACCGCCACAACGCCCCTGATGCTCATCGCTGTTCGCCGCGGCCCCCACCCGATAGCCACGCTGAAGCGCTTCGGCGTAGACCCAATGGAACTGCCCCCAGGCCGAGCCGACCTCGATCAGGCGCTCCAGCTCCGGATGGTGCCAGTCGAGGTTGCAACGGCGCCCACCGACGTGAGGCATCATCAAATGCCCTTCGGGGTCCTTGGCATAGGCGGCATACAACTCATCCACCGGCCAGGCACCCGGCTTGATGGTGCCGGCGGTGAATTCGTTCCATTCGAAGGAACGCACCAGCCGACCTTGATTATCGAAGGGAAACTCGGGTTTGCGGTCATGCAGGAACACCACATTACGGTCACCACCCGCGCAAGAATTGCCGCACCATTCGGTGCCGGGATAGCAAACAAATCGTCCTGGTTCATTGAGTTCGTGAATCAGGTTGACCGCCTGATCCCAGCGCTGCTCAGTGATATTAAAATCATTGGCGGTGTAACCGAGGACATCGAGCCCGGCGACATCGCGACCATAACTGAGGTTGTACAAGGTGTCGTTGGTGCCCACCGTGTCATCGGAGTGCACATGCAGGTCGGCGTACAGCGGGCGCAATGCAGTGCCAGCCGGATCGACCGTGACAAACGCCCGAGCGGCACGCACAAATGGCGCCGCCACCTCGGCCGACAAGCGCCACTCCCCCACCGCACCGAGATCAAAACCCTCAAGCCGGGCAGTCGCCCAACCTTCAGCCGCCAGGGTGAACGGTTGTTGTCGCTCCCCCCCTTCGGGATCAACCAGAGTCAGGACACCTTGGAGCGGCAAGTTGCGGCAGGTGTTGCCCCAGGCATCATCCACCCTGAGCAGTACGTCGAACGCCTCACCCGCGCTGACCAGGCGAGGCACGATCAACTGCACGCTTTGCGCCGGTCCCGGCACGATGTTCAGCAGCGGATCACCCGGCACCTCGGCAAATTTCGAGCTGCCCAGCGGGTCGATGAACAAACGAAAACGGAAGTCCTTCTCGACAAAACTCTGCACCCGCGTACCCGCGCCGCCCTGACGACGATCGCCCAGGCGAATGATTATTTTGTCTCCCGGATTCAGGTAACCGTCGATGATGTCGATGATGATCGCTTTCTGAAACGGCCGTTCATGCCCCTTCTGGTCGAAGCGCACTTTCAGATGCTGCACAGAGGCCTGGCTCTGGCCAGGGACCAGCTCGCCTGCCTGATATTCGGCGCTGACATAGTTGGGGCCAGTCGGATTCGAGGTCTGGAACAAGGCCCAGTCGGAGTAGAACTTGAAGGCCAGTTTCAGCCAGGCGCCGTCCGCCAGGCCGCTGCCGCCGACCTCGTAGACCAAGGTGATTTCATCCCATTGGCCGGCAATCAGCGTGTCACGATCACAGTGGATGCGGCCCAGAAACGGGCGTTGTTTGTTGCGTTCGTAGAGGCCTTGAGGGGCAATGTAATACCCGGCTTCGCGGGGATCGAAAACGTTACTCACATGACACCTCGTGCAGTGGTCCACTGAAGGTTTGAAGGGGGTTGAAATCAAATGACGATGCTTATTGCACTCGCCATTTCTGGTAATGACGCTCGATACGCCTGAACACAAAACTCTCCATCAGCCAGGCAATCAGGCCGATCACGACTATGCCCAGCAACACCTGGCTGCTGTTGCCGATCTGCCCACCCGTCGACACCATCCAGCCGATGCCCTGGGACGCACCGATCATTTCCGCCGCGACCAATGCCCTCCAGCCCTGGCTGAAGCCGATGCGCAACGCCGCTGTCACGAAGGGCAGCGAGGCCGGCAGGTAAACGTGGGCCAGCAGTTGCCAGCGGTTGGCGCCCAAGGTGCGTGCCGCACGGACTTCACCGCCGCGGATACTCTGCACGCCCTCCTGAATGGTCACGGCCATGGGGAACATCGCGGCAATGAAAATCACCAACACGATGGAGACATAGCCCAGACCGAAAATGATCATGATCAGCGGTGCCCAGGCGATCGGCGGGATGGCCATGAACAGGCTGTTGAGCGGCGAGCTGAAATCGCGAAAACGCGAGGACAGGCCACCGGCAGTACCCAGCAGAATCGCGACGATCACCGCCGCGCAAAAGCCGCCAACCTCTTCAAGGACGCTGGCCCGCAGGTGCTGCCACAGCGAACTGTCGCCCAGCCAGCGCACAGCCTCGCGGGCAACATCCCATGGCTGCGGCAGGATGTAAGTGGGAAAGCGGCTGGCCAGGGCCATCCAGATCAACAGCAGGAATGGCAGAGACGCCCATCCCCAATTCGGTTTTGGCAAGGACATGACAGACTCAGCGCGAGGCTTTTTGCAGGTAGGAGGTATCCACGATCTGTTCGGTCTTGAGCGTGGTATCGATAAAGCCCAGGTCGTGGGAGTAATTCATCAGGCGCTGGATGAATTGAATATCCGCAGGCTGCAAGTCCGCTGACCAGCCCAACCGGGTACGTGCCTGGGCGACGATGGCTTGCGGGGCGATGGTCTTGCCGTCTACGCCTTGCACCGCTTCAAGCTTGAACGCCTCGGCGATGATTCGATTCGACTCATCGGGGTGCTCGTTGAGAAAGGCGATGGCCTTGCGGTGCGCACGCAGCAGCCTCACCACATCGTCCGGTCGCTCCTGCAAGGTTTTCGGTAAGGCGATCACCACGTACCAAGGGTAATTCGGCAGCGCCTGATTGACGTCGAGCAGGATCCGGCTCGACCCGCGCAACAACGACTGGCTGACAAAGGGTTCCCAGGAAAACGCCGCATCGACAATGCCGCGCTCCAGCGCCGCGTTCATATTGCCGGGTGGCATGTCGATGATGTCCAGATCCTTGTCAGGATTGAGCCCGGCCTTTTCTTTCAGCACATAGCCGCGCAGCAGCACATCCATGCCACTGCCCTTCTTGACCCCGGCCAGTTTTTTCCCCTTGAGTTCATCCAGGGCGGTAACCGGACTCTTGGCGTCGACAATCACCGCAGCCTGACCGTAATTGACCTTGGCCAGAATCCGGCTTTGCAGCCCCCGGGAAAACCATTGATACACCGGCGGCGTACCGACATAGGCCACATCCAGCTCGCCAGCGGCCAGTGCCTGCTGGATCACCGGACCATCGCCCAAGGCCTTGAGATCGACATTCAAGCCTTCCTCGCGGTAGTAACCCTGTTTGTCGGCGATCAACGCCGGGGCGTTGGCCATGGCGAATACATAACCCACACGCAAGGGTTTCTCTTCGCCAGCCACGGCGAATACGCTGCTTGCCAAGGCGGCAACAGACAAGGAAAGGGCAAGCAGCGAATGTTTGATCATGCTGTCAACTCAGGTTGGCGGGTTGGGTAAGCGGAGGCTGCAGGCACTTCCATGACCTGGGAAATGCGCTCCATCAGCTCATTGCGATAATCGAGAAAGGCCGGCAACCGGCGGGTTTTGAGGTTGGAGCGAGGGCGCGGTAAATGAATATTCAGTTCGCTGTGGATACCGCCGGGGGCAATGTTGAGCACGATGACCCGATCCGCCAGAAACACCGCTTCATCGATATCGTGGGTAATGAACAGCACCGTCTGACCCAGTTCAGCCCAGATGCGCAAGGTCTCTTCGTTCATGCTGTTGCGGCTGATGGCATCCAGTGCAGCGAATGGCTCATCCATCAGCAACACGCTGGGCTCCAATGCCAGGGTCCTGGCCAGGGAAACCCGC
The DNA here is from genome assembly GCF_030687165.1 of Pseudomonas sp. FP1740. NCBI lineage: Bacteria > Pseudomonadati > Pseudomonadota > Gammaproteobacteria > Pseudomonadales > Pseudomonadaceae > Pseudomonas > Pseudomonas sp. FP1740. The sequence continues at coordinate 3,850,921 of NZ_CP117461.1, forward strand.
TGCTGCATGCCGCCAGACAACTGATGCGGCAACCGATGCGCGGCATTCTCCAGACCGACCAGACGCAGGTACTGCAAGGCTTGAGAACGCTGCTGCGATTCGTTGATCCGAGCCGCCATTCGCAGGCCGAAACGGACGTTTTCCAAGGCGCTCAACCAGGGAAACAACTGCGGCGCCTGAAACACATAACCCAACTCCGAACGCTCTGGACGCACCGCCGTCTGGTTGATACTGATCTGACCACTTTGCGGTTGCACAAAACCTGACAACAAGTTCAGCAAGGTGGTTTTCCCGCAGCCGGATGGCCCCAGGATCGCGACGAACTCACCGGGCCTGGCGTTCAGACTGAAAGAGGAAAACACGCGATGCCCATTGGGGTAGCTGAAGCTGATGTCATCGACCGTCAGCGCATCGGCTTGCTGCTGTGCGTAAGGGAGGGCTTTGAACATGGCAAGTGTCGTCAGGTCGTTTACAATGGGAATGCCTGACATAATACGTATTAATACAAGTAGTCCCAATAACCTATTTTTATAACCTTAGAAGTGAAGGCGCACCGCCCTCCTCCAAGGCCATGGAAACCGACAGTGTCTACGTCCATTCTTCGCGACAGCACCACCTCACTCTACGAGCAGATTGCCCAGCAATTGCTGGAAGAGATTCAACGCGGCGACTTTGAGCCCAGCGGCAAGCTGCCGTCAGAAGCAGAGCTGGGTAAACGTTTTGCGGTGAGCCGCGTCACCGTTCGCCTGGCGGTGGGCAAACTCAGCGACGACGGCGTGGTGGAGCGCAAACAAGGCAAAGGCACCTTCGTGGCGGCCAAACAGGTGCGGCACGGCCTGGACGCGTTGCGTAGTTTTCATGAAGCCTTGTTGCTGCAAGGGCTCGAACCGAGCATGCGCGTCATCAGCCATACCCTGCAGCCGGTTCCAGAGGCATTGCGTGGTATGTTTGAAGAAGCGGACGATTGCCTGCTTCTGGAACGACTGCATTTCGTCGATGACGAACCCATCGCACTGGGCCGCAGCCATTTACCGGCCGAATTGGCCAGCGTGGTCTGGACTGAAGTCGAGCATCAACCGATTTACTCCATTCTCGAGTCGATCACTGGCATGGCGGTCACCCGAGCCGATCTGGCGATCCGCGCGCAAGAAGCCGATAAACACCTGGCCAGTGCCTTGCACATCAAACGTGGCGCGGCACTGCTGGTCATGGAGCGCACCTCCTGGTTTGCCAACGGCCGCTGCTGCGACCGTACGACCTTCTACATCCGCCCAGAACGTTATGCCTTTGTCTTGAGTGGTGTCTTCAAGTCCAGACCCGCCAGCTGAATCAGTGCGCGATGCACACCGATTTCAGCTCGGTGTAAGTCTCAATTACCGCGCGACCAAACTCACGGCCCATACCGGATTGTTTAACACCACCAAACGGCATCGCAGGGTCGAGCAGCACGTGAGCGTTGCCCCAAACGGTGCCCGCTTCGATACGCGGCACCATGTGACCCAAAAAGTTACGCGCCTGACCATCTCCACCAGCAGGTATCTGCAAAAAAACGCATAAAACACCCCCCTCACTAAAAACGCCCCCCGCCCCCTCAGAAACGGATAGATATCGCCTCGAATCCGGATAGATGCACCGCACAGAAAGGCTTTCAATCAGGTCGTGCCTAAAACTACAAAAAGGGTGTACCTGATGAACAGCTCTAGAAGCATTGCGCAGTGGCAAGATTACATTCAGGGTTGCCTGGATTTTCGGCCGGCTGAAGGTATTTACCGTGTCGCCCGTGACATGTTCACAGAGCCGGAACTGTTCGACCTGGAGATGGAACTGATCTTCGAGAAGAACTGGATCTACGCCTGCCACGAGAGTGAAATCGCCAATCCCAATGATTTCCTGACGATGCGCGCCGGTCGTCAGCCGATGATCATCACCCGCGATGGGAGCAATCAACTCCACGCGCTGATCAACGCTTGCCAGCACCGGGGCGCGACCCTGACTCGCGTCAGCAAAGGCAACCAATCTACCTTTACCTGTCCGTTCCACGCCTGGTGTTACAAAAGTGATGGCCGCCTGGTCAAGGTCAAGGCCCCAGGTGAATACCCGGAGGGTTTCGACAAAGCAACACGCGGCCTGAAGAAGGCCCGGATCGAGAGCTACAAGGGCTTCGTCTTTATCAGCCTGGACGTCAATGGCAGCGACTCGCTGGAAGACTATCTCGGCGATGCCAAAGTGTTCTTCGACATGATGGTCGCGCAGTCTCCGACCGGCGAGCTGGAAGTACTGCCCGGCAAGTCGACCTATAGCTATGACGGCAACTGGAAACTGCAGCACGAAAACGGCCTGGATGGTTATCACGTCAGCACCGTGCACTACAACTACGTCTCCACGGTGCAGCATCGCCAGCAAGTCAACGCGGCCAAGGGCGGCGGTTCCGACACGCTGGACTACAGCAAGTTGGGCGCCGGCGATGCCGAGACCGACGACGGCTGGTTCTCGTTCAAGAATGGCCACAGCCTCTTGTTCAGCGACATGCCCAACCCGACTGTACGCGCCGGTTATGCCAGCGTGATGCCGCGCCTGGTGCAGGAATACGGCCAGAAACAAGCCGAGTGGATGATGCATCGTCTACGCAATCTCAACATCTACCCAAGCCTGTTCTTCATGGATCAGATCAGCTCGCAGCTGCGTATCGTGCGCCCAGTGGCCTGGAACAAGACCGAGATCACCAGCCAGTGCATCGGCGTCAAGGGTGAGTCCGACGCAGATCGGGAAAACCGGATCCGCCAGTTCGAGGACTTCTTCAACGTTTCAGGCATGGGCACTCCCGACGACCTGGTGGAGTTTCGCGAAGCCCAGCGCGGATTCCAGGCCCGCCTCGAGCGCTGGAACGAAGTATCCCGCGGCAGTGAGAAATGGGTCGAAGGCCCCACCCCGAACAGCGAGGTTCTGGGCATCAACCCGGTACTGACCGGCACCGAGTTCACGCATGAGGGGCTCTACATCAATCAGCACGGATCCTGGCAGCGCTTCCTTCTGCAAGGTCTTGCACAAAAAGCCCTGAAGTTGAAGGAGGTGTGAAATGAGCGCACTACAACATTCCGTCGAACAATTCCTCTACCGCAAAGCCGAGCTGTGTGATCAGCAGGATTGGGACGCCTACATCGCCCTGTTTGATGAACAGAGCGAATTCCACCTGCCGCAATGGGAGTCGGAGCATGTGTACACCACCGATCCCAAGCGCGGCATGTCGCTGATTTACTACTCGAACCGCTCCGGCCTGGAAGACCGGGTATTTCGTCTGCGCACAGGCAAGTCGGCGGCTTCAAACCCGATGCCGCGCACCTTGCATCAAATCAGCAATGTGCGAATCAAGGAGATCGATAACGGCTTGCTTGAAGTCAAGGCCGCCTGGGTCACGCTCTACACCCGGCAAGGGCTGTCCGAGCAGTTCTACGGCCATGTGACCTACCACCTCAAAGCGGACGCAGACAGCTGGAAGATCACCCGCAAGCACATCGTGCTGCTCAACGACACGATCAACTCAGTACTTGATTTCTATCACCTGTGAACTGTGGGGCACGCTGTCATGAACCATAAAGTCGCTTTCAGCTTCGCAGATGGCAAGACCTCGTTCTTCGAGGTCAAGCCCAACGAACTGCTGCTCGACGCCGCGCTACGCAATGGCGTGAACATCCCGCTGGACTGTCGCGAAGGTGTCTGTGGCACTTGCCAGGGTCGCTGCGAATCAGGCCAATTCACCCAAGACTACGTCGATGAAGAGGCATTGTCCGAGCAGGATCTGGCGCAACGCAAAATGCTCTCTTGCCAGACCCGCGTGCAATCGGATGCGTCGTTCTATTTCGACTTCGATTCGAGCTTGTGCAACGCTGGGGCCACCCAGTTGTTGCAAGCGGTGATTACCGGTGTGGAGCAGGTTTCGGCCACCACGGCGATCCTTCATCTGGACGCTTGCGGCCACCAGCAGCAATTGGACTTTCTTCCGGGGCAATACGCTCGACTGCATGTACCGGGCACCAGTAAGTGGCGCTCCTACTCATTCGCCAACCGCCCCAACCCCACCAACCAATTGCAGTTTCTCATCAGGCTCCTGCCTGATGGCGTGATGAGCAACTTCATCCGTGAGCATTGCCGCCCCGGTCAAGTACTCGAGCTCGAGGCCCCATTGGGGAGCTTCTATCTACGTCAGGTAACCAAACCTCTCGTACTGGTGGCAGGAGGAACCGGCCTGTCGGCCTTCCTCGGGATGCTTGATAACATTGCAGAGAAAGGTGGCTGCGGGCACCCGATCCAACTGTTCTATGGCGTCACGCAGGACAATGACCTGTGCGAAACTCAACGCCTGGCTGATTATCGCGAACGAATCGCCGACTTCGACTATCACCTTGTGGTTTCAAAACCCTCCGTGGATTGGCAAGGTAAAACCGGGTGGATTCCTGACCACTTCGACCGTCAGTCCTTCGAAGCCAACCCATTCGACATCTATCTGTGCGGTCCTCCGCCCATGGTCGACGCGATTAAAACCTGGTTCAACGATCAGAAGATCGAGCAGTTCCAGATGTATTACGAGAAGTTTATCGATAGCAATTCCACACATTGAGCAACAGGGAAATATCCGGAGAGGCATCCAGATATTTCCCTGTTTTTTTATCGTCTGACTACGTCGCAGCCAACCTCCCTTCCTCAAAGAATCAGCGAGGTTTGGCGAGCACTAGACGCCATCATCCGCTGTCTTGTCTGTGACGATGAGGGGCTCGATGCCCCAGTCTCCAGACAAATACCAATCTTCTCCGAACATCTCCGCCGGATGCATCGTACGGTCGGAGCCATTGCCGCATGCCAGGGACTTGGCCGGACAATACCGGTCGCATCCCCAGCAGATCCGTTCGGGGTGCTTGGGGCTGATGGGGAAGTTCTTGGCCATTTCGATCTCCGATCATTGAGAGACGCTCTTGCAACCTACAGCCTTTGTGCAAAACCATCCTTGATGGACATCAAGAATCGACATCGAGCGACTGCTCTCCTTATCGCGATCCTGGAGCTACGCTTCTAACGACTGAACAGACTTGGAGACGTCGCTCATGCTCAATAAAAATCCTTTCCCAAGCGTTGGGACACCAGACCATCCAACCCTGTCGACATGGGACGATCAAAACGCCGCAACATCCATCGATGGCGACGCGTTTGCCGCCCCGCCCGCCTTGACCAACGCCGAGCTGGTTCACTTGCGCGTGCGCGTGATTGCCTTGGAAAACCTGGTCATCGCGCTGCTGGCAGAAGCCTCGGAACGCCAGCTCGCCATTGCCCGGGAAATGGCCGACTACATTTCCCCCAGACCCGGTTTTACCCAGCATCCCTTGACTGTTCATGCGGCGGCACAGATGGCCCACAGCATCGAGCGCGCCCAGCGATTTCGCCAACGTGACGAGCCATCGGTTTAATTGATCAAAACTTGATAACAATCATTATTGTTCGCAGCAAAGCTTCCTAGACTCGGGTTCCTACTCGTCAGTGCTCAGGAAGACATTATGCGTACCCACCTCTCACTCGCCCTGCTCTTGCTCGTACCGCTGGCTCACGCAAAGGAATACCCGATCGGGGAGCCACAGCTGTGTCAGGGGCTGGAAGTCGGGGCGGTGTATCTGCAACCGATCGAGATGGCCCCGGCTGGCATGATGCGGGCTACTGTCGATTCTGATGTTCACCTGGAAGCCGACATTCGGGCCACCGCGGACAATCGACAGGGCTTTCAGGAAGGCAGTTTCGTGCCTTACCTCAATGTCTCGTTCAACTTGAGTAGAGCGGGTAACCCGGACGAAATCAAGGGTGACTTCCATGCCATGGTCGCCAATGACGGCCCGCACTATGGCGACAATGTGAAGCTGCTGGGGCCGGGCAAATATCGGCTGACGTTCACCGTGCTACCCCCCACCGGTCACGGCTCCCTCGGGCGTCATACCGATAAGGAAACCGGTGTAGCGCCCTGGTTCGAACGCTGCGAACTGCACTACGAGTTCATCTACGCCGGCATCGGTAAAAAAGGCGGCTATTGAATGAAGCGCCTGCATCTTACCTGGCTGATCGTGGCCGCAACAGTTGCGCCGTTGACGGCCCATGCCGAGTTGCCGAGCTTTGAGCTGACCCTGCGCGATGGCCACTTCTCCCCTGCCTTGCTTGAGGTCCCGGCCGGACAGCGCTTCAAGATCGTCCTGAAAAATAGCGGTCAGGGGCCGGCCGAGTTCGAGAGCACGCCGTTGCGGGTTGAAAAGGTACTGTCGCCGGGCGTGACGACCTTCGTGGTCATTCACCCGCTCAGGCCCGGCCACTATCCGTTTTTCGATGAGTTCAATCCGCAATTGCCCGAGGGCGGCATCCTCGCGAAATAACCTGTCTGCACACGGAGCTTCCATGAATCAATCAATGTTCATCGTCTGGCGCGAAAGCGTCGAGGCGTTGCTGGTGATCGGCATTCTCCAGGCCTGGGCCAGCCAACAAGGCCAACATCATCGCTTGGTCAAATACCTGTGGGCGGGTGTGGTGCTGGGGTTGATGCTCTCGGGCCTGCTGGCGGTGTTGATTCTGTTTGCCGGTGAGGCCATGAGCGGGTCGGCCAGTGAATGGTTCCAGGCCGCACTCGCACTGTTTGCCAGCCTGTTAATGGTGCAAATGGTCGGCTGGATGCACCGTCACGGGCGCACCCTCAACCACGATTTGCGACGGCACGCCGATAGCCACCTGGCCCGCCAAGGAGGCGCAGGTCTATTACTGCTGGCCATGCTCGCGATCAGCCGAGAAGGCAGCGAAACGGTGGTATTTCTCTATGGCGCCGGCGCCCGATTGCGGGGTCCGCAGCTCGGCCTGTTTGCCGTCGGCGGCGTGTTGGGGCTGGTGCTGTCCGCGCTGACCATTATGCTGCTGCACAGCAGTCGCCGCTTCATTTCATGGCAACGATTCTTTGCCATCAGCGAAGTCATCTTGCTCATGCTCGGCGCGGGGTTGCTGGTCAGCGGCACCGAGCGAATCGGCGGCCAACTGCTCGCCCTGGATGTGCCGGACGTGGTTTACAGCCTCGTAGGCGAATCGCTTTGGGACAACAGCGCGTGGCTGAGCGACAGCCATGGATTGGGTGGCTTTCTGGCCGGTTTTGTCGGTTATCGCGCAACGCCCAGCGGCATGACCTTACTGGTATGGGTCGGTTACTGGCTGGTCGTCAGCGCCTGGCTACGCCAACGGACTGCGGAGAAAGTCCCATGCCTGACCTGAACCGGCACAATCGATGGCTCCAGCGCCTGGGTGACGGGATGCGTCGCCATGCGTCCGTCATCCGTGCGCTGCAGTGGACTGTCGTACTGTTTTACGCAGTGCTGTTGGTGACTCCGGCGCTGTTGCCGTTGCCGGACAGCCAGGCACGGATACTCGACAACCTGACCTTGCTCGCGCAGTTTTTATTCTGGGGAATCTGGTGGCCGTTCGTGTTGCTGTCGATGGTGTGCTTCGGCCGACTCTGGTGTGGCGTTCTGTGCCCGGAAGGTTCGCTCAGCGAATGGGCCAGCCATTACGGCAAAGGCCTGGGTGTGCCGCGTTGGTTGCGTTGGGGCGGCTGGCCCACATTGGCGTTCTGCCTGACGACCCTCTACGGCCAATTGATCAGCGTCTATGACTACGCCCAGGCCGCACTGTTGATTCTGGGTGGCTCAACCGTCGCAGCGGTCATCGTCGGGTTGTTGTTCGCCCGGGGCAAGCGGGTCTGGTGCCGTTACCTGTGCCCGGTCAGCGGGGTTTTCGCCCTGCTCGCAAGGCTGGCCCCCGTGCACTTTCAGGTCGATGAGCAACGCTGGATAGAGAATGCCGCGCCACGCCTGCCGCCACCCAACTGCGCTCCCCTGCTCGATATTCGCCGCCTGCAAGGCGCCAGTGATTGCCACGCCTGCGGACGCTGCAGCGGGCAACGCGGCGCCGTGCAGCTGATCGCCCGCTCCAGCAATCAGGAGATTCTTCACGCAACCGCGCAGGCGCTGTCCCCTTGGGATACACGCTTGCTGCTGTTCGGCGTGATCGGCTTGGCCATGGGCGCGTTTCAGTGGACGGTCAGCCCATGGTTTATCGCCCTCAAACAAAACCTGGCCCAGTGGCTGGTAGAACACAACCAGCTCTGGGCCTTACGGGACAACGCCCCCTGGTGGTTGCTGACCCATTACCCGCAACTCAACGACAGCTTCAGCTGGCTCGACGGCTTCAGCATTGTCGCTTACTTGAGTGTGAGTTCGATCATGCTCGGCACGGCGTTGATGCTGCTCCTGCGCCTGACGGCCCGACTGGCGCGAGATCGCGCACTGTATTGGCCTCTGGCGCTGACACTCACGCCTGTGGGTGGCGCCGGACTGTTTCTCGGGCTGTCGGCCACCACCGTCAAATTACTGCGTTATGAAGGTCTGCTGCTGGAGTGGGTACAACCCGCCAGGGCCTGTCTGCTATTGGCCGCCATGGGGTGGAGCCTGCTACTGGGTTGGAAACGGCTGAAACACGAAGGTATTCCCCTGGCTCGGCGCGTGTCGGGTGGCGTTTGCCTGTTCCTCGCCAACGCCCTGATCGGGTTTGGCTGGTGGTTGCAGTTCTGGGGCTGGGCTTGAGTTTCCCCAGCCCCCGTTACCCCCGCAGTACAAAGGCTGGGAACAACTCGCGCATGGCCTCCCACAACTCCGGCAACAAGGCTTGTGCCGAAATGCTTGGCAGTAGCGGATCGAACATCCGCTCGGTGCGGACCAGTTGCACGGCGAAGCGTTTGACGCCGAGCGCGCTCAAGCGTTTCGCCAGGATCAGCAGACGCGCCGGCTCGAACAGATGCCAATGCACGGTGGTGCGACATTCGTAGTCCACACCACTGGCCAGCAGATGCTCAAGGCTGCGCCAGTTAGCCGTTCCACTGCCCTCGACCCGGGTAATGGCCAGGCAATCTTCGGGCAACGCCTTGACGTCGAAACCGACCCAATCCGCGCCAGTCAGAGCCTTGGCGAAGGCGGCAGGCTTGATGCCGGCGCTGTGCAAGCCGATGCGAAAGCCCATGTCCCGCACTTCATCCATGGCACCGAGCAAGCCGTCCTGCAAGGTTGGTTCACCGCCGCTGAACACCACGGCATCGAGCAGATCCTGACGACGTTGCAGAAACGCCAACACCCGCCGCCAATCCACTTCCTCACTGCCACGAGGCGGAATCAGCTGCGGGTTATGACAGTAACGACAACGCCAGGCGCAACCCTGGCAAAACAGCACGCAGGCGAGCTGTCCCGGATAGTCGATAGTGGTCAGGGGCACCATGCCCCCGACCCGAAGCATTCGACTCATTGGCGCCCGGCCAGTGCCGCGCTTTCAGTGAAGTGCAGCCGCTCGTGGTGCTCCGACTGTTTGCCCGGATTGAACGCCGACACAGGACGGTGATAGCCCATCACCCGGGTCCAGACTTCGCAGCGTTGACGTTGAGCCTGGGGCAGTGGTTGCGATGCAGTCATGGTGAAGCTCCTTGCAGTTGAGTGGATCGAAATCAATGAACAGCGCCGGCTTTCTGTTCTTGCAGCAGCAGAACTTCGTCGCATTTGGGGCAGAACTCATGCTCGCCATCGAGGTAGCCGTGCACCGGGCAGATGGAGAACGTCGGGGTCACGGTCAGGTACGGCAGGCGGAAACGTCCAAGGGCCTTGCGCACCAGCTGCTTGCAGGCCTGCACCGAGGAAATCCGCTCGGCCATGTACAGGTGCAAGACCGTGCCGCCGGTGTATTTGCATTGCAGTTCGTCTTGAAGTTCCAGGGCCTCGAAGGGGTCTTCGGTGTAGCCCACGGGCAGTTGCGAGGAGTTGGTGTAATACGGCGCCTGCGTACTGCCCGCCTGGAGAATGTCCGGATAGCGCTTGAGGTCTTCCTTGGCGAAGCGGTAGGTGGTGCCCTCCGCCGGTGTCGCTTCCAGGTTGTAGAGATGACCGGTTTCCTCCTGGAAACGCAGCAAGGTGGCGCGCACATGGTCCAGCAGATTCAGGGCAAACTGTCGGCCATGTTCGGTGTGCATGCCCTCCTCGTCGCCAGTGAAATTGCGCAGCATTTCATGCAGGCCGTTGAGGCCGATGGTGGAAAAATGGTTACGCAAGGTGCCCAGGTAGCGCTTGGTGTAAGGGTACAAACCGGCATCCATGTGGTGCGCAATGACCTTGCGCTTGACCTCCAGGCTCTCCATTGCCAGCTCCATCAGCGTGTCCAGGCGTCGCAACAATCCACTGGTGTTGCCCTTGAACACATAGCCCAGGCGTGCGCAGTTGATGGTTACCACGCCGAGCGATCCGGTCTGTTCCGCCGAACCGAACAAGCCACCGCCGCGCTTGAGCAACTCGCGCACATCGAGCTGCAACCGGCAGCACATCGAACGCACCTGATTGGGCTGCATGTCCGAATTGAGGAAGTTCTGGAAGTACGGCAAACCGTAACGCGCCGTCATCTCGAACAGACGGTCGGCGTTTTCACTGTCCCATGGAAAGTCATGGGTGATGTTGTAGGTCGGGATCGGAAAGGTGAACACTCGCCCTTTCGCATCGCCAGCCTGCATCACCTCGATGTACGCGCGGTTGAGCAGGTCCATTTCGACTTGCAGGTCGCCGTAGGCAAACGGCATCTCCTCACCGTCGATGACGGGTATCTGCTCACGCAAATCCTGCGGGCAAACCCAGTCGAAGGTCAGGTTGGTGAACGGCGTCTGGGTGCCCCAGCGTGACGGCACATTGAGGTTGTAGATGAACTCCTGGATCGCCTGGCGCACCTCCTGATAACTCAGCCGGTCCTTGCGCACGTAAGGCGCCAGGTAGGTGTCGAATGAACTGAACGCCTGGGCACCGGCCCATTCGTTTTGCAGGGTGCCGAGGAAATTCACCATTTGCCCCAGGGCACTGCTCAAGTGCTTTGGCGGACCGGCTTCGACACGCCCCGGCACACCGTTGAGCCCCTCGTGCAACAGCGTGCGCAGCGACCATCCGGCGCAGTAACCGGCGAGCATATCGAGGTCATGCACATGCAAATCCGCCTCGCGGTGGGCCTGGCCGATGGCCTCGCTGTACACCTCGTCCAGCCAGTAGTTGGCGGTGACCTTGCCTGACACGTTCAACACCAGCCCGCCCAGGGAGTAGCCCTGATTGGCGTTGGCCTGGACCCGCCAGTCTTCACGGTCCAGGTACTCATTCATAGAAGTCGCCACCTCGACCATGGTCCGGCGGTCACGACGCAAACGCCCGTGCTGTTCGCGGTAGACGATGTAGGCGCGCATGGCGAAGAAGTAACCGGCATCCATCAATACCCGTTCGACCCGATCCTGGATCTGCTCGACGTGCAGCCTTGGCAGCCCTTCCAGTCGGGCGAGTACCGCCTCAAGCAAGCCTTCAACCTCAACCTCGGTGTACTCCCCGGTTGCCTTGCCGGCGGCGATCAACGCCTGACGGATCTTGTCGGCATCGAAGGCAACCAGACTGCCATCGCGTTTGTGCAAGCGGTTACATCCCACTGAGATCAGTGTGCTCTGCATTTGGCCTCCAGATACTACATATAGATGTTTATATTCAAATAAACACAACATGCAGTGAAGACTACGGACAAAGCGCTGTTCTGCAATTGATCGACGTCAAGATTTACCGGTGAAAAAAACCGCCCGAAGGCGGTGAAGGGAAAATCGGTGTGAACACTGTGGCGAGGGAGCAAGCTCCCTCGCCACAGTGTTGTGTTTTACAGACCTGCTCAACCGCCACTCATGTTCATGAACCGCACAATCTGCACCTCTCCTTCGGGGCCAAAGTCGTGGCGCAGCGGCTTGCCACGTAACGCCTTCTGCACCGCGTTGATCAGGGGTTGGTCATCCAGCGGATAACGCCGCAGCAATCCGCGCAAATCCAGCGCGTCTTCCTGGCCCAGACAGAGCAACAGCTTCCCTTCAACGGTCATCCGCACCCGGTTGCAGGTGCCGCAGAAGTTATGGCTGTTGGGTGAAATGAAACCGATCCGGGTATCGGGATGGCGTTCCAGACGCACATAGCGCGCCGGTCCGCCGCTGTTTTCCGTACTGTCGAGCAACCGATGTTGAGCGGCGATCGATGCCCGCACTTCATCGCTGGAACAAAACGATTCACCCCGTGACCTGCCGACATCGCCCAACGGCATTTCTTCGATGAAACTGATATCGATGCGCTGATCGATGGCGTACTGCACCAACGCCGGGACTTCATCGAAGTTGCGCCCCTTCATCACCACGCAGTTGAGCTTGATCCGCTCAAACCCCGCGTCCCGCGCCGCTTCAATGCCACCCAGCACCTGATCGAGATCGCCGTTGCGGGTGATTGCGCGAAACTTCTGCCCGTCCAGACTATCGAGGCTGATGTTCATCCGCTTGACGCCTGCCTCCGCCAATGGCCGGGCCAGACGGCCCAGTTGCGAGCCATTGCTGGTCATCACCAGTTCGCGCAAACCGGGCTGCGCGGCGATGTGGCGGCACAGCTCGACAATCCCCGGACGAATCAGCGGCTCGCCGCCGGTGAGGCGGATTTTGCGGACGCCCAACCCGACGAACAGCGTTGCCAGGCGCTGCAACTCCTCCAGCGTCAGGACCTGCTGACGCGGCAGGAAGGTCATGTTTTTCGCCATGCAATACACACAGCGAAAATCGCAACGGTCCGTCACCGACATCCGCAGATAATCGATCTGCCGTCCAAAACCATCCTGCATGACAGCGTTCATCACATCTCCCGGTTTGCCCCAAGGCTCACTGCACCAACGGTGAGTCGGCGCCCTGTAAGTGGATGCCACGAATATCCGCTGCTCCGATCAGGGTTTGCAGGTACTGCACCAGCGCTTTTTGCCAGACGCCCTGCTGCAACTGCGTGCGGATCGCCGTCGACACCACTTCATAGGGCAACGGCATGCCTTCAATCCGCTGATCGACACTCACCACATGCCAGCCGTAGCGACTTTCCAGCGGTTTGCTGGCCAGGCCCGGCGCCAGCGTGAACAGCTGACGTTCCAGTTCGGGCACGGTCTGACCCTTGCTGATCTGCCCCAGGGAACCGCCTTGAGCCTTCGATGGGCACGCCGAATATTTCACCGCCAGTTCAGCGAAACTGCCGGGAAAATCCTCCAGACGTTGCAGCAATATCTCGGCCTGAGCATGCGCAAGGCTGCGAGCCTCGACATCATCCGGCGCGCACTCGAGCAGGATGTGCCGCACCGCCAGCAACGGCGCGCTGTGAAAGCGCCCGCGATTGTTTTCGTAGTAGCGCAGGCTGGTTTCCTCGTCGCACTGCGGCACGTGCACCTCGCGTTCGAGCAACAAACGCGTAGCTGCTTCTTCTTCGTTCTCACCAGCGCCGATCTCCAGCGCCAGGCCGAGTTCGGCAATGCGCTGCTGCAACAATTCGCGGATCACCAGCGCCCTGGCGGCTAGATAGACCGCCTCTTCACGGCTTTCGGCCGGGTGATATTGCAGCTCCTGGGCCATTGCCTCAGACGTGATCGACACCCCGTTGACGCTGATGATCGGCCACTCCTGTTCACTGCTGGCGATCAACTGCACCGGGACGTCTTCGGCCGCCGCCGGCTCGACCGGCAGTGCTTCAAACTGCGCGATGTCGACAACTTCCGGCACCGAAGACTCTGCATTTTTAGAAGAACCGCAGCCACCGCTGCCGCCGTTACCGCCGCCACATCCACATCCACCTGACATGATGTTCTCCTCAGACTTTCTGCCGAACGATTTGATAACGACGCCCCAGGTACCAGATCGGTGCACTGACGATGTGTACGAGACGGGTGAAGGGGAACAACACGAACAGGGTCAAGCCGAGAAACACATGCAGCTTGTAGGTCAGCCCGACCGGCGCAATGGACGCCGCCGCTTCCATCGGCCGCAACAGCACGGTGTTCTGCGCCCAGTCGGCGAGCATCACCATCACCGAACCGTCCATGTGCGCGGTGGACGCTGCAATCGTCAGCAAACCGAGCAGCAACTGCACCAGCAGCACCAGCAGAATCAAAATGTCCGAAGCGCTAGAGGCGGCACGTACCCGAGGATCGGTGAGCCGCCGATTGACCAGCATCAGCAAGCCGATCAGGCACAACAGGCCGAAGAGCCCGCCGGACACCATCGCCAGCAACTGCTTGTTCTCGGTGCTGATCACATGGTGATAAACCGATGCAGGCGTCAGCAGGCCGACGAAATGCCCGGCCAGTACAAACAGCACACCGATGTGGAAGAGATTGCTCGCCACGCGCATGCCGCGCTGGTTGAGCATCTGGCTGGAGCCAGCCTTCCAGGTGTACTGCGACAGATCGAAACGGGCCCAACTGCCAATCAGGCAAATCGCCAAAGCGACATAGGGATAGATCCCGAACAACAACAGGTTCCATTTAGACATTGCCTACCTCCTTGGCTGGCACGGTGGCCAACCCTTCATGCTGAAAATCCACCCAGTGCAACGGCACGGCGCTCTCTTCCCGGGCCTTGCCCGGGGCGCCAGGCAACGAACTGCAACGGTCTTGCTGTTCGGCCTGGAGAAAGTCCACGGCCTCCTCTTCCCAGATCTTGTCGAGGGCTTCGAGGGAGTCGTCGCGCGGTTCCGCCGCCACCTGCGCCCGCAGGTCGGCCACCGCCTGATGGGGCTCGGCCCCGGCGATTTGCAGCAGCGCCCGGAAGCAACTGGCATAAGCGCTTTCGCGCTCTTCCAGACGCGCCGCGAGCAAGGCCAGCAAATGCGAAACATCCGCCAGGCCCTCGCGGGCCTCGAGGTCTTCGCGGGTGGACAGAAACTCCAGGTACAGCGGGATATAGTCCGGCAGCTCCTTGACGCCGATGGCAAAACCGGCAGCTTCGTATTGCGCCATCATGTCGACCATGGCCTGGCCACGGTCGCGGGATTCGCCGTGTACGTGCTCGAACAACAGCAGCGAAAGCGAGCGCCCCCGGCCGAACAGCGCTCCGTAGTGCTCCTGCCCGTCCATCAAGTCATTGGCGCAGATCAGCTCGAGCAATTCGAACAACGCACCGCGCTGTTTAGGGCTGATTTCCCGTGACTGGATGATCGCCTGCTCCAGTTCATCGCGACCGCCAATCAGCGTCTCGGTCGGATAGTCGAGCAGCAGCGAAATCACTTTGAGAATTTGCATGCTCACTCCTCCCACAACTGGACGGTTTTCAGGACGTCGCGGCGGTTGGCTTTCTTTGCACCGAACATGTTGGTGTCGGAGCTGCCGCTACAACCGCTGCCGAAACTGAAGCCGCAACCGGAGCGCTCGGCAAAGGCGTCGCTCATGGCGTCTTCACGGTGGGCACTCGGAACCACAAAGCGGTCTTCATAGTTGGCAATCGCCAGATAGCGATACATCTCTTCGACCTGCGCCACGTTCAAGCCGACGTCCTTCAACACTTGCAGATCCTGAACACCATCGACTTGCTCGGAACGTTTGTAGGCGCGCATCGCCAGCAAGCGTTTAAGTGCGCGCTTGACCGGTTTTTCATCGCCCGCTGTCAGCAGGTTCGCCAGGTACTTCAGTGGAATACGCAGGCTGTCGACATCCGGGATCACCCCGTTCATGCCCACGGTGCCGGCGGTAGCGGCGTTCTGGATCGGCGACAGCGGCGGCACGTACCAGACCATTGGCAAAGTGCGGTATTCCGGGTGCAGCGGCAGTGCGAGTTTCCAGTCCACGGCCATTTTGTAGACCGGCGAACGCTGGGCGGAATCAATCACCGACTGCGGTACGCCATCGGCCAGGGCCTGGCGAATCACTGCCGGGTCATTCGGATCGAGGAAGATCTCCAGTTGTTTCTCGTACAGGTCTTGCTCATTGGCAGTGCTCGCCACTTCGCTGATGCGGTCGGCGTCATACAGCAGCACACCGAGGTAGCGGATGCGCCCGACGCAAGTTTCGGCGCATACCGTCGGCATCCCGGCTTCGATACGCGGGTAGCAGAAAATGCACTTCTCGGACTTGCCGCTTTTCCAGTTGAAATAGATCTTCTTGTACGGGCAGCCGCTGATGCACATCCGCCAGCCACGGCATTTTTCCTGGTCGATCAGCACAATGCCGTCTTCTTCACGCTTGTAGATCGCCCCGCTCGGGCACGACGCTGCGCAGGTCGGGTTGAGGCAGTGCTCGCACAGGCGCGGCAAATACATCATGAAGGTGTTTTCGTATTCGCCGTAAATGTCCGCCTGGATCTTGTCGAAGTTCTTGTCCTTGCGACGCTTGGCGAATTCGGTGCCGAGGATTTCTTCCCAGTTCGGGCCCCACTCGATTTTTTCCATGCGCTTGCCGGAGATCAGCGAACGCGGGCGCGCAGTGGGCTGATGCTCGCCCAGCGGCGCGGTATGCAGGTGCTGGTAATCGAAGTCGAACGGTTCGTAGTAATCGTCGAGGCTCGGCAGGTCCGGGTTGGCGAAAATATTCGCCAATACGCGGAATTTACCGCCGATGCGCGGGTTGATCGTGCCGTTGGCATTGCGGATCCAGCCGCCCTTCCACTTGTCCTGGTTTTCCCATTCTTTCGGGTAACCGATGCCGGGTTTCGATTCGACGTTGTTGAACCAGGCGTATTCCATGCCTTCGCGGCTGGTCCAGACGTTCTTGCAGGTAATCGAACAAGTGTGGCAGCCGATGCATTTGTCCAGGTTCAGGACCATGCCGATTTGTGAGCGAATCTTCATCTCAGTTCTCCTCGATGTCGGTCGGCAGTGGACGCGGCAAGGCATCGCCGTCTGTGCCATCGAGCCAGTCGACTTTGGCCATCTTGCGCACCACGACGAACTCATCGCGGTTGCAACCGACCGTGCCGTAATAGTTGAAACCGTAGGCCTGCTGGGCGTAGCCGCCGATCATGTGGGTCGGCTTGAGCACCACGCGGGTGACCGAGTTGTGGTGGCCGCCACGGGTCTTGGTGGTTTCCGAACCTGGCACGTTCACGATCCGTTCCTGGGCGTGGTACATCATCACCATGCCGTCCTTGACGCGCTGGCTGACCACCGCTCGGGCGGTCAGCGCGCCGTTGGCGTTGAAGCATTCGATCCAGTCGTTGTCTTCAATGCCGGCGCGTTTCGCGTCGTTCTCCGAGAGCCAGACAATCGGTCCGCCACGGCTGAGGGTCAGCATCAGCAGGTTGTCGCTGTAAGTGCTGTGGATGCCCCATTTCTGGTGCGGAGTAATCCAGTTCAGGACGATTTCGGTCTCGCCGTTGCTGCGCTTGCCTTTCACCCCTGCAATGGTGCGGGTGTTGACCGGCGGGCGGTAACTCATCAGTTGCTCGCCGAATGCCTGCATCCACGGGTGATCCTGGTAGAACTGCTGGCGACCGGTGATGGTGCGCCATGGGATGGCTTCGTGAACGTTGGTGTAACCGGCGTTGTAGCTGACATGATCGTCTTCGAGACCCGACCAGGTAGGGCTGGAAATGATCTTGCGCGGCTGCGCTTGAATGTCGCGGAATCGAATCGCCTCGTGTTCCTTGGATAACGCCAGGTGGCTGTGATCGATGCCGGTAAATTCCGACAACGCAGCCCAGGCCTTGACGGCGACATGGCCATTGGTTTCCGGCGCCAGGGACAGAATCACTTCAGCAGCATCGATCGCCGAGTCGATTTTCGGCCGACCATGACTGATCCCGGCCGCCCCTTCGCGGTGATTGAGCGCACCGAGGAATTTCACTTCGGCGTCGGTGTTCCAGTTGATGCCCTTGCCACCGTTGCCGTGTTTTTCCAGCAATGGCCCCAGCGAGGAAAACTGCTTGTAAATGTTCGGGTAATCACGCTCCACCACATGCAGGTTCGGCGCGTTCTTGCCTGGCACCGGGGCCACGCCGGCGCTTTTCCAGTCGGTGCCGCCAAAAGGTTGAGCCAGTTCACCGACGCTGTCGTGCATCAGCGGGATGGTCACCAGGTCCTTCTCAACGCCCAGATGCCCGACCGCCATGCTGGAAAAGGCCTTGGCGATGCCCTTGTAGATTTCCCAGTCGGAACGCGATTCCCACGCCGGATCGATGGCGGCCGACAACGGGTGAATGAACGGGTGCATGTCCGAGGTGTTCATGTCGTCCTTTTCGTACCAGGTCGCGGTCGGCAAGACGATGTCGGAATAGACGCAGGTCGAGGACATGCGGAAATCCAGCGTGGTGACCAGATCGAGCTTGCCGATGGCGCCCTCGTCCACCCATTCGGCTTCTTCGGGTTTGCAATCCCCGACCTGGCCGATGTCTTCGTTCATCACCCCGTTCTTGGTGCCGAGCAGGTACTTGAGCATGTACTCGTGGCCCTTGCCCGAGGAGCCCAGCAGGTTGGAACGCCAGATAAACATGTTGCGCGGGAAGTTCACCGGGCTGTCCGGCTGTTCGCAGGAGAAGCGCAGCGAGCCGTCTTGCAGCGACTTGACCACGTAGTCTTTCGGGTCCATGCCGGCTGCCGCGGCATCGCGGCAAATGTGCAGCGGGTTGGTGTTGAGTTGCGGTGCGCTGGGCAACCAGCCGGCGCGTTCGGCACGGATGTTGTAGTCCAGGGCATGCTCGGGGAATTGCGACTTGTCGGCCAACGGCGAGAGCACATCGTGCATGCTCATTTTCTCGTGGCGCCATTGCGAACTGTGGGCGTAGAAGAAGCTGGTGCCGTTCATCTGCCGTGGTGGACGGTTCCAGTCCAGGCCGAACGCCAGGGGCAGCCAGCCGCATTGCGGACGCAGCTTTTCCTGACCGACATAGTGCGCCCAACCGCCACCGGTCTGGCCGACACACCCGCAGAGCATGAGCATGTTGATCAGCCCGCGGTAGTTCATGTCCATGTGGTACCAGTGGTTCATCGCCGCGCCGACGATGATCATCGAGCGGCCACGGGTCTTGTCGGCGTTGTCGGCGAACTCACGGGCAATCTGAATGGCTTTCTCACGGCTGACGCCGGTGATCTGCTCCTGCCAGGCCGGGGTGCCGGGTACGCTTGCGTCGTTGTAATCCTTGGCGACGTTAGCGCCACCCAGGCCACGATCGATCGCCAGATTGGCCGCCGACAGGTCAAACACGGTGGCCACTTTGGCCACACTGCCATCGGCCAGTACCACGTTGTGCACCGGCACGCGGCGGTATTGCACGGCATCGCCAGCCACATGCTGGAAGTGCTCGTGGGACTCGCCGGCAAAATACGGAAACGCGACTTCGGCGACGTCATCGCCGATCAGGCTCAGCTTCAGGTCGATCTCACGCCCTTCGCCGCCTTCACGAGGCAAAATGTTCCACTTGCCCTTCTCACCCCAGCGATAACCGATGGAGCCTTGCGGGGAAACCAGTTCGCCGCTGACATCCAGCGCGATGGTTTTCCATTCCGGGTTGTTCTCTTGGCCGAGGTTGTCGGTAAGGTCCGAGGCGCGCAAGAAACGGTCCGGCTGGTAACCGGCGCCCGGCGCCTTGTCGACCATTTGTTTGAGCAGCACCAGCACCGGCAAATCGGTGAAGCGCTTGGCGTAGTCGGTGAAATACGCGCTCGGTTTGTCCAGGTGAAACTCTTTGAAGATCACATGGTTGAACGCCTGGGCCAGCGCCGCATCGGTGCCCTGCTTGGGGTTGAGCCACAGGTCGGTGAGCTTGGCGACTTCCGAGTAGTCGGGGGTGATGGCGACGGTCTTGGTGCCCTTGTAACGGACCTCGGTGAAAAAGTGCGCATCGGGGGTACGGGTCTGCGGGACGTTGGAGCCCCAGGCAATGATGTAGTTGGAGTTGTACCAGTCGGCCGATTCCGGCACGTCGGTTTGCTCGCCCCAGACCATCGGTGAGGCCGGTGGCAAGTCGCAGTACCAGTCATAGAAACTCAGGCACGCACCGCCGATCAGCGACAGATAACGCGAACCCGCGGCATAGCTGACCATCGACATGGCCGGAATCGGCGAGAAACCGACGATCCGGTCCGGGCCGTATTGCTTGATGGTGTAAACGTTGGACGCGGCAATGATCTCGTTGACTTCCTCCCAGTTGGAGCGAATGAAGCCCCCCATGCCGCGCTTGCTTTTATAGGAGTCGGCCTTGGCCTTGTTCTCGACAATGCTCGCCCAGGCTTCCACCGGCGCCATGGTCTGCCGCGCCTCTCGCCACAGTTTGAGCAACGGCTTGCGGATTTTCGGGTACTTGAGGCGGTTGGCGCTATAGATGTACCAGCTGTAACTGGCGCCACGCGGGCAACCACGGGGCTCATGGTTAGGCAAATCGTTGCGGGTGCGCGGGTAATCGGTCTGCTGGGTTTCCCAGGTGATCAGGCCGTTCTTGACGTAGATTTTCCACGAGCACGAGCCGGTGCAGTTCACCCCATGGGTGGAACGCACGATCTTGTCGTACTGCCAGCGCGAACGGTAGATGTTCTCCCAGTCGCGAGACTCTTTGCGAGTCTCTCCATGACCATCGGAAAACTCGTTTTGCTTGCGATTGAAAAACCGCAGTTGATCCAGTAAATGACTCACGGTGTGTCCTCTCAGGCTTGCTGCGGGGTTCTGTGCCCCGCCCACGCAATGGTTGGATTCGGGTCGGATTAGCAGGGGGTTGCGGCGCCTTTGCGCGCGTACCACCACCAGGTCACCACGATGCAGCTCAGGTAAAAGCCGACGAACATGTAGAAAGCCATCTCAGGGCCGCCGGTCTGGGCCATCGAAGTGCCGAAGGATTTGGGAATGAAGAACGCACCGAAGGCGCCCATGGCCGAACTGAATCCCAGGACGGCGGCCGACTCCTTGCCGGCATCCTTGAGCGCCTGTTCGCGCACGGCTGGCGATTTCCCGGCCGAGGCTTTTTCGTGCTGCGTGCGGAAGATCACCGGGATCATCCGGAAGGTAGAGCCGTTACCCACGCCAGTGGTGATGAACAGCAGCATGAACAGGCCGAGGAAGCCGTAGAAGCTTCCGCCCGCGCCGTTCTGCGGCAAGAAGTGCATCACGCCGAAGACCATCGCGATCATCGCCACGAAGTTCCACAGGGTCACTTTCGCGCCACCGAGCTTGTCCGCCAGCCAGCCGCCCAATGGCCGTACCAGCGCACCGACCAATGGGCCGAGGAAGGCGAATTTCAAGGCAATGACATCCGGAAAGGAGGTTTTGATCAGCAGCGGAAACGCGGCGGAAAAGCCGATGAACGAACCGAAAGTCGCCAGGTACAACCAGCACATCAGCCAGTTGTGTTTGCGCTTGAAGATCACCGCCTGCTCGCTGAACGAAGCCCGGGCGCTGGACAGGTCATTCATGCCGAACCAGGCCAACACTGTCACCAGGACGATAAATGGCACCCAGATGAACCCGGCGTTCTGCAGCCACAACTGACCGCCGTCCGGCAACGCTTGCGAGGAGCCGCCCATGAAGCCGAACACACCGAAGGTAATCACCAGCGGCACACAGAACTGCATCACCGAGACGCCCAGGTTGCCCAGTCCGGCGTTGAGGCCCAGCGCTGTGCCCTGCTGGGACTTGGGATAGAAGAAGCTGATGTTGGACATGCTCGAGGCGAAGTTGCCGCCACCGAAACCGCAGAGCAAGGCAATCAACACGAACACGCTGTAGGAGGTGCTCGGGTCCTGCACGGCGAAGCCCATCCAGATCGATGGCAGCAGCAGCGACGCGGTGCTCAGGGCGGTCCAGCGCCGGCCGCCGAAGATCGGCACCATAAAGGAATAGAAGACCCGCAAGGTCGCACCGGACAGCCCCGGCAATGCCGCCAGCCAGAACAGTTGGTCGGTGGTGAAGCTGAAGCCGATGGCGTTCAAGCGCACAATCACCGTGCTCCAGACCATCCACACCGCAAAGGCCAACAACAGCGCAGGAATGGAAATCCACAAGTTGCGAGTGGCGGTCTGTTTGCCGCTACTTCCCCAGAACGCGGGGTCCTCGGGGCGCCAGTCATGAATGACCGGGCCTTTGTCAGGCGTTTGCAGAACGGACATGTTCTTCTCCTTGGGCAATGCTGGAAATCGGGGACGGGATCAGCAGCGGCTCTTTACCAAGCACCGGGCTTTTGCGTATTTCGCTGAAGTACATCCAGGTGAGAGAGACCCAGACCACGCCGTACATCAACATGAAGCAGGAAGAGCGCACGCCGGTGAGATCCACCAGGGCGCCGAACAGGATCGGCAGCACGAAACCGCCCAGGCCACCCGCCAGGCCGACGATGCCGGACACCGCGCCCATGTTTTTCGGGTATTCATTGGCGATGTATTTGAAAACCGAGGCCTTGCCGAATGCGAAGGCGATGCCCATGACGAACAGCAGCACGGTGAACAACGCGGGGCTCAGGCCAATGTGGAAATCCAGCGGGCCATCGATGGTCTGCACTTGCAGTTGGGTCTGGGGATACGAGAGCAGGAACAGGCAGATCCAGCTGACCCACAACACCCACCAGGTCACGCTTTGCGCACCCCAGCGATCCGACATCCAGCCGCCGACGGCACGCAGTACGCCGCCGGGCAGGGAGAAACAGGCCGCCAGCAGCGCCGCGCTTTGCAGGCTGAAACCGTATTCCTGCACGTAGTACTTGGTCATCCACAGTGCCAGCGCAACGTAGCCGCCGAAGACGATCGAGTAGTACTGGCAGTAGCGCCACACCGCAGGATCTTTCAGTGAGCGCAGCTGCTCACGCAAGCTGGCGCCCGTGGCACTGCTATGGCCCTTGTTTTCTGAGGTCAGGAACCAGAACAGCAGCGCAGTGATAAACAAGATCGCACTGAAGACTTTCGGCACCAGCTGCCAGCTGCCGGCGGCGATCAGCGCCGGGGCCAGGAACTTGGTCACCGCCGACCCGGCGTTACCGGCACCGAAGATGCCCATGGCGAAGCCCTGGTTCTCCTTGTCGAACCATTTGGCGACGTAGGCAATCCCCACGGAAAACGAGCCACCGGCCAGGCCGACGAACAAACCCAGTACCAGGAACTGCCAGTAGGCGGTGGCGTGACTGATCAAGTACAGCGGCGTGACGCAGGTCAGCATCAGCAGGAAAAACACGCTGCGCCCGCCAAAGCGGTCGGTCAGCAAACCCAGCGGCAAACGCACCAGTGAGCCGGTCAGCACCGGGGTCGCGGCCAGCAGGCCGAATTGGGTTTCGTTGAGCTGGAGCAGTTCCTTGATCGGCACTCCGAGCACGGCAAACATCATCCAGACCATGAAGCACACAGTGAAGGCCAGCGTGCTCATGCCCAGCACCAAGCCTTGTCGTACACGCGGTTGGGTCACAATGCTCTCCCGTCAATTAGCCATGGCGGCAGACTAGAGAGGCAAACCCCGCAAAAACTTGACCCAGGTCAACGATGCCCATGAGGGCCTAAGCCTATGCTTAGCCCGCCTACCTCCAAGGAGGTAGTGCAAGAAAACCTTAAAAACCTTTATTTATCAGCTTGTTAAGGGTTTTAACCCACGCTTTTGCCGACAAGGAACTGTCGACAACTCTTTAGAGGTAGCTCGCCCAGGAACGGCGGCAAAACCCCACGCTGGAACGTGCATGCTCTGTTTTCTTATCGCTTTCCCGGACCTGCGCCGATGATCCGCTGGTTGCGCAGCTCCCTGCCCGCTCGCGCCGGGCTGGCGGTGATCCTGATCGCCGTGCTGGCGCTCGCCAGTTCATTGAGCGCCGGGCTGATCGCCTGGTTCAGCCAGGGCGATGCCGCTGCCATCAACACCGCCGGCTCGGTGCGCATGGAGACCTATCACCTGAGCTGGAAACTCGCCGCTGGCGTCGCCGACGAAGAAATCACCGCCATCATCGACAGCCTGCAAAACCGCTTGGACAGCCACTCTCTCAAAGCGGTACTGGAAGATGGCCCGACCACCGCATTGCAACTCAGTTATGGGCAAATCCAGCAACACTGGAATGAGGATTTGCGTCCGGCACTGGAGCGCGGCGATGCGGCAGCCTTTCAGGCCCAGGCCCAGTCCTTCGTTGAGCAACTGAACCAGTTCGTCGATCTGTTGCAGCGCCAAAGCGAACAAAAGCAAGGCTGGCAACAGGCGATCCAGGGCCTGGCCCTGTTCACCACCATGATCGTCCTGCTGCTCGGGCTCTACGAACTGCAGTACGGCGTTGTCACCCCCTTGAAGGAATTGGTGGATGCAACCCAGCGCTTTCGTCGCGGCGACTTCAAGGTGCGGGTCAACCATCAGTCCGAGGATGAGCTGGGCCAGTTGGCCATGAGTTTCAACACCATGGCCGAGACGATCGAAGAGTCGCATCGCACCCTGGAAAGTCAGGTCCAGCAGAAAACCCTGAACCTGCAACAAGCCAACGCGGCCCTGGAGCTTCTGTATCAAAGCAGCCGAAGCCTGGCCACACGCCTGGCCAATGCCGAAGGCCTGGATGAGTTGATTCGGCGCTTCCAGCAACGCCTGCCCGGCTTGCGCCTGTCGCTGTGCCTGCAGGGACAGTTGCAGGCACCGGCCCAGCAGCTGCTCGCCCTGCATGGCGCGAACATCCGGGAAGTCTGCGCCAGTAGCGACTGCGCCACGTGCCAGCGACACCCTAAAACCAACCCGCAAATCTTCAGCATCAGCAACCAGGGCAGTGAACTGGGGGAACTCAAGGCGCACTTTGTCGACGGGCACCCCATGCAAGCCTGGGAAACCCAACTGATCCAGGCCCTGGCCAATCTGATCGGCACCTCGCTCTCGCTCAAGCGTCAACGGGAACAGGATCATCGCCTGCTACTGCTCGAAGAACGCACGATCATCGCCCGCGAGCTGCACGATTCACTGGCCCAGGCCCTGTCCTACATGAAGCTGCAAGTCAGCCGCATGCAAACCCTGATGCGCCGGGGCGAACCGGTCCAGACCCTGGAAACCGTCACCAGCGAATTGCGCGAGGGACTGAACAATGCCTATCGCCAGTTGCGCGAGTTGCTGACCACGTTTCGCTTGCAGATTCACGACGCGGGACTGGTACAGGAACTCAAGGACACGGCCGAGGAGTTTTCCCGTCGCGGAGAGTTTCAGGTGCACCTGCACGTCGACACGCTGGCCTTTCAGCTATCGGCCAGCGAACAAATCCACATTTTGCAGATCACCCGCGAGGCGCTCTCCAACTGCCTGCGCCACGCCCATGCGCAAAACGCCTGGCTGCAACTGCGCCAGGATGGCGAGACCGTCAGGTTGTCGGTCGAAGACGACGGGCGTGGGTTCAGTGGCAACGTCGACCAGCGCGAACACCACGGCCTGAACATCATGGATGAGCGGGCTCGCAGCTTGCGCGGCCAACTGCAGATATTTTCCAGGGAGCCCCAAGGCACCCGTGTCCAACTGGAATTCCACCCGGAGTTTCTCGGGCAGCAAACAGAAGGTAGCGCCACATGACCCCGTCCCCACAACACAAAATCCTGCTGGTAGACGATCACCCGATGATGCGTCACGGCATTCGCCAGATGCTCGAACTCGAAGATGATTTCCTGATCGTCGGCGAAGCCAGCCAGGGTGAAGAAGCACTCAGTCTCATTGAGCCGCT
The DNA here is from genome assembly GCF_030687165.1 of Pseudomonas sp. FP1740. NCBI lineage: Bacteria > Pseudomonadati > Pseudomonadota > Gammaproteobacteria > Pseudomonadales > Pseudomonadaceae > Pseudomonas > Pseudomonas sp. FP1740. The sequence goes on from NZ_CP117461.1 coordinate 3,876,431, forward strand.
TCAACCGGATCTGGTTTTGCTCGACAACAACATGCCGCAAATGAATGGCATCGAAACCCTGCGCCGACTACGAGCCATGCACTACACCGGCAAAGTCCTGCTGTTTACGGTATCGGACGCCGAAGACGATATTCGCGATGCGCTGCGCCTGGATGCCGACGGCTATCTGCTCAAGGACATGGAGCCCGAATTGTTGATTCAGTACATCCGCGATGCCCTGAACGGCGCGCTGGTGATCAGCCCGGGACTGACCCAAGTCATGGCGCAAGCGCTGCGTGCTCCTGCGCGTCAGGCCGTGGTGGAACTGACCGAGCGTGAGCGTCAGGTGCTGAAAACCATCGCCAGCGGCTTCAGCAACAAGGTCATCGGGCACAAGCTGGGCATCACCGAAGGAACGGTCAAGGTTCACGTCAAAAACCTGTTGCACAAACTCGGCTTGCGCTCACGGGTAGAGGCGGCTGTGTGGGCCATGGAACATCTGCGCAACGCCGGCTGACGGGTATTCCTCTTTGGAGGTAGGCCTGCAGAGGCATAGGTCATCGAGCCTGCGCTCTCTACTATGGTCGTCAGCGGAGGTACGCCATGCTGACTCACCCTTCCATCGTTTTAACGTTGCGCCGTCATCATCTGTTCAGCCAACTGCCGGAGAAAGTCTTCGAGGAAGTCTGCGGCCTGGCCATGCTCAAGCGCCTGAGTTGTCACAGTACGCTCATGCATCAAGGGGATCCGGCCAGGCGTTTTTTCCTGCTGGTCAGCGGCCAGGTCAAGCTGTACCGGCTCACCGGCGAAGGCCAGGAGAACCTGGTGGAGATCATTCAGCCCGGCCAGACTTTTGCCGAAGCCTTGCTGTTCAGCCAGGCTCGTCTGTATCCGGTGAGCGCCACCGCGCTGAAGGACAGCGTGCTGGTGAGCATCGACGGCAACCATTACCGCAATGCCCTGGAGGACCAGCCGAAAGTCTGCCTGGCCATCCTGGCGAGCATGAGCGTTCACCTGCACCTGCGTCTGCGCGATATCGATACCTTGACCATGGCCAGTGCGAGCCGTCGGGTGATCAATTTCCTGTTCCAGGAACGCCACCCGGTGACCGGCCAGATTGTCTTGCAGATGTCCAAACGCCTGGTGGCGTCGAAGCTGGGAATTCAACCGGAAACCTTTTCGCGGATACTGCATCGCCTGGTGGAAAGCGGCCTGATTGCCATGGAGCGACGCCACATCAGCATCCTCGCTGAAGAGGAACTGGCCGCTTTCCAATAGTCGGAATTGACCGTCATCAAGGCGTCCTGCCATGCCTCTTGCACACTGACAGAGCCCATCCACGGAGAGTGCAAATGCCCCATTCAACCCTGCCTTTGGTTTACTCCTGCTCAGGCTGCTCCAATGTCGCCCAACTGGCCAACACCCTGGCCGTGCGCCTGGATCGCAGTGGTCTCGCTGAAATGTCCTGCATCGTTGGTGTCGGCGGGCATGTGACAGCGCTGGTCAACAAAGCGCGTTCGGGGCGCCGGATCTTCGCGCTGGACGGCTGCCCGCTGCAATGCGTCGAGAACTGCCTCAAGCAGCATGGCCTGCATGCTGATGTGCACCTGATTCTCAGCCATTACGGGCTGCGCAAACGCTATGGCGAGGACTGCACACAGGCGCAGAGTGATGAGTTGTTTGAAGGGATCAGGCGGTTGATTGCCAGTGATGCCCGGCAGCATGAAAACCGTCAGGCAAGGATGGTCTGATGATCAACGCAATTTAACGCTTGCGCGTAATGATCGTTCCCATGCTCCCGCGTGGGAATGCATCCCGTGACGCTCCGCGTCACCAGTGCGCAGGACTTACGCCTTGCGTCGACAGCGGGACGCGGAGCGTCCCCGGCGGCATTCCCACGCAGAGCGTGGGAACGATCAGTGTGGGAACGGCTGCTGTTGCTTTGGCATTTGATCTTGATCTGCCCCGTTGGAAGGCCCACAGAGCAGGACCGAACGATGTCGATTACCCCGCCGCCAAGCCCTTCCCCGCTCGCTCCAGATTGCGCCACAACCACACGGGTAGAACATCGGGATCAAGGCTGTCGATCAGGTTCTTCAGCGCCAGCCCCAGTTCGGTATCGCCCTCGATGACCAGTCGCCGGCGAAAGAACAACGTGTCCGGATCTTCCTGACGGCTGGCCAGCAATAAAAATTCGCGCCAGTTACCGCTGATGGTCACGTTCGCCGTAGCGTGCTCGGCAATCCGCAAGCCCTGACGACTGAGCGTCAGGTACCAGGACAAACCCAGGTCCGGAATCCGCAAGCACAGCCAACGTCCGCGCAGCACTTCGAACTCGCCCTCGCGCAATGGCTCGGCGAGGCAGCGATTCAGCGCCTGCTGCAACGCCAGGCGCTGCACGGCAAAAGGCACCCGGCGCACCAGTGGCAACAACCGGTCGGCACCTTTCAACAGCCACTTCTTTCGATTCAGCACAGGCCAACCTCCTCGACGCGCAGCATGCCGGCCTGACCATGCCAATAGCCATTGCAACCTTCGACGAACAGCGGCGGCGTTTCGCCCAGACGAACCCGTTGATAGGCCGCGATCACTTCGTCCATGCCCTGAGCACGAGGGCTCAAGCGCAACAGATCGGCACCGCAGGCCACCAGTCCGGCGTAATCGGCCAGCAGATTGGTCACCTCGGCCGACATCGTTTGAATACCGTTAAGGGTAAACAGTGGTTGCCCCTCCTGGCTGGTCAGCGCCAGGCCATCGGGGTAGTTGATGCAGCAGAACCGGCAGTCGTCCTTGGGCCGGTTTTCTGCACGGGCAGTGAAACAGCGGGCGGAATAGGCCAACGGCAGATGCCCATAGGCGAAGATTTCAACTTCCGGCACTGCACGGCCCAGCTCGCGCACTTGCCCGATCACGTCGCTGATCAGCGCCGCCGAACACTCCACGGGCGGCACCCAGCGAGTCATTCCGCTGTCGAGTAATTGTGCCAATGAGTGGCCGTTGTACAGATTGAGCGCCGGGCCGCCCACGAAAGGTAACTTGCGCTCGGCCAGGAATTGCACCGCGCCCATGTCATTGGCCTCCACCAGCAATTGGCCGTTGTCGCACAGCCGGCGCAGGCTGGAGAGTTCGGAGGCAGCCTCGATCAGCGTCAGGCTGGAAAGCACCAACTGTGCCTGGCTGCATTCCTGTAACTCGCGCCCCAGCCCCAGCCATTGATCCAGGGAAAAGGCCCGGCGTTTGGAACACACGGTTTCCCCCAGATAAATCACGTCCAGGGGCAAGGTCGACATGTCGGCGTAAAAGTTGCTGAGTTGCTCTTTGTCCCAATAAAACAGGACCGGTCCCAGGCTAAGCTTCATGTCGCGTCCCTCATTGCCATGATCGATGATAAGCGCCCAGGGTGGTCTGGCTGCCTTCGGACAAACCGGCCAGCACCTGACGCCATTCTTCCTTGACCCGAAAACTGCCTGGCGCGCCACGGTGAGCGTCCAATGCCGCGCGCCAGACCCGGGTGACTTGTTCGACATACGCCGGGCTGCGTTGGCGGCCCTCGATTTTCACCGCTTCGACGCCGATGGCTGTCAGTTCCGGCAGCAAGTCCAGGGTGTCGAGGCTGGTGGGCTCCTCCAGCGCATGAAAGCGCTTGCCATCGACCAGAAAACGGCCTTTGCACAAGGTCGGGTAACCGGCCGATTCGTCTGGGGTGTAGCGATCGATCAGCACTTCGCTGAGGCGCGCGCTCAAGCCTTCGGCGTCCTCGCTCCAACGCACGGCTTTGGCTGGCGAACAGACACCGCACAGGTTCGGCGACTCGCCGGTGATGTAGGAAGACAGGTGGCAACGCCCTTCGGCCATGATGCACAAGCTGCCGAAGCCAAAGACCTCGATGGGCACCGGGCTGCTGGCGGCGACTTGACGCACCTGCGCCAACGACAACACCCGTGGCAATACCGCGCGACGAATGCCGTAGCGCTGCGCATAAAATTCCAGCGCCGCGGCATGGGTTGCCGAACCCTGAACCGACAGATGCAGGGCCAATTGCGGGTGACGCTGACAGGCATAGTCGAGCACCCCGGGGTCGGCGGCGATCAGCGCATCGACGCCGAAATCGGCGGCACGATCCACCGCCCGTTGCCAGCGCTCCCACCCCTTGGGTTGTGGGTACGTATTGACCGCGACGTAGAGTTTGCGTTGATGTTGGCGGATGTGGGCGACGGCGGCGTCGAACTGTTTGTCGTCCATGTTCAGCCCCGCGAAATGCCGGGCGTTGGTGTCATCGCGAAAGCCGACATAGACGGCATCGGCACCTTGGCGCACCGCCGCTTTAAGCGCAGGCAGGTTCCCTGCCGGGCAGACCAGTTGCATGGGTAATCCTCATGAAAAAACGCGTCTCGACCATCGCCCGGCGCTTGTGGCGCGCCGTTCGAAAAAGGCGCTGCCAGTCTAGCCAGACCGGCAGGCATAGCCTTGACGGCAATCAATTGCCATCACTGCATCAGGTCGGCGAAGGACAGGAACATCACGTTGTCGTGCTTGAGCACTTGCTGCTCGCACTCGATCACCGCCAGCCCGTCGGCCCAGCACGCGGCGGTCAACATGGCCGAGCTTTGCTGAGGGTGCAGTTCCACACTCAACTGGCCATCGGCACCGGGCATCAACCTGGCCCGCAGGTATTGTCGACGCTTGTTACGCTGCAACCAGTCGAACCCGGCGGGTACAGCCAACGGCACTGGCAGCACGTCAGTCACACCCTGGGCCCTGAGCAGGAACGGACGCACCACCACCAACGCGGTAATCAGCGCCCCCGATGGGTTTCCCGGCATACCGATCCACGGCTTACCGGCCACTTCGCCATAGGCCAATGGTTTACCCGGCTGGATGGCCAGCCGCCAGAAATCCACACTGCCCAGTTCCTCGATGGCCTGTTTGAGGTGATCTTCCTCGCCGACCGACACGCCACCGGAGCTCAACAGCAAGTCGCATTCCGAAGACGCCAGGCTCAAGGCATGCCGGCTGGCCACCAACTCATCGGCCATGACGCCATAGTCATGCACCTCGACGCCCCAGCCGCGCAACAATGCAGCGAGGCAGTAACGATTGCTGTTGTAGATCTGCCCCGGCGCCAAAGGATCACCCGGCTCACGCAGTTCATTACCGCTGCTGAGCAGGCACACCTGCAACGGCCGATAGACCTCGACCCGGGCAATCCCGGCACCGGCCAGCAATCCCAGTTCTTGCGCGCGCAGGCGTTTGCCGGCCTTGAGCAGCAGATGCCCGCGGCGAACTTCCTCGCCCTCCTTGCGTACGTGATCGCCAACGGCTATGGGCGGGAACCAGACCCGCTCGCCTTCGACCCGGCAGCGCTCTTGCGGCACGACGGTATCGGCACCCGGTGGCAATGGCGCGCCGGTAAATATCTGCACCGTTTGCTGCGCGAGCAAGGGCGAGCGCGCCTGATCCCCCGCCGCAATTCGCCCGCCAATCGTCAAACAGCCACCTTCCGCTGGCAGGTCACCAGCCCTGAGGGCATACCCGTCCATGGCACTGTTGTCCCAGGCCGGCAGGTTCACCGGGCAATGAATGTCCGCCGCCAGCACCCGCCCCAAGGCTTGATCCAGACGAACCATTTGCGCCAGGGGTGGCGGTGGTGCCTGGTCCAGCAGACGGCTGATGGCCTCGTCCACCGGCATCAGGTGGCCGAGGTCGCACACCCGGCCGCTCATGTGCGTGTCTCGCAGGCGTCGATGACCCGCTGCGCTTGCGCTTTCAAATGCGGGGCGAAATTGCACGGGCCGGTGCGACTGTCCAGTTGCTCAAGCAGAATCTTGTTCCACGCGGTCCGACAGGCACCCGGCGAGCCAGGAACGCAGCACACCAGTACACCATTGCTCATCCCGGCCAGAGCCCGGGACTGCAGGCTGGACATGCCGATCTCCTCCAGCGACACCTGGCGGAACAGTTCGCCGAAGCCTTCCACATGTTTGTCCAGCAGTGGCAGCACCGCTTGCGGTGTGTTGTCACGAGCGGTGAAACCGGTGCCACCGGTCATCAGTACCACTTGCACCTTGGGGTCGGCGATCCACCGGGAAACGGTGGCGCGGATCTGATAAATGTCGTCCTTGACCAGATCCCGATCGATCAACACATGCCCGGCCGTTTGCAGCAAATCCGTCAGGGTCTGTCCTGAAGTGTCGGTGTCAAAGGTGCGCGTATCGCTGATGGTCAGCACGGCAATGTTCAGGGGTTCGAAACTGCGTTGCGTCAGATGGGCCATGTCCAGGCTTTCCCGTAGATGAGGGTATGGCCCAAAGCCTGAACCGGAATAGCGAACGAGCCTATTCCTCCAAGGAGGTACCTCGTCGGCGTCTAAGGATTAATGGGGGACTCACGCCCGTAGCAGCTGCCGAAGGCTGCGTTCGGCTGCGCAGCAGTCGTAAACCCTGCTTACACGGTTTGTCTGGAGTACCGCAGTGCCTGATTTTACGACTACTGCGCAGCCGAACGCAGCCTGCGGCAGCTGCTACGGGGGAACTTACTCGTCGCTCAAGGCGCCAAACGACTCCGTTGCCATACACCATCTCGCAACCGGTAATCGAGGCGGTCATGCAAGCGGTCGGCACGGCCCTGCCAGAACTCCAGACGTTCAGGGTGCAGGCAATAACCGCCCCAATGTTCGGGGCGCGAAACGGTCTGGCCAACGAAGCGCTTGATGGTCTGCGCCAGCATCGACTCCAGCGCGGCACGACTGGCCAACGGACGGCTTTGCGGTGAAGCCCAGGCGCCCAGGCGACTGGCCATCGAGCGGGAATCGAAGTATGCATCCGAGAGTTGCGGGTCGAGCCTGGACACCCGGCCTTCGATGCGCACTTGACGCTCCAGCCCCGGCCAGAAAAACGTCATGGCGGCATAGGGATTGGCGGCCAGTTGCCGACCCTTGTCGCTCTGATAATTACCGAAAAAAGTAAAACCTTCATCGCTCAAGCCTTTGAGCAACAGCACCCGACAGTGCGGCCGCCCTTCATCATCGACCGTCGCCAGCACCATGCTATTGGCCTCGACAGGTGCGCACTCGGTGTCGCGGGCCTGTTGCAGCCATTGCCGGAACATCGCCAGCGGATCGTCCAGCGCAGCCTCATCTTGCAGGCCATTAAGGGTGTAGTTACGGCGCATTTGGGCCAGGGACAGGGGCATGACGGTGATCTCCGGAAGGTTTTGCGCAGTGTGCGAGGCACTGCGCGATACCACCTTGACCGCCATCAACACCGAGCGTCGACGCGGCAGCGCCCTGACCTACTTCAGACGCAGGCGTCGCGCCAGTTTGTGCAAATTGCTGGGGTCGACTTCCAGCATCCGCGCGGCGCTGGCCCAGTTGTCCCCGGACAGGCTCAGGGCCTCGAGGATCTTCCTGCGCTGGTAATCGTCGACGGCTTCGCCCAAGGGCTGGAACGGTAGATCAGCCGTAATGTCCCGGGATGGCTCGACCTCTGCCGCCGGTGCTGCCATCGGGCTGTCGAGATCGAGAACCTCTGGCTCCAGCGTCATGATCGATGTGCGACTCGTCCCGCGACTGAGCTGCTTCAACGCCGCCCGACTGATGACGTGCTCCAGTTCGCGCACATTGCCCGGCCAGGTGTATGCCAGCAAGGCTCGCTCCGCCGCTGGCGACAAACGCAAACCTCGCAGGCCGAGCCGCGCCCGATTGAGCTCCAGAAAATGCCCGGCCAGCATCAACACATCGTGACCACGCTCGCGCAGGGCCGGAATCGGCACCGGATACACCGAGAGCCGGTGATACAGATCGGCCCGAAACAAGCCGTCGCGAATGCTGTCCGGCAGGTGCCGGTTGGTGGCGGCGATGATTCGCACATCGACGTGCAACGGCTTGTCGGCGCCCAGACGCTGGATCTCACCGTTTTGCAGGGTGCGCAGCAATTTCGCTTGCACGCTCAAGGGCAACTCCCCGACTTCATCGAGAAACAGCGTGCCACCGTTGGCGGCGTCGAAGCGTCCGGCACGGTCACTCGTAGCACCGGAAAAGGCGCCTTTGACATGCCCGAACAACTCACTCTCTGCCAGCGACTCTGGCAAGGCGGCGCAGTTAACCTGTATCAGCGGTTTGTGGTGGCGCCTTGAAAGACGATGCAGGCGCCGGGCGAACAGCTCTTTGCCGACGCCGGTCTCGCCCAGCAGCAATACCGGCAGATCGGAATCGGCCAGTACATCCAGCTCATTGAGCAACTGATGCAACACCTCACTCTGCCCAAGGATCTCGCCCTCTCCGACGGGCATGCGCAAGTCCTGGGGATCGCTGCGGGACAGGCGCAAACTGCGGTTTTCCTGCTCCAGGCGGGTGACCCGCACGGCGGCTTCGATCTGCAAGGTGCAGCGCTTGAGTTCTTCCCGCGCCCGGTTGTCAAAGGTCCCGGCGTGCAGTGCATCGAGGGTGATCGCGCCCCAGATCCGCCCCTCGACATAGAGGCTCACGCCCATGCAGTCATGCACCGGCAGCGGCTCGCCGATGTGGTTGTCGAGCAAGCCATCATAGGGGTCGGGCAAGCGACTGTCGGGCTCGAACCAGGTCGGCTCGCGCGACGCCATGATTGCCGCCAGCCGAGGATGCTGGGCAATGACGAACCGCCGTCCCAACGCTTCATGAACCAGCCCCACCGTCGCAACGGGCCTGAGGCTGTCGTCATCCAGGCGCAGCAAGCCCACGGCGCCACTGTTGAAGTATTCGCGCAGGGTCTGGACCAGTCGTTGCAACCGCACGGCATTGGGCAACTCGACGATCAGGTCGGCCGCCAGGCTTTCTCGCAGCATGGTAGTCATCACCCTCTATGGTTGGATTCACCCTGAAGCATCAGGGTGAATATCACCACAACTAAAAATTAATCCATGGTTTTCAATCAGTTGAAAATGGCATGCCGGATGCAATAGGCCTGGGGAACCTGTTGAAACCTAAACAAGGAACCCTGATGAGCCAGCCCCTATTGGAACAAAGCCTCGACCAACTGGCCTGCGACATTCCCGGTGCCACCCGGATCTTTCACACCTTCAAACTGGACTTCTGTTGTGGCGGGCATAAAAGCCTGCGCGAAGCGGCCCTTGGCAAAAACCTCGATCCGGTCCTCATTGCCGACGCCCTGCAGATTCTGCAAGACGCCGGCGAAACCCAACACGACTGGCGCAACGAACCGTCCGAACTGCTGATCGCCCACCTTCTGGCGCGCTACCACGCCCGCCACCGCGAGCAACTGCCGGAGCTGATCCGACTGGCCCGGCGCGTCGAGCAGGTCCATGGTGCGCGCAGCAGCTGCCCCAACGGCCTGGCCGACCTTCTGACCGACATGCAACAGGAACTCGAAGGCCACATGCTCAAGGAAGAACAGGTGCTGTTCCCGATGCTGCAACAAGGCATCGGTCCTCAAGCGGCGCCGCCGATCCAGGTATTGCGCTTCGAGCATGATCAACATGGTGAAGCACTGGAGAAAATGCTCGCCCTGACCAATCACATCATCCCGCCGGCCGATGCCTGCAACACCTGGCGCGCCCTCTATCGCGGGCTGCTGGAGTTCAAAGACGACTTGATGCAACACATCCACCTGGAAAACAACGTGTTGTTCATTAATGCCCTGAACCCCCGCCATTGATCGATAGTCGGCCACCCCCAACCCGCGCCATCCAACCGGATGACGCGGGTTTTGTTTATGAGGGACGAATTGCGATCAGCCGTGCCAATAGAACATGGCCTTGGCCAGGATCACGATCAACACCATGTGCCCGAGGATGCTGCGGCGAATCCAGCTTGCGCGGGTCGCGGTCAGGCGCCCGTGGGTCAGCCAATAGGCCAGCAGCAAGTAATGACCGATGATGCTCAGGGCCAATAAAATTTTCAGGCTCAGCAACGTAGCAAAACTGCTGGCCAACGGCTGACTCAATGCGCCCCGGTACTGCCACGCCAAACCGATGCCGGCGCCATACAACAGCAACACCACGCCATGCAGCACTTTGCGCGAGCGCACGGCAATCGCCTGGTCCGCCGTCACTTGCGATACGTCCGTCAACTGCTGGCGAGCGCGATGCCAGATAACCACCTCGAAAAACAGCGTGCCGATGAAGGCAATCGCCGCCAGCAAATGCGTGACCAGTAAAAAGGGATACATCAGCGGCTGCCTCCATTCATTCGCGTATTCATCCCGGATGACCGTCGACCCGGGCCCGCAACAGCATCGGCCCATAGCGCCAGGCATACAGCGCAAACGCCAGCGTCCAGCACAGGCCCGCCAACCACAATGCGGCCAAGGGGAAAAACAGGATCAACACCACCCGGCTCAGACACGCCAGGTTGAGCAAAATGAAGGCCAGGGTCATGCCCGAGGGCGGTTCCAGGGGGCGACCGGTGTGGCCGAGGCTGACCCGCGCGATCATCGCCAGCACCAGGCCAGCCATGGCCCCTATGGTCAGGCAATGCACCGCCAGACTCGGGTTAACCGGCACACCGAAATGCCACAGCGCCATCACGAGACACGCCACCGCCAGCCAGCCATAGGCCAGATGCAGCGACCACAACAACGGCACGCGCCAGAGTGCCCGGTCATGCCAGCGCACCAGGCGCACCAGATGCCCTGCCGCCAGCACCGCGAACAGCAGGCCCACCCAGACATCGGCGGCGAGCGCAGGTCCTGCGGCATACAACAACGCCACCAGCGGCGAACCGACCAACAGCAGGCGATCCAGCCAGGGCCAGGCGGCAACGCCTTCCACCCGACCAAGGCCGCGCTGGGTGAAGAACGGAATCACCCGCCCGCCGATCAACCCCATCATCGCCGCAACCAGCCAGATGCCGCTCAGCACGCCCTGGCGTTGCCAGCCTTCATGCCCCTCGACCAGACCATACAGGGACAACCCGTCAGCCACGGCCAACAACAGCAAAACCACCACAATCGGGTAGTTACGTTTCTGCCGCACTTTCCACAAGGTGAAGCCCATAAGTACCGCCACCGCCAACGGGAACGCCAGTTCCAGCACGGCGAGCAACGGCCATGGCGCATTGGCCAGCCAGGCCACCCGCGCCAACAACCACAGCAACGCCAGCGCGGCCAACGGTTTGCCGCTGAGGCCTGGGCGACCGGTCCAGGTCTGCACCGCCGTCAACAGAAAGCCCGCGATAATCGCCAAGCCGAACCCGAACAACAATTCATGACGATGCCAGCCCAGCCAACCGCCCGCCGGTTGCCAGTTGGAAATCGAACCACTGAACGCCGCCAGCCAGAGCGGAATGGCCAGCACCGCCAACAGGCAGCCGGCGAGGAAAAATGGCCGAAAGGCCAGCCGAAACAGCGGCGTGATTGCCATCGCTTTACGGCGGTCAAGCACTTGCATAAAACCACTCCTCTACCTTGTTGCTGACCTGACACCAACCCGCAGGCGCCGAGGTAAATCCAGGGGCAATCATCGGGTATTGCCGATCCATTGCCGTTGTCGCAGATCAAGTGTGCAAGGGGCGTGCCCCGATACTCATTCGAACCCCGGTGGCGAGGGGGCTTGCCCCCGTTGGAGTGCGAAGCGCTCCTGAAACCAGCATCCGCGACGCGTCATATAGAACCCATCAACCAGTTTTACGACTGCTGCGCAGCCGAACGGGGGCAAGCCCCCTCGCCACGGGGTGATCGGCTCAGGGTAGAAATGACCATTTAAGGGTTATTTACACCCCAGGCAGCATAGTCTTTTTTACCCTCACACCTGAGAACCTCACTAAACAAGGGCCTCCGGGCCTGGCCCGCGTCTTGCTCAGCATGGGCAACCTTACAGAAACCCTGGATCCCTCTCGATTACCCGGAGTCGTCATGAAAAAAGTCATCCAGCCACTGGCCTGGTTCGTGGTGTTGACCTCAATCCTGGCCGTGGCCAGCGGCGTTTCCCTGGGCCTCGTCTGACTTGATCACCAGCCCCCCTTCTCAATCTTCAGGATGAATTCTCATGGTGCTTCACCGCGTCCATCACCAGATTCTGCGCAGTCATCATCTGTTCGAGCCGTTGAACGAAGAACAGCTGGACGAATTGATGAGTACCAGCCAATTGCTGAGCATCGACAAAGGCGAGCCGTTGTTCCGTCAGGGCGAGCCGGCCGATGCGTTCTACTTCGTGATTGCCGGCGCGGTAAAAATCTACCGGCTGGCACCGGATGGGCAGGAGAAAGTGTTCGAGGTCATCAGCGAGCGGCAAACCTTCGCCGAGGCGATGATGCTGATGGACACCCCAAACTATGTGGCCTCGGCCGAAGCGATCTGCCCCACCCAGCTCTATCGTTTATCCAACAGCACCTACATGCGCCTGCTGCAGAGCAATAGTCGGTTGACCTTCGCACTACTGGGCAAGCTCTGCGTTCGCTTACATCAACGGGTCAACGAAATCGAAACCCTGTCGCTGAAAAACGCCACCCACCGGGTCGTGCGTTATCTGCTGACGCAACTGGTGCGCCAGCAAACCGTTGACTGCCAATTCGAACTGCCGATGGCCAAGCAACTGATTGCCGGGCATCTGTCGATCCAGCCGGAAACCTTTTCGCGGATCATCCGTCGCTTGATCGATGAAAACATCATCACCCAGGACGGCCGTCAGATTGCCATTCTTGATCGTCTGCGCCTGGAACAGTTCGAGTGAGCGCCATGCCCGTCTGCCTGTATTGCCAACATGCCAACCCGTCACAAGAAACCGAGTGCCACCAATGCGGCATGCCCCTGCCGGTACTGGCTGAACACGCCGGGGAACGTCGACAGCGCCGATTCATGTGGTTCTGCGTTGGCCTGACGGTCTTTTGCGTGGTGATGTTTTTCTGGCTGCCGCGCAGCTGAAGATCGCACATATCCCTGTAGCAGCTGGCGCAGCCTGCGTTCGGCTGCGCAGCAGTCGTAAATCCTGAGCCCACGGTACGACTGAAACACCGCGTTGTATGGTTTTGCGACTGCTGCGCAGCCGAACGCAGCCTTCGGCAGCTGCTACAAGGGTGCAGGTGGTCAAGGACATCACGGTTGGGTCAGCTGGCGGTACAACTGCGGCAAGCGCAGGGGCAGTTGTTCGGGCTGGCGGATCAAGGTGTAGCCATTGGCGCCGAACATGTACGGCAGGTAATCCCCGGCCTCGCGATCGATCGTGATACAGAACGGCGTCAGCCCCTGACGCCGTGCCTCCAGCACCGCCTGGCGGGTATCTTCAACACCGTAGCGCCCTTCATACAGATCCAGATCATTCGGTTTGCCATCCGTCAGCAGTAACAGCAGTTTGCTGCGCCGCTTGCTCGTGCCCAATAGTTTCGTGGCCTGGCGAATGGCAGCCCCCATGCGTGTGTAGTACCCCGGTTTGAGACCTTGAATACGACCTCGGGTGGTGTCGTCATAACGCTGGATGAACGACTTGAGTTCCTGCATGCGCACTTGCTGACGACGCAACGAGGAAAACCCGTACAGGGCGAAATCATCACCCAACACCGACAAGGTTTCGCCGAACAGCAGCAGGCTGTCGCGGATCACGTCGATGACACGATGCTGATCGTTCAGGTGGGCGTCAGTGGACATCGACACGTCGGCCAGCAACAGGCACGCCAGGTCGCGGCGGGTCTGCCGCTGCTCCATGAACAGACCGCGTTCGGCGCACTGGCCGTGCTCGCGCTCAACGTGAAAATCCAGCCAGGCCTGCATGTCCAGCTCTGACCCCTGAGGTTGTTGGCGTAACCATTGACGATCATTGCGCAGGTGCTCGAACTGACGCCGCAAACGGTGCGCCGAGGGCTTCAAGCGTAGCGGCAGCGGCTGCGCCTCACAGTCGCGGGGCACCAGCATTTGCAGGTTGACTAAGCTGTCCTGCATCCGTTGTTTGCGATAGTCCCACTCCGGCAACTTGATGCCCTCGCCCAAGGGAATGTCGTCGACATCGGCCGGTGGTAAATCCAGGTGCAGCTTGAGACCGCCGCCCTTGCGCAGACGGGTGCGCGACAGGGTCAATTCATCCAGGTCGTCGGCGACTCGGGCAGCGTCCGGGTCTTCGCTGTCGTCCGACCAGCGATCCAGGTCCACGTGCTCGGTCCAGCTGAACAGGTTCTCCAGACGCACCACCAACAGCCCGCCATCGCGGGTGCTTTCGTCGATCCGCGTCGCGCGTTTACGCCCGCCTTTCTGTTCGCCGGGTGGGGTGGTCAACAACTCTTCGGATTCATCGCCCAGATCGGCAGCCTGGGGGCTGGCGAGGTTTTGTGGCGGATACAACCACAGCGGCAGCGGCCACGCCGCCCGTTCGCTACGGGGAAAATGCTCGACACTGCCGGGCTCGCGCAACGCCTGGCATAACGCCCGTTCCAGTGCCGCTTCGCTGGCGTTCAACGAGGCCGGATCGGGGCGCAATTGCAGATGGGCATCGACCAGTCGTTGGTAACGAACACGTAGCGCTGGATAGCGTCGCAGCAGCTGTTGCGTCCAGCGTTGATTGTCCTGGCCCCAGTGGCGCATCGGCCCGGCCTGCGCCGCCAGCAACGCGAGCCAGCGATAGAGTTCCTCGTTCAACGCCACTTCAGGAAACACCGCCAAGCTCGACGGCAGCCGCAAATTGCTCGCGTCGCACCACGCCAACGGCACTTGTTTGCAGGTGCCGGCGATCTGCTGCAACACGTTGCGGCGCAGCAGCAGATCGCGGTCGCTGGCCGCTTCCACACCGACACCATTGGCACCGCCCATGGCGCGGAACAACAGCGCCAGCGGGCGTTGCTGGCTGGCCAGTTCAACCCGTGCTTCGGGGAAATCAGGGCTCGCGCGCCGGGTGATGAAACGATGCCAGACACTGCCTACCCACTCTTCCAGTTCGACGGTAAACGCCATGATGCTTGCCCTTGCTGGAAACCAAAAAAACGGCCCGCTGTATCAGCCGGGCCGACCTTTTCTAGCTATTGCACTCGTTCATGAAGGCACAACCGCAGCCGGGGCGCGCAAGGCTGCGCGGCCACGTTGCTTGAAGCTGAACAGGTAACAGATCAGCCCGGCGAAGAAGCCGAGACCGGCACCCAGACGCGCCCAGAACAGCACTTGCAGATGCTCGACCGTGGACATGAATGGCAAGGCACTGCCATCGACAGCCCAGCGCTGCAACATCACCTGTACGACACCGGCCGCGGTGAGGAACAACGTGATCATCACCATCGACAGGGTCATCAACCAGAAGCCCCAGATTTCGAGGGTCTGCGAACGCTCGTCACCGGCTTCACCCAGCCCGCGCAAGCGTGGCATGGCGTAGCTGATCAAGGTCATCACGATCATCGCGTAAGCACCGTAGAAAGCCAGGTGACCGTGGGCTGCCGTCAGTTGCGAACCATGGGTGTAGAAGTTGACCGGCGCCAGGGTATGCAGAAAGCCCCAGACACCCGCACCGAAGAACGCCGTGACCGTAGTCCCCTTGGCCCACAGCGTGGCGGCGCGGTTCGGGTGTTGCCGACGACGGTTCTTCACCATGCTGAAGGCAAAGATCACCATGGCCAGGAACGGCAGCGGTTCGAATGCGGAGAAGATCGAGCCGACCCACAGCCAGACCTCGGGCGCACCGATCCAGAAGAAGTGGTGACCGGTGCCGATGATCCCGGTAATCAGCGCCATGGCGATGATCACGTAGAGCCATTTCTCCACGACTTCCCGGTCGACACCGGTGATCTTGATCAGCACGAAGGCGAGCATCGAGCCCATGATCAGTTCCCACACGCCTTCCACCCAAAGATGCACCACCCACCACCAGTAGAACTTGTCGCGGGCCAGGTTACCGGGGTTGTAGAAGGAGAACAGGAAGAATACCGCAAGGCCGATCAACCCGGTCATCATCACCATGCTGACCGTGGTCTTGCGACCTTTGAGCAGGGTCATGCCGATGTTATAGAGGAAGCCCAGGCACACCACCACAATGCCCATCTTGGTGATGGTCGGCTGCTCCAGGAACTCCCGGCCCATGGTCGGCAGCAGCTCGTTATGCGTCAGTTTGGCCAGGCCCGCATAAGGCACCAGCAGATAGCCGAGAATCGTCAGCACACCAGCAGCGGCGAATACCCAGAACAGAATGATCGCCAGCTTCGGGCTGTGCAGTTCGCGGTCGGCCTCTTCCGGAATCAGGTAATAGGCGGCGCCCATGAAGCCGAACAGCAACCAGACGATCAGCAGATTGGTGTGCACCATCCGCGCCACGTTGAAGGGAATGATCGGGAACAGAAAGTCTCCGATCACGTATTGCACCCCCATGATCAAACCGAACAGCACCTGACCGAGAAACAGCATCAGGGCAAACACGAAGTACGGTTTGGCCACGGCTTGCGAGGCGAATTTCAGATGCGGATTAGCGATGCTCATCTCTTAGCCCTCCTTGTTTGGCGGCCAGCCATTGGTGTTGATGTTCGAGCTCCATTTGAGGAACTCGGCGATGTCATCCACCTCTTGCTCGCTCAACTTGAACTGCGGCATCGCTCGTCGGCCCGGTACACCCAGTGGCTGCATTTTCATCCAGGCATGTAGAAAAGGTTTAAAGCCCTCCTCCCCGCCGCGCCGCTGGAATACGTTGCCCAGCTCTGGCGCAAAGTAGGCGCCCTCGCCCAGCAACGTGTGGCAGCCGACGCAGTTGTTTTGCTCCCAGACCGTCTTGCCGCGAATCACTGATTCGGTTAACTGCGCTTCGTTGCTACGCACTGGAAAGGTCTGTTCCGTGTGATAGGTCAAGGCCAGGAATATCAGGAAGAAAAAGACGCTTCCCCCGAAGTAGATATTCCTGGCCATGCCTTTGGTGAAGGTCTCTGACATGGTCGCTTCCTCTTTGCTTGGCGTGCTCATGATAGAAAGCGAGGGGGTAAAACCTGCTTGATGGCGATCAAGAAAGGCAGATGGTTTTGGTCGGGTATAGGCACCAGGACGCCACAGATGGCTAGCGGAACAACACCAGCGTCAGCCCCACAACGGTCGCCAACACCAGCGCCCAGCTCACCATCAACCGGCGCCACAATCGCGGCGCGTGACGCATCTCCATGAAGCCATCGGCGATCAGCCAGGCCTTGCCAACCGCCACCAGCAAAATGGCAATGGACAACAGCCACGTCGCGCCGACTTGTGACAACACAACGGTGCACACGCTTAATGTGGCCAACGCTGCCCAGCAGACGAGCAACAACCTGGAAGCCGACATCAGAACCTCCGTCAATTCAGCACGTACACCAGCGGAAACAGCACGACCCAGATCAGATCGACCATGTGCCAATACAGCACGCCCGATTCAAGCCCGCTGCGGTTGGCGGCGTTGTACAGGCCTCGACGGCAGCGCTCGGCCAGCCATCCGAGAATGACCATGCCGAGCAATACATGGAGAAAATGAAAACCGGTGAGGATCCAGTAGAGGGTGAAAAACGTGTTGTGCTCCATGCCCAGCCCCGAGGCCAGCAAATGCCGGTATTCGGTAAGTTTCAACACCACGTAAACGCTGCCGGCAAGCAACGCGGCCAGCAGAAGCACGGCGCCGTGGAGGGACCGGGAGCGCCTGACCTGCTCCTGAGCCAGCGCGGCGAACAGCCCGGCGGTGAGCAGGCTCAGGGTCATCGCCAGGCCGGTAGAGGTGTTGAGCAATTGACGGCTTTCACCGAACAGCTGCGGCTTGAGTGCCTGGGTCACGGCGAACGCCAGAATCAGGATGGCGAACACCGACAACTCGGCCAAAATGAAAAACCACATCGCCAGATCGCCCGGCAGGTGGCCACGCGCAACGCCCCTGGACTCAGCCGAAGTGGACATCAACCACGCCCATCAGCGCCGCAACCGTCAGCGGATCATCGCTCAGCGGCTCGGCCAGGCAAGCCATGCACGCTTCACGCGGGCTCATGCCGGAGCGGATCATTCGCGCGGTAAAAATCAACAGCCGTGTCGAGGCGACTTCCTCAAGATCATGTTGATCCAGCCTTCGCAGGGCCTGCCCCAGCCTGACCACTTGCGCCGCCAACGCGCTGTCCACCTGCGCTTCCCGACTGACAATACGCTCTTCGTCGGCCACCGGCGGATAGCCGAAACGCATCGCCACGAAACGTTGTCGGGTGCTGGGTTTCATGCCTTTGAGCAGGTTCTGGTAGCCGGGGTTGTACGACACGACCAGCATGAATGAGGATGGCGCCTGCAACACTTCGCCGGTGCGTTCCAGGAACAACTCGCGACGATCATCGGCCAGTGGGTGCAGTACGACCACAGTGTCCTGCCGCGCCTCGACCACTTCGTCCAGATAACAAATACCGCCTTCACGTACCGCGCGGGTCAGCGGTCCGTCCTGCCACCAGGTGCCCTGGGCACCGATTAAATGACGACCGATCAGGTCGGCGGCACTCAGGTCGTCATGGCAAGCCACGGTGTACAGCGGCAGCTTCAGCCGATGGGCCATGTGCTGGACGAAACGGGTCTTGCCACACCCCGTCGGGCCTTTGATCAGTACGGGCATGCCGTGTCGCCAGGCTTGCTCGAACAGCGCCTCCTCATTATTGAGCGGTTGATAGAAGGGTTCGCAAGACTGGATTCGGTCCATGGGCTGTCTGTTCCAAAAGCGGATTCAAGCCACACGCTACGGGCGCCTGCGACAACCTGGCAAGCGACATGGCCGGCAAACTTGATCGCGGTCAAGCAAGCATTGGCCTGCTCGGGCATAGCCTTGCACGGCACTAAGAACCTGCGTTCTGCGCTGCCGTTCCAGCACATCGCAAAGGTCTTGCCTGAGGAGAAATGGAATGCTGATCAGCAATAGAAAAACGTTTGCTCTGACTGTCGCCACATTGTGGTCGGCGCTGGCCCTTGCGGTGACTCACGCAGCCAGAGCCGAGGAACCCGCCACTGCTGCGGCCAGCCCGCTGATGGTCAAAACCGCCGGAGCGCCCGACATGAGTCAGGCCGAGTTCGACGCGTCCAAGGAAATCTACTTCCAGCGCTGCGCCGGCTGCCACGGCGTGCTGCGCAAAGGCGCCACGGGTAAACCACTGACGCCGGACATTACCCAGTCTCGCGGCCAACCGTATCTGGAGGCGTTGATTACCTTCGGTTCACCAGCGGGCATGCCGAACTGGGGAACATCGAATGCACTGACCAAGGATCAGATCACGGCCATGGCCAAGTTCATTCAGCACACACCGCCCACGCCACCGGAATGGGGCATGGCCGAGACGCTGAAAACCTGGAAAGTACTGGTCAAGCCCGAGGATCGTCCGAAGAAGCAACTGAGCAAACTCAATCTGCCGAACCTGTTTTCGGTGACGTTGCGCGATGACGGCAAGATTGCCCTGATCGACGGTGACAGCAAGAAAATCGTCAAGCTGATCGAG
This sequence comes from Pseudomonas sp. FP1740, assembly GCF_030687165.1. Lineage (NCBI taxonomy): Bacteria > Pseudomonadati > Pseudomonadota > Gammaproteobacteria > Pseudomonadales > Pseudomonadaceae > Pseudomonas > Pseudomonas sp. FP1740. The sequence continues at coordinate 3,895,767 of NZ_CP117461.1, forward strand.
ACCGGTTACGCGGTGCACATCTCGCGCATTTCTGCCTCCGGTCGCTACCTGCTGGTGATTGGTCGAGACGCCCGGATCGACATGATCGACCTGTGGCCGGTGGAGCCGACCAAGGTCGCCGAGGTCAAAGTGGGCATCGAGGCGCGCTCGGTGGAGACCTCCAAGTTCAAGGGCTACGAAGACAAATACACGGTCGCCGGCTCCTACTGGCCACCGCAATTCACCATCATGGATGGCGAAACCCTGGAGCCCAAACAGATCGTCTCGACCCGCGGCATGACTGTCGACAAGCAGGAATATCACCCGGAACCCCGGGTCGCGGCGATCATCGCCTCCCACGAATGGCCGGAGTTCATCGTCAACGTCAAGGAAACCGGCAAGGTCATGCTGGTCAATTACCAGGACATCAAAAACCTCACCATCACCTACATCGATGCCGCCCCCTTCCTGCATGACGGCGGTTGGGACAGCACCCATCGCTACTTCATGACCGCCGCCAACAACTCCAACAAAGTCGCCGTGATCGACTCCAAGGATCGCAGGTTGGCCGCCCTGGTGGACGTCGGCAAAACCCCTCACCCGGGTCGTGGCGCCAACTTTGATCATCCTGTCTACGGGCCGGTCTGGGCCACCAGCCACCTGGGAGACGACAGTATCTCGCTTATCGGTACCGACCCGGCCAAACACCCGCAATACGCCTGGAAACAGGTCGCCTCGCTCAAGGGCCAGGGCGGCGGTTCGTTGTTCATCAAAACCCACCCCAACTCGCGCCACCTGTATGTCGACACCACCCTCAACCCGGACGCCAGGCTGAGTCAGTCGGTGGCGGTGTTCAACCTCGACAAACTCGACACCGGCTACACCGTGCTGCCCATCGCCGAGTACGCAGGCATCAAGCAAGGCGCCATGCGGGTCGTGCAGCCGGAATACAACAAGGCCGGCGATGAGGTCTGGTTCTCCGTGTGGAGCGGCCAATCAGAGGAGTCGGCACTGGTGGTGATCGACGACAAAACGCTGAAGCTCAAATCGGTGATCAAGGACAAACGACTGATTACCCCCACCGGGAAATTCAATGTCTACAACACCCAACACGACATTTATTGAGCTCCATCAATGCAAGGAACGACCATGAAAAATACTCTGCTTTCACTGTTCGCCCTGACCGGCGCATTGAGCCTGCAACCGGTGGTGGCCCAAGACGCGCCGGAGCTGTTCAAGAGCAAACCCTGTGCAGCCTGCCATTCCATCGACACTAAATTAGTCGGCCCGGCACTCAAGGAAGTAGCCGCCCGGAACGCTGGCGTGGCCGGTGCCACGGACACCCTGGCCAACCACATCAAGAACGGTACGCAAGGTAACTGGGGCCCGATACCAATGCCGGCCAACCCGGTGACGGATGACGAAGCGAAGACACTTGCAACTTGGGTCCTGAGTCTCAAATAGCCAACGGAGGGCGCCATGATGGTTCATCGACACGCAGTGGTTCTGGCGGCCCTCCTCCTTTTTTGCGCGACCTCGGTTGCGGCGCCGAACGCCAAGCGTCAGGCCCAACTCGAGCACCTGCTGGCCCAGGATTGCGGCGCCTGTCATGGACTGCACATGACCGGCGGGCTGGGTCCGGACCTGACGCGTGCAACCCTGGCCGGCAAGTCCCGGGACAGCCTGATTGCCACCGTCACCCAAGGCCGCCCCGGCACCGCGATGCCCGGCTGGGGCCCATTGCTCAGCCCGGACGACATTCGTTGGCTGGTCGATCTTCTTCTCCAGGGATACCCCGCACCATGATCCGTTCAACCCTGCTTTTAGCGGCGACCGGGCTGTTGTTGTCCGCCTGCGCTCAGTCACCTTTGCGTGGTACCGGCGATCTGGGCGTGGTGGTGGAGCGCGCCACCGGCAGCGTGCAAATCATCGAAAGCGCTACCCACACCGCGCTGGCCCGCCTCGAGGGCTTCGGCGACTTGTCCCATGCCTCGGTGGTGTTTTCCCGCGACCAGCGTTATGCCTATGTGTTCGGCCGCGACGGCGGGTTGAGCAAAATCAACCTGCTGACCCAACGCATCGACCATCGCGTCATCCAGGGCGGCAACAGCATCGGCGGCGCCATCAGTCAGGACGGCAAGTTGATCGCAGTCTCCAACTACGTGCCCGGCGGCGTGAAGGTGTTCGATGCCGTCACTCTGCAACAGGTGGCCGATATTCCCGCGACACCGCTCGCCGATGGCAGCAAACGCTCACGGGTGGTCGGCCTGGTCGACGCGCCCGGTCAGCGTTTTGTGTTCAGCCTGTTCGATACCGGCGAGATCTGGAGCGCGGATTTCAGTCAAGGCAACACGCCGCAGATCAGCCGCTTCACCGGCATCGGCCAGCAACCCTACGACGCGCTGATTACCCCCGATGGTCGCTATTACATGGCTGGACTGTTCGGCGAAGACGGCATGGCGCAACTCGACCTCTGGCACCCCGAGCGCGGGGTGCAGCGAGTGCTCGGTGATTACGGACGCGGCCAGGCGAAGTTGCCCGTCTACAAGATGCCGCATCTGGAGGGCTGGGCCGTTGCCGACAACCAGGCCTTCGTACCCGCCGTCGGCCGTCATCAGGTGCTGGTGATGGATTCCCGCTCGTGGCAGCAGACCGCTGTCATCCCGGTGGCCGGCCAACCGGTGTTCGTCACGTCGCGGCCGGACGGTCGGCAACTGTGGGTCAATTTCGCCTACCCGGACAACGATCGGGTCCAGGTCATCGACACCGAGACCCACGCCGTGGTCGCCGATCTGCGACCGGGGCCGGCGGTGCTGCACATGGAATTCACCGCGCGCGGCGACCAGTTGTGGCTGTCGTTACGCGATGGCGATCAGGTTCAGGTCTGGGATCCGTACAGCCTGAAGCAGCTGAGCACCCTTCCCGCCACCGCGCCGAGCGGCATCTTCTTCAGCAGTCGCGCGCAGAAAATGGGCTATTGAAATGAACCTCGACCTGCTCAGCCGCCAACTGATCGACCGCTTCCAGCACGGCATGCCGTTGTGCCCGGAACCTTACAAGGAGATGGCCCGGATTCTCGGTTGCCGCGAGGCCCAGGTGATGGATTGTCTGGAAGAAATGGCTCAGGCCGGCACCCTCTCACGCATCGGCCCGGTGTTCGAACACCGCCGCGCCGGGGCCAGTACCCTCGCCGCCTTCGCCGTGCCTGCCGAACGTCTGCAACAGGTCGCCGAGCGCGTCAGCCAGTATCCCGAGGTCAATCACAACTACGCACGGGAGCATTTCTACAACCTGTGGTTTGTGCTGACCGGGCCTGATCGCCCACACATCGAACGTGTTCTCGAACAACTTGAGAACGAAACCGGCCTTGTTCCGCTGGATCTGCCGATGTTGACCGCTTACCGCATCGACCTCGGTTTTGCCTTGGGAGAAGGCCCATGAAGCCGGGATTGAGTCCCGAACAGACACAGGCCTTACGAAGGCACCTGGAAGACGGATTACCGAGTGTTTCGCGCCCCTATCAGGCCCTCGCCGAACGGATAAACGCCGACGAAAACCAGGTGCTCGCGCAGATGCACCAGTGGCACGAACAGGGGCTGTTTCGCCGGGTCGGCCTGGTGCTCAACCATCGCGCACTGGGCTTTACCGCCAACGCCATGCTGGTGCTGGATGTTCCGGACGCGCTGATCGACGAAGTCGGCCAGCGCCTGGGGCGAGCGTCCGGTATCACCCTCTGCTATCAACGGCCACGGCGCCTGCCGCAGTGGCGCTACAACCTGTTCTGCATGGTTCACGGACGCCAACGCGCGCAGGTCGAGGCGCAGATCCAGACGTTGCTGGAAGAACACTTGCTGAGTGACCTGCCCCATCAACTGCTGTTCAGCACCCATGCCTTCAAACAATGCGGCGGACGCTTTGCCGCCTCCTCAACGGGAACCAAGCCCCATGGATGATCTTGACCGTCGGTTGATCAACCGCTTGCAACTGGGCCTGCCGCTGGTGCGTAACCCCTGGCAGGCGCTGGCCAGCGAACTGGACAGCAGCAGTACTGAATTGCTCCACCGCCTCCACGAACTGCTCTGTGAAGGAATACTCACGCGCTTCGGTCCGATGTTCGACATCGAACGCCTCGGTGGCGCCTTCACCCTCGCGGCGCTGGCAGTGCCGGAAGAACGGTTCGAAGAGGTCGCCGAGCAACTGCACGCCCTGCCTGAAGTGGCGCACAACTATCGACGCGAACACGCCTGGAACATGTGGTTCGTGCTCGCCTGCGCGACCGAACAAGACGTCACCAAAACCTTGCAATACATCGAAACCCTGACCGGTTTGCCGCTGCTCAACGTGCCTAAAGAGGAGACTTACCATGTCGGTCTGTACTTCCCGGTCTGAAGACACCCTGGCGCACCGGCTGATTGAACTGACCCAGGCCGGCTTGCCGCTGCTGGATGACCCGTGGGCCTGGCTCGCCGAACAGCTGGACCTGAGCATCGAATCCACCCTGGATCTGCTCAAGCGCTTGCAGGCCGAGGGCGCGATCCGGCGCATCGCCGCTGTCCCCAACCACTATCGCCTGGGCTATCGCTACAACGGCATGACCGTTTGGGATGTGCGCAACACCGACATGCCGCGCCTCGGCGCGCTGATCGGCGCACAGCCTTTTGTCAGCCACTGCTATCGACGCCCGCGACGAACCGCGTGGCGCTACAACCTGTTCGCCATGGTGCACGGTCGCAGCCGCGAGGAAATCGACAGCTACCGCGAACACCTGCGCTACTTGCTGGGCGACGCCTGTGTCGCCGACGAGATGCTGGTGAGCAGTCGCATCCTGAAAAAAACCGGATTACGGCTACCGCCAGTGCCACGCTGAACACGCGCTGGTTCAAGGAGAGTTGCATGTTGAGGATCAGCCAATACCTGCGTGCCCTGACCGGCCAGGTGCCCGTCCCCAGAACCAGCCCACCGGGCAGCAACCGGCCGCCGGTGGTGATCTGGAACCTGCTCAGGCGCTGCAACCTGACCTGCAAACACTGCTACGCCACGTCCGCCGACAGCGTCTTTCGCGACGAACTGGATACGCCCGCCGCGCTGACCGTGATCGACGATCTGCACGATGCCGGCGTGAAGGTATTGATTCTTTCCGGCGGTGAACCCCTGCTGCGTGACGATCTGTTTGTGCTCAGCGCCTATGCCCGCACGAAGGGTTTCTTTGTGGCTTTGTCCACCAACGGCACATTGATCGATGAGCAGAACATCGCGCAGATCCGCGCAGCGAATTTCGATTATGTCGGGATCAGCATCGACGGCCTGGAAGCCACCCATGACGCCTTCCGTCAATTGAAGGGCAGCTTCGCCAGTTCCATGCGGGCGATCCGGCTCTGTCGCGAACAGGGCATTCGCGTCGGTCTACGGACCACATTGACCCAGGAGAACCATGCGCAACTGCCCCAACTGCTGGCGTTGATGCGCGAGTACGACGTGCAAAAGTTTTATCTATCGCACCTCAACTACAGCGGTCGCGGCAAACGCAGCCGCCAGCTCGACGCCCGGCAGCAGATGAGCCGCGAGGCGATGACGCTGATCTTCGAACGGGCCTGGGAGGACATCCAGCGGGGTCGTGACAGCGATTTTGTCAGCGGCAACAACGATGCCGACGCGATTCTCCTGCTGCAATGGGTAGGCCTGCATCTACCCGAGCATTACCGGCGCCTGGAACACATGCTCCGCGCCTGGGGCGGCAACGCCTCGGGCAGCGGCATCGCCAACATCGACAACACCGGCGAAGTGCACCCCGACACCTATTGGTGGCAGCACTCGGTGGGCAATGTCCGGCACACGCCGTTTCGCACGCTGTGGCTGGACCGCCCGGACGCCTTGTTGCAGCAACTGCGCACGCATCCTCGGGCCGTCGGTGGCCGCTGTGCTCAATGCCGCTGGCTAAGCATCTGCAACGGCAATACCCGCACCCGCGCCTGGGCCGAAGGTGATCTCTGGGGCCCGGACCCCGGATGCCACCTCAGCGATGAAGAAATCGGCATACCACCATTAACGACCATCCCTTGCGTCATGCACTGAAACACCCGCCTGGCGAGCCATCTGACAAAGGATGGGGCCGGCCCACCTGATGAAGTACCAAGGACGTCCCATGCATCCATCGATTATTTTACCGGCTGTACTTGAGTCCCCGTTCAGACCGGGCGAAGTCGCCCTGGTCGGCGCTGGCCCCGGCGATCCACGCTTGCTGACCCTGCGCGCCTGGAGCCTGTTGATGCAAGCCGACGCCGTGGTTTACGACCGCCTGATCAGCCCCGAGCTGCTGGCATTGATCCCCCTCACCTGCGCCCGGCATTACGTCGGCAAGGCCAGCGGCTGCCATAGTCTGCCCCAGGATCAGATCAACGAACTACTCGCCGACCTCGCCGATCTGGGGCAGCGTGTAGTCCGGCTCAAGGGTGGCGACCCGTTCATCTTCGGCCGTGGCGCCGAGGAGTTGGAGTATCTGCTGCAACGCAACATTGACTGCCAGGTGGTCCCCGGTATCACTGCCGCCTCCGGGTGTAGCGCTTACGCTGGCATTCCGCTGACCCATCGGGATCTGGTCAACTCCTGTCGATTCATCACCGGGCATCTGCAACACGATGGTGAGTTGCAATTACCCTGGAGCAGCCTCGTCGACAGCAGCCAGACCCTGGTGTTTTACATGGGGTTATCCAATCTCGGGATTATCGCCCAGCGCTTGATCGAAGCTGGAATGCCCGCCGAGACACCGGCGGCGCTGATCAGCAATGGCACGCGTCCCGACCAGCATGTTGCACGAGGCAGGTTGCACCAATTGCCGACCCTGGCGCGGGAATGCCCAACTGGCATTCCGACGCTTGCGGTGATCGGCAAAGTGGTCGATCTGTTCGCTGCCCAACAACAGGAATTCCCGGCGCGCTTTTACCCCGCAGCGCTGCAACGCCAGCGCAAGGTGGCGATATGAGGCGCATGGTGCTTGGCCCATTGTTATGGATCGGTGCGGCTCACGCCGGTGCATCGACTCCGCCCTCCGACGCGGCCGTCAATCTCTACCAACAGCATTGCCAGAGCTGCCATGGCGCCAACCGTCTCGGCGGTACGGGACCGGCCTTGCTGCCGGAAAGCCTGAGCCGGATCAAACCCGACGAAATCCGCAGCGTGATCCAGGACGGTCGTCCCGCGAGTCAGATGACCGGGTATGCCAACGTGTTCAACGCCACGCAAATCGACGCGCTGGTGGATTACCTCCAGCAACCACCCACCACCCCACCCACCTGGAGTAACGATGACATTCGCGGCAGTCATTCGATTCTCGCCGATATCAACAAACTGCCCGACACGCCCCAGCATCGCGCCGATCCACTGAACCTGTTTGTGGTGGTGGAAGCCGGTGATCATCACATCGACATCCTCGACGGCGACCGCTTTGAAGTGCTGGCTCGGTTCGCTTCGCACTTTGCAGTGCATGGCGGGCCGAAGTTTTCGCCGGACGGACGCTTCGTCTACGTGGCCTCTCGCGATGGCTGGATCAGCCTGTATGACTTGCATAACCTGAAACTGATCGCCGAGGTCCGCGCCGGGCTCAACACCCGCAACCTCGCGGTGAGCAAGGACGGCCGATGGGTGCTGGTGGGCAACTACCTGCCTGGCAACCTGGTGGTGCTCGATGCCCGTGATCTGTCATGGGTCAAAACCATTCCGGCGATCGGCCAGGACGGCACCGCGTCACGGGTCAGCGCGGTCTACACCGCGCCGCCACGGGACAGCTTCATCGTGGCGCTCAAGGACGTGAAGGAAGTCTGGGAACTGCCGTGCACCGGCACACCGGATTTCGAACCGCGACGGATCCACGCCGAGGATGTGCTGGACGACTTTTCCTTTTCACCGGACTACAAGCAGCTGCTGGCGACATCGCGCAAGGCCAAGGGCGGTCAGGTGATCGACCTCGACAGTGGCAAGGCGGTCACCGACATTCCACTGCCGGGCATGCCGCACCTGGGGTCCGGGACCTATTGGAAACGTAACGGTGAGTGGGTGTTCGCCACGCCGAACATCAGCAAGGGCCTGATCTCGGTCATCGACTTCAAGACCTGGAAACTGCTCAAGGAAATACCGACCCTGGGGCCGGGCTTCTTCATGCGCAGCCACGTCAACTCGCGGTATGCCTGGACCGACGTGTTCTTCGGCCCCGACAACGATGCGATCCACCTGATCGACAAACAGACCCTGGAAATCGCCCACACCCTGCGCCCGATGCCCGGCAAGACCGCCGCCCACGTCGAATTCACCCGCGACGGTCGCTACCTGCTGCTGAGTATCTGGGCCACCGACGGTGCGTTGATCGTCTACGACAGCAACACCCTCAAGGAGATCAAGCGCCTGCCAATGAACAAGCCGTCGGGCAAGTACAACGTGGGCAACAAGATTGAGTTTGCCGAGGGTACGTCGCACTAGATTTTGTGTCTGAATATCGAAATACACATCGCACTTGTGTTCACCTCTTCAGCTCAGGGTATAACCGTTATCGACTTTCCAGTCCTGACCATAAACACCCCGCGCGCCTTGAGCCACCGCCAAACGATCCTGAAGCTCGGTTCTCATCATTTCCTCCTGGCATCGCGGACGCCAGCATTGGGGACTTCAAACGGTACGTGAAAACCGGCCTTTTTGATCAGCGCCCAAATAGGCATCAAACGCCATCGCCGCGCTGCGCATCATCAAATGCCCGTGGGGTAACAACACCAACGCGTCTTTGTGAATCTGCAGCAAGCCATCGCGAACATGCTCGTCCAGTTGCATCAGCGCATCGGCAAAGTAATTGGTAAAGCAGATGTCATGACGCGCTTCAAACTTGTCGAAGTCGATCCGGCCGTGGCACATCAGATCGCTGATCACTTCACGGCGCAGCCGATCATCGGCGCTCAACCGGTAACCCCGATGCACAGGCAACAAGCCTTGATCAATGCGGGCGTAGTACTGCGATAGCTCCTTGACGCTCTGGCTGTAGCTGTCGCCGACCTTGCCGATGGAAGACACCCCGAGACCGATCAAATCGCAGTCGGCGTGGGTGGAGTAACCCTGGAAATTGCGTTGCAACGTGCCATTGGCCCGGGCCAGCGCCAACTCATCGTCCGGCAAGGCAAAATGGTCCATGCCGATATAGATATAACCGGCCTCAGTCAGACGACGGACAGTCAGTTCAAGCAATTCCAGTTTGCGCTCCGGTGGCGGCATGTCGGCCGAACGAATCAGCCGTTGTGCGCGCACCAGTTCCGGCAAATGGGCGTAGCTGTAGGCGGCAATCCGGTCCGGACGCAGCGCGATGATTTTGCCGAGGGTGACATCGAAACTCTCCACGGTTTGCAATGGCAGGCCGTAAATCAGATCGACACTGATCGATTTGAATCGCGCCTGGCGCGCCGCGGCGACCAGCGCATGGATTTGCTCTTCACTTTGCTGCCGATTGACCGCTGCCTGCACGTCGGGGTCGAAGTCCTGTACGCCAAAGCTCAAACGATTGAACCCCAACTGACGCAACAACTGGATCTGCTGCGTACTGATGGTGCGAGGATCGACCTCGATGGAAAACTCATGGTCATCGCTGTCATCCATGTCGAATGCCTGGTGCAGGCAGTCCATAAGGTCAGCCAGTTGCTCGCCGGTCAGATAGGTCGGCGTGCCACCTCCCAGGTGCAGTTGCGTGAGTTTGCGAGTGCGGTCGAACAAGGCCGCTTGCATCACGATCTCGCGCTTGAGGTACGTCAGGTACTCGACGGCGCGGTGGGTTTTCCGGGTAATGATTTTGTTGCAGGCGCAGTAGTAACAAAGGCTCTTGCAGAACGGGATGTGGATGTACACCGACAGCGATTTTGGCGTTGTCGCCTGGTTACTGTCCGAGGCCGCACGCTGATAGTCATCGACGGCGAACGCCTGATGAAACTGCGGCGCGGTCGGGTAAGAGGTATAGCGCGGCCCCGGGAGGTCATACTTTTCGACCAGGGCGCGATTGAAATCAAATGAAGTTGTCATGATCAATCCATTCGCAAAGGGGTTCATGCCCCGCACCGTCCGAATCCTTTTCAAACAGGTTGCAGACGGCATCCACGTGCGGCCGACCGGCCGGAAGAATGCTGATGAAACGGTCAGACAGTTCAATCAACCCGTCACGGTTCAATTGCTCCAGCACAGGCCAGGCGGTGAAAAAGTACTGGCGAAAAATGACTCCATGACGCGTCTCGATTGCCCGGATATCCAGTTCCAGATCACACGCCAGGCGCTCCATGACCATGTGCCTGACCTGATCCCCTTCCTCACAGCGCCAGCCACGACTCGTCGGCAGTTGGTCCATGTCCAGTTGCTGCTGGTACCGTTCCAGTTCGTCGGTGTTTTGCGCATACAAACCGTCGATCTGACTGATAGCGCCCAAACCGAACCCGATATGGTCGCAATGCCCGTGACGGGTAAACCCCTCACAATTGCGACGTAATCGGCCGCGCTCCTGAGCAATCGCCAAATCGTCATCGGGCCGGACAAACTGCCCCAGGCCAATGTAGTGATAACCGGCGCCGATCAACTGCTCAAAGCAGATCCGGCGCATGGCGCCTTTATCTTCCTCGCTGCAAAACGCCCCGATTGTGTCTGCAGCCTTTGGCCGATAGCGTTGGGGTGGCCGGGCATAGTCAAACACCAGCAGCCGGTCCGGCTCCAGTTCGATGATGGTCGCCAGTTTCAGCGCAAAACTTTCTGGCGTCTGCCAGGTATGGCCATAACCCAGATCGACATTGATGGATCGATAGCCGAAGGTCCGAGCGGCATCGATAAGCGAATGGATCGGTGCCGGATTCTGGTAGCAGGCCACCGACATCGCACGGTCGGCACCGATGTCCGGAACGCCGATGCTGACATGGTTGAACCCCAGGTCACGCAGCATGCCCATGGTCGACCAATCCGTATGGTGAAGGTCCACTTCTATGCTGTAGTCACCGCACTCATGTCCAAGAAAGTTGAATCGGCCACGAAGGTGATTCATCAGCCGTCTCAGTTGGGCGATGGCGGGTGTTCCGCCCCCCAGATGGAACTGCTCGACCCGCTGCCCGGCTCCCAGATGACAACCGACGAGGTCGATCTCATGTTGCAGACGCTGAAGATAGTGTTCGACACCACTGTGCTCGCATGAAGTTTCGCGAGGGGACCACAAGGCACGCTTGAGGTTAGAAGGCAGTTGCACGTTCAGCGACAGCGGACGGCACTTCTGACGGCTGACGCGCAATGCACGATGCAAATCCAGAGAGCCGATGCCGTCGTGAAATTTTTCAGTGTCGACATGGCCGTTGGGGTCGAGCACGCCTTGATCGCACCGGACGTTCAGCTCTCCAGGGCTGTGAAACGAATTGAGCATAACGGGTCTCCGAGACTGGCTGCGGACCGCCAGTGTCGGAGCCTGGCGACCCATGCTCCTTGATTTGCATCAAGCGCGAGCAAAGTGCTTGTCGCGCAACGGACACCAGGCAAGTCCAGTCACCACGTCAGGTAAAACATCCACTTGGCCAACAGCACAATGACAACCATGTGGCAGAACAGGCTGCCATGGATGAAATGCAGGTATCGAGCACTCATCCGGCCACTTTTGAACAAAAACATGGCGACCAGGAAATGCAGCAGTACGCTGACAGCCACCACGACTTTCAACATCAGCAACGTGCCAAACGATGAAGCCATTGGTGTGGCCAGGGCCGGCAAATAGCGCAGCCAGACCATCCCCAATCCGGCACCGAACAACACCAGCAAGACCCATGGAATCAAGGTGCGTGCGCGTCGACCGATACCCTGCTCGAGCAGCAACATGACCTTGACGGGCAGCTGTTTGCGGATACTTTCAAGGAACAGGACTTCGAAGAACACCGTGCCGATGAAAATCAGCGCGGCAAACAGATGCAACGTCAGAAACAGCGGATAGAGCATGGGATTCTCGCTCTCAATACAGCTGAACACGCTCCACTCACCGCGAGGGAAACGTCACTCCCATCGTTGCGCCGCCTCGCGATCACTGTTGCGAGCCTCGACCCAATGGGAACTCTCGGCCACCTGTTCTTTTTTCCAGAATGGCGCGCGGGTTTTCAGGTAATCCATTACAAATGCACAGGCATCAAATGCCGCTTGACGATGACTGCTGCTGATGCCGACAAAGACAATGGGGTCTCCCGGTTGCAGCGCGCCGATTCGATGGATCAGCACCAGTCCGAGCAACGGCCAGCGCTGCCGGGCTTCGTCAGCGATCTTGCCCAGGACCTTTTCGGTCATACCGGGGTAATGCTCGAGAAACATCCCGGCGACTTCTTGTCCGGCGTTGGTGTCACGTACATACCCGACAAAATTCACCACGGCGCCGACATTCAGGCTCAAAGCCTGCAGGGTATTGATTTCGGTGCCGGGGTCGAAGCGCTCTGTCTGCACTCGAATCATCGAATCACCCTCCCGTTACGGTTGGGAAAAAAGCCACTTCATCACCGTCTATCAACGGCTCATCGAGCCCACACATGTCCTGATTGCGGGCACACATGAGGTTCTGTTCGGCCAGCACCTGCCAAACGCCAGAACGATGTATCAGGTGCCGACGCAATTGATCGACAGAAGTGAAATCACCTTCAATCGTTTCATCGTCAAGGCCAAGCGTTTCGCGGTACCGCGAGAAATACAAAACATTCAGCTTCATTGTTGCGGCGCCTGATACCAGCCACTTTTACCACCCTGCTTCTCCAACAGCCGCACCGATTCGATACTCATGCCCCGGTCCACGGCCTTGCACATGTCATACAGGGTCAAGGCCGCCACACTGGCGGCGGTCAGTGCCTCCATCTCGACGCCGGTCTGTCCGGACAACTTGCACCGAGAAACAATGCGTACGCGTTGGTCACCTTCAAAACTCAACTCAACGTTAACACTGCTCAGAAGCAGCGGATGACAGAGCGGAATCAACTCACACGTGCGTTTGGCCGCCTGAATGCCCGCGATCCGCGCTACCGCAAATACATCACCTTTAGGGTGAGCACCACTGGCAATCAGCTGTCGGGTCTCGGCAAGCATATGAACCCATGCCTCAGCCACGGCTTCTCGGGACGTTACGCATTTATCCGTAACATCGACCATTCGCACGCGTCCCAGTGAGTCGAGGTGAGTCAGCATCAATTCAGTCATGAGCAATAAGCCTTGCGCTACCAACAGTCGGTTTCAGCGCAGAATACAGCGCAGGCCGACACAGGCGGTTGACGTCAATCAAGTAATGTAGACAAGGCCATTCCTACAACCTTGCGTAAAACTGGATGTCGAGGACGGACCTGAAAAAAATCTAATCCGGACCCGGTTTCCAACGAGCAAAATTGATGTAACTCATTGTTGTTAAATATATTTTTAAAAAATTACTCACATTTTTCTGGCGTCTGCCGATGGCTTTTTTACCGGACCCAGGGAGCTGCAGGAATGAGGAACAACCAACCCGTTACGCAACGTGAGGTCGCGCTTGCACCTCAACAGAAACTCATCTCGACAACAGATGCTCGAGGAGTCATCACTTACTGCAATGACGCCTTCGTAGAAATCAGTGGCTTCGACAGAGCCGACCTGATTGGCGCACCGCAAAATATCGTCCGCCATCCCGATGTGCCTCCTGCCGTATTCGCCCATATGTGGGGCGCTCTCAAGCAAGGCAACCCGTGGATGGGCATTGTCAAAAACCGCTCCAGAAACGGTGACCATTACTGGGTCAATGCCTACGTCACACCGATTTTCGAAGGCAGCCAAGTGGTTGGCTATGAATCGGTCAGGGTCAAACCCACTGCCGAACAAGTTCACCGCGCCGAAGCCCTCTACAAGCGCATCAGTCAGGGCAAGGCAGCCATCCCCGCGCGTGACAAGTGGCAACCGGCCCTGCTTGGCTGGCTGCCATTCCTGGTTATGGGCTTGGCGGGGGCTTTGAGTGGTGTCTTACTCAACACCTTCGTGGCCATTGCCATCACCGCAGCAGTCTCTGCACCGCTCGGACTGATCGTCACGCGCTGGCAAAAGCAGGGGACACTGCGCTTGTTACAGATGGCTGAACCCTCCACCTCCGATCAACTGATCGCGAAAATGTACAGCGACGAGTGTGGCCCTCAGGCACGCCTTGAAACCGCCTTTGTGAGCCAGGCCGCGCGCCTGAAGACCTGTCTTACACGTCTGCAGGACACCGCGGAGCAACTCAGCGGACTAGCCGGGAGGTCCGACGTATTGGCCGCCGACAGCTCACGGGGTCTTGATCGCCAGCGTGTCGAGACCGAACAAGTGTCCGCAGCGGTCAATCAGATGGCGGCGACCACACAAGAAGTTGCCAGCCATGTCCAACGCACCGCTGACGCCTCCCAAGAAGCTAACTTGCTGACCGGACGCGGACGCGATGTGGCCCGAGATACCCGCGAAGCGATCCAGCGACTGTCCGCAGTGGTTGGCGAAACCGGGCAGACGGTCGCGCAGTTGGCCAAGGACAGCAATGAAATCGGAACCGTGGTCGATGTCATCAAAGGCATTGCCGATCAAACCAACCTACTGGCCCTGAATGCCGCGATCGAAGCTGCCCGCGCTGGTGATATGGGTCGAGGCTTCGCCGTGGTGGCGGACGAGGTGCGTCAGTTGGCGCAGCGCACCTCTGAATCCACGACGCAAATCCATGGCCTGATAACCAAGCTCCAGATGTCTTCCGATAACGCCGTGCAAACAATGGAAAGTGGTCGCCGTCAGGCCGAAGAAGGTGTGACGTGGGTGCTTGAGGCAGACAAAGCATTGGTAGGTATCAGTGAAGCGGTCGCCAACATCACTGATATGACAACCCAAATTGCAGCGGCCACTGAAGAGCAAACCGCCGTTGCAGAGGAAATCAGCCGCAATATCACCACCATCGCGCACCTGGCAGATCAGACATCAGAGCAGGCCCATCATTCGGCAGAGTTAAGCAAGGAATTGACCCGGACGGCCAATACTCAGTACTCATTGGTCGAGCGCTTTAATCGATAACTAGAGGTGTTTGAGCTGACCGAAGAAGCTCGTAGTTGACCGGCGAAAATACGCGAGAGCACCGACCTCAAGTGGTTTGCGCCACAATCGGCATGGGGACGGCCTTCATAGGTCGTTCCCCTGCCACACTACCCGGCTCATCGAGATTGGCACCATGGTTCATGCCAGATGCAAGTTTTCTCTCTTGCTGAATGCCGAGCGTGCCATGCCACAGTCCATCAAAAATGCTGAAGCGAAATTCCGTCGTCCGGTGCTGGCCACTCTGGTGGTTTCTCTGGTCACCAGTTGGGTGAGCAGCAGAAAAATCGCCGATGCCTTTTTTGCCGCAGGTCGACACAGCAGCGTTTTACCGTACGCCAAGTCATTAATGCCCGGGCATTGGACTGCGTGGACGTTTTACATCGCGTTTTCGCCTTACCGCGTCAGGGCTGGTAATGCAGCTCGATTGAGGCAATCGGGGCGTACGCAGTAACAGACTGATTTCCTCTGCGCTGACCGCTCTGCTGAAAAAGTGGCCCTGAATTTCATCGCAGCCGTTTTCACGCAGGAAGGTTTGCTGCTCTTCGGTTTCGACACCTTCGGCTATGACCTTGAGGTTCAGTTGGTGCCCCAACGAAATCACTGCGGTAGCGATGGCTTTGTCGTTCTCGTTGTCGGGCAGATCGTGCACGAAAGACTGGTCGATCTTGAGTCTTGCGATGGGGAAGCTTTTCAATGCCGCGAGGCTGGAGTAGCCGGTGCCGAAGTCGTCGATCGACAGACTGATCCCCATTGATTGCAATTCCTTCATTTTGCTGATGGCTTGCTGAAGGTCTTGCATGATCAGACTTTCGGTCAGCTCCAGCTCAAGGTACATCGGGTCCAGACCGGTCTCTTGCAAGGCATGCCTCACCCGGTCGATCAGGTCCCTTTCGATGAACTGGCGTGCTGAAATATTCACCGACATGGTGATCGGCGGCCAGCCCGCATCCTGCCAGTCCTTGTTCTGTCTGCACGCGGTATGAATCACCCAATCGCCTATGGGCACGATCAGCCCGGTCTCTTCGGCCTGCGGAATGAATTTGACTGGAGACACCATGCCGAGTTCGGGATGCTGCCAGCGGATCAGTGCTTCTACGCCGATAATCTGACCTGACTGCAAATCCACCTGTGGCTGGTACAGCAGCAGGAACTCGTCATGGTTGAGTGCGTTTCGTAGCCCGTCTTGCATGGCGAGCTTGCCCTGATCCTTGTTATTCATCTCGCTCGTATAGAACTGGTAACTGTTGCGACCCAGTTCCTTGGCCCGGTACATGGCGGCGTCCGCATTGCTGAGCAACGTGTCGGTATCGCTGCCGTCAGCTGGGTAGGTGGCCAACCCCATGCTGCAGGTGACGTGGAGTGTATGCCCGCTGAGCTGAATCGGCCGCAGGATGGCTTCCTGGATCTTGTGCAGGGCTGGAGTAACGCCGTCGAGGTCTGAGGGCTGGTCGAACAGGATGATTACAAACTCGTCGCCACCCAGTCGCACGACGGTGTCGGTGCGGCGCACACACTCCTGCATGCGCTGGGCGACGGTTTTCAGCAGTACGTCTCCAGCGCTGTGCCCAAGGCTGTCATTCACCAGTTTGAATTTGTCCAGATCGAGAAACACCACCGTCACCAGCCGGCTGTAGCGCTGGGCATAAAGTATTGCCTGCTTGAGACGGTCTTCGAGCAGGGTGCGATTCGGCAGCCCGGTCAGTGCGTCATGGTCGCCCATATAGCGAATGCGTTTTTCGGTCAGTTGGCGTTCTATCGCAATGCCGGCAAGAGGTGTCGCCATGTCGATCAGTCGCGTCTCGGTCGAGCTGGGGCTGCGGACGGTGTTGGAATACAAGGCAAACGTACCCAATACCTTTCGCTCATGGGACAGAATCGGCGTCGACCAGCAGGCGCGAAATCCATAGGGCGCAGCGGCTGATCGGTACTCCTCCCACAGCGGGTCCAGCTCGATATCCGTGACGATGACCGGTTCTCGTCGATACACCGCGGTACCGCAAGAGCCGACGTTTGGACCGATCGCAATCCCGTCAATGAGCTGGTTATAGGCTTTCGGCAAACTGGGGGCAGCCCCGTGCAGCAGGTGCTTGCCATCCTCATCCAGCACCAGGATGGACACCATCATCCCCTCCAGTTGGGACTCGACCAGGTGAGCCAGACTATCGAGGACTTCTGCAAGCTCGGTGCTCCTGGCGATCAGCTCCAGGACATGACCTTGTCCGGCACGGATGATGGCTTCTTGCTCTAATCGGTTGTTTTGCAGGGCGAGCCGCTCTGTGGCGATACTCAATTGGACCGTTTTTTTTTCAAGCTGAAGACGGTCTTTGAGGAATTGATTCACCGCGCGAGCCATGTTGCCGATCTCGTCTTTCCCATGTTCCACCATCATCAAATGCGTTTTGTCAGTGCGTTCCTGACGCAATTGCCGGCTTATTTCGTTCAGGCGCACGAGCACATGACGGCCCATGAAGACCCGGGTCACGAACCAGGCGAATATCAGGCTCGCGCCCAACATGATCAGTACCCATCGCTGGCTACGATTTGAGGCCTCGACCAGGCGCTGCACGGCTTCGCGATAGTCTTCGGTGTAAGCACTGGATTGCTCACGGGCCACCGCGACCAGAACCCCGGCCTCATTCTTCAGTTCCTCATTGAAGCGCTGTATGACGTTGCGCTGATTGATGAGCCTCAGGCGCAGGGAGAAGAGATCGGCCGTCTCCACATCAGCGTCGGGTAACTTGCCTGCGGCGCGTGACAGGCGCTCATATCGGACCCGCAGCCGTTGCACCGCATCACTGTCATTAGCCTGCGGCAGATCGAAAAGTAACACCGCCAGTTCCAGGCTGGCCCGGGTCTGGGTCGCGGTCAACCGGGCGGCGTGATCCTCCAGGGTGTGCTCGAAGGTGACCTCGGTTTGCAGCAGGCTTTCTCGCAGTTGCGCAACGATGTTGGCGGTATTGCGGAACAACTGACTCGACTGATGCATGTCGAGTATCGCCTCGCCACTGTTCGCGGCAGTCAGCTCCTGCACCAGTTGATCAAGGGCTTCAAGCTGTTCGACGGTCGCCGCATAGCTTGAACGCAGGGCGTCGGGGGAACGGGTTGTCAGAAGCTGATCGGTCTGGCGTTCGATCAGCAAGGTCCGCTGCACCATGTCTTGTCCATTTTGCATGCGCACCAGTCGTTCATCCGTCAGCTGGCGGGTGGCGCTGTTTGAAGTGCGCAACGCGTAGACCGCCGTTGCACCGCCCGCCAGAATCAGCAGCGCCAGCGTCAGGAACGCCAGTGTGAACTGGGCGCGCAACGATTGCGGCAATAGCCGGCGTCCGAGCCGGGAAGTAACGTCCAATGTCATGGATTCCATTGGTGGCGATAGATGTCTCGATAACCATTGTCAGGGTCGTACTGGAATTTCTTCCCGCCGTCGAAGGCGATATTGTCGGCATTGACCAGGTGAATCGGCGCTACGAAGCCGCTCACCGGCTGACCTGCAAACAACCGGTTCAATTCATCCATCACTTGCCAGCCATGCAAGTTGAGCGGCTCGGCCACGGTGACGGTCTGGTAGGTTTTTGCCTGTATGCGCAAGAAAGCCGAAGCGCTGCCATCACCGGCAGACAACAGACTGATGCCGTCACTGGGTATTGCGGCGTTGGTCAATGAGGCAATCGAGTAGTCGAAATAGATATCATTGATGGCCAGTGTGTGGGTCCAGCGCTTGCCATAGCGCTGAAGCAGCTCCTTGGTGATCGCCGGCATCTTCTCGCCACTTTCGGAGATCGCGACATCGCGCACTTCCAGCACCGTACATTCCTGACAGGCCCGAATGACGTTTTCCATAGCCTTGGCTTTCGCCATGGCGATGCTGTACTTGGAGTCGGTCAGGATGACCACGCCGGCGTGTCCGTTTGACTGTGCCACTGCCGCCATGGCCGTGAGGCGAGCCACTTCGAGCGGGTCGGTCGTGACGTTCATGGCCACCGGCGTGCCATCAATCGGCCCGGGGCGTGCCCCGGCGTGCCAGCCAACCACCGGCACATCCCTGTTGGCGAAGAGGATCAGCGCCGCATTGTTCTCAAGGGCATCGGAGCCGCACAGAATGAGGCCGTCGGGTTTCTCTGCCAGGGCATCGGAAAAGGCCTTTGCGCGCCCGGCCGATGATCCAGCGCCATCGAATACCTTCAGCGTCCAGCCCATCGCCTTGGCTGCCTCGCGAGCGCCCTGCGCGACACCGACGATGCCTCCGTTACGCAAATCTTCCGCGACTAGGGCGATGTTCTTGCCCCGCAGGGCTTGCGGGCCGGATTCAGGGCCGCTCCAGCGAACGGCTTCGAGGGTGGCCCTGGAAACGATTTCCTGCGCTTGAATCACCGTTACCGTGGCGTTTTCGACACCTGCCGCGGTTGGCAGGTTCTGGCCGTATCCGGGTGTTGCCGTGAAAAGACAGAAAACCGTAATTGAAGCCATCCGGAGTAGCCAGGGCCTGAGTAACCAGGGCCCGATCAGACAGGTTCGATCACCGTATGTAATGCCGGGTGTGGAGCCGATGGCGCGATCATAGTCTGGCATGGCGTCCCTTTTTGCCAAGAGTGCAGCGTTCACTATCCGAAAGGATAGTCGGTTCTGCCGTCATCAGGTCTTCGGTAGTTAAAAGTACGCGAACTTTAGTTTTACAGTACTCATCCTTTACGCAACTTTGAAAGATGATCTTCATAAGCACGACTGAATTCGCGCCTGAATAAATTGCGCGGGCACTCACTTTTTAGAATAAAGCCTATAACCAAAGATACTAAATAATGACCTCCGATCACCGATCTTGAAACGCCTCAGTGTTCACCCCACTGGTCGGAGAGTTTCTTGACAAGAATTGAACAGCGCTAACACTTCCTTGAATTGTAAGGATTAGAGATAACGCCAAAGAGGCGTTGGGCAAAAGGTTAATCCGCAGGAAACGGATTCAGTCGTACGTTGCGTCATGTATTCGAGACGGCCGACTGACGCCCAAACACGAGGCAGAGGAAGCCGTGCATGGCAATCACGCAAAACAACCGTTTGGTGCAGGTCAACTGCCCCCTCGGCGGCGATGTCCTGCTGCTGCGGAGCATGGAAGGCAACGAAGAATTGGGGCGGTTGTTCCACTACGAATTGAACCTCACCTCCGAAGACCGGGCGATCACGTTCGACCATTTGCTGGGCAAGCCGATGGGCCTGACCCTGGAACTGCACGACGGCGGAAAACGCTACTTCCACGGCATTGCCTGCAGCTGTCGACAACTGACCGGCCATGGCCAGTTCGCCGGCTACCACGTCAGCCTGCGGCCCTGGTTCTGGCTGCTCACACGCACCTCGGATTGCCGGATTTTCCAGAACAATACGGTGCCGGACATCATCAAGCAGGTGTTCCGCGACCTCGGTTTTTCCGATTTCGAAGACAGCCTGAGCGGCAGCTACCGCCAGTGGGAATATTGCGTGCAGTACCGCGAAACCAGCTTCGACTTCGTCAGCCGCTTGATGGAACAGGAAGGGATCTATTACTACTTCCGCCATGAGCAAGCGCGTCATGTACTGGTGTTGGCCGACGCCTATGGCGCCCACTCCACGGTGGCCGACTACGACTCAGTGCCGTTCTACCCGCCCGATCGGCAAATGCGCGAGCGCGATCATTTCTACGATTGGCAACTGGCGCGGGAAGTCCAACCCGGTTCGCTGGAGCTCAACGATTACGACTTCCAGCGCCCCCGCGCCAACCTTGGGGTGCGCTCCAGTGTGTCGCGCAGCCACAGCAACGGCGACTACCCGCTCTACGACTACCCCGGTGAATACGCACAGAGCAACGACGGCGAGCACTATGCGCGTACCCGCATCGAAGCCATCCACAGCCAGTTCGAGCGCGTACAACTGCGCGGCCGTGCCCGCGGGCTGGGCTCCGGCCACCTGTTCACGCTGACCGGTTACGAGCGCGAAGACCAGAACCGCGAATACCTGGTGGTCAGCGCGCGCTACCACATCCACCAGGAGCCCTATGAAAGTGGCACCCAGGATCTCTCCGAGCAGTTCGTGGGCGAACTCGCTTGCATGGATGCCAGCCAGGTTTTCCACCCCCTCCCCCTGACCCCCATGCCGATTGTCCGAGGGCCACAGACCGCGGTGGTGGTCGGCCCCAATGGCGAGGAGATTTGGACCGACCAGTATGGCCGGGTCAAAGTGCACTTCTACTGGGATCGCCACGACCAATCCAACGAGAACAGCTCCTGCTGGATGCGCGTCTCCCAGGCCTGGGCCGGCAAGAACTGGGGGGCGATGCAGATCCCGCGAATCGGTCAGGAAGTGATTGTCAGTTTCCTCGAAGGCGACCCGGATCGGCCGATCATCACCGGCCGCGTCTACAACGCCGAGCAGACGGTGCCTTACACGCTGCCGGCCAATGCCACCCAGAGCGGCGTAAAGAGCCGTTCAAGCAAGGGCGGCTCACCGGCCAACTTCAATGAAATCCGCATGGAGGACAAAAAGGGTGCGGAGCAACTGTTTATCCACGCCGAGAAGAACCAGGACATCGAGGTCGAGAACGACGAGACCCACCGGGTGGGCCACGACCGCAGCAAGAGCATCGACAACGACGAAACCGTGCACGTCAAACACGACCGCACCGAAACCGTCGATAACAACGAGACCATCACCATTGGCGTCAACCGTACGGAACGCGTCGGCAGCAACGAGACCATCAACATTGGCAGCAACCGCACGATCAGCGTCGGCGCCAACGAAACCGCGACCGTGACCCTGCAGCGCACCCATGCGGTAGGTATCAACGAGACGATCGCCATCGGCGCAGCGCAGGAAGTTGTCATCGGTGCCTTTCAAACGGTGAATGTCGGGGCCTACCAAAACGTCAATGTGGGCCTCTACCAGTCGACCAATGTGGGCGCCAACCGCTCGGTGGACGTGGGTGCCAATCTTTCAACCACGGTAAAGGCAAACGAATCGCGCAAGGTCGGTGCAGGACGCACGACCGATATCGACAACAACGATGCGCTGACGGTGGGCAAGGACCTTGTCATCGATGCCGGTGACTCGGTGACCATCACCACCGGCAAAGCCAGCATCGTCATGAAGAAGGACGGCACCATCAGCATCCGCGGCAAGGACATCACCATAGACGGCTCTGGCGCGATCAACATCAAGGCCAACAAGAACGTGGTGATCAAGGGACGCAAGATCCTGCAAAACTAGGAGTCACGCGTATGACGGTTCAATACCCACTACCCACCCAGGCCCGCATCGATGGCGTGGTCATCGGCGTCCTGCTCGACCTGCCGCAGGCCAGTGCGCCCCTGGTGACCTACCCCGGTTGCCCCGAGGAACAGAGCATCGCCGCCCGCAGCACCACCCTGCTCGCCCCTGCAGACATCGGCACCCAGGTGGCGCTGATGTTCGAAGATGGCGACCCTTTCCGCCCGCTAGTGATCGGTCGCCTGCTGGGCCAGGCCGCGGCGCCCGCACCGGTTGCCTGCGTGCAACTGGACGACCAGCGCCTGGAATTGAGTGCCGACCGCGAGATCGTGCTGCGTTGCGGCAAGGCCAGTATCACCCTGACCCGCGCGGGCAAAGTGATTATCCAGGGCGCCTACCTGTCCAGCCGCTCCAGCGGGGTCAACCGCATCAAGGGTGGTTCGGTGCAGATCAACTAGACAGGTATTCGGCCCATGGAACTGCTCAACGCCAGCAAACTGCTTGCTGCCTATACCCAGGGCATGGAGCCCGATGGCCGCGAATCCCTGGTGGTGGTGGCCAAAGGCACTTTCAATCTGCCGCTGGACGGCCGCGCGGCGACCCTCGCCGACACTCAGCAACCGCTGCTGATGGCCGATACCTTCCTCGGCGAGCCTGGTCTCAGCACCCCGCTGCAGGAAATGGACTTCGCCCCGGTCAAGCCATTCTGCGATGTGCTGGTGCGCGGCAAGGCCTATGCCCCAGGCGGGCGGCCCGTGAGGCAACTGGCTGCGGGCATTCGCGTCGGTCAGATGAGCAAAGCCTTTTCTGTCCTCGGCCCCCGGCAGTGGCAACCGGGGCTGTTGGGCGTTTCTCCCGGCTTGCCGCAGCCCTTCACCGAGCAGCACATCTCTTATGCCCAGGCCTTTGGCGGCAGTCATCCGATGGCCAAGGACTCCGAAATGCGTCACTGCTACCTGGACAATCCGACCGGTTGTGGCTGGTTCCCACGCCATATGGGTAGTGCTGACATCGTTGGCATGCCGATGCCGAACACCGAGGAATTGGGCAAGGCGATCGACAGCCCCTCTGGCGACTACCGCCCGATGGCCCTCGGCCCCATCGGCCGCAGCTGGCCGCAACGCGCCCGCTTCGCCGGTACTTACGACGAGACCTGGTTGGCCGACTGCTTTCCGTTTCTGCCGGGCGATTTCGACCGCCGCTACTTTCAGGCGGCTCCTGACGATCAGCAGATCCAGCACCTGCGCGGCGGCGAGGACGTGCTGCTGCTCAACCTCACGCCCCAGGAGCGCGCGGGCTTTCGCATCCCCGAAATCGACGTGCCGGTGACCTTCTTCCTGAAAAAAGGCGGTCATGAGACTGTGCAGGCAGTAATCGACACCCTGTTGATCGACACCGACGCGCTCCAAGTGCAGCTGACCTGGCGTGTCGCCCGTCCGCTACGGCGCAACATGTTCGAGATCGCTCAGGTGCTGGTCGGCACGATGTCCACGGGCTGGTGGCGCGCCCGTGAACTGGGCAAGGATTACTACCCATCGCTCTCCTCCCTGGTAAAAAACAAGCGCGCACCCGAGGAGACGGACTGATGACCGCGCTTTGCATCATCGGCTCCGGCATGGTCAGTGCTGTCGGCCTCAGCGCACCCGCGAGCTGCGCGGCGATCCGCTGCGCCATCGACAATTTCCAGGAAACCCGCTTTATCGACCAAGGCGGCGAATGGCTGATTGCCGCCAGCGTGCCTTTGGAACAGCCCTGGCGCGGCCGCACCAAGCTGATCAAGATGGCCGCCCGCGCCATCGCCGAGGCGATACAAAGCACCCCCAACGTCGACCCGGAAAAGACCCCGCTGCTGCTGGGGGTGGCGGAAGTCGAGCGCCCCGGCCGCCTCGATGGTCTCGATAAGGGGCTGCTGCACGCCATCGAAGCCGAACTGGGCCTGCGCTTTCATCCCGGTTCCAACGTCATTGCCCGTGGTCGGGTCAGCGTTGCCGTGGCCCTGCTGAATGCGCGCACGCTGATCTACCAGGGCGGCCATCGCCACGTGCTGATTGCCGGCGTCGACTCCTTCCTCAGCGGACCGACCCTGGCCGCTTTCGAAGCACGCGAACGCCTGCTCACCAGCCAGAACTCCAACGGTTTTATTCCCGGCGAAGGCGCTGCCGCCGTGGTGCTGGCCGCCCCCGTCGCCAGCAAAGAGCCGCAATTGGCCTGCATCGGCCTGGGGTTCGGTATGGAGAAGGCCACGGTGGAGGCCGAAGACATTCCCTTGCGCGCCGATGGCCTGACTCAAGCCGTACGCGCTGCCCTGAGCGAAGTCGGCTGTGGGTTGGAGCAAATGGATTATCGGCTCACCGACATCTCCGGCGAGCAGTACTACTTCAAGGAAGCGTCCTTGGCCCTGAGCCGCACCCTGCGCGTGCGCAAGGAGTTCTTCCACCTCTGGCACCCCGCCGACTGCATCGGCGAAGTCGGCGCCGCCATCGGCCCGGCGATGCTCGCCGTAGCCCTGGCCGCCAGCCGCAAGGGCTATGGCGAAGGCCCGAATATCTTCTGCCACTTGGGCAACGACGCCGGCGAACGCGCCGCCGTGATGCTCAGTTACCAGACTGTGAGGGCTGCGTGATGGCGAATGAGGTGTATGCCAACAATCGGGAGATTTCCTGCAAGGCGGGGGACGGGGTATCGATCGCCAGGTTTCCGGATGTCTGCTTCACCCCGCCACAGACTGCGGCAACCCCTGCCGGCATACCCATCCCCTATCCGAATACCGGCTATGCAAAAGACACGACCCGTGGCAGCCGAACGGTCAGCATCAGTGGCAAGGAAGTCATGCTCAAGGACAAGAGCTACTTCAAGACCAGCACCGGCGACGAGGCGGGCAACGCTCCGAAGAAAGCTATAGTCACCAGCAAGATCAAGGGCAAGGTGTATTTCGTCTCGTGGTCGATGAACGTCAAGTTCGAGGGGCAGAACGTCGACCGGCACCTGGACCTGACCACACACAATCATGCGTCGATGCCGGCGCAGACGCCTCCGGGACCGACCACCGACGGGGTCGCCCAGGATTCGTCCTGCCCTCATGCCAATCTCAAGCGTGACCCGCCCAAGGATGAACACGAGATCAACCAGCAGGTGCGCATCAGGCGACGGAAGAAACTGCAGCAGCGCAATGAGAAAAAGCTGGATCGGATGCTGAACAAAGCCAACAAGGCTGGTAGCCCCAAGGAGAAACAGGAGCTGTTCGAGGCTGCGCTGATATACGACACCCTGATCAAGGGCGAGCGTTTCGAGGTGAAAGTGGCTGAGCAGACCCAGGCAAAGGAAGTGGCGGTTAAAATAACCTGTCGGGACTGCGGCCTGGTGATCCAGGAGTTCGACGTAGTGACGCGCGAGGGTGTCGTCAAGGAGTGCAAGGCGAGCTGGGGCCAGGTCGGACTCACACAGTTCAAACGGGAAGAACAGTTGGCGCAGCGACCGGATGTGTTCGGCCCGGGAACTGTCGTGCACGTCGCCATCCCGAAAGGCCAGCGGGGCAACCTGGAAAACAAGTTCGGGAAGGAAAACAAGCCACACATGTCGGGGAAAATTCAGGAGCACTAGCGTATGGCGTTTTCGTATCCGATATCGATCCATTTCCCATCGCTACCCCGGGACAGTCTGAGAGAGAAGTTGTTGGCCGTGATCGCAGCCTTGAAGACAAGGCATATCATGGCCGCGCGATTGCAGGATTGCGTGTCAGAGTTGGTGGTCGACCCCATTTCCGGCGAGTGGCTCGACACTGTCTCGGTCGCGGCCGACTGTGTGTCGCTGGAACAATGCCTGGAGCGGTATCGCTGGCTGAGCGTGGAGGTAGAGCTACGGCTCGGACAGGGACGTTATTTCGCGGCGTTATGCAGCTTTCCTGATGGCGAAGGAACGGATCGCGGCGGACTCCAGTTCAATTTCGGCGACCGTGCGTTTCCGGCGATCTATGAGTTCGAGGACGGCATGGACGGCCAGTTCGATGCTGAGATCAAGCGCGACTTCCTAGCGGTCTGCATGACGGTCGTGCGGCAGGTCGGTGCTGAAGCATTCATCCTGCTTCAGGATCAGGGCGAGTTCCGCAGTATCGAGCTGGATGAAGTCATGCAGCGCCTTACCGCGCCCGAGATGAGTCTCCACGGACGGCGGCCGGGAACGATTACCGGAGTGCTCTCGACCTATTTGTCCGGTGAGCGGATGCGTGAGCTGTGGGAACTGTCCGAAGATGATCCACGCTGTTTCGAAGCGGCCGGCTATACCGTTCTGGACATGATTCAGCGGTTAGTGTGGAAGGATTGATGGACGCCGTGGAGGGTCAGATGGTTACCCTTCACGCCGAGGAAGCCTCTTTCCTCACCATGCTTCGCGGCTACGCCGTACGCGCCCCGCACTATGACCTAGAGGAGCTGCAGAAACTCGACCAGCGCATCGAGGCGCACATCGACGGCCTGGCCATCGCCGGCCAGACAGGCTACGACACCTTGCTGGCTCAGCTCGACCCGCACGCCATCGGCGAGATGTTCGCCAGTGCAGTACTGGCCTTCGAGGCGGGTAACGCGCAGGTGTTGTCACGGCTCAGCCAGCATTTGCGCAGTGCCGTGGACACAGAGCGCGGTTATCTGATGGCCTTGGGTTGGCTCGACTGGGAGTGGATATCGCCCTGGATCGACCGCATGCTCGCCTCCCCTGAACCCCTGTTCCACCGCCTCGGCCTGGCCGCCTGCGGCATGCACCGCCACGACCCTGGCCCTGCCCTGCTTACCGGACTTTCCCACGCCGACCCAAGCGTGCTGGCACGTGCCGCCCGCACTGCCGGCGAGCTGCGTCGTCGTGACCTGATGCCGACAATTCGTGCCCACCGTCTACACCCGGATCCAGCCACGCGCTTCTGGGCCAACTGGGCCACCGCACAGATGGGCGATGAGCACGCTCTGGAACCGCTGCGCCAGTTCGCCGAGCAACCGGGCGAGTTCCAGTACCGCGCGCTCTGCGTATTGCTGGCCTGGCAAAAGCGTGAAAACAGCATCGCCTGGATACGCCAATTGATAGAGAACCCTGGGCAACAGCGCATCGGCATCCAGGCCATCGGGCTGCTGGGCGACCCGTTCAGCGTGCCCTGGTTGATCCAGCAGATGAGCGACCTGCCTCATGCCCGCGTCGCCGGCGAAGCCTTCAGTCTGATCACTGGCGCTGACCTGGCGCTGCTCGACCTGGAATTGCAGGACCTGCCGGATTTCGATGCCGGCCCGAACGACGATCCTGAGGACGCTAATGTCGCCATGGACCCCGATGAAAACCTGCCCTGGCCCGACCCGCAGTTGATCGCCGCCTGGTGGCGGGCCCATGGAGGCGATTTCCAGGCGGGCGTGGGCTATGTGCTGGGGCTACAGCAGAGCGAGAGCAGTTACCGACGCGTCCTTGTCCAGGGCCAGCAACGCCAGCGTATTGCGGCCGCCTTCGGCGTTGCTCGCTGGCGACCGAACGAAGTGCTGTTCCCCACCAGCGCACCCGCCTGGCGGCAAAAGATGTTGTTGGGGGAGCCAGCGTCGCCCGTTCGGCGCCTCTGAGGTTTTGCCAAAATAGAATGCAGCCCCTAAGCCAGGCAGCTTGGAAATACTTAAATGGTTGGGCCTTTTCGTGCTGGCATTCATTCCGCAGTTTGTCGACCCGCACCGCGGCTCAGTGAGTATCCAGATGCAGGTGTACGGCGTGTGATTTGCTGTACTTACGGCAGCTGGATTCGCGCTCATGGGCGCTTTCGCCACTACACTTTCCGGTTTTCTACGCCAGCGGCCACGACTTGTGAATGGTCTGACGTGGGGGCAGGAATGACGTTTGTGGCATCGGGGGTATCGATCGCGGCGCTCAGCCAAAAATAGAGCAAGGGACTCGCCCCGCTGAGCACCCTACGCGCGCCCGCCTCGTATGGCTTTAATCACCCACGCCGATCGGTCGCGGCGTTTCATAATTCTTAAGGTTTGATTAAGGACTTTAAAGGTCGCCGGCGGACAGACTTTCCCTAACGATCAGGAGAGCCGCCATGAACCCGCAATCGGTGAATTCAGACCATCCATGTGAACTTGCGAGACCGCTGGGCGCCCTGTCCAGCTGGCAAGAGCGCCGCGCCAAGGAACTGATGCTGCGTGATATGGGCAGTTGCGTTCGCATCAGCGAGATTGCCGAACACTGCAACCTTTCGCGCAGCCATTTTTCCCGGGCGTTCAAAAAAAGTACCGGCCACTCACCCCAAGGTTGGCTGGTGAGGATGAAAATCGAAAAAGCCAAAAGCCTGCTGATCACCTCGATGCCGATCACCGACGTCGTCTATGAATGCGGTTTCGCGGACCACTCGCATTTCACCCACACCTTTAGCCGGCTGGAAGGGATGACACCCAAGGCCTGGCGGCGGGCCGTTGATCACGTGATCACAAACCGACGTCCCAACACACCAATGATTGATCGAGACATATCCGACAGGAGAATCCCCGATAGCGTGGTCGACGGCTTGCGACAACTTCGCGCGCAGGCATTGCACGCGTGAACTGATCGAGGCCAACAGAACGAACTCCTCCCCTTTGGCCGCTCATGCGGCCTTTTTTTATCCGACGCTGGCCGCCGCGATCGGCAGATTGAAACAGATCCTGGCGCCCTGATCGCTGTCCTGGACCACCAGCGTCCCGCCGTGCGCACCGATCACTGACCTGCAGATGGCCAGCCCCATCCCCATGCCGCTGCCTTTGGTGGTGTAGAACGCATCGAAGATTTGCTCGCGCTGTGGTGCGTCAATTCCCGGCCCATTGTCCTGGAAGCAGACTTGAACATGATCGTCCTTGACCGCTGAGCCGATGATGATGCGTCCATCTGGCAACCCGGCTCCGGCAATGGCTTCCTGCGCATTGGTGATCAGGTTGAACACCACTTGCTGGATCTGCACCGCATCGACCCAAACCGGGCATTGCGCATCAAGCCGGGTTTGCAGTTGCACGTTGCGGTTCGCCAGATCGGTGGCGGTCAGGCGCACGACCTCACCGATCAACTCGTCGATCTGCACCGGTCGCCGTTGCAACGGCGCCTGTTTGGCGAGCGCGCGAAGTGCCTGGACAATATCGGCGGCGCGGGCGCTGTCTGAGCGAATGTCTTCCAGCCCCTGAATCGCCTCTTCCAGATCGGGCTGATCACGCTTAAGCCAGCGCAGGCTCGCCGAGGCGTTAGACAAGATGCCCAGCAGCGGCTGGCTAATTTCATGGGCAATCGAAGCAGACAGCTCGCCCATGACTTTAAGGTGCGAGCTACGCGCCAGTTCTGCCCGGGAACTGCGCAAGTCCGCTTTCATTTGCGCACGCAGTCGGGTGTCTTCGACCAGCTGCGCATACAGCCTGGCGGTATGCAGTGACACGGCGGCCTGGGAGGCGAGTATTTCCAGCATGGTCAGGCGCTCGGCGCTGAACAGCTTGGGGACCAGGCTGTTTTCGAGATAGACCAGACCGATCAATGTGCCTTGTCTGAGCAACGGCAGGCACAACATGGAACGCGTCTGGCGCTGTAGGAGGTCGGCGCTGTAGGCCTCGGGACAATCTGCCCGGGCATCGTCGAGCACCAGAGTGTTGCGGGTGCGCTTGCTGGCGTTGAGCACCGAGGCAGGCGCCATCTGTTCGAGCGGTGCTGAGCAACTCCATGGCCACTTCGACAAGCGGGTCATCGGCCTTGGGCAAATGCACCAGATCGGCGATTCGGCGCGCGCCCACGAGTGCGCGTACCTGGGCAAACACGAGGCTTAGCTGATCGTGCGAGGGCTTGCGCTGCAGGGGAATATCCAGCAGGGCCAACCCGGTCAACGCCTCGGTTATGGCACCCTCGTAATCGGAGTGCAACGTGCGCAAGGTGGCCCGTAACCGATAGGTTTTCGCGCGGTCGAGCGCTGTGGTGGCGTGATTCAGGCAGTCGTCGAGGCGGCGTTGGGCGCTGGCCAGATCGGCCAGCAGCATGTCACATTCGGCAGCCAGCCATTGGGTGGCGAACGCCTGAGTGTAAAGGCTCGACCAACCGGTCTGCCCGAGCAGACGCTCGGCCGTGCGCAGATAGCCCACGGCCTGCTCGACAGCCGCGGTGTCCCTGGCACGTTCGGCAGCTTCGACCAACAGCTCGACGAACGCGGCACGGCGATGCGCCTCCAGTTTATCCACGTCAATACGCTGAACCTGGCTGGCGACTTCAAATACACGCTCATGGATCTGCTCACCCCACTGATCAAGCATGGCGACGGCGATACGGGCATGCTCGGCGGCGCGTCCCGCTGGCGCAGCAAGCTGACAGGCTGCCTCAAGTACACGGTCGTGGGGAAACACCAGTTGCTCACGCTCACGCAACAGAAAACCGGCATCGACCAGACTTTGCACTTCACAGTTGATCTGTTGCTGATCACACGGTAACAACCGGTGCAGCAGCGATTCATCACAGCGCCCGCCGACATATCCGGCCGTGCGCAACACTTCGCGTTCCATCGGTGCCAGCCGTTCGAATCGCTGCACCATCAAGTCCGCGACGTTATCGGCGTAACGGTAACCATCCACCTCCTCCTGGTTCCAGACCCAGCGGCGACCGTGCACGTCGAAGCACACCAGACGTTCATCGATCAACGCGCGCAACACCTGGCTGATGAAAAGAGGGTTGCCGGCCGTCTTGTAGTGCACGACTGGTGCGAGCGACTCGATAGCCTCGGGGTCGGTGTCCAGTTCAGCGGCGATCAGTTCCGCGACTGCTGGCACCGATAATGGACCCAGCATGATGCTTGCACAGGGTAACGATTGCCCATGCTCCAACACCTGCAGCAATCCACCCTCACGCTGGAGGGACTGCGATTCGGCCTCACGGTAGGCCAGAATGAGCGCCAGATGCCGGGGCGGCCGGGCTATGAAGGCTTGCAAGAACGACAGCGTCGAATCATCGGCCCACTGCACGTCATCTACGAATAGCACCAGGGGTCGCCCCGGCTGAGCGAAGACTTCCAAAACATCGAGTAGCGTTTGATTGGCGCGATCAAGCGCATGCCGGGCCGGCATGTTCGGCAGTTCAGGCGCGACACCGATGACCAGCTCGGCCTCGGGCGCCAGCTCCGCCAGGAGTTTGCCCCGTCCCTTGAGGCGTTCGATCAGTTGCTCGCTCAGCGTCTCCAGTTCCAGAGCCGGCTTGCCCAGCAGTTGGGTCATCAGCGACTTGAGGATCTGTGCCAATGGCGCGTAGGGAATTTCCTGCTGCAGCAGATTGCTCTTGCCGCTGGCCCAGTAGCCGGGCGCCAGGGGCCGGACACCCTGGTGGATCAGCGTCGACTTGCCGGCACCCGGCGCGCCACCGACCAGCAGGACCCGGGCGATGCCATCGCTGCGCACCTGACTTATCTGCTCGATCAACTGCATGCGTTCAGCCTCGCGGCCGAACAGGACATCACCGCGGGCCGCAGAAGGCAACGCATCGAAGGCGCCCAGCCGAAACCCATCAATGCGCTCGTGTTCCAGCCACTGCTGTTGGCACCAGGCCAGATCCGCGGCCATCGACTCTGCGCGCTGATAGCGGGCACCCGGTTCCTTCGCCAAGCCTTTGAGCAGCACTTGGCAGATGCCTTCCGGCAGATCGGCAACATGGATTGCCGGTGATTGCGGTTGCACGGCGGCGTGCACGTGCAGCCATTGCGAGAGGTCGCGGGCGGTGAGCGGCAGTCGGCCGGTCAGCGCTTGATAGAGGATTACGGTCAGGGCGTAGATATCGCTGCGCGCGTCAAAACTGGCGGCATCGCGCCGTACCTGTTCGGGCGCCAGGTACGGCCATTGTTCCAGACCGGGCAATTCAGCGGTGGGCACCTCTGCGGCATGACTGTGAAAACCCAGGAGTCTCACCGAATCGACGGTATCCACCATCAGGTGATGGGGCAGCAGGCTGGCATGGCGCACACCCGCGTTCTGCGCGCTGG
This sequence comes from Pseudomonas sp. FP1740, assembly GCF_030687165.1. NCBI lineage: Bacteria > Pseudomonadati > Pseudomonadota > Gammaproteobacteria > Pseudomonadales > Pseudomonadaceae > Pseudomonas > Pseudomonas sp. FP1740. The sequence goes on from NZ_CP117461.1 coordinate 3,928,039, forward strand.
CCAGCGCGTTGGCCGCCGCCACGGCGATGGCCAACAAGCGCCCCAGCGGCAGCCCGGCGTCACCGATCAGATCCATCAGCGGCGTCCCCGATGCGGGATAGATCAACAAGGGCCCCTCGGCCGAGCGGATAAACGCGACAGGTGCAATCGCCCATGCCGGATCCAGGCGCAGATGAAAATCGCGCTCCAGCCGCTGGCACGTGGCGGGCAGCTGAATCGGCGCCCTGGCGGCAAGCCAGTGTGTGCCCGACGGTCGGTCCTGAAGCGTGAACCAGGTCAGGTCATTTTCCCGGCGCAGCATGGAGAAGGTGCAGCGTTCCAGCCAGGCTTCATCGTGGACGACCTCAAGACTGCGGGAACCGGATGATGAGAGAGGACGGCTGGACATGAACAATCACCGCTGAAGATTCGTTTCGGGCTGAGCCCTGGAGTATACGCAAGGCTCTGGCCCAACGGCTGCATGCCGGTAATCCTGTCCGTAATCGGCACCATGATGGCTGTCGTGCTGCCCCGTTGCCGATGGTTTTTGCGCACTGAAATCACGGTGTGTTATCCCTCGGGATAATTGCATTATGCGGGGCCGTCCCCTAGCGTGTACCTCTGATGAATCGATGCTCCGGCGTCACTCTCCATCCACGCAGTGCAGAGGAACGCATGATCCGACTCGGCCAAGCCACTATTTCCCTGGAGCGACGCGAAGCCTTTCTTGATGGACGGCCGCTGCGTGTCGGGGGCCGGGCGTTCGAAATCCTCTCGGTGCTGATGCACGCCGATGGCCGGATTGTCAGCAAAGATGAATTGATCACACAGGTCTGGCCCGACACCGTCGTCGAGGAAAACAATCTGCAGGTGCAGATTTCCTCACTGCGCAAGTTGCTCGGTGAAAAAGAACTCATCCAGACGGTCCCGCGCCGAGGTTACCGATTATTGAAAAAACGTGAACCGCCCCTGCCCCTGTTCCATCCGGTGGCACCGGGCCCTTTGGCGACCGAGGATCAGGAGACGATCGATCCTGATAGCGTGCCGGTGTTCATCGTCGACGATGAAGCGAGCGTGCGTACAGCTCTCAGCCGACTGCTGCGGGCTGAAGGCATCGCGCACCGGATATTCGCCTCGGCCGAAGAATTGCTCAACGCTGACCTCGACACCGGCCCCGCTTGCCTGTTGCTTGACGTCAGTCTGCCCGAAACGACAGGCCTGGAACTTCAATCGGCGCTCGGACAGCGCGGGCATCCGTGGCCGGTCATTTTCATGACCGGTTTCGGCACCATCTCGATGTCGGTGCAGGCCATGAAAGCAGGTGCGGTCGAATTCCTGACCAAACCATTCAACGACGACCAGTTGTTGGACACCCTGCGCGCCACCCGTCAGCGTGCAGCGACGGCGTTCGAGCAATGGCAACGCATACAAAGCGCCCGTCAAAGGGCTGCCCTGTTGACCCCCCGTGAGCGCGAAGTGCTGCCGCTGATCGTCGCGGGTCTGTCCAACAAGCACATCGCCAACCAGCTGGGCACCAGTGAAGTCACCGCCAAGGTCCATCGCAAACACATCATGGAGAAGATGCAGACACGCTCGCTGGTCAATCTGGTCAAGCTGTATGGCTTGATCAGCACGGAGCCAGCGTTTGGCATGCAGGGTTCTTCATGACTACGGAGACTGGCTGCGCCTCCGAATCATCCCGTAGCGCCATGATCATCGTCTGCATCGTGGACGACGATGCGTCCGTACGCAAAAGCCTGGCCAATCTGCTCCGGTCGGCCGGATACCGTTCTCGGGTGTTCGCCTCGGGCGAGGAATTCCTGGCCCTCGAAAACTTCGATGACGTTGCCTGCCTGCTGTTGGATCTGAAAATGAACGGCCTGTCAGGGCTGGACGTCATGCGTGCGCTGACGCTCAAGGGCCGAAAGTTTCCAGTGATTTGCATGTCGGCACACTGGGATGAAGCCACACTGGCCGAATCCAGCCGCTATGAGCCCATCGAATGCTTGCGTAAACCCTTCAACGGCGATGCCTTGCTAAGCGCCGTCGAGTTTGCGCTGCAACGTGAGCGATGAACAATCACGTGTTGGACGGTGATTGCGGCGTATCAGGATTGAGTTGCTGACGCCTGAATTGCCCTGGAGGCTGGCCGTGGATCTGGCGGAAGCGTCGCGAAAAATAAGCCTCGTCAGCGAAACCGCACAACCTCGCCACCTCCCCCACTGGTCGTGTCCCATTGAGCAAATAATTGCGTGCCGCGTGCATCCTGCGCTCGAGCACCAGCTCAGTGAAGGTCTTGCCGATTTCCTTGCGCAACCAGTGCGTCAGGTACGTCGGTGACAGGTAAGTCGCAGCAGCCACCTTGATCAGGTTGAGGTCGGGATCGGCAATGTTCTTGCGCAAGTATTCGGACATCCTGCTCAGCGCATCGCGTCGGCTGACTTCGGCGGCATTCTCTTCGGCCAACCGCTTGAGCGGCTCGGCGTACAAGGCACAAACGCTCCCCACCAGTTGCAGCAACAACCCCTTGAGCATCTCGCGAGTGCCGAACTGACGGTTTTCATCGAGCACGCGCATCTGTTCGATCAGGGCACAGACTTTGCTGAAATCTTCATCGGCCAGAATGAAATCCAGATGCTCCTGAAAGCGGAACGGCGACAACTCGGGTGCCAGCAGAATCGAGACCTCCTCCAGGTCCATCGGGTCGCACTGCAAATGCGGCAACAGGAAGGTCTGGGAAAAGTTGATCACCATGAAATTGCTGTCGGCCGGATGCGGAATCACGTGCACGCGATGCGGCAGGATGAAGGCCAGCGTGTTGCGCGGAAACGGCCGCTCGACATTACCGATGTGCTGCACGGTATCGCCACCGAGGTTGACCTGGATCTGGAAATACTCATGGCGATGCGGGCTGGTTTCGGCGCGCCGGCCCTTTTTGTCGCGGATGTAAAAGTCCGTCAATTCGCTGCGTTGCTGCATGACATAAGTGGGTACTCGACTCGGTGACGACATCGCCTGAGGATCCTCGACAGGTACATGGACAGGTTGTCGTCGCGCCGCGACGCAGGCGGCGACCGCAGTGATTGTGAAGGCAGACACCGCCGGCTTCAACATGTCATAGGATGACAACGAAACACAGAGAATTAATTGTATCCGTGTGTGATGTGTCGCCTGTCCAAAAAACCACGAGCACGCAAAAATATTTAATCTTTTAAAAACATCAACTTATGAATCGAATAAAGCATAACGAAGGAAATGAGCTGATTTGATTTTTCTTGGACACCTGCATTGATCGTCTTTTACAGGAGAAAAAACGATCTAACGCCTCCGTTGATTTTGAGAAGTTGTACGACCACTGTAACAACCAATGCAGCCCGACCCTTCCAATAACAATCAAAAGGTGCGCTCGTGATGAACCTGCTTTTTTCCCTCGCCAACCCTCCCCCGACCGAGCCAGTCCGAAGGCGTATCTGAGCGCCTGACAGTAGCTGTCCGCGCCCTCATTCAAGTAGCGATTGCCCTGCCCCGGCACTGGGGGCATCGGCTTCGGCTGCGCGCGAACATCTCGATTCTCCTAACAATAAGAAGGTCTACCCATGTCGAATTCGCAAACCTCCCCGTCCACCGCGCCGTCGGTGAGCGCCGGCGCCCGGGACGCCCTGTTGCCTCAGCGACTACCGACGCGTCGGCGCTGGTTCATGCTGTCATTGCTGCTGATTGCGACCATCATCAACTACATCGACCGCGTAAATATCTCGATTGCCGCACCGTTCATGGCCAAGGATCTGGGCCTGGACAAGATCGAAATGGGCCTGATTTTTTCCGCGTTTGCCTGGACCTACGCACTCGCCCTGGTCCCCGCCGGGTTCATCGCCGATCGCTTCGGTTCCCGGTTCACCTACGGGGTGTCGCTGATCAGTTGGTCGACGGTCACCGTGTGCCAAGGCTTTGCCACTGGGTTCGCTTCGCTGTTCGGGCTGCGACTGGCTGTCGGCGCCATGGAAGCTCCAGCGTTTCCGGCCAACAGCCGAGCGGTCACGGTGTGGTTCCCGGCCCGTGAACGGGGCCTGGCCAGCAGCATTTACGTGTGCGGCCAGTATCTGGGCACGGCATTGTTTACCGGCATGCTGTTATGGCTGGCCACGACCTATGACTGGCGCCATGTTTTCTACAGCACCGGGATACTCGGCATTGTGTTTGGTGTGATCTGGCTCTTCGTTTACCGCGATCCGCTGAGCTGCAAGAACGTCAGCCAGGAAGAACTGAAGTACATCGAAGCCGGGGGTGGACTGGTCAAGAGCAGTCAGGAGCGCACCCGGTTCAACTGGCGGCAGATCGCCGAGCTGTTCAGCTATCGGCAGATCTGGGCGATTTGCATCGGCAAGTTCGCCAGCACCTCGGCGTTGTACTTCTTCCTGACCTGGTTCCCGACGTACCTGATCGAAGAACGCAAGCTGACCATGATCAAGGCCGGGGTCTTCGCCGTGCTGCCGTTCGTAGGTGCAACGGTCGGCATTCTGCTGGCCGGCATCGTCTCCGACTTGCTGATCCGTCGTGGTTACTCAATGTCCTTCGCTCGCAAGTTGCCATTGGTGGTCGGCTCAATGCTGGGGATGTCGATCGTGCTGGTGAATTTCACCGACTCGAACGTGATCTGCATTGCAGTGCTGACCATGGCCTTCTTCGCCCAGGGAATCGCTTCGTCGTCGTGGGCGGCCGTATCGGAAGTCGCGCCCAAGGAACTGATCGGCCTGACCGGCGGGGTCACCAGCCTGGCCGCCAACATCGGCGGGATCGTCACCCCGATCGTGATTGGCGGCATCGTCCACGCGACAGGCTCGTTTGCCTACGCCTTCTGGTTCATTGGCGGCGTGGCGCTGATGGGGACCTTGTCCTATTCGTTGCTGCTCGGTCGCTTGTATCGCATCGAACTCAAGGCGCGCTGAGCCAAGAAACCGTTTTTCTCCAACACGAGGCGGCTTTCGTCCAACTTTGCAAAAGATTGCCGCCGTACGCTGACGCTTCAAACAGGACGACAACAAAAATGACGATGACCGAGTACGTGTTTACCCCGGACCTGCCCGTGACCTTGCCGGTTGCCGCCAGCCAGCAACGCTTTCCCGTTGGCCGAGTATTTTGCGTCGGCCGCAACTACCCTTGGCCAGACACCCAAGGCCAGTCCCGCCAGCCGCCGGTGTTCTTCATGAAACCGGCGAGCAACGTGGTGGATGCGACGGGCGAAGTGACTTTCCCGCCATTGACCGAAGAGTTTGTCCACGAAATCGAATTGGTCGTGGCCATCGGCGAAGGCGGCGCCAATATTCCGGAGAGTCAGGCGCTGGCCTATGTCTGGGGCTATGCCGTCGGCCTTGACCTGACCCGCCGTGATGTCCAGCGTGCGGCCAAAAGCAATGGCTTGCCGTGGGAAGGTGCCAAGGTGTTCGACGGCGCCGCGCCGATGACCGCCATCGTGCCGGTGACTCGTGCCGGACACCCGGACGGTGATTTGTGGCTGAACGTCAACGGCGAAGAGCGCCAACGCGACAGCCTCGACAGCCAGATCTGGTCGGTCAGTGAAATCATCAGCCGCATCTCGCAATCGGTAGCGCTCCGGGCCGGTGACTTGATCATGACCGGCAGCCCGGCGGGCGTCGATGTGCTGCAACCGGGCGACATCATCAATGCCGGGATCGACGGCATCGGCCAACTGGAAATGCGCGTCGGTCAGCGACCTTGAACCCGACGTACGCTCTCGTGAATTGAAAAAAGGAGATAACAACATGTCCAGTCCTTTGAAAGTGGCCCTGGTCACCGGCGCCGGCAGCGGAATCGGCCGCGCCGTGGCGCTGGCTCTGATGGCAGACGGATTCACCCTGGTGTTGGCCGGTCGCCGAGCGGAGCCTTTGCAGGCCTTGGTCGAATTGGCGCTCAGCGAAGCACACGAAGCGTTGGCGGTGCCCACTGATGTACGCGACCCGGCCAGCGTCGATGCGCTGTTTGCCACCATCACCGAGGTATACGGACGCCTCGACGTGGTGTTCAACAACGCCGGGGTCAACGCCCCTGCAGTGCCGCTCGATGAGCTGACGTTCGAGCAGTGGCGAAACGTGATCGACACCAACCTCAACGGCGTTTTCCTCTGCGCCCGTGGAGCCTTCGCACTGATGCGCCGGCAACAGCCACAGGGCGGACGCATCATCAATAACGGCTCGATCTCGGCGCATACCCCACGCCCCTTCAGCAGCGCCTACACCGCCAGCAAACATGCGGTGCTGGGGCTGACCAAATCCCTGGCCCTGGACGGGCGTGAATTCAACATCGCCTGCAGCCAGATCGACATTGGCAACGCCCTGACCGAAATGTCGGTGCGCATGACCAAAGGCGTGCGCCAGGCCAACGGCACCATCGCCGTGGAGCCGATGGTGGACGTCAAACATGTGGCCGATGCCGTGCGTTACATCGCCGGCCTGCCGCTGGAAGCGAACGTCCTGAACATGACCGTCATGGCCAGTGCCATGCCGTTTGCCGGTCGCGGTTAAACCGGCCTTCTTAATTCCGCTACACGAGGTTTACATGAAGCCAGAAGTCTTGCAGCTCAGCCCGATCCTGATCCCTGAAATCAACGCGCGGCTCGATGAGCTGTTTACCGTCAGACGTTACTTCCAGCAGGCCGACAAGCAGGCGTATTTGCAGGAACACGGCGCGAACATTCGCGGGGTGATCACCGGCGGGCATACCGGGATCAGCCAGGCGCTGATGGCGCAACTACCGAAACTGGAAGTGGTGGCGGTCAATGGCGTGGGTACCGATGCGGTGGATCTGGCTTACGCCCGGGATCGCGGAATCCGCGTAACGGCAACCATCGGAGCGCTGACCGAAGATGTCGCCGACCTGGCCATCGGATTGTTGATTGCCGTGTGCCGGGGTCTGTGCACCAGTGATCGTTATGTGCGTTCGGGCCAATGGCCCCATAGCCCGACGCCGTTGGCTCCGTTGCCGTTGGCACGTCAGGTGTCGGGCATGCGCATCGGGATCGTCGGCATGGGCCGGGTCGGCCGTGCCGTGGCGACCCGGGCCGCGGCGTTCGGCTGCCCGATCAGTTACACCGATCTGCAGCCGATGAGCGACGTGAACCACACGTTCATCGCCGATCTGAAGCAGTTGGCCAGCAACAGTGATGCACTGATTCTCGCGGCCGCTGCCGACAAGGCTGAAGCCATCATCAATGCCGAGGTGCTGCAGGCGCTGGGCAAGAACGGGTATCTGATCAACGTGGCGCGCGGCAAGCTGGTCAACGAGGTCGATCTGGTGACGGCACTGGCCGCTGGAGAGATCGCAGGTGCGGCGCTGGATGTGTTTGTCGATGAACCGAACGTACCCGAAGCACTGTTTGGTAACGAGAACGTGGTGCTGCAGCCCCATCGCGCGAGTGCGACGCTGCAGACTCGCACGCGAATGGGAGAGATGGTGGTGGCGAGCCTGGTGGACAGTTTCGCCGGGAGAATACCGCAGGGGTCTGTGACTGACTGAACGTTGGCCGCCGAGGAGACGTTGCGTCCCCTCGGCGGTTCGGTGTCAGGTAAACAGCCACGTCGACGCCCACTAAAGCAGCACGCTATGGCCTACGGCTAAAGCTCTGTGGTTTGGTGAACGTCGAGAGGACGAGGTGGCGTCCTATCCACCAGGCTTGCTTGCTTATTGGCTGGTTCAGTTTTCCCCGTATGGTCAGGACGGATCTTGAACCAGATGGAGTACATCGCTGGCAGGAACACCAGCGTCATGATGGTTCCGACGAACGTGCCTCCGATCAGCGTGTAGGCCAGCGTCCCCCAGAAGACGGAGTGTGTCAGGGGAATGAATGCCAGGATTGCCGCCAGCGCTGTCAGCAGTACCGGGCGGGCACGTTGGACCGTGGCTTCGATCACCGCGTGAAACGGATCCAGCCCTTCTTGCACGTTGTGATGGATTTGCCCAATCAGAATCAGCGTATTGCGCATCAAAATGCCTGAAAGGGCGATTAGACCTACCAGAGCGTTGATACCAAACGGCTGCTGGAAGATAAGCAGTGTCGGCACCACACCAATCAACCCCAGTGGCGAGGTGAGGAACACCATGACCATCGCCGAGATCGAACGTACCTGCAGAATAATGATCAGCAGCGTCATGGCAATCATGATCGGGAACAGCGGCAACATCGCTTTACCGGCTTTGCCCGACTCCTCGATTGCACCCGCCTGCTCGATCCGGTACCCGTCAGGCAGCTGGTCGATGACCGGCTGCAGCTCCTTCATGATCACGCTCGAGACGTCCGGTGGCTGCAGGCCTTCGGCAATATCACCGCGCACGGTAATGGTCGGCGTGCGGTCACGACGTCGGAGAATCGGATCTTCCATACGAACATCGACCTCTCCCACCTGAGACAGCGGAATCCGCTGACCCGCCGAGCCTACCAGAGTAAAACCTTCTATCCTGGCGGGATCGAGCCGGATATCACCCGCTGCGCGACCGACCACCTGCACCGAACGAATGTCCTCACGAACCGCAGTGATCGGTACTCCGGCCAACAGGAACTGCAGTTGCTGCGCGACTGAGTTTGACGTCAACCCCACCGCCTCCAAGCGATCCTGATCCAGAGCGAAATGCAGCGTCGGCGTCAGTGGCCCCCAGTCAGTGTTGACAGTTCTCATCATCGAGCTCGACTGCATCACGTCCTGTACCTGGCTCGCGATCTCGCGCAATTTTGACGGATCAGGCCCCATCACCCGATAGGCAACAGGGAACGGCGAATATGGACCAAACACAAGCTGAGTCACCCTGACACGCGCTTCTGGGGCAAGTCCCTCAGCAGCGGCCTCGCGGAGACGGAACTTGAGGGCCTCGCGCTCCTCCTGGCTGTCCGTCAGCACCACAATCTTCGCGAACGATGGATCAGGGAGTTCCGGCGCCATCGCCAGATAGAAACGCGGCGCGCCTTGTCCGATATAAGCGGTGACGATTTTTGCCTCACCCTGCTTTTGCAGCCAGGCCTCTATCTTGGCGGTGGTGGCGCTGGTCTGCTCAATGGAGGTTCCATAAGGCATTTGCACTTCAATCAATACCTCTGGACGGTCCGAGGTAGGGAAGAACTGTTTCTTGACCAGGCTCATGCCGAGAATCGCCACGCCAAACATTGCGATAACAGTACCGGCTACCAGCCATTTGCGAGCGATGACACGCGTCAATACCTGGCGGAAGCGGTTGTAATTTCGGGTGTTGTAGATGGCCGCATGACCACCCTCCACCTTCTTGATGTTCGGCAACATCTTCACACCCAGGTACGGGGTAAAAGCTACCGCAACCACCCAGGAGGCAATCAGGGCAATGCCCACGATCCAGAACATGTTGCTGGTGTACTCGCCGGCTGTCGACTGCGCGAAACCGTTGGGCATAAAGCCGATAGCCGTCACCAGCGTACCGGAAAGCATCGGCGCGGCTGTATGACTCCAGGCGTACGCGGAAGCTTTGATGCGGTCGTAGCCCTCTTCCATTTTCACCACCATCATTTCGATAGCAATGATGGCGTCGTCCACCAACAGTCCGAGCGCCAGAATCAACGAGCCAAGGGTGATACGGTCAAAGTTCTTTCCAGTGGACGCCATCACCACAAACACCACCGCCAACGTCAACGGCACAGCCGCAGCGACCACAACCCCTACACGCCAGCCCATGCTGAGAAAGCAGACAAGCATCACCACAAGCAGCGCGACGAAAAACTTGACCATGAACTCGCCGACGGCCGAACTGATATTTACAGATTGATCGGTGACCTTGGAGAGCGTCATGCCCAACGGCATGCCTTCATTGATCTTGACCGTCTCCGCGTCCAACGCCTTGCCCAGGTCAAGACCGTTCCAACCCTCACGCATCACGATCCCCAGCAACAAGGCCTCTTCACCGTTATTACGCACGAGAAAGGTTGCCGGATCTTCATAACCACGTTCGATCGTCGCCACGTCCGAGAGCTTCAGCGTCCGCCCCTGAACCGCAATGGGTGTGTCACGAATCTTCTGCACCTTGTCGAAGGCGCCATCCAGCCGGAGGAAGATTTGTGGCCCGTCGCTTTCGATCGAACCGGCAGGCGTGAGCACGTTCTGATTATTCAGCGCGGCAAAGATGTCCTGAGGTGATACGCCCAAGGTGGCCAGCCGATCATGGGAAAAGGAAACAAAGATGCGCTCGGGTTGCTCCCCAATAATGTTGACCTTCTTCACGCCCGGCACATGCAGCAGTTGTTGGCGCAACGACTCTGCATCACGTACCAACAGTCGCTGCGGTTCGCCTTTGGCTTTCAGGGCGAACAGTGCAAATGTCACGTCCGAAAACTCGTCGTTGACCATTGGCCCGATGACACCCGCCGGCAGCTTCCTGGCCTCATCGTCGAGCTTTTTACGCGCCTGATAGAACTCCTCCTGCACCTGCGCGGGCGGCGTGCTATCGCGCAGTGACACCATGGTGAAGGCGAGGCCAGGACGGGTGTAGGTTTCCGTGCGGTCGTACCATTTCAGTTCTTGCAGGCGCTTTTCAAGTGGCTCTGCTACCTGATCCTGCATCTCCTGCGCCGTGGCGCCCGGCCACGCGGTAATGACCGTCAACTGCTTGACCGTAAACGGAGGATCTTCCGCACGCCCCAGCTGGAAGAACGACAGGATGCCCGCAACGGCGATCAGGAAGATCAAAAACACCGTGATGGAGCGCTCGCGAACGGCGATCGCGGAGAGATTGAAGCGCCCCTCGCTCATGGATGACTCCCTGCGACCTTGACGCCATCCGGTTGAGCCAGCCTCACCTCCTCACCATCGCGCAGCAGATGCGCGCCTAACGCTACAATCTGCTCGCCGACCTTGAGATCGCCTGCGACTCGCGCTGCGTCGTCGCTCAAGCCCAAGATTTGAACAGGTCGCCAGGCCACCTTCGCAGGTGTACCGGCAATGACCCACACGCCAGTGCCTTGGCCTGGGTCATAAACGGCAGCGATCGGCACTTGTAGCCCCTGCCCTTGCGTGGCGCCTTCAGCGATCCGAAGCGTGACGGTCGAACCTAGCGGTGCATTGGCCAGCGCGCCCTCAAGCACATACCGCGCCTCGAAGGTGCGTGTCATTCGGTCGGCCGAGTCAGAAAGCAACCTCAGCTTCGCTGTAACAGCACCCGTGGTATTGCCATAAAGCGTCGCCTGCGCGGTGGATCCTGCTGCGGGGCGTAGCGTCTCGGGCAGATGCACGATGGCTTCGCGCTGCCCCGCCCGCGCCAGTCGAACCACGGGCTGCCCCGGGCTGACGACTTGCCCGGGCTCGGCGAGCGTCTCCACCACTACGCCGTCGGAATCCGCAAACAGCACCGCATAACCAGAAGCATTGCGGGCTACATCAGCCTGCGCTTCAGCGGCGCTGAGCTGCGCCTTTGCGGTATCCGCTGCGGCTTTGATCTGGTCGTAAGCCGATGCGGAAATAGCGCCTGCGGCGACCAGGTCGCGATATCGCGCCTCGTCATCTGCAGTCTGCTTGGCTCGGGCCCGAGCGGCTATGACTGACTCTTGCTGTGCTCGCGCCTGCAACCCCAGGTCGATTGGGTCGAGACGCATGAGTGGCTGACCACGCTTAACGGTCTGACCGGTGTCAACCAGACGCTCAAGCACCTTGCCTGATACCCGGAAGCCCAGGTCGCCCTGGACGCGGGCAGCCACGACGCCCGTGAAAGAACGTGAGACGTCGGACGAACCCTGAACCGCAGAGGACCTCACCAGAGGGGCATGCGTGCGTGGATCTTCAACGGTGGATGAGTCGCCACACGCCGTCAGGACGAGAGGCAACAAGCAAACGGCAATGGGGACAGGTCGAAGCCGGCGCATAGGTTCCCTTACTTAAACAAATAGGACTGGCGCTTCATTCTCAGTCTAGTGACCATTTCTGTCAATGGTCACGAACCATGAAGTACCGAACCCCATGATCTCAGCACTAGTATTGCCGAATACTGCTGGCCAACCTCCAACTTAGCCCAAAGAGCGTCGATTGACAGATAGTGACCATAACGTAATATAGTCACAAACATCCTCAATTGAAGGTACCTCAATGCCTCCCCTCCGCCCCATTGCTCTCTTGGTGAGTGCCAGCTTGATGACAGGTTGCGCGGTCGGTCCGGACTATCACCGTCCGGACGCCCCACTGTCGGACCATTACTTGGGGCAGTCTTCTGTCGAACAGAGGCCTGGGGCGACGCCGGCCAGTCTTGTCGCCTGGTGGGAAGGCTTTGGTGATCCGCTGTTAGCCGACTTCGTCTCCAGGGCACTTGAGCAGAACCTGGACCTGGCGCAGGCGTCGGCGCGAGTCACGCAGGCGCGGGCAGGACTGGGCGCTGCAAGTGCCGCTTTACTGCCCTCGGGGAACATCAGCGGACAGGCCGCGCGCTCCTACCAGTCAATCGAGACGCCGCTCGGCCAGGTGTTGAACTCAACGCCTGGCTATGACCGGTACGGAAGTTCCTACGAGGCCAACCTCGATGCCAGCTGGGAGGTAGATGTCTTTGGCGGATTGCGCCGCGGACGCGAGGCTGCTCTGGCCGAGTACCAGGCTTCCCAGGCGGGCGCCGCTGCCACACGATTGGCCGTCGCTGCACAGACCGCCGATGTCTACATCACTATCCGCGGACTGCAGACCCGGCTGGACATTGCGAACCGACAAGTCAAAACACAGCGAGAGCTACTAGAGAAAGTCCAATTGCTCTACAGCAAGGGGCTCGCCGCCAACTATCAGGTTCGCCAGGCCGAGGGGGCGCTATCGCAGGTCCAGGCGACAGTGCCGGTCCTGCAGACCGGTCTGGATGCTGCCATGAATGCGCTGGATGTCATGCTCGGCACGCCGCCAGGCACTCACCGCACACAACTGGCAAGTGCGGGGAGCATTCCTGTAGCGCCGCAGTTAAAGACGATGGGAACGCCGGCCGATTTGCTGCGCCGCAGGCCAGACCTCATTGTGGCTGAGCGCCGTCTGGCGGCTTCAAACGCACGCATCGGGGAGGCGATTGCTGAGTACTACCCGAAATTCTCCCTCAGCGCATTGCTGGGTAGTGCTACGGCTGTATCCGCAGGCAATCTTTTCACCAGCGGCGCCAGCCAGTCAGCGGGCGTACTGGGCCTGCACTGGAGACTCTTCGACTTCGGTCGCATAAACGCCCAAATCGACCAAGCCAAGGGACAAGAAGCCGAAACCCTGGCCGCTTACCGTCAGTCCGTGCTGCGCGCCACCGAGGATGTCGAAAACGCGCTCTCCTCCCTGGTGAATCGGGAAGCTCAAGCAGCCACCCTCACCGGGGGTGAGGCGTCTCTGACACAGGCTCGCCAATCGTCGTTCATTGCCTATGAGAAAGGCACGGCCAGCCTGATCGATGTCCTGCACGCCGACGAGACGATGCTGCAGGCTTCCGATGCTCGGGCACAAGCACGAACGGAATCGGCACGGGCGGCGGTTGCGGCATTCAAGGCGCTCGGTGGTGGCTGGCAGCCTCCTGAAACTCAGCCTGTTGCGACACGATGATTTAACCAGGTGACGTAGCACTTGATGCACGCACCTCCCCCCCTCTTTCAGCTACTACCCAATCCGAGAGTGGGTTCGCTCACCGACTGACGCGGTCAGCAGCCAATTGCTCAATAGAAACCAACCGGAGTAAAGCGAAATGAAGTCGAACGAAAATTCCTGGGTGCTCATCACCGGCGCATCAAGCGGATTTGGCGAGGAGTTTGCCCGGCAATATGCAGCGCAGGGAAAATCGCTCGTTCTGGTAGCAAGAAGGCTGAGTAAGCTCGAAGCGCTATCGGCGCAGTTGCGCGAACGCTTCGGCGTTGATGTGATCGTCGAACAAGTAGACCTGTCCTCGATCCCGGCGATCATCGGACTGCATGAGCGACTCAGCGAACGCAATATAGTGATCGATGTGCTCATCAACAATGCGGGTCATGGATTGCAGGGGCCTTTCCTGGATCAACCTCTGGATGAGTCCCTGACCATGATTGATTTGGATATCGCCAGCCTGACAGCCCTGACACGCCTTTTCGCGGCCGACATGCGAGCCCGCAAACGTGGGCACATCCTGATGGTCGCCAGCTTGCTGTCCTTCCAGGGCGTGAAGAATTTCGCCGTTTACTCTGCCGCGAAAGCCTATGTTCTTCGCTTCTCTGATGCGCTTCATCGCGAACTGAAAAATGACGGCGTCGTCGTTACCGCTCTTTGCCCAGGAATGTCGGATACCGGATTTGCAGAAAGCGCCAAGCAACGGATCACACCGACCTTAAAAATGGTGATGATGCAGCCTCAACCCGTCGTGCGTGCAGGAATCCGTGCGCTGCAAGCCGGACGCATGAGTGTGGTGCCGGGTTTTGGCAACAAGGCCATTACTGTCTTGACTTGGGCCACGCCTCGTCGGTTTCATCAGGGCCTTATGGCGCAGGTGATGGGAGTCTGAGGGGGCGACAAAGAGGCCTTTTACCTCAGGGAAAAGGCCCGAGATGTGCTCTTAACGGTCGGGAGGCAACGCGTGCTCCCGACAGGACATTCATCGTGTAACAGCACTCAATTAGAAGCGGTAACTCACAGACGTACCGAGCCCGTTCGCACTGTTCTTAAATTTGGCACTGTATGCACCTCTGTTCGCAGAGGCGTCGTTGATCCGCACGCTCTCCTCCCATAGGTAGGAATAAGCAACATCGATCGTGACATTGTTCGCCGGAGTCCAGCCAGCACCGAAGCTGATAACCTTCCGGTCACCCGTAGGAATACGTGGTCCACGGTTGGTGTTGTTGGTGGGAGACTGGTCGACCGAGAAGCCTGCGCGAAGTACCCATTGGCTGTTCAATTTGTACGCCGTGCCGATAGCGTGAGCCCACGTATCATGCCAGTTCTGTTCTTCGGTAATCGTGCCCAGGGAGCCGCTCAACAAAGGGGGTAAACCCGTGTTCTCGATGGTTAACTCTTTGAAGCGACTCCAGCGTGTCCAGGTACTCCCCAAATATAGAGTCCAGTCATTATTGAGCTGATGAGTCACCGAGAAATCCACTGACTCTGGGGTATCCACATCCAGCGAAGCGTCATAACTCCGACCGCTGACCCCCAACACGCTAAAGATGCCGTCGGTGACCTTGGTCTTGGCGTCCAAGTGGTAACTGACCTTGGAATGGTAAGTCATGCCCAAGCGAGTTTGGTCTGTAGCCTGCACCAGGATACCGGCGTTGAAACCGAGGGCCGTGTCATCGCCCGTGCTTTTGAGTTTTCCGTCATTGCGACCTGGGCTAAGTGGATTGGGCACCATCCCGGACAGCTCACCGGTGATGCGGTTGATGGTCGGACCGAAGCCGATCGAAACTTTGTCGTTGAAGGCATAGCTGATGGTGGGCTGGAACGTAAGGGTCGTGACCTCACTTTTGTTGGCGTAGTAACGCCCGGCAAAACCGCTGCCATAGTCAGTCATCAGACCGAAAGGTACATAAAAACCTACACCGAACGCCCAATGCTCATCGATGGGTTTGACGTAGTAACCCATAGGCACTGTGGTGGTTGGCACCATGTCGCCGTCTTCCTGGCCCCCGAATGTACTGCGGGTTTGGCTTATGTCGGTCTTCGCGAATAGAGTCGCCGCGCCCACGCTGACCTGCTCTCTTTTCAATCGAGACATACCCGCCGGATTACCGAAGACCGTGCTCGCATCTTCAGCGGATGAGGAGCGCCCGGCAAACCCGGCCCCCATCCCACTGACGCTTTGTTCATTGAGAGCGAAACCGCTTGCAAACACATTTGAAGATGCGAGCACGACAGCGAGGCCAAATGGGCTCTTGAGCACTATTTTTTTCATTGTTTGAACTCTATGGGATCACTGAGATGAAGCAGTAGAAGCAACGGCCCACCATATTTATTCATGTGACCGATTCAGTCAACGGTCACAATGCGAATAAATGAAATGCCCTTCGACGACTGGAAGAAGGGCAAAGTGAAAAGCCGTTTTGGTGATGTGTCGCTTACACAGGCATGACGTAAAACCGTTAGCCGAAGGTCAAGGCATGAGGCTACGCAAAATGAGGTTGGAGGTGAGCGTGGGCGCCTCCTCGACATAATCGAGGTTGTACTGCAGGAGTAATGGATTGACGAAAGGCCGCAAAGCCAGATGTATCGCTTCTACTGTTTCGTCCAGGGGAGTCTTGCGTTCAAATTCGCCGATCTCTCGCCCCTCCCGCACGATTTGCAACACGAAGCGTTTGATCTGTGCGTCATAAGCCTGCGTACTGGGCCAGCTTTCCGACGCCGCAAATGCTGCAATGTCATAGAGTTTTCGGTCGTTAAAGAACAGATTCACACCTGTGGCGATCACAGTTTTGACCAATCGTCGAAAGCGCTCCGTCGGCGACAGGTCTTCTACATTGATCGCCTGCTCCACAGCCGCGACGATTTCTGCCAGACAATTTGCGCAGATGGCTTCACCGATCGCCTGCTTGGAATCAAAAAATTTGTAGATGTAGGCCTTGGAAAACCCGATGGTCTTAGCCAGGTCGGAAACCGTGGTTTTGCCGTAGCCGTATTGACTGAAGTGTTCGTTGGCCGCCACGACAATCTGGTCTCGAATGTCGTGATCGGCAGGACCACGGGGGCTGGGCGAAGATGAAGATATTGATGGCTGATTCATGAGAACAGCTTACTCACCCAATCGCCGACTGACAACTTGTGACCGATAAGATATCTAGTCACGAATCGGCCATTTTGAACGACTTTTCCGAGCGCCCACAAACTTCATCACTTGAGCCGGTCGACAGTGGCTGCCTCGAAGAGTTGCTGCTGCGCGACGCACGACTGATTTATTGGAGAACATTATCTGATAGTCCTTCAGTGGTGAGCGCTGCCGCCGAGACTGGTTCGGGGAACGGAACTGCGAACGAAGGTGTCATCTGTATTAGGCACCGTGGTGTCGCAATCCTGTTGGGATAGAGAGGTGGCTTTCATGAACAATATTATCTACATCGTCGGGGCAGTTGTGATTGTCCTGGTTATTCTGTCGTTTGTCGGCCTTGTATAGCCTTAGCTGCCAGCTGAGAGCCGTCCTGATGGCGCCTGCCTGACAGGGTGTATTTATGTTGCTACCCCCTGCCCTCGCAACATCGCAATATCCCGCTTGGGGGGTACGCCAAACAGACGGCTGTATTCGCGACTGAACTGCGACGGGCTTTCATAGCCGACCTGGTAGGCTGCGCTTGATACTTCCTGATGCTCGTTGAGCATCAATCGCCTCGCCTCGTTCAATCGCAGCCACTTCTGGTACTGCAACGGGCTCATCGAGGTGAGCTGGCGGAAGTGGTGATGAAAGGTGGGTGTGCTCATCTGCACTCGCGCCGCAAGTTCTTCGACGCGAAGCGCCGAGGCGTAATTCAACTTCAGCCAGTCGATGGCTTTTGCGATGCGATAACCCTGGCCATCGACCGAGGTAATCTGCCGCAACCTGGCAGCCTGATCGCTCTTCAAGAGACGATAGTGAATTTCGCGCTGAATCAGGGGCGCAAGCACAGGGATGGCTTCGGGTTCATCGAGTAGCGCCAGCAAGCGCTCGAACGACGCCAACATGGCAGGCGTTACTGAACCAATCCCGACACCTTTCACCACTGATCGATCACGGGCTGGCGGCAAGTCACCCTGCACTATCAGCTCAGCCAGCATGCGCAGATCGAGCTTCAAAGTCAGCCCCAGGCATGGCTGCTCCGGGCTTGCCACCAGCACCTCAGAATTGGCGGGCAAGTCCAATGAGGTGATCAGAAATCGCGACGTGTCATACGGGTAGCCCTCGCCACCTACCCACAGCTGTTTCTCCCCCTGGGCGACGAGGATGATGCTTGGCTCGACCATGCAGACGACGGGCGGCGACGGATGTTCGCGCCTGAAAAAGCCCAGGCCCGTAATGGGCGTACCGTAGTCGCCTGGTTTCGGGATCTGCTCGCCAATGATCCGCGCAAGCGTTTCTTGTGGCGACAGGTGTTGAGCAGCGGTGTCGTGTTTGATCGTCATGTTCGCCTTGTACCTCTTCGCTGAACTCTAACTCGCCCGCTCGTGACCGTCCTGCAAAAAAACAGAGACTCATAGAATCAGGCAAATAATCCAGCGCAATGCACTACAGGGAGTCTGGGCAGAGCCGGAAAATGTTCATCCGACAAAGCCATTGAGGACTCTCCCATGCTTGTACAAGCCTATGGTGCTCATGCGGGTGACAAGCCCCTTGAACCGTTGCAAATCATTCGCCGCACACCCGCCGCCCATGACGTTCAGATCGATATTGCCTTTTGCGGCATCTGCCATTCGGACTTGCACCAGGTGCGCGCCGAGTGGGCAGGCACGCAATTTCCCTGCGTACCGGGGCACGAAATTGTGGGCCGTGTATCGGCGGTCGGCGCGCATGTTGTGGATTTCAAAGTCGGCGATCTGGTCGGTGTCGGTTGCATCGTCGACAGCTGCAAACACTGTGAAGACTGTGCCACGGGGCTGGAAAACTATTGCGACGGCATGGTCGGTACCTACAACTTCCCGACCCCGGACGAACCCGGCTGGACGCTCGGCGGCTACTCGCAAAACATCGTGGTGCATGAACGTTATGTTCTGCGTATCCGCCATCCCGAAGAACAACTGGCCGCCGTCGCACCACTGCTGTGTGCAGGCATCACCACCTATTCCCCATTACGTCACTGGAACGCCGGGCCGGGCAAGAAAATCGGCGTGGTCGGCATTGGTGGCCTGGGCCACATGGGCATCAAGCTGGCCCACGCGATGGGCGCCCACGTTGTGGCGTTCACTACATCCGAATCCAAGCGCGAAGCGGCGAAGGAGTTAGGCGCTGACGAAGTGGTGGTATCGCGCAACGCTGAGGAGATGGCCGCGCATGCCAAGAGCTTCGACTTCATCCTCAACACCGTCGCAGCCCCCCACGATCTCGATGCCTTCCTGGTTCTACTCAAGCGCGATGGTGCGCTGACCCTGGTCGGTGCGCCCGCCTCGCCGCATCCATCGCCCAATGTGTTCAACCTGATCATGAAACGACGAACGATTGCCGGCTCGATGATCGGTGGTATCCCCGAGACGCAGGAGATGCTGGATTTCTGCGCCGAGCACGGCATCGTCGCCGACATCGAGTTGGTCCGGGTCGATCAGATCAACGAATCCTACGAGCGGATGCTCAAGGGCGACGTCAAGTATCGCTTCGTGATCGACAACGCCACATTGGCTGGCTAAGCAAAAAGCGCCAGCGAATAACCACTCATCAAAAGGACTATCCAGTGAAAGGCATTTTGCTTGCCCTAGGGCTGCTTGTTACCTCTTTTTCTTCAACGGGAGCCGATTTGTCGAACGGCGCGGACAACTTCTACAAAAGCGAAAAAGTGACGGTAGAAAAGGTCTCCTTCAAGAATCAATACGGCATGAAGGTGGTGGGCAATCTGTTCATCCTGAAGAACCTCAATCCTCAATCGAAGAATGCCGCGATCATCGTCGGTCATCCAATGGGGGCAGTGAAGGAGCAGAGTGCAAACCTCTACGCCACAAAAATGGCCGAGCAGGGATTTATCACACTGTCGCTGGACTTGTCCTTCTGGGGTGAAAGTGAGGGCACGCCTCGCCAGGCCGTTTCGCCTGATATCTACGCCGAAGACTTCAGTGCCGCCGTGGACTTTCTCGGCTCTCGCCCATTGGTCGATCGTGAACGTATCGGCGTCATCGGTATTTGCGGCAGTGGCAGCTTCGCCATCAGTGCGGCCAAGATCGATCCGCGTCTGAAGGCCATCGCCACCGTCAGCATGTACGACATGGGCGCCGCCAATCGTAATGGCCTCAAGCACAGTGTAACGATCGAACAACGCCAGCAAATCATTCGCGAAGCGGCGCAGCAGCGCAACGCCGAATTCTGGGGTGGCGAAGTCCGCTATACCAGCGGCTCACCACTGAAGCTAACCGGCAACGCCGTGGGTGACGAGTTCTACGATTTCTATCGCACACCACGTGGTGAGGTCACCCCTGCCGGCGCATCGGCGCAGACAACCACCATGCCGACGCTGACCAGCAACGTGAAATTCATGAACTTCTATCCGTTCAACGACATCGAGACGATCTCCCCTCGCCCACTGCTGTTCATTGCTGGCGCCCGGGCACACTCACTCGAGTTCAGTGAGGATGCCTACAAACGCGCGGCAGAACCTAAAGAACTGCTCATCATTCCAGATGCCGGCCATGTGGATCTTTACGACCGGGTCAACCTCATACCATTCGCCAAGTTGACCACGTTCTTCAAAAGCAACCTGAAGTAGCACTGAGCAGTGCCTTGGCCGGGCATCCGTTCTCACGCGCGGCCTCGTTCCCGGGGCCGCGACGCTTCGCGCATTACAGGATTCAATCAATGATCCAACACACGCTCTCAGGCCCGCGAAAACCTGAACAATCATGGGGTGCCGTATTCGCCATGTCGCTCGCCGCCTTCGTCCTGGTGGCATCGGAGTTCATGCCCGTCAGCCTGCTGACACCGATTGCCGCCGATCTGCATATCACCGAAGGGCAAGCGGGCCAGGGCATTTCAGTCTCCGGGCTGTTTGCGCTATTCGCCAGCCTCCTGACCGCTTCGGTGGCGGCGCGGGTCGACCGCAAGCCACTGCTGTTGTCCCTGACTCTGCTGATGATCGTTTCGGGAACCGTGGTCGCGTTCGCGCCGAACTACTGGGTGTTCATGGCCGGCCGCGCGCTGATCGGCGTGGCAATTGGTGGCTTCTGGTCATTGTCGGCGGCAACTGCCATACGCCTGGTGCCTGACGACCAGATCGCTCGCGCCATGGCAGTCGTCAATGGCGGCAACGCTCTGGCGACAGTGATTGCAGCACCTCTGGGCAGTTTTCTCGGAGCCTTCATCGGATGGCGCGGTGCATTTTTGTGCGTCATCCCGGTCGCGGTAATCGCCAGTATCTGGCTTTGGGCGAGCCTTCCTGCGATGAAGTCGCAAAGCGGTTCAGGCACTGGAAATGTTTTCAGGTTGATGAAAAGCACACCGGTCGCGTTAGGCATGGCGGCGGTCAGTGTCTTTTTCATGGGCCAGTTCATGCTATTTACCTACCTGCGCCCGTTCCTTGAAACGGTCACGCACGTCAGTATTTGCATGCTGTCACTGATGTTGCTCGCCCTCGGTCTGGCAGGCCTCGCGGGAACCTTCCTGATTGAAGCATTCTTGAAAAATGGCCTGCATCGCACCCTCATCGTCATCCCGATATTGATGGCGGCGATCGCGCTGGCACTCGTTTCGTACGGCAGCTCTGTGACTACCACCACCGTCTTGTTGGGCCTCTGGGGGCTGGTTGCGACCGCGGCGCCGGTGGGATGGTGGACATGGCTGGCCAGAACATTGCCAGAGGATGCTGAAGCCGGAGGCGGCTTAATGGTGGCGATCATCCAACTGGCCATTGCATCCGGCGCAACCGTTGGCGGGCTGGTATTTGACTCGAATGGCTATAGAGCGACTTTCGAGTTGAGCGCCACGCTGCTAGGCGTGGCGGCAGTTCTTGCCTTCCTGGCCGCACGCGCAGCTTCGCGAGAGCCTGTTGCATCGGAGAGCATCGCTTGAAAAAACACAAGACGCGCCAAGGCGAGTCTTGTGTTCCCAGTGGGGCAATCGGTTGCAGACTGGACGGTAAAATCAGCGTGCGCTGTCGATGATTTGGCCACCGTCAGGCGTCAGGCTATACCCCGTCAAAAATTGCCCATCCTTGCTGGCGAGAAACAGCACCGCCGGCGCAATGTCCTCTTCGGGTGATCCATGACGGCCAAGTACGTTAGTGGGTGCAGGCACATCGGCCGCAGTATCTGCGACCGGCATGACATTGCTCACCGTTCCTCAAAGAGCCGTGGACGTTAATTACCGATTCAGGGTAGATGAATCGCTGCTGGCGCCGTTCCGGGCAAACAAAATGATCACCCTTGAAATAGCTGACAGCTGACTGTTCTATGTACAGGCTCAAGGGACAAGCTTTCTTCTCTCGATGGGGACAGACAAGACAATGCTTGTACGTGTCTCACCGTACGCGTTGATCTTCGCAATGATATTTTCGATATCGGCCATTGACCTGGCATAGATCCTGATCAGGTAGGAGTCGTTACCCGTGACGTGCAGGCACTCAACGACTTCGGGTATGTCGTTGAGCGTCGCTATCAATTTGGATTTCGCAGGCTTGAGGGTGGTCATGCCGACGACAGCAGATATGCCGAACCCTAGTTTGGTTGGATCTAACTGAGCGCTATATCCCTTGATGACCCCAGAGTCTTCGAGCTTTCGCAACCGATCAGTGGTGGCGGGAATAGAAAGACCTGCGTGCTTGGACAGCTCCGTGATGGAAATGCGACCAAAGTCCTGCACCTCCCCCAAGATTTTGATGTCTATACGATCCATGTAAGCTCCCACAGCAAAAAGTATAAATTTTAATGAAAAGCACCCGGTTTTCATTAAAAAATAATGCACCAAAATAAAGCAGAGTGCTAGTCTATTTGCAGCCCGATAAAGCCTAACAAGAACCCGGGCAATCATTAGCTCTGAATCCTTAGCGTTACGCACTGCATAATAAAATATTCTCCTCCAGGGATGGTGCTCGTATGGAAGATGAAAAAATAAAGTGTGAAAAAAAATCCTATTCATCATTCGCGAATTATATTGGAACGCAAGTCCTAAGTTTTCGTGATTTCAAGATGGATCAGATTTTTATGTATCTGGCTGGAGTCGCACTTTTCTCGGTGGGGGCCAAGCTTTTCATAGTCAGTCAACTGGGGACTGACCCCTTAGATGTCCTGATCATCTCGATAAATAAAATACTCATGCTCGGAATGGGCGTTTGTTCGGGTATCGTTTCTCTATTCTTTCTGCTGTGGTGGATGCTCTGGAACAAGAAATACCCTCCGATAAGCCCATTTATCACAACCACACTTACAGGTCTGTTGATTGACCTCTGGTCCGTGCTGGGGCTTGGAGAGTATTTGATTGTCAGAGTTAATGATTACACGATATTGGCGATGGGTCTGGTGCTGTGTGCTTATTCGTCTGCACTGATTATCATGAGCGGTATTGGTATCAGGATCATGGACCTTGTGGTGCTTACCATGGTGTCCAAATGGGCGTGGTCATTCACCAAAGCCAAAATGATAATTGAAATTGGCATCTTTTCAACCGGATGGCTTCTGGGCGGGCCCTTCGGTGTGGGAACCATTGCATTCTTGTTGGTCATAGGCCCTCTTATACAGCCATTCATGAATATAAACGCCAGGCGTTTTTCACTTAAGAATTATGGATTGACCAGCATTTCTTCCGCCTTTCAATAACCACTAGGGGATTGCTGCCACTGTGGCGGCGGGATTGTTTCGCCTCGACTATTTAAACCGATGATATTGACAGCAACTTCCGTGAGATGAGGAGTGAGAGATGGACACTACAAAAAATAAAAACTGGACCTTGGAAAGCACGCCTGCAAAGTTGGAAGAAATACTCCCGAACGGCGTTGTAAAGTGTCATCTTTCTCCCCGAAACTGTGTCATTCAGGAGGGCAAAGTAGGTTTTTGCAAGGTGCGCGGAAACAGAGGCGGCCGGTTAGTTACGTTGAATTATGGCAAAGGCGTTCACAGCACCGAAGAGACCATCGAAACCGAGGCGGTATTCCACTTTGCTCCCGGAGAGCGAATCCTTTCCCTAGGCAATATCGGCTGCATGCTTAACTGCGGCTACTGCCACAATTGGAAGACCTCTCAGGCCAAGTATGTGACAGATAAAGATGTTTACTACTATACGCCTGAGCAGGTTGTAGAAACTGCCTTGAAGCATGGTATACGCGTTATCTCCTGGACGTATAACGACCCTGTTGTCTGGCATGAATTCATCCTCGACACGGCAAAGCTGGCAAAGGAAGCGGGCTTAATCAATTTATACAAATCAGCTTTTTTTATCAGTGAAGAAGCCATTGACGAACTATTGCCAGTCATCGACATATTCTCGATTTCGCTAAAATCCATCTCCCCCGAATACTATAGAAAAGTCACAACAGGCTGGGTAGAACCCGTTCTGGCTGGCATCAAGAAAGTATACGATGCTGGTAAATATGTTGAAGTCAGCACCTTGATGGTTACCGATATCAGTGACGATGAGGATACCGCCAGGAAAATTAGCCAGTGGGTACTGGATGAACTGGGCCCGAATGTACCGCTCCACTTTGTAAGGTTTCACCCTGATTATAAAATGAGTAATAGCATCAGGACGCCCGTGGATAGACTCCTGAAGGCTCGGGACATTGCCCGGAGCATGGGGGTTGAGCATGTTTATCTGGGTAACGTAAATGATGTCGAGGGCACCAACACCAACTGCAATAATTGTAACGCTCTACTCGTTACCCGCTACGGTTTGAATGCTGAACTAATCGGATTGGATAGCAACGGTTGCTGTGCCCGGTGTGGGCACGACGCACACTTCAAGTTACTGGGCGAACACAAAGCGAACACGCCTGTTGAACTGCGAGAGGCTGCATTGACCTCTTACGAGAAGCGAAAGTTCGAGTGGCATGGGGATATCGTATCGCTGCACGCCCAAGTGCTGAATACTGAAGACTTTGAACAGACCGTCTACCTGCGGCGCAACTATACCGACGGGATCAACAGTGATTGGAAATCACTGACATTGCGGCCGTATGAAAGCTATCGATTTATTATTGCCAAGGCACGAATTGATGAATCAGGCCCTGAAGTCTGGCTTCCCAAGGGGGTGAACTCAAATCTTCATGAAGTATTCGACAGGGCTCACTTCCCAACCGAGTCGATTGAAGAGATTGGTATTTCGCAAAACGACATCACGCCGACCATTGGGTATGAAGGCAAGCAGAACATGTATGAGCAGGTTATCAAACTGGTGAGCAAATCATGAGCGTGTCTACTGAAATACTCCATATCAGGGTCGATGACCGAGAGGCCCACCCATCCGTGACGCCTATTTATCAGTGCAGCGCTTTTAGCGCTGACTCGGCGTTCTTCTACTCGAGAAAAGCCAATCCCAATGTGACTGAGCTGGAACAGGTTGTCGCTGCACTGGAAGGAAGCGAATACGCCTTGGCCTACAGCACCGGAATGAGTGCCATCTACATGGTGCTGGAGCTGCTGAAACCCGGTGGGTCGCTGGTGATCAACAAATATATCTATGGCTGTTCTTATAAGCTGTTTCAGCGATATGCGGCACGTATCGGTGCGAAACTGACGATTCTGGATCTCACCACGGAAAGTGGATTGAAAGAGTTGCCGTTGAACGTGGACATGGTTATTTTCGAAACACCGACCAATCCCTTTCTGAAAGACATTGATATTCATGCGGTCAGCAAGGCGGTCAAGCAAAACAACCCACACGCTCTGGTGGTCGTTGACAACACGTGGGCCACTCCGATATTTCAAAAGCCTCTGAACTTCGGCGCGGATATTTCTCTGTACAGCGCAACGAAGTATTTCTCCGGGCATAGCGATGTCATGGGCGGCCTGGTACTCGTCAACAATGAAATGATTCATACGCGCCTTCTCGAAGGCCGCTTTTATTCAGGCTCAATATTAGCGCCTAATAGCGCATGGCTGCTTCGCAGAAGCATGCAGACATTTAACCTGCGCATGGAGAAACACAGCAACACAACCTCCAGCATGCTCAACTATCTGCGGGAACTGCCCTTTATTGAGCATGTTTATTATCCACGAGTCGATGGTAAACAATTGACCGGCTACGGTGGCATTGTGTTTGTTGATATTCGGCCCGATCTGGTCCCCTTTTACAAAACCTTCACCAGCTCCCTCAAATGGTTTGGAACGGGTACAGGAATGGCCTGTGTCACGTCAATGGTTGCGCAACCCTTTAGTGGAAGCCATGCCTCGATGACTGAGCAGGAAAAAGCGGATATGGGGATTGAAAAGGGGTTGGTACGATTGTGTTTTGGTTTAGAGGCCCTTGAGGATCTTAAAGAGGATCTGCTTCAGGCATTTGTGGCCATGGAAAATATGGCCAATCAAAAAAGTGCACTTAAACCTGTGTAATAGATGTTAATCATGAGCAACGAGCCTTCAACGGCTCGTTGCTTTTTCATGGAGAAGCGAGATTGCCCAGCGTACTCGAAAAAACGATATTCGAAGACCCTACTCTGAACGTTATCCATCTTCTAAATTCCATTTCCAGTGAAAATCCAGAGGCAATCTCTCTGGCTTCCGGCCGACCTGACGACGAGCAATGCGACCTGTCCCTTATTGATAAAGGGCTGGCCAGCTATGCACGATACGCCGTCAATCCGGAACACTCGCTTGCGACACTACTTTGCCAATATGGAAAAACCACCGGAATTATCAACGGCATAATAGCCGAACACTTGCAGGTGGATGAAGGCATAAAGATTTTCAACCCTGAAAGTATTGTCGTGTGTATGGGGTTTCAGGAAGCTGCGACCTTGACACTGCTATCAATTTTTGAAGGAGGTGGTGTTTTATTAGTGCCTGACCCTGTGTTTTCCGGAATAACGGGGATTGCGAAATTATTAAGAATAAAAATTGTACCCGTTCCCGAGGACACCTTCCTCGATCCATCTGCCCTGCGCAAGGTAGCTGAAGATCTTGAGTCCAAGGGGGAAAAGGTAAAAGCGCTGTACGCGATTTCAGATTTTAGTAACCCTACTGCTAACAGCCTTTCCTATGAAGACAGAAAGGCTCTGCTCTCCTTGGCCAATGAAATGAATTTTTTTATCCTGGAGGATAATGCCTACAGCTACTTCAGGTACGAGGGAGATAAAATCCCCTTGATGAAGTCGATCGACAGTAGTCGAGTATTCCTTCTTGGCTCTTTTGCAAAGTCAATTTTTCCGGGATTGCGTATGGGCTATGTAGTCGCCCCGGAGAGCGCTGGGGTGATTTCCTTTAGCGCCAGATTATGTAAAGCCAAAAGCTTGATCACCGTCAATACACCTGCCCTGTGCCAAGCAATTGTCGGAGGTTTACTGATAGAGAACAATTACTCTTTAAAACAGCTTAATCAACCAAGAGTATTGTCTTACAGGCAAAAAAGAAACTATATGATTGAATGCCTTGAACGTGAATTCCCGATCAAGGCTGACTCTCGAAGAAGCGTCACCTGGAACCATCCAGAGGGAGGTTTTTTCATCAATGTACAGCTGCCTTTCACCTTTGAATATTTTGAAATGTGCGAGTGCGCCAGGAACTTCAAGGTTATTGTATTTCCCACTTCCTTGTTTTCGCTGACGAATCAGGCTGTCACTCAGGTCAGGTTGTCGTTTAGCAATGCGACAGAATCAGAAATCAAACAAGCGATAGGCAACCTCAGGGCGTACATTGAATCCAGAATGCAGTAAAGCATCCTTCCGTCAGACCGTAGGGGATTGATGCCAAGGCTTACCCATCAGTCAATGAGAAATAAGCCTTGTCTCAATTTCCCGCTTAAACTGCTGTGGCGAGCATAACGCCAGTGGCTACTTGGTAGGCACCCAGGATGGTTATGGTTGACCCGGAAAAATAGTTGATCAACCTGAGCTTTGATTGGGAAATTCTGGTCTTGAATATAGAGGAGAATCCGCTCAATCCCAGCCACCAGACAGCCGAGCCTAGAAATATACCTGTCACCATAGGCAGCACTGAGTGCTGACCGCTTTGATCATTAGCCATGCCGTCGCTCATGGCAGCAAATATCGCAATAAACGACAGGATGGTCATTGGGTTCGACAGTGTCAAAAACAGTGTACTCAAGTAGGCTTTTAGCAGGTTGGCTCGTTCACCCGCCAGGGCTGTTGAGCTCGCTTTCGATCTTATTGTTTGATAACCAATGTACGCGAGGAACCCCCCCCCCAAAATACACAACCATGGCTTAAAGCTAATGAGTGTCGCTATGATGACTGTGATTCCCAGCGCACCGACAAATCCATAGATCGAATCGGCTGTGGCCGCCCCTAACCCTGTCGCGAAACCTGCTCTCCATCCAAGCGCAAGGCTCCTCTGTATGCACAACAGCCCAATGGGTCCCACAGGGGCTGCAATACAAAGCCCAATGATCATCGACTTAATGAAAATCAACATAAATGCACCTCCGCAATTGATGCTAAAAGGTTAGGGGAAGTGCTTTTTTTTATGAATTAATTATTTATTCCTATAGAGGCTTTTTCGATAATTTTGTAAGAAGTATTCTTATCTTTCCTTCATTATTAAGGTGCACTCTGTGATGAGCCTTACTAAACACGATCGGTATGCCATTCGCCTTCGACGATGACGCCGACCAGGACGTTGCAGGCATTCCTGGACGACTTGGGTTTTGAAGGGCTTTGGATAAGAGGTTCGTTAGCGCATGGCGATCCGCTTGTGAGGCTAAAAATGGTGTCCACTTAAATAGATGGACTGAATCGCCCCGGGTTTCGTAGACACCTCTTTGCCTTAAACTGAGGCCAATTAGGAGGTGCCATGAGCAACCCGCATTACCCCGAAGAATTCAAAATCCAAGCGGTCAATCAAGTGACCGAAAAGAAGCTACCCGTCGCTGATGTGGCGGCGCGTCTTGGCGTGTCGACGCATAGCCTCTATGCCTGGATAAAGCGCTACAGCAAACCTCAGGCAGAACGGCAGCAAGACGATGATCAGCACGCTGAACTGCGTCGTCTGCGAGCCGAACTCAAGCGGGTCACCGAAGAGCGAGACATCTTAAAAAAGGCCGCCGCGTACTTTGCCAAGGAGTGCGGTTGAAGTACGCCTTTATCAAGCAGCGAGCGGGCGACTATTCCATTCGACGGCTTTGCCTGACGCTGAAAGTCCATCCCAGTGGTTATTACGCTTGGTTGTCTGAGCCGCAATCTGCACGCGCTAAAGACGATCAGCGATTACTGGGTTTGATCAAGCATTCCTGGTTGGAGAGCGGCGGCGTTTATGGCTATCGCAAAATCCATGACGATCTGCGCGAGGTCGGTGAGGATTGTGGTCGTCATCGTGTGGCGAGGCTGATGCGTCTTGAAGGTCTGCGTTCTCAGACAGGTTATCGACGCCGCCCTGGAAAGTACGGCGGTAAGCCAGCGGTCGCCTCACCCAATTTGCTGAAGCGCCAGTTCGATGTCGTGGAACCCAACAAGGTTTGGGTCACCGACATCACCTACATTCGTACGTATGAAGGCTGGTTGTATTTGGCGGTGGTGCTTGATCTGTTTTCTCGTCAGGTCGTTGGCTGGTCAATGAAAGCGCAGATGACCAGTGATTTGGCTATTGACGCTTTGTTGATGGCGGTTTGGAGGCGTAAACCTAAGCAAGAGGTGATGGTTCATTCCGACCAAGGCAGCCAATACAGCAGCTCCGATTGGCGCAGCTTTTTAAAGGCAAACAATTTGGTTGCCAGTATGAGTCGCCGAGGCAACTGTCATGACAACGCCGTGGCCGAGAGCTTTTTCCAGCTTCTGAAACGGGAACGGATCAAGCGAAAAATCTACACCACGCGGGAAGATGCTCGGAGTGATGTGTTCGATTACATCGAGATGTTCTACAACGTAAAACGCCGCCATGGTTTCAACAATCAGCTGTCACCGGTAGAGTTTGAAAAGCGTTACGCAATAAGCTTGCAAGGTGTCTAGAGAATCCGGGGCGATTCACCGCGATACTACGCCGCCTTCAACAAGTGATGGAGGAGGAAAAGAAAATCACCGTACCAAGTCCTTCGCCATTGAGAAGCACAGCGATGAAGCTAGCCACCTTCATCGCTGCGCTTTATACGATTTGTCCACCGAAAAACAGGTACGCATCCCCACGCAGGGAGAAAAGCGCGAACGTGATTTGCGCGAACGGTGAGAAAAAATAAGGGCCCGTTGGCTTATTAGACTGCCACCGCGGCGCATTGACGCCTCGGCGCGGGCGACTCCATCCAATTACAGATTCAACTGCATCTGAGCCCGTCCCTGGACGGCCAGCTATCTTGGCGACATTGGGTTACATGCACGTTCCCGCCGTTTAATTGCAGTAAATGTGAGCATGGCCGTTTTCGATTGCAAGCCGCTACTTAGGCCTGGCCCTCCCTGTCGGCGACGCCTCGGGGGGCCAGGCCCAACGCCTGCTACTCCGGCCGTCCGAGCGCCGCCAGCCCGGCGCCCAGTCCGCTGATGTAAGTCGTACTCGCCTGGTCCGTGGTTGGAGGCCGCCAAAGAGGCGGCGGGGGGCGTACTGGCAGGTTAGCTGCTCCTGGCTGAGTAGTTGCTCTCTGTAGAGTGTTGTGTAACTCCCGCAGTGCATTCGCCAATAGCAGATAGGTCTGCTCGCTTATATGCCCTACCTCTGCCATCTGGTCAAGCGCGCTCATCGCCTCTACGGCTTGTAACGGGCTCGTGATCGTACGCCAGTGATCTCTAGCCTGATCAGCGGTTTCTATCTTTAATAATCGAACTGGCTCAGACGACTGGCTTGGGCTGTGTTGGATGGGGGTAGTCGGCGAACCAGAGGCTCTGTTTATCCCGCTCATTGTTTATCCCGCTCATTGGTTTAATTTAAAACACAGAACCAATGAGTGGCGTTTCGAGCTTTTGAGTTCCATGGATAAGAGAAGTGACTTGCATTCATAAACACACCGACCTGTATTCATCGGGATTTTCGACCAAAATTAGCTGCATTTATCCACCTCCGCAAACCAGCATTAGTTGTGAATGAAGCTGCGGCTTTCGACTTTACAAAAAAAAACGAAAGTTCGATGGACGGTCCGTCAATCACAAATAATGTGAGCCTGCGCAAATGGAATGCAGGCACGTGCCGCTGGATGCAAGTTTAGTCGCAGTTCATGCGAGCACAGGTGCTGCTTCAATCGCAATTAATCCGAGCCTCAAATAGCGTTGGTTGCAAGCATGGCCGTTTTCGATTGCAAGCCGCTTCTGGTAGGCACCGCAAACCTTCTGGGCGCCTCTTGTGTGTACCGTTTTTTTTTCCGCGGCTACGCTGAAAAGCGGTATGACGCGTGAAAATCTTGTCTTCTCAAACCTGACAATTCCCCAGTCAGCTACGATCAATATTGGTGCTTTATAGGTGTAATTACATGACCTGTATTGCAGTACGAAATTGTCGATTGCGCAGTCATTTTGCCCCCCCCCGGCCGCGCCGCCATTGTCCGGCAGCAGGCGAATGACAGCCTGGACGCACAGCTGCGACTGTCGATGACTGAGCAAATGGTGTTGCGCGAGCGGGTCAAACCGTACCTGCTGCGGTACCGCGAAGATCGGCGTCAATTGCGCGAACAAGCGCGACAAATTGAGACACCGCAAACACTGCTGCGCCAAATGACACCTTCCAGTTAAATCGCCCGGTCTGCCAGGCGTAGTCGTCCGCCATCAGGATTCAGGTACCAGCTCGATCATCAAAAATATCGACAAGTTCGGCAACAGCGCTAATCAACCAGCGTGATCAGCGTTTTAGCATGGGTGGAAAGAGTGTCGTATACCCGCTTCGCCCCCCGGTGGACAGTCATATTGTTTCTGCGCAAATCGCGACACCGGCAACCGATGGGCTGCCGCTACGTACTAGGGTATGTATCAACGCAAGCATCTTCCCCCGGATCTGCCATATGGCCCGGGCGCTCGCCGGGCTGGTCAATGGTTATCAAGCTTCGAGGGTTCGTGACTATCTTCGTTGAGGGGCTGGGCGACACCCTCCGCGGGTATCTGGCAAACACCGCCCCTCAAGGTTATTTGCGCGACAACGCGGAAATAGCCCTCGCAGTATCCAGTTCATGACGACCCCATACATTCGCCCCTGCGCTTCATGAGCCAGGGGGATTTCCCCTCGGGTCGGGTAGCCGTGGTGGAACTCGAACCGCGCTCAGACCACTCAATACTCTCGACACACAAGGCCGTGAGTCAATCCACGGTTACACCGCCGGCTTCCGTGCCCGGCCGTCAACTGAACCGTAAGGAATCTATAACCGATGACGCGTATTTCCTCTGCCAGCCCGCCGCCCACTGTTGTGCCAGACGCGCCCCCCTCGGCAGTCGCCTCCATTTCGACTTCAACGACAGCGACACCAGAGCCACCCGAGAAGCGTATGGATCGTACGGATGCGACAGGGACACCGATCAGCCCGGGCAACTCCTCACAAAAAACCTCGTTGTCCTCGGCGGTCCTTGAGGCGACCCTTGACCGATCGGGCACATCGCCCAAGACCGGACTCCGGAGCCTTCCCGCGGAGTTGCTACAGGAGATTATCCGTCGGGTCGCCAGTGGCTCAGCGGGTGATACGGCCGCGGGGCGGCACGCCCTCATGTTGAGCAACAAGTTTTTAAGCAAGTCGGTAGTGGGTGAGCAGTCGGTCAAGGCGCATTACGATTTTCTGCAACCGTTGATAGGCGCCTTCAACGCACTCAAACCGCGTCTGGCGATTCATCAGATAAATAGCCACATGCTGGCGTTGATGGGGCCTACACAGCGCCAGGGGCTGGTCGCGGCCGCCCTCGATTTGGCCGACGACTGGTACAAGGCCACGGCGATCGCCGGGTTGGGCGCCGGGCTGGCGGCTCTCGAACGGCCGCAGCAGCAGGCGCTGGTCGCAGCCGCCCTCAGCCTGCCCGACGACAGGCACAAGGCCCAGGCGCTCGCCGGACTGGTCAATGGTTATCAAGCTTCGAGGGTTCGTGGCTATCTTCGTTGAGGGGCTGGCCGATACCCTGCGCAAACTGGCGCCAACCCACAACCCCAGTCAGGACACGCCGGTTAATCGCTGAGGCCGCGAAAAGAGCGACACCCTCCGCGGGTGCCTGGCAAACACCGACAGCCATCGCCAATATTGGGGTTTGGGGAGCAACGGAATTACGCCCTACCAACCTCGCCCTGTGCCTTCTTCCAAGGCATCCGCTTCGGGGGGCTTCCTGGGGGGGCGCCCCAGAACACGCTTAACGTGCTTTAAATTCCGTGTTCTGATGCACTCCCATGTTGGTCGTAATCGTTCGCGCCTCCAAAAGTTGGGTGAGCACCGGCAAGGGACGGTTTTCGCCTGCCCAGGGGCTGATGCTCGACAAGGGCCGCGCGGGCCTTGGGCTCTTCTTCCAACAGTGACGTTGCCCAAAGCTCTCGCTCAAGGGGGCCGCAGGCTTCTGATCCAGCCTCGATCCACGAAACTCGCCTGCCGTTGTTGGCGCATAGGGCGGGCAAGCAGCTCCATGTGGGCCCGTTGCGCAAGAAGCTCGCCCCTGAACGGCTAAACAAGTTCACCGATAAATTCAGTTATCAATCACTTTCGAACTGACCCGCATGATGAGTCCTCTGAGCAGGCGCTAGTCGAACGTCTCGATAATCGATTCTTCAGCGCTGAGGAGTCGGTTTTTCACGGCGTCGGCCAGGCCGAAGGCGGCCGTGACCAGCGCCTGCTGCTGCGATCCTTTGGTCGAACAGGCTCACGACGTTGGCCTTACAACTCATCCCGAATAGCCAGCAGTGTTGTACACACTTGCTTCTTGACCGTCAGTCGCAGGATTTGAGATCCCCCGTTTCTGTTGGCACGACAACAATGCGTGAAGCCCAGGAAGTCAAACGCCTCCGGTCTGCATAAACCTCGCTTCCTACGATTTCTCGCAGCAAAACGACCAAACTCAATCAGTCGTGTTTTCGAGGCATTGGCGTATAACGCCATGCTCCGGATTGCCTTCCTGCGTCGCTTAACAGCATCGGCAGCATCCCGGACTCCTGATGACGCGGCTCAATGGCTGGCCCATCGGCTTCCCCTGTCAACGCTTCCCCCTGCACCTCACAGTGCATGGGTGCGGGGGTCATCATCTCATTACCGGACACCCATTCAGCTGGAGCGCCCCATCGACTTTCCCACGCCCTGGAACCCAACTCGCCCCCAGACCACCCAATAGGCGATGCACGTGACCGTGGTCAGCATTCGGTCGAACGATCTTTGGCAGGAGACTGCCTGCTACTCGTCCCCCAAGGAGAAAAGAGTGCGTCCCCTTCCCCCGTATTCTGCGTACCTCGCCAACTTCGCTGCATCGGCCCCGGTTCCCAATGCCACCCACCCACTAGGAGGCCCTAGCGATTTGGCGCCATTGAACGCCTCTACGCAACCGGCTTTTGGACCAGATCATTTGCCGAACACCGCAGAGGACGTGCAACAGCACCGTTCAAACCTTGCTTGCGGCTCGTCGAGGCAGTCAACACCCCAACCCGCCGGGCTCACGGGCTCATCGCGCAGAGAACTCTCACCTTCCGCAAAGAACTATCTGCATTCATTGCCGTCCGAGGACTACGCTAGACCCACCCCAAAGACGGTTGTGCTGGAGAAGTTGAATCGGCAACGGGCTCAGAATAGCTCCGACAGCGCGAATTATACCCTCGCGGATATAACCCCCGTCGTGACTGACTTATTGCTGACTCGCCACCTGACTTCTGACGACTTCCTCCACGCGCACTCAGAAGCGCAACTGCGCAGTGCTTTGATTCAGAGACGGAGTTCGCAGGACATCTCGGGGCCGTCCCTGCCGTCGGGCAGCACGACGTCGAGCAAGGCCTCACGAGACTCCGACCACTCGGAGTCACACTGGGCGCCGCCGCTGCTTGACGAAGGCGCACATCCTTTGGGGCACATTGTGTCCGGAGCCGACGCTGCGTCGGCCCCATCGGCCACAGGCGTTTCCCGCATTCGCCGGGGCAAGGAACGGGCGGCTCCTCCCTATCCATCGTCGACGCAGTCCTCCGGCCCCTCGCCCGCGTTGCCATCCACCGCCCCCACGCGGGGAGCCACACGATTACTGGCCGAACACCGAACCGTGATGGCGCTACTGCCCAAAACCCTTAACCGGTCGTACCGCTCTAAAATTTCAGGATTTCTGCGCCATCTCGAGCAGCAGGGTCAGCGCTGGTCCGCGCTGGCACCTGCTGCGGGCGAAGAACGCCCAGCAGCGTTGGAGGCGGCGGTCAATACGGCCATGCAGCACCAAGGACTTGACCCAAACACGCGCGCGGCACTTAACCACGGCTTCAACCTGGCTCTGCAGGCGCCTTTCGGTTACGTCCGACTGGCACCTGTGTTGCTCGAACACCAAACAGTGATGGCGCAACTGCCCGAAACCCTTGACCAGTCGTACCGCTCTAATATTTCACGATTTCTGTGCCATCTCGAGCAGCAGAGTCAGCGCTGGTCTGCGCTGGCACCTGCTGCCGGCGAACAGCGCCCAGCAGCGTTGGAGGCGGCGGTCAATACGGCCATGCAGCACCACGGACTTCACCGAGGCACGCGCGCGGCACTTAACCACGGCTTCAACCTGGCTCTGCAGGCGCCTTTCGGTTACGTCCGACTGGCACCTGTGTTGCTCGAACACCAAACAGTGATGGCGCAACTGCCCGAAACCCTTGACCAGTCGTACCGCTCTAATATTTCACGATTTCTGTGCCATCTCGAGCAGCAGAGTCAGTGTTGGTCCGCGCTGGCGCCTGCTGCGGGTGAAGAACGCCCAGCAGCGTTGGAGGCGGCGGTCAATACAGCCATTAAGAACCACGGACTTAACCCAAACACGCGCGCGGCACTTAACCACGGTTTCAACCTAGCTCTGCAGGGGCCTTCCGGTCGGGTCCGACTGACACCATTACTGGCCGAACACCAAACAGTGATGGCGCAACTGCCCGAAAGGCTTGCCCCGTCATACCGCTCTAAAATTTCACGATTTCTGTGCCATCTCGAGCAGCAGGGTCAGCGCTGGTCCGCGCTGGCACCTGCTGCGGGCGACAGGCGCCCAGCAGCGTTGGAGGCGGCGGTCAATACGGCCATGCAGGACCACGGACTTCACACAAACACGCGCGCGGCAATTAACCAGGGCTTCAACCTGGCTCTGCTGGGGCTTTCCGGTCGGGTCCAACTGACACCTTTGCTGCCCGAACACCAAACAGTGATGGCGCAACTGCCCAAAACCCTTGACCGGTCATACCGCTCTAATATTTCACGATTTCTGTGCCATCTCGAGCAGCAGAATCAGCGCTGGTCAGCGTTGGCGCCTGCTGCGGGCGAAGAACGCACAGAAGCGTTGGAGACGGCGGTTCATACAGCCATGCAGCACCACGGACTTGACGAGCGCACGCGCGCGGCAATTAACCGGGGCTTCAAGTTGAAGCTGAAGGCGCCTCATAGGCGATAAGGCTTGCGCGACGCCGGTAGAAGGCGCGGTGTCATCGCTGCTGGCTGGTCGTCCTCTACTGCCTTGCAAACAGAGGCGCAGGAGGATCATGGATTGACTGGCACCAATCGATCCTGACCAGGACTGGATCAGGCTCTTGCTGCGGTTCGTTGCGGGGATACACTCGCCGACCAAAAACCTGACCGCTTAGCCAGGTCCGGCCGGGATGCCCGTGATATCGCAGACTCTCAGATCGCGCGAGAGATGGGGCTTGGGAGCAATGAACCAAAAACCAACGCAAGGCCTACCATTGCCGCTCAGCGCCTTCCTCCCAGGCGTCCGCTTCGATAACGCAATTGCGCATCTCGGCCTCTTGGCTGATCTCGGTCGACCAAATCATGTGCCGTCTTATCCCGCGCCTCATCGTTACGATATGGGATGTTCAACGAGTAGATGGCCTTACCAATGCATCCTTACCACCCCCATAACCCGCTTCGGTGTCAAAACCCAAGGCAGGATGCGGTAATCCGCACGTATGGATCTGTGCGGGAGACAGGTGACTGCCATTCCTACCGCGACCGCCGGGTCTCGCTTGAGATCGTTCCTGGCCTGATGACTGCCTGAGAAGAAAATTTTTTTCGCCGGTAAACTTAGCCTCGACGTACCATTTGAATTAAAGGGAACTGAATTGACAAGGTGAACTACTAATAGCGTAGCTCAGCTGAATTTTCGGCTTAGCTATTCAAATAAAGAGGAATAACCATGAGCTTTATCAAATACCTGATTACCAGCGCTACTCTGTTTGCAGCCGCATTCATTACACAATCGGCGATGGCATATCCGCCTGCCTGGTAAAACCTAAGACTGCAAGTGAAGGCAATTGAAATTGGGATTCTGTTGCCTATGTGATGCTTTGAAATTACTTACCTATTAACCTGTGAGGCCACCGCCTCATGGGCTAGCTATATTTTACTCAAAATAGACTACCCTCACGCAATTACACCGTAATATTGCGAAATAAGCACTCAACCGCGTTTATCCACGAGTTGGATGTCGGGGTGGAAATGCATGTAGAACGTTTGTGCTTCTTAAGTCAAGCCTTCACCTTCGGGTGTTTGTGTGTAGCGTAATTGCCCGCAATCATATGTAACCTAAAGTATTAGTTGGACGCATCGATCTCATGCGGTGTTTGCCGGACTACCCCGCTCGATTTTCGCGTACTCCGGAACCAGAATCGCTCTCAAGCCACCCAGTACGCTCGACACAGACCGTGGTAGACGTTCATCTGCGCGCCAAGTATTAGCGCGTCAGAACGCTGTTACCCTTTCCTGCATAATTCTTAAGGAATCCATGACCGATGAAAATCTGTATTTCTGGCACTTGGCAACCGGCCACTGTAGAACAGGGTCGGTCCCTTCTCCGAGCTCTCCAATGTTAACTGAGACTCAAGCGACAGAGCGATCCACAGTTGGTCACAATACGTTCTTGAATATGCGACTCGTCTTTCCAAGTACCAGGGGGTTAAGGACGGAGGAACTGGGAGACAAGGCCCTCGAGGGCAATCACCTCGCCCTGATATCCAGCGTTAATCGTCTCGGCGCCTATGCATTGATTCGGTCAATGAAAGCCTATTCCTGTGGCAGACCATTGGGATTATTGAGTCCGAACAAGCGCCAGGATTTGGTTAACTACACCCTCAGCCAGGTCAGTGAAATGCACAAGGCCACGGCGATCTCCGGGTTGGCCACCGGGCTGGTGCATCTGAGCGAGTCGCAGCGGCAGGGTCTGGTCACCGCCGCCCTCGGTCTGACCCAGGAGTGGCGAAAGGCTGAAGCGATCGCCGGGTTGGGTACCGGGCTGGCGCACCTGAGCGAATCGCAGCGCCAGGACCTGGTCAAGGCCGCACTCGACCTGCCCCATGAGTGGCGCAAGGCCGAGGCGATCGCCGGGCTAGGCGTCGGGCTGGAGCACTTGAGTGAGGCGCAGCGCCAGGATCTGGTCAAAACCGCCCTCGGCCTCACTCATGAATGGTCCAAGAGCCTGACGATCCCCGGGCTGAGCGCGAGGATCACACACCTGAAAGAGGCCCTGCGCCGGGACCTGGTCGACGCCGCCCTCGGCCTGGTCGATGAGAAGTACAAGGCCCAGGCGATCGCCGGGCTGGGTGCCGAGCTGGTACACCTGAACGAGGTGCAGCGCCAAGGTCTGGTCGCTGCCGCCCTCGGCCTGACCGATGAGTGGGGCAAGGCCAGGGTGATCGTCGGGCTGGGCGCCGCGCTCGTGCATCTGAGCGAGTCACCACTCCAATCCCTGGTTAATGCCGCCCTCGGCCTGACCGATGAGAGGGAAAAAGTCAGGGCGATCGCCGGGCTAGGAGCGGGACTGGTGCACCTGAGCGAACCGCAGCGCCAAGCCTTGCTCGACGTCGCTCTCGGCCTGGCCCATGATGAATACAGAGCCCAAGCGATCGCTGGGTTAAGCGCCGGATTGCTGCACCTCAACGAGACACAGCGCCAGGGCCTGGTCAACGTTGCTCTCGGCCTGGCCCATGAGGCGTACAGGACTCAAGCGATCGCAGGGTTAAGCACCGGGTTGCTGCACCTGAACGAGACACAGCGCCAGGGTTTGGTCGACGCCACCCTCAACTTGATATATGAAAGGTACAAGGCCGACGCGATCGCCGAGCTTGGCACCGGGCTGGCTTACCTGAACGAGTCACAGCGCAAGAACCTGGTCGATGCAGCGCTCGGTCTGTTCGATGAGCAAGCCAAGGCGAGGGCGATCGCCGGACTGGTCAGTTAGCGGCTAAAGGCGACAAGCCGTGCTCAATCCCAGAGTAGGAGTTTAGCCCGGCGTCGCATCGGGCATCGATCTCGTTCTATGTTCCGATTTTAGACAGCGCTGCATACCACGCTGGCACCACAACGCCGGCAACCCAAGACCACCAGCTATGATCTGGTTCGCCGGGCGGCTAACCTGCTGTCTCCGAAATAAGTTTCGAACCTGAGTTATGTTTCTGTGGTCAGTCAGCGCCTGGAGTGAAAGCCTTGATGCTTTCTAGTAAGCCCAAGCACTGCGCCCGCTTGTGGAGGGAGGTCTGGCTGCCAACCACTGCGCTCGTCCTCAAGCTGGGGTGGGACGATGCCTGGAGCGCCAGTTGTGTCGCAAGGCGAGGTTTGCGTATAAGTTGGGCGGCCCAAGTGGCGCTTGGTGAGGGCATCGATGCGGTATTGAAAATCCGGACAAGCAAACACCCTGATTTTGCCTTATCTCGGCATGCCCCTAGCCCTCGCTGGGTCAGGGGTGACCATCTCATTACCGGACACCCATTCAGCCGGAACGCCCCATCGACTTTCCCGTGCCCTGGAACCCAACTCGCCCCCAGACCACCCAATAGGCGATGCACGTGGCCGTGGTCAGCATTCGGTCGAACGATCTTTGGCAGGAGACTGCCTGCTACTCGTCCCCCAAGGAGAAAAGAGTGAGTCCCCTTCCCCCGTATTCTGCCTACCTCGCCAACTTCGCTGCATCGGCCCCGGTTCCCAATGCCACCCACCCACCAGCAGGCGATAGCGATTTAGCGCCATTGAACGCCTCTACGCAACCGGCTTTTGGACCAGATCATTTACCGAACACCGCAGAGGACATGCAACAGCACCGTTCAAACCTTGCTTGCGGCTCGTCGAGGCAGTCAACACCCCAACCCGCCGAGCTCACGGGCTCATCGCGCAGAGAACTCTCACCTCCCGCAAAGAACTATCTGCATTCATTGCCGTCCGAGGACTACGCTAGACCCACCCCAAAAACGGTTGTGCTGCAGAAGTTGAATCGGCAACGGGTTCAGAATAGCTCCGACAGCGCGAATTATACCCTCGCGGATATAACCCCCGTCGTGACTGACTTACTGCGAACTCGCCACCTGACTCGCCACCTGACTTCTGACGACTTCCTCCACGCGCACTCAGAAGCGCAACTGCGTAGTGCTTTGATTCAAAGACGGAGTTCGCAGGACATCTCGGGGCCGCCCCTGCCGTCGGGCAGCACGACCAAGAGCCGGGAGACGACGTCGAGCAAGGCCTCACGAGACTCCGACCACTCGGAGTCACACTGGGCACCGCCGCCCCCGCTTGACGAAGGCGCACATCCTTTTGCGCACATGGTGTCCGGAGCCGACGCTGCGTCGGCCCCATCCACCACAGGTGTTTCCCGCACTCGCCGGGGCAAGGAACCGGCTGCTCCCCCCTATCTGCCGTCGACACAGTCCTCTGGCCCCTCGCGCGCGCTGCCATCCACCTCCTCCACGCGGCGAGTCAGATCATTACTGGTGGCCGAACACCGAACAGTGATGGCGCAACTCCCCAAAAGCCTTGGCCGGTCGTACCGCTCTAATATTTCACAATTTTTGCGCCATCTTGAGCAGCAGGGTCAGCGCTGGTCCGCGCTGGTCAGCGCTGCGGACGACATGCGCCCACTAGCGTTGGAGGCGGCGGTCAATACGGCCATTCAGGACCATGGACTTGACGAAGGCACGCGCGCGTCACTTAACCGCGGCTTCAATCTGACTCTAGTGGGGCCTTCCGGTCACGTCCGACTGGCACCTGTGCAACTCGAACACCAAACATTGATGGTGCAACTGCCCAAAAGCCTTAACCCGTCATACCGCTCTAATATTTCACGATTTCTGTGCCATCTCGAGCAGCAGGATCAGCGCTGGTCAGTGCTGGCGCCTGCTGCGGGCGAAGTGCGCCCAGCAGCGTTGGAGGCGGCGGTCAATACAGCCATTAAGCACCACGGACTTGACCCAAACACGCGCGCGGCAATTAACCGGGGCTTGAAGTTGAAGCTGAAAGCGCCTTCCAGGTGATAAGGCTTGTGCGACGCCGG
The DNA here is from genome assembly GCF_030687165.1 of Pseudomonas sp. FP1740. NCBI lineage: Bacteria > Pseudomonadati > Pseudomonadota > Gammaproteobacteria > Pseudomonadales > Pseudomonadaceae > Pseudomonas > Pseudomonas sp. FP1740. The sequence goes on from NZ_CP117461.1 coordinate 3,969,086, forward strand.
TAGAAGGCGCGGTTGTTATCGCTGCAGCTGGCCCTCTAAGGGGCTCACCAGGGTCATGCCCAGATGAGGGGACATTCACTCATGGGGTCTGTAACTACTTATCGATATTGAAAATCCTGAGACAACGCGATAGGCCTGCGCGGATTGTCCGAGGTGGCCAGTCATTCAGCCGGAGCGCCCCATCAACTTCCCGTGCCCGGGAACCCAACTCGCCCCCAGACCACCCAATAGGCGATGCACATGGCCGTGGTCAGCATTCGGCCGAACGATCTTTGGCAGGAGACTGCCTGCTACTCGTCCCAAAGGAGAAAAGAGTGCGTCCCCTTCCCCCGTATTCTGCGTACCTCGCCAACTTCGCTGCATCGGCCCCGGTTCCCAATGCCACCCACCCACCAGCAGGCGATAGCGATTTAGCGCCATTGAACGCCTCTACGCAACCGGCTTTTGGACCAGATCATTTGCCGAACACCGCAGAGGACATGCAACAGCACCGTTCAAACCTTGCTTGCGGCTCGTCGAGGCAGTCAACACCCCAACCCGCCGAGCTCACGGGCTCATCGCGCAGAGAACTCTCACCTTCCGCAAAGAACTATCTGCATTCATTGCCGTCCGAAGACTACGCTAGACCCACCCCAAAAACGGTTGTGCTGGAGAAGTTGAATCGGCAACGGGCTCAGAATAGCTCCGACAGCGCGAATTATACCCTCGCGGATATAACCCCCGTCGTGACGGACTTATTGCTGACTCGCCACCTGACTCGCCACCTGACTTCTGACGACTTCCTCCACGCGCACTCAGAAGCGCAACTGCGTAGTGCTTTGATTCAAAGACGGAGTTCGCAGGACATCTCGGGGCCGCCCCTGCCGTCGGGCAGCACGACGTCGAGCAAGGCCTCACGAGACTCCGACCACTCGGAGTCACACTGGGCACCGCCGCTGCTTGACGAAGGCGCACATCCTTTTGCGCACAGGGTGTCCGGAGCCGACGCCGCGTCGGCCCCATCCACCACAGGCGTTTCCCGCACTCGCAGGGGCAAGGAACGGGCGGCTCCCCCCTATCCGTCGTCGACGCAGTCCTCTGGCCCCTCGCGCGGGTTGCCATCCACCGCCCCCACGCGGCGAGTCAGATCATTACTGGTGGCCGAACACTTAACCGTGATGGCGCAACTGCCCAAAAGCCTTGGCCGGTCGTACCGCTCTAATATTTCACAATTTTTGCGCCATCTTGAGCAGCAGGGTCAGCGCTGGTCCGCGCTGGCGCCTGCTGCGAGCGAAGTGCGCCCACTAGCGTTGGAGGCGGCGGTCAATACGGCCATTAAGGACCATGGACTTGACGAAGGCACGCGCGCGTCACTTAACCGCGGCTTCAACCTGACTCTAGCGGGGCCTTCCGGTCAGGTCCGACTGACACCTGTGCAACTCGAACACCAAACATTGATGGCGCAACTGCCCAAAAGCCTCGACTCGCCATACCGCTCTAAAATTTCACGATTTCTGTGCCATCTCGAGCAGCAGAGTCAATGTTGGTCCGCGCTGGCGCCTGTTGCGGGCGAAGAGCGCCCAACAGGGTTGGAGGCGGCGGTCAATACGGCCATTAAGGACCACGGACTTGACGAACGCACGCGCGCGGCAATTAACCGGGGCTTCAAGTTGAAGCTGAAGGCGCCTTCCAGGTGATAAGGCCTGCGCGACGCCAGTAAAAGGCAACGGTTGTTATCACTGCACTCGTTCTCTAAGGGGGCTCACCAGGGTCATGCCCAGATGAGGGGACATTCACTCATGAGATCCGCAACTACTTATCGGCATTGAAAATCCTGGGACAACACGATAGGCGTGCGCGGATTGTCCGAGGTGGCCAGTCATTCAGCCGGACCGCCCCATCGACTTTCCCGTGCCCTAGAACCCAACTCGCCCCCAGACCACCCAATAGGCGATGCACGTGACCATGGTCAGCATTCGGTCGAACGATCTTTGGCAGGCGACTGCCTGCTACTCGTCCCCCAAGGAGAAAAGAGTGAGTCCCCTTCCCCCGTATTCTGCGTACCTCGCCAACTTCGCTGCATCGGCCCCGGTTCCCAATGCCACCCACCCACCAGCAGGCGATAGCGATTTAGCGCCATTGAACGCCTCTACGCAATCGGCTTTTGGAGCAGATCATTTGCCGAACACCGCAGAGGACGTGCAGCAACAGCACCTTGCTTGCGGCTCGTCGAGGCAGTCAACACCCCAACCCGCCGGGCTCACGGGTTCATCGCGCAGAGAACTCTCACCTTCCGCAAAGAACTATCTGCATTCATTGCCGTCCGAGGACTACGCTAGACCCACCCCAAAGACGGTTGTGCTGGAGAAGTTGAATCGGCAACGGGCTCAGAATAGCTCCGACAGCGCGAATTATACCCTCGCGGATATAACACCCGTCGTGACGGACTTATTGCTGACTCGCCACCTGACTCGCCACCTGACTTCTGACGACTTCCTCCACGCGCGCTCAGAAGCGCAACTGCGTAATGCTTTGATTCAGAGACGGAGTTCACAGGACATCTCGGGGCCGTCCCTGCCGTCGGGCAGCACGACCGAGAGCCGGGAGACGACGTCGAGCAAGGCCTCACGAGACTCCGATCACTCGGAGTCACACTGGGCACCGCCGTCGCGGCTTGACGAAGGCGCACATCCTTTTGGGCACAGGGTGTCCGGAGCCGACGCCGCGTCAGCCCCATCCACCTCAGGCGTTTCCCGCACTCGCCGGGGCAAGAAACGGGCGGCTCCCCCCTATCCGTCGTCGACGCAGTCCTCCGGACCCTCGCGGGGAGCCAGATCATTACTGATGGCCGAACACCGAACAATGATGGCGCAACTGCCCGAAAGCCTTACCTCGCAACAGTGCTCCTATATTTCACGATTTCTGCGCCATCTCGAGCAGCAGGGTCAGCACTGGTCCGCGTTGGTCAGCGCTGCGGACGACATGCGCCCACTGGCGTTGGAGGCGGCGGTCAATACGGCCATGCAGCACCACGGACTTGACAGAAACACGCGCGCGGCGCTTAACCACGGCTTCAACCTGGTTCTGCAGGGGCCTTCCGGTCAGGTCCGACTGACACCATTACTGGCAGAACACCAAACATTGATGGCGCAACTGCCCGAAAACCTCTCCTCGCCATACCGCTCTAATATTTCACGATTTCTGTGCCATCTCGAGCAGCAGGGTCAGCGCTGGTCCGCGCTGGCGCCTGCTGCGGGTGAAGAGCGCCCACTAGCGTTGGAGGCGGCGGTCAAGACAGCCATGCAGGACCATGGACTTCACATAAACACGCGCGCAGCACTTAACCACGGCTTCAACTTGGTTCTAGTAGGACCTTCCGGTCAGATCCGACTGACACCTGTGCTGCCCGAACACCAAACACTGATGGCGCAACTGCCCAAAACCCTTACCCCGTCATACCGCTCTAATATTTCACGATTTCTGTGCCATCTCGAGCAGCAGGGTCAGCGCTGGTCCGCGCTGGCGCCTGCTGCGGGTGAAGAGCGCCCACTAGCGTTGGAGGCGGCGGTCAATACCGCCATTAAGCACCACAGACTTGACCCAAACACGCGCACGGCAATTAACCGGGGCTTGAAGTTGAAACTGAAAGCACCTTCCAGGCGATAAGGCTTGCGCGCCGTCGGTAGAAGACGACGGTTGTTATCACTGCATGCTCGTCCTCTAAGGGGCTCACCAGGGGCATGCCCAGATGAGGGGACATTCACTCATGGGGTCTGCAACTACTTGTCGACATTGAAAATCCTGAGACAACGCGATAGGCCTGCGCGGATTGTCCGAGGTGGCCAGTCATTCAGCCGGAGCGCCCCATCGACTTTCCCGTGCCCTGGAACCCAACTCGCCCCCAGACCACCCAATAGGCGATGCACGTGACCATGGTCAGCATTCGGTCGAACGATCTTTGGCAGGCGACTGCCTGCTACTCGTCCCCCAAGGAGAAAAGAGTGAGTCCCCTTCCCCCGTATTCTGCATACCTCGCCAACTTCGCTGCATCGGCCCCGGTTCCCAATGCCACCAACCCACCAGCAGGCCCTAGCGATTTAGCGCCATTGGAGGCCTCTACGCAATCGGCTTTGGGACCAGATCATTTGCCGAACACCGCAGAGGACGTGCAACAGCACCGTTCAAACCTTGCTTGCGGCTCGTCGAGGCAATCCCCCCCCCAACCCGCCGAGTTCACGGGCTCATCGCGCAGAGAGCTCTCACCTTCCTCAAAGAACTATCTGCATTCATTGCCGTCCGAGGACTACGCTAGACCCACCCCAAAAACGGTTGTGCTGGAGAAGTTGAATCGGCAACGGGCTCAGAATAGCTCCGACTTCCTCCACGCGCGCTCAGAAGCGCAACTGCGCAGTGCTTTGATTCAGAGACGGAGTCCGCAGGACATCTCGGGGTCGTCCCTGCCGTCGGGCAGCACGACCGAGAGCCGGGAGACGACGTCGAGCAAGGCCTCACGATACTCGGACCACTCTGAATCATACTGGGCACCGCCGCCGCTGCTTGACGAAGGCGCACATCCTGTTGGGCACATTGTGTCCGGAGCCGACGCCGCGTCGGCCCCATCCACCTCAGGCGTTTCCCGCACTCGCAGGGGCAAGGAGCGGGCGGCTCCTCCCTATCCGTCGTCGACGCAGTCCTCTGGCCCCTTGCGCGCGCTGCAATCGACCGCCTCCACGCGGGGAGCCACACGATTACTGGCCGAACACTGAACCGTGATGGCGCAACTGCCCGAAACCCTTAACAAGCAACAGCGCTCTAGAATTTCACGATTTCTGCGCCATCTCGAGCAGCAGGGTCAGCGCTGGTCCGCGCTGGCACCTGCTGCGGGTGAAGAACGCCCAACAGCGTTGGAGGCGGCGGTCAATACGGCCGTGCAGCACCACGAACTTCACACAGGCACGCGCGCGGCACTTAACCACGGCTTCAACCTGCTTCTGCAGGGGCCTTCCGGTCAGGTCCGACTGGCACCTGTGTTGCTCGAACACCAAACAGTGATGGCGCAACTGCCCGAAACCCTTGACCAGTCGTACCGCTCTAATATTTCACGATTTCTGTGCCATCTCGAGCAGCAGGGTCGGCACTGGTCCGCGCTGGCGCCTGCTGCGGGTGAAGAGCGCCCAGCAGCGTTGGAGGCGGCGGTCAATACGGCCATTATGGACCACAGACTTGACCCAGGCACGCGCGCGGCAATTAACCGGGGCTTCAAGTTGAAGCTGAAGGCGCCTTCCAAACGATAAGGCGTGCGCGACGCCGGTAGAAGGCGATGGTGTTATCGCTGCTGTCTGGTCCTCTACTGCCTTGCAAACAGAAGCCGTAAGAGGATCATGTTGCTGAACAATGCCTTGAATTCGTGTGCTGTGGCGTTGAACTGTTCCACAAGGTCTTTCATGCGATAGCCATTGCGCGTCAACGCAGGTTCCAAATCGTCGAAGTGCCGTGATAGTACCTGGGCGCTCACCGGTCTGATACCCGGCTTCGAAAGCCAACGTCAGGTGCAGCCGCTTGGGGTCGCCTCAGAAAAGGGAGTTCAACGTATACTAAGCCCGTCGTAACGGGCTGTTGCGGCGCCACAGGTAATCACCTGTCAGGTTGATGTGCTCCCAGCCCAGCGGCGACAGATACTGCAATAGCGATTCATCGACTGCGTGGCCATGTCCGCGCGGGTAGCGTCGCTGATCGAAATTGCGGTCACGGATTTCGTTTTGCTGACTCAGTCAGTTGGGTATCGGCTTCATTCCTCGGTGTCGCGGACGCGAAAGCGGGCGTCCTTCTACTGACCTTCCGCTGGCTCACATTATTTGCGACTGATCGGCCGTCCACGCAGATTTCGCTAGCTGCCTAGCGGCATATCCTACTAAAAGGGAATGACACGTTTCACACGACGGCAAAGTGATCGACCTGGAGGCACTCTTGGCCGGGTTAAATCTGGGGTGACGGAATTTTCTGGAAGGCCGGCTTAACCCCCCGGCTTGCGCATGGTATCGGCCAGCCCCTCAACAAAGTCACGAACCCTCGCAGCTTGATAACCATTGACTAACCCGGCGATCGCCTCGGCCTGGTGCCTTTCGTCGGCCAAGCCGAGGGCGGCCGTGATCAGCTCCTGGCGTTGTTTAGGCACCATCAACGCCAGCTAGCTCTGTGGAGAGAGCTGTCACGAGGTCAAGCATCCTAGTGTCTCGTGAAATTCATCCACCCATTTATATCCTCTTGCAATGATATCAAATGGCTTCAATTGCCAGAGGACGTGACCGATGGCTCATCCAACGTGATCGCGAACGTGCGTTGGTGGAACAACCAAATTTTCGATGGGAAACAGACCATGGAGTTCACTTGTAACGCGGTTAAGCCCGGCGAAACGGGCACGTGTACCCCGACCTCTTCTGGATACTCTCAAGTCCGGTGGAGCACTTCGGTGTCGAGCGGGCGCGGCGTGGAGACCTTCACGAATACCCTGAACCTTGTCTCGCTCACATACGGACCTTTTCCTCCAAATGCTCCGACTGGGCCCTCTGGGCCGATTGTCCAAATTGGTTAGTTGATCTGCCACCGCGGCGCCCGGAAGTCCGGGCCTCGCGGTCGTTCCCGGCGCTGCGGTGTGGGACGCCAGCTCCTCGCGTTCAATGCTCGGTTTGCCGTGATGTGCGCGCACTACCTGTTCGATCCGGATTTCTGCAACGTAGCCTCTGGCTGGGAAAAGGGCATTGTCGAGAAGAACGTTCAAGACAGTCGACGGCGCATTTGGCTTGACGCTCAAAACTGCATGTTCCACACCTTCGAGGAACTGAATGCCTGGATCGGCCAACGCTGTCGTGCGCTCTGGAGCGAGATGCCGCATCCGCAGTACAACGGACTAACAGTGGCGGAAGTTTTGGAGCTGGAACGGGGCGAAATGATGCCGATGCCGTCAGCCTTTGATGGCTACGTCGAGCGCACCGTAAGGGTTTCCAGCACCTGCCTGATCAGCGTGGCGCGAAATCGCTATTCGGTGCCTTGTGAGCGAGTCGGCCAGTGGGTCAAGCAGCTTGTTGAACCGCGCGTTGATTGCGGTAGGTTTGCAGGCCCGCACCGCCTGCCTGAACGCATGAAGTGGAACCGAGTCGCTGCAAATATCACTCACCTCCTGCAGGGGCGAATCCGGCACCGCCTTCAACATGCCAAAAACCCGCCAACGGAACCGGGGGGATGGGATGCTCGTTTGTTTGCCATCAAGCCTCTACACCACTCAAAAGGATCGATAATGTCAGGATTTGGTTTTCCTCCGCCCCATGGAGTTAATTACCCTCCCCCTGACACCGGGGGCCATTCGCACTGTGGAACCTAATCGGTTGTCAAACGACATAGATAAACGGATACGTCCGCGATACCAACAAATATAAGACGAGTCCTATTGTGACGACCCCTGCCTATGCCAAATTGATTGATCAGCTCTGCGAGCTGACGATGATTTCGAATCCCTCGGCGTTCTATGAGCACGCGAACCTATCGGTCAAGGAGGTTGACTTCACCTTGCGCCACAACCCTAGCGTCGGCGAGGGTGAGGTTTTCATTTATTGCAGTTACGGGTCGCTGCCCAAGGCGAACCGTGAAGTGATCCTGCAGCGCCTGCTCGAAGCCAATCTACTGCTGTTCAGCGGACCGTTCAGCCCGGCTCTGGCCTATAACGCCGACAGCCAGCAGGTCGTCCTGACCGGCCACGCCATGATGGAAAACCTTACTGCCGAGCAGCTGCTCGGGTTGATGGGCGGCATCGCCGACATGGCCTGGGTGTGGCGCAAGAACTACTTCCTTGATGGGTATCAGGCGAGCCAAAGCAAAGCCTCCACGTCTGTCGAAGGCAAGCAAACGGGTTCTAGGCCTGAACACCGTGCTTTCGAGCTAGGGAGACAGACATGACAGACCCACGCATCAGCGCCTCGACCTCCAGGGTCCAGCTCCTTTCACTGCATCAAGACGATCAGATCGCTCCAGCCCCCCGTGGATTGGCCGCCCAGGTCCATGTTTCGCATACGCCGGTCGTGCCCTACCATTTCGGCAGTGGCAGCGCCGAACAAGCGAAAAAGCTGCAAGGCTTGCTTAAGCGCTTGCAGGCCGACGCGACCAAGCTCGGCAAAATGAACCACCAGACCCACGGCGTCGAGTACGCCCGAGCACACATGGCATTGGAGGGCAAGATTCTCAGAGCCGCGCCGGAGGCGAGCTACAAGCAGGTGCAGCAATACCTAGCCACCCTTGGCCATCACCCCCACCCGGAGTTGTCGGGGCAGTCAGAGCTCGAAGCACTGAACCGAGATCTCGCCGAATACCTCACTAAGAATGAAGAAGCCGCGCAACAGGACAGCGGCTTTCAAGCTGTCTTCGACAAACACGTCGGGCGGGTGGGCGACACCCTCGGTTTCTACCATTCGCTGTATGACAAAGCGCTCGAGGGCGCTTCGGTAGAAGACCAAGTCCACATCAGAAATAGCCGCACGGCGTTCAATAGCTACGCTGCAGGCGTCGCCAAGCAAATTAACGAAGAGTTGCCCAGCCTGATGAGCAATTTCTTCGATTCTCGTATTGCCCACGCCCACGCCGCCGTCAAGGACACTTCTCGGTCAGAAACCGAACGCGCGGTCGCCCAGGACGAACTGTCGCAACTAAAAAAGGCCAACGCCGACTTCTCGCTACTCAGGGTGGCCGACCACGCCAACCCCACCGGCCCAACCGACCTGCAAAAGGCGACGAAAGCCAACGAGAATTTAAACACTAGTCTCAACAATATCGGCCGCGATAAATACGTCGGCAAACTCAAGGCAGAGGCCAACAATGCGGTGATCGCCGGCCGTATCTTCGCGGGCCAGGGCGTGCCCCAAGGGGGCGCTTCGTATCTTCACTTCGGCTACACCCGTTCGGTTATCGACAAACGCATGGACGATATCGGTGCGCCGTTCCTCGGCCACGTCGCCGCGACGGGCGCCGGGCTTGGCATCACCCATAAAGTCGTCAGCGACGCGGTGCGACCGTTCATCCAATTGGTCATGGACCAGAGTATCGGCCTCAACGTCGCCAAGGCCGACCCCCTGAAGGTTTATCCCAAGGCGCTCAAAGTAGTGGCGGGCAATGATGGTCAGCGGGTCGCCAATCCCAATCGCGATGCCCAGAACACCATACAAACAACCAAGCGCAACGAATACAAAACGATGCAAAACGCCAACTACTTCGGCACGATGAGCGGCGATTTTACGGGCTTCACGGCGTTTGGCGGCGCGCACGGGGTACGTGACCTGCTAGACCAGTTCACGGCACTCAATGCTGGTAGCGTACATGCCAGGGCGCTGTTCTCGGGCATCGGTGGTACCGCCATGGCCGGCGCCCAAGCGGTCGCCAAGTACTCGCAAGCTCATGGTGACGAAAAGATCCCAACCCACAGTGTCGCCAAAGATACTCGGGACTTCAGCAAAGCGCTGGGGGATACCTTCCGCGCCGTAGGCATTCAACTCGATCCCACCAAGATGGGGACCTACAACGACTTGGCGGGCCGTATCCTGAGCTTGGGCGAGGGTGTCGCCATGAGCACGGCCCTGGCGAAAGCCGCCGGACTGGGGGATGAGCCAAGCGTTCGCAAGAAGGTCGCCCACGTCGTGGCCACGTATTTTCAGTCTGGTCTAACCTTGCAACCTTTTTTTGCAAATAATCAGGCGGCGGCTGAAAATAAGGCGCTCAATGGCGGAAGGGACAATCCTGCAACCCGAGCCCAGGTACCCTGGCAGAATTTGCGCCATCCTGACCGTACGACCTTAGCGCATAGCCAACCAATAGGTACAAAAGCCAGACTGGCTGAGAACATCACTCAACACGTTCCCCGCGCCGTTACGCAGGCTGTTCCTCAGTTGATCATTGCCGGGGCTAATGCCGCCGCTGACAAGATCGGGGATTCATTATCAAGAACTAATACGGATACAACTGGACTTGAACTTCGTAGGGCTGAAGAAGGTTTGCGGCGGCGCAAAAAAGCTGGACCCAAGGATACGAGGTGAGTCCTTTGAGGTGCGTATCTGGGGTCGGTTCCGGCTGGGGCGAAATGACACCCTAAACGTTTTCACGATGTCTTCGGACGATTTCAGTGACGGTATTTTTGCTAGGGATGGTCTGAAGTAGCCACGTATTTCAGGAGAAATGCCGACCAACCTTGCCGCGTTTACGGTCGCTACAAATAGCCTACAAACTCGAATCACGCCAGCCGGCGCGGATCCTCATGACCACAGTGCGTATTTCGCTCATCGTGACCGGTCATTTTGCTAACAACGTGACCGATTTCTCCACTACAAACCAGCATCACCAAACAACCTGACAGCATCGGACAGTTCTTTATCCCAATGCTGATTTCAGTAAAATAGTGGTGGGCCTCTAAGCCATTTCTTTTCAGCACACTTAACGTCCGATCCAGCGCAAACCTTCCAAGCATCCTCGGCGGTTCAGGCGGGCAAAAGAAATCCCGCACCCAAAACAACGCTGTAAAAACAGCTTTGTCATAAAGTCATTCCTATAAGTCCGTTAACCGAACGTTTGATGGACGGCCGATCAGTCACAAATAATGTGCGCCTGTCGCGATGAAATGCGAGCTCGTTCCGTGGAATGCAAGCTCATTTGCAATTAATGTGAGCCGGCGGCTTTGGCTGGTTGCAGTTAATGTGAGCCAGAAATGCCGCTGAATGCGAGCCAGCGTGTTTTCAAACGCGAGCCGCCACATGTAGATGCCGGTTTTAGAGTTAACGCGTTAATTCTTAGGGGAGGTCTGAAGTACCCACCGATTTTTCATGCCTTCGCTACTTGAGGCTCAAAAAATCATAAGTCGGTCGAAAATCAGACCTTTCTTACCCTTAATTCATGGTTCTTTCCTCTGATCGCGCTGCTTCAGGGCGATCAGCCCGCATTACAGACGCATCTCGCCCATACCCATCAACCGTTTTCGCACCATCCACAGATTCGACAAAGCGAACAAGGTTGTCTGTTGATCGATGTTTTTCGACAAGCCACGAAAGCGCACTTTCGTATAGCCAAACTGGCGCTTGATCACGCGAAACGGATGTTCAACCTTGGCCCGTACCTGCGCTTTCGCGTATTCGATCTTGCGTCGCATGCGCCCGATCAAACTCTTTTTCGCGTGCTTTTTATAGCTGCTGGGCCGGGCGGCAATCGACCAGATCATCTGGCGGCCCTGATGCTCTGGGCGTTTGTCCACTCCGGTGTAACCCGCATCCCCGCACACGTAAGTTTCCTCGCCGTGCAGTAACTGATCGACCTGTGTCACGTCCGCTACATTCGCTGCGGTGCCCACCAGGCTATGCACCAAGCCGGATTCGGCGTCGACGCCGATGTGCGCTTTCATCCCGAAGAAATATTGGTTTCCTTTCTTCGTCTGATGCATTTCAGGGTCGCGTTTACCGTCCTTGTTCTTGGTCGAACTCGGCGCATGAATGATCGTTGCATCGACAACCGTGCCGTGACATCGGGGCTCAACTGTTCCGTTTGTGCGTGGTGGGTATTTCACCAGATAGGGAAGTCTTTTTCAGAGTTTCCTTAGGGAAGAGTGATGGCCAGCCTTGAAGAAAAACTCCTGCAACAACGCCTGACGGATCTGCGCACCAAAGATCGGCTCGCCGGGCAATTCACCGATGATCTTTTTGCGGCGATCAAATTCAATAAGCTGGTGATTCGTGACCGTGACGTAGCGCGAAGTATGGTGTTTACCCTTAGTATGCCCCTGGCTAAAAGGCCAGCACAGGTCGGCAAACTCGAAGGATGGCTCGCCCAGTTCGTCAAAGACGGCGCGCTCAGCCAACTCCAAGCCGATGCGTTTTGGCAGCGTGCGAATGACCTGGTGAAAGCTCCGCGCTGAAAAAGGGGAGCCTGCAGAATTCTGAAAAATCGTAAGCTACAAACTACAGGATGAGCAGCGACGCTAGGGCCTGCTGACGTATTATCGGCGCCTCTGGAAATTGCAATGGAATGGATATGGAAAGTTTTGAAAGCCTCACACCAGGCTGGCTACTGTCGTTGGTAGGGATAGGGGTCGCTCTCTGGAACTGGAAATGGTTATTCAAACCTATCAAATGGCTCTGCACACGCCTCATGCCACCTAAGCGATTCAATGTTTCCCATGAGGCAATGGAGGGGGCCAGCCGCACATCGTTACCGGCCAGCGCAGCGATAGGCAACCCCAACTGATCGGCAAGTGAACGGATGCGGTCAGATCGTTCATCGACTTTGCCACGCTTGAACGCTCGGTACCGATGCAGCGGAATCGGTCCGGACACCGGATAGTAAGGCCCGAATCGCTCACCGCCGAATTCGGCATAGAGTTCGTTATCGAACAGCCCCCACAGCAACACTACAAACTCGCCAGCCATGTCTGGCTCCACCTCAAAAGCGGTGCCATCAACCGTGACCCGTGCATCGACACCCACCTTACGCCGTTCAGGCTCACGGCAAAGCGGCAGAATTGCTCCCAAGTGCACATTCCACGAATGCCTTCATCGGGTAGATTGGACTGCCAGTCCTCAATCCGCGAATGCGGCTCGCTACGATGGGGCTGCACGTTGTAGGTGCGCACCAGGTAACGCATCAGCCACTCGTTGGCCTGCGTTTCGGTTTCTTGCTTGTGGAAGTGATACAGCGTCTCGTGGGCTTCTTTTACCGTGCGGAACGGCGCTCAACCTTGCCCTTTGAGCGCGCAGTGGTGCGTGTTCCATCCTTGCCCGCAGGGATGTGGGTTTGCCATTCGATGCCCAGCGCCTGCATGACGTTCTGGAAGACTCGGCGCTTGGCGACCGGACCGTTGTCCAGATAAATCATCTTTGGACGGCCTTGAAATGGAAAGCCCGGGTCAGCCTTCGGCGCCATAGCGTTGAACAAGAAGCGTAGCGCAGACTCCGCGTCCTCACCGTAGACACAGCGGTATTCCTGATAAGCCACACCACTGCGGTCGTCCACCACACTGAACAGCATCAGTGTCGGCATGCCCCTGCTCGGGTCGATCCAGTCCGGTTTGTCGATGTGCTTAAGGTCCGAGGGTGACAGGTCAAACTGCCAACAGTCGTTGCTGTTTTCCGCTTGAAAACGTGTGGCCGGTGGCTGTCGCAACAGGCGAGTTTGATCCAGTCCCCACAAGGATAAGTAGTGATCGATGGTCGGACGTCTCAGCACGCCATTGGGTACTTTGACCAGTCCCTGCTCGGTTTCTACCCCATAGTCTTCCAACAACTCAATGGCGCGACGAGTTGATAAATGTCGCCCCTGCTTGTTCGTCGTGCGTAACTTCAGTGCCGCAATCAGCTCGCAGTAGCGCTCCAGCTCGGCTTTCTGCAACACACGGGGCTTGCCGTGATCGGCCCGGTGGACTGAATAGGGTTTATGGATGAGGTTCAGCGCCCGGTACACGGTGCTGGGAGACACACCATACAACTGCGCTAAAGCGGCCACCTGGGTAGTCCGCTCCGGACTTTTTTTCGGCAACCGGTCAAGCCGCTGCCGCAACTGCGTCAGCGAATCGTCAGGGATGGCACTATGCCGCCCGCTGGACATTGCGTTCAGTCTCGGTCAGATAGTTGTAGAGCGTTGAACGACCGATGCCCATCAAGCGGCAGATTTCTGCCAGGGTGTGTTTTCGTTCGTGGTAAAGACTTAGGGCCAGTTCTTGCTTGGCCGGATCGAGCCGTTTCTTGCGTCCCCCCTTGCGTCCGCGAGCACGTGCTGCTGATAGCCCTGCTTGGGTGCGCTCACGAATCAAATTGCGCTCGAATTCTGCCAGAGCACCAAACAGATGAAACACTAAGCGTCCACCAATCGAGACCGTGTCGATGCTTTCCTGCAAGCTGCGCAAACCAACGCCTGCAGCGTCCAGTTGCTCGACCAGTCGAATCAGATCCTTCAGCGAGCGCCCAAGACGATCCTGACGCCAAATCACCACGGTGTCGCCCCGGCGCAGCGTGGTCAGCAAAGCGGTCAGGCCAACCCGTTCGGCCTTGGCGCCGCTGCCGATGTCTTCGAACACACGCTCGCAGCCTGCTTTGTGCAACGCACCGCGTTGCAGATCGAGGAGTTGATCATCGGTTGAGACTCGGGCATATCCAATCAGCATGATTTCGTCCAGATATTCAATAGATAATCAGCTTAGCTGGATATTGAAATCTGGAAACAGTTACTGGACACAGTCAGTGCGGATTTCGGAGCGAAAGCCCCATCACAGCTTAACGTCCAACAAACCAGCGTTTGATGGACGGGCCGTCAGTCGCACATAAAGTGAGCACGCGGAAATCGATTGCAAGCACACGGCGCTGAATGCAAGCACAGTTGCAGCTAATGCGAGCACAGAGGCTGCTTCAGTCGCAATTAATCCGAGCCTGAAATAGCGTTGATTGCAAGCATGCCCGTTTTCGATTGCAAGCAGCTACAACTACGCGAGAGTTTTTACAACCTCAAGCGAGACGCCGCCTGTGGTGTGGATGGAATATCGTGGCGAGAGTACGAGCAAGATCTTCAAGAGAAACTGAAAACCTTGCATGACAAAGTGCACAGTGGGCGGTACCGAGCCAAACCTGTTCGACGGGTTTTCGTCCCGAAGGCAGATGGCAGCGAGCGACTGCTGTGTGTCACCGCGCTGGAAGACAAGATCGTCCAGACAGCAGTAGTGCAGGTGCTCAATGCGATCTATGAGCAGAATTTTCTCGGACTCTCGTATGGGTTTCGCCCTGGTCGAGGGCAACACGATGCATTGGATGCTTTGTCGGTGGGAATACAGAACTCTCGGGTTCGGTGGATATTGGACGTGGATATTCGTGCGTTCTTTGACACGATCGATCACGAATGGATGATGTGCTTCTTGCAACACCGAATCGCAGATAGGCGAGTGTTAGGGTTGATAGCTCGATGGCTCCGTACTGGCGTTATCGAGAATGGAAAGCGAATCCCGGCGAAGCAGGGCACCCCACAAGGTGCGCCTATTTCACCGCTGCTGGCCAATATCTTGAATCGCCCCGGATTCTCTAGACACCTTGCAAGCTTATTGCGTAACGCTTTTCAAACTCTACCGGTGACAGCTGATTGTTGAAACCATGGCGGCGTTTTACGTTGTAGAACATCTCGATGTAATCGAACACATCACTCCGAGCATCTTCCCGCGTGGTGTAGATTTTTCGCTTGATCCGTTCCCGTTTCAGAAGCTGGAAAAAGCTCTCGGCCACGGCGTTGTCATGACAGTTGCCTCGGCGACTCATACTGGCAACCAAATTGTTTGCCTTTAAAAAGCTGCGCCAATCGGAGCTGCTGTATTGGCTGCCTTGGTCGGAATGAACCATCACCTCTTGCTTAGGTTTACGCCTCCAAACCGCCATCAACAAAGCGTCAATAGCCAAATCACTGGTCATCTGCGCTTTCATTGACCAGCCAACGACCTGACGAGAAAACAGATCAAGCACCACCGCCAAATACAACCAGCCTTCATACGTACGAATGTAGGTGATGTCGGTGACCCAAACCTTGTTGGGTTCCACGACATCGAACTGGCGCTTCAGCAAATTGGGTGAGGCGACCGCTGGCTTACCGCCGTACTTTCCAGGGCGGCGTCGATAACCTGTCTGAGAACGCAGACCTTCAAGACGCATCAGCCTCGCCACACGATGACGACCACAATCCTCACCGACCTCGCGCAGATCGTCATGGATTTTGCGATAGCCATAAACGCCGCCGCTCTCCAACCAGGAATGCTTGATCAAACCCAGTAATCGCTGATCGTCTTTAGCGCGTGCAGATTGCGGCTCAGACAACCAAGCGTAATAACCACTGGGATGGACTTTCAGCGTCAGGCAAAGCCGTCGAATGGAATAGTCGCCCGCTCGCTGCTTGATAAAGGCGTACTTCAACCGCACTCCTTGGCAAAGTACGCGGCGGCCTTTTTTAAGATGTCTCGCTCTTCGGTGACCCGCTTGAGTTCGGCTCGCAGACGACGCAGTTCAGCGTGCTGATCATCGTCTTGCTGCCGTTCTGCCTGAGGTTTGCTGTAGCGCTTTATCCAGGCATAGAGGCTATGCGTCGACACGCCAAGACGCGCCGCCACATCAGCGACGGGTAGCTTCTTTTCGGTCACTTGATTGACCGCTTGGATTTTGAATTCTTCGGGGTAATGCGGGTTGCTCATGGCACCTCCTAATTGGCCTCAGTTTAAGGCAAAGAGGTGTCTACGAAACCCGGGGCGATTCAGGCATCGCACATGTCGCCAAGCGTGTGCCGGAGCTTATTGAGGATGAGCACAACGAGTTGCCGAGCTCGTTTCGTCTGCTTTTGCAGCGTCTACTGGAACAGTTGAAGGGGTTCGATCATCAGGGTCATGAGATCGAGAGTCAAATTGTCGCCTGGCATCGCGTGAACGAAAACAGCCGCAAGCTGGCCAAGATTCCTGGCATTGGGCCAATCACGGCCAGTGCGATGGTAGCCTCTCTTGGCGATGCCAAGAGTTTCAAGAATGGCCGACAGGTGAGTGCTTGGCTTGGGCTGGTGCCGAAGCAGAACTCCACTGGTGGTAAAACAGTGCTGTTGGGGATGAGTAAGCGGGGGGACTCCTATCTACGGACGCTACTGATCCAGGGGGCACGGTCGATGATCTACGCAGCACAGCGAAAAGAGATTTCTGACAGCTGGCTTGGCCGGCTACTTAAGCGGCGTAACGCCAATGTGGCAGCCGTTGCACTGGCTAATAAAAACGCCCGAATTATATGGGCCTTGTTGGCCGGTGACCGCGAGTTCCGCTCCGATTACACGACCGTCGTCGCGTAATCGGAGCGGCTTGAAGACGTCAACTCAACCCTGTAGTAGACCAACGCTATTGATTGCTCAGGTGATCATGAATTGATGGCAAAACTGGTAAGACCGTGGCCAAGAAAATCTGACCCGCACAGCGTGCCATGAGCACACGGATCTATTGAGAACTCGGCCAGCGGATTCCATCAGGGACAGCGGTAACGCCGCACCGAAAGTTTTGGTCTTATTGTGCCTCAAGGAATCGCCCACATTACTACGAGGCTCCAGTGCGTAATCGAAGGCGCGGCGCGACTAATGAGCTGCCGGTCTCGTTCCGTCAGCTTATTGAGCGACTGATCGAGCACTTCAAGGTGCTGGATAAAGAGGTTGAGGAGCTGGAAGCGCAGATCAAGGCGTGGCACCGGGCCGAAGAGATTAGCCGCCAATTAGAAAGAATACCGGGCATTGGCCCGCTGACTGCCAGTGCGTTAGTCGCCTCTATCGGCGATGCGAAGAACTTTAAAAACGGACGGCAATTGGCTGCCTGGTTAGGTCTTGTGCCTCGGCAGCATTCCAGCGGTGGAAGGCCAACGTTGCTAGGCATGAGCAAACGCGGAGACGCGTATCTGCGAACCTTGATGATTCATGGTTCCCGTTCAGTGATCTACCGGGCCGGCCAGAAAAACGATCCCGATAGCTGGCTGGTCAAGCTAATCAAACGACGCAATATCAATGTTGCTGCCGTAGCCTTGGCCAACAAGACGGCCAGGATCGTTTGGGCTTTACTAACCCACAAAAGCGAGTACCAACCGAATTATCGGCATTCGTTGATGACGGCATAGACGAGTCGTCGGAGCTTCATCGAGGTAGATAACACCACCGATTGCACTGGCAATCACTTAGTGATGGCAAGACAGGTAAGACCGTGGTCGGCACAACCCTCGCCGGACGAGGCACTTAGAGTGCGTGTATGCGATTGAGGCGCTGACCAGCAGAACCCATCAGGGACAACGAGCACGTCTCGTAGTGAAAGTCCGGATGTACGGGTGCAATCTTTACCTTCAAACCGTTTCTAAATGAAAGCTTGGCAAACAGGGGGCGTCCATGTACGTCCGGGCACCCCGTCTTGCGCAACTAAACCGGTCGCCACCTATGCGGCAGCAGCTCCGCAACCTCACTCGCCCGCTGCGTCGGCAACCCCGTGAGGACGTCCTTCAGAATTAGTGGGCATCACTGGGTTGCCTCATCAGGTCGATTGCGCCCCATACGTTCGTGCGCATCTGCAAAATGGCCGGCTGCCACTGCCGATAATGTGGACAAATCCAGTGCGAGACAAAAGGCACCAATGATTTGTGCAAGACGTGCTGATTTGCCGTTTCCTGCACATCCAATCAGCTCCAGTCCTTGGCGTTGTGGGGCCAAGCCGGTGCCACCACCCACGGTGCCGACCAATAGTCCGGGTAGCAACAGGCTGGCATAAACGGCATCGTTTTCGGCCGAATGCAGCTGCAACAAGCCCAACGAGGATTCGTGCACGCAGGCTAGATCCTGACCAGTGGCAGCAAAAATTGCAGCAATAGCATTGGCGATGTTGATATTGATACCGATCGCCCCAGCAGCGCTGTTCGTCGCGGCGAAATTGCGATACCCCCACAGCAGTTGTTTAGGTTCAACCTTGAGGACCTGCCGCACAACCTCGGCAGGCAGAAGGCACTCAACGATCACACGGGTACCACGACCGTGAATAAAGCTTCGATACGACACGCGTTTATCACTGGAGTTAACATCTATCATGAAATTGCGAATCACTGGCCCGGGTGAATGGGCAAATTGAGCCCTGATCCAAGTGCAGGCATGCCAGGTTGTGGTCGTGGTCATGTTTTGGCCTGCTGCATCGCCACTACTGTAAACGAAATGCAAAATCACGTTACGACCGAACAACTCGGGCTCCACGTACCTGAGTTCCGCTCGCCGTGAGACCTCACGGGTTTTATCGCGAATGGGCTCATAGTGAGCTTCGATCCAGTCGGCAAAAAACAATGCATCTTTAAGATTGTCGAACTCGAACACCGGCACCCGCATGATGCGTTGTTCGAGCGCCACCACGTTAGCCCCCCCGGCGCGGGTGAGCGCCAGTGCACCGCGTGTAGCTGATGCAACCAGAGCACCTTCGGTGGTGGCGAATGGTGCATATACGAGCTCCGCACCTTCCGGGAAATTCACCTGAAGCGGGCCCGCGACCCCTATTGGGATTTCAATTGATCCTATAAAAGACTCGATGTTGTGGCTAAGTTTCTCCGCCTCAAAGCAGGACTTTTCAATGACATCCAGTTTGGTGCCAGTGTGTTCGCGCAAAAACATCAGGCGCTCCTGGCGTGCATCTTCCGAGTATTGACCTCGGCCAGGTAGTCGTGGAATAGGTCCAGGACCAGCAGTGTTATGAATTCGAGGGTCTCGCAGTGCTTGCAGTACTTGCCAGAATTCTCTACGAGCGTCATCACTTGCAAAACCAGCAAAAACCTCTCCATTATTGTTTCGATGCTGAGTTCCACGCCATATCAAATCGATGGTGCACAAAGGCATGTCATCACAATACAGCTCTGCTGGAATTACCTTATCGGCGCAAAAAGCGCTGATGTTATTTGTTAAGAAGCAAAATACATTACGCTGAAAACCTATGATAGGTACCGGCCCCGATACTAGTTCGGTTTGCAAGGTTAAACGCCTTGAGGCGAGCAGTGTTCTCAGTATATGCGGGCTAGTATGCGAATTTAACATAAGGTTTCCTCTACCGTATTTGTCTTCCTGGCACAATTGAACTCAGGCACACCATGATTGCTGGCTTGCATCTCTGCCCAACTGCATCCAACCCATTTAATCTACCGCGCGCCCCGCATTACAGGCGCACCTCGCTCATACCCATCCTGTGTCATCGAGCTCAACCGTTCAGTTCGTCTGAGGCGGGTATTTCACCAGATCGGGAAGTCTTTTTCAGAGCCCCCCTAAGAATTGTGTATTTAGGTGGTGTGAAGCGTGCTATCAGTTCCCTCTCCCCCTCGATTAAAAGCGACGAGTCGTGCAAGTGGTCGATCAACAATGAAAACGGACTCATCAATCATCTAAGGATGGTCTGAAGTAGCCAAGTGTTTCTGGCTGACTTCGGCCACCGCCGATGTTGAAAGTGGCGAGTCGATCCAAAACGCTCAGATCACTCACTAATTCCCGTCTTTTTAGCTGCTGCGAGCACCTCGCGGCGGCTGTTTCCCGCATTCCAGGCGCACCTCTCCTGCATTGCTCAGTAAATGTCGGCGAGCCATCCACAGATTCGACAGCGCAAACAGCGTCACCAGTTGTGCCGTGTTCTTGGCCAGGCCACGGAAGCGCGTCTTCACATAACCGAACTGGCGCTTGATCACTCGGAACGGGTGCTCGACCTTCGCCCTTACCTGCGCCTTGGCTTTTTCGATCTTGCGCTTGATTTTGTACAGGACGCTGCGCTTGCCCAATTTCTGGTAGGTGCTGCGCCGGGCGGCAATCTGCCAGATGACCTGGCGACCTTCATGCTCGGGGCGTTTCTCCACTCCGGTATAACCGGCATCGGCACAGACCACGTTTTCGTCGCCGTGCAGCAGCTTATCGACCTGCGTGACATCGGCCACATTGGCCGCCGTGCCCACCACGCTATGCACCAGGCCCGACTCGCCATCCACACCGATATGGGCCTTCATGCCGAAGTACCATTGATTGCCTTTTTTGGCCTGGTGCATTTCCGGGTCGCGCTTGCCGTCCTGGTTCTTGGTCGAACTCGGCGCATGAATCAGCGTGGCATCGACGATGGTGCCCTGACGCAGCGACAGGCCGCGATCACCCAGGTAGCCATTGATCACGCCCAGAATCCCTGCCGCCAGCTCGTGCTTTTCCAGCAGGCGACGGAAGTTGAGGATGGTGGTTTCGTCGGGAATGCGCTCCAGGCTCAGCCCAGCAAACTGGCGCAGAATAGTCGTCTCGTACCCCAGTCAGTCTGAAGCCACATCCTTTCAGCGTGCGAAGGTGCACCAGTACCGATCGCCTCTGTTTTCGCAGCGCTACCAATAACCGTCATCTGCTTTCCTTCGAGTAACGATTAATCAAGTTTCTCGCCATGAATAACCCTACGGAAGTCTGCCCACTTTCGAGTCGAGCAATGTTTCAGCCCGTATCCCGCCCATTACAGGCCGGCTTTCGCTTTTTCCGCATTCCTCTACCCGCAGCACCCACAGCGTTCCTTGCGGTTCGCCTGCCGTTTCCGGCGGCACTACGGGCTTACCCTGTTCCGCCTGAATTTCTGAGCGGGGCGGACCCCTCCTGTTCGCCGGCGGCCTACTGTCCATGATGACCCAGGAATCAAGGGGTTCATACCTGGCCGCGTACCGTTTTGGTTCAAGCCTGTCAGCACATTTGGCTTGTTGAGCATGACGACGTTTAACAGAGGTTCACATGTGTTGGTCGTAGCCGCTCGTTCCTAGCCCCTCACCACCGTTGTGCTGGTAGATTCCGCTTCCCCTCGCGGATAGGCGTACCGAAAATCGGCGGGTACATTGTCCCCGGAGCTTCACACCGAGCTGTTACTGGCCCCGCATGTCCAGGTAGGAAACGGTTGATGGAACAACCGGTTTCATCAAGAGAAAAACTCTCCAGTAAAACAGAAATTCAGACGACCTCTAGTGAGGGCAAAACCTTGTTGAGCGGTTGGGGGAGTGAAATCTCCTTTGAACTCCAAAGCTGCACGTTCATAGAATGGGACCAAATCGTTACGCCATTCAGCAACTGAGTGCCTATGCCATGCCCCCTGTAGGGCTCAAACAAAGATTTTGTGGCAGCAACGTGAGCTGGAAGGATCTGGGCGCACGAAGAATATGGCGTAACGAATAACGTTGGCATTGATGCCGTGGCTGATGGCGGACACCATCGCTCTTAATTTTGGAGTTCGGTAAGCGTGTTTGCCGGTCGCTTACTGGGCGGACGCCTACTAAAGAGGCACAGGTGGAACCCAACCATTTCGCCAAGCGAAAACTACGAAAAGCTCCCTGGTCATCGAGCCTTCCCGCTATACCAGCACTGCAAAGAGGCAGATGCAGCCTTCGTCCGAGTCATGCAGGTTCAATTCTTGTACTGATCCAAATCCAGGTACGCATCCGTGCCACTACTGAGCCAATATTGCATACCGCGTACTGGCGCTGTCAGATTGGGATCGTTATCAAGGTCATCACGCGACGAAAGGCCCACTCCTCTCCGGCCAGTGGCGACAAGATGAAATGAGTAGACATCAGCTAATGACGGCCCCTTTAGGGCCACTGGCAATTAGACTGGCACCGCAGGCGGTTTTCATACCGTCAAGTGCCACAGCAACTCCACCGACCGAATAAGTGCTGCTGCCCTCGGCGATGGGAAAAACACCCTTGCATAGAGGACAACTGACCTTATGGCCGACACCGGCAATGGGTTTGCCGTTGAGATCTGTTTGTGGAAACGCCTCAAGCACCACTCCACCATGGCTGGTGGAGTCGCCCAGTCGGATGACGTCTTTCATTGTGTTCATCCTTAATTAAAGTGATCGCCTCACATTGGCGGCTCGTCGTCTCAAAACAGGCAACTCATGACGACTAGTCTCCTCCAGCGGCGGAGTTACCTGCGCGTCGAAAATACTCAAAGAATTCTGGCCCAACGTCTGGATAAACTTTTTTAATATAGAAAAGGAAAAACCATAAGGGCGTTTCCTCACCCGAATCGTCTTGCTCCCAATCATCTTCATTTCCAAAGCAGCAAATAACACAGCGAACGAAGGCGGAGAACGCAGGATCCGATTCTCGATACTCCTTTTCTATAGGCCACAGCTGGGCAAAAGACGCTTTCCTCAAGCCTTCGTTTGACTCTAGTGTTTTGAGAGCTAATGCCTGCGTCAGGTAAGAAGTCATACCCTGAAGCTTTTCGTCCGATATATTTTTCAGCCTTCCCTTTTGAATGAGCTCAAGCAAGAACCTTGCGTAATGACGCACCATTTCATTAATTGACATCCCTCCGTCGAGCAAATACAACTCTAGGAGCTCGATATCGGTTTCTTGATTGTCAATCATTCCTTGATTCCATCGTATACGCCCAGCTTTATCACTTGGGCATAGAAGCGAAAAAAACTTCAGTACATATGAAGCTCAATCCTTCAATCGCTTTTTTGCCGCCGCCGAAACCATCTCATCCTCGTCTAATGCAAGTTGAGCCAAAATATCCGAAGGCACTTTAGGATTGCACGCAATTCGATGCCTAACGCTTACATCCTGATCACAGGCTAATCGCTCAAAGGTAGCTCTATTAATTCTCCTCTTCATTGCAACATCCCAACGAACGGAAGCATCCTCAGTTAATGAAAGACGCTCCAGCACCTCTATCGAGATTGTATTATTAGCAACAACTTCGCGAGAAAGCTCAGGGTATTTTGATAGAACGTCAAACCAAACCTCATCGGAGGCCATATCATGCCCCTTGGCTCTTTCGGTTTCAATCTCACTTTCAATATAACGTTTGAAGTCTTCAGCGCTACCAATCATTGGTCACTCCCCTTTAGCGTCCCGACACTTCATTTTTTTCATCGGCATAACCTTACCAGTTTCGCCTTTGTGCTTGTCCATAAAATCGCCATAAATATCAGCATCTTTTTTATGGACGAGTTCATTACGCTCTTCAGCCATCACCTTCCATGCCGAACTACCATGGCCTGTAGTGTCGGCTGACCACCACAATTCAGATTTAGGATCGCGATAGTACTTGACGGTTGTTCCATTGAGATTCCCCTCACAAACCCGGTCGAATCGGTTCATCTCCCACTTTTTCCTGCACGGACACTTGGCATTCTGATTCGGTTTGCTCGAGATTGGTTTTCTACCTGCGTCTCCTGGCGCTTTAGCGAGGCCTAACGGGTCAACCCATTCAACCGGGTTAGGGGCGTAAGCGTAGAGATTGATACCGCCAGCAAACTCTATAGGATCTTTCGAAACAAACCGTCCAACAGCCGGATCATAGTATCGATACCGGTTGTAATGCAGCCCCGTCTCATGATCGTGATATTGCCCTTGGAAGCGAATAGGGTTCATCACCCCATGCTGCAGCGCCCATTCCGAACGCTGCTCAGTGACCGCTCCCCATGCCTTGTACTGTGCACTCCAGGCCGTATTACCCTGCGGGTCCGTCAATTCCTGCGGTGTGCCCAAATGATCACACTGATACCAAGCCAACGCATCAAACGCTGATGCCGTGATCTTTTGATTCCACAGCGGATCCTCATCGAGGCTGTACTCGCCGCTGTAATCCGACTGACCAAGTAGATTGATGGCTGCATGGCGCACCGCCTGAGCCACCGGGACAAAGGTGCCAGGTTCGAAGATATAGTGAACGGTACGCCCAGGAGCACCATCGACCTGGGCCGGACTGCTTTCCCAGGCCAGGTTGTCGCCGTCCCAGCCGTACAGGGTGAATCCGCAACCGTATTCACGCTGTTTGCGCGCATGTTCACTGCGGTTCCATTGCGAGCCAGCTTCCGGGCGTTGTTTGTAATGGGCACTGGAGTTTTTGTGCAGGCGGCGGCCAAGGGCGTCGTAGGTAAAATCCACTGACAAGCGTTCGTCGTCAAAACGTACCAGCCGGTCGAAGAGATCCCATTGCATCTGGCTGCGTTTGCCATTGTGCCAACGCTGGATCTGGTTGCCGCGTTCGTCGTAGTCGTAGTGGGTGCCGGCGTATTCGCGCAGCAGGTTGTCCACCCGCTTGCTACGCGGCGGGGTTTGGTCCAGTGGGCGCCGGGCTTCGGCGGCTTTATCATCGAGCAGGTTGCTGGCCGGGTCAAAGGCGAAGGTTTCCACACCTTGGCGAGTGGTCGCGCTGAGCAATCGACCGATCGGGTCATAGCGATACGTGAGCGGGCCACGACGGGTGTCATTAACGTCGGTCAGTTGGCCAGCGGTGTCATATTTGTAATCACGCTTGAGCAAAGTGGACTTGTCTTCGCTGCGCCCCAACAGTTGCTCTTGAAGGCGGCCAGCGGGGTCCCATTTTTGCGTTTGCAGCAAGCGGTTACCCTGATGGCGGGCGACTTCGCGGTGCAGGTCGTCGCGCTCATAACCGATCAGCTCATGCTCATCCAGACGTAGACCTAGCAAATGGCCGCTGCCGTAGGTGAGCCAACTGACCCGGTGACCGTCCGGGCGAACGGTGGCAACTCGTTGGTTGAGCACATCATATTCGTGCTGCCAGACCGCGACCGTTGGTTTCTCCAGGCCGAGATAGTGCTGGTGTTCACGCAACAGATTGCCGGCCGGGTCGTGGAACCACTGCAGGCGGCTGTCAGCATTGCTGGCCATGACCATATTGCCATTGCCGTCGTAGGCGAAGCTCTCGCTCTGCGACCGCTCGCCTAGACTGGCGCGGCGTTCAATCAATCGGCCCATAGGGTCGAAGCTCACTGAGATCACACGATCGCCGTTGACGGTGTGGGCTAGGCGACCGGTTTCGGGATCGTATTGATAGCGCGTGATGCGACCGTCGAAACCAGTTTCTTCCAGCAGTCGGCCTACCGGATCGTAGTGGAACAGTGCGCGTCGCTCGTTTTCGTTTTCCAGAGCCAGCAATTGGCCAAGGCGGTCCCAGCGATAGCGCAGGGTTTGTTCGGCGGCATCAATGCGTTCGGCAATCAAACCGGCGGCGGTATAACTCCAGGTGGTGCAACGGTCCAAGCCATCGACGTGCGCGAGCAATCGACCTTCGGCATCGCGCTCAAAACGCTCCTCGGTCTTGTCCGGGTGCTTGATCAATGCCAGGTGCCCAGCCTTGTATTGGTACTCTGCGCTCTGCCCGGCCGCGTCAGTGAAGCCAATCATCTGCCCGAGTTCGTTGTATTCCCAGGCGCTGGTTTTACCCGAACAATCGACATATTCAACTAACTGTCCGGCGTCGTTGTAATCGAGCTTTTTCTCTGAACCGTTAGCATCTTTGATCGCCGTCGGCAGGCCTGCCGGGTTATAGGCGTATTCGGTCTTGTTGCCCAGCGGGTCCACCATCTCAACCAGATTGCCGCTGTCGTCATAGCCCCGCTGCCACTGTCCGCCTTCGGCATCGCTGATCTTGATCAGTTGATCTTGGTCGTCGTAGGCGTAATGCATCACGCTGTTGTCAGCCCGTGTATGTTCGACCACGTTACCGCGCTCGTCATAACTGTAGCGATCAGTGCTGCCATCCGTTCGGACATGACGAATCACATTCTTGGCGTCGTCACGGAAGAACCACTCCGAACGTTCATCCGGATGACGGATGCGGTAGGTGTAGCCAAGGATGTCGTAGTAGTGCCAGGTCTCGTTGCCGTGGGCATCAGTGACATAGGTCAGGCGGATGTTTTCGTCCCACTCAAGACGTGTGTCGAAGCTACCGTCATCGGCCCACTCGCGGATGGCCTTGGCATCGGCGCCGACACCTTGCCATTGCAGGTTCATGCCTCGACCAGTGCGGTCGGTGTAGCGCGTAATCAGGTGATGCTGGTACTGATACGACCAGACCGCGCCGTTCTCATCTTGCCCCTGGATCAGGTCGCCATAAGCGTCGTACTGGTAGGCACACAATTGGCGCTGCGGTGCGCCGTCACGAATGTCCCACAGGCCGATCAGCCGACCTTGATTGTCGATCATCGTGCCGAGGTGCCGGTGAACCTTGGTGATGTCGTTTTCTTGGTAGGTGATCAGGTCCGACAGCACCGACAGCTCGCCGTGACGATGCTCGTAATGCAGCATGATGCCGGCGCCGTTGCGTAACACCACGCCGGTCAGCACAAAGCGCTGGCCACGGCGGATGTAGGTTTCCTTGCGCTCGAAACCGCGGCACAGCAATAGCTGATCTTCGCTGGCGCGCGCCAGGGTGATGTTTTCGATAGCGTCGTAGTGGAACAGACCGACTTTTGGTAGCGGATAGACGTGGCTGCGGCCATCCGCCGCGTGGAACATCAGGCCATCGTCAATGCAATCGAATCGTGTTATGAACTCGTTGATCCAGCGAGCGCCGAGCTCGCTCTGGTCGTAAGCGCCCAAGCGCGAACTATAGGCCCGGGTCCATTCGATAGGGAACGGACCGGGCAAACTGAAATCGGTATGACTGAGACTTTCCGACCCCATGGCAAAACTGATGCTGTTGCAGGTACCGGTACAAGTGCCGTTTTTCTTTGGATTAGCATCGGCTGATGCTGGTGCCTGGCGACTGGTGGCTTCCAACCGACCTTCCCCGGCCTTGTGCTCAGCCTGACTGGTGGCGTTGGGTTTGACACTGGCGCTCTGGCCATGAGCCCGACGCTTGCGCCAGGTAGTAACGGCACCTGCCAGCATTTCCAACAACCAGCCAATGGAGTGCCGGGTACCCGGGTCCCCCAGTTTGCTCAGTTGTTTATTAATTTCCGGTCCCATGGCTCGCAATGGACCGGTGTGACTCAACACCAGCTCGCTCGCTTTGGTCGGAATCAGATGTTTCGCCGCGCTGTTAGCCATGCCCTTGCCGACAGCCTTATAGGCGCTGAACGCCGCACCGAAAATATTGCCTATGGCGGCTTTGGGATCACTCAATAACTGACCGCCAGCCGCCGTTATTTTTTTACTGGCCGCCTGAGCGTCACCCTTGGCATCCAGGTCGCCCTTGACCACCGCCTCCAGGCCCGTGGCGATCTCGCCGACGACTTGTTCGCCGAGCTTGCCGGCGTCCGAAAGAATGCCCGACAGCTTGCCTTGCGCCTGTTTTACGAAGTCATCCAAGGTGCCGATGATGGTCGCGTTCAGGTGCCCGACCAGCACCTCGATCATTGAATCGCCCAACAGCATCTTGGCGCTGTTGCGCAGTTCCTGACGCACCAGAAATAGGGTCGGACGCAGACTCATGCGCGCCGCAGCCATCGTTGGCGGCGCGGGTAAAACCCCAATCAGGTTGATCCCCAGACTGACCCAGTCGAGCAACTCCCGTTGCTTGCTTTTGGTCAGCGTGACGATATCGCCCAACGCATCGACCAGCGCCATGATGTTGCCGATCACGGGCAAGCCACCGGCGACGTTTTTCATGCGTTCGAGGGTGACCACGCCGCCACTGATGGACTGCAACCACGCATCGAATACCGCCGCACCGCGCCCGACGTCCTGGATGTCTATGGTGTTAAGCGGGACGACCGCTACCTGGGGTTCACGTTTTACAACAGCAGTTTCAGTGGTCATGACAGCATCTCACCCGCGAGCAGGCCCGGCGTTTTAAAAGAAGTCTTGGGAGGGGTAACGGTCGGCAGACTCGGCAGCTTGCCGCTCTTGCTCGCAGCGCCGAGGATGCGCGAAGCGCTTGGCATGGCTGCGCTGGCCAGCTTCGGCAATCCGGCCGCACCGCCCTGCAGCGCGCCTTGGACTTGCTGCGCCGTTTGCATTGCACCTTGTGCTGTCTGCACCGCACTCATGCCGCCCTGCGCCAGTTCCTTGCCCTTCTCCAGCACGTCCCAGTTCTTGCTTGGCAACACTTGCGCGACCATGGCTTGCACCTGGCTAGGAACATCTTCGACACTCGGCGGTTTTAGCGGCCATTCGGGTTTGCCGATGTAGCTGCCATCACTCCAGGTATCCGCCGGATCCTTGCCGAACAACACGCGCGCCGGGCCGGGTGCGGCGCCGGAGACGCTGGCAAAGCCCTTCGCATCGAGCTTGCCCTTGATGCTTTTGCCCAGGGCGTCGATGACTTCGTAATCGCCTTCCTTGATGCCCTGGCGCCCGGCGTACTGGTTGAACAGTTCGAGATTGCCCTTGCCCGGTTTCGGCGGCTCGGGGAACACGCCCGCCAGGCTTTTCGCCCCGGTGTAGGCGAAGTTCGCCGCGTGGGCGGTGTACGGCCCGCTGGTAGCGTGAGTGATGCCGCCGGCGTT
The DNA here is from genome assembly GCF_030687165.1 of Pseudomonas sp. FP1740. Classification (NCBI taxonomy): domain Bacteria; kingdom Pseudomonadati; phylum Pseudomonadota; class Gammaproteobacteria; order Pseudomonadales; family Pseudomonadaceae; genus Pseudomonas; species Pseudomonas sp. FP1740. The sequence continues at coordinate 3,997,845 of NZ_CP117461.1, forward strand.
GTAGGTGGTGGCGCTGCCGCCACCCTGGATCACCAGTTCGGTCTTGGCGGTGATGGTGATTCGGTCGGCGTTGGCGGTGATGTTGAGCTTGGCCAGCAGGTTGATGCTGTCCTTCAGCGCCCGCACGTCGATGTCGCCAGAGGCCGCGACCAGGCGCCAGCCCATGCTCTGCACGAATAAGCGCATGCCGCGACTGGCACTGGCCAACAGACGCTTGCCGATCGACAGACTGGTGTGACCGGTACTGCTCAGCGCCAGGTGTTCGCCGGTAGCGATGTGGCTGGAGCGCGGGGTGGTCAGGGCGATACCGGCCGGGCTGGCGAGCACCAGATGCGGCTCGGTGAATTCCGGAAACTCGTTGGCCGTCATGTTCGCCGGGCCGCTGCCGAGCACGCCTTGGTGCTGGGCGTGCAGCGCCATGGCCACGTCATCCTGATCACCCGCTTCCTGGGCTTGCAGTTCCTTTGCCTGTACCGCGAATCCGTCCTGCTGATCGCTGGCGGTGGCCAGGCGTTCGGCAGTTTCTGGCAAATCCTTGTGGTGCTTCGACTCGTTCGGCCGAGGCTCGGTGGTGATCAGCAAACCGGCACCGGCGCGCACAGCACCATGGCGGTCGGTGCGCAGCTCGAAACCTTCGCCGCGCGGCTGGCCGCCAGACGGCCTCGGATGAGTGAGGTAGCCGAGGTTGATCGCACTAGCGCCGTGGTCGCTACGCAGGGCAATGCTGATTTCGCTGGTGGTGTCGTCGATGCGCAATTCGTTGGTACGACTGCCTTTGTATTCCTTGCTCTTGACCGTGGCCAGGGTCTTGAAGTCGGGCAGTTTGTACGGCGGCAGATTCACGCCGTGGTACAAGCACCCGGTGATCAGCGGCTGATCGGGATCGCCTTCGAGGAAGGTGATCAGCACTTCCATGCCGATGCGCGGCAGGTTGATCGAGCCAAAGTTCTGGCTGGCCCAGTTCGAGGCCACGCGCATCCAGCAGCTAGTCTTGTCGTCGTGTTGGCCTTCGCGGTCCCAGAAAAACTGCACCTTCACCCGACCGTACTGGTCACAGAAAATCTCCTCGCCTTCGGGGCCGGTGACCACCGCACTCTGGGTGCCGAGGACTTTCGGTTTCGGATGATCCAGCGGCGGACGATATGGCACATCCCAGGGAATGGCAGTGAACTGGTTGCGGTAGCCCTGGTGAAAATCGTCCTTGAGGTCAGTGACGTCGCTGCTGATCACCTCCTCCAGCACCTGCGGCTGCTTGCCTTCGTGGAGGATTTCGGTGAGCAGCCAAAGGTCGTTCCACGCCGAGTTGGCGTGTTCGGTCAGGGCGAGAAAGTGGCCAGTAACCAGGATCGGTTGGTCGCTGTTGCCTTCGGCCAGGCGGTAGTCGCTACGATGACGTTCCAGTGCACGATTGGCCAGATGCTTGCCACGCTCGCGATCAACGAAACGGCCCGGGTAATCGTAGTCCTCCAGGTCCGGCTTCGCGGCACTCTTGGCGTCACTTTCCAGCTCGATCTTCGGCTTGGTGAAATCGTAATCACGCCGTGTGGTGCGACTGGTGCGCGTGGCCAGGCGCAAACCGAAACGCTTGATCACCGGCTGATCGGCCACCAGCCCGGTGTCCTGCTGATAGGTCACCGGCGCCAGTTTCGGGAACACCGTCTGGTCATCGCCGAACACCAGCAAGTGGCCGCTGGCGCTGTGCTGGAAGTGGTAGTGAATCCCCTCCTCCTCACACAGACGCTGGATAAACTGCAGGTCGGACTCGTCGTACTGCACGCAGTAGATGCGCTCGGGATACACCGCACTCAGTTGGAACTTGTGCTCGCTGGCGAGTATGCCGTGTTCTTCCAGGACCTTGGCGATGATCTGCGGCACGGTCATCTGCTGGAAGATGCGCTGGTTGACCCGATGCACCAAGTAGGCCAGTTGCGGACGCAGGGAAATCCGGTAGCGGGTCAAGCGCTTGCCGGCCTCACCCTGAGCGATGCTGTAAACCAGCCCGTGAATGCCGGTGCCCGAGGGGGACAGCTGCAAAAAAGCCAGCTTGTGCAACACGCTTTCGAGGTTGATCGCGGCTTTTTCGCTGACCAGTTCCAGTTCGAATTCGAACGGCTGGTTCAGGCGCTCCCGGCCGGTGAAGGACAGCACCTGAAACAGGCTGTCCGCCCCATCGATGGTCAGGCTGAAATGGGTCTGATTGGCCGGTGCGAACATTCCGTGTTCCTCATGCGATGTTGCGGCACTCGTCGACGCCCGATGGCGATCAACGACTGCAAAAATTCTTCAGGAGTACCACCCGCCTCGACCAGTCATGCTGGCCGAGGGGTGAAACAGTCAGCCGCGATTAAACGACTGGAGCGCGCCAGTCATCGGAACCCGAAGTACCGGATACTTCGTGGGTCCAGGTGATTTTGCGGTAGGTGAACTGCACTTCTTCCAGGTGCGTGAAGTGTGCGTTCGACGGATCCTGGCAGTTGTGCATCTTGTTGTTGATAGCGACGATGATCGCGTCTTCCAGCTTGGTGGTGTAGTAGTGCTCTTGGGTACCTTGAGCCGAAGTGCGGTACCACTGGATAACGATTTCGCTCATGCGCTCGCCGGAGGTCAGCGCCGCTTGCAGCAGTGGCGAAGACTTGTCGTAGACCTTGGTGATCACGACTGGCTTGTGTACACGCTGACCGGTCGGTTGGCCGGACTGTGGGTCACGCGGGATGATCACGTCGTGGCTGAACGCCTGAACCATGACCTGGTCTTCGTGGCCTTCCTGATAGGTGTTGCCAACGGAGTCGGCGGTGAAGGCGCCGGCAGTGATCAGGCCTTGTTTTTCGCCGGTAACGGACATGTACGCTGGTGTTGCCATGGGATGCTCTCCTTGCTCAAAAGACAGGACCGGACGGCGTGATTGCCTGTCCAGGTGTCCGCGGAGAGATCAAAAGTCGTGCCAACCAGCAGATAGCCATTACCCTTCAAGGGGTTAGGTGGCTTCGGTGGAGATTTTTGCGACTTTCAGTGTGAGAAACAGAAGAAAAGTGCGCAAGAAGTTGCGCAGTACTGTGCAACTTCTTGCGCACTTGGCTGTAGCGCGCGAACTACGTGGCCTGTAGCGATTTCGCCGTAAGGTTTCCACACAGGAGTGCGCAACTTCTTGCGCAGCTAGGCAACCTGATGAAATCCCCAAGGGCTTGAATTGATTTTCCCGTTGAACAGGCATCTGCGGTGTGATGAAGCAGCCTCGCTCCTAGGGGGCCCTTCTCTCTGGGTAAGCTTCCCTGCCGAGTTTTTGTGTCGAGCGGCTTGACAAGTTTGAAAGGCATTTCCATTCTGTGCCCCATGTATCGCTGACGTTGTCAGCAATATGCCCAAGTAGCCAGGACTCGTAAGGCTGCGATGCGTTCCGCGCATTAGTCCATTCCCAAGATCGCCGAGCTTCCGGTACCGCGATCAGTCGACTATGTCGATGGAAGCACATCTTTCCCACCCACCACGGGCCCTCTCGTCTGGGCAGGCCTCTAAGCTTGATGGGAAATTGAACTGGCTTTCTACCCAAGAATATTGGAATGTCTCAGCTTGAGGTCAAGCTCACTATCCGTATAGGCGTCAGGTCATTGACGTTGGCGTTCTGATTACTGCCATGAAGCTCTAGCATTAAGCACCTTCTTCCACTCTACCCACCTTCGCGGGGAATACTTCCCCCAAGGCGAAGTGCTTCTCCGCGTTCTGCTTTTTGAATTTGGAGAATCATCATGCTACACAATCCACAGCGTTTGCCGTTGGTCATCAATATCGGCCTCATGGCAATGCAAGCTAGTGTTCAGAGCCATTTGGACAAAAAATCCCCAATCCTCGTGAATGAGGATTACTCCTTAGCAGATGATCTCTGGGACTCAGTTCGAGCAGCAGTTATAGATCTGGCGGAGATGGATCACCAGAGCGGTTTTTACCCCAAGGTTAGCCCCCTCTTATTCGAGTTCGGCTTGCTGCAGGAGTACTGGAAAATACGCGATCATCTCGACCCCAAACATCCGGCATATCAATGGTGCTGACTTGCCCTCAAAGTAAGTGCTGAAGCACTAACAGTCTTAAAAACATAATCGACCAACCAATCTTGGGAAACTACCTGCCATACCGGCTAGGTAGTTTCTCACGCTTGGAGAATAGAGCCGGCGAGCCAGTCTCAGCACTCGTTCAACCGTAGCGTAGTGGAACATTTGGTTGAACCAAGCATATTTCGGATGCTGCTAGACTCTTATACTATTTTTATTCTCTTCAACATCCACCTAGCGACCCATTGGTCATTCTTATTGCGCGATTGCGCGATGGCCAGGCTTGAAACCATTGGCCCTAGCTAGCCAAACCACGGACAGACCGAGCAGCGCCAATATCAGCAGTGTTGGGGGGAAAGAGCTCGGCCCCGCATGCTCCAGCAACAAGCCACCAGCAATGCCACCTCCGGCCACTGCCAGATTGAAAATGGTGACCAGCATCGACTGCGCGACATCGGCGCCGTCACCGGCGGCATCGGCAATGGCCGTCTGTAGTAGCGTGGGAGCGCCACCGAACGTCAGCCCCCAGATCGCAACGCTGAGGAGCACAATGTTGGGAGAACTGCTTGCCATTCCCAACACCAGCGCCGCCATCGCGAAAACCGCCAGACTAAGAAGCGTCAGCACACGCAACCCACGATCCACCCACATTCCTGTGACCCCGATGCCGACGATAGAGGCGACACCGAAAACCAGCAGCACGAGGTCTATTCGCTGACCAAGCCCGACGGAGTCCAAAAATGGCGCGATGTAGGTGTAAAGGATGTTGTGGGCAAGTATCCAGACGAAGATCACAAACAGTATCGGGCGCAGACCTGGGGTCAGAAGAATTCTGCAGATCGGCTGGCGCTGAAGCTCAGTTTGTCCCGCGTAATCAGGCACGCCAAATCGCACCCATACGAATAGCAGTAATGCGAGGGCCGACATGATCCAGAACACGCCACGCCAATCAAACAGAGTACCCAGCCAAGTGCCTAGGGGCACGCCGAGACACAAGGCAATGGGTTGACCAATGCCGACCACTGCCAGGGCCCGCCCCTGCAAATCATGGGGCACCATGCGTCGTGCATAACCGGCCAACAATCCCCAGATCACGCCCGCCGCCATTCCAGCGATGAACCGCGCGACCAGAGTCAGCACATAGTGGGAGGACAATGCCGTCACGGTGTTAAAGACCAGCAACCCGCCGATCGCCAGCAGGAACAACGGCCTCCTGCGCCATTTTCGCGTAGCAGCAACGACCGGAATCGCCGCCAAAACCGAGCCTAAAGCATAGAGCGTAACCAATTGACCCGCCAAGGCTTGCGAGACGCCCAGCCCCTGCCCGATCAGAGGCAGCAGTCCGGCTGGCATAGTTTCCGTCATGATGGTGATGAAGCCAGCCATCGTAAATGCCAACAGTTTCCACACTGGCAGTCTTTGCGCAGAAAACGTCTCATCGAACCCCGTTGCTATCAATCCATTGTCGCCGTGCATGGTCATCGTTGTATCCCTGATAAAAAATACATTTCCTGTTTCCTGATCGACTGCCTGAGGTTAGCTCTGGCAGCAACGGTGATGCCTTTTTGACCGTTCAAGGCCTATTGCAAAATGAACAAAATTGCTTTGAGTTTTATCTGGAATGATCATTCCAAATCTTGGTAAATAAATTCTGGTCTCTGTCAGACTTTCACTTGAAGCATTACAACACCCGTCCTGCGTTACAAAGCGTCTATCGCTATGTCGACCACATCCAGCAAGCGTTGCCGACGGTTCTGGTGAGCACTGCCTTTACTCAATACACGCAGGCCCTGAATCGTGTTCACTATAAAGCGTGCGAGCGCGCGAGGTTTCTTGTGTGTGGGGATTTCCCCCTCTGCCTGACCACGGATGAGTGCACGCTCCAAAGCTTTCTCCAGACGCAGGAAGTTGCGGGAGACCAACTCGGCAATGGATTCGTCCTGACCAGCCAGTTCAAGTGTGGCATTGGCGGCAAGGCAGCCGCGTTGCCGGGTATCGCTGAGTTCATCATTCACGATCCTCATCAGTAGTTGCTGGATCAGCCCTTTGACCGAGCCCGATTCCTGAAGCAGCGCTACGTTCGTGGCAGTCAGATCGTGATAACGGCGCAGCGCATGCTCGTACAATCCATGCTTGTTCTCAAAGGCGTTGTACAGGCTGCTTCGAGACAATCCGGTACCGTCGACCAGATCCTGTATCGAGGTGGCGCAATAGCCGAGTTGCCAAAAAACCTGCATGGCTGCATCGACAATCTCGTCATGCTCAAATTCTCTGGTGCGCATCGGACTAGCCTTTCTGGAATGATCATTCCAGAAAGTACTGGCTTCCTTCTCGCTCGTCAAGGGTGGGTTGACCTCACACCTTACTCCGCATCAATGGAGGACGCCGAGAGTACAAATCGGCGGAGACCACGTTGGCAGGCCAGGTGCTAGGGTACAGTAGGAAATAGATTCTTCGGCTGGAGTTCTTTTTTTGGGGCGCTATTAACGATCGTTAGACAGCCTCTTGAGTGTGAAATTGACCGGGCTTCAGTCGATGATCATCTACTCAAAAAAACGAACTTGTGCGTCGAGGAGAGGTGTTGGCCTGCCGGGATGATAGGCCGAAGGTTGGTGATGACTACCGACGTGTCCACGCCCTATCGGGGCGAATTGTGGCGATGCATTTCACGCTTCCAAAACTGCGTCTACACTCGGTCTTGCTGGCCCAGAAGGATCGACGGCAGCCGTGAGTTTTCGTTGGTCCCGTTGAAAATTATTTATCTTCGAGACAAGGAGCAGTCATGACTTCACTAGACTCAATTCAGCAAAGGCAAATCAATCTTACACACGCTTACGTGGTGAATAATGCGGCGAGGTGGTGGCCGTCTTGGGAAAACATGACGAATCCTACGCCGAGCCAGGTTAAAGACAACATTCTTTCGCGTCTTAATGGCTCCAAGGTTGGCGGCGGCTATGCCGTAGTTTGGGGCCCCGCTCTGGTGATGGATGGCGATTACGTGGCTCACATCACAGTCGTGCTGATGGGCGGGAAAAGTGGGAACGACACCGTAGTGGTGACGAGTGGGACCCTTGGCAATTCTCTTAAGGATCAGCTGGACGATCTTGATATTTTTCCAATGGTGCCGTTAAAGAACCTCATCAAGAGCTGCCCAGTATCGGCAAACCTATCTCAGGGAACTGCAGATGGTGTAACCGCGATATTGACTACGGCATCTACTATCAGTGGTCAGGGCACACTTAACGATTTTCTCGGGAAGCAGCGGAGTGGCGCGACGATCCGATTAGTCGGTCATAGCCTTGGCGGTGCTCTAATGTCGGTAGTCGCGCTTTATCTAAAAGACAAATTCTCGGGCCTTAATTTTCATTGCGAAACGATTGCTGCGCCAACGGCCGGCGATGGTTTTTTTGCGAGCTATTTCAATAAGCAAATGGCCGGTAATGCGCTACGAATATACAATACTCTGGATGTTGTTCCGATGGCGTGGTGCGCCACTTCTCTCGATTTCTCTTTGACGCTCTATGAACCCACCAACGTCATTGATCCAGTCATGAAGGAAATGGTTTGGGTTGGAATCGACACTGTTACAAATAATAATTTGAACTACACGCAATGGGGCATGGGCAACGCAAACATGGAACTGCGGCTCTGTGGGGAGCTACAAGCCGAGTGCACAAGCTATAGTGCTCAATCCAGCTATCAGCACATCTACGAGTACATGTCGCTGCTGGGGTTGCAACCTGGCGATATACCGATGCCACCGTTCGGTAGCTAGTACAATAGTCTCGTCGCCCAGATGTTCGAGTTGCAGTTGCCGGCATTTCTTCGGGAAGCCTACACAACTGCAACTCGCTTATCCGGAAACCTTTTCGCTCGCAACGGTGCTTAAGCAGTCGCAACGTGCGTCGCTGGATTCATATATTGCCAGGCACTGTGGATTGTTCTTTTCCTCCGCTTCATCAATCGGCTATTGAACTATGGAGCCAATATGTCTGACTATGATGCCAAATTCGATTTATTGTGTTTTCTCGCCACGACGGGCAAGCGGACGAGGAAACTGAAATGACCAACCCGAATGCCGTGAAGACTTACATCGGCTGCTACTACCTCACCATAATTATCAATTATGGGAAAATAGGCAGCAATACCTGGTTCGCGTATCGCCAAGGTAATTCGCTGGCGTGCGAACTATTGGACGATGACACTGTGAAAGACGCGACCTTGTTCGCTTTCTATCTGGGGGATACATTCACCCCCGACAACTCTCTCAATCTGGGCACCCACAATTGGCTTCAGGTTCAATCGGTGCGCGACGGGACGTGGTTGGACTGTGGCAGCCCGATGTCGGGTGGCAACTCACACGATTTCTTTATCGCACTCACCTCTCCGCAGACGCCTGCGACGCTCGCCTTGGCGACCCATGATCCGTACGGCATCCCGCCGGCAGACAATGCCATCTGGATGGAGCTCGTCCAAGGCCAGTCGGTTGTATCCGTACTCAATATTGATATCCTGAACAATACGGTCTCCTGGGCAGATGTGGAGACTGCCTTGATATTTGCCAACCCATCCGTGCCCGTCATTACGCAACAACTATTCCCGGGGGCGTCGGACCTGCGCAAGCGTTCATACGACCGGGCCGACTTCTGGTACCTCTTCCTGAACAATGCGGATTTATCCGGCACTCGGGTGACGAACAGCAATCTGAGCAATGTCACGTTCTCGGGCATCGCGAATTTCTCGGGCACAGTGCTCGATGGCAGCAACCTCTCCGGTTGCATGTTGGATGGCGCGAACTTTCGCAATGCATCGCTGAAGGACGTTGACCTTAGTAAAGCCAGCCTGAAAGGGAGCGACTTCACGGGCGCGGTGCTCGACAATTGCAACTTCGAAAGCGCTGACCTGGAAAGCGCCGATCTGGCCCTGGCGACCCTCTCAGATCTCACCAAGCCCATCCGCATCACCCGATCCACCGATAACCGAACTATCTTCACGAACGCCCGCGTGAACAAGATCCTAACGCACGCGCTCGACCACGAGGATAACGACATCTACATCTGGAGCTACGCACAGATGGACGGCGTTAAGTTTATGACGCCTGATCCCAAAAACCCGGGAAAGGCGATCCTCGATGGGACGCTCAATCATCTGGTCGCACAGTATGCCGTTCTGACCGGGGTGCAGTTCTCCGCCGTGGAAAAACCAAGCCTTCGCTACGCCGATCTGTCCTACGCCCAGCTCGGGGGCGCCGCCCTGGCGCAAGCGAACCTGGAGTACGCCACGTTTGACCACGCCACCTTCTCGACGTCAAACGGCCTGCTCCGTTGCAACCTGAGCGAGGCGAACCTGATGGGCGCCACGTTCACCAACGCAGACATGTCGTACGCACAGATGCCGTATTGCTACCTGTACGGCAACGGCGCGGCGCTGGTCGGCGCGAACATCATGCAGGCGGATTTCAGCGGTGCGTATCTCGTCGCGGCGGACTTCTCTGGCATCAAGGATAAGAACGCGGTGGGCGTCACCTTCGACGGAGCGTGCCTCATCAACGCCAAGTTCATCGGCACCGCGCTGTCGCTAGTGAATCAGGAGCGCGCGACCTCGTTCGCGAAGGCTTGCCTGCAAGGCGTCGATTTCTCCAGTGCGAGTGTGGGTGGGGTCAATTTCACAGGAGCGGCCGTAAGCACGGACAACGGTACGTTGACCGTCCATGGCGGCCGGGAGGACAAGCACAAGATCCAGTACCACGCCACGCGGAAGCCGACGGACACCGCTGGCGCAACGTGCCCGAGCGGCCAGACCGGGCCTTGCAGCGGCACGATGTGGAACGCCGACGACGCGCCCATGACCGACTGGCACTACGGGCCGTGAGGCGCAGCCCGCTCCCGCGTAGACAAGCTCAACCAGTACAGACACTCACAGGAAGAGAACGATGAATCAAAGGAATGATGGGGCGACCAACCAGCGTTCGGACAGGCTGCCCGGACCGACCGAGACGCGCACGCTGCACTTCAACCTGAAGCATTGCAAGAACCCGGACGACGTGCTTCTGCACGCGAACTTGAGGAAGTATCGGCTCAAGCGTCATACGCCGCAGACCCTCGCACGAGCGAGCCAGAGCACGCCGTTCTTGAAACTGCTCCCGCCGGAGCACGTCACTCATTACATCGAGGACCTCCCCGTTCCCTCGAACCGCCCGGCACTGATCACAGTGTCCACGGGGACGGGTGACGTGGCGCCCGGCAACACCATCGCCATGCACTTGCACGTCCCCAGGGCCGGCAGGGCGGCCGCGCGCGAAGAGATGAAGAAACGCGGCAAGGATGTGCTCGCCTCGGCTCACTACAAGCTCGCGAGATACGGCATCACGTCGGACGATCTCAAGCCCCTGGTCCTGGACTCCGACTTCCCGGATCACGTAGACGATTACAACGACCCCATGGAGGCGGCGGTCGCTGTACTTTTCCACCATCCGAGCCTCCTGAACCTGAGCGGTGATAAAGGCGGTGCCATCCCTGCATACATCAAGGAGAACTGCATAACAGCCGCGATCCAGAACGATAGTGGCACCCTGGTGGACGCGATCAACGACGCAGGCGATGGATGGCAAAAAAAGGTGCTGCTCCTCGACTGGAACAACGACAAGGTGTACGACGACAACAAAAAGCCCATCTATACGACCAGGCTCGAAGAGGGTGTGAATCTGGCCATGACGAGCACCTTGCCCCTGGCGATCCAGCTCTCGAGGCAGGACGAGTACCTGCGCGGCGCGCTGTGGAAAGTGCTCGATGGCGTCGTATCGAGCGAATACCAGGGGACGGCGGACTCCAAAGCCGTGGAGCCGCGCGCCCAGCAGCGAGACCAGAACGCTCAGTGGCAATTGAAGAACCTCACCCCAGGCAAAGGCGTCGTGGTCGACCCCGCCAGCGTGACGTGCGAAGGGAACAACATGTCCGTGACGGTGGAGAACCAGTGGCTCAGGCACCTGGGAGCCTACATCGAGTTTCTGGATGCCAGCGGCACCCCCGTCGCGCCGCCGGATTCATGGCCAGCGGCTTCGATCCCCAGCATGTTCAACGGCACCGCCACGTCGAAATACCTCGACCGGGTCGGGCCCATTGATGAGATCGCCGGCATCCCCATCGACGTCACGGACATGACGCTGACGTTCCCGGTACCGGATACGGCCAGCGCGGTGAACGTCCATCTCGCGGGGCTCGGCGTTTTCGGCCCTGGGCACACCGACAGGCACATCTGCCTGCTCGGCATTTTCATGACGGCAACCTTCGAGTATGCGATTCCGGTTGTCGCCCTCGTCGTGGGCGCGGCCGTCATGAACACCGAGTTCGTCACCAACCTCCTGAAGGATTACACGGTCTACGTCGGAATTCTGGGCGTCCTGGCGACGATCGACGCCGCGATCCTCGACTATGCATTGACGGGCGGAATCAAGGAGGTGCTCCTCAAGCTGGCCAACATCATCGGCCCCTTGCTATGGAAGACGGGCTTGAAGGCGATGTTGCTGGAGTTTATCGCGCAAGGGGCTCTGGAGGAGGCGATCCCGTTCGTGGACATCGCTCTGGAGGCGACCAACGCGGTTGTCACCTTCGCGCAACTCAGTCAGACGACGTTCGAGGTGCTCGATGCGGCGCCGATTTACACGTCGACGGTGACGAGGACAATCGATCTGGATATAAAACTCGTCCCGGACTCGCAGTACCATTACTTCCCGATGCAGGCGACGCACTACGTGGTTACCGTGACGTACGACAGCCAAGTGACGGTGCCTTCCAAGGAGTTTTCGCTGCCGAAAGGGACGGACAGCGAGCCCATTCAGATCAGCTTCAAGGGTGTCCCGGGCGGGGGGAAGCTGAAGGTTACCGCGATCTTCTATGCCGACAATGGATGGGTCGCTGGAAAGGGTTCCACCGACTGGACGCCTGCGCTGGGCACGAACGGCAGCACGCTCGTGATTCCGAGCCTCGAGATCAAAAACAACCTGCCTCCGCTCACCACGAGCTCGGTCTACGAGCATGTGGAGAAGCTGGCCTACCAGGGCGGTGCGCACGTGTGGGACAAGGCGGCGGCGCCGACGGTCACGCTCGGTTCGTCAGGCTCGGATCTCATTAGTCTGACGAGCATCACCCTGGCGCAGGGGCCCGCGTCGATCGGCTACAGCTGGCAGGCCTCCAACCTGAACATTCCGGAGAACCTCTCGACCAACCCCCGGTCGGTCGACCCCATGTACACGCTGCAGAACGTGTCGCTTCTCGTGCCACCGGAGCAGGCTTACCAGCCGCTCGACGTCGGCTATAGCAGTAAATCAGGCATTTGCTACGACCTGATGAGCCGGTCGGACGGCTCTGCGCGGAACCTCTTCCTCGACAGCTACCCGGTTGCAACCAGCAGCGACTATGACGCACCGTCGTACGTTCATCTTCGTAAGGTCACGCTGAGCTACGACAACGGATCGAAATGCGCTCCCCTCCACTCCGGGACGGGACAGAGCTATGGTCGGTTCCCGGCGGATGTCCCGCTGGACGATTTCGTCCTGCATCCGCAAGGTTACGTGTTTGCCATCAGCACCGGGCGAAGCAAACTGCTCCGATGCGAGCTGTCGAGCGTGCCCGTCGCGGAGGGGGAGGCCCCCGACGCCTGCTTGTTCTCCGGCGAGGGCGATCGGGAGGGCCTGGTGTCGGGGCCGGTGGCGATCGCGATTGGCCTGGATGGGGTGGTGATGGTGCTCGAATCCGATAACGCACGGGTGCAGGCGTTCGACATCCACGGTAATCCGGTCAAGTACTTCCAGAACAAGACTTCGTCGATGCTGCCGCTGACGATAAAAACCCGCGGCCAGTCGACGTACCTCGACCTGGACGTGGAGGCCAAGGGGTATGTCTACGTGCTCTCCTATACCGGCGACGGCAGCTCGCCGGACCACTACTACATGGATATCTACACACCTAAGGGTGACCTCCTGGTGTCAACGCAAGGCGTTGCATCCGGCAAGCTCACCGTGAGCCTGGACCGGAACGTGTACGCCCTCAACTACGAGCTGATCCACGGCGCGGACGGAAGGCCCGAGCCATCGATCAGCCACTGGATGCCGCCGGCGCCACCGGTGTAATCGCCGCTCACCCGTCAGAACGTTCATATCTGATCCAAGAAGTACACCTATCGCCAGATGGCCCCGTCCGGTACCGGGGCCCATCTGGCACCTCAAGCGCATGTTCGGCAAGTGTGCATAAAGTCTTGGCAGGTTGGCGATGGCTATCGTGCCGCTGAGAAAGTGCAAGAGAACTGGTGAGGCTCTCGGGGGATTAACCAAGGTGCTACGCACGGCAGGTGTGGTTGTTAAACGCCCGTGCGTTGCGGGATTTTATTCGCCAACGGAACAAGCGCGAGCAGATACGTTGCCGACTGATCCCGGTAAAGCGGCAGCCACTTGCGAATAACGTTGGCGTTGATGCCGTGGCTGATGGCAACGCTGGAGATGGTTGCACCGGGTTGCAGGTATTCCTGAACAACCTGGGCTTTGAACGGTTTGGGGTAAGAGCTTCGTTGGTGCATGGAAATCCTGAAGTTAAGGGCTATCGCGTCCGCTTAAAAATGATCTGCCCCCCAGAAGTTGGACATCACCATTGGGGGATGTCATGGAAAAATACACAGACCGGCGAGCCCGTGGCCATAGTAAACCGTCACGCACAGAACACGATCGACACTCAGGAAGCTCGACTGTCGCATTTTGGATTCGAGAAATTTGAGACTGGCGATGCTGCGACGAAAGCTCTCCAGGTACGAGCATGTCACTGCGGCCGACCCGGATCCCGCGTGGAGTGATGGTCGTCTGCAATTGAAGTTTGACACGCTGCAACTCTCCAAAGATGGTGTGCCTAGCGCTACAGTGCCGTACGAACTCGGTGGCAAAGGTCCAAACCTGGAACCGTTCACCAAAGCGTACCCTGAATACGGAACGGGTGGCGCACAACAACTTATCCCGAAACCGGTTAATCCCACCGTCATTAAAGTGGAATGAAGTCACCATTTTGCCGGAGGAGTAAAAGTGCTAACCGATCTGCAGGCCCGCGTATCACTCAAAGAGCTGATTGAAAAATACCTCAAGGGAAGAGGTCCCGATTACGAACGCCTGATCGAAATCGTTCAGAATCCTTCGCGGCAAGTACCGATCAGAGGTGTGCTTGAAGATATTCGACGGTTCAACACGGTGCAGTTCACGCAACAGGAACTTGAACTGATCGATGACCTTTTATACGTGTATGGATAAGCCGCGTACACGTTAGCACCCGAGCTAGTCCTTTCGGCACTAGTTTTCTCCAGTTGCTATCTGGTCAGGCTCGGCGAGAGAACGGAGGCGCCATTGTGCTCATTTTCCACACCCGATTTGGGTGTCTGCTATTGGCTGCAAACGGTCAGCGACTTGCTGCTTGGCCATGGCAGAGTTCAATTACGTGTTGACGACCTCCGACCCAGAATGTTAGAGACCTCAAATAAAACCAGCACCCAAAACGACAAAGAGAGCACAAAATACGCAACGCTCGCCCCGATTATCAACAATCTACTTTCCCACATTGCCTTAAGCACATGATATGAGAACTGCAACTCACTATTTGGCAACTCTTGAAAAATTGGCAGCAACAAGAATACTAGTATGACCCCAACAGTCAAAACTCTTGATAAATAGCTTTTTTTCTCAACAGCCCGAAAGGCATTCATATTAATACGAGTCAACGACAGCACAATGGCAGCAACCAAAGACAGAATAACCGCCATAGAAAAACCAACTATTACTACCAATCTATAGCTTGATCCTTCACTAAGACTCCCAATATCCTTGTATCCAACCAAGATCATCTGCTGAACCAGCAACCAACTTCCTCCCTCAGCTGTATCGGGCACAAGGGCGCTGACCGCAACCAGTAAAACGAGAAGCAATACAATCACCAGCTTTGCCTGCCATATACTGAAAACCGGAAAAAAAATACTTGTTCTGCTGCGCCCATAGCCGTCATTGGACATAACCTATCCTCAGTTGATACCTGTGTGTTGTGATCGAGATATCAGGTGCTAGTGCGAGCATAGACAAGAAAATTCCGGCAAGTTAAAAACGCTTAGATCAAAATGCTATCACGCATGCCGGGACGAAGAACTGTCGCTGGCAAAATTGTAGGGGGCATGAGTTGCACCATTGGGTGTATCGAGAGTTCGAATCGTAAGTAAGCGAGCAAACTTGCAAGAGATACTCTACGAATGACCGCTTCGGGTCGATTTCTACCTCTCGCGACGGGCAGAATACGGCTAGGAGCTGTCGCCCAACAATGACTGCTTCCAAGCACCTCACTGACCTGTTTTAGGTAGGCGTCAGCACCCGCTGCAAAGCAGCAAACTGCTAACCAATTGAGTTCCCTTTGGCGTGTTGATCCTCGGCGAGCTTCAATTCAAGCTTGCTGTTGATTTCGCTGGTTTTGAGCTTAAAAGCAATTCCATCCAGAGGACCGGCATGAAGAATTTTCGCTCCTTCGGGCTCGCTCGAGTTGAAAACAAATCTGAACTCTTTTTGATAGGAGTAGATGTTCCGCTTTTTAAAAACGGACTCAACCTCTCCGAAACTACCGTGAAAGGTCTCGGGATCAAAATAATCGACAAGGCCTCGCCAAGACGAATAGCCTTCCGACTTGGCGGCTTTGCTTACTTTATCGATGAAATCCGTGACCTTGATGATGATAACGGCATACTCTCCAAGCAAAAGCATTTCCTCGCCTAGCGTTGCGTGTACCTTCAACATTGAATTGATTTTCTCGACCACGCGCAGTCGCTCCTCTTCTGTTTCATACGATTCCTCGAAGTCCGGCACGGTAACAGCGTACATACAGAAGGCATTCAAACGATCGTGCGCCGCACTCTGAATCACTAGCGGGCCGGCCAGCCCTTCTATTGGAAAGGACTTCTCCTCCCCGTCCGGCGTCTCAAATGATAATGTCAGAGATATGCGGTCGGGTTGATGCCAATCCGAGGGCGCCTCGAATTGGTCGCCTCGTGCGACATCACCCTCTATCTGCTTGAACTGCCCAATCGTCTTACAGAACATCTCTCCTGTCTGAATGAATGCATCAGCGTATTCCTCCTTATCAAATACCTTAACTAGAAGAACTATTTTTGGGGTCATGAGCCAATCTCAATATTGATTCGAACACGCGTAGCCTAGAGATTCAATTTCGGCGAGGGGAGAAGCAACTTCCGCAGTGAGAGTAGCCGATGACGCAGGACGATGCTCAAGATCGCGCCGGTACGGCTTCTTATCAATGTACATGGCGCGCGCCTGCGTCAAGCTTCTTGTTCGGCGGCGAACGGCGTTGTCATTCGGCTGCTATGCAGCGAGCGCTACCGATCGATTGCGGCCTTCCCTGCGTCAATTATCGGGCTGGTAAATTGGAATCGCGACCGTCTCCTGTGGGTCGATGTCTGCCGGTGGCTACCGGCAACAACCGGGCCAGAAGAAGTCACGCGGGTCGAGTGCCTTGCACAAGCCGTTTTGCCTTTGTAGGATCCTGCCAACACCAACCGTCAATTGGGGGCCGCATTGGACAGTGGGATAAGACCGGAAATTGAGAGGGCTACCTACGATGAGTTCCTGGAGCTTTGGGACAGAGGTGCATTCGAGAACCAGCGGTTGGGTCAGGCTTTCTACAACCACTTCCGACTGCATCGTCTCAGTGACCAGAGGTTGCTGAACGGTCTTTATGAATCTCACGGCAAGAAAGCCCTGAGTGCAATTTCTGAAATCTTTCAGATCAGCTAACAAGCATCACTCTTCATTCGCCTATGAATATATCTGGCTGCTATGGGGTGTGGATTCAACCGGTCGATGCAACAGATTGGCTAAATCGTTCAGCGGGCGTTTCGTAGTTTAGTGTTTTCCGAGGACGGCTGTTCAGCTGCCTTGCCACTTCATTGAGCGTGGCTTGCGAGTGCTCCGACAGGTCGGTGCCTTTCGGGAAGTACTGCCTTAACAACCCGTTGGTGTTCTCATTCGATCCCCGTTGCCAGGGACGATGAGGGTCGCAGAAGTAGACCTTGATGTCGGTAGCCACCGTAAAA
The DNA here is from genome assembly GCF_030687165.1 of Pseudomonas sp. FP1740. Taxonomy (NCBI): domain Bacteria; kingdom Pseudomonadati; phylum Pseudomonadota; class Gammaproteobacteria; order Pseudomonadales; family Pseudomonadaceae; genus Pseudomonas; species Pseudomonas sp. FP1740. The sequence goes on from NZ_CP117461.1 coordinate 4,015,004, forward strand.
CGCTTATGGTCGGCCATCTCTTTGCCGCGATCCCACGTCAGCGATTGGTAGAGTTCCTCGGGGAGTTCGCGGGCGTTTTCGATCAGGGCGCTGATGACCGTCTCGGTGTCCTTACCGGCCAACTTCACCAGCATTACGTAACGGGTATGACGCTCCACAAGAGTGGCAATTTGGCTGTTCCTGCTACCGCACAGCAGGTCACCCTCCCAGTGACCTGGCACCGCCCGATCCTCAGCCGTGGCCGGGCGTTCGCGGATCGATACCGCGTCTGTGATTCGACCGTGATTTTCTTTCTTCTGCGTGTGATGGCGCGAGCGACGCATGGCTCGCGTTCGCCGTAAATGCTCAAGCAACTCCTTCTTCAGAGCCCCGCGAGCCTGTATGAAGAGGGTGCGATAGATCGTCTCGTGTGACACCTGATAGCTCGTATCGTCCGGGTAGGTGCGCTTCAGCCAGCCGGCAATTTGTTCCGGTGACCACTGCAATTGAAGCTTGTCTGCAACAATTTGCGCCACCGCTCGGTTCTCAACAAGCTTGCAGACCTTGGGTCGATGGGCGCGATCCCAGGCAGCCTGATCCGCACGATTAGCCCGGTAGCCTCCTTGGCCACCGTTGCGTCTGATCTCACGACTGATCGTAGAGGCTGCTCGCCCTAGCAGCGCGGCTATGGAACGGATCGAGTTACCTGCCACCACTGCACGCGAAATCTCTTCGCGTTCAGCCAACGTCAGCGCCAATCTGGACCTGCGGCGTAGAGCGGGTCTGATCCCCCCGGTCTCCGCCAGAATGCGCTGTATCGATGAGTGGTTTCGATCAAATAGTTGGGCGATGTGCTGGAGAGAGTCGCCTTTCTGCCAGTGATCCCACATCAGTTTTTTCTGGCTTTCGGTGTAATAGATCCGAGGTCTCTGCTTCATCTGCAACACTCCTTCTGCTTACACAGAATTTAGTTGTGTTGCATCGACCGGTTGAATCCACAGCCGTATGCCGCCCTTCTCAATAAACAGCAATAGCCCAAAAGCAGTCAATTTCGCTCCATTTCGGCTACCCTCACAAAGCGCCACGCAGCAATCACCTTGTGCCAGGCGCCTCGACATTCTTTCGTAAATGCACCGGAGATGTTCCATGCTCAAGCGTACCCTGGCAGTGGCCGTCGGCTTGTCCTTGTCTTTTTGCACCCTGCTGGCGCAAGCCGCCGAGACCCTGAAAGTCAGCGCGATTCCCGATGAAGCCCCGACCGAACTGCTGCGCAAGTTCAAGCCGCTTGGCGCCTATCTGGAACAACAATTGGGCATGAAGGTTGAGTTCGTGCCTGTCAGCGACTATCCGGCGGTGGTCGAGGCGCTGGCTACCGATCGCATCGACCTGGCCTGGCTGGGCGGCTTCACGTTCGTGCAGGCACGCCTGAAAACCGGCAATGCCATTCCGTTGGTACAGCGCGAACAGGACGCTCAATTCACCAGCAAATTCATCACCGCCGACCCAGCCGTCAAGTCCCTCGCCGATCTCAAGGGCAAGACCTTTGCCTTCGGCTCGGTGTCCTCCACTTCCGGCAGTCTCATGCCGCGCTATTTCATGCTCAAGGAAGGCATCAAGCCGGAAACGTACTTTAGCCGCGTGGGCTACTCCGGTGCCCATGACGCCACCGTTGCCTGGGTCCAGGCTGGCAAGGTCGACGCCGGGGTGCTCAACGCCAGCGTGTGGGAAAAACTGGTTGCCGCCGGCAAGGTCGATACCACCAAGGTCAAAGTGTTTTCGACCACCCCAGCGTACTTCGACTACAACTGGACGGTGCGCGGAACCCTCGACCCGGCGCTGGCGGCCAAGATAAAGGCTGCGTTCCTGGCGCTCGATCCGGCGAACCCGAAAGACAAGGAGATTCTGGACCTGCAGGCCGCCAGCCGCTTCATCGAAACCAAGCCTGAGAACTACAAGGGCATCGAGGAAGCCGCACGCGCCGCCGAACTGCTCAAATGACATTGCATCTGACCCAGGTCAGCCTTACCCACGCCAACGGTGTCCAGGCGCTGCGTGGCGTGGATCTGCACATCGGCGCACGCGAACAGGTCGCGATCATCGGCCCGTCCGGCGCGGGTAAGTCGAGTCTGCTCAACCTGCTGGCCACCGCCCTGCGACCGGGCAACGGCGAGCTGCAGGTGCTCGGCGAGCGCGTCTGGCAGCTTTCTGCCCGTCAGCGCCAGCGGCTGCGCGCGCGCATCGGTCTGATCCATCAGGCGCCTCCCCTGCCCCCGCGCCAGCGCGTGGTCACCGCGGTGCTGGCCGGCAAGCTGGGTCAGTGGGGTCTGGGCAAGAGCCTGCTGAACCTGCTGCATCCGCTGGATGTTCCGGGCGCACGCGCGGCATTGGCCAGGCTGGACCTGAGTGACAAGTTGTTCGCGCATTGCCAGCAACTGTCCGGTGGACAGCTACAGCGCGTGGGCATTGCCCGCGTGTTGTATCAAGCGCCCGAGGTGTTGCTGGCCGATGAGCCGGTATCGGCGATGGACCCGGTGTTGGCCCAGCACACGCTTTCGGTGCTGTGCCGCCATGCCCGGGAGCAGAACGTCACCCTGGTCGCCAGCCTGCACGCGGTGGAGCTGGCCCTGGCGCACTTTTCACGCATCATCGGCTTGCGTGATGGACAGATCCTGTTCGACCTTGCGGCCAGCGCCGTCGACCGCGAGCTGCTCGACAAACTCTACGCCAATGAGCAGTTGCAATCCTCGCCGATTCCTCCGGCTCCCTTGAGTGTGCAGATCCCCCGATGCTGACGTCTGACACCCGCGATCCGGCCGCCCTGCCCCGTCTGCTGCTCACCCTGCTGGCCCTTGCCTTGCTGTGGCCCGGCATCCGCTTCAGCGAGTTGGACCTCCGTGTACTGGCGGCGAGTGATAGTCAGAGCGAGATGGGCCGGTTTGTATCCGCCTTCTGGCCACCGGCCCATGGCGACGAGTTCATCCAGCTGTTGTTGCAAGCCACCCTGCAGACCCTGGCCATCGCCACGGCCGGCATGGCCCTGGCGTTGCTGTTGGCTGTTCCCGCCGGCCTGCTCGCCAGTCGTGCTCTGTCGCTGTCTGCTGCCTCCCGCGCTGGCCACCCGAGCTATTGGGGCCAACTGCTGCGTTGGCCCATACGCGGCTTGCTGATCTTCCTGCGCAGCGTGCCGGAAATCGTCTGGGCCCTGCTGTTCGTGCGCGCCGTCGGCCTCGGCCCGACGGCCGGGGTACTGGCCATTGCCATCACCTACAGCGGCATGTTGGGCAAGGTCTACGCGGAAATTTTCGAGTCGGTCGACCAGCGCCCGGTACACGCGCTACTGCAGTCCGGCAGTGGTCGGCTCCCAGCCTTTTGCTACGGAATCCTGCCCAATGTCGCTGCGGAACTGCTGTCGTACACGGTGTACCGCTGGGAATGCGCCATCCGCGCCTCGGTGGTGATGGGCTTCGTCGGAGCCGGCGGCCTGGGCCAGCAAATGGATTTGTCGTTGCGCATGTTTGCCGGCGGTGAAGTGGCCAGTCTGTTATTGACGTTCCTCGTCCTGGTGCTGCTCGCCGATCAACTCAGCCGCCTGCTGCGCTGGAGGCTGACATGAATCGCCTGTTCAACCTGGCACTGCTCCTGTGCATCGGCGCAGCGGTCATCGCCTCGTTCAACTACCTGGGCATCGACCTCGGCGAACTCAGCGGCGCCGGCAACCTGAAGCAGATGGGCGCTTATGCCCAGCGCTTTCTCAGCCCGGACCTGAGCCCGGGCCATCTGCAAGCCATCGGCCACGGCGCCCTGGAAACCCTGGCCATGTCGGCCCTTGGCACCCTGCTCGCGGCGGTGTTCGGCCTGTTATTGGCATTGCCCGCAGCCGGGCGCTACGGCTGGCCTTTGCAGAGTGCGTCACGCCTGGTGCTCAACGCCTTGCGCGCGGTGCCGGAACTGGTATGGGCCGCACTGATGGTCCTGGCCGCCGGGCTCGGCCCCAACGCCGGCACCCTGGCCCTGGCCCTGCACACCACCGGCGTGCTCGGCCGGTTGTTCGCCGAAGCACTGGAAAACACCCCACCGGAACCGGCCGACGCGATCCGTTTGCAGGGCGCCAATGCCGTATGGGCGTTCTGTTACGGCACCCTGCCCAACCTGTTGCCACAGCTACTGGCCTACATCCTGTACCGCTGGGAAAACAACATCCGCATGGCCAGTGTGCTCGGCTTCGTCGGCGCCGGTGGTTTGGGGCAAATGCTCTATGTCAGCCTCAGCCTGTTCCAGGAAGCTCAAGCCAGCACGGTTATTCTGGCGATGCTGTTATTGGTCCTGGCCGTCGATACATTGAGTAGCTGGAGCCGTCAGCGTTGGGTCAAGGCTTGAGCCAGGAAAGTCAGCGCCCTTAACCCCACACTTTGTTACCGCATACCCCAGCCGAGTGTAAAAGCCTGCTTAGGTAACAGCCTCGCAGGCTACCTCTCCCCAGCGTTCACCTGCCTGCCAAGCCCATCCCAGAGCGCTGCACGCGCTTTCTCAAACGCCCAATCGGCGAATTGGCCGGGTGATTGCATATGCTTGTCTGTACAAGTACTTGCGTGTGCATAGGACATTTCACAGCGCAGTACACGCGCTCTTGCGGCACAAGCGCTTTCGATGGTCCCTGGGAATAAAATAATGAAAAAAGCATTTCTCACTCTTTCTGCATTGGCTTTGTGTGTGGCTGCCGGTTCTGCGCTGGCCAAGGAGTACAAGGAGTTGCGCTTTGGCGTCGACCCCTCTTATGCGCCGTTCGAATCCAAGGCCGCCGACGGCGGCCTGGTGGGCTTCGACATCGACCTGGGCAACGCGATCTGCGCGGAGCTGAAGGTCAAGTGCAAATGGGTCGAAAGCGATTTCGACGGCATGATTCCCGGCCTCAAGGCCAACAAGTTCGATGGCGTGATCTCTTCCATGACCGTCACGCCGGCGCGTGAGAAAGTCATCGATTTCTCGAACGAGCTGTTCTCTGGCCCGACCGCGCTGGTATTCAAGAAAGGCGCGGCCATCGGCACCGATCCGGCCTCCCTCAAGGGCAAGAAAATCGGCTACGAGCAAGGCACCATCCAGGAAGCCTACGCCAAGGCCGTGCTGGACAAGGCCGGGGTAGAGACCCAGGCCTACGCTAACCAGGACCAGGTGTACGCTGACTTGATCTCCGGACGCCTCGATGCCTCGATCCAGGACATGCTGCAAGCCGAACTGGGCTTCCTGAAGTCGCCACCAGGCGCCGACTTCCAGGTCAGCGAGCCGGTCGAAAATCCCCTCCTTCCAGCCAAGACCGCCGTGGGTCTCACCAAAGGCAACGGCGAGCTCCAGGCCTTGCTGAACAAAGGTATCAAGGCACTGCACGACAATGGCACCTATGCGGCCGTCCAGCAGAAGCACTTTGGCGATCTGAATCTCTACAGCGACAAATAATGACCCTGCGCCCATTTCCGGATGGGCTCTTCTTTGATTGACGTAGGGCTGCTCAATGTTAGAAAACCTATTGCAGATTCTTGGGCTGTCAGACTTTAGCCTCAAGGGTTTCGGCCCGCTGTTGCTGCAAGGCTCCTGGATGACGGTCAAATTATCCTTTCTGTGCTTGCTGGTGAGCGTTGGCCTGGGCCTGATCGGCGCCAGCGCCAAGCTTTCGAAATCGGCACTGCTGCGCGTCCCTGCGCAGGCTTACACCACGCTGATTCGCGGGGTGCCGGACCTGGTGCTGATGCTGCTGATCTTCTACAGCCTGCAAACCTGGCTGTCCTCGTTTACCGACTTCATGGAATGGGAATACGTCGAGATCAACCCGTTCAGCGCCGGGGTCATTACCCTGGGCTTCATCTACGGGGCTTATTTCACCGAAACCTTCCGTGGCGCCATCCTTGCCGTACCGCGAGGGCAGATGGAAGCGGCTACCGCCTACGGCCTGACCCGCGCCCAGCGCTTCCGCCTGGTGGTGTTCCCGCAAATGATGCGTTTTGCCCTGCCGGGCATCGGTAATAACTGGATGGTGATCCTCAAGGCCACCGCGCTGGTGTCGATCATCGGCTTGGCCGATCTGGTCAAGGTGGCCCAGGACGCGGGCAAGAGCACCTATCAGCTGTTCTTCTTCCTGATTCTGGCCGCCTTGATCTATCTGGTGATCACCACCGTTTCGAACTACGTCTTGCGCCGGATGGAAATCTTCTACGCCGCAGGCACCCGGGAGGCCGTGCGATGATCGAGCTACTGCAGGAATACTGGAAACCTTTCCTGTTCCAGGACGGCAATCACATCACCGGGCTGGCCATGACCCTTTGGCTGCTCAGTGCTTCGATCTTCTTCGGCTTCGTGATGTCGATCCCGCTGTCGATTGCCCGGGTCTCGAGCAATGTCTGGGTGCGCTGGCCGGTGCAGTTCTACACCTACCTGTTTCGCGGTACGCCGCTCTATATTCAACTGCTGATCTGTTACACCGGCATTTACAGCCTGGCCGCGGTGCGGGCTCAGCCAGTACTGGATGCGTTCTTTCGCGATGCGATGAACTGCACCATCCTCGCCTTCGCCCTGAACACCTGTGCCTACACCACGGAGATCTTCGCCGGGGCGATTCGCAGCATGAACCACGGTGAAGTCGAAGCGGCCAAAGCCTACGGGCTGACCGGCTGGAAGCTGTACACCTACGTGATCATGCCGTCCGCCCTGCGTCGCTCGCTGCCTTACTACAGCAACGAAGTGATTCTGATGCTGCACTCGACCACCGTGGCCTTCACCGCGACCATCCCGGACATCCTGAAAGTCGCGCGGGACGCCAACTCGGCGACCTTCCTGACCTTCCAGTCGTTCGGCCTCGCTGCGTTGATCTACCTGGCAGTCACGTTCTCCCTGGTCGGCCTGTTCCGCCTGGCTGAACGCCGTTGGTTGTCTTTCCTCGGCCCGGCTCACTAATTCAGGATGCTTGTTCATGTACAAACTGACCGTTGAAAACCTGCACAAAAGTTACGGTAACCATGAAGTCCTCAAGGGCGTTTCGCTGAACGCCAGGACCGGCGATGTGATCAGCCTTATCGGCGCCAGTGGTTCGGGCAAGAGCACCTTTCTGCGTTGCATCAACTTCCTGGAAACACCCAACGACGGTGCCATGAGTCTGGACAACCAGCCGATTCGAATGGTCCATGACCGCCACGGCATGCGCGTGGCCGACGCCAACGAACTGCAACGCATCCGCACTCGCCTGGCGATGGTGTTCCAGCACTTCAACCTGTGGAGCCACATGACGGTGCTGGAAAACATCACCATGGCTCCACGCCGGGTGCTGGGTGTCAGCAAGAAGGACGCAGAGGATCGCGCCCGGCGCTACCTGGACAAGGTCGGTTTGCCGGCACGGGTTGCTGATCAATACCCGGCGTTTCTCTCAGGTGGTCAGCAGCAACGAGTCGCCATTGCCCGTGCCCTGAGCATGGAACCGGAGATCATGCTGTTCGACGAGCCGACGTCAGCCCTGGACCCGGAATTGGTGGGCGAAGTGCTCAAGGTGATCCAGGGGCTGGCCGAAGAAGGCCGCACCATGATCATGGTGACCCACGAAATGAGCTTTGCGCGAAAAGTGTCGAACCAGGTGCTGTTCCTGCACCAGGGGCGGGTCGAAGAGCAAGGTGCGCCCGAGGACGTATTGGGCAACCCCAAAAGCGAGCGCCTACAGCAATTCCTCAGCGGCAACCTGAAGTAACCGGAGCGCCTTCGAGCGACCGCAGGGTTGCTCGAAGGCGCTGGCTCAACCTGATAATCCATCCCTCCCGCCCTCTACTGAGCAGCTGAACTCATTCTTCCTGCAGCCCTGCCATACTGTTCAGCATGACCCGTGCAACTTTCCGCTTCTACGAGGAGCTCAACGATTTCCTGCCGGCCGAACGGCGGCGGCAGTCCTTCACTTGCGAGTGCGCGCGAGGGGCGACGGTCAAGCACATGATCGAGGCGCTCGGGATACCTCACACCGAAGTAGAGATGGTGCTGCTCAACGGCGAGTCGGTGGGCTTCGAGCGGGTGATCTTCGACGGTGACCGGTTGGCGGTGTATCCCAAGTTCGAAGCGCTGGACATCAGTCCGTTGCTCAAGGTTCGTACGCAACCTTTACGGGTGCTGCGCTTCGTCGCTGATGCGCACCTTGGTGGATTGGCCAGTCTGCTGCGCATGAGCGGCTTCGACACCCTCTACGACAATGGCTTCGACGATGCCGAGATCGCCGAAATCGCCGCGCAACAAGGACGCATCGTGCTAACCCGCGACCGCGAACTGCTCAAGCGGCGGATCATCAGCCACGGCTGTTACGTGCATGCCCTGAAACCGTCACTGCAGCTGCGCGAATTGTACGAACGCCTCGACCTGGCGCGTAGCGCGCGCCCCTTCAGCCTGTGCCTTCATTGCAACCTGCCGCTGCACGAAATCAGCCCGGAGCTGGCCCGGCCGCAGGTGCCGCCACGCGTTGGCGTCCTCTATTCGCACTTCCTGCGCTGCGACGCCTGCCAACGGATTTACTGGGAGGGTTCGCACTGGCGCGGCATGTGTGCACTGCTGGCACCTCTGCTGGACCGATAGCCGAGCCCATCGGCTCGGCTGCGTGGTCAGGGACAACTGGCTTTTGCATCAGATAGATACGGCCAGAAGCAGTCCTTCGAATGACAGTCAGCGCTGAGAATGAACGGCTTTGCTCGAACGAAAGACCAGGTAACTTGCCACCACCAGCACCCATGCAGCAATACCGCCATACAGCATCACCCAGCCAAACCCATGCGCCAAAGCTGCGTTGGCGACATCGACCGGAATCGTGATCCCTTGGCCAGTCGGCACCAACACGGCAGAGTTGCCGGCCGAAATATTCTCCGCCAGCCATCTCAGTTGCCCATCATCGGGCGAGCCAGACAACTGGTTGCGCAGGGAAGACAGGATACCTTCCACCAAGATGAATCCCATCAGCGCGATATTAATTGCAAGGCTGATCATGCGAGCGCTGATATCGATGCCCGATGCCATGCCGGCACGTTCACTGGGCACCGATCCGGTGGTGGTATTGGTCACAGGCGTATTGGTCAGCCCCAGTCCGACTCCGGCGATCAGGCAGCCTGGAAGCATCGTCAGCCAGCTGGCGTGCGCGACACTACTGCCCCATTTCATCAGCAGGAACCCCAAACCTATGGTGAACAAACCTGCGGGAATCACCACGTCAGGTCGATAGCGCAGCGCCAGCCGTTCACCTAACGGGGGAACAACCAGCGTCGGCAGCGTATAGGCCAGCAGTGCCAGACCGGTGCCGACACTGGCGTAGCCCAGGCTATTTTGAAAGTACAGGGGCAGGTAAATCATGAACGGCCAGAAACTGAAGTTCATGCCAGCCGACCCTAGCAAGGCCCCCGAGAAGCGACGGATGCGCAATACCGAGAAGTCGAACATGGGATCGACATAGCGTCGCTGCGCAACGACAAAGACGATAAAGCTGACCATTGCCACCACCAGACTGGTGATGGCCGAACCGCTGGAGAAACCCTCCCCTACTCCTTGGGTAATGAACCAGGAAAGGCCTAACACTGCCAGCGACAGCGAAATAATGCCCAACACATCCAGCCTGCGACGCTGCGGATCACGTGACTCATCGACACCGGCGATCACCAGCACCAGCGCGAGCACGGCAATGGGCGCATGCACCAGAAACACCCATTCCCAACTCGACAACGCCACGATAACGGCGCCGATTATCGGGCCAAACCCCAAACCGATACCGAACACGATTCCCCAGGCACTGAACGCTTTCCCGCGCGCAGCTCCCGTCTGAAATCGGTGAGACAGCACGGCCACCTGACAGATCAGCATGGCACCACCGGACATACCTTGCAGGAATCGGTTTGCAACCAACACATTGGCGCTTTGCGCCCATCCACAGCCCAGTGAGGTCATGCCGAAAAGCACCAGGCTGATGACAAACACTCGCTTGCGTCCATACCGATCCGCCAGTGTGCCGGTGGCCATCAGCACCGTGGTGCAGGCGATGGTGTAGGCATTCATGATCCACTGCATATCTTTAAAATCGCTGTGCAGAACCGATTCAAGAGTGGGCAGGATTGCCGGCACGCTCGAGATTTCCAGGCCGAACATCAGCGACGCCAAACACACGGCGGCGATGGTGAAAATATCCTTCTGCGACGGAGAGAACTGCATCGTGATCTTCCAGATCAAGTTGATGGGCACTGGCAAGACCGCTCTGCACGCAGTCAGGGGTAGAGACGCGATAGCCTCGCCAGCGTCACCGGGCACAAGTCCAAGTGAGCGGCCGCATTCTGGAAGTAATTAAAAAATGACAGAAATGATTTAATTTCGTAAATTTTATTAATATTCGTCATGAGTTGACTAAATGGACTTCGACCCAGCTCTGTTGCGTGCTTTTGTCGCGATCAAGGACACCGGTAGTTTCACTCGTGCCGCAGAGCGGCTGCACTTGAGCCAGTCAGCGATCAGTCATCAGATCCGGCGTTTGGAGGAACAGGCCGGTACTACGCTACTGGTACGCACCACCCGACGTTTGACACTGACAGAAGATGGCGAAGATTTTCTGCGCCATGCCGAACAAATCCTCAGAGCACAAGACGCCCTCTCCCGGCGTTTCGAAACGTCGTCGGTATCCGGGGCCGTGCGCTTCGGTGTGCCAGAAAACTTTATCGGCGACGGCCTGCCGCCGTTACTGTCTCGGTTCGCCAGACAATTTCCCGCCGTACGCCTGGATGTAACCGTCGGCACCTACCTCGATCTGCGCGCGCTGGTTGATGCCGACGGGCTCGATCTGGCCGTAGTCATGGCATTGCCGGGCAGCCAGGCCGGCGGTACCGTGCTGCGCGAAACCCGGTTTGTCTGGGCCGCGGCGCAGAGTTTCGACTTTACCGGCGATGCTCCTTTGCCACTGGCGTTTGCCCCAGCACCCTGCTTGCACCGCCAGGTGGCCGTAGATGCGTTGGAGAGTTCTACCGTGGATTGGCGGGTCGCCTTTACCTCTCCGAGTCAACAAGGACTGCGGGCGGCGGTATTGGCGGGACTTGCCGTCACCGCTCTACCGCTGGGCGATCTAGAGCCCGGCATGGTGGTCATTGACGGCCAACATGGCCTGCCACCGCTGCCGGATGCTGATTTCAGGCTGATATGGAGTGTCACGGGAAAGACGCCCGCGGCCAATGCATTTGGACAACTGCTGGTGGAGATGTCTGAGTCGCCATCGATCTAGAACAAACTGTCTCTGGGGGGCCGTCAGTTGGTTTAGCAATCTCACAATTGATTCGCCTGACAAAATCCCCCTACCCCGCACTCAACTCCCACAGCACATCCAGCACATGTTGCGTAGGCCGTTCGATGTCCCGACTACGGTGGGCAATACCCAGTTGCCGCCACAATAAGGGCTTTAATGGCCGCATGACGATCCTGGTATCGGGCAATGGCGTGGAGGCCTCATGCGGCAACAACGTCGCACCATAGCCAGCCGCCACCAGGCTTTTGATCGCATCGTTGTAGTTCAGTTGAATACGCGGCGCAGGCTGCGGCCCACCACTGGCGAACCACTCCGCAGTCAAACGCGAAAGACGAGTGGTGTTGTCATTCAGAATCAATGGCTGAGTGGACAGCCAGTCGGGGGTCACAACCTCCGGGGATTCCCAGCGAGCCGGCAAGAAAGCCATGACCGGGTCCCGTCGCCATGGCTCGATTCGCAAGCCCTTCACCGGGGACTGCGGCAGCGCGACCAAACCGATCTCCAAAGAGCCCTCGGCAAGCTTCTTCAAAGTTTCCTGCGACGTGAGCACCGCGACCTGCACATCGATAGCGGGATGGCGCTGGCTCAACGTCTCCAAAGCGTGCGGCATCAACTGTGCGATGGCCCCTGTGGAGGCGCCTAGCCGCACACGCCCGGCCAATCCCTGTACCTGACGTTCCACGTCCTCAAGCGCCTGCTCCGCATCTACCAACAGACGCCGCGCACGTTCCACCAGTGTGTTCCCAATCGCCGAAGGCTGAACGCGCCCACGCGTGCGCGACAACAGCTTGCCGCCCACGCGCGACTCCAGGTCGGCGATATGCAAACTGACCGTGGGTGGCGCCAAGTGCAGCACACGGGCCGCCTCGGCAAACGAACCCAGGTCGGCAATCGCCACCAACGTGCGCAGACGGTCCAGGCTGATTTCGCGCATGAGTGACTCCTTGTTCAGAAAAACTGAATTTCATCGTTGATAAATTCAACTTTTCCTATCTTAGCGCCTCACTGAAGATTGGAACTCCTGATTTCCAACGTCCGAGAGCATTCCATGGCAAGTCCCCTTGTATTCATCGATGGCGACCAAGGCACCACCGGGTTGCAAATCCATCAACGCCTACGCGACCGCAGCGATCTGCGGCTTATCACTCTCAGCCCCGAATATCGCAAGGATCCGCAACGTCGCGCCGAAGCCATCAATAACTGCGACATCGCGATACTGTGCTTGCCCGACCAAGCCGCGCGCGACGCTGTAGCGACCATCGAAAACCCCGCCGTGCGGGTGATCGATGCGAGTTCGGCGCACCGCACCCATCCAGGCTGGACCTATGGTTTCGCGGAGATGAATTCGCAGCAGAGCCAACGCATCGCCACCGCGCGACGGGTCAGCAATCCCGGTTGCTATCCAACGGGGGCGATAGGGTTGCTGCGCCCTTTACTGGAGGCCGGATTACTGCCCAGGGATTACCCGATGAACATTCATGCCGTGTCGGGTTATTCCGGGAAAGGACGTGTCGGTGTGGAGGAACATGAGGGAAAAGGCGCAGCACAGGCGTCGGCGTTTCAAGTCTATGGGCTGGGGCTGGCACACAAACATATTCCGGAAATTCAGCAACAAAGCGGTCTGACGGAGCGGCCGATGTTTGTGCCGGCCTATGGCGCTTTTCGGCAGGGGATCGTACTGACCATCCCCTTGCAAACCCGGTTGTTGGCGCCAGGTGTGAGTGCGGTGCAGTTGCATGCGTGTCTGATGCAGCATTACGTCGATGCGAGCCATGTACAGGTGATGTCGATGCTGGAGGCTAAAGGGCTGACGTCCCTTGATCCTCAGGCACTTAATGGGACTGATGATTTGCGACTGTCAGTGTTTGAGAATGACGAAACGGGCCAGGTTTTGTTGGCTGCGGTGTTTGACAATCTTGGGAAGGGAGCAGCTGGAGCAGCAGTGCAGAATCTGGATTTGATGCTTGCAGGAACATGACTCCGATTAGCCGCGCAAATTAGCGTGATGCCCTCATCCCGAACCAGGATTAGAGCTCAGGCCAGGTTCGTACCTGAAGCCGTGAACCCATTTAACGGTAATACCCAGACTAAAACACCCACTTCAACTCGTAGAGAAAACATCTTGTTTTGGCATAAAAAATCGAGCAAACAATTCGGATTGTGACTTGATATTTAATTTGGCATAAATATTGCGGCGATGAACCTTTATCGTTTCCACCGAAAGGGAAAGCTTTCCGGCTATCTCTTTATTAGAGAAGCCACTGAGCAACAATCTGAGCACATCACTTTCGCGCATTGTTATTTGCGTGCCAAGCTGGGTAATTGTTTCTGGCCATAGAGGTGATTCAGTGAGATTTTTTTCTACATCATTTTCAAAACACATGCGCTGATGCATTAATTCAGTCACCCACGGCTTGATAATATCAAGCATTGTTATTTACTCTTGATCAAAACGGACTTTGCTACCAATGGAAATACATAACGTTCTATCGGCGTCAAGCTGAACATTGTACTGAGCCTCATCCACAGAGATATACTGTGCAAAATATTGATGATAATACTCAGTTTCAAGAAAGTATTCCGGCGCAATATCCAGCAAATGAAAGAAACCGCTCTGGGGATTTTCTCGATTAGCTATATAAAATGGATCCAGCAGGTAAAGCCCCTTCACATAGCGATGAGTGAACGCGTCTACCTCTTCGACATCTGCGACCTCAGGAAGACTAACAACTTGCACTTGTTGATTGCTAAAGATCAATACAACCCAATTATCGATTTGCACGTATTCATTTAATATACGAACAAGTGAACTCCAGAATTCTGGACGGTTCAACTGCATGATCAGCTTCCCAATCGATCGGTGCCAAGCCAGGCTATGAAGGTCGAACGGCATTTTCTACCCCTTTAGGGTTAGGGATTCGTAGGTCAGAGATAAGTATTCGTAGGTATTTACTATTCGGTAACGCCCGGTATATTCGCTTGCAGGACTTACGATGGCCATGAGGGCACATCGTCTTGATAAGGATGTTGCATGAGAAAATCACGTTTGCGAACCATTTTTTCGGCCTCGCTTCTCTGTGCAGGGATGAGCACATCAGTGGGGGCTGTAGAGCCTGGGGTGTATCTGTATAACTGGTTCGGGCTTCTCGCACCGGAGACCCCAAAGGAGTTTGAGCAGGCAACCGGCACCAGAGTGCATATGGATGCTTTCGACAGCGCCGAAATCATGCAGAGCAAGGTAATGGCTGGGCGCACGGGGTATGACGTGGTTGTGGCCACCTCCGATGTGTTGCCAAGCCTGATCCAGGCGGGAGTACTTCAGCCGTTGGATCGTAATCAACTGAGCAATTTGTCCCATATCGATCCTGATATCTTGTCCCAGGTCGCGGTCAATGATCCTGGTAATCGCTACGCCGTGCCCTATCTATGGGGTACTACCGGCATTGGCTATGACGTTGACAAAGTCAAAGCGGCATTGGGTGATAATGCTCCGGTGAATAGCTGGGATTTGATCTTCAAAGAAGAAAACATCAGCAAGCTCCAGTCGTGTGGTGTGGCAATGCTTGACTCTCCAAGTGAGATCATTTCGATTGCCTTGCATTACCTTGGGCTCCCCAGCAACAGCAGGAACCCGGATGATTACCAGAAAGCTCAAGCCCTACTGTTAAAAATCCGTCCCTACGTCCTCTATTTCGACTCCTCCCGAATTGACGCAGACCTGGCTGACGGCAATATTTGTGCAGTCGTGGGATGGGCTAATGGTGCCCTTGCCGCGCAGGCCATAAACGAGAAGACCAACACTGGACGCAAGATTACCTACAGCCTTCCCCGCGAAGGAGCGCTGGTCTGGTCGGAAAATCTGGTTCTTCTAAAAGACGCTCCCCACCCAAAGGAAGGTATGGCGTTTATTAATTATATGTTGCGACCAGAAATCATTGCCAAGACCTCAAACCACACTCTCTACCCTAACGCTAACAAAGATGCCGCTGAGTTTGTCGAACAGAAGTTGCGAGACAATCCCTGGATTTATCCAGACAAAAAGACTATTGCCACACTTGTTCCACTTGAGCCACTGCCATTAAAGCTGGAGCGAATCCGTACACGGATCTGGACCAAAGTGAAGAGTGGTGTGTGATCTGACTTGATTTGTCGCCTGCTGCTCTATGCATATCTTTATTTTATACGCGGACGTGCTTGAGCAGCAGATTGAGGCTATTTATGTCCGAAAAGTAAGACGCAAACGCCGATATACAAGAGCGCCAAATTAGTGGATTAGTCCCTGTTATAGCTCTTGCCTTGAACTGGACTTACCCGGCTTCCTGACATTGACATCTGCGACAGCGCCGATTCAACACCTTATGCAAGAAGAGAACAGTGGATGTTCAGCCCAGCCAATCAGACGCCTTTCAGTTTGACCATCGACGGTTTTGCGCACGACTTTCAAGTACTCGCATTCTCCGGAGATGAGGCGATCAGCAGGCCTTACCTCTTCAATGTGGAGCTTGTTAGCGAGCGGTCTGACCTGGATCTCGAAAGCCTCTTCGACGTAGAGGCTTTTCTGACCTTCGACACGAAGGGCAACGGCATCCATGGACGGATCTATCACATCGCCCAAAGCGGTAATGATCAGCGTTTGACGCGCTACAATCTGGCCCTCGTACCGCACCTGTCCTACTTGCGCCACCGCATCAACCAGAGGATCTATCAACAGTTCTCGGTGCCGAAAATCGTCGCCTTGATACTGGAAGAACACGGGATTGTGGGTGACGCTTATGCTTCATCTGGGGTCGACCTACCCCGAGCGTGACTACTGTACCCAGTACGATGAAACGGATTTGCACTTTATTCAGCGCTTGTGTGAAGAAGAAGGTATCCACTTCCACTTCCAACACAGCGCTCAAGGCCATGTGCTGGTCTTTGGCGATGACCAGGCGGCTTTTCCCAGGATTGGGCAACCCACTGCTTATGGACAAGAGAGCGATAGAGTGGCCAACGAGCCACTGATCAGGCGCTTCAACCTACGTCTGGGGAGAAACGAGCAACAGCCAGGCATGGAAAACGATGACAAGCTGAAGCCTTCCACAAGCCATGAGCACGGCAAGCAGATAAGTCTGCGTGCTATGGAGCGCCGCCATGCGGCTTATCGTCAAGCCGAAGGGCAAGGTGACCAGACCCGGTTAGTCAGTGGCCATGTTCTGGAGATCTCTGGCCACCCGCGCCAGGAATGGAACGACCTATGGTTACTGACTCAGATCATCCACGAAGGCCAGCAACCACAGGTATTGAGCGAGAACATCGCCAGTGGCAACACAGACAACGAGGATGACTTTCATCAGGGTTACCGCAACCGCTTTATCGTTCTTCCGTGGGACGTGTCCTATCGTCCGCCTTTGGCTCACAAGAAACCTCAGGTACCAAGTAACCACACCGCTGTGATCATCGCTCTGGAGGACGAGGAGATCCAGGGTGATAGGCGCAACGGAAGGGTCAAGGTCAAGTTCCCCTGGGAACGCGAAGGTAGATTTGACGACAAGAGTTGTTGTTGGCTGAGGGGGACCTCCAATTGGAGTTGTGGAATGACGCCCCCCCGAACGGGTATGGAAGTCATGGTTACATTTCTCGAAAGCGACCCCGATCAACCGCTGATCAGCGGTTGCCTGTGCTGCCGCTAACCGCAAACCCTATAAGAGCAGCAACCGTCAGGTTGAAATTTACCCCTGCAATTACTTAGTCAAGGGCTCAAGCCAGCAGGTCGGCGATCCACCGGGCCTGCCGGGCGACATCCTGCACCTTCTCCTCGGGCACGGCCTGCCGGGCCTTGGCGAAGCTGCTCAGGGTCCGCTGCTTCTCGCGCAACAGGCGCTGCCACTTGATCAGGAATGCCGAGCTGCGTGCCTGCATCTGCAGCGGACCGAAATACAGCTCCTCGGCGGTGTACATCACCGGCCCGGTGCGCTCGGCGACGATGATTTCGTAGTCGAAGCGGTTTTCCCGCAGCACTTCCTCGCAGAGGATGCAGTAACCATTTTCCATCAGCCATTGGCGCAGTGGCTGCTCGCCGCCGTTGGGTTGAAGGATCAGACGCTCCTGGCCGCTCAGACATGCCTTGCCGCAGTCGAGGATGTCGCGGATCGTCTCGCCGCCCATGCCGCAGATGCTGATTGCCGTGATCCCGTCTCCCGGCTCGATTGCCGTCAGGCCATCGGCCAGGCGCACGGTAATCCACTGGTCCAGGTCGTTCTCGCGCACGGTGCGTTTGGCCGAGCGAAATGGCGTCAATGCCACCTCTCCGGCCACCGCCGCCACGATGGCGCCACGGCGCATCAATGCCACAGGCAGGTAGCCGTGATCCGAGCCGATATCGGCCAGGCGCGCACCTGCTGGCACATGTGCCGCCACGCGTTCCAGGCGCATGGACAATGTCTGTTGGTTCAACTGCTGCCCCTTTTCACCACGAACGTCCGGCACCTTTGACCGGGTCGGCCCGCGATTCTGGCGAGCAACGCAGTGCATTTCAAATTTATGCGACCAGGGTCATGGCTCGACCCGCACCTACCGCTTGAGTATCGGCCCAAAGCGAACCCTGCTAATGGATCGCTTTGGGCCGACCTGAGACCTACTGCCGAGCCGTCCAAACGGCCAGTTCATAGCCATCCGGATCAATGAAGTGGAACCTGCTTCCACCAGGGAACGAGAATACTTCGCGGCTGATAACAGCGCCCAAGGCTTTGAGCCGTTGCTGCGCCTCATCGAGATCATCCGAGTACAAAATGATCAAAGGGCCACCAGGTCGAACCGGCTCTCCCGTAGTGAAGCCACCGGTAAGGCGGCCATCACTGAATTCCGTATAAGTTGGGCCGTAGTCGACGAATGTCCAGCCGAACGCACTGCCGTAGAAAGCTTTGCTGCGGGCAATGTCGTCGACATTAAATTCAATATTATCGATCTGCCGGTCTTTACCACGCACACTCATGGATGCCTCCTTGGCTGATTTCAAAGGAACAATGATATTGCAGCTGCCGGCAAGGAGCAGCCCCCTCCTCCAGCGTTAAGCCACTTTCTCCTTCCGGGCAGATTCCGGAGCAGGGATAATGCGCCTTTCCCACCAATCGGGTGAATTAATCGCCCAGCACAAGCAGCCGCCTGGACTCGGCTGCCGCCACTACAGGAAGGAGCTTTTACATGTCATACCGGCTTGCCATTTTCGACTTTGACGGCACGCTCGCTGATTCTTTTCCGTTCTTTGTTTCGGTGTTCAACCAGGTCGCTGACAGGCACGCATTCAATCGGATTCACCCGCAAGAGTTGGACGGTCTGCGCAAGCAGGGGGCTCGGGAGATCATGGCTCATATCGGAATGCCCCGCTGGAAGTTGCCTCTGGTGGCGCGAACCTTCATGAGCTTGATGAAAAAACATCGAAGCTCGATCCCACTGTTTAATAGCATTGCCAATACCCTCGCCCATCTTGACGAGAGAGGACTGATCCTGGCGGTGGTTTCTTCTAACTCCCAAGAAAATATCAAGCAAATATTGGGCTCCAGCTGTCGACATATCCGGGCCTTCGAATGCGGCGTCTCCATTTTCGGCAAGGCGTCTCGCTTGCGCCGTGTCATGCGCAAATTTGGCGTGGCGCCAGAGGAGGTTATCTACATCGGCGACCAACCTACGGATGGTGAAGCAGCAGCGACTGCCGGTATCGCCTTTGGCGCGGTCGCCTGGGGATATGGGACACAGGATGCGTTCCACAATCTTCAATCCCATGAGTGGTTCGCCGATGTGAGAGAGTTACGGCGACTGGCAGGAAGTGATGCTCACCTTGAGTCATTTGCAAGTTTGTAGGACCCACGCTTATGCCCGCCTCGCAAATCCGCCCCTCACCCGCGCCGCTGCTCAAATCAGGAGAGACGGTGGTCTTGTTCGACGGTGTCTTCGCCATGACCGCCAGCGGCGCGTGCGGTTGGCGGCGGTTCAGTCACCCGAGGGGCAGCTTCGCTACCCTTCAGTGAGTCTCTTCCCGCACCGACCGTCGAACCTCAGCCTGTATGGCATAAGCCGGCGCCTCCACAGCATTGAAATCTTGTGTATAGCGCTGGGCAAATCCTTCTACCCCCCATTCCTGAAACTGCTGCACGTGTTTCAGTTCGTGAGCCCAGAGCGCGATGTCCTGTTCTGCGGTTTGAGCGTCCCGGAAGAGGATGATGTCGATCAGGGTCACGGCACCGACATCGGGGTTTTGCAGCATGGTAGTGGCGGCGCTGAATTGGCCGTTATCGCTCACTTTGTAGTGCGCGGCATCGAGGACGCCGGGATCGTACCAGCGCAGCAGTTGCTCCCGGATGTGCGGTGGAATGGGTTGGATCTCGGCGCTGGCGGCTTCAGCGCGGGCTTGGGTCAGCCACAGCGCCAGGGCAGGTGCCGCGACCTGGTAGACGCCATCAGGCATCTGCCCCAGATCTGGCAGGCAGATGCAGCCGTTCAGGCACACTTGTTTCTCGCCAGGTGGGCAGGTGCTGGCCTGGGCTGGCGCTACAAGAGTCAGACCAAGAACAAACAGCGCCACCAGGCATGTGATGATGGGCGGCATTGGGCCCTCCAGGGACGGAAGCAGCGCGAACAGCGGATCACAATTGATCGATGACCCGCATAACTTTAGCGCATCCCTGTCGGGTCTCTTCTCGATGATTGCCTGGGGGTAATTGCTGCCCTCACAACGACAGCAACAGTCGATCAGAAGTGATCGGACTGGATATTCGGTGTCTCATGGTGGAAGAGATCGCATCGGCCACCCCAAAACGCACCTTGAGCAAACGCGGCTAGGCGCGTTCACGCCGCTATAGTCGATGCTATTGCCGACCGTACTTCCAGGAGCCTTTTCCCAGTGTCTGACATGCCGAGCAACTTCGCCTACACAAAACGCTTCAACGCCGTACTCGCCTACATTGATGCCAATCTCGAAGGTGACCTGTCGGTGAGGACGTTGAGCCACGTGGCGAATTTTTCGGTGTTTCACTTCCATCGACAATTCAGCGCGTTCGCAGGTGTGCCTGTCTCACGTTATGTGCAACTGATGCGGCTACGACGCGCGGCACATCGCCTGGCCGCCCTCGCTGATCACTCGGTACTGGACGCGGCACTCGGTGCCGGTTTTGAAAGCCCCGAGGCATTTTGCAGGGCGTTCAGGCGGGCGTTCGGTATGACCCCGAGTGCGTTCAGGAAGGAACCGAACTGGCAGGTCTGGAATGCGGTATTCGCAATCCCTCATTTTTCCAGGACTATCATCATGCAAGTACGAATCGTGGAATTCCCAGAAGTCAGGGTCGCAGCGCTTGAGCACTGCGGACCACCCGGGCTCGTCAATGAGAGCGTGCGCAAGTTCATCGAGTGGCGTATGCAGAGCGGACAGTCGCCGGTGGCATCGAGTCGCACCTTTGGCATTCCCTATGGCAACCCCGACACGACACCTGCACAAGCATTCCGCTTCGCCATCTGCGGCGAGATTCACGAGGCCGTGGCGCCGAATGAATTCGGCGTACGCGAGATCGTCATTCCTGGCGGTCGCTGCGTCGTGGTACGACATACGGGGTCACCGGATCACATCGGCGAAACGATCTATCCGATTTACCGCGATTGGCTTCCTGCCAGTGGCGAGGAACTCCGTGACCACCCGTTGTTCTTCAATTACCTGAGCGTCTATCCCGAGACACCGCAGGATCAATGGCAAACTGACGTGTATGTTCCGCTGCAATAGCGGAGCAAGCAGCTATAGAGGTATTCCTGTAGCGACCGGTGTGCGCATGTATGCCAATGAAATCCTGCCCACCGACCCTGCTGGCGACGTACTGGTCAGCATCGAGGCGCAGGTCAACGACGGTATCGGCCCGCAACGCACCCTCTCGACACTGATCATCAAGACCTGACTGGAGACACACACATCCGAAATTACCCAACTGCTCATTGCCCTGGTGCTGTTCTTTCTGCTCGATCGGTTTCTCAAACCGTATCTGCTGCGCAAGTGGCTAGGGGTGGTGCTGGTGGCGGCGGGTGCGGTCGGCTGCGTTGCTGCAAGCAGATCCGTTTATTGGGGTTTGATCTGGGGTTGCTGTCGATCTTTGCCGTGGCGTTCGGGGTGGGGTTGTTCCTGAAGCGGCGGCGGTTCGAGCAGATTGACTGAAGGGACGTAGGGATGTATCGCTACCAGGGATAAATCCTCCTCAGCAAATGCATCCTTGATAAATGCCTCCAGCTCTTTCTCTTCAAGCAACTCAATAGAAAAATGCCCGAAGCGTTTCGGTAACCAGAGTATGCGTGTCCCACTTGGCGTCTGGAGGTTATCGCGAGACAGCGGTTTGCCGTTCTCATCTTCCGGCTGGACGCCTGCGTCGATCAATTCGTCATAGGCTACCTCGATGTCCGGTGTGGAATAACAGTGCCGGTAGATGGTGCCTTCGCCGTTGGCGTCCATCAGAGCCTTGAGATTTCCGGTAAACGGTTGCACCAGCATAAGGCGCTCCGTTCCGAACATAACGATCGCATAGCGCACGTGCAAACCGTCGCGCTGCCAATCAAGTGTCTTTGAAATTCTGGCGCTGAAGACGCGGGCGTAATACCTGCACGCTTCCTCAAGGTCTTTGACGAGAACATCCACGTGGCTGAACTTTAATTTCAATGGCCCCACCTTCTTCAGATATGCGATTTGATACCGAGATCTCTCCCTATGTATCACAGTGTGTCTGATTAGCCTCTCGATACATGGTTTTTCACTTGGCCTGCGATTCGACACAGACCAGATACGTCGCCGCGTTCAAATGCAAACAAGGTTTCGAGGGGCTCAGTCAGAACCCCTGGCCAACGGCTTGCAACGGAGACATCACATGAAGATGGCACTGCAGAACAAAACCGGAAAAAACCGCCACCGCCTGGTCGGCTCGTCGATCCTCGCGTTTACCCTGTTCGGCGTTCTCGGTGCGGCCCACGCACAAACGACCGCCGCGGCGCAGCCAACCTCGGTCAATGCTGGTGCCACTCATGCAACACCCTCCCCATTCGGCCCACTCAAGCATGTCAACGCCGGCCTGCTGGACGTGGCATACGCCGAAACAGGCCCGGCTAATGGGCCGGTGGTGATTCTTCTGCACGGCTGGCCGTACGACATTCACAGCTATGACGAGGTCGCCCCGTTGCTTGCTGCAAAGGGTTATCGAGTGCTGATGCCGTATGCGCGTGGCTATGGCGATACGCATTTTCTGTCCGATAAAACCGTTCGTAATGGCCAACCGGCTGCGCTGGCCAGTGACGTCATCGACTTCATGGATGCGCTGAAGATCAAACAAGCCGTGCTCGGTGGTTACGATTGGGGCGCACGCTCGGCCGACATCGTCTCGGCGCTGTGGCCAGAACGGGTCAAGGCGCTGGTCTCGGTCAGCGGGTATCTGATCGGCAATCAGGCGGCCGGCAAGAACCCGCTGCCACCCCAGGCTGAATTGCAGTGGTGGTATCAGTTTTACTTCGCCACCGATCGCGGTCGCGCCGGGTACGAGAAAAACACCCACGACTTCGCCAAGTTGATATGGCAACTGGCTTCGCCGAAATGGGCGTTCGACGACGCCACTTTCGACCGCAGCGCCAAGGCGCTGGAAAACCCCGACCATGTCGACATCACCGTGTTCAACTACCGCTGGCGCCTGGGCCTGGTCCAGGGTGAGAGCCGATACGAAGCGCTGGAGCAGAAACTGGCCACGGCGCCTTCCATCAGCGTGCCGACCATCACCCTTGAAGGCGATGCCAACGGCGCGCCGCACCCCGCCCCCGAGGATTACGCCAAGCGCTTCACCGGCAAATACGAGTTCCGGCTGATCAGCGGCGGCATCGGCCACAACCTGCCGCAGGAAGATCCGCAGGCGTTCGCCAAGGCTGTGATTGATGCGGATCACCTTTGAGGTGATCTGACATCCATGCACTTGCCCCGCTGAACACCCTCACAACAACGGCTCGTTTATTTAACGAGCCGTTTTAACCAAGGCAGGCGCAACCGTCTAATCTAAATAGAACACGACCACAAACACGCCTCCAGCCTCTTGATACAGGGGAAAATGGGATGATCGGCAAAACAGCACGCCAATGTTCGTCATGGATCCTCCCTTCCCTGCTCGCCATCAACCTGGCCCTGACCGCGGGCTGTGCTGGCAAAACTTCCACGGCCCGCTACTCGGCCTCAAGCACAGACTCAAGCGCAGGCTCAAGTTGCTATGCAAAAGCGCTACCCACTGCCGGCGAGGGCGGCCTGGCCTGGGGCTCCACCCTGAACATGGCTCGCCAAAAGTCCATGGATAACTGCATACGCTATGCCGGCCAATCCGGTGGCACGCCGACGACCTGTCATGTGGTAATGGCGGAGTGCAAAAACTGATAGCAAGGTGTATCGGTGACGCAGCAGATCCAGCCGTTGCTCAAGGAGATCGAAGCGAAACAGCCGTCGGGCTACCGCATCGACGTGGGCGGCGCGGTGGAGGAAAGCGACAAGGCCAATAAGGCGCTGCTGGCGGTGGCCCCGCCGATGATGATCAGCATCCTGCTGCTTATGCTGCAACTGCTGAACTTCTCTCACATGTGGATGGTGGTGCTGACCGCACCGCTGGGCTTGATCGGTGTTGTGATGGGTAGCATTGCGATCTTGATCGATCGCTCTGCTGCCCATCGAATGCCTGCGTTCAATAACAGAACTGAACGCTCACCCTCTGCTCAATAGTGTCAGGCGGCACCAGGGACATTTGTTCCCATGCCCGCCGGCAGGAACGGTCGAATTTCGTCGATTTCCGCAGCGCTGAGGCGCAACTCCAGGGCTGCAATCAGCCCGTCTACTTGTGCGCGATGGCGGGCTCCGACAATGGCGCCCGTCACGACCGGTTTGCGAAGAACCCAGGCGATGGCGACCGCCGCAGCGCTCACCCCGTGCCTTTCTCCAATGCGTGCCATGACGTCAACCAATGCCAGGTTCGCACTCAAACGGGGCTCCTGGAAATCAGCACTTCGGGCCTTGCGCCAATCGTCTTCGGGCAGTTGCGAAATGCGTTCGCGCGTCATGCTGCCGGAAAGCAGCCCTGATTGAAGCGTGGAATAGGCAAGCACACCCATCCCGGCCTGCTCACAGAATGGCAGAACGTCCTGCTCGATGTCCCGCATCAAGGCGGAGTACGGCGGCTGGAGCGAAACGATCTCTGTCACCGCCTGCGCACGCTTGAGTTGAGCGACATCGAAATTCGATACGCCGATAGCGCGAATCTTTCCTTGATCGCGCGCGGCGGCCAAAGCCGAAAGCGCCAATTCAATGCCTTCACTGCTGGCGTCGGCAGGAAAAGCAGGCCAGTGGATCTGATAAAGATCGATCGTCTCGACTTGAAGCCGGTGCAAGCTTGCGTCGATCTCGGCGAGCAACGATTGAGGGGCCAGTGAGTGCGAAATCTTCTTCGTGACCGGGTCCCAGACCAAACTGCCTTTGGTGAACACCAAAGGACGCCGTGAGGCCGGCACCCGCCGCAGCAATTGCCCCACCAATTGCTCTGCATGGCCCAAGCCATAAACCGCAGCGGTGTCAATCCAGTTCACGCCGCGTTCGACGGCATATTCAAGTGCGCCCAGGCTGTCCTTGTCATCCTGCGCTCCCCAACTGTACTCCCAGCCGGTGCCGGCGATTGCCCAGGTTCCCAGGCCAATCGGCGAAATCAGAAAATCCGATGATCCAAGACGATTGTTTTGCATAGCGACCTCTCCACGAATGATGGAGGAAGTATCCGGCAGAGGTCTCATGACGATAAGATAGGTAATCGTATTTGAACTACTGAATAACACTCATGAGTTATCACCCCGATCTCTCTGAACTCGACGCCTTTGCCGCCGTCGCTCGCCATCGCAGCTTTCGCAAGGCCGCCGACGAACGTGGCGTTTCGGCTTCCGCGTTGAGTCACGCAATGCGAGCGTTGGAAGCACGTTTGGGCATCAGACTGCTGAACCGAACCACTCGTAGCGTGACCCCGACCGAGGCCGGCCAGCAGCTATTGGCAACGCTGCTCCCGAGCCTGCACCAGGTTAACGATGCATTGGCGCAATTGACCTCGATGCAGGAAGTGCCCACTGGCAAACTTCGCCTCAACGTGGCGCGTCCGGCGGCTCGCATCGTGTTTGCGAAAGTGCTGGCGCCCTTCGTGGCCAGGTATCCACGTATTCAGTTGGACCTGATCACCGATGATGGATTGACCGATATCGTCAATGAGGGATTTGACGCTGGAGTCCGCTTTGGTGAAAGCCTGGCCGGTGACATGATCGCAGTCCCTGTCGGCGCACCTCAATCGTTCGTGACCGTTGCCGCGGATGCTTATCTGGCCGCGAAGGGAACCGCGCACGTCCCCCGCGACTTGCTCGACCATGCGTGCATTGCCAGGCGTTTTCCCAGTGGCAAACTTTACGCCTGGGAGTATCAAGCCGACGGTCAACCGATACGGTTATCCGTCACCGGCCCGCTGATTCTGGAAGACGATGCGCTGATGATCCAGGCAGCGAAAGACGGCGCTGGTATTGCCTATGTCTACGAGGAACTGGTGCGCGACGATCTCCGGAACGGGCATCTCAGAGAAATACTCCAGGAGTGGAAAGCACCACCCAGCCGGTTCTTTCTTTACTACTCAAGCCGGCGCCTTGTGCCACCCGCCTTGAAAGCGCTTATCGAATTTATCAAGGTTCGCGAGGCTGCGTAGCCGTCGTAGAATCAAAACTTGAATCCCACGATTTTTTCAACTAACGGAGTCACCTACATGGAAGTCATCAATCAGTTGCAGCCCGCAGAGTGTGCAGGCATGGAAGATATCCGACGCGAAATCGACGCCCTTGACCAGGCCGTTATCAAGCTGCTGGGCAAGCGTTTTCACTACGTGCTGGCCGCCTCGAAGTTCAAGACCTCGGTGACTTCGGTGCGCGCTCCGGAGCGTTTCAAGGCCATGCTGGCAACACGACGCGAATGGGCCGAAGCCGAGGGCCTGAGCCCGGATGCCATCGAGAAGATGTACAGCGACCTGGTGAACCACTTCATTGCCGAAGAGATGAAACACTGGGCGGCTCATCAATCCGAAACCTGACGCTAGTGTCCTGGCTGTCCGCCCTACCGGCCAGGAGCGGACAGTTGTTCCACTGCACAATCATTCAAGTAGTTTCACCCGCAAGGAGAGCGACCTTATGAAGCCCGTCAGAATTCGTACCCTGCAAAGTACTGATGCCGAGGCGTTGCTGACGTTCGAGCTGGACAATCGCGAATGGTTCGAGCGCCACATTGACGCGCGCGGCTCTGCTTTTTACTCGGTGCAGGGCGTCACCGACCACATTGACGCTTATTTAGCTGATTTTGCCGCCGGAACCTGGCACCCATTCGTCATCGAAGATGACGCCGGAAACATCGTGGGTCGGGCGAACCTCAAAGGCATCGACATGACCGAGCGGTCGGCAGAAGTCGGCTACCGGATTGCCCAAAACGCTTGCGGACAGGGACTGGCAACGCTGGCGGTGAGGCATCTGATCCAGCAGGCGCAGTTGCATTGGAACCTTAAACAACTGGTGGCCACCGTATACGCTGGAAATATCGGCTCGGCAAAAGTACTCAAACGGTGTGGCTTCTTGATCGAACATGCGTCTCGAAAAGGGGCAGAGCACGAATGTCGGTTTGGTCTTTCGATTTAGCTGAGTGAGTCTCCATCGGCTCCGGATCTTCTCATGCTGATTGTCTGCGCCAAGAGCCGGGTGACGTGCCGAACTGGCGTTTGAATGCGCGACTGAACGCAGCTTCGGACTCGTAGCCAACGGCAAAGCCAATTTGCGCCACATTGCCGCGACCTTCGCGTAGGTGTTGAGCCGCCACGTGCATACGCCAGAGCGTCAGGTATTGCATCGGTGGCTGTCCGACCAATGCCGTGAATCGCTCCGCGAATACCGAGCGCGACATGCCCACTTCAAGCGCCAGCGCTTCTGCAGTCCAGCCCTCGGTTGGACGAGCATGGAGTAGCGCCAATGCGCGTCCAATATGCGGGTCTCGCAAACCCGCCAGCCACCCGCGCCGCTCAGCGGGGAGGCTGGCGACATACTGGCTGACGGCTTCGACGAATAGCAATTCGGATAGCTTGGCGATGACCGTTGTCGAGCCGACGCGTCCCGCCGCGATTTCACTCACCGCAAAACGGAATGAGCTTTCGATCCAGGTGCCCGAAGCCGTCGCGCGCAGGTCCAGTTTCAATAAGGATGGCAGCGACGAAAGCAACGGACTGAAAGGTGTCTCAGAGCCGAGGAAGCCGCACAATAACTGCGTGGCCTCGCCGCCCCCGCCATACTTGATTCGTGAAATGCCGCCGACTTCCGGCGGCTGAATAACGTCCCTCGCCGGCATGGGCGCAATGCTCAGGTCACTGCCAAAGGAATGGGCGTCATTGCGAGGAAGCAGAACGAGTTCGCCTGCCCCCACGTCGAGGATGGCACCACCGTCTATTCGTATTTGCATGTGCCCCGCGGCGACAAAATGCGATGCAATGATATGTCGAGGGGCCGCCAGGAACGGTTTGCAATCATCCGCCGAGATTCTGCCGTTGATGCACCAGGGCGCAGTGAGTTCCGCCTCAAGGAAGACCCCTCCAGACAGCCTGATCACACGCAAGACATCAGAAAGCGCATCCAACACTTGCCCGTCCTCTTTTCCGGACTCTGGAGCAGGTATTCAGGCGCATCGGTCATTCACCACCTGAACCGCGATGCCTAGATTAGCACCAACGCGGACTCAGAGATCGATGGTCATTGGCTCCGACGTCAACCGTAATTGCCCCATTCCAACTCGACCAAGGCAGCAGGAGATCTAGATGAACACCATCGCTACCCTACCCGGCTCAGAGTCAGGCAACGCCGCCCGTTATGCTCAAATGGTCAGATCATCGAAAAAAACCGAATGGCAGATCGATCGCGATTTGCTACAGGACCGGAGTTTCGACTTCTCGCGCAAATTCCTGCCCGATGGACTATCGCAAATCGACCGACTGACCTTTCTCGCCGAGGCCGAGGCGCGCCTGCTCAGTCAGATTCAGGGCCGGACCTATGCGTATATCTTTGGCCTGGTCGAGCGGTTTATCAGTGCCAAAATGCTCGATCAAGGCCGAGCCCATGTATTTGACGATCAGCTTGCACTCGAAGCGCTGGTGCGCTTTTCCAACGACGAGATCAAGCACCAGGAATTATTCCGGCGCATGGAGACGATGATTGGTTCGCAATTGCCAGCGGGATATCGTCAAGTTGCCGATCCAAACGATGTGGCACGTGCGGTACTTGCAGCCAGCACTTGGTCGGTGCTGGCGCTGACCTGTCATATCGAGCTTTTTGTTCAGGCGCACTACACACAGAGCATCGCACCGCGCGAGGAGTTGTGCCCTCTATTCAAGGATGTCTTCAAATTTCACTGGAAGGATGAAAGCCGGCACGTCGTACTCGATGAACTGGAGTGGAAGGCGGAGCACGCGAAACTGTCGCCAGCCGAGTGTGACCTGGCAGTGAACGATCTGATTGCGCTGGTGGCGGCCGTCGATGCAATCCTGCAGGCACAATCGGCATCCGATGCCGACTACTTTATTAGAAGTGTCTCAAGACCGTTCAGTGTCGATGAGACAGCGCAAATCCATGCCTGCCTGCTGAGCGCCTATCGCTGGCAGTACATTATCTCGGGCGTACAGCATCCACACTTTGGCCGGCTGCTGACGCGCATGACAACGCCGGCACAAATGGCCAGGATTCAGACCGCACTGGCCCCCATCATGAATAATTGATCGACAGCGCGCGACCGACCGTTTGTCGGCCGCGCGGCTGTGAACGCGGCGGGTAGAAACGGCCAAGCGCGGCCTTTCAGGTAATGTGGGAAGTGGCCTGAAAAAGCTGTGGGCTCTGAAGGCAACAAACGGTGGCCGCAACGGTCCAACGCGCGGTTGAACACCAGGTGCGAGCTACCAGAAGCATCACCTGCCGACTGCCACTACCTCTGGGAGAACCAATTGTCAGCTGTCTTTTTGCGTCAAATGTTCCGGTTATCGGTACTGCTCTTTTCCGTTGGCACTTCGTTCTCTGTTTACGCCTGCCCAAAAGGGCAGTACGAAGTCTGCGTAGTCACTTGTTTTTGTGCTCCGGGCTCCAAAGAGGAGACCGGGTCGATTTTTGAGAACATGAGCCAAATAGCTTCCACTGGATTACAGAGTTGGATCGTGCAATCGCGCGACACCGCGGCAACTGGCGATATTCGGACAATCCCGCTGAATATCCGGGCCCAACTCGAACCCTACTATGACATTCAAGTGCTTGATTCGGCCCGCTACAAGGTAGGCGATGATGAGGAGCTGAACGCCGCAAACACCATGTTGCAGAATCCCGATGTCACTGCGGTCACCCTGATAGACATCATCGTCTTTCGCAGTGCCGATGATGCTCTTAACAATGTCGCGCTGTGGGCGCATGAATTGAAGCACGTGCAGCAGTACCAGCAATGGGGGGTTCGGGAGTTTTCCACTCGCTATACCCGTGATTACACAGCCGTCGAGGCGCCTGCTTACGAGATTCAAGCCAAGGTAGCCAGAGCGCTAAGAGCCAGCGTGGCCCAGTCAGAACCTCCTCGACATCCTTGAGTTCAAAGGGCCAGGCAATCCTGCCGTCTGCAGCTCTCCATCACAGACCCCGAGAGTCTCGACGCTGGACCAAAAGCAGCCGGTGGGCGAAGCGATAGTTAATGAGTAGCTATGCTTAGTCTGTTGCGCAAACTGATTGTGCAGCCGGGAATTGCAGACACCCGTGTCGATCGCCGCCCCACTGGTCCTCCATAGGCAGCCGCGAAATATGACGTCCTTGGTCTCATCGATCATCGAGTTACTCACGGCGCACCCGCATATCGTGTATCTGGCCGTGTTTCTCCTGGCACTTTCCGAGTCAATCCCGATTATCGGTGTCGTCGTTCCCGGCACCGCCGTGATTCTTGCGCTCAGCACCCTGGTGCCGAGCGGCGTGTTATTGCTCTGGCCGTTGCTGATCGCCGCCACGTCAGGCGCCATTGCGGGGGATGGTCTTTCGTTCTGGCTCGGGCACCGATACCGCCGCGAGATTCTTGGCCTCTGGCCACTGAACCGGCATCCTGAGCTGATTCAGCGCAGCGAAGCCTTTTTCAACCGTCATCGCGATAAAAGTGTCTTTTTCGCGCGCTTCACACCGGGCGTCCGCGCCTTCGTTCCGCTCCTCGCCGGCACGCTGGGAATGGCGGTCAGTCGGTTTTATGCCGTCAATGTCGTGTCGGCGCTCGCCTGGGCTCCGTCGCATATCCTGCCCGGTGTGCTCGTCGGCGCGACGTTCAGCATTCTCGGTGCAGCTGCAAAGCCGCTCGCGATCTTGCTGACCGTTCTAGTCGCGGTGGGCTGGGTGGTCCTGCATATCGTGCGCTGGGCGCTGCATCGCGGCATCCCCTACTTCATCGTCGCAGTGCAGCGGTTGCGGGGCTGGACCGGCGCCCACGACACCTGGCTGAGCCGCAGTCTCACTCACTTTCTCGATCCTTCACGGCCCGAAGCACGGGCTCTCGCACTGTCGACGGTCCTGCTCGTCGGTGCCGCGTGGCTTTTCTTCGGTGTCCTTGAAGACATCATCAACGGTGACCCGTTGCTGCTTGCAGATAGCGCGATATACCGAGCGCTCCAGGATCTTCGCACTGCACCAGGTAATGCGGTGATGATCGCCATCACAGAACTCGGCGACACCAAGGTCGTGCTGGCGGTCACGATTGTTGTCTTGCTGTGGCTCATGTGGAAACGCGCCTGGCGTACGGCTGCCTATTGGCTGATTGCGATCGCCGGCGCTTCGGCACTCAACATTGCCATCAAAGTAGCGTTGTATCGAACTCGCCCCGCAGAAATTCTCTATTCCGGGTGGAGTGCCTTTTCCTTTCCCAGCGGCCATAGCACGATCAATGTCGTGCTATACGGTTTCCTCGCCTTCCTCATCGCGCGTGATACCCGCCCGGCGCGACGCCTCGTGGTGGCTCTTGGCGCTGCCACCCTGATATTTCTAATTGCATTCTCGCGCCTCTACCTCGGGGCGCATTGGCTTTCCGACGTGCTCGGGGGGCTGGCATTCGGATCCGCGTGGCTGGCGCTACTCAGCCTCTTCTACCTGCGGCGGCAGGCCGAGCACATTGGCTCAGCGGGGTTGCTCGCCCTTGGATGTATGACACTTCTGCTCGCCGGCGGCTTCAATATCTATCGTAACCATACGACGGACAGCAGTCGTTATGCCGTCAAGGTGGGAACGTTGACCTTAGCTGCCACCGATTGGTGGACGTCGGATTGGCAGCAACTGCCGGTGCGGCGTATCGACCTCACTGGAGAGACGAATGAACCACTGACGTTTCAGTGGGCCGGTGGTCTGCCGGAGTTGCAAGATGTCCTGCAGCGCAACGGATGGCGCACCACAGCAACATGGACACTGTTGAATACCCTGAACTGGTTTACCGTCCAGGCTGACCCTGCCGATCTTCCGGTCATCCCCCTTTTCGCCAGTGGCCGCCTTCCCAGTCTGACTCTCGTTCGACCGTATAACGATGGTGGATCTGCCGGTTCGCGTCTGGTGCTTCGATTGTGGGTCGTCGATATCGAGCTCACAAATGGGCGAACTATACCGCTGTGGATTGGCTCGGTTGTCGAGGAGCGTTTCTATCATCCCCTGGCCCTCGTCACGTTAACGTCAACACAGCCTGACGCGAATACACCGCGCAGAATGCTAGCGGCCGTTCTTGAGGGTGGGCGGCTCGTATCCCGGACCGAAGGAATGGCAGATGCGGATTGGGATGGGCAGGTCCTGTTAGCTCGCACGGTGAGACTTGGGCGAGGCGGTTGAACCCGCCTTGTCCGAGCAGGAGAAGACCTCATGAACACACGGGACAATCGACGTTTCACTCTGCCAGTCTTCGCGATCCTGCTGACTGCGTTAGCCGTCATGGGCTTCGCAAGTCTTCGCTACTGTCAGGCCGCCGACGAGTTGCCGACTAACGACCTGCCTCTGAAGCACGTCGCCGACATTCCATTGCCCGGTGGCGCCACTCGGCTCGACTACGAGAGCTACGATCCAGAGCGCAACCTGATGTTCATCGCTCATCTTGGTGACGGTGAAGTTATCGCCTTTGACATGCGCGAGTCCCGCGTTGTCGGGCGCATTGCGAACGTCTCGTCGGTACACGGTGTGCTCGTTATTCCTGAGTTGTCACGCGTCTACGCTTCGGCGACGGGTACGAACGAAATCGTTGCGATAGACGAAGCGACCCTGGCAATTGTCAGTCGCATACCAGGCGGCATCGCTGGAGAGGCCGGCATTGTGTCGATGTTCCACGTGAAGGGGGCAGTGGTCACGAAAATCGGCAATGGCAGCGTGGGCCCGCGTGCGCATGTCGTTGCCGTGGATGCCGCGACACACCGCTCGTATTTTCAGCTCAAGGATATCGACGGGCACCCGGTACTACGGATTATGGAGCCCCGTTAGCGGATTGAATCGACTCTAGTTCCGACCGTGCTAGATGTCGGGCCTGAACTTACTCCTGCCTGACAATATCGACCGAGATCTCCACCGCCGCAATCGTGCCTCTGTTCTCAAGCCAGTGCGTGGTATTCCTGTCCTCGGGCCAACCCACGCCCGGCCCATAGTCCGTGGCGACGCCATTTCGATGGTCAGTGATAGTTCCTTGCAGTATGTAAACGGTGCCGGGTCTGTCTTTATGGTTGTGAACCGGCCCAAAGACGCCTCCAGGCTCGATGGTCACCATACGCATTCTAAGCTGGCGCCCTGCCATGCCTTCGATCTCGGGGCCAAGGTCAACCGTTGCCAGTAACTTCACCGCAACGCCTTGTGTTTCAGGTGCTACCTGTTCGTCGCTCATCGTGCTCTCCTCTCTGTACATACAGGGCTTGAATAGAAGTAAAGCCCCTAAGAACCGACAGAGAGGTAAATCCGCCCAACGACGGTCGCCCATCCGGACAAATGTCGCCGATGGTCGTTACATTTCGCTTGTCACCGGCGTTTGGCTAAGCTGAATAAATCGGGGGTGAACTGAAACCTGAGTGATGGCGGCCATCAGCGGACCTGGATTGGCATCAAGACGGTACTCCCGAAGGAGACGACTATGTATGCAGTTATAAGAACCTACCTGGGTGCTGGCGCAAAGGATCTTTTCGAGTTTCTGGAAAAGCGCAATGCCGATGTCGAAGCGGCCCTGCGGACAGTGCCCGGCCTCGTAAGCTACACACTGCTCAATACGGGTGATGGCGGCACGGCGGTGACTGTTTGCACAGACAAGACCGGCACCGATGCAAGCTTGAAAGTGGCGCGCGAATGGATTCAGAAAAATGCTTCGCATATTCAAGCGAAACCGCCGATCGTGACGGAAGGTCCGGTGATTGTGCAGATAAAATAGATTCAACCGGTCGATGCAACACACTAGACACTGTGTAAACAGGAGGCGTGTTGCATCGACGGAATACATCGCGCTCAAAGCTACAACAACCCCATGGGCAAACCCGATCATAGCGCTCTATGATTGAACCCCATGACGACCTCTCTTCCGATCCGCCAACCCTGCCCTCCCGGTGCTTGCATCTGCGAGCGTGAGCAGCTGTTGGAAACCCCCGGCACGGACCTGCGCATCCTGAGCCTGACCCAGTCGGAAGAGAAACGCCTGATCGAACGCCTGGAAAACCTCCAGAGCCTGAGCGACCTGGAGCGTCTGCAACGGCGAATGTATGAGCAGTTGGGTCTGCGCGTGGAGATCGCTCCGGGCTTCAATGAAGTGCGCACCATGCGCGGTATCAACATCACCTTGGGCGAACTGCCGGGCCTGTGCCGCAAAACCCGTCAGTCGATCCCGGCGGCCATTCGCCGAGGGCTGGAGAAGCATCCGGAAGTTGCCTACGAGCTGCTCAATGCCAACGACTTGTTGCGTGATGCCTGATGGCTTGCACCGTTATCCCGATACGTTCATTAGAATGCCCTGAAACAGGATCAGCGGTCGTACACGCGACACGGTCCGCTGCTATGCCTTCTCATGGGAGAACAGGTTTCAGGCCAGCCAGGACGTAGCTGGAAACTCAGGCGTGACCGTGGCCCCGGCGCCAGCCAGGAACGCGAAGATCAAAGGTGCCAGTCCGTAGCAGGAGGTGGCAGATGTTATTCATGGTCCGTTGGTCCATCAGTCCGCAGCAACGTAACAGCGCGATCGAACGTTTTCTCAAGACCGGTGGTGCCCCACCCGCAGGCGTCAAAATGCTGGGGCGCTGGCATGCCGTCGGCGGCTCCAGCGGCGTGGGCATTGCCGAGGCCAGTGATCCAGTGGCGATTCAGAAGTGGGTGCTGGAATGGAGCGACCTCATGAACATGGAAGTCCACGCCGCATTGACCGATGAACAGGTGGCGCCGCTGCTCGCTGCCGCAGTGGGCAAGCAATAGTTGTTGTGGTGAGGGGGCTTGCCCCCGTTGGGCTGCGAAGCGGCCCCAAAATCTCTGATGTACCAAAGATTTTGTGAGTGCTACGCACTCAAACGGGGCGGTGCGGCGTTCCGACAAGCCTCCTCGCCACATCCCTTCTGATTCACTATTTTTTCATCCCGATCCGTCGCCGCATCTCGGCGGTAATCGTCTGCCGGGTTTTCTTCAGGTCGGCCCAGGGTTCATCGCCCACTTCGGCCAGGCGCTCATGCACGGTGTGCAGGTTCCATTGATTGGCGCCCTTGAGCTCAGCCACTTCTTCGCGAAAGATCGGTACCGACACTGGCAACCCTTCGCGGCTGCGCACAGCATAAGCGCAGATCGTGGTGGCGCCGAGGCCGTTGCGCAGGTAATCGATGAAGATGCGCCCAATCCGGTTTTTCGGCCCCGACACCGCGGAAAATCGTTCCGGCAGCAGCTTGGCCATGTGACTGACAATCGCGTGGCTGAAGTCCTTGACCTCGTCCCAACCGTGTTTGCGGGTGAGCGGTACGACCAGGTGAATCCCCTTGCCGCCGCTGGTCTTGAGAAACGCCTTGAGCCCCAGCTCATCCAGCACCGTGAGGATCAGCCGGGTCGCTTCGATCATGCTCTTCCAGGGCAGCGCCGGGTCCGGGTCGAGGTCGAGGACGAAGCGGTCGGGCTTGTCCAGATCGACCGACGTGGCGTTCCAGGTGTGCAGCTCCACGGTGCTCATCTGCACCGCGCCAATCAGGGCTTCGGCACTGTTGATGACCATCATCGGTTGGCCGGTCAGTGCCTTGTCCAGAGTGATAATGCCGGGTATGGCCAGATTCTCGGCGTTCTTCTGAAAGAACAGTTCGCCGGCGATGCCGTCCGGTGCGCGCACCAGCGCCACCGGCCGGTCCTTGAGTTGCGGCAGAATCCACTCGGCGACACTGGCGTAATACTCCGCCAATTGCATCTTGGTGGTGCCGCTGCTGGCATCGATCACCCGATCCGGATGCGTGATGCGCACCTTGCCCTGCTCCAGGCCGACTTGTGACGGTGCTGCTTGGGAGGTTTTAGTTTTAGTGGTTGAGGTTTTCACGGTTGTCGGACGCTCCTCGGTGATGTCGGCGGCAGGCTTGTCCTCGCGCAGCCCATGGAACACGGCCTGGCGCACCGAGCCGTCCTTCGTCATCTCGGCGAAGGCCACTTCCGCCAGCAAAACGGGTTTGAGCCAATGCACCCCCTTGGCTTCAACACCGGTGGGCGGGTTGACCACCGAGGGCTTTTTCGTCTGCAGCGGTTTCAGTTGTTCGTAAAGACGCTTGAGGCTCGCCTCGCTGAATCCGGTGCCGACCTTGCCCGCATAGCGCAATTCCCCGCTGTCACGGTCGTGCAGCCCCAGCAGCAACGCGCCAAAAGCACTGCGCGAGCCTTTGGGATCGGTGAAGCCGACCACGATGAATTCCTGCCGATGCTTGCACTTTAGTTTGATCCAGTCACTGCTGCGCCGGGACACGTAAGGCGAGCCCAGGCGTTTGCCAATCAACCCTTCCATGTGCATTTTGCAGACGCTGTCGAGTAACGCCTCCGGGGACTCGTTGAACGTGTCGGAGAACCGCAACAGCGGGTTTTCAGTGGGCTTGAGCACGGTCGCCAGCGTCACCCTGCGCGCTTCGACGGGGACTTCGCGCAGGTCCACGCCGTTGAGGTAAGGCAAATCGAACAGGTAGTAAACGATGCTGGCGCTACGACCGGCATCGAAGGCGTTTTGCAGCGCCTGAAAATCCGGAACGCCCTGCTCGTCCGCCACCACCATTTCGCCGTCGAGCCAAGCCGATTCCAAGCCCAACGCCGCCAGCGCTGCAGCCTGCTCCGGCAATTTGTGAGTCCAGTCGTGACCGTTGCGGGTGAAGAGTTTGACCTCATCGTGGTCGATGCGCGCCATGACCCGGTAGCCGTCGAACTTGATCTCATAGCTCCATTCGCCGTCCGGCGCGGACTCCACCAGTGTCGCCAATTCGGGTTTGAGCAGCTCCGGCAGCCTGGCTTTACGAGCGCCTTTCAGCTGTGATGAGCGCTCTCTGCGCGCCCTCGCCGCTGGCTTTTTTACGGGACTGGGTTTCGACTTGGCGACAATGGTGCGATCGCTGAGTACGCTGTCGGGCTCGGCGGCGACCACGTCGTAATCGCTTTCGGGCCTGGCCGCGCCGTCCTGATGTTTGATCAGAAACCATTGCTCCTGCTTGCCCGGCATGTGCGTGCGCACGAGGTTCCACAGGCCGCCGAGCTTCTCCCCTTGCAACTCGAATTTCAGCCGGCCCTTGGCGTACGCCTTGGCTGGGTCGTCCTGGGGAATCCACACCCCACGGTCCCAAACGATCACCTCGCCGGCGCCGTAATGCCCTTCGGGAATGGTGCCCTCAAACGTGGCGTAATCGAGCGGATGGTCTTCGACGTGGATTGCCAGGCGCTTGACCTTGGGGTCCAGCGACGGGCCTTTCGGCACGGCCCAACTTTTCAGCGCGCCATCGAGCTCCAGGCGAAAGTCATAGTGCAGGTGCGAGGCGTCATGTTTCTGAATGCAGAATTGCAGCGCATGATCCTTCACCGCTTTTTTGCCCGAACGCTTGGCGGCGGCCGGTTCCGGAGTCGCCATAAAGTCACGCATGCGGTTGTAATCGTCCAGGGTCTTGTTCATGGCTTAACGGGGGCTCGCTGGCGGACGCTGAATCGGCATGTCTCTACATCAGCAGAGCGACAGGTCCGGAAAAAAATTCCATCGCCACTGGAATTGCCCGGACAGACGGCTGGGTCTATCGGGATGATCGCTCATAGCCTTGATGCGCAACTTCTTGCGCAGTTATTCGCCCCAAAAACACCTCAACAAAGCTGAACGCCAGGTGGATCAAGCCCTCCAGCCGAGTGCGCAACTTCTTGCGCATCACTGCGCAAGAAGTTGCGCACTTTTTCAGGTGATCGCTGCCGAAAAACCTCTCCACGTTTAAAAAACAGCCTCAACCACCTGATTTATATGACAAAAAACATTTATGGCACGCTCCTTGATAACAATCAGGCACCCACCGGGCGATACCGCCTCCCGGGCACCCTAACTTTTAGCAAGGAGCACATCCATGGCTACACCAGCGTACATGTCCGTTACCGGCGAAAAACAAGGCCTGATCACTGCCGGCGCATTCACCGCCGACTCCGTTGGCAACACCTACCAGGAAGGCCACGAAGACCAGGTCATGGTTCAGGCGTTCAGCCACGACGTGATCATCCCGCGTGACCCACAGTCCGGCCAACCGACCGGTCAGCGTGTACACAAGCCAGTCGTGATCACCAAGGTCTACGACAAGTCTTCGCCACTGCTGCAAGCGGCGCTGACCTCCGGCGAACGCATGAGCGAAATCGTTATCCAGTGGTACCGCACTTCGGCTCAAGGTACCCAAGAGCACTACTACACCACCAAACTGGAAGACGCGATCATCGTCGCCATCAACAACAAAATGCACAACTGCCAGGATCCGTCGAACTCGCACTTCACGCACCTGGAAGAAGTGCAATTCACCTACCGCAAAATCACCTGGACCCACGAAGTATCCGGTACTTCGGGTTCCGATGACTGGCGTGTTCCAGTCGCTTAATCGCGGCTGACGGTTCCAAACATCGGCCAGCTCTGCTGGTCGATGTCATTTGCGCCTTCCAGGAATTTTCGCGTCCGTTGATCCGGCTTTCGGGTGTCAACGCGCGCCGCAGCACTGCACGAGGAACAAGGGATGTTCGCGCCGGCCAATCAGACTCACTTTGCCCTGACTGTCGAAGGTCTGGAAAACGATCTCCAGGTCCTTGCCCTGCAAGGTCGGGAAGCCATCAGCCAGCCTTTTGTGTTTGAGGTGGAGCTGGTCAGTGAGCAGCCGTCCCTGGACCTCGAAACGCTATTGCACAAACCAGCCTTCTTGCAGCTCTCGCCTGATGGCAGCGGCATTCATGGCCAGATCTACCGCGCCGCCCAGGGCGATTCGGGCAAACGCTTGACCCGCTACGCTGTGACCCTGCGTCCGCAGCTGTCCTACCTGGCGCACCGCATCAACCAACGCATCTTCCAGAACCTCACCGTGCCGAAAATCATCGGCATGGTCCTCGAAGAGCACGGTATCCAGAGCAATGCCTACGAATTCAAAGTCGGGGCGATTTATCCCGAGCGCATTTACTGCGTTCAGTACGATGAATCGGACCTGCAATTCATTCAGCGTCTGTGCGAGGAAGAAGGTATCCATTACCACTTCCAACACAGCGCCACGACCCACAAGCTGGTGTTCGGCGATGACCAGACGGTGTTCCCGAAACTCGCGCCCGTGGCCTACCAGCAAGACTCCGGCATGGTCGCCAACGACCCGGTAATCAAGCGCTTCGACCTGCGCCTGGAAACCCGCACCAGCCGCACCACCCGCCGCGATTACGACTTCGAAAAACCACGGCTGAAGCTGGAAAGCGAGAACCGTGGCGACGCCCTGCCCGACCTCGAAGACTACGACTACCCCGGCCGTTTCATCGACCGCGAACGCGGCAAGCACCTGGCCAAACGCGCCCTCGAGCGTCACCGCAGCGACTTCCAGTTAGCCGAAGGCCGCAGCGATCAGCCGTTGCTGGTCAGCGGCCACTTCCTGGCCCTGACCCAACACCCCAAGGCCAAGTGGAACGACCTGTGGCTGCTGACCGAAATCCTCCACGAAGGCAAACAGCCGCAAGTGCTCGAAGAGTCGGTGACCAGCAGCACCACCAACCTCAAAGACGATTTCCACCAGGGCTACCGCAACCGCTTCCAGGCCACCCCCTGGGACGTGCCGAACCGTCCGCCGCTGAACCACCCCAAGCCACGGATCCTCGGCAGCCAGAGCGCCGTGGTCACCGGGCCAAAAGGTGAAGAGATCCACTGCGACCGATACGGCCGCGTCAAAGTGCAATTCCATTGGGACCGCGAAGGTCAGGCCGACGACAAGACCAGCTGCTGGCTGCGCGTCTCCTCCGCCTGGGCCGGCGCCCATTACGGCGGCATCGCCATTCCACGCATCGGCATGGAAGTGTTGGTCACTTTCCTTGAAGGCGACCCCGACCAACCGCTGATCAGCGGCTGCCTGTACCACAAGGAAAACGTCGTCCCGTACGCCCTACCGGCGAACAAGACCCGCAGCACCTTCAAAACCCTGAGTTCTCCGGGCGGCGGTGGATTCAACGAGCTGCGCATCGAAGACAAAAAAGGCCAGGAACAGATCTTCCTGCACGCCCAGCGCGACTGGGACGAGAACGTCGAACACGACCAGAAAATCCGCGTCGGCAACGAACGCCACGACACCGTCGAGCAAAACAGCTACAGCGAATTCAAGGCCGAAGAACACCACACCGTCTACGCCGATCGCAAAGTCGAAGCCCGCGCCAACGACCACCTGACCGTGGGCGTCAACCAGCACATCAAGGTCGGCACCGGCCAATTCATCGAAGCCGGCCAGGAGATCCACCTGAGCAGCGGCATGAAAGTCGTGCTCGAAGCCGGCAGCGAACTGACCCTCAAGGGCGGCGGCAGCTTCATCAAGATCGACGCCAGCGGTGTGACGCTGAGCGGACCGGTGATCAACATGAACTCCGGCGGCAGCCCCGGCAGCGGCACCGGCGCGGCACCGCTAATGCCCGGCGCGCTGAAACAGGCTGATGCCGACAAGGCTGGCTCGGTACTGACGCCGGCGCAGATTAATACGCTGAAGCGCAATGCGCCGTTCTGTGAAGAGTGCGAGAAGTGCAAGGCAGGTGCTTGTGCGATCTGATCTGATGACGCCACAGGCGTGGCTGGCTGAACGGCCGTTGCAGACGGGTGAGCGGTTGTACTTGATTGTGAGTGCGGCCAGTGATGCCGAGCCACTGAAGG
Source organism: Pseudomonas sp. FP1740 (assembly GCF_030687165.1). Lineage (NCBI taxonomy): Bacteria > Pseudomonadati > Pseudomonadota > Gammaproteobacteria > Pseudomonadales > Pseudomonadaceae > Pseudomonas > Pseudomonas sp. FP1740. The sequence continues at coordinate 4,055,704 of NZ_CP117461.1, forward strand.
CCTTCTACCAGCAACATATGGCGCCGGAACTGATTCCGATCTGGAGCGGCACGCCTTACGCCGATTGGCAGCCCGTCATGCCTTACCTCGCCGAGCTGAAACCCAATGCTGGTTTTCTGCAATGGATCACCGAAACCGATGCCCAGGACTGGGGTTGGCTGGCAGTGTCCACCAGTACGCCGGACGTGGTGTTCGAGCACCTGCGCAGTTTGACCCAGGTGCGTATGCCCGATGGGACCGAAGTGTTTTTCCGGTTCTGGGACGGGCGACATATTTACCCGATTCTTGAAGGGCTGGGTGCTGGCGCGGGTGAAGTATTGCCGGTGTTTGACCGCTATCTGATCAATGGCCAGAGCCTGGAAGTGGGGCCGAGGGCCGTGCCGCCAGCGAAGGAATGGCCTTGGTGGGAGGTGCCGCAAAAGTTGCTCGATAGTTTGACGGAAAAAGATCACACCACCGTTGTCGACAACCTGATGCAGTGGCTGGGAGAGGACTGCCCGGAACTGTTCTTCGCCTTTCCCGAAAATAACTTGCGCCAAAAGGTCGAGCGCTTCGTTCGCCAACAACTCAATACAGAAGATTTGGCAGAGCGTCTTGCTGCTCAGCTGACAAAGGAAGTCACGTCATGAATACCCCGATTGGTACCTTGGTCCTGCGCGTGCTGGACGCCAAAACCCCTGACGTGAACCTGATTCTCAAAGACTTCAAGAACTGCCTGAGCGATTACAAGGAATGGGCGGATGGCTTCCTGACCGGTTGGGCACTGGATGTCGACCAAACCTTCAAGGTCGGCAATGAAGTCAGCGTGACCAAACGCAAGACCAAAACCGGTAAGGTCGAGACCTACGCGACCTGCCCTCTGGCAGGCGACTTCACGCTGATCCACATGTTCGAGTCAGCACGATTCGTACCGATCGGCAACACACCAGTGAAACTGGAACCCGTCACCAAAGGTACTTTCTACGACGACGTCACCGGCCCCGTTATTGAAACAACGATCGGCCCGAGCGGCATCAAGGTGATCGACGGCTGCAAGAAGGGCCAGATGTATCGCATCACCTTTTTCCCGAACGTATCCCAAAGCAATGTCAAAGCACTCTACGACTCCTACCAGGGAGTGATCGGCAATCTGAACGGCTGGTTGCAAAGTGAATGGTCGAGCAAGTTCCAGCCTCAGTGGGCCAGTTACTCGGCTGCTGACCGCGCGGGCCGTTCCGTCATTCTGTTGAAACGGGCGATGGATGGTCTGGAGAAGGCGCTGCTCAGGTTGTGGGATGACATCAAAAGCCTGTTCGAACTGCTCGCACACCCAAAGGAAAACCTCGAAAAGCTGCGCAAGTACCTGTCGGATGTCGAGATCGACAAGCTCTACGCGGCGTCCAAGGAGTCCATTGCTTCGGGTCTGCTGATCCTCAGTGACGAACCATTGATGTTCATTTACGTCTCGGCGATTGTGGCGTGGGTCGGCATGCTGCCACCGCAAGTCATCGTTGACGTGGTGACGGCCATTGCGTCGGAATTCCTGATCAACGTGGTATTGGGTATTTGCCTCACTGGCGGTGCCGGGATCGCGGTGCGGGTGGGGACCAAAACCCTGTCCACGGTCAAGTCCGGCACAGCGCTCAAATACCTTGAAGAACTGGCCGCGAAACTGATGAGTCTGAGCGGCAAGCACAGCCTGCCAGCGCACGCGGAGGTTTCCAAGCCACTGATTGCCAGTGCCAAGAGCGTACCGATGAAGCCGACCAAAACGGCGGCGCTCAAAATCGACGAGGCAGCCGCCAACGGTTCTAAAAATCAGCTGCCGAAGACTACGGATACGCCGAAGCAGGAAGTGAAAGACGCTTCTTCGTTTCCGCGTGGCAAGAAAGAAAAACAGACTACTCTCGCACCAAAGGAAAAGGTCGACGACGCTTCTACTCAGTCGAAAACACCTGACGACAAAAGCGCTGCCTGTGCAAAGAAAACCTGCACCAATGGTTGCCCGGTATCGATGGTTACTGGCGAAGAGCTGCTGACGCTGACCGACGGTGAACTCGGTGGCCTGCTGCCCTTCAGCTGGACGCGCCTCTATCGCACCAGCGCCGCAGAAATCGACTGTGGCCTCGGTTACGGCTGGAGCCATGCCCTGGCGCAACGCGTCGACATCAACGACGGTGAGGTGGTCTGGACCGACCACGAAAACCGCGTCACCACCTTCCCGTTGCCCAGCGTGCAGCGCCCGGCGATCACCAACAGCCTGTCGGAAGCGGCAATTTTCCTTGGCGACGATCCGTCCGAATTGATCCTCACCCAAGCCGGCGAACGCACCCAGTTCTACCACTTCCGCTACAACAGCAAAGGCGCGACGCTGATCGCCATCAGCGACAACTACGACAACCGCCTGCACATCACCCGTGACATTCACGGACGAATCAAACGTGTCGATAACGGCGCCGGTCGCGCCCTCCTCGTGCGTTACGACCGCAAACACATCGTCGCCATCGACTACCAGCAGTTTAGCCCGGCGGATAACCTGGAAGATGCCTGGAGCACTGTCCAGACCCTGGTCACCTATGGCTACGACGCCCAGTACCGCCTGATCGAAGCCAAAAACGCAGCCGGTGAAGCCGAGCGTTATGCCTATAACGAGCAGAACGTCATTCTCGAGCGGCAACTGGCGGGTGGTGCCAGCTTCTACTGGGAATGGGAAAAAGAAGGCAAGTCAGCCCGCTGCATCCATCACTGGGCAAGCTTCTCGCAGATGGACGCGCATTACGCCTGGGATGACAAGGGCAGCGTCACCGTTACCAACGCTGACGGCAGCGAAGAGGTCTACACCCACGACGATCAGGCTCGACTGGTCGCCAAAGTCGACCCGGATGGTGCCGAACACCTGAAGGCCTACGATGACAAGGGCCGTCTGATCGCCGAAAAAGACCCACTCGGCGCCGTCACCGAATACCAGTACAACGAAGCCGGTCGACTGGTTGCGGTGATTCCGCCGGAAGACGCCACCACCACTTACGAGTACTACCACGGCTACGTCCGTGTGGTGAACCGTGGCCCGGCAAAGTGGACATACTGGCGCAACGATCAGGGCGACATCACCGAACAAGTCGACCCGGACGGCAATTCGACCCACTACAGTTACAACCGCCAGGGCCGTCTGCTGGAAATCCGTCACCCCGACGGCAGCCGTCATCAACTGGGCTGGAACAACCTCGGCCAGCTGCTCGAAGAACAGCTACCGGACGGCGGCCAGCGCAAATATCGCTACGACGCCTTGGGCCGGCAGATCACCCGTCAGGAAGAAACCGGCGCCATCACCCACTACCAATGGGACGCTGCCAACCGCCTCGCACAAATCACTTTGCCTGGCGGCGCTACGCGCGCATTCACCTACAACGCCTACGGCAAAGTCACTGCCGAACGCGATGAACTGGGCCGCGTCACCCGCTACGAATACGCCGATAACCTGCACTTGGTCAGTCGTCGCATCAATCCGGACGGCAGCCAGTTGCGCTACCGCTACGACAACTCGCGCCTGCTGCTCAGCGAGATCGAAAACGAACGTGGCGAGCACTACCACCTCGATTACTACCCGAACGGCCTGATTCAGCAGGAAACCGGCTTCGACGGTCGCCGCACTGCATACGAGTACGACCTCAACGGCCAACTGCTGAAGAAAACCGAATTCGGCGAAGACGGCAGTGAGTTGGTCACCGAATACCAGCGCGATGCCGCCGGCCGCTTGCTGGTGAAAACCCTGGCCGATGGCGAGGAAATTCACTACACCTATGATGCATTCGGCCGTTTGGTCAACGTCGACGACGGTCATTGGCCCCTCGCCTACGAATATGACCTGCAAGACCGCTTGATCACCGAACATCAGGGCTGGGGCACCACGCGTTACGAATACGACAAACTCGGCCAACTGAACCACTGCCGCCTCCCCGACGGCAGCAAACTCGACTACCGTCACCAACCCGGCGGTCGCCTGAGCAGCATCGACCTCAACGGCTCGCGCCTGACCACGCACCAGTTCAGCGCTGGTCGCGAACAACAACGCCAGCAAGGCTTGCTGCTCAGCCAATACCAATACGACGAACAAGGCCGACTGCAAGCTCACACCGTCAGCCAGCAGGACCGTAACCTGTTTCGTCGTCGCTACGCCTACGACGCAAACGGCAATCTTGCGGGTATCGACGACAGCCGCAAAGGCAACCGCAGCTACCATTACGATCCGCTCGATCGCCTGATCAGTGTGCGCGGAGCTACGCCTGAAAGCTTCGCCCACGACCCGGCGGGCAACCTCCTGGGACAAGGCGACCAGCCGGCCGCGAATCTTGCCAACGTCAAAGGCAACCGCCTGCTCATGCAGGGCGACCGCCACTATGACTACGACGCCCACGGCAACCTGATTCGCGAACGTCGCGGCACCGGGCAGAAACTCGTCACCGAATATCGTTACGACTGCCAGCACCGTTTAATCGGCGTCAGCCTCCCCGGCGGCAGCACCGCGAGCTACAAATACGACGCCTTCGGCCGACGCATCGCCAAAACCGTCGATGGCCAAACCACAGAATTCCTGTGGCAAGGCGAACGCCTCATCGCTGAAAGCGCCGACAACCGCTATCGCACTTACATTTATGAACCCGGCAGCTTCCGCCCTTTGGCGATGCTTGATGGCGAAGGCCCACTGAAAGCCACGCCGTTCTACTACCAACTCGACCACCTCGGCACCCCGCAGGAACTCACCGACTACAGCGGTGAAATCATGTGGTCGGCGAAATATCGCGCCTACGGCAACCTCGCTACGCTGGATGTCGCTGAAATCGACAACCCGCTGCGCTTCCAGGGTCAGTACTTCGACGCCGAAACGGGCTTACATTACAACCGGCATCGCTACTACAATCCGGGAACTGGACGGTATCTGACGCCGGATCCGATCAAGCTGGCGGGTGGGTTGAACAACTACCAGTACGTGCCTAACCCTACGGGATGGGTGGATCCGTTGGGGTTGAGCTGCGTTCCAAGTGATTGCCCAGATGACAGACGAGCTGAGCTGAATAAAAAATATGGCCGAACAGGGGATATCAATAACGATATCAATGCCCGTGGAAGAAAAGAGACGGCTACGGAATTTTATCGAACGCAAGGCTTTGAAGAGGCTAGCATTCCAGGCCATTTAAACGGCATAGATTTTAATCAACCGGTAAATGTAGAGACGTTAAACCGAGGAAAAACCGTTTATCAATTCCAATCGCCCGGTGCTCCACAAGGCAACTACTACTCTCTGAACCCCGCTACAACCCCATCAGAGCTAGGTATTGGCCCACTCGGAGATAATCGCGCAGCCGGCACAGTCGAGCTCAAGTTGCAAGGCATTTATCGAACCACCCAAAAAACGCCCGTATTGAAATCTACAGCCAAACCAATAGATGATACTTGGTCTGTGAAAGGGATGACGCAACCGTCATCAGGGGGCGGAACTCAAGTCTTTAGCAGTGCTAAAGGAAATTTTGAAAAAATCCAGTAATTTTTCTAATACACATCTAGGAGGCCACAAATGAAACAATCCGATCTATATGACATGACAAGTCGCTGTGGCTTTACGGTAACAGTATTTTCGGATCACCCAGACTTCTTTTCGTCTTGGTCATTAAACATAAAAAAAAATGAACAAAAATACATGATAGAACATGACGGCAGAGACAGCTGGCTGATATTTTACAAAGAAAACGAACCAAATAAATTCAAAGAGATAGACAAAAAAATATCTCACACGATGAGCGACAATGAAAAACTGAAACAATGTGAGTCTTGGCTTTTAAGCGTTTAGCAAACAAAAAAGTCAGCCCTCACTAATCAGTTCAAACTAAAACACTCCACCTCAAAAGTGCGGCCAATCATTACGTATTTGAACAATCTAAAATGTGGACATCATCAATATCGAATAAAAAACAGTGGACTTCTATTTTTGGAGAAGACTACTCCCCTACCAACATGCGCACTTCTTACGTCATGCTGGACGGAAACTCTATATGATTAAAACTATACAGCCAAGTAGAACAAGCAGTCGCCCCTAAGAAATGGCTGGAAAAAGACTATAACGAGTACGAATTCCAGCTTTACATAATAAATGTAGAAAATTTCAATGTAGAAAATTTCAATTTCAGCGGCCTTACCACTATAACCGTTACTCAAGATAGCTCAAACTACAAAGTCACACTTGGGTTTGGAAATTCATGTACAGCCACATTCAATGCAAAAAACATTACCATAGCAAATATTAAGGCATACCATAACTATGGTGCAGTGTAGCAAAAGAACATCCAAATCAGCTCACACCAAGAGAGCTGCCTAAAAAACTAACAAAACTCACATCAACGCTTCAAAGCAAAAATGTAAAGAAAGTAAAGAAAGTAAAGAAAGTAAAGAAAGTAAAGAAAGTAAAGAAAGTAAAGAAAGTAAAGAAAGGGGACAGATTTATTTTCATGGCGTGAAAAATAAATCTGTCCCCTTTGGCTATACATCTAAGCACTCATGAAAATAAATCCACCCCCTTTTGACTCACAAACACTATCCACGCCACCCTATTTCCGAAGAAGCATTTAAAAAACTCACAAAAGCGAAGATAAACTGGATGGACACTAAAAAGATTATTGAACTTGGCGGAACAGTCACACTTGATGACATCTCCCACCTCAACCAGCTTATCGACATTTCGATGATCGCTGATGATTTAAAGGAGGATCTATTCCAAGCCGTCTTCCCACACGATCAACTTATCGATATAGGTTGGTACCCTGAATTCTGTGAAAACGGCACATTTAGAGCTTCTTTAATTAAAGCCTACGACTGGGAGCACCCAGCATTCAGCGAAAAAGCAAAAAACTGGACCGAACTAAACAAAGCAATTTCCAATGTTTTAAACAAACTAGAAAAATGATCGCCCGAGCGCTCACAAAAAAACCTCCTTTTGTTCTTTCACAAGAAAATGCCAGACACAAATAAAAGAATCATAATCCCCGGAGATTCCGTACTCGAAGCACTAGCGGAGATAGAATCCATCCTAATATCTCTACATAGAATGGGTAGCCATTACAGTGATAAACCTATTGCAGACTACCAACGCGCGACAACGGATTTTATAGACAACGAAAAAATCACACAAAAACTCGCTAAGGCACGACGAATACTAAGCGAAAACTTTGACAATACGCGCAGCGAAGACGAACTGGACGACATAGAAAGACACGTGAAAGACATTAAGTTCTGGAAGCCTTAACCAAAAGCAGACAGCTTCATACTCTACGCCCCCCTTTCTTTTTAGTTCATCTTAAGCCAATAAAAGAGAAATGGGCGCCCCCACTTTACTGTTTCTACCCGCCCCTCAGTTAGGCCTCAAGGAGCAAAAATGAAATTCTGGAACGATATCGATGGCAGCATTTTTTTCAATCAGATATTCAAAGCCCCCGTAGCGATTGGCCTCATTGAACTTTTCACAGTAAATATCGACAACAACAGACCAACGATAATACTAGAGTTTGACATCGAAGAACTTCCTGACACCCCTCCTGAAAAATGGAAAAAAGCTGAATTCAACACATGCCGCATCGGTTTAAACTGCAGCGAAATCAGCAACCTGACGATCAAAAATATACCTACAAAAGAAAAACTCAATGTAATAATCACTCAGAGCGAAAAAATTTTCACGATCCATGCTTCGAACAGCAGCTCGATAATTGAATTCACAATAAAATCCCCGCTACTTTGTGGCCCCTCAGTTTATATGAACGACAAAAAACCCGTGCTCATTTAAAAACAAAATCCGACTCATTTTTCTGCCCTTTGAGTCGTCTAACAAAAGCGTCGGACATTTCCCGTAACCCCCATCGCCATCCATGAACTTGTACACCCCCTCCTCCCCAGATAACCTCCCCCAGCCGCTGCAACCTCAGCGACCGGTTTTGACAGACCGAACACGATCAAGGCATGCAAATGCCGCTTTGCGGCTCCATTGTTTCAGGAGCTTCACGATGAAAAAGTTTCCACCCGATTCCCTCAACCCCCTCCAACTCAGCCAAGCAACCCAACGCACCATCAGCGCCCACCTCCGCGATCCAAAAAAACCCGCCCCCATCAGCCACGTCTTCACCCTTCTCCCCAACATCCGCACCGAAACCCTGCTAAGCCACGCCTGCGAAACCCTCGCCTCGCTCAACGTACTGACCACCGACCTTGCCTGTGAACTCGAAGGCTCGCACCGCAGCCTGGCGCTATCGATTCAGCAATTGGCTGTACTGGGTGAGTTGTTGGTAAACCGGGCGCTGGACAACCTCGACCCGACCGGTGGGGCGTCCGACGCTCAGGAGGTTCAACCATGACTCGATACATGCCGATTACCGGCATCGACTGCACGATCCCTTCCCTGCTAATCGACACCGCAGCGCCTGTCGACGTGTTGCACGACACGGCGGCGCATCGCATTCGTTGCGTCACTCAACTGTTGGAAACGCTGTCTATGGGCGAAGCGCCTGGCGGTGACGCTGCGCTGTTGCAAGAGTTTGCGCGGGTATTGGTCATCCCATTGCGGGACGGCTGCGATTTGCTGGACGTGGTCGGGCGACAGTTACAGGCGCAGCTATAATTCCGCCAATAAAAATGGGCGACTCCGACTCCAGGGTCGCCCATTTTTATATCCGACGTTTAATATCATTCCTCAAATTGATCCACACAGCATTTCGCAAGAGGTTGCTAAAATATCGCCTGCAAATTTATTGATATAGGAGCAATAGCCTTCAAACGTCCACTATATTGGACTCTACCGCAAAATCGTGACTACCCAGGAAACCCAAAAACTGACACTTCGGTCAAGTAATTTCCGCACTGAGAAATATTGGTTTTCAACCAGTGTTCAATTTATGCTTGAGCTCACAGTATGGAGGCTGTGATGAATGTTCAAACTCAGACGGAAAACATGGGCGTTACTTTTGGTCTACATCGTAGGTGTCAGTGGTTATATCTACTACCTTTACGTCGAGACCCAAGGAATCCTCACTGACAACATTAATAACAAGCTGCTGCATGCCGCGTTGGGCGCTTCGGCCATCCTCGGCGACCGCTACCATGACAATCTGATCGACAAACAGTCGAAAACAGAAGCGCAAGACTGGGATGCCATTCAGCGGCTCTCCAGGTTCAACGAGTCCATGGGCACCGCGTTTGTCTACAGCGTGGTCAAACGCGCTGGGGAAGCCTATCTGATCAGCTCCAGCGCATCGAAAAAAGAAATTCAAGAGCAGAATTTCGTACGTTTTTTCGATCCTTATCCCGATGCCAGTCAGGCTTTGCTCGACAGTTTCGAGCGCACTGAGCCCACCTGGATCGATTACTCGGATCACTGGGGAGACTTTCGCGCTGTCTTCGTCCCAATGAAGTCCCAGGACGGAACGGTTTATGTGGTGGGGGCGGAGATGACGTTGGCGGATTACTACCACCACCTCAATCAGGACTCCCTGCACCATATCATCCTTGCCATTCTGGTATTTCTCGCCTTCAGTCTTTTACGCATGCGTGCGCATCTTCAGCAACTGCAAATAAACGAACAGGTATTGAATCAGGCAAAAAATGCCGCCGAGGACGCTGATCGTTCAAAAACCAGATTCTTGGCCACCATGAGTCATGAAATCCGCACCCCCATGTACGGGGTTATCGGCGCGACCGAGTTGTTGGCTGGGTCTGCCCTCACTCCAGAGCAAAACAATCTGGTCAAAACGATTCATACCAGTGGACGAACCCTGTTGTCTCTGATCGACAATATTCTTGACTTGGCAAAAATCGAAGCGGGCAAACTTGAATTGAAGCCTCGTGTATTCGACGTGAGAGTACTGGTTTCATCCAGTATTGAAATGATCCGGCAAAACATTCAGGACAAGCCAATAGTCCTTGAGGCCCAGGTCTCACCGGACGTTCCGCCGTGGGTCAAAGCCGATAGCGATTGCCTTCGCCAGATATTGATCAACTTGTTGGGCAATGCGGTCAAATTCACCGAAGCCGGACAAGTATCACTCGTGGTCACGACTCGTGGTTACGGCCCTCGAGCGCGCCTCGACTTCTCCATACGCGATACCGGCATAGGTATCCCCCTGGCTCGGCAAAGCAGCCTGTTCAAGCCCTTTACCCAGTTTAAAGGGCCGACCAGTCAACGCTTTACCGGGAGCGGGCTCGGTCTTTCCATTTGCAAGAATCTGGTCGAGGCACAACAGGGGACGTTGTCCTTTACCAGTCAGCCTGGCGTTGGATCGACGTTCTTTTTCTCACTCCCCATGGAGCTTTTTTCAGTTTCGGAGATGCCCATCGAGAACAATCAGGCAGCGGTTGGTTTCGACGCTTCTTTTGCCCAGGATTATCCACTGGATATCCTGCTGGTGGAGAATCATCCAATTAACCAGAAAGTTGCTCTGGCGATGTTACAGGCATTGGGTTATACGCCTGACCTCGCGTCAAATGGCCTGGAGGCGGTCAATCAGTGTATGACATCGACTCCGGATATCATTTTCATGGATATCAATATGCCTGTTATGGATGGATTAGCGGCCATGCGTAAAATCCGCCAACGACCGCTGGGCGATACTTGCTATATCGTTGCTTTCACCGCAAACGCTTTTTCGAGCGAGATTGAACGTTTCAGGGCCGCCGGAGCCAATGATATTTTAACCAAACCGACAAACTTTCAGTCCTTGACCCGAGTGCTTCAACGAGCAGCCAATTACCGACAGCAGCTCCAGGCCAGCACGCGGGGAGTGAATACCATTTCAAGTTGACGCCAGAATCTGGCTGTTGACGGCGTACACCGTGCGCCTGACCCGGATTGGCTCCATCATCCAATAAAAATGGGCGACCCCAAGGTCGCCCATTCTTATATCCGAAACTTTTAAACAGCACCTCCCAAAGAAGGTGTTCGCCCAGTGTAATGGCCTGGCAATCCATGCACCGGTAAAGAGCCCTGACACCGGGCGAACGGGAAGGATTTTAATAGAATTTGGCAGATATGTCCTCGTGTACAAACATGAAATTTATGCACGTAACATTTCGTAAGGCCCCGCTTACACAACGTCTACAAACTTCCTAAACGCACCGGTTCGACCATTAAAATTGATTGTTCTTATACAGCTATCCGCACAAGAACAATCAATACGTACAAGTAATGATCAGCTTGGGTGCTGGCTGGCTACTTTCAGCACATCGTTGCAGGTCAGCACAACGCTCTGCCCTACGTTCAGATCTTTCAATTTCGCCGAACGGCGTGGCGCCGAGAGTTCCGGGTCAATAACCAGTCATCTCCAGATACCCCTGCCCACCATGACTGCCGCTCAGCCGCACCGGCCCTTCCCAGTAAGGAATGCGCAAGTCCATCCAGGCCTTGGGGTTAAGGGCATCAATGGTGATTTCGAGGTGCTTGCCCGGGATGTTGATCGACCAGCGCACAGGCATCGAACGCCCGGCGACCTTGGCGGTATCTTGCGGCGTGAGGCGGATGTCGTCGGCGTGCAGCAGCTGTGCCTGCCCTTGAGCGTCGATCCAGGTGCCGGTGAGGTATGGCGCGCCGTCCTTTTGCCGCATGCGGTAGAGCATCACCTGCGCGCCGCTGTCCAGGTGCAGGGAGAACCAGTCCCAACCGGTCTGGTTGGCGGTCAGCGGTTGGCTGCTCCACTCGCGGTCGAGCCAGGCCGGGCCGTTGACCGTGTAGGTTTTGCCGTCGATTTCCAGGGTGCCGCTGGCCTGGAGAAAAGGCTGGCTGTAGTAGTACGACGCCTGGCCTTGTTCGGATTTCTGGCTGAAGCCTTTGTCTCCTTGAAGTACCAGTGGCCGGGTTGAGGTCAGTCGAAGCTGGTAGCTGAACACCTTGTCGCGGGCACTGAGTTGCAGGTCTGCCAGCGGGTTTGCGTCGGTGGCCTGACTGCTGAAACGCCAGTCATCGATCCATGCGTTGAACGGCTTAAGGATCACTCCGGCCTGGCCGACGCCACCTCGGGCGTAGCGTTCGGCGGCATGGTGTGCGGTGGCGGATGTCACGGCCGCATGACCCAGCCAGATAGTCTGATTGGCCCAGCCAGGTTGCTCGGGCGTCGCTTTCAAGGCGCTGCGAAACAGCGTCCATTGCGCGCCGAACTCGCGCCCCTGATCGTCCTTGAGGTTGGCGGTGACGTACCACCATTCAATGCGAAAGCCATCGTGGGCGCCGTGGTCCGCCGGGAAACTGAATTCTCGCCCGGGCACCACCGGGGTAAATGCGGTGGCCTGATGGCCGAGGCCGGCGAAGCCTTTTTCCGGCGCAGGCGTGTTGTCGCAGCCGCTCAGCAACGCCAACAGCAACACGCAGATCTTAATCTTCATGAGCAAACGTCCTCAGCAGATCCGCCGGTTGCGTGCGATACAGCGAGTACAACGGCCACGCCGACGCGAGCAACGTGGCGAGCAAGGCCAGGCCCATCAACTGCAACAGTTGCAGTGGAAACACCCGTAGCGGCAAGCGCCAGCCGAAGGCCTTCACGTTGATCACCGTGTCCAGGCACCACGCCAATGCGATGCCCAACGGCAATGCCAGCACCAACGTCAGCACCGCGAGCAACCAGGTCTGCCCGAGGTTGAGCAGCATCAACTGTCGCCGCGTCACGCCCAGCGCCCACAACGGCGCGAGTTGTCCGAGGCGACTCTGGCTCTGGGTCAGCAGGCTGATGAACAGCGCCACGCCCGCGACGCAAAGGGTCAGGCTGTTGAGTGCGGCGGTGGCGGCGAAGGTGCGCTCGAACACTTGTGTGGACCAACCCTTGAGCCGGGCCTGATCGACGATGCGGCTGTCGTCCAGGGCGAAGCGCGCTTGCAGCGCGGCCAGGAACGCGGGAATCGACGCGGGCTCGATGCGCAGGTTGAAACGGCTGGGTGTCAGCTGCGGCCAGCCGCGCAGCAGGTGATTGATGTTGACCAGCAGATGGCCCTTGGGATTGCCGTAGTCGGCGTAGATCCCGACAATCCGTGGCGACCATGGACCGTTGGGCGTGGCAATGGTCAAGTGATCACCCAGGCGTACCTTCAACCGCCGGGCCAGTTGTTCGCTGAGCATCAGCGCGTCGTCCTTGGCCAGTCGTTCCCAAGGGTCGTCGCCCAAGGCCTCCAGCAACGGCCAGTGCTGGCGATAGGTCGGGTGATCGATCACGCCGAAGACATCCGCCGGCCAGCCCTGTAACTGAATCGACACCTGCCAGTTGGGTAGCACCGCGCTGACTTGAGTTTGTTGTTTGAGCCATGTGTAAAGCTCTCGGGCCTGGGCCGGATTTTGCGGATTGACATACAACTCGGCGGTCAGGCGTTGTTCGAGCCAGTTGTTGAAGGTCTGGCGGAAACCGGCGGTCATGCTGCCGGCGCCGATGTTCGCCGCCAGCGCCAATAACAGCGCCATCAAGGCCAGGCTCAGGGCCGGCAACTGCTGACGGCAATCGGCGACAAACCATTGGCCGAGCACCGAACGACTGCGCCGCAGCACCCGGTTGAGCACGCTGTTCAACACCACCGGCAAGGCCAGTGCGGCGCCGATCAACAACGCGGCCATCAGCACGAAACCACTGCTCAGGCTGTCGCCGAACATCAACGCCAACACCGCGATCAACGCAGCCATCGCCGCGACCCAGCCCTGGCGCCGCAACCAGCGCGCGTGGGCCTGATGCCAGGCTTGCGGATCGGCCAGCGCCAGCAGCGGTAAACGCGCCGCTCGCAGCAAACTGTTGGCACCGGCCAGCAACGCGCCGAGCAGGCTCAGACCGATGCCGCTGAACCACCATAGCGGGCTGAGGCTCAACTGTCCCGGCACTTCGGCGCCGTACAAGCCGCGCAAACTGGCGGCGACGTCCGGCAACAGCACGCCGGCCAGCAGGTAGCCGCTGAGCACGCCAGCGACACCACCGATCAACGCCAGACCTCCCAGCTCGACGGCGAGGCCGGCAATCAACATTCGCGCACTGACGCCACAGGCACGCAGGGTTCTGAGCAAGCCTCGACGTTGCTCCAGCGCCAGACCGATCGCCGCGTGCACGATGAACAGGCCAACCACGAACGACAGAAAGCCCAAGGCATCGAGGTTCAGATGGAAGCTCTCGGTCAGGCGCGCAAGATTGTTTTCTTCGCCGCTGCTGATGAGCTGGAGTTGGCCCTTGAACTGATCAGGCAGGGTCGCGGTGAAATCCTTGGGCAGCAACAGACGTGACAGTTGATCGGGCAATTGCAGAATCTGCTGGGCGAAGCCGATGTCCACCAGCAACACACCGGGGGCCATGTCGGGTTGGGCACGCAGTGGCGGCAAGGCGATGCCGCTCTCGGCCGTCGGTGTTTCACCTTCGTGCAAGCTCAACGCCTGCAAGGTCTGCGGCGAAATCCAGGTGCTGCCCGGCGCCGTGAAGAACTCGACGACCTGCTCAATCGGTAATGTCTGCCCGGCCACTGCGGAACCGGCCGGCAGCGACACCGGTTCAATGCCCATCAACTGCAAGCGCTGGTCTTCATGGCCCTTGAGCGTCACCCGGCCTCGCAACACCGGTGATACCGGCCAACCCGCGCGACGCAAGTCGATAAACAATTGCTGAGGGAACACCCCGCCGCCGGGCGCGCTGAGGCTGGCTTGAGGTTCGCCACCGATCAACTGACTGGCCCGCGCGTAGCTTTCCCGCGCCTGACTGTTCAGCGCCTGCACGCCGGTCAACAGACTAGTGGCGAGCCAGAGCCCGGTCAGCACACTGAAAAATTGCACCGGATGTTGCCGCCAATGGCTGAGCAGTGCCCGCAATGTCTCGCGAAAAACCCGCACTTCAGCGCTCGTCCGCGCCAGCCAGACGGCCATTGTGCAGCACCACTTTTTCCGCCAGCCGCGCGGCGACCCTTGGGCTGTGGGTGACCATCAACAACGTTGTCGGGCTGTCGTCGAGCAACTCCAGCAGCAACTTCAACACTTCATCGCTGGTGGCTTCATCGAGGCTGCCGGTGGGTTCGTCGGCCAGCAGCAGTTTCGGTTGCGAGGCCAACGCCCTGCCAAGCGCAACTCGTTGCTGTTGCCCGCCAGACAGTTGTTCCGGATAGCGCTGCAACAGATCCACCAACCCAAGACGCTGCACCAGATGCGCCTGCCAACGCGGATCGTGGCGCCCGGCCAGACGTGCCTGAAACGCCAGATTGTCCTCGACCCGCAAACTGCCGATCAGGTTGAACTGCTGAAACACCAGGCCGATTTCGGTGCGCCGCCAGTGGGCCAGTTGGCCTTCGTTCATCTGTTCCAGTCGATGCTCGCCGCTGCGAATGCTACCGCGATCGACCTTGTCCAGGCCGGCGATCAGGTGCAGCAAGGTGCTTTTGCCACTGCCCGACTCGCCCATCAACGCCAGGCTGCTGCCGGGTTTCAACGTGAGATCGACGCCTTGTAATACCGGCAAAGGGCCTTGGGGGGTGGCGTAGCTTTTGAAGACGCCCTGGACCGAAAGCATGAGAGGAGGCTCGTTAAAGGCAGTGCGCCTAGGATAGCGGACGGCAGCAGGACCGCGTTATCGTTTATCGCGAGCCTGCTCACGATAAGGCCAGGCCATCTCATCAAAATCTCACTGCCCCACCGCCACACTCGGCACCACCGGCCCCGGCGTCACAATGCTCTTCAGGTCGATGTACTTCCACGCAGGCACAGCGCCGAGCCGCGCATTGAAGCGATAGTTGAAAGTGAAGTCATCCGCCGTCGACACGCTCAACGGTTTGCCATACACCGCCTCGATCCCTGCCAGGTCATAGCCCATCAACTGCAACAACGTCGGGAAGATGTTGTAGTGACTGGAGCGATCCTTGTTGGCCGGCAATTGTGCCTGCCAGTCCAGGGTCTTCAAATCGCTGCCCGAGATCACCACCAACGGCACCAACCCCTCTTCCTCCACCGGGTCACTGCCACAGTGGGTGTTGAGCCCCGGGTTACCGCGCTCATGCAGATCCTGCCCATGGTCCGAGGTGTAGATCAGCAGCGCATTGCGTAAATTCGCCTGGGTGAAAACCCGTGAAAAGAACTCGCCGACATTCCACAGCACCGTATTTTTGTAGGCATTGCGGTACAGCAACCAATCATCCGGCTGCCCATTGAATCCCTCGCGCGTGCCCGTGTCCGCCACCTCGACGAACTGCCCCCGAGGCAAGGTCGGGCGGTAGGCCATAAACGCATCCGGGTATTTGTCGTGCACGGGAAAATGCGCGCCGACCTTGTTGATCACCACCAGCTCCGGTATGCCGTCGTTGAGCAGATCGATCAGCGTGGCGGCCGCGGCCATGTCGCGGTCGCGCACGCTGGTCTGGTCGAATTGCACGAACTCATCGATGTCCTGCTTCTCGGCATTGTTCATCAGGTTCTGCAAGTTGCCACCGGTGCGCTGGGCATCGATGTAAACCGTGCGCAGCCCGGCCTTTTTCGCGTACTGCCAGATCGACGGCAGCGTGGTGTTGATCCGCATGTAGTCAGCACGGGTGCCGCCATAGCGCAGGGTGACGTTGGTGTCGGCACTGCAATTGGCGATAGACGCGGCGTAGCCGTAATTGAAGATGTCCACGCCCGGGTATGCTTCCTTGAGGTTGCTGTGCACACCGAATGGCGTGTTGATGTCCAGGTAATTACCGGAAATGCTCTCGTCGATGATCAGTACGATGTCGTAACCCACCGGCCGATCGATGCGCGCCAGGCTCACCGGCTCGCGCGGGCCGACAACGTTGTGCAGCGCTTCATAGGTAAACAGATTCAGATAGGCCAACGGCGTGTACATGATCGGCAAGCCACGGGCGCCCTCACCGGCCCGCACGAACAGCACGACACTGAGCAGCAGCACGCCGAGCACCGGTGCCGCCACCAACAGCGGTCCCGGCAATGGTAGCCGTCGACGCGGCTTGAGCCCGATACCCAACAGCAGCAACAAGCCACTGACCGTCGCACTGATGATCGCATCGCGGTACTGGTAAGCCGCTTCCTGAATGAACCCACCGGAATACACCAGCGATACAAAGCTGCTGTAGGTCAGGTAACTGGCGGTCACGTGCGTATAGACGTCAAAGAAAATCGACGAGCCAAACAGCGCCAACGCAAACAAATGACGGACCAGTGTCTGACGAATATAGGCGGTCATGAACAGCGCGATCGTCAGCACCACGAACATCCCGCCATACAGCAACATCGGCAAACCGATGCCCAATGCGTCGAGACGATCGAGGTAATAGTCGTAACTTTTGAGTAAATACAGAACCAGCAACAGTTCCTTGAAGTATCGGATCATGGTGGATGCTGTACCTCCATGGCTGCCATTGGCCAATGGAAACCAATGATTATCAGCCATTTTCTGACACTAGCACCGAGCCATGAAAGCGCAAGAAATGCCGGTTTTTTGCCAAAAGCGTCAAAAAAACATTAACTCAAATCTGACGCTTCAAAACGCCTGTAACCCTTGTAATACAAGCCTTTCGACCGTTTATCGTTTTCTTGAAACCCCTCAAAACAACGACAAATCCAGCAACGGCAAGCACTTGATACCAAATAGCCTATGAAATCAGGGTTTCCAGCCCGCGCTACCCGTCATTTTGCTGACACGCTTTCCCAAGGCTGGGCTATACCCCTTTTGACAGTCTCATTTCAGTTACATCCACCGTCTTACGAGGCACGCCAATATGGACGTAAGCGTATTTGGTACGGGCTACGTCGGCCTGATCCAAGCTGCGGCATTGGTCGTTCCCGAGGCGCCGCGATCATGAAAATACTCGTCACTGGAGCCGCCGGCTTCATTGGTGCCCATTGTGTGTTGCGGCTGTTGCGCGACGGGCATCATGTGTGCGGGCTGGACAACTTCAATGACTACTACGACCCGCAACTCAAACATGACCGTGTGGGTTGGGTACGCGAGCAGGTCGGCGATTTCCCCCTCGCGAAAGTCGACCTGGCCGATGCCGAGGCCCTCGACGCATTGTTTGAGTGTGAACAACCGCAAGTGGTGATTCACCTCGCCGCCCAGGCCGGGGTGCGTTACTCCCTGGAAAATCCTCGGGCCTACCTCGACAGCAATCTGAGCGGGTTCCTCAACATTCTCGAAAGCTGCCGTCACCACCCGGTCAGGCACTTGATCTATGCCTCGTCCAGTTCGGTGTACGGCGCCAACCAGCACACGCCTTATACGGTCAAGGACAACGTCGACCATCCGTTGTCGCTGTACGCCGCAACCAAAAAAGCCAACGAGTCGATGGCCCACAGCTACAGCCATCTGTTCGGCATTCCTTGCACCGGTTTGCGTTTTTTCACGGTGTACGGGCCCTGGGGCCGGCCCGACATGTCGCCGATCCAGTTCGCCCGGGCGATTGCCGAAGGGCAGCCGCTGAAGCTGTTCAACTACGGCCAGCACCAGCGGGACTTCACCTACATAGACGACATCATCGAGAGCATCGCCCGCCTTGTCGAGCGCGCGCCCCAGCCGGCACCGGACTGGAACCGCGAGCAGCCGGACCCGGCCAGCAGCATGGCGCCATGGCGCATTTACAACATTGGCGGACAGCAGCCGGTAGCGCTCAAGGACTACCTGGCGCTGCTGGAAAAACACCTCGGGCAAAAGGCCCTCGTCGAGTTGCTGCCCCTGCAACCGGGCGACGTGCTCAACACCTGCGCCGATGCCAGCGATCTGGCACTGGCCACCGGTTTCCAGCCACGGATAGAGCTGGATGAAGGACTCGGACGATTCATCGCCTGGTTCCGTGACTACTACCCACTGCGTAGCGCCCACTCGCCATTCATGGCCGGGCTTTAGCGGAGGACTCTATGACTGGACATGAAAAAGGCATGTTGCTCGATCACATGCAGCGTGACAACCGCCTGGATCCCGAGCACCGGATGCGCCTCGACAAGGCGATCCACGTGCAGGGTCACGGCTGGGTGACCGGCCGCAACGGAGGTCGGCCCTGGACCCTGTCGCGCACCAATCGGGTGCTCGCCTGCCTCGGTGCACTGGTGATTTTGCTGTTGATTTCCCCGGTACTGCTGGGGCTGGCACTGGCGATCAAGTTCAGCAGCCCGGGGCCGGTGATGTTCGTGCAACAACGCACCGGCTACCGCGGCCGCATGTTCGGCATGTACAAGTTCCGCACCATGGTGGCCAACGCCGAGGAGCTCAAGGAGTCCCTGCGGCATCTGAACAAGCACGGCGCCGACGCCATCGACTTCAAGATCGACAACGACCCGCGGATTACCCCCATCGGCAGTTTCCTGCGGCGCAGCAGCCTCGATGAATTACCCAACCTGATCAATGTGGTGAGCGGCGACATGCGCCTGGTAGGTCCACGACCCACCTCGTTCAATGCCCGTCGTTACAAGGACAGCCACCTTGCGCGCCTGAGCATCTACCCCGGCATGACCGGCCTGTGGCAGATCTCCGGGCGCAGCAATATCGACTTCGACCAGCGCGTTGAGTTGGACCTCACGTACATCGCCGAGCAGAGCCTGTTGCTTGATCTGAAGATTCTGTTGAAAACCCCCTTCATCGTGTTCAACGGCCACGGAGCGAGTTAAATGGACGGTTCATCGAATAACAGCCTGACCATCGCCAGCCCGAGCGAGTCCAACCTGACCTCGACCGTGCTCGACCTGGATCTGCGGATCCTTTTTCTGACCGCTGCCAACGCAGGCACGGGCACCACCACCAGCGCCCTGGCGCTGGCCACCCAATTGGCGTCAATGAGCAGCGGCCAAGTGCTGCTGGTGGACGCCAGCCAGTCGGCGGGCAACCTCACGCATCAGCTGGGGCTGAGCAAAGAGCGCGGCTTTCGCGATCTGCTGTTCAACGACTCCCCGCCGCTGCTGCAGGACTGCCTGGTGACCGTCTCCAGCCTGCCCTTCCACATCCTGCCGAACGGGCGGCATATCCGCAGCACCGAGCACCTGACCCGCGAACAACTGAGCCCGTTGCTCGAGCAGCTGGGCGATCGGTATCGCTTCGTGGTGATCGACGGCGATGCGGTGTATGAGGCCGTCGACACCCTGGTCATCAGCACTTTGGTGGACGGCGTGATCATGGTGGTGCGCGCGGAAGACACCCGCTGGGAAGTGGCTCAGGCCGCGGCCCAGCGCCTGACCCAGGCCGGCGCGAAACTGGTGGGCAGCGTCTTCAATCGGCGCAAGTACTACATGCCCAAATGGCTCTACAAAAACCTGTAAGCACCCACCTGAAGGATGAAGTCATGAATGCCAAAGTGCTTGTCCTGCTGTTGCTACCGCTTGCAGGTTGCTCCAGCACCAGTGAAACCCAGAACATGCCGGTGCAGATCCTCACGGCCGAGCCGGCCAACGCCCAGGCCACCGATATGCCCAAGGTCGAACAGACCTTGCGGCCCAAGGACGTGCTGGACGTGATCTTCCACGTCAGCACCAGTGGCTCGGAGGCTTACCGCATTCAGCCCGGTGACCAGGTCGCGCTGAACTTCACCGCGGCCAGCCAGCTCAACGGCACGCAACTGGTGCTGCCCGATGGCACCATCGAACTGCCGGGGGCCAACACCTCGGTGAAAATCGGCGGAATGACCTCGGTCCAGGCCCGGGAGGAAATCCAGCGCGCCTATAACCGCAAAGCCCTGTTCCAGCCCAATCGCAACCAGTTGACCGTGCTGGTCACCAGCCCGCTGAGCAACGAGCAAAACCTCAAGAGCGCCCTGAACCACCCCGCTACCGGCATGAGCCGGGAGATCACCGTGGGTAACGACGGCTATGCGAGCTTTCCGGAAATCGGCTCCGTGCCGCTGCAAGGCATGACCGTCAACCAGCTCGAAACGTTCCTCAATCAACGTTACGCGCAATTGCCGGGACGGATGACAGTCGACGTCATGCTCAAATCCACGTCGGGCAATGAAATCTATGTGCTGGGTGAAGTCGCGCAGCCGGGCTCCTATCCGATTCGCCGCCCGGTTTCAGTGCTCGAAGCGTTGACCCTGGCCCGTGGCACCAACGTCAAGGCGCGCCTCGACTCGGTGGTGATCATGCGCCGCAACGGCAACCAGGTGCAGGCTGTGCACTACGACGTGGAGAAAGCCTTGTCCGGTGACGCGTCGCAGATTGCTTACCTGCAACCGGACGACATGCTCTACGTGCCCAAGACCAAACTGGCCAGTGCCGGTGAGCTCGCGCGGCAACTGGCCGATGTGGTGTTGTTTCAGGGGGTGGGCTTCACCTTCGGCTACCGCGTCGACAACAAAGGCAGCAACAACTAACTCTCAGGTGACCGACTATGAACCCAAAGGAAAACTACCTGCATGAGTTCTTCAGGATCTTCTTCGCCAACAAGCGGCTGGTGAAGCGAATCTTCCTGATCTTTGCAGTGATCGCCCTGCTCCTGCCACTGGTGCTCAAACAGAGCTTCGATATCACCGCGCAGGTGCTCGTGCAGTCCAAAAAACTCTCTCAGGGAGACGCCACCACGTCCCTGACCCAAGGCGACGCCTCTTTCATTCCTCCGTCACTGGCGGATATGGAAACCGAGAGCAATATCCTGCGCTCACCGGCCCTGATCCGTCAGACCATCAGCGACCTGCAGGCCAAAGGCGAGTACACGCCCAACCCCGGGGCCTTCAACAAACTGGTGACCGTACCGATCCAGCGTTTCGTGACCAACCCCTTGCGTGAATACGTGATCAACCCGGTGCGCAGCGCGCTCGGGCTTGCAACCGATCCGGTGCGGGACACCACCCTGGATACCTTCACCCAGGAGGCCATTGATAACCTGAAGATCGACACCCTGCCCGGCTCCAACGTGATCTCCATTATCTACAGCTCAAGCGATCCGGCCCAAGGCACCCGGTTTGTCGCAACGATGTTGCAAAACTACCTGGCCAGCCGTCAGGAACTGCAATCGATCGATCTGCCACAGAGCTTCTACGAAACCAAGAAGAAGCAGTATCAGGTGCGGCTC
This sequence comes from Pseudomonas sp. FP1740, assembly GCF_030687165.1. NCBI lineage: Bacteria > Pseudomonadati > Pseudomonadota > Gammaproteobacteria > Pseudomonadales > Pseudomonadaceae > Pseudomonas > Pseudomonas sp. FP1740. Next base: position 4,077,687 of record NZ_CP117461.1, read on the forward strand.
GATGGCCTGGAAGGCACTCGACTGGCGTTGCTCGAAAAGATCGGTGCGTCCGATCCGAAGGAAGAAATCACCTTCCGCCTCAACGCCATCAATACCGAGGAAGAGAACCTGAACCAGTATCAGGATCGCTTGCTGCAAAGCCAGCGCTGGCTCGACTACCTGAAAACCGCGCTGGCGGCGGCCAACAATACCTCTCGGCTCAACGACTACACCTTCCCCTTCACCTTCACCACCACGGTGGACAACATTGCCTTCGAAGACCGGGAGATCCGGCAGATCGGTGAGGCACTGACGACTCAGGTCAGTCGCTACATGAACGACCTGGCAGTGTTCCAGCCGGGCAGCGAACCGATGCTGCTGGCCCGCGAGCAAATTACCCGCACCCGCCAGCAGTTCCTGAAAATCGTCAGCAACCGGATTCAGGAGCGCACCAGCGACCTGGCCATTGTCACCTCGGTGATCAACCAGAAAACCGCGCGCATCGCCGAGTTCAAGAACCGCATCCACCAGTTGCAAGTGGCTCAGAGCAAGTTGCAGCAGATGGATACCGAGATCAATGCCTTGCACGCGGCGTTCTCCACCTACGCCCAGCGCTTTGCCGAAAGCAGCACCGCCCGCGCGCTGGACAGCGATTTGTCCAACGCCCGGGTACTCAGCCCGCCGTTCGAACCGACCGAGGTGGCGTTTCCCAAACCGCTGCTGATCATTCCGTTCGGGATGCTGACCGGTCTGCTGCTGGCGATTGCCTTCGTCTACGTGCGTGAGTTCTTCGATCACAGCTTCAAACATCCAGCGCAAATCACCCATGAACTGGGCTTGCCGGTGCTGTTGGTGATCAACGATCAGGACGTCCTGCCGAACAACCCGCACAAGAACTGGACCGTGCCTAGCTTCATGTATTGGGTGCGCCATTGAACGGGCCGCTCAACGCCAGCGCGCTGCCGATCATGCATTTGATCAGCAGCGGCGGCTTTTATGGCGCTGAGCGGATGTTGCTGGACCATTGCCTGGCGACGCCAGGACACCACCAGGTGCTGTTTCTGGATGCGCCGCCGGCGCTGATCGACCGGTTCCGCGAGGCCGGGGTCGATTGCCGTGCTTTCGCGGGACTGGGGCAATTGCTGGGTCATTTACGTTATCGGCGGGCTGAACATCCGCTGATCAATACGCACAATTTCAAAGGCCTGGTGTTTGGCTGGGTCGGCGCGACATTGTTCGACTTGCCGTTGGTGATTACCCAGCACGGTTTCACCCCGCGCAGTCGCAAGCAACGCTTCTACGGCTGGCTGAGCCTGCAACTGTGCCGCACCGCGTCGGTGAATCGGGTGGTGTGCGTGGCCGAAAGCATCGCAGCGCTGCACCGCAAGGCCAGTGTTCGGAAGGAGAAGCTGCAAGTGATTCCCAATGGTCTGCCAACCGCCAACGGCTTGCTGCCCCACAACGCCAGACACCCACGCTGGCTGGCGGGCTACGTCGGTCGGCTGACCCATGAAAAAGGCCCGGACCTGTTTCTCGATGCGCTGATTGCGCTGTGTCAGCGACATCCGCAACTGGACGCGGTGATGCTCGGCGATGGCCCGGAACGGGAAACCCTGCTGGCGCGAATTGCCGCCGCCGGCTTGCACAACCGCATCACCCTGCCGGGTTACCAGACCGACATGAACCGCTGGTGGCCGCAACTCGATGCGCTGGTGATCAGCTCGCGCACCGAGGGCACGCCGATGATTTTGCTCGAAGCAATGCAGGCCGGAGTGCCGGTGGTGGCGTTCAGCGTCGGCGGAATTCCCGATGTGCTGGAGGATCGGCACAACGGTCTGCTGGCGCCCCCCACCGACAGCGTCGCCCTTGCCCGGCAGCTCGACACGCTGCTGAGTGAGCCGGTACTGGCTCGCGAACTGATCGACAACGCAAGACGTACGCAACAGGACCGTTACGACCTGAAGGCCTTGGCCGAACGCTGGTCGCAGCTTTATATCCGTACTGCACGGGAGGCACGCGCGTGATCTTTCCGCTCTCGATCGTCAGTCTGCTCGCCCTGGTCTGCCTCGGTTTGCTGGCCAGCCCTTACCCCTATCTGGCGCCCGGCGCGGTGCTCGGCATGGTCGCTGTCGGTGTGCTCTACCGAAAACCCGCCTGGGGGTTATTGGGCATCGCGGCGCTGGTGCCATTCGAAGGTTTCTTCAAGGGCAACGCGCTGTCAGGCACCAAATTCATCGGTGCGTCACTGGCACTGGTCCTGATGTTGCAACTGGCCATTCACCAGATTCCGTCCGAGCGCCTGCGCAGCAACATCTGGCGCTTCCTGATCGGCTTCGTGGTGTTGTACCTGTTGAGCATGATCAATACCGACAACATGGACATGTCCCAGAGTCATCTGCGGGACATGAGCGTCGGCCTGGTGCTGTTTGTAATCACCTTGCTGATCGGCCGCGAGTTGAACCTCGATCTGTTCGCCCGACTGGTGACCCTCAGCGTCAGCGCGACCAGCGCGCTGGCCATGTTCTCCACCAAGTATCAGGACCAGGGTCGCGCCGCCGGCCTGCTGGAAGACGCGAACTCGTTTGCCCTGCTGATCGCCTTCGCCGTGCCGTTGGCCCTGCTACTGGTAATCCGCGGCCCGAACCTGTTGCATCGATTGTTCTGGGGCGGCTGCTGCATTTTGCTGCTGGGCGGCATGACCAAAACCGATTCCCGTTCCGGGCTGGTGGTCCTGCTTCTGAGCTTGATGATCGGCGCCTGGCACTATCGCGCGCAATTGCCACGCATCCGGCCGCGCCACTTGGGTTTTGCCATGCTCGGCCTTGCGCTCGTGATCCCGGTGGGGATCTATTCGATGCCGGCCGGTTACCTCAAACGCATCCAGTCCTTGAGCGTCTTGAAAGAAGGCGCCAAAAGCCAGGACGAATCCCTCGGCCGCCGCACGTCATACCTTGTGGTCGGCAGCCAGATCATTCGTGAGCACCCGTTACTCGGTTCCGGCCCCGGCACCTTCCCGCTGCACTACGCCACCTCCGGGTACGCCAAGGTGTTTTCCGCCAACCGCAAACCCGGCGACTTGTACCGCCGTGCTCACAACACGTACATGGAAATCTTCAGTGAACTGGGGATTCCCGCCGGGCTGTTGTTCGTCGGCATGCTCGGCCTTGGGATGTACAACCTGGTCCGCGCCCGTCAAGCCTGGATGCTGCGACGGGATTGGGAACAGACCGACCTGATCACCCACCTGGGCATCAGTTATCTGTCGTTGACACTGTTTTTGATGTTCCTCAGCGCACCGAATCACAAGTACCTGTGGATCATGCTCGCCCTGACCTGGGTGTTGCGCCTCAAGGCTGAAGAACGTCCGCCGACGGAGGCCAGGGCATGAACCGCATCAGCATTGCCATCCCGATGTACAACGAGGCCAGACACATCGGCCGCACCTTGCTTGCCGCGAAAAAAGCCGCGCAGGCTGCCGGGATGGAATGCGAGCTGATCGTGGTCGATAACGGCTCCAACGATCAGGGCCCGCACATCGCTCGCCAGCTCGGGGCGCAGGTGCTGGTGCTGCCCGGGCTGCTGATCGGCGCCCTGCGCAATCGCGGGGCGGCGATGGCGACAGGCGAATGGCTGGGCTTCATCGATGCCGATATCGAGATGCCCGAGGACTGGCTCACGCTGTTGTTGAGCATCCAACACGCGGTCCAGGTCGACGTCCTGGGACTGGACCTGCACACCCCGGCCGAAGCCCCGTGGTATGCCAACGCCTGGCAACGCCGCACGTTGCGCCCGAACGATGAAACGATGAAAGCAGTGCGATGGCTGCCCAGCTCCAACCTGTTGATGCGTCGTCCATGGTTCGACAAGGTCGGCGGCTTCAACGAAAACCTGCGCACCGGTGAAGACAAAGATTTCACCATGCGCCTTTCCCACTCTGGCGCACGCCTGCTGGCCGTCAACCAGAGCGTTGCCCTGCATTGGGGGTACGAGAGCAGTTGGCGTGAATGGATGGGCAAGGAGTTCTGGCGTCAGGGCAGTCACCTGCAATTACTGCGCAGCCACGGCATGAGTCTGCGTCTACTGCGTTTCCCGATGCTATCGATCATCGCCTGGGTGTTGGATTTCATGGCGCTATCCGCCCTGCTTAACGGTTCCCCCCGACTGGCGCTATTCATGCTGTTCGTCACCAGCCTGCCAGCGCTCGCCCAAAGTCTGCGCCAGAGCCTGATACACCGCGACCCGCGCCTGATGCTGCAACTCTGGGGCCTGCATTGGGTGCGTCTGCACCTGGCGGGTGCCGCGCTCATCCTGAGCCTTTGTCGCTGGAATGCCAGGAGACCCGCCCGTGGCTGAATTCATTTTCTGGTGGTGCCTGTTATTGCCGGTGTACGCCTGGTTCGGCTACCCGCTGCTGCTGACGCTGCTCGCGCCGTTATTTCCCGCGCGGCGTCATGGGCCGGCACAGCCGATGAACGTAAGCATCGTCATCGCCGCGCACAACGAGGCCCAGTACATCGAAGAAAAGTTGCGCATCCTGCTCGCCCAGGATTATCAGGCGCGCTCGCTACAGATCATTCTGGCCAGCGACGGCTCCACCGACGACACCGTGGCCTGCGCCCGCAAGGTTATCGACCCGCGCATCAGCGTGCTCGACCTGCCCCGTCAGGGCAAGGCAGCCACCTTGAATGCCGCCGTTGCCCTGAGCACGGGCGAGATTCTGGTGTTCACCGATGCCGACAATCAATGGTCGACCGACACCCTCGGCCAATTGCTCGCGCCCCTGGCCGATCCACAGGTCGGGGCCTGCGCCGGGCACATGTTGATCCCGGTGGCGGGCCAGGGCCTGAGCCTGGGCGATAGCCTTTATCGGCACTACGAAGGCTGGCTGCGCATGGTGGAAAATCGCACCGGCTGCATGGTCTCCGCCGACGGCGCCCTGCTCGCCCTGCGTCGCGAGTTGTTCCAGAGCGTGCCGTCGGAGGTCAACGATGATTTCTTTATCAGTACCTGCGCACCGGTGGCGCTCAAACGCATTGTCTATGTGCCCACAGCCCGGGTGATCGACCAGGGCGTCGATGAGATCGACAAACAATGGCGCCGTCGTCTGCGCGTCACCGTCGGCGGTTTGCAGAGCCTGGCCCAGCGTCGGGAACTGTTGAATCCCTGGCGCCATGGCTTGTATGCGATTGCGCTGATCAGCCACAAACTGATTCGACGCCTGGCACCGATCCTGTTGCTGCCGTTGTTGCTGAGCAACTTCTGGTTGTGGAACGTGCATGGCTTCTATCGCCTGAGCCTGATCGCGCAACTGCTCGGTTATGCGGTGGCCATCGCCGGCCTGCTGGATGTGCAACACCGTTTACCCAAACCCTTTCGCCTCGCCGGCTTCTTTCTGGTGACCCTTGCCGGAATGAGTATCGGTCTGTGGCAGTTCCTGCGTGGACAGCGGTACGCGCAGTGGAACCCCGAGCAAAATCGTTGAAAGGACCGCTCCATGGCGATCAAACAACTATTAAAACGCACCAGTGGCTGGCTCTATCTCAACTCGCCGGTAGGCCGTCACCAACTGCACGGTGCCGGGGTGATCCTGATGCTGCACCGGGTGCTGCCCAATGACCGCGCCGCCGACCTGCCCCATCGCAATGAGCTGTGCGTCGGGCCGAAGGCCTTTGCCCATCTGCTGCTCTGGTTGAAAAAACACTTCGATTGCGTACCACTGATGGAAATTCTGCAACCCGGCACCGCCATGTCGGAGCGCCCCAAAGTCGCACTGACCTTCGACGATGGCTGGCGCGACAACGCACTGAATGCTTTTCCGTTGCTGAAAAGGTATCAGATGCCGGCGAGCATTTTTCTCTCCACCGACTTCATCGGCAGCCGGCAACGCTTCTGGTGGGAAAGCCTGGGGGAAACCCTGTGGCACAGCCACGGTGAAAAAGCCCGGACACACTTGATTGAATGCCTGCAACGGATCGGGCGACCGTTACCGGTAATGCTCGATGACCTGGATGTGCAGCGCCGTAGCCTGGCGCTTTTGCATTTTCTGCAAAGCCTGAAAAGCCTGCCACCAAGCGAACTGAGCCGGCTCACCGACCAATGCCCTGAAGAGTCGTTGCCCCAAGCCCTGGACTGGCATCAAGTGCGCGCGCTGGAAGCCAGCGGGTTGATCCGCTTCGGCCCTCACGGCGCCAGCCACACGATCTTCACCGACCTTGACGATCAACACCTGGATGAAGAACTGAGTCGCAGCCGCAATGCACTGTTGAACGGCTGCAACCGGCCGCTGCCAGTCTACTGCTACCCCAATGGCAACCATGATGCGCGGGTGCGCGAACACGTGGCCGACCACGACTTCCCGTTTGCCCTGGGCACCGCCAGCGGGATTTACCGTGGTGTCGGCGATCCATTGGCCTTGCCGCGAATCGGCATCAGCCAGCGCACGGCGCGCGATCCGGAACTGCTGTCGTGGCGCATCTACCGCGGAGCCCGGCCATGAGTCGCAGCCACTACCTCAAACACCTGGCCCTGAGCATGGGCACCAAACTGGCGATGATCGGCCTGCGCCTGCTGCGCAACGTGTTGCTGGCGCGGATTCTGGGGCCCAGCGAGCGCGGCCTGTTCGCGCTGCTCAGCACCCTGCCCGATTTGATCAGCGCCGCCACCAGCGGCGGGCTGAATTCGGCGGTGGGTTATCAGGCGGCCAAGCAACGGCCCATGGGTTTGCTGCTGAGTCAGGTGCTGGTATTCGGTTGCCTGCTGGCGGGTTTGCTGACGTTGCTGGTGGTGGCGCTGACCCGCGAGTTCGGCAGCGAACTCGATATCACCACACAACTGGGATTGCTCGCCTGGCTGTTGCTGCTGGCGGTGCCGCTGACCGTGCTCAAGAGCGGCCTGCTGACCTTGCACAACGCGTCGGGCGGTGTGGTGGCGTTCAATGCCTTGCGGCTGGTGGAATCGCTGGCGCCACTGCTGCTGTTTATCGCCTTGTTCTGGATGTGGAAAGACGCCGCGCTGGAAGCGGCGCTGATCAGTTGGCTGGCCGGCATCAGCCTGGTGGTGCTGGCCGGCTGGGTCTGGCTCAACCGCGCGCAACCCTTGACGTTGCAATGGGACCGCGCCAGCCAGAAAGAACTGTTGCGCTACAGCGCCCGTAGCCATCCCGACTTGTTGTTCCAGCAAGTCATTCTGCGCTCCGATTACCTGTTCATCGGTGCCTTGCTCGGCAGTACGGCATTGGGTCATTACGCCATGGCCAGCGCTGCCGCCGAGTTGCTGCTGATCGTCCCGGAAGCGGTGACCACACCCCTGATGAAACGCCTGCTGCAACAGGACGAAGGCATGGAACGCCTGACGCCGTTGGCCTTGCGCCTGACCGCCACGGTGATGCTCGGTGCCTGCCTGACCATGGCCGTGATCGGGCAATGGCTGATCGTCACCCTGTTCGGCATTGCCTATCAACCAGCCTACCCAGCCTTGCTGGCGCTGCTGCCGGGGCTGCTCGGTCTTTGCTATGCGAGCATCCTGCGCCTGGACTTGCTGGGCAAAAATCGCCCCGGCACGGTTTCGCTGCTGGTGGGCCTCGGCGCGCTGCTGAACCTGGCCCTGAACCTGTTGCTGATCCCGATGTATGGCATCGTCGGCGCCGCGGCGGCATCGTCCATCGCCTACCTGGCGGTAACCGTCGCGTTGCTGGTGATGTACTGCCGGTTGAGCGGCGTCCCCTTCTGGCAAACCCTGATCATCCTGCCCAGCGATGTGGCACCGATGCTTCAGATACTGCAACGGAAATCAGCATGAAACGCCTGGTGCTGCTGTTGAGCCTGGGCCTTGGTTTGAGCGCTCAGGCGGCGCCCATGCGCTGGACCGACATTCGCGACGGCAGCCTGTACCTGCAAGCGGATCGCCCCGACACGTTGACCATCCAGTGGGTCCCGGCGTGGCAGGCCGATGCCAACGAAGAACACCTGTACCTGCTCGACGGCAACGGCAACCTGAAGGGCGATCGCCTGATCGCCGCCAGTGAACCACGCGGCAAGCAGAGCTGGCCGCTGGTGCCGGGTGCCGCCAGTTATCGACTGGAAATTCCGGGCTACAGCTTCCGCCGCTACACCGTCGAACACGACGAACGCACCGTGGCATTGTTCGCCCCGGCCAAGGTGCATTTCAGCGCCGAAACCCGTGGCGGCGATGAGCTGTATTTCAAAGTCGCACCGGGGGAACACGCCGTGCTGGCCGGCAAGTTTCACGGTGGCGTCGGCGCTCTGCTGGCCCAACGTGTGGGCGATAACAAACAAGTGACACTGGCGCTGAAACCCTATCGTGCCTATTGGCAATTCGATCAGCTCGAACTGCCCGTCACCCAGGACGAACAAATCTGGCGCCTGCGCCTGCAAGGCAGCGGCAAGGTCGCGTTCTGGCTCGATGGCACGGCAAACCTGTTCGCCCAGAACCCGCAGCAACTCAAGCCGCTGCGCGAGGACGCTGGCCAGACCCGGCTGACCCTGCATAAAGAGACGCTCGGCCCGACCCCGAACCTGGGCATTTATTTGCCCTACGTGCTGCCGCCGCAATCCAGTTTCGCGGCGCTCGACGCCCTCAAGCCTCAGGCGGGTTCCTACTACAGTTTCGTCGACGTCACGGCGCAAAATCCGCACCACGAAGATGCATTCCGCCAGCTCTATCAGAACCGCTTCGGCATTACGCAGGACATCACGCTGTTGGCCGGCAGCCAGCGTCAGGCCGATCTGCGCGCCGACACCGTGAGCAACGCCGGCCTCGACGCCTGGCTCACCGCTACCCGCGCCCTCGGTGGCGGCGGCACTCACTACATCGCGTTCGCCGACGAGCCCAATCTCAACTACTCGAGCTACGCCAACTACCAGGCGATCTTCAACAGCATGGCCCGGCAAGTGCGCAGCGATCCGGCCAACGCCAAGGCCGGCATTCGCATTGCCATGCCCGCCAGTTCGCGCTTCGTCAACGGCCCGTTCACCGACGATGCTGCCGACAAGCGCGGTATCGACTGGGCACGGCGCCTGCTGGCTGAATCCGGCGAGCAGATCGACGCCCTCGCCTGGCATGAATGGATGGTTCGCGACCTGCTGGCGACCCGGGTCTACCGCGACAGCGTGCGCCGCGCCGCCGAGCTGGTGGGCCTCGATGCCAAGGGCCGGCCACGCAAGGCCTTACTGCTGGACCAGACCAACCTGTCCAGCGGATCAAGCCTGAGCCCCTACGATCAGGAAACCCATTTCGCTTCGCTGTGGTGGACCTCGGTGGTCATCAACTCGGCGCAGGACGGGTTGCTGGACATGCTCAACTGGTTCCAGGCCGCCGACGAACCGAACTACCCCAAAGGCATGGTGCGGGTGCTGGGCGGCGATCGTTTCGAGCTCAAACCGGTGGGCCTGGCCCAACAATTCATCCGGCAGCACTGGCTGAAAAACGTCATGCGCCTGGACAACGACGCCTTCGAAGTCGACGTGCTGGCGATGGCCACCGAACACCAACGCAGCCTGTTGGGCGTCAATAAGGGCGCGCGCTTGCAGCGTGTCGATCTGGCCGGGGCGACCTGCCCGCTGACCAAGGGAGCGCTGGTGTATTTTGGTGCCGACAGCCGCAGTCGCGAAGGCAAATTCAACTGTCAGGACGGTCGCGTCAGCTTCGACCTGCCAGGGCAAACCCTGTTCGCCCTGAGCTGGAGCGCCTCATGAACGTCCATGAGTTATGCGGCGGTCTGAATCTATGATGGCTCGATTCGAATGGCGCACGTCGTTGTGCGCTCCGGACTTTCCAACAGCCGCCTATGAGGGGTTGCGCTGGCGCGTGACGGACCATACACCGTTCAACACCCTCGCCTGGCTGCGCGCATCGGAACAGGCACTGGTTGCCGGGGAGCGCTTGCACGTTCTGCTCGGCTGGCACGGCGATGAATTGGCCTTGTGCCTGCCGTTGGTGGTGTCCGTGGAGCGCTTTGGCGGGCTACCATTTCGAGTCCTGCATCACCTCGGTTACCCCCTCGCCGATCGCCTGGCCCTGCTCAGTTGCCTCGATGCCGAGAGCATGCGCAAGGCGCTGGTGATCATCCGCCGTCGCGTGCCCCATGCGATGCTGCAACTCAATGAATTGTGCGAACCCATCGGCGAAGAAAGTGCGCTGACCACCTGGATGGCCCACAGCTCGACCGGCGAGCGCCGCCTCAGTTGTCGGGTGCCGGTGCACCTGATCAGCGAGGCCGACCATCAGGAAGTGTCCGGCGACCCCCGCTACAAACTGCGCCGTGCACGTAAACGCATCACGGCTTGCGGTGCCGAGATCCGACGGATAACCCCCGACGCCGCCACCATCAGGCCACTGTTGCGGACCCTCGGCAAAGTCGAAGCGCTGAGCTGGAAAGGCCTTCAAGGCGTTGGGATTTTCACCAATGACCGCTACCGGCAATGGATCGAGCAAGCTTTCACCGCCCTCGCCGAACTGGGACTGGTGCGGGTGGTGGTGCTGGAACTGGACGGGCGCTGCATCAGCTACCGCATCGGCTTGCTGGAACGGGGTCGGCTGTACGACTACAACCTGGCGTTCCTGCCGCAATATGCAGACCTGGGCAGCGGTCGGGTGCTGCTCGAAGAGTGGATCCGCTGGGGTCTGGATGACAACTGGCGCTGGATCGACGCCTCGCGGATCAGCCTGGAAAACTCCAGCCATCAACTCCTGGAACGCATGACCGGGCAACTGGAGCACTGGCGCTGGAGCTTCTACTCCTGGCGCCCCAGCGGCCTCGCCCTGGGGCTGGCCCTGCGACTCTGGCACCGCATCAAACCCGGGTTAAAAAAGTGGCAGGCCAGGCGTGCAGCAACGCTGGTTGCTCCTACGCTTACACCTATACAGGCACCCATTATCGCCAAAGACGCTGCACCCACCGAACAAGAAAGAGAGGGCAGCCATGCCTCGCCAAGTCATAGTCAACGCTGACGATTTCGGCCTCAGTCCGAGCGAAAACGCGGTGATACTGGGTGCCTTCCACGCAGGAGTCATCAGCTCCGCAACCGCCATGGCCAACATGCCGGCCTTCGAAGCGGCCTGCGTCCTGGCCCGGCAACCATTGCTCAAGGGGCGGATCGGGCTGCACTTTAACCTCACGTATGGCCGGCCGTTGAGCCCATCGATTCTGGCGCGTTCGACGTTCTGCGACAGCCAGGGTGAATTCGACCTCTGCCTGCCCCGTCACTGTCTCTGGCTCAACCGCCTGGATCGCGATGCGGTGCTGGAGGAACTCGAAGCCCAATGGCAACGCTGCCTGGACAACGGCCTGCACCCCAGCCACCTCGATTCCCATCAGCACGTGCACAACATCTGGCCCATCGGTGAAATCGTCGCGCGGTTTGCCGCCCGCCAAGGGGTGCCCGTGCGACTGGCGCGCGATCTGGGAAGTAACCTGAGCGTGCCCAAGCGAGTGTTCAAGACGTTGCTCAACCATCGCCTGAACAGCCTGTCCGGAGCGACCGCCCAGAACGTATGCACCCCGGTCGACCTGCGCACTGTGGCGATGCCAATCGACGGCTTGCTGGAAATCGTCGTCCATCCGATCCATATCGGCGCCGATTTTGGCGATGCCTATCTGAGCCCGGGAGAGTCGCTGAGCCATGTGCTGGAGCAGCGTCTTGCGGGTGTTCCGAGAGTGTCCTATGCCGTGGTGCCGAGGGCATCCAAAGAGGAGCCGCAATACCCGACCGAACTGCACCCGTTGAAATCCTGATTTTTCGCCATCGAAAACGTTACCCACCACACCCAGGCTTCAGCCTCGGAGGACTTCATGAGCGCCATCGACAAGATTCGCGAACGCATCAAACAAAAAGGCCTGCTCCACACGCTCCAGTCGCTCTGGAAGCGCTACGTGTATTTCCATAGGGAGCTGCTGTGGCTGGGGCGCGACCTGGTGACCCCGGTGGCGCCGCACAATCTGCGGCCCTATTCGGGCCTGCGCCTGGTGATCATCACCCCGGAAAACGCCACCGCGTTCACCAAGTACTACGGCAACCGCGTCAAGGCCATGGCCGAAATCGCCGCCGAGGGTCACACCGGACACATGTACGTGAACGAGGAAGGTGATGCCATCGGATTCATCTGGGGCAGTGCCAGGGACTACTTCGACCGGCACTATTACGGCTGCTGGTTCCGGATCAACCCCGGTGAGTTTTTCGAGTTCGGCGGTGAAATGATCCCTGCCTACTTCGGCACCAGCCTGTCAATGGACGCCCAGTTCAAGCTCTGGGACGCAATGCGGGCCAAAGGGTGCAACAAGATCGTCGACGTCTGCGATACCCGCAACATTCAGGCGATGAAAATGCACATCCGCATGGACTACCAGGAGCAAGGGCGCATCACCCACGTATACGACCTGTTCGGCCGCTGGCGCTTCTTCCGCGAAACCTACTACACCGGCTCGCGGCTGACGGCACTGCGCAAACCGGAACAGCGGCCGGTGACGGCGGCGCAGGCGTGATTGGCTTCCGCTCCCACATTTGGCCGCATCTCCCTGTGGGAGCGGGCTTGCCCTAATGCCAGTCAGTTAAACAATTTCAGCCGCGACGCACTCCTTGTAGCAGCTGGCGAAGCCTGCGTTCGGCTGCGCAGCAGTCGTAAAACCAGAGATTGTGGTGCATCAGGCTGACCGCGTTAGTCCGACTCACGACTGCTGAGCAGCCGAACGCAGGCTTCGCCAGCTGCTACAGATTGCATTACGGCTTAACTGACTGACATTAGGGCTTTCCCGCGACGGGGTCAGTTGCCTACACAGTTCAGGGAAAAATACACCCATTACAAAAGAACCAACTGACTCCTCATGCCTGCGCTAACAGATACGTTCGCACAGGAATGAGGAGCCAGAAGCATGAATCAAAAACTAACAAACTTCGACATGGCGGCACTGCTCGACAGTGACGAAGCCATCAGCGAACACCTCTCTCAGGTATTGGCAGACGGCGACAACGAAGAATTTCTTCGTGCTATCGGCTACGTGGTAAAGGCCCGCGGCATGACACAAATTGCCAAAGATTCCGGAATGGGGCGCGAAAGCCTGTACAAGGCCTTCGCACCCGGTGCGAAACCACGTTTTGACACGGTTCTAAAGGTCATTCATGCCTTGGGCATTGATCTCTGCGCGCAACCAGGGCACGCGGCAAATCACTCAACGCTCTGAAAATACCCCCTGGCACTACGTCGCTCGCTTCACCGCCACCAACGTGTAACACAACGGCAACTGCGCCTTTTGCTGCTGATACTTGTCGTAGAGTTCTTCGCGATTGGAATGCGGGTACTCCTTGAAGTGGCTGATCTGCAACCCCGCTTCGACGGCACCGGTGAAGATGGCACTCAGGGGGTGGACGAACCAGTAGGACGCCGAGGCCTGCTGTTCGACTTTGCCTTCGTAGACGATCGGTTGGTCCTGGACGAAAGGCTCACTGCGAAAATACGAGCTGTCCGGGCGATAGGGATCGGCTGACTCGGGGTCGAACATTTCCAGGAACGGGTGGGTTTCGTAAATCACCAGGCTGCCGCCGGACTTTAGGGTTTGCGCGACATGGCGCATGAACTCACCGATGTCCGGCATCCAGTTCAATACGCCGATGGTGATCAGCGCCACGTCGAAGCGTTGGTGCAGCTCAGTCGGCAGGTGATGGATGTCAGCCTCGATGAATTCGGGCTGATGAGGCGAACGGGATGCCAGCTCCCGGGCCTGATCGAGAAAGGCCCCGGACTGGTCGACGCCCACTACGCTGCGGGCCCCCAGCGCAAACAGCGAAAGGCTTTCCCGGCCATTGTTGCAGCCCAGTTGCACCACATCCTTGCCGTCGACACCGACCTGTTGGAGCAACCCGGTAAGGGTGTCATCCAGGCAGGAAAAATCGCCATGACTCACCGCACTCAAACGGGCCCGCCATTCGGGGGTGTCCTTGTGGTGTTGGGCGGAGTCATTCCATGCATCGCGATTGCTGGCGATGGCTTTTTCTTTTGTCGGCATTTCCATTGCACGCTCCAGATTCCGGGCCTTTGATTGACCGGCACGAGTCTAGATCAGCGTCAGGAAAAACCACATCGGGGGTTTGTTGCGATCTTGTAATCAACGATACCGCTAGCCCTTTATTGTTAATTCAACCGCTCACGCAAGAACTCGATCAACGCCTGCACCGGTCGCGAGGCCTGACGGTGCTGCGGGTAGACCGCCGACAAGGTCAGTGGCTCGGGGCGGAAATCATCCAGTACTGGCACCAGCCGGCCGTCTTTCAGGGCCGAATGGACGATGAAGGTCGGCAAGTACGTGATGCCCATGCCGGCGATGGCCGCGTCCTTGAGCAGTTCACCGTTGTTGACCCGCATCCGCCCGGTGACATTGACGGTCAGCGGTTTGCCCCGCCCTTCGAACCGCCATTGCACCTGGCGGCCATGGCCGTATGGCAGGCAATCGTGGCTGTGTAATTCCTCGGGTTCAAGCGGCGTGCCACGTTCGGCCAGATACGCGGGGCTGGCGCAGTACACCCGCTCGATGACGGCGATGCGCCGGGCGATCAGTGTCGAGTCTTCCAGCACGCCGATGCGCAAGGCCAAATCGTATCCCTCACCGAGCAAGTCCACCGGCCGATCACTCAGGTCGACCTCGACGGTGACGTCCCGATAACGCTGCAAAAATACTGGCAGCAAACAGCCCAAATGCGCCACGGCAAACGACAACGGTGCACTCAGGCGAATGGTCCCGCGAGGCTCGATGGTCTGGCCGGCGATGCCCTGCTCCACTTGCTCGACTTCACTGAGCAGGCGCAGGGCCGATTCGTAATAACTCTGCCCCAGCGGGGTGACGTCCAGCCGTCGGGTGGAGCGATTGAGCAGGCGCACGCCGAGGCGCTCTTCGAGTTGCATCAGCCGACGGCTGACGAACTGCTTGGACAGGCCCAACTGATCGGCCGCCGCCGTGAAGCTGCCGGAGTCCATGACCTGGCAAAAAATACGCATGTCTTCGAACGGATTCATTGTCACTCTCTGGTTGACAGTTAATCGCTTTATAGCCGCTTTTTCACTTTCCGGCATCTCATTAATCTGTGCTCACGGTGTTGCTGAGGCCTGAACCCCAGCGCCACAGCAGCCCGATCCCAAGGCATAAAAACTCAAACGATTTAAAAAGGATTTGCACATGAACATCAAGAAAACCCTCGCCGCTTCCGTTCTCGCCCTGTCCATCGGCAACGCATTCGCCGCCGGCAGCCCCGGTGTCGAACACAACACCCAGGCCTTCCTCGATGCCCTCGCCGCCGGCGGTGGCAAACCGCTGGAACAACTGAGCCCGAAAGACGCCCGCGCGGTGCTGACCGGTGCCCAGGCTTCGGTGAAGGTAGATCTGTCGGGTGTTGAAGTCAGCGACAAGGCGATCAAGGTCGACGGCCAGACCATCAACCTGAAAGTGGTGCGTCCGGCCAAGGTCAAGGGCGAGTTGCCGGTGTTCATGTTCTTCCACGGTGGCGGCTGGGTATTGGGCGACTTCCCGACTCACCAACGCCTGATCCGTGACCCGGTGGTGGGCTCCGGCGCAGTCGCGGTATACGTCGACTACACGCCGTCGCCCGAAGCGCACTACCCGACCGCCATCAACCAGGCCTACACCGCGACCAAATGGGTGGCCGAGCATGGCAAAGAGATCGGTGTCGATGGCAAGCGACTGGCGGTGGCCGGCAACAGCGTCGGCGGCAACATGGCGGCGGTCGTGGCGCTGATGGCCAAGGAACAGAAAACCCCTGCCCTGCGCTTCCAGCTGTTGATGTGGCCGGTGACCAACGCGCAGTTCGACGACGGTTCGTACCAGCAATTCGCCGAGGGGCACTTCCTCACCAAAGGGATGATGCAGTGGTTCTGGGACAACTACACCACCAACCCGGCCGAGCGTGCGCAGATCCATGCCTCGCCGCTGAATGCCAGCGCCGAACAACTCAAGGGCCTGCCTGCGGCACTGGTGCAGACCGCCGAATTCGACGTGCTGCGTGACGAAGGCGAAGGTTACGCCCGCCACCTCGATGCGGCCGGTGTGCCGGTGACCTCGGTGCGCTACAACGGGATGATTCATGACTTTGGCCTGCTCAATCCGCTGAATCAGATTCCGGAAGTCAAAGCGGCGGTACGTCAGGCCGCGGCTGAGCTCAAGACGCATCTGAACTAAGCCCAACCTCTCGCCACACCTCAGGGTGTGGCGAGTTTTTTTGTGCCCGCTGGAGTGCAATCCATGAGCCTTTTCTCTGCCCACCTGTTGCCTTGGAGCGCCCTGCTGCTGGTGCTCGACGCCCTGCTCTGGCACCTCGTCCCGTTCAAGCATCGCGCGCCAAAGGTCGGTGTGCGGCTGGTGCTGTTTCTGGCGTTCAGCGCGCTGATCATCAATGCCGGCGTCAGCCCGTTGCAGGCACCGTTGTTTGCCGATGACCAGGTGGCCCAACTCGGCGCAACGGCGCTGGGGATTCTCTGGTGGTTGTACGCCGCACGGGTGCTCACCGAGGTGTTCGGTCTGGTGCTGATGCGTCGCATAGGTCACAGCGGCCGTTTGCTGCAGGACGTGATCGGTGCGCTGGTGTTTCTGGCCTCTATCGTCGCGGCCGCCGGTTATGTGCTGGATCTGCCGGTCAAGGGTCTGCTGGCGACTTCCGGCGTGTTCGCCATCGTGGTCGGTCTGGCGTTGCAAAGTACCTTGGCCGACGTGTTCTCCGGCATTGTGCTCAACACCACCAAACCCTATCAGGTGGACGACTTTGTGATGATCGATGGCGTCGAAGGCAAAGTGCTGGACATTAACTGGCGCGCCACGCACCTGTTGAGCAGCGCCGGCACGATGGCCGTGGTGCCGAACTCGGTGGCGGCCAAGGCCAAGATCGTCAACCTCAGCCGCCCGAACAACCTGCACGGGGTGTCGATCAGCATCAAGGTGCCGAACCACATCCGCCCACGCCGGGTGCTCGACGCCCTCGACCGCACGCTGCAAGGCAGCAGCAGTCTGTTGCTGTCGCCCGCGCCAAAAGCGGTGCTCGTCGATGCTGGCGAAGAGATGTCCGAATACGTGGCCAGCGGGTTCATCGCCGAGCTGGGCAAAAAGAGCGACGTGCGCAATCAACTGTTCGACCTCGCCCATCGCCATCTGGAAGCGGCCGGCATCTCGCGGCACCCCGACGGCGTGATCGAACCCTCGACCCGCGCCCGCGCACTGCTCGATGAAGTGAAGATTTTCCGCTCGCTGAGCCATGAGGAACGCGACCGCCTCGCCGAATCGATGGTCGCGCAACAATACGCCGCCGGCGAGGTGGTGCTGGATCTGGCTGAAGTGCCGGACAGCCTGTTCGTGATCGCCACTGGCGTCGTCAGCGCCAGCGTGCCGGACGGCAATGGTTTCACCGAGGCCGGTCGCATGGGGCCGAGCGAAGTCATGGGCGAACAGAGCATCCTGGCCGATACGCCGTCGCAGGCAACGTTCACCGCGCTGACATCTTCGATCATCTACCGTCTGGACAAGAACCTGACCCGCCAGTGCATGGAACAGCGCAGCGAAGTGGGCCGGGCGTTGAACAAGTTGCAGGCGGTGCGCCAGCAAAACAGTCGGCTGGCGTTGATGGCCAAACCGGTGCCGATCAGGAAAGGCGGGTTTCTGGGATGGTTGCAGAAGCGCTGATGCAGAGGACATTCGAGCAGTACAAAAAAATGCCCGCACATCGCGGGCATTTTTCTTCAACGCCTTACTTGGCGGTGAACTTGGTGTAGCTGTTGATCAGGTTGCGGTAGTTCGGCAGACGCTGGGACAACAGGTTGGCCAGGCCTTCCATGTCGTTGCGCCAGTCGCCTTGCAGCTCGCAGGCCACGGCGAACCAGTTCAGCAGGTGTGCACCCGCCGCCGACATGCGTGCCCACGCCGCTTGTTGCACGGTGGTGTTGAAGGTGCCGGAAGAGTCGGTTACCACGAATACTTCAAAGCCTTCGGCAATGGCCGACAGGGTCGGGAACGCCACGCAGACGTCAGTCACCACACCCGCGATGATCAGTTGCTTGCGACCGGTGGCCTTGATGGCTTTGACGAAGTCTTCGTTGTCCCAGGCGTTGATCTGGCCTGGACGCTGAATGAACGGCGCGTCCGGGAATTGCTCGCGCAGTTCAGGCACGATCGGGCCGTTCGGGCCTGCGTCGAAACTGGTGGTGAGGATGGTCGGCAGGTTGAAGAATTTGGCGATGTCGCCCAGGGCCAGCACGTTGTTCTTGAATTCGTTGGGCGAGAAATCCTGCACCAGAGAGATCAGGCCGGTCTGGTGATCGACCAGCAGCACAACGGCGTCATCTTTGTTCAGACGTTTGTAAGGAACGTTGCTCATGTGAAACTCCTCGGAGGGTGGTGAGTGAAGCGTCGACCACACATGGCCGACGCTTTTGTTGCAAGACTCAGAACGCGAAGCAGGAACAGCCGAAGGCGCCCCAGAAACCGGCGAAGTCACTCACCGGCACGTTCGACATACGGGCCTTCTCATGGCTGTGGGTATGCACGGCGCACGGGCCGCTGCACTGGTGCACCTGCGCCTGCATCGGCGCGTTCGGCCGCCAGTGTCCCGGAACCTTCGCCACCGGCGACCAGTCCGGCAGCACCGGCAGGCTGACAGGCCCGAGTTTTTCGAAGTCGCCGGCGGCGTACACCACCTTGCCGCCGACCACGGTCAATACCGACTCGATCCACTTGATCGCTTCTTCCTCGACGCTGAAGAAGTCCGCGCTCAGTGCTACCAGGTCCGCCAGTTGCCCGACCTTGATCTGGCCTTTCTTGCCTTGTTCCGACGAGAACCAGGCGCTGCCGTGGGTGAACAGTTCCAGTGCAGTGGTGCGCGGCAAACCTTCCTCGTACAGCGCCAGGCCACCGACGGTACGGCCGCTGACCATCCAGTACAGCGAGGTCCATGGATTGTAGCTAGACACTCGCGTGGCATCGGTGCCGGCGCCGACCGGTACACCCTCGGCCAGCATGCGCTTGATCGGTGGCGTAGATTCGGCGGCCTGCTTGCCGTAGCGGTCGACAAAATATTCACCCTGGAACGCCATGCGGTCCTGGATCGCAATGCCACCGCCCAGCGCCCTTACCCGCTCGATGTTCTGTGGGGTGATGGTTTCAGCGTGGTCGAAGAACCATGGCAGGCCGTTGAACGGAATGTCGCGGTTGACCTTCTCGAACACGTCGAGCATGCGGCTGATCGATTCGTTGTAAGTGGCGTGCAAACGGAACGGCCAGCGCTGTTCCACCAGGTGGCGAACCACCGGCTCCAGCTCCTGCTCCATGGTCTGCGGCAGGTCCGGACGCGGTTCGAGGAAGTCCTCGAAGTCCGCCGCCGAGAACACCAGCATCTCGCCGGCGCCGTTGTGCCGCAGGAAGTCGTCGCCCTGGTGCAACTTGACGCTGCCGGTCCAGTTCTGGAAATCGGTCAGCTCTTCTTTCGGTTTCTGGGTGAACAGGTTGTAGGCGATGCGCACGGTCAGTTGGTCATCTTTCGCCAACTGCTCGATCACCTGGTAATCGTCCGGGTAATTCTGGAAACCACCGCCGGCATCGATCGCGCAGGTCAGGCCGAGGCGGTTGAGCTCACGCATGAACTGGCGGGTCGAGTTGACCTGATACTCAAGCGGCAGCTTCGGCCCCTTGGCCAGGGTCGAGTACAGGATCATCGCGTTCGGCCTTGCGACCAACATGCCGGTCGGATTGCCGTTGGCATCACGCACGATTTCGCCACCCGGCGGGTTCGGCGTGTCGCGGGTGTAACCGGCAACCCGCAATGCAGCGCGGTTGAGCAAGGCGCGGTCGTACAAATGCAGCACAAACACCGGGGTGTCTGGTGCCGCCTGGTTGAGCTCTTCCAGGGTCGGCATGCGCTTCTCGGCAAACTGGAATTCGTTCCAGCCACCGACTACCCGTACCCATTGCGGCGTCGGTGTGCGGTCGGCTTGCTCCTTGAGCATGCGCAACGCATCAGCCAGGGACGGCACGCCTTCCCAGCGCAGTTCGAGGTTGTAGTTCAAACCGCCACGGATCAGGTGCAGGTGCGAGTCGTTGAGGCCAGGGATGACACAGCGACCCTTGAGGTCGATCACCTGGGTGCCCGAGCCGCGCAGGGCCATGGCTTCGGCGTCGGTGCCGACCGCGACGAAGCGGCCGCCCTTGATCGCCACGGCGCTGGCGAGGGGCTTTTCGCGGTCTACGGTATGAAATTGACCATTGAACAGAATCAGATCGGCGTTCATCGCAGTTCCTTCGTCATCAGTGAAATGAAGCAAAAAAGCGCCGGCTCAGCGCGGCGAATTTGCGTTGGATTCGAGGTGCTCCCGTGGCTGACTGGCCGTCAGCCACGGCGCAAACAAGCGAGTCGCGGCCGGCATGCACACGTACACCACCGACACCACGATGGTCAGGGTGATCAGGAACGTGGCGACCAAGTAGTTGGAGAGAAAAGCGTTGAGTTTGAGCAGCGGCCCCCAGAGCAGCGGCACCAGCAAGGTGTGCGGCAGAATCACCAGCAACGACACCACGGCCTGCTTCCAGCGCGGTGGCGGCGAGGCGGCATCGGCCAGCGGCGCAAACCAGAATTCGTTGACCGGGTTGACCTCGGTCTGGTCGCCGTCGGCCAGCATCGGCGCGGCTTCATCGATCAACGATTGACGTTGCGGCGAATCGAGCCAGTGCTGCATGGCCTCGGTGGAGCAAAAGCGCAGCACGCAGGTGAACATGTCCAGGCCCGCGTTCTTGCCGCGGATCACGTCCACGCCCAGATGTCCTTCCGTGCGCCCCGCTACGCTGACGATGTTGCGCAGCCAGGCTTCATAGGCTGCTTCGAAACCGGCCTTGACCCGGTGCTTGACGATCAGCGTCACGATCTCATCGGACCCCGGCGCTTTTTGAGTTTGGGCTTCAGACATAACGGAGCACTCCGGGCAAACGAACATTGAGCGCCAGCCGTCCAGGCCCGGCGATAAACACAGAGGTGAAGATGATCAACAACAGCCAGCCGAACTGCCCTTCGGCCACACTCCATTGCGGGTGCACGACCAGCAGCGCCACCAGCAGCACAAACAGAATAGGCAAGCACGCCAGACGCGCCAGAACACCAGCGACAATCAGCAGCGGGCACAGCACTTCGGCGAAAATCGCCAGGCTGAGGGTGAGGTGGGCACCGAGGTGGAACGGGTCTTCGATCAGTTGCAGTTGCGCACTGAAGTCCAGCAGCTTGGGCAAGCCGTGAACCCACAGCAGAAACAGACCACCGCTGACCCGCAGAAACAGCAGCCCGACATCCCGCGCCTGTTCATCCCTTTGCGAAGCGTTCATGACTCACCCCTGTTCAATCATTGGATTGAATAGTGCCGCCAAGGGGTAGGGAAAAATTGAATGTACGTGCTCTCTTTGTACGGCTGGAACGCCATACACAGACAACGCAACCCCTGTGGCGAGGGGGCTTGCCCCCGTTGGGCTGCGAAGCAGACCCAAAACCTGCAGTCACCGTCTGTCTGGCAAACCGCATGCACAGGTTCTACGACTGCTGCGCAGCCGAACGGGGGCAAGCCCCCTCGCCACAGGGGATCAGGTCATAGGGCCGGGTTGGCCTTCAGCTCCAGACTGTCCAGCGCCCGACTCACCGCCAACTCGCCGAACATGATGAGCTGCGCGACGCCCAGTATCGTATTGCGCTGCGGCCCCTCCAGAAATCCGGCGCAGTCACTGGCGATCACCTTGGCCGAGGCAAAGGACTCGCAGGCATTGGTCAGCAGCTCTTCGATGTTGATGTCCGGGGCGACGGTGTAAATCGTGCTCGGTTTGCGCGGGGGCTTGGTGTCGGACGGTTTGAGGTAGTGATCGAGGGCGCGTTCGGCGGCTTCGTTGAGTTTTTTGGGATCGAGGGGATCGTAGGGGGAAACGTCGTCGGTTGCTGGCGGGTTAGGTGTGGCTTTGAACATGGTGAATCTCCGTTATACCTGATGGAACCACCAGTACCTGTCGCTAAACAAGTAAGGGTGGCGGCTGTACGCAGGTTAGCGAACCGAGAGGTATAAGACCCGGCAGACCCGAGGGCCTCCCGCGCACAGCCACCATATCGAAACTGCAGACATGGAATGCCTGCAATATGACGGAGCGTTGTTGCGCTTATACCTGTTCAGGTCGCTAAACCCGATCGCTGATTGGCAGCGATACGGAAACGATAAAGACCAGGCCCAAAGCGCACAAGCCGGCGGATTCTGGCGCAGCCGTAGGCAACGGCGCAAGGATCTGTAGCTTTCAGGAAGTAACGATCAACACCTTTAAACACTGCACGTCGAATACCAAAACCCTCCAGCCCCGCCTCTGGTCAACGAGTGTCTATGACAGTGTATTCCCGCACTTCGAAATCCGTCCTGGCCGCCGAACCAGGCACCTGATCCGTACACACCGAGAACACGATAGACAATATGCTCCCGGGCCTGAGCGCCAGCAAATAGAAGGCCGGTATGATCGTGCTGTAGCCACCAGATGTAACCCATGCTCGATGAACCGCGTTGCGCGTGTCCGTCCAAATGGGCAAATTGTGCTCGGCGCCGCTGGCATTGCGCCCCATCAACATCAACGACAATCGTTGTCCGATCGCAATATGTAGCCAGATACCAAACACCAGCGTCCCTCCGACAATGACATCCTTCAGATCAAGCTCGGTTGTACCCTTCGCTTCGGCAATCATCGGGGAAACGAGCGAGTCCTTCGGGATAGGCAGAACATGTAACGGCCAGGGCAATGAAGTGACTGGATCCGATGAACCACGCCTGTAGGTGAACGAGATATCCGCCGCCTTACCGATGCTGAAAGCCACCAATGGAACGGGCAACGTAATGTCCATGGGCATGGTGCCCACCGGGACAGGGATTGTGGTTCGCGAACCCGCCGCCGGCGTGCCTGGCTCGGCAGTCCAGTTCACGCTGACCAGGTCGTTAGACTCACTGGCGTAATTCAAGACAGCGGTCAAATGTGTGATCGCGTCAACCGGGTTCAAATTGGCGTTATCTGGCGCTTCCTTGATCGTCACTTCCCGGCTTACCACTGCACCTGTCAGGACGATGTAGTTTCGATGGGCAAACGGCTGGGCAAGGGACTCATCCGGGCTCCCTTGCAGCCCCACCATTAACTTCAGGGTCAATACGCTGCGGTCCTTGAGCCCGTGCAGGGCATTGGCGGAGTGGCTTCGCTCGTAAAAACCAAAACGGATGAATTCGTCAGTGATGACATTGCTCGGCGCACTCCAGTACCTCATTCGGAAATCGCTGCCATCGGCGTTCTTGCCCTCAAGCCGCAACCAAAGGAATTGACCCCGAGCGTTCAAGGGCCACGCGTTGATACGCAGGGTAACGTCGGTCAGGCCATTGACGTCCAGCATCGGACCTTCCCCGGACTGTTCTGCCTGGGTAATGATGGGGCGCGTCAGATCGCTTTGCGCCAGAGGCAGCACGTACACGACCCGGGGCTCTGAAGTCACGGGGACAGCGGCGCCGCGAATGATGGTGTAAGTCACCGTCACCGTTTGGCCCAGATTGAAGATAACCAACGAATTAGGGAGTCGAATCACCAGCGGCCGAGTGCTACCGGCGTCGATGAAAGCCGTGGTGTGAGAGCCGTCTGCTCCGGAGCCCGGAGCACCTGTCCAGGTCACACTCACCCGGTCGGTGGGCTGCAACGCCGGATCGGTCACCTCGATCATGAGCGTATGCCTCACGTCCACCGGATTGAGAAGGGACTGGTTGGCGCTTTCCTGGATGACAGGAGGCGGCGGGCTGCCGGCGTTCACTGTGGCGGTAGCGATATTCATTGTTCTGTCCCTGTGCATGATCGATCCGGCCCCCGAAAGAGCATTGAATGAATCACACACCGACGCGCGGAAACGCGCTACTGTCAGAACTTATAGGTGAGCGGCTATTTCGGACGAACGGTGTGGCGCGGATTCGCCTTACACAGCCGGAATATCCAGCGAGACCGACATGAACTGGCTGATCCGCGACCGCAGCCATTTCTCGGCAGGATCGTTGTCATGCACCCCGCTCCAGGCCATCGACAGTTGCGCCGCATCAATGGGAAACGGCGGATCTTCGGCGCGCAACGCACAGCCTTCCACCAATGCGCACGCGGCATAGTCCGGGACAGTGGCAATCATTTCCGTGCCAGCGAGTAACGCGCGCAAACCACTGAATTGCGGTACGCCGAGCACCACGCGGCGGGTGCGGCCGACCTTGGCCAAATCGACGTCGATGTTGCCGCTCAAGTCGCCAGAGAACGACACCATGGCATGCGGGCGGGAGCAGTATTCGTCCAGCGTCAGCGGCCCCGGTCGGCTGTCTCCGCGCAGGACTTTGCAGGGAATGTCGCGCAGTTTTTTGCGTTTGGCATTGGCCGGCAGGTCGGTGGTGTAGCTCACCCCCACCGAGATTTCTCCCGACGCCAGCAAGGCTGGCATCAACAGATAGTTGGCGCGGCGCACCACAACCACGATCCCCGGTGCCTCTTCCTGCAACTGGCGCAGCAACGGCGGAAACAGCCCGAACTCGGCGTCGTCCGACAGCCCGATACGGAACACATCGCAACTGGTGGCGGGGTCGAATTCCTTGGCCCGACTGACCGCCCCCGAGATGGTGTCCATCGCTGGTTGCAGCTCCTTGAGAATCGCCAGCGCCCGCGCCGTCGGCTCCATGCCGCGACCATTGCGCAGCAACAACGGATCGTCGAACAAATCACGCAACCGGCCCAGTGCCGCGCTCACCGCCGGTTGGCCCATGAACAGTTTTTCGGCGACGCGGGTCAGGTTTTTTTCGAACATCAGCGCTTCGAAAATCACCAGCAGGTTCATGTCGACGCGGCGCAGATCATTACGGTTCATGGGCACGGTTCCCTTTTATGTTCAGCCAGGCGCAAGTGTGTCGGACTTTACTCGATCATCGGCACTTTCGCCGCTCGTCTGTAAGGTCCGTACTCGATGGGCACCCACTGGAAATGCTTGTCCACTGCGGTGATATGGCCGACACCCGGAAACGGCAAATGCGCTGCCGTGACCCAGATCTTGCTGGCCGCCGCATCGCTGAACACCTTGGCGCGGCTCTTGATCGCCTGTTGATTGTCGACGTCGAAACGGATCGATACCTCGGGATGCTCAAACTGCACCGCCAGGTTATGCACCAGATCACCCATGAACAGAATGCTCTGGCCCTGGGAGTTGAACCGATAGGTGGTGCTGCCCGGTGTGTGCCCGGCCTCCAGCTCAGCATCGACAACGCCCGGCACTGGCGATTGCCCGGCAGTAAAGGTCTTGAAGCGACCCGCCGCGATGTAGGGCGCCGTGGAGTCCTGGGCGATCTTGAAGAATTCCCTGGCACCGGCCGGTGCCTTGGCCATGGCCTGGGGATCCAGCCAGTAATCAGCTTCTGCCTTGGCCGCATAGACCGTGGCGTTGGCGAACACGGGCTTTTGCTGCCCATCCACCAACCCGCACACATGGTCCAGATGCAGGTGGGTGAGCAGGATGGTATCGACCTGTTCTGGCTTATAACCAGCGGCTTGCATGTTCGCCGACAGTTGGCCCGCCGTGGCACCGATGCACTGCCCTGCCCCGGTATCCACCAGAATCAATTGTTTGCCGGTATTCACCAGAAACGCATTGAACGCGGTTTGCACCCCCGGCGTTTCAATCGAACGACGAGCCAGCAACGCGCGGATCTGGTCTTGGGTCAGCCCCTCGAGCAGTTTGGGCGACAGGTCGTTGTAGCCATCGAACAACGCCGTCACCTCGTAGTCGCCCACCGCGAGCCGGTAATAACCGGGCACCTGAGTGTTCACCTGAGCCGGTGCCTGGGCCAGGCTGGTGCCGGACATCAGCGCCAATGCCAGGCCAAGTCCGCCAAGTGTGCAAACGCGGGATTGCTTCATGAGATCACCCTTGATCGAGCCAGAAAAAGCGGCCCCGTCCAGGCCGCTACACATCGCCCATCTTGCATGACCGTGCATCGGCGCGAATTGCAGTGATGTGCTCAGTTGGCGCATTTTCACCCTTAAGCCTGACTGCGGAATTAACAACGTTTAACTCGCAAGCCAAAGTCCTCGCGGCCAAGAATGAAGCCTTCTGCGCAGACTTGTTTTTCAGACAAGGGAACGTGCTGGCCCACCGTGCAGTGCACCCGCGCGCGCCCACCGACACGGACATTGGCCATGGCTTACTTTCAGCAAAACGCGATCAGGACGTGCGCCACTGAAACGCAAAAAAAGACCACGGGAGGCCTTAGCCCCTGGCGTGAAAACCTGGTTAAACAGTTGATCCTCGACCACCTCGGCGAAACCCTGGAAGTGACCGAACTGGCACGGGTCTGTGCCCTGTCGCGCAGTCATTTTTCCCGTGCGTTCAAATGCAGCACCGGTGTTTCGCCGCAGGACTGGATCCGACAGCAACGCATTGCCCGGGCCAAACAGTTGATCCGGAACACCGACCTGACCCTGACGCAAATCAGCCTGGAATGTGGCTTCTGCGACCAGGCGCATTTCTCCCATATCTTCACCCGCAGCGAAGGCATCACACCGTTTGCCTGGCGCTGCCGTGCCATGCGTACTCTTCCCTCTCACAACAGCAAAAGATCGCAGCCTTCGCCAGCGCCTACAGGTACTCACATGTCCCTGTAGGCGCCTTTGATTTTGATCAGCCCTTGATGAACGCCAGCAGATCTTCGTTGAGTTGATCCTTGTGGGTGTCGGTCAGGCCGTGCGGGGCTCCCGGGTAGACCTTCAATGTGGAGCCCTTGACCAGTTTCGCCGAGGCGATGCCCGCCGCTTCGATCGGTACCACCTGGTCGTCGTCGCCATGCACCACGAGGGTCGGCACGTCGAACTTCTTCAGGTCTTCGGTGAAGTCGGTTTCAGAGAACGCCTTGATGCAGTCGTACGCGTTCTTGTGGCCGGAAGCCATGCCCTGCAGCCAGAACCAGTCGATCATGCCTTGCGAAGGTTTGGCACCCGGCCGGTTGAAACCGAAGAACGGACCGCTGGCCAGATCCTTGTACAACTGCGAACGGTCGACCAACGACGCCTGACGAATACCGTCGAACACTTCCATTGGCAGGCCGCCCGGATTGGCCTCGGTCTTGAGCATCAACGGCGGCACCGAAGAAATCAGCCCGGCCTTGGCCACGCGGCCGGTGCCATGGCGACCGATGTAGCGCGCCACTTCGCCACCGCCGGTGGAGAAGCCAAAGAGTACGGCGTTTTGCAGATCCAGATGCTCGATCAACTGCGCCAGGTCATCGGCGTAAGTATCCATTTCGTTGCCGAACCATGGCTGGCTCGAACGACCGTGACCACGGCGGTCATGGGCGATGACCCGGTAGCCTTTGGAGGCCAGGAAGATCATCTGCGACTCCCAACTGTCGGCGTTTAACGGCCAACCGTGGCTGAAGACGATCGGCTGACCTGTGCCCCAGTCCTTGTAGTAAATCTCGGTGCCGTCTCGGGTGGTGAAAGTGCTCATTACGATTCTCCTGATGCATGGGTTTACGACGGTTAATAAGAGGTATAAGCCATTCGTTCGGCCAGGCGCGCCACCCGCTCGCCCAAATGTGCGGCGGTACGGCGGTCTTCCAGTGGAGGTGCAAATTCAGGGGATTGTTCGACGTTCGATTGGGCCATCGCCCCCAGCGAACTGCCGAGTCGGTTCAACTGCCCGTCGAACAGGCCGAGGCTGCTGCGCGCCGGCAGCAGGTCGAGGCCGACCCAGATCATCGAGTGCTGGGCGGCGAACACCGCCATCTGCAGCAAGGTGTTGAGCTTGTCGCCGCACAGACAACCGGAGTTGGTGAACCCGGCAGCGAGTTTGTCGCGCCAGGGCTGGGCCAGGTAGAACGAGGCGGTGGCCTCCATGAAACCCTTGAAGGCTGCCGAGGCGCTGCCCATGTAGGTGGGGGCGCCGAAGATGATTGCATCGGCACGGTGCAAGCGTTCCCAGTGGTCGTCCACTTCCTCCACCGGAATCAGCCGACAGGTGCTGCCCAGGTGCCGTTCCACCCCCAGGCCCACGGCTTCGGCCATGACCCGGGTGTGCCCGTAACCACTGTGATAGACCACCACCACGTTGCTCATTCCGGCTCCTCCAGAAGTGTTCGTCCTTTTTGCGGCACGCTTTTTGTTGCTTAAAGGCCGATACCTTCGACTACTTGAAGAAATGGATTTTTGAGCGTAGACCGGATCGGTACGAGTTAAACGTTGTTAATTTTCTGCCGTACACCCATGGCCCCGGCGTGCCGTTCACCAGCGCTGAGTCCAATAAATACGGGACCGCCGGGCACTGACGGCAAGGCCGCAGCCGTTGTACCTGCTGTCGAGATGTATGACGCCACGTTGCGCTACCGAAAAAACCTCAGGAATATGCCTGGATACCGCGTGATAGACGGACGCAAGCAGGAGTGACCCGTTGACCCTTACCCCCGAACAGGCCATCCGTTTCGGCCCCTACCGGATCTACCCCGGACAACGCCTGGTGATGGAGGCCGACCAGCCCCTGCGCCTGGGCAGGCAAGCCATGGACATTCTGTTGATGTTGCTGGAGCACGCAGGCCAGGTGGTGAGCAAGCAGCAACTGATCGCGCGGGTCTGGCCCAAAAGCGTAGTGGAAGACACCAACCTGCGCGTGCACATGGCGGCACTGCGCAAAGCCCTCGGTGACGGTCAGGCCGGCCAGCGTTACATCGTCACCGTCGCCCAGCGCGGCTACAGTTTTGTCGCGCCGTTTTCCCTGGAGTCCATCGAACACCCCCCCCAAAACGACGCCAATGAACCGGGCGGCCATAACCTGCCGGTGCGCCGGACTCGCTTGATCGGCCGTCAGGCGCTGGTCGACAGACTGCTGGCGCAACTCTCACAGCAGCGTTTCATCACCCTCGTGGGCCCCGGCGGGATCGGCAAGACGACCGTGGCGCTGCGCGTCGCCGAGCAACTGATCGGTCGCTATCGAGACGGCATTCGCCTGGTGGACCTGGCACCGATCAACTGCCCTTTGATGATCGGCGCGCACTTGGCGACAGCGCTGGGCTTGTCGTTGCATGACGCCGATCCCATGAACGGGCTCGCCACATGCTTGCGCGAACGGCAGATGCTGCTGGTCATCGACAACTGCGAACACCTGATCGATGCCATTGCGTTGCTCAGCGAAAGCATCCTGCGCGCGGCGCCCCAAGTGCACATTCTGGCCACCAGTCGCGAAAGCCTGCGGGCCGAAGGCGAATACGTGCAGCGCCTGGAATCGCTGGACTGCCCGCCGCCCATCGCCGTGCTCGACCGTGCTCAGGCCCTGACGTTTTCGGCGCTGCAATTGTTTGTCGAGCGGGCGATGGCCAGCCACGACAGCTTCGAACTGAGCGAAGCCGACCTGCCGCTGGCGATTGAAATCTGCCGACGTCTGGACGGCATCCCGTTGGCGATCGAACTGGCAGCGGCGCAGGTCGGCAACCTGGGTTTGAGCGGCTTGCTGTCGCAACTGCAAGACAGCTTTCGCCTGCTCGCCCAAGACTGCCCGACCACCATGGGCCGCCATCAGACCCTGCGCGCCACGCTGGACTGGAGCTTCGAACTGCTCAATGCCTGCGAGCAGACGTGCCTGCGCCGACTGGGGATATTCCGGGGCGCTTTTACCCTGGAATCGGCGGCTGCCGTGATTGTCGGCCAGTACATCGAGCCCGACGTAGTGTTTGCCTCGATTACCCAATTGGTGGCCAAGTCATTGCTGAACGTGGAAGTCGGCGACGAAGAAGTGTTCTACCGTCTGCTCGACACCACGCGAGGCTATGCGCTGGAAAAACTCGACCAGGCCCAAGAGCTGGCGGACACCCGAGAGCGCCACGCCGAATGCTGCCTGGCCTTGATGCAGCAGGCGCAGAGTGATTGGGAACACACCCAGAGCGAGCGCTGGACCGAGCGTTACGCCCGCAGCCTGGACGACATTCGTGCAGTCCTGGATTGGGGCTTGAACGCTCAAGGGCCGCAGGCCTTGGCCATCCGTCTCGCCGCGACCTCGGCACCGCTCTGGCAAGAGCTGTCGCTGCTCAAGGAATATGGGGTGTACGTGGGCAAAGCCCTGGCATTGCTCGAAGCGACGCACCAGCCCTGCCCGCGTTTGACCATGAACCTCAAACTTGCCCTCGGCAGTTCCTGCTACCACACCCAGGGCAATAGCACCGAAGCCGTCGAAGCCTTCGTCAGCGCCAAACACCTGGCCGAACACTGCAACGATATGGCCGGTCAGCTCAAAGCGATTTCCGGGCACCTGGCGGTTGATCTCAGTTGCGGCCACTACCAACTGGCCCTGGAGCAGAGCCGACAATTCGAGCGGTTGAGGCCGCACGACGATGCGATGACGGCCCTCAGCACCCAACGCTTGCGGGTCCTGGCCCTGCATTTTGCCGGAGATCAGGCACTGGCGCGGGAGAATGCCGAACAGGTCATTCAACGCCTGGCCCAGAGCGGCCAACTCAACCGTTTCACCCATGGTTTTGGCGTGCAATACGACCAGAGCGTGGCGACCCTGACGATTCTGGCGCGCATTCTCTGGCTGCAAGGGCTCCCGGAAAAAGCCTGGCATACCGCACGACAGGCGCTCGACATCGCGATGCAAATCAATCACGGCACGTCCATCTGCTACACCCTGGCGCTGTCCGGTTGCCTGATCGCCCACTACAACGGCAACACGCCGGTCGCCCGCGAGCTCCTGACCTTGCTGCTTGAGCAGGCGAAGAAACACTCGGTGTTGCTGTTCTACACCTGGGCCAAATATTACGCGCAGGTGATCGACGGAACTGATGCGCCCTCATCACCGCGACCGGACACCGGGTTGGTCAAGGAAATCATGGTCACTCTGGGCAGTCGTTTCATCGATGATGCGTTGCTGGAGCGGGCCGAAAACGGCGCGGCGGGCTGGAGCACGGCAGAGATTCTGCGGGCTCGGGCCGACGCGTTACTGGCAGAGGATTGCCCGAGCAGTGCTGACGCGGCCGAGGCGGTGCTGCTCAAGGCTTTAGCCGTGGCAAAAACCCAGGGAGCGCTGGCCTGGGAACTGCGCAGTGCGACATCGCTGGCCCAGTTGTGGCAACGTCAGGGCCACTTCCGGCAAGCCCATGAGCTGCTGGCGCCGATTTACCAGCGCTTCACCGAAGGCTTCGCCACACCGGACCTGATCAAAGTCCGGCGGTTACTCGACGAGTTGCAGCGCGACCTGCCCGACTGATGTCCAGTGGGCCCGGCTGATGTAGCGCTCATAACGCAGTTCGAAGGCACGCAAGTAACCACTGTGTTCGAGTTTCTCCAGGGCGTAGGTGCGCGTGGTATTGAGGAAACGGTAGCGCGTCACGCCGTTGCCCTGCTCCACCGACAGCAGCGATTTATTCGCCAGACTCTCCACCACGTTGACCAGGCTTGCGGGCAGCAACATCGCGTCACTGATCACGCCAATCGCCGCGTCCAGGGTGAACGCCATCTTGAACACCGCCAGCCGCTGCAACACGATCTGTTCCAACGGGCTCAGCCGTTCATAGCTCCAGTCCAGTGCGGCTTTGAGATTCTGATGCCGTGGCACGGCGGTGCGTCGACCTTGGCTCAACAGCTGAAAACAGTTGCCCAGTTGCGCTTGCAACCCCACCAGCGCCAATGCATCGATCTGCGCCGCCGCCAGCTCAATGGCCAGGGGCAAGCCATCCAGCCGACGACAGATTTCACGCACAGCCTTCAGGTCCTGTTGGCGCAAGGCAAACCCTTGCTGACGGGCTCGGGCGCGGCTGACCAACAGCTGCACCGCTGAATACCCCATGGCCTCGTCCACGCTATAAATCGCCGAGGCTGGCGGCACCGTCAGGGCGGGTAACCGCAGCAGCGTTTCCCCCGCTGCTCGCAGCGGTTCGCGACTGGTGGCGAGGATCGACAGTCGAGGCGCCGAGGCCAACAGATCGTCCACCACTGTCCTGCAACGTTCGAGCAGGTGTTCGCAGTTGTCGAGCACCACCAAGGCATGCCGTTGCGCCAACGCCTTTGCGCCGACATCCAGTTCCAGCGTGCGCGACAGATGATCGACAAGCTGCGACGGGTCATCGATGGCCGCCAGGTCAACCATCCAGACACCATCCCGATAGTGCTGCAACAGCAACTCGGCCACGCTCAACGCCACGGTGGTCTTGCCAATGCCAGCAGGGCCGATCAGGGTCATGAAGCGTCGAACCGGCAACTGCCGGACCACGCTGCCGACGATCGAGTCACGACCGGTCACCGGTGTGAGCCGCGCAGGCAAGTTGTGTTGAGGCTTGTGCACGGTTTCGACCAGCACCGGCGTGCCCGCCCGATCGTGCTGCACCGGGGCGATGAAGCTATAACCGCGCTGGGGAATATTAACGATATAGGGCTGCCCGTTCGGCCCATCGCCGAGCGCTCGACGCAGGGCGGCGATGTGGACGCGCAGGTTGATTTCCTCGACCACCGACGTCGGCCAGACGCGGGCAATCAGCGTCTCTTTACTGACCACCGCACCAGCGTGCTCAACCAGCACCTGCAAAATTTCCAGGGCTCGCCCGCCCATGCGCAGCGGCCGATCACCGTCCAGGATCAACCGCTGATGCAGGTGGAATGCGTAGGGCCCGAACCGCAGCACCGTGTCACTGTTTATCTCTCTGAGGTTGTTCATGCACGTTCATATGCTGAAAACCTGGCTCGGCTCAAGGAACTGCAAGCACCATCGAACCCGCCCATCCAGGCTCCCGCACCTCCCAAAAAAGAGTTCACGGGTATCTTGGCAGGCATGGGTGACGGTACAACGGCCATGGGAGGAGCGTCACGGTCATCGCGGTGCGCACGACGGACAACAGCGCGTTAACTGAACTGCTCGCGATACTGGGTGGGGGTCAGGCCGAGCTTTTCACTGAAAAGAAATCGCATGTGCCGCACGCTGCCGAAGCCACTTTTATAGGCCACGGTCTTGAGCGGCAGCTCGCTGGTTTCCAACAGATTCCTGGCGTGATCGATGCGCGCGCTTTGCAGAAACTCCATCGGCGTCATATTCACTTCCCGGGTGAAAACCCTGGCGAAGTGCCGCGCACTCATGTTCACCAGACTGGCCATACGTTCGATACCGAACGCTTCGTCGAGGTGTTCGAGCACATGGTTCTGCACCCGGGTGACCGGCGTTTCCTGGGGGCCCACCGCGGCCATCAACGGACTGAACTGCGCCTGCCCGCCCTGGCGTTTCATCACTACCAGCAGCACTTTGGCGACGTCCTGGGCGACTTTCTTGCCGTGGTCCTGGGCAACCACCGCCAGCGCCAGGTCGATACCGGCGGTGACACCGCCGGAAGTGATGAGGTTGCGGTCCTGCACGAAAATCTGATCGGTCTCGACGATAGCCTTGGGGAAGCCTTTGATCAGTCGTTCGGTGTAATGCCAGTGAGTGGTCACGCGAAAGCCGTCCAGCAATCCGGCATGCCCGAGCACGAACGCGCCGGTGCAGATCGACCCGTATCGGTCAGCACGGCTGATGGCTCCCCGAAGCCAGTCGAGCAGCGGCGGATACTTTTCGTTGTAGGCCCCCGGCCCGCCCGGCACCAGCAACACATCGTAGCGCCCGTTCGCCTGATCAATGTGCAGATCAGCCTGGACACTGACGCCGTTGGAGGCCCGCAATGCGCCCTGCACGGTGCCGATGGTCAATAGCTCGTATCGGTCCGCCGGTTGCAGATAACGATTGGCGATGGAAAACACTTCCATGGGGCCGGCCATGTCGAGCAGGAGAAAGTCTGGGAACAACACCATTGCCACGGTTTTCATGGGTTCAAGGTCACTAATAGAGAACTGTTCAATACCATTGCGCCGCCCATAGGTCTGGCGCCCCACATTATGGCCACATGTAACAACAAGCATACATGAACCCGTTCGCACAACTGTCAACCTGCGCGAGACAGTATTTCAATTTCCATCTACTTACTGCACTTTCAGGTAAACATTAACCTTCTCCTCACTCGGACGAATTCACGTCCTGACAGGAGATTTCATCATGCTGACCCTTCGCAAAGCTTCGGATCGCGGTGCGGCCAATCACGGTTGGTTGAAGTCGTTCCATACCTTTTCCTTTGCCAACTACCGCAACCCACGGGAACAGGGCTTTTCCGACCTGTTGGTGATCAACGACGACCGCGTAGCCGCAGGCAAAGGCTTTGGACAGCACCCTCATCGCGACATGGAGATTTTCTCCTACGTGCTCGAAGGCGCGCTGGAACACAAGGACACTTTAGGCACCGGTTCGGTGATCCGCCCTGGCGACGTGCAACTGATGAGCGCCGGCAGTGGCGTGGCGCACAGTGAATACAACCACTCATCGACACGCCCGGTGCACTTCCTGCAAATCTGGATCGTGCCTGATGTCAGCGGCGCCAAACCGCGTTATCAGCAAGAGCATTTCAGCACCCAGAAAAAACGCGGCCGCTTGCAGTTGATCATCTCCCCGGATGGGGCCAAGGGTTCATTGAAAGTCCGGCAGGATGCGCGGGTGTATGCCGGCCTGATCGACGGCAAGGAAAGCGCCACGCTGGAACTGGCTGCCGATCGCTACGCCTATGTGCATGTGGCGCGGGGCAGTGTCGAGCTGAACGGTATGCAGCTGCAGGAAGGCGACGGCGTACGGGTTCGTGAAGAACAGGTGCTGACCTTGAGCAATGGCGTGGATGCCGAGGTGCTGGTGTTTGATTTGCGGCCGCAGGAGTTGCCCGAAATGCCATGACTTTGTGGCGAGGGAGCTTGCTCCCTCGCCACAGGGGCCGGCGGTTAAGGTTTTCGCCAGGTACAAAAAAAACGGCCGACAGGCCGTTTTCACTCGGATCAAATCAAGTACAGGAATACCTAAATCGCCGCCCGCAATTCCCGTGGCGACAGGCCGTAATGTGAGCGAAAGCGCACGGCAAAACGTGAGGCCGAGGCGTAGCCGCTGGCACCGGCAATTTCACCGATGGGCCGGGAAGTGGTTTGCAACCATTGCAACGCGGTCGCCAGTCGAACGTTTTCCAGAATATTCCTGAAGCTGCTCCCCTCATTGGCCAGTTGGCGACGCAACGTCGATTCACCAAGGTTCAGGTGTTGTGCGACGCTCGCAACCGTCCAGTCACTCTCAGGGCTGCCCATCAGCAACTGCTGCACACGCTCGCACAGTGGATCATTACGATCCATCAGCAGCGGTCCGGCCTGGCCATTGAGGCCCAGGCTGAGCAGAACCGCTTCCCCATAGTGGGTGCGCAATGCATCCGGCGCGTTCGCATTGATGGCGGCCAATAACTGATCCCACGCCTGCGTCGTGTGCCGGTCCAGGGGAACACACAGATCTGTCTTCGGGGCACGGCGCCCACTCATGATCTGCCGGCCATATCGGCTGCTGAAGTTGCGCAGTGTCGAACCGGGAAAGGTCACGACATCAGCGATGTAATGACCGTGACGACCGGGGAAGTTCGAGATACCAAGCTCGCGCCCGGCCGGCATCAGAATCAGATGTTGCGGCCCTGCGCGCATCTCCCGGTCATCCCATTGCAACAGCTTTTCCCCCTGTCGCACTCGACACAAGGTGGTTGCGAAGATCGGCACCCGTTGCAAGGTATGAGGCTGCCGCGCCCGGATGACACACGCATCGATAATGTTCTCCCGGTGCTGGATGCCGTCACAAGCGCGCATTGTTCTTAACGTCCGTAAGTTGAAGTGATGGTCGCTTTGGCCAAGGCGTTGGCATTGAGCATATAGCCCACCAAGGCTCCGCTGGCCTGGCTGTCGAGTGGCAGCTTATCGACTTTCAACGCCCATACGGTGAATTGATAGCGATGGGGCTTATCCCCCACAGGAGGGCACGCTCCGCCAAATCCCGGTTGGCCATAATCGGTTCGTCCTTGTACGGCACCGGCAGGCAGGTTCGAACCGACCCCGCTTGGCAAACTTTTGGTTGAAGCCGGTAAGTTGACCACCGTCCAATGCCACCAGCCGCTGCCGGTCGGCGCATCAGGATCGTAGACCGTGATCGCGTAACTTTTAGTCCCCGCCGGGGCGTTGGACCAAGACAGTTGCGGAGACGTATTACCCCCTTCGCAACCGAAGCCCTGGAACACCTCGCGACTGGTCAGCGGGCGATTTTCAGCAATATCCTGGCTGGTCAACGAGAAGTCGGCAGCGTGCCCGGTGAGGACGACGCCCATGGACAATGCGGATAGGATAATTCGGATGTTCATCGTGACCTCATCGGTGTCTTGGTATGAAGCACGAGTCTAGAGAGAGCAAAGGCTGATTACTGTGCCGAAACGCTCGACCATTGTGCCTGAACGCTCTCTCGATCCAGGCACTGTCACAGGTGATCTCAAACCGCTGCGAAGATATTCTTCATCGCCGCATACTGCAGCAGCATGATGGTCTTGGCATCGCAGATTTCCCCGCGATAAAACGCCTCAAGGGCGTCGTCGAATTTCCACTCCAACACTTCCAGTTCTTCAGTTTCGTCTTCCAGCCCACCGCCCTCGCTGACTTTCGAAGAGGCATCGTACTCGGCAATAAAGAAATGCAGTTTCTCCGTGACCGAACCGGGGCTCATGTAGGACTCGAACACCTTCAGCACATGGTGGACGCGATAGCCGGTTTCTTCTTCGGCTTCGGCGCGAATGCGCTCTTCAGGCGCGGCACCTTCCAGCAGCCCCGCCGCGACTTCAATCAACAAGCCATCATGGCCGTTGACGAACACCGGCAACCGGAACTGGCGGGTCAGCACGACGGTTTTCTTCTCGCGGTTGAACAGCAGGATCGCTGCACCGTTGCCACGGTCGTAAACCTCGCGGGTCTGGCGCTGCCAGTCGCCGTTGTTGCGCAAGTAATCAAACGTGATTTTCTTCAGCAGATACCAGTCGTGGGACAGCACCTGGGACTCGATGATGTTGACCCTCTCGGCTGTGTTCGACATGACAATCCATCCTTATGTTCGTCAGAAAGCGTCCATGTTAGGCGAAAACAGAAAAACCCGGCGACTGTCGTAATGCTGTGCACTCAAGAGAACCTTGAGCCGGAGAAACCTGTGGCGAGGGAGCTTGCTCCCGCTGGGCTGCGTAGCGGCCCCAAAAATCTGACAACCATTGCGATTTTTGTGAGCGCTACGCACTCAAGCGGGAGCAAGGTATCCGTCCGGTCAACACACCTTCCTGACCTTCAGCCAATCTGCTCGAACCGCCGCCTGGTCACGAACAGCCCCGCGCCCACCGGCACGGCAAGGACCGACATCAATCCCAAGTCAAAGCCCAGCAACTGGGTCTGGCTCACTGCAACGCAGCCGATTGCGCCTGCCACCACCAGCGTCACCCCTAGCCACTTGCGCAGCGGGTACGGCTTAAGAAACCGATCAAGTAGAAAGGCCAGCGCCACGACGATGACCGTCTGGGTAATTTCGGACATGTGCAGCCCCACTCAGGTCTTGATGATCAGGGATTCGGAAGAGCGCTGTGGGCCAATCCCACCATTGACCTGCGCCTGGATGCTGACGATTACATCGCCAGCATGGTAGGTGGGCAGAGCGTCATTGACGTACGAGCGCACACCCGCAGTTACAACAGTACCTGCGGCGACACTGCCTGCAGGTCCGGCTAAACCGCCCACAGTACCGGCAGCGCCACCGAAGGCGGAGGCGGCCAGGTTGGCGACCTTGGTGCGTTGGGCATTGAGGGCATCGCCCTGTTGCCGGGTCAGCGGCTTGGAGATGCCGATCATCATCACGCACGGCAGGCTCTTGGCCTGCATCTTGTCGTACACCTCGACAACCTTGCTGTTGACCTCATAGTGGGCGCTTTTCGCCTCGCCAAAATGCAGCTCGCGCAGGCGTCCGCGCTCGCTGTCGGTGAGGGTGATCTGCGAGACGTTGAAGACGATCCCGTGAGTGCCCATGTATTGGGAAGTCCCTTCGAACTTCATCGCGCGCATCCTTTCGAGGCAAAGATGGCGATTCTCTACAAGGAGCGCATTGGATTCAAATCATTTCACCTTGCCGGCAAGGTGTGTTGGCTCCCTCGCCACAAGTTCTTACTGACTCAAGACTCTCTTGAGTGAACCGCATTGCGGCGCTTTCATCCTCAGGAAAGTTGCGCCCTGTATTCTTTCTGATACTCCCCGGCGAGGGTTTCTTTCTGTTGGTCGTCGAGTAACTTGCCGGCCATCTGAAAGAACTTCTGCTCCTCCTCTTTGAGGTGGTGATGGACCTTCTCCGAGAGTTTTTTCGCCGTTGCCAACCAGGACGGACTGGACATTTCGGTGGCATCCAGTGTTTCCATCATCTCGTCCATTTCGTGGTGTTCGGAGATAGCGTGGCGGCCAAGATCCACGCCGTTGTCGAACTCCATCAGCGGGATGTAGAAATGGCGTTCTTCAGCGGTTGCGTGGGCCTGAAGCTCGGATTTGAGCCGTTTGTAAGCCTCGACCCGTTCCGGGGTGTCGCCACTGGTTTGAATCACTGCATCGGCATAGCGGCGCTGACGGTCGTGGCTTTCGCGCAAGGCTTCAAAAATGTTCACGGGCTGCCCTCAATGACTGCTTTCAACAACGATGCTGTTCACGCTAGACATTCCCGGAGCCCCGGGGGTTCCTTGGGCTTCGGGGGGGATAGAACAATCGCCGCAACCGGGATAGGCTCCGTGTTCACTGCCATAAGGATGTGTTGCCTATGACTCTGCGAATCGAATTGTCGAAAAATGCCACTGCGGAGGAGCGCGAAGCAATCCTCACACCGCTGCGCGCCTACAACGCCTCAAAGGCCGGGCCCACGGTGTCAGAGCAGATTGCCTTGTTGGTGCGCGATGACAACGACGAGATTCTCGGAGGGCTTTATGGCCGGGTGTTTTACCAGTGGTTTTTCATTGAGTTGTTGTCGGTGCCGGACCAGGCACGGGGCCAAGGGCTGGGCTCGAAGCTGATGCAGATGGCCGAAGACCTGGCGCGGGAGAAGGCGTGCATCGGGATCTGGCTGGACACCTTCGACTTCCAGGCGCCGGAGTTCTACAAAAAACACGGCTTCAGCGAACTGGGGCAGATTGCCGATTATCCGCCAGGCCATAAGCGTTTCTTTTTCCAGAAGCGTTTGATTGATTAAAACGCAAACGTTGTGGGAGCGAGCCTGCTCGCTCCCACAGGGGGACTGCCTCATAAACCTCTTACAGGCAGGTCGCCAACGCCGCCAAACGACGCTTGGCGACAAAATCATCATGCTGGGCGTAGTAGCTCAAGGCTGTGCCTGAAGCATCGCTGGTCACGTCCACGAAAGACTCGGCCGAACGGGTGTAGACCGTCGAGCCACCCTTCTTGCCCGGTTGCAAATACGCGCCGGCATCGACGCCGAACACCGCCTCGTCCTGCCAGGCAAACTGCACGCACTGGGCGACGACTTTTTCAGGTTTGTCCGAGGTCAGGGTTTTGTACGGGGTTTTGCTGCGGGCGTCGTTCATCGCCGATCCGGCGCAGCCCGCCAGCAAGGTTGCGGCCAGCGCCACCATCAGAATTCGCATTGCGTTCGCTCATCAGGAAAAAGCGGACTGTACCACCGCGGCGCGGCGTATCGTTCTGCTTTACTTCATTTATACCGCGACACCGCGCAACGATTCGCGCACCCTGTCGCGCCGATAGCGTCGCATCGCCCATTTTTTCAGGAAAGCCATGATACCCAATGCCGAGTTCTACAAACCGTCCACCGACTACGCCGACAAACTGATCAGCCAGATCGGCCAGACGCCGGCCTGGATCGCCAAGCGAATTGGCGTCACCGACAAGCGGATTCGTTACATTCTCGACGGCGAAAGAACCGTCAAAGGCGAAACCACGCCGATCCAGATGACCTACACCGAGCAGTTTGCCCTTGAGTGTCTGGCTGCGGCTGCCAAGGCGAGCAAAAAGCAGTCTTCGTAATCCCCTCAAGGAGTGACCATGGCGACAACCGAACAGCAACACGAACAGGCGCTGAGGAAATTTCTCGATGAACGCCCTGAGCTGCGTCTTGAGCTCGACAATCTCAATCCCCTGCTCGCCCAGGCCAAAGGCGAGACTGTGGCGCAATACCGCGACGAACGCTTGCATGAAGCGTTCGAAGCCGAGGCCGAGCGCCTGGGTTTGTTTGCCTGGGAGCTGACACTGCAACTGACCACCGCCACGCCCGAGGAATATCAGGCCCAACGCATGGAAGTGCACAAGGAAGTTGCAGAGATGGCCGGCATGGACTGGCTTGAGTATTGCGAGTTGTATGGGCTGACCAAATAATCCTCGCAATGGCAGCGACTCGGTCTGCGAGCAAACGCCCTTCGCCGCCCTGCCGATAAAGCTTTATCATGGCCGCAGTTTTGCTGATCGAGTCCGTCATGAAATTCGCCATAGCGCTGTTTTCCGCCGCCCATGCGCCCTCCTCGCGCCGTGCCTTGCTGTTCGCCCAGGCGGCGCTGGCCGGCGGGCATGAGATTGTCCGGCTGTTTTTCTATCAGGATGGTGTCTACAACGCGTCCGGCAGTGTGGTCACGCCTCAGGATGAGCAGGATTTGCCCAAGCAATGGCGCACCTTCGTCACCGAACATCAACTCGATGGCGTGGTCTGCATCGCCGCCGCCCTGCGTCGCGGCGTGCTGAACGAGGAAGAAGCCCAGCGCTATCAACGTGAAGCGGTCGCCGTGGGCGCGCCGTGGGAATTGTCCGGCCTTGGCCAGTTGCATGACGCGGTGCAGGACGCTGACCGTCTGATCTGTTTCGGAGGCGCGTGAGATGGCTAAATCCTTGCTGATTATCAGCCGTCAGGCGCCGTGGTCCGGGCCGAATGCGCGGGAAGCGCTGGACATCGTGCTGGCCGGCGGCGCCTTCGATCTGCCGATCGGGCTGCTGTTTCTTGATGACGGCGTGTTCCAGCTCGCCGCGAAACAGGACGCCAAGGCATTGCAGCAGAAAGACCTGAGCGCCAACCTGCAAGCCTTGCCGATGTTTGGCGTCGAAGACCTGTTCGTGTGCGCTGAAAGCGTAGCGGCCCGAGGCCTGGACCCCAAAGGTCTGTCGCTTGAAGAAGCCCGGGTACTGAGCGCCCAGGACATCACCGCCCTTATTGACCGTTACGACCAGGTGATCACCCTCTGATGTCGACTTTGCATGTGTTGTCTCATTCCCCTTTCGGCGACGAGCGCCTGGGCAGTTGCCTGCGCGTGATCGGCCCCAACGATGCGCTGCTGCTGAGTGGCGATGCGACCTATGCCCTGCAGCCAGGCACCGCGCCATTCAGCTCTTTGCATGCTCGCAACCTGAAACTGTTCGTACTGGCCGAAGACGCGCAGGCCCGGGCTCTGCAAGTTCCGGACTGGGCCAGTGCCATTGACTACCCGGCCTTCGTCGAACTGTCGATTCACTATGACAAGGTCAACAGTTGGCTATGAAATCCCTGACCGTTGGCGCCCGCGCCATTGAACTGGACAAGGACGGCTTCCTGGTGGAACTGAGCGACTGGTCTACCGAGGTGGCCACCGCCCTCGCCGCCGCCGAAGACATCGAGTTGAGCCCGGAACATTGGGAAATCCTCGAACTGCTGCGCAGTTTCTACGACGAATTCCAGTTGTCCCCGGCCACCCGCCCACTGATCAAGTACACCGCATTGAAGCTCGGCCCCGACAAGGGCAACAGCCTGCACCTGAACCGACTGTTCAAAGGCACCCCTGCCAAACTCGCCGCGAAACTGGCGGGCCTGCCCAAACCGACGAATTGCTTATGACCGACTATCCAGCGCTGACCCTCGAAACGCCCGCCGAGCACCCGTTCGCCCAGTTCGTGCGGATCCTTGGCAAAGGCAAACGCGGCGCCCGCGATCTGACCCGGGCCGAAGCCCGCGAGGCCATGGGCATGGTGCTCGACGACAAGATCGAGGACACCCAGCTAGGCGCGTTCCTGATGCTGTTGCGGCACAAGGAAGAGAGCGCCGAGGAAATGGCCGGGTTCACCGAAGCCTTGCGTGAACGCCTGAATCCACCGGCACTGGCGGTCGATCTGGACTGGCCGACGTACGCAGGCAAGAAACGGCATTTGCCGTGGTATCTGCTGGCGGCCAAGTGCCTGGCGCAGAACGGCGTGCGCATTTTCATGCACGGCGGTGGCGCGCACACGGCGGGGCGGTTGTACAGCGAGCAACTGCTCGAGACGCTGAACATACCGTTGTGCCGCAACTGGCAGCAGGTCGGTGCGGCACTCGATCAGGGCGGTCTGGCGTTCATGCCATTGGTGGACTGGGCCCCCCAGCTTCAGCGAATGATCGACCTGCGCAACACTCTGGGCCTGCGCTCGCCGATCCATTCCCTGGCGCGGATTCTCAACCCATTGGGCGCCCGTTGTGGCCTGCAAAGCATTTTCCACCCCGGCTACCAGGCGGTGCATCGCGATGCCAGCGGTCTGCTCGGGGACACGGCAATCGTCGTCAAGGGCGATGGCGGCGAGATTGAGATCAATCCGGACGCCGACAGTCACCTGTATGGCACCACCGGAGGCGAAAGCTGGGATGAAGAATGGCCGCAGCTGTCGAGCCAGCGCCACGTCAAACCGGCGAGCCTGGACCCGGAGCACTTGAAAGCCGTATGGCGTGGCGACGTGGTCGACAGCTACCCGCAAATGGCGCTGATCTCGACCATGGCCCTGGCCTTGCGCGGCCTCGGCCAGCCTCGCGAACAAGCCTTCGAAACCGCCCAGCAATATTGGGACGCCCGGGACCGATCGATTTAATCGATCATAACAGCCCAACCTTTGCGCTTTTTGTTCGAACCTATGCGCATAAACTCCTCTCCAACGCTTATAGGTTGAGGAGTCAGGCACATGGGTTTGTTAGTCGAAGGTCGCTGGCAGGATCAGTGGTACCAAAGCAGCAAGGATGGCGCGTTCCAGCGTGAACAGGCGCAGCGTCGCAACTGGCTGACCGCCGATGGCAAGCCAGGCCCGAGCGGCGTCGGTGGTTTTGCCGCCGAGGCCGGTCGCTATCACCTCTATGTGTCCCTCGCCTGCCCGTGGGCCCACCGCACGCTGATCCTGCGCAAACTCAAAGGCCTTGAAAGCCTGATCGACGTGTCGGTGGTTAGCTGGTTGATGCTGGAAAACGGCTGGACCTTCGATAAAAACCTCGGATCGACCGGCGACAAGCTCGATCATTTCAATTTCATGCACCAGCGCTACACCGCCGATACCGCCGACTACACCGGCCGCGTCACCGTGCCGGTGCTGTGGGACAAACAGACCAACCGCATCGTCAGCAATGAATCGGCGGAGATCATCCGCATGTTCAACAGCGCGTTCGATGACTTGACCGGCAATGGCCTGGATTTCTACCCGGCACCGCTGCGCAGCGAAATCGACGCCCTGAACGAGCGGATTTATCCAGCAGTGAACAACGGCGTCTATCGCGCCGGGTTTGCCACCTCGCAGCAGGCTTATGAAGAGGCGTTCGATGAGTTGTTTGCGGAGCTGGATCAGCTGGAACAGCTACTGGGCGCGAATCGTTACCTGACGGGTGAATACCTGACCGAAGCGGATATCCGGTTGTTCACCACACTGATTCGTTTTGATGCGGTGTATCACGGCCACTTCAAATGCAATCTGCGGCGGATTGCCGATTATCCGAACCTGTCGAACTGGTTACGGGAGATTTATCAGTGGCCCGGGATTGCCGAGACGGTGGATTTCACCCACATCAAGAACCACTACTATGGCAGCCACAAGACCATCAATCCGACCGGAATTGTGCCGAAAGGGCCGGCGCAGAATTTTACCGCGGCCCATGATCGGGGGCGGTTGAGCGGGAAAGGGGTTTGGCGCAAGGCCTGATGTTAATCGTTCCCACGCTCTGCGTGGGAACGATCACAACGGGGGCAAGCCCCTTCGCCACAGGTCAGACCTGCGCCTGAGCCCCTTCGAACCACGCCAGTTTCTCGCGCAGTTGCACCACTTCCCCGACGATCACCAGTGTCGGCGCATGCACTTCATGCTCCGCCACCAGCCGTGGCAGGTCGGCCAGGGTGCCGGTAAATACCCGCTGATTGACCGTGGTGCCCTGCTGGATCAACGCCGCCGGGGTATCGGCCGCGCGACCGTGCTTGATCAACTGCTCGCAGATGATCGGCAAGCCCACCAGCCCCATGTAAAACACCAGGGTTTGCGCCGGCGCGACCAGGTCGGCCCACGGCAAATCGGTGGAACCGTCCTTGAGGTGCCCGGTGACAAACCGCACTGACTGCGCGTAATCGCGGTGAGTCAGCGGAATCCCGGCATACGCCGCGCAACCGCTGGCAGCGGTAATGCCCGGCACGACCTGGAACGGGATGCCATGGGCCGCCAGTTCTTCGATCTCTTCGCCACCACGCCCGAAAATGAACGGATCGCCACCCTTCAAGCGCACCACGCGCTTGCCGGCCTTGGCCAGATCCACCAGATGCTGGTTGATCTGTTCCTGAGGTACGGCGTGATCGGCGCGGCGCTTGCCGACGTAGACCCGCTCGGCATCGCGACGGCACAAATCCAGAATCGCCGGCGCCACCAGACGGTCATACAGCACCACGTCGGCTTGCTGCATCAAGCGCAAGGCGCGGAAGGTCAACAGGTCGGGATCACCCGGCCCGGCGCCCACCAGATAAACTTCGCCGGTGGCGACAGGCGCCTCGCCATTGATTTTCGCCAGCATCAGACGCTCGGCCTCGGCGCCCTGCCCGGCCAGTTGCCGGTCGGCAATCGGTCCCTGGAACACATCCTC
This sequence comes from Pseudomonas sp. FP1740, assembly GCF_030687165.1. Lineage (NCBI taxonomy): Bacteria > Pseudomonadati > Pseudomonadota > Gammaproteobacteria > Pseudomonadales > Pseudomonadaceae > Pseudomonas > Pseudomonas sp. FP1740. The sequence continues at coordinate 4,122,515 of NZ_CP117461.1, forward strand.
CCAGAACGCCCGACGCTGCTGCACGTCCGGAAACAGGCCTTTGACCTGGTTGCGGAAACGCGCAGCCAAACCGGCCAGTTGACCGTAAGTGGAAGGAATCCAGGTTTCCAGCTTGGCGCGAATCAACCGCGCCAGCACCGGCGCATCGCCGCCACTGGACACGGCAATAATCAGAGGCGAACGGTCGACAATCGCGGGAAAGATCACGCTGCACAGGGCCGGCGCGTCCACCACGTTGACCGGCACGCAACGCCGATGGGCATCGGCGGAGACTTGCGCGTTCAGCGGTTCGTCGTCGGTGGCGGCGATGATCAGCCCGCAACCGTCCAGATCCGCCTCGACGTAGCCACGCACCAGGCACTCGCCACCGCTGCCGGCTACCAGCTCACGCAACTGCGGTTCGATTTCAGGTGCGACCACCCGCAGCAGCGCACCGGCTTCGGCCAGCAGGCGGGATTTGCGCAAGGCAATCTCCCCCCCGCCGACGACCAACACACGACTGCCGCGAAGGTTATGGAACAGCGGCAGATAGTCCATTTAGCCGATGACCTCAAGGCCACCCATGTACGGCTTGAGCACTTCAGGCACACGGATCGAACCGTCGGCCTGCTGATAGTTCTCGAGTACCGCCACCAGGGTACGACCGACCGCCAGGCCGGAACCGTTCAGGGTGTGCACCAGCTCAGGCTTGCCGGTTTCCGGGTTGCGGAAACGCGCTTGCATGCGGCGGGCCTGGAAGTCGCCACAGTTGGAGCACGACGAAATCTCGCGGTACTTGTCCTGGCTCGGAATCCACACTTCCAGGTCGTAGGTCTTGACCGCGCTGAAGCCCATGTCGCCGGTGCACAGCGCCAGGGTGCGGTATGGCAGCTCCAGCAGTTGCAGGACTTTCTCGGCGTTGGCAGTCAGGTTTTCCAGCGCTTGCATCGAGGTCGACGGCTCAACGATCTGGACCATCTCGACTTTGTCGAACTGGTGCTGACGGATCATCCCGCGAGTGTCGCGACCCGACGCGCCGGCCTCGCTGCGGAAGCATGGTGTGTGCGCCACGAACTTGATCGGCAGCAGTTTCGAATCGACGATTTCGCCGGCCACGATGTTGGTCAGCGACACCTCAGCGGTCGGAATCAGGTACAGATCGGCTTCGCCGTCGCGGCTGATCTTGAACAGGTCTTCTTCGAATTTCGGCAACTGACCGGTGCCCTGCAGGGCCGGCGCTTGTACCAGATAAGGCGTGTAAGCCTCTTCGTAACCGTGTTCGTTGATGTGCAGGTTGATCATGAACTGCGCCAGGGCACGGTGCAGGCGAGCAATCGGGCCGCGCAGCAGGGCGAAACGGGCGCCGGACAGTTTGGCGGCGGTTTCGAAATCCAGCCAGCCGAACTTCTCGCCCAGGGCCACGTGGTCCTGAACCGGGAAGTCGAAAGTCTTCGGCGTGCCCCAACGGCGCACTTCAACGTTGCCTTCTTCGTCATCGCCGACCGGCACCGATTCGTGCGGCAGGTTCGGGATACCCAGCAGGATCGAATCCAGCTCGGTCTGGATCGCGTCCAGCTCGACTTTACCGGCGCTCAACTCGCCCGCCATGCGCTCGACGTCCGCCATCAGCGGCGCGATGTCTTCGCCGCGCTGCTTGGCCTGGCCGATGGATTTGGAGCGCGCGTTACGTTCAGCCTGCAGAGCTTCGGTGCGGGTCTGGACGGTCTTGCGCTGTTCTTCCAGCGCTTCGATGCGCGCAACATCCAGGGCAAAGCCACGGGATGCCAGGCGGTCCGCTACGTCCTGAAGGTTGCTACGTAACAGTTTGGAATCGAGCATGTCGGTTTCTCGTTATCAAAGTTTGGTCAAGGACAGGCCAGCCCAGGTGGCGAGCAGCCCGCCGAATACGCTGATGGCCGCATAGCCCAAGGCCAGCGGCACTTGCCCGGTTTCCAGCAGGCGCACCGTATCCAGTGAAAAGGATGAAAAAGTCGTCAGCCCCCCGAGGAAGCCGACGATCAACCCGGCGCGTACCGCAAACGATACCTCCGGGCGAATCAAAAACAGGCCGTATAGAACGCCGATCAGCAAACAGCCCACGATATTAACGGCCAGCGTCGCGGTATAGAAGTGCCGCGGCCAATTCGCGTTGATCCAGTTACCGGTGGCGAAACGCAACAGCGTACCGGCGACACCGCCGACGGAAACCGCAACGATCAAAGGAATCACTATTTTCTCCGCTGTCGGGGGCTTAGACGGTCAAGCTGCGCGAGGTGGTTGAGCTTTTCGCCGATCTTCAGCTCCAGGCCGCGGGGCACGGGTTGATAGAACCGTTGTGGCTCCAACTCGTCCGGGAAGTAATCTTCGCCAGCGGCGTAGGCATCCGGCTCATCGTGGGCATAACGGTATTCGTCGCCGTAGCCCAATTGCTTCATCAACTTGGTCGGCGCGTTGCGCAGGTGCAGCGGCACTTCCAGCGAACCGTGTTCGGTGGCGCTGCGCATCGCGGCCTTGAAGCCCATGTACACCGCGTTGCTTTTCGGCGCGCAAGCCAGATAGGTAATGGCTTGGGCCACCGCCAGTTCGCCTTCGGGGCTACCGAGGCGCTCCTGCACTTCCCACGCCGCCAGGCATAGGCTCAGGGCGCGGGGGTCGGCATTGCCGATGTCTTCGCTGGCCATGCGCACCACGCGTCGGGCCAGGTACAGCGGGTCGCAGCCGCCGTCGATCATTCGCGCGAACCAGTACAGCGCGCCATCGGGGTTGGAACCGCGTACCGATTTATGCAGCGCGGATATCTGGTCGTAGAAGGCTTCGCCGCCCTTGTCGAAACGTCGACGGGTGTCGCCGAGCAGGCTTTGCAGCAGGTCGACGCCGATTTCGCTGTGGTCTTCGGCCAGGTCCGAGGCGTTTTCCAGCAGGTTAAGCAAACGCCGGCCATCGCCATCGGCGGCGGACAGCAGCATCTGGAAGCCCTCGTCGCTGAGGGTCAGTTGCCGCTTGCCCAGCCCGCGCTCTTCGGTCAGCGCGCGATGCACCAGCTTGCGCAGGGCGGCTTCGTCGAGGCTTTTGAGCACATAGACACGCGCCCGGGACAGCAGCGCGTTGTTGAGTTCGAACGAGGGGTTTTCCGTGGTCGCGCCGATGAAAATCAGCGTGCCGTCTTCAACGTACGGCAGGAACGCATCCTGCTGGGACTTGTTGAAGCGATGCACTTCGTCGACGAACAGGATGGTGCGTTTACCGTACTGCCCGGCCTGCTGCTTGGCGACTTCCACCGCCTGACGAATCTCTTTGACCCCGGCCAGCACCGCTGAAACCGTTTCGAAGTGCGCATCCGAGACTTCCGCCAGCAGCCGCGCCAGGGTGGTTTTACCCACGCCCGGTGGCCCCCAGAAAATCATCGAGTGCAGGGCTCCCTGCTCCAGGGCTTCGCGCAAAGGCTTGCCGCGAGCGAGCACGTGTTCCTGACCGACGTACTCGTCCAGATTGGCCGCACGCAAACGGGCGGCCAAGGGTTGAGCAATCGGGGCACTGCGAAACAGGTCCATCACGTACTTTTAAAACCTCGAGTCAATTCTCAAGTTTGGCGAACACCACACAAGCCCGCTTCTACAGGTTTACTCCTGGATCACATCGGCACCCTTGGGAATGTCGAACTTGAATTTGGAGGCCGGGATCGGCTCGTTGGCCTTCACACCGGTGAACAGGATATTGGTACGCTGGCCGACGCTGTCGATCATCTGCATATCATTGACCAGACCATTGCGGAACGACAGGCGCAGGCTGTCGAACAGGGTGTCCTTGGTTTTCGGCTTCAGGGTGAAGTCGATCACGCCGCCGGCTTCCTTGGCGCTGATGTCGAAGCTCTGGCTGATCTTGGACACGTCACCGGACAGTAGCAACGCCGGGGTCTGGGTCAGACGCTGATCGAGGGTCTTGATGGTGGCCTGTTCCAGATCCGGGTCCCAGAGGGTCACTTTCTTACCGTCCGATACCATGGTTTGCTCGGCCGGCGCGTTGGTGTGCCAGTAGAACAGGCCCGGGCGCTGCAAGGACATTTCACCCGCAGTTTCTTGTAATTGAGTGCCGCTGCCATCGAGGGTCAGCTGGGAGAAGCGCGCGGTCAAGGTCTGGGATTTTTCCAGCAGTTGAGTCAGACGCGCCACATCCTTGTCATCGGCGTGGGCCGAGAGCGTGGTCAAAGCCAGTACCGGCAGCAACAGCATGCGGATAAGACGCATGGGAGTCCTCATAAACATTCGTGGGAGTGCGGGCGGCGCCTCAGGACGCCGCCCCTTTCAAAACCGGATCAGTCGCGCACCGGGCCAGGGGCCAGGACTTCACGCGAGCCGTTGGTGTTCATGGACGTCACGACCCCGGCCATTTCCATGGCTTCGATCATGCGCGCCGCGCGGTTGTAGCCGATTTTCAGCTTGCGCTGAACCGCGGAGATGGACGCACGACGGCTTTCCAGGACGAACTGCACCGCTTCGTCGTAGAGCGCATCGGTTTCGGCATCATCGTCACCACCACCGCCGCCGTTTTCAAAGCCGCTACCGGCTTCTTCGACACCGGCCAGGATGTCATCGTTGTATTCCGGCGCGCCGCGCAGTTTCCAGGCTTCAACCACCCGGTGCACCTCGTCATCGGACACGAATGCACCGTGAACACGAATCGGCAGGCTGGTGCCCGGCGGCATGTACAACATATCACCGTGGCCCAGAAGTTGTTCGGCGCCGCCCTGGTCGATGATGGTCCGCGAATCGATCTTGCTCGATACCTGGAACGCCATACGGGTCGGGATGTTCGCCTTGATCAGACCGGTGATCACATCCACCGACGGACGCTGGGTCGCGAGGATCAAGTGGATACCCGCCGCACGCGCCTTCTGCGCGATACGCGCGATCAGCTCTTCAACCTTCTTGCCGACGATCATCATCATGTCGGCGAATTCGTCGACCACCACGACGATGGTCGGCAGCTTCTGCAGCAGCGGTGCCTCGTCGTGGATGCTTTCGCGCTTGTACAGCGGATCGCTCAACGGCTCGCCGGCGTCCTGGGCTTCCTTGACCTTGGCGTTGAAGCCCGACAGGTTACGCACGCCCATCTTCGCCATCAGTTTGTAGCGCCGTTCCATCTCGGCGACGCTCCAGCGCAAGGCGTTGGCGGCGTCCTTCATGTCGGTGACCACCGGGCACAGCAGGTGCGGGATGCCTTCGTAGATCGACAGCTCAAGCATTTTCGGGTCGATCATGATCAGCTTGGCGTCTTCAGGGCCCGACTTGAACAGAATCGACAGGATCATCGCATTCACACCCACCGACTTACCGGAACCGGTCGTACCGGCCACCAGCAAGTGGGGCATTTTCGCCAGGTCAGTGATGACCGGTTTGCCGCCGATGTCATGACCCAGGGCCAGGGTGACCGGGGACTTGAAGTTATCGTACTCGGGGGTCGACAAGACCTCGGAGAATCGCACGATCTGCCGGTCTTCGTTAGGGATCTCGATACCGACCGTGGTCTTGCCCGGAATCACTTCCACCACGCGCACGCTGGTCACGGCCAGGGAACGGGCCAGGTCTTTGGCCAGGTTGGCGATGCGGCTGACCTTGACCCCGGCGGCAGGCTGGATTTCGTAACGGGTAATGACCGGGCCCGGGTGAATCGAGTCTACCGAGACTTCGACGCCGAATTCCTTGAGCTTGATTTCCAGCAAGTGGCCGACGGCCGCCAGGGATTCAGGCGAATAATTGAGTTGTTTCTTTTCCGCCGGGTCGAGAATCGAAATCGGCGGCAAGGTGCCTTCCACGGCGCTGTCGACGAACAACGGCGCCTGTTTCTCTTTTTCCACGCGCTTGCTCGGAGCGGCCGGCTTCGGCGGCGCGGGAGCAATCACCGGCGGCACCTGCTTTTCACGCTCGGACATGTGCTTGCTCAGGGCCTGCTCGCGCTCGATCAGGCGTTCCTTGACCTTGGCCTGCTCACGTTTGTCGGTGACCGTCGGCGCAACCACGTCATGCACGCGATCGTCGACTTCACGTAGCTGGGCGACCAGTTGCTTGCGTTCGGTACGGGCTGCCCACCAGCGATTGGCCGCGCCCTGAAACAATTCGAACAAATCGAGGGTGATCTTGCCGGTGACGTCCATCACCTTGAACCACGACAGGTCGGTGAATACCGTCAGGCCGAACAGGAACAGCGCGATAAACAACAGCGTGCTGCCCTGAATGTTCAGCGCATTCTTCGCCAGGTCGCCGAGGCTTTCACCCAAAGCGCCGCCCGCGCCGGCCGGCAGACCGGTCGCCGCATGGAAATGGATATGGGCCAGCGCCGCGCCCGACAGCACCAGAAACACCAGGCCGATCAGGCGCCAGGAAAACAGCCAGCCGCTCCACTGCCATGGCTCGTGGCGCTGACGGAAGATCTGATAGGCCTTGATCGCCAGCAATAGCGGGAAAATGTAGGCGAAGTAACCCAGGACCATGAACAGGATGTCGGCGCTGTAAGAGCCGGCAGGCCCGCCGAAGTTCTGCACATCGTCGATCTTGCTGTTATGGCTCCAGCCCGGATCGTCCTTGCCATAGGTCAACAAGGCCATCATCAGGAACAGGCACAAGGCACCGATGGCGATCAATGCACCTTCCTTGAGCCGGTAGTGCAATTGCTGGCGCCAGAGCGGTACGACTGTTTTAGGTGCTGCGGTGGATTTCTTCAAAACGCTTCTTTTCCTGCGCCCTTGGCGCGTCCATCTGTTGAATGACTATAAAAACTGCCCAATCCAGGCAGGTAAAAAAGTTAACAGCCCCAACCGGGACTACTTTTAACACTGTGCCCCGGCTTTTCGAAATACGGCACGCAGCGCTTTTTTGATACAAACACTGTTACAAGCGGGCATTGTACGGGTTTGTTCGCCCAATGCCATGCTTGAGACCCTTGGCTCCAGCATAGCCAACAGCACAATACGCGCCGTCCAATTTGAGCATGCATTCTCTTTTGTGACAAAGGCTTATGAGGTGTTTTTATGAGTGAAGCGAAGCATTCCCGCCTGATCATTCTGGGTTCCGGCCCTGCCGGTTACAGCGCAGCCGTTTATGCCGCTCGCGCCAACCTCAAACCCGTTGTCATTACCGGCATACAGGCCGGTGGCCAGCTGACCACCACCGTCGAAGTCGACAACTGGCCCGGCGACGTCGAAGGCCTGACCGGGCCGGTGCTGATGGAACGCATGCAGAAACACGCCGAACGCTTCGACACCGAGATCGTTTACGACCACATCCATACCGCCAAGTTGCAACAGCGCCCGTTCGAGCTCATCGGCGACAGCGGCACCTACACCTGCGATGCGCTGATTATCGCCACCGGCGCTTCGGCCCAATACCTGGGGCTGCCATCGGAAGAAGCCTTTGCCGGCAAAGGGGTTTCGGCCTGCGCCACTTGCGATGGCTTCTTCTACCGCAACCAGGTGGTCGCAGTGGTCGGCGGCGGCAACACCGCGGTGGAAGAAGCCCTGTACCTGTCGAACATCGCCAAGGAGGTTCATCTGATTCACCGTCGCGACAAACTGCGCTCGGAGAAGATCCTGCAGGACAAACTCTTCGAAAAAGCCGCCAACGGCAATATCCGCCTGCACTGGAACCAGAACCTGGACGAAATACTCGGTGACGCCAGCGGCGTGACCGGCGCCCGCCTGCGTCACAGCCATACCGGCGAAACCGCTGAACTGTCGCTGGCCGGCGTGTTCATCGCCATCGGCCACAAACCCAACACCGACCTGTTCCAGGGCCAACTGCAGATGCGCAACGGCTACCTGCTGGTCAAGGGCGGCAGCGAAGGCGACGCCACCGCCACCGCCATCCAGGGTGTATTCGCCGCCGGCGACGTGGCCGACCACGTTTACCGCCAGGCAGTGACCTCTGCCGGAGCCGGTTGCATGGCTGCGCTGGATGCCGAGAAGTATCTCGATGACATTCCCGGCGTTTGACGGTTAACCTTCTATCTGGCGGGTTTATCGGCCCGCCACCGCCCTCCCCTTCTGCAAGCCCGGATGCCATGCTGACTTGGTTACAACGCAATACCCTGACTTTTCCGCCGCTGGAAAAAGCCATGCGCGACCCCAACGGACTGCTGGCCGCGGGCGGCGATCTGTCCGCCGACCGTCTGATTCAGGCGTATCGCCATGGCTGCTTTCCGTGGTTCTCGGAAGGCCAACCGATTCTCTGGTGGTCGCCGGATCCGCGCACGGTGCTGTTTCCCGACGAACTGCATGTCTCTCGCAGCCTGAATAAACTGCTGCGCCAACAACGCTATCAAGTGACCTTCGATCGGGATTTTGCCGCGGTCATCAGCGCCTGCGCCGCGCCGCGCGAGTACGCCGATGGCACCTGGATCACCCAAGCGATGCAGGACGCCTACGTCGAACTGCATAGGCGCGGCTACGCCCATTCGGTGGAGGTCTGGGACGATGGCGTGCTGGTCGGCGGGCTCTACGGCCTGGCCATGGGACAGCTGTTTTTCGGTGAGTCGATGTTCAGCCGTGCCGACAACGCCTCCAAATATGGCTTTGCCACGCTGGTGCGACATCTGAAAGACTCAGGTTTTGTGCTGATCGATTGCCAGATGCCTACCGATCATCTGCACAGCCTGGGCGCCCGAGCGATTCCCCGCACCGAGTTTGCCGGCTACCTTGCCCGGCACCTGGATCAACCCAGTCGTGCCACCTGGGTTTGCTGAGCGACATTGGCCCGTGTGGCTTACACTTAATGCGGGGAGACGAATTGAGAACGTCCCCTTATCAAAAGTTTATCCCGAGGGTTGATCATGACCGAGTTGGCGCGTTTGAAGTTCTATGCCACTCAGCCCCACTCTTGCAGTTATCTGCCCGAGGAGCAGGCCACTACGCTGTTCCTCGACCCCAGTCAGCCCATGGATGTGCATGTCTACGCAGATCTGTCGGAAATGGGCTTTCGTCGCAGTGGCGATCATCTCTACCGGCCCCATTGCCAGAATTGCAATGCGTGCGTACCGGCGCGCATTCCTGTGGCGCAATTTACCCCCAACCGTCAGCAGAAACGCATTCTCAAACGCAATGCCGACTTGCAGGTACGCCCGGCCCGACCAAAGTTCAGCGAGGAGTATTTCGACCTCTATCAGCGCTACATCGAACAGCGCCACGCCGACGGCGATATGTATCCGCCGAGTCGCGACCAGTTCTCGACCTTCCTGGTGCGTGACCTGCCGTTCTCCCGCTTCTACGAATTTCGTCTCGAAGGCCGACTGGTGGCGGTGGCCGTCACCGACTTGCTGCCCAATGGCCTGTCAGCGGTGTACACCTTCTACGAGCCTGGCGAGGAGCGTCGCAGCCTGGGGCGTTACGCGATTCTCTGGCAGATTGCCGAAGCCGGGCGCCTGGGGCTGGAAGCGGTCTATCTCGGCTACTGGATCAAAAACTGCAAAAAAATGAGCTACAAGACCCAATATCGCCCTATCGAACTGCTGATTAATCAACGTTGGGTCATCCTGAACTAGAACCCCTTGGCTTAAACCCCACTTTTCGGGCACAATGCACGCCGCTTTTGCCTGGCGCAGTTGCACCGGGCCATTCATTGGACACCGAGGGCTTTACTGCATGTCGAAAGAAGACAGCTTCGAAATGGAAGGCACTGTCGTCGACACCCTGCCCAACACCATGTTTCGTGTGGAGTTGGAAAATGGGCACGTCGTAACCGCGCATATCTCCGGCAAGATGCGCAAGAACTACATTCGTATTCTTACCGGCGACAAAGTGCGCGTCGAGCTGACGCCCTATGACTTGAGCAAAGGGCGCATCACCTACCGCGCTCGCTAATCAAGTCAATACAAAACGCCCGGCTATGCCGGGCGTTTTTGTTTGTGCGCAATGCGGATCGTTCCCACGCTCTGCGTGGGAATGCCTCAACGGACGCTCTGCGTTCGGCTTTTGAAGGGACGCGGAGCGTCCCGGGCTGCATTCCTTTGCTGCGCGTGGGAACGATCATGGCAGACAGCAAAAAGGCGCCTTTCGGCGCCTTTTGCTTTGTTGCGGTTAACGTCAGGCCATTTCAGCCGTGGTCTCGAACTCGAAGGTCAGCTCGCCGTCCTTGATGTCGATGTGCACCACACCGCCATGTTCGGCCAGTTCGCCAAAGAGAATCTCCTCCGCCAGCGGACGCTTGATCTTGTCCTGAATCAAGCGCGCCATTGGTCGGGCACCCATGGTCACGTCGTAACCACCGGCCGCCAGCCAGCTGCGAGCAGCGTCGGTGACTTCCAGCAGCACACGCTTGTCTTCCAGCTGCGCCTGAAGCTCGGTAAGGAACTTGTCCACCACGCTTTTGATGACCTCATGGCTGAGGCGACCAAACTGGATAATGGTGTCCAGACGGTTGCGGAACTCCGGCGTGAAGCTCTTCTTGATCACTTCCATCGCATCGGACGAGTGGTCCTGATAGGTGAAACCGATCGAAGCACGCGCTGCAGTCTCGGCACCGGCGTTGGTCGTCATGATGACGATCACGTTACGGAAGTCTGCCTTGCGCCCGTTGTTATCGGTCAGCGTACCGTGGTCCATGACCTGCAACAGCAGGTTGAAGACTTCCGGATGCGCCTTCTCGATTTCATCGAGCAACAACACGCAGTGAGGCTGCTTGGTGATGGCTTCGGTCAGCAGACCGCCCTGGTCGAACCCGACATAGCCTGGAGGCGCACCGATCAGACGCGATACGGTGTGGCGCTCCATGTACTCGGACATGTCGAAGCGAACCAGCTCGACCCCCAACGCCTTGGCCAGCTGACGCGCAGCTTCGGTTTTACCGACGCCGGTCGGGCCTGCGAACAGGAACGAACCGACAGGCTTGTCAGGCGACTTGAGGCCGGCACGGGACAGTTTGATCGCGGTCGACAGTGAGTCGATCGCCGCATCCTGGCCGAATACCGTGAGCTTCAGGTCACGCTCAAGGTTACGCAGCAGCTCTTTGTCGGAGCTGGTGACGTGTTTTGGCGGAATTCGCGCGATTTTCGCAACGATGTCCTCGACCTGAGGCACTTCGATGCGTTTCACGCGCTTCTCGACTGGCTGCAGACGCTGATAGGCGCCCGCCTCGTCGATCACGTCGATGGCCTTGTCCGGCATGTGCCGGTCATTGATGTAACGCGACGCCAGTTCGGCAGCGGCACGCAGGGCTTCATCACTGTACTCAATGTTGTGATGGAGTTCGAAACGCCCTTTCAGGCCACGCAGGATACCGATGGTGTCTTCCACCGAAGGCTCCGACACATCAACCTTCTGGAAGCGCCGGGCCAAGGCACGGTCCTTCTCGAAGATCCCGCGGAATTCCTGGAACGTGGTCGAACCGATGCAGCGAATATCGCCCGAAGACAACAATGGCTTGAGCAGGTTCGAGGCATCCATGACGCCACCGGACGCAGCGCCCGCACCGATGATGGTGTGGATCTCGTCGATGAACAGGATCGCCTGCGGACGTTTTTTCAGCTCATTGAGCAACGCCTTGAAGCGCTTCTCGAAATCGCCGCGGTATTTGGTTCCGGCCAGCAAGGCCCCCAGATCGAGGGAATACACCACGCTGTTGGCCAGCAGGTCCGGCACCTGGTTGTCGACAATGCGCTTGGCCAGGCCTTCGGCAATCGCGGTTTTACCCACGCCCGCCTCGCCCACCAGCAATGGGTTGTTTTTGCGACGCCGCGCCAGGATCTGCGCAACGCGCTCGACTTCGAGCTCACGGCCTACCAATGGATCGATACGACCCTGGCGCGCGAGTTCGTTGAGGTTGCTGGCATAAGCATCCAGAGGATTGCCTGAAGAAGAAGACTCACCGCCCTCGTCGTCCTGCATATCTTGTTCACCTTCAGAGTGATCGCCATGCCCTGGCACTTTGGAGATGCCATGGGCGATGTAGTTGACGACATCGATGCGCGCAACGCTCTGCTGTTTCAGCAGAAACACTGCCTGACTCTCTTGCTCACTGAAGATCGCGACCAGCACGTTGGCGCCAGTTACTTCGCGTTTGCCCGAGCTCTGTACGTGAAAGACAGCACGTTGCAGTACACGCTGGAAGCCCAGGGTTGGCTGGGTTTCACGATCCTCGTCATGCAAGGGGATCAATGGCGTGGTGGAGTCGATGAACTCCTGCAGGTCATGCTTGAGTTTGTCGAGGTTTGCGCCGCAGGCACGCAAAACGGTAGCGGCAGCCTCATTATCCAATAGGGCCAGCAGCAGGTGTTCGACGGTCATGAATTCATGACGCTTCGAACGAGCCTCCTTGAAGGCTAGATTGAGGGTGACTTCGAGCTCGCGGTTTAACATAGCTTCACCTCATACCCAAGTGGTCGGCGATTAACCGTCCTTCTCGATTTCACAGAGTAGCGGATGCTGGCTTTCCCTGGCGTACTGGTTGACCTGCATGGCCTTGGTCTCGGCGATGTCGCGGGTAAACACTCCACATACTGCCCGTCCTTCTGTATGAACGGCCAGCATGACCTTGGTCGCCAGCTCGCGATTCAGGTTAAAAAACACCTCGAGCACTTCGACGACGAAATCCATCGGTGTGTAGTCATCGTTGAACAAAACCACCTTGTACATAGGCGGCGCCTGTAAAGCAGGCTTAGCCTCCTGAACAGCAATGCCTGCGGAATCGTCGTCGTGTAAATCAGGGCGATCCTGATTGAATGTTAGTCGAATCTGGCTGATTGCATGCATGGAAAGAAAGGTTCGTCAGTTGTGCAAATACAGTGGTGGGGGCGGCCATCAGCGATTTCAACTCCGACCGCCCGGTCGCCTTGACTATCGGGAAAACGGTGTTACAACCAATAGAGCCCACAGTGGGTAAAAAAGGTCCGCGGAGTCAATCTATTTACAAGATTAGACTGCGGATTAACTGGATGATACTCCAGTGATGGAGTCTGTTGCAGAGGGATATGAGTATGGCTGTCGGTAAGGTGAAATGGTTCAACAATGCCAAGGGGTTCGGTTTCATTAATACCGAGGCCAGAGAAGGTCGCGACGAGGATGGCAAGGATATCGATTTCTTTGCCCACTACTCAGCCATTGATATGGATGGATACAAGACCCTCAAGGCAGGGCAAATCGTTAGTTTCGAGATCGTTCAGGGCCCCAAAGGGTTGCATGCTGTAAAGATCGCACCTGCCACCTTCCCGAACGGACAGACCGCACCTTCCATCAAGCCAGAAACAGTGTCGAGCTGACACAACCTGCCATCCAGTCATAAAAAACCGCCCGAAGGCGGTTTTTTTGTACCGATTCACCTACATGTGCGGCTTACATATGCGAGATGAGCGCATCGCCAAACCCGGAAGACGATACCAGCTTCGCGCCATCCATCAGGCGCTCGAAGTCATAGGTCACGGTTTTAGCGGAAATCGCGCCGTTGGTGCCCTTGATGATCAGATCCGCCGCTTCGGTCCAGCCCATGTGACGCAGCATCATCTCTGCGGACAGGATGAGCGAACCCGGGTTGACCTGGTCCTTGCCGGCGTACTTCGGCGCGGTGCCGTGGGTGGCTTCGAACATGGCCACGGTGTCGGACAGGTTCGCACCCGGCGCTATACCGATACCGCCCACTTCCGCCGCCAGGGCGTCGGAGAGGTAGTCACCGTTGAGGTTCAGGGTGGCAATCACATCGTACTCGGCCGGGCGCAGCAGGATCTGCTGAAGCATGGCGTCGGCGATGGCGTCCTTGACGATGACGTTCTTGCCGGTTTTCGGGTTTTTGAACTGCATCCACGGACCGCCGTCGAGCAGGGTCGCGCCGAATTCTTCGGCAGCCACTTCGTAGGCCCATTCCTTGAAGGCACCTTCGGTGAACTTCATGATGTTGCCTTTGTGCACGATAGTCAGTGAGTCGCGATCATTGTCGACCACATACTGCAGGGCCTTGCGCGCCAGACGCTTGGTGCCTTCCAGCGAAACCGGCTTGACGCCGATACCGCAATTCTGGTCGAAACGGATCTTGGTGACGCCCATTTCTTCTTTAAGGAACTTGATGATCTTGGTCGCTTCCGGCGAACCGGCCTTCCATTCGATACCGGCATAAATGTCTTCCGAGTTTTCGCGGAAGATGGTCATGTCGACGTCGCCTGGCTTCTTGACCGGACTCGGCACGCCTTCAAACCAGCGCACCGGACGCAGGCACACATACAGGTCGAGTTGCTGGCGCAGCGCCACGTTCAGGGAACGGATGCCACCGCCGACCGGCGTGGTCAGAGGGCCCTTGATGGAAACCACGTAATCCTTGACCGCGTCCAGGGTTTCCTGAGGCAGCCAGGTGTCCTGATCGTAAACCTGAGTCGCTTTCTCCCCGGCGTAGACTTCCATCCAGGAAATTTTGCGCTCGCCGCCGTAAGCCTTCTTAACAGCAGCATCGACAACCTTGATCATGACCGGGCTGATATCAACGCCAATACCATCGCCTTCAATGAAGGGAATGATCGGGTTGTTAGGAACATTGAGAGAATGGTCCGCGTTGACGGTAATTTTTTCGCCGACGGCTGGAACCTGAATCTTCTTGTATCCCATGCTGAACTCCATTGTTTGGATTGAACATCTGGCTTCGTCCGAGCGTACCCCAGTTGAATCGGCGCGCAAACCCTATGTTCCGTCCATCTGCCGCGAAGCTGCACAGTTCGTGACGTACAAGCCTGAAAGTAAAGGGAAAAGCGCCAAACTCAAGCACGCCATACAAGGCTACTCCCCACGCCCGCCTGCGACCTTTAGACCAATGGACGAGAATCGTTGCATATGAACCATCGGCAGATTGCCAGCTACCTATGTATAATGCCGCCGCTGACCACAGAGTCACGACGGCCGACCTCTCTGCCACTGGAAATGTAGCCGAGACTCTGGGCCCGAAAAAGCAGGATTGTTACCGCAGTCCACCCGCTTGACGCTCGACCGATGCACCCAACATCACCGCAAAGAAACCTCGACATTCGGCTCATGGATGACTTTGAACGAACGCGCTTACCCGGCGCCCCTCGAGTTTCTATGCACGCTTTAGCAAAGAAGAGAGAGTTAATCCGAATATGCCCACCCGCTCGAAGATCATCTATACCTTCACCGACGAAGCCCCAGCCCTCGCCACCTATTCACTGTTGCCTATCGTAGAGGCCTTCACCGCCTCCGCTGATATCGCCGTTGAAACCCGCGATATCTCTCTTGCAGGGCGCATCCTGGCCAGCTTCCCCGAGCAATTGGGTGACAAAGCGGTAGCCGACCACCTCGCCGAACTGGGCGACCTGGCCGTTACACCTGAAGCCAACATCATCAAGTTGCCGAACATCAGCGCTTCGGTTCCGCAACTGCAGGCCGCGATCAAAGAGCTGCAAGCCCAGGGCTATGCACTGCCGGATTACCCGGAAACCGTGACCAGCGACGCCGACAAAGAAGCCAAGGCCCGCTACGACAAAATCAAGGGCAGCGCCGTAAACCCGGTTCTGCGCGAAGGCAACTCCGATCGTCGTGCACCGCTGTCGGTCAAGAACTATGCACGCAAGCACCCGCACAAAATGGGCGCCTGGGCCAAGGACTCCAAGTCCCACGTCGCCCACATGAGCACCGGCGATTTCTACGGCAGCGAAAAAGCCGCCCTGATCGACGCCGCTGACGCCGTCAAAATCGAACTGATCGCTCAAGACGGCACCACCACCGTCCTGAAGGAAAAAACCACCGTACAAGCCGGTGAGATCCTCGATTGCGCGGTCATGAGCAAAAACGCGCTGCGCAGCTTCATCGCCGCTGAGATCGAAGACGCCAAGGCAAAAGGTGTACTGCTGTCGGTTCACCTCAAAGCCACCATGATGAAGGTCTCCGACCCGATCATGTTCGGCCAGATCGTTGCCGAGTTCTATAAAGATGCCCTGGCCAAGCACGCTGACGTGCTGGCGCAAATCGGCTTCAACCTGAACAACGGCATCGGCGACCTGTACGCTCGTATCAAGGCCTTGCCTGCCGAGCAACAAGCGCAGATCGAAGCGGACATCCAGGCGGTCTACGCCGTTCGTCCGTCGTTGGCCATGGTCAACTCCGACAAAGGCATCACCAACCTGCACGTGCCGAGCGACGTCATCGTCGACGCCTCGATGCCGGCGATGATCCGTGACTCCGGCAAGATGTGGGGCACCGACGGTCAACTGCACGACACCAAGGCCGTGATCCCGGATCGTTGCTACGCCACCATCTACCAGGCGGTGATCGAAGACTGCAAGGCAAACGGCGCCTTCGATCCGACCACCATGGGCAGCGTGCCAAACGTTGGCCTTATGGCGAAAAAAGCCGAAGAGTACGGCTCGCACGACAAGACCTTCCAGATCAAGGCCAACGGCGTTGTTCGTGTCACCGACAGCAAAGGCACCCTGCTGCTGGAACAGTCGGTTGAAGCCGGCGACATCTTCCGCATGTGCCAGACCAAAGACGCGCCGATCCAGGACTGGGTCAAACTGGCCGTCAACCGCGCTCGCGCAAGCAGCACTCCGGCGATTTTCTGGCTGGACCCAATGCGCGCCCACGACGGCGTGGTGATCGAGAAAGTTCAGGCCTACCTGAAGGATCACGACACTTCCGGCCTGGACATCCGCATCATGTCGCCAGTCGACGCGATGAAGTTCACCCTGGAGCGCACTCGCTCCGGCCTCGACACCATTTCGGTGACCGGCAACGTATTGCGCGACTACCTGACTGACCTGTTCCCGATCATGGAACTGGGCACCAGCGCCAAGATGCTGTCGATCGTTCCGCTGATGAATGGCGGCGGCCTGTTCGAAACCGGCGCTGGCGGTTCGGCACCGAAGCACGTTCAACAGCTGCTGGAAGAAAACTTCCTGCGCTGGGATTCCCTGGGCGAGTTCCTGGCCCTGGCCGCCTCCCTTGAGCATCTGGGTGTGACGTACAACAACCCTAAAGCGCTGGTGCTGGCCAAGACCCTGGATCAGGCCACTGGCCAGTTCCTGGACAACAACAAGTCGCCATCGCGTAAAGTCGGCAACATCGACAACCGCGGCAGCCACTTCTACCTGGCACTGTACTGGGCTCAAGCCCTGGCCGCCCAGACCGAAGACGCTGCACTGCAAGCGCAGTTTGGCGAACTGGCCAAAACCCTGACCGCGAACGAAGCAACCATCGTTGCCGAGCTCAACGCCGTTCAGGGCAAGCCAGTGGACATCGGCGGTTACTACCACGCCAATGCCGAGCTGATCAGCAAGGCCATGCGCCCGAGCGCAACCTTCAACGCCGCGATTGCTGCGTTGGTTTAAGGTTGTAAGGGAACATCACAAACCCCGGCCATGCGCCGGGGTTTGTGTTTTCAGCGTTGACAGCATTCAAATGTGAACACTGCCCCCTACAGGGAAAGCGCTTCAAATTCAACATTGAGGACATTTCATGGATTGGCTACCCCACATCACCGTCGCCACCATCGTCGAAGACAACGGTCGCTTCCTGATGGTCGAGGAATCCAAACACGGACGAACGGTGCTCAATCAGCCCGCCGGCCATCTGGACCCGGACGAAACACTGATCGAAGCCGCCATACGCGAAACCCTCGAAGAAACCGGCTGGGACGTCGAGCCGACCGGCGTCGTGGGTATTTATCTCTACACCGCCCCCAGCAACGGCGTGACCTATCAGCGGGTCTGCTTTACCGCAAAAGCGATCAAACACCACCCGGATTATCAATTGGATGACGGTATTGTCGGCACAAAGTGGCTGACGCGTGACGAACTGCTGCAACAGCGCGCAAACTGGCGCAGTGAGCTGATCATCCGCTGTATCGATGATTATCTGGACGGTAAACACTTCAGCCTCGAGCTGATCCGCCCTTCTCTTTAGCCTTGCAGGCTTGAGCCTGCTAGAATCGCGTCCTTTTTCAAGACACTCATTAAATCCCTATGCGTGATCCAGCCCCTTCTGCCACACAAAAGAAGCGCGTCATTGTCGGTATGTCCGGCGGCGTGGACTCTTCCGTTTCCGCTCTCCTGCTGATCGAGCAAGGCTATGAGGTGGAAGGCCTGTTCATGAAGAACTGGGAAGAAGACGATGGAACGGAATACTGCACCGCCATGGATGACCTGGCGGACGCGCAGGCCGTGTGCGACAAGATTGGCATCAAGCTGCACACCGCCAACTTCGCCGCCGAGTACTGGGACAACGTGTTCGAGCACTTCCTGGCCGAATACAAGGCCGGCCGCACGCCGAACCCGGACATCCTGTGCAACCGCGAAATCAAGTTCAAGGCGTTCCTCGACTACGCCATGATGCTCGGCGCCGACCTGATAGCCACCGGCCACTACGTGCGTCGCCGCGACATCGATGGTCGCACCGAATTGCTCAAGGGCCTGGATCCGAACAAGGACCAGAGCTACTTCCTGCACGCCGTCGGCGGCGAACAGATCGCCAAGACCCTGTTCCCGGTCGGCGAGCTGGAAAAACCCGAAGTCCGCGCGATTGCCGAGAAACACGACCTGGCCACCGCGAAGAAAAAGGACTCCACCGGAATCTGCTTTATCGGCGAACGCCGCTTCAGCGATTTCCTCAAACAATACCTGCCGGCCCAGCCCGGCGAGATCAAGACCACCGAAGGTGAAGTCATCGGTCGCCACCATGGTCTGATGTACCACACCATCGGCCAGCGCCAGGGCCTGGGCATCGGCGGCTTGAAAGACGCCGGCGAAGAACCGTGGTACGTGCTGATCAAGGACCTGGAACACAACGAGCTGATCGTTGGCCAGGGCAATGCCCACCCGCAGCTGTTCTCCCGCGCCCTGCTCGCCTCGGACATCTATTGGGTCAACCCGATCGATTTGACCGAGCCGCGCAGGCTGACCGCCAAGGTGCGTTATCGCCAGAGCGACCAGCCTTGCACCCTGGAAAAGACCGCCACCGGCTACCGCGCCACCTTTGATGACCCGCAACGCGCGGTCACTCCGGGCCAATCCGTGGTGTTCTACGACGGTGAAATCTGCCTCGGCGGCGGCGTGATCGAAGTGGCCGAACCCTGGACCAGCAAGGGCCAGCGTTCATGAGCCCGACTCAGGAACAACTGACGGCCCTGGGCGGCGTGTTTCTCGCCGCCGTGCTGGTCGACAAAATCGCCAAGACCGGCCAGACCAACGAAGCGGGCCTGACCTGCATGCTCGGCAGCCTGTTGATTCGCGACCCCAAGGACACTCTGGAAGTGTATGGCGGCGACGACATCAATTTGCGCGAAGGCTATCGCGCATTGATCGGCGCCCTGGAACGCGACCCCAGCACCCTTCAGCGCGAACCGCTGCGCTACGCCCTGGCGATGCTGGGACTGGAGCGCCAATTGGCCAAGCGCAATGACATGCTGGACGTGATCGGCAAACGCCTGCCGCAGATTCAGTCCCAGGTCGAACACTTTGGCCCGGCCCACGAAAACGTGATCGCCGCTTGCGGTGCGCTGTACCAGGACACCCTGAGCACCTTGCGCCAACGGATTCAGGTGCATGGCGACATGCGCAACCTGCAGCAACCGAGCAATGCCTCGAAAATCCGCGCACTGTTGCTGGCCGGGATTCGTTCGGCACGCCTGTGGCGGCAGTTGGGCGGTCATCGCTGGCAGCTGGTGATCAGCCGACGCAAGTTGCTTAAAGAGCTTTACCCGCTGATGCGCAGCAGCTGAACCGCGCCTGCAATACCGTTTTGTAATCAGTAACGCGTAATACGCCGGTCAGTTGGCAACGGACCGGCGGATATTTTTCATGTATGATACGCGCCCCATTTCGTTGCCCGACTGTCCGAGAACACCCCATGCAGCTCTCTTCGCTCACTGCGGTTTCCCCTGTTGACGGCCGCTACGCCGGCAAAACCCAGGCCCTGCGCCCAATTTTCAGCGAATACGGTCTGATCCGTGCTCGCGTTCTGGTTGAAGTGCGCTGGCTCCAGCGCCTGGCCGCTCACCCTGCCATCAGCGAAGTGCCGGCGTTCTCCGCCGAAGCCAACGCGGTGTTGAACACCCTGGCGGAAAACTTCTCTCTGGAGCACGCCGAGCGTGTCAAAGAGATCGAGCGCACCACCAACCACGACGTCAAAGCCATTGAATACCTGCTCAAAGAGCAGGCGGCCAAGCTGCCGGAACTGGCCAAGGTCAGCGAGTTCATCCACTTTGCCTGCACCAGCGAGGACATCAACAACCTGTCCCACGCCCTGATGCTGCGTGAAGGCCGTGATGACGTGATGCTGCCGCTGATGCGCCAGACCGCCAACGCCATCCGCGAACTGGCCCTCCGTTTCGCTGAAGTGCCGATGCTGTCGCGCACCCACGGCCAACCGGCATCGCCGACCACCCTGGGCAAAGAGCTGGCGAACGTGGTTTACCGCCTGGAGCGTCAAATCGCTCAAGTCGCCGCCGTTCCGCTGCTGGGCAAGATCAACGGCGCCGTCGGCAACTACAACGCTCACCTGTCGGCCTACCCTGAGATCGACTGGGAAGCCAACGCCCGCGCCTTCATCGAAGACGAGCTGGGCCTGGGCTTCAACCCGTACACCACGCAGATCGAACCGCACGACTACATCGCCGAGCTGTTCGACGCGATCGCGCGCTTCAACACCATCCTGATCGACTTCGACCGCGACATCTGGGGCTACATCTCCCTGGGTTATTTCAAACAGCGCACCATCGCTGGCGAAATCGGTTCGTCGACCATGCCGCACAAGGTCAACCCGATCGACTTCGAAAACTCCGAAGGCAACCTGGGCATCGCCAACGCACTGTTCCAGCACCTGGCGAGCAAACTGCCAATCTCCCGCTGGCAGCGCGACCTGACCGACTCCACCGTACTGCGCAACCTCGGTGTCGGCTTCGCCCACAGCGTGATCGCGTACGAAGCCAGCCTCAAAGGCATCAGCAAACTGGAGCTCAACGAGCAAAAGATTGCCGCTGACCTGGACGCTTGCTGGGAAGTTTTGGCCGAGCCGATCCAGACTGTGATGCGTCGCTACAACATCGAAAACCCGTACGAGAAGCTCAAAGAGCTGACGCGCGGCAAGGGCATCAGCCCTGAAGCACTGCAAACTTTCATCGACGGCCTGGACATGCCAGCCGCCGCCAAGGCTGAGCTGAAACTGCTCACCCCGGCCAACTACATCGGCAACGCTGTGGCACAAGCCAAACGCATCTGATCGACCGCTCTACCCGTTTGAGACGCCCGGCGCCGCCGGGCGTTTTTATTCCCGTCTGAAAAGTGCATTTTTTCAATAGGTTACACATGAATCCTGATATTCCTCTTCAACTTCTGGGCGGCATCACGGCACGGGAATTCCTGCGCGACTACTGGCAGAAAAAACCGCTGCTGATCCGTCAGGCGATTCCTGATTTCGAAAGCCCGATCGACGCCGACGAACTGGCCGGCCTGGCGCTGGAAGAAGAAGTCGAATCGCGCCTGGTGATCGAGCACGGCGAGCGCCCTTGGGAATTGCGCCGCGGCCCGTTCGCCGAAGACGAATTCAGCAAACTGCCGGAACGCGAATGGACTCTGCTGGTGCAAGCCGTCGACCAATTCGTGCCGGAAGTTGCCGAACTGCTGGAAAACTTCCGCTTCCTGCCGAGCTGGCGCGTCGACGACGTGATGATCAGCTTTGCCGCCCCGGGTGGTAGCGTCGGTCCGCACTTCGATAACTACGACGTGTTCCTGCTGCAAGGCCACGGCAAGCGCAACTGGAAAATCGGCCAGATGTGCGATTCCGAGAGCCCGCTACTGCAACACGCCGACCTGCGCATCCTTGCCGATTTCGAAGCCACCGATGAGTGGGTGCTGGAACCGGGCGACATGCTCTACCTGCCGCCGCGCCTGGCTCATTCCGGTGTGGCTGTCGATGATTGCATGACCTACTCGGTCGGCTTCCGCGCCCCGAGCGCCGCTGAAGTGCTGACCCACTTCACCGACTTCCTCAGCCAGTTCCTGACGGACGAAGAGCGCTACACCGACGCCGACGCCCTGCCGGCGGTCGATCCTCATCAGATCCAGCACGATGCCCTCGATCGCCTCAAAAGCCTGCTGGCCGAGCACATGAGCGACGAGCGCCTGCTGCTGACCTGGTTCGGCCAGTTCATGACCGAGCCGCGCTACCCGGAACTGGTGGTCGGCCCGGAAGAAGTCGAAGAGCAAGACTTCCTCAGCGCGCTCGAAGAAGGTGCCGTGCTGATCCGCAACCCGAGTGCGCGTCTGGCCTGGTCGGAAGTCGATGACGACCTGCTGCTGTTCGCCAGCGGCCAGAGCCGCTACCTGCCGGGCAAGCTGCGCGAGCTGCTGAAAATGATCTGCGCCGCCGACGCCCTGCATGTCGATAACCTCGGCCCATGGCTGAGCGACGAAGACGGCCGTGGCCTGCTGTGCGAACTGGTCAAGCAGGGCAGCCTGGGGTTTGCCGATGAATAAGATTCACGTACGTGTCGCAGACTGGCAAAAGGACAACGCTGAGATCCGGCGCATTCGTGAAGCGGTATTCGTCACCGAGCAATCCGTTCCACCTGAACTGGAATGGGATGCCGATGACGCCACGGCGGTGCATTTCCTGGCCTTCGAAGGCGACTTTCCGATCGGCACCGCCCGCCTGCTGCCCGATGGCCACATCGGCCGGGTGTCGGTGCTCAAAGACTGGCGCGGCATGAAGGTTGGCGATGCGCTGATGCAAGCGGTGATCGGTGAAGCCGAGAAGCGCGGGCTGAAGCAGCAGATGCTGAGCGCGCAAGTGCAGGCCACGGCGTTCTATGAGCGCCTGGGTTTCAGCATGGTCAGTGAGGAATTCCTGGAAGCCGGGATTCCGCATGTGGACATGGTGCGTCACTCGACTTGATTCCCTGTGGTGAGGGGGCTTGCCCCCTCACCACAAATACATATCAAGAACACCACAAAACGCCCCGCCATTCTCGGATGCCGGGGCGTTTTGCTGTCTGTGATTCAACTCGCACCACGCCGGGCCGACAAACTGGCAATATCAAACCTTTGATTTGCGGAGAAACGGACATGTCCCTACGCACCCTACTCACCACGCTGCTGCTGACCTGCAGTTTTTCGGTCATGGCCGCCACCGAGATCGTGCCCCTGAATTACCGCACCAGCGCCGACCTGCTGCCAGTAGCGCAGAATTTCATCGGCAAGGACGGCAAGGTCAGCGCCTACGGCAACCAACTGATCGTCAACGCCGAGCCCGACAAGATCGATGAACTCAAGACCTTCCTAGCGCAACTCGATACCGCACCCAAGCGCCTTCTGATCACCGTCGACACCAATGAAAACAACTTTCAGGGCGATCAGGGCTACTCGGTGAATGGCGCCGCACCGAATCAGACCCGCATCATCAATCGCAGCACCGACAGCCGTGAAGGCGGTATCCAGCAGATTCAGGCCAGCGAAGGCGCACCGGCACTGATCCAGGTCGGCCAAAGCGTACCGCTCACCAGCACCCAGACCGACAGCTACGGCGATCTGCGCAGCCAGACCGAATACCGCAATGTCACCCAGGGTTTCTACGTCACCGCCAGCGTCACCGGCGACATCGTTCACCTGGCTATCAGTACCAACCGTGACCGGATGAGCCAAGAACGTCCCGATGTAGTGAACGTGCAAAGTACCGACACAACTGTCAGCGGTCGACTGGGCGAGTGGATCACCCTGGCCGGCGCGAATCGTCAGACTCAGGCCGACAAACAGGGCCTGACCCGCAGCTACTCGACTCAGGGCCGGGATGACATGACTTTGCGGGTGAAAGTCGACACCTTGGACTAAAGCACCAAAAACTGACTGATTAGTCGTATTAGACTAAAGATGTAGTGCTTGAAAAAAAGCACTACAAAACGTTTGACGAGCCAAAAAAGCAAAGGCATGATGGCCTCGCTCCCGCTAATCAGAGGCCCTGGCAAGGGCTTTCGAGTCGCTGTTCGCACCCTACCCCGCGAGCCGATTCGTGTCTGTACCGCCCACAAGGTGTGTTTGACGAGGTTGCCGACTGGAACGAAGTTGTCCCGAGGGACGGAAGCGTAATTAGGTAACCCGGCTCCACACTGAAGTTCGCACCCAGGCCCACGACGCCCGAATGCGTTCGCCAGTTCGCCCTTACCTGCTCACCTCCCCCTCGAGCCCATCGTTCATCCCGTCGCCATCCCCGCCGAACCCGACTTGACCGCCTAAGCTTCTGGTCAGCGAGCAGCCATGTACGCCCCAACTGAATGAGCGTATTTGGCACGCAGGAATTGTTCACCCAGAACCATTTTCGATTAAAGACGCGACGAGGTTTATCTCCATGGCACTGACACGCGAACAGCAAATTGCAGCCCTCGAAAAAGACTGGGCTGAAAACCCACGCTGGAAAGGCGTGAAGCGCAATTACTCCGCTGCTGACGTCGTCCGTCTGCGTGGCTCGGTTCAACCTGAGCACACCTTTGCAAAAATGGGCGCCGAGAAGCTCTGGAATCTGGTGACCCAGGGCGCCAAGCCATCCTTCCGTCCCGAGAAAGATTTCGTTAACTGCATGGGCGCCCTGACCGGCGGCCAGGCGGTACAACAAGTCAAGGCCGGCATCCAGGCGATCTACCTGTCGGGCTGGCAAGTGGCTGCGGATAACAACTCCGCCGAATCGATGTACCCGGACCAGTCGCTGTACCCGGTGGATTCGGTTCCAACCGTGGTCAAGCGCATCAACAACTCGTTCCGTCGCGCTGACCAGATCCAGTGGAAAGCCGGCAAGAACCCGGGCGACGAAGGCTACATCGACTACTTCGCCCCGATCGTGGCTGACGCTGAAGCCGGTTTCGGCGGCGTGCTGAACGCTTACGAGCTGATGAAAAGCATGATCGAAGCAGGCGCCGCCGGCGTTCACTTCGAAGACCAACTGGCCTCCGTGAAAAAATGCGGCCACATGGGCGGCAAGGTACTGGTTCCGACCCAGGAAGCCGTACAGAAGCTGACCGCTGCTCGTCTGGCAGCCGACGTCGCCGGCGTACCGACCATTATCCTGGCCCGTACCGACGCCAACGCTGCTGACCTGCTGACGTCCGACTGCGACCCGTACGACCAGCCATTCGTGACCGGCACCCGTACCCAGGAAGGCTTCTACAAGGTTCGCGCCGGTCTCGACCAGGCCATCGCTCGCGGCCTGGCCTATGCGCCGTACGCTGACCTGATCTGGTGCGAAACCGCCAAGCCGGATCTGGACGAAGCCCGTCGCTTCGCTGAAGCGATCAAAAAGGAATACCCGGACCAACTGCTGTCGTACAACTGCTCGCCTTCCTTCAACTGGAAGAAAAACCTGGACGACGCGACCATCGCCAAGTTCCAGCGCGAACTGTCCGCCATGGGTTACAAGCACCAGTTCATCACCCTGGCCGGCATTCACAACATGTGGCACAGCATGTTCAACCTGGCGCACGACTACGCCCGCAACGACATGACTGCCTATGTGAAGCTGCAAGAGCAAGAGTTCGCTGACGCCGCCAAGGGCTACACCTTCGTGGCTCACCAGCAGGAAGTGGGCACCGGCTACTTCGACGACATGACCACCGTGATCCAGGGTGGCACGTCTTCGGTCACCGCACTGACCGGCTCGACCGAAGAAGAACAGTTCCACTGATCTGCTTCGCTTAAACAAACGGCCCTTGCGGACCGAATAAAAAGCTAACCGCAAAGCCGCTCATCTGACGCCCCGACTGGTTCGGGGTGTTTTTTTGCCTGGGATTCCCCTCCTCTCACTCCTACAGGATCGAGCGCAGGGAAAAACCTTGATCCAGAGCAGTTTCACGATCAGGAAAACAAGGTAAAACCACCCCGCGCGCTACTTGCAGTAACGCGCATATAAGACAACTTGCCGTACCGCTGCTCGCTAAACAGTTTGAAAACCACACCAAATAACATTGATTATCATTTAGCGACAACTATGTTCGTTACATTCCCTACAAAACATATTTGACAAAACCCCCGCCAATGCCCGAACCGTATGGGCTACAGGGCTTTGGAGATACGCCATGTCCTTATTCCAATAAATAATTTCGCTATAGGAATTTTACTTGCAGGGTGTTTAGCCATAAAATCAGCGGGATTGATTGCTGCGACATATCGTCACTGCCTTATTTCTTTATCAAGCTCAGAGACCTTTGCTCTCTGTTAAGGATTACCAGCATGCCCGAAGCGACCGGACTCATGGCCCACAACTGGGGCTTTGCCATTTTCCTTCTGGGTGTCGGCGGCCTTTGCGCCTTCATGCTCGGCGTCTCCAGCCTCCTCGGGTCAAAAGCCTGGGGCCGCAGCAAAAACGAACCGTTCGAGTCCGGCATGCTACCTACAGGTGGCGCCCGCTTGCGGCTCTCAGCCAAATTCTATCTGGTCGCGATGCTCTTCGTGATCTTCGATATCGAAGCCCTCTTTCTCTTTGCCTGGTCTGTGTCCGTCCGCGAAAGCGGCTGGACCGGATTCGTCGAAGCTCTCGTTTTCATAGCAATTCTGTTGGCAGGTCTTGTCTACCTATTTCGAGTGGGCGCCCTTGACTGGGCTCCGGCAGCTCGTCTTAAGCGGCAAGCGAAGCTGAAACAATGAGGCTTTGGCAATGCAATACAATCTCACCAGGATCGACCCCGATGCTCCTAACGAGCAGTATCCGATTGGCCAACGGGAAACCGTTTCCGATCCGTTAGAAGATCAAGTTCACAAAAACATTTTCATGGGCAAGCTCGAAGACGTGCTCAACGGCACGATCAACTGGGGGCGCAAGAACTCCCTGTGGCCGTATAACTTCGGTCTTTCGTGCTGCTACGTGGAAATGACCACCGCCTTCACGGCGCCCCACGACATCGCGCGCTTTGGCGCCGAGGTAATCCGGGCATCGCCGCGTCAGGCGGATTTCATGGTTATCGCCGGTACCTGCTTCATCAAGATGGCGCCGATCATTCAGCGTCTCTACGAGCAGATGCTCGAACCTAAATGGGTCATTTCCATGGGTTCGTGCGCCAACTCCGGTGGCATGTACGACATCTACTCCGTCGTTCAAGGGGTGGACAAGTTCCTGCCCGTGGACGTCTACGTGCCTGGCTGCCCACCCCGCCCTGAAGCTTTTCTGCAAGGCTTGATGCTGTTGCAGGAGTCGATTGGCCAGGAGCGTCGCCCACTTTCCTGGGTCGTTGGCGATCAAGGCGTTTACCGCGCCGAGATGCCTTCGCAAAAGGAACAGCGCCGCGAACAGCGTATTCAGGTAACCAACCTGCGCAGCCCCGACGAAGTCTGATCCAGATCTGCTTCTTTTATAGAACGAGAAACTGGCTTCATTCTTTACGTTGACCGAAAGCGATAAATAACCATGACTGCAGGCAGTGCTCTGTACATCCCGCCTTATAAGGCAGACGACCAGGATGTGGTCGTCGAACTGAACAACCGTTTTGGCCCAGAGGCGTTCACCGCCCAGCCTACCCGCACCGGCATGCCGGTGCTTTGGGTTGCCCGTGCCAAACTCGTCGAAGTCCTGACTTTCCTGCGCAACCTGCCCAAGCCGTACGTCATGCTCTATGACCTGCACGGCGTGGACGAGCGTCTGCGTACCAAGCGTCAAGGGCTGCCAAACGGCGTCGACTTCACTGTGTTCTATCACTTGATGTCGATCGAACGTAATAGTGACGTAATGATCAAGGTCGCGTTGTCCGAGAGCGACCTCAGCTTGCCGACCGTCACCAGCATCTGGCCGAACGCCAACTGGTACGAGCGTGAAGTGTGGGACATGTACGGCATTCACTTTGCCGGCCACCCGCACCTGAGCCGCATCATGATGCCGCCGACCTGGGAAGGTCACCCGCTGCGCAAGGACTTCCCGGCCCGTGCCACCGAGTTCGATCCGTTCAGCCTGACCCTGGCCAAGCAACAGCTCGAGGAAGAAGCCGCGCGCTTCAAGCCTGAAGACTGGGGCATGAAGCGTTCCGGCCCGAACGAGGACTACATGTTCCTCAACCTGGGTCCGAACCACCCTTCGGCCCACGGTGCGTTCCGTATCATCCTGCAGCTGGACGGTGAAGAGATCGTCGACTGCGTGCCAGACGTCGGCTACCACCACCGTGGTGCCGAGAAGATGGCCGAGCGTCAGTCCTGGCACAGCTTCATTCCGTACACCGATCGTATCGACTACCTCGGCGGCGTGATGAACAACCTGCCGTACGTGCTCTCGGTCGAGAAGCTGGCCGGCATCAAGGTGCCCGAGAAGGTCGATGTCATCCGCATCATGATGGCCGAGTTCTTCCGGATCACCAGCCACCTGCTGTTCCTGGGGACTTACATCCAGGACGTCGGCGCGATGACTCCGGTGTTCTTCACCTTCACCGACCGCCAGAAGGCGTACACGGTGATCGAAGCCATTACCGGTTTCCGCCTGCACCCGGCCTGGTACCGCATCGGTGGCGTCGCCCACGACCTGCCACGCGGCTGGGAAAAACTGGTCAAGGATTTCGTCGAGTGGATGCCAAAGCGTCTGGACGAATACCAGAAAGCCGCACTGGACAACAGCATCCTGCGTGGCCGGACCATCGGCGTTGCCGCCTACAACACCAAGGAAGCCCTGGAATGGGGCGTCACCGGTGCCGGCCTGCGTTCGACCGGTTGCAATTTCGACGTGCGTAAAGCTCGCCCCTACTCCGGCTACGAAAACTTCGAATTCGAAGTCCCGCTGGCGGCCAATGGCGATGCCTACGACCGTTGCATCGTTCGCGTCGAAGAAATGCGCCAGAGCATCAAGATCATCGAGCAGTGCCTGCGCAACATGCCGGAAGGCCCGTACAAGGCGGATCACCCGCTGACCACACCGCCGCCTAAAGAGCGCACGCTGCAGCACATCGAGACCCTGATCACGCACTTCCTGCAAGTTTCGTGGGGCCCGGTCATGCCGGCCAACGAATCCTTCCAGATGATCGAAGCGACCAAGGGCATCAACAGTTATTACCTGACGAGCGATGGCGGCACCATGAGCTACCGCACCCGGATTCGTACCCCAAGCTTCCCGCACTTGCAGCAGATCCCTTCGGTGATCAAAGGCAGCATGGTCGCGGACTTGATCGCGTACCTGGGTAGTATCGATTTCGTTATGGCCGACGTGGACCGTTAAGCATGAACAGCACGCTTATCCTGACAGACCGTTTCGCCCTCAGCGAAACCGAGCGCTCGGCCATCGAGCACGAGCTGCATCACTACGAAGACCCGCGCGCGGCGTCGATCGAAGCCCTGAAGATCGTCCAGAAGGAACGTGGCTGGGTGCCTGACGGCGCGCTCTACGCCATCGGCGAAATCCTCGGCATCCCGGCCAGCGACGTTGAAGGGGTGGCTACTTTCTATAGCCAGATCTTCCGTCAGCCAGTCGGCCGTCACATCATCCGCGTCTGCGACAGCATGGTCTGCTACATCGGCGGCCATGAATCGGTGGTCAGCGAAATCCAGAGCAAGCTGGGCATTGGCCTGGGCCAGACCACCGCCGACGGTCGCTTCACCCTGCTGCCGGTCTGCTGCCTCGGCAACTGTGACAAGGCGCCGGCGTTGATGATCGACGACGACACATTCGGTGATGTGCAGCCTGCCGGCGTTGCCAAATTGCTCGAGGGCTACGTATGACCCTGACTTCCTTCGGTCCTGCCAACCGCATCAAGCGTTCGGCCGAGACTCACCCGCTCACCTGGCGCCTGCGTGACGACGGCGAAGCCGTATGGCTCGACGAGTACCAGGCCAAGAACGGTTACGCCGCTGCACGCAAGGCCTTCGCCGACATGGCCCAGGACGACATCGTCCAGACCGTGAAAGACTCCGGCCTCAAGGGTCGCGGCGGTGCAGGCTTCCCCACGGGCGTGAAGTGGGGCCTGATGCCCAAGGACGAATCCATCAACATCCGCTACCTGCTGTGCAACGCGGATGAAATGGAGCCGAACACCTGGAAAGACCGCATGCTGATGGAGCAACTGCCCCATCTGCTGATCGAAGGCATGCTGATCAGTGCTCGCGCGCTGAAAACCTACCGTGGCTACATCTTCCTGCGTGGCGAGTACACCACCGCCGCCAAGCACCTGAACCGTGCCGTGGAAGAAGCCAAGGCAGCAGGCCTGCTGGGCAAGAACATCCTGGGCAGCGGCTTCGATTTCGAGCTGTTCGTCCACACCGGCGCCGGGCGTTACATCTGCGGTGAAGAAACCGCACTGATCAACTCCCTCGAAGGCCGCCGCGCCAACCCGCGCTCCAAGCCGCCCTTCCCTGCCGCCGTGGGCGTGTGGGGCAAGCCGACTTGCGTGAACAACGTTGAAACCCTGTGCAACGTGCCGGCAATCATTGCCGACGGCGTGGACTGGTACAAATCGTTGGCCCGCGAAGGCAGCGAAGACATGGGCACCAAGCTCATGGGCTTCTCCGGCAAGGTCAAGAATCCGGGCCTGTGGGAATTGCCGTTCGGCGTTACCGGTCGCGAGCTGTTCGAAGACTACGCCGGTGGCATGCGCGACGGTTACAAGCTCAAGTGCTGGCAGCCAGGCGGCGCCGGTACCGGTTTCCTGTTGCCGGAACACCTGGACGCACAAATGTACGCCGGCGGCATCGCCAAAGTGGGCACCCGTATGGGTACCGGCCTGGCCATGGCGGTGGACGACAGCGTCAACATGGTGTCCCTGCTGCGCAACATGGAAGAGTTCTTCGCCCGTGAATCCTGCGGCTTCTGCACCCCATGCCGTGACGGTCTGCCGTGGAGCGTCAAGCTGCTGCGCGCGATCGAAAACGGTGAAGGGCAAGCCGGCGATATCGAGACCCTGCTGGGTCTGGTCGGTTTCCTCGGCCCAGGCAAGACCTTCTGTGCTCACGCACCGGGTGCCGTGGAGCCGTTGGGCAGTGCCATCAAATACTTCCGTCCAGAGTTCGAAGCCGGCATCGCGCCTACCCGCGCCGTCGTCCCGCCTCTGGCAAAGCCGATCGTAGTCGGCGCTTAACGCTTTAAAAAAGGCGAACGGTCCGTGCCGTTCGCCTTTCGTCCGATGACGCCTTTCGAGGCTGTTTGGATTTGGACGGATAACAAGATTCCATTAGCCACGCCCGCTGACACCGGGCCAACGAAGAACTTTGAACCATGGCCACTATCCACGTAGACGGCAAAGAGCTCGAAGTCGATGGGGCAGACAACCTGTTACAGGCATGTCTGTCGCTAGGCCTCGATATCCCTTATTTCTGCTGGCACCCAGCCCTTGGCAGCGTTGGCGCTTGCCGCCAGTGCGCGGTCAAGCAGTACACCGACGAGAACGACAAGCGTGGTCGGATCGTCATGTCCTGCATGACCCCCGCCACCGACGGCAGCTGGATCTCCATCGACGACGAAGAAGCGAAAGTGTTTCGCGCAAGCGTCGTTGAATGGCTGATGACCAACCACCCTCACGACTGCCCGGTCTGTGAGGAAGGCGGTCACTGCCACCTGCAAGACATGACGGTGATGACCGGCCACAACGAGCGCCGTTATCGCTTCACCAAGCGTACCCACCAGAACCAGCAACTGGGCCCGTTCATTTCCCATGAAATGAACCGCTGCATCGCCTGCTACCGCTGCGTGCGCTTCTATAAGGACTACGCTGGCGGCACCGACCTCGGTGTGTTTGGCGCCCACGACAACGTGTACTTCGGTCGCGTTGAAGACGGCACCCTGGAAAGCGAGTTCTCCGGCAACCTCACCGAGGTCTGCCCGACCGGTGTGTTCACCGACAAGACTCACTCCGAGCGCTACAACCGCAAATGGGACATGCAGTTCTCGCCGAGCATCTGCCATGGCTGCTCCAGCGGTTGCAACATCTCCCCGGGCGAGCGTTACGGCGAACTGCGCCGCATTGAAAACCGCTTCAACGGTTCGGTGAACCAGTACTTCCTGTGCGACCGTGGCCGTTTCGGCTATGGCTATGTCAACCGCAAGGATCGCCCACGTCAGCCACTGCTGGCCAACGGCGCGAAACTGAGCCTGGACGAAGCACTGGATAAAGCCGCCGACCTGCTGCGCGGTCGCAACATCGTCGGTATCGGTTCGCCACGCGCCAGCCTCGAAAGCAACTACGCGCTGCTCGAACTGGTCGGCGCCGAGCACTTCTACTCCGGTATCGAAGCCTCGGAGCTGGAGCGCATTCGTCTGGTCATGCAGGTGCTCAAAGACAGCCCGCTGCCGATCCCGAACATGCGCGACGTCGAAGACCACGATGCGATTTTCGTCCTCGGCGAAGACCTGACCCAGACCGCTGCGCGCATGGCCCTGGCCCTGCGTCAATCGGTCAAGGGCAAGGCCGAAGACATGGCCGACGCCATGCGCGTTCAGCCATGGCTCGACGCCGCGGTGAAGAACATCGGCCAGCACGAGCTGAACCCGCTGTTCATCGCCAGCCTGGCTGAAACCAAGCTCGACGACATCGCTGAAGAATGCGTTCACGCTGCACCAGACGACCTGGCCCGCATCGGTTTCGCCGTGGCTCACGCCCTCGACGCCAGCGCACCGGCCGTTGAAGGTCTGGACGCCGAAGCTCTGGCGCTGGCCAAGCGCATTGCCGACGCCCTGCTCGCCGCCAAGCGTCCGCTGATCATTGCCGGTACCTCGCTGGGTTCCAAGGCGCTGATCGAAGCGGCGGCAAACATCGCCAAAGCCCTGAAGCTGCGCGAGAAGAACGGTTCCATCAGCCTGATCGTGCCGGAGGCCAACAGCCTCGGCCTGGCCATGCTCGGCGGCAACTCGGTCGACGAAGCACTGCAAGCAGTGATCGACGGCCGTGCCGACGCCATCGTCGTGCTGGAAAACGACCTGTACACCCGCACCGACAAATCCAAGGTCGATGCTGCCCTGAACGCCGCGAAAGTGGTGATCGTGGCGGACCATCAGAAGACTGCCACCAGCGATCGCGCGCACCTGGTACTGCCAGCGGCCAGCTTCGCTGAAGGCGACGGTACGCTGGTCAGCCAGGAAGGCCGCGCCCAGCGCTTCTTCCAGGTCTTCGACCCGACTTACCTCGACGCGAGCATTCTGGTTCACGAAGGCTGGCGCTGGCTGCACGCCCTGCGTTCGACCCTGCTGAACCAGCCGATCGACTGGACCCAACTGGACCACGTCACCGCTGCCGTTGCTGCAAGCACGCCGCAACTGGCGCGTATCGTCGATGCCGCACCGTCCGCCGCATTCCGGATCAAAGGCCTGAAACTGGCGCGCGAACCGCTGCGTTATTCCGGTCGTACCGCCATGCGCGCCGACATCAGCGTGCACGAACCGCGTACTTCCCAGGATAACGACACCGCGTTCTCGTTCTCCATGGAAGGTTACTCGGGCTCCGCCGAACCGCGTCAGCAAGTACCTTTCGCCTGGTCTCCGGGCTGGAACTCGCCGCAAGCCTGGAACAAGTTCCAGGACGAAGTCGGTGGTCACCTGCGCGCTGGCGACCCGGGCACTCGCCTGATCGAAAGCACCGGTGATTCGCTGAACTGGTTCGCCAGTGTTCCGCGTGCGTTCAACCCGGCGCCAGGCACCTGGCAGGTCGTACCGTTCTTCCACCTGTTCGGAAGCGAAGAAAACTCTTCCAAAGCCGCACCGGTGCAGGAACGCATTCCGGCCGCTTACGTGTCGCTGGCCAAGTCCGAAGCCGATCGCCTAGGTGTCAATGACGGTGCCCTGCTGAGCTTGAACGTTGCTGGCCAGACTTTGCGTCTGCCGCTGCGCATCAACGAAGAGCTGGGTGCCGGTCTGGTCGCATTGCCTGCAGGTATCGCCGGCATTCCACCAGCCATCTTTGGCAAATCCGTTGACGGTCTGCAGGAGGCAGCGCTATGACCTTGTTCACTCCTGAAGTGATCGACGTAATCATCGCGGTCCTCAAGGCCATCGTGATTCTGCTCGCCGTGGTGGTTTGCGGCGCGCTGCTGAGCTGGGTCGAGCGTCGTTTGCTCGCCCTCTGGCAGGACCGTTACGGTCCGAACCGCGTCGGCCCGTTCGGCGCGTTCCAGATTGCGGCCGACATGATCAAGATGTTCTTCAAGGAAGACTGGACTCCGCCGTTCGCCGACAAAGTGATCTTCACCCTGGCACCGGTCGTGGCCATGAGCGCCTTGCTGATTGCCTTCGCGATCATCCCGATCACCCCGACCTGGGGCGTTGCGGATATCAACATCGGCATCCTGTTCTTCTTCGCCATGGCGGGTCTGTCGGTCTACGCGGTGCTGTTCGCCGGCTGGTCGAGCAACAACAAGTTCGCCCTGTTGGGCAGCTTGCGAGCCTCGGCACAAACCGTGTCGTACGAAGTGTTCATGGGCCTGTCGCTGATGGGCATCGTGATCCAGGTTGGCTCGTTCAACATGCGCGACATCGTTGAATACCAAGCGCAGAACATGTGGTTCATCATTCCGCAGATCTTCGGTTTCCTGACCTTCTTCATCGCTGGCGTCGCCGTGACTCACCGTCACCCGTTCGACCAGCCGGAAGCGGAACAGGAACTGGCCGACGGTTACCACATTGAATACGCCGGCATGAAATGGGGCATGTTCTTCGTAGGTGAGTACATCGGCATCGTGTTGATCTCGGCGCTGCTGGTCACGCTGTTCTTTGGTGGCTGGCACGGCCCGTTCGGCCTCCTGCCGCAGATCCCGTTCATCTGGTTCGCACTGAAAACCGCGTTCTTCATCATGTTCTTCATCCTGCTGCGCGCCTCGATTCCGCGCCCACGGTATGACCAAGTGATGGACTTCAGCTGGAAGTTCTGCCTGCCGCTGACCCTCGTCAACATGCTGGTGACCGCTGCGATCGTGTTGCTCAACACGCCCGCCGTCGCGGCTCAGTGAGGATAGAGAATCATGAAGTACATTTTTGACATCGTGCATGGCTTCTTCACCCAGCTTCGCAGCCTGGTGATGATCTTCGGCCACGCCTTCCGCAAGCGCGACACGCTGCAGTACCCGGAAGAACCCGTGTACCTGCCGCCGCGTTTCCGTGGCCGTATCGTCCTGACCCGCGACCCCGACGGCGAAGAGCGTTGTGTAGCCTGCAACCTGTGCGCCGTGGCGTGCCCGGTGGGTTGCATCTCGCTGCAGAAAGCTGAAACCGAAGACGGTCGCTGGTACCCGGACTTCTTCCGCATCAACTTCTCGCGCTGCATTTTCTGTGGTCTCTGCGAGGAAGCCTGCCCGACCACCGCGATCCAGCTGACACCGGATTTCGAAATGGCCGAGTTCAAGCGGCAGGACCTGGTTTACGAGAAAGAAGATCTGCTGATCTCCGGTCCCGGTAAAAACCCTGACTACAACTTCTATCGTGTTGCAGGTATGGCGATTGCCGGTAAGCCAAAAGGCGCCGCGCAGAATGAAGCCGAGCCGATCAACGTGAAGAGCTTGCTGCCTTAAGGAAGAACGATGGAATTCGCTTTCTATTTCGCATCGGGTATCGCTGTTGTGTCCACGCTTCGCGTGATCACCAACACCAACCCCGTGCACGCCCTGCTCTACCTGATCATTTCACTGATCGCCGTGGCCATGACGTTCTTCGCCCTTGGCGCACCGTTTGCCGGTGTACTGGAAGTGATCGCCTACGCCGGCGCCATCATGGTGCTGTTCGTGTTCGTGGTGATGATGCTGAACCTGGGCCCGGCCTCGGTTCAGCAAGAGCGCGTCTGGCTCAAGCCCGGTATCTGGCTGGGCCCGGTCGTACTCGGCGCCCTGCTGCTGGCTGAACTGCTGTATGTGCTGTTCAGCCACTCCAGCGGCCAGGCCCTCGGCCACACCACCGTAGACGCCAAGGCCGTGGGCATCAGCCTGTTCGGTCCTTATCTGCTGGTGGTCGAACTCGCCTCGATGCTGCTGCTCGCCGCAGCCGTCACGGCGTTCCACTTGGGCCGCAACGAAGCCAAGGAGCAATGACGATGCCTGCTATCCCTTTGGAGCATGGTCTGGCGGTCGCCGGCATCCTGTTCTGCCTCGGTCTGGTCGGCCTGATGGTCCGGCGCAACATTCTCTTCGTGCTGATGAGCCTGGAGGTCATGATGAATGCCTCCGCACTGGCGTTCATCGTTGCCGGTAGCCGTTGGGCGCAGCCGGATGGACAGATCATGTTCATCCTGGTGATCAGCCTGGCAGCCGCCGAGGCCAGTATCGGCCTGGCGATTCTGTTGCAGCTGTATCGCCGCTTCCACACTCTCGATATCGACGCTGCCAGCGAGATGCGCGGATGAACCTTCTCTATCTGACTTTCCTGTTCCCCCTGATCGGTTTTGTGCTGCTGGCGTTCTCCCGGGGACGCCTCTCGGAAAACCTCTCGGCGCTGATCGGCGTCGGCTCCATCGGCTTGTCGGCGATCGTCGCGGCTTATGTGATCTGGCAATTCAACGTTGCACCGCCCGAGGGTGGCCACTACACCCTGGTGCTGTGGCAATGGATGGCGGTGGAAGGCTTCACGCCGAACTTCGCCCTGTACCTGGATGGTCTGTCCG
Source organism: Pseudomonas sp. FP1740 (assembly GCF_030687165.1). NCBI lineage: Bacteria > Pseudomonadati > Pseudomonadota > Gammaproteobacteria > Pseudomonadales > Pseudomonadaceae > Pseudomonas > Pseudomonas sp. FP1740. The sequence goes on from NZ_CP117461.1 coordinate 4,158,976, forward strand.
TGACCATGCTCGGTGTGGTGGTGGGCGTGGGCTTCCTGATCCACCTGTTCGCGTCCTGGTACATGCGCGGTGAAGCCGGTTACTCCCGCTTCTTCGCCTACACCAACCTGTTTATCGCCAGCATGCTGTTCCTGGTCCTGGCCGATAACCTGCTGTTCGTGTACTTCGGCTGGGAAGGCGTAGGCCTGTGCTCGTACCTGTTGATCGGTTTCTACTACAGCAACCGCAACAACGGTAACGCGGCACTCAAAGCCTTCATCGTGACCCGGGTCGGCGACGTGTTCATGGCCATCGGCCTGTTCATCCTGTTCCAACAACTGGGTACGCTGAATATCCAGGAACTGCTGGTCAAGGCGCCTGAGCACTTCAAGGCCGGTGACTTCTGGATCGTTCTGGCGACCCTGATGCTGCTGGGTGGTGCTGTTGGTAAATCAGCGCAACTGCCGCTGCAAACCTGGCTGGCGGATGCGATGGCCGGCCCTACTCCGGTTTCGGCACTGATCCACGCCGCGACCATGGTAACCGCCGGTGTCTACCTGATCGCCCGTACCCACGGCCTGTTCGCACTGGCGCCGGATATCCTGCACCTGGTAGGTGTTGTGGGTGGCGTGACGCTGGTGCTGGCAGGTTTTGCCGCACTGGTTCAGACCGACATCAAACGTATCCTCGCCTACTCGACCATGAGCCAGATCGGCTACATGTTCCTGGCCCTGGGCGTGGGTGCATGGGATGGCGCGATCTTCCACCTGATGACCCACGCCTTCTTCAAGGCGCTGCTGTTCCTTGCATCCGGTGCGGTGATCGTTGCCTGCCACCACGAGCAGAACATCTTCAAGATGGGCGGCCTGTGGAAGAAACTGCCACTGGCCTACGCCAGCTTCATCGTCGGCGGCGCGGCCCTGGCGGCCTTGCCTCTGGTGACCGCGGGCTTCTACTCCAAGGATGAAATCCTCTGGGAAGCGTTCGCCAGCGGTAACGAAGGCCTGCTGTATGCCGGTCTGGTCGGTGCCTTCATGACCTCGCTCTACACCTTCCGCCTGATCTTCATCACGTTCCACGGTGAAGCGAAGACCGAAGCCCATGCCGGTCACGGCGTTGCTCACTGGCTGCCGCTGTCGGTGCTGATCGTACTGTCGACATTCGTCGGCGCGATGATCGTTCCACCGCTGCACGGTGTACTGCCGGAAAGCGTCGGCCATGCCGGCGGCGAAGCCAAGCACAGCCTGGAAATCGCTTCGGGCGCCATTGCCCTGTCCGGTATCCTGCTGGCCGCGCTGCTGTTCCTCGGCAAGCGTCGCTTCGTCACGGCCATCGCCAACAGCGGCATCGGCCGCTTCCTATCGGCCTGGTGGTTCGCTGCCTGGGGCTTCGACTGGATCTACGACAAACTGTTCGTCAAGCCATACCTTGCGATCAGCCACATTCTGCGCAAAGACCCGCTCGACCAGACCATCGGTCTGATCCCGCGTATGGCCAAAGGCGGTCACACCGCCCTGAGCCACACCGAGACCGGTCAATTGCGTTGGTATGCCGCCTCGATGGCTGCTGGTGCCGTGCTGGTAATCGGCGCCGTCGTGCTGGTAGCGGTCTGACTATGAACCTTGCGAACTTGCGAAAGGAAACGAGCCCGTCATGATTCTGCCATGGCTAATCCTGATCCCCTTCATCGGCGGCCTGCTGTGCTGGATGGGTGAGCGCTTCGGCGCCACCCTCCCCCGCTGGATTGCGCTGATCACCATGTCCCTGCTGCTCTCCCTCGGCCTCTGGCTGTGGGCCAACGGTGACTATTCATTTGCACCAAAGCCTGGTGCCGATCCGACCTGGGCGCTTGAGTTCAAACACGTCTGGATCCAGCGCTTCGGCATCAACGTGCACCTGGCCCTCGACGGTCTGTCGCTGTTGATGATCCTGCTGACCGGCCTGCTGGGTGTCCTCTCGGTACTCTGCTCCTGGAAAGAAATTCAGCGTCATGTGGGCTTCTTCCACCTGAACCTGATGTGGATCCTGGGCGGTGTCGTCGGCGTGTTCCTCGCCCTCGACCTGTTCATGTTCTTCTTCTTCTGGGAAATGATGCTGGTGCCGATGTACTTCCTCATCGCGCTCTGGGGTCACAGTTCTTCGGACGGCAAGAAAACCCGGATCTACGCGGCGACCAAGTTCTTCATCTTCACTCAGGCTTCCGGCCTGATCATGTTGGTGGCGATCCTGGGCCTGGTACTGGTCAACTTCAACGACACCGGCGTGATTACCTTCAACTACGCCGATCTGTTGAAAACCAAGATGTCGCAGACCACCGAGTACATCCTGATGCTCGGCTTCTTCATCGCCTTTGCGGTCAAGCTGCCAGTCGTACCGTTCCACTCCTGGTTGCCTGACGCTCACGCCCAGGCACCGACCGCGGGTTCCGTCGACCTGGCCGGTATCTTGCTGAAGACTGCTGCGTACGGCCTGCTGCGTTTCGCCCTGCCGCTGTTCCCGAATGCCTCGGCCGAGTTCGCGCCGTTCGCCATGACCCTGGGTCTGATCGGGATCTTCTACGGTGCGTTCCTGGCCTTCGCGCAAACCGACATCAAGCGTCTGATTGCCTTCTCGTCCGTTTCCCACATGGGCTTCGTGCTGATCGGCATCTACTCCGGCAGCCAACTGGCGCTGCAGGGCGCGGTCATGCAGATGCTGGCTCACGGTCTGTCGGCCGCGGCACTCTTTATCCTCTCCGGTCAGCTGTACGAGCGCACCCACACCCGCGATATGCGCGAGATGGGTGGCCTGTGGTCGAAGATTGCCTACCTGCCAGCCCTCAGCCTGTTCTTCGCAGCGGCGTCGCTGGGCCTGCCGGCGACCGGTAACTTCGTCGGTGAGTTCCTGATCCTGATCGGCACCTTCGCCAGCGCGCCATGGGTCACCGTGATCGCCACGTCCGGCCTGGTATTCGGTTCGGTCTACTCGCTGATCATGGTCCACCGTGCCTTCTTCGGCCCGTCGAAATCCGACGCGGTGCTGCATGGCATGGACGGTCGCGAGCTGATCATGGTGGTTGGGCTTGCGGCACTGCTGCTTTACATCGGCGTGTACCCGCAACCGTTCCTCGATACCTCTGCCGCGACGATGCATGGCGTGCAGCAGTGGCTCGGCTCCGCCTTCACTCAACTCGCTTCGGCCCGGTAAGAGCGCTATGGAATTCACGACTCAACACTTTATCGCGCTTGCGCCGTTGTTGATCACCAGCGCCACGATCATCGTGGTGATGCTGGCTATCGCGTGGCGCCGCAACCACTCGCAAACCTTCCTGCTGTCGGTGGCAGGTCTTAACCTGGCCTTGCTGTCGATCCTGCCAGCCCTGAAAGTCGCGCCATTGGCCGTGACCCCGTTGCTGCAGATCGACACCTTCGCCTGCCTGTACATGGCGCTGATCCTGGTCGCCACCCTCGCCTGTGTGACCCTCGCCCACGCCTACCTGGGCGATGGCGGTACGGGCTACCCGGGCAACCGTGAAGAACTTTACCTGCTGATCCTGATGTCCGCCGCCGGTGGCCTGGTGTTGGTCAGCGCGCAGCACCTGGCCGGCTTGTTCGTCGGTCTGGAACTGCTCTCGGTACCGGTCTACGGTCTGGTGGCTTACGCCTTCTTCAACAAGCGTTCGCTGGAAGCCGGCATCAAGTACATGGTGCTGTCGGCCGCCGGTTCCGCGTTCCTGTTGTTCGGCATGGCCCTGCTCTACGCCGAAGCCGGCAGCCTGAGCTTCAACGGCATCGGTCAGGCCCTGGCGGCCACCGGCCTGCCTAGCCCGATCGCGCAACTGGGTCTGGGCATGATGCTGATCGGCCTGGCGTTCAAACTGTCGCTGGTACCGTTCCACCTCTGGACCCCGGACGTTTACGAAGGGGCTCCGGCACCGGTGGCAGCGTTCCTGGCCACGGCCTCCAAAGTGGCTGTGTTCGCGGTGATGGTGCGTCTGTTCCAGATCTCGCCAGCGGCGAGCAGTGGCGTGCTGAGCAACGTGCTGACCATCATCGCCATCGCGTCGATCCTGTTCGGTAACCTGCTGGCACTGACCCAGAGCAACCTCAAGCGTCTGCTGGGTTACTCGTCCATCGCGCACTTCGGTTACCTGTTGATCGCCCTGGTGGCGAGCAAGGGCCTGGCCGTGGAAGCCATCGGCGTGTACCTGGTCACCTACGTGATCACCAGCCTCGGCGCGTTCGGTGTGATCACCCTGATGTCCTCGCCGTACAGCGGCCGTGACGCGGATGCCCTGTACGAATACCGTGGCCTGTTCTGGCGCCGTCCGTACCTGACCGCCGTCCTGACCGTGATGATGCTGTCCCTGGCCGGTATCCCGCTGACTGCGGGCTTCATCGGCAAGTTCTACATCATCGCCACCGGCGTCGAATCGCACCAATGGTGGCTGGTCGGCTCCCTGGTACTGGGCAGCGCCATCGGCGTCTTCTACTACCTGCGTGTGATGGTCACCCTGTACCTGATGGAACCGAACCTGCGTCGCCACGATGCGCAACTGCACTGGGAACAACGTGCAGGCGGCGTGATGCTGCTGGCGATCGCCGTACTGGCGTTCTTCCTCGGCCTGTACCCACAACCGCTGCTGAACCTGGTTCAACAGTCGGGGTTGACGGGTTGATCGCGTAGCGTTACTCGCTAGAAAACAGAAACGGCACCTTCGGGTGCCGTTTTTGCGTTTGTGGGATTTGTTACCGCTACCCTCCCCTCCTTCTACAATCCCCGAAACCTCGCGCGGGAACGTCCGTTTCGTCCTACATCCAGCACTGTGCACTTGGCTCTATCTTGAATGACTGGCTAGATCGATAAATCAACGCGAGAAATAACAATGAACCGTAATATCTTTTCCGAACTGGTAGACGGCCTCGACGCCTTGGCCGCTGAGCGCCAGGGTAACGTCACGCTGCTGACCCATCGAGTGAAACGCTCCAAATCGCCCCCCGTCCCCCTTGAAGAATCGCACCTATTTACCACCTCCCAATATTCTGGCTATATTTGTCCAGAATATGGGAGAGAAACCATGATCGTCGTTCCGTTGGCCGAAGCAAAAAATAACCTGTCCAAACTCGTCGATGACGCGGCCGCCGGACAGATCATCACGATTACCAAACATGGTCGGGCCCTTGCGCGTCTGGTTCCGGTGGGAAAACCCCGCGGCCAGCGTATCGGAGCGATGAAAGGCAAACTGGTGCTCCCCGAAGACTTTGACGCCTCATTGCCTGACGACATGCTCGATGCTTTTGAAGGCACTCAAGAATGAGGCTTCTGCTCGACACACATATTTTGCTCTGGACGCTCAGCGATGACCCCAGGCTATCCGGCAAAGCCAGAAAGCTCATTGAGAGTGCTGCCGACATTTACGTCAGCGCAGCGACATTCTGGGAGATGGCGATCAAGATTGGGCTGGGAAAACTGGACGTTGACCTGGAAGAAATCCGCCAGTACTGCCTCGACAGCGGTTTCATCGAGCTGCCTGTGACCTCAGAACACGCCATTGCCGTGAAGGACCTCGAACATCACCATCGGGACCCGTTTGACCGCCTCATTGTTGCAATGGCCATGACAGAACCCATGAAACTCCTCACCGCCGATCCATTGGTTGCCCGGTACACGGATCTGGCTGTTTTGGTCTGATCAGGCAACACCACACCCACATGACGAAATTGTAATTCCCCCATCACCTTGGCGTTATCCGCAGCTTGCAACGATGTCACCCGGCGACCATGCCGGCGGGCCCTTGCCCGCCGAACAATAAAACCCACGCCGAAGCACGTTCCCGTTCTGCCGAACCCAAGGAGTGATTGATGGTTAACAATACAAAAATGTCGATAGCCGCTTTAGCGGTGGTTGTCGGCTCCGGGCCGTCCATGGTGTTGGCGGAAGAAAAACCCGAGGGGTTTATCGAGGGCAGCAGCCTGACGGTGCTCAACCGCAACTTAAGTCGAGTCCCACCGGCAATGGTTATTCCGAGGCCTGGGCTCACGCGGTCATCAGCAAGTTCGAATCCGGCTTCACCCAAGGCACCGTTGGATTCGGGGTCGATGCGTTTGCGATGATCGGCTTGAAACTCGATACCGGTGACGGGCGCAACGGTGGCCGTAGTTCTTTCGACGTGTTGCCGGTCGACAGCGATGGTCAGGCGCGGGATGAATACACCAAGGTCGGTGGCGCCGCCAAAGTGCGCGCCTTCGATACGGTGGTGAAGGTCGGCGATGTGTTCCCCGCCAACCCGGTGGTTGCGGCGGGTGACTCCCGACTGTTGCCGGAAAGCTTCCGGGGTGTCACGGCCACCAACACCAGTATCGAAGGTCTGTCGGTACAGGGCGGTCGCTTGCATGCGATGAGCCAACCGGTGTCCAGCGACATGCGCGAAAACTTCGCGACCTTCTACGCCGGTCCAGTCAACTCGCCGTGGATCGGCTATCTCGGTGGCGACTATGCACTGAACAAAAACCTCAGTTTCAGCCTGTATTCCAGTCGCCTCAAGGACGCCTGGAATCAGTATTACGCCGGCACCGCATGGACTTATCCGCTGTCGGATGACCTGTCGCTATTCGGTGGCTTGAACTATTACAAGGCGGTCGACGAAGGCAAACAACTGCTCGGCGAGTTCGACAACAACATCTGGAGCGGCCGTGTCGGGGTGAAACTCGGCGCCCACTCCGTTGCCTTGTCGCACCAGCGCAACAACGGCAACGACGACTTCGATTACCTGCGCCAGTCCGACTCGATCTTCCTCGACAACTCCATCCAGTACAGCGACTTCAACTCACCCAAGGAACGTTCCTGGATGGTGCGTTACGACCTCGACATGAGCAGCTATGGCGTGTCGGGCTTGTCGTTCATGACCCGTTACGCCCGCGGCACCGACGCCGATTACTCCAACGCCAACGCCGTGTACATGCGCCGCGATGCCGACGGCAACCCACTGACTGACCAGAAGCGCTGGGAGCGTGACATCGAAGTCAAATACGTGGTGCAGAGCGGCTCGCTGAAAGACATGTCTCTTCGTTTGCGCCAGGCCACCACCCGCGCCACGGCGTTTGAGTCGGATCTGGATGAAGTACGGGTGATTGTCGAGTATCCGCTGGCGATTCTCTGACTTCACGGTTTATGCAAATTCACCTTTAGAAGCTCCTTGCTCCTTTGGTAAGAGGTGAATCTTTTGGCGTCCTTCGGGGCGCCTTTTTTATGTCCGTGGATTGAGCACTGCAGGAGCAGCCTTCGGCGACGCCTACAGGGTCGGCTTCTGTTTCGGGAGGGGTTGGTGTTGGCTTTTTCATGATTTCGGCATTCAGCGTGATGGTTAGAGCTGCCCCATTCGGTTACACGCGAAAAGGAGGCAGCTGTACGCAGGCTGGAACCCGGGCCACTGAGCAAAACCCGACAGACTCGAAGTCTCCCGCGCACAGCCGCCATAACGGAGTGCGCACATCAAGGTGCACAAGCTTACGTCATGAAAGGCGCATTTGCTTTCAGTGGAGCCGCGGGGTTCCAATCCCGATCGCTGAATTGGCAGCGACAAACACAGGCTAGAGAGCGGACGTCCGACGGACAACCTGAAACATTGTGGGAAGCCTCCCTACTTTCGCCACATCCGTTAAACATCCCGAATTGAAATACTCAACGTAGGTTGGAGGCCCTCTGTGCCCTCACCCGCCCTGTCGGCGGCAATCGCCTGCCACGGTGTATTTGATGGTATTGAGTTGGCCCTTTGAATCTTCATAGGTCATGGCAGTCGGCACCACGGAGCAGGCAACTTGCGGCCGCACAACGCTCACCACTTTGACCACATCCAGTTTCATCCCGTATTCGTAGTCTTTCACCACCGGTGCAGGTTTGCCCTGGTTGGCCGCGTACTGCTCCATGGCTTTGGCGTTGGCACTGAATGCCCTCTCAAACGTCCGGTCACCGCCGCCTTCTGCCAGCGCATTCAACGACATCGCCATCACACCGACGAACGCCATCAACTTAAAAACTTTCATATCCAGTACCTTCAAATCCAGGCTCAAAAAAAAGCCCACCATCGGCCTTCGATGACGGGCTAGTTCAAGTGCGACACGCTTACAAGTCTTTGGTCTTGTCGTCCTTTTTTTCATTCAACACGACGGGGTTGCGCGCCTGTTCCTTGGCGACAAACGCCTCCACCGAACGGTCATTGGCCGCCATCATTTTCTCAAAGACTCTGTCGCCGCCACCTTCAGCCAAAACAACAGAAGACATCACCAACGCCGCTGCGAACGCACTCAGTTGTACAAATTTCATGCTTGATTCCTCGTTTAATTAACTAACGGGATCAAGGTAACAATCCGAACCTTTCGTGACGGTGGCGCGCAAATTACATATCCGTTATCTGGCGCTGCCACAGGAGGACCACCTACTTGGTTGAAGCTGCGTCTTCGTCACGTCGATGCGCGAGCTGATACAGCGCCGGCAAAATCAGCAGCGTCAGGATGGTCGAAGACAGAATCCCGCCGATCACCACCGTCGCCAACGGTCGCTGCACCTCGGCACCCGTGCCGGTCGCCAAAGCCATGGGAATGAAGCCCAGGGACGCGACCAGCGCCGTCATCAACACCGGGCGCAGACGCGTGAGCGCCCCCTCATTGATTGCATCAGCGAGCGAACGCCCCTCCTCCCGCAAATTGCGGATAAACGCGATCATCACCAGACCGTTGAGCACCGCCACCCCCGACAGCGCAATGAAACCAACGCCCGCCGAGATCGACAGCGGAATGTCCCGCAGCCACAGCGCCATGACGCCCCCGGTCAACGCAAACGGAATCCCGGTGAACACCAGCAAGCCGTCCTTGAGGTTGTTGAACATCATGAACAGCAAGCCGAACACCAACAGCAAGGCCACCGGCACCACGATCTGCAAGCGTTTGGCCGCCGACTGCAACTGCTCGAACTGCCCGCCCCAGCCGGTCCAGTAACCCGCCGGAACCTGCACATCGCGCTCGATCACCTCACCGGCCTCTTTAACGAAGGAGCCAATATCGCGCCCACGCACGTTGGCGCTGACGATCACCAGCCGCTTGCCGTTCTCGCGGCTGACCTGATTCGGCCCGAGCACCAGATCAAGGCTGGCGACGTCCTTGAGGGCGATGAAGCCAATCCGATCGGCCGCGCCATTCAGGGGCGCCGGCACCGGAATCAACAGTGCCGACAAACCTTCGATGTCCTTGCGCATGGCATCGGACAGGCGCACCACCATGTCGAAACGCCGATCGCCTTCATACAATGTCCCGGCCTGACGCCCGCCGACTGCCACCGCAATGGTGTCTTGCACGTCACCGACGTTGAGCCCGTACCGCGCCGCCTTGTCGCGATCGATGTTGATGGTCAGCACCGGCAGGCCGGTGGTTTGCTCGACCTTGACCTCGGACGCGCCGTTGACCTTCTGCATGGCGGCGGCGATCTTCGCCGCCGTAGCGTTGAGCACGTCCATGTCATCCCCGAACACCTTGACCGCCACATCGCTGCGCACGCCGGAGATCAGTTCGTTGAAGCGCAACTGGATCGGCTGCGACAGTTCATAGTTGCTGCCCGGCAGCGTCGCGGCGGCTTGTTGCAGTTCGGCCATCAGCGTTTCGCGGGACTTGCCCGGATCCGGCCACTGCACCTTCGGCTTGAGCATCACGTAGCTGTCGGAGATGTTCGGCGGCATCGGGTCGGAGGCGATTTCGGCGGTGCCGGTACGGGCGAACACGCGCTCGACTTCGGGCACCTTGTTGAGGATCAAGGTCTCCAGACGCTGCTGCATATCCACCGATTGCGTGAGGCTGGTGCCCGGCACGCGCAAGGCTTGCAGGGCAAAATCGCCCTCACTGAGGCTCGGCACAAACTCGCTGCCCATGCGGCTGGTAAGCACGCCGCTGAGCACAATCACAGCCAGCGCCGCACCCACCGCCATGGCGCGATGGGACATCACCCACGCCAGCGCCGGCGCATAAACGCGACGCGCGCCGCGCATGACCACGCCCTCTTCTTCCTTGACCTTGCCGGTGACAAACAACGCGATGGCCGCCGGCACAAAGGTCACCGACAACAGCATGGCGCCCAACAGCGCGATGACCACCGTAAAGGCCATCGGGTGGAACATTTTTCCTTCGACACCGCTCAGGGCGAAGATCGGCAGGTACACGACCATGATGATCAACTGGCCAAAAATCAGCGGCCGCCGCGCTTCTTTGGCCGCCGCGAATACTTCGTGGAAACGCTCGGAACGGCTCAGTAAACGCCCGTGATGCTGCTGCGCATGGGCCAGCCGTCGCAGGGTGTTTTCGACGATCACCACCGCGCCGTCGACGATGATGCCGAAGTCGAGGGCGCCGAGGCTCATCAGGTTGGCGCTGACTTTGTTGGTGAACATGCCGGTGAAGGTGAACAGCATCGACAGCGGAATGACCATCGCGGTGATCAACGCCGCACGGATGTTGCCCAGGAACAGGAACAGAATCGCGATGACCAGAATCGCGCCTTCCATCAGGTTCTTCTTCACCGTGGCGATCGCCTTGTCCACCAGGTGCGTGCGGTCATACACCGGCACCGCGATCACGCCTTTGGGCAGGGAACGATTGATCTGCTCAAGCCTGGTCGCCACTGCCTGGGAGACCGTTCGGCTGTTTTCGCCGATCAGCATGAACACCGTGCCCAGTACCACTTCGCGACCGTTTTCGGTGGCGGCACCGGTACGCAGTTCGCGACCGATGTCTACCGTCGCGACGTTCTTGATCCGGATCGGCGTTCCGTCGACATTGGCCATCACGATATTGGCGATGTCGTCAGTGCTCGCCACTTGCCCGGGCGCGCGAATCAGCAGCTGCTCACCGCTGCGCTCGATGTAACCGGCGCCGACGTTGGCGTTGTTGCGCTCCAGCGCCGTGACCAGATCGGTGAGGGTCAATTTGTAAGCCGCCAGCCGTTTCGGGTCGGGGGCGATCTGGTATTCCTTGGCGAATCCGCCGATGGTGTTGATCTCGGCCACACCGGGCACGTTGCGCAATTGCGGCTTGATGATCCAGTCCTGAATCACCCGCAAATCGGTTGACGTGTAGGCGGTGCCGTCGTCCTTCAGCGCACCGTCCTGTGCCTCCACCGTCCACAGGAAAATCTCCCCGAGCCCGGTGGAAATCGGCCCCATCAGCGCTTCCGCGCCCTCGGGCAATTGCTCCCTGGCGATCTGCAAACGCTCGTTGACCAATTGCCGGGCGAAGAACAGATCGGTGCCGTCCTTGAAGATCACCGTGACCTGCGACAGCCCCGAACGCGACAGCGAGCGGGTCTGCTCCAGCGCCGGCAAACCGGCCATGGCGGTTTCAATCGGGAAGGTGATGCGCTGCTCGGTTTCCAGCGGCGAGAACCCGGCCGCGCCGGTGTTGATTTGCACCTGGACGTTGGTGATGTCCGGCACGGCGTCGATCGGCAGTTTTTGGTAACTGGCGACGCCGAGGCCGGCCATGAGGAGAACGGCGAGCAGCACGATGATGCGCTGCTCGATGGCAAACTGGATCAGGCGTTCGAACATGAGAACCTTCCGGTCGAGGTTGACGGATCAGTGGGAGCCTTCAATGAGAGTGCTCGGCCGAGGCTTTGCCCAACTCCGATTTGAGGACGAAGCTGCCGGCACTGGCGACTTGCACGCCCGGTTCCAGCCCTTGGGTGACTTCCACCAAGCCGGCCGCGCGACTGCCCAGCTCCACCGCTTGCGCCTTGAAGCCGTCATCGGTGCGCACGAACACCGTGGGTTTGTCCTCGACGGTCTGGATTGCGGTTTCAGGTACGGCGACCCTGGCTTGGCGACTGTCAGTCGCCACCAGCACGGTGACGAACAGGCCGGGGCGCCACGAGCCTTGCGGATTTTCCAGGGTCACGCGGACCGTTGCAGTGCGGGTCTGTTCACCGAGCAGACTGCCGACGTAGGCCACGGTGCCGGCGACTTCAGCATTGAGTTCCGGGGCGCTGACGGTGACCGGTTTGCCCACTTGTACCTTGGTCAGATCCTTGGGCGAAACGCCGAACGTCACCCACACCCGCGACAGGTCGGAGAGCGTAAACGCCGCCGTGGTTTCATCGACCACCTCCCCCGGCGTCAGGTGTTTTTCCACCACCACACCGTCGAACGGCGCGCGCAGTTCATAGCGATTGCCGCCGGTGGCGACCACGCTGCCGCTGAGCACGCTGATTTTTTGCCGGGCATTGGTCAGGGCAATTTCGGCTTCTTCCAATGCCTGGCGTGCCTGAAGGAAATCCTGCTCGGCGGAGATCTTGTCCTGCCACAGCTTTTTCTCGCGTTCGTAAGTGGTGCGCGCCAAGGTCAGGCGACGCTGCGCGGCTGCCTGTTCGCTGCGCTGATCAGAAATCTGCTGACTGGCGATCACCGCCAGCAACTGCCCCTTCTTCACCGGCTGCCCAAGATTGACCGATACCGACTCGACCACCCCGGGCACCCGAGGCACCACGTGCGCGGTACGGTCTTCGTCAAAGCGCACTTCGCCGGGGTACGGCAAGCCGAGGCTGATGCTCTGCGCCCGCGCTTCGGCCAGTTGAATGCCCGCCGCAGCGATCTGTTCGGTGCTCAGCTCCAGGTGCCCTTCTTCTATATGTTCACCGTCGGCTGCTGCGCCTTCTTCAGCATGACCGGCGTGTTCCGCCGCTTCATCGGCGTGAGCGTCGATGGACGCATTGCCCGGCCACATCGAGCCAATACCAATGCCCAGCGCCAACGTCGCCGAAGCCACCACGATCAGTTTTTTTTCCATGGAAACTCCTCTGCGCCATGCCATCGCGCAGTGATTTGAAAGATGAAATTCAAGGGCTGACGGTGAGGTCGCCGAAAATGCGTTCAATGCGTACTCGCGCGTCCGTCGCCTCGCTGACGGCCTGGATGTATTGGCTGCGTGCGCTGATCAGGGTGCGCTGGGCGTCGAGCACATCGAGGAAGCCGAACTTGCCCATTTCGAAACCGCGCGTGGCGCTGTCGACCGCACTTTGCGCAGCGGGCAGGATGGTCTGGTTGAACGCTTCGACTTCGCCGTTGGCGGTCTGCCATTGCTCAAGGGCGGTCTGGATTTCCGTGCGCAAACGCAGCTCGGTGGCGTTGCGCAGGTCCCGCGCCTGATCGCTGCGCCGGGCTGCTGCCAGCACGTTGCCCTGATTGCGGTTGAACAGCGGAATCGGCAGCGACAGCCCGACTACGTTGACCCGCTCGCGCTCGGTTTCGCTGTATTGGCTGCCAATGCTCACGGTCAGGTCGGGAATGCGTTGCGACTTTTCCAGACCCAGTGAGGCTTCGCGCTGATCGATCTGCAATTTGGCCAGACGCAGCTCGGCGGTCTCGTTCAGGCGCTCCAGCAATCGACTTGCCGATGGCACGGTGGGCATGCTTTGCGCGGCCGCTTGCACGGTGGTCGAGGTTGGCAACGGTGCGCCCATGATCTGCGCCAATTGCTGGTAGGCGTTGGTCCGATCGCGTTCGGCGCGGCTCAGTTCCAGGCGCACTTCGGAGAGTTGCACGCGCGCCCGGGTGCCTTCGACTGGCGATGATTTGCCGGCCTCGATGCGTCCTTGGGCAACGCGCAAACCGTGTTCGGCGAGTTGCAGCGACTGACGAGACAACTGCAAGCGTTGTTGCGCGGTCCGGGCGCTGTTGAACGTCTGAATCACATCGGCGCGCAAGGCATTGCGCTTGCGCTCCCACTCGATCCCTGCGGCGTCCTGTGCGCGGCTGGCGACGTCGATCCGTGCGCCACGTTTGCCACCCAGTTCGATCGGTTGGCTGAGCATCACCGTGGTGGTTCGCGAGTCGCGCCGGGTGTCTTCGGCCTCCCACGACACTTCGGGGTTGGGGATCAGACCGGCCTGTTTGCGCTCACCCTCGGCGATGCCGATTTCCCACTGCGCCGCCGCCAGATCCGGGTTACCGGCGAATGCCGTTTGCAGGGCTTGATCGAGGGTCAGGGTCGATGCATGCACAAGCCCCGTGCCGGCCAGCAACACAACGCTGGCCGTCACTGTCCTCGCTGTTTTTTTCAGGCGTGCTCGCGCCGTCCGTTCTTTTAAACCGGGCAATGGAAGACTTCCTTTATTCAAGAATCTTTGATGCCACCACGGTAGGGTTTTGAACTTATCGGCAAGGTGACTGGAACATTACAAATCCGTCATCCTCGGTTTATGGAAGTTGTTTTGATCTAGGATGCGAAGTGCGATAGGCGACATAGCAATACATGGAAACAAATACACGGTAGTTATCTGCCAAACAGCACTTGCCTGAATCTGGCGCATGGGCATTCGGGCTTACCTGCTGCGACAGGCTGTCGCAGATGACTATATTCAGGGCTCAAGACTCAGCATTTCAGTTGACCCTGTAGCCACTACAGCCTTTACCTTGCACGCCATCACACAGGGAAACCGCTGTAGGAAACCACCAACTCACAACCTCTAGTCGTTATTCAAATCCGTCCGGAAGCCCCTACAAAAACAACAACTTTCCCGGCCACCTTAATTAAATATCCATTAAATAAAAGTGGTGATAAATCATGCGAATCCTTGTCGTCGAGGACGAGCTTAAAGCTGCCGAATACTTGCATCAGGGACTGACGGAAAGTGGTTATATCGTTGACCACGCGGCCACTGGCGCCGACGGACTGCATCTGGCGCAACAGCAGGCATACGACCTGGTGATCCTGGATGTGAACCTGCCGGAACTCGATGGCTGGGGCGTGCTGGAACAATTGCGTCGCACCCACTCCACCCGGGTGATGATGCTCACCGCCCGCGGGCGTCTGGCCGACAAGATTCGTGGTCTGGATCTGGGTGCCGACGATTATCTGGTCAAGCCATTCGAGTTTCCGGAATTGCTGGCGCGGGTGCGCACGCTGATGCGCCGCAGCGAAAACATCCCGGTGCCGCAGGTGCTCAAAGTCGCCGACCTGGAACTTGATCCCGGCCGTCACCGCGCCTTTCGCGGCGAGCAGCGCATCGACCTGACCACCAAGGAGTTCGCCCTGCTGCATCTGCTGATGCGCCAGTCCGGGGAAGTGCTCACCCGCACCCAGATCATTTCGCTGGTGTGGGACATGAATTTCGACTGCGACACCAACGTGGTCGAAGTGTCGATCCGGCGTTTGCGGGCGAAGATCGACGACCCGTTCGACAGCAAACTGATCCACACCCTGCGCGGTGTCGGCTATGTGCTGGAGGCGCGGGAATGAAGCCGGCCAGCCTGTCGATGCGCCTGGGCCTGACGGTGAGTATTCTCGGCGCGCTACTGGTGGTGTTCCTGGCGATCCTTGCTTACTTTGCCCTGACCCATGAGTTGAACGCGTTATCCAGAAACAGCCTGGCCCAGAAGGTGGAACAGGTGGAACACAGCCTGTCGCTGTACGCCGATGCCGCAGAAATTCGTTCGGCGCCGCACATTCTGCTCGATCAGGTCATGGGCCATGACAACCTCACCCTGACGATTTATGACCGCAGTAACTTGCGCACGCCACTGTTGAAATCCGGCTCCGGCATGGCCGACCCGCGCCTTGAACGCAAGGCTGTACTGGCCGCCGACGAACCACTGGCGTTCTCCGACGGTACCGACGATCAAGGCAAGCGCTACCTGACCGCTTCTCGGTTGGTCCGCATCAAGGACGGCACCCGCGTCCCGCTGCTGCTGTCGATGGACGATGCCCACAATCAGGCGTTGCTCAGCGCCTATCTGCGCTCGACGCTGATTGCTTTGCCATTGCTGCTGATCTTCATCGGCCTCAGTGCCTGGGCCGCCGTACAGCGGGGGCTGATGCCGTTGCGCGAGTTTCGCAAAGTGGCGGCGATGGTCTCGACGCAAGACCTCGGCCATCGGCTGTCGGTGCTCGACATGCCCCAGGAACTCAGCGAACTGGCCCAGGGGATCAACGTCATGCTGGATCGCCTCGACAATGGTGTGCAGCAGTTGTCGCAGTTCTCCGATGACCTGGCCCATGAACTGCGCACGCCGATCAACAATTTGATGGGCAAGGCACAAGTGACGCTGTCCCGGGAACGCCCGGCCGAGGCGTACAAAAACGTCTTGGTATCCTGCACCGAAGAACTGGAGCGCGTCGCGCGGATTGTCTCGGACATGCTGTTTCTGGCGCAGGCCAGCAACCCGGCAGCGCTCACGCCTTTCGAGTCGGTCGCCCTGGAAGAAGAAGTCGAGAAAGTGGCCGACCTGTTTTCCTTGTCGGCGCAAGACAAGCGCATCAGCCTGAGCGTGACCGGCAGCGCACGCGTGCTGGGCGACCGGCTGATGATTCAACGGGCGATCTCGAACCTGCTGTCCAACGCCCTGCGCCACTGCCCGACCGGGCAAACGGTTTCGCTGCATATTGAACAAGAGGCGACACTGGTTGCACTGGAAGTCAGCAACCCCGGCGCGGGCATCGAAGCGCAGCATCTGCCGCACCTGTTCGACCGCTTTTACCGGGTCGACAGCAGCCGCTCCCGCTCACAAGGCAGCACCGGACTGGGCCTGGCCATCGTGCGATCGATCATGAGCCTGCATCAGGGGGTGGCACAGGTTAAAAGCTCGCCTGGGACGTTGACGGTGTTTCGATTGGGATTTCCCACCCCCCGATGAGTAGATGCCCAATCATTCAACCTGCATTTTTTCTGAAACGCCTTCATGCGCGATAGGAAAAATCGTCGCGCGAAGAATCCTGAAGAGCCACAAAAGTCAGTCATCACGATTTCGCACCTCCATGCAGCTGAAATTTCCGACAAGTGCATGCGTCGAAATCGTTGGGGCGGGTATGTTCCGCAATACCGTCCCATTCACCACCCGCCGATGCATCACGAAAAAATCGTCAAGCCGACAATTGATGTGTACGTATTTCAACACCCCTTGAATATGTTTTTTGAAACTTCCTGTCACTTTTGACCGAGCCAATACCTGTCTTATACATTTGCTCCGTGCTCGATACAGCACATCCAATGTCTAACAAAAAGAGAGTTTAATTATGGGTTATATGGGTAACTGGAACGCCAACAAAGTGATCGACCTTGAACAACAGGAAGCGCCTACGCCAGAGCAGGTTGAAGAACTGCAACTGACTGAGGCTGAACGGTCCGAACTGGAAGCTGTATAAAAAACGGGGGGCCGCCGCCCCCCGTCTCTCGAGGGAACGAACAATGGGTTTCACACTTGCCGAACGAGAGCTCACCCTGGAGCAAGCTGAACAGCGGATTCACGCTGAACTTGATGGCTTGGGCCTGCGTGTCGACACCCGCACACTGGGCCAGCAGATTGTCGTGGTCCATGCCTCTGCCAGCTCCAGCGATCAGCACCACACCGCCAGGGGATCAGGTAAAGGCTACCCGCGCCACGCTCGTGTCGGTGCACTTTACGAAATGCTGGAACACTATTTAAGTGACCACTTGGATACTTCCGACATTCACTATATAGCCCCGCGCTATTTTTCCGACACATCACTATTTACCGACGACACTGCCCTGGCACTTATCGCCGAACAACCCAATGCCATAACAGCCTGCCGACAGTATACGGATGTACTAAAGCACACTTCATTTACATACCCGGTCGCTTTATGCACACCCGGTTATTCACGACGGACACCGATACAAGACACAACCAACTATGGCGCACTGCAACGTTATGCCAGTAATAGCGGAACCGCTATTGGCGCAACTTACAACGAGGCGGTTTTGCATGCTGCCAATGAATGTATTGAGCGCGATGCGGTTTCGTTGTTCTTGCTGGAGCATTTCTACTACGAAAACCACGCGCCCCTGCGCCGCGCCGCACGCATGTCCGATCACGACGAGCTGGGTCGGCTGTGGCTGGGCGCCGAAGCGGAAATCGGTGCCGAGATCGTCCTTGTCGACATCAGCACCGAATTCCTGCCGCGAACCTTTCTGGCCTTTTCAGCCGCGCCATGCACTCACCCGCGAGTCTTCGGCACCGGTTGCTCGATTGATGCCAGGCATGGCGCCTGGCGAGCACTTACCGAACTGGTTCAGTTACATCTTTGGTCCTCGGAGCCTGAACTGAGAGACTATCTGAGCAACGCTCAGCGGCATCTGACGGCCTTTCCTCGCCTGTTACGCTGCCTGCGATTCGATCTGCATCCGCTGTTGAACCTGTGTGAGCAACAAACGGTAGTCTTGCCCGATGCTCGTGATGAACGACCATTGGCCGAGCAAATCGGCTTGCTGGCCGAAGACCTGCATCGGTATGGGCGCACGCTGGGTATTGCACCGCTTCACCAGACCGCCCTCGGGACCACGCTGGTCAATGTCGTCATTCCGGGACTGGAGCGTTTTTTCGTAGTCTCCAGCGGCAATGTGGTTATCCCGCAGGCGCGGGGACGGCGCTTGGAAAGGCGGCATGGAGCGCCGGCATGAACGCTCGATCGACAACGACCGCCCTCCATCGAGAACAGCGCTTGGCTCAATCCTTCGTCCGTCATGTGACCTCCCCTGGCAAACTCGATCGTTACATCGAGCCCTTGGGGCCGGGGCTCCATCAGCTCTTCGTTCTACGCGTGAATGGCTGCGACTGGGTGGGCCGAAAAGTCCTGCAATACACTGAAACTGACGGCTGGCATATCAACAGCCTGCTCAGGCCCTGGATGTTACTCGGACCGCTCGCTGAGTGGCATTGGGGCAATGAAGGTGCAGAGATCTATTTTCGAGGAGTTACCCGACAAGAAAAGGAAACGGCTTTCCACGTTGCGCAGACTCAACCGGACAGCGAGGTGTGTTTCCCGTTTCCTGTCACTGATGACACGGGCCTGGAGTTTGTTTGCCCGCCCGAATACTGGCAGTGCAATGAATCGCTCGCCAAGCAACTGGATGCCGACGAAAGCCACTTTCGCCAGCATTGCGCAACGTTACTCAAGACGATATCGAGTCCCGGCGCGGTGATCCATGATCCGGCGTGCTCGACTGGGGAATTCATTGCGCACCTGGCCCGCGAACTCCCCGACCGACATTGCCTGGGCTCCGATCGTTCGGCCTCGATGATCGAACATGCAAAAAATCGTCATGGCACCTCATCTGCCGAATTTTATCTGGCCGATGCCCGAAACATTGCCTCTGCCGGCATCAAATGTGATGTGCTGATACTGCGTTTCCTCAATGCCGAAGTCATGACTCGCGCCGATGCGCAGCAGACATTGCACGATATGACACCGTGCGTGAATCCGGGAGGCACGATTATCGTTTTCGGCCATACGCCGGTACTGATTTCCGTTCCCTACATGGCCCAGATCCTGAAACTGCAGGTGATTTCCAGTGTAGCGGCCCGCCCCGGGCACACGGAGCTGTTCCAGTTCTACAGGCTGAAGGTTCCCATCTGATGCTGGTCTCCCCGATCAATGGCTACTACCCGACTTGTGACGGCCACCATCTCTATTGGGAGCGGCACGGCACCCCCGGCAGCGAACCGATATTTTTCCTGCATGGCGGGCCGGGTGGTCGTAGCACCCTCCATCATCTTGAGTTCTTCGATCTGCGATGTTTCGATATCATTTTGTTCGACCAGCGAGGCTGCGGGCGCTCCCTTCCCCTCGGCGAGCTCCAGCACAACAACACTGGGCTATCCGTTGAAGACATCGATGCCCTGCGTCGGCATTTTGGTTTCGAAAAAATCAGTTTGCTGGGCATTTCATGGGGAAGCTGGTTGGCCATCCAATACCAGCAGCTCTATCCCGACGCCATTCTGAAAACCACGTTGGTCTCGGTGTTCATACCGTTTGTTGCGAACGTAAGCGCCTACGATAAAACCTTGAGCGAGGGTTTATCTCAATTCGCCATTGGCTCCCACGACGCCAGTGCGCGGGGTATCTACCAGCTACTGAGCAATGGTTGCGAGGTGCAACAGCGTCAGGCTGCCATCCACTGGCTGCAGGCCATTTTGCAATTGAACGGGCAATCGATGTGCCCGCACGCACTCAAAGACTTCGTTGATGAAGAAGCGGTGCGCGCCATCTGCCTGGAGTTGCATTACCACGTTAATCACTATTTCTTCACACGGGCGGACGAGCGTCTCTGGGTCGATCCCGATACCCTGGTGATACAAGGCATCAAAGACACCTTCGGCATGTCCAGCGTACGTTGGCTTCGCCAGCGCCAGAACATCCGTTGTCGTCTGCTCCACGCCGGGCACAACGCCTTCGACCTCGCGATAATGAGAACCGTGCGCCAGTCGCTGAAACGAGAAAGTGGGCATAAATAGAAACGGCACCCGAAGGTGCCGTTCGACGTCGCAGGCCGATCTGTTACTTACGCGCCACCTCCCACGATTTCAGCAGTTCGGCATAGCTCACGGTTTCACCCTTGGGCTTCTCGTTGGCCAGTTTCGGCTTCGGTGCGCCCGGTTGGTCGAACCAGTATTGCGCGTCGCGTTCGGCGTTCATTTTCGGCGCGCAAGTGGCCTGGGCCTTGGAGCGTTCCAGACGGGTCATGATCGCGTCCTGATCCTTGGCCAGACCATCGAGCGCCTGTTGCGGGGTTTTCTCGCCGCTGGCGGCTTCGGCGATGTGGCTCCACCACAACTGTGCCAGACGCGGATAGTCCGGCACGTTGGTGCCGGTCGGTGTCCATTGCACCCGCGCCGGGCTGCGATAGAACTCGACCAGGCCACCGAGCTTCGGCGCGAGGTCGGTCATCGCTTGAGAGTTGATGTCCGACTCGCGGATCGGTGTCAGGCCGACGATGGTTTTCTTCAGCGACACGGTTTTCGAGGTCACGAACTGCGCGTACAACCAGGCCGCGAGTTTCTGTTTCTCGGGCGTGGACTTCATGAATGTCCAGGAACCCACGTCCTGATACCCAAGCTTCATCCCCTCTTCCCAGTACGGCCCTCTCGGCGACGGCGCCATACGCCACTTCGGCGTACCGTCGGCATTCACCACCGGCAGGCCCGGTTTGGTCATGTCGGCGGTGAACGCGGTGTACCAGAAAATCTGCTGGGCAATGTTGCCCTGGGACGGCACCGGGCCGGATTCGGAGAAGGTCATGCCCGCCGCTTCCGGTGGCGCGTACTTCTTCAGCCAGTCGACGTATTTGGTGGTGGCAAAAACCGCTGCCGGGCCGTTGGTATCGCCTCCGCGGGTCACGCTGGAGCCGACCGGATGACAGTCTTCGACACGAATGCCCCACTCATCCACCGGCAAACCGTTGGGCAAGCCCTTGTCACCGCCACCGGCCATGGAGAACCAGGCATCGGTAAAGCGCCAGCCCAGGGACGGGTCTTTCTTGCCGTAGTCCATGTGCCCGTAGACCCGCTTGCCGTCGATTTCCTTGACGTCTTCGCTGAAGAATTTGGCGATGTCTTCATAGGCAGACCAGTTCACCGGCACGCCCAGTTCATACCCATACTTTTCCTTGAACTTGGCTTTCAGCTCCGGGCGCTCGAACCAGTCGGCGCGGAACCAGTAGAGGTTGGCGAACTGTTGATCGGGCAATTGATAGAGCTTGCCATCGGGCGCGGTGGTGAAGGAAGTGCCGATGAAGTCCTTGATGTCGAGGGTCGGCGAGGTGAAGTTTTTACCTTCATTGGCCATCAGGTCGGTAATGGCTTCGGTCTTGCCGTAACGGAAATGGGTGCCGATCAGGTCCGAGTCGTTGACCCAGCCGTCATAGATGCTCTTGTCCGACTGCATCACGGTCTGCAGCTTTTCCACCACATCGCCTTCTTGCAGCAGGTCGTGGGTAACCTTGATGCCGGTGATCTCGGTGAAGGCCTTGGCCAGCACCTTGGACTCGTATTCATGGGTGGTCAGGGTTTCCGAGACAACCTTGATGTCCATCCCGCGAAACGGCTCGGCCGCCTTGATGAACCACTTCAATTCCGCGAGTTGCTGATCGGCCGTCAGGGTGGACGGTTTGAATTCGCTGCCGATCCATTTTTTCGCAGCGTCTTCGTAGGCATCAGCCCAGGCCGATGCGCTCAAACCGCTGAGTGCCAGCATGGCTGCCAATGAAATGCTATGTCGCAGCTTATTGTTTTTGTCGAACATAGAGACCTCCTGTTTAGGTTTTGGAGCACGATTGCCGAGCGATTCGACTAGCCCCAACGCATCACAGCCAACAGCCACACCAGGGACAACGCGAACGCTATCCAGATGCTCCAGTCGGTGACGCCGATTACCAGCAAATGCAGGTAGGCGCTGCCGAGAAGACCGATAAACAAGCGATCGCCACGGGTGGTGGCAATCGGCAGAAAACCTTTTCGAAGAATGCTTGGCGAACGCAACTCCCAGGTCGTCATGCCCACCAGGATCAAGGCGATGACGCCGAAGAACGCCGCCGTCGGGCCGGTCCAACTCATCCATTCCATCATCAGTTCCTCATACCCGGCCCAGGGCAAAGCCCTTGGCCACATGGTTGCGAACAAACCAGATCACCAGCATGCCCGGCAGGATGGTCAACACCCCCGCTGCCGCCAGCACGCCCCAGTCGATGCCCGACGCCGAGACCGTACGGGTCATCACCGCGGCGATGGGTTTGGCGTTCACCGACGTCAGGGTTCGCGCCAGCAACAGTTCGACCCAGGAAAACATGAAGCAGAAAAACGCCGTGACACCGATCCCGGAACCGATCAGCGGGACGAAAATCTTCACGAAGAACTTGGGAAAGCTGTAGCCGTCGATGTAGGCCGTTTCGTCGATTTCCTTGGGGACACCAGACATGAAGCCCTCAAGAATCCACACCGCCAGCGGCACGTTAAACAGACAGTGAGCCAACGCCACCGCGATGTGCGTGTCGAACAACCCGATCGAGGAATACAGCTGGAAGAACGGCAGCAGGAACACCGCCGGCGGTGCCATGCGGTTGGTCAGCAGCCAGAAAAACAGGTGCTTGTCACCGAGAAAGCGGTAACGGGAAAACGCATAGGCCGCCGGCAACGCCACGGTCAGGGAAATGATCGTGTTCATGCTGACGTAGTACGCCGAGTTGAGGTAGCCGGTGTACCAGCTCGGGTCGGTGAAGATCACCTTGTAGTTGGCGAAGGTGAAATCCTGGGGAAACAGCGTCAGGCCGCCGAGGATTTCGGTGTTGCTCTTGAAGGACATGTTCAACAGCCAGTAAATCGGCACCAAAAGGAACAGGATGTAGATCAGCAGCGGGATCAGCTTTCTCTTGCTCATGGCGGGCCTCACCGATTGGCGTCAGAGTGAGTCATGGCGGTGTAAAACAGCCACGACACCAACAGGATGATCAGGAAGTACACCAGCGAGAAAGCTGCCGCCGGGCCCAGATCGAATTGGCCTACGGCCATTTGGGTCAAAGTCTGACTCAAGAAGGTCGTGGCATTGCCCGGACCGCCACCGGTCAGCACGAACGGCTCGGTGTAGATCATGAAACTGTCCATGAACCGCAGCATCACCGCGATCAGCAGCACGCTCTTGAGCTTGGGCAACTGGATGTGTCGGAACACCGCCCAGGCCGACGCCCGATCGATCCGCGCCGCCTGGTAGTACACGTCCGGAATCGCTCGCAGACCGGAGAAACACAACAACGCCACCAGCGACGTCCAGTGCCACACATCCATCACCAGCACCGTGACCCAGGCATCCATGGTGTTGGCCGCATAGTTGTAGCTGATGCCCATGCCGTTGAGGCTCGACCCGAGCAGGCCGATATCGGCGCGACCGAAGATCTGCCAGATGGTGCCGACCACGTTCCATGGAATCAGCAGCGGAATCGCCAGAATGATCAGCACCACCGACGACCAGCGGCCCTTGATCGGCATGGTCAGGGCGATGGCGATGCCCAACGGGATTTCGATCAATAACACGCAGCCGGAGTAGATGAACTGACGCAGCAAAGACGCATGCAGGCGTGGATCGAGCAGCACCTGCTTGTACCAGTCGGCGCCGACGAAGTAGCGGCTGGACTGGTCGAAGATGTCCTGCACCGAGTAGTTGACCACGGTCATCATCGGGATCACCGCACTGAATGCCACCAGCAGGAACACCGGCAGCACCAGCCACCAGGCCTTGTTGTTCTGCACCTTGTTCATGGCAGCACCTCCAGCAGGTAATCATCGGCATAGACCATCAACCACTGGGCCGGAAAACTGATGTACGCCGTGCCATCGGGCACCGGTTTGTCTTCGGCCAGGCGTACTTTCAGCAGAACGCCGTCGAGGTTCAGGGTCATGATCTTGTAGGTGCCTAGGTCTTCGACGTGTACGACCTTTGCCTGCAACGCGTCATCAAAGGCCTCCTCCCACACATGAACGAACTCCGGACGGATGCCGACCTTCAGGGTTTTCCATTCGGTGTCGGCGATTTGTTTCTGCATCGCTTCGGACAACGGCAAGTGAGTCCCGGCAAAACCGACACCGCCGGGTTGCGGTTGAACCTCGATCAGGTTCATCCCCGGGCTGCCGATGAAATAGCCGACAAAGGTGTGGCTCGGCCGCTCGAACAATTCCCGTGGCGTACCGAACTGCACGATCTGCCCGCCATACATCACTGCGATCTTGTCGGCGAAGGTCGAAGCTTCGAGCTGATCGTGGGTGACGTAGACCATGGTGATGTTGAACTGCTCGTGGATCTGCTTGAGCTTGCGCCGCAGCTTCCACTTCAGGTGCGGGTCGATTACCGTCAACGGTTCATCGAAGAGGATCGCCGACACGTCATCGCGCACCAGCCCACGGCCCATGGAGACTTTCTGTTTTTCATCGGCGGTGAGGTTGCGCGCCTTCTTGTGCAGCAATGCCTGAAGGTCGAGGACTTCGGCGATTTCATGCACCTTGCTGTAGATTTTCGCTTCGACCATGCCCTGATTGCGCAGCGGGAAGGCCAGGTTGTCGAACACTGTCATGGTGTCGTAGACCACCGGGAACTGGAAAACCTGGGCGATGTTGCGCTTTTCCGGGGTCAGTTCGTTGACCACTTTACTGTCGAACAACACCTGGCCCTGGGACGGGCTGAGCAACCCGGAAATGATGTTGAGCAAGGTCGACTTGCCGCACCCCGAAGGGCCAAGCAGCGCATAAGCGCCGCCCTGCTCCCAGACGTGATCCATTTCGCGGATCGCGTAATCCTCGGGGCCGGCCGGCGTGTGGGTATAGCTGTGGGCAAGGTTCTGCAATCGGATTTCGGCCATCAGGCAACCCTCGCAATGCGGCGACCGGGCGCCTGGACCAGCCGCCCCTGCATATCGAACACAAACAGTTTATGGGTCGGTATATAGATGCGGATCGGCGCATCGACGTCGTATTCGTGCACCCCCGGCAGGTGCAGCACCAACAGGAAATACTCGTTGCGCACGTGCAG
The DNA here is from genome assembly GCF_030687165.1 of Pseudomonas sp. FP1740. Classification (NCBI taxonomy): domain Bacteria; kingdom Pseudomonadati; phylum Pseudomonadota; class Gammaproteobacteria; order Pseudomonadales; family Pseudomonadaceae; genus Pseudomonas; species Pseudomonas sp. FP1740. The sequence goes on from NZ_CP117461.1 coordinate 4,184,274, forward strand.
GAAGGTTTCCGAACCGCTGATCTCGGCCACCTCGACGGTCACCGCCAGTTCCAGGTCATCGTCGTTGCTCGGCACCAGCGAGATGTGGCTGGGGCGCACGCCGAAACGGAACTCGCCCTCGCCCACCGGGCGCAGATCGACGTTCAACGGAAAGTGCACGAAATTGGCGAAACTGACTTCGTTGCCGGCAATGCGCCCCGGCATCAGGTTGATCGGTGGCTCGGAGAACAACTCCGCCGCCAGCACGGTTTGCGGCTGGTGATACACCTCGGAGGACTTGCCGCTCTGAATCACCCGACCTTCGTGAAGAATCGTCGTGGTGCCGCCCAGCGCCAGGGCTTCGTTGGGTTCGGTGGTGGCGTAAATCGCGATGGTATTGCGCGCCTTGAACAGCTCGCGCATTTCCTGGCGCAGCTCCTCGCGCAGCTTGTAGTCAAGGTTGACCAGCGGCTCGTCGAACAGAATCAGCTCGGCGTCCTTGACCAGCGCCCGGGCCATGGCCGTGCGCTGTTGCTGGCCGCCGGAGAGCTCCAACGGATGGCGCTGGAGGAACTTCTCGATGCGCAGCATCTTCGCGGTTTCCAGCACCTTGCTCTGGATCAGCTCATTGGCAACGCCACCCTGACGCAGCGGCGAGGCGATGTTCTCGAACACCGTCATGGTCGGGTAATTGATGAACTGCTGATAGACCATCGACACGTTGCGCAAACGCACCGGGCGCTGGGTGACATCCACGCCGTTCATCAGGATGCGGCCGCTATCGGGCTTGTCCAGACCGGCCATCAGGCGCATGAGGCTGGTTTTGCCGGACAGCGTGCGACCGAGCAAAACGTTGAAGGATCCGGGTTCGAAATTAAGGCACGCATCGTCGATCCAGGTCTGGCCTTCGATGGTGCGGCTGACGTGCTCCAGGATTAGTGACATGGCTCGGCCTTTTTTTTATTTTTTGAGTCAAGCGACCGGAGCACTACAGCGACATTCGTGCCAGAAATCTCAAGCGCTTGATTTGACTGGGAATCCCCTCAAGCAAGATAAAAATCGCCTTCGTTGCTGAACAGAAATGAACAACCACGAATGAACAACTGAACAATTCAACGATTGACAATGAACAAATGTGAACAACACTCTACGGATGTTTTCTGCGTGGCCCTCACGTGATGCAAAACCCATAAAAACAATAAAAGCTTGCCCAGAGATCGACCGCCATGGCCGTACCTGTCTCAAAGCGCTCCCACGACGCCATCATCCAGGACTCCTGGTCCCGCTGCCGCGCGTTCGGGCTCGATCATCAGAGCGCTCCGGCGTTCGACCAACTGCCGGCCGATGGCATCGCCCACTTGCTGGAGAGCCAGCATTCCCTGGTGCAGACCACCCATCAGGAAGTCCTGCCGTATTACGAAAACATCCTCAGCAACTCCAATTGCCTGATCATGCTCGCCGACAATCACGGCCAGGTGCTGACGTCGTGGGGTACCCAGCGTTTCATCGAGCCGAGCCTGACCCGCGGTTTCAGCGTCGGCGCCAGCTGGATGGAGCATTGCAGCGGGACCAATGCGATCGGCACCGCGTTGGCCTGCGAGCAGGCCGTGCACATCGAGCACGATGAACATTTCCTCAAGGCCAACCGCTTCATGACCGGTTCCGCCGCGCCGATTTTCGATGCAGAGCGCAAGATGATCGCGGTGCTGGATGTGTCCAGCGACAGCTACCTGCCGCCCTCCCACACCCTGGGCATGGTCAAGATGATGAGCCAGACCGTGGAGAACCGGCTGATCCTCAACCTGTTCCACGGCCAGCATTTCCAACTGACCTTCAACACCGGGTTGAACAACCTCGACAGCCAATGGGCCGGGATGCTGATCTTCGATGAAACCGGTCAGGTACTGTCGGCCAACCGCCGGGCCGACAATCTGCTGGGCATCAGCCTGTCGCGGGTCAGCGTCGAAAGCCTGTTCAAAGTCTCGTTGATGGAACTGCTGAATCAGCCGGACGGCCTGCCGTTTTCCCTGCAAGCCTCGGGAAGCAACCGTTTCCAGTGCGTGCTGAAACGACCGAAACAGGCGTCGATTCAGGCGCGGCTGTTTGCAGAAAAAAAGAGCACTGAAACGAAAAGCCCTGAAATAAAGTGCACTGAGCCCGCCCTGGCAGCGCCCGCCGCGATCAGCCTCAACACCCTGCACTTTGGCGACAGCCGCGTGGAAAAAGCCGTGCGCCAGGCCGAACGTTTGCTGGAGAAGGACATTCCATTGTTGATCCACGGGGAAACCGGGGTCGGCAAGGAAGTCTTCGTCAAAGCCCTGCACCACGCCAGCTCACGCAGCAAACAACCGTTCATTGCCGTCAACTGTGCAGCGATTCCCGCCGAACTGGTGGAGTCCGAGCTGTTTGGCTACGAGAAAGGCGCATTCACCGGCGCCAACCAGAAAGGCAGCATCGGCCTGATCCGCAAGGCCGACAAAGGCACCCTGTTCCTCGATGAAATCGGCGACATGCCGTTACCGACCCAAGCCCGGCTGCTGCGGGTGTTGCAGGAACGTTGCGTACAACCGGTGGGTAGCAGCGAGTTGTTCCCGGTGGACATCCGGATCATCTCGGCGACCAACCGCTCATTGCGCGAGCAGGTGCAGTTGGGGCGGTTTCGTGAGGATTTGTATTACCGCATCGGTGGTTTGACTCTGGAGCTGCCACCGCTCAGGGAACGCAGCGACAAGCAGGCACTGTTCAAGCGCTTGTGGGAACAACACCGCGAACCGTCGCAATGGGCCGGGTTGAGCCCCGAGGTGCTGGAACTGTTCAGCCGTCATCCGTGGCCGGGGAATTTGCGTCAGGTCAGCAGCGTGATGCAGGTGGCGTTGGCCATGGCCGAGGAACAACCGGTGCGGCCGGAGCATTTGCCGGATGATTTTTTTGTCGATCTGGAGATGGAGCCGGTGGATACGCCGGAGCCGATAGCCGTTGATTTGAATGATGCGGAGGCATTGAATCGGCAATTGCAGGCGGCTGGGGGAAATATTTCGCACTTGGCGCGGCGGTTGGGGGTGAGTCGCAATACCCTTTACAAGCGGTTGCGCCAATTGGAGGGTTGATCATTCCCACGCTCCGCGTGGGAATGCAGCCCGGGACGCTCTGCGTCCCATACCAAAGCGGACGCGGAGCGTCCATTGAGGCATTCCCACGCAGAGCGTGGGAACGATCATCAGTCAGCCAGACGCCAGGTCGTGCCGCCCTTGCCGTCTTCCAGCACCACGCCCATGGCGGTGAGCTGGTCGCGGATGCGGTCGGATTCGGCCCAGTCCTTGTTGGCACGAGCGGTCAGGCGCGCCTGGATCAGAGCATCGACCTCAGCCGCATCGACCCGCCCTTCAGCGCCGGCCTGCAGGAAGTCATCGGCTTCAAGCTGCAACACGCCCAGCACGCTGGCCAGCTCTTTCAAGCGCGCCGCCAGACCGGCCGCCGCATCCAGATCGCTCTCGCGCAGACGGTTGATCTCGCGGACCATCTCGAACAGCACCGCACAGGCTTCCGGCGTGCCGAAGTCGTCGTTCATCACCTGGGTGAAACGCTCGACGAAGGCTTCGCCGCCAGCAGGTGCCACTTTCGGCAGGCCTTTCAACGCATGGTAGAAACGCTCGAGGGCGCCCTTGGCGTCCTTGAGGTTGTCTTCCGAATAGTTGATCGCGCTGCGGTAGTGGCTCGACACCAGCAGGTAACGCACGACTTCCGGGTGGTACTTGTCGAGCACGTCGCGAATGGTGAAGAAGTTGTTCAACGACTTGGACATCTTCTCGCCATTGATGCGAATCATGCCGCAGTGCATCCACGCGTTGGCGTAGGTCTTGCCGGTGGCCGCCTCGCTCTGGGCGATTTCGTTTTCGTGGTGCGGGAACTCGAGGTCGCTGCCGCCACCATGAATGTCGAAGGTCTCGCCCAGGCAGCAGGTGGACATCACCGAGCACTCGATGTGCCAGCCCGGACGACCGTCGCCCCACGGCGATGGCCAGCTCGGTTCGCCCGGCTTGGCGCCTTTCCACAGCACGAAGTCCAGCGGGTCCTGTTTCGACTCATCGACTTCGATTCGTGCGCCGATGCGCAGGTCTTCGATCTTCTTGCGCGACAGCTTGCCGTAGCCCATGAACTTAGCGACGCGGTAGTACACGTCGCCATTGCCCGGTGCGTAGGCGTAGCCCTTGTCGATCAGGGTCTGGATCATCGCGTGCATTCCCGGGATGTGATCCGTGGCACGCGGCTCCATGTCCGGTTTTTTGATGTTCAGGCGCGCTTCATCTTCGTGCATCGCCGCGATCATGCGCTCGGTCAAGGCCTCGAACGACTCGCCGTTCTCGTTGGCCCGATTGATGATCTTGTCGTCGATATCGGTGATGTTGCGCACGTAGGTCAGGTCGTAACCGCTGAACCGCAACCAGCGGGTCACCAGGTCGAACGCGACCATGCTGCGGCCGTGGCCCAGGTGGCAGTAGTCATATACGGTCATCCCGCAGACGTACATGCGCACCTTGTTGCCATCCAGCGGCTTGAAGACTTCTTTGCTCTTGGTGAGCGTGTTGTAGATCGTAAGCACGACGGTTCCTTAAGACTTGATCACTGGCCCCACGAATCACGCAGGGTCACGGTACGGTTGAATACCGGAGCGCCCGGTTTCGAGTCCTTGATATCCGCGACGAAGTAACCTTCGCGCTCGAACTGGAAACGGTCTTCCGGCTGTGCGTTGCCCAACGAGGGTTCAGCACGACAACCGGTGAGGACTTGCAGTGAGTCAGGGTTGATGTTGTCCAGGAAACTGGCGCTGTCTTCGGCCTTCTCCGGGTTCGGAGAACGGAACAGACGATCGTACAGACGTACTTCGCACTCGACGCTGGCCGCAGCCGGCACCCAGTGCACCACGCCTTTGACCTTGCGGCCTTCAGGGTTCTTGCCCAGGGTGTCCGGATCGTACGAGCAACGCAGTTCGACGATGTTGCCGTCGGCATCCTTGATCGCTTCGTCGGCACGGATCACGTAGCTGCCGCGCAGACGCACTTCGCCGTTCGGCTCCAGGCGCTTGTAGCCCTTCGGCGGCTCTTCCATGAAGTCTTCACGGTCGATGTAGAGCTCACGGGCGAACGGCAAAACGCGCACGCCCATGTCTTCTTTCGGGTGGCACGCCAGTTCGAGGTTTTCGACCTGACCTTCCGGGTAGTTGGTGATCACGACTTTCAGCGGACGCAGCACGCACATGGCGCGCGGGGCGCTGTGGTCGAGGTCGTCACGGATGCTGAATTCGAGCATGCCGAAATCCACCACGCCGTCGGAACGGTTGGTGCCGATCATTTCGCAGAAGTTGCGGATCGATTTCGGTGTGTAGCCACGGCGGCGGAAGCCCGACAGCGTGGACATGCGCGGATCGTCCCAGCCATTGACGTGCTTTTCATCGACCAGTTGCTTGAGCTTGCGCTTGCTGGTGATGGTGTAGTTCAGGTTCAGACGGCTGAATTCGTACTGACGCGGGTGCGCCGGTACTGCCAGGTTGTCGAGGAACCAGTCATACAGTGGACGATGGCTTTCGAACTCCAGGGTGCAGATCGAGTGGGTGATGCCTTCGATGGCGTCCGACTGACCGTGGGTGAAGTCGTAGTTCGGGTAGATGCACCACTTGTCGCCGGTCTGGTGGTGATGGGCATGACGGATGCGATACATGATCGGGTCGCGCAGGTTCATGTTCGGCGAGGCCATGTCGATCTTGGCCCGCAGCACGCGTGCACCGTCCTTGAATTCGCCGGCCTTCATGCGAGCGAACAGGTCGAGGTTTTCCTCAACCGAGCGATCGCGGAACGGGCTGTTCTTGCCCGGCTCGGTCAGGCTGCCACGGTATTCCTTGGCCTGTTCAGGGGTCAGGTCGTCGACATAGGCCTTGCCGGCCTTGATCAGCTCTACCGCCCAGTCGTGCAACTGGTCGAAATACTGCGAGGCGTAGCGCACTTCACCGGACCATTCGAAGCCCAGCCATTTGACGTCGCTTTCGATCGCGTCGATGTATTCCTGGTCTTCCTTGGCCGGGTTGGTGTCGTCGAAACGCAGGTGCGTGACGCCGCCGAACTCCTGGGCCAGGCCGAAGTTCACACAGATCGACTTGGCGTGACCAATGTGCAGGTAGCCGTTGGGCTCGGGCGGGAAACGGGTAACGATCTGCGTGTGCTTACCCGAGTCCAGGTCCGCCTGGATGATCGGGCGCAGGAAATTGACCGGCACGGCAGGGCCGGTCTTGGAATTCGAGGTAGGGTCGACAGTGGGCTTGCTCATAGGATCCTTGAACGTACAAGTGCGCGGCCAGTTGGCCAAATCAAAGCGGCTGTTATAAATCAAAGGGGCTTATCATAGCCGATGCTGTCAAGTAGCTGACAGAGCGGGCCGGCAATCGGTTGCATTTAATCGGCTGCCGATGAAAAACAGCCTCGAAATTCGCGTCCGGCACGCTAAACTGCGCACCTTGGCCGACACTGGCCGGACCGGTTGAGGGCCAAAGCGCCCCTAACCCACGAATTCCTATAAAGAGTACTGATCATGACTCAAGTCAAACTGTCTACCAACTTCGGCGACATCGTTCTGCAACTGAACGCTGAAAAGGCACCGCTGACCGTTGCCAACTTCATCGAATACGTCAAGGCCGGTCACTACGAAAACACTGTTTTCCACCGCGTCATCGGTAACTTCATGATCCAGGGCGGCGGTTTCGAGCCTGGCATGAAAGAAAAGAAAGACAAGCGCCCAAGCATCCAGAACGAAGCCGACAACGGCCTGCCGAACAAGAAGTACAGCGTTGCCATGGCCCGCACCATGGAGCCGCATTCGGCTTCCGCGCAATTCTTCATCAACGTGGCTGACAACAGCTTCCTGAACCACAGCGCCAAGACCGTTCAGGGCTGGGGCTACGCGGTATTCGGCGAAGTGGTTGAAGGCACCGACGTCGTCGACAAGATCAAAGGCGTGGCCACCACCTCCAAGGCCGGTCACCAGGACGTACCTGCAGACGACGTGATCATCGAGAAAGCCGAGATCATTGAGTGATACTGCTGATTTCAGACTTGCATCTGGAAGAGGAGCGCCCGGACATTACCCGGGCGTTTCTGGATTTGCTCGCTGGACGCGCCCGCTCGGCGAGTGCGTTGTACATTCTGGGCGACTTTTTCGAGGCGTGGATTGGCGACGATGCCATGACTGCCTTCCAGCGTTCCATCTGCCAGGCCCTGCGTAATTTGAGCGACAGCGGCACGGCCATTTTCCTGATGCACGGCAATCGCGACTTCATGCTCGGCAAGGCCTTCTGCAAAGCGGCCGGCTGTACCTTGCTCAAAGATCCGAGTGTCGTGCAGTTTTACGGCGAGCCGGTGCTGTTGATGCACGGCGACAGCCTTTGCACCCGCGACGTAGGTTATATGAAGCTGCGGCGCTACCTGCGTAACCCGATCACCCTGTTCATCCTGCGCCATCTGCCCTTGGGCACCCGGCATAAGCTGGCGCGCAAGTTGCGCAGTGAAAGCCGTGTGCAAACGCGGATGAAGGCCAATGACATCGTCGATGTCACGCCGGAAGAAGTGCCGCGGGTCATGCAGCAATATGGTGTGAAAACCTTGATCCACGGCCACACCCATCGCCCCGCCATCCACAAGTTGCAGATTGGCGAGCAGGCGGCCAAGCGCATTGTGCTGGGAGATTGGGACCGTCAGGGCTGGGCGTTGCAGGTGGATGAGCAAGGGTTTGCGTTGGCGCCGTTTGATTTCACCCCGCCACCGCAATTGGCAGCACCTTCAGCCTGATCGTTCCCACGCTCTGCGTGGGAACGATCTTCCTGCCTCAGTGGCCGGAAGCAGCCGGCCCCGCCTTCGCCGCAAACGGCGGTTTCGCCAGCCATACCAGCAGAATCAAGCCCATGAACGCCCACCCCAGCAACGTGAAGTAATCCACGGTGGAGAGCATGTACGCCTGGCTGGTCAGCACATGATCCAGTTGCGCGTAGGCCGGGTTGCCTGCCCCGCCCAGCGTGTTCAACGCCTCCCGGGTCGCCGGCTCATAGGTAGTGATGCTTTCACTCAGATACGCATGGTGCTGATCGGCCCGGCGAATCCAGATCCAGGTGGTCAACGACGCCGCAAAACTACCGCCCAGGGTCCGCAGGAATGTCGCCAGCCCCGCGCCGTCGGCAATCTGGCCAGGCGGCAGGTCCGACATCAAAATGCTCAAGGTCGGCATGAAGAACAGCGCCATGCCAATGCCCATGAACAGCTGCACCAGGGTGATGTGCTGGAAGTCCACTTCGTTGGTAAACCCGGCGCGCATGAAGCAACTCAAGCCGATGCACAGGAATGCGCCACCGGCCAGCAATCGCAGGTCGAATTTGTGCGCGTACCTACCGACAAACGGCGACAACACCACCGGCAGAATGCCGATCGGTGCTACCGCCAGACCGGCCCAGGTGGCCGTGTAGCCCATCTGGGTTTGCAGCCATTGCGGCAGGATCAGGTTGATGCCGAAGAACCCGGCGTATCCGCCCACCAGCACGATGGTGCCGATGCGAAAGTTGCGGTAGGCGAACAACCGCAGATTGACCACAGGGTGTTTGTCGGTCATTTCCCAGATCACGAACACCGCCAGCGCAATTACCGAAATAGCCGCGCCGATGATGATGAAATTCGACTCGAACCAGTCCAGGTCGTTGCCCTTGTCGAGGATCACCTGCAATGCACCCACCCCAATGATCAAGGTGATCAGCCCCACGTAATCCATCGGCTGGTAACTGGTCTCCACCGGACGCGCCTTGAGTTGCTGGCGCACCACCATCACGGCGAAGACCCCGATCGGCACGTTGATGAAGAAGATCCACGGCCAGCTGTAGCTGTCGGTGATCCAGCCGCCGAGGATGGGACCGGCAATCGGCGCCACCACCGTGACCATCGCCAGCAACGCCAGGGCCATGCCGCGCCTGGCGGGCGGATAGACCGCGATCAACAGCGTCTGGGTCATCGGGTACAACGGCCCGGCCACCAGGCCTTGCAGTACCCGAAAGCCGATCAGCTCCGGCATCGAGGTCGAGATACCGCACAGAAAAGACGCCAGCACGAACAGCATCGTCGCCCAGAGAAACAGTTTCACTTCACCGAAACGTCGGCTGAGCCAACCGGTCAGCGGCAGCGCGATGGCGTTGCTCACGGCAAACGAGGTGATCACCCAGGTGCCCTGCTCCGAACTCACGCCCAGGTTGCCGGAAATCGTCGGCAAGGCCACGTTGGCGATGGTGGTGTCGAGCACTTGCATGAACGTCGCCAGCGACAGGCCGATGGTGCTGAGCACCAGACTGGGCGGCGAGAAAGAGTCGTTATGGCTCATCGCGAATCCTTTGGAGCTGAATTTTTTGGAGCGGGATTGGCACAGCGCCTGTTACTGACGCAGCTGACCTTGTGGGAGTGAGCTTTGTGGAGAGGGAGCTCGCTCCCACAGGGTCGGTGTGATGGCGCATCAGCGGTGCGCGGTTTTGCTGACCGCGGCGCTGTTATCGTGGATCAATTGGGTGATCATCGCGTCGGCCTCGACCAATTGACGGTCATACACATTGGTACTGAACGAAGCCTTTTGCGGTGGCTGCTGCGCCAGCACCGGACCGCTCTGGTCGCGCAGGTTCACCTCGACCTGAGTCGACAGGCCGACCCGCAACGGGTGCTTGGCCAGCTCTTCGGCATTGATGTGAATTCGCACCGGCACCCGCTGCACGATCTTGATCCAGTTCCCAGTCGCGTTCTGCGCCGGCAGCAAGGCAAACGCGCTGCCGGTCCCGGCACCGAGGCTGTCGATGGTGCCGCTGTATTTGACGTTGCTACCGTAGAGATCGGCTTCAATGTCCACCGGCTGACCAATGCGCATGTCACGCAGTTGGGTTTCCTTGAAGTTGGCGTCGATCCACAGCTGATCCAGCGGGATCACCGCCATCAGCGCCGTGCCCGGCTGAACCCGCTGACCGAGTTGCACGGTACGTTTGGCGACATAACCGGTGACCGGCGCAATCAAGGTGCTGCGGGCATTGTTCAGGTACGCCTGACGCACTTGCGCGGCGGCGGCCATCACGTCCGGGTGCGACGACACCACGGTGTCATCGACCAGCGCGCTGGTGGTCTTGAGCTGTTGTTGGGCGTTGGCCAGGGCGTTCTGCGCCGAGGTTAGATCATCACGGGCGTGGGACAGCTCTTCCTGGGAAATCGCCCCGCCGGCAGCGAGGTTCTTGCGCCGATTGAAGTTGTCCTGAGCCTTTTGCACTTCGGCCTGCTGTGCATTGACCTGGGCTTTCATGCCGTCGACGTTGCTATACAAACCGCGCACCTGGCGCACGGTGCGGGCCAGGTTGGCCTGGGCGCTTTGCAGACCGACTTCGGCGTCGTTCGGGTCGAAGTTGATCAGCACCTGGCCTTCGTGGACCAAATCGCCGTCGTCGGCGCCGATGCTGACCACGGTGCCGGTGACCAGCGGAGTGATTTCCACCACGTTGCCGTTCACGTAGGCGTCGTCGGTGCTTTCGCTCCAGCGGCCGAAGAATTGGTGATAACCCCAGACGCCGGCTCCGGCGAGGATCACCATGATCGTCAGGACAAACAGCATCACTTTGCGCTTGCGCGGGTTGCTCGTGTCTTGACCGTTGTCAGGAGTTGGGGTTGGAGTTGTATCGGCAGTGGCCATGACAAGTACCTTGAATTAGTTGTGCTGCGTGGCTGGGGTTGCGTTGGCGGCGGTCAGGGTTTCGCCCTGAAAACCGCCACCCAGCGCCTGCATCAGTTGGATCGACAGGTCGATCTGCTCGGCATTCAGGTTGGCCAGCTGACGCTGGGCCTGGAGCAATTGCTGCTCGATGCTGAGCACGTCGAGGTAGTTGCCGATGCCGGAACCGTAGCGCTGGACCACGGTGTTGTAAGAATCCTGGGCGATGTCGGTGGCGTGTTGCTGGGCACCGATTTGCCGGCCGATATCGTGCAACTGGTTGATGGTGTCGCTGACATCGCCTAAAGCTTTCACCAGGCTTTTGTTGTACTGCGCCACCGCGAGGTCGTAATCGGCGTCGCGGGAATCGAGGTCGGCACGCAGGCGGCCGCCGTCGAAAATCGGCACCGAGATCGTCGGAGCGATGTTGAAGAAACGACTGGCGGAACCGAACATCGCATCCCCCAGCAACGACTCGACACCGGCCGCCGCGCTCAGGTTGAGGTTGGGGTAGAACCGGGTCTTGCTCGCCGCGATATTTTTGCTCGCAGCCTCAACCCGCCAGCGTGCCGCCACCAGGTCCGGGCGACGACCGAGCAATTCCGCTGGTAACACCGATGGCAACGCGACGGCGCTGGCCTGAAGGACTTTCGGCCGGGCGATTTCGTTGCCGCGATCCGGGCCTTTGCCCAGCAGCACCGCCAAGGCGATTTTCGCGCTTTGCAGGCGTTTCTCGGCGTCGATCAGGCTGGCTTCGGCGCTGGCTTCAAGGCTTTCGGTTTGCTGGAACTGGTACTGACTGTCGATCCCCGAGCTCAGGCGACGCTGGCTGAGGTCGAGCATTTGTTTGGTGCGTTTGAGGTCTTCGCTGGCCAGGTCATGGATGATGTGTGCCTGCCCCAGATCGCTGTAGGCGCGGGCGACGTCGGCGGACAAGGTCAGTTGCGCGGCCTGCTGATCGACTTCGGCGGCGCGGGCCTGGCCCAATGCGGCTTCCCAGGCATCGCGCTGGCCGCCCCAGAGGTCGAAGGTGTAATTGAAGCTGGCGCCGAGGTTACGCACGGTGGAATACGTTCCACCCTGCCCGCTCGGGTCTTTATCGCGAGCCAGACGCGAACGGCTGACACCGGCGTTGGCATCGAGGGTGGGCATCCGCGCAGCGTCGGCGGCATAGGCGGCAGCACTGGCCTGGTGAGCACGGGCGTCGGCGATTTGCATGTCGGGGCTGTCGTGCAGGGCTTCGCGGATCAAGCCGTCGAGCTGCGGGTCGCCGAGGCTTTTCCACCAATCGCTTTTCGGCCATGCGGCGGGTGTCAGGGTCACGCCATTGAGCGACTGCCCGGCCTTGAGGTTCTTCGCATCGAGGCTGACGCCTTCAGTGGTCAGGCCGCTGTAGCTGGCGCAACCGGCGACGCTCATGGCCAACAGCACCAGGCTCAGTCCGGTACGCAGGCGTTTACTGTTCATGGCCACCTACCCGCAGCAGAGTGATCGAGTCACCCGCCGCTACCAGAATTTTCTTCAGGATGTGTTCCAGGGTTTTCAATTCTTCCGGGGTGATGGCGCCGGCCAGTTCGTTCATGGCATCGGCACCGATCTGCGGCAGCTGGTCAGTCAATTGTTGGCCTTGTTCGGTCAACACCAGTTGCACCTGACGGCGGTCTGCTTCGGAGCGTTGGCGGGCGAGGAAACCTTTCTGTTCCAGACGATCGAGCATGCGGGTCATCGAACCGCTGTCCAGCGACAGGTGTCGGCACAGCTCGGCCGGGGTATCGACGCCGAACTGGGCCATGATGATCAGCACTTTGAACTGCGCGGCGGTGATGCCGTGGGGTTCCATGTGCGTGTCGATGATTCGGTCCTTGAGCAGCGCGGCACGTCCGAGCAACAGGCCGAGATGGCAATTGTGGAAATCGTATGAGGAGAAGTGTTTCATCGGACCACCAATTAGCTGCCTAGGCAGTGAATGTATGTCGAGATATTACTGCCTAGGCAGCCAATGTCAAAGTAATAGTTAGGATGCTTTGTATTCAACTGATAAAAGGCGCACGACCGATCGTTCCCACGCTCTGCGTGGGAATGTTTCAACGGACGCTCTGCGTTCGGCTCTGGAAGGGACGCGGAGCGTCCCGGGCTGCGTTCCCATGCAGAGCATGGGAACGATCTTTAAGGGAAAGCGGAGTTAGAAATCCCGCTTGTAGAAGATGTCCAGCGAACTGGCCACGCCGCTGGCGGCTTCGAGGTAGACCTTTTTACTCAGTTTGTAACGCAAGGCGATGGTGTTGGCCGGTTCAAACACGCCTACGCCATAACGCAGGCTGAGCTTCTCGGAGATGTTGCCGCTGGCCACCACACTGGTGGTGTTGCCGCTGCCTTGGGTATCGAGCTGGAAGTCCTGAATGCCCAGGTCCTTGGCCAACCCGCTGGTGACCCCGGAGCTGCCCATCAAACCCAAGCCAAGGGCGGCCTGGGCGAGCATGTTGTTGTCTTCACCGGTGGTACTCAGAGGACGCCCCAGCACCAGATAGGACAACGCCTGCTCCTGACTCATCGCCGGCTCGGAAAAGATCTGCGTGGTCGGCTGCTCGGCACTGCCGCTCAAGCGAATGCCGGCGATCACGTCGTCGGTCTGGCGAATCGCTTCGATGTCCAGGTACGGCTGATCGATGGGACCGGCAAACAGCAAGCGGGCCCGGCGCACGGTCAGGCGCTGGCCATAGGCGCGATAACGCCCGTCGTTGAGCCACAGCTCGCCGCGGGTGTCCATGTTGTCGCCGATGTGCACATGACCTTGCAGGTTGGCGGTCAGGCCGAAGCCGGCAAAGCTCAGCTTGTCCTCCCCCACCACCACATCGATGTCCATCGCCATGGCCATCGGCGGTTTGCCCTCTTCGGTCTGCTGACCGACGATCACCGTGTCATTGGAGACCTTGACCGTCGACGGCGGCAGTTCCCGCACAGTGATCTCGCCCTTGGGCACCAACACCTTGCCGACGATTGCCAGTTTGTCGTCCTTCATGGAGATTTTCAGGTCCGGCGCGACTTCCAGCGCGGCGTAGGGTTCGACGGTGACCGGCAACTGCGAGCCCTTGAGCGCCAGATCCACCACCAGTGCCTGGCCCCAGGCGATGTTGCCATTGAGACTGCCCTGCCCGCTCTTGCCGCTTTTCCAGCCGCCGTTCAGTTGCACGGTTTCGCCGGCAATCACCGCTTGCAGTTGCAGGGCCTGGAGCACCATCGGCAGTTCCGGCCCGGAGATTTCACCGTCGCGCAGCTCAAGGTTGCCGTTGACCTGCGGCGCCAACAACCCGCCAGACAGCGTGCCGCTGCCGTTCAAATGCCCGGTGAGTTTCTCGACCATCGGCACAAACGGCCGCGCCACCGATAAATCCAGGCCATTGAGGCGGAATGAGCCGGTCAGCGGTTTGTTCTTCGGCAACGGGTTGATCTGCGCCTGGAGCATCAGCTCACCAAGCTTGCCACCGACGAAGCTGAGGTCGGTATCGATGCGTTTTGGCGTGAGTTTGCTGGTGAGTTTCAGGGTCTGGTACGGGAAGTCCAGCCACTGATCCTTTTCCTTCATGCGCAACGTGCCGCCGCTGGCATCGACGCTGATCTGGCCGTTCGGGCCGCTGGCCGGCAAGTCCAGTTGCAGGTCGGCGTTGAGCCGGCCCTGCCAGGCAAAATCCTTCGGCAGCCATTGCGCCAGGCTGTCGATCGGGAACTGCTTGAGGTGGTAACGCAGCTTTGGCTCGGGCATCAAGCGCTGGTCTTCGCCACACAGGCTGGCCGGGCCGGACATCCAGCAATGGGCACCGAAGTTGATTTTGCCGTCCGCCAGCCGTTCGAGCCTGGCCGGGTTTTGCAGCTTCCAGTCCTGACCACCGGCCTGGATATCGCCACTGGCCAGACGCCCGCGCCAGTTACCTTTATCCAACGCGCCGTCGAGACCGAGCGCCAGTTTCAGTTTCGGTCCTTGCAGGTCGAGGGTCAGCTTCTGGTTTTTGATGTCGCCCTGGCCGCTGGCGGTCAAGGTGCCCAGTGACGTGTCGCCGGTCTGAATGCCGCTGCCCTTGAGGTCGATCTTCGCCCGTTGGGCACTGTCGAGGGTGGCATCCAGATTGAGGCTTTGCAGGCGGTTGTCTTCGAAAACCAGTTGCGTGCCTTGCAGGGCGAGCTTGCCTTGCGGTGCCTTGAGCGTGCCGGCGACATTGACCCGACCATTGAGCTGGCCGCGCAGTTGCGGCCAGAGTTGGGCCAGGCGCGGCATTTTGATGTCTATCTGGCCGGCGAGTTTCTGTTGCAGGCTGCCCTGGCCATTGATGCTGTTGTCACCCAGGCGAATCTGCAACGCGCTGAGGTTCCATTGCTCGCCGCCGCCATCAGCCTTGGCTTGCAACACCGCCGGCTGCCCGCGCAGTTTGCCTTTCAGGTCCAGGTCGGCGGTCAGGCTGAGCCTTTCATTCTTCATCTCGCCTTTGCTGCGCAACGGACCCGCCAAGGTACCCGGCAACTCCGCGAGCCAGTACGCCGGGTTGATCGCCGAGAGGTCCAGCGCGGTATCCCAGGCGATGCCGTCGGCAAATTGCAGGTTCAGGTGCCCTTCGGCCTTGCCCTGCCCGGCTTCGAGCTTGAATTGCGGCAGATGGATTTGGCTCAGGTCGCCGCTGAACGGGCTGTTCAGGCTGAACGCCCCGGCCGGGCCATCCAGTGCGGCCTTGAAGTTACCGATGTAGTTGCCGTCGGTGTAGGAGACTTCACCGTTGAAGCTGCGCAGTGCCACTTGCGGCTCGTCGATCAGCGGATAGAGGCGGTGCCAGGGGAAATCCAGCCAGTCGATTTTCGCTTCGGCACTGAAGCCTTTGCTCCAGTCCAGTTGCCCGGTGAGCTTGAGGCTTTGTTTGTCATTGGCGGTCAGGTCGAGACCCGCGATTTGCGCGCCCTTGGCGTCGACCTTGCCTTGCAGCAACAACGCGACCGGGCCTTGTTCGGCGGGCAACGTGGCTTTGCCGAGCAACTGGTAGCCGTTTTTCAGGTCGCCGTCGCCGGTGAGTTCCAGTTGATTGAGTTGCAGGGTGTCCGGCAGCTCGGCGCTGGCCTTGAAGCCGTCAGCGGTGATGCGCACTTTTGCCGGCAGGTTTTCCACCAGTGGCTGCAATTCGCCAGTCAACTGCCCGTTCAGGTAACCGCTGCTGTCGGCTTTCAGGTTCAAGGTTTTCAGCAGATCGCCGTCGACCTTCAAAGCCAGTGCCCAGGGTTCGGTGCCCGGCGCCGGCAAGGTCAGCTTGCCTTCGGCGGTCAGCGGCCAGTTGCCGATCGGTTGCAACAGGCCAGACAGGTTCAGGCTCAGTTCATCCCGCTGCAAGTGCACCGAGTCGATCTTCAAACCCTGTTCGGTCCAGTGCGCCGCCAGTTGCAGGCCTTTGAGCTCTTCGCTGCCATTGAACAGCAAACGGCCGACCTTGACGTCACCCAACTCGATGGCCAGCGGCAACTTCAAGTCCGGAAGGCTGATCGGCCCGCTGCTTTGCTCTTCTGCGCCTGGCGGAAATTGCAGGCTGACCTGCTCAGCCTGCAATTGCTCGATGCACAGCGTCATGCGCGTCAGGCACAGCGGCGACCAGGCGAAAATCGCCTGGTTCAGCTCAACCCGGCTGTTGTCCTGCTGCCACAGCAGATGGTCGGCGCTCCACTGTCCACCCAAACGGCCCTGGAAATTCTCCACGGTCAAACCCGGCGCAAACCCGAGCGCCCAGCGACTGCCCGTCGCCGTACCCAGCACGATGATCAAGGCCAGCACGACCAGCATCAGTAGCGCCGGGATCGCCAGCAGCGTTATTTTCAAACCACGCTTCACAGCTCAGGCCCCATGGAAAAGTGCAGTCGAATGCCGCCGTCGTCGTCCATCGCGTGGGCCAGGTCGAGGCGAATTGGTCCTACCGGCGAAACCCAGCGTACGCCAATACCGACGCCGGTCTTCAGGTTCGGCAGTTCGAGGGTGTTGAAAGAGTTGCCCTGGTCGATGAAGGTTGCGACCCGCCACTTTTCGGCGATGGAGTACTGATACTCGACGCTGCCGGCCACCATGTAGCGACCACCGATACGGTCGCCATCGGAGTTCTCCGGGGACAGGCTCTGGTAATCGTAACCGCGCACGCTCTGATCGCCACCGGCGAAGAAGCGTAAGGATGGCGGCACCGATTTGTAACCGTTGGTGGCGCTGCCGCCGACCTGCACCCGACCGAGGAAGCGGTGTTTATCGAAGACCGTGGTCAGGCCTTTGACCAATGCCGTGCCATACACCAGGTTGGTGTCCGAACCCAATCCTTCCTTGGCGACCTTGGTTTCGAATTGCAGGCGATAGCCATTATGCGGATCGATGCGGTTGTCGCTTTTCAGGTACGAATAGCTCACGCCGGGCATCAACAAGGTACTGAGCCCCGAGTCGTCACCGAGTGTGTATTCCTCGCGTTGCCATTTAAGCGACACCACCCGCTGCCAGCCGCTGGGCAACTTGCTGTGCCATTCGGGACCGAGGGTCAGCAATTTGCTGCGGGAGTCGGTGCCAGCGATATCTTCATATTGATAGCCAGCGGCCCAGCGCAGTTTGTCGGTCAGCGGTGGGTCCAGGGGAATGTCGTAAAACACCCCGACGTTCTGCCGCGGTGCCGACAGTTCGGCTTCCCAGCCATAGCTGTCGCCTTGCGGGTTGACCCAGTGCCGGGTCCAGTTGGCCTTGATTCGCGGGCCGACGTCGGTGGAAAAACCCAAGCCGAGCCCCATGGTTCGTGGCTTGCGGGTGTCGAGTTTGACCGCCACCGGGATCACGTCGTCCTTGGAGGCCGTTGGCGCCGCGTCGACGCGCACGCCTTCGAAATAACCGCTCGATTGCAGCGCCTGATTGAGTTCGGCGATCAGTTCCGAGTCATAGGGCGTACCGGCCTTGAACGGCACCATGCGTTGCAGCAGGTCTTCGTCGAACGGCGTGTCGCCTTCAAAACTGACTTTGCCCAGCGCATAACGCGGGCCGCTGTCGTAGATCAATTCGATATCGGCGACGCCCGCACGCGGGTCCACCAGCAGCTTCTGGCGAGTGAAGCGCCCACTGAAGAAGCCGAAACGCGAGGCCTGGTTCTGGATCAGCCGCTTGGCGTCTTCGTAACGGCCATGGTTAAGCACCGCGCCTGGCATTAGCAGGTCGCTTTTGGGCACACGAAAGGATTTGAGCGAGGCGGCAGGACCGTCGACACGTATCGTGACGTTACGCAAACGGATCGGCTCGCCGGGATCGATGTTCAGCACCAGGCGCGGCGTCTTGCCGCCCTTCACGTCGCTGTCGATTTGCGGCTGGTAATACCCCAAGGCCTGGGCGGCCTTGCGCGCCTGTTCTTCGGCGCCGCGACTGAAGCGCAGCAAGGCTTCTTCATCGCGATCGCCGAGGCTACCGATATAGCCCTCTATATTGGCCTTCAGTTCATCGTTGGACGGTTTGATCCGCACATCCAATTCACTTTGCGCCAGCGCCGCGCAGCTGGATAACAGCAACAACAGGCCGCTGGTGATTCTTCCTGGAACATTCATAGGCGCGGATGCTATCACGAGCTTGGGAGCCTGATAGAGCCGGACTTGTCCCATAAGTTCGGCGATTACGCTGTTGCTGTTTGTAACACCTGCGGGTTGGCGTGGAAAAACACGTGCTCACGGATCGGTCCTACGGCCACTTCGCCGATTTCCTCATAGCCCTGACGCTTATAGAACTCCAGATAGCGAGGATTCCCGGTGTCGAGGATCACGCCTTGGGAGTGCTCATCGACTGCGCACCAGTTGTGCACCGCTTGCAGCAATTGTTCGCCAAAGTACTTGCCCTGGAATTGGGGGTGAACCCCCAGCAACGGCAGGATGTGCACCGAATCGGACGGCACGCAGGCCATCACGGCGGCGTGGTAATCGAGGTAGCGTCGGGTACAGCGAAACCCGGTGCTGAGCACCATCCGCAGGCGCCAGGCCCAGCTTTCGGTGATGCCCAGGCGGCGTTGCGGCGGCGCGATCAGGGCGATGCCGATCAAGCGGTCATTCACCAACAGGCCGATGGCCGGCAAATCCTGCAGAAAGTGTTGTTTGATCAGTTCGCGCACCGTCGCCCGGACCCGCTGTTCATAACCGGGGCGTTCGGCTTCGAACAGGTAGCCGAACGTCGGCTCGTGCCGGTACGCCTGGTACAACAGGGAACGCGCTTCGCGGGAATAGCCGCTGTCGAGCATGTGAATATCGGCGATGGCGGTCGAGGTTTCGGGCATAACGGCGGATCTCCCTGGGGCACAGCTCAGATGGCCGCGCTCTTCTTGGTACGAGCCTTGGGGTGGCTTCACAGTTCCCCAGACAGGTATAGACCAAGCGAGGAGCTTCATCGACTGGACTTGCCCGCGCCAACGCATCTCTGACAGGACACAACGAATCCCCTCACCCCAAAGCTGGCCCCATTCCTACATGTCAGCTAGCATCGCACTTTTGCCAGGACTGCCGACCATGAAGATCGTCTCCTTCAACATCAACGGGCTGCGCGCTCGCCCGCATCAGCTGGCGGCGCTGATCGAAAAGCATCAACCGGACGTGATCGGGTTGCAGGAAACCAAGGTCCACGACGACCAGTTTCCCCTGGCCGAGGTGCAGGCGCTGGGGTATCACGTGTATTTCCACGGCCAGAAGAGTCACTACGGCGTGGCCCTGCTCTCGCGCCAGGAGCCGATTGCGCTGCACAAAGGTTTCGCCACGGATGAAGAAGACGCTCAACGTCGCTTTATCTGGGGCACGTTCGCCGACGCCAATGGCGTGCCGGTAACCATCATGAACGGCTATTTCCCACAGGGCGAAAGTCGCGATCACCCCACCAAGTTCCCGGCCAAGGAACGTTTCTACAGCGATTTGCAGCAATTGCTGGAAAGCCAGTTCAGCAACGACCAGCCGATCGTGGTGATGGGCGATGTGAACATTTCCCCGGAAGACTGCGACATTGGCATTGGCCCGGACAACATGAAACGCTGGCTGAAAACCGGCAAATGCAGCTTCCTGCCCGAAGAACGCGAATGGATGGCCCGCCTGAAGAACTGGGGTCTGGTGGACAGTTTCCGTCACCTGAACCCGGACGTTGCCGACCGTTTCAGCTGGTTCGACTACCGCAGCCGCGGTTTTGAAGATGAGCCCAAGCGCGGGCTGCGGATTGACCTGATCATGGCATCCAACGGTTTGTTGCCCCGGGTCAAGGACGCGGGCGTGGATTACGAACTGCGCGCAATGGAAAAGCCTTCCGATCACGCGCCGATCTGGCTTGAGTTGAGCTGATCTGATCGTTCCCACGCGCAGCAACGGAATGCATCCCGTGACGCTCTGCGTCACATTCAACAGCGGAACGCGGAGCGTCCCCGGCGGCGTTGCCACGCAGAGCGTGGGAACGATCACTGTCATCGTTCAGAAACCTTACTGACTTATTCTCCCGGCACTTTCTTTGGCTTATTAAGGTGCCGGCATGACCCTGCGCGTGTTGTTCCTGCTGCTCGGCGCCGTGCTGCCGTTGACGGTGTCGGCCGGCGATTTGCCGACACCCGAACGTGGCCCGGTGCTGCGCATCCAGGGTTCCAACACCATTGGCGCGGCGTTGGGGCCGGCGCTGGTCGAGGGTTTGATGCATGAACAGGGCCTGCTCAAGGTGCACCGCGAAGCCCCGGACAAGGCCAACGAACAACGCATCGTCGGCGAAACCGTTCAGGGCCGCCGAGTCGAGGTAGAGGTAGCGGCCCACGGTTCCAGCACCGGATTCAAAGCCCTGAAAATCGCCTCCGCCGATCTTGCGGCCTCGTCACGGCCGATCAAGGACAGCGAACGACTGGATCTCGAACCGCTGGGCGACCTGAAAAGCCCGGTTGCCGAACAAGTCATCGCCATCGACGGGCTGGCCATCATCCTTCATCCGTACAATCCACTGAAGCAGCTCAACACCGAGCAACTGGCGCGAATCTTCAGCGGCGAAACGAAAACCTGGGAAGAACTCGGCGGCAGCGGTGGGACGATTCATCTCTACGCGCGGGATGACCAATCGGGCACCTACGACACGTTCAAGGAGTTGGTCCTCAGCCCGCGTGGGAAAATGCTGAGCGGCAACGCGAAACGCTTCGAATCCAGTGAGCAATTGTCCGACGCGGTCAGTCTGGACCCGCAAGCCATCGGCTTCATCGGTTTGCCTTATGTGCGCCAGGCCAAAGCCGCGGCCATTGTCGATGGTGACTCCCAGGCCATGCTGCCGCTCAATAGCCTGATCGCGACGGAAGATTACCCGCTGTCCCGTCGGCTGTTCTTTTACCTGCCGCCGAACGGGAAAAATCCCTGGGCCAAGGCGCTGGTGAAGTTCGCCCAGAGCAGCAATGGCCAGGCGATTGTCGCGGCCAATGGTTTTATCGCGCAGACCGTTCAGGCCATGGCCGTCACACCGAATGCGCTGATGCCCGAGGGTTATCAGGCACTCAGTCGGCATGCCCAGCGGCTGACGGTGAATTTTCGTTTCGAAGAAGGCAGCGCGACGCTGGACAACAAGGCCCGCCAGGACCTGTCGCGGGTGCTCGACTATATAAAGCAGCACGACAAAACCAATCGGCAGGTGACCCTGGTGGGGTTTGGCGATGCCAAGAGCGATCCGGCACGGGCCGATCTGCTGTCGAAGCTGCGGGCCATGGCAGTGCGACGAGAACTGGTGAAAAACGGCGTGGTGTTTCGCGAGATTCGCGGTTTTGGCGCCGAGATGCCGGTGGCGGCCAACAGCGGGGATGAAGGGCGGATCAAGAATCGGCGGGTTGAGGTTTGGGTGTATTGAAGTAAGCACCAAACATTGTGGCTTGGGGGCCTACCGTGGCGAGGGGGCTTGCCCCCGTTGGACCGCGAAGCGGGCCTCAAACCGGCCACCGCATTTTTCCTGGAAAGACGCGGTGTACAATTTACGACTGCTGCGCAGCCGAACGGGGGCAAGCCCCCTCGCCACAGGTCTCAGTGCCCGCTGCGCATCATTTCTTTAGGCACATACTTGCCGATCTCGAACTTGCCGATCGCCGCGCGGTGCACTTCGTCCGGGCCGTCGGCCAGGCGCAGGGTGCGTTGCATGGCATACATGTAGGCCAGCGGGAAATCATTGGAAACCCCTGCCCCGCCATGGATCTGGATCGCCCGGTCGATCACCCGTAACGCCACGTTCGGCGCGACCACTTTGATCTGCGCGATCTCGCTCTTCGCCACTTTGTTGCCGACGGTGTCCATCATGTACGCCGCTTTCAACGTCAGCAGTCGCGCCATGTCGATCTCCATCCGCGAATCGGCGATTTTGTCGATGTTGCCGCCCAGACGCGCCAGCGGTTTGCCGAACGCGGTGCGGTTGACCGCCCGTTTGCACATCAACTCCAGCGCACGTTCAGCCATGCCGATCGAACGCATGCAGTGGTGAATCCGTCCCGGACCGAGGCGACCCTGGGCGATTTCGAAGCCGCGTCCTTCGCCCAACAGGACGTTTTCATACGGCACCCGGACGTTTTCGAACAGCACTTCGGCGTGGCCGTGAGGTGCGTCGTCGTAACCGAACACCGGCAGCGGGCGCACAATCTTCACGCCAGGCGTATCCACCGGCACCAGAATCATCGAGTGCTGCGCATGGCGCGGCGCATCCGGATTGCTCAGGCCCATGAAGATCAGGATCTTGCAACGCGGATCGCAAGCCCCCGAAGTCCACCATTTCTTGCCATCGATCACCCATTCATCGCCATCACGCACAGCGCGGGCGGCCATGTTGGTGGCGTCGGACGAAGCCACGTCCGGTTCGGTCATGGCGAACGCCGAACGGATCTCGCCGCGCAACAGCGGTTCGAGCCAGCGTTGCTTCTGCTCTTCGTTGGCGTAACGCACCAGCACTTCCATGTTGCCGGTGTCGGGCGCCGAGCAGTTGAACGGCTCAGGGCCCAGCAACGAGCGGCCCATGATTTCCGCCAATGGCGCGTATTCGAGGTTGGTCAGGCCGGCACCGAGTTCGGACTCAGGCAGAAACAAATTCCACAGGCCTTCAGCCTTGGCCTTGAGCTTGAGCTCTTCCATGATTGCTGTCGGCTGCCAGCGATCGCCCTCGGCGACCTGGCGTTCGAACACCGCTTCGGCGGGATAAACGTAGGTGTCCATGAACGCAGTCACGCGCTCACGCAGTTCCTGGACCTTGGGCGAATAAGCGAAATCCATGGCAGCTCTACCTTTTAATCAGGGGTTCAGAGGAGTTGTTCAGGTCATGCAATCGATGCTAGAACAGCTACGAAAATTTACCTAACCTATTCTCGGCGTGTATTAACATTCATCACCGATATATGATCGGCTGATTGCCAAGGCCCTCGGGTCCGATCAAGACGCCCCTAAAAACAAGAGTGCAGCGCATGAATCTGAGCAAGGTCGACCTCAACCTTTTCATCGTCTTCGACGCGATCTACACCGAAGCCAACCTGACCCGCGCCGGGCAGATCGTCGGCATTACTCAACCGGCGGTGTCGAACGCACTGGCCCGCCTGCGCGAGACCTTCAACGACCCGCTTTTCGTGCGCACCGCCCAGGGCATGGTGCCGACGCCGATGGCGCAGAACATCATCGGCCCCGTGCGCAACGCCCTCTCCCTGCTGCGGGTGTCGGTGCAGGAAAGCCGAATCTTCAACCCGTTGCAGGCGGTCAAGACCTACCGCATCAGCATGACCGACCTCACCGAAGCGGTGATCCTGCCGCCATTGTTCCAGCGCCTGCGCCGCCTGGCGCCGACGGTGATCATCGAAAGTTTCCTGTCCAAACGCCGCGAAACCACCAAGGAACTGGCGGCCGGGCGCCTGGATTTCGCGGTGGATGCGCCGCTCAACACCGATCCGCAGGTGCGTCACGTCAAGTTGATGGAAGACCGTTATGTGTGCGCCATGCGCAAGGGCCATCCGCTGGCGGGCAAAGAGAAATTCACCCTCGACGATTACCTGTCCCTGACCCACATCCATATCTCCAGCCGCCGCAGCGGCCTGGGCTATGTCGACCTGGCCCTGGGCAAAATGGGCATCCAGCGCAAGATCGCCCTGCGCTCCCAGCATTACCTGATGGCGTCCCAAGTGTTGCAGCAGACCGACATGGTCATGACCGTGCCGGAACGCTTCGCCCGTCGCCATGATTTGTACTCGGTGAACCTGCCGGTCAAAGAAGTTCCGCCGGTGGAAACCCACCTCTACTGGCACGAAAGCACCGACCAGGACCCGGCCAACCGCTGGATGCGCGAGCAGATGATCGAGTTGTGCCAGCAGGTCACGGCGCACGAGAAGAAGCTGGATAAGGTGTAGGACGTTAATCCGTGTCATTGTTCTTCGCGGGCAAGCCCGCGATGAAGAGGCCGGTGATACCAACGAAGATCCATGCCCCTTGACGTAAACGTCAACCTGACATTAGCTTAGCGCCATGACCTTTTTCGAGCGCTTCCATGAGCAGCCAGACCTATAGCATTTCCGACCTCGCCCGCGAGCTCGACATCACCACCCGGGCCATTCGCTTCTATGAAGAGCAAGGCCTGCTCAGCCCCGAGCGTCGCGGTCAGGAACGCATTTATTCGCCCCGTGACAAGGTCAGCCTGAAGCTGATCCTGCGGGGCAAGCGCATTGGTTTTTCCCTGGCCGAATGCCGCGAGCTGATCGAGCTCTACGACCCCTCCAGCGGTAACACCAAGCAATTGCACAGCATGCTGGCGAAAATTGCCGAGCGTCGGGAACAACTCGAGCAGCAACTGCTGGACATCGAACAAATGAAGCTGGAACTCGACACGGCCGAAGAGCGCTGCACCCAGGCGCTGGAGCAAACGATCAAGAGCCAGGAATCAGTCCAGTAGACCTACACAAGCCCGCTCCCACAGGGTTCTCTCAGCATTCAGACAATCAGCACAGGTCGATTCCCATGTCCCTCCCCACCCACGTACGCCTGGTCGAAGTCGGCCCCCGCGACGGTCTGCAAAACGAAGCCCAACCCATCAGCGTCGCGGACAAGGTGCAATTGGTCGATGCGCTCACCGCCGCTGGCCTCGGCTATATAGAAGTCGGCAGTTTCGTCTCGCCCAAATGGGTGCCGCAAATGGCCGGTTCCGCCGAGGTCTTCGCGCAGATCCAGCGCAAACCAGGGGTGACCTATGGCGCCCTCGCCCCCAACCTGCGGGGCTTTGAAGACGCTATCGCCGCTGGGGTCAAGGAAGTCGCCGTGTTCGCCGCAGCGTCCGAAGCGTTCTCCCAGCGCAATATCAATTGCTCGATCAGCGAAAGCCTGGAGCGCTTCGTGCCTATCATGGACGCGGCCAAACAACACGGCGTCAGCGTGCGCGGTTACGTGTCCTGTGTGCTGGGCTGCCCTTACGAGGGTGATGTCAAGCCTGCGCAAGTCGCCCGGGTCGCTCGCGAGCTCTATGCCATGGGCTGCTACGAGGTTTCGCTGGGAGACACCATCGGCACCGGCACCGCTGGCGCGACCCGCAAGATGTTTGAAGTGGTTTCGGCCGACGTGCCACGGGAAAAACTGGCCGGGCACTTCCACGACACCTATGGCCAGGCCATGGCCAATATCTACGCCAGCCTGCTGGAAGGCATTTCGGTATTCGACAGCTCCATCGCCGGCCTTGGCGGCTGCCCGTACGCCAAGGGCGCCAGCGGTAACGTCGCCACCGAAGACGTGGTTTACCTGCTCAACGGCCTGGGCATCGAGACCGGGATCGACCTGGACGCCTTGATTCGCGCCGGCCAGCAGATTTGCGCGGTGCTGGGGCGCCCTACCGGTTCTCGCGTGGCCAAGGCCCGCAGCGCACAGTGACAATGTGGATGTGTCCGGGTGTTACCGCGTGTTCTGGAACGTGGGGCGGAAACGAGTAACACGGAAACAAATTGTCAGGTTTGGTACGGATGAAAAAATCTCAAAAAAATCAAATCATTGATTTTAAAGGATTTTTCAAAGTTGGCACGGCTTCTGCTATCTCTATGGCATAACAAGAATAAAAAGCTGCAAACCAATAAAAATAAGACGTAACGACTCTGACATAACAAGAACAACACGGCAGAGACGCAGCTAACAGATTTTTTTGGAGAAGGTGTACTTTTCAGGGTGCTTTTCGGAGTAACCCGCAACCGGGCAGAGAACAATAAAACTACCTTCAGGTAGCTCCCGAACTGGTTGGATCGCTTGGCGAAAAAGTAGATCAGCGCTCAAAAAAATACGTTTGCTCTTGATCCCGGATGGGGATCGACAAAAACAGCGGTAAAGGGCCACGGTTGCCAAAAACAACAACAGACCGCCCCTCAATAATAAAAAAAGAGCACGTAACGACAAAATTAAAGGGGAGCTTCGGCTCCCCTTTGTGCTTTCCTGCTTTTCTATTTTTCTCGACCCACATGTGGAAGCAGGCTTGCTCGCTCCCACACTGGTTATGTGTCAGGCGTTTTTGCTGCGTAGCTCCTCGATGCTGATCTCGCGCATCCGAAACTTCTGGATCTTGCCGGTCACGGTCATCGGAAACTCCTCGACGAACTTGAAGTAACGCGGCGTCTTGAAGTGCGCGATACGCTCCTTGCACCAGGCTTGCAGTTCCTGCTCGGTAGCGCTGTGGCCGGGATGGAATTTGATCCAGGCGACAATCTCTTCGCCATACCGGGAGCAAGGAATGCCGATCACCTGCACATCGGCAACCGCCGGGTGGGTGAAGAAGAACTCTTCCAGTTCCCTTGGGTAAATATTCTCACCGCCGCGAATGATCATGTCCTTGTTACGCCCGGCGATGCACACGTAGCCTTCGTCGTTCATGCTCGCCAGATCGCCGGTGTGCATCCAGTCAGCGTCATCGATAGCCTCGGCGGTGGCTTGCGGGTTATTCCAGTAGCCGAGCATTACGCTGTAACCCCGAGTGCACAGTTCGCCAATGGTGCCGCGTGGCACCAGATTGCCCGCCTCGTCGATGATCTTGCTTTCCAGTTGCGGCTGGGTGCGGCCGACCGTGGTGACGCGCAATTCCAGGTCGTCCGACGGACCGGTCTGCAAAGACACGGGGCTGGTTTCCGTCATGCCGTAGGCAATCTGCACTTCGCTCATGTGCATTTCGCTGATAACCCGACGCATCACCTCGATCGGACACGTCGCCCCGGCCATGATCCCGGTGCGCAGGCTCGACAAATCAAATTCGGCGCGTTTGGGCTGATCGAGCAGGGCGATGAACATGGTCGGCACGCCATAAAGCGCGGTGGCTTTTTCTTCGGCGACGGTGGTCAGGGTCAACAGCGGATCGAAGGCATCGTTGGGGTAAATCATGGTGCTGCCGTGGGTGACGCAGCCGAGGTTGCCCATGACCATGCCGAAGCAGTGATACAGCGGCACCGGAATCACCAGCCGATCATCGGCGGTCAGGCCGAGGCTTTCGCCGACCATGTAACCGTTGTTGAGGATGTTGTAGTGGCTGAGGGTCGCGCCCTTGGGGAAACCGGTGGTGCCGGAGGTGTACTGGATGTTCACTGCCTGGTCGAAATGCAGGCTGTCCTGGCGTTCGTGCAATGGCTCGATCGACACACTGGCCGCCAGATCGGCCAATTGCGACCACGGCAGGAAACCCGAGGGTGGCTGCGCATCCAGGCTGATGACCCCACGCAGTTCCGGCAGGCGTTCGCTCTGCAAGCGGCCGATGGATTGCTCCGCCAATTCCGGCACCAACCCTTGCAGCATGCCGTGATAGTCGGAGGTCTTGAAGGCCCCGGCGCAAACCAGCCATTGGCAGCCGGATTGCTTCAATACGTATTCGAGTTCCGAACTGCGATAAGCCGGGTTGATGTTGACCAGGATCACGCCGATTTTCGCACTGGCGAACTGGCTGATGCACCACTGGGCGCAGTTCGGGGCCCAGATGCCGAGCCGGTCACCGGTTTGCAAACCCAGCGCCAGGAATGCTCTGGCGTGTAGATCAACAGCATCCGACAGCTGCTGCCAGGTGTAACGCAGCTGTTGGTGGCGCACGACCAGCGCCTCCCCGTTCGGGTATTGCGCGACGGTGTTATCAAACGCCTGGCCGATGGTCATCGCCAGCAAGGTTTTGTCCTGGGAACCACGGGTATAGCTGCGCTGCGGGCTTGCACTGGGTTGATCCATGACGACCCCTATTGTCTTTATTAATGGGCTGTACCGGCGACCTTTAGAGCCGGCTTGTGTGGCGAGGGGGCTGCCCCCGTTGGGCCGCGCAGCGGACCCAAGATCTGCGAGCGCTGCGCACTCGAACGGGGGCAAGCCCCCTCGCCACAGTCTTTCAGAACTGGCTCTACTCTCGCTCAAGTTGACGTTAACGTAAAGGGTGATTGACAGCCATTCGTCACAGGCTTACGTTAACGTAAAGGTGAGAGCTGAATCACTGCCCTCCCCACCCTACAAAAAAGCCAAAAGGTGCCCCATGAGCTACCCATCCCTGAACTTTGCCCTCGGTGAAACCATCGACATGCTGCGCGATCAGGTTCAGTCCTTCGTCGCCAAAGAGATCGCCCCGCGCGCCGCTCAGATCGACATCGACAACCTGTTCCCGGCCGACCTGTGGCGTAAATTCGGCGACATGGGCCTGCTGGGCATCACCGTGCCGGAAGAGTACGGCGGCGCCGGCCTGGGTTATCTGGCGCACGTGGTCGCCATGGAAGAAATCAGCCGTGGTTCGGCGTCGGTCGCCCTGTCCTACGGTGCGCACTCCAACCTCTGCGTCAACCAGATCAACCGCAACGGCACTCACGAACAGAAAAGCAAATACCTGCCGAAACTGATCAGCGGCGAGCACATCGGCGCCCTGGCCATGAGCGAGCCGAACGCCGGTTCCGACGTGGTCTCGATGAAGCTGCGCGCCGACAAACGCGGCGATCACTACGTACTCAACGGCAGCAAGACCTGGATCACCAACGGTCCTGACGCCAACACCTACGTGATCTACGCCAAGACCGATCTGGAAAAAGGCCCCCACGGCATCACCGCATTCATCGTCGAACGAGACTGGAAAGGCTTCAGCCGCAGCAACAAATTCGACAAGCTCGGCATGCGCGGCTCGAACACCTGCGAGCTGTTCTTCGATGACGTCGAAGTGCCGGAAGAAAACATCCTCGGCGTGCTCAACGGCGGGGTGAAAGTGCTGATGAGCGGCCTCGACTACGAGCGCGTGGTGCTTTCCGGCGGCCCGACCGGGATCATGCAGGCCTGCATGGACCTGATCGTGCCGTACATCCATGACCGCAAACAGTTCGGCCAGAGCATCGGCGAATTCCAGCTGATCCAGGGCAAAGTCGCCGACATGTACACCCAACTCAACGCCAGCCGCGCCTACCTGTATGCCGTGGCCCAGGCCTGCGAACGTGGCGAAACCACTCGCAAGGACGCTGCCGGGGTGATCCTCTATAGTGCCGAGCGCGCCACGCAAATGGCCCTCGACGCGATCCAGATTCTTGGCGGCAACGGCTACATCAACGAATTCCCGGCCGGTCGTCTGCTGCGTGACGCCAAGCTGTACGAAATCGGCGCCGGCACCAGTGAGATCCGTCGCATGCTGATCGGTCGCGAACTGTTCAACGAAACCCGCTAAACGGAGCTGTCCATGGCTATCCTGCATACCCAGCTCAACCCCCGTTCAGCGGAGTTCGCGGCTAACAGCGCGGCGATGCTCAAACAGGTCGACGCCCTGCACAGCCTGCTCGCGCAAGTGCAGCAAGGTGGTGGCCCGAAGGCGCAAGAACGTCACACATCGCGGGGCAAACTGCTGCCCCGTGAGCGGATCAATCGCCTGCTCGATCCGGGATCGCCGTTTCTCGAGATCAGCCAACTGGCAGCCTACGCGGTCTATGGCGAAGACGTTCCCGCCGCTGGCGTGATTGCCGGGATCGGCCGGGTGGAAGGCGTCGAATGCATGATCGTCGCCAACGATGCCACCGTGAAAGGTGGCTCGTACTACCCGCTGACCGTTAAAAAACACCTGCGTGCGCAAACCATCGCCCAGCAGAATCGCCTGCCGTGCATTTATCTGGTGGACTCCGGTGGCGCCAACCTGCCGCGCCAGGATGAAGTGTTCCCGGACCGCGAACACTTCGGGCGGATCTTCTTCAACCAGGCCAACATGAGTGCCATGGGCATTCCGCAAATTGCGGTGGTCATGGGCTCTTGCACCGCCGGGGGCGCCTACGTTCCGGCGATGGCCGACGAGGCGATCATGGTGCGTCAGCAGGCCACGATTTTCCTCGCCGGCCCACCGCTGGTGAAAGCCGCGACTGGTGAAGTGGTCAGCGCCGAAGACCTCGGCGGGGCCGATGTGCACTGCAAGATTTCCGGGGTCGCCGACCACTACGCCGAAAGTGATGAACATGCCCTGGCATTGGCCCGGCGCAGCGTGGCCAACCTCAACTGGCGCAAGCTCGGCGAACTGCAACAACGTACGCCGATCGCGCCGCTGTATGGCAGCGACGAGTTGTACGGCGTGGTCTCGGCCGACGCCAAGCAACCGTTCGATGTGCGCGAAGTGATCTCACGACTGGTGGACGGCTCGGTGTTCGATGAGTTCAAGGCGCTGTTCGGGACGACTTTGGTGTGCGGCTTCGCCCACCTGCACGGCTACCCGATTGCGATCCTCGCCAACAACGGCATCCTCTTCGCCGAAGCCGCACAGAAAGGCGCGCACTTTATCGAACTGGCCTGCCAGCGCGGCATTCCGTTGCTGTTCCTGCAGAACATCACCGGGTTCATGGTCGGCCAGAAATACGAGGCCGGCGGCATCGCCAAGCACGGCGCGAAATTGGTGACCGCCGTGGCGTGTGCCAAGGTGCCGAAATTCACCGTGATCATCGGCGGCAGCTTCGGGGCCGGTAACTACGGCATGTGTGGCCGGGCCTACGATCCACGCTTCCTGTGGATGTGGCCGAACGCGCGAATCGGCGTGATGGGCGCCGAACAGGCGGCGGGTGTGCTGGTGCAGGTCAAGCGCGAGCAAACCGAGCGCAGCGGGCATCGTTTCAGCGCCGAGCAGGAAGCCGAGATCAAGCAACCGATCCTCGATCAGTACGAAGAACAGGGTCACCCCTACTACTCCAGCGCCCGGCTATGGGACGACGGTGTCATTGACCCGGCGCAGACCCGCGACGTGTTGGCCCTGGCC
This sequence comes from Pseudomonas sp. FP1740, assembly GCF_030687165.1. Taxonomy (NCBI): domain Bacteria; kingdom Pseudomonadati; phylum Pseudomonadota; class Gammaproteobacteria; order Pseudomonadales; family Pseudomonadaceae; genus Pseudomonas; species Pseudomonas sp. FP1740. The sequence continues at coordinate 4,215,223 of NZ_CP117461.1, forward strand.
TTGTCGGCGTCGCTGAACGCACCCATCGAACCGAGCCGCTTCGGCGTGTTCCGGATGTGATCTGGAGAAAACCATGAGCGACTTCAACACCCTCGAGCTGCAGACCGATCCCCGTGGTTTTGCCACCCTGTGGCTCAGCCGAGAAGAAAAGAACAACGCGTTCAACGCCGAAATGATCCGCGAACTGATCCTCGCGCTGGACAAAGTATCGGGCGATGCCAGCCTGCGTTTTCTGCTGATCCGTGGGCGCGGCAAGCATTTCAGCGCCGGTGCCGATCTGGCCTGGATGCAGCAATCGGCCGAACTCGATTACCACACCAACCTTGATGACGCCCGGGAACTGGCGGAGCTGATGTACAACCTCGCCAAGCTGAAAGTCCCGACACTGGCCGTGGTGCAAGGCGCGGCATTCGGCGGCGCGCTGGGCCTGATCAGTTGCTGCGACATGGCGATTGGCGCCGATGATGCACAGTTCTGCCTGTCGGAAGTGCGCATCGGCCTGGCACCGGCAGTGATCAGCCCGTTCGTGGTGCAAGCCATCGGCGAGCGCGCGGCGCGGCGTTATGCCTTGACTGCCGAACGTTTCGGCGGGCAACGGGCGCGGGAAATCGGCTTGTTGTCGGAGAGCTATCCGATGGCTGAGCTGGAGCAGAAAGTCGATCAGTGGATCGACAATTTGCTGCTCAATAGCCCGGCAGCCATGCGCGCCAGCAAGGATCTGCTGCGCGAAGTCGGCAACGGCGCGCTGACCCCGGCGCTGCGGCGCTACACCGAGAACGCCATCGCCCGAATCCGCGTCAGCCCCGAAGGCCAGGAAGGCTTGCGCGCCTTCCTGCAAAAACGCTCGCCCACCTGGCAAGCCGAAACCACTCTCAAGGAGCCGCGTTGATGAGCGCACCTGTTCTCACCACCCTGCTGGTGGCCAACCGTGGCGAAATCGCCTGCCGGGTGATGCGCACCGCCAAGGCTCTGGGCCTGACCACCGTGGCCGTGCACAGCGCCACCGACCGTGACGCCCGACACAGCCGCGAAGCGGATATCCGCGTCGACCTGGGCGGCAGCAAAGCCGCCGACAGCTACCTGCAAATCGACAAACTGATCGCCGCCGCCAAGGCCAGCGGTGCTCAGGCGATTCATCCCGGTTATGGTTTTCTCTCGGAAAACGCCGGGTTCGCCCGGGCGATCGAGGCGGCTGGCCTGATCTTCCTCGGCCCGCCCGCCTCGGCCATCGACGCCATGGGCAGCAAGTCCGCCGCCAAAGCCTTGATGGAAACCGCCGGTGTGCCGCTGGTGCCCGGTTACCACGGCGAAGCCCAGGACCTCGACACCTTCCGCGACGCCTGCGAACGCATCGGTTATCCGGTGCTGCTCAAGGCCACCGCGGGCGGCGGCGGCAAAGGCATGAAAGTGGTCGAGGACGTCAGCCAACTGGCCGAAGCCCTGGCCTCGGCGCAGCGTGAAGCACAATCGTCGTTCGGCGATTCGCGGATGTTGGTCGAGAAATACCTGCTCAAGCCACGTCATGTGGAAATCCAGGTATTCGCCGACCAGCACGGCAACTGTCTGTACCTCAACGAGCGTGACTGCTCGATTCAGCGTCGGCATCAGAAAGTCGTCGAAGAAGCACCCGCTCCAGGCCTGAGCCCGGAACTGCGTCGGGCCATGGGTGAAGCCGCCGTGCGTTCGGCTCAGGCGATCGGTTACGTCGGGGCCGGCACCGTGGAGTTTTTGCTGGATGTGCGCGGAGAGTTCTTCTTCATGGAGATGAACACGCGCCTGCAAGTCGAACACCCGGTGACCGAAGCGATCACCGGTCTCGATCTGGTGGCCTGGCAGATTCGTGTAGCCCGCGGCGAAGCGCTACCGATGACACAGGATCAGGTGCCGCTGATCGGCCATGCGATCGAAGTACGGTTGTATGCCGAAGATCCGGGCAACGATTTTCTGCCGGCCACCGGGCGCCTGGCGTTGTACCGCGAATCCGCCGAAGGGCCGGGGCGTCGCGTAGACAGCGGCGTCGAAGAAGGCGATGAGATTTCGCCCTTCTACGACCCGATGCTCGGCAAGCTGATTGCCTGGGGTGAAGACCGTGAACAGGCGCGGCTGCGATTGCTGAGCATGCTCGATGAGTTTGCCATTGGCGGGCTGAAGACCAACATCAACTTCCTGCACCGGATCATCGGCCACCCGGCGTTTGCCGCCGCCGAACTGGATACCGGGTTCATTCCGCGTTATCAGGAGCAACTGCTGCCAGCACCTTCGCCGCTCAGTGATGAGTTCTGGCAAGCGGCGGCCCAGGCGTTTGCGCAAAGTCAGCCGGCTGTTTTGCGCGCCGATGATCCGAGTTCGCCGTGGGCCTTCAACAATGGTTTCCGTGCCGGGCTGCCGACAGAAATCACCCTGCACTTGAGTTGCGAAGGGCAAGACCGGGCGCTGACCCTGGGCAATGCCGACATGCATACCGCACGGCTCAAAGGTGAATACCTGCTGACCGAGCACAGCGGTTTGCGCCGCCAGCACCGGGCCATCCGCCGTGACGATGCGCTGTATCTGCAATGGGACGGCGAGCTGCGCCGCATCGAGTCGTATGATCCGATCGGTGCCGTCGAAGCCAGTCACAGCCATCAGGGCGGGCTTACCGCGCCCATGAACGGCAGCATCGTGCGGGTGTTGGTGGAGGCCGGGCAAACGGTCGAAGCCGGGGCGCAACTGGTGGTGCTGGAAGCGATGAAAATGGAGCACAGCATTCGCGCGCCCCACGCCGGGGTGATCAAGACGCTGTATTGCCAGGAAGGCGAAATGGTCAGCGAAGGCAGTGCCTTGGTGGAGTTGGAACAAGCGTGAAATGAAGATCGGTCCTACGCCCTGCGAGGACCGATCTGATTAGAATTTGGCAGTCGCCTGAACCACCACGCCGATGATTCGGCATTCTTCGGTGTAAAGGGCTTTCGGATACGTTGGATTGAGCGGGACCAGATAACGCTGCCCGCCCTCTTCGATCAGTTTGCGAAAGACCGCCTCGGCGCTACCGGGCCATTGGGCGATCACCAGTTTGCCAGGCTCCGGCACGATCGCCGGGTCGACCAGAATCAGCATGCCCTCGGCAATGCTCGGCCCCGTCGGTGCCGTCATCGCATCGCCGACCACCACCAGCCAGAACGCCGCGCCCTGTGCATGGTAATCGGACAGCTCGAAGCGTGGCTTGCTGACAGCCAGCGAGGTGCCGTAGGTCGATAGCTCGCCGTCGCGCACCACCCCGGTTTCTCGCCAGTCACTGACCGGGTAGCGAAAGTACGGGTTGTACTTTTGCGCCAGGGAGATCTCCTCATCCTCTGAGGGCAGCGGCTCCCTGATCACCATCGCCACTTCCAGATAGTCCATGCCGAGCGCCCGCAAGACGCGATTCATCTCTCCGATGCCGGGCTGACGACGTTTATTGAGCCAGTGGCCGACGCCACCCTGGGACATCCCGATGCGCTCGGCGAGTATTTCTTGAGTGACTTTGAGTTCACTCATTTTGGCCTTGACCAATTCGATCCATTTATCCATGTGCGGCACGATACGTGGGGGACTCCGACCATCAAAACACAAATTGTAGTATTTAAATTAAAGACACAAATACAGTACGTACTAAGCTGGGCTCACGGATTTGAATCTTTCACGGAGCTCGCCATCGCCATGACCATCCCCAGCAATACCTTGCCCGATATGCAAATCGACACCAGCCTCACCTCGCCAAAAGGCTCTGCCGCGGCGCAGCGGGCACTGGACTATTACTTGAAACCAGCTGTGTCAGAAGTAGCCAGCGAAGAACGTTTCTTTGATGTGAACCGTAACATCAGCAGCGAAGAGGCGCTGGTCCATGCTTCAGATCTGCTGCGGTGTGCCGTCGCCACCGCGCATGAGTCAGCCAATCAGCTGCAGGGCGCAAGCCGGGATCTGGCGTTTTCGACGGTGCACATGATCGACATGGCCAAGGCGATGGTCAACCGGGCCCTGGAGGGCAATCAGAACAATTGAGGCGGGAGCGTATTGGAGGAGGACAGGAAAAATTTTCCAATCGCACAGGTAGAAACATTTGACTTGCAAATGATAATGATTATTATTGCATCAACTGATCGCGAGATCAGTCGATAGACCAAGAGACCTTAGGTCGGACTCCTGGACTATCTCCTCATCAGGCTAATCACGGTTTTTGACCCGGCTTTTTGCCGGGTCTTTTTTTTGCCAGTCAGGCTGGCTTTGGCTTCAGGCTAATGAAGTCTGTAGGTGCTGCAAAATTCGATTGGCACGGATGATATCAAAAGAATATCTACTGCCAAGAGAAGCCCGGCAGCGCTGGGCCAAACTAACGAAAATAGCACTTGAGAATCAATCATGCAGTCTCTAAGCTGCATCGGCGTCAAGGAGGACGCCCCCCCTTTTACCCCCCCGTAATTTCCCCCCGGTTTCTCCCCCTCTTGCGTGTAAAGTAGCAGCCATAAAAATCGTATTCAGGAATTGATTATGGCCGGGGCTAAATCTTCTTTCGACATCAGCGCTAACTTCGACAGCGGCAACATTGATGTGCTGGACATCAGCAATCCTCTGCAAGCATTGCTGGCCATCAGGCCAGACACTCGCAGCCAGCATTTCCAGTGGTTCCATTTCAAGGCCAGCGGCCTGCATGTGGGTCAGGAGCATTGGTTTCGTCTGAACAACGCCAGCAAATCCTCATACAACAAGGCCTGGGATGGTTATCAGGCGGTGGCGTCCTACGACCACGTCAACTGGTTCCGGGTGCCGACCATCTTCGAAGGCGACTGTCTGCGTTTCAGCCTTGAAGCCACTGCCACCCATGCCTGGTTCGCCTATTTCGAACCCTACAGCCGTGGCCGTCACGACTGGCTGATCGAACAGGCGCTGACCAAGGCCGGCACCGAACTGTTGGCCACCGGCAAGAGCGTTGAGGGTCGTGACATCCAGCTGCTGCGCAAAGGGACTGGCGCCGAAGGCCAGCGCAAGGTCTGGATCATCGCCCAGCAACACCCCGGCGAACACATGGCCGAATGGTTCATGGAAGGCGTGATCGAGCGTCTGGAGAAACACGACGACCCGGTGCTGAATAAGCTCCTGGCCAGCGCCGACCTGTACCTGGTGCCGAACATGAACCCGGACGGCGCCTTCCACGGTCATTTGCGCACCAATGCCATGGGCCAGGACCTGAATCGCGCCTGGCAGAACGCCAGCCAGGAAATCAGCCCGGAAGTGCTGTTCGTTCAGCAGCAAATGGAAAAGTATGGCGTCGACCTGTTCCTCGACATCCATGGCGATGAAGAAATTCCCTACGTGTTCACCGCCGGTTGCGAAGGCAACCCCGGCTATACACCGCGGATCGAAAAACTCGAAGAGCGCTTCCGCAGCCATCTGAAGCACCTGACCAAAGACTTCCAGACCAAACACGGCTACACCCGCGACGAACCGGGCAAAGCCAACATGACCCTGGCCTGCAACAGCGTCGGTCAGAAGTTCGATTGCCTGTCCTTTACCATCGAAATGCCCTTCAAGGACAACAACGACGCGCCGAATGCGCTGACTGGCTGGTCTGGCAAGCGTTCGAAGCAGTTGGGCAAGGATGTGCTGACGACCATTGCGGATATGGTCGATACCTTGCGCTGATCCCCCTTGGACAAAAGATCGCAGCCTTCGCAGCTCCTGCAAGGCTGCGATTTTTTGATGTTTTACTCAGCCGGGATCCGCACACAATCCTGGGGCCCCAACAGCCGCCCATCCTCGGCGCGCAATTCCAGCGGCCGCACCGGTCGACCGTTCTCACGATCGACAACCTGCGAATGCGCCTCCCCCGCCTCATAAAAAAACGCTTCGCCCCACTGCCGCAACCCGATGATTAACGGGAACAAGCCTTGGCCCTTCTCCGTCAGCACATATTCCTGATACGCGCTGCCATCCGACGCCGGCACCAGATCGAAAATCCCGTGGGCCACTAATGTGCGCAGGCGTGCCGAAAGAATGTTCTTGGCCATGCCCAGATTGCGCTGGAACTCACCGAAGCGTCGCAGTCCATCGAACGCATCGCGCACAATCAATAGCGACCACCAATCCCCAATCGCATCCAGTGAACGGGCGACCGGGCATTCGGCGCCTTCCATGCTTGTACGTTTAACCATGACCACGTCCGCCGGCAACCAATGTGGTTGCAATATAAAACCAGACTCCCTACCGTACAACTGGTTTTATTTGAAACCACACAAGGAAGCCTGTGATGAAACCTGACCATCCGTTAAGCGGCGCCGTGGTGCTGCTGTTTGCCGTCGCCTGCGGCCTGGCCGTCGGCAATGTGTATTACGCACAACCATTGCTCGATGCCATGGCCGAAGCCTTCGCCATGCACCCGGCAACCATCGGTATCGTCATCACCCTCACTCAGATCGGTTATGGCGTGGGCCTGTTGTTGCTAGTCCCTCTGGGAGACCTGCTCAACCGTCGCCGATTGATCGTCTTGCAAACCCTGTTGTCGGCACTGGCCTTGTTGATGATAGCGTTAGCGCCGAGCAGCACCTGGTTGTTGCTCGGCATGGCGCTGACCGGATTACTGGCGGTCGTGACGCAAGTCCTGGTGGCCTACGCCGCGACGCTGGCCATCCCGGCGCAACGTGGACGTGTGGTAGGCGTGATCACCAGCGGCATTGTCGTCGGCATTCTATTGGCACGAACGGTGGCCGGCGGCATGGCCGACCTGGCTGGTTGGCGTTCGATTTATCTGCTGTCCGCCGGGTTGACCCTGGTGATGGCGCTGCTGTTGTTTCGTGTGCTGCCCAGGCACGAAGACGCGCGACCGGATAGCGCTTACGGCGCGTTGATCGGCTCTGTCTTCACGTTGTTCAAGGAAGAACCGGTGTTGCGTCAACGGGCCATCCTTGCCCTGCTGACGTTCGCCAGTGCCATGGTGCTGTGGACCCCTTTGGTATTGCCGTTGAGCGCCCCGCCGCTTTCACTGTCCCACACCGAAATCGGACTGTTCGGGCTGGCCGGGGCTGCCGGCGCACTGGCCGCTGCTCGCGCCGGGCATCTGGCCGATCGTGGCCTGGGTCAATGGACCAGCGGACTGTCGTTGTTGCTGATGCTCGCCTCATGGCTGCCCATCGCCCTCACTCAATCCTCGCTGTGGGCGCTGCTGCTCGGGGTGATTACGCTGGATCTGGGTTTGCAGGCCGTCCATGTCACCAGCCAGAGCATGATCTACAGCGTGCGCCCCGAAGCGCAAAGCCGACTCACCGCCGGCTACATGCTGTTCTATTCGATCGGCAGCGCCTTGGGCTCTATCGGTTCGACGGCGATGTATGCCTGGGGCGGCTGGATAGCGGTGAGCTGGCTGGGTGCGGGCATCAACGCCGTAGCGTTGATCTATTGGTGGCTGACGCTGGCCACCAAAACACCCAACACCTGTGGCGAGGGAGCTTGCTCCCGCTCGGCTGCGCAGCAGGCGTAAATCGATCAGACGCAGGAGCGTCTGACCAACCGCATTTGGGGCTGCGTTGCAGCCCAACGGGGGCAAGCCCCCTCGCCACAGTTATCGGCAGTCGCCCGACTCACCCACGGTCCCTGCCCCGCAACATGCTGTCCAGCACCTCATCGCGGCGCACCCAACCGTGAAACAACGCCGCCGCCAGGTGCAGCAGCACGGTCAGGAACAGTAGATACGCCAGATACCTATGTGCCTTGCGCAGGAATGCAAACACCTGCGCATTCGCCGGCAGGATCGACGGCAGTTGCAACGAGCTGCTGAGCATCACCGGATCACCCGCCGCCGAAATCATCGCCCAGCCCAGCAGCGGCAAAATCAGCATCAAGGCGTACAGCAAGACATGCGAAGCCTTCGCCGCGAGCACTTGCCAACCCGGCAAGTCCGCCGGCAGCGGTGGTTGCCGGGTCGAAAAACGCACGGCCAGACGCACGACCACCAACAGCAGAATGGCGATGCCCAACGGTTTGTGCAGGTGGATCAGCCACTCATGGCGCTCGGACACCGAGGCCACCATGCCGGCGCCGATGAACAGCATCGCGATGATCATCAGCGCCATCAGCCAATGCAGCAGCCGCGCCAGGGGAGCGAAATGGTTCGGTTGAGCGCTCATTGATGAGCCTCCTGCTTGGCGTTGGGCAACTGATTCACTTCGCTGGTGCGACGCAGATAGGAATTGGCATAGCCCGCTGAACGAGCGGCGAGCAGCGGGTCGTCGGAGCCTTCGATACCGCTGGGCAATACCAGTGGGTCGTAGTTGATGTCACGGCACTCGCCATTGAGTTGTGGCTGGGTGCTTTCGAGCACCAGAGTGCCGGCGTTCACAACTTTTCGGTCGCCGGGCCAGGCCTTGCTCGCGTCGTTGACCGGGTCCCCAGGGTTCGCCAGGGTGATGTTCAACTGCCAACGTAGCGGTCCGGCGGACAAACGCTGAACCAGATCCTTCTCCAGAAAGTCAGCGCCCTCCGGTGCCGTCGCGCCCGCCGCATCCTGAGCAACCGGGGTCATGCTCCAACGCACCGCTTGCCGCTGCCCCGCTGCGCTCACCAGGTAAAACGCATTGACGCTGTTATACGTCTCGGTCGCATAACTGGCAGAAGGTTTGGCGGTCTTGATCCAGGCAAGAAACGGCGCGGCTTCCGGGTGAGAACCGAAGAACGCCGGCACCGCCGCAGGATTCGGTTTGCCGGTGGCCGGGTCCGGTGACTGCGCTTGTTGCAGCTGATAGAACGCCTCGGGCGTGCCCACCGGGAACACCGGCATGCTGTTCATCCCGGTGCGCCACTGCTGACCGTTGGCCTGGGTAAAGCGCAACGCCAGGCTGCGGATCGGCACGCTGTTGTCCGGCGCGTAAGGGTTGCCGGCAGGCAGCGCGAAACGCCCGACCACCGGGGTCCGCGCTTCATTGAACACTTGGGCGCTGGAATACTCGCGCGCCTGGCCGCTGCTCTCGAAATGCCCGATCACGCACACCCCTTTGGCGTGGTTACGACGGGACCCCGGGTGCACGCCGTTGTTTTTCTCCAGCACATTGATCAACGCTTTCGGCGTCAGGCGCTGTGGGTCGAGTGTGCCGTTGACGTAGGCAAAAGCCCCGGCCAGCGCGGCGACCACCACGGCAATGCCGGTCAGGCGCAACGTCAGGCTCGCGGTGCTCAGGGGCGGCCGAGACGGCCCTGTTGTAGATGAGCGATCAACCATGAAAGTCTCCGGGGCCGTAGGCCACAGGGGGAAAGAGCTATGAGACGAACGTCACGTAGGATTATTCCCCCTGAACTGTAGTTTCTTTCAAAGCACCGCTAGCGACGAATCCTCAAAGTTGGTCAAACCGGGTTAAAACTCGGCTCACGCTTCTGCAAAAAAGCTTGCATACCTTCCTGTTGCCCCTGCGTGGCAAACAAACCATGAAACACTCTTCGCTCGAAAAGAAGGCCATCGCGCAATCCTGACTCTACTGCCTGGTCCACTGCTTCTCGCGCAGCGAGTGTGGCGGTTTTGGCGAAACCGGCAATGATCTGCGCTGCGGCCAAGGATTGCTCCAGCAGATCGCTGGCAACGATGACCCGCGACACCAATCCTGCCCGCTCGGCCTCTTCGGCCGACATCGAGCGTCCGGTCAAAATCATGTCCATGGCCTTCGACTTGCCGATCAGGCGCGTGAGACGTTGGGTCCCGCCCATTCCAGGCATCACCCCCAACCTGATTTCCGGTTGGCCAAAACGAGCGTTATCCGCAGCAAAGATCAGATCGCACATCATGGCCAACTCACAGCCGCCACCGTATGCATAACCGGCAACAGCGGCCAGCTTGGGCGTACGCAGCGCGGCAAAGGCTTCCCAATCGGCGAAATAATCCTCATGGACCATGTCCAGGTAAGATTTTCCGTACATCTCCTTGATGTCGGCGCCAGCCGCAAAAAAATCCGCTGTCCCGGTGATCACGAAACAGCCGACTCCGGGGTCACGGTCCAGCCGTTGCAAGGTGTCCAGCAGTTCGCGCATCAAGGCCGAACTCAAAGCATTCCTGGCCTGCGGCCGATTAAGACGAATCAATACGACTCGATCATGACGTTCGATCAATGTGTGCATGGTGATCTCATTAAATAGTGTGAAATGTTTGAATGAAAAACGCTCTTGGCACACTTCAGGAATCCCAGATTGCGCCATACGCCGGAATGCCTCGCCCTTCCATTTCCTCAACCACTCGCTGGGTGAGCGTCTGGTTCGAAATGCAGATCACCGCCTCGGCACCGAACGAGCGAACCGCGTCATAAGCCAGTTGCACAAGGTCTGGCTTGCCGAGCACATCGGTGTCCCAGATCAAGGCATCAGGATTGGCCCGCAGGATCTCTTCCACCAGTTCGTCACCGTAGGTTTTTCGCGGGCTGCGGGTCGACCAGACCAGCCGTATCGGTACTTGCCTGGCCAACAAATGGGGCAACACCGGGCCGATGCCGCTGCCCGTGGCGATGTACACCACCGATTTGAACAGAGTTTCGATGTGCGCCACGCCAGCGGTGGTAATGCCTTTGACCCAGACATGCGTCGGCATTTGCTCGATGAACTCGCCGGTCCAGTCACCTGCCCGGGAAATGATCAGGCGAAAACCCGCTTCACCCGGTGCGGGAATATTGGCAAAGGAATGCCACTCCATCAGCGGGTTGAGACTGATGGCGTTGGAGGAGCCGGCAAACGGCGTGACATGGCCAAAACGGGCTATTACCGCATGAGAAGAAGGCCTGATCAGTTGCACCGGCACTTTGCGCAGACGAAACCATGGCAAGGCGATGCTGAACGTCAGCACAATCAACATCCAGAATGCCACCGACGTCGACAGCGCCTCGCTCACGGAGGCCTGCGGGTTCTGGTCCCGGGTAAATAGAACGCTCCATACCCAGAACAGGGCAAGTGCGGTCCACCCACCAAAGCGGTGCATTCGCTCGAAGCCGTTGTGAAAACGCCCGCGAATCCGCGGGTGAGCCATGACGGCCACCAGCAGCAAGATCCCCAGCAACCCGGTGCTCACCCCGAGCAGCGCCAGGGAAACGCCGCCCAAGCTTTCAGTCCAATGCCAGGCCAGGGAGCCGATCAACACCGCGAACCAGCCAATCGCCGCCAGCGCCCCGCCACTGTGCAAGCCGCCGAAGTGGTAAACCTTGGCCAGTGAGCGGCGTATCGCAAGCGGCCAGGAAGTGGGCGCCCGGGTTGCCAGCCAGAACAGCAGATTGATGATGTATTGCTGGCGAATCAAAATCGCCAGCGACAGATTCGCCACCACCAATCCCGACAGCGCCTCAAGGACTATCCCCGTGGATGTCCACCACTGCCCGGCGGTCAACCCATGCGCCAGTGCCGCGATATTGAGTGCAAGCACCAGCGCTACGAGGCGGTTGTAATGCGAGAATATCGGCAACGTCCCCAATCGCCGCCACAGCACGCGCTTGACCGGCAGCGCGGTATCCGGATTCCCCCCCTTCATGCGCCCACCCCTTGCCGGGTCGTCGCGTCGGCCTGGTGCGTCATCGCCCACTCCAGCAGCAAGCGTTTGTCGACCTTGCCGCGTGAGGTCAGCGGAATGTGCTCCACAGCGAGAATCAGCGAAGGGACGCAATAGTAGGCAAGCCGCTCTTCACAGCGCCGTCTTGCATCATCGATGTCCGTGGTAACGGGATAGACGAAGGCCACCAGATGGCGACTGTCGAGTTTCAACGTGACCGCCCGCTCGCAGCGATCAGATGACTCCAGAGCCGCAGAAACAGAGTCGAGCTCCACCCGAAACCCTCTGACCTTGACCTGATCATCGACACGTCCCAGGTGTTCAAGTTCGCCGTTCGCTGTCCAGCGCCCCAGATCACGTGTGCGAAACATCATCCGGCCCTGCCCCAGAAACGGATCGGGCCGATAGCGTTCGGCGGTCAGCGTCGGGTTACTCAAATAACCGGCGGTCACACAGTCGCCGCCAGCCCACATCTCACCTTGCTCACCCACCTGACAGAGCTGGCCCGCCTCATCCAGCACGTACACCGTGTTGTTGGGCGTGGGTTTGCCGATCGTCAATGCACCTGCGCCCCTGTAATGCTGCATGGTGTTGACGATCGTGGTTTCGGTCGGGCCGCAGGCATTGTAAAAAGTGCAGAACGAGGACCAGCGATCAGCCAGGGGCTGAGGGCAAGGCTCCCCGGCAAGGGCCACGACCTTGACTTGCTGACAACGCAATGGATCGAGTGTGCCGAGTATCGAAGGTGTAGCGATCAGCACGTCGCATTGTTCGGCCGTCTGGGCGATGTCCTTGCCACGGATCATCAAGGTCGCACCATGAGCCAGACACCCGAGTATTTCCCAGGCCGCCATGTCAAAGGCGATGTTAAGTATCTGTCCGACCTTGAGCCCAGGCCGCATGCCGAGATTGCCAGGGGCTGTCAGCAAAATATTGCACACATTGCGGTGGGTCACCCGAACCCCATTGGGCAGGCCGGTGGTGCCGGAGGTAAACAGCACGAAACACAACCGGTCCGGGGTCGATGACAGCGAACAGGCCACATTCAGGTCATCAGCGGGTGTTGACGCAACCTCCATGAACTCATCGAGGCAAATGCAGTGTTGCTGCGACGTCAGGGGAATTCGCGACTCGAGGCTCGACAGTGTCAGCACCACCCGCGTCGAGGCCACGTCCATGATGTGGCGCAATTGCGCGGTGGGAGTAATCCCTACGTGCTGAGGGATGTAGGCAGCACCCACTTTCAATGCGGCCAACATTCCCGCCAGCATCGGGATCGAACGCTCCACAAACAAGGCCACGTGATCGCCCGGGGCGACGCCCTGCTGACGCAACAGCGTGGCCAGTCGGTTGGCCTGCCGGTTCAGTTCACCGTAGGTGATGGCTTCGCCCTCACAATGGGCGGCAATGTCCTGAGGTCTGGCGGCGGCTTGCGCCTCGATGGCGTGATGGATCAGAAGATACTCAGGCTCAACCGTCGGCCCACGACCGAACTGCGGCCACACGTCATGGGTGTTGTTGTCCGGAAGCAGCGAACACATCGATGCCGACTCAAGGGAAATTTTGCACTCTTGCATGTTAAAAATTCTCTTCAGGCTCAATATTTACGTTCAAGCACGGGTGGTTCTGCGCAGCCTGGTGAGAGGCTGGGCTGACTGCCTGAGCTTGCTGCATGGGTTGAGCCGCGAAGTTCGATGCCATTACATGGATTACAAACCCCTCAGAAATCTCCTACACAAATAAGTAATGGTTTTCCCCGACGAAGGAATAAACCACAGTGGCCGGCGTCCTTCTTGTCAGTGCCATTCATCACAGCCAGAGAACACGCCATTTCCATGAACAACATCGACGGACAATTGCGTGAAATCATTCCCAGGCTGCGGCGCTTCGCCGTGTCGCTGACGCGCAACCCCAGCAGCGCCGACGATCTGGTGCAGGCAAGCCTGGAACGAGCGCTGTCGAATTGGAGCACTAAACGTCCGGAGGGCGACCTGCGGGCCTGGTTGTTTTCGATTCTTTATCGGCAGTTTCTCGACGCCCACCGCCGCTCCCGGCGGTATGCGCGGATGCTCGAATTCTTTACCGGGCGCGACGATGCGCAGCCTTCGGTAGAGCGCGAGGTAATCGCCCAGTCGACCCTGCAAGCCTTCGATCAGCTCAGCACCGAACAGCGCGCGCTGCTGCTCTGGGTGTCGGTGGAAGGCTTGAGTTACAAGGAGGTCGCCGAGATTCTCGACGTCCCCACCGGCACCGTAATGTCGCGCCTGTCCCGCGCGCGCCAGGCCTTGCGCCAGCTCAGCGACGGCGAAATCACCCGCCCTTCCCTGCGGAGACTCAAATGATCAGCATGCCGCCCAGCGAGCGTGACCTGCACGCCTACGTCGATCACCAACTCAGCGATGCCGACCGACATCAGGTGGACACTTATCTGGCCAGCAATGCCAAAGTTGCCGCGCAAGTGCGCGCCTGGCAGCAGGACGCCCAGCAATTGCGCGCAGCCCTGAGCGGCGCCTTGCAGCAACCGGCCAACCCGCAACTTGACCCGGCGCTGATTCGCCAGCGTCTCAAACGAAAGTCCCGCCGTCATCTGGCCAGTGCCGCGGTGTTGTTGATTGCGGTCAGCGTCGGCGGATTGGGCGGTTGGCACGCGCGGGAGATGACTCTGGTCAGCCCCCCACTGCCGATGGCCGATGCGATGCAGGCCTACCGACTGATTGCCCAGCAAGGCATCCTGCCGGCGGATTACCAAGTCAGCGACGATGGCGATATGCAAGGCTGGCTCGACCGCTATTTCAGCCAGGCCCATCGCCTGCCGAACTTGGCGGGGGCTGGCTACAAACCGGTCAGCGGCCGTTTGCTCAGTACCGAACAAGGGCCGGCAGCGATGGTGGTTTACGAAGATCAGGGCGGCCACAAAGTCAGCTTTTACGTCCGTCCGCCGGGACCGAAAAATTTCCTCCTGCCCCGCGGCAGCCGCAGCGACGGCGAACTGCAGGCCGAGTATTGGTCGGATGCCGGGTACAACTATGCGATGGTCAGCCCGAGTGACACACCGGCGGCGCAGATGCTCAAGCAGACGCTGAAGTTCTGATCCGGGTTGTGGTCACCCCTGCCCAAACACCTGCGAAGGCCTGCGCAACAGCGGGTCGAACGGGTTGATCCGCGGCCCGATCAACGCCGCTTCGCGCTTGAGCATTTCCACCACGGTCGGCAAACGATCCGGCCCCAGGCGATCACTGATCGTGGCCACGCTCAACGCCGCCACCGCCCGGCCGTCGCGATCGAGGATCGGCACCGCCACGCCGGCCATGCCTTGCAACACGCCGGTGTTGCGCCCGGCGTACCCCAGCGCGCGCACATTCTCGACTTCCGAGCGCAGGAACACTTCGTCATATAGGTGAAAATCCTTGAGCCGCGGCAAGTTGTAGTGAATCACCGTGTCGCGTTCCTCTTGCGGCAGGAATGCCAGAATCGCCAGGCTGCCCTGCCCCACACCGAGCGCCACCCGCCCACCGATATCGCCGGTAAATGTGCGGATCGGAAACGGCCCTTCACTGCGGTCCAGACAGATCGCATCGAAGCCACTGCGCGCCAGCAAAAACAGCGAATCGCCCAACGATGCCGATAACCGCAGCAATGCCGGCCGCGCCAGTTCGCGCAGGTTGTTGGTATTGCCGGCGCGGGCCGCCAAGGCAAAAAACTCCAGGCTCAGGCGATAGCGTTTGCTGCGGGCGTCCTGCTCGACCATGCCCTCGTCCATCAGGCTGCGCAGCAAGCGGTGGGTGGTCGGTTGCGACAAACCGATGCGCTGCGCCAGTTGCGTCACGCGCTCGCTGCCCTCGACGGTGTCACCCAGGCTGCGCAGCACCGCAAACAGTCTTGAGACCGCACCGACACCGACTTCATTTTTGTTTTCATTCCGATCAGTGGAATCTGACATTTGATTTCTCATCAATAAATTTACTCACTGAATAAAACTGAAAATAGTCATCGCTTCAGTGAAATAGGTTATTGAGCCCATCCTATTCTTCGTCCTACTCTGCGTCCATACAGGGGCGATTCGAACAACAACGGCAGCCGACACACGTCGCGCGCCAACGCACCCCGCAACATCTTTTCGTATCTGCCCATACAAAAAAGCGCGCCGTTGGCGACGCATAACAATCTCAGGTGGAGCGCAGTCATGGCTTTTGTGCAGCTTGAAAACCTCGGCAAACGATATGGCGAGATCGACGCAGTCGTCGCCACCAACCTGTCGGTGGAAAAAGGCGAGTTCGTCTCACTGCTCGGCCCCTCCGGCTGCGGCAAAACCACCACCCTGCAAATGATCGCCGGCTTCGTCGAAGTCAGCAGCGGACGCATTGTGCTGGACGGTCGCGACATCACCCACGCCAAACCCGCCAGCCGTGGCCTGGGCGTGGTGTTCCAGAGTTACGCGCTGTTCCCGCACATGACCGTGCAAGACAACGTCGCCTTCGGCCTGCGCATGCGCAAAGTGCCCAACGGTGAGTTGCAGCAACGGGTGGACCGGGTGCTGAAACTGGTTCGCCTGCACCAGCACGCCGAGCGTTATCCACGGGAGCTTTCCGGCGGCCAACGCCAGCGTGTGGCACTGGCCCGGGCGTTGGTGATCGAGCCGCCGGTGTTGCTGCTCGACGAACCGCTGTCCAACCTCGACGCCAATTTGCGCGAAGAGATGCAGTTCGAAATCCGCCGCATCCAGCGCGAAGTCGGGATCACCACGCTGATGGTCACCCACGACCAGTCCGAAGCGCTGTCGATCAGCGATCGGGTGGTGGTGATGCAGGCCGGGCGCATCACCCAGATCGACGCCCCTTACACCCTCTACGAGCACCCGCGCACCGAGTTCATTTCCGGGTTCGTCGGCAAAGCCAATCTGCTGCCCGGTGAGCGAGATGGCGCCGGTGTGGTTCAGGTGTGCAACACCGGCAACGGCGAACTGACGTTAAGCCTGCGCCCGGAGAAAATTGATCTGCGGGAAAAAGGCCATGGTCGTCTGCAAGGCAAGATCGCCAGCCGCTTCTTCCTCGGCAGCCAATGGTTGTACGGCGTAACGACAACCCTGGGCGAACTCTGCGTGGTGCGCCGCAACGACGGCTCGGCGCCACTGGCCGAAGGCACGGCAGTCGGCCTCGACTGGGACGCGGCACTGCTGCGGGTGCTCAGTGTCGACGAGGTGTCGGCATGAATACGCTCGCCGCCATCCGCCAGGGACGCCAAGGGTATGTGTTGTCGGCGCCGGCCCTGGCGTTGTACGTCGGCCTGCTGGCGATCCCGCTGCTGCTGACGCTGGTGTTGTCGTTGAACGTCTTCGACTACAGCTCGGGGATCAACAGCGACGCCTACACCTTCGCCCACTACAGCAGCCTGCTGGGCGACCGGTACTTCTACGAGATCTTTCTGCGCACGATGTGGATCAGCGCCCTGACCACCCTGCTCTGCGTGCTGATCGGCGTGCCCGAGGCCTACATCCTCAGTCGCATGGGCGCACCGTGGCGTTCGATTTTCCTGATTCTGATCCTCACGCCGCTGCTGATTTCGGTGGTGGTGCGGGCGTTCGGCTGGAGCCTGTTGCTGGGCGCCGACGGGCTGGTCAACCAGACCTTACAAGCCTTCGGTGGCTCGCCGATGAAGCTGCTCTACACGCCGTTCGCAGTGGTGATCGCGCTGGTCCACGTGATGCTGCCGTTCATGATCATTCCGGTCTGGACCTCGCTGCAAAAACTCGACCCGGCCGCCGAGCAGGCTGCGCTGTCACTGGGCGCCAGCCACTTCACGGTGATACGCAAAGTGGTGTTGCCACAGGTCATGCCCGGCGTGCTCTCCGGCACCTTGATCGTGTTCGGCCTCGCGGCCAGTTCCTTCGCCATTCCCGGCCTGCTCGGCGGACGCCGGCTGAAGATGGTCGCCACGCTGATCTACGACCAGTACCTGTCGGAGCTGAACTGGCCGATGGGCGCCGCGATTGCCGTAGCCCTGCTGTTGCTCAACCTGCTGATCATGCTGTCGTGGAACCGGATGATCGAAGGCCGCTACAAGAAGTCATTGGGATAATTCGTCATGTCCAGAAACGGTCCTTTCGCCCTGCTGTTCCATGCCCTGGTGGTGCTGTTCATGCTCGCGCCGCTGGTGGTGGTGTGCCTCGTCGCCTTCACCCCGGAAAACACCCTGAGCCTGCCGACCACGGATTTCTCCCTGCGCTGGTTCCGCGCCGTGTTCGAACGCGCGGACTTTGTCGATGCGTTCTACAACAGCCTGATCCTGGCCTTCAGCGCGGCCAGTCTGGCGACGCTGATTGCGGTGCCGGCGGCGCTGGCGATCACCCGCTTCGAGTTCCCCGGACGGGACTTTTTCAACGCCCTGTTCCTGTCGCCGATCATCATTCCACACCTGGTGCTGGGGGTGGCGTTGCTGCGCCTGTTCGCACTGATGGGCGTCAACGGCAGCTTTGCCTGGCTGATCTTCGCCCATGTGCTGGTGATCACGCCGTATGTGTTGCGGCTGGTATTGGCGTCGGCCATCGGCCTGGACCGCAGCGCCGAACACGCCGCGCAATCCTTGGGTGCCGGACGCTTCACGCTGTTCCGGCAAATCACCTTGCCGATGATTCTGCCAGGGGTCGCCGGTGGCTGGCTGCTGGCGTTCATCAACAGTTTTGACGAGGTCACGTTGTCGATCTTCGTCACCTCGCCGGCCACGCAAACGTTGCCGGTGCGCATGTACGTGTACGCCACCGAATCCATCGATCCGATGATGGCGGCGGTGTCGGCCCTGGTGATCGCGCTGACCGCGCTGACGATGATTCTGCTCGATCGGGTCTATGGCCTGGATCGGGTTCTGGTGGGTAAACAATGAGGGCGCCATGGCTCTGCTGAAACGACTGGCCGAAGGCGACCGCCCGGCCCTGGACTTTACCCTCGACGGCGTGCCTGCCAGCGGCTTGCTCGGCGACACCCTGCTGACCGCCGTGCTGACCTGCAGCAAACACCTGCGCGGCAGCGACTTCAGCGCCGAACCCCGCGCCGGCTTCTGCCTGATGGGCGCCTGCCAGGACTGCTGGGTACGCCTGAGCGATGGCCGCCGGGTGCGGGCCTGCTCGACGCTGCTTGAAGCCGGCCAGCAGGTCAGCCGCGAACCGGGGCGCTCGGTATGAACGCTGTGGTGATCATCGGCGCCGGCCCCGCCGGGATTCGTGCGGCGCAGACGCTGGTGGCGCATGGCGTGCGCCCGGTTCTGCTGGACGAAGCCGCACGCGGTGGCGGGCAGATTTATCGGCGGCAACCGGCGAACTTCAAGCGCTCGCCCATCAAGTTGTATGGCTTCGAAGCCCCCAAGGCCAACGCGCTGCATCAAACCATCGACGCACTGCGTGAACAACTCGATTACCGTCCCGACACGCTGGTATGGAACGCCGAGGCCAACGCGCTCGACACCTTGCACGAGGGCCGCGCCATACGTGTGGCGTTCTCCCGGGTGATTGTCGCCACGGGCGCCACCGACCGGATTCTGCCGGTGCCAGGCTGGACGTTGCCGGGGGTGTACAGCCTCGGCGCGGCGCAGATCGCCTTGAAGTTTCAGGGCTGTGCCATTGGTGAACGCGTGGTGTTCGCCGGCAGCGGACCGTTGCTGTACCTGGTGGCGTATCAATACGCCAAGGCCGGTGCCAACGTGGTCGCGGTGCTCGACAGTTCGCCGTTCAGCGCTCAGGCTCGTGCCCTGCCCGGTCTGTTGTCGCAACCGGCTACCCTCGCCAAAGGCCTCTATTACCGTACCTGGCTGACCGCCCACGGCATCCCGGTGCATCAGGGCGCCAGCCTGTCAGGCATCGATGGCCAACAGCGTGTGCAATCGCTGATCTGGCGCAACGCAAAAGGCCAACATCGAATCGACTGCGACGCCGTCGCCTTCGCCCATGGCCTGCGCAGCGAAACCCAACTCGCCGATCTGCTGGGCTGCGAATTCACCTGGAGCCCGCTCAACCGCGCCTGGCTGCCACAGCGCGACAGCGCCGGGCGCAGCAGTGTCGCCGAGGTGTACCTGGCGGGTGACGGCGCCGGCATCATGGGTGCCGACGCGGCGGAAATGGCCGGTGAACGGGCAGCCCTCGCCCTGCTCGAAGATAGCGGTCACCTGATCCCACCGCAACGTACCACCCAGCTGGAACAATCGCTGAAAGCAATCGGCAGATTCCGCCAGGGTCTTGAACGTGCCTTTGCCTTCCCCGAAAGCTGGGCCGCCGACGCTGCGGATGACCTGATGATCTGTCGCTGCGAAGAAGTACGCGCCGGCGACATCCGCCAGGTGGTGCGCGAAGGTCACTGGGAGATCAACCGGGTCAAGGCCCATTGCCGGGTCGGCATGGGGCGCTGTCAGGGCCGAATGTGCGGGGCCGCCGCCGCGGAAATCATTGCCTGCGAAAGTCAGCGTTCAGTAGCCGACATCGGTCGGTTGCGGGCTCAGGCACCGATCAAACCCTTGCCGTTCGGTCTGGAGGTCGAGCCATGATCGAGGTCGAGGCAGTCATCATTGGCGGCGGCATTGTCGGGGCCTCCGCCGCCCTGTTTCTGAGCAAGGCTGGCCGACGCGTGGCGCTGCTGGAACGGGATTTTTGCGGTTCGCATTCCAGCGGCGTGAACTATGGCGGCGTGCGTCGTCAGGGCCGGCCGCTGTCGCAATTGCCGTTGTCGCAACGGGCCCACGAAATCTGGGGACAGCTGCCGCAATTGATCGGCATCGACGGCGAGTACCAGCGCAGCGGTCACCTGAAACTCGCCCGCAGTCTCAACGATTTACGAGCGTTGCAGGATTACGCCGCCAGCAGCCAGGGGTTCGGCCTTGATTTGCAACTGTTCGACCGCAGTGAGTTGCTCGCACGTTTTCCGTGGGTCGGAGACGTCGCGGTCGGTGCTTCGCTGTGCCCGGACGATGGCCACGCCAACCCGCGCCTGGTGTCTCCGGCGTTTGCCCAAGCGGCACGTCGGCATGGCGCGCAGGTGCATGAGCAATGCGCAGTCACGGCGGTGGAGCACGATGGTCAGCGCTTTCGCGTCAGCACTCAAACCGGCCTCGAGCTACACGCGCCCTGGCTGCTGAACTGCGCCGGCGCCTGGGCCGGCAACCTTGCCGCGCAATTCGGTGAAGCGGTGCCGATGCATGCCGGGCACCCGGCGATGCTGGTCACCGAGCCGTTGCCGCTGGTGATGAATGCCAGCACCGGCGTCGAAGGCGGCGGCATCTATGCCCGTCAGGTCGCCCGGGGCAATTGTGTATTGGGCGGCGGTCAGGGCTTTGCCCTCGACGGTGCCCGCGCCCGGCCTGGTCAGAGCGCGGTGATCGAGATCCTGCGTCAGGCCGTCGAGCTCTACCCGTTTCTTGAAGGCGCCCAGGCGATTCGTACCTGGAGCGGCACCGAAGGTTATTTACCCGACCGCCAACCGGTGATCGGTCACAGCAGCACGCAACCCGGTCTGTTGCACGCATTCGGCTTTGCCGGCGCGGGCTTTCAGATCGGGCCTGCGGTGGGCCAGGCGCTCACCGAGATCATCTGTAGCGGCGCGTCAAAGACGCCGCTGGATGCGTTTTCCATCACCCGGTTTCACTCCATCTCCGTAGCTTGATAGAGGAAGGTCGCGCCAATGAATAACCTCAAACGCACTGCACTGCTCGGTTTGTCCTGCCTGAGCGCCCTGCTCACGGTCACCCAGGCCCAGGCCGAGCCGACGCTTTATCTGGGCATGAACGGCGGGACCATGGAGCGGCTCTACGCCGACAAGGTGCTGCCGGCTTTCGAGAAAGCCAATAACGTCAAAGTGGTGATCGTGCCGGGAACCTCGGCCGATATTCTGGCCAAGGTCCAGGCCAGCAAAGGCAACCCGCAATTGCACGTGATGTTCCTCGACGACGGCATCATGTACCGCGCCATCGCCATGGGCTTGTGCGACAAACTCGAAGACAGCCCGACCCTGGCGCAGATTCCGCCCAAGGGCCGCATCAAGGATCAAGCGGTGGCGGTCAGCCTCGGCGTTACCGGGTTGGCGTACAACACGCGGCTGTTCAAGGAAAAAGGCTGGAACGCGCCGACCTCCTGGATGGACATGGCCGACCCGCGGTTCAAGGACAAACTGGTGTTCCAGTCGATGGCCTCCTCGACCTTCGGCCTGCACGGTTTCCTGATGTTCAACCGGATTCAGGGCGGCAGCGAGACCAACGTCGAACCGGGGTTCAAGGCCTGGCCGAACACCGTCGGGCGCAACGTGCTGGAGTACATTCCGAGCTCGGCGAAAATCTCCGAAATGCTCCAGACCGACGAAGCGGCGCTGTTCCCGCTGACCCCGACCCAGGTCACCGCGCTGAAACTCAAGGGCATGCCGGTGGAATATGCGCAGCCGAAGGAAGGCTCGGTGGTGCTCAACGTGGCCGAATGCGCCATCGCCAACAACACCCAGCCGGAATTGGCGCAGAAGCTCGCAGCCTTCTTGCTGACACCTGACGCGCAGGCTGCGGCACTTGAAGACGGCGATCAGATTCCGTCGAACCCGAATACGCCAACCACCGACAAGACCCGCGGTCAGGTCGAGGCGATGAAGCGCTATCTGGAGACAGCGATTGCCATCGATTGGGATCAGGTCAACGAACAGCGCCCGGCGTGGAATGACCGGTGGAATCGCAGTATCGAGCGCTAACCTCGAAGATCAGGTGAGAGGGCTTTTGTGGCACGGGAGCTTGCCTGTGGCGAGGGAGCTTGCTCCCTCGCCACAAAAGCTTCGTCGGCAGCAGTGGAAGGGAAATTACCCACTTGGTTAAACTACGCCGCCGCGGCTCAGGGGGAGCCGGCCTGAAGATTACGGGATGACATCACAGTGGCCGTACGACCGCCCAACCGTCCGCAACTCACACCACGCTGGTCCGCGCTACGCCGTTTTTTCGGCAAGGCATTCGCGGCGTCAACCAGTGGCAGCGCGCAAGGCCGGGTGATCCACGACTACTTCCGCCACAAGGCCCATGTTCAGGGCTACACCCTCAGCCACAGCCAGTTGCGCGTGATCGACTGCATGGCGCAGCACGCGTCGGCGCTGCCGGGGTCATCGACGCCACTCCCCGGACTTTACCTCCATGGTGCGGTCGGGCGCGGCAAGAGCTGGCTGCTCGACGGTTTTTTCCAGGCCATCCCCGTCACGGCAAAACAGCGCCTGCACTTCCATGAGTTTTTTGCGCAGTTGCACCAGGGCATGTTCAGCCATCGCGATCAGCCCGATGCGCTGGCAACCACCCTCGACGAACTGCTGCAAGACTGCCGGGTGCTGTGTTTCGATGAATTCCACGTGCATGACATCGGCGATGCGATGCTCATCACCCGGCTGTTCAAGGCGCTGTTTCGCCGGGGGATTCTGCTGCTGGTGACCTCAAACTACCCGCCGGAAGGTTTACTGCCCAACCCGCTCTACCACGCTCGTTTCAAACCGGTGATCGACCTGATCAACACGCGCATGCAGGTGATGGAAGTCGGCGGCCCCCATGATTACCGCAGTCAGGCGCGAACCCATGCGCAGCAGCTGTTTACCCAGGGTCAGTACGTCTGGCCGGCCACGGTGACCCAGCGTCAGGCGCTGCACCTGCTCGAACACGACGCACCACCCATTCGGCTGCCCGTCGGGACACGGCACCTTCATGCCCGATACTGCGAAGGGCGAACCATCGGCTTCACCTTCGCCGACCTGTGCGAACACCCCACCGCCGTCATGGACTACCTGGAACTGTGCCGGCGCTTCGACCGCTGGATCATCGACAAACTGCCCAGCCTCGCCGACTGTTCAATCGCCGCCCAGCAACGCTTCATTAACCTGATCGACGTCTTGTACGACCAGGACAAACACCTGATTCTGCTCAGCCACCAGTCATTGCGCGAATGCCTGGATGGCGATGCCATCGACCTGGCGCGCACGCGCAGCCGGCTGGGGCAGTTGCTGGAGGTCAGGGAACTCGCCTGACAGCCACCACCACTTTCCCGCTATCATGTCGCCCATTTCCAGGCCCCCGCGCCTTCCTTCAGATCAATAGCGAACCTGCCTATGCACACCCTCGCACAACTGCGCGCCGGCCAATTGTCGGGTATCACCCGCCTGGACCTGGTCTGTGGCCTGACCGAATTCCCCCGGGAAATCTTCGACCTGGCGGACTCGCTGGAAGTGCTCAACCTCAGCGGCAACGCCTTGCGCAGCCTGCCGGACGATCTGCACCGCCTGACCCGTTTGCGCGTGCTGTTCTGCTCGGACAATCAGTTCACCGAACTGCCCGCCTGCCTCGGCCAGTGTACGGCCCTGACGATGATCGGTTTCAAGGCCAACGCCATCGAACACGTGCCGGCCGCCGCCCTGCCGCCGCTGTTGCGCTGGCTGATCCTGACCGACAACCGCATCACGGATCTGCCAACCGAACTGGGCGAGTGCCCGCACCTGCAAAAACTCATGCTCGCCGGCAACCGGCTACAGCGCTTGCCCGAGAGCCTGAGCCAGTGTCATCGACTTGAGCTGATCCGCATTGCCGCCAATCAGCTCACCGAGCTTCCCGAATGGCTACTGACCCTTTCGAGCTTGACCTGGCTGGCCTACGCCGGTAACCCATTGGAAACCGAAGCCGATGCGGCGGCACTTGAAGCCACGACGAGCATTCCCTGGTCCGAGCTGAGCCTGGAGCAGAAACTCGGCGAAGGCGCGTCGGGAGTCATTCATCAGGCGTTGTGGGAGCAGACCAAACAGGTCGCGGTAAAACTCTACAAGGGCGAAATGACCAGCGACGGCTCGCCGTTGCACGAAATGAACGCCTGTATCACTGCCGGTATCCACCCGAACCTGATCCGGGTCGAAGGGCGGATCGTCGGGCATCCGCAGGCGCAAGCCGGGCTGGTGATGCAACTGATCGACCCGAGCTACCGTAACCTGGCCAGCTTGCCGAGCCTGGCGTCCTGCTCCCGCGACGTCTACGCCGACGACACCCGATTCAGCGCCGACGTGGCAATGCGTATCGCCAGTGGCATCGCCTCGGTGGCCGAACACTTGCACCACCAAGGCATTACCCACGGCGACCTCTATGGCCACAACATTCTGTGGAACGAGCATGGCGATTGCCTGCTGGGGGACTTTGGCGCGGCATCTTTCCATGCCACCTTGGACAGCCTTGAAAGCCGCGCGCTGCAACGGATCGAGGTACGGGCGTTCGGGATTTTGCTGGGAGAATTGCTGGAGCGGATCGACTCGGGGTTGAGCGCTGAACAGCGGGTCGCGTTAGAGGATTTACAGCAGCGCTGCTGTCAGCCGGATGTGTTGGCGCGGCCGGGGTTCAGTGAGGTGGTGCGGGAGATGGCCGCGTTCAACTAGCGGCAAATATAGAACCTGTGGCGAGGGAGCTCCCTCACCACAGGTTAAATCACAACGGTCAGAACCGCTTAACCCGCCAACCCGACAAACATGTCTTGCACGTCATCGTGGTTATCGAGGCCTTCGAGGAACGCTTCGACTTCTGCCATCTGCTCGTCGCTCAGACCGCTCACCGGGTTCTTCGGCTGATAACCCAACTTGGCCGACAACACGGTGAAGCCTTGCTCCGGCAGCGCTTTCTGTACCGCATCCAGGTCCGCAGGGTCGGTCAGGAACAGCGTCGCGCCGTCTTCGCCCGGCTCGAAATCCTGGGCGCCGGCTTCGATCGCGGCCATTTCCGGATCGGCGTCAGGGCTGTCCGGGGACGCCTCGATCATGCCGACGTGGTTGAAGTCCCAGGCCACCGAACCGGAAGCGCCCAACTGGCCCTTGCGGAACGCGACGCGGATTTCAGCGACGGTGCGGTTGATGTTGTCAGTCACGCATTCAACGATCAGCGGCACCTGATGCGGTGCGAACCCTTCATACGTCACGCGATGGTATTGCACGGTTTCGCCGAGCTGGCCGGAGCCTTTCTTGATCGCGCGTTCCAGGGTTTCGCGAGGCATCGAGGCTTTTTTCGCCTGTTCGACCACCAGACGCAGGTGTGCGTTGGTGGCGGTATCGGCACCGTTGCGCGCAGCAATGGTGATTTCCTTCACCAGTTTGCCGAAGATCTTGCCCTTGGCGTTGGCTGCCGCTTCTTTGTGTTTAACCTTCCACTGTGCGCCCATTACTCACTCTCTTGATCTGTGGCGCCGAGACATCTATTGGCCGACGCGTAGCGCAAGTTTATACGGCCTAAAGATGCCAATCGACCAAAAATTCCAAGATATTCAGCCCTGACGGGTCGACATCTTTACCAATGTTTGTAGGGCGATTCTGAAAAGTCGATTTGCGGTGACGCTTCAGGGCTGTGGTTTCGTACCCTCTGCGCCCATTCCCATCGCAGAAGCGCGCTCGATGCACAACGACAAGGAAAGCCCCTACACCCTGACACTCCTCGAAGGCGGCCTGAGTTTGCAGGTGTTGCAGTTCAATGGCCGCGAGGGCCTCAACCAGCCCTATCGATTCGACATCGAGGTGATCGGCCTCGCACCGGCGATGAACCTGGATCGGTTGCTGCAACAACCGGCGTTCCTGAGGCTGTCGGCTGATCAGGGCATTCACGGCGTAATCCACAGCGTCAGCCGCGAACATCGCGGCCCGTATCGAGTCGGCTACTCACTGGTGCTGGTGCCCCATCTGCAACGACTTCAGTTGCACAGCTCGCGTCGGGTATTTCATCGTCTCAGCGTGCCGGCGATCATGCGTCAGTTGCTGGAAAAGCATCAGCTGCCCGAGCATAGCTATCGCTTCGACCTGACCTGCGGCCACTACCCGCTGCGGCCCTTTTGCATTCAGTACGATGAGAGCGATCTGGCCTTCATGCAGCGGCTGTGTGAAGAAGAAGGCATCCACTTCCACTTCGAACATCAGCGCGACGGGCACGTGCTGGTCCTGGCCGATGACAGCCTGAGTTTCCCGCAGGAACCGCTGCTGATGCCGTTCCATGCCGACGTGTTCAACGACCCGCTTTTGCCGGCGATCAGCGAACTGTTCCAGCGCCATGACCCGGCCCCCGCCCCGGCACAATGGGATGCCAGAAACCGCGGCGCACACGTGATTGGCGACGGCGCGGCCAACCACCCGCTCGCCGGAATGGGCCCGGTTACGGCAAGACCTGCGCCCGAACAGCTTCATCGCGAACAACTGGGCCGCCGCTTACTGGAACGCCTGCGTTGCCAGCACCGGCAGATCCACGGCCAAAGCACCCTGAACGAGTTGCGCAGTGGACGAATCGTACAAGTGGCGCAGCACCCGCTCTCAAGCTTCAACGATCAGTGGCTACTCACCGACATCCAGCACCAGGGGCTGCAGCCGTCGATTCTCGCCGAGGACGAACCCGGCATTGCCCGGCGCTACAGCAATCGTTTCACCGCCATTCCCTGGTCAACGGTATTCAGGCCGGCGCTCAAACAGGTCAGGCCGAGCATCCCGGGCTATCAGACCGCCCGGGTGCTGGGCCCCGTCGGGCAACCGGCGGCACTCGATGAGCAAGGCCGAATACAGGTCTGCTTGTGGCCGAAACCGGGGTTCGAGGCGGATGAGGCCGTTGGACTCTGGCTACCGGTCGCCCTCGCAGCACCGGACGGTCGGATCGATCCGTCCAGGCTGCCCATGGCCGGCACCGAAGTGTTGGTCAGTTTTCTCGACAGCGACCCGGACCGGCCGGTGTTGTGTGCCGGCATGGGCCACCTCCAGCCTTCCCGGCCCGCTCCCGAGCCACGCCGCGATGCGCATCTGCTGCTCGACTGGCTGATCAATCGCTCGGACCCCATGCCGTGATTTTACCGGGCCGCTCCCACAGGAATTTATGCTGGCCGCCAACCTTGTGTACGACGCAAAACCTGTGGGAGCGTGGCTTGCCCGCGATAGCCGCGCCGCGCTCTACCCGACGGGCGCCAACCCAAAAAACGCCTGTATCAAGCGCAAATCCCGCCGCCGTTCCATACAACCGATCATGTGCCGATTGACCAGCCCCTCGCCAATGATCGGCACCGCCGCCACCCGCGGGTCGTGGCTGACTTCCACCGACGACACCACGCCCACGCCCAGCTCGGCGGCCACCGCCTCGGTCACGGCCTCGCGACTGTCCAGTTCCAGCAACACCCGAGGACTGACCCCGGCTTGAACGCACGCCTCGTCGAACGTGCGTCGGGTAATCGAACTCGGCTCGCGCAACACCATGATCACCTGGTCCAGCGCCTTGAGCGGCAGCCCTTTCGACTTCTGCGCCCACAGATGACCAGCAGGCACCAACGCGCAAATCCTCGACTCGCTCAACCCTTGCAGATGCAACCCTTTGCGCGGCTCGACTTCGGTCAGCACCGCCACATCGACATGCTCGGACAGCAACGCCGCAAGGGTTTCCTGGGCATTGCCCAACCGTAAATTCACGCTGATCCCCGGATAACGCGCGCGCAGGCTGGCGAGCATCGGCATGACCAAGTGCGGGCCGTCCGCCGCCACTTCCAGGCGCCCGGTGAGTAGCTGCCGGTTGGCCTCCAGCATCGCCTGCGCTTCTTCGGCCAGGCCGAACATTGCCCGGGTGATCGCCGCGAGCCTGGTGCCCTCTTCCGTCAGCTCGACGCGCCGCGCGGTGCGGCGCAGCAAGGTGATCTGGTAGTGCTCCTCCAGCGCCTTGATGTGTCCGGTGACCGCCGGTTGGCTGATGAACAGGCGCGCTGCGGCACGGGTGAAACTGCCCTCGCGGGCCACGGCATCGAAGGCACGCAGCTGGAACAGATTCATGAATAACTCTCACTGATGGCTAGCATAACAACAAACAATTTGATTGATAGCACGCCGAATTGCAATTTACGCCCCGTAGTTTCATCCCACTGAGCTTTTGCAAGGACACAAGAATGCGTACTGCCGAGCCCATCCTGCTCACCCCCGGCCCATTGACCACATCGCAACGTACCCGTCAGGCGATGATGGTCGACTGGGGTTCATGGGATGGTCGCTTCAACCAATTGACCGCCAGCCTGTGCGAGCAATTGCTGGCGATCATCAACGGCGGCGACAGCCATTACTGCGTGCCCCTGCAAGGCAGCGGCACGTTCGCGGTGGAAGCGGCGATCGGCACGCTGGTGCCCCGGGACGGCAAAGTCCTGGTGCTGATCAACGGCGCCTATGGCAAACGCCTGGCGAAGATCTGCGAAGTGCTCGGCCGCTCGTTCAACACCTTCGAAACCGCCGAAGACGAACCGACCACCGCCGTCGACGTCGACCGCTTGCTGCGGGCCGACGCCAGCATCACCCATGTCGCCTTGATTCACTGCGAAACCAGCACCGGCATCCTCAACCCGCTGGCAGAAATCGCCCACGTCATCGAGCAGCACGGCAAACGCCTGATCATCGACGCCATGAGCTCGTTTGGCGCCCTGCCGATCGATGCGCAACAGGTGCCTTTCGACGCCCTGATCGCCGCCTCGGGTAAATGCCTGGAGGGCGTGCCGGGGATGGGCTTCGTCTTCGCTCGCAAAGAAGCGCTGGCGAACGCCGCCGGCAACTCGCACTCGCTGGCGATGGACTTGTTCGATCAGCACAGCTACATGGCCAAGACCGGTCAATGGCGTTTCACCCCGCCGACCCACGTGGTCGCGGCGCTGCACGAAGCCTTGCTGCAATACCACGAAGAAGGTGGCTTGCCCGCCCGGTATCAGCGCTACGCCAACAACTGCCAGGTGTTGCTCGATGACATGGCCAAACTGGGCCTGCGCAGCTTCCTGCCCACCGCGATCCAGGCGCCGATCATCGTCACCTTCCACGCGCCGAAAGACCCGCGCTACCAGTTCAAGGAATTCTACGAACGGGTCAAGGCCAAGGGTTTCATCCTCTACCCCGGCAAACTGACCCAGGTCGAAACCTTCCGCGTCGGCTGCATCGGCCACGTCAACCAGGCCGAAATGCACGCAGCGGTGGCGGCCGTGGCCGAGGTGCTGCGCGAGATGGAAGTGTCAGAGATTTGATCCACATTCCCCAAGACAGGATTTGATCACCATGAACTACAGCAACCCAACCAACCTGCAAGCCGCCATCCTCGATTGGGCCGGCACCGTGGTCGACTTCGGCTCTTTCGCCCCCACGCAGATTTTCGTCGAAGCCTTCGCCGAGTTCGACGTCCAGGTTTCCATCGAAGAAGCCCGTGGGCCGATGGGCATGGGCAAGTGGGACCACATCCGCACCCTGTGCGATCAGCCACCAGTTGCCGAGCGTTATCGCCAGGTGTTCGGCCGCACGCCGACCGACGATGACGTCACCGCCATCTACCAACGCTTCATGCCGCTGCAGATCGAAAAAATCGCCGAACACTCGGCACTGATTCCGGGCGCCCTGGACACCATCGCCAACCTGCGTCAGCAAGGGATCAAGATCGGCTCCTGCTCCGGCTACCCGAAACAAGTCATGGACAAAGTGGTGGAACTGGCCGCCACCAACGGCTACGTCGCCGATCACGTGGTCGCCACCGACGAAGTGCCCAACGGTCGCCCATGGCCCGCTCAGGCCCTGGCCAATGTGATTGCGCTGGGCATCGACGACGTCGCGGCCTGCGTGAAGATCGACGACACGGTGCCGGGCATTCTCGAAGGTCGCCGTGCCGGCATGTGGACCGTGGCGTTGATCTGCTCCGGTAACGCGCTGGGTCTGGACTACGAAGGTTATCGCGCGCTAAGCAGCGACAAACTGGCCAGCGAACGCCAGCGCATTCATGCCCTGTTCGAAGGCTCGCGACCGCACTACATGATCGACACCATCAGCGACTTGCCCGAGGTGATCGCCGACATCAACAAGCGTCTGGCCAATGGCGAAATGCCGCAAACCAACTGATTGCACCTCTCGCCTCATAAAAAAGCGCCAGTTCCTTGGATGGAGCTGGCGCCTTTGTGTGGTCGATCACTTGATTTAGAGCATTGAACGGCCCATTTGCCTCGGGCAAATCCTGCGAAACAGGATTACAGTTAGTGCACGCCGTCGAACAAGAACGGTGACTTCAGACCAGAATTGTGAGGAAACACCGTATGCCCTGGAAGAATTCCGAATCACGCTACAGCACCGTATCGATCGCGCTGCACTGGTTGATGCTGGTTCTGTTAATACTGGTCTACGCCTGTATCGAATTTCGCGGGATCTTTCCCAAAGGCAGTGGCGGCCGAACGCTGATCAAGGAAGCGCACTTCATGCTCGGCCTGACCGTGTTCGTGCTGGTCTGGTTGCGGCTGTTCGCCCGTAGCCTGGGGCCGGCACCGCAGATATTCCCCGCCTCCCCTCGCTGGCAAACCGTGGTTGCCAGGCTGATGCATTGGGCACTGTATATTTTCATGATCACCGTGCCGGTTCTGGGTTGGCTGATTACCAGCGCCGAGGGGCATCGGGTGATGTTCTATGGCGTCGACTTGCCATTGCTGATCGAAGAAAACAAACCGCTGGCCAAGCAGTTCCAAGGCTGGCATGAGCTCGGCGCCACCATCGGTTATTGGCTGATCGGGTTGCACGCGGTGGCCGGGATTTACCACCACTATGTGGTGCGCGATAACACCTTGCTGCGGATGATGCCCAAACGCGGTTAATCGCGACCGCTTTGCTCGAAACCCCGGCGGCCCTGCAAGCCGCCGGTGTGGATGAAGATCAGGCGCGTGCCTTGGGGAAATTTACCAGCTTCGACCTGTTGCTTGAGAGCCATGAGCGCTTTGCCGGTGTACAGCGGCTCGAAAAGAATGCCGCTGGCCTGTTCGGCCTGCTCGATGAATACAAGCAGCTGCGGATCGACTTTGGCAAAACCGCCACGGCTGGCGTCCAGTAGTTCATACAAGGGATCGACCCAACCGGCTTCCTGCCCAATCATCTCGACCTGCTGTGCCACGCCATGATCATCGGGCACCGCCAGCGCGCCATACACCGGGTGTTCACCCGCCTCGGCCAGCACCAGACCGGCCAGGGTCGTGCCCGTTCCGCAGGCCAGCCACCAGCCGTCGTAATGGCTCCAGCCCAGACCACTCAGTTGCTCGCGGGCCTGCGCCACCAGCTGCATGCAGCCCTTCGCCCCACGCAAGCCGCCACCACCTTCCGGCATCGGTTGCAGCTCGGGATACTGCGCCAGCCACGGCTGCCAGAAACCCGACTCATGCCGCGCTCGATAGCCGCCATAACCCAGCCAGTGCAACTGCATGCCGAACGCCTGCAAGTCCTTTACTGTCGGGGTGTCTTGCGGATGCCCGCGCAGCAAACCGACCGTGGTGAAACCGAAGCGCTTGCCCGCGGCGGCCAATGCGTGGAGATGGTTGGAGTGAGCACCGCCCAGGCTGATGATGCCTTGGGCGCCGTTCTGGTCGGCGGCCTTCAGGTGTTCGATGAGTTTGAACCACTTGTTGCCGCTGATCAGCGGGTCGATCTGGTCCAGACGCAGGATGGCGACGTCGATGCCGGCGGTGGTGAGCCAGTCGAGGCGAAGGAGTTTGAGGGGGGCTTGGGGGAGCCAGTCGGCAGGAGGAAAAAGCATTGATGCGTTACGTTCTGACGAAAAACAGGAGTCTATCAGCCAGCACGATCCCTGTAGCAGCTGCCGAAGGCTGCGTTCGGCTGCGAAGCAGTCGTCAATCCTGACACCTCGGTTTACCTGGAATACCGCGATGGCTGATTTTGCGACTGCTGCGCAGCCGAACGCAGGCTGCGCCAGCTACTACAAGGGATAGCTGCGAACGTTAGAGTTCAGCCGCCAACCGCGAACCCTGGTTGATCGCACGCTTGGCATCCAGCTCCGCCGCCACGTCCGCGCCGCCGATCAAGTGCACGTTCTGCCCGGCCGCAACCAGACCGTCGTGCAACTCACGCAATGGATCCTGCCCGGCGCAGATCACGATGTTGTCCACCGGCAGCACCTGCGGTTCGCCACATTCGCCGATGCGGATGTGCAGGCCTTCGTCGTCGATCTTCAGGTACTCGACGCTATTGAGCATTTGCACCTTTTTGTTCTTCAGACCGGTGCGGTGAATCCAGCCAGTGGTCTTGCCCAGGCCATCGCCGACCTTGGAGGTCTTGCGTTGCAGCAGGAACACTTCACGAGCCGGCGCATGCGGCGCAGCCTTGATGCCCGCGACACCGCCACGCGCTTCAAGGTGCGTATCGATGCCCCACTCCTTCCAGAACGCTTCGCGGTCCTGACTGGTGGCCACGCCTTCGTGCACGAGGAACTCCGACACGTCGAAACCGATACCGCCAGCGCCGATTACCGCGACGCGTTTGCCCACCGGTTTACGCTCGAGGATCACGTCCAGGTAGCTCAGCACCTTGGCGTGCTCGACACCCGGGATCGCCGGCACCCGTGGCGCGATGCCGGTGGCGAGGATGATTTCGTCGTAACCGCCCTCGACCAGTTGCGCCACGTCCACACGGGTGTTCAGGCACAGCTCGACGTTGCTGGTCTGCAACTTGCGATTGAAGTAGCGCAGGGTTTCGAAGAACTCTTCCTTGCCCGGCACACGCTTGGCGATGTTGAACTGGCCGCCGATTTCACTGGCAGAATCGAACAGCGTCACCTGATGACCGCGTTCGGCGGCCACGGTGGCGGCGGACAGCCCCGCAGGACCGGCGCCAACCACGGCGATGTTCTTGATCTGCTGCACCGGCAGGTAATTGAGTTCGGTTTCATGGCAGGCCCGCGGGTTCACCAGGCAACTGGTCAACTTGCCGCCGAACGTGTGATCCAGGCAAGCCTGGTTGCAACCGATGCAGGTATTGATTTCATCGCCACGGCCGGCCGCCGCCTTGTTGACGAAGTCCGGGTCGGCGAGGAACGGCCGCGCCATCGACACCATGTCGGCATCGCCTTCGGCCAGGATCTGCTCGGCGACTTCAGGGGTGTTGATGCGGTTGGTGGTGATCAGCGGAATGCTCACCGAACCACGCAGTTTCGCCGTGACCTTGCTGAACGCTGCACGCGGCACTTTGGTGGCAATGGTCGGAATCCGCGCTTCGTGCCAGCCGATGCCGGTGTTGATGATGGTCGCGCCCGCCTGCTCGATGGCCTTGGCCAATTGCACGATTTCTTCCCAGGTGCTGCCGCCTTCCACCAGGTCGAGCATCGACAGGCGGAAGATAATGATGAAGTTCGGGCCGACCGCTTCGCGCACCCGACGGACGATTTCCACTGGCAGGCGCATGCGGTTTTCGTAGGCGCCGCCCCAGCGGTCAGTGCGATGGTTGGTGTGCGCCGCGAGGAACTGGTTAATGAAATAGCCTTCGGAACCCATGATCTCGACGCCGTCGTACTCGGCTTTTTGCGCCAGGGTCGAGCAGGTAACGAAATCGCTGATCTGCTTCTCGATGCCTTCCTCGTCCAGCTCTTTAGGCTTGAACGGGTTGATCGGCGCCTGGATCGCGCTCGGCGCCACCTGTTTCGGGCTGTAGGCATAACGCCCGGCATGCAGGATCTGCATGCAGATCTTTCCGCCCGCCTCGTGCACCGCGCGGGTGACGATCCGGTGTTTGAGCGCTTCTTCCTCGGTGGTCAGCTTGGCCGCGCCCGAGTAAACCCCACCCTCATCGTTCGGGCCAATACCGCCGGTGACCATCAAGCCTACGCCGCCACGGGCACGTTCGGCGAAGTACGCGGCCATGCGCTCGAAACCGCCGGGCTTTTCCTCGAGGCCCGTGTGCATCGAACCCATCAGGGTACGGTTGCGCAACGTGGTAAAACCCAGGTCCAGCGGGGCCAACAGGTGCGGGTAATGAGCGGCGGCCATCGGTAACTCCACAACGAGCGATCACGGAAAATTTGCAGGAGCTCTTCGGCTCCCGTCGGTCATGTTCGACAGACTAAGAGTCGCACCGCTGTCACTCAATGACCGTAACTGACAACTTATTGATCCAAATGCGCAGCGCCCCTTGGCAAGCGCAGGCATGGGCCCTACCCTAGTCGCGAACCCTGCACACGGCCGCTGACTGTTTTCCATGCGCAAACTTCTGTACCTGACCCTCTCCATGGCGTTGATCGCCGTTCTGACGACCTACGCGATGTGGGCCGCGGACCGTCCGGTGGGTCATTACCTGTCGGACCTGCGCATCAATCTCGCGGTCGATCAGGGCACACCCGCCGATCGTGGCAATCTGCTGGGCATCCAGCCCGAACTGTTCCCCACCGACTATCAAAGCCCTGAACGCCTGCACCGCAAGCTCGCGGCCTATTTGCAGAAGGCCCAGGACCAGGGCCTGCTGAATGAAAAAACCATCGTCGTACTGCCTGAACATGTCGGCACCTGGCTGATGGTCAGCGGCGAGAAAGACGAGCTGTACCAGGCCACCACTCTCAAGGAAGCCATGAACTGGCTGGCGGCGAGCAACCCGCTGCAGTTCATCCGCGCCCTGATCAGCGCCGAAGGCAGCAACCGTCTCGACGACGCGCACTTGCGGATGAAAGCCAAACGCATGGCCAAGGATTACCAGGCGCTGTTCGGTGGCCTGGCGAAAGAATTCCACGTGACCCTGGTGGCCGGTTCCATCGTGCTGCCCGAGCCGAGCGTCAGCGACGGCACCCTGCACATCGGCCACGGTGCGCTGTACAACAGCAGCGTGGTGTTCGGTCGCGACGGTCTGCCAATCGGCCAGCCCCAGCGACAAGTGCACCCGACGTTCGCTGGACGTGGCACGCTCCAAGGCAACTCCGATCATCCGGTCAACGTCGTCGACACCCCGGCCGGACGCCTCGGCGTGCTGATCGGCAGCGATAGCTGGTACCCCGATAACTACCGCAAACTCGACGACCAAGGCGCGCAACTGGTGGCAGTCCCGGCGTTCGTCGTCGGGCGTGGATCCTGGGATCAACCATGGCGTGGCTATAAAGGCCTGCCCGAGCCGGGCTCTGTCAGCCTCAAGGCCGGCGAACTCAGCGAAGGTCAGGCCTGGCAGCGGCTGACGCTGATCGCCCAACCACCGGCCAGTCAGAGCATCGCCGGCATGAGCGTGTTCCTGCGCGGTCAGTTCTGGGACAAGAGCAGCGCCGGTCAAAGCTTCCTCAGCAGCAACGGGCAGCATTTCGCCGACGGCGATGCCCGCGGCGCGCAATTGCTGAACCTCTGGTTGTAAGCGATGAAACCGCAGCCGATGCGCCTCGGGGATCTGTCGGTGGGCTTCGTCCATAGCCTGGCCGACGCCGTGCGCAGCCATGGCCTGGACCCACAACCGTTGCTGGAACAGTACGGCCTAGACGCCGCGAGACTGGCCGAAGCCGGCGCCCGCCTGTCGATCCCGCGCTACATGCGCCTGGGCCACGGCGCTATTCAACTGACCGACGACCCGGCGCTGGGTTTGCGCATGGGCCAGCTCAGTCGCCTGAGCCAGGTTGGCCTCGCCGGCGTCACCGCCGCCCAGGCTCCCACCGTGCGCGAAGCGGCGCGCTGCCTGATTCGTTTCGAAGCGCTGTACGGCTCCAACTATCGCGGCCAGTCGAGCTTTCACGAAGACGCCCAAGGCGCCTGGCTGCGGTTCTATTCGATCAGCCCCTACAACGCCTACAACCGCTTCGTGGTGGATTCGATCATCGCTGGCTGGTTGCAGCAATTGTCCAGCGTGAGCCCTGCCCCACTGCGCGCCGAACGAATCGAGATCGAATTTGACGCACCGGATTACCGTGAGGCCTATGCCGTACTCGGCGACTGTCCGATTCAGTTTGGCGCCGAACAGAATCAACTGCGCCTGAGCCTGGACAGCCTCGCCCAACGCAACCCGGAGCACTGCCCGAGCACCTGGCGGCACCTGCTGCAACTGTGTGAACGGGAACTTGAGCAACTGACACGCACCCGCAGCCTGCGTGAACGCATCACTCAGTTGCTGGGCCCGTTGCTCAATGGTGGCCGGGAACCCGACCTGGAAGAAGTGGCGGCACGCCTGAAGCTGCCAACCTGGACCTTGCGCCGCAAACTCGCCGAGGAAGGCACGCAATTTCGTGCAATTCTCAACGATACACGCCGTGACCTGGCCATGACCTACATCCGCGACACTGAACTGGCGTTCGGCGAAATCGCTTATCTTCTGGGGTTTGCCTCAGCCGAAGCCTTTCAGCGCGCCTTCAAACGCTGGAATGGCCAGACGCCTGGCGAGTTTCGCCGTAGTCAGCGTAATTACAGCTCGGTAGCGTCTTCGGCCGGTTCCAGCGGGTCCAGTTCAAAGGCCTGATACTCGAGCAGTTCTTCTTGATAATCGTCCATTATTAAACCCCCATCGTTTGTTGAAAGAATCGCTTGAATAAATGACTAACGCCTTGAGCATAAAGTGCCCGCATGAAAGAAAAATGACGCGGACACGACACTGCGTCGCTACTGAATAAAACGTAGCAGGTGGTCAGGAATTTATCACTGGATTTTTCGATACGGGCTGTAGGAATACAGCCCGACTTGATGTGGATCAGTCTTGAAAGACGTTACGGGAGCGGTATCGTCTGACCCGCCCCCATAACAAGCAAGCCCATTACTGGCCGGAGACAGGTATCGCCGAAATCGGCTCGGTCGGCGGCGGCAGCGTGCTCGAGTCCGCGACTGGAGTGACCGTTTCCGTGGACGACGTCGGCTCGGTGCTCTTGGCCGGAGTAATCGGCGCTGTTTCAGCAGGCGGCACAACGGGCTCCGAAGTGGCAGGCGCGGCGGCAGGTGCAGGCTCGGCTGCCGGCGCTGGTGCAGGCGCAGGTTCTGCCGCCGGTGCCGGGGTTGGCGCCAACTGAGCCGGCGCAGCCTTGGCTTCAGGCATCCCCAGTTCGGTTTTCGGCTTCTCGATAATGTGCGCGGCCTTCTTCGCTTCCGGCGGCAGGAACAGTTCGACCAGGGTAAAGAAACGCTCGTAGAACTTGGCCGAGGACACCGTTTCACTGGCGACCTTGACCATCGAATCATCGGACGAGCCGATCGGCATCGATACCGAGCCCAATACGCCGACGCCGAGGCTGGCGGAGTTATTGGTCTTTTTCAGCGCATATCGGTCCTGCAGGGCGTTGGCGAACATGGTCGCATGGTGCCCCTCGCTGCCGTCATCGGCACAAACCACGTTGAAGCTGATCTCCATATGGGTTTCGCCGGTCTGCTGGAAGCTCTTATGCCCACTGACCAGTTTCGGATCGCTGCTGGTGATGATGTAACCCTGGCTAAGCAAGGCCCGACGGGCGGCTTCGCAGGTTTGCGCATCGGTCACCGGGTAGCTGCGCGAAAACGTTCCCGAGTCGTCGAAGTTCTCATGCTCATAGATGGCGGCCTTCTTCGACGAACAACCGGCAGCGGCGGCCAGCACCAAGGCCAGCCCTACAACACGCATGGGAATTGATTTAAACATTGAACATCCTGAGGAAAACGGTTCGAGGCGTATTGTGCAACAGATCGATGCTTAGCGGAGCAACGATTGTCTAAAACGGCTACAGATTCATTGACCATCATCTCGGGAGAAAGTCCCGCCGGAGCAAAAATCAAAAGATCGCAGCCTGCGGCAGCGCCTAAAGATGACCGCGATCCACTGAAAGCGCTAGCGCAGGCTGCGATCTTTTCGTTTCCCCCATAAAAAAACCCCAACCTTTCGGCTGGGGTCCTTTGTGTCGCGCAACACTCAGTCAGGCATCAGAAACGCTTGATCTCAGCTTCACGCTCCAGCAGCTTGCGGTAGGCCGCGAAGTCTTGCTGGCCAATGCGCGAGGCGAGGAAGCGACGGTATTGAGCCTTCTCTTCTTCGGTCGGCGCAGCGCCTTCATTCACGCCGTTCAGACGCACGACCACCAGGCTACCATCGGCCAGGGTCACGTTGCTGAAGGTCGGCTTGTCCTTGGAGACTGGCTTGGGCATGCGGAACAACGCTTGCAGCACGGTTGGGTCGACCCCTTCCTGAGCGCGAGTCGCGGTTGCAGTGACTTTCCAGTTCTGACCATCGATCGCCTTGTCCAGTGCGGTCTTGCCATCACGCAAGCTGGCGATCAGTTGATCGGCCTTGGTCTTGGCGGCGGCACTGGCGTGCTCCTTGGTCAATTGCACGCGGATGCTGGCAGCCACGCTTTCCAGCGGCAGTTGCTCAGGCTTGCGGTGCTCCTTGGCGCGCAGCACGATCACGGTTTCCGGATCCAGCTCGATGGCGGTGCTGTTGGCACCCTCATCCAGCACTTCAGGACTGAATGCAGCGGTCACCACGGCACGATTGGCTGCAACGCCTTCGCCACCTTCACGGCCGAATGGCGCGGACGTGTGAACGGTCAGCTTCAGGTCTTGTGCCGGCTGGGCCAGATCAGAGGACTCGAACGAGGAATCTTCCAATTGCTTGGTCGCTTCGACGAAACGCTGCTCGACTTGCTGGGTTTTCAACTCGCGGGTCAGCTTGTCTTTCAGGCTGGCGAACGTTGGCACTTCAGGCGCTTCGACACCCAACAGCTTGATCAGGTGGAAACCGAAGTCAGTGCGAACCGGCTCCGAGACCTGATCCTTGGCCAACGAATACAGGGCTTTTTCAAACGCTGGATCGTAGACGCCAGGACCTGCAAAACCGAGGTCACCGCCGTTGTTCGCCGAACCTGGATCCTGGGAGAACTCCTTGGCCAGGGCCTCGAAACTCTCGCCTTTGGCCAGGCGCGCCTGAACTTCTTCGATCTTGGCCTTGGCTTGCGCCTCGGTCACCTTGTCGTTCACTTCGATCAGAATGTGCGCAGCCCGGCGTTGCTCGGACAGGTTCGCGGTTTCTTTCTGATACGCCGCTTGCAAGTCTTCGTCCTTGACGCTGACCTGATCGAAGAAGGATGCCTTCTTCAATTCAAGGTAATCGATGACCACCTGATCCGGCGTCATGAACTCCTTGGCATGTTCGTCGTAGTAGGCCTTGACCTCATCGTCGGTCAGCGTCACTGCCGCCGGGTCTGCCTTGATGTTCAGGGTGGCGAAATCGCGGGTCTGTTTTTCCAGACGAGCGAAGGCCAGAACCTGTGCATCGGTGACGAAACCGCTGCCGGCCAGGCCAGCGCGCAGCTGACCGATCAGCATTTCCTGAGCCAGCATCTGACGGAATTGCAGACGGCTGTAGCCCAGTTGACGGATCACCTGGTCGAAACGCTCGGGGCTGAACTTGCCGTCCACCTGGAATTCAGGCGTTTGCAGGATCACCTGATCCAAAGCGGCTTCGGAGAAAGCGAATTTCGATTTTTCTGCGCCTTGCAGCAGCAGTTTGCGATCGATCAAGCCTTTGAGGGCCGATTCGCGCAGCATTTTTTCGTCGAGCAAGGAAGCATCGAAATCCTTGCCCAGCTGTTGCATGAGCTGACGGCGTTGCATATCGACCGCCTGGCTCAGCTCGTTCTGGCTGATTTCTTCGCCGTTGACCTTGGCCGCGTCATTTTTGTGCGTCGTGGCCTTGAAAATAGCGTCGAAACCGGTCAAAGCCATCAGTGCAACGATGACCCCGATAATGGTCTTGGCAATCCAGCCTTGTGAATTGTCCCTGATATTCTGCAGCATGCGTCCCCCAGAAACGGTTGAACTTCAAAATTAGGCAACCGTGGAGCGTGGGTAGAATCCGGATAGAAGAAAGGCGCATCCGAGGATGCGCCTTCTCGTAACTGGCGGAGCGGACGGGACTCGAACCCGCGACCCCCGGCGTGACAGGCCGGTATTCTAACCGACTGAACTACCGCTCCGCTGCCAAGTCAGGAATGACCCCGACCCGGATAGGCAAAAACCTGAATCGAACTTAGTTGACAGCTTCTTTCAGTGCTTTACCGGCTTTGAAACCTGGCTTTTTGGCTGCTGCGATTTCCAGCGTCTTACCGGTCTGTGGGTTACGACCGATGCGAGCTGGACGATCAGTCACGGAGAAAGTACCGAAACCAACCAGAACAACAGAATCACCAGCCTTGAGAGCGCCAGTGACGGATTCGATTACAGCGTCCAGCGCACGGCCAGCAGCAGCTTTCGGGATATCAGCGGATGCAGCGATAGCATCAATCAGTTCCGACTTGTTCACTCTAAGTCCCCTTATATCTATTTGAGTTTGATTCTAAGTTTTTTGGTGAAAGCAAAAAAACGAGTGCTGAATGGCCTACAGACACTTAAGAGCCGCTTTATAACAAGGGCTCTAAAAAACTGTCAAGGAAGCCCCCCAGGCAAATGCGTACTAATGCGTGCTAATTCTTTCCTTAGAGTCAGACTCGCGTTTGTCATCCTTTGCAACGATCTCCGGAACCACATCCGGTAAGGGTTCCGGCGCGTATTGCAGCGCAATTTGCAGGACCTCGTCAATCCATTTAACGGGTTTAATCTGTAGATCTTGTTTGATGTTGTCAGGAATTTCCTTCAGATCGCGTACGTTCTCTTCAGGAATGATCACCGTCTTGATTCCACCACGGTGAGCAGCCAGCAGTTTTTCCTTCAAGCCACCGATCGCCAGCACCTGACCACGCAAGGTGATTTCGCCGGTCATGGCGACGTCCGCTCTTACAGGAATGCCAGTCAATGCCGACACCAGGGCCGTGCACATGCCTACACCAGCGCTAGGGCCGTCTTTCGGGGTCGCCCCTTCAGGCATGTGGATATGCGTGTCGCGCTTCTCGTGGAAGTCCAGGGGAATCCCCAGGCTCTTCGCACGGCTGCGGACAACGGTCAGGGCTGCGGTGATCGATTCGACCATCACGTCACCCAGAGAACCGGTCTTGATCAATTGGCCTTTACCCGGCACGACTGCGGCTTCGATGGTCAGCAATTCGCCGCCCACCTGGGTCCACGCCAGGCCGGTGACCTGACCGATCTGATCCTGCTGCTCAGCCAGGCCGTAACGGAATTTACGCACGCCCAGGAAGTGTTCCAGCATCTCGGCAGTCACCTTCACCGAGAAGCGTTTTTCCAGAGCATGCTCTTTGACCGCCTTGCGGCAAACCTTGGCAATCTGGCGCTCCAGCCCACGTACACCGGCTTCGCGGGTGTAGTAGCGGATGATGTCGCGGATCGCTTCGGCGTCGAATTCCAGCTCGCCTTTCTTCAGTCCGTTGGCAGCAATCTGCTTGGGCGAAAGGTATTTGACGGCGATGTTGATCTTCTCGTCTTCGGTGTAACCCGGCAGACGAATCACTTCCATCCGGTCCAGCAGCGCCGGTGGAATATTCATCGAGTTGGAGGTGCACAGGAACATCACATCGGACAGGTCGTAGTCGACTTCCAGATAGTGATCGTTGAAGTTGTGGTTTTGCTCGGGGTCGAGCACTTCCAGCAACGCCGACGCCGGATCGCCACGCATGTCGCTGCCCATTTTGTCGATTTCATCGAGCAGGAACAGCGGGTTACGGACGCCCACCTTTGTCATCTTTTGAATCAATCTTCCCGGCATCGAACCGATATAAGTCCGGCGATGACCACGAATTTCCGCCTCATCGCGCACGCCGCCGAGGGCCATGCGGACGAATTTGCGGTTGGTGGCATGCGCAATCGACTCCGCCAGAGAGGTTTTACCCACCCCTGGAGGACCGACCAGGCACAATACCGGGCCGCGAATCTTCTTCACGCGCTTCTGCACGGCGAGGTATTCGAGGATCCGCTCTTTGACTTCTTCCAGACCGTAGTGGTCGGCGTCGAGAATGTCTTCGGCACGGGCCAGGTCCAGGCGCACTTTGCTCTGGGCTTTCCATGGCACTTGAACCAGCCAGTCGATGTACGAACGCACCACGGTCGCTTCCGCGGACATTGGCGACATTTGCTTCAGCTTGTTCAGTTCGGCCTGAGCCTTGGCCAACGCATCTTTCGGCAGACCGGCGGCATCGATGCGCTTTTTCAGCTCTTCGATTTCGTTGTGGCCTTCGTCGCTGTCGCCCAGCTCTTTCTGAATGGCCTTCATCTGCTCATTCAGGTAGTACTCGCGCTGGCTGCGCTCCATTTGCTTCTTAACGCGGCCGCGAATGCGTTTTTCGACTTGCAGCAGATCGATCTCGGCATCCAGCAACGCCAGAACGTGTTCGACCCGGGCCGACAAATCGATGATTTCGAGGATTTCCTGCTTCTGCTCGATCTTCAGGGCCATATGCGCGGCCATGGTGTCGACCAGGCGACCCGGCTCGTCGATGCTGTTGAGCGACGACAGGACTTCAGCGGGGACTTTCTTGCCCAGCTGCACATATTGTTCGAACTGAGCCAGCAGGCTGCGGACAAACACTTCCGATTCGCGCTCAGGCGCTTCGGTTTCGTCGATCAGCGAGACTTCGGCACGGCAGTGGCCGTCGACTTCGCTGAAGCGCTCCACGGCGCCCCGCTGCTCGCCTTCGACAAGAACCTTGACGGTGCCGTCAGGCAGCTTGAGCAGCTGCAGAACGGTAGCAATGGTGCCTACGCGATAAAGTGCTTCTTCACCGGGATCGTCGTCAGCAGGATTCCGCTGAGCCAGCAGAAGGATCTGCTTGTCGCCCGTCATCGCTGCCTCGAGAGCTTCGATGGATTTCTCGCGCCCCACGAACAGCGGGATAACCATGTGCGGATAAACCACGACATCACGCAATGGCAGGAGAGGCAATTCGATGGTCGTCTTCATGATTTCGCCTCTACGGCGGCCATAAGGCCGTAAACAGATGGAAGTAAGCTTGAAACCAAGATGGGGGCTGTTTTCAAAAAAAACAAGCGGATAAAAGAATCACTTAAAAAATCAGAGCTTACGGTAGCGCCTGCATTTATCCCGGCGCATCCGGAAAATCAGGTTAGCTGCCCCCTCTCCCACAATAGCAAAGGGGCCCGAAGGCCCCTTCTTTATTCCAGCAGTGTGACGCTTAAGCGTCTGGCGCTGCCTTGGCAGTCGGCTCACTGTTCTCATAGAGATACAGAGGCTTGGACTTGCCTTCTATAACGCTTTCGTCGATCACTACTTTACTCACCTCGGACTGCGAGGGGATTTCATACATAGTGTCGAGCAATACACCTTCGAGAATCGAGCGCAGGCCACGGGCACCGGTTTTGCGTTCCAGGGCACGTTTGGCGACCGATTTCAGCGCGTCGGCCCGGAATTCCAGGTCCACGCCTTCCATCTCGAACAGCTTGGCATACTGCTTGGTCAGAGCATTTTTCGGCTCGGTGAGAATCTGCATCAGCGCAGCCTCATCAAGCTCGTCCAGCGTGGCAAGTACCGGCAGACGACCGACGAATTCCGGGATCAGACCGAACTTGACCAGATCGTCAGGCTCGACTTCACGCAGGGATTCACCGACTTTCTTGCCTTCTTCCTTGCTGCGCACTTCTGCGTTGAAGCCGATGCCGCCACGGGTGGAACGGTTTTGAATAACCTTTTCCAGACCGGAGAACGCACCACCGCAGATGAACAGGATGTTACGGGTGTCGACCTGAAGGAATTCCTGCTGCGGATGCTTGCGACCACCTTGAGGTGGAACGGAAGCGACCGTGCCTTCGATCAACTTGAGCAGGGCCTGCTGCACGCCCTCACCGGAAACGTCCCGAGTGATCGACGGGTTGTCAGACTTGCGCGAGATCTTGTCGATCTCATCGATGTAGACAATGCCCATCTGGGCCTTTTCTACGTCGTAATCGCACTTCTGCAGCAGCTTCTGAATGATGTTCTCGACATCTTCGCCCACATAACCCGCCTCGGTGAGGGTGGTTGCGTCGGCGATGGTGAACGGAACGTTCAGCAAGCGGGCCAGAGTTTCGGCAAGCAGGGTTTTACCCGAGCCTGTCGGGCCGATCAGCAAGATGTTGCTTTTGCCGAGTTCGACGTCGTCATTCTTTTTGTCGCGCTGGTTCAGACGCTTGTAGTGGTTGTACACCGCTACGGCCAGAACCTTTTTCGCACGTTCCTGACCAATCACGTACTGATCAAGGATGCCGCTGATTTCTTTAGGCGAAGGCAATTTATGCGCGCTGCTTTCGGCCTGGGCTTCCTGCACCTCCTCACGGATGATGTCATTGCACAGGTCGACGCACTCGTCGCAGATAAAGACCGAGGGGCCGGCAATCAATTTGCGTACTTCATGCTGGCTTTTGCCACAGAAGGAGCAATAGAGCAGTTTGCCGTTGTCCTCGCCGTTGCGGGTGTCAGTCATTCGATCGATCCAAATCCGATAGGCTTGCAACACAAGATGAAGGCAATTGCAGGCTTTTTCAAGCCCGCAGGCGGTCAGTTACCCCGACCACCTACATTTGGGCTGCTTAGGCGGGCATTTTACGCTTGTCGATCACGGAGTCGATCAGGCCATATTCAGCCGCACGCTCAGCGCTCATGAAGTTGTCGCGCTCGGTATCGCGCTCGATGGTTTCGAGGCTCTGACCGGTGTGATGAGCCAACAGCTGGTTCAAACGCGAACGAATGTGGAGGA
The DNA here is from genome assembly GCF_030687165.1 of Pseudomonas sp. FP1740. Taxonomy (NCBI): domain Bacteria; kingdom Pseudomonadati; phylum Pseudomonadota; class Gammaproteobacteria; order Pseudomonadales; family Pseudomonadaceae; genus Pseudomonas; species Pseudomonas sp. FP1740. The sequence goes on from NZ_CP117461.1 coordinate 4,260,083, forward strand.
TTTCCTTGGCATGGATGTCGATGTCCGACGCCTGACCCTGGAAGCCGCCCAATGGCTGGTGAATCATCATGCGCGAGTTCGGCAGGCAGAAACGCTTGCCGGCAGCACCACCGGCAAGCAGGAAGGCACCCATGCTGCAGGCCTGACCGATACAGGTGGTGGAAACGTCTGGCTTGATGAACTGCATGGTGTCGTAGATCGACATGCCCGCAGTCACCGAACCGCCTGGTGAGTTGATGTAAAGATGGATGTCCTTGTCCGGGTTTTCCGCTTCAAGGAACAGCAGTTGCGCCGCAACCAGGTTGGCCATGTAGTCTTCTACCGGACCTACCAGGAAGATCACTCGCTCCTTCAACAGGCGCGAGTAGATGTCATAGGCACGTTCGCCACGGGCAGACTGCTCGATAACCATCGGGACCAGACCGCCTGCGGCCTGGATGTCAGAGCTCTGATAATAAGAATTGCGGGACATGTCTCGCAGTCACTCCCAAATAGTTATGTCTTGAATACGCATAAGCCAGCACGAAGGCTGGCTTATGGTGTGTACTTCTTACCGCAAAACCAATCAGTCGGCTTGTGGAGCTTCTACCGGCTTGACCGCTTCTTCGTAAGAGACCGATTTGTCGGTCACGCTAGCTTTCTGCAGAACAGTATCCACAACTTGCTCTTCCAGCACAACCGAACGGACTTCGTTCAGTTGCTGGTCGTTCTTGTAGTACCAGGACACAACCTGCTCAGGCTCTTGGTAGGCCGAAGCCATTTCCTGAATCATCTCGCGAACGCGGGCTTCGTCAGGCTTGAGGTCGAATTGCTTGACTACTTCAGCCACGATCAGACCCAGCACGACGCGGCGCTTGGCTTGCTCTTCGAACAGCTCGGCCGGCAGTTGGTCAGGCTTGATGTTGCCACCGAACTGCTGAACAGCCTGCACGCGCAGACGGTCGACTTCGTTGGACAGCAGAGCCTTAGGCACTTCGATCGGGTTGGTGGCCAGCAGACCGTCCATCACCTGATTCTTGACCTTGGATTTGATCGCCTGACGCAGTTCGCGCTCCATGTTCTTGCGAACTTCGGTGCGGAAGCCTTCCAGACCGGTTTCCTTGATGCCGAATTGAGCGAAGAACTCTTCGGTCAGCTCTGGCAGTTTAGGCTCGGAAACGGTGTTCACGGTCACGGTGAACTCAGCAGTTTTGCCTGCCAGGTCGAGGTTCTGGTAGTCCTCTGGGAAGGTCAGGTTCAGAACGCGCTCTTCGCCGGCTTTAGCGCCAACCAGACCGTCTTCGAAACCAGGGATCATGCGGCCGGAACCCAGCACCAGCTGAGTACCTTTGGCAGAACCGCCTGCGAACACTTCACCGTCGACCTTGCCGACGAAATCGATGTTCAGCTGGTCTTCGTTCTGGGCAGCGCGTTCGGCCACTTCAAAACGGGTGTTCTGCTTGCGCAGGACTTCCAGCATCTTGTCCAGATCGGCGTCAGCCACTTCGGCGCTCAGGCGCTCGACGGTGATGCCTTCGAAACCGGCAACGGTGAACTCAGGGAACACTTCGAATACGGCTACGTATTCCAGGTCCTTGCCCGCTTCCAGGGTTTTAGGTTCGATCGAAGGCGAACCAGCCGGATTCAGCTTCTGCTCGACGACAGCTTCGTAGAAGGAAGACTGGATCACGTCGCCCACAGCTTCTTGACGCGCATCAGCCCCGAAACGCTGACGGATCACGCTCATTGGCACTTTGCCTGGACGGAAGCCAGCGATCTTGGCCTTTTGGGCAGTCTGCTGCAGACGCTTGTTGACCTGAGTCTCGATGCGCTCAGCCGGCACGGTGATGCTCATGCGGCGCTCAAGAGCAGAAGTATTTTCAACAGAAACTTGCATGGATATTCCTCGTTGCACAGACGTTAGCCGGCCGTTTCCGACCCCAGAATCAAGGGCATGCATTCTAGTGGGTCAAACTCAAGAAGTCACCCTACTGAAAACGGGTAAAAAAACAGCAGGCAATTTATAGGCGGGGACAAACGGTTGTGCCTCGCCCTGTTAGCAAATACAGCCAATCAAGCCAGGGCTCTGCACCCACCTTCCTATATATAGAAGGAATCGGCAATCCGTCCCTGACAGCCAACCCCGCGAGGGGATCGGCGGGCAAATCAGGCATCATCGAGAAACATAAATACGACGAAGCGACCTACCCCTGCGGCCCACAACCTGCAGCCGCCGACACTCAAACCACTGAAACAAAAAAGGCGCCAGACTGTTAAATCTGGCGCCTTTCGGAATATGGGGTGGACGATGGGGATCGAACCCACGACAACGGGAGTCACAATCCCGTGCTCTACCAACTGAGCTACGCCCACCATATTGCGTGACAAAGAAGCCAAACAACTTCTTTGTTGAACCTCAATCATGCCAATCGGCATGAGTGAAGCTTTATTTGGTGCGGATGAAGAGACTCGAACTCTTACGCCTCGCGGCGCTGGAACCTAAATCCAGTGTGTCTACCAATTCCACCACATCCGCGGGTTGAAGCTGTTAAAGCAAAGGCGCCAGACTATTAATCTGGCGCCTTTCGAAATATGGGGTGGACGATGGGGATCGAACCCACGACAACGGGAGTCACAATCCCGTGCTCTACCAACTGAGCTACGCCCACCATATCGCGCTACTTGTGCCAATGCTGCCTAATGGCGCACCCGGCAGGACTCGAACCTGCGACCATCCGCTTAGAAGGCGGATGCTCTATCCAGCTGAGCTACGGGCGCCTTGTTAATCTGTACCCTTGAAGGACTACAAACTAAATGCTTTTCAGTCTTGCGAAACCGTAACTCCGCTCGACCTTCTTAACCAGTGCTAGGCTGTGCCCGACAAGTGCGACGAATAGTATAGAGCCCCCTGAAGGTCGTCAAATCCTTTTTGAAAAAAATTCATTTAATTAAAGGAGTTAGGGGAATTTGCAGACCAAGCGCCTTTGCCCTCACCTCGTGACATGCGAGAATGCACTCTCTTTTTTTCCCCTCTCGATGGTTAATCACGCGCAATGACTGCACAACTAATCGACGGCAAATCGATCGCCGCCAGCCTGCGCCAGCAGATCGCCAAACGAGTTGCCGAGCGTCGCCAGCAAGGCCTGCGCACGCCAGGCCTCGCGGTGATCCTGGTCGGCAGCGATCCTGCCTCTCAGGTTTATGTCTCGCACAAGCGTAAAGACTGTGAAGAGGTCGGCTTCCTATCCCAAGCCTATGACCTGCCTGCCGACACCACTCAAGCAGCGCTGACCGATCTGATCGATCGCCTGAACGACGACCCAGCAATCGACGGCGTTCTGCTTCAGCTGCCTCTACCTGAACACCTGGACGCCTCCAAATTGCTGGAGCGCATTCGTCCCGACAAGGACGTCGACGGTTTCCACCCTTATAACGTCGGTCGCCTGGCCCAGCGCATTCCGCTGCTGCGCCCGTGCACGCCCAAAGGCATCATGACGCTACTGGAAAGCACTGGCGTCAATCTTTACGGGATGGACGCGGTCATTGTCGGGGCTTCCAACATTGTTGGTCGTCCGATGGCGATGGAACTGCTACTGGCCGGTTGCACCGTGACTGTCACCCACCGCTTCACCAAGGATCTGGCCGGCCACGTCGGTCGCGCCGACCTGGTAGTGGTTGCCGCCGGCAAGCCGGGCCTGGTCAAAGGTGAGTGGATCAAGGAAGGCGCGATCGTGATCGACGTCGGCATCAACCGTCAGGAGGACGGCAAACTGGTCGGCGACGTGACTTACGAATCCGCCCTGGCCCGTGCCGGCTGGATCACTCCGGTACCGGGCGGCGTCGGCCCGATGACCCGCGCCTGCCTGCTGGAAAACACGTTGTACGCCGCCGAAACACTGCACAGCTGAGTTCACTCTCACCATGCTGCACCCAAAAGAACCCCGCCCATCGCGGGGTTCTTTTTGCCCGTAGCAAACAGCTCGATCGCAGAGGTCGGACAACTGCAAAGCCAAATAGTAAAGAAAGGGTTACAGCATTAAATATTCTTCACTTTTACCCCCTGTCTTACAGGCGCCTATGGCTTTCCTGGCACATACTCCTAAAATGCGTCGTTTTTAAGAAACAGCCCGTTACAGAACGGCATATCCACCCTTTATGAGTCTGCCAGCGTGAAAATCCGTCTTTCCATCCTGAGCCTAGTTTTTGCAGTTACAGGGACTTTCATCACGCCAACGGTCAACGCCGCTGAAACCACCGCGGCACCACGAGACAATTCACAACTGAAGATCGCGTCCGGCAGCGCTTTGCTGATGGATCTGCAAACCAATAAAGTCATTTATGCCAGCAACCCTGATGTCGTCGTACCCATCGCCTCCGTCAGCAAACTGATGACCGGCCTGGTGGTCGTGGAAGCGCGACAGAACATGGACGAATACATTCCCGTCAACATCAGCGACACCCCGGAAATGAAAGGCGTGTTCTCCCGGGTCAAACTCAAAAGCGAATTGACGCGCCGCGAGATGCTGCTGATTGCCCTGATGTCATCGGAAAACCGTGCCGCTGCGACGCTGGCGCATCACTATCCGGGCGGTTATGTCGCGTTCATTGCCGCCATGAACGCCAAAGCCAAGGCGCTGGGCATGACCAGCACCCACTTCGTCGAACCGACGGGCCTCTCCCCACGCAACGTGTCCACCGCCCGCGACCTGAGTAAACTGCTGATCGCCGCGCACAAGTACCCGCTGCTGACCGAACTGAGCACCACCAAGGAAAAAACCGTTTCGTTCCGTAAGCCCAACTACAGCCTTGGCTTCCGCAACACCGACCATTTGGTCAACAAGCCGAACTGGGACATCAAGCTGACGAAAACCGGGTTTACCAACCAGGCCGGTCACTGCCTGGTGCTGGTGACCAGCATGGGCAACCGTCCGGTTGCGCTGGTGATTCTCGATGCCTTCGGCAAGTACACGCACTTTGCCGATGCGACCCGTATTCGCAGCTGGGTTGAAACCGGCAAGAGCACCAACGTGCCGTCCGTCGCCCTGCAATACAAGTCCGACAAGAACCTCAAACATCGCCAAAGCGGTGTGATTGAAGCCTCAAAATAAGGTCGAAACATCCGCAAATAAAAAGCCCCGAATATTCGGGGCTTTTTTTTGTCCGGCGATCAATCATTGGGCAACGGCATCTGATCGTCATCCGGAATGCCATCCTCGGTACTCGGGTCTCGCCAGCCCTGTGGATGCTTCGTCGGCACCACGGTCGGCCTGGCCAAGGGATCCCTTAGCGGGCTGTCCGGATCCATCACCGGGTCCAGGTCCGACTCGGGGGTTGTTGGAACGCTTTCTGGAGGGTCCGGATGTTTGTCGTCAAAGCTCGAATCGGTAGACATATGCACCTCTCACTAAGACTTGGGTCTCAGATTACCGAGCGGGTCGTAAGGTTTGGCCGGCTTCTTCTTGCCCTCCTCACCCGGTTTTATGTCCCTGGGCGCCCTGGCAGGTCCGATGGGGTCGACCTGGGGATCAGCAACGTCCGGAGAATCGGGGTCGAACCCCAACTCATTATCGGACGAATGCTCGGACGAGTGCGGGCCGTCGGGGGTATTGGGATGAGCCATGGGCGCCTCCTGGTCACGACCCGGCGAGAATCCGGGCCCTTTATATAAGAGACCAAAAACGCTGAGTCGTGCCTTGCAGATGACGAGCGGAACCTACTGCGCGGTCAGCGCCTTCTTCGCCCTGGCTGCCGCCTGCTCCTGACCCGACTGAGCAAGATCATTCGCCGCTTTCAGCCAGCGCTGTTGATCGACGTTGGCCGGAATCTGGTCCGGCTTCTGAATCAAAACGGCCCAACCGCCGGCACTCTCGAGCGCCGACTCAAAGGCGCTGAACCCCATCAGCAACCGACGATCCATCCCGGTGCGCAGCAACACGGTCTGCTTCTGACGGTTGTAACCGGCAAGAATGGCGTATCGCGGCCCGGCCCAGAACGCCGAGCCTTCGGTGATGCGCACCATCACCGGATAACCGGCCGCGACCTGGGTCAGCAGCGCCGGCAATTGGCTGTCGAGGGGATAGACCACCATTCCATATTCACGGGCGAGGTTTTGCATGTTCTGCTGCAACCGGTCTTCGGCACCCGGTAAATTCAGGGGCTTTTCGAGCAGCCCCGGTGTCATCACGATGCCTTGCTGGGACAACAGGCTGGCCAGCACTTGAGGCCCGCTTTGATAACTTTGCCCGCGGTAGAACGTACCGCTGAGTTCGACACGCTCCGGCAGACGCTTGATCTCAGGCGCTACGCTCCCCGCGCAGCCAGTCAGGCCCGCAACGCAGGCAACGATCAGTGCCAAAGATCGAATTCGAGAAAATACCCGCACCATCATCACTCTCTTGTTCAGACGCCAGGCGATCACGCAGCCGGCTTGGCCGTCGATCATAGGATGCCGCGCGACAGCGGTATAGCCTTAACCGGCAGTTGTTTGCATTTGATAGAGCGAACGGGTTGATGACAGGCGACCTTTGGTCAATAGCCTGAAACACAGCAACGGCTAGACTGTCCCTTACCAAGGAAGAGCGTGCGCCCGCTGCAGGGCAAAGAGGAGGCACTGATGAGCCTGACAATGACCATTGTGATGTTGATTTCCGGTTGGCTGGCAGTGGCCGCCGCCATGTTGTGGGGCGTTTTGCGCATTACCCGTCGGCACCATCACCACCCGGTTCAATCGGCGCCCGTGGCCAAAACCGATAAACCGGCTACACACCCCATCACCGTGCACTGACTGGCGCTTTTCAGTCGTACAAAAAAAACGGCCGCCTGGACTCTCGCGAGTTCAGGCGGCCGTTTCGTTTATCGGCGATTAAGCTTCTGCGGCGACGCGCCGCTGTTTGGCCCGCCGCGATAGCATGTTCAAGCCTTCGATCGTCGCCGAGAACGCCATGGCCGCGTAGACATAGCCTTTGGGTACGTGGGCGCCGAAACCTTCGGCGATCAGCGTCATGCCGATCATGATCAGGAAGCCCAGTGCCAGCATCACCACCGTCGGGTTGTCGTTGATGAACTTGGCCAACGGGTCAGCAGCCAGCAACATCACCAGGACCGACACCACCACCGCGATGATCATGATCGGCAAATGCTCGGTCATGCCAACAGCGGTAATGATGCTGTCGATGGAGAACACCATGTCGAGCATCAGGATCTGACCGATGGCGGCGGCAAAGCCCAGGGTCACGGTCGAGGTGGCCGACGTCGGATCTTCCGGCGACGGGTCCATGCTGTGATGAATCTCGGTGGTCGCCTTCCACAACAGGAACAGGCCGCCGGCGATCAGGATCATGTCCTTCCAGGAGAACGCGTGGCCGAGAATGTCGATCACCGGTTCAGTCAACTGGACGATGAACGCGATGGTGCTCAACAGCGCCAGGCGCAAGATCAACGCCATGCCGATACCAATACGCCGCGCCTTCTGGCGATGCTGTTCGGGAAGCTTATTGGTGAGGATCGAGATGAAGATCAGGTTATCGATGCCGAGCACGATTTCCATCACCACCAACGTGGCCAGGGCGACCCAGGCGGTGGGGCTTGCAGCGAGCTCTAAAAGGTATTCCATGGGTCAGTCCTGACTCGTTGTAGACGGTTTAGATTTCCTGGGACGAAGAGTCGGTTTTGCCCGTCTCTTTGGCCGGTTGTTCTTTCTTGCTGATCAGGCCACTCGTGGCCTCGCTCAACGCTTGTTCGGCGGCTTTGTGGGTATCGTCAATCGCCTGTTTGGCGCTTTCGGCGGCCTTGCCCATCAATTGCTGAGCACTTTTCTCGGCCTGGTCGCAACCGGCCAACACCAGTAAAGAAGTGATCAGCAGCGCGGTGGTTTTGAGCTTCATGATGCTTTCCTCGATAGAACAGACAGAACCCGGAAGGCGATCCGTCGATAGCGAGGCAGTCTAAAGAGGCAAACACTTCAGGAAAATTCGTATTTTCAGCGGTTATACTTCGGTTTTTACGAATCCATAGCAAAACACACGCTACGGGGAACATGAATGCTGAATTATCGACAGCTGCATTATTTCTGGGTGGTGGCCAAGACTGGCAGCATCGTGCGCGCCTGCGAGCAGTTGAACCTGACGCCACAGACCATCAGCGGGCAGATTTCCCTGCTCGAACAGACCTATGGCATCGAATTGTTTCGCCGGGTCGGGCGGCAGCTGGAACTCACCGAAGCCGGGCGTCAGACCCTGCCCTACGCCGAGCAGATGTTTCAACTCGGGGGCGAGCTGGAGCTGATGCTGCGGGCGCAGCCCAATGAGCAACAGATTCTGTTTCGGGTGGGCGTCGCCGATGTGGTGCCCAAATCCATCGTCTATCGCCTGATCGCGCCGACCATGGAGTTGAGCGAGCCGCTACGCATCACCTGCCGCGAAGACAAACTGGAACGATTGCTCGCCGACCTGGCGATTCAACGCCTCGACCTGGTGATTTCCGACAGCCCGATGCCCTCGCATCTGGATATCAAGGGCTACAGCCAGAAGCTCGGTGAATGCGGTATCAGCTTCTTCGCCACCGCTGAACTGACGGCGCGATACGGCCAGGATTTCCCCCGCAGCCTGCACGGCGCCCCGTTGTTGATTCCCGGGCCGGAAACCGTGGTGCGCAGTCGCTTGCAACGCTGGTTTGCCGAACAGCAGATTCAGCCGCGAATCGTCGGCGAGTTCGACGACAGCGCTTTGATGCAGGCCTTCGGCCAATCCGGTAGCGGGATTTTCATCGGCCCGAGTGTGATTGCCGACGAGGTGAAACGCCAATGCGGCGTGGAGTTGATCGGCCAGACCGACGCGGTGCGCGAGTCGTTCTACGCCATTTCGGTGGAACGCAAGGTCAAGCACCCCGGCATTGTCGCCATTACCGAAGGTGCCCGACGCGAGTTGTTCACCGAGATGTGAAGCCTCAGGCGCAGATTTCGCGAGGCTTGAAGGTCATCAGCGCCATGGCCAGGAGAATCGAAACCAGGATAAAACCGGCTGCGGCGAAACCTAGTCCGCCCAGGCCCACACTGTCGATCACCCGGCCGCCGACCATGGCGCCCAGGCCGATCCCGAGGTTGGCCCCGGCAATGTTCAACGACGCGGCAAACGCCGGCGCTTCAGGCGCAGCCTTCATCAAACGCACATGGCTGACCAGGAACAACGCCGCCTGGGTCACACCCCAAACTCCCATCGCCGCCGCCAGACCCAGTGGCGAGTGAATGTTCGGCACCAGCGCTACCATGCCGGCAATCATGAACGCGCAAAACGTCACAGAAGCAATCAGCGGGTGACGATCCACCGCGCGACCGCCCAGCGAGTTGCCGATCAGCCCGACCGCGCCGAAGCCCATCAGGCACCAGCCGACCACGGTGCCGTTGAAACCGGCGAGGCGTTCAAGAATGTCGGCCAGGTAGGTGTAGGCGGTGAACATGCCGCTGAACACCAGGATCGACAGCAGAACATGACCCAGCATCAGCGGGCTGCGCAGGATCTTGAACTGTGAACGAAAACTCACCTGATGTTGGTGCAGGCTGGTTTTCGGCAGATAGATAAACAGCAGCAGCGCCTTGGCAAACGCGATCACCGCCAGAATGCCGAAAGCACTGCGCCAACCGAACGCATCGGAAATCAACGTGCCGACCGGAATGCCGAACACCGTGGCGCAGACGATGCCGAAACCGATCTTGGCAATCGCCCGCCCGGCGTAGTCCGGCCCAACGATGTCCACCGCAGTTTCACTGGCCAGCGCCCAGAACACCGGCAACCCCAGCGCCGGAATCAACCGGGCAATGGCCATTACCCAAATGTTCGGCGCAAATGCCGCCAGCGTATTGGCCAGGCCGAACATGATCAACACGCTGATGAACAGTTTGCGTCGTTCAAACCTTGCGAAATACGCCGTCAGGAACGGCCCGAACGCGGCCACGGTGAACGCGAACAGGGTCACCAGCAAACCCGCTTGAGGGATGCTGACGTCCAGGTCACGGGCGATTGCCGGCAACAGGCCGACGATGATGAATTCCGTGGTCAGCACCGTGAAACCGGCGGCGGACAACAGAAGAATGGGCAACAGCATGCAGAACTCCAGGAAAACGACGACACCAGCGACAGCCCGAAGGCCCACTGGCAGAACTAGAAAATGAGGATGGCGAAGCTTAACAGAGTGTTTCCAAACGAAGTTGCACGAACCTGCAAATCGCGTTGAACAATCGGGTGGCAGATCGTCACAGGTCTGAAGGATCGCGGCTACGCTGTGATAAAGTTCGCGACCCTGCGGTACTTACACCTTGCTCATCGGCCATTGACTGGCATTGATGTGGCGACCTTCTTCGGTTCCCTCCATGTGGCCTGCCCGGCTTTTCGCTGCATGAGCCAAGGAACCCTGCACCCTAATAAAATCAGAGATACCGTTATGACCGCTTCATCCCCTTCTCTTTTGCAACGTCTGAAACGCAGCAGCCTGGTCACGCAAATCATCATCGGCCTGATCGCCGGGATTGCCCTGGCCCTGTTCGCGCCTGAGGTGGCGAAGTCCACCGCCTTCATTGGCAAAGTATTCGTGTCGGCGCTCAAGGCTGTCGCGCCGATCCTGGTGTTCGTGCTGGTCATGGCCTCGATTGCCAACCATAAGCACGGCCAGGAAACCCACATCCGGCCCATTCTGTTTCTGTACCTGCTGGGCACCTTCGCCGCAGCCGTGGTGGCGGTGATCGCCAGTACGTTGTTTCCGTCGAGCCTGGTGCTGTCGACCCAGGACGTCGCGGTAACTGCCCCGGGCGGCATCAGCGAGGTGCTGCAAAGCCTGGCACTGAGCGTGGTGGATAACCCGGTCAGCGCACTGATGAACGCCAACTTCATCGGCATTCTGGCGTGGGCGATCGGCATGGGCATTGCGATCCGCCATGCCGGCGAGACGACGCGCGAAGTGCTGGGCGACCTGTCCAATGGCGTGACCGTGATCGTGCGCCTGGTGATTCGCTTTGCGCCACTGGGGATCTTCGGCCTGGTGGCTTCGACTCTGGCCACTTCCGGTTTCGGCGCATTGATCGGCTATATGCACCTGCTGGCGGTGCTGCTGGGCTGCATGCTGTTCGTCGCGTTGGTGATGAACCCGGTCATCGTGTTCTGGAAACTGCGCCGCAACCCGTATCCGCTGGTACTCACCTGCCTGCGCGAGAGCGGTATCACCGCCTTCTTCACCCGCAGCTCGGCGGCGAACATTCCGGTCAACCTGGAATTGAGCAAACGCCTGGGCCTGCATGAAGACACCTATTCGGTATCGATCCCGCTCGGCGCGACCATCAACATGGCCGGCGCGGCGATCACCATCACTGTACTGACCCTGGCCGCCGTGCACACCCTGGGCATCGCCGTGGATATTCCAACGGCCATTCTGCTCAGCGTCGTCGCGGCAATTTGTGCCTGTGGCGCCTCGGGCGTGGCGGGCGGTTCGTTGTTGCTGATTCCGCTGGCGTGCAGCCTGTTCGGCATCCCGAGCGAAATCGCCATGCAAGTGGTGGCGGTGGGCTTCATCATCGGTGTGTTGCAGGACTCGGCGGAAACCGCGCTGAACTCCTCCACCGACGTGCTGTTCACCGCGGCGGCTTGCCAGGGTGAAGAGTTGAAGGCGCAGCGTTTGGCGTAGAACGCACCGACAAAAACGAAAAAGCCCGCCAAGGCTTACACCGTGGCGGGCTTTTTTGTACCTGGGTGGTTTAGAACGCGCCCATGTAATCGCGCTTGCCCACTTCCACACCGTTGTGACGCAGCAGCGCGTAGGCGGTGGTGACGTGGAAGAAGAACTGCGGCAGACCGTAGCTCAGCAGGTAAGCCTGGCCAGTGAAGCGCTTCTCTTTAGGGGTGCCAGGACGGGTCACGATTTCGATGCCTTCCTTGCCGTTGATCTGCTCGGGTTTGATCTCGCCGATGAAGGCCAGGACCTTGGCGATCAACGCTTGCAGTTCAGCGAAGGTGGTTTCGGTGTCGTCGTATTTCGGCAGTTCGATTTCAGCCAGACGCGCCGAAACGCCCTTGGCGAAATCAACGGCGATCTGCACCTGACGCACCAGCGGGAACATGTCCGGGTACAGACGGGCCTGCAGGAATGCGTTCGGGTCGATGTTTTTCGCGGTAGCGTGGGCTTCGGCCTTGCTCAGGTTGTTGCTCAGGGCGTTGAGCATTTGCTGGAAAACCGGAACGGATGCGGCGTACAGGGAAATAGTCATGGCAGTCTCGTGTGGTGACAGGAGTAAAAAACGTGGAGCGATTATAGCCATGCCGGCGCGCCCTGCGACTTGTCTTTTATCCAGCAAGGATTAGGCTAGTCGGCTCGACTGCCTAGGGAAAAGCGCGATGAGCACTGAACAAGAGACGACCTTCGACGAACCGCGGCTCAACAGCACGGAAATCCGCATTCTGGGCTCGTTGATCGAAAAACAGGCCACCAGCCCGGAAACCTATCCGCTGACCCTCAATGCCCTGGTAATTGCCTGCAACCAGAAAACCAGCCGCGAACCGGTGATGAACCTCAGCCAGGGCCAGGTTGGCCAGAGCCTGCGCGCCCTTGAAGGTCGCGGCTTCACCCGGCTGGTGATGGGCAGCCGTGCCGACCGCTGGGAACATCGGGTCGACAAGGCGCTGGAACTGGTGCCGGCCCAGGTGATTCTGACGGGGCTGTTGTTCCTGCGCGGTCCGCAGACGGTCAACGAACTGCTGACCCGCAGCGGCCGCATGCATGACTTCGAAGATGCCGAACAGGTGGTGCATCAACTGGAGCGCTTGATCGCCCGAGGCCTGGCGCTGTTGATCCCGCGCCAGGCCGGCCAACGCGAAGACCGTTACATGCATGCGCTGGGCGATCCGGCGGATATCGAAGCGATCCTCGCGGCCCGTCAGAACCCGGTGGAACGTGGCACCGGTGGCGGCGTGTCGGTTGAGCGAATCGAAGAGCTTGAAGCGCGGATTGCGGCGCTGGAAGAACGCCTGGCGCGCCTCGAATAACCCTTCCCGATGTACCGAGTTCCCTGTGGCGAGGAAGCTTGCTCCCTCACCACAGGTCCAACCGATAATCGGAATTCAGCTCCGGGCAAACGCCACGGCCTTCTGAAACTGCTCATCGGTCGGTCGCACGCCGGTGTACAACACGAACTGTTCCAGCGCCTGGATGGCAATCACTTCCAGCCCGGTGATCACCCGTTTGCCTTCGGCACGAGCACGCACGATCAGCGGTGTTTCCGAGGGGATCGCCACCACATCGAAGACCGTTTCAGCGGCAGCGATGGCTTCAGGGGGAAACGCCAGTTGATCGGCTTCCGGGCCACCGGCCATGCCGATCGGCGTGACGTTGATCAGCATCTGCGGGCGTTCAGCGCCCAGTTCCGCCTGCCATTGGTAGCCCAGCGATTCGGCCAGGGCACGCCCGGCGCGTTCGTTACGGGCCACGATCAAGCCGTTTTTGTAGCCGCCATCGCGCAAGGCACTGGCCACGGCCTTGGCCATGCCGCCGCTGCCGCGCAGGGCAAAGGTCGAATCCTTGGGCACCTGGTGGGTTTCGAGCAACTGGGCGACGGCGATGTAATCAGTGTTGTAGGCCTTGAGGTGGCCGTTAGTGTTGACGATAGTGTTGATCGATTGAATAGCCTCAGCCGATGCATCCAGCTCATCGACCAGCGCAATACAAGCCTCCTTGAACGGCATCGACACGCCGCAACCGCGAATGCCCAACGCACGAATGCCGCTGACAGCCCCCGTCAGGTCCTGGCTGCTGAAGGCTTTGTAGTAAAAATTCAGCCCCAGTTGTTCGTACAGATGATTGTGAAACCGCAGGCCGAAATTGCCGGGGCGCCCCGAGAGTGACATGCACAACTGGGTGTCTTTGTTGGGGTTCATCTGCATCCGAATCTCCTTCAGTAGCACTTTCAGATGGACGGAATTAACAATTCCACCTGATTGTGGTCGATCATAAAGGTATGTCTGTACCAGACAGTACCGTAAAGAAACCGGTACAGACCTTACACAAAATTTACCCAACGGCTGTGCTGATTTTCAAAAAATTGCTGTCTTAGAAGTATCCCCGCGACAACTTGTATCTATTGCAGACGCCAGCGCCGGGTCGAAGAACCGAGGACTTATCATGATCCGTAAAATCCCCACAGTAGCCTTGCTGATCGGTGCTCTCGCTATCGCAGGGCAGGCAGAAGCAGGTGGTCGTGGCTGGGAAGGTCCGGCTGTGTTTGGTGCGATCGTCGGCTCGGCAATCATCGGCTCGGCAATCATTGGTCGCGACCGGCCGGTGTATGTAGAGCAACCGGTTTATGTTCAACCTCAACCCGTGTATGTACAGCCACCGCCTGTCTACTACCAGCCGGCGCCGGTCTATGTGCAACAACCGATGTACTACCGCCCGGCACCGATTTATTACGGTCCGCCACGTGGGTATGGTCCACCGCGCGGCTACTACGGCCCTCCCCATGGTTATTACCGTGGCGACCGCTGGTAACTGACTCATCAGGCCCCGCCTCAACAGCGGGGCCTTTTTTGTGGCCGCAAGGCGAGCGGAGTCTGAATAAATCTCGTCAAGGTCGCTGTCGGGACAGTACCGGCAGGTAAAGTCGGTCATATTTATGTCATGACAGGCCCGCAAGCTTGGATCTGTCCGTAAACAACAGGTTGATAAAAACAAGGACGACCTCATGCCCACACAAAACCCGCACCGCATTGTCGGCTTGTGCACTTCCAGCAAGGTGTACAACGCACTGACCGAGCTCAAACACCTGGAAGGCCATCGCAGCGCCAAGTTTCTCTCGCTGCTGGCGCAAAACCTGGTGCGCAAAGGCCTGCTCAATGAGCAGGAAGTCATGCATATGCTCGATCAAGTCGTGGAATGACCGCTGCAACACTCACTGGCGTCAATGACAACTATCGAAAGTGTTGATTGTCCGTCCAAGCGTCCGATCCGTAAGGTAGCCCCATAGATTGATGGAGGTACTTATGGCTCAGGTTCAGATTATGTCCGTTATCGGCAGCGCCGTTCCCGCACCGCTCAGAGCGCTGGGGTTGCTCGCCTGCTGGTATCTCGTACAGGACGGCGAACCGATCAGCGGTCCGCTCACTTCGCTTCCCGATGCCCAAGCCCTGTCGCAACGTATCGGCTCAGGTCAGCTCAGCGCTTAAGGCAGCTGAACATGCGGCTTGGTTTCGATGAAGATTGCCCAGCTCGACATGAACAACGCGGCGATCAAAGGCCCGATGACAAAGCCATTGAGCCCGAAAATCGCCAGGCCGCCGAGGGTTGAGATGAGAATCAGATAGTCCGGCATCTTCGTATCCTTACCCACCAGGATCGGTCGCAGGACATTGTCCACCAACCCGATCACGAACACCCCGAACAACGCGAGCACCGTGCCCTGCCAGATCGCACCGCTGAGCAGGAAATACGCCGCCACCGGCACCCAGACGATACCCGCCCCCACCGCCGGCAACAGCGACAGGAATGCCATCAACACCGCCCAGAGCAGCACGCTCGGGATATCCAGAAACCAGAAAATCAACCCGCCCAACGCCCCTTGCGTGATCGACACTAGCAAACTGCCCTTCACCGTGGCCCGCACCACCCGATTGAACTTGAGTTGCAAGCGACGCTTCTGGTTATCTTCCAGCGGTATCGCCGCGCGCACTTTGCGCGCCAGTTCAGCCCCATCCCGCAGAAAGAAAAACAGCAGATACAGCATGATGAAAAAACCCACCACGAAATCGAACGTCCCCTGGCCAAAACTGAACGCCTGGGACGCCAGAAACTGACTGCCTTGCATCATGCTCTTGATGATTTTCTCGCGAAGCCCACTCAGTTCACCCATGCCGAAACGATCGAGCAAGTGCTGAAAGTACGGCGGCAGGCTGTGTTTGAACTGCAACACATGCCCGGCAATGTCCAGTTCGCCGCTTTCGATTCTGCCGTAAAGCGCCGCGCCTTCCTGAACCAGCAAGGTACTGATGATGATCACCGGCAGAATCGCGATCAACACACAGACACTCAAGGTGCACAGAGCCGTCAGGTTGCGCGGCCAACCGTACTGCAGGTGCAATTGATGCTGCAGGGGCGCAAACAGAATGGCGAGGATGACCGCCCAGAACACCGCACCGTAGAACGGCAGCAGAATCCAGACGAAGGCAACGGTCACCACAGCCAGCAAGACCATCAGCGAAGTGTTCTGGAGCTTCGTTTCGTTCATGTCCGGTCCATGCCAATGCGCAGAGGCGAAAATTCGCGTCCTTATGTTTAGTCCGCCACGGTTGGTGCGAGTGCCATCCGTTTGTTGGTCAAGCATAGATCCAGATCAATAAACCCCGCGTGCAGGCCGCTTACCCTTGCCGGCTTTTGCGATCGACACTGCCATGACTTGCGCCATGCCACTCATCCCCCCGGAACTGCTCGCCCCCGCCGGCACCCTGAAAAACATGCGTTATGCCTTCGCCTACGGCGCCGATGCGGTATACGCCGGCCAACCGCGCTACAGCCTGCGGGTGCGCAACAACGAATTCGATCACGCCAATCTCGCGCTCGGCATCAGCGAGGCCCAGGCTCAGGGCAAGCGCTTTTATGTGGTGGTCAATATCGCCCCGCACAACGCCAAGCTGAAAACGTTCCTCAAGGATCTGGAACCGGTGATCGGCATGGCGCCGGACGCGCTGATCATGTCCGATCCCGGCCTGATCATGCTGGTGCGCCGGCACTTCCCGCAAATGCCGATCCACCTGTCGGTGCAAGCCAACACAGTGAACTGGGCCAGCATCGAGTTCTGGCAGCAACAGGGCTTGAGCCGGATCATCCTGTCCCGCGAACTGTCGCTGGAAGAAATCGCCGAAATCCGCCAGCACGTCCCGGCGATGGAGCTGGAAGTGTTCGTACACGGCGCGTTGTGCATGGCCTATTCCGGGCGCTGCCTGTTGTCGGGCTACATGAACAAGCGTGACGCCAATCAGGGCAGCTGCACCAATGCCTGTCGCTGGAAATACTCGGCGACACCGGCCAGCGAAAATCAACTGGGTGAAATCGTCCAGCACCACTCACCCGAACCGACCCTGGGCCTCGGCACGCCGACCGATCAGATGTTCCTGTTGCAAGAGGCCAATCGCCCCGGCGAACTGATGCCGGCATTCGAGGATGAACACGGCACGTACATCATGAACGCCAAGGACCTGCGCGCCGTCCAGCACGTCGAACGTCTGACACAGATGGGCGTGCACTCACTGAAAATCGAAGGCCGGACCAAATCGCATTTCTATTGCGCGCGCACCACCCAGGTTTACCGCCGCGCGATCGACGATGCGGTGGCTGGCCGGGTGTTCGATCGCAGCTTGATGACTGATCTGGAGTCCCTCGCTCAGCGCGGCTACACCGAAGGTTTTCTGCGCCGGCACGTGCATGACGAATACCAGAACTACCAGAACGGCAGCTCGGTCTCGGAGCGCCAACAGTTCGTTGGGGAGTTGACCGGCGAACGCCGCGACCGGCTGGCCGAGGTGCGGGTGAAAAATCGTTTTGGCCTGGGCGATCACATGGAGTTGATGACGCCCAAGGGCAACTTCCACTTCGACCTGCATCAACTGCAGAACCTCAGGGGCGAGGCGATTGAAGTGGCGCCTGGGGATGGGCACACGGTGTATTTGCCGATTCCGGATGCGGTGGATTTGCGTTATGGATTGCTGATGCGCGATGTTGGTGTGAGCTAAAAATCATCGAGCCCGCCCCCACAGGTCACTGACGAATCAGCTGCCGTCCGCCGAAAAGCGGTCGCGGCTGTTGGTCAGGTGCAACCACATGGCTGCCCGCGCCGCATCCGGATCCTGGCGCTTGATGGCGTTGAGAATCGCCTCGTGTTCGAGGTTGGCGAGTTGCCCCAGCTTGCTCAAATCCGCTGACCCGCGCTCGGCGGCATTGACGCGAGTGCGGGGAATCATCGCATTGCCCAAGTGCTGCATGATCTCTGTGAAGCATACATTGCCGGTGGCTTCGGCGATCAGCAGGTGGAAACGTTTGTCAGCCTCGACGCAGCTGTCGTTGTTGGCCAGCAAACTTTGATAGTCATCCAGCGCTTCACGCATCTGCGCCAATTGCTGATCGGTACGACGCACCGCTGCCAGCGCGGCGGCCTGGGTTTCCAGGCCCATGCGCAATTCCAGAATGCTGCGCACCCCCAGCGCGGTATCGACATTCAGCCGCAACCCCTGCTCCGGCGCGCGCTCGATGACAAAGGTGCCGATGCCGTGACGGGTTTCCACCAGCCCTGAAGCCTGCAATTTCGAAATCGCCTCGCGCACCACCGTACGGCTGACCCCATGCTCCTGAACAATCGAGTTCTCCGACGGCAGCTTGTCCCCCGGCAGCATCTGGCCGAGCAAAATGCTCTGGGTCAGCTTGGCCACCAGGTCATGGGCCAGGTTGTGGGCACGCTTGCGGGCGGGTGCATCGATGTCTTCTTGCATGGTGATTATCCGTAAAGCATGGCTATCCGGATCGTAGCACCGGAATCGATTGGAATCCCCAGAAAACAGCCTCAAGCTTGTATGACAACACTCAACAAATTGACCACTCGAACACCATCACAACCCCACGCCCGATCCAAAAAAGCATAGAAACCATCCAACAAATAGCCATTTTATTGGACTACAGTGCTTGTCGAATCAAAAAAACAAGTTGTATGATGTCTATCAACAACGCTACATCCAGCCACACCCCGCATAAAAATAACGAGTGGGAGAAAAACAAGTGAATACATCCATAACCGGGATGAACGATGGCGCCGATTCGGTCCTGAAGTCCGCCATCTCGAAAGTGAAACGCCACGTCCTGCCGCTGTTCGTGATCATGTTCATCGTCAACTACATCGATCGGGTGAACATCGGCTTCGTCCGCGCCCACATGGAACACGACCTGGGCATTGGCGCTGCCGCCTACGGCCTCGGTGCCGGTCTGTTCTTCATCGGTTACGCGCTGTTCGAAGTGCCCTCCAACATCCTCCTGCAAAAAGTCGGCGCGCGAATCTGGCTGACCCGCATCATGCTGACCTGGGGCCTGGTGGCCGCTTGCATGGCGTTCATCCAGAACGAAACCCACTTCTACATTCTGCGTTTTCTGCTCGGCGTGGCTGAAGCCGGGTTCTTTCCCGGGGTAATTTATTACTTCACCCGCTGGTTGCCTGGCGTGGAGCGTGGCAAGGCGATTGCGATCTTCCTCAGCGGTTCGGCGATTGCTTCGCTGATCTCCGGCCCGCTGTCGGGGCTACTGCTGCAAATCAACGGTTTGGGCATGCACGGCTGGCAATGGATGTACTTCATCGAGGGCATGTTCTCGGTCGGGTTGTGCGTGTTCGTCTGGTACTGGCTGGACTCCAAACCCCACGACGCCAAATGGCTGACCCTGGCCGAACAGGACGCACTGGTCAAAGCCATCGATGACGAACAACTGGCCCGCGAAGCCGCGACGCCGATCAAACCGTCGCTGGGCACACTGCTCAAGGACCGCCAGATCATCCTGTTCTGCCTGATCTACTTCTTCATTCAATTGACCATCTATGCCGCGACTTTCTGGCTGCCGAGCATCATCAAGAAAATGGGCGACCTGAGCGACATCCAGGTCGGCTTGTTCAACTCGATTCCGTGGCTGCTGTCGATCGTCGGCATGTACGCCTTCGCTTCGCTGTCGGGCAAATGGAAGCACCAGCAAGCCTGGGTCGCCACTGCCCTGCTGATCGCTGCGGCGGGGATGTTCATGTCCACCACCGGCGGGCCGATCTTCGCCTTCGTCGCTATCTGTTTCGCCGCATTGGGCTTCAAGTCCGCATCGTCGCTGTTCTGGCCGATTCCCCAGGCCTACCTGGATGCGCGGATTGCTGCCGGCGTGATCGCGCTGATCAACTCGGTGGGTAACCTCGGCGGCTTCGTGGCGCCGACCACCTTCGGTTTGCTGGAAGAGCACACCGGTTCGATTCAGGGTGGACTGTACGGTCTGGCCGCCACTTCGATCATCGCCGCGATCATCGTTTTCGCCGCGCGCAATAAACCGAAACCCGCACCGGCCGTTGCACTGGGCAAACCAGCGCCGAATCACGCTTGAACATTGGTTTAAAGGACAAAAAAATGTACCCACAAGAAGCCGCCAAAGCCCCGATTATCACCAGCATGCAGGTAGTGCCGGTGGCCGGCCACGATGGCATGCTGCTCAATCTGAGCGGCGCCCATGGCCCGTTCTTCACCCGCAATATCGTGATCCTCAAGGACAACGCCGGTCACACCGGCGTCGGCGAAGTACCCGGTGGCGAGCGCATTCGCCAAACCCTGGAAGATGCACGCTCTCTGGTGGTCGGCAGCCCCATCGGCACCTACCAGAAGATCCTCAATCAGGTGCGCCAGACTTTCGCCGATCGCGATGCCGGCGGGCGTGGCCTGCAGACCTTCGACCTGCGCATCACCATTCATGCCGTCACTGGCCTGGAAGCGGCCCTGCTCGACCTGCTCGGCCAGCACCTGGATGTACCGGTCGCCGCCCTGCTCGGCGAAGGCCAGCAGCGCGACGAAGTGAAGATGCTCGGCTACCTGTTTTACGTCGGTGATCGCAACGAAACCGATCTGGCCTATCGCGATGAGCCGGACGCCGACAATGACTGGTTCCGCGTACGTCACGAAAAAGCCATGAGCGCCGACGCCGTGGTGCGCCTGGCGGTCGCCGCCCACGCCCGTTATGGCTTCAAGGACTTCAAACTCAAGGGCGGCGTGTTGAGCGGCGACGAGGAAATCGAAGCGGTCACCGCCCTCGCCGAACGCTTTCCCGACGCGCGCATTACCCTCGACCCGAATGGCGCCTGGTCGCTGAAAGAAGCGATCCGCCTGTGCCGGGATCAGCATCACGTTATGGCTTATGCCGAAGACCCCTGCGGGGCGGAAAACGGTTACTCGGGCCGCGAAGTCATGGCTGAGTTCCGTCGGGCCACGGGCCTTAAAACCGCGACCAACATGATCGCCACCGACTGGCGGGAAATGGGCCACGCGATCCAGCTACAGTCGGTGGACATTCCGTTGGCCGACCCGCACTTCTGGACAATGCAGGGCTCGGTGCGGGTAGCGCAGATGTGCCACGAATGGGGCCTGACCTGGGGCTCGCATTCCAACAACCACTTCGATATTTCCCTGGCCATGTTCACCCACGTCGCGGCTGCCGCGCCGGGCGAAATCACGGCCATCGACACCCACTGGATCTGGCAGGACGGCCAGCGCCTGACCAAGGCCCCCCTGCAAATCGTCGACGGCTGCGTACAAGTACCGAAAAAACCTGGCCTGGGGGTTGAGCTGGATGTGGACCAACTGGCCAAGGCCCATGAGTTGTACAAAGGCATGGGATTGGGCGCGCGGGATGACAGCGTGGCGATGCAGTTTCTGATTCCGGGATGGAAGTTCGATAACAAGCGACCGTGCCTGGTGCGCTAAACCTCCGGAACCGCCGCTCCCACAAGGGCGGCGTTCACACTATTTCATCTGGGCTGCTTGCAGCAGCCAGCCCCGGAACGCCGCCATCGCCGACGTTTCGGGACGCGACTGCAAGCGGGTCAGCCAGTAGCTGCCGGTGGTGATCCCGATGGCGAACGGTTGCTCGATTGCGCCCGCCGCCAGTTGCCGGGCAAACATCAGCGGCGGCGCCAATGCCACACCTGCACCTTGCAACGCAGCCTCCATCATCGCCAACGAGGAATCGAAGACGATGCTCCGGGGCAGCACGGCATGAGCCGAAAGACCGGTCGCCTGAAACCACTCCGGCCACTCATCCGTGCGATAGGAGCGCAACAGTGTTTGCTGCAACAGATCCTCTGGCGCCTGCAATTGCCGGGCGATCTCCGGCACACAGAGCACCGACAGTGGTGCCTCGATCAACCGCACCGCTTCAATTCCATGCCACGCCCCCGCACCAAAGCGAATGGCGTAATCCAGACCTTCAGCGGCCACGTCCACCCGGTTGTTATTGGTCGACAGGCGCAAATCTATGTACGGATGTTTCTTCTGAAAATCCGCCAATCGCGGCAACAGCCAACCGACCGCGAACGTCCCCACGGCGCCCACCGTCAACACCTCACGAAAATGTCCGCCCTCGAAACGCCCCAGGGTTTCGGCGATCCGGTCGAAGGTTTCGCGTAACACCGGCAACAGCGTTTCACCTTCGCTGGTCAGCATCAGGCCGCGAGGCAGGCGTTTGAACAAGGTCACGTTAAGCTGAGCCTCAAGGCTTTTGACCTGATGACTCACCGCCGCCTGCGTGACACACAACTCCACGGCCGCCCGGGTGAAACTCAAATGGCGCGCCGAAGCCTCGAAAGCACGTAGCGCATTCAGCGGCAAATGAGGTCGAATCATGCCAACCCCCAAAATTTTCTAATGGCTCATCCGAAATATCGTCGTTTGCCGGTCTTCGCCAAACTGCCTAGATTTGGCTCGCCCAACAGCGGACCGCCTTGAAAAACCGCTCGGAGTGTAGCGGTTAACACCACGAACAATCATGGACAGCGTCTCAATCATGCGTAAAAAAAATCAGAAGAAACTCATATCCTACAGCGCTTTCGCACTTCTCCTCGGTGCCAGCCACAGCTTTGCTGACGAGCGCATCGAAACCATCGTGAAAGCCGCCATCGAACCGGTGATGCAGCAACAGCAGATCCCCGGCCTCGCGGTCGCAATCACCGTCCATGGTCAGCCGCATTACTTTAACTACGGCGTGGCCTCGAAAGAAAACGGTAAAGCCGTCACCGAAAACACCCTGTTCGAGATCGGTTCGGTGAGCAAAACCTTCACCGCCACCCTCGCCGCCTATGCCCAGGCGAGCGGCAAACTGTCCTTGTCGGACAACGCCAGCCAGGTACTCCCGGCCTTGCGCGGCAGCGCGTTCGATAACATCAGCGTGCTGCAACTCGGCACCTACACTGCCGGCGGCCTGCCCCTGCAATTCCCCAGCGAGGCAGACCGTCAGGACAAGATGCTCGGCTATTTCAAGCAGTGGAAACCCACCTACGCCGCCGGCACTCATCGCCAGTATTCAAACCCCAGCCTTGGGCTGTTCGGTTATCTGGCAGCCCAGAGCATGGGGGCACCGTTCGATGAGCTGATGGCAAAAACCTTGCTGCCGAAACTCGGCCTCAAGCACAGCTACCTCAAGGTGCCGCAGGATCAGATGGGGCTTTACGCCCAGGGTTACAGCAAGGACGACAAACCTGTGCGGGTCGAGCCGGGTGCGCTGGATTCCGAAGCGTACGGCGTGAAAACCAGCGCCGCAGACCTGCTTCGCTATGTTGAGGCAAACATGAATCCCGCGTCGCTGGAAAAGCCTTTGCAGCAAGCCATCGCCAGCACTCACACCGGTTATTACCGGGTGGGTGAAATGACTCAAGGGTTGGGATGGGAGTTCTACAACTACCCCGTCACGCTCGACACATTACTGGCCGGCAACTCGTCGCAGATGGCGTTCGAAGCCCATGAAGTCCAGTGGCTGACCCCGCCGCAACCTCAACGCAACGATGTGCTGATCAACAAAACCGGCTCAACCGGCGGCTTCGGTGCCTACGTCGCTTTTATCCCGGCGAAGGACATCGGCATCGTGATCCTGGCCAACAAAAACTACCCGAACCCGGAGCGGATCAAAATCGCCTACCAGATTCTGAGTGCGCTGACCAAATAGCCGAGGGCGACGCCCCGTAGCAGCTGCCGAGCCTGGGAATCATTGGCCGGATTGGCACAGAACCTGTGGCGAGGGAGCTTGCTCCCGCTGGGCTGCGCAGCGGCCCCAAACCAGTCACCGCGGTACATCAGATAGGTCTAGGGTGCAGGGTTTACGACTGCTACGCAGCCGAACGGGAGCAAGCTCCCTCGCCACAATGGATCACCAAGTTTCAGATTTCCGCCGGCAAACAAAATGGGCGACCTGTTGGGGTCGCCCATTGGGGTAAGCCTTCTCACCACTACTCAGCTCAATTCAATCATCCGGCTGCTCAGCCGGCTTGGCAGGCTTCGCCGGTTTGCCTTTGGTGCCTTTAGCACCTTTGACCGGTGCGACTTCAGCCACCGGCGCTGGCACCGGTACCGTTGCTTCCTTCTCGGCCGTCGGCAACTGGTCGACGGTGTTGAATATCTCTTTCAACTCGACCGCATCCGACTGCTCAAGCTTCTTTTCGCCATCCTTGCCGATCAGGATGATTTTGCTCTTCGCCCCGGCACCCAGCTTGAGCGAGCGTATCAACGCCATCGTTGATTGCGGGTCGAGGTCTTTGCCGTCCCGTTGGCCCATCGTATTGATCACGGTGTACAGCACCATGTTTCGATCGGTGAAGCCCTTGCGGCTGGCAGAGTCGTCCAGTGATTTTTTCAGGTTGAGCCAAACCGGGTCCACCGAACTGGGCGCGATGACAATCAGGGGGCGAGCCCGGCCCACGTCTTTAACCAGAGGGGAATCGTCATCGGCGGCGAATGAAGGACCGACGAAAGCCAACATGGTAGCCAGGGTCAAAGACCTGATGAGCATGCGCATCTCCTTTTGATATCCACGCTCTAATGATTGCGCATCGCGGTGATCGTTCCGGGCGATGCACCGCGATTGTGTTCGCCTTGCCCAAGCTTAGGTCAGGGCGGTCATTGCGCAACAGCCTGAGCTAATCTCATAGCTGATTCATCGTGAGGGTTTATCCATGAGCGCTCAGCTGAACCACACCATCGTCTGGTGCCGTGACAAACAGGTTTCGGCACGCTACCTGACCGACCTCCTCGGCCTGCCCGATCCCGAGCCGTTCGGGCCGATGCTGGTGGTCAAGTTCGATAACGGGGTGTCGCTGGATTTCTACAACAACGACCCGCCCATCGCTTCCCAGCACTATGCGTTCTTGATTGGTGACGACGACTTCGATGCGGCCTTCGCTCGCCTGCAGGCGATCAAGCAGCCGTGGTGGGCCGACCCCGGTAAGCAGCGGCCCAACGAGATCAACGATTACGTCGGTGGCCGGCGGGTGTATTTCGATGACCCGGACGGGCATCTGCTGGAGATTTTTACTCGGGAAGCGGTATCGGATCAGAACGCCAGTTTATAGCCGATCAGCACCAGCATCGTGGCCAGGCACGGACGCAGCAGTTCGTCGGAGATGCGCCCGGTCAAATGGCTGCCCAGGTAAATCCCTGGCAGCGAACCGACCAGCAGGAAGCCCAACACGTGCCAATCCATGTTGCCCATGCTCGCGTGGCCCAGGCCGGCGACCAGGGTCAGGGGCACCGCGTGGGCGATTTCGGTGCCGACCAGGCGACGAGTGGGCAGCAGCGGATACAGGATGAACAGCGCAACAGTGCCCAGGGCGCCGGCGCCGATGGAGGTCAGGGCCACCATGGCGCCTAGCACCAGACCGGTGATCACGGTCAGTGCATTCAACCGGGAGCCGCTGGGGTTGTACTGGCCGCCCGCCCGTTTGTGGGCGAAGTCGAGCAAGCGCTTCTTGAAGAGAATCGCCAGCGCCGTGGCGAACAAAACGAAGCCCAGCGCCTGTTTGATGATGGCGTTCATGGCCTCGGGCGAGGTCTGCAAAGTGCTCAAAAACCACAGCGTCAAGGCGACCGCCGGCACGCTGCCGAGGGTCAGCCAACCAGTGATCGCCCAGTCGATGTTCTTGTTCTTGCGATGAACCAGCACACCACTGGATTTGGTAATGGCCGCGTACAGCAAGTCCGTGCCCACCGCCGTGGCCGGGTTAACGCCGAACCACAGCAGGATCGGCGTCATCAACGAACCGCCCCCGACCCCGGTCATGCCGACAATAAAGCCGACCACCAGACCCGCCACGACCAACCCGAAATTACCGAATTCCATTAATACGCCCAGAAAATCGCAGGAAATAAACCGGACGCAGCATAGCGATTTTTCTTATAACCACATATATCGATGCGGTCTATCGTTATGCCAATTCACCGATTTGAAACAGCGACCCTTACCAACTCCACAAGAATTGCGCTTTATCCGACCTCTCACTGCACCGGCAAAAAATTCAGGAACAGCAGACTCTGGGCGTAGTTCAGGCCGATCCGCCGGTAGCGCTCGTCGAGCATCTGGGTCAGCAGGTCCAGTCGCGCGACGATTTTGCCGAACTCCACGGCAAAACTCAGGTTGCTGCCCTCCTCCGAAATTTCGTTGGAGAACAGTAAAGGCTCACCTTGCCTGTTTTGCCGCTGGCTCAGGATCCAGGTGGCTTTTTCGATGTTGCGCGCGGCATTGCTGACGAAGGTCGGGTTGAGCGCATCCGTCATGTAGAACTCCAGCCGATTGCCATGGGCCGTCACCAGCATGCTGCCAATCGCATAGATGAATGCGCCGACCCGGTCACCGAGGAATTCCGGGCTCATGGCGAAGCTCAGCGCCGCGAGGTCTTTTTTGCCGCCGAGGGTGGGCAGCGGCTCTTGCTGTTCGATGGCCATGCGCACTTGTTTTTCGGCGGTGCCGACATCGAGGAAGCCGGATTTTTTCAGCTCCTGCGGGTTGCGCAGGTAGAGCTTGTTCATCAGCAGGTAGAGGCTTTCGAGGTTATCGCGCATCGTCAGGGTCGCCATGCGGTCGACACTGGTCTGGAGGAATTCCTGAGGTTTTCCATCGCGAAACTGGCTGATGACATCGTTGCCCGGCTGATGGCTGCAACCACTGGCGAGGAGCATCGACAGGCTGATCAGCAGCAAGCAATGACGGCGAATGTGCAGGGTAAAACGGGGTAAAACTCGAGCCATGGGTTCTTGAACTTGGGCATGGGCCGGCGGTGGGGATCGCCGCGGGCTGGCCAAGGATAGAACCGTGAAAGCTGAAAAAGTGCAGTGCCGGTGGTCCGTAAGCGCGGATCATCGCGAAAGCGCTCACAAATTAGTCATACTTTATAATTGCAATACTCGATGCATAAGCTATAAATCCTTCCTTGATCGCGTCAAACCACGATCATTAGTATGACTACTTCTTAAAAACAACAAAAAGGAAGGTCAACCATGCTTCAATCCCGACACCTGCTCTCCGGCCTCGGACTGTCCCTGATGATCGCCACCCTCTCCGCTCACGCCACTGGCTTGTCCAGCGAACAGAAAGCCTTCGGCAAAACCAATGACGGCACCCCCGTCGAACAATACATTTTGCGCAACAGCCATGGCCTGCAGGCCACGGTCATTACTTACGGCGGGATTCTCCAGTCGCTGAAAGTGCCGGATAAAAACGGCAAGCTCGACGATGTGGTGCTCGGTTTCGACGACGTGCAGGGTTATCAAAGTGGCACGGCGTTTTTCGGCGCGACCATCGGCCGCTTCGGCAATCGCCTGGCCAACGGCGCCTTCGAGCTGGATGGCAAGCGCTTTCAAGTGCCGCTCAACGACGGCAGCAATTCGCTGCACGGCGGGGCTCAAGGTTTCGACAAGCGGGTGTGGAAAGCCGAACCGAGCAAGGGCAAGGATTCGGTGGGCGTGACGCTGACGTACCTGTCGGCGGATGGCGAAATGGGTTTCCCCGGCAACCTGAAAACCGAGGTTACCTACAGCCTCACCGAGAACAATGAGCTGCGCATCGACTACAAGGCCAGCACCGATAAGCCCACAGTGCTGAACCTGACCAACCACAGCTATTTCAACCTGGCCGGCGCGGGTAACGGCGATGTGCTGAAGCAGCTGGCGACCTTGCACGCCGCCCGTTACACGCCAGTCACCGGCAAACTGATCCCCACCGGAGAACTGGCCCCGGTCGCCGGCACGCCCATGGACTTCACTCAACCGACCGCCATCGGTCAACACATCAAGGCCGATCACCCACAGTTGAAATTCGCCGAGCCGAAACAAGGCGGTTTTGACTTCAACTGGGTGCTGGATGCCAAGGGCGACGTGGGTAAACTCGCCGCCGATGTCAGCGATCCGCAATCCGGCCGTCGCTTGCAGCTCTACACCACCGAACCTGGCGTACAGTTCTACACCAGCAACTTCCTCGACGGCTCGGTCAAGGGCAAGGCCGGCAAGATTTACCCGCATTGGGGTGCCTTTACTCTGGAAACCCAGCATTATCCGGACTCGCCGAACCAGCCGAGCTTCCCGTCCACGCGGCTGGATCCGGGCAAGACCTATGCCCAGACCACGGTGTTCAGGTTCTCCGCCCGGTAGATCAAAAGATCGCAGCTTTCGGCAGCTCCAGGGGGCTGGGTACACCCGTGATATCGCGAGTGTGCCCCGCCCTCGCAGGAGCTGCCGCAGGCTGCGATCTTTCATGATGACGACGGAACCACACTGCTATTTTGCTGCCAACTGTTGTATCGATCGGACTTCGACAAGGAGGATTCATGCGCACTCTTGAGCTGGCCGGCCGCCCTGTGCCGGTCATCGGCCAAGGCACCTGGCACATGGGGGAGGAGCGCTCCCGACACACCAAGGAAGTTGCAGCGCTGCGCCTGGGCATCGAGTTGGGCATGACCCTGATCGACACCGCTGAAATGTACGCCGAAGGGGGCGCCGAAGAGGTGGTGGGTGAAGCTATCACCGGTCTGCGTGACCAGGTTTTCCTGGTCAGCAAGGTCTACCCCCACAACGCCAGCCGCAGAGGTATCCCCCAGGCCTGCGAACGCAGCCTACGCCGGCTGAACACCGATTACATCGATCTTTATCTGTTGCACTGGCGCGGTGAGTATCCCCTTGAGGAAACCGTCGAAGCCTTCGAACGCCTGCGTGAAGACGGCAAGATCAGCCGTTGGGGCGTGTCCAACTTCGACCTGGACGACCTGGATGAACTGGCCTCACCGGCCTGCGCCACCAATCAGGTGCTGTATAACCTGGAAGAACGCGGCATCGAATTCGATCTGCTGCCCTGGAGCCAACGGCAAAAGATGCCGGTGATGGCCTACTGTCCGATCGGCCAGGGCGGGTACATGCTGGCCAATCCAATACTCAAACAGGTTGCCGCCCGTCACGAGGCGACACCTGCGCAGGTAGCGCTGGCATGGATTCTGCGTCAGAACGGGGTGATCGCCATCCCCAAAGCGGTCCACCCCGAGCATGTGCGGCTCAACGCACAAGCGGCGCATTTGCGCCTGGAGGCTGGGGATCTGGAGGCGCTGGACCAAGCGTTTCGCGCGCCACAACGCAAGCAGCGGTTGGCCATGGTCTGAGCCATCGCGGTTCTATCAGAGGGCATCGGCATGAGAAGTACCGATCAGCTCGACGCTTTCAATTTGCCACGCTTCGTCCAGGCGCAGAATCCTGTGTTCGAGTGGGTGCAGGAGGAACTGCGCGCCGGCCAGAAACGTCGGCACTGGATGTGGTTCATCTTTCCGCAGTTTGCCGGGTTGGGTGACAGCGAAATGTCCCGCTACTTTGCCATTCGCTCCAGCGAGGAAGCTGTGGCGTACCTGGAGCATCCGCTACTGGGTCCGCGCTTGCGTAGCTGCACGCAACTGGTGCTGGACATTCCTCAACGCTCGATTACCAAGATTTTCGGGCACCCCGACAACCTCAAGTTTCATTCATCGATGACGCTGTTCGCCCAGGTTTCGCCCAAAGGCAGCCTGTTCCATCAGGCGCTGGATCAGTACTTTCACGGCATACCGGATGACTGGACGCTGTCGCTGCTGGACTCAAAACAGGCCCAGTTGCCCCCCAATCAGCGTTGAAAAATCGTCATCCACGAATGGCAGGATGGCATCCGCCACCGGTTGCAGCTGCCGGGTGATGTAATGGTCGTAGTCGATGGGCGCGCTGCGGATTTCCAGCGGCTCGGGGCCGGCGACAGTGATCACGTAGCTGATCCAGCCGCCGTTGTGATATTGCCGTGGACGCCCCTGTTGGTCGTTGTAGTCATCGGCGATTCGCGCGGCTCGCACATGGGGCGGCACGTTGCGTTGATAGTCATCGAGGGGACGACGCAGGCGTTTGCGGTAGATCAGGCGCTCGTCGAACTCACCGGCCAGGGTCTTGCGCACATAGTCACGCACGTAATCCTGATAGGGCTTGCGGTTGAAAATGCGCAGGTACAGTTCCTGCTGGAACTGCCGGGCCAACGGCGACCAATCGGTGCGCACGGTTTCCAGGCCTTTGTAGACCATCTCGTCGGTGCCATCGGCACGGGTAACCAACCCGGCATAGCGCTTCTTGCTGCCCTCCTCGGCGCCGCGAATGGTCGGCATCAGAAAGCGTTTGTAGTGGGTTTCGAACTGCAACTCCAGGGCACTTTCCAACCCGTACTCCTGCTTCACATGCTCGCGCCACCATTGGTTGACGTGGTCCACCAGCGCGTGGCCGATCTGCGCGGCTTCGGCCTGACCGTGAGGACGACGCAGCCAGACGAAGGTCGAGTCGGTATCGCCGTAGATCACCGCGTGGCCCTGAGCCTCGATGAGTTGGCGGGTACGCAACATGATCTCGTGCCCGCGCAAGGTGATGGACGAAGCCAACCGGGTATCGAAGAAGCGGCAACCGCTGGAACCCAGTACACCGTAGAACGCATTCATGATGATCTTCAGCGCCTGGGACAGCGGCGCATTGTGTTCACGCTTGGCGGTTTCGCGGCCTTCGGCGACCCGGGCGATGATGGCTGGCAGGCAATGTCGGGTACGGGAGAAACGGGCACCGCGAAAACCCGGCACCGATTCGCTGTCGCCGGGATGCTTGAGACCTTCGATCAAGCCCACCGGGTCGATCAGGAAGGTGCGGATGATCGACGGATAGAGGCTTTTGTAGTCGAGCACCAGCACCGACTCGTATAACCCCGGCTGCGAGTCCATGACAAAACCGCCGGGGCTGGCCTGCGGTGGTTTATTGCCGAGGTTCGGCGCAACGAAGCCCTGACGATGCATCAACGGCATATACAGGTGCGTGAATGCCGCCACCGAACCACCGCTGCGATCCGCCGGCAAACCGGTGACGCTGGCGCGCTCCAGCAGGAAGGTCAACAACTCGGTCTTGGCGAAAATCCGCGTCACCAGTTCGCAGTCCTTGAGGTTGTACTTGGCCAGGGCCGGCTTGTCCTCGGCGAACATGCGGTTGATTTCGTCCATGCGCTGGTACGGGTTGTCGATCGACTTGCCTTCACCCAACAGGGTTTGCGCGACGTTTTCCAGGCTGAACGAGGGGAAGCTCCAGGTCGCCGAACGCAGTGACTCGATGCCGTCGATGATCAACCGGCCGGCAGCCGAGGCGAAATAATGATTGCCGCTGCCGTGCTCGCGCCACTGCATTTCTTCGCCGCCACGCCCCAGCTTCAGCGGCACCGCCAGGCGGCGAGCATGTTCGTGCAGGACGCGCAGGTCGAACTGCACGACGTTCCAGCCAATGATGGCGTCGGGGTCGTGCCGGGCGAACCATTCGTTGAGTTTTTTCAGCAGCAGGGTTCGTGAATCGCAGTATTCGAGCTGGAAATCCACCCCGCTGTCATCGCCATTGGGCGACCCGAGCATATACACCTGACGCTCGCCGCAGCCTTCCAGGGCGATGGAATACAACTCGCCCTGGGCGGTGGTTTCGATGTCCAGCGAGACCAGCCGCAGGTTCGGCCGATAGCCGGGGGCGGGTTTCATTTGCGCGTCGAGCAACAGGCCATCGGCAGCGGGTGTGCCGCCGAACACTACCGGCGCGGTGATGAACCGCTCCATCATGTAGCGTTCCGGCGGGCGGATGTCGGCTTCGAACACCTCGACACCTGATTTGCGCAGTGCGGTTTCCAGGCGCATCAGCTGGCCGTGCTGCTGGCAATACAGGCCCAGCACCGGGCGGTGCTCGAAGTCCAGCAGCGCCAACGGCCGCAGTTCGACGTTCTTTTCGCCGCGCAACACCGTTTCGGCTTGCTCGCGCTGGGTTGCCGGAATGAACGCGACCGACGGTTGATGGGGCAGGCGGATGCGCCGGGGACCGGCATCGGTCGCCAGCCAGAACTCGACTTCGGTGCCGGCCGGGGTATCGCGCCAATGCCGGGTCAGGACGAAGCCCTGCTGTAAATCCACCACTGCAACCTCAACGATTTGATTCAAGGGGTGATTCTACGCGTCATTGGGCAACCGTGTGGATGCGTTGGGATAGGTGCGCCCCTCGTCACCTGTCATATCTGACAGGTTACACACCCCTCGTACGTTGATAGCATCGAGCCTTGGAGAAAACCCTTGCCATGACCGATGCTACGCATTGAAGGAGATAGAGAGATGGATCTCACCGTGCATCGGAACACCTCTTCGATTACTGCCAATGATGGCCGCGGCCTGGCGGTTCGCCATGTGGCCTACCTGCGCAAGAGCGCTCGCGAGCCTCTGGAAGCGCTCATCACCCGACAGCGTCATGACGTCGCCGGCAGACCGGTGGAACACTGGGATCCGCGTCTGTATGGCTCCAGGCCCAACCTGACGACGGTCCATGGGCTGACCGGCCAACCGCTGAAGGTCGACAGCGTCGATTCCGGCTGGCGTCTGAGCTTGCTCGGGGTGGCCGGTGAAGTCCTCTGCCGCTGGGATGAGCGCGGCAATCAATGGCGAAATACCTACGATGATCAACTGCGCATGTTGGCGGTTGACGCCAATGCGCAACCGAACGTCGAAGTCTTGACTTATGGGCAGGGCGATGCGGATCCCG
The DNA here is from genome assembly GCF_030687165.1 of Pseudomonas sp. FP1740. Lineage (NCBI taxonomy): Bacteria > Pseudomonadati > Pseudomonadota > Gammaproteobacteria > Pseudomonadales > Pseudomonadaceae > Pseudomonas > Pseudomonas sp. FP1740. The sequence goes on from NZ_CP117461.1 coordinate 4,292,710, forward strand.
GGAAAAACTTGCGGGGTCAGCTGATCAAGAAAGTCGATCCTTCGGGTTCGATTGCATTCGATTCCTTTAGTTTGCATTACCTGCCTTTAGAAGAAACCCGCACGTTATTCGATGGCTGCGTCTACACCACACGATGGCGCTACGGTGCAGACGGCAAGGCGCTGAGCCAGACAGATGCCGGCAACCATCAGCAGCATTCACGCTACGACGTTGCCGGGCAACTCAAGCAAGTGACACTGCAAATCAATGCCAGCGACTCCGCTCAGGACATCCTCAAGAACGCGCAGTACAACGCCGCCGGCCAGGTCATCGAGCAACGACTCGGCAACGGCATGACCAGAACCTGGATCTACGACCAGGCGGATGGTCGGCTGACACGCATGAAGGCTGGAGTGCCTGGCCAGAACCTGCGGCAAGATCTGGAATATGACTATGACAAGGTCGGTAACGTACTGAGCATAAAGGATCACACCTTCAATCCGGTGTTCTTGGCCAACCAGTACATTGATGGAGCCCGCGAATTCATATATGACCCCCTGTACCGGTTGGTCAGCGCCACCGGTCATGATAGCCCTCCGCCGTCCAGCATGCCGGGGAGGCCGCTGCCCAACGACCCCAACAACTTCCTGAAGTACACACAAACCTTCGAGTACGACAAAGGCAACAACCTGATCAGGATTACTCATAGCCGCGCGGTACGCGGTTACACCCATCGGATGCGCATTGATCCGTCCAGCAACCGTGGCGTGCGCTGGAAAGAAGGGGATCCTGAACCCGATTTTTCAAAGCTGTTTGACCGCCATGGCAATCTCCAGGCCTTGCAACCGGGTCAGGCGTTGCAATGGAACAGCCATGATGAGCTGGCCTCCATCACGCTGATCGAGCGCGAAAATGGCCTCCACGATACGGAAACCTTTCGCTACAGCAATGGCGTACGTGTCTATAAACGCCACGAAACCCATACATCATCGACCAGCCATTTCCACGAAGCACGCTACCTTCCCGGACTGGAAATACGCTGCCGCGACACGGGTGAAGAGCTGCACGTCATCACCTTGCCGAACGTAATAGGCAACGTACGCTGCCTGCATTGGCTCCTGGGTAAACCGGAAGACATTGATGCCAATCAGGTGCGCTACTGCCTCGACGACAGCCTGGGTTCCAGCCTCATCGAGCTCGATCAAGCGGGCCGCCTGATCAGTCACGAGGACTATTATCCCTTCGGCGGCACGGCCTCGCTGAGAGCGGATTCGGTGCGGGAAGTCAGTTATAAAACCATCCGCTATTCGGGCAAGGAGAGGGATGAAAGCGGACTTTACTACTACGGACGGCGTTATTTCGCGTCGTGGTTGCAACGCTGGATCAGTGCCGACCCGGCGGGAACAGTGGACGGGTTGAATCTGTATGAGATGGTGGGTAGTAACCCGATGAGTTTTGTCGATAGGCTTGGGCTTACCAAAGGAGCCGCGCTTAACCAGAGGGTAAGTGCCCGAACCACCGCCATGCTTGAGGTGCCGCGCACTCATCCGGTGCCTAAAGTGAAAGGCTCCGCGACAAAACAACTGGCTGCAAGCGAAGAACACTTTAAGACACATCCAGATGCGCGGTTCTCAAAAACGTTTAGATCCGAGGTCGCTGTCGCACATGCGGGAGTAGCGATTGAAGGCTCAATACCTGACGATGCCATTTACATCACCGACTTTTTCAATATCCCTTTGGAAAGAAATGTAACGCTCACTAAAGCCAAACATGGCGTAGAGATGCACAGACAGGCGGATGATAGCCTCGGTAGAGACAATCCGGTCACAGGTGGCATCCTGAGATTCACCGACCCTGATCGATATACGGAATATTTGAGCAACCGGTATATCGCGCGAATCAAAGATCCTGCGCTTCCTGTAAAAATCTACCGAGGGACGACATCTGAAACGATTGACCTGGCCGGCATAGAGTATGAACAAACGCCACTTCACCCGCTGATAAAGAACCGTATTCAAGGTCATATAGCGGCAAGCGAAGGTGACCTGCCCCAATCCAGTGGACTCCCTGCCGCCCACGCAGAAGTTCAAGCGGCCAATCTGGCGCTTTATATCCAGAAAGCGCAGACCGGGACAACCGACCCGGCGCTCATTCAAGTGGTGACGCAAAAACTACAAGGGGCGATAGCAGCGCAGGCCTTTCCCGCTTGTTTCAACTGCACCCATATCTTGCTTGAGTCCTACGACAATACATCAGCCTTTGATGTCTTGACGGGGAGAACGGCGACGACTCGGTCCCAGTGGAACAGCGCGATAGTGGAATACCGGTAGGGCAATATCCTTCTGGAGCCAAACACGCTAACGGCCCCAAAAAAACCGGTCTGTCCGCAACGACAGACCGGTCGCGTGCTGCGATGCGGTACCGTGCAGGCTATGCGGCCTTTTTCCACGCCTCCACTGTCAGCGTCCTCAATAATCCCTTACGCCCCTCGGCCAACTCAAGAAGTTCGCGCTCATATACCTGCTGTGAGACGGTGCCCGCCAAATGCCGATTGAGCAGCTCCTCTGAGCGAGCATTAAACGCCGTCGAATTCTGCGCGAATGCTTGCGCATGGCGACTCTTCAGGTACTTGCACCAAAACCGCTGCTCAATAATCCGGTTCACCAGCCCCTCACCCGCCTCAAGCGTCAAAACCGATTCATACGCCTGATCTATCTGCGCATCACTGACCTCGGCCATCTCCCGGAACAACATTCCCCGCGATTGCCATGGCAGATCAAGCCGATCCGCCAGACCGGTCTGAAACGCCAGATAAACTTCCACTTCGTCGATGGTACCGGTGATGTCCCCGTCTTCATCGACCGCCATAAAGCTTTCACCGGCCTGCAATCGGCTCTGGACAGTGGCGCGCGCGATTTCATTGACCTGATCCAGACGGGACTTGCCCTTCGCCAATCTGATCAGGCTGGTTTCGATCTGCTCAGTGCTGCCGGCCAGATACGCTTCGTGAACCAGTACTTTGAACCCCATTTCATTGAAAATCTGCGCACCGGCGTCGGCGCATGAATCAGGGTTGCTCGCCATGCGAAACAGTTCTTCGCGCAGCGGGGTGTCCTGAGCAGCGGCATCGAGCAGGCGCCACACTCGTTGTGTCAGCTCGGGGCGACTGGCTTCTTCGACATAATCGGCTGAGTCGGCGAGTTGCTCCAGCACCTCGAAAAAACCCTGGGCATTCGGCTCCCCTTCAAGCTCATCCCACAACGTTTGCCTGCTTTGTCGTTCTGCGCCAGACAAACCTTCCAGCCAGTACACACTGGTTTCCTCGCCTTTGGGCGGGTAACTGCGTGCCGGGTCATACCCTACCGAACGCATATAGCTCTGAAATTGTTCACGACCTTGATCAGACAACCGGTCGCGGCTCAAGCGGGTGCGGGCAACAAGCCGTGCCTGCTCCGAACCGGGTGTCGCTTGGGGGACCTGTTCGATCGGATTGCCCTGCAGATCCAGTTCAAAGGCGCGCGGTCGCGGCAGCGTGAGCAGGCCGGTGGGCCACTCCGTGATACCGGTATCGTGCAAATCCAACAGGTGGAGTTCAGCCATCCGGCTGACATCCGGCTGCTGCGACAGCGCCGGGTTGCCGGCCAGTCTCAGTGTTTGCAGACGAGTCAGACCAGCCAGATCCGCCACACTGTCAGCGGTCAGCGTCAGTTGGTTATTGGACAGGTTCAGATGCTCGAGCACCGGCAGACTTTCTTGCAAGCGAGGGGCGGCGATCAGCGCGTTATCACTCAAATCCAGCGCCCTCAAGTTGGAAAAATAACGAAGAAAACCGGTGATATCGGTACGCAGTTCGACATGGCGGAACTGCAGCGAACCGACATGCCGGAAATCAGCATTCAATGCTGGCAGATACTCCAGAAAATCACTCGTCCAGTGAAAATTCAGATCCAGGGCGTAGCCGTCCGGCCCCGAAGTTTGTGCAGCCTGCCAGCATTGCGTGATCGCCTTGGCAAAACGTCCCTTGTGATAGCGTTGATCCATGGGCAGAAGCTCGCCTCTCTCGATCGCCACCCAGCTATCCAGGGCTTTGGTCAGTTCCTCGAACTCCAATTCCCGTTCGCCGATGACCCGCAACGCCTGAGTCTGCGAGCCGGATGAGCGGACAAAATCGGCAAACGTATCCGCACTCGCCTGCGGGTACAGCACCTTGAACCGATCCTCCAGACTCACGGTCCCCCCTGTACCGAGCAGAGGCTCATTGATCCGTGCATACCCCTGAACGGCTCCGCGCAAACGGGTTGCGGCCGCGGTGTCCATTACATGTCGAATGGAGGGATCCGGGAGAATTTCGCGCAACGCCGCATGCGTCAGCGGTGCGTTCTGTAATGTCTGTCGCAACTGGATGCCCTGGCCGATTTCGTGGCCCAGTTTTCTGCGCGCGGCGTCAGGCAAGGCTTGTAACAGGGCGGTATAGAAATCGTCGGCGCCATGCAGCGTATTACCCTCTTCGTCATGGGACTGAAAGGTGTTTTCCATGGTTCGCACCAGCACTTTGCGAATGGACGCGTGTTCCGGCCCGATACTGTCGAGCAGCGGTCCCTCGAATGACTGGTTGCGAATTTCGATGCGTACCTCGGGCGACCAGCCTGGCAGGCGCTCGAGGCTGTGCAACGCCAGCCGACTGGTATCCAGATTCGCGCTCGAGGGCAAATACAGCCCCTCGTACGCCCGAACAATCCGCCATTCGCGTATCGCCGTGCGGACCTCCTGCCGCAGACGAAACGGCAAATGCTGTCGATCGCTCATCTGTCTTTGTTCCGCCTCGGTGATACCGACCAGCAGCTCATCCATGATGGCACCCGGCAATTGAGGAAACTCACTACGCAACCATCCAACGTGCGCCGCAACGTCGGGGCCGACAGGTGCTTCATCAAGGTTGAAACGAGCATCCACCAACGTCGTTTCTTGCTCCCTGGCCGCCGTGGCGATGAGCGCACGCAGTCTGGCCGCCCGCACATCCAGGGCGATGATTCCATTGCCAAACGCTTCATCCAGCAGCGTCTTGACCTCCTGTTCCGGCAGTTGGGAGAGCATCGTTGCGGCCAGATCGTGGTAACCGGTCTGCCCGGATCTGACCTTGATGATCGATTCGCCCAGGTCTGGCGAAGATTGCCAGAGCACCTTGTCTTGCGCATCGAGCCACTGCACGGTGCGGTTCTTGGGCCATTTGCGATGACGCGTCAGCAGTTCCAGTTGAGTCTGCACATTGGCCTGACCATACACCTGCGGGTCACGGCTACTTATTCGCTCGATGAAAGTTTTAACCTCCTGGTCAGCAGTAAAACGCTTGATGGTTGCCACCAGCAACGCCGGCGGCCGCTCACGCTCGACATGTAGTTTGCGCAATACCGCATCGTCAACACCGCTGACGATCCGGATCTGCTCCAGGGTTTGATCGGAAAACGAATCGACGCGATGTCCCAGGCGTCGCATCAGGGTGACGCCCTGCCAGGCCTGAGGGCGCTCAGCCTCATGCGCCCACGCACCAACGCCATTGTGGACAAGACGGGGGGCATAGGCGTCGCCCCGACGGGGATGCTGGATGCGGTACTGATCCGATCCAGGATCAGGCTCAATCACAAACTGCGTGCCATCGAGCGGCAGCACCTCCTGTCCGGAATGTCGATAAATGCCCTTTTCATCCGGCCGGACAGACTCATCAAGGGTAATCGACTGTGCGTAGCGCTGCAGATCCGCGTCCCATAACCGCGACCTGCCATCGCTCTTTTCTACGAGCCTCATGCCCTCGATAAAGGGCGACGACTTGAGCGGCAACAGGGTGCCCACTACTTTGCCTCCTGCCGCGAATGCACCCAACTGGATCAGACTTTCAGCCACACCGATCAAATGCCCGGCAGCTTCGCTTCTCTGTCCCTCTGACCACTCGATAATCCCTTCGAACGTTTCATCAAGCAGTTGATAGGCGGTATAGGCCAGCATCAGCTCGCCAAGCAACGGTACAAAGAGCGTCGCCACAAAAGTGGCCGCTTCAAGAACGACTGCGGCGACCTTTTGAAAACTATCCCAACGCGCCCAACGAGTTTTTTCATCTTCATCGCCAGTGGGAACCGCCATCGCCCGAGCGTCATTGAGGATCTTGTTCAGTTTCTGGTGAAAGTCACGGGTCCAGAAGTCACCGCTGTTTCGCAGATAGGTCATCTGCAAATCAGGATTGATATTCGGCTCCTCACGCCACGCCGGCTTTTGTTCAAACGGCAAGGATGCATGCCATTGAATGCTTGAAAGCCGGTTATTGAGCTGGAAAAAGAAGGTGCCTCGCTGTTGATGAGGGACAAACCGGCTGAAAAAGCGCTGATACTCAGGCACGCGTAATTGTGAGATCAGTTCTCTATGGAAGCTGGCCAGGGAGGGGTATTGTTTGACCGGATGTTCCGGATCATGGGGGACATAGGCGATGACTTGTTCAATCTGACGGCTGCTATCGAGGTCCGCCGCAATCAGAACAATGCCTGTCAGGGCCGTATCCATCATCCTCAACTCGAAACAGTGCATGGGTTGGCCCTGCAAAGTCAGTGCTTGATGCCCCGCAACCAGATTCAACAGCATGCGGTGAGTATCGTGATCGATGTCTTGTTTCATGAGCGCCAGAACACTGGCCGCACGCAACGCATCCTGTTGGCTGGCCTGTACTTTATGTTGTAACACCGCCCTTGCCACCGGGTTGGTGAACCCCATGAATGCCTTCAGGTAAGCTTGGTATCGAGCCCCGATATCCAGTTCACGACACAGCGCTGCAAAGGCCTCGACAGACAGTTTATGTTTGATCGGCACGACGTCGAATTGCCCGGAAGCGGAAGGCTTCGTAATGAAGTCGCTCGCCCTGTCGAAATAACCCGCTCGGGTTTCTTTAACTTCGAAGTTATGCAGCGAGGCCTCAAGCAGTGACAGCGTCCGCACATCAAACCCGACGACAATGCCCTTGGGGCAGTAAAGCCGCAGGTAGGTCGCTTTGACATCCAGGGTAATGCCGTATTTGTCTTTCAGCGCAGTGATTAAAAGCTGTTCTGCGAACGTTTCGACTTCCTGAATTTTGTTCAGGGTTTTATCAGTTTCGTTTTGTGATACCCAACTGTCCTCAAACGCCCTTTTCATCTCACCACGTAATTGCGCCGACGCCATGTCATACCAGGGCATGGCAGGTCCAACATTCTGTTTTAAAGCGGTGCGATTTTCTGCACGGGTGCTCAATAGCCAGTCTGGAATAGACTTGGCAATGAAAGGTATGTGCGGACTCTGAGTCATAGACTCAGGAAGTGAACGCTGCGTAGATTCAGCAGCCGTTAGAGCATCAAACATAATGACGAGTCATCCATGACTTATTAGAGGTATGAGCCTACCCGAATTTCTTTATTCGATTTTCCTCCCTCTATTTCAAGGTATTAACCAAAAAAACCATAATCCCCGTTACCCGGTCTCCCCGGTCGACACGCGACAAAACTGAACGCCTTCCGGGCCTGAGCCTATCCTGCTAATCGACACATTCTCTCGATGAATCGGGGGGGGGGTTATGAAAAAAAACCTGAATGACGCTATTTGCGTGTTATCTGCCGCTTTCTCCCTTGCTCTGTGAGCCTGTCTCTACGATTCTTCAAGGACAACGACAACACCCGAGAAGCCGTCATGAAAACCGTCGCCCAGTTGCTCAAGTTAAAGGCCCAACAGAATCAGGCAGTCCACACCATTGCGCCTCATCAAATGGTGCTGGAAGCGCTGATGGTGATGGCCGCCAAAAACGTCGGCGCGTTACCGGTCCTGAAAGAGGGAAAGGTCGTCGGCATCATCAGTGAGCGGGACTATGCGCGCAAACTGGTGCTCAAGGGGCGCTCCTCCGTCGGCACACCGGTCAGCGACATCATGGTGTCGCCGGTAATCACCGTGGACACCCATCAAACCGTCGAAACCTGCATGGGCATCATGTCCGACAAACGCCTGCGGCACTTGCCGGTGGTGGAGGACGGTGAGCTGATGGGTTTGCTGTCGATCGGCGACCTGGTTAAGGAAGCCATTGCCGAACAGGCTGAACTGATTCGGCAGCTGGAGCAGTACATTCGCGGCGAGTGATTGCACGACACACCGCAAATCCCCCTGTGGGAGCCGGGCTTTTGTGGCGAGGGAGCTTGCTCCCTCGCCACAAAAGCCCGCCCCCCACAATATGTGTTTGGCGATGTTCCTATGGCCAATGCCGCGAGAAGATCGGCGCCAATACAGGGTGGCGGTCGAAGCGTTCGAGCCAGGCGAAGAACCCCGGCCGCGCAATGCGCAAGTGTTCCCGGGTACCGGCCCACCGCGTTACCACCGCTGCCAGAATATCCAGCGCGCCCGGTTTTCCGTCGTCCAGGTACAACTTGCCGGCGAACTGATCGGCAAACACCTCCCAATGCCAATGCAGGCGTTGGCGGGCACCGGCCATGAGGTTTTGCCGGGACGACTCGTCCGCCTCGGCCAGCCAGCGTTCGGGGTAATCGATGATGCCGATGGCGGTGTAACAATTACTGACGATATACACCAGACCATGAATCACCTGATCGCGCTTGATCGGGTTTTCCGGCAACAGGTTCGACTCCGGAAACGTAAGGCCCAAGTGAATCAGGATAGCCGCACTCTCGGTAAGAACGCCGCCATCAGGCAGTTGCAGAGTGGGAACCTGCTTGAGCGGGTTGAGCTTCTCCAGCGCATGCGCCGCCTGCGGGGACGATGACACGTCGATGAAGCGATAAGGAACCTCGCACAGTTCCAGCGCGGCCTCAATGGCCGCCGCACCCGAATTCTGATACCCATAGAGCTGGTACATGGCTAAATCTCCTCTGCGACTCTCTCTTTGTAGCAGATGCCAAAGACTGCGCGCGAACCCTGTGGGAGCGAGCTTGCCCGGTTACCCTCCCGCGCGCTTCATACAGCGTTGATAACGCTCGTCGACTCGCTTGGCAAACCACGCCGTGGTGAGTTTGCGGGTGATTTTCGGGCTTTGCAGCACGATCCCCGGCAACACCGCCCGGGGTAATGCCCGGCCTTCGGCCTGTTCGGCCAAGGCGAAGACGCGCTGATAGAGCCTGGTGTCCTCAAACTGAAGACTATTACCCTCCTCCAGTTGATCCCGAATGGTCGGGTTGCGCATGTCCAATTGCTTGCCGAGGGTGCGCACCGCCAGTTCCGTGGTGCCGGGCATGATCGAGTCGTAGCGCACCAGGTCGCCATCCAGCGCCAGCGGGATACCCGTCGCACGACTGACCGCGTTCTGAAACGCCGCATTGCGGCTGGCGTACCAACCGGCGTTGAAATCGGCGAAGCGATACAGCGGCTGTTTATAGCTCACCGGATAGCCGAGCAAGTGGGCGATACCGAAATACAGGCCTCCGCGACGGGTAAACACTTCGTGACGAATCGAGCCGTTCACCGGGTAGGGATAATCCCGCACATACTGCTCGGCAAAGTCGATGCTGACCTGCATCGGCCCGCCGGTGTGCACCGGGTTGAAGCCGCCGAACAAGGTCCGGCCCATGGGCACCATGCCGATGAAGTCATCGAAAATCTCGCTGAGCTCTTTCTCGCTGCGCACGGCATTCAGTCGGTCGCTGTAGCTTTTGCCGTTGGGTGAACGCACCTGCAAGGCACCGCTGACCAGCAAGCTGGGAATGTGAGCCTTATCGGCGCGGCGGTCGATTTCATCCCGGGCGATCTTGCCCAGGCCTGGCACCGGCGGATCAGCCTGAAACGTCGACTCTTGCTCAGCGACCGCGAGTACCGAACACAGGTTTTGCGTGGTCGGCGAAATCTTTTGCGCGGCAAACGCCGCGTAGATGTCGGTGGCCCAGCCCTGGCGGTCGACCGTTTTGGCCGGCAGCAGGCTGACGATTTCGGCCTTGACCTCGGCAGGCTTGCGGGCCGGCGGTTCCTGAGGGCGCTGAGTGCCGCAACCGGCCAGTACCAACAGCGCGGCCACGCTCATGATCAATCGATTGGCTTGCATGGTGCTCCATCAAATCCGTTGAGCCGGGTTAACCATACGATCAATGGCATGGCGCAGGCTATGACTATCCCGCCCTCTCCCTGTTCCGTAGCCGCTGTCGAGCCTGCGAGTGCCCCCCGGTTGAACCATACTTGATCCACACACCGAGGAGGACAGGCTCATGAACCGTAGCGACGTGCTGATCATCGGCGCCGGCCCGACCGGGCTGGTCCTGGCACTGTGGCTGAGCAAGCTGGGGATTGGGGTGCGGATTATCGACAAGACCTCGGCCCCCGGTACTACCTCACGCGCGTTGGCGGTACAGGCCCGAACGCTGGAGCTGTATCGCCAGCTCGACCTCAGCGACGCCGTGGTGCAGAACGGCCATAAAGTGTGCGCCGCGAATTTCTGGGTCAAGGGCGAACCGGTCGCACACCTGCCGCTGAGCGCCATCGGCGAGGGTTTGACGCCCTACGCGTTCCTGGAAATCTATCCGCAAGACGAGCATGAACAACTGCTGATTGAACGCCTGGAGACCTTCGGCATTACGGTGGAGCGCAACACCGAATTGCAAAGTTTCGAAGAAACCGGCGATGGCATCACCGCGACACTGCGCTTACCCGATGGACAGCAGCAAACCTGCCAGGCCTGTTACCTCGCTGGCTGCGACGGCGCCCGCTCGATCGTGCGCAAATCCCTGGACACCGATTTCCCAGGGGGCACCTACCAGCAGATTTTCTATGTGGCGGATGTGCAGGCCCGCGGCCCGACGTTCAACGGTGAATTGCATGTGGACCTCGACGAAGCCGACTTTCTCGCCATTTTTCCTTTGTCCAGCGAAGGTCGCGCCCGACTGATCGGCACGGTTCGCGACGAACGCGCCGAGCGCGCCGAAACCCTCCAGTTTGCAGACGTCAGCAGGCGGGCCATCGAGAATTTAAAGGTGCAGATCGATCAGGTGAACTGGTTCTCGACCTATCGCGTGCATCACCGGGTAGCGGATCACTTTCGTACCGGACGCGCGTTTCTGTTGGGTGACGCCGCCCACGTCCACAGCCCGGCGGGTGGCCAGGGCATGAACACCGGGATTGGCGACGCGATCAATCTGGCCTGGAAGCTCGCGGCGGTGTTAAGCGGCAGCGCCACGGCCAAACTGCTCGACAGTTATGAAACCGAACGCATCGCCTTTGCCCAGCGCCTGGTGGCCACCACTGATCGGGTGTTCAATTTCGTCACGGCCGATGGGCCAATTGCCGACGTAATGCGCATGCGCGTGGCGCCCTTTTTGATCCCGAAAATGATCTCGTTCGAGGCCGTCCGGGAGTTCATGTTTCGCACGGTGTCACAGACCACCCTCAACTATCGGGGCATGCCGTTGAGTGAGGGCGTTGCCGGCCACGTTCACGGTGGTGATCGCCTGCCCTGGGCCCACGACGGTGAAGGGGACAACTTCGAATCGCTGAAATACCTGACCTGGCAGGTGCATGTGTATGGCGACACCAGCGACGAGATGATCGCCTGGTGCAAGGCGCATCACCTGCCGCTGCAGGTGTTCGACTGGCGACCGGTGTTTGAAACCGTGGGACTGGCGCGCAACGGGTTTTATCTGCTGCGCCCGGATACCTACGTGGCGATCGCCGATTACAGCGCCGATCCGAAAGTGATCGAACGGTATTTCCGCGATCATGGGATACGGCCTTATATCACCTGAAGATCTTTTGATGATCGTTCCCACGCTCTGCGTGGAAAATGCAGCCAGGGACGCTCCGCGTCCCAACAAGCGTGACGCAGAGCGTCACAGGAAGCGTTCCCATGCGGAGCGTGGGAACGATCATTCAACAGTGGTTATGGGATGATCTTTAGATCCCGGCCAGGGCCAGGTCCATTGCGAAGTAGGTGAAGATCAAATCCGCCCCCGCCCTTTTGATCGCCCCCAGACTCTCACGCACGACGCGATCTTCATCGATTGCCCCGGCCTGGGCGGCGAATTTGATCATCGCGTATTCACCGCTCACCTGATACGCCGACAACGGCAGACGCGAGGCTTCGCGGATGTCGCGGATGATGTCCAGGTACGCGCCGGCCGGCTTGACCATCAGCGCGTCGGCGCCTTCCTGCTCGTCCAGCAACGACTCACGCACCGCTTCACGACGGTTCATCGGGTTCATCTGATAGCTTTTGCGGTCCCCCTTGAGCGCACTGCCGCCGGCTTCGCGGAACGGGCCATAAAGCGCCGAGGCGAATTTGGTCGAATAGGCCATGATCGCGGTCTGGCTGAAACCCGCTGCATCGAGCGCCCGGCGAATCGCCTGGACCTGCCCGTCCATCGCCGCCGACGGCGCGATCACATCGGCACCGGCCCGGGCGGCGGCCACGGCTTGTTTGCCGAGGTTGATCAGGGTCTGGTCGTTATCGACTTCGTGCTGGTGCAACACGCCGCAATGGCCGTGGTCGGTGTACTCACAAAAACAGGTGTCGGACATCACGATCATTTCCGGCACGGCGTTTTTGGCGATGCGCGACATGCGCGACACCAAGCCGTTATCGTTCCAGGTGTCGCTGCCGTTGCTGTCCAGATGATGAGACACGCCGAAGGTCATCACCGACTTGATCCCGGCCCGGGCGTAACGCTCGATCTCGCCGGCCAGTTTCGACTCGGGGATGCGCATCACACCGGGCATGCTCTTGATCGGCACGAAATCGTCGATTTCTTCCTCGACGAAAATCGGCAGCACCAGATCGTTCAAGCTGAACTCGGTTTCCTGGAACAGGCTGCGCAGGCTCGCATTGCGGCGCAGACGGCGTGGACGTGCTTCGGGGAACTGACTGGACATGGACCTTCCTGAAGAGACGAAATTCGTAGGGCGCAAAGCTTATGCCCTGCAAGGTGCGGGACACAAACCTCGATCGCTCAAGACAACGTTACCGCGACGGCAACAATCGCCCGCATCGAATACCGCCTGCTCTCACAGGTTAGATCGTCAGCGTTCCGGTAATACACGTCACGACAGCACCACCAATCCAGATCTCATCCCCCACCTGCTCCACCCGAATCCGCCCGGCGCGGCCCATGGTCAGGCCCTGACTGACGACATAAGACGCCGGGGCCAGCCCTTCGCTGAGCAACCATTGAGCGATCCCGGCGTTCAGGCTGCCGGTGGCCGGGTCTTCCGGCATGCCGTCGCCGGAGATGAATGCACGCACTTCGAACTGCGCGTCGGCACCATCGCGCTCGGGGTGCCATGGCGCGATGACACCGACGGCGAGGCCGAGCATCTGTGCATGATCCGGCTGCAAGTCCAGAATCTGCTGGCGGTCCTCGACCATCACCGCCAGCCAACCGGCACCGTTGTCAACCCATTGCGTGCGCACAATCGCCCCCGGCGCCAACCCAAGCCCCTGCCGTACGCGCTCGACCAGCCCGGCGTCCACCGGGCCGGACCTGAGCAGCGGTGGCGCGAGAAACGCCAGCTCCGCCCCCTGCCGACGCACCCGCACCAGACCGACACCACACTCCTGAATAATCTCCTCACCCTTGGGCACCCCACCAGCCTCGAGCCAGGCATGGCACGTGCCCAGCGTCGGATGACCGGCGAACGGCAACTCTTGCAGGGTGGTGAAGATACGTACTCGATAGTCGGCCCGGGGGTCTCGAGGTTCGAGCACGAACGTGGTTTCGCTGAGGTTGGTCCAGTTCGCGAACGCCGCCATGCGTTCATCGCTGAGCCTGTCTGCGCCGAACACCACCGCCAACGGGTTGCCCTTGAGCGCGACGGGGCTGAAAACATCTACTTGCTTGAAATCGAACGCGCTCATTGCCTGCCTTGGTGATGAGGGATTCAAAGGGATTGCTTGGGGATTTCCAGCCCGCGAATTACCGCCGGTCTTGCCAGGAAACGCTCCAGCACGCGGGTGACGTTGGGGAAATCCTGGATGCCGACCAGGTCGCCGGCCTCGTAGAAGCCGATCAGGTTGCGCACCCATGGAAAGGTCGCGATGTCGGCAATGGTGTAGCGCTCGCCCATGATCCAGTCGCGCCCTTGCAGACGGCCATCGAGGACCTTGAGCAAGCGCTTGCTTTCGTCGACGTAGCGATCACGGGGACGCTTGTCTTCGTAGTCCTTGCCGGCGAATTTGTTGAAAAAACCGAGCTGGCCGAACATCGGCCCGATACCGCCCATCTGAAACATCAGCCACTGAAGGGTCTCGTAACGCGCTGCCGACTCCTGGGCCAGCAGTTGCCCGCTCTTGTCGGCGAGGTAAATCAGAATCGCCCCGGACTCGAACAGCGCCAGCGGTTGGTCCCCCGGGCCGTGGGGGTCGAGGATCGCCGGGATCTTGTTGTTGGGGTTCAGCGACAGAAACTCAGGGGACAGCTGATCCTGGGTGTCGAAGCCCACACGATGCGGCTCGTAGGGCAGCCCGATCTCTTCGAGCATGATCGAAACCTTGACGCCATTGGGCGTTGGCAAGGAATAGAGCTGGATCCACTCCGGGTACTGGGCCGGCCATTTTCGAGTGATGGGGAATGCAGACAAATCGGTCATCGGGAGCTTCCACGGGAAAATCGGAGTGAAGATCATAAGGGGGACGGGGCTAAGATGTGTACTGAAGTCCATAAATCCGAAACATCCTGTCGATAACCTTCCCCCCAATCCGTTCAAGGTTGCCGCTAAAGTGCCAGGCACCTCGCTCGGATCGAAGCTCGAATCGAACCAAAAGGGCTGCAGCGGACTCTGAGCATTGCCCTGTTAGAAATGGACCGGGTCAACGACATGGAAAACACCCTATGCTAGGAGCTTGAGGTGTCAAGGTTTGTCAGCCTTAACCAAATGCGCTGAAGATCACCTATTCGATGATGAATCCTTTGAAATTCACCAACCGCTTCAAACATCGCGCTTATATCTTCCTGCCCGCTCTGTTGGTGGCCAGCGCGGTGCTTTTGTCGCTGGAGTCCAGTGTAAGCCGCGCCCAACCGGTGGACGGGACACAGACGCTGGTGTTTTTGCGTCACGCGGAAAAACCGGCCGGCGGCCTGGGTCAGCTCAATTGCCAGGGACTGAATCGCGCCATCGACCTGGCCACCTTGCTGCCGGAAAAATTCGGCAAGGCCAACTACGTGTTTGCCGCCAATCCGACGCGCAATGTCGAGGAAGGCGAACTGGATAATTCCTACAGTTACATCCGCCCCCTGATGACCATCAGCCCCAGCGCGATCAAGCTCGGCTTGCCGGTGAACATCGAATTTTCGGCCAACGACACCAGCGACCTGGCCGATGAACTGCTTCGCGACAAGTATCACAACTCGATCATCTATACCGCCTGGTCCCATGGCTATCTGCCCGAGCTGATCAACAAGGTCGCCGGGGAAGCCGTCGGCTCAGAACAGCGCATCACCGATGACTGGGCATCCAGCGACTATGACTCGCTGTACGTGCTCACGCTGACCTGGCACAACGGCAAGGCCAGCCTGCTGAGCCACAGCTACAAGCAAGGGCTGGATAATGGTCGGGAGACTTGTCCGACGTAAGCAGTCGGGCACCTGCCAGACCCCATCGCGAGCAAGCCCGCGAAGGGGCCAGCAAAAACAACATCACCCCCGCTGCTTACCCCGCTCCCGCAAATATTCGAGAACCGCCCCCCGATCCCCGACAAACTCGATCCGCGCGCCCTTCTTCTCCCGCTGAAACACATACATCGGGTCGTAATACTCACGCAGCAACCCTTCGATCCAGCCCCGGTGCAAGTCCACCGCGCCGCTATTGGCCTGTTCCGCCAGCGCATCTTCCATCAAGGTCAGCATCCGCCGATGACGTTCGCCGCCCAGGCGTTTCTGGACATTGTTCAGGCTCGCCAACATCCGTTCGGAAAACAGCGTGAAGCCTTCATCGCCATACACCTCGGTGAACTCGGCGCATAAATCCACCACGTAATCGCGCAGGATCCGCTCGACGCGCCCTTCCAGGCTGTCTTCCAGCCAGACCATCGGAAACTGCTGCATGCCCTGATACAGCGGCAACGGCAGCGCGCAACTGCCGATCGCGCGGCTCTCGTCTTCGAGCACAAACTGCTCGATACCGCTGGCACGTTTTTTCAGCACGTCCACGGCCAGGCGGTTTTCAAAGTCGATGTTGGAGGGTTGGCCAGTGGCGCGTTTGCCGAAGCTGGAGCCGCGATGATGGGCGTGACCTTCAAGGTCCAGCGCGTTGCTCAATTGCGTGAGCACCTCGGTCTTGCCGGTGCCAGTCATACCGCCCAGCAAAACGAAATCGCACTGGGCAACGGCCTGGTCGAGCGTGTCGAGCAAGAAGGTGCGCATGGCCTTGTAGCCGCCACCGACCCGCGGATAGTCGATGCCCGCTTCGTCCTTGAGCCACTGCTGGGTGATCTGCGAACGCAGTCCGCCGCGAAAACAATACAAATAACCATCCGGATGCGCCCGGGCAAAATCGGCCCAGGCCTGGATGCGCTCGGCCTTGATCTGGCCGGCCACCAACTGATGCCCCAGCGTGATCGCCGCTTGCTGGCCGTGTTGTTTGTAGCAAGTGCCGACCCGTTGCCGCTCGTGGTCATTCATCAGCGGCAGGTTGACCACGCCGGGGAATGAGCCCTTGAGGAATTCGACCGGCGCGCGCACATCCATCATCGGCCGGTCGTTGAGGAAGATGTCGCGGTAATCGGTGAAGTCTCTGGACATCAAACCACCTCAACCGCGTAGGTCTGTCGCTCTACCAGTTCGCCGATCGGCTCAAGGTTCAGGCCAAGCTCAGCGGCAACGCTGAGGAACTGTTCGTTGCCTTGAGGGGTGACTGCAATCAGCAGGCCACCACTGGTCTGCGGGTCGCAGAGCACACGTTTGTGCAACTCCTGGAGCCGGCCGACCTTGCTGGCGTAGCTGTCGAAATTGCGCAGCGTGCCGCCGGGCACACAGCCCTGATCAAGGTAATACTCGACGCCCGGCAGGCGCGGCACACGGTCATAGCCGATGCGGGCGGTCACGTTGCTGCCGTCGGCCATTTCCACCAGATGCCCGAGCAGGCCGAAACCGGTGACATCGGTCATTGCGGTCACGCCATCGAGCTTGCCAAAACGGCTGCCGGGTTTGTTCAGGGTGCACATCCAGTCGCGGGCCAGGCCGATGTCGGCATGGCGTAACTTGCCCTTTTTCTCGGCGGTGGTGAGGATGCCGATGCCCAAGGGTTTGGTGAGATAGAGCAGACATCCGGCGGTGGCGGTGTCGTTGCGCTTCATGTGGCGCTTTTCCACCAGTCCGGTCACGGCCAGGCCGAAGATCGGCTCAGGTGCGTCGATGGAATGGCCGCCGGCCAGGGGGATTCCCGCTTCATCGCAGACCGACCGCCCGCCGCGAATCACTTCCCGGGCAATCTCCGGCGCCAGCACATTGACCGGCCAGCCGAGGATCGCAATCGCCATCAACGGATCGCCGCCCATGGCATAAATATCGCTGATGGCGTTGGTGGCGGCGATACGGCCGAAATCGAACGGGTCGTCGACGATCGGCATAAAGAAGTCAGTGGTCGACACCACGCCACGTTCTTCGTCGATGGCATACACCGCCGCGTCATCGCGCGAGGCGTTGCCAACCCAGAGTTTCGGGTCCAGGTTCTGCGCCCCGCTGCCGGCCAGAATCACCTCCAGCACCTGGGGCGAAATCTTGCAGCCGCAACCTGCGCCGTGGCTGTATTGGGTCAGACGAATCGGCTCGCTCATGGGATGCACCTTGTGAAGTCAATGCCCAGGATTCTACAGCAACCCCCATTTGTAGGAGGGCGCGTAAGTACGATCTTTGTGCAACGACACTCGCTTTGGTGCACTCAGGTAAGCCTCCTTTCCCCCACCGTCCGAAATCCTTGACCAAAAGGACAGCAAAACCGCCAATTCCTCCAACTTTTCAGCGCTTTGAGAAAATTGGTATAGCTTGTGCAAACGTTTGCGAGCCGCCGATACCGGCCTGTTCGCCACTTAAACCGCACAAGCCCGCACCACCGGGGCTTCGATCCGCACGAAAAGGGACTTTTAATGCATTGCACCTCCAGTCGCGTGACTTGCTCGCGCACGTTTGCTGTTTCCTTGCTGTTGGCCAGCGTTACAGGACTACTCAGCAGCTCTGCGTTGGCCCAACCGGCCACCACCGAAGAATCCGCCCAGGGCGAAGCCCTCAGCCCTGAAGCCAACCCGCCAAAAAAAGGCGCGTACCTGTCGGACTGGTTCAATCAGGACCTGACCGTCATCGGCAGCAAGGACATCAGTTTCGGCCCGCAACCGGCCGACGATATTTACCTGGAATACGAATACTTCGGCCGCAAGGGGCCGTTCGAGTTGTACGGCTACATCGACATTCCGAAGATCTTCGACATCGGCAACAGCCATGACAAAGGCGTATGGGACCACGGCTCGCCAGTGTTCATGGAGCACGAACCGCGGATTTCCATCGACTACCTCGCCGGCCGCAGCCTGGCCGTCGGGCCGTTCAAGGAATGGTACGTGGCGTTCGACTGGATCTACGACCACGGCAGCAACAGCGCCAACCGTGCCAACACGCTGTACAGCGGCCTCGGCACCGACATCGACACCCATTCGCGGGTCAACCTGTCGGCCAACTTCTACGGTCGCTACCAGTGGGAAAACTACGGCGCCAGCAACGAGTATTCGTGGGACGGCTACCGCGCCCAGCTCAAATACATCGTGCCCATCAGCAGTTTCAGCAACGGCGCTTCGTTGACCTACATCGGTTTCACCAACTTCGACTTCGGCTCCGATCTGCACAAGGACAACCCGGCCCGCACCGCCAATGCCACCGTGGCCACCAACGTGTTGCTCTACGCCTTCACCCACTTGCGTTTCACCCTGGTCGGCCGTTACTTCCACAACGGCGGCAACTGGGAGGACGGCAGTGAGTTGAATTTCGGCGACGGCGACTTCCGCGCCCGTTCCAACGGCTGGGGTTACTACGCCGGTGTCGGCTATCAGTTTTAAGGCTCATTTGAATCAGGAGGTTTTATGAAAGCAATGACGCGTCTTTCCCTGTCTGTCGGTTTTGCGGCAAGCACCCTGCTCTCTTCCTCTGCCTGGGCGGTAGAAGCACCGATCCAGCCGAAAGTGATGCTGATCACCATGTTCGCCCCCGAGGCGCAGAACTGGATCGATCGCCTGGAACTCAAGCAAGAGGTGCGCGTACCGGGCCTGTCCGCCGAGTACCCGAACATTCGCTGCAACACCGAACAGGTGTGCCTGATGGTCACCGGCATGGGCCAGACCAATGCGGCGGCCTCGACCCTGGCCCTGGCGCTGTCGCCGAAATTCGACCTGCGTAAAAGTTACTTCCTGATCGCCGGGATTGCCGGCATCAGCCCGAAACACGGCACCCTCGGCACCACCGCGTGGGCGCACTACCTGGTGGAGTTCGGCACCCAGTGGGAACTGGACTCCCGGGACGCGCCGAAAGACTGGCCGACCGGTTACCTGGGCATCAACACCAAAGGCCCGAACGAAAAACCGCCGCTGGATTACAAAACCGAAGTCTTCGAACTCAATCCGAAGTTGCAGGCCAAAGCCTTCGCCCTGAGCCACAAAGTCGAACTGAGCGAGAGCAAGGAATCGGCGGCGTGGCGCGTGAAGTATCCGTCGGCCCCGGCCAATCAGCCGCCGGTGGTGACCCAGTGCGACACGCTGGCGGGCAATACCTGGTTTTCCGGGACGCGCTTGAGTGAGCGGGCGGAAGTCTGGACAAAATTGCTGACCAACAACGAAGGTGTCTACTGCACCACTCAGCAGGAAGATAACTCCACCTACGAGGCACTGCTGCGGGCCAGTCGCGAAGGTCTGGTGGATGTCCGCCGTTTGGCGGTGGTACGCGCCGGTTCCGACTTCGACCGGCCGGCGCCGGGCCAGAGCGAGGTGGATAACCTGCTCAAATACGCCGATCAGGGCGGGTTTGTGCCGGCACTGGAGAACCTGTACCGCACGGGGAATCCGTTGGTGCAGGAGATTCTGAAGAATTGGTCGGTTTGGGAGAAAGGCGTGCCTGAGGCCTGATTCATACGTCCCTATGTGGGAGCGGGCTTGCCCGCTCCCACATTTGATCCGGGGTGTATTTCTAATTGCATCCATTTCAAGGCAACAAAATCACCTTGTCACCACTGCCCTGATTCACCTCGGCATACCGCTCCAGCCCCTCGGCCAACGGCGATTCAACTAGCCCTTCCGGCAACGGCAACAGGCCCTGATCGAAAAAGTTTCCGAACTGTTCGAGCATCGCCGCACACGCCTGAACCCCGTACAGCAACGAATTGATCCCCACCACCGAACCGCCCTTGCGATACAGCGCCAGGGCCGGCAGTTGCACATGCCCATCCGCCGGCGCGGCGATGATTGCGATGCGGCCGAACGCGGCCAGCGCCGGGACCGAGGCCGGTAGCCAGAAACCGGTGGTGTCGAAGATCACGTCGGCACCGCCGGCATACACGGCGCTGACCTGTGCGCCCAGGTCCTCAGGCTTATCCAGTTGCAGCGTCTGATAACCCTGAGCCTGCAAATCCTTGACCTGCTCTGGCCGCCGCGCCGCCGCCAGCACCTGGGCGCCCCGGACTTTGGCCAGCGCCAATGCTGCGCTGCCCACCGCCCCGCCGCCGATCACCAACAACCGCGTTCCGGTCGTGACAAGACTGCGTTCCAACGCATCCCACGCCGTGGTGTACGGCACACCGAGGCTGGCAGCCTGGGCAAAGCTCAGATGCGTCGGCTTCAGCGCCACGCCATTGGCCGGCAGTTTGACGAATTGCGCGTGGGAACCGTCGGCAAAGAAGCCCAACTCCCGGCCGGTGCCCCAGACTTCCTGGCCGATCAGCGCCTGCGGGCCTTCGACGACGATGCCGGCGAAATCACGCCCGGGAATCCGCGGCAATGTGGTGTAGGGAAAGCGCCCCAGTACGTTTTTCACATCGCTGGGATTGAGGCCCGCCGCCTTGATCTGGACCAGCACTTCGTCAGCGCCGGGAACGGGGGTGGGCACCTCAACGTAGCGCAGGGCCGAGAGGTCGCCGGTTTTGTCGAATTGCAGTGCTTTCATGGGCATTTCCACCAAATGGATAAAAGGTTTCAGGAGATCCAGCCCGCCACCAGTTGCCGGCCCAAGGGCCACAACTGCTCACCGGCGAGCATGCCCAGCAGGCCCACCAGCGCGATGGCCGGTGGTGCGGGGGAACGAAAATCCAGCGCGCCATAGAGCAGGCCGACGCCCAGACCGATACCCAACGAGATAAGGTAGTTCATGACAGACTCCGTGGCATAAGGGGGTATGCGCAGAGTCTAGAGAGAGGTCGCCACGGATGTCGGCCAAGTACTTCTGAATGTCGGCCAAAGCGCTTTTTACGCAGCTGCGCCCCGTTGCTGGCTCACGCAAAACTGCGAAGGCGCGACGCCCAGTTCCCGGCGGAACATGTCGCTGAAACTGCTCGGCGAATACCCCAGCTCCCGGGCAATCGCGCTGACCGGTACACCCTGAATCAATTCGGCCGCTGCGGTCGCCAGTTGCACCTGCCGCCGCCACTCGGCGAACCCCATGCCCAGACCATCCTTGAACAGCCGCGCCAGGGTGCGCACGCTGGCACCGGCGTTTTCGGCGTGTTGCTCGAAGGAAATATCCAGCGACGGTGACGCCATGACCGCCTGGCACAGGTTCATCAGCCGCCGGTCGGAATCGTCCGGTAGCGGTATTTTCAGCAATGAACGCCGGGCGCGCTTGAGTTCCAGCAAGGCCAGGCCGACCAGCGCGTCGTAGTAATCCGGGGCACCGTCGTCGCCCTGCTCCACCAGCCCGACGATCAGTTCGCGCAGCAAGCCGCCGACTTCAATCACTTGCACACTGTCGTCCAGTGTCGCCGCCAATGACGGCCGCAGGTAGATGTTGCGCATCTGCAAGTCAGAGACCACGCGAATCCCGTGCGGCACACCCGGCGGCAGCCAGACCGCCCGTTGCGGCGGCACCACCAGTGCTTCATGGGGTGTCTCGACCCACATCACGCCGCTCATCGCGTACAGCAACTGGCCCCACGCATGTTCGTGAGGCTCGATATACAACCCACGTGGGTAAGTACGTGCCAGCGGTTGCACGGGCACATCGGTATCGCTTAAATCAGGGGGTGCGGCCTTGGCCATAGGCTAGGATCATTGGGGGACGGAAAGGCTCCATGGTAGCGAGGCGTGCGGCGGGTCGCCAGTCACTGTAACCGACTGACAATCCGACGGAATTTTTCGCGCGCCTCACGATCCTTCTATAACAACAGGGAGGAATACAGGCTTTATGAACAACGCAAAGCTTTTCGTCATTGAATACACACTTCATGGCAAGCCTAAGTCTTTCATCATCCGCCAGGACAAAATGGACAACGCAGAAGCCTGGCACTGGGCCAGTTGCGATGCCGGCGTAGGCCGGATCCCTCGTTTTGGCCGTGAGCGGGTGCAAAAGACCAGCAAACCTGTGGCGGAAAAATTCGGCGTCGAGAACGTGACCTGGCGGCCGACGAGTTGAACGTTGAAAGGGAGGGTGAATATTCGAACTGAAAGTGGAGCCGCAGCGGCTCCACTTTTTTTTTGGATGAGCGGTCAGTGCTTAGCGCACTTGCAGCCTTTGGTGGAACATTCTTCGCCGTGTTCGTGATGTTTGGCGCAGCCTTCGCAGCAATAGTGCTTGCCGTGACGCACGATGGGGTGATCGCCCAGTTTGCAGGAGCATTTCGGGCAGTCGCAGGTACCGTCGTTCATGAGTCTGACTCCATGGTTAGGGTCGTCCGGGTGCCGCGGGTGCGCGGCACCTGAAGCAAATGACCGCCCGTTGCAGAAACCGGTTCAAACAGATGCCTGGACGGAGTTTGCTTACTATTGAGGGTAGTCGCGATGTGGCTCCCCCGTAGCAGCAGCCTCGCGGGCTCGGCAGCTGCTACAGATCGCAAAACGCTCTCAGCGACATCAATCAAATACGGAATTGCCCGACCAATTGTCCCAGGCGCTGACCGAGATCGGCCAGGCTGCGCGAGGTTTGCGCGCCGCGCTGGGTTTCGTCGGCGACGCTGTCCACCGCCACGGCTATCTGGTGCACGCTGCGGTTGATCTCTTCGGCCACGGCGGTTTGCTCTTCGGCGGCGCTGGCAATCTGCGCGTTCATCGAGTTGATGGTGCCGATCAACTGGGCCATGGCGTCCAGCGACGCCCCGGCCTCGTTGGCCTGGGCCGACGTGCCGTCGCCGGCCTCGCTGGAGCGGCGCATGGACTCGACCGCCGATTGGGTGCCGGCCTGCAAGCGGTCGATCATGCCCTGGATTTCCTGAGTACTGATTTGCGTGCGACTGGCCAGCGCCCGCACTTCGTCGGCAACCACCGCAAAACCACGTCCGGCCTCACCGGCGCGGGCCGCTTCAATGGCGGCGTTGAGCGCCAGCAGGTTGGTCTGCTCGGCAATCGAACGGATCACCCCGAGCACGCTGACAATCGACGACACGTCTTTCTGCAGGCTGTCGAGGGACACGCCGCTGCTGCGAATGTCGTTCACCAACGCATGAATTTTCACGATGCTGCCGGCCACCACGCGCTTGGCGGCCTGGCCTTCTTCGTCGGTCTGCTGTGCAGCGACCGCGGCGTTTTGCGCGCTCTTGGCCACTTCCTGGGCCGCCGCCGACATTTGGTTGATCGCCGTGGCCACCTGATCGGTCTCGTGACGCTGGCGCTCCATGGCCTGATCCGAGCGTTGGGCCTGATCGGAAACCTGATTCACCAGCCCGGTCAGTTGCGAGGTCATTTCGGTGATCTGCCGCACCAGGCCGTGGATCTTGTCGACGAAACGGTTGAACGAGCCGGCCAGTTCGCCGAGTTCATCCTGGCTGGTGATGGTCAGGCGCCGGGTCAGGTCGCCCTCGCCCGCCGCGATGTCGTCGAGGTTGGCTTTCATCAGGTTCAGCGGACGCAGAATGGTATTGGCCAGCAGCATCCCGGCCGCGGCGATCACCAGCAGCACCAGCACGGCAATCCCGACAATGCTCAGCACCACGCCTTGCATGCGTTCCTGGACCTTGATCTCGACCAGCGCCACTTGCGCTTCGATGCCGTCGAGGTTGACTGAGGTGCCGACCGCCATGTCCCACTTCGACAGGTATTCGGTGTAGCCGAGCTTGGGCACCAGCACTTGGCTGTTGCCGGGCAGCGGCGAGCTGTATTGCAGGTAGTGGGTCCCGTCCTTGGCGACTTTCACCAGGTCGCGGTTGACGTAGACGCCGTTCGGGTCGCGGTTGTCCTTGAAGCTCTGGCCCACGCCTTCGGGGCTGTTGGCCTTGAACAGGCGCACGGTGTTGGAGTCGTAGCCGAAGAAGTAGCCGTCCTTGCCGTAGGTGATGCTCGACAACAACTTGATCACCTGCGCCCGCGCCGCGTCATCGCCGGGGGCGGCCGCGTCGTAGAGCGGCTTGATCGTGGTCATGGCCACGGTAACGTAGCTTTGCAGGGTCGCCTTGGCGTCGCTGAGCAGGCGCTGACGGGTTTCTTCGACTTCCTTGCGGGCCTGTTCCTGCAGGATGAACAGCGTGGTCAGGCTGATGACCAGCGCAAAGAGCAACACCGGGAGGACGGCAAGGGACAGGACTTTGGCCTTCAGGCTCATGCGCATGACGTTCACTCTTTTGATTTTATTGGCGTGGTTAAAGGCTATAACGGCACGCCAGATCAAAAGTTGAACGCGGTCCTACAAGGTAGAGTGGTTACAGAACCATCGCCGCCACCCAACCGAACGCCAGCAACGGCAGGTTGTAGTGCAGGAAGGTCGGGACCACGGTGTCCCAGATGTGGTGATGCTGGCCGTCGATGTTCAGACCGGAGGTCGGGCCCAGGGTCGAGTCCGACGCCGGTGAACCGGCATCGCCCAGCGCGCCGGCAGTGCCGACGATGCACACGATGGCGATCGGGCTGAAGCCCAGTTGCACGCACAACGGCACGAAAATCGCCGCCAGAATCGGTACCGTGGAAAACGACGAGCCGATGCCCATGGTCACCAACAGGCCCACCAGCAGCATCAACAGCGCCCCGATGCCTTTGCTGTGGTCGATCCACGAGGCCGAGGACTCCACCAGTGTCTGCACATGACCGGTGGCTTTCATCACTTCGGCAAAACCGGACGCGGCGATCATGATGAAGCCGATCATCGCCATCATCTTCATGCCTTCGGTGAACAGGTCGTCGGTTTCACGCCACTTGACGATGCCCGATGCCGAAAAGATCAGAAAACCCACCAGCGCCCCGATAATCATCGAGTCCAGCAACAGCTGAATAATGAACGCCACGACAATCGCCAGACCGGCGACCATCAGGCTCAAGGGGTTGTACTGCACCGCGACCTGTTCGACTTGTTCGATCTTTTCCAGGTCGTAAACGCGCTTCTTGCGGTAGCTGATGAAGGCTGCCGCGAGGCCAAACACCATGCCCAGCGCCGGAATGCCCATGGCATGGGTGACGTTGATGCCGCTGATGTCCACCCCGCTACGGGCGACGTTGGCCAGCAGGATTTCATTGAGAAAGATGTTGCCGAAGCCCACCGGCAGGAACATGTACGGCGTGATCAGCCCGAAGGTCATCACGCAGGCGATCAACCGCCGGTCCAGTTGCAGTTTGGTCAGCACATATAAAAGAGGCGGCACCAGCAACGGGATAAAGGCGATATGAATCGGCAAAATGTTCTGCGAGGCGATGGCCACCACCCATAGCAGGCCGATCAGCAGCCATTTGACATTGCCGCCACCGTTGGCGTGCTGGCGATCGACCATGGCCAGGGCTTTATCCGCCAGGGCGTGGGCCAGGCCGGACTTGGCAATGGCCACGGCGAACGCGCCGAGCAAGGCGTAGGACAACGCCACCGTCGCCCCGCCACCGAGGCCGCTGTTGAAGGCTTTGAGGGTCGCATCGATCCCCAGGCCACCGGTCAAACCACCGACCAGCGCGCCCACAATCAGCGCGATTACCACGTGCACGCGGGACAGGCTGAGTATCAGCATGATGCCGACCGCGGCAATTACTGCATTAATCATCGTTACCTCAAGGCAAGCGGAAAGAGTCCGTCCGGCAGTGCGCACAAGCGCTGCCAGCGGATTGAAGAGAGGGTTTTATTAGAGGGCGCGCACTGTGCCGCAGCATCGTCCCCTTGTCAAAACGCACACCTCCCTTTGTAGCAGCTGGCGAAGCCTGCGTTCGGCTGCGTAGCAGTCGTGATTTCAGACGATACGGTGTTTCAGAAAGAACGCGTGCACAGGGATTACGACCGCTTCGCGGCCGAACGCAGCCTTCGGCAGCTGCTACAGGTTTGGTCTATGTCTATTTTCTCGCACAAATAAAGAAAGCCGAATCACGGCCGCTACAGTGCAAAGTCTCAGATATTTATCGAATAAAAGGACGTTCCCATATCGCTCAGACACCTTTCCATTCAATGGAAAATCACCCTGTTGGCCGGGCTCTGCCTGGCGGGCATCGTGACCCTGCTGGTAGGGCTTTCGCTGTATCGCATGGAGCACAGCTCGGCACTGGTGAAAGCCTCGAGCATGGAGATGCTCACCGAAGCCGCCCAGGCGCGCATCGAATCCCAGGGTGAAGTCCAGGCGCTGGGGATTCGCCAGCAGTTCATGGATGCCTATCAATATGGCCATGGCTTTTCGCGGCAGGTGCTGTTTTTGCGCGATCAGGCCGAGAAGCGCTTTCTCGATGCCTTCGACCTGCGTGAAGACCTGACCCGGCAGGTCAAGTCGGCCCTGCAGGCCAACCCGGACCTGCTTGGCCTGTCGCTGGTGTTCGAGGCCAATGCGCTGGACGGCAAGGACAATCTGTTCGCCGGCCAGGCGGAGCTGGGCAGTAACGACAAGGGCCGTTTCGCCCTGTACTGGTCCCAACCGACACCCGGCAAAGTGACCTCCATGGCCCTGCCGGAAAGCGACATGGCCGACACCAGCACCGGCCCCAGCGGCGAACCGGCCAATGCCTGGTTCACCTGCCCACGCACCACGCTCAAGCCTTGCGTGATCGAACCCTACTTCTATGTGATCGACGGCCAGAACGTGCTGATGACCAGCATCGTGTTCCCGCTGATGGTCAACGGCAAAGTCATCGCCTCGCTGTCGGTGGACATCAACCTCAATAGCCTGCAAACGATCAGTCAGAGCGCCAGCAAGAAACTCTATGACGGCCAGACCAGCGTCAGCATCGTCAGCCCGGTCGGTTTGCTGGCCGGCTACAGCCCGGACGCCAGCAAGCTCAGCCAGCGCCTCGACGCCGTGGACACCACCAACGGCGCCGAACTGCTGCGCCGGCTCACTGCCAGCAGCAAGACCGAGAGCCTGCACAGCAACCAGCAACTGAAAGTGCTCTCGCCGTTCCAGCCGATTCCCGGTGGCAAATCCTGGGGCGTGTTGCTCGACGTGCCGGAGAAGGTGCTGGTCGGCCCTGCCGAAGCATTGAAAAAACAACTCGACGACAGCAACACCGCCGGCACCCTGGTTGAACTGTGCCTGGGTGTACTGGCGGCGCTCGTCGGTTTGTTACTGGTGTGGCTGATGGCCCGCAGCGTGACCAAACCGATCCTCGGCGTGGCCCGCATGCTGGAAGACATTGCCAGCGGCGAAGGCGACCTGACCCGGCGCCTGGCTTACGACAAAAAGGACGAACTGGGCCAGTTGGCCGGTTGGTTCAACCGTTTCCTCGACAAGTTGCAGCCGATCATCGCCCAAGTGAAACGCTCGGTGCAGGACGCCCGCAGCACGGCAGACCAATCGTCCGCCATCGCCACCCAGACCAGCGCCGGCATGGAACAGCAATACCGCCAGGTCGACCAAGTGGCCACCGCGTCCCACGAAATGAGCGCCACCGCCCAGGACGTCGCCCGCAGCGCCGCGCAGGCGGCACAAGCAGCACGTGATGCCGATCAGGCAACCCGTCAGGGCTTGACCGTGATCGACCGCACCACCACCAGCATCGACCACCTCGCCGCCGACATGAGCGCAGCCATGGTGCAGGTCGAAGGTTTGGCGGCGAACAGCGAAAAAATCGGTTCGGTGCTGGAAGTGATTCGCGCCATTGCCGAGCAGACCAACCTGCTGGCGCTGAATGCCGCCATCGAAGCCGCCCGGGCCGGTGAAGCCGGACGCGGTTTCGCCGTGGTCGCCGATGAAGTGCGCAACCTGGCGCGACGCACTCAGGAATCGGTGGAGGAAACCCGCCAGGTGATCGAGCTGTTGCAGGGCGGTACTCAGGACGTGGTGAACTCGATGAACAACAGCCATCGCCAGGCTCAGGGCAGTGTCGAGCAGGTGGGTCAGGCGGTGACGGCGTTGCGGCAGATTGGTGATGCGGTGACGGTGATCAGCGACATGAACCTGCAGATTGCCAGTGCGGCGGAAGAGCAAAGCGCGGTGGCCGAGGAAATCAATAACAACGTGGCGACCATTCGGGACGTGACCGAATCGCTGTCGGGGCAAGCCAATGAATCCGCGCGGGTGAGTCAGTCGCTTAACAGCCTGGCGAATCAGCAGCAGAGCTTGATGGACCAGTTTCGGGTCTGATTTAACGCATGATCGTTCCCACGCTCCGCGTGGGAATGCTGCCAGGGACGCTCCGCGTTCCGCTTTGGGATGTGACGCAGAGCGTCAGGGGATTCATTCCCACGCAGAGCGTGGGAACGATCGGTCACCCTCTGTCCTCCGTCAGCGTTTGGGCAGTTCGATCATCACGTTCAACCCGCCCCACTCGCTTTCCTCCAGCCTCAACACCCCGCCCCACGTGTCGACGATGTCGCGCACGATGCCCAATCCCAATCCATGCCCATCGGTCTGTTCATCAAGCCGTGTACCGCGGCTGAATACCTGGTCGCGCTGGTCTTCGGGAATCCCCGGTCCATCGTCTTCCACGCTCAACTGAAAACTTTCAGCCGTTTCAACCACGCTTAACCGAACCTCCGCATCCGCCCATTTGCAGGCGTTGTCCAGCAGGTTGCCCAGCAACTCCAGCAGATCTTCGCGATCCCACGGCAGTTGCAAACCGGCCGGTGCGCGGTAGCTCAGGTCGAGGTGTTCACCGTGAATCATGTTCAGCGTGGCCAGCAACCCCGGCAGCTCGGCATCGCAATCAAACAACGCACCCGGCAGTGCATCGCCGGACAACCGGGCGCGGTTGAGTTCGCGATTGAGTCGCTGCTGGACCTGCTCCAGTTGCGCTTGAATCACCTTGCGCAGCTGCGGGTGCGCATCGAGTTTCTCGCTGGAAGCCAGGCTCAACAACACCGCCAATGGGGTTTTCAACGCATGCCCCAAGTTGCCCAAGGCATTGCGCGAGCGCTTGAGGCTGTCTTCGGTGTGAGCCAGCAAATGGTTGATCTGCGCCACCAGCGGTTCCAGCTCCACCGGCACGGCTTCGTCGAGTTGCGAACGCTGGCCCTGCTGCAACTGGGCGATTTGCTCGCGGGCCTTTTCCAGCGGGCGCAAGGCGCGGCGCACGGTGATCCGTTGCAACAGCAAAATCAGCAACAGCCCCACCAGCCCCAACCCGAGACCGACTTGTTGCATGCGACAGAAACTCTCGCGCACCGGCGTGTAGTCCTGGGCGACGCTGATGGAAATCGCCTGGCCCAGCCGCCGGTAGTCCGAACGCAGCACCAGCAACTGTTGCCCTTCCGGCCCCAGTTGCAGGTTGCTGTTCAGGCCCGGGTGTTCGAGCCGCGGCAGGTCCTGGTCCCATAACGAGCGGGAGCGCCAATGGCTGTCGGCAAAGTCGATACGAAAATAGTGCCCGGAAAACGGGCGCTGATAGGCCGGCGACAGATGTCGCTCATCCAGCTGCAACCCCTGCGGGCCACGCACCAGCGCCACCAGCAGGTTTTCACTGTCGTTGCGCAACCCGGCTTCGAGGTAGCGCTGCAAACCCATTTCGAACAGCCACAGGCTGGTTTGCGCCAGCACCAGGCCGACGATCACCATCACGCTGATCAGGCCCAGGCTCAAGCGACGCTGGATCGACCTCACTGGGTTTGCCCGCCGAACAGGTAACCCTGACCGCGACGGGTTTCGATCACGCTGCGGCCGAGCTTGCGGCGCAGGTGGTTGACGTGAACTTCGAGTACGTTGGAATCGCGCTCGGTTTCACCGTCGTAGAGGTGTTCGGCGAGGTGGCTTTTGGAAAGGATCTGTTCGGGGTGGAGCATGAAATAGCGCAGCAGGCGAAATTCCGCGGCAGTGAGCTGGATGTCGGCGCCGTCGCGGGTCACGCACTGACGACCTTCATCCAGGTGCAGCCCGGCAGCCTTGAGCGTCGGCTGATTGGCCTGGCCGTGGGAGCGGCGCAACAATGCCTGAATGCGCAGGTGCAGCTCTTCCGGGTGGAAGGGTTTGCTCAGGTAATCGTCAGCGCCGGCCTTGAGGCCTTCGATCCGCTCGGCCCAGGAACCGCGCGCGGTAAGAATCAGCACCGGCGTGGCCAAGCCACCGGCCCGCCACTGCGCCAGCACCTCAAGCCCCGGCAAACCCGGCAGGCCGAGGTCGAGGATGATCAGGTCATAAGGCTCGCTGCTGCCCTGGTACACCGCATCGCGGCCGTCGGCCAGCCAGTCCACGGCGTAGCCTTGCCGATTGAGGCCGGCCATCAATTCGTCGGCCAGCGGCACGTGGTCTTCCACCAGGAGCAAACGCATCGGTCAATCTTCCTTGTCTTTCAGCACGTGGCCGGTGGTGGCATCGACGTCCAGCTCGCGCACCACGCCTTCGGCGGTCAGCAGCTCGACTTCATAAACATAGACGTCGTGTTTTTCTTCAAGCTCGGCTTCCAGCAACTTGGCCCCGGGATAGCGGTCCAGTGCTTGCTGCAAGAGCTGCTCCAGCGGCAAGATCACGCCCTGTTGGCGCAGGCGCAGGGCTTCGTCCTGATCCAGGTCGCGGGCCACGGCCACCGAGCAAAAAGCCAGAAGCACCAGCGCCATGCTTGAAAATGAAAGCACCTTCATTACGTATCCTGATGATCCCTGAGGACCTGCCCGCTGACCGCATCCAATTCCATATCCCACTCAATGCCTTGCGGGTCGCGCAGTTCCATCTGGTATTTGTACTTGCCGTACTCTTCTGCAAGCTCGGTGCCGGTGATGGTCGAGCCGGGGTGTTTGGCCAGAGCGGTGGCGTTGAGCTTCTCGAAAGACACAATGGTACCAGCGTCGCGCAGTCTCAGGGTTTCGTCGGGGCCCAGGTCGCGGGCATGGGCGGTACTGGCGGTCAGGCAGATGAGGGACGCGGTGAACAGGGCAGTCAGGATTTTCATGGGGTGGCTCCGTATTTTCTTATGTGTTGCCTACGGAGCGACCTTAGCGATTCGAACTTAACTGAAACTGAATTGCCATCATTGGGAATAGCTTACGCATAACCCGTAGATACAAGGAGCTGCCGAAGGCTGCGATCTTTTGATTTGGATTTTTTGCGTGCATGACGCAGCCAAAGATCAAAGCATCGCAGCCTTCGGCAGCTCCTGCATTGATCGGGGACAATCGCAGCCCAAGAGGTGCTTATAATCCCTGCTTGCCAGACATCGAGACCGGTATGACCGCTATCCACATCAAGTTCCCTTCCCTGACCCTCAAGGCCGGCCCGCGTGCCCTGGCGCGCATCCGTGCCAATGGCTTGAGCGCTGCCGATGTGGGCACGTTGCCGGGCGCCGCCGGTGGCCCGAAAGCGCTGGGGATTCAGGGTCTGGACCTGGCGCTGTTTGGCGAATGGCTGCCGGCGGCGCCCCGGGAGCGTTCGCTGATCGGCGCCTCGGTGGGTTCCTGGCGGTTCGCCAGTGCCTGCCTGCCGGATGCCGCCGAAGGCATCCGCCGCCTCGGCCATCTGTACACCGAACAGAACTTCGCCAAGGGCGTGACCATGGCGCAGATCAGCCAGAGCTCCCGGCGCATGCTCGATGACTTGCTCGACGGCCGCGATGCCGCGATTCTGGATAACGCCCACTACCGCCTGAACATCATGGTGGTCAAAAGCCACGGCCTGTTGGCGGACGATCATCGCGGCCGGTTGGGGCTGGGCCTGTCGTCAGTGATCGCCGACAACCTGCGCGGTCGCGCACGGCTGTCGCGGCACTTCGAGCGGCTGATCATCCACGACCCGCGCCAGGCGCCACCGGTCAATGCGCTGAATGACTTCCCGTCGCGCTTCATCTCACTGAATGCCGGCAACCTGCGCCAGGCCCTGCTCGCCTCGGGTTCGATCCCGATGGTCATGCAAGGCGTGCGCGACTTGCCGGGGGCCGGCGCGGGGACGTTCCGCGACGGCGGTCTGCTGGACTATCACCTCGACCTGCCCTACAGCGGCAATGACATCGTGCTGTATCCGCACTTCACCGACCGGGTGATCCCCGGCTGGTTCGACAAGACGTTGCCGTGGCGCCGCGCCTGCCCTGAGCGCTTGCAGGATGTTCTGCTGCTGGCACCGTCGAAGGAATACCTGGCACGCCTGCCCTACGGCAAACTGCCGGACCGCAACGACTTCAAGCGCTTCATGGGCGATGCCCCGAGCCGACAGAAGTATTGGCGCGCAACAATGGATGAAAGCCGTCGCCTGGGCGATGAGTTCCTCGAACTGACCGCCAACGGTCGCCTCGGCGAGCGCTTGCTGACCCTTTAGTCAGTGTTTTGCCCGGAGCTCTGGTAAACTCGCCACCTGCCCACATCGCCGCGGCGATCGCCACCTGAAAGAGCTGAACATCACTGTGGAAATATTCAAAGAGTTTACCTTCGAATCCGCCCATCGCCTGCCCCACGTACCGGACGGCCACAAGTGCGGGCGCCTGCACGGTCATTCGTTCAAAGTGGCGATTCACCTGAGCGGCGACCTCGATCCACACACCGGCTGGATCCGCGATTTCTCGGAAATCAAAGAGATCTTCAAGCCGCTCTACGAGCGCCTCGACCACAACTACCTGAACGACATTCCCGGCCTGGAAAACCCGACCAGTGAAGTGCTGGCCAAGTGGATCTGGAATGAGTTGAAGCCGTTGTTGCCGGAACTCAGCGCGATCCGCATCCACGAAACCTGCACCAGCGGTTGCATCTATCGCGGCGAGTAAACGTAAATCCCACAAGGAGAATGCGTTTCGTCAGTGATATGAAAAACAGCCTTCAATGGCTGTTTTTTTATGCCTATGCTTTTGGCCTTGCACACGCCAAGAGGACGCACCCATGACTGACTGGCCGCTGGCTCAGACCTATCGTTTCAACGGGCACTCCGTTCGCTACGCCGTACGCGGCGACGGCCCGCCGCTGGTGTTCGTGCATGGCACGCCCTTCTCTTCTCATGTGTGGCACCGGATCGCGCCGCACTTCATCACCTCGCACCGGGTGTATTACTTCGATTTGCTGGGTTACGGGCAGTCCGCACAGCCGGACGGCGATGTGTCGCTGGGCGTACAGAACCAACTGTTGGCGCAATTGCTGGAGCACTGGGGCCTGGAACGGCCAGACGTGGTAGCCCACGATTTCGGCGGCGCCACTGTGTTGCGCGCGCATCTGCTCAATGGCAAGGATTACCGCAGCCTGACGCTGATTGACCCGGTGGCGCTGTCGCCCTGGGGTTCGCCGTTCGTGCAGCATGTGCGTCAGCATGAAGCGGCGTTCAGCGGGCTGCCTGATTACATTCAACGGGCGATTGTGCCGACCTATATTCGTGGCGCGATCAAGCGCGAGATTTCCGATCAGGAGCTGGCGCCTTACGTGCAGCCCTGGCTGGGTGATTCGGGGCAAGCGGCGTTCTATCGGCAGATCGCGCAGATGGATGAGCGTTATACCCGCGAGATCGAAACGCTGTACCCGACGATTCGCTGCCCGGTGCAGATTCTCTGGGGGGAAGACGATCAGTGGATTCCCATTGAACGCGGGCGGGCGTTGCATCAGATGATTGCGGGGTCGCAGTTTCATCCCGTTGCGAATGCCGGGCATCTGGTGCAGGAGGATGCACCGGAGGCGATCATGGCGGCGATATTGCGGTTTTTGCCGTTGGCACAGAACGCCTGATCGACGGAGACCCTGTGGCGAGGGGGCTTGTCGGAACGCCGCATCGCCCCGTTGGGTCGCGAAGCGGCCCCAAAATCTCTGATATACCAAAGATCTTGTGAGCGCTACGCACTCAAACGGGGGCAAGCCCCCTCGCCACAGGACTTTGTGACTACCTGATAGCTGCGTTCCAATTTGAACCACTGCCGCACTGCTTTCGTGCCCCTCTTCAGGCCAAATCCGCCGACTCGGCTATAAAGAACAACACCCTCGCGCCATTGGCACGAGCACTGCAACACCCTCGCGTCCTCCATCCAGCAAGGAATGCCACATGACGCAGAACGATCCGGGCAACGATTACCCTTTAAGCGAAGTCCCGATGCATGCCCGCAAGGGGCTCGCCTCCACGGCCATGGTGCTGCTGGGTTTTACCTTCTTCACCGCGACCATGTTTGCCGGCGGCAAGCTGGGGGTGGCATTCAGTTTCAGCGAGATGCTGGCGGTGATCATCGCCGGCAATCTGCTGTTGGGAATCTACGCCGCCGGGCTTGGCTACATCGCCTTCAAAAGCGGCCTCAATTCGGTGTTGATGGGCCGTTTCTGCTTCGGTGAAGTGGGCAGCAAGCTCAGCGACCTGATCCTCGGCTTCACCCAGATCGGCTGGTACGCCTGGGGCACCGCGACCGCAGCCGTCGTACTCGGCAAATATTTCGAACTGAATGAAAGCACCGTTCTGGGGCTGATGGTCCTGTTCGGCCTGGGCTTTTGCGCCACGGCGTACATCGGCTATCGAGGGCTGGAGATTCTGTCGTACATCGCCGTACCCGCCATGATGTTGCTGCTGATGCTGTCGATGTGGGTCGCGACGGTGAAGGTCGGCGGGCTCGAGGGTTTGCTCGCCGTGGTGCCGACGGCAACACTGGACTGGTCGACCGCGATTACCCTGGTGTTCGGCACCTTCGTCAGTGGCGCGACCCAGGCGACCAACTGGACACGTTTCTCCCGTTCGGCGCGAGTCGCGGTGCTGGCGAGCCTGATCGGCTTTTTCATCGGCAACGGCCTGATGGTGTTGATCGGTGCCTACGGCGCGATCGTCTATCAGCAACCGGACGTGGTCGAAGTGCTGTTGCTGCAAGGTTTCGCCATGGCCGCGATGGCGATGTTGCTGCTCAACATCTGGAGCACTCAGGACAACACCATCTACAACTTCGCCGTCGCCGGTTGCAATCTGTTGCGCACCGGCCGCCGTAAAACCGTGACCCTGGCCGGCGCGGTGATTGGCACGCTGCTGGCGCTGCTGGGCATGTACGACATGCTGGTGCCTTACCTGATTCTGCTGGGTACGGTGATTCCGCCGATTGGCGGGGTGATCATGGCAGACTTCTTCTTTCGCCATCGTGGTCAATATCCACGCCTGACCGATGCACGGCTGCCGGCGTTCAACTGGTGCGGCTTGAGCGCCTATGCGGTCGGCACGGTCGCGGCATTCAGTTCGCCGTGGGTCGCGCCGCTGGTAGGGATTGCCGCTGCCGCGCTAACGTATGTGCTATTGACCGGCGTACTCGGCGTTCGAACCGCCAACGCACCACTACAAGATCTCTAAAAGGACTCGCCTGATGCACATCATCAACGCCCGCCTGCGCAACCAAGAAGGCCTGCATGAGTTGCACCTGGAAAACGGCCTGATTCACAGCATTGCCCGACAAACCGAAGCCCCGTCCCTGGGACCTGACGATCTGGATGCCGGCGGCAATCTGGTGATACCGCCCTTCGTTGAGCCGCACATTCACCTCGATGCCACACTCACCGCCGGCGAACCGCGCTGGAACATGAGCGGCACGCTGTTCGAAGGCATCGAATGCTGGGGCGAGCGCAAGGCCACCATCACTCAGGAAGACACCAAGACCCGCGCTAAAAAAACCATCCAGACCCTCGCCGCCCACGGCATCCAGCACGTGCGCACCCACGTCGATGTCACCGACCCGGAACTGATCGCGCTCAAGGCGATGCTCGAAGTCCGCGAGGAAAGCCGCCATCTGATCGACCTGCAAATCGTCGCGTTCCCCCAGGAAGGCATCGAGTCGTACCGCAACGGGCGCAAGCTGATGGAAGAAGCGATCCGCCTGGGCGCCGATGTGGTCGGGGGCATTCCGCATTTCGAATACACCCGGGACCAGGGCGTGAGCTCGGTGAAGTTCCTGATGGACCTGGCCGAACGCACGGGCTGTCTGGTGGACGTGCATTGCGACGAAACCGACGACCCGCACTCGCGCTTCCTTGAAGTGCTGGCCGAAGAGGCCCGCAGCCGCGACATGGGTTCGCGCGTCACCGCCAGCCACACCACGGCGATGGGCTCCTACGACAACGCTTACTGCGCGAAACTGTTTCGCTTGCTCGGGCACTCGGGGATCAGTTTTGTTTCTTGCCCCACCGAAAGCATTCACCTGCAAGGCCGCTTCGACAACTTCCCGAAACGCCGTGGCGTGACTCGCGTGAATGAGTTGCTCGAAGCGGGGATGAACGTGTGTTTCGGTCAGGACTCGATCGTCGACCCGTGGTATCCGCTGGGCAATGGCAACATCCTGCGGGTGCTCGAGGCCGGTTTGCACATCTGCCACATGCTCGGTTATCGCAATTTGCAGAGTGCGCTGGACCTGGTCACGGACAACAGTGCCAAGGCGATGAACCTGGGCGATCGCTATGGGTTGGAACGGGGCCGGCCGGCGAATTTGCTGATTCTGTCGGCGGACAGCGATTACGAAGTGATCCGCAGCCAGGGTCTGCCGCTGTATTCGATTCGTGGGGGCAAGGTGTTGATGAAGCGACAGATGCCGGTGGTTGAGTGGGCGGATCGGCTCTGAATCTTCGCTGACCGTTCGGGCGTCATCGCGAGCAGGCCCGCGATGACGGTCTCAGAATCACCCCATCAACCGCGCCGTCCCAAACAACCTGACCCGACTCAATTCGCCCTCCCGTTCTTCCAGCAGAATCGGCGCCGTGCCGCCGGGCATGACCACTTTCACTTCCCCCGCCGCCACCCAACCCACTCGCCACGCCGCGCACGCCACCGCACTGGCGCTGGTGCCCGACGACGCGGTCGGCCCTTCGCCACGCTCGAACACCCGCGCAACGATTCGCCCTTCGGACTCAAGCATCGCCCATTGCAGGTTCACCCCGGCCGCACATGGCTGCCCTGCTCCCGTCGGCGTGGCGTAAGCGATGCGGGTCAACCCTCCAGACAACTCTGGCTCACGCATTTGCGCGTTGCTCGGCAACGCATCGGCGCCTGTCACTAACGTCACACAATGGGGATTACCGATGCGCACGAACTGGCTGCGGTTCCAGGCAGGGTCTAGCGTCGATATTGGCCGCACATGGCTGACATCGCGCCCGTTCAACAGCACGGTTTCGACCCCTTGCGCACCCACCGCTTCAGGCCCGAACGAAGGCCGCCCCAAGTCCAGCCAGAACCCTTGCACGCCATCGATTTCGGCGGGTTTCACCGAAGTCGCCACTGGCGAGAGCGCATC
The DNA here is from genome assembly GCF_030687165.1 of Pseudomonas sp. FP1740. Taxonomy (NCBI): domain Bacteria; kingdom Pseudomonadati; phylum Pseudomonadota; class Gammaproteobacteria; order Pseudomonadales; family Pseudomonadaceae; genus Pseudomonas; species Pseudomonas sp. FP1740. The sequence continues at coordinate 4,330,304 of NZ_CP117461.1, forward strand.
GCGCTTGTCGTGATGAACCCTCAACAGGCAAGCCTCCTCCCTCGACATCAGCCCTTGTTCACTCAGGGCTTGGGAAAAAATCGTCAGGCCATTGCCACTGCGCTCGGCCAGGCTGCCGTCGGTGTTGACGATCAGCAGGTCAAACGGCGGCGAAGATTGAAACGGCCCCACCAGCAAGCCATCGCAACGATGCGCCTTGCTGCCGGGCGGTTGTGTCCCGGGAGCCCAGCCGCAGAATGCCTCGATGGCTGACACGGCCCAGGTCTCACGGGTTTGCGCGGCGTGACTGGCCTGTTCAGGCAGGTCGATACCGCTACCGCGCAGGGCGTCAGGCGCCACCACCGCGTAGATATTGCCTCGAGCATCGTACATCCGCGTCATGGCGCCCCCCTATGAACAATTGATGCGTCGACAATATCGCGAAACAACGGCTGGCTGTGCAAGGATGTCACTCTGCGTGACTGCTGCCCCCGCCTGAACGTGGTGATCGAACCCTTTGCGGTTGTTCACTGTCCTTTGGGGACGCGACGTTTTTTGCCAAGGATCGATATGACCAACCTCAACACCCAAGCCGCCTTCATCCCCGGACGTCTGGAGCAGATGTCCACGCGCATCGCCTTCTTCATCGCCGGTTTCGGCATCGCGGCCTGGGCGCCGCTGGTGCCTTATGCCAAGGCGCGGGCCGGGCTGGATGAAGGCACCCTCGGGCTGTTGCTGTTGTGCCTGGGCGTGGGATCGATTCTGGCGATGCCCATGGCCGGGATTCTGGCGACGCGTTTCGGCTGCCGCCGGGTGTTGAGCGGCGGCACCTTGTTGATCTGCGCGGCGCTGCCGCTGTTGGCGACGGTGTCTTCGATTCCGGCGTTGATCGCGGCGTTGTTCATGTTCGGCGCCGGCCTGGGCACGGTGGATTCGACGGTGAACCTGCAAGCGGTGATCGTCGAGCGGGCCAGCGGCAAGACCATGATGTCGGGGTTTCATGGGCTGTTCAGCCTCGGCGGCATCGTCGGCGCAGCGGGTGTCAGCGGCCTGCTCGGTCTGGGTTTTTCGCCGCTGGGGGCGATGTGCGTGGTGATCGTGGTGCTGGTGCTGGCATTGCTTAAAGCCGCGCCGCACCTGTTGCCTTACGGCAGTGAAAGCTCCGGCCCGGCATTTGCCGTGCCCCATGGCATCGTGCTGTTTATTGGCGGGATGTGCTTCATCGTGTTCCTGGCCGAAGGCGCGGCACTCGACTGGAGCGCGGTGTTCCTGGCGCAGGAACGCGGGATCGACACCGCGTATGCCGGGCTGGGTTATGCGGCATTTGCGCTGACCATGACGCTCGGGCGCTTGACCGGCGACAGGATTGTCCGGCGCCTTGGTTATACGCGAGTGATTGTGTTCGGTGGGCTGACGGCCGCGACGGGCCTGGCGCTGGCGACGTTCGCACCGGCGTGGGAAGCGGCGCTGGTGGGTTATGCGTTGCTGGGGGCTGGCTGCTCGAACATTGTGCCGGTGCTCTATACCGCAGTCGGCAAACAGACCGTCATGCCCGAAAGCATTGCCGTGCCGGCCATTACCACATTGGGCTATGCGGGGATTCTCGCCGGGCCGGCGGTGATCGGCTTTATCGCCCATGGCAGCAGTTTGAGTTTTGCCTTTGGGTTGATGGCGATGTTGCTGGTGGCGGTGGCGATTGGCGGCAGGGTATTGAAGGTTTAAAAGCATCGCGGGCAAGCCCGCGATGAAGTTAACTCGGTCGATCAGAACCCGACGCTGGCCTGCACAAAGAACGTGCGTGGCGCGCCGACGTACATCCCCGAGTTGTTGTCGCTGGAACGGGTGAAATACTGCTTGTCGAAGATATTTTTCACCCCGACGCCGACTTTCAGGTTCGACAGTTGCGAACCGAAATCATAACCGCCGCGCACGTTCCAGGTCACGTAACCCGGAATATTGCCGTACTGACCGTCTGCGGAACCTTCGGTGATGTAGTTGCCGCTGAAGCTGCCATCGGCATTCACTCCGGTCCCCGGTGAACGCTGCCTGGACTGGGCAAAGGCATCGAGGTTGTAGGTCCAGCGGTTGATATCGTAACGCAGCCCGGCGGTGGCCACCTGACGCGAGTAGAACGGCAGATCACGGCCCTTGAAGCCCGGGATCTCGCCTTCGTAGGTGGCGCGGGTGTAGGTAAAACCGGCATTGGCGGTCAGGCCGTCGAGCATCGGGTTGAGCGCCGACAGGTCGTAATGCACCGACGCTTCAAGGCCCTGGTGCTTGGTGGCGCCGAGGTTGGTCCAGCCTACGTCGTTGCTGATGTATTGCAGTTCGTCATCGAAGTCGATGTAGAACAGCGTCACTTCCCCGCCCCACATGTCATCGTTGTAGCGTGTACCGATCTCGTAGGTCTTGGCCTTTTCCGGGCTCAAGCCATTGGCGGTGTTGTCACCCGAACCACCCTGGCCGAGCTGGAAATATTGCAGGCTGCCGAACGAGGTTTCGTAGTTGGCGAACAGCTTCCAGGCCTCGGACAGGTGATACATCACGCTCAGGGCCGGCAGCGGCTCGTTGCTGTCGATGCTGCGGCGTTTTTCCTGCACAGGTTTGCCGGCGGTGTCGAGCACCGGTCTGTCGTGCCATTCGGTGCTGATGCTTTCAAAACGGATGCCGGGGGTCACGGTCCAGTTGCCGACGTCGATCTTGTCATCAAGGTAAACGGCGTGGGCTTCGGTGCCGCCGGTGCGGTCCTGAAACACATGGCCATCGGAAGTTTTGCTGACCACCGGCTGATTGTTCACCAGTGCCAGACGGCTCGACTCTTCGTGCATGCCTTCTTTGAGGTAGCGATAACCGACGCTGGCTTCCTGCGTGGTCGGGCCCAGGTCGAACACATGGGACACCCGCGGTTCGATGCCGAAGGTGTAGTAAGTGCGTGGATAAGAGCTGAGGGTTTTCTGGTCGCGCGCGGCGATGGTGCTGCCACGGAAGCTGTCGGAATAGTAGGTCAGCACTTCGGCCTGAGTATGGTCGTCGATCTGCCGCGCCCACTTGAACGACACGTCCTTGCGGCGGCCGCTGAAGTTGTCATGGTCGCGGTCGGACTGGAACGGATCGGCGTCGTACTGCTTCTGCGTCAGGCCGCCGGGCATGTCGGCACTGGCGTCGTAGTAATGGAAATTGAGGCTGAAATCGTCCTGATCGGTGGGCGCCCAGTGAGTCTTGAGGATCACGTCGTCGATGTCATTGCCGTTGTTGCTTTTGCGATAACCGTTGCCGTTCACCCCGGAATACAACAGCGCCATGCCCATGCCGTTATCGGCGGTGCCACCGAGAAACGCGGTGTCGATGTGTTTCCAGCCACCGCGCTGGGTGGTTTCCAGGGTGGTGCCGATTTCACCGGTGGCTTTCTCCGGGATCGCGCGGGTGACGAAGTTGATCACGCCACCGACGTTCTGCGGCCCATAACGCACCGAACCGGCACCGCGCACCACGTCGATGCTGTCGAGGTTGCCGGAGGAAATCGGCGCCATGGACAGTTGCGGTTGGCCATAAGGTGCGAAGGCGGCCGGCACGCCGTCGATCAGCACGGTGGAGCGTGGCGACAGGCGCGAGGTCAGGCCGCGCACACCGACGTTCAGGGAAATGTCGCTGCCGCCGGTGCCATTGGCGTCCTGCACTTGCACACCGGGCACGCGCTTCAATACGTCGCCGACGTTCATGGCGCCCTGCTCGACCATCGCTTCACGGCGGATCACCGTGCGCGCGCCCGGATGGTTTTGCACCACGGCGGCATCGGCGTCACCGAGCCAGTCGCCGACCACCTTGATGTCGGTCACACCCAGTTCCAGCGGGCCATTTGAGGCGGAAGTCGGGGCCGGCATCAGCGTGACCGAACCTTCATCGATCTGGTATTGCAGACCGCTGCCTTGCAGCAATTGGCGCAAGGCCTGTTCCGGCGAGAGGTTACCGTCCACTGCCGGAGCCTGTTTGCCGGCCACCAGTTCCGGGCTGAAAAAAACCTGCAACGAGGTTTGCTGGCCCAGCTGACTCAAGGCCTGGCCCAGTGGCTGAGCCTGAATATGAATGGCATCGGCAGCAAACGCCTGAGGCAGCGCCGAGCTGACCGCCAGGGCAAGCGCGAGGGGCAGCCAGGATGATTTGTTATTTTTAGCGGTGGTTTTCTTCACGTCGAACGTTGTCCTGTGGATCGCAAGAGTGTGCGTCTGTTAATGCAAACCAGTTGCAGTTGGACAAGAAGACGAAGAACTCGAAAAAAACCTGAATCTATCGGGCAATTATTTCCTGGTTGCCGTCATCGAGGGTGCGGATGGTCACCGGCAGAATGCTCGGCAAGGCCTTGAGCAGCGCATCGGTGTTGTCGGATTTGAACACGCTGGTCAGGCGCAGGTTGCCCACGCTGGCGCTGCCGACTGTCAGTGGTTTCTCCCGATAACGCGACACTTCTTCGGCCACTTCGCCGAGGCTGGCGTTGTTGAACACCAGTTTGCCGCTGCGCCATGCAGTCAGTTCCGCAGGGTTGACCGCATAGGCGGCGGCCACCTTGCCCTGGGCATTGATGCGAGTGCCGAAGCCGGCGGTGAGGCTGACGAAATCATCGCCGCCCCCTTGAACCCTGACCGTGCCCTGCTCCACCGCGACCCTTGTTTCGGCGCTGTCGCGGCGTACATCGAACCGGGTGCCGGTGACCGTGACCTTGCCGCTGCCCGCCTCGACCACGAACGGTCGACTGCTGTCGTGCTCGACGCTGAACATCGCCTCGCCTTGCATCAACTCGATGCCGCGACGGTCCTTTTCATAGCGCACCTGCACCCGGCTGCGGCTGTTCAGATCAATCACCGAACCGTCCGGCAACGCCACATGACGACGCTCGCCAAGGGCTGTGGAATATTCAGCCGTGTAGGTCGCCGGAGGGTTCAAGCCGCTGAACAGCCCCAGGCCGAGCGCCACCGCCAACACGCTGGCGGCCACCGCGTAACGCACCAGCGGGCGATGTTTGCTGCGGGCCGGCGGCGTCTCACACAAGGCGTGCAAACGCTTGGCCGACACCAGATCGACCGCCACCCACAAGTTCTGCAGTATCTGATATTCGTTGCGATGCTGAGGGTGTTCGTCCAGCCAGATCTCGAAGCGGCGCTGCTCTTCGGCGCTGACAGCAGGTTCCTGCAAACGCACAAACCACCGCGCCGCGTCGTCGCGAACCGTTGTTTGCCCGCACGCACAATCACGAATATCCATCATGGAAAGTCCTGCCTGGCTGGGGATGAGAAGTCGGCGATCTGTTCGGGACGACGCAACATCATGGCTGTGACCCGTCCAGACGATCACGCAGATGCCGCAGGGTGCGGATCATATACTTTTCCACCATATTCCTGGACAGCCCCAGGCGCTCGGCGATTTCGGCCTGGGTCAGGCCTTCGATCTTCTGCCAGACGAACACCTTGCGGCAGTTGAGCGGCAACTCGGCGAGCGCCCGCTCGATGGAATCCGCCAACTGGATCGCGTGCATGAAATGCTCCGGGTCGCCGGACGACGACACACTGTGATCGATCGCCTCCGACTCCATGGCGCCCCGCCGATCCTCACGCCGATAACCGTCCACCGCAATGTTGCGCGCAGTCTGGTGCAAATACGCCCGAGGTTGCTGCACCGCCGCCGAATCGGACTCGAGCACCCGCACGAAAGTGTCATGGGCCAGGTCCTCGGCCTGTTGACGATTTCTCAGGCGACGGGTCCAGGTGCCGATCAACTCTTCGTAATGCTCGAAAAAGCCAGGTCTGCGGGGCAGCTTGGGGGTCATTGCAGCGTGCTGTAGGGATGAGGTGAGAATAGTAATGCTTCCTATTAACCGGAAGCAATGGATTCCACTTGGGAGCACCAGACGACTGGTAGCAAAAACCCATTGTCACGAAATATTACCTGCGTCATATTACATCCATAATAACGCCTCGTTTCCCACAGGTATTCTCCATGACCAGCATGCCCAGCCTTGAACCCGACCTTGCTGTCGCAGTGAACCCACCCAAGCCTCCCCTGCTGAAACGGCTGGTGCTGCTGACCACAGCCATCGCAGCCCTGGTGTTTATCGGGCTGTACGCGAACCATTGGTGGACTGCCGGGCGCTTCATCGAAGAAACCGACGATGCCTACATTGGTGGCGACGTCACGGTGATCGGCCCGAAAGTCGCCGGCTATATCGAAGAAGTGCTGGTGACCGACAACCAGAAGGTCAAGGCCGGCGATGTGCTGATCCGGATCGACGCCCGTGACTATCGCGCCAACCTGGCCAAGGCTGAAGGCGCGGTGGCCGCTGAAGAAGCGTTGCTCGCCAACCTCGACGCCACCGAACAACTGCAACACGCGGTGATCGGCCAGGCCCGCGCCGGTATCGATGCTGCGGGCGCCGAAACCGCGCGCTCGCGGGACGACAATGCCCGCTACAAACGCCTGGTGGGCAGCAATGCCGTCTCGGTGGAAAGCGCGCAACGGGCCGACGCCACCTTCAAGACGGCCCAGGCGCAAAGTGCCCGGGCCCAGGCCGAACTGCTGGCCGCGCAACGCCAGTTGAACGTGATCGAAACCCAGAAACAACAAGCCCGTGCCGCATTGGTACAGGCGCGGGCCGAGCGTGATCTGGCGCAGTTGAACGTCGGCTACACCGAGTTAAAAGCCCCCGTCGACGGCGTGATCGGCAATCGTCGGGCGCGGGTCGGCGCTTACGCCCAGGCCGGCTCGCAATTGTTGTCGTTGGTGCCGGCCAGCGGATTGTGGGTCGATGCCAATTTCAAGGAGGATCAGCTAGCGCGGATGACGCCGGGCCAACGTGTGATCGTGCATGCCGACGTGCTCAAGGGGCGTGAGTTCCACGGGCATCTGGACAGCCTGGCGCCGGCCAGCGGGTCGCAGTTCAGCGTGCTGCCACCGGAAAACGCCACCGGTAACTTCACCAAAATCGTCCAGCGGGTGCCGGTGCGGATCCTGCTCGACCCGGCGGATGGCGTACTCGGTCATCTGCGTCCAGGCCTGTCGGTGACGGCCGAAGTGGACACCCGCGCCGAGCCTGAAGCTCAAACCCCAACCGTGGCCAGCGCGCCATGAGCCGCACCCTCGCCGCCCCCGCGCAACCGTTCAACGCCGCCAACATGGCGACGGCGACCAAGGTGTTCGCCTTTGCCACGATGTGCATCGGCATGTTCATTGCGCTGCTGGATATCCAGATCGTCTCGGCGTCACTGCGTGACATCGGCGGCGGGCTCTCGGCGGGCACCGACGAAACTGCCTGGGTGCAGACCAGTTACCTGATCGCCGAAATCATCGTGATTCCGCTGTCGGGCTGGTTGTCCCGGGTGTTCTCGACCCGTTGGCTGTTCTGCGCCTCGGCGATTGGCTTCACCCTGGCCAGCCTGCTCTGCGGCGTGGCCTGGAACATCCAGAGCATGATCGCCTTCCGCGCCCTGCAAGGGTTTCTCGGTGGCTCGATGATTCCGCTGGTGTTCACCACCGCCTTCTTTTTCTTCACCGGCAAACAACGGGTGATCGCCGCCGCAACCATCGGCGCCGTGGCCTCGCTGGCACCGACGCTGGGGCCGGTCATCGGTGGCTGGATCACTGACATTTCGTCCTGGCATTGGCTGTTCTACATCAACCTGGTGCCGGGGATTTTCGTCGCGGTGGCAGTGCCGATGCTGGTGAAAATCGACCAGCCGGAATTGTCGCTGCTCAAGGGCGCCGACTACCTGAGCATGCTGTTCATGGCGGTATTTCTCGGTTGCCTGGAATACACCCTCGAAGAAGGCCCGCGCTGGAACTGGTTCAGCGACAGCACGATTCTGACCACCGCGTGGATCAGCGGCCTGGCCGGATTGGCCTTCATCGGTCGAACCTTGTACGTGGCCAACCCGATCGTCGATCTGCGCGCCTTGAAGGACCGCAACTTCGCCCTCGGTTGTTTCTTTTCGTTCGTTACGGGGATCGGCCTGTTCGCGACGATTTACCTGACGCCGCTGTTTCTCGGCCGGGTGCGCGGTTACAGCGCGCTGGACATTGGCCTGGCGGTGTTTTCCACCGGGGTGTTCCAGATTATGGCGATTCCGCTGTACGCCTTTCTGGCCAATCGCATCGACCTGCGCTGGATCATGATGACCGGCCTCGGGCTGTTCGCCCTGTCGATGTGGGACTTCAGCCCGATCACCCACGATTGGGGCGCCAGGGAATTGATACTGCCGCAAGCCTTGCGCGGGATCGCGCAACAACTGGCGGTACCGCCGGCGGTGACCCTGACCCTTGGCGGGTTGGCACCAGCGCGGCTCAAACATGCTTCGGGGTTATTTAACCTGATGCGTAACCTTGGCGGCGCGATGGGCATCGCCGCGTGCGCGACCATCCTCAATGACCGCACCAACCTGCACTTCACCCGGTTGGCGGAGAACCTCAACAGCACTAACGAAGCGATGAATCAGTGGCTGTCCCAGGTCGGCCATAACTTCGCCGCCCTCGGCCAGAGCGGTGACATCGGCGTCACCGCCAGCCTGCATCAACTGTGGCTGCTGACCTACCGCGAAGCGCAGACGCAAACCTACGGCGACGCGTTCCTGATGATCATGGTCTGCTTCATTCTCGCCACGGCGATGGTGCCCCTGATGCGCAAGGTACAACCACCGGCCGCGCCGAGTGCCGATGCTCATTGAGCCTGGCGGCACTTCAAAAAAATCAGGCCTGAGGCATCTTGCGGAAACCCACGGCCAGGCGGTTCCAGCTGTTGATGGTGGAAATCGCCACAGTCAGGTCGACCATTTCCTTGGGGCTGAACTCGGCGCTGAGCAGCGCATAGTCTTCGTCCGGCGCGTGGGTCAGGCTCACTTGGGTCATGGACTCGGTCCAGGCCAGTGCGGCGCGCTCGCGATTGGTGAAAAACGGTGCCTCGCGCCAGGCGGTCACGGCGAACAGCCGGCGTGGCGTTTCCCCGTCCTTCAAGGCATCGGCAGTGTGCATATCGATGCAGAAGGCGCAGCCGTTGATCTGCGAGGCGCGCAGCTTGACCAGTTCGATCAGCGACTTTTCCAGGGGCAGTTTCGAGACAGCGGTTTCCAGGGCCATCATGGCTTTGAAGGCGTCTGGGGAGGCGGTGTAGAAATCGATACGGGTTTGCATGGCGAGCTCCAATCACAATGGGTGTTGGCGCTACGTTAATGCGGCCCCGAGGTTGAACAAATAGCCAATTATTGGGAAGTTGAGGATGCCAATAGACCAGAAGATTTTCAGTGATGGTGCCGACGCCTGCTCGCGAAGGCGCCGGAACAGGCAACCAACCTATGAGTGACTACGATTGCGCAACCACTGCAAAAACCCTTTTTTCTCCACCACCTTGGGTGTTTCCTGAATCAGCGTCTGAGCCTTGTTCAAGCGGAAATCCAGCAACGTCTTCATCGCTTCACCGATGTCATGCCGCGCATCCAGGCATGGTTGGAGGTATTCCCTTTCGATCCGGTACAAGCTGCAGGTCGTCTTGGCTTTAAAGTCCGCCGGCATCGCCATATCGGACAAAATCCCGCCCTCGCCGATCACCTCTCCCGGCCCCATGCGCCCGCTTTCGAACTTGACCCCGCCGCGGCTCAGCTCCACCGACACGACGCCGGATTCAATGATGAACAAATGATCGCTGACCTCCCCCGCCGGCAGGATCATTTCTCCGGCGCGGAAGGTTTGCAGTTTCATGTTCTGGCTGAAGGTTTCTTTCTCTTCCTGACGCAGGGTCGAGAAGATGTTCGAGCTGTCCAGCAACGCCCGCTGCCGTGACAAGGCCGCAGGAGCGTTGGGCTCGACGTTCGACAACAGGATGACGCCGGACGCCTGCAAGTGCCGGAACGCCAGGTCGAACAGCAGATTGCGCACCATGCGTTTCTGATCCATGGAGACCACGAAGCCGCTGATTTCATATTCCACGCCGGTACTGCCGGAGCTTTTCAACGCCACGCACGGTGCCGGCTTGTCCAACAGAAAGCGGCATCCCTGCATGGCCCGCTCCAGGGCATCGATCACCGTTTGCGGACGCGCGTGGGGGCTCACTTGCAAACTGATCGAGACGCCGAAAATATCGCTGGGCCGGCTGAAATTGATGATCTTGGCCTTGGCCGCCAGGGAGTTGGGGATCACCGCCATGCTGCCTTGGGAGGTTTGCAGGCGTGTGGCGCGCCAATCGATGTCGGTAACCCGACCTTCGGTGCCATCGATGGAGATCCAGTCACCCAGTTGATAGGGTTTGGTGGTGTTCAGGACGATCCCGGAAAACACGTCGCTGAGGGTACTTTGCAAGGCCAGGCCGACGACGATCGCCAACGCGCCGGATGTCGCCAGCACGCCCTTGACCGGTAATTCGAGCACGTACGCCAGGGCAGCAATGACCGCGATCAGGAAAATCACCGCGCCGAGCAAGTCCTGCAACAAGCGCCCGGTGTGCCCGACCCGTTGCATCATCACCGCGCCGAGCAATACTGTCAGGGTGCGCGCTGCGTATAGCCACCAGCCAATCTGCAAACCGGTTGCCGCCAGGTGCAACGGCACATTGTCGGCCCAGGGCGCCGGCGCCATGGGGTTCAAGCCTTCGTTGAACAGCAGCACGCTGAACAACGCGAAAATCACCACCCGCGCGGCCAGTTGCCAGTTGCTGCTACTGGCCGTGATCAAACGCCACAACACCAGATCGATCAGGATCAGGATCAGCGCGCTAAGCAACGGGTGATTGGTGAGCAGTGACAGCATCAAGCAACTCCAACAATGGCCAATGGCGTGAAGATCTCACAGATTGTAGGAGCTGGCGAAGCCTGCGATCTGCAAAACACCACAAAACCAATGTGGGAGATACCAGGTTGCAGAGCAACCCACTACTGCGTCGTATTCAACCGCTCATCCGGCCGAACCGGCCCGACTGGAAGTCGCTGAAGGCCTGATGGATTTCCTGCTCGGTGTTCATTACAAACGGGCCGTGGCCGACGATGGGCTCGTCGATCGGCTCGCCGCTGAGCAACAGCACGACTGCATCGTTGTCGGCTTCGAGGCTGAGCTGATCACCGTTGCGTTCGAACAATGCCAACTGCCCGTCACGCACCAGTTCCTGACCATTGACCTGAACCGTACCGCGCAGCACCACCAGTGCGGTGTTGCGTCCTTCATGCAGGTCCAGGGTCAGTAACTTGCCGGCGTTCAAGCGCACATCCCACACGTCGATCGGCGTGAAGGTCCGCGCCGGGCCTTTGTGACCGTCGAACTCACCGGCAATCAAGCGCAGGCTGCCAGCATTGTTTTTCAGCGGGATACGCGCAATGTCGCCGTCGAGAATCGTCTGGTAACCGGGCTCGGCCATCTTGTCCCTGGCCGGCAAGTTGACCCACAACTGCACCATTTCCAGGGTGCCGCCGGTTTTGGCGAAACCTTCGGAGTGAAACTCCTCATGAATGATCCCCGAGGCCGCGGTCATCCATTGCACATCGCCGGGGCCGATCTTGCCGCCGCTGCCGGTGGAGTCACGGTGCTCCAGTTCGCCCTCGTAGACGATCGTCACGGTCTCGAACCCGCGGTGCGGATGCTGACCCACGCCACGACGCTCGATGGTCGGAGTGAATTCGGCGGGACCTGCGTGATCCAGCAGCAGGAACGGGCTGATGTGTTTGCCCAGGTTGTCGTAGGAAAACAGCGTGCGAACCGGAAAACCGTCGCCGACCCAATGAGGTCGTGGACTGGTGTAGATACCGATGATGTTTTTCATCTTTGCCTCTGAATCTGTTGTGTGACGCGATGGATAAAGCTTAAAACCATGACCTTTGGCGCACTAGACTGCAAAAAACAGCCTCATCGTTCTATCTGGAGAACGATGGAGGAAGATTTTTTGATCTTCCAACAGCCCATTCATGACTTGCGGTAAACAGTGCTTTGCCAAACCAGCGGTTTTTCTCAAGGGTGCAGCCGGGGATACTCCCGCCCATTCCCACTGCACCCCCTGGAGTCATTGATGTCTATTCCCGCATTCGGCCTTGGTACGTTTCGCCTGCAAGGCCAAGTGGTCATCGATTCGGTAAGCACCGGTCTTGAGCTGGGTTACCGGGTCATCGACACCGCGCAAATCTACGAAAACGAAGCCGAGGTCGGCCAGGCCATCGCTGCCAGCGGCATTGCCCGCGAAGAGTTGTTCATCACCAGCAAAATCTGGGTCGCCAACTTTGCCAAAGACCGGTTGATCGACAGCCTCAAAGAGAGCCTGGATAAGCTGCAAACCGACTATCTGGACCTGACCCTGATCCACTGGCCATCGCCGGAAGATCAGGTGCCGGTCGAAGAGTTCATGGGGGCGCTGCTCGAAGCCAAACGACTGGGCCTGACCCGTCGGATCGGCGTGTCCAACTTCACGGTCGACCTGATGAAGCAAGCCATCGCTGCGGTCGGCGCCGAGAACATCGCCACCAACCAGATCGAGCTGCACCCGTACCTGCAAAACCGCAAGGTCGTCGAATTTGCGCAAAGCCAGGGCATTCAGATCACCTCTTACATGACCCTGGCCTATGGCGAAGTGCTGAAAGATCCGCTCATCCAGCAGATCGCCGATCGCCTGCAGGCGACACCGGCCCAAGTCACCCTGGCCTGGGCCATGCAACTGGGGTACGCGGTGATCCCCTCTTCCACCAAACGCACCAACCTGCAAAGCAATCTGCACGCCTGCACCCTGACCCTGAGCGACGCCGACATGGCGCTGATCGCAGGCCTGGATCGCGGCCAGCGGCTGACCAGCCCCAACGGCATTGCGCCGCAGTGGGATTGAGTTTCAGCCCTGACTCAAATCTTGGCTCAAGCGTTCATCCAGCGATGACATCGCGCGCTGCAATTGATCGACGGCATCGTCGAGCAGCGCCGAATCCCCCACATCGATGACCCGCTCCAGTTGCTCGCAATGCTCGATCAAACGCACCGCCCTGACCATGCGCGCACCGCCCTTGATGCGGTGCGCCAGGTCGCGCAGCACACAGTGATTGCCATTGGCGTGCGCCTGGAGCAGATCATCCCGATCCACCCGGTTGGTCACCGTCAGTTCGCGCACCAGACGATCAATCAACGTGCGGTCCGCACCGACGTATTGCTCCAGGCCACTGAGGTCCATCTCCGGCGTTGAGGGTTCTGCGTCAGGTTCTGGTGCCTGGTTCAAAAACCTGGAGGCCAACCAAGTGTTCAGATCCGCCAGCAGGATCGGTTTGAACAGGCAGTCGTCCATGCCCGCCTCCAGGCATCGGGCCTTCTCCTCGGGCTGCGCATTGGCGGTACAGCCCAGAATCAATGTAGGTGGCAATCCCTTGGCACACTCTTCATCGCGGATTGCACCCGCCAGTTCATAACCGCTGAGCCTGGGCATATTGCAGTCGGTAACCACCAGATCGAACTCATGTTTGCGCCACAGCTTAAGCGCCCGTGCGCCCTCTTCGGCCTCCAGAACATGATGCCCAAGGTGGCTCAGTTGCCGTGAAAGCAACAGTCGATTAGGCGGGTGATCGTCAACCACCAGAATCGTCAGTGGCCGCGTTGGCGCCTGCAATCCGCTCTCCACGGCCTCAATGGAAGGCAACGACGGCAATGCGATCAGCTCAAGATTGATGTCGACCTGCGTGCCTTGTCCAAGGACGCTGTCGAGTTGCAACCGCCCGCCCATCATTTCGCACAGCGTGCGGCTGATCACCAACCCCAGGCCAGAGCCGCTTCGGGCTGACTGTCGGCCGTTATCGGCCTGGATGAACGGGCTGAACAACCGTTGTCGGTCGACGGTGCTGATGCCTATGCCGGTGTCTTCAATCTGCACGCTGACCGCCAGATGTCCTGACATGACGGCCGCCACTCGCAGCGTCAGGCTCACTTCACCCTCATGGGTGAACTTGATGGCGTTGCTCAGCAGATTGGACAGCACCTGTTTGAAGCGGGTGGGATCGATCAACACATCACAGTCACTGTGTTCGTCCAGATCGATTCGCCACGCCAGTTCTTTCTGCCGTGCAAGGCCTTCAAAAACCCGACACACCGATTCCACCAGCCCCCGCAGATTGGCGCGCTCAGGGGTCAGGGATAAATGCCCTGACTCGATACGCGCGATATCCAGGATGTCACCGATCAGCGCCAGCAATTGTTGTGCGGCACTGGACGCCACCTCAATGGCGCTACGGTCGGTGACGCCCTCGTCCGCACGCTTCAAGGCCAGTTCGAGCATGCCGATCAGGGCGTACAACGGTGTGCGTAGCTCGTGACTCATGGTCGCCAGAAAAGTGGTTTTGGCGCCATTGGCATCCTCCGCCTCAGCCTTGGCGTCCTGCAATTGCCGCAACCATTGCTGGCGCTGGCGGATCTGCCGACGCTGCCAGGCGATCCAGCCCAAGGCGAGCAACAGCAAGGCTCCCGCCACGGCAAACGCTTGAACAATGCCTTGGCGATGACGCAACCAATAGCTGTCATCCACCACCACGTCATTGCTCCAGCGGGCCACCAGATCGTCCATCTCCTGGGGCGAGATGCTCAGCAATGCCTTGTTCAGTATCGAGTGCAGCTCCAGCGCATCACTTCCGGTCGCCAGAGCGATGCGTGCCGGTTCATCGCCCACGGTACTGCTGATGCGCAGACGCCCGCTGTAATACCGGGCAATCAGGTAGCGGGTCATGAACAATGAACTGAGCGCGGCATCGGCTTCCCCCTTCATGACCATTTCCAGGCCTTGGGCCGGGCTTTGCACATCCAGCATCCGCACCTGCGGTGCCCTGGCAAGAATGAATGCGCGCATGGGATGACTGTGATAAATCGCCAGGCGTTTGCCGGCCAGATCGTCCAGCGTTCTCGGGCTGCCGGGGGTGACTGCACTGACCAGCGTGTATGGATTGGTGACGTAAGGGCTGGTAAAACGCAGTCCGGCCACACCTTCAGTCGTGGGGATGAGCGCCGGCAATATGTCGATCTCGCCAGCCTTGAGTCGCTGGATCTGCTCGTCCAGGGATTGGCCCCGCTGCACGTCAAAGTTCAAACCGCTACGCTGGCTGATCAGCGTCAACAATTGCGCGGTCAACCCGCTGAATCGCCTTTCGGCGTCATAGAAAGTCAAAGGCGCAAAGTCCCCGACCACTCCGACGCTCACCGTCGGATGCTGATCCCGCCAGTGCTGTTCGCTGGCGCTCAGACTCACCCGCTGCAGACCCAGTCGATTGGCGCGGCCGGCACTCCATCGTTGCTCGATGGCAGAGCGTTGCTCCATCGGGATCGCCGCCAGTGCCTGGTCGACGATGTTTTTCAGGCGCGTATTGTCCCGCGCCAATGCGAAACCGAACGGGTTGGCGTCAAGGCCGGATGGCCCCATCAACTGAACGTTATTGTGGTAGTTGTTGTTGATCAGGTAATTGGCACTGATAAGGTCCCCGAGATACACATCAGCCTGCCTGTATGCCACGGCTCCGAGTGCATCGAGCGCCGATGGGTAACGTTGCAGATCAGCCTTGGGATAGAAGGCTTTGACGGTCTGCTCCGGCAGATAGTCGGCGACCATGGCAATGCGTTTACCCGCCAGATCCTCGGGCATGCGCTCGTCCAGTCTGGTGACCAGCATCGGCTGATCTTCGGCATAGGCGCTGGTTCGATTCAGTTCGGGATCGGCGGCCTCGAAGCTGTTGGAGGTTCCCAGCAGATCCAGGTCTTTGCGTTTGAGTGCCTCCATCGCCGACTCGCGTGTGCCGTAGCGCAGCACCTCGACGTTGACGTGCAGCAGTTGCGCAAGCAGCTCGACGTAATCGGCGGTAATGCCCTCCAGCTCATCGTGATTGCGCGTCAATTCGAAGGGCGGGTAGTCCGGCCCCGTTACTCCGACGCGCAACACCCGTTTGCTGACCAGCCAATTGCGGTCATCCATGCCCAGCTGGACGGCATAGCCATCCACCGTGGAGCGCCCCAGCAGGCGCAATGACTTAGGCTCGTCGGCTACCGCGACCAGGGCCTGCGATGCAAGACATAGGATCAACACCCACAGGAAGATGCGCACGGTCGGGTTCATTCAGATCAGATGATTGCGCTTGGCGAAATCGCGCAGGTGTACCGCAGCGTTCACGCCCAGTTTTTCGATCAAGCGGGTCTTGTAGGTGCTGACGGTTTTGTGACTCAGGTGCGTAAGCTCGGCGATGGCCTTGTTACTCATACCCTGGGCCAAATACCGCAGGATTGTCAGTTCGCGGTTGGAAAGTTTATCGATCATCTCTTTTTCGCTGCGTTGCCGGGGGTCCTGCGATCCCGCAGGCAACCGCGCGAAAAAGGTGTAACCGGCCATGACGGCGTGCACGGCTTTTTGCAATTGTTGCAAGGAGCGGGTCTTGGCGACATAAGCCATGGCCCGGGCGCGCATGCAACGCTCTTGAAAAAAAAGCGGATCCAGGGAAGTGAAAACCAGTACCAGACATAGCCAACCATTGGCCCTGATCCGGTCCAGCAGCTCCAGCCCATCGCCACCGGGCATAACCAGATCCAGTATCACCAGATCGACTGCATGCTCACGAAGTATCGATAAGGCCTCGCCAACACTGGACGCCTCAAAAATGAGTTTGAAGCCTTCCCGCTCCAGTACAAGTGTGACTGCGGCACGTACCACCGGATGATCGTCCACAATCAGCGCTTTCTTCATGGCAATTCCTTTGCAAAAACTCAACGATTACCCGCCGGTAACCGCCGGGATAGACGCAGCGGCTGCGCAATGACTGTTGCACGGAAAGCAGGAGAAATGTACCTATCAGAAATGATAGTACCGACGAACGGTAACCCTGAACTCAACCAATTCGTCGTCGACTCCGCTCGTGATCCAGAAGCGGCGCAGCTTCATATACAGACAGATCGATGCGCGCCATCAGCCGTCGGATGGCTGCCAAATCCGGCAGCGCCGCGTGGTCGTCATAGATCAAGGCGTGGCGAACCTGATGGTTATCGCGGAAGAACCCGGACAGATCCAATGCCCCTGCCGCCAGTGAGGCATTGATGACCACCAGGTCGAACGGCTCGCATCCGTACTCGACCAGATTCAGCATGTCGGCAAGACTTTGCACCGGCGCCACTCGGTAATAACCGAGCTGGTTGAACAGCCGCTCGGTTTTCAGCCGGTGAAAATGCTGTTCGTCGGCGATCAGGATGCGTAAGGCTTTATTTAGCAAAACAGGTCCCTTGGGGGTGCAGATTCGTGGGGAAGCAGGCTACGGAAGACCTGTCGTACTTTCTGTAGGACTTTTCCTAAAGTTGAGTGCCTCTCTTAAAAATCAGGCCCGAGGAGCTGACAGCATTACTGCCAGCCAAACCGCCGAATGTAGAAGCCTTTCACCGCCTGGGTCAGTGCCATGTACGCCAGCAGAATCACCGGCAGGAACACAAAATACAGCGACGGCAGCGCCTGCAGTTTGAAGTAATGCGCCAGCGGCCCCATCGGCAGGAAAATCCCCACGGCCATGATGATGCCCGTCATCACCAGCAGCGGCATGGCGGCGCGGCTTTGCAGGAACGGGACCTTCGGCGTGCGGATCATGTGCACGATCAGCGTCTGGGTCAGCAGCCCGACCACGAACCAGCCGGACTGGAACAGGGTCTGGTGGTCCGGGGTGTTGGCATCGAACACGTACCACATCAACGCAAAGGTGCTGATGTCGAAGATCGAGCTGATCGGGCCGAAGAACAGCATGAAACGTCCGACGTCCGCTGGCTGCCAGCGTTGGGGCTGTTTCAGCATGTCTTCATCGACGTTATCGAACGGGATGGCGATCTGCGAAATGTCGTAGAGCAGGTTCTGCACCAGCAGGTGCATCGGCAGCATGGGCAGGAAAGGAATGAACGCACTGGCCACCAGCACCGAAAACACGTTGCCGAAGTTCGAGCTGGCGGTCATTTTGATGTACTTGAGCATGTTGGCGAAGGTCCTGCGCCCTTCCAGCACGCCCTCCTCCAGCACCATCAGGCTCTTTTCCAGAAGGATGATGTCCGCCGCTTCCTTGGCGATGTCCACCGCGCTGTCCACCGAAATACCGATGTCGGCAGTGCGCAGGGCTGGCGCATCGTTGATGCCGTCGCCCATGAAGCCGACCACGTGACCGTTTCCCTTGAGCAGGCGGACGATGCGTTCCTTGTGCGACGGCGTGAGTTTGGCGAAGACGTTGGTGGTCTCCACCGCCACCGCCAGCTCGGCGTCGCTCATGCGTTCGATGTCGTTGCCCATCAGCAGGCCTTGCTGCTCCAGCCCGACTTCACGGCAGATTTTCGCGGTCACCAGTTCGTTGTCGCCGGTCAGCACTTTCACCGCCACACCGTGTGCGGCCAGGGCCTTGAGTGCCGGCGCGGTGCTTTCCTTCGGTGGATCGAGGAAAGCCACATAACCGATCAGCGTCAGCGCCTGTTCATCGGCCAGGCTGTAAGTGTCGCGGCCCTCGATCATTGGCCGCGCCGCCACCGCCACCACCCGCAGGCCTTCGGCATTGAAGGTGGCGGTGACCTGGCGAATCCGTGCCAGCAATTCATCGCTCAGCGCCTCGTCGGCATCGCCGTGGCGCACCCGGGTGCACACCGCCAGCACTTCTTCCACCGCGCCTTTGCAGATCAGCAGATGCGGCTGATCACGCTCGGCCACCACCACCGACATGCGCCGACGGGTGAAGTCGAACGGAATCTCGTCGACCTTGCGAAACGCCGTGCCGACTTTCAGTTCACGGTGGATCTCCACGTGCTCCAGCACCGCCACGTCCAGCAGGTTTTTCAGGCCAGTCTGGTAGTAGCTGTTGAGGTAGGCCATTTCCAGCACGTCATCGGAATCGTTACCCCAGACATCGACGTTGCGCGCGAGGAAGATTTTGTCCTGGGTCAGCGTGCCGGTCTTGTCGGTGCAGAGCACGTCCATGGCGCCGAAGTTCTGGATCGCATCGAGGCGTTTGACGATGACTTTTTTGCGCGACAGGAACACCGCGCCTTTTGCCAGCGTCGAGGTGACAATCATCGGCAGCATTTCCGGGGTCAGGCCCACAGCGATCGACAGCGCGAACAGCAACGCTTCGCTCCAGTCACCCTTGGTGAAACCGTTGATGAACAACACCAGTGGCGCCATGACGAACATGAAGCGGATCAGCAACCAGCTGACCTTGTTGACCCCGGTCTGGAACGAAGTCGGCGCACGATCGGTGGCACCGACCCGCTGCGCCAGCGCGCCGAAATAGGTGTTGTTGCCAGTGGTGAGAATCAGCGCCATGGCCGTGCCGGACACCACGTTGGTGCCCATGAACAGGATGTTGTCGAGGTCCAGCGGGTTGTGGGTGTGGTTGTCCTGCTGACGTGGGAATTTTTCCACCGGCATCGATTCACCGGTCATCGCGGCCTGGCTGACGAACAGGTCCTTGGCGTTGAGCACTCGGCAATCGGCAGGAATCATGTCACCGGCCGAGAGCACGATCAGGTCGCCCGGCACCAGTTGCTTGATCGGCAATTCGAGGCGTTGCGCACCGTTGTTCGCCACCTCCCGACGCATCACCGTGGCGGTGTTGCTGACCATCGCCTTGAGCGCGTCGGCGGCCTGGTTGGATTTGGTTTCCTGCCAGAAACGCAGCAAGGTCGAGAGCACCACCATCGAGAAAATCACGATGGCGGCTTTCATGTCTTCGGTCAGCCAGGAGATCACCGCCAGCAAGGTCAGCAGCAGGTTGAACGGGTTTTTGTAGCAGTGCCACAGGTGCGTCCACCACGGCAGCGGTTGCTCGTGCTCGACTTCATTGAGGCCATGTTGCTCGCGCCGGGTATCGGCTTCGGCTTCACTCAGGCCGTCGGTGTGGCTGCCGAGGTTTTCCAGCAATTGATCGGTGCCGCTGTTGGCAGCGGCGACCAGGGTTTGCGCGAGCGTCGGCGGGACTTCACGGCTGACCGTGGTGTCGGTGAAGCTTTCCAGCAGCGCCAGTCGACGGAAGTGCCGGGCGATGTGGCGGTTACGCAGGAATCCGGCGAAGAATTCTTTCAGCCAGGTCAGGTTCATGGCAGTGCCCCCCAGGGTCAGCCGGGAAACCGTCGAGCAGGCGTGTCGAGGCGCTGCGATGACGACACGGGGTCGAACATCACACGCTGTTCAGCGTCGATGAGAGGACGTCGGGAGTCGGGCCAAAACCGGCCACGATCGGGATGCCGCTGCTCGCTTTACGGCGAGACAACGGCACAAAAAGGCTGCGCGTTATCTTGCCGGGAAAATGCCGGTTACCGAGACCGGCCGACAACTGTCACTCGAACAAGTACCCACTGTGGGTCTCCGCTAATTGATGAAAACGCGCGAAGCTTACGCCGCGATATCTAGAGAGTAAACGCTGCGCAGGGGTGTTGCGGGGGGAATCGCGGGGTTCTTCAGGAAGGGTTCAGCTTTCAAGCGAGGATCGTTCCCACGCTCTGCGTGGGAACGATCAACACAACCGCAACAAATCTCAGCTGGCAGTGGCCAACAACAAGTCCCTCACCGACCGGCCATGCCCACGGGATTTGCCATGCTCATATAACGAGCCGGCAATTTCATCGGCGCGGATCGGCAGGATCGACAGCAAGGTGTCGCTCAAGCCGTGGCTGGCCTGGCAGAAGCCCTGCATATAGATGCCGGCCTTGCAACGCTCGTCGGTGATCAGCCTGTAGTTGCGATCGACCTCAAAATCGCCGAGGTATTGCTCCAGCGGCGCCAACAGTTTGCGGTGCATCTGCCGCTCGTAACCGGTGGCCAGCACCACGGCGTCGTAGCGGTGAACCGTGACTTCGCCGGTGGCGTTGTTGCGCATCACCAGCTCGATACCGCGTTCGGTGGCGGTGGCTTTTTCGATAGTGGTCAGGGTGCAGAACGCATGGCGCGCGATGCCCGAGACTTTCTGCCGGTAGAAGATCCCGTAGATGCGTTCGATCAGGTCGATGTCCACCACCGAATAGTTGGTGTTGTGGTACTCGTTGACCAGACGCTCGCGTTCACTGCTGGCCTGCTGGAACACCAGGTCGGTGAACTCCGGCGAGAACACTTCGTTGACGAAGGGGCTGTCATCGGCAGGTTTCAGGGCCGAGCCGCGCAGGATCATGTCCACCTGCACCGACGGGAAGCTGTCGTTGAGGTCGATGAAGGCCTCCGCCGCGCTCTGTCCGCCGCCGATGATCGCGATGTTCATCGGTTGGTTGTTCACGCACGGTTGCCTGGCCATGCGCTCCAGGTACTGGGAATGGTGGAACACCCGACCGTCATCCTTCAGTGCCTTGAACGCTTCGGGAATGCGCGGTGTACCGCCGGCGCTGACCACCACCGAACGGGTGGTGCGCACATGCTGCAAACCCTGAGTATCACGCGAGATCACCCGCAGCGCCTCGACCTGCTGGTTGTGCAGCACCGGCTCGATGGTCAGCACTTCCTCGCCGTAGCGGCTCTGCCCGGTAAATTGCCCGGCGACCCAGCGCAGGTAGTCGTTGTACTCCATGCGGCACGGATAGAAGGTGCCGAGGTTGATGAAGTCCACCAGACGACCGTGATGCTTGAGGTAGTTGACGAAGGAATACGGACTGGTCGGGTTGCGCAGGGTCACCAGGTCCTTGAGAAAAGAAATCTGCAGTTCGCTCTGGGTGACCAGGGTGTTGCCGTGCCAGCGGTAGTCCGCCTGCTTGTCGAGAAACAGCACATCCAGCTCACCCTGGCTCGGCCCGCGCTCTTGCAGGGCGATGGCCAGGGCCAGGTTCGAAGGGCCGAAACCAACGCCGATCAGGTCGTGAACGATGGGCGATGCAATTGCCTGTGTCATTTCCAGTGTCCTCTGGATAAACCCCGCAGCTGCGGGGATAAAGCCTGGGTGACCTGACCGGCCTTTGGCGGCAGCAGATCGTCTGTTGAATAGGAACGAGGACAATGAAAAAAAATTTAATGAGGCTGACTCAAGCGACGTCCCACTGGCGCATGCGCATGCGGCAATGCTTCATGGCGTTGACGATGTGCTTTTCCACCAGCGCTTTGGAAATACCCAGGTGCTCGGCGATTTGCGGGTGGGACAGGCCTTCGATCTTGCGCAGCAGGAAACTCTCGCGACACAGCCGTGGCAATTCCGCCAGCGCGCGCTGGAGCATGTCCAGGCGCTGACCATGATCGAGGCTGTTGTGGGGCGATGGGGTGAAGTAGCGCTCTTCGCTGTCGAGCACCTCCAGGGGTTCGACCTGACGCAAGACATTGCGACGGTGATCGTCGATCACCAGGTTGAGCGCGGTGCGATAAAGGAACGCCCGGGGTTGTTCGATCGGCGTGTCGCTGGAACGCTCCAGTACCCGCAGATACGCGTCATGCACCACATCTTCGGCCACCTGGCGGTTGCCTAGCCTGGCGTTCAGGAAACACACCAGCTCGCGATAGTAGTTTTCCAACATGACTCCCGGCCGCACGGGGTGCGGTTTCTATCCTTGAACCAGATCCGCTACCGCCCAAATAGGCAGTGGCACGATGATGGCGATTTCGAGTGTGTAATTTATAGTAATTCTCATATAGATTTAAAGCGCTGTTTCTATTTGCCTGCTAAATAGTGCTGTCCTATGCCTTTGACTTTGTCTGTCACTCAAAGCCTCAACGCTTAAATTCCCCGCCCCTTCCCTCGTCTACAGGACAGCTCCCCGTGGCTGTCGGTCGTCCGACAGCGTTCAGCTGTCGGCAGATATTGCGCGTCCACTGAACGACGGGCCGAATCCCATTGGCCGGAACCCTGCATGAAACGTCCCCGTCACACCCGACGCGCCCTGCTTGTAGCCCTTTGTCTGATCCCCGTTATCGCCGTCGCGGCCTGGCAGGTTTTGCCGCCCGGTCGTGATCGGTTCGCCACGGTCCAGGTCGCGCGCGGCGACATCGAAAGCAGCGTCACGGCGCTGGGAACCCTGCAACCGAGGCGGTATGTCGATGTCGGCGCCCAGGCCTCCGGGCAGATCCACAAGATCCATGTGGAGGTCGGTGACGTGGTCAAGGAAGGCCAGTTGCTGGTGGAAATCGATCCCTCCACCCAACAGGCCAAACTCGACGCCGGGCGTTTTTCCATCGACAACCTCAAGGCGCAGCTGCAGGAGCAGCGGGCACAGCACGACCTGGCCCGGCAGAAATATCAGCGTCAACAGAACCTCGCCGCCGGCGGCGCGACACGGGACGAAGACGTGCAAACGGCCCAAGCCGAACTGCGCACCACCCAGGCGCGCATCGACATGTTCGAGGCGCAGATCCGCCAGGCCCAGGCCAACCTGCGCAGCGATCAGGCCGAACTCGGCTATACGCGCATTTACGCACCGATGAGCGGAACGGTCGTGGCCCTCGATGCCCGCGAAGGCCAGACCCTCAACGCGCAGCAACAAACGCCGCTGATCCTGCGCATCGCCAAACTGTCGCCGATGACGGTCTGGGCCGAGGTCTCGGAGGCTGACATCGGCCACGTCAAACCTGGCATGAGCGCCTGGTTCACCACGCTCAGCGGCGGC
Organism: Pseudomonas sp. FP1740; assembly: GCF_030687165.1. NCBI lineage: Bacteria > Pseudomonadati > Pseudomonadota > Gammaproteobacteria > Pseudomonadales > Pseudomonadaceae > Pseudomonas > Pseudomonas sp. FP1740. Next base: position 4,353,812 of record NZ_CP117461.1, read on the forward strand.
AACCGGCGCTGGAGCAGCACGGTGCGGCAGATTTTGCCGATACCGCCCAAACCGCTGGACCAGGCCAGCCAGGGCGGTGGCAGCCCGGCCAGTTCCAATAAAAGCGGCACGGGTCGCGTGGTGCTGTACACGGTGCTGCTGGACGTCGACAACGCCGACAACGCATTGATGGCGGAAATGACCACCCAAGTATTTTTCGTCTCCCATCAGGCAAAAAACGTCCTGACCGCGCCGATCGCGGCCTTGCAGGATGGCCCGCTGGCCGACCGTCAAACGGCTCGGGTGGTCGCTCAAAACGGTGAAATCGAACAACGGTCTGTGCGCACCGGCATCAGCGATCGCCTGAAGGTGCAGATCCTCGACGGACTGGCCGAAGGCGATCACCTGTTGATCGGCCCCGCCGACGGCAGCGGAGGTTGAATGCAAACGCCTCTGATCGACCTGCAAGACATTCGTAAATCCTACGGTGGCGGCGACGCGCCTGAAGTTCACGTCTTGCGCGGCATCGACCTGTCGATCCACGCCGGGGAGTTCGTAGCGATCGTCGGCGCTTCCGGCTCCGGCAAATCGACGCTGATGAACATCCTCGGCTGCCTCGACCGGCCAACGTCCGGCGAGTATCGGTTCGCCGGCGAAAACGTCGCGGCACTCGACAGCGATAAACTGGCCTGGCTGCGTCGCGAGGCCTTCGGTTTCGTGTTTCAGGGTTACCACCTGATTCCGTCCGGTTCGGCCCAGGAAAACGTCGAGATGCCGGCGATCTACGCCGGCACCCCAGCGGCCGAACGCCACGCCCGCGCCGCCGCCCTGCTCGACCGTCTCGGCCTGGCATCACGCACCGGCAACCGTCCGCACCAGCTCTCCGGTGGTCAGCAGCAACGGGTGTCCATCGCTCGCGCATTAATGAATGGCGGCCACATCATCCTCGCCGACGAACCCACCGGCGCCCTCGACAGCCACAGCGGCGCCGAGGTCATGGCGCTGCTCGACGAACTGGCGAGCCAGGGCCATGTGGTGATCCTCATCACCCACGACCGCGACGTGGCGGCGCGGGCCAAACGCGTGATCGAAATCCGTGACGGCCTGATCATCAGCGACAGCGCCCGCGACAACCCTGCCGCGCAGGCCTCGGCCAATCCCGGTGCGCTGCAAGCGGTGGATTTGCGCAAGCGGCTGAGCGAAGGCAGCGAGGCCACCGGTGCCTGGAAAGGCGAATTGGTGGATGCCATGCACGCGGCCTGGCGGGTGATGTGGATCAACCGCTTCCGCACCGCCCTGACGCTGCTGGGGATCATCATCGGCGTCGCCTCGGTGGTGGTGATGCTGGCGGTCGGCGAAGGCAGCAAGCGTCAGGTCATGGCGCAGATGGGCGCGTTCGGTTCGAACATCATTTACCTCAGCGGCTCCGCCCCCAACCCGCGCACGCCGCCCGGTATCGTGACCCTGGATGACGTCGCGGCGCTGGCCAGTTTGCCGCAAGTCATGCGAATCATGCCGGTCAACGGCGCCGAAGCCGGGGTGCGCTTCGGCAATCTCGACCATCTGAGCTACGTCGGCGGCAATGACACGAATTTTCCGGCGATCTTCAACTGGCCGGTGGTCGAGGGCAGTTACTTCACCGAGGCCGATGAACGCAACGCCGCGGCGGTCGCGGTGATCGGCCACAAGGTGCGCAGCAAACTGCTCAAGGACGTCGCCAACCCCATCGGCCAATACATCCTGATTGAAAACGTACCCTTTCAGGTCGTCGGTGTGCTCGCGGAAAAAGGCGCCAGTTCCGGCGACTCCGACAGCGACAACCGGATTGCCGTGCCCTACTCGGCCGCCAGTGTCCGGTTGTTCGGCACCCACAACCCCGAATACGTGGCCATTGCCGCGGCCGATGCGCGCAAGGTCAAAGAGACCGAAAAGGCCATCGAGCAGTTGATGCTGCGCCTGCACGACGGCAAACACGATTTCGAACTGACCAACAATGCCGCGATGATTCAGGCCGAGGCGCGCACGCAAAATACGCTGTCGCTGATGCTCGGTTCGATTGCGGCGATCTCGCTGCTGGTGGGCGGCATCGGCGTGATGAACATCATGCTCATGACCGTGCGCGAACGGACCCGCGAGATCGGTATCCGCATGGCCACCGGCGCCCGTCAGCGCGACATATTGCGCCAGTTCCTCACTGAAGCCGTGATGCTCTCGGTGGTCGGCGGGATCGCCGGCATCGCCTTGGCGCTAATCGTCGGCGGCGTATTGGTGCTCAGCAAAGTCGCGGTGGCCTTTTCCCTGGCGGCGGTCATCGGCGCCTTCGCCTGCGCACTGATCACCGGCGTTGTCTTCGGCTTCATGCCGGCCCGCAAAGCAGCCCGGCTCGACCCGGTCACGGCCCTTACCAGTGAATGATCGACCTATGAAACCGCAACTGAGCCTGTTGACCCTTTGCCTGCTGCTCGGCGCCTGCAGCCACCCGGCTGCGCGCCCGGACAGCGGCATTCAACCACCGTCGGCCTGGCAATCGCCACACGATGAAAATGCTTCCCGGACAAGCCGGCAATGGTGGACGCAGTTCGGCAGCCCGCAGCTTGATCGCCTGATCGAACAAGCCCGCGTCGGCAGTTATGACCTGGCCGCCGCCATCGCTCGGGTGCACCAGGCCCGGGCCGACACAGTGATTGCCGGCGGCTCGCAGTTGCCGGAGATCAAGGCCGGTATGAACGCCAACCGCCAGAAATTGCTGCGCGGCGACGGCTATAGCCAACTCGATGCCGACAGCAGCAACAAGGCCGTGGACTACTTTGACGCCAACCTCAGCGCCAGTTACGAAATCGACTTCTGGGGCGGCAAACGCGCGTCCCGGGACAATGCGCAATTCGGGCTGCGCGCCAGCGAGTTCGATCAGGCCACGGTTGAATTGACCTTGCTCAGCGGCGTGGCCAACAGCTACGCGCAAGCCTTGTCGCTGGATGAACAAAGTCGCATTGCCGCGCTGAACCTGGCCAACGCACAGAACGTTTTGAAACTGGTGCAGACCCGTTTCGACTCAGGCTCGGCCACCGCACTGGAACTGGCGCAACAGAAAAGCCTGGTGGCGGCGCAACAACGGCAACTGCCGCTGATTCGCCAGCAAGCCGAGGACGCCCGGATCAGCCTCGCCGCCCTGCTTGGCCGGCCGGTTCAGCAACTACCACCCAGTCAAGAATCCTTCGAGCAACTGCAATGGCCTTTAATCGATGCCGGGTTGCCCAGCGAACTGCTCAGCCGCCGCCCGGACATCGCCCGCGCCGAAGCGCAACTGGCCGCCGCCCAGGCCAACGTCACGGTCGCACGCGCGGCCATGTTGCCCGCCGTGACCCTGAGCGCCAGCATCGGCTCGGGCGCCAACACGGCCAACGATATTCTGCGCAGCCCGTTCTACAACCTCACCGCCGGGCTGGTCGCGCCGATCTTCAATAACGGCCGCCTCGGCGCCGAACGCGACAAGGCCACGGCCCGGCAACAAGAACTGCTGGAAGCCTACCGAGGCGCGATCATCAATGGCTTTGCCGACGTCGAAAAAGCCCTCAACAGCATTCGCGGCCTGGATGAGCAGCGGCGATGGCAACGCGAAGAGCTGGACCAGGCCCAGGCCGCGTTCAACATTGCGCAAAGCCGCTATCAGGCTGGCGCCGAGGATTGGCTGACGGTGCTGGAGACACAGCGCACGCTGTATGCGGCGCAGGATTCGAATGTGCAGCTGCGGTTGTCACGGTTGCAGGCGAGCATTGCGTTGTACAAGGCGTTGGGTGGAGGGTGGCAGGTGCTTTGATCGAGGTTATCTGTCATCAAAAACTATGTGGTGAGGGGGCTTGCTCCCTTGCCACAAGTGCCTGGCTTACGACCTCAGCGGCTTGACCTTCAGATTCCGCGCATACCACGGCCGTTGCGGCACCCGCCGGAACAAATCCACGAGTTTCTTTTCATCAGTGCCAAAGGTGATGCGTAGCGCCAGCTTCATGGTTTCCGGGTCCATTTCCACCGACTTGTCGACCTGCAATCCCGGCGTGGTGCTGCAACCGTGGGTGCTCGGGCCGAGCCATGGATCATCGACTTCAACCCAGCGCCCCGGGGCGAACCAGGGCACGCCATTGACCTCAAGCCGACTGAGTTCCCCCGGATGGAAACGCTCGTGGGCGCGGAACCAGTCTTCCAGGCGATCGTCGATCCAGCCATGGAAGTGCCAGAACACCGGGTTCACGTGGGATGAGAACGGGTCACCGAGGAAGTCGTTTTCCGGCGCATACCAGCGCGCGGCAAAGTCCGCCGGATCCCGGGCGAAAGGCACCGGCTGACCGTTGGAAGGATCCCGTGGCACCGAGGCCCAGCGCATGTGCAGCCAGTCGTGCAAGCCCAGTTCGATTTCCGAACCGAACTGCCCCAGAGTCAGCTTCGACAGATAACGCGGGTCGCGGTAACGGGATTCCCATACCTGAAAATTGCTGTGATAAGTCTCGGCAGTCTTGATGTCGCTGACCCACTGGGTGTACTCGGTGTCTTCGGCGGCCAGCCAGGTGGGCGGCAGCGCCGTGCCATCGTGATTGTCGAAATAGCGGGCGAAGCCCTGACGGTCGCGTTCAAGCTCCGGCTGCGGCATCGGAAAGTTCGACCAGGACGGCAGGTCCTGCATCGAACGCGCCGTGCCGAGCATGTGCCGGTGCATGAAGAAAAAGTCGATTCCCGAACCATTACGGTCTTTGCGCGGCCCCCGGGCATCGCGCTCGTTACCCCGTGGGCCCGGCTGCCAGCCGATGCCGCGCAAGGCACCTTGTTGCTCGTTGGAGAGTTTGTGCCATTTGTCCCGCGTGGCGTGCCAGAGCTGGTGGAACAAGCGGTGCTCGGGAGAAATCAGCCACGCCAGCAACGGCGGATTCAACCCCACACGCTCACGGGCTTCGGGAAACAGCCGTTTGCGCGCGACAAAGCGATTGTCCAGTTCCAGCAAACCGAGCGGGCGATCCAGACGCAGAATCCGCCCGCTGAGGGTGCCACTGCCGGCATTGCCGAAATCGGCCCAGACCTCATCGAGCGTGACCGCCAGCTCATAAGCCGGCGCGCCGTTGGCCGATTGCCGATCGATCAGGCGCCAGTACAGCTGGCTGGCGTCCGGCGACACCAGGTCGCCGATCACCCGGTAACGCGGCTCGGCTTCACCGCGTAACTGCTGCGCGGTATCGAGGCAGCCACGCAGGCCACGGCCGCGCTGGGCGATGTCGAGAAACAGCTCCAGCCCGTGCTGCGGTAAACCGTCGAGGCCCGCTTGCGAACCTTCGAAACGGATATCCCAGATCCCCCGCAGCGAGTTGGCCAACTGCTGACCCGCGGTGTCCGCTAGGTCGACCGTCGCTTCGCCGGGGGTGATCGTCGGGTCCGGCTTCGTCCATTCGCGATGCCCATAATAAGCCGCAGGCACGGCAGCGCCAGTCAGCGCCAGGCCTGCCATGAACCATCGTCGAGAAATCGTCATTGCCCTACCTGTGTCAGCCATGAAGCAGGCTTTATCCAAGCTAGAACGTTTGTTGTGCGGGGAAATTTAAGCGTGCCAAACACAATCCCCTGTGGCGAGGGAGCTTGCTCCCGCTCGGCTGCGAAGCAGTCGTAAATCCGGCGCATGCGGTGTGCCTGGCAGTACGAGGCTGCAGGTTTCAGGACTGCTTCGCAGTCCAACGGGAGCAAGCTCCCTCGCCACAGGGTATCTCGCTGTCTCCTAATTTTTTCTGCCAGCCACTCGTTCCTCCCAGATAGCAAAGGCCCCTGCGCCTGCACCGGGGCGGCGAACCTGACAGAGATGGCAATGACAAAACCACGTTCGAAAAAGGCTCTTTACATCGGCCTGCCGCTGGCCCTGGCGATCAGCGCCGGCGCGGGCTTCGCGGTCTGGTATTACGGGTTCAAGGACAACCCCGGTTACCCGATCAAGGTCATGCAACAGGCCGACGAGTTGCACGAGCGCATGCTCTCCTTCGATAGCCACATCAGCCTGATGCAGAACTTCGGCACCCAGGGCAATGAAGCCGACAAGGATGGCGAGGGCCAGTTCGACCTGGTCAAGGCCAACCGCGGACGCCTGTCCGGCGCGGCCCTGACGATTTTCGGCTGGCCGGAACTGTGGAATGGCGCCAACGCGCCGCACAAGCCCACCGCCGGTTTTGTCGAAGAGGCACGCAACCAACAGGAGATCCGCTACAAGATTATTTCCGGGATGGTCCGCGACTTTCCCAATCAGGTTGCCATCGCCTACACCCCTGACGATTTCCGTCGTTTGCACGGTGAAGGCAAGTTCGCGATTTTCATCAGCATGCTCAACGCCTACCCGCTGGGCCACGATCTGAACCTGCTGGACCTGTGGACGGCACGCGGCATGCGCATGTTCGGCTTCAGCTACATCGGCAATAACGACTGGGCCGACTCTTCGCGCCCCTTGCCGTTTTTCAACGATTCGCCGGATGCCCTCGACGGCCTCTCGGACCTGGGCAAGCAAGCGGTACATCGCTTGAATGACCTGGGCGTGATCATCGACGTGTCGCAAATGTCGACCAAGGCCCTGGAGCAAGTCGCGCAATTGAGCCGCACGCCGATGGTCGCTTCGCACTCGGCGCCACGGGCGATGGTCGATATCCCGCGCAACCTCAGCGACAAAGAAATGCAGCTGATCAAGAACAGCGGTGGCGTGGTGCAGGTGGTCGGCTTTTCCCAATACCTGCGCCCGCTGACCCAGACCACCCAGGACAAACTCAACGAACTGCGCAAAGCGTTCGACCTGCCGCCCCTGCCGAACCTCGCCATGGCATTGATGCCCGGCGACCCGGTCATCGCTGCCTGGCCCGAGAAAAAATTCGGCCAGTACGCCAGCCGTCTCTACGGGATTCTTGAAGAAGAACCCAAAGCCAGCCTCAAGGACCTCGGTGACGCCATCGATTACACGGTGCGAAAAATCGGCATCGATCATGTCGGCATCAGCTCCGACTTCAACGAAGGGGGCGGCGTCAAAGGCTGGGAAAACGTCGGTGACATTCGCAATGTCACGGCGGAACTGATCTCCCGTGGCTACTCCGAGGCCGACATCGCCAAGCTCTGGGGCGGCAACTTCCTGCGGGTCTGGGACCAGGTGCAGAAAGCCGCCAAGCCAGCGCTGATTTCACAACAAGGCACGAGCACACCATGAGCGATCGTCGCACCTTTCTGAAACAGGCGGGGATCCTCGCCGCCGGCCTGCCCTTGACTGCCGGCCTGGGCAACGTCGCCAGCGCCACGCCAGTGCCCTCGCCGCCTCGGGACAAATGGGCGCAACTCCGGCAGCTGTTCGACCAGGATCCGGATTACCTGCACTTCTCCAATTTCCTGATCAGCTCGCACCCAAAGCCTGTGCGTGAAGCGATCGAGATGCACCGTGCCGCCCTCGATAAAAACCCCGGGTTGGCGATGGACTGGGACCTGGGCGTTATCGAGCAGCGTGAAGAAGAGGTGCGTGTCTGGGCCGGTCGTTACCTGCAAGCCAATGCCAGACAGATCGCCTTGACCGGCAGCACCACCGAAGGCCTGGCGATGATTTACGGCGGCGTTCACGTGCGCCCCGACCAGGAAATCCTCACCACGGCCCACGAGCATTACGCGACCCACACCATTCTCGATCTACGCACTCAGCGGGACGGTACTCGGGTGCGCAAGATCAGGTTGTTCAAGGATCCGCAGACGGTCTCCAAAGCCGAGATCCTGGCCTCGATCGACCAGAACATTAAACCGCAAACCCGTGTACTCGGCATGACCTGGGTGCACTCCGGCAGTGGCGTGAAACTGCCGGTCGCTGACATCGGCGCGCTGGTGGACAAGCACAATCGCGGCCGCGCCGATCAGGACCGCATTATTTACCTGGTCGACGGCGTGCACGGCTTTGGTGTCGAGGACTTGAGCTTTCCCGCCATGAACTGCGACTTCTTCATCGCCGGCACCCATAAATGGATGTTCGGTCCCCGTGGCACCGGCATCGTTTGCAGCCGCAGTGAACAGGTCAAATACGTCACGCCGATCATCCCGACCTTCTCCGAAGCCACGGCGTTCTCCACCACCATGACACCGGGCGGCTACCACTCGTTCGAGCACCGCTGGGCACTGAACGAAGCCTTCAAGCTGCATTTGCAATTGGGCAAGGCCGATGTTCAGGCGCGTATCCATGCGCTGAACAGCTATATGAAAAAACGCCTGCAAGCGCACCCGCAGATCGAACTGGTCACGCCCCTGAGCCCCGAGCTGTCATCCGGTTTCAGCTTCTTCCGAGTCAAGGGCCAAAGCAGCGACAAGATCGCCGCCTGGCTGATGCAGAACCGCGTGATCGCCGATGCCGTGGAGCGCGACGTGGGCCCGGTGATTCGCACGGCGCCGGGGCTGCTCAACAACGAAGCTGAAGTCGACCGTTTCATCGCATTGCTCGGCAAACAGCTCTGATCGCCAGCCCATGATGAATGTGGGAGCGGGCTTGCTCGCGAAGGCGGTGGGTCAGGCGACATCAATATTGACTGTGCCGCCGTCTTCGCGAGCAAGCCCGCTCCCACAAGTTTCGCGCCTTTCCTTTTAACTTTTTATCGAGAGCAATGATGAACAGTGAGCTGCGTAGCTTTTCCTTGAAGACGCTCCCCGCACTGGCCTTCGCCGCGATGGTTGCAGGCCTGCTGCCGGGTGCCGCTCAGGCCGCCGCCCCCGCCCAGCCTGGCAAAGTGTTCAAGGACTGCAAGGACTGCCCGGAAATGGTCGTGCTGCCCACCGGGACCTTTACCATGGGCACTCCGGACAATGAGGTGGGCCGCGAGCCCGACGAAGGTCCGTTGCACCCGGTGACCTTCGCCAAACCGCTGGCCATCAGCCGCTTTCAAGTGCTGGCCGGCGAGTGGGACGCGTACCTGCGCGACAGCGGTTACCTCATGCCCGACGGCGACACCCGGCCGGGCCGCGAGTGCAAGGCCGGCGTGCCGCGCTATGAACGCACGGCCCGGCATCCGGCGGTGTGCATGAACTTCCCCGAGGTCAATGCCTACGTGGCCTGGCTCTCGAAGAAGACCGGCAAGCACTATCGACTGGTCAGCGAATCGCTGCGTGAGTATGCCGCCCGCGCGGGCAGCAGCGGCCCGTTCCCCTTCCCGTTCGATGAAGGCAAGGAATACAGCATCGCCAAGCACGCTAACACCTACGGCGCCGCCGATGGCTACAACTTCACCTCACCGGCGGGCAGTTTCCCGGCCAACGCCTTCGGCGTGTACGACATGCACGGCAACGTCTATGAGTGGACCGCCGATTGCTACAACGACAACTACGTCGGCGCACCGAGCGATGGCAGTGCGTGGTTGACCGGCGAATGCACCGCCCGGCGCATTCGCGGCAATGACTGGGGCGAAGCTCCGGTGTTTTCGCGTTCGGGCAACCGTAATGCCACCTACCCCGATACCCGTGGCGACTGGCTCGGTTTTCGCGTCGCGCGGGATCTTTGAGGCTCCCACCTCCTGTCGCATGACCTGCAACAAACCCGTGCGCGGCTAAATCGCCGCCCACGGGTTTCGTCTTTTAAGCAGCCAAACTCTTGAACCATTGCCCTTTAGCGGCACTTGAAGCGGAAACTTCCATGACCTCAAAATCCCGCGGAGCCTTCAGTGAAGTCCTCGGCCTGCTCAGGCCTTTCCGGGTCATCGTTGTGGTGTCGATCATGCTCGGCATGCTCGGTGGCCTCAGCATCACCGCGTTACTGGCGACCATCAATGACGCGCTGAACGCCGCCGACACCCCGTCGACCCGGGTGTTGGCAACGTTTATCGGCCTGTGCGCAGTGGCGTTGCTGACGTCGATCCTGTCGGACATCGGCACCAACCATGTCGGGCAGCACATCATTGCCGGGCTGCGTAAATCCCTGGGGGAAAAAGTCCTGTTGGCACCGATCGAACAGATCGAGCGCTTCCGCAGTTATCGACTGATTCCGGTGCTGACCCATGACGTCGACACCGTCAGTGATTTTGCCTTTTCCTTCGCGCCGCTGGCCATTGCGTTCACCGTCACCCTCGGTTGCCTGAGCTACCTGGCCTACCTGTCGTTGCCGATGTTTGCCTTGCTGCTGGTGGCCCTGGTGATCGGCACCGCGCTGCAATACGTGGCCCGGACCAAGGGCATCAAGGGTTTCCAGGCGGCTCGCGAAGCCGAGGACGAACTGCAAAAGCACTACAGCGCGATTGCCGCCGGCGCCAAGGAACTGCGTATCCATCGTCCGCGCCGCCAACGCATGTTCAGCCAACGTATCGAAGGCACCGCTGATTTCATCTGCAACACGCACATCCGCGCAGTCAACACCTTCGTGGTGGCCAAGACCCTTGGCTCGATGCTGTTTTTCGTGGTGATCGGTCTGGCGCTGGCCCTGCAATCGCTGTGGCTGGGCACCGATAAAGCGGTGCTCAGCGGGTTCGTGCTGGTGCTGCTGTACATGAAGGGCCCGATGGAATACCTGGTCACCACCCTGCCGGTGGTCAGCCGCGCCAACATTGCGTTCAAGCGCATTGCCGACCTGGCGGAGCAGTTTTCCTCGCCGGAACCGCACCTGCTGCTGAGTGACAAAGACGCGCCCAAACCGGTGGTCGAACACCTTGAAATGCGCGACGTGCATTTCGCCTTCCCGACGGTGGACGGCAGCAAGCCCTTCGCCCTCGGGCCGGTCAACCTGTCCATCGCCCAGGGCGAGATCGTGTTTATCGTCGGCGAGAATGGCGGCGGCAAGACCACGCTGATCAAGTTGTTGCTGGGGCTGTATGCGCCCCAGGGCGGGGAAATCATCCTTAACGGTAAGCCGGTCCTGGCGCATAGCCGCGACGACTATCGCCAGTTGTTCACCACGATTTTCGCCGACTACTACCTGTTCGACGAATTGGTGCAAGGCGAGCAGAACGTTCCCGAAGACGCCAACCGTTACCTGGAACGCCTGGAAATCTCGCACAAGGTCAGCATCCGCGATGGCGCCTTCAGCACCACCGACCTGTCCACCGGCCAGCGCAAACGCCTGGCCCTGTTGAACGCCTGGCTGGAAGAACGCCCGGTGCTGGTGTTCGACGAGTGGGCGGCCGATCAGGACCCGGCCTTCCGGCGCATCTTCTACACCGAGCTGTTGCCGGAACTCAAATACCTGGGCAAGACCATCATCGTCATTTCCCACGACGACCGTTACTTCGATGTCGCCGACCAATTGGTGCGGATGGAAGGCGGCAAGCTCGTCGCACAAAAAAAACCGTTGGCGACCGCCTGAACGATCCACCGCCGACTACGAGAGCCCCGATGAACGACTTGATCGATGATGATGTACTGGCGCTGTTGCTGGCCGATGCCGGTGATCAACCCCAAGGGATAACCGCCCGCGCCAATCAGCGCCCGGCGCCGCTGTCTTTCGCCCAGCAGCGGCTGTGGTTTCTCCAGCAACTGTCACCGGACAACGCCGCCTACAACCTGCCCCGTGTCGTGCGCATCACCGGCCCCCTGGCGCCCCGGCGGCTGGAAACAGCCCTGAACAAGGTGCTTGAGCGTCACGATATTTTGCGCAGTGCCTTCGTCGAAATCGATGGTTGCGCAATGCAGGTGGTCGATGCGCAGGCAACACTGGTGCTCGGCCATGAAGACCTGTCGGGTCTGTCGGACGAAGCCCGCGCCAACCGGATCGCGCTACGTATCGAGGCCCAGGCTGGCACGCCGTTCGACCTGCGTCAGGCACCGCTGATGCGGGCGACACTGCTGCAGATTTCGGCCGACGAGCATCTGTTGCTGATGAACATGCACCACATCGTTTCCGATGCCTGGTCCAATGCCATTCTGATGCAAGACCTGGCACGAGCCTTTGCCCAGGCCGGCAGCGACGACGCATCCCCCTTGCCACGCCCGGCCATCCAGTACGCCGACTATGCCGCCTGGCAGCGCGGCGAATACCTGCACAGTGCAACCTGCGCCAGCAGCGCCGAATACTGGCAAGAGTATCTGGGGCAAACATTGCCGGCCCTCGATCTGCCGGTGGACTTCCCACGAAATGCCCGGCACAGCCACCCTGCCGGGCAGTATGACTTCAGTGTGCCCGCGCCCCTCGCGCAAACCCTGAACCGCTTCTGCCAGCAGCAAAAACTGACGCCTTTCGTCGTGGCCCTCGGGGCCTGGCAATTGTTATTGAGCCGCTACAGTGGCCAATACGACTTTACCGTCGGCGTACCCAACGCCACCCGCAATCGCAGCGAAACCCAGAATCTGGTCGGCTTTTTCGTCAGCTCCCAGGTGTACCGGGCGCGCATTGATCCGCTGCTGTCCTGCGCAGACTTTCTCCAGCGGCTGCGGCGCGAATCGCTGGCGGCGCTGGACCATGGCGATTACCCGCTGGAATTGAGTTTCGACGCGTTGCGATTGCATGCCAGCGAACACGCCAATCCGTTGTTCCAGGTGCTGTTCAACTGGCGCACTGACACCGGGCAAGCGGACCGGATCGATCTGGACGGACTGGCGCTGGAGTTCCTCGGCGCGGGTCCCAGCCAGGCCAAATTCGATCTGTCCCTGGACGTCGGCTATTCGCTCGATGGCATCAACGCGAGTCTCGAATACAGCCGGGACCTCTACGCCCCCGCTACCCTCGAACGCCTGGCCCGGCACTGGCTGAACCTGCTCCATGCACTCACGGAAGATCCGCTGCGTGCGCTCGGCGAATTGCCGCTGCTGGCAAGCGACGAACGCCAGGTTCAGTTGCAGCAGTGGAATCCGCCCGCGTCGGCCATGCCTGAGGACGGCGTGCATCAGTTGTTCGAACGCCAGGCGCTGGCAACCCCCGACTCGGTGGCCCTGATCTTCAACGACCTTGAACTCAGTTATGCGCAGCTCAACCATGCGGCCAACGGCCTGGCCCACACCCTGATTGAATGCGGGGTCGGCCCCGAGGTGCTGGTGGGCATTGCCGTGGAGCGTTCGGCGCAGATGATTGTCAGCCTGCTGGCGGTGCTCAAGGCCGGCGGCGCTTATGTGCCACTGGACCCCGATTATCCGCAGGAACGCTTGGCCTGGATGATTGAAGACAGTGGCCTGAGCGTGTTGCTGAGCCAGCGTTCGCTGCTTGATCGGCTGCCATCGATGCCCGGCGTCCAGCAACGCTGCGTCGACGACATCGATGTCCGGGGGACGCTGCCCGTACTTGACCCGCCCTGCCGCACCACCGGCCAAAACCTCGCCTATGTGATGTTCACGTCCGGCTCTACCGGTCGCCCCAAAGGGGTCGGCATCACCCAGGCGGCGTTGACCCGTCACGCCCAGGTGGCGCTGGAGTTTCTCGGCCTGAGCGCACAGGACCGGTCCCTGCAGTTCGCCACGTTCAACTTCGATGCCTTTGTCGAGCAGCTTTACCCGGCGTTGATCTGCGGCGCCTCGGTGGTGCTGCGCGGGCCGGATATCTGGGACAGTGAAACCTGGTACCGCGAACTGCTCGACAAACAGTTCAGCGTCAGCGACCTGACCACCACCTACTGGAACATGCTGGCCAAGGACTTCGCCGCAGCCGGTCAGCGCGACTACGGTGCACTGCGGCAAGTGATCGTCGGTGGCGAAGCGATGCCACCGGAAGGCGTGGCGGCCTGGGGCAAGGCCGGACTCGGGCACGTGAAGCTGCTGAACACCTACGGGCCGACGGAAGCGACCGTCAGCGCCACAGTGCTGGATTGCAGCGACTACGTGACAGGGCAAATCGCCCTGCCCAAAAGCATGCCGATCGGCCAGCCTCTGGCCGGACGGGCGATTTACCTGCTCGATGCCGGCGGCCAGCCAGTGCCGGTGGGCGTCGTCGGTGAACTGATGATTGCCGGCGACCTGCTCGCACGCGGCTACTTCAAGCGACCTGAGCTTACGGCCGAGCGTTTCATCCCCGACCCGTTCGATGTTCAGGGCGGCGGTCGCCTCTACCGCACCGGCGATCTGGCGCGCTATCGCGCCGACGGTGTGATCGAATATGCAGGCCGGCTGGATCACCAGGTGAAGATTCGCGGCTTCCGCATCGAACTCGGGGAAATCGAGTCATGCCTGCTGCAATCGCCGCAGGTCCGCGAGGCGTTGGTGGTTGCCCGGGAAGGCGCGGTGGGCTTGCAGTTGCTCGGCTATGTCGTGGCCCAAAGCGACTCGCTGAGCGAGCAGCAACAACTCGACCTGCGCGAAACCCTCAAGGCTGAGCTCAAGGCCAATCTGCCGGACTACATGGTGCCCAGCCATCTGCTGGTACTGGCCGCCATGCCGTTGAGCCCCAACGGCAAGCTCGACCGCAAGGCCCTGCCGCAGCCCGACCTCAGCCAGACGCAGCGCCACTTCATTGCCCCCGAAACGCCCCTGGAAACGGCGCTCGCCGAACTCTGGCAAGAAGCGTTGCAGGTCGAGCGTGTCAGCCTGGACGACAACTTTTTCGAACTCGGTGGCCACTCGATTCTGGCCATTCAATTCATCTCGACCCTTAACGCGCGCCTGGGCATCAAACTGGCGCTGCAACACATGCTGGCTCACCCCAATGTCCAGGCACTGGCCAGATTCATCGCACGGGAGCATCAGCAGCATGTGCAATGCGTGGTCGAACTCAACGCCTCGACAGCGTCGGCACCGCCACTGTTCTGCCTGCACCCCAGCGGCGGTATCGTGTTCTGTTATCAGCCGCTGGCGAAAAAACTCAGTGCCCATGCCCGGACCTTCGGCGTGATGCACAAGGGCTTTGCCGACAAAGACTCGAACGCTCAGACATGGGCCGAGATGATTGCCGACTACAGCGCACAGATCATCGAGAAGCAGCCACACGGCCCCTACCGATTGATGGGCTGGTCATTGGGGGGCGCGATTGCCATGGACGTCGCCGCCCACCTGGAGCGCCAGGGCAAGGAAGTGACCTTCCTCGGCCTCGTTGACACCACTCTGCCGGAACGTGACCTGCCCGCCGATCTACCGCGCAAGCCTCAGGAAGAAGACAACCCGAACCACCTCAGCGCGGAAAACGAACTGCTGGCAGCACTCGAAGTCTTCAACCTGATGTTCGCGCATCTGGAACCGGCGGCGGCGAGCTTCATCGCCCGGAACCCGACGGCCGACCTCAAGGCCTTCTATCGATGGGCCAGCGAACAGACGGCCACCGGCGAGCAAGAGATGATCGCGACCCTGGAAGGCATCAAGCAGGAGATCATGAACGCGCAAGCCTATGCGATACATGAGCGTCTGGTGGCGGCGTTCGAAGAGTTCTCGCTGCCGCTGCTCAAGGCCCAAGTCAGCTGCTGGTGGTCGCTGTCGCATAAAACCCTGGAGCAAGTGCGGTATTCGGAACAACTGCTAAGAGCCCACAACGTGACAGGCCAATTGCACACCTCGATCCACTCACCACTGCCACACCGCAGCATGATCTACAGCGAGTCGCTACTGGAGTCGTTTACCGAAGTGTTCCTCGGCTGCCAGGGCGAGTCATGTAGCTGACCGGGCGACGGCAAAAAAACGCAGAAGCCATGGCTTCTGCGTTTTTGTTTGTACTTCAGGCAATACCGTAGCAGCTGCCGAGCAGCGCGAGGCTGCGTTCGGCTGCGCAGCAGTCGTAGACCCTAAATGCACGGTGTATCTGACAGACTGCAGTGCCTGATTTCACGACTGCTTCGCAGCCGAACGCAGCCTCGCGCTGCTCGGCAGCTGCTACAAGATTAGCCCGCGCCCCTGGTAAAAGGGCGCGGGCCGGGACTTTGACGCTAGTGCAAAGGACTCAGAACTGCGGTGTGTATTTCACGCTGAACATCACGTTGCGTGGATCACCGTAGTTGTTGTTGCCGTTAATCTGGTTGTAGGCCGCTGCGAAGTAGGTCTTGTCAAACAGGTTGTTGGCGTTCATCGCCAGCTCGATTTCCGGGGTGAGCTGGTAACCGACGCGAGCATTCCACACGGTGTAACCCGGAACGTTGACGGAGTGGTCGAAACCTACCGTGTGGGTTTGTGCGGTAAAGCCCAGGCCAGTACTCACACGGCTCCAGTCGCCGGTCATCTGATAATTGCCCCACACACGCAGCATGTGTTTAGGCGTCCACCAGCTGAAGATTTTGCCTTCGTTGTCAGGGTCGTCGAGGTATTTGGTGGTGTTGTAGGTGTAGCCGGCAAACAGTTGCAGATTGTCGATCACTTCGCCGCTGATTTCGGCGTCCAGACCCTGGCTGCGCACTTTGCCCGATGCCGTCGAGCAATACCAACCGTCGCAGGTTTGCGCACCCTGCGTATCGAGAACGGCACGGTTTTCCTGGTCGTAACGGAACAGGGCCACGGAGGTATTGATCCGGCCATCCATCAACTCGCCCTTGAGACCAATCTCGTAGTTACTGCCGACAATCGGTTTAAGTACCGAGCCGGCGGTATCGCGTTCGGTCTGCGGTGTATATACGTCGGTGTAACTGGCGTAGACCGCCCATTCGCGGCTCAGGTCATAGACGATACCGGCATAGGGCGTGACTTCTCCGGTTTCAGTGGCGGTGCTTTTTGGATCTTCTGTAATGCCGCTCGCGGTCTGGGTCGAAGACTTGTAATTGTAGTCGTACCAACTGACCCGCGAGCCGAGCACCAGGGTCAGGTCTTCAACAGGCTTGACCCTCCAGCTGCCGTACAGGCCTTTCTGCCGGATGTCGTATTGGCTGGGAGTCCCACGACCACCGGGGCTATTGATCAAGCCTTCGTAGCTGATCTCCGGACGGTTGTGATCAATGTCGAAGATATTGTCGGAGCTGTCATTGAAGGTTCGGGCGTATTTGTCGTCCGAGGTGTATTTGGAATAGTTGCCGCCCACCATGATTTCCTGCGGCATGGACAAGGCTTCGAACTTGCCGGTGAGGTTCATGTCCAGCGCGACTTTGGTGGAGTCCATGTCCGTCACGAAGTCAGCGTATTGCACGCCGCTGCCATCGGGATTGATGCCATCGCCGGTGGATTGCACCCGCTGGTTCTTCGCCTTGTTGGTTTCCGTCATGCGCACGGCGCCGATCTTGAAGGCCCAGTCGTCGTTGAAACGGTGTTCCAGGTCGGTGTAGAGCGTGGTGACGTCGATATCCGAATGGTTCCACTTCGCCCCGGTGTACGTGCTGCGCGGCAGGTCGATGGGTTTACTGTCGGAGTAACGCGGGAAGCCGCGGACATTCGAGCGCGATTCGCCGTCGGACTGGCTGACCGCCACGCCCACGGTGGTGGCTTCGCTCAGATCGAAGTCCAGCGCGCCGTACAGCGAGGTGGTCTTGTACCATTCGGAATCAACGAACGTGTGGGTGTCGTCCTGGTCGGCAAGGAAACGTCCACGGATGGTGCCGTTCTGGTTCAACGGCCCGCCGGCGTCCAGTTGCAGACCGTAGTGATCCCAGGAGCCAGCCTTGCCGGTCAGGGTCACGGTCGGCGTGGCCTGACCGCGCTTGCGCACCAGGTTGACCGCGCCACCCGGGCTGCCGGTGCCTTGCAGCAAGCCCGACGCACCGCGCAGCACTTCCATGCGGTCGAAGAAAATCAAGTCCTGCGTGGCCCAGTTGCCCAGCGCGTAAGTGTTGCGCGGGATCGGCACACCGTCGTACTGCCAGTCATCGATCTGGAAACCGCGCGAAGAGAGGATCAAACCTCTGCCGACGCCTTGGGCACCGACCAGTCCGGTGGTCTTGTTGGCCGCGTCCTTGAGATCGACGATATCCTGATCGTCCATTTGCTTGCGGGTCATCACCGTGACCGACTGCGGAATTTCCTTGAGGGTGTGGGTGCCCTTGCCGATGGTCACGGCATTCGAGGTGTAGGAATTCGAACCTTCGGTGGTCGCGCCCACCTGTTGCGCGTTGATGGTGGTGGCGCCCAGTTCCAGACCCTCGGTCGAACTGCCGCGTACCAGCATCAGCGTGTTGCCTTCAAAGCTGTAGTGCACGCCCGTGCCCTTGAGCAATTGGGCAATCGCCGCTTCGCTGCTCAACTTGCCGCTGACGCGTGTGCTGCGCAGGCCGGCGATGTCATCGGCGTTGTAGATCACCTGCTGATTGGTCTGCGTGCCAAACGCCTGCAGCGCCTGAGGCAAAGGCTGGGCAGGAATGTTGAGGGTGAAGTCTTCGGCGTGGACCTGCGCGCTGAGCGGCAGCAGGCAAGCCATGCCCAGACCGGCCAACGAGCGACGCGAGCGCAGGGTTCGGGCAATGACCAAGGCCTTGAACAGAGGTTTCAACTCATGAATTGCTGACATCGTGCTCTCTATTTTTAGTTGAAATGGATAGGATCCATGGGCAACCGAGTGCCCTGCCGCTGCCTGGACCTGTGAACCGCCTGGATCGGCTGCCATCTCGGGCAACACGTCGCAAGTCGATGACCGGCCCCTCCCCGGGCTCGATCGTTTGTCCGGGCAGCGGTAAAAATGTGTACGGCTGGGAAAACCTGAGCCCAGTGGCTACCCTGCCCGGCTCGATTTATCTGCTTACGTAAGTAAGACGCAGCACCGTGCAAAAACCGGAATGAGTTTATTTATCATTTGCGAAGAAGTTCAAAAAAAAGGCCGACGCGTTGGGCGTCGGCCTTTTTTTTCTGCTACTTCAACCGTTTTGTGCAGCCTTGGCGTTTTGCAGTTGCCGGGCTTTTTCGGTGAGCAACGCTTTTTCTTCGGGGCTCATATTGTCCAGACGCAACCGCGCCTGGGCGATGTTCTCCAACTGACCCGGACTGTTTTCCCGGGAGCGCAACGCCGTCGCCAGCCCCGCCACGGTTGGATGGTCAAACACCACGCCCGGCTGGATTTCGCACTGCAACAACTTGCGAATGCCGGCCACCAGTTTGATCACCAGCAAGGAATGGCCCCCAGCGGCGAAAAAGTCCCGGTCGATGCCCAGACGCTCAACCCCCAGCAACTGCGCCATGCGCGTCACCAGCAGTTGCTCAAGAGCATCGCGGGGCTGCATGCCTTCATCGTCAGCCGAGGTAGACGCGAGTTGTTGCAAGGCCTTGCGGTCAACCTTGCCGTTGGCCAGTCGCGGGAAGCTGTCGATCAACTGCAAGTGCTGCGGCAGCATCACACTGGGCAGACGCCGCGCCAGTTCGTCGCGAACGGCATCGAGCAAAGTCGCCGAAGGCGCCTGATGCGGCACGATGAACGCGAGCATCCCGTCTTGCGCGGACGGCCCCGGCAACACCAGTGCTTGCGCGACCTGCGGCACACGCAGTAATTCGGCTTCGATCTCTGCCAGTTCGATACGGAAACCCCGCACCTTGATTTGCTGATCGCGCCGACCGTGCAACGTAATCGCCAGATCCGGGCGATAGCGGGCCAGGTCGCCGGTGCGGTACAGGCGCTCCTGCGGATTGAACGGGCTCTGGATGAACACTTGCGAATCGGCCTCGACATTCACGTAGCCGCGACACAACTGTGCGCCGCCGAGGTACAACTCGCCCAGCACACCGACCGGCGCCAGTTGCAGGTTATCGTCGAGTACAAACACCTGATTGTTGCCCAACACCCGGGACAGAACGCCGGCGTCAGCCACCGCCGCCTCCAGATCCAGCGGATGAACCAGCACGCCGACCGTGGCCTCGGTCGGGCCGTAGTGATTGAACACCCGGCAATCACTGCGCAAACCGGCGATCCGTTGCGCCAATGCCTGGGCAATCGGCTCGCCACCCAGCACCAGCGTGCGCGGCAGTTGCGCGCGTTCGCTGTCGAGCAGCGCAGCCAGGTGCGACGGAACGATCTTCAGGCAATCGATGGCTTGCCGTTGCAGGAAATCGGCAAACAAATTGCCGTCCTGCATTTGCTCATCGCTGGCCACATGCAGCGCGGCGCCGTTGAACAAGGCGCCGAACAGCGTCGTGTTGCCCAGGTCTGCCGCCACCGTGGAGGTGAAGCCGAACTGCTGGCATTGATCCAGCCCCAGGGCCTGGCTGACGTGAGCGGTGTAATTGAGCAATTGCCGGTGCTCGATGACCACGCCTTTCGGCATACCGGTGGAGCCGGAGGTGAACAACACGTACGCCGCCTGATCGCCCTGTGTGTCGTGGGTGACGGCCGACGTGCTCGCCGGGGTCGATTGCAGCACACGATCCACGGTCGCCAGCGGCAACGGATAATCGTGCCATTGCGCGATGTGCCCGGCGTCGACCAGCAGCAACGCAGCGCCGGCCTGTTCCAGCATCAAGGCTTGACGGGCTTGCGGCCATTGCGGGTCCAGCGGCAGGTACGCGGCGCCGATGCGCCACGCCGCGAGCATGGCGATCACCAGCTCCGCCGAGCGTGGCAAGGCCAGCGCGACGATAGCCCCCGGCGCCATGCCCTGGGCTTTTAATGCCTGGGCCAACACCTCGACCTTCGCCTGCAACTGCCCGTAACTCAGGCGTTGATCGCCGTCAGTCAGGGCGATGGCTTGCGGCGTGGTCCGGGCCCAGTCGGCAATGCGCTGCGGCAAGAACCGGCTATCGACCCGTGCTCGCACTGGCGGGTTGATCGCCAGCAAGCGCTGTTGTTCGGCGGCTCCCAACACGTTCAGTTGACCGAGTTCGGCGTGACGATTGGCGACGATGTTTTCGAGCAATACGCGCAACTGCGCCAGCAACCCGTCCATCGCCTGGACCGAGTAACGGGACGCGTTGTAATGCAGGTGGAACCCGTGGGCGTTGCCCGCCTCGTCCGTTTCCAGTTCAAGCATTAATTCAAACAGTGCTTCGCGCACCGCCAAACGCGGAGTCCATTGCAGATCAGCGGACGTCGCGGCTTGCATGGCCCGGCACACGGCAAAACCATACGCCGGGCGAGCCGCCGTCGGCGCCAGTTCAGGCGCCCAGTATTCCTGCCACGTACGGTGCTCATCCAGACGCGCCGCCAACGCCGCCACCCAGGTGCTGAACCCAGCATTCGCCGTCAGTGGCAGGTTCAGCGGCAGGGTTTTCTCGAACACGCCCACGGCATCGCTGAAGTATTGGTAATCTTCGCGACTGTCATGCCGCACACCGACCAGCACCTGTTGATGCCCGCTGAGCCGACCCAGCAACAGCCACCAGGCCGCTTGCAGCACCACACTCGGCGATTGCGCCAACGCCCCGGCCACTTGCTGCAAACCGCTGCGCAGTGCCGGATCGAGCGTGAGCGCCAGCGATTCAGTGGCCGACGACAATCCAGGATTCCCGTTGCGATAGGCCAGCCACGGAGTACTCAAATCGGGATCGGCGCCTTGCAGGTGTTCCTGCCAGTACGTACGTGCGCCGGCCGCGTCTTCGTCGAGCACCACTTCACTGCGCCATTCCAGGTACTGGGTGAATTCACCGGTCTCTTCGTCGTCCGCCGCCGCTGGTTGCCCATAGGCCCGCACCAATTGCCGATACAGCAATCGCACGCCGCTTTGATCGAGGCTGTGCCGGGCCAGGCCCAAGACCAATTGCCATTGATCATCGGCCAGGCGATAGAGCACCGCTTGCGCGCCTTCGGATTCACCGACGACAAAAGCACGTTCCGCCCATTCGCTGAGCTGAGCCTGAATACCGGCCGGGGTATCGACCCGCGCCTGCACGCTCAGCGGGAAGCGCTCCGCCCCCCCGACGAACTGCCGGACACCATGGAAACCCGGCGCCTTGCCCAGCCGCGCAATCAGCATCGGCTGTTGCGCCAGCACGCGATCCAGTGCGTTTTGCACCCGCTGCGGATCGAGGGCGCCGCGGATCTCGATCTCCAGGAAATGCAGCGCATCACCACAGGCCGGGGCCTTGGGCAACTGCTCCAGCAACCGTTGCTGTTCAGGCGTCAAGGCGTAACCCAGGTCCTGCTGGTCCATCGATACCTCGTTCATGCTCCGGTTTCCTCGGTGTTCATTACGCGTTCAAGGGCGCTGCGGTCGAACATGTCGCCCATGGCCACGACAATCTTGCGCGGGCCTTCGAACGGATCACGGGCGTGGGCCACCAGCATGTTGTCGAGCAGGATGGCGTCGCCTTTTTGCCAGTCGAAACGCACCGCGCATTCTTCGTACAAGTCACCGATGCGTTGCATCACTTCGTCTTCGATCGGCGTGCCGTCGCCGTAGAACACATGGCGCGGCAAGCGGTCCAGGCCGAACATCGACAACAGGTCTTCCCGCACGTCCGGCTCCAGCCAATAGATGTGATGCAGTTGCACCTGGTTGAAGAACGATTTGGCGCCGGTCACCGGGTGACGAATGATGGCCGGCCCTGGGGTGCGGGTTTGCAATTCGTTGTTGTCGAGCCAGCGCCATTCGATGCCGCCAGCCCGGCAGCGGGCCTCGACTTCGGCACGGTCTTCAGTCTTGAAGAAATGCTGCCAGGACACGTCGAGGTTGTCGGTGAAGGTGCGCACGTAAAGCAGGCCTTTTTCCTCGAACTTGTCGCGCAGGTCCGCCGGCAGTTTTTCGTACATCAACCGGCAATCCACCACCGGAGTCGCTCCACCAATGGACGCAGCTTGCTCGCAATAGAACATCTGCTTGCGTGGCCAGCGATCCTGATGGGAGCTCTCGTTGTGGAACAGGATCATCTTGCGTTCCGGGTACGGCGTGGAGCGGTAGGTGTTCTTGCCGCCCTCTTTCTTCGGCAGATCGCCGTACTGGCCGTAAAGCCCTGGCTGGATCGCTTCGGCAAACGCCTCGAAGCTCTGAATGCCATCCAGTTCGAAACCACGGAACAGAATCCCGGCATGCCTGGCGAGTTTTTCTTCGATCAGCGGCCGGTTGTTGTTGATCCACTCGATCAAGTCCAGATGCGGCTCGTTCGGTTCCAGCAGCAGCGGGAACGGCTGTGGCGCGGCGATCAGCGATTCGCGGATCGCCGCCGGTCGGGCCTTGGCCGCCGGGGCGGCGCCGCGCTTGAGAAACTTACCGAGTTTGTCGGCCTTGGGTCCGGGGACGGCAGGCTTGGCGGCCACCGCTAAATTGTCGACTGGCATGCTGATAGCTCCCAATAGAATGTCCTGATCAGCGACGATCTGTTCCAACAGGGCTATCCAGGCCTTCACCAGGTGCTGGATGCGCTCGTGTCCGAACAAGGTTGTGGCGAATTGCCAATTACCCAGCAATTGCCCTGCTTCATCGTCAACGAACAACGCCATGTCGAATTTAGAATGGGTCTCCAGCGCCGGCAGCGATTCCACGCTCAAACCGCCCAGGGCCTGGGTGCGTCCGGGCAGGTTGTTCATCACGAACAACACTTGCACCAGCGGATTCATGCCCTTGTGCCGCGGCACGTCCGAGGCGTCGACGATCATGTCGAACGGCAGGTCCTGATGCTCCAGGGCACTGAGCAGGGATTGCTGGGTCTGGCCCAGGAATCGGGCGAACGGTGTGGCGGCGTCGAGCTGCGAACGCAACGGCAAGACGTTGACGAAGAAGCCGATCAACCGTTCAAGCTCCGGCTGTTCACGCCCGGCCACGTCGGCACCGACCAACACATCCGCAACGCCGCTGACCCGGTGCAACAACACCTGGAACGAGGCCAGCAGCGTGCTGTACAGCGTGACGCCCGCGTCCATCGACAACTGGCGCAAGGCTGTGCTGAGTGACGTGGTGAGCTGGAACTGCACCGAGTCACCCGCATAGGACGGTGTCAAACCACGGGGGTTGTCCGATGGCAACTTCAGTTGCCCGTCATAGCCCGCGAGCCGCGCTTTCCAGTACTCGGCCTGACGCGCCAGCACGCCTTGCTGCTCCAGTTCCTGCTGCCACAGCGCGAAGTCGGAATACTGCACCTCCAGCGCCGGCAACGGGGTCAGGTCACCGGCCTTGGTGCGGTGGTAAATCTGCACCAGTTCGTTGATCAGCAAGCCCATCGACCAACCATCGGAAATGATGTGGTGCATCGCATAAAGCATCACATGCTCGGTCGGCCCCAGGTGCAGGATCCGCCCACGCAACAGCGGTGCGTGTTCCATATCAATCGGCGTGCGCGCGTTTTCCAGTGCCGCTTGTGCCACCCATTCTTCCTGGGCACTGCGGGACAGACCGGACAAATCGATTACCGGGAAATCCAGTTCAACCTGCTCGGCGATCACGGCAATCGGGTCACCTTCGTCGTCCTGGGTATACGCGGTGCGCAGCACTTCATGGCGGCGCACCACCTCGGCGAAACTGCTGATCAGCCGTTCCACCGACAATTCACCGCGCAAACGCAAGGCCATCGGCATGCCATAGGCCGCGGTGCCGCCGGACAATTGCTCGGCGATCCACAAGCGACGCTGCACCAGCGACAACGGTGCGCTGTGCCGGGTGCCATGGGCCTTGAGCACCACACCGTGGCCGTTCGGCTCAGGTGTGTCCTGCTGCTGCGCGATCCACGCCGCCAGGTCCTTGAGTCGCGGATGGCCGAACAGGTCGCGCAGGCTCAACGTACAGGCCGTGAGTTTGCGCAGGCGCGAGACCGCTTGCGTCGCGAGCAAGGAATGCCCGCCCAGTTCAAAAAAGTGATCGTCGCGGCCGACCTGTTGCAGTTCCAGCACGTCCTGCCAGACCGTAGCGATCTGCTGTTCCAATGCACCTTCAGGCGCGACAAAGTCCAATGCCGCCAGACGGGCATCGACGCCCGGCAAGGCCTTGCGATCGATCTTGCCATTCGGGCTCAGGGGCAGGCCTTCGAGGAACAGCACATGGGCCGGAACCATGTAATCCGGCAGGCTGGCCTTCAGGCGTGCCTTGATGTCATCGCGCAACGCCGCCAGCCTGGATGAATCGGCGCTGGCTTGCGCCGGATCGTCGAACACCACGTACGCCACCAATTGCTGACCGATGGCGCCCGGTTGCGCCACCACCAGTGCCTGACGCACCGCAGGAACCCGCAGCAGATGGGTTTCAATTTCACCGAGCTCGATGCGCAAACCACGAATCTTCACTTGATGATCGACCCGCCCGACGTACTCAATCACGCCGTCGGCGCGATAACGCGCGAGGTCGCCGGTGCGGTACACGCGGCCACCGCCCAGTGGATCGAACGGGTCGGGAATGAAGCGTTCGGCGGTCAATTCCGGGCGCTGGAAGTAGCCCCGTGCGAGCAGCTCACCGCAAATCACCAGTTCACCGACCACACCGGCCGGCGCCGGTTGGCCCTGGGTGTCGAGTACATGAATCGCCCGACCGCCCAACGCCCGGCCAATCGGCATGGTCACCGGCAACGGGTTGCGGCCGGACACGTAGTCGCTGCAATCGAGCAGCGTGGCGCTGACCGTGGCTTCGGTCGGGCCGTAGGTGTTCAGCAGGCGCACATGGCCCAGCCCGGCCTGGCCCCAGGCGGCAACACCTTCCGGCGGCATGGCTTCGCCACCGACGATCACCTGGCGCAACGCGCCATAGTCACGATGCCCCGCCGCCGCAAGGCCCTTGGCCAACATGTTCCAGTAGGCGGTGGTCAGGTCGCTGACGCTGAACTGCTTGTCGAGCAATTCTCGGTACCAGGTCTCGCTGTCCCAGATATCCGGCCCGCGCAGCACCACCGAGGCACCGCAAATCAGTGCCGGGTAAAGCTGCTCGACAAAGGCATCGAAGTTGAACGTGGCAAATTGCAGCGAGCGGTCCTGCGGCGTGAGGCCGAGGAAATCCAGGGCCACCCGGGTATGACGGGTCAGCGCCGATTGAGTGATGCCAACGCCTTTCGGGCGCCCGGTGGAGCCCGAGGTGAACATCACATACGCCAGGTTTTGCGGGCCGCTGCGCTGCGGCAGATTGTCGGTCTGGGTCGGGTAATCCAGTTGATCCAGGCTCAGGACGGTCACACCCGCAGCTTCTGGCAACGCCGCCGCGAGGTGGCTTTGGGTCAACAGCACACGCAGACCGCTGTCCTCGATCATCGCGCCCAGTCGCTCGGCCGGGTACTCCGGGTCCAGCGGCACGTAGGCGCCACCGGCCTTGAGCACCGCCAGCAGGCTAATGATCATCTGCGTCGAACGCTCGACCGCAATGCCCACCAGCACTTCGGGGCCGACGCCGTGTTGCAGCAGCACGCGGGCCAATTGGTTGGCCTGGGCATTGAGCTGGGCATAGCTCAGGCGTTGCTCGTCGAAAATCAGCGCCAGCGCTTGCGGTGTGCGCTCGGCTTGCCGTTCAAACAAACGCTGCACGCACACCTCATCGACCGGCAGTGCCAGCGGTTCGCGCACAGCGGTCGGGACCAGGGCCAGATCGCCCACGGCACTGGCGGCAGGTGCCTCGACCATCTGCAACAGCAGGTGCGCGAGATGCCCGGCCAGTTGTTCAATCGCGGCGTCATCGAACTGCTGACGATCGAAACTCAGTTGAAACGACAACTCGGCGCCGAGGTTTGCCGACAAGGTCAACGGGTAATTGGTTTGCTCGAAGTTACCCACTTCACCGAAGCGCAGATCTTGCGGTGCGCCCTGTTGCAGGGCTTCGGAGATCGGGTAGTTCTCGAACACCAGAATGTTGTCGAACAGGGCTTCGCCGCCCTGCCCGGCCCAACGCTGGATGTCGAACAACGCGGTGTGTTCTTGCTCACGCAAGGCCAGGTTCTGCGCCTGCACCTGTTGCAACCACTGCGCCAACGGCTGTTCGGCCCGTGGGCTGGCGACCACCGGCAAGGTGTTGATGAACAGGCCGATCTGCTGCTCGACCCCGGTCAGTTGCGCCGGACGTCCGGACACCGTGGCGCCGAAGCTGACCGTGTCCAGCCCGGTATAGCGTTGCAACAGCAGCAGCCAGGCTGCCTGTACCAGGGTGTTGAGGGTGACTTTCTGTTCCCGCGCAAAGCCATTGAGCCCGGTGGTCTGCGCCTGGTCCAGGGTCAGGAAGTGCTCGCCTTGAGCGGTGTTGGCCGCATCGCTTCCGGTCCACACCAGCGCTTTGGCCAACCGGGTCGGCTCATCGAACCCGGCCAACTGGCCCTTCCAGAAACCTTCGGTGACCTGCGCGTCCTGTTGCGTCAGCCATTCGATGTAGTCGCGATAACGCCCCGCCGTGTTCGCCGGCACCTGGCCGCTGTAGCGTTGCAGCACTTCCCCGAGCAGCTGCGAATTGCTCCAGCCGTCCATCAAGATGTGATGGCTGGTGTAGATCAGGTGAAAACGCGCAGTGTCGAGACGCACCACCGTCAGGTTCAGCAACGGTGCGGCGGCAAGGTCAAAACCCTGCTGGCGCTGCGCGGCCGCCAGTTCACTGAGCGCCAGGGCCACATCACTCTGGTCGCGCCAGTCATGGAAGGTGAACGGCACGGCCAGTTGCTTGTGAATCACCTGCAACGGACGCTTGAACTCGCCGTCCCAGACAAAACTGCTGCGCAGCACATCGTGCGCATCCATTGCCGCTTGCCAGGCCTCGCGGAAACGTTCGACGTTCAAGCCTTCGACATCCACGCACAGCTGATTGATGTAATCGCCGGCCTGCTGCTCGTAGAGGGTGTGGAACAGCATGCCTTGCTGCATCGGTGACAGCGGGTAAATGTCTTCGACCTGGCGTGGCGTCACCGGCAACGCATCGAGCTGGCGTTGCGTCAACCCGGCCAGCGGGAAGTCCGACGGTGTCAGGCCTTGATGCCGAGCCTCACAGCAGTGCTCGATCAACAGCCCCAGTTCCTGCGCATAAGCCTGCGCCAATCGGGCGATGGTCGACTGATCGAACATCTGCCCGCTGAACGTCCAGCCAATACTCAATTCGCCGCCATACACCCGGCCATTGAGGGTCAGCCAGTTGTCCAGCGGCGCCAGCGGACTTTGCTCCGCGCCCGCCGATTCGCTGGCCGGGGTGAACAGTGCGCCCGCCTCGTCGCCAAACCCGGCATCGAACTGGCCCAGGTAGTTGAAGGTAATGCGCGGCACGGGCAAGGCTTGCAGCGCCTGGCGGGTGCGGTCGTTGCCCAGGTAGCGCAGCGCGCCAAAGCCCAGGCCTTTATCGGGGATCGCCCGCAGTTGCTCCTTGATCGTCTTGATCGAGTCCTGCGGCGTGCTCGCCGGGGTCAGCCGAACCGGGAACAGACTGGTGAACCAACCCACGCTGCGGCTCAAATCGAGTTCGTCGAACAGCGCCTCGCGACCGTGGCCTTCGAGCTGGATCAGGGTCGAGGCTTCACCCGTCCAGTCGGCGATCACCCGCGCCAGCGCCGTCAGCAACAGGTCGTTGACCTGCGTGCGATAGGCCGCCGGTGCCTCCTGCAGCAGCTGGCGGGTTTGCTCTTTGTCCAGTCGGGTTTGCACATGCAAGGCGTGGCGATTGTGCAACTCGCCCTGGGGTCGATCGCAGGGCAAGTCATTGCGCGCATCCTGCAATTGCCCTTGCCAGAACGTCAGTTGAGCCTGCATCGCCGGGCTGTCGGCATGCTGTTGCAAGCGTCGCGCCCAGGTTTGGGTGGCGCTGGTCTTGGCCGGCAATTTGAGCGTTTGGCCGGCCTGCAACTGCTCGCAGGCCTGTTGCAGGTCTTCGAGCAGAATGCGCCAGGACACGCCGTCGACCACCAGGTGATGGATCACCAGCAACAGTCGCTGGCTGCCATCGGCCATGTTCGCCAGCACCGCGCGCAGCAGATTACCGTTCGCCAGTTCGAGGCTACGCTGTGCCTGTTCGCCCAACTGTTCGAGTGCCGCCGCATCGGCAACCTCGGCGGTCCACAGCAGCGGCGACTGTTGCCAGAGTGCCTGTTGCTCGGCCAGGGAACGATGCTGCGCGGTCCAGTTATCGCCCTGACGGGTGAAGGCCAGACGCAACGCGTCGTGATGGCTGACCAGTGCCTGCAACGCACGCTCCAGGTGTTCGGCGTGCAGTGGTTTGGCGGACTTGAGCAGCACCGACTGGTTCCAGTGGTGCGGCTCGACCATCTCGCGCTCAAAGAACAACTGCTGGAATGGCAGCAACGGCGTATCGCCAGTGACCGGGCCCTGGTCGATGCGCAAGTCGCTGTCGCCGACCTTCGCCACCGCCGCGAGGCTTTGTACGTTCTGGTGCAGGAACAGGTCTTTGGGGCTGAAATGTATCCCCGCCTGACGCGCCCGGCTGACCACCTGGATCGAGATGATCGAATCGCCGCCCAGCTCGAAGAAGTTGTCGCTGATCCCTACTTGCGGCCGCCCCAGCACACTTTGCCAGATCTCCACCAATGCTTGTTCGATGGCGCTGGTCGGGGCGGTGTAAGCCTTGCTGCTGGCTGTGGTGTCAGCCTTGGGCAACGCTTTGCGTTCCAGTTTGCCGTTGGGGCTGACCGGCATTTTTTCCAGCCACAGCCAATGCTGCGGGACCATGTAGTCCGGCAATGTCTGGCTCAGGTGTTCCTTGAGGCTGCGCTGCAAAGCACTGCGAACGTCATCGTCGGCGTGCAACAACGCATCGCGGGTCGGCACCACATACGCCACCAACAGCGTGCCGTCCTGGGCGATCACCACGGTTTCACGGACTTCGGCGTGTTCGGCCAGGCGCGCTTCGATCTCGCCCAATTCGATGCGCAGGCCACGGATTTTCACTTGATGGTCCATGCGTCCGGCGTATTCGATCACCCCGTCGGCGCGATAACGCGCCAGGTCGCCGGTGCGGTACAGACGCTGGCCGTCACCGAACGGGCTGGTCGCGAAGCGCTCTGCCGTGAGCGACGGGCGACGGTGATAACCCCGGGCCAGGCCTTCGCCGCCCAAATACAATTCGCCGATCACGCCCACCGGCACCGGCGACAACTCGTGATCGAGAATGTAAGTACCCAGGTTGGCGATCGGCTGGCCGATCGGCACGCTGTCGCGCCCTTCGTCGACGCACGTCCAGTACGTGACGTCGATGGCCGCTTCGGTCGGGCCGTAGAGGTTGTACAAACCGGCATTCGGCAGCTTGGCAAACACTTGCTGCTGCGCATCCACTGGCAGGGCTTCGCCACTGCAGACGATCCGGGTCAAGCTGGCGCATTGGTGCACCGCAGGGTCTTGCAGGAACGCCTGCAACATCGACGGTACGAAGTGCAGCGTGGTGATGCGTTGCGCGATGATCAGCTCGATCAACTGCGCCGGATCACGATGAATACCCGGCGCGGCCACCACCAGGGTCGAACCGGTCAACAGCGGCCAGAAGAACTCCCAGACCGACACGTCGAAACTGAACGGCGTTTTTTGCAACACGCTGTCCGTGGCGTCGAGCCGATAGGCCTGCTGCATCCAGCACAGGCGATTGACCAGTGCCGAATGACGGTTGCCCGCGCCTTTGGGTTTGCCGGTGGAGCCCGAGGTGTAGATCACATAGGCAAGGTTTTCCCCGTCGAGATCAACGCCAGGGTTGCCGTCGCTGCGGCCTTCCAGCCAGTCGCCGTCCTGATCCAGCACCAGGCTGCGAATGCCGGCCGGAATCGGTAATTGCTCAAGCAAATGGCTCTGGGTCAGCAGCCATTGGATGCCGCTGTCCTCAAACATGTAGGCCAGGCGTTCCTGCGGGTATTCCGGGTCCAACGGCAAATAGGCACCGCCGGCCTTGAGAATCGCCAGCAGGCCCACGACCATTTCCACCGACCGCTCGACCGCGATGCCCACCAGCACATCCGGGCCGACGCCCTGCTCGATCAGCACGTGCGCCAGTTGATTGGCTCGAGCATTGAGCTCGGCGTAGCTCAGGCGTTGCTCGGCAAACACCAGCGCACACGCCTGCGGGGTTTTACCGACCTGCTCTTCGATCAGCGCCTGCACGCTACGATGCAACGGGTAGTCGACGGCGGTGGCGTTCCAGTCGACCACCGTCAGTTGCCGCTCGCGGTCATCGAGCAACGCCAATTGCCCGATCGGACGGTGGATATCCTCGACCAGGCCCTGCAACAGATTCAGCCAGTGCCGGCCCATGCGCTCGATGGTCGATGGCTCGAACAAATCAGTGGCGTAGGTCAGCGACGCGTGCAGGCCTTGCGGGTTATCACTGGTGTCCAGGGTCAGGTCGAACTGCGCGGTGCGGTGTTCCCAACTGAGATGAGCAAGCTCGATGCCCGGCAAGGATTCGGCCAGCGTCGACGCCGATTCGCTGCGATGGTTGAACATCGCCTGGAACAGCGGGCTGTGGCTCAGGTTGCGTTGCGGTTGCAAGGCATCGACCAGTTGCTCGAACGGCAGGTCCTGATGCATCTGCGCCGCCATGGCCGTCTGCTTCACCTGTTGCAGCAATTGCGCGCCCGTCAGCTGGCCGTCGAACTCGGCGCGCAGCACTTGGGTGTTGACGAAGAAACCGATCAGACGCTCGGTTTCCAGCCGATGACGGTTGGCAATCGGCACGCCGACGCGGATATCGGCCTGGCCGCTGTAGCGATGCAACAAGGTCTGGAACGAGCCGAGCAACAGCATGAACAGCGTGACGTTTTCACGCCGGGCCAAGGCCTTCAGGGCATTGCTCAGGGATTCGTCGAGGGTGATCGGTAGCCGCGCGCCGCGGAAACTTTGCTGCGCCGGGCGCGGACGATCCAGTGGCAGCTCCAGCAGCGGCTGTTCGCTGCCCAGTTTCTCGCGCCAGTAGGCCAACTGCCGATCCCGTTCGCCGGTGGCCATCCACTGACGCTGCCACACCGCGTAGTCGGCGTACTGCACCGGCAATGGCGGCAGCTCGGCCGGCCGGCCTTGGCTGATCGCCGCATACAGGGCCATCAAATCATCGATCATCACCTGCAACGACCAGGCGTCGGAGACGATGTGGTGCAGGGTCAGAATCAGCACGTGATCCTGCTCGCCCACCTGCAGCAGGACGAAGCGCACCAACGAGCCGTCGAGCACATCGAACGGGCGTTGCGTCTCCTGTTCGACGAAGGCCTTGATGCTCGCTTCATCGCTGGCAGCCAGGCGTTGTTCGACAAAGCTCACGCGACCTTGCGGGCGGATCACCTGCCAGGTGCGGCCATCTTCCTCGACGAACGCCGTGCGCAGGCTTTCGTGGCGCTCCACCAGCGCCTCGACGCTGCGTTGCAGGGCATTTCTGTCCAGCTCGCCGCGCATCCGCAGCGCAGTCGGAATGTTGTAGGCGGCGCTGTCGGGGTCCATTTTCCACAGGAACCATTGGCGCTCCTGGGCAAAGGACAGCGCCAGCGGTTGGCCACGGTCGACCCGGGTCATCGGCGGCGACTGCTCACCGGGCTCGACACCCAGTGCCCGGACGAAATCCTCCAGGGTGCTGTGCTCGAACAGGCTGCGCAGCGGCACCTGGATGTCCAGCACCCGACGCACCCGCGACACCACTTGGGTCACCAGCAGGGAGTGCCCGCCCAGCTCGAAGAAATTGTCGGTCAGGCCCACGCGGTCCAGCTTCAGTACGTCCTGCCAAATGGCGGCGACTTGCTGTTGCCGTTCGCTCTGCGGCGCGACATAACGCGCCTGTAACTGGCTCGCGTCCACCGCTGGCAACGCCTTGCGATTGAGTTTGCCGTTAGGTGTCAGCGGCAGGCTGGCGAGGAACAGCAGGTGCGCCGGGACCATGAATTCCGGCAGACATTCCTTGAGCCGCGCCTTGAGTTCATCGCGCAGGCGCAGTTGCTCGTCGGCGGCATCGAGGTCCAGTTGCGGCGCGACCACATAGGCCACCAGTTGCTGGCTGCCCAGGGCTTCCTGCGCCAGCACCGCGACTTCGCGGACCGCTGGCAGCTCCAGCAGACGCGCTTCGATTTCACCCAGTTCGATGCGGAAACCGCGGATCTTCACTTGATGGTCGATACGCCCCATGTATTCGAGCACGCCGTCATGACGATGGCGTGCCAGGTCGCCGGTGCGGTACAGCCGCGCACCGTTGCCGAACGGGTCGGGCAGGAAGCGCTCGGCGGTCATTGCCGCTCGGTCGTGATACCCACGGGCCAGGCCGTCGCCGCCGATCAGCAGTTCACCAATCGAGCCCGCCGGGTTCGGTGCCAGGTCGTCGCCCAAAATGTACAGCGTGGTGTTGGCAATCGGTTTGCCCAGGTACGGCCGGCGCTGCTCGCGGGTCAGCTGCCAGGCCGCCGACCAGATGGTGGTTTCGGTCGGGCCATAAAGGTTCCAGACCTGCCCCGCCAGGCCGAGCATGCGTTGGGCCAGGTCATCGGCCAGCGCTTCGCCACCGCAGAGGAATTTACAACCCTGGAGGGTGGGCGCCTGTTCATGGTCGAGCAACATGCGCCAGGTCGACGGCGTGGCTTGCACCACCGTGACTTGCTGTTGCCGGATCATCTCCAGCAGCGCTTGCGGATCCTGGGCGGTGTGCTTGTCCACCAGCACCACACGGGCACCGCTGAGCAGCGGGCCGTAGATTTCCAGGCCGAAAATATCGAACGAGAACGTGGTCAGCGACAGCATGCGGTCCTGGGCTTCGATGCCCGGCGCCTTGACCATGCTCACCACGAAGTTCACCAGCGCCTGATGGCGCACCATCACCCCTTTGGGCTTGCCGGTGGAACCGGAGGTGTAAATCGCATACGCCAGGTGTTCGCCGCTGAGCGCTACCTGCGGATCGGCTTCGCTGTAACCGCGGGCGTGCTCGTTTTGGGGGTCGAGCAACAGAGTCTGCACGCCGGCCGGAATCGGCAGTTGCCCGATCAAATGCGCCTGGGTCAGCAGCAGTTGCAGACCGCTGTCCTCGATCATGTGCGCCAGACGGTCTTCAGGGTATTGCGGGTCCAGCGGTACGTAGGCACCGCCCGCCTTGAGAATCGCCAACAGCCCGATCAGCATTTCCAGGCTGCGGTCGATGGCGATACCGACCAACTGATCCGGGCCGACGCCCCGTTCGATCAGCCGATGGGCCAACTGGTTGGCCTGGCGATTAAGTTGTGCATAGCTCAGCGATTGCCCATCGAACACCAGCGCCGTGGCCTCTGGCGTGCGCATCGCCTGGGCTTCGATCAATTGATGAATGCAACGGTCAGTCGGGTATTCGGCGGCGCTGCGGTTCCAGTCGACCAGCACCTGCTGTTGTTCGATTTCGTCGAGCAGCGCCAGTTCGCCCACCCGCTGCTGCGGATCGGCAACGATGCTGCCCAACAGGTTTTGCCAATGCCGTGCCAGACGCTCGATGGTCGCGCCGTCAAACAGGTCGGTGGCATAGGTCAGCTGTGCGCCGAGGCCCTCGGGGCCGTCGAAGGTTTCCAGGGTCAGGTCGAATTGCGCGGTGCGCGAGGGCTGATGCAAGTGACGGATCGTCAGCGCCGACTCGCCGGTGCCCTGGCGGCTTTGGCTGGCGCCGGTGCTCTGGTGGTTGTACATGACTTGGAACAGCGGGCTGTAGCTCAGGCTGCGTTCCGGCTGCAAGGCCTCGACCAGTTGCTCGAAAGGCAGGTCCTGATGCGCCTGGGCGGCCATCGCGGTCTGCTTGACCTGGGCCAGCAGCGTGGTGAACGTGGCCTGAGCGTCGAACTCGGTCTTGAGCACCTGGGTGTTGACGAAGAAGCCGATCAGCCGCTCGGTCTCGACCCGGTTGCGGTTAGCGGTGGGCACGCCGACGCGAATCTCGGCCTGGCCACTGTAGCGATGCAACAAGGTCTGGAACGACGCCAGCAACAGCATGAACAGGGTGACGCTTTCGCTTTTGGCCAAGGCCCTCAGGCGCTCGCCCAGTGCCGTCGGCAACGCCAGTTCATGACGGGCACCACGCAGGCTCTGCACCGCCGGACGCGGGTAATCGGTGGGCAATTCCAGCACCGGATGTTCGCCGCCCAAGTGCGCCTGCCAGTAGTCCAGTTGCCGCTCGCGCTCCCCGGCTTCCATCCAGTGCCGTTGCCAGATGCCATAGTCGGCGTACTGGATCGACAGTGGCGGCAAAGCGAGTTCATGGCCCTGGCGGTAGGCGCC
The DNA here is from genome assembly GCF_030687165.1 of Pseudomonas sp. FP1740. Taxonomy (NCBI): domain Bacteria; kingdom Pseudomonadati; phylum Pseudomonadota; class Gammaproteobacteria; order Pseudomonadales; family Pseudomonadaceae; genus Pseudomonas; species Pseudomonas sp. FP1740. The sequence continues at coordinate 4,388,550 of NZ_CP117461.1, forward strand.
ATACAGTTGCAGCAGTTCATCGACCATGACCCGCATCGACGCGCCATCCGAGGCGATGTGGTGCTGGGTCAGGGTCAGCACGTGCTCCTGCGCACCAAGGCGCAGCAGGCTGACGCGCAGCAGCGGCCCGTTGATCAGGTCGAACGGCTGCCCGGTCTGTTCGGCGACGAACGCTTGAATCTGCGCCTCTGGCGACAGGGCGTCGGGGCGTTCATCCAGTTCATGCACGGCGACGGCCAGGTTCATGTGCGGATGAATCACCTGCACCGCTTGCTCATCCTGCTGCCGGAACGTGGTGCGCAGGCTTTGATGACGGGCAATCAGCGCGTTGAAGCCCCGTTCGAGTGCCGCGATGTTGAGTTCGCCCTGCAAGTGCATGGCACTGGGGATGTTGTAGGCGGCGCTGTCGGGGTCCATCTGCCAGAGAAACCACTGGCGTTCCTGAGCGAAGGACAGCGGCACCTGATCGAACTGCGACTGTGTTTCGGGAATCGGCAGGTTCGCCGGTGAAACGCCCTCCTCGAGCATCTTCTGCAGATAGACCCTGCGCTTGTCGAGCGGCAAAGTAATGAAGCGCCGGGCGATCTTCAAAGCGACATTGGTATCCATCAAGCTTCCTCCATTTCGTCAAGCAGGGCGTCCAGCTTGCTCAGTTTCAACGTATCGACCTGCTCACCTGCGGTTGCCAGACGGCTGACGAAATCCATGAGTACGGGGTGTTGAAAAATCAGTTGTGGGGTCAGTTTCAGGCCCAGTTCCAGTTGCAGGCGTGAAACCACATTGACGGCCAGCAACGAGTGGCCGCCCAGTTCGAAAAAGTGATCCAGCAGACCGACACGCTCGACTTGCAGTACGTGCTGCCAGATCGCCGCAACCTGTTGCTCCCGCTCGCTCTGCGGGGCGACATAACGCCCCTGCAAATGACCGCCCTCCACCGTCGGCAACGCCTTGCGGTCGAGTTTGCCGTTGGGCGTCAGCGGCAATTGTTCGAGGAACAGCAGGTGCGCCGGGACCATGAATTCCGGCAAAGACTCCCTGAGCCGTGCCTTGAGTTCATCGCGCAGGGACTGCTGATCATCGAGCTCCAGTGGTGAAGCGACCACGTAGGCCACCAGTTGCTGAGTGCCCAGGGCTTCCTGCGCCAGCACCGCCACTTCGCGAACCGCTGGCTGCTCCAGCAGGCGCGCTTCGATTTCCCCCAGTTCGATGCGGAAGCCGCGGATCTTCACCTGATGATCGATTCGGCCTCGGTACTCGAGCACGCCATCGGCCTGATAACGGGTCAGATCGCCGGTGCGGTACAGGCGCTCGCCGTTGCTGGCGAACGGATTCGGCACGTACTTCTCGGCGGTCATGCCCGGCCGCCCCAGGTAACCCCGGGTGATGCCGGCACCGGCCAGGTACAACTCGGCCGATACGCCCTGTGGCACCGGGTGCAGATCGGCGTCGAGCAAATAGCTGGCGGTGTGTTTGAGCGGGCGACCAATGTTCGCCGTGCCACCCGCCTCGCGACGGGTCCAGGTGGAATAGGTGGTGTCTTCCGACGGGCCATAAAGATCGTAGACATGCGCCACGGTCGGTTGCCTATAAAGCGCATCGACCAGCGACTGCTTCAGCGGCTCACCGGCGAGGTTGATGATGCGCACGCCCGGCGGGATCTGCCCGGCACTGTGCAGCGCATTGATCGCCGATGGCACCGTGTTGATCAGGCGAACCTGATCGCGGGCCGGTAGTTGCGGCAGCTCCAGTGCGTTGCGGGCGATGATCAGCGAGCCGCCGTTGGCCAGGGTGACAAACAGCTCCCACACCGACAGGTCGAAACACACCGAGGTCGAGGCCAGCACGCCCTGAATGTCGTCGCGGCTGTACACCGATTGCGACCAGTCGATAAGCGCCAGCACGTTGCGATGGGCGATGGCCACGCCTTTGGGCTTGCCGGTGGAGCCGGAGGTGTAGATCACGTAGGCCAGGTTATCCGGCGTGACGCCGGTCACCGGTGCGCTGCTTGGGTAAGTGGCCAGCCATGGCTCGGCGTTGTCCATCAACAGCACTTGAGTGCCTGCCGTGACGCTCAATGTTGCCGCAACAGCCTGCTCGGTCAGCAGTACCAAGGCGCGACTGTCTTCGAGCATGTAGGCCACGCGATCGGCCGGGTAATCCGGGTCCAGCGGCACATAGGCGCCGCCGGCCTTGAGCACCGCCAGCAGCGCCACCAGCAGACTGTCGGAACGCTGCATCGCCACGCCGACCCGCACTTCCGGGCCCACGCCCAACTCGATCAGCTTGTGGGCGAGTTGGTTGGCGCGGCTGTCGAGTTCGGCGTAAGTCATTTGTTTGGTTGCGAAGGTTACCGCCAGCGCATCCGGTTGGGCGGCGACCTGGCGGTCGATCAACTGGTGAATGCACAGCTCCTGGGCGAAACCTTCATCGCTACGGTTCCAGTCCAGCAACCCTTGTTGCTGCTCGGTTTCATCCAGCATTACCAGCTCGCCGAGACAGCGTTCACCGGCGTCGATCATCTGGCTCAACAGGTGCTGCAAATGAGCCGCCAATCGCGTCACCGTCGCCGGCGCAAAACTGCCGCGCTGATAACTGAAGTGCATCGACAGTTGCGTGTCGAGGCTCACCAGCAGGGTCAGCGGATAGTTGGTTTGCTCGCGGCTGGCCACCGGACCAAAACGCAGCCCTTGCGGGGCGCCCTGCTCCAGGGCCTGGGCAATCGGGTAGTTCTCGAACACCAGAATGTTGTCGAACAGCGCTTCACCACCCTGTCCGGCCCAGCGCTGGATATCGAACAGCGCGGTGTGTTCGAACTCGCGCAAGGCCAGGTTTTGCGCCTGCACCGCTTGCAGCCAGCTCGTGAGCGATTGCTCGGCCCGTGGGCTGGCGATCACCGGCAAGGTGTTGATGAACAGCCCGATCTGCAGCTCGACACCCGGCAAGTCCGCCGGACGACCGGCGACCGTCGCGCCGAAGGCCACGGTGTTCTTACCGGTGTAGCGTTGCAGCAGCAACAACCAGGCCGCCTGCACCAGCGTGTTGACCGTGACTTTCGCGGCCCGGGCGAACTCGCCCAGACGCAGGGTCAGATCGGCCTCCAGCACCTGGAAGTGATCGCCGTAACCTTGGGTTTCGGTAGACGCTTGCGGCATTGCGACGGTCTGGGCCAGGCGCGTCGGCTCTTCCAGCGCCAGCAGCGCCGGGGTCCAGAACACTTCGCTGGCAGCCGCGTCCTGGCGTTGCAGCCAGGCGATGTAATCGCGGTAACGTCCGTTGTGTGCGGCGTTGAACTGGCCGCTGTAACGCTGCAGCACTTCGCCAAGCAACTGCGAGTTGCTCCAGCCGTCCATCAGGATGTGATGGTTGGTGTAGATCAGGTGATGACGGTGGTCGTCGATACGCGCAATCACCAGCCGCAACAAGGTCGGCGCGCTCAAGTTGAGGGCTTGGCGTTCCGTGTCGGCAAGCGTCTGCAAGGCCTGATCGCGCTGCGGATGGGCGCGTAAATCGTGCAGGCTATAAGGCATCTGCGCGTGCTTGCTGACCACCTGCACCGGGTGTTCCAGTTCGCCCTGCCAGACAAAGCGTGTGCGCAGAATGTCGTGGGCCTCCACCGCCGCTTGCCAGGCCTGATGGAAACGCTCGGGGTCGAGCCCGTCGACGTCCAGGCGAATCTGGTTGATGTAATCGCCGGAGGTTTCCTGGTACACGGCATGGAACAACATGCCCTGCTGCATCGGCGACAGCGGATACAGGTCTTCGATCGATTGCGGTGCCAGCGGCAAGCCGTCCAGTTGGGCCTGGCTCAAGCGCGCCAGCGGGAAGTCCGACGGGGTGACGCCGTGCTGCCCGGCCCGGCAGCAATGGGCGATCAGCGCTTGCAGTTCCTGGGCGTAATCGTCGGCCAGCGCCTGAATGCTCGACTCATTGAACCGTTCGCGGCTGAAGGTCCAGCCCAGGTTCAGTTCACCGCCATACACCTGACCATTGAGGGCCAACTGGTTGGCCAATGGCGCACGAGCATCCAGTTCATCACCGGCCGCGTCACTGCACGGTACGAACAAGGCGCCGTCGGCTTCGGTGAAGCTGCCGTCGAACTGGCCCAGGTAATTGAAGGTCAGGCACGGCACCGGCAATTGGCTGAGGATTTGACGTGCAGCGTCGTCACCCAGATGGGCCAGCGCACCAAAACCGAGACCCTTGTTCGGGATCGCGCGCAGCTGTTCCTTGATCTGTTTCAGCGAGCCACCGAGGTCAGCGACCGGCGTCAATTTTGCCGGGTACAGGCTGGTGAACCAGCCGACGGTGCGGGTCAGGTCAACGCCGTCGAACAGCTCTTCACGGCCATGACCTTCGAGCTGGATCAACGCGCTGTCGGTCCCGGTCCAGCGCACCATGACGCGGGCCAGAGCGGTCAGCAGCAGGTCGTTGACCTGCGTGCGATACGCCGCCGGGGCGTCTTGCAGCAGTTGCAGGGTCACTTCCTTGTTCAGTTGCGTGCGCACCGTCAGTGCATGCTTGTTCTGCTGCCCACCCTCGGGATTGTCCACCGGCAACGCCACGTCGGCGCCGTGTAACTGGTGTTGCCACCAGGCCAGTTCGCTGCGCAATTCAGCACTGTGGGCGTAGGTTTGCAGGTGCTCGGCCCAAACCTTGGCCGCACTGGTTTTGGCCGGCAATTGCAGGGGCTCGCCGCTCAACAGCTGACGGTAAGCGGTTTGCAGATCGTCAAACAGAATCCGCCACGACACGCCGTCCACCACCAGATGGTGGATCGCCAGCAACAGGCGCTGAGTGCCGTCATCGAGGTTCGCCAGCACCGCGCGCAGCAGCGGCCCGTGTTGCAGGTTCAAGCTGCGTTGCGCTTCATTGGCCACCGCTTCCAGTGCAGTGGCGTCAGCGACGTCGACCGCCCAGAGCAACGCTTCGGTCTGGCTGCCCAGCGCACGGTACTGTGCCTGCCAGCCGTCCGCCTGTTCGACGAAGCTCAAGCGCAAGCCATCGTGGTGAGTAACCAGTGCGCCCAACGCCTGCTCAAGCAGCGCAGCCTCCAGAGTTTTCGTCGGTTTGAGCATCACCGCCTGGTTCCAGTGCTGACGCTCGGGGATGGCCTGCTCGAAGAACGCCTGTTGCACCGGCAACAACTCCAGTTCGCCGGTCACCGGCCCTTGATCGATGACCTGAGCCTGCTCACCCAACCGCGCCACCGTGGCCAGTGCCTGGATGGTCTGGTGCTGGAACAGGTCTTTTGGCGTGAAGCGGATGCCGGCCTGACGGGCGCGGCTGACCACTTGAATCGAGATGATCGAATCGCCGCCCAGTTCGAAGAAGTTGTCGCTCAAACCAACCTGATCGAGTTTCAGCACGTCTTGCCAGATCGTCGCCAGTTGCTGCTCCAGTACGCTTTGCGGCGCCACATAGGCTTGCTGCAATTGGCTGACGTCCGGCTTGGGCAGGTTCTTGCGGTCGAGTTTGCCGTTGGGGGTCAGCGGCAGATGCTCAAGCAGCAGCAAATACGCCGGGACCATGTGCGCCGGCAGCGCGACTTTAAGTTGCTCGCGCAGGCTGTCGGCGAAATCAGCCTGTTCGGCATTGAGCGCATCGGCGACCACATAAGCCACCAGGCGCTTGCCGCTGCCGGCGGTGCCTTCCTGGGCGACCACCACCGCTTCGCGTACCCCGTCGAGGGTTTGCAGGCGCGCTTCGATTTCCCCCAGTTCGATGCGAAAACCGCGAATCTTCACCTGATTGTCGATGCGATCCAGGTAATCGAACGTGCCATCGGCACGCTGCCGCACCAGGTCGCCGGTGCGGTACAGCAAGCCACCGACCGCGCTGAACGGGTCGGCGACAAAGCGCTCCGCCGTCAGCCCCGGACGATTCAGGTAACCCCGGGCCAGGCCGGTGCCGCCCAGGTACAGCTCACCGGCCATGCCTTGGGGCAGCAGGTTCAGGTCGGCGTCCAACACGTAAGCGCTGCGATCACCGATGCGACTGCCGATTGGCGCGTAGGCCGCGCCGCACTGTACGTCGCGCCCGGCCTTCCAGATCAGCGGCGTGACCACGGTTTCGGTCGGGCCGTAGCCGTTGATGATGTAGTCCGGATCGAGCGCACGCTTGACCCGTTCGAAACTGGCGTTGGGCACGGCATCGCCGCCGAAACAGTAGATCCGCACCTTCGGCGGGTGGCCTTCACGCTCGGCGTGTTCGGCCAGTTGTTGCAGGTAGACCGGCGGGAACGCCACCACCGTCACGCCGTGTTCGCGCATGGCGTTGTAGGTCTGTTCCGGGGTCCACAGGCTGTCGTCGCGAATCAGCAGCGAAGCGCCGTGGGTCAGGCTGGTCAGCCAACGCTCATGGGCGCCGTCGAAGGCGAAGGACATGAAGTGGAATTCGCAGTCGCTGTCACGCATCTCATAGCGTTGGCCGATGGCCTGGCAATGCATCGCCAGCGGGCCATGGGCGACGCTCACGCCTTTGGGGTTACCGGTGGAGCCGGAGGTGTAAATGACGTAAGCGAGGTTCTGCGGATCGAGCGGCACCTTGGGTGCGGTAAGGGATTGGCTGCGCAGATCGAGACGGTCGAGCTCCAGCACCGGGACCGCATCATCCACCGGCAACTGCGCCGAAACCGACGAATCGCTGAGCAACAACGCCAGCCCCGAATCCTCGATCAGATAGGCCAGGCGTTCGCGCGGGTAGCTGGTGTCCAGCGGCACGTAGGCACCGCCGGCCTTGAGCACCGCCAGCAGCGCGACGATCACCCCTTCGCTGCGCGGCAAAGCCACGCCGACCCGGCTTTCCGGGCCGACACCCCGCGCGATCAGGGCGTGGGCCAACTGATTAGCGCGTTGGTCGATGTCGCCATAGCTGAACCGCTGGCCGGCGAAAATCACCGCTGTGCGCTCCGGGCTCTGGGCGGCGAGTTCGGCGATGCGCTGGTGCACGGCGACATTCACCGGGTACGGCTGCGGCTGATTATTGGCCTGTTGCTGCGCCCGTTCGGCGGCGCTGGCCAGGGCAATTTCACCAAGATTGCGTTCGGCCGACTCGGCGAACTGCTCCAACAGTTGCAACAGGTGCGCACCGATGCGTTCGATCGCGGACGTTGAGAAATGCGCCCGGTCGAAGCTGTAATGCAGCGCCAGGGTCTGGCCCAATGTCACAGCAACGCTCAACGGATAATGGGTTTGCTCAAGGTTGGCGACGTCGCCGAACACCACGCCTTGCTCAGCGCCCTGCTGCAGCGCCTGGGCAATCGGGTAGTTCTCGAACACCAGAATGTTGTCGAACAGGGCTTCGCCGCCCTGCCCGGCCCAGCGTTGAATGTCCGCCAGCGGCGTGTGTTCGAACTCGCGCAGGCTGAGGTTTTGCGCCTGTACCGCTTGCAACCAGTGGCCGACGCTTTGGTCCGGACGCGGCGTGCCGATCACCGGCAAGGTATTGATGAACAAGCCCACCGCTTGCTCGATGCCGGGCAAGTCTGCCGGACGCCCGGCCACCGTGGCGCCGAACGCCACGGTTTGGTGACCGGTGTAGCGTTGCAACAACAGCAGCCACGCGGCTTGCACCAAGGTGTTGAGGGTGACTTTCTGTTGCCGGGCAAAGGCTTCAAGGCCTTGGGTGCGACTGATGTCCAGGGTCTGGAAGTGGTCGCCATGCCCGCTCAGGGTTTCGCTGCCGGACACCACCCGCGCCAGTCGGGTCGGCTCTTGCAAGGAGGCCAATGGCTCGCGCCAGAAATCCTGGCTCAGTTGTACATCCTGACGCTGCAACCAACCGATGTAATCGCGATAGCGCCCGCCGGTGGCCATCGGTACGCGACCGCTGTAACGCTGCAAGACTTCGCCGAGCAACTGCGAGTTGCTCCAGCCATCCATCAGGATGTGGTGATGGGTGTAAATCAGCTGCCAGCGATCGGCTGCGGTTTGTACCAACACCAGTCGCAGCAACGGCGCCTGGCTCAGGTCGAACCCTTGTTGGCGCTCGGCATCGGCCAGCTCACTCAAGGCCTGAACCTGATCGCCACGCTCACGCCAGTCGAGCACGGTGAACGGCAACTGCACCTGCTTGTGGACGATCTGCACCGGATGTTCCAGTTCGCCTTGCCAGACAAAACCGGTACGCAGGATGTCTTGTGCATCGACCGTGGCCTGCCAGGCGGCGCGGAAACGCTCCGGTTCGAGGCCTTGCACATCCACCCGCAACTGATTGATGTACTCACCCGCCGCCTGCTCGTACAGGGTATGGAACAACAGCCCCTGCTGCATCGGCGACAGCGGATAGAGGTCGTCGAGTTGGCCGACGGCCACCGACAATGCATCGAGTTGTGCCTGGGTGATGCGCGCCAGCGGGAAGTCCGACGGCGTGGCCTGTGGCACCTCAAGGGTGCAGCAATGCTCGATCAATGCGTTGAGTTCAACAGCGTATTGATCAACCAGCTGCTGGATGGTCGTGGTGTCGAACATCTCGCGGCTGAAGCCCCAGCTCATCGACAGCTCGCCGCCGTACACCTGGCCTTCAACCGTCAGCCAGTTGGCCAACGGCGCCGACGGATCCTGGGCCACGCCGCTGCCTTCGCTGGACGGCACAAACAACGCCGCTTCGTCGAACTGACGGTCGAACTGCCCCAGGTAGTTGAAGGTGATGTGCGGTTGCGGCAAGGCTGCCAGTGCGGCGCCAACCTGCGAGTCGCCCAGATAGCGCAGCACGCCGTAGCCCAGTCCTTTGTCCGGCACCGCGCGCAGTTGCTCCTTGACCGTTTTGATCGATGCGCCGAGGTCGCCGACCGGGCTCAGGTTGACCGGGAACAGACTGGTGAACCAGCCGACAGTGCGGGTCAAATCGATATCGTCGAATAGGTCTTCACGGCCGTGGCCTTCGAGCTGGATCAACGTGCTGCCCTGCCCCGTCCAGCGGCACACGGCCCGCGCCAGCGCGGTCAGCAGCAAATCATTGACCTGAGTGCGATAAGCCGCCGGCGCCTGTTGCAGCAGTTTGCGGGTTTGTTCGGCGTCGAAAGTCAGTTCGACTTTCTGCTCGAAACGGTTTTGCAGCGCGCCGTCAGGGCGGTCGCACGGCAAGTCGTGTTGCGCTGCATCGCACAGTTGCGCCTGCCAATAATCGACACTGTGCTGGAACGTTGGCAGGTGGCTTTGCAGACGCGCCACCCAGCGCTGGTATGAACTGGTTTTCGCCGCCGTCATCAGCGTCGAGCCGTCGCGTGCCTGGCGATAGAACTGCTGCAGATCCTCCAGCAACACCCGCCACGACACACCGTCCACCACCAAGTGGTGAATCACCAGCAGCAGCCGCTGAGTGCCATCGGCCATCTGCACCGACAACGCTCGCAGCAACGGGCCGTTGCCCAGATCAAGACTGCGCTGGGCTTCGTCGCACAACGCATTCAGCTCTTCGAGCGATTGCGCCGAGCGTTGCCACAGCACCGACTCAACAGACGCTGCGCCATAGGCCTGCTGCCAACCGGCGTCGGTCTGTTGATAACGCAGACGCAACCCATCGTGATGCTGGAGCAACTGCGCCAACGCCTGATCCAGCGCCCCGGCATCCAGCGCTTCGCGCGGCACCAGCAGCAGCGACTGGTTCCAGTGATGACGCTCAGGGATGGCTTGCTCGAAGAACCAGTGCTGCACCGGCGCCAAGGCCACCGCGCCAACAGCCGGACCTTGATCGATCAGGTTCTGTTCGCCGCCGCGGGCCACTTGCGCCAGGCTGCGGATAGTCTGGTGCTGGAACAGGTCTTTGGGGCTCAACAGGATGCCCGCCTGACGCGCGCGGCTGACCACTTGCATCGACACAATGGAGTCGCCGCCCAGCTCGAAGAAGTTGTCTTCAAGGCCGACGTTGTCGATGGCCAGGATGTCTTGCCAGATCGTTGCCAGCGACTTTTCCAGCGCCGTGCGTGGCGCCACGTGTTCACGTTGCTGCAGAGTGCCGTCGACTGCTGGCAAGGCCTTGCGGTCGAGCTTGCCGTTGGGGGTCAACGGCAATTGCTCGAGGAACAGCAGATACGCCGGGACCATGTAGTCCGGCAAGTCTTGGCGCAGCGCGGCTTTCAGGGTTTCGCGCAGGCTCGCTTGAGCATCGGCATCGTCCGCCAACACCGCGGCATCGGTCGGCACGATGTAGGCGACCAGCTGCTGACCGTTGACGCCATCCTGGGCCAGCACCGCCAGTTCGCGTACCGCGTCCTGCTGCAACAGCCGCGCTTCGATTTCACCCAGCTCGATGCGGAAACCACGAACCTTGACCTGATGGTCGATGCGACCGACGTATTGCAACGCGCCGTCGACCTGATAGCGGGTCAGATCACCGGTGCGATACAGACGCTCGCCGTTGCTGGAGAACGGGTTCGGCACGTACTTCTCGGCAGTCATGCCCGGTCGCGCCAGGTAACCCCGGGTGATGCCCGCGCCGGCCAGGTACAACTCGGCCGATACGCCCTGTGGCACCGGTTGCAGATCGGCGTCGAGCAAATAGCTGGCGGTGTGTTTGAGCGGTCGGCCGATGTTGGCGCTGCCGCCGGACTGGCGGCGGGTCCAGGTGGAATAGGTGGTGTCTTCCGACGGGCCGTAAAGGTCGTAGACATGCTCAACGGTCGGCTGCCCATAAAGCGCGTCGACCAGCGACTGCTTCAGCGGCTCACCGGCCAGATTGATGATGCGCACGCTCGGCGGGATCTGCCCGGCACTGTGCAGCGCATTGATCGCCGATGGCACGGTGTTGATCAGGCGCACCTGATCGCGGGCCGGCAGTTGCGGCAACTCCAGGGCGTTGCGGGCGATGATCACCGAACCGCCGTTGGCCAGGGTGACAAACAGCTCCCACACCGACAGGTCGAAGCACACCGAGGTCGAGGCCAGCACGCCCTGAATATCGTCGCGGCTGTACACCGATTGCGACCAGTCGATCAGCGCCAGCACGTTGCGATGGGCGATGGCCACGCCTTTGGGCTTGCCGGTGGAGCCGGAGGTGTAGATCACGTAGGCCAGGTTATCCGGCGTGACGCCGGTCACCGGTGCGCTGCTTGGGTCAGTGGCCAGCCATGGCTCGGCGTTGTCCATCAACAGCACTTGGGTGCCCGCCGTCACGTTCAATGTTGCCGCAACAGCCTGCTCGGTCAGCAGCACCAAGGCGTGACTGTCTTCGAGCATGTAGGCCACGCGGTCGGCCGGGTAATCCGGGTCCAGCGGCACGTAGGCGCCGCCGGCCTTGAGCACTGCCAGCAACGCCACCAGCAGGCTGTCGGAACGCTGCATCGCCACGCCGACCCGCACTTCCGGCCCCACGCCCAACTCGATCAGCTTGTGGGCGAGTTGGTTGGCGCGGCTGTCGAGTTCGACGTAAGTCAGTTGCTTGGCCGCGAAGGTCGCCGCCAGCGCATCCGGTTGGGCGGCGACTTGGCGGTCGATCAATTGATGGATGCACAGATCATCGACGAAACCTTCGTCAACGCGGTTCCAGTCATGGACGATGCGCTGGTATTCCTCGGTTTCAAGTAGCGGCAAATCGCTGATGCGCTGCTGGCTGTCGTTGACCATGCCGTGCAGTAAATGGGTCCAGTGCCGCGCCATGCGCTCGATGGTCGGCGCATCGAACAGTTCATTGGCATAGGTCAGCGCAGCATGCAGTGTGCCGGCCTTTTCGTAGGTATCCAGGGTCAGGTCGAACTGGGTGGTGCGCCCTTTCCATTCGATCACGCCCAGCTCCAGGCCCGAGGCGGTGGTCACCGTGGAAATGTCCGCCACCTGCGGCTGATGGTTGTACATCACCTGGAACAACGGCGTGTGGCTGAGGCTGCGCTCCAGCTTCAACGCTTCCACCAGCCGCTCGAATGGCAAGTCCTGATGGGCCTGGGCGCCGAGGGCGGTTTCCTTGATGTCACTGAGCAAATCCGCCACGCGGGTCTGGCCGTCGAGCCGGGTGCGCAGCACTTGGGTGTTGACGAAGAAACCGATCAGGCCTTCGATTTCACCGCGATTGCGGTTGGCGATCGGCACGCCGACGCGGATGTCGGTCTGCCCGGTGTAACGGTGCAGCAACGCGTTGAACGCACCAAGCAACAGCATGAACAAGGTGATGTTGTGCTTCTGCGCGATGGCTCGCAGTTGCTCGGCCAGTGGGCCGTCGACGCCGAACTCATAACGCGTGCCGCGATAGCTGGGCATCGCCGGGCGCGGGTGATCGGTGGGCAGCTCCAGCACCGGATGCTCGAAGCCCAATTGGGCTTGCCAGTATTCCAGCTGCCGCGCCTGCTCCCCGGCTTCCAGCCAGCGGCGTTGCCACAAGGCGTAGTCGCTGTATTGAATCGGCAACGGCGCGAGCTGCGGTTGCGCGCCGGCATCATGGGCGTCGTAGCAGCGGATGAACTCGTCGATCAACACGTTCATCGACCAGCCATCAGACACGATGTGGTGCAGGGTCAACAGCAGCACGTGCTCCTGCTCGGCGAGTTTGAGCAGCTTGACCCGCAGCAACGGCCCGACGGCAAGGTCGAACGGCAGCAACGATTGCTGCTGGGCGGCCTCGGCCACGGCCTGTTCGCGCTCAAGGGTTGGCAACGCGCTGAAATCAATTTGCTCGATCACCAACGGCGCACTGGCAGGTGCTTGTTGCAGGGACTCGTCGGCCTGACGCTGGAACACCGTGCGCAGGGTTTCATGACGCGCCACCAGGCTGGCGAACGCCTGCTCCAGGGCTGGCAGGTTCAGTTGCCCAGTCAGGCGCACCGCGCCCGGCAAGTTGTAGGCGCCGCTGTGCGGGTCCAGTTGCCAGAGGAACCACATGCGCTGCTGGGCATAGGACAGCGCTTGCCGGTCCTCGGCCTCGACCCCTTGCGGAATCGGAAAACGGGCGAAGTCCACGCCCTCCTTGTGCAAGGCCGCAAGGAACATCTGGCGCTTTTCCAAGGGCAACCCGATAAACCGGCGAGCAAGTTTCAAGGAGTCTTCAGCATTCATTTCTTAGCATCCGGATCAGTAGGCAGGAAGCACAAAGGCACGTCGTCCCTATGAAACGAATGCAGACCGGAAAAATTAGCGTTTGAGAACAAGTATCAGGAAGGGAGGTCGAAGCGGCTGGAATCGGCGGTGCGGCGAAGAAATGACGGCCGAACACAGAAATCACCAAACTGAAGCATCGTGTTAACCGACAGCCGCCAAGGCATGCCGCCGATGGTGAGCCTCCAGCTGATCCTTGATCACCCGCAGCACCTTGGCTTCGTGCTCATGAATGAAGAAGTGCCCACCGGCCAGCATGTCCACCGAAAAGCTGCCGAGGGTTTCCCTGCTCCAGCCGATCAACTGCTCGGTGGTGGCCTTGTCGGCCTTGCCACCCAACACATGCACCGGGCACTTGAGCAATGGTCGCTGTACCGGCTGGAAACGGCCGCACAATAGAAAATCCGCACGCAGAATCGGCAGTGTCAGGCTCATCAGCTCTTCATTGGCCAGCACCTCTTCGCTGGTGCCGTTGAGGGTGCGTAGCTGCTCAATCAACTGCGCATCGGTTTTCGGCTCGGCAAAGCCCCGATCGTAGTCGGCGCGCATCGTTGGCGCCGCCGTTCCCGAGGCAAACAGCGCCACCGGCTCCGGGCAACCCAACGCACGAAAGGCGTGGGCCAGCTCACACGCGAGCAAGGCGCCCAGGCTATGGCCAAACAGGGCGTAAGGCGCCTTGAGCGTCGAACGCAACTCCCTGGCCAATTGCATCGCCAGCGCGCGCATGTCGGTGTGCAGCGGTTCGCCGAACCGTGCGCCCCGCCCCGGCAGCTCCACCGGTTGCAACTGCAGCCACTGCGGCAACTTGCGCCGCCAGCGGCTGTAGACCATGGCACTGGCGCCAGAATACGGCAGGCACAGCAGGGTCAGCTTGGTCACCACGTTTACCTCGAAAAGTCGTCTGTATGGGAGGACGGTCCGCAAGCGGCGCAAATTAGTCGGCGCCGATAAATCCCGCCCGGGAGAAGCGTCGAATTATTGGTTGAGTGTGAAGGCCGGTTCGCCGTCAAATGAACTCTCCGCGGCTTAAACCAGTCAGCTGGTTAGACCTTCACTCCCCGGAGTTCCACGGCAATGGCTGATCATTCCGAACGACAAAGCGCCATCGATGCCCACGGCATCATTGGTGATATGCGCAGCGCGGCGCTGGTCAACGACAAGGGCAGTGTGGATTTTTTCTGCTGGCCGGAATTCGACAGCCCCTCGATCTTCTGCGCGCTGCTGGACAGCCCCGAAGCCGGCATTTTCCAACTGGCCCCGGACCTGCCAGACGCCCGCCGCGAGCAGATCTACCTGCCCGACACCAACGTCTTGCAAACCCGCTGGCTCAGTGATCATGCGGTGGTCGAGGTCACCGATCTGCTGCCCATCGGCGACAGCGAGGATGATTGGCCGATGTTGATGCGCCGGGTGCGCGTGGTCAGCGGTCAAGCGACGATTCAGATGTTGTGCAACCTGCGTCATGACTATGCGCGGGCTCACACCAAGGCGCGGGCGCGCGGCCGCAGTGTGTATTTCGAGGCCACCGATCAGCCGCCCATGCAGCTGTGTGCGGATCAGCCCTTGCGTGTCGAAGGCAATGCAGCGATTGCCGAATTCACCCTCGAACAGGGCCAGAGCGCCGAGTTTTTGCTCGGCGGCGTTGACGATCCGCGCTTCAAGGAAGGCGCCGCCGATCTGTGCCTGGAGCGCACCCTGAAGTTCTGGCGCGACTGGATCGGCCAGTCCAATTACCGCGGGCGCTGGCGGGAAATGGTCAATCGCTCGGCCCTGGCGCTGAAGCTGCTGACCTCGCGCAAACACGGCGCCATCCTCGCCGCCGCCACCTTCGGCCTGCCGGAAACACCCGGCGGCACACGCAACTGGGACTACCGCTACACCTGGATCCGCGACGCCTCGTTCACCGTCTACGCCTTCATGCGCCTGGGCTTCGCCGAGGAAGCCAACGCCTACATGCGCTGGCTGCGCGGCAGGGTCAGTGATTGCCGTGGTAAACCGATGAAACTCAATATTCTCTACGCCATCGATGGCCGCCAGGAGTTGCCGGAAGTCGAACTGGCGCACTTGTCCGGCCATGGCGGCGCGACGCCGGTACGCATCGGCAATCAGGCCTACGAGCAAATCCAGCTCGACATCTTCGGCGAGCTGATGGACGCGGTGTACCTGGTCAACAAGTACGGTGAGGCCATCTCCCATGAAGGTTGGAAACACACCGTGGAAGTGGTCGATCAGGTCTGCGAAACCTGGCAGCAAAAAGACGTCGGCATCTGGGAAATGCGCGGCGAGCAGTATGATTTCCTGCACTCGCGATTGATGTGCTGGGTGGCGCTGGATCGAGCCATCCGGCTGGCCTCCAAACGCTCGCTGCCCGCCCCGTTCGCCCGTTGGGACCAGACCCGTCAAGCGATCTACAGCGATATCTGGAGCAACTTCTGGAACGAAGAACGTGGGCATTTCGTCCAGCACATCGGCGGCACCGGCCTCGATGGTTCGATGCTGCTGATGCCGCTGGTGCGCTTCGTCAGCGCCAAGGATCCGCGCTGGATCGCGACCCTCGAAGCCATCGAGAAACACCTGGTGCGCGCGGGCATGGTCTACCGCTACCGCAACGACGACAGCCAGATCGACGGCCTGCCCGGCACCGAAGGCGCCTTCGCCGCCTGCTCGTTCTGGTACGTCGAATGCCTGGCCCGGGCCGGCCAGGTAGAAAAAGCGCATCTGGAGTTCGAGCAATTGCTGAAGTATGCCAACCCGTTGGGGTTGTACGCCGAAGAGTTCGACAGCCACGCCCGACACTTGGGCAACACTCCGCAAGCATTGACGCATCTGGCGCTGATCAGCGCGGCGAGCTTCCTGAACAGGAAGCTGAGCGGGGAGAAAAACGTCTGGCAGCCTTGAGAATGAGGTGACTGCTTCGCGGGCAAGCCTCGCTCCTACAGATGTATACCGTTCAACTGTGGGGGGCGCTGGCTTCGGCATCGCCGTTGCGACCACCGCCAAAACTCGTCGGAAATATCCACTTTTACGACACTTTTTGTAGGATCAAGACCTACCCGCGATGAACTTAAACACACTCTGCCTGGCAGGAATGACCTCCCGTGGCGAGGGGGCTTGCTCCCGTTGGGTCGCGTAGCGGCCCCTCGAATGCTCAACCACATTCCTCCAGAAGCACCGTATTTACTGGCTTAGCGACTGCTACGCAGCCGAACGGGGGCAAGCCCCCTCGCCACAGGATTGCGTAGGCCAACTCCCTACAAACACTAAACAAACCTGCCCAATCAACACGCGGTAACTCTTTCCTACATCCGGAAATACCTTGTTGCCAGCACCTGCATCCATCCCTACCATCCACGCTCAACGGGCACAGCGGAGCTGTCCAACAAAACCCGAATTCAAGGAACCAGAATGACCCAGCGCATCCATCGCAGCATTGATACCCCACTCCGATCGGGCCTGAACCGGACTGAACTGTGGGAAGGCCCCGACAAAGGCTTGATCAAATGCTGGGAAATCGGCCGTCAGCGCGCCGCCCGCTTCCCCGATCTCGCCCACCAATGCCTCACCGGCGAACTCCCGGTGCTGGGTTGGAAAGGTGGCGTCAGCCGCAGCCTGAAGAAACTTGAAAAATACGGCTCCCTCAAATACCTCGCCCAATGGCAGGGGTTGCGCGGGGAAGATCTGGATATTGATCTGAGCGCAGAACGGGCACTGACCTGTTCCAGGACCAAAATGGTCGTGACATTTACGCCGGATCGGTCGAAGTATTTCAACCAGGTAGCGGACATGGAAGCCTGAGAAGCAAGGCCTCAGGTCGATCTGAATCAGCCGTTGATAGACAGCCCATGGAGCATCGAATGCAGATCCAGCATGTCCTGACGCCAAACCTCCATATTGCCTGCGAAACACACGGCCCCAGCACCGGTGACCCAGTCATCCTTCTGCACGGCTTCCCCTACTCCCCCCGCGCCTACGACGACATCGCTCCAGCCCTCGCCGCAAAGAGCTACCGTGTGATCGTCCCGTACCTGCGCGGCTACGGCCCGACCCGTTTCAACTCCCCCGCCACCCTGCGCTCTGGCCAGCAGGCCGCCCTCGCCCAGGATTTGCTGGACCTGATGGACGCCCTCGCCATCGAACAGGCCGCGCTGTGCGGTTATGACTGGGGCGGTCGGGCGGCGTGCATTGTCGCGGCGCTAAGGCCGGAGCGGGTGCGCTGCCTGGTGACCGGGGACGGTTACAACCTGCAGAACATTCCCCGCTCCACCCAGCCTCTGGATCCGCAGACTGAACATCGTCTCTGGTATCAGTATTACTTCCACACCCCGCGCGGCGTGGAAGGCTTGACCCAAAATCGCCGGGCCCTGTGCGAACTGCTCTGGCGCCTGTGGTCACCGACCTGGGCGCAAAATGCCGAACGATATCCCTTGAGCGCGCCAGCCTTCGATAATCCGGATTTCGTCGACGTAGTAATTCACTCGTACCGGCACCGGTTCATGTATGCGCCTGGCGACCCGGCGCTGGAGTGGATGGAAGAAGCGCTGACCCGACAACCGGCAATCAGCGTACCGACAATTTCCCTGTGCGGTGCCGATGACGGTGTGGGGCCCGCGCCTGAAGTCGATGAAGACGCCGAGTATTTTACCGGCCCCTACGAACGCCGAGTGTTGGCGGGCGTCGGGCATAACATTCCCGAGGAAGCACCCGAGGCGACGCTCAAGGCAATACTGGATCTGCTGGAGGGCTGACGGAAAACCGCTCGCGATAGGCTTGCGGTGTCACGCCCAAGGCCCGCAGAAAACTGCGGCGCAGGGTTTCTTCGCTGCCAAACCCGCATTGCACCGCGACCCGTTTGATCGGTACGCCGGTGTCGCTGAGCAGTCGTCGCGCGGTCTCGACCCGAATCAGTTCGATGGCTCGGGCCGGGGTCTGGCCAGTGTCGGCGCGGTAGTGACGGACGAAGCTGCGTTCGCTCATGCCGGCCTGCAAGGCCAAGGTCGGAATGCCGAGGTCTTTGGTGAGGTTTTCGCTGATCCAGGCGTGAAGCTCGTCGAATCGATTGCCTTCCTTTTGCAAAGACAAGGTCACGCTGAACTGCGATTGGCCCCCCGGACGCTTGAGAAACACCACCAATTGCCGGGCGACATCCAGGGCCATGGTCCGGCCAAGGTCTTGTTCGACCATGGCCAGGGCCAGGTCGATGCCCGCGGTGACCCCGGCCGAGGTCCAGACCGGGCCGTCATTGATGAAGATCGGGTTGGGCTCGACCTGCAGTTTGGGATGCTGCTGCGCCAATTGCTCGCAGCGGGTCCAGTGCGTCACCACCCGTCGACCATCAAGCCAGCCGCTGGCCGCCAGCAAAAACGCCCCGGTACACACCGACGCCACCCGCCGACACCCGATCGCATGCTCACGTACCCAAGCCACCAGCGACTCGTCCTGCGCCGCTGCGTAAACGCCCCAGCCACCGGCAATGATCAAGGTGTCGCTGCCCCGATCCGTCAGCGGCTCCGCCAACAGTGCCAACCCCGCCGACGACATCACCGCCCCGCCACCGCTGGCAATCACCGACGGCGCATAGGGCGGCGGCAGACCTTGCTGGCGGGCAATGTCGTTGGCCGAGGCAAACACCTGCAACGGCCCGGTAACGTCGAGCACTTGCACGTTGGCGAAGGCCAGCACATGAATGGTTTTCGGGTGGTTCGGCATGATTGGCGTAATTCGTGGGGTTATTGGCGTATTCGCCAAATCCTACGAGCCTACAGTGAAGCCGTCCACCCCAATCAGGAGAAAAACGCCATGACGTTGCAGATCGGTTTACTGTTGTTTCCACAGGTTCAACAACTGGACCTGACCGGCCCTTATGACGTGCTGGCCTCGCTGCCGGACGTGAAGGTGCACCTGATCTGGAAGGACCTGGTGCCCGTCACCGCAAGTACCGGGCTGGTGTTGAAACCGACCATCACCTTCGACGATTGCCCGCCGCTGGATGTGATCTGCATTCCCGGAGGTGGCGGCGTCGGCCCATTGATGGAGGATGAACAAACCCTGGCCTTCATCAAGACTCAGGCCGCCACGGCGCGGTATGTCACCTCGGTCTGCACCGGCGCCCTGGTGCTTGGCGCGGCGGGGTTGCTCAAGGGCAAGCGCGCCACCACTCACTGGGCGTATCACGAATTGCTCGGGCTGCTGGGGGCGACCCCGGTGAAGGATCGGGTGGTGCGCGACGGCAATCTGCTGACCGGTGGCGGGATCACCGCAGGGATCGATTTTGCCCTGACCCTGGCCGCTGAATTGTTCGATAAGGACACCGCGCAGCTGGTGCAATTGCAGCTGGAATACGCCCCGGCACCGCCGTTTGCTTCGGGCAGCCCCGAGACAGCGCCAGCCGGCGTACTGGAGGAAGCCCGTAAACGTGCTGCCGGGTCGTTGAAATTACGTACGGAAATCACCGAACGTGCAGCGGCGAAACTCGACCTCCAGTGAAAGAGATGGCCGCGGGGGGCTATCCCCCCGCAGCCAGTCACTCACGCCGGCCGTTCGGCACAAACAGCTCGAACGAGTCATCGCCATAAGCCCGCTCCACTTTAGCGATCACCACTTGATAACCCGCATACCACTTGTGGTACTGACGCTTGGCCTCCAGGTGCCTGGGGTGGCTGGCGAATTCCCGGATAGAGGTTTCGTCCTGCCAGTAGTAACTGGCGTTGACCAGTTCGCCATCGGCCGAGCACCAGGACTGGGTACCGACGAACCCTTCGATGCTGATCGCGGCTTCGTCGATCAACGCGCTCAACAGGTTGAACTCCTCGTCTCGTTGCCCGGGTTTGTAGATAAACGATGCGATGTACATGCAGAGGTTCCTTTTCAGTGAATGAGTCAGGCCGGACGAGTCATCAGGGCCAGCCGGACGGCGAGCAACAGCAATACCGCGGCCAGCCCCAATGACTGCCATTTGGCGAATGTCGACGTGCTGGAAATACGCCGGCTGACCGAGCTGCCGAAAACCCCGAGCAGGGTGTGAAACACGCCACTGACCAGGGTCAGCACCATGCCCAGCAGCACCAGCTGTACGGCAATCGAGCCTCGTTGCGCGTTAACGAATTGCGGCAGGAACACCATGAAAAACAGCAAGGCCTTGGGGTTCAGCAGGCTGTTGAGCATCGCCCGGATCAGCAGGGTCTTGAGCGGCACCTGCGCAACATCCGACGTGCCGCTGGCCGATGGCTTTTGCAACGCCTTGAACGCCAGCCACAGCAGGTACAGAACGCCGGCATAACGGATCAGGTCGAAGGCCGGCGGCCAACTGGCAACCAGTGCCGTAACGCCCATCGCGGTCAGCGCGGTCAGGATCAGATCGGCCAGGCCAATGCCCAATCCCGACGCCACACCGCCGCGCCAGCCATAACTGGCACCATGGCTGATTACGAAGGCCATGTTCGGTCCCGGTGACAACAGCAACAGCATCACCGCGCCGACGAAAATCGATAAGGTCGCAGGGTCAATCACTGCGAAGTCTCCGTCCTGGAAAGCCTGTAGATTAGAGCGCCAATCTGATACAAACAAAAAATTGATCCAGATACAAAGAGCGCCCGCCCATGACCCGTATTCGCTACAAACGCCTGGTGGATCAGTTCGCCGGGAAGATTCGCAGCGGTGAACTGCCACCCGCCACGCAATTGCCGACCATTCGCGCGTTGATGCAGAGCGAACGGATCGCCCTGGCCACGGCATTGCGGGTGTATCACGAGCTGGAAGCGATCGGCCTGGTGGTCGGCGAGACCGGCCGTGGCACCTTTGTGCGCGACACATCCTTGCCACGCGGTCTGGGATTGGAACAGCAACCACTGGGCGTCGGCATGGTGGACCTGACCTTCAATTACCCGTCGGTACCCGGTCAGGACGAGTTATTGCGCGAGGGTTTGCGAGCGATCGCCGCCTCCGGGGATATCGATGCGCTATTGCATTCCGCGCCTCAGGGTGGGCGGCCGCATGAACGGCAGACGGCGGCCCGGCATTTACGCAATCGGGACATTCGGGTGGGGGGCGATCAGGTGCTGATCGTCAACGGCGCCCAGCAAGGTCTTGCCGTGACGCTGATGGCACTGCTCAAGCCGGGAGATATTCTGGCCCTCGACGCCCTCACCTACCCCGGCCTGAAAACCCTGGCCCAGGCCCATCGGCTGGACCTCGAAGCCCTCCCGCAAATCGCCGGGCACACCGACCTCGACGCCCTGGAAGCGCTGTGCAAGCGGCGCCCCGTGCGGGCGCTCTACAGCATGCCGACGATGCACAATCCGCTGGGGACGGTGATGTCCATCGCCGACCGTGAACGCCTGGTGCAATTGGCCGAGCGATACGACTTTCTGATCATCGAAGACGGCGCCTATGCCTTCCTCGCAGAACCGGCACCCAAACCGCTGTTTACCCTGGCCCCGCAGCGCACGCTGTACATCAGCGGCCTGTCGAAAAGCGTTGCCTCGGGCCTGCGCATCGGTTTCATCGTTGCACCGAAAGCGATGATGCCGGCGCTGGAGCAAGCCATCCGCGTGTCGACATGGAGCACCCCGTCGCTGACCGTCGCACTGGCCTGCCGCTGGATCGATAGCGGCGAAGTCGACAACCTCGAAGAGCAAAAGCGCCTGGACGCCCGGCAGCGACAGGATCTGGCTCGGCAAATCCTGAAAAACTGCGAACTGATGGCGCATCCCGCTTCCTACTACCTCTGGCTCAGATTGCCCGGAGGCTTGCGGGCCGAAACGGTGGTTGCCGAACTGGAACGTAAAGGCGTGCAGGTGACCAGCGCCGATCCCTTTGCCACGACCACTCATGTGCCTCCTGCACTGCGGGTGGCCATGGGATCGATCAGCCTCGACGTGTTGAAGCGCGCCCTGGAGACTCTGCGTGAAGTCGTGGACATCTGACTGACTTTTCTGACACCCATAAAAAAACCCGCCTAAGCGGGTTTCTCAAGACCATTACGACATCCTGTCGGTAGCCATCCTGGCGTATGGTCGATCATCCGTGATCCTGAACACGTCCTGTGTTCAGTTGATGGATCCAGATTAAACACATCGGCGAAGCTTCAAAAGACGACATAACAGCGGCTGCGTGTAAGCCATTGACCACTCAGCGCCTAAAAACAGCCCTTGTAGTAGCTGCCGAAGGCTGCTGCTACAAGTAGAGGTACGGGTCCGGCGATCGGTTGCAGTTTCCTGCAGACGAAAAAAAACCCGCCGAAGCGGGTTTTCCAAGACCATATCGACTCCCTGTCGGCAGCAATCCTTGCTTATGGTCGATCATCCGTGACCCTGAGCACTTCCTGTGCTTCAGTTGATGGGGCTAGATTACGCTTCGGATCCAATCAGCAATAGACGACATAGCTACTACCGTGTGTAAGACATTCGCTATAACTGCCCTTCCGAAAACCCTTAGACGTATCCACCATCATGGGCCGAAGCCGCGAATTTCGCGGCTTGCAGCCATCAACTTCCCTGACGCTCGTGGGCCTTGGTGTTTTCTGCCAGAAACTGTTCGATGTTGTTCATCTGCTCATCCCAGCCACGGCTGTCCATGCGGAAAGCCTTGAGCCTGCGCGACTGGGGAACGTGATCGAAACCGGACTCGACGACCGTCAACAGCGTGCCTTCGTCCATGTCCTGGAGTTCGAATTTCACCAGCGTGGTGGGCTCCTGAGAGTAATCGACTTCCGGCTCCACCGCATACGGGTGCCAGCGAAACGAAAACACCCGCTCCGGCTCGACCCGCTCCACCAGTACATTCCACAACAAGTGCTCATAACCAGGGTACGTAATCTGCCCCTGGGTCCACTCACCGGCAACAAAGCGCTTGCCTTCGAGTGCCACGCCGAACCATTGTCCGAACATTTCGGCATTGGCCAGCATGCGCCAGACCCGCGAACGCGGCGCCTTGAGCAGGATCTTCCTTTCGATGCGATCTGATGCTGGGTTCATAAGTCACCTCCTGTATTGAACAGTAGGCCCGTAAAGACCAGAAGACCAACCTAAAAGTTGTATCAAACGGCTGATGCAATCAACCGTACCTGAAATATTCGGCCTCGATTTTGGCCATAAGTTCTGGGCTGAAAGTACCTCGTTACAAGCTGAAACCTCCATCTTCGCTACACTGCAGCTCAATTTTCATCACCACTGCGAGCCCACCATGCCCCCACGTTTTCTCCTGCCACTGACGCCACTGCTGTTCACCACCATGGTGCATGCCGTGGACTGTGCCAATGCGAACGACCAGGGCACCATGAATCAGTGCGCTGCTGAGCAATACAAAGCGGCTGATAAAGAGCTGAACACGCTTTACCAGCAAATCACCAAACGATTGAAAGACAATCCCGATGCCAAGAAGCTGCTGGTCAGCGCGCAACGCAACTGGGTGGCGTTTCGTGATGCCGAGTGTGAATTTTCGACCTCTACGGTGTCGGGTGGCAGTGTGTATCCGCTGATCTACAGCCTGTGCAACACCAACCTGACCAAGGCCCGCGTCGAAACCTTCAAACGCTACCTCACGTGTGAGGAAGGCGATATGAGTTGTCCAGTGCCTGGGGCTTGATGCTGCGGTGTTCTTGAGGGCCTCTTCGCGGGCAAGCCTCGCTCCTACAGGGGTCTTCGACGGTACATAAATTGTGTATCCAACCAAAATCCGATGTAGGAGCGAGGTTTGCCCGCGAAGGCGACCTTTCAGGCACCGCGTGCCAGCTTAACGATCACTATAAAAATCAATCAGTTACTTGAAATAACTGGCTATGGGCGCGTCTGAACGAGATCGCCCGCGTCTAATATCGCGACACCTGTTGCAGTGTGAGACCAGCATAGAGGCTCCCGGCCGGAACACTTCATCGCCCAGCGATTGACGATGCTCCAGTGCAGGCGCGAAATGAGGGTTCACCGATTGCCAGTCAGAGGGTAAGAACATGGCAAGCATAACGGTCCTGGCGGGGGACTTTCTGCAGGGTGATGGAGAGTACACAGACGGCGTTTTCACGCTCAGGACGTCGCTTCACCCGTGGCCCGGCATCACCCTCCCGCTCTCATTGTTCAAGAGTGTAGAAGTGGCCAACGAGGATTCGATCAACAACATCAAGGATGTCATCGGCTTCGGCGTGGCGGGGGCCATGTTGCTGGGGCCTATCGGCGCAATTGCCGGCTTCATGTTGGCTGGCAAGGAAACCGAGGTAACCTTTCTGGCCACACTCAAGGATGGAAGAAGGTTGCTGGCAGCTGTAGACAGCGACACGTTCGATGAGATTTCCCGAAAAATCCCGTCCTGACATGACAGACGCACGCCGCACCACCGACGGGTGCGGCGTGACATCGGTTCAGCTGTAGAACGTCGGGTGAACGCCTTTGTGAGCCTCGATTTCCAACCGCATATCAGCCACCAGCGAAGCAATTGCATAGGGGCTGTCCAGTGTCCACACTGGAATGTGAGTGGCCACCAGATCCACTTTGCCGGTCATGCAATCGCAGACCCGAATCGTCAGGGACTGGTCCGCCTCCATGCTGCAGGTGCACACGGCGGGCAGAAAACTTTGCTCGATGATGTTTTGGATTTCCAGGGGTGATAGGAACATCGCTACCTCCCTCACGCCAGATGGATGCCGGGCAAATGCTCCGTCATTTCACCCTTTAGCCTGAAAATTCTAATCCTCAATAGCGGGTGTCTCAAGGCTGTGACAGGTTGCTCGTCGTCTCATCGGGCTGGCGCTTGTTTTCACGATCCGATAATGACTGAAACTGGGGAGTGTCGAGCTTAACCTTTCAATACCCGCGCCAACGTCGACTTCACTTTGCCCATCCCATCATGCAATGCCTGTTCGATCTCGGCCATGGTAATCACCGCCGTCGATTTGCCCGCCGCCGGGTTTACCACCAACGCCAGACAGGCATAATCCAGTTCCAGCTCGCGTGCCAATGCTGCTTCCGGCATACCGGTCATGCCGACGATGTCACAACCGTCACGTTCCAGCTTCGCGATTTCAGCGACCGTTTCCAGACGCGGCCCCTGGGTGCAGGCGTACACGCCATGACTGCTATAGCCGACGCCTTCAGCCGCCAACGCCGCGATTAATTGCTGACGCAGGGATTCGCTGTAGGGATAGCTGAAGTCGATGTGTGTAACCTGTTCCAGGTCATCGGCGAAATAGGTGTGTTGGCGGCCGCTGGTGTAGTCGATCAATTGATGGGGCACGCAGAAATGCCCGGTGCCCATCGCGGCATGAATCCCGCCCACGGCGTTGACCGCGAGAATCGCTTCGGCACCGGCCTGCTTCAAGGCCCACAGATTGGCGCGGTAGTTCACCTGATGCGGCGGGAAGCGGTGTGGGTGGCCGTGACGTGCGAGAAACAGCACTTCCTTGCCGGCGTACTCACCGATCTGCACCTCGGCCGAAGGCGCACCGTAAGGAGTGTCCACCGCCAATGACTGACGAATGCTCAAGCCTTCGAGTTGAGTCAGGCCGGTGCCACCGATAATCGCGTAAACCGTCATAACGAAAAGTCCTTAATCAATCAATTGAGCTTCTTTAAGCGCGCCGACGGCCGTAAGCCAGCGCGGGTCTTGACGGTATTCGGTGCTGGCGTACGCCTGCCCACGCATCCGCGCGATACGCGCCGAAGGCTTGACCTTCAACCGCTGGGCGGCACTCAAAGCCAACTCGGCAGCCGCGCGGTCGTTGCACACCAGGCCCATGTCGCAACCGGCGGTCAATGCCGCTTCGATGCGACTGGCGGCATCACCCACCACATGCGCACCGGCCATCGACAGGTCGTCACTGAAGATCACGCCATCGAACTGCAGCTCGCCGCGCAGGATGTCCTGCAACCAGCGACGGGAGAAACCGGCAGGCTGGGAATCGACTTGTGGATAAATAACGTGGGCCGGCATGACGGCGGCCAATTGCTTGCTCAATCGCGCGAATGGCACCAGGTCGTTGGCGCGGATCTCTTCGAGGCTGCGCTCGTCGTTGGGAATCGCAACGTGGGAATCGGCCTCGGCCCAGCCATGACCGGGGAAATGCTTGCCGGTGGCAGCCATCCCGGCGCTGTTCATGCCGCGGATGAATGCACCGGCGAGCAAGGCTGCGCGCTCGGGATCACCTTCGAATGAACGGGTGCCAACCACCGCACTGCGCTGGTAGTCCAGATCCAGCACCGGGGCGAAACTCAGATCGAGGCCGGCCGCGAGCACTTCGGTCGCCATGATCCAGCCGCACTGTTCGGCCAGGTATTCGGCATTCGGGTTGTCGGCGATGGCGCGCATGGCGGGCAGTCGCACGAAGCCCTGACGCAGTCGCTGAACCCGACCGCCCTCCTGGTCGACCGCCAGCAGCAGATCGGGACGAATGGCGCGGATCGCGGCGCTGAATTCGCGCACCTGACGCGGGTGTTCGATGTTGCGGGCAAAAATGATCAGGCCGCCCACTTCGGGCTGGCGCAACAATTGGCGATCTTCAGACGTCAGCCAGGTACCGGCGACGTCCACCATCAACGAGCCTTGCAGGCCAGCAGTCATGGAAATTCCTTGATTACGGTAAACCCGGCTCGCACGAATTCGCCGCCAAAGGCTGGGCCTGGCAGGTCGGCGATATCAATGAGGAGCGGGTTCAGAACGAGAGTCGGCATGGGCGGCTAGCTTAGCGGATGTCAGCTGCCGCGCCCACCCGTGTGCGGTTAAACCTTGGCGGCCACCGGGGTCGATTTGCTGCGTGGACGCAACTGTGCGGCAGCCATGGCGGTGTCGGTGACGCCGGTTTCGGCACGCATGCCCGCAGCCAGGAATGGCACCATCAGACGCATCACTTGCTCGATGGAAGTGTTGACACCGAAATCGGTCTCGGCAATCGCGCGCAAGGCCTTGATCCCCGACATGCTGAATGCCGCGGCACCTAGCATGAAGTGCACGCGCCAGAACAGTTCGATCGGAGGAATGCGTGGCGCGGCTTCGTTGACCAGCAGCATGTAGCGGCGGAAAACCTTGCCGTACATGTCTTCCAGATAACGACGCAAGTGCCCTTGGCTCTGACTGAAAGCCAGCCCCAGCAAACGCATGAAGATGGACAGGTCGTTGCCGCTGCGTGGTTGCACCACCAGGGCTTGCTCGACGAGGATCTCCAGCAATTCTTCGAGGGTCGGTTTGTTCTCGGGTTTGGCCTGACGGCGCTCCAGCTCTTTATCGAGACTGAGGCAGAACGGCCCGAGAAAACGCGAGAAGACCGCTTGAATCAGCGCCTTCTTCGATCCGAAGTGATAGTTCACCGCCGCCAGATTGACACCGGCCTTGCTGGTGATCAGACGCAACGAGGTTTCAGCGAAACCTTTTTCCGCGAACAATTGCTCGGCAGCATCGAGAATGCGTTCAACGGTTTCCGACTGGGCCATGGCTACTCCGCCTGACAAACACTTGTTTGAAACATACGTTTCAGCCCAGGCCTTGTCAAGTCTGGCGGTTCGTTTTGGGAATGGTCGGTCAGCTATTTAACCATACAACATTGTCGCTTCAATCGGCGAGCTGAATGACCGTCCAGCGGCCGGCAAAAAAAGGGGCATTGCCAAGACCGGTTCACTGTATATAATCCCAGTCACTGTATAAAAAGACAGAGCGATCAATATGCTAAAGCTGACGCCACGCCAAGCAGAGATTCTGGCCTTCATCAAACGCTGCCTCGAAGACAACGGCTACCCGCCAACCCGCGCGGAAATCGCTCAGGAACTGGGCTTCAAGTCGCCCAACGCGGCGGAAGAACACCTCAAGGCACTGGCCCGCAAGGGCGCGATCGAGATGACCCCGGGCGCCTCCCGCGGCATTCGCATCCCCGGCTTCGAAGCCAAGGCCGACGAATCTACCCTGCCGATCATCGGCCGAGTGGCAGCGGGCGCTCCGATCCTCGCCCAGCAGCACATCGAAGAATCCTGCAACATCAACCCTTCGTTCTTCCACCCTCGCGCTGACTATCTGTTGCGGGTCCATGGCATGAGCATGAAGGACGTCGGCATTTTCGACGGAGACCTGCTGGCCGTCCATACCACCCGCGAAGCCCGTAACGGTCAGATCGTGGTGGCGCGGATTGGCGACGAAGTGACCGTCAAGCGCTTCAAGCGCGACGGCAGCAAAGTCTGGCTGATTGCCGAAAACCCTGAATTCGCCCCTATCGAAGTCAACCTGAAAGATCAGGAACTGGTGATCGAAGGCTTGAGCGTCGGCGTGATTCGCCGCTAAAGGAGGCTTTATGCAGTTCCCACACACTTCACAGCAAGCCCAACTGCCGTTGTTCGAGGCATTCATGGCGCAGCCGCTAGCGCCGATCCTGAAAGAAGTGGTCGAGTCGCCCTGGAGCGCCGAGCCCGAAGTCTTCAGCGAGCTGTCATTGCGTGGCGCGGCCGGGAACTGCCTGAACCTTCTGGCGCCAATCCTCAGGGAGCTGAGCCAGGATCAGGACGCTCGCTGGCTGACTCTGATCGCCCCGCCCGCCAGCCTGACCCAGGCCTGGCTGCGAGACGCCGGCCTGAACCGTGAACGCATTCTGCTGCTGCAACCACGTGGCACACAGAGCGCTCAGCAGCTGACCTGTGAAGCTTTGCGACTTGGCCGCAGCCATACGGTCGTCAGCTGGCTAAACCCGTTGAGCACATCGTCGCGGCAACAGCTGATCAGCGCCGCCCGTACCGGGGATGCGCAAAGTCTGAATATTCGACTGGGTTAACTGACAAAACACTGTTTGCACTGAACAGCG
This sequence comes from Pseudomonas sp. FP1740, assembly GCF_030687165.1. Classification (NCBI taxonomy): domain Bacteria; kingdom Pseudomonadati; phylum Pseudomonadota; class Gammaproteobacteria; order Pseudomonadales; family Pseudomonadaceae; genus Pseudomonas; species Pseudomonas sp. FP1740. Next base: position 4,417,329 of record NZ_CP117461.1, read on the forward strand.
CGGGGCTTCTCCAAGGATAGAGAAGCCGGTCTGTAGAGGTATCCGCAAAATCCGACGGGCGGGATCAATGAAGAACCCGTGGCCCCTCTTCCTTATCAAATTCGCCTTCAACCAGGCGTCCTGCCATCTGAACACCGACGCTCAACATCGCCTTGGCGACTTCCACGTGCTGGCCTTGCAGGAAAGCCTTGGCATCCTCGGAGAAATCCAAAGTAACCAGAGAACCCTCGTCCTCGGCCCTACGCAGCTCGATTCGGCCATCTGGTAACTCGACAATTTCTAGAAAGGACGTTGGCATAAAGGACTGTTCTCCACGAAAGGCAGGGATTATATAGGCATCGGCCAAGCTTCGCTCAGGATCTTGACCAGATGCCATCACGAAGAGAAATTTCTGACATCACGCTTCCTTGAGCGGACCATTCACCGAGCACTCAATCTTTCAGCACTCGTTCAGCCCGTCGCGAAACCGGATCGCCAAGCTTTTCAGATTCTGGCGCCAGCTCTCCAGTTCTTCCCGGCTCAGCTCTTCAGGCGCCTCTTCTTCGTCCAGGTTGACGGCCAGAATAAGCGGCTGCGTCACATCCCCCTTGGGCTTGTGTGGAGCACGAGGCGGTTGAAACAGTGCGGCATAAGCCGACAGCAGCTTGGCCAGCCAGGTTTCAGGGTTTTGCGCCAACTCGACCATCTCGGCCATTTCCGGAATAGCGATGGTTTCGAGTACTTCGCGGGTCAGCAGCATCTCTGCCCGCGGCGCATTGGCCTGAGGCAAGCGATAGAAACCGGCGATTTCATGGCACAGCCCCAACAGCGCTCCGTACAGGTGAAACAACGCCGATTCGCGACCGGCCTGAATCAGCGCCAGGGAGTTCATCGCCCGCCCCTCTTCGGCCTTGGCGAGCGCTTCCAGCGACAAGCCGGCGAAATAAATTTTCTGATTGGTACGGGTATAGAGTTCGTGGGCCATGACGGCAGCCTCCACAACGAAATAATTGCTTCACGCAGGTCTGACAGTGTCGTGGATCACCCAAGCTCACCGCAAGCCCAAAACAAAAAGGCCGCATGAAAACCCGAGGGTTGTCATGCGGCCTTTTTATGTGCAGCGGCTTTTAAGCCTTGGCTGCTGGACGCTTGTCTTCAACCGTCCACTTGCCACCATCGTAATACGCTTTCCAGCCAGTCGGCTTACCGTCGACTTCCGTCTGCACGTATTGCTCTTTGGTCTTGCGGCTGTAACGGATCACTGCTGGCAGACCGTCAGGATCTTTCTTCGGTGCTTCGCAGAGGAAGTGGTACTTCGGATCGATCTCATCCTTGTGCGGCACGATCTCGACGACCAATGGCGCACGGGTCTCGCGGTTTTTCGGGAACTGGCTGGCCGCCAGGAACAGGCCGGAAGCACCGTCACGCAGGATATAGGTGTCGTTGACCTTTTCGCATTTGAGCTCAGGCATCTTCACCGGATCCATCTTCGGCGGCGCCGCATCACCGCTTTTCAGCAGCTTGCGGGTGTTCTTGCAGGTTGCGTTGGTACAACCGAAGAACTTGCCGAAACGGCCGGTCTTGAGCTGCATCTCGCTGCCGCACTTGTCGCATTCCAGGCTCGGACCTTCGTAGCCCTTGATGCGGTAAGCGCCCTCTTCGATCTCGTAGCCTGCGCAATCCGGGTTGTTACCGCAGATGTGCAGCTTGCGCTTCTCGTCGAGCAGGTAAGCGTCCATCGCCGTGCTGCAGATCGGGCAACGGTGCTTGCCGCGCAGAACCAGCGACTCCGACTCACCCTCGTCGTCCGCAGCGATTTCGTCGCCCGGCACCAGGTTGACGGTGGCCTTGCAGCGTTCTTTCGGCGGCAGGCTGTAGCCCGAGCAACCGAGGAACACGCCGGTCGATGCAGTACGAATCTGCATCGGACGACCGCACACCACACATGGAATATCAGTCATTACCGGCTGGTTGGCGCGCATGCCGCCTTCAGCGCTTTCGGCTACTTCGAGTTTCTTCTTGAAGTCGCCGTAGAACTCGTCGAGCACGTTTTTCCAGTCGCGCTCGCCCTGGGCCACGTCATCGAGATTCTCTTCCATGCCGGCGGTGAAGCCGTAGTCCATGAGATTGGAGAAGCTCTCGGCCAGACGCTCTGTGACGATGTCGCCCATCTTTTCCGAATAGAAACGACGGTTGTGCAGCGCCACGTAGCCGCGGTCCTGGATGGTCGAAATGATCGCCGCGTAGGTCGAAGGACGACCGATACCGCGTTTTTCCATTTCCTTGACCAGGCTCGCTTCCGAGTAACGCGCCGGCGGCTTGGTAAAGTGCTGGGTCGGATCAAGCTTGATCAGCTTCATCGCATCGCCCTGGGCCATGTCCGGCAGCACGTCGTCATCGCCAGGCTTGGTGATTTGCGGCATGACGCGGGTGTAACCGTCGAACTTCAGGATGCGGCCCTTGGCGCGCAACTCGAAGTCACCGGCACCGACGGTGACTGTGGTCGACAGGTATTGGGCCGGCAGCATCTGGCAGGCGAGGAACTGGCGCCAGATCAGCTCGTAAAGCCGCTCGGCATCACGCTCCATGCCCGACAGCTTGCTTGGCTCGGTATTGGCGTCGGACGGACGAATCGCTTCGTGAGCCTCTTGTGCGCCTTCCTTGCTGCTGTAGACGTTCGGGGTTTCCGGCAGGTACTTCTTGCCGAATTCGCCTTCAATATAAGTACGCGCCATCGTCACGGCATCGGCCGAGAGGTTGGTGGAGTCGGTACGCATATAAGTGATGTAGCCGGCTTCGTACAAACGCTGGGCCATCATCATGGTTTTCTTCACACCGAAGCCCAGGCGGTTGCTCGCGGCCTGCTGCAGGGTGGAGGTGATGAACGGTGCCGACGGCTTGCTGCTGGTCGGTTTGTCTTCGCGCTTGACGATGCTGTAGCTGGAAGCCTTGAGCTTCTCCAGCGCGGCCATGGCCTGGGCTTCGTTGAGCGGCTTGAAGGCTTCGCCTTTCTCGCGAGCCACGTCGAACCGCACAGTCGCGCCCTTGGCGGTGCCGAGGTCAGCGTGAACTTCCCAGTACTCTTCCGGGTTGAACGCGCGGATTTCGCGCTCACGCTCAACCACCAGCTTCACGGCAACCGATTGCACGCGACCGGCGGACAGGCCACGAGCAACCTTGGCCCACAGCAGCGGCGAAACCATGTAACCCACCACGCGGTCGAGGAAGCGACGCGCCTGCTGAGCGTTTACGCGATCGATGTCCAGCTCGCCCGGCTGGGAGAAAGCTTCCTGGATCGCTTTTTTGGTGATTTCGTTGAACACCACGCGCTTGTAGCGGCTGTCGTCACCACCGATGGCTTCGCGCAGGTGCCAGGCAATGGCTTCCCCCTCGCGATCCAAGTCGGTTGCGAGATAGATGGTGTCAGCATCTTTGGCGAGCCGGCGCAGCTCTTCGATAACCTTTTCCTTGCCCGGGAGGATCTCGTACTTGGCTTTCCAGCCATGATCGGGATCGACACCCATGCGCGAGACCAGCTGCTTGCGCGCTTTCTCTTTCGGCGTGAGCACCGGACCTTCACCTGCGGCGGCCTTGCCACGCTTGGCGGCAGGCTCTTTGCTGGCGCTAGCCGAACCGCTGGTGGGCAGGTCTCGGATATGGCCGATACTCGACTTCACCACGTATTGGTTACCCAGATACTTGTTGATGGTCTTGGCCTTAGCCGGGGATTCCACAATGACCAGCGATTTGCCCATGGATCAGAAAATTCCTGAATTCTAGAAGTGAAAGGCGGTTGGCGCCTGACGCGGCACCGCTATATATAGTGGCTACAAGGTGAGGTCAAGCGCAGGGTTCTGCGCGCACTCCCCTTATGGCTGAGGAAAAATGCTCGGTTCGGCTTGCACCAAAGCAAAGCGTGGCACCTGTTCGCCGTCAACCTCGACCGACTCCAGGAACATGCTCAAGGGGCGTACCCAAAAGCCGTAATCGCCATACAGGGCTTGGTAGAAGACCACTTCTTCTTCGGTCTCCGAATGCCGCGCAACACTGAATACGCGGTACTGCGGACCTTTGTAATGTTGGTAGAGCCCAGGTTGTATCGGCATGCTTTGGCCCTCACTCAAATTTTTTCAAAATAAAAACAAAAATAAATCCGGAAAAACAAAAACCGGGGCACTTGGCCCCGGCTTCCATCGACGAAACGCTTAAACGCGTTCGAAGACGGTGGAGATGCCTTGGCCGAGACCAATGCACATGGTAGCCACCCCGAAGGTGCCGCCATTCTGCTTCATCACATTCAGCAAGGTGCCCGAAATACGTGCACCGGAGCAACCGAACGGGTGACCCAGGGCGATCGCGCCGCCGTGCAGGTTAACCTTCTCGTTCATCTTGTCGAGCACTTTCAAATCTTTCAGCACTGGCAGGGCCTGTGCGGCGAAAGCTTCGTTGAGCTCGAAGAAGTCGATATCGTTGATGCCAAGGCCCGCGCGCTTCAATGCTTTCTGCGTTGCCGGTACTGGACCATAGCCCATGATCGCCGGGTCCACACCTGCCACTGCCATCGAGCGAATCACCGCCAGCGGCTGGATGCCCAGGTCCTGGGCCCGCTGTGCCGACATCACGATCATGCACGAAGCACCATCGGTGATCTGCGACGAAGTACCAGCGGTCACGGTGCCGCCCTTCGGATTAAACGCTGGCTTCAGAGCCGCCAGGCTTTCCAGAGTGGTTTCCGGACGAATGGTTTCGTCGTAGTCGAACAGTTTCAGGAAACCGTTCTCGTCGTAGCCCTGCATCGGGATGATTTCGTCCTTGAACTTGCCTTCCACGGTCGCCTTGTGGGCGAGTTGGTGGGAGCGCACGCCAAAGGCGTCCTGCTGTTCGCGAGTAATGCCGTGCATTTTGCCGAGCATTTCTGCGGTCAGGCCCATCATGCCCGAGGCTTTCGCCGCGTACAGGGACATGTGCGGGTTCGGATCGACTCCGTGCATCATGCTCACATGCCCCATATGCTCGACGCCGCCAACGACGAACACGTCACCGTTGCCGGTCATGATTGCTTGCGCGGCAGTGTGCAGCGCACTCATCGACGAGCCACACAGACGGCTGACGGTCTGGCCGGCCGAGGTGTGTGGAATCTGAGTCATCAGGGACGCCATGCGGGCGATGTTCCAGCCCTGCTCCAGGGTCTGGTTAACGCAGCCCCAGATCACGTCTTCGACTTCGCTCGGGTCGACCTTGACGTTGCGTTCCAGCAATTTGCTGATCAGGTGTGCCGACATGTCTTCGGCGCGGGTGTTGCGGTGCATGCCGCCCTTGGAGCGGCCCATCGGCGTACGACCGAAGTCGACAATCACGACGTCTCTAGGATTCAAGCTCATATACGTTCACTCTCGCTCTAGTGTGGGCGCTTAACCGAAGAAGCTCTGACCGTTCTTGGCCATTTCACGCAGCTTCGCGGTCGGGTGGTACAGCGCGCCCAAATCAGCGTACTGGTCAGCCAGGGCAACGAACTCTGCAACACCGATGGAATCGATGTAGCGCAGCGCACCGCCACGGAATGGAGGGAAACCAATACCGTAGACCAGCCCCATGTCGGCTTCGGCGGCGGTTTCGACGATGCCGTCTTCCAGGCAACGTACAGTTTCCAGGCACAGCGGGATCATCATCCAGTTGATGATGTCTTCGTCAGTGACTTCGCGCTGTTCGAACACGATCGGCTTGAGCACTTCCAGCACCGACGGATCGGCGACTTTCTTCTGCTTGCCACGCTTGTCGGTTTCGTAGGCGTAGAAGCCCTTGCCATTCTTCTGGCCCAGGCGCTTGGCTTCGTAGAGCACGTCGACGGCCGAACGGCGATCGTCCTTCATGCGATCCGGGAAGCCTTCAGCCATGACGTCACGACCGTGGTGGCCGGTGTCGATGCCGACCACGTCCATCAGGTATGCCGGGCCCATTGGCCAGCCGAATTTCTCCATGACCTTGTCGATGCGAACGAAGTCCACGCCGGCGCTGACCAGTTTGGCGAAACCGCCGAAGTACGGGAACAGCACGCGGTTGACCAGGAAGCCCGGGCAGTCGTTGACGACGATCGGGTTCTTGCCCATTTTCTTGGCGTAGGCAACGGTGGTGGCAACGGCCACTTCGCTGGACTTCTCGCCACGGATCACTTCAACCAGCGGCATCATGTGCACCGGGTTGAAGAAGTGCATGCCGACGAAGTTTTCCGGACGCTTGAGGGCTTTGGCCAACAAGGTGATGGAAATGGTCGAGGTGTTGGACGCCAGAATGGTGTCCTCTTTAACCTTGTCTTCGACTTCGGCCAGAACGGCTTGCTTGACCTTCGGGTTCTCGACCACGGCTTCGACCACCAGGTCGACGTGACCGAAATCGCCGTAGGACAGGGTCGGACGAATGCCGTTGAGCACTTCGGCCATCTTCGCCGGGGTCATGCGACCTTTATCAACGCGGCCAACCAGCAGCTTGGCGGCTTCGGCCAGACCTTGCTCGATACCGTGCTCGTTGATGTCCTTCATCAGGATCGGCGTGCCTTTGGAGGCCGACTGATAAGCGATACCGCCACCCATGATGCCGGCGCCCAATACGGCGGCCTGCTTCACTTCCTTGGCGATTTCGTCGTAGGCCTTGGCCTTTTTCTTCAGTTCCTGATCGTTCAGGAACAGACCGATCAGGCTCTGCGCGGCAGAAGTCTTGGCCAGTTTGACGAAGCCGGCGGCTTCGACTTCCAGCGCCTTGTCACGACCGAAGTTCGCGGCTTTCTGGATGGTCTTGATCGCTTCGACCGGCGCCGGGTAGTTCGGGCCTGCTTGACCGGCCACGAAACCTTTGGCGGTTTCGAACGACATCATTTGTTCGATGGCGTTGAGCTTGAGCTTTTCGAGCTTCGGCTGACGCTTGGCCTTGTAGTCAAACTCGCCGGAGATGGCGCCCTTGATCAGGTTCAGCGCCGCTTCGTGCAACTTCTGCGAGTCGACCACCGCGTCGACGGCACCGACTTTCAGTGCGTCTTCAGCACGGTTTTCCTTACCAGCGGCAATCCACTCGATGGCGTTGTCGGCACCGATGATGCGCGGCAGGCGCACGGTACCGCCGAAGCCTGGGTAGATGCCCAGCTTGACTTCCGGCAGACCGATTTTGGCGGTGCTGGCCATGACGCGGAAATCCGCCGCCAGGCACATTTCCAGACCGCCGCCCAGCGCAATGCCATTGATCGCGGCGACAGTCGGGACGTTGAGGTCTTCGAAATCGCTGAAAATCTTGTTGGCTTCGAGGTTGCCAGCAACAAGCTCGGCATCCGGCAGCTTGAAGTTGTCGACGAATTCGGTGATGTCGGCGCCGACGATGAATACGTCCTTGCCACTGCTGACGATCACACCCTTGATCGAAGCATCTGCCTTGATGGTGTCTACAGCCTGACGCAGCTCGTTCAGGGTAAGACGGTTGAACTTGTTGACGGACTCACCCTTGAGGTCGAACTTCAGTTCGACGATGCCACTTTCAAGAGCCTTAACCGTGATGGCTTTACCTTCGTAAATCATCAACTGATCTCCACGATATGGAAGCTGAACAGTACACGTCGGACGCAGGCAGCTGGCTCGGCAGGGACGTTTATTGTCAATGCTAACGCCAACTCACCCGGCACACCCGCCAACGCGATAGTCGGGATTCTGTAGGAGCTGTCTGTAATACAAACGCTCAATTCATACGCCCGTTTGATTTGGGTGTGTCACCTTCACGGAATTTCCGGCAATTGTCAATCGCCCAAAATACTAGGTTGAAACGCGACTTTCCGGTCACTTCCGTACCACGAAGCCCTGCAACACGCGGATGCATGTGAGGCCATTCATAGAATCAATAGTTAGAAAAGTCGCCCTAATTCGCGGCAACCTGTGTTTAACAGGCTACGCTGGCGGGACCCTGAAGAAAAAATTTGAACGCTTTGACGAATGCCCAGCGTAAGATCTGTGCCACAAAGAATTACCGGCCTGCCTGGCCAACCCCAGCCCGATGATGATGTCGGGCTTTTTATTGCCTTCTGTTGCAGATCGGGGCTCAGGCGAGTGCCTTGAGCGTAGCGTCGATCTGTTGCAGAACCTCGGCTTCGCCCTTCTCGCCCCAATACAGGGCAATCATTTGCTTGTCTGCCTCGACCTTAAAGACGTTGGCAGGCAATTTTTCGAAATGATTCAGCAGCACTCCATCCTCGCAGACTTCCTGCCACTGATTGACCCACACACCCGGCGCCTTCTGCCAATAGCTCCAGCATGCCGGCTGAGTGCCGCGGCGCGGTCGGTGGTACTGGGCGCAAGGGCTTGGCGGCTCCTGGCTCAGCCAGTGCGGCCACTCCTGGGGCGACAATTGCATGGCAAGGCCGATGCGCCGCGCCTCCATGCGCAGGGCCATGCGACCGCTCTGGACACGAGACGGTCGCAACCAGGCCAGCGGGCTCAGCACCACCAGCAGGATTGACACCACTATCCAGACCGTCATATCTGTACTCCCGATTCTTGATGAGCCCATTGAGTCACTTTGAAACCAATGCGCTTGAAACCAGCCATACTTACCAATGTTGCAATCCTCAGGAGGAGCACCTCATGCCCTACCACCACATTCTGGTCGCTGTAGATCTAACCGAAGAGTGCGATCCTGTAATCCACCGCGCTCGCGAACTCTCGGTGAGCAATGGTGCGAAGCTGTCTCTGGTGCATATTGTCGAGCCGATGGCCATGGCCTTTGGCGGCGACGTGCCGATGGACCTTTCCCAATTGCAACAGCAACAGTTCGATCAGGCCAAGGAGCGCCTTGAACGGTTGATCGTGAAATACCCGGAGCTCTCCAAGGAATACAGCCACTTGACCTACGGCCAGCCGCGCCAGGAGATTCACCACCTCGCCAAGGAGCAAACGTGCGACCTGATCGTGGTGGGCAGTCATGGCCGGCATGGCCTGGCACTGTTGCTCGGCTCCACTGCCAATGACGTGCTGCACGGCGCACCTTGCGATGTACTTGCCGTGCGCCTGCAAAAAAGCTGACAACAAGCAACAATAAACCCCTTACGAAAAGCCCGGCATTCACACGAGTGAAGCCGGGCTTTTTTATAGCCGGATCAGTCAGGCATCCAGTTCGGCCCAGCGCTCGACCATCACGTCGAGTTCAGTCTGTAACTGCTCAAGCTGAGCGATCACTGCAGTCGTCTCGGCAGGAGGACGCTGATAGAACCCGGCGTCCGCCATCTGCGCTTCAACTACCGCGATCTGCTGTTCCATGGCTTCGATCTGGCCAGGCAAGGCTTCCAGCTCACGCTGCAACTTGTAGCTGAGTTTCTTTTTCGCCACCGGAGCTGGCGTTTCCACTGCAGCAACCGGTGCAGGTTCGGCCGTCACGACAGCCGAATTCAGGTCGGCTTTGCCGGACTTGCTCTCGGTCACACCCAGCAGGCGCGGCGAACCACCCTGACGCAGCCAGTCCTGATAACCGCCGACGTATTCGCGAACCTTGCCTTCACCTTCGAAGACCAGGGTGCTGGTGACCACGTTGTCGAGGAATGCCCGGTCGTGGCTGACCATCAGCACAGTGCCGTTGAAGGTCAGCAGGACCTCTTCCAGCAGTTCGAGGGTTTCCACGTCGAGGTCGTTGGTCGGTTCGTCGAGCACCAGCAGGTTCGCCGGTTTGCTGAACAGTTTGGCCAGCAGCAGACGCGCACGCTCACCACCGGACAACGCCTTGACCGGCGTGCGGGCACGCTGCGGGCTGAACAGGAAGTCGCCAAGGTAGCTCAGCACGTGACGGCTCTGGCCATCGATATCGATGAAGTCGCGACCTTCAGCGACGTTGTCGATCACGGTCTTTTCCAGGTCCAACTGATGGCGCAACTGGTCGAAATAGGCCACGTCGATGCGCGTCCCCTCTTCCACTGTGCCGCTGGTCGGTTGCAGACCGTTGAGCATCAGCTTCAACAGCGTGGTCTTGCCGGTACCGTTGGCGCCGAGCAGACCGATGCGGTCGCCACGCTGCAGGACCATCGAGAAATCCTTGATCAGGAACGGGCCGCCCGGGTGAGCGAAACTCACGTTCTCGAGCACCATCACCTGCTTGCCGGACTTGTCGGCGGTATCGAGCTGAATGTTGGCCTTGCCGGTACGCTCACGACGCTCGCTACGCTCGACGCGCAGGGCTTTCAGTGCACGGACACGGCCTTCGTTACGGGTGCGACGCGCCTTGATGCCCTGGCGGATCCAGACTTCTTCCTGGGCCAGTTTTTTATCGAACAGCGCGTTGGCGGTTTCTTCAGCGGCCAGTGTGGCCTCTTTGTGCACGAGGAAGCTGGCGTAATCGCCGTTCCAGTCGATCAAGCCGCCGCGATCCAGTTCCAGGATACGGGTTGCAAGGTTCTGCAGGAATGAACGGTCGTGCGTGATGAACAGCACGGCGCCCTGGAAATCCTTCAGCGCTTCTTCAAGCCAGGCGATGGCACCGATGTCCAGGTGGTTGGTCGGTTCGTCGAGCAGCAGCAGGTCCGGTTCGGAAACCAGGGCCTGGGCCAACAGGACGCGACGACGCCAGCCGCCGGACAATTCGGCGAGGGTCTTGTCGGCAGGCAACTGCAGACGGCTCAAGGTGCTGTCGACCAGTTGCTGCAAGCGCCAGCCATCTCGGGCTTCGAGGTCATGCTGGACGTGCATCAGTTTGTCCAGATCGGCGTCAGTGACGATGTTCTGGCTCAGATGGTGATATTCGGCAAGCAACGCGCCAACGCCGTCGAGGCCTTCGGCGACCACGTCGAACACGGTCCGCTCGTCGGCTACCGGCAATTCTTGCGGCAATTCACCAATCTTGAGGCCGGGTGCGCGCCAAACGGAGCCATCGTCGGGCTTCTGGTCGCCCTTGACGAGCTTCATCATGCTGGACTTGCCAGTGCCGTTGCGGCCGATGATGCACACCCGCTCACCACGGGCGATCTGCCAGGACACCTTGTCCAACAACGGCATAGCGCCGAAAGCAAGGGACACATCGCTGAATTTGAGCAGGGTCATGAGCTTCTCCAAAAACCGGGCGCGCATTCTACCTGACTTGAGGCTACAGAAGGCCGGCAATTTCAATGTCGAAGCACTCTGCACAACAATTGTTGCGAACTTATGCTGGCATGTCGGCAAAGCTTTCGCCCGTTGCTGGCAAAAGGCTAAGCTACAGATAATTAGGTGCCGGTTTTATCGGCACTTGTCATGATTTCTCTGCCCGGATGTCTCATGCGCAGTCGCCTTTTCAGTCTTTTTTCATGCTTGCTTCTTACAGCCGCTGCCGTTCAATCCGCCCAGGCGGTAGACCTGTCTACCCAACGACAATATTACGACGAAGCCAAGCGTGCCTTGGCCAAGGGCGATTCCGGCCCCTATTTCCGTTATAGCCAGGCGCTCAGCGATTATCCGCTGACACCCTACCTGGCCTATGACGAACTGACCGCGCGACTGAAAACCGCGGATAACACCGAAATCGAGAATTTCCTCGCCGAACACGGTGACCTGCCCCAAGCCAACTGGATGAAATTGCGCTGGCTGCGCTGGCTGGCCGAACGCGGCGATTGGGCGACCTTCGTCAAATATTATGACCCCAAGCTCAATTTCACCGAACTGGACTGCCTGAACGCGCAGTATCTGATCAGCCATAACCGTAAGGTCGAAGGCTATGCCAACGCCGAAAAACTCTGGCTGAGCGGCAAAACCCAGCCCGAGGCATGCGACGCGGTGTTCGGCATGTGGGCCGCCGATGGTCAACTGACTGAACAGAAACGCTGGGAACGCACCAAGCTCGCTGCCCACGTCCGCAACTACCCGCTGGCCAACAGCCTGATCAATGGCCTGACGACCCTCGCCCCGCGCGGCCGCCTGCTGGTGGATGTGGCGCAGAAACCCGAGTTGCTGAACCAGCCGTCGCGCTTCATTCCAGCCGATGAGCCGATGTCCGACATCGTCAGCCTTGGCCTGCGCCGCCTGGCCCGTCAGGATCCGGACAAGGCCATGGCCCTGCTCGACGGCTACGCCAGCAGCATGCACTTCTCCCGGGACGAGAAAGTCGCGATTGCCCGGGAAATCGGCCTGACTCTCGCACGTCGTTTTGACAGCCGCGCGCTGGACGTGATGACCAAATACGACCCGGAACTGCGGGACAACACCGTTTCCGAATGGCGCTTGCGCCTGTTGTTGCGCCTGGCCCGATGGGACGATGCCTATCAGTTGACCCGCCGCCTGCCTCAGGATCTGGCTACCACCAACCGCTGGCGTTACTGGCAGGCTCGCAGCCTGGAACTGGCGCAGCCACAGAATCCGCAAGCGCAAACGCTTTACAAGGGCCTGGCTCGCGAGCGCGACTTTTACGGTTTCCTGGCGGCCGACCGTTCGCAGTCGCCCTATTCGCTGATCAACAAGCCGCTGGTGCTCAGCCAGGCGCTGATCAACAAGGTGCGCAATACCCCCGGTGTGCGCCGCGCGCTGGAGTTCCATGCACGCGGACAGATCGTCGACGGCCGACGCGAGTGGTACCACGTCAGCCGGCACTTCAGCCGTGATGAAATGGTTGCCCAGGCGAAACTGGCTTACGACCTGAAATGGTATTTCCCGGCGATCCGCACCATCAGTCAGGCGCAGTACTGGGACGACCTGGACATCCGCTTCCCGATGGCTCACCGCGATACCCTGGTGCGTGAAGCCAAGGTCCGTGGCCTGCACTCGAGCTGGGTGTTCGCGATCACTCGTCAGGAAAGCGCCTTCATGGACGACGCCCGTTCCGGCGTTGGCGCCAGCGGCTTGATGCAACTGATGCCCGGCACTGCCAAGGAAACCGCTCGCAAGTTCAGCATTCCCCTGGCCTCGCCGCAGCAAGTGCTCGATCCGGACAAAAACATCGAGCTCGGCGCCGCTTATCTGAGCCAGGTCCACAGCCAGTTCAACGGCAACCGCGTGCTCGCCTCCGCCGCCTACAACGCCGGCCCCGGCCGCGTGCGTCAATGGTTGCGCGGCGCCGACCACCTGAGCTTCGATGTGTGGGTGGAAAGCATCCCGTTCGACGAAACCCGCCAGTACGTGCAGAACGTGCTGTCATATTCGGTAATCTACGGCCAGAAGCTCAATTCACCGCAGCCGCTGGTGGATTGGCATGAACGTTACTTTGACGATCAATGAGCCTGCTTTGAAACACTGAAAAAATGCCCGCATCGATTGATGCGGGCATTTTTTTGGGTGCTCGACTTGGTCGGTTACTTAGTCGGTTACTTGGTCGGTTGGGGCATGGCGCCCATCACTAAACTGCAACGCCGCCAATCGCGCATACAACGCATTGCTCGCAATCAACTCCTGATGCGTCCCCACCGCCACCAGTTTCCCTTGGTCCATCACCGCGATTCGGTCAGCGTTTTTCACTGTCGCCAGTCGATGGGCGATGACCAGTGTGGTGCGGTTTTCCATCAGGCTGGGCAGGGCTTGCTGGATCAGGTGTTCACTTTGTGCATCGAGGGCGCTGGTGGCTTCGTCCAGCAGCAGGATCGGCGCGTCCACCAACAGTGCCCGGGCGATGGCCAGACGTTGGCGTTGCCCGCCGGACAAACCGAGCCCGGCGTCGCCGAGGTGGGTCTGGTAGCCATTGGGCATTTGTTCGATGAATTCGTGGGCGTAGGCAATTTTCGCGGCCTCCTGGACCTGCGCCGACGTCGCCGTCGGATGGCCATAACGAATGTTCTCTTCAATGCTGCCGAAGAACAGCGCCGGGGTTTGCGAGACGAGGGCGAAGCAGCGGCGCAGGTCCAGAGGGTCGAGTTGGGTCAGCGGCAAACCGTCCAGCAGGATGCGTCCTTCAGCGGGGTCGTAAAAGCGCAACAGCAGGTCATACACCGTCGATTTGCCGGCACCTGACGGCCCGACCAGGGCGAGGGTTTCGCCGGCATTGATCGTCAGGCTCAAACCATCGACGGCATAGCTATCAGGACGCGACGGGTAGGAAAAGCGCACATCTTGCAGCACCAGATCGCCCTTCACCCGCTCAGGCAAGGTCACCAGCCCATGGGTCGGGGGCTGAATGATGTTTTCCGATCGCAGCAATTCGGCAATCCGTTCGGCCGCCCCTGCTGCTCGCTGCAGTTCGCCGATCACTTCACTCAATGTGCCGAAGGCGCCACCGACGATCAGGCTGTAGAAGACGAACGCTGCCAACTCACCCGCGGAAATCCGCCCGGCGATGACGTCCATGCCGCCGACCCAGAGCATCACCCCGACCGCGCCCAACACCAGCAGGATCACCAGGGTAATCAACCAGGCTCGCTGGAAAATGCGCTTGCGGGCGGTATTGAAAGCCTCTTCCACGGTCGCGGCAAAACGCTGCTCGTCCTGCACCTGATGGTTGTAGGCCTGCACGGTTTTGATCTGACTCAGGGTTTCGGAAACATAACTGCCGATATCGGCAACCCGATCCTGGCTCTGGCGCGACAGAGTGCGTACCCGGCGGCCAAAGATCAGAATCGGCGCGACCACCAACGGCAACGCGACCACTACGATGCTGGTCAGCTTGGGGTTGGTGATAAACAACAAGACAATCCCGCCGATCACCATCAGCCCGTTGCGCAGGAACAGCGATAGCGAAGAGCCGATCACCGATTGCAGCAGCGTGGTGTCGGCAGTCAGTCGTGACTGGATCTCGGAGCTGCGGTTGTCTTCATAAAAGCCCGGATGCAGATAGACCAGGTGATTGAACACCCGACGGCGGATGTCCGCGACAACGCGCTCGCCGATCCACGACACTAGGTAAAAGCGCACAAAAGTGCCGATCGCCAGACCGATCACCAGCAACATGAACAGGCCGATGGATTGATTGAGCAAATGCGTGGACTGGGTCATGAAACCCTGATCCACCAACAGGCGAATCCCCTGCCCCATGGACAAGGTGATGCCGGCAGTGACAATTAACGCCAGCAAGGCGCCTAAGGCCGGCCAGCGATAAGGCGTGATGAAACGGCTGGCCAGGCGAATGGCGCGGCGGTGACGGGCAGAGAGCATGAAGATCATCCGATGATGCAACCAATGGGTTTTGACCCGATCAAGCCTACACCGGTCAATCGGCTTGAACGCTGTAAATCACAATGAGTAACGTTAATTATGACCACCAAGACTAGTGGCTAGAGGTTATTGGTCTAAAGTCCGGGTGGAAACGTCAGGGTATTTCTGATGGACTGAAGAGGCCGACCTGAAAGATCGCAAGGAATTGTCACAGACCGGTCACCTGGCGGTTTTACAGTAAGCGCACAACCTGATGAGGAGACAGGCCATGTCCTTGCAAAACAGCAGCGATGACAAGATTCAAGTGATCCGCACACAGCCAGACCAGTCTCTGGGTTGCTCGATTATCGATGAGGATGGGCGTGAAGTACCGATCACTGAGAGCATGATCCAGGACGCTTGCCGCGAACTGGAAAAGCGATTGGTCAAGCCTGCCGAACAAGAGTGATATAGCCACTGTCTTCTTGACCCGGCCCTGTTGGCCGGGTTTTTTATCGGTGCCTGTTTTGTGTGGCTTTTGTAGGAATCCGGTCAGTTTTCTAGGCCGAGATTGCGCCTAAGGCCGCCACGATCCGCTGCAACGCCGGCGAATCCCCGTCAATCCGCACTTTCAACCCATCGATTTCACGCCGCAGCGGGTAATGCTTGCGCAGCGCATCGAACGCCGCACGCTGTTCACTCACATTGCCTACAAGGCTGCGACGGAAATCCGCGTCGTCACGGCGCGGGTCGTACACGCCACGGCACAACATCGCCAGCGCCCAGGCCGGATCGGTGCCAGCATTCAACGTAACAGCCGACAGCCATGGCGCTGGCAGCAAATCGTTCAGGCTGACCTGTTCCGGTTGCCCAAGAAATTTGCAAAACGCCTGATAGATCTGCGCCGTCCCGCGCTGTTTGCCGTCGAGGCTGTAGCCGGCAATGTGCGGCGTCGCGATGACACACAACTCCGCCAGCGCTACATCGACTTCAGGCTCAGCCTCCCAGACATCCAGCACCGCTTGCAGATCTTCACGTTGCAACAGCACCTGACGCAGGGCGGCGTTGTCGATCACCGGGCCACGACTGGCGTTGATCAGCCAGGTGCCGGGTTTGAGTTGGTTCAAACGGTTTTTATCGAACAGATGCCAGGTTGCCTGAGGGCCCTGTTTGTCCAGCGGCGTGTGCAGGCTGATGACATCGCATTGCTCGACGATCTGCTCGAGACTGATGTAATCGCCCCCTTCAGTGGCTTGCCGTGGCGGATCGCAAACCAGCACATTCCAGCCCAGACCTTGCAAAACCTTGACCAGCCGCCCGCCCACCTCGCCGGCGCCGACCACGCCGTAAGTGCGCTGAGTCAGGTCGGCACCTTCGATTTCGGCCAGGGTCAGCAAGCTGCCCAGCACGTAATCGACCACACCCCGGGCATTGCAGCCTGGCGCGCTGGACCAGGTGATACCGGCCTGCTGAAAGTAGTCCAGATCCAAATGATCGGTGCCGATGGTGCATGTGCCGACAAAGCGCACGTTGCTGCCTTCGAGCAATGCGCGATTGACGTTGGTCACTGAGCGCACCAGTAGCACATCGGCCTGTTCGACGGTGGCGCGGTCGATGGAACGTCCCGGCACTCGGCGGATTTCACCGAAACCTTCGAAGAAGGCATCGAGCAGCGGGATATTTTCGTCGGCAACAATCAACATGGCAGGCTCCTTTGGCGGACCGGCAGTTTAGGCGCAGATGGAGGTGATGGGCCAGCAGGTATTAAGCACCTTAGTTGCCCCCCTGTGGCGAGGGAGTGGGGATGCCCGTAAAACTGATTACAAATCCGCAACACAGGATTTTTCCTGACCATTGCGTCAAGGCGTAGAATGCGCCGCCTCGCGCATCAAAATCCTTTGGACGTTTCGCCTTGAATTCCGTGACTGACCCCACCGCCGCTATTTCCCTCAACCGCCCGGCCCGGGTTCGCCTGGAGCTGAAAAACCTGCTCGGCCTGGCGTTGCCGATCATGATCGCGCAACTGGCGACCACCGCCATGGGCTTCGTCGATGCGGTGATGGCGGGACGGGTCGGGCCTCGCGATCTTGCGGCCGTCGCGCTGGGCAACTCGATCTGGGTGCCGGTGTTTCTGTTGATGACCGGTACGCTGCTGGCCACCACCCCGAAAGTCGCCCAGCGCTTCGGTGCCGGCACTCACAGCGAGATTGGCCCGATCGTGCGTCAGGCCTTGTGGCTGGCGCTGGTGGTGGGTTTGATGGCGACCGGCCTGCTGTTCAGCGCCGAACCGATCCTGCATATCATGAAGGTCGATCCCGAGCTGATCGGCCCGTGCATGCAGTACCTGCACGGCATCGCCAGCGGCCTGCCCGCCGTCGCGTTCTATCACGTATTGCGCTGTTTCAGTGATGGCCTGGGTCGCACACGTCCGGCCATGGTCCTTGGCTTGTGCGGGCTGGCGCTGAACATTCCGCTCAATTACATCTTCATCTATGGCCACTTTGGTGTGCCGGCGATGGGCGGTGTCGGCTGCGGCTGGGCCACGGCAATCGTGATGTGGGTGATGGCGCTGGGGATGGCCGGCTGGGAACGCTGGGCGCCGGCCTATCAGTCGAGCCAGTTGTTCAGCCGTTTCGACTGGCCCCAGTGGGCGGTGATCAAACGTTTGCTGGGCATCGGCCTGCCAATCGGCATCGCAGTGTTCGCCGAGTCGAGCATCTTTGCGGTGATCGCCCTGCTGATCGGCAGCCTCGGCGCCACGGTGGTCGCCGGGCACCAGATCGCCCTGAATTTCAGCTCACTGGTGTTCATGATCCCCTACTCCCTGGGCATGGCCGTGACCGTGCGGGTCGGCCAGGCACTGGGCCGTGAAGAACCACGCGAAGCTCGCTTCGCCGCCGGGGTCGGTATGGGCACGGCACTGGCTTATGCGTGCATTTCCGCAAGCATGATGCTGTTGCTGCGTGAACCCATCGCCGCGATCTACACCGCCGACCCGACGGTGATTCACGTGGCCGCGATGCTGATTGTGTACTCGGCGCTGTTCCAGTTTTCCGATGCGATCCAGGTGACGGCGGCCGGCGCGCTACGAGGCTATCAAGACACGCGAGTGACGATGATCCTGACGCTGTTCGCTTATTGGGGCATCGGTTTGCCGGTGGGTTACGCCTTGGGCCTGACCGATTGGTTCGGCGCGCCGAGCGGCCCGAGCGGGCTGTGGCAGGGTTTGATCGTCGGCTTGAGTTGCGCGGCGCTGATGCTGTCGATCCGCCTGGCGCGCAGCGCACGCAAGCGGATCCGTATCAGCCGTTCGGCCGGTTAAGCGAGCGCAAAAAAAAGGGCCTGCACATGCAGGCCTTTTTTGTGCCCGTTAAGCGAGCTTCTTGCGGATCCAGTACAGGTAGGTGCCTGCCTCTTCGTGCTGCGCCACCAACTCGTGGTCGAGGAACACGCAGAACTTGGGAATGTCGCGACGGGTCGACGGGTCGGTGGCGATCACCTTCAGCAGGCCGCCAGGCACCAGGTCACGGATGTGCTGGTGCAGCATCATCACCGGTTCCGGGCAATTGAGGCCGGTGGCATCGAGGGTGCCGTCAACCGGCGTATCGATCATTTCACTCATGGTTTACTCCTGAAACTTGCCGGCATTGTCGCGCATTGCCGGGTGTTCGGTCACCTGTGGGAGCAGGACCGTGTGAATCAGCGGGATTTCGGTTTTTTCACGTCAAGCCGGCGCAAATGGCAGGTCACTTCTTCACGGTCGTGATACAGCTGCTTGCAGCCGATTTCAACCCGAATGCCCCGCGCCTTGAACCCCTCGGCAATACGCTCCAGCAAGCGCTTCACTTCAGCATAACGCTGTTTCATTGGCAGCTTGAGGTTGACCACTGCTTCCCGACAATGCCCCTCGCCAATCCATTCTTCCAGCATCGCCGCGTTGCGCGCCGGCTTCTCGACGATGTCGCAGACCATCCAGTCCACCGGCTGCTTGGGCTTGAAGGTGAAACCGTCGGCCATCAAGTGCTGCACCAGACCGGTATCCATCAGGCTTTCGGCCATCGGGCCGTTGTCGATGGCGGTCACCAGCATGCCGCGGTTGACCAGTTGCCAGGTCCAGCCGCCAGGGGCGGCGCCGAGGTCGACACCGGTCATGTCGCTGTGCAGACGCTCATCCCACTGGTCGCGGGGAATGAAGTGATGCCAGGCCTCTTCCAGCTTCAACGTCGAACGGCTCGGCGCTTCACGGGGGAACTTCAGGCGTGGAATGCCCATCGGCCACATCGCCGAGTTGTTCGACTCCGCCAGCCCCATGAACACTTCGCGGCCGCTCTTGAAGGTCAGCAGCAGACGCGGCTTGTTGGGGTCTTCCACCAGCTTGCCGGCCGCCATCAACGCCTTGCGCAGGTGCACTTCAAACTTCTTGCAGAAGTTCGACAGCTCTTTGCCATCGTTGGTGTCGACCATTTCCAGCCACAGGCTGCCGCACAGCGGGAAGTCCGCCATGTGGGTGAGGATCACGCTGATGCGGTCGGTTTCCGGCAGATCAATAAAGATCCCACGGGCCCACTGGCGCGGGAAGATCAGGTCGGCGAAACGCTGGCCACGCATCAGGCGTTCGGCGCCGTCTTCTTCGGTGCAGATGAATTCGGCATAGGCGCTGGCGGTTTTGGCCTTGGCATAACCGGCCACGTTCAGCCGCGCGGCATGTTCGGAAATCTCGGAACAGACTTCGCCTTCGAAGCCCGGTCGGCAATGCATAAAGAGGGTGTTCATTCTTACTCCTGGGCAGTTGGCGAAAAAATTGCGCCACTGCGCGATGCCCAGGCTTGCGTTGAAGCAAAGCCTGTCACGAAAACCGGCGCATGATAGCCGAGTTCGGAACCTTGGACTTGCCCTTAGGGTCCAGTTATTAGCCTTAAGCACCAAACAGGACTAGGTTTAAACCTCTGCCCTTCCCTCCGTCCGTAGCCGTGCGGACTTAAAGGAGTCATTTCAATGCCGTCCCTCGATAGCCTGAAAACCCTTAAAACCTTACAAGTCGACGACAAGACCTACCACTATTTCAGCCTGCGCGAAGCCGCCAAGAGCCTGGGTGACCTCGACAAGCTGCCCATGTCGTTGAAAGTGCTGCTGGAAAACCTGCTGCGCTGGGAGGACGAGAAAACCGTCACCGGCGCCGACCTCAAGGCGATTGCCGCCTGGCTCAAGGAGCGTCGCTCCGACCGCGAAATCCAATACCGCCCCGCGCGGGTATTGATGCAGGACTTTACCGGTGTCCCGGCCGTGGTCGACCTGGCCGCCATGCGCGCCGCCATGGCCAAGGCCGGTGGCGACCCACAGCGCATCAATCCGCTGTCGCCGGTGGACTTGGTGATCGACCACTCGGTGATGGTCGACAAATTCGCCAGCTCAAGCGCCTTCGAACAGAATGTCGACATCGAAATGCAGCGCAACCACGAGCGTTACGCCTTCCTGCGCTGGGGCCAGAGCGCCTTCGACAACTTCAGCGTGGTGCCGCCGGGCACCGGCATCTGTCACCAGGTCAACCTTGAATATCTGGGTCGCACCGTCTGGACCAAGGATGAGGACGGCCGCACCTATGCCTTCCCGGACACCCTGGTCGGCACCGACTCCCACACCACCATGATCAACGGCCTCGGCGTACTCGGCTGGGGCGTCGGTGGGATCGAAGCGGAAGCGGCGATGCTCGGCCAACCGGTGTCGATGCTGATTCCGGAAGTGATCGGCTTCAAACTCACTGGCAAGCTCAAGGAAGGCATCACCGCCACCGACCTGGTGCTGACCGTCACCCAGATGCTGCGCAAGAAAGGCGTGGTCGGCAAATTCGTCGAGTTCTATGGCGACGGCCTCGCCGACCTGCCGCTGGCCGACCGCGCGACCATTGCCAACATGGCCCCGGAATACGGCGCCACCTGCGGCTTCTTCCCGGTGGACGAGGTGACCCTGGAATACTTGCGCCTGTCCGGCCGCACCACGGAAACCGTGAAACTGGTGGAGGCCTATAGCAAGACTCAAGGCCTGTGGCGCCTGCCCGGCAAGGAGCCGGTGTTCACCGACAGCCTGGCCCTGGACATGGGCAGCGTCGAAGCCAGCCTCGCCGGGCCGAAGCGCCCACAAGACCGTGTCTCGTTGCCGGATGTCGCGCAAGCGTTCACTGACTTTCTCGGCCTGCAAGTCAAACCCTCCACCAAGGAAGAGAGTCGCCTTGAAAGTGAGGGCGGCGGAGGCGTCGCGGTGGGCAACGCCGATCTGATCGGTGAAGCGGACTACGCCCACGAAGGCCATACGCATCGGCTGAAAAACGGTGCGGTGGTGATTGCCGCGATCACCTCCTGCACCAACACCTCCAACCCCAGCGTGATGATGGCGGCTGGACTATTGGCAAAAAAAGCCGTGGAAAAAGGCCTCAAGCGCAAACCCTGGGTCAAGAGTTCGCTGGCCCCCGGTTCGAAAGTGGTCACCGACTACTACAAGGCAGCCGGCCTGACCCACTACCTCGACCAACTCGGCTTTGCCCTGGTCGGTTATGGGTGCACCACCTGCATCGGCAACTCCGGGCCGCTGCCGGAGCCGATTGAAAAAGCCATCCAGAAAGCCGACCTGACCGTCGCCTCGGTGCTGTCGGGCAACCGCAACTTCGAAGGCCGCGTGCATCCGCTGGTGAAAACCAACTGGCTGGCCTCCCCGCCCCTGGTCGTCGCCTATGCATTGGCCGGCACGGTGCGCATCGACATCAGCAGCGAGCCCTTGGGGCACGACAAGGACGGCCACCCGGTTTATCTGCGAGACATTTGGCCGAGCACCAAGGAAATCGCCGACGCCGTGACTCAGGTGAACACCGCGATGTTCCACAAGGAGTACGCCGAAGTGTTCGCCGGCGACGAGCAGTGGCAAGCCATCGAAGTGCCGCAGGCAGCGACTTATGTCTGGAACAACGATTCGACGTATATCCAGCACCCGCCCTTCTTCGATGACATTGGCGGCCCTGCGCCGGTGGTCAAGGATGTCGAAGGGGCGAAAATCCTCGCACTGCTCGGCGATTCGGTAACCACCGACCATATCTCCCCCGCCGGCAACATCAAGACCGACAGCCCTGCCGGCCGTTACCTGCGTGAACAAGGGGTGGAACCGCGGGACTTCAACTCCTACGGCTCGCGTCGAGGCAACCACCAAGTGATGATGCGCGGCACCTTCGCCAACATCCGCATTCGCAACGAAATGCTCGGTGGTGAAGAAGGCGGCAACACGATTTACATTCCGACCGGGGAAAAGCTGCCGATCTACGACGCGGCCATGCGTTACCAGGCCTCGGGCACGCCGCTGGTGGTGATCGCCGGGCAAGAATACGGCACCGGCTCAAGCCGTGACTGGGCGGCCAAGGGCACCAACCTGCTGGGGGTCAAAGCCGTCATCGCTGAAAGCTTCGAGCGGATTCACCGTTCAAATCTGGTGGGCATGGGCGTGTTGCCGCTGCAGTTCAAGCTGGATCAGAACCGCAAGAGCCTGAACCTCACCGGCAAGGAAACCCTGGACATTCTTGGCCTGACGGGCGTTGAACTGACTCCGCGGATGAACCTGACGCTGGTCATCACCCGTGAAGACGGCAGCCAGGAGAAGGTCGAGGTATTGTGCCGGATCGATACTCTGAACGAAGTGGAGTACTTCAAGGCCGGAGGGATTTTGCATTACGTGTTGCGGCAGTTGATTGCCTCGTAACGCCTCCGCTGACAACGACACCGCCTTCGGGCGGTGTTTTTGTTTGGGCGGTGTATGTCTCTATAATCGCGTGCCAATTGCATAGGTGTTGTGTACAACACATGACCAATGTGGGAGCGACCTGTGGCGAGGGGGCTCCCACATAGGCCGGGCAACCTGCAGCATCTCTGAAACAAGGACTTCAAATGATCGCTCTGCCATGGATCTATCTGGCACTTCTCTCGCTCGGCTACAGCCTGGCTTTGATCTACGGCCATCTCGGCTGGCTGGCTGCCATTTCTTTCGGGTTACTGCTGATCGCCGGTTTCGCCGTTCGCCAACAACAGATTCCCCTCGGCCGCTACCTCGGCCACGGCTTGTTCATCGTCCTGGCGGTGGCGCTGGCGACACACTGGCTTCCCGGTTTCTACAACGGTCGCGCTATCGATCCCCTGCGTTTCACCGACGATGCCGTGCGGTTCGCCATGTACCTGAATCTGGACAAACCCCTGATCGGCTTCTGGCTGTTACTGGTCTGCCCATGGATTGTCGGCCGGCGCTCCCTGCGCCTGTCTGTTTATGCCACCGCCCTCGCCCTGACCGTGAGTGCCGCACTGGCCCTGGGTGGTGCGCTGTTGCTGGGCGTGATCAGTTGGGCACCGAAATGGCCGGATCAGGCCTGGCTGTGGATGCTGAACAATCTGTTGCTGGTGACGCTGGTGGAAGAAGCGCTGTTTCGCGGCTACATCCAGGGCGGTCTGAGCCGGCAGTTTAAACACCTGCCTTATGGCGAAAGCCTCGCGCTGGTGCTCGCATCATTGCTATTTGGCCTCGTTCATCTGGGCGCTGGCTGGCAATGGGTGTTGCTGGCCAGCCTGGCCGGTGTCGGCTATGGCCTGGCTTACCGTTTCGGTGGGTTGGGTGCGGCCATCGCCACCCATTTTGGTTTGAATCTGCTGCATTTCGGCTTGTTCACGTATCCGATGCTCGCGGGACGATGACGCAGCGGTCGTTTTGCGACGCGTTACTGATTTATTGAAAAAAAACTTCAATAAATGCCCGACGATGCCGATACATCATCAAAGCCTTGCGGATTGAAAAAGCCATGCGTAACAACCAGCCCATCACACAACGCGAACGGACCTTCCCGGCGCAGCAACGGTTGATTTCCACCACCGATGCCAAGGGCATGATCACCTACTGCAACGATGCTTTCGTCGAAATCAGCGGGTTTTCGCGTGAGGAACTGATCCGTGCGCCGCATAACCTGGTTCGTCATCCCGACGTCCCGTCTGCGGTGTTCGCGCACATGTGGGGCACACTGAAACAAGGCTTGCCATGGATGGGCATTGTCAAGAATCGCTGCAAGACCGGTGACCACTACTGGGTTAACGCCTATGTCACACCGGTGTTCGAAGGCAATCAGGTGATCGGTTACGAATCGGTGCGGGTCAAGCCCACCGCCGAGCAGATCCGCCGTGCCGAAGCGCTCTACCAACGCATCAATCAGGGCAAGTCCGCCGTTCCTCAAAGGGATAAGTGGTTGCCGGTGCTTCAGGACTGGCTGCCGTTCATTCTGGTCAGCCAGTTGAGCTTCATGATCGGCGCCACCCTGACGTCGCAATGGGGCTTCGCCCTCGCCGCCGGTCTTTCGGTGCCGTTGGGCTTGATGGGCTTGAGCTGGCAACAGCGCGGTATCAAGCGCTTGCTGCGCCTGGCCGAACAGACCACGTCCGACCCTCTGATCGCGCAGATGTACACCGACAGCCGCGGTGCCCAGGCACGCTTGGAAATGTCCATTCTCAGCCAGGAAGCTCGCCTGAAAACCTGCCTGACGCGCCTGCAAGACACCGCCGAGCATCTGAACGAACAAGCGAAACAGTCCGACACGCTGGCTCACAACAGCTCCACCGGCCTGGAACGTCAGCGCGTCGAAACCGAGCAAGTGGCGACCGCCGTCAATCAGATGGCCGCTACCACTCAGGAAGTCGCCAGTCACGTGCAGCGCACCGCCGACGCCACTCAGGAAGCCAATCGCCTGACCGGTCGCGGTCGCGACATCGCAGGTGAAACCCGCGAAGCCATCCAACGCCTGTCGGTGGTGGTCGGTGAAACCGGCCTGACCGTTACACAACTGGCCAAGGACAGCGACGAAATCGGTGGCGTGGTCGACGTGATCAAAGGCATTGCCGACCAGACCAACCTGCTCGCCTTGAACGCTGCGATCGAAGCCGCCCGTGCTGGTGAGATGGGCCGTGGTTTTGCGGTGGTGGCCGACGAAGTGCGCCAATTGGCGCAGCGCACCAGCGAATCCACCGGGCAGATCCACGCCCTGATCGCCAAGCTGCAACAAACCGCCAGCACGGCGGTGCAAACCATGGAGGCCGGTCATCGCCAGGCTGAAGAAGGTGTTGCGCGGGTATTGGAAGCGGATCAGGCGCTGGTGGGCATCAGCGAAGCGGTGGCCCACATCACTGACATGACCACCCAAATCGCTGCCGCGACCGAAGAGCAAAGTTCGGTGGCCGAAGAAATCAGCCGCAACATCAGTAACATCTCACAACTGGCTGATCAGACGTCGGAACAGGCACAAAACTCGGCGCTGCTGAGTGAAGAACTGACCAAGACCGCGAATACCCAGTATTCGTTGGTGGAGCGGTTTAACCGCTGATCGTGGTCGAAAAACAAAAAACCCGGACAGCGAAAGCTTCCGGGTTTTTTATTGTCATTCTGAAAGGTCTGGTGCCGCGAGACCGCCGCCTCAGATTACACATCTATGCGCCCCTGCCTACAACCGGCCCAGAATCCCCCGACTTGTCCACCTCAGAGTCCGACTCTATTGTTTGCCGGTAAAAACTCAATCACTTAAGCTGGTCAGCATGAATACATCTCCTTCGGAGGCTCCGATGGCCACCACTAGAAAGATCGGCAAGCCCGACAAAAAGGTCGTTCGCGATGAACTGACGTTCCTTGATGTTCAGCAAGCCGCGCGTGATGGGCAAAAAGCGTTCGATAAATTTGTGATCACTGGCAAGCTACCTATTAGAAAGTAGCCATGGATGCCAGCTGTCAAAATCTCTGCACTTTTTGAACAAATAAACAATTGGCAAAACTTCGCCGCACACTTTTACAACTACAAAGTGTGCGGCGAACTGCCGACTATTTTCGGGCGAGACGAACGGCTCGACCTCAGCGATATGCACCACATCCACCTGGCAAGCACTCAAGCGATTCAAGCCCGATGGGCAAAAATCGACCGCCAGTATTACCGAACCGCTCTGGTTGAAGATCCCGACAATGACTTCTGGCTGATCTATGCCTTTGACGCCTTTCGGGATGAATACCTTTTGCTGACTGTCACCGGCCCTGATGCCCATAACCGAAGTGAGTAGGGTTCATTCCTGCGCACTGTGCATTGTGAAATCGTTGGGCCTTGGGTAGTGGGTAAATTCATCTTTCCCGACCTGGACGACTGTTGATTCAAATGACGGACCAGACCTCGGAACAGGCACAAAACTCGGCGCTGCTGAGTGAAGAACTGACCAAGACCGCGAATACCCAGTATTCGTTGGTGGAGCGGTTTAACCGCTGACAACAACGTCAAAAGATCGCAGGCTGCGCCAGCTCCTACATTCGAACGACATACACCCTGTAGGAGCTGACGAAGGCTCTGGCCGCGTTCGGACGATCTTTTGATCTTGCTTCTCACAGAAACCCGGCGACCCTCTTCGCTGTCGCGTCCAAATGCTGCTCATGCGTAAACCCTGAAGCCTTCAACGGCTTCAAATCATGATCCCCCGACGCCAGCCACAACAACTCGATGCTCGGCGATAACGCATAACCATCGACCGCCTCACGATTGCCCAGCGCATCGCGCTCGCCCTGCACAATCAACGTCCGTGTCTTTAGCGCAGCCAAATGCTCAACCCGAGGTTTCTCCGGTTTGCCGACGGCATAAAACGGATAACCGAGGCACACCAGCGCATCCGCTTCCAGCTCATCGGCCAAAAGACTGGCCATCCGCCCGCCCATGGACTTGCCGCCAATGGCCAGACGCCCAGTGACATGGCGTCGCACCACGGCGTACACCTCGCGCCAGCATTCCAGTAGTTTCGGCGCCGGGTTCGGTGGGCGCTTGCCGCCGTCCACTCGCCGCTGCGCCATGTACGGAAACTCGAAGCGCAGCACGTTGACGCCTTGTGCGGCAAGGCGCGCAGTCATGTCGCTCATCCAGCCGCTGTCCATCGGCGCACCGGCGCCATGGGCGAGAATCAGTGTCGCCGAGGCCGGCACCGAGGCGGCATTCCACAGCCATCCGTGATCCCGCACGCACTGCGCCCATTGATCCCCGTCAATACTGGCCTTGTGCTGTTTGTCCATGCTTGCCTCGCTTTTAGTCTGCCTATAACTCCAGACGAAGGGAGCGTCTGCCTTGCGCGGCTTACTCGCAAAGACGGGCCCTCACTTCGGCTGAACCGTGGATGGGGAACCATGAACACTTCTATCAGTACCGCCTACAACTACAAGGTGGTCCGCCAATTCGCCATTATGACGGTGGTGTGGGGCATCGTCGGCATGGGGCTCGGGGTTTTTCTCGCCGCCCAGTTGGTCTGGCCCGAACTCAACTTCAATCTGCCATGGACCAGTTTCGGCCGGTTGCGCCCGCTGCACACCAACGCGGTGATCTTCGCCTTCGGCGGCTGCGCGTTGTTCGCCAGTTCGTTCTACTCGGTACAGCGTACCTGCCAGACTCGATTGTTTGCGCCGAAAATCGCCGCGTTCTGCTTCTGGGGCTGGCAACTGGTGATCCTGTTGGCGGCGATCAGCCTGCCGCTGGGTTACACCAGCTCCAAGGAATACGCCGAACTGGAATGGCCGATCGACATCCTGATCACCATCGTCTGGGTGGCTTACGCCATCGTGTTCTTCGGCACGATCATGCAGCGCAAGACCAAGCACATCTATGTCGGTAACTGGTTCTTCGGTGGATTCATCATCACCGTGGCAATCCTGCATATCGTCAACAACCTGGAATTGCCGGTGAGTCTGACCAAGTCCTACTCGCTGTACTCCGGTGCGACCGATGCCATGGTGCAGTGGTGGTACGGCCACAACGCCGTAGGCTTTTTCCTCACCGCCGGTTTCCTCGGAATGATGTACTACTTCGTGCCGAAACAGGCCGAACGCCCGGTGTATTCCTATCGCTTGTCGATCGTGCACTTCTGGGCGCTGATCACCCTGTACATCTGGGCCGGTCCCCACCACTTGCACTACACCGCGCTGCCGGACTGGGCACAGTCGCTGGGTATGGTGATGTCGCTGATCCTGCTGGCGCCCAGCTGGGGCGGGATGATCAACGGCATGATGACCCTGTCGGGTGCCTGGCATAAGTTGCGCAGCGACCCGATCCTGCGTTTCCTCGTGGTGTCCCTGGCGTTCTACGGCATGTCGACCTTCGAAGGGCCGATGATGGCGATCAAGACGGTCAACGCCCTCTCCCACTACACCGACTGGACCATCGGCCACGTTCACGCCGGCGCGCTCGGCTGGGTGGCAATGATTTCCATCGGTGCGCTGTACCACATGATCCCGAAAGTCTTCGGCCGCGAGCAGATGCACAGCATCGGCCTGATCAACGCGCACTTCTGGCTCGCCACCATCGGCACCGTGCTGTACATCGCCTCGATGTGGGTCAACGGCATCGCCCAGGGCCTGATGTGGCGCGCAGTCAACGAGGACGGCACGCTGACCTACTCCTTCGTCGAAACCCTGGTGGCCAGCCATCCTGGCTTCATCGTGCGACTGGTGGGCGGCGCGATCTTCCTCAGCGGCATGCTGCTGATGGCTTACAACACCTGGCGCACCGTGCGGGCCTCGCAGCCTGCCGAAGCCGTCGCTGCCGCGCAGATCGCCTGAGGAGTCCGCCATGAAACACGAAACAATCGAGAAAAACGTCGGCCTGCTGATGTTGCTGATGGTGTTCGCCGTGAGCATCGGCGGCCTGACCCAGATCGTCCCGCTGTTCTTCCAGGACGTGACCAATAAACCTGTGGAAGGCATGAAGCCCTACACCGCGCTGCAACTGGAAGGTCGCGACATTTACATCCGCGAAGGCTGCGTCGGTTGCCACTCGCAGATGATCCGCCCGTTCCGCGCCGAAACCGAACGCTACGGCCATTACTCGGTGGCCGGGGAAAGCGTGTGGGATCACCCGTTCCTCTGGGGCTCCAAGCGCACCGGGCCGGACCTGGCGCGAGTCGGCGGGCGCTACTCCGAAGACTGGCACCGCGCGCACTTGTACAACCCGCGCAACGTGGTGCCGGAATCGAAGATGCCGGCGTATCCATGGCTGGTGGCCAACCCGCTCGACAGCAGCCACACCGAAACCAAGATCCGCGCCATGCGCACCCTCGGCGTGCCGTACACCGACGAAGACATTGCAGGCTCAGTCGCTTCGCTCAAGGGCAAGACCGAGATGGATGCGCTGGTTGCCTACCTGCAAGTGCTCGGCACTGCCATCAAGAGCAAGAGGTGAGTCATGGTCATTGATATGAGCACAGGCCTGATCCGCGGCCTCGGCACAGTCGTGGTGTTCGTGGCCTTCGTCGGCCTGACACTGTGGGTGTTCAACAGCAAGCGCAATCCGCAATTCGCCGAAGCGCGCCTGCTGCCATTCGCTGACGAGCCGCAACCCGAAACTACCCAAGAATCTGCAACAACAAGGAGTGCCCGGCCATGACCACCTTCTGGAGTGCGTGGATCTGCGTACTGACCATCGGCAGCCTGATCGGCCTGACCTGGCTGCTGATCGGCACCCGCCGGGGCGAAACCAAAGGCAGCGTCGACCAGACCATGGGCCACAGCTTCGACGGCATCGAGGAGTACGACAACCCGCTGCCGCAGTGGTGGTTCATGCTGTTCGCCGGCACCCTGGTGTTCTCGGTCGGCTACCTGATTCTTTATCCGGGCCTGGGCAACTGGAAAGGCATCCTGCCCGGTTATGAAAACGGCTGGACCGGCGTGCACGAATGGGAAAAGGAGATGAGCAAGGCGGACGCCAGATTCGGGCCGATCTTCGCCAAATTCGCGGCAATGCCGGTGGAAGAAGTAGCGAAAGACCCGCAAGCGCTGAAAATGGGCGGACGCCTGTTCGCCTCCAACTGCTCGGTGTGCCACGGCTCGGATGCCAAGGGCGCGTTCGGTTTTCCCAACCTGGCTGACAGCGATTGGCGCTGGGGCGGCAATGCCGAGACCATCAAGACCACCATCATGGGCGGTCGCATGGCGGCCATGCCGGCCTGGGGGGAAATCCTCGGTGAAGCTGGCGTGAAAAACGTCGCCGCGTACGTGCGTCACGAATTGGCCGGCCTGCCGCTACCAGCCGACAGTGGCGCCGATGTGCAAGCCGGACAGCAACTGTTCAGCACCACCTGCGTAGCCTGTCATGGGGCAAACGGCCAGGGCACTGAAGCCATGGGCGCGCCGAATCTGACGCACCCGGCCGGTTTTATCTACGGTACCAGCCTGGCGCAACTGCAACAGACTATTCGCCATGGCCGCCAGGGCCATATGCCGGCGCAAAACGAATTGCTGGGCAACGACAAGGTGCAATTGCTGGCCGCTTATGTGTACAGCTTGTCCCACGGAGTCGGCACCGAGCGTTTGCAGGCACAAGGCAAAAGCGAATAATTTTTCACCGCTCTGCTGCCGCATTCTGCGGAATGCGGCAGTTCCCTGCCTCTTTGCGACCCATTGTCGCACCCTCCCGTTCCCCTTCCTTTCGGTTCACCAGATTCGGGTCTAAGCTTCCTCGGTGCGGACTGGCATGAGTCGGTTCCAGGTCGATTTTACCCGATGTGTTCGACGATTCTGTTCGATGACAGGCCGCAAAGGCTGGTAGATACCGGCTGTCGCGCAAATTGCCGTCTGTCCCTCGATCGTTGCGTTTGAACACACCCCGTTACATCTGACTTGAACCCCTCGCCTTTTTCATCCGCTGCGACATTTTGTCAGAGGGCAATTTTGTCCTTACGCGGCGCATGGAAAGGCCGCAGAATCAGGTTTTGAAAGCATTGACCCAGGTCATGGCGCGTTGCAATGACCCCCCGCTTTCTCCATACTTGCGGCCGATTTTTACTCCTAATAAAACACCCAAACCGTGGAACCTTAGAATGAGCACAGCAATCAGTCCGACTGCTTATAACTATAAGGTAGTCCGCCAGTTCGCCATCATGACGGTGGTCTGGGGGATCCTTGGCATGGGGCTTGGTGTCTTCATCGCCTCACAGCTCGTATGGCCGGAATTGAACTTCGGTCTGCCGTGGACGACTTTTGGACGCTTACGCCCGTTGCACACCAACCTGGTGATTTTCGCCTTCGGTGGTTGTGCTCTGTTTGCCACTTCTTATTACGTCGTGCAGCGAACCTGCCAAACGCGACTGATCTCCGACAGCCTCGCGGCCTTCACCTTCTGGGGTTGGCAAGCGGTGATCGTCGGCGCGATCGTGACCTTGCCGATGGGTTTCACCACCACCAAGGAATACGCGGAACTGGAATGGCCCCTGGCTATTCTGCTGGCTATCGTCTGGGTCACCTACGGTCTGGTGTTCTTCGGCACCATCGTCAAGCGCAAGACCAAGCACATCTATGTCGGTAACTGGTTCTACGGTGCCTTCATCGTCGTGACTGCGATGCTGCACATCGTCAACCACATGTCGCTGCCGGTCAGCCTGTTCAAGTCCTACTCGGCCTACTCGGGTGCGACCGACGCGATGATCCAGTGGTGGTACGGCCACAACGCCGTGGGCTTCTTCCTGACCACTGGCTTCCTGGGGATGATGTACTACTTCGTGCCGAAGCAGGCCGAGCGTCCGATCTACTCCTATCGCCTGTCGATCGTGCACTTCTGGGCGCTGATCACCCTGTACATCTGGGCCGGTCCGCACCACCTGCACTACACCGCACTGCCGGACTGGGCTCAGTCCCTGGGCATGGCGATGTCGATCATCCTGCTGGCTCCGAGCTGGGGCGGCATGATCAACGGCATGATGACCCTGTCGGGCGCCTGGCATAAGCTGCGCACCGACCCGATCCTGCGTTTCCTGGTCGTGTCGCTGGCGTTCTACGGCATGTCGACCTTCGAAGGCCCGATGATGGCGATCAAGACCGTCAACTCGCTCTCGCACTACACCGACTGGACCATCGGCCACGTACACGCCGGCGCCTTGGGCTGGGTAGCGATGATCTCGATCGGCGCCATCTACCACATGATCCCGAAACTGTTCGGCCGTGCACAAATGCACAGCACCGGTCTGATCAACGCGCACTTCTGGCTCGCGACCATCGGTACCGTGTTGTACATCGCTTCGATGTGGGTCAACGGCATCACCCAGGGCCTGATGTGGCGTGCAATCAACGACGACGGCACCCTCACCTACTCGTTCGTGGAAGCGCTGCAAGCCAGCCACCCTGGTTTCATCGTTCGTGCCCTGGGCGGCGCGTTCTTTGCCAGCGGCATGCTGTTGATGGCCTACAAC
The DNA here is from genome assembly GCF_030687165.1 of Pseudomonas sp. FP1740. NCBI lineage: Bacteria > Pseudomonadati > Pseudomonadota > Gammaproteobacteria > Pseudomonadales > Pseudomonadaceae > Pseudomonas > Pseudomonas sp. FP1740. Next base: position 4,449,598 of record NZ_CP117461.1, read on the forward strand.
GTGTTCCGTACCGTTCGTGCCTCGGACCCGGCTGAAGCTGAAGCCGCCGCCAAGATTGCTGTAGTTGGAGCTCACTGATGAAGCATGAAGCAGTCGAGAAGAATATTGGCCTGCTGGCCTTCTTCATGGTTATCGCCGTCAGCATCGGCGGCCTGACCCAGATCGTTCCGCTGTTTTTCCAGGACGTTACCAACAAGCCGGTCGAGGGCATGAAGCCTCGTACCGCCCTCGAACTGGAAGGCCGCGACATCTACATCGCCAACGGTTGTGTCGGCTGCCACTCGCAGATGATCCGCCCGTTCCGTGCTGAAACCGAACGCTACGGCCACTACTCGGTCGCCGGTGAAAGCGTCTGGGATCACCCGTTCCTGTGGGGTTCCAAGCGTACCGGTCCGGACCTGGCCCGTGTCGGCGGTCGTTACTCCGATGACTGGCAGCGTGCGCACTTGTACAACCCGCGCAACGTGGTGCCCGAGTCGAAAATGCCGGCCTACCCGTTCCTCGTGGAAAACAAGCTCGACGGCAAAGACACCGCCAAGAAAATGGAAGTCTTGCGCACGCTCGGCGTCCCTTACACCGACGAAGACATCGCCGGCGCCAAGGATGCCGTGAAGGGCAAAACCGAAATGGACGCGCTGGTGGCCTATCTGCAAGGCCTGGGCACCATCATCAAAAGCAAACGGTGATTTGGATGGATATCGGGATGATTCGTGGCCTGGGCACCGTTGTTGTGATGGTGGCCTTCATCGGTCTGGCGTTGTGGGTATTCAGCCCCAAGCGCAAGTCGGAGTTTGAAGACGCGACCTTGCTGCCTTTCGCGGATGATCCCGAAGCCATCAAGCACGTCGAGCAAGCTTCTAGGAGTAACAAAGAATGACTACGTTCTGGAGTCTGTACGTCACAGTCCTCAGTCTCGGCACCATCTTCGCCCTGACCTGGCTGCTGCTGTCCACCCGCAAGGGCCAGCGCGCCGAGCAGACCGACGAGACGGTCGGCCACTCCTTCGACGGGATCGAGGAGTACGACAACCCACTGCCGAAATGGTGGTTCATGCTGTTCGTGGGCACCATCATCTTCGCCCTTGGCTATCTGGTCCTGTACCCGGGCCTGGGTAACTGGAAAGGCCTGTTGCCAGGTTACAACTACCTGGATAACGAGAAGCAGACCGCGTTCGCCAACGGCCAGACCGGCTGGACCGGCGTCCACGAGTGGGAAAAGGAAATGGCCAGGTCGGACGCCAAGTTCGGCCCGATCTTCGCCAAGTTCGCTTCCATGCCAATCGAAGAAGTCGCCAAGGACCCTCAAGCCCTGAAGATGGGTGGCCGCCTGTTCGCCTCCAACTGCTCGGTCTGCCACGGTTCCGACGCCAAGGGCGCTTATGGCTTCCCTAACCTGACCGACGCCGACTGGCGCTGGGGCGGTGAAGCGGCAACCATCAAGACCACCATCATGGGCGGCCGTCACGCCGTGATGCCGGCCTGGGCCGAAGTGATCGGCGAACAAGGCGTCAGCGACGTTGCCGCTTACGTGTTGACCAGCCTCGATGGCCGCAAACTGCCGGAAGGCGCCAAGGCTGACCCGGTTGCCGGCCAGAAGCTGTTCGCCGCCAACTGCGTGGCTTGCCACGGTCCGGAAGGCAAAGGCACCCCAGCCATGGGCGCCCCTAACCTGACTCACCCGGCAGCGTTCATCTACGGTTCGAGCTTCGCTCAACTGCAGCAGACCATCCGTTACGGCCGTCAGGGCCAGATGCCTGCGCAGGAACAGCTGCAAGGCAACGACAAGGTTCACCTGCTGGCCGCTTACGTCTACAGCCTCTCTCACGGTGAGAAAGCGCCGGTGGCAGACGCCCAGTAAGGCAAACGCTCGATGCAACAAAAAAGGCCCCGCCAGTGATCTGGCGGGGCCTTTTTCATGGGCGACTGGCGAAAATTGATTTCACCGGCACTTTCGCTACAAGCTTGCGGTTATGCCACTGGTTGTTTTCGACCAGATCGACCTGCAGTTGCTTGCGATCCGCGGAAAAACTGGCAATCAGATAGGTCTCCTGGGAAGCGCTGCCACTGAGGAAAACGGGCACGTTCCCCCTATAGGACATGGAGCCGCCGTTTTCATGAAGATGACCGGCGAATATGGCCGTCACCTCATATTTTGCGATCATATCCCTGAAACGACTTTCCTGACTCCAGTCACCCTGCCAGTCATAGGGTTTATGCATGTTGATAATGATCGCATAACCTTGGACCCGGGCGGTTCGCAAATCATTTTCAAGCCAATCCAGTGCAGCGGTAATATTAAAAGTTGTAGGATTCAGGGGATGGGAAATTTTGGTTGAGTAAGTCGGCTCATTATTAAGCTGGACCAGATGAACCTCCCCTATATTTTTGGAATAGGCAAGACTGCCCGAATACGTCTTATCGAACAAAAAGCCCGTAATCTTCAAATCGAAGTCATCTACCTTGCCGGCATGATGCTCTTGATATTCAACAATACTGCCCGCCGCACAACTATTAGTAAAACAATCATCGACATTATTCTGATAGTCATGATTACCCAAGCCGTACAGATAGTCTTTATTAAAGTACTTCTGCAGCGTCGAATTGATATACGAACGCTGCCAACCGTGACCAAACGCCGTCATGTCACCGTTGATCATCAACGGCACCTGCGACTGACCGCCCATCTTGCTTCTGAAATCCGCAATACTCGCGAACTGGGTCTCCACCAGCCATTTGGCACGCTGTTCAAACTCTTTGTCGGATTCATATTCCTCACTGTCCGTTTTATCCGTCCACGGATACTGCGGATCAGACGCGAAGACCATATGAATAGGTGTACCTTCATTTGAATGTGCGATAGATGCCAGCGACAGGATCCACATGCATGCGAATAACTTCGCACCTTTTACAATGCTCATAGAATTCCATTCCCGTAATATTAGATAGGCACGCCGTTATTTAACAACGACACGCCAGAACAACTTATTCCAGAAAATAAAAAACCGCAAACATCAAACAGTGGGCAATTCAGTTAATATATTTCCGACTTGCTTATAACAACTGACGGCGTTGCTTTCGCCAGGAGCGTAGGACTCCCGTACAGGGAAACGTAATGCGCGCCCGGCTGAAGCGCCACCGCGTCATACCGCCTTCGATGCCAGGATTTTGCCGGTCGATGCCACCGTAGCGCTCGAATGAGCTCGCCGCCCCCTCAAAACCGTCCATAATTCACAAGTCAATTGATTCAAGTCATTACACTGTCAGTTGATTTCCACCAACGTGACCAAAGGTCGCACCCTTGAGTTAGAGCTACAGGCGTATCATTGCGCCACTGCAACACCTCTTTTTGACCGCGGTCGGCACGTACTGACCGGGGCATTTTTCCACTGCCGTGGGATGCAATGATGAGCAATCAGATTCCGGTACACGACGTCACTCCACCTGCCAAGAACGCGAACAACAGCGTCGACCTCTACGCCTCTCGAGAAAAGATCTACACCCGCGCCTTCACCGGCCTGTTCCGCAACCTGCGGATGACGGGTGGTGCCGCACTGTTTCTGCTGTATTTCGGCACGGTGTGGCTGAGCTGGGGCGGTCATCAGGCCGTCTGGTGGAACCTGCCGGAGCGTAAGTTCTTCATTTTTGGCGCGACCTTCTGGCCCCAGGATTTCATCCTGCTCTCGGGCATTCTGATCATCAGCGCCTTCGGCCTGTTCTTCATTACCGTGTATGCCGGTCGGGTCTGGTGCGGCTACACCTGCCCGCAAAGCGTCTGGACCTGGATCTTCATGTGGTGCGAAAAGGTCACCGAAGGCGACCGCAACCAGCGCATCAAGCTCGACAAGGCGCCGATGAGCGCCAACAAATTCCTGCGCAAATTCAGCAAGCACACGATGTGGCTGCTGATCGGTTTCGTGACCGGCATGACCTTCGTCGGCTACTTCTCGCCGATTCGTGAACTGGTGATCGACTTCTTCACCGGTGAAGCCGATGGCTGGTCGTATTTCTGGGTCGGTTTCTTCACCCTCGCCACCTACGGCAACGCCGGCTGGTTACGCGAACAGGTGTGCATTTACATGTGCCCGTATGCACGCTTCCAGAGCGTGATGTTCGACAAGGACACGCTGATCGTCTCCTACGACCCGCGCCGTGGCGAAAGCCGTGGCCCGCGCAAGAAAGGCATCGACTACAAGGCTCAGGGCCTGGGCGATTGCATCGACTGCACCATGTGCGTCCAGGTCTGCCCCACCGGCATCGACATCCGCGACGGCCTGCAAATCGAATGCATCGGCTGCGCGGCCTGCATCGACGCCTGCGACAGCATCATGGACAAGATGGATTACCCGCGCGGCCTGATCAGCTACACCACTGAGCACAACCTGTCGGGGCAAAAAACCCATAAACTGCGCCCGCGCCTGATCGGCTATGCCCTGGTGTTGCTGACCATGATCGCGTTGCTGGTGACCGCGTTCTTCATGCGCTCGCTGGTCGGTTTCGATGTCAGCAAAGACCGCGTGCTGTACCGTGAGAACGCCGAAGGCCGGATCGAAAACGTCTACAGCCTGAAGATCATGAACAAGGACCAGCGCGACCACACCTACGTGCTCGAAGCCACCGGTCTGCCGGACCTCAAACTGCAAGGCAAGCGCGAGATCAAAGTCGCGGCCGGGGAAATTTTCAGCCAGCCGGTCGAGTTGTCCAGCTCACCGGAGCAACTGCCGTCGAGCACCAACGAGGTGAAATTCATCCTCAAGGATGCCGATGACGCCAGCGTCCACGTTGAAGCCAAGAGCCGATTCATCGGCCCACAAATTCGTTGAGAGAAGTGATCATGCCCGCAGCAACTGCCGCAAGTCCCTGGTACAAGCACCTTTGGCCGTGGATCATCATCGCCATCCTGGCCTGCTCGGTGACCTTGACCCTGTCGATGGTGACCATCGCGGTGAATCACCCGGACAACCTGGTCAACGACAACTATTACGAGGCCGGCAAAGGCATCAACCGCTCCCTGGACCGTGAACTGCTGGCCCAGACTCTGCAGCTGCGTGCCAGCGTGCATCTGGATGAGCTGACCGGCGAAGTCGACCTGCGCCTGAGCGGCAACAGCACACCTGCAACCCTTGAACTGAACCTGATTTCGCCGACCCAGCCGGAGAAGGATCGCAAGATCACCCTGGCCCGCAGCGAAACCGAACAGGGCCGCTACATCGGCCAGCTGAGCGACAAGGTTGAAGGCCGGCGCTTTGTTGAATTGTTGGGTGTGCAGGACGACAAGACCTGGCGCATGTTCGAGGAAGAACAGGTCAGCCATGCCAAGGATCTGTTGCTGGGTGATGAGCCGCTGCAAGGCGCCGAAGACCTGAAGAAGTAAACCAGACCTCTGATCGTTCCCATGTTCTGCGTGGGAACGCAGCCAGGGACGCTCCGCGTCCCAGCCGAAGCGGACGCGGAGCGCCCGGGGAGGCATTCCCACGCAGAGCGTGGGAACGATCATCGGACCATACACTGTGAAAGCTCCATGACCACTCCAACCCCCTGCTACCACTGCGCCCTGCCCGTGCCGGCCGGCAGCCGCTTCACCGCCGCCGTCCTCGGGGATACCCGCGAGTTCTGCTGCCCGGGGTGCCAGGCGGTGGCCGAGGCCATCGTGGCCGGTGGGCTGGAAAGTTACTACCAGCATCGCAGCGAAGCCTCGGCCAACCCCGAAGCCTTGCCGGTGCAGTTGGTCGACGAGTTGGCGCTGTATGATCGCGCCGATGTGCAGCAACCCTTTGTCCGCCACGAAGGCGAACTCGCCGAAACCACCCTGTTGATGGAAGGCATCAGTTGCGCCGCCTGCGGCTGGCTGATCGAAAAACATCTTCGCAGCCTGCCGGCAGTGGCCGAGGCGCGCCTGAACCTGTCCAACCATCGCCTGCACGTGCGCTGGGCCGACGCGCAATTGCCGTTAAGCCAGGTGCTCAGCGAATTGCGCCACATCGGTTACGCAGCTCACCCTTATCAGGCCGACCGTGCCAGCGAACAACTGGCCAGCGAAAACCGTCTGGCCCTGCGCCAACTCGGGGTCGCTGGGTTGCTTTGGTTCCAGGCAATGATGGCGACGATGGCCACCTGGCCGGAATTCAACATTGACCTCAGCCCCGAACTGCACACCATCCTGCGTTGGGTCGCGTTGTTTCTCACCACGCCGATCGTGTTCTACAGCTGCGCGCCGTTCTTCAAAGGGGCGATGCGCGATCTGCGCACCCGGCACCTGACCATGGACGTCTCGGTGTCGCTGGCAATTGGCAGTGCCTATATCGCCGGGATCTGGACCTCGATCACCGGGGTCGGCGAGCTGTATTTCGATGCGGTGGGAATGTTTGCGCTGTTCCTGCTGGCTGGGCGCTACCTGGAACGCCGCGCCCGGGAACGAACCGCCGCCGCGACCGCACAACTGGTTAATCTGTTGCCCGCCTCCTGCCTGCGGCTGAGTGCCGACGGCCAGAGCGAGCGGATTCTGCTCAGCGAGTTACGCGTGGGCGATCAGGTGTTGGTGCACCCCGGTGCGATCCTGCCGGCCGACGGCAAGATCCTCGACGGTCAGTCGAGCATCGACGAATCCCTGCTCACCGGCGAATACCTGCCGCAACCACGGACCCAGGGCGACGCTGTCACCGCCGGCACCTTGAACGTCGAGGGTGCGTTGACCGTGGAAGTCCTGGCGCTGGGTCAGGACACGCGCCTGTCGGCCATCGTCCGCCTGCTGGATCGCGCCCAGGCCGAAAAGCCACGGCTGGCGGAAATCGCCGACCGCGCCGCGCAGTGGTTCTTGCTGCTGACGCTTATCGCAGTGGCCGCCATCGGCCTGCTCTGGTGGGAGCTGGATTCATCGCGAGCGTTCTGGATTGTCCTGGCGATGCTGGTTGCGACCTGCCCGTGCGCCTTGTCCCTGGCCACGCCGACCGCCCTTACCGCCGCCACCGGCACGCTGCACAAACTGGGGCTTTTGCTGACGCGCGGCCATGTACTGGAAGGCTTGAACCAAATCGACACGGTGATTTTCGACAAGACCGGCACCCTCACCGAAGGTCGACTGGCCTTGCGTTCTATCCGGCCGCTTGGGGCACTGGCCAGCGATCAATGCCTGGGCCTCGCCGCCGCCCTGGAAAACCGTTCCGAACACCCGATCGCCCGGGCCTTTGGCCGTGCGCCGCTGGCTGCCGAAGAAGTCCACAGCACGCCGGGCCTGGGCCTTGAAGGCTTGGTCGGCGCGCAACGCCTGCGCATTGGCCAACCGGGTTTTGTCTGCGAGCTCAGCGGTGCTCAAGTGCCGATGATGCCCGATGAGCCCGGCCAATGGCTGCTGCTCGGCGACAGCCAGGGACCACTGGCATGGTTCGTCCTCGACGACCGTTTGCGCGCCGACGCCCCCGCCCTGCTGGCGGCCTGCAAGGCTCGCGGCTGGCGCACCTTGCTGCTGTCCGGCGACAGCTCGCCGATGGTCGCCAGCGTCGCCGCCGAACTGGGCATCGACGAGGCCCGTGGCGGTTTGCGTCCGGACGATAAATTGCAGGTGCTGCAACAACTGCACCAGGAAGGTCGCAAGGTGTTGATGCTCGGTGACGGGGTCAACGACGTGCCGGTGCTGGCCGCCGCCGACATCAGCGTGGCGATGGGCTCGGCCACCGATCTGGCAAAAACCAGTGCCGACGCGGTGTTGCTGTCGAACCGCCTCGACGCGCTGGTGCAAGCTTTCAGCCTGGCCCGTCGCACCCGTCGGGTCATCATCGAGAACTTGCTGTGGGCAGCGCTGTACAATGGCCTCATGTTGCCATTCGCCGCCCTCGGCTGGATCACTCCGGTGTGGGCCGCGGTCGGCATGTCCATCAGTTCGTTGACCGTGGTGTTGAATGCTTTGCGCCTGACTCGCCTGCCGAGCGCGCCAGCCACCAGCGCCACGCCAGAAACCCGCCCGCTGCCGGCCTGAGCCGTGCGGGCATGGAGTCCAGATGCCAGCTCTCTACGTGATGATCCCGGCCGCGCTGCTGATCGTGGCCATCGCTGTCTACATCTTCTTCTGGGCGGTCGACAGCGGTCAGTACGACGACCTCGACGGCCCGGCCCACAGCATCCTGTTCGACGACCAGGACCCGAAGCATACGGCAGCGGTCGACGAGGCCAGCGGCCATCCGGCCAAGCCGGACGACAAGGCGCCACCCCATGCTTGAGTTGGCGCCACTGCTGGTCTCTGCGCTGATCCTCGGCCTGCTCGGTGGCGGCCATTGCCTGGGCATGTGCGGCGGTTTGATGGGCGCGCTGACCCTGGCGATCCCCAAGGAACAGCGCAGCCGACGCTTCCGCTTGCTGCTGGCCTACAACCTGGGGCGGATTCTCAGCTACGCCGCGGCCGGCCTACTGATCGGCCTGGCTGGTTGGGCCGTGGCCAATAGCCCGGCGGCGATGTTCATGCGCATCCTCGCCGGGTTGCTGCTGATCGCCATGGGGTTGTACCTGGCCGGCTGGTGGAGCGGCCTGACCCGCATCGAAAGTCTGGGTCGCGGCCTGTGGCGGCATATCCAGCCGGTGGCCAACACACTGTTGCCAGTGTCGAACCTGCCCCGCGCCTTGCTGCTCGGCGCGCTGTGGGGCTGGCTGCCGTGCGGGCTGGTTTACAGCACATTGCTGTGGTCGGCGAGTCAGGGGAATGCGCTGGACAGTGCGTTGCTGATGCTGGCGTTTGGGTTGGGCACCTGGCCGGTGCTGCTCGCCACAGGCCTGGCGGCCGAGCGGGTCACGGCGTTGTTGCGTAAACGCAGCGTGCGCATGACCGGCGGCTTGTTGGTGATGGTCTTCGGCATCTGGACCTTGCCGGGGCCGCATCAGCATTGGCTCATGGGGCATTAGATCCCTCGCCACAAAAACTATCGCTATCGCCAATCACCGTTGATGCAAATCAAGATGCCCATCAGCCGCACCCCCTAGACTCGCCGACACTGCCAGCCTATCCGGGGGAATGCCCGCATGCTCGACGCCATTCGTTGGGACACAGATCTGATCCGCCGTTACGACCTGGCGGGGCCACGCTATACCTCGTATCCGACGGCCGTGCAATTCGACAGCCAGGTCGGCACCTTCGACCTGTTTCATGCCCTGCGCGACAGCCGCAAGGCGCTGCGACCGTTATCCCTGTATGTGCACGTGCCGTTCTGCGCGAACATCTGCTACTACTGCGCCTGCAACAAAGTCATCACCAAGGACCGTGGCCGTGCCCTGCCCTATTTGCAGCGCCTGGAACAGGAAATCCAGCTGATCGCCTGCCACCTCGACCCCATGCAAAAAGTCGAGCAACTGCATTTTGGCGGCGGCACACCGACCTTTCTCAGTCACGATGAACTGCGTCAGCTGATGGCCCGGCTGCGCAAGCATTTCAATCTGCTGAACGACGATTCCGGCGACTACGGCATTGAGATTGACCCGCGCGAGGCCGACTGGTCGACCATGGGGTTGCTCCGGGAACTGGGCTTCAACCGGGTCAGCATCGGCCTGCAAGATCTCGACCCGGCGGTACAGCGGGCGGTCAATCGCCTGCAAAGCCTGGAAGAAACCCGCGCGGTGATCGACGCCGCCCGGACTCTGCAATATCGCTCGATCAACATCGATCTGATCTACGGCTTGCCGAAGCAGACGCCCGAGAACTTCGCCCGCACCGTCGACGAAGTCATCAGCCTGCAACCGGACCGGCTCTCGGTGTTCAACTACGCCCATCTGCCAGAGCGCTTCATGCCGCAACGGCGGATCAACAGCAACGATCTGCCGGCACCGGCGCAGAAACTGGAAATGCTCCAGCGCACCATCGAACAACTGACGGTCGCCGGTTACCGCTACATCGGCATGGACCACTTCGCCCTGCCCGATGATGAACTGGCGATTGCCCAGGAAGAGTCGACCTTGCAACGCAACTTCCAGGGCTACACCACCCACGGTCATTGCGATCTGATTGGTCTGGGGGTATCGGCCATCAGCCAGATCGGCGACCTGTACTGCCAGAACAGCAGCGACCTGAGTCAGTACCAGAACGCTTTGGCGTCCGCGCAACTGGCCACCAACCGTGGCCTGCTGTGCAATGCCGACGATCGCTTGCGCAGGGCGGTGATTCAGCAACTGATTTGCCATTTCGACCTGGAATTCGCGGAAATCGAGCAAGCCTTCAACATCGATTTTCGGGGTTACTTCGGCGAGCTCTGGCCACAGCTGCAGGACATGGCCAAGGACGGGTTGATCGAGCTCGACAATGAACGGATCACCGTACTCCCCGCAGGCCGACTGCTGGTGCGCTCGGTGTGCATGGTGTTCGATGCATACTTGGAACACACCAATCGCCAGCGCTTTTCACGAGTGATCTAATGCCTTGCGGTTAAATTGTCGCAGGCTGGCCCGAACGTCCTCCCGTGGGTTACCCTTACGGCTTATGTGTGTTTTCCCACAAGGATCAAAGAAATGTCCGAGCCAGTTAAACTGCGCGCTCATAACCAGGCCCATTGCAAGGATTGCAGCCTGGCCCCTCTCTGCCTGCCACTTTCTCTGAATCTGGAAGACATGGATGCGCTGGACGAAATCGTCAAACGTGGTCGCCCGCTGAAAAAAGGCGAATTTCTGTTTCGCCAGGGCGACACGTTCGATTCCGTTTATGCAGTACGCTCCGGCGCCCTGAAGACTTTCAGCCTGAGCGATGGCGGCGAAGAACAACTCACCGGCTTCCATCTGCCGAGTGAACTGGTCGGTCTGTCGGGCATGGACACCGAAAAGCACCCGGTCTCGGCGCAAGCCCTGGAAACCACTTCGGTGTGCGAGATCCCGTTCGAGCGCCTCGACGAACTGGCCCTGCAACTGCCACAACTGCGCCGCCAGTTGATGCGCGTGATGAGCCGCGAGATTCGTGACGATCAGCAAATGATGTTGCTGCTGTCGAAGAAGACCGCCGATGAGCGCATCGCCACCTTCCTGGTCAACCTCTCGGCCCGTTTCCGCGCCCGGGGCTTCTCGGCCAACCAGTTCCGGTTGAGCATGTCGCGCAACGAAATCGGCAATTACCTGGGCTTGGCGGTGGAAACCGTGTCTCGGGTGTTCACGCGCTTCCAGCAAAACGAACTGATCGCCGCCGAGGGTAAGGAAGTGCACATCCTCGACCCGATCCAGCTCTGCGCCCTGGCCGGTGGCTCGATCGAAGGCTGATCCTCGCGACGGCGGCTGAGCGAAACGGTTCAGCCGCCGTTATACTGCGACGTTTGCAGCCCGCCAGGACACTTCGACGATGGTCATCGACTCCTTCGACATCAAATCCCTGATCCGCCCCGTGATCGACTTTCCCTAGCCGGGCGTGATCTTTCGCGACATCACCCCGCTGTTCCAGTCGCCCACGGCCCTGCGCCTGGTGATGGACAGCTTTGCCCATCGCTACGTCGAGGCCGACTTCACCCACATTGGCGCCATGGACGCGCGCGGGTTCCTGATCGGTTCGATATTGGCGTATCAGCTGAACAAGCCATTGGTGCTGTTCCGCAAGCAGGGCAAATTGCCCGCCGATGTGCTGGCCGAAGGTTACGCGACCGAATACGGCGAAGCCTTCCTTGAAGTCCACGCCGACAGCCTGTGCGAGGGGGATTCGGTGGTGCTGTTCGATGACCTGATCGCCACCGGCGGCACGCTGATTGCGGCGGCCAACCTGGTTCGGCGCATGGGCGCGCGGGTGCATGAAGCGGCGGCGATCATTGACTTGCCGGAGCTGGGTGGTTCGCAACGGCTGGAAGACATGGGGATTGCTACTTTCTGTCTGACGCAGTTTGCGTTGAGCGATAAGTAAGGCAGCGCCTGGAAGGCGTCAGCCCAGACAGCACCGTTACAGCGAAATCGGCTTACGCCCTGCAAACGAATGCGCCAATGTCCCGCCATCCACCAGTTCCAGCTCGCCACCCAACGGTACGCCGTGGGCAATGCGCGAGGCAATCAGGCCCTTGTTGCTGAGCAACTGGGCGATGTAATGCGCCGTGGCCTCGCCTTCCACCGTCGGGTTGGTGGCGAGGATGACTTCGGTAAACGTGCCCGCCTCTTCGATCCGCGCCATCAGTTGTGGAATGCCGATGGCTTCCGGCCCCAACCCGTCCAGAGGCGACAAGTGGCCCTTGAGCACGAAGTAGCGACCGCGAAAACCGGTCTGCTCCACCGCGTACACATCCATCGGACCTTCCACCACACACAGCAAGGTGTCGTCGCGGCGTGGATCGGCGCATTGCGGGCACAGATCGTCTTCGGTCAGCGTGCGGCACAAACGGCAGTGGCCCACCCCTTCCATGGCCTGGCTCAGCGCCTGGGCCAGTCGCGAACCGCCGCTGCGATCGCGCTCAAGCAGTTGCAACGCCATGCGCTGGGCAGTTTTCTGACCCACACCCGGCAAAATTCGCAGGGCATCGATCAGTTGGCGAATCAAAGGGCTGAAGCTCATGGGGAAAAGTCCGACATAACAACGAGACGCGGTTTATACCCGCGCGTCTGTTTAGCGTCAAATAGCAGCGCCAATTACTCAGTCGGCGCCACCCGCACCACCAGCTTGCCAAAGTTGCGTCCTTCCAGCAGGCCAATAAATGCCTCGGGCGCGTTCTCCAGGCCGTCGACCACATCTTCACGGAATTTCACCTTGCCGTCACGCACCCAAGGCGCCATGGCGCTGATGAACTCTGGCTGACGGTCGCCGTAGTCGTCGAACACAATAAACCCCTGAATCCGCACACGCTTGGTCAGCAGCGTGCGCTGCAATTGTGGCAAGCGATCCGGCCCGGTCGGCGCTTCATGGGCATTGTAGGAAGCGATCAGACCACAAAGAGGAATCCGCGCCTTGGGGTTGAGCAGCGGCAACACCGCATCGAACACTTTGCCACCGACGTTTTCAAAGTAGATGTCGACGCCTTTGAAGCAGGCCAGCGCCAACTCGTCGGCGAAGTCCGGGCGCTTGTGGTCGATGCAGGCATCGAAGCCCAACTCCTCGACCACGTAGCGACATTTTTCCGCACCACCGGCCACGCCAACCACCCGCAGGCCTTTGAGCTTCGCCACCTGGCCGACCACCGAACCCACCGCGCCGGACGCGGCCGCCACTACCAGGGTTTCGCCCTCTTTGGGTTGGCCGATGTCCATCAGCCCCATGTAGGCGGTCATGCCAGGCATGCCCAGCACCCCCAGCGCCATCGATGGACTTGGCAGCCCGGACGGGACCGGAATGATGTTGCGCCCGTCGCTGATGCTGTGGCTCTGCCATCCCGTGGCGCCGACCACCAGATCGCCCTTCTGGAATTTCGGATTCAGCGAACGCTCGACACGACTGACAGCCCCACCGGTCATTACTTCGCCAATTTCTACCGGTGCCGCGTAGGACGGTGCGTCACTCATACGACCGCGCATGTAGGGATCCAGCGACAGATACAGCGTCTTGAGCAGCACCTGACCGTCGGCCAGATCCGGCAACGCTACCCGTTCCAGACGGAAATTCTCCGGTGTCGGCGCGCCCACCGGGCGAGACACCAGGACGATTCGTTGGTTGAGGGTCAATGCTTGTGGCATGTGAGCGTCTCCTTGATCGATGAATTTCGGCGGTATAGGGAGCAGACCGTTGTGGGGATGGCGCGTTCGATGTTTCTACTTTTCACTGTGGCGAGGGAGCTTGCTCCCGCTGGGGCGCGTAGCGGCCCCACTCTCTACCTGAAAAGAGGGGGACTGCTGCGCAGTCCAACGGGAGCAAGCTCCCTCGCCACAGGGATTGGCAAAAACCAGCCAGAAACAAAAATGCCAGGCGCGATGCCTGGCATTTTTTTAACCCATCCGATGCGCGCTGGCGAATCAGAATGGCAGTTTCATACCCGGTGGCAATTGCATGCCAGCGGTCATGCTGCCCATTTTTTCCTGGCTGTTGGCTTCGATCTTGCGCACGGCGTCGTTGACGGCGGCGGCGAATACAGCCTCCAGCATCTCTTTGTCGTCTTCGCTCAGGCCTTCGACCAGGCTTGGGTCGATGGTCACGCGCTTGACGTCGTGACGACCGGTCATCACCACGGTGACCATATCGCCACCGGCTTTACCGGTGACTTCGGCGTTGGCCAGCTCTTCCTGCATCTTGGCCATTTTTTCCTGCATCTGCTGCGCCTGCTTCATCAGGCCGGCCATGCCACCTTTCATCATGGGAATCACCTCAAAAGTACTTGGATAAAAACAGCGCCCGGCGAGTGCGGCCAAGCGCCTTCAGTTATTAGCCCTGACTGACCAGGGCCTCGACAGGTTCAATAGTATCGTGACGGACCACCGCCCCGAACTGCTGCATCATTTGCTGGATGAACGGATCGCCATGGATCGACTCCTCGGCCTCGCGCTGACGGTCGGCCCGACGCCGGGACGCGGCCTGGGCCGGGGTTTCCTGCTCAGGCTTGATCAGCTCGATGCTCAGGGTCAGCGTGCGCCCGTGGTGCTGGTTCAGCGCATCGTTGAGGCGACGTTGTTGCGTCGCGTTGAACAGGGCGCTGTGAGCCGGGTCCAGATGCAACAGCCAATTGTCGCCATCGACGGCGATCAGCGTGCAGTTGGCGGCAATGCTGCCGGTCATGCCAGACACTGGCAGTTTCGGGAACAATTCCAGCCATTGCAGGGCCAGGCCGGTGGCCGGCATCGCGGCCGGTTCAGGCTCGGGCTGCGCCGCAGGTTCGGCGGTGTGCTCACTGGCCAGATCGTCGAGGTAGCTGTAGGCCGAATCCATGTCCGGCTCGATATAGTCCTCGTCCAGCGGCGGCTCGTCATCCAGGTCGATGCCTGGCGTGGCGGCATCGACTTCGGCCACGGACGGTTCCGGAATCGGCGCAGCGGCCCACTCAGGCGCATCCGGCACCACGCTGTCCGGTGTCGGCATGGGCATCGGTGGTAATTCGGGTTGTTCGCCGGCCGTCTCCAGCATCGGCTCGACGGCGGGCAGCTGGACAACCTCAGACTCTACCGGATCGTTCCAGGGCAGATCGACGACTTCTTCGACCGCTACGGGCTCGACCACTGGCTCGGGCTCAGGCACCGCCACCGGCGCGACGGGCTCAGGCGCAACGGCCGGGACAGGTACTGGTGCAACCACGGGCGCCACTGGAACCGGTGCCACGGCCGCAGCGACTACCGGCGCAACAATCGGCGCGGCAGCCACTGAGTTTGCGGAATCAACTGTGGCCTGGCTGATCCCCACTGGCTTTAGCGGTTGCCTCGGAGCGTCCTCGGTGTCTGCCGGCCTGAATGCGAGCATTCGCAGCAGGACCATTTCGAAACCGCCGCGCGGATCCGGTGCCAGCGGTAAATCCCGGCGACCAATCAGGCCCATCTGGTAATAGAACTGCACATCTTCGGCCGGCAGGGCCTGGGCCAGCGCCAATACGCGATCGCGGTCGCCATGGCCGTTGTCGACGCCTTCAGGCAGGGCCTGGGCGATGGCAACACGGTGCAACACGTTGAGAATTTCCGAGAGCACGCCGTTCCAGTCCGGGCCTTGCTCGGCCAGATGGCGCACGGCCTCAAGCAATGCCTTGGCATCGCCTTCGATCAGCGCATGCAGAACGTCATAGACCTGGCCGTGATCGAGGGTGCCGAGCATCGCCCGCACGTCGGCGGCCAGAACCTTGCCTTCACCGAAGGCGATGGCCTGGTCGGTCAGGCTCATGGCATCGCGCATCGAACCGTCGGCGGCGCGACCCAGCAGCCACAGCGCATCGTCTTCGAACGGCACGTTCTCGACGCTCAGCACATGGCTCAGATGCTCGACCACCCGCTCAGGGGTCATGTTCTTCAAGGAGAACTGCAGGCACCGCGAGAGAATCGTTGCAGGAAGTTTCTGCGGATCGGTGGTAGCCAGGATGAACTTGACGTAGGGCGGCGGCTCTTCGAGGGTTTTCAACAGCGCATTGAAGGAATGGCTGGAAAGCATGTGCACTTCGTCGATCAGGTAGACCTTGAAGCGCCCGCGGCTCGGCGCGTACTGCACGTTGTCGAGCAGTTCGCGGGTGTCTTCGACCTTGGTCCGGCTCGCGGCGTCGATCTCGATCAGGTCGACGAAGCGGCCTTCATCGATTTCGCGGCACACCGAGCACTCGCCACAGGGCGTCGAAGTGATACCTGTTTCACAGTTCAGGCATTTGGCGATGATCCGCGCGATGGTGGTCTTGCCAACCCCGCGGGTACCGGTAAACAGGTAGGCGTGGTGCAGCCGCTGGCTGTCCAAGGCATTGATCAGAGCCTTGAGCACATGGGTCTGGCCGACCATTTCGCGGAACGAGCGCGGACGCCATTTACGTGCAAGAACCTGATAACTCATCGAAAACCGTCGCAGCGAAGGAAGCAGAAGCGGCTAATGCTAGCGGAGCAAGGCCAAAATTGCATCCGGTGCGCTCGTCTATTCTGGCTAAGCTGCACTTTGAGGAGCTTTTATCAGCTCAGGTTTGAGCCGTACCGGAGCATTTATGCACTTTGCCTTGGGGGCACTGCTATTAGTCAGCCTGAGCGTCGCGGCCGCCGAAGTGCCGTTGCGCTTTGTCGTGCCGGACAGCTGGGCCATGCCCTTGGTGCAAATCGAGCGCGACCGGCCGGCAAGGCCCACCCGACTCTGTCAATCCAACGGACCTGCCACAACAGTCGATCGGCACCGTGCTCGGCTATAGCTACCCGACCCTGCAACCGCTGTTCGACGCCGACCGGCTGCACCGCGAGGACGCACGCAATCAGGAACAGGTGCTGGAAAAGCTGCTGGCTGGACGCTATCGCTACGCGGTGAGCAACCGATGGACCCTGGACTGGTTCAACCAGCGCCTGCTGCCCGACCAGCAACTGAAAAGCGTAGCGCTGGTGCAGGAACAGCCTATCAGTTGTTACGTGCGCAATGACCCGAAAGTGCCGGTACAACGCATTTTGCGTACGTTGCAGCAAATGAAAACGTCGGGGGAGATCAGTGACCATCCGGCTCTATACCGGTAACCCGACCCCGTAGCAACTGCCGAAGGCTGCCATATAGAGCGAGTCAGGCTATTTGATCGAGTGCCTGCCATTGCGACGGGGCAACAAACCCCGCCACCCAGGCCGGCACCTCGGAGGGCGGCATCGGACGGGCGATGAAATAGCCTTGAGCGACTTCGCACCCCAGCCGCAACAACAACTCACCGTGCTCAAGGCTTTCCAGCCCCTCGGCAATCACCTGCCGACCGAATGCCCGGGCCAGGCCAATCACCGCCGTGGTCAGGGCCAGGTCATCCCGGTCATTCAGAATGTCACGCACAAATGACTTGTCGATCTTGATAGTCTGGGTGCGTAAACGCTTGAGATAACTCAGGGACGAATAACCGGTGCCGAAATCACCCAGGGAAAACTGCACCCCCAACGCCTGACAGGCCTGCAAACAGGCGCTGACATGCTGGATATTCTCGATCGCCACCGACTCGACGATTTCCAGGTCGAGCATCCGCGGGGCAACCTGAGCATGCCGAGCGAGTACCTGTCTGAGCCGGTCGACGAAATCCGCGCGCTGAAAATGTCGCGCCGCGATGTTGATACTGATCGGCCAGCCCTGCCCCGCTTGTTGCCAGCGGTGCAACTGCGCCAGCACCTGGTCCATCACCCATTCGCCGATATCGATGATCAGGTCGGTATCCTCCACCAGCGGCAAAAACTCCCGGGGCGGCACCATGCCGTTTTGCGGGTGCTGCCACCGCAACAAGGCCTCGAAACCCACGACCTCACCACGGCGCATGTTCACCTTGGGCTGAAAGTGCAGGCGAAATTCACCGGAGACCAGCGCCTGACGCACCCGCTCGACGGTCTGGTGCGTGGCTTTGACCTCTTGATCCCGGGACACATCGAACAGATGAAAGCGGTTTCGCCCGCGCTGCTTGGCCACATACATCGCCTGGTCGGCGTGGCGCAGCAGGGTTTCGGCATCTTCGTTGTCATGGGGAAACAGGGTGACGCCGATACTGGCAAACACATTGATGTCCTTGCCGTGCAGTGTGTAAGGCGCCGAGATCGCCCCCAGCACGCGACTCAACGCCGCGCGCAATTCCGGCACATCACGCACGTAACGCAACACCAGCACGAACTCGTCACCGGCCAATCGCGCCACCACATCTTCGCCGCGCACAATGTCACGCAGACGCTTGGCCACTTCCACCAGCAACATATCGCCACTGGCGTGACCGTAGCCGTCGTTGACCGCTTTGAACCCGTCGAGGTCAAGCATGCACACTGCCAGCGGAATGTTTTCCTGCCGGGAAAACTCCAGCGCCTGATCCAGCAAATCCGACAGGAACGCGCGATTGGGCAGCCCGGTCAGCACGTCATGCCCGACCCGCCATTGCAGGGATTGCAGTAATTGACGTTTTTCGCTGATGTCGAAACGAATCGAGAGGTATCGGTCGACGAGCCCGGTGGTGTCGTCGAGCACCGGCACCATGGTGCTGTCGACCCAATACAACCTGCCATCCTTGGCGCGATTACAGATTTCGCCCTTCCAGACATTGCCCAGAGCAATGGTGCGCCACATGGCAGCGAAGAAATCGGCGGAATGCAGGCCGGAGTTCAGCAGGCGATGGTTTTGCCCCAGCAATTCCTCGCGGCTGTAGCCGGACACGACGCAGAACTGATCGTTGACGTAAGTAATCCGGCCGTTGAGATCAGTCTCGGAAAAAATTGCGGCGGCATCCACGGCCCTGCGGTATTTCTCATCCATGAGTGAGGCTCACTGTCGCTAGCGGAGGTACCGCTCGACCAGTGCAAGATGCCCGGAAGAGATGTTTTGAGACGTACAGCGCAGAGACACGTTATCACTCCATGAACAGCATTTGATGGCCCCTGGACCGCCGAAGATCAACTAGTCTCGGGCAAGGTAGCAACACCGACTCTGGTAACATTTCGCGAGGGTTTCAGACCGCCAACGACTTCTCTGCACACCCGGCAAGGGAAGACAATGCTGGCTGTTTCATATCGCCTAAACTTCAGACAGCAGATCACCAAAACCCCCTCCGAAGCGGCGATTCTACGAAATGCATCACATTTTGCAAAGCAAGGTGATGGATCATGCAGTTGCCTAATGCAAAAATCTATCGTTAAGTTCTTGATTCTAAATGGGAATTGAGCGATGCAAATTTCAAGTTTGGGTCCAGCCATCCGACGCTACCGCAAGGTCGCAGGGCTTACTCAGGCTGAACTCGGCGAAAAAACCGGTTTTGACCCCAAAACCATCAGCCGCTTCGAAACTGGCACCTATACCCCCAGCGTGGAAGCATTGTTCCTGCTTGCCGACGTGCTGGGTGTGAAGCTGAAAGCCTTTTTCGCAGATCTAGGCGACGAGGATGAACAGCGAGCGTACCTGTTCAGCGTCATACACAAAGCCACCCCGAAGGATCTGGGAAAGCTGATCGCAGCGGTTGACCAGGCCTTGTCCAAGCCTTGATGCTTACAATCAAAAAAAGGAGGCCGACCTGTCGAATACGACAGATCGGCCTCCTTTTTTATATCCCGCTGTTTCATTCGGAAACGACGAAAAGCCGCCCTGGATGAGCTCCATGGCAGGGAAAGCAAAACAGTATTTTTAGATAGAAAACACGAAAGAGGGTTCGTGTTGCGTTATGGAGGCAACCCCACCAGCCACACCCCGGCACACAATGTTCCCGCTGTGGCTGCTTCCTTCCGGATCTGACCAGGTTCACGGGTAATCGTTGCGGGGGGACCGATGGGGTCACCATAACGACGCTCACCTGACGGCGAGCCGCGCCATTGTACCTATCTGAGACGAAGTTACAACCGTTCGGGCGGATTAAAAAACATGAGCTGCTTCAAGGACATGCGCTGGCCTTCAAAAGATCGCGACCAGGCCGCGATCTTTTGATCCTATTGCACCAACACTTCATCCGCCCGGCCGCCCTCTTGCTGGATCACCAAGTGAATGAAGTGCAGCCTGGCGATCACCGCCGGCGGCAAGGCGAACGGATAGAAATCCGGCTGGCCCATGCTGCGTGACAGTTCGTTGAGCATGCCGGCCAGCTCGATCCATGCATTGACGAACGACAGGAACGCCGGACCGCCGGGGTGCTGCGGATCGAACAGCGTGCTGGGCGGAAACGGCTGATAGTCGAAATCCATTTCCTGGGCACTCATGCCAAAACCCAGGGCGGTGTCCACCGCATCCATCATGTGCAGGTAGTGAGCCCAGGTTTCCGCCCAGTCTTCCCAAGGGTGCATGGTGGCGTAGGCGCTGACGTAATGTTGCTGCCAGTCGAGCGGCGCACCTTGTTGATAATGCTGTTCAAGAGCCTCGGCGTAGCTGACACGCTCGTCGCCGAACAGGCCGCGGAACGGTTCCAGCCAGGCACTGTTGGCGATCAGTCGGTCCCAGTAGTAATGCCCTGTCTCGTGCCGAAAGTGACCAAGCAGCGTGCGATAGGGTTCGTGCATCTGCACGCGAACCTGCTCGCGGTGGGCGTCGTCGGCTTCTTTGATATCGAGGGTGATCAGGCCGTTGGCGTGCCCGGTGGTCGGCGGCTTGCCTTCGAGGTCGATACCGATGAAATCGAAGGCCAGACCAGCCTCTTCGTCCACCGTTTTGGGAATGACCTGCAAGCCCAGGCTGAGCAACTGCGCCACCAGACGACGCTTGGCGGTTTCCACTTTGCGCCAGCGCTCGTGGTTCTCGGGAATCGACAGGTCGGGGATGGTGCGGTTCAGGCTACAGGCGATGCACAACCCATCATGATGATTGGCCGGCAATAACCAGTTGCACGCAGCCGGGGAATCGAGATTGGCGCAACGGCGGAAAATACCGACGTCAGGGTCGGCATCGAGCCACCAGGTATCCGCCTGCGGGCCGGGTTGCAATGATGACAAGCGACTCTGCTGCGGCTGGTAACCCAGCGCCGCCGAACAGGCCAGGCACTGACTGTTGTGAAAGAACAGCGACTGCCCGCAGCGACAATGCCAGACCTTGCTGTTGCGCGAACGCTCACCCATGAAGGGCGCGGCGATGCGTGAACTGAGCTGTTCGAAAAAGCGGTACATGGCGATCTCTCCCTGGGGCCTGCCAAGACTAGATCATTGCTCAGACATGATCGTTCCCATGCTCTGCGTGGGAATGCCGCCCCGGACGCTCCACGTCCGCTGTGACGCAGAGCGTGGGAACGCTCAGTTAAACCGAGATATTGTGCTTGCGAAGAAACTCGACAAACGCCTCTTCATCCAGCACCTTCAACCCCAGCTCATTGGCCCTGGTCAACTTCGAACCCGCACCCGGTCCCGCGACCACGCAATGGGTCTTGGCCGACACCGAACCAGCCACCTTGGCCCCGAGGCTTTCAAGCTTGTCCTTGGCGATATCGCGACTCATCAGTTCCAGCGAACCGGTCAGCACCCAGGTCTGCCCAGCCAGCGGCAATCCTTCGACGACTTTCTTCTCGCTCTGCCAATGCATGCCGAAATCGCTCAGCTGCTTTTCGGCCGCCTCGGCGAGTTGACGGTTTTGCGTCACTGCAAAGAATTCTCGAACCGAGGTCGCCTGTTTCTCCGGCAACGCCTGACGCATGTCCAGCCAATCAGCATTCATCACCGCTTCAAGCGAGCCGAATTTGTCGGCGAGCTTCTGCGCCCCGCCCGGCCCGACCGAAGGAATGTTCAGCTTGTCGAGAAAACCGCCAAGCGTGGTGCTTGCAGCGAATTCGGCACCCAACGCCCCCTGATCCTGAATCTGCAGGCCGTGCTTCAACAGATTGGCAATCACCTGCTGGTTATGCGGGTCTTCAAAGAAGCTGTGAATCTCGTGAGCCACTTCCAGCCCGACATCCGGCAGGTACGTGAGCACTTGCGGCAACGCCTGCTGAACACGCTCCAGCGAGCCGAGAGAACGCGCGAGCACCTTGGCCGTCTCTTCGCCGACATCAGGAATGCCCAAGGCGTAGATGAACCGCGCCAGGCTCGGTCGTTTGCTGTCTTCGATGGCGCTGAGCAGGTTCTTGCTCGAGAGCTCGGCAAAGCCTTCCAGATCGACGATCTGCTCGAACGTCAGGGCATAGAGATCGGCCGGCGAACTCACCAGGCCTTCATCCACCAATTGCTCGACGCTCTTCTCGCCCAGCCCTTCGATGTCCATGGCGCGACGCGAAACGAAGTGAATGATCGCCTGCTTGAGTTGCGCACCGCAGGCCAGACGGCCGACGCAGCGATACACCGCGCCTTCGCTGACAGTCTCGCGACCCTTGCTGCGTTTCACCAGCTGCGTACGCTCGACATGCGAACCGCAGACCGGGCACTGCTCGGGAATCTGTACCGGTCGTGCATCCTCAGGACGACGCTCGATGACCACTTGCACCACTTGCGGAATCACATCACCGGCACGACGGATGATGACCGTATCGCCGATCATCAGGCCCAGGCGCGCGACTTCATCCATGTTGTGCAGGGTCGCGTTGGCCACGGTGACCCCCGCGACCTTGACCGGTTTCAAGCGTGCCACCGGCGTCACGGCACCGGTGCGACCGACCTGAAACTCCACATCGAGCAACTCGGTGAGCTCTTCCATCGCCGGGAATTTATGCGCGATGGCCCAACGCGGTTCGCGGGCACGGAAACCCAACTCGCGCTGGGAGGCAATGCTGTTGACCTTGAACACCACGCCGTCGATTTCATAGGGCAGCGCATTGCGGCGTTCGCCGATGTCGCGGTAGTAATCCAGGCACTCATCGATGCCACGAGCCGATTTCAACTCATGACTGATCGGCATACCCCAGGCTTTGAGTTGCTGCAGATTGCCAATGTGCGTGTCGGCGATATCGGCGGAAACCTGGCCGATGCCGTAGCAGCAGAATTCCAGCGGACGGTTGGCGGTGATCTTTGAATCCAGCTGCCGCAAGCTACCTGCCGCTGCGTTACGCGGGTTGGCGAAGGTCTTGCCGCCCATTTCCAGTTGCGTGGAGTTGAGCCGCTCGAAACCGGCCTTGGACATGAACACTTCGCCGCGCACCTCCAGGGTCGCCGGCCAGCCGCTGCCATGCAGCTTGAGCGGGATATTGCGCACGGTGCGCACGTTGACGCTGATGTCTTCGCCCGTGGTGCCATCGCCGCGAGTGGCGCCGCGCACCAGCATACCGTCCTGATACAGCAGGCTGACCGCCAGGCCATCGAGCTTGGGTTCGCAGCTGTATTCCACCGCTGCGCCGCCACCGAACAGGTCGCCGACCGGCAGGTCCAGACCTTCCGTCACCCGACGGTCGAACTCGCGCATGTCGGTTTCTTCGAAGGCGTTGCCAAGGCTGAGCATCGGCACTTCATGACGCACCTGAGTGAACGCCGACAGCGCCGCACTGCCGACGCGCTGGGTCGGCGAGTCACTGGTGATCAGTTCGGGATGGGCTGCTTCGAGCGCCTTGAGCTCATGGAACAAGCGATCGTATTCGGCGTCCGGAATGCTCGGTTCATCCAGCACGTGGTAGCGATAGTTGTGCTGATCGAGCTCGGCGCGCAGCTCTAGAATGCGGGTTTCGGCGGCAGTCATGGGTGTTCTCTCATAAAGCAAAAGAGCAGCCGAGGCTGCTCAATCTTTTAAATACGGTAGCGCAAAGCTGTGGACACGGTGGCGAGGGAGCTTGCTCCCACTCGGCGGCGAAGCCGTCGTAAAACCAGTGAATGCGGTGCATCTGGATGGGGCTGCTTCGCTGCCCAGCGGGAGCAAGCTCCCTCGCCACAGAAGCCTGCCCCAGTCATTCGTTTAGCGCTTCTGGGTCAATGCGCGGCGTTCAAACTCAACGATACGCTGACGGTAGTGCTCAATCGTCTGAGCGGTCAGCACACTGCGCTGGTCGTCTTTCAGCTCGCCGTTCAGCTCCTGGGACAGTTTACGCGCCGCCGCCACCATCACGTCGAAGGCTTGCTTCGGATGACGCGGGCCTGGCAGACCGAGGAAGAAGCTCACCGCTGGAGTGCTGAAATGATCGATATCGTCCAGATCGAAGACGCCCGGCTTGACCGCGTTGGCCATCGAGAACAGCACTTCGCCGTTACCAGCCATGCTTTCGTGGCGGTGGAAAATGTCCATCTCGCCGAAACGCAGACCGCTTTCCAGAATGTTCTGCAGCAGCGCCGGGCCCTTGAAGCCGGCCGGGTCGCGGCAGATCACGCTGATTACCAGCACTTCTTCGGCTTGCGGCTGCTCTTTGTCGGCAGGGCTGGCGGACTTGGTGTCATCCGGGAAATCGTCACGGCTGCTGAAGCTCGGGCCGCCGTCCAGGTCCAGGCTGAGGTTCATATCGCCTTGCGACGGCTCGCCATGGCCACGCTTGCCACGCTTGGAACCCGACTCGCGCGGTTCACGGGCAGGCATGCTCACCGACGGCAGGTCGTGCTCGTCCAGTTGCGGTTCTTTCTGGGTGTCCAGCACGCGGGGCGGGCCCAACAGCTCGGCGCTGGTGTCCTCGTCCGGCAGGTTGGACAGACTTCGGTCGAGACGGAATTTCAGTTTTCCCTTGCCGCCGCGCATGCGACGCCAGCCATCGAAAAGAATACCGGCAATGACAATAATGCCGATGACGATCAGCCACTCGCGCAGACCGATTTCCATGTAATCCCGTGCCTCTATAAAAAATGCTGAAAAATAAGGGGTTTACATTGTGTAAACCGCTTTAAAACGTGGCGCCAACTCTATGTTCTGACAGGCGTTTTGCCCACGTATACGAAAAATTGACATTAAACTAGCACGACCAAAGATAACTTTACACCGTCTGTCACATTGGCTGGCGCGAATATGTCGATTAGCCATCAAATCAAGGCAGGTAAAAAAGCCCTACAGCTCAAAATTACTTGCCCTACACCCAATGACTCAGGCGTCCACCATGGCCATCGCCTCCTCCACATCCACTGCCACCAGACGCGAGCAACCCGGTTCGTGCATCGTCACCCCCATCAACTGATCGGCCATTTCCATGGCGATCTTGTTGTGGGTGATATAGATGAACTGCACCGTCTGCGACATCTCTTTGACCAGCCGCGCGTAGCGTCCAACGTTAGCGTCATCCAATGGCGCGTCAACTTCATCGAGCATGCAGAACGGCGCCGGATTCAACTTGAAGATGGCAAATACCAGGGCCAATGCGGTCAGGGCTTTTTCGCCACCGGAGAGCAAATGGATGGTGCTGTTCTTCTTTCCAGGCGGCTGCGCCATGATCGTTACCCCTGTATCGAGTAGATCTTCGCCCGTCAGTTCCAAATACGCGCGTCCTCCACCGAAAACTTTTGGAAAAAGGGCCTGTAAACCGCCATTGATCTGATCAAAGGTATCTTTGAAGCGGTTTCGGGTTTCCTTATCGATCTTGCGAATCACGTTCTCGAGAGTGTCCAGTGCTTCCACCAGATCGTCGTTCTGGGCATCCAGATAACGTTTACGCTCGGATTGTTGCTGGTATTCGTCGATGGCCGCGAGGTTGATCGCGCCGAGGCGCTGAATCCGCGCGGCAATACGCTCGAGTTCTTCTTCGGCGTCTTTCTCGCTGACTCCGGCCACCAGGGTGGCGAGCACGCCATTGAGGTCGTAGCCGTCTTCAAGCAATTGATCCTGCAAGGTCTTGCGCCGCACCGTCAACGCTTGCCATTCCATGCGTTGCTGTTCGAGCTGGCTGCGAATCAACTGGGATTGCTGCTCGGCCTGGGTGCGGCGCTTTTCCGCATCGCGCAGTTCGCGGTCGGCGTCTTCCATGGCGATTTGCGCGGTCTTGAGCTCTTCGTCGACGGTCATGCGCTTGTCGAGCAACTCTTCGAGCTTCAGCCGCAGCTCTTCCAGCGGCGCCTCGCCCTCTTCCAGATTGAGGCTCAGTTGTTCGCGCTTCTCGGTCAGGCGCTCTGCCTGCATTTCCAGCCGCTCAAGGGCCTGACGGGTGGAATCGTGCTGCGCCTTCAGCGAACCCATGCGCACCGCCAATTGATGCGCATGGTCCTTGTGCTGCCGGGCTTCCTGGCGCACCCGGTCGAGGCGTTCGCGCAGGCTGTCGCGTTGGGCCAGCAGCAACTCGCGCTGCTCGGTATCCACCGCCATGCTGTCGAGGGCTTCCTGCAATTGCAGGCGCGCTTCGCCGATGTTTTCGTGCTCCAGGGCACGCTGTTCGCTGAGCTCGGTGAGCTCTTCATCCAGACGGCTGCGGCGCAGGGTCAACTGTTCGACCTTGGCTTTACCGGCCGACAACTGGGCTTTCAGTTCGCCCTGCTGACGCGCTTCGTCTTGCAGCAGACGGCGCAAGTGTTCGCGGCCGTTTTCCTGCTGACGCTGTTGCGCCCTGAGATTCTGAAGCTGGGTTTCCAGGGTTTCGACCGTGGCTTCGCGCTCTTCGCGCTCAAGGCCCAGGCGCTGGATTTCCTGGCCGCGAGCAAGCACGCCGCTTTCCGCTTCACTGGCCCGACGCACGCGTAAAAAGTGCCTGCCGACCCAGTAACCGTCGCGGCTGATCAGACTTTGGCCGACGGCCAATTGCCCGCGCAAGGCCAAGGCCTGTTCAAGGCTGCCGACCGGCTTGACCTGCCCCAGCCATGGCGACAGATCGATCTGCGCCTCGACCTTGTCGAGCAAACTGCCGGGCATGCGCACGCCATCGCTGGCCGGACTGAGCAGGCGCAAATCGCCTTGGGCAAACCCGGCCAGATCGAAATCGCCAAAGTCGTCCACCAGCACCGCTTGCAGGTCGGCGCCGAGCACGGTTTCCACCGCCAGCTCCCAACCCGCTTCAACTTTCAGGCCTTCGGCCAGGCGCGGACGATCCGCCAGATGCTGCTCGCGCAGCCATTCGGCGGTGCCGGTGCCCGGATCGAGCGCGGCTTGCTGCAAGGCTTCCAGCGACGCCAGCCGACCGTTGAGCCGCTGCAAATCACCTTGGGCTTGCTGCTGCGCCGACAACGCTTGCTGCAACTCTTGGCGCAGTTGCTCAAGACGTTCGACTTGCGCCTCTTCACTGGCCTGCAAGTCTTCCAGCGTCGCCTCGGACGCGGCCAACTGCTCGCTGAGTTCCATGATCGCCGCGTCTTCCGGGTCCGCCGAAAGCAGCGCGCGCTCTTCGGCCAGACGCTTCTGACGATCGGCCAATCGCTCCATGCTGGTTTCCAGCTGCTGGATCCGCGACTGCTGAACTTCAGCCTGACGACGTGGCTCGGCGGCGGTGAGGTTGAAGGTGTCCCACTGCTCCTGCCAGCCGTGCATGGTGGTTTCGGACTCTTCCAACGCGGCGGCGGCTTCCTCGGCGGCGGCGCTGGTGACCTCCTGTTCCGGCGTGAGCATGTCCAGCTCTTCACCCAAGGTCAGCAGCAAGGTGCGGTCGTGGCCCAGGTGTGACTCGGTTTCCAGTCGAGCACGCTCGGCTTCTTTCAGGTCGTCCTGCAATTGACGCAAGCGCTGCTGACCGTGCTGGATGCTCTGCTCGACCCGGGCGATGTCGCCGCCGACCGAATAAAAGCGCCCCTGCACCAGATTGAAGCGTTCGGACAGGTCATGATGACCGTCACGCAGGCGTTCGATGGCCGCATCGGCATTGCGCTGCTCGGCTACCAGGGCTTCGAAGGTGATTTCCTGAGTGCCGATGATCGCCTCGCGCTGGCCGACCTGCTCGTTCAACGCCTGCCAGCGCAGGGCCGACAACTGAGCCTTGAGCTGACGCTCTTCGCCCTTGTATTCCTGATACTTCTTGGCAGCCTCGGCCTGGCGGTGCAAGCGTTCAAGCTGACGCTCGAGCTCTTCGCGCAGGTCGGTCAGGCGAGCCAGGTTTTCGTGGGTGCGGCGGATGCGGTTTTCGGTTTCGCGCCGGCGCTCCTTGTACTTGGAAATACCGGCGGCTTCTTCGATGAAATTGCGCAGGTCTTCGGGCTTGGATTCGATCAGCTTGGAGATCATCCCCTGCTCGATAATCGAATAGCTGCGCGGTCCGAGGCCGGTACCCAGAAAAATGTCGGTGATATCGCGGCGGCGGCATTTGGTGCCGTTGAGGTAATAGGTGGTCTGGCTGTCGCGGGTCACTTTGCGGCGAATGGAAATTTCCGCATAGGCCGCCCATTCGCCGAGCAAGGTGCCGTCGGAGTTATCGAACACCAGCTCGATGCTCGCCTGGCTCACCGGCTTACGGCTGGTGGAGCCATTGAAGATGACGTCGGTCATCGACTCGCCGCGCAAGTTCTTGGCCGAGCTCTCGCCCATCACCCAACGCACGGCGTCGATGATGTTCGACTTGCCACAACCATTGGGCCCGACCACCGCCGCCATGTTACTGGGGAAGTTCACCGTGGTCGGGTCGACGAAGGATTTGAACCCCGCCAGCTTGATGCACTTGAGGCGCACGCTTAAGCGACCGTCAGGGCAGAAATCACCAGATCGCAACTGCGCTGGGCATACGCCGTCAGCACCACGCGGATCTGCGCAAAATCACGGGCCAGCACGGCGGCCAGCAGGCGTTCGAACAGTTCCAGGAACTCGCTCATCGAGGCCTTGCGTTGGTCCAGCGCGAGGAAATACGCGCGGCTCATGGCCGGCTGCAGATTCTCGACGGTTTCCTGCAAGTACGGGTTGTTGGCGAACGGATACGCGGCACGCATCACGCTGAAGCTGTCGTCGACGAACGTGCGGATGTCCTGGCGTTCGTAGCTGGCGGTCAGGCGCTGCTGGATCTGCACGAACGGCGCCATGTCGGCCTGGACTTGCCAACCGCTGGCCACGGCGTTGCCGAGCAAGATGTACAACTCGCTCATCAGCGTGCACAGGCTCTTCACCTTATGCGCCGTCAGTTCGGTCACGTGGGCGCCACGTCGCGGCAAAATCGCGATCAAGTGGCGGCGTTCGAGGATCAGCAAGGCCTCACGGACTGAACCGCGGCTGACATTGAGGGCCAGCGTGACCTTCTGTTCCTGGATGCGCTCCCCCGGCTTCATTTCGCCGCGAATGATACGTTCGGCGAGGTGGTGAGCGATTTGCTCGGCGAGGCTGTCCGGCGCCTTGAACGTCATGGTTGTCCTTCAAACTCTTCGATCTGCACAAGCGGCGCAGTGTAGCGCAATTGAGGCGTCATGGCGGAGTGCCCACCCAGCGGTTTTTGGCACGATTCAAGCAGAAAGCAGGCTATCCCGTGAGGGTCAATAATGAAGGAACGAGTCGTTGATCGACAAAATGCCATTTCCTGACCTTTAAGTCAGAAAATCATTGACCGAAAAGTCAGACCTGATAAATTCGGCTCATGTCGGTTAACAACAATAATGAGTTTGCGAGGCCATCCGTGATCCAGTTTTTACTCAACCAGGAACTCCGTAGCGAGCACGCCCTGGACCCGAACCTGACTGTGCTCAATTACTTACGCGAACATGTGGGCAAGCCCGGCACCAAAGAAGGCTGCGCCAGCGGTGACTGTGGCGCGTGCACTGTGGTGGTCGGCGAACTGCAAACAGACGAAAGCGGCCGCGAACACATTCGCTATCGCAGCCTCAACTCGTGCCTGACCTTTGTTTCGTCGCTGCACGGCAAGCAACTGATCAGCGTCGAAGACCTCAAGCACCAAGGCCAACTGCACAGCGTGCAAAAAGCCATGGTCGAGTGCCACGGCTCGCAATGCGGCTTCTGCACACCGGGCTTTGTCATGTCGCTGTTCGCCCTGCAAAAGAACAGCGATCAACCGGACTCCCACAAGGCCCACGAAGCCCTGGCCGGCAACCTCTGCCGCTGCACCGGTTATCGGCCGATCCTGGCCGCCGCCGAGCAATCCTGCTGCGACAAGCAACCGGATCAGTTCGATGCTCGCGAAGCGCAAACCATCGCTCGCCTGAAAGCCATCGCCCCCACCGACATCGGTGAACTCAACAGTGGCGACAAACGCTGCCTGGTGCCGTTGACCGTGGCCGATCTGGCCGACCTCTACGACGCTTATCCACAGGCCCGCCTGCTGGCCGGCGGTACCGACCTGGCGCTGGAAGTCACGCAATTCCACCGCACCTTGCCGGTGATGATCTACGTCGGCAACGTCGCCGAAATGAAGCGCATCGAACGCTTCGACGATCGCCTGGAAATCGGCGCCGCCACCGCCCTCTCCGACTGTTACGACGCTTTGAAGGCCGAGTACCCGGACTTCGGCGAATTGCTGCAGCGCTTCGCTTCGTTGCAGATTCGCAACCAGGGCACTCTCGGCGGCAACATCGGCAACGCCTCGCCGATCGGTGACTCTCCACCGCTGCTGATCGCCCTTGGCGCGCAGATCGTGCTGTGCAAAGGCGAGACTCGCCGCACCCTGGCCCTGGAAGATTACTTCATCGATTACCGGGTCACCGCGCGCCAGGAAAGCGAGTTCATCGAGAAGATCATCGTGCCCCGCGCCAGCGCTGAACAACTGTTCCGCGCCTACAAGGTGTCAAAGCGTCTGGACGACGACATTTCCGCAGTCTGCGCAGCCTTCAACCTGCGCATCGACAATGGCGTAGTCGCCGACGCCCGCGTTGCTTTCGGCGGCATGGCGGCCATCCCCAAACGCGCAAAGAACTGCGAAGCCGCGCTGGTTGGCGCACCGTTCAACAACGCCACCATTGAACGCGCCTGCGCCGCGCTGGCCGTAGATTTCACACCGCTCTCGGACTTCCGCGCCAGCAAGGAATACCGCCTGCTCAGCGCGCAGAACCTGCTGCGCAAATACTTCATCGAACTGCAAACACCGCACATCGAGACTCGGGTGACCGCTTATGTCTAATCATCACGCCGTAGAGAAGACCCAAGCCGAACTGGCTGAATTGTTCGCCAAGGACCTGACCACCGGCGTCGGCCGCAGCGTCAAGCACGACAGCGCCGCCAAGCATGTGTCCGGAGAAGCGCAGTACATTGACGATCGGCTGGAATTCCCCAATCAGCTGCACGTTTATGCACGGCTTTCGGACCGCGCCCACGCGAAAATCATCAGCATCGACACCAAGCCCTGCTACGCCTTTGAAGGCGTGCGCATCGCCATCACCCACGAAGACGTGCCGGGCCTGAAAGACATCGGCCCACTGTTGCCGGGCGATCCGCTGCTGGCCATCGATGATGTGCAGTTCGTCGGTCAACCGGTGCTCGCCGTCGCGGCGAAAGACCTGGAAACCGCGCGCAAAGCCGCGATGGCGGCGATCATCGAATACGAAGACCTCGAACCGGTTCTGGACGTGGTCGAAGCCCTGCGCAAACGCCATTTCGTGCTCGACAGCCATACCCACCAGCGCGGCGATTCGGCCAACGCCTTGGCCACTGCCGAGCATCGTATCCAGGGCACGCTGCACATCGGCGGCCAGGAACACTTTTATCTGGAAACCCAGATCTCTTCGGTGATGCCGACTGAAGACGGCGGGATGATCGTTTACTGCTCGACCCAGAACCCCACCGAAGTGCAGAAACTGGTGGCGGAAGTGCTGGACGTGTCGATGAACAAGATCGTCGTCGACATGCGCCGCATGGGCGGTGGTTTCGGCGGCAAGGAAACCCAGGCGGCAAGCCCGGCGTGCCTGTGCGCGGTGATCGCGCACCTGACCGGTCAACCCACCAAAATGCGCCTGCCGCGTGTTGAAGACATGCTGATGACCGGCAAGCGTCACCCGTTCTACGTTGAGTACGACGTGGGCTTCGACAGCACCGGCCGCCTGCACGGTATCGCCCTGGAGTTGGCCGGTAACTGCGGTTGCTCGCCGGATTTGTCGGCGTCGATTGTCGACCGTGCGATGTTCCATGCCGACAACTCGTACTACTTGGGCGATGCGACCATCAATGGTCACCGCTGCAAGACCAACACCGCGTCGAACACCGCTTACCGTGGCTTCGGTGGCCCGCAAGGCATGGTTGCGATCGAAGAAGTGATGGACGCCATCGCCCGTCATCTGGCCCTCGATCCGCTGGCGGTGCGCAAAGCCAACTACTACGGCAAGACCGAGCGCAACGTCACCCATTACTACCAGACCGTCGAGCACAACATGCTCGAGGAAATGACCGCCGAACTGGAAGCCAGCAGCCAGTACGCCGAGCGCCGCGAAGCGATCCGTCGCTACAACGCCAACAGCCCGGTCCTGAAAAAAGGCCTGGCGCTGACCCCGGTGAAATTCGGTATTTCCTTCACCGCCAGTTTCCTCAACCAGGCCGGTGCGCTGATCCACGTCTACACCGACGGCAGCATCCACCTGAACCACGGCGGCACCGAGATGGGCCAGGGTTTGAACACCAAAGTTGCGCAAGTCGTGGCTGAAGTATTCCAGGTGGAAATGGACCGGGTGCAGATCACCGCGACCAACACCGACAAAGTGCCGAACACCTCGCCGACAGCTGCTTCGAGCGGTGCCGATCTCAACGGTAAAGCCGCACAGAACGCCGCGGAAATCATCAAGAAACGCTTGGTGGAATTTGCCGCGCGGCAATATAAGGTCAGCGAAGAAGACGTGGAATTCCACAACGGGCATGTGCGGGTTCGCGATCACATCCTGACGTTCGAAGCGCTGATCCAGCAGGCGTATTTCGCCCAGGTGTCGTTGTCGAGCACTGGCTTCTATAAGACTCCGAAAATCTACTACGACCGCAGTCAGGCTCGCGGCCGGCCGTTCTACTACTACGCCTTCGGCGCGGCCTGCGCCGAGGTGATCGTCGACACCCTGACCGGCGAGTACAAGATGCTGCGCACCGATATCCTCCACGACGTCGGCGCTTCGCTGAACCCGGCCATCGACATCGGTCAGGTCGAGGGCGGCTTCATCCAGGGCATGGGCTGGCTGACCATGGAAGAACTGGTGTGGAACGACAAAGGCAAACTGATGACCAACGGCCCGGCCAGCTACAAGATCCCGGCCGTGGCAGACATGCCGTTGGACCTGCGGGTGAAGCTGGTGGAAAACCGCAAGAACCCGGAAGACACGGTGTTCCATTCCAAGGCTGTGGGTGAGCCGCCGTTCATGCTTGGCATCGCCGTCTGGTGCGCGATCAAGGACGCCGTGGCGAGTTTGGGCGACTACCGGCATCAACCGAAAATCGACGCGCCGGCGACGCCGGAGCGGGTGTTGTGGGGCTGTGAGCAGATGCGTCAGTTGAAGGCGGTGAAGGCCGTCGAAACTGAGTCGGAGGTAGTGGTTTGATCGTTCCCACGCTCGGCGTGGGAATGCAGCCCGCGACGCTCTGCGTCGCATTGTGAACAGCGGACGCGGAGCGTCCAGAGATGCACTCCCACACCGAGCGTGGGAACGATCTTGAGAGGTGAACATGTACAACTGGATCGACGCCCTCGCCGACCTGCAAAACCGGGGTGAACCCTGTGTGTTGGTGACCATCATCGAAGAGCTCGGCTCGACGCCGCGCAATGCCGGCTCGAAGATGGTCATCAGCGCCACGCAAACGTTCGACACCATTGGTGGCGGGCATCTGGAATACAAGGCCATGCAGATCGGCCGCGAGATGCTTGCCAGCGGCCGGCAGGACACCCATCTGGAGCGCTTCAGCCTCGGCGCCAGCCTGGGCCAGTGCTGCGGCGGCGTGACCGTGTTGCTGTTCGAACCGATGGGCCAGGTGCAAGCGCAGATTGCTGTATTCGGTGCCGGCCACGTCGGTCGGGCGCTGGTGCCACTGCTCGCCAGCCTGCCCTGCCGGGTGCGCTGGATCGATTCGCGGGAAGCCGAATTCCCCGAACAGATCCCCCACGGTGTGCGCAAAATCGTCACCGAAGAACCGCTGGATGAAGTCGATGACCTGCCCGCTGGCAGCTACTGCATTGTCATGACTCACAACCACCAGCTCGACCTCGAACTCACCGCCGCGATCCTCAAGCGCAATGACTTCGCCTACTTCGGCCTGATCGGTTCGAAGACTAAACGGGTGAAGTTCGAACACCGCCTGCGTGATCGTGGTTTCGACAGCGCCGTGCTGCAACGCATGCGCTGCCCGATGGGGCTGGGCGAAGTCAAAGGCAAGTTACCTGTGGAAATCGCCATCTCCATCGCTGGCGAAATCATCGCCACCTATAACGCGAATTTCGGCCAGCACACCGCCAGCGCCGGATCGTCGATCGCCAAACTGCTGCCTGCTTCGCGCCGCAGCCAAGCTTCTAACTGAAGAGCTTCGAATTGAAAAGCCTCGAATTGAAAAGCTTCGAACTAATTGAGAACCCAAGCCAATGACTCGCAAAGCCTACCGCGCCGCCATTTTGCACAGCATCGCCGACCCTGCCGAAGTGGGCATCGAAGCCTCTTACGAATATTTCGAAGACGGCCTGCTGGTGGTCGAGAACGGCCAGATCAACGCCATCGGCCACGCCAGCGAATTGCTGCCAGCGCTGCCGGCCGACATCGAGATCACCCATTACCAGGACGCACTGATCACCTCCGGTTTCATCGACACCCACATTCACCTGCCGCAAACCGGCATGGTCGGCGCCTACGGCGAGCAACTGCTGGACTGGCTGAACACCTACACCTTCCCGTGCGAAAGCCAGTTCGCCGACAAGGCTCACGCTGACGAAGTGGCGGATATTTTCATCAAGGAACTGCTGCGCAACGGCACCACCACCGCACTGGTCTTCGGCAGCGTGCATCCGCAATCGGTGAACTCGTTTTTCGAGGCGGCCGAGCAACTGGATCTGCGGATGATCGCCGGCAAGGTGATGATGGATCGCAACGCGCCGGACTACCTGACCGACACCGCCGAATCGAGCTACGTCGAAAGCAAGGCGCTGATTGAGCGCTGGCACGGCAAGGGCCGCCTGCATTACGCCGTCACCCCGCGCTTCGCCCCGACCAGCACCCCGGAGCAACTGACCCTCGCCGGCCAGTTGCTCAGCGAATACCCGGATCTGTACATGCAGACCCACATCAGCGAAAACCTCAAGGAAGTCGAGTGGGTCAAGGAATTGTTCCCGGAGCGCAAGGGCTACCTGGACGTCTACGATCACTACCAACTGCTCGGCGAGCGCTCG
Organism: Pseudomonas sp. FP1740; assembly: GCF_030687165.1. Classification (NCBI taxonomy): domain Bacteria; kingdom Pseudomonadati; phylum Pseudomonadota; class Gammaproteobacteria; order Pseudomonadales; family Pseudomonadaceae; genus Pseudomonas; species Pseudomonas sp. FP1740. The sequence goes on from NZ_CP117461.1 coordinate 4,484,579, forward strand.
GTGTTCGCCCATGGCGTGCACCTGTGCGACGACGAATGCGCGCGCCTGGCGGAAACCGGTTCGGCTATCGCCTTCTGCCCGACCTCGAACTTCTTCCTCGGCAGCGGCTTGTTCAACCTGCCGATGGCCGAGAAGCACAAACTGAATGTCGGACTGGGCACGGACGTCGGCGGCGGCACCAGTTTCTCGCTGCTGCAAACGTTGAACGAAGCGTACAAGGTCATGCAGCTGCAGGGTGCGCGGCTGAGCCCGTTCAAGTCGTTGTACCTCGCCACCCTCGGCGGCGCCCGCGCGCTGCGGCTGGAAGACCAGATCGGCACCCTGCATCCGGGCACCGACGCGGACTTCCTGGTGCTGGACTACAACGCGACGCCGTTGCTGAGTTATCGCCTGAAGCAGGCCAATAACATTGCCGAGACGTTGTTTGTGTTGATGACGCTGGGGGATGACCGGACGGTATTGCAGACGTATGCGGCGGGGAATCTGGTGCATCAGCGTTAAGATCTTCCGGGCATAAAAAATCCCCCGCAATCGTTGGTTGCGGGGGATTTTTTTATCGCCTGTCAGAATCACAAAAGATCGCAGCCTTCGGCATCTCCTACAGATGTACGCATTCCCATGTAGGAGCTGCCGAAGGCTGCGATCTTTTCGGCGGCCCCAACAAATCAGAGTTTGGCGACAGGCCGCCCCGGTTTCTTGGTCTGCAACAAATGCGAAAACACCGCATGCAAATCATCCGACGCGCTTTCTTCGTCGAGGTTGAGTTTGCTGTCGATGTGGTCCATGTGATGCATCATCAAATCCACTGCCAGCGTCGCGTCCCGTGCTTCGATGGCGTCGATCAGCTGGGTGTGTTCATCGTAGGAACAGTGGGAACGGTTGCCGCTCTCGTACTGGGCGATGATCAGCGATGTCTGGGACACCAGGCTGCGCTGGAAGCTGATCAGCGGCGCGTTCTTCGCCGCTTCGGCCAGTTTCAAGTGGAACTCGCCCGACAGACGAATACCGGCACCGCGATCGCCACGGGAGAAGCTGTCGCGCTCGTCGTTGACCATCTGCCGCAAGTCGGCAATCTGCTCGGCAGTAGCGTGCTGCACCGCCAGTTCAGTGATCGCCCGCTCCACCAGACGCCGCGCCATGAACACCTGGCGAGCCTCCTCGACACTCGGGCTGGCAACGACAGCGCCGCGATTCGGACGCAGCAACACCACGCCTTCATGGGCCAGACGCGACAGCGCGCGGCGAATGATGGTGCGACTGACCCCGAAAATTTCCCCCAGCGCTTCTTCGCTCAACTTGGTGCCGGGCGCCAGACGCTGTTCGAGGATGGCCTCGAAGATATGCGCGTAGACAATATCGTCCTGGGTACCGCTACGGCCGGCTTTGCCTGCTCGCGGTTGTTTCTTGAGGGGTTGCAACTGTTCGTTCATGGGCACTCGAGTCGGGAGAACTGCGGCGAATTGACCGTGACTGTAATACGGCACAGTGGGTCGCTGGCAAGTATCGCGTAAAAAACACTGCAATTGTACACAATGGCGGGTGGCAACACGACTGTACGGCTGTTTGTCGCCTTTGCTGTATCGCAACGACCGGTTACGTTTCAGTTTAGGCTTGAACGCAGAATCCGCAGCTCCTACATGTGGGTGGTGTTGCTACGGACATCTTTATCAGAACAAGGAACACAGCTGTCATGACCGACGCCACGCACACACAGCTTCGTCCCCTGACCGACACGTCGCCCTCGGCCATCGTCGCCGGGTTCATCGCCATGATGACCGGTTACACCAGTTCGCTGGTGCTGATGTTCCAGGCCGGGCAAGCGGCGGGCCTGAGCAGCGGGCAGATTTCGTCGTGGATCTGGGCGATCTCCATCGGCATGGCGGTGTGCTCGATCGGCCTGTCCTTGCGCTATCGCACCCCGATTACCATTGCCTGGTCGACCCCCGGCGCGGCGTTGCTGATCACCAGCCTGGGCGGTGTCAGCTACGGCGAGGCCATCGGCGCCTACATTACTTGTGCAGTGTTGGTGACCGTGTGCGGCCTGACGGGCAGTTTCGAACGGCTGGTGAAAAAGATTCCGGCCTCGTTGGCGGCGGCGTTGCTGGCGGGGATTCTGTTCAAGATCGGCAGCGAGATTTTCGTCGCCGCCCAGCACCGCACCGCGCTGGTCCTGGGGATGTTCTTCACGTATCTGCTGGTCAAGCGCCTGTCGCCACGCTACGCCGTGCTTGCGGCGCTGTTGATCGGCACCGCGCTGGCCGGTTTCATGGGGTTGCTGGATTTCAGTGGCTTTCACCTGGAAGTCGCGACGCCGGTCTGGACCACGCCGCATTTCTCCCTGGCCGCGACCATCAGCATCGGCATCCCGTTGTTCGTGGTGGCGATGACCTCGCAGAACATGCCGGGCATCGCCGTTTTGCGCGCCGACGACTACAACGTGCCGGCCTCGCCGCTGATCACCACCACCGGCATCGCCTCGCTGCTGTTGGCACCGTTCGGCTCCCACGGGATCAACCTGGCTGCCATCAGCGCAGCGATCTGCACCGGGCCGCACGCCCATGAGGATCGCAACAAGCGCTACACGGCAGCGGTCTGGTGCGGGATTTTCTACGGGATTGCCGGAGTGTTCGGCGCGACACTGGCGGCGTTGTTTGCCGCGTTGCCTAAAGAACTGGTGCTGTCGATTGCCGCGCTGGCGCTGTTCGGCTCGATCATCAACGGTCTGAGCATTGCCATGGCGCAAGTGCAGGAACGGGAAGCGGCGCTGATTACCTTTATGGTGACGGCATCGGGGCTGACGCTGTTTTCCATCGGTTCGGCGTTCTGGGGGATTGTCGCGGGGGTGTTGACGCTGGTGATTCTGAATTGGCGCAAGGCCTGAAAAAAACGGCGACCCTTGGGGCACCCTTGGGGTCGCCGTTTTTTAGAACATCAGGCTACCGGATTGATCGGCTTTTCCGGGTACCAGACGTCGATCAGCGGGCTGACTTCAGCGCTGGTCAATCCGCTACGGCCCTTGAGCCAGGCTTCAACAGCGGCACGCTGTGCTTCGGTCACCGAGCCACGCTTCTGCAGGCAAACCAGACCGAAGTCATCGCCGCCTACATAACCCAGACCGTTGGCTTCCATGGCTTCTTTCAGGAACGCGTCGAGGAAAGCATCAATGGCTTCATCAGCCAAATCTTCTTTGAAATACAGGTTCAGTTCGAAACCCAGCTCCTTGCTTTGACTATTTAGCGACGACTGTCACTATCGCTTGCATAGCTCTATTTCAGCCATCTAAATCTAATGGCAAGCAAAATAAGAAATGACAATTATCAAAAACACTTATTCTATACGTCACCATCCGCTCACTGCGATCGACGAAAACGTGGCGGATCTGATCATTAAAGGCGCCGCTGAACATCAGCTCATCTGCGGCGTGGCGAACCATGCCATCCGTCCCCCACTGCAGATACTTGAAGCCTATTGCGATATCACGGGCCAGAGGATAAGCATGGACACGCTTAAGACTCCTGCCATCGAGAGAGTTCTCCGCGGCTTTACTGCTGCGATGGCTGGGAAGGAATTTGTGGAACTGAAAGGCGACCTGTCTAGGGTGCACTACAGACACCTTTTTCAGGCCCTTGCTATGGCGCAGACCCATCTGCCCGCGCCCGCATCGTTGAGTGGGAATCCTCAATGTTCGCTCCAAGTGCGACCGAATATACCAAGATGGCAGCAGCTAGCGACTTTCACCGGTGGTATTGGAAGGGGTGGACGATTCAGTGGCAGAGACATCCCGGCATCCATCTTCGACTGGCACAACTGGTCAAGCCTTATGAGCAGGATTTTGTTAAAAAGATATATCGTGCCCTAGAGATGCATTACCGCAATAGAGCCAAGGCTTTTCGCGCTGAATGGAACTATATGTTCGACTACCTGGGACAGCAGTCCTTGAGGTCTGTCACGCAACTCGTAAGCCATTCCCGGCGCCTTGATGACCAGATCCGCATCCGGCTCGACAACGCTCAGCCGACAATTCGTCGTGTACAGAGATCCAAGACATTAGCTAGGTACTGTACGAAATCCCTTGAAATCTCACGGAGGGCTCTTGGGCGCTGAGATTCGGTAGAGTTCGCAGCCATTGAAGGAAAGGAATCCATGGATGGCAAAGCGGTATGAACTCTCCGATGCGGCCTGGGATTTGGTCGCTGATCTCTTTATGGAAAGTCGTCGAAACGGCCGGCCTCGCGCAGATGATCGCCTGATGCTCAACGGCATACTCTGGGTGCTCTGCTCGGGAGCCGCCTGGCGCGATATGCCCGAGTACTTTGGCCCATGGTCCACGGTCTATCAGCGGTTTCGAGATTGGCATAATCGCGGGGCATTCAACCTGATGCTCAAACGGCTTCACATCAGGTTGAACGAGCCAGGGTTGATTGATCTGGATACCTGGATGATTGACTCCACGGCGGTACGCGCAACCCAGGCCTCTTCTGGTGCTGGGAAAAAAGGGGGGCTGAAGAACCGCAAGACCACGCGCTCGGACGCAGCCGGGGTGGCCTGACAACCAAGATTCACATGCTGTGCGATGCCAATGGCGTGCCTTTGCACTTCCTGCTTTCAGGCGGTCAGGCCAGCGATATCGCCTATGCTCAACCGCTGCTGGATGAGGCTTACGTCCTAAGCCTGCGCGGGCGTCCCCGCAAACGCTGCCGTTGGTTGTTGGCCGACAAGGGCTATGACGCCGAGGCTCTACGTCGTTACTGCGACCGCTACCGGATGCAACCGGAGACCGCCGCATCGTTACGCGCTTCGACAAGCTCGCGAAAAGTTATGCGGCGATGGTCTCACTGGCTTGTGCCATGCGGTGTTTACGACATTACTTTTCGTACAGTGCCTAGGTAATGCCATTTCCCCTGCGCCCAGATGTAGGTGATGTGGCCACACCACACTAGATTGAGTGTCGGCACCTCAAACTCTCGATTCAATATACTCGGAATATCTGGGTGCTCGACCGTTGCTTGTTTTTAGGCATGTGAGCCAGGTTGTTTATTGACTAATTCAAGCTCCCGCATCAAGCCACGTACCTTGAACCGTCCGATTTCTCGCCGTATTCCTGCACCATCGACACGAGGGTTGCCTAATGACCGTAACTGACAACTTATTGATCCAAATGAGCAACATCCCTTGGCAAGCGTCGACATGCGCCCCTCCGGCGGAGAGAACCGGCTATGGCTTTTCACTTCGATCAGAATCCTCTTCACTAAGAATGGAATCAGCCAACCGTTGAGCAACAGTTTTTTTAACAAGTCGGTATTGGGTGGGAAGTCGGTCAGGAGCGTTACGTTTTTCTGCAACCGTTGATAGGCGCCTTCAAAGCGCTTAAACCCCACCTGACGATTCACCAGATGAATAGCCACAAGCTGGCGTTGACCTCAACCTAGCCAGCGCGGGGAACAAGGCCGGGGCGCTCGCCGGACTGGTCAATGGTTATCAAGCTTCGAGGGTTCGTGACTATCTTCGGTGAGGGGCTGGGCGACACTCTCCGCGGGTATCTGGCGAACACCGTCCCTCAAGGTTGCTTGCGCGACAACGCAGAAATAGCCCTCGCCAGTATTCAGTTCATGACAAACCCATACATTCGCCCCTGCGCTTCATGAGCCAGGGTGATTTCCCCATGGGTCGGGTAAGCTGTAGCCGGAACTCAAACCGCGCTCAGACCACTCAAGACTCTCGACACACAGGGCCGTGAGTCAATCCACGGTTACGCCGCCGGCTTCCGTGTGCCGGCCGTCAACTGAACCGCAAGGAATCTATAACCGATGACGCGTATTTCCTCTGCCAGCCCGCCGCCACCCGCTGTTGTGCCAGACGTAACAGCCTCTGCAGTCGCCTCCATTTCGACTTCAACGACAGCGACACCAGAGCCACCCGAGAAGCGCATGGATCGTACGGATGCGACAGGGACACTGATCAAACCGGGCAAGTCCTCACAAAAAACTTCGTTGTCCTCGGCGGTCCTTGAGGCGGCCCTTGATCGATCGGACACATCGCCCAAGACCGGACTCCGGAACCTTCCCGCGGAGTTGCTACAGGAGATTAGCCGTTGGGTCGCCAGTGGCTCAGCGGGTGATACGGCCGCGGGGTTGCACGCCCTCATGTTGAGCAACAGGTTTTTAAACGCGTCGGTATTGAATGGGAAGTCGATCAAGGAGCATTACCTTTTTCTGCAACCGTTGATAGGCGCCTTCAAAGCGCTCAAACCCCACCTGCCGATTCATGAGATAAATAGCCAGATGCTGGCGTTGATGGGGCCTAAACAGCGCCAGGAGCAGGTCACGGCCGTCCTCGGCTTGGCCGACGAGCGTCAAAAGTCCGAGGCGATCGCCAGGTTGGGCGCCGGGCTGGCGGCTCTCGAACCGCGGCAGCGGGAGGCGCTGATCACGGCCGCCCTCAATCTGGACGACGACTACAAGGCCGAGGCGATCGCCGGGCTGGGCGCCGGGCTGGCGGCTCTCGACCGGTCGCAGCAGGAGGCGCTGATCACGGCCGCCCTCGGCCTGGACGACGAGGAGCACAAGGCCGAGGCTATCGCCGGGTTGGGCGACGGGCTGGCGGCTCTCGACCAGTCGCAGCAGGAGGCGCTGATCACGGCCGCCCTCAATCTGGACGACGACGACTACAAGGCCGAGGCGATCGCCGGACTGGGTGCTGGGCTGGCGGCTCTCGACCAGTCGCAGCAGGAGGCGCTGATCACGGCCGCCCTCAATCTGGACGACGACGACTACAAGGCCGAGGCGATCGCCGGACTGGGTGCTGGGCTGGCGGCTCTCGAGAGGACGCAGCAGCAGGCGCTGGTCACGGCCACTCTCAACCTGGCCGACGACTGGCACAAGGCCTGGGCTATCGCCGGGTTGGGCGCCGGGCTGACGGCTCTCGAACGGTCGCAACAGCAGGCGCTGGCCACCGCCGCCCTCAACCTGGCCGACGACAGCCACAAGGCCGAGGCAATCGCCGGATTGGGTGCCGGGCTGACGGCTCTCGAGAGGACGCAGCAGCAGGCACTGGTCACGGCCGCCCTCGGCCAGATCGACGAGGGGGCCAAGGCCAGGGCGCTCGCCGGGTTGGGTGCCGGGCTGGCGGCTCTCAAACCACCGCTGCAGCAGGCGCTGGTCACGGCCGCCCTCGACCTGGCCAGCGTGGGGTACAAGGCCCTGGCGATCGCCGGGCTGAGCGCCGGGCTGGCGGCTCTCGAACCGTCGCAGCAGCAGGCGCTGGTCAAGGCCACCCTCGGCTTGGCCGACGACGGGTACAAGGCCCTGGTGATCGCCGGACTGGTCAATGGTTATCAAGCTTCGAGGGTTCGTGACTATCTTCGTTGAGCGGCTGGCCGATGCCCCGCGCAAGCTGGGGGACTAAGCCGGCCCCCAGAAAATTCCGTCATCCCAGATTTAACCCCGGCCACAAGTGCCTCCAGGGTCGATCACTTTGCCGTCGTTGTGAAACGTATAATGCCCACTTAGTAGGATATGCCGTCAGGCAGCTAGTGTGCTGTTCTCGAATCCAGCGTTTGGAGAGACGAAGGTGAACGCACTCGACATTGTCCTTAACCCAGAAACAGGCCGAACTAAGCCGGCGTGTACGTTCACCATCAACCAGCGCGACGGTCGTCGCGCATTGAACGTACCCAGCCGGGGTTGCCGCTGGGGATCGGTCATACCCGCACGAAGTCGCACGATTATATGCGCCACGGCAGCATCACGCTGTTCATGGCTCTGAACTATCTTCAGGAACGCTTGATCAGCAGCATTCAGTATCTCTGGAACGCAAAAGGCGAAAATCTTGAATACAATTCAGCGCGCCCGTGAGGCAATGGCCTTACAAACTAATGGGTAGATTATTTCGAGAACGGCACACTAAGTGCCTTGGCCAGACGGATACGGTGATCACGGATTTATAGGGCTGCCCAATAACCTGCTGTAGCCATTCATGTTGATGAAAGCTCAAGCGTATGGGAACCAGGCTGGCTGGAAGCAGCACTAAACCAAGTAACCACTTTGAAATTTTAACATCAACCCGGTTATCACCATTTATGGCAGTTAAAGCCATTTGATATCAAATGCAAGGGGATATAAATGGGTGGCTGTATTTCACGAGACATAATGAGGCCTGAGTTCATGGCGTCTCTCTCCACAGTGTCACAACCGACACCTGCCTCTGCGCCCACATCACCCACACACACCTTGACTCCCCGCAATCCGGAACGTACGGATGCGAACGGTGCGCTGATTCGGGCGGGCAGCGCCTCACAAAAAACTTCGTTGTCCCAGACGGCCCTTAAGGCGGCCCTTGACCGATCGGGCACCTCGCCCAAGACCGGACTCCGGGACCTTCCTGTGGAGTTGGTACAGGGTATTATCCGTGAGGTAGCAGCCAATGACTCGGCGGGTGATGCGGCCGGAGGGCTGCGTGCCCTCATGTTGAGCAACAAGTTTTTAAAGGCGTCGGTATTGGGTGAGCAGTCGGTCAAGAAGTATTACGAATTTCTGCAACCGTTGATGGGCGCCTTCAACGCGCTCAAACCCCACTTGGCGATTCACCAGATGAATCGCCACATGCTGGCGTTGATGGGGCCTAAACAACGCCAGAAGCTGGTCACGGCCGCCCTCGACCTGTCCAACTCCTGGAACAAGGCCAAAGCGATTGTCGCGTTAGGCGCCGGTCTGGGGGTTCTCGAACGACCGCAACCGCAGGTGCTGGTCGCGGCCGCCCTCGGCCTGCCCGAGACGATGAAAGCCACGGCAATCGTCGCGTTGGGCACGGGACTGGGGACTCTCGAACGGTCGCAGCAGCAGGCGCTGGTCGCGGCCGCCCTCGGCTTGGCCGACGAGGGGGACAAGGCCCGGGCGATCGCCGGCTTGGGTGTCGGGCTGGCGGCTCTCGAACGGTCGCAGCAGCAGGCGCTGGTCACGGCCGCCCTCGGCCTGGCCGACGACGGGTACAAGACCAAGGCGATTGTCGGGCTGGGTGCCGGGCTGACGGCTCTCGAAGGGACGCAGCAGCAGGCGCTGGTCACGGCCGCCCTCGCTCTGGCCGGCGACTGGAACAAGGCCCTGGCGATCGCCGGGGTGGGTGCCGGGATGGTGGCTCTCGAACGGCTGCAGCAGCAGGCGCTGGTTACGGCCGCCCTCGGCATGGCCGGTGAAGAGGACAAGGCCCTGGCGATCGCCGGACTGGGCGCCGGGCTGGAGGCTCTCGAACGGCCGCAGCAACAGGCGCTGGTCACGGCCGCCCTCGACCTGACCGACGAGTGGCACAAGGCCTATGCGATCGCCGGCTTGGGCGCCGGGTTGGCGGCTCTCGAACGGTTGCAGCAGCAGGCGCTGGTCACGGCCGCCCTCGGTCTGGCCGGCGAGGGGTACAGGGCCCACGCGATCGCCATGTTGAGCGCCGGGCTGGCGGCTCTCGAACGGTCGCAACAACAGGCGCTGGTCACGGCCGCCTTCGGCCTGGTCGACGAGGGGCCCAAGGCCTATGCGATTGCCAGGCTGGGCGCGGGGCTGACGGCTCTTGAACGGCCGCAGCAGCAGGCGCTGGTCATCGCCGCCCTCGGCTTGGCCGGCGAGGGGTACAAGTCCTATGCGATCGCCGGGCTGGGTGCCGGGCTGGCGGCTCTCGAACAGCCGCAGCAGCAGGCGCTGGTCACCGCCGCCCTCGGCCTGGCCCTCGGGTTGCCCAGGGCCGAGGCAATCGCCGGACTGGTCAATGGTTATCAAGCCTCGAGGGTTCGTGACTATCTTCATTGAGGGGCTGGCCGATCCCAGGCGAGGACACGCCGGTTAATCACTGGGTCCGCGAAAAGAACGACACCCTCCGCGGGTGTCTGGCGAACACCGACCCTCAAGGCTATTTGCGCGACAACGCGGAAATAGCCCTCGCCAGTATTCAGTTCATGACGACCCCATACATTCGCCCCTGCGCTTCATGAGTCAGGGTGATTTCCCCTCGGGTCGGTAGCTGTGACCGGAACTCAAACCGCGCTCAGACCACTCAAGACACTCGACACACAGGGCCGTGAGTCAATCCACCGTTACGCTGCCGGCTTCCGTGTGCCGGCCGTCAACTGTACCGCAAGGAATCTATAACCAATGACGCGTATTTCCTTTGCCAGCCCGCCGCCACCCGCTGTTGTGCCAGATGTAACACCCTCTGCAGTCGCCTCCATTTCGACTTCAACGACAGCGACACCAGAGCCACCCGGGAAGCGCATGGATCGTACGGATGCGACAGGGACACCGATCAAACCGGGCAAGTCCTCACAAAAAACTTCGTTGTCCTCGGCGATCCTTGAGGCGGCCCTTGACCGATCGGGCACATCGACCAAGACCGGGCTCCGGAACCTTCCCGCGGAGTTGCTACAGGAGATTATCCGTCGGGTCGCCAGTGGCTCGGCGGGTGATACGGCCGCGGGGTTGCACGCCCTCATGTTGAGCAACAGGTTTTTAAAGGCGTCGGTATTGAATGGGAAGTCGGTCAAGGAGCATTACCTTTTTCTGCAACCGTTGATAGGCTCCTTCAAAGCGCTCAAACCCCAACTGCCGATTCATGAGATAAATAGCCAGATGCTGGCGTTGATGGGGCCTAAACAGCGCCAGGAGCAGGTCACGGCCGTCCTCGGTTTGGCCCACGAGCTTGAAAAGGCCTACGCGATCGCCAGGTTGGGCGCCGGGCTGGCGGCTCTCGAACGGTCGCAGCAGGAGGCACTGGTCACCGCCGCCCTCGGCCTGACCGACGAGAGGCACAAGGCCTGGGCGCTCGCCGGACTGGGTGCCGGGCTGGCGGCTCTCGAACCGAAGCAGCAGGAGGATCTGGTCACGGCCGCCCTCGGCCTGACCAGCAGCAGGAACAAGGCCCAGGCGATCGCCGGGTTGGGTGCCGGGCTGGCGGCTCTCGAACGGTCGCAGCAGGAGGATCTGGTCACGGCCGCCCTCGGCCTGACCAGCAGCAGGAACAAGGCCCAGGCGATCGCCGGGTTGGGTGCCGGGCTGGCGGCTCTCGAACGGTCGCAGCAGGAGGCGCTGGTCACCGCCGTCCTCGACCTGGCCGAAGACTGGCAAAAGTCCGAGGCGATCGCCGGGTTGGGCCCCGGGCTGGCGCACCTGAGCGAGTCGCAGCGCGAGGAGCTGGTCACGGCCGCCCTCGGCCTGGCCGACGAGGGGCGCAAGGCCGAAGCGATCGCCGGGCTGGGCGCCGGGCTCGCGCACCTGAGCGAGTCGCAGCGCGAGGAGCTGATCACCGCCGCCCTCGGCCTGTCCGACGAGGGGCGCAAGGCCGGGGCGATTGCCGGACTGGGTGCCGGGCTGGCGCACCTGAGCGAGTCGCAGCGCGAGGAGCTGATCACGGCCGCCCTCGGCCTGTCCGACGAGGGGCGCAAGGCCCAGGCGATTGCCGGGCTGGGTGCCGGGCTGGCGCACCTGAGCGAGTCGCAGCAAAAGGCGCTGGTCACGGCCGCCTTCGACCTGACCAGCGAGCTTCTAAAGGCCCAGGCGATCGCCGGACTGGGCGCCGGGCTGGCGGCTCTCGAACGGCCGCAGCAGCAGAAGCTGGTCACGGCCGCCCTCGGCCTGGCCGAAGGGTTTCAAAAGACCTGGGCGATCGCCGGGCTGGGCGCCGGGCTCGCGCACCTGAGCGAGTCGCAGCAGCAGGCGCTGGTCACGGCAGCCCTCGGACTGGCCGATGGGTGGCACAAGGCCCGGGCGATCGCCGGGCTGGTCAATGGTTATCAAGCTTCGAGGGTTCGTGGCTATCTTCGCTGAGGGGCTGACCGATACCCTGCGCAAGCTGGCGCCAATACATCCACTTCTGCGCTTCATGAACAAGGGCGATACCCTCCGCGGGCGCCTGGCGAACACCACCCCTCAAGGCTATTTGCGCGACGACGCGTAAATAGCCCTCGCCAGTATTCAGTTCATGACGACCCCATACATTCGCCCCTGCGCTTCATGAGCCAGGGTGATTTCCCCATGGGTCGGGTAGCTGTAGCCGGAACTCAAACCGCGCTCAGACCACTCAAGACTCTCGACACACAGGGCCGTGAGTCAATCCACGGTTACGCTACCGGCTTCCGTGTGCCCGGCCGTCTCCAATAAGGGTCTATATCGATGAAACTCTCTATTTTAAGCTGCTGCTGGTCACCCGGCCCTGTGGAGGTAGACACGACACCCTCTGCAGTCGCCCCCATTTCGACTTCAACGACAGCGACACCAGAGCCACCCAAGAAGCGTATGGATCGCACGGATGCGAACGGGGCACTGATTCAGGCGGGCAGCGCCTCACAAAAAACTTCGTTGTCCCAGGCGGCCCTTGAGGCGGCCCTTGATCGATCGGGCACATCGCCCAAGAGCGGATTCCAGGACCTTCCCGTGGAGTTGCTACAGGCTATTAGCCGTCAGGTCGCCAGTGGCTCAGCGGGTGATGCGGCCGCGGGGCTGCATGCCATCATGTTGAGCAACAAGTATTTAAAGGCGTCAGTATTGGCTGAGACGTCGGTCAAGGAGCATTACCTTTTTCTGCAACCGTTGATCGGCGCCTTCAAAGCGCTCAAACCCCAGCTGGCGATTCACCGGATAAATAGCCACATGTTGGCGTTGATGGGGCCTAAACAGCGCCAGGAGCAGGTCACGGCCGTCCTCGGCTTGGCCGACGACTGGCAAAAGTCCGAGGCGATCGCCGGGTTGGCTGCCGGGCTGGCGCACCTGAGCGAGTCGCAGCGCGAGGAGCTGGTCACCGCCGCCCTCGGCCTGGCCTACGACTCGGACAAGACCCAGGCGATCGCCGGACTGGGCGCCGGGCTGGAGCACCTGATCGAGTCGCAGCAGCAGGCTCTGGTCACCGCCGCCCTCGGCCTGGCCGAAGACTGGCAAAAGTCCCGGGCGATCGCCGGGCTGGGCACCGGGCTGGCGCATCTGAGCGAGTCGCGGCAGGAGGCGCTGGTCACGGCCGCCCTCAGCTTGGCCATCGGGGGGGACAAGGCCCAGGCGATCGCCGGGTTGGGTGCCGGGCTGGCAGCTCTCGAACGGTCGCAGCAGGAGGCGCTAGTCACGGCCGTCCTCGGCTTGGCCGGCGACAGGCAAAAGTCCGAGGCGATCGCCGGGTTGGCTGCCGGGCTGGCGCACCTGAGCGAGTCGCAGCGCGAGGACCTGGTCACCGCCGCCCTCGGCCTGGCCGACGAGTGGAACAGGGGCAAGGTGCTCGCCGGGCTGGGCGCCGGGCTGGCGCACCTGAGCGAGTCGCAGCAGCAGAAGCTGGTCACGGCCGCCCTCGACCTGGCCGACGACTTGTACAGGGGCACGGCGGTCGCCGGGTTGAGCGCCGGGCTGGCGCACCTGAGCGAGTCGCAGCAGCAGAAGCTGGTCACGGCCGCCCTCGGCCTGAACGATGGGTGGGAAAAGTCCATGGCGATCGCCAAGCTAGGCGCCGGACTGGCGCACCTGAGCGAGTCGCAGCAGCAGAAGCTGGTCACGGCCGCCCTCAGCTTGGCCATCGAGGGGGACAAGTCCCGGGCAATCGCCGGGGTGGGCGCCGGGCTGGCGCACTTGAGCGAGTCGCAGCAGCAGAAGCTGGTCACGGCCGCCCTCGGCCTGACCGGCGGGTTGCAAAAGGCCCAAGCGATCGCCGGACTGGCCAATGGTTATCAAGCTTCGAGGGTTCGTGACTATCTTCGTTGAGGGGCTGGCCGATCCCAGGCGAGGACACGCCGGTTAATCACTGGGTCCGCGAAAAGAACGACACCCTCCGCGGGTGTCTGGCGAACACCGACCCTCAAGGCTATTTGCGCGACAACGCGCAAATAGCCCTCGCCAGTATTCAGCTCATGACGACCCCATACATTCGCCCCTGCGCTTCATGAGCCAGGGTGATTTCCCCATGGGTCGGGTAGCTGTGACCGGAACTCGAACCGCGCTCTGACCACTCAAGACTCTCGACACAGAGCCGTGAATTAGCCCACGGTTTCGCCACCGGCTTCCGTATGCCCGGCCGTCAGTAAGGAATCTATAACCGATGACGCGTATTTCCTCTGCCAGCCCGCCGCCACCCGCTGTTGTGCCAGACGTAACACCCTCTGCAGTCGCCTCCATTTCGACTTCAACGACAGCGACACCAGAGCCACCCGAGAAGCGCATGGATCGCACGGATGCGACAGGGACACCGATCAAACCGGGCAAGTCCTCACAAAAAACTTCGTTGTCCTCGGCGATCCTTGAGGCGGCCCTTGACCGATCGGGCACATCGACCAAGACCGGACTCCGGAACCTTCCCGCGGAGTTGCTACAGGAGATTATCCGTCGGGTCGCCAGTGGCTCGGCGGGTGATACGGCCGCGGGGTTGCACGCCCTCATGTTGAGCAACAGGTTTTTAAACGCGTCGGTATTGAATGGGAAGTCGGTCAAGGAGCATTACGAATTTCTGCAACCGTTGATAGGCGCCTTCAACGCGCTCAAACCCCAGCTGGCGACTCACGAGATAAATAGCCAGATGCTGGCGTTGATGGGGCCTAAACAGCGTCAGGAACAGGTCGCGGCCGTCCTCGGTTTGGCCGACGACAGGCACAAGGCCCACGCGATCGCCGGGTTGGGCGCCGGGCTGGCGCACCTGAGCGAGTCGCAGTGCGAGGATCTGGTCACCGCCGCCCTCGGCCTGGCCGGCGACGAGCACAAGGCCAAAGCGCTCGCCGGGTTGGGCGCCGGGCTGGCGCACCTGAGCGAGTCGCAGCAGAAGCTGGTCACCGCCGCCCTCGGACTGGCCGATGGGTGGGACAAGGCCCGGGCGATCGCCGGGCTGGGTACCGGGCTGGCGCACCTGAGCGAGTCGCAGCAGCAGAAGCTGGTCACCGCCGCCCTCGGCCTGACCGGCGACGAGCACAAAGCCAAGGCGCTCGCCGGACTGGGCCCTGGGCTGGCGGCTCTTGAAGGGACGCTGCAGCAGGCGCTGGTCACGGCCGCCCTCGGCTTGGCCATCGAGGGGCACAAGGCCCAGGCGATCGCCGGGTTGGGCGCCGGGCTGGTGCACCTGAGCGAGTCGCAGCAGGAGGCGCTGATCACCGCCGCCCTCGGCCTTGACGGCTGGCACAAGGCTCACGCGATCGTCGGGTTGGGCGCCGGGTTGGCGGCTCTCGAACAGTCGCAGCAAGAGGCGCTGATCACCGCCGCCCTCGGCCTGGCCGACGAGAGGAACAAGGCCGAGGCGATCGCCGGGCTGGGTGCCGGGCTGACGCACCTGAGCCAGTCGCAGCAGCAGGCGCTAGTCACGGCCGCCCTCCGCCTGGCCGACGATAGGAACAAGGCCGAGGCGATCGCCGGACTGGGCGCCGGGCTGGCGCACCTGAGCGAGTCGCAGCAGCAGGAGCTGGTCACGGCCGCCCTCGGCATGGCCAACTGGAGGCACAAGGCCCAGGCGATCGCCGGGTTGGGTGCCGGGCTGGTGGCTCTCGACGGGACGCAGCAGCAGGCGCTGGTCACGGCAGCCCTCGGCCTTCACGGCCGGCACCAGGCCCAGGCGATCGCCGGACTGGCCAATGGTTATCAAGCTTCGAGGGTTCGTGACTATCTTCGCTGAGGGGCTGGGCTGGGCGATCCCATGACACGCTGATTAATCACTGGGTCCGCGAAGAGGACAACACCCTCCGCGGGTGTCTGGCAAACACCACCCTTCAGGGCTATTTGCGCGACAACGCGGAAATAGCCCTCGCCAGTATTCAGTTCATGACGACCCCATACATTCGCCCCTGCGCTTCATGAGCCAGGGTGATTTCCCCTCGGGTCGGTAGCTGTGACCGGAACTCGAACCGCGCTCAGACCACTCAAGACACTCGACACACAGGGCCGTGAGTCAATCCACGGTTACGCCGCCGGCTTCCGTGTGCCCGGCCGTCTCCAATAAGGGTCTATATCGATGAAACTCTCTATTTTAAGCTGCTGCTGGTCCCCCGCCCCTGTGGAGGTAGACGCGACACCCTCTGCAGTCGCCCCCATTTCGACTTCAACGACAGCGACACCAGAGCCGCCCGGGAAGCGTATGGGTCGTACGGATGCGAGCGGGGCACCGATCAAACCGGGCAAGTCCTCACAAAAAACTTCGTTGTCCCAGGTGGCCTTGAGGTGGCCCTTGAGGTGGCCCTTGACCGATCGGACACATCGCCCAAGAGCGGATTCCAGGACCTTCCCGTGGAGTTGCTACAGGCTATTAGCCGTCAGGTCGCCAGTGGCTCAGCGGGTGATGCGGCCGCGGGGCTGCATGCCATCATGTTGAGCAACAAGTATTTAAAGGCGTCAGTATTGGCTGAGACGTCGGTCAAGGAGCATTACCTTTTTCTGCAACCGTTGATAGGCGCCTTCAAAGCGCTCAACCCCCAACTGCCGATTCATGAGATAAATAGCCAGATGCTGGCGTTGATGGGGCCTAAACAGCGCCAGGAGCAGGTCACGGCCGTCCTCGGTTTGGCCCACGAGCTTGAAAAGGCCTACGCGATCGCCAGGTTGGGCGCCGGGCTGGCGGCTCTCGAACGGTCGCAGCAGGAGGCGCTGGTCACGGCCGCCCTCGGCCTGGCCGACGACTCGGAAAAGGCCCGGGCGATCGCCGGACTGGGTGCCGGGCTGGCGTCTCTCGAACGGTCGCAGCGCGAGGCGCTGGTCACGGCCGCCCTCGGCCCGTCCGACGAGGGGCGCAAGGCCAAAGCGATCGCCGGACTGGGCGCAGGGCTGGCGCACCTGAGCGAGTCGCAGCGCGAGGACCTGGTCACCGCCACCCTCGACCTGGCCAACGGGAGGCACAAGGCCGAGGCGATCGCCGGGCTGGGCGCCGGGCTGGTGGCTCTCGAACGCTCGCAGCAGCAGGCGCTGGTCAAGGCTGCCTTCGGCCTGGCCTTCAGGGGGAACAAGGCCGAGGCGATTGCCGGGTTGGGTGCTGGGCTGACGGCTCTCGAACGGCCGCAGCAGGAGGCGCTGGTCAAAGCCACCCTTAACCTGGCCGACGAGGGGAGCAAGGCCAAGGCGATTGTCGGCCTGGGTGCCGGGCTGGCGGCTCTCGACGGGACGCAACAGCAGGCGCTGGTCACGGCAGCCCTCGGCTTGGCCGTCAAGGGGCACCAGGCCCACGCGATCGCCGGGCTGGTCAATGGCTATCAAGCTTCGAGGGTTCGTGACTATCTTCGTTGAGGGGCTGGGCGATCCCATGACACGCTGATTAATCGCTGGGTCTGCGAAGAAGGCGACACCCGAGCCTCAAGGCTATTTGCGCGACAATGCGCAAATAGCCCTCGCCAGTATTCAGTTCATGACGACCCCATACATTCGCCCCTGCGCTTCATGAGCCAAGAGGATTTCCCCATGGGTCAGGTAGCTGTAGCCGGAACTCGAACCGTGCTCAGACCACTCAAGACACTCGACACACAGACCGTGCGTCAATCCACGGTTACGCCGCCGGCTTCCGTGTGCCGGCCGTCAACTGAACCGCAAGGAATCTACAACCAATGACGCGTATTTCCTCTGCCAGCCCGCCGCCACCCGCTGTTGTGCCAGACGTAACACCCTCCGCAGTCGCCTCCATTTCGACTTCAACGACAGCGACACCAGAGCCACCCGAGAAGCGCATGGATCGTACGGATGCGACAGGGACACCGATCAAACCGGGCGAGTCCTCACAAAAAACTTCGTTGTCCTCGGCGATCCTTGAGGCGGCCCTTGACCGATCGGGCACATCGACCAAGACCGGGCTCCGGAACCTTCCCGCGGAGTTGGTACAGGAGATTATCCGTCGGGTCGCCAGTGGCTCGGCGGGTGATACGGCCGCGGGGTTGCACGCCCTCATGTTGAGCAACAGGTTTTTAAACGCGTCGGTATTGAATGGGAAGTCGGTCAAGGAGCATTACCTTTTTCTGCAACCGTTGATAGGCGCCTTCAAAGCGCTCAAACCCCAACTGCCGATTCATGAGATAAATAGCCAGATGCTGGCGTTGATGGGGCCTAAACAGCGCCAGGAGCAGGTCACGGCCGTCCTCGGTTTGGCCCACGAGCTTGAAAAGGCCTACGCGATCGCCAGGTTGGGCGCCGGGCTGGCGGCTCTCGAACGGTCGCAGCAGGAGGCGCTGGTCACGGCCGCCCTCGGTCTGGCCTTCGCCCCGTACAAGGCCCAGGCGATCGCCGGACTGGGTGCCGGGCTGGCGTCTCTCGAACGGTCGCAGCAGGAGGCGCTGGTCACCGCTGCCCTCGACCTGGCCGACGGGTGGGACAAGGCCCGGGCGCTCGCCGGACTGGGTGCCGGGCTGGCGGCTCTCGAACGGTCGCAGCAGGAGGCGCTGGTCACGGCCGCCCTCCGCCTGAAGTGGGACAAAGCCCAGGCGATCGCCGGACTGGGCGCAGGGCTGGCGCACCTGAGCGAGTCGCAGCGCGAGGACCTGGTCACCGCCGCCCTCCGCCTGAACGGGTGGGACAAAGCCCAGGCGATCGCCGGACTGGGCGCAGGGCTCGCGCACCTGAGCGAGTCGCAGCGCGAGGACCTGGTCACCGCCGCCCTCCGCCTGAACGGGTGGGACAAAGCCCAGGCGATCGCCGGACTGGGCGCAGGGCTCGCGCACCTGAGCGAGTCGCAGCGCGAGGACCTGGTCACCACCACCCTCGACCTGGCCAACGGGAGGCACAAGGCCGAGGCGATCGCCGGGCTGGGCGCCGGGCTGGTGGCTCTCGAACGCTCGCAGCAGCAGGCGCTGGTCAAGGCTGCCCTCGGCCTGGCCTTCAGGGGGAACAAGGCCGAGGCGATTGCCGGGTTGGGTGCTGCGCTGACGGCTCTCGAACGGCCGCAGCAGGAGGCGCTGGTCAAAGCCACCCTTAACCTGGCCGATGGGGGGGACAAGGCCAAGGCGATTGTCGGCCTGGGTGCCGGGCTGGCGGCTCTCGACGGGACGCAGCAGCAGGCGCTGGTTACGGCCGCCCTCGGCATAGCCAACTGGTGGGACAAGGCCCAGGCGATCGCCGGGTTGGGTGCCGGGCTGGTGGCTCTCGACGGGACGCAACAGCAGGCGCTGGTCACGGCAGCCCTCGGCTTGGCCGTCAAGGGGCACCAGGCCCGGGCGATCGCCGGACTGGTCAATGGTTATCAAGTTTCGAGGGTTCGTGACTATCTTCGTTGAGGGGCTGGCCGATACCCTGCGCAAACTGGCGCCAATACATCCGTCTCTGCGCTTCATGAGCCAGAGTGATTTCCCCTCGGGTCGGTAGCTGTGACCGGAACTCAAACCGCGCTCAGACCACTCAAGACTCTCGACACACAGGGCCGTGAGTCAATCCACGGTTACGCTACCGGCTTCCGTGTGCCCGGCCGTCTCCAATAAGGGTCTATATCGATGAAACTCTCTATTTTAAGCTGCTGCTGGTCACCCGGCCCTGTGGAGGTAGACACGACACCCTCTGCAGTCGCCCCCATTTCGACTTCGACGACAGCGACACCAGGACCACCCGGGAAGCGCATGGATCGTACGGATGCGAGCGGGGCACCGATCAAACCGGGCAACTCCTCACAAAAAACTTCGTTGTCCCAGGTGGCCCTTGAGGCGGCCCTTGACCGATCGGACACATCGCCCAAGACCGGATTCCAGGACCTTCCCGTGGAGTTGGTACAGGCTATTAGCCGTCAGGTCGCCAGTGGCTCAGCGGGTGATGCGGCCGCGGGGTTGCATGCCATCATGTTGAGCAACAAGTATTTAAAGGCGTCAGTATTGGCTGAGACGTCGGTCAAGGAGCATTACAAATTTCTGAAACCGTTGATAGGCGCCTTCAAAGCGCTTAAACCCCACCTGCCGATTAATGAGATAAATAGCCAGATGCTGGCGTTGATGGGGCCTAAACAGCGCCAGGAGCAGGTCACGGCCGTCCTCGGCTTGGCCTACGAGGAGGACAAGGCCCGGGCGATCTCCGGGTTGGGCCCCGGGCTGGCGCACCTGAGCGAGTCGCAGCGCGAGGAGCTGGTCATGGCCGCCCTCGGCCTGGCCCGCGAATGGGACAAGTCCCAGGCGATCGCCGGACTGGGCACCGGCCTGGCGCACCTGAGCGAGTCGCAGCGCGAGGACCTGGTCACCGCCGCCCTCGGCCTGACCGACCAGCTTCTAAAGGCCAAGGCGCTCGCCGGGTTGGGCGCCGGACTGGCGTATCTGAGCGAGTCGCAGCGCGAGGAGCTGGTCACCGCCGCCCTCGGCCTGGCCTACGAGGGGGACAAGGCCGAGGCGATCGAAGGGTTGGGCGCCGGGCTGGCGCACCTGAGCGAGTCGCAGCGCGAGGACCTGGTCACCGCCGCCCTCCGCCTGGCCCCCGGCCTATTCCCCGAGTGGCCCATGGCCCTGGCGATTGCCGGGTTGGGCGCCGGGCTGGCGCACCTGAGCGAGTCGCAGCGCGAGGAGCTGGTCACGGCCGCCCTCAGCTTGGCCCTCGAGGAGGATAAGGCCCGGGCGATCGCCGGGTTGGGCGCCGGGCTGGCGCACCTGAGCGAGTCGCAGCGCGAGGAGCTGGTCACGGCCGCCCTCGGCCTGGTCGACGAGGGGCCCAAGGGACAGGCGATCGCCGGACTGGGTGCCGGGCTGACGCACCTGAGCGAGTCGCAGCGCGAGGACCTGGTCGCGGGCGCCCTCCGCCTGAACGGGTGGGACAAAGCCCAGGCGATCGCCGGGCTGGGCCCCGGGCTGGCGGCTCTCGAACCGCCGCAGCGGCAGGCGCTGGTCACGGCCGCCCTCGGCCTGGCCGACGACTCGGAAAAGGCCGAGGCGATCGTCGGGCTAGGCGCCGGGCTGGCGGCTCTCGACGGGACGCAACAGCAGGCGCTGGTCAAGGCCGCCCTCGGCCTGACCAGCAACTGGTACAAGGCCCAGGCGATCGTCGGACTGGTCAATGGTTATCAAGCTTCGAGGGTTCGTGACTATCTTCGTTGAGAGGCTGGCCGATACCCTGCGCAAGCTGGCGCCAACCCACAGCCCCAGCCATGACACGCTGATTAATCGCTGGGTCCGCGAAGAAGGCGACACCCGAGCCTCAAGGCTATTTGCGCGACGACGCGTAAATAGCCCTCGCCAGTATTCAGTTCATGACGACCCCATACATTCGCCCCTGCGCTTCATGAGCCAGGGTGATTTCCCCATGGGTCGGGTAGCTGTAGCCGGAACTCGAACCGCGCTCAGACCACTCAAGACTCTCGACACACAGGACCGTGAATCAACCCACGGTTACGCCGCCGGCTTCCGTGTGCCGGCCGTCAACTGAACCGCAAGGAATCTACAACCGATGACGCGTATTTCCTCTGCCAGCCCGCCGCCACCCGCTGTTGTGCCAGACGTAACAGCCTCTGCAGTCGCCTCCATTTCGACTTCAACGACAGCGACACCAGAGCCACCCGAGAAGCGCATGGATCGTACGGATGCGACAGGGACACTGATCAAACCGGGCAAGTCCTCACAAAAAACTTCGTTGTCCTCGGCGATCCTTGAGGCGGCCCTTGATCGATCGGACACATCGCCCAAGACCGGACTCCGGAACCTTCCCGCGGAGTTGCTACAGGAGATTAGCCGTCGGGTCGCCAGTGGCTCAGCGGGTGATACGGCCGCGGGGTTGCACGCCCTCATGTTGAGCAACAGGTTTTTAAACGCGTCGGTATTGAATGGGAAGTCGGTCAAGGAGCATTACCTTTTTCTGCAACCGTTGATAGGCGCCTTCAAAGCGCTCAAACCCCACCTGCCGATTCGCGAGATAAATAGCCAGATGCTGGCGTTGATGGGGCCTAAACAGCGCCAGGAGCAGGTCACGGCCGTCCTCGGTTTGGCCAACGGGGGGGACAAGGCCGAGGCGATCGCCGGACTGGGCGCCGGGCTGGCGCACCTGAGCGAGCCGCAGCGCGAGGACCTGGTCGCGGCCGCCCTCGGCCTGGCCCGCGAGTGGGACAAGGCCGAGGCGATTGCCGGACTGGGCGCCGGGCTGGCGCACCTGAGCGAGTCGCAGCAGCAGGAGCTGGTCACGGCCGCCCTCGGCATGGCCAACTGGAGGCACAAGGCCCAGGCGATCGCCGGGTTGGGCGCCGGGCTGGCGCACCTGAGCGAGTCGCAGCGCGAGGAGCTGGTCACCGCCGCCCTCCGCCTGAACGGGTGGGACAAAGCCCAGGCGATCGCCGGACTGGGCGCCGGGCTGGCGCACCTGAGCGAGTCGCAGCGCGAGGACCTGGTCACCGCCGCCCTCGACCTGGTCTACGATGACTACAAGGCCCAGGCGCTCGCCGGGTTGGGCGCAGGGCTGGCGCACCTGAGCGAGTCGCAGCGCGAGGAGCTGGTCACCGCCGCCCTCGGCCTGGCCGACGAGAGACACAAGATCCGGGCGATCGTCGGGCTGGGTGCCGGGCTGGCGCACCTGAGCGAGTCGCAGCGCGAGGAGCTGGTCACCGCCGCCCTCGGCCTGGCCGACGAGAGACACAAGATCCGGGCGATCGTCGGGCTGGGCGCCGGGCTGGCGGCTCTCGAACCACCGCTGCAGCAGGCGCTGGTCAAGGCCACCCTCGGCCTGACCAACGAGTTTCTAAAGGCCCAGGCGATCGCCGGACTGGGCGTCGGGCTGGCGGCTCTCGAACCACCGCTGCAGCAGGCGCTGGTCAAGGCTGCCCTCGACCTGGCCTTCGGGGGGGACAAGGCTAAGGCGATCGCCGGACTGGGCGCCGGGCTGGCGGCCCTCGAAGGGTCGCAGCAGCAGGCGCTGGTCAAGGCTGCCCTCGGCCTGGCCGTCGGGTGGCATAAGTCCATGGCGATCGTCGGGCTGGGCGCCGGGTTGGCGGCTCTCGACGGGACGCAACAGCAGGCGCTGGTCAAGGCCGCCCTCGGACTGGCCGATGGGTGGCACAAGGCCGAGGCGATCGTCGGACTGGTCAATGGTTATCAAGCTTCGAGGGTTCGTGACTATCTTCGTTGAGGGGCTGGCCGATCCCATGACACGCTGATTAATCACTGGGTCCGCGAAGAAGGCGACACCCGACCCTCAAGGCTATTTGCGCGACAACGCGGAAATAGCCCTCGCAGTATTCAGTTCATGACGACCCCATACATTCGCCCCTGCGCTTCATGAGCCAGGGTGATTTCCCCATGGGTCGGGTAGCTGTAGCCGGAACTCAAACCGCGCTCAGACCACTCAAGACTCTCGACACACAGGGCCGTGAGTCAATCCACGGTTACGCCGCCGGCTTCCGTGTGCCGGCCGTCAACTGAACCGCAAGGAATCTACAACCGATGACGCGTATTTCCTCTGCCAGCCCGCCACCACCCGCTGTTGTGCCAGACGTAACAGCCTCTGCAGTCGCCTCCATTTCGACTTCAACGACAGCGACACCAGAGCCACCCGAGAAGCGCATGGATCGTACGGATGCGACAGGGACACTGATCAAACCGGGCAAGTCCTCACAAAAAACTTCGTTGTCCTCGGCGATCCTTGAGGCGGCCCTTGATCGATCGGACACATCGCCCAAGACCGGACTCCGGAACCTTCCCGCGGAGTTGCTACAGGAGATTATCCGTCGGGTCGCCAGTGGCTCAGCGGGTGATACGGCCGCGGGGTTGCACGCCCTCATGTTGAGCAACAGGTTTTTAAACGCGTCGGTATTGAATGGGAAGTCGGTCAAGGAGCATTACCTTTTTCTGCAACCGTTGATAGGCGCCTTCAAAGCGCTCAAACCCCACCTGCCGATTAATGAGATAAATAGCCAGCTGCTGGCGTTGATGGGGCCTAAACAGCGCCAGGAGCAGGTCACGGCCGTCCTCAGCCTGACCGACAAGGAGGACAAGGCCGAGGCGATCGCCGGACTGGGCGCCGGGCTGGCGCACCTGAGCGAGTCGCAGCGCGAGGACCTGGTCATGGCCGCCCTCGGCCTGGCCTACGAGAGGCACAAGGCCGAGGCGATCGCCGGACTGGGCGCCGGGCTGGCGCACCTGAGCGAGTCGCAGCGCGAGGAGCTGGTCACGGCCGCCCTCGGCCTGGCCCGCGAGAGGCACAAGGCCGAGGCGATCGTCGGGCTGGGCGCCGGGCTGGCGCACCTGAGCGAGTCGCAGCGCGAGGAGCTGGTCACCGCCGCCCTCAGCTTGGCCAACGACTTGGACAAGGCGCGGGCGATTGCCGGGTTGGGTGCCGGGCTGGCGCACCTGAGCGAGTCGCAGCGCGAGGAGCTGGTCACCGCCGCCCTCGGCTTGGCCCGCGAGTGGGACAAGTCCCGGGCGATCGCCGGACTGGGCGCCGGGCTGGCGCACCTGAGCGAGTCGCAGCGCGAGGAGCTGGTCACCGCCGCCCTCCGCCTGGCCGACGAGAGACACAAGATCCGGGCGATCGTCGGGCTGGGCGCCGGGCTGGCGGCTCTCGAACCACCGCTGCAGCAGACGCTGGTCAAGGCCGTCCTCGACCTGACCAACGGGCTTCTAAAGGCCCAGGCGATCGCCGGACTGGGCGTCGGGCTGGCGGCTCTCGAACCACCGCTGCAGCAGGCGCTGGTCAAGGCTGCCCTCGACCTGGCCTTCGGGGGGGACAAGGCTAAGGCGATCGCCGGGCTGGGTGCCGGGCTGGCGCACCTGAGCGAGTCGCAGCGCGAGGAGCTGGTCACCGCCGCCCTCGGCCTGGCCTTCGGGGGGGGCAAGGCTAAGGCGATCGCCGGACTGGGCGCCGGGCTGGCGGCTCTCGACGGGACGCAACAGCAGGCGCTGGTCAAGGCCGCCCTCGGACTGGCCGATGGGTGGCACAAGGCCGAGGCGATCGTCGGACTGGTCAATGGTTATCAAGCTTCGAGGGTTCGTGACTATCTCGTTGAGGGGATGGCCGATCCATGACACGCTGATTAATCACTGGGTCCGCGAAGAAGGCGACACCCGACCCTCAAGGCTATTGCGCGACGACGCGTAAATAGCCTCGCCAGTATTCAGTTCATGACGACCCCATACATTCGCCCCTGGCTTCATGAGCCAGGGTGATTCCCCATGGGTCGGGTAGCTGTAGCCGGAACTCAAACCGCGCTCAGACCACTCAAGACTCTCGACACACAGGGCCGTGAGTCAATCCACGGTTACGCTACCGGCTTCCGTGTGCCCGGCCGTCTCCAATAAGGGTCTATATCGATGAAAACTCTCATTTTAAGCTGCTGCTGGTCACCGGCCCTGTGGAGGTAGACACGACACCCTCTGCAGTCGCCCCCATTTCGACTTCAACGACAGCGACACCAGAGACCCAAGAAGCGTATGGATCGCACGGATGCGAACGGGGCACTGATTCAGGCGGGCAGCGCCTCACAAAAAACTTCGTTGTCCCAGGGGCCCTTGAGGCGGCCCTTGACCGATCGGGCACATCGCCCAAGAGCGGCCATTCCTCCAGACCTTCCCGTGGAGTTGCTACAGGCTATTAGCCGTCAGGTCGCCAGTGGCTCAGCGGGTGATGCGGCCGCGGGGCTGCATGCCCTCATGTTGAGCAACAAGTTTTTAAAGGGGGCGATATTGGCTGAGACGTCGGTCAAGGAGCATTACGAATTTCTGCAACCGTTGATAGGCGCCTTCAAAGCGCTCAAACCCCACCTGCCGATTCGCGAGATAAATAGCCAGATGCTGGCGTTGATGGGGCCTAAACAGCGCCAGGAGCAGGTCACGGCCGTCCTCGGTTTGGCCGACGGGGGGGACAAGGCCGAGGCGATCGCCGGACTGGGCGCCGGGCTGGCGCACCTGAGCGAGCCGCAGCGCGAGGACCTGGTCGCGGCCGCCCTCGGCCTGGCCCGCGAGAGGCACAAGGCCGAGGCGATTGCCGGACTGGGCGCCGGGCTGGCGCACCTGAGCGAGTCGCAGCGCGAGAACCTGGTCGCGGCCGCCCTTGGCTTGGACGACGAGAATCACAAGGCCGAGGCGATCGCCGGGTTGGGCGCCGGGCTGGCGCACCTGAGCGAGTCGCAGCGCGAGGAGCTGGTCACCGCCGCCCTCCGCCTGAACGGGTGGGACAAAGCCCAGGCGATCGCCGGACTGGGCGCCGGGCTGGCGCACCTGAGCGAGTCGCAGCGCGAGGAGCTGGTCACCGCCGCCCTCGACCTGGTCTACGATGACTACAAGGCCCAGGCGCTCGCCGGGTTGGGCGCAGGGCTGGCGCACCTGAGCGAGTCGCAGCGCGAGGAGCTGGTCACCGCCGCCCTCGGCCTGGCCGACGAGAGACACAAGATCCGGGCGATCGTCGGGCTGGGTGCCGGGCTGGCGCACCTGAGCGAGTCGCAGCGCGAGGAGCTGGTCACCGCCGCCCTCGATCTGACCGACGAGTGGCACAAGTCCATGGCGATCGCCGGGCTGGGCCCCGGGCTGGCGGCTCTGGAACGGCCACAGCAGCAGGTGCTGGTCACGGCCGCCCTCGGCCTGGCCGACGGGGAGGACAAGGCCCAGGCGATCGCCGGACTGGGTGCCGGGCTGGCGGCTCTCGAACGGTCGCAGCAGGAGGCCCTGGTCACCGCCGTCCTCCGCCTGGCCGACGACGACTACAAGGCCCAGGCGATCGCCGGGCTGGGTGCGGGGCTGGCGGCCCTCGAAGGGTCGCAGCAGCAGGCGCTGGTCAAGGCTGCCCTCGGCCTGGCCGTCGGGTGGCATAAGTCCATGGCGATCGTCGGGCTGGGCGCCGGGTTGGCGGCTCTCGACGGGACGCAACAGCAGGCGCTGGTCAAGGCCGCCCTCGGACTGGCCGATGGGTGGCACAAGGCCGAGGCGATCGTCGGACTGGTCAATGGTTATCAAGCTTCGAGGGTTCGTGACTATCTTCGTTGAGGGGCTGGCCGATCCCATGACACGCTGATTAATCACTGGGTCCGCGAAGAAGGCGACACCCGACCCTCAAGGCTATTTGCGCGACAACGCGGAAATAGCCCTCGCAGTATTCAGTTCATGACGACCCCATACATTCGCCCCTGCGCTTCATGAGCCAGGGTGATTTCCCCTCGGGTCGGTAGCTGTGACCGGAACTCGAACCGCGCTCAGACCACTCAAGACACTCAACACACAGGACCGTGAATCAACCCACGGTTACGCCGCCGGCTTCCGTGTGCCGGCCGTCAACTGAACCGTAAGGAATCTACAACCGATGACGCGTATTTCCTCTGCCAGCCCGCCGCCACCCGCTGTTGTGCCAGACGTAACACCCTCTGCAGTCGCCTCCATTTCGACTTCAACGACAGCGACACCAGAGCCACCCGAGAAGCGCATGGATCGTACGGATGCGACAGGGACACCGATCAAACCGGGCAACTCCTCACAAAAAACTTCGTTGTCCTCGGCGATCCTTGAGGCGGCCCTTGACCGATCGGGCACATCGACCAAGACCGGACTCCAGAACCTTCCCGCGGAGTTGCTACAGGAGATTATCCGTCGGGTCGCCAGTGGCTCGGCGGGTGATACGGCCGCGGGGTTGCACGCCCTCATGTTGAGCAACAGGTTTTTAAACGCGTCGGTATTGAATGGGAAGTCGGTCAAGGAGCATTACCTTTTTCTGCAACCGTTGATAGGCGCCTTCAAAGCGCTCAAACCCCACCTGCCGATTAATGAGATAAATAGCCAGCTGCTGGCGTTGATGGGGCCTAAACAGCGCCAGGAGCAGGTCACGGCCGTCCTCGGTTTGGCCCACGAGCTTGAAAAGGCCTACGCGATCGCCAGGTTGGGCGCCGGGCTGGCGCACCTGAGCGAGCCGCAGCGCGAGGACCTGGTCGCGGCCGCCCTCGGCCTGGCCCGCGAGTGGGACAAGTCCCAGGCGATTGCCGGACTGGGCGCCGGGCTGGCGCACCTGAGCGAGTCGCAGCGCGAGAACCTGGTCGCGGCCGCCCTTGGCTTGGACGACGAGCTTCTAAAGGCCAAGGCGCTCGCCGGGTTGGGCGCCGGGCTGGCGCACCTGAGCGAGTCGCAGCGCGAGGAGCTGGTCACCGCCGCCCTCCGCCTGGCCGACGAGAGACACAAGATCCAGGTGATCGCCGGACTGGGCGCCGGGCTGGCGCACCTGAGCGAGTCGCAGCGCGAGGAGCTGGTCACCGCCGCCCTCGGCCTGGCCGACGAGAGACACAAGATCCGGGCGATCGTCGGGCTGGGTGCCGGGCTGGCGCACCTGAGCGAGTCGCAGCGCGAGGAGCTGGTCACCGCCGCCCTCGGCCTGAACGGGTGGGACAAAGCCCAGGCGATCGCCGAACTGGGCGCAGGGCTCGCGCACCTGAGCGAGTCGCAGCGCGAGGAGCTGGTCACCGCCGCCCTCGGCCTGGCCGACGAGAGACACAAGATCCGGGCGATCGTCGGGCTGGGCGCCGGGCTGGCGGCTCTCGAACCACCGCTGCAGCAGGCGCTGGTCAAGGCCACCCTCGGCCTGACCAACGAGTTTCTAAAGGCCCAGGCGATCGCCGGACTGGGCGTCGGGCTGGCGGCTCTCGAACCACCGCTGCAGCAGGCGCTGGTCAAGGCTGCCCTCGACCTGGCCTTCGGGGGGGACAAGGCTAAGGCGATCGCCGGACTGGGCGCCGGGCTGGCGGCCCTCGAAGGGTCGCAGCAGCAGGCGCTGGTCAAGGCTGCCCTCGGCCTGGCCGTCGGGTGGCATAAGTCCATAGCGATCGTCGGGCTGGGCGCCGGGCTGGCGGCTCTCGACGGGACGCAACAGCAGGCGCTGGTCAAGGCCGCCCTCGGCTTGGCCGTCAAGGGGCACCAGGCCCGGGCGATCGCCGGACTGGTCAATGGTTATCAAGTTTCGAGGGTTCGTGACTATCTTCGTTGAGGGGCTGGCCGATACCCTGCGCAAACTGGCGCCAATACATTCGCCCCTGCGCTTCATGAGCCAGGGTGATTTCCCCATGGGTCGGGTAGCTGTAGCCGGAACTCAAACCGCGCTCAGACCACTCAAGACTCTCGACACACAGGGCCGTGAGTCAATCCACGGTTACGCTACCGGCTTCCGTGTGCCCGGCCGTCTCCAATAAGGGTCTATATCGATGAAACTCTCTATTTTAAGCTGCTGCTGGTCACCCGGCCCTGTGGAGGTAGACACGACACCCTCTGCAGTCGCCCCCATTTCGACTTCAACGACAGCGACACCAGAGCCACCCAAGAAGCGTATGGATCGCACGGATGCGAACGGGGCACTGATTCAGGCGGGCAGCGCCTCACAAAAAACTTCGTTGTCCCAGGTGGCCCTTGAGGCGGCCCTTGACCGATCGGACACATCGCCCAAGAGCGGATTCCAGGACCTTCCCGTGGAGTTGCTACAGGTTATTAGCCGTCAGGTCGCCAGTGGCTCAGCGGGTGATGCGGCCGCGGGGCTGCATGCCCTCATGTTGAGCAACAAGTTTTTAAAGGCGTCGGTATTGGCTGAGACGTCGGTCAAGGAGCATTACGACTTTCTGCAGCCGTTGATAGGCGCCTTCAAAGCGCTCAAACCTGACTTGGCGATTCATCAGATGAATAGCCAGGTGCTGGCGTTGATGGGGCCTAAACAGCGTCAGGAGCAGGTCACGGCCGCCCTCCGCCAGACCAACATACTGGGCAAGTCCATGGTGATCGCCAGACTGGGCGCCGGGCTGGCGCACCTGAGCGAGTCGCAGCGCGAGGAGCTGGTCACCGCCGCCCTCGGCCTGACCGACCAGTTTCTAAAGGCCAAGGCGCTCGCCGGGTTGGGCGCCGGGCTGGCGTACCTGAGCGAGTCGCAGCGCGAGGACCTGGTCACCGCCGCCCTCGGCCTGGCCGACGAGAGAGACAAGGCCGAGGCGATCGCCGGGTTGGGCGCCGGGCTCGCGCACCTGAGCGAGTCGCAGCGCGAGGAGCTGGTCACCGCCGCCCTCGGCTTGGCCGACGAGAAGCACAAGGCCAAGGCGCTCGCCGGGTTGGGCGCCGGGCTGGCGCACCTGAGCGAGTCGCAGCGCGAGGAGCTGGTCACCGCCGCCCTCGGCCTGACCAACAACTGGGACAAGGCCCAGGCGATCGCCGGACTGGGCGCCGGGCTGGCGCACCTGAGCGAGTCGCAGCGCGAGGATCTGGTCACCGCCGCCCTCGGCTTGGCCGACGAGAGGCACAAGACCCAGGCGATCGTCGGACTGGACGCCGGGCTGGCGGCTCTCGAACGGTCGCAGCAGGAGGCGCTGGTCACCGCCGTCCTCAACCTGACCAACGAGCTTCTAAAGGCCCAGGCGATCGCCGGACTGGGCGCCGGACTGGCGGCCCTCGAAGGGTCGCAGCAGCAGAAGCTGGTCACCGCCGCCCTCAACCTGACCAACGAGGTTCTAAAGGCCCAGGCGATCGCCGGACTGGGCGCCGGACTGGCGGCCCTCGAAGGGTCGCAGCAGCAGAAGCTGGTCACCGCCGCCCTCGACCTGACCAGCGGGCTTCTAAAGGCCCAGGCGATCGCCGGACTGGGCGCCGGGCTGGCGCACCTGAGCGAGTCGCAGCAGCAGGCGCTGGTCACGGCCGCCCTCGGCCTGGCCAACGGCTGGGAAAGGGGCAAGGCGATCGCCGGGTTGGGTGCCGGGCTGGTGGCTCTCGACGGGACGCAGCAGCAGGCGCTGGTCAAGGCAGCCCTCGGACTGGCCGATGGGTGGCACAAGGCCCTGGCGATCACCGGGTTGGTCAATGGTTATCAAGCCTCGAGGGTTCGTGGCTATCTTCGCTGAGGGGCTGACCGATACCCTGCGCAAGCTGGCGCCAATACATCCACTTCTGCGCTTCATGAACAAGGGCGATACCCTCCGCGGGCGCCTGGCGA
Source organism: Pseudomonas sp. FP1740 (assembly GCF_030687165.1). NCBI lineage: Bacteria > Pseudomonadati > Pseudomonadota > Gammaproteobacteria > Pseudomonadales > Pseudomonadaceae > Pseudomonas > Pseudomonas sp. FP1740. Next base: position 4,515,352 of record NZ_CP117461.1, read on the forward strand.
ACACCACCCCTCAAGGCTATTTGCGCGACGACGCGCAAATAGCCCTCGCAGTATTCAGTTCATGACGACCCCATACATTCGCCCCTGCGCTTCATGAGCCAGGGTGATTTCCCCTCGGGTCGGTAGCTGTGACCGGAACTCGAACCGCGCTCAGACCACTCAAGACACTCGACACACAGGGCCGTGAGTCAATCCACGGTTACGCCGCCGGCTTCCGTGTGCCCGGCCGTCTCCAATAAGGGTCTATATCGATGAAACTCTCTATTTTAAGCTGCTGCTGGTCCCCCGCCCCTGTGGAGGTAGACGCGACACCCTCTGCAGTCGCCCCCATTTCGACTTCAACGACAGCGACACCAGAGCCGCCCGGGAAGCGTATGGGTCGTACGGATGCGAGCGGGGCACTGATTCAGGCGGGCAGCGCCTCACAAAAAACTTCGTTGTCCCAGGTGGCCCTTGAGGCGGCCCTTGATCGATCGGGCACATCGCCCAAGAGCGGATTCCAGGACCTTCCCGTGGAGTTGGTACAGGCTATTAGCCGTCAGGTCGCCAGTGGCTCAGCGGGTGATGCGGCCGCGGGGCTGCATGCCATCATGTTGAGCAACAAGTATTTAAAGGCGTCAGTATTGGCTGAGACGTCGGTCAAGGAGCATTACCTTTTTCTGCAACCGTTGATAGGCGCCTTCAAAGCGCTCAAACCCCAGCTGGCGATTCATGAGATAAATAGCCAGATGTTGGCGTTGATGGGGCCTAAACAGCGCCAGGAGCAGGTCACGGCCGTCCTCGGTTTGGCCGACGGGGGGGGCAAGGCCGAGGCGATCGCTGGACTGTGCGCCGGGCTGGCGGCTCTCGAACGGTCGCAGCAGGAGGCGCTGGTCACGGCCGTCCTCGGTTTGGCCGACGGGGCGGACAAGGCCGAGGCGATCGCCGGACTGGGCGCCGGGCTGGCGTCTCTCGAACGGTCGCAGCAGGAGGCGCTGGTCACCGCTGCCCTCGACCTGGCCCGCGAGAGGGACAAGGCCCGGGCGCTCGCCGGACTGGGTGCCGGGCTGGCGTCTCTCGAACGCTCGCAGCAGGAGGCGCTGGTCACCGCTGCCCTCGACCTGGCCAACGAGGGGGACAAGGCCCGGGCGCTCGCCGGACTGGGTGCCGGGCTGGCGTCTCTCGAACGCTCGCAGCGGCAGGAGCTGGTCACCGCCGCCCTCCGCCTGAACATGTGGGACAAAGCCGAGGCGATCGCCGGACTGGGCGCAGGGCTCGCGCACCTGAGCGAGTCGCAGCGCGAGGACCTGGTCACCGCCGCCCTCGGCCTGGCCGAAGACTGGGACAAGGCCCGGGCGATCGCCGGGTTGGGCCCCGGGCTCGCGCACCTGAGCGAATCGCAGCGCGAGGAGCTGGTCACCGCCGTCCTCGGCCTGACCATCGGTTTTCTAAAGGCCGAAGCGATCGCCGGGTTGGGCGCCGGGCTGGCGCACCTGAGCAAGTCGCAGAAAAAGGCGCTGGTCACGGCCGCCCTCGGCCTGGCCGACAAGGCCCGCGTGATCGCCGGGTTGGGTGCCGGGCTGGCGGCTCTCGAACAGCCGCAGCAGCAGGCGCTGGTCACCGCCGCCCTCGGACTGGCCGACGACTGGGAAAGGGGCAAGGTGATCGCCGGGCTGGGCGCCGGGCTGGCGGCTCTCGACGGGACGCAACAGCAGGCGCTGGTCAAGGCCGCCCTCGGACTGGCCGATGGGTGGCACAAGGCCCGGGCGATCGCCGGACTGGCCAATGGTTATCAAGCTTCGAGGGTTCGTGACTATCTTCGTTGAGGGCTGGCCGATCCCATGACACGCTGATTAATCGCTGGGTCCGCGAAGAAGGCGACACCCGAGCCTCAAGGCTATTTGCGCGACAACGCGCAAATAGCCCTCGCAGTATTCAGTTCATGACAAACCCATACACTCGCCCCTGCGCTTCATGAGCCAGGAGGATTTCCCCATGGGTCAGGTAGCTGTAGCCGGAACTCGAACCGTGCTCAGACCACCCAAGACATTCGACACACAGGGCCGTGAATCAACCCACGGTTACGCCGCCGGCTTCCGTGTGCCGGCCGTCAACTGAACCGCAAGGAATCTACAACCAATGACGCGTATTTCCTCTGCCAGCCCGCCGCCACCCGCTGTTGTGCCAGACGTAACACCCTCCGCAGTCGCCTCCATTTCGACTTCAACGACAGCGACACCAGGACCACCCGGGAAGCGTATGGATCGTACGGATGCGAGCGGGGCACCGATCAAACCGGGCAAGTCCTCACAAAAAACTTCGTTGTCCCAGGTGGCCCTTGAGGCGGCCCTTGACCGATCGGGCACATCGCCCAAGAGCGGATTCCAGGACCTTCCCGTGGAGTTGCTACAGGCTATTAGCCGTCAGGTCGCCAGTGGCTCAGCGGGTGATGCGGCCGCGGGGCTGCATGCCCTCATGTTGAGCAACAAGTTTTTAAAGGGGGCGATATTGGCTGAGACGTCGGTCAAGGAGCATTACGAATTTCTGCAACCGTTGATAGGCGCCTTCAAAGCGCTCAAACCCCAACTGCCGATTCATGAGATAAATAGCCACATGCTGACGCTGATGGGGCCTAAACAGCGCCAGGAGCAGGTCGCGGCCGTCCTCGGGTTGGCCGACGAGCTTGAAAAGGCCTGCGCGATCGCCAGGTTGGGCGCCGGGCTGGCGGCTCTCGAACGGCCGCAGCAGGAGGCGCTGGTCACCGCCGCTCTCGGCCTGACCGACGAGAGGCACAAGACCTGGGCGATCAGCGGGTTGGGTGCCGGGCTGGCGGCTCTCGAACCGAGGCAACAGGAGGATCTGGTCACGGCCGCCCTCGGCCTTACCAGCAGCATGAACAAGGCCAAGGCGATCGCCGGGCTGGGTGCCGGGCTGGCGTCTCTCGAACGGTCGCAGCAGGAGGCGCTGGTCACCGCCGCCCTCGGCCTGGCCTACGAGGGGGACAAGGCCGAGGCGATCGCCGGACTGGGCGCAGGGCTGGCGCACCTGAGCGAGTCGCAGCGCGAGGACCTGGTCACCGCCGCCCTCCGCCTGAACGGGTGGGACAAAGCCCAGGCGATCGCCGGACTGGGCGCCGGGCTGGCGCACCTGAGCGAGTCGCAGCGCGAGGACCTGGTCACCGTCGCCCTCCGCCTGAACGGGTGGGCCAAAGCCCAGGCGATCGCCGGACTGGGCGCAGGGCTCGCGCACCTGAGCGAGTCGCAGCGCGAGGACCTGGTCACCGCCGCCCTCGACCTGGCCGACGAGAAGGACAAGGCCAAGGCGATCGCCGGGCTGGGCGCCGGGCTGGTGCACCTGAGCGAGTCGCAGCGCGAGGACCTGTTCACCGCCGCCCTCGGCCTGGCTTTCAGGGGGGACAAGGACAAGGCCGAGGCGATTGCCGGGTTGGGTGCCGGGCTGGCGGCTCTCGAACGACCGCAGCAGGAGGCGCTGGTCAAGGCCACCCTCGGCCTGACCAACGGGGAGCATAAGGCCCAGGCGATCGCCGGACTGGGTGCCGGGCTGGCGGCTCTCGACGGGACGCAGCAGCAGGCGCTAGTTACGGCCGCCCTCGGCATGGCCAACTGGTGGGACAAGGCCCAGGCGATCGCCGGGTTGGGTGCCGGGCTGGTGGCTCTCGACGGGACGCAACAGCAGGCGCTGGTCAAGGCCGCCCTCGGACTGGCCGATGGGTGGCACAAGGCCCGGGCGATCGCCGGACTGGTCAATGGTTATCAAGCTTCGAGGGTTCGTGACTATCTTCGCTGAGGGGCTGGGCTGGGCGATCCCATGACACGCTGATTAATCACTGGGTCCGCGAAGAGGACAACACCCTCCGCGGGTGTCTGGCAAACACCACCCTTCAGGGCTATTTGCGCGACAACGCGGAAATAGCCCTCGCCAGTATTCAGTTCATGACGACCCCATACATTCGCCCCTGCGCTTCATGAGCCAGGGTGATTTCCCCTCGGGTCGGTAGCTGTGACCGGAACTCGAACCGCGCTCAGACCACTCAAGACACTCAACACACAGGACCGTGAATCAACCCACGGTTACGCCGCCGGCTTCCGTGTGCCGGCCGTCAACTGAACCGTAAGGAATCTACAACCGATGACGCGTATTTCCTCTGCCAGCCCGCCGCCACCCGCTGTTGTGCCAGACGTAACACCCTCTGCAGTCGCCTCCATTTCGACTTCAACGACAGCGACACCAGAGCCACCCGAGAAGCGCATGGATCGTACGGATGCGACAGGGACACCGATCAAACCGGGCAAGTCCTCACAAAAAACTTCGTTGTCCTCGGCGATCCTTGAGGCGGCCCTTGACCGATCGGGCACATCGACCAAGACCGGACTCCGGAACCTTCCTGCGGAGTTGCTACAGGAGATTAGCCGTCGGGTCGCCAGTGGCTCAGCGGGTGATACGGCCGCGGGGTTGCATGCCCTCATGTTGAGCAACAGGTTTTTAAACGCGTCGGTATTGAATGGGAAGTCGGTCAAGGAGCATTACCTTTTTCTGCAACCGTTGATAGGCGCCTTCAACGCGCTCAAACCTGACTTGGCGATTCATGAGATAAATAGCCAGATGCTGGCGCTGATGGGGCCTAAACAGCGCCAGGAGCAGGTCACGGCCGTCCTCGGGTTGGCCGACGAGCTTGAAAAGGCCTACGCGATCGCCAGGTTGGGCGCCGGGCTGGCGCACCTGAGCGAGTCGCAGCGCGAGGAGCTGGTCACCGCCGCCCTCGGCCTGGCCTACGACTCGGACAAGGCCCAGGCGATCGCCGGACTGGGTGCCGGGCTGGCGTCTCTCGAACGGTCGCAGCAGGAGGCGCTGGTCACCGCTGCCCTCGACCTGGCCAACGGGGGGGACAAGGCCCGGGCGCTCGCCGGACTGGGTGCCGGGCTGGCGTCTCTCGAACGCTCGCAGCGGCAGGCGCTGGTCACGGCCGCCCTCAGCCTGAAGGGGGGCAAAGCCCAGGCGATCGCCGGACTGGGCGCAGGGCTGGCGCACCTGAGCGAGTCGCAGCGCGAGGACCTGGTCACCGCCGCCCTCCGCCTGAACAGGTGGGAGAAAGCCCAGGCGATCGCCGGACTGGGCGCAGGGCTCGCGCACCTGAGCGAGTCGCAGCGCGAGGACCTGGTCACCGCCGCCCTCGACTTGGCCGACGACTGGGACAAGGCCCCGGCGATCTCCGGGTTGGGCCCCGGGCTGGCGCACCTGAGCGAATCGCAGCGCGAGGAGCTGGTCACCGCCGTCCTCGGCCTGACCATCGGTTTTCTAAAGCCCGAAGCGATCGCCGGGTTGGGCGCCGGGCTGGCGCACCTGAGCAAGTCGCAGAAAAAGGCGCTGGTCACGGCCGCCCTCGGCCTGGCCAACGGGGGGGACAAGGCCCCGGCGATCTCCGGGTTGGGTGCCGGGCTGGCGCACCTGAGCGAGTCGCAGCGCGAGGACCTGGTCACCGCCGCCCTCGGCCTGGCCGACGAGTGGAACAGGGGCAAGGCGATCGCCGGGCTGGGCGCCGGGCTGGCGGCTCTCGACGGGACGCAACAGCAGGCGCTGGTCAAGGCCGCCCTCGGACTGGCCGATGGGTGGCACAAGGCCCAGGCGATCGCCGGACTGGTCAATGGTTATCAAGCTTCGAGGGTTCGTGACTATCTTCGCTGAGGGGCTGGGCTGGGCGATCCCATGACACGCGGATTAATCACTGGGTCCGCGAAGAGGACAACACCCTCCGCGGGTGTCTGGCAAACACCACCCTTCAGGGCTATTTGCGCGACAACGCGGAAATAGCCCTCGCCAGTATTCAGTTCATGACGACCCCATACATTCGCCCCTGCGCTTCATGAGCCAGGGTGATTTCCCCTTGGGTCGGTAGCTGTGACCGGAACTCGAACCGCGCTCAGACCACTCAAGACACTCGACACACAGGACCGTGAATCAACCCACGGTTACGCCGCCGGCTTCCGTGTGCCGGCCGTCAACTGTACCGTAAGGAATATAACCAATGACGCGTATTTCCTCTGCCAGCCCGCCGCCACCCGCTGTTGTGCCAGACGTAACACCCTCTGCAGTCGCCTCCATTTCGACTTCAACGACAGCGACACCAGAGCCACCCGAGAAGCGCATGGATCGTACGGATGCGACAGGGACACCGATCAAACCGGGCAAGTCCTCACAAAAAACTTCGTTGTCCTCGGCGATCCTTGAGGCGGCCCTTGACCGATCGGGCACATCGACCAAGACCGGACTCCGGAACCTTCCCGCGGAGTTGCTACAGGAGATTATCCGTCGGGTCGCCAGTGGCTCAGCGGGTGATACGGCCGCGGGGTTGCATGCCCTCATGTTGAGCAACAGGTTTTTAAACGCGTCGGTATTGAATGGGAAGTCGGTCAAGGAGCATTACCTTTTTCTGCAACCGTTGATAGGCGCCTTCAACGCGCTCAAACCTGACTTGGCGATTCATGAGATAAATAGCCAGATGCTGGCGCTGATGGGGCCTAAACAGCGCCAGGAGCAGGTCGCGGCCGTCCTCGGGTTGGCCGACGAGCTTGAAAAGGCCTACGCGATCGCCAGGTTGGGCGCCGGGCTGGCGGCTCTCGAACGGTCGCAGCAGGAGGCGCTGGTCACGGCCGCCCTCGGTCTGGCCTTCGCCCCGTACAAGGCCCAGGCGATCGCCGGACTGGGTGCCGGGCTGGCGGCTCTCGAACCGAAGCAGCAGGAGGATCTGGTCACCGCTGCCCTCGACCTGGCCGACGGGTGGGACAAGGCCCGGGCGCTCGCCGGACTGGGTGCCGGGCTGGCGTCTCTCGAACGCTCGCAGCGGCAGGCGCTGGTCACGGCCGCCCTCAGCCTGAAGTGGGGCAAAGCCGAGGCGATCGCCGGACTGGGCGCAGGGCTGGCGCACCTGAGCGAGTCGCAGCGCGAGGACCTGGTCACCGCCGCCCTCCGCCTGAACGGGTGGGACAAAGCCCAGGCGATCGCCGGACTGGGCGCAGGGCTCGCGCACCTGAGCGAGTCGCAGCGCGAGGACCTGGTCACGGCCGCCCTCGGCCCGTCCGACGAGGGGCGCAAGGCCAAAGCGATCGCCGGACTGAGCGCAGGGCTCGCGCACCTGAGCGAGTCGCAGCGCGAGGACCTGGTCACCGCCGCCCTCGGCCTGACCGACGAGGGGCACAAGGCCGAGGCACTCGCCGGGCTGGGCGCCGGGCTGGTGGCTCTCGAACGCTCGCAGCAGCAGGCGCTGGTCAAGGCTGCCCTCGGCCTGGCCTTCAGGGGGAACAAGGCCGAGGCGATTGCCGGGTTGGGTGCTGCGCTGACGGCTCTCGAACGGCCGCAGCAGGAGGCGCTGGTCAAAGCCACCCTTAACCTGGCCGATGGGGGGGACAAGGCCAAGGCGATTGTCGGCCTGGGTGCCGGGCTGGCGGCTCTCGACAGGACGCAGCAGCAGGCGCTGGTTACGGCCGCCCTCGGCATAGCCAACTGGTGGGACAAGGCCCAGGCGATCGCCGGGTTGGGTGCCGGGCTGGTGGCTCTCGACGGGACGCAACAGCAGGCGCTGGTCACGGCAGCCCTCGGCTTGGCCGTCAAGGGGCACCAGGCCCACGCGATCGCCGGGCTGGTCAATGGCTATCAAGCTTCGAGGGTTCGTGACTATCTTCGTTGAGGGGCTGGGCGATCCCATGACACGCTGATTAATCGCTGGGTCTGCGAAGAAGGCGACACCCGAGCCTCAAGGCTATTTGCGCGACAACGCGCAAATAGCCCTCGCAGTATTCAGTTCATGACAAACCCATACATTCGCCCCTGCGCTTCATGAGTCAGGGTGATTTCCCCTCGGGTCGGTAGCTGTGACCGGAACTCAAACCGTGCTCAGACCACTCAAGACTCTCGACACACAGACCGTGCGTCAATCCACGGTTACGCCGCCGGCTTCCGTGTGCCGGCCGTCAACTGTACCGCAAGGAATCTATAACCAATGACGCGTATTTCCTCTGCCAGCCCGCCGCCACCCGCTGTTGTGCCAGACGTAACACCCTCCGCAGTCGCCTCCATTTCGACTTCAACGACAGCGACACCAGAGCCACCCGAGAAGCGCATGGATCGCACGGATGCGACAGGGACACCGATCAAACCGGGCAAGTCCTCACAAAAAACTTCGTTGTCCTCGGCGATCCTGGAGGCGGCCCTTGACCGATCGGGCACATCGACCAAGACCGGACTCCGGAACCTTCCTGCGGAGTTGCTACAGGAGATTAGCCGTCGGGTCGCCAGTGGCTCAGCGGGTGATACGGCCGCGGGGTTGCATGCCCTCATGTTGAGCAACAGGTTTTTAAACGCGTCGGTATTGAATGGGAAGTCGGTCAAGGAGCATTACCTTTTTCTGCAACCGTTGATAGGCGCCTTCAAAGCGCTCAAACCTGACTTGGCGATTCATGAGATAAATAGCCAGATGCTGGCGCTGATGGGGCCTAAACAGCGCCAGGAGCAGGTCACGGCCGTCCTCGGCTTGGCCTACGAGGAGGACAAGGCCCGGGCGATCTCCGGGTTGGGCCCCGGGCTGGCGCACCTGAGCGAGTCGCAGCGCGAGGAGCTGGTCACCGCCGCCCTCGGCCTGACCAGCAGCTGGAAGAAGGCCGAGGCGGTCGCCGGACTGGGCGCCGGGCTGGCGCACCTGAGCGAGTCGCAGCGCGAGGACCTGGTCACCGCCGCCCTCGGCCTGACCGACGAGCTTCTAAAGGCCAAGGCGCTCGCCGGGTTGGGCGCCGGACTGGCGTATCTGAGCGAGTCGCAGCGCGAGGAGCTGGTCACCGCCGCCCTCCGCCTGGCCTACGAGGGGGACAAGGCCGAGGCGATCGAAGGGTTGGGCGCCGGGCTGGCGCACCTGAGCGAGTCGCAGCGCGAGGACCTGGTCACGGCCATCTTCGACCTGGCCCCCGGCCTAGCCCCCCAGTGGCCCATGGCCCAGGCGATTGCCGGGTTGGGCGCCGGGCTGGCGCACCTGAGCGAGTCGCAGCGCGAGGAGCTGGTCACCACCGCCCTCGGCCTAAGCAACGAGGGTGACATGGCCTACGCGATCGCCAGGTTGGGCGCCGGGCTAGCGCACCTGAGCGAGTCGCAGCGCGAGGACCTGGTCACGGCCACCCTCGGCCTGGTCGACGAGGGGCCCAAGGGACAGGCGATCGCCGGGGTGGGCGCCGGGCTGGCGCATCTGAGCGAGTCGCAGCGCGAGGACCTGGTCACCGCCGCCCTCGGCCTGACCCACGAGAGGCACAAGACCCGGGCGATCGCCGGACTGGGCGCCGGGCTGACGGCTCTCGAACGCTCGCAGCGGCAGGCGCTGGTCAAGGCCACCCTCGGCCTGACCAACGGGGAGCATAAGGCCCATGCGATCGCCGGACTGGGCGCCGGGCTGGCGGCCCTCGAAGGGTCGCAGCAGGAGGCGCTGGTCACGGCCGCCCTCGGCCTGACCATCAAGGGGGACAAGGCTAAGGCGATCGCCGGGTTGGGTGCCGGGCTGGTGGCTCTCGACGGGACGCAACAGCAGGCGCTGGTCAAGGCCGCCCTCGGACTGGCCGATAGGTGGCACAAGGCCCGGGCGATCGTCGGACTGGTCAATGGTTATCAAGCTTCGAGGGTTCGTGACTATCTTCGTTGAGGGGCTGGCCGATCCCAGGCGAGGACACGCCGGTTAATCACTGGGTCCGCGAAAAGAACGACACCCTCCGCGGGTGTCTGGCGAACACCGACCCTCAAGGCTATTTGCGCGACAACGCGCAAATAGCCCTCGCCAGTATTCAGTTCATGACGACCCCATACATTCGCCCCTGCGCTTCATGAGTCAGGGTGATTTCCCCATGGGTCGGTAGCTGTGACCGGAACTCAAACCGTGCTCAGACCACTCAAGACTCTCGACACACAGACCGTGCGTCAATCCACGGTTACGCTACCGGCTTCCGTGTGCCCGGCCGTCTCCAATAAGGGTCTATATCGATGAAACTCTCTATTTTAAGCTGCTGCTGGTCACCCGGCCCTGTGGAGGTAGACACGACACCCTCTGCAGTCGCCCCCATTTCGACTTCAACGACAGCGACACCAGAGCCACCCAAGAAGCGCATGGATCGCACGGATGCGAACGGGGCACTGATTCAGGCGGGCAGCGCCTCACAAAAAACTTCGTTGTCCCAGGTGGCCCTTGAGGCGGCCCTTGATCGATCGGGCACATCGCCCAAGAGCGGATTCCAGGACCTTCCCGTGGAGTTGGTACAGGCTATTAGCCGTCAGGTCGCCAGTGGCTCAGCGGGTGATGCGGCCGCGGGGCTGCATGCCATCATGTTGAGCAACAAGTATTTAAAGGCGTCAGTATTGGCTGGGAAGTCGGTCAAGGAGCATTACCTTTTTCTGCAACCGTTGATAGGCGCCTTCAAAGCGCTCAAACCCCAGCTGCCGATTCATGAGATAAATAGCCAGATGCTGGCGTTGATGGGGCCTAAACAGCGCCAGGAGCAGGTCACGGCCGTCCTCGGCTTGGCCTACGACTGGGAAAAGTCCATGGCGATCGCCGGGTTGGGCCCCGGGCTGGCGCACCTGAGCGAGTCGCAGCGCGAGGACCTGGTCACCGCCGCCCTCGGCCTGGCCTACGACTCGGACAAGGCCGAGGCGATCGCCGGACTGGGCGCCGGGCTGGCGCACCTGAGCGAGTCGCAGCGCGAGGCGCTGGTCACCGCCGCCCTCTGCCTGACCAACGAGCTTCTAAAGGCCAAGGCGCTCGCCGGGTTGGGCCCCGGGCTGGCGCACCTGAGCGAGTCGCAGCGCGAGGAGCTGGTCACCGCCGCCCTCGACCTGGCCGACGGGTGGGACAAGGCCGAGGCGATCGAAGGGTTGGGCGCCGGGCTGGCGCACCTGAGCGAGTCGCAGCGCGAGGACCTGGTCACCGCCGCCCTCCGCCTGGCCCCCGGCCTGGCCCCCGAGTGGCCCATGGCCCTGGCGATTGCCGGACTGGGCGCCGGGCTGGCGCACCTGAGCGAGTCGCAGCGCGAGGAGCTGGTCACGGCCGCCCTCAGCTTGGCCGACGAGAAGCACAAGGCCCGGGCGATCGCCGGGTTGGGCGCCGGGCTGGCGCACCTGAGCGAGTCGCAGCGCGAGAACCTGGTCACGACCACCCTCGGCCTGGTCGACGAGGGGCCCAAAGGACAGGCGATCGCCGGACTGGGTGCCGGGCTGACGCACCTGAGCGAGTCGCAGCGCGAGGACCTGGTCGCGGGCGCCCTCCGCCTGGCCGACGACAGGCCCAAGGCCCTGGCGATCGCCGGGCTGGGCCCCGGGCTGGCGGCTCTCGAACCGCCGCAGCGGCAGGCGCTGGTCACGGCCGCCCTCGGCCTGGCCGACGACTCGGAAAAGGCCGAGGCGATCGTCGGGCTAGGCGCCGGGCTGGCGGCTCTCGACGGGACGCAACAGCAGGCGCTGGTCAAGGCCGCCCTCGGCCTGACCAGCAACTGGTACAAGGCCCAGGCGATCGTCGGACTGGTCAATGGTTATCAAGCTTCGAGGGTTCGTGACTATCTTCGTTGAGAGGCTGGCCGATACCCTGCGCAAGCTGGCGCCAACCCACAGCCCCAGCCATGACACGCTGATTAATCGCTGGGTCCGCGAAGAAGGCGACACCCGAGCCTCAAGGCTATTTGCGCGACAACGCGCAAATAGCCCTCGCAGTATTCAGTTCATGACAAACCCATACATTCGCCCCTGCGCTTCATGAGCCAGGAGGATTTCCCCATGGGTCGGGTAGCTGTAGCCGGAACTCGAACCGCGCTCAGACCACTCAAGACACTCGACACACAGGACCGTGAATCAACCCACGGTTACGCCGCCGGCTTCCGTGTGCCGGCCGTCAACTGAACCGTAAGGAATCTACAACCGATGACGCGTATTTCCTCTGCCAGCCCGCCGCCACCCGCTGTTGTGCCAGACGTAACACCCTCTGCAGTCGCCTCCATTTCGACTTCAACGACAGCGACACCAGAGCCACCCGAGAAGCGCATGGATCGTACGGATGCGACAGGGACACCGATCAAACCGGGCAAGTCCTCACAAAAAACTTCGTTGTCCTCGGCGATCCTTGAGGCGGCCCTTGACCGATCGGGCACATCGACCAAGACCGGACTCCGGAACCTTCCGCGGAGTTGCTACAGGAGATTATCCGTCGGGTCGCCAGTGGCTCAGGGTGATACGGCCGCGGGGTTGCATGCCCTCATGTTGAGCAACAGGTTTTTAAACGCGTCGGTATTGAATGGGAAGTCGGTCAAGGAGCATTACCTTTTTCTGCAACCGTTGATAGGCGCCTTCAACGCGCTCAAACCTGACTTGGCGATTGATGAGATAAATAGCCAGATGCTGGCGCTGATGGGGCCTAAACAGCGCCAGGAGCAGGTCACGGCCGTCCTCGGCTTGGCCTACGACTGGGAAAAGTCCATGGCGATCGCCGGGTTGGGCCCCGGGCTGGCGCACCTGAGCGAGTCGCAGCGCGAGGACCTGGTCACCGCCGCCCTCGGCCTGGCCGACGACTGGCATAAGGCTCACGCGATCGCCGGGCTGGGCGCCGGGCTGGCGCACCTGAGCGAGTCGCAGCGCGAGGACCTGGTCACCGCCGCCCTCGGCCTGACCGACGAGCTTCTAAAGGCCAAGGCGCTCGCCGGGTTGGGCGCCGGACTGGCGTATCTGAGCGAGTCGCAGCGCGAGGAGCTGGTCACCGCCGCCCTCCGCCTGGCCTACGAGAGGGACAAGGCCGAGGCGATCGAAGGGTTGGGCGCCGGGCTGGCGCACCTGAGCGAGTCGCAGCGCGAGGACCTGGTCACCGCCGCCCTCCGCCTGGCCCCCGGCCTGGCCCCCGAGTGGCCCATGGCCCTGGCGATTGCCGGGTTGGGCGCCGGGCTGGCGCACCTGAGCGAGTCGCAGCGCGAGGAGCTGGTCACGGCCGCCCTCAGCTTGGCCGACGAGAAGCACAAGGCCCGGGCGATCGCCGGGTTGGGCGCCGGGCTGGCGCACCTGAGCGAGTCGCAGCGCGAGAACCTGGTCACGACCACCCTCGGCCTGGTCGACGAGGGGCCCAAAGGACAGGCGATCGCCGGACTGGGTGCCGGGCTGACGCACCTGAGCGAGTCGCAGCGCGAGGACCTGGTCGCGGGCGCCCTCCGCCTGGCCGACGACAGGCCCAAGGCCCTGGCGATCGCCGGGCTGGGCCCCGGGCTGGCGGCTCTCGAACCGCCGCAGCGGCAGGCGCTGGTCACGGCCGCCCTCGGCCTGGCCGACGACTCGGAAAAGGCCGAGGCGATCGTCGGGCTAGGCGCCGGGCTGGCGGCTCTCGACGGGACGCAACAGCAGGCGCTGGTCAAGGCCGCCCTCGGCCTGACCAGCAACTGGTACAAGGCCCAGGCGATCGTCGACTGGTCAATGGTTATCAAGCTTCGAGGGTTCGTGACTATCTTCGTTGAGAGGCTGGCCGATACCCTGCGCAAGCTGGCGCCAACCCACAGCCCCAGCCATGACACGCTGATTAATCGCTGGGTCCGCGAAGAAGGCGACACCCGAGCCTCAAGGCTATTTGCGCGACAACGCGCAAATAGCCCTCGCAGTATTCAGTTCATGACAAACCCATACATTCGCCCCTGCGCTTCATGAGCCAGGGTGATTTCCCCATGGGTCGGGTAGCTGTAGCCGGAACTCGAACCGCGCTCAGACCACTCAAGACTCTCGACACACAGGGCCGTGAGTCAATCCACGGTTACGCCGCCGGCTTCCGTGTGCCGGCCGTCAACTGAACCGTAAGAAATCTACAACCGATGACGCGTATTTCCTCTGCCAGCCCGCCGCCACCCGCTGTTGTGCCAGACGTAACACCCTCTGCAGTCGCCTCCATTTCGACTTCAACGACAGCGACACCAGAGCCACCCGGGAAGCGCATGGATCGTACGGATGCGACAGGGACACCGATCAAACCGGGCAAGTCCTCACAAAAAACTTCGTTGTCCTCGGCGATCCTGGAGGCGGCCCTTGACCGATCGGGCACATCGACCAAGACCGGACTCCGGAACCTTCCCGCGGAGTTGCTACAGGAGATTAGCCGTCGGGTCGCCAGTGGCTCGGCGGGTGATACGGCCGCGGGGTTGCACGCCCTCATGTTGAGCAACAGGTTTTTAAAGGCGTCGGTATTGAATGGGAAGTCGGTCAAGGAGCATTACCTTTTTCTGCAACCGTTGATAGGCGCCTTCAAAGCGCTCAAACCCCAACTGCCGATTCATGAGATAAATAGCCAGCTGCTGGCGTTGATGGGGCCTAAACAGCGTCAGGAGCAGGTCACGGCCGCCCTCCGCCTGACCGACAAGGGGGACAGTTCCATGGCGTTCGCCAGACTGGGCCCCGGGCTGGCGACTCTCGAAGGGTCGCAGCAGGAAGCTGGTCACCGCCGCCCTCGACCTGACCAGCGGGCTTCTAAAGGCCCAGGCGATCGCCGGACTGGCTAATGGTTATCAAGCTTCGAGGGTTCGTGGCTATCTTCGCTGAGGGGCTGACCGATACCCTGCGCAAGCTGGCGCCAATACATCCACTTCTGCGCTTCATGAACAAGGGCGATACCCTCCGCGGGCGCCTGGCGAACACCACCCCTCAAGGCTATTTGCGCGACGACGCGGAAATAGCCCTCGCCAGTATTCAGTTCATGACGACCCCATACATTCGCCCCTGCGCTTCATGAGCCAGGGTGATTTCCCCATGGGTCGGGTAGCTGTAGCCGGAACTCAAACCGCGCTCAGACCACTCAAGACTCTCGACACACAGGGCCGTGAGTCAATCCACGGTTACGCTACCGGCTTCCGTGTGCCCGGCCGTCTCCAATAAGGGTCTATATCGATGAAACTCTCTATTTTAAGCTGCTGCTGGTCACCCGGCCCTGTGGAGGTAGACACGACACCCTCTGCAGTCGCCCCCATTTCGACTTCAACGACAGCGACACCAGAGCCACCCAAGAAGCGTATGGATCGCACGGATGCGAACGGGGCACTGATTCAGGCGGGCAGCGCCTCACAAAAAACTTCGTTGTCCCAGGTGGCCCTTGAGGCGGCCCTTGATCGATCGGGCACATCGCCCAAGAGCGGATTCCAGGACCTTCCCGTGGAGTTGGTACAGGCTATTAGCCGTCAGGTCGCCAGTGGCTCAGCGGGTGATGCGGCCGCGGGGCTGCATGCCATCATGTTGAGCAACAAGTATTTAAAGGCGTCAGTATTGGCTGGGAAGTCGGTCAAGGAGCATTACCTTTTTCTGCAACCGTTGATAGGCGCCTTCAAAGCGCTCAAACCCCAGCTGCCGATTCATGAGATAAATAGCCAGATGTTGGCGTTGATGGGGCCTAAACAGCGCCAGGAGCAGGTCACGGCCGTCCTCGGCTTGGCCTACGACTGGGAAAAGTCCATGGCGATCGCCGGGTTGGGCCCCGGGCTGGCGCACCTGAGCGAGTCGCAGCGCGAGGACCTGGTCACCGCCGCCCTCCGCCTGGCCTACGACTCGGACAAGACCCAGGCGATCGCCGGACTGGGCGCCGGGCTGGCGCACCTGAGCGAGTCGCAGCGCGAGGACCTGGTCACCGCCGCCCTCGGCCTGACCGACGAGCTTCTAAAGGCCAAGGCGCTCGCCGGGTTGGGCGCCGGACTGGCGCACCTGAGCGAGTCGCAGCGCGAGGAGCTGGTCATGGCCGCCCTCGGCCTGGCCCGCGAATGGGACAAGTCCCAGGCGATCGCCGGACTGGGCACCGGCCTGGCGCACCTGAGCGAGTCGCAGCGCGAGGAGCTGGTCACCGCCGCCCTCCGCCTGAACGGGTGGGACAAAGCCCAGGCGATCGCCGGACTGGGCCCCGGGCTGGCGCACCTGAGCGAGTCGCAGCGCGAGGAGCTGGTCACCGCCGCCCTCCGCCTGGCCTACGAGGGGGACAAGGCCGAGGCGATCGAAGGGTTGGGCGCCGGGCTGGCGCACCTGAGCGAGTCGCAGCGCGAGGACCTGGTCACCGCCGCCCTCCGCCTGGCCCCCGGCCTGGCCCCCGAGTGGCCCATGGCCCTGGCGATTGCCGGGTTGGGCGCCGGGCTGGCGCACCTGAGCGAGTCGCAGCGCGAGGAGCTGGTCACGGCCGCCCTCAGCTTGGCCGACGAGAAGCACAAGGCCCGGGCGATCGCCGGGTTGGGCGCCGGGCTGGCGCACCTGAGCGAGTCGCAGCGCGAGAACCTGGTCACGACCACCCTCGGCCTGGTCGACGAGGGGCCCAAAGGACAGGCGATCGCCGGACTGGGTGCCGGGCTGACGCACCTGAGCGAGTCGCAGCGCGAGGACCTGGTCGCGGGCGCCCTCCGCCTGGCCGACGACAGGCCCAAGGCCCTGGCGATCGCCGGGCTGGGCCCCGGGCTGGCGGCTCTCGAACCGCCGCAGCGGCAGGCGCTGGTCACGGCCGCCCTCGGCCTGGCCGACGACTCGGAAAAGGCCGAGGCGATCGTCGGGCTAGGCGCCGGGCTGGCGGCTCTCGACGGGACGCAACAGCAGGCGCTGGTCAAGGCCGCCCTCGGCCTGACCAGCAACTGGTACAAGGCCCAGGCGATCGTCGGACTGGTCAATGGTTATCAAGCTTCGAGGGTTCGTGACTATCTTCGTTGAGAGGCTGGCCGATACCCTGCGCAAGCTGGCGCCAACCCACAGCCCCAGCCATGACACGCTGATTAATCGCTGGGTCCGCGAAGAAGGCGACACCCGAGCCTCAAGGCTATTTGCGCGACAACGCGCAAATAGCCCTCGCAGTATTCAGTTCATGACAAACCCATACATTCGCCCCTGCGCTTCATGAGCCAGGGTGATTTCCCCATGGGTCGGGTAGCTGTAGCCGGAACTCGAACCGCGCTCAGACCACTCAAGACTCTCGACACACAGGGCCGTGAGTCAATCCACGGTTACGCCGCCGGCTTCCGTGTGCCGGCCGTCAACTGAACCGTAAGAAATCTACAACCGATGACGCGTATTTCCTCTGCCAGCCCGCCGCCACCCGCTGTTGTGCCAGACGTAACACCCTCTGCAGTCGCCTCCATTTCGACTTCAACGACAGCGACACCAGAGCCACCCGGGAAGCGCATGGATCGTACGGATGCGACAGGGACACCGATCAAACCGGGCAAGTCCTCACAAAAAACTTCGTTGTCCTCGGCGATCCTGGAGGCGGCCCTTAACCGATCGGGCACATCGACCAAGACCGGACTCCGGAACCTTCCCGCGGAGTTGCTACAGGAGATTAGCCGTCGGGTCGCCAGTGGCTCGGCGGGTGATACGGCCGCGGGGTTGCACGCCCTCATGTTGAGCAACAGGTTTTTAAAGGCGTCGGTATTGAATGGGAAGTCGGTCAAGGAGCATTACCTTTTTCTGCAACCGTTGATAGGCGCCTTCAAAGCGCTCAAACCCCAACTGCCGATTCATGAGATAAATAGCCAGCTGCTGGCGTTGATGGGGCCTAAACAGCGCCAGGAGCAGGTCACGGCCGCCCTCGGCCTGGCCTACGGGTGGGAAAAGTCCGAGGCGATCGAAGGGTTGGCTGCCGGGCTGGCGCACCTGAGCGAGTCGCAGCGCGAGGAGCTGGTCACCGCCGCCCTCGGCCTCGCCTACGAGTGGGACAAGTCCCAGGCGATCGCCGGACTGGGCGCCGGGCTGGCGGCTCTCGACCGGTCGCAGCAGGAGGCGCTGATCACGGCCGCCCTCGACCTGACCGGCGAGGAGGACAAGGCCCAGGCGATCGCCGGGTTGGGCGCCGGGCTGGCGCACCTGAGCGAGTCGCAGCAGCAGAAGCTGGTCACGGCCGCCCTCAGCTTGGCCAAAGACTGGGACAAGGCCCTGGCGATCCGAGGGTTGGGCGCCGGGCTGGCGCACCTGAGCGAGTCGCAGCGCGAGGAGCTGGTCACCGCCGCCCTCGGCTTGGCCCGCGAGTGGGACAAGGCCCGGGCGATCGCCGGGTTGGGCGCCGGGCTGGCGCACCTGAGCGAGTCGCAGCGCGAGGAGCTGATCACCGCCGCCCTCGGCCTGACCGAGGAGTCACCCAAGGCCCGGGCGCTCGCCGGGCTGGTCAATGGCTATCAAGCTTCCAGGGTTCGTGACTATCTTCGTTGAGGGGCTGGCCGATACCCTGTGCAAACTGGCGCCAACCCACAACCCCAAGTCAGGACACGCCGGTTAATCGCTGAGGCCGCGAAAAGGGCGACACCCTCCGCGGGTGTCTGGCAAACACCGATCCTCAAGGCTATTTGCACGACAACGTGGAAATAGCCATCGCCAATATTGGGGTTTGAGGTGCAACGGAATTGCGTCCTACCAACCTCGCTCTGTGCCTTCTTCCAAGGCATCCGCTTCGATAGGCTTCCTGGGGGGCCCCCCGAACACGCTTAACGTGCTTTAAATTCCGTTTTCTGATGCACTTCCATGCTGGTCGTAATCGCTCGCGCCTCCAAAAGTTGGGTGAGTACCGGCAAGGAACGGTTTTCGCCTGAGAGCCTCCAGCCCGGCACCCAACCCGGACGATCGCCATGGACGTGTTCCCGTCGCCGGGCTGGCCGAGGCGGCCGTGACCAGCGCCTGCTGCTGCGATCCTTTGGTCGAACAGGCTCATGACGTTGGCGTTTCAACTCATCCCGAATAGCCAACAGTGTTGTACACATTTGCGTCTTGGCCGTCAGTCGCAGGATTTGAGATCCACCGCTTCTGTCGGCACTGCAACAATGCGTGAAGCCCAGGACGTCAAACGCCTCCGGTCTGTATAAACCTCGCTTCCTACGATTTCTCGCAGCAAAACGACCAAACTCAATCA
Source organism: Pseudomonas sp. FP1740 (assembly GCF_030687165.1). Lineage (NCBI taxonomy): Bacteria > Pseudomonadati > Pseudomonadota > Gammaproteobacteria > Pseudomonadales > Pseudomonadaceae > Pseudomonas > Pseudomonas sp. FP1740. The sequence continues at coordinate 4,534,241 of NZ_CP117461.1, forward strand.
GTCGTGTTTTCGAGGCATTGGCGTATAACGCCATGCTCCGGATTGCCTTCCAGCGTCGCTTAACAGCATCGGCCTCCCGGATTCCTGATGACGCGGCTCAATGGCAGGCCCATCGGCTTCCCGTGCCCTGGAACCCAACTCGCCCCCAGACCACCCAACAGGCTATGCACGTGGCCGTGGTTTGCATTCGGTCGATCGATCTTTGGCAGGAGACTGCCTGCTACTCGTCCCTAAAGGAGAGAAGAGTGCGCCCCCTTTCCCCATATTCTGCATACCTCGCCAACTTCGCTGCATCGGCCCCGGCTCCCAATGCCACCCTCCCACCCGGAGGCCCTGGCGATTTAGCGCCATTGGAAGTCTCTACGCAATCGGCTTTTGGACCAGATCATTTGCCGAACACCATAGAGGACGTGCAACAGTACCTTCTCGCCGAGTTCACGGGCTCATCGCGCAGAGAGCTCTCACCTTTCTCAAAGGACTATCTGCATTCATTGCCGTCCGAGGACTACGCTCTACCCAACCCAAAGACGGTTGTGCTGGAGAAGTTGAATCGGCAACGGGCTCAGAATAGCTCCGACAGCACGAATTATACCCTCGCGGATATAACACCCGTCGTGACTGACTTACTGCTAACTCGCCACCTGACTTCTGACGACTTCTTCCGCGCGCGCTCACGCTCAGAGGCGCAACTGCGCAATGCTTTGATTCAGAGACGGAGTCCGCAGGACATCTCGGGGTCTCCCCTGCCGTCGGACAGCACGACCGAGAGCCGCGAGACGACGTCGAGCAAGGCCTCACGAGACTCCGATCACTCTGAGCCACACTGGGCACCGCCGCCGCTGCTTGACGAAGGCGCACATCCTTTTGGGCACATTGTGTCCGGAGCCGACGCCGCGTCGGCCCCATCCACCTCAGGCGTTTCCCGCACTCGCAGGGGCAAGGAACGGGCTGCCCCCCCCTATCCATCGTCGACCCAGCCCTCTGGCCCCTCGCGCGCGCTGCCATCCACCGCCCCCACGCGGCGAGTCGGATCATTACTGGCCGAACACCGAACCGTGATGGCGCAACTGCCTGAAAGCCTCTCCTCGACATACCGCTCTAATATTTCACGATTTCTGTACCATCTCGAGCAGCAGAATCAGCGCTGGTCCGCGCTGGCGCCTACTGCGGGCGAAAAGTGCCCAGCAGCGTTGGAGGCGGCGGTTAATACGGCCATTAAGGACCACGGACTTCACAAAAACACGCGTGCGGCACTTAACCATGGCTTCGACTTGGTTCTGCAGACACCTTCCGGTCACGTCCGACTGGCACCTGTGCAGCCCGAACACCAAGCAGTGATGGCGCAACTGCCCAAAACCCTTACCTCGTCATACCGCTCTAATATTTCACGATTTCTGTGCCATCTCGAGCAGCAGGGTCAGCGCTGGTCGGCACTGGCACCTGCTGCGGGCGAAGTGCGCCCAGCAGCGTTGGAGGCGGCGGTCAATACGGCCATTAAGGACCACGGACTTGACACAGGCACACGCGCGGCAATTAACCGGGGTTTCAAGTTGGTTCTGGTAGTACCAGTCCAACTGACACTTGGGCTGCCCGAACACCAAACAGTGATGACGCAACTGCCCAAAACCTTTGACCGGTTGTACCGCTCTAGAATTTTACGATTTCTGTGCCATCTTGAGCAGCAGGGTCAGCGCTGGTCCGCGCTGGCGCCTGCTGCAGGCGAAGAGCGCCCACTAGCGCTGGAGGCAGTGGTCAATACGGCCATTCAGGACCACATACTTCACCCAAGCACGCGCGCGGCCCTTAACCGGGGCTTCAACCTGGCTCTGCTGGCGCCTTCCGGTCGGGTCCGACTGACACCTGGGCTGCCCGAACACCAAACAGTGATGGCGCAACTGCCCGACACCCTTATCCCGAAACAACGCTCTAATATTTCACGATTTCTGTGCCATCTCGAGCAGCAGGGTCAGCGCTGGTCCGCGCTGGCGCCTGCTGCGGGTGGAGAGCACCCAGCAGCGCTGGAGGCGGCGGTCAATACCGCCATTAAGGACCACGGACTTGAGGCAGGCGCGCGCGCGGCAATTAACCACGGCTTCAAGTTGAAACTGAAGGCGCCTTTCAGGCGATAAGGTTTGTGTGACGTCAGTAGAAGGCGACGGTTGTTATTGCTGCAGCTGGTCCTCGAAGGGGGCTCACCAGGGTCATGCCCAGATAAGGGGACATTCAACAGGCTATGCACCTGGCCGTGGTTAGATTCGGTCGAACGACCTTTGGCAGGAGACTGCCTGCTACTCGTCCCCAAAGGAGAAAAGAGTGCGTCCCCTTTCCCCGTATTCTGCATACCTCGCCAACTTCGCTGCATCGGCCCCGGCTCCCAATGCCACCACCCCACCAGGAGGTCCTAGCGATTTAGCGCCATTGGAGGTATCTACGCAATCGGCTTTTGGACCAGATCATTAGGAACGAGCTGCCATCTCGAACCGCAGGATCAGCGCTGGTCCGCCCTGGCGCCTACTGCGGGCGAAGTGCGCCCAGCAGCGTTGGAGACACAGCGGTCAATACGGCCATGCAGCACCATGGACTTAACACAGGCACGCGCGCGGCAATTAACCAAGGCTTCAAGTTGAAGCTGAAGGTGCCTTCCAGGCGATAAAGCTTACGCGATGCTGGTAGAAAACGACGGTCATCGCTGCTGGCTGGTCCTCTACTGCCTTGCAAACAGAGGCCGTAAGAGGATCATGGATCCAGCCCGGCGGGCATAAAAGGCGTCCAACATTTCGGGGGCAGATCAATTTAAGTGGGCATCATTTCAAGCCTTTTAAGCGGATCGTCCATTCAGCCACAACGCCGTTCCTACTCCAAATCCTTCAAGGCGCAGGTCATTCAGGAGTGCGCCCAGCCTGGGGGCTCGATTGATAATGTTGCACTGAGCCACAGACTCAACGCGAACCTCGTCCATAAGTGAATTCGGCTGCAATCGCAGAAAAGTGCCGCCCTGCAAGCGTATCGGCGAGAATGTCAGCGAAATGTAAGCGGCCGGCGAACGCACCTCTCCTCCAATACCAAATTCCAAGGAACTGAATGTATTGATTTGTCACTCATAGGTATCCGCCCGGGTTCAAGGCGAAGTACTTCTGGAGGAAATTTTTATGAAAAAACCCGGTTTCAGTCTTTTTGTTTTGAAGGGGATCGTTGAGCAGAAGCATGTTCTTCCAGCCGAAGCCACATGCCTGAGTTGCAGGCAAGAATGGTTCGCATCCGGCACACATGGTACCTGTAACTTTGAGTGTCCCTACTGTGGTGCTTTCAAGGGCAAGGTCAATGTCAATGTCAATGAATTACACGAGCCGGAAGCACATGATGAAGGCTTCCGATGTCAGTGCGGTGGTGAAAATTTTTTCATCATGCGCAAAAAAAATCAAAAGAGTGGTGCGGTGTACTGCCGAGAATGCGGAACGGAAGCGAAAGGCTGGTTTTAGAAGCGGACGCCCGCCTCTCGTATCATTTGTAGCCCCATTCCGGAAATGAGATCAGGCTGTCATGATCATTTCTATAGCTGCGGACCGGCGACCAATTGTAAGCGTCCGCCGAAGTGACCTTGCGTGCTCAGGTGGGCATCCGCTACGTACTCGCGGCAGACCCACTTCCCACGCACATGCTGCGCCACGGTGAACACGCCCGGCGTGTAATCCAACTTCTCTTTGATGTCCTCACCGATCCGCTGGAGCTGGCAGCCGCAGGCGCATTGGGTGTTGTCTGGTTCGTGATAAATCACGGTACGCGGAAACTGCGCAGGCAAAGGAACACGCTTGCGTGGTTCGGCCGGCGCAGCCGGCGAATTCAATGCTTTCAGCTCGGCTTCGATGGCCGCGATGTCGGTATCGGCAGGTCGTCAAGCAGGCTGCTTTGAGCAGGGCTCAAATGCTCACTGCGCTTGGCAAACTTGTTACGTTTGAACCAGGCGATTTCGTGGGTGAGTTGCTCGATGATGGCTTGGTCGCGGCCGTTTTTCTTGCCCATCCGGTTGACAGACAGATAAGCGCAGTGCGGCTTCGCCGCACCGAACACCGCGTTCACTCTGGCCAGCGCAGTTTCAGTGCCGACACGCATGCCCATGGGCTCGGTGGCGAGCTAGATGGCGTCGATACGAATCATTGAGTGAATCCACGGACAAAGCGGGCGCAGCCTTCAGGATCTCAAGTTGGCCATTTCACTGTGATCGATTGCTCGCCAAGCGGCAGCTCATAATCGCCAACGCTTCCGCCTGCCGTTTGGGCGTAGCTCTCAACGGAACGAAAGCCGGCAACGCCGCTGGCGGCTGGTCTCGGTGAAGCGGTAGCCACTGCGGATAACGTTGGCGTTGATGCCGTGGCTGATGGCAACGTTGAATAGGGTTGCGCCCGATTGCAGGCATTCCTGAATAACCTGGGCCTTGAAGGGCTTCGGGGAAGAGCTTCGTTGGCGCATGGAAATCCTGACGTTAGGGGCTATCGCGTCCGATTAAAATGATCTGACCCCGGAAAGTTGGACATCAACATCGGGGGATGTCATGAAGAAGTACACAGAGCAGACGAAATTGTCGGTTGTTGAAGATTACTGCTCGGGGAGCGCAGGCCACAGAGAGGTCGCGCATCGTCATGGGGTAAATGCTTCATCGCTTCGAAACTGCGGTCACGGATTTCGCCCAACCGATTAAAGAACACGGCCCTGGCCAGCGTATTGCGCTGTTTAGGCCCCATCCGTCAGCATGTGGCTATTCATCTCGTAATCGCCAGGTGGCGGTTTGAGCTCTTTGAAGGCGCCTATCAACGGTTGCAGAAAAAGGTAATGCTCCTTGACCGACTGCTCACCCAATACCGACTCGTTTAAAAACCTGTTGCTCAACATGATGGCGCGCAGCCCCCGGCCGCATCACCCGCTGAACCACTGACGACCCGACGGATAATATCCTGTATCAACTCCACGGGAAGGTCCCGGAGTCCGGTCTTGGGCCGGAGCCCCCCATCGACTTTCCCGTGCCCTGGAACCCAACTCGCCCCCAGACCACCCAACAGGCTATGCACGTGGCCGTGGTTTGCATTCGGTCGAACGATCTTTGGCAGGAGACTGCCTGCTATTCGTCCCAAAAGGAGAAAAGAGTGCGCCCCCTTTCCCCATATTCTGCATACCTCGCCAACTTCGCTGCATCGGCCCCGGCTCCCAATGTCACCCACCCACCAGGAGGCCCTAGCGATTTAGCGCCGTTGGAGGCCTCTACGCAAGCGGCTTTTGGACCAGATCATTTGCCGAACACCATAGAGGACGTGCAACAGCACCGTTCAAACCTTGCTTGCGGCTCGTCGAAGCAATCACCCCCCCAACTCGCCGAGTTCACGGGCTCATCGCGCAGAGAGCTCTCACCCTCCTCAAAGAACTATCTGCATTCATTGCCGTCCGAGGACTACGCTCTACCCAACCCAAAGACGGTTGTGCTGGAGAAGTTGAATCGGCAACGGGCTCAGAATAGCTCCGACAGCACGGATTATACCCTCGCGGATATAACACCCGTCGTGACTGACTTACTGCTAACTCGCCACCTGACTTCTGACGACTTCTTCCGCGCGCGCTCACGCTCAGAGGCGCAACTGCGCAATGCTTTGATTCAGAGACGGAGTCCGCAGGACATCTCGGGGTCTCCCCTGCCGTCGGACAGCACGACCGAGAGCCGCGAGACGACGTCGAGCAAGGCCTCACGAGACTCCGACCACTCTGAGCCACACTGGGCACCGCCGCCGCTGCTTGACGAAGGCGCACATCCTTTTGGGCACATTGTGTCCGGAGCCGACGCCGCGTCGGCCCCATCCACCACAGGCGTTTCCCGCACTCGCAGGGGCAAGGAACGGGCTGCTCGCCCCTATCCGTCGTCGACCCAGTCCTCCGGGCCCTCGCGCGCGCTGTCATCCACCGCCCTCACGCGGGGAGCCACACGATTATTGACCGAACACCAAACCGTAATGGCGCAACTGCCCGAAACCCTTAACAAAAAACAGCGCTCTAATATTTCACGATTTCTGCGCCATCTCGAGCATCAGGGTCAGCACTGGTCCGCGCTGGCGCCTGCTGCGGGCGACAGGCGCCCAGCAGCGTTGGAGGCGGTGGTCAATACGGCCATTAAAGACCACAGACTTAACACAGGCACGCGCGGGGCACTTAACCACGGCTTCAACCTGGTTCTGCAGGCGCCTTCCGGTCGGGTCCAACTGGCACCTGTGCAGCCCGAACACCAAACAGTGATGGCGCAACTACCCGAAAGCCTTGACCTGCCATACCGCTATAATATTTCACGATTTCTGTGCCATCTCGAGCAGCAGGATCAGCGCTGGTCCGCGCTGGCGCCTGCTGCCGGCGACAGGCGCCCAGCAGCGTTGGAGACGGTGGTCAACACAGCCATTAAGGACCACAGACTTCACCCAAGCACGCGCGCGGCACTTAACCACGGCTTCAACCTGGCTCTAGTGGCGCCTTCCGGTCGGGTCCGACTGGCACCATTACTGGCCGAACACCAAACAATGATGGCGCAACTGCCCCAAACCCTTACCCGGTCATACCGCTCTAAAATTTCACGATTTCTGTGCCATCTCGAGCAGCAGGATCAGCGCTGGTCCGCGCTGGCGCCTGCTGCGGACGAAGTGCGCCCACTAGCGTTGGAGGCGGCGGTCAATACAGCCATGCAGCACCACGGACTTCACATAAACACGCGCATGGCACTTAACCAGGGCTTCAACCTGGCTCTGCGGGCCCCTTCCGGTCGGGTCCGACTGACACCTGGGCTGCCCGAACACCAAACAGTCATGGCGCAACTGCCCAAAACCCTTACCCAGTCATACCGCTCTAATATTTCACGATTTCTGTACCATCTCGAGCAGCAGGATCAGCGCTGGTCCACGCTGGCGCCTGCCGCGGATGAAGAGCGCCCACTAGCGTTGGAGGCGGCGGTCAATACGGCCATGCAGCACCACGGACTTGACGAACGCACGCGCACGGCAATTAACCGGGTCTTCAAGTTGAAGCTGAAGGCATCCTCATAGGCGATAAGGCTTGCGCGACGCCGGTAGAAGGCGATGGTTGTTATCGCTGCATACTGGTTCTCTAAGGGGCTCACCAGGGTCATGCCCAGATGTGGGGACATTCACTCATGGGATCTGTAACTACTTGTCGGCATTGAAAGTCCGGAGACAACGTGGCAGGTGTGCACGGCGCTTGCGAAGCAAATGTCCTGATTTTTGCCTTATCTCGGCATGCCCCCTAGCCCTCGCTGGGTACGGGGGTAGCCCCCATTCAGCCGGAGCGCCCCATCGACTTTCCCGTGCCCTGGGAACCCAACTCGCCCCCAGACCACCCAACAGGCTATGCACGTGGCCGTGGCTTGCATTCGGTCGAACGATCTTTGGCAGGAGACTGCCTGCTATTCGTCCCTAAAGGAGAGAAGAGTGCGCCCCCTTTCCCCATATTCTGCATACCTCGCCAACTTCGCTGCATCGGCCCCGGCTCCCAATGCCACCCACCCACCTAGCGATTTAGCGCCACTGGAAGTCTCTACGCAATCGGCTTTTGGACCAGATCATTTGCCGAACACCACAGAGGACGTGCAACAGCACCTTCCTGCCGAGTTCACGGGCTCATCGCGCAGAGAGCTCTCACCTTTTTCAAAGGACTATCTGCATTCATTGCCGTCCGAGGACTACGCTCTACCCACCCCAAAGACGGTTGTGCTGGAGAAGTTGAATCGACAACGGGCTCAGAATAGCTCCGACAGCGCGAATTATACCCTCGCGGATATAACACCCGTCGTGACTGACTTACTGCTAACTCGCCACCTGACTTCTGAAGATTTCCTCCGCGCGCGCTCACGCTCAGAAGCGCAACTGCGCAGTGCTTTGATTCAGAGACGGAGTCCGCAGGACATCTCGGGGACCGAGAGCCGGGAGGCGACGTCGAGCAAGGTCTCACGAGACCCCGACCACTCTGAATCATACCGGGCACCGCCGCTGCTTGACGAAGGCGCACATCCTTTTGGGCACATTGTGTCCGGAGCCGGCGCCGCATCGACCCCATCCACCACAGGCGTTTCCCGCACTCGCAGGGGCAAGGGACGGGATGCTCGCCCCTATCCGTCGTCGACCCAGTCCTTCGGCCCCACGCGGGGCGCCACACCATTACTGGCCGAACACCGAACCGTGATGGCGCAACTACCCGAAATCCTTAACCCGAGATACCGCTCTGCGATTTCACGATTTCTGCGCCATCTCGAGCAGCAGAATCAGCGCTGGTCCGCGCTGGCGCCTGCTGCAGGCGGAGAGCACACAGCAGCGTTGGAGGCGGCGGTCAATACCGCCATTAAGGACCACGGACTTCAAACAAGCACGCGCGCGGCACTTAACCACGGCTTCAACCTGGCTTTAGTGGGGCTTTCCGGTCAGGTCCGACTGACACCTGTGCTGCCCGAACACCAAACAGTAATGGCGCAACTGCCCGAAAGCCTTAACAAAAAACAACGCTCTAATATTTCACGATTTCTATGCCACCTCGAGCAGCAGGATCAGCGCTGGTCCGCGCTGGCGCCTGCTGCGGACGACATGCGTCCAGCAGCGTTGGAGACAGCGGTCAATACGGCCATGCAGGACCACGAACTTGACCCAAACACGCGCGCGGCCCTTAACCACGGCTTCAACCTGGCTCTAGTGGCGCCTTCCGGTCGGGTCCGACTGGCACCTGCGCTACCCGAACACCAAACAATGATGGCGCAACTGCCCCAAAGCCTTAGCCGGTCGTACCGCTCTAAAATTTCACGATTTCTGTGCCATCTCGAGCAGCAGGATCAGCACTGGTCCGCGTTGGCGCCTGCTGCGGGAGAAAAGCGCACAGCAGCGTTGGAGGCGGCGGTCAATACGGCCATGCAGGACCACGGACTTCACATAACCACGCGCGCGGCCCTTAACCAGGGCTTCAACCTCGCTCTAGTGGGACCTTCCGGTCGGGTCCAACTGACACCTGGGCTGCCCGAACACCAAACAGTCATGGCGCAACTGCCCAAAACCCTTAACCAGTCATACCGCTCTAATATTTCACGATTTCTGTGCCATCTCGAGCAGCAGGGTCAGCGCTGGTCCACGCTGGCGCCTGCCGCGGGTGAAGAGCGCCCACTAGCGTTGGAGGCGGCGGTCAATACGGCCATTAAGAACCACGGACTTGACGAACGCACGCGCACGGCAATTAACCGGGGCTTCAAGTTGAAGCTGAAGACATCCTCATAGGCGATAAGGCTTGCGCGACGCCGGTGGCAACGGTTGTTATCACTGCATGCTCGTCCTCTAGGGGGGGGCTCACCAGGGTCATGCCCAGATGAGGGGACATTCACTCATGGGATCTGCAACTATTTGTCGACATTGAAAATCCTGAGACAACGCGATAGGCGTGCGCGGCGCTTGCGAAGCAAATGTCCTGATTTTTGCCTTATCTCGGCATGCCCCCTAGCCCTCGCGGGGTACGGGGGTAGCCCCCATTCAGCCGGAGCGCCCCATCGACTTTCCCGTGCCCTGGGAACCCAACTCGCCCCCAGACCACCCAACAGGCTATGCACGTGGCCGTGGCTTGCATTCGGTCGAACGATCTTGGCAGGAGACTGCCTGCTACTCGTCCTCAAAGGAGAAAAGAGTGCGCCCCCTTCCCCCGTATTCTGCATACCTCGCCAACTTCGCTGCATCGGCCCCGACTCCCAATGCCTCCCACCCACCAGGAGGCCCTAGCGATTTAGCGCCATTGGAAGCCTCTACGCAATCGGCTTTTGGACCAGATCATTTGCCGAACACCATAGAGGGCGTGCAACAGCACCATTCAAACCTTGCTTGCGGCTCGTCGAGGCAATCAACACCCCAACCCGCCGAGCTCACGGGCTCATCGCGCAGAGAAGTCTCACCCTCCTCAAAGGACTATCTGCATTCATTGCCGTCCGAGGACTACGCTCTACCCAACCCAAAGACGGTTGTGCTGGAGAAGTTGAATCGGCAACGGGCTCAGAATAGCTCCGACAGCACGGATTATACCCTCGCGGATATAACACCCGTCGTGACTGACTTATTGCTAACTCGCCACCTGACTTCTGAAGACTTCTTCCGCGCGCGCTCACGCTCAGAAGCGCAACTGCGCAGTGCTTTGATTCAGAGACGGAGTCCGCAGGACATCTCGGGGACCGAGAGCCGGGAGACAGCGTCGAGCAAGGCCTCACGAAACTCCGACCACTCTGAATCATACTGGGCACCGCCGACGCTGCTTGACGAAGGCGCACATCCTTTTGGGCACATTGTGTCCGGAGCCGACGCCGCGTCGCCCCCATCCACCTCAGGTGTTTCCCGCACTCGCAGGGGCAAGGAACGGGCTGCTCGCCCCTATCCGTCGTCGACGCAGTCCTCTGGCCCCTCGCGCGCGCTGTCAGCCACCGTCCCGACGCGGGGAGCCACACCATTATTGACCGAACACCAAACCGTGATGGCGCAACTGCCCGAAAGCCTGAGCGGGCGATACCGCTCTGCGATTTCACGATTTCTTTGCCATCTCGAGCAGCAGGATCAGCGCTGGTCCACGCTGGCGCCTGCTGCGGACGAAAAGCGCACAGCAGCGTTGGAGGCGGCGGTCAATACCGCCATTAAGGACCACGGACTTAACATAACCACGCGCGCCGCACTTAACCACGGCTTCAACCTGGTTCTGCTGGGCCCTTCCGGTCGGGTCCGACTGAAACCATTACTGGCCGAACACCAAACAGTGATGGCGCAACTGCCCGAAAGCCTTGACCGGAGACAGCGTTCTAGTATTTCACGATTTCTGTGCCATCTCGAGCAGCAGGATCAGCACTGGTCCGCGCTGGCGCCTGCGGCGGGCGAAAAGCGCCCACTAGCGTTGGAGGCGGCGGTCAATACGGCCATTAAGCACCATGGACTTGACCCAAACACGCGCGCGGTACTTAACCAGAGCTTCAATTTGCTTTTGCTGGGGCCTTCCGGTCAGGTCCGACTGGCACCTGTACAACCTGAACACCAAATAGTGATGGCGCAACTGCCCGACACCCTTAACTCGAAACAGCGCTCTAATATTTCACGATTTCTGTGCCATCTCGAGCAGCAGGGTCAGCACTGGTCCGCGCTGGCGCCTGCCGCGGGCGACAGGCGCCCAGCAGCGTTGGAGGCGGCGGTCAATACGGGCATACAGGACCACGGACTTGGCGAAAGCACACGCGCGGCACTTAATCAGGGCTTCAACCTCGCTCTAGTGGGACCTTCCGGTCGGGTCCAACTGACACCTGTGCTGCCCGAACACCAAACAGTCATGGCGCAACTGCCCAAACCCTTTGCCCAGTGATACCGCTCTAATATTTCATGATTTCTGTACCATCTCGAGCAGCAGGATCAGTGCTGGCGCCTTTTGCGGACGACATACGCCCAGCAGCGTTGGAGGCGGCGGTCAATACGGCCATTAAGGACCATGGACTTGCCTCACACACGCGCGCGGCAATTAACCGGGGCTTCATGTTGAAGCTGAAGGCGCCTTCTTGGCGATAAGGTGCGGATTCCACGACCACTTGGACAGTGATCTGTCACTGATCCGACCCAAGCCAAGGCAGGTAGCGACCTCTTTTATTGAAGCGAAGAGGTCATCTTGAAGCGTATATCCATGCGTAAAATCCGAGAGGTACTACGCCTAAAGTTCGGTGCCGGCAATTACCTGCACCGTTTCAACGCTTGCGGGCTGACTTGACCGACATCGTTATCAGGCGCCGAACTGGAGCAATGTCTGTTCCCGCCTGCACCGACGGTTCCAAGCGATCAGCGTCCGATGCATCGGCGCATACTGAACTACGCCGCCTCGATATAAAATGGGCTATCTAGGTTGATGTGGTCATGCGCCAGGAGCACCGCGCAGGTGAAAAGCTGTTCGTTGACTCCTGCCTGGAAAACATCGACCGCCGCAGCCCGCGTGGCCTGGACAAGACTCTGATCCTGCAACCAGGCAGCGGCCAGTAGCTGCGCGATGGCCTGAACCTGATCATCGGCGGCCCGACTGACGAGGGCAAAACATGGCTCGCCTGCGCTCTGGCCCACGGCGACGGTCGCTTCGCGAAAATGATGGCGGGTTATGCCAAGACCGATTTGCTGATCCTGAACGACTGGGGCCTGGCACCGTTTACCGCTGCGCAACGGCGCGACATGCTCGAGCTGCCGAACGACCATTACGGCAACCGCTCGACGCCGGTGACCAACCGGATGCCGGTGGACAAATGGCATGTACTGATCGGCCAGTCATTCAGCCGGACTGCCATCGACTTTCCCCCCGTGCCCTGGAACCCAACTCGCCCCCAGACCACCCAACAGGCTATGCACGTGGCCGTGGTTTGCATTCGGTCGAACGATCTTTGGCAGGAGACTGCCTGCTATTCGTCCCCAAAGGAGAAAAGAGTGCGTCCCCTTACCCCGTATTCTGCATACCTCGCCAACTTCGCTGCATCGGCCCCGGCTCCCAATGCCACCCACCCACCCGGAGGCCCTGGCGATTTAGCGCCATTGGAAGCCTCTACACAATCGGCTTTTGGACCAGATCATTTGCCGAACACCATAGAGGACGTGCAACAGCACCTTCCTGCCGAGTTCACGGGCTCATCGCGCAGAGAGCTCTCACCCTCCTCAAAGAACTATCTGCATTCATTGCCGTCCGAGGACTACGCTCTACCCAACCCAAAGACGGTTGTGCTGGAGAAGTTGAATCGGCAACGGGCTCAGAATAGCTCCGACAGCACGAATTATACCCTCGCGGATATAACACCCGTCGTGACTGACTTACTGCTAACTCGCCACCTGACTTCTGAAGATTTCCTCCGCGCGCGCTCACGCTCAGAAGCGCAACTGCGCAGTGCTTTGATTCAGAGACGGAGTCCGCAGGACATCTCGGGGCCGTCCCTGCCGTCGGGCAGCACGACTGAGAGCCGGGAGGCGACGTCGACCAGGGCCTCACGAGACTCCGATCACTCTGAGCCACACTGGGCACCGCCGCCGCTGCTTGACGAAGACGCACATCCTTTTGGGTACATTGTGTCCGGAGCCGACGCCGCGTCGGCCCCATCCACCTCAGGCGTTTCCCGCACTCGCAGGGGCAAGGAACGGGCTGCCCCCCCCTATCCATCGTCGACCCAGCCCTCTGGCCCCTCGCGCGCGCTGCCATCCACCGCCCCCACGCGGCGAGTCGGATCATTACTGGCCGAACACCTAACCGTGATGGCGCAACTGCCCAAAACCCTTGACCGGTCGTACCGCGCTAAAATTTCACAATTTCTGCGCCATCTCGAGCATCAGGGTCAGCACTGGTCTGCGCTGGCGCCTGCTGCGGGCGACAGGCGCCCAGCAGCGTTGGAGGCAGTGGTCAATACGGCAATTCAGGAAAAAAGACTTGACCCCGGCACGCGCGCGGCCCTTAACCTGGGCTTCAACCTGGCTCTGCTGGCGCCTTCAGGTCGGGTCCGACTGAAACCATTACTGGCCGAACACCAAACAGTGATGGCGCAACTGCCCGAAAGCCTTGACCGGAGACAGCGTTCTAGTATTTCACGATTTCTGTGCCATCTCGAGCAGCAGGATCAGCTCTGGTCCGCACTGGCGCCTGCTGCGGAAGAAGTGCGCCCAGCAGCGTTGGAGACGGCGGTCAATACCGCCATGCAGCACCACGGACTTGACGAAGGCACGCGCGCGGCCCTTAACCAAGGCTTCAACCTGGTTCTGCAGGGGCCTTCCGGTTACGTCCGACTGGCACCTGCGCTGCCCGAACACCAAACAGTGATCGCGCAACTGCCCCAAACCTTTGACCATCGATACCGCTCTTATATTTCACGATTTCTGTACCTTCTCGAGCAGCAGGATCAGCTCTGGTCCGCACTGGCGCCTGCTGCGGGCGAAAAGCGCCCAGCAGCGTTGGAGGCGGCGATCAATACGGCAATTCAGGAAAAAAGACTTGACCCCGGCACGCGCGCGGCACTTAACCATGGCTTCAACCTGGCTCTAGTGGGGCCTTCCGGCCGGCCCCAGCTGACACCTGTGCAGCCCGAACACCAAACAATGATGGCGCAACTGCCCGAAAGCCTTGGCCGGTCGTACCGCTATTGTATTTCACGATTTCTGTGCCATCTCGAGCGGCAGGATCAGCGCTGGTCCGCGCTGGCGCCTGCTGCCGGCGAAAAGCGCCCACTAGCGCTGGAGGCGGCGGTCAATACGGCCATTAAGGACCATGGACTTGCCTCACACACGCGCGCGGCAATTAACCGGGGCTTCATGTTGAAGCTGAAGGCGCCTTCTTGGCGATAAGGTGCGGATTCCACGACCACTTGGACAGTGATCTGTCACTGATCCGACCCAAGCCAAGGCAGGTAGCGACCTCTTTTATTGAAGCGAAGAGGTCATCTTGAAGCGTATATCCATGCGTAAAATCCGAGAGGTACTACGCCTAAAGTTCGGTGCCGGCAATTACCTGCACCGTTTCAACGCTTGCGGGCTGACTTGACCGACATCGTTATCAGGCGCCGAACTGGAGCAATGTCTGTTCCCGCCTGCACCGACGGTTCCAAGCGATCAGCGTCCGATGCATCGGCGGGTCATGCGCCAGGAGCACCGCGCAGGTGAAAAGCTGTTCGTTGACTCCTGCCTGGAAAACATCGACCGCCGCAGCCCGCGTGGCCTGGACAAGACTCTGATCCTGCAACCAGGCAGCGGCCAGTAGCTGCGCGATGGCCTGAACCTGATCATCGGCGGCCCGACTGACGAGGGCAAAACATGGCTCGCCTGCGCTCTGGCCCACGGCGACGGTCGCTTCGCGAAAATGATGGCGGGTTATGCCAAGACCGATTTGCTGATCCTGAACGACTGGGGCCTGGCACCGTTTACCGCTGCGCAACGGCGCGACATGCTCGAGCTGCCGAACGACCATTACGGCAACCGCTCGACGCCGGTGACCAACCGGATGCCGGTGGACAAATGGCATGTACTGATCGGCCAGTCATTCAGCCGGACTGCCATCGACTTTCCCCCCGTGCCCTGGAACCCAACTCGCCCCCAGACCACCCAACAGGCTATGCACGTGGCCGTGGTTTGCATTCGGTCGAACGATCTTTGGCAGGAGACTGCCTGCTATTCGTCCCCAAAGGAGAAAAGAGTGCGTCCCCTTACCCCATATTCTGCATACCTCGCCAACTTCGCTGCATCGGCCCCGACTCCCAATGCCACCCACCCACCAGGAGGCCCTAGCGATTTAGCGCCATTGGAAGCCTCTACACAATCGGCTTTTGGACCAGATCATTTGCAGAACACCACAGAGGACGTGCAACAGCACCTTCCTGCCGAGTTCACGGGCTCATCGCGCAGAGAGCTCTCACCCTCCTCAAAGAACTATCTGCATTCATTGCCGTCCGAGGACTACGCTCTACCCAACCCAAAGACGGTTGTGCTGGAGAAGTTGAATCGGCAACGGGCTCAGAATAGCTCCGACAGCACGAATTATACCCTCGCGGATATAACACCCGTCGTGACTGACTTACTGCTAACTCGCCACCTGACTTCTGACGACTTCTTCCGCGCGCGCTCACGCTCAGAGGCGCAACTGCGCAATGCTTTGATTCAGAGACGGAGTCCGCAGGACATCTCGGGGTCTCCCCTGCCGTCGGACAGCACGACCGAGAGCCGCGAGACGACGTCGAGCAAGGCCTCACGAGACTCCGATCACTCTGAGCCACACTGGGCACCGCCGCCGCTGCTTGACGAAGGCGCACATCCTTTTGGGCACATTGTGTCCGGAGCCGACGCCGCGTCGGCCCCATCCACCACAGGCGTTTCCCGCAATCGCAGGGGCAAGAAACGGGCTGCTCCCCCCTACCCGTCGTCGACCCAGTCCTCCGGCCCCACGCGGGGAGCCACACCATTACTGGCCGAACACCGAACAGTGATGGCGCAACTGCCCGAAACCCTTACCCCGAAACAGCGCTCTAATATTTCACGATTTCTGCGCCATCTCGAGCATCAGGGTCAGCGCTGGTCCGCGCTGGCACCTGCTGCAGGCGAAAAGCGCACAGCAGCGCTGGAGGCGGCGGTCAATACAGCCATTAAGCACCTTGGACTTGACCGAGGCACGCGTGCCGCACTTAACCACGGCTTCAACCTGGCTCTGCTGGCGCCTTCCGGTCAGGTCCGACTGGCACCTGTGCAACCCGAACACCAAACAGTGATGGCACAACTGCCCGAAACCTTTGACCATCGATACCTCTCTTATATTTCACGATTTCTGTGCCATCTCGAGCAGCAGGATCAGCGCTGGTCAGTGCTGGCGCCTGCTGCGGAAGAAGTGCGCCCACTAGAGTTGGAGGCAGCGGTCAATACCGCTATACAGCACCACGGACTTAACCCAAACACACGCGCCGCACTTAACCAGCGCTTCAACTTGGCACTAGTGGGGCCTTCCGGTCAGGTCCGACTGACACCTGCGCTGCCCGAACACCAAACAGTAATGGCGCAACTGCCCGAACCCCTTAACCGGAGACAGCGCTCTTATATTTCACGATTTCTGTGCCGTCTCGAGCAGCAGGGTCAGCGCTGGTCCACGCTGGCGCCTGCTGCGGGCGAAGAGCGCCCAGCAGCGTTGGAGGCGGCGGTCAATACGGCTATTAAGGACCACGGACTTGACGAACGCACGCGCGCGGCAATTAACCGGGGCTTCAAGTTGAAGCTGAAGGCACCTTCCAGGCGATAAAGCTTGCGCGACGTTGGTAGAAGGCGACGGTTGTTATCGCTGCATGCTGGTTCTCTAAGGGGGGCTCACGGTCATTCCCAAATGAGGAGACATTCACTCATGGAATCTATAACTACTTGTCGGCATTGAAAATCCTGAGACAACGCGCTAGGCGTGTACGGATTGTCCGAGGTGGCCAGTCATTCAGCCGGACCGCCCCAACGACTTTCCCGTGCCCTGGAACCCAACTCGCCCCCAGACCACCCAACAGGCTATGCACGTGGCCGTGGTTTGCATTCAGTCGAACGATCTTTGGCAGGAGACTGCCTGCTATTCGTCCTCAAAGGAGAGAAGAGTGCGCCCCCTTTCCCCATATTCTGCATACCTCGCCAACTTCGCTGCATCAGTCCCGGCTCCCAATGCCCCCCACCCACCAGGAGGCCCTAGCGATTTAGCGCCATTGGAAGTCTCTACGCAATCGGCTTTTGGACCAGATCATTTGCAGAACACCACAGAGGACGTGCAACAGCACCTTCCTGCCGAGTTCACGGGCTCATCGCGCAGAGAGCTCTCACCCTCCTCAAAGAACTATCTGCATTCATTGCCGTCCGAGGACTACGCCCTACCCAACCCAAAGACGGTTGTGCTGGAGAAGTTGAATCGGCAACGGGCTCAGAATAGCTCCGACAGCACGAATTATACCCTCGCGGATATAACACCCGTCGTGACTGACTTATTGCTAACTCGCCACCTGACTTCTGAAGATTTCCTCCGCGCGCGCTCACGCTCAGAAGCGCAACTGCGCAGTGCTTTGATTCAGAGACGGAGTCCGCAGAACATCTCGGGGCCGTCCCTGCCGTCGGGCAGCACGACTGAGAGCCGGGAGACGATGTCGAGCAAGGCCTCACGAGATTCCGACCACTCTGAATCATACTGGGCACCGCCGACGCTGCTTGACGAAGGCGCACATCCTTTTGGGCACATTGTGTCCGGAGCCGACGCCGCGTCGGCCCCATCCACCACAGGCGTTTCCCGCACTCGCAGGGGCAAGGAACGGGCTGCTCGCCCCTATCCGTCGTCGACCCAGTCCTCCGGGCCCTCGCGCGCGCTGTCATCCATCGCCCCCACGCGGGGAGCTACACCATCACTGGCCGAACACCAAACCGTGATGGCGCAACTGCCCGCTCCCCTTAACCGGTCGTACCGCTCTAAAATTTCACAATTTCTGCGCCATCTCGAGCAGCAGGGTCAGCGCTGGTCTGCGCTGGCGCCTGCAGCGGGCGAAAAGCGCCCAGCAGTGTTGGAGGCGGCGGTCAATACCGCCATTAAGGACCACGGACTTGACCAAGGCACGCGCGCGGCAATTAACCAGGGCTTCAATTTGCTTCTGCAGGGGCCTTCCGGTCAGGTCCGACTGGCACCTGTGCAGCCCGAACACCGAACAGTGATGACGCAACTTCCCGGAACCTTTGACCGGTCGTACCGCTCTAAAATTTCACGATTTCTGTGCTATCTCGAGCAGCAGGGTCTGCGCTGGTCTGCGCTGGCGCCTGCTGCGGGCGACAGGCGCCCAGCAGTGTTGGAGGCGGTGGTCAATACGGCCATTAAGGAGAACATAATTGGCGAAGGCACGCGCGCGGCACTTAACCAGGGCTTCAACTTGGCTCTGCTGGGACCTTCCGGGCAGGTCCTACTGGCACCTGGCTGCCCGAACACCAAACAGTGATGGCGCAACTGCCCGACACCCTTGACCGGAAACAGCGCTCTTATATTTCACGATTTCTGTGCCATCTCGAGCAGCAGGATCAGCGCTGGTCCGCCCTGGCGCCTGCTGCGGGAGAAGAGCGCACAGCAGCGTTGGAGGCGGCGGTCAATACGGCCATGCAGGGCCACGGACTTCACCCAAGCACGCGCGCGGCAATTAACCGGGGCTTCAAGCTGAAGCTGAAGACATCCTCATAGGCGATAAGGCTTGCGCGACGCCGGTAGAAGGCGACGGTGTTATCGCGGCAGGCTGGTCCTCTACTGCCTTGCAAAACAGAGGCGTAGGAGGATCATGGATTGACTGGCATCAATCGATCCCGACCAGGACTGGATCAAGCTCTTGCTGCGGTTCGTTGCGGGGATGCACTCGCTGACCAAAACTCTGACCGCTTAGCCAGGTCCGTCCGGAGCAATGAACCAAAAACCAACGCAAGCCCTACCACTGCCGCTCAACTCCTTCTTCCCAGGCGTCCGCTTCGATAACGCAAACATTCACTCATGGGGTCTGCAACTACTTGTCGGCATTGAAAATCCTGAGACTGCGCGCTAGGCGTGCGCGGCGCTTGCGAAGCAAATGTCCTGATTTTTGCCTTATCTCGGCATGCCCCCTAGCCCTCGCTGGGTACGGGGGTAGCCCCCATTCAGCCGGACCGCCCCATCGACTTTCCCGTGCCCTGGAACCCAACTTGCCCCCAGACCACCCAACAGGCTATGCACGTGGCCGTGGTTTGCATTCGGTCGATCGATCTTTGGCAGGAGACTGCCTGCTACTCGTCCTCAAAGGAGAAAAGAGTGCGCCCCCTTCCCCCGTATTCTGCATACCTCGCCAACTTCGCTGCATCGGCCCCGGCTCCCAATGCCACCCACCCACCAGGAGGCCCTGGCGATTTAGCGCCACTGGAAGTCTCTACGCAATCGGCTTTTGGACCAGATCATTTGCAGAACACCACAGAGGACGTGCAACAGCACCTTCCTGCCGAGTTCACGGGCTCATCGCGCAGAGAGCTCTCACCCTCCTCAAAGAACTATCTGCATTCATTGCCGTCCGAGGACTACGCCCTACCCAACCCAAAGACGGTTGTGCTGGAGAAGTTGAATCGGCAACGGGCTCAGAATAGCTCCGACAGCGCGAATTATACCCTCGCGGATATAACACCCGTCGTGACTGACTTATTGCTAACTCGCCACCTGACTTCTGAAGATTTCCTCCGCGCGCGCTCACGCTCAGAAGCGCAACTGCGCAGTGCTTTGATTCAGAGACGGAGTCCGCAGAACATCTCGGGGCCGTCCCTGCCGTCGGGCAGCACGACTGAGAGCCGGGAGACGATGTCGAGCAAGGCCTCACGAGATTCCGACCACTCTGAATCATACT
The DNA here is from genome assembly GCF_030687165.1 of Pseudomonas sp. FP1740. Lineage (NCBI taxonomy): Bacteria > Pseudomonadati > Pseudomonadota > Gammaproteobacteria > Pseudomonadales > Pseudomonadaceae > Pseudomonas > Pseudomonas sp. FP1740. The sequence goes on from NZ_CP117461.1 coordinate 4,554,168, forward strand.
GGGCACCGCCGACGCTGCTTGACGAAGGCGCACATCCTTTTGGGCATATTGTGTCCGGAGCCGCGTCGGCCCCATCCACCTCAGGCGTTTCCCGCACTCGCAGGGGCAAGAAACGGGCTACTCACCCCTACCCGTCGTCGACGCACTCCTCCGGATCCTCGCGCGCGCTGTCATCCACCGCCCCCACGCGGGGAGCCACACGATTATTGACCGAACACCAAACCGTGATGGCGCAACTGCCCAAAATCCTTGACCGGTCGCACCGCTCTTGTATTTCCCGATTTCTATGCCATCTCGAGCGGCAGAATCAGCGCTGGTCCGCGCTGGCGCCTGCTGCAGGCGAAAAGCGCCCAGCAGCGTTGGAGGCGGTGGTCAATGCGGCCATGCAGCACCACGGACTTGACCCAAGCACACGCGCGGCACTTAACAACGGCTTCAACCTGGCTCTAGTGGCGCCTTCCGGTCGGGTCCGACTGGCACCATTACTGGCCGAACACCAAACAATGATGGCACAACTGCCCCAAACCCTTAGCCGGTCGTACCGCTCTAATATTTCACGATTTCTGTGCCATCTCGAGCAGCAGAATCAGCGCTGGTCAGTGCTGGCGCCTGTTGCGGGCGAAGTGCGCCCAGCCGCGTTGGAGGCGGCGGTCAATACGGCCATGCAGGAGCACGGACTTGACCCAAGCACACGCGCGGCACTTAACAACGGCTTCAACCTGGTTCTGCAGGCGCCTTCCGGTCAGGTCCGACTGGCACCTGTGTTGCTCGAACACCAAACAGTGATGGCGCAACTGCCCAAAACCTTTAACCATCGATACCGCTCTTATATTTCACGATTTCTGTGCCATCTCGAGCAGCAGAATCAGCACTGGTCCGCGCTGGCGCCTGCTGCGGGCGACAGGCGTCCAGCAGCATTGGAGGCAGCGGTCAATACGGCCATTAAGGACCATGGACTTAGCAAAGGCACGCGCGCGGCACTTAACCACAGCTTCAATTTGCTTCTGCAGGGACCTTCCGGTCAGGTCCGACTGGCACCTGTGCAGCTCGAACACCAAACAGTGATGGCGCAACTGCCCGAAAGCCTTGACCGGTTACACCGCTCTGCGATTTCACGATTTCTGTGCCATCTCGAGCAGCAGAGTCAGCGCTGGTCCGCGCTGGCGCCTGCTGCGGACGACATGCGCCCACTAGCGTTGGAGGCGGCCGTCAATACGGCCATTAAGGACCACGGACTTCACATAAGCACGCGCACGGCACTTAACCAGGGCTTCAACCTGGCTCTGCAGGGACCTTCCGGTCGGGTCCGACTGGCACCTGTGTTGCTCGAACACCAAACAATGATGGCGCAACTGCCCACCCCCCTTAACTCGAGATACCGCTCTGCGATTTCACGGTTTCTGTGCCATCTCGAGCAGCAGGATCAGCGCTGGTCCGCGCTGGCGCCTGCTGCGGGCGAAATGCGCCCACTAGCGTTGGAGGCGGCGGTCAATACGGCCATGCAGGACCACGGGCTTGACGAACGCACGCGCACGGCAATTAACCGGGGCTTCAAGTTGAAGCTGAAGGGGCCTTCCAGGCGATAAGGCTTGCGCGACGTCGGTAGAAGACGACGGTTGTTATCACTGCATGCTGGTCCTCTCAGGAGGGCTCACCAGGGTCATGCCCAGATGAAGGGACATTCACTCATGGGGTCTGTAACTACTTGTTGGCATTGAAAATCCTGAGACAACACGATAGGCGTGCGTGGCGCTTGCAAAGCAAATGTCCTGATTTGGCCTTATCTCGGCATGCCCCCTAGCCCTCGCTGGGTGCGGGGGTGACCACCTCATTACCGGACACCCATTCAGCCGGATCCCCCCATCGACTTTCCCGTGCCTTGGAACCCAACTCGCCCCCAGACCACCCAACAGGCTATACACATGGCCGTGGTGAGCATTCGGTCGAACGATCTTTGGCAGGAGACTGCCTGCTACTCGTCCCAAAGGAGAAAAGAGTGAGGCCCCTTCCCCCGTATTCTGCGTACCTCGCCAACTTCGCTGCATCGGCCCCGGTTCCCAATGCCACCCACCCTTACTGGCCGAACACCGAACCGTGATGAAGCAACTGCCCGAAACCCTTACCCCAAGACAGCGCACTAATATTTCACAATTTCTGCGCCATCTCGAGCAACAGGATCAACGCTGGCCCGCGCTGGCGCCTGCTGCAGGCGAAGTGCGCCCAGCAGCATTGGAGGCGGCGGTCAATACGGCCATTAAGGACCACGGGCTTCACAAAAACACGCGCGCAGCACTTAACCACAGCTTCAATTTGCTTCTGCAGGGACCTTCCGGTCACGTCCGACTGGCACCAGTGTTGCTCGAACACCAAACAATGATGGCGCAACTGCCCAAAACCTTTGACCGGGCGTACCGCTCTAAAATTTCACGATTTCTGTGCCACCTCGAGCAGCAGAATCAGCGCTGGTCAGCGCTGGCACCTGCTGCGGGCGACAGGCGCCCAGCGGCGTTGGAGGCGGCGGTCAATACCGCCATTATGGACCACGCATTTCAGACAAGCACACGCGCGGCACTTAACCAGGGCTTCAACTTGGCTCTAGTGGGGCCTTCCGGTCACGTCCGACTGACACCTGCGCTCCCCGAACACCAGACAGTGATGGCGCAACTGCCCAAAAGCCTTCCCCCGCAACAGCGCTCTTATATTTCACGATTTCTGTGTCATCTTGAGCAGCTGGATCAGCGCTGGTCCGCGCTGGCGCCTGCTGCGGGCGACAGGCGCCCAGCAGCGTTGGAGGCGGCGGTCAATACGGCCATTCAGGACCACGGACTTCACACAAGCACGCGCGCGGCACTTAACCACGGCTTCAATTTGGCTCTAGTGGGGCCTTCCGGCCAGATCCGACTGGCACCTGTGCAACTCGAACACCAAACCGTGATGGCGCAACTGCCCGAAAGCCTCTCCGTGAAACAGCGCTCTAATATTTCACGATTTCTGTGCCATCTCGAGCAGCAGAATCAGCGCTGGTCAGTGCTGGCGCCTGTTGCGGGCGAAGTGCGCCCAGCAGCGTTGGAGGCGGCGGTCAATATGGCCATTAAGCACCACGGACTTGACCGAGGCACGCGCGCGGCACTTAACTGGGGCTTCAAGTTGAAGCTGAGGGCGCCTTCATAGGCGATAAGGCTTGCGCGACGCTGGTAGAAGGCGACGGTCATCGCTGCTGGCTGGCCCTCTACTGCCTTGGCAAACAAAGCGTAAGAGGATCATGGATTGACTGGCACCAATCGATCCCGACCAGGGCTGGATCAGGCTCTTGCTGCGGTTCGTTGCGGGGATACACTCGTTGACCAAAAACCTGACCGCTTAGCCAGGTCCGTCCGGGGTGCAGCTGATCTCGCAGACTCTCTGATCGCGAGGGATAAAGCTGGCACTGGGGCTTGGGGAGCAATGGTACCAAAAACCAACGCAAGCTTTACCACTGCCACTCAGCGCCTTCTTCCCAGGCGTCCGCTTCGATAATGCAATTGCGCATCTCGGCCTCTTGGCTGATCTCGGTCAACAAATCATGTACCGTCTCATCCAGTGTCTCATCGTTACGATATGGGATGCTCAACGAGTAGTTGCCAGACTCCAGCGGCTTCATACCCTAGGGTTCCAGGCAGTAACGCTCAATGTTCTCCTTTGCCCACTTTTTGCCACGCACGAACTTGCTGTTGTTTTCGAAGGCTAGGCGCAATATGACCGGTCGCGATCCGTTTGGCATCGTCCGCTCATAAACCCCATTCGGCCCAGCGGGCCGACCACGGTAAGCCACGCGTACAGCCGCAATTCGAATTAGATCGCTACTGTGAGCTGCGTTAAAACTCCGTACAACAACCAAGCAGGGGCGACACCTCTCTACCCGTCACACTATTGAGCTGCCGGAAGACTATGGAGTAGAAACGGAACAGGCCCTGGTCAAAGATTGCATGCAAACCTTTATAGAACAACCGCTTGCGAAGCAAACACCCTGATTTTGCCTTATCTCGGCATGCCCCTAGCCCTCGCCGGGTGTGGGGGTAGACACCCATTCAGCCGGAACGCCCCATCGACTTTCCCGTGCCCTGGAACCCAACTCGCCCCCAGACCACCCAACAGGCTATGCACGTGGCCGTGGTTTGCATTCGGTCGATCGATCTTTGGCAGGAGACTGCCTGCTACTCGTCCTCAAAGGAGAAAAGAGTGCGCCCCCTTCCCCCGTATTCTGCATACCTCGCCAACTTCGCTGCATCGGCCCCGGCTCCCAATGCCACCCACCCACCAGGAGGCCCTGGCGATTTAGCGCCACTGGAAGTCTCTACGCAATCGGCTTTTGGACCAGATCATTTGCAGAACACCACAGAGGACGTGCAACAGCACCTTCCTGCCGAGTTCACGGGCTCATCGCGCAGAGAGCTCTCACCCGCCTCAAAGAACTATCTGCATTCATTGCCGTCCGAGGACTACGCCCTACCCAACCCAAAGACGGTTGTGCTGGAGAAGTTGAATCGGCAACGGGCTCAGAATAGCTCCGACAGCGCGAATTATACCCTCGCGGATATAACACCCGTCGTGACTGACTTATTGCTAACTCGCCACCTGACTTCTGAAGATTTCCTCCGCGCGCGCTCACGCTCAGAGGCGCAACTGCGCAGTGCTTTGATTCAGAGACGGAGTCCGCAGAACATCTCGGGGCCGTCCCTGCCGTCGGGCAGCACGACTGAGAGCCGGGAGACGACGTCGAGCAAGGCCTCACGAGACTCCGACCACTCTGAATCATACTGGGCACCGCCGCCGCGGCTTGACGAAGGCGCACATCCTTTTGGGCATATTGTGTCCGGAGCCGCGTCGGCCCCATCCACCTCAGGCGTTTCCCGCACTCGCAGGGGCAAGAAACGGGCTGCTCCCCCCTACCCGTCGTCGACGCACTCCTCCGGATCCTCGCGCGCGCTGTCATCCACCGCCCCCACGCGGGGAGCCACACGATTATTGACCGAACACCAAACCGTGATGGCGCAACTGCCCAAAAACCTTAGCTCGCAACAGCGCTCTAATATTTCAGGATTTCTGCGCCATCTCGAGCAGCAGGGTCAGCGCTGGTCTGCGCTGGCACCTGCTGCGGGTGAAGAATGCCCAGCAGCGTTGGAGGCGGCGGTCAATACGGCCATTAAGGACCACAGACTTCACACAAGCACGCGCGCGGCACTTAACCACGGCTTCAACCTGGTTCTAGTGGCGCCTTCCGGTCAGGTCCGACTGGCACCTGTGCAGCCCGAACACCAAACAGTGATGGCGCAACTGCCCAAAATCCTTGACCGGTCGTACCGCTCTAAAATTTCACGATTTCTGTGCCATCTCGAGCAGCAGGGTCAGCGCTGGTCCGCCCTGGCGCCTGCTGCGGGCGACAGGCGCCCAGCAGTGTTGGAGGTGGCGGTCAATACGGCCATTAAGGACCACGGACTTGACTCAAACACGCGCGCGGCCCTTAACCTGAGCTTCAATTTGCTTCTGCAGGGGCCTTCCGGTCAGGTCCGACTGGCACCTGTGTTGCTCGAACACCAAACAGTGATGGCGCAACTGCCCACCCCCCTTAACTCGAGATACCGCTCTGCGATTTCACGGTTTCTGTGCCATCTCGAGCAGCAGAATCAGCGCTGGTCCACGCTGGCGCCTGCTGCGGGAGAAGAGCGCACAGCAGCGTTGGAGGCGGCGGTCAATACGGCTATTAAGGACCACGGACTTGACGAACGCACGCGCGCGGCAATTAACCGGGGCTTCAAGTTGAAGCTGAAGGCACCTTCCAGGCGATAAGGCTTGCGCGACGCTGGTAGAAGGCGACGGTAGTTATCGCTGCATGCTGGTCCTCTAAGGAGGGCTCACCAGGGTCATGCCCAGATGAACATAGGTATCTACACATCTCCCGATCCTGGTCTATGATCCTGGTCTATAAAGAGACGGCATGGATATCAAATGACCGGGCTAGATGCCCGACTGATAAAACGATACGACGAGCTAGTCATGAGACACAGTAATGGACTACCGGTTCTGGCCGCCGGGATGAAAGCCTTGCCGCGAAGCGACAAGGCTTTCGCACAGACGCAAGCACTATGGAGGTTTTTGAGTAATGACCGAGTCAGGCCCGTAGATCTGGTCAAACCGCTGCTGGCGCTGGCTCACGAGGGGTGTCTAGATGACTGCGATCATTACGCGCCGGTCATGCACGATTGGTCTCGACTCAATTACATGCACCACCACAGCAAGGCTGACCGCCTGCAAATGACCCACCGGGGTGACATCGGTTACGAACTGCAAAGCAGCCTGCTCGTCACGGATCGTGACGTTAAAGGCGCAATGCACCGACGCCCAACGCCGATACATCTCACGCCACCTGCACGAAGAGGCTTTCGAGCGAATGGAACGGCGTATGCAAGCACACCCTGAAATGATGGTCAGCCGAAGATCTATCGTGGAGCATCCATTCGGCAATCTGAAGCTGTGGTTGTTTGGCACCGCTCGCTTCTTGTTGCGACAGCTTGAAGGAACGAGGGCTGAAAATGGCCTTGGCGGTGAACGCCTATAACCTGAAAAGAGCGATCAACGTGCTCGGCGCACGCCAGTTGATGGCGTTGATGGGCTGAAAAGCCTGTTTTCATCTGCTGACACACAAACGCGAACAAGTCGGGGCGTTTGCTTGAACCACCTTCAGTGCGTTTTCACACAGTCTGATTCAAGGGGCGTGAGAAACAGCCGTCGTGTTGACTCGTCAAACTCAGCCCTTCAGCAAAGACAGGGCAGACCGCAAGACGCTACGCAAGTCCGGTGAGACTTTACCTGCTCAGCTCATCGTTAGCCGAATACTGGGAGACGATGGCAGCCTGTTGGCCGAATGATATTTGCTGAGCAACCTTGAGCCGGGGGGCGCAAGTGAACGCCTGGCGCTTTGTTATTACTGGCGCTGCTGTATCGAGTCCTACTTCAAACTGCTCAAAGGGGGTGGGGCATCAGCTGGAGAACTGGCAGCAAGAAAGCGGTGAAACCGGATTCGCCTGTCTGGTTGACAAATGAAGCGTTCGCAGCCGGTAACAGCTTCTGCTCTGCTGGTCGGTCGGTCGGTCGATACATGCTTCTGGCAACGTGCGAGACACTGGAGTAATGCACTCCCCAAGAACTGGCGGGTTTTGCTAAAGAAGATCGAGTAGGAGGCGGCTTCACAGCTGCCGTCCTCTCACACCACCATACATACGGTTCCGTATACGGCGGTTCAGGTTATGCGGTTAAGCCGGTTTATCGTATCCAGTATCGAGACCAGCCCGAGTCGATCCCACAGCTTCTTCGGTAGCGCCTGATTCACATGTGGCGCTCCTGAGTTCCACCATGGGCCTCGGCCATTGACTGCCGATTTCCACGCCCGTACCTCACCGAGTCCCAAACGTATCAAGTTGCGCGCCCTCGTAGAGGGCCGCTTCCATTGACGCCATACGACACAGCGAGCTTGTGACGCACCCAGCCGTCAATCTCCTCAAGCGGCCGCTTGCTCTGACTTAGCTTGAAGTATCCTGCCCAGCCACGCAGTGCGGGGTTTATCCGCTCGATGACAGTCGCCATTTTGCAGCCCCAAGCATGACGTAACAGCATTCTCAATCGGTCTCGCAAGCGACCTAGACTCATCGTTGCCACTCTTAGTCTCGGCTGTTGATGCCAGCTCATCCCATAACCCAGGTAGTCGCAAGCCCAAGACCGTGCCACGCGGCTCTTTTCCCGATTCAGCGTCAGTTTCAAGCGCTGCCTCAGGAAGCGCTCGACGCCGGCCATCACCCGTTCGCCAGCCCGCTGACTGCGCACATAAATGTTCGCGTCATCGGCATAACGCACGAAGCGATGGCCACGCCGTTCCAGCTCGCGGTCGAGTTCGTTAAGCAGGATGTTCGACAGCAGCGGCGAGAGCGGGCCGCCTTGCGGCGTCTCCTCCTGTCGTCGACTGGCGATCCCGCCCGACATCACACCGGCCTCGAGATAACGACGAATCAGTCTGAGCACACGCCTGTCTTCGATTTGACGCGCCACATAGGCCATCAGGACATCGTGGTTGACCCGATCAAAGAACTTCTCCAAATCAAGTTTCACACACCAGCGGTGACCCGCTGTCACATGGCCGCGAGCGGTTTCGATGGTTTGGAGAGCGCGTCTGCCCGGACGAAAACCATAGCTGTAGTCCGAGAACAGCGGATCGAAGATCGGCGTGAGCTGTTGCAGCAGCGCCTGTTAAATCAGGTGATCCACAACACTGGGAATACCCAATTGCCGTGTTCCGCCTTTGGGTTTGGGAATATCGACGGCGCGTACACCTTGCGGGTGATACTCGCCAGCCAGCAACCGAGTCTTGAGGGTCGGCCAATACTGTTTCACGTAGCCCGCCAACTGGTCGACCGTCATGCCATCGGCACCCGGCGCACCCTTGTTGCTGACCACGCGGTGATACGCACGCCTGAGGTTGGCGGGTGCGAGCACCCGCTCCATCAGCGTATCCGGCTCCGCGTTCGTCCACGTCACAGACGCCGCCGATGCCTGCGCACTACCAGCCGTCGCCCGCGGATTCTGTCCGGAACTTGGGGTCACAGTTCTCCCTCGGAGAAATTTCTGCATTTCGACATTCGACGAGACTCTGACGCCTACTGGCGGCATAACCTGTTCGGCCCTTGGTGACAGGGTTATTTGCCACTTACTACGGCCTCGGCTGACTTCTGCACGTTCATCCCGTCGCCTCGCGACGCTCGGTAGCACACTGGCAAACGTGCAGATCTCCCAGGGTAATTCGCGCGACCTTCCTGCTTATGCCTGTCGGATCTACGTCACAGCGTTCCGTGCAAGTATTGTGTAGTGGTCAACTAATCCCGAACACGACGTTAAGTTTTTCTTCGGCCCGAGCTGGCGCCAGTCCACCGTTGAATTGATGGGGTCGAACCCAGTTGTACCTATGCATCAAGAATTGGCTGATATCTCGCCGGGCTTCTTGAGCAGTTCTGTAGCCCACGGTCGGTCCATTCAGTTTTCAAGCTGCGAAACACGCGCTCCATCGGCGCGTTGTCCCAGCAATTTCCCCGGCGACTCATGCTCTGACGCATTCGATAACGCTACAGCCGCTAGCGAAATAAACGACTCGCGTACTGCGACCCTTGATCCGAGGAAACAGCAGGCCCTGAGGCCTTCCACGTTGTTCGTAGGCCATATCCAGCGCCTTGATAACCAGCTCGGAGTCCGGCTTTTCCGACAATGCCCAGCCCACCACCCGGCGCGCGCAAAGATCCAGTACGACCGCCAGATAGTGCCATTTCCCCTGGGCCCAAATGTAGGTGATGTCGCCGCACCACACCTGATTGGGTGCCGGGAGATCGAACTCCCGATTCAAGATGTTCGGGATATCCAACCGTTCAACCGTCGCTCGTTTATAGGCATGAGAACCTGGCTGTTTACTGACGAGGTCAAGCTCACGCATCAGGCTGCGCACTTTGAACCGACCGAGTTGCTCACCATCGTCACGCATCAATGAAAGAATGCTACGACTGCCGGCAGCACTGCGACTTTGCGAGAACAGCTCGCTTACCCGGCTGCGCAACCGAAGCCGTTCAACATCAGGCGTTCGGCGCCTGAGGCGGTGGGCGTAGTAACTTGAGCGGGTGATTTCAAACACTTTGCACAGCCAATCAATCGGTTCATGGACGCTCAGCTGATTGATCAGCGTGTACGCCCGTGATCTTCCGACATCAAGAGCGCGGTAGCCTTTTTTAAGATGGATTTCTCTCGCTCAAGTCGGGCGATACGAGCTTCCAGTTCCTGAATTTTTTGCTGTTCCGGGGTCAGTGCTTTGCTTTGCGGGGTGACACCTTGACGCTCTTGCTGAACCTGCTCGACCCAGCGGCGTAGCGCAGACTCGCCGACGCCGAGTGAACGGCTGGCTTCGATGTAGCTGTAGTTTTGCTTGAGCACGAGGTCGGCAGCCTCGCGTTTGAATTCAGCAGAAAAGGAACGGCGTTGTTTGGTCATTTGACACCTCGATCTGGCGAGTATTCTCGCCTAAATGGGTGTCCGGTTTCATTAGACCACTACATTGGGCTTTAACGGTTTGGGCCGTCTTACCCCGCTGCGCCGCCTCTATCCGCTTCCTGTTCGTCAGGCCAGCATTTTTCTGCCTCGGGCTTCCTTCAGATTCGCAGTCACCCACGACACCCTTGCCTCTGGCTAACACTTCCCCTTGCCGGGTGTGTAGAGGACTTTCACCTCCAAGTCACCAGCGAGGCCACCACAGCCAAGCTGGTTGCGCTTGCGCGCAACGCGCCATGCCTGGCGCACCCATCAGAAGCCATCGGCTGGGTGACCAGCTGAAGACTTTAGAGATGTGTAGATAACTATGCCTTAGAGGACCAGCATGCAGCGATAACAACCGGCGTCTTCTACCGACGTCGCGCAAGCCTTATTGCCTGGAAGGCGCCTTCAGCTTCAACTTGAAGCCCCGGTTAATTGCCGCGCGCGTGCTTGGGTGAAGTCCGTGGCCCTGCATGGCCATATTGACCGCCGTCTCCAACGCTGCTGTGCGCTCTTCTCCCGCAGCAGGCGCCAGCGCGGACCAGCGCTGACCCTGCTGCTCGAGATGGCACAGAAATCGTGAAATTTTAGAGCGGTATGACCGGTCAAGCCTTTCGGGTAGTTGCGCCATCACTGTTTGGTGTTCAGGCTGCACAGGTGCCAGTCGGACCTGGCCGGAAGGCCCCACTAAAGCCAGGTTGAAACTGTGGTTAAGTGCCGCACGCGTGCTCGTTTGAAGTCCGTAGCCCTTAATGGCCGTATTGACCACCGCCTCCAACGCTGCTGGGCGTTCTTCGCCCGCAGTAGGTGCCAGCGCGGACCAGCGCTGCCTCTGCTGCTCGAGGTGGCACAGAAATACTGAAATCATACTGCGGTATGGCAAGGAGAGGCTTTTGGGCAGTTGCGCCATCACTGTTTGGTGTTCGGGCAGAGCAGGTGTCTGTCGGACCCGACCGGAAGGCCCCACTAGAGCCAGGTTGAAGCTGTGGTTAAGTGCCGCGCGCGTGCTTGTGTGAAGTCTGTGGTCCTTAATGGCCGTATTGACCGCCGCCTCCAACGCTGCTGGGCGCTCTTCTCCCGCAGCAGGCGCCAGCGTGGACCAGCGCTGATTCTGCTGCTCGAGATGGCGCAGAAATCGTGAAATCGCAGAGCGGTATGGCGAGCTAAGGCTTTTGGGCAGTTGCGCCATCACGGTTCGGTGTTCGGCGAGTAATCGTGTGGCTCCCCGCGTGGGGGCGGTGGATGGCAGCGCCCGTGAGGGGCCGGAGGACTGCGTCGACGACGGATAGGGGGGGGCAACCCGTTCCTTGCCCCTGCGAGTGCGGGAAACGCCTGTGGTGGATGGAACCGACGCGGCGTCGGCTACGGACACAATGTGCCCAAAAGGACGTGCACCTTCGTCAAGCTGTTGCACGTCCTCTGTGGTGTAAAGTGCTGTATCTTTCGGCAAATGATCTCGTCCAAAAGCCGATTGCGTAGAGACCTCCAATGGCGCTAAATCGCTAGGGCCTCCTGGTGGGTGGGTGGCATTGGCATTGGGAGCCGGGGTCGATGCAGCGAAGTTGGCGAGGTCTGCAGAATATGGGGGAAGGGGACGCACTCTTTTCTCCTTTGGAGACGAATAGCAGGCAGTCTCATGCCAAAGATCGTTCGACCGAATGCTAACCACGGCCACGTGTATAACCTCTTGGGTGGTCTGGGGGCGAGTTGGGTTCCAAGGCATGAGAAAGTCGTTGGGGCGCTCCGGCGGAATGGCTGGCCACCTCGGACAATCCGCGCAGGCGCAGCGCGTTGTCTCAGGATTTTCAATGCCGAAAGTAGTTGCAGATCCCATGAGTGAATATCCCCTCATCTGGGCATGCCCCTGATGAGCCCCCTTAGAGGACCAGTTGCAGCGATAACAACCGTCGCCTTCTACTGGCGTCGCACAAACCTTATCGCCTGAAAGGCGCCTTCAGCTTCAACTTGAAGCCCCGGTTAATTGCCGCGCGCGTGCCTGTGTCAAGTCCATGGCCCTTAATGGCCGTATTGACCGCCGCCTCCAACGCTGCTGGGCGCTCTTCACCCACAGCAGGCGCCAGCGCGGACCAGCGCCGACCCTGCTGCTCAAGATGGCACAGAAATCGTGAAATATTAGAGCGATATGGCTGGACAAGGCTTTGGGGCAGTTGCACCATCACTGCTTGGTGTTCGGCCAGTAATGGTGTCAGTCGGACCCGACCGGAAGGTGCCCGCAGAGCCAGGTTGAAGCCCTGGTTAAGTGCCGCGCGCGTGTTTTTGTTAAGTCCGTGGTCCTGAATGGCCGTATTGACCGCCATCTCCAACGCTGCTGGGCGTTTTTCTCCTGCAGCAGGTGCCAGCGCAGACCAGCGCAGACCTTGCTGCTCGAGATGGCACAGAAATTGTGAAATTTTAGAGCGGTACGACCGGTTAAGGGTTTTGGGCAGTTGCGCCATCACGGTTTGGTGTTCGGCCAATAATGGCCTGGTTCCCCGCGTGGGGCCGGAGGACTGCGTCGACGACGGATAGGGGGGAGCAGCCCGTTCCTTGCCCCTGCGAGTGCGGAAGAAGTCGTCAGAAGTCAGGTGGCGAGTTAGCAATAAGTCAGTCACGACGGGTGTTATATCCGCGAGGGTATAATTCGCGCTGTCGGGGCTATTCTGAGCCCGTTGCCGATTCAACTTCTCCAGCACAACCGTCTTTGGGTTGGGTAGAGCGTAGTCCTCGGACGGCAATGAATGCAGATAGTTCTTTGAGGAGGGTGAGAGCTCTCTGCGCGATGAGCCCGTGAACTCGGCGGGTTGGGATGTTGATTGCCTCGACGAGCCGCCAGCAAGGTTTGAACGGTGCTGTTGTACATCCTCTGTGGTGTAAGGTGCTGTGGCTTTCGGCAAATGATCTGGTCCAACAGTCGATTGCGTAGAGGCCTTCAATGGCGCTAAATCGCCAGGGCCTCCTGGTGGGTGGGTGGCATTGGGAGCCGGGGCCGATGCAGCGAAGTTGGCGAGGTATGCAGAATACGGGGGAAGGGGGCGCACTCTTTTCTCCTTTTGGGACGAATAGCAGGCAGTCTCCTGCCAAAGATCGTTCGACCGAATGCAAACCACGGCCAGGTGTATCGCCTGTTGGGTGGTCTGGGGGCGAGTTGGGTTCCGGGGCACGGGAAAGTCGATGGGGCGCTCCCGCTGAATGGGTGTTCACCCCCCGCACCCAGCGAGGGCTAGGGGGCATGCCGAGATAAGGCAAAATCAGGACATTTGCTTCGCAAGCGCCGATAAGTAGTTACAGTCCCCATGAGTGAATGTCCCCTCATCTGGGCATGACTCTGATGCCCCCTTGAGGGGACAAACATGCAGCGATGACGCCGATAGAGGCGACGGTGTCATCGCTGGTGGCTACTGCCTTGCAAAACAGAGGCGTAGGAGGATCAGGGATTGACTGGCACCAATCGATCCCGACCAGGACTGGACAGGCTCTTGCTGCGGTTCGTTGCGGGGATGCACTTGCCGATAACGCAATTGCGCATCTCGGCCAACAAATCATGTACCGTCTTATCCAGTGCCTCATTGTTACGATTTGGATGCTCAACAAGTAGTTGCCCTTACCGATGTATCCTTCCCCCATAACCCGCTTCGGCGTCAAAACGCAAGGCAGGATGCGGTAATCAGCACATATGGATCTGTGCTGGGGCACAGGTGACTGTCATTCCTAGCGCAACCGCCGGGTCTCGCTTGAGATCGTTCCTGGCTCGGTGACTGCCTGAGAAGAAGATTTTTTCGCCGGTAAGCTTAGCCTCGACGTACCATCTGAATTAAAGGGAACTGAATTGACAAGGTGAACTACTAATAGCGTAGCTCAGCTGAATTTTCGGCTTAGCTATTCAAATAAAGAGGAATAACCATGAGCTTTATCAAATATCTGATTACCAGTGCTACTCTGTTTTCTGCCGCATTCATTACACAATCGGCGATGGCATATCCGCCTGCCTGGTAAACCTAAGACTGCAAGTGAAGGCAATTGAAATTGGGATTCTTTTGCCTTCACCTACTTGTGATGTTTTGAAATTACTGACTATCAACCTGTGAGCCCCCCCTCATGGGTTCGCTATATTCTACTAAAAATAGCTCTCCCTTTACATTCCAGACATGACGGGTGGCTGCCCTTTCACAGTGCTAGGAGTGCAGCGATCAAACTCTCTAACTCACGAGACAAGCTGAAATTGCCGTCACGCAATTACACCGTGATGTTGCGAAAGAAGCGCTCAACCGTGTTTATCCACGAGCCGGATGTCGGGATGGAAATGTATGTGGAACGCTTGTGCTTTTTAAGTCAAGCCTTCACCTTCCGGGGTTTGTATGTAGCGTAATTGCCCGCAATCAGAAGTGGCCTAATAAAGTATTGGTTGGACGCATCGATCTCATGCGGTGTTTGCCGGACTACCCCGCTCGATTTTCGCGTACTCCCCGGAACCAGAATCGCTTCTCAGGCCACCCAGTACGCTCGACACAGACCTTCACAGGCGCTCATCTGCGTGCCAAGTCTTAGGGCGTCAGAACGCAGTCACCCTTTCCTGCATAATTCTTAAGGAATCCATGGCCGATGGAAATCTGTATTTCCGGCAACTGGCACCAGGCAACTGTAGGACAGAGGCCGGTCCCCTCTCCGGGCTCTCCAATGTTAACTGTGACTCAAGTGACAGATCGATCCACAGTTGATCACAATACGAGGCGACTATTGATCCAGGCAGGTATGCTGGCAGAAAAGACATCGTTGATGCGGGAAGTCATTGAGCGATCAGCTCCCCTGCCCCCGACCGGACTCAAAAACTTTCCCATAGCACTAAAACAGAAGATTTTTGGTGAGCTGCGCAGTGACTCTGCGTTGAAACATTCTTGAATCTGCTGCTCGTTTTGCCAAGCGCCGGGGGGTTAAGGGTAGAGGAACTGAGGGACAAGGCCCTCGAGGACAATAAACTCGCCCTGATATCCAACGCTAATCGCCTCGGTGCCTATGCATTGATTCGGTCAATGAAGGCCTATTCCTTTGGCAGACCGTTAGGATTATTGAGTCCGAACAAACGGCAGGATTTGGTTAACTACACCCTCGGCCAGGTCAGTGAAATGCACAAGGCTACGGCAATCTCCGGGTTGGCCACCGGGCTGGTGCATCTGAGCGAGTCGCAGCGGCAGAGTCTGGTCACCGCCGCCCTCGGTCTGACCCAGGAGTGGCGAAAGGCCGAGGCGATCGCCGGGTTAGGTACCGGGCTGGCGTATCTGAGCGAATCGCAGCGCCAGGACCTGGTCAAGGCCGCCCTCGACCTACCCCATGAGTGGCGCAAGGCCGAGGCGATTGCCGGGCTAGGCGTCGGGCTGGAGTACTTGAGCGAGGCGCAGCGTCAGGACCTGGTCAAAACCGCCCTCGGTCTCACTCATGAATGGTCCAAGAGCCTGACGATCCCTGGGCTGGGTGCGAGAATCACGCACCTGAAAGAGGCTCTGCGCCGAGACCTGGTCGACGCCGCCCTCGGCCTGACCGATGAGAAGTACAGGGCCCAAGCGATCGCCGGGCTGAGTGCCGGGCTGGCGCACCTGAGCGAGGTGCAGCGCCAAGATCTGGTTGCTGCCGCCCTCGATCTGACCGATGAGTGGTGCAAGGCCAGGGTTATCGTCGGGCTGGGTGCCGCGCTCGTGCATCTGAGTGAGTCACCGCTCCAATCCCTGGTTAATGCCGCCCTCGGCCTGACCGATGAGAGGGAAAAAGTCAGGGCGATCGCCGGGCTAGGAGCGGGACTGGTGCACCTGAGCGAACCGCAGCGCCAAGCCTTGCTCGACGTCGCTCTCGGCCTGGCCCATGATGAATACAGAGCCCAAGCGATCGCTGGGTTAAGCGCCGGATTGCTGCACCTCAACGAGACACAGCGCCAGGGCCTGGTCAACGTTGCTCTCGGCCTGGCCCATGAGGCGTACAGGACTCAAGCGATCGCCGGGTTAAGCACCGGGCTGCTGCACCTGAACGAGACACAGCGCCAAGGCTTGATCGACACCACCCTTAACTTGATATACGAAAGTTACAAGGCCGACGCGATCGCCGATCTGGGCTCAGGGCTGGCTTACCTGAACGAGTCACAACGCAAGGACCTGGTCGATGCAGCGCTCGGTCTGTTCGATGAGCAAGCCAAGGCCAAGGCGATCGCTGGACTGGTCAATGGCTATCATGAACTGAGGGTTAGTGGCTAAAGGTACAGACTGTGCTCAATCTTAGAATATGAGTTTTGCCCGACGTTGAATCGAGTATCAATCTCCTTCTATATTCCGATTTTAGATAGCGCTGTATACGACGCCGGCAACCCAAGACCACCAGCTACAATCCAGTTCGCCAAACAGCAAGGGGCTACTGGCAGTGTGTCTTGAGCGGACTCGAGACCGATGCATACTGGGCAACTAACATGCTGCCTCCGAAAAAAATTTCGAAACTGAGCTATGTTTCTGTGATCAGTTAGCGCCTGTAGTGAAAACCTTGATGCCTGCTAGTAAGCTCGAGCACTGCGCCCGCTTATGGAGGGAGGACGCATCATATGGGCATGCTTTATCACAACGTCTTTGCCTATAGACAGATAATACCGCAGCTCGTAATCCCAATCGATCACTGCGGCGCAGTTACGCTGACCTGTTAAAGCGGAATCGACAGACGCATGCGCTTTAGAAACTCGCTGATCTGAACGTTGCCATGGGGCAAGTCTGGCATGAGCGCCTTGAAATCGTACGTTGGATTCTGCAGCGCATAATCCAGCGCCTGAAGAATGCCGGCCAGCTCATCCGGGGTGTATTCCTGAGTCAGCCGCTCGGTTTGCGCGGGCGACAACCCTGGGAAAGCCTCCGGCTGGGCGATGTCGTAAAGCATGCTCATGGGAATGCGCAAAAAATTGAGATTAGCTGAGGTCTTCATCAACGAAGATTCCTGATATGTTTTGATGGGCCAATTGTTGCACAACTTGATTCAGTTGCTCGGGGGTTGGGCGATAGTGACCACTCTTTCTGGAAATGGCAGTGATGAAACCGTTTTCAATACGGATGTCCCCAGCCGCCGCGACCGGTTGGCCAGCGAGAAAGCTGGAGTGGTGAAATTTGCCTCGAGTTTGCTCGTTCGAGATGTAGATCGAACCCTGTGCATCCATGACAAAAATCGCCCGCCCCTTATCGACCTCGAACGCCGTTGACGCCTGACGGGTTTCAAAAGGCTTGCCATCGGCATCGAAGACTTTGCCGTCGCGAATGGTCACTTTGTAACGGGCACGCTCCTCCTTGTTCAAGTACTTGACCGAGGTACCGAATACTTTGCCCTTCTCCTCGCCCATGTATACCCGAATCATGGGCTGCAAATCGCTGAATTTTACCACTTCCGACGAACTGACGCCGCCGACGACGGTAGCAGGCGGCATAAAGCGCATACGCGCCTCCATGGCGCTGTTCGGCTCACCTACACTCGGGCGCAAGGTGGGTGCACCTGACCGTAACGCCGAGGGGTGCTGCATACGCACAGTGGAAAACTCATCAGTGCTCCTAAGGGGTGGCTCACTGGTGCGGCGTAACGCCACCGGTCGCTGCCGGGGCGGTACGGTTTCCGCACGAAGCTTTTCTATCAGTTGTTGAAGCCCTATTTTGACCGGGCGAGCGGCTATCTGGGGCGCGCTCTCTTGCGTCGATTCAGGAGTTACTGACGGCAGAGTCAATTCCGGTGGTTTTGCTGGCACTACCGGCCGAGTCAGTTCCGGTGGTTTTGCTGGCACTACCGGCCGAGTCAGTTCCGGTGGTTTTGCTGGCACTACCGGCCGAGTCAGTTCCGGTGGTTTTGCTGGCACTACCGGCCGAGTCAGTTCCGGTGGTTTTGCTGGCACTACCGGCCGAGTCAGTTCCGGTGGTTTTGCTGGCACTACCGGCCGAGTCAGTTCCGATGGTTTTGCTGGCACTACCGGCCGAGTCAGTTCCGGTGGTTTTGCTGGCACTACCGGCCGAGTCAGTTCCGGTGGTTTTGCTGGCACTACCGGCAGTTCGATGCCTGCCAATGCCTCTGCTGAAATATGGCCACCCAGAAAGCTCGTCGACTTCAAGTCAGGCAGGCGCGCTGCCTGGGGCAGCATTGGCTCTGTGACAGCACGAGGACGGTTCGTCAGTTGTCGCGGCCCTGGCGGCGCCGGTCGGGGCGGAAGTGGAGGCGC
Source organism: Pseudomonas sp. FP1740 (assembly GCF_030687165.1). NCBI lineage: Bacteria > Pseudomonadati > Pseudomonadota > Gammaproteobacteria > Pseudomonadales > Pseudomonadaceae > Pseudomonas > Pseudomonas sp. FP1740. Next base: position 4,572,478 of record NZ_CP117461.1, read on the forward strand.
TACCTTGTCTGGCACGGACCGCGCCGTAGTCTGGCTGCCAACCACTGCGCTCGTCCTCAAGCTGGGATGGGACGATGCCTGGAGCGCCGGTTGTGCTGCAAGGCGAGGTTTGCGTATAAGTTGGCGCGGCCCAAGTGGCGCTTGGTGAGGCATCGATGAAGGTTGCACCTCATGCCCAGGCGCAGCCCCCCACTGACTCTTACGGCCTGCATCGTCTTCCATGTCTACACTGACAAGGTCCAGGCCTCGGTGCTCGCCCGCCTTGAAGTTGAGCAGGGGTCGATATGTCACCCCCCGCTCCGAAAACGCAGGAGTGCCAAAAACAGCGGCACCGCGAGAAGCCATCTGGAACAACTTGCCATTCTTGATATCGGCAACGATACGCCCGCCAATGGAAGCACCGGCTTGGCCCAACCACCGCAACGACAGGGCATTAACCTTGTGAATCGTTCCAGCAATCGTAAACTGGTGCACCGCATCGATGCCGGAAGCCACAACATTGCCCGAAATGTCCGCGATATGTCGGATGTCCATTCAACCACCTTCTCTCTTGATCACAGTGGGTGGTTTCAGACGCCATCAGGTTCCACTTTCTCGGGTCGTCTCAGAAAGGCGACAGTCGCGGCGCGGTTGATCAAGGCTCCAAAGCACGGCCGGCGCTCATACAAGTCAGGTTTAACCTGTTTCATTATCCATTGGATGGGTGGCCGCGATAGTGGATTTGTACGGGGTACCTCCCTGCAGCGTGTATCGAGACTGAACCTCATTCCATAAACCCTATGCGGCCCAGCGGGCCGACCACAGTAGCTACGCGTACTGCCACAATCCGAGTTAGATCGCTACGGTGAGCTGCGTTAAAACTCCGTACAACAACTAAGCAGAGGCGACACCTCCTTACCTGTCACACTGTTGAGCTGCCGGAAGACTATGGAGTAGAAACGGAACAGGTCTTGGTCAAAGTACCTAAGGGATATAGGTTGTCCGGATGAGGGGGACATTCACTCATGGGGTCTGCAACTACTTATCGGCATTGAAAACTCTGAGACAACGCGATAGGCCTGCGCGGATTGTCCGAGGTGGCCAGTCATTCAGGAGGACTCGAGATGGATTGCATGAAAACCTTTATAGAACCCGCTTGCAAAGCAAATATCCTGATTTTGCCTTATCTCGGCATGCCCCCTAGCCCTCGCTGGGTGCGGGGGTAGCCCCCATTCAGCCGGAGCGCCCCATCGACTTTCCCGTGCCCAGGGAACCCAACTCGCCCCCAGACCACCCAACAGGCGATACGCCTGGCCGTGGTTTGCATTCGGTCGAACGATCTTTGGCAGGAGACTGCCTGCTACTCGTCCTCAAAGGAGAAAAGAGTGCGCCCCCTTCCCCCGTATTCTGCATACCTCGCCAACTTCGCTGCATCGGCCCCGGCTCCCAATGCCACCCACCCACCAGGAGGCCCTGGCGATTTAGCGCCACTGGAAGTCTCTACGCAATCGGCTTTTGGACCAGATCATTTGCAGAACACCACAGAGGACGTGCAACAGCACCTTCCTGCCGAGTTCACGGGCTCATCGCGCAGAGAGCTCTCACCCTCCTCAAAGAACTATCTGCATTCATTGCCGTCCGAGGACTACGCCCTACCCAACCCAAAGACGGTTGTGCTGGAGAAGTTGAATCGGCAACGGGCTCAGAATAGCTCCGACAGCGCGAATTATACCCTCGCGGATATAACACCCGTCGTGACTGATTTATTGCTAACTCGCCACCTGACTTCTGAAGATTTCCTCCGCGCGCGCTCACGCTCAGAAGCGCAACTGCGCGGTGCTTTGATTCAGAGACGGAGTCCGCAGAACATCTCGGGGCCGTCCCTGCCGTCGGGCAGCACGACTGAGAGCCGGGAGGCGACGTCGACCAGGGCCTCACGAGACTCCGACCACTCTGAGCCACACTGGGCGCCGCCGCTGCTTGACGAAGGCGCACATCCTTTGGGACGCATTGTGTCTGGAACCGACGCCGCGTCGGCCCCATCCACCTCAGGCGTTTCCCGCACTCGCAGAGGCAAGGAACGGGCTACTCGCCCCTATCCGTCGTCGACGCAGTCCTCCGGCCCCTTGCGCGCGCTGCCATCCACCGCCCCCATGCGGCAAACCACACCATTACTGGCCGAACACCAAACCGTGATGGCGCAACTGCCCAAAACCCTTAACCGGTCGTACCGCTATAAAATTTCACAATTTCTGTGCCATCTCGAGCAGCAAGGTCTGCGCTGGTCTGCGCTGGCACCTGCTGCAGGAGAAAAACGCCCAGCAGCGTTGGAGACGGCGGTCAATACGGCCATTCAGGACCACGGACTTAACAAAAACACGCGCGCGGCACTTAACCGCGGCTTCAACCTGACTCTAGTGGGGCCTTCCGGTCAGGTCCGACTGACACCTGCTCTGCCCGAACACCAAACAGTGATGGCGCAACTGCCCAAAACCCTTGACCGGTCGTACCGCGCTAAAATTTCACGATTTCTGTGCCATCTCGAGCAGCAGGATCAGCGCTGGTCCACGCTGGCGCCTGCTGCGGACGAAAAGCGCACAGCAGCGTTGGAGGCGGCGGTCAATACCGCCATTAAGGACCACGGACTTGACCAAAACACGCGCGCGGCACTTAACCAGGGCTTCAATTTGACTCTTGTAGGGCCTTCCGGTTGGGTCCGACTGAAACCATTACTGGCCGAACACCAAACAGTGATGGCGCAACTGCCCCAATCCTTTGACCATCGATACCGCTCTTATATTTCACGATTTCTGTACCTTCTCGAGCAGCAGGATCAGCTCTGGTCCGCACTGGCGCCTGCTGCGGGCGAAAAGCGCCCAGCAGCGTTGGAGGCGGTGGTCAATGCGGCCATGCAGCACCACGGACTTGACCCAAGCACACGCGCGGCACTTAACAACGGCTTCAACCTGGCTCTAGTGGGGCCTTCCGGTCAGGTCCGACTGGCACCTGTACAACCTGAACACCAAACAGTGATGGCGCAACTGCCCAAAAGCCTCTCCTCAGCATACCGCTCTAATATTTCACGATTTCTGTGCCATCTCGAGCAACAGGGTCAGCTCTGGTCCGCGCTGGCGCCTGCTGCGGGCGACAGGCGCCCAGCAGCGCTGGAGACGGCGATCAATACGGCAATTCAGGAAAAAAGACTTGACCCCGGCACGCGCGCGGCACTTAACCATGGCTTCAACCTGGCTCTAGTGGGGCCTTCCGGCCGGCCCCAGCTGACACCTGTGCAGCCCGAACACCAAACAATGATGGCGCAACTGCCCGAAAGCCTTGGCCGGTCGTACCGCTATTGTATTTCACGATTTCTGTGCCATCTCGAGCAGCAGGATCAGCGTTGGTCAGTGCTGGCGCCTTTTGCGGACGACATACGCCCAGCAGCGTTGGAGGCGGCGGTCAATACGGCCATTAAGGACCATGGACTTGCCTCACACACGCGCGCGGCAATTAACCGGGGCTTCATGTTGAAGCTGAAGGCGCCTTCTTGGCGATAAGGTGCGGATTCCACGACCACTTGGACAGTGATCTGTCACTGATCCGACCCAAGCCAAGGCAGGTAGCGACCTCTTTTATTGAAGCGAAGAGGTCATCTTGAAGCGTATATCCATGCGTAAAATCCGAGAGGTACTACGCCTAAAGTTCGGTGCCGGCAATTACCTGCACCGTTTCAACGCTTGCGGGCTGACTTGACCGACATCGTTATCAGGCGCCGAACTGGAGCAATGTCTGTTCCCGCCTGCACCGACGGTTCCAAGCGATCAGCGTCCGATGCATCGGCGCATACTGAACTACGCCGCCTCGATATAAAATGGGCTATCTAGGTTGATGTGGTCATGCGCCAGGAGCACCGCGCAGGTGAAAAGCTGTTCGTTGACTCCTGCCTGGAAAACATCGACCGCCGCAGCCCGCGTGGCCTGGACAAGACTCTGATCCTGCAACCAGGCAGCGGCCAGTAGCTGCGCGATGGCCTGAACCTGATCATCGGCGGCCCGACTGACGAGGGCAAAACATGGCTCGCCTGCGCTCTGGCTCACAAGGCCTGCCGCGACGGTTACAGCGTGCGCTACCTGCGCCTGCCGCGCTTGATGGAGGAACTGGGCCTGGCCCACGGCGACGGTCGCTTCGCGAAAATGATGGCGGGTTATGCCAAGACCGATTTGCTGATCCTGAACGACTGGGGCCTGGCACCGTTTACCGCTGCGCAACGGCGCGACATGCTCGAGCTGCCGAACGACCATTACGGCAACCGCTCGACGCCGGTGACCAACCGGATGCCGGTGGACAAATGGCATGTACTGATCGGCCAGTCATTCAGCCGGACTGCCATCGACTTTCCCCCCGTGCCCTGGAACCCAACTCGCCCCCAGACCACCCAACAGGCTATGCACGTGGCCGTGGTTTGCATTCGGTCGATCGATCTTTGGCAGGAGACTGCCTGCTACTCGTCCCTAAAGGAGAGAAGAGTGCGCCCCCTTTCCCCATATTCTGCATACCTCGCCAACTTCGCTGCATCGGCCCCGGCTCCCAATGCCACCCTCCCACCCGGAGGCCCTGGCGATTTAGCGCCATTGGAAGTCTCTACGCAATCGGCTTTTGGATCAGATCATTTGCCGAACACCATAGAGGACGTGCAACAGTACCTTCTCGCCGAGTTCACGGGCTCATCGCGCAGAGAGCTCTCACCTTTCTCAAAGGACTATCTGCATTCATTGCCGTCCGAGGACTACGCTCTACCCAACCCAAAGACGGTTGTGCTGGAGAAGTTGAATCGGCAACGGGCTCAGAATAGCTCCGACAGCACGAATTATACCCTCGCGGATATAACACCCGTCGTGACTGACTTACTGCTAACTCGCCACCTGACTTCTGACGACTTCTTCCGCGCGCGCTCACGCTCAGAGGCGCAACTGCGCAATGCTTTGATTCAGAGACGGAGTCCGCAGGACATCTCGGGGTCTCCCCTGCCGTCGGACAGCACGACCGAGAGCCGCGAGACGACGTCGAGCAAGGCCTCACGAGACTCCGATCACTCTGAGCCACACTGGGCACCGCCGCCGCTGCTTGACGAAGGCGCACATCCTTTTGGGCACATTGTGTCCGGAGCCGACGCCGCGTCGGCCCCATCCACCTCAGGCGTTTCCCGCACTCGCAGGGGCAAGGAACGGGCTGCCCCCCCCTATCCATCGTCGACCCAGCCCTCTGGCCCCTCGCGCGCGCTGCCATCCACCGCCCCCACGCGGCGAGTCGGATCATTACTGGCCGAACACCTAACCGTGATGGCGCAACTGCCCAAAAACCTTAGATCGCAACAGCGCTCTAATATTTCACAATTTCTGCGCCATCTCGAGCAGCAGGGTCAGCGCTGGTCTGCGCTGGCGCCTGCAGCGGGCGAAAAGCGCCCAGCAGTGTTGGAGGCGGCGGTCAATACCGCCATTAAGGACCACGGACTTGGCCAAGGCACGCGCGCGGCAATTAACCAGGGCTTCAATTTGCTTCTGCAGGGGCCTTCCGGTCAGGTCCGACTGGCACCTGGGCTGCCCGAACACCAAACAGTGATGGCGCAACTGCCCGAAAGCCTTAACAAAAAACAGCGCTCTAATATTTCACGATTTCTGTGCCATCTCGAGCAGCAGGGTCAGCGCTGGTCCGCGCTGGCGCCTGCTGCGGACGACATGCGTCCAGCAGCGTTGGAGACAGCGGTCAATACGGCCATGCAGGACCACGAACTTGACCCAAACACGCGCGCGGCCCTTAACCACGGCTTCAACCTGGCTCTAGTGGCGCCTTCCGGTCGGGTCCGACTGGCACCTGTGCAGCCCGAACACCAAACCGTGATGGCGCAACTGCCCGAAACCCTTAACCGGAGACAGCGCTCTTTTATTTCACGATTTCTGTGCCGTCTCGAGCAGCAGGGTCAGCGCTGGTCCACGCTGGCGCCTGCTGCGGGCGAAGAGCGCCCAGCAGCGTTGGAGGTGGCGGTCAATACGGCTATTAAGGACCACGGACTTGACCAAAACACGCGCGCGGCAATTAACCGGGGCTTCAAGTTGAAGCTGAAGGCACCTTCCAGGCGATAAAGCTTGCGCGACGTTGGTAGAAGAAGACGGTTGTTATCGCTGCATGCTGGTTCTCTAAGGGGGGCTCACGGTCATTCCCAAATGAGGAGACATTCACTCATGGAATCTATAACTACTTGTCGGCATTGAAAATCCTGAGACAACGCGCTAGGCGTGTACGGATTGTCCGAGGTGGCCAGTCATTCAGCCGGACCGCCCCAACGACTTTCCCGTGCCCTGGAACCCAACTCGCCCCCAGACCACCCAACAGGCTATGCACGTGGCCGTGGTTTGCATTCAGTCGAACGATCTTTGGCAGGAGACTGCCTGCTATTCGTCCTCAAAGGAGAGAAGAGTGCGCCCCCTTTCCCCATATTCTGCATACCTCGCCAACTTCGCTGCATCAGTCCCGGCTCCCAATGCCCCCCACCCACCAGGAGGCCCTGGCGATTTAGCGCCATTGGAAGTCTCTACGCAATCGGCTTTTGGACCAGATCATTTGCAGAACACCACAGAGGACGTGCAACAGCACCTTCCTGCCGAGTTCACGGGCTCATCGCGCAGAGAGCTCTCACCCTCCTCAAAGAACTATCTGCATTCATTGCCGTCCGAGGACTACGCTCTACCCAACCCAAAGACGGTTGTGCTGGAGAAGTTGAATCGGCAACGGGCTCAGAATAGCTCCGACAGCACGGATTATACCCTCGCGGATATAACACCCGTCGTGACTGACTTACTGCTAACTCGCCACCTGACTTCTGACGACTTCTTCCGCGCGCGCTCACGCTCAGAGGCGCAACTGCGCAATGCTTTGATTCAGAGACGGAGTCCGCAGGACATCTCGGGGTCTCCCCTGCCGTCGGACAGCACGACCGAGAGCCGCGAGACGACGTCGAGCAAGGCCTCACGAGACTCCGACCACTCTGAGCCACACTGGGCACCGCCGCCGCTGCTTGACGAAGGCGCACATCCTTTTGGGCACATTGTGTCCGGAGCCGACGCCGCGTCGGCCCCATCCACCACAGGCGTTTCCCGCACTCGCAGGGGCAAGGAACGGGCTGCTCGCCCCTATCCGTCGTCGACCCAGTCCTCCGGGCCCTCGCGCGCGCTGTCATCCATCGCCCCCACGCGGCGAGTCGGATCATTACTGGCCGAACACCAAACCGTGATGGCGCAACTGCCCAAAAGCCTTTCCCCGCAACAGCGCTCTTATATTTCAGGATTTCTACGCCATCTCGAGCAGCAGGGTCAGCGCTGGTCCGCACTGGCGCCGGCTGCAGGTGAAGAGCGCCCAGCAGCGTTGGAGGCGGCGGTCAATACGGCCATGCGGCACCACGGACTTGACCGAGGCACGCGCGCGGCACTTAACCACGGCTTCAACTTGGTTCTAGTGGCGCCTTCCGGTCAGGTCCGACTGGCACCTGTGCAGCCCGAACACCAAACACTGATGACGCAACTGCCCAAAACCCTTGCCCAGTCATACCGTTCTAATATTTCACGATTTCTGTGCCATCTCGAGCAGCAGGATCAGCGCTGGTCCGCCCTGGCGCCGGCTGCGGGCGACAGGCGCCCACTAGCGCTGGAGGCGGCGGTCAATACGGCCATGCAGCACCACAAACTTCACATAAACACACGCATGGCACTTAACCAGGGCTTCAACCTGGCTCTGCTGGGACCTTCCGGGCAGGTCCGATTGGCACCTGTGCTGCTCGAACACCAAACCGTGATGGCGCAACTGCCCAAAACCCTTACCCAGTCATACCGCTCTAATATTTCGCGATTTCTGTGCCATCTCGAGCAGCAGGGTCAGCGCTGGTCCGCGCTGGCGCCTGCTGCGGGAGAAGAGCGCACAGCAGCGTTGGAGGCGGCGGTCAATACGGCCATTAAGGACCACGGACTTCATCTAAGCACTCGCGCGGCAATTAACCGGGGCTTCAAGTTGAAGCTGAGTAAGCGTCCAGCCAACACAACTTCCGAACTCCAGCATTAAGGACGATGGTGTCCGCGTATTCGGGGTCAGATCATTAAAGCGGACGCGATAGCCCCTAACGTCAGGATTTCCATGCGCCAACGAAGCTCTTCCCCGAAGCCCTTCAAGGCCCAGGTTATTCAGGAATGCCTGCAATCGGGCGCAACCCTATTCAACGTTGCCATCAGCCACGGCATCAACGCCAACGTTATCCGCAGTGGCTACCGCTTCACCGAGACCAGCCGCCAGCGGCGTTGCCGGCTTTCGTTCCGTTGAGAGCTACGCCCAAACGGCAGGCGGAAGCGTTGGCGATTATGAGCTGCCGCTTGGCGAGCAATCGATCACAGTGAAATGGCCAACTTGAGATCCTGAAGGCTGCGCCCGCTTTGTCCGTGGATTCACTCAATGATTCGTATCGACGCCATCTAGCTCGCCACCGAGCCATGGGCATGCGTGTCGGCACTGAAACTGCGCTGGCCAGAGTGAACGCGGTGTTCGGTGCGGCGAAGCCGCACTGCGCTTATCTGTCTGTCAACCGGATGGGCAAGAAAAACGGCCGCGACCAAGCCATCATCGAGCAACTCACCCACGAAATCGCCTGGTTCAAACGTAACAAGTTTGCCAAGCGCAGTGAGCATTTGAGTCCTGCTCAAAGCAGCCTGCTTGACGACCTGCCGATACCGACATCGCGGCCATCGAAGCCGAGCTGAAAGCATTGAATTCGCCGGCTGCGCCGGCCGAACCACGCAAGCGTGTTCCTTTGCCTGCGCAGTTTCCGCGTACCGTGATTTATCACGAACCAGACAACACCCAATGCGCCTGCGGCTGCCAGCTCCAGCGGATCGGTGAGAACGTCAAAGAGAAGTTGGATTACACGCCGGGCGTTTTCACCGTGGCGCAGCATGTGCGTGGGAAGTGGGTCTGCCGCGAGTGCGAAACGCTGACTCAGGCACCGGTTGGCCCAGGTAATCGACAAGGATATCCCGACCGCAGGGCTGCTGGCTCACGTGATGGTGGCCAAATTCGCCGACCACTTGCCGCTGTACCGGCAAGAGAAAATCTTTGGCCGCGCCGGTCTGGCTATCGCCCGCTCGGCACTGATGCAATGGGTCGGCCAAGCCGGTGTGCAACTCCAGCCCTTGGTCGATGCGCTACGCGAAGCGGCACTTGCCCAAGGCGTGATCCATGATTACGAAACGCCAATGCAGATGCTCGCGCCGGGCCAGAAGAAGACCCACCGTGCTTACGTCTGAGCCTACTGCATTACGCCGTTTTCGGCGGTCAGGGCAGTCGTTTACGACTTCAGCCCGAGCCGTGCGGGCGAACATGCACGCAACTTTCTTGGCCTATGGAACGGCAAGCTGGTTTGCGATGATTTCGTCGGTTACAAAGCAAGCTTCCAGCAAGGCATCACTGAAATCGGATGCATGGCCCATGCCCGCCGTAAGTTCTTCGATCTGCACGCAACGTCCGCAACATTCGCTGCGGTGACCAGACTATGCACCAAGCCGGATTCGGCGTCGACGCCGATGTGCGCTTTCATCCCGAAGAAATATTGGTTTCCTTTCTTCGTCTGATGCATTTCAGGGGCGCGTTTACCGTCCTTGTTCTTGGTTGAACTCGGCGCATGAATGATCGTCGCATCGACAACCGGGCCGTGACGCTGCATCAAACCACGATCACCCAGATAGCCATTGATAACCTGCAAAATCCCGCCCGCCAACTCATGTTTCTCCAGCAGCCGCCGGAAGTTGAGGATCGTGATTTGATCAGGAGTCCGATCCAGATGCAGCCCCGAAAACTGACGCAGGATCGTGGTCTCGTAAAGTGCTTCTTCCATCGACGGATCGCTATAACCGAACCTGTTCTGCATCAGATGAACCCGCAACATGGCCAGCAACGGATACGCCGGCCGACCGCCTTCACCCTTTGGATAATACGGCTCGATCAAGGCAATCAAACCCTTCCAGGGCACCACCTGATCCATCTCGATCAGGAAGCGCTCGCGGCGGGTCTGCTTACGTTTGCCGGCATACTCGGCATCGGCGAAGAACATCTGTTTCATCGGGGCCCAACCGTTCTGTATTGTGCGAGGTGAGTATTTCACCGAATCTGGAAGTCTTTTTCAGAGTTTTCCTTAGGGGGCTGACCAAGGTGCGCGGATTGTTCGAGGTGGCCGGTCATTCAGTCAGCCCCCCAACAACTTTCCCGTGCCCTGGAACCCAACTCCCCCCCAGACCACCCAACAGGCTATGCACGTGGCCGTGGCTTGCATTCGGTCGAACGATCTTTGGCAGGAGACTGCCTGCTACTCGTCCCTAAAGGAGAGAAGAGTGCGCCCCCTTTCCCCATATTCTGCATACCTCGCCAACTTCGCTGCATCGGCCCCGGCTCCCAATGCCACCCTCCCACCCGGAGGCCCTGGCGATTTAGCGCCATTGGAGGCCTCTACGCAATCGGCTTTTGGACCAGATCATTTGCCGAACACCATAGAGGACGTGCAACAGCACCTTCTCGCCGAGTTCACGGGCTCATCGCGCAGAGAGCTCTCACCTTTCTCAAAGGACTATCTGCATTCATTGCCGTCCGAGGACTACGCTCTACCCAACCCAAAGACGGTTGTGCTGGAGAAGTTGAATCGGCAACGGGCTCAGAATAGCTCCGACAGCGCGAATTATACCCTCGCGGATATAACACCCGTCGTGACTGATTTATTGCTAACTCGCCACCTGACTTCTGAAGATTTCCTCCGCGCGCGCTCACGCTCAGAAGCGCAACTGCGCAGTGCTTTGATTCAGAGACGGAGTCCGCAGAACATCTCGGGGCCGTCCCTGCCGTCGGGCAGCACGACTGAGAGCCGGGAGGCGACGTCGACCAGGGCCTCACGAGACTCCCACCACTCTGAGCCACACTGGCCACCGCCGTCGCTGCTGGCCCCATCAACCTCAGGCGTTTTCCGCACTCGCAGGGGCAAGAAACCGGCTGCCCCCCCCTATCTGCCGTCGACGCAGTCCTCCGGATCCTCGCGCGCGCTGCCATCCACCGCCCCTACGCGGGGAGTCGGATCATTATTGGCCGAACACCAAACAGTGATGGCGCAACTGCCCGAAAACCTTACCGCGCAACAGCGCTCTAATATTTCAGGATTTCTGCGCCATCTCGAGCAGCAGGGGCAGCGCTGGTCTGCGCTAGCACCTGCTGCGGGCGAAGAGCGCCCAGCAGCGTTGGAGGCGGCGGTCAATACGGCCATGAAGCACCACAGACTTCACACAGGCACGCGCGCGGCACTTAACCAGAGCTTCAACCTGGCTTTAGTGGGGCCTTCCGGCCAGGTCCGACTGGCACCTGGGCTACCCGAACACCAAACAGTGATGGCGCAATTGCCCAAAATCCTTAGCTCGCCATACCGCTCTGCGATTGCACGATTTCTGTGCCATCTCGAGCAGCAGGGTCGGCACTGGTCCGCGCTGGCACCGGCTGCGGGCGAAAAGCACACAGCAGCGTTGGAGGCGGCGGTCAATACAGCCATTAAAGACCACAGACTTGACTCAAACACGCGCTCGGCACTTAACCACGGCTTCAACCTGGCTCTAGTGGGGCCTTCCGGTCGGGTCCGGCTGACACCATTACTGGCCGAACACCAAACAGTGATGGCGCAACTGCCCGAAAGGCTTGCCCCGTCATACCGCTCTTATATTTCACAATTTTTGTGCCATCTCGAGCAGCAGAATCAGAGCTGGTCCGCGCTGGCACCGGCTGCGGGCGAAAAGCACGCAGCAGCGTTGGAGGCGGCGGTCAATACCGCCATTAAGGACCACGAACTTGACCGAGGCACGCGCGCGGCACTTAACCACAGCTTCAACCTGGCTCTAGTAGGGCCTTCCGGTCGGGTCCGACTGGCACCTGTGCAGCCCGAACACCAAACAGTGATGGCGCAACTGCCCGAAAGCCTTGATCCGAGGAAGCGCTCTAATATTTCACGATTTCTGTGCCATCTCGAGCAGCAGGGGCAGCACTGGTCTGTGCTGGCGCCTGTGGCGGGCGAAAAGCGCCCACTAGCGTTGGAGACGGCAGTCAATACGGCCATTAAGGACCACGGACTTGACCGAGGCACGCGCTCGGCACTTAACCAAGGCCTCAAGTTGAAGCTGAAGGCGCCTTCCAGGCGATAAGGCTTGCGTGACGCGGTAGAAGGCGATGGTTGTTATCACTGCATGCTCGTCCTCTAGGGGGGGCTCACCAGGGTCATGCCCAGATGAGGGGACATTCACTCATGGGATCTGCAACTATTTGTCGGCATTGAAAATCCTGAGATAACGCGCTAGGCGTGCACGGCGCTTGCGAAGCAAATGTCCTGATTTTGTCTTATCTCGGCATGCCCCCTAGCCCTCGCCGGGTGCGGGGGTGACCATATCATCACCGGACACCCCTTCAGCCGGACTGCCCTATCGACTTTCCCGTGCCCTGGAACCCAACTCGCCCCCAGACCACCCAACAGGCTATGCACGTGGCCGTGGTTAGTATTCGGTCGAACGATCTTTGGCAGGAGACTGCCTGCTACTCGTCCTCAAAGGAGAAAAGAGTGCGCCCCCTTCCCCCGTATTCTGCATACCTCGCCAACTTCGCTGCATCGGCCCCGGCTCCCAATGCCACCCACCCACCAGGAGGCCCTGCCGATTTAGCGCCATTGGAAGCCTCTACACAATCGGCTTTTGGACCAGATCATTTGCCGAACACCATAGAGGACGTTCAACAGCACCTTCCCACCGAGTTCACGGGCTCATCGCGCAGAGAGCTCTCACCTTTCTCAAAGGACTATCTGCATTCATTGCCGCCCGAGGACTACGCTCTACCCAACCCAAAGACGGTTGTGCTGGAGAAGTTGAATCGGCAACGGGCTCAGAATAGCTCCGACAGCGCGAATTATACCCTCGCGGATATAACACCCGTCGTGACTGACTTATTGCTAACTCGCCACCTGACTTCTGACGATTTCCTCCGCGCGCGCTCACGCTCAGAAGCGCAACTGCGCAGTGCTTTGATTCAGAGACGGAGTCCGCAGGACATCTCAGGGCCGTCCCTGCCGTCGGGCAGCACGACCGAGAGCCGGGAGACGATGTCGACCAGGGCCTCACGAGACTCCGACCACTCTGAGCCACACTGGGGGCCGCCCCTGCTTGACGGAGGCGCACATCCTTTTGGGCACATTGTGTCCGGAGCCGGCGCCGCATCGACCCCATCCACCACAGGCGTTTCCCGCACTCGCAGGGGCAAGGGACGGGCTGCTCGCCCCTATCTGCCGTCGACGCAGTCCTTCGGCCCCACGCGGGGCGCCACACCATTACTGGCCGAACACCGAACCGTGATGGCGCAACTGCCCGAAATCCTTAACCCGAGATACCGCTCTGCGATTTCACGATTTCTGCGCCATCTCGAGCAGCAGAATCAGCGCTGGTCCGCGCTGGCGCCTGCTGCAGGCGAAGAGCACCCAGCAGCGTTGGAGGCGGTGGTCAATGCGGCCATTAAGGACCACGGACTTAACATCGCCACACGCACAGCACTTAACCACGGCTTCAATTTGCTTCTGCTGGGGCCTTCCAGTCAGATCCGACTGGCACCAGGGCTGCCCGAACACCAAACAGTGATGGCGCAACTGCCCAAAATCCTTGACCGGTCGCACCGCTCTTGTATTTCCCGATTTCTATGCCATCTCGAGCGGCAGAATCAGCGCTGGTCCGCGCTGGCGCCTGCTGCAGGCGAAAAGCGCCCAGCAGCGTTGGAGGCGGTGGTCAATGCGGCCATGCAGCACCACGGACTTGACCCAAGCACACGCGCGGCACTTAACAACGGCTTCAACCTGGCTCTAGTGGCGCCTTCCGGTCGGGTCCGACTGGCACCATTACTGGCCGAACACCAAACAATGATGGCACAACTGCCCCAAACCCTTAGCCGGTCGTACCGCTCTAATATTTCACGATTTCTGTGCCATCTCGAGCAGCAGAATCAGCACTGGTCCGCGCTGGCGCCTGCTGCAGGCGAAGAGCACACAGCAGCGTTGGAGGCGGCGGTCAATACGGCCATTCAGGACCACGGACTTGACGAAAACACGCGCGCGGCACTTAACCGGGGCTTCAACCTCACTCTAGTGGGACCTTCCGGTCGGGTCCGACTGACACCTGGGCTGCCCGAACACCAAACAGTGATGGCGCAACTGCCAGAAAGCCTCTCCTCGGCATACCGCTCAAATATTTCACGATTTCTGTGCCATCTCGAGCAGCAGAATCAGCGCTGGGCCGCGCTGGCACCTGCCGCGGGCGAAGAGCGCCCACTAGCGTTGGAGGCGGCGGTCAATACGGCCATGCAGCACCACGGACTTGACGAAAGCACGCGCGCGGCAATTAACCGGGGCTTCAAGTTGAAGCTGAAGGCGCCTTCCAGGCGATAAGGCTTGCGCGACGCCGGTGGCAACGGTTGTTATCACTGCATGCTCGTCCTCTAGGGGGGGCTCACCAGGGTCATGCCCAGATGAGGGGACATTCACTCATGGGATCTGCAACTATTTGTCGGCATTGAAAATCCTGAGACAACGCGATAGGCGTGCGCGGCGCTTGCGAAGCAAATGTCCTGATTTTTGCCTTATCTCGGCATGCCCCCTAGCCCTCGCTGGGTACGGGGGTAGCCCCCATTCAGCCGGAGCGCCCCATCGACTTTCCCGTGCCCTGGGAACCCAACTCGCCCCCAGACCACCCAACAGGCTATGCACGTGGCCGTGGCTTGCATTCGGTCGATCGATCTTTGGCAGGACTGCCTGCTACTCGTCCTCAAAGGAGAGAAGAGTGCGCCCCCTTCCCCCGTATTCTGCATACCTCGCCAACTTCGCTGCATCGGCCCCGGCTCCCAATGCCACCCACCCACCAGGAGGCCCTGGCGATTTAGCGCCATTGGAAGCCTCTACACAATCGGCTTTTGGACCAGATCATTTGCCGAACACCATAGAGGACGTTCAACAGCACCTTCCCGCCGAGTTCACGGGCTCATCGCGCAGAGAGCTCTCACCTTTCTCAAAGGACTATCTGCATTCATTGCCGCCCGAGGACTACGCTCTACCCAACCCAAAGACGGTTGTGCTGGAGAAGTTGAATCGGCAACGGGCTCAGAATAGCTCCGACAGCGCGAATTATACCCTCGCGGATATAACACCCGTCGTGACTGACTTATTGCTAACTCGCCACCTGACTTCTGAAGATTTCCTCCGCGCGCGCTCACGCTCAGAGGCGCAACTGCGCAGTGCTTTGATTCAGAGACGGAGTCCGCAGAACATCTCGGGGCCGTCCCTGCCGTCGGGCAGCACGACTGAGAGCCGGGAGACGACGTCGAGCAAGGCCTCACGAGACTCCGACCACTCTGAATCATACTGGGCACCGCCGCGGCTTGACGAAGGCGCACATCCTTTTGGGCACGTGTCCGGAGCCGACGCCGCGTCGGCCCCATCCACCACAGGCGTTTCCCGCACTCGCAGGGGCAAGGGACGGGCTGCTCCCCCCTATCCGTCGTCGACGCAGTCCTTCGGCCCCACGCGGGGCGCCAGACCATTACTGGCCGAACACCGAACCGTGATGGCGCAACTGCCCGAAATCCTTACCCCGAGACAGCGCACTAACAATTTTTGTGCCATCTCGAGCAGCAGAATCAGCGCTGGTCCGCCCTGGCGCCTGTTGCCGACGAAAAGCGCACAGCAGCGCTGGAGGCGGCGGTCAATACGGCCATGCAGCACCACAGACTTGACCGAGGCACGCGCGCGGCAATTAACCGGGGCTTCCAGTTGAAGCTGAAGGCGCCCTCATAGGCGACAAGGCTTGCGCGACGCCGGTAGAAGGCGACGGTGTCATCGCTGCTGGGTAGTCCTCTACTGCCTTGCAAACAGAGGCCGTAAGAGGATCATGTTGCTGAACAATGCCTTGCATTCGTGTGCTATGGCGTTGAACTGCCCCACAAGGTCTTTCATGCGATAGCCATTGCGCGTCAACGTAGGCTCCAGATCATTGATGTGCCGGGATAGTATTTGGGCGCTCACCGGTCTGATACCCGGCTTCGAATGCCAACGTCAGATGCAGCTGCTTGGGTCGCCAAAGGGAAGGGAGTTCAACGTACGCTAAGCCCGTCGTAACAGTCTGAATTTTCCGCAACCTTGGTGTTACGGCGCCACAGGTAATCACCGGTCAGGTTGTTGTGCTCCCAGACCAGCGGCGACAGATACTGCACTAGCGATTCATCGACTGCGTAGCCATGTCCGCGCGGGTAGCGTTGCTGATCGAAATTGCAGTCACGGATTTCAACCAACCGATTAAAGAACACAGCCTTGCCCAGCGCATTGTGCGCTTCGCCCTTATTCAGCCCAGCACTCACACGCGGCGCAGCTCAACGCTTTACAACCGGTCTAAAAAAACAATGTGTGCTCGATGCGCCCCAACTCGCGCAGGGCGACGGCCAAGCCGTTTTGACTAGGATATCAACCGCCTGGTCAATGCCCTGTCCAGGCTACAGATAATGGTGCCACGGAACTTTTTTCCACAGCCCCATGATCAGGCCCAGATTCATTATGACCCTACTGCACCGCCCTGATCCGTCGCTTGCAGGGCCGGCTTTGCTGACTCAGTCAGTTGGGTATCGGCCAGCACCTCAACGAAGATAGCCATGAACCCTCGAAGTTTGATAACCATTGACCAGCCCGGCGATCGCCTCGGCCTGGTGTCTTACGTCGGCCAAGCCGAGGGCGGCCATGACCAGCGCCTGCTGCTGCGGCTCGCTCAGGTGCCCCAGCCCGGCCCCCAACCCGGCGATCGCCTGGCCCTTGTGCAACCCGTCGACCCACCCGTCAGCCAGACCAAGGGCGGCCGTGACCAGCGCCTCCTGCTGCGGCCGTTCGAGAAACCTCAGCCCGGCGCCCAATCCGGCGATCGCCCGGGCCTTGTCCCACCCGCGGACCAGGTTGAGAGCGGCCGTGACCAGCGCCTGCTGCTGTGACCGTTCGAGAGCCGACAGCCCGGCACCCAGTCCGGCGATCGCCCGGGCCTTTTGAACCCCTTCGGCCAGGCCAAGGGCGGCTGTGACCAGCTCCTGCTGCTGCGATCGTTCGAGACCCGCCAGCCCGGCGCCCAACCCGGCGATCGCCTGGGCCTTGTTGCCCTCGTTGACCAGACCGAGGGCGGCCATGACCAGCGCCCGCTTCTGCGACCCTTCGAGAGCCGCCAGCCCGGCGCCCAACCCGGCAATCGCCTGGGCCTTTTGCCACCCGTCGGCCAGGCCGAGGGCGGCCGTGACCAGCGCCTGCTGCTGCGACACGTCGAGAGCCCCTAGCCCGGCGCCCAACCCGGCGATCGCCTGGGCCTTGTGCAACCCGCCGGCCAGGCCGAGGGCGATCGTGACCAGCGCCTCCTGCTGCGGCCATTCGAGAGCCGCCAGCCCGGCTCCCAGCCCGGTGATCGCCTGGGCCATATTCCAGCCACCGGCCAAGCCAAGGGTGGCCGTGACCAGCGCCTCCCGCTGCGGCCGTTCGAGAGACGTCAGCCCGATACCCAGCCCTGCGATCGCCCGGGCCTTGTGCAACCCGTTGACCAAGCCGAGGGCGGCCGTGACCAGCGCCTGCTGCTGCGGCCGTTCGAAAGCCGCCAGGCTGGCGCCCAACCCGGCGATCGCCTTGGCCTTGTCCCAGGAGTCGGGCAGACCGAGGGCGACTATAACCAACCCCTGGCGCTGATTAGGCCCCATCAACGCCAGCATGTGGCGATTCATCTCGTGAATCGCCAGGTGGGGTTTGAGCGCTTTGAAGGCGCGTATCAACGGTTGCAGAAAATCGTAATGCTCCTTGACCGACTGCTCACTCAATACCGCCCCCTTTAAATACCTGTTGCTCAACATGAGGGCGTGCAGCCCACCGGCCGTATCACCCGCCGAGTCACTGGCTGCTACCTCACGGATAATACCCTGTACCAACTCCACGGGAAGGTCCTGGAGTCCGGTCTTGGGCGAGGTGCCCGATCGGCCAAGGGCCGCCTTAAGGGCCGTCTGGAACAACGAAGTTTTTTGTGAAAACTTGCCCGCCTGAATCCGTGCCCCGTTCGCATCCATACGTTCCGGATTGCGGGGAGCCAAGGGGGGTGTGGGCGATGTGGGCGCAAAGGCAGGTGTCGGTTGTGGCACTGTGGAGAGAGACACTATGAACACAGGCTTCGTGTCGTTTCGTGAAATGCATCCACCCATTTCTATCCCCTTGCAATGATATCAAATGGCTTCAACTGCCATAAACGGAGATAGCCAGGTCGATGTTAAAATTTCAAAACAGTTATTTGGTCTTAGTGTTGCTTTCAGTCTGCCTGGTTCCCATATGCTTGAACTTCCATCAACATGAACGGCTACAGGAGTCAACGGACCTGCAATCAGGTCGTTACAGGTAAGGATGTGCATTTTTGGGTCTAGGTATATAAAGATCGGCAGGCATCCGTAGCGCGACCATTGAAACCGGTTACGCTAAGTGCGTCGCTTAAAGGCCTACCGCCATAGACGGCATACCGCGAACCGAAAACCACAAAGATGCATCAGATTTTCCGGCACCTCGTGGTAATTGATGTACCCGCTGACCACCGGGGGGGTAAGCCACTGACCGACGAGTCGAACAGGTTCATGACGTTGGCGTTTCAGCTCATCCCGAATAGCCAGCGGCGTTGTACACATTTGTTTCTTGACCGTCAGTCGCAGGATTTGAGATCCCCCGCTTTTCTGTCGGCAGTGCAACAATGCGTGAAGCCCAGGACGTCAAACGCCTCCGGTCTGTATAAACCTTGCTTCCTACAATTTCTCGCAGCAAAACGACCAAACTCAATCAGTCGTGTTTTCGAGGCATTGGCGTATAACGCCATGCTCCGGATTGCCTTCTGGGTCGCTTAACAGCATCGGCCTTCCGGATTCCTGATAACGCGATTCAATGACTAGCCCATCGGTTTCCCCTGTCAACGCTTCCCTCTGCATCTCACGGCGCATGAGTGCGGGGTGATCATCTCATCACCGGACACCCCTTCAGCCGGAACGCCCCACCGACTTCCCGCGCCCTGGAACCCAACTCGCCCCCAGACCACCCAACAGGCTATGCACGTGGCCGTGGTTTGCATTCGGTCGAACGATCTTTGGCAGGAGACTGCCTGCTATTCGCCCCTAAAGGAGAGAAGAGTGCGCCCCCTTTCCCCATATTCTGCATACCTCGCCAACTTCGCTGCATCGGCCCCGGCTCCCAATGCCACCCTCCCACCCGGAGGCCCTAGCGATTTAGCGCCATTGGAAGTCTCTACGCAATCGGCTTTTGGACCAGATCATTTGCCGAACCCCATAGAGGATGTGCAACAGTACCTTGCTTGCGGCTCGTCGAGGCAGTCCCCCCCCCAACCCGCCGAGCTCACAGGCTCATCGCGCAGAGAAGTCTCACCTTTCTCAAAGGACTATCTGCATTCATTGCCGGCCGAGGACTACGCTCTACCCAACCCAAAGACGGTTGTGCTGGAGAAGTTGAATCGGCAACGGGCCAAGAATAGCTCCGACAGCACGAATTATACCCTCGCGGATATAACACCCGTCGTGACTGACTTACTGCTAACTCGCCACCTGACTTCTGACGACTTCTTCCGCGCGCGCTCACGCTCAGAGGCGCAACTGCGCAATGCTTTGATTCAGAGACGGAGTCCGCAGGACATCTCGGGGTCTCCCCTGCCGTCGGACAGCACGACCGAGAGCCGCGAGACGACGTCGAGCAAGGCCTCACGAGACTCCGATCACTCTGAGCCACACTGGGCACCGCCGCCGCTGCTTGACGAAGGCGCACATCCTTTTGGGCACATTGTGTCCGGAGCCGACGCCGCGTCGGCCCCATCCACCACAGGCGTTTCCCGCAATCGCAGGGGCAAGAAACGGGCTGCTCCCCCCTACCCGTCGTCAACGCAGTCCTCCGGATCCTCGCGCGCGCTGTCATCCATCGCCCCCACGCGGCGAGTCGGATCATTACTGGCCGAACACCAAACCGTGATGGCGCAACTGCCCAAAACCCTTGACCGGTCGTACCGCTCTAAAATTTCACGATTTCTGTGCCATCTCGAGCAGAAAGGTCAATGCTGGTCCGCGCTGGCACCTGCTGCGGGCGAAAAGCGCCCAGCAGCGTTAGAGGCAGCGGTCAATACGGCCATTAAGGACCACGGACTTCAAACAAGCACGCGCGCGGCACTTAACCACAGCTTCAACCTGGCTCTAGTGGGGCTTTCCGGTCAGGTCCGACGGGCACCTGCTCTGCCCGAACACCAAACAGTGATGGCGCAACTGCCCGAAAGCCTCTCCTCATCATACCGCAGTCTGATTTCAGGATTTCTGTGCCATCTCGAGCAGCAGAATCAGCGCTGGTCCGCGCTGGCGCCTGCTGCAGGCGAAAAGCGCCCAGCAGCGTTGGAGGCAGCGGTCAATAGGGCCATTAAGGACCACGGACTTCAAACAAGCACGCGCGCGGCCCTTAACCACGGCTTCAACCTGGCTCTGCTGGGGACTTCCGGTCAGGTTCGACTGACACCATTACTGGCCGAACACCAAACGATGATGGCGCAACTGCCCGAAAGGCTTGCCCCGTCATACCGCTCTTATATTTCACAATTTTTGTGCCATCTCGAGCAGCAGGATCAGCGCTGGTCCGCGCTGGCGCCTGCTACGGACGACAGGCGCCCAGCAGCGTTGGAGGCGACGGTCAATACGGCCATTCAGGACCACGGACTTAACACAAGCACGCGCTCGGCCCTTAACCAGAGCTTCAACCTGGTTCTGCGGGGGTCTTCCGGTTACGTCCGACTGGCACCTGTACAGCCCGAACACCAAACAGTGATGGCGCAACTGCCCAAAACCCTTAACTCGCAACAGCGCTCTAATATTTCACGATTTCTATGCCATCTCGAGCAGCAGAATCAGCGCTGGTCAGTACTGGCACCTGTTGCGGACGACATGCGCCCAGCAGTGTTGGAGGCGGTGGTCAATACGGCCATTAAGGAGAACATAATTGACGAAGGCACGCGCGCAGCACTTAACCAAAGCTTCAACCTCGCTCTAGTGGGACCTTCCGGTCGGGTCCGACTGACACCTGTGCTGCCCGAACACCAAACAATGATGGCGCAACTGCCCGAAAGCCTTGGCCGGTCGTACCGCTCTTGTATTTCACGATTTCTGTGCCATCTCGAGCAGCAGGATCAGCGCTGGTCCGCGCTGGCGCCTGCTGCGGGTGAAAAGCGCACAGCAGCCTTGGAGGCGGCGGTCAATACGGCCATTAAGGACCACGGACTTGACCTGGGCACGCGCTCGGCAATAAACCGGGGCTTCAAGTTGAAGCTGAAGGCGCCTTCCAGGCGATAAGGTTTGCGTGACGCCAGTAGAAGGCGACGGTTGTTATCACTGTATGTTGGTCCTCTAAGATTGTCCGAGGTGGCCAGTCATTCAGGAGGACTCGAGATGGATTGCATGAAAGCCTTTATAGAACCCGCTTGCAAAGCAAATATCCTGATTTTGCCTTATCTCGGCATGCCCCCTAGCCCTCGCTGGGTGCGGGGGTTGAACACCCATTCAGCCGGACCGCCCCATCGACTTTCCCGTGCCCTGGAACCCCAACTCGCCCCCAGACCACCCAACAGGCTATGCACGTGGCCGTGGCTTGCATTCGGTCGAACGATCTTTGGCAGGAGACTGCCTGCTATTCGTCCCTAAAGGAGAGAAGAGTGCGCCCCCTTTCCCCATATTCTGCATACCTCGCCAACTTCGCTGCATCGGCCCCGGCTCCCAATGCCACCCACCCACCAGGAAGCCCTAGCGATTTAGCGCCATTGGAGGCCTCTACGCAATCGACTGTTGGACCAGATCATTTGCCGAAAGCCACAGCACCTTACACCACAGAGGATGTACAACAGCACCGTTCAAACCTTGCTGGCGGCTCGTCGAGGCAATCAACATCCCAACCCGCCGAGTTCACGGGCTCATCGCACAGAGAGCTCTCACCCTCCTCAAAGAACTATCTGCATTCATTGCCGTCCGAGGACTACGCCCTACCCAACCCAAAGACGGTTGTGCTGGAGAAGTTGAATCGGCAACGGGCTCAGAATAGCTCCGACAGCGCGAATTATACCCTCGCGGATATAACACCCGTCGTGACTGATTTATTGCTAACTCGCCACCTGACTTCTGAAGATTTCCTCCGCGCGCGCTCACGCTCAGAAGCGCAACTGCGCAGTGCTTTGATTCAGAGACGGAGTCCGCAGGACATCTCGGGGTCGTCCCTGCCGTCGGACAGCACGACCGAGAGCCGCGAGACGACGTCGAGCAAGGCCTCACGAGACTCCGATCACTCTGAGCCACACTGGGCACCGCCGCCGCTGCTTGACGAAGGCGCACATCCTTTTGGGTACATTGTGTCCGGAGCCGACGCCGCGTCGGCCCCATCCACCTCAGGCGTTTCCCGCACTCGCAGGGGCAAGGAACGGGCTGCCCCCCCCTATCCATCGTCGACCCAGCCCTCTGGCCCCTCGCGCGCGCTGCCATCCACCGTCCCGACGCGGGGAGCCACACCATTATTGACCGAACACCAAACCGTGATGGCGCAACTGCCCAAAACCCTTAACCGGTCGTACCGCTATAAAATTTCACAATTTCTGTGCCATCTCGAGCAGCAAGGTCTGCGCTGGTCTGCGCTGGCACCTGCTGCAGGAGAAAAACGCCCAGCAGCGTTGGAGACGGCGGTCAATACGGCCATTCAGGACCACGGACTTTACAAAAACACGCGCGCGGCACTTAACCGCGGCTTCAACCTGACTCTAGTGGGGCCTTCCGGTCAGGTCCGACTGGCACCTGTGCAACTCGAACACCAAACAGTGATGGCGCAACTGCCCAAAACCCTTGACCGGTCGTACCGCGCTAAAATTTCACGATTTCTGTGCCATCTCGAGCAGCAGGATCAGCGCTGGTCCGCGCTGGCGCCTGCTGCAGGTGAAGAGCGCCCAGCAGCGCTGGAGACGGCGGTCAATACGGCCATTAAGGACCACAGACTTAACATAACCACGCGCGCAGCACTTAACCAGGGCTTCAATTTGACTCTTGTAGGGCCTTCCGGTTGGGTCCGACTGAAACCATTACTGGCCGAACACCAAACAGTGATGGCGCAATTGCCCAAAAACCTTAGCTCGCCATACCGCTCTGCGATTTCAGGATTTCTGTGCCACCTCGAGCAGCAGGATCAGCGCTGGTCCGCGCTGGCACCTGCTGTGGGCGACAGGCGCCCAGCAGCGCTGGAGGCAGCGGTCAATACGGCCATGCAGGACCACGGACTTAACACAAGCACGCGCTCGGCACTTAACAACGGCTTCAACCTGGCTCTAGTGGGGCCTTCCGGTCGGGTCCGACTGGCGCCTGTGCAGCCCGAACACCAAACAGTGATGGCGCAACTGCCCAAAAGCCTCTCCTCAGCATACCGCTCTAATATTTCACGATTTCTGTGCCATCTCGAGCAGCAGAATCGGCGCTGGTCCACGCTGGCGCCTGCTGCGAACGAAGTGCGCCCAGCAGCGTTGGAGGCAGCGGTCAATACAGCCATTAAGAACCACGGACTTGACGAAAGCACGCGCGCGGCAATTAACCACGGCTTCACGTTGAAGCTGAAGGCGCCTTCCAGGCGCTGGTAGAAGGCGATGGTTGTTATCGCTGAATGCTGGTTCTCTAAGGGGGCTCACCAGGGTCATGCCCAGATGTGGGGACATTCACTCACGGGATCTGTAACTACTTGTCGGCATTGAAAATCCTGAGACAACGCGCTAGGCGTGCACGGATTGTCCGAGGTGGCCAGCCATTCAGGAGGATTCGAGATGGACTGCATGAAAACCTTTTTTAGAAGAACTGCTTGCAAAGCAAATACCCTGATTTTGCCTTATCTCGGCATACCCCTAGCCCTCGCCGGGTACGGGGCAAGCCCCCATTCAGCCGGAGCGCCCAATCGACTTTCCCGTGCCCTGGAACCCAACTCGCCCCCAGACCACCCAACAGGCTATGCACGTGGCCGTGGTTTGCATTCAGTCGAACGATCTTTGGCAGGAGACTGCCTGCTATTCGTCCTCAAAGGAGAGAAGAGTGCGCCCCCTTTCCCCATATTCTGCATACCTCGCCAACTTCGCTGCATCAGTCCCGGCTCCCAATGCCCCCCACCCACCAGGAGGCCCTGGCGATTTAGCGCCATTGGAAGTCTCTACGCAATCGGCTTTTGGACCAGATCATTTGCAGAACACCACAGAGGACGTGCAACAGCACCTTCCTGCCGAGTTCACGGGCTCATCGCGCAGAGAGCTCTCACCCTCCTCAAAGAACTATCTGCATTCATTGCCGTCCGAGGACTACGCCCTACCCAACCCAAAGACGGTTGTGCTGGAGAAGTTGAATCGGCAACGGGCTCAGAATAGCTCCGACAGCGCGAATTATACCCTCGCGGATATAACACCCGTCGTGACTGACTTATTGCTAACTCGCCACCTGACTTCTGAAGATTTCCTCCGCGCGCGCTCACGCTCAGAAGCGCAACTGCGCAGTGCTTTGATTCAGAGACGGAGTCCGCAGAACATCTCGGGGCCGTCCCTGCCGTCGGGCAGCACGACTGAGAGCCGGGAGACGATGTCGAGCAAGGCCTCACGAGATTCCGACCACTCTGAATCATACTGGGCACCGCCGACGCTGCTTGACGAAGGCGCACATCCTTTTGGGCACATTGTGTCCAGAGCCGACGCCGCGTCGGCCCCATCCACCACAGGCGTTTCCCGCACTCGCAGGGGCAAGGAACGGGCTGCTCGCCCCTATCCGTCGTCGACCCAGTCCTCCGGGCCCTCGCGCGCGCTGTCATCCATCGCCCCCACGCGGCGAGTCGGATCATTACTGGCCGAACACCAAACCGTGATGGCGCAACTGCCCAAAAGCCTTTCCCCGCAACAGCGCTCTTATATTTCAGTATTTCTACGCCATCTCGAGCAGCAGGGTCAGCGCTGGTCCGCGCTGGCGCCTGCTGCAGGTGAAGAGCGCCCAGCAGCGTTGGAGGCGGCGGTCAATACGGCCATTAAGGACCACGGACTTGACAAAAACACGCGCGCGGCAATTAACCACGGCTTCAACCTGGTTCTGCAGGCGCCTTCCGGTCGGGTCCGACTGGCACCTGTGCAGCCCGAACACCAAACAGTGATGGCGCAACTGCCCAAAAGGCTTGCCCCGTCATACCGCTCTAATATTTCACGATTTCTGTGCCATCTCGAGCAGCAGGATCAGCGCTGGTCCGCGCTGGCGCCTGCTGCAGGTGAAGAGCGCCCAGCAGCGTTGGAGGCGGCGGTCAATACGGCCATTAAGGACCACGGACTTGACAAAAACACGCGCGCGGCAATTAACCACGGCTTCAAGTTGAAGCTGAAGGCGCCTTCCAGACGATAAGGCTTGCGTCATATCAGTAGATGACGACGGGCTGTTATCACTGCGTGCTCGTCCTCTAGGGGGAGCTCACCAGGGGCATGCCCAGATGAGGGGACATTCACTCATGGGGTCTGCAACTACTTATCGGCATTGAAAACTCTGAGACAACGCGCTAGGCGTGCGCGAATTGTCCGAGGTGGCCAGCCATTCAGGAGGACTCGAGATGGATTGCATGAAAGCCTTTATAGAACCCGCTTGCAAAGCAAATATCCTGATTTTTC
The DNA here is from genome assembly GCF_030687165.1 of Pseudomonas sp. FP1740. Taxonomy (NCBI): domain Bacteria; kingdom Pseudomonadati; phylum Pseudomonadota; class Gammaproteobacteria; order Pseudomonadales; family Pseudomonadaceae; genus Pseudomonas; species Pseudomonas sp. FP1740. The sequence goes on from NZ_CP117461.1 coordinate 4,598,319, forward strand.
CTTATCTCGGCATGCCCCCTAGCCCTCGCTGGGTGCGGGGGTTGAACACCCATTCAGCCGGACCGCCCCATCGACTTTCCCGTGCCCTGGAACCCCAACTCGCCCCCAGACCACCCAACAGGCTATGCACGTGGCCGTGGCTTGCATTCGGTCGAACGATCTTTGGCAGGAGACTGCCTGCTATTCGTCCCTAAAGGAGAGAAGAGTGCGCCCCCTTTCCCCATATTCTGCATACCTCGCCAACTTCGCTGCATCGGCCCCGGCTCCCAATGCCACCCACCAGGAAGCCCTAGCGATTTAGCGCCATTGGAGGCCTCTACGCAATCGACTGTTGGACCAGATCATTTGCCGAAAGCCACAGCACCTTACACCACAGAGGATGTACAACAGCACCGTTCAAACCTTGCTGGCGGCTCGTCGAGGCAATCAACATCCCAACCCGCCGAGTTCACGGGCCCATCGCGCAGAGAGCTCTCACCCTCCTCAAAGAACTATCTGCATTCATTGCCGTCCGAGGACTACGCCCTACCCAACCCAAAGACGGTTGTGCTGGAGAAGTTGAATCGGCAACGGGCTCAGAATAGCTCCGACAGCGCGAATTATACCCTCGCGGATATAACACCCGTCGTGACTGACTTATTGCTAACTCGCCACCTGACTTCTGAAGATTTCCTCCGCGCGCGCTCACGCTCAGAAGCGCAACTGCGCAGTGCTTTGATTCAGAGACGGAGTCCGCAGAACATCTCGGGGCCGTCCCTGCCGTCGGGCAGCACGACTGAGAGCCGGGAGACGATGTCGAGCAAGGCCTCACGAGATTCCGACCACTCTGAATCATACTGGGCACCGCCGACGCTGCTTGACGAAGGCGCACATCCTTTTGGGCACATTGTGTCCAGAGCCGACGCCGCGTCGGCCCCATCCACCACAGGCGTTTCCCGCACTCGCAGGGGCAAGGAACGGGCTGCTCGCCCCTATCCGTCGTCGACCCAGTCCTCTGGCCCCACGCGGGGAACCAAACCATTATTGGCCGAACACCAAACCGTGATGCCGCAACTGCCCAAAACCCTTAACCGGTCGTACCGCTCTAAAATTTCACAATTTCTGTGCCATCTCGAGCAGCAGAATCAGCGCTGGTCAGTGCTGGCGCCTGCTGCGGAAGAAGTGCGCCCAGCAGCGTTGGAGACGGCGGTCAATACCGCCATGCAGCACCACGGACTTGACGAAGGCACGCGCGCGGCCCTTAACCAAGGCTTCAACCTGGTTCTGCAGGGGCCTTCCGGTTACGTCCGACTGGCACCTGCGCTGCCCGAACACCAAACAGTGATGGCGCAACTGCCCGACACCCTTAACTCGAAACAGCGCTCTAATATTTCACGATTTCTGTGCCACCTCGAGCAGCAGAATCAGCGCTGGTCAGTGCTGGCGCCTGCTGCGGGCGAAGTGCGCACAGCGGCGTTGGAGGCGGAGGTCAATTCGGCCATGCAGCACCACGGACTTCACAAAAACACGCGCGCGGCACTTAACCACGGCTTCAATCTGGCTCTGCTGGGGCCTTCCGGTCGGGTCCAACTGAAACCTGTACTGGCCGAACACCAAACAGTGATGGCGCAACTGCCCGAAAACCTTGACCGGAGACAGCGCTCTAAAATTTCACGATTTCTGTGCCATCTCGAGCGGCAGAGTCAACTCTGGTCCGCGCTGGCGCCTGCTGCGGGTGAAGAACGCCCAGCAGCGTTGGAGGCGGCGGTCAATTCGGCCATTCAGGACCACGGACTTGACGAAAACACGCGCACAGCAATAAACCGGGGCTTCCAGTTGAAGCTGAAGGTGTCTTCCAAGCGATAAGGCTTGCGTGACGCCCGTAGAAGGCGACGGTGTCATCGCTGCTGGGTAGTCCTTTACTGCCTTGCAAACAGAGGCCGTAAGAGGATCATGTTGCTGAACAACACCTTGAATTCGTGTGCTGTGGCGTTGAACTGCCTCACAAGGTCTTTCATGCGATAGCCATTGCGCATCAACGTAGGCTCCAGATCATCGACCCGCGCGGACATGGCTACGCAGTCGATGAATCGCTATTGCAGTATCTGTCGCCGCCGGGCTGGGAGCACAACAACCTGACCGGCGATTACCTGTGGCGCCGCAACACCAAGGTTGGTGCGGAAAATTCAGACTGTTACGACGGGCTTAGCGTACGTTGAACTCCCTTCTCTTTGGCGACCCAAGCAGCTGCATCTGACGTTGGCTTTCGAAGCCGGGTATCAGACCGGTGAGCGCCTAAGTACTATCACGGCGTTGCTGATCGAAATTGCAGTCACGGATTTCAACCAACCGATTAAAGAACACAGCCTTGCCCAGCGCATTTTGCGCTTCGCCCTTATTCAGCCCAGCACTCACACGCGGCGCAGCGCTTTACAATCGGTCTAAAAAAACAATGTGTGCTCGATGCGCCCCAACTCGCGCAGGGCGACGGCCAAGCCGTTTTTACTAGGATATCAACCGCCTGGTCAATGCCCTGTCCAGGCTACAGATAATGGTGCCACGGAACTTTTTTCCACAGCCCCATGATCAGGCCCAGATTCATTATGACCCTACTGCACCGCCCTGATCCGTCGCTTGCAGGGCCGGCCTTGCTGACTCAGTCAGTTGGGTATCGGCCAGCACCTCAACGAAGATAGCCATGAACCCTCGAAGCTTGATAACCATTAACCAGCCCGGCGATCGCCTCGGCCTGGTGTCTTACGTCGGTCAAGCCGAGGGCGGCTATGACTAGTTCCTGCTGCTGCGGCCGTTCGAGAACCGTCAGTCTGGCGCCCAGTCCAGCGATCGCCTTGGCCTTGTGCCACTCATCGGCCAGACCAAGGGCGGCCTTGACCAGCGCCTGCTGCTGCGGCCGTTCGAGAGCCGTCAGTCCGGCGCCCAGCCCGGCGATCGCCTGGGCCTTGTCCCATCCACCGGCCAGACCGAGGGCGGCCGTGACCAGCGCCTGCTGCTGCGACCGTTCGAGAGCCGACAGCCCGGCGCTCAACCCGGCTATCACCTGGGCCTTGTCCCACTCGTCGGCCAGGCCGAGGGCGGCTGTGACCAGCGCCTCCTGCTGCAGCCGTTCGAAAGCCGCCAGCCCGGCACCCAACCCGGCAATAATCTGGGCCTTGTGCAACCCGTTGACTAGGCCGAGGGCGGTCGTGACCAGCATCTGCTGCTGCGACCGCTCCAGAGCCGCCAGCCCGGCGCCCAGTCCAGCGATCGCCTGGGCCTTGTCCCACTCGTCGGCCAGGCCGAGGGCGGCGGTGACCAGCGCCTCCTGCTGCGGACGTTCGAGAGCCGCCAGCCCGGCGCCCAGCCCGGCGATTGCCTGAGCCTTGTGCCAGTCGTCGGTCAGGCCGAGAGCGGCCGTGACCAGCGCCTCCTGCTGCGGCCGTTCGAGAGCCACCAGCCCGGCGCCTAACCCGGCGATCGCCAGAGCCTTGTACCAGTTGTCGGTCAAGCCAAGGGCGGCGGTAATCAGCGCCTCCTGCTGCCGCCGTTCGAGAGCCGCCAGCCCCGCGCCCAAGCCAGCGATCGCCTTAGCCTTATCCCTCTCGTCGTCCAAGTCCAAGGCAGCCTTGACCAGCGCTCGCTGTTGCGGCCGTTCGAGAGCTGCCAGCCCGGCGCCTAGCAAAGCGATCGTCCAAGCCTTGTGCCACTCGCTGGCCAGGTCGAGGGCGGCCGAGACCTGCCCTTTGCGCTGTTTAGGCCCCATCAATGCCAGCATGTGGCGATTCATCTGGTGAATCGCCAGGTGGGGTTTGAGCGCGTTGAAGGCGCCTATCAACGGTTGCAGAAATTCGTAATACTCCTTGACCGACTGCTCACCCAATACCGACGCCTTTAAAAACTTGCTGCTCAACATGAGGGCGCGCAGCCCACCGGCCGCATCACCCGCCGAGTCATTGGCTGCTACCTCACGGATAATACCCTGTACCAACTCCACAGGAAGGTCCCGGAGTCCGGTCTTGGGCGAGGTGCCCGATCGGTCAAGGGCCGCCTTAAGGGCCGTCTGGGACAACGAAGTTTTTTGTGAGGCGCTGCCCGCCCGAATCAGCGCACCGTTCGCATCCGTACGTTCCGGATTGCGGGGAGTCAAGGTGTGTGTGGGTGATGTGGGCGCAGAGGCAGGTGTCGGTTGTGACACTGTGGAGAGAGACGCCATGAACTCAGGCCTCATTATGTCTCGTGAAATACAGCCACCCATTTATATCCCCTTGCATTTGATATCAAATGGCTTTAACTGCCATAAATGGTGATAACCGGGTTGATGTTAAAATTTCAAAGTGGTTACTTGCTTTAGTGTTGCTTCCAGCCTGCCTGGTTCCCCCGTTCCAGACATACTGAGTCGGTTGCGCATTTTGCAAGGTCAGGAAGTGGTTATCGAGGTCTCCAGCTCGCGTAACGAACCGACGCTGCCCTCTCGCAAAGACACGGTAAATGTCCCGAAAAAAACGCTCAACCACGTTCATCAACGAACTGGAAGTCGGGGTGAAATGCAGGTGGTCCAGCCACGCCTTCACGTTTGGATGCTTGTGGGTGGCATAGTTGTCGACGATCAAGTACAGCTGAAGGGGCTTGGGCGTTTCTCGATTGATCTTCTTGAAAAACTCCGCAATAAAGCACCAATGCCTGGTCCGGCGGGTCCAGGTAGAGTCCGATGACATCCCAAAACTTATCTTCGAAGCTCGGGTCATTGGACAGTTTTAAGATACGGGTCAGGTGCGGTTTCAAGTCATTGGCAGCCCCGAGTTTGTGCACGCTGGTGGCCGAAATCCCAGCCGCTCCGAGGCTGGCCAATACGTGCTTGAATCACCCGCTCAAACACTTGGGTTAGCACCTCTGATGGCAAGGAGGACTTGCGTCCGCGCCCAAGCTTGTCGATCAATTCGTCTAGACGCTGTTCTTGAAAACGCTGACACCAAAAAGTGACCGAACGCAGAGGAAAACCAAACCAAGCTGGCTATTTCAATCTGCGAACAATCTTGAGCGACTAACAGGATCACCCGGGCGCGACGACCGTCGCGCTGACTGATAGTGGCAAACCTTGTGCATCGGCTTAATTCGGTGTGTTCTTCGGGACTTAAATATCTTGGGTGGCTAATCTGTTCGCCTCCAACGAGATCATGACCGACAAAGCATAGCCAGTTTCTGAGGAAATTATTTTATACACAGGACACTAGGTCGATCTATTATCTTCGTCTGTGGTTGGGGCTATTGAGCTACGACGTATCGGCAAATTCGCTAGAAAAGGAACACTATTCCGACGTGTAGCTGCGGCATTCAGAACTGCAATGTCTATCTCCGAAATATTGCTGCCTCGCCTGCTCGAAGATGATGAAATTACAGAGGACCAGCTTATCCTACGTTCAAAGTCCTCACTCTGCTTTCGGACATTGGTTTTAATAATGCTGCCAAACCAGTTTCTATTGCCAGTTAGCACATAATTAGCATCCCTCGCCTCTTGAATGATTGCCGATAATTCTTGCTCGGTACCGGCTATCGAAACCACACCAAAACGCCCCAAAGCGGTCGGCGCAATTATGGTTGAAGGAATATTACTGTTCATATCGGTGTTTGGGTTGCCCTCATCAGAGCCATGACGCACTAAATTCCAGTCTATTGAGCCACTGCCTGGGTGCGTATTTAAGATATCACCACGCAAAGTCTTATTGATATCCGCAATCACACGCTCTTCAAGCGTCGTTATGTAATTGACATTTTCTGCGCCTGCCGTATCTACATGGCGCTGTAATTGTATAGAATTGCTTAGCCCGTGCAGACTGGATAGCCCTAGCCGTGTTGGACTCTCGTTCGGAGCCAAAGGCTTAATTGATGACCGCCTTACACTTTGGTCTGACGCCTTCGCCCATGAAGGCATCAAAAAGAGAAGATCGTAATCTGCAGTATAGTACCTTTCAATACTAGATTCATTCTCCATTCCTTTTGGCACGAGAACTTCGACTGACTTTTCATCAATGGAAATTGAGTAGTTTCCTTGCTTAGTCAGGGAGGCAGTAAATACTTTTTCTGGATGCACCACTGAAGAAAGCATGTAGCCGTTTAATGCATGCCGCACTTTAATTATTCCATTACCAGCCAAGTAATTGATTCGACTTAACGAAAGTTCTAGTGGGGCTTTCGAAACCTCCCCCTTCGCGATGCACGACATTATTTCCTTATTTGCGGACAATATCGCATCTCGCTTATATTCTCCTGGACGACTCAATTCTTGCTGCACAGGTATAAAGCCATACAGAGGACCAAGGCTTGAACTTTTACCCTTGATATTTAACCCCTTAGTAGGGTGTCCTAGTGCTATAAGCGGGGCATTATGCTTACTGACCGGTCTAAACGCAATCACGCAATCATGACGCACTGCGACCTCATGAAGCTTGAACAAATGCTCCTCGCAAATCCCGGCTTTGTGTTCGACCTCCTTGATATTTTTTATTGCGAGGTCAGTCACAGATATGGGATTACCCTCCCCTACAAGCGGCAATTCCGCTTCCTGACTTGGAGCGCCAAATGTAAACCCACTATTCCATCCACTGAAGCTGATTTCGGGCATGACAGCTCATCCTAACTAAGGGTCTTTTATGAGTGGCATTAATGAGAGTTTGGTTCCATTTTAAATAGACTGAATATTGATAGAAATCCAGTGTTTTTCCTCGAAACCTGATAGGCGATTAGCTATTATGCAGACAGGTCTCTCCATAAAAAAATCTAAATTTAAATTGGTTGCACTCTTGCAGTAATATGCATTTCGGTGCGCATGCGTCCATCCGAATATTCCCGCGATGTTTTAAGCAATCTGGCTCAGATCGCTTTAGCCGATGGCATAATCCGCTGTGTCCCCAATACAAAATCTGCACTCGATTTCGAGGTTTGTTGATAAACACGAAAAGCACTTAGTCTAACATTGCGACCGTGATGTCCAGTGTGACCGGAGCAACGAGCACCAATGGAGTTTCGGAAGTCGACGTGCTTGGGTAGAGATAGATTTTTTCGACTTTACGTCGGAACGCATCATGATGCGCTGGCTCAGGAAAGGAATCGAGAGCACAGCATCGGGGTCAGGTGGTAACTTTGAATGTGGGTGTATGGAGCGCTTACACTTGAACTCGATCTGGCCAGTCCGAGTAGGCAGGCATTGCAGCACTCACCCAAACTAGAGTGGGTATCGTGGCTGACAAAGACGTGCGCTCGCTCAACCCACCTCTTGAGGCACAGATCTGCGTTGACCTGGCCTTCCGAAGCTCTTGCAAACTGCGCTCGCTCGCATGCTGCCTTGTGGCATCAAGAATCAAGCGAATAGCGCGCACTCACAGTGGACCAGTAAAAGTTACTGGTGGTCCAGTTCTTCAACGCGGAAATATAGCGGGCCAAGTTGACGCTCGGACTTACGGAGAGCTGCAGATTGGCTACGCGGTCGAATTCCGCGATGTCCAGTTTAATCTTTTGGACCACCCGCTCCATCGCTGACTGAGTACTGAAACCGTTACGAGTGTATATGGTGACCAGATTATGGAAATCTTGCGCTTTAATCTCTTTATGATAGGACACCAGGTCATTCGAAAGTGTAATAATTTCACACGCTAAAAACTCTAAAATTCCAAGTTCGTGCGCCGAGGAAGCCAGTTCGTCTAATTCTATACCTAGCGTAGGAATAAGAAGATCGAAACATGGCAACACGGCACCAGTGGCCTGACGCCACGTAAGGTACTCCTCTACCGAGGGTACTCGATTGTCCCGGCGATTATCGTACTCCCATGCATAGGCATTCAGAAAATCGATAACGTGTTGTGTAAAGCGGGACTGCCAATGAGGGGAGGTGATACGCGCCAGGTCAGACCAGATATCGGCGAGCCCTCTAAAAAGACCAGCATGACTATGTTCCGCAACTGGCTCGCCGGCCAAAACCCGCTTTACATTATTTAACACAGCTTGTAAAAGCGCATAATTTTCTGTGGTACTGCTTTCATCGAATTGGTCATCAAGTATTAGCAACCATGACATGAATCGGTGTGCTATTGACAAACCTTCTTCAGTCGAACATGGGTGAGTCATAGCAGCGAGCAAAGGCACATTGATTTTTTTATAACGGTCCAATACAGGACTATCTTGGTTCATGCCGAGACTCGTCAACCAGCGATGCTCCTGTTCGATCAGATATTCATGATAGATGTTAACAGGGGGGATGTCGCCCCAATTGACGCTACCCAGCAATTTTAACGCACGATTGTCCATACCATTTCCTTATATAAATAAATTATTAGCCCCCCTCTTCAGAGGGAAGGGGGAGCAATACACTCGCTCGAATGATACAATCAGCCCCCAAGGCGGGTTTTGAGTTTTTCAAACGGTTCTAGAGTCCACTCTCTTTGGTCAAGAGTCTTTTCAAAATTTGTTGATACGTGTTTTGCCTCCTATTAAAATTCCCGACTTCTCTGTATTGCACCCCCACATTTTGGCATGCTTGTTCCAGATATTGATTGAAGATATTATCAATCGCCGCCCTATCAATATAGTGAGCGCGGCAGCTAGATGCATCATGAAAAAATAGCTTACACCTTTACTCTGCATTATTTGAGGCAGGTCAATATCACCGCAACCCATCATAGATGCTCCTTCATGCACATCATCACAATTAGAAACCAAGACTCAACGCAACGTATCAATGCTATGCGCATCCTCAGCACAATACCATTCACTATTAAAAAGCACTATAAATTGAAAGCTTATCCCAGCAACAGAAGCAATGCTTACCATTGCACCTCCAACTCTAGACACAAGCCATTTATTTAATTCAGATACAATTATATGCTTTCTACATCACTTCGAAAAACACCGTCAGCGCTCTCCCTTATTTGTTTCAGCAACAACAGAGCCTCATTGGACGCTTCTGCGTTGACGGTGTGATTTAGTGCTCAAAAATTATTTTTTAAGGTCAAAACCGTTGTCATTTTCCTAAACCTTAGAAGCATCCCGCTAAATTAGATGAACCATACTGCCTTTGTTGCAAATCAATTCAACACCAACTTTTCACCTAGACATGTCAACAACGGTATTTGTTTCTACCGAGCATGATAACTCGAAACAAAGCGTCGCCCCCCCCCATGCGCCGGTTACCAGTGCAAACTTCACTGTAAACATTCCGCTAGTTCGACACTGTCAACGTCAAAATTCAATTGCAACATTTTATTTAACCAAGCGTCTCGACACCTAGCCGGCGATACAAAACGCTCCGCCTTCAGATTTTAACAAAACGGCTATATACATCTCTGATGTGACACACCTGGCCCCTTCGGTTCCAAATAAAATATTTATTTTACTAACATCCGCAGAGAACGTGTGATGTCAGATTCAGCTGCACCCCGAGGGCCTGGTCCTTTACTGGTGACCCACAGCTTTGGCGAGCGCCCGACCGTCCTATTTTCCCATTTAGCCAGACGCCATATAACACAACCGTAATTTCACTCTCTCATCGCGGAAGCTGACGCTCGTGAGTGTCCAGCGTATAAGGCACGGCCTTTTTTTCTGGGCTCAGGACAATATTGAGTGCGTTCACTTGCGTCTCTCCAAACGCTGGAAGACACAGGAAGGTAGCCAATGTCGGAGAAATATTGATTCGAGAACAGCTCGCTAGCTGCCTCGCGGCATATCCTACTAAACGGGTATTACACGTTTCACAACGACGGCAAAGTGTTCGACCAGGAGGCACTCGCGGCCGGGGTAAAATCTGGGGTGACGGAATTTTCAGGGGGGCTGGTTTAGCCCCTCCAGCTTGCGCATGGTATCGGCCAACCCCTCAACGAAGATAGTCACGAACCCTCGAAGCTTGATAACCATTGACCAGCCCCTGGCGCTGTTTAGGCCCCATCAATGCCAGCGTCTGGCTATTTATCTCATTAATCGGCAGGTGGGGTTTGAGCGCTTTGAAGGCGCCTATCAACGGTTGCAGAAAAAGGTAATGCGCCTTGACCGACTTCCCATTCAATACCGACGCGTTTAAAAACCTGTTGCTCAACATGAGGGCGTGCAACCCCGCGGCCGTATCACCCGCTGAGCCACTGGCGACCCGACGGATAATCTCCTGTAGCAACTCCGCGGGAAGGTTCCGGAGTCCGGTCTTGGGCGATGTGTCCGATCGATCAAGGGCCGCCTCAAGGACCGCCGAGGACAACGAAGTTTTTTGTGAGGACTTGCCCGGTTTGATCGGTGTCCCTGTCGCATCCGTACGATCCATGCGCTTCCCGGGTGGCTCTGGTGTCGCTGTCGTTGAAGTCGAAATGGAGACGACTGCGGAGGCTGTTACGTCTGGCACAACAGCGGGTGGCGGCGGGCTGGCAGAGGAAATACGCGTCATTGGTTGTAGATTCCTTGCGGTTCAGTTGACGGCCGGCACACGGAAGCCGGCGGCGTAACCGTGGGTTGATTCACGGCCCTGTGTGTCGAATGTCTTGGGTGGTATGAGCGCGGTTCGAGTTCCGGCTACAGCTACCTGACCCATGGGGAAATCCTCCTGGCTCATGAAGCGCAGGGGCGAATGTATGGGTTTGTCATGAACTGAATACTGCGAGGGCTATTTCCGCGTTGTCGCGCAAATAGCCTTGAGGGTTGGTGTTCGCCAGATACTCACGGAGGGTGTCGTTCTTTTCGCGGACCCAGTGATTAACAGGGGTGTCCTCGCCTGGGATCGGTCAACCCCTCAACGAAGATAGCCACGAACCCTCGAAGCTTGAAAACCATTGACCAGCCCGGCGATCGCCTCGGCCTTGTACCTGTCGTCGGCCAAGCCGAGGGCGGCCATGACCAGCGCCTGCTGCTGCGGCCGTTCGAGAGCCGTCAGCCCGGCGCTCAGCCCGGCGATCGCCAGGGCTTTGTCCTTCTCGTAGGTCAGGCTGAGGACGGCGGTGACCAGCGCCTCCTGCTGCGACCGTTCGAGAGCCGTCAGGCCCGCGCCCAGACTGGCGATCACCTGGGCCTTGTCCCACCCCCCGGCCAAGCCGAGGGCGGCCGTGACCAGCTCTTGCTGTTTTGGCTGTTCGAGAGCCGTCAGCCCGGCACCCAACCCGGCGATCGCCTGGGCCTTGTCCCAGTCGATGTCCAAGCCGAGGGCAGCCGTGACCAGCGCCTCCTGCTGCCGCCGTTCGAGAGCCTCCAGCCCGGCACCCAACCCGGCAATCGCCCGGGCCTTTTGAAACCCGGCGGCCAGGCCGAGGGCGGTCGTAACCAGCGCCTCCTGCTGCGACTCTTCGAGAGCCGTCAGACCGGCACCCAACCCGGCGATCGCCTGGGCCTTCTCCCAGGAGTCGGGTAGGCCGAAGGCAGCGGTGACCAGCGCCTCCTGCTGCGGCAGTTCGATAGCCCCCAGCCCGGCACCCAGCCCGGCGATCGCCAGTCCCTTGGGGCCCTTGTCCAAGCCAAGGGCAGCGGTGACCAGCGCCTCCCGCTGCGGCTCTTCGAGAGCCGTCAGCCCGGCGCCCAACCCGGCGATTGCCTGAGCCTTATGCCAGCCGTCGGCCAGGCCGAGGGCGGCGGTGACCAGCGCCTGCCGCTGCGGCCGTTCGAGAGCCGTCAGCCCGGCACCCAACCCGGCGATCGCGTGGGCCTTGTGCAACCCGTTGACCAGGCCGAGGGCGGCGGTGACCAGCGCCTGCTTCTGCGACCCTTCGAGAGCCGCCAGCCCGGCACCCAACCCGGCGATCGCCAGAGCCTTGTCCCAGGAGTTGGGCAGGTCGAGGATGGCCGTGACCTGCCCCTGGCGCTGTTTAGGCCCCATCAACACCAGCATCTGGCTATTTATCTGGTGAATCGCCAGCTGAGGTTTGAGCGCGTTGAAGGCGCCTATCAACGGTTGCAGAAATTCGTAATGCTCCTTGACCGACTGCTCACCCAATACCGCTCCCTTTAAAAACTTGTTGCTCAACATGATGGCACGCAACCCCCCGGCCGCATCACCCGCCGAGTCACTGGCTGCTACACCACGGATAATAGCCTGTACCAACTCCACGGGAAGGTCCCGGAGTCCGGTCTTGGGCGAGGTGTCCGATCGATCAAGGGCCGCCTTAAGGGCCACCTGGGACAGCGAAGTTTTTTGTGAGGACTTGCCCGCCCGAATCAGCGCCCCGTTCGCATCCATACGTTCCGGATTGCGGGGAGTCAACAGGTGGGTGGGTGGTGTGGGCGCAGGGGCAGGTGTCGGTTGTGGCACTGTGAAAAGAGGTGTCGCGAGGTCAGGCCCCATCTTGTCTCGCGAAATACAGCCACCCATTTATATCCCCTTGCATTTGATATCAAATGGCTTCAGCTTCCATAAACGGTGATAGCCAGGTTGATGTTGAAATTTCAAAGTAGTGACTTGATTTAGTGCTGCTTCCAGCCTGCCTGGTTCCCATACGCTTGAACTTTCATCAACATGAACGGCTACAGCAGGTTATTGGGCAGCCCTATAAATCCGTGATCACCGATCCGCCTGGCAAAGGCACCTAATGTGCCCTTCTCGAAACAATCTACCCAGCTTGTGAGGCCATTGCCTCACGGGCGCACTGAATTACATTCAAGATTTTCGCCTTTTGCGTTCCGGATATACCGAGTCGGCTGCGCATTTTGCAAAGCCAGGAACGTGGTCATCGAGGTCTCCAGTTCGCGTAGCGAACTGATGTGGCCCTCTCACGTGATAACTGGGAGTAAGAACCTGGTCAACCGGGCAATCTCTACTCGCGTATACCCTTGGCCGCCAACAGAGTCACTCGTGCGTGATGGCCGTCGCGCTGGCTGATGGTGAACGTACACGCCGGCTTAGTTGGGCGTGATCTTCTGAGCTGAAGCCGATGTTGAGTGCGTTCACCTGCGGCTCTTCGAACGTTGTAGCCAATATCGGAGAAATGTTAATTCGAGAGCAGAACACTAGCTGCCTGGCGGCATATCCTACTAAACGGGCATTACACGTTTCACAACGACGATCAACCTGGGGCACTCGTGGCCGGGTTAAATCTGGGATGACGGAGTTTTCTGGGGGGCCGGCTTAGAGCCCCCAGCTTGCGCAGGGTATCGGCCAGTCTTTCAACGAAGATAGTCACGAACCCTCGAAGCTTGATAACCATTGGCCAGTCCGGCGATCACCTTGGCCTTGTGCCTCTCGTCGGCCAAGCCGAGGGCAGCCTTGACCAGCACCTGCTGCAGCGACTCGCTCAGGTGCGCCAGCCCGGCGCCCAACCCGGCGCCCAACCCGGCGATCGCCTCGGCCTTGTGCCTCTCGTCGGGCAGGCGGAGAGCGGCCGTGACCAGCACCTCCTGCTGCGACCCTTCGAGAGCCGCCAGCCCGGCGCCCAGCGCGGCGATCACCAGGGCCTTTTGAAACCCTTCGGGCAGGCGGAGGGCGGCCGTGACCAGCTCCTCCTGCTGCCGCCGCTCGAGAGCCGCCATCCCGGCGCCCAGCGCGGCGATCACCTGGGCCTTGGGCCACACGTCGGTCAAGCCGAGGGCGGCCGTGACCAGCGCCTGCCGCTGCGGCGGTTCGAGAGCCGCCAGCCCGGCACCCAACCCGGCGAGCGCCTTGGCCTTGTCCCAAGACTCGGCGAGGTCGAGGGCGGCCGTGACCAGCGCCTCCTGCTGCGACCCTTCGAGAGCCACCAGCCCGACGCCCAACCCGGCGATCGCCTCGGCCTTGTGCTTCTCGTCGGCCAGGCCGAGGGCGGCCGTGACCAGCGCCTCCTGCTGCGACTGTTCGAGAGCCGCCAGCCCGGGGCCCAACCCGGCAATCGCCTGGGCCTTGTGCTTCTCGCCGGCCAGGCCGAGGGCGGCCGTGACCAGCGCCTCCTGCTGCGACTGTTCGAGAGCCGCCAGCCCGACACCCAACCCGGCGATTGCCTCGGCCTTGTGTCTGTCGTCGGGCAGGCGGAGGGCGGCCCTGACCAGCGCCTGCTGCTGCGACCCTTCGAGAGCCACCAGCCCAGCACCCAATACGGCGATCCCCCAAGCCTTGTGCCCGCCGTCGACCTGGCCGAGGGCGGCCTTGACCAGTTCCTCCTGCTGCGGCCGTTCGAGAGCCGCCAGCCCGGTGCTCAACCCGGCGATCACCCGAGCCCTGTCCCAGTCGCCGGCCAGGCAGAGGGCGGCCGTGACCAGCGCTTGTTGTTGCGGCCGTTCGAGAGCCGCCAGCCCGGCGCCCAACCCGGCGATCGCCGTGGCCTTGTGCCAGTCGTCGGCCAGACCGAGGGCGGCCGTGACCAGCGCCTTGCGCTGTTTAGGCCCCATCAACGCCAACATCTGGCTATTTATCTGGTGAATCGCCAGCTGGGGTTTGATCGCTTTGAAGGCGCCTATCAACGGTTTCATAAAATCGTAATGCTCCTTGACCGACCTCCTACCCAATACCGACGCCTTTAAAAACCTGTTGCTCAACATGATGGCACGCAGCCCCACGGCCGTATCACCCGCTGAGCCACTGGCGACCCCAAGGATAATATCCTGTACCAACTCCACGGGAAGGTCCTTGAGTCCGGTCTGGGGCGAGGTGTCCGATCGATCAAGGGCCGCCTTAAGGGCCATCTGGGACAACGAAGTTTTTTGTGAGGACTTGCCCGCCCGAATCAGCGCCCCGTTCGCATCCGTACGCTCCGAATTGCGGGGAGTCAAAGGGTGTGTGGGTCGTGTGGGCACAGGGGCAGGTGCCGGTTGTGACAATGTGGAGAGAGACGCCATGAACTCAGCCCTCATGATGCCTCGCGAAATACAGCCACCCATTTATATCCCCTTGCAATGAAATGAAATGGCTTCAACTACCATAAACGGTGATAGCCAGGTTGATGTTAAAATTTCAAAGTAGTTACTTAGTGTTACTTCCAGCCGGCCTAGTTCCCATCCGCTTGAACTTTCATCAACATGAACGGCTACAGAAGTCAGCAGGTTATTGGACAGTCCTATAAATCCGTGATCACCGTATCCGTCTGGCAAAGGCACCTAGGCTCTACACGAAACCCCTTGAAATCTCATAGTGGACTCTTGGGCGCTGAGATTCGGTAGAGATCGCAACCATCGAAGGAAAGGAATCCATTGATGGCAAAGCGGTATGAACTCTCCGATGCGGCCTGGGATTTGGTCGCGGATCTCTTTGTGGAACGTCGTCGAAACAGCCGGCCTCGCACAGATGATCGCCTGACGCTCAACGGCGTTTTCTGGGTACTCTGCTCGGGAGCCGCTTGGCGCGATATGCCCTAGCACTTTGAGCCCTGGTCAACCGTCTATCAGCAGTTTCGAGATTGACGTAATCGCGGGTATTCAATCTGATGCACAAGCGGCTTCACATCAGGTTGAACGAGCAAGGGATGATCGACCTGGAAACCTGAATGATTGACTCCACAGCGGTACGTGCAACCCGGGTCTTCTGGTACTGGAAAAAAAGGGGCCTGAAGAACCGCAAGATCATGCGCTCGGACGTAGCCGGGGCGGTTTGACGACGAAGATTCATAGGGTGTGCGATGCCAATGGCGTACCGCTGAGTTTTCCACTGTCGGGCAAGCCGGCGACATCGCCTATGCCCAACGGTTGTTGAACGGTGCTTATATCCCAAGCGTGTATGGTCGCCCCCGCAAACGCTGCCGATAAGGGCTATGATGCCAAAGCCCTCAGTCGTTACTGCGACCGTTACCAGATGCAACCGGTAATCCCATGAAGCCCAAACCCAGCCGGGTTTACCGAGACTGCTTGATCGCCCCAAGTACCGGCAGCGCAACATCATCGAGCGTATGTTTGGCTGGTTGAAGGAGAACCGCCGCATCGTTACGCGCTTCGACAAGCTCGCGATAAGTTATGCGGCGATGGTCTCACTGGCTTGGGCCATGCGGTGTTTACGACATTACTTTTCGGACAGAGCCTAGTGTGCTGTTCTCGAAGTAATCTACCTACTTAGCCTGTGAGGCCATTGCCTCAACGAAGATGGTCACGCCCCCTCGAAGCTTGATAACCATTGACCAGCCCGGCGATCGCCTCGGCCTTGTTCAAGGCACCGGGCAGGCCGAGGGCGGCCGTAACTAGCGCCTGCTGCTGCGGCACTTCGAGAGCCGCCAGCCCGGCACCCAGCCCGGCGATCGCCTCGGCCTTTTGAAACCCTTCGGCCAGGCGGAGGGCGGCCGTGACCAGCTCCTGCTGCTGCAGCCGTTCGAGAGCCGCCAGCCCGGCACCCAACCCGGCGATCGCCCGGGCCTTGTTCCTGCCGTCGGCCAAGCCGAGGGCTGCCGTAACCAGCGCCTGCTGCTGCGTCCCGTCGAGAGCCACCAGCCCGGCCCCCAACCCGGCGATCGCCATGGACTTATGCCACCCGACGGCCAGGCCGAGGGCAGCTTTGACCAGCGCCTGCTGCTGCGGCCGTTCGAGAGCCCTCAGCCCGGCGCCCAACCCGCCGATGGCCTGGGCCTTTTGCAAGCCTCCGGCCAGGTCGAGAGCAGCGGTGACCAGCGCCTCCTGCTGTAGCCGTTCGAGAGCCACCAGCCCGGCGCCCAACCCGGCGATCGCCCGGGCCTTGTCCCAGTCATCGGGCAGGCCGAGGGCGGCCTTGACCAGTTCCTGTAGCTGTGCCCGTTCGAGAGCCGTCAGCCCGGCACCCAGTCCTTCGATCGCCTGGGCCTTGTGCGACTCCTCGGTCAGGTTGAGGGCGGCCGCGATCAACGCTTCCTGCTGCAGCCGTTCGAGAGCCGCCAGCCCGCCCCCCAGACTGGCGATCGCATAAGCCTTGTCCTCCCCATCGGCCAGGCCAAGGGCGGCCGTGACCAGCGCCTGCTGCTGCGGTCGTTCGAGAGCCGCCAGCCCGGCGCCCAACCCGGCGATTGCCCGGGCCTTACTCCAGCCGCTGGTCAGGTTGAGGGCGGCGGTGACCAGCGCCTGCTGCTGCCGCGGTTCGAGAGCCGCCAGCCCGGCGCCAAACCCGGCAATTGCCTGGGCCCTGTCCCAGTCATCGGCCAGGCCGAGGGCGGCCGTGAGTAGATCCTCGCGCTGCGACTCGCTCAGGTGCGCCAGCCTGGCGCCCAACCCGGCGATCGCCATGGACTTTTCCCAGTCGTCGGCCAAACTGAGGGCAGCCGCGACCTGCCCCCAGAGCTGTATAGGCCCCATCAACGCCAGCATGTGGCGATTCATCTCATGAATCGTCAGCTGAGGTTTGAGCGCTTTGAAGGCGCCTATCAACGGTTGCAGAAATTCGTAATGCTCCTTGACCGACTTCCCATTCAATACCGACGCGTTTAAAAACCTGTTGCTCAACATGAGGGCGTGCAACCCCGCGGCCGTATCACCCGCTGAGCCACTGGCGACCCGACGGATAATCTCCTGTACCAACTCCGCGGGAAGGTTCCGGAGTCCGGTCTTGGGCGATGTGTCCGATCGATCAAGGGCCGCCTCAAGGACCGCCGAGGACAACGAAGTTTTTTGTGAGGACTTGCCCGGTTTGATCGGTGTCCCTGTCGCATCCGTACGCTTCTCGGGTGGTCCTGGTGTCGCTGTCGCTGAAGTCGAAATGGAGGCGACTGCGGAGGGTGTTACGTCTGGCACAACAGCGGGTAGCGGCGGGCTGGCAGAGGAAATACGCGTCATTGGTTATAGATTCCTTACGGTACAGTTGACGGCCGGCACACGGAAGCCGGCGGCGTAACCGTGGATTGACTCACGGCCCTGTGTGTCGAGTGTCTTGAGTGGTCTGAGCGCGGTTCGAGTTCCGGCTACAGCTACCCGACCCGAGGGGAAATCACCCTGGCTCATGAAGCGCAGGGGCGAATGTATGGGGGCGTCATGAACTGAATACCCCTGAAGGGTGGTGTTTGCCAGACACCCGCGGAGGGTGTTGTCCTCTTCGCGGACCCAGTGATTAATCAGCGTGTCATGGGATCGCCCAGCCCCTCAACGAAGATAGTCACGAACCCTCGAAGCTTGATAACCATTGGCCAGCCCGGCGAGCGCTTCGGCCTTGTCCTCGTTGTCGACCAGGCCGAGGGCGGCCTTGACCAGCGCCTGCTGCTGCGATCCTTTGAGAGCCGCCAGCCCGGCGCCCAACCCGGCGATCGCCTGGGCCTTGCCCCTCCCGTTGTCCAGGTCGAGGGCGGCCGTGACCAGAGCCTGCTGCTGCGCCCCTTCGAGAGCCGCCAGCCCAGGGCCCAGACCGGCGATCGCCTGGGCCCTGTACCAGTCGTTGTCCAGGTTGAGGGCGGCCGTGACCAGCGCCTGCTGTTGCGAGCGTTCGAGAGCCGCCAGCCCGGCGCCCAGCCCGGCGATCGCCTCGGCCTTGTACTCATCCTCGGCCAAGCGGAGGGCGGCCGTGACCAGCGCCTGCTGTTGCGTCCCGTCGAGAGCCGCCAGCCCGGCGCCCAACCCGGCGAGTGCCTCGGCCTTGTGCCCCTCGTCGGTCAGGCCGAGGGCGGCGGTGACCAGATCCTCGCGCTGCGACTCGCTCAGGTGCGCCAGCACGGTGCCCAACCCGGCGAGCGCCTGGGCCCTGTACCAGTCGTTGTCCAGGTTGAGGGCGGCGGTGACCAGGTCCTCGCGCTGCGACTCGCTCAGGTGCGCCAGCCCGGGGCCCAACCCGGCGAGCGCCTGG
Organism: Pseudomonas sp. FP1740; assembly: GCF_030687165.1. Lineage (NCBI taxonomy): Bacteria > Pseudomonadati > Pseudomonadota > Gammaproteobacteria > Pseudomonadales > Pseudomonadaceae > Pseudomonas > Pseudomonas sp. FP1740. The sequence goes on from NZ_CP117461.1 coordinate 4,616,932, forward strand.
GCCTTTTCCGAGTCGTAGGCCAAGCCGAGGGCGGCGGTGACCAGGTCCTCGCGCTGCGACTCGCTCAGGTGCGCCAGCCCTGCAGCCAACCCTTCGATCGCCTCGGACTTTTGCCAGTCGTCGGCCAAGCCGAGGACGGCCGCGACCTGTTCCTGGCGCTGATTAGGCCCCATCAACGCCAGCATGTGGCTATTTATCTCGTGAGTCGCCAGCTGGGGTTTGAGCGCGTTGAAGGCGCCTATCAACGGTTGCAGAAATTCGTAATGCTCCTTGACCGACTTCCCATTCAATACCGACGCGTTTAAAAACCTGTTGCTCAACATGAGGGCGTGCAACCCCGCGGCCGTATCACCCGCTGAGCCACTGGCGACCCGACGGATAATCTCCTGTAGCAACTCCGCGGGAAGGTTCCGGAGTCCGGTCTTGGGCGATGTGTCCGATCGATCAAGGACCGCCTCAAGGACCGCCGAGGACAACGAAGTTTTTTGTGAGGACTTGCCCGGTTTGATCGGTGTCCCTGTCGCATCCGTACGCTTCTCGGGTGGTCCTGGTGTCGCTGTCGCTGAAGTCGAAATGGAGGCGACTGCGGAGGGTGTTACGTCTGGCACAACAGCGGGTAGCGGCGGGCTGGCAGAGGAAATACGCGTCATTGGTTATAGATTCCTTACGGTACAAACCGTGGATTGACTCACGGCCCTGTGTGTCGAGTGTCTTGAGTGGTCTGAGCGCGGTTCGAGTTCCGGCTACAGCTACCCGACCCGAGGGGAAATCACCCTGGCTCATGAAGCGCAGGGGCGAATGTATGGGGGCGTCATGAACTGAATACCCCTGAAGGGTGGTGTTTGCCAGACACCCGCGGAGGGTGTTGTCCTCTTCGCGGACCCAGTGATTAATCAGCGTGTCATGGGATCGCCCAGCCCCTCAACGAAGATAGTCACGAACCCTCGAAGCTTGATAACCATCGACTAAACAGGCAATCACCTGGGCCTTGTGCCTTTCGTCGGCCAAGCCGAGGGCGGCCGTGATCAGCGCCTTCTGCTGCCGCGGTTCGAGAGCCGCCAGCCCGGCACCCAGCCCGGCGATCGCCCGGGCCTTTTGAAACCCTTCGGCCAGGCCGAGGGCGGCTGTGACCAGCGCCCGCTGCTGCGGCCGTTCGAGAGCCGCCAGCCCGGCACCCAGCCTGGCGATCGCCTGGGACTTTTGAAACCCTTCGGCCAAGCCGAGGGCGGCCGTGACCAGCGCCTGCCGCTGCGGCCGATCGAGAGCCGCGAGCCCGGCACCCAACCCGGCGACTGCCTCGACCTTGTCATCGTCGTCGCCCAGTTCGAGGGCGGCCGTGATCAGCGCCTCCTGCTGCGACCGTTCAAGAAACGCCAACCCGGCACCCAGCCCGCTGATCGCCAGGGCCATGTACCAGTCGTCGGCCAGCTCGAGCGCGGTAGTGACCAACGCCTGCTGTTGCGACCGTTCGAGAGCCCCCAGCCCGGCGCCCAACCCGGCGAGCGCCTGGGCCTTGTGCTCCTCGCCGACCAAGCCGAGGGCGGCCTTGACCAGCGCCTGCTGTTGCGTCCCGTCGAGAGCCACCAGTCCGGCACCCAACCCGCTGATCGCCAGGGCCTTGTGCCAGTCATTGGCCAGGCCGAGGGCGGCCGTGATCAGCTTCTGCTGCTGCCGCGGTTCGAGAGCCGCCAGCCCGGCACCCAGCCCGGCGATCGCCCGGGACTTGTGCTCGTCGTCGGCCAACCCAAGGGCGGCCGTGACCAGCGCCTCCTGCTGCGGTCGTTCGAGAGCCGCCAGCCCGGCGCCCAGCCCGGCGATCGCCTGGGTCTTGTCCCACTCGTCAACCAAGCCGAGGGCGGCCTTAACCAGCGCCTCCTGCTGCGCCCGTTCGAGAGCCGCCAGCCCGGGCCCCAACCCGACGATCGCCTCGGCCTTGCTCCTGGAGTCAACCAACCCGAGGACGGCCGTGACCTGCTCCTGGCGCTGTTTAGGCCCCATCAACGCCAGCATCTGGCTATTTATCTGGTGAATCGCCAGCTGGGGTTTGAGCGCTTTGAAGGCACCTATCAACGGTTGCAGAAAGTCGTAATGCTCCTTGACCGACTTATCAGCCAATACCGACGCCTTTAAAAACCTGTTGCTCAACATGAGGGCGTGCAGCCCCGCGGCCGTATCACCCGCTGAGCCACTGGCGACCCCACGGATAATATGCTGCACCAATTCCACAGGAAGGTCCCGAAATCCGGTCTTGGACGATGCACCCGATCGATCAAGGGTCGCTAGGAACAACGAAGTTTTTTGTGAGGACTTGCCCGGTTTGATCGGTATCCCTGTCGCATCCGTACGATCCGTACGCTTCTCGGGTATCGCTGGTGTCGGTGTCGCTGAAGTCGAAATGTAGGCGACTGCAGAGGGTGTTGCCTCTGGCACAACAGCGAGCGGCGACGGGCTGGCAGAGGAAATACGCGTCATCGAATATAGAATCCTTACAGTACAGTTGACGGCCGGCAGCATAACCGTGGGCTAGTTCACGGCCTTGTGTCGAGAGTTTTGAGTGGTCTGAGCGCGGTTCGAGTTCCGGACACGAAAAAAATACAATAATTGATTTGTCCGGAATCGAAAGCCCGGCCCGCCGCTGGTCCAGCCATTCATGATTGTCCCGAGTCGTTAAATAGTGAAAGCTGGAGACTATGGTCTGGGTGTCAACCATATGAGTTTGCGAGGGCTGCCAGCCCATGCCAGCGATGCTCAATGCGCAACGCGTGGATTGCAAGCCGCTACAGCTACCCGACCCGACCCGAGGGGAAATCACCTTGGCTCATAAAGCGCAGAGGCGAATGTATTGGTTCGTCATGAACTAATACTGGCGAGGGCTATTTCCACATTGTCGTGCAAATAGCCTTGAGGGCCGGTGTTCGCCAGATACCCGCGGAGGGTATCACCCTCTTCGCGGCCCCTGCGATTAACCGGCGTGTCCTGACTGGGGTTGTGGGTTGGGCACCAGTTTACGCAGGGTATCGGCCAGCCCCTCAGCGAAGATAGCCACGAACCCTCGAAGCTTGATAACCATTGACCAGCCCGGCGATTGCCTGGGCCTTGTTCCAGGCGCCGGGTAGGCCTAGAGCGGCCGTGACCAGCGCCTGCTGCTGTGGTCGTTCGAGAAACGCCAGCCCGGCGCCCAACCCGGCGATCGCCAGGGCCTTGTACTCCCCGCCAGCCAGACCGAGGGCGGCCGTGACCAGCGCCTGCTGCTGCGGCCGTTCGAGAAACGCCAGCCCGGCGCCCAACCCGGCGATCGCCAGGGCCTTTTGAAACCCTTCGGCCAAGCCAAGGGCGGCCGTGACCAGCATCTCCCGCTGCGGCCGTTCGAGAGCCGCCAGCCCGGCGCCCAACCCGGCGATCGCCAGGGCCTTATCCCCCTCGTAGGCCAAGTCGAGGGCGGCTGTGACCAGCGCCTGCTGCTGCGGCCGTTCGAGAGCCCCCAGCCCGGCGCCCAGCCCGGCGATCGCCTGAGCCTTGTCCCACCCGTCGACTAGGCCGAGGGCGGCTGTGACCAGCGCCTCCTGCTGCGACACTTCGAGAGCCCCCAGCCCGGCGCCCAGCCCGGCGATCGCCTGGGCCATTTGAAATCCGTCGGCCAGGCTGAGGGCGGCCGTGACCAGCGCCTCCCGCTGCGGCCGTTCGAGAGCCGTCAACCCCAAGCCCAGCCCAGCGATCGCCCGGGACTTGTACTCGTCGTCGGCCAACCCGAGGGCGGCTGTGACCAGCGCCTCCTGCTGCGACCGATCGAGAGCCCCCAGCCCGGCGCCCAACCCGGCGATCCCTCGGGCCTTGTCCCAGTCTTTGGCCAAGCCGAGGGCGGCCGTGACCAGCGCCTGCTGCTGTGATCGTTCGAGAGCCCCCAGCCCGGCGCCCAACCCGGCGATCGCCTTGGCCTTGTCCCTCTCATCGACCAAGCCGAGGGCAGCCTTGACCAGCGCCTGCCGCTGCGGCCATTCGAGAGCTGCCAGCCCGGCGCCCAGCCCGACGATCACTATGGCCTTCATAGGCTCGGCCAAGCCGAGGGCGGCTGTGATCAGCCCCTGGCGCTGTTTAGGCCCCATCAACGCTAGCATGTGGCTATTCATCTGGTGAATCGCCAGGCGGGGTTTGAGCGCGTTGAAGGCGCCTATCAACGGTTGCAGAAATTCGTAATGCTCCTTGACCGACTGCTCACCCAATACCGACGCCTTTAAAAACTTGTTGCTCAACATGAGGGCACGCAGCCCTCCGGCCGCATCACCCGCCGAGTCACTGGCTGCTACCCCACGGATAATAGCCTGTACCAACTCCACGGGAAGGTCCCGGAGTCCGGTCTTGGGCGATGTGCCCGATCGGTCAAGGGCCGCCTCAAGGGCCGTCTGGGACAACGAAGTTTTTTGTGAGTACTTGCCCGCCCGAATCAGCGCACCGTTAGCATCCGTACGTTCCAGATTGAGGGGAGCCAAAGGGGGCATGGGTGATGTGGGCGCAGAGGCAGGTGTCGGTTGTGACACTGTGGGGAGAGACGCCATGAACTCAGGCCTCATGATGTCTCGTGAAATACAGCTACCCATTTATATCCCCTTGCAATGATTCAAATGGCTTCACCCCCCACAAACGATGATAGCCAGGTTGATGTTAAAATTTCAAAATAGTTACTTGGTTTAGTGTTGCTTCTAGCCTACCTGGTTCCCATATGCTTGAACTTTCATCAACATGAACGACTACAGAAGTCAGCAGGTTATTGGGCAGCCCTATATCCGTGATCACCGCATCCGTCTGGCAAAGGCACCTAGTGTGCTGTCTCGTAATTTTGGTTTGCGCTGCAAATACCCAGTTTGGGCTTCCTCTGTGTGTGGAAGTATTTTTGTCTTACCCACCCCGCGTTTTATTGGGATGCCGACGTATGGCCCAACCGCGAATGATTGTATGCATCGGGCCAACATACCTTGGGGCGCTGACTGCCCGCGCGCCGCCAGCCAGAGATCCAACCCCGTGGTGCACCAACACTTTAATGCGATTGCGCAATTTCAGTGCCGGCGCGCATATCCATAGGCTCGGTGGCGAGCAAGATGGCGTCGATGCGGATCATCGCAATAGATCTCGAAGAAAGGTGGCGCAGGCAGCTGCGCTTTCGGTCGGCCAGTTCACTTTGACCGTGCCACGTGGGTGCTGTATTTCAACGCAGAGGTTCGATGATGCCACGCGATCTCCTCTTGGGAAGGTACAAAGTTGAGAGAGATCTCCATTTTGTTTGCTCTGCGGGTGAGAGGATGCAAACAACCCGCGCCAGATTAACCTCTATTCGAGTTGCTCGTTCGTGGAGCCTCCATCTCGTTTGCATCGTTCTGGACACCTAGTACCTGTGGCCCAGCGTTGTTTTCTGGAGGTTGCATGCGGTTTACGGTCTGCCATTGCAGGTAGGCATTGACCACCACCCCTGCGCCTCGCGTAATGGGTGCTATTGGGTGGTTTCGAAAAATTTGAACAGTATTCGCGTACTCGGCTAATCGGGCAGATCTCACATAGTAGTCTACCTTGGAGACCGCCGCTTTACCCGCCTCATGCGCGGCCTTACCTTTGTCTGCCAAGAAACTCAGGCCCTTACCGGCGACCGTGCCGGCGGCTTCGCCGATCATACCCGGTAGGATTAGGTTGGCCGCGGTCAAGCTCATTGTTCCTGCGGCATAGCCAGCGGCATCTTTATCAAGGAATTTGCATGCCCTATTGACTCCCAGAAAGGCAGTCATGACCAAGTTCAGCCCAACAATTTCCTTGAAGGTCTGTACCGTCCTTTGCATATCCACATCAGGATTCACTGCCAGCTTGAGCATTTCCGACGTGCACCAAACTCCATCTACGGCATAATCCGCTTTGCCTACCAAACTTTCCATCAGCATGACCAGGGCTGCGGCGATTCCTGCGGTGAGCGCCACCAAGCCCATTTTGGGATAAAAATCTGGATCGTCCTTGCGCTTAGAATGAGGTAATTTCAGCCCAACGCGACCAGCTTCGGCAACCATGAAAGCTTTCTTGAGTTCGCTGCTCTTTGTGCCTAGGAAGCTTAAACTGGAATTTAATATGTCGGTGATCGCCCCGTCCATTTTGAACGTGTCGACTGCCAGTTTTACCTGCTGGGCAATATGTTCGCCTTGGTCAAAGTGCGCGACGACCTTCTGACGATCGTCCTCCGCAATTCCTGGCTTGCCTGTATCGGCTTTGAACAGCTTGCTTTTGGCCGTTGCGACAGCTTCCCATATCGCCTCACGATTGAAGACGCCTAGGGTTACCCCTCCAGACACTATGGCTGTCGCCATACCGAAGCCTACGTTTTCCAACAAATGTGCATTTTTTGCGAAGGTAGGCTGTGCCACGATAGCATTGGTCAACACGGTAACGAAGTAGCGATTGAGCAAGTGCTCTATATTGGCTCGTCTACTAGTCAGCTCATTCATCATCAAACCGGCCATGAAAACGGCATTCTTTGAAAAATGCGCGACCAAGGAAGAACTATAGGCTTTATCGCCGCTGACAAACGATACTGCTAAAGGCAACGGCGCCAACGCCAGCAGCATCATCGGACTGGCAGTCATACGGCCCAGCAGTACCCCCCCGTTTTTCAGCGTGTGCAACTCCGCATCCATTTTTTGGCTAATGTTCAACAGCTCTCTGCGCACATTTTCCGGTAGGCCCGATTTACCCAGAATGTCCGGCAACTGGGCGTTGTGCTCCTGCCAGGCGTCGATCTGTCCAGAGGCGTTGGCATCAACAATCATCCTGAGCATTTGCCGTTCTGCATCCGTCAGCGCAGGTTCAGCCCTCTCCAGCAGCGGCCTCAATGCGCCCGTCGCTGTCGAGTCCAACCTGGGCAAACTTCGCAGGTCGCTCAGTTGCTCTTCACTGAGCACCAATGAACCGCTTGCCAGTGCCAACCGCATTTTTTCATCGAAACTGGAAGAATGCCGCACTTCAAAGTCGTTGTCGTCGGACGTAGGAAGCTGAGTGTGGCTTATGATATCAAGTTGTTCAGCGCTAAGATGAATGACGTGCTTATTTAGAAAGGCATGCATTTGCTCAGGCATGAGAGATGGCACCGGACGGCGCATCAATCTCAATAGGGCTTTGTCATCCATAGGAGCCAAGGCACCGTACGCATCGAACTTGTGCAGTAAGTTGTTGCTCACGTTCAGTATGGTTCGACGCAGTGAAGTTTTTTGTTCAGCCGGCTCATCAACATGAGATGGGGCGCTATCGACCTCACTCGATGCCACTACATGGGGCTCGCTAATACCGCTGGCTAACAGCTGCTCCTGCACTTTAACGGAGATTTCATGCAGACTGTGAAGATCACCCTTAATATTGGCATCAGGGCAATATTCTGCAAGTGCAGCAAGGGCCGCCGGCACCCTTTCAAGGCTTTTAAGCGCATCGGCATGGGGCCGCAACAGCAGCGCCATTTTTTGGGGGGCATCGCGTAGATTGTCACTGAGTTCGACACTTCTATACTTTGCCAGACGTATGAAGCTGCCAAACATAGAGGGCGCCGCACTACTGTACGGCTCCGCCAGTACAGTGGGGTCCAATTGGGTCAACGCCAATAGATCCGGAATCCCCCGCACGTGCCCATTAGAGTCGTCGAGAAATTGGCTGATGGATTGGTGAAAGAGCGCCGTTTTCAATGCCTCATTAGCTTGGGACAAATGGCTATGGACCGCGTGGGTAAGAGGTGTTTCCCCCAGTTGGTTTTCGCATTGCTGAAGCAAGATTTGCAGGGCTCGCTGCCGACCATTTCCAATCAGTGCCCGCCCCCCCATTTCAGTCATGGCGATGTCAGCGAGTTGCTTGCTTAGCTCTGCCACAGCAGGAAATTTCGGATCACTGCTGGCCATCTCGCGCTGAAGGTTCTCAAGTACTTGGCCAGCGTCTTTGCTTAGTGCGGCGCTGGTACGGGAGAACGCCGTGGCAAGATCGCCGTTCTGGATGAATGCCCGGGTGCGAGTCTGGCGGGGCGTGCTCGGCCGGTTCGCGGAGGATGGATTAGACCCAGAACATACCGCATCTACAGAAGATCGTGGCGTAGTATTTAGCGGATTCATTAACACTCCAAATAGCAGCTTTTCTTGTCATGAGAAAAACCAGATCTTGTTTCATTAATAAAACCCCTAATCAATAATGGACTCCAAAAATAGCCATAAGATCAAAGATCCTCTTTATATCCTGAAGCAGTTGTAGCTTTTTACAAAGCTGGCAAAGGAGCCACCTTACCGTAAACCGTCCCCAGCTTTCCAGAACCTTGAAAACCATATTTATGATTGAATTTAATAGGATTTTTCTTTTATCGCATTGTAATCATGAATTTTCTATATGACTGGTCGAGCTCTCGAGCTTGTCTTCGGCAGTAGAAACTAGATACCTTGCTAGCTCAGCCGTATAGCCCTCTACGTATTTTCATGCTCGACTCCTAGGACTGAGTTAAATTTTACGGATATCGGAAGGATATTTCTCCGAGCATAGCTGAAGGCCAGCATACGAACCGGAATATATTCGTCATAAATTATAGAGCCACGACAATCATATTACCTCGACAATGCTTTTGGCATTCTGCATTGGTGGTCAAATCTGCACTACCGGTTCCTTCGATGCTCAGTACTGTTTTCCTATCAATGGTGGTGCTGATTGAAAACTGCCCCACCCTGCCGATTGAAAACTTGACCTAGTGTCCAGAGCGGTTAATTCAATAACTTATTCTTGATCGCCTCCCTGCTTTGCTTTGTTTCAGAGAGAGGCTGGTCGTGCCGTACTATTCACCTGAACGCAGAGCCGCATTACTCAAGATGCTGCAGCCGAAACTAAGTTAGCTGTCGTCCTTGAAGCCGCCGATTTTTCCGAGATCGACTTGGGTGAGTATTGCCGCCGCAAAGGCCTTTACCCCGAGCAAACCACTGCCTGGTGCCAAGCCTTCCAGAAATCGGAAAAGACCCGACAAAAAGAAGATCGGGAACAGTCCCGCAAAGAAAGAAACGCATCCAGGAACTTGAGCGCGAACTGCGCCGCGAAAGACAAGGCGCTCGCAGCAGCAGCTTTTGGTCAGCGACAACAGACAGTGAACATCATACGATTTATGTGAAATGGAAAAGCAACCGTCGAAATGATCCGAAGACCAGCCTACGTATCGTCGCCATCCAGGAATGGATAGATGCGTTAGTCGCGCTGAGCGATCTGTCGTAAGAATGCCATTCGCTGATCGGAGCGTGCGGCCAAGGTGTTCATCTGGAAACCATTGTCGTAGCCGGCGCGTGCAACTGCCGATCATTGGCAAAGACGAAGTAACGCTCGGCGAGGGGGCATGCAGCCAGTGCATTTCCTTAGCGTGCAGGACATTAAATGCGTGACGGATTAATATTGCCAATGTCAACGAACTCGCGTGCCCAGACGGTTGTACTCGGGCAGCTGTTTGTGCAGCATCTGCTGGGTTTACTGAACTGATCTGCAAATTATATGCGATACCGCTTCTAATTGGATCCATAAATCCCTCCGAGTGCAGAGATGCAACTTCATTGGAGATGATAGGTGGCATGAAATACCGACCGGTTCCAATTTTGGCTGAATTTCACACCTGCTTTTACCGTACGGCATGCCCGTCAAGCACCGGCCCCTCTTGAGTTTGCGAATAAAGCCTTCGATCTTTTCCTCGTCGCCCTCGACGATGGCCCGCTCATCGGCGTTCAGCGGCATCTCTTCCAAATACCGGCGGATAGAGGCTTTGCTTTCCGGGACTTGGCCCTGCGCACTGACCTAAGGCGGGTTGAAGTCGCAGCCGATGCGGGCCATACGGTGGGCGCAGGGTTCCAGAGGGGATTAGGAATTGACCAAGTCGTAGTTAAGATACAGCTCATTGCCCTGCCGGGCGATGACGTCATGTCGGCAGCGAAATCATGTGGGGCATCTAGTCCGCTTTGACGAAGGCGGCAGCCAATTGCGTCGGGCGGATGCGCAGGTAATGCAAGGTGGAGGTGGGTGAGCGATGGCCCGACCACTGCATCAATTCCACTAGCAACATGCCCCTCAGGGCGGTGACCGCGCTGGCTGGCGTCCTCGACCGTCGGAGAGGGGGGAACGCCGGCCTTGGCACAGAGGATCGGGTGATGGTTTCGTTGATGACGCCCGTGCCCATGCCTTTGCCGCGGTGCTGGAAAAGGTAGCGGACCTTCTCGCCGGTGCGCTCATCCCCCAGCGCGGCCTGCTCAATGGGCCGCGCTGTAACCAGGCCTCGATCTTGTCCTTGCCACTGCGGCCACGGGTTTGGCATACCCTCTAAAGGTCTTGCTCGCGGGTACCTGCAAGCAGCACAGGGCGCCCACGGGTAAAGTCTGTGCCATTGTCCTCGACCACTGCCTGCGTCGGCGCTTGCGCACAGCCCAGGATCAGCCGAGCGATTTCGTTCTTGCGCAGTCCTGCATGAGTCCAGAGCACGGCTATGAACCATGGCCAACAGATAATTGATGTCGCACAGAAGATCCGCGCGTGTCAGGTTCAGACTGGCCCAGACCAGCTTCAGCCAGATGGCATGGGCGGAAATGCAAATGGCCCCAGCCCCACAGTTCGAAGTCGAGGAAGAACCGCCGCATGGCGTGTAGAAAGCTGTGCTTTGGAATTGGTGCGGATCAGCTGTCCATAGCATGCCGCGCCGTTGCTCGGAGCAGAATCCAGGCTCTAGTCCCCCACGTGCAATTGATCGACGGCGGCAATGAAGTCGGCGCAGGTCGACATCTGGGGGGCGTACCTCAGGGGGCGACCGCGCCAGCCACAGGCCGGTGCGTAACACCAGGTTGCAAGTGTATTCCTTGGTCTTGGGCCGCAAGGTGGACGTTTTACGCCGATGTTGGCACCAGCGCTCCTATTCGGGATTGCCCCCCCTGCGTACTCTTTTCTCGCCAACTGAGGTAATTGCGCATCCGCAAAGGCCGCTTGAGAATGCCTTGCGCGGCCAAGCCATGCGATACCCTGCCGACGACGCGGGCAATGCTTTCGGGACGGTTGGCTTGCTCCGTGTTCAGCAGGGGCGCGCAGGCGGACGAGCCGCTGGGCTACGTCCAGGTCCTCGATGCGCAGCGCCACCGTTCGGCCCGCCGCAGCGCGCCATAATAAGCCAGTGCCAGCATGAGCCGATCACGCAGCGACCCAGCTTGGGCCAGCTCACACAATGTTGGCGCATCTGAGCAGGGAAAGCACTATTGGATGGAACTACAGGCCTGTAGCTGCCACTCAGCTAACTTTAGCGTTGAGGTGTGAAAATAGAATGAGTGACGAAAATCGAACATCTGTAAACGACCAATTTTCGATTCTTTCACCGCAAGGCCCTGGTTCGACGGGTACACAGCAGCCGAAGCGCCTTTTTTCGGCAGGAGCCCAAGATGAGACTCAAAGGCACGTAGCAGAGCTTAACCTTGAAAGTCCGACCAGCGCCCGCGACCAAATGAGTCGACTTGATTCTTATGTTGATGACGGACAGATGGATGAGGCAACTTACCGCTTGGTTAGTAACCAGTTGGAGGCTGTTGCGAGAGACAATCCTGTTACGAACCGAATACCGCAACAGAGCACGGAGCGCGAAGCCAGAATAGATGGTTACCGTGCTGAGATTCGCCAGGGCGCTAGCGCTCAACAGGTAATCGACCGGCACGACCTTGCCAACGACCGCTACATGGTCCAGGTGCTACAGAGCACAGAGCGCAATGCCATCAGAGACGGTTACCGAGCTGAAATTCGCCAGGGCGCTACCGTTCAGCAGGTGATCGACCGACACGACCTTGCCAACGACCCCGTTATGGTTCAAGTGCTGCAAAGCTCAGAGCTACAGGCCAGGACAGACAGTTACCGAGCTGAAGTTCGCCAAGGCGCTACTGCTCAGCAGGTGATTGATCGGCATGACCTCGCCAACGACACCGACATGGTTCGAGCGCTGCACAGCTCAGAGTTACAAGTCAGGAGAGACGGTTACCTGGCTGAAATTCGCCAGGGCGCTACCGTTCAGCAGGTCATCGATCAGCATGGCCTTGCCAACGATCCCGACTTGGTTCGAGTGCTGCGCAGCTCAGAGTTACAAACCAAGAGAAACGGCTACCGTGCTAAAGTTCGCCAAGGAGCTACCGCGCAGCAGATCATTGAGCGATACGGCCTTGCCTGTGACCTCGATATGGTTCGAGTGTTGCAGAACACAGAGCGCGAGGCCAAGATAGATAGATACCAAGCAGAAATTCGCCAGGGAGCTACCGCTCAGCAAGTCATCGACCGGCACGGCCTTGCTAATCACCTCGACATAGTTCGTGTACTGCAGAGCTCGGAGTCACAGGCCAGGAGAGGCGACAACCATCTCGCTCGTCATCAAGCATCACCTGGCACTGGAATACCCTTGCCACTTCTGTCGGACTCTACCGAACGACCGCATTTTGGCGCTGATGGAAAATTGACCGACCCTGCCGATTGAAATTTGATCCAGGGCGGGTTGCTGATTTTTACGTCAACAACTGGGGATAAGTTTAGCAGCCGGGGGATTCAGGGCGATATTGGCACGACCGGTTTTGCCTTTAGGTTGCACCTTTTGCGCCTCGACAAACTTGTGTCGCCCATGTGCCCAACAGCCAAAACGCCCGACACCGGATTGAGCACCCAAGGTTATAACCCGCGTAATCATCGGTCATCAGGTAGCCGCGATAACCTTCGAGCAGGCGCGACGAAACCTCCAGCACCCGGCTGCTCGAGTAGTCAAAAAGAATGACCGGCTTATCAAGTGACACGCCGGTTTGCACCCACATCCAAAACTGGTTACTAGGCTCTCGATCAGGTTCTTTCAACACTTGCACACGAGTTTCGTCACAGTGGATGACGCGGTTTTCCAGTAGCCTCTCGAACATAAAATTCAACGACGGCTGCAAGTATTCACAGCACTGGATAACCCATCACGCCAACGTCTAGCGTGGAATATCGACGCTGTGACGACCGAGTACTTTTTCGATGCTTTGCAGTGGCAAGCCATCAACGCATTTGATCGTCAGCAACATCGCCAAAACGCTGGGCTTACCATACTCCTTTCGATCAGTTGAGCCGGTTTGCCTGCAATGACCAGCGCTGTTTCGCAGCCACAGCGGGCATAGACCTTGCGTACATGTTTGATCACGCGGATTTGCATCGGCACGATCTCGAGCTGCTCGCTGTTTTCCTCGCCAATGCTGTGGTTACGGCAGGCGCAGGTCAGTTCGTGTTCGGGCAGTTCGTGAATGACTTCGATACGCGGAAGATCGGCACTGTATCTCTTTTATTACTACCTGGTTGCAGGGCCAGGACAACGAACTCTTCTTTCAGGCTCATGGTGTCTCTCGTCTTCCAAGGCATGATGATTTCCTAGCAAGTTCAGCTCACCAGGAAGTGTCCACTATGTCCCCGTACACGTGTCAGCTATGTCCCCAGTCCATACACCAAAGGCAAAAGCCGCTGCGCTCCCAATACAAAATCCTCAGTCGGTTTCGAGGCTTGTTGGGGAACACGAAAAGCTCCGGGTTAAACACCGCACGCCGTTGAGCATCAGGCGATCATCTGTGCGAGATTGCATCTACCAGGCGCCGTATATGCACAAGCAAGCAAACAGCTGCGCCATCATACCGAGCTGACACTCTGTACACCCTGACCGTGCCGAAAGTTTCTGACCTTCATCCCAGCTTGATGTTTACATCCCAACCTCAGCAGCTCATCGCCTGACGCTCGTCAGAATAGTTTCGCATGCAGCCCCCCCCCCCGAGGCGCATAGACAGCATCTTCACTCCATGGCCTCCACCTTGGCCGCCGAAGGGCTGATCGACGCGCTCGAGCAATACGACATGAATGAAATGGCCAATACAGCGTACTGGCATGCTGTGGAAGAACTGCAGAGCCATCCTGTCCGCTATTGCGCGCGTCGCTCTATGATGTGGCGGCCTGCGATGGCTCCTTGGTACTGGGGGAAATCCGGCAAACCATTTTTAACGCGAGAAGGGACAACCAGAACGAAGCTCGAACCACCTTCGATGGCAAGGTCTATCGCGATGACTGCTGGGCAAAGCTTGTTTTCAATCCATCAGGCGTCACGGCACTCATCGAAAACGTTACCCTGACCCTGCCCGATGGTCGACGATTTGATCTCATCGAAACGTGAACAACTGGTTCGAATCGGGGAGGCGTGACATCTGGCGCGGGCATCGCCGGACCGAGTATTGATGCCGGCGTCGCGGTTTACACGTTCACCGGCATGCGTGGAATGCCTGATCTGGCAGTGGGGCCGTGGAGTGTATACCTCAGGCCACGCTGTTTCTCAGCTGCTGGGCGATATTCTTGACGCTGGCCGCGTACTCGTTAGCCTTGATCACTCGCCCGTATGAATCCGTAGCGCCAGGCTTCCAGTTATCACCACCATTGTATTTCTGCAGTTGCGCGGTGGTGTCGCCGCCTTTGCTGCCCATGATCAGCGCAGCCATTGCCACCTGATCTGACTGCCTGCCATGATTGTAAGCGTGGCCCATCCTTTCCTGGAATTGACCGGCGTACGCGGCCCGTGTACTCGGTTCCACTTGCATGACACCATCCCCACCACTGGCGCCAGAGAGATCCTTGCCGAAGTTGCTTTCCTGCTTCGACTGCGCCGCCAACACAAAGGGGTCAACACCGAATTTGTTGCCTGCGTTCACGCAGTCTTTCCAGAGTTCCTGAGGCATGCCCTTGGGGCCGTTGCCCACGTTGGCCATTCTTGCAGCGCCGTCGCCGCCTTGGGTTTTCGGCGCACCGTTACTAGGCTGGGCCGCGAGGTTTTGCGGCGTATACGAATTGTGGCTGCCGGACGGACTGCTGCTGCCTCCGGACTCTCCGCTGGGCGAGCCTGAACCACTGCCACCATCGTTCGAGTTATTACCGCCCAGCAATCTCAGCAAGGCTTGGAGCAGAGACTGCAGCAAGCTGATCACTTCTTGAATGCCACCAGCGTCGGTCTCGTTGGCGGGTGACTGGACTGAGCGATTATGGATCACGAATCGAGAGCCCTCATTCGCGCCCTCGATTCGTGATGAGGGCGGTGCAAAATTCACCGCACCACCGTTGCCACCCGCAAACAGGAAAAAGGTGGCAAGGTCGTTCTGCCCGTGCTGGCCAGCGGTGGCAGAGTGTTCGTGAGGCGTGAGGTTCTGAGGAATGAACGCAGATCCTCCGTTTACGGATAACGACATACAGGTACTCCCTTGTTATCGGTGTGGTGAGATGCCAGTCGCAAGCTGGCCTGGAGGGCTCACCGAAACGACGCTTAGGTCAGGGTAAAGATATTTCGCTTGCGTCTAGGTGAGTGGTAGGCACGACGGATGAGGTTCCGTTGATAAGCCGGTTGTGCAAGACCAACATGTCTCTGTCATGCATAAAAACCTTAGACAAGGCACTTGACTTTATCAGGAACACATTACCTTTATGCCCCAACCTCCAATTAATGAAACTTGATAAAGAGTTCCGTCAATCCCTGAAGTAAGGAACAAAAACCAAATTTTTTTGAGTTCCTAGAAAGCAAACAAACTTAAAAAACCAACCTTCAAGGGAATAATTGGTAAAAATCAGAAGAGACTACCCAATATTTCAGGTTTCCAGTTCATGATCACTAGGCTCTGTACGAAATCCCTTGAAATCTCACAGTGGGCTCTTGGGCGCTGAGATTCGGTAGAGTTCGCAGCCACCGTGTGCTCATGGCATGCTGTGCGGGTCAGATTTTCTTAGTCATGGTCTTAACAGTTTTGCCATCAATTCATGATCACCTGAGCCTCAGTTGAGTTGGTCCGCTACAGGGTTAAGTTAACGTCTTCAAGCCGCTTCGATTACGCGACGGCGGTCGTGTGATCGGAGCGGAACTCGCGGTTACCGGTCAATTAGGCCCATATAATTCAGGCGTTTTTATTAGCCAGTGCAACCGCTGCCACATTGGCGTTACGCCGCTTAAGTAACCGGCCAAGCCAGCTGTCTGAGTCTCTTTTCGCTGTGCTGCGTAGATCATCGACCGTGTCCCCTGGATCAGTAGCGTCCGTAAATAGGAGCCCCCCGCTTACTCATCCCCAATAGCACCGTCTTACCGTCAGTGAAGTTCTGCTTCGGCACCAGCCCAAGCCAAGCACTCACCTGTCGGCCATTCTTGAATCTCTTGGCATCGCCAAGAGAGGCTACCAGCGCACTGGCCGTGATCAGCCCGATGCCTGGTATCTTGGCCAGCTTGCGGCTGTTTTCGTTCGTGCGATGCCAGGCGACAATTTGATTCTCGATCTCATGAACCTGATGATCGAAGCCCTTCAACTGTTCCAGTAGACGCTACACAAGCAGACGAAACGAGCCCGGCAACTCGTTGCGCTCATCCTCAATAAACCCGGCACGCGCTTGGCGATATGGGTGATGCCCTGCGGGATTACAAGGCCAAATTCGGCTAGCAGCCCACGGATCTGATTAGCTTGCGCTGTTCGTGCCTTCACGAATGCCAGGCGGGGCACCGGGCTGGTCAATGGTTAAAGCTTCGAGGGTTCGTGGCTATCCTCGTTGAGGGGCTGGCCGATCCCATGCGAGGACACGCTGGTTGATCGCTGAGTCCACGAAGAGGGCGACACCCTCCGCGGGTGCCTGGCGAACACCGTCCCTCAAGGTTGCTTGCGCGACAACGCAGAAATAGCCCTCGCCAGTATTCAGCTTATGACGCCCCCATACATTCGCCCCTGCGCTTCATGAACAAGGGGAATTTCCCCTCGGATCGGGTAGCTGTGGCCGGAACTCGAACCGCGCTCAGACCACTCAAGACTCTTGACACACAGACCGTGAGTCAATCCACGGTTACGCTACCGGCTTCCGTGTGCCCGGCCGTCAACTGTACCGTAAGGAATCTATAACCGATGACGCGTATTTCCTCTGCCAGCCCGCCCGCCACCCGCTGTTGTGCCAGACACGACACCCTCTGCAGTCGCCCCCATTTCGACTTCAACGACAGCGACACCTGCCCCCCCCGAGAAGCGCAGGGATCGTACGGATGCGACAGGGATACCGATCAAATCGGGCGAGTCCTCACAAAAAACTTCGTTGTCCTCGGCGATCCTTGAGGCGGCCCTTGACCGATCGGGCACATCGCCCAAGACCGGACTATGGAGCCTTCCTGTGGAGTTGGTACAGGATATTATCCGTCGGGTCGCCAGTGGCTCGGCGGGTGAAACGGCCGGGGGGCACGCCCTCATGTTAAGCAACAGGTTTTTAAAGGCGTCGGTATTGGCTGAGAAGTCAGTCAATGAGCATTACGAATTTCTGAAACCGTTGATAGGCGCCTTCAAAGCGCTCAAACATCAGCTGGCGACTCACCAAATAAATACCCACATGCTGGCGTTGATGGGGCCAAATCTGCGCCAGGGGCTGGTCACGGCCGTCCTCGGTCTGACCGAGGAGTCACACAAAGCCCTGGCGATCGCCGGACTGGTCAATGGTTATCAAGCTTCGTATCGACCGCCTGGTCAATGACCTGTTCACCCCGGTGTCAGGATAGTTGTCGCCTCTCCGGTTTTTCCTAAAAAAGCATATCGGGGGCGATGCGCTGTTGGCGCCGTGCAAAATCAACGTCGCCCGGACCAATGGAATCAATCTGACAATTTTTATTCATTTTTTAGTGCACATAGGAGATGTGAGTGGAAAACAACACATTTTAGTTCCAGCGTTGATGCTACATTTATTAACTTCAGTGCGCTCAGCGACGCACAATTCACCCCTCAATTTATTTTTAGTTTAATGGGGAACCAACAGCGCCATCGCAACCACAGAATATCTGTACCTCTGGCGTCCGGAGGTCATTTCAAGAGCAAATGAATATGATTAGACGACTATTGATCAACTCGCTACTGGTAATAACATCGACTGGCTTTCTGGTAGTGAGCCAGAGCGCTAGCGCGATATGCCGAATATGGTGCCACTAATACATTTGCGCAAACCTCGAATAACTATTCGAGGTTTGCTTTTCTTGTAATTACACCACCTAAGGAAGGTCTGAAGTACCCACCGATTTTTCATGCTCTCGCTACTTGGAGGTTCAAAAAATCATAAGTCGGTCGAAAAACAGACCTTTCCTGTCCTTACCTCATGAATCTTTCCTCTAATCGTACTGTTCCAGGGTGATTAGTTCGCATTACAGACGCACCTCGCCCATACCCATCAACCGTTTTCGCACCATCCATAGATTCGACAAGGTGTAGTGGTCAACTAATCCCGAACACGACGTTAAGTTTTTCTTCGGCCCGAGCTGGCGCCAGTCCACCGTTGAATTGATGGGGTCGAACCCAGTTGTACCTATGCATCAAGAATTGGCTGATATCTCGCCGGGCTTCTTGAGCAGTTCTGTAGCCCACGGTCGGTCCATTCAGTTTTCAAGCTGCGAAACACGCGCTCCATCGGCGCGTTGTCCCAGCAATTTCCCCGGCGACTCATGCTCTGACGCATTCGATAACGCTACAGCCGCTAGCGAAATAAACGACTCGCGTACTGCGACCCTTGATCCGAGTGAAACAGCAGGCCCTGAGGCCTTCCACGTTGTTCGTAGGCCATATCCAGCGCCTTGATAACCAGCTCGGAGTCCGGCTTTTCCGACAATGCCCAGCCCACCACCCGGCGCGCGCAAAGATCCAGTACGACCGCCAGATAGTGCCATTTCCCCTGGGCCCAAATGTAGGTGATGTCGCCGCACCACACCTGATTGGGTGCCGGGAGATCGAACTCCCGATTCAAGATGTTCGGGATATCCAACCGTTCAACCGTCGCTCGTTTATAGGCATGAGAACCTGGCTGTTTACTGACGAGGTCAAGCTCACGCATCAGGCTGCGCACTTTGAACCGACCGAGTTGCTCACCATCGTCACGCATCAATGAAAGAATGCTACGACTGCCGGCAGCACTGCGACTTTGCGAGAACAGCTCGCTTACCCGGCTGCGCAACCGAAGCCGTTCAACATCAGGCGTTCGGCGCCTGAGGCGGTGGGCGTAGTAACTTGAGCGGGTGATTTCAAACACTTTGCACAGCCAATCAATCGGTTCATGGACGCTCAGCTGATTGATCAGCGTGTACGCCCGTGATCTTCCGACATCAAGAGCGCGGTAGCCTTTTTTAAGATGGATTTCTCTCGCTCAAGTCGGGCGATACGAGCTTTCCAGTTCCTGAATTTTTTGCTGTTCCGGGGTCAGTGCTTTGCTTTGCGGGGTGACACCTTGACGCTCTTGCTGAACCTGCTCGACCCAGCGGCGTAGCGCAGACTCGCCGACGCCGAGTGAACGGCTGGCTTCGATGTAGCTGTAGTTTTGCTTGAGCACGAGGTCGGCAGCCTCGCGTTTGAATTCAGCAGAAAAGGAACGGCGTTGTTTGGTCATTTGACACCTCGATCTGGCGAGTATTCTCGCCTAAATGGGTGTCCGGTTTCATTAGACCACTACAGATTCAGGACGGGACAGGGGCAAAAACACTTTGAAACAAAAAGGGGTCGCGAGATAAAATCTCGCGACCCCTTTGAATTATATGGTCGGGACGGAGTGATTCGAACACTCGACCCCTAGCACCCCATGCACGCAGTACCCAGGCAAGACCTTGTGAAACGGCCGTAATCATTGGCGCTCGCTGCAACCGAATGCCCACAAGAGCTTGCAAGTGCGTGAGAGAGTCACGCAAAAGTCACGCACCCTCCCCCGGCGTTCTGCCGACACAATCAAACCTCCCTGCAATACCAAGACTGCGCGTACAAAACACCGTCGACCTCCTCCAGCCCGCTCAATGTAAAACCGAGCGTTGCCATGCTGGTCAGGCGGGCATCAAGAAGCGGCCGAAGCGGTGGTACATCACCCGGCCATGCACCATGCCGCAGAGACGCAGTGCTGGACGTTCTTTTCAGGATGTCAGACGGCGCGCTGGAAAAAATGATATCGCCCTTCACCGGTTCGGCACTGGCGATATCCCTCTGGGATATGGCGACTCCGCGCTCTCTCATGGGCACGATCAGGAAGTACATTTAAGGCTCGATACTGGTCAAATAAACAGTATCGCAATGACGCCTACCGGATTCAACGCCCCGCTGACGGGCGACACACATTCATTACGTAGGCCTGAAGCGCCCTCAGGGCTGCTTGGTCGGCAATGATTCCGGCGCGGATATCGAAAACAGTTGATCCAGAAGCTGCAGAGAGTTCGACGGTGCCTGCATCGCCCAAGCTGGGGCCGATGGCGGAGCCGGACACGTTGCCGCCACCGGCACGACAACTTCCCGCGACGCGCAGCCGGCGAGCAGAATCAGCAGCAACCCGGCGCAGCTTTTCATTTTCAGCAAGGCCATCGGTTTTTTCCTTCTGGTTTTTCTGGTCAAGATCGGCAAGCGCCCGTTCGGCCGCCTGCTGCTTTTCAGCTGCCTGGCTAGCCTGCGCGGCGCCTGCGGCTGAGATACGCGCCATATCCGCCTGACGCGCCGCCTCATTGGTGGCGATGATCTGTTCGTAGCTGTTGGCCTGCCACATCCAGGCACCGGTCGCGCCGATCAGCAGCGCCGCTATATAAGGAAGGATCCGTAGCCAGATGGAAGTCATGCCAGCACCTTCAGCGCGGTTTCGTAGAAAGCCAGCCGCTCAGCCAGCCCGTTCAGGCCGCCATTGATGCGCCGGGTGACCAGTTCGAAATCACCGGCATCGGCCGGCGCGTTGATGTTTCGCGAGTTCCAGTACCACGCCGCCGACTTCGCGGCCCACTCGGCCTGCTCGAGCAGTTCAGGCGTTCGCAGCAATCGGTCATCGCCGAACAGTGCCTTGCTGCACGCCAGGTAGTTATCGTGCCCGGTAATCTGGATCAGGCCGCGACCGCGGTACTTCTGCCCGTCGCCGTCGGCCTCGGGGGTATTGCCCAGCCGCTTGGCCAGCGTCCCGGTGTCGTACTTGCTCAGGTACTGATCGCCGCCCAGTTCCTTCACATAGCGGAACTGGCCCGACTCATGCCCCACCTGGGCAATGAAGGCCGCCATGCGCAGCCGGGTATTAATCTGGTAGCGGTCCATCGCCAAATTCAACGCAGACGCAAAAACGCCGGCTTGCTTGCCGGCGTTCGGGAGGATCTGCAGCAGTTGCTGCTGGGTGATGGGCATGGCTTTCTCCAGACGAAAAAAACCCGCTGAGCGGCGGGCGTTGGGTAGAATGCATTTCAACAAATTTAGGTGCTCTCTTGCGGCCTGCATTACTTACTTAACTAATTAGCTTTCGCTCTTAGGCGCCAAAAGAGTAAAGAAATTGAAGACAGCCAACGAAAAAAATACCGACATACAAATACTGAGAGCGATCGCAATATTGCTAGTTATTGCTCAGCATATAAGATCCAGACTACCAACACCTCAAGCGTATCATGAGATATTTAATCACGTAATGTTTTGGCCGGGAGTTGATATTTTTTTTGCAATATCCGGGTTTCTTATTTGCAAAACATTTTACAGAGACATTAACACATCGATATCCAAATCCGATGCAATACGTTCATTCTGGCGGCGGAGAGTCGCAAGGCTATTGCCCGCAGTTATTTTTTGGGCGATAGCCTCAGTTGCAATATCAACACTCACAGAAAGTTACCCAAACACAGACCCGCTACTGGTAGCAAAAAGCGCTGCGTCTGGAATACTTGGTGTTTCGAATATTTATTGGGCGTCATGCGTCCAATTTTCCTTGCAGTGCGGTAGCGCAGACTACAACGCAGTAACCTGGTCACTGTCCCTTGAATGGCAGCTTTACGCAATTTCCACACTGATATTTTCCGTAGCCGGATTCAAACGGGGGATTTTAATCCTGGCTGCAATTTCAGTACTTTTTTCTATATTCCCAGCTCCTAGCTTTTCTTTCCAATGGGTTTTTAGGCCTCAGGCCTTTGTAATTGGAGCTGCGATATATTTTTTAACTAGAAACATATACATACAGCTAAAAACCATAACTAGCTTACTTATATTGATAGCTGGCATATCTATTTGCATACTATCTCCATTAAATATCACCCACCCTTACATGATACCTTTTATATCGCTAGGCGCTGGACTGTGCCTTATCTCAACTCTCAGCGGCCAATCAATATCTGCAATTCCGAGCAAAACTTTAGAATGGGTCGGGGAACGTTCCTATTCAATCTATCTATGCCATCTACCAATGATTCTAATTAGTCGAGAGCTTTTAATCAGGCTCGACTTATTCACTCCTTCCTACGTAAGTTTCATACTAGGTCTTGCAACAGCGCTCTCGCTAATAGTTATTTCCGCCGAAGCATCTTACAAGTTAATTGAAGCTCCATTTCAGAGAAAGTTCTCAAAGAGAAAATTAACACTTAAAAGCCACTCGACAGTCTGACCTGTGATATGCAAGATGGCTGTTGTGTGATTGACATGTGAGCACCTTACCTTGGCCGCACAGGCCTATGACTGGAATCCGGGAAGTACTCGGTGCCCTCTTTCCATGCACGGACAAGGGTTCGGTAGGATCGCCATTGCACTTCCGTACCAGGGAGTGCCGATGGATCACCATCTTCCATCCCTATCAGCTGGTCTGTGACGAATCCGACCTCATCCGCGCGCCACGCATTTTCGACAGAGACTTGTTCAGTTCGGATGCGATTGGCCTCGACCATGTCGTACACCCATTGGGGCACGACTTCATAAAGCGTCTCCCCCTCCATCAGTTCCATCCACTCATCAATTGCCCGATAGCTGCCATTGGCCATGATTGCGTACATGATAATCCCCTATCTAGCGTTCTGAGCCGTAGCCGCGAATATCCAGGCTAGTCCCACCAGAAGTGACAGTTGCAGCGTGCCCATACCAAAGACCTTGTGAAGAGCTGGTGGTGGAGCCCCCCATAAATCGGTTGGCTGCAGCACAGGAAACCAAAGTGTTTGACGATACATCACCTATCGATGCCGTGCCGCCAGCCACTGGGCCGTATATTTGAAAAAGATATCGCTGGGTGGTCGGCGGGATAAATGCAGACGCCGAGAACGTAACCGGGCCAAGCGCCGTCACGGTATTAAGGGCAAGGTACAGCAAAGCTGCATCAGTATAATTAACGTAATCATCTGCCCATATGAAGCTGCGAATGACATTCGCGGCCTGCGCTCGTAAGGCACAAATGAATCGGCGCGAGGTGTCGCCAGTTTTAGTGCGAGCCGTACCTGCATAAGCCACATCTGGCGCGGTAGTAACCAACTCAATCGCAGGCGTGCCGGCGTTGTCATAGAGGTACAGGTAATACCAAGTGGTTGCTGACAGAGACAATCCAGTCAAAACCAAGGCTGACGCGGATACTAAATTGGAGGCCGTCGAGGGTATGTAGGCTGCACCAGGAGAAACAGCGACAGAAGTTGCCGAAATCCAAGAAGGAATAAGCCCATCAATATATCCAGATGCTGGCTGTCGAAGGCTCGCATTTAATGGACCTAAGTCGATCCAACTAGTGTTAGTACTATCGCGCCTCTTAATCCGACCAGTTCCTGTATCAGCCCATACCTGGCATGGGAAGGTAATGGCAGGCGCAGTGGCGCCGCTGGACTGCGTGGCAAGAGCGCCAAGCGCAGCGTTTATATCAGTTCGAACTGTTAAGCCCGCACCGTTATCCACGACCATATCGTGCTGCGACATATGTCAGTATCCCTTTGAAATGTAGTCAATCGAGCGGCCCGACTGGGCTACCCCGCTTGAATTTCTGATGAAGACGGTGAAGCCGCTTGCGGTCTTCGTTGATACGTCAAGGTAGTCGCCAGGAGATAGGCCCTGCGCCGTCAGGCTTACGGCAGGGCTTGCATAGAACGGCGGAGAGTAAACAACCGAAAGGCCAAGTACAGGTACTGCCAAGTCGTTCCCGCTCTCGATCCGGTCAGGCATATCGATAGTTACCTCAAGCGTCGATACGTCAATCCAATTAGTCTCTGTCAGGACCTCACCACGAAGCTGGAAGTCGAACAAGCGGGCTCGGTAGTCCCCCACCACAAATGGCTTCCAAGCCGACCACATAGCAGGGAACACATCAGAAGTACGAACCCACAATGACAGCGAGGCGCCAACTGGAGGATCGCCGTCGATGCTTATCATCGAGTCGAAATCAACAATCGTGTCGATGTAGCTGCCATCGTCATACAGTGCGGCCTCGACATTTGCCGTCAGGCGACAGTCGTACACATAGCCGAGATCAGAAGGCGCAGCGAAGCTATATGCCATAGTCAGACGCGAGCCGCCGTACTTGTCTATTTCTCCGAGCCATGTATCAAGGTCGGCAATGTCGTCGAACATCCCTAGAGCGGCCATTTTCAGAACGCCGCCAGAAACAGCCGCATTCACCGCAACTCCCGAGAATGACGGAGATTCAGTGACAGTCAGAACCACGTTATCAGGCAGTGGCACTTGGGCATCTGACCAGACTTCCGTTATCGGGCCGCCAACACCCGATGAGTCAACAGCGCGAGCAAGATACTTCCCTGGGAGCAGAGCAACGACAGCAGACGTTGAGCGACCTGCTGCCTCGGTAAGAGGCAGCGCAGAATCCCAGTTAGCAGAAGTGCTCCGTGATTGGCGAATGTTGATGCTGCCGCCAAGCTTTACGTCAAGCTCCGGTGCTGGATCCCAGGCCAGCGTAGCAACACTGTTGATGACATCCAGCCGGAGTCCTGTGAGCGCCGATGGCGGGGCCAGAAGTGCCTGTGCGTTGTAGGTCTGGATCGATGCAGGGCCTGCCAGGCCCAATACCGATTTTGGCGTAACCCGAACTGACCACTCACCAGAAGATGCCGAGTCGAAGTCAACGCTAGGCGTCGGCGTCTCGGAGACATATTCCCAGTTTCCGCCGGGCTTTTTCACCTCGACCTGATAGCGCATCGCCCTTGCGGGCTGCGTCCAGCTCACCGACAGCCTGGCGGCCGCAAGCCCAGTTCCAGTGTCATACAGCGATTCAAGGAAAGTCAGTTGGCCAACGGTGGCAGGTTTCCCAAGGTTCACGATGCTGGTCGGCGCATCGACATCCGGCGTACCGAATTCGACTTCGTTGAACTTGCCGGAATCATAAGCGATGCCGCTGATAACGTATGTCCCGTCGCTACCCTCGGTAATGCCAATAACGCGGAATTTCTGCGTGTCCAGTGCGGCACCAGCGAACGCCCATGGTGCCGATGCCAGCGGAGCTGACGGCAATGCAGGCGAAACGGTCGCCGAGGTGGCACCGGTCGAAACAGTGACGTTCCGACTGGCATAGCTGCCATCGGCGAGAATCACACTGATGACGCCAGTCCCGCCGAACCCCAGGGGAGCATCCAGCAGCAGGTTGGTGGTCGTGCAGCCGGCCAGCAGCCGCCCGCCATTCCGGGCCCCGGCACGGTTGGCGTCGGCAATGTCGATGATGTCGCCGGGCATAGGGATGGCCCCGTCAGCGCCGACGGCAAACGACACCGCCTCACTTTCGGCGTACAGCATCCACCGACCCAGTCGGCGGGCCTGTCCGCGCGAGGTGCAGCCGACAGCCACGACGTCGTTCTGCTGGATCCTGCCCCACTTGGCGATCAGATCCGGGCGCTCGACGATTTCAACGGTCTGCTTGTACTGCTGGAACGGGTTGTTCCAGGTAACAGCGGCGACGTTGTAGCGCTGGTCGGAAGCGACAGACTGGTAGCTGAAGTCCCCGCCAACGATGTTCGAGTTGTTAAACAGGTAACGGCTGGAGCGCGGCGCATCTTGCACCGCCGTCAGCGTGCCGCCAGCCCAGAAGCAGATCGCACGGAACACGGACACCATGTCGTTCACAAGCTTCCATGCATCCTGCTGTGTGGTCAGCGCCAGGTTGCAGGTGAAGCGTGGCTCGACGCCTCCATTGCCGTATCCGTTCGGGACGAGCACGTCGCAGTACTGCGCGATGCTGTACAGCGCGTATTTGTCGATCAGCGTCGAATCCAGCAGACCGCCCAACCCATAGCGGGTATTGGTCAGCATGTCGTACCAGACCCAGGCCGGGTTGTTGGTCCAGGCACGCTTGAAGGTTCCATCCCATGATCCGGAATAGACCCTTGTGGCTGGGTCATAATTGACCGGGACCAGGACCTTGATTCCTTGGACCATGAACGCCATGCGCGGGATGCTGGAAAACTGCTGCGCGTCGAGCGAAATTCCGACAAGCGCAGTGTTGGGATAGCGAAGCCTTTCATCCCATAGCAGCGTCATGCTATCGAAGAATGTGCGGTTCTGGATTGCCGCGCTGGTGGAGTCGGCTGAGAGCCTGGTGACCCTGACGTAGCGCGGTAGCCCACCCGATGCGGGCAGACGCAAATAGTACGAAAACTGCGTCCGACTCATGGTCTTGCCGTCGATCGCCAGGTCACCGCAAAGCGGTGCCCAGGCGCCGCTGCCGACCTTGCCTTCAATACGAAAGACTGCCCGCGACCCGTTGGTGTCGCCGGTTTGCATGTTCTGTTCGGAGAGCTGTGGAGTGCTGACAGTCACCCGAACCGCATCCACATCGGTATCAGTGATGGCGCGCTCGGTGGAAACAGCATATTTAAGCTCGACACCTACCGTCTGTTCGGCTTCAAGGCCGGTAATCGGCATGTAGCCCTGCCACTGAGTGCCATTCCGGGTATCAACCTGCACATCGGAGAAGTTGAAGCTGCCGTCAGGGTTCTGGAGTGGTACATCATCGAAAAATATGCCCATCGAGCCATAAGGTATGCCCTGAATCTCTCCCTCGCTGATGGCGTGAAGAATTCGCACATGCTGACGCGAGCGCAGGCTGTCAGGCGCCTCAACCGCCGCGCGAGTGGTACCACTGCTGCTACCACCTCCCTTACCTCCGCCCTTTCGACCGATAATTAGCTCGCTCATACCGGTAAAGCCTCCGACCATGTGCCGATCGCGATGACGCTGGAGCCGACCAGCATCTGCCCATACACGATGGGGACCGGGAGCCCTTGCTGGGTCGAGTTGAATGCGCCGTTGAACAGGTAGCTCGGCTTGTTCTCGGTAACAGCCTGGTCCTGTTGGCTGGGTGTTTTTGGCGTAGGCGAGAGCATTTGCAATACCCCGCCGATGGTCATGGCGATACCCGTGGAAATGAGCGCAGCGCCAACAGGAGATGCGCTGCCGCCAGACAACGCAGTCACCACCACGCCGACCACGATCAGGACTACGCCCAGCACCGTCTGGAAAAGACCGCCGCTTTTGCTACCGGAGATGACTGGGACAATGCGGAGTTCAGTAGTGCCGCCAAGAGTGAAACGGTCCTCGATCACATTCTCGCGGTTGCGGAAAATGGCAAACCGGGTGCCGCGGCGGGAGGCGTCACGAATAAAGTCCTCGAAGCCGTCGAGCGTGTTTCTCAAGGCGCTGAAGGCCTCTGTCACGGTTCCGCTTTCGAGCAGGCGACGGTGCTCGCGCCCAAAGGTTTTGGCCAGGCTGCCGGACAGCAAGATAGTGGTCATGGCGTTGTTGGCAGCGGACATGCTTTTCTCCAGACAATAAAAAACCGCCCGTAGGCGGCTTCTTTGTTTTATGCGGGTCAGATGCAGGTTTTAGCGGCGTCCTTCCAGCCCTGCGTACCAGCCCAATCCATGGGCAGGAAGACGCGAACTGTTGAGCCGGCACTGCTTTCGTCGATGATGGCCAGTGCTACTGTTCCGGTGTACATCGCAGAGGCGGCGATCTTGTAGCCGGTTTCGGTTTCGACCGAACTGGTGGACGAGTTGAAATCTTGCCATTTAGGCGCAAGGCATCGCACAAGCTGCTGTGGCGTCTTCGCGGATTGACCGGAGTAGGCTGGCTGATCTTTCTCCAGTCCTGACGTTGTGCACCCTGTCAGTGCGATCAATACCAGGGCCGCGATAGTCTTGCGCATGGTGAGCCTCCGAATGTTTTGGCGACTCTAGCAGGGAAGATGCGCACAAATACAGGGCCTATCGAGTGTATCGCATGACATGCGTCGTGCACTCGCGGTAGGCACGTCCGTAAACCTCTTTGCAGCTCAAGCGGCCATAGAGGTGGTGCAACAGGATGTCGCCTTCCAGCCAGATGGCTCCATGGCACGGCGTCGGACTACCGATCGCCATGACGATCAAGTCGCCCTGCTCGGGCGTGTCGACTGGGACGAATCCGGTCTTGGCGAAGTTGTCGACGTACAGGTTCTCGCCGTTGTGCCACCAGTCATCCTTGCGGTGAAAGTCTGGAAGGGTGATGCCGAGCACTTGCCGGTAGTAGTCGCGGACCAAAGTGTAGCAGTCGATCACGCCATGGACGAACACGCGGCCTTCCAGCGCCATTTCGCCTGAGGCCGGCATCTCATGCCATGTCGCTACATCGCCGACCAAGCCAACGATCCACCAGGCGGTGCGACTCGCGGCATGGCTGGCCAAGTCATGCAGGCTTGGCTCTGGACCAGCGTCTGGGTGCGAATGAACGATCGCCACGATGTCGCCCAGGTCTTCGGCGGCCGCATAGTCCTCGGGGTGCAGGATGAAGTGGTCGGGGTCCTCGGATTGGTTGCGGCATGGCCTGTACTGCGGCTTACCGCGCACGCTGACGACCAACCCCACGGACTCCCGCGGGTACTCGGCGCGGGCATGATCTTCGGCTTCTGATCGACACTTGCTGAACAATTCACTCATGGTCAGAGCCTCGGAACGTTGGCAATGCCCGGGAAGCCGCCAAAGGGGAGTTCGCCATTGGCGCCAAAGCGTAACTTGCAGCCAGTGACGGTCCGGCTGCACTGGTCCCTGCTGGGGTCGCTGGTGGGGTTGTTGAGGTAGTCCGCCACTGGGCCGCCGGCATAGCCACACTCTCCAGACCGGTAGGCCCACAGGCAAGTGCCGGCAATGACCTGGCGCCGCGGAAGCTTGACGCCTTGCAGGTCGAGCGGAGAGCCCAGTTCGAATTCGATGGCTGCCGGCGTTTCGTTGGCCTTTCGCGTGATGATCCACGTTTCGACCGGGTACTCTTCGGAGGGGTTTGCAGTTGGGTTGCCGGCCGAGAAGTTCACTGCATCCAGGTACTTGACCAACGTGCGCCGACGCTTGAGTTTGGCGCCGAGCAAGTCCTCATATTGCCGGCACAGCGCCGAGATAGTGCCGCCGAAGTTGCCGACCTGCAGCTTGGGCCGCGCCGGCGAGCCTTGGCTCGGCGTTGCAAACTCCTCAGCGTTGATTGGCCATGGCGTATAGGTGTTGCCCTGCCAGATGACCGAACCAAGGTTTTCGTTTGTCCCGGCAGTGAAGCGAAGGGTCAGGCTCGGCAGCACCAGCTCGAACCCCTCCCACATGGTCAGACCGGTTGCCAGCGAAAGCTGACCTTGGAGTGCGGTCATTCGTAAACCTCCTCAAAGGTCGCAGACAGGCCGTCCACGCCGCGGGCGATGTCGGTCCTGGTCCATTCGCGGCAAACAAAAACCCCGATCGAGTGACCGGGGTGCGTGTAGTTGAAGGCCTCGACGGCGCCTCGGGATGCGAGAAAGGAATCGATCAGATCAATTTCCGCCTTGGCCCTCTTGAACGTTAGCGAGTACTTGCGCGGCTGCCGATTGATCCCGGTCCCCTGCCGCTGCTCATACCCATCGCCGAACTTGATCACCTTGACGGTCGGCGTGATCACCCGGGAGGCGTCGTATGTTGGAACCCATGTGAATGCCAGCATGCTGCCTCCTTAAGTGAGTTGCCCACCGTTACGGCGTGCGAGTGATATTTCCTGACGGCAGACGACCTTGATGGCTTCAGCCAGGCGCGCAGGATCTGGTGAGGCGCCACCACCTTCGGAGGCGTCTACCGTCACGCTGACGTTGACCGTGCTGGAGTTGGCCCCGCCACGAACGCCGAGACGGCCTTGTGAGTCGCGGGCCAGGGGAACAATCGCCTCAGGGCCAGCCTCACCCATCACGCCGGTTTTCCCATTGGCCATACCAAAGGCAGTTGGTGTGCTGATGACGCTGTCGGAGAAGGCCCCGCCGTTGGCGAATAGCTGCGCGCCGCCGGACCAGGCTCCGCCCTTCGCCTGCGGGAAGTAGGTCGACGAGTAGCCGGCCTGTGATGCGCCAACGTTCGACGAGGTCGCCCCGGCAGAGCCAGAGGCAAGACCATTGCCGCCACCGAAGTAGGTGCCAGCCACATTGGCAGCCAGGCCGAACAGGCCACTCAGTGCCGAGGAACTGGCCTGCCTCGCAGCAATCCGCGCCATATCAGCCAGAATCGACTTGGCCAGATCCGAGAACGAAGCCTTGCCGGTCGTGACGAATCGCGTAAAGGCGTCCTCCGCCGAGCTGAACGCGTTGGTGAACAGGCTTTTCGTCTGCCCGGCCACGTCGCGCGTCGACTCCAGGTAGTTCTCCCAGGCCGACGATGCGCCGGCGCTCCAGCTGCCTTGCGCCGAGGTCATGTCGTCGTAGTTGGCGACCACCACGTTGCGCAGGTCCTGCTGGCTCTGTGCGACGGCCTTGAGCTTGGCGTTGTACTCGTCGAGGCTCATGCCCCGTGAGCCGTCACCGTACTGGTTGGCCAGATCGATGCGCTGGGCATTGGCCTTGTCGTCAATGCTGTTGAATTGCCCAGACAGCGCTTTCTGCCGATCACCCTGGCCAAGTCCTGCTGCGTCTCGCTGGCCTTGATTGCGCAACGTGACGGCCTGCTGCTGCAAGGCATCGGTGTATGTCTTGATCGCCAAAGCCTGCTTCTTGACCCTGCCCTCTTCGTTGGTAGCGAGGATCTCAAGCTGGCTATCGGCATCCTTCTGCGCCTTGACCATGTTGGTGCGCGCGTCGGCGATCTTCTGGTCTAGCTCGATGCGTTGCTGTCCAGTCGTGCCCGACTTGTCCTTGACCGCCTCCAGTGCCGCAATCTCAGCCTGGTAGGCGCCAGTGACCTCCTCACGCTCGGCCCGGATCAGCGCAGTGCGCTGATCGAGGTAGACCTGCTGTGTGATCAGTCCAGCCTTCTGCTGCGCCTCAAGCTCTTTCTCGGAGTTCGAGTAGGTGGCCTGCAGCTCCTTGATCGCGTTCTGGGCGTCGTTGTAGCCGGTCAGGTTGAGCTGATTCGCCTTGCCGGCCGGGTCCTTGTTCTTGTCCTTGATGTTCTGGATGTTCTTGGCGACAACATCGGCCTGGACCAGCGGGTTGTTAGGGTCGGCTTTGCGCAGATCCTCAACATCCCGCTTGTATTCCTTGATCAGCTTGTTGCGCTTCTCCTCATTGGTGAGGTTGGCGTCTGCAATCACCTTCAGCTTGGCTGCAGCATCAATACCTTCACGCTGGATGGTGTTGTAGTTCTCTTGGGCCTTACCAATGTTTTGCTGAGTCTGAAGCTGGTTGGTGAGCGCCTCGATACGGCTTTTCAGAAGCTCGCGCTCTTGCGTGACAGCTCCGCTCTTCGAGACGATGCTATTTCCGCCAGCTCTCGTTTCAAGGTCGGAGAGCTTTGCCTTGGCTTCCGCCAGCTGCTCGCCCATGGTCTGTGTACGACCAACTTCCAGAGTTGCATCCAGTGCACCAGCGGCGGCCGACTTTACCTTCTTCCAGGCACTTTCGATCAGGCCGAGGTTGGCGGTGACGTCCGCAGTACGGGTTTTGATGGTGTCGGCATAGGTGTCGGTCAGAAGCTTGGCGGCGCCTATGGTGTCGCCCTGCTCTTTCAGCGCAACGATCTGCGAGTAAACAGCGGCCGTCAGGAAGTTGTACTGATCATTCAGCTCCTTCGCTGCAGCGACCGGATCCTTGGCAATCTTGGCGAACTCAGCGATGGTTTCGTCAATCGCCTTGCCGGTGGTTTTCTCCATCTCCAAGGCGGCAGTGGCGATTTCACCAAAGCTCTCGCCGGCGATCTTGCTATTGCCAGCCAGCTTGGCCAGAACTTCGGCCGCTGCGCCCGTGGTGCCGATGGTCGAGCTGACTTGTCCGGCGAGCGTTGCCAGTTGATCAGCACTGGTGCCGGCGGCATTGCCGGTGAGGATAAGTGCGTTGTTGTAGGCTGTAGTTTCTTGAGAGCCCTTGTAATACGCGATGCCGAGTGCCGCAGCAGCCGCAGCAGCCAGAGTGAACGGATTGATCAGCCCGGCGACATAACCACCAAGGGCTCTGGCCGCCGGCGCGATACCGCCAAACATGTCCTTGAGCTGTCCGCCTTGTTGCAGGAGAACAGTCAGTGGAGCCTGGCCACCTTGGAGGCTGGTGATGATGTCAGTGACTTGAGCCGGAACGCCGCGCAAGGCAGCCGCCGTTTGTTTGGCTGAAACACCGACGGCATCTGTCTGCTTACCAAGCTTAGCAGTGGCCGCCTCAGCCGCTTTCGTCTCAGCCGCCATCGCTTTGATTGACGCGCCAGCCTGCTTGCTCTGCCCTGTCAGGCCTTCCGTGGCTTTTTCAGCCTTCGCGCCAGCCTGAGCCAGACCATCCAGTTCGGTGGAGGCCTTAGCTACGTCACCGGTCTCTACCTTGATCCCAAGGCTGGCGATGTCTTGTGTCATGCCGCTCTCCTGACAATAAATTCACTACGCCTCAGCCATGACAGCGAGCGCTTCGGCCTCCATTACTTGAAGGTCAGGAAATAGTTCGGGGATTTGCCGCTTCTTTAGGCCGATGAGGATGGCCACCTCACGAACGACTGAGTAATCCAGTCCGGTCGCGCCGCCTGGACCGGTTCGCCACTGGGTACCGAGTGCATTGAACAAGCGGAAGGCTGGCCAGTTGTCTGGCCAGACCTCCACCTCGTCGTCAATGTCATCCAGTGTCAGGCCGAACATCGCCATGTCATCGGCTGAGGCACGCGGTTCGTACATCGCGCGTGCCGCGGCAATCAGTTTCCCCGGCGGGCTACCGCGTAGGCAGCCTGATAGGCTTCAATCACGGCAGCTGGCGCACCTACGCAAGTCGTTACCAGTTCAGTGATCGCCTCATCGGTGAAGGCCTCTTCGAAGTTCCAGCCGACGACGATGTCCTTGAGCTGGCCAGCCTCCAGCGCAATCTGCCCGGCAGTGGCTTCTTCCCACGTTGAGCCATCCTTGATCGACTCCTGGATCAAGGCATCGCGCTCAGCGTTCCACTTGTCGTAGTACTTCGACAGCTCCTTGCGGTCGCGGTACTTGAACTCGAATTCGACCTTTACCGGGTCGAGCCCAACACGCGGGATCTCGACTTCAGCTTTGAACGTGGCGTTCTGGGCAATCTTGAAGCTGGCCATGTGGTTTCCTTACGACAGGTAGCGGGTTGGTGCGGCTTGCAGCGCCAGGGAGACGGTGCGCGTCAGCAGATTGTTGCGCGAGACGGCCGGCTGGAGCGAAAACGATGTGTAGGCGCCGTAGTACAGCTTGTCAGTGCCTGGCAGGTTCAACCGGGCGGCCTGCATCGACTTCGCAGCATCTGCAGCGGTGACGATGGCCACATAGGCCAGAGTCGGATCATCAGCGACAGTCAGCACCATGCTGGCAGCTGACTTGTCGGTCGGCAGTTGACGGCCTTGCTGGTCTTCAAGGAAGACAATGTCTGCATAGTTTTGGTCGCCACCGGAGAAAGCCACGTCGGTGATCTGCGGAATTTGGGTCCAGGTCAGCACCTTGGTCAGCGTACCCGCGCCGGAGCCGGCCGGGTAAATCTGGGTGCTGGTGGTGTCGATCGCTTCCAGGGTGATCGCGGTCGCGGTCGCGGCCTTGACGCGGACCACCTTGCCATTGAGCAGCGTCCAGCCGGAGGTGAGTTGCACAATGTCGCCGGCTACCAGGGTGGCGCCGACGGTGGTGCAGATGGCTTCGGAGGCGTTGGAGATGGCCGAGAAAGCGAGTGGTGCGGCGTAGGTCGCGGCGTGTTCGAACGTCGCGCCATTGGGCAGTTTGTATCCCATGGGGGTTTCCTCTATGCAGAAATGACAAAACCCGCTCGATGGCGGGTTCTGGGTTTGCCCAATGGGCGGATTAGTTGGTGTCGGCCCGGTACTGGATCGACAGCGGCAGCGTGGTGGTCGTGTCGCCCTGCTGGGCCGAGGCGGTCGCCATCGGCGAGCGGACGTAGACGGTGAAAGTCGTTTTGGTCAGTGCGAGGTTGTTCGGGAACAGTGCGGCAACCTCGTCGGCGATCGACTCAGCGGCGCCGCGACCGATCCCGGCCTTAGTCACGACACTGACCTGAAAGACGCCACGGTAAGCCGTGTGCTTGCCTTCAAGGTCTTCGCTGGTCGTGTTGGCCGGCAGCAGGAAGGCGCGCAGGTAGGGTGAGCCATCCGTTGGCGGCGTGAAGGCGACGTCTTCATAGGCAATCGGCAGCGCCGGAACCCGGGCAGTCGCCCACGTCTTCAGGCGGCCTTCAAACAGGCTGCGGATGATCTTGTCCGACATTAGGGAAGCTCCGAGACGGCTTTATCGATGAACATCTGCACTTCGAGGACGGAGATGCGGACCATGCCGGCCGGAGCCTGGGTCGAGTGCCCATATTCGAGCGGCTGGCCGTAAGGCAGGTTGTTCATCATCCATATGGTGCCGACCTGAGTCGTGAAGCCTTGGATGACGCCTATCCCTTCGCCTTTCGAGTCGTTGCCCGACGGGTCGATGCGCTCAAGCGTGCCGGTCTTGGCCACGTCAAACGACACCTGCCAGTTGCCCCGGAAGCGCCCGCCGACATACCCGGCGCCGGCGGTGAGGTCCATGCTGTCCTTGATCAAGCGCCCGGGCTTCATCCGTCCATTCTTGGTGAGGTTCGTCGGATCGTTGCGCAGCTCGGCATTCAGCCGGGACACTTCATTGTTGTACTGGGTCGCGGTGGCGTTGGCTGCCCATAGTTCGGGGTTGCCGACGGGGGATCGATCCACCACGGCGCCCAGCAGGTCGATGGCGACCTTCTTGATGACGGTCTCGGCATTGGCTTCGGCCTTCGCGGCGAACGCCTTCAGGTCCAGGGAGAAGCTCATCTGCGCGCCTCGATGGTTGTGCAGGCTGAATGTCAACGCCAATGGCGTATCAGAATGGTGCGATTCCGCTCAGCGCGACCAACCAGCCACTGAGGTATGTAAAGTTCGCCTCGATCTCTGCCTTGGTCAAAGCAGCATCATGCATCGCGACAAGTGCAACGGTAGATGAACTGGCGTCACCGGTATAAGTACCTCCGATGAGAATTGGAAAATCCGGATACACCGTTCTAGCACCGGCCACCGAATCAGCCGTCCAAGTAGTTGTTCCGTTCTTTCGCCATCCTGTACGGGCTACGCCATCGGCCTGAACTACTCCTGCGAATCCATTCCAAGCTGTCATAACCGCACCGGTAATAAACATCCCCGGAGCTTGCCCCGATGTGACCTGGGTTCGGTCATAACGATTCTGTAGGACTCGCGTTTCTTCCCATTGCATGGCGTCTCCGCGAAAGAATCCTGACCCCGGTTCAAAACGGCGATTTGAAACAAGACATGCGCGATCGACAGTTGCAGTTATTGGTTTGGGGGCGACGATCACTAGCCAAGTACGGTTAACATCTTCAACAAGCCCCGTATTGAAATAATTTGACGAATCGAGTGTTGCGCCGAATGTGCCGAACGATGGTGACCCGACTACCGTCAGAGGTTTCGCCGGATCTGCGTAATTTTTCAAACTGGCCGGTGAATTTCCGTTAATCAAGTAGAGGCCTTTTAGGCCTGCTGAATTCGGCAGCACCAATTCAGTGAAGCTAGATAATTTGCGGTGAGTCCCCGGGAGAACCGCACTCCCCAGTTTCAGGCCGTTAGTCACTGCCATCTAGATCACCTGTCGTTGAAGAATTTTATGCCGAGGCGTCCGGCAGGAGTTTGCGAGCCGGACGTACTCAAATGGAAGTCGTCATCAAATGCCCCGAGAGCACTCATTTGCGCCCAAGTTCCGAACTCATCGTACAAGCTATAGAACTCGCAACCAAGAGTAGCGGAGAGGCGCGCCATGGAGTTTCGGAAATTAACCAATGGCACCGTAGCAACGCCATTTGTCTGTGCTGGCGCGAACAGAATGATCCCGACATTCGGTACGGCAGCGCGGTATGCATTTATTAGCGTCGTAAGATGACGCTCGAAATCTGCAACAGTGACGGCAACGCGGTTGTCGTTAGTGCCGAGGATGATGACTACCGCATCGGGATCCATCTTGGTAGCGTAATAGCCAATCTTGCTGGAGAACACCGCGAGGTTCTGCGCGATTGAACCGGCATTACCACATTTATTAAGGATCGCGCCTGATACCGAATCACGAGTAAAATACAGTCCGTGAATCTGAACCGTGCCAGTATTTGCGGCGGTAGTTCTAACCTCAATCGTCCTTGCTATATTGGCCATTCCGGTTATCTTGACCGATTTGGTTGTGTCTGTATTAGTGCACGTTACTGTTTTCCAAGTGCCCGAATCAGATTCCTTGTACTCGAAGTACCCATTTAGGTCTTGATAAAAAATCTCGACCTCCGTAGAGGTGATATTTCCAACCAAATATCGGCCATCGGTTGCCGTGGTAGAAATAGATTTACCATCAATGCCGCATCCATGCGCCGGAGCGATACCGGCCACGGATGCGTCATATTGCGTCCATACACCTATAAGAGTGGCGGTAATGCCATTTAGCGTAGCCGTGCCTGCGTTGACTGAGACCCATCCATCGGCACTCTTGCCGAACAATGCATATAAGCGATCTGCGATGGCCTGTGAAAGAGGCGGCAGTTCGCCCCATGAGTCACCAGTGACCAACACCTTGACCTGTTGCAACAGTGATGCGCGCAACTTCCCCGCAGTAGCCCGATACTTGAACAGGGTGCGACCATCTGAACTGGTTTTTGCGAGATTATTGGCTGCTATCGTAAACGCGGAAATGATGTCGGCCAGGGGTGGTGCGATACCTGTGGCGCCGAGTTGCCCATATTGCAGCCAGAGAGCAACATTATCTGCGTTATCCCACGCCAGCGGGACCATTATGTCTCCGGTTGATGTGCTTGGGACTTTGTCGGACAGAGCGCTTTTACTGGCGTAGAACGTGTCTGCTTGCGTTTTGCTCAGCCCCGGCGCGTCAAGAATACTCATGGGTCACCCTAAACGATTGTGATGGCTGGCTGAGCGATGACGGCGCCGCTTGCATCGCGGGTGACCGTTGGCTGCGTGATGGTTTTTGCTGGCGTGCTGGCGTAGGTGGCGTGCCATGCGTCAATGGCGCCGGGGAAGGCGGTGCTGGCGACATCGGTTGTGAACACGCCTGCTATGCCGTCAGGCCAAACGATGCTGGCCGTAACAATCGCGCCGTTCGCGTCACGAGTGGCCGTCACGGCTTGAAACGCCTGTGTATAGGCCCACGAGATCAGGGTATAGGTTGACCTGGCTGCGTTCTCTTCAACAAACCCCGCAACAGCATTCGCCTCGGCTGCGAAGTCAGGCAACGCTGCGACAAATGCATCCATTTTCGACGTAAAGTCCGCCGGAGCTTCTGCTCGGGCCGGCGGAGCTGGAAGAGGCGCGATCGTTGGAGCACTCATCAGCGCCTCCCTTGAACTTCGTAGATGATCGGAATACCTGCTGGGCTCACTTCCTTGACGTTCATCACGGTCAGCGTCGAGTACGGCCGGGTGAAGTAGTCGTAGATGTTGGGCGCTTCTATTTCACAGATGACCTTGCTCAGCAGCGCAGGCGCGACAAGCCCGCGAGCAGGGATCTTGACCTTTTTGTCGCCCTGCTTGATCAGGCTGTTGTTCTGGAACTCCTGCCCCGTGAAGTCGCTCACGATGCAACTGGCAATCTGTTCGGTGACCGTGCCAGGAGTCGTGGAGCCGGTATCTGGGTCGTACCCGTCATCGGCAGTCGATCGAAGCACGGCGGGCTGACCGAACTCCTCGATCATCTCCAGCGCCATGTCTGCCATTTCGTTGTAAAAGGCCATTAGGACCTCCGCAAGCTGATCTGGCTGGACGATTCAAGGAGCCCGGCGAACTGGGCGTAGGACTGGCGAATCGCGGCGGCCTTGGCGATGTTCGGCGCTGCGGTCGCGTATTGGCGCTCTACCGCACCCACTACCACGTCCCTGACGACGGCGCCCTTCTTCAGCTCAGGCGGTGCCAGATCGTCGGCATGGATCTCGGTGGCCAAGGCCATCTGCCCGGCCTTGATCTGCGCCGGAATCGCATTGGACGGCAGCAGCCACTTGTTCAGGCAGACCTCATACCGAGGCCATGCCAGCGTCTGGAGCGGACTCACCGTGTGCCCCTTCCAGGGCTTCGCGCTCATCTCAAGCGCAGCGCGGCGCAGCAAGGCTTCCTGCGATGGCGTATCAGCCGGAATCACCCGGCCGAAGTTCGTGGCATAGGCGACCAGCTCGGCAGCCGTGGCGAAACTCTCGGCACCCGGAACGATCAACCCTGTTTCGATGACGAGAGCCATGGGGTTACGCCTCTTTCGAATTTACCAGCAGCTCAAGAAGCTCTGGTTTTTTGGCCGAGGCATCAAATGCGACGCTTCGTTTTTCCAGAAGAGCCTTGATTTCATCGACCTTCAATTTCGCGTAGTCCGCGTCCGCGTCATCACCCTCATCTTCCGGCTTGAATCGGATGTCGAGGATCTTGAGACCCTGATCGCGCAGTTCTGCCTTGCGCTCCGGCGAAACTGGATGCGGCTCATACGCAACGCCTGTGAATTTGCCCATTTCAATCTCCGGTGAATGGGCGGAGCCGAAGCCCCGCCCAGATCATTACTTGGCAGCATCACCGAGAGCGAGGACGCCCGCGGAGTGCTTGAGGCTGGAAGCCACCAAGTCCCAGTTGGTGCCGGTAGCCAGCTCGGCGTCGGTTGGCGACTTGCCACCGTTCGCTTCGTCCCAGGTGTAGCCCTTGAGACCCAGACCGAAGGTGTAATCCACCTGCATAGTGGTCTGGATGCGGGTCTGGCCGTTGCTGGTTTCGATGTTGCTGATCACGTCACCGGCGTCATGGACGATGGCCGCGGAATCAACCAAGCCCAGAATTGCCAACTTGTTCGGAGTGCCAGCGATGGAAAGCGCCGGGGCGTCGGTAACGATCACGGCCTTGCCCAGGATGTCTACCACTCGCACGTTCTGCGATTGGAACAGTTGCTGGGTGTTGGTCAGGTTGGCGCCGATCAGCTTGTGATAGGTAACGCCGCTCATGACGCTTGCCACGATGTTGCCGGAGTGGTCGCCGAACTTGCTATGCGCGTCGTTCATGGCGGCATAGCTGACGCCCAGAGTCGCACTCACGTCGTTCACGGCGGCAGCCTGGTTACCGATCGCAGCTACCAGAGCGGCGATGGCGGTATTCAGCTGGTCCTTAAGCATGGCTTCGGCGAAGTTGCGCGATGCAACCTCGATACCCTCGGTAGTCGGCTTGCTCAGCCAGGTAAGCTGGCCTGGCTCGAAGCGGATCGGGCCGAAACCACCAGCGACTTTGACCGAGGAGCGCTTGAGTTGGGTCAGGTCGGTGGCTGCAGCGGATGCCTGGGCTGCGTAACGGTCAACACGGCGTTGAGCCGAGTGGATCGCAGCAAAGAACGACTCCTGCAGGAAATCGCCATCGAAACCTTCAGTGGTCAGACGGATGGCGCCAGCCGAGGCGGCGTTGAACTTCTCGACCATCTGCGCCAGCGTCTCGATGGTCGCTGGCATGATGTACTGGTTGAAAACCTGCATTTGGGACAGGGACATGGCTTGATTCCTTTATTTCAGATCGGGGAACCGAGCAGCGAGTGCCGCGACACGCTCCGTCTTGGAGCCGCCGAGGTCGCCTTTCGGTGTATTCGGATTGCCACCGCCGCCATTAGGAGCTGAACCGCCGTTGCCGCCGGAGCTCTTGAGGATTTGGTCGCGATAGGGGTACTGCTCGACAAGGGTTTCCATCGCTTCGTCGAAGTCGGCCACTTCGCCTGGTCGTGCGCGGCTGTAAATCTTGTTGCCGTGCTGGTCGTAGGCGACGGTTTTGCCTTCTTCAACTCGGAATGCCTGACCGAATCGGGCCTGCACCATGTCTGCTGGGATAGCCAACTTTTCGGCGATCAGTTTCGAGCGGGCAAAAGAGCCGCCGATCTTCTCGTCGTAGAGCTGTTTCTCGAAAGTCGTTGCTTTGCCATTGGCTTCATCCAGCTGGGCCTGGAAGGCTTTGCTAATTTCAGCTTTGACTTTTTCGATCTCACCGGCATCCACCAGTTTTTTGGAGTCGAGGTTTGCAACAAGCTCAAGGGCTTTCTTGGCGGCGGCGCCGTCCTCGATCCCGTCGAATGACTTCAACAGCTTTTCAGCTGCCTCTTTGCCTTCACGGTGGACCTTGGCTTCGGAATTCAACCGGGTGATCGTGGCGACCGTACCAGGCGCGTCGAATGGCACCTCTTTGCCGTCGTCATGGATGTAAACCGGTTTGCCGTCTTGCAGAACTGCGTGGCCTTGCTCGTCGAGTTTCAGTTTCATATAGATCTCCAGGCATCCGCCCGTTTCTGAGCCATCCGGCCCGGTTCGGCGCTATCCATCCGGAATCGCGCCCATAAAAAAGCCCCGGCGGATGCCAGGGCTGTTTGAATTCGTTGCGTCACGCTATAGCGTGACGCAGAACGCCAGTGCGGCAGCCAGCAACAGGGTGAGACCGATCATGCGGTCAATTCGCGCACGGTCGGCACGGGCTTCCAGAACGGCCTTGATGCCGGCCTTCATGTCGTCGTTACTGAGCTCTTGCATCATGTGATCACCACCCTCTCCCCATTCAGCAGGCAACAGACGCACAGCAGCACCTTCGTCCCGCCAGTTGGCTTGCCGTTCTTCATCAGTATGCCGATCTTGGTCTCGATCACTTCCCTGCCGCCGCAGCGATGGCACTGAATCATCGCTTCAGGCTTTGGCATCGCCCGCACACGACGACGCACTTGCTCGGCCGGGGTATCCGGTGGAGCGGTGCCGTCGATTACGTGGAAGCGGGGTTTGTCGGTCATGCTGCGATCTTAGCAAATGCTGCTGCGTCGCGCGCACGCATCTGGTCGAGCGTCATCCACTCGCCGGTTGGCGTGTAGAAGTCCTCCAGATCGAGCTTGCCATCCTTCAGCAACTGATAGCGCGCCGGGCCGAGCACCTCGATCTTGCGGGCGTCCGACTGGCGGTTGAGCCATTCGCTATAGGTGGTGTTCGCCGGGACTTGGCCGTCCATGCTGGCACGCTGGGCCGGGGTCATCTCGTTGATGTTCATGCCCAGTTCTTTCCAGCTCTTGGTCACTGCGCTCGATGTCGACCGGCAGCACCAGTGGATCTTGCCCGGACCTTGAAGCCAAGGCACCTTGTGGCCGATCGGCTTGTGCGTGTTAACGGTGTACTGAAGCTGGTCGCGTATACGGCACATCGGCGAGGTCTTGTTGTCGAGCGTGGACACCCAGCGCTCGGCCTTCAGGATCTCTTCATTGGCGCTGTTGAATTCTTGCCGGGCAGTCGCCGCGGTATGGCTGACAGCCGTCCTGACGACCGCTGCAAGGTCTTTGCGGGGCCGCTCAAGGAACCCATCAGCGTATCCCGTAGCCCGAGAGCCACGAATGCTGCGGATGATCTGGTCGGTTGTCTTGCCTTCTAGGTAGCCGGTGCGGATCGCGTTGCGGACCTTGACCATACGGTCGGCGGCGATCTCCTCGCCCCAGTTGCGCAGTAAGCGACCCTGGAACGGTCGGGACATCGCCGCAGCATAGGCCTGTTCGGCGCTGACACTGGCAATCGGAAAGCGGACCAGCACCGGCTCGGGAATGGCCTTCTCGAACAGCGCCTGCTGCCAGTTCACCTCATACCCTGCCAAGTCCTTCAAGTCGTCCTGTAGCGCTTGGGCCACAGAGGCATAGGCCTGACTGTTGATCAGCCTCACCTGATCCAGCAGCAGCTCCAGGCGCTCAACGGTGAAGGATTCCGCAGGCAAGCGCTCCAGTGCAGCAGCCAGCGCTGCCGAAAGGTCAGCATCTGACCGGTTCAGCAGCGCAATGATCCGCCGGACCACGCCAACCTTGTACTTTTCGAGGCTGACCGCATGCGCGATCTGCTCGTCTTCGAGTATCTGGTTGACGGTTGGCATTTAGAGGGCTCCGAGTGCTGGGCCTTCTGCTGGCCCCTGTGTGGCGATTCGCGCCTGCTCTTCCGTCCAGTCGATATCCTGCGACACCACATTGCGGCGCTGAAGCTCGGAAAACAGAGTCTCGTCCGAGATCTTGCCTTGCGTGGCCAGGTTCAGCAGCAGCGGCAGAGTCGTTTCCGGGATGAAATCCGAGTCGAAGTTGCCGTTGATCTGGATATGCCCGCCTTCCTTCTCGCCGGTGAACTCGGCGAAGAACTGGAGCACCTGGTCGATGGCGTCTTCGAGTTGCCCGGCCATGGTCTGCAGCGGGCTCAGTTCCTGAGCAGCCTCATCCTCAGCCTGGGTCGCGGTCTTCACCGCCTGCTTTTCCTTGTGGAGCAGCTTGGCGCCAGCGATCCGCATCTGGTCTTCAAGGTCAGCCAGCGACGTACGGCCAGCCTCGATCGATGCGCCAGTGTGCTCGACCCACTCCATCTTGCCATTGGTTGGCAGCTTGGTCGCGGACGCAGTGCCGACCTTCAGCTCCCAGGTGTCGTCATCAATGCCTGAGATAGCAAGCATCGGCACTCTGGCAACGTGCAGGATGTTGTCCTGATCACTCTGGGACTGCCAGTGCTTCACGTTGAGGTGAGCCAGTTCGAGCAGTGGCGGTTTGGCCGTCATGTAGCCGGTACGGTTGGTGTAGAGCGTTGCCAGCGAGATATGACCGAGCGAGTTGGTGCCCTGCTCA
This sequence comes from Pseudomonas sp. FP1740, assembly GCF_030687165.1. Classification (NCBI taxonomy): domain Bacteria; kingdom Pseudomonadati; phylum Pseudomonadota; class Gammaproteobacteria; order Pseudomonadales; family Pseudomonadaceae; genus Pseudomonas; species Pseudomonas sp. FP1740. Next base: position 4,659,761 of record NZ_CP117461.1, read on the forward strand.
TGCAGGCTCCAGCCCTTCTGGCCTTTAACCGTCGCCATTCGATACGTCGCCCATGCGCCAGGTACAAGCACGCGGATCTGGGCAATAGACTTAGTGCCGAAAGCGCCGTCGTCCTCCTCAACCTCTTCCATGTACCGAAACTGGGTCAGGACGTGCTCGCCATCAACAGAGCTCGAACGCCAGCCCAGCACTTGTTGAGGCCGGATCATGACGACGTAAGGGCGAACCTTTGCCGCTTTTTCGTCGGCCTTAGTGATGATTGTCTTGTTGCCTTCGCCGTCGGTCGTCTTTGGATAGTCGACCAGAACGTGGCACAGGCCATGCGACAGCGCCTGGCTGAAGAACGATTGAGCCCAGACCTGCAGGTTGTTGCCCTGGCGGTCGAAGTTCTCGGTGTAGGCCTCGATGGGCTTTGGCACGTCCTCACCCAGCACGATCGGCTCGGCGAACACGCGTCCAGTCATGTTCTTGACCGTCTCGCTGTAGGCAGGCAGCAGAGTCGAAAGGTTCTTGCGATTGCAGTAGTCCTCGCTCTCCTCCTTCGGCCACTTCGGCAGCAACTGCTCACCGGCAGCCCGCATCGCCTTGGTGCCGCCCATCAAAGGATCGACGATGGCCCAGTCTTCGCGCATGGCGTCCACTGCGGGCAGTGTCTTGCTTGGATCGTCACTGCTCATAGGTCAAATTCTCAGAGGTGCGGTGGATGCGGTGCGTACACGCTTGGTCTTGGCGACAGCGAAGTATCTGAAGGCGTCGGAGCCGTGTGAGGTTCGATCGTGGAGTGGCTTGTCCTTCCAGCAGCCGCGGTTCTCGTCCCACTCCTTGCGATAGTTCTCGAGGTGCCCGATGCCTTCTTCGCACTTGGACTCATCGAACACGCAGAGCGGCAGGATCTCCCGCGCCGCTTCAATGCCGGTATCAACGGCTGTCTTGGGCACGACCTGGAACCGGATGGAATACTTATCGCCATCGATCACATAGCCCTCTTTGGCGATATCCTTGCGGCTCTTGGCGTCGCTGCCGAACTCCCGGTTCTCGATGTCGTGCGGCCCCCAGTGCTCGGAATAGGTGTAACCCTTGTCCTTGAGCACCTTCATGTAATGCCTCAGGCCTTCGCCGGAGTTCTCGTAGTAGTCGATGACGTGATACTCGGTGCCGACCTGACGCACGAACCAGATGGCCGTGGAGTCGCCGACGCCGATGTCCCAGAAGGTCATCACCGGAAGGTGACTGTTGTCTGGAACCTTGCCGATGCGCTTGTTGGCGTACAGCTTGGCGAACTGCTGGGCGTAATAGGCGCCTTCGACAGACTGTTGGAACGCTTCAACAGGTAGCGACGGATATTCTCGCTTCATGTCGTCGCCGAGGGTCTTCTCCTTGGCGGCGTACCAGGCGCGCTGGCCGTCGTTCGTGATGATCCCGTGCTTGGCTGCCAACTCATTGAAGTAGTCGGTCAGGCGCTGCGGGATGACCACACCGTCAGGGTCAAGGCGGTAGTCCTTGTTCTTCCACCAGGAGAAGAAAAAGAACTTCCAGTCCAGCAGGCCCAAGGGCACGCCGGACAGTTGTTGCTTTTCAGCGCTCTGGGAGTAGTCGAAGAAGTAGCCCGACCGCCCCTCTGCCGTCGATTCGATCGTGACAAAGCAATCGGTGGCCACAGCCTCAAAGGCGCCGGTGACAATCTCGCGGGCCTTGTGGGGGAACTTGGCGCAGATCTTCCCGAACTCTGACACATGCAGATAGCGCAGCGTACCGCCCCGGAAGGACGTGGAAACGTAGATCGAGCCGCCTTTGCTGAACACCAGCTCGCCGGATGCATCATTGCGCGCCGGGTTGGCCTTGCGGATCTCGATCGGCAGATTGTCGTAGGCGTACTTGACCTTTTCCCGGAACAGGCGCTTGGCGTCGTTCAGGGTGTGGGCGATCAGCGCGCACTTTGCCGACTCGAACAGCGCCGCGTCCAGCTGGATGATGCAGCACTCGGTGGTGAAGCCGAGCTGCCGAGCCTTCAGGATGATGTTGCGGGTATGCAGCCCATCGAAGTACTCGACCTGCTCGTCCGTCATCCGGAAGCGGACCTTCTTGCCCTGCTTGTCCGTGATGAAGTAGAGATTGTTCAGCCTCCAACGCTTGTCCCGGAGCAGCGCTATGTGCTCGGGCTTCATGTCAGGCTTCCTTCGATAGGTCATCCATCAGTTTGGATAGTTCGTCCGAGTCTCCGGGCTGCTCTTTGTCGTCCAGGCCGAATGCCTGACGCTCAAGGACCTGCAAGTTCTTCATGGCCGATGACAACTGAAACAGCGTCTTGGCGTTGCTCGGCAGGCTGACAGCGGAAAGCATGTTCGCCCGCCGCATGCCGTTGCTATCTTCCTTGGTCTCTTCGTCGATCGAGTCTTCGATCTCTTCCCGCTTGCTGATGGTCGTCAGCAGATCATCCATCAACAGGTTCGCGAGGTTCGTGGCCTTGCGAATGTCCCGGCGATGACTGCGAACAACTCGGGCGCCTTCCTCAGCAGCCTCCTCGACGATCTCGGCATCCCGCTCAGGGTTCGCACATTGATCTTCGCGAACCTCGCCGCGAACCAACTTGTTGCGAACCTCTTTGCGGACTTGCTCGGAAAGGTCTCTCGCCCATCCAGAGGCTTTGGCCTTCTTGCGGATTGCGGTGTCGCTGATGCCGTTCCGGTCAGCGATGGTTCTGATGGAAAGCGCACCAGCCCGGTAGGCTCGTTCAATCGCCTCCCAGTCGGGTTGCTTTGCGGTCATGGGATATCTCTGATACTTGAAATGGCGGCTGGTTGCCGGTATTGATTGGGTTCAACTCAACGCAAGGAAAGCAACATGTCCGACTTGTTCAAGAATCTAAATAGATCCGGTATGTCTGGGGTCGGCTCACCGCTAATCACTCGAGAAGCTGCTGTTGCAGCGGCTCTCGAGCTGATCAACTCGAAGGTTTCTAACGCCCCGGATAGAGCGGAGATTTTGAAAGAGGAATTGGAGCGCCTCTCGTTATATGCCGACCAGATCCAGGCAGCACTGAAAGTAAAGGCTGAGTGATACACCCGTGCCGCATTCACCTGCGGCACAACTATTCCGCTTTCACGGTAAGCGTTCTGATCTTGCCGCCAGTGCTGGTGTCACGCTTGGCTGCCATCTCGACGGCTTGGTAGGCGGTTGCGCCCATGTCGAAGGCGGTATAAGCGTGATCCGAGCCGCTGCCGATTGCATATGGCCTGTCGAGCACGCACGGCGCTTTCCACACCTTGCCTTGGGCATACCCGATCAACGTCAGGTCGCCGTCATGCAGAACAAGGGCGCTCGCCTCACATTCGCCTACAATCTCTTCACCAAACCAGGCGCCAATCAGTTCGTTGATCTCGCCTGTCGCGCCAGTGCCGAAGAAAGTCACCCCGTCACGTTCGCGCATCTTGTCGAAGTCGTCGTAAACGATGGTCCCACCTCGCGAGACTCGACCGTCATAGGCGATGATCCCGTCCTTGTAGGCGATGGTCGTCATTGGCTGGCCTCATCGGTTGGTTCGATCTCGCGATACCGGGTCGCCTTCCGCCCCTGGGCTTCGAGCTTGTCGGTGTCGACCTCGAGTCCTGCGATATAGGCGAAGGTGTTGACTGCCACCACGTAGAGGCGAAACCACCATGGGTGATAGGCAAGCAGGAAGACTTTCCGGGCCATATCGTCACCATGGGCTGTGTAGAGAGTGGCGCCCGCACGAAGCCAGGCACCCTTTGGTTTAACAGGTGATTTGCGCTGTCACGTCATTGCCCGCCCGTGACAGTCTTCTTCAGGTCTTGCAGGTCCGTAGCCAGCTCTGCCAGATCCTTGTCCTTTCGATTCTCGGCCCATTTGAACCAGGCGCGGACCAGAACCCACGCAGGGAGGCCGCAGACGAAGATGATCCCGCCGATCGCAATCAGGCCGATGTCGTCACTAGCCCATGCGCCCAGATCGAACCAGCGGACGATAAAGGCGCCCCCGCAGATACTGGAGACAGTTGTGCTGATCATCGCGACAACGAACTCGCGAACCGTCTTAGGCAGCGTCATTGCCATCACGACGATTGCCGCAAGGACAGCCACGAAACCGAAGGCCCCGAGCTTGTAGAGCGCGATACCACCCAAGGCGGTAAATGGTCCTGGCTCTGACATAGCTTGATATCTCATAAGCGCCTCGGGATTCTCGGCGAAGGGGAATAAAAAAGGCCGCGGTATGGGCGGCCAAAACCGCTGGGGAGCGGTGGATTGGGAAATAAAAAGCCCAGCTGGTTTATGGCTGGGCTTGCCGGGCGATTTGAGCATCGTCGAGAGGCTTGCCGGACTTGAATTGGCACCGAGGCACCGCCCCTCAGTCGGTCAACTTCTTTTGGCTCCCTGAAAACTCTCAGATCTACGCCGCAGAGGGTTGACGCCCCATGCTCTGGTGCGGATGGCCGGCGCTGATCTCCGGCATGGCTCAGTCACGATCGGCCGCGGATCCTGCTTGTCGGCAGGACGGTGACACGTTTAATCCGCAAGCGTTGCCGTTGTGCGCTCATCAGCCTGAGCATTCACCCACAAAACAAAAAGCCCGACGCAATGGTCGGGCTTCTTTGTGTCAATCCCTAACGCGCAAGATCGACAGGATGAGGAGATAATGGCTCACTGGCTCATTCATTGTCAAGCAGCTTCCATGCCAATTAAGCCTTCGCGATCAAGAATTTCTTGAGCCGCTTGCAAAGCCTCGTTTACCGCCGACTCAAGGCTCTTGCGAATGTCCCTTCTCCAGCGCTCTTGGGTCTTGATCGGGTGCGGCTCATCCGTCCAGTTGTCCATCTCATACCACCCGGCCGGCAAGATGTTCGTCGAGCGCTTGCCTTCCACGCCAGCAAGTTTCGGCAATGCCCAGGTGACGACGGCACAGTGGCGGAACCGCTCAGGCGCTGGCGAACGGATGGCGCGTGTGAGCTCGGCAATGGCTGCATGCTTACGATCGGTGTGCGTGGAGAACTTCGCCACCAGAGCGCGCCACTGGGAAGCTTCCAGCCCCTTATGCAGGCGACCGAATACCCAGCAGTCAGTCAGGAACGCAGCCTCTTTCCCGACGATCTCCCCCTTCTGCTTGGCGCACTGGACGCGAGGTTCCAGATTGCACCCGCCGGCCGAGTTGATGGTTTCGGCGGCCAGAGCGCGAACTACAGCGGATACCACATTGCGATATGTCATCTGAATCCCCTTAAACCGAATACACAGCGCGACGTTTCGAAGCTTCAGCGCCTGGCACAGCGCTCGAGATAATGTCCTTCACCTCTTCGGCGCTAATGGTGATGCGGCCCTTCTCGCCATATGTCTTGGAGCGCAGCACAGCGCTCAGGCACGCGCGGGACCGCCAGCCGCCGTCGTGTGCGTACTTGTCGCCCGGGGCGAGTTGATTCCATGACTCGACCGTCACGCCGGCGGACTCCTTCGACTGCATGCGGTGGTGGATGTGGCCGATGTCGATGTAGCGGTAGGTCGCCTCGCCCCAATCCACGGAGAAGTCGGTGGCCATGACGTCGATCAGGCGATCCGGCTTGCACTTGTCGCTGTGGTGGCACATGACGAAGGTGTTGCCCATGCGGTATGGGATGAACACGCTGGAGTTATCGAGGACGTGAAGGCGTGGATTTTCCTGATAGACGTGATTCAGGAAGATCCGCATCCAGACGTCGTTCGACCGCGAGTGGTTGCCCTGGTTGACGATCACGTCGACGAACTGGAACTTGGAGAGCGCCTTGTCGACGATCGAGCGCATCACCCGGGCGCAGACCTCGATCATCTTCGGGTAGCGACTGTCGAAGTCGAAGTCGTGGCCGGATTCACTCTTGGCGGTGAAGTCTTGGTAGTGCGACATGTCTCCCAGGTCCTGAATCACGCATCGCTCGCAGCTCGGCGCCCGGTCGATCAGTTTGTGCATGGCAACGATCAGTTCGCGCTCGGCAATCTTCAGGTCGAAGTTGTGGCCTACCTCATGGGAGTGCGCGAGCATCCCGATGTGGGCATCGCCGATCTGGAACCACGGGATGATGTCGGTATCCAGTGCCTCAATAGGCCCTGTAATCTCCGGCAGCGAGTTGACGTCCTCCAGGAATGCTCTGGCGAAGGCTTCGTTCAGCTCGCGCTGCCGCTCATGGTCGATCGAGGTCTTCACCCATTGCAGTACAGGCGCCTTCACCCCTTCTTTGTACAGGCTCGACGTGCCCTTTAGGTGGAATCCATCCGGCACGATGTGGGTCATGTCGTGCTCGGGGCTCCAGCCCTTGCGGACCATGCGCGCCTTGCGTTTCTGCAGGCTGCGGACATTGAGCCCAAGGTGTTCAGCAGCCTTCGCTACGCCCATGGTCTTGAGCGCCTCAATGATCTGCTCGTCCGTGACTTTACGCTCGGCCATTACTGAGCCCCTTCGATGGTGTAATGCTGCGGGCTCTTGTCGGCGTGAGCCTCCTTGAGGCGTGCCACGTGAGGCGTGAGGCTGTTGATCAGCGCACGGTAGCCGCCGGGATGCATGCGGTCGTCGTTGAGCTTTCCGGCAGCCTGGGCGTCGACAATGATCGCCAGGCAGGCCAGTGCATGGGCCAGGTGTGGCAACCCGCTATCCGGATCAGCCTCTTCCCCTTCAAACCACGCGTTCAGGTGCCTATTGGCGGCATCGAAGTAGATCGACGCCCGAACACCCACGGCGCGGAAGTTCGACCTGCCGTACTTCAGCATCCCATCAAGCAGGCCCAAGCTTCCCAGTGCGCTGGCGGTGACTGGCCACAGGTGCAGAGGCAGCTTTCCACTTCCGATCAGATCCTTTGGATTGGTTGGCTTGAGTTCGGTCATGCTGCTGCCCCTTTGCGATGAAATTTCGAGTCGTACCAGCGGTAGAAAAATTGCGCGGCGGTGATGCCAATCGACCCGCCAAACCCCGAAACGACCAGAAAGGTTCCGGTCGAAATGTTGGAATGCGCGACAGCCCAGATGTAAGCGAACTGCGCCAAGGTGATCATCCAACTCACGAAGAAACCGGCGACGATCTTGTCGTCGCGTAGCAGTTTGCTGTTCAGGCCAAGCAGGAACACCTGGAAGAACGCCGAGATGAAGACGATCGGGTACTGGAGTTCTGGGGTCATGCCGCCACCTTCTTGGAGTTCAGGTGCTCAACGCATGCAGCCTTGGCCTTGTCCAGATCCTTGCCCGAGTGCAGGATCTTCCCCGCCGGCGTCCGTGCGACATAGGCCGCACCGAATTCCAGCTTGTACTTTCTGAGCAGGTACCCCTCGTCGCTGGACATGCAGTGCTTGCTGATGGGTTTCCAGTTCATGGCCGGCTCTCCTGAATTTTCCTTGCATGCTCCAGCAAGTGAGCGCAAATGCCCTCCTTGCTCAACCCGGCCGGAAGTTGGTGCCGGGGGCTATTCAGGGCCTCAACCATCCGCTCCATGTCGAAGTTGACCTGGTCTTCCTTGCGAATCCGCCACCAGGTCATGAAGTGGCCTTCCAGGAAGAACCAGACGAGCAGATCAGGGCGCAGATGCCGAAGGTGATGGCGAGCCAGTTCATGAGCGCACACCCCGCGCAATCCGGTTCCGGCGCATCAGCCGGCGAATCCCCTCAACGCAGCCGCCGCCGATCACCAGCATCCAGGCAAGGTAGAAATGGATCAGGTTCTCGCTTACGAAAGTGATCATGCTGTAGCCCCCTTGTGCGTTTTCTTCGGCGCAAACAAGGCGTCGTAATCGGACATCCCCAGCCTTTTCCGCCGCATGATGGTCGCGCCAGTTACCATGACCCGCGGATCCATGCCCCATTGAGTTGCCGTATTCCGCTTGCCTTCAAACTCGATCAGGCCAACATCACTCCGACCGGCATGGCTCTCAGGTGTAATGCCTCTCTTCGTGTTGCATCCACGACAGAGGATCCTCAGATTGCTGCGCTCATTGTTCTGGCGGTCGTCATCGATATGATCGACATGACAGGTCAGCCAGGTCTCATGCTTCGAGCACAGCTCACAATCCCTGCAGCCCAGGCCTACTTCGGCCCACATGACATGGCGATGCTCGAACACATAACCACCCTTGTCGGCGAGTGGATGGCCTGGCTCGAACACGCGCACATAGCCATTTGGCGTGATAACCCGCTGTTGACGGCTCGTCGGAAGCTTTTCGGTTGTCCCGTTTCTCATCACGCGGAAGTAATGCATCTGGCAAAGCTGGGCGGTCTTGTACATAGCCTCACGACCACAGTTTTCTACGCTGCATTGCATGACAATCGCCCCTCTAAAATTCGGCACTTCTTGGAGAAGATCCGCTTCAGTCGCTTGAGATATTCGATGTCATGTCCGGCGCGGGCGTGATGCGACTCCAGCCAATCAACCTTGGCCTGGCCAATTTTCTCGACGAGAGCTGGCTTGTATGCACCGATATTCCCGCTCAAATGGTTGTTACAAACTGAGCAGGAACGATTCATGTTCCAAAGATTGAAGCGGAGGTGCGGGGCGGCACCAACGCTGCGAAAGTGCGAGCAGTGCCATTGGCCTGGCCAACTGGCTGACTTGTCGCAACTGATGCAGCCCAGGCGGGCATCACGCAGCCGCACGTAGCGATTGATAACCGCCTGAGCCTCTTTCATGTACTGCCCCTTCGGCTTGATGCGCTCCTTGGCCGCCTGCAGCTCCTTGCGCCCTACATCGGCAAGGGCCTTGCGTGCCTTCTCCAAGTTCTTCGGCGCATCGAGGATCGCGCAGGCCGGACTGCACACTGCCTGACCCAGGCGCGCAGGGACGAATGAGGCCCCGCACTCTGCGACGCGGCATTTTTTCGGGCGTGGCTGCTTGGCTGAGAGGCTCATGCCGCCCTCCTCTCGCCGTAGATGGCGTACATCAGGTCATCCGGATGAGGTAGCAGCAGTTGCAGGTGCTCGGCACAGTAGGCATCCAACAACTCCAGATACTGGGTCATCTCGGCGATGGTGAACTTGCGGGTCTTGGCCCGGCCGACGCGGTACTTGGTGCCGTCGGGAAGCTGGACCGGATGCACCTCTGCAGGCCACAGCTTCGATACCAAGATCTCGTGCCATTCTTCGGAACTGGCGAGCTGGCCGAAGGATTCGCGCAGATGCGTTTGGATCAGCCCGTTCCACATCCACAGCAGCTTGTTCTGGGCATCGCTGCGCTTGCTGCGGACTTCGACGATGGTCAGCTTGCGAGGCTTGGCCAGGTCCAAGGCAGTCAGGTAGCCGATCAGGCGAGCGCGATCGGACTCGTTGCGAAGCATGAGGTCAGCCACGGCGAACCCCCTTCGATTTCAGGTCGTCCAAGTTCTGGCACGCGGCGCACAGCTTCACCCCCGGAATGGCCAAACGGCGGCCTTCCGGAATATCTTCGCCGCACTCGCATTCAGTGGCGCTGATTCCGGTGTAACGCTGAATGTTCGCGATGGACCGATTCAGGGACTCTTCGATTGCCTCGTCGGCGAGATCGGCGATATCAACCATGGGAGGCCTCCTTGGCGGCGCGGCGCGCATCGTGGAAGGCCAGAACCTCTTGCATGCCGTTGTCCACGGCGACAATCTCGCGGTCGAAATAGGCCTGTGCGTCCGTCTCGTCTTCTGGTGGCAGCTCGCCCGGCCCTGCGAGAGAGTTGTAAATCCACTCCATCCCTTTTTCTGGATTTTCTTCGATGACTGCTGCGCGCATGGCGAGGATGTACCGACCAAACAGCAGGTCCAGCTCCTTGATCCGCATCCGGGCTACTTCGTTTTCGGCGCGCAATTCGCTCAACTCATCCTCAGCCGTATCAACCACCTTTTGCGCTTCGTGTTTATCGATCCAGTTGCCGCCTTCCATCTTCTGGACGCGGGTGCCGGACGGGCTGAGCAGGAACATGTACGCCGGGATCGCGCAGATTTTTTTCCAGTAATTGCCGGTCATTGGGGAAGCTCCTGATTCTTGTCCTTGCCGAATTTAGCGAGCAGCAGAGCGCGGGCGGACTTGCCGTCGGCCGGGATGCCTTGCTGAATGATTCGGGCTTGGGTTTGTTGGTCGGCCAGTTCATTGGCCAATTCGAAGGCGGTTTTCTGGCTATCGTGGCCGATGCCGGTGAGGATCTTGCCGTCCAGCGGCTGGCCTTCCTGAGCGCGGCGGATGACGATCGCGTAGGCCCGATCGAACCGTGCCCGGAGCGACTTGTCTTCCTGCTTGGCCGAGCGCAGGTCAAAGATCCCGGTCTCATTGGCCGCGATGTGAACGCCCTCATGGCTGTAGGTGCCGATCAGGGCTTCCATCCATGCGTCAGCCGGGGACGGCATGCCGAAGTCTTCAGCGCTCGGCGTGCACATCGCGATGAACTCACCCACGCTCGGCGCGAACGGCTTGCTGAGCTTGCGGCACTTCTGCACGCCGAACTCGATCTGCTCCAGGGTGCGAATGCCGACGGCGGCGAACTCCTTGATCCATTCGGCCTTGGCAGCGTCCAGCGCTTCGGTAGACGGCCAGGCCTGACGCCATGCCGGGAAGATCCCACGCAGGCGACGGAACAGATCGTTCACGACCTCGGCTGTCTGTGGCGTCACTGGAAGCGGCTGGGCATCACTGGCAACCGGCAGGTTGCCCATGGTTGCCATGAGCTGGTTGACTGGCTTCATGTGGTCACCACAAGGCCTTCGGCCCAGGCACTGCTGTCGAAGTCAGGTTCGTTGGACTGGCGGCGAACAGGGAATGGGCGAACGTTGCTTGCACGACTGGTATCGCCCTTCACCCACCGGACAAGCAGGGAAACCCATTTAGCCTGGGTCTCAAGCGTTCCGGCTGTTTCATGGTGAGCGGTGAACGGGGCGACAGCCTCCTTGGTAAACAGGTCAGTCGAGACGCCGAAGTGAACGCAATAGGTTTTCAGGAGATTGGCGTCAGGCATCCATTCCAGTGTCATCTCCACAGGGGTCTTTGGGTCAACAGGTGGCGGCACCTCTTCCGGCTGCGGGTCTTCGAGATCTTCGAAGCCTTGGAAAGTTTCTCCCGCAGGTAGAGAGTGGTGTTGATCCATTCCCTTCCCTTCCCTTCCGGGGTCGATCGGTCGACTACCAGTCGACGACTCTTCGGCGAATTGTCGACGACCGCTCTCCGACTGGTCGTCGAACTCGGCAGGAAATGGCGGGTATTTGAAGTTCTTCTTCTCGATCTTCTGGTGCTTCCAACCAAGTACATGAACGTAGATTTTCCCGGCGGCGGTGTAGCTCTGGGTAAGGTTTGCGCCCTCCAGCTCGCCGAGGAGTTCGTTGACTTCCTCAGTGGTGATGTCGTCGCCCGGGAAGACCAGGGCCTTAATGGTCCTTGGCGATAGCGGATGATTTCCGCCGTCATCGCAGAAGTTCCACAGACCGATGAACAGCAGACGAGCCAACGGACGGCAGGACATCACCTGTTCGCTCGACCAGAACTCAGGTTTTACAGTGCGGATGCGGGCCATCACATGACCCCCTTGACGCTACGGTCGGTGTCGTTCATGATTCGCTCCAGAACGTTTTGCAGTACGCAATGCAAGAAGCCGGGGCGCAATCCCGGCTTTTTTGTGCCTGCAATTTGGTGGTTGGTTTAATCATGGGTCTCATCAGTCCCTCGCCTGCCCTTTTGAGGGCCTCTTGAGTCCACGTTAGGGTCTCGTTTCACTACTGGAAGAAGCCGAATCTTTCGGGCTCCTTTTGGCCTGGACTTTTCAATGAGAGATTCTTTACCGAGCGCCGCCGCGTATTCCTCTGGCGTTATTCCTTCCTGTTTTGCCAGCCGCTCAAGCTTTTCGTAAAGATCCCCATCAATGCCATGGCATATCGTGGTTTCAGGCACAAAGGCCTCCTTTAGGGCCTTCAGGCCGATGTGCGATGAGAGGTAACATCCCGTTCAACGATGCTTTCCAGCTTCTCTTCGACGCACATTCGTACGAACACGGCGAGTTGCAATTTGTGGAGCCTGGCGAGCGCTTTCAGCGCCTCGTATGTCTCATCGTCATAGCGAGACTTTATTTCTCGGTCCTTGGTGTGACGGGGGTTGTCATAGGACATAGGTTGATCCTTGCGGTGGGTAATGGGTTAGGCGGCGTTGCGGCGGCGCTTGGGCTGAGAAAGAAGCTCGTGAAGATCGGGGCGCAAACCCTCGAGAGTGAGGACGCCTTTGCTGCTCTTGTTGAGGCGCGCGGCTAGCTCTACGGATGCCTTTCTATGGCCACCGGCGAGCTGCCAGAGGTAACCAACAGACGTGCCGGCGGAGTCCGCCAAAGCGGTTCGCTCATCGTCTGTATGGCTGTTTAGCCAGTCTCGGACTTGGGTGGACATGGGAATTCTCCTTTGAATACGAGGAGAATTTAGCGCACCGCTAAACTTAAGGCAAGCAGGAGTTTAGCCACTTGTATATTTCAAAGTTAGCGCCGGGCTGTAACCTTGGCGGCATGGATATCAAATCGATTCGCCGAACAAACATGGTCGCCCTGCTGAAGGGGCGATCTAAGGCTGTGTGCGCAGAGCTGTGGGGGACTTCGCCGTCCTACCTGAGCCAGATGCTGTCGGAGAACGCCACTCGCAGCGTGGGCGACGTCATGGCGCGCCGAGTTGAGATGGCCGAGCTGTTGCCGCACGGTTGGCTTGACCAGGTGCACGATACCGCCGATCACTCCGAGCTAAACAATGTCTTCCAGCTGCCGATAGCCCGGGAGAGTGAGTTGCACCTGATAGGGGAAATTTCACCTTGGGGTAGCGACACGCCACTGGAGAGTGAGGAGGTCGAAGTGCCTTTGTATAAGGAAGTAGAGATTTCTGCGGGCAATGGAGCTACTTCAGTCCAAGCCATTCCGGGGCGGTGCATCAGGCTTTCAAGATCGACGTTAAGAGATGCCGGAGTAGAGCCGGCCAATGCGATGGCGGCGACCGTGGCGGGCAACAGCATGTCACGCCTTATCCTGGACGGCTCCACGGTAGGAATCGACAAGGGAACCACCAACATCATCGACGGGGAGATTTACGCGATCGAGCACAGCGGTATGCTGCGGGTGAAGTACCTCTATCGCCAGCCGGGCGGTGGATTGCGCCTTCGGTCAGAGAACTCAGAAGAGCACCCGGACGAAATTTACTCGGCTGACGAGGTTGCTGAATCTATCCGAATTATTGGTTTCGTTTTCTGGTGGTCCACGATTCGCCCAACCCGTGGGCGCGGCAGAACGCTGTAACGTCCTACCCTTCCTTTCTGGCAGTGCGCTGGTCAACCCCGGCGCCCTTGTAATCCGTTCGATAGACTCCCAGTTCGTCGCGGATCAACTGCCTCGCAGCATCAGTCCCCACCTCCTCTACCAGAAGCCGAACCGCCAATGCGGCCAATTCGCCAGCACTGGTGACGTTCTTCTTTACCTCCTGATCTGCCCACTTCGCTTCAACCCCTGCCCTAACTTTCACACCAGCCATCACAGCCTCCCGTCTTTTTTCTCTTAAGAGCCGAGATTTATTTCTCTACAGGCTCAGACCAGTCACGCCTACCTTTTATCCTTTAGCTAAATTTTCTTCAACTATTTAGCGACAAGCTATTGACCGATCTTTAGCAGCGAGCTAAATTCTGTTCAACGCCAACGAACAACCCGGCGCCAGGGCCTGAAAAGACCCGCCGCTCTTTAACAATTCAAGATCCTCGCAGATCGATCCCAGGCAACTGGCACAGCGCGAGCAATAAATTCGATCTCCATGCCAGCTCTGGAACTGGCCGTGCTCACCAGATGTGAGTACGCGAAACCACGCAAGCCGGTCTGCGAAGAACACCGAACACGAAATGTGTGACGCAGATTAGAGATATGAATCGGGCGATGCGCGTGGTGGAGAAAACAGAATTCAGCAACAACCAGCGCCACGACAGCCTGTCGTTAACTGCCCGATCCTCTCTATGAGAGCGCATCGGGGTGTGATCTGCAGCAAAGCAAGGCACCTGACTTGTAATCAGGCCAGCCACTGAGCACGCCGGGCAGAAACCGGCGCAGGCAGAGCCAGAGGTGACGACCTCGTGCAGATCACACCCCGATGCGGACGAAACTGCGGCCTATAACCGCCCACCTGCATCAGTTTGGCGCCAAGCGGTGAAATCCCGACAGATTCGATTGTGGATCACGCGCCCACTGCCACTTGGAGAACACCATGCTCAAGATCATCCTGATCGGCGCAGCGCTCAGCCATGCGCGGCCAGAACCGCCACCTGATGTCGGCCTGCCAACCGATCCACTGACGCAAGTGCGTGAGCGCTGGCGAACTATCACCGGGGTCGCAGCGTTCTGGCGCTGACCTCCCCGCCCAAAGCCCACAACCACATATCTCAGATGGCTTCCTGCTGTTTCAGGCTGGCTATCTGGCTTTACGACTGCCTCTCAAACCCCGGGAGGTATTCGAAAGCCACACAGAGGAGCAAGACGAAATGTTTGCCCTGTTCATGCTTTACCTCATGACCACCGAAACCAAGCCGGCCAAATTCAAACCGGTTTACCACCAGATTTGCGACTACTGAGGAGCAATACAGCCATGGCTGAGAAATCCCGAATCAGCTTCACCCGGAACGTCCTGTTGCCATGGCTGGTGAGAATGCTGGCCGGCCCCAAACGCTATCCGACCGAAGCCGAGCAAGAACAGCTCAACACTCAAGCATCCAGCGCTATTTGAGCGCCGACCAGACAAGGAGCACGGAACATGACGACTCATACCCTAACCTGCGGCGAATCATCGATCAGCAGTCCAGACAAGGCGCTGGTGTTGCAGTTTGCGAACTTGGTTCTTGGTGGCGAGCAAGCCAAGGCGCCGGCGGCGAACAGCGATGTTCCAGCGATCGGCACTTACTGGGTGGGGCAAGGTGGCATCTATGCCGGCATCAGGCAGGGTGAGGATGGCGAGCTTTACCACCTGATCTTCGCCGACAAAGACCTTGGCGAACACGCCTGGGGCGAGTACGGCACCGAGACCGCCGCCACCAGCAAGGTCAACGGCATCCTGAATACCACGACTCTGTTGGAGTCTGGCGGAACATTCCCGGCAGCCGAGGCAGCCGGCAATCACTCCGCAGACGGTCACCACGACTTCTACCTGCCCAGCATCGGTGAGCTGAATCACGCTTGGCAGAACATTGCTGAGCACTTCGAGAAGACCTGGTACTGGTCGAGTTCGCAGCGCTCCGCCTACCTCGCATTCGACATGTACTTCGGTGTTGGCAATCAGAGCATCGATGGCAAGCTCGTCACCGCGCGCGTCCGCCCCGTCCGCAGATTGCCTATTTAATTCTTCATTCATTGCTTTTTGCGGGTGAATCGCGGGGCTTCTCAGGTACGAGAGGCCAGGCCTGATACGTGCCGGGCAGTGCCGGCCACCTGCAGCATCTCAACGCGGAGGATTTGCAGCCATGTAACAGACAGCCACGATCCGACGCCTCATGCGCCCGGTCGTTACGTAAGGTGGTAAAGCCCGGTTCGTCCGGGCTTTTTATTGGGCGATTGGAGGTGAGTGTGATGAGCGAACAACGTAAACCATATCCGCGCACGGCGGACAACGCCGACAAGATGAACCTGCCAGAAGGAAAGACCTGCGGCGACTGTGTGTACGCCAATCGCTGCATCGCAATGTTCGGACATATCGCAGAGGACGAGTCTTGCGACTGGGCGCCTTCAAGGTTCCGCGAGGCGGTTCAGCAGGTGACGTCATGAGCCATGTGATCGAAGTAAAGAAAAACCCCGACGGGTCGTGGACTGCGACTGGCGGCTCAAGCATCACGGTTGTGAGCGTCACATGCCTAACAGAACACCGGGCGGTGGCCTGCCTCAGTCTGGCGTTGACAGCAATTACTTCGCAGGTGCAGCCATGAAACGCACAACCGCACTCCTCCCCCGCAAGCCACGCCCCGACGTCCATGACTGTGCCAAAGGTCGGATGCATGACGCACCTCGGAAGGTCGTTACCACTATGCCGGGCGGGTATATCGCCTGATTGGAGATTGAGATGAGCGAATGGATCAAGGTTGAAGACAGGCTGCCAGATGATGGCGTGCTTGTTATCGGCTCCGGATGGAATTTCAGAGACCGAACCAAAGGTCGCTGGGTTGAGCCAACGATTTACTCAACAGACGATTCTGATTTTCACCCGGCTGCAAATGATGGCTTGGGAAATCTCGTTATCGACTTTGATGGCTCAATGGAGCCAACCCACTGGCAGCCACTACCTGCCCCGCCCGCCGAATAACCCCGCCGATCTGGAGGCGACCATGAACGCAGCATTGAAGATTTGTCAGGCTTGGCACGATGCGCAGTTGCCTCCTGAAGTCAGCGAGACTGAAGAAGAGCGGGAATGGTTGGAGCATTCGGCTGAGCAGTTGGTGCGCGGTTGCGATATCACCTGGAAGCGGCGCCGCGGTGCGCCGCAAAAGGTCACCGCAGCCCAGTACGCGACCTACCTGCAGCTCTACCTGAATGAGCGCCAGATCGACGGGCTGGACGACCGAGACTCGTTCGCCAATCTGGTCTTGAGCGTGATTGTCGGCAGCCAAAGCGAGTCAGTCACTCACGCGAAATATCTGCTCGGCAACGAGCAACCGCGTCAGTGCCTGGAAGAGATTGCCGCCGAATTCCTGCGCGACCACGCTACCGACGCCGTAGCCGCCCAGCGCGAAGCCGCAGAAGACGACGTAGGTGGCGAACTGTGAATCATCATGAAATCGCGGTGAACGCCATCGATTCGGCAATCGACACCATGTTGCTCCCGGGCGCCGGCGATGTTGATGAGGCCAGAGCAGAAACCCTTGTGATCGCCTACTTCTCGATCAATGCCATCGACCCTGAAGAGTTCAACCACTACTGCGAGCGCGTCCGGCGCATTGCTGTGCGCACCAGGCAAGGAGATGCGACATGACCATCATCGCGAGAACCCACGCAGCGTTGACCCAAGCCTTGCAATCGCGAGGCTTTTTTCTGGTCGCTGATCTGCCCAAGCAAATCAAGGTTCAGACCCGGCGCGGCATGCTGGTTGTGAGGCTGACGTGAGCAGCTGGATCGCATGCAGCGACAGGCTCCCTGAAATAGACCTGGCCGCCCCGAAATACGCACACCGCGTCCGCGTAATTGCCGGAAAGCCAGGGTACGTCGGCGAGCTGACATTTGGCACCAACGCCTACGCGAAAAACAATGTCCCACATTGGCAGGAGTCGAGCGGACGAGAAGCCGTATGGACGCCAACGCACTGGATGCCGCTTCCGGACCAGCCACAGGAGCTTTAGCCATGAAACGCCTCGCCACCCGCGTCTACACCTTCCAGGAACTGATGAACCGCATCGACATGGAGTTCTGGTCTGTCCATCACCACGGGCAGGAGCAGTACACGTTCGTGCCGGTTCAGTACAAGGGGAAATAGCCATGAAAACCTTCTACTGGATCCTCGCTTTCGGCCTGACCATCCTGCTCATGCAGTACAGCCTGTTCAAAGAGAACGGCGAGCCGCGGCAGATCAGCCTTCCTGTGGCGGTGTCGCGGTGACTTCGTTCCAGCGCGCAAAACGAATTTACGTCTGGCGCGGCTCAGCTGTTGTCCTCCTCGGCACCACCTTCGTCATGCTAGCCAGTTCCTACGTCAGCCAGATCACGCAGTAATTCACCCTCGCTGGGAGGGCCTTAACTGGATGGCCCAGACGCGCAAGGCGGCAAGAGCGCGATAAGACATCACCGCCAATCAGGGCGAATAGGAGCTGGTCCTTCACCTGCAAGGCTGTCTGTGGAGACCTAGCCAAGCGGGCTAACCCAGACCGTTTGTGACCTGATATCCCCTCCCCACTCAATAGCTCGAACTCATACGCCGCCTGCATGGCGGAAGGAACTCCCCATGTCTGCGAATCAAGTTGCCGTCACCATTGACGACATCAGCGAAGCCAATGCCCCGGCCATCTACGTGAAGGACGGCCTGAAGCCATTCCTGCACGCCGTGAAGGAGGAAGTCAGCTCCCAGGTGCCGGACCTGTCCACCGCCAAAGGCCGCGACCGCATCGCTTCGCTCGCCGCCAAGGTCAGCAAGTCGAAGGTGGCCGTCGAGAAGCCTGGCCGCGAGTATCTGAAGCGCCTCAAGGAAATGCCAAGGGTCGTGGAAGCTGAACTTCGCGAGTTCGTCGACGCCATGGATGCGCTGCGCGACGAAACACGCAAGCCACTGACCGAGTGGGAGGCCGCCGAAACTGCTCGCAAGGACAAGCATGTGGATGCGGTTCAAGCCATTCACGACTTCTGCGCCGACCTGACCGACGTCAGCGCCGCCGTCCTGCTGGAATCCATCACGTCGGTTGAAAGCGTGCAGATGGGCGAGCACTGGGAGGAATTCGAAACCGAAGCCGCCCGCGCCAAGGAATCGACGCTCGCCAAACTGCGCGCCGCCCTCTCCACTCGCCAGCAATACGAAGCTGAGCAGGCCGAACTTGTCCGTTTGCGCGCTGAGGCCGAAGCACAGGCCCAGCGTGATCGCGAGGCAGCGATTGCCAGTGCCGCCGCCGAACAGGCCCGCATCGAAGCTGAGCAACGCGCTCAGGCCGAACGCGATGCTGCTGCACGACGCGAACAGGAACTGCTCGACCAGGCTGCCGCCGCACAGCGCGCCACAGAGCAAGCTGCACGGGACGCAGAAGCAGCCGCAGAACGTCAGCGCCTGCAATTGCAACTCCAGGCCGAGCAAGCCGAGCGCCAAGCAGCACAGGCCAAGGCCGACCAGTTGGCAGCTGAGCAGCGCGCCGAGCAAGACCGCATCGCTGCTGTGCAGCGCCAAGAGCAGGCCGTCGAGCAAGCGCGCCAGAACGAACTGGCCCGCCAAGCCGCAGCAGCGGCCTTTGAACTGGAGCAGGCCCAAGCCCGCGAAGCCGATCTTGAGCACAAGAAGAAGATCAATCGCACGGCTCTGGAAGCATTTGTCGCCGGCGGTATGACCGAGGAATGCGCCAAGCAGGCGATCACTCTGATCGCTCAGCGCAAGATCCCAGCCATCGCAATTACATACTGAGGTTGTCATGAGTCAAGCAATCGCAACGATTACTCAGGACATCTACGGCGCCCGCAACCAGTTCGCCAATGTCCTAACCGACCGTTCGATCAACTTTGATCGAGAGGCAGAGTTCGCCATCCAAATTATCACTGCCGGTGAATATGCCACCAAGATCGCATTGCAAAACCGGCAGTCGGTGGTTAACGCAATCACGAACATCGCGGCTATCGGTATCAGCCTGAATCCAGCCAAGAAACAGGCTTATCTGGTCCCGCGCGACGGCAAGATCTGCCTCGACATCAGCTATATCGGACTGATGGATCTGGCCATGGCCACCGGCGCCATACGCTGGGCCCAGGCTGAACTGGTCCATGAAGCTGACGTCTTCGCACTGAACGGCTTCGACAAGCCCCCAACCCATACCTACAAACCGTTCGCCAAAGATCGCGGCGAGGCGGTTGGCGTATACGTGGTGGTCAAGACCGCCGACGGCGACTACCTAACTGAGACGATGGGCATTGACGACGTCAACGCCATTCGAGACCGGTCGAGCGCCTGGAGGGCATGGGTCGATAAGAAGAAGTCTTGCCCTTGGGTGACAGACCCGGGCGAGATGGCGAAAAAGACGGTGGTGAAGCGAGGTTACAAGTTCTGGCCGAAGACAGACCGGCTTGAGCAGGCCATCCACCACCTGAACACGGATGGCGGAGAAGGTTTGGTCGGAATGCCCGGTTCGGCACCGACTGATCCCGAATTGGTCAACAGCTGGATCGATCTTGCGATGAAGGCTGGAAGTCTGGAAGCACTGACCGAGGTTTATCACCAGGGTACGGCAGCCATGAAGCAAGCCAAAGACGCCGCAGGTCACGCTCGCTTCAAGGCGGAAGTGACCAGGCGCGGCGAGGCCATCAAAGCAGAGACTGCGCCTATCGAAGGCCAAGCCGAGGAGGTGTTAGATGGAGCAGCGTAGCGAAGAGTGGTTTGCGGCACGCCTAGGTAACGTCACGGCCAGCCGCGTTAAGGATGTGATGGCCAGCGGGCGCGGTGGCGCGCCTTCTGCCACTCGCAAAAACTACATGATGGAGTTGCTGTGCGAACGACTGACCGGCCAGCAAGGCGGCATGGATCTGTCCCGTAATGCCGCTGTGCAACGAGGCGTTGAGCTTGAGCCATTTGCCTGCATGGCCTACGAGGCCGACAAAGGCCTGATGGTCGTCGAAACCGGGCTGGTAATGCACCCGAAGATTGAATGCTTCGGGGCGTCGCCTGACGGGCTCGCCGGCGATGACGGAGTGCTGGAGATCAAGTGCCCGAACACTGCCACGCACATCGCAACCATGCAATCACGCCGCCACGACCCGCAGTACGAATGGCAGATGCTGGCCCAGATGGCTTGCACAGGTCGCCATTGGGCGGACTTCGTGAGTTACGACGACCGCTTGCCTGAAGAGCTGCAATACGTCTGCTTCCGCTACGACTTCGACTTCAAGCGCGGTCGCGAGATGGAAGCCGAGATCAAGGCCTTCCTAGAAGAGCTGGCCGAACTTGAACAGGAAATGCGAGGCCGAATGAGAGGTGCAGCATGAACGCATACGTCAGCACAGAGCTTTCCATGATCCAGATGCTCGACCCTCAACGCCACGAACTTGCCCTGCTTCAGGAGGCCTTCTTGAACAAAGGAGGGACTATTGAGGTATTGCAGGGACCGAGCTTTGTGCCGCCGCCAGTGAGGCATGAGCCGCCACCGAAGAAGAAGGATGCCAAAGCCAAGCCGGCACCAAAACCAGAAACGCCGGCATGGCTCGATAAACTGGCACAGCGCGATATTGAACGCGAGGAACGGGCCATAGAGCGATCTCGGGAAAAGCTGGAACTGATCGAGCGCATCAGAAAGCTCGCCGAAACCATGACCTATGCGCAAGCGATCATGAGCACTGGCCTGTCGCGCCGAACACTGACCAATATGGCCAAAGCCAACGGCTTCAAGTTTCAGCGGGCCGCATTCAAAAGCCAAGCTAACCTGCGCTGCAATGTTGATGAAGAGAAAGATGCCAAAGACGCTGAACGCATCAAGGCATTCAAGGATCTCGGCCTTACTCGCAACCAAGCGCGCGAGAAGGCTGGCATTTCATATCGCGCTTTCACTCGCATCCTCGAAAATTTCGGCATCGACTATCCAAAATCCAACGCAAGACCGGCCTTCTTCCCCAGGGCGCCTAAGCAGCAGGAGTAACCATGGCAGCCGAACCGAAAGAGCGCTCAGCCAAGACTGCGGCGAGGCGAAAGGCTCGCGGCGAGGAAGAGATCAGGCTGCACTGCATGGCCGGAACACGCCAGGCACTGGCCGACCTGATGGCCTGGAACGGCATCGAGGAACAGGGCGAGGCCATCACGCTGATGATTCACCACCTTCATGCGTTAGGGCCTCAAAAGTCCGCTCCGCTTCTGACCCCGCCGCGACACGAAATCACAATCAGTGAAAACGTGTCGGCAAAACTGGCTATCGCCTATCAGCGCGAATCGCTGCGCATCTGCAGCGACGAATAAACAACCCTGGAACACCCTCATGACAACAGCAATCGATTTGTTCGCCGGGCTCGGCGGATGGTCTACAGGTGGCCGTAATGCCGGCATCAAAATACTTTGGGCCGCAAATCATTGGCCGGTTGCGGTCGAATGGCACAGCGCCAATCACCCAGACGCGATTCACATCTGCCAGGACCTGCATCAGGCTGATTGGTCGAAGGTTCCGGCCCACGACATCATGCTGGCCTCACCTTGCTGCCAGGGCCACTCCAAGGCACGCGGCAAAAAGTCGGGGAACGCGCAGCATGATGCATCCAGGTCGACAGCCTGGGCGGTTGTGTCTGCCGCCGAGTTCCATCGGCCGGAAGTGGTGCTGGTAGAAAACGTCGAAGAGTTCACGGCCTGGGCCTTGTACCCTGCTTGGTCGCAGGCAATGGCGGCGCTCGGCTACATGATCGCCCCGCATGTGGTTGACTGCGCCGATCTTGGCGTGCCGCAACACCGAGTACGTCTATTTTTAGTCTGTACTCGGAGCAAGGCGCCTTTGATGCTCGAGCTTCACCGGCGCCAGCATGTGTCTGCCGCCAGCTTCCTTGACTTCGATTCTGGTCGCTGGTCGCCAATCGAGAAGCCGGGGAGGGCCCAGGCAACCCTGGACCGCGTACGCAATGGGCGGGAGCGTTTCGGCGAACAATTCATCATGCCCTACTACGGGAAAGGCTCCGGGCTCACCGGGCGGGACATCAACCGGCCGATTGGGACCATCACGACGCTTGACCGGTGGGCCTTGGTCCGCGGCAATGAGATGCGAATGCTCTCTGCAAATGAAGCGCTGGCGGCCATGTCGTTCCCATCTGATACCAAGCGCCCGGACAACCATCGGCTGACTATGCACATGGCAGGCAACGCAGTACCGCCTCTGGCAGGACAGCGAATCATCGAGGCGCTGCAGGCTGCTGCATAACCTTTCTCAACGAATCACGCCATCCGGCAAGGCGAAGCCATGAATCCAATTGCTCAACAAGCTTTTGATCGCGCGCTGGCCCGCCTTAGTCGCGAGCCCGAGCAGCGCACCAAAGACCGTAAGCCATGGTCACCGGATGACGAAGCCCGCCTCTGCGCTTTGTACCCGGACACGCCAATGCCTGAGCTTATCCAAGCCTTCCAGCGCCCGTACTGGTCGATCTACAACAAGGCGTACCTGCTCGGACTGAAGCGCAGCGAAGCCTACCTGGCGAGCGAGCATGCGTGCAGGCTACGCCGAGAAAATAATCCTGGTACCGGCACACGATTCCAGAAAGGCCAGACCTCCTGGAACAAGGGCCTGAGCTACACAGCCGGCGGGCGCTCAGCGGAAACGCGTTTCAAGGTGGGGACGGTGAACGGCAAAGCCGCCCTCCTGCTACAGCCCATTGGCACAGAGCGAGTCACGAAAGACGGTATCCGGCAGCGCAAGGTTCGCGATGACGGGCCACCGCAGCGCAGATGGAAGTCGGTACACATGATCCTCTGGGAGGAATCCAACGGCACGGTGCCCCCTGGACACATCGTCGTCTTCCGCGACAAGAACACAGCGCATATCGATATCGACAATCTTGAACTGATCACCCGCGCCGAGAACATGCGTCGCAATACGATCCATCGCTACCCGTCAGAACTCAAATCAACTATTCGCCAACTCGGCAAGCTCAAGAAAGCGATCAGCGAGGCATCCAATGAAAAACAAGATGACTGACCTCAGGAACCACCTGTTCGCCACGCTCGAAGCGCTTCAGGACCCTGACAAGCCGATGGAGATCGAGCGGGCCAAGGCGATTGCAGAGGTCGCGAAGGTGCTGGTTGATTCGGCGAAAGTCGAGGTGCTGTTCATCAACGCGATGGATGGCGACGTAGAAACCACGGGGTTCATCGAGTCCACCAAAGAGCTCCCAGCCCCAAGGGCATCTGTCCAGTGATCGCGGAGGAATGAGCATGACAGCCAAGTTATCGCCTGACTCGGTCGGGCTGATTTTCAGCATGCATGCGGAAGGCCGTAAGGTTGACGACATCGCCGCGGCAGCCGGCTGCGCATACCCGACCGTCGTGCGCTACCTCAACTCCGCCGGGATCGTTCTCGGCCACAAGGGCAAGCCCAAGCAGATCAACTCCGAATACATGAGCATGGCGCTCGACATGCGGGCGGCCGGTGCAACCTGGTGGGATGTCTCCGCAAAGATTGGATTTCATCCTCACACGTTCCTCCGAGAGCTTCGCGCAACCAGACACCAGAGCCAGTGAACACATTCCGTTCAAGCGAATAACGAGGCACCACATGAAACCAGAAATGATTACCCTCAAGCACGGCGACACCACGATCAAGATGCCAGCGTCACAACTTGCCAAACTGGCACTGGCCAGCACGTTTGCCCTGGTCCTACCTCCGGCGGCAAATGTCCAACCGATCGTACCAACCAACATCCCCGCATTCGGCGCTGAGTGGCCTGGACAAGGTGGCTTCAATGGTGGCCTGGTTGCAGCGCGCGGCGATGTCCCGGCGCACTATCTGATCATCGCCAAGAGCGATATCGGCGACCACGAATGGGGCGGACGAGGCAAAGAATCGGGCGCAACAAGCAAGACCGACGGCCTTGCCAACAGTGAGGTGCTCCAGTCTGAAGGTAGTCACCCAGCTATTGAGGCGGTAGCTGCCTACACCGCTGAAGGTCACCAGGACTTCTACCTTCCCGCCTGCGCCGAGCTGTACCACTGCTGGGTGAACGTGCCGGAACTGTTCGCGAAAGACACCTGGTACTGGTCGTCAACGCAGCGCTCCGCCTACTACGCATTCCTCATGTACTTCGATGATGGCTTTCAGGGCAGCCTCGTCAAGGGCAACGAGCTCCGCGTCCGCCCCGTCCGCAGATTCTTTATTTGATCCTTTAATCATTCGTTCTTGATCCGGCACCGGGCGCAGCAGCGCCTTTTTTGTTGCCTTCGAAAAGAGGAAAGACCATGTCCGCAGCAGAGCAAGTCGCACCAGCAGCCACCCTCCCGGAAATCGGCCAGGCATTCGGTGGCGGATTCTTCACCGGCATCACCCGCGATCCGGACACCGGCAAGCGTTACCTGAACATCACCGCCGGCGCCGCGCACGAACTGAAAGGCGCCTGGGGCGAGTACGGCGTGAAGATTGATGGCGCCGACAGCTTCACCAACAGCCGCGGCAACACCGAAGCGATGGCGGCAGCTGGCAGTGAACTGGCGCAGCAGGTGCTGGCTCTGGACATCGGCGGCTACACCGACTGGGCGATCCCGGCGCGGGATGTACAGGAATTGCAGTATCGCCACTTCAAGCCGACCACCGAAACGAATTGGCAGTACGGCCGCAGCGGTGACAACCCGAACAGCGAGCCTGTCGGGCTGCTGCACACCGAAGAGTCACCGGCTCAGACCACGTTGGCCGTCTTCCAGGCTGGCGGCGCCGAAGCCTTCAAGCCAACCTGGTACTGGTCGAGTTCGCAGCGCTCCGCCACCAACGCATTCGTCATGACCTTCGGTGATGGCTTTCAGGGCATCAACGGCAAGCTCGACGAGCTCCGCGTCCGCCCCGTCCGCAGTCAATTAATTGATTAATTTGCTTATTTAATCCGGCCGCTTGCGGCCGGTTGCTCTTGGAGAGCGCCCATTATGGGAATGCACACGGAATTGCAGATTTACAAGGTGTCACTGGGACTGCTCCAGATGGCGACGAACCTCACCCGCAACATTCCCCGAGACCTCAAGCAGTCACTCGGGAAGCGCGTTATCGATGAGTGCATCGACGTGCTGATGTTGATTGCCCGGGCCAACTCGACCCGGGACAAGCACCCACACCTGACCCTGCTGGTAGAGAAGGTCCAGGTCATCGAGTTCCTGATGCGACTCTTCAAGGAGAGTCGGTTCATCAGTGTCGGGCAGCATGCCACTTCGATAGAGGTTACTTCCTCGATCGGTAAACAGGCCACTGCCTGGAAACGTTCCACCCCAACCGCGCCCGCCATCTGAGAGTCATGGCTTTCAGGTCTGTGCGAATTGAATCTGGTCGTGCCGCTGACCTCTGGGTCACCGCCATGCGCATCAGAGATACCGACGGTCTAAAGCGTCCGTGCAGGTCTCGCGCAGTTTCCTTGCTGATCGGCTCTGCCTTCGGCTTGGCGACGTAGATAGCACGATAAGTCGCAGCGCTCCGCCAACAACGCATTCAACATGAACTTCGATGATGGCAATCAGAACAACAACGACAAGAACAACGAGCTCCGCGTCCGCCCCGTCCGCAGATTCGAATGTTGGTCCCTACCCGTTCAGCGAGCTTGTTCAGGCCTATTACGACTGCCGCCGCTCGAAGCGCAACAGCGCCAGTGCATTGGCTTTCGAAATGGACCTGGAACGCAACCTGATCGGTCTACACGACGACCTGATCGCCGGCACCTACCGGCCAGGCCGCTCGATATGCTTCGTGGTCACCCGGCCGAAAGCCCGAGAGGTTTGGGCTGCTGCCTTCCGGGACCGCGTCGTCCACCACCTGCTGTACAACCGTGTGGCCCCGCGCTTCTACGCCAGCTTCATAGCGGACAGTTGCGCATGCATTCCCGGGCGCGGCACGTTGTACGCCGCCACCCGGCTTGAAGCGAAGATCCGCAGCGCCAGCCAGAACTGGTCGAAGCCGATCTTTTATCTCAAGTGCGACTTGGCCAACTTCTTCGTCGCGATCGACAAAGAGGTTCTGCGCAAGCAGCTGGCCACCAAGATCACCGAACCCTGGTGGTTGGCACTCGCCGAACAAATCCTTATGCACGACCCTCGCGAAGACTACGAGGTGCGCAGCCCGGCGCATCTGTTCAACCGGGTGCCGCAGCACAAACGGCTCACCGCGCAACCGGCGCACCTTGGCCTACCCATCGGCAACCTATCGTCGCAGTTCTTCGCCAACGTGTATCTCAATGCGCTCGACCAGTTCGCAAAGCACAAGCTCGGCGCCAAGCATTACGTGCGCTATGTCGATGACTTCGTGTTCCTGCATGAGTCGCCGCAACAGCTCAACGCTTGGCTGGCAGAGGTTGAAGCGTTCCTGCCCAGCCTGGGCGCGAAGCTGAACCCGACGAAGACCATCCTCCAGCCAGCTGATCGCGGCGTCGACTTCGTTGGCCACGTCATCAAGCCGTGGCGGCGATCAACCCGCAAGCGATCACTGGCCCAAGCGCTGAAGCGAACAGCCGCGGCCCCCGCCGAGGATCTGCGCGAGACCGCCAACAGTTACTTCGGCCTGCTCAGTCAAGCCAGCCACAGCGAGAGAGACCGTGAAAAGCTGGCCAACGTCGTACTGAGGCGCGGTCACGCAGTCAACGGTGCGCTAACCAAGACCTACCCGAAAAAGTAACCCTCCCCCTTCAAAGTCAGCCGCTATAGCGGCAAGGACGAAACATGCCTATCGAGAAAATCGAAAAGGAGGCTGACCTCTGCGCGCTGTTCATCCAGGAGTTCAACGAGCTGCCCGGTTGGACGTGCTACCCCGAGGCCGCCGGCTTCGACGTACTGGTGGTGCACGAAGACGGCCGCCAGATCGGCGTCGAGGCGAAGATGCAGCTGAACGCCAAGGTGGCTGACCAAATCCTGCCGTGCCGCGGCGACGAGCTTTACGGCCGCGCCGGACCGGATTATCGACTGGTGATCGTGAGCAAAATCACCGACGCCAGCAAAGGCATCGTGAAGATGCTGGAACACCTCGGCGTGAGAGTGCTCGTACCGAGGTCGAGCTGGACGCGCCACGGTGACTGTTTCACCTTCAGCCTCGATCATTCCCTGCTGGAGGTCAGCAATCACCAACCGTTTTATGACTGGTACATGTTCGACTGGAACCCGCCCGAACGCTGCCATGTACCAGTTCTGGTGACAAACCTGCCCGCCGGCGTGCCGGCTCCGGTTCGCCTGACACCGTGGAAAGAGTCGGCACTGAAGGTTCTGGCCCAACTTCGGCGCCAAGGCTTCATCACCGCCAAGCAGATCGCCAGCCACGGCATCGGCGTCACCGCGTGGACGCAGGCACCGGGAAGCAAGCCAGCATGGCTGGCCAAGGGCACCGTTCGCGGCACCTGGATCGAAACTGAACACATGCCGGCCTTCGATAAGCAGCACCCGGACGTGTATGCCCTTGCCATCGAAACGCTTGCGGCCGAAACCACCAAAGAACTGGAGCTTGCCCAATGACCAATATCAAGGAACGGCCGATCCTGTTCTCGGCCCCGATGGTGCGCGCCATTCTGGAAGGCCGAAAGACGGTCACGCGGCGGGCGATGAAGATCCAGCCAGATGACGATGCCAGCCTTACAGTTGAGGCCTACAACGTTGCTGTAACGAATCGGCACGGAGAACAGGAAGCAGGGCCCGAGGTGTTCGGGGCCTGGTGGCGCGACGGTGAGTCTGGTTGCAAGTGTCCCTACGGAAAGCCAGGCGACCGACTGTGGGTGCGCGAGAGCTGGTGGCAGGCCGGCGACTGGCAGGCAACCTACCCCGAGGACGACACGGGGGCCTGGTTCGGTAGCCGTCGGATTGTTTACTCGGCTGACAGCACGCCACCGAACGAGCCCAATAACAGCTACCCGAACGGCTTGCGCAACGGCGCTTACTCGGCGGCGGCGCCGAACAAGATCTGGCGGCACCGGCCAAGCATCCACATGCCGCGCTGGGCCAGCCGCATCATTCTGGAAATCACCGACGTACGCGTCGAACGGTTGCAGGACATCAGCGATAACGAGATCGAAGCTGAGGGGATTGATCTCGATGCGCTGGCAGATGGGCAGGACCGGTACGACATGTGCCATGCCGGCTCAGGCGCTGATGGCCGTCCGACCTTGCGAACTGCATGGCGCCACCTTTGGGAATCCACCGGTGGCGACTGGGCCGCCAACCCTTGGGTCTGGGTCGTCGAGTTCAAGAGGGTGACGCAATGACTCACCAACCCAAAGGCGGTATGTGTCGCACCTGCATCCACGCCCACCGCAATTGCAGCCACCTTCCCTTCAACACCATGCCGGCGCTCGCCCGGGACGCTCAGACCGTGATCGTCCGCTGCACTGAATTCCAGCGCCGCAAGTAACCCCGCCCCATTTATCCCTGCTTGCCGCCGCGCGCGGCTGGAGCATCCCTATGTCTCGCATTGAAGAAAGAGAAGGCTGGAACCTGGCTGATCAGTTGATTGAGGCCGGGCGTTTGGTAGATCCGATATTCGGCGGCGTCGAGCGTGTCATCGCGAACATCCAGCGTACCGCGGCAGAACGGCCTGAGAGTTACCGGACAGGCATCCAAAGACGAATTGAGGCAGAACGCCATGTCCAGCATTGATGTGCACGAACGCAGACCAGACGGCGCCGTCGGCAAGCTGCTCGACGTGATCGACCGCCAGCCAGAACACCGCAAGTCCGGTCAATTCGTCGAGTTCGACGGCGAGATGCACCCAGTCCTGACCGGTATCCGCAGCTTCATCATCGTCACGACCGAGCGCTGGGCGCGGGTGTCGGCTGCTACCTGGAGGAAGATATGAATGCCGAGCTCGCATTGCTCCCCCGCTTCATCCGGGCCAAGCAGGCGCCAGCGTACCTGGGCATGTGTCGCGCAGTGTTTGACGCCGAGGTTCGACCGCACGTCCACGAATTTCCCATCGGCGAGCGCGGTGTCGGGTTCGACCGGAAGGAGTTGGATGACTGGGCCTCGGCATACGTCGAAGCCAAGTCCATTGATAAAAACCGCGCCCCGGAGCAACAATTGCCCCGCAGCGAGCGCCAGAAAGGAGATAAATCATGGCGCGAAAATCGATCACAGGCCTCTCCCAAAGGAAAGGTATCTGGCATATCGACAAGAAAATCAACGGAGAACGACTTTACGAAAGCACTGGAACTGGTGACCGGGAAGAAGCAGAGCGCTACCTGATCTTCAGGCTAGAGCAGATCCGACAACAGAAGGTGTATGGCGTAAAGAAGGTCAGGATCTGGCGGGAGGCGGCGACTCGCTTCCTGTTGGAGTTCAAGGACCAGCCGTCAATCAAGCTTTCTGCGCATCACCTTGCTCAGCTGGACCCATTCATAGGTGACGTGCCGCTGACCCACATTGATGATCAGGCGCTTCTGCCCTTCATCAAAGACCGGTTGGCGACCAAGAAGCTTGAGAATGGCAAGGTAAAGAAAGGTGTCAGCAACCGGACGGTTAATATCTCGATCGAGCGTGTGGTTCGGGTTTTGTCGTTATGTGCCAGGAAGTGGCGAGACGATGAGCGTAGGCCATGGCTGGACAACGTGCCGATGCTCACAAAGCTGGAAGAGAAGAAGTCGAGCCGCAAGCCATACCCGATGTCGTGGCCGGAGCAGTCGATTCTTTTTGGGGAGTTGCCGGCCCATCTGCAAACGATGGCGCTGTTCAAGGTGAACACCGGCACGCGGGAGCAGGAAGTCTGCAAGCTGAGATGGGATTGGGAGATTTCGGTGCCGGAGCTCGGAACCAGTGTTTTTCTGATCCCGGCGGACTTTGGCGGCAGACACGAACGGTCTGGGGTGAAAAACGGTGATGAGCGACTGGTCGTGCTCAACAATGTGGCCAAGTCGATCATCGAGCGGCAGCGCGGCCTGAGCAAGGAATGGGTTTTCCCTTACAACGGCACCGCGATGCACCGGATGAACGACTCAGCCTGGAAGAAGGCGCGGGTGAGAGCGGCGAAACTCTGGCAGGAGGAAAACCTTCGCCCCGCTCACCCAGGTTATGCATCCATCAGGATTCATGACCTCAAACACACATTTGGCCGTCGGCTACGAGCAGCAGGCGTCACCGAGGAAGACCGCAAGGCACTTCTGGGCCACAAGAACGGCAGCATCACCAGTCACTACTCGGGCGCTGAGCTCGGGCATCTGATTGAAGCTGCGAACATGGTATCAGCAACCGATTCGCGTGGACCGGTGCTGACAATATTGAAGAGGAAACAGGCGTGAAAAATCGAGGAGTCACGCAAATGTCACGCACATGAAAAAGGCCAATGCTGTGAACATTGGCCTAAGTCATTGAATTATATGGTCGGGACGGAGTGATTCGAACACTCGACCCCTAGCACCCCATGCTAGTGCGCTACCGGACTGCGCTACGCCCCGACTAGGCGTTAACTCTGTTCCTCATCTCGAGGAACGCTCAAGAATATATCGCAAGCTTTTGAAAACTGGAAGTATTTAAAAGCAGGAATTTATTTCTTGAGGACCACCAGAACATCTTCCAGCTCGGCGATCATCTGGCGGATCATTTGTTTGTATTGGGTGGTGTCGTCTTTGGCTTCATCGCCGGACAAACGCAAGCGTGCGCCGCCGATGGTGAACCCCTGATCGTAAAGAAGCGCGCGGATCTGCCGGATCATCAGCACGTCCTGGCGCTGATAATACCGGCGGTTTCCGCGGCGTTTGACGGGGTTGAGTTGAGGAAACTCCTGCTCCCAGTAGCGCAGCACGTGTGGTTTTACCGCACACAGCTCGCTGACTTCACCAATGGTGAAGTAGCGTTTGCCCGGGATGACGGGTAGTTCGTCGTTATGACTTGGTTCCAGCATAAGCCTCAACTCGGGCCTTCAACTTCTGCCCTGGACGAAAGGTGACCACACGGCGAGCCGTGATCGGGATTTCTTCTCCCGTTTTCGGATTGCGGCCAGGCCGCTGGCGTTTGTCCCGAAGGTCGAAATTGCCGAAACCGGACAATTTGACTTGTTCGTTGTCTTCGAGCGCGTGCCTGATTTCTTCGAAAAACAGTTCGACCAATTCCTTGGCCTCCCGCTTGTTCAGGCCCAGCTCTTCGTACAGACGTTCCGCCATCTCAGCTTTCGTCAAAGCCCCCATACGTCACTTCCTTAACGTGGCGTTCAACCTTTGTTCGAGCGAGGTGAGGATGTTTTGCGTTGCGGTATTCACCTCATCGTCATTAAGAGTGCGCGATGGATGCTGCCAGGTCAAGCCGACTGCAAGGCTTTTTCTATCAGGATCAATGCCTTTACCCTGATACACGTCAAATAGCCTGAGGTCCGTGAGCCATTCGCCTGCATTTTCACGGATTACATCCAGCACAGCACTGGCTGCCACGTCCGTGGCCGCAATCAATGCCAAGTCACGACGCACTTCAGGAAAGCGCGACAACTCGCTGAATTTTGGCATTTTCCCCAACGCCACTTCGGCCAGGACCAGCTCGAAAACGAAGACCGGACGGTCGAGGCCGAGGGTTTTCGACAATTCAGGGTGGATGGCACCAACGTAGCCGACCAAGCGACCATCACGCTCGACGCGCGCGGTTTGACCCGGGTGCAACGCAGGGTGTTTACCCGGCACAAACGTGAACGCATCCAGTGCACCGGCGAAGCCCAGCACCGCTTCCACATCGGCTTTGACGTCGAAGAAATCCACGACATCGCGACCTTGCGCCCAGCCTTCCGGCAGACGGCTACCGCACACCACACCAGCCAGCATTGGCTCTTGCTTCAGGCCTTCCAGCTGACCGACGAAACGCAGGCCGCTTTCGAACAGGCGGACGCGATCCTGCTGGCGGTTCAGGTTGTGCTGAAGCGCCTTGACCAGGCCCGGCCACAGGGACGAACGCATGGCCGCCATGTCGTTGGAAATCGGGTTGGCCAGCAGCAGCGGCTCGACCCCCGGATTAAACAACTCGAACTGTTTCGGATCGATGAAGCTGTAAGTGATCGCTTCCTGATAACCACGAGCCACCAGCAGACGACGCAGTTCAGGCAGATCGCTGCGCGCTTCAGCCTTGGCTTGTGGCGCCAGACGGGCTTGCGGGTAGCGAACCGGCAGACGGTTGTAACCGTACAGACGGGCCAGTTCTTCGATCAGGTCGACTTCCAGGCTGATATCGAAACGGAAGCTTGGCACTTCAACGCGCCACTGCCCTGCCCCATCGGCGGTAATGGTCAGGCCCAAAGCGCTGAGCAGACGCTCGACTTCGGCCGAATCCATTTCCATGCCCAGCATCTGGGTGATGCGTTGGGCACGCAGGGTGATCGGTGCGATCGACGGCAGATGCTGCTCGCTGACGGTTTCGACGATCGGGCCGGCTTCGCCACCGGTGATTTCCAGCAGCAGGCCAGTGGCGCGCTCCATGGCTTCACGGGCCAGTTGCCAGTCCACGCCACGCTCGTAGCGGTGCGAGGCATCGGTGTGCAGGCCGTAGGAACGAGCCTTGCCAGCGACGGCAATCTGGTCGAAGAACGCGCTTTCCAGGAAAATATCGCGGGTGGTCGCGGTGTTGACGCCGCTGTGCTCGCCCCCCATGACACCGGCGATAGCCAAGGCACGGGTGTGGTCGGCGATCACCAGCGTATCGCTACGCAGGCTGACTTCCTGACCGTCGAGCAGCACCAGCTTCTCGCCATCTTCGGCCATGCGCACGCGGATGCCGCCATTGATTTCGGCGAGATCGAATGCGTGCAGCGGTTGGCCCAGTTCCAGCATCACGTAGTTGGTGATGTCGACGGCGGCGTCAATGCTGCGCACGTCGGCGCGACGCAGGCGCTCGACCATCCACAGTGGCGTAGGCTTGGACAGGTCAACGTTACGGATCACGCGACCCAGGTAACGCGGGCAAGCGTTCGGCGCCAGTACTTCGATCGAACGCACTTCGTCGTGCACGGCAGGAACGCTGGCAATGGCCGGGCGCACCACCGGGGCAGCATAAAGCGCACCGACTTCGCGGGCCAGACCGGCCAGAGACAGGCAGTCACCGCGGTTCGGGGTCAGGTCGACCTCGATGCTGGCGTCTTCCAGGTTCAGGTATTCACGAATGTCCTGACCGACCGGCGCATCGGCCGGCAATTCCATCAGGCCGTCGTTGCCTTCGCCAATTTGCAGCTCAGCCTGGGAGCACAGCATGCCGTTGGATTCAACGCCACGCAGCTTGGCTTTCTTGATTTTGAAATCGCCTGGCAGTTCGGCACCGATCATCGCGAACGGGATCTTCAGGCCCGGGCGCACGTTTGGCGCACCGCACACAACCTGGAAGGTCTCCGCGCCACTGCTGACCTGGCAAACGCGCAGCTTGTCGGCGTCCGGGTGTTGCTCGGTGCTCAGCACCTCGCCCACCACCACACCACTGAATTCACCGGCGACCGGCGTAACGCTATCGACCTCAAGACCGGCCATCGACAGACGAGCAACCAGCTCGTCGCGATTTACCTGCGGGCTTACCCAGCCACGCAGCCATTGTTCACTGAATTTCATCCTGCTCTCCTAAGAATTCGTTACGACTAGCGAAATTGCGCGAGGAACCGCAAGTCGTTGTCGAAGAACAGACGCAAGTCGTTCACGCCGTAACGCAGCATGGCCAGACGCTCAACGCCCATGCCGAAGGCAAAGCCCGAAAACTCTTCCGGGTCGATCCCGGACATACGCAGCACGTTCGGGTGAACCATGCCGCAGCCCATGACTTCCAGCCAGCCAGTCTGCTTGCAGACACGGCAGCCTTTACCGCTGCACATCACGCATTCCATGTCGACTTCAGCGGATGGCTCGGTGAACGGGAAGTACGAAGGACGGAAACGCACGGCCAGTTCTTTTTCGAAGAACACGCGCAGGAACTCTTCGATGGTCCCTTTCAGGTCGGCGAAGTTGATATCGCGGTCGACCAGCAGGCCTTCGACCTGGTGGAACATCGGCGAATGGGTGATATCGGAGTCGCTGCGGTACACACGGCCTGGGCAGACGATGCGGATCGGCGGCTGTTTCGATTCCATGGTGCGGACCTGTACCGGCGAGGTATGGGTGCGCAGCAACATGTTGGCATTGAAATAGAAGGTGTCATGCATCGACCGGGCCGGGTGATGGCCTGGGATGTTGAGCGCTTCGAAGTTGTGGTAATCGTCTTCGACCTCAGGGCCTTCGGCGATGCCGTAGCCAATGTGGGTGAAGAACTGCTCGATACGTTCCAGAGTCCGGGTAACCGGATGCAGACCGCCTGAGGTCTGGCCGCGGCCAGGCAGGGTCACGTCAATGGATTCGGCGGCGAGCTTGGCCGCAAGATCGGCCTCCTCGAACAACGCCTTGCGCGCATTGAGAACCTCTGTGACACGCTCCTTGGCAACGTTGATCAGCGCGCCGACTTGCGGACGCTCTTCTGCCGGCAAATTCCCCAGGGTCTTCATCACCTGAGTCAATTCACCCTTTTTGCCAAGGTAGTGAACCCGGATTTGCTCCAGGGCATTGATATCTTCAGCGCTTTGCACAGCCTCTAGTGCTTGAGAGACGAGCGCATCCAGGTTTTCCATGTACAGACTCCAGATACAAAATAGGGGAAGAGCTTGAAGGCTCTTCCCCTATTTATGACGTTTAACACCTGGCCCCACAGAGGTGAAGCCGGGTGACTGTCGGGGGTACTTAAGCCAAGGTGGCTTTAGCTTTCTCGACAATCGCAGCAAACGCCGCTTTTTCGTTCACTGCCAGATCAGCCAGAACCTTACGGTCGATCTCGATGGACGCTTTTTTCAGGCCGGCGATGAAACGGCTGTAGGACAGACCGTTGATACGTGCACCAGCGTTGATACGAGCGATCCACAGAGCGCGGAACTGACGTTTTTTCTGACGACGGTCACGGTAGGCGTATTGGCCTGCCTTGATTACCGCTTGCTTGGCAACACGGAATACGCGCGAGCGAGCGCCGTAGTAGCCTTTAGCAAGTTTCAGAATTTTTTTGTGACGTTTACGGGCAATGAC
Source organism: Pseudomonas sp. FP1740 (assembly GCF_030687165.1). NCBI lineage: Bacteria > Pseudomonadati > Pseudomonadota > Gammaproteobacteria > Pseudomonadales > Pseudomonadaceae > Pseudomonas > Pseudomonas sp. FP1740. Next base: position 4,695,055 of record NZ_CP117461.1, read on the forward strand.
GCCACGCTTTACACGAGCCATGAGTTACTTCCTCTATTCTTGACTAAAATTAACGAAGGCGCAGCATGCGCTCGACTTTTGCCACGTCAGACGGATGCAGCAAGCTGCTACCGCGCAGTTGACGCTTACGCTTGGTCGACATTTTAGTCAGGATGTGGCTCTTGAAAGCGTGCTTGTGCTTGATACCGTTAGCAGTTTTCAAAAACCGCTTAGCAGCACCACTTTTCGTTTTCATTTTTGGCATGTTCGGATACTCCGCATTCAGTTGATAAACATAATCAGAAGGCCTGCCGTGCCCTGTTGATTACTTCTTCTTTTTCGGGGCGATGACCATGATCAGCTGGCGTCCTTCCATCTTAGGATGCTGTTCGACCGAACCGTACTCGAGCAAGTCACCTTCAACTCGCTTGAGGAGTTCCATCCCCAGCTCCTGGTGGGCCATCTCACGGCCGCGGAATCGCAAGGATACCTTGGCCCTGTCCCCGTCACTCAGGAAACGTACCAGGTTGCGCAGTTTTACCTGGTAATCCCCTTCCTCCGTCCCTGGACGAAACTTGATTTCTTTAACCTGAATCTGCTTCTGGTTTTTCTTGGCCGCGGCAATCTGCTTCTTCTTTTCGAAGATCGATTTGCCGTAGTCCATCAGTTTGCAAACAGGGGGTACTGCATCGGCGGAAATTTCCACCAAATCCAGTTTGGCCTCTTCAGCCTTAAGAAGCGCGTCTTCAATTGACACAATCCCAAGCTGTTCACCTTCAGCCCCAATTAACCGAACCTCGCGTGCCGAGATATTCTCGTTGATCGGGGCTTTCGGTGCAGCTCGTTTATCTTGTCTCATTTCACGCTTAATAATAATTACTCCGAATCTGGGCGACCACGCCGGGAAACCGCTTGCGCGAGAAACTCAGCGAACTGGGCGACGGGCATCGAGCCCAGGTCAGCACCTTCACGAGTACGCACAGCGACAGTCTGCATCTCGACTTCCCGATCTCCGATAACCAAGAGATAGGGAACCTTGAGCAAAGTATGCTCGCGGATTTTAAAGCCGATCTTTTCATTTCTCAAGTCAGACTTGGCACGAAATCCGCTTTCGTTGAGAGTTTTTTCAACCTCGGCGGCAAAATCGGCTTGTTTATCAGTGATATTCATAATCACTGCCTGGGTCGGCGCCAGCCACGCAGGGAATGCACCCTCGTAGTGCTCGATCAGAATTCCGACGAAGCGCTCGAAGGAACCCAGGATCGCCCGGTGCAACATCACCGGGTGCTTGCGACTGTTGTCTTCAGAGACGTATTCGGCTCCCAGACGGACAGGCAGGTTAAAATCGAGCTGAAGGGTACCACACTGCCAGACGCGACCGAGGCAATCTTTCAGCGAGAACTCGATCTTCGGACCGTAGAACGCACCCTCGCCCGGCTGCAGATCGTACGGCAGGCCCGCACTATCAAGGGCTGCGGCCAATGCCGCTTCGGCGCGATCCCACAACTCGTCGGAACCGACGCGTTTTTCCGGACGAGTGGACAGTTTCATTTCGACTTCTTTAAAGCCGAAGTCGGCATAGACGTCCATGGTCAGCTTGATGAACGCGGCGGATTCAGCCTGCATCTGCTCTTCAGTACAGAAGATGTGAGCATCGTCCTGAGTGAAGGCGCGAACGCGCATGATGCCGTGCAGCGCACCTGACGGCTCGTTACGGTGACAGGCACCGAACTCGGCCAGACGCATCGGCAGCTCGCGGTAGCTTTTCAGGCCCTGATTGAACACCTGCACATGGCACGGGCAGTTCATCGGCTTGATGGCGTAGTCGCGGTTTTCCGACTGCGTGGTGAACATGTTGTCGGCGTAGTTGGCCCAGTGCCCGGATTTCTCCCACAGGCTACGGTCAACGACTTGTGGAGTCTTGATCTCCAGGTAACCGTTGTCGCGCTGAACCTTGCGCATGTACTGCTCGAGCACCTGGTACAGAGTCCAGCCGTTCGGGTGCCAGAACACCATGCCCGGCGACTCTTCCTGGGTGTGGAACAGGCCCAGGCGCTTGCCGATCTTGCGGTGATCGCGCTTTTCAGCTTCTTCGATGCGCTGGATGTAAGCCGCCAGCTGCTTCTTGTCCGCCCATGCGGTGCCGTAAACGCGCTGCAATTGCTCGTTCTTGGCATCGCCACGCCAGTAGGCGCCGGACAGTTTGGTCAGCTTGAAGGATTTCAGGAAGCGCGTGTTCGGCACGTGCGGACCACGGCACATGTCGACGTATTCTTCGTGATAGTACAGACCCATGGCCTGCTCGTTCGGCATGTCTTCGACCAGGCGCAGTTTGTAGTCTTCGCCGCGAGCCTTGAACACTTCGATCACTTCGGCGCGCGGAGTGACTTTCTTGATCACGTCGTAATCTTTCTCGATCAGCTGCTGCATGCGCTGTTCGATGGCGGCCAGGTCGTCAGGCGTGAAAGGACGCTCGAAGGCGATATCGTAATAGAAGCCTTCTTCGATAACCGGACCGATGACCATCTTGGCCGTCGGGTACAACTGCTTGACCGCGTGGCCAACCAGGTGGGCGCAAGAGTGGCGAATGATCTCCAGCCCCTCTTCATCCTTTGGCGTAATGATTTGCAGCGAAGAATCGCTGTCGATGATGTCGCTGGCGTCGACCAGCTTGCCATTGACCTTGCCGGCTACGGTGGCCTTGGCCAGGCCTGCACCGATGGATGCGGCGACCTCGGCTACGGAAACCGGGTGATCGAATGAACGTTGACTGCCGTCGGGAAGAGTAATAGTTGGCATGGCGCCTCCTCTCCTAGTGGTGACCCCTACCAAAGGTCACGTGGGTTGGGATGAGCCAGTACAAGATCCGATCCAGGCCATTCAATGACGAACGCCTGCCTTACAGCGGCAGGAGCCTTGCGGCCAACCGGAAAACCGAACCAGAGTGACTGGGATTCAAATCAGGGTTATTCGCGCATTTGCCGCTGCCGGGACGGAAGGTCATCCGGAGCCTGCAAACACCCGAGCCAGGCATGCTAGCACAGATGAACGGTCATCGATGCACCGAGGTTTTCTGCTGGGGCAAATCAGGCTTTTTTGTGCCAGAGTGCTGAACTTGAACCCCGTGTCACCCATCAGATAAAAGACATTGACCCGAAAGGAGCATCTCAGCATGCGTCTGAATCGTTTATTCGCAGTAGTCGCCCCCCTCGTCCTGTTGCTGCCGTTGGCCGCCCATGCCGACTGGCCAAAGGGTGAGCGCGAGAAGTACATGGCTCAGTGCACACAAGCGGCGGCCCCTCAGATCGGCGCTGCTGCGGCCAAATCCCACTGCGCTTGTGGCGCCGACGCGATCAAATCCTACCCGGCCGCCGATATTCAGTCGCTGATGGACAACAAGGCCACCCCGGAACTGCAACAGAAGGCACTGGGCGAGATCGCCAAATGCAAGGCCAATGCACCGGCGAAAAAGTGAGGAAAAAGTCCTTTTGACTCGGCCCAACGCTGATAAAAAGTAACGGTTTTCAGCTTTTTCGTACGATTTATGCAGGTTTTACAGCTTTTTTTATTGTCTTTACTTTTGGCTGAAAGCCTTTTAAAACGGGGCTTTCAGCCGTATGAAGCGGTAAAGAAAACACGACTGTAGGGCAAACAGCACGTCCGGGGGGCTCCCAAAGCGAACATTTCGACTATGATACTCCGGTGTGCCCAGTTGGCCTGAGCAGCACAGTACTACTGAAAATATATGTTTCTTGGAGATACACCATGTCTAATCGCCAAACCGGCACCGTTAAATGGTTCAACGATGAAAAAGGCTTCGGCTTCATCACTCCTCAAGGTGGCGGTGACGACCTGTTCGTACACTTCAAAGCTATCGAAAGCGACGGTTTCAAAAGCCTGAAAGAAGGCCAAACCGTTTCCTTCGTGGCTGAGAAAGGCCAAAAGGGTATGCAAGCTGCACAAGTTCGCCCAGAGTAATTTACTGGCGCACTAAAAAAACCCCGTCCATGTGACGGGGTTTTTTATGGGTGAAACAAAAACCTGAAGCAATCAGCCGCAATTGACGCGGGTGACCACCAGATTGCTGTCGGTGTTCAGGTTCAGGCGATCGGAGCGGTACTCCAGAGTCACCATGTCGTCAGGCTTGAGGAACCGGGCATTCTGCGCGCCTGCGCGGGTACGTGCCTGCTCCAGCAATTGGGGCGAAGCCTTTTTGCCAATGGTGAATTCGGCAGACTTTGCTTCACAACGGCTGTGGCCGGTATCGGTCGCCACAGGGTCCTTTGCCGACTCGGTGGACGTACTGCTGCAACCGGCCAGCAGAGTAGCGGCCAACAACGCACCCAATGACGCGAGCTTCCAAGGCATGACGCCTCCTTTTTTTCAAAAATTAAGCAGAGATCGTGCGACCGCCATTTTGGTGTTTGGTTTCAAGGTGGGCGCTATCACCCTGCCCTCGATCTGGACGAGTGGCGAGTTTGCCTGAGCATCGCCCTGGCGTTCATCCCGCAATCGTCACTGAATATGAACAGCGCTCAATAGACGTCGATGTAGTCGTACGGCGGATTCGGCCAGTTGTCTTTCAGCGCGTTGAAGATCTGCATGACCCACACCTCATCGCTGGCTGCGACCCGTCCGACATAACCCGAGCCCTTGGCCCATGTTTCCAGACGAAACCGCAGCCCGTCGATATCAGTACCACCCACGACACCCGACGAAATGTAAGCGATGCCGCCCTTGGTGACCCGCAACTGGGTGTGCTCATCGTCGCTGGCAGAGGCCAGTAGCTGACGCACTGCTTCGAGGGTCAAGCCGTCAGGAGTGTTCAAATCGATCTGCAAAGCACAATCCTTGAAAATTCGTCAAAGACCAAGTGTCGCATAGCCCTCCCCTGATGCCTAAGTCGGAGTGCCAAACGTCCTGCAAAATGGTTAACTCGACACTCAGACTTTCCCGACTTCACGAGCCCCATCATGACCACTGTAAGCATCGACGCCAATATCACAATCAAGTGGCCACAGGGCCACAGCTCTTACAGCCCGGGCAGCCCGGAAGAGCTGGCAATCATTGGTATCGATTTGCTGGTCAAGGAATTGGGGACGCAGGCCGCCCAGACCTTCATAACCCAGGTTCTCGAGAAGTACTCCGTCGACTATAAGGGCATGAGTGCAACGGATACCGAGTAGCGGAAAACCCCGCAGGCTGGCACCTGCGGGTCTCTGGCTTACTTCAAGCGAGCCAGGCGCTGGGTCAGCAGATCGAAGAAGCCCTGAGCGTCGCCATTTTCAACCCAGAAGGCATTCTTCGGTGCCTTCAGGCCGTCATACCAGTCGACAACGGTCTGACCGAAGGTCGGCCCTTCGCGACTGTCGACCACCACGTTTACCGAGCGACCGGTAAACAGTTCTGGCTTGAGCAGGTAAGCGATGACCGTGGCGTCATGCACCGGGCCACCCGGAATGCCGTAGTGCTCCATGTCACCTTTGACGTATTCGTTGAGAATATCGCCCACCAGCTTGCTGGCATTGTTGTCCAATGCGGCGATTTGCTGCAGGCGCGCTTCACTGGTGAGGATCTTGTGGGTCACGTCCAGCGGCAGATAGGTCAGCTTGACACCACTCTTCAGCACCACTTCCGCCGCCTGTGGGTCGGCAAACAGGTTGAATTCGGCCACCGGGGTGATGTTGCCACCATTGAAGTGCGCACCGCCCATGATCACCACTTCCTTGATGCCCTGAACGATTTCAGGCTCCTGGATCAGCGCCAGGGCCAGATTGGTCTGCGGGCCGAGCATGGCGATGGTGATGCTGTGGGGTTTGGCGGCCTTCAGGGTATCGATCAGGTAGTTGACTGCATTGCCTTCGGCCAGGCCTTTCTTCGGCTCATGCACGGTGACACCGGACAGACCTTCCTTGCCGTGGATGTTTTCGGCATAGATCGGCGTGCGCATCAGCGGTTTCGGCGCGCCCGCGTACACCGGCACCTCCTCACGCCCTGCCCATTCACGGGCCAGACGCGCATTACGCGAGGTCTTGTCCAGACGCACGTTGCCAGCGACGGTGGTCAGCGCACGAATGTTCAACTCTTCCGGCGAGGCCAGGGCAAACAGCAAGGCGACCACGTCGTCGGCACCTGGATCGGTGTCGATGATCAAGTCGATCTTTTCCGCCGCGTAGGCGCTTGTTGCGGTAATCAGGGACAAAAGCAGCAGACTCCGAAGCAGGTGATGCAGTTTCTGAGCATAGCGATGCATAGCGCACTCCTTGTGCGTGGGAAGAACGGAAAGTTAGAACGTTACGCCAGCCACCAAAACGATGTTGCAGTACGGCTGACATTCGCCTGTACGAACAATCGCCCTCGCTTGTCGGCTGAGCGCCTTGAATTGTTCATGACTGATCAGCTCGCGCCGGCCAAGCGCACCTTCGGCATTCAGTTCATCCAGCACGCTTAAGGCCGACGGTTTTTTATCGAGAATTTCATGGGCCAGCACATGGCTTTCGACCTGCATTTCGCTGAGCACGACCTTCAAGGTACTGATGAAATCCGGAATGCCATGGGTCAAGGCCAGGTCAATCAACTCGACGCCGGGCGGTACTGGCAAGCCGGCATCGCCGATCACAACGGTGTCGCCATGACCCAGGGATGCGATCAGCCGCGACAACGCGACGTTGAGCAAAGGTGTCTTTTTCATGGTGCTTTAAACGCCTGTACGTCGGACAAGGTAGGAATCGAAGGTTGCGCGCCAGCCCGGGTGACCGACAGCGCAGCGGCGACCTGACCGAAACGGATCGCCTCGGCCTCGCTTTTGCCGGCCGCCAGCGCCGCTGCGAAACCACCGACAAACGTGTCGCCGGCCGCGGTGGTGTCGACTGCCTTCACTTTCGGCGCCGGGAAATGCTCGAAGGTGATGCCATTGGCGAACAGCGATCCCTGAGCGCCAAGGGTGATGATCACCTTACCGGCGCCCATGGCGATCAAGCTGGTCGCGGCGACTTCGGCAGTGCTCAGGGAATCCACCGGCAAACCGCTCAAGGCCGACGCTTCGCTTTCGTTGGGAATCAGGTAATCAATGGCCGCATACCAATCCGCCGGCAGCGGGCGACTGGCCGGCGCCGGATTGAGGATCACGGTCTTGCCCAACTCACGACCGCGTTTCAAAGCATGGCCGACCGTGGCATCCGGCACTTCCAGCTGACAGATGATGACATCCGCCGCCTGCAATACGTTGTCGAAACGGTCGATCACCTCAGGGGTCAGCGCGCCGTTGGCACCGGCAACAATCACGATCGCGTTCTGACTGTTGTCATCGACCACGATCAACGCCACGCCGCTGGAATCCTCGACCGTAGTGACGGCCTGGCAATCGATCCGCTCGGCCAACAGCGCTCCACGCAGCGCTTCGCCATAAGCATCGCTGCCGACACAACCGACCATCGATACCTGCGCTCCCAGCCGGGCCGCGGCCACGGCCTGGTTCGCCCCCTTGCCGCCGGAAACCGTGGCAAATGACTGGCCGATCAGCGTTTCACCCCCACGGGGCAGCCGTGGCGCCCGGGTCACCAGGTCCATGTTCAGGCTGCCTATTACCACTACTTTTGCTGGCATACATCTTTACTCATCAATTCGATTTCAGCGGTGCTTTTTTGTTTAGCGGTGCTTTCGGCTCAGCGATATTGGGCAAACACACCGGCCAGCGGCGCGGTCGATTCCCGCAGGACAATACTGGGCGTCACGATGCGCTGATCGGTCGCCAGATCCGGCGCGGCGATCCGGCGCAGCAACACCTCGGCCGCCATCTCGCCAAGTTGCAGGATTGACTGGCCCACGGTGGTCAACGCCGGATAGACGTAACGACTCATCTGGATATCGTCGAAACCGATCACCGACAGCTCGGTGGGCACACGAATATTGCGCTCGGCAGCGGCACGCAACACACCGATGCCGATCATGTCGTTGCCGGCGAAGATCGCGCTGGGCGGGTTCTTTTCCAGCAGGATCGCGGCGGCGTTGTAACCGCCGGTGCTGGTGAAGTCGCTTTCCAGCATGCGTTCGCGCGGCACCTCGACGCCCGCCTCTTTCAACGCCCGGCAATAACCGGCCAGACGCATCTGCGCCACGCTGGTACTCGCCGGGCCGCCAATCGTGGCGATGTCCCGATGCCCCAACTCCAGTAAGTGCCGGGTCGCCAGATAGGCACCGTATTCGTGATCGATGCGCACCAGATCCGCGTCGACGCCCTCCAGGTCACGGTCGACGATCACCATCGGCGTACGCACGCCCGTCAGGCCTTCGGCCAGGCTGCTGTCACCACCGGCGGACGCAACGATCAAGCCGTCGATGCGTTTTTCCAGCAGAACGCGAAGGTAGCTGCGCTGTTTATCCAGGTTGTCGTCGGAGTTGCAGAGAATGACGCAATAGCCATTGCGCTCGCAGTAATCCTCGATGCCACGGGCCAGCTCGGCGAAGTACGGGTTGAGGCTGTTGGGCACCAGCAGGCCGATGGTCGCTGTGGTTTTCGCCTTCAACGAGCGAGCCACGGCGCTGGGCACGTAGTCGAGGCTTTTGATCGCCGCCTCGACCTTGATCCGCACTTCTTCACTGACCGGCCGCGTCTTGTTCACCACGTGGGAAACCGTTGTGTAAGAAATGCCCGCGAGTGCCGCTACATCCTTGATCGTTGCCATGACTCAGGTCCGCCGGCTTGCGCGCTGACTGCGATAGGTATCGAGCACCACCGCCACCACGATAACCGCACCGGTGATGATGCGTTTGGTTGGCTCGGTCGCGCCGATCTGCGCCAGACCGGCCGCCAGCACGGAGATGATCAGTACACCGAAGAACGTGCTGATCACCGAACCGCGCCCGCCCATCAGGCTGGTGCCGCCGATCACCACCGCAGCGATCACTTGCAGTTCCAGACCGGAGCCGGCATTCGGGTCCGCCGCTTCCAGGCGAGAAATCTGAAACAGTGCAGCAATACCGGCCAGCAATCCCATCAGACTGAAGACCAGAATCTTGTAGGGCTTCGGATTGATCCCCGCCAGACGCACCGCCTCCTCGTTGGTGCCGATGCCGATCAGGTAACGACCGAACACCGTACGCGTCAGTACAGCCTGGGCGATGAAGATAATCAGCAAGGCGATGATGAACGATGGCGAGATGCCGAATGCGATCGGGTTGGACAGCCAGGCGAAGGCGTCACCGATATAAGCGGTGCGCGAACCGGTCATCTGGTATGCCAGTCCCCGCGCCATTTCCAGCACACCGAGGGACACTATGAACGACGGAATCCGCCAGGCCACGGTAATCGAACCGGTGATGGTGCCCGCCAGTGCCGCGGCGCCCATTCCCAGCAACGCCGCCGGCAGCACGCTCCAGCCCCAGCCGAGAATCGCCACGCTGACTGTCGACGCCGCCAGCGCCAGCACCGAACCCACCGACAAATCGATTCCGCCGATGATCAATACGAAGGTCATGCCGACCGCCAGCACCATCAGATCGGGAATCTGGTTGGCCAGGGTGCTGAAGGTGTCGTAAGACAGGAAATGGCTGCTCAACACAGAGAACAGCGCGACCATCGCCAGCAAGGCACCGGCCAGGCCCAGGTAAGTGCCGAGGCCGTAAAAATTGCCACTACGTTTGCCGACCAGAGTTGCAGTATTCATGGAAGATCCCTAGGCGCTGCTTCGTTGAGCAACGCATCACGTTTTTGGTAGCCGGCGAACGCGGCGGCAAGCAAATCATCCTGGGTCCAGCTGTCACGCTCGAAGGTGTCGATCAGACGCCCTGCCGACAGCACCCCAATGCGGTCACAGATCAGCATCAGTTCGCGCAGATCGCTGGACACCACCACCAGTGCTTTGCCCTGACGGGTCAACTCACCGAGCAATGTATAGATGTCGAACTTGGCGCCGACGTCGATGCCTCGGGTCGGCTCGTCGAACAGCATCACCGTGCAGTCGCGTTCGAGCCAACGGCCGATCACCACTTTCTGCTGATTACCGCCGGACAATTCCGAGACCAGTTGCGTCGGACTGGAACTGCGAATGCGCATGGCATCGATCTGACGCTGGGCCAGCGACATCTCGTCACCGTTGTTGACGAAGCCACCGCTGGAAATCACCGGCATATTGCCCAGGGCAATATTGGCGCTGATCGATTGCGTCAGCAGCAGACCCTCGCCCTTGCGATCTTCGGTGATCAGCGCGATACCATGACCGACCGCGTCGGCCGGCGAACGAATATCCACCACCTGAGCCGGCGACCCCAGCGCGACGGTGCCGCTGTCGGCTGTATCGGCACCGAAGATCAGGCGCAGCAATTCGGTGCGCCCTGCCCCGATCAAACCGGAGATCCCGAAGATCTCGCCGGCGCGCACTTCGAAAGACACATCGCGAACCTTGTCGGAGCGAGTCAGCCCTTTGACCGTCAAGGCCGGAGCACCGATATTGCGCGGGCCCATGTCGATGTGCTCGCCCAGCTCACGTCCGACCATCAGGGTGACCAGTTGCTCGCTGTTGTAATTGGCCATCGGCTCGACGCACACCAGGTTGCCGTCGCGCAATACCGCGATGCGCTGGGCCACCCGTGCCAGTTCTTCGAGACGGTGGGAAATGTAGATGATCGACACGCCGCGCGCCTGCAGACGAGTGATCTGCTCGAACAGCATTTCGACTTCACGGGCCGTCAGCATCGCGGTCGGCTCGTCGAGGATCAGCACATGGCAATCGCCGATCAGGTTGCGGGCGATTTCCACCATCTGCTGGTGACCGATACCCAGCTCACCGACCAGGGTGTCCGGATCGATGGCATCGAGGCCGACCTGAGCCATGGCCTCGATCGCCGCCCTGCGCAGTTGCTTGCGGCTGATCCAGCCACCGAGGCTGGGCAGGTTGTCGAGGAACAGGTTTTCCGCCACTGACAATGTCGGCAACAGATTGAGTTCTTGCATGACCATGCGCACGCCCAGCTTTTCGGCCTGGCTGCGGCTGCCGGGGCAGTAATCCTGACCCTGGAATCGCATCTGGCCGGTGGTCGGCGTGACCAGCCCGCCAATGATTTTCGACAGCGTACTTTTGCCGGCACCATTCTCGCCGGTCAGCGCCAGCACTTCGCCGCGCATCAGCGTCAGGTCGATGCCGGTCAGGACAGGTTGAGCGTAGGTCTTACCGATACCGCTGACCGAGAGGACAGCGTTCGGGGCGGAAACTGACATAAAAACTCTCCATGCGCCCGCCCCAAGGGGCGAGCACCGTTGTGTCGCCAGAAAGACTACTTGGTAACCAGCTCTACCGGAGTTTCGATGACGCCGTTGGCGCCGCTATCGACTTTCTCGCCCTTGATGATTTTCAGCGCGGTCTCGATGCCGAACACCGCTTGCCGGGCAGCAAACTGGTCGGCGGTGGCCAGGACACGGCCATCCTTGAGCATTGGCTTGATCGCATTGATGTTGTCGTAACCGACCACTTGCACCTTGCCGGCCTTGCCGGCGGCACGTACGGCAGAGACCGCGCCGACCGCCATGCTGTCGTTGCCGGCAAGCAGGGCCTTGATGTTCGGGTATTCGCTGAGCATCGACGAGGCCACTTTGCCGCCCTTGTCGATTTCCCAATCGCCGGACTGCAGGGACACGACTTTGATCTGCGCCGCTTCCATCGCATCCTTGAAGCCGGCCGTGCGCTGCTGGGCGTTGGTGGTGGTGGAAACGCCTTCGATGATGCCGACTTCGTCACCGGCCTTCAGTTGCTTGGCCAGGTATTCACCCACCAGGCGCGCACCTTTGCGGTTGTCCGGGCCTACGAATGGAACGGTGATGTTTTTACTTTTGACGACAGCCGGGTCCAGCTGGTTATCGATGTTGATCACGGTGATACCGGCATCGACTGCTTTCTTGATGACCGGGACCATGGCCTTGGAGTCTGCCGGAGCGATGACCAGTGCGTTGACCTTGGACAGGATCATTTGCTCGACGATGCGCGTCTGGCCGGCCGTGTCCGTTTCGTCCTTGATGCCGTTGGAGATCAGCTCGAAGTCGCCGGAGTGGTCTTTCTGGTAGGCCTTGGCGCCGTCTTCCATGGTCAGGAAGAACTCGTTGGCCAAGGATTTCATGACCAGCGCGACTTTAGGTTTTTCAGGGGTTGCGGCGAATGCCGAAGAGACAGGCAACGCGGCGGATGCGGCAGCCAGCATAGCGACAGCGAGAAGACGTCCAGCGAATGGCAGCTTCATGGGTTCACTCCGATCTTATGATTATTCTTAGCAACGCTTACGCTGGATCATCAATGGATCAACCCATCGACGGCGACCGCGCAAACGTTTGCGTAGACCGAACTATGCGAACCCTGCCGAGATTTGTCAACGCCCCGTTCCGTGTCTCGGTAGGCAAAAGCCAACCCGTTTTGCCTCACGCCGTGGTGTTGACCAGACCGCCGCTGCTGGAATCCTTGGCCAGCTCCTTGACCAGATTGCCTGTCACTTGCGCGAGCGCAGCACTGGTATCGGCGATTTGCCCCTGGATCGTCATGACAGCCGTGGCCTTGGCTTCCGGGGTCGGATAATTCGCTGCCTGAGCGGCCGCCAGTTGTTGCTGCTGTTCGCGCAGTTGCTGCTGCAGTTCCTGCATGCGCTTGAGCAATACCTGCACCGCAATACTCTGAGTGCTGGTTTTCTCGGATTTGCTTTCGCTCTGAGCCGCCGCGCCGCCACCGGTTCTGACCTGATTGTCATCGCCCTGCTCTTCACCCAGCGCCTGGGTCGAGGCGTCGGATGTCGCTTCACTCAAGTCGTTGATGGTCGCCGGGGACTTGCCCCCGATAGTGATTGCGCCTGCATTTGCAAAACCGACAGTAAACGACATGTGAACTCCTGAAAAAATAGATCCTTTAAAGGAGCATCGACCTGTGCGGGGTTTTCTTTAGCACCGATTTTCGATTTTGCAAGGCGACCTTCTCAATGACGGTCGGTGAGCCGAACATAAAAGCTGAACATATTCGGAAACCCGGACAGCCAGGCGCGAAGTATCGCCAGCCACGACAACAATATTGATAAAAATCATCAGGTTAAAAGATCACCTTCTCCAGCGTCCGACTGGTACAGATCCTGCTCTTCCTCTCCACCCCCGGCGTTCAGATCTGCTTGGGGCGCTTCTAGATGAACCTGCATCTGCACCGTCTCACTACTAGAGAAAACAATAATGAAATCTGCCTTCAACACTTTTATTCCGGGCGCTTTGGCCCTGCTTATGCTTCTGCCTAACGCTCTTCAGGCAAAAGAAGTCGAAACCCGACAGAAACTGGCGAACGTGGTGATCCTGGCCACCGGCGGCACCATTGCCGGCGCAGGCGCCAGCGCCGCCAACAGCGCCACCTACCAAGCGGCGAAAGTCGGCATCGAACAATTGATCGCAGGAGTTCCGGAACTGAGCCAATTGGCCAACGTTCGCGGCGAACAAGTCATGCAGATCGCATCCGAAAGCATCACCAACGACAACCTGCTGCAACTGGGACGTCGCGTGGCTGAACTGGCCGACAGCAAAGACGTCGATGGCATTGTCATCACCCACGGCACCGACACCCTGGAAGAAACCGCTTACTTCCTGAACCTGGTGGAGAAAACCGACAAGCCGATTATCGTTGTCGGCTCCATGCGCCCTGGCACCGCCATGTCGGCCGACGGCATGCTGAACCTGTACAACGCCGTCGCCGTGGCCAGCAGCAAAGACGCGCGTGGCAAAGGCGTGTTGGTGACCATGAACGATGAAATCCAGTCGGGTCGCGATGTCAGCAAAATGATCAACATCAAGACCGAGGCGTTCAAAAGTGCCTGGGGCCCGTTGGGCATGGTAGTCGAAGGCAAATCCTACTGGTTCCGCCTGCCGGCCAAGCGTCACACCATGGACTCGGAATTCGACATCAAAACCATCAAGAGTCTGCCTGACGTCGAAATTGCCTACTCCTATGGCAACGTCAGCGACACCGCCTACAAAGCCCTTGCGCAGTCGGGCGCCAAAGCCATCATCCACGCCGGCACCGGCAATGGCTCGGTATCGTCCCGCGTGGTTCCCGCCCTGCAGGCTCTGCGCAAGGACGGTGTACAAATCATTCGCTCCTCCCACGTCAACGCTGGCGGTTTCGTCCTGCGTAACGCCGAACAACCTGACGACAAGTACGACTGGGTTGTGGCTAACGACCTGAACCCGCAAAAAGCCCGCATCCTGGCCATGGTCGCACTGACCAAGACCAACGACAGCAAAGAGCTGCAACGGATGTTCTGGGAGTACTGATACGCCCTCGCCCGACCCGTTCGCGGTCGGGCACCGCTGTCACCACTCGCCAGCCCTGGCGAGTGGTTCACGACCTCTTTCCGATAAAAAGTCTCCCTTCGCCCTACACCAAACGGAAAAAACCACTGTCAGAGGATTTTCTTGAATTTTAAGCAGTTGCGAAAATGCCTACAGTTAAATACTGTATGCACGTACAGCTTAATAAGGATAACTCCGTGGCCACTACCTCCGCCTCTCCTGACGCTTACGAACGCCTGGGTATGCGCGTTCAGAAAATCATCAATTCCCCCACCGCCCAGAAAGCCAAAGCTGCACTGATCTTCCGTCTTCCGGACGAGCCCGTGGATGAGTGGGAGCGTTTGCTCGAAGAAATCGACGAGAACGACAACGTCACCCTCGCCCATCGCGACGATGGCGGCGTGCAGATTTTCTGGGTTGTGCCGAAGGAAGATTGAGTCAATGAGCGTCCGCTGGTTTGCTTTGCTGCTTCTGCTCATCACCCTTGGCGCCCAGGCTGGCGCCCCACGCACCTTCAACGAAGCCAAGAAAGTCGCCTGGAAGTTGTACGCTCCGCAATCCACTGAGTTTTATTGCGGATGCAAATACAGCGGCAGCCGCGTGAACCTCGCCGCCTGTGGTTATGTGCCACGCAAAAACGCCAAGCGCGCCTCGCGCATTGAGTGGGAACACATTGTCCCGGCCTGGCAGATCGGCCATCAGCGTCAGTGCTGGCAACAGGGAGGTCGCAAGAACTGCACGCGCTACGACCCGACCTATCAAAAAGCTGAGGCCGATCTGCACAATCTGGTACCCAGCATCGGCGAGGTGAATGGCGATCGGAGCAATTTCAGTTTCGGTTGGCTACCCGTGCAATCGGGTCAATATGGCTCGTGCCTGACTCAGGTCGACTTCAAGGCGAAGAAGGTCATGCCCCGGCCTTCCATTCGCGGCATGATCGCCCGAACGTATTTCTACATGAGCAAACAGTACGGCTTGCGCCTGTCGAAACAGGATCGGCAATTGTACGAAGCCTGGAACAAGACCTACCCGGTTCAGGCCTGGGAACGTCAGCGCAATCAGAGCGTGGCGTGCGTGATGGGCCGCGGCAATGAGTTTGTCGGGCCAGTAGACATGAAGGCCTGCGGCTAACCGGCTGCCTGGACCTTCTCCTGGCAGATTTCGCCCTCACCGGGCGTCCAAACAAAAACGCCCCGACCGAAGTCGGGGCGTTTTCATGTGCGGCTAAGGCTTAGCGCGGGAATGCTGGCGGGTTTACACCGGCCATGTCTTCCATCACGCGAACTACCTGGCAGCTGTAACCGAACTCGTTGTCGTACCAGACATACAGAACAACGCGGTTGTCGTTGCAGATGGTCGCTTCAGCGTCCACTACGCCTGCGTGGCGCGAGCCCACGAAGTCGGTGGAAACCACTTCCTGCGAGTTGACGAAGTCGATTTGCTTATGCAGATCGGAGTGCAGCGCCATGTAGCGCAGGTACTCGTTCATCTCTTCACGGGTGGTGGCTTTCTCAAGGTTCAGGTTGAGAATGGCCATCGACACGTTTGGCGTCGGAACACGAATCGCGTTACCGGTCAGCTTGCCGGCCAGTTCAGGCAGCGCCTTGGCGGCAGCAGTGGCAGCACCGGTCTCGGTGATCACCATGTTCAACGCAGCGCTACGGCCACGACGATTGCCTTTGTGGAAGTTGTCGATCAGGTTCTGGTCGTTGGTGTACGAGTGAACCGTTTCAACGTGACCGTTGACGATGCCGAACTTGTCGTTGACAGCTTTCAGCACCGGCACGATGGCGTTGGTGGTGCAGGAAGCGGCAGAAACGATCTTGTCGTCTGCGGTGATTTCACCGTGGTTGATACCGTGAACGATGTTCTTCAGCTTGCCTTTGCCAGGCGCGGTCAGAACAACGCGATCGATACCCGGGCAGGCCAGGTGCTGGCCCAGGCCGTCGGCGTCACGCCATACACCAGTGTTGTCCACCAGCAGCGCATCCTTGATGCCGTACTGGGTGTAGTCCACTTCAGTCGGGTTCTTCGCGTAGATAACCTGGATCAGGTTGCCGTTGGCGGTGATGGTGTTGTTGGCTTCATCGATGGTGATGGTGCCGTTGAACGAACCGTGCACCGAGTCGCGACGCAGCAGGCTGGCACGCTTGACCAGATCGTTCTCGGCGCCCTTGCGGACAACGATGGCGCGCAGACGCAGGCCGTCGCCACCACCGGTTTTCTCGATCAGGATGCGCGCCAGCAGACGACCGATACGACCGAAGCCGTACAGGACAACGTCGGTGCCGGTACGGCCGGAACCATTCTGCTTGCCGACCACATCAGCCAGCTCGTCACGGACGAACGCTTCAGCGGTACGGCCATTGCCTTCGGCCTTGAACTTGACGGCCAACTTGCCCAGATCTACCGAAGCAGCGCCGAGCTTGAGCTCGCTCATTGCCTTGAGCAGCGGGAATGTTTCGTGGACGGACAATTCGCTGTCATCGGACTGGCGATGGCGAGCAAAGCGGTGAGCTTTGAGAATCGCGATGACAGACTGGTTGATCAGACTGCGGCCATAGATCGAGCTCACCACGTTGTTATTGCGGTAGAGCTGACCGATAAGCGGAATCATCGCTTCTGCGAGTGCTTCACGGTCGATCCATTCACCAAGACACTGGTCGGGCTTCTGAGTCACGGGAACCTTCCACATGTAGGGGCAGAAAAAAGGGGCTACATTATGCCGCCGAGTGCCTCCCGTAGCAATGCGCGCCTGTCGCACGAGAGGTAACAAAATTCCGTTCAAAAAAATCACGCCCCGCGCCAGCCCAGTAAATACGGGGCTTTCAGCACAGTCAATTTTTCGACGATCACGCCACAGTGTCCGTAACCATCCGTAACACCGAGCCGTTTTGGCACTACATTTCCAGTATTAAATCGCCTGTTTTTGTCATTACCACTACATTTTGCTCAACCTGTGTATATAGACACAGTCTGCAACTGACAGCCGGCACCCGAGACCGTTACAATTACCGACTTTGTCGCAACGCTTGGAGCTCAACCTTCCGTGCCCGTTCTGCGTCTACCGCTTCTCCCTGCCGCGGCAGGTAAACAGCACTGGGGCAACTTGCCCGGTGCCGCCCTGAGCCTGGCCATCGCCGAGGCCGCCAGCGCTGCCAAGCGCTTTACCTTGCTACTGACCGCCGACAGCCAGAGTGCCGAACGGCTGGAACAGGAGCTGAGTTTCTTCGCCCCGGATTTGCCTGTTCTGCACTTCCCCGACTGGGAAACCCTGCCCTACGACCTGTTCTCGCCACACCAGGACATCATCTCGCAGCGTATCGCCAGCCTGTATCGGCTACCGGAACTGGCGCACGGCGTGCTGGTGGTGCCGATCACCACTGCCCTGCACCGTCTGGCGCCGACCAAATTCCTGCTCGGCAGCAGCCTGGTGCTGGATGTCGGCCAGAAACTCGATGTCGAGCAGATGCGCACCCGGCTTGAGGCCACCGGTTATCGCTACGTCGATACCGTGTACGAGCATGGCGAATTCACCGTGCGCGGCTCGCTGATCGACCTGTTCCCGATGGGCAGCAAGTTGCCTTATCGCATCGACCTGTTCGACGACGAAATCGAGACCCTGCGCACTTTCGACCCGGAAAACCAGCGTTCCATCGACAAGGTCGACTCGGTCAAGCTGTTACCGGCCAAGGAATTCCCGCTGCAAAAAGAAGCCGTGACCCGCTTCAAGGCACGGTTTCGCGAGCGCTTCGATGTCGACTTCCGTCGCTGCCCGATTTTCCAGGATTTGAGCAGCGGAATTACGCCGGCGGGCATCGAGTACTACCTGCCACTGTTCTTCGAGGAAACCTCCACCCTGTTCGATTACCTGCCCCAGGACACGCAAGTGTTTTCCCTGCCGGGCATCGAACAGGCCGCGGAAAATTTCTGGAACGACGTGCGCAACCGCTATGAAGAGCGCCGCGTCGATCCGTCACGTCCTTTATTGCCACCGGCCGAGTTGTTCCTGCCGGTGGAAGACTGCTTTGCGCGCCTGAAGAGCTGGCCCCGTGTGGTGGCCAGCCAACAGGACGTCGAAACCGGCGTCGGCCGCGAGCGCTTCCCGGCTCAGCCGCTGCCGAACCTGGCCATCGAAGCCAAGGCCACTCAGCCGTTGGCGGCGCTGGCCAGTTTCCTCGACGAATTCCCCGGCCGCGTGCTGTTTACCGCCGAGTCCGCGGGCCGTCGCGAAGTGCTGCTGGAATTGCTCGAACGCTTGAAGCTGCGACCGAAAACCGTCGACAGCTGGCCAGACTTTGTCGCCAGCAAAGAGCGCCTGGCGATCACCATTGCACCGCTCGACGAAGGCCTGTTGCTGGACGACCCAGCGCTGGCACTAGTTGCCGAAAGCCCATTGTTCGGTCAGCGCGTAATGCAGCGCCGTCGTCGCGAAAAACGCGCCGACGCGAACAACGATGCGGTGATCAAAAACCTCACCGAGCTGCGCGAAGGTGCGCCAGTGGTGCACATCGATCATGGTGTCGGCCGCTATCTGGGGCTGACGATCCTGGAAATCGACAACCAGGCCGCCGAGTTCCTGACCCTCGAGTACGCCGAAGGCGCCAAGCTGTACGTGCCGGTGGCCAACCTGCACCTGATCGCCCGCTACACCGGCAGCGACGATGCCTTGGCCCCGCTGCACCGCCTGGGCTCCGAGACCTGGCAGAAAGCCAAGCGCAAAGCCGCCGAACAGGTGCGCGACGTGGCCGCCGAGTTGCTCGACATCTATGCCCGCCGCGCCGCTCGCGAGGGTTATGCCTTCGCCGACCCGAAAGCCGATTACGCGACCTTCAGCGCCGGTTTCCCGTTCGAAGAAACTCCGGACCAGCAAACCACCATCGAAGCGGTGCGCGAAGACATGCTCGCGCCGAAACCGATGGATCGGCTGGTCTGCGGCGACGTCGGTTTCGGCAAGACCGAAGTGGCCATGCGCGCGGCGTTCATCGCGGTGCACGGCGGTCGCCAGGTGGCGATTCTGGTGCCGACCACCCTGCTCGCCCAGCAACACTACAACAGCTTCCGCGACCGCTTTGCCGACTGGCCGGTGACCGTGGAAGTGATGAGCCGTTTCAAGTCGGCCAAGGAAGTGAACGCCGCGGTTGCGGACCTGGCCGAAGGCAAGATCGACATCGTTATCGGCACACACAAGCTGCTGCAAGATGACGTAAAAATCAAAAACCTGGGGCTGGTGATCATCGACGAAGAGCACCGTTTCGGTGTCCGTCAGAAAGAACAGCTCAAGGCACTGCGCAGTGAAGTCGACATCCTGACACTGACCGCAACGCCGATTCCGCGGACGCTGAACATGGCGGTGTCGGGCATGCGCGACCTGTCGATCATCGCCACACCGCCGGCCCGTCGCTTGTCGGTGCGTACCTTCGTCATGGAGCAGAACAAGAGCACGGTCAAAGAGGCCCTGCTGCGTGAGTTGCTACGTGGCGGCCAGGTCTACTACCTGCACAACGATGTGAAGACCATCGAGAAATGCGCCGCCGACCTCGCCGAACTGGTGCCGGAAGCGCGGATCGGCATCGGCCACGGGCAGATGCGCGAACGTGAACTCGAACAGGTGATGAGCGACTTCTATCACAAGCGCTTCAACGTGCTGATCGCCTCGACCATCATCGAGACCGGCATCGACGTGCCGAGCGCCAACACCATCATCATCGAACGCGCCGACAAGTTCGGCCTGGCCCAGTTGCACCAGTTGCGCGGCCGGGTCGGTCGCAGTCACCACCAGGCGTATGCTTACCTGCTGACACCGCCACGCCAGCAAATCACTCCCGACGCGGAAAAGCGTCTGGAAGCGATCGCCAACACCCAGGACCTCGGCGCGGGCTTCGTGCTCGCCACCAACGACCTGGAAATCCGTGGCGCCGGCGAACTGCTGGGCGACGGCCAGAGCGGGCAGATCCAGGCCGTGGGTTTCACGCTGTACATGGAAATGCTCGAGCGTGCGGTGAAGTCGATCCGCAAGGGCGAACAGCCGAACCTCGATCAACCGCTGGGCGGCGGTCCGGAAGTCAATCTGCGTGTACCGGCGTTGATTCCTGAAGACTACCTGCCGGATGTTCATGCTCGACTGATTCTCTACAAACGCATTGCCTCGGCCACCGACGAGGAAGGCCTCAAGGACCTGCAAGTGGAGATGATCGACCGCTTCGGCCTGTTGCCGGAACCGACAAAAAACCTGGTGCGGATCACGGCGCTGAAATTGCAAGCCGAACAGCTGGGCATCAAGAAAGTCGACGGCGGCCCGCAAGGCGGTCGGATCGAGTTCGCGGCACAGACCCCGGTCGACCCGCTGACACTGATCAAACTGATCCAGAGCCAGCCCAAACGCTACAAATTCGAAGGCGCCACAATGTTCAAATTCCTCGTGCCGATGGAGCGCCCGGAAGAACGCTTTAATACTGTAGAGGCGCTATTCGAGCGCCTCATTCCGACCACTGCTTGAAGGACGCCGCATGCGACTGTTTCGCTCACTGACCTTGCTGATGACGTTGTTGATGTCGCTGCTCGCCTCGACCGCGTTTGCCGCTGATCTGTATCAGGTTGAAATGATTCTGGTACGGCAAAACGCCGTGCCTGCCATCGTCAGCCGCGCCGCGCCAGAAGACTGGGCTGCCGGAGCCCAACGCATCAGCCCCGACAGCTTTCGCACGCCAAGCCTGAATGCCGAAGTGGAAAAACTCACCGCCAGCAACGAGTACACGGTGTTGCTGCACAAGGCCTGGCAACAGAACCTGGGTGAAGAAGCCAGCAAAATCGCGATCAGCGAAGGCAAGGAACAGTTTGGCCAATTCCCGATCGAGGGCACGCTGAACCTGAAACTGGGGCGTTTCACTGACGTCGACGCCGACTTCTGGGTCAATCAGATTGACGCCAACGGCATGGTCACCGCCAGCGAACGCCTGAAGCAGGAAAGCCACACCAAGAACGGCCTGCTGAACTTCCTCGACAATGGCCACCTGGGCCTGTTGATCAAGATCACCTCGCTGACCGCCCCTGCGCCTCGGCCAGTCCCTGATGAAATTCCGGACTGATTGAAGCCCTTATGTCCTCCGCGACCCTGAGCAAACCCCTGGCAACATCCTGGGTCAGCCGATTCAAGGAACAGAGCCTGGAACGTGGCCGTCGCTACGCACTGGAGAACCGCGTCAGGATCGTCGAAGTCGGCGATGCCACCATCACCGCCAGTTGCGAAGGCTCTGGCGGTAACGTTTACCGTCAGACCATTCGCCTGCGCGAGTCGGCCAAAGGCACCTTGCTGATGATCGACGCCACGTGCACCTGCCCGGTTCACAGCAACTGCAAACATTGCGCGGCGGTGCTACTGCAAGTGCAGGAAACCCTCGCGTATCCGGCCGCCGCGAAAGACGCCGAACTGCTGGAAAAACTTCAGGCCGTATTGGAAAACCGTAGCCCGAAAGCGCCGCCGCAAGTGCTGGTGGACAACGTGCAACCGGTGCCGCGCCTGTGGCTGGCGAGCATCGAATTCAGCGCCTTCGAACCGCGCAACGGCAAAATGCAGCGTTACATTCAGCATCGCGCTGCGCTGTCCTTCAGCTATCTGGACGAATACGTCAGCGGACAGAAAAACGCTGACATCCTGATTCGTCAGGAGACGCAGACGCTGCGGATAAAACGTCACCCGGAAGTCGAACAGACCTACAGGGAGCAGCTGCGGATCCTCGGATTCAAAGTCGCCACCCGACAAAGCAAGGCCTTGCCAGAAAGTGCCGGCGAACTCTACGAGATGGTCAACGACAGCGCCTGGCTGACCTTCACCCTCAATGAGCTGCCGAAGTTGCGCACCCAAGGCTGGGAGTTGCAGATCGACGAGGATTTCGGCTTCGACCTGACCGCCGTGGACGACTGGTACGCCACCGTCGAGCAGGCACCTGAGCGCGACTGGTTCGACCTGGAACTGGGGATCATCGTCAACGGCGAACGCCTGAGTCTGCTGCCGATACTGTTGAACCTGATGCGCTCCCACACCGAAATCCTCAATCCGGAACGGCTCGCCCGACGTCGCGACGACGAACTGATCCTGGTGAACATTCCGCAACGCCGCAGCACCGACCAGGGCCCGTTGCAGGTCGCCCTGCCCTTCGGCCGCCTGAAACCAGTGCTGGCCACCCTTGGCGAGTTTTACCTGCAAGAGCCCGGCGAAACCACGCTGCGCCTGAGCAAGGCCGACGCCACGCGACTGAACCCGCTGGAAGGCCTGCCGCTGCTCTGGGAAGGTGGCGAGCAGATCCGCACCTTTGCCCAGCGCCTGCGCGACATCAAGGACCACACCGCCGCAGCGCCCGAGGGCCTGAATGCCACCTTGCGCCCGTATCAGCTGGAAGGCCTGAGCTGGATGCAGTCGTTGCGACAACTGGAAGTCGGCGGGATTCTCGCGGACGACATGGGCCTGGGCAAAACCCTACAGACCCTGGCACACATTCTCAGCGAGAAGAATGCCGGGCGCCTCGATCGACCGTGCATGGTGGTCATGCCCACCAGCCTGATTCCGAACTGGCTCGACGAAGCGGCGCATTTCACGCCGCAGCTCAAAGTGCTGGCGCTGTACGGCGTCAGTCGCAAAAAGCATTTCGATAATCTGGCCGATTACGACCTGATCCTGACCACCTATGCACTGCTGCCCAAGGACGTCGAGCACCTGGCCGCGCAGCCGTTGCACGTACTGGTGCTGGATGAAGCGCAGTACATCAAGAATCCCAACAGCAAGGCCGCTCATGCCGCCCGTGAGCTGAATGCTCGCCAGCGCCTGTGCCTGAGTGGCACGCCGCTGGAAAATCACTTGGGCGAGCTGTGGTCGCTGTTCCACTTCCTGCTGCCGGGTTGGCTCGGTGACGTGAAAAGCTTCAACCGCGATTACCGCGTGCCGATAGAAAAGCGTGCCAGTGAAGTACGACTTCAACACCTGAACGGTCGGATCAAACCGTTCCTGCTGCGCCGGACCAAGGAACAAGTGGCCACCGAACTGCCGCCGAAAACCGAAATCGTCCATTGGGTCGAGCTCAATGAAGCCCAGCGCGATGTGTACGAAACCATGCGCCTGGCCATGGACAAGAAAGTCCGCGACGAGATCACCCGCAAAGGCGTGGCGCGCAGCCAGATCATCATTCTTGAGGCACTGCTGAAGCTGCGTCAGGTGTGCTGTGATTTGCGCCTGGTCAACGATGCCGCCCTGCCCACTCGCGGCAGCACCTCCGGCAAACTCGATAGCCTGATGGAAATGCTTGAAGAGCTGTTCGAGGAAGGTCGGCGGATTCTGCTGTTCTCGCAGTTCACCTCAATGTTGTCGCTGATCGAGGACGAGCTGAACAAACGCGGCGTGGCGTACGCGATCCTGACCGGCCAGACCCGTGACCGACGCACGCCAGTCAAGGAATTCCAGAGCGGCAAGCGTCAGATCTTTCTGATCAGTTTGAAGGCTGGCGGTGTGGGCCTGAACCTGACCGAAGCCGATACGGTGATTCACTACGACCCTTGGTGGAACCCGGCGACGGAAAATCAGGCGACGGATCGTGCCTATCGCATTGGTCAGGAGAAGCCGGTGTTCGTCTACAAGATGATTGCCAGGGGCACGGTGGAAGAGAAGATTCAGCATCTGCAGAAGGAAAAATCCGATCTGGCCGCAGGCGTGCTGGATGGACGCAAGACCGGGGACTGGAAGTTGCAGAGCGATGATATCGAGGCGTTGTTTGCGCCGTTGCCGGAAAAAATTGATAAGTAGCAGGGATAGTCAGATCGCGATTGCGAGCAGGCTTACCCCCACAGGGTGAGCATCAATCCTGCGGGAACTTGCTCGCGAAAGGGGTCTTCTGAAATCGAACATGTCCTCCTGTAGGAGCGAGCGATGCGGCGACCCGACTTGCCCGCGAAGGCAGTGTGTCAGTCACGTCGATGTTGAATGTGCCGACGCCTTCGCGGGACAGCAAACCATGGCGTTGATGACAGAATTTACGATAAGTAAGACTCGCGCTGGGACTCGATCAGGGTCAGAGCGGCCTCCCAGGCCAGGTCGATGATGTTGTCCTGTTCATCGCGGTCAAACTGTTCGGCGGTGCGCACACAGACTTCCGGAGACGGGTAATGCAGCACCGAACCACCGGCCAGCGCTTGAACCTGAGCCTGACACGCGCGCTCCAGGAAGTGAATTTCCTGAAATGCCTGGGCCACGCCGGAGCCGCCGACCAGCAGGCCATGATTGCGCAGAATCATCGCCCGGTGCGGCCCCAGATCGGCAATCAAACGCTCGCGCTCATCCAGTGACAGGGCAATGCCTTCATAGGTGTGATACGCCAACTTGCCGTAGAACTTCAGCGCGTGCTGAGTGATCGGCAACAAGCCATGCTTCTGCGCGGCGACGGCCATGCCGGCGGCGGTGTGGGTGTGAATCACACAGTTGAGATCCGGGCGCGCCATGTGGATTGCCGAGTGAATCACAAAGCCTGCGGCATTGACCCGATGACCTTCGTAGGCCGGATCGACCACTCGCCCTTCCTGATCGATGCGCACCAGATCCGAGGCGCGCATGCGGTCGAAAATCACCCCGTAGCGGTTGATCAGAAAGTGATGCTCAGGCCCTGGAATCCGCAGAGTAATGTGGGTGTCGATCAGGTCGGTCATGCGAAAGTGTGCGACCAGGCGATACAGCGCGGCAAGTTCGCAACGGGCTTGCCATTCAACCGTGCCGATGTGTTCAGGTTTGCTCACGAATACACCTCTTTAGCAGCGCACTCTGTGGCGCTTGTGGGCTTTATCGCTTCCATGACAGGATTAGTCAATTTTCATATTCTTATATTTACTATTAGCACTGCTACTACATGGAATCCTTATGCCCTCCACTTCGAACCCGTGGGTTGGTCGCCGCTTTCTGAATGACCGTCTCGACTGGAACCTGCTGCGCACTTATCTGGTGATCGGTCAGGAAGGCAGCATGAGTCGGGCCGCCGCGCGGCTGCACATCACCCAGTCGGCGGTCAGCCAGGCGTTGAAGCGTCTGGAAGAACAACTGGAATGTGTGTTGATCGCCCGCAGTGGAAGGCGGTTCGATCTGACGGAAACCGGGGAAGAAGTCCTGCGCATTGCAACGGACATTTACGGCGATATTTCGCGCCTGGGAACGGTGCTGGAGAGTCGGCACGACGACGTGGTCGGCAAGATCCGCATCCTCACCGTCAGCGGCGTGCAAGCACGACACTACGATGAGTTTCTCGCCGACTTCCATGAAACCCACCCGAAAGTCGAGCTGGAAGTCGAGGTGATGGGCAGTTCGAACATCATCAGTTCGTTGCTGCAAAAGACCGCGACCATTGGCGTCGGATTATGCCGTTTACCTCAGCCGCGACTGGAACAGAGGGTATTGTTTCGCGAGCGTTATGCGTACTTTTGCGGGCAGCGTCATCGACTTTTCGGACAAGAGAATCTGACCCTTGAACAGCTCGCTGCAGAGAACTTCGTCAGCTTCACCAGCGATCAGCTCGGCGGCAACCTTTCACCCCTGACCCTGTTTCGCGACCAGCAAGGCTTTACCGGCAAGATTGTTGCGTCATCTACCAGTTTCGAAGAGATTTACCGCTTGATCTGCGCAGGGTTTGGTATTGGGTGTTTGCCGACTCATCTAGTGCGCAGGGATGTCGAGCAAGGTTTGCTCTGGCGTTTGCCGCCGGAAGATGGCGTGGTGGATTTCGATATCCAGCTGTTGTGGAATCGCGAGCAGAAGATGAATCAGGCCGAAACCGTGTTCCTGGAAAGCTTCCAGCACATGCTCAGCATTTGTGAGCCTGTGCTGTGAAGCCTTGATCCTTAAACGTGAGGGTCGCCCGGGGCTTTGCTCGGCGCGGCATATTGCGGCTTCAGGTGGCCGTCCTGATCGAGTAGCCAGGCATCCATGATCTGCCGCACCACAGGGCCGGCGACGCGACCACCGGCCTCGCCATTTTCGATCATCACCGAGATGACAATCTTAGGATGTTCAGCCGGAGCAAATCCGACGAACAAGGCGTTGTCGCGGTTGCGCTCCAGGGTTTTCGCCCGGTTGTAGCGCTCACCCTGCTTGATCGCCACCACTTGCGCGGTGCCACTTTTGCCGGCGATGCGGTACTGCGCGCCCTGCGCCGCTGCCCGGGCAATCCCGCGGGCGTCGTGCATCACCATCTGCATGCCGTGGTTGACCTGCTCCCAGTCACGCGGATCCTTGAGCAGGATGTTCGGCATTGGATGCTCGTCCACCGGCGCGACCCCATCCACGGTCTTGGCCAGGTGCGGCCGGTTCCATACACCTTTGTTGGCGATCAGCGCGGTGGCCTGGGCCAGTTGCAGAGGGGTGACCTGCATGTAGCCTTGGCCGATGCCGAGGATCACGGTTTCTCCGGGGAACCATGCCTGTCGCCGCGTGGCGCGCTTCCAGGCCTGAGACGGCATCAACCCGGGAGACTCTTCGAACATGTCCAACGAGACCTTCTCGCCAAGACCGAACATCGCCATGTAGTCGTGCAGGCGGTCGATGCCCAGCTTGTGGGCCAGATCGTAGAAGTAAGTGTCGTTGGAGCGCATGATCGCCGTGTCCATGTTCACCCAGCCATCACCACTGTGATTCCAGTTACGGTATTTATGATCAAAATCCGGTAACTGGTAATAACCCGGATCGAAGACACGGGTCTGCGGGGTTACAACGCCGGCGTCAAGGCCGGCGATCGCTACTTCCGGCTTGATGGTCGAGCCAGGTGCGTAGAGCCCGCGCAGCACGCGGTTGAACAGCGGCCGGTCAATGGAGTCGTGCAGTGCCGCGTATTCCTTGAAGCTGATGCCCGTCACAAACAGGTTCGGGTCGAAGCTTGGCTTGCTGACCATGGCCAATACTTCGCCGGTCGACGGATCGAGAGCGACCACCGAGCCACGCCGATCGCCCAACGCCTCCTCGGCGGCCTCCTGAAGTTTGACGTCCAGGCTCAGGACGATGTTTTTGCCAGGGATCGGATCGGTGTGCTTGAGCACTCGCAGCACGCGGCCCTGGGCATTGGTTTCGACTTCTTCGTACCCCACGTGGCCGTGCAATTCTGATTCGTAGAATTTTTCGATACCGGTTTTGCCAATGGATTGGGTGCCACGGTATTCCACCGTGTCCAGGGCTTTGGATTCTTTTTCGTTAATGCGACCGACGTAGCCGATCGAATGCGCAAAGTGCGCGCCCATGGGGTAGTGGCGAACGAACTGCGGCTCTACATCGATTCCGGGCAGACGGAACTCGTTGACCGCGAGTACGGCGATCTGTTCTTCGCTGAGCTCATAGAACAGCGTGACCGGGACGAAGGGGTGCCTGGCCTGCTTCATCGCCTTGTCGAACAGTGTACGGTCCTCGGCCGGCAGGTGCAGGAGGTTGACCACTTCATCCAGCTCGCGTTTGACATCGGAAGCGCGTTCGCGGGTGATGGTCAGGTTGAAGCTGGGCCGGTTGTCTGCCAGGACCACACCATTGCGGTCGTAGATCAGCCCACGAGTTGGAGTGATCGGCAGAACATGGACGCGGTTGTTTTCGGAGATTGTCGAGTGATAGTCGAACTCGACAACCTGCAGGACGTACATGCGCACCACCAGCGCGCAAGTAATGGCGGCGACGAACAAGGCGCAGGCCATCAGTCTTTTGTTGACCAGGAGCGTCTCTTTCTCGTGGTCCTTGATTGGTATCGGTTCGGGCATTTCTGCAGCAACTCTTTGACTATAAACGGGAGTACCGATCCGTAGGCTTGCAGTCAGTCCGTTGAAACGAGCTGCACCATACCAAAAACGGCATGGTTTTTAGCGCGCTCTGCCGAAGTTTCACGAACGATGCGACCATTACCAGGGATGGCCATCCGCTAGCCCTCTGTTGCCAAAGCACTTTCCTGCGGGCAAAACAAAACCCCTACCTGCATAAGCAGATAGGGGTTTCGGAATTTAATCTTGACGATGACCTACTCTCACATGGGGAAACCCCACACTACCATCGGCGATGCATCGTTTCACTTCTGAGTTCGGGATGGGATCAGGTGGTTCCAATGCTCTATGGTCGTCAAGAAATTCGGGTACCGAACCGTCTTTCGACGCTTCAGCAAATTGGGTATGCGATAGTTTGTGCGGCTTTTGTGAATGGTTGCGAACTTTCGGTTCATTGCGTCTTCACACACCGCAATCTGGTGTCCTTTCGGATCAGCAAATTGCTTGGGTGTTATATGGTCAAGCCTCACGGGCAATTAGTATTGGTTAGCTCAACGCCTCACAGCGCTTACACACCCAACCTATCAACGTCGTAGTCTTCGACGGCCCTTCAGGGGACTCAAGGTCCCAGTGAGATCTCATCTTGAGGCTAGTTTCCCGCTTAGATGCTTTCAGCGGTTATCTATTCCGAACATAGCTACCCGGCAATGCCACTGGCGTGACAACCGGAACACCAGAGGTTCGTCCACTCCGGTCCTCTCGTACTAGGAGCAGCCCTCTCAAATCTCAAACGTCCACGGCAGATAGGGACCGAACTGTCTCACGACGTTCTAAACCCAGCTCGCGTACCACTTTAAATGGCGAACAGCCATACCCTTGGGACCGGCTTCAGCCCCAGGATGTGATGAGCCGACATCGAGGTGCCAAACACCGCCGTCGATATGAACTCTTGGGCGGTATCAGCCTGTTATCCCCGGAGTACCTTTTATCCGTTGAGCGATGGCCCTTCCATACAGAACCACCGGATCACTAAGACCTACTTTCGTACCTGCTCGACGTGTCTGTCTCGCAGTCAAGCGCGCTTTTGCCTTTATACTCTACGACCGATTTCCGACCGGTCTGAGCGCACCTTCGTACTCCTCCGTTACTCTTTAGGAGGAGACCGCCCCAGTCAAACTACCCACCATACACTGTCCTCGATCCGGATAACGGACCTGAGTTAGAACCTCAAAGTTGCCAGGGTGGTATTTCAAGGATGGCTCCACGCGAACTGGCGTCCACGCTTCAAAGCCTCCCACCTATCCTACACAAGCAAATTCAAAGTCCAGTGCAAAGCTATAGTAAAGGTTCACGGGGTCTTTCCGTCTAGCCGCGGATACACTGCATCTTCACAGCGATTTCAATTTCACTGAGTCTCGGGTGGAGACAGCGCCGCCATCGTTACGCCATTCGTGCAGGTCGGAACTTACCCGACAAGGAATTTCGCTACCTTAGGACCGTTATAGTTACGGCCGCCGTTTACCGGGGCTTCGATCAAGAGCTTCGCGTTAGCTAACCCCATCAATTAACCTTCCGGCACCGGGCAGGCGTCACACCCTATACGTCCACTTTCGTGTTTGCAGAGTGCTGTGTTTTTAATAAACAGTCGCAGCGGCCTGGTATCTTCGACCGGCGTGGGCTTACGCAGTAAATGCTTCACCCTCACCGGCGCACCTTCTCCCGAAGTTACGGTGCCATTTTGCCTAGTTCCTTCACCCGAGTTCTCTCAAGCGCCTTGGTATTCTCTACCCAACCACCTGTGTCGGTTTGGGGTACGGTTCCTGGTTACCTGAAGCTTAGAAGCTTTTCTTGGAAGCATGGCATCAACCACTTCGTGTTCTAAAAGAACACTCGTCATCAGCTCTCGGCCTTAGAATCCCGGATTTACCTAAGATTCCAGCCTACCACCTTAAACTTGGACAACCAACGCCAAGCTGGCCTAGCCTTCTCCGTCCCTCCATCGCAATAACCAGAAGTACAGGAATATTAACCTGTTTTCCATCGACTACGCTTTTCAGCCTCGCCTTAGGGACCGACTAACCCTGCGTCGATTAACGTTGCGCAGGAAACCTTGGTCTTTCGGCGTGGGTGTTTTTCACACCCATTGTCGTTACTCATGTCAGCATTCGCACTTCTGATACCTCCAGCAAGCTTTCAACTCACCTTCACAGGCTTACAGAACGCTCCTCTACCGCATCACCTAAGTGATACCCGTAGCTTCGGTGTATGGTTTGAGCCCCGTTACATCTTCCGCGCAGGCCGACTCGACTAGTGAGCTATTACGCTTTCTTTAAAGGGTGGCTGCTTCTAAGCCAACCTCCTAGCTGTCTAAGCCTTCCCACATCGTTTCCCACTTAACCATAACTTTGGGACCTTAGCTGACGGTCTGGGTTGTTTCCCTTTTCACGACGGACGTTAGCACCCGCCGTGTGTCTCCCATGCTCGGCACTTGTAGGTATTCGGAGTTTGCATCGGTTTGGTAAGTCGGGATGACCCCCTAGCCGAAACAGTGCTCTACCCCCTACAGTGATACATGAGGCGCTACCTAAATAGCTTTCGAGGAGAACCAGCTATCTCCGAGCTTGATTAGCCTTTCACTCCGATCCACAGGTCATCCGCTAACTTTTCAACGGTAGTCGGTTCGGTCCTCCAGTCAGTGTTACCTAACCTTCAACCTGCCCATGGATAGATCGCCCGGTTTCGGGTCTATTCCCAGCGACTAGACGCCCTATTAAGACTCGCTTTCGCTACGCCTCCCCTATTCGGTTAAGCTCGCCACTGAAAATAAGTCGCTGACCCATTATACAAAAGGTACGCAGTCACCCAACAAAGTGGGCTCCCACTGCTTGTACGCATACGGTTTCAGGATCTATTTCACTCCCCTCTCCGGGGTTCTTTTCGCCTTTCCCTCACGGTACTAGTTCACTATCGGTCAGTCAGTAGTATTTAGCCTTGGAGGATGGTCCCCCCATATTCAGACAAAGTTTCTCGTGCTCCGTCCTACTCGATTTCATGGCCAAGAGATTTTCGCGTACAGGGCTATCACCCACTATGGCCGCACTTTCCAGAGCGTTCCGCTAATCTCAAAGCCACTTAAGGGCTAGTCCCCGTTCGCTCGCCACTACTAAGGGAATCTCGGTTGATTTCTTTTCCTCAGGGTACTTAGATGTTTCAGTTCCCCTGGTTCGCCTCTTGCACCTATGTATTCAGTACAAGATAACCATCTTATGATGGCTGGGTTCCCCCATTCAGACATCTCCGGATCAAAGTCTGTTTGCCGACTCCCCGAAGCTTTTCGCAGGCTACCACGTCTTTCATCGCCTCTGACTGCCAAGGCATCCACCGTATGCGCTTCTTCACTTGACCATATAACCCCAAGCAATCTGGTTATACTGTGAAGACGACATTCGCCGAAAATTCGCATGCTCAATTAAGAGCAACTCACAAATTTTACCTTAGCCTGATCCGTTACCAGTGAAAGTAACGTTCAGTCTATCTTTCTATCACATACCCAAATTTTTAAAGAACGATCTAGCCAAAGACTAGAAATCAACATTCACCATCATCACGATGGAATGCTCATTTCTAAGCTTTCAACAACAGAAGCAGTAGTGGTGGAGCCAAACGGGATCGAACCGTTGACCTCCTGCGTGCAAGGCAGGCGCTCTCCCAGCTGAGCTATGGCCCCGTATTTCTACAGGTATTCCCACACAAAATTGGTGGGTCTGGGCAGATTCGAACTGCCGACCTCACCCTTATCAGGGGTGCGCTCTAACCAACTGAGCTACAGACCCAATTTCGAGCTACTAAGGCCGACCTCACCCTGCTCTTTACCACACAGCATGGGGTGCGCTCTAACCAACACAGCTACAACCTGATACAGGCTGCTTCATATCGTCTTCTTCAATGAATCAAGCAATTCGTGTGGGAACTTATGGAGCAGCTGATGTCGTCGATTAAGGAGGTGATCCAGCCGCAGGTTCCCCTACGGCTACCTTGTTACGACTTCACCCCAGTCATGAATCACACCGTGGTAACCGTCCCCCCGAAGGTTAGACTAGCTACTTCTGGTGCAACCCACTCCCATGGTGTGACGGGCGGTGTGTACAAGGCCCGGGAACGTATTCACCGCGACATTCTGATTCGCGATTACTAGCGATTCCGACTTCACGCAGTCGAGTTGCAGACTGCGATCCGGACTACGATCGGTTTTGTGGGATTAGCTCCACCTCGCGGCTTGGCAACCCTCTGTACCGACCATTGTAGCACGTGTGTAGCCCAGGCCGTAAGGGCCATGATGACTTGACGTCATCCCCACCTTCCTCCGGTTTGTCACCGGCAGTCTCCTTAGAGTGCCCACCATTACGTGCTGGTAACTAAGGACAAGGGTTGCGCTCGTTACGGGACTTAACCCAACATCTCACGACACGAGCTGACGACAGCCATGCAGCACCTGTCTCAATGTTCCCGAAGGCACCAATCCATCTCTGGAAAGTTCATTGGATGTCAAGGCCTGGTAAGGTTCTTCGCGTTGCTTCGAATTAAACCACATGCTCCACCGCTTGTGCGGGCCCCCGTCAATTCATTTGAGTTTTAACCTTGCGGCCGTACTCCCCAGGCGGTCAACTTAATGCGTTAGCTGCGCCACTAAGAGCTCAAGGCTCCCAACGGCTAGTTGACATCGTTTACGGCGTGGACTACCAGGGTATCTAATCCTGTTTGCTCCCCACGCTTTCGCACCTCAGTGTCAGTATCAGTCCAGGTGGTCGCCTTCGCCACTGGTGTTCCTTCCTATATCTACGCATTTCACCGCTACACAGGAAATTCCACCACCTCTCTACTCGAGTTTTGAATGCAGTTCCCAGGTTGAGCCCGGGGATTTCACATCCAACTTAACGAACCACCTACGCGCGCTTTACGCCCAGTAATTCCGATTAACGCTTGCACCCTCTGTATTACCGCGGCTGCTGGCACAGAGTTAGCCGGTGCTTATTCTGTCGGTAACGTCAAAACAATTACGTATTAGGTAACTGCCCTTCCTCCCAACTTAAAGTGCTTTACAATCCGAAGACCTTCTTCACACACGCGGCATGGCTGGATCAGGCTTTCGCCCATTGTCCAATATTCCCCACTGCTGCCTCCCGTAGGAGTCTGGACCGTGTCTCAGTTCCAGTGTGACTGATCATCCTCTCAGACCAGTTACGGATCGTCGCCTTGGTGAGCCATTACCTCACCAACTAGCTAATCCGACCTAGGCTCATCTGATAGCGCAAGGCCCGAAGGTCCCCTGCTTTCTCCCGTAGGACGTATGCGGTATTAGCGTTCGTTTCCGAACGTTATCCCCCACTACCAGGCAGATTCCTAGGCATTACTCACCCGTCCGCCGCTCGCCACCAGGTACAAGTACCCGTGCTGCCGCTCGACTTGCATGTGTTAGGCCTGCCGCCAGCGTTCAATCTGAGCCATGATCAAACTCTTCAGTTCAAACATCTTTGGGTTTTTAAGAAACCCTAAACTTGGCTCAGCAATCGTTGGTTACATCTTTGATTTCTCGCGGAGTAACTTGTGATGCTGATAATCTTGTTGACTATCAGTCTGACTCCACAAGCACCCACACGAATTGCTTGATTCAGTTGTTAAAGAGCGGTTGGTTAAGAGCTTTCGTCTCAACCGAGGCGCGCATTCTACAGCAGCCTCACTTACTGTCAAGTGATTATTTTCAGAAGCTTTCAAAGTTTCTCGCAAGAAACATCAGCAACTTCAACCACTTGCGCTTCCGATCTCTCGTTAGCGGGAGGCGAATTCTACAGCGTTAGTCGCTGCTGTCAACACCTCTTTTTTCTCCGCTTTCGACCGAGAAGATCGAACCGTCAATAAGGCGATAACATCCTGCCTTATCAACTCCTTCTGGCTTCGATGAACTGAAGCGTAACCGCTGCCGAAAACTGCGTAACTCGTTGTTTGCCAAGGAGTTTTCCGTTTCGACTGCGCCGGAAGTGGGGCGAATTATAGACGTCCAGAATCTGCCGTCAACCCCTTATTACGCTTTTCTATCAGGATGTTCAAAATCCCTGCTTATATATAGACGCAACCGCAACGAATGCGCAGTATATTGCCCAACACATTACACACTACTCTCGTTTCTCACCTCGGACGATGCCACGCAATGAATGACCACCCCCGCAGTCTTGCCTCGACCCTGTTCTCGGTAGGCCTGCTCTTGATAGCCATGGCATCGATCCAGTCCGGAGCCTCCCTGGCCAAAAGCATGTTCCCGGTTATCGGCGCTCAAGGGACCACCACCCTGCGGCTGATCTTCGCCAGCGTGATCATGCTGCTGCTATTACGCCCATGGCGAGCGAAGCTCACCGCAAAGTCCCTGCGCACGGTAATTGTCTATGGGATGGCGCTGGGCGGCATGAACTTCCTCTTCTATATGTCCTTGAACACTGTCCCTCTGGGTATCGCGGTAGCCCTGGAGTTCACTGGCCCATTAGCGGTCGCTATTTATGCCTCACGTCGGGCGATCGACTTTCTGTGGATCACTCTGGCAGCCGTGGGTTTACTGCTGTTGATTCCGACTGGCGCCACGAGTGCAGGTATTGATCTGGTTGGCGCGGGTTATGCCCTTGGCGCCGGTGTCTGCTGGGCGTTGTACATTCTGTTCGGCCAGAAGGCCGGTGCCGACAATGGCGTGCAGACCGCCGCATTGGGCGTGATGATTGCTGCACTGTTCGTAGCCCCCATCGGTATCGTCCATGCTGGTGCTGCACTGTTGACCCCCTCGCTGATTCCCGTGGCCATCGGGGTCGCGATTCTGTCCACTGCCCTGCCCTACACCCTGGAGATGGTCGCCCTCACACGGATGCCGGCCCGGACCTTCGGCACATTGATGAGCATCGAACCCGCGTTCGGTGCGCTGTCCGGCCTGTTGTTCCTCCATGAATACCTTTCCCTGTCTCAGTGGATGGCAATCCTGTGCATCATTCTGGCGTCCATCGGCGCAACCATGACCATGGGGAGCACCGCCAAGCCCGCAGTTGCGGCGGATTGATACGAGATTTGACGAAGGTCTGGTATTTACCGCTCAATTAGGCCATGTTTAGGTCACGTAACTCAGTGTCAGACATGGACTTTTTCAGATAGGGATATCAGAACGCTTCAAGCAAAAGCGAATGCAGGCAGACCCGGGCACAAAGATCCGGAGCCTCAATAAGGACAGCAATGAAACGAATTTTGATACTGATCGCCGTGCTTGCAGTTGCGGGCTGCGCGGCGACCTCGAAAACCCAGATCAAACACGGCAAGAAAGGGCTGCATATCAACTGTTCCGGGCTGTCGTCCTCCTGGGACCAGTGCTACACCAGCGCTGCCAACTCGTGCGCGCCCAAGGGTTACAAGGTGATCGCCAAGTCAGGGGATGCGGTCGAAGAACCAGGAGATTATCCGTTTGGCCTTAACCCCGCCGGCTATACCAGCCGCAGTATGATCGTCATCTGCAAGTGATCCTCCAACCCTATCGGGCTTGCGTAGCCCGATAGGCGCCTCGCCCAGGATGCTGCTAACGTTCGTCAGTCACTGACCGTTCAGCAAAGGGCGACATCCATGACCACCGCTATCAATAACAAGAGAATCGTATTGGTCGTCGGCGCAGGCGATGCCACCGGCGGCGCCATCGCCAAGCGTTTTGCCCGGGAAGGCTACGTCGCCTGCGTCACACGTCGCAGCGCAGACAAACTTCAGCCACTGGTAGATGCCATCACGAACAGCGGCGGCGAGGCTCATGGCTTTGCCTGCGATGCGCGCAAAGAAGAGGACGTGATTGCGCTCATCGAGCAGATCGAAACCGAGATCGGCCCCATCGAAGCGTTCGTCTTCAATATCGGCGCCAATGTGCCGTGCAGTATTCTCGAAGAAACCGCTCGCAAGTATTTCAAGATCTGGGAAATGGCCTGTTTCTCAGGGTTTCTCAACGCTCGCGAAGTGGCCAAGCGCATGGTCACCCGCCAACGGGGCACGATCCTGTTCACCGGGGCCACCGCCGGTTTGCGCGGTGCCGCAGGTTTTGCTGCCTTCGCCGGCGCCAAGCACGGGATTCGCGCCCTGGCCCAAAGCATGGCCCGCGAACTGGGGCCGATGAACATCCACGTCGCCCATGTGGTGGTCGATGGTGCCATCGACACCGACTTTATTCGCGACAGTTTTCCGGAAAAATACGCGACCAAGGATCAGGACGGCATCCTCAATCCCGAGCACATCGCCGAAAACTATTGGTACTTACACAGCCAGCCACGGGACGCCTGGACGTTCGAGCTGGATCTGCGCCCCTGGAACGAACGCTGGTAAGCCTTCCCCTACGACAAAAAGAAGAGCACATCGACCATGAGCAAAACCGTGGAGTTCTTTTTCGACCTCGGCAGCCCCGCCACCTACCTGGCCTACACCCAACTGCCGAAAATCTGCGCGCAGACCGATAGTCAGCTGATCTACAAACCGATGCTGCTGGGCGGCGTCTTCAAAGCCACCGGCAACGCCTCCCCGGTGACCATTCCGGCCAAGGGTCGCTACATGTTTCAGGATCTGGACCGCTATGCCAAACGTTACGGTGTACCGCTGAAGTTCAAC
Source organism: Pseudomonas sp. FP1740 (assembly GCF_030687165.1). Taxonomy (NCBI): domain Bacteria; kingdom Pseudomonadati; phylum Pseudomonadota; class Gammaproteobacteria; order Pseudomonadales; family Pseudomonadaceae; genus Pseudomonas; species Pseudomonas sp. FP1740. The sequence goes on from NZ_CP117461.1 coordinate 4,731,755, forward strand.
CCGCACTTCCCCATCAATACCCTGATGTTGATGCGCGCGGTCACGGGTATGCAATTACGTCATCCCGAACGCTTTCAGGCGTTTATCGATTGCCTGTTTCATGCCCTGTGGGTGGAAGGGCGCAGCCTCGATGATCCCGCGACCGTTGCCGCCGTGCTGACGCAAAACGGTTTCGATCCGAATGAAGTGCTGGCACTGACCGCCGACGAGAACGTCAAAGCCGCCCTCAAGAAAAACACCGAGGAAGCAGTACAACGCGGTGTATTCGGCGCACCGAGCATGTTTGTCGGGAATCAGCTGTTCTTTGGCCAGGATCGGCTGGACTTCGTCCTTGAAGCCCTGCGGGCACAATAGCCAGGCATGAGCCAGGCGCTGTTTCCAGCGCCTGAACTCAAGCCGATCAAATAGCCGCGGTCCGGGTGTTCAACCACTCAAGGGCCGCGCCATCGAGCAACGGGCTCAGGCGCTCGCGCACTTCGGCATGGTAGCCGTTGAACCACTGCTTTTCGTCTTCGGTCAGCAGCGACGGTTCCAGGCAGCGGGTGTCGATCGGGCACAGGGTCAGGGTTTCGAACCTCAGGAATTCACCGAACTCGCTCTTGCCCGCCTCGCGGTTCAATACCAGGTTCTCGATCCGCACACCCCAGCGGCCCGGACGGTAGGTGCCCGGTTCGATGGAAGTGATCATCCCTGGCTGCATTGCAGTTTGCGGCGCGGCTGCCGCCTGATAGGCGATCACTTGCGGGCCTTCGTGAACGTTGAGGAAGTAGCCGACGCCGTGACCGGTGCCATGACCGTAGTCGACACTTTCGGCCCAGATCGGTGCGCGGGCAATGGCGTCCAGCAATGGCGACAGAATGCCCCGCGGGAACTGCGCGCGGGAGAGTGCAATCACGCCTTTGAGTACGCGGGTGCAATCGCGCTTCTGCTCGTCAGTCGGCGTCCCCACCGGCACCATCCGCGTAATGTCGGTAGTGCCGCCGAGGTATTGGCCGCCGGAGTCGATCAGCAACAGGCCGTCACCCTCGATGACCGCATGCTCTTCTTCGGTGGCGTGGTAATGCGGCATCGCACCGTTGGCGTTAAACGCAGCAATGGTGTTGAAGCTCAGCGACACATAATCCGGGCGCCGGGTGCGGGCCGCGGTCAGGTGTTCGTCGATGGTCAGTTCGGTGATGCGCTCACGCCCCCATGCTGCCTCCAGCCAGGCGAAGAATTCGCACAGCGCCGCGCCATCCTGCTCCATGGCCCGACGGATGTGCTCGGCATCGGCCAGGCTTTTTTGTGACTTGGCCAGGGTGGTCGGGTTCAGGCCTTCGACCAGTTTCACATCACTGTTCAAGTTATCCAGCAGACCTGCCGTAACCCGCGCCGGATCGACTTGCAGGCTCGCGCCGCTTGGTATGGCGCGCAAGGCGGCGGCCACTTCGCTGTAATCGCGCAGGGTCACGCCGTCCTGTTCAAGGATGGCACGCAGCTCGGCGCTGACTTTGCTCAGGGTGACGAACAAGGTGGCCTGTTGCTGACTAATGAGCGCGAAAGACACAAACACCGGGTTGAACGACACATCGCCGCCGCGCAAGTTGAACAGCCAGGCGATGTCGTCGAGGGTGGCAATGAAATGCCAGTCGGCACCGCGCTCTTTCAACACGTCACGCAGCTGGGCGAGTTTTTCGCCACGGCTGACGGTCGCCTGAGGCGGTAAGTGTTGATAAATCGGCTCGTTCGGCAAGCTCGGGCGATCACTCCAGACTTCGCTCAGCAAATCGATGTCAGTGCGCAGACGTGCGCCGCGTTCTTGGAGTTTGCTGTTCAGGGTACGCGCCGACGCCACGGCCATCACCGCGCCATCGACTGCGACGACACCGCCTTCAGGCGTTTGCTCGGCCAGCCAATCAAGCGGGCCGGGTTGACCCGGTTGCAGCTTGACCAGCTCGATACCGCTGCCCTTGAGTTCCTTGCTCGCTTGTTCCCAATAGCGGCTGTCGGCCCAGACGCCGGCGAAATCCGGCGTGACGATCAGCGTGCCGACCGAGCCATGGAAACCCGACAGCCACTGCCGCCCCTGCCAATAGCCCGGCAGGTATTCCGACAGGTGCGGGTCGGCCGACGGCACCAACAGAGCATGAATGCCCTCCCGGCTCATCAGCTCGCGGGTTTGCGCCAGGCGCCGGGGTACCAATCCATTGATCGAAGGCTGCGTACTCATCGTGTCTCCTGCTAACCACTTCATCATTATTGTTGGATGCCGATCAGAGTCGGCGCTTAAGGACCTGTCGCCCAGAATGCCGGAGCACTGGCGGCGGCCGTTTTGATCAGGTGCGCAGCCTGGTCGATATCTTGCTCGGTGGTGAAACGCCCCAGGCTCAGGCGAATGGTGCGACTGGCCGAGCGCGCGTCATGCCCCAGCGCCAGCAGCACATGAGATGGTGCATTACTGGCGGAGTTGCAGGCCGACGTCGCGGAAAACGCGATCGAGGTGCTCAACGCCGCGGAATTGAACTCACCTTCGTTGAAGGTCAGGCTCAGGGTATGGGGAATGCGTTGGGTCGGACTGCCATTGACGCGAATACCGGAAATGCTCAGCAGCTGATCGAGCAAGCGTTCACGCAGGCGCACGATGGTGGCTTTTTCTTCATCGAACAATGCGGCCGCCAGTGCGAAAGCGGCGCCCATGGCTGCGATCTGGTGCGTTGCCAGAGTACCGGAACGCAACCCGCCCTCATGGCCGCCACCGTGGATCTGCGCCTGCAGGCGCTGTTGCGCACGGGGCCCGACGCACAGCGCGCCGATGCCTTTGGGGCCGTAGACCTTATGCGCCGAGAACGACATCAGATCCACCGGCCACCGGGCCAGGTCGATCGCTACTTTGCCCGCGCCCTGAGCCGCGTCAACGTGGAACAACGCATCGCGATCACGCACCACCTGGCCGATGGCCGGGATGTCGTTGACGGTGCCCAGTTCGTTATTGACCAGCATCAGCGACACCAGAAAGGTGTCTTCGCGCATCGCCTCGCTGACTGCTTGCGGAGTTATCAGGCCTTCGGCATCGGGCACCAGATACGTCACGGCAACGCCGGCATCCTGCAATTGTTTGGCGGTGTCGAGAATTGCCTTGTGTTCAATCTGGCTGGTGATGATATGTCCGCCGGACACACCGCGGGCCTGGGTAACGCCCTTGAGTGCCAGGTTGTTGGATTCGGTGGCTCCGGAGGTCCAGACGATCTGCTCGGCCTGGGCGCCCACCAGTTCGGCGACCTGGCGCCGTGCGTGCTCGACCGATTGCCGGGCCTGTTGACCGAAGGCATGGGAGCTGGACGCTGGATTGCCGAAGTTACCCGTGAAGCCCAGACACTCAACCATCACCTTGATGACCCGCTCATCCACCGGCGTGGTGGCGGCGTAGTCGAAATACAACGGACGTTTATTCATAGAAGACTCGCAGAGCGTGTTCCGGGATCAGGAAGCTCGTCACTGGAAATATCAAAGCGCCGCCTTATGAGCGGCGCCGAATTTGCAGAACGATAGCAATACCTGATCGGAGGCCGTTAAAGAAGAACAACTTCATTTAAAAGTGCGTAGGAACGCTCCTGAAGTCGAGCTTAACAGGCATCGGGCAACCGGTTGAAGCAATGCGTCAGCTAAAACTTTCAAGCAACAACGGATACATGGAAGCCACCAGCAACAAGGCCATGCCCCAGTTGAACAGGCGTAGCCAGCGGCGATCGCGCAGCACATTGCGCAACAGCGTGCCACAACCAGCCCACACACCGACGCTCGGCAGGTTGATCAGAGCGAAGACCGCGGCAATCACAATCACATTGGTGAAATAGCCCTGCATCGGCGTGTAGGTGCTGATGGCACCGATGGCCATGATCCAGGCCTTGGGGTTGACCCATTGAAACGCCGCCGCGCCCAAATAACTGATCGGCTTGCCCTCGCCCTGCTCACCCTCGGCGACCGGCCCGGAATGCGCAATCTTCCAGGCCAGGTACAGCAAATACGCCGCGCCGACATAACGCAGCACGGTGTAAAGCAGTGGATAGGTTTGAAACACTGTGCCCAGGCCGAAACCAACGGCCACCACCAACACGAAGAAGCCGCAGGTAATGCCCAGCATGTGAGGGATGGTGCGGCTAAAGCCGAAATTCACGCCCGAGGCCAGCAACATCGTGTTGTTCGGGCCGGGGGTGATCGAGGTGACAAGGGCGAACAGGGCAAAGCCCAGCAGCAGGTCGAGCGAGAGCATGGGGGGGCAGTCCATCAGAGTCAGTCAGGTGTTGACCCTATCGCACGCCTTGAGGGAAACCCATGGACAGTTGCGTGAAAGTTCGAGCAGTACAGTTGTCGCTCAGCTTTGGCGACCGTGCAGCTGTACTGTGCGCTCGGCGTTCATCTCGCCTTGCTTGTCAAAACTGATCGATTTGGTCGGCTGACCGAGCAATTCGGCTTTCTTCGCGTGGTACTCCTCGAAGGACAAGCCCCGACGGTTCAAGGCTTCCAGCGCCAGTTCCCGGGTTTCTTCAGCGGTGTAGGGGCGTAGTTCCGGTGAAACATGACTGGCACATCCGGCGAGGACGGAAACGGCGAGCAACAGAAAAGTGGTGAGTAGAGTTTTCATTTCGAAAGTCCGGATAGCTGGGTTCGGGGCAATGAACACAGGCTACCGGCGCGCCCCGACGGGCAGAAATCAATGCTCTCGATAGTGGGTATCGGGAATTGGTGAACTGGCAGTGAACAAGCGTCGCGCCACGGAGAACCCGTCGATCCAGGTTCTTACCGCTGATGCACCAAATTACAGTGCAGCGCGTTGTCGTGACTGCGGCTACTCGTCGGGCACTCGGTTGTGGCGAAGGGGTTGACCTATAGTTATCCGACCGGAAAACGGCGAAGGAACACCTTAACTCCATAACAATAAAGGGAGAACCGTCATGAGCGTCAAACCTATTCCAGAGGGTTACCACAGCATCACCCCTTATCTGGGCATTCAGAAAGCTGCCGAAGCCATCGACTTCTACAAGAAAGCCTTTGGCGCCACCGAAGTCATGCGTCTGGCCATGCCCGACGGCGGCATCGGGCACGCCGAACTGCGTATCGGCGATAGCCCGATCATGCTGGGCACACCCTGTGACCAGGGGCCCTTGAGCAACCCGGACAAATCGCCGTCCGTGGGCCTGCATTTGTATGTGAACGATGTGGACAAGTCCTATAAACAGGCCATCGATGCCGGTGCCACAGTGGTGTCCGAGGTCAAGGATCAGTTTTATGGCGACCGCACGGGGACCTTGAAGGATCCCTATGGGCATGTGTGGTTTCTGGCCACGCGCAAGGAGGATCTGACGCAGGAACAGATCGAACAGCGGGCGAAGGAGATGTTCAAGCAGGGTTGATAGCTTCGGTATGTGATCAGCCCCCATCGCGAGCAGGCTCGCGATGGGGGCATCACATTCAACATCAATATTGGCTGTTCCCACACAGCGCAGAAACACGAAACATTTACTTTCATATCCCCTTTCGGGATTTCCGATGCTCATACGTCTTATTTAGATGCAGCTGGTCGCGTAGGCAAAAGCCACGACCGGGCCTTTCATGGACCTCAACGCTGGGAAGCCCGCAGCAGAGGTCCTCTCATCGAAACAAGACCTTTAATCATGTCGAAGAAATCCCGCTCAAAACTCTGGTTTCTGGTCCATAGCTGGCTGGCCCTGCCCATCTGGTTCTTTGTATTGATCGTCTGTGTGACCGGCACATTGGCGGTGGTCAGTCAGGAAATCGTCTGGCTGGCCAACCCGCAAATGCGCGCCAGCCCGCCTTCGGACGACGCGCCGCTGCTCAGCTATGACCAGATCATCGCCGCCATCAAAAAGGCCGAGCCCCAAACGCTGGTCGAAAGTATCAACCGTCCCGACGAGTCGCATTTCGCCCTGGACGTAAAGGTCAGTTACCCGGACGGACGCTCGGTGACGGTCTATGTGAACCCCTACAGCGGGGCGATTCAGGGCACCGCTCCACCCTTCAACTTCCAGGCCTTCACTCGCGCGCTGCATGGCTGGTGGCTGGTGCCATTCACCAACGGCTACAGCTGGGGCTGGTATCTGGTGTCGTTCCTCGGCTTGCCGATGCTGGCTTCACTGGTGACGGGGCTCGTGGTCTACAAACGGTTCTGGAAAGGCTTCTTGCGACCGACCCTGCGCATTCGTCATGGCGCGCGGATTTTCTGGGGCGACTTTCACCGGCTCAGCGGCATCTGGTCGATCTGGTTCATTGCGGTGATTTCCGTCACCAGCACCTGGTTCATGATTGAAGCGATCCTGTTCGATAACCATATTTCGATTTCCACCGCGCCGGTCGCCCCCGTCGTCCCGCGTGAGAGCGTGCCGCTCACCGTCGATGGCGCACCGGCGCCGATGATCAGCCTGGAAAGCGCGATCCGCGAGGCCAAGGAACGCATTCCCGGTCTGGAAGACAGCTCTGTCAGCCTGCCCGCGAATGCCTATAGCCATCTTTTGGTGAGCGGGCGCAGTTGGTACCCGTTGATCTACCAGAGCGCCGAGGTCAACCCTTACACCGGTGACATTTCCACCACGCGCCTGCTGTCGGATCGTTCGGGTCTGGAGCTGGTGACCGAATCCATGCGTCCGCTGCACACCGGCGATTTCGGCGGTATCTGGATCAAGCTGATCTGGTTCTTCTTCGGCCTGATCCTGAGCATGATGGTCCTCAGTGGCCTGTTGATCTGGACCAAACGCACCGCCCTGGCCACGGCCAATGCCCTCAAGCGCAGCAACAAGCGTCCACGGGCTGCGCTGACCGGCCAGCCCGCACCGGCCATGAGCCGCGAAGCCACGGAGGGCAGCCGATGAGCCAGGTCGCAGCAGAAAAACCGCGCTCGCCGCTAAGCCGCTTCTGGCACACATGGCGCTTCCACATCAACGTGCTGCTGTTGCTGGTGCCGCTGGGGTTCATGCCCAAATACTTCGCCGACGCAGCGCTGTTTCGCGGAGACACCGGCCTGGGTGAGCGTGAAGTCGGTGAAATTCAGGTCGGCCCCTGGAGCCTGCGACTGGCTGAATTGCGCAACGCAGCCCCGGTATCCGATGGCCCGGCCGGCTACTTGAAGTCCTTCAATGCTGCGCTCTGCGACAGTTGTCGCGATCAGGTCAAGGCGACTTACCTGCGCATTGGCAAACCGCGCAGCCTGCGCGCAGCCGGGGTGATTTTCTTCGGCACGCCATACCACATGGGCGCCGCGCTACCGGTACCCGAAAAGACCAAAAACGATGCTGAGCTGTGGATCACCATGGAAGGCTGGGACGGCGCCATGCATCAAGCCTCCATCCCCCTGAGCCAGGCGTCCCCGGCCACCGTCGCATGGCTGAACAGACAAGGAGGCAAACCATGACCAGCGTTTTTCGCCCCGTTTTACTGGTGCTCTGCACCGTCTTCAGCACCAGCGCCCTGGCCCACAACCCGATGTGCGAGTGCAAGGCCATCGACGCCGAACAGATCCGTTGCACCGGTGGTTTCTCCGACGGCAGCGGCGCGCCGGGCGTGACCCTGGATGTGATCGGCTACGACGAAACCATTCTGGTGCCAGGCAAGCTCGGCGCCGACTCGACCCTGACGTTCAAGAAGCCCGGCGCTGAATTCTACGTGCTGTTCGACGCCGGTCCCGGCCACGTGGTCGAGATCGACCAAGCCGACATCGAGGCGCCCTGAGCATGACCACGCCAACCACCCAAATGGTGCGCCCGGCCGGAGCCGGCCATGAAACCCTCTATGTGTTGCTGTTGTGCCTGATGATTCTGGCGGTGGCCGGTTCGGTAGTCGCCTGGCGCGGCGAGTCCCGGGAAATGAGCAGCGTCGGCAGCCATCAACTGGATGCCCGCCGCGACCTGAGCGCATCCGAGCAAGGTATTTACGCAGACCTACGGGTCACGCTGGATGAAATCCACCTGTTGCGCGAGGAACAACAAGCACTGCCCACACCCGCCACCCTCGCCGAGGAGGGTTTCGCGCCGTTTGCCCAGGACGCCAGCGCTGTCAGCCGCGGTGATCATGCCTGGCAATTGCTGGACGCCAAGGCGTATTTCGGCCAGAGCCAGGCACCCACCGTGGCCGGCTCTTTCCTGATGCGTTTGACCGCTGACGACGATGCGCCAGACGTCTGGCTCAACCGCTCCAAAGCCCTCGCGCCCCCGGCTGATCTGACTGACGCCGCACTCGAAAGCGCCGGCTGGCAGCAGATCGTCGCGCAATTCGATGCCGGGGTCACCCGCCAGCATCGGCACTGAACCCTCGCCCACACCCGAGAGAAGACCGCTTTCCCATGCCTAGTTCATCTCAACGTCGTTTTTTGCGCCTGCTGCTGGTCGGCCTGCTTGCCTGTTTGCTGACGCCTCTGGCCAGTGCCGACGAAGCCAAGCGCCTGCGCATCGGCATCACCCTGCACCCTTATTACAGCTACGTGGCCAATATCGTCGGCGACAAGGCCGAAGTGGTGCCGTTGATCCCGGCCGGTTTCAACCCGCACGCCTATGAGCCCCGCGCCGAGGACATCAAACGCATCAGCGGGCTCGACGTGATCGTGCTCAACGGTGTGGGCCATGACGACTTCGCCGACCGCATGATCGCCGCCAGCGAAACCCCGAATATCAAAGTGATCGAAGCCAACGAAAATGTGCCGCTGCTGGCCGCCACCGGTGTCGCCGCTCGCGGTGCCGGTAAAGTGGTCAACCCGCACACGTTCTTGTCGATCAGCGCTTCGATTGCCCAGGTCAACAACATTGCCCGCGAGTTGGGCAAGCTCGACCCGGCCAACGCTAAAACCTACACCCAGAATGCCCGCGCCTACGGTAAGCGCCTGCGGCAGATGCGCGCCGATGCCCTGGCCAAACTGACCCAGGCGCCGAACGCCGAGCTGCGCGTGGCCACGGTCCATGCCGCCTACGACTATCTGCTGCGCGAGTTCGGCCTGGAAGTCACCGCCGTGGTCGAGCCGGCCCACGGCATCGAACCCAGCCCCAGCCAGCTGAAAAAAACCATCGATCAACTGCGGGAGCTGGACGTGAAAGTGATCTTCTCGGAGATGGATTTCCCCTCCACCTACGTCGAGACCATCCAGCGTGAGTCCGGGGTGAAGCTGTATCCGCTGTCGCACATTTCCTATGGCGAATACACCGCCGACAAGTACGAAAAGGAAATGACCGGCAACCTCAATACCGTGGTTCGGGCGATTCAGGAGTCCGGCGCATGACCGCTCAAGAAACCCTGACCGTACAAAGCGCCGGCCCGACCCTCGACTTCGCCGAAGTCAGCCTGACGCTGGGGCGCACGACCATCCTCGACAACGTAACTTTTCAGGTCCGGCCCGGCAGCGTGCATGCCCTGGTCGGCCCCAACGGTGGCGGCAAGAGTTCGCTGATCAAGACCCTGCTCGGGCAGATGCCGCATCAGGGCCGTTTGAGCCTGCAATGGCCCGGCGAACCCGGGACGATCGGCTACGTGCCGCAAGCGCTGGAGTTTGATCGCGGTTTGCCAATGACCGTCGACGACTTCATGGCGGCCATGTGTCAGCGACGCCCGGCGTTTCTCGGCTTGAGCAAGCATTACGCAACGGCCATTGGCGAGGCGCTGGAACGGGTCGGCATGCAGGACAAACGCAAACGGCGCATGGGCGCGCTGTCCGGCGGCGAACGCCAGCGGGTTTTGTTGGCCCAAGGGCTGATTCCGGCGCCACAGTTGCTGGTGCTCGATGAACCGATGTCGGCGCTCGATGAGGCCGGTATCCAAGTGTTCGAACGGCTGCTGGGCGATTGGCGCCAGAGCGGCATCACCGTGCTGTGGATCGAGCATGATCTGGAAGCGGTCGGGCGTCTGGCGGACCGGGTCACCGGGCTCAATCGTCGGGTGTTGTTCGATGCCACGCCGAAACAGGCGCTGACCCCGGAGCGACTGCTGACCTTGTTCTCGACCCATCCCCGGAGCGCTGCCTGATGAGCTACGAAGCCTTTCGTTTGATGGTCCAGGGTTGGGCCTCGTCGGGTTACCTGCCGGAAGCGCTGGCCTATGGATTTGTGGTCAACGCCCTGCTCGCTGGATTACTGATCGGCCCGGTGCTGGGCGGTTTGGGCACGCTGGTGGTGGTCAAGCGCTTCGCGTTTTTTTCCGAAGCGGTGGGTCACGCGGCGTTGACTGGCGTGGCCATCGGCATTCTGCTCGGTGAACCTTACACCGGGCCTTATGGCAGCCTGTTCGGTTACTGTCTGCTGTTCGGGATTTTGCTGAACTACCTGCGCAACCGCACGGGTCTGGCGCCGGATACGTTGATCGGCGTGTTTCTGTCGGTGTCGTTGGCACTGGGCGCAAGCCTGCTGTTGATCCTGGCGGGCAAGATCAATGTGCACATTCTGGAAAACGTGCTGTTCGGCTCGGTACTGACGGTCAACGGCAACGACCTGCTGGTGTTGGCCATCGTCGGCTCGCTGGTCATGGCACTGGCCCTACCGCTGTACAACCGCATCATGCTCGCCAGTTTCAACCCGCAACTGGCGGCGGTACGTGGCGTGGCGGTGAAAACCCTGGACTACCTGTTCGTGATCCTGGTGACGCTGATCACGGTGGCAGCGGTGAAAGTCATCGGCGCGATTCTGGTCGGCGCCCTGCTGGTGATTCCAGCGGCGGCCGCGCGGTTGCTCAGCCAGTCGTTGAAGGGTTTTTTCTGGTGTTCGGTGCTGATTGCCACGGTGAGCACCTTGTGCGGAATTCTCGCGCCGATTGTCTTTGACCTGCCCATCCCGTCCGGTGCCGCGATCATTCTGGTGGCCGGTATCGCCTTCGCCCTGGCCGCGATCGCTCGCGGCATCGTCCCCAGCCTGAAAGGGAACCTCGGATAAATGTGTTTTTCTCTGCGTCAACTGACCCTGGCATTGACCTTCACATTGCCCCTGTGCGGTCTGGCCAATACTTGCGCTGCGGCGGACAGCGCCAAACCGCTGCACGTGCTGGCGTCCTTGCCGATCACCTATGGTCTGGGCGAAGTGTTGCTCAAAGGCACCGAAGTCAAACTGGAACGGGCCGCGCCGGTCAATCTCCCCGGCAGCCGACAGACCGCCTATTTCACCGGTCGTGGCGCTCCGGCGCTGGCCAAGCTGGCGACCGACGCCGATGCCGTGATTGGTCTGCGTTCCCTGTGGGCGGATGATCCGCTGTACCCGATATCCCGGCGCAGCAATATTCGTATCGTCGAAGTCGACGCCGCCCGCCCGGTGGACGGCGCCCTTCCCGGCATCGCCGTGCAGCCCGGCAGCAAGGTCGACGGGTTGAATAGCCAGCCGTGGCTTTCCAGCAACAACATGGGGCGCATGGCAGACGTGATGGCGGCGGACCTGGTGCGCCTGGCGCCGGCGGCCAAACCGACCATCGAGGCCAATCTCGCAGCGCTCAAGCAGCGCCTGCTCAAGCTCAGTGCCGACAGCGAAGCGCGGCTGGCCAGTGCCGATAACCTGAGCGTGATGAGCCTGAGCGATCATTTCGGCTACCTGATCGGCGGCCTCAACCTGGAGCTGATCGGCCTCGATGCACGGCCGGATGCCGAGTGGACGCCTGAAGCGCTCAAGCAGTTGAGCGCGACGCTCAAGGACCATGACGTGGCGGTGGTGTTGCATCATCGACAGCCGTCGGAGGCGGTGAAAGCGGCGATCTCGCAGGCAGGCAGTCGGTTGGTGGTGTTGAGTGTCGATGCGGCGGATCCGGTGGCCGAGCTGGAAGGGAATGTGGATCAAGTGATCAAGGGGTTGAGCGGGGCATAACGTCAGTTAAACCCGCGATGGCAGCCGCGCAGACAACAGAGATTTCAAACGTGAAAAACCCGCTGACCGTCACCGGTTCAGCGGGTTTCTTTTTGCGCGGCGACTCAGTGAGCCACGGCCGCCTGCTCTTCCATTTTCTGGCGCAGGCTCAGTGGACGCATGTCAGTCCAGACCTCTTCGATGTAGGCCAGGCATTCCTTTTTCAGGCCGCTCTTGCCCACGGTGCGCCAGCCTTGTGGCACGGCTTTGTAGTCGGGCCAGATCGAGTATTGCTCTTCGTGGTTGACCACGACCTGAAAGAGGATGTCCTCGCGGTCGAATACTGACGTCATGCTGTCTCTCCATCGCTATAGGGTGGGCTGCACACCGTGCGCAGCCGTTATGTAGAAGGAACGTTAAAGGCGCAGAAAAATTTAGAGGCTGGCGACGGCTGCGGCCATGGCCCTGCCGAAAATGTCGGCCACCCGATCGATTTCGGCGGCGGTGATCACCAACGGCGGCAGAAAACGCACGACACCGCCGTGACGCCCGCCCAGCTCGAGGATTAACCCGCGTTTGAGGCATTCGCGCTGCACCAACGCCGCCAGACGACCGAATACCGGTGGATGGCCTTGAGCGTCCGGCGCACCAGCCGGGTCGACCAGTTCAACGCCCAGCATCAAGCCACGTCCGCGAATGTCGCCCAGCTGCGGGAAGTCCCGCTGCAGGATGTGCAGGTGTTCGCTCAAGCGCTCGCCCATGGTGGCGGCGTGCTCGCAAACCTTGTGTTCGGTCAGGTAGCGCATCACCGCAGAGCCTGCGGCCATGGCCATCTGATTACCGCGGAAGGTTCCGGCATGGGCGCCCGGCAGCCAAGTATCGAGCCAGTCGCGATAGACCACCACCGCCAGCGGCAGGCTGCCGCCGATGGCCTTGGACATCACCACCACATCCGGAATGATTCCGGCGTGCTCGAAGGCGAACATCTTGCCGGTGCGGGCAAAGCCGCTCTGGATTTCATCGACGATCAGCGCCACGCCGGCCTGCTCGGTGATGCGCCGCAAACCGCGCAGCCAGTCGAGATCGGCCGGAATCACCCCGCCCTCGCCCTGCACCACTTCGACGATCACCGCAGCCGGCAGTTGCACGCCAGCCTCTGGATCGTTCAGCAGGTTCTCCAGGTAACTCAGGTTCACCTGCACTCCCTGCGCGCCACCGAGCCCGAACGGGCAACGGTAATCGTAGGGATACGGCATGAACTGCACGCCATTGCCGAGCAAGGCACCCAACGGCTTTTTCGGTCCCAGACTGCCCATCAGGCTCAGCGCGCCCTGACTCATGCCGTGGTAACCGCCCTGGAACGACAAGACGGTGCTGCGCCCGGTGGCGGTACGCACCAGCTTCAGCGCGGCTTCCACCGCATCGGTGCCAGTGGGGCCACAGAACTGAATCTTCACTTCAGCGGCCAATGCCGGCGGCAGCAGGCCGAACAGGTCCTGGACAAACCGGTCCTTGACCGGCGTGGTCAGGTCGAGGGTGTGCAGCGGCAGTTCATCGCTCAGCACTTGCTGGATCGCTTCGATCACCACCGGATGGTTGTGCCCCAGGGCCAGGGTTCCGGCACCGGCCAGGCAATCGATGAAACAGCGGCCTTCGACGTCTTCGACATAAATGCCCTTGGCACGCTTGAGTGCCAGGGGTATGCGTCGCGGGTAGCTGCGGGCGTTCGATTCCTGTTGGCTCTGACGGGCCAGCAGCGGCGACTCGTTGAACTGATAAAGCGTCTCGGCAGGCGTCGGGGCAATCCGGGCCGGCTGATCTTCGATAAGGCTGGTAGCGACTGACATCTCTCGACCCCTGTTGATAGTGACCAAAACTGCACACCGGGCAGGTGCGCATTCCGTTCACGGGGCGCACTTGCAGGTTTTCCTGTTCTGGAAACGCATCAAGGGCTCGAGGATTTAGACCCTCGATCAGCTTTCTATGGAGGTGGCGGCAGCGCCTTGTGCATGGGAATGGCGTGGAGCCCTGCCACCGTGAAAGCTTCGGCGCAAGCCCGGTAACCCAGGCGGTGGTAAAACGCTTCGCCGGTGCGCGTGCTGTTGAGACGTGCCTGGGGCAAACCCTGAGCGATCAACCACGTCTCCAGATCATGCACCAGCGCTTGTCCGGCGCCCCGTCGAAACCATTCCGGTTGCACGTAACAAAACGCAACCTTGCCGCTGATCGCCGCCATGGCGACGCCGACCGGTTTGTCTTGCAACAGAGCGATGTTCAGGTACAACCGCGGGTCGTTCAGCCAGGGCTGCACGTGTTCGATGGTTTTGTTGTGGGTCCAGGTGGCGACGGTTCGCGGGTCGTTACGGTGGTCGAGCGCGCAGCCGACGCGAATGGAGCGCTCGACGATCCGGCTGATGATGCCGGCGTCGGCAGACGTTGCCTTGCAGATGTGTATCGATGCAGTCATGGCGCTGTTACCTCAATCCATTGAGTCAAAGCTGCCGGGGACGATAACGCCATGGGGGCCGGGAGGCCAACGGAGAGACGTTACATTTGGTGTGCGACGACATAGACACCCTGTAGGAGCGGTGTCTGTTAGACAGGTTGCAACGGCATCGTCAATTCAACCCGCAAGCCATCCGGCCGGCTGTCGAAATGCAGGGTACAGCCGCAGCGCTGGACGATGGCCTGGACAATCGCCAGGCCGAGGCCGCAACCGGTGCTCTGGCCGTTGCGCCAGAAGCGTTGGGTCAGGTGTTGCAAGTCGTCTTCGGCAATTCCCGGACCGTGGTCGCGCACCAGAAAGTGCACGCGATTGCCATTGGTTTCCAGGCTCAGCTCCACCGCCCTATCGCCCGGTGTATGGCGCAGGGCGTTGTCGAGCAAGTTGCGTAATGCAGCAATCGACAGCACTGCGGGCATTTGCAGCGGCGCATCGGAGAATCTGGCCGGCACCTGAAACTTGATCCGCTGACGATCGCCGCTGGCGGCATCCTGAATCGCCAGTTTCGCCACCTGCTCGGCGCTGCACTGCACGCCATCATCGAACGACAAGCTGCCCTCGACACGCGCCAGCAGCAGCAATTGTTCAAGGGTACGGTGCAGGCGGTCAGCGCCCTCTTCAGCCCGGGCCAGGGACTGATCCCGCGCGGCACCGTCGGTCATGCGCGCCACTTGCAGATGGGTTTTGATCGCAGTCAGCGGGCTACGCAATTCGTGCGCCGCATCACCGGTCAGGCGCCGTTCACGCTCGATGGTCTTGCCGATGCGCTGGAACAACTGATTCTGGGTTTCCAGCAGCGGTTGCAATTCGCTGGGCAACGGCTGGATCTGCAATGGCTCCAGAGAATCGGCGCTACGCCGCATCAACGCATCGCGCATACGATTGAGCGGTGCCAGCCCCTGACCGATGCCGAGCCACAACAGGCACAGGCAGCCAAGCAGCGCCACGCCGACGGGCACCGAAGCCGCCAGCAGAATGGACATGTTCAGCGCTTCACGCTCGATCTGCCGGTCGGCGGTGGTGATGCGCACATCGCCCCGCGCCAGGGTGAAACTGCGCCATGGCGCGCCGTCGATAATCTGATCGTGGAAGCCCATTTTCTCGGCTTCCAGCGCTTGCTCGGGGTTGCTGTGGCTGCGGGCCAGAATCTCGCCGCGCAACGAGCTGACCTGACAGGCCATGCCGCCAGGGATATTCAGTTGTTCAGCGCTGAAATGGGTGCCCTCGCCCTTGCTCGGCAATGCCGGCAGTTGCTCCAGTAACCCGGCGACCATCCGCGCCGAGGCTACCAGCCGCTGGTCGAGGGAAAACATCATCTGGTTGCGCAGATCACTGAGCATCCAGGCGGCGGCCAGGGCCCAGATCAGCGCAAATGCGGCGCCGAGGGTCAGGCTCAGACGCAAACGCAGGCTCATCACTTCGTTTCTTCTCCGCCATCGGCCGGCCCCAGGCGATAGCCCAGGCCACGCACCGTCTCGACAATGCCATTGCCGAGTTTACGCCGCAGGTGATGGATATGGACGTTAAGGGCGTTGCTTTCCAGCTCATCGTTGAAACCGTAGACGCTGTCTTTCAGTTGCTCGGTTGAGAGTACGCGACCACGGTTGTGCAGCAAGGCTTGCAACAGCGATTGCTCGCGACGGGAAAGGTCCACCGGCTGGCCGCCCAGCATGGTTTCGCGGCTGCTCGGATCGTAGGTCAAACGACCGTGCTCGATCAGGTTGACGCTGCGCCCCGCCACTCGTCGCAGCAAGGTGTGCAGGCGCGCTGCCAGTTCGCGCAGGTCAAAAGGCTTGAGCAAGTAATCGTCGGCCCCGGCCTGCAAACCGTCGACGCGATCGGTGACCGAATCCCGCGCCGTGAGAATCAACACCGGAATCTCCAGGCCACTGTGACGCAACTGCTGCAACAGCTTCAGGCCATCCTCATCGGGAAGGCCAAGGTCGAGCACCATGACATCGAACTCAGCCACCTTGAGCATCGCCCGGGCAGCCGACGCGGTGGCGACGTGCTCGACGGTCAGGCCTTGCGCGGTCAGGCCGGCAACAATACCGCTGGCGATCAGCTCATCGTCTTCGCAAACCAGTACATGCATGGGAGCCCCCAGGACAAAAAAGCGAGTGAAGCAGCTGAGGATTAAGCCGCAATTATGGCAAGGCCCGCCGCTGACGAGAAGCAGCGCTTCCCACGCAGGCGTCGCGATCGCAAATCGACGAAGTTGAACGTGAAGTTTGCTGTTAATGCATGGCCGGACGCCTGCGAACATGTCGTTTCAAACCGAAACATATTCCATCCTGAAAACATGACAACAGCCTAAAACATCACGCTACCCTAGCACGGCTCCACGCCAGGCCAATAACTGCCTGGAAGAAAGTCATTAAAGACCCGAACCCTACTTAATTATCTGAAAGGAATCAGATCATGCCGACACTTAAAAACATCGTGACCGTCGATTGGCGTTCAGGCAAAGACAAGATCTACTTCATCTTCAAAGACACCGATACTTATTCCCGCTTTGATATTCCCGGTAACAAGGTCTCTGATGGATACCCCTGGCCGATTAAAGGAAACTGGGGGACGTTGGAAAACCACATGAAAAACCTGCGGTTTGGATTTACGACCACGGGCATAACGCTTGATCGTCCCATGGACTCTTCTGACCTCGATATCCTTTGGCTTTTCTATTACGAGCGCACTACGCCGATGGTCTGCGCCTACAATCAGGATACCGATGCGGTGATGCAGACCCGCAAGGTTGAAGACACTAAATGGAAGCTGCTGTTGCCTCACTTTGATCGAATCGTTGCAGGGACATGGTGGCAAGTAAGTCGCCCCTCACTCTTTCGATTCATCATGAATGACGGGAACTCCCTCTATCTGGATCTGGATGAGGATCCCAACCGGGACCACGGTTATATCGGTGGCAAACTTGACGACGACCTCCCTCCCCCTGTTGTGACCCCGGTCCAGTCACTGAGGACAGAGCCCATTACAGAGGCTACCTGGCCCGGTCTTGCTCCCTACAAAGACCGGATCATTACGGCTGTGCAAAACGATCGGACTTTCGCCGACAGTTATTACTATATCTTTCTGACTGACAATCAGTTTCTGACTTATAACATTCCGAAAAATCGCCTGGTTTCCGGTCCGCATGTGGTTGATAGCCAATCCTGGCCAGGCCTGTTGCGCAACTGAAGTTTCAAGCCGTAGTGACTACCTCCTGACGGGTCGAGCAGGCGGTACCGGCGGCGGTTAATCATCGGTTAATCGCCGCCACCCATTGTGCAGTCAACTTGCACAGGGATAAGGCTTACCCATGCGTCGACTGTTTCTATTTTTTGTTCTCTTGATCTCGGGTGTGGCCCAGGCAGGGATAAATCCGTTCGACACCAAACCTGAATTCTTGCCAGTGGAAAAGGCCTTTGCCTTTACCTCCGAACGCCTCGAATCAGGTGAAACACAGCTCTATTGGCAGATTACGGACGGTTATTACCTTTATCAGAAGCGCCTGAATTTCGAAGGTTTGTCTGCGCAACAGCAGCCGGTATTACCGGAAGGCGAAGCACACAGCGATGAGTTCTTCGGCGAACAGGAGGTTTATCGCCAAGGCCTGGAGCTGAAGATTCCGGCGGGAACCACCGGTCAGATCAAGGTGGGTTTCCAGGGGTGTGCCGATGCCGGTTTGTGTTATCCGCCGCAAACCCAGATCGTGGACCTGGGCGGCAAGGCTACTGCATCTGCGGCCAGCGAAGCACCGGACCAAGCCTTGGCCAGCAGCCTGCAACAACGCGCGCTGGGCTGGAGCTTGTTGGTGTTCTTTGGTCTGGGCCTGTTGCTGGCCTTCACCCCTTGCTCGTTGCCGATGCTGCCGATTCTGGCGGGGTTGATCGTTGGCAGTGGTGCCACGCCCAAACGCGGTTTTGCCCTCGCCGGCAGTTATGTGATCAGCATGGCGCTGGTGTATGCGGCGATGGGTGTTCTGGCGGCGTCGCTCGGCGCGAACCTTCAAGCTCTGCTGCAGAATCAATGGCTGTTGGGCAGCTTTGCGGCGGTGTTCGTGCTGCTGGCCTTGCCGATGTTCGGTTTTTTTGAACTGCAATTGCCGGTGGCCGTACGGGATCGGCTGGAACATGTTTCACGCAGCCAGCGCGGTGGCAACCTGATCGGTGCCGGTGTGCTGGGGGCCTTGTCCGGTCTGTTGGTGGGACCGTGCATGACTGCCCCATTGGCCGGCGCCCTGCTCTATATCGCCCAGAGCGGCAATGCGCTGCACGGAGGGTTGATTCTGTTCGCCCTGGGCGTTGGCATCGGTGTGCCGCTGTTGCTGCTGGTGACCGTCGGCAATCGCTTCCTGCCTAAACCTGGCGCCTGGATGAACCTGCTCAAGGGTGTGTTCGGTTTCCTGTTTCTCGCCACGGCTTTGCTGATGCTGCGCCCGGTGCTGGATGAATCGCTGTGGCTCGGTATGTGTGGCGGTTTGCTGCTGATCGCCGCCTACAGCGCCTGGAAGCAGTCCCAGGGATTTGGCCGCGTGGCCCACCTGTTCGGCGCCAGTTCGCTGCTCTTGGGTTTATGGGGCAGCCTGCTGGTGGTCGGTGCGGCGGGCGGCAGTGACGATCCGTATCAGCCGTTGCAGGTGTACAGCGCCGGTCGTACCGGCGCTATCTCGCCGAGCGCTCACGATGCATTCACGACGATCAAGGAGCCCGCGGCCCTGCAACGTGAGCTCGATGCGGCCAGGGCCCAGGGCCAATGGGTGCTGCTGGACTACTACGCCGACTGGTGTGTGTCGTGCAAAGTCATGGAAAAACAGGTCTTCGGCAAACCCCAGGTGCTGGATGCGCTGAGCGATGTGCGCTTGCTACGGCTGGACGTCACCGCCGACAATGCCGCCAGCCGCGAACTG
Organism: Pseudomonas sp. FP1740; assembly: GCF_030687165.1. Classification (NCBI taxonomy): domain Bacteria; kingdom Pseudomonadati; phylum Pseudomonadota; class Gammaproteobacteria; order Pseudomonadales; family Pseudomonadaceae; genus Pseudomonas; species Pseudomonas sp. FP1740. The sequence continues at coordinate 4,750,953 of NZ_CP117461.1, forward strand.
CTCGGCCGTTATAAAGTGCCGGGGCCGCCGAGCCTGTTGTGGATCGGCACCGACGGCGAAGAGCGTCGCAGCCAGCGCATCACCGGCGAGGTCGATGCCGACACTTTCCTGCAACGCTGGACCACCACCCGAGACGCTCGTTAATGCTGACCTTCACCCTCGGCACCTTTGCCATCGCGCTTAACCACTTGCTGCTGATCAGTGCCCTGGCGCTGGCGACGTTTGTCGGCTGGCGGGTGGCCAAGCGTGGCGGCGAGAACCCGGAATCGGTGCTGTTCAGCCTGTTCCTGTTGGGCATGTTGGCGGCCCGGGTCGGCTTCGTGATTGCCTACTGGGCACAGTATCGCAACGATCCGTGGCAGATCATCGACCTGCGCGACGGTGGTTTTCTCGCCTGGCCGGGGGTCGTCGTGCTCTTGCTGGCTGCGTTGTACCGAGGCTGGCGTCAACCGGGCCTGCGTCGGCCATTGGGCTTTGGCGTGGCCAGCGGTCTGGCGTTCTGGCTGCTGGCGAGTTTCTCCCTGAGTCTTTACGAACAAGGCACGCGCCTGCCGCAGATCACCCTGCGCAATGCCGCCGGCCAGACCATCCAACTCAGCGACTACCAGGGCGGCCCGTTGGTCATCAATCTCTGGGCCACCTGGTGCCCGCCGTGCCGCCGGGAAATGCCGGTGCTGGAAAACGCCCAGCAACAGCGCCCGGACTTGACCTTCCTGTTCGTCAACCAGAGCGAAAGCATGCAGAGCGTTGCCACTTTCCTCGAAACCCAGGGCCTGAGCCTGACCAACGTGCTGTTCGATGGCAGCGGTCGATTGAGCCAGGCCGTGGGTTCCATGGCATTGCCGACTACGCTGTTCTATAGCCCCAACGGGTATCTGTTGGGCAGTCACCTGGGTGAGTTGTCGGAAGCCAGCCTGGCCCGCGCCCTGGAACACTTCGACACCCCGAACCCGGCCACCTCGGCCACGCCTTCAAGGAAATTGCCATGCTCCGCCTCCGCCACCTGCTGACACTGACCCTGGGTGCCGCCCTGCTGCACCTGCCGTCGGTACAGGCCGAAGAACTGCCTGAAGCGATCAAGAAGATCGAAGCCAAGGGCGCCAAAATCGTCGGTACCTTCGACGCGCCCGACGGCCTGCGCGGTTACGCGGCGCAGTACCAGAACCGCGGCATGACGCTGTACCTGACCCCGGACGGCAAACATGTGCTGCTCGGCAATCTGTACGACGCCGACGGCAATGACCTGAGCAGCGCACCGTTGCAGAAACTGGTCTACGCGCCGATGGCCAAGGAAGTCTGGGGCAAGATGGAAGCAAGCAGCTGGATCGGTGACGGCAATAAGGACGCACCACGGGTCGTCTACCTGTTCAGCGACCCGAACTGCCCCTACTGCAACATGTTCTGGGAACAGGCACGGCCGTGGGTCCAGGCCGGCAAGGTGCAGCTGCGGCACATCATGGTCGGCATCATTCGCGAAGACAGTCCGGGCAAATCCGCCGCGCTGCTGGCCGCCAAGGACCCGCAGAAAGCCCTGGAGGAACACGAGAAATCCGGCAAGGGCAGCTCGCTCAAGGCGTTGAAAGACGTACCACCGGCGGTTCAGGCGAAACTGGCGGCGAACATGAAGTTGATGGAAGACCTGGAACTGGCCGCCACTCCGGCGATTTTCTACATGGATGAAAAGGGCCAGTTGCAACAACAGCAAGGCGCGCCATCGCCGGACAAGTTGCTGAAGATTCTCGGGCCCAAATAAAGATCAAGAGATCGCAGCCTTCGGCAGTTCCTGCATGAGACCGGTGTAGGAGCTACCGAAGGTCGCGATCTTTTTAATCAAGCGCTACACGGATTTCTGTCGGCCAGAAACTTCAGCAGCACCTCAGTGACAAACTCGGGGTTCTCCAGACTGGAGATATGCCCCGCCTCCGGCACCAGCACATACGGGCAACCGATCAACTCGGCCATTTCTCTGGTTTCCGATGGCGGTCGCGGTTTGTCCTGGTCGCCACACATCAACAGCGTGGTTTCAGGGTTCAGTTGAGCCAGGCGCGGCAACAAATCATCACGACTAAACGTGATCCGCCCCATCGGCACGATGCTTTCACGCAGCCGGTTGACTGGCAATGCAGCCAGCCTGGCGCGGAAATCCTGATACAAAGCCGACTGCGGATCGATGCCCGGACGGAAGAAGATCGGCACAATAATGTCGAGCAGTTGCGGCGAGATCTCACCGCTGTCTTCTATCTGTTTGAACAGCGAGAAGTAATACTGACGAGTCGGTGCCGGTTCGACACCAACGTAGGTGTCCATCAGCACCAACCCGTTGAGCCGCTGCGGCGCCGACAGTGCCAGGCGAACGCCCCACATGCCACCGACCGAAAGACCGACCAGCGTGACGCGATCGATGTCCAGATGATCGAGCAATGCCAGTGCCTGACGCGCCACGTCATCCAGCGACGTCATGCCCTCGGGCATCCGCCCGGACTCGCCATGGCCCCAGAGATCCAGGGCAATGACCCGATAGTGCTGCGACAGCGCCGCAATCTGCGGTGCCCACATGGCCTGGTCCCACAGGTAGCTCCCGGCCAGCAATACCGCCGGGCCTGTGCCTTGATCTATGTAGTGAAGCGCTTGTCCATCAACCGTTACGAAGGGCATCGACTGTCTCCCTGGTGAAATAGGATCCATTAAAAAACCACAGGAAGCCTGAGCCGCGTGGGCTCGGCAGTCAACCCGGGTTAAAGCCCCTCCAGCTCCGCCATCAGGTCATTCAACCGATCCACCTTCTCCTCGGTAATGTCGCTCGCCGCTAACCCGTCGATGTACTCGGCCAGTTCCGCCACCGTGCTGCACTCGAACATCGCCCGCAGCGGCACGTTGCGTTGCAGGGCTTTTTGTACCCGCGAGGCAATTTGCGTGGCCAGCAGCGAATGCCCACCAAGCTCGAAGAAGTTGTCACGCACGCCAACCTTCTCGACCTTCAACACTTCGGCCCAGATATCCGCCAAGGTCTGCTCCAGCTGATTGCCCGGCGCCTGATAGTCCTGACTCTGCAACTGGCCGATCTCCAGTGCCGGCAAGGCCTTGCGATCGAGTTTGCCGTTGGCGTTGAGCGGCAGCTTGTCGAGCCACAACCAGTGCAGCGGCACCATGTATTCCGGCAACTCGGCACGCAGGCGCTGCTTGATCCGCTCCAGTCGTTCGTTCGGATTGAGCGCCGAATCCGCTGCCACCAGATAGCCGACCAGATGCTTGCCGTTGACGCCCTCCTGCACCCCGACCGCCGCATCGCGGACTTCCGGCTGTTCATGCAGACGCGCCTCGATTTCACCCAGTTCGATGCGGTAACCGCGGATCTTCACTTGATGATCGATACGCCCGACGTATTCCAGCACGCCATCACTGCGCCGACGGGCCAGGTCACCGGTGCGATACAGGCGATCCCCAGGCGCACCGAACGGGTTCGGCACAAACACTTGCGCCGTGCGCAACGGATCGCTCACATAACCGCGACCGACCCCGGTGCCGGCCACGCACAACTCACCCACCGCCCCCAACGGCACCAGCTCCAGCGCGCCATCGAGCAGGTACAAACGGTTGTTGTCGGTCGGCGAACCGATCGGCAAATAGCTGCCACGGGTCGAAGCCAGGTCGATGCGGAAGAACGCCACATCGTCCGAGCATTCCGCCGGGCCATAAGCGTTCACCAGCCCCATCTGCGGGTAACGCAGCAACCATTGATGCGCCAGTTCCGGCGGCATCGCTTCACCGGTCGGCAACATCCAGCGCAGGCCATCGAGGCTCATGCAGTCCTGGGCGAGCATGCCCTGAATCAGCGACGGCACGCTTTCCAGCACGCTAATGCCCTGGCTCTGGACGTGGGCCAGCAAGCCTTGGGGATCATGGGCGATGCTGTTCGGCACGATGTCCACCCGAGCACCGAACAACAGCGCCGCGAGGAACTGCCAGACCGAAATATCGAAGCTTTGCGAAGCGGTCTGGGCGATCACATCGGCGTCGCTCAGCTTCAGGTACGGCACCTTGCTCAACTGGTTATTGAGCATGCCGCGCTGCTCGACCATCACGCCCTTAGGCAGGCCTGTGGAGCCCGAGGTGTAAATCACGTAGGCGAGGTTGTCCGGGGCACTGTAGACACCCGGATTGGCCACCGAAACGTCGCTCGCCTGCACGTCTTCCCAGACCAGCAATCGAGGCCGGTTGGCACAACCGAATTCCTCCAGCAGCGCGACGGCTTGGTCACGGCACGCCTGGGTGCAGACCAGCAACGGCGTGCGGCTCAGGTCAATGATCCGGCTCAGGCGCTGACTCGGCAGGCCCGGGTCCAGCGGCAAGTAACCGGCACCAGCCTTGAAGCTGCCGACGATCATGCCCAGCAGATCGAGATTACGCTCGGCGAGCAGCGCCACCGGTTGATCGAGGCCGACGCCTGCAGCGATCAAGGCATGGCCGAGACGGTTGCTGCGCTGGTTCAGCTCAACATAGCTGTGTTGCTGATCGAGACAACTGGCGGCAATCCGCTGCGGATGCCGGGCAACCTGCGCTTCGAACAATGAGACATAGCTCTGCTCCAGCGGATAGTCGTGTTGGCTCTGGTTGCAGCCATGGATCAGGAAGTCCTGTTCCTCGGCGCCCAACAGCGACAAATCGGCCATGTCACCGTGGAAGCCCTCGACCAGCGCCAGCAACAGGCGCTTGAACTCACCGAGCATGCGCTCGACGGTAGATTCGTCGAAGTAACGCTGGTCGTAGGACAGGTGCAAACCCAGGTCATCCCCCGGATAGCAGACCGCCGTCAACGGGAAGTTAGTGTGGGTGCGGCCCGAATCCGAGGTGGCGTTGAGGCTTTGCGCACGGTCCAGCACCGAGACTTCCACCGGGGCGTTTTCGAACACGAACAGGCTGTCGAACAGCGGCTGGCCTTTCGGCAGTTCGCTGGTTTCCTGGATGCTCACCAACGGCAGGTACTCGTACTCGCGCAGTTGCATGTTGCTGTCGAGCAAACCACTGAGCCACTGACGAACGCTGCAGCGCTGATCGTCCTCGGGCATTTTCACCCGCAGGGCGATGCTGTTGATGAACAGCCCGACTGTGCGTTGCATCTCTGGCATGTCCACCGGACGCCCGGCCACGGTGACGCCGAACAGCACGTCGCGCTCACCGCTCAGGCGACGCAGCACCAGCGCCCACGCCGCCTGGGCGAAGGTGTTGACGGTCAGCTGATAGGTCTGGGCCAGTTCGCGCAATTGCGCGCCGTCCCGGGCATCAAGCCTTGTGTAACGGTCGCCGACGATCATGCCGCCGCTGTCGCCGGCGTGTTCACGCAGGAACGGCCGGTCGCTCGGAATCGGCGTGGTGCGCTCGAAACCTTGCAGGTTCTGCCGCCACCACTGCCGCGCCTCGGTCAGGCTCTGGCGTTGCAGCCAGCCGATGTAATCGCGATAACGCGGCGGCACCGCCAGTTGCGCTTCGCGGCCTTCGCCGAGGGCGGTGTAGATTTCAAAGAAGTCGTTCATCAGCAGCGAACGGCACCAGGCATCGATGAGGATGTGATGGTTGCTCATCATGAACCAGTAGCGCGCCGCGCCCACGCGGATCAAGCGCAGGTGGAACGGCACCTGATTGAGCAGATCGAACCCGGCCTCGCGCTCGCTTTTCAGCAGCGCCTGCAACTTCGGCTCTTGCTCGGTTTCGGCAACCGCGCTCCAGTCCAGATACTCGATCGGCGTGCTGCCCGGCTTATGGATCACTTGCAGCATGTCTTCGCCGACGTTCCAGCAGAACGAGGCGCGCAAGGCTTCGTGACGGGCGATCACCGCTTGCCAGGCCAGGGCGAAACGCTCGGGGTCGAGCTCGCTGTTGATGCGGTAGCGGTCCTGCATGTAGTAGAGGCCGGTGCCCGGTTCGAGCAAGGTGTGCAGCAGCATGCCTTCCTGCATCGGGGTCAGCGGGTAGACGTCTTCGATCATCGCCGCCGGCACGGGCAGTGCATCGAGTTGCGGTTGAGTCAGTCTGGCCAACGGGAAGTCCGACGGCGTCAGGCCGCCCGCGTGGTCGCTCAGGCAGTGCTGGATCAGGCTGTGCAATTCATCCCGATACGCCTGCGCCAGGTCGGCGATGGTTTGCCGGTCGTGGCGTTCGGCGCTGAAGGTCCAGCGCAGCACCAGTTCACCACCGTACACCTGACTGTCGATGCTCAGTTCGTTGGGCAGCGGCGCATGCGGATCATGGGCCGCGCCGACCGGCTCATCGAGCGGACGGAACAGCGCATCGCTGCCGAAGCTCTGGTCGAACTGGCCAAGGTAGTTGAAGGTGATCGGCGCCACCGGCAGCGCGGCCATGGTCTGCCGACACAGGCCATCAGCCAGGTAACGCAGCACGCCATACCCCAGGCCTTTACGCGGCACCGCGCGCAGTTGCTCCTTGATCGCCTTGATCGACGCACCCTGTTCACTCACCGGCGTGAGGCGCAGTGGATAAGCACTGGTAAACCAGCCGACGGTGCGGGTCAGGTCGATGTCGTCGAACAGCATTTCGCGGCCGTGGCCTTCGAGTTGAATCAACGCCGACTCATGACCGCTCCAGCGGCACAACACACGGGCCAATGCAGTCAGCAGCAAATCGTTGACCTGGGTGCGATAGGCCGCCGGCGCCTGTTGCAACAGTTGGCGGGTGCGCTCGCTGTCGAGGCGCACGCTGACGGTTTGCGCGTGACGATTCTGCTGCCCGCCCTGCGGACGATCACACGGTAATTCAGCGCTTGGGCCGGCCAGTTGCGCCTGCCACCAGCTCAATTCTTCCCGCAAGGATTCGCTGCCGGCATAAGCCTGCAACCGTGCGGTCCAGTCCCTGAAGGCACTGGTTTTCGCTGGCAGTTTTACTGACTGCTCTGCGTCCAGTTGACGATAAACCGTTTGCAGATCGTCCAGCAGCACCCGCCACGACACCCCGTCCACCACCAAGTGGTGAATGGCAATGAACAGCCGTTGGTGCCCCTCGGGATCATCGACCAGCAGCGCCCGCATCAGCGGCCCTTGCTCAAGGTCGAGGCTGCGCTGGGCATCGGCGAACAGCGCCGCGCACGCGTCCAGGGTCGGCACTTGCACCTGCCATAGCACGGTAGCGTCGGAAACTGCCTGATGCTCGGCCTGCCAATGACCGGCGACTTCGGTGAAGCGCAGGCGCAAGGCATCGTGCTGTTCGATCACCGCCAACAGCGCTTGCTCCAGGCGATGCGGCTCCAGCGCCACGGTCGGTTCCAGCAGCAACGCCTGGTTCCAGTGTTGACGTTGTGGAATATCGGTATCGAAGAACCAGTGCTGGATCGGCGTCAGTCGCGATTCTCCAGTGAGCAGACCTTGCTCGGCAGTGACTTGCTCGGTGCGGGTCGCGACGGCAGCCAGGGTCTGCACCGTCTGGTGCTGGAACAGGTCGCGGGGGCTGAAGTGAATGCCCTGCTGCCGCGCACGGCTCACCACCTGGATCGACAGGATCGAATCGCCGCCCAGTTCGAAGAAGTTGTCGTTGAGGCCGACCTGTTGAACGTTGAGCACTTCACACCAGATGCCGGCCAGGGTCAGCTCTAGTTCGTTGCTCGGCGCCACGTACTGCTGACGATTCAACTCCGGGTCCGGTGCCGGCAGTGCGCGACGGTCGAGTTTGCCGTTGGCGGTCAGCGGCATGCTGGCCAGCAGGATCAAGTGCGTCGGCACCATGTAATCCGGCAACTGAGATTTGAGGTGCGCCTTCAACGCTTCGCGCAGTGCAGTTTGTTGCGCTTCATCCTGCTCGGCCACGTCTGTGACCAGATAGCCCACCAGTTGTTTGCCGCTCGGTGCATCGAGCGCCAGCACGACCGCTTCACGGATCGACTCATGTTCCAGCAGACGGGTTTCGATCTCGCCCAGTTCGATGCGGAAACCACGGATCTTCACTTGATGGTCGATACGGCCGAGGTACTCGACAAGGCCATCGGCGCGCTGACGGACAAGATCGCCGGTGCGGTACAAGCGTCCGCCGTTCGCGGCAAAAGGATCAGCGACAAACCGTTCGGCGGTCATCCCCGGACGCTGGTGATAACCCTGCGCCAGACCGGCGCCGCCGACATACAACTCGCCGGTCGCGCCTTGTGGCAGCAACGCCAGGTCGGCGTCGAGAACGTACGCCACCCGAGCGCCGATCACGCTGCCAATCGGCACACTGCCCAGCCCTTCTTCCAATTGCTCGGGGGCCAGGCTGGCGAGCGGCATGACCACAGTTTCGGTCGGGCCGTAAGCGTTGAAAAACAGGCTCGGTTTGAACGCCGCGCGAATCCGCTGCAAGTGTTCGCCGGTCAGGGCTTCGCCACCGGTGATGCACATGCGCACCGGCAGGGTTTCGCCCTGGGTCGCCAGCCATTGCGCCAACTGGCTGCCGTAGCTTGGGGTGAAGCCGAGGATGTTGATGTTATGGCGACGAATCAGCCCGCAGATTTCTTGCGCGTCCCACTGGCCTTGAGCGCGAAGGACCACCTGCGCACCACTCAATAGCGGCACCAGCAGACGCTCGGTCGCGGCATCGAAGTTGATCGAATAGAAGTGCAACTCGCAGTCATCGGGGCGCATGCCGAAACGCTCGATCACCGCGCGGCAATGCATGGCGATTTCGCCGTGGGACACCACCACGCCTTTCGGTTTTCCGGTCGAGCCCGAGGTGTAAATCAGGTACGCCTGATGCTGCGGCAAGCTGATAAACGGCAGCTCGCTGGCCGGGTAATTGGCCAGGTCCGCGGCATCGTCTTCCAGGCACCAACGACCGACGCTGGCCGGCAACTCACCGAGTGCCGCGAACATCGCCGCATCGCTGAGCAACAAACCGATGCCGCTGTCTTCGATCATGTAGTGCAGGCGATCCAGCGGGTATTCCGGGTCCAGCGGCACATAGGCGCCGCCCGCCTTGAGGATTGCCAGCAAGCCGATGACCATCTCCAGCGAACGTTCCAACGCCAAGCCGACCCGCACTTGCGGCCCGACACCGCGCTCACGGAGCATCCAGGCCAGACGATTGGCGCGGCTGTCGAGCTCGGCGTAGCTCAGGGTTTGCCCGGCGAACGTCAGCGCCGGTGCGCCCATGCGCACCAGCGCCTGCTCAGCGAACAGCTGGTGGATGCATTGATCGAGGCGATGCTCACCCGGCTCGATGCCGAGGCTGTCGAGCAGGTTTTGCTGTTCAGTGGCGTCGAGCAATGGCAGCTCACTCAAGCGCTGTTGCGGATCGGCCAGCAACGCTTCCAGCAGGTTGCGCCAGTGCCCGGCCATGCGCGCAATGCGCGGCTCATCGAACAGATCGGTGCTGTAAGTCAGGCAGCAACCGAGGCGATGGTCGAGGTCGGTGACTTCCAGGTTGAGGTCGAACTTGGTCGCGCGCGCATCGTTGGCCAGGTACTCGACGGTCATCCCGGCCAGGGTGCGGCGCTGCTGGAATTCCCAGCGCTGCACGTTGCACATCACCTGGAACAGCGGGTTGTACGCGGCGCTGCGCGGTGGCTGCAAGGCTTCGACCAAGTGATCGAACGGCAGGTCCTGATGGGACTGGCCTTCGATCACCGTGTGGCGAACCTGCTCGAACAACTCGCCGACAGACATCTGCCCGTCGAGCTGGCAACGCAGCACTTGGGTGTTGAGGAACGCGCCGATCAGCCCTTCGCTTTCCGGGCGGATGCGGTTGGCCACCGGCGCACCGATGCGCAGGTCGGTCTGGCCGCTGTAGCGGTAAAGCAGCACGGCCAGGGCGGCGGTCATGGTCATGAACAGGGTCAGGCCGTTGTCTGCGTTGAAGGCACGAACCCGCGCCGCGAGGTCATCGCTGAGGTCGAAGCGGAACAGTTCGCCCTGATGACTTTGCACCGGCGGACGCGGACGATCAGCCGGCAATTCCAGCAGCGGATGTTCACGGCCCAGTTGCGCGGTCCAGTAATCGAGCTGGCGCTGACGTTCGCCGGATTCCAGCCACTGACGCTGCCACACGCTGTAATCCAGGTACTGCACCGGCAAGGGTTGCAGTGGCGATTCGCGGTCATCGACGAAGGCTTCGTAGAGCGCGCTGAGTTCCCGGGCGAAGATGTCCATCGCCCAGCCTTCGGTGACGATGTGGTGCAGGGTCAGCACCAGGTAATGTTCCTGCTCGGCGGTCTTGACCAGGCAGGCGCGCAGCAACGGTCCGGTTTCCAGATCGAAAGGCGTGTGCGCCTCGCTGTCGGCCAGTTGCTGGACTCGCTGCTCACGGGTATCGGCCGCCAGCGCGGAGAAATCCTTCCAGTCCATGCGCATACCGGTGTCTGGATGCACCTGTTGCCGGGCCACGCCGTCGACGCTCGGGAATGTCGTGCGCAGGGTTTCGTGACGCATGACCAGCGCTTGCAGCGCCGCTTCGAAACGCCCGACATCCAGCACGCCGCGCAACCGCGCCATGCCGCCGACGTTGTAGGCCGGGCTGTCCGGTTCCATCTGCCAGAGGAACCACATGCGTTGCTGGGAGTAGGACAACGGCACCGGTTGACGGCGGTCGACCTTCTCGATCGGAGGCTGCCGGTTGGTTTTGCCGCTGGCCTGGATCAAGCGAACCTGTTCGGCAAACGCGCCCAGCTCACTGGCCTCGAACAGCGCCCGCAGCGGTAACTCGACGTCGCAGGCCTGGCGGGTGCGGGAGATGATTTGCGTGGCCAGCAGCGAGTGGCCGCCAAGGGCGAAGAAGTCGTCGCGCAGACCGATCTGCGCTTGGCCCAACACTTCGCGCCAGATGTCAGCGATTTGTTGCTCAAGCGCCGTGACCGGTTCGACGTGCTCGCGGACGTGCCACTGAGGTTCCGGCAAGGCGCGGCGATCGAGTTTGCCGCTCGGGCTCAGGGGCATTTGGTCCAGACGCATCAGTTGCGCCGGGACCATGTATTCCGGCAACTCGGCGGCCAGCGTAGCTGTCAGGCGTGCGGTTTGAGTGTCGAGGTCTTCAGTGGAATCAGTGGCGGTGTAGTAACCGATCAACTGCCCGCCGACCGCTGTTTCGCGCACCAGCACCACCGCTTGGGCGACGCCGGATTGTGCCAACAGCCGCGCTTCGATCTCTTGCGGCTCGACACGAAAGCCACGCAGTTTGACCTGCTGATCGAGACGACCGAAGTATTCGATTACGCCATCGGCGGTCCAGCGCGCACGGTCGCCGGTGCGGTACAGACGCGCGCCCTGCTCGCCCAGTGGATCGACCACGAAACGCTCAGCGGTCAGCCCCGGACGGCCCAGATAGCCCCGAGCCAAACCGATACCGCTGATGCACAGTTCACCCGGCACGCCGGCCGGCACCGGGTTGAGGTCACTGTCGAGCACCCGGCACAGCACGTTGCCCAATGGCCGGCCAATCGGCGAGCGCTCGCCATCGGCGGTTGTGCAGTGCCAGTGGGTGACGTTGATCGCGGTTTCGGTCGGGCCGTAGCGGTTGTGCAGTTGCACCGCCGGCAGTTGCGTCAGCACGCGGTTGCGCAGTTCGACGGGCAAGGCTTCGCCGCCGGAAAACACCCGGCGCAGGCTGGTGCATTCGGCGGTCAGCGGTTCGTCGATGAACAACGCCAACAAGGGCGGCACAAAGTGCAGCGTGGTCACACCGTATTGCTGAACCAGTTGTGCGATGCGGTGTGGATCGCGGTGTTCGCCGGAACCAGCGATCAGCAAACGGCACCCGGTGATCAGCGGCCAGAAACACTCCCACACCGACACGTCAAAACTGATCGGGGCTTTTTGCATCAGCACGTCGGTATCGTTCAGGCGATAAGTGCTCTGCATCCATTGCAGACGTTCAGCGAGCGCTGCGTGAGTGTTGCCAACGCCCTTGGGCTGGCCGGTGGAACCCGAGGTATAAATCACGTAGGCCAGGTTGTCGCCGTGCAGGTGCAAACCCGGTGCATGGCTTGGCCAGTTCTCCAGGTGCAGGGCGTCCATGGCAATCACGCAGACGCCATCAGTCGCCGGCAAGCAGTCGAGCAATTCGGTTTGGGTCAGCAGCAACTCGACGCCACTGTCGCGGAGCATGTAGGCCAGGCGCTCGGTCGGGTAATCAGGGTCGAGCGGCACATAAGCGCCACCGGCCTTGATGATCGCCAGCAAGCCGATCAGCAACTGCGGCGAACGCTCGGCGGCGATGGCCACGCACACGTCCGGGCCGACGCCTTTGTCGCGCAGATAATGCGCCAAGCGGTTGGCCTGAGTATGCAGTTCGGCGAAGTCCAGGCTGCCGCCGTCCCACAGCAACGCGGTGCGCTCCGAGGTCTGGCGCAGTTGTTCGTTGAGCAGTTCCGGCAACCACTGCTGCGCCGGGTTGCAGGGGGCAACGCTCCAGTCATTTTGCTGAGCGTGTTCGGCGGCGGTCAGCAGTTGCAGGTCGCCAATCGCTTGTTGCGGACGCTCGCAGATGGCTCGCAGCAGATTGCTGAAATGCTCGGCCAGACGCTCGATGGTCGGCGCGTCAAACAGTTCGCAGGCGTAGTCGAACGACAGGCTCAAGCGTCCGTTGCGGTCTTCTTCGCTGTGCAGTTGCAGGTCGAACTTGGCTTCGCGGCTGTGCCACGGCAGCTCTTCGGCGAGCAGCCCCGGCAGACGACGCAGAGCGCCGAGATCCCGTTGCTGATGGTTGAACATGACCTGGAACAGTCCTTGTTCACGGGCCTGCGGGAAAGCTTCGAGCAGTTGTTCGAACGGCAGGTCCTGATGCGCTTGCGCCTCCAATGAGGCTTGCCGGGTTTGCGCCAGCAACTCCACGAATGGCAGTCGCGAGTCCACTTCGGCACGCAACACTTGGGTGTTGATGAAGAAGCCGATCAACCCTTGGGTTTCCAGACGTGGACGGTTGGCATTCGGCACGCCGATGCGGATGTCGCGCTGACCACTGTAGCGATGCAGCAGGCTCTGGAATGCCGCGAGCAACAGCATGAACGGCGTCGACTCATGAGCTAGGGCGGTCTGGCGAATCGCGTTGCTCAGGCTCGCGTCCAACCGCAGCGTGTGGCGGGCGGCGCTGTAAGTGTGCTGCGCCGAACGTGGGTGGTCGGTGCCCAGGCTCAGGGTCGGATGCTCATCACCCAACTGCTCTTTCCAGTAAGCGAGTTGCCGTTCGCCCTCCCCTTGCGCCAGCCACTGGCGCTGCCAACTGCCGTAGTCAGCGTATTGGGTCGGCAAGGCCGGGAGGCTGGCGGTCTGGCCTTGAGAGGCTGCCGCATACAGGCGCGAGAATTCGTCGATCAGCACGTTCAGCGACCAGCCGTCGGCGATGATGTGGTGCATCGTCACCAGCAGTTGATGATCCTCATCATCGAGGCGCACCAGGGTCACCCACAGCAGCGGGCCGTTCTCCAGGTCGAACCGGGTGCGGGCTTCGTCCTCGCGGATTTGTTGCGCGCGGACTTCACGCTCGGCGGCCGGCACATCGTTGATGTCGATCACTCGAAGATTGAACTCACCGGCAGCATCGACCCGTTGCAGGGCCACACCGTCGCGCTCGAAAAACCGCGTGCGCAGGGATTCGTGACGTTCGATCAGTTGCTGGAAACTGGCGCGCAAGGCGTCTTCGTCCAGTTCGCCGCGCAGGCGCAAGGCGCCGGGAATGTTGTAGGCGCTGCTCTGCGGGTCGAGTTGCCAGGTGATCCACAAACGGTTTTGCGCCAGGGATTGCGGCATGGCTTCATTGCGCGACAGCTGAGTGATCGCGCCTTGGGCGAGGCCACCATCCTGTTGTTGCCGGGCGACGGCGGCGGCGAACGCGCCGAGGGTCGGCGCTTCGAATAACAGACGCAGATTCAGCTCCAGACCCAACGTTTCACGTAGTCGAGCGACCACTTGAGTAGCGGCGATGGAGTTGCCGCCGAGCAGGAAGAAGTGATCGTCGGCGTTGACTTGCTTGACCTGCAATTGCTCGCACCAGATCTGGCCGATCAGGGTTTGCAGTTCGGAACCCGACTCGCTGCAGCCTTCACTTTCGTTCGCTGCCAACGGGAAAACCGCATAGCTGTCGAGGCTGCCATCGGCCAGGCGATTGCGGCAGGCCGAACGTTGCAACTTACCGCTGGAGGTCTTGGGCAGCGCCCCCGGATTGAGCAAAACCACCACGCTCGGCGCCTCCTGATACGCCTCGGCCACCGCTTGGCGGATGGCTTTGATCAGCGCCTCGGGCGACAGGATTTTCTGCACGCTGCGGCTGATTTCCGCGGCGACGCCGATACCTTCCTGTCCCTCGAGATTGACCGCGAACGCGGCCACACGCCCCTTGCGCACCACCTCCACTTCGCACTCGATGGTCTGCTCGATGTCCTGCGGATAGAGGTTGTGACCACGAACGATCAGCATGTCTTTCAGGCGCCCGGTGATGAACAGTTCACCGTCACGCAAAAAGCCCAGGTCGCCGGTGCGCAACCAGGTGCGGCCCGCATGCTGGACGAAGGTCTTGGCCGTGGCTTCAGGGTTGCGCCAGTAGCCATGGGCGATGCTCGGCCCGGCGGCCCAGACTTCACCGACCGCATTGTCGGCGAGTTCTTCGAGCGATACCGAATCGACAATCAGCACCGCGTGATCCGGCTGGCTGATGCCGCAACTCATGACCGGACTGCCGTCGCCCGGTTCGGCGCGGTTTTGCGCCAAGGCCTGATCATCCACGCGCAATGCCGGAATGCCCCGACCGCGCGGAGTGCCGGCAACGAACAGCGTGGCTTCCGCGAGACCGTAAGAGGCCATGAAGCTGTCTGGCGTAAAACCACAGGCCGCGAATTTCTCGGCGAAGCGTTCCAGGGTGTCGAGGCGAATCGGTTCGGAACCGGAATACGCCACGCGCCAGCCGCTCAAATCAAGGCGTTCCAGAGCCGATTCGCTGACGCGCTCGCTGCACAGTCGATAGGCGAAGTCCGGCCCGCCGCTGATGGTGCCGCCGTATTCGCTGATCGCTTCCAGCCAGCGCAACGGGCGACCGAGGAAGTACGCCGGCGACATCAACACGCACGGCACACCACTGAAAATCGGCTGCAGCAAACCACCGATCAGGCCCATGTCGTGGTACAGCGGCAGCCAGCTGACAATCACGTCATCAGGATTGAGGTCGATGCCAAAGCCGTGACGAATCAATCGTTCGTTGGCCACCAGGTTGCCGTGGCTGACTTGCACACCTTTAGGCAACGCGGTGGAGCCGGAGGTGTATTGCAGGAAAGCGATGTGCTCGCCTTGCAGGTCCGGCGCAACCCAATGTTCAGCCAGGGCGCTGTCGAGGGTGTCGACACACAGCAGCCGCGGCGCCCCGTTGATTTGCAGCAAGGCGTCGCGCAGGTCGGCGCTGGTCAACAGCAGGCGCGGCTCGGCATCGCTGATGATCGACAGCAGGCGCTCTTGATGATGACGGCGGGTCGATTCCGGCGGATAGGCCGGCACCGCGATCACCCCGGCGTACAGGCAACCAAAGAACGCCGCGACGTAATCCGGACCGCTGGGAAACAACAGCACCGCGCGATCACCGAACGACGCCTGGGCCTGCAACGCGCCGGCAATGGTGCGCGCCCGTTGGTCCAGCTCACGATAACTGAGCACCACAGCCTGATCCTGGGTTTCGGCGAGAAAACGCAAGGCCACCCGGTCCGGCGTCAGGGCCGCGCGGCGCTGGAGGGCTTGGACCAGTGTGCTGGGGAGTTCGAACGCGTCGGTCATGAGGTTTCCTGCCTGAATTCGGCTTGCAAGTGGAATCGGTTTTCATATTTCACGCCCGTTCACGGGCATGCAGGACGCGGTCTTCGCCGACCGCGCAAGGCTTGGGAATGCTGTTTTGGCCGGGGTTTGCGCCCGCAGCCATTCACCAATGAGAACGGATGAGGTCTTGGAATAATTAGTCGCCGGGCTTGAGCGCCGGCAGGCTTGTGGCCGGTGGGTGAGTCAGTGTGTCGCCCTTCTCACTGCGCACCTTAACGGAGCATTAATTCTCTTTCTCAATTGACAATCATTATCATTCAACATAATTTGTCGCTCGATATGTAGGACGGCTCCGCCCCCCCTTGTCGTCCCACAACCCTATTTGCAGCAAGGTGATTTCCAATGACGGAACAAGTATCCACAAGCAGGTGCGATTCACCGCTACTTCAGGCCTTCGTCGACAACCGACTGATTCTGGTCAAGATCGCCGCCCGCATTACCGGCTGCCGATCCCGCGCCGAAGACGTGGTGCAGGATGCGTTCTTCCGGTTGCAATCGGCGCCGCAGATCACCTCGTCCATCAAGGCGCAGCTCAGTTACCTGTTCCAGATCGTGCGCAACCTGGCGATCGATCACTACCGCAAGCAGGCGCTGGAGCAGAAGTATTCGGGCCCGGAAGAGGAAGGCCTGAACGTGGTGATCCAGGGCGCTTCGCCGGAAACCTCGCACATGAATTTCTCGACCCTGGAAAACATTGCCGATGCACTGACAGAGTTGCCCAGCCGCACCCGCTACGCCTTCGAGATGTACCGCCTGCACGGCGTGCCGCAAAAAGACATCGCCAAGGAACTGGGCGTCTCGCCGACCCTGGTGAACTTCATGATTCGTGATGCGCTGGTGCATTGCCGCAAGGTGTCGGGCAATCGTGCGGACACCTTCGCTCGTCGTTAAAAGCTTCGCGGGCAAGCCTCGCTCCACAGGGAATATTGCCTGTCACTGTAGGAGCGAGCGGTGCGGCGATCCGACTTGCCCGCGAAGACTGACTCAAGCCAACGAACACCGATCAAAAAACCGCTCACGCCCCAGCACCATCAGCGCCGCGCGCTTGTGCGGGAAGTCGAACTCTTTCTCGCAGTGAAAACACTGATTATGCAGATGCCCGATCATCTTCGCGTTGTCGGCGCGAGGTTCGGCGACCACCCGTTGAGTGCGCGGATCATCGAGAAACAGGTAGTGCACCAGCGCCGATAGCCAACTCGCCACCTTGTGCGGGCCACGGTGATCTTCCTCACCCACCAGCATGTGAATGCCACGGTCGTAATCGCCGGCGTCATAGAACGGCGCAATGCGATCTTCCTTGGCCCAGTAGGCTTCAAAGTAGGCAAACGGCTGATCATCGAAGCAACCGATCAGGGTCAAGGTGTGCGGGTCGGCTTCGAGCTTGCCGAGGTATTCCCGATGCTTCTCGAGGCTGCCCTCCTCCTGCCAGAAACTCGCGACCCGCGGGTTGTTCTGCCAACGATTGAAACGCGCCAGATCCTGCTCGATTTCCAGCGTACGCAGGGAAACCCATGCACCGAGCCGCGCATCGAAGCGCCGATAGACCTCACCACGGGGTTTCACCGCACGCTGGGGGTGGCGCTTGCCGTCACTGATGACCATCTGCTGTGGATAGCTACCGGTCAACGACTCACCCAGCCAAGGCTGAGGCAATTGCCAGAACAGCGTGCGTTCACAGCGATATTGACCGTTGACGTCGGTCGCGATCAGCAACCCGCTGAGCAAGGCTTCGGTGGGCACTTGATCGAGGTGCCAGGTCAGACGCTGACACTGCGCATCACGGGCAAACAGCCAATAACAGGCCGCCCAGAATGCTTGACCGTCAGGACGGCCAAAGCGCTCCTCCAGCCGCAGATGCAACTCGGGCTCGCGGATCAGCCGCAGTTCGATCAGCGGCTGCCCTTCCAGGCTGAGGCTCAGGCGACTTGCGGTTTCATCGGCTACAAGACGGTTGCCTGACGGCAAGGCCAGGGCGGTCAGGTCATTCAGATTGGACATGGGGCGGGCTCACGGTAATCGTCGACAGTTCAACGATGTGACGTGAGCCGGGGCAGAAAATTTAAGCGCCGTCGCCAAATACGCGCCCCATGGCGCGATTCAGTGCTTGCCCACCGGCACCAGGGCAATTTTGTAGGGATCGAAAATCTTCAGCATCTGGCCGTTGTTTCGCAGGCCTTGCAGCAACTTGCCGAATGCTTCCCCCGTAATCGGCGCCTCTGGACGAATCAGCGCGTAATGGTGATAGACCTGATCGATGCGTTGCGACACCAGCAACTGCTCGCCGACTTTTTCGTTGCGCAGCAGGTAATCGCTCAGATAAGAGCGTGTCACCAGGGCAATGTCCGCTCGCCCGCGCAGCACCATCAGCAGGTTGCTGTCGTGGGAATAGGTCAACGTGGCCTTGTAAGTGTCGGCCAGATACTTGGGATCGGCATTGAAATTGGCAAACTCGTAGTGATAGCCGCTGTACAGCGCCAGCCGCTTGCCCGTCAGGTCCTTGAAGTAACTCTCATCGCGACCGGGTTGCTTCTGCGCGACAAAGATTTCTGCATCTTCCAGGTCCATGTCAACGAGGGTATGCGGGATGTCCTTCCAGCCCCAGTCCGGGTTCTCGAAAATCGCCATATCGACCCGGCCTTCCTTGAAGTCGTTGAAACGCCTGGGAATCGAGGTGGGCACCAGCACAAACTGATAATCGGTTTGCAGCTGATTCAACGCTTCCACCAGTTGCGGCAGCAGACCGGTGTCGGCACCGGACTCCGGGCGCACGGTATAGGGTGGAAAATGGGCGGCCCCGACCCGCACCTGCTGCGCGGCCTGAGATGGCAACACCCAGCACACTACAAGCGCCGCCAGCAAAAGCCGCGACGCCATTCGAATTGATGAAGACATCAAAACAGCACACTCCCCAAAAAAAATACTCACCAATGCATACAAACTAGGCGGTTTCGTCAACTTAGCCAGTTTCTTGCCGAGATAGACGGCTCTTACCGTTCTTCAAGCACCAAAATCAGCGCTTCATCGGCCAATTGATCGAGGTTCATACTGCCACCGGGGCGAAACCAGGTGGTGGTCCAGGATAGCGCGCCCGTCAGGAAGCGGCGGGTGATGAACACGTCGCCCCGGATAAAACCGGCGTCCTTGGCTTCTCCCAGCACCTGCAGCCAGATGGCTTCATAAATATCGCGCAGCGCCAGAACCTGCGCCTGGCCTTGCTCGGACAGCGAACGCCACTCATATACCAGCACCGCCATGGCCTCGCCACTGCCGCCCATGATCGACTGCAATTCGCAGCGAATCAGCGCCAGCACCCGCTCGCGCACATTGCCGGCCTCGGCCAGCGCTGCACGCATCAACGCGGTGTTGTAGCGAATGGTCTCCTCCATCACTGCCCGCAGGATCTCGTCCTTGCTTTTGAAGTGATGAAAAATGCTGCCTGACTGAATGCCCACCGCACTGGCCAGGTCACGCACGGTGGTGCGTTCATAACCTTTGTTGCGAAACAGGTGAGCGGCCACTTGCAGCAGTTTGCCGCGGGCGCTGTCGGGGTCGGTCAATTGGCCGCTGTCAACCAATTCGCGCATCACCCTCAGGGCTTTTTGCTCGTCCACCCGTTCTCTCCTACAGTCGATCAATCAAATGCGCCGCTGCCCGTTAAAACAGTAGGGTTGCGCGGGCAATTTAAGCTGGCGGGGGCGACCAAGCAAGCGCTCGGGAAGAAGATAATCAAGGCGTTTACAAACCAAGCGCTTGCTTGGTAGTCTCGAAGCACTTCTGTCGCAGGTGGCTATGGAGTTGACTGTGCCTAAAACAATTCGCATCGGTTGTGCCAGTGCATTCTGGGGCGACACCTCGACCGCCGCCGCACAGTTGGTGGAGGGCGGCCGCCTGGACTATCTGGTGTTCGATTATCTGGCTGAAATAACAATGTCGATCATGGCCGGGGCGCGGATGAAAGATCCCGCCACCGGCTACGCCAGCGACTTCATCGAAGTCCTCAGCCCCCTCCTTGAGCAGCTCGCGAAACAACAGATCCGGGTGATCAGCAATGCCGGCGGAGTTAATCCACAGGCCTGCGCCGCTGCCCTGCAAGCGGCCTGCGACAAGGCCGGGGTGGCGCTGAAAATCGCCGTGCTGTCGGGTGACGACCTGCAACCGCAGTTCAAACACCTGAGCAGTCTTGGTATCCATGAGATGTTCAGTGGCGTGCCCCTGCCGCCGATGTGCGTGTCGACCAACGCCTACCTCGGTGCACCGGGCATCGTCGAAGCCCTGCGCCTGGACGCCGACATTGTGATCACCGGGCGCGTGGTCGACAGCGCCGTGGTCAGCGCCGCGCTGGTGCATGAGTTTGGCTGGTCGTGGCACGACTACGACAAACTCGCCCAAGCCGCATTGGCCGGGCATCTGATCGAATGTGGCGCCCAGTGCACCGGCGGTAATTTCACCGATTGGCACGACGTGCCCGACTACGAACACATCGGTTTTCCGATCGTCGAAGTCGGTGCCGACAGCCAGTTCATCGTCAGCAAACCCGACGGCTCCGGCGGCCTGGTCACGCCCCTGACGGTAGGCGAGCAGATGCTCTATGAAATCGGCGATCCGCAGGCCTATTTGCTGCCCGATGTGGTGTGCGATTTCAGCCAGGTCAAACTTGTGCAACAAGGCAAAAACGCGGTTCAGGTGCATGGCGCGAAAGGCTTGCCGCCGACCGCTCAGTACAAGGTCAGCGCAACGTACCCGGACGGTTTCCGCTGCACCGCCAGTTGCCTGATCGCCGGGATCGATGCCGTGGCCAAGGCCCGACGGGTCAGCCAGGCAATCATCAACAAGACCTCGGAAATGTTCAGCCAGCGCGGTTGGGCGCCTTACAGCGAGGTGAACATCGAACTGCTGGGCAGCGAGGCCACTTACGGCCCCCACGGCCAGCGCCAGGACAGCCGTGAGGTGGTGATCAAACTCGCCGTGCGCCATCCAAGCAAACAGGCCTTGATTCTGTTCTCCCGGGAAATCGCTCAGGCTGCCACCGGTATGGCGCCCGGGCTGACGGGAATCGTCGGCGGACGGCCGACGGTGTATCCGTTGATCCGGCTGTTTTCGTTCCTGATCGACAAAACCGCCTGCGCCTTGGATATCGATCTTGCCGGTGAGCGCCATCCATGCGCCCTGCCCGCCCTCGATACGCTCGACCCGGCGGACTTGCCACTACCGTTCGATCCGCCCCAACCCGCAGAACGCGCCGACGCCAGCGTGGCCTTGATCAAACTCGCCGTGGCGCGCTCTGGCGACAAGGGTAACCACAGCAACATCGGCGTCATGGCCCGCCACCCCGACTACCTGCCGTGGATCGCCGAAGCACTGACACCCGAGGTGATGGTCGACTGGATGAGCCATGTCCTCGACCCGATTCACGGACGCGTCGAACGCTGGTATTTACCCGGCACTCAGAGCTTTAATTTTCTTCTGGAAAACGCACTCGGCGGCGGTGGCGTGGCCAGCCTGCGGATCGATCCGCAGGGCAAGGCGTTCGCCCAACAACTGTTGGAAATCCAGATTCCGGTGCCCCAGCGCATCGCCGATCAGTTCAATTAGAGGACTGTCGCCATGGCCTATGACTCGATTTTCAAACCCGACCTGTTCGCCGGCCAAACCATCATCGTCACCGGTGGCGGCAGCGGCATCGGTCGTTGCACCGCCCATGAGCTCGCGGCCCTCGGCGCGCAGGTGCTGCTGGTGGGGCGCAATGCCGACAAATTGAAAAAGGTCAGCGCCGAAATCACCGAAGACGGCGGTAAAGCCAATTGGCAGGTCTGCGATATCCGCAACGAAGACGCCGTCACGCAACTGGTCAGCGAGCTGATCCGCAAATACGGCCCAATCCACGGGCTGGTCAACAATGCCGGCGGGCAGTACCCCTCGCCGCTGGCGTCGATCAATCAGAAAGGTTTCGAAACCATCCTGCGCACCAACCTGGTGGGCGGTTTTCTGATGGCCAGGGAGGTGTTCAATCAGTCCATGAGCAAGCACGGCGGTGCCATCGTCAACATGCTCGCCGACATGTGGGGCGGCATGCCCGGCATGGGCCATTCAGGCGCGGCGCGCTCGGGCATGGACAACTTCACCAAGACCGCCGCGTTCGAATGGGGCTACGCCGGCGTGCGGGTCAACGCCGTCGCGCCGGGCTGGGTCGCGTCCAGCGGCATGGACACCTACGAAGGCGCGTTCCGGGCGGTAATTCCGACGCTGTGCGAACACGTGCCGCTCAAGCGCATCGGCACCGAATCGGAAATCAGCGCGGCGATTGTGTTCCTGCTCAGCCCGGCAGCGGCGTTTGTCAGCGGCAGTACGTTGCGCATCGACGGTGCCGCCAGCCTCGGCGGGCGGGCCTGGCCAATGCACAAGGCGCAGAACAGTCACTCGTACAACGGCTTTCACCGCGCCTATTTACCTGAAGTACTCAGGCCGGACGCCTCCAAACCAGACGAACCGAAGGACAAGGAATAACCATGCCGGTCATCCAGTCCCAGATAGACCCGTTCAGCGAACCATTCGCCCGCAACCGTGCGGCCATGCTGGCCGGCATCGAGCAGGTCCGCCAGCTCGAACAGAACCTGTTGAATAAAGCCGCAGAAGCCAAACCGAGGTTCGACAAGCGCGGGCAATTGCTGCCCCGGGAGCGGCTGAACCTGTTGCTCGACCCCGGCGCGCCGTTCCTCGAACTGGCGAGCCTGGCCGGCTACAAGTTGCACGATGACAAGGACGGCAGCGCGGCCGGCGGCGGTTTGATCGCCGGGATCGGCTACGTGTCCGGCGTGCGGGTGCTGGTGGTGGCGAACAACAGCGCAATCAAGGGCGGCACCATTTCCCCCAGCGGCCTGAAAAAGTCCCTGCGCCTGCAACAGATCGCCATGGAAAACAAACTGCCGGTGATCACCCTCGCCGAAAGCGGTGGCGCCAACCTCAATTATGCGGCGGAGATTTTCGTCGAAGGCGCGCGCAGCTTTGCCAATCAGGCGCGGATGTCGGCGATGGGCTTGCCGCAGATCACCGTGGTCCACGGCTCGGCCACGGCGGGCGGCGCTTACCAGCCAGGGTTGTCGGATTACGTGGTGGTGGTGCGCGGCAAGGCCAAGCTGTTTCTCGCCGGCCCCCCGCTGCTCAAGGCAGCCACCGGTGAAGTCGCCACCGACGAAGAACTGGGCGGTGCCGAGATGCATGCGCAAACCGCCGGCACCGCCGAATACCTGGCCGAGAACGATGCCGATGGCGTGCGCCAGGTGCGCGAGATTGTCAGTCTGTTGCCGTGGAACGATCAGTTGCCGTGGTTACCGGAACGTCGGTGGGAAGAGCCGCTCTACCCCATCGACGAACTGCTGGGGCTGATCCCGGATGACCCGAAAAAACCTTACGACGTGCGTGAAATCATCGCGCGGGTTGCCGACGCTTCGAACTTCCTCGAATTCAAAAGCGAGTTCGATCAGCAGACGGTGTGCGGGCATTTGCAGATCCAGGGTCGAGCCTGCGGTTTCATCGGCAACAACGGCCCGATCACCCCCAAAGGCGCGAGCAAGGCCGCGCAGTTCATTCAACTCTGCGACCAGAGCCAGACGCCGCTGCTGTTTTTCCACAACACCACCGGCTTCATGGTCGGCACCGAGTCGGAACAGCAAGGCGTGATCAAGCACGGCGCGAAAATGATTCAAGCGGTGGCCAATGCCCGGGTGCCTAAACTGACAATCGTCGTCGGCGGTTCCTACGGTGCCGGCAATTACGCGATGTGCGGCCGCGGTCTCGACCCACGCTTCATCTTCGCCTGGCCCAACAGCCGCACCGCGGTGATGGGCGGCGCCCAGGCCGGCAAAGTGCTGCGGATCGTCACCGAAGCCAAACAACTCAAGGACGGATTGGTGCCCGACCCGAAAATGCTCGACATGCTGGAACAGGTCACCGCGCAGAAACTCGACAGCCAGTCCACCGCGCTGTATGGCAGCGCCAACCTGTGGGATGACGGGCTGATCGATCCACGGGATACCCGCACGTTGCTTGGATACTTGCTGGACATCTGCCATGAGGCCGAGGTTCGGGCGCTGCAACCCAACAGCTTTGGTGTCGCGAGGTTTTGATTGATCGTTCCCACGCTCTGCGTGGGAATGCAGCCCGGGACGCTCCGCGTCCCAAAAGCGGACGCGGAGCGTCCATAGAGGCGTTACCACGCAGAGCGTGGGAACGATCGGGTTCGACAGGAGAACAATAAAAATGATCTTCACCCAGGAACACGAAGCACTGCGCCGCACCGTCCGCCAGTTCGTCGATCACGAGATCAATCCTCATGTCGAGGAATGGGAAAAGGCCGGGCGCTTTCCGATCCATGAGATCTTCCGCAAGGCCGGCGAGCTCGGTTTGCTGGGGATTTCCAAACCGGAAAAATTCGGCGGCATGGGCCTCGACTACAGCTATTCGATTGTTGCCGCCGAAGAGTTCGGCACCATTCATTGCGGTGGTATCCCGATGTCCATCGGCGTGCAGACCGACATGTGCACCCCGGCCTTGGCGCGTTTCGGCTCCGATGAACTGCGCGAAGAATTCCTGCGGCCGGCGATCACCGGCGAGCAGGTCGGTTGCATCGGTGTTTCCGAAGTCGGTGCCGGCTCCGACGTCGCCGGGCTGAAAACCACCGCCCGCAAGGACGGCGACGACTACGTGATCAACGGCAGCAAGATGTGGATCACCAACTCGCCGAGCGCCGACTTTATCTGCCTGCTGGCCAACACCTCGGACGACAAACCGCACATCAACAAGTCGCTGATCATGGTGCCGATGAACAGGCCCGGGATCAGCCTCAGCTCGCCCCTGGACAAACTCGGCATGCGCAGCTCGGAAACCGCCCAGGTGTTTTTCGACAACGTGCGCGTGCCGCAACGCAACCGCATCGGCCACGAAGGCGCGGGGTTCATGATGCAGATGCTGCAGTTCCAGGAAGAACGGCTGTTCGGCGCGGCGAACATGATCAAAGGCCTGGAGTACTGCGTCGACAGCACCATCGAGTACTGCAAGGAGCGCAAAACCTTCGGCAATGCGCTGATCGACAACCAGGTCATCCACTTTCGCCTGGCCGAGCTGCAAACCGAAATCGAATGCCTGCGGGCGCTGGTCTACCAGGCCACCGAGCAATACATCACAGGCCAGGACGTCACCCGTCTGGCCTCCATGGCCAAACTCAAGGCCGGACGACTGGGCCGGGAAGTCAGCGACAGTTGCCTGCAATACTGGGGCGGCATGGGCTTCATGTGGGACAACCCGGTGGCCCGGGCTTACCGCGATGTGCGGCTGGTATCGATTGGCGGCGGTGCCGACGAAATCATGCTGGGGATCATCTGCAAACTCATGGGCATCCTGCCGGGGAAAAACAAATGAGCACCCTCCCCGCCTGTCAAACCCTGCTGGTCGACCTGCATGACAGCGTGCTGCACATCACCCTCAATCGTCCCGAAAGCCGTAATGCCATGAGCTTGCAGATGGTCGCCGAACTGCGCGCGGTGCTGGCGGCGGTACGAGATGACCGGCAGATTCGCGCGCTGGTGATCGGCGGTGCCGGCGGGCATTTTTGTGCCGGTGCCGACATCAAGGACATGGCCAACGCCCGCGCTCAAGGCCAGCCCGCCTACCGCGATCTGAACCGTGCGTTCGGTGCGCTACTGCAAGAGGTGCAACACGCGCCGCAAGTGGTGATGACGGTGCTGCAAGGTGCGGTGCTTGGCGGTGGCTTCGGCCTGGCTTGTGTCAGCGACATCGCGATGGCCGATCATCAGGCGCAATTCGGTCTGCCGGAAACCAGCCTCGGCCTGTTGCCGGCGCAGATCGCGCCTTACGTGGTGCAACGCATCGGCCTGACCCAGGCCCGCCGACTGGCCCTGACCGCCGCACGCTTCGATGGCACCCAGGCGCGGCGCATGGGGCTGGTGCATTTTGTCGAACATGACCCACAAGCCTTGGCCGAACGCCTCGATGAGGTGCTGGCCCATGTGTTGTGTTGCGCACCGGGGGCGAATGCGGCGACCAAAAAGCTGTTGCTGGCGAGTGCCGGACAACCCTCGGATGATCTACTGGATCAGGCAGCCGAGTGGTTCAGCGAAGCAGTGACCGGGGCTGAAGGGATCGAGGGGACGATGGCTTTTGTGCAGAAGCGTAAACCAGGGTGGGCCGTTTAAAGAGCCTCGCGGGCAAGCGCGCGATGAGCCCTTACATTCACCGCAAAAACCAAGGAAATACCTCATGCCGGCCCTGAAGAAAATCCTGATCGCCAACCGCGGTGAAATCGCCTGCCGCGTCCAACGCACCGCGCAAAACCTGGGCTACCGCACCGTCGCCGTATTCAGCGACGCCGACGCCAATGCGCTGCATGTGCAGATGGCCGACGAAGCCGTGAACATCGGCCCGGCCCCGGTGCAGCAGTCTTATCTGAACATCCCGGCCATCATCGATGCCGCCCGGCGCACCGGTGCCGATGCAATCCATCCCGGTTACGGCTTCCTCTCGGAAAACTCAGGCTTCGCCCTCGCCTGCCAGCAGGCCGGCATCATCTTCATCGGTCCCAGCCCCGAAGCCATCGAGCTGATGGGCAGTAAACGACTGTCCAAACTCGCCATGATCAAAGCCGGCGTGCCTTGCATCAAAGGCTATCAGGGCAGCGAACAGGACGACGCCACCCTGCGCCGCGAAGCCGAACGCATCGGCTACCCGCTGATGATCAAGGCCAGTGCCGGCGGTGGCGGTCGCGGCATGCGCCTGGTGCACAGCGCCGCCGAATTGCTGGAACAGCTCCGCAGCGCACGCTCCGAAGCGCTGCACGGGTTTGGCAGCAACGAATTGATCCTCGAACAAGCCTTGATCGATCCGCGTCATGTCGAAGTTCAGATGTTCGGCGACCAGCATGGCAACCTGATCTACCTCGGCGAGCGCGACTGTTCGATCCAGCGCCGCCACCAGAAAATCATCGAAGAAGCACCCTGCCCGGCGATGACCACTGAGTTGCGCCAGGCCATGGGCGAGGCGGCACTCAAGGCGGGTCGCGCGGTGAATTATGTGGGGGCGGGTACCGTGGAATTCCTGCTGGATGCGCATGGCCGGTTTTACTTTCTGGAGATGAACACCCGGTTGCAAGTGGAACACCCGGTGACTGAACTGATCACCGGCCTCGATCTGGTGGCCTGGCAATTTCACATCGCCGAAGGGCAACCGCTGCCGCTACGACAGGAACAGGTGCAGCTCAACGGACATGCCATGGAGGTGCGCCTGTACGCCGAAGATCCAACCCAGGGATTTCTGCCGCAAACCGGTCGAATCGTGGCCTGGGAGCCAGCGATCCAGGGCAGCGTACGGATCGACCATGGCCTGATCGAAGGCCAGTCTGTCAGCCCGTTCTATGACCCGCTGCTGGGCAAGCTCATCGCCCACGGTGCCACCCGTGAAGAAGCCCGGCGCAAGTTGCTGCGGGCGGTACAGGACAGTGTGCTGCTGGGCGTGCAGAGCAATCAGCGCTTGCTCGCCAATCTGCTGGAACACCCCCAGTTCATCAGTGGCGAGTTCAGCACCGGGTTCATCCCCACGTACTTCGCCGACCATCCCTGCCTGCACCCTCATGCGCCGAGCGCCGACGAGCTGGCCATCGCCGCGGTGCTTTTTTATCAAGCATCAGCGCAGGCTCACCCCACCCCGCTGGCCGGTTGGCGCAACAATGCCAGCGTGCCTCTGCACTATCGGATCGGCTTGGGGGATCAGGAATGGCCGGTCGAACTGCACGCTGAACCTGGCGAACCCTACCGTGTTCAGATCGGTGCCCGGACCCTCGAACTGAAGGTCATCCAGTGCGACGAACGCTGGGCCACCCTGCAAATCGACGGCATCCGCCAACGCCATGCCTACCACCTCGAAGCCGGGCAACTCTGGTTGTTCGCGCGCCCCGGCAGCCTGCGGCTGGTCGATCGGACCCGGGCGCTGGTCAGCGGCCAGGCCAGAGTCAGCTCCGGCACGCTCAAGGCGCCGATGGACGGGGCGATCGTCGACGTATTGGTCAGTGAGGGCAGCCCGGTCAGCAAAGGGCAACTGCTGGTGGTGCTTGAAGCGATGAAAATGGAGCATCCACTCAAATCGGGTATCGACGGCGTGCTCAAGCGCTTGCAGGTCAGGGTTGGAGACCAGGTAAAAAATCGTCAGATTCTGTTGGAGGTCGAATAAGCCGCTAGGCGGATCCGCCGGGTTTGGCTACGCTCAAGCCCTATCAAGATGCGGATACCAGGAAACCTGCAATGCCTCACTGGCTGGTCATTGATCTGGAAGCCACCACCGATGAGGGCGGCTGGCCAGTAACAGAAATGGAAATCATCGAAATCGGCGCCACCCTCGTGGACCGCAAAGGCCGGGAACTGGATCACTTCCAGTGCTTCGTGCGCCCGTTGCGTCGGCCCCTATTGACCCCGTTTTGCCGCGAATTGACCCACATCACCCAGGCCAATGTCGATGCTGCCCAGCCTCTGAGCGACGTCTGGGTTTCGTTCGAACACTGGCTCGACCAGCATCTCTCGAATCTGGAAGGCTGGGCCAGTTGGGGTGACTACGACCGCAAACAGCTGCTTCAGGAATGGCAGCGGCTGCAACTCGACAGCGCCCTGAGCCGGGTGCCGCACATGAATCTCAAGCAACGTTTCGCCAAGGCCTGTCGACTGGAGCGCCCGCTGGGGCTTAATGGCGCCCTGCAACTGGCGGGCCTGCAGTTCAACGGTCAGCAGCATCGGGCGCTGGAGGATGCGCGCAATACCGCGCGCCTGTTACCGCTGATTTTCCCCGCCAATCCTTGAGTGCAGGAGGTGACGCCTATCGACACCTTGTGCATACTGGCCGGCCCTTTTTAGCCCTTTTCGAGGAATCGCCCATGTTTAAAGTCAACGAGTACTTCGACGGCACCGTCAAGTCGATCGCCTTTGGCACCGCTGAAGGTCCGGCGACCATCGGCGTCATGGCACCGGGCGAATACGAATTCGGCACCAGCCAGCGTGAAATCATGCACGTGGTGTCCGGCGCCCTGACCGTCAAACTGCCTGACAGCAGCGACTGGCAAACCTTCGCCGCCGGCAGCCAGTTCAACGTGCCCGCCAACAGCAAGTTCCAGCTGAAAGTGGCCGTCGACACCGCTTACCTGTGCGAATACCGCGGCTAAACCCCTAGGGTTTTACAGCGAAAAAAATGCCCGTGTCCAAGAACACGGGCATTTTTTTTCAGGGCTGCTATTCGAGGATCGTCACCGGCATGCCGACTTCGAGCCGACCGTTACCGTCATTGACCAGGTTCTGCCCGAACATCGCGCCGTCCTCTTGAGCCCGATATTGCTGCAAGGTCGCCAGAGGTTCGCGGTCGTCGCTACGTTCGCCGGTCTGCGGGTCGATGGTGGTCAGAATGCAACGTGAGCAGGATTTGACCACGCGGAACTCGACATCGCCAATGCGGATGCGCTTCCAGCCATCTTCGGCGAACGCCTCGCTGCCCTCGATCACCAGATTGGGCCGAAAGCGCAGCATCTCCAGCGGTCGCCCGACCCGTTGCGACAAGTCTTCCAGCGACGCCTGGCCAATCAGCAACAACGGAAAACCGTCGGCAAAAGCCACCTGATCGTCGTCCTTGCCGTAGCCGGCCTGGGTGGTCCGCGCACGATCGAGCGGCACATGCACCAGACGCGTCGGCTTGCCGATGAACTCACTGACCCAGGCAGCCGCAGCAATGCCGGCATCAGGCACGCGCAAGGTGTCGCGCCAGATGGTCACGCCACGCAGCTCTGCATCGCTGGCGGGCAAGGCGATATCGATCGGTGAATGGCCTTGGGCACTGAGGGTCAAGCCACCGCTTGCGTTCCACAACGCCGACAGCTGACTCATTTTCGCCTCCGCGCGCTGGGTCAGAAAACGCCCGCTGGCCTCGTCCACCAGCATCCAGCGCCGGTCGCCGTCCAGCCCCAGTTTGTCCAGGCTGACCTGATTCAAGGTCTCGCCCTTGCCGGATTTCAACGGAAAACGATAAAGCGCGCTCAGATGCATGGCCACAGCTCCCTGGTGGGCAAAAACGCCACCCTATACGAGCTTGATCGCCGAATCAAAGACCCTGTGGCGAGGGGGCTTGCCCCCGTTGGGCTGCACAGCAGCCCCAAACCCTGCCACCGCGCTTTTCCAGATTGTTATCAGGCCGGCACTTCGTCGAGCATCAGGCGCTGACGCACCACGTCGACGAGTTTGTCGGGCTGGAATTTGGAGAGGAAGTTGTCGCAGCCGACCTTCTTGACCATCGAGTCATTGAAGCTCCCCGACAGCGAGGTGTGCAAGACCACATAAAGGCCGCGCAAACGGGGGTCGTTGCGGATCTCGGTGGTCAGGCGATAGCCGTCCATCTCCGGCATTTCCGCATCGGTGAAGATCATCAACAATTTGTCAGTCATGTTCACACCGGTATCAGCCCAGGCCTTGAGCATGTTCAGCGCCTTCAAGCCATCACTGGCGATATGCATTTTCACGCCCAACTGACCCAAGGTGTCGCGCAATTGCGACAGAGCCACGTTCGAGTCATCCACCAGCAGCACTTCACGGCCACGGGCGCGCTCCAGAACCGGATCGTCGAGTTTGTCGCGAGAGACCTTGGCGTTGTACGGCACGATTTCGGCCAGGACTTTTTCGACGTCGATGATTTCCACCAGTTGATCGTCGACCTTGCTGATGGCGGTCAGGTAATGCTGGCGACCGGCGCTGGTCGGCGGCGGCAGAATGGCTTCCCAGTTCATATTGACGATGCGGTCCACGCCACCGACCAGAAATGCCTGCACCGAGCGGTTGTACTCGGTGACGATAATCGTACTGGTGGGGCTTGGCACCAGCGGACGCATGCCGATGGCCTGGGACAGGTCGATCACCGGCAGCGTCTGGCCACGCAGGTTGACCACGCCACAAACAAAAGGGTGGCGCTGCGGCATCAGGGTCAGCTTCGGCAGCTGCAGCACTTCCTGGACCTTGAAGACGTTGATCGCGAACAATTGCCGTCCGGCCAGCCGGAACATGAGGATTTCCAGGCGATTCTCACCCACCAGTTGCGTGCGTTGGTCTACCGTGTCGAGAATGCCGGCCATTAATGACTCCTGGGCTTGTTCTGATGAATTCACTAAAGAGAGTTATCGACAGTTTTTGCCGAATCTTGACCCCCGGACAAAATGCCATGTCCAAGCATTGATGTCACATTAACATCATGCTTTACTGACCCCGTGATTCCATCTGCTTCATCCCTTGCGGCGCGACCTTGGTTTGCACGTTAGGTTCCCCTGTGTAAGGGATTCCCCTAGGCACAATCAGGCCCAACCTGATATTCGCAATATCCAATAGCCATTAATGTGACGCCATTCTCATTGCATGAACGGAGTCAGGCTTTTGTGTGCGATCGCAGGTCAGTGGCCATCCACCCGCTCGAGTTCCCCAGTCGGTGCCCAAGCCTGCCAGAGCGCGATCTCACCAAGGCATGGCAGCGCCGGGACACGCAAGGTTCTCGTCGACACACACGACATTCCCTCATCTGACATGACGTTGTGGAGATAAGCATGGCGAACAACCCTAAAGAGTGGGCCCAGCGATTACCTGAGTTTCTCGTCGAGGCTGAAACACTCCTGGCCAAGTCCGAGGAGTGCCTGAGTCATTTGCAGTTGATCAGCAATGACAAGGACGCCATCGATTGCATGCTCAGTACCCTTCTCAAGCTGGCAAGCAAGGCCGATGCCTTGGCACTGGCAACGGTTTCGGAATTCTCGCTGCACATTCATGGATTGCTGAGCCACGCCCAGAATCACATGGACCTGCATGATCAGGCCCTGGAGGCGCTCAAGGATTGCTTCACGTTAATGGCCTGGCAACTCGAACTCATCGACCAGACCACCGGCCAACTCGGCCTGGATGACAGTGAACAGACGTCCCTGATCGAAGCGTTTGCATTTCAAGTGGGACAAAGTCAGTTTCAGCCGCCCAGCCACTCCAAGCAGTTCAGGCTCGTTTCGTTCTCTGAACGACAGGCTTAAATTCATCAACCCC
This sequence comes from Pseudomonas sp. FP1740, assembly GCF_030687165.1. Taxonomy (NCBI): domain Bacteria; kingdom Pseudomonadati; phylum Pseudomonadota; class Gammaproteobacteria; order Pseudomonadales; family Pseudomonadaceae; genus Pseudomonas; species Pseudomonas sp. FP1740. Next base: position 4,782,817 of record NZ_CP117461.1, read on the forward strand.
GTGTTGCGCATTTTTAATTGTAATGATGTCGCCCTGTAACTTGAGTGTGCGCATACCGCAATTGAATATTTCATTCCCGTCGGTGGCAGCTCGAAACAAATAGATACCCCGGCCCCGACTTCAGATAGTGCCTGCCAATAAAGACAAAACGCCTGACACACTCGATATCTTTCGAAGATAAAAATCAAAAGTTTATCCATTGTGGAACTATCGTCCAAAAACGTTATTTCCTGAAGGTACCTACCTATATGCCGAACGCGACCAACGGTATCTTAAGTGGTATTATGCCGCCCATTCGTTGACGTCAATTAATGACAGAGTACCCTTTGGCGCGAACAAGCCCATAACATTGAAGGCTTTATTTCGAGCATTGCACTGCCATCATTAAAGGCGACTCATACAACCTATTTTCAAACAGAGACCCGTCAGCCCTTATGACCGGTCTGCCCGCAGCGAACATCCATTGGCTCCATCCGCTATGTACGCCAGCCTCAAGTCAATCGCCCTGTGGCCACCCTCCCGAAAAAGCGCGCGCCGGTTCACGCTTTTCGTGTGCACCTGCTCGACGCTTGGCAGCCTGTTGGTCTACAGCTTGTCGATGCCTCTGCCGGTGAGTCTGCTGGTGCTCAATACTGCGGCGCTGACCTGCGTCTGGGTGGGGCATCGCCTCTCGCTCAAATCGATAAAGTTTCAGCCTCAAGAATTGGCCGACCGTCTGCTGGAAGTTCAGGAAAACGAACGTCACCGGCTCAGTCGGGAACTGCATGATGATATTGGCCAATTGCTGACCGCCGCAAAACTTCAAAGTGAATGGCTCAAACGTCGATTGCCTGAAGAACTGCAGGGTCAATGTTCGGTCCTCTGCGATACGCTGGACGAAACCCTGACCAAAGTTCGTGATGTATCAGCCATCCTGAACCCACGACAGTTGACCAGTCTCGGGCTGGAAGCCAGTCTGCGTGCGCATTTACTCAGAACCCTGGCCAATACGTCCGTGAACTGGAGCCTGGAATGCCATCAACGTTTGACTGGCATACCGGAAGAAATGGCGGTGGCGGCCTTTCGCATCACTCAAGAAGCGGTTACCAATATGCTGCGCCATGCTGAAGCCAGGAATCTGTTGGTCCGCCTGCAACGTCTGCCCCAAGGCCTGACGTTGTTAATCAGTGACGATGGCCTGGGGTTCGAGCCAGCGGCAGACCCTGCTCGCGAGGGGCAACGCGGAATGGCCGGAATGTCGGAACGGATCGATCAGTTAGGCGGCACGCTGACCGTGACCAGCGAGCCGGGCAAAGGCACTCAAATCGAAGCACTCTTCCCCTGGGCGCCCCGTGCGCTGGAACGGGCCAGTACGAATAAGGTTATGCGTTGACTTGTAACTTACTTCTGGTGGACGACCACTCGCTTATCAGGGCTGGCGTGCGCGCTCTGGTACTGGATATTCCCGGCTATGCGGTCATTGGGGAAGCCAGTGACGGCTCGCAGTTACTCGAGATGGTCGAGCAACTGTCCCCGGACATCATCCTGCTGGATATCTCCATGAGGAAAACCGGTGGCCTTGAAGCCTTGCAGCGACTCAAACGAGTACGTCCGCAGTGCAAAGTGCTCATCCTGTCGATGCACACCGACCCGGCGCTCATCATGCAAGCTCTCGAATCCGGGGCTCATGGCTACCTGCTCAAAGACACCACGGCCACCGAGCTCGAACATGCCCTGGATGCCTTGCGCAATAACGAACGCTACCTGAGCCCGGCCATTGCCCACACCGTCATCAACCAGGCGCTGACCCGAACCCAGAAAAATCAGGCACCAACCCAGGACTCGCACAACCTGACGGCACGCCAGCTGGAAATCCTGCGATTGATTGTTCGCGGAAAATCCACCCGGGAAATTGCCAATGGCTTGGGCCTGAGCATCAAGACTGTCGAAACCCACCGCTCGCAGATCATGAAACGCTTGCAGATCTACGATGTGGCCGGCCTGGTGTTGTTCGCCGTGCGCGAGCAAATCATCAGTCTGGACGATTAGCCGGATTCGAGCCGCTCAGCAGCGGCGAGCCCTCGGGCAAATGCACCCGCAATGCCGCCGGCCGTGCCGAAAAACGCAGGTTATCGCCCTCCAGAGGCTCACCATCAAGGTTGATATAAAGGCCCTCCGATACTTTGATCTCGACCCATGGCAAGCGGGCTCGCACAAACATGTTGTCGATTCCGAAGCCATCGGTCAGCAGGTCTTTCAAGGTACCGACCACTTCCTGGGGCGCGGGCAAAATGCTGATATCCAGCAGACCATCGTCAGCCAGCGCCTGCGGGCACAACATATGACCACCGCCAGCCTGTCGGCCATTGCCGATGCCTAATGCCAACAGCTCACCGGCCCAGTGAAAATCCGGCCCCTGCAACTCGCCATAGGCCGCATGCAACTCACTGAAGCGCGATAAACCGGTGAAGAGATAAGCCGCGCCGCCAAGAATTTTTTTCAGATCCTCGGAAGTATTGGCCGTGACTTGACTGCCAAAGCCGCCCGTGGCCATGTTCAGAAAAACCTGCCCGCCGACCTCCCCCAGATCAATGGCATGCGGGGCGGCCTCCAAAAGCTCCAGCGCTTGAGCGGGCTCCAGGGGCACACCCGCGGCGCGTGCAAAATCGTTGGCGGTGCCCAAGGGCAAAAGCACCAGGCTAGCCTGCGTCGAATGCGCCGCCATGGCTTCGGCGATATCACGCAAGGTGCCATCGCCGCCGCCGGCAATCAGCTGCGTATAGCCCGCCGTCAACGCTTCCCCCACCAGCCGCTGCGCATCACCGGCCTCCCAGGTTAGTCGAACAGCCAGTTCCCAGCCTTGTTGGCGCTTGCCTTCGACAGCTGAACGGACCTGCTCATTGAGTGCCTGCTTGCCATGCAGAATCAACAGCGCCTTGCGCTCGCTCATTGTGATCCCCCCCCTTTCCGAATCCGTATGGGAGATGTTGACCTCGCAGCCCCTCATAAAAGTCGCAAGGATTTCAATTATTTTCAGGGGAAGGACAGTTGAGTCCTACAGAGCGGTATTTTTTCTTACAAAACCTGAGGAATCGGCTCAATTGACCCATCAGGGCAATTGGTACACCGTTGTGTCAGCGGTTATCAGTTATCACCAGTAAATTACACAGGGACGTGCAAACAATGAATGGAACCCCTTTAAGGTCCTCAAAAATCGTAAGTAATAACAGTATCGGCCACCTGAATGGTTTTAACCCAAGGAGCCAATTATTCCATGCAAAGCCATGACCTCAGAATACCGGTAACTCCGGTTACGCCGTTCTCAGATAATCACGTCAATCAGCAGGCTGAATTCAACAGCAGCGCAAAGCCCACCGGAGAAGTTGATATGGAACCTCGCGTCACTGAACTGGAGACACATCTCAAGTACATCCGCAGAGACCTGGATGAAGTCCGCGGCGACGTCAAATCCATCAAACACAGGCTTGCCTATTCAGCTGGCGGAACAGCTGTGGTCCTGGGGCTTTTGAGCTGGATCTCCAACAGTCGCTTCGACCAGGTCGTGACACTTCTGGCAAATTAAGGAACGGTCATGCACGCAAGCCCCAACGCTTTCGACCGGGCTTGCGTGGTAGAACCAGGACCTGCATCAGCCCAGGACTTCACTCAACGGGATGAAGCTCACACTATCACCCTCGATCAGCGTACGGTCCTCCAGCACTTCAACCAGGCCATCCGCCCAGGCGGCACTGCGCAGTACGCCAGAGCTCTGATTCTTGTAGATGATTGCCCGGCCATTCTCCAGGCGTCCGCGCAAGTACTCACGTCGGTTACCAGCCTTTGGCCAGACAAACCCTGCCGGTACCTGAAACTTCAGGGGTTCGATCTCTTTTACGCCTTGGCGGCGCAAGAGGTAGGGCCTCGCCAACAGAGCAAAAGTCACCAGGGTTGACGCCGGATTGCCGGGCAAACCAATGACAGGCACACCGCGAAAATGCCCGAACGTCAGCGGCTTGCCTGGCTTGATGGCAAGCTTCCACAGGGTCAACTCGCCCTCTTCCCGCAAGGCAATGCCCAGAAAGTCGGCTTCTCCCACCGATACCCCACCGGTGGAGAGAATCAGGTCGACATCCTCCAATTCGCCGAGACGGGCACGCGTGGTGACTAAATCATCGGGAAGAATGCCAGCATCGATCACCTCACAACCCAAGCGCTGCAACCAGCTGCAAAGCAACACTCGATTGCTGTTGTAGATCTGTCCCGGTCCAAGGGCCTGGCCCGGCTCAATCAGCTCATCCCCGGTAGACAAAACCGCAACACGAACCTTACGAACCACGTCCAGTTCAGCGCATCCCAACGATGCCGCCAGCCCCTGTTCGATGGGACCCAGGCGTGTACCGGCGGGCAAGATCAACTCACCGGCGGTGGTTTCCTGGCCTTGTGGACGGATGTTCTGCCCCGGGGTCATGGTCTCGGTGAAACGTACCCGCTCATCCGCCTGAACCTCGGCGTTCTCCTGCATCTCGACACAGTCAGAACCCGCGGGCACAGGCGCGCCGGTGAAGATCCGCGCACAGGTCCCCGGCTTCAAGGGCTCCGGAGCCTGACCCGCAAAAATCTTCTGGCTGACCGGCAACGGTTCTCCCGTCCAGTCGGCGACGCGCAAGGCATACCCGTCCATGGCACTGTTGGGCCAAGGCGGCAGATCAAGTGTCGAGACCAGATCAGCAGCCAGTACACGCCCCTGGACCTGTGCCAACGGCAAGCGTTGGTGCTCATGAATTCTCGAGGCGTCGGCCATTTCCAGTAACCGCGCGAGCGCCACCTCGACAGCCATCAGACTGCCAGTCTTGCCTGGCTTACCCGCGGGATTCACAGGGTGCCGCCTGTTTCAGATGGGTCACGAAATTGCACGGACGGTGCCGGGAATCCAGTTGTTCGGCGAGAATGCCATCCCAACCGGTGCGCACCGCATTGGTCGAACCCGGCAAGCAGCAAACCAGCGTGCCATTGGCCAGACCGGCCAAGGCCCGGGACTGAACCGTGGAAGTACCGATATCCGCCACCGATATCTGCCGGAACAGTTCACCAAAACCATCGACCTGCTTATCCAGCAGGCAACTCACCGCTTCGGGCGTGCTGTCACGACCGGTAAACCCGGTACCGCCAGTGATCAGCACCACTTGCACGACTTCATCGGCAATCCAGTTGGCCACTTGCGCACGAATTTTGTAGAGATCATCTTTGAGCAATACACGGGCCGCCAGGTTATGACCGGCAGCGCTCAAGCGGTCGACGAAGACCTGGCCTGAGGTGTCGGTTTCCAGGGTACGGGTATCGCTGACAGTCAGCACCGCGATGTTGAGCGGTGCGAAAGGTACATCAGCCTTGGCTTTCATAGGCTCGTCCAGTTGTAGGAGAAACAGCCCGGTGTTATATCACAGCGCCTCATTTTTTCGCCGCCCCCATGGAGAAGTGCAATGACCTCGGATACACCTTTGGCGCCGTGCTCCATTTTGCTCCTGGCGGGCGGGCGTGGCCAACGCATGGGCGGTCAGGACAAGGGTTTGCTGGAATGGCACGGCGAGCCACTGATCGCGCATCTGCACCGCAAGACCCGTCTGCTGAGTGATGATCTGATCATCTCCTGCAACAGAAACCTGGAGAAATATGCGCCTTATGCGGATCAACTGGTCCATGACGATGAAGGCGACTTTCCGGGGCCATTGGCGGGTATTCGCGCAGGCCTGAAGGCCGCCCGCCACACGCATCTGCTGGTATTACCCTGCGATGTGCCACGCATCGATGCGGCGCTGCTCCAGAACATGCGTGAAACTGCCGCGCAGCATCCGGACAAACCGTTGATGCTGCGTCATGGAGAACACTGGGAACCTTTGCTGTGCATGATTCCCGTCGTTCTTTCAGGGGCTTTCGAGACGGCCTGGAACGAAGGCGAGCGCAGCCCGGGCCGACTGATGCGCACATTGGGCGCCATGGCCCTGCAGTGCCCCGATAACGACCCTCGCCTGGCCAACCTCAATACGCCGGAACTATTAAGCACGCATCACACTGTGTCAGACTGACACTCGAAGGAACTTGCGCGCGCTGCATACGTCTCAAGCTCAGTATTCAAAAGATTTTCCATTCGGAGACACACCCATGACCCAACGGACCCTCGCCACTTTCATGCTCGCCCTGGGCCTTGCGACCCTCGCCGGTTGTGCATCGCCTTCAGTGATCACCTTGAATGACGGTCGAGAAATCCAGGCCGTCGACGCGCCTAAGTACGATCAAGAATCGGGCTTCTACGAGTTCGAACAGCTGGATGGCAAACACATCCGTATCAACAAGGATCAGGTTCGTACCGTTAAAGAGTTGTAATCTTTGCGGCGACCATCGGATACAGAAAAGCCCGCTTTGAAAGCGGGCTTTTTCGTGGCTGAAGAAAAGCAGGTTTGCCTGTAATCACCACTCCAGGGTGATTGTGCTTTCGAACTCTCTTTCCTGCCCCGTGACCGGATCGACAAATCGCAATCCCTGGGCCAGCAGCTTCAAGGGGTTGGCATAGTCGTCTTCTACGTCCTTGAGCACTCGCGGATAGAACGGGTCATTGCAGATGCCAGCTCCCAGGGCCGCCATGTGCACTCGCAACTGATGTTTCTTGCCTGTTACCGGGTAAAGCGCATAGCGCCACAATTCACCGTTTTTTTCCCTGACCTCGACAGCCGTCTCGGTATTGCTGACGCCCGGACCTTCCTGCATGCGAAAGAACGGCTCGCCATCGATGAGTCGACTTTTATGAACCATCGGAAAAGTCAGTTCAGGCAATGCCCGGGCGATTGCTTCGTAGCGTTTTTCGATCTGGCGTGTAGGAAACAACGACTGATACGCCGACCGACTCTGAGGATTGGCTGAGAACAGCACCAGCCCTGCCGTATGCCGGTCAATACGATGCAAAGGCACCAGATGCGGGTTATCCAGTCGCCGGATCAGTCGCCGCAGCAATGTCTGCTCCACATACTCCCCAGCCGGCGTCACCGGCAGGAAGTGCGGTTTGTCCGCCACCACCAGATGCTCGTCGGCATAGAGGATCGACTCCACCACCGGAATCGGTTTTTCGTCCGGTACTTCACGAAAATAATGAATCCGCAGACCTTCCTTGTAAGGCAGATCCAGAGCGATCGGCATGCCTTGCCCATCGAGGACACGACCGCGAGCAATTCTGTCCAGCCATTGCTCACGACCGATGGCGCTGAAGTGTTCGCACAGGCAATCGAATACGGTCTGCCACGGACCAGGCGGCAGATAGAGCGTGCTGGCCTGGTTGTGCGCAGCAGAAAACGATGAAGTGGACATACGGAAAACTCTAACCCTCAATGCAGGGCGGTATTATCCAACAGTGGCCGGAACGAACCTAGAAGAGAATCCTCAGGCCGGTATTGACTGCGTTCGAGCGGCCGCTTCGGTGAACTCCTTGAGCCAGCGCAGTACATCAACCGCTTCCCAGCGCCCCGGATCATAGAGCGCATACAACAACCCCTGATAGCCCACGACATCGAGCTGCCGGTGATAACCCGCACGCTGGAACAAGGCTTCGATTTCGGCGAAACAGGTATTGAAATGCAGTTTGTTGAAAGGCGTTTTTCCTTCCGTGACCAGACCATCCAGACGCAACTCGAGAACCGCCTCGCGCACCACGTCTGCCGACATCCGGTTCACGCTGTTCTTCAATTGTTCGACATTGACCACATTTCATCCCTCTGACGTCCGGGATCATCTGCCCAAACCCGAACAGGGAGAAGCATGGCAGGCAATCCGAATAACTGTATGCACATACAGTAACCGAATAACCAACCTTTCGCCAACGAATGAAACGAGGATCGCGACAGGTGGGGCATCGCCAGCAGCGTCAGGAATCGCGCAGGAACGCCACTACTTCATCGGCACTGAACGGCCAGCCCAGCTCAGCGCCGGTATCGACCCGACGCAACACCGGAATACGCAGGCTGTAGGCTTCGAACCAGGTTTCATCGTCAGCGATATCCACCAGCTCCACCAACAGCCCGTTTTCGACAAAGGGCATCAGAAGTGCTTCGGCGACTTCACAAAGATGGCAACCAACGGTGCCGAACAGCTGACATTCAGGAGGCATGACGACAAGACCAAACGAAGTAAGCGCTCATTCTAGGCCCGCCATCAAACGCCGTCGAGCCGACGTCCGAGCAACGGTGACTTCAAGAGATTTCGGCAAAACTCTGACGCAAATCATTTGCGGCGCCGGTCATTTGCGCAATGCTCGCGTCTTTTTTGCCTCTACGCTTGAGTAGCCAGAACCCTCACCGGAGTTTTTTGTGTTTGCCAACTTGTTGATCATCCTCGCCTCCTCCCTGGTGGTGATTGCGCTATTCCAGCGCCTGCGTTTGCCACCGGTGCTGGGCTACTTGTGCGTAGGGCTGATGATCGGGCCGACAGCGTTCAACTGGGTGAATGAAAACGAAGATTTGCCCGATCTGGCCGAATTGGGCGTGGTGTTCCTGCTGTTCTCCCTGGGGCTTGAGTTTTCCCTGTCGAAGATGCTCGCACTGCGCCAGGTGGTGTTTGGCCTGGGTAGCCTGCAAGTGCTGGGGTCCGGGATCTTGCTGGGAGCATTGCTGATGCTGTTCGGCATGCCAATCACACCGGCCCTGTTACTCGGCGCCGGTCTGGCGCTGTCGTCTACCGCCATTGTCAGCAAGGAGTTGAGCAGCCTCGGCGAAATATTCAGCCGTCACGGCCAGAATGCCATCGCCGTGCTGTTGTTCCAGGACGTGATTGCGGTGTTGCTGCTGACGCTTGTGCCGGTGTTCGCCGGCAGCAGTGACCAGGCCTGGTATTGGGCGCTGCCGCTGACGCTGGCCAAGACCCTGGTGCTGTTCGTCGGTTTGCTGCTGGTCAGTCGCTGGTTTCTGCCACGGCTGTTCCATGAAGTCGCCGCGGCCCGGTCCGCGGAGCTGTTCGTGCTGTTGGCACTGGTGATTGTTCTGTTGACGGCCTGGCTGACTCACCTGCTCGGCCTCTCCCCTGCCCTGGGCGCCTTTCTCGCCGGCATGCTGCTGGGGGAAAGCCATTACCGACATCAGATCGAGGCCGATATCCGTCCGTTCCGCGATATTCTGCTCGGAGTGTTCTTCGTCAGTATCGGCATGCTGATCGACTTGCGCCTGTTTGCCAGCCACGGTCTGCTGATTCTCGGTCTGACGTTGGGGTTGCTGCTGATCAAGGGCACCCTGGTCGCACTGCTGGTCAAATGGCGCGGCAGCGATGGCGAAACTGCATGGCGCAGCGGCCTGGCATTGGCCCAGGGGGGTGAGTTCTGTTTTGCCCTGATGGCGCAGATGCAACAGAACAAACTGATGCCCGCCGACCTCGGCGGCCTGCTGCTGGCCGCTACGTTCTGCTCGATGCTGGTCACGCCTTTACTCCTGCGCGCCGCTCCCCGCATCGCCATGCGTCTGCACCGCAAACCCAACAAAGCAGCCGAGCTCGAAGAAATCAGCGCGCTCAACGCCGGCTTGCACAATCACGTGGTGATCTGTGGCTACGGCCGCGTCGGTCAATCCATCGGGCGCTTCCTGCGTCATGTTCAGCAACCGTACATCGCGCTGGACACCGATCCGGTGCGGGTCCAGGAAGCCGTGGTCAATGAGAGCAGTGTGCATTACGGCGACTCACGCCGCGGCGAGCTGCTGATCGCGATAGGGCTGGAGCGCGCAAGACTGTTGGTGGTTGCCGTGGACAAGACGGACATCGCCCTGCTGATTCTCAAGGAAGCACGGCGGTTCAACCCGACCGTGCCGATCCTGGTGCGCACCCGGGATGACAGTCAGTTGGCCGAGTTGAAGGCGGCTGGCGCCAGCGAAGTCGTACCCGAGTTGCTGGAGTCCAGCCTGATGCTCGCCTCCCACGCGCTGATCATGCTGGGCATACCCGGCCAGCAGGTGCAGGACCGGGTCGACCAGGTACGGCATGACCGCTATCGCCTGCTGCACGATTTTTATCCCGGCGCCAACGATGAAGAACGCTGATTCAATCCTGGCTCACGGCGCCGATCTTGTGCACCGACAAATCCGCGCCGTAATACTCTTCTTCCTGGCTCAGGCGCAAGCCATGGACCGCCTTGATCGCGCCATACACGGCAAAACCACCGGCCAGCGCCACGACTACCCCCAAAGAGGTGCCGATCAACTGGCTGATCAGGCTCACGCCTCCCAATCCACCCAAAGCGGTTTGCCCGAAAACGCCGCAAGCGATCCCGCCCCAGACACCACACAACCCATGCAAAGGCCAGACACCCAGCACATCGTCGATACGCCATTTGCCTTGAGCCGCGGTAAAGCACCAGACAAACAGGCCCCCGGCGATGGCGCCGGTCACCAATGCGCCCACCGGGTGCATCAGATCCGAGCCGGCGCAGATCGCCACCAATCCGGCCAACGGGCCGTTATGCAGGAAGCCCGGGTCATTGCGCCCGACGATCAACGCTGCCACCGTGCCGCCGACCATGGCCATCAACGAATTCACTGCCACCAGCCCGCTGACTCCTTGCAGGGTCTGGGCGCTCATCACGTTGAAGCCGAACCAGCCGACGATCAGGATCCACGACCCCAACGCCAGAAAGGGAATGCTCGACGGCGCGAATGCCACCAGTCGCCCGTCGCGATAACGACCTTGCCTCGGCCCCAGCAGCAACACCGCCGCGAGTGCCAGCCAACCGCCCATGGCGTGAACCACCACGGAGCCGGCGAAATCATGGAAACTGGCGCCAAAATGTGCCAGCAACCAGGCTTGCAGGCCGAAGTTGCCGTTCCAGACCACACCTTCGAAGAAGGGGTAGATAAACGCCACGATCAGCACCGTCGCACACAACTGCGGGACGAACCGGGCGCGCTCGGCGATGCCTCCGGAAATGATCGCCGGTATCGCCGCGGCAAAGGTCAGCAGAAAGAAAAACTTCACCAGCCCATAGCCATGATCGGCGGTGATCACCGCCGCCGGTTGCATAAAACTGACCCCATAGGAAATCCAATAGCCTATAAAGAAGTAGGCCAGGGTCGAAATGGCGAAGTCGCTGAGGATCTTCGACAAGGCGTTGACCTGATTCTTTTGGCGAACCGTACCGACCTCAAGAAAGGCGAAACCGGCGTGCATGGCCAGAACCATGACCGCACCGATAAGGATGAACAACGTGTTGGAGCTATGGACCAGATTGTCCACAGCACTTTGCAGATTTTCCATGGATTGGCAGACCTGAAGGCTGAAAAAAGCACCAAAGCAGTTCGCACAGATGGTCGACGCACCAAGTTGCAGCTAATCCAGACCGCAACGCTGATCCGGATGAACCGCTTTGGCGCACAAGACCGCCGCCTCTGCGCGAGTTTTGATTGTTTGAGTTAGGGTTTTCCTGAAATCATGCCCGGCAACAGCGCAATAGCGCCGGCTGACGCACCACGACGTAGCAAAAGATGTACCAGTCATTTGTACTGAACCTTCGCGCAAGGCTCATACTCGAACGCTTCAGAAGCCACTTACGGAGATCACCAATGGCACGCATCAAGGCAAAGACTGCTCAAGAAATTCTGATGGAAGATTTTCAGACACTGGTCAGCGACACCGAACGGTTGCTGGAACACACCGCCTCCCTGGCCGGTGATCAGGCCGATGAGCTGCGCGAACAGATCCGCGACAGCCTGCTGCGTGCCCGGGAAACCCTGAAGCTGACCGAAGACGCCCTGCAAGAGCGCGGCAAAGCGGCTGTCGCCGCCACGGAAGATTACGTCCAGGCCAACCCATGGCAATCGGTCGGGATTGCAGCCGGCGTGGGTTTCCTGATTGGTCTGCTGGCTACTCGGCGCTGATATGGCAATCGATGAATCCGGCTCGTCCGCGACGGGCACCCGCTCTTCATCGCGGCGCCTGGGTGCCGCGTTTCTTGGATTGCTGCATAGCCATGTCGAACTGTTCGGCATCGAACTGCAGGAGCAAAAAGCACGAACCGTAAGCCTGTTGCTGTTTGCAGGCCTGACGCTGGTCTTTGCCTTGTTGTTGCTGGTGGGGTTGTCGACGCTGGTGTTGATCCTGTTCTGGGACACCTATCGCCTGGCGGCGATCATCGGGCTCTGTGTGTTCTACACCCTCGCTACGTTGTTCTGCGCGATGCGCTTGAGGGCAGCGATTTTCGATGAGTCCTCGCCCTTCCATGGCACCCTCGAAGAGCTGGCCAATGATCGGGAGCGTCTGTTGCCATGAGCATGCCTGAACTTCCCCGCAATAGTTCGCGAACGGAAATGCGCAAGGCACTGATCCGTCTGCGCATGGAAATGCATCGCCAGGAAATTCGCCACGAATCCCAACAACTGCTGCAGCCCCTGCAACGGGTGCGCGGCATGACACAAAGCCTGCAAGACGGCTTCGGCATCAAACACGCCCCGCTCTGGGGCATCGCCGCCGTGATCGGGTTGGGTTTTCTGACCGGCAAGGGTGCCAAGGGCGGCGGTATCGGCAGCCTGACCAAGCTGGTTAGCCTGGGCGCCGCACTGGGGCCGCTTATCAAGCTGGTCATGCAGAGCGCTTCGCGCAAACACTAATCAGTCTTGTCTGGCTGCATTCTTGCAATACCACCAGGATCAACCTCTTTATCAAGAGGTTGATCCTGCGTGCCTACCTGGCGATCAGGTATTTATCCAGAACAACACCTTAATAAGGAGGCCTCGTGATCGACGGGCAACCGCTCGCCTGTTTTCAGCCATTCATCGATACCGCCACAGGCCGTATCGCGGGTGTCGAAGCGCTGGGCCGACTGCGCCAGGCCGATGGTCAACTGGCCTCGGTAGGTGCGCTGTTCGCCGATCCGCGAACCCCGGCCATCGCCCTGCGACGTCTCGATCGCCAGATTCGCGACAACGCCCTGAGCCGTCTGCATGAAGCGCCTGCGGACTGGTTTCTCAGCCTGAACATCTCACCCCGCTGGATCAGCCGCTTGCGCCGGGACCAGGCACTGCCGAGCCTCAAGCAACTGAGCAGGCATGGTGTCGATGCACAGCGAATCGTCTTCGAGATCACCGAATTGGGCGGCGACAGCCAGCGTCTGGCTGAAGTCGTGGCCCGCTACCGGCAAGCCGGGGCGCGGATCGCCATTGATGATTTCGGTGCCGGTTACTCTCAACTCGATCGCGTGCTGGCCCTGCAACCGGACATTCTCAAACTCGACATGCGACTGTTCCAGGCCGCCGCGCTGGGCGGTCCCAGCAGCGATGTGGTCAAGGCACTGGCGCAAATGGCAGAAAAAACCGGTTGCTGGATCATCGCCGAAGGCGTGGAAACCGAAGCTCAACTGAATTTTGCCCTGGAGTGCGGCTCACGCTACGTACAGGGCTTTCTGTTCGCCCGAGCGCAAGCGGATTTCTTCGCCACCGACGCCTTTGTCGAGCGCTTCGCGCAACTGCGCCAGCGTTACGTTCAGCAAAAGCTGACTGAACGCGCTCGCCTGATGATCATGCGCCAGCAACTCAGCGAACTGATGACCATCCTGCAAGCCTGGGCTCAAGCCAGCGCCCCCCTCAGCGCCTTGCCGCAGCTGGAAGCGTTTCCCTGGCTGTTGCGTTTTTATCAGTGCGACCGCCACGGCACGCAACTGACCCCCAACCTGGAATGGCGCAACAACGGCTGGGAAGCCGATAACCGCTACCTGGGCCATAACTGGTCATGGCGCCCCTATTTCTATCACTTGCTGGCCGAAGGTTGGGATGAGCGCCGTCTGACGCTTTCCAACACTTACCGCGACGCCACCAGCAATCAGTACTGCCTCACTGCGGGGCAGTTTTTCGATAACGGCGAACGGCTACTGCTCATCGATATCGACGCAGCGGGGTTGTAGTTCTCCTTGCAGGTACCGGCGCGAAACGGGAAGCTAGGGGTACAGTCACCTGACGGAGAAACCAGCCTTGGATTGGCACACCCTGCTTACCCGCGAACGCCTCGGAAAACCTGTGCACAGCCCGGAAGAACTCGGCCGCAGTCCTTTCCATAAAGACCATGACCGGATCATTTTCTCAGGCGCGTTTCGCCGTCTCGGGCGCAAGACCCAGGTCCATCCGGTCTCCAGCAACGATCACATTCATACGCGCCTGACCCACTCGCTGGAAGTCAGCTGCGTCGGCCGTTCGCTGGGGATGCGCGTCGGTGAAACCATCCGCAGCGCGCTGCCCGACTGGTGTGAACCGAGCGACCTGGGGATGGTGGTGCAATCGGCTTGCCTGGCCCACGACATCGGCAACCCACCCTTCGGCCACTCTGGCGAAGACGCGATCCGCCACTGGTTCCAGCAGGCCGCCGGCCGTGGCTGGCTGGATGCCATGAGCGAAGCCGAACGCAACGACTTCCTCAACTTCGAAGGCAATGCCCAAGGTTTCCGGGTGCTCACCCAGCTTGAATACCATCAGTTCGAAGGAGGCACCCGGCTGACCTATGCCACCTTGGGCACCTACCTGAAATACCCGTGGACGGCCCGGCACGCCGACTCACTGGGCTACAAGAAGCACAAGTTCGGCTGCTACCAGAGCGAACTGCCGCTGCTGGAACAGATCGCTCATAAACTCAGCCTGCCCCAACTGGAAGAACAGCGCTGGGCGCGCCATCCGCTGGTGTATCTGATGGAGGCCGCCGACGACATCTGCTACGCGCTGATCGATCTGGAAGATGGCCTGGAGATGGAGCTGCTGGAGTACGCCGAAGTCGAGTCCCTGCTGCTGGACCTGGTGGGCGACGATCTCCCGGAAACCTATCGCCAGCTCGGTCCACAGGATTCGCGGCGGCGCAAACTGGCGATCCTGCGGGGCAAAGCCATCGAACACCTGACCAACGCAGCAGCCCGAGCCTTTGTCGAGCAACAGGACGCGTTGCTGTCCGGCACGCTACCGGGGGACCTTGTCGAACACATGCATGGCCCGGCCAAACGCTGTGTCTTGAATGCCAAGGACATGGCACGCAAAAAAATCTTCCAGGACAAGCGCAAGACGCTGCACGAAATCGGCGCCTACACCACCCTGGAAATCCTGCTCAATGCTTTTTGCGGCGCAGCACTGGAGCAACACAATGGTCGTACGCCCTCCTTCAAGAACCGGCGCATACTCGACCTGTTGGGCAACAATGCACCCGACCCGCATGGCCCGTTGCACACCTCTTTCTTGCGCATGATTGATTTCATCGCCGGCATGACCGACAGCTATGCCGGTGAAATGGCGCTGGAAATGACCGGTCGTTCAAGCCACGGATAACAGCGCATCGATCAGCCGCGTCAGCGACGTCTGAACGGCTGATCGAATGTCTCGACATTCATCTGTATTTCAACATCGACAGAATCGCCCTACACCTTGTGCAGAGCTGACTGATCGATTGTTCGACCATCTCGCGAAACAATTGCACACCCACTGCTCGACAGATGACGCATGAAAACTCCTACGTTCAAACACGATTGGCACATATTGCTGGTGGAAGATCATCCGTTTCAGCTGAGAGCGGCTCAATACCTGCTCGAGAGTTACGGCTTCACCCAACTGACCACCACTGACAGTGCCGAAGGCGCCTTGCAACAAATGCTCAAAGCTGCGCAACCGTTCGATATTCTTCTGTGCGACCAATGCCTGCCCGACCTTCCCGGTCTTGATTTGATCGAGTTCGCCAGTCACCGGGGAATGATCAGACAGGCAATACTGCTGAGCAGCCTGACATCCGCCGAGCTGGAAAAACTTAAAACAGTAGCCTACGAACACGGACTTCCCTTGCTGGGTTACTTGATCAAGCCATTGAAACAATCAGACTTTAGAAACTTGTTGACCTTGGCCTCACAATAAAAAACACCAACTCTCACACACTAGAACCACATCCAAAACACAGATTAATACTTATAGCCAAACGCCTTTTAGCCTCTTGACTAAACTATCAAATTTTTAACCCTTCCTCATTCAAAACCTAGTTGACACGTAGTCCATTTCTTTTTCAGCTGTAGGACTTTTCCTATATTGCTGCTATCGGCTTGTCAGTTCATGCGCCCCCTCAACTACTGAGCTAAGGTGCGCGCTTTATTTGTGCACGTATGGGATTTGATTATGAACTCCGTTTTTATTGTCGACGATCACCCTGTCATCCGCCTTGCCGTTCGAATGCTGCTGGAACATGAAGGTTACAAAGTCGTCGGTGAAACTGACAATGGCGTCGATGCCATGCAAATGGTGCGCGAATGCATGCCCGACCTGATCATCCTCGACATCAGTATTCCCAAACTGGATGGGCTGGAAGTGCTCTCACGTTTCAACGCAATGAGCACGCCATTAAAAACACTGGTGTTGACTGCACAATGCCCAAAACTTTTTGGTATTCGCTGCATGCAGTCAGGTGCATCAGGGTATGTATGCAAACAGGAAGAGCTCAGTGAACTGGTAAGCGCGATCAAAGCAGTATTATCAGGTTACAACTACTTCCCCAGCGAGGCCTTGAACCCAGTTCGTTGTGACGACGCACAGTGGGCAGACCTGGACTTGTTCAAATCCGTAAATGATCGAGAGTTGATGGTATTACAACTTTTTGCCCAAGGCCGCACCAACAAGGAAATTGCCAAGGGCATGTTCCTCAGCAACAAGACTGTCAGCACCTATAAAAAACGACTTATGCAGAAACTCAAAGCCAAATCTCTGGTTGAACTCATCGATATGGCAAAACGTAACGCGCTAGTGTGAGGAACAGGATGCCCAGTCGTTTGAAGGATTATCTAAGACTCATGGTCACGGCTTTATGCATGAGTACCCCGGTGCTCGCGGCGCAGACAGCCAGTGAAAACTACACCCTGCTCAGTCGCTCAACGACCGGGCACATGGAAGTCCGACTGGATACCTCACAACGACAATGGGTCAAAGACAAACGTGAATTGATCCTGGGCACGTCAGGCCCGGATTATCCGCCTTTCGACCTGACCCTCAGCGGCCACGACTACGAAGGTTTCACCGCCGACTACGCCGGCATCCTCGGCAAGGTGACGGGGCTGCCCGTCAAGGTTCAGCGCTTCGCGTCCCGAGGGGCTGCGATCGAGGCACTGGAAAAGGGTCAGGTCGACATGCTCGGCACCGCCAACGGGTTCGAGGCCGACAATGCCGACATTGCGCTGTCCATCCCTTACGCAGTGGATCAACCCGTGCTGGTCACACGGGAAGGAGAAACCCGATCACTGACAGATGGACTCGCCGGCCTGCGGCTTAGCATGGTCTATCACTATCTGCCCCTGGACGAAGTCAGGGCGCTGTATCCGAAGGCAATCATCACCTCCTACCCGTCCTACCAAAATGCAATCAACGCGGTTGCCTTCGACCAGGCCGACGTTTTTCTCGGTGACACCATTTCAACTCATTACATGATCAACAAGGGGTATCTGAACAACATCCGCATGGCCAACTTCGGTAAACACGAAGCCCATGGTTTCAGCTTTGCCGTACAGAAGGACAACCCGGACCTGCTCGGGATCATCAACGCGGTACTCAAGGCCATCCCCACCAGCGAACGGGAAAACATCGCCAAACGCTGGAGTGCCGGCAGCGACATTCTTCTCACCGATCAAAAACTGCAACTCACCCACCAAGAAGAACGCTGGCTGGCGCAACATCCGGTTGTGCGGGTGGTGGTTAATGAAGCATTTGCGCCGCTGACGTTTTTTGACAGCGACGGCAACTTTCGGGGTGTCACGGCTGACCTGCTCGAACTGATCAGACTGCGCACCGGTTTGCGGTTTGAGATCCAGCGCAGCCGAAGCGATGACGAGATGGTCGAGCAGATCGCTAACCGGCAGGCCGACCTGATCGCCGCCCTGCTCCCCAGCGCACAGCGTGAAACGATGTTGAACTTCAGCCGCCCTTATCTGGAAAACTCCTTTGTTCTGCTGACACGCAAAGCGGCCGACAGCCCGACCAATCTCAACCAGCTGCAGGACAAACGCCTGGCTATTGCCCAAGGCAATCCACTGGTGGATTACCTGCGTAGCGAGTTTCCGCGGATCAACCTGGTTGAAACTCCAGACACGTTCAGTGCCGTGGAGTTGCTCGCCGAGGGCAAGGCAGAAGGTGCTGTGAACTCATTGGTGATCGCCAACTACTTCATCTCATCGCGGATCTTCGAGCGGACACTTCAGATCACCACCACCATTGGCACCCAACAGGCGGCATTTTCCCTGGCGACCGGGCGCGACGCCAAAGAACTGAATGCCATCCTCGACAAAGCGCTGTTGAGCATCGCACCGGAAGAGCTGGGTATCATCAATAACCGCTGGCGTGGCTATTCGGCGGCCTCGCAAAGCACCTGGCGCAACTATCACAGAGTGTTCTATCAGATCGTTACCGGTGCTGGCGTACTGCTGCTGATCTCCGTTGCCTGGAACGCCTATATGAGACGCCAGATAAAACAGCGGCAGGCGGCGAAAGAACGTGCCGATGAAGCCAACCGGGCTAAAAGCACCTTTCTGGCAACCATGAGCCATGAGATCCGCACGCCGATGAACGCGATCATCGGCATGCTGGAGCTAACACTCAAACGTATTGATCCTGGCCATCTGGATCGACCGGCCATCGACGTCGCGTATCACTCGGCAAAAGACCTGCTGGAACTGATCGGGGACATTCTCGACATCGCGCGCATCGAATCCGGACGTCTGAGCCTGAGCCCGGAACGCGTCAATCTGGCTGAAGCCGTGGCCTCGGTGGTGAGGATCTTCGACGGTCTGGCCCGGCAAAAAAATCTCGGACTGCACCTGGCATTCAACCCTGCTAAACCTGCGACCGATGTCCTGTTGGACCCGATGCGTTTCAAACAGGTGCTGTCCAACCTGGTCAGCAATGCAATCAAGTTTACGCAACAGGGTCAGGTCAGGATCAGCCTCGAGTTGCAACCGACCGAGGAGCCCGACCGCATGCAGCTGCAGTTGCTGGTTGAGGACAGTGGCGCCGGGATCAGCGAGCAGGATCAGCAGCGACTGTTCGAGCCTTTCGTCCAGGCTAATAACTCCGCCCAGTTAGCCAGGGGCGGTACGGGGCTGGGGCTGGTGATCAGCCGCAATCTGTGTGAAATGATGGGCGGCAACCTGCAATTGAGCAGCCAGCCCGGGGTCGGTACTCAGGTTCGGGTTTCGCTGAATCTGGCAACCCTGCCGCCCGTACAGATGCCGGAAATTGTCGAGCCACAGATTCACCAGAGCGCTGTCCCCTTGAACGTTCTAGTGGTCGATGATCACCCGGCCAATCGCTTGCTGATGTGCCAGCAACTGGAGTTTCTGGGGCATCGGTTCAAGGTCGCAGCAGATGGCGAGGCGGGATTGGAGGCGTGGAAAGATCAGCCATTCGACCTGGTGATTGCCGATTGCAATATGCCTATCATGAATGGATATGAGATGGCTCGTGCCATTCGCCAACATGAACAGCGCATGCAGCGCCCCGCCTGTACCGTTCTGGGTTTCACCGCTAATGCGCAACCGGAGGAAAGACAACGCTGCAAACAAGCCGGGATGGACGATTGCCTGTTCAAACCTCTCAGCCTGACAGCCTTAAGCCAATGGATCGAAGGCATTGCACCGACGGTTCGCGACCCGGCGTTCAGTCTGGAGGGGCTGCACCTGTTAACCGGTGGCAACCCGGCACTGAACCGGCGATTGTTGACCGAGCTGCTGAATAGCAACTACCTGGATCGGCAAACGCTGCTGACGTTGTCCCGGTCAAACGACCGGCAGTCACTCCTCGACATTGCCCACAAAATCAAGGGCGCGGCGCGAATCGTCCAGGCCTCCCGACTGATCGAAAGTTGCGAGGCGCTCGAAAAGGCCTGCCATAACAGGCCCCACCACGATCAAGTGGCCGATTGCAGCAAGTCCATGGAGCGCGCCATGCTCGAACTGGATCACGCGTTGCGACAACAGCTCGCACGCCACGACAAACAGCAGAATGACGGAGCGTTAACTATGCTGGAAGGCTGAGCAGTGTGTTCATCGTCATGGAGAAATCTGCAATGCCCAGCCCACTGCGCCCGGACCAGCGCCGATTTCCCCTGCACATCCATATCAGCGTGATGTTCACGTTCCTGCTGTTGCTGACCGGGGTGGTACTGGGCATTTTCAACTATCGGCAAACCACACGGATCATTCTTTCCAGCAGCGAAAAGCTCTTCAATCGCATCGAGCAGGATGTCCGTCTGGACCTGCATCGCACCTATGAGCCGATTCGTCATCTGCTGAGCCTGCTGGCGGACAATCCGGCAACCCAGGCGCCCGACCTTGAGCAACGCCTGGCGTTGCTCAAGCCCTTCAGTCAATCACTCACGGACAACCCCGATCTGGCCTCGCTGTACCTGGGTTACAGCAATGGCGACTTCTTCATGGTTCGCCCCCTGCGCAGCGTCGCCCTGAAAACGCAGCTCAAGGCACCGGACACCGTGGCGTATCAGGTATGGAGCATCGAGCATCCAGGCGGCGGTCAGGTCCGCTCCCAATCCTTGTTTTTCGATCAGAACCTGGCCCTCGTCAGCCGCCTGGACAACCCCGACGAAATCTACGATCCGCGCACCCGCGCCTGGTTCTCCAGCGCCCGCAGCGACCGTGATCAGATCACCACCGAGCCCTACCTGTTTTTCTCCACCCACAACGTCGGCACAACCCTGGCGCGGCGCAGTGGTGAGCAAGCGGTGATGGGCGCCGACCTTACACTGGCGGAACTGTCGGCTACCCTGGCCAAACATGTGGTGACGCCCGGCACCGAAATAGTGCTGCTCGATGCCGAGGGTAATGCCGTCGCCTACCCCGACAGCAGCAAACTGATCGTCGACGACCAGACGGCCCGGCTGATCAAAGCCGCCGACCTGAGCCCCAGCCTCGCGGCCCTGCTCACCAGTTCCCCTGAGATCAATCGCCTGAACGCTGCGGGTCGTCAATGGATCGCGGCGCGTAGCAGCATGCAGGAGGGTGGCCCCCAGGGGCTGCAACTGGCGCTGCTGGTGCCGGAAGACGAATTGCTCGTCGATGCCTACCGCATGCGCTGGCAAGGCGCGCTGATTACCCTGGCAACGCTGCTGTTGTGCCTGCCCATGGGTTGGCTGACCTCGAGGGTCCTGGTCACCCCCCTGCGCGCCTTGGTGCGGGAAGCCGATGCGATTCGCAGTTTCGATTTCAATTTTCCGGCCAGCCGTCGCTCGCCGGTGCTGGAAGTCGACCAATTAAGCGTGTCGATGGCACGCATGAAAGACACTCTGGCGAGTTTTTTCCGGATCACCGACAGCCTGAGCGCCGAAACCCGTTTCGCCCCCTTGCTGCAACGGGTGTTGTTTGAAACCGTGCAGATCGGCCAGGCCCAGGCCGGTCTGATCTACCTGCGCGAAGGTGATGAAAATCGCGTGGAACCTCATGCGCTGGTCATCAACGGCAGTTCACAGGCCTTGCCGTCATTCGACATTCAAGGACACGTACCCCAGGATTCGCAGAGCCCTCAGTGGATGCAAACACTGTCGACCGCCGACAATGTCGTCACCTCTCTGGGCTTCGAACAGGCGGGAGATCTGCAGAAAGTCTTGCTCGCGCTGGAGTGCCCGCGGGTTCATCTGGTCGGTATTCGGCTACACAATCGTCATAACGAAACCGTGGGTCTGCTGGTCCTGTTGCTGGCCGACAGCGGCGCACAAGACGACCTGGAAAAACTGCGCCCGGATCGCATCGCGTTTCTCCAGGCGGTATCTGGCGCGGCCGCCGTGAGTATCGAAAGTCAGCGCCTGCAAGCCAGGCAAAAACAGCTGCTGGACTCATTCATTCAGCTGCTGGCCGGCGCAATCGATGCCAAGAGTCCCTACACCGGCGGGCACTGCCAGCGAGTACCGGTACTGACGCTAATGCTGGCACAGGCGGCCGCTGCCAGTCAGGCCCCGGCCTTCCGTAGCTATCAGCCCAGCGAAGATGAATGGGAGGCGTTGCACATCGCCGCCTGGCTGCATGATTGCGGCAAGGTCACCACCCCTGAATACGTAGTCGACAAAGCCACGAAACTTGAGACCCTGTACGACCGCATCCACGAAATCCGCACCCGTTTCGAAGTCCTCAAGCGTGATGCCTGGATCAATTATTGGCAGGCCATCGCCCTGGGGGGTGACGAGTCGCCTCTGGCGCAATTGCGCAATGCGAGCCTGGCGGCGCTGGATGATGATTTCGCGTTCGTGGCGCGCTGCAACCTGGGCAGCGAGGCCATGGCCGAGACCGATCTGCAGCGGCTGAACACCATCGCCCAACGTACCTGGACCCGAACCCTGGACGATCGGCTAGGCGTTTCGTGGGAAGAGAACCGGCGCCAGGCCCGGACCCCGGCGCCGACCCTGCCGGTCAGCGAGCCACTGTTGGCGGATAAACCCGAGCATCTGCTCGAGCGCGCCGACAGCGAACTGATCCCGGACGACAATCCCTGGGGATTCAAGCTCGACGTGCCGCGATACAAGTACAACCGGGGCGAACTTTACAACCTGAGCATCGCCCGAGGCACCCTGACCCGCGAGGAGCGTTACATCATCAATCACCACATGGTGCAGACGATCCTGATGCTCAGTCACCTGCCCTTCCCCGGTCACCTCAATAACGTCGCGGAAATCGCCGGCGGCCACCACGAAAAAATGGACGGCACCGGTTATCCCAAACGCTTGAAGCGCGAAGACATGAGCCTGCCGGCGCGGATGATGGCGATTGCCGATATTTTCGAAGCGCTGACCGCCGCCGATCGCCCCTACAAGAAAGCCAAGTCCTTGAGCGAAGCGCTGGGCATCATGGCCACCATGTGCCGTGACGCCCACATCGACGCTGAATTGTTCGGGCTGTTCATCAACGACGAAATCTACTTGCAGTACGCCAGCCAATTCCTGGAGCCACAACAGATCGATGCCGTCGACCCGACAAGCCTGCTGATCAAGGCCGGCTTGAAGGGCTGATCAGCAGTCGGTCAGACGCAGGAAAATCGCCGCCAGTTGCTCGATTCCGGCCTGATCGTCAGCGGTAAAACGCGCCAGCTTCGGGCTGTCGAGGTCCAGCACGCCGATCAGTCGACCGTCCTTGACCAACGGCACGACGAGTTCACTGTTCGATGCGCTGTCACAAGCGATGTGGCCGGGGAATTCATGTACGTCTTCGACCCGCTGGGTCTGCAAGGTGGCAGCGGCAGCCCCGCAGACGCCGCGACCGAATGGAATCCGTACACAGGCGATCTGCCCCTGAAATGGGCCAAGCACCAGTTCTTCGTTGCGATTAAGGTAGAAACCGGCCCAGTTCAGGTCATCGAGCTGGTTGAACACAAACGCGGAAAATTGCGCGGCGTTGGCGATAAAATCACGCTCGTCCGCCAGCAACGATTCCAGCTGTGCCCATAGCATGCCGTAGCCCTCAAGGCCCTGGCCGCTCTTTTGTAAATCGATCATGCCTTTTGCTCCAACAGCTTCAGCCCGACCCAATAGCGGGCAAATTGATACGCGCAACGTCCGTTGCGATTACCCCGGCCAGTGGCCCAGCGCACCGCGAGGATGTCCAACTCTTCGTCACGCTGCCACTTGAGGCCGGCCTTGTCGGCCAATTGGCCGATCCAGTGCTCGACGACGTTGAGGAAATGTTCCTGAGTAAACGGATAGAACGACAGCCACAGGCCAAAACGGTCCGACAGCGCGATCTTGTCTTCCACCGCCTCATTGGGATGGAGCTCGCCATCGACCCTTTTCCAGTTTTCGTTATCGCTTTCCTTTTCCGGCACCAGATGGCGACGGTTGGAGGTGGCGTACAGCAGAACGTTATCTGGCGCCTGCTCGAGAGAGCCATCGAGTACGCTCTTGAGCACGCGATAATCGCCCTCGCCCGACTCGAACGACAGGTCATCGCAGAACAGCACAAACCGTTGAGGCAGCTTGGCAATCTGCTCGACCACCCGCGGCAAGTCCGCCAGGTGATCGCGCTCGATCTCGATCAGCCGCAGGCCGTTCTTGGCGTGTTCGGCCAGCAAGGCGCGCACCAGCGACGATTTACCGGTGCCCCGCGAGCCCCAGAGCAAGGCGTGATTGGCAGGCATGCCGTCGAGGAACTGTTGAGTATTGCGGCCCAATTGTTCAAGTTGCCGGTCAACGCCGATCAGGTCGGACAGGCGCATGTCGAGGCTGACTTGCAGCGGCAACAGAAAACCGTTGCGACCCTCGCGTTGCCAGCGTGCGGCCAGGCAGTGTGTCCAGTCGACAGTTTGCCGAGGCGCCGGCAGCAGCGGTTCGATACGGGCGAGAACGGCATCGGCGCGTTCAAGAAAAGCATTCAATCGGGAATCCACGTCTTCTCCTCGGGCACGTTCACAGTGATGATGGCGGTACAGCGACGAAACACAGCATCCGATGCCCGGCCAACACCCCGTACAGGTGTTTTGCGAGAACATCGGTATCCATTGATGATCGACTATGCTTGAGCAGCGAAGGGAAACGGAAGTGGTTCAACATCCCATGGATATCAAGTTCAGCCAGCGGCTGTCGTACAAGCAAGCCAAGCTTACGGTGCTGGTCGGTTTCATTCTGGGCACGCTGCTCAGCCTTGTGCAAATAGGCATCGATTATGCCAGCGAAGACGCCTCCATCAACCGCGAAATCCTGTCTTTGCTGGAAATCAGCCATAACCCCGCGTCTCGCATCGCCTACAACATCGACGCCGAACTCGCCCAGGAGCTGATCCTGGGCCTGCTGCGCTCCCCGGCGATCATCGGCGCGAAATTGACCGACAACAACAATACCGTGCTGGCCAGCGCCAAACGTCCGGGCCTGGAAAACAATTACCGGGTGCTCAGCGACTTCCTGTTCGGCGCCAACCGACAGTTTGAAGACCGTCTTTACCTCGACCACTTGCCGGACGAATCCCTCGGGACCTTGCACCTGGATGTCGATACCTACACCTTCGGCAGTCGTTTCCTGCGCCGGGCCGAAGTGACCCTGCTCAATGGCTTCGCGCGCAGCCTGATCCTTACGGGCATTCTGCTGGCGCTGTTTTACGTGATGCTGACCAAACCGCTGGTACGGGTCATCCGCGAACTCAGTGGTCGTGATCCGCGCAGCGCGGAGCCGACCTGGCTGGAGTATCCGGCGGGGCATGAAAACGATGAAATCGGCGTCTTGGTCAAGGTCGCCAATCAACAGTTCGATAACATCGCCACCGAGATCCAGCAGCGGCGCAATGCCGAAAACCGCCTGACCGACTACCTCTCGCAACTGGAAAATATCGTCTCGGCCCGTACGGCGGAACTCAAGGCCATCAACTCCCGGCTCAGCCAGTCCAACGAGGAACTGGAAGTCGCCCGCCGCACCGCCCTGGACATGGCCGAGGCACGCTCGGTGTTCCTGGCCAACATGAGCCATGAAATCCGCACGCCTCTCAACGGTCTGCTGGGGATGATCGCGCTCTCGCTGGACGGCCCGCTCAATGCCGAGCAGCAGCAACAGCTGTCCATCGCCCATGACTCGGGCAAAGTGCTGGTGGAGCTGCTCAACGATATCCTCGACCTGTCAAAATTCGATGCCGGCCAACTGGAACTCGAACACATTCCATTCGACCTTGGCTCGCTGATCGAAGACACCGCCAACCTGCTGTCCCAGAACGCCGCGCCGAGCGTCGAGCTGACGTGCCTGATCGACCCGCAATTTCCCGCGCTGGTACTCGGTGATCCGACCCGGGTCCGGCAGATCGTCAGCAACCTGTTGTCCAACGCCCTCAAGTTCACCCGCTTCGGGCGGGTCGATGTGCGTCTTTCAACGTTCGAAGATGGCGTGCGAATCGAGGTCTGCGACACTGGCATCGGTATCGCCCAAGACGCGCAGGTCAAAATCTTCCAGCCCTTTACCCAGGCCGGTGCCGGCATTACCCGGCAATTCGGCGGTACCGGGCTGGGCCTGGCGCTGACCTATAACCTCTGCGAAGCCATGCAGGGGCGTCTGACGATCAGCTCGGAAGCAGGCTTCGGCAGTCAGTTCTGCGCCGACCTGCCGCTGCCCTGCCACACTCGCGCCATCCCGCCAGCAGCTCT
Source organism: Pseudomonas sp. FP1740 (assembly GCF_030687165.1). Taxonomy (NCBI): domain Bacteria; kingdom Pseudomonadati; phylum Pseudomonadota; class Gammaproteobacteria; order Pseudomonadales; family Pseudomonadaceae; genus Pseudomonas; species Pseudomonas sp. FP1740. The sequence continues at coordinate 4,808,916 of NZ_CP117461.1, forward strand.
GCAAGGCAACATCGTCGCGATCACGGCCGCCAGCAGCGGTCTGGCAGAACTGCTACAGAATCTATTGCCCGAATGGGGGCTCGGCTATCAACAACGTTCCATCGATGACCGATTGATCGGCCTGAAACCGGATGTGTTGATCACCGACTGCCCCGAATGCCTGTTTGGCCTGCGCCCGACTTTTACCGCGCCGATTCTGCTGGTGACCGCTTACGGCAGTTTCCTGCCCAGCGAGCAAGCCAGCGCCCTGGCACCTTTGCAGCAACAGGCGCGACCGTTGGCGCGCAACGCGCTTTACCAGACATTGCGACGGATCCTGCAGCCGGAACTCAACACGATCAACGGTGCCCGGGTCGAAGTCCTCTCGCCCCAGCGACGCGGGCGCATCCTGCTGGTGGAGGACAACCCGGTCAATCAGCTGGTGGCCAAGGGCATGCTCGGCAAACTCGGCTGCGAGGTGAGCGTCGCGGCCCATGGCGCCGAAGCCCTGGATCAGCTCGAACACAGCGAATTCGACCTGGTGCTGATGGACTGCAACATGCCGGTGATGGACGGTTATGAAGCCAGCCGGCAGATCCGTCGCAGCGGGCGCTGGCCACAACTGCCCATCGTCGCCCTGACCGCCAACGCCATGTCCGAAGAACGCGAACGCTGCCGTGCGGCGGGCATGAGCGACTACCTGGCCAAACCCTTCCGCCGGGAAGAACTGGCGGCCCTGCTCGACTTGTGGATACCCACTACGACAGCGATTTGATGTGCCCCAACAGGTGATCGAGACCATCGCGCAGCTCATTCAGGCGATCCAGATCGACACCGCTATCGCACAACAGGCGGGCCTTGAGCGGCCCGACCTGATCGCGCAAGGCCTTGCCGGTGGACGACAGGCTCAAGTGCACCTCGCGCTCATCGCGCGCCGAACGCTGGCGCTGCACCAGTTGCAGTTGCTCAAGACGCTTGAGCAGCGGCGTCAGGGTCCCGGAATCCAGTGCCAGGCGCTCACCCAGCGCCTTGACCGTCGGCTGCTCCGGCGCCGCCTCCTGCCATTCCCAAAGCACCAGCATCGCCAGGTATTGCGGGTAGGTCAGGCCCAGTTGATCGAGCATCGGCTTGTAGGCACGGATCACCGCCCGAGAAGCGGCGTACAGCTTGAAGCAGAGCTGACTGTCGAGTTTCAGCGAATCGACTGACAACGTGTTCATTTGAGCAGGGCTTCGATCTCGCGGCGCAGCGCTTGCGGCTTGGTGGCCGGAGCAAAGCGCTTGACCAGCTGACCGTCCTTGCCGATCAGAAACTTGGTGAAGTTCCATTTGATGCCCTGGGAACCCAATACACCTGGCGCGCGTTTTTTCAGCTGAACGAACAGCGGATGAGCGCCGGCACCGTTGACTTCGATCTTCTTGAACAGCGGGAAACTCACCCCGTAATTCAGCTCGCAGAACTCGGAAATCGCCCCTTCGTTGCCCGGCTCCTGCTGGCCGAACTGATTGCAGGGAAACCCGAGCACCACCAAACCTTGATCCTTGTAGCTCTGCCAGAGCTCTTCAAGGCCTTTGTACTGCGGGGTGAAACCACATTTGCTGGCAGTGTTGACCACCAGCACCGCTTTACCGGCGAAATCGGCCAGGGTCTTTTGCTCCCCCTTGATGGTGGTGCAAGGGATGCTCAGCAGGTTGTCGCTCATGGCACGAACTCCGAATGAAGGAAGATCAAACATAGCGAGCAATTGAATTGTGTGCAATTTAATAAACCAATAGATGCCCGACACGCGAACATCATTGCAGGAGCTGCCGGAGGCTGCTCCTGCGTACACAAGTCAGACGCACGACATCAGCAGATTATTCGCGGGGAACGAGGTCCAGGCACACCGAGTTGATGCAATAACGCAAACCGGTTGGCGGCGGACCGTCCGGGAACACATGCCCAAGGTGCGCATCGCATTTGGCGCAGACCACTTCGGTACGGATCATGCCGTGGCTGATATCACGGATCTCGACCATCGCGCTGTCGCCGATCGGCGCATAGAAGCTCGGCCAGCCGCAGCCGGAATCGAACTTGGTTTTGGAGTCGAACAGCGGTGCGGTGCAGCAGATGCAGTGATAAACGCCGTCGGTTTTGGTGGCGTTGTATTTACCGGAGAACGGTCGCTCGGTGCCCTTGAGGCGGCAAACGTTGTACTGCTCCGGATCAAGCATGGCCCGCCATTCTTCCAGGGTTTTTTCCAACTTTTCCATTGATACACCTCAGCAGCTGAAAAAGCCCGATCTGTACCTTTTCCACGGATCGGGCGGCACGTATGATTGCGCCTCGTCAAACGCCAGTCTGGCAGCCAGACCACGCGCATTCAAACGGATTTATGAGTGCCGCCACTCAAGGCGTCAGGCCTGTGTGAATACGCAGGATTCCCAGCACGGCCGTTCACACGCCGCCTGGATCGTTCATTTTCGGGAACACATCGCCATGCAGGTCAGCAAATCGAACAAGCTCGCCAACGTCTGCTACGACATTCGCGGCCCAGTGCTCAAGCACGCCAAACGCCTGGAAGAGGAAGGCCATCGCATCCTCAAGCTGAACATCGGCAACCCGGCGCCCTTTGGTTTCGAAGCGCCGGACGAAATCCTTCAGGACGTGATCCGCAACCTGCCGACCGCCCAGGGCTACAGCGACTCCAAAGGCCTGTTCAGCGCCCGTAAAGCCGTGATGCAGTACTACCAGCAAAAGCAGGTGGAAGGCGTCGGCATTGAAGACATTTACCTGGGCAACGGCGTTTCCGAGCTGATCGTGATGTCGATGCAGGCCCTGCTCAACAACGGCGACGAAGTGCTGGTGCCGGCCCCCGACTATCCGCTGTGGACCGCCGCAGTGAGCCTGGCGGGCGGCAACCCGGTGCATTACCTGTGCGACGAGCAGGCCAACTGGTGGCCGGACCTGGCCGACATCAAGGCCAAGATCACCCCGAACACCAAGGCCCTGGTGATCATCAACCCGAACAATCCGACTGGCGCGGTGTATTCGAAAGAAGTCCTGCTGGGCATGCTGGAGCTGGCCCGCCAGCACAATCTGGTGGTGTTCTCCGACGAGATCTACGACAAGATCCTGTACGACGACGCCGTGCACATCTGCACCGCCTCGCTGGCACCGGACCTGCTGTGCCTGACCTTCAACGGCCTGTCCAAGTCCTATCGCGTGGCCGGCTTCCGCTCCGGCTGGATCGCCATTTCCGGCCCGAAACACCACGCCCAGAGCTACATCGAAGGCATCGACATGCTGGCTAATATGCGCCTGTGTGCCAACGTGCCGAGCCAGCACGCGATCCAGACCGCACTCGGTGGCTATCAGAGTATCAACGACCTGGTATTGCCCCAAGGGCGCCTGCTGGAACAGCGCAATCGCACCTGGGAACTGCTCAACGACATTCCGGGCGTGAGCTGCGTCAAGCCGATGGGTGCGCTGTATGCGTTCCCGCGGATCGATCCGAAAGTCTGCCCGATCCACAACGACGAGAAATTCGTGCTCGACCTGCTGCTCTCGGAAAAGCTGCTGGTGGTACAAGGCACGGCCTTCAACTGGCCATGGCCAGACCATTTCCGCGTGGTCACCCTGCCACGGGTCGACGACCTGGATCAGGCCATTGGCCGGATCGGCAACTTCCTCAAGTCCTATCGCCAGTAATTGGCCTGTCACCGTGCGACGCAGATAAAAGTCGCACGGTGATTAATTCAGCAACACTTCTGTGCGCCCTGCCCTGCCTCGTTGTTTCAAGCGCTGACTGACGACACGCTTCATGCCCACGCCCAACAACGGCGGGGGCCTGTGAAGCTAATCGGCTGACAACCGTTTCCCATGTCGACGTCGGAAATGCCCTTCAAGCAGCTAGACTGTTGCCGTAGGACACAGTTTGAAATAGTCACCCGGTTGAATAGCCCGGTGCAGCACCTTATATACCCCGCAGTACGCTACATCTTTAGCACGAGGAGATTTCTACAACCATGATGCGCATTTTGCTGTTTTTGGCCACTAACCTGGCGGTCGTGCTGATTGCCAGCATCACCCTGAGCCTTTTCGGCTTCAACGGGTTCATGGCGGCCAACGGGGTTGATCTCAACCTCAATCAGCTGCTGATTTTCTGTGCGGTCTTTGGTTTCGCCGGTTCCCTGTTCTCGCTATTCATCTCCAAGTGGATGGCGAAAATGAGCACCAGCACCCAGATCATCAGCCAGCCGCGCACCCGGCATGAGCAATGGCTGCTGCAAACCGTCGAGCAACTGTCCCGCGAAGCCGGGATCAAGATGCCCGAAGTCGGGATTTTCCCGGCCTATGAAGCCAACGCCTTCGCCACCGGCTGGAACAAGAACGACGCACTGGTCGCGGTCAGCCAGGGCTTGCTCGAGCGTTTCTCGCCGGATGAAGTGAAAGCCGTTCTGGCCCACGAAATCGGCCACGTGGCCAATGGCGACATGGTCACCCTGGCGCTGATCCAGGGCGTGGTGAACACCTTCGTGATGTTCTTCGCCCGAATCATCGGCAACTTTGTCGACAAGGTGATCTTCAAGAACGAAGAAGGCCAGGGTATCGCCTACTACGTGGCGACCATCTTCGCTGAACTGGTCCTGGGCATCCTGGCCAGCGCCATCGTCATGTGGTTCTCGCGCAAGCGTGAATTCCGCGCCGACGACGCCGGCGCACGCCTGGCCGGTACCAGCGCAATGATCGGCGCCCTGCAGCGCCTGCGTGCCGAACAAGGGCTGCCGGTGCATATGCCGGATACCCTGAATGCCTTCGGCATCAACGGTGGTCTCAAACAAGGGTTCGCCCGCATGTTCATGAGCCACCCGCCGCTGGAAGAACGCATCGACGCACTGCGTCGTCGGGGCTGACAGGTTCCGCAGCACTAAAAGAAAAGGCCCGCTGTGAATGCAGGCCTTTTTTTGTCTGCGAAGTGGTGTGGTGCTTTTCAGGGCCTCATCGCGGGCAAGCCGGCGATGAGGCCAGCATAATCAGCAGCCTTTATCAGCTGGAAACCCGATACACACGCTCCTCAAGCCGCGTGACACCGGCCTCGAGAAACTTCCAGCTCTCACCCAGGACATCCTGGTCTTCCAGGATCTTCAGGCCCCACGAAGCCCCCAGCAGCCGTTGCACTTCGTCATCAAGCACAGCAAATGGCGGCCCGGCCATTTGCATCTGGTCGTAATCCAGCGTGATCAAAATCCCTAAAGAATCCTTCGGCAGAATCCGAATCAGATGAGCCGCGTATTGCTCACGCATCGCTGGCGGCAACGCGATCAGCGCCGCGCGGTCGTACAGTGCACTGCAATCGGCAACATCGCCTGCCGTCAACTCGAAGAAATCGCCACACCACAGCTCGATCGACCCGGCCCGATAGACGTTGAAAGGCCCTTGGTCGCTGATTGCCGGGTCCAGTTGATGCTCATTGAAAAAGTCCTCGATGGCCTTTTCCGACAACTCGATACCCAGCACCTCATGACCGCAGTGCGCCAGCCACAACAGGTCCAGGCTCTTGCCACACAACGGCACCAGTACGCGAGAACCTTCATCAAGGCCCAGTTGCGGCCAAAACCGTTGCAGATAGGGATTTACTTCCGGCAGATGAAAGCCGATCTGATTCGACGCCCACCGTTTGTGCCAAAACTCCGGCTGCATAATTAACCCCGAAAAATTCGATCAAAAGACTCTAAAACTTATATTAGATTTAGATCAATGATCTGACTGAAGATGCTGCCATCTTACTCCCAGGAGCTCAATTATGTTCCCCAGCCTGTATATCTCTCATGGCTCCCCCATGCTGGCCCTGGAACCTGGCGCCAGTGGGCCGGCCCTCGCGAATCTGGCCGCGACAATGCCCAAGCCCAAGGCCATCGTGATCGTTTCCGCACACTGGGAAAGCAGCGAATTGCTGGTCAGCGGCAACCCCCAACCCGAAACCTGGCACGACTTCGGCGGTTTTCCGCGGGCCTTGTTCGAGGTGCAATACCCGGCACCCGGCAGCCCGCAACTGGCGACAGAGGTTGTCGAGCTGCTAAAAGCCGATGGCCTGCCTGCGCGCATCGACGCCAAGCGCCCCTTCGACCACGGCGTTTGGGTCCCCTTGTCGTTGATGTACCCGCAGGCCGATGTCCCGGTGGTGCAGGTCTCGCTACCCACCCGTGGCGGCCCGGCGCTACAAACCCGCGTCGGACATGCCCTGGCCAGCCTGCGTGAGCGCGGCGTGCTGTTAATCGGCTCTGGCAGCATCACCCACAACCTACGCGAACTGGACTGGCACGCCGGCCCGGAAAGCGTCGAACCCTGGGCCAAGGCGTTCCGCGACTGGATGATCGAAAAACTCGAAGCGAACGATGAAGCCGCGCTACACGACTATCGCCAGCAAGCGCCGAACGCGGTGCGCAACCACCCGAGTGACGAACATCTGCTACCGCTGTACTTCGCCCGCGCGGCCGGGGGCGAGTTCAGCATTGTGCACCAAGGGTTCACCATGGGGGCGCTGGGGATGGATATCTATCGTTTCGGCTAATAAGTCGACCGCCGCCCCCGCTCAAACGCCGGACACAAAACAGCAGGCAAAAAAAATCCCCGAACCAGTCGGGGATTTTTTATGTGCGATCAATCAGCCCGGGGGCAGATCAATCTTCGCGGTAGCGACGCAGCTTCAACTGCTTACCGGCAACGCGAGTGTCCTTCAGTTTGGTCAGCAGACGCTCCAGACCATCTTCCGGCAGCTCGACGAGGCTGAAGCTGTCACGCACCTGAATGCGACCGATGGCTTCACGCGCCAGACCACCTTCGTTGAGGATGGCGCCCAGCAGGTTCTTGGCAGCGATACCATCACGCGCGCCCAGCGCGGTACGGCAACGAGCACGGCCTTCAGCCAGCGGGATCGGAGCACGACGCTCGCGGTCACCACGGTCCGGACGATCACCGGAACGCTCTGGACGATCGCCACGCGGTGCATTGTTCGGCACCAGTGGACGCTCTTTCTCGATCGCGGCCAGGGTCAGCGCTTGACCGTTGGTAGCCTTGCGCAGCAGGGCTGCGGCCAGGGCACGCGGGCTGCAACCGATATCGGCAGTCAGACGATCCAGCAGATCACCGTGAGTCGATTCGGCATCAGCCACCAGCGGCGACAGGCTGTTGGTCAGTTTCTTGATGCGGGCATCGAGAACGGCCTGGGCGTCCGGCAGACGAACTTCGGCAACCTTCTGACCAGTCACACGCTCGATCACTTGCAGCATGCGGCGCTCACGAGGAGTCACCAGCAGCAGCGCACGACCTTCGCGACCGGCACGGCCGGTACGGCCGATACGGTGAACGTAGGATTCCGGGTCGTACGGCATATCAACGTTGAACACGTGAGTGATACGCGGAACGTCCAGGCCACGAGCGGCAACGTCGGTCGCCACAACGATGTCCAGACGGCCATCCTTGAGGGATTCGATTACGCGCTCACGCTGGTTCTGAGCAATGTCACCGTTCAGCGCAGCGGCTTTGTAGCCTTTGGCTTCCAGGGCACTGGCCAGGTCCAGGGTCGCTTGCTTGGTGCGCACGAACATGATCAGGGCGTCGAAATCTTCCACTTCCAGCAAGCTGAGAACGGCAGAAGTCTTCTGGTCAGCGTGAACCAACAGGTGAGCCTGTTCGATCGCGGTAACGGTCTGAGTCTTGCTCTGGATCTTCACGTGCTTCGGATCGCGCAGGTGGCGTTCGGCGATGGCACGGATCGATTGCGGCAGGGTGGCCGAGAACAATACGGTTTGACGGGTTTCCGGCATGGCCTTGAAGATAACTTCCAGGTCGTCCATGAAGCCCAGTTTGAGCATTTCGTCCGCTTCGTCGAGAACCAGGTGGTTCACGGTAGTCAGGACTTTTTCGTCGCGACGCAGGTGGTCGCACAGACGACCCGGAGTGGCGACAACAATCTGTGCGCCATTACGGATTGCTTTCAATTGTGGGCCCATCGGCGCGCCGCCGTAGACAGCCACAACAGTTACGCCCGGCATTTGCTTGGCGTAAGTTTCGAAAGCGGTTGCAACTTGTAGCGCCAACTCACGAGTTGGGGCCAGGATCAGAGCTTGCGGCTCGCGCTTGGACGGATCAATGCGGTGCAGGATCGGCAGGGCAAAGGCAGCGGTTTTACCGGTACCGGTTTGCGCCTGGCCAATCATATCGTGACCGGCGAGAATGATCGGGATCGACTGCTGCTGAATGGCCGAAGGCTCTTCATAGCCGGTAGCGACTACTGCAGCGACAATATTAGGGTGAAGTTCAAGAGCGGCGAAGCCGCCGATTTCCTGGGTCATGGGTCTGCCTCTAAGTGCATCCGCAAAGACCCATGCTCCAAAGCTGCGCATGCCGTGTTGAGACTCAAGAGTCGCCCTGGCAGCTTTGTCGGCGGGGATTTGCGAAAACGAATGAATGAAAAGAATCGTCAAGGAAGAGTCCGCGGTGCGGACGTGCAGCCGAAGCTGGCTTCGGGGAATTGCGCTACCTAAACGCGGCCCGGTTAAAGGCCGGCGCGCACTATACCGGAATTCGGCAAAAAAGGGAGCTTTTTTTATCGGAAAAAACCGGCATACGCCGTTGTGTCACGGGCTTTGCGGATAATCGTACAACCGTCTATTTTGCAAAGGCCCGGCCCTGCTGGTGATGGCGCTAAAACGGTTCACCCTTGCGACGCAGACCTTTGGTCTGACGCCCCCTTCCCGCCCGAGGAAATGTTCCATGAATCAGCCCAGCCCCAGTCGTGTCACCCGTGAAAGACACGGTCATGTCCTGATGATCGGCCTGGATCGGGTGGCCAAGCGCAATGCCTTCGACCTCGACCTGCTCAATGCACTCAGCCTGGCCTATGGCGAATTCGAAGCCGACAGTGAGGCGCGGGTCGCGGTGGTGTTCGGCCATGGTGAGCATTTCACTGCCGGGCTCGACCTGGTCAACGCCGGCGCAGCCCTGGCCGAAGGCTGGCAGGCACCGCCCGGTGGCTGCGACCCCTGGGGCGTGTTCGGCGGCCCCCGGGTCAACAAACCGGTGATTGTCGCGGCGCAAGGCTACTGCCTGACCGCGGGCATCGAATTGATGCTGGCCGCCGACATCAACCTGTGCGCCAGCAATACCCGTTTTGCCCAAAAGGAAGTGCAGCGCGGACTCCTCCCGTTCGGCGGCGCCACCTTGCGCCTGCATCAGGTCGCCGGTTGGGGCAACGCCATGCGCTGGCTGCTCACCGGCGATGAATTCGATGCACATGACGCCTTGCATCTGGGCCTGGTGCAGGAAGTCATGGCCAGCGAGGACTTGCTGCCACGGGCGATCGAGTTGGCTGAGAGGATTGCGAGGCAGGCACCGCTGGGGGTTCAGGCGACGTTGATGTCTGCGCGACAGGCGCGCTACGAGGGTGAAATTGCTGCGGCCCAGGCATTGCCGCCGCTGGTGAAGAAACTGCTCAACAGCGAGGACGCCAAGGAGGGTGTGCGGTCGATGATCGAGAAGCGGCCGGGCGTCTTCAAAGGCTGCTGACAGATCGGCTTTTGTGGCGAGGGAGCAAGCTCCCTCGCCACAGATGACCTCATCGCATTAAGTCGCCGGCCGAATATCCTTGATCAACGATTGCAACGAATACCCCAACCGCGGCGCCAGGCCTTCCGCACGGGCGATCAGCCCTTCCATGTCCAGCTCCTGATCCAGCTCCGATGGCACGATCAGAATCACATTGCCCTCCTTCACTGGCAGTTCCCAGTAATGCCGGTGATAGAGACCGCGCAACAACGCTGCGCCCAACGGCTTGCCGTCGTCGGTGGCCCACTGGTTGATCACCAGCCAGCCACCCGGATTCAAGCGTTTCTGACAGTTTTCCAGAAAGCTCCAGGCCAGGTGCCCGACACCCGGCCCGACATCGGTATACAGGTCGACGAAAATCAGATCGGCCGGTTCAGCCGTATCGAGCAACTCCAGCGCATCGCCGACGCGGATGTACAGCCGCGGATCGTCATCCAGGCCCAGGTATTCGATGGCCAGGCGCGGTACGTCAGGGCGCAGCTCGATGGCTTCGACATCTTCCAGTGGCAGGAACTTCAAGCACGCCTGGGTCAGTGTCCCGGCGCCAAGGCCGAGGAACAGCGCGCTTTCCGGCTGCTCGTGGCACAGCGCACCAATCAGCATCGCGCGGGTGTAATCGTACTCGAGCCAGCTAGGGTCGGCGGTGAACACGCAGCTCTGTTCGATGGCGTCACCGAACTCCAGAAAACGGTAATCGGCCACTTCCAGCACGCGAATCACGCCGAACTCATCCTGTACCTCGGCGAGCAGATGCTCGACGCGCTCCTCAGTCATTTCGTCTCCTGATCATTACCGGCCCCGGCAACGCGATAAACCGCAACATAAAGCGGCAAAGGCGCGATTGTCCGCGAAGCGACGGGAGCAGGTCACGCACTAATTGCTGATAACATAACCGTCCGAGCGTAAAACACTAGAGACTGCGATGAGCCAACCCTGGAGCCCTGACAGCTGGCGCGCCCTGCCGATCCAGCAACAACCTCAATACCCCGACGCGGCGCATTTGCTGCACGTCGAGCAAACCCTGGCGAGCTATCCGCCACTGGTGTTTGCCGGTGAAGCGCGGGAGTTGCGCCGTCAGTTTGCCGAAGTCACCCAGGGCCGGGCGTTTCTGTTGCAGGGCGGCGACTGCGCCGAAAGCTTCGCCGAATTCTCCGCCGCGAAAATTCGCGACACCTTTAAAGTGTTGCTGCAAATGGCAATCGTCATGACCTTCGCCGCCGGTTGCCCGGTAGTCAAAGTCGGACGCATGGCCGGTCAGTTCGCCAAACCCCGTTCGGCCAACGATGAAACCATCAACGGCGTGACGCTGCCGGCCTACCGTGGCGACATCGTCAACGGCATCGGTTTCGACGAAAAAAGCCGCGTGCCGGACCCGGATCGCCTGCTGCAGTCCTACCACCAGTCCACCGCGACCCTGAACCTGCTGCGCGCCTTTGCCCAGGGCGGCTTTGCCGACCTGCATCAGGTACACAAATGGAACCTGGACTTCATCGCCAACTCGGCACTGGCCGAGAAATACAGCCACCTGGCCGATCGCATCGATGAAACCCTGGCCTTCATGCGTGCCTGCGGCATGGACAGCTCGCCGCAACTGCGCGAAACCAGTTTCTTCACCGCCCACGAAGCGCTGCTGCTGAACTACGAAGAAGCCTTCGTGCGTCGCGACAGCCTGACCAACGACTACTACGACTGCTCGGCCCACATGCTGTGGATCGGTGACCGTACCCGTCAACTGGACGGTGCTCACGTCGAATTCCTGCGCGGGGTGCATAACCCGATCGGGGTCAAGGTCGGCCCGAGCATGAACCCTGAAGACCTGATTCGCCTGATCGATGTGCTCAACCCGGACAACGACCCGGGGCGCCTGAACCTGATTGCGCGGATGGGCGCAAACAAGGTCGGCGATCACCTGCCGCAGCTGATTCGCGCGGTGCAGCGCGAAGGCAAGCAAGTGCTTTGGAGCTCCGACCCGATGCACGGCAATACCATCAAGGCCAGCAGCGGTTACAAGACCCGCGACTTCGCACAGATCCTTGGCGAGGTGAAGCAGTTCTTCCAGGTTCACGAAGCGGAAGGCAGTTATGCCGGCGGCATCCACATCGAAATGACCGGGCAGAACGTCACCGAATGCATCGGCGGCGCGCGGCCGATTACCGAAGACGGGTTGTCGGATCGTTATCACACCCATTGCGACCCGCGGATGAATGCCGATCAGTCGCTGGAACTGGCGTTTTTGATTGCAGAGACCCTGAAGCAAGTCCGGCGTTAAATCCGGTTGAGCCCTTCGCGGGCAGCCTCGCTCCTACAGTTCACGCGTTCTTGTAGGAGCGAGCGGTACGGCGATCCGACTTGCCCGCGAAGGCGCCAGTTCAATCACCGCCACTTTGAACCAATGCCCCCCGCAACCTCGCCGCACTCGCCCGCGGGCAATCGAAGCTTCGTGGCCCCAATACTCGAACAACGTGCGCCGACGGCCCTGACTCCAGGCAGCTTGATCGAGCAAGTCGGTTGAATAATTGCCAAGACGGGAAAACACGGGAAGGTAGTGCGAGCGCACCAATGCATTGACCGAATCGATCTGCAGAATGCCGAGTCGTTCGATCAGCCGGTTGAGCTGAACCGGTTTGATCGCCGCCGGCGGCTGGCGCCCGTTGAACCCTTGGGCAGCCAGCGCCAGACGCCGAGCCTGTTTGAGGGAAAAGGACAGTGTGGCGGGCATGAGCATCTCCTTGTCTGCTCGCAACCTACCTCACCCGAAAGCGGTTTGTGTAGCGATGGCATCATCATTTGTGCATCGGATCATCCCAGAACGGTCTTACTGCCTCATGCTCCACATCTGCGCGGCTCACGCCGATATCCTTCAGTGCTTCATCGCTCAAGCTCGCCAGTAATTCACGTTCACGGTGAAGTTCGTACCAGCGACTAAACTTGTGCAGCAGATCGGATACCGCGTGGATTGAGAATTTTTGTTCCGTTACATGCTCGTTGTGACCTTTCATCGTGTAGCCCTCCTTTAGGGATGGATCCAGTCTCGCCGCAGCGCTAAGATCAATCCAACGAATGTTTCTGATGGCATACATCTCGGAGATTGATGAATGTCCGCCTACCCCAGTATCGACACCGATGTACTGCGCACCTTCGTCGCGATCGCTGATCAGGGCGGCTTTACCCGCGCCGGGGAAATGGTCAACCGCACCCAGTCGGCGGTGAGCATGCAGATGAAACGTCTGGAAGAGGACGTGTTGCAGCGCCAGCTGTTCGAACGCGACGGGCGCCAGGTCAAGCTGACCGCCGAAGGCCAGGTGTTGCTCGGCTATGCGCGGCGCATACTCAAACTTCACAGCGAAGTCTTCAATACCCTGCGCGAGCCGCACATGGTCGGCACGGTGCGCATCGGCACGCCCGACGATTACGTGATGCGCTTTCTGCCGGGCATCCTGTCGCGCTTCGCGCAGTTCTACCCGCTGATCCAGATCGAGGTTCATTGCGAATCAACCCGGCAACTGTTGCAGCGCCAGGACCTGGACCTGTCCATCGTCACCCGCGAGCCGGGTAACGAGATCGGCCAGTTATTGCGCAAGGAGCGTTTTGTCTGGGCCGAGGCCCAATGCTTCAACGCCCACGAGCAGACGCCGCTGCCGCTGGCGATGTTCAACAGTGATTGTTTCTGCCGTGCCTGGGCGTGTAATGCGCTGGACGCCATGGGTCGCGATTATCGCATTGCCTACAACAGCTCCAGCCTGTCGGCGTTGATGGCCGTGGTCAGTGCAGGGCTTGCGATCACCGCGCAACTGGAAAGCCTGATCACGCCAGACATGCGCATCCTTGGCGCCGACGAAGACCTGCCGCTGTTACCGGAAGCCAGCATCATGCTGATCCGCAACCTGAACAACCCTTCGCCGATCACCGAATGCCTGGCCGAGCACATCGTCGAAGGCTTCAAACTTTAAAGGCGAGCATCACCGCGCAGCACACCAGAAACCCACAGAAAAGCCCGCGCAACAGCCGCTCCGGCAGTGCGTGGGCGATTCTCACACCCCAACTGATGCTCATCAATCCACCGACCGCCAACGGTATACCGATCGCCCAGTGCACCTGATGGTGCACCGCATAAGTCGCCAACGTGACGCCCGTGCTCGGCAATGCCAGTGCCAGCGACAAGCCCTGGGCAACCACTTGGCTGGTACCGAACAGACTGGTCAACACCGGCGTGGCCACCACCGCCCCACCCACGCCAAACAACCCGCCCATGGTCCCGGAAGCCGCGCCGAGCACACCCAGCCACGGCCATGAATAATGCATCTGTGAAGACGCCGGCGCAGTGGCGGTGAACATTCGCATCAGGTTGTAGGCCGACAGCGCGACCAGGAACGCGACAAACCCCACGCGCATGGATTGCGCATCGATGCCCACCGCCCAGATCGAACCGATCCAGGCGAAGCAGAATCCCATCGAAGCCAATGGCAGCGCATGACGCAATTCGATGCGATTGCGCTGGTGATAGCGCCATAGCGCCAGCATCACGTTCGGCACCACCATCACCAGCGCCGTGCCTTGGGCGACCTGCTGATCGAGACCGCACCACACGCCCAGTAGCGGAATCGCCACCAACCCGCCACCAATGCCGAAGAGCCCGCCGAGGGTGCCCATGGCGGCGCCAAAAACCAGGTACATCACGAACTCAATCACAGGCGGTTTCCTCTTGTCAGGCCGCTCATCCTACGCAGTCGGCTCTGGCAGGGAAACGCATAGCAACGCACAATGGCTGTGCCAAATTCGCACAAGCGTTGATGAAGCCATGAACCCCAATCAATTGACCGAACAACTCGGGCTGTTTCTGGATGTGCTGGAAACCGGCAGTTTTTCCGCTGCATCCCGCCGTCATCCCCTGACGCCATCGGCGGTGGCGCGACGTATCGATAGCCTGGAAAGCGCCGTCGGCAGTCAGCTGTTCATTCGCAGCACCCACGCGGTGCGGGCTACCCCGGCAGGCTTGGCCTTTGCCGAGCGCGCGCGGCGGATCGTCGCGGAACTGCGGCTGGCGCGGGCGGAAGCGGTGTCCCTGAGCAATGCGCCGGAAGGCTTGATTCGGGTCGATGCGCCGGCAGCGTTCGGACGACGTCATCTGGCACCGGTGATTGCCGATTTCCTGACCCTTTACCCCGGTCTCGACGTGCAATTGCACCTGATCGACAGCTTTGTCGACATGCAGGGTTCGAACCTGGGCAAGGTCGACCTGGTACTGCGTGCCGGGCAAATGGCCGATACCCGGCTGGTGGCCACGCCGCTGGCGAGCATGGTGCGCATCGCCTGCGCCAGCCCCGATTACCTGCAACGCCGCGGCGTGCCGACCGAGCCGGCGCAATTGGTCGACCACGACGGCCTGGATTGGGACGGCCTGGCTCCGCCGTTCGCCTGGCGCTTCGAGCGGGATGGGCAGATGCACTTGCACCGGCCTGCGCGAATCCGCATGAGCGCCAACAACGCCGAGGCGCTGGTCTGCGGCGCACTGGCCGGGCTGGGTGTCGCGCATCTGCCGACCTGGCTGGCCAGTGAATATTTATTGCGCGGCGAACTGCTGCCGCTGTTCTGCGAACAAGGTCTGCCAAAACCGGAAAGCACCGGTATTTATGCGTTACGCCTGGAGCAGCAGCCCAGTTCGCGTAGCCGCTTGCTGCTGGAATACCTGAAGACCCGTTTCAGCCCCATCCCACCGTGGGATCTGGCGCTGCAAACCAACCTGGACCGCCACTAGTCCATAATTATCTGGCGCATTAAAGATTCGCCCGCTAGATTCATGACGATCACTGATCAAGGCTTTGAAATGAACACCGAGCGCGACACCCCGGACAACTGCGATAACCTGCTGCTGGATAATCAGGTCTGCTTCGCCCTGCATTCCACTTCGTTGCTGATGACCAAGGTTTACAAGCCGCTGTTGCAAGCGCTGGGCCTGACGTATCCGCAGTACCTGGCAATGATGGTGTTGTGGGAAAAGGACGGATTGACGGTCGGCGAAATCAGCAGCCGACTGCTGACCGATCCCGGCTCCCTCACCCCGCTGCTCAAACGCCTGGAAGCCGAAGGCCTGCTGAGCCGCACCCGCAGCCGCGAAGACGAACGGGTGGTGATTGTCGAACTCACCGAGCAAGGCCATGCGCTGCGAGACAAAGCACGCGATATTCCGCAGTGCATCCTCGGCGCCAGCGGGCAGACGCTGGAACAGTTGAAGAAGCTGCAAGCGGATCTCCAGGAGCTGCGCAGCCACCTGCAAGACAGCCTTTAGACCGCGTTATCGCTCTTCGCGGGCAAGTCGGATCGCCGCACCGCTCGCGATCCGACTTGCCCGCGAAGGCGTCCTCTCCGTCGCAAAAAAATTCACTTCGCATAAATCCCGCACGAAAGCCTCTATCTCAAGCCTCTCCCGCCTGATCGAACCTCCAGGTGATGGGCTGGCTCAATTTTTTTCAAAAATTTATCTTGCGCGCAAAATATTAGCGAGCTAGATTCACTTCGAACTTACTTAGCGCGCAAACATTTAGCGCGAAACACCCAATCCAAAACGAGGCTCACACCATGCAAACTCTCTACACCGCAATCGCAACCTCCACCGGCGGCCGTGACGGTCGTGCGATCTCCAGCGACAACGTCCTCGACGTCAAACTCGCTACCCCGAAAGAACTCGGCGGTGCTGGCGGCGCGGCAACCAACCCTGAACAACTGTTCGCCGCCGGCTATTCCGCCTGCTTCATCGGCGCGCTGAAATTCGTCGCCAGCCAGACCAAACGCAAAATCCCCGACGACGCCTCGATCACCGCCCATGTCGGCATCGGCCAGATCCCTGGCGGTTTCGGCCTGGACATCGACTTGAACATCAACCTGCCGGGCCTTGAACAAGCCGATGCGCAAAGCCTGGTCGACGCCGCCCATCAGGTCTGCCCGTACTCCAACGCCACGCGTGGCAACGTCGATGTGCGCCTGCACGTTACCGTCTGACTCCAAGGACGAAACAGCGCCCACAAAAAAGCCCGACTCAATGGTCGGGCTTTTTCATTCCTCAAGCAGTGCTTATTTAGCACGGCCTTTGTAGGAACCGCCTTCGCGGGTATCGATCTCGATCATGTCGCCGATTTCGATGAAGTCAGCAACCGACAGCTCGGTACCGTTCTTCAGTTTGGCAGGCTTCATCACCTTGCCGGAAGTATCACCGCGAGCGGAGCCTTCGGTGTAGTCAACCTGACGCACGATAGTGGTCGGCAGTTCTACGGAAACCAGACGCTCTTCGAAGAAGATCGCTTCGCAAACATCGGTCATGCCTTCTTCAACGAAAGGCAGAACGGCTTCGATGTCTTCAGCGTTCAGCTCGTACATGGTGTAGTCAGTGGTGTCCATGAACGTGTAGGAGTCGCCGCTGATGAAGGACAGGGTCGCTTCTTTGCGGTCGAGGATCACGTCGTCCAGTTTGTCGTCGGCGCTGTAAACGGTCTCGGTCTTGTAACCGGTCAACAGGTTTTTCAGCTTGGTCTTCATGATCGCGCTGTTACGACCCGACTTGGTGAATTCAGCTTTCTGAACCAGCCAAGGATCGTTGTCGATACGGATCACCATACCGGGTTTCAGTTCTTTACCAGTTTTCATTGCGAATATCCGAATTTGGATGGGATTTACAAAAATCTAGGCCGCGTATCATATCCAATTTAGGTAAAACTGTACCAGCGCTGCGGCAAGATCTGCCTGCAAGGCTTGTTCCAGACACCACGCCTCGGCATGTTTTTCCAGTTCCGGCCAATGTTTGCGGGTTGATTTCCAGTGCTCGACCATTGTCTCACCTGCATTCCATGCCCGCCATAGACCGCTGATCGCCTCGCCAGCAGGTTTGGACAGGCCTTGGGTGTACAGGGTCAGGAAGGCGTCGAGCTTGTCCAGGTGGATATCTTCGTCCTGCCGATAGATGTGCCAGAGCAGTGGCCGGCCTGCCCATTGCGCGCGAACAAAGGAATCTTCGCCGCGCACGGCGTTGAAATCGCAGCTCCACAGCAGCAGGTCATATTGATCCTGCCGGACGAACGGCAGCACTTGCACGGTCAGGGCATCGCGCACATGCACCGCGCCGGCCGTCAGCCCGTCCACTGCGAGCCAGCGTTCGACGTCGCCGAGAATCCGCCCCTCGGGCACCAACAGATGAGTGGGCGTCGAGTCGGCAGCCATGGCGTCGAGCCAACTGGCCAGCCCGTTATTCTCGTAGGCGAACAGCGAGATCAGCTGTGCATTCGGGGCGCGTTCAACCCCCAGGCCTTGCAGGAATTCTCGCTGAGCCTCGGGACTTTGCTGAAACTGCCGACGCCGCTCGAGCAATCCCCTCTCACGCAGCAAGCCACCGGTGCCCTTGCGAAAACCCGGGAAGAAAAAGAACTTCTGCACGTTCTTGTACTTCACCGACGGCAAGCCGTGACAACCGACGACCCAGTCTTCGGCGCTCAGATAATCGAGGTTCATCCACAGCGGCGGCTTTTCCCGCTCGGCCATGGCCTCCATATAAGCACTCGGCAACTGGCAGGCGAACGCGGCAATAACGACATCTGCGGCTTCGGTGGGTTGCCAGTGCGCTGACCACTGCCGCACCTCGACACCCTGCTGCCACTGCTGCGTGGCGTGGATGTCGATTTCTGGACACAACCGCTCGAAGGCCCGCAGGTCATCGACCCACAAGCGCACCGTCACTGAATGTTCGGCCACCAGTTGGCGGGCCAGACGCCAGGTCACACCGATGTCGCCGAAATTGTCGACCACGGTGCAAAAAATGTCCCAGCGGGTTTTCATTTCAGGCATTCCAGGTTCCCGTTGGCAAAAGCGCCGATTGTCCGCATAAATTACCCCGCGCAGAAGAGCCGACGACGATTAATCTTCGTGCGACAATCGCCACTCGCCCGCGACCACCCGCCAGGAGGCAGTCATGCCCTACCGTCCCCACCCGCGCCGCTCCATGCCGATCCAGCTCAATGCGCTGCAACTGACCGGCAGCATCGCCCTCGGTTTGTGGCTGGGATTTATCGCGATCGCACTGACTTGCTGGCTCGCCTGGCGCCTGTTGTTCAACGAGCAATTGGCACCCTTGGCCCAGGCGGTGGAGCAACTGGCCAAGCCGCCGGTGATTGAACAACCCGCTGCGCAAAACCCGATGTTCGAACAGTACGAGGAACACCTGCGCAGGAACGATCAGCAGCAAATGGTGGAACAGGCCAGAAGCAGCAAACACAATCTGGCCAATCCAAAATGTCAGTTCTGGCTGCAACAGGACCAGACCGCGCCGAGCGAAAAAAGCCGCGCCAACGTCCTGCAATTCTGCGATTGATCATGAAGCTCTCTATGCACAAGCCGACCGTCCACCAACTGATTATCGACAAGCTGCGGATCGATCTCGACATCGCCGAGCGTGCCGCGCAAACCGCTTACGAAACCGCGACCCACGAAGAAAACATAGCCGAAAACAAGTACGACACCCTGGGGCTGGAGGCATCTTATCTGGCGGCCGGGCAGGCCAGGCGAGTGGAGGAAATCAAACTGTCATTGACCCTTTGCCAGAACCTGACACTGCGGCCTTATGACGAGCGGCGCGGCATCGAGGTCGGCGCCCTGCTCGGCCTGGAAGACGAAAAGGGTCGCGAACAATGGCTGTTCCTGGCCCCCGACGCAGCCGGATTGAAGATTGATCTGGTGGGGCAACTGATTACCGTCATCACCCCTCGTTCGCCACTGGGTAAAAGCCTGCTGGGCAAGTTCGAAGGGGATGAAGTGGAGATTCTGGTGGCGGGCGCTCGGCAACAGTTTGCTGTCACCGAGGTGGTCTAGCGTCTGTTGACGCTTAATGGACCGGCAGTTCGACGCCGTCGAACAGCTCTTCCAGTTCCTGTTTGTTGTGACACTGAATGGCCTTGGCCATCACTTCGCGGGTCAGATGCGGGGCGAACTTCTCGATGAAGTCGCACATGAAGCCACGCAGGAAAGTGCCGCGACGGAAACCGATTTTGGTAATACTGGATTCGAACAACTCGCTGGCATCGAGCACCACCAGGTCGCTATCGAGCTTGGTATCGACTGCCATTTTCGCCACGATACCCACACCCAGCCCCAGGCGAACGTATGTCTTGATCACGTCGGCGTCAGCGGCGGTGAACACCACTTTCGGTGTCAGGCCACGGTGGCTGAAGGCTTCGTCGAGTTTCGAACGGCCGGTGAAACCGAATACGTACGTCACGATCGGGTATTCGGCCAGGGCTTCGAGGGTCAGCTTCGACAGCTTGGTCAGCGGGTGGCCCTGAGGCACGACCACGCAGCGATTCCAGCGATAGCACGGCATCATCACCAGGTCACCGAACAGCTCCAGGGCTTCGGTGGCGATGGCGAAATCGACGGTGCCGTCCGCAGCCATCTCGGCGATCTGCATCGGCGAACCCTGGTGCATGTGCAGGGCAACGTCCGGGTATTGCTTGATGAAATTGCTGATCACCGGCGGCAATGCATAACGCGCCTGGGTGTGGGTGGTGGCGATCGACAGGGTGCCTTTTTTCTCGTTGGAGAATTCCTGGGCGATCTGTTTGATGCTTTCAACTTTGCGCAGGATCTCACCGGCGGTGGTGATGATGCGCTCGCCGGCCGGGGTAACGCGGGTCAGATGCTTGCCGCTGCGGGCGAAAACCTCGACCCCCAATTCGTCTTCCAGCAGACGAATCTGTTTGCTGATGCCCGGTTGCGAGGTGTAGAGGCTTTGGGCTGTAGCAGAAACGTTGAGGTCGTGGTGCGCCACTTCCCAGATGTAGCGCAATTGTTGAAGCTTCATATGAATCCCTCAAAGCAGGTAGACGCCACGGGCATCAGCGACGGTATATAACTATATTAATGGTTAGACCAATAAATCTAGAACTTTTTTGTCAAAATGCCATTATTCGTGTTCTAGCGATCCCCTTTGCGTCGACGCTCCACCAGCGGCACCAGATAGACCGGCACCCTGGCCAGTTGCAACACGCGCGCAGCGGTTCGACCCAACGGTGTTTCCGCGCCAGCACCATGGCTGTGACTCCCTACGATCAGCAAATCGACAGAGAGTTTCTGCGCCTGGTCGAGAATCACTTGCGACGGATCGCCCTGCAGCACCCGCACTGCCTGAATCCGCTGCAAATCCTGCACTCCTTCATCCCCCAGCTCTTCGCGAAAGTTGTCGAGCACCCGTTGCTGAATATTGGCGATCACATTGTTCAGACCCTGACTGTGAAATTCGTTCAAGGCCTTCTCGTCGAGATAGCTCTGCAACACGGATTCGGCAAACAGCCCCATGGGCTCTACCGCGTGCACCACATACAAGTCGGCATTGAATGTTCGAGCCAGTTCCAAGGCATGCTGCATCACCAATGGTGCGTACAGACCCAAGTCAGTGGCATACAGCATCGAACGAATCATATGACCTCCTCGAATGCCAACATGGCGGAGATTGATTCAGCTTAGCAGTGCCGTGGCGAGTGCGGCGCCCGGCGCAACGCATTGAACCGCCGGGCTTTAAACCGACGGTTCGTTACTGATGCCATGGGGCACGTGCCCGGTGGCAACCACTTCACGGGCCAACTCGCAATGGCCTGCCTGATCGTCGAAAAATACGTCGGCGGCAAAGGCCTCGAGAAAAGCCGATTTGGTCAGGCCGCCAAGAAACAGCGATTCATCCAGACGAATGTCCCATTCGCGCAAGGTGCGGATCACCCGTTCATGGGCCGGCGCCGATCGCGCGGTCACCAGCGCGGTGCGGATCGGACAGGCATCATCGGGGAACTCCTGCTGCAACAGATTGAGCGCCGCGAGGAAGCCTTTGAACGGCCCGCCACGCAAAGGCTCACGGGCCGCCTCACGCTCGCTGGCCTGAAACGCCGCCAGGCCTCCCGACTGATAGACCCGCTCCGACTCGTCGGAAAACAGCACCGCGTCACCGTCGAAAGCAATGCGCAATTCATCACTGGCGGCGCGACTGGCACCGCCCGATAGAATAGTCGCTGCGGCGAATCCGGCCTCCAGCGCATTGCGCACATCTTCGGCATGGGTCGAAAGAAACAGGTCGCAACCAAAAGCCTTGAGGTACGGATAAGGACTGCGCCCGCCGACGAACGCCGCACGCGAGATCGACAGGCCATAGTGATGAATCGAGTTGAAAACCCGCAGGCCGGTGTCGGCGCTGTTGCGCGACACCAGGATCACCTCGACCCGGGCACGGCCGAGACGGGTATTCAGGGACAGGAGTTTTTCCACCAACGGGAATGCATCGCCGGGCTCGAGAATTTCGTCTTCGTGTTCGATCTGGTACTGCCGATAAGCCTCGACGCCGCTCGACAGATAGACCTTGTGGCTCTCGCTCAAGTCGAACAGCGCTCGCGAAGAAATCGCCAGCACCAGTTTGTCGTCTATGACATTTGCCATGCCCTTCCCCCTTCTTGACCGACTCAGTGGTTACGTCGGTCGATAAAACTCAGGCTGCGATACAAGGCCTCGATTCGCGGCAACTCACATCCCGCCGCCTTCGCCGCTGCCAGTGGCCGAGTGTAGATGGCGTCCAGTTCCAGCGGCCGCTTGTGCAGAAAATCGTGATGCATGCTCGGCCAGTAGTCGGGCATTTTCTCGGTCATCATGAACAGATAATCGGCATAACCCGGCGGCATGTCATGACCGCAGGCCTTGGCCCCCTGAACCACTTCGGCCATCAAGGCCTGAATCAGTGCGCGGCTGTCGGCATTCGCCATCAACGGCGTGGTGCTGGCCCCGAGCAGCACCGACAGACCGTTGTAGGGAATATTCCAGACCAGTTTCTGCCAGCGCGCCTGCTGCAGATTCGGCATGGCCTGGGCGTCGATACCGGCAGTGCGGAACAATCCGGCGCCCTCCTCGACAATGTTCATGCGTGCCTGTGCATCGTCGGCGGGGCCACTGTGGTAGCCGACATTCACCGCCCCCAGTGCTTGATGGGTGATGACCCCGGGGCCGGCTCGATGGACGCAGATCAGACAAAGCCCGCCCAGCAGGTGCAGCGAATCGGGGAGCAACTCGCGCAGATGGTCTTCGACGTCCAGGCCATTTTGCAGCAACAGCACTTTGGCATCAGGTGCCGCGGCTTGAATAATGGCCGGTGCCAGGTCCGCGTTGCTGGTGGTTTTGGCGCCCACCAGCAGCCAGTCACAGGGCGGCATGTCGGCAGCCGACGAATAGGCCTGGACCGGGTTCAGGGTCAGCGGGCCCAACGACGCATGGTCAAGATGCAAGCCGCGTTCGGCCACCGCTGAAAACTCGCTGCGCAACAGAAAATGCACATCGAAGCCGGCACGCGCCAGCATCAGCCCGTAGAAACCACCGATCGCGCCGGTCCCGATAATGCCGATTGTCGGCTTGGCCACTGTGCCTGTCATGGCAGCTCCTCTGCTGGTCGATTCAACGCCTGCTCCACAGCCTCGTTGAGCGCTGTGCGGGTCAGGCGCGACTGTAGCGCCCCGAAATACTCACCGTCGCGCACCACGAACAGTGCCGGCAAATGAAAGACCCGATAACGCTCGACCACCCCGCCATTGCTTCCGGCATCAATCCAGCACAGCCGATCGACCGCCAGTTCGAGCCTGGGCAACTGCTCGCGGGCAAAACGGCAACTGGCGCAGCCGACGCTGGTAAAAATCACCAGTGAAATGCCGCTCATCGCCAGCAACCGTTGGTCGGCGTCGAAATCGGTCAGTTCCGATTCGACCACTATACTGGGAGAAACAGTGTCAAGTGGCCGACACAGGGAGTCCGTGTTCATGAGACGTTATCTTCCTCATCCTGACGATGTACCCGTCGAATTAACGTTGCTCAAACATGAGTGTATTTCGCGGCAAGAGCTGCACACTATCAGCCTCGGCGGCATGGCTTGCAATTACCACCGCGCGTGGCGCCACGGTACGGCGCTGGAAATACGCATGCCGACCCTGAACCCGGACTTGCGTTTCCTGGGTTATGTGGCGTGGTGTTTGCGACGAAAACGTGGCTATCTGGTGGGGATCGCCTTCGTCGACGAACAGACGCTGTTTTGCGCGCGGATGGGTGAGCAGATCTGCCAGATCGAACGTTACTGCCGTCAGCATGAACCCCAAAGCCAACAGCAGAACAATGAGACCCTGGCCCTCGAGTGGGTCCAGCAGCACGCCGACGAGTTCTCCCACGATACGGTCAGCAAGGCATTTGCGCAGCCAATGGCCGGTTAGGGTGCATTCCCCATCAGTTTCCCCGCCACGGTGGGGGAAACTGATGGGGAATGCCCATTAAACCGGTGTCTGCCCATTGTCGAGCCACGGTGTAACGCGCTAAGGTTCTGCTCCCCGACGCGCTTAATTTGCTGTGCTCCGCCGCGCGGGTTCGCTGGCGGCCGGCACCCGTGACCTGACGAGTAAACGATGGCTGATTTACCGATCAACGACCTAAACGTCGCCTCCAACGAGACCCTGATCACTCCCGATCAGCTCAAGCGTGATATCCCTCTGAGCGACGCTGCCCTGCGCACCGTCACCAAGGGCCGCGAAGTCATTCGCAACATTCTTGATGGCACCGACCACCGCCTGTTCGTCGTGATCGGGCCGTGCTCGATCCATGACATCAAGGCCGCCCACGAATACGCCGAGCGCCTGAAAGTGCTCGCGGCCGAAGTGTCCGATACCCTGTATCTGGTCATGCGCGTGTATTTCGAGAAGCCACGCACCACCGTTGGCTGGAAAGGCTTGATCAACGATCCGTACCTGGACGACTCGTTCAAGATTCAGGATGGCCTGCACATTGGTCGTCAGTTGCTGCTGGACCTGGCCGAGATGGGCCTGCCGACCGCGACCGAAGCCCTCGACCCGATCTCCCCGCAATACTTGCAGGACCTGATCAGCTGGTCGGCGATCGGCGCACGCACCACCGAATCCCAGACGCACCGTGAAATGGCTTCCGGCCTGTCTTCGGCCGTCGGCTTCAAGAACGGCACTGATGGCGGCCTGACGGTGGCCATCAACGCCCTGCAATCGGTTTCCAGCCCGCACCGTTTCCTGGGCATCAACCAGGAAGGTGGCGTATCGATCGTCACCACCAAGGGCAACGCCTATGGTCACGTGGTACTGCGCGGCGGCAACGGCAAGCCGAACTACGATTCGGTCAGCGTCGCGCTCTGCGAGCAAGCGCTGAAAAAGGCCAACATCAAGCCGAACATCATGGTCGATTGCAGCCACGCCAACTCCAACAAGGATCCGGCCCTGCAACCGCTGGTGATGGAGAACGTCGCCAACCAGATCCTCGAAGGCAACCAGTCAATCATCGGCCTGATGGTCGAAAGCCACCTGAACTGGGGCTGCCAGGCAATCCCGAAAGACCTCGCCGACCTGCAATACGGCGTGTCGATCACCGATGCCTGCATCGATTGGACTGCCACTGAAAACACCTTGCGCAGCATGCATGCCAAGCTCAAGGACGTATTGCCTAAACGCAATCGCAGCTGATCGCCGTTTCGCGCATAAAAAAACGCCAGGTTTAAACCTGGCGTTTTTTTATGCGTTGGTTTTGCTCACAACTTGGCGGCATGCCGCTGATGACGCTCCATGTAGCGCTCCACGTAGGAGCACGATGGAATCACCGTGTAGCCCATTTCATCAGCGTATTGCAGCGCCTGCTCGGTCAGAGCCGCCGCAATGCCGCGACCGCGCAACGCGTTGGGCACAAAAGTGCGATAAATATCCAGGGTCTGTTTTCCCAGATCCATATAGGTCAGGTAGGCACGATAACCGTCCACAGTGGTCTCGAACTGATGACCAGCCTGGTCATGGTGGATGGACAACGCCTCGCTCATCACTACTCCTCGCGGGTCTTTAATTCTGACCCCTACCTTACCGATGTTTTTCCGGCGAAGGAACAACTACGCCACCCCGTGCCTGAATGGACACCGAGAGAGCCGCACCAATCTCGCGCAACCGAGCACGTATCAAATAGTAGGCACCATTGGCAAAAATGCTCAAGGGACGCTCGTCATTGTGCATCGGGTGGCGGGTGTTGCCGCGGATTACGCAGGAACGGCTCGACCGAACGGGTCAAAGCCTGAACATTGCCGGATATTGAGACTTAAGACGAGCGCCCTTTGTTTAAGTCACCTCAACATGGATAAAGATTATGCGAGCGGCTGCGCAAAATTCGAACACAAGTGTAGACAAACCCATCTAGACGGACTTTGGGCAAGACCAAAAAACAGCTGCCGGGCCAGGGAACTTTTTCCCAACGGCTCGCTCAGTTCGGGCCTCGTAGCTGGATATTTTTTATACAACGCAGTTAAAAGTTGCTCGAAAAAGAATCAACGCCTACAATTTTTTTTGCTTCTTGCGCTACGTCAGTTTACTTACTACAAGTAATGGGTAGTATGTACGCCGGCTATTTCCTCACTCTGAGGAGACAGCTACTTAATAGAAAGTCCTTGAAGGGGAACACGATGAACAACGTTCTGAAATTCTCTGCTCTGGCTCTGGCCGCAGTTCTGGCTACCGGTTGCAGCAGCGTATCGAAAGAAACTGAAGCACGTCTGACTGCTACTGAAGACGCAGCAGCTCGCTCCCAAGCTCGTGCAGACGAAGCTTACCGTAAAGCTGATGAAGCTCTGGCTGCTGCTCAAAAAGCACAACAGACTGCTGACGAAGCTAACGAGCGTGCTCTGCGCATGCTGGAAAAAGCTAGCCGCAAGTAATAATCCTTCGGGATTGTTATCAAGCCGATCCATTTTTTGGGTCGGCTTTTTTATTGCCTGAGGTTTCTGCAGGCCATAAAAAACCCGCCGATGCGGCCTGCATCGGCGGGTTGCTTTAACGCGTTACTGCTGCAGGTCGATCGGCGCACTCGAGACCATCGGTGCCGACGTATTCGGCACGGCGATTTCCACCGGCAGGCCATCCTCAGCGGCGACCACGTCGCGCACTACATCCCAGTTCATGCGCAAGTTGTTGGTGATGTCCTCACGCTTGAGCATCGCATTGATCACGGCGGTGTGCTTGTCGACCACCGAAGGGTTGCCCTTGTCATCCAGCGGCGTGTGCGCTTCCAGATAAACCTTGCCGCCACTGAGGCCGAACTTGTACGGATCGTTGAGGATGCGTACCGACGTCCCTACCGGCACCATGCTGGCCATTTCCAGCACGTTGTTGTTGAACATGCGGAAGCAACCGTGGCTGGTACGCATGCCAATGCCGAACTTCTTGTTCGAACCGTGGATAAGGTACCCAGGAGTGCCCAGGGTGAATTTGAAGGGCCCCAGCGGGTTATCCGGACCGGCCGGCACTACGTTCGGCAGTGGGTCGCCATCGGCGGCGTGCTCGGCCTTGATCGACGCTGGAGGGGTCCAAGTCGGGTTCGGCGTCTTGGCGACGATGCTGGTGTGGGCAATCGGCGAACCCCAGCCTTCACGACCGATACCCAGCGGGAAGGTGTACACCACGTTCCGGCCTTTCGGGTAGTAGTAGAGGCGGTATTCAGCCAGGTTGATGACGATGCCTTCACGCGGGCCCGGCGGCAGGATGAAGCGCGTCGGCAGGACGATCTCGGTACCGGCGCCCGGCAGCCATGGATCGACGCCAGGGTTGGCCGCGACCATTTCCAAATAGCCCAGGTCGTAGGTGGTGCCAAGGTCGGCGAAGGTGTCTTCGTATTTGGCCTTGATCACTTGCACCTGGCCGACTATGTCTTCACCGGGTGGTGGCAGGGGCAACTCCAATGCTGCAACGGGACCCGCCACGCAGAGCGCAGCAAGAGACAGGCAGCGGGTGACGGCGGGAAAGCGCGGCAACATCCGGAAAATCCTTCGCATGATCGACAAGGGTATAAAAACCCGATTGTACACCGCCGCCCGTTATTTCGGGGAGATGCAAGACCTGCGGCGAGGGGGATTGCCTGTGGTGGAAGCTTTCCTGTGGCAAGGGAGCTTGCTTGTAGCGAGGGACCTACAGTTCGAACCGCAACTCAGGCCAGATCGGCGAGGTGCCGCGCTTTTGCGATTCCAGAATGGCCCGGCACAGCGAGCACAGGCGCTGGTCCTGGAAGACCGTGCGATCGACGCTCGACCAGCGTGGTTGCGCCGGCAACAGGCTGCCGCACAGGGTTCGGTCCGCCGAGCCGCCCAGCTCCAGCTGACGGGTCACCAGATGCACCCGCACTTCCTGGCAGGCGAACAGATCCAGCTGTTCGTCAGGCTCGATCAGTTGATAGGCAAAAAGGGACCAGGCGGGACGCGGCATCGGGGCCTCCAAATCGGGGGCGCCACCTTAGCCGAAACGCCGCCGCTAGAAAAGCGTCAAAGCAGCGGTTTCAGTGTCGGCCAGACATTTTCCAGCAACTTGCCCTGAGCCCCCGCCGCCGGGTGCAGGCCGTCGGATTGCATCAGGTCTGGATGACCGCCCACACCGTCGAGAAAAAACGGCACCAGCGGGATTTTTTTCTCGTCGGCCACCTTGGTGAAGACCTCGGCGAATGCCTGGGTGTAACGCACGCCATAGTTGGGTGGCAATTGCATGCCCAGCAACAGCACCTTAGCGCCACTGACGCGGGAGCTGTCGATCATCGACGCAAGATTTTGTTGCAATTGTGTTGGCGGCATTCCGCGCAAGCCATCATTGCCTCCCAACTCGAGGATGACGAGCTCAGGCTTATGCTCTGCAAGCAGCGCCGGCAGGCGTGCCCGGCCTCCGGCACTGGTGTCGCCACTGATGGATGCATTGACCACCTTATCGTCGAAACCTTCGTGCTTGAGCCGTTGCTCGAGCAATGACACCCACCCCAACCGGGTATCCAGGCCGAAACCGGCGCTGATACTATCGCCAACGATCAGGACTGTACCCGCCGCTGCGTTCTGGGCCATGCACATCAAGGCCAGGCCAGCACTCAAAAACCACACACGCATCGGATTCTCCATGGGCGCAAGCATTCTCACCGCGAAGAACCTCAGCAAAGTGGTTCCCAGCGCGGAAGGTGAACTGACTATCCTGCACGAACTCAGCCTGGAACTGAACAAGGGCGATAGCCTGGCCATTGTCGGCGCCTCCGGTTCCGGCAAATCCACCCTCCTCGGCCTGCTTGCCGGCCTCGACCTGCCGAGCAGCGGCGAAGTCACTCTCGCCGGCCAAGGCCTGAGCAACCTCGACGAAGACCAGCGCGCGCGCATTCGCGCCGAGCACGTGGGGTTTGTCTTCCAGTCCTTTCAACTGCTCGACAGCCTCAACGCCCTGGAAAACGTCATGCTGCCACTGGAGCTCGATGGCCGCAAAGACGCCCGTGAGCGTGCCACCCAGCTGTTGCAACGAGTCGGCCTGGGTCAACGCCTGACCCATTCGCCGCGCCAGCTCTCCGGTGGCGAACAGCAGCGCGTGGCGATTGCCCGTGCCTTCGCCGCCGAGCCCGATGTGTTGTTCGCCGATGAGCCCACCGGCAACCTCGACAGCCACACCGGCGAGCGCATCAGCGATCTGCTGTTCGAACTCAACAAGGAGCGCGGCACGACCCTGGTGCTGGTGACCCACGACGAACGCCTGGCACATCGCTGCCGGCGCCTGATCCGCCTTGAAGCCGGCCTGCTGGTCGCCCCTCTGGAGCCTTGATGGCACGCCTGCCGCTGTTGCGCCTGTTCAGTCTCGCCATTCGCCAACTGCTGCGCGATGCCCGCGCCGGTGAGTTGCGCGTGTTGTTCTTCGCCTTGCTGGTGGCCGTGGCGGCGAGTACCGCCATCGGTTACTTCGGTGCCCGCCTGAACGGTGCCATGATGCTGCGCGCCACCGAGTTTCTCGGCGCTGACTTGTTGCTGGAAGGCAGTTCGCCGGCGCGGCCGGAACAGATCAACAGTGGCATCGAGTTGGGCCTTGAACATGCTCAGGTGGTGGAATTTTCCAGTGTCATTGCCACCGACAACGGCATTCAGCTGTCCAGCATCAAAGCCGCCGATGACGTCTACCCGTTGCGCGGCGAACTGAAAAGCGCCCCCGCGCCGTTCGCGCAGGAAGCGCCCGGGGGCGGTCCGAAACCCGGCGAAGCCTGGGTTGAAGCGCGACTGCTGACTGCGCTGGACTTGAAGATCGGCGACAGCATCGATGTCGGCATGAAAACCCTGAAACTGGCGCGGGTGCTGACCTACGAACCGGATCGCGCCGGCAACTTCTACAGCCTGACGCCACGGGTGCTGATCAATCTCAGCGACCTCGAGGCGACCGGCGTGGTGCAACCCGGCAGCCGGGTCAGTTACCGCGAACTCTGGCGCGGCAACGCCCAGGCGCTGGAAACCTATCGTCAATTGATCAAGCCAGGCCTGGCCGCCAACCAGCGCATCCAGGATGCCCGCGATGGCAATCGGCAGATCGGCGGTGCCTTGGGCAAGGCCGAACGTTACTTGAACATGGCCAGCCTGGTGGCGGTGCTGCTGTCCGGCGTGGCGGTGGCGTTGTCGGCGACACGCTTCGCCACCCGCCGATTCGATGCCAGTGCATTGCTGCGCTGTCTGGGCCTGTCCCGCCGGGAAACCATGGTGCTGTTCAGTCTGCAACTGACGGTTCTCGGACTGCTCGCCAGCATCAGCGGCGCCCTGCTTGGGTGGCTGGCGCAGCTCGGGCTGTTTGCGCTGCTGCATGATTTACTGCCAACTGACGTCCCACCGGGAGGCCTGTTGCCGGCCATTGCGGGGATCGGCACCGGGCTGGTCGCGCTGGCCGGTTTCGCCCTGCCGCCGTTGGCCGCTTTGGGTCGGGTACCGCCGCTGCGGGTATTGCGCCGGGACTTGCTACCGATCCCCTCCAGCACCTGGATGATCTATGGCGCGGCGCTGGGTGCCCTCGGCCTGATCATGTGGCGCCTGAGCCTGGACCTGTTGCTGACCTTCGCCCTGCTCGGCGGCGGCGTGATCGCGGCGTTGGTGCTGGGTGGCTTACTGTTGCTACTGCTCAACAGCCTGCGCCGGATGTTGGCGCGTGCCTCATTGCCATGGCGTCTCGGGTTGGGCCAGCTGCTGCGCCATCCACTGGCGGCGGCGGGTCAATCCCTGGCCTTCGGCTTGATTCTACTGTCGATGGCGCTGATCGCTTTGCTGCGCGGCGAGTTGCTCGACACCTGGCAAAACCAGTTGCCGAAAAACGCTCCGAACTATTTCGCCCTGAACATTCTGCCGGCGGACAAACAAGCCTTTAGCGATCGGTTGATGGAGCTGTCAGCGCAATCGGCGCCGCTGTACCCGGTGGTGCCGGGACGGCTGATCAGCATCAATGGCGAGCCGGTGCAGGAGATCGTCAGCAAGGACTCGGCCGGTGACCGGGCCATTCAACGCGACCTGAGCCTGACCTGGGCAGCGGACCTGCCGGCGGGCAACAAGCTCACCGCCGGCAACTGGTGGGATCAGCAACCGGCGGATGAACTACCTGGTGTTTCGGTGGAAGGTAAAGTCGCCGAAAGCCTCAAGCTCAAGCTCGGCGATCACATGGTGTTTAGCGTTGGCGGGGTCAATCGGGAGGCGAAAGTCACCAGCCTGCGGGAGATTAACTGGGACAACTTCCAGCCAAACTTTTTCATGATCTTCCAGCCCGGCACCTTGAAAGACTTGCCGGCGACCTACCTCACCAGTTTCTATCTGGCGCCCGGTCACGATCAGCAGATCGTCGACTTGTCCCGCAGCTTTCCGGCGGTGACCATTCTGCAGGTCGAAGCGTTGCTGGAACAATTGCGCAGCATCCTCGCGCAAGTGACTCTGGCAGTGGAGTACGTGCTGTTGTTCGTGTTGGCGGCGGGGATGGCGGTGTTGTTCTCTGGCTTGCAGGCCACCCTCGATGAACGTATTCGCCAAGGCGCGTTGCTGCGAGCGCTGGGCGCCGAACGGCAGTTGCTGGTCAGGGCGCGGCGGATCGAGTTCGGCTTGCTCGGCGCGGTCAGCGGGCTGTTGGCGGCATTGGGCTCGGAACTGGTGAGCCTGGTGCTCTACCGCTACGCCTTCGATCTGCCCTGGCATCCGCATCCATGGCTGCTGGTAATGCCGCTGATCGGCGCGGTGCTGATCGGCGGTGCCGGTGTGTTCGGCACGCGCCGCGCCTTGAACGCCAGCCCGCTGACAGTCTTGCGCGAGGGTTGATAAACTCAAGTACGCTTGTTTAAAAACCCGATTCAAGAACTCAACCACAAGAAGTCGCCATGAGCCGTTATCGCCCTCCCCGCACCGCCGGCACCGCGTTGATCACCCCCGAAGGTGAAGCGCGGATGCGCGCCGAGTTTCATGAGCTCTGGCATGTGCGCCGACCGCAAGTGACGCAATCGGTCAGCGAGGCGGCGGCCCAGGGCGATCGCTCGGAAAACGCCGAATACACCTACGGCAAAAAGATGCTGCGCGAGATCGATAGCCGTGTGCGCTTTCTCACCAAACGGCTGGAAGCGCTCAAGGTGGTCAGTGAAAAGCCCAGCGATCCGAACAAGGTCTACTTTGGCGCCTGGGTCACGATCGAAGACGAGGACGGCAAAGAGTCGCGCTATCGCATCGTCGGCCCGGATGAGCTGGACCTGAAGCTAGGCCTGATCAGCATCGACTCACCGCTGGCCCGCGCCTTGATCGGCAAGGCACTGGACGCCGAAGTGCGCGTGCAGACACCAACCGGTGAGCAGTGCGTGTATATCGTGGCAATCGACTATTTTTGAGCCGCGGCGCTCTAGGCCGCAGCGCCCTGAGCCTCAGCAGCGGGCAATCAGCCCTTGGCGCGCAACGCGGGTCAGTTGCCTGATCACTTCAGGCGCGTCCTCGGCGCTGGGCGCCTGAATCACCGCCAAATCGAAACTGTCGGTCGCGAAGCGCTCCAGCGACTCGCCATCTTCGACAAACTGGATCAGGAATGCTGCCGGACCGCCGGTGCGACGTGGCCAGCCATCGAGGTAACGCAACAGCGTCGGCTGATGTTTACCGCCAAGCAGGATTTTTGGATTGCGCTGGGTGAGATGTGCCGTGATCGGCGCGGGGCGTACAACGGGGTTCAATGCATTCATTGTGTCGTGTCTCTGCCTCAAAAGTCTGCATGGCAGGTGAGAGGCAACACCGAACCAGCGCTTTAGCGGTATTTCGAAGCCTGTTTCAAGCTTCTATCGGCAACTGAATGAGTCACCTGGCGCCCCGCAAGTAGCTGTTTAAATCGGCGCATGGCAGCATCCTAGAGAAGCTGACCGGACAGTGTCAAGAATCGCCAGCAACAAAAAAGGCCCGCACAGTGCATCACACTGCGCGGGCCTTTTCGTTGAGTCAGAGCGGTCAGTCGGCGATGGCGCGGTCGACCGAGAGCTTGCCTGCGCCTTCGATCAGCACTGCGAGGCTGCCACCGAGCAAGGCCAGGGCGAATTCATAACCGTTGTTGGCCATGAACAGACCGTTGCTGATGTGCACCGAGAAAATCGCAACCAGCGAGAGGAAGGTCAGCCCCAACGCCGCCGGGCGTACCAGCAGGCCGATGATCAGCGCCAGACCGCCGAAGAATTCAGTACCACCGGCCAGGATTGCCATCAGGTGACCGGGCGCCAATCCAATGCTTTCCATGTACTGCGCGGTGCCGGCGATGCCGTAGCCGCCGAATGCCCCGAAGAGTTTCTGTGAGCCGTGGGCCGCGAAGATGATGCCGACGAAAATCCGCAGAATCGTCAGGCCGTAGCCAGCGCGGGTAGACAGTACCTTGTTGATCAGTGTGCTCATGCTGTGTCATCCATTGTGAGAGTGTGTTGGTTGGCCGCCATATTAATCGGTTTATCTCATGTTAAAAGCGCAAAAAACGCACCATAACAATCAGATTAGTCGATCATTTACGTAAGGCAACTTTCTGCCCCTGAGGCTCCAACGATTCCCGCTCCCGATCGAACGCCAGGTAATACTTGTTCACGCTATTAACATAGCTGACAGCCCCCATTCCCACCTGCTCCATGGCGATGCGCTCAACCTGGAAAAACCACTGATTAGGATTCAGGCCGCGGCGCCGAGCCTCGGCCCGCATGCCCTGGACCCGCTCCGGCCCCATGTTGTAGGCCGCCAGCACGAACGCCATGCGCTCGCGCTCGTTGAGTTTGGGGCTGGCAAAGAATTTGCGGCGGATCATCGCCAGGTACTTGGCGCCGGCCTGCACATTGGCATCGAGATTCTGAATGTCACTCACGCCAACCCGTTGGGCGGCCGATGGTGTTATTTGCATCAGGCCGGTGGGGCCGCCTCCACTTCTGGCGGTGGGTTGCAGCGCCGATTCCTTGAACGCCAGCGCTGCCAGGTTCAGCCAGTCCATGTCCTGGGCTTGAGCGTGTTTTTGCAGCACCGGTCGAAGTTTTTCCAGGCGCTGACGATCGGCCTTGGCCAAGGGATAGTGCACTTGATACAGGCGCCGGTAGATCCGCAGGAACGCCGCATCCTGGTCCGACGGTTGCTTGTAGGTGGTCAGGAAACGGTCGATGCTCGCCCGCAGCATCGAGGCGTCGCGACGCACGAACCAATATTCCTCGCCCGGCTCATTGATGAGCACCTGTCGATCGAAGCGCAACTTGGGCAGGATCTTGCCCCAGCGCTCGGCGATCGGTTGCTCGACGATGGTCAGATGGAAGATCCCGCCCTGGACCATTTCCAGTACGTCCTCGACGGCCAGGCTTGGGTCGACCCACTCGATCTTCACCGGCGGCAGTTTGTGCAGCGCGAGCTTCTGATTGATCTGGCTGACCGCATCCCCGGCAGCACTGCCGGTGGGCAGCGCGAGGGTTTTACCCGAGAGTTGTTCGAGGTGGGTGTAACGCCTTTCGCCTTTGATCCCCACCAGCAGCAACGGCACGTTGCTGGTAATCGGCTCACTGGTGCTGACTGCGTGCCCCGATTGCGGATCGAGCAATTCCCCCGGTGCGACCAGATCACCCTCCCCGCGCTGCAACGCGCCGAGCAGTTGATCCTTGGCTTTGGGAATGATCTTGAGGGTGATTTCCTGGCCATCACGGGCGTGGCCATTAAGGTATTGCTCGAAAGCCCGCAGGCGGTGGTATTCGACGCCGATGGCCTGGCCCTGGACTTCGCCGGAGCTGTTGCGGCTCTGGTTGACCAGCACCCGCAGCACACGGCTACTGCGAATCTCCGCCAGGTCACGGACCTTGGCTGCCGGTACAGCTTGCAACGGCCCGGCCAGACGCGCAACCGCCGGCATCGGCAGCAGCAACGAACAACACAGCAGTAACAAAACCGAGGGACGTGTCATCCACTCTCCGGAAAGAATACTGGCCAACCTCATGAGTGATTTCATGACATCGGGCAACAGAAACAGAGCGCTTGAAGCGCTGATAAAGTGCGAGAGAGTGGCACAGTGATGGCAAATCTACCAACCCCGACCTGCCTCGCGGCCTCAACAGACAGCTTTAACTCGTTGTAGTTCTTGGTTTTTCTTATAAATCTACAGCTCTGATATGCTTTCCGGCCTTTGGTCCGAGGTAGCACCATGCAACTCATCGATATCGGCGTCAACCTGACCAACCCCAGTTTTGCCGACAAACACCAGGCTGTACTCGACCGTGCCTACGCTGCCGGGGTCTGCCAACTGGTGCTTACCGGGACCAGCGTCGAGGGCAGCGAACAGGCGCTGGAACTGTGCCGGCAACTGGACGAAAGCGCTCAACGACTGTTCGCTACCGCCGGCATTCACCCGCATTCAGCCAGCGACTGGAACGCCGACAGCGCCCAACGTCTGCGCAGTTTGCTCAAGGAGCCGAACGTAGTGGCCGTGGGTGAATGCGGCCTCGATTTCAATCGTGATTTCTCACCCCGCCCGCAGCAGGAAAAAGTCCTCGAAGAACATCTGGCAATGGCGGTCGAACTGCAACTACCGGTGTTCCTGCATGAACGTGACGCCAGCCAACGATTGCTGGAGATCCTGCACGATTACCGCGATCAATTGCCGGCCGCCGTGGTGCACTGCTTCACCGGAGAAAAGAAGGCGCTGTTCAGCTATCTCGATCTGGATTTGCACATCGGCATCACTGGCTGGATCTGCGACGAACGCCGGGGCACGCACCTGCATCCGTTGGTCAAGGAAATTAAACGCGGGCGCTTGATGCTGGAGAGCGACGCGCCGTATCTGCTGCCCCGCAGCTTGCGCCCCAAGCCGAAGAACGGTCGCAACGAGCCGGCGTATCTGACTGAAGTGTTGCGTGAAGTGGCGTTGCATCGCGGGGAAAGCATGGAAGATCTCGCCGCCCACAGCACCGCCAGCGCGCGGGCATTTTTCGGGTTGCCCTCAATCCCCCAGTAACCACTTGAGAACCGTAGCGGTCATTGACCCATATCAAGATTCGACGCACTGAGTAGCGGCACAATAATGGCACCTTGCCAAAACTGTTACCGCTATCAGAGAAGACCTCCATGGGTGCCTGGCTTAGCAATATCTCGCTGAAATACAAATTCTGGGCGGTCAACGCGGTCGCCTTTGTCACCACCCTGTTGCTGGTGCTGTACGCCGTGCAGCTTGAACAACAGGCCCGCAGTCACGCCGCGCAAGTATCGGCCCAGGCCCAGGCACGATTGCTCAGTGCCTGGCCTGTCGGGCAGCCGCTGCCCAAGGCCGACAACCTGCTGACCTTCAATCGTGGGCAGGCGCCTTTACTGAACGGGCAACCGCTTCTGGAACTGACCGATACCCTCGGCTGGATCCAGATCAATGCCATGCCGCTGTTCGGGGAAAATCCGTTGATGGGTGCCGAGGTGTTCGCTCGTCCCGACGGTCAACAGGTCGCGGTCGTTGCCTACGGCCCGAGCCTGAGCCAGGTATTCGGCGAGCGCTTCACCCACTACGCGGTAGCGGTGTTCATCCTGATGCTGGCGATGCTCGGCGCGTCGCAACTGTTGATCCGCTTCCTGCTCAGCCAGCTCAACACCTTGAAAGACGTGATGCTCCACGTCGAGAAAAGCGGCGACCTGTCGGCCCGTGTGCCACTGGCCTGCAAGGACGAAGTCGGGCAGATGGCCAATGCCTTCAATGCCATGCAGGCCGGCTACCAGCGGGTGGTCAACACTGTCGCCAGCACCGCCCGGCAACTGGACGTCGGCGCCGCGCGACTGGCCGCGAGCATGAATGAAGTGCGTCACGGCATGCTCGGCCAGCAAAGCGAAACCGATCAGGCCGCCACGGCGATCAACGAAATGACCACCACGGTCCATCACATTGCCCAACACGCCGGCGCCACCCGCGACCTCTCGCAAACCGCCGACACCCTGGCCGGCAGCGGTCAGGAAGTGGTGACTCGGGTACAAAAATCGATTGGCGGATTGTCCACCGGCGTGCAGCAAACCGCCGAGATGATTCAGCGCCTGGCCGAGGACAGCCAGAAGATCAACGGCGTGGTCAACGTGATTCACAGCATCGCTGAACAAACCAACCTGCTGGCCCTGAACGCGGCCATCGAAGCGGCCCGGGCCGGTGAAATGGGCCGAGGGTTTGCGGTAGTCGCCGATGAAGTGCGCAACCTGGCCAAACGGGTCCAGACGTCCACCGACGAGATCACCACCATGGTTTCAGCGCTGCAGGCCGGGACCCGGGACGCGGTGGACTTCATGCAGGAAAGTTCGTACAAGGCGGACGACTGCATGCAACAGGCCCAGGAAGCCAGTGTGGCCCTGGCTGAAATCACCGGTGCGGTGGCGCAAATGCGTGAAAGCAATACGCAGATCGCGGTGGCGGCCGAGCAGCAGAGTCATGTGGCGGAGGAGATGAATCGGGCCGTGGTGAGCATTCGCGACGTGACCGAGAACACCGTGAAGCAGACCGTGAACTCGGCGATTACCAGCAATGAATTGGCGATGTTGGCCGGGGAATTAAGCAAGGCCATCGGGCAGCTCAAGCTTTAAGGGCCCGCGAAGGCGGTCAACATGAATATCGACCATGACCCCTATCGCGCCGATAGCCAGCCTTGATTCGCCGACGGCTTTCGCCCGACCTATTCTTTGTTCATGAGCCTCAACGAACCAAGGATAAGCATCATGGGCAAACGTCACCCCAACCTTCCCGCCTGGCAATGGCGCCTGTACCCGCACAATCACCAGCACCCGACCAATCTGGTGTTGCACCTGATTGCCGTGCCGCTGTTCATCGTGGCGTTTTTGCTGATGGTCTCGGGGGTGTTCAGCCTGGATCTGGCGAGCTTCGCGATTGGCATTATCGGCCTGATTGCCGCCCTGGGCCTGC
Source organism: Pseudomonas sp. FP1740 (assembly GCF_030687165.1). Lineage (NCBI taxonomy): Bacteria > Pseudomonadati > Pseudomonadota > Gammaproteobacteria > Pseudomonadales > Pseudomonadaceae > Pseudomonas > Pseudomonas sp. FP1740. Next base: position 4,846,733 of record NZ_CP117461.1, read on the forward strand.
AGCGTCACGGTCATAGCCTGGAGGCGCAAGCCTCCGAGCCGTTCAGTGATCGCAAAGACGCGGTATCACGCTTGCTGGTCGAGCAGTTCCTGACCTTCCCCCGGTTTTTCTTCAGTGGCGGCTGGTGGCGCGCCTGGCGCGAACGCCACCGTCGCCATCGCTGATCAGGCGAAAATCGTGACGGTCTGCCGACTCATGGCGATCAACTGACCGTCTTCGCTCCAGAGATTGGCGGCGGCGTGCCCATAGCCGTCAGCGGCATGTTCGATGTCCACCAGGTACTTGCACCAGTCCAGCGTACTCAACGCCAGCAACGGCTGGACGAATTCGATGGTCCAGGTGAGCGTGCTGCCTGCCGCCGGTTTCTTCAGATGCGACAACAAGGACGGCGGCCAGGCGTCGACCAGCGCCAGGATATGGGCTTCGCTGACCGACTCGCCCTCCCCATCCCCGCGCAAGCGCACCCAACCACCCATGTCCCGCGATTTGTTACCGGTAAACGGCATGCCACCGACACTCCAGCGCATGGCCAGGTAGCGCATGAATTCCGGGGTCACGCCTTTGATGTACGGCAGTTCCTGACAGTCGTCCCAATGCTTCATCTCAGGAGCCGGGTTGGCCGCGACCACCACTTCGGAAGTTCGCGAAGCGCCGAAGCTGCCCTGGACCAACGTCACCACTTGCCCCTTCTGCATCGCCCGGCCCAGCACCTGGCTGACGGCTTTGCCTTCGCGCAATACGTCGACTTCAAAACTGACCGGTACATCGGGCTCGACCGGGCCGACAAAGGTGATTGCCAGCGAGCGCACCGGACGATCCGCCGGGACTTTTGCGCGCATGGCTTCGTATTGCAAGGCGGCGATCAGACCACCAAAACTCGCCCGCCCCTGGCCCCATTCAGGTGGAATAGACACTTCCTGCGGCTGGCTGCGAACAGCGTCGAGCAGATCGGAAAAGCGCATGGAAACCTCAGAGACTGGGAAATGGATGGAGCGATCTTAACCAGCCCGCAAGGCCGGCACAGCGCTTATTCCGGCCAAAATTACTGACAGATGAGCCGTGCTCGACTGGAACCCATATTGGATTAGTGGTGGTTTCAGGATTTGAAGCAGGCTCTGCTGAGTTTGTCGAGAACACGGTCGGCGCGCTCTTCGGCCTGGGCCATGGTGGTTTTCCAGATTTCGACACATGGCTGCAAATCAGGCTCCTCCTTGGCGCGGGCCAGCCATTGCCAGCTGTCGTGCCACTCCCCCAAGGCAGCCTGAGCCGACTTCAGCCTGGGCATGGCCGCTTCCGGCAAACGATCCAGTTCGGGATAAGCTTCGATGCCATAACGCGCACGCTTGATCAGCAGGCGCAGACGATGGCGGTCATGGGCGGGATCGTGCAGGGCCTGGTCGAGTTTCTTCCATTGTTTGGCCAGGCGTTTTTCGATGCGCTGGCGCAAGCCCTTGAGCAAACCCTGGCGCTGGGAGGCCCGCAGGAAACGCGGAAAGGCGTCGAGGATCATCAACAACTGCGTCAGCTCCGGGCTCATCGCCACGGTGGGATAAGCCTCAGCCATCCGCGCCATGCGCCGGTGTGCGGCCTCGGGTTGATTATGCTGGAGCAAGTACGCTGCCAGCACTTCACGATCACGCAACGGTGTGGTCAGTTGGCCGACCCGGGACGACGCTGCTTCCAGTTGTTCGACCCCAGGCAAACCGCGCAAGGGACGAAGCAGGCTGCGCAATCTGCGCACGGTGGTGCGCAGATCGTGCAGCGCTTCCGGATCGGTGCGGGCACTCAAGCGAGCCTGACAGGCCAGCAAACGGACTTCCAGGCCCAGTACTTGAGCCACCAACCGATCAACCACGGCAGACATCGCGTACTCCCTGAATCGAATTACCCTGAGTACGCTCCATCATGCCTCAACGGCCGGCGCGGGACTCACGAATGTAGAAACGTGCCTTCTCGGCCTTTCTGGTACAACCCTCGTACGCTTCGAATTGTTGCTGGGTCTTGGCACCGGTCAGCAACGACAGCGCCTTGGAGTAGCTGACAGTCCCGGCTAAACCCTCGGCCTTGGCCAGATCCAGTTCGTGCCAGGCGGCGTCGAGCTGGCTACCGCAGCTGTCACGGTAAGCGGTTTTACCGGCACAACCGGCAAGCGCCAACGCAATCAAAGGCATACAAATCCAGGCTTTCATCACTCACACCTCAAAGATAATAGACAGTCGTGCAGGTAAGACCGCTCTGGCGCGCGAAAAGTGCCTTGGACCCGCAGTGGAAACTATAGCGCTCGCGAGGATACCTACTCGCCTTAGTTGAGTGTCAAAAAACGACGCCCGCTCCCGTCGAACGACCATAGCGATTGAAGCGTGCCCCTCGTTGGGTGCATTGTTGAACCTTGTCAGAGAGGTCGATTCATGAAAAAGCGTGTCGCACTGGTGTTGGGCTCGGGCGGTGCCCGGGGCTACGCCCATATCGGCGTCATTGAAGAGATCGAACGGCGTGGCTACGACATCGCCTGCATCGCCGGTTGCTCCATGGGCGCGGTGGTCGGCGGGATCTATGCCGCCGGCAAACTCGATGATTATCGCGACTGGATCGAGAGCCTGGATTACCTCGACGTGTTGCGTCTGGTGGATGTCAGCTTCCGCCTGGGCGCGATTCGCGGGGAGAAGGTCTTCGGGCAGATCCGCAAGATCGTCGGCGAGATCAATATCGAAGACCTGCGCATCCCCTATACAGCCGTGGCCACGGACCTCACAAACCAGCAGGAAATCTGGTTCCAGGAAGGTTGCCTGCACCAGGCCATGCGTGCGTCGGCGGCGATCCCCAGCCTGTTCACCCCCGTGATGCAGGGCAACCGCATGCTGGTGGACGGCGGCATCCTCAACCCGTTGCCGATCGTGCCGGTGGTGTCGAGCCATTGCGACCTGATCATCGCGGTCAACCTCAACTCCACCAACCAGCGTCACTATCAACTGCCGGTGATCCAGCGCCCGGCGGCATTCAAGACCCGCTTCGACAGCCTGATCAGCTCGCTGGGCTCGAAATTGCCTTTCCGCCGCAAACAGGCAGAGCAATTGCTGCTTCTCGAAAAGGAAGCGCTGATGGCAGAAGCGGCCGAGATCAACCCATGGATCGAATCCGCCCAGCCCGAAGCCCAGCAACCGGCCGCAGCCCCGGAAAGCGACGGCGCACCGAAATCCGCCACCGGGTCGTTCATCATCGACAACGTCGGGCCGGCGTCTTTGCTGGACCTGATCAACCAGAGTTTCGAGGTGATGCAGACCTCATTGGCGCAGTACAAGATTGCCGGGTATCCACCGGATATCCTGATCAACGTGCCCAAGCGGGTGTGCCGTTTTTTCGAGTTCTACAAGGCGCCGGAGTTGATCGCGCTGGGGCGGGAGATTGCTCGGGATACGCTGGATCGGTATGAGAATGAGCGAGACTATTGAGATTTTTAAGTGAATGACGATCGTTCCCACGCTCCGCGTGGGAATGCATCCGGTGACGCTCCGCGTCATTTTTTAACGGCGGACGCAGAGCGTCCATAGCGGCATTCCCACGCAGAGCGTGGGAACGATCAACACCACCTAACTCAACGATTCAATCAACCGATACCCCACCCCCGCCTCGGTGACGATGAACCGCGGCTGAGTCGGATCATCCGCCAGTTTCTGTCGCAAATGCCCGACTACAATCCGCAGATAGTGACTGTCCTCGGTGTGGGTCGGGCCCCAGATGTCCTTGAGCAATTGCTGCTGGGTGATCACCCGCCCCGGATGCCGCGCCAGTTGCGCCAGCACCGCATACTCCTTGCGCGTCAGCGCCACTTCGGCACCGTCCAGCAGCACCCGGCGATACGCCAGATCGACGGTGAGCGGGCCGAAACTGAGCGCTGCTTCCTGGGCCTCACCCGTTGGCGCCTGACGCAGCAAGGCACGCACCCTGGCGAGAAACTCCTGAATGCCGAACGGCTTGGTCACGTAGTCGTTGGCACCACCATCCAGGGCCTGGACTTTCTGCCCTTCGCTAGCGCGCACCGAGAGCACCAGCACCGGCACCGTCGACCACTCGCGAAACTCGCGTAGCACCTGCTGGCCGTCCATGTCCGGCAGGCCGAGGTCGAGCACCAACAAGTCGGGTTTGTTCAATGCGGCCTGGGCCAGGCCTTCCGAGCCGGTGCCGGCCTCCAGCACTCTGTAGCCTTGGGAGGCGAGGCTGATGCGCAGGAATTTACGGATCTGCGGTTCGTCGTCGATGACCAAAATGGTCGCGGTCTGGCTCATGAATTCACATCAACACAAAGAGGTGGCAAGAGAGTAGCGCAGGCGGGATCAGGCTTCACTGTCCAATCCCGGCTGAGTCTGCAACGGCAAGTGCAGCGTGATGCAGGTGCCGCGCCCTTCGATGCCGTCGGCGACGCTGATCCGCCCGCCATGGGCACCGACCATGCCCTGACAGATCGCCAACCCCAGCCCCGTGCCCTGCCCACCGCGATCGCCACGAGCGGCGGTGTAGAACATGTCGAAAATCTTCGCCCGGTCCTCCTCCGGAATCCCCGGCCCCTCATCGCTCACCGAAAAAAACAGCTCACTGTCAGTGGCCCCGGCACGCAATTCAAGACGCCCGTGGGGCGGTGAGAAACGCGCGGCGTTTTCCAGCACATTGACCAGTGCTTGCTCGATCAACGCGGCATGCACATAGAGCAGCGGCAGTTCGGCCGGCACTTCGGTCACGACGTGCAACGACGCCAGCACCGCGCGCAGACGATTAAGTGCACTGCCGACGATGTCTGCCGGCGATACCCAGTCCCGCGCCAGCTTCAGGGCGCCGTGACCGAGGCGGGTCATGTCCAGCAGGTTTTGGATGTAGCGATCCAGCCGTTCGGCTTCATCGCGGGTGCCTTCGAGCAGTTCGCGACGGTCCGCAAGCGGAATCGCCTCGCCCAGCGCCAACAGGCTGTCGATGCTGCCGCGCATGGAGGTCAACGGCGTGCGCAAATCGTGGGACACCGACGCCAGCAGCGCGCTGCGCAACTGTTCGGTTTCGCCATGCAAACGCGCGGCCTCAAGGTCATCGGCCAGTTGCGCCCGGGCCAACGCCTGGGCCAACGGTTGGCTCAGCGCGGTCAGCAAGCGCCGACGCTGGCCGCTCAGGGTCTGGCCTTCTTTGGCACACACGCCGAGCAATGCCAGCGGACCGTCGTCCACCGACAACGGCCACCACCACCAGCGCCCGAACGGCAAAGTGCCGGTGCCCGCGCCTGCCGGTTGATCGTGTTGCCAGGCCCAATCGGCGGCGGCGCGCTCGGCCTCGGAAAACTCCAGCGGCCCACCGGTTTCAACTTTCCAGCCGCTCTGGCCATCGCGATTGAGCAGGCACAGCTTCAGGTCGCTCCAGCCGTTGAGATGCTGGGCCGCAGCGCTGACCACGGCCTGACGGTCGGTGGCGGCGGTGAGTTTGCGCGACAGGTCGAGCAGTTCGCTGGTCTCTTCCTGAGTGTCGCGCAAGGCTTCCAATTGCCGCCGTTGCCGCGCTGCAAGGTTACCGGTCAGGGCCGCCATCAACAGGAAGAACAGCAAGGTCAGCACGTCTTCTTCGCGCTGAATGGCAAACGAGAAATTCGGCGGAATGAACAGAAAGTCATAGGTCAGAAACGACAACGCCGCACAGGCCAGCGCCGGGCCAAGACTGCTGCGCACCGCCACCAGCAACACTGCCGCAAGGAACACCAACGAAATGTTGGGCAGCGGCAAGACGCTCGACACCGCCCAGGCCAGGGCACTGGCGAGCACCGTCGCCACCAGCGCCAAGGCGTAGTCGAACCACACCAGCGACTGCGCCGAACGCTGACGTGGCTGATGCTGTTCGTGATCGCTGTCGAGCACGTTGATTTCCAGCCCGCGAGCATCGCGCAGCAAGCGCGACGCCAGGCCACCGCCGAACAAGCGTCGACGCAAACGCTGGCGTGACTGGCCCACCAGCACCAGGCTGGCACGACGTTCGGTCGCGTGCTGGATCAACGTTTTCGCCACCTCACCAGCACGCAGCAACACCACTTCGCCACCGAGGCGTTCGGCCAGTTGCTGGGCGCTTTGCAGGCGCAGGCGCGACTGTTCGTCACGCACCCGGCCGTTGTCCACATGCACCAGGCTCCACGGCAGATGCCGCCGCTGGGCGACGCGACTGGCGTGACGCACCAGGCGCTCGGCCTGCGCATCGCCATCAACGCCCACCAGCAACCGACCGCGCACCGCTGGCGCCGCTTGTCCCAACTGGCGATACCCCTGGGCCAGATCGTTATCCACTTGAGCGGCAGCGGTTTGCATCGCCAGTTCGCGCAGGGCGGTGAGGTTGGTCTGGGTGAAGAACGCATCGATGGCCGCCCGCGCCTGCTCCGGCACGTAGACTTTGCCGTCGCGCAGACGCTCCAGCAACTCACGCGGCGGCAGGTCGATCAGCAACAGTTCGTAGGCTTCTTGCAACACCCAGTCCGGCAGGGTTTCACGCACCTGTACGCCGGTGATGCCGCGCACTTGATCGTTGAGGCTTTCCAGATGCTGGACGTTGACCGTGGTGAACACGTCGATGCCGGCAGCCAGCAATTCCTGGATGTCTTGCCAGCGTTTGGTGTGACGGCTGCCGGGGGCATTGGTGTGGGCCAGTTCGTCGACCAGCACCAGTTTCGGCTTGGCGGCGAGCAAGCCATCGAGGTCCATTTCTTCGAGCATCACGCCGCGATATTCCGAGCGCACCAACGGCTGCTGCGGTAAACCGGCGAGGAGTGCTTCGGTTTCGGCGCGGCCATGGGTTTCGACCACCCCGGCCAGGACTTTCACGCCCTGGCGCAGTTGAGTGTGGGCGGCCTGGAGCATGGCGTAGGTCTTGCCGACCCCCGGAGCGGCGCCAAGGAACACCTTGAGCCGGCCGCGGCCATCGCGGGGCAGGTCTGCTAACAGCGCATCGGCGCGGCCGGAGTCACTCATCTGTCATTGCCTTGTTCACTTTGTTGATCGTTCCCACGCTCTGCGTGGGAATGCAGCCAGGGACGCTCCGCGTCCCAAAAAAGCGGACGCAGAGCGTCCATTGATGCATTCCCACGCAGAGCGTGGGAACGATCACCTACTACAAGTTTTCCAGCGCCAGGTTCAACGCCAATACATTCACCACCGGCGGCCCAACAAGCGGTCGCTCGATGTGCGCATCCAGCAGTTGTTCAAGCGTAGACACCGGCAGATTGCGCGCTGCGGCGACACGCGCCAGTTGATAGGCAATCGCCTCTGGTGGCAAGTGCGGATCGAGGCCGCTGCCGGAGGTGGTCAGCATGGCCAACGGCACCGGACCCTGCCCGGCCACCTGCAACTTGTTGGCCTCCTCGATCACCCGAGTGGCCAGCGCCGGATTGCTGGGCGCAAGGTTGCTGGCGCTACTCGACACGGTGGCAAACGCACCGGCCGATGGCCGTGGGTGGAACCAGGCGTCGCCGACGAAATCCTGGGCAATCAGCGACGAGCCGCGGACCTTGCCGTCGGCGTCGCGCACCAGGCTGCCATTGGCCTGGTCCGGGAAGGCGACCTGGGCGACGCCGGTCACCACCAAGGGATAGGCGACGCCGGTGATCAGGGTCATCAGCACCAGCAGGCTCAGGGCCGGACGTATCAGTGTGGACATTTCAAAATCCTCGATTCGAAGAATACTCATCACTTAGAAGGCACACACATCACCTGTGGCGAGGGAGCTTGCTCCCGCTCGGCTGCGCAGCAGTCGTAAACCCGGTGAATGCGGTGCCCTGAATCAACATTGGGCCTGAGGTGGGGCCGCTTCGCAGCCCAGCGGGAGCAAGCTCCCTCGCCACAAAAGCCCCTGCCTCAAACAACAACCGCTAAACCAGGTGCAACGCCGTCAACAGCATGTCGATCGCCTTGATGCCCACGAACGGCACCAGAATCCCGCCCAGTCCATAGATCAGCAGATTGCGTCGCAACAACGCCGCCGCACTCGCCGCCTGCACCCGCACACCGCGCAGCGCCAGTGGAATCAGCACCACAATGATCAGGGCGTTGAACACGATCGCCGACAGAATCGCGCTCTGCGGACTGCTCAGGTGCATGACGTTGAGCACACCCAATTGCGGGTAGATCGAGGCGAACAGCGCCGGCAGGATCGCGAAGTATTTGGCCACGTCGTTGGCGATGGAAAAGGTAGTCAGCGCACCACGGGTCACCAGCAATTCCTTGCCGATCTGCACCACGTCCAACAGTTTGGTCGGGTCGCTGTCGAGGTCGACCATGTTCGCCGCTTCCCGCGCCGCCTGCGTGCCGTCGTTCATTGCCATGCCCACGTCCGCCTGGGCCAGGGCCGGGGCGTCGTTGGCGCCGTCGCCGCACATGGCGACCAGGCGACCGTCGTTCTGCTCGTGACGAATGCGCGCCAGTTTCTTCTCCGGCGTGGCTTCGGCCAGCACGTCATCCACGCCCGCTTCGGCAGCAATCGCGGCGGCGGTCAGCGGGTTGTCGCCGGTGACCATGACCGTGCGAATCCCCAGTTTGCGCAGCTCGGCAAAACGCTCGCGGATGCCGGGTTTGACCACGTCCTTCAGATGAATCACACCGAGCAATTTGCCGTCGGCGCACACCAGCAACGGCGTGCCACCGCTCTGGGCGATCTTGTCGATTTCCCGGGACAGGGCGGGAGCCAGATCAGCGCGTTTCAGGCCGACGAAGTTCAGCAGCGAATCCACCGCGCCCTTGCGATAGACCCGACCCTGATAGTCGACACCGGACAAGCGGGTTTCAGCGCTGAACGGCACGGCGGTCAGCACATCGGAGGACGGCTCCGGTTGTGGGTGAAGACCGCGCAGGTACTCGACGATGGATTTGCCTTCAGCGGTGTCATCGGCCAGCGAGGCAAACAACGCGCCTTCGGCCAGTTCCTTGGCGCTGACGCCTGGTGCGGCATAAACCGCGCTGCAGCGACGATTGCCGAAGGTGATGGTGCCGGTCTTGTCCAGCAACAGGACGTGCACGTCCCCCGCCGCTTCCACGGCGCGACCGGATTTGGCGATCACGTTCAGGCGCACCAGACGGTCCATCCCGGCGATACCGATGGCCGACAGCAAGCCACCAATGGTGGTTGGAATCAGCGTGACCAACAACGCGACCAGGAACACCAGCGGCAGGTTGCCGTTGGCGAAGTGGGCGAACGGTTGCAGGGTCACCACCACCAGCAGGAAGATCAGGGTCAGGCCGATCAGCAGGATATCCAGCGCCACTTCGTTCGGGGTTTTCTGGCGTTTGGCGCCTTCAACCAGGGCGATCATGCGGTCGAGGGTCGACTCGCCGGGGTTGGCGGTGATGCGCACCAGCAGCCAGTCCGACACCAGTCGAGTGTTGCCGGTGACCGCCGAACGGTCGCCGCCGGACTCGCGAATCACGGGCGCCGATTCACCGGTAATCGCCGCTTCGTTGACCGCCGCGATGCCTTCGATCACCTCGCCGTCGCCGGGAATCATCTCCCCCGCTTCGACGCGCACCACGTCGCCCTTGCGCAGGCTACTGGCGGGCACTACCTGAAAGCTGCCATTGGCACTTTTGCGCCGGGCGCTCAAGCCAACACTGCCGGCCTTGAGGCTGTCGGCGCGGGCCTTGCCGCGACCTTCGGCCAACGCTTCGGCGAAGTTGGCGAACAGTACGGTGAACCACAGCCACAACGCGATTTGCGCGGCGACGAAGGTCGGCACGGCGCTGTCGGGAATGAAGCACAGCACCGTGGTGAGGATGGCGGTCAGTTCCACCACCAGCATCACCGGCGCACGCTGCAATTGCCGTGGATCGAGCTTGACGAAGGCTTGCACCAGCGCCGGACGCCACAGGGCCGAGATCGCGGTTTTCGGTTGTTCCGGCGCCTTGACGACGGCGGCTTTAGTTGCGGGCATATTCATCATCGTGCTCCTAAAAAAGCGGCTCAGAAGCCCATGCTCAAGTGTTCAGCTATCGGACCCAGTGCCAGCGTCGGCAAGAAGGTCAAACCGCCCACCAGCAAAATGGTCACGGTCAGCAAGGTCACGAACAGCGGGCCATGGGTGGGGAAGCTGTTCTGGCCGATCGGCGCGGTTTTCTTCATCGCCAGGCTGCCGGCCAGGGCCAGCACCGGAAGGATGTAACCGAAGCGCCCGATCAACATGCCCAGCCCCAGCATCAGGTTGTGGAACGCAGTGTTGGCACCGAAACCGCCGAAGGCAGAACCGTTGTTGGCACTGGCCGAGGTGTAGGCGTAAAGCAACTGACTGAAACCGTGAGCACCAGGGTTGCTCACCGCCGCCACCGGGCCTGGCAGGCTGGCGGCAATCGCGCCGAGCACCAGCACGCCCACCGGCATCACCAGCAAGGTCACCACCAGCAGCTGAACTTCCCGGGCTTGCAGTTTCTTGCCGAGGTATTCCGGCGTGCGACCGATCATCAGCCCGGCAAGGAACACCGCGATCAACACGTTAAGCAACATGCCGTAGAGCCCGGCACCGACACCGCCGAAGATCACTTCGCCAACCATCATGTTGACCATCGCGACCATGCCACTCAGCGGGTTGAGGCTGTCGTGCATGCCGTTGACCGAACCGTTGGACGCCGCAGTGGTGGTCACCGACCACAGCACGGTGGCGGTGGTGCCGAAACGCGCTTCCTTGCCTTCCAGCGGCGCGGTCTGTTCGACGGCGACGTTGGCCAGGGTCGGATTGGGTTGGTATTCAGCCCACAGCGAAGTCGCGCCGCCGATCAAAAACAGCGCCAGCATGCAGGCGATGATCGCGCGGCTCTGACGCAGGTCTTTGACGTAATGGCCGAAGGTGAACACCAGCGCCACCGGGATCAGAATGATCGAGGCGACTTCGAACAGGTTGCTCCAGGCCGTCGGGTTCTCGAACGGATGCGCCGAGTTGACGCCGAAGAAGCCACCGCCGTTGGTCCCCAGTTGTTTGATCGCAATCTGGCTGGCGGCCGGGCCGAGCGGGATCACCTGATCGACGCCCTGCAGGGTCACGGCATTCACATATTGCGCGAAGGTTTGCGGCACACCCTGCCACACCAGGTACAGCGCCAGCAGCAAGCACAGAGGCAGCAGGCCGTAGAGGGTGGCGCGGGTCATGTCGACCCAGAAGTTGCCCAGGGTTTTGGTCGACTTACGACCGATGCCGCGACACAGCGCAACCAGAACCGCCAGACCGGTGGCGGCGCTGACGAAGTTCTGCACGGTGAGGCCGACCATCTGGCTCAGGTAGCTCAGGGTCGCTTCGCCACTGTAGGACTGCCAGTTGGTATTGGTCATGAAGCTGACGGCGGTGTTGAACGCTTGCGTCCATTCCTGACCCGGCAGGTTTTGCGGATTCAGCGGCAAGTGATCCTGAAACAGCAGGATCGCGAACAACAGTAAAAAACCCGCGAGGTTGAAGGCGAGCAAGGCCAGGGTGTATTTCTGCCAGCTCTGTTCGGCCTGCGGATCGACGCCGGCCACCCGATAGCAGCCACGCTCCACCGGGCCGAGAATCGGCGAAAGCCAGGTACGCTGTCCTTCCATCACCTTGTAGTAGAAGCGCCCCAGAAACGGTGCCGGAATCAGCACCACGGCGAAGAAGGCGAGGATCAGCCAATAGTCATAACTGTGCATAGCCGCTCCTAGTTCCGGTCCGCGCGCAACAGCGCAACCAACAGATAAATGAACAGCCCCACTGCCAATAGCAGTGACACTCCGTCCAGAACGCTCATGGAAGTTCTCCGTGTTACGGCGTATTGCCGCGTGTGGAGTGATTGTCGGCAGGGAGGCTGTAAAGGCGCGAGATCGAGGGGGGTGGCGGGGCATAAAGAATGTGTAAAGAGTAACGCTGTTCACTTAAGCGCGATTCTTCAGTCATGCCTACCTTTGTGGCGAGCTTGCTCGCGTTGGGCTGCGCAGCGGCCCCAAAAACCTGATAACAATCGCCGATTTTTGTGAGCGCTACGCATTCAAGCAGGAGCAAGCTCCCTCGCCACGGGTTACTCACTGACTCAAGACTCATAGGTGAATAGCATTCATCTTCAGTTTCACCGAGCTGACCACCGCGGTTCCCCATGCCGACGGTCCCTTTGCCTACAGCCGCCGTGCCTTTGGCGAGAAAGGTGGGTTGATTGCCGGGTTGGCGACGCTGATCGAATTCGTCTTCGCGCCACCGGCGATTGCCCTGGCGATCGGCGCCTATCTGAACGTGCAGTTTCCCGCCCGAGACCCGAAACACGCAGCGGTCGGGGCGTACATCGTGTTCATGGGCCTGAACATTCTCGGCGTGAAACTGGCCGCCACCTTCGAACTGCTGGTCTGCGTATTGGCAGTCGCCGAACTGCTGGTGTTCATGGGCGTGGTCGCCCCGGCGTTCAGTTTCAGCAACTTCGCCCTCAACGGCTGGGCCGGCTCGGATGTGTTCGGTGCTCCGGCGATTGCCGGGATGTTCGCGGCGATCCCGTTCGCCATCTGGTTCTTCCTGGCCATCGAAGGCGCGGCCATGGCCGCCGAAGAAGCCAAGGATCCGAAACGCACGATTCCCAAGGCCTACATCAGCGGCATCCTGACCCTGGTGCTGCTGGCGACTGGCGCACCCTGTCGAACATCAACGATCCGCTGCCGCAAGCGATGAAAGCCGTGGTTGGCGAAAGCTCCAGCTGGTTGCACATGCTGGTGTGGATCGGCCTGTTCGGCCTGGTGGCGAGTTTCCACGGGATCATCCTCGGCTACTCGCGGCAGTTCTTCGCCCTCGCCCGGGCCGGTTACTTGCCGGCATCGCTGGCCAAACTGTCGCGCTTCCAGACCTCGCACCGGGCAATCATCGCCGGTGGCGTGATCGGCATCGCGGCGATCTACAGTGACGGCTTGATCAACCTCGGCGGCATGACGCTGACGGCGGCAATGATCACCATGGCGGTATTCGGTGCGATCGTGATGTACATCATGAGCATGCTCAGCCTGTTCAAACTGCGCAAAACCGAACCGAACCTGGAACGCACTTTCCGCGCGCCTTGCTACCCGTTGCTGCCATTCATTGCGCTGGTATTGGCGGTGGTTTGCCTGGTGGCGATGGCCTGGTTCAACACCTTGATCGGGTTGATCTTCCTCGGCTTCATGGCAGTGGGTTTCGTGTACTTCATGCTGACCGCGCAACTGCGTGCCGATGCGCCGGCGGATGCGATGTTGACCGGGCTCTAAACAGCCGCAGTGCTGCTGTCGGATCAGGCATAGAATGGAACCACTGCGAAATTCCATCGCTCAAAAGTGGTATGCAGGATCGGTTGGCGAAACCCTTGTCCACCGGTCTGCCCTTAAGGAGAACTCCTATGCCCTGGTATGCCTGGTTGATTCTGATCGTTGCCATCGGCTCGATCGTTGGCGGTTTGATGATGCTGCGTGACACCGCCAACAAGGTCGAATTGACTGAAGAGCAACGCAAACGCGTCGCTGAACGTAATGCGGAAGCGGATGCCAAGGATGCGCAGGACCGCTGACCGAAATTGTGGTGAGGGGATTGCCCCCTCGCCACAAAACCCCCTTCACTTTTCCCAAGCCGCCTTGGCAATGTGCAAGCCATGCAACCCCTTGTAAGCCGCACGCTCCGGCTGGCTCCAGCCCTCAAGCAATGAATCCTCCAACCGGTAAATTTCTACTCCCAGCGGGCGACAGACGCTCAACGGATCCTGCGCATCCGGCCCCCACATGGCCAGCGACAGATCGCCACCCGGGCAGGTCGATAGCGCACACAAAAGATCAATCTCGGCAAAGAACTCCAGATAGTCGCCCTTCTGCGCCGGGCAGGCTTTCATGAAATACAGGTCGTCGTGGTTCAGGCCGGTGCACTGGAAAATGTTCAACACGTCATGCACATCGAACTCGGTCAGGCCATGGGGCAATACGGCGCGAGTCAGGTTGGAGTGGCAGTGATGATGGAAGTCTTCGCCGGTAAGCATTTTGTTCACGTAAGGATCGCAGCGCGTTCCCAGTAAATCGTGCAAACGCCCGCCGTGTTCGTCGATGCCATAACCGGCCAGGCTGTCGTCGGTAATGGTCACCAGCGGCCGTAAAAATGGCAGGTTCGACCAGAGCCGGTCATGGGTGCTGACATGGGCGCCCTGCAACTGCCGGGTCCGCGCCGCCCACAAGCGCTCGCGTGGATCGTGGGCATTCCAGACGTTGAAATCCCCGACTTGCGGGCCGACCGGGGTCGTGACCCTGAACACGTGCCCGGCCGGTACATTCCACGCGCGACCGGTGCGGATCGGTACTTCGAACTGCTCGATCAGCGTGCGCCCCTCTTTCTGGTCGCGGATCCGTTCATAGAAGGCTGTGTCCACCTGCAAGGCCGAGCCTTTGCTGACTTGATAGGCCGCCGGATAGTCTTTGTACATGGCACAAAATCCTCGATCAGTGATGGGAAGAAGGGGCAAGCATCTGCAACAGGAGGTGTTCGGAATCGTCGAGATAACGGCTCATGGCGTCCGCAGCCGCGCGCTTGTCGCCGTCGGCCAGCAACTCATGTATCTGCCGGTCACGCGCCAGCCAGGGCGCCTGAAAACGTGATTCATCGGGAGCGGTGCAAAACACCAGACGCAATTGCGCGACAACGTTGGTGAAGAACTCATCGAACAACGGACTGCGCAGCAATCCGACGATGTGTTGATGAAAGGCCAGGCTGTGGGTGCCGACGGCGCGCCAGTCCTCACGCTCCCGGGCCAGTTCGGTGGCCTCCAGGGCTTCGAGCATCCGGTCGGACTGATACTCACGCAATGGCTGGCTGGCGCTGATGGCTTGCAGTTCCAGGGTGCGCCGAACCTTGAACAGATCGCGCACATCATCGACACCCAGCCTGCGCACCATCACGCCCTTGTTACGGACATAGCGGGTCAGCCCTTCCTGCCCCAGACGGTGCAACGCCTCGCGAATGGTGTTGCGCGAGGCGTTGTAGGCCGACACCAGATCGTTTTCCACCAGCGCCATGCCGGGCAGCAAACGACCGCCGATGATATCAGCGCGCAATTCCAATGTGATGTGGTCGGCCAGGGACAGTCCGCTGCTCATACTCAACGCCTCGTGATTGTTCAACAATCGTCTGCGAATGAGTAATCACTATTCGTGCCATCACCTGCCTGTCGTGAACTAGTCCTCCCAGTATTTGAACAATACGCTGGCGTTCACACCGCCGAATCCGAACCCGTTGGACATCGCGTAGTCGATGTTCATTGGTCGCGCCTGACCGTGAACGATGTCCACGCCTTCGGTGGCCGGATCCGGGTTATCGAAGTTGAGCGTGGCCGGCACCACCTGATCGCGCAGCGCCAACAGGGTAAAGATCGCCTCGACCCCGCCTGCGGCGCCGAGCAGATGCCCGGTGGCGGACTTGGTCGACGTCACCGCGATCTTGTTGTCCGAGCCGAACAGCGACTTGATGGCCGCCAGCTCTCCCAAATCGCCAACCGGTGTCGAGGTGGCGTGCGCGTTGAGATGCTGCACCTGTGCCGGTGAAATGCCTGCCTGAGCCAACGCCAGCGACATCGCCCGACGCGCACCGCTGCCATCCTCCGGCCCCGCAGTCAGATGATAGGCATCGGCGCTGGTGCCGTAACCGACCAGCTCGGCCAATGGTTGAGCGCCGCGTGCCAGGGCATGCTCCAGGGATTCGATCACCAGCAGGCCCGAACCCTCGCCCATCACGAAGCCATCGCGCCCACTGTCGAACGGCCGCGAGGCGCGCTCCGGGGTATCGTTGTAGCCGCTGGACAGGGCCCGAGCCGCAGCAAATCCGGCGAGACTGACCCGATCGATCGCCGCTTCCGCGCCGCCACACACCGCAATGTCCGCCTCACCGCAACGAATCAGCCGCGCCGCGTCACCAATCGCCTGAACCCCGGCCGCGCACGCTGTTACCGGAGCTCCCAAAGGCCCCTTGAAACCGTGCTGGATCGACACATGGCCCGCGGCGAGATTGACCAGAAACGAAGGAATGGTGAACGGCGATAACCGTCGCGGACCACGGCTGTCAGTGGTGCGTACCGCATCGGCAATCGCGCCGAAACCACCCACGCCCGAGCCGATAATAGTAGCCGTGCGCTCTTGGGCATTGGCGTCGAGCGCTTGCCAACCGGCCTGCTCCACAGCCTGACGCGCCGCCTCCATGGCGAACACAATGAAGCGGTCCATCTTCTTCTGCTCTTTGGGCGGTGTCGCCCGATCCGGGTCAAAACCCGCCTCGGCATCTTCCGCCAGAGTCGGCACCACGCCACCGACCTTGGCCGGCAGATCGGCAACCACCTCGTCCGGCAACGCCCGCACCCCGGAGCGTCCAGCCAACATACGCGCCCAAACCGCTTCGACGCCGCTCCCCAACGGACACACCAGGCCCATGCCCGTGACCACCACCCGACGATTACTCATAGCGCAAATACCTCAGTCGATTCATGGCGCCTCACTTGTAACGCGCCGCTGCCATGCTTCTGGACAGATTCGGCGCCATCGCATGACGCGCCGCCACAAAGGATTCCCACTCCGAGAGATTCGGCAAGGAAGGAATGGTGATGAGCTCACCCTGATCCAGACCCGACAACGCCGCGTCGACCATCTCTCCCGCTTCCATGATCATGTCCTCCGGAATCTGGGACGCATCAATACCGGAACGCTCCAAAATCTCAGTGCGTGTCACGCCCGGCAACACCGCTTGCACTTGGACCCCGGTGCCTTGCAGCTCAGTATTCAACGACTGAGTCAGGCTCAATACATAAGCCTTGCTCGCGCTGTACGTCGCGTTGAACCGCTCAGGAAACAACGCCACCACCGACGCAATATTGATGATCGTCCCGCGACCCGCCTTGGCAAAACTGGCTGCTGCCGCCGAAGCCAACCGCGTCACCGTGGTGACGTTCAACTGAATCAAGCGCTCCATCTGATCCATGTCGGCGTTGGCCAACAAACCATCCGCCGCGATACCGGCGTTGTTCAACAATAGGCTGATGCTTGAATCGCTGCGCAAACGCTGCTCGACCTTCAGCACCTCATCCTTTTGCGTCAGATCCGCCTTGAGCACCTCCACCTGCACACCATGCTCCGCGCGCAATTTGCTCGCGGCAGCCTCCAGCCGTTCCTGATCACGGGCGACCAGCAATAAATCAAAACCACGCGCCGCCAACCGTTGCGCGTAAACCGCACCGATGCCGGAAGAAGCGCCGGTGACAAGGGCCGTACCTTGGGCCTGGACAGAATTCATGACAGTGCTCCTGGGAGGATGCTTAAGGGAAGACGAATGCTTCAGCGAACGACTAATTTATTATAGGCATAATTTTATCACCATATGATAGCCGTAATTTTTTGCATCCCGATAAAAGGTGCCAGATAGCCCTCTGCAGCAATAAGCAAAAAAGGCCGGTCAATGACCGGCCTCCTGGTGTGGATTTATAAGCTTAGTTCACTTCCAGCTTGTCGCGATTCTTGTCCAGAATGGCTTTGCCGATACCCTTCACTTCCAGCAGTTCGTCTACCGACGAAAATGGCCCATTACTCTCACGATAAGCAACAATCGCCTTGGCCTTCGCCTCACCGATCCCGGACAACTCCCGTTGCAGGGTTGGCGCATCGGCCCCATTCAGATCGACCTTGGCGGTTTGAGACTTGGCGGCAGCGTCCAGCACCAAGGGTGCCTTGGCAGCCTCTGGCGCAGCCGTCGGCGCAGCGATTGCCGCAATAGAGGCGCTGGTGAGCAGGGCAAAAACCAGAGAGTAGAAATAGCCAGTACGCATAAATGAAGCTCCATGACATCGATTGGAAGAAGCAGCTTTTCCGAAGCTGCCTCCCAAACTTAGGCGATGTGATGGAGCTGTCAAAAGTGTGTCCGTTACAGGATGTGAAACAATCAGGGCTCGAGGCGGCGTTGCTGGTGAATCCAGTCGACGATCTCGCCGTCGGGGGTGTAGCCGCTGACCGTTTCGCGTAGAAGTTGACGGACGCGGGCGTAATCATCCTGTTCGACAGCAAGCAACAACTCGGTCAAACGCCCCTTGAGCACGTCCCAGGGCAAATGGTCTTCGTTGGCGGTCATGATCATCGGATGTGGCGTCGCGGCAACGTTATCGCCGATCAGCAACTCTTCGTAGAGCTTCTCTCCCGGACGCAGGCCCGTAAACTCGATCGAAATATCGCCCTGGGGATTTCGTTCGGAACGGATGCTCAAGCCGGACAAGTGAATCATCTTCTCCGCCAACTCGACGATTTTTACCGGTTCGCCCATGTCCAGCACGAACACATCGCCGCCCTGCCCCATGGAGCCGGCCTGAATCACCAATTGCGCCGCTTCGGGGATCGTCATGAAGTAGCGGGTGATTTTCGGGTGCGTGACGGTCAGCGGGCCGCCGGATTTGATCTGGCTGTGGAACAAAGGGATCACCGAACCGGAAGACCCCAATACATTACCGAAACGCACCATGGTGAAACGGGTCTTGTTGACGCGCGATACATTGGCTTTATCGCCGAACAGCACCGGGGCAATTTCACGACTCAGGGCTTGAAGCGTCAGCTCCGCCAGGCGCTTGGTACTGCCCATGATGTTGGTCGGGCGTACGGCCTTGTCGGTGGAGATCAGCACGAAGTTGGCGACGCCCGACTGCAACGCAGCCTGAGCCGTATTCAGGGTTCCGATAACGTTATTCAGTACGCCCTCGGCAATGTTGTGCTCGACCATTGGCACATGCTTGTAGGCAGCGGCATGATAGACGGTGTCCACCCCCCAGGTCTTCATCACATCGAGCAGTTTGTGCGGGTGACGGATGGAACCAAGGATGGGCAGCAATTTGACCGATACCGACTCACGGCAGGCGCGCTGCTCCAACTCCGATAAAATGCTGTAAAGATTGAATTCACTGTGTTCAAAAAGCAGAAGCGTGGTCGGGCCAAGGGAGAAAATCTGTCGGCACAGCTCCGAGCCGATCGATCCGCCCGCACCGGTGACCATCACGGTCTTGCCTTTGATACAGCGTTCCAGCAAATCAGCCTGGGCAGGCACGGCATCACGGCCCAGCAAGTCAGCGATATCCACTTCCTGGATGTCTTCAACCTTGACCCGACCACTGGCCAGATCAGTGAAGTTCGGGACGCTACGCACATGGAGGGGATAGGCCTCCAGCAGATTGAGAATTTCCCTGCGTCGTGCACGGGTGGATGACGGCAGCGCCAGGAGAATTTCCTGTGCGCCGGTGACGTCGATCATCTGCTGGATGTGTTTGGGTTTGTAGACCTGGAGGCCGGAAATAGAGCGATCGGCGATGCTGGAGTCGTCGTCGATGAATGCCACCGGGCGCATCACCCGGCCCATACGCAACGCAGCAACCAACTGATTGCCAGCCACGCCTGCACCGTAGATGGCGACCTTGGTGAGGCCGTCGTCGCGGCTGGTGAACGGTACGTGCTGGGCCGCGGTGAACCAGTCGCCCATGAAGTATTGGCGCATGCACAGGCGCAGGCCGCCGATGATGACGAGGCTTAACCACCAGTAGTTGAAGATGATGGAGCGTGGGACGACGGTTTGGTGGTTGCTGTACCAGTAGACGACCACCGCGAGAATGAGCGACGAAAGGCTGACAGCCTTGATGATGGCAATGAGGGCGTCATTGCCGAAATAGCGCATGACTGCGCGGTACATGCCGAAGCGGATGAAGAGCGGGATGGCGACAGCGGGTGCGCAGGCGAAGAGCCAGAAATGAACCCGCAAAGGGTTGTACATATCGTCCACGCCAAGGCGAACGATGAAGGCAAGCCATAGCGAGACCCATACCAAAAAGATATCCGTGGCGATTTGTATCAATCGCTTCTGCCGACGAGGCAGATTCAGCAAAATGGTGCGTAATTTATCCATAAGTCTCAACCGATGAGGTTTGATCCCGCTCAAAGACCTGCAGCTGTAATGAGAAACAAACGGGAATCGTTCCCAAAAACTTTCAAAATATTAAATTAACGCTGGACATACCTGGTCTCCAACGTACCTTCTCTAAACCTACAGGCGTTAGCAGGGCGTAAATATAAGCTATCAACGCCACAACTGCACTGTCAGCGCTCTCCACCACTCATTCTATGGCGCCCCCCCCCTTAATGCCCGGTGCTGTGCTCCTTTATCCCTGAAGCCAGCGGCTCGGGATGCCTCTTAACGCCAAAGTCGGATGCACCACAGCTGTGGGCATCTGAAAGAGATAGGGAGGTTGGCGGCATGCCAGGCTTACGTCAGAGAAGTGAATCGTTGATCGGCCTGATTAGGTCCACCCCTGATTCTGCAAGCCTGGCAGATTCCCGCTCCTAAATAGTGCTTGCCGATGTGCTCAAGTGCACTTGTGAGATAGGCTGCTATGGACTGGGACCTAGCGGCGTATTAGGGTCGGTAGTGGCGATAAAGCCATCAAAAGCAAAGTGAGAATAGAGTGAAAGAAAGGAATTTTAGCGTTGACGTGTTACGCGGCATAGGGATACTTCTAGTCGTTTCTGGACATGCAAGTAGTGGATCTTCGATGAATGTGTTTGCACCGTATTCATTTCATATGCCTCTGTTCTTTTTTATTTCCGGGCTTTTTTTCTCGGACAGTAAGGTTGACGGTGTTCTCCCTACGGTAATTAAAAATACCAAGTCACTCCTCTTGTACTCTACGGCGTTTTATATGTTCTATGCCTGCGTTTGCTGGGTTATAACTCGCCTTGGATTTACCGCTTTTGCCCAGCCCTTCAGCTTAGAGCTGATATTTCTTAATCAATTTACAACTAGCGGGGCATATAGCTTCACCGCGACATACTGGTTTATACCTTGTTTGTTTTTTGTAAAGCTCTATTTTTCTTTGATTCATGCGCGGCTGGTTTCTCTAATCAATAGCAGAAGGGAAGGATTAATATCGATCTCGTTTCTTGCAGCGTATATGGTAATTGCATTTGCGGCTGTGGTTTACAGCGTAGAGATGTATGAGAAAACTGGCGTCCAACTGGACAAGATTATCTACTTTCGTTTCGCATTCGCCTTATTCTTTTTTTACCTGGGCTCTATTGTTGCGAAATATAATGTTCAGCGTTTTTTAAGTAATGTCTTTGTCTTGGCTGTGCTGTACATAGTCCAGCAGCAACTATGGGTATCTGCCGGGAATCTAGATTTCTGGATGCAGATCTCAAAATACCAAGCTACGTATCTTCCGGTTATCAGCAGCGTTCTGGCGATTGCGTTTTTTTACGGATTATCTGATATTGCGGCCAAAAATAAATCATTTTGCGTAGTACTCGGGTATATTGGGAAAAATTCATTACCTATAGTATTGCACCACATATTCGGATTTTTCCTAATCAATGCGTTGCTCTGCGCTTTCGGCGTTATAAAACCATCCGATGTAATCAATCTGTTCTATCAATTTGACACTGTTCACACTTGGCCACTTTATATTATTGGTGCCGTTCTGTTTTCGCTGATTTTTGACAGGTATGCAGTCCAACCTGTGATGAACACCTTCAAGAATATGGACTTGCTGAGCGCACTCAAACGGCCACAATAAAATTCGAGCCCTGACTCCTAAAGTTGCCCAGGGCTCGTTCTACCTTGAACCACTCGAATGCCTCTGTCGGCTCAAGTTCGAATCTGATCGCCAGTTTGAATGTGGGGTTCATGGAGCACTGACGACCAATTTCCACGCCGCGAAACTCATGGCATATTCTTAAAGAAGACGTGGTGATCGAGCTCCAGCGTCTGTTTCGCTCCCGGTGTCCAGGCCGAAGCCTTTGGCATAGTGGTCGCGTAGTAGTAGGTGGCGCCGGCGGGATCAGGCTCGGCACCGGACATCACCAGGTCGGCCGCCTTCTACGCTTGAGCGAACTGCCCGGCCGGGATTGACTTCGCGCCGCTGAGGTAGGCAAAGTTCGTGACATTTTTGTTCCAGCAGCTGAACTGGTAGGGCTTCTGGCACACGCCGGCATAGCCCTCGCCCCACCACGACTTGGCTCTGCCATCGTTGACACGGTTGCGGATGGTCCACGCTACGGCAATGTGTCCGGCCAGGCTTTCGCCTCGCGCCTCCCCCCACAGGGTTCGGGCAAGGATGTCGTGGTCTTTATCGGTTACTGGCATCACTTTTCTCCAGACGAAAAAAAACCCGCTGAGCGGCGGGCGTTGGGTAGAATGCATTTCATAAATTTGGGTGCTCTCTTGCGGCCTGCATTACCTTACTGAACTAATTAGCTTTCGCTCTTACGCACCAAAAGAGTCAAGAAATTGAAGACAGCCAACGAAAAAACACCGATATACAAATACTGAGAGCGATCGCAATATTACTAGTTATTGCTCAGCATATAAGATCCAGACTACCAACACCTCAAGCGTATCACGAGATATTTAATCACGTAATGTTTTGGCCAGGAGTTGATATTTTTTTTGCAATATCCGGCTTTCTCATTTGCAAAACCTTTTACAGAGACATCAGCACATCGCCATCCAAATCCGATGCAATACGTTCATTCTGGCGACGGAGAGCCGCAAGACTGTTGCCCGCAGTTATTTTTTGGGCGACAGCCTCAGTTGCAATATCAACATTCACAGAAAGTTACCCAAACACAGACCCGCTACTGGTAGCGAAAAGCGCTGCATCTGGAATACTGGGCGTTTCAAATATTTATTGGGCGTCATGCGTCCAATTTTCCTTGCAATGCGGCAGCGCAGACTACAACGCAGTAACCTGGTCACTGTCCCTCGAGTGGCAGCTTTACGCAATTTCCACACTGATATTTTCCGTAGCCGGATTCAAACGCGGGATTTTAATTCTGGCTGCAATTTCAGTACTTTTTTCCATATTCCCAGCTCCTAGCTTTTCTTTTCCCTGGATTTTTAGACCTCAGGCCTTTGTAATTGGAGCCGCAATATATTTTGCAACTAGAAACATCTCCATACAACTAAAAACCCCAACCAGCTTACTTATATTGATAGCTGGGATATCTATTTGCATATTATCCCCACTGAACGTCACCCACCCTTACATGATACCTTTTATATCGTTAGGCGCTGGACTGTGCCTTATCTCAACTCTCAGCAGCCAATCAATATCTGCAATTCCAAGCAAAATTTTAGAATGGGTCGGGGAACGATCCTACTCAATCTATCTATGCCACCTACCAATGATTCTAATTAGTCGGGAGCTTTTAATCAGGCTCGACTTGTTCACTCCATCCTACGCAAACTTTATACTAGGACTTGCAATAGCGCTCTCACTAATAGTTATCTCCGCCGAGATATCTTACAAGCTAATAGAAGTTCCATTTCAGAGAAAGCTCTCAAAGAGAAAATTAACACTTAAAAGCCACTCGACAGTCTGACCTGTGATGTGCAAGACTCAGCTCTATCAGCCACCCGAAAAAGCTCTGGATTGATTAGCATTTATTATAACAAGGGTACTCGCCCAACAAGGGCGGGGGCTTTGTATCTCTGGTGCTTTAGGCCGGTCGGTATTTCCGGCCCGCCAACACGCTCAGGTGTTATGCTCAATTCAATCAGATACCGCCCCAAAGAAATGCCGCATGCCAGTGTTTAACACAGGCGCAAAACGCCGGCTCGTTTGCCGACGCTCGGGAGTATCTAAGGCTACTGTCGCGCAGTGACGGGCATGATTTCGCGAAGCAATAAAAAGCCCGCTCAAAAGCGGGCTCACTCAAACAATCAAGCTATTACAACACTGAATCTGGCTTTCCAAATAGAACCTTCCTCCGCAAATATCTCGAAGCCGAGATAGATGGCACCTCCACAATCTTGTGCATCACAGAAGACAAGAGTACGGCCCCCACAATGGTCGCCATCCAAACAGCCGGAGCACCATATGACCGAAACAAAAACAACAATGAAAGATTAAGAGCCAAAATATGATTTAAATAAAGACTGAAAGAAATCCTCCCAAGATACCCGCCAAGCTTAACAAATATATTAGACTTCATGGTTAGCGCAAGACATACAATTAATCCCGACCCCACACCCGTAATCAAATCACCAAAAGCTCGATAACCGAGATCCCAAGGATTATCGAATGGATAAGCATAGAGTATCAAGGAAGCAAGCCACAGAGCCGTTCTTTTCGAGCCCTCAATTTCCTTGAAAAACCTACACAGCCTCTCTTGCTGTAATGCTATAAATGCGCCAACAGCAAAAAAAGTTGAGTAATGAAGCGTCTGTATAAGGTCTCCCTGTACACCAGAAAGCTGAACATTGCCAAGCATTGCCCATCCTATCCAGGTCGACATTGCGTAGAAACACGCTACAGCCCACCCCCCAAATCTAGAAACCAGAAGAAAAATAAGCGGAAATGCGATAGATATGCGCATTTCATGTACGATTGACCAAATTGGAGGATTTACTTCCGAGGTATTAAACTGACCTACCATTAGCGCATGATTTGCCAGCAGCTGAAAACTGAAATCCGGTTTCGGCACCCCCATCCAACCCTTATCCCACTCAACGACGCTGGAAGCGAAATAGTACGCGGCAAGCGCTAAAAGCACGGAGGCTATATATGGTGGAAATAGTCTGACCACTCTCGCTACAAAATACGCATCGTATCTACCCCCTCCAATTCCTTGCCACATTCTTACCAGAGCAAATCCACTCAACACAAAGAACAGAATAACCGCTTGATGCCCGGACCAGAATATCTTTAATGGCGACCATTTGAGATACCCCCATAATGGCTCCACTTTGTAAAGACCGGCGATAGTGGTGTGAGCAATGACGACAATCAACGCAGCTATACCGCGTAGCGCATCTAAAGGCTCTTCTCTGTGCTTTAAAAATGAGGACAAACCATTCGCTCCACTGGGTTATTTACGGACAGAGTTTACATTACACACGCGAGTGAATGGCCGTGATCCTCTGATAACACTTAGAATTCTGGCAGAGTCGGCCAGTCAGCCCCCCCCCAAACTAGCCGACACGCTCGTTTTTTACAGAGTTCAGCAACCAGGTGGCGCTTCCATCCCTTCCAGAACAGGCGGTCCTCATCGCTAATCTCCTGTCGACGAAACGGTTGAAGAGGAGGTCGTCGCTCCAACCAAGCGACGGGGCAAACGCAAGCCTCTACCCGCCGATCTTCCGCGTATCGAAGTCATTCACGAACTGCCCGAGCACGAGCTGACCTTCGCCTGCGGTTGTCCAGCGAGCAGCTGGAGATCGTGCTGATGCAAATCCGCGTGATCAAGCATGTGCGCAAGGTCTACGTCTGCCGTGGCTGTGAAACCGTGCTGATCACTGCTGACAAACCGGCGCAACTGATCGAAAAGAGCATGGCCAGTCCCAGTGTTTTGGCTATGTTGCTGACAACCAGATACGTCGATGGCCTGCCACCGCATCGCTTCGAAAAAGTACTCGGTTGTCACGGTATCGATGTTCCACGCCAAACCTTGGCGTGCTGGGTTATCCAGTGCGGCGGATACCTGCAACCCTTGCTCTACTTGATGCGGGATCGACTGCTGGAAAGTCGCGTCATCCATTACGACGAAACGCATGTACAGGTGACGAAAGAGCCGGTCGAGAGCCCACCAGCCAATCCTGGATGTGGGTGCAAACCAGCGGGCCGCCGGATCAGCCAGTGATCCTTTTTGACTACTCGACCAACCGGGCGCAGGAGGTTCCGTCGCGCCTACTCGACGGTCATTGCGGCAATCTGATGACCTACGATTACACGGGTTATAATGCCTTGGGCGCGCAGTCTGGTGTCGAACGTTTAGGCTGTTGGGCCAGAGCCAGAAGCTGGCGCGGTGAACCTTTCAACCTGCCGAGGCAGGAGGTACCATCCTGCCTGCTGGAAATTATCACGATCACTCAACATTCGATTGTAGCGCCTTGAGCACGAAGCCTGGCGTTGAACGTTTTAGGCTGCTGAGCCGATGCGCTGCGCACGTTGCCGAAGGAGAAAAAGCACATAGCGATCAATGAGTTGTAAGCGCCCCATGGACCCACCGCTAAAGGAAGGTTCATGGATCACTTACAAATACCTCCGGTTGCCGGGTTCGTTAAGGAGGACAAAAAAGTACCAGGTCCACCGCTGTTATTTGATATTCCGTTCTCACAGTCTCTATGCCCTGGTCTTATTTTTTGATTTTTGACTCTAACTTCTCAAGAGCCATGACGGCATCTTGACTTCCAAGTGAAGCAGCCCGCTTATACCATACAAGAGCCTCATTCCTATTCTCAGGAACTCCAGTACCAAAATAATAGGCCCGCGCCAAAATATATTGGGCTTCCGGGTTATTGCTGAGTGCCGCCTTCATATACCAGTTTACAGCCTCACCCAAATTCTTAGTTACCCCCAAACCTTCACCATACATCTTACCAATGAGTAGTTGCGCTAGGGCGTCCCCAGAACCGGCCCTTTTCAAGATACTAGACACATCCTCGGGAATGTACTTTGTACCCATCAGAATAATAGATGGCTGAAGCTCCGAGCGCTGCTGGTATGCCACATCAACGCCTCGATCAAAAAAGATCTGGATACGACTTACAGACTCAATATACGCACCTGGCGCCTGCGTTAGCAAAAGCAAACCACCGGTATTGGAAAGCATTCGATCGCCTTTAAGTTCAAATCTCCCCCCCTCCGCATTTTCAACTAGTGCTCGCCCATGAACACGAACATCCAAATCAGATACTGGCTTAACAAACAACCCAATAGAAATTAATTTCTTACCTTGGACTGACTCAGGAACTGGAACTTCAATTACAAACCCCGCCTCACTCTTCAAAACACGCTTTAGTATGTAAGCCTGCTCCGGCAGCGGTGTTAGCCATTCACAGTTTCGCCCATACAACCATGGGAAAGGGTCAATTGGGACACACAAGGGGGAGATGCCTTGATCAATAGAGCTAGAAAATTCTTTCCAATAAGAATTTCCAACACCAGGGGCGGTCCAGTCGCGACTGATTTTCGCCCCATACGAAGCCCAACCCGCCCCAATAAACCATACAGAGAAAATCGCCAATCCTGCAAAGCGACTGATACGATTCGAAGCCCCCCAAGTCGAACTCATAAAACTGACAGACAATGCGGAGACAATAAATACAAAACCAATGTACGCTGCAATTACATACCTGGAGATTCTAAAATCCGAAAGCGTTGGCAGGAATGAAGAATCCCAAACACGACCAAATGCCAAACAATTGAGAAGCGCCGTAAAAAAAACCAACGAACATCCAACAAGCATCAGAGGTCGACTACTCCTTGACTTGACAGCAAACCACCCAAAAACAAATGTAGCAATAGCCCCTACACCAACAAACACGCCCATACTCGACTGAAATGAAGGACCCACCAGAAAACGAGAAAATAGAGTCAGCGTATATATGACAGCCAGATAGCATTTATAAAACAATGAGCTGTCACTGGCCTGAAGAGGTGTCCACCCTGAACTTGCACTTAAAAACAACTGAACCATCTGCAACAAGCAAACCATAACAGAAACTATCGCTATCGCCCGCACTCGCCCCGATCTAAACATTGCTGCGATCAACAACGCTGGCAATATTGTCATAACGGACGGTTTCGAAACAAATATAATTGGTATTAACCAAGTCCACGCTGGCAGTTCGCTGTCTCGATCAAGCAATGAAAGTGCAATAATCACCCCTATAAAAAAAACAGAAAAATATGTGAAATTAATAAAAGTGCGCGTTTCAAAGTCCGCAACCATCAGAACTGCAAGTACAACAAAAAACCTTAAATAATCACTTTCAATAACAGCACGAAATCTATCAGCCGCAAACGAGCAAATCAAAAACGACACTAGTACGACAGACATCCAGTTGTAATAATAAGGTATTGATACTGCTGGAAGAGAAAATAATGCCCCGACATATGCCACAATGCGCTGAGGCAGAGGAACATAGCCCGCATCTACAGCAAAAAAATTCTGGAGGAGCGAGGTGGCGTTCGCATTATTGAAGTAATTTTGCCCCATTTCGGCCCACATCGCGCCACCCAGCAACCAATTCGGCTGTAGCGCAAGCAAATATATAACATGGAATAAAACCGCCAACCACACAAGCATAGATGAACCCCCTAAAACCTTATAGCCAAGGGGGGATTCTACGGAACGCATATACAACTCCTTATTCTAAATTTCTGAACTTTCAATTAATTGCGGACAGCTATGTTATGCCTCCCGACACATCGAAATCCAAGGTAAGCCCCCCAAAAAAAGTCAAACACAAGATACACAACCACCCCCAGCGAACATTCTTATTAACAAACAACTATACATTAGCGCCCCTCTAAAAAAAACAGCTCACAAAAATATCTGACCCTCTAGCCTATACCTCATGGATATTACACGCATAATCACAATTCCCAGCCGCCAACCTTTATTGCATGTACCAAGCTGCGAAGCCGAGCGCTGGCCGCCCACTCCCTCGAGCGCACGCCGAGCAACCAGTTTTGAAGGGCGCATCGCCGATTACTATCGAACAACACGTAGCTCACCTCGACTCGCGCTCAAGTCTCGCCCAGATACCCAATAGACAGACGATGACTTTTTCCAATGCGCTGCGCACCACTACTCGAGGTTGCGTCTTTTCCAGGCATATCTTCATTATGCGTCAGCACCAGCAGACACAGCCTCTTGGCGACTCATTGGCGCTACTCATCACCCCCTATCCTCAAGACCAGGATCGACGCCATGGAGCTCGCCGATAACGCTCAGCCGATCAGCCACCCGAACAAAATGGGGCACAAGGAAGACTTTAGACTCTTTGCCCCCTCGACCCGAAGCGCTTGAGCCAATGCAAAATCGCTCCGCTGCCGCAACCCGTGAGCATTGCCATAAACGCCAACAATGACTCCTGAAGAACCTTTTAAAGCATAACCTCAACATGTATAATCGCTAAAATCTAGCGCTGGTTGCGCCCTGCACAACCTTAGTCTTAATTAAGTATATGGCGAGTGACTTTTGCAAATAATTATTCCAATGTCAGGTTTTGGCGAGCGCTTCCGCCGAGCGGGTTACACTGTTCCCAAGCCCCTTATTGAAATAGATGGCAAGCCAATTATTGCGCATGTTATTGACATGTTTCCTGGCGAGCAAGATTTCATTTTTATTTGCAACCAAGACCACCTCGACAATCCTGACTACCGCATGGAGTCGATCCTACGAGATCATTGCCCAAGCGGTAAAATCATTGGAATTCCCGCTCATAAGTTAGGGCCCATCCATGCAGTTCGGCAGATTGAACACCTCATCAAGCCAAACACCCCCGTAGTTGTAAACTACTGTGATTTCACTTGTTATTGGGATTGGCAGAACTTCAAGAAATTTGTACAAACTACAGCATGCGTTGGTGCAATACCGGCCTATAAAGGCTTCCACCCGCACACCCTGGGCAGTACGAACTATGCCTATATCCGCGAAACGCAGGGCTGGGTACAAGATATTCAAGAGAAGCAACCCTACACCGACAATCGGATGGAGGAGTTCGCCTCCAGTGGTACCTATTACTTCGACTCGGGCAAAACCATGACCGAGGCGTTTCGGAAGACCATGGATCAGCAACTCAACGTCGGTGGCGAATACTACGTCAGCCTGGCCTACAAGCCTCTGCTGGCGGAAAAACAGCCTGTCGCGGTGTACCCACTCCAGCACTTCATGCAATGGGGCACACCGGACGACGTCAGGGAGTACAACGGCTGGTCAGAGGCTTTCAAGACGATGAACCGCCAACTGGAACAGGTGGCGCCCCCACCGAACGGCGCGCTTGTCATCCCGATGGCAGGTATGGGGCAACGCTTTGCCAAAGAAGGCTACACACTGACCAAACCGCTGATTCCTGTGTCAGGCAAGCCAATGGTTAACCAAGCCACAGAAGATTTACCCAAGGCCCAGCACCATGTATTCGTTCTTCGCCAGGACATGCCCGGTTATACCGAGATTGCCAAAGAACTTGAGCTTGTATTCCCCGGCACCGTGATTGAAACCATCCCGCAAGTAACTGAAGGGCAGGCCTGTACAGCGTTGCTCGGACTCGATGCTCTGGAACGTGCGGTCACGAATGTTCAAGGCCCCATCACCTTTGGTGCCTGCGACAATGGAGCCCTTTATAATAAGCAGGTATTTCAGGCCCTTGTCGACAATCCCGATATAGATGTCATTGTGTGGGGCGTGAGAGGGCATGCAAATGCCATCCGCCATCCACAAATGTTTGGCTGGATTGATGCTGAGAACGGTCGGATTCGTCGAATCTCCGTGAAGACGCCATTGCAATCCCCGGCGACAGATCCGATCGTCTTGGGAACCTTTACATTCCGGCGCGCGGAAGACTTCCGCCAAGTGGTTTCGCGGCTGGTTCAGCGTGATGGTCGTATCAATGGCGAGTTCTTCATTGACTCGACTATTAATGATGCCATCGAATCAGGTCTGCACTGCGAACTGTTCGAAGTCGACACCTTCCTGTCATGGGGTACCCCGAACGACCTGCGCACTTTCGAATACTGGCAGTCTTGTTTCCACAAGTGGGCAGGTCACCCTTATCGGCTGCAGAACGATGGCCGAATCCCGCGCGACGCCATAGCAAAACTTGAGGCTCGTTACCAAGCGACAGTGCCCGAATTACCAGGCACAGCAGCATGATCAAGCGTGAGCTTGCAGTCTTCCTTGTCGTAGGCTCGCTGACCGTCCTGATAGATTTTCTGACCTATCGCGGCCTAGTCTGGACAGGGTGGATGAATGTCGACTTGGCCAAAGCGATCGGTTTTCTGACCGGCACTCTATTTGCCTACTTTGCAAACAAGGTGTGGACATTCGGCCACCAGGAGCATGCGCCTGGCAGCGTATGGCGTTTCGCCCTGCTGTATGCGATCACATTGAGCACCAATGTTCTGGTCAACGCCGCTTGTTTGGCGCTGCTCAGCACAATGTCCATCGCAGTCCAGATTGCATTTCTGATTGCCACTGGCGTATCGGCCATTCTCAACTTCCTTGGAATGAAGCTGTTCGTGTTCAAGTCCAGCGATCTTACGGAGAAGTCATGAAGTTTTCGCTCATCATCCCCTGCTACAACGAGTCGGCCAATTTACCGCTGCTGCTGGAACGCTGCAAAGGCTTGGTCGAACAACCTGGCGTAGAGGTGATTCTGGTCGACAATGGCTCCACCGACGACAGCCCGCAAGTTCTGGAGCGCCTATTGCCAGCCTACCCCGGATGTAGGAGCGTTCGAGTCGATGTCAATCAAGGTTACGGTTTCGGAATTCTTTCCGGCCTGCGTGCAGCCGAGGGCGAGATTCTCGGCTGGACTCACGCAGACCTTCAAACCGATCCAATGGACACATTGCGTGGCCTCGCGTTTTTTGACCAGCATGGACCAGACATTTTCGTAAAAGGACGTCGCTTCGGCCGACCATTTGCGGACGTCGTGTTCACCTTCGGCATGAGTGTCTTCGAAACGGTTCTACTCGGCAAACCGATGTGGGATATAAATGCTCAGCCCACCATGTTCTCCAAGGCTTTTTTTGAGCGCTGGCACTCTGCACCATCGGATTTTGCACTTGATCTATATGCGTACTACCAAGCCCACATCCAGAGTCTGAAAGTTTATCGATTTGCTGTGCATTTTGGTGAACGCGCCCATGGCGTTTCGCATTGGAACGTGAACTGGGCCGCGAAACGAAAGTTCATCCGCAGGACTGTCGATTTCAGTTTGCAACTTAAGAAGAGTCTAAGGACATGAAGCTCATCTCGCATCGGCGCAACACCCGTCAGGAACTCAATGCTACTGAAGGAAAATATGGAATTGAAGTCGATATCCGCAGCTACGGTAACGACCTGATCATTCACCACGACCCCTGCGTACCAGGTGAATCGTTTGATGAGTGGATTGCCGACTATCGGCACGGCACATTGATTCTGAACGTCAAGGAAGAAGGACTGGAAGCACGCTTGATCGCGCTGATGAAAGAGAAAGGAATCGAAGATTACTTCTTCCTTGATCAATCTTTTCCGTTCCTGATCAAGTGGTCCAAAGCCGGCGAACGCCGTTGCGCCGTCCGTGTGTCCGAGTTCGAATCGATCGAAACGGCACTGACACTGGCAGGAAAAGTTGATTGGGTGTGGGTCGACTGCTTCACTCAATTCCCTCTCAACCATGACGACGCCAAACGACTGCAGAATGCGGGGTTCAAACTGTGCCTGGTTTCCCCGGAACTCCAGGGCCGTAACGCCGAAACCGAAATTCCAGCGTTGGTAAAACTGTTGACCGAACGGAATATCGTTGCCGAAGCGGTTTGCACCAAACGACCGGATCTCTGGGAAATGTTGGCTGCGAACGCATGGATATAAAGTTTTGCTGCCATCCGACCTTTCTGATCGGGTTGGTGCTTCGCCTTGTACTTGTACTATGGGTAGCCCCTGCGCCAGTGACCGAGTGGTATCTGCCATTTCTGGATATCAGTACTAACACACTGACACTGAACCCGTGGGGGACGTGGCTGGATCAAGGTGGCGTAATTAACGCGTTTCCCTATGGCTATGTCATGTGGGCGGCGTTCCTGCCAGCGATATTGCTGTGTAAAACGTTTTCGCTCCCCCTGATACTCGGATACGGCTTGACACTCATAGGGGCAGACTTCCTGCTCCTGGCAGTGCTCAGAAAAATAATCCCCAACCGCGATCGATTGCTCATCGCGGTGTATTGGCTATCGCCTATCGTAATCGTCGGCAGTTATGTACTCGGGTTCAACGACCTTATACCGGTGCTTTTACTTGTCGGGTCGCTTTACTTCCTCAAGCGTGCAAGGTTGATTCTGGCGGGCCTGGTATTTGTTACCGCGATCTCAGCCAAGCTGAGCATGGTGCTGGCACTCCCTTTCTTCCTGATCTACCTGCAACACAACCGCCCTCTGCGTCAGCATCTACCATGCCTGCTGATCAGTCTGGGTGTAGGCGCCATCGTGACAGTTCTGCCATTTCTGTTGTCCAGCGCAGGCGTCATCATGCTCTTCAACAACCCGGAAATAGGGAAAGTCTACAAGCTGGCATTCAGCATCGGCGATACCACCTTATATGTGGTGCCCCTCGCCTACCTGCTGATGCTCTATGCGGCCTGGCGAATCAAACGTCCGAACTTCGAGCTCTTTCACTCCATGCTCGGCCTGGTGTTTCTACTCGTCGTTCTGATGACGCCGGCGCCCCCTGGATGGTTTATCTGGGCCATTCCATCCCTGGTGGCCTATCAAGCCGCCAGTAACCGGGTTGCGGTCGCCATCACCGGGATCTTCTCGCTGCTCTATGTGGTCAGCGCTCTGTTGATTGCCCCGGACACCAAACTGATCATCGAGCAAGCATCATGGCTGCCGCAGGCGGCCAGCCAATGGCTGTTCGGCGACAAGCTGTCGTCGTTGGTCCACACAGCCATGGTCGCGACCGGTGTAGTCCTGGCCATTCGAATCTGGCGAGAATCCGTCAGCCGCAACGATTACTTTCGTCTCAGCCGCAAGCCATTCGTGATCGGCGTGGCCGGCGACTCTGGTGCGGGTAAGGATACCTATTCGGATGCGATAAAAGGGCTGTTTGGTGGCCACTCGGTCACAACCCTCTCCGGTGATGACTATCACTTGTGGGACCGTCAGAAGCCGATGTGGCAGGTCATGACTCACTTGAACCCCATGGCCAACGATCTTGAAGGCTTCGCCAACGACTTGGTGGCATTGACCGATTCGAAGAATATCCATTCGCGGCATTACGATCATCAAACCGGTCGCATGAGCCGCCCCTTCATGATCAAGAGTAATGACTTCGTCATTGCCAGCGGCTTGCACGCGCTCTATATGCCGATTCTTCGTGAGTGCTACAACCTGAGTGTTTACCTCGATATCGACGAAAGCCTAAGGCGTCATTTCAAGCTTCAGCGTGACGTACATCAGCGTGGGCACACCAAAGAGAAGGTGCTAGCCTCCTTCGAACGCAGAGAGCCGGATTCGGCACGCTTTATTCGTCCACAAGCAGCTTATGCAGATCTGGTGTTGTCCTTACAGCCCATTCATCCACGTATTCTGGAAGGGGCGGGGGAAAACCACCCTCTGCACTTCAAGATCGTGGCGCGCTCGCGCAACGGCCTGAACGAACACTCTCTCACCCGAGTCCTGGTTGGTGTTTGCGGCCTGCATGTCGACATGTCATCACGCAACGACGCAACTGAAGTCGAGCTGACCATAGAGGGTGAAACGACGGCCCAAGACATCGAAATGGCGGCGCGAATGATCTGCCCACGAATCTTCGAATTCCTCGACCTCAAGCCAAAATGGCAAGACGGCGTCATGGGGTTAATGCAACTGATTACCCTCTCCCATATCAACCAAGCACTGACAAAACGGTTCATATAGTGAAAATTTTTGCACCAGAGCGGTTCAATCACCTCCCCGACGCCATACTGTTCGACACCGATAACACGCTATACCCCTACGACCCTGCGCACGCAGCTGCACAACAGGCTGTCAGGGATAAAGTCGTCAATACTTTTTCCATCAAACCAGAAGTGTTTGACGCCGCCTTCAAGGAAGCACGTCAACAGGTAAAGACCCGCCTTAAACACACCGCGTCTTCTCATAGTCGCCTGCTCTACCTGCAGCGCATGCTCGAAATCATGGGCCTGGGCTCTCAGGTGCTACTGGCCCTGGATTTCGAACAGACCTACTGGCGCACTTTCCTCAGCAATGCCGTACTGTTCGATGAAGTCAAAGATTTGTTAGACGACTTGCGACTGTTAGGCATTCCTACTGCCATCGTTACCGACCTGACCGCCCAGATCCAATTTCGCAAGGTGGTCTACTTCGGGCTTGACCACTATTTCGATTACATCGTGACTAGTGAAGAGGCCGGCTTCGACAAGCCCCACGCAGCCCCCTTCGAGATCGCCTTGGAGAAAATGCGCCCCAAAGGTGATTGCATCTGGATGATCGGAGATAATCCAATCAACGACATCCGTGGTGGCCGCGAACAAATCAACGCAGTGACTTTGCAAAAGATCCATACCGGTACACCATTGGGCACAGAGGAAAATGCCCCAGATGCCGCGTTTACAGATTTCAAAGAGTTGCGCCGCCTGATTTCCCGACTTGGAGAGAAAAATGAGCTTGCATGAATCTATACGTCAGTTTTGTGCACAAATCGGTAAAGCCCCTCTTCTTGTCCAAGGAGCAGGGGGAAACGTCTCTTGGAAAGAAAAGGATGTCTTATGGATCAAAGCTTCAGGGACTTGGCTAGCTGATGCTGTAGACAAAGATATTTTCGTACCCGTTAAGCTTCAGCATCTGACCCACGCACTAAAAAGCCAAGACTACTCTGTCATACCGCAAACGGTCGAGAATACTCCATTAAAGCCTTCAATCGAAACACTACTGCATGCGCTGATGCCGCATTCCATAGTGGTACACCTACACGCTGTCGAGGTACTTGCACATCTTGTTCGAGAGGACTTTAAACTTTCGAATTATCCGACGTTTGACACATCGCTAAATGCCCGAGCGGTCGAGTATTTCAAACCCGGTGCGGACTTGGCGAAAGCGATCGCCGAGCAACTGGATGAGGCACTTGATACTCGCGTCATATTTCTTAAAAATCATGGAGTTATTATTGGAGGGGAAAGCATTCAAGAGATAAACAAAATCCTGGATTACTTAACCACTTTTTTTGCCTCACCCTGTGCGCTGCCCAAAGTTCTAAAAGCACCACCCCCCCTATGCCTGACCAATGGAGTCAACTTCAACTCTGCCTCCGATAGCAAGCTTCATGAGCTTTCGCTGGATCCAGCACTTGTGAGTCGCCTTGAAAACAATTGGGTACTTTATCCTGATCACGTTATATTTTTAGGCTCTCAACCACGCTTATTTCAAAACATGGAAAATGCAAAGAAAGAGCTAGAAGAGAGCGACAACCCTCCTGATGTAATTTTCATCCAGGGAGTAGGCACATTTACCAGCGAATCAATAAGCCGAGCAA
Source organism: Pseudomonas sp. FP1740 (assembly GCF_030687165.1). NCBI lineage: Bacteria > Pseudomonadati > Pseudomonadota > Gammaproteobacteria > Pseudomonadales > Pseudomonadaceae > Pseudomonas > Pseudomonas sp. FP1740. The sequence continues at coordinate 4,882,745 of NZ_CP117461.1, forward strand.
AAACCGCTCAACTCATCTGTTATTATGATGTCATAAAAAGACAGAACAATGATGTACTGTTATCCACATTAACAGATGCTGAGATTGCCGAACTAGTGGATTGGGACGCTGAAAAACATAGAATGAAACTTGCCAAGTAACGCTTAGAAAGCGCCTTCACACTGAAGTACATTGTTCTGCGCACATATACTTATGACACCCAGCCAATATAGAGCCAACCGTTTTTTCAGAAGCGGTTGACTATAATTATTCTATTATCCTTTCGTTTTGCCATATTGCAGCTACTCGCGGTAGCCACTTCAAACCTGCCCTTGATAAAGGTGCACTTCAGCCGTGCACCTTGGGCAACCCTCTTAGAAGTTACTAATTACTACAAAGCCCCCGCGACATCAGCCGCCTCAAATCGAGCCGACCATGTATTCTCCATCATAAAGTACTTACTTTTTTCCGGTGAGTCGCAAAACTCAGTAGCCGCAACAGTTGAAGCATATATATCGCCAAGCGTTTTGCAAATAAATGTCCCAGCAGCACTCTCTCGAAATTGCATTTCACCAAAATCCGTCGATATTACCGGCAGACCAAGTGCTCGATACTCGTAGTACTTAATTGGGTCAACAGAAACAGTCAACTCACTCCTTTTAAAAGGAATAAGCCCTACATCAAACTCACACATAGCTGTTAATGCCGCCGCATGGGCGCATGGTGGTAGCAATTCGACGTTTGATGGCAACTCAAATGGAGCAGGAGAAAAGACAGGACCAATCAGACGAATAACGTCTCCGGGGCGCAATTTGGCAAGAGTCAGCACCCAATCCCAATCAAACCAAGCACCAATAGTTCCCACATAGCCAAAGACCTTTCTGTCACTTTTCTCTCGGGGCAGATTTACAGAAGGTATTAAGACTTCATCAAGTGCGTTAGGCACGAAGCATACAGTAGCCCCCGTTGAAGCCCAGCGAGTCTTCAACGCCGTGCTCGATACCCATACCTTGTTCACTCGGCGAACCAATTGGGTCTCACGTCGCGCCATTGCCAGACGGGACAGTCCAGAGTAAAACGCAGGAAAATCATCCATGGCATCATAGATAGAGTGTTTCGGATTAAATGCGTCCAAAACCTGTAGCGCCAACACTGAAGGCTTACCCACAACGACCAGCGGTTCACGCTCGCCTACGAGTGCTTTCAATTCGCTGATCAGCGACGACCACAAGCCATTGTTCAACCATCCAGAGCCTGGTAACGGCTCAATCGGCAGCGCCTTTGGCGTCAATATTTTTAGCCATTGAGGAGGCGCCTTATCTGCCTCCTGCTTGACCGAGGCCGTCCGCTTGAAATCACTTAGGCGAGGAAAACGGGTTGGATAGGGTTCTACCCATAATACTTGTCGCCCGGTGCGTTTATGAAACCACTCGACAAATTTGTGCGGGCGCTGGGCAAAACTGGCCCACGATACGGGCGACAAATAAATTAAACACATTACGCAAAATGCTCACGTAGCGTATTAACAATCCGCTCTGCCCCATGTCCATCACCGTAAGGTGAAACACCGCGGGCCATTTCACGGTACGCTACTTCGTCATCCAACAAGCGTTGAACTTCAAGTACGATCGCGTCGTAATTTGAGCCTACCAACTTGACTACTCCGTGCTCCAAAGCCTCTGGTCGCTCTGTTTCTTCACGCAAAACCAAAACCGGCTTTCCTAAAGCTGGAGCTTCTTCTTGCACACCACCGGAGTCTGTCAGAATCAGATAAGCGCGCTTCATCGCCGCTACAAACGGTGCATATTCAAGTGGTTCACAAAGCACAAAATTAGAGATAGGGCCGAGCAACTCGTGCGCAACATCTTTAACATTTGGGTTCGGATGAACGGGATACAAAAACTGTACTTCAGGGTTATTCTCAGCGAGCGTACGCAATGCGCGGCAAATATTGCGGAACGGTTCGCCGAAATTTTCTCGTCGGTGCGAAGTGACCAAAACCAGACGTTTGCTCGTGTCCAATTCAATACCGAGTTCCAAATCCTTGGCGGCCGTCATCAGCAACGCATCAATTACGGTATTGCCTGTGACGATGATCTCGGAATCGGGCACGCCTTCACGTAGCAGGTTCTGCCTGGAGCTTTCGGTTGGCGCGAAATGCCAGCGCGCCAGTTTACCGGCGATCACCCTATTTGCCTCTTCAGGAAACGGGTTCTGCATATCCCAGGTACGAAGCCCTGCCTCTACGTGCCCAATCGGTATCCGGTGGTAGAAGCAAGCGAGGGCCACTGTCATTACAGTGGTGGTGTCACCTTGAACCAATACGATGTCGGGCTTTTCCGATTGCAGTACGTCATCGAGATCCAGCAACAGTCGTGCGGTCAGCGTAGTCAGGGCCTGGTTTGGACGCATGATGTCCAAATCGATGTCCGGCTCAATGTCGAAAAAGCTCAGGACCTGGTCAAGCATGTGACGATGCTGGGCTGTTGCCAGTACACGTACATCCGCCCATGGCTCATTTTTGAGCGCCAAGATGACGGGGGCCATTTTTATAGCTTCCGGACGTGTACCCACAACACAAAGTATTTTTCGTTTCACAAAAATATTCCCTACAAAATCAATTATTTGCTATCGAGATTTTCTAGCATCGCTACGTAGCTGGAAGCTCTGACATTCCAACTGTTCTGATCGGCCAACGCACGTAACCTTGCACGATACCCTTGGTCATCACAGGTTGCGAGAGCTTGATCAATGACCGCTATGAGTTCAGCGGCATTACTGCCTGCAAAAACCTCGGGGTACGCAGTGCACTCATTCATATCTGTTGTCACGACGACCGGCTTCTCGAGCGCAAAATACTCGTATAACTTCAGCGGCGATGTAGATCGCGCCACATCACCTGGCTTGAAAGGTATGAAGCATGCGTCAAACAAACGAGCATAGGCGGGCAAATCAACATAATTAACCGCACCGAGATAAAGCACATTCCCACGTCGCGGCAAGAGCGGTACACAACCGCTGTAGTCTGGACCGATGAACACGAAGCCAACATCGACCATCTTTGCGGAGACTTGCTCAATCGCCTCGTACCACAACCATGGGGCGATGGCACCAAAGTAGCCCACAATATGCTTGTGTCGCGCTCTGAAGTCAGTAAACGACGCAGGAAGCGCAACCGATGGTTGTTGAGAATCACGATAATGCGCAACATCGACGCCGTTTGGGACACAAATACAACTCACATCCCCACGCTCTGCCACTGCCTCCTTATGAAGCGCCGCAGCTGAGGAAACGACGACATCGGCAACACCTTCAAACGCTGCCGTTTTCAGATCCTGCAGACGTCGTATAGCACCTTTACCACCGGAAATAGACGCATCAATGTGATCGATGTACTCGTACACCACTCGCCCTTGCTTGCTTGCAGCACGCATTGCGTCACTGGTAGCCAACAGCGAGGTACTGTAGAAACAACGCACAGCATTGGGAATGCTACTCACGGTCGAATCATTAGCAATCCAGACGTTCTCTGCTACCTGCCTAAAACCGAGAACGTCATCACCTGTCGTCTGAAAGATAACCAGGCAATTGAGACGGCCTAATGCCAGCGCCATGTGATGAGGGCGTTGAAACAGCGTAATTCCCCAGTCGACATTCGCCTCAAATATGATGACCAACCGTCTCTCAGCCGCGTTTAGCACAACATCACGGAATTCAGGACCGGTTAGATCCCCTGGCTTCAGCGCAGCACGAACGTTACGACTACGCAGCCAACGAACAATTGCGTGCCGTGCACCGTGCAAGCGATTACGCAGGGGGGCAGGCAACAACCAGAAGCATCGTCGAGCCAGAGAATGCAGTGATATCTGCGAACGGTTATTCATTTAATCAAGCTTCGAGACAAAGGGGGCTTGCCCGGTAAAGGGCTTACCTGCGATCAGATCTTGAACCAACGTCACGTAATGTTGATACGCATGGTTTTTCTCAAGAGTAGCCAACTCAGAACTTGAAAATTCAGGGCGAACACGATTCTTCCAAATACGCACCATCGCCTCCCCCAATCGTTGCTCGAACTCTCGACTCGACTTCATTTCGGAAACACTACCTTTGTATTTCGTCATGTCATAAACGGGCTCAACAAGTTCGATACCAGCACGATCGGCAAAGTGAGAAGCGCAACCAACCTTGGCCATGGCAACAGGCAGATTAGCTCGAATCGCCTCAAGCAATGTCAAAGGCCCGCCTTCGAAAAAGGTTGCTGTCGTAAAAGCATCAGCCATAGCAAGGTATTCATGGACACTTTCGGCTGATCCACAATAAGTAACCCGGTCTTGCAAACGATGCTTTTGGATATAAGCGAGCATCTCATTCAGCAGCTCGGCTTCGTAGACAGGCCCCAGAATAACAAGACGAAGCTTGTCGCTAGACTGTGTAGCAACCTCAAAAGCCTTAATGGTGCCCAAGTGGTTTTTCTGATGGTTAATCGCCCCAACATCAATAAATACAAACTCGCTATCACTGATACCGTGCAGAGCGCGGAGACGGATACGACTTGCAGCCGAGTCCAACTCCTCAAATGGTCTGAAGTCAATACCATTTGGAATTACAACACAGTCTCGCGGAGAGACGCCAAGACGAGAAACACTGTAGTCCCTCACTTGCTCTGACACTGCCACAAATGCCATTGTCACTTTTGCTATTTCTGCGAACTCCTGCTGCTGCAGATCATTAAACCACATATAAATATTGTGTATGACCTGCACAAAACCAATTCCCTTTTCACGGCAAAGCTCCGCACCGTTAAAGGAATAGTGTGCCAGCACGACTTTAGGTTGCAGCTTATTAAGTAAGGCATTATGCGTATCAGCAGCATACGTACGGCAGACTACATCCTGACCAAGCTCACGTGCACGTTGTACTGCTGCACCCTGAGTCCCCAAGACCAGCAATACGACTCGGAAACCAGCTTTTATGAGCGTTTCGTTCAGATCAAGAACTACGTTTTCAAGGCCACCGGCTTCGAAATTGCCTACTTGAACTAAAATATCGCAGGGTAACAACTCTTCCGTTACGTCGGCACGCATGATCGACTGAACGGGCTCAGTAAGCGGTCGCGATGCCGAAGCTGGGCGAACAGAGCGCCATACCTTACGCGCCGCTCGACCTGCAAAGGAGTTCCCTGGAAGTAGGCGGCGTGCCGTCTCAACCAAAAAATGACGCACATTCACCCGGCGCACCCGAAGGGGCTCGGAGGTAAAGTACGCATAAATCTCATCGGCACCGGTCTGACGCACTTCCTTCAATCGCTCGTAAACGAGAATATTCGCTGCAGCCAACTCCAAACGCTGCGCCTCGTCAGGTACTCGCCCCGCCAGGAAATCATCCAGGCTGATGTAGCGCATACCAAGAGATTTGAAATCGCCTATGTCCTCACAATCCACGATTGGAACAATACCCATGGCAAGGTATTCCACGAGTTTTGTCGGGCATGCAGCGCGATTCACTATGATGTCTTCCCGAAGGATGAAACCGTAATGACACTCCGGGTAATGAGTCATCAATTCCGCATGGGTTTTGGACTCTACCGTCACAGCCCCCACCAACTCTGGTGGCAGCATGTCCTTTACAATCTGTGGTTCTGGACAGTAAAACCGATGATTACAACGGTCCGCAGTTCTGACGATTGCGTCAATCATCTTCGGAACCTGTTGCCACTTATGCAAGCCTCCCGCGTAAACCACCACCGGAGCGCCATTAATCAATGGCCGTGTCGCGAGTGTCGGTGTAAATCGGGGGAAAATCGGAAAAGAAACTGTTCTCGCTTTCAGCGCACCACGAAACTTCTGCTGAAGGTATTGCTTCATTGCCTCAGTAACAACAATAACAATACCTGCCTTTTGCACAGCAAGCCTTTCTTCTTTTTCGTAAAGCACTGCACTGAAGAAATCATTGTGCATGCGGAACTCTTCAGGGACAACGCCATGAATATCCACCGCTTTACGAATAAATGGCAGGTGTAGAAGTTTGCCAAAGCGATTGTCATACATCCGTAGCACGCTATGGAAGTAAACTTTACGGCAGCGCAAAACTGCCAGCAGAGCCAAAGCCCGGACAATCATTCTGCGCTTTTTGGTTCCGTTTATCCGTAGTACGAGCACTTTTGGTTCAGGGCGATCAAACCAAATATTACGCCCCTTCAGTTCGTCGCTCTCAACGTAAACGCGCCACCGCTCTGTAAACATGCGGTCCACGATTTGTATGCGCTGAAAGTAACCGTCACTTTGGCGTTCTGGGTAAAAATAGCCGCCAAAAAAAACGATGCCGTCGAACTTCAGTATGAAGTCCAGCCCTCGGCACAGGAACCAAAAAAACCTGGCCAGCCTGGTTTCCGGACGCTTGGAAAATGCCGCAGAAGTGGCAGGTGGTGGGATATTGACCGCGCCACTACCATCTTCACCCGGAGAAGTGATGAAGGCGTGGATACTGAAATTGCACTCGACCCGCTCGTGTACGCCGGCCGCAATACGATCAAGATCAAGCCTGACAGCTTTCGCCTCATCACCTTCCACGGCACCCGAAGTGAGGGCGCGCTGTATACGCGCGACCACTTTCTCCCAAAGAGATATCAGATCACCGTAAGAGTGCGCAGCTGCAACCTGCTTCAATAGCGCATCCTGCACAGCGCGATTTTGGGAGGTCAGCGCATCGCTTAGTTTGCAAAACTCCGACTCAAAATAGTGAATCTGCTTAGCAAGATTCTCCACATACAATTTAAAAAACGGTGCCTGCAATGAAAGACGATCTTGCTGACGCAAGGCAAACTCGACGTCCATAGCAAATGAGACAATAGGTTTTTCTGGCCGACGCTGCCAGGTAATCCCATGCTTGTTTTCCAAGTAAAGCTTGTTACGCTGCGCACGATCGCTGAAGTATTGGTACTGCAACTGCCCGAATGAAGCCGACCCCCAGTGATGAATAAAAACATCACGCGCTAGATGGATTTCATAGCCAGCCTTTCTCGCACGCAGACAATAATCATCGTCTTCAAAACCGCCAGGAAAGAATGTTTCATCGAGTAGACCAATCTTTTCAAAGGCTTGCTTAGTCACCAAGACGCAGAAAAAAGTTACATCCGTTTCGACTAGATTACCCTGCCAAGCCTTATGCCAACGTTCCGCAAAATTGGAAATACGTTGGTATACCTTATCGTGAACACCTTCTGAGCGCTCATCCAGGCACTCTGCGAGCTCCACTTGGTAGTCAACTGGAACACATTGTTCCCCATCAGCTTTATTGGTGACGGCACTGATAACATCCGAACCGCTTGCCAACAGATTATCCAGCCAGTGGTCGGTTACGATGACATCGCTATTAAGCAAGCATATATGTGAAATTTCATCATCAACGAGAAATTCGGAGATACCAACGTTGTTTCCACCCGAAAATCCGAGATTAGTATCCTGTTCGATATAACGCCACGAAGAGCCGGTTTCCGCTATATGGTGCGACATGGCATCGCGAATTTTACTTCTTTCGCCAGGCTCCGAAGCGTTGTCAACCAATATCAATTTAAAGCCGGCATCGTTATAGGCACGTCTGACACTTGCCAGCGTGATCCTAACTGCCTCCGAGGCGTTGTAGGAAACAATGACAACCCCGGTTTTTGTCGCTTTATTACTCATTACCAGCTCTCCGCAAAATCCTACGCAGGACCTTCTTCCACAAATCAGGCCGCAAGCACTTAAAGGTCGAGCTCTTAATGCGTAAGATACCCAGCAAGCGAGCGATTTCAGTGTCCCTTTTAATTACTTCGCGCGCGAGGCCCTGAGCATGCGCATCTTGTCTCATCACTTCTGCTGCCAACTCATGAGTACGATTGTCCAGCGCAGTCACTTGCGAAACCAAGTTCTGGCACGCAGTGTCCTTCTCAGCCAAAACAGCGATTAAACCGTCAATTGCCTTGCTCATGTCATTCAGCCGCTGGTCCCGATCAACCAGTTGCCGTTCGAAAAAACCGGCTGACTCTTGGTACACGGTCCCAGGCCTTAGCGCAGCTCCGTCGAGCACCGACAGCATATAAGCTGCTCGAGAGGCCTTTTCAAGCAACTGAGCAGCTTCGGCGAGACCAAAAGGCAACGGCGTTTCAGAGTGACCGCTAATGTTCAACCAGGATCCACTAAGAAGACGCTGAGCCTCGTTAACGGCACGCAACAGGTGTGCTCTGGCTGATGGCTCGTCGTGACGAGACAACGCGAGCACTGCCAACCAATATAAAGAATCGACTACCTTGTTCCCAAGCAATGGGCTATAGGCCATAACATCACGGCTGGCACACGCTGTGAAGCAGTCGATGGCATCTTCAAACTTGCCGTGACGTCGAGAGAGCTCTCCACCGGCGAAGAGTAACGAAACCTGCCAACGCAACTGATGTGGAGCAGGATTTGAAATAGCGGCGTATCGTCGTATTTCTGCCAGGAGCTCTTGATACTTCTCTGCGGCTACTTCAATGGCCTGCGAATAGACATACACTTGACCACAAAGAGCCGCTCCGTAATCAACCGAGTCTGGCGCAGTCGATGCGATTACTCGCTCTTGCATGGACTCCAGCAGAGGAGCAGATCGCGCGCGCTGACCCTGTGCGATCATGCCCTTCACTAACCAAGGATTCTGGTAATCCCGTGCGAATGCACTAACCGCAAACTCCGGAGAGTCCGGCAGCGCCCATTGTGTTTCCTCGTACGGTACTTCCGAGCCCGCAACAGGGTCTGCCATTCCTAACAGAAGTATCCATTCCGCTTCCTCTTCCGGGGCACGGTCAACAGGCACTGTTACCCACTTGCGGCTGGAATGATGGCACTTCATTGCACCACCTGCTGTCTGCAGCATGCCTTGCTCAAGCAAGAAGTGTGCACCACACTCAGCGACTAGACGGTCCCACGTGTACACGTGCAAATGGTGAGGATTCGGGTCCTTCCCGGTTTCATCCGCCCAGTCATTTGGAGCACATACCATCACACGACCGGCGGGCTTCAGCACACGTTTTAGCTGGAGCAAATACTCCATCGGCTCAGGAACGTGTTCAATCGTTTCAAACGCCGCAATGAAGTCAATACTGTTGTCAGGGATCGAACTAAGCGCCTGTGCATCTCCGACCTGGAACTCAACTGTGCCCGGGCGACCATAGTGAGCGTTCGCATAAGCGATACCGAAATCACTCAGATCAACACCCAACACCGACTTGGCCTGCGAGGCGCCATATAGAATATGGCTGCCATAACCAAGCCCGCACGCGACATCCAGAACACGATCTCCAGGACGAATGAACTCGGCGGCCTTCTGATAACGAATGCAATGTGCATCGCTGCGCCGGCCAACCTCACGCAGCATGTCTGTATGTAAAAGACGCTCTTCTACGAGAACGGATAGATCGTAGTGCTGCAACGCCTCGACAGGCACTTTCTCCATCAGGACAAAGATCTGCTGCCCGTCCTGATTCAGCGCTTCATAGGGATTAACCTGATAATACAGCTCATGCTTACGAAATCCCGCTTCAAAACAGCGAGCCTCCCACCAATCTCGGCCCTCTGTCGTCAACAGTGAGCGCCCTTCATCTTCAGCTGTTGTTGCGATCTGCAGGAAAACGTACCGGGCAGAGACGCGATACATCTCACGCAAGGCCGCTGGTACATCAACCGATGAAAGGTGTTCCAGACAGTTCGTGGAGAGCACAGTGTCAAACTGGCTATCAGCGAACGGTAACGATAATGCTGATCCATGAAAGAAACGGTTCGGATGGCGTTTATTGGCAAGTTCCACAACAACAGTCGATACATCCATGCCAACAGCATCAAGGCCCAGCGCAAGGAGTTCAGAAACCACCCCTCCGGTACCGCAACCAATGTCTAGGAACGTGCCCATACCGCAAGTTTTAGCTGCCCGCGAGGCTATCTCGTTGAAGTCCTTGCTGCACTTATCAGCATGACCCGCTTCTTTCCAATAATCATTGTAGAGCGAGCCGTAATCAATCTGATTTTCTGGATTCATTATCACCACCTCGCGGCCATGTGTAAGTCGGATATTCCACCGAAAAAATATTCATCCTGCCGCATAAGTGTCTGGAAAAATGCTGCTTCATCTTTCCAGTGCAAAATTCTCTGGGCGGAATAATCAGGCTTGGCTTCATAGGAAATAGAAGCCTGAATCTCATATAAATTCGAGCCTAAAGTACAATCACATTCCAGCCAGACATGGAACTGCTCGCCAGCTTTGATTTGGCGCTTCCAGAACAGATCACCCTCGCGCAAGCCTGCCAGTACCTGCATATCCTGGTTTAATGTACCCCACGAATATATTTTTATTCCTTCACGACTGCGGATACGTACCCCAACGTTGATGCAATCCGTATCAATGCGCGAAACACAATCGATTCGAATTCGAATGACATCACCGGGATAAAACACAGCGCAAGGCTCACCCTCGCGATCAAACGTACCGACAGATACGACCTCGACACCACCATCCCCGAATGACATCTGATCGGCCCGACCAGCGATAGCAGAATGTGCTTCATCGCCACTTGGCTGCTCTTTCGAAAGCGAGGAAGTCAGACTTTCTGCAGCAGAGGCCGATACGCCCGATGCTGGTGCTGGTGCTGGTGCTGGCGCTACACTCGTCTGATTTTTTTCCGCGGTAGGCTGCATAAGTGTCGCGAAGTACGCAGACTCTTCCTGATGCAACAACTTACGGTAGTCTAGAAGAACTTGTGATGCGGACCCCATAGACACCTCACGCCCCCCCTTGAGCAGGATTGCGCGATTAGTCAGCGTCCGAACTGACTCCTGATCATGTGACACGAACAATAACGTGACGCCGTCAGACAACAACTTTTCAATCCGTCCAAAACAACGCTTCTGAAAGAGAGCGTCGCCAACAGCCAGAGCCTCATCGACGATCAAAATATCGGGCTCAATTTGCACTTGCACGGCGAACGCCAAGCGCACCAGCATACCGCTGGAATAAGTCTTGACTGGCTGATCGAGGTGGTCGCCGATATCGGCGAAGGCTGCAATCTTGTCGAAGCGTTCGTCCACTTCATCATGCGTCATGCCAAGCAGCATGGCATTGAGGTAAACGTTATCTCGCCCCGTGAATTCCGGGTTGAAACCGGAACCCAATTCCAGAAGTGCAGCTACCCGCCCCCGAGTTTCCACCGTGCCGACGGTAGGAGCGATAGTCCCCGTGATCAACTGCAGCAGCGTACTTTTTCCGCTACCGTTACGGCCGACAATGCCAAAGGACTCACCCTTGCGGATTTCAAATGAAATATCCTGGAGCGCCCAGTACTCACGACAATAGGATGAAGGCTGGCAACCCGTCAGGCGTTGAAGTGGCGGGATTATGAACTGCTTCAGGCGGTCACGCGGCGTCTCGTAGATTTCATAGCACTTCCCGAGACCGTTTACGCGGATAGAGTAATCATCAGAGGACATCTGCAAACCCCTTTCGTGTCTTCTGGAACCAAACAAAACCAAACCAGGCTATACAGCACGAAATAGCGAGATAGAGCCCCCACATCTGCCAATCGAATGCCTCTCCCCAGTACATAAGACCTCGAGCTTGCTCCACCGCGACAGTAATTGGACTAATTTGCACTACTGCTTGGAATCGTTCGGGCAGGCTTTTGAGCGGATAGAAAACGGGCGACAAAAACATTAGAACAGGGACAAATGTACCAACAACTTGGGCGACATCACGAAGATAGACCCCAAGGGATGCAATGAACCAACTAACTCCGAGAGTCAACAGAGCCAGCGGCAATATCACGAGAGGAAACAACAGGACGCCAGCATGAGGCACACCATAGAAAACCACATAAAACATCAACCAAACTATAAAGTTAACCAAAAGATGAAAAAACGCCGACCCCAAGTTTACGATAGGAAGAATCTCCAAAGGGAAGATAACTTTTTTAACATAGTTAACATTAGAGAGAATTAGTCCCGGAGCCCGATTTATACATTCCGAAAACAAGTTAAAGACCATCAACCCTGCAAAGAGAACAAGTGCGAATTCTGTTTTCGAGTCACTCCCCCCCACCCAGCGAGCCTTGAACACTACACTAAACACAAAGGTATAAACGATCAGCATCAGAACGGGATTGAAAAAAGACCACAGAAGGCCCAACACAGATCCGCTATAGCGCCCAGCTATATCTCTCCTGATCAAGCTATAAAGTAAGCTGCGATTTGTGGTGATAGAACGAAGCAGCGTGACGGGGGATGTTGAACGAACAGCGTGCGGGTTCATGCGTAGCCCTTTGGATTTTCTGCCAATTTCATTTTTTCACTAGACCTTTCTGGGCAATCGGCAACGGCCTTCCAGACCAGCGGCTACCGCGCTATGGCAGGATCAGAGATGTTGAGACCCGAGGAGCCTCGCTCAGGCTGGACATTCGCCAGAAAACCTGATCTAGATTTAGCTCTCTTAACCACATTTCGAAAACATTCGACAGCATAAGCTTAATCGTTAATCTTAACAGATTATGCCACCCCCAGACAATGCTTGAGAGCTCCACCGCAAGACGCACCACCACCCGCTGTAAACGCCAAGCAAGACCGCGCGAACTCACACTTCACGCCCACCCGCATTAAACTTTACTGCGAGCAAGATTAATGGAACATACGCTACGATTAATCCCGTAAGCCCACCAATACAATCCGTCCCCACCAGAACCGCCAAAGGTAACACCCAGAAAAGATTTACGCACATCACTCCCAACGTAACAACTCTATGACTCGAATAGAATCGAGCAGCATATTGATAGGCGTGACTTCGGTGCGCTTGATATACCTTTTCTTTTCTAATTAACCTCCTGAACAACGTCACCGTTGCATCTACCGTAAAAACACCAAGCAAAATCAACCAGCTCCACATCAACTCGGGAGCACTCCATGCAGCATTGAGCGACATTACTCCAAGGATAAGACCCAGAAAACCGCTACCCGCATCCCCCATAAATATACGTGCTGGCGGAAAGTTCCATAGCAGAAACCCAGCAACTGACGCCGACAACAACAACCCACCCCAAATAAGTAAGTCATGCCCGCCCAACCACGAAATCAAACAACTTGCCAAACATACAAAAATGGCTTGAGCACTGGCCAACCCATCGATGCCATCCATGAAGTTATACAGATTAAGCATCCACACAAGATAAATTGAAGCCAGTATGCAACCCAACCATCCAAGATCAATCGTCACACCAAATAACGATATCGGTGCAAGGCCACCCAACCAAAACAAAGCCCAGATCGCAGCAACAAAATGCCCAAGCAATCGCCACCTGGCTGCAATATGCCCATGATCGTCAGCAAAGCCTATAACTGCCACCAGCAAACCTGAGCCAAGCAAGCCGTACAGCATATCCGTCCCGAGCAAGCCAAAACCATTAAGAAACGGAAGTGCCAAGACGAAAGAAACAACGATGGCTACTCCACCTCCACGCGGAGTAGGGATCGAGTGCGAGCTTCGCTCGTTGGGTATATCCATCAAGCTCTTGGCCAATGCATAACGCCGCAAAACGAGAGTCAACCCCCACGACACTAAAAACACAGCCAGCAACAGCCACCAAAAAATCATTTAGTTAGGTTATCCAGATATTGTCTAGCAGTTTGACGCATAGCCGTTTCTAATTTAACAGGTGGAATCCAGCCCAACAGTTCGCGATTCTTGTCGATGTCGACGTGCAGCGACCCGCAAATTCTTTGAGCTACGGTGCTCCGCCCCACCGCTGACGCTACCAGTTTCAGCAACCACTCAGGCAGGGGCAACAACCAGACCCTTTTACCTAAGGCGCGCGCCAAACACCGCAGCAATTGAGGCGTGGATAAATCATCACCATCGCTGACCAGGAAGATCTGATTGGCCGCAGCCGGATGATCAATGCAGGTGACGATCAAATCCACCAAGTTCCCAATCGCAACCAGGCTTCGCCGATTGCCAATCGCACCCAATGGTAGCGGCACACCTTTATTGAGCCAGTCCAACATACTCAGAAAATTAGCCCTCACCCCTGGACCGTAGACCAGTGGCGGGCGAATGATGACAACTTCCATGCCGGTATCGAAACCGAGCTGCCTCAATGCCTCTTCAGCTTCGTACTTGGATACACCATAGGGATCGGCCGGAGTCGGAAAATCATTAGCCTTGAATGGTTTACCCAATACAGTGCTTTCGCCATTAACCTTGACCGAACTGATGAAAATGAAGCGTTTTACTCCAGACTCAGCTGCGCGCTGTGCCAGTCGAAGAGTCCCCTCCACATTGACTTTGCGAAACTCGGTCAACGCATCTATGGCAGTTTCATTCATCACATGCACGCGAGCAGCGGCGTGGATAACGATTTGCACATCACTGAGATCAGGTAATGCTTTTGAATCCGTCAATTCGAAAGGAACAACCGCGCACAGCCCATTCAGCCGCGTTGCGCCGCGTGCCGCTGCAATAGGAATGAATTTCCTGTCCAGCAACAGCCTGAAAACCACCGCTTCGCCGACAAATCCACTTGCCCCTGTTACCAGTATCTTCGGGGCATTCATTTAGTTTTGTACCCTATCAACGCGGTAGCCCAACAGATAAGAAAGAAGAACACTTTGTCACGCGCCCGACGCCGACATTGCCAGGCACTGAAAGACAGTTTTATCAATTGCCGATGGCGTAAATGCAGCCACGTTTTGACGAACGGATCCGTATCCCGCCCAACCAGACAAGCAATCATCCGAACCTGATTAAACCACCAACCGTCGTGGATCGTTTTATAACGAGAAATCAACGGACTCAAACCCTTGTTAGCACCCACCTGATTACGCTCATGCTGGCGATAGTCCATTGATGGCAACGGGTCGATGTACCAACGGTAGCCATGGCTGCGGGCAAAAGCGTAGCAATACCAGTCATGCAAGCTGACTTTCTGTAGATTCTGCCAATTTTCAAGCATCGCGGTTTTCAAGGACTCCGCCATCTTTTTGCTCAGCACATAGGTACAGCCCGGGCCTGCCGCCTCGAACAGGTAGTCCCATTCGACTTGGGGCTGAGCCTTGTCCAGCAAGTGAGTTCTGCCATCTGGCCAAAAGGCCGTGACGTTGCTGGAGTAAGCATCGACCTCTCGAGCTTGAATAGCGTCGACTGCACGCTTCAGCTTGTCCTTGTGCCAAATATCATCTTGATCGGCAAAGGAAATGAAATCGAAAGAGCCGAAATCGACATCACGAATCAAACGAAAGAAGTTACGCGAGGCCCCCCCGAATCTACCGGCGTCCGGCAGAACGATCACCTGGTGATGCTCTGCCGCATAAGCCGCGCACCAGGCTTCGGTGCCGTCAGTGGAGGGGTCGATACTGATGTGAACAGTAACGTCCACGGCAGACTGACCAAGGATCGAGGCCAGTTGCTCCTCAATCCAATGCATACCATTGTAGGCAGCCAGTAAAACTGCAACCTTGGGAGATTTTACTGGCATGCCATTCCTGCTTGCATGGTTTGAACACGGGAGAGAAAAATAAAGCTCTCGTCTCAGCGAGAAGGGGAATCCAGCAGCTTCTGCAGGTACTGACCATAGCCAGTCTTCTTCAGGGCATCAGCTTGGGTACCCAGCTGCTCCGCACTAATCCAGCCATTGTGGTACGCGATCTCTTCCAGGCAAGCCACTTTCAGCCCCTGACGCTGCTCAATGGTGTGCACGAAGTGACTGGCTTCCAGTAGCGAATCATGGGTACCGGTATCCAACCAGGCAAAACCACGACCGAGCATTTCGACATTGAGAGTTTTCTGCTCGAGGTACGCACGGTTAACGTCGGTGATTTCCAGTTCGCCACGCGCGGATGGCTTGATGCTCTTGGCGATTTCGACAACCTGGTTGTCGTAAAAGTACAGGCCAGTCACCGCGTAGCTGGATTTTGGCTTCAGCGGCTTCTCTTCGATGCTCAAGGCACGGCCGGCAGCGTCGAACTCGACGACACCAAAACGCTCCGGATCCGATACGTGATAGCCGAATACGGTCGCGCCAACCTCTTGAGTGGTGGCGGAACGCAGGTTTTCCGAAAAGTGCTGACCATAGAAGATGTTGTCGCCCAGGATCAGACAGCAAGGGTCCTTGCCGATGAATTCTTCGCCAATGATGAAGGCTTGTGCCAGACCGTCCGGGCTAGGTTGCTCGGCGTAGGTCAGCTTGATGCCGTACAGGCTGCCGTCGCCCAGCAATTTTTGAAAACATGGCAGGTCTTCAGGGGTGGAGATAATCAGGATTTCACGCATACCGGCGAGCATCAGCACCGACAGCGGATAGAAGATCATCGGCTTGTCGTAGATCGGCAGCATCTGCTTGGACACGCCAAGGGTCAACGGGTGCAGACGCGTGCCCGAGCCGCCAGCGAGGATGATGCCTTTACGATTTGTCGTGGTCATTTATTCAGGACTTCCATCAGCATTCGGGTGACGCCACTTTGCCAATCCGGCAAGTGCAGAGAAAAGTTGTCGCGCAGCTTCTGAGTGCTCAACCGGGAATTCAGGGGGCGGCGCGCCGGTGTTGGATAGGCGGTTGTGTCTATCGGATTGATCGCTGTAACAGCAAGCTCTTCGCCATTGGCCTTGGCAAAACCGATCACATGACTGGCATAGCCATGCCAGGACACTTCGCCAGCCGCCGCAAGGTGATACAGGCCCGCCAATTCGGGACGCTGCAGCACTTGCTGAATGGCTAACGCCGTCACGTCGGCGATCAGGTCTGCACCCGTAGGGGCGCCGATTTGGTCGGCGATGACACTCAAGGTTTCGCGATCCTTGGCCAAGCGCAACATAGTCTTGGCGAAGTTGTTGCCGCGAGCGCCATAGACCCAACTGGTGCGGAAGATCAGGTGCTTGCAACCTGAGGCAATAATTGCCTGCTCGCCGGCCAGTTTGCTGGCGCCGTAGTGATTCACCGGGGCGACAGCATCGTTCTCTTGCCATGGTGTCAGGCCTTCACCGCTGAACACGTAGTCGGTCGAATAGTGAATGAGCCAGGCACCCAGAGAGGCAGCCTCTTCAGCCATGACCTGACTCGCCTGACCGTTCACGCGGTCCGCCAGCTCGGTTTCGGATTCAGCTTTATCGACCGCAGTGTAGGCCGCCGCGTTGACGATGACGTCGGGTTTAACCTGACGGATCGTCGCGCGCAGTGCATTGAGGTCAGACAGGTCGCCACTCAAACCATCGACCGGGTGACGGTCCAGGGCGATCAGTTCGCCAAGAGGCGCAAGGGAGCGTTGCAGCTCCCAGCCGACCTGGCCGTTTTTTCCTAACAGGAGAATTTTCATGCTTTGTCCGAACGGTCCGTGTAGTTCTGGTCGATCCATTGCTGGTAGCTGCCGCTCTTCACGTGAGCTACCCACTCAGTGTTGTTCAGGTACCACTCGACAGTCTTGCGGATACCGGTTTCAAAGGTTTCTTCCGGCGTCCAACCCAGCTCGCGCTGGATTTTGCTGGCGTCAATCGCGTAGCGCTGGTCGTGGCCCGGGCGATCCTGAACGTAGGTGATCAAGCTGGCGTGTGGACGATGAGCGGAGTCCGGACGCAGTTCGTCGAGCAACGCACAAAGGGTATGCACCACTTCGATGTTTTGCTTCTCGTTATGGCCGCCGATGTTGTAGGTCTCGCCGATAACGCCTTCGGTTACGACTTTGTAGAGTGCACGGGCGTGGTCTTCGACGTAGAGCCAGTCACGAACCTGGTTGCCTTTTCCGTAGACCGGCAGCGGCTTGCCTTCCAGTGCATTGAGGATGATCAGCGGGATCAGCTTCTCAGGGAAGTGGCACGGACCGTAGTTGTTCGAGCAGTTGGTGACCAGGGTCGGCAGGCCGTAGGTACGGCTCCAGGCGCGAACCAGATGATCGGAACTGGCCTTGCTGGCCGAGTACGGCGAACTTGGCTGATACGGCGTGGTTTCGGTGAAGAGGTCTTCCGGACCTTCAAGGTCTCCGTAGACTTCGTCGGTGGAAATATGGTGGAAGCGGAAGTTGGCTTTACGCGCATCGTCCAGTGCCGCCCAATAGTGGCGTGCAGCTTCCAGCAAGGTGTAAGTGCCGATGATGTTGGTCTGGATGAATTCAGACGGACCGGAGATCGAGCGGTCAACGTGGGATTCTGCGGCCAGGTGCATGATTGCATCCGGTTGGTGTTCACGCAGAACACGGTCCACTTGATCACGGTCGCAGATGTCGACGCGTTCGAAGACGTAACGCGAGCTCTGGCTGACTTCGGCCAACGACTCAAGGTTACCGGCATAAGTCAGTTTATCGACGTTAACGACAGAGTCAGCAGTATTGGAGATGATATGACGAATGACTGCCGAGCCGATAAATCCGGCGCCGCCGGTTACTAGAATTTTCACGCGAAACCATACCCTTAAGTTACTGACAGGGCAGCCAACCGCGCACTGTCTAATCCATGAATGCAAAAGCCATCAAGTCAGCCGAGGCTTCTGACAGAGTCAGTCTGAACCGAAATGGGAACATCCCTATCGGCCAAGCGCAGCATTTTACAGCTTAATGAAGGTTTTACTAATGGATATGGACAAGCTGCGACGCAAATTCCATGCCTACAGCGGGTTTCCCGGAATCAGACAAGGCGTTTGCGCGAGGCTCTGGATGTACGCCCCAGAAACCAGCCAAGAACCGGCCCGATCACCATGCCGATCAACAGCGCAATCACCATGATCAGCGATACCGGCAATTGCGGCCCCGCCCAACCAAGGAACAGTAGGGACACGCCTTGCTGATTCTCAAGAACGAACGCCAGGATCGCCAGAACGAGCAACAGGACAAATACAACGATAAGTACGCGCTTGAGGTTACGCATCTGCGGCTCCTTGAAATGCAGCAGCTGTCAAAGCCCCTCCTCCTCGTCCTCATTCACACGATCGCGCAGTTCTTTGCCTGGCTTGAAGTGCGGAACGAACTTGCCGTCGAGGCTGACGGACTGACCGGTTTTCGGGTTGCGCCCTACGCGCGGCGCGCGATAGTGCAGGGAGAAGCTGCCAAAACCACGGATCTCGATTCGATCGCCAGTGGCCAGACATTGGGACATTTGCTCAAGCATGGTCTTGATGGCCAGCTCTACATCTTTGGATGAGAGTAGCCCTTGATGGGTGACAATTCGTTCGATCAACTCCGACTTCGTCATATTTTTCCCTTCTTTTTCAAGCAGCTAGATCAGCGCTTCAAAGGTTTTAGCATGCTCTGATGAATTTGAACAGCCTGAGCCCTGACATATTCTCCCCAGCCGCGAGATGCCTGATTTCAGGGCACCGGAACGCTGACGAGCTCATCCGCTCACCTGCATATAACGAGCATGGTGCGCGTCAGATAACCTGCGGGATTGAAGCCGAAAGGGAATACATCTTCCTCTTTGGCCTCATCGGACCTTACGATGACTTTATAGCCTGCCCCCTTACACTCCTTGGCCGCTCGCTTGTGACACCTCTCCCACCCCGAGCCCAACCCAGAACAATCGACCTCTATACCACTGACGCCGCGTATCGCATGAGTCTTGGCGCTGGTGGTACAACCTGCCAATGTCAGTACTGCTATCACGACAATGAGCTTGTTCATTCACTTCCTTATGCCGGATGCACAACCCGGCGGTCGTTCACTTCAGACTAAGCCTAGCCTTGAATAGACGATTGACCTGTATGAAGTTACAGACAACTTATGTAGATCATTGGTTTCACGAAAGAAATATTGCAGCGTCAGCACGCTTGGGATTTACCAAATCGCAGACACAAAAAAGGGCGACCGAAGTCGCCCTTTTTCTATGGTCTGACAGAACTCAGTTCTGTTTTTCCATTTGTGCACGCAACAGGTCGCCCAGAGTGGTAGGACCAGCAGCGATGTCAGCAGCAGGCTTGTCTTTCAAGCTCTGGATTGCTTCTTTCTCTTCAGCATCATCTTTCGACTTGATGGAGAGCTGGATTACGCGGCTCTTGCGATCAACGCTGATGATCTTGGCTTCTACTTCCTGGCCTTCTTTCAGAACGTTGCGCGCGTCTTCAACGCGGTCACGGCTGATTTCGGAGGCTTTCAGAGTCGCTTCGATATCGTCGGCCAGAGTGATGATGGCGCCTTTAGCGTCAACTTCTTTCACGATGCCTTTAACGATGGCGCCTTTGTCGTTCTCTTGAACGTACTCGGAGAACGGATCGCTTTCCAGTTGCTTGATACCCAGGGAGATGCGCTCGCGCTCTGGGTCAACCGACAGGATAACGGTGTCCAGCTCGTCGCCTTTCTTGAAGCGGCGTACGGCTTCTTCGCCCACTTCGTTCCAGGAGATGTCGGACAGGTGAACCAGACCGTCGATGCCGCCGTCCAGACCAATGAAGATACCGAAATCGGTGATCGACTTGATGGTGCCGGAGATTTTATCGCCCTTGTTGAACTGGCCAGAGAAATCTTCCCATGGGTTAGATTTGCACTGCTTGATGCCGAGGGAGATACGACGACGCTCTTCGTCGATGTCCAGAACCATAACTTCCACTTCGTCGCCGACTTGTACGACTTTCGAAGGGTGGATGTTCTTGTTGGTCCAGTCCATTTCGGAAACGTGTACCAGACCTTCAACGCCTTCTTCCAGCTCAGCGAAGCAGCCGTAGTCGGTCAGGTTGGTTACACGAGCGGTAACGCGAGTGCTTTCTGGGTAACGGGCTTTGATAGCAACCCATGGATCTTCGCCCAGTTGCTTGAGGCCCAGGGAAACACGATTGCGCTCGCGATCGTACTTCAGAACCTTGACATCGATCTCGTCGCCAACGTTGACGATTTCGGAAGGATGCTTGATACGCTTCCAAGCCATGTCGGTAATGTGCAGCAGGCCATCGACGCCACCCAGATCGACGAATGCGCCGTAATCGGTGAGGTTCTTGACGATACCTTTGACTTGTTGGCCTTCCTGCAGGGATTCCAGCAGAGCTTCACGCTCGGCGGAGTTCTCGGCTTCGAGGACGCTGCGACGGGAAACGACAACGTTGTTGCGTTTCTGGTCGAGCTTGATGACCTTGAATTCCAGCTCTTTGCCTTCCAGGTGCGTGGTGTCGCGCACTGGACGGACGTCAACCAGAGAACCTGGCAGGAACGCACGGATGCCGTTAACGTCGACAGTGAAGCCGCCTTTAACCTTACCGTTGATAACGCCCTTGACCACTTCTTCGGCTGCGAAGGCTGCTTCCAGAACAATCCAGCATTCAGCGCGCTTGGCTTTTTCACGGGACAGCTTGGTTTCACCAAAGCCGTCTTCAACCGAGTCCAGAGCAACGTGAACTTCGTCACCGACGTTGATGTTCAGTTCGCCAGCGTCGTTGTAGAACTGCTCAAGCGGGATGAGTGCTTCAGACTTCAGGCCAGCGTGAACGGTTACCCAGCGAGCTTGGTAATCGATATCAACGATAACACCGGTGATGATGGAGCCTGCCTGAAGGTTCAGGGTTTTTAGGCTTTCTTCAAAGAGTTCCGCAAAGCTTTCGCTCATTTTAATTCCTGTTGATAAGGGCGAAGAATACGCCCATCTCCACATCCCAGACGATGTGGGTTAGTTTCATTTAAAAGAAGCTCCGCAGGACTATGACTGGTCCCCTGCGGCCCTCTTGGTCACCCGGCGATATCGCGAATGGCGATCTCGCTCATGATGCGTTCCAGCACCTGGTCGATGGATAATTCCGTGGAATCCAGCTGTATGGCGTCAGCCGCCGGTTTGAGCGGGGCTACCGCTCGCTGGGTGTCACGCTCATCGCGCGCACGGATCTCATCTAGCAGACTCGACAGACTAACACCATCGACTTTGCCCTTCAACTGCAAGTAACGTCGGCGCGCACGCTCTTCGGCACTGGCAGTGAGGAAAATCTTCAAGGGCGCGTCGGGAAATACCACCGTACCCATGTCGCGACCATCGGCCACCAGACCCGGCGCCTCCTGAAAAGCCCGCTGCCGCTGCAGCAACGCCTCGCGAACCGCAGGCAACGCGGCGACCTGCGAGGCACCCGAGCCGACACTCTCGGTACGGATCACATCGCTGACTTCGTCACCTTCCAGAATAATGCGCTGCAACTGACCGTCGGTCGCCGCGATGAACTGCACATCCAGATGCGCGGCGAGCTTCTTGAGCAATTCCTCATTGGTCAGGTCGACGCCATGGTTATGCGCGGCGAAAGCCAGCAATCGATAAAGTGCACCGGAGTCCAGCAGGTTCCAGCCCAGGCGCTTGGCCAGAATCCCGGCGACAGTACCTTTGCCAGAGCCGCTTGGCCCATCGATAGTGATGACCGGTGCAATGCTGATCACGACTGAGCCTCTTGTGCAACACGGATACCGACCTGCGCGCACAGCGCGAGGAAGTTCGGGAACGAGGTCGCGACGTTGGCACAATCATGGATGCGGATCGGCGCAGTGGCGCGCAGTGAAGCCACGCTGAAGGCCATGGCAATCCGGTGATCGCCGTGACCGTGCACTTCACCGCCGCCGATCTGGCCGCCGTCGATGATGAGACCGTCCGGAGTGGGCTCGCACTTGACGCCCAGCGCCAGCAGACCGTCCGCCATGACCTGGATCCGATCCGATTCCTTCACGCGCAACTCTTCGGCACCACGCAGCACAGTGCGACCTTCGGCACATGCAGCCGCCACGAACAGCACCGGAAACTCGTCGATAGCCAGTGGAACCAGCGCTTCGGGAATCTCGATACCTTTGAGTTTAGCTGCCCGTACGCGCAGGTCGGCTACCGGCTCGCCACCGACTTCACGCTGGTTTTCCAGAGTGATGTCAGCGCCCATCAGGCGCAGGATGTCGATTACGCCGGTACGGGTCGGGTTGATGCCGACGTGCTCGAGCACCAGCTCCGAACCTTCGGCGATCGACGCCGCCACCAGGAAGAACGCCGACGACGAGATATCGCCCGGCACTTCAATGTGGGTCGCGGTCAACTTGTGGCCGGACTCGACCGAGGCGGTCGCCCCGTTAACGGTCACCGGGTAGCCGAAGCCGCGCAACATGCGCTCGGTGTGGTCGCGAGTCGGTGCCGGCTCGGTGACCGTGGTCTTGCCTTCGGCATACAGACCCGCCAGCAGCAGGCAGGATTTAACCTGGGCACTGGCCATCGGCATGGTGTAAGTCAGGCCCTTGAGCTTGTTGCCGCCCCGAATGGTCATCGGTGGACGACCGTCAGCGGCGGTCTCGATCACAGCGCCCATTTCACGCAGCGGATTGGCCACGCGATTCATCGGACGCTTGGACAACGAAGCGTCGCCGGTCAGGGTGCTGTCGAAGTTCTGCGCAGCCAGCAGGCCAGACAGCAGGCGCATCGAAGTGCCGGAGTTGCCCAGATAGATCGGGCCCGGCGCAGGCTTCAGGCCATGCAGGCCGACGCCGTGAATAGTCACACGACCGTGGTGCGGACCTTCGATGACGACGCCCATGTCGCGAAAAGCTTGCAAGGTCGCCAGGGCGTCTTCGCCCTCGAGGAAACCTTCCACTTCAGTGACGCCTTCGGCCAGGGAACCGAGCATGATCGAGCGGTGGGAAATCGATTTGTCGCCCGGTACACGAATCCGCCCAGTCAGGCGGCCACCAGGTTGTGCCAGGAAAATCAGATCGTTGGAATTCATAGCGTCCACATAGGCCCGGCGGGCCAGGATTTTACTGAAATGCTCGCGGGCAACCCGGGCGCGAGTGAACACGCCCAACAATTGGTGCCCATCCCCTGCATCGACCGCGTCGCGCAAGGCGTCGAGGTCGCTGCGAAATGTATCGAGTGTGCGCAGGACAGCTTCGCGGTTGGCGAGGAAGATGTCGTGCCACATGACCGGGTCGCTACCGGCGATTCTTGTGAAATCGCGGAAACCGCCCGCAGCGTAACGGAAGATCTCAAGATTTTCATTGCGTTTGGCCAACGAATCGACCAAACCGAACGCCAGCAAGTGCGGCAAATGGCTGGTCGCCGCCAACACTTCGTCGTGACGCTCGACCTGCATGTGCTCGACGTCGGCACCCAATTCGCGCCACAACCGGTCGACCACCGCCAGCGCGGCTGGATCGGTCTGATCCAGCGGCGTCAGAATCACTTTATGGCGACGGAACAGGTCGGCATTGGAGGCTTCCACCCCGCTCTGCTCGGAACCGGCAATCGGATGCCCCGGCACGAAACGCGCCGGCATGCCGCCAAACGCTTCGGTCGCCGCGCGCACCACATTGCCCTTGGCACTGCCGACGTCAGTCAGAATCGCCCGCCCCAGATCCATGCCCGCCAACAGCGCGAGCAGTTTCTCCATGGCCAGGATCGGCACCGCCAACTGAATCACGTCCGCGCCCTGGCAAGCCGCCACCAGGTCTTCTTCACAGCGATCCACCACCCCCAACTCGACCGCCAGCTTGCGCGATTGCGGATCGAGATCGACCCCGACCACTTCGCGGCACAGACCGCTTTCACGCAGGCCTTTGGCAAACGAACCGCCGATCAACCCCAGACCGATCACCACCAGGCGACCGATCATAGGTTCAGCAGATTGCAGCGCAGTGACATCAACCACGAGCCATAACCTTGGTCAGCGCCTCGAGGAAGCGGCTGTTTTCCGCTGGCAAACCGATGGTGATGCGCAGGTGATTCGGCATGCCGTAGTTGGCCACCGGACGCACGATCACGCCTTCGCGCAGCAACCCCTGGAACACCGGTGCAGCAACGCGACCCAGATCGACACAGATGAAGTTGCCTTTGGAGGGAATCCAGCTCAACCCCAACTCACGGAAACCCGCCTCAAGCTGCTGCATGCCGGATTGGTTCAGGCGACGGCTTTCAGCCAGGTACTCGACGTCTTGCAGCGCGGCACAAGCGGCGGCCAGCGCGAGGCTGTTGACGTTGAACGGCTGACGCACGCGGTTGAGCACATCGGCGACGATGGCCGAGGACAAACCGTAGCCGACCCGCAGCGACGCCAGACCATAGGCCTTGGAGAAGGTGCGCGAGACCAGCAGGTTCGGATAGGCCGCCAGATAGTCCAGGCCATCCGGCAAGTCGCTGCCTTCGGCGTACTCGATGTAGGCCTCGTCCAGCACCACCAGCACATGGGCCGGAACGTCCTGCAGGAATTCATCCAGCGCCTCGGCGTCGAACCAGGTCCCGGTCGGGTTGTTCGGGTTGGCGATGAACACCACGCGGGTATCGGCATCGATCGCGGCCAGCATCGCCGGCAGATCATGACCCCAGTCTTTGGCCGGGATCACTTTTGCCTGGGCGCCAACGGCCTGGGTCACGATCGGATAGACCGCAAACGCATGCTCACTGAACACCGCATTCAGGCCCGGTGCCAGATAGGCACGCGCCACCAGCTCCAGAATATCGTTGGAGCCGTTGCCCAGCGTCACTTGGTTCAGCTCGACGCGACACTGATCGGCCAACAGGGTTTTGAGCGCAAAACCATTGCCGTCCGGATAACGGGTCAGCTCGGCCAGCGCTTCGCGAATCGCCGCCAGCGCCTTGGGGCTGGCGCCCAACGGGTTTTCGTTGCTCGCCAGCTTGACGATGCTGGCCGGATCGAGGTTCAGCTCACGAGCCAGTTCGTCCACAGGCTTGCCCGGAACGTAAGGCGAAAGTTGTTGCACGCCCGGCTGTGCCAGAGCGAGGAAGTTGCCACTCATTTGCTACCGCCCTTAGAGAACTGCTTTCGGGTAGGAACCCAGCACCTTGAGTGCCACCGCTTCCTGACTGATCTTTTCCAGCACACCTTTGACCAGCGGGTCGCGGTGATGGCCGACGAAGTCGATAAAGAACACGTAGGTCCATTTACCGCTGCGCGACGGACGGGTCTCGATCCGTGTCAGATCGATGCCATTGTCGTGGAACGGAACCAGCAACTCGTGGAGAGCGCCGGGCTTGTTGCTCATGGAAACGATGATCGAGGTCTTGTCGTCACCGGTCGGCGGCACTTCCTGGTTACCGATCATCAGGAATCGCGTGGAGTTGTCCGGGCGATCCTCGATTTTCTCGGCCAGACGGGTCAACCCGTAGAGGCCGGCAGCCATGTCGCCGGCAATCGCCGCCGAGTTCCACTCACCCTTGACCCGCTTGGCCGCTTCGGCGTTGCTGGACACCGCCACGCGCTCGACATTCGGGTAATGGGCGTCCAGCCACTTGCGGCACTGGGCCAGGGACTGGGCGTGGGAATAGATGCGGCTGATGCTGTCGGTCTTGGTGTTTTCGCCAACCAACAGGTGATGGTGAATACGCAGCTCGACTTCGCCACAGATCACCATGTCGTGTTCGAGGAAGCTGTCGAGGGTGTGATTGACCGCGCCTTCGGTGGAGTTTTCCACCGGGACCACGCCAAAGTTCACCGCACCGGCCGCCACTTCACGGAACACTTCGTCGATCGCCGCCATTGGTTTGCTGATCACCGCGTGACCGAAGTGCTTCATGGCCGCAGCCTGAGTGAAGGTACCTTCAGGGCCGAGGTAAGCCACTTTCAGCGGCTGCTCGAGGGCAAGGCACGAGGACATGATTTCGCGGAACAGCCGCGCCATCTCTTCGTTACCCAGCGGCCCCTGGTTACGCTCCATCACGCGCTTGAGCAC
Organism: Pseudomonas sp. FP1740; assembly: GCF_030687165.1. Lineage (NCBI taxonomy): Bacteria > Pseudomonadati > Pseudomonadota > Gammaproteobacteria > Pseudomonadales > Pseudomonadaceae > Pseudomonas > Pseudomonas sp. FP1740. The sequence goes on from NZ_CP117461.1 coordinate 4,909,363, forward strand.
CTGAGCTTCGCGCTCAGGACGATAGAACACCGGCACTTCGCCTTCGGCCAGCGAGGCCATCTTTACTCGCGCAACTTCCTGGGCGCAGCGTGCGCGCTCACTGATCAGCTCCAGGACCTTTTCGTCCAGAGCGTCAATGCGCAGGCGCAGTGCCTTGAGTTCTTGCTCAGACATTAGCCGTGTTCCTTCTCGAACTCTGCCATGTACGAGACCAGTGCGTTGACCGCAACGATATCGACGGCGTTATAGATGGAGGCACGCATGCCGCCCACTGAACGGTGACCTTTGAGGTTCAACAGGCCACGTTCGTCGGCACCGGCCAGGAACGGCTTGTCGAGACGATCGTCGGCCAGACGGAACGGCACGTTCATCCACGAGCGGTCCGACTTGTTGATCGGGTTGCTGTACAAGCCGCTGGCGTCGATGAAGTCGTACAGCGTGCGCTGCTTCACTTCATTGAGCTTGCCGATGGCTTCGACGCCGCCCTGCTCTTTCAGCCACTCGAACACCAGACCGGACAAGTACCAGGCCAGGGTTGGCGGCGTGTTGTACATCGAGCCGTTGTCGGCCGCAACCTTGTAGTTGAGCATGGTCGGGCAGATGGAACGGGCGTTACCCAGCAGGTCTTCGCGAACGATGTTGACGACGATGCCGCTCGGGCCGATGTTTTTCTGGGCGCCGGCGTAGATCATGCCGAAACGCGAGACATCCACAGGGCGCGAAAGAATGTCCGAGGACATGTCGGCGACCAGCGGCACATCACCGGTTTCCGGGATCCACTGGAATTCCATACCGCCAATGGTTTCGTTCGGCGCGTAGTGAACGTAGGCCGCGTCCTTGGACAGGTTCCATTCGTTCTGACCGGGAATAGCGAAATAGTCGTAAGGCTTGGCGGTCGCGGCAACATTGACGTGGCCATAGCGCGAGGCCTCCTCGATTGCTTTCTGCGACCAGATACCGGTGTCGATATAGTCGGCGGTGCGACCTTCCGGCAACAGGTTCAGCGGAATCTGGGCAAATTGCTGGCTCGCGCCACCTTGCAGAAACAGCACTTTATAGTTCGAGGGGATATTCAGCAGATCACGCAGATCCTGCTCGGCCTTGGTGGCAATGGACACGAACTCATCGCTGCGATGGCTCATTTCCATGACCGACAGGCCCTTGCCGTGCCAATCAAGGAGTTCAGCCTGGGCGCGCTTCAGGACAGCTTCGGGAAGCGCCGCAGGACCGGCACAGAAGTTATAGGCTCTCTTGCTCACATCCAATCTCGCTCTGATTTGGTGGTATCACGCAATAAATCTGTAGGAGCTGTCGAGCAGAGCGAGGCTGCGATCTTTTAGTGCTGAGCGAAAGCAAGAGCCAGATCAAGAGATCGCAGCATCGCTTCGCTCGACAACTCCTACATAAAAAACAATTCCACAGTTCCCTGAGGACAAACAACAAGGGGGCGAATCTTCATCCGCCCCCTGCTTGCCCGCTTACTCCTGCGGCTCTTCGTCGGCGGCGGCGTCGAGTTGCTGGTCGTCGGCAACATCGTCGATCACGACTTCACCCTCGAACACAGCATCCTCTTCACCTGCAAGCCCTTCGCCGTCCAGCTCTTCGCCTTCGACTTCCGACGGTTCCTGAACCCGCTCCAGGCCCACCAGCGTTTCATCGTTGGCCAGCTTGATCAGGGTCACGCCCTGGGTGTTACGGCCCAGGCTGGACACTTCGTCGACGCGGGTACGAACCAACGTACCCTGGTCGGAAATCAGCATGATTTCCTCGCCGTCGAGCACCTGGACCGCGCCGACCAGACGGCCGTTACGCTCGTTGCTGACCATGGCGATAACACCCTGACCGCCACGCTTGTACTCAGGGAACTCGGTGATCGCGGTGCGCTTGCCGAAACCACGCGCCGAAGCGGTGAGGATCTGGCTGCCTTCTTCCGGGATCAACATGGAAATCAGCTTCTGGCCTTCCGGCAGACGCATGCCGCGGACGCCTCGAGCGGTACGGCCCATGGCGCGAACGTCGGTTTCCTTGAAGCGAGTCACCTTGCCGCCGTCGGAGAACAGCATGACTTCGCGATCGCCATCGGTAATGGCCGCAGAGATCAGTACGTCGCCTTCATCCAGCTCCAGCGCGATCAGACCGACGCTGCGTTGACGGCTGAAGGATTCCAGCGGGGTCTTCTTCACGGTGCCCTTGGCAGTGGCCATGAAGATGAAGTGACCTTCGGTGTATTCCTCGACCGGCAGCATGGTGGTGATGTATTCATCACTGTCTAGCGGCAGCAGGTTGACTAGCGGACGACCACGGGCCGCGCGGGAGGCTTCCGGAATTTCGTAGGTTTTCAGCCAGTACACTTTGCCTTTGCTGGAGAACAGCAGCAGCGTGGTGTGGCTGTTGGCGACCAGCAGGTGAGCGATGTAGTCCTCATCCTTCACGCCGGTAGCCGATTTACCTTTACCGCCACGACGCTGAGCCTGGTACGCAGCCAAGGGCTGGGTCTTGGCGTAGCCACCGTGGGAAATGGTCACGACGCGCTCTTCTTCCGGGATCATGTCGCCCAGGGTCAGGTCGAGACGGGCATCGAGAATCTCGGTGCGACGCACGTCGCCGTACTCGGCGCGGATCACTTCCAGCTCTTCGCGGATCACTTCCATCAGGCGCGTGGCGCTGTTGAGGATGCGGATCAGCTCGCCGATCTGGTTGAGGATCTCTTGATACTCGGCCAGCAGCTTTTCGTGTTCCAGACCGGTCAGGCGGTGCAGACGCAGCTCCAGAATGGCTTGTGCCTGCTCTGGCGACAGGAAGTACTTGCCGTCGCGTAGACCGTATTGTGGATCGAGGTTTTCCGGACGGCACGAATCGGCACCGGCACGTTCAACCATTGCAACCACCGCGGAGGACTCCCACGGCGTGCTGATCAGCGCTTCCTTGGCTTCCGACGGGGTCGGCGAAGCCTTGATCAGGGCGATGACCGGGTCGATGTTCGACAGGGCAACCGCTTGACCTTCCAGGATGTGGCCACGTTCACGCGCTTTACGCAGCTCGAACACGGTACGACGGGTCACGACTTCGCGACGGTGACGAACGAAGGCTTCCAGCAGATCCTTGAGGTTGAGGATCCGCGGACGGCCGTCGATCAGCGCAACGATGTTGATGCCGAACACGCTTTGCAACTGAGTCTGGGCGTAGAGGTTATTGAGGATTACCTCAGGCACTTCGCCGCGACGCAGCTCGATCACGACGCGCATACCGTCCTTGTCGGACTCGTCGCGCAGCTCGGTGATGCCTTCAAGCTTCTTCTCTTTGACCAGCTCGGCGATCTTCTCGATCAGACGGGCCTTGTTCAGCTGGTAAGGGAGTTCGGTAATGACGATCTGCTGACGGCCACCGACCTTGTCGATGTCTTCGATGATCGAGCGGGCACGCATGTAAATGCGCCCGCGACCGGTGCGGTAGGCTTCGATGATGCCGGCGCGACCGTTGATGATCGCGGCGGTCGGGAAGTCCGGACCGGGGATGTATTGCATCAGCTCATCGACAGTCAGCTCCGGATTGTCGATGAGTGCCAGGCAACCGTCGATGACTTCACCGAGGTTGTGCGGCGGAATGTTGGTCGCCATGCCCACGGCAATACCGCTGGAGCCGTTGACCAGCAGGTTGGGGATCTTGGTCGGCATGACCGCGGGGATCATTTCGGTGCCGTCGTAGTTCGGCACCCAATCCACGGTTTCTTTATGCAGGTCGGCCAGCAGCTCGTGCGCCAGCTTGGTCATGCGCACTTCGGTGTATCGCATGGCCGCGGCGTTGTCGCCGTCCACCGAACCGAAGTTGCCCTGACCGTCCACCAGCAGGTAACGCAGCGAGAATGGCTGCGCCATCCGAACGATGGTGTCGTACACCGCGGTATCACCGTGCGGGTGATACTTACCGATCACGTCACCGACAACACGGGCAGATTTCTTGTACGGCTTGTTGAAGTCGTTGCCCAGCTCGCTCATCGCGAACAGCACACGCCGGTGCACGGGCTTCAAGCCATCGCGCGCATCCGGCAGTGCCCGCCCGACAATAACGCTCATCGCGTAGTCGAGGTAGGACTGCTTCAGCTCGTCTTCGATATTGACCGGGAGGATTTCTTTGGCCAGTTCGCCCATGAGAAGCCTGATTCCTTTTTCTGGTGAAACTTCGTCACATCCATATGGGACGAACGAAGCTCGCCGATGCAGACTGAGTGCCATGCACCGACTTACGACAAATCAACGAGTTATGCCATGGATCTGCGCAGTAAAGGCAGCCACATCAGGCTACCCTGGAAACCGCCGGATGTTATCACAAGAGCCGCCACGCACCTATCCCCCAGATGCGCATGGAGCATAGTTAGTTGACCGGTGACAGGCTTGAAGGAGACGAGAGGGGCTTAGAGCAGCATTGAATGAAGAATTCAGGCCTGATTCGAGCCTGATTCATTGTGTTTCCGGGCCTCTTCGCGGGCAAGCCCGCTCCCACAGGGTTCAGCGGTGCTCACTATATCGGTGGGAGTGGGCTTGCCCGCGATGGCGTCCGTTCAGACAACACAGATCATCAATGCAGACGCTTGCGGCACATCAATTGGGCCATTTTCGCGGTGTCCGGGCGCTCGACGATGCCTTTTTCGGTGACGATCGCATCGATCAGGTCGGCCGGAGTCACGTCGAACACCGGATTGAACGCTTCCACATCTGCCCCCACCCGCTTGCCGCCAACTTCCAGCAACTCGCGGCCATCACGCTCTTCGATGGGAATCTCGTCGCCACTGGCCAGGTTCATGTCGATGGTCGAACTCGGCGCCACCACCATGAAGCGCACGCCGTGGTGCATGGCGTTGACCGCCAACTGGTAGGTACCGATCTTGTTCGCCACATCGCCATTGGCGGTAATCCGGTCGGCGCCGACGATCACCCAGGTCACACCCTTGGTTTTCATGATGTGTGCGGCAGCGGAATCGACATTGAGGGTCACCGGAATACCCTCATTGGCCAATTCCCACGCAGTCAATCGCGAACCTTGCAACCATGGCCGGGTTTCGTCGGCGTAGACGCGCTCGACCATACCTTCGATGAACGCCCCGCGAATCACCCCCAGCGCCGTGCCGAAACCACCGGTGGCCAGTGCACCGGTGTTGCAATGCGTGAGGATCGCCTGGGCGTTGCCTTGATGTTTGCGGATCAGGTCGACGCCCAACTGGGCCATGGTCAGGTTGGCTTCGCGATCACTTTCGTGGATGGCGATGGCTTCGGCTTCCAGCACCGACAGCGGATCGGCGTGCTCCCTCAGGCGCTCAAGCCGCTCACGCATGCGACCCAAGGCCCAGAACAGATTGACCGCGGTCGGACGGGAGTCGGCCAGCAGCGCGAAATCCTCTTCCAGCGCCGCTTGCCAGTCGCCCCCTTCGGCAAAACGGGTACGGGCCGCCAGCACCACGCCATAGGCCGCACTGATGCCAATAGCCGGCGCACCGCGCACCACCATCGAGCGAATGGCTTCGGCCACACCCGCAGCGCTGGTGTAGGCGATCCAGGTTTCCTCGAACGGCAAAATACGCTGATCCAACAGGTACAGTGCGCCATCACGCCAATCGATGGCCTTCACCTTCTCCGCAGCCAACAGTCGATCGCGCATCCCACACCCCGCACTCATGAACAAAAGCCGCCGATTATAGCGATCCCCCCGCGAAGACGCTCGGGTATACTTCGCCATCCTTTACAAAAGCACTGGAACCGACTCTCGATGCCGACCCCCACCGCTGCGCTCGACCTATTATTGCTGCCAACCTGGCTGGTACCCGTCGAACCGGCTGGCGTGGTCCTTAAAGAGCATGCCCTGGGTATCCGCGACGGTCGTATCGTGTTTATCGGCCCACGCGCAGCAGCCTTGAAGCTTAACGCAGCCGAAGTGCGCGAATTGCCCGGCATGCTGCTCAGCCCGGGCCTGATCAATGCCCACGGGCATGCAGCAATGACGCTGTTCCGCGGCCTGGCCGACGATCTGCCGCTGATGACCTGGCTGGAAAACCACATCTGGCCGGCCGAAGCCAAATGGGTCGACGAGGCGTTCGTACGCGACGGCACGGACCTGGCCATCGCCGAGCAGATCAAAGGTGGCATCACCTGCTTCTCTGACATGTATTTCTTCCCGAAGGTCGCCAGCGAACGCGTTCATAACAGCGGCATTCGCGCCCAGATCGCCATTCCGATCCTCGATTTCCCGATTCCAGGCGCCAGCACGGCGGATGAAGCCATTCGTCAGGGCGTCGAATTATTCGGCGATCTCAAGCATCACGAACGGATCAAAGTCACCTTCGGCCCCCATGCCCCGTACACCGTGGGCGACGAAAACCTTGAAAAAATCCGGGTGATCGCCGAAGAACTGGACGCCTCGATCCACATGCATGTCCACGAAACCGCCTTCGAAGTGCAGCAGTCGGTGGAGCAGCGCGGCGAACGCCCGCTGGCCCGCCTCGGCCGCCTGGGCCTGCTCGGGCCGCGCTTCCAGGCCGTTCACATGACCCAGATCAGCGATGAAGACCTGGCGCTGCTGGTAGAAAGTAACACCAATGTGATTCATTGCCCGGAGTCGAACCTGAAGCTGGCCAGTGGCTTCTGCCCGGTCGAGCGTTTGTGGCAGGCTGGGGTGAATGTGGCAGTCGGCACCGATGGCGCGGCCAGCAATAATGACCTGGACCTGCTCGGCGAGACCCGCACCGCCGCATTGCTGGCCAAGGCTGTCGCCGGCTCGGCCACCGCGCTGGACGCCCATCGCGCCCTGCGCATGGCCACGCTCAATGGCGCCCGCGCGCTGGGAATCGAAGCGCAAACCGGTTCGCTGGAAGTCGGCAAAGCGGCAGACATCGTCGCATTCGACCTGTCGGGCCTGGCGCAGCAACCGGTCTACGACCCGGTTTCGCAACTTATATATGCCACTGGCCGCGACTGCGTGAAACACCTTTGGGTCGCTGGCAAGCAACTGCTCGACGACCGCCGCCTGACCCGCCTGGATGAAGCGCAACTGTGCGCCACCGCCAAGGCCTGGGGCAGGCGCATCAGCGGCCACACCGAATCGTAAGCACCGAATTGTAAGCACCCTGGACCAAAACCGGGGCAACAGAATTTTTCAAGTTTTAGAGGACTGACACCATGAGCAACGTCGATCACGCCGAAATCGCCAAATTCGAAGCCCTGGCCCATCGCTGGTGGGACCGCGAAAGCGAGTTCAAACCGCTGCACGACATCAACCCGCTGCGGGTCAACTGGATCGACGAGCGCGTCAATCTGGCCGGCAAAAAAGTCCTCGACGTCGGTTGCGGCGGCGGCATCCTCAGCGAAGCCATGGCCCAGCGCGGCGCCACCGTGATGGGCATCGACATGGGCGAAGCGCCGCTGGCGGTCGCGCAATTGCATCAACTGGAATCCGGCGTAAACGTCGAGTACCGGCAAATCACCGCCGAAGCGCTGGCCGAAGAAATGCCTGAGCAGTTCGACGTAGTCACCTGCCTGGAAATGCTCGAACACGTACCGGATCCGTCCTCGGTGATCCGCGCCTGCTTCCGCATGGTCAAGCCTGGCGGCCAGGTGTTCTTCTCCACCATCAACCGCAACCCGAAGGCCTATCTGTTCGCCATCGTCGGCGCCGAATACATCATGAAGCTGCTGCCGCGTGGCACTCACGACTTCAAGAAATTCATCCGCCCTTCCGAGCTCGGTGCCTGGAGTCGCATGGCCGGCCTGACCGTCAAGGACATCATCGGCCTGACCTACAACCCGCTGACCAAGCATTACAAACTGGCATCCGATGTCGACGTCAACTACATGATCCAGACCCTGCGCGAGGAGTAAGCCGATGCGTATCAGAGCAGTTCTCTTCGACATGGACGGCACCCTGCTCGACACTGCGCCGGACTTCATCGCCATCTGCCAGGCGATGCGTGCTGAGCGCGGCTTGCCGCCGATGAACGACAAGCACATCCGTGACGAGATCTCCGGCGGCGCCAGGGCGATGGTCGCGGTGACTTTCTCGATGGACCCGGAATCGCCGGGCTTCGAGGAGCTGCGCCTGGAGTTTCTGGAGCGCTATGTCAAAGGTTGCGCGGTGCACAGCAAGCTCTTCGACGGCATGGGCGAATTGCTGGCCGACATCGAGAAGGCCAACCTGGTCTGGGGCGTGGTCACCAACAAGCCGCTGCGCTTCGCCGAGCCGATCATGCAGCAACTGGGGCTGGCCGAGCGTTCGGCGCTGCTGATCTGCCCGGATCATGTGAAGAACAGCAAACCGGACCCGGAGCCGTTGATCCTGGCGTGCAAGATGCTCGACCTCGATCCGGCCAGCGTGCTGTTTGTCGGCGATGACCTGCGCGATATCGAATCCGGCCGCGATGCCGGCACCAGAACAGCCGCCGTGACCTACGGCTACATTCATCCGGAGGATAACCCGCGGCATTGGGGCGCGGATGTGGTGGTCGATCATCCAATGGAGTTGCGCCTGGTGCTGGATAGCGCTTTGTGCAGTTGCTGATCTGACTGGCAACAGGAAGCATTTGTGGCGAGGGGGCTTGCCCCCGTTCTGCTGCGAAGCAGTCGTAAATCCAGAGAACACGGTCTGGCTGAAGGTAGCGAATGGAGGGCCGCTTCACGACCCAACGGGGGCAAGCCCCCTCGCCACAATAAGCGCTCTTGCCACAGATGCGATGCATGCCTACGTTGAATTGTTGTGAGGTTTTTTATGTTTGATTATTCCGCCCGTCCTGAATTGCTCAAGGACCGGGTCATTCTGGTCACCGGCGCTGGCCGAGGCATCGGTGCTGCCGCCGCGAAAACCTACGCCGCTCATGGCGCCACCGTGTTGCTGCTGGGCAAGACCGAAGCCAATCTGACTCAGGTCTACGACGAAATCGAAGCGGCCGGGCATCCACAACCGGTGGTGATCCCGTTCAACCTGGAAACCGCCCTGCCCCACCAATACGATGAACTGGCGGCCATGATCGAAACCGAATTCGGCCACCTCGACGGCTTGCTTCATAACGCGTCGATCATCGGTCCACGCACACCGATCGAGCAGTTGTCCGGCGAGAACTTCATGCGCGTCATGCAGGTCAACGTCAACGCCATGTTCATGCTCACCAGCACCCTGTTGCCGCTGCTCAAGCTGTCGCAGGACGCCTCGGTGGTGTTCACCTCCAGCAGCGTCGGTCGCAAGGGTCGTGCGTATTGGGGCGCTTACGGCGTGTCCAAGTTCGCCACCGAAGGCCTGATGCAAACCCTGGCCGACGAAGTAGACACCGTCGCCCCCGTGCGCTCCAACAGCATCAACCCCGGCGCCACCCGCACCAGCATGCGCGCTCAGGCCTACCCTGGGGAAAATCCGCTGAACAACCCGACACCCGAGGAGATCATGCCGGTCTACCTTTACTTGATGGGGCCGGACAGTACCGGCATCAACGGTCAGGCGTTCGACGCTCAGTAATGCCCGTGCGTCGCTTTTGTGCCGCGACGACTTCCCGTCGCGGCACGCAAAGCCAACGTTAACTGCTGCTGTTTCAAGTCAAATAAATGCCAACATCCCCGACACCATCCTTCGCGACCTTCCCAACCTTGTTGATTTAGAACGCTTTTTAGCCGACTGAACCGAATGGCATGACTTTCGCTCTAATTTTGCTCAGACACGCCGTGTGAAAGCAGACGGGGCAGAGCTTGAGCCGAGAGGTTACTAATCTTCGGCAAAGCGGACTAAACTCGTGCCAAATGTCCTACGGGACTGATGGACCAGTATGACGCGCAGCCCAAAGCCGCTCTCACCCAGCCTGTAAGACAGTCTTACTGTTTAGGGGCTCACGCCATATGAAATCGCCTTCCCAGACCAACGCAATTGACTTCGACAGCGCCAAATTGCAACGCCTGGGCTTTGGTCAGCAGCCTCCCCTTCTGGAGCGGCCCGTCAGTCTTGCGCAGTTGCGTCAGGAGCTGGGCCTGCAACTGCAAACCAGTCTTGAGCCGCAACGCATTCTCGGACTTTTCTTCCGTGAAATTCAGCGCCTTGTACCGCTGGATGCCTTGAATTATGAGCATCAGCCCAGCGACTTGCGCCTGCAGTTCGGCCAGCGAGGTCATCATTCGATCAGCTACAGCCTCAGTCATGAAGGCGAGCAATTGGGTGAACTGGTGTTCCGTCGCAATCAGCGTTTCAGCGATGAAGAGCAAGGCCATCTGGAATCGCTGTTATCAGCGCTTCTCTACCCGATGCGCAATGCCCTGCTCTACCGTGCCGCCACCCAAAGCGCCTTGCGCGACCCGCTGACCGACACCGGCAATCGCATCGCGATGGATCAGACGCTGCAACGGGAAATCGAGATGTCGCGCCGACACTCACAGCCCCTGTCGCTGCTGATGCTGGACATCGATCACTTCAAACAGATCAACGACACCTACGGGCACAGCGCCGGCGATGAAGTGCTCAAAGCCGTCGCAGCCTCGATCAAAAGCCAGTTGCGTAATGTGGACATGGTGTTCCGGTTTGGAGGCGAAGAATTCATGATCCTGCTGTCCAACACCAGTCGGGAAGCCGCGGCCATGGTCGGCGAACGACTGCGGTTCGCTGCGCAGGCTCAGGACTATGTGGCCGAAGGCAAGGCCATCGAACTGACGGTCAGCCTGGGTTGCTCGACCCTGCTGCCCGGCGAGTCTGCCGAGAGCCTGTTGCGACGAGCCGACAGTGCGTTGTATGTGGCCAAGCGCGAGGGGCGTAACCGGTTGGCGATGGCGGGGTAGATATTTTTGAAGAGATCGCAGCCTTCGGTAGCTCCTACGAGCTGCCGTAGGCTGCAGTCTTTTAGCTTTCGGCCAACGCCATCCGCTCACGGGCTACCGGGGCTTTTGCTGCCAGTTCCAACTGCATGCATCGCTCCAGGAACAGGTACATGTAGTCGTAACTTTTGCAGACCGCCTGGCGCAATTCCATTTGCAGGGATTTGCTCGGGTTCAGCCCCGCCAGGGTGCAGATGATTTCCAGCGCTTCCCAAGGATGGGCATCGTCGTACTGGGCGTGCATCTTCAACCACTTCATGGCCCGCTTGCGATCTTCCTCGGGGAACGACGCCGCGTAGACACCACTGGAACAGACCAGCGCCGACCACTCCCCGGTTGCACCCTCGATCGCGTAGTTGGTGGCGGCGATAGCCACGATCAGCGAGTCCGACGAACTGGTGTGCCAGCACCAATGGCTCAAGGCGTGAAGTTCAGGGGCAACCTGTTGCGCCTGCAGATCTTCCAGGCTGATACCGTGAGCACGGCTCCAGTGCACCCAGTAATCGGCATGGTTCAGTTCGACGCGAATATTGCGCATCAGCCAGCGACGCGCCATGTCTTCACCAGGGTGGCGTGCAAAACGGGTCTTGGCCAGGTTCTGTGCCATGTATAAGGCGAACTGTTCGACCACCGGCCAGCCACCTATGAGGTACTGACGCATGGTTTTTGCGCTGAGCTTGTTATCGCGCATCCGCTGGTACAGTTCATGTTCGACGACGCGGCGCTTGCTCTCACTGCAATCCTGAATCAATTGCTGAGCCCAGGCGGGGTAACTTGCAGCTTCCATGAGGGGTCCGGTTCTGTTGAATGTGTCGATCACTGTCGCGCTCCTTTTGATTGTGATTTTCAGATCAACAAGAGATTTCAACGGAACGTGCCGGGCGCCTTGAATAACAAAGGCCGGGGCCTGGCAGGACGACTTTGTAAACTGTCGCAGGTAAACAGATGCGGGCGTTCAATCAGATACCCTTGAGCGTAATCCACCCCGATCTCCAGCAATGCCTGCTCGATCTGAGGTGTTTCAACGAACTCGGCAATCGTACGCTTACCCATGACATGCCCGATGTGATTGATCACTTCGACCATGGCGCGGTTAATCGGGTCGTCCAGCATATCCTTTACGAAACTCCCGTCGATCTTCAGGAAGTCTACAGGTAAATGTTTCAAGTAAGCGAATGAGGACATACCGGCGCAGAAGTCATCTAATGAGAAGTGGCAACCTAAGCCTTTGAGTTCATTAATAAATCTAATTGCGCTAGGCAAATTTGAAATCGCACTGGTTTCTGTAATTTCAAAACAAATCATTTCAGGTGGAATTGAATATGCAACAAACTGTTCACGAAGGAAGTCCAGAAACGCCTCATCTCCGATAGTAATACCTGACAGATTTATCGCACACATGGCCAGCGGCTCTTCGCCCTCTTGGGCGATGGCCTGGGCAATGACCTTGAAAACGTTCTCCACCACCCAGCGGTCAAGCGACGTCATCAAACCGTAACGCTCGGCGGCCGGAATGAAACTGTCCGGCAGAATCATGCGCCCGGCTTCGTCATGCAGGCGCAGCAGGATTTCGATATGTCCGCCGTCCCGCTCGCCAAGGCCCAGAGGCGCGATTTCCTGGGAGTACAGGCAGAAACGGTCCTCCTCCAACGCCATGTGCAAGCGCTGCACCCAGGCCATCTCGCCAAAGCGCAGGGACAGTTCCGAATCGTCGGCGTGATAGACCTGAACCCGGTTGCGGCCCTTTTCCTTGGCCATGTAACAGGCCATATCAGCGGCTCGCAGCGAGGCCTCGAGGGTGGCCGGACTCTGAGTGACGTGCACCAGACCAATGCTCACCGTGGTCACGAACGGCCGGCCTTTCCAGACAAAATGCAGGTTCTGCACAGTCTGGCGCAGGACTTCGGCAATTTTCTCAGCCGCTTCCGGCGCACAGTTTTCCAACAGAATGCCGAACTCGTCGCCACCCAATCGGGCCAGGGTGTCGCCTTCGCGCAATCCTGATTGCAGCAACGCACAAATATGCCGCAACAACTCATCGCCGGCAGCATGACCGCAGGTGTCATTGACCAGTTTGAATTGATCCAGATCGAGGAACATCAAGGCGTGACGCCCCGCTTGCCGCATCAGGCCATGCAGGGCCTGTTCCAGGCGATATTCGAATTCGCGGCGGTTGGCCAGCCCGGTCAAGGCGTCATGGGTCGCCTGCCAGGACAGATTGGCGATGTACTGCCGCTCCTGGGTCATGTCATGCAGCACCAGCACGGTGCCACTGACCTTGCCCGCGTTGCGGATCGGCGCACCGACCAGGGTGACCGAAACCGTGCTGCCATCCAGTCGCTGGATCAGTTTGGAATGTTCGCTGCCACCGCTGAGCTGGCCGCTCAAAATGTGTTCGATCAAGGTAAAACCGTCGGCCTGAGCGTTCTCGTCCAGCAGATTGAACAGCGCCGCCAATGGCAACCCCGTCGCCTGTTCGGCCTTCCAGTGAGTCAAGGCCTCGGCGGCCGGGTTCATGTAGGCAATCGCGCCCTCGACGTCGGTGGTGATCACCCCGTCGCCAATCGATTGCAGGGTGATCTGCGCCCGGTCTTTCTCCAACTGCAAGGCATCGGCGAAGGCATGGCGTTGTTCGAGCAGTTTGTGGGTACGCAGCAAGGCCAGCACGATCAGGCCCAGCGCGGTGGCAAGGTTCGTCGCCAGCAGCAGCCGGAGAATCATGCGCGAGCCCTCGCCCAAGGCATCGCTGAACGCTTTGGCAGGGGGCGTCACACCATCGTTGATGGCCAAAATCTGCGCCTTCCAGCGCTTGATGTCGGCATCGCTGGCCTGGTTATCGACGATACCCTGATGCATTTCCCGCGCGACATCATCGAGCCGCACCAGGTACGCGTCACCGATCGTCCAGAGTTCGATGGCTTTTTCCAGGTAACTGAAATGCCGGAAATTGAGGTACAGCCAAATCAGGCTGGGGACGTCGTCCGGGTGATTGCCGCCCTTGAGAATCGCCAGCCGCGCGGCCTCGATATTCGGTGGCTGATGATCCAGCGCCATACGCAACTCATGGCCGCCCTGAGGCACGGCAATCGCGTTCTGGTATTTGAGAAAAATCGTCTCGTCGCGACTGTCGGCGTAGAGATTGAGGTAATAGATGGCGTCTTTCTGGCCCTTGGACCACAGGCTCTCACCGCCGACGTAGCCACGAACCGCTGAAAGAACGTAAAGACTGACGCCGCCCAACAGTGCCTGAAACAACACAACGGCGATAAATGGCCAGACGATGCCCAACAGCCGTGGCGTTCCGAGAGTCCGTTTTTGCTTCATGAGGTCCCTTGCATAAGCACTTCCGGATGAACACCCGAATAAATCCCGCACCTGACAGCACAGACTAGGCTAATTTTCGACACTTCGAATGGTCGGGCACACCGCTACGACCCAATTGCATGGCCAGACCAGGTCCTCCGGGACAGTTCAAATACTAAGCACAGAAAGCCGTACAAGGTTCAAGGTCGTTGAATTTGCTGCAAATGCCCATAAAGCTTGGCGTACAAACCACCATCGGCAATCAACTGCTGATGGTCGCCATCCTCGGCAACCTGCCCGCCATCGAACACCAGCACCCGATCGGCCTGCTTCACGGCCGACAATCGGTGCGCAATGATCAACGTGGTGCGGTGGCTCAAGAACCGCGCCAGCGCCTGGTGCAGGTTGTACTCAGTGGCCGCGTCGAGTGCGGACGTGGCTTCGTCGAGGATCACCACTTTGGGCTCGGCCAACACCATTCGGGCAATCGCCAGGCGTTGACGCTGCCCGCCGGATAAACGCACGCCGGATCGCCCGACGATACTGTCCAGGCCATTGGGCAGTTCACGCACCGTGTGTTGCAACTGAGCAATTTCCAGTGCCTGCCAGCAGGCCTCGTCACTGCGTTCGCGGCCCATGGTCAGGTTGGCGCGCACGGTGTCGTTGAACAGGGCGGGATGTTGCAGGACCACGGCGACATTTTCGCGCACGGTTTCCAGGCCGATTTCTTGCTGAGTCGAACCACCGAAACGGATAGTCCCGGCCAGCGGCGTGTACAAGCCCAGCAGCAACTGCACCAGAGTACTTTTGCCTCCACCGCTGGCGCCGACAATCGCGACTTTTTCACCGGGGGCAATCGACAGGTTCATTTGGTTCAGCACCAACTCGTCGCCGTAGCCGAAACTCAGTCCCTGAACTTCGATGCCCACCGTGTCGCGCCCCTGAAACGGGTCGACACTGCCGGTGTATTGCGGCTCGTCGGCACGGGCCAGCAACTCGTTGATCCGCGACAGCGCACCACCAGCGGCATAAAAGGCGTACTGCAGATTGAGCAGCTGCTCCACCGGACCGATCATGAACCACAGGTAGCTGAACACCGCCAGCATCTGGCCGATGGACAGGTCGGAAAACAGCACGGTGAGCATGGCCGCGGCGCGGAAAATATCAATGCCGAACTGGAACAGCAAACCGCTGGCCCGGTTCGATGCATCGGTTTTCCACTGCGAGCTCACCGCGTAATCGCGCACTTCCCGCGCTCGCTGGCCCAGCCGCCCGAGGAAAAAGCCCTGCCGGTTACCGGCGCGTACTTCCTGAATGGCGTCCAGGGTTTCAGTCAACGCCTGGGTGAAGCGCGAGGTGCTGTCGTTCTCGAGCTTCTTCAGATGTTTGACCCGCTTGCCTAACTGCACCGTGGCGTAGATTACCAGCGGGTTGAACAGCAGGATCAGCAGCGCGAGTTTCCAGTGCATCCACATCAAGATCGATGCGGTGCCCACCAGTGTCAGCATCGCCACGAGGAAACGACTGAGGGTTTCGCCGACGAATTTGTCCAGCGTGTCCAGGTCGGTGACTAGGTGCGTGGCCACCGTGCCGCTGCCCAGGCTTTCGTATTCGCCCAGCGAGATGCGCTTGAGCCGGTCGATCAACCGCACCCGAATCCGATACACGATGTCCTTGGCCAGCGCCGCAAACAATTTCGCCTGCACCACGTTGAACAACAACGCGGCGCAACGCAGCGCCAGGGTCACCAGCAGCATCAGACCGATATAACCCGCGGCTTTCTGCCAGACGTCGGGCAGCGCGTGGTTCATGATTTTCAGCGCAGCATCGCCATGACCCAGCAGCACTTCGTCCACCAGCAACGGCAACAGCAACGGGATCGGCACGCTGCACAGCGTTGCCAATACCGCTACGCCGTTGGCGATCCACAGGGATTTTTTATGGTGAAGGGCCAGGCGGCGGATTTCCGCCCAGCTCAGCCGATCGACACGTTTGGGAGCTGCTGCATCATCGGGCAGATCATGCACAGGCAGCGCGCTCCAGCCAGCGGCCGAGCAACGGTGACAACTCGCTCAGGGGCTGATAACCGTTGGTCAGCAGCGCCAATTGACCATCGCGTTCTGCCAGCAAGGTCGGGAAACCGGCAATGCCCAAGTCCTGGACCCAAGTAAAATCGGCGGCAGTCGCTGCGTGCTGATCGGCACGATCGAACGCTGCGGCAAACTCGATGCGCGGCAAACCGGCCTGCTCCGCCAGCTCCACCAACACGCTGGCACGGGTGACATCACGACCTTCGGCGTAGAACGCGTGCTGGATCAGCCCGAGCAATGTCCAGGCGCAATCCGGCGCCAGGCTGCGCGCGGTCACCAGCGCCCGACAGGCAGGCTCGGTGTCGTAGACAAACCCGTCGGGCAATGCGCCTTCAAACTTGAACGGCTGGCCGGTGGCCTCGTGAACCGCCTGCCAGTGCTCAAGAATGTAGCGCCGGGTGGTCGGCTCCAGCGCCGCGCCACTGCCGGTGCGCAAACCACCCACCACCAGATGCAACTCCACACCTGCCGCCTGCGCCTGCTCAACCAGCGCTTTGGCCACCGGAGCGAAGCCCCAGCACCAGGAACACATCGGATCCATCACATAGAGCAGGCGTGCAGACATGGTTCAAGCCTCGGAAGCGGATTGCTTGTAGTTGTAACCAATCGGGTGCGGCATGTTGCGCGCCTTGGCCAGTTCGATCTGCTTCTGCCGGTCGATGGCACTGCGACGGGTTTTCTCGCTCAGCTTATCCCAGCAATGCGGGCAACTGATGCCGGCCACATAGTGCTCGGATGCGCGGTCTTCAACGCTGACGGGCGTACGACAGGCATGACATTGATCGTAGTCGCCTTCGCTGAGATCGTGACGAACGGTCACGCGGTTATCGAACACGAAGCAGTCGCCCTGCCATTTGGTTTCTTCCTGCGGCACCTCTTCGAGGTACTTCAGGATGCCGCCCTTGAGGTGATAGACCTCGTCGAAACCCTGACTGAGCATGTAGCTCGACGCCTTCTCGCAGCGAATGCCGCCGGTGCAGAACATCGCGACTTTCTTGTGCACGGCCGGGTCGAAGTTGGCTTTGATGTAGTCGGGAAATTCGCGAAAACTGGTGGTCTTCGGATCGATGGCGCCCTCGAAGGTGCCGATCGAGACTTCGTAGTCATTGCGGGTGTCGATCAACAGCACTTCCGGATCGCTGATGAGCGCGTTCCAGTTCTGCGGATCCACATAGGTGCCGACCTTTTTGTTCGGGTCCACGCCCTCAACGCCCAGGGTGACGATTTCTTTCTTGAGTTTGACTTTGGTGCGGTAGAACGGCTGCTCGTCGCAGTACGACTCCTTGTGGTCGATGTCGTCCATGCGCGGGTCGTTCTTGAGCCAGGCCATCAGCCCGTCGATGCCTTCGCGGCTGCCGGACACGGTGCCGTTGATGCCTTCTTCGGCGATCAGCAGCGTGCCTTTGATGCCGTTGTCGATCATCGCTTGCAGCAGTGGCTCGCGCAGATCAACGTAATTTTCCAGGGTGACGAACTTATACAGTGCCGCCACGACAATCTGTTGTGTCATGGGTAATTCTCCAGGTGGCTACCCTCGTAAGGGGTGAACCGGATGCGAAAAAAAACGCGCCGGGTGAGCGGCGCGTTGCGGATTCTAGCAAAAAACCAAGGGTTAATGCTTGCTGCCGCCAGCACAGGTCGGCGAGGCCGGAGCCGCGTCGATCTGCGCCCATTCCTCCGGCGTGTAGGTATGCAGCGCCAACGCATGGAACTCGCCCATCAGTTCGCCCAAAGTGCCGTACACCTTCTGGTGACGCTTGACGCGATTGAGCCCTTCGAACTGCCGGCTGACCACCACCGCCTTGAAGTGGGTCTGCAACCCACGGCTGTGCATGTGGCTTTCATCCAGCACTTGCAAGTGCTCGGGCTGCAGCAGCCCCAGCGTCGATTCGATGCGTTGTTGCATGGTCATACCCGGCTCCGCTTAAGGCTTTTTCTTGGCTGCAGGAGCAGCGGCGCCGGCTTTAGGATCCAGCTCGTTAGTCATGTCAGCCAGCAGTTTGTTGACCACAGGCACCGCGCTTTCAAGCTTGGCTTGAGTCATCTGGGCCGATTGCTGAGTCAGCTGCGGCATTTTTTCCAGGACTTTCTTGCCCAGTGGCGACTGGTAGAACGCCACCAGATCCTTGAGCTCGGATTCGCTGAAGTTGGTGGTGTAGAGCTTGACCATGTCCGGCTTCAGCTTGTTCCAGCCAATGGCTGCGTCCAGCGCTGCGTTGGCCTTGGCCTGATAAGTTTCCAGAACGGCTTTCTTCGACTCAGGGGCTTTGGTCTGTTCAAAGCGCTGAGCGAACATTTGCTGCACTTGCATGTACACCGGAGTGCCCAGTTTGTCAGCGTGCGCCAGGGTCAGGAAAGCTTCGGCACTGGCGTTGTGGCTGGCGGTATCGGCAAAAACCTGGCCGCTGGCGCAAACCAGTGCAACCGCGGTACAGATGGCACGAAGACGAGTCATCGAGTTTCCTTTTCTAGCAGGCGAGGTATAACCCCAAGGGCGACCATTCTGCGCCTAAAAAAGTGTGTCGCTCAACCCCAAGCCTTGTCGCGACTGATTTAGAGGGGTTGAACGGTCAAATTCCAGACTGATGGAACCACGACCGGCGATCACAGCCTAAACTGCGCTATCAGACCTACAGGAGTGTGCATGATGAGCCGTATCGAAACCGACAGCCTAGGCCAGGTGGAAGTCCCGGATGACGCTTACTGGGGCGCTCAGACGCAACGCTCGCTGATTAATTTCGCCATTGGCAACGAACGCATGCCGCTGGCTGTGTTGCATGCCCTGGCCCTGATCAAGAAAGCCGCGGCACGCGTCAACGATCGTAATGGCGACCTGCCCGCCGACATCGCCCGCCTGATCGAACAAGCGGCCGACGAAGTGCTCGACGGCCAACATGACGACCAGTTCCCGCTGGTGGTCTGGCAGACCGGCAGCGGCACCCAGAGCAACATGAACGTCAACGAAGTGATCGCCGGGCGCGCCAACGAACTGGCCGGCAACCCACGCGGTGGCAAGAGCCCGGTGCACCCCAACGATCACGTCAACCGCTCCCAGAGTTCCAACGATTGCTTCCCCACGGCCATGCACATCGCGACGGTTCAGGCGGTGCAACAGCATTTGCTGCCGGCGATCGCTGAGTTGTCCGGCGGCTTGGCGGAGCTGTCCGCGCGGCACATGAAACTGGTCAAGACCGGTCGTACCCACATGATGGACGCCACGCCGATTACCTTCGGTCAGGAACTCTCGGCGTTCATCGCACAACTGGATTACGCCGAGCGGGCGATCCGCAGCGCGTTGCCGGCGGTCTGTGAACTGGCCCAGGGCGGCACCGCGGTCGGCACCGGGTTGAACTCACCCCACGGTTTTGGCGAGGCGATCGCCGCCGAACTGGCCGCCCTCTCCGGCCTGCCGTTCGTCACCGCGCCGAACAAATTCGCCGCACTGGCCGGTCATGAGCCACTGACCACGCTGTCCGGCGCCCTGAAAACCCTCGCCGTGACCCTGATGAAAATCGCCAACGACCTGCGCGTGCTGGGCTCCGGACCGCGAGCCGGGTTTGCCGAGGTGAAACTGCCGGCCAACGAGCCAGGCAGCTCGATCATGCCCGGCAAGGTCAACCCGACCCAGTGCGAAGCGTTGTCGATGCTGGCCTGTCAGGTGTTGGGCAACGACGTCGCCATCGGTTTTGCCGCCAGTCAGGGGCATCTGCAATTGAACGTGTTCAAACCGGTGATCATCCACAACCTGCTGCAATCGATCCGCTTGCTGGGCGACGGCTGCAGCAACTTCCAGCAGCATTGCATCGCCGGCCTGGAACCGGATGCCGAGAAAATGGCCGAGCATCTGGAACGAGGCTTGATGCTGGTGACGGCGCTGAACCCGCACATCGGCTACGACAAATCAGCCGAGATTGCCAAGAAGGCCTACAGCGAGGGGCTGACACTGCGTGAGGCGGCGTTGAAGTTGGGGTATCTGACCAATGAAGAGTTCGATGCGTGGGTGAGGCCGGAGAATATGCTGGAGGCGGGCGCCAAGGGCTGATTATCCCTGATCGTTCCCACGCTCTGCGTGGGAACGATCACTCAACCGCCATTTTGATCTTTCTGGCACGAAGCCCGGCGATCAACGATGGCCCCAACGCCACCAGCGCCGACCCGAGCACCACCAGCACCGCCCCGCCATAACCCAGACCGTTGATCGTTTCGGCATGCACAAAATCAGGCCATAACCACGCAGCCACAGCCACGGCGGCAAAGGTCACCAACGGTGTGATCGCCAGCGTCGCGCTGACTCGCGAAGCTTCCCAATGGGCCAGCGCTTCGGCGAAGGCGCCATAAGCGATCAGGGTGTTCAAACAGCACGCCAGCAGCAGCCAGCCTTGCAGCGGGCTCAGTTGCAGTGCTTCCAGCGGATGCACCCACGGCGTGAGCAACAGCGCGCAGAACAGGTAAATCACCATCATCACCTGCAACGAATTCCACACCGTGAGCAACTGCTTCTGACCCAAGGCATAGAAGGTCCAGACCGTCGACGCCAACAGCACCATCAGCACACCCGCGGTGTAATCGGTCAGGGAGGTGAGCAACTCGCCCAAGCGCTGATTGAAGAACAGTGCAAAGCCGATCAGCAGCACCAGCAGGCCAATCCCCTGCCCCACGCTGAAACGCTCCTTGAACACGAACAGACTGGCGATCAGCAACATGATCGGACCCATTTGCACCACCAGCTGCGCGGTGCCGGGGCTGAGCAGGTTCAGGCCCATCAGGTACAGCACGTAGTTGCCGACCAGACCGAGTACCGCCATTACCACCAGCCAGCCACCACGCGGGCCGAGCACTTTGCGACTCGGCAGGCGCCTGGTCGCCGCCAGATAAATAAACAGGCAACCGCCGGACACCAGCAAACGAAACCAGGTCACCGTCACCGGGTCCATCACCAGCAGCACTTGCTTGAGTTTGATCGGCAGGATTCCCCACAACAACGCGGTCAGCAAGGCCAGGAATAAACCGTACACCCAGCGACCCGATGAAATATGCATGCTGACCCCGAAGCCCGTTGACGAGAACGGTCATTCTAGGCTCAGACCGGGGCGCGACACAGGGACAGTTGCCCACGGGCCGCAAATGAAACTGTGCAGGTCGCACCATGACATTGACGGGATGCCGTCGATCAGCTCGCCAGGCGTTGCAAAGGGTTCATGCATAAGCTCATTGAAACCGCCCTCTGCAGGAGATCGCCCATGTACGGCATGCGCGCCCAGGACACCGCCCCCACCACGCACTTTCGCTGTGACCGGTTGTGTCGTGTCAATGGGGAGTTGTATTTCACCACCCGGGAACAGACCCTGGAGGGGCCGTTCGATAATGCGGCGACGGCCGAGAAGGAGATCCAGGCTTATATCGAGCGGATGCAGGTTTTGAGCATGAACATGTCATCGAGGTGACTGCTTCGCGGGCAAGTCGGATCGCCGCACCGCTCGCTCCTAAGGGATTGCGTGCATCCTGTGGAGCGAGGCTTGCCCGCGAAGGCGACCTTACGGAATTACCGCACCGCCTCAAACAACCCCGTAGCCCCCATCCCGCCCCCCACGCACATGGTGACGATGCCGTAACGCAGGTTACGCCGCTGCAACTCGCGCACGATGTGCCCGACCTGACGCGAACCGGTCATGCCGAACGGGTGGCCGATGGAAATCGAGCCGCCATTGACGTTGTATTTGTCGTTGTCGATCTCCAGCCGGTCGCGGCTGTACAGGCATTGCGAGGCGAACGCTTCGTTGAGCTCCCACAAATCAATGTCGGCAACCTGCAACCCCTTGGCCTTGAGCAGTTTCGGCACCGAGAACACCGGGCCGATGCCCATCTCGTCCGGCTGGCATCCGGCCACGGCGAAACCGCGAAAGAAGGCTTTGGGCTTGAGCCCCAGCGCCAGGGCTTTTTCCAGGCTCATCACCAGCGTCATCGAAGCACCGTCAGACAGCTGCGACGAGTTGCCGGCGGTCACCGAGCCGTCTTCGGCAAACACCGGTTTTAACCCGGCCAGGCTTTGCAGGGTGGTGTCGGGGCGGTTGCAGTCGTCGTGATCGACAATGCCGTCGAGGATTTGCACCTGGCCGGTGGCCTTGTCTTCAACGCGAAACTTCACTGCCATCGGCACGATTTCATCGTTGAACAACCCGGCGGCCTGCGCCAGAGCGGTACGTTGCTGGCTTTGCAGGGCGTACAGATCCTGCTCTTCACGGCTGACGCCGTAACGACGCGCGACGATCTCGGCCGTCTGGCCCATGGGGAAATAGATACCTGGCACCTGCTCTTTCAGCAGCGGGTTGATCAGGTGATCGGTGTTGACGCTTTTCATGGTCAGGCTGATCGACTCGACACCGCCGGCGACGATGATGTCGCTGCAACCGGAAGCGATCTGATTGGCGGCAATCGCGATGGCCTGCAAACCCGACGAACAGAAGCGGTTAAGGGTCATGCCACCCGTGCCGATGCCCAGGTGCGACAGCACCGCGACGTTGCGACCGATGTTGTAACCCTGAGCGCCTTCGTTGGAACCGGCGCCGACGATGCAATCCTCAACGCTGGCCGGGTCGACATCATTGCGCGTGAGCAGCGCGTTGACACAGTGGGCCGCCAAGTCGTCGGGACGGGTCATGTTGAACTTGCCGCGAAAGGATTTGGCCAGGCCGGTCCGCACGCTGTCGACGATCACCACTTCACGCATGGCATACACCTCATTGTTGTTGTCAGTCGGGAGTTGGACCGAGCATAAGCCCCACTCATGACTGACCGCGACAATCATTCACCCCGCGTATGCGTAACCATCGGCTCAGCGCTTGCGCTTCTGCAGTTTCTTCTCCCGTTTGTCGGACTTTTCGAATGCTGTTTCCAGCGCCTCATTGAGGGTGCGCAATACCTTGACCCGCGCCCAGCGCTTGTCGTTGGCTTCCACCAGGGTCCAGGGCGATACCTCGGTGCTGGTGCGGTCCACCATATCGCCGACCGCAGCGCGGTAATCGTCCCACTTGTCGCGGTTACGCCAGTCGTCTTCAGTGATCTTGAAACGCTTGAAGGGGATCTCTTCGCGCTCCTGGAAGCGCTCCATCTGAGTCTGTTTGTCGATGGTCAGCCAGAACTTGACCACGATCACCCCGGCATCGTCGAGCTGCTCTTCGAAGTCGTTGATCTCGCTGTAGGCACGCAACCAGTCCGCCTCGCTGCAAAAACCCTCGATGCGCTCCACCAGCACCCGGCCATACCAGGAACGATCGAACACAGTGAATTTTCCCCGCGCCGGAATATGCCGCCAGAACCGCCAGAGATACGGCTGCGCCCGTTCTTCTTCGGTAGGCGCGGCGATCGGCACGATGTTGTACTGACGTGGGTCGAGTGCCGCGGCCACCCGACGGATCGCCCCGCCCTTGCCTGCCGCGTCGTTGCCCTCGAACACCGCGATCAACGCGTGACGACGCATGCGTTTGTCGCGCATCAGCCCGGAAAACCGTGCCTGCTCGGTAATCAGTTGCTCTTCGTAATCGTCCTTGTCCAGGTTCAGGGTCAGGTCCAGACTGTCGAGCAGATTCACGTGATCGACGCTGGGAGACAAGGGCGCGGCACTGACTTTGTGCGGGTGAATCCTGGGCCTCTTGAGTGCGCTCTGCAGGCCCTCGAGCAGAATCTTGCCGACCGCCAGGCTGCGATAACGCGCATCCAGGCCGGCAATCACATGCCACGGCGCATAGTCGCGGCTGGTACGGCGCAGCACCCGTTCGCCGTACTTCACGAACTTGTCGTAGGTCGCGGATTGTTGCCAGTCCAGCGGGCTGATGCGCCAGCTGTGCAGCGGATCGTCGTTCAGCGCCTTGAGCCGCGCTTTCATTTGTTTCTTGGAGAGGTGAAACCAGAACTTGAAGATCAGCGCGCCTTCGTCGCACAACATCTTCTCCAGCCGCTCGGCGCCGTTGATGGCTTGGTCGAGTCGCGGATCCTTGAACAAACCATGAACCCGCCCTTGCAGCATCTGGCTGTACCAGTTACCGAAGAAAATCCCCATGCGCCCCTTGGCCGGGAGCATCCGCCAGTAGCGCCAGGCGGGTGGTCGAGCCAGCTCTTCGTCGGTCTGCTGGTCGAAGGTGCGGACCTCGATCAGGCGCGGGTCCATCCATTCGTTGAGCAACTTGACCGTCTCGCCCTTGCCGGCCCCTTCGATGCCGTTGATCAAAATGATCACTGGAAAACGATGTTGCTGCCGAAGTTCGAACTGCGCTTCGAGCAAGGCTTCACGCAGGGCCGGCACTTCGGCTTCATAGGTTTCTTTGTCAATGGCATGACCGATTTCGGCGGATTCGAACATGGAGACGCTCCTTCCAAGATTGAGAAAGACTAGCGGATTGACGTCTCATGCGCAGGACAAATCCATCTTTGAGACTGATACGAACCCTGTGGCGAGGGAGCTTGCTCCCGCTGGACGGCGAAGCCGTCCCGATACCAAAAAACTTGTACTCCGGGGGTACACAGACAACCAACTTGCGGCTGCTTCGCACCCGAGCGGGAGCAAGCTCCCTCGCCACAAAGCGACGATTCTCCCTGCCTCCCGAATGTGCCACTTGCCACGGATCAGGCACCACCGTGGCGATCGGCTAGAATGGCGGTCTTGCCGTTGCCGAGCCTGCCATGAAACCTGTATTGCCCCACGCCCAGCTCGACTGGGACGACCAAGGTCGCCCGCGTTCGCGGGTGTTCGATGATGTGTACTTTTCCGACCAGTCGGGCCTTGAAGAAACCCGTTACGTGTTTCTGGAGCAAAACGATTTGCGTGACCGCTTCGCCGCATTGCCGGCGGGTGGGCGACTGGTGATTGGCGAAACAGGTTTCGGCACCGGACTGAATTTTCTCTGTGCTTGGCAGTTGTTCGAACAGCACGCAGTGGCCGGTGCGCGGCTGCATTTTGTCAGTGTCGAAAAGTACCCGCTGAGCACCGCCGATCTGCAACGGGCCCTGGCGTTATGGCCGGACCTCAAGCCGTTCGCCGATCAATTGCTGGCGCAATACGTGGCGATTCATCAAGGTTTCCAGCGCCTGGTGCTGGGCAATGGCCGCGTCACCCTGACCCTGCTGATTGGCGATGCACTGGAGCAGTTGCCGCAACTGGACGCGCAGATCGACGCCTGGTTCCTCGACGGTTTCGCCCCGGCGAAAAACCCCGACATGTGGACTGCCGAGCTGTTTGCTGAACTGGCGCGTCTGGCGGCACCCGGCTCTACCATCAGCACGTTTACCAGCACCGGCTGGGTACGCCGCCTGTTGAACGCCGCAGGCTTCAAGATGAAACGCACGCCAGGCATCGGTCACAAGTGGGAGATCCTGCGGGGCACCTTTCTTGGCTGGCCTGAAGAGACCGTACCACCTGCCGCGACTAAACCCTGGTTCGCTCGCCCAACCCCGCCGACCGGCGAGCGCCGCGCCCTGGTGATCGGTGCCGGGCTGGCCGGTTGCGCCAGCGCCGCCAGTCTCGCCGCGCGGGGTTGGCAAGTGAGCCTGTTGGAGCGCCACGAAGCACTGGCGCAGGAAGCCTCGGGCAATCCTCAGGGCGTGCTGTACCTCAAGCTTTCGGCCCACGGCACCGCGCTGTCGCAATTGATCGTCAGCGGTTTTGGTTATACCCGGCGCCTGCTGGAACAATTGCAGCGCGGCGTCGACTGGGACGATTGCGGGGTCTTGCAACTGGCCTTCAATGCCAAGGAAGCCGAGCGTCAGACGCAATTGGCCGCCGCTTTTTCGCCAGACCTGGTACACCTGCTCGATCAACCGCAGGCACAGGCCCGGGCCGGTATCGAACTGGAGCACGGCGGCTTGTTCTTCCCCGAAGGCGGCTGGGTTCATCCGCCCGCGTTGTGTCAGCGGCAGGCGTCTTCAACGAACATTCAGTGGCTGCCCCATCGCGAGGTGCTGGAACTGCGCAAGGTCGATGATCAATGGCAGGCCTGGGATGGCGAAGCACTTTTAGCCAGTGCCCCCGTGGTGATTCTGGCCGGCGCCGCCGAGATCAAGCGTTTTCCCCAGAGCGCCGAGCTGCCCCTCAAACGCATTCGCGGCCAGATCACCCGGCTGGCGCAAACCCCGGAAAGCCAGAGCCTGGCGACCGTCGTCTGCGCCGAAGGCTATGTGGCACCCGCGCGCCTCGGCGAACACACGCTTGGCGCCAGCTTCGATTTCAAGAGTGACGATCTGGCCCCGACCGTCGCCGAACACCTCGGCAACCTGGCGTTGCTCGAAGAAATCTCCACCGACCTGGTCACCCGCCTGCATGTTCAAGACCTGGACCCGCAGCAGCTTGAAGGGCGCGCGGCGTTCCGCTGCACCAGTCCCGATTACCTGCCGATCGTCGGACCGTTGGCCGATCAGGCCAGCTTCGCCAATGCCTATGCCGCGCTGAGCAAAGATGCCCGGCAAGTGCCCGATGTGCCCTGCCCGTGGTTTGATGGGTTTTACGTCAACAGCGGTCATGGTTCTCGCGGTTTGATCACCGCGCCATTGTCCGGCGAACTGTTGGCGGCATGGCTTGAGAACGAGCCTTTGCCCTTGCCCAAAACCGTGGCCGAAGCCTGCCATCCCAACCGTTTTGCCTTGCGCCAGTTGATCCGCGGAAAAGTCTGACACACAGACTTATAACTTATCGGTCTAAAACTCCAGGGATTCAGCCGGGTCAGTTTCCGGGTACCCGCCGTTTTTGGCGGGTATCGATTGACCCTCCCCAACGGAAAAACCGGTAAGGACTTATGTGCGGATTAGCTGGAGAATTACGTTTCGACCATCAACCTGCGGATCTCGCAGCCATTGAACGAATCACCCATCACCTGGCCCCTCGCGGCCCTGATGCGTGGGGTTTCCACAGCCAGGGCCCGATTGCCCTGGGCCATCGGCGCCTGAAAATCATGGACCTGTCGGACGGCTCGGCGCAGCCGATGATCGATAACCAACTGGGCCTGTCCCTGGCCTTCAATGGCGCCATCTACAACTTCCCGGAACTGCGCACCGAGCTGGAAAGCCTCGGCTATGCCTTCTACTCCGGTGGCGACACCGAAGTGCTGCTCAAGGGCTATCACGCCTGGGGTGAAGCGCTGTTGCCCAAGCTCAACGGCATGTTCGCCTTCGCCATTTGGGAACGCGACGCCCAGCGTCTGTTCATCGCCCGCGACCGTCTCGGTGTGAAGCCGCTGTACCTGTCGCGCACCGGCCAGCGCCTGCGCTTTGCCTCGGCATTGCCGGCATTGCTCAAGGGCGGCGACATCAACCCGATCCTCGATCCGGTGGCGCTCAATCATTACCTGAACTTCCACGCGGTGGTCCCGGCCCCGCGCACCTTGCTGGCGGGCATCGAAAAACTGCCCCCGGCGAGCTGGATGCGTATCGAAGCCGACGGCACCACCGAGCAGAAAACCTGGTGGACCCTGCCCTACGGCCCACATGCCGACGAACTGAATCTGACCCTCGAAGACTGGCGCGATCGCGTGCTCGACACCACCCGTGAAGCGGTGGCGATCCGTCAACGGGCGGCGGTGGATGTCGGTGTGCTGCTGTCCGGTGGTGTCGATTCGAGTCTGTTGGTGGGGCTGTTACGCGAAGTCGGGGTCGAAGACTTGTCGACCTTTTCCATCGGTTTCCAGGATGCCGGTGGCGAGCGCGGTGATGAATTTCAGTATTCGGACTTGATCGCCAAACACTACGGCACCCGGCACCATCAACTGCGTATCGACGAACAAGAAATCATCGAGCAACTGCCGGCAGCATTCCGCGCCATGAGCGAGCCGATGGTCAGCCATGACTGCATTGCCTTCTACCTGCTGTCCCGGGAAGTGGCCAAGCATTGCAAAGTGGTGCAGAGCGGCCAGGGTGCGGACGAGTTGTTCGCCGGGTATCACTGGTATCCGCAGGTGGACGGCGCGAGCGATCCGTATGCGGCATATCGCGATGCGTTTTTCGACCGCAGCTATGCCGACTATGCCGCCACAGTGCAGCCGAAATGGCTGACAGCCAACGATGCCGCCGGCGACTTCGTGAAAGAACATTTCGCACAGCCCGGTGCCGACGCGGCGGTGGACAAAGCCCTACGCCTGGACAGCACCGTGATGCTGGTGGACGACCCGGTCAAACGGGTCGACAACATGACCATGGCCTGGGGCCTGGAAGCGCGCACGCCGTTTCTCGACTATCGCCTGGTGGAATTGTCAGCGCGGGTGCCGGGCAAATTCAAACTGCCGGATGGCGGCAAGCAAGTCCTGAAAGAAGCGGCGCGGCTGGTCATTCCAAGCGAAGTGATCGACCGAAAAAAGGGCTACTTCCCGGTGCCTGGCCTCAAGCATTTGCAGGGCGATACGCTGAATTGGGTGCGTGAACTGCTGCTCGATCCGAGTCAGGATCGCGGCTTGTTCAATCCCGCCATGCTCGACCGCCTGCTGACCGATCCGCAAGGCCAGTTGACGCCGTTGCGCGGCTCCAAGCTGTGGCAATTGGCGGCCCTGAACCTGTGGCTCAGTGAACAAGGAATCTGATCGATGAAACCCCACGCCACGGTTTACAGCCAACGCCTGTTGCGCGGTCAGGCACCCTCCTACGAACGCTTGCAGGCACGCCTGGCCGAAGACGGCAGTGCATTGAGCGCCGCGCCCATCGCCGTGCATTGCGGTTGGGGCCGGTTGCTGATCGGCCATACCTTTCCCGATGCGGCGAGCCTCGCCCAAGAGTTGCTCAATGAGCAGCCCGGTGAGCGGGACATCGCCTTGTACGTCGCCGCCCCCCAGCAAGTGCTGGGGCTGGAACCGGCGCAACTGTTTCTCGACCCGTCCGATACTTTGCGCCTGTGGTTCAGCGATTACCGTCAGGCCACCCGAGTGTTTCGCGGCTTTCGCATTCGTCGGGCGCAAAGCGAGGCGGACTGGCAGGCAATCAATCAGCTGTATCAGGCTCGCGGCATGCTACCGATCGATGCGAACCTGCTGACGCCCCATCACCAGGGCGGCCCGGTGTACTGGCTGGCCGAAGACGAGGACAGCGGCGCGATTATCGGCAGCGTCATGGGCCTGAATCATCACAAGGCGTTCAACGACCCGGAAAACGGCAGCAGCCTGTGGTGTCTGGCGGTGGATCCGCAATGCTCCCGCCCAGGCGTCGGTGAAGTGCTGGTGCGGCACTTGATCGAACACTTCATGAGCCGTGGGCTGAGTTACCTGGACCTGTCGGTGCTGCACAACAACCGTCAGGCGAAGAGTCTTTACGCCAAGCTCGGTTTTCGCAACTTGTCGACCTTTGCGATCAAGCGCAAGAACGGCATCAACCAGCCGTTGTTTCTCGGCCCCGGCCCCGAAGCCGAGTTCAATCCGTATGCGCGGATCATCGTCGAGGAGGCTCATCGGCGCGGCATTGAGGTGCAGGTGGATGACGCCCAGGCCGGCCTGTTCACCTTGATTCACGGCAGCCGCCGGGTGCGTTGCCGCGAATCCCTGAGCGATCTGACCAGCGCCATCAGCATGACCTTGTGCCAGGACAAAAGCCTGACTCACAAGGTACTGAAAAACGCCGGCCTCAAACTGCCTGCCCAACAACTGGCGGGAAGCGCGGACGACAATCTGGCGTTTCTCGACGAGCACGAACGGGTGGTGGTCAAACCGCTGGACGGTGAACAGGGTCAAGGGGTGGCGGTGGATTTGCGCAGTATTGAGGAGGTCCAGCAAGCCATCGAAAACGCCCGTGCATTCGACAGTCGAGTGCTGCTGGAAAGTTTTCACGAAGGCCTCGATTTGCGGATTCTGGTGATCGGCTTCGAGGTGGTCGCGGCTGCCATTCGCCGGCCGGCGGAAGTGGTGGGTGATGGTCAGCATTCCATCGGTGCGCTGATCGAGGCCCAGAGCCGTCGCCGTCAGGCAGCGACCAGCGGCGAAAGCAAAATCCCGCTGGATCAGGAGACCCAACGTACCTTGCAGGCGGCGGGTTATGACTACGCCAGTATTCTGCCGGCCGGCGAGCACTTGTTCGTACGGCGCACGGCGAATCTTCATACCGGCGGCATCCTTGAAGACGTCACGGCGATTCTGCACCCAGCCTTGGTGGACGCGGCGGTGCGCGCGGCGCGAGCGCTGGATATTCCGATGGTCGGGCTCGACCTGATGGTGCCGGCCGCCGACCAGCCGCAGTACGTGTTTATCGAAGCCAATGAACGCGCCGGCCTGGCCAACCATGAACCGCAGCCGACGGCCGAGCGGTTTGTGGATTTGTTGTTTGCGCATAGTCAGCCGGCAGTCTCTTAGTGATGTACTGCCCGGCCCCATGATCGTTCCCACGCTCTGCGTGGGAATGCAGCCAGGGACCGCTCTGCGTCCCAAGCGATTGCTGCGCGTCCGAGGAGTCATTTCCACGCAGAGCGTGGGAACGATCAGCTCTCACCCCATCAGGAGTTTCCATGACCAGCAAAATTCCCGAACCGGATCTCGATTACCTGCAAAAAGTCCTGCTGGAAATGCTCGCCATTCCCAGCCCCACCGGGTTCACCGACACCATCGTGCGGTACGTCGCCGAGCGCCTCGAAGAACTGGGCATTCCCTTTGAAATGACCCGGCGCGGCACCATCCGCGCCACTCTCAAGGGCAAGAAGAACAGTCCGGACCGAGCAGTCTCCGCTCACCTGGATACCATTGGCGCGGCGGTTCGCGCGATCAAGGACAACGGGCGCCTGACCCTGGCGCCCGTCGGCTGCTGGTCCAGCCGTTTTGCCGAGGGCAGCCGCGTCAGCCTGTTCACCGACAACGGCGTGATCCGCGGCAGCGTGTTGCCGCTGATGGCTTCCGGGCACGCGTTCAACACCGCCGTGGATGAAATGCCGATCAGCTGGGATCACATCGAATTGCGCCTGGACGCCTATTGCGCCACCCGCGCCGATTGCGATTCGCTGGGGATCAGCGTCGGCGATTTCGTCGCCTTCGACCCGTTGCCGGAGTTCACCGAAAGCGGCCACATCAGCGCCCGTCACCTCGACGACAAGGCCGGCGTTGCCGCACTGCTGGCGGCACTGAAGGCGATTGTCGACAGCGGCGAAGAGTTGATGATCGACTGCCATCCGCTGTTCACCATCACCGAGGAAACCGGCAGTGGCGCGGCGGCTGCCCTGCCCTGGGATGTCAGCGAATTCGTCGGCATCGACATCGCGCCGGTCGCGCCCGGCCAGCACTCCAGCGAACACGCGGTGAGCGTGGCGATGCAGGATTCCGGCGGGCCTTATGACTATCATCTGTCGCGGCATCTGCTACGCCTGGCCGCTGACAACGAACTGCCGGCACGTCGGGACCTGTTCCGCTATTACTTCAGCGATGCTCACTCGGCCGTCACCGCCGGCCATGACATTCGCACCGCCCTGCTGGCCTTCGGTTGCGACGCCACTCACGGCTACGAACGTACCCACATCGACAGCCTTGCCGCTCTCAGCCGTTTGCTCGGCGCCTACATTCTCAGCCCGCCGGTATTCGCCAGCGATGCACAACCAGCCACGGGATCGCTGGAGCGGTTCAGTCACCAGATCGAGCACGAGACGCAGATGGAAAGCGATACCCGGGTACCGTCGGTGGATAGCCTGCTGGGACAGCGCACAGAAAGCTGAGGCGAACACTGGTGATGTGTTCATATCCGCCGTAGCATCGCGCCAATGTTTAACCGAGGTGCCTTATGCTGATCCCCCACGACCAACTTGAAGTCGACACCCTGACCCGCCTGATCGAGGATTTCGTGACCCGTGACGGCACGGACAATGGCGATGACACGCCGCTGGAAACCCGTGTGTTGCGTGTGCGTCAGGCATTGACCAAGGGCCAGGCGCTGATCGTCTTCGATCCGGAAAGCGAGCAATGCCAGTTGATGCTCAAGCACGACGTGCCCAAGCACCTGTTCGACTGAGTCAACGACCTTTGGCTTTTGCCTGTTTGATCTGGATGCGCTCGTAGACTTCGGCGCGGTGTACGTTGACCTGCTGTGGCGCTTCAACACCGAAGCGCACACTGCTTCCGTTGACGGCGAGCACCCGCACGGAAATGTTGTCACCAATGGATATCAATTCGCCCACAACACGACTGAGTACAAGCATGGCATTCATCCTTCAGGGTTACCGGGCCCTGAAGATGCCCTGCGCAGAGCGGGTCTTCAATGCAACGACCGCAAAACAGTCCCGCCCTACAATGCAGGCTGCATCACCCTGACGGACGTGTCTGACAAACCGCTTGAATGAAGGACCGATCCGTCAGGAAGCGGTAAGGCGCGGACCAAACAAAATGACACTCGCCCCGAGTACACACAGCGCTACGCCGATCCAGTCCGAGCCCAGTGGTCGAATCCGCTCGACCACCGCCAGCCAACCAACCGACGCAATGATGTAGATACCACCGTAGGCGGCATAGGCGCGACCGGCGTAGCTCGCTTCGACCCGGGTCAGCAGTAGCGCGAACAAGGTCAGGCTGAGCAAGGCCGGGATGACCCACCACACGCTTTTACCCTGGCGCAGCCACATCCAGAAAGCGAAGCAGCCGGCGATTTCGAACAGCGCGGCGAGGAAAAACCACAGGTAATTGAGCATGCAGACGTCTCGTTGGGATGGCCGGTTGGCGGCCACCCTAACGACGGTGTTGCGCACAGGCAAGTTCAGCCTGCGTTTTGTTTGGCCTTGGCGCGCATTTTGTCGGCCATCACAGTCATTTCGTTGTAGAGCAATTGCGGGTCTTTCTGTTTGATCGCCCAGGCCACACGGCCCTGCTCGTGAGGCAGGATCAAGAATTCGCCGGCGGCGACCTGCTGATAGATGTAGTCGGCAATGTCAGCAGCGGTGATCGGTGAGCTTTCCAGCAATTTGCCGACCTGAGCTTTCATGGCCGGGGTCGGGCCACGGAAGGAGTCCAGCAGATTGGTCTGGAAGAACGACGGGCAAACTACATGCACGCTGACTTCCTCATGGGCCAGTTCAATCAGCAAACTTTCGGACAACGCCACCACACCGGCCTTGGCCACGTTGTAGTTGCTCATGGCCGGGCCTTGCATCAGCGCCGCCATCGAGGCGATGTTGATGATTTTGCCTTTGCTTTTCTCCAGCAGCGGCAGGAAGGCCTTGCAACCCTTGACCACGCCCATCAGGTTGATCGCGATTTGCCAATCCCAGTCCTCCAGCGACAGTTCACTGAAGAACCCGCCCGAGGCCACACCGGCATTGTTGACGATGACATCGATACCGCCGAGTTTCTCTTCGCAGGCTTGGGCGAAGGCGGTCAACTGACTGTAGTCGCGCACATCGCAGCGCTGAATGAAGCCGTCACCGCCGGCTTCGCGCACCAACTTGAGGGTTTCCTGCAGGCCGGGCTCACTGACATCCGACAAGGCCAGCTGCCAGCCTTCACGCGCCCAGCGCAGCGCGATTTCGCGACCCAGGCCGGAGCCCGCGCCAGTGATCATCATGCGATTTTGCATAGCAAACAGCCTTGTTGTTCCGGGGAAGATGCACCGAGTGTAGCGAAGGATAATGCGCGACCCACGCTCCATCAGAGTGCTGAATGGCCAGCGATGAACCACGGCGCGGTCCGGTTGTTTCAACTTCGAGACACAGCAAAAGAAATAAACATACTTTCCAAAAACATTAAAAAAACTTGGAATTTTTCTTCATAGCCATGAGTCGGATTTTTTAAGCAGCTAAGATTAATACAAGTCCAGCTGATGGCTAAAACGCCAGGTCAAACCCACAACGCTTCCAACAAGGAAATAGACATGGGCACAATTCTTATCGTTATTCTTATCCTGTTGCTGATAGGCGGCCTGCCGGTCTTCCCGCACTCCAGAAGTTGGGGTTATGGCCCGTCCGGTATCATCGGCGTGGTGTTGGTGGTGCTGTTAATCCTATTGCTGCTTGGCAAGATATAGAGATTCTACCGGCAAAAAAAAGAGGCCCTGCGAAGGGCCTCTTTTGTATTCCGGAAAAACTTAGTCCGGTTTGCCGTTAACCACACCGGCGGTGTTGTCGAGCAGGCTTTTGGTCGCCGTTTGCAGGAACGCTTCGAGCTTGAGCTTCAGCTCAGCTGTACGCGGTGCATCAGGAACGATCTCGGCGTGAGGCGTCGCACCCAGTTCGTACTGGTACATCTTCGGCGCCATTTCCTTTTCTTTCGGCAGCACCAGGATCTGGTCAGCCGTAACGATGGCGGTAGTCTGCTCGCTACCCGACGGCTTGATCACACCGAAACCGGTGTCGCCTTCAGGCAGGTTGAGCAGGTCACGCCCCCAGCACTGATGACGTACTTCGCCACCAATACGGCCCATGATGGTCGGCACGATGTCGATCTGGGTGCCCACGGTGTGGTCACGCTGGCCGAACTTTTCCTGGATGCCCGGTGCAATCATCAACATCGGTACGTTGAAGCGGCCCAGGTCCATTTCGGTGATCTGACGCTCGTTGCCAAAACCATGGTCGCCAACGATGACAAACAGGGTTTCCTTGAAGTAAGGCTCCTTGCGGGCCTTTTCAAAGAATTGTCCCAGTGCCCAGTCCGCGTAACGCATGGCGGTCAAATGTTCGTTCAGGCTGCCGCGATCGGTTACACGTTCAACCGGCAATGGTGTTGGCAAAGCATATGGCGTGTGGTTGGACAGGGTTTGCAGCAACGCATAGAACGGCTTGCCGTTTTCCCGCGCCTTGAGCTCTACCAGACCACGGTCGAACATGTCCTGGTCGGACACGCCCCAGGTCGGGTCGGAGAACACCGGGTTCACGAAGTCGTTACGACCAATGAAGTTGGTCATGCCCTGGTTGCTGAAGAAACCCGACTGGTTGTCCCAGGCAAAATCGCCGTTGTAGACATACACGTCGCCGTAATTACGTGCGCTGAGCAGCTGCGGCAGGCCGGACAACTTGTGGCTGCCTTCCGGGGTCTGCATCAGGTATTCGAAACCCGGCAGGTTCGGGAAGCAGGCCATGGTGGCGAACATACCCTGGTGGGTATGCGTCCCGTTGGAGAAGAAGCGATCGAACAGCAGGCCTTCTTTCGACAGTTTATCGAGGTACGGCGTGATGTTGCCCGGTGCGCCCAAGGCCCCCACCGAGTGACCGGCCATGCTTTCCATCAGGATCACGACGACGTTCTTGATCGGCAGGGTCTTGTCGGCCGGCGGCATGTAATCGCGACGCACCGCTGCGATATCGGCATCCACCAGCTTTTCGTCCGGCATCACCAGCATGTCACGTACGATTTGCTGAGCTTGCGGCTGTGGCAGCGTTGCCTTCCAGATATTGTCGCGATCTTCGGACATCCGGCTCTTGGCCGCGGCGATCAGCGACAGCGTGCCGTTGAGGCCCAACTGGTTGGCGAAGTTCGAGTCGGTGGTGTAGACGTCACCCCAACGCAGCGGCGGGCCCTGGCGCAGGGTGCCACGCGCCGCGACCACACAGACCATCAGGCAGACCACGAACACCACGCCGCGCGCATACCACGGAGCGACCTGGCGCGTGCCGATGCTGCCACCGCTGAACGGCCCGCGAGGACGAGTGGCGCGGTCGGCGCCCTTGAACGCGAGGGTCAGAATCAACGTGCCCACACCCCAGGCCAACAGGTAGCGAACTACCGGAAAACCGTACCAGAGCATGCTCATCACGGTTTTCGGGTCTTCTTTCACGTACTGGAAGACCAGGCCGTTGAGGCGCTGGTGGAACTCGCGGTAAAAGTCCATCTCCATCAGGCCGAGGAACAGCGCGATACTCGAGGCAACGGTCAACCAGAGCCGGAAGAACCCGCGGGCCGCCATGGCCCGGGCGCTGAACAGGGCCAGCAGCAGCGGAACGCTGAGGTAAACCACCAGGCGCAAGTCGAAGCGCAGGCCATTGGCGAACGCTTCCAGGAAGGTCGAAGCCGGTGTGTCGAGGATCATCGAGCGGTTGTAGACCAGCAGCGCGACGCGCAGCAGGCTGAACATGACCATCATGATCAGGGCGCACAACAGTGTGTAGGCCAGATGCGATTTGACGGTCGGTTGCAGCAGGCGACTAGTAGCTCGCTGCTGATTCAGGGCGTCCGGGTTTGCCATGTCGTTTTAGGACCCATTGGAAGTTGAAGTTACAAAAATACAGCGGCGCCTTGCCCTCTGTTGGCCATCCTCGGCCCCGGGGCGTGCGCGGTGCGCAAATGTTGCACGATCAACCGCGGCATTGCCATTGATTACTGTCCGGCAGCCCAACTGTCGCTTGTAGCGCTCTGGGACAAGGGGCGTGGCGCAAAGTTGCGGGGGTTGACTCGTCGAGGCGAGAGCGAATTGTCTTGGAGACTTTGTGAAAATTTTGTTCAACGCATATCCGGAAACAAAATAAAGCCAGCCCTTGGTAAAAAACGTAAACGCCCCGATCAAATCGGGGCGTTGTTCAACAGGCCGTATCAACTGGACACGTGGTTACTTCTCGGCGCGCTCTTTCAGGGCTTTGAGAGTATTGAACGGCGCATCGACCACGAACTTGTTGGCCAACCACGACGGCACGCTGCCGCCTGGATCGGTGTGGACCTGATACGTCACTTCGACTTGATCGCCTTTAGGCACGAACTTCCAGAAACCCTTGATCTGGGCGACCCGTACAAAACCCTTTTCTTCCGGAAGGTACTTCGGCTGCCCTTCCAGCTCGCGGGTCAGGCTGCCATCAGCGCCGTCAACGGTGGTGACATGCAATACCGAATCGCGAGAAGTCACCGGCCACGGTGTATTGAACTGAGTGTAGGTCCAGCTCTGGTTGCCTTCATGCTTGAGCAGCTTCTGGACCTTGCACTCGTGAATCCAGGCGCAGGCTCCCGGAACGTCTTCCTGCAGGGCACGCAGTTTGGCCATGGTGGTCTTCATGATCGTTACACCACGGTAAGCCTTGTATTGGGATCCGGCTACCTCACTCAAGGACACCTTGATGCCGTCTTCGTCCTTGGCGGTTTTCCAATCTTCGGCCTGGGCCGTGGAGGCCAGCAAAACCGTCAAACCACACAGCACAGCGATACGATGCAGCGAACCCATAGTCTTATTCCTTATTGTTGAAGTTCCGTTCGTTGAACACATCACGCGGCCGTCATTTGCTCCCACCAGCCCAGCAATTTGATCGCTTCGTCGCGGCTGCTTCCGCAAACCTCGACATCGGACTCAAATGCCGAACACACCGCGGGGCGTTCCGGCTTGCCGAAAATGCTGCACAGGTTATCGGCAGACAGTTGTACGCATCGTTCTCCGGCGGCTTTGCCATTGGGCATGCCGGGAATCGGCGAACTGATGGAAGGGGCAATGCAACAGGCGCCACAGCCTTCACGGCATCTCATGACGACAAGCTCCTCACAACGAGCAATGTGTTAAAGGGACGTGGCACAGAGTAACGGCTAAAACAGTTGTTTTAAATTACCCGGGCCCGGGTTTTTACGCTCAAACGAACGTGACTGACCAGTCTCCGACAAAGCGTCTGTTTCACGGGTCACGAACAGGGGAAATTTACTGCTTGAACTCGAATTCCAGCGCCGCGCCTTCAACGTCCCGGCGCTCTTCATTGCGCCGTTGCAGCTGCATTTCGTTGCTGATCAGGCGACCGTTCAGCTGAAACGGACTGCTTTTGCCACCGAACATTTGCGGCAACACCGCATCGTGTCGAGGCAACGGAACCGTGCCGACCGGTTTCAATTCTTCGACCTTGTCCTTGGGCAAGCTCAAGTCGAGAGTGGCCGGAGGGAGTTGGGTTTTCACCACTTCACTGGCCGGTTTCGACTTGGAAGCAATGGGGGAGCGTTTTTTTACCGGTGCAGCCTTCTTTTTGACCGGAGTGGCTTTTTTGACCGGCGCTGTTTTATCAGTGGTTATGCTGGCTGTCGGTTTTTCCTGAACGGAAGCCGCCATGACAGCTTCCGCATGACAAGTCATCAACAGGCAGATCAATAACCAGGCAGAAGGAAAAATCGGCTTCATGGACCCAACGGCGCGAACGGCAGAAGGTTATATGCTCGCCTGTTAGAGGCGACAAGACAAGCGGGCAGTTCATCACTGCCCGCTTGTCAAAAACCGCTCGTTGTCTCCTGACACAGTTGCGTCGCCAGCAGCCCCAGTGTCATCAATGCACGCTCGGCCTCACGATTCCAGGGGATGCCGCAGTTCAGGCGAATGCAGTGATTGAATTGCTCGGTGTTACTGAAAATAAGCCCCGGCGCAATACTGATGCCCTGCTGCAACGCACGCACATGCAACTCTTGCGTATTGACCCGCCCCGGCAGACTGACCCACAGAATGAAACCGCCGGTAGGCCGGGTCATCTGTGTGCCTTCCGGGAAGTATTGCTGCACTGCCAGTTGGAAAGCGCTGAGGTTCTTGCGGTACTCCTGACGGATGTAACGCAAATGCCGGTCGTACCCGCCGTTCTCCAGATAGGCCGCAATGCCCATTTGCGTGACACTGCAGGCCGAATGCGTGCTGAACGTCTGCAAGCGCTGAATTTCCTGCTGGTACTTGCCGGCAATCATCCAGCCGATCCGCACGCCGGGCGACAGGGTTTTGGAGAAGCTGGAGCAATAAATCACCCGATCCAGCCGGTCATAGGCCTTGAGCGATTTGGTGCGGCCCTGCTCGAACATCAGCTCGCCGTAAATATCGTCTTCGACAATCTGAATATCGAAATCCGAGGCCAGGCGCAGCAGTTGTTTCTGCCGCTCTTCGGGCATGGTGCCGCCCAAGGGATTGCTCAGGCGCGTGGTCAGCACCAGTGCCTTGATCGACCACTGGTTGGCCGCCAATTGCAACGCTTCGAGGCTCATGCCGGTGGCCGGATCGCTGGGGATCTCGATGACTTTCAGCCCCAGCAGGTCGGCCAGTTGCAGCAAACCGTAATAGGTCGGCGACTCGGCGGCGATCAGATCGCCCGGCCGGGTCAGTACGCGCAAAGACATCTGCAATGCATCGACGCAGCCGTGGGTGATTACCACTTCCGACGGATCAACCACCACGCCGGCATCGCGCATGCGGATCGCCACTTGCCGACGCAACGGCTCGAAACCAGGGCTGAACATATAGCTGAACGCGCGCGGACTATGGAAACGGGTGACTTTGGCCAGTTGCTGATGCAGTGCCCGCACCGGCAGATAATCGACACTCGGTACAGCCGCGCCCAACGGGAAGACCCCCTCACGGCGGGATTCAACCAGGACTTGCTGAATGATGCTGCTGCGGGTGACCAGGCCTGGGCGCTCGACCCGGGCGATGTCCGGGGTCGGTGCCGTCAGGGCGGGTGTCTGGTGCACGTAGTAACCGGATTGCGGCCGGGCACGGATCAGCCCTTGATCTTCAAGGTTGGCGTAGGCCTGCAACACCGTCGCATGGCTGACGTTGAGCTGCGAGCTCATCTTGCGCACTGAAGGCACGCGCTCTCCCGGCTGATAGACGCCGCGGCGGATGTCTTCGGCCAGTTGCTGAGCAATACGTTGATAGAGCAAGAGATTGGTCATGACGCAGCACTCGATTTCACGGGCATTTTATTCTTGTGTGAAACAATACCGGAACAGTTTAGAAGTGTACTGGGACAGTTAATACAATAGTCGACCATACAGTGCGGTGTCAGCAAAAACTGTACTGTTTTACGACGCATTTGACGGGGCGCAAAAAAACCCGGCGCTGCTGAGCAGGCCGGGTTTTTCCAGTGACGCAGCCCTTAACGAGCCGCGCCGAGCTGGCCTTTTTCGTCGGAGAACACAATTTCCACCCGACGGTTCTGTGCACGACCGCGCTCGGAAGCGTTGGCGTCCACCGGGTACTCATCGCCGTACCCTTCAACCTGGATGCGTTTGTCGTCGATGCCCAGGTCCGTCAATACGTCAGCTACCGATTGCGCCCGGTCGCGGGACAGCTTGAGGTTTTCCTGTTTACCGCCAGTGCTGTCGGTGTAGCCCTCGATCCGCACCACACGCTTGGGGTTGAGCTGCAGGAACTGGACGATCTTCAGCACCACCCGGTTCGCCGAGCTCTTCAGCTCCGCCTCACCGGTATCGAACAGCACGTCACCCAGGGTCATCACCAGACCACGGTCAGTCTGGGTGGTCGCCAGCGCCACGATCTGCTCTTCGAGCCACTTGCCCTGTTGCTGCACGCTGAGCAATTTGGACTCACGCAGCGCCAATTGCAGGCGCTGACGCTCGAGTTCGAGTTTCGCTGCGCGCTCTTCGTTGAGCACCTGATTGGTGTGCTCCCGGGCGATTTCGCTGTAGCGCTGGCTCAGGTAGGCGTAATGCGCCACGTCCGAACCGCTGCCCCAGTAGCTGGACAGTCGATCGGCGCGGGCCAGGGACTCGCCGGCACGGATCACGTCCTTGGGCGCGATACGCAACACGTTGGAGTCTTCCTTGACCTTCTGGAAGTCGGCACCGGCCTGCTGCAACGCAGCTTCGCTGTGTTGACCGGCGCAGCCATAAAGGCTTGCGCAGCCGGCCAGGATCAAGCCGCCGAGTGCTTTGGTCTTCAGGTTCATTGGGCATCTCCCAGTTGCTTGCGCAGGCGGGTGATGCGGGTATTGAGCACGTTCAACTGCTCCTCGCTTTTGTGGGTCAGGACCCGGGCTTCGGCCAGGCGCGCGTCCAGCTCGGCCTGCTCGGCCCGCATGCGCGCATTCTTGAAGGACTGGTCGGCCATGTTGCCCTTGGCACGGTTGAACTTGTCCTGGGCCAGTTTCAGCTCCGGCACTTCCTCGGCGGTAGCGCCCACGGCCTTGGCTTGTTCGAGGGCCTGTTCGGTCAGGCGTATTTGTTCATTCGGCGCCGGATCGGCTGCACAACCCGCCAGAGCCAGAACGGCCAGGGCAGCGAAAAGAGGTCGAATACTCACTAAAAATCCCTACTGTTTTGGGGTACTGACAGGTTGTGGCTGCGATTGTGAGCCTTGCGCTTTCCAACGCTCGATATTGCGCAGCAACGCAGCTTCCGTCAGTCCGGACGCGGGCAATTCTGTCATCTTTTTGGCCAGCTGTCCGCGTAACCAAGGATCGTTACAGGCGGAGTTATGGGAAACCGCGAGGTACAGGCCGGGTTTGTCGATGGGTTGTGGGTGGGCCATCAAGTCATTGGCCATCCCCAGCGTTTGCACCATGGCCATGCCCGAGTAGCGACCGGCGAGGACAAACTCCACCTCGCCCAGCAGCAATTTCTGAAAGGCCTGAGTCAGATTGGGTGTGCGCACGAGGGTCAATTGCTGCTCGGCGAAAGTTCCGAATGAAGGGCTCACTCGAGCCTTTTCCGACAACGCGCCGGGATGACCGTGAAGGTCCTGCGCCTCGTTGTAGACCAGTAGTGAATCGTTGCGGGTCCAGACCAGGTAATCGTTTTCCAGCAGCGGTGGATGGATGTAATCCAGATTTTCCAGCTCAGTGACCGTCAACGGCGCATCGGCCAGCATGTCCATGCGCCCGCTGCGCACTTCGTCCAGGGCCTGGGAACGTTTGCCGGCATAAAGCAGCTCAACCTTGATGCCCAACTCCCCCGCCACTTGCTGCAACAAATCAGCACTGGCGCCGATCAGATGCTTGGGGTTTTGCGGGTCTTGCCACAGGTACGGCGGCGCGTCGGGACTGCCGGTCACGATCAAGCGCTCGCATTTTCCGGCAGCGATGGACAGCCCCGGTATCAGCGCCAGACTTAAACACAATCCTGGCAAAAAAGAGCAGCCAAACCAGTGGCGCAGATCCATGGCAACACTCTCCCCACTCAAATCCGGAACAAAAAAAAGCCCGACCAAAAGGCCGGGCTCTTTATAAGTCAAGCCGCCGGATTAGACCAGCTTCTCGAACTCAGGGATGGCTTCGAACAGGTCCGCCACCAGGCCATAATCGGCCACCTGGAAGATCGGCGCTTCTTCGTCCTTGTTGATCGCCACGATCACTTTGGAGTCTTTCATGCCGGCCAGGTGCTGGATCGCGCCGGAGATACCGACGGCGATGTACAACTGTGGCGCAACGATCTTGCCGGTCTGACCGACCTGCATGTCGTTGGGTACGAAACCTGCGTCGACCGCGGCGCGGGAAGCACCGACGGCAGCGCCCAGCTTGTCGGCCAAGGCGTACAGGTGTTTGAAGTTGTCACCGTTCTGCATGCCACGGCCGCCGGAAACGACGATCTTGGCAGCGGTCAGTTCCGGACGGTCGGACTTGGCCAGTTCTTCGTTGACGAAGCTGGAAGTGCCGGCGTTGTGAACAGCGGCAACAGCTTCAACGGCGGCCGAACCACCTTCGGCCGCCACCGGGTCGAAACCGGTAGCCCGCACGGTGATCACTTTCACTGCAGCATTCGATTGCACAGTAGCGATGGCGTTACCGGCGTAGATCGGGCGCTTGAAGGTGTCGGCGCTTTCTACCGAGATGATCTCGGAGATCTGGTCAACGTCCAGCTGAGCGGCGACGCGCGGCAGGATGTTTTTGCCGTTGGAAGTGGCGGCAGCCAGGATGTGGCTGTAGCCCTTGCCCAACTCGGCTACCAGTGGAGCAACGTTTTCCGGCAGCTGATGCGCGTAAGCAGCATTGTCAGCGTTCAGGACTTTGCTCACGCCAGCGATTTTCGCAGCGGCTTCAACCACGGCGCCAGCGCCCTGGCCTGCAACCAGAACGTGGATGTCGCCACCGATCTTGGCGGCAGCAGCAACGGTGTTCAGCGTGGCCGGGGCCAGCACTTTGTTGTCGTGTTCGGCGATTACCAAGATAGTCATGATTAGATTACCTTCGCTTCGTTTTTCAGTTTCTCGACCAGTTCAGCCACCGACTTGACCTTGATACCCGCGCTGCGTGCAGCTGGCGCTTCGACTTTCAGGGTCTTGTTGGTGGAGGCGGTGGAAACGCCCAAAGCGTCCGGAGTCAGCACTTCGAGAGGCTTCTTCTTGGCTTTCATGATGTTTGGCAGGGACGCGTAGCGCGGCTCGTTCAAACGCAGGTCGGTGGTGACGATGGCCGGCAGTTTCAGGGAAACGGTCTGCGCGCCGCCGTCGATTTCGCGGGTCACGGCAACTGTATCGCCGGACACTTCGACTTTCGACGCGAACGTGCCCTGACCGTAGCCGCTCAATGCCGCGAGCATCTGGCCAGTCTGGTTGTTGTCGCTGTCGATGGCTTGTTTGCCGAGGATCACCAGTTGTGGCTGTTCCTTGTCGACCACTGCCTTGAGCAGCTTGGCCACGGCCAGGGAAGTCAGATCTTCAGCGGATTCGACGAGGATGGCGCGGTCGGCACCCAGAGCCAGCGCAGTGCGCAGTTGCTCTTGAGCGGTGGACGGGCCGATGGAGACGACGACGATTTCAGTCGCAACGCCTTTCTCTTTCAGACGTACGGCTTCTTCCACTGCGATTTCGCAGAACGGGTTCATCGACATCTTGACGTTAGCGAGGTCGACGCCGGAATTGTCCGCCTTGACGCGAACCTTGACGTTGTAATCCACAACGCGTTTGACAGCTACAAGAACCTTCATGGATTCCTCGTTACTCTCCGGTGAAAAGAAAGTCGCCTAGGCGAACCTGGCGGTTGATGCTCATCGGCGCAAGGGCACCTCTAAAAACGCTGGCAGGTGTATCGGGTGAACCTTGCTCACGAGGCTGATGACCGTTCGTCAGTGGTGACCGACAAGTCATTCATTACCGTGGCGTGTAAACTGCGCGCGATACCTGCGCGGCGCTTCACCTTGTACTGCCATCGCCGTGTCTTTAGAGGTGCTCTTGAAACCTACATTCAGCCTACGGCGAGCGCAAAACCGCCCGTATCTTGACCGGAACACCTATTCCGGTCAATACGGCAAAATGGCCAGTCATAAGCCGCGTGACTTTGATTTATCTGGCTTTGAGCCGATTCAAACAAACGTTTGTATTGGACGCTAAGAGTGGTGTAGATATAATGCGCCACCCAAAGAGAAAGGTGGTTCATCGATTGTCCTCTGTGCCGCACTATGGGGAATTCATGAATGCGACACCCAACCTCCAATTAGAAAAAAAACTGTTGAGCCTTGAGTAGGAGATAGCCTGTGGAACGCGAATACATGGAATTCGACGTGGTCATCGTCGGTGCCGGCCCCGCTGGCCTGTCCGCCGCCTGCCGTTTGAAGCAGAAGGCCGCCGAAGCCGGTAAGGAAATCAGCGTCTGCGTGGTCGAAAAAGGCTCCGAAGTCG
This sequence comes from Pseudomonas sp. FP1740, assembly GCF_030687165.1. NCBI lineage: Bacteria > Pseudomonadati > Pseudomonadota > Gammaproteobacteria > Pseudomonadales > Pseudomonadaceae > Pseudomonas > Pseudomonas sp. FP1740. Next base: position 4,953,779 of record NZ_CP117461.1, read on the forward strand.
GCGCTCATATCCTGTCCGGTGCCGTGTTCGAACCACGGGCCCTGAACGAACTGTTCCCAGACTGGAAAGAACTCGGCGCGCCGCTGAACACGCCAGTCACCCGCGATGACATCTTCGTTCTGAAAAACGCTGACAGCGCGCAGAAGATTCCAGACTTCTTTGTGCCCAAGACCATGCACAACGAAGGTAACTACATCATCTCCCTGGGCAACCTGTGCCGCTGGCTGGCCCAGCAGGCCGAAAACCTGGGCGTGGAAATCTACCCGGGCTTCGCCGCCCAGGAAGCGCTGTTCGACGAGAACGGCGTGGTGCGCGGGATCATCACCGGCGATCTGGGCGTTGACCGCGAAGGCAATCCGAAGGAAGGCCTGTACACCCCAGGCATGGAACTGCGTGCCAAGTACACGCTGTTCGCCGAAGGTTGCCGCGGCCACATCGGCAAGCAGCTGATCAAGCGTTTCAACCTCGACAGCGAAGCCGACGCCCAGCACTACGGCATCGGCCTGAAAGAAATCTGGGAAATCGACCCGGCCAAGCACCAGCCAGGCCTGGTGGTCCACACCGCGGGCTGGCCGCTGGACATCATGGGCACCGAGAACACCGGGGGCTCGTTCCTCTATCACCTGGAAAACAACCAGGTGGTGGTCGGTCTGATCGTCGATCTTTCCTACAGCAACACCTTCCTGTCGCCGTTCGATGAGTTCCAGCGCCTCAAGCATCACCCGGTGCTCAAGCAATACCTGGAAGGCGGCAAGCGCGTCAGCTACGGCGCTCGCGCCATCTGCAAAGGCGGCCTGAACTCGCTGCCGAAAATGGTCTTCAAGGGCGGCGCGCTGATCGGTTGCGACCTCGGCACCCTGAACTTCGCCAAGATCAAGGGCAGCCACACGGCGATGAAGTCCGGCATGCTCGCCGCTGACGCCGTGGCCGACGCGCTGTTTGCCGATCTGGACGGCACGCAAGAGCTGACCACTTATGTCGAAGCGTTCAAGAAGAGCTGGCTCTACGACGAACTGTTCGCCAGCCGCAACTTCGGCCCGGCGATGCACAAGTTCGGCCCGATCCTCGGCGCTGGCTTCAACTGGATCGACCAGAACATCTTCGGCGGCAAACTGCCGTTCACCCTGCACGACACCAAGCCGGATTACGCGTGCCTGAAACTGGCGGCCGACTGCAAGAAGATCGACTACCCGAAACCGGACGGCAAGATCAGCTTCGACAAACTCAGCTCGGTGTTCATCTCCGGCACCAACCACGAAGAAGAGCAGCCGTGCCACCTGAAGCTGGCCGACGCGAGCATCCCGATCAGCAAGAACCTGCCGCTGTACGATGAACCTGCCCAGCGTTACTGCCCGGCCGGCGTGTACGAAGTGGTCACCCAGGAAGACGGCGAGAAGCGCTTCCAGATCAACGCCCAGAACTGCGTTCACTGCAAGACCTGCGACATCAAGGACCCTGCACAGAACATCACCTGGGTGGCGCCGGAAGGCTCCGGCGGCCCGACTTACCCGAACATGTAAGTCGACCGTCTGAACAACAAGGCTCCCTGAACGGGGGCCTTTTTGTTGCCCGCAATTCAAGCGTCACCACAAGAACCTGTGGATCAGGCAGCGCGCTCATCCCCCGGATTACGCTCGAAGTAGCGCTTGTACTCACGGCTGAACTGCGACGTACTCTGATACCCCACCCGATGCGCCACCTGGGCCACGCCCAATCCTTCGCCCTGCAGCAAGCGCTGGGCCTTGAGCAAGCGCAAACGCTTCAGATACTGCACTGGCGACAACAAGGTGCAGCGTTTGAAATGCTCGTGAAACGTCGATGCGCTCATGTTGGCGCAACTGGCCAGGGCTTCGACGTTCAGCGGCTCGGTGTAATGGGCATGCAGATGGCTCAGGGAGGCCGCGATCCGGGCGAACTGCCCCTGTTGCTCCACCAGCGCCCGCAATACATCGGCTTGCGGCCCACGCAAGGCAACGAACAACAACTCACGCAATCGCGCCTGTCCCATAACCTGGCTCTCCAGCGGGTCGTGCAGACAGCGCAACAGCCGTTCAACACAACCCCGCATCGCATCATCGAGCACCGCCGAAGTCATGGACTCTGGCGTCTGCGCCGCGATATAGCGCCCCGACGCCAGCCCCATGGCCAGCACCAACTCACCGAGCAACACCCGGTCAATGGCGATGGAAATGCCCAGCATCGGGCCATCGGGCGCGGAAAACGTCTCGCACTCGAACGGCACCGGCAGCGCCTGAATCAAATAATGCCCGGCACCGTATTCCAGAGTACGCGACCCCAGATACGCCAACTTGCTGCCCTGGGCGATGATGACCAGGCTTGGCTCGTAGATTTGCGGGCCACGGGCCAAATCACAACTGGCCCGCAAAATCTGCACGCCCGGCAACGTGGTAGGCGTGAAACCATCGCGGGTGGTCAGCGGCTGGATCAGCGAAACCAGCGTGGCATTGGCATCGAGATGACGGGTCAACAACATGGAGAGCTCTTCACAAAAAAGTCGCGAAAAAAGGGATGAAAACATCATCGCAGGTCTGAACGCCAATGCGGCCAATCAACGGCGCATACCGGAGGATTAGGCATGACACCCGGAGGAATCGCCATGGCCGGTCACCCGTGCGGTGCCCAGAATGGCTCGCCTCACCTGTCACTGCTTTGCGAGGTTCACCATGTACACCGCCATCGGATACGCCGCTCAGTCGCCCACCACTCCCCTCGCCCCGATGAAATTCGAACGCCGCAGTCCACGGGCCGACGACGTCGCAATCGAGATTCTCTACTGCGGCGTCTGCCATTCCGACATCCACCAGGCGCGCAACGAGTGGGGCATTGCGGTTTACCCGCTGATGCCCGGCCATGAGATCGTCGGCAAAGTGACCGCCGTCGGCGCGAACGTTACTAAACACAAAGTCGGCGATCTGGTCGGCGTCGGTTGCATGGTCGACTCGTGCCGCCATTGCGAAGCCTGCCAGGCCGATCTGGAGCAATACTGCCTCGAAGGCCCGACCATGACGTACGCCACCCCGGACCGGGTCGATGGCAGCAACACGATGGGCGGTTACTCCGACAGCATCGTGGTCAGCGAGCACTTTGTCGTGCGCATCCCGGAGAAGCTCGACCTGGCCAGCGCCGCGCCGATTCTATGTGCCGGCATCACCACCTACTCGCCGCTCAAGCACTACGGCGTGAAGGCCGGTGACAAGGTCGGGATTCTTGGCATGGGCGGTCTCGGTCACATGGGGATCAAGTTCGCCAAGGCGATGGGCGCTGAGGTGACCTTGTTCACCCGCTCGGCGAGCAAAGCTGAAGAAGGTCGTCGCCAAGGCGCGGACCACGTGATCGTGTCCACCGATGCCGAACAGATGAAGGCCGCCGCCGGACAATTCGACTTCCTGCTGGACACCATTCCGGTGCAGCACGACCTCAACCCCTACCTCGATACCCTGCGTTTCGACGGCGTGCACATTCTGGTGGGCTTGATCGAGCCGATCGATCCGCCGGTGCATGCTGCCAAACTGGTATTGGGTCGTCGCATGCTGGCCGGCTCACTGATCGGCGGCATCGCCGAAACCCAGGAAGTACTGGACTTCTGCGCCGAGCACGGCATCTCCTGCGACATCGAAATGCTCGACATCCGCCAGATCAACGAGGCTTACACCCGCATGATCGCCGGTGACGTGAAATACCGCTTCGTGATCGACATGGCGACGCTGAAACTCTAAACCTTCAGGCCCAATTCCGCCGACAGCCGGGCTGTGACCCCTTTGATCAGGGGAATCAGCTCGGCCATTTTTTCCAGTGGCATGTACGGCACGGTGCTGGCGATGCTGATGCCGGCGACAATGCGCTTGCTGGCATCGCGGATCGGTGCCGCCACGCAGCGAATCGACGGTTCGTTGTCCTCCAGGTCGAAGGCGTAGCCGCCAGCCACGTACTCGATCATGCGCTGCTGAAACTGTTCCCAGGATTGCTCCGGGTGCTGCGGCCAGAACTGATTTTTCCCACCCACCGGCAAGCTGATTTCATACAGTCGTTGCCATTCTTCCTGCGAGTCATCAAGCATCAGCGCCTTACCAATCCCGGTACGCGCCAACGGCATGCGATGGCCGACCCGCGAACGCATTTCCGGGCCATTTCGCCCCGGATTCTTGAGCAGGTACAGCACCTCGTCGCCTTCACGAATCGCCAGGTGAATGGTGTCGCCGGTCAACGCCGACAACTCATCCAGATACGGCCCGGCCAGCGTCACCAGCGGCAGCTCTTCACGCGCCTGGAAACCCAGCTCGATCAGTTTCGGCCCCAGCAGATAACCGATTTGCGGCACCACCCGCAGATAACGCTCGTCCACCAGGCAACTGGCCAGACGATGGGTGGTGCTGCGCGTCGTGCCGATCAGCCGGGCAATTTCCTTGAGATCGCGGGCGCCACTGGCCACCGCCTGCACCACACCCAGGCCACGAAGCAGTGTCTGGGTGCCGGTCGGCGCGGCGTCCTTGGCGATTTTTGGGGCGTCTTCCTGCATATCCAGCCTTTACCGTTGAGCGAGGGAACGGGCGGCATTATGGTCGCCCGACGGCTGCGACTACAACTTGATACGCTCGACCTTGCCCACCAGCAACACGTAGGAAAGCGCGCCCAGCAACGCCAGAACCGAGATATAGGTGATCGCCGGAGCAAACGAATCACCGGAAGCAAGGAAACCGATAACGATCGGTGTGGTGATCGCCGCCAGGTTGCCGATGAAATTGAACACCCCACCGGTCAGCCCGAGCAAGCGCGCCGGGGCCAGGGTCGACACCAGCGACCAGGTGATCGAGGCCAGGCCATTACCGAAGAAGGCCAACGCGAGGAAGGCAATCACCAACGGTGTCGACTCGACGAAGTTGGCGCCGATGATCGAGGTGGAAATCAGCAATCCGCCAATGATCGGCAGTTTGCGGGCAAAACCTACGGTGTAGCCGCGACGGATCAAAAAGTCCGAGAAGAACCCCGAACACAGCACGCCGACAAACGCTGCGAGAAACGGCAGCGACGCCAGCAAGCCAGACTTGATGAAGTCCATGCCACGATATTTCACCAGGTAGGTCGGGAACCACGTCAGAAAGAACCACAAGGTTGAATTGAGGCAGAACTGGCCGAGGTAGATGCCCCACAACTTGCGTTTGCTCAGGACAATCCCGAGGTCGATCCAGCTGAATTTCGCCTTGGCCTTGACAGTCTCGGCCTGGATATCCACCAGCCCTCCGCCCTCGCGGATCAGCTCGATTTCCGCGTCGTTGGCGCCCTTGAAATCCCGTGGTTCGCGATACACCGCGTACCAGATCACCGCCCAAAGGATGCCCACCACACCGGTGCTGACAAACACCATGTGCCAGCCATATTGGTGTTGCAGCCAGGCAAGCACAGGCGTGAGAAATGCCAGTCCAACGAACTGCCCGGAGGTGTAGAAACCGATGGCTGTGGCGCGTTCGCGCTCGGGGAACCAGGTTGTCACTACGCGGCTGTTGATCGGGTACGCCGGCGCTTCCAGGGCGCCGACGGCCATGCGCAGCACGAACAGCGCGATGAAACTGGCAGCAAAGCCGAGCATCACCGTGGCCAGCGACCACAACAGCAATGCAACGCTATAGAGGATGCGCGGCGGCACCCGGTCCACCAGCCAGCCGCCGGGGATCTGCATGGCGGCGTAGGTCCAGCCGAATGCGGAAAAAATCAGCCCGACATGAATCGGATCGATGCCCAGGTCGCTGGTCAGCGCCGGGGCGGCGATGGACAGGTTGCTGCGGTCCAGGTAGTTGATCACCACCGTGATGAACAACAGGACCATGATGAAAAAACGCTTGCGACTGGGCGTCACCAACGACGCCTGCCCGGTGAGGGTTTGCGGTTGCATGGAGGTGCCTCTTCTTATGTTTATTGAGGTCATGGTGGTTGATCGTCCCTACGCTCTGCGTGGGAACGATCACCGCGTGAGTTTCACCACTCAGCAAAACTGCCATCGGCATGGCGCCAGATCGGGTTGCGCCAGCGGTGGCCGACGGCAGCACGCTCAATCACGTATTCCTCGTTGATCTCGATCCCCAAACCCGGCCCATTGGGGATCTTCACGAAGCCTTTGTCGTAGTCGAACACCCGCGGATCTTTCACATAGTCGAGCAGGTCGTTGCTCTCGTTGTAATGGATGCCCAGGCTCTGTTCCTGGATGAACGCGTTGTAGCAAACCGCGTCCAGTTGCAGGCACGCCGCCAGGGCAATCGGCCCCAACGGGCAATGCAGCGCCAGCGCCACGTCGTAGGCTTCGGCCATGTTGGCGATCTTGCGGGTTTCGGTGATGCCGCCCGCATGGGACGCATCAGGCTGGATGATGTCGACGTAGCCTTCGCTGAGCACACGCTTGAAATCCCAACGCGAGAACAACCGCTCACCAAGAGCAATCGGTGTGCTGGTCAGCGGCGCCAGCTCCTTCAGCGCTTCGTAGTTTTCACTGAGCACCGGTTCTTCGATGAACATCAGTTTGTACGGGTCGAGTTCCTTCATCAGCACCTTGGCCATCGGCTTGTGCACCCGACCATGGAAGTCCACGCCGATGCCGACATTCGGGCCCACCGCATCGCGCACGGCGGCAACGTTGGCCAGCGCCAGGTCGACTTTCTCGAAGGAATCGAGGAACTGCAGCTCTTCGGTGCCGTTCATTTTCACTGCGGTGAAACCACGGCTGACCGCTTCTTTCGCGGCGCGCGCGGTGTCTGCCGGGCGATCACCACCGATCCACGAATACACCCGAATCTTGTCCCGCACCTGGCCGCCCAACAGATCGCTGACCGACACCCCCAGCGCCTTGCCCTTGATGTCCCACAATGCCTGGTCGATACCGGCCAGCGCGCTCATGTGGATCGCCCCGCCCCGGTAGAAGCCGCCACGGTAGAGCACGGTCCAGATGTCTTCGATGTTGCGTGGATCTTTACCGATCAGGTAGTCGGACAACTCCTCGACCGCAGCAGCGACGGTGTGCGCGCGGCCTTCGACCACGGGCTCGCCCCAACCGGTCACACCCTCGTCGGTCTCGATCTTGAGGAAGCACCAGCGCGGCGGAACGATGAAGGTGGTGAGTTTGGTGATTTTCATCTCTATTGTCTCTCTTGTAGATGCAGCGCTCACAGCGCCAGAAAGTCTTAACGCAGAGCGTTCCACGCAGCGACATATGCCTTGGCGCGCACCGCTACTTCGTCCGCCGTCATGCCCGGTTTGAACAACCCGGAGCCGAGACCGAAACCTTTGACGCCGGCCTCGACAAACACCTGCATGTTGTCTGGCGTAATCCCGCCCACCGGCACCAGCACCGTCCCCGCCGGCAACACCGCCAGCCAGGCTTTCACTACGGCTGGGCCCATCTGCTCGGCCGGGAACATCTTCAGCACATCCGCCCCTTCGGCCAGCGCGGCAAAGGCTTCGGTCGGCGTCGCCACGCCCGGCGACAGAAACAGCCCTGCTGCCTTCGCCGCGCGCAACACCTTGGCATCGCTGTGGGGCATGACGATCACCTGGCCGCCCGCCGCTTTCACTTGCTCGACCTGTTCCGGCGTCAGCACCGTGCCCGCGCCGATCAGGCAGTCGGCGGGTAATGTGCTGCGCAGGATGCGGATACTTTCGTACGGCTCGGGGGAATTAAGCGGCACTTCGATGACGCGAAATCCGGCCGAATACAGGACTTCGCCGACGGCTGCCGCTTCTTGCGGACGCAGGCCACGCAAGATCGCGATCAGACCGTTTTGTGCCAATGCTTGCTTGAGCATGTCAGACCTCCAGTCAGGTTTAACGGGATAGGTTTGCAGTGATAAGTCCGGCGGCGACCGCCAACTGCCACAAGCCGCGTTCGGTGGCCTGCTCGGCCAGGGTTACCCGGGTAAAACCGCAGGCGTCGAGCGCCCGGCTGTAGCGAGTGCAGAGTTGGGCATTGCCGATAAGGATGATCGAGGGCAGGTGCACGCTATTGCGTCGACGTCGCTGAACGGTGGCCAAGGCCGACAGTTCATGGCCGATCAGCAGGCCGGACAGATAGTCCGGCTGAGCGGTGGCGCTCAGCTCGCCGGTCAGCCCCAGACTGCGGGCACTGAACAACGTCGACAGCGGCCCGATCTCGCCATCCGCCGACAGCGCCACTTGCACGCCACGGTCAAAAGCATCGCCATCAAAAGCCCCGCCGCGCTGCTGAGTGCGCCCCAGAATGCTGTGTTCGCTGAGCACGGCGAAGATCTCGCCGGTCATGAAGGTATCGAAATGCACGATGCAGCCGTCGGCCACTTGCACCCATTTCGAATGGCTGCCCGGCAGGCCGATCAACAGATCGCTACCCGCCTCGCCCGGCAGATTCTGTAATACGCCGAGGACCTGGGTTTCCTCGCCACGCATGACATTGGGCAAGTGCGAACGCTGAATAACACCCGGCACGATGTGCACATCGACACCGCGCAGACTGCGAACGTTTTGTAGGGAAGTTCCGAGATTGGCGACGTTCGCCGGCGTGTCGCAGTAGGCCGCTTCGCGCCAGCCCTGAGCACTGCCGACCATGCCACAGGCAATCACCGGCACATCGGGCTGCGCGTCGAGCCAGTCACCGCAAGCCTCATCAAAGGCCAGTTCAAAACCGTCGGCGCATGCCTGACCGGCGATGGTTCGCGGCGTCTTGGGCAACTGCATGATCCCGGACGACAGCGCACGCTGTTCCAGCACCTGGCCACCGAAGCCGAGTTTGTAAGCACGTAATGAGGTTGTCCCCCAATCGAGCGCGATCAATTGCGCCAGCATCGCTTCACCTGTTTTGTTTTTTGGCAGTGAGTGAGCTGGACTATAAACCTGGACGAGGGGAAATCTCAATATATAAATATCAATCCCACATATTGAGACAACACAAAAAAAGATCGCAGCCTTCGGCAGTTCCTACAGATTCGATGTACGCCCGCAATATCGCGGTCGAAACACAATCCCGTGCAGGAGCTGCCGAAGGCTGCGATCTTTTAGAGGATCAATTACCGGCGGCAAAATCCCTTAACACCGCCCCATCCATCCGATACCGCACCCACTCTTCCTGCGGTTGTGCGCCGAGGGATTTGTAAAATTCGATCGCCGGTTTGTTCCAGTCCAGCACGCTCCATTCGAAACGGCCGCAGTCATTGGCGCAGGCGATTTTCGCCAGGTGGCGCAGCAGGGTTTTACCGGCACCGCCGCCCCGTTGTTCAGGGGTGATGTAGAGGTCTTCGAGGTACAGGCAATTGCTGCCCAGCCAGGTGGAATAGCTGAAGAAGAACACCGCGAAGCCGATCGGCAGGCCATCGCGCAGGCAGATCAGGCCATGGGCGGTGGCGCCTTCGCTGAACAGGCTGCGCTCGATGTCGGCGACGCTGGCGATGACTTCGTGGCGGGCACGTTCGAAGTCGGCCAGTTCAGTGATGAACGCGAGGATTTGCGGAGCATCGCTGGGGGTTGCCGGGCGGATTTCGATCGTCATGGACGTGCCTTGTCAAAAGTTGAAAACGCCATACTAAGTCCGCGCGCGGCGCTCGTCACATTTGAAATGATGGAGGGGGCCTTTGTGACTAATGTCGATTCGCTAAGTAATCTCAGCCGCAACACACTCTCCGTAGCAGCTGTCGAGCTTGCGAGGCTGCTGCTACGGATTGCATTTACGGTTTAACTTACTGGCATTGGAGCAAGCTCCCTCGCCACAAAAGCGTTTTCATACTTAGGACATTTATGAGCACCACTGCTTTCGCACCTCTGCAGAATCTGGCTTCTGAACTGCTGCCCCATGCGCTGGAACCTGGCGAGGATGGCGCCCACGATCTGTCGCACTTGCAACGGGTATGGCACAACGTGCGCACGCTTCATGCTGAAGAAAGCGGTGACCTTGAGGTGCTGCTGGCCGCCGTGCTGTTGCACGATTGCGTGGCGGTGGAGAAGAACTCGCCGCTGCGTTCCCAGGCGTCATGGCTGGCGGCGCAGAAAGCGGCGACAGTGCTGACAGCCATGGATTGGCCTGACGCAAAAATCACCGCGGTCGTCCATGCCATTGAGGCCCATAGCTTCAGCGCCAACATCACACCCACGACCCTCGAAGCCCGAATCATCCAGGACGCCGACCGCCTCGACTCCCTTGGCATGCTCGGCGTGGCGCGTACCTTCTACATTGCCGGGCGCATGGGCAGCGCGCTGTACGACCCTGTGGACCCGGAGGCACACGAGCGGGACTACGACGACAAACGCTTTTGCCTCGATCATTTCCAGACCAAGCTGCTGCACCTGGCGGACGGCTTCCAAACGACCACCGGCCAGCGCCTGGCACAGGTTCGCCATCAACGCTTGAAGGGATTCATGGAGCTGTTCAAGGAAGAAATAGGCGTCGGCTGAGGAGCCAGGGCCACACCGCTCGTCGTTCATCAGGCACCAATCCAGATCGTGGATGGACCAATAACGGGTAAGGGTTCGCCGATGCGAGCCAGGCGCCATACCCGTCCATCCCAACCAAGAGGTCACCATGAACGTCGATAAAAACCTGGAAAAAGAAGTCCTGACCCGCCTGCTGCATGCCCATCCAAGCGGCTTGGGCAAGGAGGTTCTAGACAATTACCGGGGGGAGAAAGTCGTGGCCAGCACCCTTGCGACGCTGCAGGAGCGTGGGCTGATCCAGCACGGTCATGTGATCTGCAACGAAGCCGGCGAACACTCGCTGAACCTGCCGATCAAACTCAGCGCCGCTGGGGTTGAGGCGGCGCGCAAACTGGATAACTAACCGAGCAGGAGCTGGCGAAGCCTGCGCCAGCTCCTATAGCCAGGAGAAATCCCATGCCTCGTGGAAGCAAAGACAAATACACCGCCGAGCAGAAACGCAAGGCCGAACACATCGAAGAAAGCTACGAACGCAAAGGCGTGTCGAAAGATGAAGCCGAGGCCCGCGCCTGGGCGACGGTGAACAAGCAGTCGGGTGGCGGTGAGCGCGCCGGCGGCTCAGGACGCAAGAAACCGGCCGCTGCCAAGTCTGCCGATCGCAAGGAATCAGCCCGCCGTGCCGTCGCCACCCGGGAGGGCAAACCGCGCAACAGCAAGGCGTCACGCGATACCCAGACGGTGGACAGCCTGATGAAGGAAGCCCGGGCGAAGAAGATTCCGGGGCGTTCGAGCATGCGCAAGCAAGAGCTGATCGAGGCGTTGCGCAAGGCGGGTTGAAAGTCAGGATTGAGGGTGAATTTGAGGGCCGATGGCGGCTGATCAGGCGCTAAAAGTCTCGCGGATCAACGCATCCACTTCCGCCGCCCCCGGCGAAGTCGCCGGCCCCCAACGAGTGACCGCCAACGCCGCTGCCGCATTCGCCCGCCGTGCCGCTTCAGCCGCCGACAAACCCTGCGCCAACCCGGCCACAAACACCCCGGCATGGGCATCCCCCGCACCGTTGCTGTCGACGGCCGAGACCTTGAATCCCGGCACCTGCTGACGGTCGCCATGCTGGCTGATCCAGCAGCCCTGCGGCCCATCGCGAACCACCATCAGGGCGTCCGTCGGCAACTGATCCGCCAAAATATTCAACGCCTCGGCAATGTCCGACGCCCCGGTAAACCGCAGCGCCTCGACCCGGTTGCTGGTCCACAGATCGATGCGCGGCAGCAAGGCCTTCATCAGCCGCGCGTCCGGCGAATCCACCAACGGCCCCGGATCGAATACCACTTTGATCCCGTCCGGCAACTCCAGCACCCAATCCACCAGCACCTGAGCCTTGCCGGCATGCAGCAGGCTGTAGCCGCTGACATAGACAAAGTCGCCCGCCTCGGCCGGCACACTCGCCAGGTCTTCGGCGGTCAATTCGCCTTCGGCACCGATGTAGGAAATGAACGTGCGTTCGGCCGAGGCTTCAGTCAGTGCGACACACAACCCGGTGTCGCGCTCAGCACGGTGAGCGATGCCGATCCGAATGCCTTCTGCCGTCATCGCCTCCCGGGCCAGATCACCAAAACGGCCATTGCCATGGCGCCCGAGGTAGACCACCGACAAGCCGTTCCGTCGGGCCGCGGCCATCACATTGAAACCGCCGCCCGCCTCGAAACGGGCGGATTGCGCCAGCACGTCACCGCCCGAATGAGGCAATTTGTCCACGGCCATGACCAGGTCGATGATGACTTGGCCGGTGTGCAGCATCCTAGACATGAACAGGCTCGAGCAACGCGGCGCGGCGGTCCTTGACACCGCCGAGCACCCAGTAAATCCCGCCAGCCACCACAAACGTCACGATCCAGCCCAGGCCGTTATGGCCCAACCAGGAGTCGGACAGAAAGCCCCGGAACCAGACATCTTGTTCAGTGGTGCCAATGGTGGTGAAGCTGAAACCCAACACAATCGCCACCGCCCACGCACCGAATGCACGCCACTCGACGCCACCGCGATACCAGTAGGCGCTGCTCGGGCTGACGTCCAGCAGGTCCTTGGGGCTGTAGTAATGACGATGGATCAGGTCGACCACGAAGATCCCGACCCACGCCGTGATGGGCACCGCCAGCAAGGAAATGAAGGTAATGAACGGGCCGTAGAAACTCTCGGCGATCAGCATGAAGTAGATCGAGCCAGCGAAGATCGCCACGATATCGACCACCACCGCATACACGCGCTTGACCTTCAGGCCGAGGGTCAAGGTGGTCAAACCGGCGGAGTACACCGACAGGTTGTTCGACAGCAGTAGCCCGCCGAACGCGGTGATCAGGTACGGCACCGCCATCCAGCTCGGCAGCATGTCGCGGATCGCGACAATCGGGTCAGTGGCCGAGGCCAGATCATTATTGCCCACCGACAGCAGACCGCCGAGGGTGATCAGCAGCACCAGCGGAATCCCCGCGCCGAACGCCGCCGACGCCACCAGGCGCACCGCTTTGACGCTGCGGTGCTGGTAGCGCGACATGTCTGCGCCGGCGTTGGCCCAGCCGATCCCGGTGCCGGCGGCCATGGTGCCGATGCCGATGATCATCGCGCTCAACGGTGCTGGCGTGGCGTTGAACACGGCGCTCCAGTCGATGGTCGCGCAGAGGAAACCGCCGACCAGGATGTTCAGCGCACCGAACACGTAGGTTGCCCATTTCTGGATCACCAGCAATGTGGCGTGGCCGAGACCGGACACCGACAACGTCAGCAGCACGAAAATCGCGATGAACACCAGGGTCAGCAGCGGCGCGCTTTTGGCTTCCACCGGCGAGCCGAACACTATCGAGCACAACGACAGCAGGACGAACGCGGCGGTGGTGGTGTTGACCGTTTCCCAACCCAGGCGCGACATCAGCGAGACCAGCGTCGGGCCGATATTGCCACGTACGCCGAAGATCGCTCGCGACAGCGTCAGGCTCGGTGCGCGACCACGACGACCGGCTATGGAGATGATCCCCACCACCGCGAAAGAGCCGGCGGCACCAAGGATCGCGACGATGATCGCTTGCCAGATCGCCAGGCCGCGAAAGGCCACCAGCGTGGCGCCCAACGGCAAGCCGAGAATGGAAATGTTGGCCGCAAACCAGACCCAGAACAGTTGCAGCGGATGACCGTTGCACTCCCCTTCCGGCACCGGTTCGATACCACGGGTTTCCAGTTGTCCGGCGCTTTGCCCGGCGTTCGATGAACTCATGAAAATGCTCCTTGCAATTGTTATGGTGTGGGCAATCTCGGAGGACAAAACAACAGCCGGCCGTCCTGCCCGTGTTTGTGCGTTCCATTGCGGGTGAAAAATTCAAGTATGCGGCGTGTTCATCGCGGGCAAGCCCGCGATGGGGCCAGTCCAGTCAACGTAAAGCCAACAGTCCTTTTACCAACGGTTCCAATTCCAACGAGTTAACCGCTTTAACCTGCTCGATCATCGCCATCGGCCAACTCTCAAGCCCCAGACAGGCCCCGAGCATGGCGCCGAGCATCGCCGCGATGGTGTCGGTGTCACCGCCCAGGCTCGCGGCCATGCACAGCGCTTCGAAGGCCGTCATCTCGCCGATGGCCACTTGCTGGGCCAGCGCAAACGACACCACCACCGATTCCTGTGAGGCCACCGAAGTGCCGATCACGTCGTACAGCAAATCCGCCAGCAACGCCTTGTCGCTGTCGATGCCGACGCTCCGCGCCCAACTGATGCGCGAGGCGATGCGCCCGCCGGCGACCCAGTGACCATGACTTTCGGCCTGCTGCGCGAATTGTTGGCCGAGGTTCAACGCCTCACCCAGGTCCATGCCGTTGATCCCGGCGGAAACCACTGCCGCCACCGCCGCCGCACTGGCAATCCCCAGCGTGGTGTTGTGGGTCACCTGACAGGCTTGCACCACGGCGCGGATGAAACGCTCAGGATCGGCGACATCGGCCGCAATCCCTACCGGGGTGATGCGCATCGCCGCGCCATTGGTGGAGCCATAGCGCCCCGCCTCTTCCAGCGAGTGGCCGGCGAGGATCATTTCGATGGCGCGTTTGGTCGAAGGGCCGAGCAAGTCTTGCGAGCCCTTGGCCTGCATCCCGGCTTCCCATTCGATCAATCGTTGGGCCAGTACCGCCGGTTCGATCCGGCCCTCGCCCTCGATCAACAACCGAGCGACCAGAATCGCCTGCTCGGTATCGTCGGTGATAGAACCTTTGGGCAGGTTCGCGGCAATCGGTTGATCGGGGCCGGCGTCTTGCAGATCGGTGATTTCAACGAAGCGCGCCTTGATGTCGGCGCGGCTCAGGGATTGGGTCGGCATGCCCAGCGCATCGCCCAGGGCCAGTCCATAGAACGCGCCGAGGGCACGGTTGAGCGCGGTCATTTTGGAGCTCCAAACTGCAAATGCAGACGAAAGTGCACCGGATCGAGCAGGCTTTCGACCTGCTCCATAAAACGGTTCTGACGGTCGTAGGTGGTGCGCAGGGCCTTGAGGAACACCGTGCCGACCGGGCGCCCGAGCAGTTCGGCGTCTTCGGCGTTCAAGGGTTCGGCACCGATCCACTGATCGCCGTGCTCGCCGACATAGCCGTAGGCAGCCAACGTGATGGTCAGGGAGTTATCAATCAGTCCCACGCGCGGCAGGCCTTCCAGGCCTCCGGTCGCGGGCATTAACGCACGTTCCAGAGACACCAGCGTGCCGTCGGTGGCGCGCCGGCGCCGGTCGAGGGTGATGAATTGATCGGTGCCGAACCGCGACAGCAGGTCAGGACGGGTCACCGCCTCCAGCCGCAGCACTTCGGTATTGATCAACGCCCCGCTGTCCGCCAGTGCCTGAGCCCAGCCGCTGCTCTGATCGAGCACTACGCCGTCGTAAGTAACGATGGAACCGACTCCGCTTTGCGTGGCGATGTAGTGACGCCGTTTCAGTTCGGCCAGGGCTTCACGCAGCGTGCCGCGGCTGACCTTGAATTCTTGAGCCAACTGATGTTCACCCGGCAATAGCAAGCCGTCCTCCATGAGGCCGCTTTCGATGCGCCGGACAAGCTCATCGATAATCCGTTGTTTCTTGTCAAATCGTACCTGTCTAACCATGTACAAAGTGATAACCGAAAGGGATTAGGGCGAGCAAGGGATATTTTGTGGCTGGATTGTGTGACAGACAGACCGCTTTCGCGGGCAAGCCTCGCTCCTACAGGGGGATCTGCACGGTACTGTAGGAGTGAGGCTTGCCCGCGAAGGCGTCGGCACATCCAGTATCCATGTGCCGGACATCCCGCTCCCCCCGGGGAAAATCAGCGTTGTTTCAGTCGGTCGATCACAACCGCCAGCAACAGGATCGAACCGCGAATCACGTACTGGTAGAACGTATCGATGTTCTTCAGGTTCATCGCATTCTCGATGATCGCCAGAATCAGCACCCCGGCGATCACATGCCGAATCATCCCGATCCCGCCACTCAGCGACACCCCGCCCAACACGCAAGCCGAGATCACTGTCAGCTCGAAACCCTGGCCAATCATCGGCTGCCCCGAGGTCATGCGCGACGCCAGAATCACCCCGGCCAATGCACCAATCACCCCGTGCACGGCGAAGATGATGATCTTGGTCCGGTCAACGTTGACCCCAGCCAGCAAGGCCGCTTCCTGGTTGCCACCGATGGCCATGGTGTTGCGCCCGTAGGTGGTGTAATTCAACAGCCAGCCGAAAAACAGGAAGCAAACGATGGTGATCAGAATCGGCACCGGTACGCCGAACAATTGGCCATTACCGAAGACGAAAAACGATTCCAGCGACACACCGACCGCTTTGCCGTTGGCGAAAATGTAAGCCAGACCACGAACGATCTGCATGGTCGCCAGCGTGGTAATCAACGCATTGACCCGCAGCTTGGCGATCACGATCCCGTTGATCAGCCCGACAATCAGCCCCATCACCAGCGCCGCACTGACGCCGAGGAACACGCTGTTGGTGTCGCGCATCACCACCGCCGCGACCACGCCGGCGCAGGCAATCACCGAGCCCACCGACAAGTCGAAATGCCCGGATGCCAGGCAATACAACATGGTGCAGGCGGCAATCCCGGTGGTGGAAATCGCCAGGCCCAGACCGCGCATGTTCAGCGGCGACAGGAAGTTGTCGATCAGCAAGGTGCAGAGCACGAAGATCCCGACGGCCGCCAGCAGCATTACCCAGTCATCGAGAAAGCGTCGCAGGTCCAGCGGTTTGCGCGGGGTTGGCAGAGCGTTGTTTTGGATGGTCATAGTCACCTCTCAGTTCGCCACGTCGGCAGCGCGTTGGCGTGGCAAAGCCAGTTGCAGCAGGTTGGATTCATTGGCGTGTTCGCGGGTCAGTTCGCCGCGCATCGTGCCTTCGCAGAGCACCAGGATACGGTCGGAAATGCCCATGACTTCCATCAGGTCGCTGGACACCACAATCACCGCGATGCCGCTGGCGGCCAGGTTATGAATGATCTGGTAGATCTCGGCTTTGGCGCCGATGTCGATGCCCCGGGTGGGCTCATCGAGCAGCAGGACTTTCATCGGCATCGACAGCCAGCGACCAAGGATCGCCTTCTGCTGATTGCCGCCGGACAGGTACATGATTTTCTGCGCCGCGTTAGGCGTCTTCACCTTTAGCGCCTTGATCTGCTTGTCGGCGTTGCCCTTTTCCCACAGCCCGCGCAACAGGCAACCGAAGGTGGAATGAGCACCACGAGCACTGATGTTGATGTTCTCGGCGACACTGGCCAGCGGCAGGATGCCCTCCTTCTTGCGGTCCTCGGGGCACAGCAGAATCCCCGCCGCAATGGCATCGCGCGGTGAACGCAATTTCAATTCATGTCCACGTAACTCCAGGCGTCCGGCCGTGTTGCGGGTAAGTCCGCTGAGCATGCGAAACAGCTCGGTGCGGCCCGCGCCAACCAAGCCGAACAGACCCAGAATCTCGCCCTTGTGCACCTCGAAACTCACCGGTTCACGCAAACCCGGCCCCAGTAAACCGTCAACCTTGAGCGCCACCGCGCCGCGCGGGCGGCTGCGATAATCGTAGATATCCTGAATGTCGCGACCGACCATGCACGTCACCAACTGGTCATGGGTCAGCGCGCTCATGTCCTCGAAGGTGCGCACGAAGCGACCGTCCTTGAACACCGTTACCGCGTTGCAGATGCGGAAGACCTCTTCCATGCGATGGGAGACGTAGAGCACCACTTTGCCTTCGTCCCGCAGGCGCCCGATGATTGCCATCAAGCGATCGATTTCCCGCGCCGACAGGCTGCTGGTGGGTTCGTCGAACGCAATCACATGCGCGCCACGGGACAGCGCCTTGGCGATTTCCACCAATTGCCGCTGACCGAGGGACAAGCGTCCGACTTTCTCTTGCGGATCGATTTCATCGGCCAGGCCTTTGAGGCAGGCCAGTGCCTGGTGGCGCAAAACGCTGCGATTGATCAGGCCGAAACTTGCCGGCAGATGCCCGAGAAACAGGTTCTCGGCCACGGTCATTTCCGGCACCAGGTGCAGCTCCTGATGGATCACCGCGACCCCGCTGCCAATGCTGTCGGCAGTGGATTTGAAGACCCTCGTCTGCTCGCCGATCCGCAGGTCGCCGCTGCTCGGCGTATAAGCACCGCCGAGGATTTTCAACAGCGTGGATTTACCGGCGCCGTTCTCGCCCATCAAGGCGTGAACCTGCCCCGGATGCGCGACGAAGCTGATGCCGTCCAGCGCCTTCACCCCGGGAAAGGTTTTGCCGATCCCGTTGAAGCGCAGGCTGCCGCCAATGCGCTGTTCATCTGTTTGTACGTGTGCGTGCATAACCCACCTCATCACACCGATCAGGCGGCCCCGTCGCCGGGGCCGCCAATGAAATCAACCGACCCTCAATTCCACAGGCCGATCTTTTCCAGTTCCTGCTTGAAGTTGTCGCGCGTGATCAGCGTCACGTCGTCCATGGCGGTGTATTTCGGCGGTTCTTTGCCGGTGGTGACCCACTCGTGCATCATGCTGGCGGTGTTGTAGCCCTCGATGTGCGGGCTCGGCAGCATCGAGCCGAAGAAGCCGCTGTTGGCTTTCTTCAGTTCGCCGATGGCATCGGTGCCGTTGATGCCGATACCGATTACGTTGGTGGCGGCAAAACCGGCGCTTTCGGTGGCGCGCACGCCGCCCAGCACGGTGTTGTCGTTCATCCCGCCGATGATCAGGTTTTTCGCCCCGCTCGGGAGCTTCACCAGCGCCGAGTTGGTGGCGTCCATGCTGCCAGGTACGTCGAGGGTTTTCAGGGCCGAGAACAGAATGTGGTCTTTCGGCATCCCGGCGTCTTCCAGGGCTTTAACCGAACCGTCGGTGCGTTTCTTGCCGGTATCGAGTTCGTTGAAGGTGTTGATCACCGCATAGGTTTGTTTCCAGTCCCAGCCGCGTTTTTTCGCTTCGGCGGCCATGGCGGCGCCCTGCTTCTGGCCAACTTCGAAAGCTGCCATGCCGAGGTACGGCACGTCTTCCATGAACTTGCCGCCGGCATCGACGAAACGGTCATCGACAGCGATCACTTTCAAACCGTTGAGCTTGGCCTTGGCCATGATCGCAGGGCCCAGGGAGACGTCCGGCGGGCAGATCACGAAGCCCTTGGCGCCGTTCGCCGCCAGGCTGTCGATGGCCGAAAGGGTTTTCTCGCCATCAGGCACAGCGATCTTGATGACGGTGAAGCCCTTGTCCTTGGCGGCCTTTTCAGCGAAGGCCCACTCGGTCTGGAACCAGGGCTCTTCGGCCTGCTTGACCAGAAAACCGATCTTCACTTCCTCGGCCGCCAGCAACGTACTGCTCAGGCTGACCGCGGTGACCGCCAAAGCGGCACAGCACAGGGAACGGATCCCACGACGACGTTTCATAAGCTGACTCCTTGTTATTTTTTTTGAGCGTTAGTTGAAAGCCAATACAGCGGTCGAAGCATGTAGCCAATAGTCATATCGTATGATGATTGTATTTCAGGCGTAGTTTTGCGCCTGAAACACAAGTCATTCAGTCGTGGTACATGACCGAACGACCACCATCGATGGTGATGCACGAAGCGTTGATGAATGGCGCCTCATCGCTGGCCAGGAACACGGCGGTCATCGCCACTTCGATTGGCTGACCGATGCGGCGCGGTGGATGCAAGTCGAAGGCCCGTTGACGTTCGGCATGGGGGTCGGCAAAACCGTTCCAGTAATCGACGTTCAGTTGGGTTTCGATATAGCCCGGCGCGATGGCGTTGACGCGAATGCCCTTGGGTGCGTATTCGATGCCCAAGGCGCGGGTCAGCCCGAGCAGGCCATGCTTGGCCACCGGGTACGGGAAGCAGCCGGGAATGATGTGAGTGGAATGGGTCGAGGCGATGTTGATGATGCTGCCGATGCCCTGCTCGATCATCTGCGGCAGCACGGCTTTGCAGCCATACCAGGCGCCGTCCAGGTCGATGGCGAAGCAACGATGCCAGTCGTCCTCGGTCATTTGCAGCGGATCACGGAACACGTTGACCCCGGCGCAGTTGACCAGCACGTCGATGCGACCGTGAAGCTCAATGGCCAACTTGGCCATGGCGTGCAGGTCTTGCTGGCGCGATACGTCGGCCTTGATCGCCACGACATCCGCGCCTTGTTCACGCCAATGCGCCGCGACTTTTTCGACTTTCTCGGCCTGGATATCGCTGATGACCAGCTTGGCTTGCTGGGACGCAAAGGTCGCGACAATCGCTTCGCCGATCCCCTGAGCGGCGCCGGTCAACAGCACGACCTTGTTTTTCAGGCGCTCACCCTTCGGCGGTTCGGGCACCGGTGGCAAGGAAAGGGGTTCAGCCATGGATCAACACTCCTGTTCGAGGGCACGACGAAAACCGGACATCTGTCGATGTCCGGTCAAAAGGCTTTTTGGAATAGGCAGACAGGCGTGCAAACGCCCGGGCGCCGGGGCGGCCTGAAGCACTGTCACCCCAAGGGAGGACGGTGGAATATCGCTGCATCACTTCACCTGTTTTGTTTTTTTAAGTGTGAGTGCGTGTAACTGATGGGGCCGACTATAAACCCGGCCACCAACAAATCTCAATATATAATTTCACATCCCATATTTTGGGATTTAACCTGCAAACCTCTGACAGGGCTTTCCGGGCACATCGACTCGAACCGCCAACAAAGCACCATCCAACGGATGGTTGAGCGGGCTCGCAGCACTGGTGATGTACAAGGTTTTGAAGTCTTCGCCACCAAACACGCAACTGGTGGGGCGACTGACAGGCAGTTCGATTACCCGATCGACATGACCGTCCGGGGTCAGCCTGAGCAGGCAACTGCCGTCCCAGCGGGCGTTCCAGATATAGCCCTCGGCATCCATCGCCGAGCCGTCGGGGCCACCCCGTTCGTGGGGGCCAAACCAGACGCAGGCGGTGTCGAGGTTGCCGTCGGTATGGATGAAATGTTGGTACAACGTGCCGTCGAGGCTGTCGGCGAAATACAGGGTCGTGCCGTCGTCGCTCCATAGCAATGTGTTGGGGATGCCGAGCCCTCGAAGCAGCGGCGTGACCCGAGCATCGCGGTCGATGCGAAACAGGCCACCGGAGCGGCGCACGATGGGCAAGTCTTCGCCCTGCTCGCCAATGTTGTTTTGCATGGTGCCCAGCCAGAGCCGGCCCAAGGCATCACAACGGGCTTCGTTGGCGCGATTGCCGGGTTGCGGATCGGCCACACAGAGCAAGGTCAGCCGAGGTTCCAGGCCGGGAGAGTTCAGGTCCAGTCGATAAACCCCACTGCTCAATGTCACCAGGGCATCGCCACTTTCGCAGGGGATGAATGCGGACACATGTTCCGGCATTTGCCAGATTTCCACATTGGCGCCGATCAATCGCAGCGCCTGTTGGCCGGCGATATCGACCCAGTACAGCGCTTGGGTCGGTGCATCCCAGAACGGGCCTTCACCGAGTCGCGCACGGTGCTCGGTAACCGCAGTCCACGTCATGAAACCTCCTTTTTATTGCTTTTATGTGGGAGCGAACCTGGTCAGCTTGCCTTCTTGTCGGCCATGACTTGGGGGTAAAACCGTTTGATCGCCAGGTCGGCGTTATCGATCAGGGTCATGCAGGCCCACACACCCCGCGCGGCATCCCGAGCAGCGATGGCGTCGGCCATGTCTTTGTGAATCGGCAAGGTTCGGCGCAGTTCGTCCGGGTCGGCGGCAGACACTTCGAACGACACCGCCAGCAGCGCGCCGAGAGCCGGGACCATTTGTTCGATGAATTGATTGTGGCTGGCGGCGAGGATGCACTCGTGGAAGAACTGGTCGGCGCGGTTGTAATCGATGCCGCTGTCTACGGCTCGTTCCAGCGCGTTGTAGGCCTGAAGCACGGCTTGCACTTGTTCCACCGTCGCGCGCTCGCAGGCCCAACGCACCGCCATCGGTTCGATGGTACGACGCAAGTCAAGCAAGTCGTCGACGAAGTTTTCCGGCAAACCGCTGCGCGACAGCCAGCCGACGACTTGTGGATCGAAGAGGTTCCAGCGCCGTACCGGCAACACCCGCGTGCCGACCTTCGGCCCGACTTCGAGCATGCCTTTGGCGACCAGGGTTTTGATCGCTTCGCGGATGACCGTACGGCTGACCCCAAGCTGCTCGCCCAAGTCGGCTTCAACCTTGATGGTTTGACCGGGCTTCACCTGGCCAGCGGCAATCCAGCACCCCAGCCAATCAACCGTCGACGCGTGAAAACTGCTGGACATGGTTACCTCGCCACCCCGGTGACAAAAACGAAACGACAAAAAAGCCATTTGCGATGGATGCCCACGCTAATCATCATATGATTGAGTGTCAATTGGATTTTTCTGGAGTCCTTGCCAACACAGGTATGACTGTTCGTCCGATTACTCCCCCGGCGCTTTGAACCCACCCACTTTGTAAACTACGGTTAGCCCGCAACAGATCAGGCTGTTTCACTAAAATCCGCTATCGCCAGGTATGAATATGGACATGGATGCGTCTACGAAATACCCCATTGTGTTGGTTCACGGTCTTTTCGGCTTCGACCGAATCGCCGGTTATCCGTACTTCTTCGAAATCGAGGAAGCCCTGGAACGCGCTGGTGCCCAGGTGTTTGCCGTGAATATTCCAACCGTCAACGGCAATGAGGAACGCGGCGAAAAACTCCTCGAACACGTCGACCGCATCTTGCGGGAAACGGGCGCCGCCAAGGTCAATCTGATCGGCCATAGCCAAGGTCCGCTGGCCGCACGCTACGTCGCAGCCCTGTACCCGGAAAAGGTTGCGTCGGTCACCTCGGTCAGTTGCCCTAACCACGGCTCCGAGATTGCCGACCAACTGCACAAGGCACTGACACCCGGAGAATTACCCGAAGCCTTTGTATTAGCCCTGTTAGGCGCAGTCGGCACCTTCATTTCGTTGATCAGTGGCCATCCGGAAAACCCCGTCGACCCTCAAGCGGCGTTCGAATCGCTGACCAGCGCAGGCCTGGCCGCCTTCAATCGCAAGTACCCGCAAGGGCTGCCAAAGGTTTGGGGCGGGGAAGGCAACGAAGTCGAGAACGGCGTGTATTACTACTCCTGGAGCGGGATCGTGCAGAACTTTCAAAGCCTGCAACTCCTCGACCCGACCCATTTGAACTGTAAAGTGCTGTCGCAGTTATTTTATAAAGAGAAGCACGCCAATGATGGGCTGGTCGGCCGCTACAGCTCTCATTTGGGCAAAGTGATCCGCTCGGATTACCCCATGGACCACTTTGATGCAGTCAACCAGATGGCCGGGATCAACAGTTGGAACGTGAGCCCGGTGATGCTCTACCTTGAACATGCCGCCCGGCTGAAGAGCAAGGGTTTGTAAGCCCATAAAAAAACGGCCCGTTGCAATAACGGGCCGTTTCGTTTCTCGGGTTCAGCGCTTACGGCTCAAGTCCGATCGGGAAAAACTCGCCACCGCTCCAGACACCGAGCCAACTCTGCCCGTCAATCTCACGGCTCACGGCCAGCTCTACCAATTGGTAGAACACATTGCGGTGAATCAGCGCTTCAAGGTTGCTGCGCACATGCACGTACGGGGCGGGTTCCTGAGTGACCGGGTCAATCACCACGCGCATTGGGTGCTCGACACCGGCGTCGGTGGTTTCATCGACGTTGGTGGTAAAGCGCAAGACCTGAGCCTCACCCTCGCCTTCGACTTCCACGGCTATCGCCACGAACGGTGCGTCGTCGACCTTGATGCCGACCTTTTCGACTGGAGTAATCAGAAAGTAATCATCGCCATCGCGGCGAATGATGGTGGAGAACAGCTTGACCATCGGCTTGCGCCCGATCGGCGTGCCGAGGTAATACCAGGTGCCGTCGCGGGCGATGCGCATGTCGATGTCGCCACAGAAGTCGGGGTTCCACAAGTGGACCGGTGGCAAGCCTTTGGTTTTGGGGATTTGTCCCAACAGGTCATTGGCTTTTTGCGGGCCACTCATGGCGTTCTCCTTTGAATTACTGGTCGCTGATCCCCAGCAGGCTACGAGCGTATTGCTCCAGCGGCGGGCCCAGCAGATCTTCTGGCTTGTTATCGTGGAACGTCAGTAAACCGCCACGACTCTTGATACGTGCAGTATCGATCAAATACTGGGTGCTGGTCTCGATCAACATGATCTGAATGACGCCACTGTCGATCCCGAGGCGATCCGAGCGTTCCTGGTCGATCAATTCGTCCGTGTTGCCGATGCGGTCGTCGGCCTTGGCAAAACGTGTATAGAGCAGGTAGTGAGCACCGGCGGCACGGGCTTCGCCCATGGCGGCATCGAGACCTTCCGGCGCGCGGGCACGGCGGACCATCGGGAAATATTCGATAAAGCCGTTGAAGGCTTCTTCGGCCACCACGTTAGGTCGCGGATAAGCAGTGCCCGGTGGCGCGAAGGCGCCCTGGGCGATGTAGATGAACGAATCTGGCTGAATGCGGATGTTATTCACGCGACGGCTGTCGCTGTGGTCCAGCAGCCCCGCGTCGCTCATGTGGTAGCGAGTTCCTTCGGCCATATCGCTGACATTCATGCAGCCGCCAAGCGCCAAAACGGCCAGCAGCAAAACCAGGCTACGCATCCTTCCCTCCAGAAGCCGGTGACGGAAAACCGGCGAATGGCCGAGGGATGCAGCTTCCGCGCCAGCTCATGCCAGGATCATCTTTGTAGCAGCTGCCGAAGGCTGCGTTCGGCTGTAGCAGCTGTCGAGCCCCAGCGAGGCTGCGTCCGGCTGCAAAGCAGTCGTAAAATCAGAAGCCGCGGTACGTCAGGCAAACCACGCTAGCCGGATTCACGACTGCTGCGCAGCCGGACGCAGCCTCGCTGGGGCTCGACAGCTGCTACAGATCGCGATCAGCCGCCGATGATTTTCATGATGGTTGCGCCACCGGAGAACGCCACTTCCTGCTTGTCCCCCAGAGCCTTCACCAGCAGTCGCTGCAACGCCGGCAGTGCCTGGTGACGAGGTTTGTCCAGCAGATCGCCGACATAGTGGCGATTGCTCGATGACAGGCAACCATGCAGCCAGCCAGTGGACGACAAGCGCAACCGCGAGCAGGTGCGGCAGAACGGCACGCTTTCGTTGGCGATCACGCCGAAGTGGCCCTGCCCCGGAATCTCGTAGCGCACCGCCGTGGCATCGACCGGCGCGTCGGCCTGCAGGTATTCGTAGTGTTCGCCGATCAGGCCCAGCAATTGCTGAAGGCTGACGAACTGTTGCAGGAAGGCGTTGGAATCACTGGCCAGGTGGCCCATGCGCATCAACTCGATGAAGCGCAGCTCGTAGCCGCGTTCCAGGCAGTAATCGAGCAGTGGCATCACCTGATCGAGGTTTTGCCCACGCAGGGGCACCATATTGACCTTGATCTTCATGCCGGCTGCCGCGGCCTGGGCCATGCCGCCGAGCACGGTCGCCAGATCGCCGCCGCGGGCAATGCTGCGGAAGGCACCGGCGTCCAGGGTGTCGAGGGAAACGTTGATGCGCCGAATGCCGGCGTCCACCAGCAGCGGCAGCTTCTTCGCCAGCAACTGGCCATTGGTGGTCAGGCTGATGTCCTCCAGGCCCATCTGCCCGACGGCGGTCATGAAGGCTTCGAGTTTGGGGCTGACCAGTGGCTCGCCACCGGTAATGCGCAGGCGCTCGATGCCGGCTGCTTCGATCAGATAGGCCACGCCGCGTGCCATCGCCTCGGCCGACAACTCATCCTGCGCAGCCACCAGCCGTTTGCCGTTGGGCACGCAGTAGGTACAGGCGTAGTTGCAGGCGGAGGTCAGACTGATCCGCAAATTGCGAAAACGCCTGCCTTGACGGTCAACGATCATGGATCACTCCGGCGAAAGAAGATTCGAACGCGCAAAACTTGACTCACAAATCAAGTTTTAGCAAGCCCTATGCCTGAGTATATTCCTGCGGTACTGCGCCACGTAGCTAAATCATGGCTCATGGCGCAATTAGACAACTGGATGGCTCAGCTGCTCGGAGTGTCGGTATCGCGCTTGCGCTTGTTGCCCATGCGCACGCCGATGTCCATCAGGAACTGGAAGAAACCTTCCTGATCTTCCAGCACATTGCTCCAGAACGGCGAGTGATACAGCGCCACGGCGCCATGCACCAGCGCCCAGGCTGCGCAGTAATGGAAGTAAGGCGGCACGTCTTCGAGCTTGCCTTCGCTGATCCGGCCCTTGATCAGCAGGGTCAGGCGTTCGAAGTTCGAGGCGCGGATTTTGTGCAGTTCCTCGACCATCTCCGGTACCTGGTTGCCCTTGACCACCTTTTCTTCCAGGCGATCGAACAACCGATAGCGTTGCGGATCGCGCATGCGGAATTCGAAGTAGGCGCGGGACAGGGCTTCCTTGTCCTTATCGACATCGGCGGAATGCAACAGCTCGTTCAAATCACGCTCGTAGTCGAGCATCAGGCGCAGGTAGATCTCCGCCTTGGATTTGAAGTGCTTGTAGATCGTGCCTTTGCCGATACCTACGGCATCAGCAATCATCTCGACGGTGACACTGTCTTCACCTTGTTCGAGGAACAGCTTGAGCGCGGTATCGAGAATTTCTTGCTCGCGGCGACGAAACTCACGGACCTTACGAGGTTCTTTATGCATAAGAAAAGGTCTGTAGGGGTCAAAATTCGAAGCCGCGTATTATGCCTAACTTGCGCAAAAATGCACGGATCATCCGACCATATATGTGTTTCTTGATGAATTCACGCGACCTCGCCGGTTGATGAGAACTCAACCGAAGCGCACGTATTCCAAATTTGTTTAAAAACCCGACCAACCAAACTGGACTCGGCGCGATACTGATCAATACTTCAACTGTCGGCGAGGCATCTCCCCCAAGTGTCGCGCCGATGAAGGTACCAAAGGATTGCGTGCCTTTGTTTTACTCCTAATGGTCTTAACCCGGATTCACCCCCCAGAACCCGGGTTTTTTTTGCCTGCAATTTAAGGGCAAAGCCCGCCACAGGTTGCGACCTTTTCCAACGTTACGCCGATGCCCTGACGTGCGCCAACGGAAATAACCGCTTGAAATTCTCGGTAGTCTGCTCGGCAAATCGCTCGTAGGGCTCGCCTCGCAACATTGCCAGAAATTCCGCTACCTCACGCACGTACTGCGGCAGGTTCGGTTTGCCGCGATACGGGATCGGCGCCAGGTACGGCGAATCGGTTTCCACCAGCAAGCGGTCGGCCGGCACTTTGCTGGCCACATCGCGCAAGGCATCGGCATTGCGAAAAGTGACAATACCGGACAAGGAAATGTAATAACCCATATCCAGCGCGGCCTTGGCCATCTCCCAGTCTTCGGTGAAGCAATGCAGAACGCCTGCTTGAGGCAGCGCCGCCTCACGCAGCAGTTCAAGGGTGTCGGCCCGGGCGCCACGGGTGTGGATGATTACCGGTTTTCCGGTCTGTTGCGCCGCTTGCAGGTGCAGGCGGAACGACTCCTGCTGCAACTCTGCCGCTTCCGGTTCGTAGTGGTAATCCAGGCCGGTTTCCCCGATCGCCACCACCCGCGGATGATTGAGTTCGCGCAACAGCCAATCCAGCGCCGGAGCGGCACCCGGCTGCACGTCCAGCGGATGCACGCCGACCGAACAATCGACGTCGTCGTAACGTTCGGACAACGCCTTGACGTCGGCGGCGTTATCGGCGCTGACGCCAATGCACAGAAAGTGCCCTACTCCCCTCTGACGAGCCGCGTCGAGCGCGGCATCCAGGGAGCCGTTGTGGGCGGTGAGATCGAGGCGATCAAGGTGGCAATGGGAATCTACAAGCATAAAAGGGCTGCAACTTACATCGTATGAGTGGGACGGTCGGACTTCAGGGCTCCGGCCAGATGAGTTTCGATTCGACTGCGCGCGGTGTTATCGCCTTCGTTGAATTGCACGCCGACTCCAGCGGCGCGGTTGCCCTGGGCACCTTTGGGGGTAATCCAGGTGACCCTGCCGGCGACCGGGATCTTTTCCGGTTCGTCCATCAGGTGCAGCAGCATGAAGACCTCATCGCCCAACTTGTAACTCTTGTTGGTCGGGATAAACAGGCCACCGTTCTTGATGAAGGGCATATAGGCTGCGTAGAGCACGGACCTGTCCTTGATGGTCAAGGACAAAATGCCATTGCGCGGCCCAGGACTGATGGGTTCATTCATGCTGACCTCCATTTCTGATGATCAGAGTCTAGTCACCTCTGGGCAGGCAAGGATACCCATTGCACCAACAGCGCCTCCAGCAACAGCGCCGGATTGAGGTTGGCCTTGCTCATCACTTTCTGCCGCTGGGCGAGAATCCAGTCCTGAATATTCAGGACTTTATCCTGAGCGGCTTTCTGCGCCAGGTATTGAATGACCTTGCGCATGTCCGCCAGCCCCAGCCCCGCTTCATCCTGAGTCAACTGATAACGCAGGATCAGGCTCGACCAGTCGCAGAACCAGTCGAACAGCAGCAACATGGGAATGGTTTTCCATTCCTCGGCCAGTTGCGTCGGCGATTGCTGCTGCTTGAGCAACTTCTTCACACCCTCGACCACCAGCGCCCGCTGCTCGCGCACGCCCTGGGCCTGCAATTTGACCGCGGCCAATGGCGAACCGGCAGCAAGGGTCAGCAGTTCAATGCGCTCGTCTTCCGAGCAGTCCGGCAACGTCTTGGCCAGCCACGCCAGACTCATGGCTTCGCTCGGCAAAGGACAGGCCTGCTGTACGCAACGGCTCTTGATGGTCGGCAGCAGACGACTGGTCTGGTGGCTGACCAGCAGCAATACGGTGTCGCCGGACGGCTCTTCAAGGCTTTTGAGCAAGGCGTTGGCGGCGTTGATGTTCATCGACTCGACCGGCTCGATCAGCACCACTTTGCGACCGCCCAACTGCGCGGTCTGCACCACGAAGCTGACCAGATCACGCACCTGATCGACCTTGATCGCCTTGTCCGCCTCTTCCGGTTCCAGGATGTAATTGTCGGGATGACTACCGGCCTTGAGCAGCAGGCAGGATTTGCACTCGCCGCAGGCGCCTTGGGCGGTCGGGCGCTGGCACAACAAACTGGCCATCAAACGCTCGGCCAGCGCCCGCTTGCCGATCCCGGCCGGGCCATGCAGCAGATAGGCATGGGCGTGCTGGGCACGACCGGCCAATTGCTGCCAGAGACTGTCCTGCCACGGATAGGCTTCAGCCACGGGTCAACTCCAGCAGACGTGGCAGCAAGGCATCCAGAGACTGCTGAACCTGCGCTAGCGGTTGAGCGGCATCCACCAGGACATAACGCGCAGGATCCGCTTTGGCGCGCTCGAGGAAGGCACTGCGCACGGCATCGAAGAACGTACGGCCTTCAAGTTCGAAACGGTCCAGGCGACCGCGGGCGCTGGCGCGGGCCAGTCCCACTTCCACCGGCAGATCGAAGATCAGCGTCAAGTCCGGGCGCAGATCACCCTGGACGAACGTTTCGAGGGTCGCGATGCGCTCCAGCGACAAACCGCGACCACCGCCCTGGTAGGCATAGGTCGAATCGGTAAAACGATCACACAGAACCACCGCGCCACGGGCCAGCGCCGGGCGGATCACCTCGGCCAGGTGCTGGGCTCGCGCAGCGAACACCAACAGCAGCTCGGTGTCAGGGTTCATGACCTCATCGACCGGCGCCAACAGCACGTCGCGGATCCGCTCGGCCAGGGGCGTGCCGCCCGGCTCCCGGGTCAACACCACCTCGATCCCGGCGGCGCGCAGACGCTCGGCCAGGTATTCGCGATTGGTGCTCTTGCCGGCGCCTTCCGGGCCTTCCAGGGTAATAAACAAGCCAGTCACAGGCAGTCCTTAATCAGAGTCATTGCGGGCTTTGCGGCGTGGGCGCATCCGGTTTGGGCGCTGGCGCTGGCTCTTGTGCAGAGTCATGCGGCGCAACTTGTGGCACATCTTCGGCCGCCGTATCGGGTGAAGCCGCCGGAATCGGCGCCTGGGCATCCTCCGCCTGCGGCGCGGTAGTCGGTGCCGGGCTGGAACGGTAATCGGCACGGCGATTGAGCTGGAACTCCCGCACCGCATTGTTATGGGCGTCCAGATCATCGGAGAACACGTGGCTGCCATCACCGCGAGCAACAAAATACAGGCTGTTGCCGTCCGCCGGATTCAACGCCGCATGGATCGCCTCGCGGCCGACCATCGCGATCGGTGTCGGCGGCAAGCCAGCGATCAGGTAAGTGTTATACGGCGTCGGCTCCTTGAGATGGGCGCGGGTCAATTTGCCGTTATAGCGATCGCCCAAGCCGTAGATCACCGTCGGATCGGTCTGCAGCAACATGCCCATCTCCATGCGCCGCACGAACACGCCGGCGATTTGCCCGCGTTCCTGCGGCACACCGGTTTCCTTTTCCACCAGCGAGGCCATGATCAGCGCCTGATAGGGTTCGGTGTAGGGCACGTCGGCAGCACGCTGACTCCATTCCATGGCGAGGACTTCGTCAAGGCGGTCGTAAGCTTTCTTGAGCAGATCGACGTCAGTCATGCCACGCACGAAACGGTACGTGTCGGGGAAGAAGCGCCCTTCCGGGAAAATCCCGCCGTGCCCGAGCTTGTCCATCACCTGACTGTCACTCAAACCATTGAGGGTCTGTTCGAGCTTTTCATCCTTGGCCAGGGCGGCGCGGACCTGATGGAAATTCCAGCCTTCGACCAGCGTCAAGCTGTACTGAACCATTTCCCCGCGCTTCCACAGGTCGATCAGCCCTTCGACTGTCATGCCGGGAACCATGCGGTATTCGCCGCTGTGCAGCGGTTGGCCCGCCAGGTTGAAGCGCCAGTACACACGCAGCCAGAAAGCGTCCTTGATGACGCCATCGGCTTCAAGTCGAATGAAAGTGCGGTTCGGCGTAGTGCCTTTGGGCACTTCCAAGAGTTTTTCCTGGGCGATGTTCAGCGGCTGTTCCAGCGCCGAATGGATTTTCCAGGCGCAAGCGCCCGCCAACAGCCCCGCCAGAACCAGTCCGGTTTCCAGCAGCAGCAATAATTTACGTCTCACGAATCAAGCATCCAGTAGCGCACGGGCAATGGTTTGGAGTTTACGGGTGAGCGGCCCAACCGGCCAGCTCAGTGCGGCATAGGCGCGCACCGGCCAAACGCCATAAACGCTGTTGCAGACAAAGACCTCATCAGCCCATTGCAGCTGTTCGAGGGTAATGTCGGTGATTTGTGTGGGGATCCCCAATGACTCGGCTTGAAACAATAATTCGGCACGCATTACGCCTGCCACGCCACAACGTTTGAGATCGGCGGTCACCAGCACGCCATCGCGCACCAGGAACAGATTACTGAACACACCTTCGATCACCCTCCCGACCTGATCCAGCATCAAGCCTTCGGCATGCTCGGTGTCCTGCCATTCGGAACGGGCGATAACCTGCTCCAGACGATTCAGGTGCTTGAGGCCGGCAAGCAATGGCTGCTTGGAAAGCCGTGTTGTACAAGGGAACAGGCGCACACCCTGCTTCGCATGCACAGCCGGATAGGCAGCGGGAGGATTGCCTTGCAGAATGCGCCGGGCCCGGGCCGAAGGATCGGGGGCGTAACCGCGCAGGCTGTCGCCGCGGGTGAGGATGAGTTTGAGCACGCCCTCGCCCAGTGCGGCGGCATAGGCCAGCAGCTCAGCGCGGATCAGCTCATGATCGGCGGCAATCGCCAGGCGCGAACAGCCTTCGGCCAGACGCGACAAATGTCGTTCCAGCAACAACGGCTGCCCGCCCTTGACGGCGATGGTCTCGAACAGACCATCGCCGTAAGCCAGGCCGCGATCTTTCAGCGACAAAGCGTCAGCCGGTTGACCGTCGACCCAGCTGTCCATCAGTCAGCGAACCGGCGGAACACCAGCGAGCCATTGGTACCGCCAAATCCGAAGGAGTTGGACAGCACCACGTCGATATCCATGCCGCGCGCGGTGTGGGGAACGAAGTCAAGGTCGCAGCCTTCGTCCGGCTCATCGAGGTTGATGGTCGGCGGGGCTACCTGACTGTTGATTGCCAGTACGCTGAAAATCGCCTCGACCGCCCCTGCGGCACCCAGCAGGTGACCGGTCATGGACTTGGTCGAACTGACGGCCAGTTTGTAGGCGTGATCGCCGAACACCGATTTGATCGCACAGGCTTCGGCGAGGTCGCCAGCCGAGGTCGAGGTGCCATGGGCATTGATGTACTGCACCTGATCGCCATTGATCTTCGCATCGCGCAAGGCATTGGTGATGCAACGCGCAGCACCCGCGCCATCGGCCGGTGGCGAGGTCATGTGGTAGGCATCGCCACTGGTGCCGAAACCGATCAACTCGGCGTAAATGGTCGCGCCACGGGCCTTGGCGTGCTCCAGCTCTTCGAGAACCAGTGCGCCGGCACCGTCGGACAGCACGAAGCCATCACGACCCTTGTCCCATGGACGGCTGGCACGGGTCGGCTCGTCGTTGCGGGTCGACAGTGCGCGGGAGGCACCAAAGCCGCCCATGCCCAGACCACATGCAGCCATCTCGGCGCCACCGGCGATCATTACGTCGGCTTCGTCGTACATGATGTTACGTGCCGCCATGCCAATGCAGTGCGTACCGGTGGTACACGCCGTGGCGATGGCGTAGTTAGGTCCCTGTGCACCCAAGTGAATGGACAGGAAACCGGAAATCATATTGATGATCGAGCCAGGCACGAAAAACGGAGAAATCCGCCGTGGGCCGGAATCATGCAGTGTGCGGCTGGTGTCTTCGATATTGGTCAGACCACCAATACCCGACCCCATGGCCACGCCGATACGCTCGCGATTGGCGTCGGTAACCTCAAGACCTGCGTTACGCACGGCTTGAAAACCTGCTGCCAGACCGTATTGAATGAACAGGTCGAGTTTACGGGCTTCCTTGACCGACAAGTATTCCTCGACATTGAAGCCCTTTACCGAACCGCCAAAGCGGGTGGAATAGGCAGAAAGGTCGGTGTGTTCGATCAGACCAATGCCACTGCGGCCAGCCAGAATGCCCTGCCAGCTGCTCGGCACATCCGTGCCCAGTGGCGACAACATACCCATACCGGTGACTACGACGCGTCTACGCGACACAGCACTCTCCTTTTTTCAAATGACGACTTCGCACAAGGCCTAAAGAAAAAACCGCACGCCATGATGGCAGTGCGGTTTTTCCATGACAGCGAGCGACGACTAAAAACTATTACGCCTGATGGCTGGTAACGTAGTCGATTGCTGCTTGTACAGTAGTGATCTTTTCAGCTTCTTCGTCAGGGATTTCGGTCTCGAATTCCTCTTCCAGAGCCATCACCAGCTCAACGGTGTCAAGGGAGTCGGCACCCAGGTCTTCAACGAAGGAAGCGGTGTTGACCACTTCT
Source organism: Pseudomonas sp. FP1740 (assembly GCF_030687165.1). Lineage (NCBI taxonomy): Bacteria > Pseudomonadati > Pseudomonadota > Gammaproteobacteria > Pseudomonadales > Pseudomonadaceae > Pseudomonas > Pseudomonas sp. FP1740. The sequence continues at coordinate 4,987,085 of NZ_CP117461.1, forward strand.
TCTTCTTTAACGCCCAGTTGCTCAGCAACGATTTTCTTGACGCGCTCTTCGATGGTGCTCATACCTTGTTTTCACTCCTAATGGACAAATTCAGGCAGCTGGCCAGTGGGTAAGTGTATAGAAAGACTTTTCAGTTTTTCAACTGAAAGCTTCACTCCTCAAACCCTGCGGCCCTCTGCCGATAAAATAGATTGCAGCTTTATAACGGATTTTAGACAGCTCGTATGACATTTTTTTGAAGCAATCCGTCACATTTAACTCATGTACATCCCGCCGTTCACCGGGATTGTAGCCCCAGTAACGTAAGCCGCACCGTCGGACGCAAGAAAAGCGACCACAGACGCGATCTCTTGAGCTTGCCCCAGACGACCCAGCGGAATTTGCGTCTGCAAGGCTTCACGCTGCGCCTCGGGCAGTTCGCGGGTCATATCGGTGTCGATGAACCCTGGGGCCACCGAGTTTACCGTAATCGAACGCGAACCGACTTCACGCGCCAGCGCACGGCTGAAACCTTCCAGACCGGCCTTGGCGGCTGCGTAGTTTACTTGGCCTGCGTTGCCCATGGCACCCACAACCGAGCCAATACTGATAATTCGTCCCCAACGGGCTTTGGTCATACCGCGCAAAACGCCCTTGGACAGGCGGAACAGACTGTTCAAGTTGGTGTCGACAACGTCATGCCATTCGTCATCTTTCATGCGCATCATCAGGTTATCGCGGGTGATACCGGCATTATTGACCAGGATCGCCGGCGCACCGAACTGCTCCTGAATGCTCGCCAGCACGGCCGCTACGGACTCGTCGCTGGTGACATTGAGTTCCAGGCCAGTGCCCTGAATACCGTTTTCTTTCAGAGTGGCGGCGATACGCTCGGCACCCGATGCGGAGGTCGCAGTACCAACAACGATGGCACCCTGACGACCCAGCTCCAGAGCGATAGCCTGGCCGATACCACGGCTGGCACCGGTGACCAGTGCAACTTTACCTTGCAGACTCATGCAAGCTTCTCCTTGATCAGACCAGCGCTGCACGGGCGGCAGCGAAAGCATCTGGGGTATTGAGGTTAGAGGTCGACACGCCTTCAGCGCAACGTTTGTTCAGACCGGCCAGGACCTTGCCCGGACCGCACTCGACCAGTTGGGTTGCACCCTTGGCAGCCAGTGCCTGGACCGATTCGACCCAGCGCACAGGCTTGTAAAGCTGCTCAAGCAGATCGCGCTTGAGGGTTTCCAGATCGGCTGGCACGTCGGCACTGACGTTCTGCACTACCGGAATCTGCGGCGCCTGCCAATCGATCGCCGCGATCGACTCGGCGAATCGCTCGGCGGCCGGACGCATCAACTCGCAGTGGGACGGCACGCTGACCGGCAACGGCATGGCGCGCTTGGCACCACGCGCCTTGCAGCCTTCGATGGCGCGTTCGACCGCAGCCTTGGCGCCGGCAATCACTACCTGGCCCGGCGAGTTGAAGTTGACTGCGCTGACCACTTCACCTTGCGCCGCTTCGGCGCAGGCTGCCAGCACGTCAGCATCGTCCAGACCGAGGATAGCGGCCATGCCGCCCTGCCCGGCCGGAACGGCTTCCTGCATCAATTGACCGCGACGCTCTACCAGCTTCACCGCGGCGCCCAGGCTCAGGCTGCCCGCAGCCACCAGGGCGCTGTATTCACCCAGGCTGTGGCCGGCAACGTAAGCCGGACGCGCGCCGCCTTCAGCCAGCCACAGACGCCACAAGGCGATCGAGGCGGTCAGAATGGCCGGTTGGGTTTTATCGGTTTGATTGAGTAGTTCTTCCGGCCCTTGCTGGGTCAGCGCCCACAGGTCGTAACCCAGAGCATCGGAAGCTTCTTTGAATGTTTCAAGGACCACCGGGTGTTGCGCGCCCAACTCGGCCAGCATGCCGAGGGACTGCGAACCCTGTCCTGGAAAGACGAATGCGAGGGAAGCAGACATGTAACAAGCCCCTAATGATCTTGTCGTCGGAGAATTGACGTCCCGCCAGGGGAACGCAAGAAACTGACAGTTGGATGGCTCATTGAACTGAGCGGTCACATTTAAGCATTGTCTGACGAAAACGCCTAAGGCAACAAATCTTCCAGGCGCCCATGAAGACGTTCCGGCAAGTTTTCCTGGATCTCGACCAAGGCGCGCTGAATCGCACTCTGGAAGCCCTGAACCCCCGCCGAACCATGACTTTTCACGACAATTCCCTGCAAACCGAGGAAACTTGCGCCGTTATGGCGCGCCGGCGCCAGCTCGGCCTGCAAGCGTTTCATCAGCGGCAGCGCCAGTGCACCCACCAGTTTCGACGCGAAATTTTTCTTGAACTGGGCCTCGATGCGCCCGGCGATCATGGTCGCCAGGCCTTCGCTGGACTTGAGCAGGATGTTACCGACAAAGCCGTCACACACCACCACATCCGCCTCGCCACGGTACAAACCGTCGCCCTCGACAAACCCGATATAGTTCAGGCCACGCGCATTTTGCAGCAGGGTCGCCGCCAGCTTGACTTGCTGATTGCCCTTGATGTCTTCGGTGCCGATATTCAGCAACGCGACCCGTGGGCGAACGACGCCCAGGGCTTGCGCCGCCACAGACCCCATCACCGCAAACTGCAACAGATGCTCGGCACTGCAATCGACATTGGCGCCCAGATCGAGCAACTGGCAGAAACCTTTCTCGGTCGGAATGGCGGCGACCATGGCCGGCCGATCGATCCCCGGCAAGGTTTTGAGCACAAACCGCGACAACGCCATCAGCGCACCGGTATTGCCGGCACTGACGCACGCCTGGACCTTGCCATCACGCAACAACTCCAGCGCCACGCGCATCGACGAATCAGGCTTGCCGCGCAGGGCCTGGGCAGGTTTTTCGTCCATGGTGATGACTTCGGACGCCGGCACAATCGACAGGCGCGAGCGATCCACAGCCGATTGGCCAGCGATCAATTCTTCAAGTAGGGAGGGTTGACCGACAAGGGTCAGGTGCAGCGAGGGCGTAGCTGACAGACAAGCAAGGCTGGCCTGAACAATGCTGCGGGGACCGAAGTCCCCGCCCATTGCGTCAATCGCGATGACTTGAGCGGACAAGGATTACTCGTCAGCGCCCTTGTCGATCACTTTACGGCCACGGTATACGCCTTCTGGCGATACGTGGTGACGCAGGTGAACTTCACCGGTGGTTTTTTCTACAGACAGGGTGCTAGCCTCGAGAGCATCGTGCGAACGACGCATGTCACGGGCAGAGCGGGATTTTTTGTTCTGCTGAACAGCCATAATTGATTAACTCCTAAACGTTTGGGTCACGCTTTAACTGCGCCAATACACTGAACGGGTTGGACCGCGTTACCTCGTCCTCGCTCGGTTCGGGCTCATCTGCTCCCGCCGGCTGCTGGCATTCTTCCGGATGATGAGCAGGCACAATGGGCAAGGCGAGCAGAAGCTCCTCCTCGATCAGTGACTGCAGATCCAATGGATCTTCGCCCAGTTCCAGCACGTCATAACCTTTCGGCAACGACTGGGTATTCGCACCCTCCTTCACCACAGCATAACTGCATTCGCTATGGATCGGCAGGGTGACCAGCTCAAGACAACGCTGGCAAACCATTTTGACTTCGGTGTCGATAAAACTGTGGATTACCACAGACTTACGTTCATCTCGTTCAAAAACGAATTTAGCCTGCACCGTACCGACATTGTCGGAAAGCGGGTCGCAGAGTCTCTCCAAATCGGCCAGCAGCATTTCACCTTGAAGGGTGGTGCCACGGTCAGCCAATTTGCGCGGGTCAACGTGAGGTGGAATCGGGTCATTCAACATAGGCGCAGCATTATAGGGATGCCCCCAGCCATGTCAAAGGAAATTCAGCCCTGCCCGTCACTTGAGCCTGCGCTAGAATTCGCCCCTTGCCCTTTGGAGATGCGCATGCTGCCTTTATTACTCGCTTCAAGCTCGGTTTATCGCCGGGAATTGTTGGCCCGCCTGCAGTTGCCGTTTACTTGCAGCTCGCCGGATATCGACGAAAGCCATCGCCCGGGCGAGTCAGCCATAGAACTGGTGAAGCGCCTCGCCGAAGAAAAAGCCCGGGCACTTACCGCCAGCCATCCCGCCCACCTGATCATCGGGTCGGACCAGGTCGCGGTACTTGGCCAGCGGATTATCGGCAAGCCACACAGCTTCGAAAAGGCCCGCGAACAACTGCTGGCATCGAGCGGTGCCAGCGTGACATTCCTCACCGGTCTGGCATTGCTCAACAGCCAGACCGGCCACTGCCAGGTCGACTGTGTGCCGTTTACCGTGCACATGCGCGCACTCGACGCAGCACGCATCGAACGCTACCTGCACGCCGAACAGCCCTACGACTGCGCTGGCAGCTTCAAGGCTGAAGGATTGGGTGTGAGCCTGTTTCAAAGCACCGAAGGCCCTGACGCCACCAGCCTGATCGGCCTGCCACTGATTCGCCTGGTTGACATGTTGCTGGCTGAAGGCGTGCAAATACCCTGAACCGACTGCGCGCGCACAAAAAACCGGCCACGCAGGCCGGTTTCTTATGCAACCAACGATCAGCGCAACGCTGGCCCCTGGAAGCCCATCCACATCGCCAAATGCTCAGCCACGCTGGCACCGAGCTTTTTCGAGAAGCGATCAAACGGCGACTCCTCGATAGTGAAGTCCACCAGCTCTTTCTCGCCAATCACGTCACGCGCCACCGAACTGGCACTGCCCAGACCATCAATCAAGCCCAGCGGCAGCGCCTGCTCACCGGACCAGACCAGTCCAGAGAACAGCTCCGGATGATCTTTGTCCTTAAGACGATCGCCACGCCCCTTCTTGACGCTACTGATGAACTGCTGATGAGTGGTGTCGAGCACACCCTGCCAGAACTGAGTTTCTTCAGGCTTCTGCGGCTGGAACGGATCGAGGAATGATTTGTGCTCGCCAGAGGTGTAGGTACGACGCTCGACACCCAACTTTTCCATGGTGCCGACAAAACCGTAACCGGCCGCGGTCACACCAATGGAACCCACCAGGCTCGCCTTGTCGGCATAGATCTGATCTGCCGCACTGGCAATGTAATAGGCACCGGAAGCCCCCAGATCCGAGATCACCGCGTAAACCTTGGTATCCGGATGCAAGCCGCGCAAACGACGGATCTCGTCATAGACATAACCCGACTGCACCGGACTGCCGCCCGGACTGTTGATCCGCAGGATCACACCCTTGACCTTGTTGTCCTCGAAGGCTTTACGCAGGCTGCTGACGATATTATCTGCACTCGCCGGTTCTTTGTCGGCGATCATGCCGGTTATATCGATCAACGCCGTGTAACCGGAACCGCGAGTGGCGCTTTTTTCCATATCCATCAGCGGCGAGAACAAGAACAACGCAAGCAACAGATATGCAAAGGTCAGCAGCTTGAAGAAAATCCCCCAGCGACGGGACCGGCGATGCTCCTGCACACTGGCCAGCAGGGTCTTTTCCAGCAGCTTCCAGCTTTTTTCGTCACCGCTCTCTGCGCTCGCCTTGGCGGGTGCTTTCCATTCGTCGGTCATGACATTTACCCCTGCAAAATACCGTTATACCCGCTGACTCAGCCAGGCGCGCAATTCTGAAAAACGATCAATGGACAGCCGTGGCTCGAACTGCTGCAACGCCTCAATCGATTGAGCGCCATAGCTGACCGCCACCGAATCCATGCCAGCGTTGCGCGCCATCTGCAGATCGAAGGACGAATCCCCGACCATCAGCGCCTGCTCCGGGCGAACCTCGCAATGGGCGAGAATCTGCTCGAGCATCAATGGATGAGGCTTGCTGGCCGTTTCATCGGCTGCGCGAGTGACATCAAAATAATCTTCCCAGCCGTGAGCCTTCAGCACCCGATCCAGCCCGCGCCGAGCCTTGCCGGTGGCAACCGCCAGGTGATAGCCGTCAGCACGAAACGCTTCCATCGACTCAAGCACGCCCTCGAACAACGGCGAAGGAACAGCCTCCGCCGCGATGTAGTGCTCCGCATAATAGTCACGAAAAGCCATCAGTTCGCCATCGCCGATCTCGGGATACAAGGTCCGAATCGCCTCCGGCAACCCGAGACCGATAATGCCTTTGACCGCAAAATCATCGCGCAACGGGAAGCCGGAGCGCCTGGACGCCACGTGCATCGCCTCGACAATCCGACCAATGGAGTCTGCGAGCGTACCGTCCCAATCGAAAATCAGCAGCTTGTAATCAGATGGGCGCACTCAATCGCTCCACGGTTTTGGCCCACATCTCGTCGACCGGTGCCTGCAACTTCAGCTCGCCGCCATCAGGCAGCGGCACGGTCAGCATGTAGGCATGCAGGAATAGACGCTTGCCACCCAGGTCACGAATTTCCTTGCTGAAACCTTCATCGCCGTACTTGGTGTCGCCAGCGATGCAATGCCCGGCATGCAAAGTATGGACGCGAATCTGGTGAGTGCGACCGGTGATCGGCTTGGCTTCGACCATGGTGGCAAAGTCACCGAAGCGGCGCAGCACCTTGAACACGGTCAAAGCCTCCTTGCCTTCTTCGTCGACTTCGACCATGCGCTCGCCGGAGCGCAGATTGCTCTTTTGCAACGGCGCACGGACTTGCTTGATCGAGGTCGCCCAGTTGCCGCGCACCAGCGCCATATAGCGCTTGTCGACGCCATCACCGCGCAATGCGGCGTGCAAGTGACGCAACATGCTGCGCTTTTTGGCGATCATCAGCAGGCCGGAGGTGTCCCGGTCGAGGCGGTGAACCAACTCGAGCTCTTTTGCATCAGGACGTAACTGACGAAAGGCTTCGATGACGCCGTAATTCAAGCCGCTGCCGCCGTGAACCGCGATGCCAGCGGGCTTGTTGATCACGATCAGCGCCTTGTCTTCGTAGACAATCGAGGCCTCGAGCCGCTGCAGCAGCCCCTGCGCCAGTGGCACGGGCTCGTCGCGTTCGGGCACGCGAACCGGCGGCACGCGCACGATGTCGCCCGCCTGCAGCTTGTATTCGGGCTTGATCCGACCTTTGTTCACCCGCACTTCGCCTTTACGCAAAATGCGGTAAATCAAGGTCTTGGGCACGCCTTTGAGCCGAGCGAGAAGGAAGTTATCAATACGTTGGCCGGCATATTCCGGCGAGACCTCAAGCAGTTGTACGCCTGGGGTCGAAGGGGCAGTAGTCGTCATGGTGCGGATGATAACAATTTTTTATGGAATTGAAGCACTTAATCATTGCTGCTATAGTCGCGAACGCCGCCAAAAGTGGCCTGGACAGCGGACTAACGGTCAAAAACCGGCCCTGACCAACGCAATTCACGAGGACGAGAGGCCGTCCTACGGGGCTTTCGCTACGTAACGGCAGAGTTTGCAGTTGTAACAAGCGCAGGTGACATAAGGCCTGAATCATGCCGCAAAGCAGAGTTTTCACTCGCCTTCCGAGCAAATATTCACGGCCAGTTCACAAAGTGCAGTCAGCTGCAAACGACCCCGAGCGAACGCTTCGGAAACAACGCCTAAATTAGCCATGATGCGTGACCTCCCCCTTTCGGAGCTCACGGTAAATGCCAACCCGCTGCGGATTCTGCGCGCGGCAGCACCCGAATTATCAGGGATACGTGTAGGGTGGAGATGCACAACCGCTGGACTGTGTAGCAATAGGCTTTATCAAGACGCTTCATCTCGTCCACAGCCGCCGGTTGATTCCTCCTCCTGACTGAGTGCTTAAGTAGCCACAGCAAGCAGGACGCGTACGTCGCGATACCGGCCCAATTGGTCGGACATCGCTGGACACGGGAATGGCCAACCACTCCCGACGCACCTGACACCGACCGTGAGAAGTCGTGTGTGCCGAACGCCGTTTCCGGCAGCCCGGAAACCGACGGTACTACATGAAAAGAATGCTGATTAACGCGACTCAACCTGAAGAGTTGCGTGTTGCACTGGTAGATGGCCAACGCCTCTACGACCTGGACATCGAATCCGGTGCACGCGAGCAGAAGAAGGCCAACATCTATAAAGGCCGGATTACTCGCATCGAACCAAGCCTTGAGGCTGCCTTTGTCGATTTCGGCTCTGAGCGCCACGGCTTCCTGCCCCTCAAAGAAATCTCCCGCGAATACTTCAAGAAAACTCCCGAAGGCCGCGTCAACATCAAGGACGTCCTGAGCGAAGGCCAGGAAGTCATCGTTCAAGTCGAAAAAGAAGAACGTGGCAACAAGGGCGCCGCCCTGACCACCTTCATCAGCCTGGCCGGTCGTTACCTGGTTCTGATGCCGAACAACCCGCGTGCCGGCGGTATCTCCCGTCGCATCGAAGGTGAAGAGCGCAACGAACTGCGTGAAGCCCTCAACGGCCTGGTTGCCCCGGCCGACATGGGTCTGATCGTTCGCACTGCCGGCCTTGGCCGCAGCAGCGAAGAAATGCAGTGGGACCTCGACTACCTGCTGCAACTCTGGACCGCCATCAAAGAAGCCTCGCTGGACCGCGCCGCGCCGTTCCTGATCTACCAGGAAAGCAACGTGATCATCCGCGCCATCCGCGATTACCTGCGCCAGGACATCGGCGAAGTGCTGATCGACAGCGTTGAAGCCCAGGACGAAGCCCTGACCTTCATTCGCCAGGTGATGCCGCAGTACGCCAGCAAGATCAAGCTGTACGAAGACAGCGTTCCGCTGTTCAACCGCTTCCAGATCGAAAGCCAGATCGAAACCGCCTTCCAGCGCGTCGTCGAACTGCCTTCCGGCGGTTCCATCGTCATCGATCCGACCGAAGCCCTGGTGTCCATCGACATCAACTCGGCGCGCGCCACCAAAGGCAGCGACATCGAAGAAACCGCCCTGCAGACCAACCTTGAAGCCGCCGAAGAAATCGCCCGTCAGTTGCGCTTGCGCGACATCGGCGGCCTGATCGTCATCGACTTCATCGACATGACCCCTGCCAAGAACCAGCGCGCCGTGGAAGAGAAAGTCCGCGAATGCCTGGAAGCCGACCGCGCCCGCGTGCAAGTCGGTCGCATCTCGCGCTTCGGCCTGCTGGAAATGTCCCGTCAGCGCCTGCGTCCATCGCTGGGCGAAAGCAGCGGCATCGTTTGCCCGCGTTGCAACGGCACCGGCATCATCCGTGACGTTGAATCGCTGTCGCTGGCGATCCTGCGCCTGATCGAAGAAGAAGCCCTGAAAGACCGCACCGCCGAAGTTCGCGCACAAGTGCCGATCCCGGTGGCAGCGTTCCTGCTCAACGAAAAACGCAACTCGATCACCAAGATCGAACTGCGCACTCGCGCCCGCATCGTCATTCTGCCGAACGATCACCTCGAAACGCCGCACTTCGAAGTTCAGCGTCTGCGTGATGACAGCCCGGAAGCCAGCATCAACCAGTCCAGCTACGAGATCGCTGCTGCCGCTGCGGAAGTCGAAGAAGTCCAGCCAGCCGCCGCGACCCGCACCCTGGTTCGCCAGGAAGCCGCGGTCAAGACTGCACCGGCCCGCGCCAATGCTCCGGTGCCGACCGAAGTCGTCGCCGCTCCAGTAGCTGCACCGGTTGCCGCGCCTGAGCCAAGCCTGTTCAAGGGTCTGGTGAAGTCGCTGATCAGCCTGTTCGCGACCAAGGAAGAGCCAGTTGCGCCGGTCGTGGTTGAAAAACCAGCGACTGCCGAGCGCCCTGCCCGCAACGAAGAGCGTCGCAACGGTCGTCAGCAGAGCCGCAACCGTAACGGTCGCCGCGATGAAGAGCGCAAGCCTCGTGAGGAACGTGCACCGCGTGAAGAGCGCGCACCACGTGAGCCACGCGAAGAGCGTCAACCACGCGAAGCCCGCGAAGAAACGCCAGTGGTAGCCCGCGAAGAACGCGCTCCACGTGCCCCTCGTGAAGAACGTGCACCGCGCGCACCGCGTGAAGATCGCAAGCCACGTGGCGAGCGTGAAGAACGTCCGGTTCGTGAACTGCGCGAGCCTCTGGATGCCGCTCCGGCCGCCGCTGCCACCACTGAAGAGCGTCCGGCCCGTCAGCCACGCGAAGAGCGCGCTCCACGCCCACCGCGTGAAGAACGTCAACCACGCACCGAGCAAGCCGCTGCTGCCGCTGCCGAAGAAGAGCTGCCAACCAACGAAGAGCAACTGCAGGAAGACGGTCAGGAAGTCGCCGAAGGCGATCGTCCACGCCGCCGCTCCCGTGGCCAGCGTCGTCGCAGCAATCGTCGTGAGCGTCAGCGCGATGCCAACGGCAACGTGATCGAAGGTTCGGAAGAATCCGAATCCGCTGAAAACGCCGAAGCCCCAAGCGCTGCCGATCTGGCCGCCGGCCTGGCTGTTACCGCAGCCGTTGCCAGCACCGTGATCAGCGCACCTGCTGAAGCACAAGCCAACGAGCAAGCCGAACGCGCTACTGCTGCCACTCTGGAAACCGCTCCGGTTGAAGCGCCAGTGGTTGAAGCGACCACGCCGGTAGAAGTCATCGCAGCTCCGGAAATCGAAGTGGCCCCGGCTCGTGAAGCGCAGCCTGAAGTTGAAGCTGCCGCCGAACCAGTGGTTGCTGCAGAACCTGTCGTTGAAGCACCAGTGGCTGAACCGGCACGTGAAGTTCGCGAAGTTCGTGAAGAACAAACCACGTTCAACTGGATTGCCGAGCCACCTGTAGCCATCGAAGCTCCAGCGCCAGTCGCTGAGGCTCCGGTTGCTGAAGCCCCAGCGGCTGAAGCCACGGTCTCCGAGCCAGTGATTGCAGCTGCCGAGCCTGCTCCGCTGCTTGAAGCACCGGTGGTTGCCGAAGCTGCACCCGTGGTCGAAGCCGCTCCTGTCAGCGCTCTGACCCCAAGTGGCCGTGCGCCGAACGACCCGCGTGAAGTACGTCGTCGCAAGCGTGAAGCCGAACGTCTGCAGAAGGAAGCCGAACTGGCTGCCGCTGCTGCTCCGGCCGCTGCCGAGCCAGCACCGGTTGTTGCTGAAGTCGTCGAGGCAGCCCCTGCCCCGGCCGCTGAAGTACCTGCCGAGCCGGTTGAATCCGCGATCGACGAAGCACCGCGCTCCGTTCAAGAAGCGGTAGAGCAACACGAGCAAGCCCTGGAAAAAGAGCACGAGCCTAAACCCCTCGCCTGATTCCATCGGCCACTAAAAAGCCCCGCCTGGTGATGCCAGGCGGGGCTTTTTTTTACTTATAGAAACTGAAGCCTGTCGCTACCTGGCAGCGCTTTATTGCCGAGGCGATTGCGTTCCTCGCTAAACATCCGCTGAAATATTTGTAAGAAAGTATTACGAAAGAGCTATGCAACGTGCAGAATAGATCGGTGCAGGGGCTCAAAGCAGGTCCTGCCACGGTCCGAAAGCCTTCGGCCCGTTATGGAGCAAAGAGTGCGTGACTATGGAAATTGCTGAACTGGACGCTTTCAAAGCGATTGTTGACTACGGCAGCGTCACACAAGCAGCAATCAGGTTAAACCGCGCTCAATCCAGTATTTCCTTCCGCATTAAGACACTCGAATCACGGCTCGATACCAAGCTGTTCGAACGCTCCGGTCGCGGTATCACGATGACGGCGCCAGGCAAGGAGCTCTATGCCTACGCCTCACAAATCCTCGAACTGGTTGCTCGCGCTCAAGCCAGCCTGAGCCAGACAAAAACCGAAACACGGGTGCGTTTGGGTGTTATCGAAAACCTCACTATTACTCGCCAGAACCTGTTGCAAAGCATCGTTGCCAATCCCGACGGACTGGCAGTGGATGTCAGCATTGGTAATACACAGTCGCTCCTCAAGGATCTTGAGGCCGGCAAGCTCGACGCAGTGATTGTCGGCGCAGGCTTTGCACCTTCGCATTATCGCCGGGTAACGCTGTTCAACGATCCGCTGGCCTTGATCTACAGCGCAGCACACCCCGCCATCCAGGACCTGAAAGCGTTCAGTGGCCAAGTATTCCTGGTCAACAGCCGGCGCAGCGCTTCGCAACGTAATCTCGACGAATTATTCATGATGGGTAATATCACCCCGGAAAAAATCATCGAGTGTGGCTCTTATCCGCTCTTGTTTTCTAATGTGATCAACGGCGTGGGCGTTGCCCTGGTGCCGTTGTCACTGGTCGATTCGTGCTGCCGCAGTGAACAGGTGCAAACGTATTTCCTGAGTGGTTCATATGCCTCACTGACCACCGAATTCGTGTTTTTCGATCACCCTGGCAAACCAGCCCCCAGAGCGCTGGCGCAATGGGTGCTGGACTTCGAAAAACCGGCCCGCTTACCACTTCGCACAACCCTCACCCACCGCACATCGTGACGGTCGACCGAATCGATGATTCTTTCCATCAAGCCGCCTCCGTGCGCAGCGTCACCGGTGCCCGCCTTTTAATGGAACAGAGGATCACCCCAAATACGATCAGCACCAGACTGACCAGGTGATAGACGTGCAGTTGCACGTCGAGGAACACGATACTGAACAGCCCACCGGACAGTGGCACCAAGTGAGTGAAGATCTCACCACGAGTGGCACCGATTTCACCGATGCCTTTGCTCCAGAACAAGTACGACAGCCAGGACGGGAAGATCACCAGATACGCCAGGCCCAGCCACGGTGCCGCGCCCTGCCCCAGGTTGAACGTCAGATCAGGGTGCAACGCCCAAATACCCAAGCTGAACGGAATCAGGCACAGCGCCCCCACCACCGCGCAATACGTCACGAATGCATTGCCGGCGATGGTTTTTGGCTTTGTCCGCAAAAAAGAGCAATAGACGGCCCAACTGGCAGCCGAGGCCATGGTCCAGAAATCACCTTTGTTGAAGCCTTCCAGGAAGCTCAAATCGGACAGATGCCCCATCGTCACCAGCCAGAACACACCCACCGTACTGATGACCACCCCAAGCATGTTCGACCTGGAGATGAAATCACCGAAAACGAAACGGTTGAGGGCCAGTACCAGACACGGCGTGGCCGACAGGTAAATCGCCGCATTCAACGAACTGGTGTATTGCAAACCGATATGCAAGGTCAGTGGAAATATAACTTGACCACAGACCGCCAACATAACCAGGGTCAACCATGACTTACGGGCGCCCGGCAAACTGGCGATCACGGCTTTATAGTTAATCAACAGTAGTAAACCGCTGGTAATCAGCCATCGAAGTTGCGACAGCAGCACTGGATCAATATCCACCACCATCAACTTTCCGACGACATAGTTACCGCCCCAGAACACGGCCGCGAGTGAAAGTAACAAGTACGGCATTGATGCCTCCCTTAGATCTTCTTCATTAACATGAAAGAGGCACCGTCGAACTCGACTACCCCATGCAGATGGAACAAGTCTTGATACACAGACAGTTGCGCCTGCGACACATCCGTAATGGGCACCAACAACAGTGCCTGCGTCGCCAGCCCCCGAGCCAGTTCATTGACATAGACTCGGCAAGGCTCGGCTTCGATAGGCGAACTGTTGGTGACAATCAGTGAGTAACCCAATCGACGGCGGTAGTGAAAGTCGCCGGCCGAGGCGAATGGCAACCTCGAAAAATCCAGTTCGGCGCGCCGTAGTCCTGAGCCCACTGCAAGTGGTGGGCAAACGGATGTTCACCTCAACTGTGAACACCACACGCCACATGATCGTATGTCGGATAGAACCCGCTGAATAACGAGTTTTATATCTGGCACCCATCGATAAATACGAATGGGCGAAAGGAAGAGTCGATTATTCCGGGGAAGTGCAAATGCGATCCCGCTGACAACCGTTATTGAAAAACCAGCGCCTCAGGAACATCCACATCCCACAACACCCCGGGATCCTCCACCGCCACCTCGACCACCCTCGCCTGCGCAAACAGTGACTTGGCGCCCTGATCGCCGGTCAACGCCATCAATCCCGGACCGAAGCTTCGCCCGAACCCCACCGGATGCCCATATTGCCCTTCATGCACCGGCACGCTGATGGCGTCATCCGCAATCGCCGCAACGACCTGTTCAATGCTCGACGGCAGAATAAACGGCATATCCCCCAGCATGATCAGCCAGCCATCGAGGTGCGAACAGGCCGCCACACCCGCCGCAATGCTGTCGCCCAGGCCGGTCGAGTCGATCCGCACAATCTCGCAACCATAGGCCTGCGCCATGCGAATCACTTGCGGGCGGTCCGCGGTGGTGACCAGCACACGCTTTTCAAGCGCGGCCGGCAGATTCACCAGCACCTGCTCGATCATTGAGTGCACGGTGATGCCATCACGGGCGGTGCAGTCCACCAGCAACTTGTCCTTATCGTCACCCGCTACCTGTCGAAACCGGCTGCCCTGCCCGGCGGCCAGAACAATAACGCCAATGGAGTCACTCATACGCCCTCCTGCAACGGCCTCTTCTGCTTGAGCTCGATGCCGTTCTTGATCGCCACAATCTCGGCCAGCAGCGACAAGGCGATTTCCGCCGGAGTATGGCTGCCGATGTGCAAGCCGATCGGGCCGTGCAAACGCTCGATGGCCTGTTGGGACAAGCCTAGCTGAGCCAGGTTGTCCCGGCGCTTCTGGCTGTTGACTCGCGAACCCAGCGCACCGACATAAAATGCCCTGGAATCCAGGGCCGTGAGCAGCGCCATATCATCCAGGCGCGGATCGTGGGTGAGCGCGACGATGGCGGTGCGTTCGTCGGTCTGGATGGTCAGCACCGCTTCGTCGGGCATGCCCGGAACGAAGCGACCGTGTTGTTCTTCCCAGCCGTAGACGAACTCGGTGCGCGGATCACAGATCAGCACTTCGAAATCCAGCAGCCGCGCCATCTCGGCGACATACCGCGATAGCTGCCCCGCGCCGATCAACAACAATCGCCAACGCGGGCCGTAAATGGCGCGTAGTGTGTTGCCATCAAAACTCAGCACATCGTGCTTGTTCGCCGACTGCAAAACCACTTCACCGGTCGCAATATCCAGCGAGCGCGCAACAATTTCATGCGCCTCGCAGCACGCCAGCAACTGCGCGACCCATGCCGGATCGCCAACGCGCTCCTCAGTCAGGCGCAAAGTGCCACCGCAGGGCAAACCAAACCGCGCGGCCTCCTCACGAGTGACGCCATAAGTAATCAACTGCACCGGAGGCCCATCGGCCGGGATACGGCCATCGTGCAGCCGGGCAATCAAGTCATCCTCGACACAGCCACCGGACACCGAGCCAATCACTACGCCATCGCCACGCAAGGCGAGCATGGCGCCAGGTGCCCGGGGCGCGGTGCCCCAGGTCTGGACCACGCTGTACAACATCACCCGCTGACCGGCGCGGCGCCATTCCAGCACGCTGCGCAGGACGTTCAGATCGACGCTGTCCATCAGGCTTGAGCCTTCTGCCAGCCTTGCAGCTGATAGCGAACCGGCAGGTTACGGATGCGCTTGCCGGTGGCCGCGAAGATCGCGTTGCACAGCGCTGGCGCGATCGGTGGCACGCCCGGCTCACCGACCCCGCCCAACGGCACATTGCCCGGTGGCGTGACCAGGTGCACGGCGACTTCTTTCGGTGCCAGGGACATGCGCGCCACTTCGTACATGTGGAAGTTGTCCTGCTGGACCTTGCCGTCCTTGAAGCTGATTTCCCCCAGTACTGCGTTGCCCAGGCCCATGACACAGGCGCCTTCGAACTGCGAGCGAATCCGCTCGGGATTGATCTGCGGGCCGCAGTCCACGGCGATGTCGGCCTTGTGCACGATCAGCGTGCCATCGTCTTTGACTTCGACTTCAATCACGGCTGCCACATAAGTGACAAAGCTGTAATGCACCGCCAGGCCCAGGCCCCGGCCCTTGGGCAGCTCCCGCCCCCAACCGGCGGCTTTGGCGGCGGTTTCCAGCACGGTGCGCATCCGTGCGGTATCGATTGGATAACGCTCAGGGGATTCGCCGTAGTTCCATTCTTCACTCAAGGTGCGCGGATCGATCTGACGGTCCGGGCCGAGCAGCTTGATCTGGTACTTGAGCGGATCCTGGCCGGCCTTATGCGCCAGTTCATCGACAAAGCTCTGAATCGCGAAGCCGTGGGGAATGTTCGACACCGAGCGATACCAGCCGACCCGCGTGTGGACCGCCGCTTCAGGGTTTTCCAGGCGTACGTTGGGGATCGCATAAGCCATGTTGGTAAAGCCCATGCCCAACTCGAAAGCCGCCTCATGGTTCATGCCCGGCGCGAACAACGCGGTAATGCTCGGCGCCACCGTGCGGTGCAGCCAGCCGGACGGCAGGCCGTCCTTGTTCAGGCTCGCCTTCAGGTATTCGGCGGACACGGTATGGAAATACGAGTTGTGGATGTCGTCTTCACGGGTCCACTGCACCCGCACGGCCTTGCCCGGGAACTCCTTGGCCAGGATCGCCGCTTCAATGACGAAGTCCGGCTTGGACTTGCGACCGAAACCGCCGCCGAGCAAGGTGACGTTGAACGTGACGTTATCGAATGGAATGCCCAAGCGCTCGCCGATCCGCTCGCGGGTGACTTGCGGTGCCTGGCTTGGCGCCCAGGCCTCGCACACACCATCCTTGAAACGGGCGATGGCGACCATCGGTTCCATGGGCGATTGCGCCAGGTGCGGCAGATAGTAGGAAGCTTCGAGAGTGCTGTCGGCAGCGCTCATGGCCTGGTCGATGTTGCCGGTGTTGCGCACTACTTTGCCGGGCTTGAGCGACGCGGCTTCGAGTTCCTTGCGGTAGGCGATCGAGTCGTAACTGGCGTTGGGGCCGTCATTCCACTCGATCTTCAGCGCTTCGCGGCCCTTGATCGCCGCCCAGGTGTTGCTGGCCACCACAGCCACACCGCCAAGCGGCTGGAACTCGGACGGCAGTGGACGACTTTCGACTTGCAGGACCTTGATCACCCCCGGGACTTTCATCGCAGCGCTGGCATCGAAGGATTTGACCTTACCGCCGTAGACCGCCGGACGGGCGATGGTGGCGAAAAACATGCCGTCGAAATGCACATCGGCGCCGTAGACCGCACGACCGTTGACGATGTCCGCACCGTCGATGGCCTTGGTACCTTCCTTGCCGATGTAACGAAACTCCGACGGTTGCTTGAGCCGCAGGCTGTCGCGGGCCGGCACCGTAAGCGCACTGGCTGCTGCGGCCAACGCGCCGTAGCCCAATTCACGGCCAGTCGGTTTATGGATGATTTTGTGCAGTTGCGCATGGCATTCACCGACCGGCACTTTCCATTGCTCGGCAGCGGCTTGCTCAAGCATGGTCCGCGCGGCTGCACCGCAACGGCGCATTGGCTCGTACCAATGACGCATGCTGCGCGAACCGTCGGTGTCCTGATTGCCGAAACGTACTTCGTCGCCCGGCGCCTGTTGCACTTTGACCTGTGCCCAGTCGGCGTCCAGTTCATCGGCCACCACCATGGACAGACTGGTGCGCACGCCCTGGCCCATTTCCGAACGGTTGCAAATAACCGTCACGCTGCCATCGGCGGCAATGCTGATGTAAACCTTCGGGTCATCGATCCAGCCGTTGGGCATGCCGTCGGCACCGAATTTCTGCTCTTTTTCGGCGGCCAATGCATCCTGCCAGCCCCAACTGGCAGCCAGCACCAGCGCACTGGTGGCGCCCACGCCTTTGAGGAAACCGCGGCGGCTGAGGTTGCTCAGTGCAAAATCATTCGGTAGCTGGCTCATGCCTTGGCCTCCTTCAGATGAGTGGATGCCTGGCGGATGGCGGTCTTGATCCGGTTGTAGGTGCCGCAACGGCAAATGTTGCCGACCATCGCCTCTTCAATCTGCTCATCGCTGGGGTTCGGGTTGGTTTTCAGCAGCGCGGTGGCCGACATGATCTGCCCGCCCTGGCAGTAACCGCACTGGGCCACGGCGCTGTCGAGCCAGGCTTGCTGGACGACTTTGCCCACCGGGTCGGCATGCAGGTCGTCGATGGTGCTGACGTTCTGGCCGACTACCGAGCCGATCGGCGTGATGCAACTGCGCGCGGGCGCGCCATCGATATGAATGGTGCAAGCGCCGCACAGGCCCATGCCGCAGCCGAATTTGGTGCCGTTGTAGCCAGCCACGTCACGGATCGCCCAGAGCAGCGGCATGTCCTCGGTGACATCGAGTTGATGATCTTGACCATTGAGTTTCAGGGTAATCATGGGCACGCCCGCATAGTTATAGAGGTTATGGGGTCGAGCAATCTGCCGCTTGGGGTTCGCGGTTCACTACACGCAGATCGACTCAGGCTAATCGGCTCTCATATGTAGACGCGACGTCTGCACCGGGCCTTTGATGGAGCAAATGTTTGCATCGTTAGCTGGCTAAGTTAACTGAGCATTAACAAAAAAGCCCTGCACATTTGAAAATGTGCAGGGCTTTTTGATCAGCCTGAAAGCGTAGCCTCAATACTGGTTGGGTTCCATTTCCAGGTCGACCTTGAAACGCTCTGCAATGTCTTTCTGAATGCGCTGCGCCAGATTCAGCAATTGCAGGCCCGTTGCGCTGCCGTAGTTGACCAGCACCAGCGCCTGTAATTTATGCACACCGGCATCGCCGTCGCGAAAGCCTTTCCAGCCGGCGCGTTCGATCAGCCAGCCCGCCGCCAGCTTCATTTGCCCATCGGGCTGCGCATACGCCACCAGATCCGGGTATTCACCCTTGAGTTGTGCCACGAGTGCGGCGGGCACCAAGGGATTCTTGAAGAAACTGCCGGCATTGCCGAGCACCGCCGGGTCCGGGAGCTTTTCGTTGCGGATGCTGCAAATGGCCTGGCTGACATCGGTGGGCGTCGGGTGATCGATGCCTTGTTCGGTCAGGCGCTGGCGAACCGGGCCGTATTCCAGATGCAGGTGCGCGGTGCGCGCGAGGGTGAAACGCACCCGCAGGATCAACCAGCGCCCCGGCTCCTGCTTGAACAGGCTGTCGCGGTAGGCGAAGTTGCACTCGGCCAGCGTGAACTCCCGCAGCTCGCCGGTCTGGCGATCGAGGGCCGTCAGGCCGGCGAATACGTCTTTTATCTCGACACCGTAAGCGCCGATGTTCTGCATCGGAGCCGCGCCGACGGTGCCGGGGATCAGGCTGAGGTTTTCCAGCCCCGACCACCCTTGCGCCAGGGTGTGCTGCACAAACGGATGCCACGGCTCGCCGGCCTCGGCTTCGATCACCACCTGGTTGCCGTCATCGCTCAGCAGGCGAATCCCCCGTGTGGCCATGCGCAGCACCAGTGCCGGCACATCGGCGGTCAGCAACAAATTGCTGCCACCACCGATCACCAGCACCGGCACTTCGTGTTCCACCGCGTAGGCCAGGGCTTCGCGCACGTCGGCATCGCTATGGGCTTCGGCAAACAGCCGCGCCTGAACGTCCACGCCAAAGCTGTTGTACGGTTTGAGCGAAACCCGGGGTTGAACCTGCAAACTCATAGCCGTCCCTTCAATTCGATCACCAGCAGATCGCTGGCGCGCTCGATCAGGTCCAGTACCTGTTCGAAGCCTTGGTCGCCGTCGTAATAAGGATCCGGCACTTCATCGATTTCAGACTGATAGCGACGCAGGAACAAATCCAGCTCGGCCTTGCCCTTGGCCGGTTGCAATGCCTTGAGGTGGCGCAGGTTGCTATTGTCCATCGCCAGGATCAGGTCGTAGGCGGCGAAATCGGCGCGGGTCACTTGCTGGGCGCGCTGGGCGGACAGGTCATAACCGCGCAGTTTCGCCGCAGCCTGACTGCGCTTGTCCGGGGCCTTGCCGACGTGCCAGTCGCCGGTGCCGGCGGAAGCCACTTCGACTTGATCGGCCAGCCCCGCCTCACGCAGCTTGTGCCGCAATACGCCTTCGGCCGTGGGGGACCGGCAGATGTTGCCCAGGCAGACGAACAGAACCCGCATCAGGCCTCCAGCAGGCGACGAACGCGCTCGAGGTCTTCAACGGTGTCGACGCCGGTGGGCGGTGCGATCAGCGCATCGGCGACGTGAATCCGCACGCCGTGCCAGAGGGCACGCAGCTGTTCCAGAGACTCGGTGTTTTCCAGCCAGCACGGGCCCCAGGTGACGAAGTCCTGAAGGAAGCCGGCACGGTAAGCATAAATGCCGATGTGGCGGCGATATGGCACGCCTTCCGGCAATTGCTCGCGGCTTTTGGCAAACGCGTCGCGGGCCCACGGCAAGGTGGCACGACTGAAGGTCAGCGCCAGGCCATTGAGGTCGCTGACCACTTTGACCACATTGGGGTTGAACAGGGTTTCGACGTCTTCGATCGGTTCGGCCAGGGTGGCCATGCGTGCTTCGGTGTGAGCGGCCAGGTTGGCGGCGACCTGATCGATCACGCTTGGCGGGATCAACGGCTCGTCGCCCTGAACATTGACCACGATCGCATCCGGGGCCAGGCCCAGTTTCGCCGCAACTTCGGCCAGGCGGTCAGTGCCGGAGTTGTGATCTTCGCGGGTCAGCACCACTTCGGCGCCAAAGCCTTTGCAGGCCTCGACGATGCGCGCATCGTCAGTGGCGACCACCACGCGCTGGGCGCTGCTTTTGCTCGCCTGTTCCCAGACGTGCTGGATCATCGGCTTGCCGGCGATCAGCAGCAGCGGCTTACCCGGCAAGCGGGTGGAGGCGTAACGCGATGGAATGACAACGGTAAAGGCTGTGGTCATTTATCCAGACGCTCGTCAGTGGTCAGGGTGCGCGCTTCGCTTTCGAGCATCACCGGAATGCCGTCGCGAATCGGGTACGCCAGGCCGGCGCCCTTGCTGATCAGCTCGGTTTTGTCGGCGCTGAGCTTGAGCGGGCCTTTGCAGACCGGGCAAGCGAGGATATCGAGCAATTTGGTGTCCATGTACATTCCCTGGATAGAAACGGAGTTAAGGCAAAAGACGAGCCGGCAACAGGCGCATCAGCTGCGTATCGAACCAGGCCACGAAGGCCGGCGATGGCGCAGCATCGACCGCCAGGTACCACCAATCGGCAGCGGCGAAGGCACGGCACTTCACCGCGTCCTTTTCTGTCATCACCACTGGCAATGACGGTGTGAAATTCAAGGCCTGCACGCTGTACTCGGCATGGTCGGCAAATGCATGGGGCACTGGCCGCCAGTGTAGCGTTTCGAGGGTCGTGAAGAAACGTTGGGGATTGCCGATTCCGGCCACCGCATGCAACGCCTGGCCAGCGGGAAAGTGGTCCAGAGGCCGCCGTTCACCGCTGTGCAGATTGACCAGTTCGGTGGGTTGCAACTGAAAGGCAAAACCGTCTTCGCGATCATTGGCAGCGCCGTTGTACAGCACTGCATCGACGCTTTGCAGGCGCTCGACCGGTTCGCGCAACGGCCCGGCCGGCAGGCAACGCTTGTTGCCCAGCCCCCGGGCGGCATCGATCAGCACCAGTTCCAGGTCCCGGGCCAGCCGGTAATGCTGCATGCCGTCGTCGGAAAGGATCAGGTCCAGCGGCTCACTCGCCAGCAAGGCTTTGACTGCGCGGCTGCGGTCCGGGTCGATCATCAGCGGCACGCCGGTGCGCTGGACGATCAACAGCGGCTCATCGCCCGCCACGTCCGCGCCTTGATCCGCTGTGACCCGCCACGGCAATTGCGGCGGTTTGGCGCCGTAACCACGGCTGACCACACCGACCCGCAGACCGCTGCGCTGGCAGTGCTGGATCATCCACAGAATCAGTGGCGTCTTGCCGGTGCCGCCCACCGTGATATTGCCGACCACGATCAGCGGCACGGGCGATTGGTAGATCTCGCCCTCGCCAGCCAGAAAACGCTCGCGCTTGCCGGTGACCACGCGTCGATACAGCCACTCCAGAGGCTGCAACAGCTTCAACGCCGGATGACCTTCGTACCACGCGGCGAGCAATCGATCGGACATGGCCATCAGGACGCTGGCGCCGCCTCGACAGTGGTCATGCGCAAATGGCTGAAACCGAGCTTGCCGGCAGCGTCCATGGCAGTAATGACGGACTGATGAGGCGTCTTGCCATCGGCGCTGATGGACAGCGGCAGATTGGTGTCGCCATTGGATTCTTTCTGCAGCGCCTCCATCAGGCTGGTCAGGTCGTTCTTCGGCAACAACTGGTTGTTGACCGAATATGCCCCGTCGGCGCTGATGGCGATGTCCAGTTGCTTGAGCTGCTGGTCTTCGGCCGGGGAGCCACTGACCGCTTCCGGCAGGTCGACGCGCAACTGGGTTTCACGGGTGAAAGTGGTGGTCACGACGAAAAACAACAGCAGGATAAACACCACGTCGATCAACGACGCGAGGTTGATGTCTATCGTTTCCCGCGGTTTACGACGGAATTTCACGCTTTGCCCTCGGCCAGGTCCACGTCGCGATCGCCCTGTACCACTTCGACCAGTTTGATCGCTTCCTGCTCCATGCCCACCACCAGCTCATCGATCCGACGTTGCAGGAAGCGGTGGAAGAACACGGCCGGGATACCGACCATCAGGCCCGCGGCGGTGGTGATCAGCGCCTTGGAAATACCCCCGGCCAGCACCGCGGCGTTGGTGCCCATGCCCGTGCCCATGAACGCACTGAAAATATCGATCATGCCCAGCACCGTACCCAGCAGCCCCAGCAACGGAGCCATGGCGGCGATGGTGCCCAGGGCGTTGATGTAACGTTCGAGCTCATGAATCACCCGCGCGGCGGCCTCTTCGATGCACTCTTTCATGATCTCGCGACCATGCTTGGAATTCGCCAGACCGGCAGCCAGGATCTCGCCCAGGGGGGAGTTGGCGCGCAGTTCCTTGAGTTTTTCTTTATTGAGTTGTTTGTCCTTGATCCAGACCCACACCTGCCCGAGCAAGTGCTCCGGGGTCACGCGGCTGGCGCGCAGGGTCCAGAGACGCTCGGCGACGATCGCCATGGCCGCGATGGAACTCAGAATGATCGGCAGCATCATCCAGCCGCCGGATTTGACCAATTCCCACACAGTGACAGTCCCCTCGAAAAAGTGCGCCACTCTAACATAGGGGGTGGGCGCACCGAAGACCGTGATGTCGCATCCGGTCGGGCTTTAATGACTCGGCTTACTGGCTCAATGATGGCCGATCGCGCCAGAAACGCCGTTCCTGAAGCATCGTCCAGGGCGGTTCGAAGCGCCCCAGTTGTAGACGAATGGCACCCTGCCCGGCGCTGTCGTAGATCGCCATGCCACGCTTTTGATAGCGCGCCACCACTGTGGGATGGGGATGACCGAAAGAGTTACCGTTGCCACGGGAAATCAGCACCGCTTTAGGCTGCAGAGCGCTGAGCAACGCCATCGAAGATGAACTGCGACTGCCGTGGTGCGGGGCCTGCAACCAGTCCGTCGGCACCGCCAATGGACCGTCGAGCAGCACCTGCTCGGCCGCGGTATCGATATCGCCGGTCAGCAGCAACCGCTCGCCGTTGGCTTCGATCTGCAGCACGCAGGATTTCTGATTGCTGTCGCTGGCCGACGACCACTGCCAGAGCTGGAACCGCACGTCGTCCCAGGTCCACTGTTGACCGCTCTCGCAGCCCTCGGCATGTAGCTCGTCCGGCAGGGCCAGTGGGTCGCCACTCAGTACCCGAGTCACCGGCACACCGCTGGCAATCGCTCGCGCACCGCCGGCGTGATCGGCGTCGGCATGGCTGATCAGCATCAAATCAAGTCCATTCACCCCCAGTTTGCGCAATGTTGGCAACACCACCCGCTCACCCAGGTCGATATCACCGAACCGTGGCCCGGCGTCATACAGCAGCGTGTGATGGCGGGTGCGCACCAGAATGGCCAACCCCTGGCCGACATCCAGTTGCCAGATTTCGGCGACGCCTTCAGGCAGCGTGTGCCGGGGCGCAAAAACCAGCAACAGCAACATCGGCCAGCCCAGTGGGCGCAACGGCACGCCCGGTGGCAGTAACAGCAGAAATGCGCCCAGCGCGCCGAACGCCCAAACCCACAACGGAACCGCCACCGGCACCCACGCGGGCAATTGCCCGGCCACCAACGCCAGCCCCTTGAACAAAAGGTCGATCAGACCGCCAGCCAACCACAGTAACCCCTCGCCCACAAAAGGAACGGCCAACAGCAGCGTTCCGAGCAAGGCCGGCGGCAAGACCATCAGACTGATCCAGGGCACCGCCAGAAGATTGGCCAGCGGCCCGCTGAGACTGATCGGCAACCCCAGCACCAACAGCAGCGGGCACAGGCCGATTGCGATCAGCCATTGGGCACGGGTCCAGGTTTGCCACCAACGCCACGGGCCCAATCGCCCGCCAAAGGTGAAAATCAGCACCGCTACTGCCGCAAAGGACAACCAGAAACCCGGTTGCAGGCTTGCCAGCGGGTCCAGCAGCAAAACACCGTCAAGCGCCAGCAACAGCGGCCACCAGGCGCCGAGGTGACGAAACCGTAGCCGCCACAACAACAGCAAACCAATCATCAGGCAGGCCCGACGCACCGGCACCTCGAAACCGGCCAGCAGCCCATAACCGAGCGCCGCCGCGAACGCCAGCCCACACGCCCATGGCAGCCACGGCAAGCGCCTGGGCCATAAGCCATAGCGCGCCAGCCCGGCGATCAGCAGATACACCAGCCCCGCCAGCAAACCAATGTGCTGCCCGGAAATCACCAACAGATGCACGGTGCCGGTGTCTTGCAGCACCTGCCAGTCCTCACGGCTGAGCCCGGCGCCATCCCCCAGCACCAACGCCGTCAGCGCCCCCGTTCGCCCCTGCGCATCCACGGCCTGCAAACGCTGACGAATGCCGTCGCGCCAGGCCCACTGCGCTTGCCCCAGTCGCTGACCGTCCTTGACGGTCCCAGTGGCGCCAATACGTTGGGCCAGCAACCAGGCGTCGTAATCAAAACCATGGGGGTTGAGCAGCCCGGCAGGACGCTTCAATTTGACTGCCAGCCGCCACTGCTCGCCACTGTTGACGGGCGGCCCGCCATACCAGGCCAGACGCAGGTGCCGAGGCAGTTGGGTGCGACGCGACTGACTGTCCGTCAGCTCGAAACGCACCACACCCTCGGCCTGTTGCGGCAACCCGGTAACCCGGCCTTCGACCCAGCGAGTCTCGCCATCGAGCTTCAGCGCCAGGCGATCATCCAGCGCCCACTGCGCATTCGCACACGCCCAACTGAAACCGAACAACCAAAATGCCAGTGGAAAGGTTCGAAACGGCAGCAACATCAAACCCACTACCGGCAACAACAGCCACAACCCTGCCGGCGGCAGTGCCGGCAAAAAACGCAGGGCCAGCAGACCCAACGCCAGCGCCATCATCCCTGTGCGCATAAGCCCGTCCTTGAGAGTCCCTTCCCTAGGCTTAGCCGTCGCGCCGCACAGGCGTCGTTAACAATTGTCACAAAGTCTGAATGGGCGGTTCGTAGAATCCAGACATACTTGCCGCCTTAACCGACCGAGAAGCCTTATGCCCCGGCGCTTATTCAAACGTTACATGCCAGACCCGACCAGCATCAGGGAACACAAATCCTTACGCTTTCTTGGCACCCTGCTGCATGACCCGAACCTCTGGCACCTCAATCGTCATTCCGTCGCACGGGCCATGGCCGTCGGCCTGTTCGCGGCGTTCCTGCCCATCCCGTTGCAAATGCTGTTGGCGGCCATCCTCGCCATCGTGGTGCGCGGCAACATGCCGATAGCGGTCAGCCTGGTCTGGCTGACCAACCCGATCACCATGCCGGCGGTGTTCTTCTGCACCTACCAGACCGGCGCCTGGCTGATGGACGTCCCCGCCAGGAGCTTGCCGGACGAGTTGACCTGGGCATGGATCAGCGGCGAGCTCTCGACTTTGTGGCAACCGTTTTTACTGGGTTCGGTGGTAACGGGGCTGGTGCTTGGGGCGTTGGCTTATTGTCTGGTGATGATGTATTGGCGCTGGTGGGTGAGTCGGCAGTGGGCACGGCGTAAGCGCAGCCGGATGCAGGAATGAAAAACGGCCTCCACTTGGGAGGCCGTTTCTTTTGGCGGTGTTTACCCGCGAAGGCCGTGACACGGTCTTGATCAGGTACGCATCCCGCGCCCACTCACCAGCAGCCGCGCACAACCGATGTACAGCACAACAGTCGCTACCAGCATGAAAGCAATCGCCACGCTGATCTTGATGTCCGACACGCCGAGGATGCCGTAACGGAAGGCGTTGACCATGTGCAGCACCGGGTTGGCCAGCGAAACGGTCTGCCAGAACGGTGGCAACAGGCTGATCGAGTAGAACACCCCGCCCAGGTACGTCAGCGGTGTCAGCACGAAGGTCGGGATGATCGAGATGTCATCGAAATTGCGTGCAAATACCGCGTTGATGAAACCCAGCAACGAGAAGATCGTCGCCGTCAGCAGCACCACCAGGACGGTCACGCCCAGGTGATGCACCTGTAGCGTGGTGAAGAACAGCGACAGCAGCGTCACGATGAGCCCGACCATCAACCCGCGCAGCACGCCGCCCAGGGTGTAGCCGATCAGAATCGTATGGGGCGACACCGGCGACACCATCAATTCCTCGATGGAGCGCTGGAACTTGCTGCCAAAGAAACTCGACACCACGTTGCCATAGGAGTTGGTGATCACCGACATCATGATCAGCCCCGGCACGATGTACTCCATGTACGTGAAGCCACCCATGCCGCCGATCTGCCGACCGATCAGATTGCCGAAGATCACAAAGTACAGAACCATGGTGATGGCTGGCGGCAGCAAAGTCTGCGGCCAGATCCGGGTGAAGCGCTTGACCTCACGGTAAACGATGGTATTGAGGGCGACGAGGTTGGGTTGCAGCTCGGAACTCATACCGCCACCTTCGACAGATTTTTCTCCACCAGGGACACGAACAACTCCTCAAGGCGATTGGTTTTGTTACGCAGGCTCAACACTTCGATGTTCTGCTGCGCCAATTGGGTGAACAGCGCGGTAATGCCCATGGCCTTGTCGACCTGGACTTCCAGGGTATGACTGTCGATCAGTTTGGACGGGTAACCAAGCAACTGCGGCGCCACTTGCAAGGTGTTCTTCAGGTCCAGCAGGAACGTCTCGACATGCAGTTGGCCGAGCAACTGCTTCATGCTGGTGTTCTCGACAATGGTGCCGTGGTCGATGATGCCGATGTTGCGGCACAACTGTTCAGCTTCTTCCAGGTAGTGGGTGGTGAGGATAATGGTGATGCCTTTCTTGTTCAGCTCGGTGAGGAAGGTCCACATCGAGCGACGCAATTCGATGTCCACCCCCGCCGTCGGTTCATCAAGGATCAGCAGCCGTGGTTCGTGGACCAGCGCCCGGGCGATCATCAGTCGGCGCTTCATGCCGCCGGACAGGGAGCGTGACGGCACATCGCGCTTGTCCCACAAACCCAGTTGGGTCAGGTACTGCTCGGCGCGTTCCTTGGCGATTCTCGCCGGGATGCCGTAGTAACCGGCCTGGGTCACGACGATGTCGAAGGTCTTTTCGAACTGGTTGAAGTTGAACTCCTGGGGCACCACACCAATGCAGCGCTTGAGCGCCGCTGGTTCCTTGTCCAGGTCGTGACCGAACACATTCACCGTGCCGCTGGTTTTGTTCACCAAGGTCGAGATAATGCCGATGGTCGTGGATTTGCCGGCGCCATTCGGGCCGAGCAAAGCGAAAAAGTCACCTTCGGCGACGTCCAGATCGATACCACTCAAGGCCTGGAAACCGTTGCCGTAGGTTTTGGTTAGCTGCCGGATGGACAGAGCGGAACTCATATCGGATTTACGCACCAGGAAGGGAAGAAAGGAATAAATAAGGGCGGGCGGCGAGCAATGCAACCGCGGCGCATGAGCGCAATGGTGCTTGTCGCCGCCACACAAGTACAGTCACGCGTGTTGATAGTGAGTATTAAGTCAACGCGGTCATGACGGCTTTGCGATAGGCCGGACGCTGTTTCAACCGTGCGTACCAGGCTTCTAGATGTGGCAGCGGCGCGCGCTCGATCGGCATTTCGAACCAGGCATAAATGAAGCTGCCCAAGGGAATGTCGCCCATGCCGATCTCATCGCCCGACAGGTATGGTTTAACCGCCAGCGCTTGATCGGCCATCGACAGCAGATCGTCGCACTCCTTGATCGCAGCCTTGATGGCCGGCCAGTCCTGCTGCTCTGGCGGGGTGCGCAACACGCCCCAGAACACCGTGCGGAACGGTGCGGCAAAACTTGAGGTGGTCCAATCCATCCACTTCTCGGCGCTGGCACGGGCCTGCAGGTCCGCCGGATACCACGCCGTGCCGCTGGCATGGCGGGCCATCAGGTAACGCACGATGGTGTTGGATTCCCACAGCACAAAACCGTCGTCTTCAATCACCGGCACCCGGCCGTTGGGATTCATCGCCCGGTACTCAGGCGTGTCGACTACGCCAAAGGCACCGCCGGCATTAACAGCTTCATAAGCCAGGCCCAATTCTTCGGCGGCCCACAACGGCTTTCTGACATTCGACGAATTTTTCCGACCCCAGATCTTCAGCATGACCGCTCCTTGTTGAATGAATGCGCAGGCAGCATACGCCGGATCAGACGCGGCTCAAATCGCTCTGCATATCACCCAGCAGCACCGGCACTTGCTCA
The DNA here is from genome assembly GCF_030687165.1 of Pseudomonas sp. FP1740. Classification (NCBI taxonomy): domain Bacteria; kingdom Pseudomonadati; phylum Pseudomonadota; class Gammaproteobacteria; order Pseudomonadales; family Pseudomonadaceae; genus Pseudomonas; species Pseudomonas sp. FP1740. The sequence goes on from NZ_CP117461.1 coordinate 5,015,538, forward strand.
CCGAACAGATGCGGATAGCACTTTTGCAGGTGCTCGAAAAAGAATGCTTCAGGCACATCGGTGAATTGGCCGTGATCGATCAGGTACTCCATCAACTGCTCGCCGTCACGGTTGAAGGAATGGAACACGCTGTCGTGGATCCCGTCGAATTCCAGCGGCGCGACATTGAACAATTCGCACAGTTGTTGATTGAAAGCCGGCGTGGCTTTAACCCAACGCTCGTTCAAATAAAGCTCGGTGTAGCCGTGCATGGCGAACACATCGCTCTTGAGCAGTTCGAGCAGGCGCGGCGTCGACAGGTGATTGCGCACATCCGCCAGACCGATACGCGCCGGGATCCCGCAATGCCGAGCGCAACCTGCCAGCAGCGTGGCTTTGGGCACGCAATAACTCTCCCCGGCCGCCAGCGCATAGCTGCCGCGCAAGGTCTGCGGATCACGGCTGAAGGTGTAGGGGTTATAGCGCACGGCCTCGCGCACGGCGTAATAGAGATTGATCGCCTGCTCCTGCGGATCGCGCCCGGCGCCACGATGTTTTTCGGCGAACGCCACCACCGAGGGATGGTCACTGTCGATGAAGCGGCCGGGGCTCAGATACGCGTGCATGGGAGCTATCTCCTGGAGGAAGCCACGAGTCTAGCGACACCTTCAGCACAGAGGTAACGACGTTTCGGCCAAATATCGGCGCTTGCCCGCCCTGTTGACGAGCCCTCCATCGAAATAACTGACGAAGTCCGGCCGTTTCGTCCTACAAGCACAACCCGATCGCTCCGACCACCCACTTTTATGGATGCCGTCTAAGCTCTGAGAGTGGTTTTGCCCCTGGCTTCAGGAGAATTAATTATGTTGCTGTTGTGGATACTGGTTCTGGTGGTCGGGATTGCCTGGCTGGCACATCGCCGCACCGCGCCTCTGCCCGCGTCGGGCATCATCGCTGTTTATCTGCTGGCGATGGGCATCTTCAGACATGCGAGCCATGCCCCCGTCTGGCTGCTGCTGATTTTCTGGGCGTTGCTCGCGGCCGTGGCCGCCCCGCTGCTGCTGCCGGACCTGCGCCGAAAACTGTTCACGGCGCCCATATTCAACTGGTTTCAAAAAAACCTGCCGCCCATGTCGCAAACCGAGCGTGAAGCCATTGAAGCCGGCACGGTCTGGTGGGATGGCGAGCTGTTCAGCGGTCGTCCTGACTGGAACAAGTTGCTGGCCTATCCAAAAGCGCAACTGAGTGAAGAGGAACAGGCGTTTATCGATGGCCCGACCGAAGAGCTCTGCGCGATGGTCAGCGATTGGCAGATCGGCCAGTTGATGGATCTGCCGCCCAAGGCCTGGGATCACATCAAGCAGCATGGCTTTTTTGCCCTGATCATTCCCAAGGAGTACGGCGGCAAAGGCTTCTCGGCGTATGCCCACTCCCAGATCGCGATGAAACTGGGAACCCGCAGCGGCGACCTCGCTTCCACCGTCATGGTGCCCAACTCTCTGGGCCCCGCGGAACTGCTGCTGCACTACGGCACCGACGAACAACGCAATCATTACCTGCCACGGTTGGCCCGCGGCGACGATATCCCCTGCTTTGCCCTGACAGGCCCGATGGCCGGTTCCAACGTCGGGGGCATGACCGACACCGGGGTGATTTGTAAAGGTGAATGGGAAGGCCAGGAAACCCTCGGCCTGCGCCTGAACTGGGAAAAACGCTACATCACCCTCGGTCCGGTGGCGACCTTGATCGGCCTGGCCTTCAAGGCCTATGACCCGGATCATCTACTGGGTGACAAAGTCGACCTGGGGATCAGTCTCGCCTTGATTCCAACCCAGACTCCCGGTGTAGACATCGGTCGCCGTCACTTGCCGCTGGGCGCCGCCTTCATGAACGGCCCGAACGCCGGCAAGGATGTGTTCATACCGCTGGAGTTCATCATCGGCGGTCAGGAAATGCTCGGCGAAGGCTGGATGATGCTGATGAACTGCCTGTCGGTGGGGCGCTCCATTTCGCTGCCTGCCATCGGAACCGCCGCGGGCAAGTTCAGCAGTCTGGTGACAGGCCAATATGCACAGGTTCGCGAGCAATTCAACGCACCGCTGTCAGCCTTCGAAGGGATTCAGGAAGCACTGGCGCGGATAGGCGGCAGTACCTGGCTGATGGACAGCGCACGGATGCTCACCGCCAACGCCGTCGACCTCGGCGAAAAACCGTCGGTGCCCTCGGCCATCATCAAATACCACCTCTCCGAACGCGGTCGCGAGTGCATCAGTCACGCCATGGATGTTCACGGCGGCAAGGCCATCATCATGGGCCCGAACAACTATCTCGCGCGTAGCTGGCAAGGTGCGCCCATTTCCGTCACGGTCGAAGGTGCGAACATCCTGACGCGCAACCTGATGATCTTCGGCCAGGGCGCCATTCGCTGCCATCCGTTCGTGCTCAAGGAAATGGCCCTTGTCCACCGCGAAGACAAACAACAGGCACTGATCGAATTCGACGACCTGCTGCTCAAACACATTGGTTTTGCCGTGAGCAACGCCGCCAGCACCCTGGTGTTGAACCTAGGCTTCGGGCATTTCGAACACATGCCCGGGGACAGGCTCAGCCAACGCTACGTGCGCGCCCTCAACCGTCAGGCCGCGGCATTTGCCATGCTTGCAGACCAGTGCATGATGCTGCTGGGCGGCGACCTGAAACGCCGCGAACGTTTGTCCGCTCGTCTGGGCGATGTGCTCAGCTACCTGTATCTGGCCTCCGCCGCGCTCAAGCGATATCACGATCTCGATTCGCCGGAGCATATGCGTCCGTTGTTCGCCTGGGCGATGGAAGAGAGCCTCGGCCAGTCCGAGCGTGCGCTGGACGAACTGCTGACCAACTTTCCGAACAAGGTACTCGGCTGCCTGCTGCGGGTACTGGTGTTCCCGTTCGGTCGCCGGCACAGAGGCCCGTCGGACAGACTGGCGGCCAAAGTCGCAGCAGTCCTCGGCCGCGCCAAGGGCGACCCGACCCTTGAGGAGTTATTGGCGGGCTGCTATCGCCCGCAATCGACAGAAGATCCGGTCGGCGCCTTGCAGCACGCCTGCGACTTGCTGAACGCCGCCAAACCGCTACAGAAAAAACTCAACACGGCGCTGAGAAGTCGCCAGGTCAAACCCACTGTCGGGGAGTCGGTCATCGATGCCGCACTGGAGGCTGGCGTCTTGCAACCGGTTGAGGCCGAGACCTTGCGTGAAGTGGAGGTGGCGCGGCGCAAGGTGATCGACGTCGATGATTTCGATAAAGAGGTGCTGGTGCTGGGCAAGGGCAAGGTCCGCTGATCCAGAGGACCGTGTGTCGCCTTACCATCATGGGGCGCTTTACCCTGTGAAAAAGGGGCGCGGGGGCTTTATACTCCTGCGCCCGTTTTGCTCTTGAGGACTTATCTCGTGTCCAATGTCGTTGCCGATCATCTCGTCTTGCTCGACCACCTGCGCAGCATCCTGGTCGCCGTAGGTGAGGCCGAACAGGTTCCCGAAGAAAGCCATGCCTTGTTCCTGGAGCGCTTCGACGAACTGCTGGCATCCCTGCCGATCGAACCGATCGAAAGCCAATACCTGGGCCAGGACATCCTGACTCAAGTGATTTCCCGCTATCCGCAAATTGCCCACCTGATCCCGCGGGATCTGCTGTGGTTCTTCGCCGGCGACTGCCTGCACTACTTGTCCGATGAAGAGATCGACATGTATCAGGCGCTGGAAGAGCGTCGCTACGAAGCCGAACAGAACGATGAGCCGTTCGACTGGAATCAGGAAAAGCAGCTGTTGGCGATGTCGAACCAGGACAGCAAGCACTGATCTCCAATCAGTAACGAAAAAGGCCCGCATGGTTAATCATGCGGGCCTTTTTTTGGCCGGGAAGATCAAAGCAACCCATCACTCTCCGGCAACTCATACGCTGCCACGCCCTTGCCCATCGCGCTTGGCTTGCCCGGATTGCTCAAGGTCGGCTCCTTCTCCAGGCATTCCACCAGATAGTCGATGAACACCCGTAACTTGGGCGGCAGATAGCGGGTGGGCGAATGCAGCAGCCAGGCGCCTCCGTGGTAGGACGCCAGAAAGGTCCAGTCCGGTAATACCTGCACAATCAGCCCCTGTTCCAGCGCATAACGGGCGGTGAAGTACGGCAGGCTACCGATCCCGATGTGTTGCAATACCGCGCCCAATCGCACGCCCGTGTGATTGGCGGCGTAACGTCCGCGCACGCCGACGGTCACGGCTTTACTGCCTTTCTTGAACTTCCAGCGCGCATCGCTCGGGGTTTCGCCCAGATAAATGCAGCTGTGATTGAGCAAGTCGTGGGGATGAGTCGGTGTGCCGTGCTCGGCCAGGTACTGTGGCGTGGCGCAGAGCAAATGGTCGATGGTCAGCAATTGGCGCCCCACCAGCCCCGCAGGGGGCCGATCGGTAATACGGATGGCCAGGTCGACGTTGTCATCGATCAAATCCACCTGGCGGTCCTCGAGCAACAACTCCACATCCACTTTGGGATAACGCCGCAGAAACTCCGGCATATGCGGATGAATCACAAATCGCCCGACGGCCTTGGGCACGCTGACGCGCACCAGCCCTTCCGCTTCCTGGGTGAACTGACCGCTGATTTCCATCACCGACTTCGCCGCGCTGACCATCTCCCGGCAGCGCTTGAACACCTCTTCGCCTCCGTCGCTCAGGCGTAGCTTGCGCGTGGTTCGTTGCAACAAACGCGTGGCAAGCGCCTTCTCCAGCCGCGAAATGCTGCGACTCACCGCCGAGGGTGAAGACCCCAACTGACGCGCCGCTTCGGAGAAACTGCCGGTTTCGACAACCTTGACGAAAATCGCCATTTCACCGAGCAGCGGCAGGGGAAGATTTATGCTCACAGCGCAACAGTCCTTTGATGGTTGAACGGATTATCACGCAATTCCACGGTTCATATAATAAAAATAGAAACTTTAATAAGGGCATGGAATATGACGCTTCGCCTCTTTTTCCATAGTGATGACCTCAGGGCCAATGTGGAAGTCCTGGATTGCACGCCCTATGAGAACGAGTTCGCCGTGGTGCTGCGCGCCACTCTGTTTCACCCTCAGGGCGGCGGGCAACCCTGTGACACCGGCTGGATCGGCGAAAGCCAGGTGCTGCGCGTGGTGCAGGAAACGGAGCGGATCATCCATTTCGTCGACCACCCGGTAAAACTCGGCATGATCCAGATTCGGGTCGACGAGCAACGCCGCCAGTTCAATACGCGCATGCATTCGGCGGGGCACCTGATCGGTCACTTCGTACAGGCCCTGGGCTGGATGCCAATCAAGGCTCATCACTGGCCGGATGAAGGACGTGTGCAATTCAAACCGGGCGATGGCGCACAGGAGGTTGATGCCCAGACGATTCAGCACGGCATCAAGCAATGGATCGCCCATGATCTGCCGCGCTTGACGTCGTTGCGCGAAGGCGCCCGTGAAATCGGTTTCGGTGAGCTGCCCGCCTACGGCTGCGGCGGCACCCATGTACGTAGCCTGAAGGATTTGGGCAAGGTCACGATCGCTTCCCTTTCGCAGAAAAAGGGAACGCTGTCAGTCCACTACCACGTGGATTGAGCTTTTGGGCGATGTCGACCCCGTCATCGCCTGACGCCGGAGGAGCCTGCGTTCGCGGGCTCTGTTGACTATCTGATAGATGGACCTAAGACATGATGCTTGACGTCGAGCGTCTCGATGAGACGTGCATACAAAAACTGGCCAACGAAGAAGTCCTCGCCATCCGCGTCAGAGGCTTGTTGCCTCGGCCACTGGCGATCCAGATCGGCGACAAGATCCTCGCCCCCGGCTTCGAAGGCTACATCAACGCACCGAGCATCGGTCGCATCGGCATGGCGTTTTACGAAGCGGAAAACCAGCCACTGCTGATCGAAGACTATTTCGAGCGCGCCACCAGCAACATCGCCGAGTTGCGCAGCCGTTGTGCGCCCTACTCCTCGCCTGTCGACACCCTGCGCTGCATGCTCGATGAGTCCTGGCCGGCGGGGGCGCATCTGGAAAATCTCTATGGCCGCAAGATGTATGTGGGGCTATCGCGCGTGGTCAAACCCGGCGTGTGCTTCCTCGCCCATCACGACATTTTCGCCAAGGACGCCCCGGACAGTTTCCAGGCCAGAAGCCTGGAAGCGCAGTTCGCCTGCAATGTTTACCTGAACATGCCGACCGAGGGCGGCGTATTGCAGATGTGGGACCACGACATTTCCCCGGACCAGTTCGACGAGATGCGTGGCGACAGTTACGGCATCGATCCGGCCTTGCTCGGACCTCCGACCCTGGAGGTTCGCCCTGAGCCGGGTGATTTCATCATGTTCAATTCACGCCGCATGCACTCGGTGACGCCGGGTGTGGACGATCCGCGATTGAGCCTTTCTTTCTTTGTCGGCTACCGCGGCAATGCATCCCCCCTGACTTTCTGGAGTTGAGATGTTTTCGAATTACCTGGGCGAGTTTCTGGCGCTGGCAACCATCCATTTTCTGGCCGTGGTAGCTCCCGGGCCGGACTTCGCCGTGACCATCCGCCAAAGCGTGCGTTTCGGGCGTTTAGTGGGCATCTGCACGGCGCTGGGCATCGGCGCAGGCATTTCCGTGCATGTGCTGTACACCTTGCTCGGCGTCGGCGCATTGATGCACACCACGCCTTGGCTATTGACGGTGGCCAAGGTGATCGGGGGGGTCTACATTTTGTATCTCGGTGTGAGCCTGTTGCGCAGCAAACCCAAAGTGGCGACTGAAGGCGACAACGGCGCGGCAGCGTCAACTGAGCAGCAGACCCTGTTCAAGGCCTTCAGCACGGGGTTTCTGACCAACGCCACCAACCCCAAGGCCACGCTGTTCTTCCTGGCGATCTTCACCACCATCATCAGTGCCTCGACACCGCTGCAGATTCAGGCGCTGTACGGGCTGTGGATGTGCTTCGTGAACGCCTTGTGGTTCGTGATCGTGGCCTTGTTCTTTTCCAGCGCCCGGGTGCGACTGCTGTTCATGCGTATGGGGCACTGGTTCGAACGAACCATGGGGGTGATCCTTATTCTGTTCGCCGGACGCCTGATTCTGTCCATGTAAGCCCTGCCGCCTTAGTTGCCTCGCCGAACCGCATTTTTTTGCCGCTCCAACGCCAGCAACATGGCTATCTCCACACTCTGCCCTGAAAGTTTTGTTTTAAATCGTGGCGCTTTGCTTTGTTTGAACTACCTTCAAACAAGAAGAAGTCATAACGGTTTGAATTTTGACGTTAGGTTCAGAGATCAGATAGCGAATTGGCAAAAGGAGTTACCTCACTATGATCCTGACAGGCGTTTACCGGCGCAGAGCTGTGATTGCCGGTTGCTTTTTAGGGGAGTCAGGTTGGCGGGAAGTGCCGCCTATAACCGCGATGGTTGTCGAGCCTGAGCCTGTCGCTCGGGTCGGCAGCCCAGGTATCTGGATCACTAAAAGCCGTTTTAGAAGGTCGCTCGCTGTTCATTCGGATCAGCGTATTGCACCTGCTTGCGTGTAGCACCAAGGAATATTGCCGGGGGCATTGGTCATTAGTGGTGAGTGCTCTGGCGAGGTTGAGGGTCGACTCAGGCCCCCTGTAGTGATCCGAGGCAACTTGGTTTGCCTTGTAGATGGCCTATTCAGCGAGGATGCACTTAATGAGCTATCGTACCGTGCCCGCTTTCAAGCGAATTATCCATGGCCTGTTCTGGATGGGCCTCAGCGTGGACGCGGCTCAGGCCGCGGCGGCCAATTGTTCGCAGATGGACAGTATGCCGACAACGTTCGAGGTCGGTCAGGGGCTTCAGAGTGAACTGCACACACCGGTTCCGGTGACGCAATTGGCCGTGGGTGACCCGAAAGTTGCCGATGTGCAACCCAGCGGCAACAATCCCAGCGCCTTCATACTCACCGGTCTGACACCGGGAGCCACCAGCCTGATGGTCTGGACCTCCTGTTCGAAAACGCCGCGCCAAAGCATGGTGTTCGTCAAGGGCAAGGCTACCTCGGCGCTGACCAGTGCGTCGACCGGACCTTACGAAGACCCGCTGCTGCCAAGCCAGGTGCAAACCGATATTCGCTTCGTTGAAGTCAGCCGGACCAAACTCAAGGAAGCCTCAGCGTCTATTTTCGGCACCCGTGGCAACTTCCTGTTCGGCTCGCCGAGAACCTTGCCCACCATCGGCGGCATCGTTACGCCGTCATTGCCGGTGAACAACGATAATTTCAACCTCTCTTTTGCGACCGGCAATACCCTGGTGGCGATCAATGCGCTGGAAGGCAGCGGTTTCGCCTATACCCTGGCGCGGCCAAGCCTGGTAGCGCTCAGCGGGCAAAGTGCGAGCTTCCTGGCCGGCGGTGAAGTACCGATTCCAGTGCCCAGTGCCGGCAGCGATAACATCTCCATCGAGTACAAGGAGTTCGGTATCCGCCTGACCCTGACGCCAACCATCATCGAGAAAAACCGTATTGCCCTGAAGGTGGCGCCGGAAGTCAGTGAACTGGACTTCACCAACGCCGTGAGCATCGCCGGCACGATAGTTCCGGCGCTGACCATACGCCGTACCGACACCAGCATCTCCCTGGCCGACGGCGAAAGCTTCGTCATCAGCGGCCTGATCAGTACCCGCAACAATTCCCAGGTGAACAAATTCCCGGGGCTGGGCGATATCCCGATTCTGGGCGCGTTCTTCCGTGATAACACCATCAATCGTGAAGAGCGCGAACTGCTGATGATCGTCACCCCGCATCTGGTCCAGCCCCTGGCGGCCAATGCACAACTGCCGTCGTTGCCTGGCGAGCAGCTGCGCAATTACGACCCGAACTTCTACCGCATGTTCTTCCTCGAAAATGGTGATTTCGATAGTAAGAGCGGGCTCTCGCAATGAGCCGGAGCCAGACGCTGAACCGGGCTTTCGCCCTCACTCTTAACGGTGATCTTGAGCGCTTGGCGGGCCAGCTGTATTGCCATTGGCCAGGCGTTCAACGTGTTGTAGCCAGAGGACACTCGATGAAAGCAGTCATTGCAATAACGGCGACATTGATGCTCGCAGGTTGTGCCACCAATGGCCTGTCTTCGCGACCGGCTGTCTGTGCCAAACCCAGTTCGGAGCAAGAGCTGGCCCTGAATCTGGCTGACAACATGGTCAATGAGGGCCGTTTGTATGCCAGCCTGGCGAATCTTGAAGGTTTGCCCGATGACCTGGTCCAGGTTCGCCTGCGAAAGGCTCGGGTGCTGCGCTTGATGGGGCGTAAAGATGCGGAGCCGTTGTATCAAAGCCTGCTCGGCACCTGTCTGGCCCCTGAAGGGGAACATGGCTTGGGCCAGTTGGCCGCGGCCAAAAATGATAACGCCACCGCTGCCACTCACCTTGAGCGAGCGGTGAAGATGTCCCCCACCGACGACAAGATGCGCAATGACCTGGGGGTCGTCTACCTCAATCAGCGACGGATCCCTGAAGCACGCTTCGAGTTCATGACGGCCATGGAGCTCAAGCAGGCCGATTCACTGGCGGCACTCAACATGGTGACGCTGCTGATTTATCAGGATAACTGGAAGGCGGCTGCCGAACTCGCGAACCGCGCCAGCTTGAGTCCCCAGCAAGTCGCAGAGGCTCAAAACCGAGCGGAAAAACTCAAGGCCTCAGCCAAAAAAGCGGTGGCTTCCGAGGGGAATCGTAAGGCTGAGGTAGCCGATGCCTCACCCAGTGCTGCGATCAAGTAGAACGTACGAGGAGTCGAGATGAATACCAAAAGGCTGTTGATTGTGTGCATGGCTTGCCTGTCCACCAGTGCCTGGGCTATTGAGCCGGGTCCCTCCTCGGCGCCGCAAAAAGGCACCGAACAGTGGATGCAGCTACAGATTCGTGGTGTGGTTGCCTCCCCTTTTCGGCAAACTGCATCGGCCACTGAGCGTGACCTGGCCTTCCAGCGTTGGCTGAACAGTTTCACCTACCCGATCCCGATTTTCTTTGAGCAGAAAGCCGGGGGGGAAATGGCCACCAGCAGCAAATGAGGCACGTCAATGGATGATCAACCTCTGGCATCGTCCAGAGTAGCCTGGCTAAAAAGCCAGGCTTAATTACGTCTGCAGGAAAGTATTGGCATCTACACATTTTTTAGTTCTGACCGAATTCCCCCGTATGAGCCGCCGAAAGCTGCGACCTTTTACTTTTATCGCCTGTCCAGGCAACTGAATTGCCTGCCAGAAGAAGCAAAAGATCGCAGCCTTCGGCAGCTCGGGAGATGTGTAGATCTTGGGAGGGGAAGTACAAGTAAGGCTCGGGTGGCAAGGCCATCGCGCTCGACAGCCTCCACCAATTTGACTCACATATTTCCAAATGCTCTGAATACACCGATCAGGGCCGGGCCGATGGCGACCAGAAAGAAGCTCGGCCACAGGCAGAAAATCAGCGGGAATATCAGCTTGGTGCCAATTTTCGCCCCCATCTCTTCGGCAGCCTGCGTACGCCGGTCACGGAATTCATCGGCATAGATGCGCAGAGTGTCGGCCACGCTGGTACCAAAGCGGATACTCTGCGCCAACAAGCTGACCAACCCTTGCACGTCCTCCAGACCAGTACGCACGGCCAGTTGCTTGAGCGCCTCGGTACTGGTAATTCCCGCGCGGATTTGCGCATTGACCAGGGCCAGTTCTTCAGCCAGTTCAACCTGACTGACCGACATTTCCTCAGCCACTCGCTCGATGGTCGTGGGTAGGGCCAGGCCCGACTCCACGCATACCACCATCAGATCCAGAGCATCCGGAAACGCAGCACGTAGCCGACCTTGTCGTAGCTCTTTGCGCTTTCCGACATACAACGCCGGGACCAGCCAACCGGCAGCGGCCACCATGACCACCAACAGCAGCCCCATGCTCAGGGAAACATTGGGGATCAGCGGCAACAGCAGCAGCGCAACGCCGACCATCAATAGCGGTAACATCAAGCGCACCGCCCAGTACATCTGCACCGCCGAAGAGGAACGGTACCCCGCGTGCATCAACAAGGTCTGGGTTACGGATGTCTGGGCCGATTCGGCCGAGGCAAAGCGCTGGCCTATCCGTTCCAGTAACAGTTGCAGGTTACCCGGAGCCTCCTGCCCAGCCGCGTTGCCTAAATGACCGCGCTTGATCAGCGCCAGACGACGCTGAACCGGGTCCTGAAGACCCAACATCAGCAACATCACTGCGGCGACCGCAAGCACCGTACTAAAACCGACCACGCTAATGAACAATATGCGCGCCAGCTCTTCGTTTCCCGTGACCCGACTGAACAACCCGAGTAAAAAGTCCATGACCTGTACCTCCCGGTAGCAAATACCGCTTAAACCTGAATCCGGATGATTTTCCGTATCCAGAAAATACCGATCAACATGGCGCAGAAAGCCCCGATGATCAGCTTGTGGCCTATGGGATCATTGAGCAGCACAGGCATGTAGGTGGGGCTTGTGAGCACAATCGCAATGGCCAGCACGAAGGGAATCGCCACCAGCACCCAGGCCGACATGCGCCCTTCCGCCGACAGGGTTTTGATCTTGCGCTGAAAGCGGAAGCGTCCGCGGATCAGCCGACTCAGACGCTCCAGCACTTCGGTCAGATTGCCGCCGGTTTCGCGATGGATGAGGATCGAAGTCACCAGCATCATCACCGTCATGCTCGGCATGCGCTCCAGCAGGCCGAGCATGGCCCGACGTACATCGTTGCCATAGTTGATATCGGCGAAGGTCAGACCGAACTCATGAGCGACCGGCCCCTTGTGCTCCTCGGCGACCAAGCGCAGGGTTTCGTTGAACGGGTGTCCGGCGCGCAAGGCCCGGCACATGGCATCCAGCGCATCCGGCAGGCCTTCCTCAAACGCGTTGAAACGTTTGCTCCGGTCACGAGAAACTTTCAACAGCGGTAACCAGAACACCCCGAAGCCCGCCAACAGCGCCATCCACCAGACTGTCGAGACCATCCAGATCGAGACGACCGTACAAGCGCCCAGGAACAGCCCGAGCAATATCACCCGGTAAGCACGATAGTCATGGCCGGCCTGCTCGATCATTGATGTCAGGTTTGCCATAAAGGGCAATTGCTCGAGCATGGCCTCCAGAGGCGACAAGCGCGTCAGATATTTCTGCCGTAACACCGTCTGCATGTTGGGCAGGTTGTTGGCCTTCTCCAGTACATGCAAACGGCCGCGGATGCGCTTGCGCATCTTGCCGGCCTCGCCGAACACTGGCACCACAACCCCCTGGGACAAGAGGAACACAGCGATAAACACCATGCCCAGGAACATCACAATGAATTCACCAGGAATATGGTTCATGGCTGCCGTGCCTCCATCCATTCAGGCCTGAACATCGTCAGCGGCAACTCAATGCCGCGCTTGGCCAGCACATCGCGGAAGGCCGGGATCATGCCGCTGGGGCGATAATCGCCGAGCACTTCGCCGTTTTCGCCCATGCCTTGACGTGCAAAGGAGAAAATTTCGGTCATGGTGATGATCTCGCCCTCCATGCCGTTGATCTCCTGCACGCTGACCAGGCGGCGCTTGCCATCCTCCTGGCGCTCCAGCTGGATCACCACATCAATGGCCGACGCGATCTGCTGACGCATGGCTTTGATCGGAAAGGTCGCCCCGGTCATCGACACCATGTTCTCGATTCGCCCCAACGCATCGCGCGCGGTGTTGGCGTGAATCGTGGTCAACGAGCCGTCGTGGCCGGTGTTCATGGCGGTCAGCATGTCCAGCGCCTCGGCGCCACGCACCTCGCCGATCACAATGCGGTCCGGGCGCATCCGCAAACTGTTGCGCACCAACTCCCGCTGACTCACCTCGCCGCGCCCCTCGATGTTCGAAGGCCGGGTTTCCAGGCGCACCACGTGGGGCTGCTGCAGTTGCAGTTCGGCCGAATCTTCGATGGTGACGATCCGTTCGTTGTGCGGGATGAAACTGGACAGCACATTGAGCATGGTGGTCTTGCCGCTACCGGTACCGCCCGAAATCAACACGTTCAAGCGTCCGCGCACAATTGCCTTGAGCAGCAGGGCAATGGCCGGGGTCAGCGTGCCCACCTGGATAAGACTGTCAGTATTGAGCAGGTCCACGGCAAAGCGGCGAATCGACATGCTCGGGCCGTCGATGGCCAGCGGCGGGATAATTGCGTTGACCCGCGAACCGTCCTTGAGCCGGGCATCCACCAACGGCGAAGACTCATCGATACGCCGACCCAGGCCGGACACGATACGGTCGATGATATTCAACAAATGCTGATCATCGCGAAAGCGCACATCGGTCCGTTGCAGTTTGCCGAAGCGCTCGACATAGACCGAGGCATGGCCGTTGACCAGAATGTCGGACACGCTGTGATCGGCCAGCAACGGTTCCAGGGGCCCCAGGCCGAGCACCTCGTCGGTGATCTGCTTGATGATCAACTGGCGGCTGGTGGTACTCACCGGCGCCGAATGCTCATCGAGCAGGCGCTGGCAAATATCGCGAATCTGCCGCGTGGCCTCGGCCTGTTCAAGGGCGTCCAGCAAGGACAGGTCCATGACTTTGAGCAATTGCTGGTAGATCTTTTCCCGCCACTCGGCTTCCACCGGGGTGACCTGGCTTCTGGTTTCGTAAAGAACGTCCGGTGTTGCACGCTCCCACGCCATTAATTCCTCTGCCGGATCCAGCTGGTCGTCGCCCAACTGAGCCGCTGACGATGCTGCGGGTTTACCGGACTGTTTGCGCAAGCGGTTACGAAAGTCGCTGATCATGGGTCATCCCCCGAAAAAACGGTTGAAGGCGCGTTTGAGTAAGCCTTTGTTCCCGGCCACCTGTTGACCGACCAGGTCCTCGGTCATGTCGCGCAGGGCGGTAGTAATCGCGGCCCTCGGCGCATGCAGCCCCAACGGCACGCCAGTGTTCTGACTCTGGCTGACCAGGTTGAAGTCGTTGGGTAATTTCGACAGATTGGTGCAGCGCAGTGCTTCGCCAATATCCTTGAGGCTGATCGCTGCGGCCTTGTCATAGCGGTTGACCACGATCTGCAACTGATCGCCGCGCACGCCCAGGTCTTCGCGAAGAATTCGCACCAGGGAGCTGGCATCGCGCAGATGGCTGACGCTTTGCTGCACCACCACGTAGACCCGATCCACCTGTTCCAGCACAGAGCCGGTGAGGTGGTCGATTTGCCGCGGCAGGTCGATCACCACCCAGTCATAGCTGGCGCGGGCCAGCTGCAACAGGGTGTCAAGTTGCTCGGGTTGGGCATCCTGCGGCAGGCACAGCTCACCTGCCCGGCCACCCAGCACATGCAAGGTGGGGCTGAAGTGGCTGCAAAAACCGCGCAACGCGACGCTGTCCATGCCGTCAATCTGATGCAAAACCTCGAGATGGCTGTGTGTCTGCGCCACATCCAGGTAATGCGTCACGCTGCCGAATTGCAGGTCCATGTCCAGCAGCAGGGTGCTGCCGCCCTTGACGCTGAGCTGTTGAGCCAGATTGCAGGCCAGCAAGGTTCCGCCGGAACCACCCTTGGCGCTCATCACCGCGATCAATTTCCCTTCTGCCCCGCTGCCGGTGCGAACCTCCATGACCAGGCGATTCAAGGCGGCAACCAGTTCGGTCTCGGCTATGGGTTCCGGCAGCACGTCTCGGGCGCCGGCTTGCATCGCCAGACGCATGCCTTCCTGTTCACTCAGCAGGCCGCACACCAACATCGGCGGACGCTCATGTGCCGGACGCTGCAACAGCGCCGCCAGCTCCTCACGCCACAGGTGGCTGACGCGCAACAGCAACAGATCGGGCATACGGTCCAAGCCGTAGAGTGGGTCGACATGCCCATTGCTCACCAGGCGAGTGCTCACCTCCAGGCAAGGCATGCGCTGGCATACGCTCTGCAGATCGCGCAACGAGGTGGCATCACGACTGCTGATCAGCAACCGCAGCCCGGCCTTGCCGGTCGAGCTGGAAAGCGGGGTGTCCTTGGTATTCAGCATGGTGTGATCTCCCCGGAATCGGAATGACGCCCCAGGCTTTCGCGTGGCAAGGTTGCCCTGAATGCAGGCAAGGTAATGGGCACGCCGAACCCGGGAATAAACAGATTGAAAACAAAGCCTTGCAGACTCAACTGGACATAACGGATGGCACGAAAACCAGTGGCGCTGACCAGGTCGCCGGGATTGGCCACCACAGCACCGTTGACGTCCAGATAGGTCAGCGCCAGGTTGGTGGTGGCCAGACTCGTGATCAGTTGGCTTGTACCGGCATCGGTCGCGGCATTGAAGATCGCCCGGCGCAAGATCACCGGATCGCTGATATTGCACACCGCCGCCAGGCGCGCACCACGCCGCGCGGCTTCATCCAGCGCATTGACCGTGAAGTACAGGCGGCCCATTTCCAGCACGCCGAACAACAGCGTGAATACCAGCATGCCAATGATGGCGAACTCCACGACATAGGTGCCGCGCATGCGTTTGCGATTCATCACAGTGCCCTCATGACAGTGGTGGCGACCAGCGGAATGCTCAGTGCGATCTGGCTACCAAAAAATCCTGGAATCGCTCCACCACAATTGCCACTTCCAATCACCGGGCAGAAGTTATAGGTGATGGTGACTCGCACATGGTCGGGGTGGGTGGGATCGGCACCCAGCGCGGAGACTGTCACCATGCCGGTCGTCAACCCTGACACCACTGCGGTCCCGGTATTTGCAGGCACGCCATAGACCGCGACGTTTTTCGTCTGGGTCAGCAGCGTACTGCTCAGAGAAACAGCACCCAGCGTAGAGTTCCAGGCCTGGCTGGCGACGAAACGGTCGGCATCACGGCTGGCCTGCAACAGGACGTTGTACTGGTAGAGCATGCGGCCGAACTCACCGAGGCTCAGCAACAACAGGAGCAACAGCGGCAGGACGAGGGTGAATTCCACCAGCGCCACACCCTGCTGGGCCTGTGGTCGTTTAAATACGTGAAGACCCATGACGCCTCCTACGAGTCTGTGCTCGGAGTGCCAGTGCCGCTGCCAATGTAGGTTTTGTAGAGCTGAATGATCTGCGGACCAGAATCGGTGGACGGCGAGGGGCCGGTCACGTTGTCGCCTTCGCACTCCTTCACAAATTGCCCAAAAATTTGCGCTTGCGTACCACCGCTACTCATTGGCTGCACCACGAAATAGCAGCCAAATCCCAGGACAGGAATCGTGGTTGAACCGCCCTGTTTGCCGGTGCAGTCGCCCACCACGACTTTCAGCATCCGGCGCTCGAATACCCCATTGCTCTGACAGCCACTGCCAGACCCTGCCACACAGGCGGCAACGCTCGCCTTCCAGTCGTTGTAGTCCAGTATCGCGTTGCTGCCCGCGGTGAGATTGCCGTTGCTCGAGGTGACGGGTTGTCCTTTGTACAGCGTCTGCGCCGGGGTGACTGAGTCGTTGTAGGTGATCGCAGGACTGCTCGACGAGGTCACCAGATCTGGCGGATAGTCCGAGGCACTGACCGGGCCGTTGTAGATGCCGAAACGCGTATTCAAACCTTGAGACGCAGGGCCGACTGTGTTGCCGGGTGAGGTATTGACAGTGTCCCCGACATTGCGGCAAACCGAGCCGCCTCCGGCCAGGTCCTCTCTGACCGAACTCCCGCCCGAACCGAAATCGAGCAATTGGAAGTTACCCGGGCCAATGGCGGACGTATTGCCGGCAGCCGACTTCAACACCTGCAAATCACCAAATTGGAAGCCCCAGAACATGCCCGCAGCCGGGTCGTATTTAGTCGCGTCGCCACAGATCATCAACGGTGCGAGATCACATGGGTTGGTAGGGCTGGGGCCGGCGGTGGCGATCGCCGCCACCGCTTTGTTCCCCACGGCGCCGAATGACTGGACGAAGCCCCAGAAAAATCCTGTCAGGCTGTAGTTCGGTACCGATACCCGAACATATTTGGCATCCAAAGGCCCGGGATAGGAGAACGGGCCATAGACTCTGCTGGAAAGCTCCACCACCGCAAATGTGCCTGGATTGCCGCCAATAGCCGTTGCCAATTCGTTATTGCCGGTGGCATTGGCATTCTGCATCAACGTATTGAGCGCGGCAGTGCGCGTCGCGCTGGCCATGCTGGTACCACCTTCCACCTGACTCAGGGTTTTGGCGCCACTCAGGGCGGCGGCGTCCACTGCATTTTGCAGGCGGGTCTTGTTCAGCATCATGTGTCCGCCGTCCAGAGCCAACGCCGCCATCATGGCGATCGCCGCCAGAGCGATCACCATCAGTACGCTCACCGCTCCTTCCTGGCGCCTTGGCGTCGCAGTGAACGGCCGCTGAATACGAAGATTCATCATCAAGCCCTCTTTGCCGATACTGATCCGGATCGGCTCCGCCAATACCTTGGTGCCCAAGCACCCCTACCGCCCTGTCAACGAACTTTCACAACGCTGGTCTGGATCCCGCGGATGATGGTGAGAGCTCCGCCACCGTCGCCACGTGGCACCACGCGTTTTTGCACCGGGGCGGCGGCCACAACCATGGGGGCCGGTGCAACTGGCGCGGCGGTCACGATTTTTTTCTCGGAGTTCAGCGGGTTGCGCAGGGTCAGTTGCAGTTTCCCTTCCGTTTGCGCCGTGACCAGGGTTTCAGCCTCTGCGGTCGTCATCTCCAGCGTCACTGCGCGCACCACCACCGGTTGGGTCTTGTCGGTACCTGCCGTCTGGTCCACCGCCAGCACCCGCAAGTTCTCGAGGATGGTCCTGGACACGGCGCTGTTACTGCCGGCACTGGTGGTTTTGGTCGCCAGTACATCGACCCGGTTGCCTGGGAGGAGGAATCCGCCCACACCGACCACATCGTCCACGCGTACCGATATGGCACGTTTGTCTGTGGCTATCAGAGAGGCCAGGGTACTGCCGCCCAGGTGCTCGCTCAGGCGTGCGCCGCGCATGACGTCGCCCCGCAAGATGTCGAACGTTGCGATCTTGCCCACGGCCTTGTCGCTGGAATCGAGAGCATCGTCCGGGATCGTGTCCATGGGCATGCGCACGGTGGTGACCTGTTGGGCCTCGACCATCTGCCCGAATGGAATCTCTACCGTGGCAACTACCACGCTTCGAAGGTGATCATCTGGCGTGGCATTGAGCCGTGCGCTCAGCCAGGAGTCGGCCATCCATGCAGCACCAAGGCCCATGACCAGGGAAACGCCTATCAGGGGAAGAGTACGAGAGCTCATGTCAGTATCTCCGTATCAAGAAAAGTCGAGCTGGACGAAATAGTTGTGCCAGGCCCATTCCAGCTCCTGCGGCGACAGGTTCCCGGAACCGCCCTGGTAACGCTGACGATCGAGGGCCATGTTCAGGAGATCGCGGGGATGGCAAGGCACCAGGGGCATGCCTTCACTTGCATAAAGCCTTTGCAGTACATAACGCAGCAGCAGCGGGTCAAAAGGAATGCCCAGACGCTCGCTTTCCTGACGCCAGATCTTTTCGTATTCCTCAGGCTTCAGGTATCCGAACTGCAGCTTGTAGCCAATCCGGCGCAGGAAGGCCTCATCGGCCAGCTCCAAGGGATTGAGGTTGGTGGAGAACACCAGAATCAGATCGAACGGCAGCTCGCAATGCCGACCGCCGCCCAGGTTGAGGAAATCGCGTTTCTCTTCCATCGGGACGATCCAGCGGTTCAACAGCTCGGCGGGGGCCATGCGCTGGCGTCCCATGTCATCGATGATGAACAGGCCATTGCTGGCCTTGAGCTGCAAGGCGGCCTGGTACTGACGGGTGAAAGGGTCATAGCGAACGTCCAGCTGTTCCATGCTCAACTCACCGCCCGTAATAACGATCGGGCGTTTGCAGCACAGCAGTCGACGATCGATCCCTTCGTTGAGCATCAGATTGTTCTGATGACCGTTTTCATCCAGCCGCTGATGCACCTGCGGGTCATAGATTTCGATCACCGACTCGTTGATCACGATGGCATGCGGCACCCAGATGGCCTCGGCGAACAGACGGATCAACCGACTGCTGACATAGGTCTTGCCGGTACCTGCGGGACCATAAATCATGATTGCGCGCCCGGAGTTCAGGGCCACGCCCAACTGATCGAGCATTCCCTCCGTGAGTACCACGCCGGTAAGGGCCTTGTGCATATCACTCGAGCTGATGCGACCGTGGTGAATGGTCTGGATTTTGATCAGGGAACGGTAGGTACTCACCGGGAAAGGTGCCGCACCGATATAGCCGCTGCGTGTCAGGGCATCGCGGGCGGCACTACGACCGCGTTCGGTCAGGCCGTAACGCAGCATCTGCCCAGCCGCTTGGCCCATCTGGCCAAGCACTTCGATTCGGCCATCCTTGCGCAGAAACGCCAGGACCTCTTCAAGTACAGCACCAGTCAGCGCCAGGCGCTCCACCAGCCGCGGCATGTCTAGCACGCCGGCGTCATACAAATGCTTGCATACCAACTCACCGAGAAAACTGTCTGTCAGACCCGTCTCGCGGATTGTGCACGGCTGAGGAGCCAGTCGTTGCACCGCTTCCCGATCGCTGGGGTAGGCATCACTATCGACAATGACGTGCATGACTAACCTCCCAATCCACCGGCAACCAGTTGCCAGTAGACGCTGTTCAAAGTGCCTATCAAAATTGCAATCGAATAAGGGAAAGGCTTGCCGGCTACTTCATCTGAAGTCGGCGCCAGATAGGCCTGCGCCCTGAGAATCAACCAATAGCGCCCCATGGTCTGACGCAATTGACCGCGAACCAGCACGATCAGAAAACCGCACACGCCACCGGCTATCAGGCTGAACATGGCAGCCCACAACGCGAAATGAAACGGTAGAAAACTGCCGACCATGGCCATTAACTTGACGTCGCCGGCAGCCATTCCACCCAAGGCGTACATGGGCAGAAACAGCCCAAAACAGATCAGGACGCCCAACAGGCTGTCACCCAATCCGCTGACACCACCTGAATACATTTGACCGACCAATCCCAGGGCAAGACCCAACAAGACCAGCGTGTTGGGAATACGGTGGCGAAGCAGATCGCTCACCACCGCCACGCCCAAAAGTCCTATCAGTAAAACAGTCGATACCATCAGTTCCGTGGACATGGCGTGTCTCCCTACTGGGATTAATCGTTAGCACGCGACATTGCTATTGGCGGCTTGGCACAGTGCTGTGATTTGGGTAGTCACCGCTCCTCCAAGTTTCACGAACATTGCGGCGACAGCGACCGTAATCAAACCACCAGCTACCGCGTACTCCACGATGGTCAGCCCGTTTTCATCTTTGACGAACTTCAGTACCGAAGCCTTGATTGTTTGCAGAGTCATTTTGTTCTCCCACTCCAGCGGTCAAACCGCTCAGAACATACTTTGCTAGAAACAACGCGAAGCCCATTAAGAAAGTAGTCCGGCAGCCTCATCAGCAAAATAGAAGCAACCGTCTGTTCCATGGGCATCGCCATGTCGCCCCAACGGGAATTACCGTTATCAGCAGGCAGCACCTTTGACCGCAGCGCACAGTGCTGTGATTTGGGTATTCACCGCGCCTCCGAGTTTCACGAACATTGCGGCGACAGCCACCGTAATCAGTCCACCAGCCACGGCGTATTCCACGATGGTCAGGCCGTTTTCATCTTTGGCGAACTTCACTACCGAAGCCTTGATTGCTTGCATGATCATTTTGCCCACCTCACTCGAATGTTGTTTTTTCCGGAAGGCAGTACGTTCTGCACTGCCTGATGCAACCCTAGTCAGGGGCAAGGCATGGGCGTTAGGAAGATTTTGCACATCACTAGGACTTTTTTGCGGACGCGGCCAAATAGGGTCATTGGCCTTTGAAGGAGTAGCCGGAGGGGTAAAACAAGGGATGGCTCGCGAATACCACTGACTTCGATTTACAAGCGACGAGCGGCTGATGCCCGGTGCGCCGACAGCACGCCAACAGACAGTTGCCCGGGACTGACTCCCAGGCAACGCATAGAGCCGATAGAACTAAAGCTCGTCTTTCTTATCAGGATTTAATCTGCAAAGTGACAGCACGTTAGCAATACTACTCAGCGAAGAGGGGCCCGTAGAACCGCAGAGTAGAGACATGACGTCCAACATGACCAGAAGGCCATCGCTGCTATGGTTCGATCTGACTCACGATCGTTCCACGAAGGAACTCATCGCGCAGTTCGAGGACACTTGTGACTGCAAACTGGCGAAAAATTCCGTGCTGCCCAGCGGGGAACAGGCAGACATGATCTGCGTCCATTTCGATCGCCCCGACACCCCCGGCTTGAGGTTGTTGCTGGAGATCAAACGCACCACCCCTACCATCCCGATCACCATGTTCACCGTGCAGCACTCAGAAGAACTGGCCGTCTGGGCCATGCGCTCCAGTGTCTGGGAGTACATGGTGCTCCCGCTCACCAACGCCGAGAGGAAGCGCTACCTGACGGCACTGATGCAGCTCTGCGAATTGCGCCGCAATGCCGGTCAGGACAAGACATTGCTGATCGACCACTCGCCCACTCTGCCAGAGAGCATCCGCCTGACCTCCGGGCACCAAAAACACCAGGCGCTGAGCCATACCATGCTGTACATCGACCAGCACTTTCGGGACAGCATCGATCAGAGGGATTTGGCCAAGCGCTGCGGCATGACGACTTTTCGCTTCAGTCGCCTGTTCAAGGAAGCCAATGGCGTCGGTTTCACCGATTACATCCTGGACAAGCGCATGAGTTTTGCCAAACAGCTGCTCGACAACAGCCAGATGCCGATTACCAGCATCGGTTATGAGGCCGGCTTCAAGGATCCTTCCTACTTCGCCCGCGCCTTCAAGCAGTTCGTCAACTGCACGCCCAGCGAATACCGTTTGGCCAGCCAACTTAGAGCGGTAGCAGCGCAACCGCCACTGGAAGATACAACCATTGAAGCCCTTGAAAGCCTGGTGCAGAGCCTTGGAAGTTGAGGCAGGTTTTTTTACGCGCATAAAAAAACGCCGCTCAAATGAGCGGCGCTTTTTTGAATTTGGAGCGGGAAACGAGACTCGAACTCGCGACCCCGACCTTGGCAAGGTCGTGCTCTACCAACTGAGCTATTCCCGCAAATGGCGTCCCCTAGGGGACTCGAACCCCTGTTACCGCCGTGAAAGGGCGGTGTCCTAGGCCACTAGACGAAGGGGACACGCTGCCCGGAACACATGGTGTGTGTTTCGGTGCCCAGACCCGCATCCGAAGACTTGGTTCTGGTTTCACTCAGCCTTGCCCGAAAGCAAAGCTGTTTAAAATTGGAGCGGGAAACGAGACTCGAACTCGCGACCCCGACCTTGGCAAGGTCGTGCTCTACCAACTGAGCTATTCCCGCATTGGCGTCCCCTAGGGGACTCGAACCCCTGTTACCGCCGTGAAAGGGCGGTGTCCTAGGCCACTAGACGAAGGGGACACACGTACAACATTCACTCCCTACCGCGTTTCGCTGTGTGCTTTACGCTGTAAGTGGCGCGCATTCTATGGATGGATTGAGGGGTCGTCAACCCCCAGATATAAATTTATTTAAATCAATGACTTCGCCCTGCTTTTGGCAGCGATTCAGGCTTTTGTGTCGCCTGACCTTTGGCGCCTATATTCTGGCATCCACCAAGACGCTATAGTCCATGCCGAGATGATGGCAATGTGCACCTCGCACGCTATTTACTTATAGAAGCGGCATTGCGGCCGATATAAGAAGAGCTATAGCTGATTCACTCGTCGAGCAGCCCTATGCGCCCATATGCCAAGCCAACTACACTCGACTCGAACGCGAACCCCATAAAGAGGTCTTACCGGTGACACCACTCATGATCACCCTGCTAGTCGTAGCCGGGATCGCACTATTGATCGCCATTGGCTACATGAACCATGTGGTGGAAAACAATAAGCTGGAAAAAGCCCGCACCAAGGTTGAACTCAACGACCGCCTGCGTCGCTGCGGCGAAATCACCGAGACTTTTCCCGGTCAGTTCATGACACCCGCGCTCAAGTTGCTATTGACCCGTCTGGAACTGAACGTCTGCCAGCGCCTGCTCAACCTGGAGAAAACCAGCGCCCCGCTCAAGGCACGGATTACCGAGCTCAGTGCCTTGGTCGCTCAGGGCGAATCGATCCCGGTCAACAACCCGCCGGCACCGATCCAGACCGAAGCCAAGGCCAAAGACGTGCGTTTCCTGCTCGAAGCCCTGCATGGCCAGATCACCCGTGCCGCACAGGACGGCTACTTGCCGACCAACGAAGCCAAGCACTGGATCCGCGAGGTCCGCCACATCCTGGTCCTGCTGCACATCGAGTTCTTCAACAACCTCGGCCAGCATGCCCTGCAACAAAACCAGCCAGGCCAGGCCCGCCTGGCCTTCGAGCGTGGCGTGCAGTACCTGCGCAAACAGCCGGAGCCCCAGGTCTACAGCGAACAACTCGAGTACCTGGAGAAACTCCTGGCTCGCGCCAACGATCAGGTCATGGACAAGATTGCCCCGGTTGAAGGCGAAGTGAACCAACTGACTGAAGGGCTCAAAGACGTCGAGGCTGACGCCGACTGGAAGAAGAAAGTGATCTACGACTGATCATGCAAATGCTGAAAAGCCACCGGGTCAGGTGGCTTTTTTTTTTGCGTTGGGATTGATGGCCGCCGAATCAATGGATCATCCGGACGCAGCCCGAGCCTTCAGCAGCTGCTACAGCTTGAAATGCCCCACCATCCCCCTCAACTCACTTCCCAACTGCGCCAGCTCGATACTCGACGCCGCATTGCCCTGCATCGCCAATGAAGACTGATCCGCACTGGCGCGAATGCTCGTGACGCTGCGATTGATCTCCTCGGCCACCGAGCTCTGCTCCTCCGCAGCCGCCGCAATCTGCTGGTTCATCTGCTGAATCAGCGACACCGCCGCCGCAATACTCCCTAATGCACTTTCGGTCTGCAACGCATCGCTCACCGCCAGCTTCACCAACTCGCCACTGCTCTGAATCTGCTGCACCGACGACTGCGCCGCCGAGCGCAAGGCACTGACCAGACGCTCGATTTCCTCGGTCGATTGCTGGGTTCGCCTGGCCAGCGCCCGAACCTCATCGGCCACCACCGCAAAGCCCCTGCCCTGCTCACCGGCCCGCGCCGCCTCGATGGCCGCATTGAGCGCCAACAGGTTGGTCTGCTCGGCAACGCTTTTGATCACGCTGAGCACCGTGCCGATGTTCTGGATTTCTGCACTGAGGCTTTCGATGCTGGAGCTGGCCGAGGTGGCCGAGTCCGCCAGTTGCTCGATCCGCACCATACTCTGACGCACCACCTGCTGACCGCTTTCGACCTTGTCGTCCGCCTTCTGCGCCGCCTGGGCGGCCTCCTCCGCGTTACGTGCGACGTCGTGCACCGTGGCAGTCATCTGGTTCATCGCGGTGGCGACCTGCTCGGTTTCTTCTTTCTGACTGCTAACTTCAAGGTTGGTCTGCTCGGTCACCGCCGACAGCGATTGCGCAGAGCTTGCCAGCTGTTCGATACCAGCCTGTAAACCACTGACGATGCAGCTGAGCCCCGCGCCCATTTGCTGCATGGCTTGCATCAACTGGCCGATCTCGTCGCGACGGGTCACCTCAATCGTCGCGCTCAAATCGCCCGCGGCGATCTGCTGGGCGACACGGATCACGCTACGCAGCGGTGCGACGATCAACCGGGTAATCACCCACGCGGCAATCAGCCCGACCAGCAAGGCCAGTGCCGAGGAGCCGATGATCAACAGCGAGTTCTTTTTCAGCTCTGCCTGCATCGACCGGTCTTCGGCAACGTAAGCCTGATCCACCCGCTCCACCACTTGCGCGGCGCGCTGGTGGAGTTGCTCGGAGACAGTCTTTTCCTGCGCCAACAGGCCGGTGTACTCGGCGAGTTTTTCAGTGAAACTGCCGATATGACCGGACACTTCATTGAGGACCGTCTGGTAACCCTCATCCTTTACGGTAGCTTTCAACTGTTCGGCCTGGGCCAGCGCCTGGTCGGCTTGCTCGATCTTGCCCTGCCCGGCACTGTCGTCGCCCTTGCGGCTCTGATCCAGGCGTACGTGCGCTTCGTTCATGGCCTGCAACATCAGCCGCGAGACCTGGCTGACCTGATTCGCCTGCTCGATGAATTGCGCGCCGTCCTTGCCCTCGGATTCCTTCAAGGCATAGGCGCCATCATCGCTAAGCCCGGCCTGCAGCACATCCAGGTTATTGGCCACACTGGACACCGACCAACTGGCCATTTCCAGCGCCAGGTCCTTGGCCTGACTCAGCGAGACGAACTCGTCAAAGGCCTTGCGATAAGCCCCCAGAGACTGTTCGACGTCACTCATGACCGGCACGTTGGCTGCGGACTGAGCCTTGAGCTCGGTCGCCAGCGCGATCAACGCGTCTACCCCCGCGTGCAAGGCGTCCACGGTTTTCGGGTCGCCGCGCAAGGCGTACTCCTGCTCAAGCAGACGCACCTTGAGCAAACCGCTGTTGAGCGACGACATCTGCTTGAGCCCATCGAAGCGATGACTGATGGTTTGCAGGGACCATACGCCAATGGCCGCCACCAGGGCTGTCAACAGCAGCACCAGTACAAACCCGACACCCAGTTTTTTCGCCATACCGAGGTTGGCAAAACGTCCTTGCACGGCCGAAATCATTGCGCTTAGTCCCCTGCCATTATCTGTTGATGCAGATTCGCAACGGGCTTGTGCCAACACAAGTCTCTGGCGTCTGAATAATGGCCAAAAGCTACGCCCGCGTCGTTTTCAGAATGCTTTAGGTCGATCCCGGGCCGTAGCCTGAAAAAATGCCCGAGCACGAGGATCACAGGCATAGGCAACGTTGATGCGCTGCCAGTCATGGGCCTCGCCGGTGGGGCTGAATGCCGTTGCGCATGACAGCAGGATGCCGAAGCGTCGCGCCTGAACCTGCACCTGAACGGCGTCGGACTTGCGCGATCGCGCCCAGATGAACAGGCCACCTGCGGGTTTACCGAAAACCTCCCATTCCGCGTCTTCAAGCACCTGCAAGGCCGCGTCCCTGTCGGTGCTTAAACGCTGGCGCTGACGCTGCACCAATTTGCGATAGGCACCACTGGCCAATAAAGAAGCCAGCACCGATTCGCAAAACCGTGAAGCACCCATGCTGCTGATCATCTTGACCTCGGCCAGTCGCGCAATGACGTCGGCACCCGCCACGACAAAGCCGACCCGCAACGAACTGCTGAGGGTTTTGGAGTAGCTGCCGACGTAGATCACGTTGTCATCGATACCCAGTGCCGCAAGACGCGTCCCGGGACCGCGGTACAAATCCGCATAGACGTCGTCTTCGATCACCAGTACGCCATGGTTTCTGGCCAGCTGCATAACCTGCCGAGCCACGCCCAGGGTCAAACTGCTGCCGGTGGGGTTGTGATAAAAGCTGTTGATGAACAAGCCACGGGGTTTGTATTTCAGCAACAGTGCCTGGAGTGCTTCGGTGTCGGGTCCGTGAGGCGTTCGTGGGACTTCGATCATGCTGACCCCGTGCAGCCTGAGCAAATCGAACAACATCGAATAACCGGGGTTCTCCACCACCACGCAATCGCCCGGTTTGAACAATGTGCGCACGATCAGGTCGAGCCCATGACTGGCACCTGCCGTGGTGAGGATTCGACTTTCATCCACCGCGATATCCAGCTGTTTCAGTCGTTTGAGGATCTGTTGGCGCAGGGCAAGCAGGCCCAGCGGTGTGCTGTAGTTGAACAAACCGGCCATGTCGGTGCGGCTGACCTGGCGTATGGCATAGCTCAGGTCGTCAGTCTCGCGCCAGCTTTCGGGTAATCCGCCGCAACCCAGCTTCAGTTCACCCGCGACGCCACTCTGCTGCTCAACCCCCTCGAACCAGGAAAAATCCCGTTGCCCGTGAGCGTCCAGATTCGTTGCCGCGACAAAGAAACCCGCCCCGCTACGCGTGGCCAGCACACCTTGGGCCACTAACCGCTCACAGGCCTCGACAACACTGGATTGGCTGAGCAGATTGATCCGCGCGATTTGCCGCACGGAAGGCAATCGCGTCCCCGGCGACACCTCGCCACGATGGAGCCAGTCGGCCATCGCGTCGACGATTTGCTGCACGACCGGCACCAATGCCTGTCGATCGATTCTCAACTCCATGAGCAAGCAAACTCCTGTCTGTTTTGCGGAAAACAGTTAATCACAGGAGCGCTCGACAAGATGTGCGACAAAACCGCCAAAACCGTCGGTTCTAACCATTTGAAACACAATGCCCAGTGCTTTCACGGAACCTGGCGCCGAATGATAAAAACCTGGAGCGGGCTTGTGTGGCGAGGGGGCAAGCCCCCTCGCCACACAAGCCCGCTCCCACAACATCCGCAGATTCCAAACCATCGCGGCCTGGAAAGAGTTAAAACGCCGTGACCCCACCATCCACCGCCAGCGAATGACCGGTGGTGAACGCCGCGCCGTCGCTGCACAGGTACAGCACCGCGCTGGCAATCTCCTCGACCTTGCCAATGCGTCCGACCGGGTGCATGGCATTGGCGAACTCGCCCTTCTTCGGGTCCGCTTCATAGGCACGACGGAACATGTCGGTGTCGATCACCGCCGGGCACACCGCATTCACGCGAATCTTTTTCTTGGCGTATTCGATCGCCGCCGATTTGGTCAGGCCGATCACCGCATGTTTCGAGGCAGCGTAGATGCTCATCTTCGGCGCAGCCCCCAGACCGGCGACCGAAGCGGTATTGACGATCGCGCCGCCACCTTGGGCCAGCAGCAATGGCAACTGGTACTTCATGCACAGCCAGACGCCTTTGACGTTGACGCCCATGATCGCGTCGAACTCATCGAGCGTGCCCTCGGCCAGTTTGCCTTTCTCGATTTCGATGCCGGCATTGTTGAAGGCATAGTCGAGACGGCCGTAGGCATTCACGACCTCGTCCATCAGATTTTTTACATCGCTTTCCACAGTGACATTGCAGCGCACGAAGGTCGCTTCACCGCCGGCAGCGCGAATCAGCGCCACAGTGCCTTCACCACCGGCCACGTCCAGATCGGCCACCACCACTTTCAAACCTTCGGCGGCGAACGCCAAAGCGGTTGCGCGGCCAATGCCATTGGCCGCGCCCGTCACAACGGCGACCTGACCGGAAAACGTCATGCTCATTGTTATGTCCTCGAAGAGAAGAATGTGGGGAGTCACGTGTTTTCAGTTAGCCACAGCGCCCTGTGACACGGCAGCACTATCAGAAGGCCGGTTGGGCACCCATGAGTGGCAGTGATGGAACTGCCGCCCTGATTATCACTGCACTGGATCGATGTGCATTCGCCGTGTCAGCCAACCTTGCAGCATCGTCCATGAAGGTCTATCAACAAGACTTCATTCACCTTGAGTGCCTGCCATGACTACCCAGACCAATCGCCAGTTCCTGCTCGCCAAACGTCCCGTGGGGCCAGCTACCCGCGAGACGTTCACCTATCAAGAAGTACCAGTCGGTGAGCCTGCGGCAGGTCAGATCCTGGTCAAGAACGAATACCTGTCCCTGGACCCGGCCATGCGTGGCTGGATGAACGAGGGCAAGTCCTACATCCCTCCGGTCGGCATTGGCGAAGTCATGCGCGCACTGGGCGTAGGCAAAGTCATCGCCTCGAACAATCCGGGCTTTGCCGTGGGGGACTACGTCAACGGTGCCTTGGGTGTGCAGGATTACTTCCTTGGCGAGCCGCGAGGTTTCTACAAGGTCGATCCGAAACTGGCGCCACTGCCGCGTTACTTATCCGCGCTGGGCATGACCGGGATGACCGCCTACTTCGCCCTGCTCGATGTCGGCGCGCCGAAAGCCGGCGACACCGTGGTGTTGTCGGGCGCGGCCGGTGCGGTAGGCAGCATCGCCGGGCAAATCGCCAAGATCAAAGGTTGCCGGGTGGTCGGCATCGCCGGCGGCGCGGACAAGTGCAAGTTCCTGATCGATGAGCTGGGTTTTGACGGTGCCATCGATTACAAGAACGAAGACGTGATCGCCGGCCTCAAGCGTGAATGCCCGAAAGGCGTCGACGTGTATTTCGATAACGTCGGCGGCGATATTCTCGACGCCGTGCTGAGCCGCCTGAACATGAAGGCACGGGTGGTGATTTGCGGTGCCATCAGCCAGTACAACAACAAGGAAGCAGTCAAAGGCCCGGCCAACTACCTGGCGTTGCTGGTCAACCGCGCGCGGATGGAAGGCTTCGTGGTGATGGATTACGCCGCACAGTTCGCCGCTGCCGGGCAGGAAATGGCCGGCTGGATGGCCAAGGGGCAGCTCAAGAGCAAGGAAGACATCGTCGAGGGACTGGAAACATTCCCGGAGACGCTGATGAAGTTGTTCAGCGGCGAGAATTTCGGGAAGTTGGTGTTGAAGGTTTAACCCAATATCTGAAAAGAGCACAAAACCCTGTGGGAGCGGGCAAGCCCGCTCCCACAGGGTCCGTGGCGCTTAAGCGATTTCTGCGACGACCGCCGCCAACGCCTTGGCCGGATCCGCCGCCTGGCTGATCGGACGGCCGATCACCAGGTAATCGGAACCTGCATCCAGCGCCTGACGCGGCGTCAGGATGCGGCGCTGATCGTCCAGGGCACTGCCCGCCGGACGAATCCCCGGCGTCACCAGTTGCAACGACGGGTGAGCGGCTTTCAAGGCCTGGGCTTCCTGGGCCGAGCAGACCAGACCGTCCATCCCGGCCTTTTCCGCCAGTGCGGCCAGGCGCAGCACCTGCTCCTGCGGCTCGATGTCCAGGCCAATACCCGCCAGATCCTCACGCTCCATGCTGGTCAGCACGGTCACGCCGATCAACAGCGGTTTCGGGCCGCTGCGCTGATCGAGCACTTCGCGGCAGGCGGCCATCATGCGCAGGCCGCCGGAGCAGTGCACATTGACCATCCATACGCCCATTTCTGCAG
The DNA here is from genome assembly GCF_030687165.1 of Pseudomonas sp. FP1740. NCBI lineage: Bacteria > Pseudomonadati > Pseudomonadota > Gammaproteobacteria > Pseudomonadales > Pseudomonadaceae > Pseudomonas > Pseudomonas sp. FP1740. The sequence continues at coordinate 5,045,450 of NZ_CP117461.1, forward strand.
CCGCCTTGACGGCCATGGCGGTGGTGTTCGGAATGTCGTGGAACTTGAGGTCCAGGAACACTTCAAAGCCCTTGTCGCGCAAGGTGCCGACGATTTCCGAAGCGCAACTGGTAAACAGTTCTTTACCGACTTTGACCCGGCACAGTTTCGGGTCCAGTTGATCGGCCAGCTTCAGTGCGGCGTCACGGGTGGGGAAATCCAGGGCGACGATGATAGGCGTCTGGCAGGCGGACATGAGTGGGCTCTCAGGCAAGTCGAAATCGGCGCGCATTGTAGCGGAACCAGCGGCGCTGCGGGACCCGATGATCGGTAATTCGTCGTCGCGGCTCAGGCAAGACTAGCTGCTGCGGCAATTGTGTCGACCCCGATACACACACGACACGCCCACAACACCCTTCAACGCTACCCTCGTCAGCCGCAACAAGCCCTACAGCACTTCCCGCCTCACGGCCGGACGCCTATGCTGAAGCCACAACCTCGCAGCCTATCTTTGTGGTTGGCAGCCTACCTGGCAGATGAACGCACGCATGCACAACTCCCCAGCACCTCTGAACGACGATCAAAAAGCGCCGGCCGATGACAAACGCTGGAGCATTCGCGCCCTGATCGTCGACGATGACGTTCCGATCCGCGAACTGATGATCGACTACCTGGCCCGTTTCAATATCCACGCCAGCGGCGTCTCCGATGGCGCCGCCATGCGTCAGGCGCTGCAAGCCGAGCATTTCGATGTGGTGGTGCTCGATCTGATGTTGCCGGGTGAAGATGGTTTGTCGCTGTGCCGCTGGCTGCGCGCCGAATCGGACATCCCGATTCTGATGCTCACCGCCCGCTGCGAACCCACCGACCGGATCATCGGCCTGGAACTGGGCGCCGACGACTACATGGCCAAGCCGTTCGAGCCGCGGGAACTGGTTGCGCGGATTCAGACCATTCTGCGTCGGGTGCGCGACGACCGTACTGAACAGCGTGCGAATATTCGCTTCGACAACTGGCGATTGAACAGCGTGTTGCGCCAGTTGATCGCCGCCGATGGCCTGGTGGTGCCGCTGTCCAACGCCGAATTCCGTTTGCTTTGGGTGTTCATCGAACGTCCGCGCCGGGTGCTCAGCCGCGAACAACTGCTGGACGCGGCGCGCGGTCGCTCGATCGAAGCGTTTGATCGCAGCATCGATCTGTTGGTGTCGCGCCTGCGCCAGAAACTGGGCGACGACCCGAAAGCCCCGCAGTTGATCAAGACCGTTCGTGGTGAGGGTTATCTGTTCGACGCACGAGACATCAGCTGATGCGTGCGCGCTTCGATACGCTGTTCGGTCGCCTGTTCGGCGTGCTGTTGGTGGCGATCGTACTGGCGCACTTGTTAGCTTTTTTATGGTTCAAACATTACGGGCCGCCCCCGCCTCCCCCTCCGCCACCGGGGTTTTCCGAGCGCTTCGACGGCCCTCCCCCACCAATGGACCCGCGTTTCGGCAATCGACCACCGCGGCCATGGTTCGGCGGGCCGCTGGTGCCACTGACCTTTCAGTTTGTCTCGCTGATCATCGCCGCCTGGTACGGCGCCAAGCTATTGACCCGCCCGATTCAGCGCCTGAGCGACGCCGCCGAGCGCCTGAGTGAAAATCTCGACAGTCCGCCGCTGGATGAGTCCGGCCCACGGGAGGCGCGGCAAGCGGCGCACACTTTCAACCTGATGCAGAAACGCATTCTTGAACAAATGCAGCAACGTTCGCGCATGCTCGGCGCGGTGTCCCATGACCTGCGCACACCGCTGTCGCGGCTCAAGCTGCGGCTGGAACAGATCGACGATGAGAAGCTGCAAGGCCAGATGCGTCAGGACCTGGACGACATGATCGGCATGCTCGATTCCACCCTCACTTACCTGCACGAACAGCGCACCAGCGAGGCGCCACAATGGATGGACGTGCAGGCGCTGGTGGAGTCCCTGAGCGAAAACGCCCAGGACCAGGGCGCCGACGTCCAGGCCCGCGGCCATTGCGCCCCGCTGCAGGTTCAACCGATGGCTTTGCGCTCGTGCATCAACAACCTGCTGGACAACGCCTTGCGTTATGCCGGGGACGCGCTGATCACGCTTGAGGACAGTCGCGAACAACTGGTGATCCGGGTCATTGACCATGGCCCGGGTATCGCGGCGGAAAAACGTGAAGCGGTGTTTGAACCGTTCTTTCGCCTGGAAGGTTCGCGCAATCGCAATTCCGGCGGCGTCGGTCTGGGCATGACCATCGCCCGGGAAGCCGCGGAGCGTTTGGGCGGGCAGTTGAGCCTGGAAGAAACGCCCGGCGGTGGTCTGACCGCCGTCATCCGCCTGCCCCGCGTCTAAGTCTGCCACGGGATCGGGGTCTAACTGGATAAGTTGTGTACCCATCGGTACAAATCCCACATACCCACGATAACTTGCCCCTTGAGCCTGCATAAACCGGTGCACCCACCGGTTTCCCATTCCAAGGAGTGAGCACAATGATCGGTAGTGTCAGCAGCTACACGAGCTATACCAGCACCAGCAGTACCACCACCAACAGCGCCCGCAGCCAGCAACTCCAGAAAGAACTGCTCGCCAAACTCGACAACAACAGCGACGGCGCGGTGGATCAGGATGAGCTCAAGAGCGCCCTGTCGCAGAAATCCGACGATGGTCTGCTGGTCAGCCTGAGCAAGAACTTCAGCGACCTGGACAGCGACGAAAGCGGCAGCCTGAGCAGCGAAGAGATGGCCGCGATGGCCCCTCCGCCGCCACCACCAAGCGATCAGGCACCGAACACCGAGCTGGCCGATGCGCTGATCAGCGCGTTGGACACAGACGGCGACGGCGCCATCAACAGCGATGAGCTGAGCAATGGCCTGACCAGCACCGGCAGCACGGCCGACAGCTCGGAAATCTTCTCGGCCCTGGACAAGAATGAAGACGGCACCGTCAGCCAGGACGAACTCGCCGCCAGCCTGACCCCGCCGCCACCGCCACCTCAGCAGATGTCCAGCGAAGAACTGTTCAGCCAGCTCGACGCCGACAGCGATGGCAGTGTCACCGCCACGGAACTGAGCAGCGCGTTGCAGGCCAGCGACAGCACTTCATCGACCTCCACCGACACCAGCGCCGCGTTACTCAAAGTACTCGATAGCGACAGCAGTGGTGGCGTCAGCAGCGATGAACTGAAAGCCGTCCTGCAAGCCGGCCGCGAGCAGAACTCCGACAGCTCGACCCATCAGCTCAACGTGACCGAAGCCCTGAACAAAATGATTGCCAACCTGAGCAAGCAATACTCGCTCGACAATGTGGCGACCGTGGGCAAACACCTGAACGTGGTCACTTAAGTCAAAAAGCATCGCGAGCAGGCTCGCTCCCATATGGGTTTGTGTCGGCCACAAAATAAGCGTGGGGGCGAGCCTGCTCGCGATGCCTAAGCCCCAACAAAAAACTCAGGGCCGGCGATCCTCAACCCGAGCCTGACTCTTGCTCCAATCGGTCAGCAGGCTGTAAGCCACGGCCAACAACGTCGGGCCAATGAACAGACCGATAAACCCGAACGCAATCAACCCGCCAAACACCCCCAGCAGCACAATCACCAACGGCAAATTCCCGCCCCGGCTGATCAGGTACGGCTTAAGCACATTGTCGACCCCGCTGATGATGAACATCCCCCAAATCCCGAGGAACACCGCCATCCCGTATTCGCCCTTCCAGGCCAGCCATGCCGTGGCCGGAATCCACACCAATGGCGGCCCCATCGGAATCAGGCTCAGCAAAAACGTCACAATCCCCAACACCAACGCCCCAGGCACACCGGCAATCAGGAAGCCGATCAACGCCAGCACCGCCTGGGCCGCCGCTGTACCGATCACTCCGTTGACCACCCGTTGCACGGTGCCCGCCACCAGTTCGATGTAATACCCGGCGCGGTCGCCAATCAGCCGCTCCAGCAACCCATGGACAAATACCGCCAACCTTGGCCCGTCCCGGTAGAAAAAGAATACGAAGACAATACTTAGCGTCAGCTCGAGAATCCCGCCGCCAATCTGCGCACTGCGCGCCAGCAACCAGTTGCCGACCTGCCCCAGATACGGCTTGATCGCTAGCATCATCGCCGCGCCCTGCTGATCGATGCTGTTCCAGATTCCTACCAACCGCTCGCCGACCAGGGGAATACTGCCTACCCAGACCGGTGCTTCGGGCAGACCATCGACTTGCACATCCTTGATGAACGCCGTGGCATCGCGCACGTGGTCCGCCAGGTTGAACCCCAGCCACACCAGCGGTGCCGCCACCAGCAGCATCCAGCCGAGTGTCAGCAACAGCGCCGCCAGGGATTCACGGCCATTGAGCCAGCGGGTCAACAGACGCATCAACGGCCAACTGGCAAACGCCAGCACCGCGCCCCAGAACAGCGCCGACCAGAACGGCGCCATTACCCATAAACTCGCGCCAAACAGCACCAGCAGCAGGATCTGCACCAACAGCCGATCGTTATTGACCATGTAAGATCCCGAAAAAAGTCAGCCCGCAAAGAGTAGGCAAATGCGCAGACGCATTCGCCAAATGAAGCTTATCGCAACAGTTCGAAGCGCAGGCCAGAGCCTTCGACGCTACCGGTTTCCATCCGTGCCGTACGCACGCCCTGGCCGATCAGTGCCTGGCGCCAGGCTTCGGCATTGGGCCCCGAAACGCTGACCCGCAAGGTAGTGTCCAGGTTCAGGCCTCGGGAAATCAAACGTAGCCAGGTGTCGTCAGGGTCGCCGTCAAGTTTGGGGAAATCGAGCTTCCCGGTGCTTTTGAGCTGGCGCAGCAACGTCGCGGACGTCGGCAGCAAATCCCCCAGTGGTGCCGAGGCATCGAATTGTTCGACGTGCAGATACGCCCTGCGATTGCCGCGAGTGATGCTGTAAAGCGCCACCAGCGAGTTGTCTTGAGGAGCGGCCAGACGCAACAGCAAATAAGCCTGCTGATTATCGGCGCCATACAGTTTGGAATTGCCGAAGACTTCATTGGCCCACAGGCTGCTTTCCCCGCAATCCCGTGCCTGGCACCAGAACAACAGCTCGGCCCCCTGCTTCTGCAAGGCTTCCCGGGCGGCGGTGAAGGCATCGGTGGAGGAATGCTCCGGTGGCAATTCGTAGGTGACCGAGGTCGTTTGCCCCCGGGCGGCAACCTGGCCGTCGTAGCGCAACTGACCGCTGATCTTGCGGATAGACCCCAGCGGATAAATCCGTTCGAGTTCCACCGTCGGGCGATAGTCGACGATCTGCGCATCGGCCACGCGCGGCACGATCTTCAGATCCTGACTGCCTGGAATGTCAGCGGCCAGCAACCAGGGACTGAAACTGCACAGCGCCAGCAGAGTGAGTGAACGCATGGACAGACTCATCGGATCAACATGGCCTGGGCACCCTTGATGACACTGGCGTCATCGATGCGCTCAGGCACCAGCAAGCCGCGTTGTACCGCCGGGCGCGCCTCCATGGCTGCCATCCAGCGCTGCAAGGCCGGCAAGCCGTCCACCGAGACGCCGGACCAGTCGTGGCCACGGACCCACGGAAAGGTCGCGATGTCGGCAATGCTGTACTCGCCCGCCAGAAATTCCACGGCTTGCAGACGCGTGTCGAGCACTTCATACAAGCGTCGGGTTTCATGTTGATAGCGATCGATGGCGCCCTGGAGCTTTTCCGGGAAGTAGCGGAAAAACACGTTGGCCTGGCCCTGCATCGGGCCGATGCCGCCCATCTGGAACATCAGCCACTGCAACACCACCGAGCGCCCTTTCGGGTCCTGGGGCAGCAGTTTGCCGGTCATCTCGGCGAGGTAAATCAGGATCGCGCCAGACTCGAACACGGCGAAATCGCCATTGGCGCGGTCGACAATCGCGGGAATGCGGCCATTGGGATTGATCTTGAGGAAGTCCTTGGACTTCTGTTCCTTTTTGTCGAAACTCAAGGCGTGCACCGTATAGGGCAGGCCGAGTTCCTCGAGCACGATAGAGACCTTGTGGCCATTCGGGGTCGCAGCGGTGTACAGATCTATCATGGTTGTCTCCCATTTCAACCCGCCCAGCCTCGACAGTTGCCCGGCGCAAGTCAAGGAACGGCGAAGAACCGATTGAAACAGTCTGCGACAAGGTCGGCGCCGGGTTCGTCGTTCAGGTGCAAATGATGGCCGCCAGGCAACTGTTCACGGCTAAAGGGTAGACGTTCCAGCAACTCGGGATGTTTGGCGAGCATGCCGTCAGCCGCGACCACCAGGTGTGCAGGACAACTGACGCGCTGGACGAAAGCCATTGCCTGCTCAGTGGTCAGACGCAGCGGCGACGGCAGCGTCAGGCGGTTGTCGGTGCGCCAGGTATAACCGCCCGGCACCGGCATCAAGCCGCGCTGGGCCAACAGTTCGGCGGCTTCGCGACTGACCGCCACCAAACCTTTCATGCGCGCTTCGATAGCCCGATCGAGCGTGCTGTAGACCGGTTTGCGTTTTTCCCGCAGATCCAGCTGCGCTTGCAGGGCCATGCCCATACGCTCGGCGGCGTTTTCGCCCTTGTCTGTAGGAGGAATGACGCCGTCGATCAACGCCAGGTGACTCACCCGCTCCGGCAACGACCCGGCCAGCACCAGCGAGACGATCGCCCCCAGGGAATGCCCCAGCAGCGCAAAACGTTTCCATCCCAACTGCTCGGCCACTTGCAGCACGTCGTGGGCGTAGTCCCACAGGGCGTAACCGGCGCCGTTCGGCCGATGCCCCGAGTGACCGTGCCCGGCCATGTCCAGCGCGATGATGCGCAAGCCTTTGAGCTTCGGCGCCAGCCGGGCAAAGCTGTTGGCGTTGTCCAGCCAGCCGTGCAAGGCGATCACCGGCAAGCCGTCCTCGGGACCGAACAGGTGCGCCGCCAACTCGATATGCGGCAGGCTCAGGCGAACTTCTTCAACAACGCTGCTCATGCGCAATCCTGTTGGCGGCGACTGTCCCAGCGACTGAACAGGCTCTTCAGCAGCGTAGCCGTGTCTTGTGGACGTTCGAGGGGAAACATGTGACCGCCGGGCAGGGTCAAGGACTCGCCCAGCGGCATGCGCCCGACGGATCGGGCGTGATGACGCATCACCACGCGGCTCTTGTGCCCGCGAACCACCGCCAGCGGCACTTTCAACTGCCGCGCGCGACCGGGGCTGGTGTGGGGTACGCCGCGGTAGATGCTGATTTCCGTGGCCGGGTCGAAACGCAGGCGCAGCTTGTCGCCGACCTTTTGCAAACCATGTTGAAGATAGGCTTCGAAGCATTCCGGGTCGAAGCCACGAAACAGGGTTTTACCGGCGAAATACAGGCGGGCCGCTTCCAGATCGGCGAACTCTTCCCGTCGTCCCAATGTGCGACCGGCCGGGGTCAGGCGATCGATGAAACCGAAGCGTTTGGCGGCACGGATTACCCATTGATCGGTGCGGGTCAGCACCGGTGAATCGAGCATGACCACGCCGCGATACAACTCAGGACAACGCAACGCGGCGTGCAGGTGCAGCACGCCGCCGAAAGAGTGGCCAACGCCCCAGACCGGCTCCGGCTGCTGCTGGAGGTGATGAATCAGCTCATCCACCAGATTGTTCCAGTTGTCGTCCGCCGGAAAACGCGGGTCATGGGCGTGCTGCTCCAGATGCGCCACCTGGTACTCGGGCGCCAGCGCCGCGAACAACTTGCTGTAGGTCCCCGAAGGAAAGCCATTGGCGTGGGCGAAAAATATCTGTTGCGACATACCGGCAGATCCATGTGCAAAAAACAGACGTTGATTGTCCGTAAGACGACGTCCTACAGCAATGACCGTAACTGACAGGAATGATGACAGTCGGGTCAGGGCTATGACGAGGGAGCAAGGATGCCCCTGGCAGGCCGAAACTCATCGTGCTGGTGGATTCTCCCCCAACGGCACCACCGCCATGGTCAGCCGCGACACACAACTGGCCTTGCCCTCATCACTGGTCAAGCGAATATCCCAGACATGGGTGGTGCGCCCGATGTGAATCGCCTTGGCCACCGCCGTCACCCGACCGCTGCGCAGACCGCGCAAATGGTTGGCGTTGATTTCCAGGCCCACGCAATAAAACTTGCTGGCGTCGATGCACAGGAAACTGGCCATCGAGCCAACGGTTTCGGCCAGCACCACCGAAGCGCCGCCGTGCAGCAATCCATAAGGCTGGTGCGTACGGTGGTCAATGACCATGCTCGCGGTCAGAGACTCGTCATCGAAGGCTTCGAAGCGAATATCCAGCACTTCGCCGATGGTGTTTTTCTGGATAGCGTTCAACTGCTCGATGTTGGGAGTGGTGCGCCACAGAGTCATTGTTGCGTTCCTTTGTTGGTGTTGTTCGTGACTCAATCCTGCCACAGCACCGCCTCGCTGCGCGCGCTCCATTCTTCGAAGCGCGCACCGTAAGCCGATTCGATCATGTTGCGCTTGATCTTCAAGGTCGGTGTCAGGAAACCGTTTTCCACCGCCCAACAGTCCTTGACCACCACCAGCCGGTGCAAGCGTTCATGTTTATCAAGCGAACCGTTGACCTCCTCCAGCAGCTTTTCCAGACTTGAATGCAGGCCCGCCCTCATCGTTCCGCTGGCGTCTTGCAGGCCAACCGCCGACAACACGCATAACCCCAGCGGTGCGCTCAAGCCGTCGCCCACCACGCACACTTGTTCGATCCGCGAATGCACCGCCAGGCGATTCTCGATCGGCGCCGGGGCCACGTATTTGCCTTTGCTGGTCTTGAAAATTTCCTTCAGGCGCCCGGTCAGGCGCAGGTTGCCCTCGGCGTCTTCCTCGCCCTTGTCACCGGTGCGCAGGAAGCCGTCCTCGGTGAGGGTTTCGGCGGTTTTCAAAGGCTCCTTGAAATAGCCGAGCATGATCGCGCCGCTGCGCACCAGCACTTCACCTGATGGCTCAACCCGTACTTCGACCTCCGGGCATGGCTTGCCGATCCAGCCAGGGTTGTTTTGACCGGGCAGGCCGATGTGGGAGTAACCGCAGCTTTCGGTCATGCCGTACACCTCCAGCACGTCCAGCCCCAGTTTTCGATACCAGTTCAACAAGGCCTGCGGCACTGGCGCCGCGCCGGACAAGGCAATACGCAAAGCGTCCAGCCCCAGCCCGGCGAGGACTTTGTGCCCTACCCGTTTGCCGATGAAAGGCAGGCCGAGCAGGAAGTCGAGGCGTTTTGCCGGGATCTTGCCGTACACGCCCATCTGGAATTTGGTCCAGATGCGTGGCACGCCGAACAGCGCGGTCGGTCGGGCACGCTGCAAATCGGTGAGGAAGGTGTCGAGGCTCTCGGCGAAAAACACCGTTTGCCCGGTGTAGATCGCTGCCAGCTCGACGAACATCCGCTCGGCGACATGGCACAGCGGCAGGTAGGACAGCAGGCGATCCGACTCATTCAGGCCAAACAACCGGGTGCCATGGGTGGTGGCAAATCCCAGCGTGCCGAAACTGTGCATCACGCCTTTGGGCTGGCCCGTGGTGCCAGAGGTGTAAATGATGGTCGCCAGTTGATCGGCGGCGGGTTTGGGATCGTCCTGAATCGGTGAGCTGCGTTGCAGGTCGGCCCAGCTGAAATTGAAAGTGCCCACCGGGCACAGCGGCAGGCTGATGGTCGGCAGGTCAGGCCTAATCCCGACGGACATACCCGGCCAGTCATCCAGCTTACCGATGAACGCCAGTGCAGCTTCAGAATGATCGAGCACCTGGGCCGCGGATTCGGCGGTCAGATTGGGGTACAGCGGCACCGAGACATGCCCGGCCATCCAGATCGCCAGGTCGGCGATGATCCAGTGGGCACAGTTTTTCGAGATCAATGCGATGTGGCTGCCTTGCGGCAATTCGCGAGCCCGCAGCCAGTGGGCGGCACAGCGCGCCTGATGACCGACGTCGGCCCAGGTCAGCGTCTCGACTTGGCCGCCCCCGGTCGGCTGCACCAGAAAGCGCTGGCGCGGATGACGGGCTTCGCGTTCGTAGAAGACGTCCAGTGGCAAACGAACAGCAGCAGACATGCGACTTGCTCCTTCATTTTTGATCTGGAGCAAGCGTAGTCAACCAAGCAAGTGCTTGGTTGACTATTTCACACAAAAACCAGCAACGACACAGGTCCTGTGGGAGCCGGTTATGGGGTTTTGATGCCGTTGAGCTTCATGGACCCAACCAGCAGTTCGTCGCCCTCAAGCTCCGCCAGTCCGGCGGTACCGACTCGCTCCGGGTCTTGCACGTGACCATGCTGCAAATAGCCCAGCAGGTTACCGACCAGCGGGTTGTGGCTGACCAGCAGCGCGTGATCCACGGAAACCAACTGCTCCGCCACTGCTTGCGGATTGTTGTCGGGCGTCAGCCATTCGACGGTGCGAATCTCCGGTGCAAAACCCAGCTCCTTACGCACCAGCATTGCGGTCTCCTGCGCTCGCAGGTAAGGGCTGGCATAAATGGCAGTCAGGTGTTTGCCCTTCAATTTGGCCGCGATGCGCTTCACCTCTTTGCGCCCCTTATCGGTCAGGGCCCGCTCGGAGTCCGGGCGGGTACCGTGAGGCTCGGCTTCACCATGACGCAATACCCAGAGTTTCATAGTTTCGGTTCCTCATCTCGGGCCGGATGCGGCGCCGGCGCCACAACGTGCGGGGCTTCACCTTCCGGTGTACGCGGCGCTGGCCAGTCGGCGAACGGCCAGGGCTTCTGGTCGCTGTGAAAGCTGCCGAAACGACCGATCTGCGCCAGATACTGGCTCAGGCTGTCGCCGAAATTCATCAGGCTGGCGCTCGGTGCGCCATATATCAAACGATAGATCAGCTGCACCAGCACCACTGCGCCGAGGATCAACTGCGCCACTTGCCAGACCAGCACATAGACAATCATCCACAGAACTCGCAGCAGGATGGATTCGTACTTGCCTTCTACTTTCGGATCGTTCATGTCTGTCTCGCTCCCTGCTCGTATCGGTTAAGTGCTTAGAAACCACTGGGGGAAATAAAGTCCACGTCGGTTTTCGGTTCGCCACGCATCAACAACCCAATCACCTGATCAAGCGTGCGCCCTTCGAACAGAATCGCGTGCAATCCGGCGACCAGCGGCATATACACGCCCACTTCCTGAGCCTTGGCCTTGAGCACCTTGAGGGTATTCACGCCTTCGGCCACTTCGCCCAGACGCGTCACCGCGTCCTCCAGGCTCAAGCCCTGGCCGAGGGCAAACCCGACCTGATAATTGCGGCTTTTCGGCGATGAGCAGGTGACGATCAAATCGCCGACGCCCGCCAGCCCCAGGAACGTCATCGGGTTGGCACCCTGACTCACCGCGAAACGGGTCATTTCCGCCAGAGCCCGGGTAATCAGCATGCTCTTGGTGTTTTCGCCCATGCCCAACGCTACCGCCATGCCGGCGATGATGGCGTAAACGTTTTTCAGCGCCCCGCCCAGCTCCACGCCAAAGCGGTCGGCGCTGGCGTATACGCGAAAGGTCCGGCCATGCAGAGCGGCCTGAACCTGCTGGCAAAGGTCTTCGTCTTCGCTGGCGACCACCGTGGCGGTCAGCGCGTGTTCGGCGATTTCACGGGCCAGGTTCGGCCCCGACAGCACGCCGATGCGCGCTTGCGGGGCGATGTCTTCAAGAATCTGGCTCATCAGCTTGAACGTATGGGCTTCGATGCCTTTGGTCAGGCTCACCAGCATTTTGCCGCTCAAAAGCTGAGCGTAGGGCGCCAACACCGAGCGCAGTGCGCTGGAGGGCAACGCGACGAAGCACAGGTCGCAGGCTTCCAGCGTGGCTTGCAGGTCTGTGACCGCCTCCACCGCCGCAAGAATCTTGATGCCTTTGAGGTAACGCGGGTTCTCGCGATTGACCCGAATGGCCTCGGCCTGCTCGGGGTCACGCATCCACAGCCGCACCTGATGCCCGTTCTCGGCCAGCAGATTAGCCACGGCGGTACCAAAACTTCCGCCTCCCAGGACCGCAATTGGGCGCTGTTCAGTCATATGCAATCCGTTAATCCATACCAGTGGCGATGCCCGCATTATACGGAGCGGCCCAGTGGCGGCCAGCCCCGACATCAATTACCGGCACTTGTAGGAAGAAGACCAAGAAAACCGAGGAAAATGCCCACAACGTGACTGGAAAAGTCATTGCGCTCGGTTAACATGCGCGCCAATTAATCGCTATCAAGGCCGTGCCGTGTCTTTTGGCTCTCCCTCTCCTCGCTCGCCACTGGTGCTGGCGCTGATGTTCAGCTCGCCATTGCTGGCCGACGACCTGTTCCTGGACAACGATCCGTTGCCGCAAGTGCTCACCGCGACGCGCCTGAAGCAGTCGCCGGCGGCCGTGCCGGGCAGCATGACGGTGATCGACAGCGAACTGATCAATGCCAGCGGCGCGCGGGACATCAGCGAGTTGCTGCGGCTGGTGCCGGGGATGATGGTCGGCAATATCAGCGGCAACCAGGCGGCGGTGAACTACCACGGCACCAACGCCAGCGAAGCGCGGCGCATGCAAGTGCTGATCGACGGCCGCTCGGTGTACCGCGCGGGCCTGGCCACGGTGGACTGGAGTGATATTCCGGTGGCCATGGAAGACATCGAGCGCATCGAGGTTTTCCGTGGCCCGAACACCGTCAGCTACGGCGCCAACGCGCTGATGGCGGTGGTCAATATCATCACCCGCAAACCGGCCGACAGCCACGGCACACGGCTGAAAATCACCCGAGGCCAACGCGGCATCAACGATTTCTACGCCAGCCAGGGCATGGGCTGGGACAGCGGCGACTTGCGCCTGTCGTTGTCCGGGCAACAAGACGATGGCTTCGACTCGGACCGCACCGGCGCCGATTACCGCGACAGCCGTCGCTTGAACCGCTTCAGCCTGGCCGTCAGCCAGACACTCAATGAAAACCAGAGCATCGACTGGCAACTGAACGCCAAGGACGGGAGCAACCAGCGCCCCTATACCTACCGCCCGGTGTTCTCAGGGATTACCGCCGCTGGGAACAATTCCGACGTCATCGCCAAGGACTACGCGGGCTCGCTGCGCTGGAACCTGGACATCAACCCTGATCACAGCCTTTATATTCAAGGCTCGGCGCAACACTGGGATCGTCAGCAGACTTGGCGTGCCTGCGATGCCGAGATCTCGTTCAGCCCGGAGCTGACCCAACTTTGGCAGCTCAACCCCAATTACACCGAACGCCTGGCGCGCAACATCGCTCGTTTCACCGGCGCGCCCCCCGGCACAGCGGCAGAACAAGACCTGGCCAATCAGGTTCTGGCGCAATGGCGAAACGGCGCGAACAAAACGCTGTGCGGCGACATCGACCAGAGTGCCCGAGAGTCGCGCTACGACCTCGAACTGCAAGACACCCTCAGCCTGTCCGACACGCTGCGGCTGGTCAGCGGCATCAACTATCGTTACGACCGGGCCGATTCCGAGACCTACTTCAATGGCACGCTCGACGACACCACCTGGCGGGCGTTCGGCCAACTCGAGTGGCGCGCTACTGAGCACTGGTTGCTGCAGGGCGGGGCGATGTTCGAAGACACGCAATTGACCGGCAGCTCACTGACCCCACGGCTGGCGGTCAACTATCTGATCAACCCACGCCACGGTTTGCGCGCGGTGTACTCGGAAGCCGTCCGCTCGCCGGACATGTTCGAGAACAGCGTCAACTGGAGCTATCAGGTGACCAACCTGCAGCCCAGTGCCTATGGCCAGACCAGCGCCCGCTATTTCGTCAGGACCCGTGGCCCGGGTGACCTCAAACAGGAACGCATGCGCTCCCGGGAATTGGGCTACAACGGCTACTTCACAGACTGGGGACTGACGGTCGATGTGAAGCTGTTCTACGACGAAATCAACGGCATGATCAGCGAACCGCTGCGCAACAATCAGTACATTGCCAGCAACTCGAACAGCTCGCGCTTCAGCGGCACTGAAACCCAGCTGGACTGGCGCGTCAGCAGCGCCGACCGTCTGCGCCTGACCTACGCCTATGTCGATGCCGAGGCGAGCAACCCGCTGGATGCACGACAAACGGCGCGCAACAGCGGCTCCGCCGGTTGGCTGCGCAACTGGGGCCAGGGCTGGAACAGCGCGCTCTTCTACTATGGCGCCGATGCCCTCAACGGTTATCGCTTCGAGCGGGTCGACACTCGCATCGCCAAACGCATCGGCCTGGGCAAGGCCAATCTGGAGCTGGCCGGGGTCCTCCAGCAACGCCTCGACAATCAGCCCACCACTTTCGTCGACAACAACTACGACGAACGCCGAGTGCTCTACTTCAGCGCGGAGCTGGAGTTTTAAGATGCAGTATTGCCTGCCACGGAAGACGCCAACCCTTGGCCGCCTGCTGGCGGGGCTGTGCCTGGTGTTTGCCGGGCTGCTGTGCAATCTGCCGGCCCGGGCCGCCGACATTCTGCTGACCGGCGCCGAAGAGAGCCCTGGCGTGCAGTCTTTCGTCCAGGCCCTGAGCGAGTTGCGCCCCACCGACAGCGTGCGTTTCCAGCCGGTCGCCAGCTTGCCGGCACCCGGCCAACTGCCAGCGGGCACCCGCCTGATTCTGCTCGACTTGCAAAGTCTCGACTGGCGCCTGCAAGACGCCCAAGGCCCGCCAACGCTGGTGCTGCGCATCAGCCGTCTGCAAGCCCACCAACGCTTTGGCGATGTTTCGCCACCGCACCTGAGCCTGCTCTGGAGCGATCCGCCGCTGGATCGACAATTGCGCCTGACCCGACTCGTCCTGCCCGAGGCTCGACGGGTCGGCGTGCTTTTCGACAGCCACAGCGAATTCCTGCTGAAGGAACTGCATCATGCCGCCCTGCCCCTGGGCCTTGAAGTGGTCACCGAGCGTTGGGACGACACCAATGACAGCCGCCCGTTGCAGGCCCTGCTGAAAAACAGCGATGTGCTGCTGGGCCTGGATGATCCTGATCTGTACAACCCCAAAACCGTGAAAAACCTGCTGCTCAGCAGCTACGCGCGGCAGCTGCCGCTGATCGGCCCCAATGCCGCCTTCGTCAGGGCGGGCAGCCTCGCCAGCACCTACAGCGACCAGCGCGATTGGCTGAAGATTCTCGACGAACTGCTCGACCGCCCCTCCAGCACCTGGCCGCGCACCCTTTATCCGCAGCACTTCAAGGTCTTGAGCAACCCGCAAGTGGCTCGTTCATTAAGCATTGAACCGATGAATGAAGCCTCTGTCGCAACACAGCTGGCCGAAGGAGAACATCGCCCATGACCTTCCATAGCGGTTGGGACATCAATACCCGTACCCAGATCATCAGCCTCGGCCCGGCGCTGCTGCTGACGTTGCTGCTGATCAGTTTCTTCACCTTCGTGCGAATCCAGGACCTGCGCCAGGAACTCAACCACACCGGTCAACTGATCGCCAACCAACTGGCGCCGGCCACCGAATACGGGGTGATCTCGGGTAATAACGACGTGCTTGAGAGTTTGCTCAAAGCCACCCTGGCCACGCCCAATGTGCGTTTTCTGGAGGTTCAGGACAGCACCAACCGGATTCTGGTGTACGTCGAACAACCGTCGGAAACCCACAATCGCTCGCACCAGGTCGAAGTGTTCCAGGCACCGGTGCGGCTGCAACGCATCGCGCTCAACAATGACTTCTTCCAGAACAGCCGCACCGCCCCAACCAAGCCGGGAGAGGATTACCTGGGCCGGGTGATCGTCGGTCTGTCCAATGACGCCTTCAACCAGCGCCAGCAGGAAATCCTGTTCAAGGCCGGGATCCTGGCCCTGTTCGCCCTGCTGTTTACCTTTCTGCTGGCTCGGCGCCTGGCCAGCAGCCTGTCGCAACCGATCCACGATATCGGCAATGCGGTCAAGGCAATCCAGGAAGGCGACTACAAAACGCCCCTGCCGATTGTCGACGACACCGAACTGGGCGCCCTGTCGCAACACATCAACAACCTTGCCCAGGGCCTTGAAAAAGCCAGCCGCGAACAGCATCAGGCCATGGCGCAATTGATCCAGACCCGCGAAGAAGCGGAAAGGGCCAACAACGCCAAATCCGACTTCCTGGCCATGATGAGCCATGAGCTGCGCACGCCGATGAATGGCGTGTTGGGCATGCTGCAACTGCTGGAAACCACCGCGATGACCGAGGAACAGATCGAGTACGCCGCGCTGGCTTCGGAATCGACTGAACACCTGCTCAAAGTGATCAACGACATTCTCGACTTCTCGCGCATCGAGCGTTCGGAACTGGAGTTGGAGCACATTGCGTTCAACCTCGCGGACCTGATCGGCAGCTGCGCCCAATCGTTCCAGCACAGCGCGGTGCAACGCGGGCTCGATCTGCAACTGCACATCCCCGAAGACATGCGTGCGCTGCAGGTTCAGGGCGACCCGACGCGGATCCGGCAGATACTGGTCAACCTGGTCGGCAATGCGCTGAAATTCACCGAACGGGGCCGCGTCACGATCGAACCGCAGTGGCAGTCGCTGGATCACGAATTGCTGTGGTTCACCTGCACCGTGCGCGACAGCGGGATCGGTATCCCGGCCGAAAGCCTGGAGTTGATGTTCAACGCGTTCCAGCAGGCCGACAGTTCTATTTCAAGACGTTACGGCGGCACCGGATTAGGGCTGCCAATTGCCCGTACCCTGGCTGAGCGGATGGGCGGCACCTTGCGCGCTCAGAGCGAAGAAGGCGCAGGCTCGGTGTTCACCCTGGAAATTCCTTTGGCCCTCTACAAGCAGCCATTGCCAACGCTGATGCCACGAGTCCATACCGGCAATGACCATGGCGAAGGTCGTAATGTGCTGCTGGTGGAAGACAACCCGGTCAACCGCACCGTGGTCGAAGCAATGTTGCGCAGTCTGGGCTTTACTGTCAGCGTCGTTACAGATGGCGCACAAGCGGTGCGCAGCGCCGAGAGCCTGATTTTCGAAGCGATTCTGATGGATTGCCGACTGCCGGTCATTGACGGCTACGAGGCCACCCGACAGATTCGCCAACTGCCCGGCTGCGCTGACGTGCCGATCATTGCCCTGACGGCCAACGCCTTGCAGGGCGATCGTGAAGCCTGTTTGTCCGCGGGAATGAACGATTACCTGGCCAAGCCCTTTAAACGCACTGATCTGCAGCAAATTCTGCAGCGTTGGGTGCAGTAGTGCAGGCCTTTCGACGATCTGCGACTGGCGTGAAAGACGAAAGTGCGGCAGTCTTAGGCACCCGAACAGGCCCTAAAAGGGGCTTGAATAATAATTTCAGTGCACAAGTGTACATTCATGTCCTTGGTGCTGTGACTTTCACTACAACGCAATAGTCTATGAGTAGGCTGCTGACTCGAGGCATGAACGCTTCGATCGGCCGGGAAGATTCGCCCCCCTGCCGCATGGACTATTGAGGAGCTCGCATGACCAAACAAAACGCCTTTACTCGGGAAGACCTGCTGCGCTGCAGTCGTGGTGAGCTGTTCGGCCCGGGTAACGCGCAACTGCCCGCCCCGAACATGCTGATGGTCGATCGCATCACCCTGATCTCCGAAGAGGGTGGCAAGTACGGCAAAGGTGAATTGGTCGCCGAGCTGGATATCACTCCAGACCTGTGGTTCTTCGCCTGCCACTTCGAAGGTGATCCGGTGATGCCGGGCTGCCTGGGCCTCGATGCCATGTGGCAACTGGTCGGTTTCTTCCTCGGCTGGCAAGGTCTGCCGGGTCGTGGTCGCGCCCTGGGCTCGGGCGAAGTGAAATTCTTTGGCCAGGTACTGCCGACCGCCAAGAAAGTCACCTATAACATCCATATCAAACGCGTCCTCAAAGGCAAGCTGAACATGGCCATCGCCGATGGTTCCGTGACTGTCGACGGCCGCGAAATCTATACCGCCGAAGGCCTTCGGGTCGGCGTTTTCACCTCCACTGACAACTTCTAAGGGTTATCCGCATGCGCCGCGTCGTTATCACTGGTCTGGGCATCGTTTCGTGCCTGGGCAATGACAAAGAGACCGTCTCCGCTAACCTGCGTGCAAGCCGCCCTGGCATCCGGTTCAACCCGGAATATGCCGAAATGGGTCTGCGTAGCCAGGTTTCCGGCTCCATTGACCTTCCCCTCGAAGAGCTGATCGATCGCAAGATCTATCGCTTCGTCGGCCACGCGGCGGCTTACGCCTACCTGGCCATGAAAGATGCCATCGCAGACTCCGGCCTGACCGAAGAGCAAGTTTCCAACCCGCGTACCGGCCTGATCGCCGGTTCCGGTGGCGCCTCCACGCTGAACCAGATGGAAGCGCTGGACATCCTGCGCGAGAAAGGCGTCAAGCGCGTCGGCCCATACCGCGTAACGCGGACCATGAGCAGCACTGTTTCCGCTTGCCTGGCCACCCCGTTCAAGATCAAGGGCCTGAACTACTCCATCGCTTCTGCCTGCGCCACCAGTGCTCACTGCATCGGTACCGCCATGGAACAGATCCAGATGGGCAAGCAGGACATCGTATTCGCCGGCGGCGGTGAAGAAGAGCACTGGAGCCAGTCGTTCCTGTTCGACGCCATGGGCGCCCTGTCCAGCCAGTACAACGAAACCCCGGAAAAAGCTTCCCGTGCCTACGACGCCAAGCGTGACGGTTTCGTCATCGCCGGCGGTGGCGGCATGGTCGTGGTCGAAGAGCTGGAACACGCTCTGGCCCGCGGCGCGAAGATCTACGCGGAAATCGTTGGCTACGGCGCGACCTCCGACGGCTACGACATGGTCGCCCCAAGCGGCGAAGGCGCCATCCGCTGCATGCAGATGGCCATGTCCACCGTTGACGCACCGATCGACTACCTGAACACCCACGGCACCTCGACTCCGGTCGGCGACGTGATGGAAATGAAAGGTGTGCGTGAAGTGTTCGGCGACAACGCTCCGGCCATCAGCTCCACCAAGAGCCTGTCGGGTCACTCCCTGGGCGCCGCCGGCGTTCACGAAGCGATCTACTGCATGCTGATGATGGAAGGCAACTTCATGGCGGGTTCCGCCAACATCGACGAACTGGACCCGGAAGTGGCAGACATGCCAATCCTGACCAAGACTCGCGAAGACGCCACCATCAACACTGTGATGAGCAACAGCTTCGGCTTCGGTGGCACCAACGCCACGCTGGTACTGAAGCGCTGGCAGGGTAAGTAATACCCCGCCTACGCCACACATAAAAACGCCCCGACTGGTTCGGGGCGTTTTTTTTGGCCAGGTTTTATCTACGGCCAGACAGCCCTTGAAACATGAAACATTTGTCATGGAACTCAACAGCCTGCGACTGAATGTCGCGTATTTCGCGGGCTGCAGCACTTTCTCCGTTTTTGCAATAATCCGTTACCGATTTCAGTCGTTTACTTAGCCAGCTAACAAAACTTATAACAAAGGCCTGCACACGCCTTGCTGCAGATAACAGAGATTGGAGCTAGCAGATGACTGTAAAAGTAACTGAACGCGACGATTCACATATGTCCCATGAAGGCATCGCCGCCGGTATCCGCATCTGGGATGTACATCAACAAGACCTGCTGGTCGGGATGTTCCATTCCGAGACCGAAGCCCACCGATACAAGGCCGAACTGGAATCACTGGAGCAGCAACGCGAAGCGCGTTCTGCATAACCACCGCATTGAAAATGACAAACCCCGCCATGAGCGGGGTTTGTCGTTGTTGCAGCTGCTAACGGCTTACCACATCAGATCGTCAGGAATCTGATAGGCCGCGTACGGATCGTCTTCGGTGCTGACTTCTTCTGTCTTCACATTCAGCTGCACGATGCGCTGTGGGTCGCGCTCCTGAATCTTCAGGGCCGCTTCACGGGGGATCACTTCGTAACCGCCAGCGTGATGCACGATCGCCAGGGAACCGCTGCTGAGCTTGTTGCGCATCAGGGTGTTGACGGAGATACGCTTGACCTTTTTGTCGTCGACGAAGTTGTAGTAGTCCTCGGTGTTCAGCTTGGGCAGGCGCGAGACTTCGATCAATTGCTTGACCTGGGCGGCTCGGGCCTTCTGCTCGGCCTTCTCCTGCTGCTGACGGTTGAGCTCCTGGTCGCGCTTGACCTTCTCGGCCATGGCTTCCTGAGCCGCACGCTGCTGGGAGTCATCGAGTTCGATCTGGCCTTTGTGGGCCAGACGCTGTTGTTTCTGTTTTTCTTTGCCGACCTGTTTGGCCTGCTTTTGGTTGACCAGCCCTGCTTTGAGCAACTGGTCGCGAAGGGAAAGGCTCATGGTGCTTACTCACTTAGGCAACAGCTCAGCCGCAGCTGGGCAAATTCTTTTCCTGACGTTTGGCTTCGCCCCACAAGGCGTCCAACTCTTCGAGGGTGCAATCTTCTATGGGACGGTGGGTGTCGCGCAATGCCTGTTCGATAAATCGGAAGCGTCTTTCAAATTTTGTGTTCGCGCCACGCAGTGCGGTTTCCGGATCGACCTTGAGGTGACGCGCCAGATTGACCACGGAAAACAGCAGGTCGCCGACTTCATCGGCAATCGCCACCGAGTCATTGTCGGCCATGGCTTCGAGCACTTCATCGAGCTCTTCGCGAACCTTGTCGAGTACCGGCAAGGCGTCCGGCCAATCGAAACCGACCTGCCCTGCGCGCTTCTGCAGTTTTGCCGAACGGGACAATGCCGGCAGTGCCGCGGGTACGTCATCGAGCAAGGACAACTGCTCCGGCGCCGAAGACTTCTCGGCGCGTTCTTCGGCCTTGATTTCTTCCCAGCGTTGCTTGACCTGCTCTTCATTCAGACGCGGGACGTCCAGCGGCGCGTACAGATCCCCGGTGGGAAATACGTGAGGATGACGGCGGATCAACTTGCGCGTGATGCTGTCGACCACGCCGGCAAATTCGAAGCGCCCTTCTTCCCGAGCCAGTTGGCTGTAATAAACCACCTGGAACAACAAGTCGCCCAACTCACCCTGCAAGTGATCGAAATCGCCGCGCTCAATAGCATCGGCAACTTCGTAGGCTTCCTCCAGGGTGTGCGGGACGATGGTGGCGTAGGTTTGCTTGATGTCCCACGGGCAGCCGTACTGCGGGTCGCGCAGACGGTTCATCAGGTGCAGCAGGTCTTCAAGTGAATACATCAATCAATCTCTGCGAGAACCTGTGGGAACCGGGCAAGTCGGATCGCCGCACCGCCGCGATCCGACAAGCCAGCTCCCACAAAAGCCTGGCGGCCACAAAAAAGTGAACGCTTACGGTGTGCGGTTACGGCGGGTTTCGATGATGTTCGGCAACTGGGAGATCCGCCCCAGCAACCGCCCCAGCGCATCCAGCCCCGGAATCTCGATGGTCAGGGACATCAACGCAGTGTTGTCCTCTTTGTTCGAGCGGGTGTTGACCGCCAGCACGTTGATCCGCTCGTTGAGCAGCACCTGCGACACGTCACGCAGCAGACCGGAACGGTCGTAAGCGCGAATGATGATGTCCACCGGATAGGTGAGCACCGGCACCGGCCCCCAGCTGACCTGGATGATCCGCTCCGGCTCGCGCCCGGCCAGTTGCAGCACCGAGGCGCAGTCCTGACGGTGGATGCTCACGCCACGGCCCTGGGTGATGTAACCGACGATGGCGTCCCCCGGCAACGGCTGGCAGCAGCCGGCCATCTGGGTCATCAGGTTGCCGACGCCCTGGATCTGGATATCGCCGCGCTTGCCCGGTTTATAGCCGGTGGCTTTGCGCGGGATCAGCTCCAGCTGTTCGTTGCCGCGTTCCGGCTCGACCAGTTGCTGCGCCAGGTTCACCAGTTGCGCCAGGCGCAAATCGCCTGCGCCCAATGCGGCGAACATGTCTTCGGCGGTCTTCATGTTGGCCTTTTCGGCCAGCTTGTCGAAATCCACCTGCGGCAGGCCGAGGCGACTGAGTTCGCGTTCAAGCAAGGTTTTACCGGCCGCGACGTTCTGATCGCGGGCCTGCAACTTGAACCAGTGAACGATCTTCGCCCGCGCCCGCGACGTGGTGATGTAACCCAGGTTCGGGTTCAGCCAGTCGCGGCTCGGGGTGCCGTGCTTGCTGGTGATGATCTCGACCTGTTCACCGGTTTGCAGGCTGTAGTTGAGCGGCACGATGCGCCCGTTGATCTTGGCGCCGCGGCAGTTGTGACCGATTTCGGTGTGCACGCGGTAGGCGAAGTCCAGCGGTGTCGCGCCCTTCGGCAAGTCGATGGCATGACCGTCGGGAGTGAAGATATAAACCCGGTCCGGCTCGATATCGACCCGCAGTTGTTCGGCAAGGCCGCCGATATCGCCCAGCTCTTCGTGCCACTCGAGAACTTGACGCAGCCAGGAGATTTTCTCTTCATAGTGGTTCGAGCCGGACTTGACGTCGGTGCCCTTGTATCGCCAGTGCGCGCAAACCCCCAGCTCGGCTTCTTCGTGCATGGCGTGGGTGCGGATCTGCACTTCCAGCACCTTGCCTTCAGGGCCGATTACCGCGGTGTGCAGCGAGCGGTAGCCATTCTCTTTCGGGTTGGCGATGTAGTCGTCGAACTCTTTCGGGATGTGCCGCCACAGGGTGTGGACGATGCCGAGCGCGGTGTAGCAGTCACGCATTTCCGGCACCAGCACGCGAACGGCGCGCACGTCGTAGATCTGGCTGAACTCCAGACCCTTGCGCTGCATTTTGCGCCAGATCGAATAGATGTGTTTGGCCCGGCCGCTGATGTCAGCCTCGACGCCGGTGGCCTGCAACTCGTTCTTGAGCTGGGTCATCACATCGCTGATGAAGCGCTCGCGATCCAGCCGTCGCTCATGGAGCAACTTGGCGATCTGCTTGTACTGGTCGGGCTCGAGGTAACGGAAGGACAAGTCCTCCAGCTCCCACTTGATATGACCGATACCGAGGCGGTGAGCCAGTGGCGCGTAGATGTCGAAGACTTCACGGGCGACGCGGTTACGCTTCTCGTCATCGGCGGTTTTTACCGCACGGATCGCACAGGTGCGCTCGGCCAGTTTGATCAGCGCGACGCGCACGTCGTCGACCATGGCCACGAGCATCTTGCGCAGGTTTTCCACCTGGCCTTGGGTGCCCATCACCATGGATTTACGCGGACTCAGACTGTCACTGATCGCCGCCATGCGTTGCACGCCGTCAATCAGTTTGGCGACCACCGGGCCGAAGCGCTGGCTGACCGCCGGCAACTGGATCTGGCCTTCGCGCACGCCGCGGTACAAGACTGCCGCGAC
This sequence comes from Pseudomonas sp. FP1740, assembly GCF_030687165.1. Taxonomy (NCBI): domain Bacteria; kingdom Pseudomonadati; phylum Pseudomonadota; class Gammaproteobacteria; order Pseudomonadales; family Pseudomonadaceae; genus Pseudomonas; species Pseudomonas sp. FP1740. The sequence goes on from NZ_CP117461.1 coordinate 5,068,613, forward strand.
CAACGAATCCTGATCGAGTTTGAGGTCGGCGAGAATCTCGGCGATCTCAAGGCCGGTGCGGAAACTCGAGGTCCCTTCGGACCACAGGTTTTTCGCCGCATTGGCTTGTTGTTCGGCCTCGCGAGCGAACTCGCAGGCTTCTTTCAAGGCTTCGCGATCCAGTGCCGTATCGATACTGACCGCGTGATCGAGCCAAGCCTCGAGATTGATACTGCCGTCAGTGTTGATCGGCTGGTGTGCTCTCACCTGTACCATCTTGCTTTACCTTCCCTACGACGCAGATTCAATGCGTCAAATCGCTGACCTTCATTGTCCGGGCGCCCCGCCGGGCTGATGCGTGGCGGCACGGACGGTCAGTCGGACCAGACGAGCCATCCTAGCTCGCTTCAAATAACGCCATGGCCTCGACATGCGCCGTTTGAGGAAACATATCGAGAATCCCGGCACGTTTTAACCGGTAGCCCTGCTTGATCAATTCGACCGTGTCGCGCGCCAGAGTTGCAGGGTTGCATGACACATAAACCAATCGTTCGGCACCCAGGGACGCAAGCTTGCGCACCACCTCGAAAGCACCGTCGCGAGGTGGGTCCAAGAGTACCGCACAAAAGCCTTCGCTGGCCCATTCGGCATCAGCCAAAGGCTGGGATAAATCGGCCTGAAAAAATTTCGCGTTATGCAAATTATTACTAGCGGTGTTCGCGGCGGCCCGCTCGACCATGGCCTGCACACCTTCCACCGCCACCACTTCACGAACGGTCCTGGCCAGCGGCAAGGCAAAGTTGCCCAATCCGCAGAACAGGTCCAGAACCCGCTCATCGGCTTTCGGCGCCAACCATTCCAGCGCCTGAGCGATCATCGCTTCGTTGACCCCGGCGTTGACCTGGATGAAATCTCCAGGCCGATACGCCAGGTTCAAGTCCCACGGTTCAAGGCGATAGGCCAGGGTCTGATCGGCCTCGACCGGTTGCGGCTCGCCGTCGCCATGCAGCCACAACTGGGCCTCATGGAACGCGCAGAATTCCTTGAGGATCGTCATATCGGCTTCGGACAACGGCGCCATGTGCCGCAGCAATACCGCCAATGACGAACCGCTGAACAATTCCACATGCCCCAGTGCCTGAGGTTTGCTCAAGCGCCGCAACATATCCGGCAAGCAGGTCATGATCGGCTGCAAGGGCTGTACCAGCACCGGGCACTCGTTGATGGCAACGATGTCCTGGCTGCCGGCAGCGCGGAAACCGACTTCGAGTTTTTTCGCCTTCATGTCCCAACGCACCGCCACCCGGGCACGACGCCGGTAGCCGAATTCCGGACCGCTCAATGGCGCAGCCCACTCTTCGGGTTCGACGCCGGCAACCCTCGACAATTGCTCGGCGAGCATGCGCTGTTTCAGGGCGAGTTGTTCGTTGTGGGGCAGATGCTGCACGCTGCAACCACCGCAGCGACCGGCATGGGCGCACGGTGCCGGGCGGCGCAATTGGCTGGCCTGGAACACCCGCTCGGTACGCGCCTCGACCACTTTACCGTGGGCACCCAAGACCCGCGCCTCGACCTCTTCACCGGCCAAGGCGCCGATGACGAACCAGGTGCGACCTTCAAAAAATGCGATACCGCGACCGTCATTAGCCAGGCGCTCGATGGTCAAACGCTGCTTTTTGCCGGTCGGGACTTGCGGGGCCTTGCTGCCGCCCGTGGGCTGAAAGCGCAGGCCTCTCTCTTGCTTGGCCATCAGTTTGGCGCGTCGAAAATGCCGGTCGACAAGTAACGGTCGCCACGGTCACAGATGATCGCGACAATCACCGCGTTTTCAACTTCTTTGGACAGGCGCAGCATCGCCGCCACTGCACCGCCCGAAGACACGCCGCAGAAAATGCCTTCTTCGCGCGCCAGACGACGGGTCACGTCCTCGGCCTCGCTTTGCGCCATGTCGACGATCCGGTCCACGCGATCGGCCTGATAAATTTTCGGCAGGTATTCCTGCGGCCAGCGACGGATACCCGGAATCGCCGAGCCTTCCATCGGTTGCAGACCGATGATCTGCACGTTCTCGTTCTGTTCTTTCAGGTAGCGCGAGACACCCATGATGGTGCCGGTGGTGCCCATCGAGCTGACGAAATGCGTGATGGTGCCCTGGGTCTGACGCCAGATTTCCGGACCGGTGGTGGTATAGTGCGCCTCGGGGTTGTCACCGTTGGCGAACTGGTCCAGCACCTTGCCACGGCCTTCGGCTTCCATTCGCTGGGCGAGGTCGCGCGCGCCTTCCATGCCTTCTTCCTGGCTGACCAGAATCAGCTCGGCGCCATAGGCCGTCATCGCGGCTTTACGCTCGGCGCTGGAGTTGTCCGGCATGATCAGGATCATCTTGTAACCCTTGATCGCGGCGGCCATGGCCAGGGCAATCCCGGTGTTACCCGAAGTCGCTTCGATCAGCGTGTCGCCGACGTGGATCTGCCCGCGCAATTCGGCGCGGGTGATCATCGACAGCGCCGGACGGTCCTTGACCGAACCCGCCGGGTTGTTCCCTTCGAGCTTGAGCAAAAGCGTGTTGCTGGTGACGCCAGGCAGGCGCTGTAAACGGACCAGCGGAGTGTTGCCGACGCAATCGGCGATGGTTGGGTACTGCAAGGTCATGGCGTATTCGCAATCCGGACTGCGGGGGCGCCTATCATACCGGCAAACGTGCGCAGGCCATATCACGCAAAGTAAGGGGCTTATGGCTTATGGGAATAAGCAGTTCACTCCTCTTCTCCTTGTGCAATATTCAATGCATAAAACTCATGCAATTTGGCCTGCAGCAGCTGTTTGTCCGGAAGCTGGACCTGGTATTCAGCGATCAACGCTGGCGACAGGCTGCGGTTAAGGGCGTATTCGACCACTTCGTCATCCTTACTGGCGCAGAGCAACACACCGATGGCCGGGTTTTCGTGGGGTTTGCGTTCATCTCGATCCAGCGCTTCCAGATAGAAGTCCAGCTTGCCCAAGTACTCCGGCTCGAAACGGCCGACCTTGAGTTCGATAGCGATCAAGCAGTTGAGTCCACGATGGAAAAATAACAGGTCCAGAGCAAAGTCACGCCCTCCGACTTGCAGCGGGTATTGGGAGCCGACAAAGCAGAAGTCGCGGCCCAACTCGATCAGAAATTGCTTGAGTCGCGCCAGCAACCCTTGATGCAGATCAGTTTCGGCATGGCCGCCGGGCAGGTCGAGAAACTCGACCATGTAAGCATCGCGGAATATCTCAAGCGCCGCAGGGTTGGCTTGTCTCAGCACTGGAGAGACTTTTGGCGGTTGGGTGATGCTGCGCTCGAACAGCGCAGCTTTGTGCTGACGTTCCAGCTCTCGCGTCGACCACTTTTCCTGCACAGCCAGACGCAGATAAAACTCACGCTCTTGCGGGTGTTTACTTTGAGTCAGAATGAGCAGGTTATGGGTCCAGGGTAATTGTGTCAGCAGCGCTGACACTTTCTCATTGCCCCGATAAGCTTCGTAGAACTGACGCATACGAAACAGATTGCGCCGGGTAAACCCGCGCAACCCTGGTTGAGTCTTGGCCAGATGTTCAGCCAGCTGACTGACCACGGCATCGCCCCACTCAGCCTGCTCCAGCTTGCGGCTGATGTAAGCACCGACCTGCCAGTACAGTTCGATCAGCTGGGTATTGACCGCCTGTACGGCCTGCTGTCTGGCACTGTGAATCAGCGCAAGTACCTCATCGAAACGGACATCTGCGGTGGTGCCGGCAATATTGGATGCATTCATGCCCAACTCCTTGATGATGAGGAAAAACGTGACTCTAAACCGTCAAGGCAGCCTGAAGGTGTCGGCGAAAGGCTTTAGGAAAGGTCGTACAAAAAAACGCGAACGCTCCGGCAAAATCTGCGAGCAGGGCCTGGGGTTGATCACGCAATGAGTGGTCGACACATGTCCACTGTAGGTGCAGGCCTGTTCGCGATGGCGTCAGCATTGTCGCCATGGAGATCAGCCAGTAACAGCATATTCAGCCGTAAGCCCCGCCCTGCATTCTCCGCCCAAAGCCGCCCGCCCTGCCGCTGCACCGCATTCCTCGCAATGCTCAACCCCAATCCGAACCCACCCTCCCCCGGCCGTGAGCCGTCGAGCCGGATGAACGGCGAGAAGATCCGCTCAAGATCCTCGTCAGCCACCCCACCGCCCTCGTCCTCCAGCCACAGGTGCCAAAAGTCGCCATCACGCCGGCCACCGAACATCACGACACCGCCCTGCGGTGAATGACGAATGGCATTGCGCAGAATGTTTTCCAGCGCCTGGGCCAGGGTATTGAGATGGCCGCGCACCCAGCAGGAGGCATCCACCGCACAGTGCAACTGACTCGCCGGCCAGCTGCTTTCATAGCAAGCGTTTTCCGTGAGCATTTCCCACAAGGCCTGGACCTGGATCGCTTCATCGGGCAAAGACGTGCGCACGGTGTCGAGCCAGGCCAGTTGCAGCGCATCCTCGACCAGGCGCTGCATGCCGTCGACTTCCCGGCTAATGCGCTCGCGCAATTGTTCCAGGTCCTGCTCGCTTTCGCAGGCCACCCGTAACCGGCTGAGCGGCGTGCGCAATTCGTGGGACAGATCGCGCAGCAGTTGCTGTTGCAGGGCCACCGTGCGGCCCGGCACGTCAGACCACTTCATCGACCGTACTCAATACATACCCTTTGCCCCAAACCGTGCGCACTTCACGCTCGGTGTAACCGATGGCCTTGAGCTTGCGGCGAATCTGGCTGATGTGCATGTCGAGGCTGCGGTCATGGGGCGCATAACCGCGCTGCAATACCTGCTGATAAAGGAACGCCTTGCTCAACACTTCATCGTCGTTGCGGTTCAGCGTGTCCAGCAAGCGGTACTCGCTGCGGGTCAGGCCGGCCGCGTACTCGCCCCAAAAGACCTCGCCCAGTTCATCGTCAAAACGCAGGCAGTCCGTCGCAGGGGGCGTCGGTATCGGCGCTGGTCGACGGTCGAACGCTACCCGCCGCAGGATCGCTTCGATGCGCACCCGCAACTCGGCCATGCTGAAAGGCTTGGGCAGGTAATCGTCGGCCCCGAGGCGAAAACCACTGATGCGATCCGCCTCGGCACCCAGCGCCGACATCAGCACCACTGGCGTGGAATGGCTCTGGCGCAATTGGGTCAGCACCGCCAGGCCATCGAGCCCCGGCAAGAGAATATCCATCAACACCACATCGAAGGCCTGCTGGCGCGCAATCGCCAGGCCTTCCTGCCCGTTCTGGCACCAGGTCACCTGAAAACCGTAGCGCCCCAGATGCTCATGAACATAAGCACCGAGCACTGGATCGTCTTCGATAGAGAGGATGCGAGGATGGCCAATAGCAATGGGAGTCATGAGTATCTGCAAATAATTCTCAATTGATGATTATTCAAGATTGCCTCTCCAGGGGCAACCCAAGGTTTGCCTCCCTGGACCAAAGCATTGAACTGACCGACGAATAACGACATCAATTTTACGAAGATTGCCCGCATGCAAATCGCTACACTGCGCAGGTGGCGCGTGCCGGACGCATGTGCAGGTCAATAAACAGCTGGATGCAGGAGAGATGCGTGCTCAAGAAACTGGGAATTAAAGGCCGCGTGCTGTTACTGACCCTGTTGCCGACCACCCTGATGGCGTTGGTCCTGGGCGGCTATTTCACCTGGATGCAGCAATCGGACCTGCAATCCCAACTCATGCAACGCGGCGAAATGATCGCCGAACAGCTGGCCCCCCTGGTGGCGCCGGCCATGGGCCGCAAAGACAACGAGCTGCTGGAGCGCATCGCCACCCAGTCCCTGGAACAGACCGACGTGCGCGCGGTGACCTTCCTCGCCCCCGACCGCACGCCGCTGGCCCATGCCGGCCCGACCATGCTCAATCAGGCGCCCCTGGGCAACGGTTCACAGTTGCTGCGCCGCAGTGGCAATGACGCCACGCGTTACCTGCTGCCGGTGTTCGGCAAGCACCGCAACCTGGCCGGCGACCTGATCCCCGATGAAGCCGACCTCCTGCTGGGCTGGGTCGAACTCGAACTGTCCCACAACGGCATGCTGCTGCGCGGTTACCGCAGCCTGTTCGCCAGCCTGCTGCTGATCGGCGGAGGCCTGGCCGGTGCGGCGCTGCTGGCGTTACGCATGGGCCGAACCATCAACCGGCCATTGAGCCAGATCAAACAAGCCGTGGCGCAACTCAAGGACGGCCATCTGGAAACCCGCCTGCCGCCCCTCGGGAGCCAGGAACTGGATGAACTGGCGTCCGGCATCAACCGCATGGCCGGGACGCTGCAGAACGCTCAGGAAGAATTGCAAAACAGCGTCGACCAGGCCACCGAAGACGTGCGTCAGAATCTGGAAACCATCGAAATCCAGAACATCGAGCTGGACCTGGCGCGCAAGGAAGCCCTGGAGGCGAGCCGGATCAAGTCCGAGTTCCTGGCCAACATGAGCCATGAAATCCGCACGCCGCTCAACGGCATTCTCGGCTTCACGCACCTGCTGCAAAAAAGCGAACTGACACCGCGCCAGCTCGATTACTTGGGCACCATCGAAAAGTCCGCCGACAGCCTGTTGGGGATCATCAACGAGATTCTCGACTTCTCGAAAATCGAGGCCGGCAAACTGGTGCTCGACCATATTCCGTTCAACCTGCGCGACCTGCTGCAAGACACCCTGAACATCCTCGCCCCGGCCGCCCACGCCAAAGAGCTTGAGCTGGTGAGCCTGGTTTATCGCGATACGCCACTGTCGCTGGTGGGCGATCCGTTGCGACTCAAGCAGATCCTCACCAACCTTGTGAGCAATGCGATCAAGTTCACCCGCGAAGGCACCATCGTCGCCCGGGCGATGCTCGAAGAAGAGCATGAAGACAGCGTGCAACTGCGCATCAGCATTCAGGACACCGGCATCGGTCTGTCGAACCAGGACGTGCGCGCCCTGTTCCAGGCCTTCAGCCAGGCCGATAACTCATTGTCCCGACAACCCGGCGGCACCGGCCTCGGATTGGTGATTTCCAAACGGCTGATCGAACAAATGGGCGGCGAGATCGGCGTCGACAGCACGCCGGGCGAAGGCTCGGAGTTCTGGATCAGCCTGAGCCTGCCCAAAACCCGCGACGACGCCGAAGACCTGCCCGGCCCACCGTTGCTCGGGCAGCGGGTGGCCGTCCTGGAAAACCATGAACTGGCCCGTCAGGCATTGCAGCATCAACTGGAAGACTGCGGCCTGAGCGTCACGCCGTTCAATACCCTGGAAAGCCTGGCCAATGGCGTGACCGGCGCCCACCAGACCGATCAGGCAATCGGCCTGGCGGTGCTCGGCATCACCAGCAACGACATGCCGCCGGAGCGCCTCAACCAGCACATCTGGGACCTTGAACACCTGGGCTGCAGAGTGTTGGTGCTGTGCCCGACCACCGAACTGACGCTGTTCCATCTCTCGGTGCCCAACCCCCACAGCCAGCTCCAGTCCAAACCGGCCTGCACCCGCAAGCTGCGTCGGGCCCTGTCTGATCTGGTCAACCCGCGCCAGCAGCGCAGCGACCCCGCCGAACCGGTTTCCAGCCGCGCGCCGAAGGTCCTTTGCGTGGACGACAACCCGGCCAACCTGCTGCTGGTGCAAACCCTGCTCGAAGACATGGGCGCCAAGGTGCTCGCGGTAGAAAGCGGTTACGCCGCGGTCAAGGCCGTACAGAACGAGACTTTCGACCTGGTGTTGATGGACGTGCAAATGCCCGGCATGGATGGGCGCCAAAGCACTGAAGCCATTCGCCAATGGGAAAGCGAGCGGCATTGCACGCCACTGCCGGTCGTGGCCCTCACCGCCCATGCGATGGCCAATGAAAAACGCGCATTGCTGCAAAGCGGCATGGACGACTACCTGACCAAACCCATCAGCGAACGGCAACTGGCGCAAGTGGTGTTGAAATGGACGGGCCTGGCGCTGCGCAATCAGGGGCCGGAGCGTAATAGCGATAACAACAGCGGTCATGAACTGCAGGTGCTCGACCACGAAGAAGGCCTGCGCCTGGCGGCCGGCAAGGCCGATCTGGCGGCGGACATGCTGGCCATGCTGCTGGCCTCCCTGGAAGCCGACCGCGAGGCCATCCGCGTAGCTCGTGAAGCCAACGACCAGAACGCCCTGATCGAGCGGGTCCATCGCCTGCACGGGGCAACCCGTTATTGCGGCGTCCCGCAACTGCGCGCCGCCTGCCAGCGCAGCGAAACCCTGCTCAAGCAACAGGACCCGAAAGCCCCCGTCGCGCTGGAAGAACTCGAACGCGCCATCAATCGCCTCGCGGCCCATGCGCGCATCAATGCCTGATGCAGCGCAATAACGCAGGAGGGCCTGAACGCTAAACTTAAACCCTGTAGCAGCTGCCGAAGGCTGCTACGGGGTTTGAGACTTCCAGGAGGACAGCATGCGCACGATTCTTTTCAGCAGCCAGACCTACGACTGCGAGAGTTTTCTCGCCGCCGACCTGCCCGCCGGCATCGAACTGCATTTCCAGCCGGCACGACTGAGCCTCGACACGGCGGCGCTGGCCGAGCATCACGAGGTGGTCTGCGCCTTCATCAACGACGACCTCAGCGCTCCGGTGCTTGAACGCCTGGCAGCAGGTGGCACACACTTGATCGCCCTGCGCTCGGCCGGTTACAACCATGTCGACCTCGCGGCGGCGAAGCGCCTGGGGCTGACGGTTGTGCGGGTCCCGGCCTACTCACCCCACGCCGTGGCCGAACACGCGGTGGCGTTGATCCTGGCGCTCAACCGCCGTCTGCACCGCGCCTACAACCGTACCCGCGAGGGCGATTTCAGCCTGCACGGGTTGACCGGTTTCGATCTGGTGAACAAGACCGTCGGCGTGGTCGGCACCGGGCAGATCGGCGCGACCTTTGCGAAAATCATGCACGGCTTCGGCTGCCAATTGCTGGCCTATGACCCCTATCCGAACCCACAGGTCGAAGCCCTCGGCGCACGCTACCTGAGCTTGCCGCAACTGCTGGCCGAGTCTCAGATCATCAGCCTGCATTGCCCGCTCAACGAGCAGAGCAAACATTTGATCAACCGCGAGTCACTGGCGCACATGCAGCCCGGCACGATGTTGATCAACACCGGTCGTGGCGGTCTGGTGGACACGCCGGCGCTGATCGACGCATTGAAAAACGGCCAATTGGGCTATCTGGGGCTCGATGTCTATGAAGAGGAGGCGCAGTTGTTCTTCGAGGACCGCTCCGACCTGCCACTGCAAGACGATGTGCTGGCGCGCCTGCTGACCTTTCCGAACGTGATCATCACCGCACACCAGGCCTTCCTCACTCGCGAAGCCCTGGGTGCGATTGCCGCGACCACATTGCAGAACATCGCGGCCTGGGCGGCCGGCTCGCCACACAATCAGGTCGAGCGCTGAACGGCTCAGGCCTTGGACAAGACGAACATCAGGCCCAGCCAGCCGAAGCCCAACAAGCGTTGCCCCGTTGAATGCCCGCGACGCAGCAGGAACCAGACAAAAAACGGCGGCAGAAAGAAAATCATCAGTTTCAGCCAGAGTTCCACCGGACGCGGTCCATTGAGCACCGGTGCCGGGACCTCAGCCTGGATTTCGGTTTTTCGTTTACGCCCGAAGGCGGCCGGGGTCACCCGAGGCACACTCTCATTGCTCGGCAAACGCCCGAAAGAAAGCGGTGCTTCCACAGGCGCTGCCGTCGAAGTGGCCGCGTGCACCATTGCCGCAGGCGCACCGCAATGAATGCAAGCAGGCGCCACGGAACTGATGCGTTGCTTGCACTCGTAACATTCGATCAACGCCATTTCTGTTCCTTAGAGATGCAAAAGTGGCAGTGTGCCACGAGTGGGCAGCTCATTTGAACCAGATCGAAGGTCACATGCCCGCGCCATGCTGGGTTGATGCCCGTGCTAGCATATCGCGCATATTTGGAGGACCCATGGTCGAACACGATTTCCGCTACAGCCTGATGAACCCGCAACACACCCTCACCGAATGCCGCGCCCTGGTGCCGGGGCGTTATCAAGTCACCGGCAACGGTGGCTCGATTCGTAACAACGACGTGCTGGTAGTGACCCTCAAAGGCAGCAAGGACTTGTCCATGCGACTGACCGTCGAAACGGTTCGCCACCTGATCAACCCGCCGGGCCAATGGGTCGCGGTGGCCAGTGGTCCGGTGTTCGGCGAACTGGCGATCCACACCTGGAAAGTCAACTGCGACAGCTGTGCCAAAGAGCTGAGCTTCGAGTTCGCGGTCGACGCCAAGCTGGGCAACAAAGCTGAAAAACCGGCCGCCACCGCACGGATTGCCGAACTGGGCTGGACCGCAGCCGGCGAAAAGCACCTGTGCCCGAAGTGCCAGGAGCCTGCGTGATGAAACGCCTTGCTCTGACCACGATGGTCGGTGCCAGCCTGCTGGGCTGCGCCGCCGAGCCGGTAAAGTTGCAACAGAACCGCAGTTACATTCTGGAGTGGATCGGCGAACGTCCGCTGATGGACTACAGCCACCTGACCATCACGCTCGGTGACGACGGTCGGGCCTACGGTAACGGCGGCTGCAACCACTGGTTCGCGCCGTATTCCCTGGAAGGTGAAAAGCTCAGCTTCGGCAAGATCGGCAGCACCCGCAAACTCTGCGCGCCGGCGTTGATGGAGCAGGAAAAACGCTTCCTGCAGGCGCTGGAAAACGTCCAGCGCTGGGACGTCTCACCAATTGATCAGATGCGCTTCTGGCCGGCCGAAGGCAAGCCATTGCGTTGGTGGCTTGAAGAGGGTTGATGCCCTCGCACTGATCGCACCGAACTGATCGTTCCCACGCTCCGCGTGGGAATGCATTTAGTGACGCTCTGCGTCACAGGGACGCGGAGCGTCCCGGGCGGCGTTCCCACGCAGAGCATGGGAACGATCAACTCAACAGGTCGGTGCTCGGTCAGTTGGTCGCCTGCAACGCCTCAAGCTTCGCCATCACCCCCGCCGCCGTCTGCTCGCCCATCAACTGTTCCCGCACCTTGCCCTTGTTATCAATGATGTAAGTCACTGGCAGCGCTTCACTGCGCGGCAACTCGAAAAGGTCGGCCGGGTCCTGGGCCAATACAATGAACTTGATCCCCAGTTTCTCGCTGGCGCTTTTCAGCTCTTCGCCCTGCACATTGTCGAAGTTGACCCCGAACACGCCGATCTTCTTGCCCTGGAGCTGCTCGGCCAACACATTCAGCTGTGGGATTTCGGTCCGACACGGGCTGCACCACTCGGCCCAGTAATTGAGCACCAGCCATTGTTTGTCCAGACGCTCGGCGGCGACCTTGTGACCATTCTGGTCGATGCCATAGTCGTTGCCACAGCCCCCCAGTAATAACGCCCCCATGATCGCCAATGCCGCTGCCAGTCGCCTTGTCATGTCTCAATCCTTGTCAAAAATGGAATGCACCTGCGACCCATCGCCTCCCAAGGTTCTGGATTACGCGCCGCACAGTTAGAATAGCCGCCACTTTACGCAAGAAGCGACCCGCACATGACCGATCTGACGCTTTATCACAACCCGCGCTGCTCGAAATCCCGCGGTGCGCTCGAACTCATCGAAGCCCGTGGCCTGACGCCAACGGTCGTCCGCTACCTGGAAACACCGCTGGACGCCGCGCAAATCCAGAGCCTGCTGAACAAACTCGGCATCAGCGCCCGGCAATTGCTGCGCACCGGCGAGGACGAGTACAAAACCCTCAACCTGGCCGACAGCGGTTTGAGCGAGGCGCAATTGATCGCCGCCATCGCCGCACACCCGAAACTCATGGAGCGGCCGATTCTCGAAGTCGGCGATAAAGCCATCATCGGCCGTCCGCCGGAAAATGTACTGGAGTTGTTGCCGTGAGCGCGCCGTACATTCTGGTGCTGTATTACAGCCGCAGCGGCTCGACCAATGAAATGGCCCGGCAGATTGCCCGTGGCGTCGAGCAGGCCGGCCTTGAGGCCAGGTTGCGCACGGTGCCGGCGATCTCCACTGAATGCGAAGCCGTGGCGCCGGACATTCCCGATGAAGGCGCGCTGTACGCCAGCCTCGACGATTTGAAGAACTGCGCCGGCCTGGCCCTGGGCAGCCCGACCCGCTTCGGCAACATGGCCGCACCGTTGAAGTACTTCCTCGACGGCACCAGCAACCTGTGGCTGACCGGCGCCCTGGTGGGCAAACCGGCCGGGGTCTTCACCTCGACCGCCAGCCTGCACGGCGGTCAGGAAACCACACTGCTGTCGATGATGCTGCCATTGCTGCACCACGGCATGTTGATCACCGGCCTGCCCTACAGTGAATCGGCGCTGCTGGAAACCCGTGGCGGCGGCACGCCTTACGGCGCCAGTCATCACGCCGGGGCCGATGGCAAAAGCGGCTTGAACGAACATGAAGTCGCATTGTGCCGTGCCTTGGGCCTGCGCCTGGCCAAGACTGCGCAGAAACTGGAGAGCCATCGTGGCTAAAAAGCCTAAGGTGTTGCCTGCCATCGAATGGCTCGAACCACGTGTACGGGCGATGCGCGTCATCAGCCTGCTGTGCTTTTTCGGTCTGGCGGGGCTGCTTTGCGCCTACTACCTGGTGTTCGCCGACCTGCATGGCGCGCGGCCGTGGGTGATTCTGCTGATCGAACTGGTGCCGCTGCTGTTGCTGGCACCGGGAATGATCGTCGGCAGTGCCCGTGGGCATTCGTGGATGTGTTTTGTGGTGAATCTGTATTTCATCAAGGGCGCATTGGCCGCCTATGACCCGAACCGGCAGCTGTTCGGTTTGCTGGAGATGGGCGCGAGCCTGGCGGTGTTCTGCTCGGCGATGCTGTATGTGCGGTGGCGCTATCAGTTGAACCGCAAGTTGGCGGGGGAAGGCGAGACTTCCCCCGCCTGACGGCCCCCTCCGATCATTCCCACGCTCTGCGTGGGAATGCATCAAGTGACGCTCCGCGTCACAGGGACGCGGAGCGTCCCGGGCGGCGTTCCCACGCGGAGCGTGGGAACGATCATCTTCGTCAGTGATTGACGGTGTAGGCCAGCATCATCGATATCTGGCTCATCGGCCGCCCACCGCTCTCTTCATGCCACTGGTTGAACGCATTCTGTACCGTGGCCAGATCCCGCAGACTGCTCGGCACCTTGTCGACGATCTGCTGCGCATTCAGCGCTGCCACCACGTCATAACTCGGCACGAAGGTGTCCTTGCCGACCATCCGCAAGAATCGCGGTGCCGATAACCCGCCCAACTGATGGCCGTGTTTTTTCAGGTAGGTCCACAGCCCGACGATGTCGGTCACCGGCCAGTCGGCGAGCAAGGCGCCAAAACTGCCCTTCTCATGGGCTACGTCCAGAATAAACTGCGCATTGCGCGGCACACTCTTGAGCTTGCCCAGGTGGCGGATGATTCGCGCGTCCTGCATCAAGCGCTCCAGATGCTCGGCGCTCATCAGCACGACTTTTTCCGGGTCGAACTTGAAGAACACTTCTTCGAACGCCGGCCACTTGGCATCCACCAGGCTGTGCTTGAGCCCGGCACGGAATACCCGCAACGCCATGGTCGAGAGGTAGCGGTCGTCGCTGATCTTGCGCAATTGCGCCGGGGTCTTGGGAACCGGCAGATGGGCTTCCAGTTCAGCCGCCGAACCGAAGCGGTTCAGACAGTATTCGTGCAGCCACTTGTAATCGCGCATGCCCTCTCCTATGGGATGAAATGAAAACGGCGCCCGCGAGCGCCGTGTGTCTGAGTGACTTGAACCGTCAGAGGTTCACTACGTTGACGAACCGCGATGCGGCGCTTTCGTCGATACGCAGGTTGGTGAAGTCGAACAGGTTGCGGTCCGCCAGTTGCGACGGGATCACGTTCTGCAGGCTGCGGAAAATGCTCTCGGTGCGGCCCGGGGTCTTGCGTTCCCACTCCTGCAGCATCTCTTTAACCACCTGGCGTTGCAGGTTTTCCTGAGAGCCGCAGAGGTTGCACGGGATGATCGGGAATTGCTTGAGGTCCGAGTAGGCCTGGATGTCTTTTTCGTTGCAGTAGGCCAGCGGGCGAATCACCACGTTGCGCCCGTCGTCGGCGCGCAGCTTTGGCGGCATGGCCTTGAGCGAACCGTTGAAGAACATGTTCAGGAAGAACGTCTCGACGATGTCGTCACGGTGGTGACCAAGGGCCATTTTGGTCGCGCCGATTTCATCGGCAAAGGTGTACAGCGTGCCGCGACGCAGGCGCGAGCATAGCGAGCAAGTGGTCTTGCCTTCCGGGATCAGCTCCTTGACCACCGAGTAGGTGTCTTTCTCGACGATGTGGTACTCGATGCCCAGTTCCTTGAGGTAAGCCGGCAGCACGTGCTCGGGGAAGCCTGGCTGTTTCTGGTCCATGTTCACGGCGACAATCTCGAACTTGATCGGCGCGACCTTCTGCAAATGCATCAGCACATCGAGCATGGTGTAGCTGTCCTTGCCACCGGACAGGCAGACCATGACCTTGTCGCCGTCTTCAATCATGTTGAAATCGGCTACAGCCTCACCGGCCTGGCGGCGAAGGCGCTTTTGCAGTTTGTTCTGGTTGACCGTAAGAGTGCCCATGACGCGAAATCCGTGAGGTGTGACGAAAGGCCGGCATTTTACGCAAAAACCCTTCAAGGGCGAAGAGCCCTGATGGATCGTACGAGATTCGGGTACATATCCGCGATCTTCGGTCATTTCAGCACCACCGAGGATCAAAATCTCAAGACACTTCCGCGATTAACGGTGTGCTTTACAGCGCGATTTGCTCTAAAGCCCTCGCACTATTGCAAGTAACTCCTTTCTATACTGCGACATAAGGTCGCACACGTATTCAGACCTGTTCTTACCTGGCCACTTTGGCCCGTAAGCGCTCCGCTGGGGGGCGATGGCAACAACAAGAGGAGTGACTGGCATGATCCATCACGTAGTGGGACTCTTTACCCACCCTGACCAGGAATGGAAAGAAATCCGTGGCGACGAGGAAGAAAGCATCAGCCACATGTACCTGACACACACCCTGATTCTGGCGGCGATCCCTGCCATATCGGCATTTATCGGCACTACGCAAGTCGGCTGGGTCATCGGTAATCGAGCGCCGGTCATGCTGACCATGGAAAGCGCGCTATGGATGACCATCATGTCGTACCTGGCGATGCTCGGCGGTGTCGCGGTGATGGGCGCCTTCATTCACTGGATGGCCCGTACCTATGACGCCAACCCGAGCCTGGCGCGCTGTATCGCATTCGCCACGTACACCGCCACCCCACTGTTCATCGGCGGCCTGGCGGCGCTGTACCCGCACTTGTGGCTGGGGATGATCGTCGGCACCGCGGCTGTCTGCTACACGGTGTACCTGTTGTATGTGGGGCTACCGACGTTCATGAACATCCCATCGGACGAGGGCTTCCTGTTTTCGAGCTCGGTGCTCGCCGTAGGACTGGTGGTGCTGGTAGCCATCATGGCGTTTACCGTGATTGTCTGGGGCCTTGGCGTGGGACCGGTCTATACCAACTGACAAACAAGCGCCGACATAAAAAACACGTTCCGCCACGACAGGCCGCCGCAAGGCGGCCTTCTAATGCGAGCAACGACCATTCGGCGCCTGAGCGATTCGCAAGCCCTCGGGGTTGCGGCATACTCGACATCCTTGGAGATCCATCAAGCATGCCCGAGCAACTCAATACCCGCGTCGAAGACTGTTTCCTGCAAGCCGAATCCTTTTTCAAACGACCTTTCAAACGCCCCGTGGTGAGCCTCAAGCTGCGCGGGCAAAAAGCCGGTGTCGCGCATTTGCATGAGAACCTGCTGCGCTTCAACCCGCAGCTGTACCGGGAAAACACCGAAGACTTCCTCAAGCAGACCGTGGCGCATGAAGTCGCGCACCTGATCGCCCATCAACTGTTCGGCGACCGCATCCAGCCCCACGGCGAAGAGTGGCAACTGATCATGCGCGGCGTCTACGAACTGCCGCCCAACCGCTGCCACACCTATGACGTCAAACGCCGCAGCGTGACCCGCTACATCTACAAATGCCCCTGCGCCGACAGCGATTTCCCGTTTTCGGCCCAGCGTCATAGCCTGGTGCGCCAGGGGCGGCGGTATTTGTGCCGGCGCTGTCGCAGTACGTTGGTGTTCAGTGGGGAGATGCGGGTCGAATAAGTTGAGTTTCGGCCGGGACAGACGCTAGATAACTACCTTGGCCCGCCGCAGCGCTTCAATCCGCTCAACACTAAACCCCAACTCCCCCAACACCTGATCCGTATGCTGCCCCAGCCGGGCGCCTATGTGCCGCGGCTCAGGCAACCCCGCTGAAAACTTCAACGGACAGGCCATCTGCGCCTGGGTCGAGCCATCGCCCCGCGGCACCTCAGCCACCATTTCCCGCGCCTGCAACTGCGGGTGCGTGACCGCTTCGCCCAGGCTCAACACCGGCTCGACACATGCATCGACCCCCGCAAACAGCTCACACAACCAGGCAAAGTCGTGTTTTTCGAATTCAATGTTCAGTGCGTCCTTGAGCGCCCGTTGCCGGGCGGGGTCGGACGACAGTCCCTCGGCCGCCAGTTCCGGACGGCCCAGCGCCGTGCACAGTTGCTGCATGAACCCCGGTTCCAGACTGCCCACCGACAACCAGCGGCCATCGCGTGACCGATAGTAATCGTAGAAGCTGCCGCCGTTGAGCATCTGGTCTTCCCTGCCCGGCTCAACGCCGCAGGCCAGGTATCCCGCGCCGGCCATGGCGTTCAGGCTGAAAGCGCAGTCGGTCATGCTCACATCCAGATGCTGCCCCTGCCCGGTCTGTTGCCGCGCAATCACCGCTGCCAGCAGCCCGATCACCCCATGCAACGAACCGCCCGCGACATCCGCCACCTGCATGCCCAACGGCAACGGGCCGCTGTCGGCACGGCCGGTGTAGCTCGAAAGGCCCGCCAGCGCCAGGTAGTTGATGTCGTGGCCGGCGCGGTCCTTGTAAGGGCCGGTCTGGCCGTAGCCGGTGATCGACACATAAATCAACCGTGGATTGATCGCCTTCAAGGCTTCATACCCCAGGCCCAGCCGTTCCATCACGCCAGGGCGGAATTGCTCCAGCACAATGTCGTAGTCCACAAGCAATTGCTTGATCACCTCCAGCGCCTCGGGCTGCTTGAGATCCAGCGCCAGGCTGCGCTTGTTGCGATTGAGGTACGCGTGGCTGGCCGACACGCCTTGATCATGGGGCGGCAGCACCCGCAGCAAATCCATGCGGGTCGGCGATTCGATGCGTAGCACCTCGGCGCCCATGTCCGCCAACAGCAACGAGGCGAACGGCCCCGGCAACAATGTCGAGAAATCCAGAACCTTGAGTGATGCCAGTGGACCGAGCATGAGCGTTCTCCAGTGCAGTCCCCCAAGCCTAGGCAGCCCGGGACATTGCAGCAATCACCTTATGTGCCAGTGACGCTGACCGTTACGCTCAAATCGCAGGCAACAAAAAACCCGCCGAAGCGGGTTTTTCATTACAACAAGGCTTACTTGGCGTTCGTCGGGGTTGCCCCTTCGACGTGGCCCAAAACATCGTCTTTAGGCTCGTCGGCAATGCCGCGACCGCCCGAGGCCAGCTCGGATTGCAGCACGTCGGTGTCCAGTTCCTTGACCCACTTGGCCACAACAATGGTGGCAACCGCGTTACCGATCAGGTTGGTCAACGCGCGGGCTTCGGACATGAAACGGTCGATACCCAGGATCAGCGCCAGGCCGGCAACCGGCAGGTGGCCAACAGCGGACAAGGTAGCGGCCAGTACGATGAAGCCACTACCGGTCACGCCAGCTGCGCCTTTGGAGGACAGCAGCAACACCACCAGCAGAGTGATCTGGTGAGTGATGTCCATGTGGGTGTCGGTGGCCTGAGCAATGAACACTGCCGCCATGGTCAGGTAGATCGCAGTACCGTCGAGGTTGAACGAGTAGCCAGTCGGGATCACCAGACCTACCACGGATTTCTGCGCACCCAGACGCTCCATTTTGATCAGCATGCGTGGCAGTACCGACTCCGAAGAGGAAGTACCCAGCACGATCAGCAGCTCTTCACGGATGTAACGAATCACTTTCAGCACGCTGAAGCCGTGAGCGCGAGCAATACCACCCAGCACGACCAGAATGAACAGCAGGCAGGTGATGTAGAAGCAGGCCATCAACTGACCGAGTTGCACCAGCGAGCCCACACCGTAGGCACCGATGGTGAACGCCATGGCACCGAAGGCACCGAGCGGCGCGAGCTTCATGATCATGTTGATGATGTTGAACATCACGTGGGCGAAGCGATCGATGAAGTCCAGGATCGGCTTGCCGTAGGCACCCAGGCGATGCAGGGCGAAACCGAAGATCACCGAGAACATCAGTACTTGCAGGATATCGCCCGTGGCGAACGCACCAATGATGGTGGTCGGGATGACGTTAAGCAGGAAGCCAACGACGCTTTGATCCGCACCGGCAGCCACATAGGTAGCGATTTTGGAGGCATCCAGCGTGGTGACATCGATGTGCATGCCGTTACCCGGCTGCACGATGTTGACCACCACCAGACCGACCAGCAGTGCAATGGTCGAAACGATTTCGAAGTAGAGCAGCGCGTAACCGCCGGTCTTGCCAACCGACTTCATGTTCTGCATGCCCGCGATACCGCTGACGACGGTGCAGAAAATGATGGGAGCGATGATCATTTTGATCAGTTTGATGAACCCGTCACCCAACGGCTTGAGGGCTACACCGGTCTGCGGGTAGAAGTGACCGAGCAGGATGCCGATGGCGATGGCAACGATCACCTGGAAATACAGGGATTTGTACAGTGGCTGACGAGTCGTCATTGCAAAGTTCCTCAAGAGCGCCCGGTGACAACATCCATCTGTTGCCCAAGACACTTCAATTGCGAACCCTCCTGCACTGGAGGGATTTGTTTTGTCGAGCTGCGCAACGGCAGGCATCTGCTGGTTGTATCGCAAGGCCCGTGCCACATTCGCCAAAAAGCCTGCGAGCCTTTTGACATCAAGGGTTACAGGTTTCTTTTGGTCACCAACCAGTTACAACTATGTGGCGGATTTCCGCCAACCCGCCTGACCTCGTCCTGCAATTTGGCGGATATCCGCCTTGTTCATCGTCGATGGGCACCGCTACCATCCATTGCTCAGTGGACGGACCTGCCCCCATGCGTGAACGCACCATCGCCAGCCATTTCGCCCGTGCCGCCCTCGGCGGCGCGCGCCGACGTGGCTACGACTATTCGAGCCTGATGCAGCAACTGGGGATCAGCCCCGAGTTGCTTGAAGAACCGCGCGCCCGAATCGCGCCTGAACAGTTCACCCGGTTGATCCAGGGATTGTGGCTGGCCCTGGACGACGAATACCTGGGCTTCGGGCAGGCCCCGAGCAAACCCGGCAGCTTCGCGATGATGTGCCACGCGGTGATCCACTGCCGCACGCTGGAGAAAGCACTCAATCGCGGCCTGTTGTTTTACAGCCTGTTTCCCGGGGCGCCGCGTCTGACTCTGAGCCGCGAAGGCGAGATGATTCGCCTGAGTCTCGACGATTCGCCGCTGTGGGACCCGGACCACTTCCTCAGCGAAAGCCTGCTGGTGATCTGGCATCGCTTCGGCAGCTGGCTGATCGGCCAGCGCATTCGTCTGGAGCACGCCACATTCAGCTACCCGAGGCCCGAGCACGGGGCCGAATACGACTTGCTGTTTTCCTGCCCGCTAACGTTCGATACTACTCAGAGTAGCCTGCTGTTCCACAGCCGCTACCTGAACATGCCGCTGTTGCAGGACGAACGAACCCTCAAGCACTTTCTCGAGCGCTCCCCTGCCGACCTGCTGTCACGCCCCGACGAAGGCGACAGCCTGAGCAGCCAATTGCGGCGCTTGCTCAGCCGCGACAGCGCACGCTGGCCGGATCTGGAAGCGGTGGCGGCGCACCTGCACATCAGCCCGCAAACCTTGCGTCGGCATTTGCGTGAGGAAGGCACGAGTTTTCAGGAATTGAAGGATCAGTTACGCCGGGACATCGCGATTTATCACCTGGGGCGGGCGGACCTGTCGTTGCAACAGATTGCCGAGCAGTTGGGGTTTTCAGAGCCTTCGGCGTTTCACCGGGCGTTCAAGAAGTGGACGGGGTTGACGCCGGGGGCTTATCGGGCGCAGGAGAATTGATGGTGTACTCACCGCATAACTATGCAGCTAGACAGGCTGTTGTGGCGAGGGGGCTTGCCCCCGTTGGGTTGCGAAGCGACCCCAAAATCTGCAACCGCAGGTATTCAGGTACACCGCATACACCGGTTTTGCGACTGCTGCGCAGCCGAACGGGGGCAAGCCCCCTCGCCACAACAAGCCCCTTTGCCACAGATCCTCGCTAGCCCTGCGGATCAAGGTTATCCAGCACTCGGTTGACGGCCAGCTCACCGAGCATGACCACCGATTGAATCCCCAACATCATGTTGCGATGTGGCATGTCCATCAACCCGGCGAATTCACTGAGCATCACGCTCGCTGACGCCAGGGATTCGCAGGCGTTGACCAGCAGGGTTTCGTTATCGACCTTCGCACCGACATGGTAAATGGTGCTGGGTTTGCGCTTGGTGTCTTTGGGAGTGGGTGGTTTGAGGTAGTGGTCGAGGGCGCGGTCGGCGGCTTCGTGGAGTTTTTTTGAGTCGAGGGATTCGTAGGGGGAAACGTCGTCGGGTGCTGGTGGATTAGGCGTTGGTTTGAACATGGATAAAGCCTCCTAGAGTCATGGAGCCGCCACTGTTCGCTGCGAGACGAAAGAAGGTGGCAGCTATACGCGGGTCGCAGACCGGGACTCTAGAACCGGCAGACCCGAAGGTCTCCCACGTACAGCCGCCATAATGTGAACGGAGGATGTTGTGCGTCTAGAGATACACGGGCTGCGAGACCCGATCGCTGATTCGTCAACGACAGGGAAACGATATAGCCCACGCCACAGGCGCACTAGCCGGCGGATTCTGGCGTAGTCGTAGGCAACGGCGCAAGGATGTGTAGCCTGAGTGAGTTTCTGGAAGTGTCGTTTAAACATCGCCGTTTAAGATCAAAAGATCGCAGCCTCGTTGCACTCGACAGCTCCTACAGGTGGACGCAATTCCCTGGAGCTGTCGAGTGCAACGAGGCTGCGATCTTTTCGGCCAGGCACCCACATCAAACCACCGGAAAATGAATCCGGAATGCCGCCCCGCCCATCGGCGAATCCCCCAGCGTCAGCTTGGCGCTGTAGCTTTCGATGATGTCCTTGACCACCGCCAAGCCAATCCCCTGCCCCGGATGCTGGCGGTCCAGCCGCTCGCCGCGCTCGAGAATTCGCGCGCGTTGGTCCGGTGGTACACCGGGGCCATCGTCTTCAATGCAAAGCTCAATGCCACTGAGGGTTTCGCGCACGCTGATGCGCACTTCGCCGAGGCAGAGGCGATAGGCGTTTTCCAGCAGGTTGCCCATCATTTCCAGCAAGGCGCCCTGCTCGATCGGCACGTAGCACTGATCCGGCAGATCGAAGGCGACCCGCACGCGTTTGTCGCGGTAGACCTTGTCCAGGGTGTCGCAGAGGCTTTGCAGCACCGGGCGCAGGCGCACCTGATGGCGCACCAGTCCGCTTTTGCGCAGGCTGGCCCGTTGCAGTTGATAGCTGATCTGCTGGCTCATGCGCTCGATCTGGGTTTGCAGCACCCAAGCCTGATCGCGCTCTTGCGGCTTTTGCGCCATGTCTTCGCTGACCCCTTGCAGCACCGCCAGCGGAGTTTTCAGGCTGTGGGCCAGGTCGTCGAGAGAGTCGCGATAACGGCTGCGCTGTTCACGCTCGCTGTGCAGCAAACGGTTGAGCGAGCCGGTCAGGCGCAGCAGTTCACGCGGGTGTTGTTCGCTGAGGCTTTCGCGGGTGCCGCTTTCGATCTGGTCCAGCTCCTGGCTCAGCCGGCTCAACGCCTGCAAGCCCCAGGTCAGGCCAACCCAGAGCAAAACGAGCAACACCAGCAGCGCGGCACCGAAGCCCAGGTAGAGGTTTTCCCGCAGGCCTTCGAGGGTGGCTTCGTATTCGCGCACCGGTTGCAGCGCGACGATGCTGAACGCCGCGCTTTTGCCGCCGAGCAGCTTGACCTCGACGTCATAGACGAAAAACTCTTCACCATTGGCCTCGCGAATCCTCGCGAACTCGTTGCCGCGTCCGTCGTAACGCGGCTTGTAGTTGATGTTCTCTTCCTGGGTGGCCTTCGAGCGCCAGACCAGGTGACCTTCGCGGTCATAGATGTAGCCGAGCAATCGGCTGTCGGCGAGGTTGAAACGCTCATCGGGCAACTGCGCCGGCATTTGCAAGCGGTTGTTATCCACCCGGGCGGCGGAGATCAGCGTGGTGACGTCCGACGCCAGGCGCTGCTCGATGGAGTCCTGCAACGCCAGGCTGAACGCGCCCTGCATCGCCGGCAGTAACGCCAGCATGAACAACACCGCCAGGGTGGTGGCGGCGAGCATCAAGCGGACACGAAGGGAACGAATCAAGTGCAGCGCTCATTGAACAGGTAGCCTAGGCCACGCACGGTATCGATCGGCTTGAACCCGGCCGGGCCTTCGAGTTTGCGACGCAAGCGGCCGACCAGCACTTCGATCACATTTGGATCGCGCTCGTCGTCATCCGGGTAGAGCTGCTCCATCAAGCGGTCCTTGGCCACCACTTGCTGGTGATGGCGCATCAGGTATTCGAGGATCCGGTATTCGTAGGCGGTCAGCGCCAGCGGCTGGTCATCGAGGGACGCCTGTTTGCGATTGAGGTCCAACAGCAAGGGACCGGCGACAATGGTCGACTGGGTGAAACCGCTGGAGCGACGCAGCAAGGCATTGAGCCGGGCGTCCAGCTCTTCGAACTGGAACGGCTTGACCACGTAGTCGTCGGCACCGGCGGCGAGGCCTTCGACCTTGTCTTGCCAGTTGCCGCGCGCGGTGAGGATCAGGATCGGAAACGTCTTGCCTTGGGAGCGCAGCTGACGAATCAGGTCGAGCCCGCCCATGCCCGGCAGACCGAGGTCGATCACCGCCAGGTCATGGTTGAACTGCTCGGCCTGATGCAACGCATCGATGGCGTTGGCCACGGCCTCGACCACGTGGCCGCTGTCCGTCAAACGGGTCTGCAGGTGATGGCGCAACAGCGCTTCATCTTCGACAACCAGCAATTTCATAAGGCTCTCCGGGGCAAATCAACATCTCCAAAGGTCAGTTAAGCCTGCTCCCACAGGTTGCGAGGCTTAACTGACTGGCAACCAAACGCTGTTTAGAAAGCGTAGTTGGCGGACAAGTACGTCTGGGCGCTGCTGGTCAAGTCCAGCGAACCCTGTTTGCTGCCGCCGCGCTCGCTCATCTCGGTGCTGGCGTTGCTACGCAGGTAACGGTAACCCAGCTCGACCGAGGTGTTTTGCGTAACTTGCTGCAACACGCCGACCTGGCCGCCAATGGCGTAACCGATGTCGCTGTCGCGGCTGAAGCCTGGCGATTCCTGGGTCATTTTGGTCAAACCGGCCGTGGCACCGCCGAACAGTTTGGTGCTGCCACCCACTGGGTAAAACAGATCGTAGCTGCCCAGCAGGTTTTCCTGACGCAGTTTAATGCCATTATGCGAGCCCGACACGTTGTCGTAAGTGGCGTAGTAGCGGCCCTGGCTGTCTTGCTGGCCCACACGCAAACCCCAGGTGTTGTCCTTGCCGATCACACCGTCGGCGTTAGGGTGGTTGAGGTTGTCGTTCAGGGCACTGGATTTTTTAACCTTGTCGCTGGTCTGGCCAAAGGTCAGGCCGGCAAAATTGGTGGTGTCGGCGTGGGCGGCAACACTGGCGCCCATCACGGTGAAAGCCAGCAGCAGTTTTTTCAAAGTAGTCATTGGGGAATTTCCTCATGCGCTATGTGCTTTTTGGGTACGGGGCAAGGTTACTGGCCTCACCCTGTACGGCCCCTGAACGCACTCTGAACCTGAGCTGAATCAAATCGACTACGCTTTCTTGACGTTTGTTTATAAGGAGATTCAGCCATGCGTGTGTTGCTCGCCCTTGTATTGCTGGCCGTGAGCGGGCTCAGCCAGGCCGCCATCAAGACCCAGGAAATTCCCTATCAAAGTGCCGATGGCACAAAACTGATCGGTTATTACGCCTACGATGACGCTATCAAAGGCCCGCGCCCGGGTGTGGTAGTGGTGCATGAATGGTGGGGGCTCAACGACTACGCCAAGCGTCGCGCCCGCGATCTGGCCGGTCTGGGCTACAGCGCGCTGGCGATCGACATGTATGGCGACGGCAAGAACACCGAACACCCCAAGGACGCCATGGCGTTCATGCAAGCCGCGACGAAGGACAGCGCAGCAGCCAGCGCGCGGTTTCAGGCCGGGCTCGATTTGCTGAAGAAACAGCCACAGACCGATCCGGCCAAACTGGCGGCCATCGGCTATTGCTTCGGCGGCGCAGTGGTGCTGAATGCCGCACGCCAGGGCTTGCCGCTGGCGGGCGTGGTGAGTTTCCACGGTGCACTGGCGACCAATACGCCGGCGGCGCCTGGCAGTGTGAAAGCGAAAATCCTGGTGGAGCATGGCGCGCTGGACAGCATGGTCACGGCGGATAATGTGGCGGCGTTCAAGGCGGAAATGGACAAGGCCGGTGCCGACTATAAATTTGTCAGCCTCGAAGGCGCCAAGCATGGCTTCAGCAACCCTGATGCGGATCGTCTGAGCCACGGCGATCATGGCGGGCCGGACATTGGTTACAACAAGGCCGCCGATGAGAAATCGTGGGCGGACATGCAGGCGTTTTTCAAGAAGATCTTTGGCTGATCAGATAGACCTCTGTGGCGAGGGGGCTTGCCCCCGTTGGGCTGCGAAGCAGCCCCAAAACCTGCAATCGCATGTCGACAGACACACTACGTTGACCGGGTTTACGACTGCTTCGCAGCCGAACGGGGGCAAGCCCCCTCGCCACAAAAGCCCTGCTGCCACTACCCAGCCATTGAGCTAAACGGCAAAATGCCCGTCATGAATCCCGTCCCCGCCCTACCCGCCTGCTGCACCCCGCTCGACGCCCATTGGCCGCTGCCGATTGTGCTGCCCGATACGGTCCTGCTGGGCACTCACTTCGATACCAAGCAATTGGCCAGCGATGATTTCCAGCGCAGTGCCATCGAGCCGCCCGCGAGCATCCAGCGTTCGGTGGCCAAGCGTCAGGCCGAGTTTCTTGCCGGGCGGATTTGCGCTCGGGCCGCATTGCTACAGCTGGAAGGGTTGAGCTTCATTCCGGCCATAGGTGAAGACCGCGCACCGGTGTGGCCAGCGCATATCACCGGTTCGATCACCCACAGCACCGGCCGGGCCGCGGCGATTGTCGCGAACAAGGCCCATTGGCGCGGCTTGGGAATGGACCTGGAAAATCTGCTCGACGCAGAACGGGCCGAACGCCTGGCCGGAGAGATTCTCACCGGGCCTGAGTTGCGGCGCATGGCCGCCGGGGCTCGCGATCAGTTGGCGATGGTGGTGACGCTGACGTTTTCGGTGAAGGAAAGTCTGTTCAAGGCGCTCTACCCGATCGTCCAAAAGCGCTTCTATTTCGAACACGCCGAAGTGCTGGAGTGGAGCGAGGGCGGTGAAGTACGGTTGCGGTTGCTGACCGACCTGTCCAGTGAATGGCATAGCGGCACCGAACTGGACGCGCAGTTTGCGGTGATGGATGGGCAGTTGTTGAGTCTGGTCAGTATCAAGGCCTGAAGCCCCCTGTCACGTGCCCAACCTCAACGCCGCTCCTGATTCCTCGGCCAGCTCAAACTGAAACACGCCCCGCCCAGGCTTTTGCTCTTGCTGATCAGCGCTCGCCCGTCGTGCCAATGGATGATCCGCCGCACGATCGACAACCCCAGCCCATGCCCACCCGAGGCGCGGGTGCGGCTATCGTCGAGGCGCAGGAACGGGGTGAAGATTTTCTCCCACGCGGTTTCCGGCACGCCCGGCCCGTCATCCTCGACATCCACCCGACAGCGCTGCTGACCCACCTGATAGCTGACGGTCACCCGTGAATGGGCATGGCGCATGGCGTTGCTCACCAGATTCTGCAACGCCCGGTGCAGGTAACGTGGCTCGGCCTCGACCCAAGCGCCGTCACAATCGGCGGCCGACAGGCACAAGCCGCGCTGTACCGTGACCTCGGCGCGCAACGGTGCCAACTCCTCGATCACCTGATTGACCAACGCATCCAGATCGATCCGCTGGAAATTCAGCGCCGGCGAGCCCTGCTCCAGCCGCGCATAAGTGAGCATCTCGTCGACCAGTCGATCGAGGTCTTCGATGTCGTGGTCCATCCCTTCGCGGTATTTCTCCAGCGCCTCAGGCGTGGTGGCCGAGCCGATCATCTCCAGGCCAAAACGCAGGCGCGCCACCGGTGTGCGCAATTCATGGGACACGGCACGCACCAGTTCTCGCTGAATCGCCAACAATTGCTGCAAGTGCTCGGCCATGCCGTTGAACGCCGAGGCCAGCCGCCCCACCGAGTCGGCGCCGCGTGCCGGTACGCGGGTTTCCAGGCTGCCCTTGGCAATGCGTGTGGCGGCGGCTTCAAGACCGCGCAAACGACGCTCCAGTTGCCGCACCAACAGATAGACAATCAAACCAATCAGGCTCAGGCCAAGGGCCGCGATCAGCACCAACCACTCGGGCGGGTAAGGATTCATCTGATACAGCGGACCGATTTCCAGCACCCACGGTGTACCGACCATGCCGGCAAACACCCGGATCGAATCGCCGCCCTTGCCCAACGCCATCACCGTGTCGCCTTCTGACACGCGGCGGCTCTGGTCTTCGTCCATGTCGGCTTCATCGACCGTCACCAGCCGCAGATCGAAGCCGAAGCCCTTATCTTCCTTTAACTGCTCCAGACGCTTGGGCTGCTCGGCCACCGGGTAGCGCACCAGTTCATCGGCCAGCAGGTAAATGGTCGCCCGCGCCAGTTGCTCGCTGATCTGCTGGACTTCACCGGTGAGCACCAGTTGCTCCTTGTCGCTGACCAGACGATAAACCTTCGCCGCGTGCGGGCCGGTCTGCTCCACCAGGGCCTGGCCGCGCAATACGCGGGTACGCTGGGTCAGGTCGAGGTCGGTCTGGGGGAACGTCTTCAGCGCCAGCGGAATCCCGAGCAAGCGCTCCCACAACAGCAACGCCCGATGGCGCTCGGTTTCGTTCATCGGTTGCAGGTTATCGGCCATCAGCGAGAAGGTGCCGTGGGCCAGGCGCTCGCGGTACTGCTCGCTGCGCACCTGGTTAAGCAGGTGCAAGGCCAGCACGCCGAGTACGGCCACCAGAATCAGCGCCGCGCACATGCCGCCATAAATACGCAGGAAGATCGAGTTCACAGGGTGCAGGCTTCCGGCACGAACAAATAGCCTTTGCTGCGGACGGTCTTGATCAGCCGCGGATGCTCCGGGTCATCGCCGATCTTGGGGCGGATGCGCGAGATGCGCACGTCGATGGAGCGGTCCTGGCCGTCATAACCGATACCGCGCAGCGCGGTGAATATTTCTTCACGAGACAGAATACGCCCGGCATTGGCCACCAGCAGCCAGAGCAGGTCGAACTCGGCGCTGGTCAATTCGATGCCTTTGTCATGCAGCCAGGCTTCGCGCAATGCGTTGTCCACCACTAGCGGGCCGAACTGCAGGCGCCGGAGTTTTTCCGGGGCCACCTCCGGGGCTTCGCTGCGGCGCAGCAGGGCTTGAATACGCGCGAGCAATAAACGTGGACGCACCGGTTTGCAGACGTAGTCGTCGGCGCCCAGGTCCAGGCCAAGAATCTGATCGGTGTCATCGGTGCGCGCGGTGAGCATCAGGATCGGCCCGTCATAGCGGTCGCGAATCTTGCGGCAAATGCTCAAGCCATCTTCGCCGGGGAGCATCAGGTCGAGAATCACCAGGTCCGGCTTCTCCTTGATGATGCGTGCTGCGGCCAGGGCGCCATTACCCTCGATCGATACGCGCAGGCCATTGGCTTCCAGGTAATCGCGGGTCAGTTCGGCCAGACGCTGGTCGTCCTCGACAATCAATACCTGCCAGGCTTCTTGCTCCACGATGACCTCTGCTTGCCAACACCATCAATAAGGAAGGATCCACCCGTCTTTTTGTAATGATTGGGGAGGATAAGAACGCATCTGCATGGGCCGATTGTATAAACGCCACACGTCTGGAACACAAGCCGGTAAATGCGTTCGGACACAACGGTTTTTTGTGATAGGGTTCGCGCCCTTAAAAATCCGGATGACTGTTTTCTGTCGCTGAAAATCAGTGAAAAATGGTCGGCTCCAGCTAGGTCGCGGCCTACACGCCTGTTCCCTCTTTCACACACAATTTACGCACAGGTTTATCCACAGGTAGTACGTTGCAACACCCTCCAAAACGCATTATCTTGTACCTCGGCGCAAAAAAAACCCTACATGTAGGGTTTTATGCCAAAAACCAAACACAAACCGGACACCGATTTCAAGCGCTTTTATTGCCTCTTTCCGGTTGAACCAAACGTATTTTCGAAAGACCAAACCGCGCGTGCGGATGGCTACTGTTTTTAAGCCCGAAACGGCGATAACGGTACGGGTGTTGCAGTCATTTACTGCCGCCCAAAACGGAATTCGGTTTCAGGCCCAAGGCGTGACACCAAAGACTTCGGCATGGAAGCGGCGCCCAATAGCCCCCTTCCTGATCTGTCCCGAAGTTGGTATGCCCGGCCCCCGCCGGTTGTAGTGCTTCAGGACAGAACGGTGGGCACCGTGATGGTGCCCAAACAAACATAGAGAATGTGGAGACAACCCCCCATGCAAACCGACACAACTCGCGAGAACCCGCAGGGCACCTTGCCGCAGGCCACCGATTCGAATTCGGATCTGTCCGCCACCGCGCCTGGCCAACTGCGCGTGATCAAGCGTAACGGCACTGTCGTCCCTTACACCGATGACAAGATCACCGTCGCCATCACCAAAGCGTTTCTCGCAGTTGAGGGCGGCACCGCTGCCGCTTCGTCGCGAATCCACGACACCGTTGCCCGCCTGACCGAACAAGTCACCGCGACTTTCAAGCGTCGCATGCCTTCGGGCGGCACCATCCACATCGAAGAAATCCAGGACCAGGTCGAACTGGCCCTGATGCGTGCCGGCGAGCAGAAAGTCGCCCGCGACTATGTGATCTACCGTGATTCCCGCGCCAAAGAGCGCGCAGCGCACTCCCCTGCCGAAGAAGCCGTCAACGCTCACCCATCGATCCGCATCACCCGCGCCGATGGCAGCCTCGCCCCTCTGGACATGGGTCGTCTGAACACCATCGTCACCGAAGCGTGCGAAGGCCTGGAAGAAGTCGACGGCGAGCTGATCCAGCGCGAAACCCTGAAAAACCTGTACGACGGCGTGGCCCTGACCGACGTCAACACCGCTCTGGTGATGACCGCCCGTACGCTGGTCGAGCGTGAGCCGAACTACTCGTTCGTGACCGCCCGCCTGCTGATGGACACCCTGCGTGCCGAAGGCCTGGGCTTCCTCGGTGTCGCCGACAGCGCGACCCACCACGAAATGGTCGACCTGTATGCCAAGGCACTGCCTGCGTACA
This sequence comes from Pseudomonas sp. FP1740, assembly GCF_030687165.1. Taxonomy (NCBI): domain Bacteria; kingdom Pseudomonadati; phylum Pseudomonadota; class Gammaproteobacteria; order Pseudomonadales; family Pseudomonadaceae; genus Pseudomonas; species Pseudomonas sp. FP1740. The sequence continues at coordinate 5,098,244 of NZ_CP117461.1, forward strand.
TCGCCAAAGGTATCGAATTCGAATTGCTGAACCCGGTTCTGGCATCCTTCGACCTGGAAAAACTCGGCAAGGCGATCAACCACGAGCGCGATCAGCAGTTCACGTACCTGGGCCTGCAAACCCTGTACGACCGTTACTTCATCCACAAGGACGGTATCCGCTTCGAACTGCCACAGATTTTCTTCATGCGCGTGGCCATGGGCCTGGCGATCGAAGAGAAGCAGAAAGAAGACCGTGCGATCGAGTTCTACAACCTGTTGTCGTCCTTCGACTACATGTCCTCGACCCCGACCCTGTTCAACGCCGGTACCCTGCGTCCACAGCTGTCGAGCTGCTACCTGACCACCGTGCCGGATGACCTGTCGGGCATCTACCACGCGATCCACGACAACGCCATGTTGTCGAAATTCGCCGGCGGCCTGGGCAACGACTGGACCCCGGTTCGGGCGCTGGGTTCGTACATCAAGGGCACCAACGGCAAATCCCAGGGCGTCGTGCCGTTCCTGAAAGTGGTGAACGACACCGCCGTCGCCGTTAACCAGGGTGGCAAGCGCAAAGGCGCTGTCTGTGCCTACCTGGAAACCTGGCACATGGACATCGAAGAGTTCATCGAACTGCGCAAGAACACCGGTGATGACCGTCGTCGTACCCACGACATGAACACCGCCAACTGGATCCCTGACCTGTTCATGAAGCGTGTCTTCGATGACGGCAAGTGGACCCTGTTCTCGCCGTCCGAAGTACCGGACCTGCACGACCTGACCGGCAAGGCCTTCGAAGAGCGTTACGAGTACTACGAAGCCCTGACCGAGTACCCGGGCAAGGTCAAGCTGTTCAAGACCATCCAGGCCAAAGACCTGTGGCGCAAAATGCTGTCCATGCTGTTTGAAACCGGCCACCCATGGCTGACCTTCAAAGACCCGTGCAACCTGCGCAGCCCGCAGCAGCACGTGGGCGTGGTTCACAGCTCGAACCTGTGCACCGAGATCACCTTGAACACCAACAAGGATGAGATCGCCGTTTGCAACCTGGGCTCGATCAACCTGCCGAACCACATCGTCGACGGCAAGCTGGACACCGCCAAGCTGCAACGCACCGTGAACACCGCCGTGCGCATGCTCGATAACGTGATCGACATCAACTACTACTCGGTGCCGCAAGCGAAGAACTCCAACTTCAAGCACCGTCCGGTCGGTCTGGGCATCATGGGCTTCCAGGACGCTCTGTACCTGCAGCACATCCCTTACGGTTCCGACGCTGCCGTCGAGTTCGCCGACAAGTCGATGGAAGCGGTCAGCTACTACGCGATCCAGGCTTCCTGCGACCTGGCTGACGAGCGTGGCGCCTACGAGACGTTCCAGGGTTCGCTGTGGTCCAAAGGCATCCTGCCGCTGGATTCGCAACAGATCCTGATCGAGCAGCGTGGCCAGAAGTACATCGACGTTGACCTGAACGAAACCCTGGACTGGGCACCGGTTCGCGCCCGTGTACAGAAAGGCATTCGTAACTCCAACATCATGGCCATCGCACCGACCGCAACCATCGCCAACATCACTGGCGTGTCGCAGTCGATCGAACCGACTTACCAGAACCTCTATGTGAAATCGAACCTGTCGGGCGAATTCACCGTGATCAACCCGTACCTGGTTCGCGACCTGAAGGCTCGCGGTCTGTGGGACTCGGTCATGATCAACGACCTGAAGTACTACGACGGTTCGGTGCAGCAGATCGAGCGCATCCCGCAAGAACTCAAAGAGCTCTACGCGACTGCCTTCGAAGTGGACACCAAATGGATCGTCGACGCCGCCAGCCGTCGTCAGAAGTGGATCGACCAGGCTCAGTCGCTGAACCTGTACATCGCCGGCGCTTCGGGCAAGAAGCTGGACGTGACCTACCGCATGGCCTGGTACCGTGGTCTGAAAACCACTTACTACCTCCGTGCCCTGGCCGCGACCAGCACCGAGAAGTCGACCATCAACACCGGTAAGCTGAACGCTGTTTCCAGCGGCGGCAACCACGGTGACGACTCGGTCCTGGCAGCCCCAGCCGGTCCAGCTCCAGTGCCGAAGGCTTGCGCCATCGATGAGCCGGATTGCGAAGCTTGCCAATAAGCTGAGCCGGTAGGCGCTCCAGGGCGCTTACCTGAAACCCCCGATGAGCCTTTGGCTGGTCGGGGGTTTTCTTTTGCCTGCCTGATTCTGCAAGACAAAAAAAACCCCTCGTGAGAGGGGTTCTTTATGCAGCGCTATACAGCATCAGGTCATCTGAATGATGGTCTGCATGATGGTGCTCTGGGTGGAGATGGTCTTGGCGTTCGCCTGGTAGTTGCTCTGCGCCTTGATCAAATCAACCAGTTCGTTGGTCAGGTTGACGTTGGACTCTTCCAGGGAGTTGGACACGACCGAACCCAGGGTACCGGTCTTCGGTGCATCGACACCGGCTACACCGGAGGCGAAGGTTTCTTTCCAGCGGGTACCGCCAATTGGCTGCAGGCCTTGCTCATTGGCAAAGCTGGCCACCGCCACCTGGCCGATGGCCTTGGTTTGCTGGTTGCTGAAGTTGGCGGTCATGACGCCGCTGGCGTCGATGGTCAGGCTGGAGATCTGGCCGGTGGCGTAGCCGTCCTGGTATTGGGCGGTACGGGCGGTTGGCGAGTTGTAAGAGGTGGTCAGCGCCATGTTGAACGCGATACCGCCAGTGGCAGCGACGGAACCGTTCGGGCCCCAGGTCACAGGAATCGTTGCGGCGTTGGTAATGGCGCCTGGCACCCAACCGGTCATGGTCAACGTGTTGCCGGTTTTGGTCCAGCCAGCGCCGGCTGTCAGCGTGTTGATGCTGCCGTCGGAGTTGAACGTGATGTCAGCCGTCAGTGGAGTCAAGGTGTTGTTGGCCGGATCCGAAGGGGTACGACCGTCCATGTAGGTATAGACACGCCACGCGTTGGTACCCGTTTTCACGTAGTACTGGTCCATGGTGTGCTCGTTACCCTGGCTGTCGTAGACCTTGGTGGAGATGGTCTTGTTATAGCTGTTGGTATCGGTCGGGCTGAACGGGGCCACGGTCGGCGTGGTTTCCGCCGAGTTCAGGTTCATCGTCTGATCAACCTTGGTAGTCGGATTCGGCTTCAGGCTCGAGGTATCGATCTTCAAGTCAGTCAACACACCGTTGATGATCTTGCCATTGGAGTCGACGCCATAACCCTGCAGTCGGTTGCCGTTGTTATCGACAACAAAGTTTTGAGCGTCGGTCTTGAACGCACCGGCACGGGTGTAGCTCAGGGAACCGTTGTCGCTGAGGATGAAGAAGCCGTTGCCCTGAATGCCCATGTCCAGCACGTTGCCGGTGTTGTTCACATCACCCTGGCTGAACTGCTGGGAAACGTTGGCCAGGCGCACGCCGTTACCGATGGTCTTGCTGCCGGTACCCAGGCGAGTGGCCGAGTACACGTCTTCGAATTCTGCACGGGACGATTTGAAACCGGTGGTCGCGACGTTGGCGATGTTGTTGCCGGTCACGTCCAGTTGTTTGTTGGCTGCATAGAGACCGCTAAGACCGATATTGAAAGACATATTCCACTCCTTTGTGCCGTGTTAGTCGGCTCTATAGACCAATGGTTTGCACTTTGGACAGGGCAACGCTGCCCAGGCCTGCCAGGTTCAACATCAACTCACCGCCGGTCTGGCTGATGGTCACGCTGTTGACCGTTGCCGGCAGGTAAGTAATCAGTGAGGTGTTCGTGCCGTCGATGGTGCTCGTTGCGCCGAAGGTGTAAGTACCCGCCGGTGCCACCGCGCCCGAACTGTCCTTGCCGTCCCAAATGAAGCTGGCATTGCCGGCGCTTTGACTGCCCAGGTCGAGGGTGCGGATGACCGTACCTGCCGAGTTGGTGATTTTGACGGTGGCTGCGGAAACCGATGTTGGCACCACGACGGTACCGTTGAGGCTCTTGGAGGTGTCGACCACGGCCTTGTCGGTCTGCGCGATGACCGAGCGGCCCACCAGCGAAGAAGCCTGCAAGGCTTGCGAGGAGTTGTAGTTGCCGGCAATACCGCTGACGGTGTCGTTCAGCGTGGTGATGCCTTCCAGGCTACTGAACTGCGCCAACTGGGCTACGAACGCGCTGTTGTCCTGAGGATCGAGCGGGTTCTGGTTTTTCAGCTGGGTGACCAGTAGTTGCAGGAACGCATCCTTGCCCAATGCCTTGCTGCCGGTGGCACTGCTGGTCGCCGCGGAAAGACCATCACTGGTGGTCGTGGTCTTGACCGAAGAGTTGGCCAGGACATCCTTGATGCTTACGCCGCTGGTGGTATCGGTAACACTCATCGAAAGTCGCCCCTTATCACTGACCGAGGGTCAGGACCTTCTGCATCATGGTTTTGGCGGTGTTCATCATTTCTGCGTTGGTCTGGAACGAACGGCTTGCGGAAATCATGTCGGCCATTTCTTCGACGACGTTGACGTTCGGGTAGTAGACGTAGCCCTTGGCATCGGCAGCCGGATGATTCGGCTCGTAGCGCGCTTCAAGGTTGCTCTGGTCTTCGACCACACCCAGCACTTGCACGCCTTGACCGGCCGCGTCCTGGTTCTGGAACAGCGAATCGCTGGCGCCGCTCTGGCCGCCCTGGAACATGGTGGCGAACACCGGGTGACGAGCGCGGTAGGTCTGGTCGATGCTCGACGAAACGGTCTCGGCGTTGGCGATGTTACTGGCGACGGTGTTCAAGCGAGTGGTCTGGGCACTCATGCCGCTACCGGCAATGTTGAAAACACTGGACAGGGACATGAATTACTCTCCGCGCAGGGCTGACACCAGCCCTTTGAATTTACTGTTGAGCAGGGTGAAGCTGGCCTGGAAGTTGACCGCGTTTTCCGCGTAGTTCGACTGTTCCAGTTGGGCGTCCACGGTGTTCTGGTCGATCGACGGTTGCATCGGCGTGCGATACATCAGCGACTCATCGCCATTGCCCAGGCCTTCAGCTTCGATGTGACGGCTGTTGGTCATGCTCAAGGCGAACTTGCCGTTTTTGGTTTTCTCGTTCTGCTCGGCGAGCACTTTCGAGAAGTCCAGATCCCGAGCCTTGTAGTTCGGGGTGTCGGCGTTGGCGATGTTGTTGGCCAGGACTTCGGCACGCTGAGCGCGGAAGCCCAGGGCTTGTTCGTGGATACCGAGCGCTTTATCGAAGCTGATGCTCATGTCGGGAAACCTTCGGGTGACCTGATTTTTCGTAACGTGAACATAGCAAGCGGCGTGCCAATTCAAAAAAGCCCGTAAACCGGGGCTTTGCGGGCAGTGACGAGGCGGCAATGCCAGAAAAGCGGCAACCGATTTCCGCCGCCTGCCGCTTTTCTGCCGCTTTCCCAGGGCAACACCGATCAACTGTAGGAGCGAGGCTTGCCCGCGAAAACGGTGTGCCAGACAACAATCATCATTGACCGCCCCAACGCTTTCGCGGGCAAGCCTCGCTCCTACAGGTATTGGGGTGCCTATGAGAAACAAGCAGGCAAAAAAAACGGGAGCCCCTGAGGACTCCCGTTTTTTTGTATGCCGTCAACGAATCACTACTTCGCCTGGTAAATGATCCCCGGGCTGCACTGGACCATCTGGTAATGGTCCGGCAAACCGTTCAGCGCTTCGGACGCGCCAAGGAACAGATAACCGCCCGGCTTGAGCGTGCTGTGAATGCGCAACAGGATGTCTTTCTTCACCTCGGCGGAGAAGTAGATCAGCACGTTGCGGCAGAACACGATGTCGAACTTGCCCAGGCTTGCGTAGCTGTCCAGCAGGTTGAACGAGCGAAACTCCACCCGACTCTTGATCGGTGCCTTGACGGCCCAGCGCCCCGGCCCCTTGGGGTCGAAGTAACGCTGAAGGCGCTCGGGCGACAGACCGCGACCGATGGCCAGGCTGTCGTACTCGCCGGTTTTGCAATTGGTCAGCATGGTGCCGGACAGGTCGGTGGCAACGATCTGCACGCCCATCTTCAACTGGCCCATGTTGACCCGTTCGAACTCATCGATGGACATCGACAGCGAATACGGTTCCTGACCCGACGAACACGCCGCCGACCAGATCCGCAGGCGCTGACCGGGGCTGGCCTTGATCGCTTCAGGCAATACCTTGTTCTTCAAGACTTCAAACGGATAGGTGTCACGAAACCACAGAGTTTCGTTGGTGGTCATGGCATCCACCACCATCTCGCGCAAACCGCTGCGCGGCTGGGTCTGGATGCGCTGAACCAGCTCACCCAACGATTTGATGCCCTGCTGTTCCATCAGTTTGTTGAGACGGCTCGAGACCAGATATTGCTTGTTTTCACCGAGCAAAATGCCACAGGCTTTTTCCAGGAATACCCGGAACTGTTCGAAATCCAAATTACCCGTAGACAAAGATACCGCCTCTTAAATCGTGTTGACCGCCAGGGGCAGAAGGCCTCTAGCTGTTATCTGCTGCTTTGATCCGGTCGACTACCCGGGATGCCAGGTCATCAGGACGGAACTTGGCCAGGAAGTCATCGGCACCGACCTTCTTGACCATCGCCTGATTGAACACACCCGACAACGAAGTATGCAGGATGATATGGAGCTTTTGCATGCGCGGGTCGGCGCGGATCTCGGCCGTCAGGGTGTACCCGTCCATCTCCGGCATCTCGATGTCGGAGATCATCATCAGGAACTCTTCTTCCGGCTTCTTGCCCTCGTCAACCAGCTTGCGCAGGTAATCCAGCGCTTGCCGGCCGTCGTTCAACGCCACCACTTCGACACCAATCGTTTGCAGGCAACGGGTCACCTGCTTGCGCGCCACCGACGAGTCGTCGACCGTCAATACGCGCAAAGAGAGCGCCTTGTGCTGGGTTTCAACATCGACCACGCCCACCGAAATCGCTTCCGGTGTCGGCGCCACTTCCGCCAGCACCTTCTCGACGTCGATGATTTCGACTAACTGGTTGTCGACCCGAGTCACAGCCGTCAGGTAGTGATCGCGCCCCGTGCCCTTGGGTGGCGGATGAATCTCCTCCCAGTTCATGTTGACGATGCGCTCCACCGACCGAACCAGGAAACCCTGGGTCTTGGTGTTGTACTCCGTGATGATCACGAAGGGATTGCTCTGGTCCAGCAACCGACCGGCACCGGTCGCCATCGCCAGATCCAGGATCGGAATGGTTGCCCCCCGAATATTCGCCACACCGCACACGACAGGACTGGACTTGGGCATCAGGGTCAGCTTGGGGCATTGCAGCACCTCGCGAACCTTGAACACGTTGATCCCATACAGCTGCTGGCCGTCGAGACGGAACAACAACAGCTCAAGGCGATTCTGCCCTACCAGTTGCGTGCGCTGGTTTACCGAATCCATTACACCAGCCATGCCCAGACTCCTACACCAACGCTAAGTGTGTTGCGACGCACATTCATCACGAAACGGCACGGCGCTTGCTTTTTAACTCTTATGAACACAGAACCGACATTTTTCCGACACCTGACATCAACCTGCCGCAGATTGCTCTGCGCGATGTCGGCCGCTTGCCTGTTCAACGCTGGCAGCCCTGCCCTTGCTGATACGGTTACCTTGCCTGACATGCTTATCGGCGTCACCCAGGGCTTTCTTGAATTCACCGTAGAGGACTATCTGGCCACCAGTCAAACGCAAGGTCGCTACGAAATCCAGGTCAACCAGCTCGATCCGCGCCTGCGCATGCCTATGTGCGACAAGGAATTGACAGCCACCCTCGAGAGCCCGGCAAGGCCTCTGGGACGGGTCACGGTCAAGGTTCGCTGCGAGGGCGCCTCGCCCTGGACGGTCTTCGTGCCCGCTCAAGTGAAGCTGTTTCGCGACATTGTGACGACCACTCGTCCGCTCAAGCGCACAGGGATTATCGAACCTCAGGACGTAACCCTGCGCGAGCGTGATATCAGCCTGATAAATCAGGGGTTTCTGACTTCCGTCGATCAGGCGATCGGGCAAAAACTTACCCGACCAATGGTCGCCGATCAGATCATTACGCTGGTGCATCTCGAACAGGCGGAAGTGGTTCGCAAGGGCGACCAGGTGGTGATTACCGCCCGCAGCGGTACGCTCAGTGTGCGCATGCCGGGTGAAGCGCTGTCCAACGGCGGCCTGAGCGAGCAGATTCGCGTGAAGAACCTTAACTCCCAGCGGGTCATCAAGGCGCAAGTCACAGCGCCCGGCCAGGTGGAAGTGGCCATGTAAGGGCTCTGTGTTTGTGAAGTGATGGCGCACCGCCTGGCGGTTGCCTAAACTGTGCCGCATGCAGGGCATGCGCTGGCGCCTGCGAGCTCATTGATAAATGGGCCTAAAGTTTTTCGGGGAATCGCCGAAAACATGGCAAGCGTCCAAATATCCAGAGGTTTTTTGTCATGGTCATCGATTTCAGTCGTTTAAACAGCTCCTCGTCACTTACGGGCAGTACGCGTACCAGCACCGCTAAGGAAACCGCCGAAGCCGGCCAATCCGCGCCGCTGAATACCCCGGCCGAACAGGCCAGTACCACCAAAAGCGGGGAATCGGTACACCTCAGCAATGAGGCTCAACAGTTGCAGAAGGTCACTGACAAGCTGCGCGATCAGCCTGCCGTCGACAACGCCCGCGTGGCCGAGTTGAAAGCAGCGATTGCCGATGGCAGCTATAAAGTCGACAGCAACCGTGTAGCCAGCAAACTGCTCAACTTCGAAGCCCAGCGCTAGGCCACGGCCCGCGCCAGGCTTTTGGACGCTTAAAACCCAAGGCCAGCCATGCACGACACTCATTTACTGCAACTGATCATCGACGACTTTGCCCCGGCGCAACAACTGCTGGAGCTACTGCAAACCGAGTCCCTCGCCTTGCACGGTCGTGACATGCCATTGCTCGAAGAAATTCTGGCGCATAAACAGGCATTGATCATTCTGCTCGAACAGCATGGCCGCAAGCGCAGTGAAATCCTCGCCAGCCTCAACCTGCCAACCAACCGCCAAGGCCTGGAGCAGCTCGCCAGCCAGTCGAGTATTGGCGAACGGTTGCTGGAACAGAGCGACGTGCTGACCGACCTCCTGGCCCAGTGCCAGGCCGCCAATGCCAACAATGGCCAGTCGATTCTGGTGCAGCAGGCCGCCACGGCCAACCAGCTGAAAATCCTCACCGGCGGCGAACCGCCAGCGCTCTACGATGCCCGCGGATCAACCTCCAGGCTCGCCAAGCCACGCCCGCTCAGTCAGGCTTGAGCCTTTCAATGAGCACGCCCTATCAAGACGCGAAACATGCTGGCAGAATGCCGGCCAGTAGTCATATTTGTCTGGAGATTGATACCTCGTGTCCAATGCCTTAAGCGCGGAAGATGCTCCGCAGCCACCCAAGGTGCTCACCACGCCCCTGGAAATCTCCGGCAACCTGCGTCAGCTGCAAGACAGCCATGACCCGCTGATCATCACGTTCCATGAGCGCAGCCAGCGCTTCCAGAGTTATCTGGTGGACGTCGACCGTGACAGCAAGATGATCGCCCTGGACGAAATGATCCCGCGCGACGGCGAACGCTTTCTGCTGGCCGGCGAACCGTTCAAGGTCGAAGGCTTCCACGATGGCGTACGCATCGCCTGGGAAAGCAATGGCCCGCTGACCATCGACGAGTCCGGTGATGGCCGCTGCTACCGGGGCGCGCTGCCCGATGAGGTGGTTTACCACCAGCGCCGCAATGCTTTCCGCGCTGCGTTGAAGCTGGCACAACTGGTCAATGTCGAGCTGGGCGGTGAGAAACTCAAGTCGCCCCTCGGCGGCAAACTGTTGGACATCTCCGCCACCGGCTGCAAGTTGCGCTTCGAAGGCGACATTACCGCCAAGCTGCAATTGGGCCAGGTCTACGACCGCTTCATCGCCGCCCTGCCCTTCGGCAGCATGACGGCACCGGTAGAGCTGCGTTACCTGCACTTTGAAGAAAAGATCAACACCACCTTCGCCGGCGTGCGTTTTCACAACATGAGCGGCCTGGTGCAACGGCAGGTCGAGCGGTTCGTCTATCAGCTTCAGCGTGAAGCGCGGCGCTTCGATAAAGACGATTTCTGATACGCCCCGCCAATAAAAAACGGGCAGTCCCTTGCGGGGGCCGCCCGTTTTTTTATGCCTGGATCAAGGCCGCGCTTCGGTAAAACTTTGCTCGCGACCTGCGTCCGGGTCTTCTGAATCCGAAACTGGTTCAGGTTCTGGTTTGGGCTCGGCATCCGGATCGACATCAGCCTCCGGGTTGACCGGGTTCTGCATCTGATCCTGCACCACCTGCTCATCGACACGCGGGTCAAGGCACGCAACCAGTGGCGAACTCGACATGCTGTCGGGCATGGCCACGTGATGCAGCGGAGCATCGTCCACCTGATGCAGGTTGGTCACCGCTTTCGGACGGATTCGCCACACCAGCACCAGCGCGAAGAAGCTGAAAAAGGCATAGAGCATGTGACTGCCGAACAATTTCATCAGCACCCCGGCCACCAGCGGTCCGACACTCGCGCCGACACCGTAGGTCACCAGCAACATGGCCGTCAGCGACACCCGGCGATCACCCTCGACGTGGTCGTTGGAGAACGCCACCGCAAGCGGGTACAGGCAGAACTGCACCAACGAACAGAGGAACCCGGCGATGAACAGCACCTCCAGCGGTACCTGCTGCATGATCGCCAGCGGCAACGCGGCCAGCGCCAGGCTAAACGCAAAACTGCGGATCAACAGCGCCCGATCGTAGCGGTCCGATAGCCACCCCAACGGCCACTGCACCACCAGGCCTGCAAAAATGCAGCTGCCCATGAACAGACCGACCTGCTCGGTGGACAATCCTTGCTGGGAGGCATACAGCGGCGCCAGGCCGTAGAACGAACCGACGATCAATCCCGCCCCCAACACCGTGCTCAGTGACTGCGGCACGCGTTTGATGAAGAAGCGCGGCTCCATCGGCGCCGGGTGCAAAGGTGCCGGGTGAATCCGCCGGGTCAGGGCCACCGGCACCAGACACAGGGCGAAACACAGTGCGACCAGCATCAGCAGTTCCAGGCCCAGGCCCGGGTGCATGACCAGAATCAGCTGACCCAACACCAGCCCCAGGTACGAAGCGATCATGTAGCCGCTGAACACCACGCCACGTTGCTTGGCTTCTGCCTGCTCGTTGAGCCAGCTTTCGATCACCATGTACTGGCACATCATGCCCAGGCCAACGATCACCCGCAGGAACAACCACGCGGGCAGCCAGTCCACCAGGCCATGGCCCAGCACCGCCGCACCGACGATCCCGGCGCAGGCTGAATAAGCTCGAATATGCCCGACCCGGGCAATCAGCCGATGGCCGATCTTGCCGCCCAGCACCAGGCCGAAATAGTTGGCCGCCATCAACGCGCCGACCCACAGGCTGTCGACTTTATCGGCCGCCAGGCGCAGGGCAAGGTAGGTACTCAACAGGCCCGAGCCGATCAACATCATCAGCGAGGCGAAATAAAGTCCTCGAAAGGATTTCAGGATTTGGCGCATCGGCGTTCCGAGCGGCTCCTTGCAGTGAGTATCGGGCTATCGACAACGATAGCCCGATGGCGACAGATCGTCAGGCCTGGGCTGCTAGAACACGCCGTTCCCAGGGAGTAATTTCATCGAGGAAGCTGGTCAACTCCATGGTCTTCGAAGCGATGTAGCCTTCGATGAACTCCTTGCCGAACAGTTCCTTCGCCAATTGGCTACGTTTCAGACGTTCAAGAGCGGCATGCAAGGTACACGGCAACGCAAGATTATCCGGCACCACGAATTCGCCCCGGGCCGCTTCGCTCGGTTCCAGTTTGTTTTCGATGCCATACAGCCCCGACGCCAGGCTCGCGGCAATCGCCAGATACGGATTGGCGTCAGCCCCCGGCAGGCGGTTTTCGACCCGACGAGCGACCGGTGAACTGGCCGGAATGCGCAGGCCGGCCGCGCGGTTGTCATGGGACCAGCAGGCATTGTTCGGCGATGCAAAAGGATGGCACAGGCGCTGATAAGAGTTCACGTTCGGCGCAAACAGCGCGGTGAAATCCGCCAGGCCAGCCTGTTGGCCACCGATGAAATGACGGAAGGTCGCGGTCGGCTCGCCGGCCTTGTCGCTGAACACGTTACGCCCGCTGTCGATCTCGACGACGCTCTGGTGAATATGCATCGAACTGCCCGGCGTGTGAGCCAACGGCTTGGCCATGCAGACCACGGTCAGGCCATGCTTGAGCGCCACTTCCTTGAGCAGATGCTTGAACAGCAAGGTCTGGTCGGCCAGCAGCAGCGGATCGCCGTGCAGCAGGTTGATCTCGAACTGGCTGACGCCCATCTCGTGCATGAAGGTATCGCGCGGCAAACCCAGCGCCGCCATGCCTGCGTAGACTTCAGTGAAGAACGGCCGCAGGCCGTTATTGGAGCTGATGCTGAACGCCGAATGACCGTCCTCGCGGCGACCGTCCAGGCCGACCGGCGGCTGGAAGGGTTGCGTCGGGTCAGGGTTGGGCGCGAACACAAAGAATTCCAGCTCGGTCGCCACGACCGGCGCCAGACCGAGGGCGGCGTAGCGAGCGATCACCGCCTTGAGTTGGCCGCGAGTCGACAGATGCGAACTCTCGCCGGTCAGCTCCTGCGCATCGCATATGGCCAGTGCCCGAGGGTGCGAACTCCAGGGCAAGCGATGGATCTGCCCCGGATCAGGCACCAGCGCCAGATCGCCATCATCGCTGCCGTAAAAGTGCGCGGGCGGATAGCCGCCCATGATGCATTGCAGCAGTACTCCCCGCGCCATTTGCAAACGCCGCCCCTCAAGAAATCCTTCAGCGGTCATTACCTTGCCGCGTGGCACGCCGTTCAAGTCCGGCGTAACACATTCAATCTCATCAATGCCCGTCAATCGCTGCGCGAGTGAACGATGGCCATCGGTTGTCATGACGCAATCCTTGTTGTTGTACGAGCCGCGAACGGCGACCCGTACAAAATAGGCTCCGGCTGTTCGGAATATCAAGCAGCGTCAAACAAAAAGGCGCAATCCTGTGAGGATCGTGTCGCTCAGGGGAGATACAGGCTGAACACACCACCACCCAATGGGCCGCCGTTACTGATTTCGGTGCGCCCACCGACGCCATTGCGTTGATGTAACGCGGCGATCCGCCCGGCAAAGTACAAGCCCAGGCCGGTACTGCCGCTGCTGTGGTTGATGCCCTGCACGTAATCGGCCTGACGCTCGATCATCTCGGCCGGATAACCCTCGCCATCGTCATTGATGGTCAGCACCAGTTGCCCGGCTTCATCGCTGACGCTGATCAACAAGGCGTGGCGAGCGTAACGGATGGCGTTGTTGATGCAATTGGCGAGCACCGAGGCAATCAGTTCACGGTCGAAAAAACCCAGCGGGCTTAACGGGTCCACTTCATAGGTCGCGATAATGCCGCGGCTGGCGAACACTTCCTGGTGAGCCGCCAGTTGCGCCTCGATGAAGTCATCCAGTTCATGGTAAGCCGGCTGCAACGGCATCTGGTTGACGCCGAGTTTGTACAGTCCCAACAACTGCACCAGCATGCCATTGAGATGGGCGAACTCGAAGTCGATCACGCCCTGCTCCGGGGTCTGCCGCTTGGGATCAGGCAAGCGCGCCAGCCATTGACTGTGGGCCTGCATCAGCATCGCCAGGGAGTTCTTCATGTCGTGCACGGTGGAGGCAATCACCGTGGAGAAGTCGAGTGACGGTTCGCTGTCGATCATTCGCCGAACGCCTTGATTTTCAGTTTCTGGTAGCGCGGATAACGCGCGTCGGTATCGGGCATCAGGCCGACTGTTTTCAGGCAGGCCCGGCACTCTTCCAGTTCGGCCGACGGCACACTGGTGTCGGTGCCGTGCAGCAGCGACTGCGCCATGTTCAGGGCAATACTGATGTTCTTCGGTTGCAGCGCCAGGGCTTTGCGGAACACCTCCCGGGCTTCCACCAGGTTGCCGGTCTTGTACACCCGCACGCCCTGACGGTTGAGGTCGGCGGCGGCGTTGCCCGAGTTGAGGATGGTCGGATCGTCGGTCAGCTTGGCGATGCCCTTCATCACGGTCGGATCGTCGCCGTAGATCTCCGCACAGTTTTTCAGCATCGAAGCGCCGGCACTCGCCTGCCCCAGCATTTGCAGCTGCTTGGCCACCAGCAGCGCCGCTTCGGCGCTCATGAACTGCTCCATGCCATCGAGGCGCATCAACGCTTGCTCGGTGAGCTTCTCGGCGGTTTCGGCATCGTTGAGCAGCAGGCTGGTAGCCTTCATCAAACGCGCCCGAATCTGCAGGCCTGGGTCGGAAGGGTTCTCCTTCGCCACTGCACTCAGCGTCGTGTTGATTTCCAGGCGGGTTCGAGTGTCCAGGCCCTTTTCCGCACCTTTGCTAATCAAGGCATGGGCCAGGCCGAGGTTGCTTTCCGCATCCTTGAAACGTGACTGCGCCCCTTGGTTCACGGCTTGGCGATAGGCTTTGGAGGCGGTGTCGAAATCTTCGTTGGCCATTGCCAGCTTGCCCAGCAACGCTTGCCGGCGCACCGCCAGCGGCGACAGGCGAATTGCTTCCTCCAACACTTTCTGCGCCGCTTTGGTGTCGCCTTCGGCGACCAGCACATCGGCCATGCCATCGTAGAGGGCCGGCATCATCGGGAAGACTTTCAAGGCTTTTTCGTAAATGCCCTTGGCCTGGCTGACCTGCCCGCGCTTGAACAGCAATTGGCCCAACCCGGCAAACGCCCAGGGCAAAGGCCGATCCGCAATGATGCTGTCGTAAAGACGCTCCAGCGCTTCGTTCTGGTTCAGGTCGCGCAACGCATCGGCGCGGTAACGCAGGCACAGCGGCGAATAACGAATGTCTTGTTTGCACAAGGCGATGCAGGCATTGAGCACTTCAACCGGTTTACCCCGGTCAAGCGCTTGCAGGATCGGTTTGAGCAAGGTCTTGCGCTGTTCCAGTCGCTCCAGGCGCTGAGCCAGGCCGGAACGGTTGAACGGTTTGGTCAGGTAAGCATCGGGCTCATGCTCCAGTGCACTAAGCACCATGGCCTGGCTGGTTTCGGCGGTGACCATGACAAACACACTTTCATGGCTGATCAGCTTCTCGATCATCAGGTCTTCGAGTACCTGCTGACCGTTTTTCTTGCCATCGCCCAGGTGGAAATCCTGCAGGATGAAATCGTAGGACTTCTGCGAGCACATGCGCAGCGCCTGCTCACCGGTATCGGCGGTGTCGACGTCCTTGACGCCCAACTCCCGCAGCATGGACCTGACGGAACTGCGGAAATCCGAGAAATCATCGACGATCAGAAAGCTTTTTTGGTGATACGACAGCATCGAAGATTTCCAGGCAATTTAAGGAAGAACAACCTAAAGGCAATGACTGCGAGTTTCTTTGCGACTTTTCAGGCGCGCAGATGATAGCGAGAGGCCATCGGCTATCAAGCAATTTCGCACAATCGCGTAATAAGGTTTGCCGGTCGCCGGAGACGAAATTCACAACGACCGATCGGGTTATCGGCCAGTAGTGGCAATCCCTTGAAGCAGCGGGTGTGCAATCGCGTAATTCGTTGTCATGACGGGTTTTCCACGTAAGTCGTCAGGTGGTTCGAGCAAGAAAAAAACCGCCAGAGGAATGCTCTAACGGGCTTTTTTAACCACTGACGCTGCAATTTTAGAATGTCCTTGCACTGAAATTACGCAGCCAGCCCTTGCCGCATAAGGGTTTCAGCTCATTTGAGGCACACCACTATTGAGTGCCGGCGGGCACTTCGCCAAAAACAAATCGACATAATATTGACACCAAAACATCCACTTGTCGGAATATTGGCACATCGTACTGTTACCTGCGCTTAACACCTTTACAAAGCCTGACCCCACAACTAAACACCTATCAAACTGATATCAGGAAAGGCCGTATCCCTGAATCAGCGCTGTACCAAAATACGGCCTCATCCAGCCATTACTTCAGGAGTCCCTTCACTATGGGCGCTCTCAGGATACTGCGCGCCATGCGCAGCGCAGCCTCAGGCTTGGGCCCACGTTCGCCCGACCGCTCCTGCGATTCGCTCCTCAAGTACGGCGAGTTTCTTCCCCCCCGCAATACCAGCGCCTCTCTGCCGGCAGCACCTGTCCCGTCAAGCCCAGACGTTCGACGATGTCCGGTAGCCGTCCCGTACCGCTCCTGAACACTCTGAGCGGCGTAAGCATGGGACTTCGTCCTGTTAGCAGTCCCTGGCGATTCCAATAAAAAAAACATTCTCGGGAGAAAGACATGGCTACCACCACAACGACCAGCGACGGCACCGTTACCTCGTTTTCCAATACACCGCAGGCGCAGGACGACATTTTCACTACAGGCGTCATTGGCACCAGCAGCTCGACCATCACTGAAGACCTGCTGGGAGTCGTGTACCTGGACGTCATGTCCAATGACCTGGGCGGTAGCGCAAAGACGCTCTGGTCAGTTGATAACGCGACCAGTCTTTCTACTGCCACCAAGGTTTATGCCCCGGCCGATCTGCTGGTCCAGGACACGAGCAGAATCGAGGCAACGAGCACCGACACCAGCCTCAATGGGGCAAAGATCTGGATTACCTCGGATGGCAAGGTCGGCTACGACGCCGCTACATTGTCGACTGCTTTCAAGGCGCAGCTTCAGTCGCTTGCTGCCGGAGCGTCTCTGGCGGACAGCTTTACGTATGCGATTCGTCTCGGCAATGGCACGCTCAGCTGGGCCACTGCGCAAGTGCAATTCGCAGGTATGAATGACAGCGTGACGATGAACATTGGCGTGCAGGCTGGCACGGTGACCGAAGATGCGCCCACAACGCCGAGCACAACCGACTCGCTGAGCACGACGGGCACGATTGCATTTAGCGATGTCGATCTGAGCGACACGCATACCGCGTCATTCGTGGCGGCGGGAGGCAATACCACGGCGCTGGGCAACTTCAGCCTTGCCTCTGTCATTGAAGCGGCCAATGCGGCCAATGGCACCGTTAACTGGACTTACACCGTGAACAACGCGGCAGCCCAGTACCTGGCCCAAGGTCAGACGGCGACCGAAACCTATGTGGTCACCCTCAACGATGGGCATGGTTCGTCGACAACGCAAAATGTGGTCATCACCCTCACCGGCACCAACGACCAGGTGCACATCACCAGCGGCGTGCAGACCGGCGATGCCAAGGAAGACAGTGGCGACTACGCCGCCAACGGCAGCATCACCTTCACCGACGCCGACCTGATCGACACCCATAGCGTCACCGTCACACCGGGCGCTTCCGGCTACCTGGGCAGCTTCACCACAGATCCACTGCACGACAGCACCGGCACCGGTAGCGGTTCGCTGGGCTGGCACTTCGCGGTAGACAACGCCGCCGTGCAGTTCCTGGGCGAAGGCCAGACCCTCACCCAGACCTATAACGTGGCGATCGGCGACGGCACGGTACAGACCGTGACCATTACCATCACCGGCACCAACGACCGGCCGACGCTGACGATTGCCGACACCACCGGCGCCATGAGCGAAGGCAACGGTACGGCCACACTGAGCGACAGCGGTGCACTGAGCTTTGCCGATGTGGACAACATCGACGTGGTGACTGTGTCGCACACCTCCAACGGCAACATCGCCTGGAGCGGCGGCACGCTCGATGCGGGCGTGGCTTCGGCACTGGTCGCCGGTTTCTCGGTCGATCACAACAGTTGGGACTACAGCACCAGCCAGAACCTCGATTTCCTCGGCGCGGGTGAAACCGTCACCTTCTCGTACACCGTGGTCGCCACCGACAACAGCGGCGCGGCTAACGCTGTTTCGGCGACGCAGACCGTGACCATCACCATTACTGGTAGCAACGATGCGCCGGTGCTCAGTTTCGCCACCGGTAACGATGCCGGCGCGGTGCAGGAAGACACCACGCTCAGCGTCAGCGGCCAGTTCAGCTCGAGCGACATTGATCATGCGGCCACGGCTACCTGGAGTATTGCCGGGTCCAATACCGGCACCTATGGCTCGATCGCCGTCGACAGCAGCGGCCAATGGACCTACACGTTGGCCAATGGCACCGACGGTGTCGCCAGTGCCGTGCAATCGCTGAAGGCTGGCGAGAGTCACAACGAAGTGTTCAGTGTGCAGGTCAGTGATGGCCTCGGCGGCGTCGCCACCCATCTGGTGACTGTCACCGTCACCGGCAGCAACGATGCGCCGGTGCTCAGCTTCGCATCGGGCAACGACGCCGGCGCCGTGCAGGAAGACAGCACCCTCAGCGTCAACGGCCAGTTCAGTTCGAGCGACATCGATCATGCGGCCACCGCGACCTGGAGCATTGCCGGGTCAAACACCGGCAGCTATGGCTCGATCGCCGTCGACAGCAGCGGCCAATGGACTTACACCCTGGCCAACGGCACCGATGGCGTTGCCAGTGCGGTGCAATCACTGAAGGCCGGCGAGAGTCACAACGAAGTGTTCAGTGTGCAGGTCAGTGATGGCCTCGGTGGCGTCGCCACCCATCTGGTGACTGTCACCGTCACCGGCAGCAACGATGCGCCGGTGCTCAGTTTCGCCACCGGCAACGATGCTGGCGCGGTGCAGGAAGACACCACCCTCAGTGTCAGTGGCCAGTTCAGTTCAAGCGACATCGATCATGCCGCCACCGCCACCTGGTCGATCAATGGCTCGGCAACCGGCACCTACGGCTCGATCGCCGTCGACAGCACCGGTCAATGGACTTACACCCTGGCCAACGGCACCAATGGCGTCGCCAGTGCCGTGCAATCGTTGCAGGCCGGCGAGAGCCATAACGAAGTGTTCACCATCCAGGTCAGCGACGGCCTCGGCGGCGTCGACACCCAGCAGGTGACTGTCACCGTCACCGGCAGCAACGATGCGCCCGTACTCAGCTTCGCATCGGGCAACGATGTCGGCGCCGTGCAAGAAGACACCACCCTCAGCGTCAGCGGCCAGTTCAGTTCAAGCGACATCGATCACGCGGCCACCGCGACCTGGAGCATTGCCGGGTCCAATACTGGCAGCTATGGCTCGATCGCCGTCGACAGCACGGGCCAATGGACCTACACGTTGGCCAACGGCACCGATGGCGTCGCCAGTGCCGTGCAATCACTGCAGGCCGGCGAGACTCACAATGAAGTGTTCACCCTCCAGGTCAGCGATGGCCTCGGTGGCGTCGACACCCAGCAGGTGACCGTGACCGTCACCGGCAGCAACGATGCGCCGGTGCTCAGCTTCGCGTCGGGTAACGATGCCGGTGCGGTGCAGGAGGACAGTACCCTCAGCGTCAGCGGCCAGTTCAGCTCGGCCGACATCGATCACGCGGCCACCGCCACCTGGTCGATCAATGGCTCGGCAACCGGAACCTACGGCTCAATCGCCGTCGACAGCAGCGGCCAATGGACCTACACGTTGGCCAATGGCACCGACGGTGTCGCCAGTGCCGTGCAATCGCTGAAGGCTGGCGAGAGTCACAACGAAGTGTTCAGTGTGCAGGTCAGTGATGGCCTCGGTGGCGTCGCCACCCATCTGGTGACTGTCACCGTCACCGGCAGCAACGATGCGCCGGTGCTCAGCTTTGCGAGCGGCAACGATGTCGGCGCCGTGCAGGAGGACACCACCCTCAGCGTCAGTGGCCAGTTCAGCTCGAGCGACATCGATCACAATGCCACCGCCACTTGGTCGATCAATGGCTCGGCAACCGGAACCTACGGCTCGATCGCCGTCGACGGCAGCGGTCAGTGGACTTACACCCTGGCCAACGGTACCGATGGCGTCGCCAGTGCGGTGCAATCACTGCAGGCCGGCGAGACTCACAACGAAGTGTTCACCCTCCAGGTCAGCGATGGCCTCGGCGGCGTCGACACCCAACAGGTGACCGTCACCGTCACCGGCAGCAACGACGCACCGGTGCTCAGCTTTGCGAGCGGCAACGATGCCGGCGCCGTGCAGGAAGACACCACCCTCAGCGTCAGCGGCCAGTTCAGTTCAAGCGACATCGATCATGCCGCCACCGCCACCTGGTCGATCAATGGCTCGGCAACCGGAACCTACGGCTCGATCGCCGTCGACGGCAGCGGTCAGTGGACTTACACCCTGGCCAACGGCACCGATGGCGTCGCCAGTGCCGTGCAATCACTGCAGGCCGGCGAGAGTCACAACGAAGTGTTCAGTGTGCAGGTCAGTGATGGCCTCGGTGGCGTCGCCACCCATCTGGTGACTGTCACCGTCACTGGCAGCAACGACGCGCCGGTGCTCAGCTTTGCGAGCGGCAACGATGTCGGCGCCGTGCAGGAGGATACCACCCTCAGCGTCAGCGGCCAGTTCAGTTCAAGCGACATCGATCATGCAGCCACCGCGACCTGGAGCATTGCCGGGTCCAATACTGGCAGCTATGGCTCGATCGCCGTCGACAGCACGGGCCAATGGACCTACACGTTGGCCAACGGCACCGATGGCGTCGCCAGTGCCGTGCAATCGTTGCAGGCCGGCGAGAGTCATAACGAGGTGTTCACCATTCAGGTCAGCGATGGCCTCGGCGGTGTCGACACCCAACAGGTGACTGTCACCGTCACCGGCAGCAACGATGCGCCGGTGCTCAGCTTCGCATCGGGCAACGACGCCGGCGCCGTGCAGGAAGACAGCACCCTCAGCGTCAACGGCCAGTTCAGTTCGAGCGACATCGATCATGCGGCCACCGCGACCTGGAGCATTGCCGGGTCAAACACCGGCAGCTATGGCTCGATCGCCGTCGACAGCAGCGGCCAATGGACTTACACGTTGGCCAATGGCACCGACGGTGTCGCCAGTGCCGTGCAATCGCTGAAGGCTGGCGAGAGTCACAACGAAGTGTTCAGTGTGCAGGTCAGTGATGGCCTCGGTGGCGTCGCCACCCATCTGGTGACTGTCACCGTCACCGGCAGCAACGATGCGCCGGTGCTCAGTTTCGCGTCGGGCAACGATGCCGGTGCGGTGCAGGAGGACAGCAGCCTCAGCGTCAGTGGCCAATTCAGTTCAAGCGACATCGACCATGCGGCCACCGCCACCTGGTCGATCAATGGCTCGGCAACCGGAACCTACGGCTCAATCGCCGTCGACAGCAGCGGCCAATGGACTTACACCCTGGCCAACGGCACCGATGGCGTTGCCAGTGCGGTGCAATCACTGAAGGCCGGCGAGAGTCACAACGAAGTGTTCAGTGTGCAGGTCAGTGATGGCCTCGGTGGCGTCGCCACCCATCTGGTGACTGTCACCGTCACCGGCAGCAACGATGCGCCGGTGCTCAGTTTCGCCACCGGCAACGATGCTGGCGCGGTGCAGGAAGACACCACCCTCAGTGTCAGTGGCCAGTTCAGCTCGACCGACATCGATCACGCGGCCACGGCGACCTGGAGCATTGCCGGGTCAAACACCGGCAGCTATGGCTCGATCGCCGTCGACAGCAGCGGCCAATGGACCTACACGTTGGCCAATGGCACCGACGGTGTCGCCAGTGCCGTGCAATCGCTGAAGGCTGGCGAGAGTCACAACGAAGTGTTCAGTGTGCAGGTCAGTGATGGCCTCGGTGGCGTCGCCACCCATCTGGTGACTGTCACCGTCACCGGCAGCAACGATGCGCCGGTGCTCAGCTTCGCATCGGGCAACGATGCCGGCGCCGTGCAGGAAGACAGCACCCTCAGCGTCAGCGGCCAGTTCAGTTCAAGCGACATCGACCATGCGGCCACCGCCACCTGGTCGATCAATGGCTCGGCAACCGGAACCTACGGCTCGATCGCCGTCGACGGCAGCGGTCAGTGGACTTACACCCTGGCCAATGGCACCGACGGTGTCGCCAGTGCGGTGCAGTCACTGAAGGCCGGCGAGACTCATAACGAAGTATTCACCATCCAGGTCAGCGATGGCCTCGGCGGCGTCGACACCCAACAAGTGACCGTGACCGTCACCGGCAGCAACGACGCCCCCGTGCTCAGCTTCGCCAGCGGCAACGATGCCGGCAACGTGCAGGAGGACACCACCCTCAGCGTCAGCGGCCAATTCAGCTCGAGCGACATCGACCACGCGGCCACCGCCACCTGGAGTATTGCCGGGTCCAATACCGGCAGCTATGGCTCGATCGCCGTCGACAGCAGCGGTCAATGGACTTACACCCTGGCCAACGGCACCAATGGCGTCGCCAGTGCCGTGCAATCGTTGCAGGCCGGCGAGAGCCATAACGAAGTGTTCACCATCCAGGTCAGCGACGGCCTCGGCGGCGTCGACACCCAACAGGTGACCGTCACCGTCACCGGCAGCAACGACGCACCCGTACTCAGTTTCGCCAGCGGCAACGATGCCGGCGCCGTGCAGGAGGACACCACCCTCAGCGTCAGCGGCCAATTCAGCTCGAGCGACATCGACCACGCGGCCACCGCCACCTGGAGCATTGCCGGGTCCAATACCGGCACCTACGGCTCGATCGCCGTCGACAGCAGCGGTCAATGGACTTACACCCTGGCCAACGGCACCAATGGCGTCGCCAGTGCCGTGCAATCGTTGCAGGCCGGCGAGAGCCATAACGAAGTGTTCACCCTCCAGGTCAGCGATGGCCTCGGTGGCGTCGACACCCAGCAGGTGACCGTGACCGTCACCGGCAGCAACGATGCGCCGGTGCTCAGCTTCGCGTCGGGTAACGATGCCGGTGCGGTGCAGGAGGACAGTACCCTCAGCGTCAGCGGCCAGTTCAGCTCGGCCGACATCGATCACGCGGCCACCGCCACCTGGTCGATCAATGGCTCGGCAACCGGAACCTACGGCTCGATCGCCGTCGACAGCACCGGTCAATGGACTTACACCCTGGCCAACGGCACCAATGGCGTCGCCAGTGCCGTGCAATCGTTGCAGGCCGGCGAGAGCCATAACGAAGTGTTCACCATCCAGGTCAGCGACGGCCTCGGCGGCGTCGACACCCAGCAGGTGACCGTGACCGTCACCGGCAGCAATGACGCGCCGGTGCTCAGCTTCGCGTCGGGCAACGATGTCGGCACCGTGCAGGAAGACACCACCCTCAGCGTCAGTGGCCAGTTCAGCTCGAGCGACATCGACCATGCGGCCACCGCCACTTGGAGCATTGCTGGGTCCAATACCGGCACTTATGGCTCGATCGCCGTCGACAGCACGGGCCAATGGACTTACACCCTGGCCAACGGCACCAATGGCGTCGCCAGTGCCGTGCAATCGTTGCAGGCCGGCGAGACTCACAATGAAGTGTTCACCCTCCAGGTCAGCGATGGCCTCGGTGGCGTCGACACCCAGCAGGTGACCGTGACCGTCACCGGCAGCAATGACGTCGCCGTGCTGTCCTCGGCCAGTGTCACACTGACTGAAACCAATGCTCCGCTGACCACGGGTGGTAGCCTGACCGTCAGTGATATCGACAGCCCGGAAAGCTTCCATACGCAAACCAACACCGCCGGCAGCTACGGCCAGTTCTCCATCGGCACCGACGGAGCCTGGACCTACGTCGCCAACTCCGCGCACAACGAGTTCGCCGCCGGTACCACTTACACCGACACCTTCACGGTGAGCAGTGCCGATGGCACCCTCACTTCGGTCACCGTGCACATCCTCGGTACCAACGATGCGGCCGTGCTGTCCACCGGCATCGCCAACCTCACCGAGACCAATGCCGCCGTCGACATCTCCACCGCCGGTACCCTGACCATCAGCGACGTCGACAGCGCCGCAACCTTCGTCGCGCAAACCAACACCGCCGGCAGCTACGGCCAGTTCTCCATCGGCACCGACGGAGCCTGGACCTACGTCGCCAACTCCGCCCACAACGAGTTCGCCGCCGGCACCACCTACACCGACACCTTCGCCGTGAGCAGTGCCGACGGCACCCTCACTTCGGTCACCGTGCACATCCTCGGTACCAACGATGCGGCCGTGCTGTCCGCTGGCACCGCCAACCTCACCGAGACCAATGCCGCCGTCGACATCTCCACCGCCGGCACCCTGACCATCAGCGACGTCGACAGCGCCGCAACCTTCGTCGCCCAAACCAACATCGCCGGCAGCTACGGCCAGTTCTCCATCGGCACCGACGGAGCCTGGACCTATGTCGCCAACTCCGCCCACAACGAGTTCGCCGCCGGCACCACCTACACCGACACCTTCGCCGTGAGCAGTGCCGACGGCACCCTCACTTCGGTCACCGTGCACATCCTCGGCACCAACGATGCGGCCGTGCTGTCCGCTGGCACCGCCAACCTCACCGAGACCAATGCCGCCGTCGACATCTCCACCGCCGGTACCCTGACCATCAGCGACGTCGACAGCGCCGCAACCTTCGTCGCCCAAACCAACACCGCCGGCAGCTACGGCCAGTTCTCCATCGGCACGGACGGAGCCTGGACCTACGTCGCCAACTCCGCCCACAACGAGTTCGCCGCCGGCACCACCTACACCGACACCTTCGCCGTGAGCAGTGCCGACGGCACCCTCACTTCGGTCACCGTGCACATCCTCGGTACCAACGATGCGGCCGTGCTGTCCGCTGGCACCGCCAACCTCACCGAGACCAATGCCGCCGTCGACATCTCCACCGCCGGCACACTGACCATCAGCGACGTCGACAGCGCCGCAACCTTCGTCGCCCAAACCAACATCGCCGGCAGCTACGGCCAGTTCTCCATCGGCACCGACGGAGCCTGGACCTACGTCGCCAACTCCGCGCACAACGAGTTCGCCGCCGGCACCACCTACACCGACACCTTCGCCGTGAGCAGCGCCGACGGCACCCTCACTTCGGTCACGGTGCACATCGCCGGCAGCAACGACTCACCGACGATCACTTCCAACGGTGCTGGTGCAACGGCTTCGATCAACGTGGCGGAGAACACCACGGCGATCACGACGGTAACGGCGACCGATGTTGATCTGCCGGCACAAACGCTGAGCTACAGCATCGTCGGTGGAGTGGATGCCGCGAAATTCTCGATCGTTTCTGGCACAGGCGTGCTGAGCTTTATCTCTGCACCCAACTTTGAAGCGCCGACTGATACGGGAACGAACAACGTTTATGACGTGATTGTGCGGGCATCGGACGGCACGCTGTTCGACGACCAGGCGATCGCGGTAACCGTAACGGGCGTCAACGACAACTCCCCGGTGATCACCTCCAACGGTGCTGGTGCGACGGCTTCAGTCAACGTGGCTGAGAACACCACAGCGGTCACGACGGTGGCAGCGACCGATGCAGACCTACCGGCACAAACGCTGACCTACAGCATCGTCGGCGGAGTGGATGCTGCGAAGTTCTCGATCGTTTCAGGCACCGGCGTGCTGAGCTTTATCTCTGCACCCAACTTTGAAGCACCGACTGATTCGGGAACGAACAACGTTTATGACGTGATTGTGCGGGCATCGGACGGCACGCTGTTCGACGACCAGGCGATCGCGGTAACCGTAACGGGCGTCAACGACAACTCCCCGGTGATCACCTCCAACGGTGCTGGTGCGACGGCTTCGGTCAACGTGGCTGAGAACACCACGGCGGTCACGACAGTGGTGGCGACCGATGCTGATCTACCAGCGCAGACGCTGAGCTACTCGATCCTGAATACGGCCGGGACGGACTTCAGCAAGTTCTCGATCAGTTCAAGCGGGGTGCTGACGTTCAATTCGGCGCCCGATTACGAGAATCCCCAGGATGTCGGGGGTACCGATGGCGACAACGCCTACGTTGTGGATGTTCAGGTGGCCGACGGCAATGGCGGAATCGACACACAGACCATTACGGTAAACGTGCAGAACGTCGTTGAGACGCCAGTTGATACGGTGGCGCCAACGGTGACGGTGACAGGGACGGCCTTAGGGACTGCGATCACCCCTATCCCGTCAACGTCGACGGTCACATTCCAGTTCAGTGAGGTTGTGAGCGGTTTCAGCCTTTCTGACGTGACGATGACTACAACGAGCGGAACACCCCGCGGAACCTGGAGTAACTTCACGCAAGTTGACGGCGATACCTACACGGCAACGCTGACCAGAACGCAGAGCGGTAGCATAAAAGTCGACGTTGCCGCGAACAGCTACACCGACCTGGCGGGTAATCCTGGTGCGGCCGGCAGCAGCGCCAACCTTCCGGCAGGCGTTGCCGGCGACCCCATCAATCTAGCTCTCAACGCTCCATTGGCCGATATCAGCGGCCCAATAACGGTGTCCATCAGCGGGGTTCCCTCGGGGTGGGTGTTCAATGCAGGAACCGACAACGGCGACGGCACCTGGACCGTGCAAACCAGCGATCCCGGCGCATTGACCGTGACAACCCCAAGCGACTTCGTGGGTGCGTTGGTGCTTGATGTCAACATGAACTGGAGCAACAGCGACGGCAGCACCGCCAGTGCCTACGTATTCAACAACGTCGAAGTCTATGCCCCAGGTGCGCCGATCTTCGCCTTGTCCGCTGATGACAATCTGACCGGTTCGTCTGGTGCCGACACCTTCGTCTTCGCCCAGCCGATCGGCAACAACCAGATCTACAACTTCGATGCCGCGGCGGACAAGATCGACCTGATCGGCTTCACAGGCGTCACCGGCTTTGCTGACTTGAGCATCACTAACGACGCCAACGGCAATGCACTGGTCAGCATCAGCACTGGCCAGACGGTCACTCTCAAAGGTGTCGATGCGGCGGACTTGAGCGAAGCGAACTTCCAGTTCGATGTGGACCCACTCACCAACAACAGCGGGACCCTCACCATTGCCGACGGCGCGATCATGCCGTTCGGTGGCAGTATCCATAACAGCGGCACCATCGAGCTCGGCTCCGCCGGCAGCGCGACCAGCCTTGAGATTCTGTTCCGTGGCGCGACCTTGACCGGTGGCGGCCAGGTGCTGCTATCCGACAACGCGCAAAACGTGATTTTCGGCGGCAGCGCCGACACCGTACTGAACAACGTCGACAACCGCATTTCCGGCGCCGGCCAGTTGGGCGCCGGGCAGATGGTGCTGATTAATGCGGGGCTGATCATGGCCAGCGGGCTGAACAGCCTGGTGCTCGATACCGGCACCCACACCATCACCAACAGCGGGGTGCTGGAGTCCACAGGCCCAGGCGGCATGACGGTGGCCAGTACGGTCGAAAACACCGGCCACCTGTGGGCCAACGGTGGCGACCTGCGCCTGCTGGCCGACGTGACCGGCGATGGCAGCGCGACCATCGACGGTAACGCGACCCTGACCTTCTCCGGTGCCGCACACGGGTCCGTCGCCTTCCACGGCGAAGGCGCAGGCACGCTGGTGATCGCACAGGCCGAAACGGCGGGCTCGCTGTCCGGCATCCTCGGTCTTGAGAGCGATGACATGCTGACGTTCGGCAATCTCGCTTTCGGCGCCAACACCCAGCTCAGCTACAACGCCAACGCCTCTGGCGCCGGCGGCCTGCTGACAGTGGACGACGGCGTGCATCGGGCCGAGGTGAACCTGCTGGGGCATTACTCGGCGGAAGACTTCCAAGTCACCGACGGCGGCGCGGCCGGCACTCAAGTCAGTTACCACGGAGAATCCAGCGGCACTCTGGTGGGCACCATGCTCGCAGACACGATCAGTGGCGGCGACGGCAACGACATCATCGTAGGCCGTGAAGGCGCAGACACGCTCAGCGGTGGCGCGGGCGCCGACGTGTTTGCCTACTTCAACGTGAATGAAGGCGGCGACCATATCCTCGACTACAACTACGCCGAAGGGGACAAAATCGACCTCTCCGCCCTGCTCAAGGCGAACTTTGTCAGCGGCACCAGCCAGGTGTCGGACTTTGTCCAAGTGGTGCAGACCGGCAGCGACATCACCGTGAAGGTGGATACCGATGGTGCAAGCAATGGCAAGAACTTCGTCGACGTGGCGGTGCTTGACCACACGGGTACGCCTGGGCCAGATCTGGTGCGCACCTGGTTCGGGGATTCCGAGCATACGCTGACGGCTTGATATTAGGCTGGAGTTGAGCAGTTGATAATGGTGGAGACCAGGGAAGGTCGAACCATTATCTGGCTACTCACTCCTTCGCTCACACCGCCCCCGACCATTTGATTCACCGAAGAATGCAACGCGTTAGATGAACCTCTGGGTTGCGTAGTTTAATGTGCACTACCCTGGAAAAGGATTTCATCGTGTACATCAAAGGACGCTACATCGCATCTGCCTGCGCACTGCTGTTTTTCCAGCACGCACTGGCGACCGGAATGGACTGCACAAAAGCGGCAAACGCTGTCGAAAATACAATTTGCGCGAACAAAGGACTGTATGAGCTGGATACGCAAATGGGTTCGGCCTATCGAACGCTGATGAACGCCGCTTCGCCGGCGCAGGTTGAACTGAAGCGATCCCAGCGCCAGTGGTTGAAAGTACGCAATGAATGCGTCGAAGACGTCGCCTGCCTGGACCAACACTATCGCGAACGCTTGCAGGCATTGCGCGTGCAATGGATCGACACCGTTGCCTATCAACCCGACGACGTCGATAAACAGGTGATGGAGGAGTTGCAACAACGCATCCAGGACCTGAGCAAAAACAATCCGGAGTTTGCGCTGGAGCGGGCGCTCGACTCTATGGCGTTCGACAGCAGCACAACGTCATTCCCTGGCGACCCGGGTGAAGATGAGCAATCCCTCTTTCCCAAGAGTATTCCCCAAGATGTCACGGAGGACGAGTGGAAGGC
This sequence comes from Pseudomonas sp. FP1740, assembly GCF_030687165.1. Taxonomy (NCBI): domain Bacteria; kingdom Pseudomonadati; phylum Pseudomonadota; class Gammaproteobacteria; order Pseudomonadales; family Pseudomonadaceae; genus Pseudomonas; species Pseudomonas sp. FP1740. The sequence goes on from NZ_CP117461.1 coordinate 5,126,941, forward strand.
GCTGAAAGCTTCCGACATCGACGACGCCGCTGAATCCGGGCACACCTCATACACGCTGATGGATATGGATGGCGACGGACAGCGTGACCTCATCGTTGAAACCTATTCCGGCGGCACCGGGATGTTCAGTTACACGCAAACCTACCGTCGCAATGAAGGCCGGTTCATCAGCAGGACATTGGGGCCGGCCCATGAATCCGGCTCACTTTTCTACACCAATGAACGCGGTGCCAACCAATCCGTGTACTGGATCAAGGCTCGCGGAAAAATGTACGTCGCCTACCGAAACGGTAACTACGGCGTTGACCAGGTCTTTCTTCTCAATCCCCTGAAGATCAATAACAAAGTGCCTACACTGACCGTTCGCTACGGCTATCAATTGACAGTGCCCCACACTCAATATCTGGAGGACGGCACCACCGCCTTCGAACTGGAGCCTGCCCTGCATAAGGCACTCGCAAAAGCTTTGATCAAAGTGAATGCAGATGAAGCCCCGGAGACCGGTCAACAGAAAACCCCGATCTGCCCCATTCCTCCTTCAGTAAAAGACAGTGATGACTATTACAGCTTCGGAGCGAGTTACTACGCGGTCGAACCCGTCGCCGATATGCCGGTGGTCATCGGCAATGAGTGCTTCATCGCAAGACTGATCAATTGGTACGGGAGCTACGGCGACAAGAACGGACTGTTTGCACTACTGACGTTGCGCAAACCGGGATCTGAAGACCAGGAACGCAGTTATTCGGTCAACGGACGTCGGCACATCAAACAAGTGAGCACATCGATTGGCAAGGCCGAAGGTGGGGCTGAAGATTTTTAGTCAGTTATCTACCGATAGACAGCCACGAAAAAGCCCCACCAGATCACTCTGTGTGGGGCTTTCAAATATATGGTGTCCCAGGGCAGGTTCGAACTGCCAACCTTCCCCTTAGGAGGGGGATGCTCTATCCAATTGAGCTACTGAGACACAAGTCGCGCGCAAGGAATGCGCGGCGATGGACGGCGTGCATGTTAACGGGCAGGCCCGCTTTTGTCATGTCGTCCGTAGGGCTTTTTAAGTGTAGGCAGACGCCCCACGGTAGCGTGGCTTTGTTTACCGTGCAAATTGCATCACCGCAAAATGCCATCATTGCAAAATGCAATGCCGGCATTTTGTTAAAATAGCTTAATTCTTTGTTTTTAAAGGATTTAATAGCCGTTAAACTTTTGGCATGCGGGCTGCTTCGACTGTTCTCAAAGAACGAAGGAGATCAGCCCCATGAACAGCGCTCTTTTAGTCGCAAATGCAGTCGCCCTGGCGGTTCTGTTGGGTTTTCAGTTCTTCCCCACAAACGACGCTGCGATGGTTGCCCAACGCACGCCCCATGACCTGCAGCTGCAAAAAGCGCCTCAATGGGCAGTCACGAGCGATCAACGCAGTTTTGTCAGCCAAGAGCTGAGCCAGGAGAGCCTTCAACCGCGCACACAGTCTTTTGAACGCTTGGTATTTTGAACCACCTCATCAGGAAGCACAGCATGTCCAAATCAGCCGCAGGGTTTCTCATCCTCGCTCTACTGAGTGGCATCCTTCATCTGTCATTAGTCCAGGACACGATCGTCACCCTGCCCCTGATTGCCTGCGGCGTGTTCAGTGCGCTGTTCGTGCTGGCGCTGATCGCCGGGCGCAAGATCAAGTTCGATCCGGTTCTGCGCTGACACTCAGCAACTCCAGAAGACTGGCAACGGTGACCGTAAGGTCGCCGGAGTTATCGAGTCGACGGATCTGCGTATCACCGATTGTATCGTCAGCCGTGAACAGTGCATTGCGGCGCAGTCTCGCTTCAATTTCTGCCGGGCTTTCACGCCCCCGCCGTAGCAGGCGCTCTCGCAGAACGTCATCCTTGACCGTCAATAGCACCGGCAACAGCGTGGGATAGCGCTGTTGCGCTTCTGTCAGGTGGCCGCGCGAAGCATTGATCAGCACATCGCGTCCTTCCTTGAGCCACTGGTCTATACGCACAGGAATACCGTAATCCAGCCCATTGGCCTGCCACGAAAGCGCGAAATCCCCTTTGTTTCTGCGTCGCTCGAACTCTTCGCGGGACACCTCAATGGCGTCTTCGCCGACGGACTCAGCCGAGCGCGTAATAACCCGCCGCACGACTTCACAATTGCGCACCCGCAACGGCCCCCGAGCGGCTTCGATGAGGCTGTCCTTGCCGGATCCCGAAGGCCCCATTAAATAAATCAGCCTGCCATCCATCCTGAAATCATCCCATACCGTCCGTCTGCCCTAGTAAATCGGCCATTTGCCACTATCCTGTACAAGGTAAGGAACAAGGATCGAATCCGCATAGCATGCACCTTCAGGCGTCTTCGGGCATCACCTGTCGGGCAAGAGGACGCGGTCAGCGATACGGACTCACGGAATGTTTTCAAACCAGTCCGCATTTCTGATAATAGGTGCTGGCATTAAGCCTTTACCCAGATCAATATTTGTCACAGAATTGACGCCAATGATCTGGCTAATTTGAGGCATGATGCGCGCCTCTATCAATTCAGGTTGAACATTTGGTCGGAGTGCTTGTCCTATCTGACATCCTGCGGCCTATCCCGAGAACCGCTCCCCTGAACTAACCGGTTAAATATATGCGCCCATTGAAACAGGCAATTTATTCCAGCCGTACGGCTGACAAGTTCGTCGTACGTCTGCCAGACGGAATGCGTGAACGCATTGCCGAGGTGGCTCGCAATCATCATCGCAGCATGAATTCCGAAATCATCGCGCGCCTTGAGCAGAGTCTTATTCAGGAAGGCGCGTTGGGCGAAGAATTGAGCATGCGCCTGGACAGCCCCGAGCTGTCATTGCACGAACGCGAACTGCTGCAACGCTTCCGCCAACTCTCCCACCGCCAGCAAAACGCTCTGGTTTCGCTGATCGCCCATGACGCCGAAATGGCTGCAGACGCCTCCTGATTCATCCCGAAAGCTCAAGCCAGCGTAATTGCTGGCTTTTTTTTGCCTGAAATTCGGCCCCCCAAAAAAAACCCGCCGATTGGGCGGGTTCTTTTGAGGTAGAACGTCAGAGCAGAAAAATCGTCGCCAGCCCGAGGAAGATGAAAAAGCCACCACTGTCGGTCATGGCAGTGATCATCACACTCGCGCCCATTGCCGGGTCGCGCCCAAGCCGCGCCAGGGTCATCGGAATCAACACACCCATCAATGCCGCAAGCAACAGGTTAAGCGTCATGGCGGCGGTCATCACCACGCCCAGGGACCAACTGCCATAAAGCAGGTAGGACACCACACCAATCACCCCACCCCAGACCACGCCATTGATCAAGGCGACCGCCAACTCCTTGCGCATCAACCTCGACGTATTGCCGGTACTGACCTGGTCCAGCGCCATGGCCCGAACGATCATGGTGATCGTCTGGTTACCCGAGTTGCCGCCGATACCCGCCACGATCGGCATCAATGCCGCGAGCGCTACCAGCTTCTCGATAGAGCCCTCGAACAGGCCGATCACCCGAGATGCAACGAACGCGGTGATCAGGTTTATCGCCAGCCAGGCCCAACGGTTGCGCAGGGACTTCCAGACTGACGCAAAAATATCTTCTTCTTCGCGCAGACCCGCCATGTTGAGAACTTCGTTTTCGCTCTCTTCACGAATCAGGTCGACCATTTCATCGATGGTCAGACGACCGATCAGCTTGCCGTTCTTGTCGACCACCGGGGCCGAGATCAAGTCGTAACGCTCAAACGCCTGAGCAGCCTCGTAGGCGTCTTCGTCCGGATGAAAACTCACCGGATCGCTGGCCATCACTTCCGAGACCTGTTTATCCGGGTCGTTGACCAAAAGGCGCTTGATCGGCAACACGCCCTTGAGCACACCGTCGTAATCGACCACGAACAGTTTGTCGGTATGGCTTGGCAACTCTTTGAGACGACGCAGGTAACGCAACACCACTTCAAGACTGACATCCTCACGGATGGTCACCATCTCGAAGTCCATCAGCGCACCGACCTGCTCCTCGTCATAGGACAACGCGGAGCGGACGCGCTCACGCTGTTGAGCATCGAGGGTTTCCATCAGCTCGTGGACGACGTCTCGCGGCAGCTCGGAGGCCAGGTCAGCAAGTTCGTCGGCGTCCATGTCCTTGGCGGCCGCCAGGAGCTCGTGATCGTCCATATCGGCGATCAGGGTTTCACGAACCGAATCGGATACTTCGAGCAGAATGTCGCCGTCGCGGTCGGCCTTGACCAATTGCCAGACGGTCAGACGATCGTCCAGTGGCAAGGCTTCAAGGATGTAGGCAACGTCGGCGGAGTGCAGATCATCGAGTTTGCGTTGCAACTCGACGAGGTTTTGCCGGTGAACCAGGTTCTCAACCCGGTCGTGATGCGGACCTTCCTGGCGATGAGTCAGGTCTTCGACCACCCGCTGGCGCTGCAGCAGCTCAACGACTTGAGCAAGGCGGTCCTGCAAGCTTTCCTGCGTTTTCTTTACTTCAACTTCAGACATAGGCGAACTCCACTCCCAGCAGCGGGGCACGCCGGAAGGATCAATCAGTCAATTCATGATTGTAAAAACGGGGTACTGAGTAACTACTGGGTAAGTCCATGGAGGTATTCCACAAGCCCCGGCGGGGCTGACAGGCGCAATGATAACACCGCCTGACGGTTTTAAACGTTAAAAAATCGCGGCTGAAACAAGCGCTTGCGAGACAAACCTGAGCGCTATCCTGATCCATGGAACTGCGACGACTCATCCTGAAAAGAAAACACACCGCTGTCGAAAAATGTAACGGCTACCCTTGATAAGGACTGTCAAGGAGGACGTCGAATGCCACGGAATGCTGATTATTTTTTGCTTGCCGCCCTGCTCTGCCTGCCGCCCTGGGCGTTTTCTACGACCATCCACCGGTGTGAAGCCCCTGACGGAGGCATCACCTTCACGACCTTGAGCTGTACGACCGGAGAAAGCCTTTCGCTTCAGGAAGTACGCACGTTTTTGCCTGGCAGCACGACAGCCCTGATGCCAGAAGCCGAGGTTCGCGAAACATCAAGTATGAAAAACCCAAGGAGAGAACCGACGGTCGTAGGTCAGCCCGAGGACAAATGTGGAAATCAGCTCAGCGCGAAGGAACGCCGCATCGCGATCATCAATCAGAGAGTGGTTGCCGGCATGAGCCAGCAGGACGTCGAAAGCGCTCTCGGCAAGCCAGACAAAATCAGCACTCGCAATTCAGCCATGAGCTACCGCTACGACAACAAGCGAGGGCGCAGTGCTCATATCGAATTCGATGAGAAAGGTTGCACCAAAGGAAAAGCCAAATCGCAGACGGCAAAAAGCCCGCGTTAAACGCGGGCTTTTTGTTGTTTGGTGCACTCGACAGGATTCGAACCTGTGACCGCTCGGTTCGTAGCCGAGTACTCTATCCAGCTGAGCTACGAGTGCATTTGTGTTTTTATACCAGATCACAACTGGTTGAAGCCAAGTTACTCACATTACTGCAAACAACTCTTAAATGGTGCACTCGACAGGATTCGAACCTGTGACCGCTCGGTTCGTAGCCGAGTACTCTATCCAGCTGAGCTACGAGTGCATTTGTTGCCGCGCATTATAGGCCGTTAAATCTTTTTGTAAAGCACTTTTTCTAGTAATTTCAACAACTTACCGAAGAAGCCAGATTACAACGTACTAAATAAATAATGGCGGAGAACGGGGGATTCGAACCCCCGACACCCTTTTGAGGTGTACTCCCTTAGCAGGGGAGCGCCTTCGGCCACTCGGCCAGCTCTCCGCAACACGGGGCGTATATTAACCAGCTTTATCCCCGTTTGCAAACATAAAAAACGATAAAAATTAATGGCTTGGTTCTTCGTCCTTCTCTTTCTTGATACGCAGGTAAATTTCCTCACGGTGCACAGCCACCTCTTTCGGGGCGTTGACACCAATACGCACTTGATTTCCTTTAACGCCGAGCACGGTCACGGTGATTTCGCCATCACCAATAATCAGGCTTTCTGCGCACCGACGAGTCAGAATCAGCATACCTTTCTCCTCACGCATTTCATTTCAGGGACAACAGTCTGCAAAAAAAAGGCATTCGACCTACAACCGAAAAGGTCGCAGCCCTACATGCCTGAGTATTGACTAGCGCGAGCAAAAGAACAGTTTTGGTACGCACCATTCAAAAAAACGAAGGGCGCGGTCAGACCGCGCCCTTCGGGGGGAAGGCATTACTCGCCCTGTCGGGCCGGCGCGTCCAGTTCGAAAGCTGTGTGCAGGGCGCGCACAGCCAGCTCCAGGTACTTCTCTTCGATCACCACGGACACCTTGATTTCCGAAGTCGAGATCATCTGGATGTTGATGCTTTCTTTGGCCAGGGATTCGAACATGCGGCTGGCCACGCCTGCGTGGGAGCGCATGCCGACGCCAACGATCGAGACCTTGGCAATCTTGGTGTCGCCAACGACTTCACGGGCACCGATCTCGCGAGCGGTGTTTTCCAGCACGGATTGCGCCGCCTGGTAGTCGTTGCGGTGCACGGTGAAGGTGAAGTCGGTGGTGTTATCGTGCGCAACGTTCTGCACGATCATGTCGACTTCGATGTTCGCGGCGCTGATCGGGCCGAGAATCTTGAACGCCACGCCCGGGGTGTCTGGCACGCCACGGATGGTCAGCTTGGCTTCATCGCGGTTGAAAGCGATGCCGGAAATGATCGGCTGTTCCATGGTTTCCTCTTCATCAATAGTAATGAGGGTGCCCGGACCCTCCTTGAAGCTGTGCAGTACGCGCAGCGGAACGTTGTACTTGCCGGCGAACTCGACCGCACGGATCTGCAACACCTTGGAACCGAGGCTGGCCATTTCCAGCATCTCTTCGAAGGTGATCTTGTCCAGACGCTGAGCCACGGACACCACACGCGGGTCGGTGGTGTAGACGCCGTCGACGTCGGTGTAGATCTGGCATTCGTCAGCCTTCAGGGCTGCCGCCAGTGCCACGCCAGTGGTGTCGGAACCGCCACGACCGAGCGTGGTGATATTGCCGTGCTCGTCGACGCCCTGGAAACCGGCGACAACCACCACACGGCCAGCCTTCAGGTCACCGCGAATCTTCTGGTCATCAATCTGCAAGATACGCGCTTTATTGTGCGCGCTATCCGTCAGAATCCGTACCTGGTTGCCGGTGTACGACACCGCTGGCACGCCACGCTTGATCAGCGCCATGGCCAACAGTGCAATCGTCACCTGCTCACCGGTGGAAACGATCACATCCAGTTCGCGCGGAACCGGTTGGCCGTCGCCACTGATTTGCTTGGCCAGATCGATCAGACGGTTGGTTTCGCCGCTCATTGCAGACAGCACAACCACCAGGTCATCGCCCGCATCGCGGAATTTCTTAACCTTGTCGGCGACCTGCTCGATTCTCTCGACAGTGCCGACTGAGGTGCCTCCAAATTTCTGTACGATCAAAGCCATTTCAAAGCCGCCTCTGCCCATGAAGGGCGCCCAATAAATCACTCAAACAGCGTTCTGGCCCGCTACTAGACCGCGGGCCAGGCACACTGCCTTATAAACCCTGCTCTACAAATGGAACAGTCAGGGCCAGTGCGGCATCCAGTGCGCCAGCGTCAGTACCACCGCCTTGCGCCATGTCTGGACGACCACCGCCCTTCCCGCCCACTGCCGCAGCAGCCTGCTTCATCAAATCACCGGCTTTGAGTTGGCCAGTCAGGTCTTTGGTCACGCCTGCAACCAGAACGACCTTTTCCTCATGGACACTGCCGAGCAGGATCACTGCGCGGCCGAGTTTGTTTTTCAGTTGATCGACCAGCGCCAGCAGCGCCTTGCCGTCCTGACCGTCCAGACGCACGGCCAGCACTTTCACGCCTTTGACGTCCAGGGCAGAAGCCGACAGATCGTCGCCCGCCGCACTGGCCGCCTTGGCCTGCAACTGCTCGAGTTGCTTCTCCAGCAGACGGTTGCGCTCCAGCACAGCCGACAGCTTGTCGATCAGGTTGTCGCGGCTGCCCTTGACCAGGTTGGCCGCTTCCTTGAGTTGTTCTTCAGCCGCGTTCAAGTAGGCCAGTGCCGCGGCACCGGTGACTGCCTCGATACGACGCACACCCGAAGCCACGCCGCCTTCGCTGATGATTTTCAGCAGACCGATGTCGCCGGTACGGGTGGCGTGAATGCCGCCGCAGAGCTCGACGGAGAAATCGCCCATGCTCAGCACACGTACGCTGTCGCCGTACTTCTCGCCGAACAGCGCCATGGCGCCCTTCTGCTTGGCGGTTTCGATGTCGGTTTCTTCGGTTTCAACTTCGGAGTTCTTGCGAATCTCGGCGTTGACGATGTCTTCCAGCGCCTTCAACTGCTCAGGCTTGATCGCTTCGAAGTGGCTGAAGTCAAAGCGTAGACGCTGACTGTCGACCAACGAACCTTTCTGCTGAACGTGCTCGCCCAGCACCTGACGCAATGCGGCGTGCAACAAGTGAGTTGCCGAGTGGTTCAGCGACGTCGCATGGCGCACTTCGGCATCGACATGAGTCTCCACCGGAGCACCTACGATCAGGCTGCCCGAATCCAGCACGCCGTGGTGCAGGAACGCACCGCCGGTCTTGGTGGTGTCGCGCACGTCAAAACGCGCAGCGCCAGCCTGGAGGAAGCCGCAATCACCAATCTGACCACCGGATTCGGCATAGAACGGCGTCTGATCGAGAACGACCACGCCCTCTTCGCCTTCGCTCAGTACGTCAACCGATTGCCCTTCTTTATAGAGAGCAACGATTTTGGCGGAACCGCTGTGAGCGGTGTAACCGGTGAACTCGGTGGCCACATCAACCTTGACCAGGCTGTTGTAGTCCATGCCGAAGGAGCTGGCGGAGCGGGCACGCACGCGCTGGGCTTCCATTTCGCGCTCGAAGCCTGCTTCGTCGATGGTCAGGCTGCGCTCACGGGCGATGTCGCCGGTCAGGTCCATCGGGAAACCGTAGGTGTCGTAAAGTTTGAACACCACGTCGCCCGGCACCACGTCGCCTTTGAGTTCGGCCAGATCCTGTTCGAGGATTTTCAGGCCCTGCTCCAGAGTCTTGGCGAATTGCTCTTCTTCGGCCTTCAGCACGCGCTCGATGTGCGCCTGCTGGGATTTCAGCTCAGGGAATGCTTCGCCCATCTCGGCGACCAGGGCCGCAACGATCTGGTAGAAGAAGCTGCCCTTGGCGCCCAGTTTGTTGCCGTGACGGCAAGCGCGACGAATGATCCGGCGCAGTACATAACCGCGACCTTCGTTGGACGGCAGCACGCCGTCGGCAATCAGGAAGCCGCAGGAACGGATGTGGTCAGCCACGACTTTCAGGGAAGCCTGATTGTCGTTGGTGCAACCGATGGCCTTGGCCGATGCGCTCAGCAGGCTCTGGAACAGGTCGATTTCATAGTTCGAGTGAACGTGCTGCAGCACGGCACTGATCCGCTCAAGACCCATGCCGGTGTCCACCGACGGGGCGGGCAACGGATGCAACACGCCATCGGCGGTGCGGTTGAACTGCATGAACACGTTGTTCCAGATTTCGATGTAACGGTCGCCGTCTTCTTCCGGCGAGCCCGGTGGGCCACCCCAGATGTCGGCGCCGTGATCGTAGAAGATCTCGGTGCAAGGACCGCACGGGCCGGTATCGCCCATGGTCCAGAAGTTGTCGGAAGCGTACGGCGCCCCCTTGTTGTCGCCGATGCGAACCATGCGCTCGGCCGGCACACCGACTTCTTTGGTCCAGATGTCGTAGGCCTCGTCATCGCTGGCGTAGACGGTCACCCAGAGTTTTTCTTTCGGCAGGTTCAGCCATTTGTCGGAGGTCAGGAACGTCCAGGCAAAGGTAATGGCGTCACGCTTGAAATAATCACCGAAGCTGAAGTTACCCAGCATTTCGAAGAAGGTGTGGTGACGGGCGGTATAACCGACGTTTTCCAGGTCGTTGTGCTTGCCGCCGGCACGCACGCATTTCTGGCTGCTGACGGCGCGGGTGTACGCGCGCTTTTCCTGGCCCAGGAAGCAGTCCTTGAACTGGTTCATCCCCGCGTTAGTGAACAGCAGGGTTGGGTCGTTGCCCGGAATCAAAGAGCTGGAGGCTACACGGGTGTGGCCTTGCTCTTCGAAGAAGCGAAGGAAGGCTTCACGGATTTCTGCGCTTTTCATTAGGTTCTTCCACGGAGGCTGCGGCCAAAGGCCTGTGCGAAACGTCAACAGACGAAGCGACGGCAAAGGGCCGCATTATATCGGCCCTGCGCGCGGGGTACAGCGTGTTTATACGATAGAAACGGTCAATTGGACCGCTAACGCGATCAGATGCGGGAAAACTCGACGAATGTAGCGACGACCTGCTCGATTTGCGCACGGTTGACGTCCATGTGCGTGACCATTCGCAGACGAGCGGCAGCGCTGAGCTTGACCCCGCGTGTCGCGGCGAAGGCCTTGATCGCTTCGGCCTTGTCGCCCATTTTCACGTAAACCATGTTGGTCTGCACCGGCTCGACCTCATACCCCGCCGCACGCAGGCCTTCGGCCAGCCATTGTGCGTTGGCATGGTCGTCGGCCAGACGCTGTACGTTGTTATCCAACGCATACAGCCCCGCCGCCGCGAGAATCCCGGCCTGGCGCATGCCGCCGCCGACCATCTTGCGCAGACGTCGCGCCTTGGCGATCAACTCCGCCGAGCCGCACAGCACCGAACCGATCGGCGCGCCCAGGCCTTTGGACAGGCAAACCGAAACCGAATCGAAATGCTGAGTGATCTCCCGGGCATCGACACCCAGCTTGACCGCCGCGTTGTAGAGACGCGCGCCATCCAGATGCAGCGCCAGGCCATGCTCACGAGTGAAGCGGCGAGCCTGGGCCAGATACTCCAGCGGCAGCACCTTGCCCTGCATGGTGTTTTCCAGCGCCAGCAAACGGGTGCGCGCGAAGTGGAAGTCGTCCGGTTTGATCGCCGCGGCGACTTGCGCCAGGTCCAGCGAACCATCGGCTTGCACTCCCAGCGGCTGCGGCTGGATCGAACCGAGCACCGCCGCGCCACCACCTTCGTACTTATAGGTGTGGGCCTGCTGACCGACAATGTACTCGTCACCGCGCTCGCAGTGGGCCATCAAGCCCAGCAGGTTGCTCATGGTGCCCGTTGGAACAAACAGCGCCGCGGCAAAACCCAGTCGTGTTGCCAGCTCGGCTTCCAGACGATTGACCGTCGGATCTTCGCCATAAACGTCGTCACCGGTGGCGGCATTGGCCATCGCGTCGAGCATCCCTGCGGTCGGTTGGGTGACGGTGTCGCTGCGAAGATCGATAACGCTCATGAATCTGGCCTCGGTAAACAGGGGAAAAATCCGTTTCGGAAAGGAATTACTGCGGTCATGCCGACAATTAATCAAGCCTTGAACGAGGAAAAGACGCTGTATGCCTTCGGAAAACCCGATAGCAATCATCAGAAAGCAGCCATGCACGCCCCATAAATATGTGTTAAAAACGCTTCGCCGCCAAACAATCTGGCGGCAAAACGTTCTCAGGGCGGGGTGTAATTCCCCACCGGCGGTAATTGCGCGCAATGCGCATAGCCCGCGAGCGCTTGGCGACAGGCACGGCAATGGCTGTGATGGCGGCAAGGTCAGCAGACCCGGTGTGATCCCGGGGCCGACGGTCATAGTCCGGATGAAGAGAGAACGGGATTGACGCCGCCCAGGTTCCGTACCAAAGCGCCGTCCGCAGACACGTGTGCCTGCGTACCCTTAAATCCCATTCGATTCATAACGCCCTGTTTTTCACACAAACAGGAGTCAGAACATGCAACCCACCGCAATCGATAGCAAAAGCAAAAACCATCAGGGCGAGCGCGTCGCGTTCATCCAGGCCTGCTGGCACAAGGAAATCGTCGATCAGAGCCGTAAAGGCTTCGTCGCTGAAATGATTGCCCAGGGTTATCAGGAGTCGGACATCGATTTCTTCGAAGTCGGTGGCGCCTTTGAAATTCCGCTGCACGCCAAGTTGCTGGCCAAGTCCGGTCGTTATGCCGGCATCGTCGCCGCGGGCCTGGTGGTCGATGGCGGCATCTATCGCCACGAATTCGTCGCCCAGTCGGTGATCAGCGGCCTGATGCAGGTTCAGCTGGAAACCGAAGTGCCAGTGTTCTCGGTGGTTTTGACCCCGCACCACTTCCATGCCGGTGAAGAACATCAGAAGTTCTTCTTCGAGCATTTCGTGCATAAAGGTCAGGAAGCGGCGAAGACGTGTGCAGATACGCTGCACAAGACTCGCGCATTGCGCCGCAGCGAGCCTCGCGCGGTAGCTGTCTAGTTAGACGATCGTTCCCGCGCTCTGCGTGGGAACGATCACTCCACGACAGTCAGACCAGGTTTTCGTCGGTGGTCGGTACGATCAGGATACCGGCGCGCAGGCCGTTCTTGACCCTGGGGTTCGGGAAGATGATCCGGGCGCCCTGCTCTTCGATGATCCAGCGGGTATTGGCGATATCCTCGGCCAACACATAACCCACTTTCAATTCCGAAAAGTTTTCGATGTCCGCCGGCAGGTTCAGGCGGAAGTTATCGCTGTGCTTGATCACTTCCCGGGCCACGCTGAACAACTGCAACCCTTCCAGCCCTTCATCGGTCATTGGCGGCTCGGAGCCTTCGATGATCTGCTTCAGGCGGGTTTCCAGCAGGCTGACGTTGACCCCTTCGTTCTGCCCGAACGGCCGGGCCTTGCCCAGCTCCAGGGTGAAGGACTCGGCATCGAGCTTGTCGTAGGTGTAGGAGCTGAAGACGATGGAGGGTTTGTTCTGCAACAGCACCGCTTCCATACCGGCGGCGCGCAAGCGAGCCAGCTCCTGGCGTGAATGCTGACGGCCTTCTTTCCAGGGGTACAGGGCGAACTGCTCGATTTTCGAGCCACGGATCGCCGTGTGCAGGTCGTAGTGCAGACGGTTACGGTCCGGCAGGCTGAAGAACGTCGCCGCCAGCCGCTCCAGCTCACAAGCGCGCAAGGCCTCGGAACCGCTGCTTTGTTCGTGACGGCCGTTGAACAGCCGATTGACGTCCTGCTCGATGAAACGCTCACCGCGACGAATGGCCTCGGGATTGCCGAACAGGAACAGAATACGGGCGCGCGGCTTCAAGTCACCGCGGGCGATGTCATGCAACAGGCGATCGAGCAGCTCGATCGGCGCTGTTTCGTTGCCATGGATACCGGCCGACAGCAGCAGGTCCAGGCCATTGTCGCGAGCTTCAGGTGGCCGGACTTCCAGCGCACCTTCGCTCAACCAGCGCATCCGTACGCCTTCGACAGTCAGTTGAGTCTTCTCCGCCGGTTCGCGGCCGGCGAGGGTCAGTTCAAGCAGTTTGCCGAGGGCGAGCATAGAGCGGTTTCCTTAGTGGTCGTGATTGCAATCCGGGCCGTGCACGTGGTCCTCATCATCACCGAGATCGGCCGGTTCCATCTCCAGTTGCAGACTTACCAGATTAGTCGCCAATGGGCGCAACAGCAGGTTGGCGTATTCAGCGTCACCTTCTTCGACGTCCACGCCGATCAGCAACTGGCCACGGCCGTCCTGCTGAATCCACAGCTCTTTGCCTTGCCACATGACCGCGACGCGGGTGCAGGAAGTTTCCAGTTGCGTGCCGTCGGTGTCTTCAAGGATCAGCTGCAGGGTATCGCTCATGTATTTACGCTCTCATCTGGAGATTAAGCGGCGCGCTTGCCATTCATATAAAAAGCCAAAGCGCGCCGGCTATCAATTGATCTGGAATGGATAAACCGCGCCCAGTTTAAGGATTTGCGTCAGTTCATCCAGTGCCGTCCGGCACTCAAGCAACAATTGCGGGTCCGCCAGATCGTTTTCGGTCATGCGGTCGCGGTAGTGCTTGTCGACCCACTCGGTCAATGTGCCGTACAACGGAGCCGTCATGATAACCCCTTGGTTGACGGCCGCCAGTTCGGTTTCGTTGAGGGCGACGCGCAACCGCAGGCAAGCCGGGCCACCGCCGTTCTGCATGCTCTGCTTGAGATCGAAGACTTTCACTTCGCGGATCAGACCGCCAGAGCTGGTCAGGCCTTGCAGGTACTGCCAGACACGCTCGTTGCCACGGCATTCTTCCGGCACGATCAACAACATGGAGCCGTCAGGACGCGACAGCAGTTGGCTATTGAACAGGTAGGAACGAACGGCGTCTTCCACGGTGACCGCGGAACGCGGTACGCAGATCGACTGAAATTTCCCACCGACTTTTGCGAGTTTGCCTTGCAGCTCAGCGAGCATCTGGTCGGTGTCGAGGAACGCGTCCTCGTGATAGAACAGCACCTCGCCATTACCTACGGCGATCACGTCGTTATGGAACACGCCCTGATCGATCACCGAAGGGTTCTGCTGGGCGTAGACCACGCCGTCATCGCTCAAGCCATGCAGGCGAGCGACGGCCTGGGAAGCTTCGAGGGTCTGGCGCGCCGGGTACTTCTGCGGGGACGGATAACGGGTGTCGAACGCGCTACGACCGAACACGAAAAACTCGACGCCGGCTTCACCGTAGTCACGGCAGAAACGGGTGTGGTTGGCTGCGCCTTCGTCACCGAACTGCGCCACGGCCGGCAACGCGGCGTGGTGGGCAAAGTGTTTCTGGTCAGCGAACATCGCGCCCAGCACGCGACTGGTGGTCGGGTGCTCGATGCTGCGGTGGTATTTGCAATTGAGGTTAGCGGCGGTGAAATGCACACGACCGTCGGCGGTGTCGGCACTCGGGCTGACCGTGGCGGCGTTGGCCACCCACATGCTCGATGCCGAGCAACTGGCAACCAGCAGCGGCATTGCATCCTTGGCGGCGCGCTCGATCACTTGCGCGTCGGTGCCGCTGAAACCCAAGCGGCGCAGTGCACCGACGTCCGGACGTTCCTGCGGTGCCAACACGCCTTGCTGAAAGCCCATCTCCATCAGCGCTTTCATCTTCGCCAGGCCTTGCAGCGCGGCTTCCTTCGGATTGGAAGATTGCTGGCTGTTGCTCTGGGAGGCGACGTTGCCGTAGGACAGGCCACCGTAGTTATGGGTCGGCCCCACTAGACCGTCAAAATTGACTTCATAGGATTTCATCAGCGAGGCTCCACAAGAATCTGTTGTTATAGGCTGCTACAAGGGTCTGTCTTACGACATGCGTACGCCGGGCGTAAGGGCCGCTGGCAAGGTCAGGCTCGGGGTTTCCAGCGAGGCCACCGGGTACGCGCAGTAATCCGCCGCGTAATAGGCGCTGGCGCGATGGTTGCCCGAGGCGCCGACGCCGCCGAATGGCGCGCTGCTCGCCGCACCGGTCAGCTGCTTGTTCCAGTTGACGATACCGGCGCGGCTTTCCAGCCAGAATTGCTGATAACGCGCTTCGGAATCCGACAGCAGGCCGGCCGCCAGGCCATAAGCGGTGTCGTTGGCTTCAGCGATCGCCGCTTCAAAGTCAGCGTAGCGGATCACTTGCAGCAACGGCCCGAACAGCTCTTCGTCCGGGCGATCGGCAACCGCTGTCACGTCCAGAATGCCCGGGGTCAGCAACGCAGCCTGAGCCTGGGGCTGAGTCATTTCCAGCAGCGCCACGGCGCCGTTTGCCAGCAGATGCTCTTGCGCTTCCATCAGGGCTTTCGCAGCACCGAGGGAAATCACCGAGCCCATGAACGGTGCTGGTTGCTGATCGAACGCGCCGACTGAAAGGGTCGAGCTGACCGCCACCAGACGCGCCAGCAGCGTATCGCCCCAGGCGCCTTGCGGCACCAGCAAACGACGGGCGCACGTGCAGCGTTGACCGGCAGAAATGAACGCCGATTGAATGATGGTGTAAACGGCCGCATCGAGATCAGCGACCTGATCCACCACCAGCGGGTTGTTACCGCCCATTTCCAGCGCGAGGATTTTGTCTGGACGACCGGAAAACTGCTTGTGCAGATGATTGCCGGTACGGCTGGAACCGGTGAAGAACAGACCGTCGATGCCCGGGTTCGCCGCCAGGGCGATACCAGTTTCGCGAGCACCTTGCAGCAGGTTCAGCACGCCAGCCGGCAGACCGGCTTCGATCCAGCACTTGACCGTCAGTTCGGCGACTTTCGGTGTCAGTTCGCTGGGCTTGAACAGCACACTGTTACCGGCCAGCAGCGCCGGCACGATGTGACCGTTCGGCAAGTGACCGGGGAAGTTGTAAGGGCCGAACACCGCCACCACACCGTGCGGCTTGTGACGCAATACAGCGGTGGCGTCGCCCAACGGGCTGCTCTTCTCGCCGGTGCGTTCGCGGTAGCTCTGTACCGAGATGGCAATCTTGTTGACCATGCTGGTGACTTCAGTCGCCGCTTCCCACAAGGGTTTGCCGGTTTCTTCACCGATGGTGCGAGCCAGTTCGTCGGCGTGATTCTTCAGCGCGGCGGCAAAGGCTTCCAGCACACTGATGCGTTCTTCCAGGGTACGACGGGCCCAGCCCGGGAACGCCTGACGCGCGGCTTGCACGGCCGACTCGACCTGAGCGGCAGTGGCGCCTTCGCCGGCCCACAGCACTTGCTGGGTCACCGGGTTCACCGATTGAAAGCTCTCACCCTGGCCGGCCAGCCATTCACCGGCGATGTATAGCGAATTCATTATTTCGACTCCCGAGCTGCAGACAACGGAACGGCGCGTACTTGATCACCAGCGTTGAGTTGAAGACGTTTGGCGGTCAGCGGATCAACCACCAACGTGCCAGCGGCGAAGCGTGCTGGCGCGGCGGTGATCCGGCAGTCTTCGCGCTTGCGGTTATGGATCAGGAACGGCGTGGCGTCATCACCCGGGGTGCCGATGGCCAGCACCAGTGCCTGGCTGTCGCGCACCGCGCGGATCTTGGCGGTTTCGCACTCCACCGCAGGGCCTGCGTCGAAAATGTCGACGTAGCCTTGGTAACTGAAACCTTCACTCTTGAGCATCGCCAGGGCCGGCTCGGTGTCCGGATGAACCTGGCCAATCACGTTGCGCGCGTCTGGCGACAGGAAGCAGGTGTACAGCGGGAATTTCGGCATCAGTTCGGCGATGAACGCCTTGTTGCCCACGCCAGTGAGGTAATCGGCCTGACTGAATTCCATCTTGAAGAAATGCCGGCCCAGGCTTTCCCAGAACGGCGAACGCCCGGCTTCGTCGGACATGCCGCGCATTTCAGCGATGATCTTGTTGCCGAACAGTTGCGGGAACTCGGCGATGAACAGCAACCGCGCCTTGGCCAGCATGCGGCCGTTGAGGCCACTGCGGTAATCGGCGTGCAGGAACAGCGAGCACAGTTCAGAGTTGCCGGTCAGGTCATTGGCCAGGAACAACGTCGGAATTTCGCGGTAGATATTCAGCTCTTGCGAGGCACTGACCGTCAGGCCCACCCGGAAGTTGTACCAAGGCTCACGCAGGCCGACGGCGCCGGCAATCGCGGAAATACCCACCACGCGGCCATTGTCGTCTTCGAGTACGAACAGGTAGTCCGCATCGCCCCGCCCGGCTTCGCCGCGGAAGGTTTTCTCGGCCCAGCCAACCCGATGGGCCAGACGCTCTTCGTTGGCCGGCAAAGTGGTCAGGCCGGTGCCGGTGCTGCGGGCCAGGTCGATCAGAGCGGGTAAATCGCTGCTGCGTACGGGACGAACGATCATGCTATCTCCTCAAACGGGCCGCTTGCGCCACCCGCGAAATTTCGCTGCTTTCCAGACATTTCTCTCCAGGAAGCAGGCGTCAAACCGCCACCAGGCGCACGCTGGCACCTTCACCGACGCCCAAGGCTTCGGCCGCTTCAAGATCCAGGGTCACCGGTTTGCCCGGCGCGTAATCGAGCTCGAGCAATACGGCGCGGTAATCCTGCAACTGGGCATTGGCCACCAGATACTGACGACCGGCGCCTTTGACCGGCTCACCGATTTTCACCGGGACCACACGGCTCTGGGCGATCGAACGGATCCCCGAGACGCGGGCATGCAGAGTCGGGCCACCATCGAAAATATCGATGTAGTGATCGGTCTCGAAGCCTTCGCGCATCAGGATGTCGAAGGTGATTTGCGCCCGCGGGTGCACCTGGCCCATCGCCTCTTGAGCGGAGTCCGGCAGCAATGGCACGTAGATCGGGTAATGCGGCATCAGCTCGGCAAGGAACGTGCGGCTCTTCAAACCACACAGACGCTCGGCTTCGGCGTAGTTGAGGTCGAAGAAGTTGCGACCGATGGCATCCCAGAACGGCGAGTCGCCATTTTCATCGCTGTAACCGACGATCTCGGTCACCACGGAATCGGCAAAGCGCTCCGGATGGCTGGCCACGAACAACAGACGGCCACGGGAGTTGAGCTCCGCCCAAGGCGTGCCCACCAACTCTCTCTGCACGTAGAAACTGGTCAGCAAGCTGTTGCCGGTCAGGTCGTGGCACTGGGAGAGCACGTGGATCTTGTTGTGAATCTTCAGCTCGCGGGAGGCGTGCACGAACGTTTCGTTTCGAAAGCTGTAGAACGGCTCGGAATAACCGGCCGAGGCAACGATGGCCGAACAACCGACCAACTTGCCAGTGGCGGTGTCTTCGAGCACGAAGAAATAGCTCTCTTCACCGTTGAAGCTCACTTCGGCGGCGAACGAGGCTTCGCTTGCGGCGATCTTGTCGCTCAGGCGTTCAACGTCATCCGGCAAGGAAGTGACACCAATCGGGCTGTCCGCAGCCAGACGCTGTACCTCGCCCAGATCAGCCATTTGCGCGGGGCGCATCACCAGCATGGTGTCACTCCTTTCTTAACATCAGGTTGGCGAATTGCGCCAACTCGGGGAAAAAAATGCCGGGCAGGCCCGGCACAGGAAATTATCTCAACGCCTATCTATTACGATAGGCGCTGAGGAGCACTGTATGAATCAGGCTTGCGTCAGCTTGGCCACGGCGCGTTCGAAGCGGTCCAGACCGGCATCGATATCGGCGTCTTCAACCACCAGGCTTGGCGCGAAACGAATCACATCCGGGCCGGCTTGCAGGATCATCAGGCCTTCACGCTCGGCGGCGTTGAAGATGTCCTTGGCCTTGCCTTTCCAGGCATCGTTCAGCACGCAACCGAGCAGCAGGCCCAGGCCACGAACCTGAGTGAAAAGGCCGTACTTCTCGCCGATCTGCTCAAGACGGGTCTTGAACTTGTCGTGCTTGGCTTTGACACCATTCAGCACTTCGGGCGTGTTGATCACGTCGATCACTGCTTCAGCGACCGCGCACGCCAGCGGGTTGCCGCCGTAGGTGGTGCCGTGGGTGCCGACGACCAGGTGTTTGGCCAGGTCTTCGGTGGTCAGCATTGCTGCGATCGGGAAACCGCCGCCCAGGCTCTTGGCGCTGGTCAGGATGTCCGGGGTCACGCCGTAATGCATGTAGGCGAACAGCTCACCGCTGCGGCCCATGCCGGTCTGGACTTCGTCGAAGACCAGCAGCGCGTTGTGCGCATCGCACAGTTCACGGGCGCCTTGCAGGTAAGACAGCTCGGCCGGCAGTACGCCGCCTTCGCCCTGGATCGGCTCCAGCACCACCGCGCAGGTCTTGTCGGAAACAGCGGCTTTCAGCGCGGTCAGATCGTTGTAAGGCACGTGGGTGATGCCGGTGATCTTCGGACCGAAGCCGTCGGAGTACTTCGACTGGCCACCGACGTTCACGGTGAACAGCGTACGGCCGTGGAAGCTGTTGAGCGCAGCAACGATTTCGTACTTCTCGGTACCGAAACGGTCATGGGCCACGCGACGGGCCAGCTTGAAAGCGGCCTCGTTGGCTTCGGCGCCGGAGTTGCAGAAGAACACACGGTCGGCAAACGTGGCGTCGACCAGCTTATGGGCCAGGCGCAAGGCCGGCTCATTGGTGAACACGTTGGACACGTGCCACAGCTTGTTCGCCTGTTCGGTCAATGCAGCGACCAGCGCCGGGTGCGCATGGCCCAGTACGTTAACGGCAATCCCGCCGGCGAAGTCGATCAGCTCGCGGCCAGTCTGGTCCCAGACACGGGAACCGGCGCCACGCACAGGAATGAAAGCGGCAGGCGCATAGTTGGGAACCATTACCTGGTCAAAATCGGCGCGTTCTACCGCAGCGTGCTCAACGGACATCGGAGTCTCCTGATGAGGAACACTCGCCTGAAACTGGCGAGCGATGAGGGGATTGTAAGGACAGTTTTCAGCCCGGCCTTGCCGCCAAGCGACAACTTCTTATAGCGCAAACACCGGTTTTGCCCGGGTTTACGGCAATGCGACATATAGGGTCGCAAAGGCGCAGTTTAAACCGCCGGCACAGGTTATAGGCAGGCTTGTCGACCGATGCGGTAAATATGTACCGCACGCAGTGCTTCATCGTCTGTTTTGCTGGCGACTCATCCAAACGCTAAGGGAATAGCGCATGAGCCAACTCGAAAACGATCACCCTAGGGCCGCTGGCGACGATCACTTCGTCACGCAGCCGGATGATCATTACCAGCACCTGTTCAACAATCTGCCCGCCTGGGCATTAGAGGCATCGCTTGAAACCCGCAGCGCTCTCAAGAACACCACGCTTGCGACTCCCCAATGGCATGGCACCGCGACACCCTCACAGCATGCCTCGCTGAAAAAGCTCAGCCAGGAACACTGGCACCATCGAAATCGTCTGGATTCAAAGCTGTCCACGCTGAAAAACCCACGGGCATTTGCCGAACCCCTTCTAATCGCGGCCCTGAAAACCCGGTTTGGTCTGGAACTGGACGTCAAGACCACCTTCCTGCGCCTGTACATCCCACAAACCGTGACCCTGTTCAAAATCAACACCGGGGCCGCCCGCACCTGGACGGTATCGCTGCTCGATGCCGCGCTGCATAACTTCCAGGAATCGGAAACAGCCGCAGATGCCTTCGAATCCGCTTCGACCTTCATTACCGAGCCGTCGTCCACAGGGCAGTTCGAAACGTTGCCGGCGATCAAGCATAAAATCACGATTCAGGCCTTCGCCCGGCTATGCCGCGAACTCGATATCGGTGGCCAGTACACCGCGTATCTCAAGGATTTTCTGGGGCTGACCAACCCGGTGGCCGGTGCCGCGTTGAAATCCAGCACGATCGGCTTGAACAAAGCCGCACTCAGGTCGGCGCTGCAAATGGCACACATCCGCAAGGATATTCCAGATGATGCGCACCTCGCGCTCCTGCGCATGGTTGAAGGAGGTTCGAGGGCGCGACTCAATGGCCAGCCGCTCTATGGCCACGACCTGACCCTGATGTCATCCTCGCTGACCGGCATTGTCATTTTCGCGCCGAACCTTGAGCGGGCACGCAAGAGTACGCGGCTCATTGCCTATATTCCCGATGACCCCGAATACCCGCTCAAGCAATACCCCGACACGCTGGCGTTCATGACCGATCTGACCCGCAAGCTGCGGACACCCGCTTATCAAGCGTTCTTCAGCCGGTTCGTCGAGCACAAGGAACGCGGACACTTTTTCGCCGATCTCAACAGCCGCCTCCAGACCGTGACCTGGCATCAGCACCAGCCCGGCGATCCATTACCGAGCTGGCGCGAAACGCCGGTCGAGCGTCCCAATCTGCGTTTCTCCGTGCTCCCGATCAAAGCGGACCTGTGGAACCATGGCTATCAGCGGCAGTTGAACAAAATCCTCAACGACGCCAGCACTGTCGCCGTCTCCACCGCCAGCGCCGACCGAGACGCCCGCTGGGCATTGTGGGATGCCTTCAGCAAAGTGGCCTCCAGGATCCTTGAAGCTGCGTCGTTCGTGGCGGCGCCCTTGGTGCCGTTGCTTGGTGAATTGATGCTGGGATACATGGCCTACCAGTTACTGGACGAGAGCTTCGAAGGCATCGTGGACATGGCTGAAGGGCTGAAAACAGAAGCGTTCGGACACCTGATGACGTTCGTCGAAACCGTCGTTCAAGTCGGGACATTCGCGGTGGGCGGTGCAATCGCCGTCGGCGCCTTCAGCCGGCTTCTGTCCCGCGAAGCCGTCGCGCTCATCGACCCGCTCAAACCTGTCGCCACAGCCGGAGGCAAAACCCGTTACTGGATGCCGGATCTCACACCTTATGAACAGACACTCAGTTTGCCCGAAGGGGTAAAGCCCAATCATCTGGGCTTGTACCAACACGCGGGCAAAACGATGCTGCGCCTTGAGGGAAAACTGTATTCAGTGAAACCCGACCCCATGTCGGACAGGTTCCAGATTGAGCATCCGCGCCGCAACGATGCTTATCAGCCGTCGCTGCGGCATAACCACCACGGCGCCTGGCAAACCGAACTGGAACAACCGCTGTACTGGGAGCGGGAAAAGGTCATGCGTCGCCTCGGCCATAGTGTCGAGTCGTTCACCAGTGCCGAGCGCGAACAGATCCTGCGGATCAGCGGCTACCACGACAACGTATTGCGCCAGGCGCATGTCGAAAACTATCGCCCGCCGTCGCTACTGACTGACACGATCAAGCGTTGGCGGATCAACCGTGACATCGAAACGTTTATCAAACAGATCGGCAGCGATCAACCCGAGCACTATCAAAAAGCCGATACCGCCCTGCAGCATGCACTGCTGACACGCCATGACTCATGGCCGGTCGATACACCACTGCCGACACCGGAAACTCAAACGCCAGCCTTCAGACAGCAAACGGCAACACTGGCCCGCCAATATCGCAAGTCGCTGTTCGAGCGGCTCTACAGCACTCAGGAACACACCGATGATGTGCAGGTTCAGCAACTGCTCGCCGATGTGCGGGGCCTGCCGACCGATGTGGCGCAAGAGCTGGTGAGCAATGCCACCGGCACCGAGTTACGCCAGCTGCACGGTGGGCGCGTGCCTCAGCGGCTCAAGGACGCGGCGAACAAAGCCATGGAGGCAGTCCGCGCAACCCGCGCCTATGAAGGCCTTTATTCCGACGCGCTGGAAAACGTCGACACCCACAAAGTGGCCCTGCACAGCCTGAACGCATTGCCCGGCTGGCCGGACGGACTACGCATCGAAGTGCGGGATTACTCCAGCGAGGGCACCGTGCGCGACAGCATTGGCCCGACCGATGCAGCCATCGTTAAAACGTTGGTGGCCAACGAAGATGGCTCCTATCACGTTGATCAGGACACGCCCGGTGATTTCTACCAGGCACTCTTTCAAACGTTGCCCCAGGCCCATCGCAATGCGTTCAGCCCTGCCATCGCTGACGCCCAGGTCCTCAGACAGCGCATTGCCGAAAACGCGCTGGACCAGCCGACGCTACGCACTCTGTTTGCCAGGCATCCCCATCGAAAACCCTACTACGACCCGACCACCATGCGCCTTCCTGGTGGTGCGCAGGGCTATGACCGCGGCAATCGTATGACCCCCACCCTCAACGACAGGGTCCGGGAGGTTTATCCCGATCTGTCCCAGGATCAATTGCAGTCCGTGGTCCAGGCATTGCAAAGCCACCCCGATGGCGCTCGGGTAGAACTCTCACGCGTACACAACGAGCTGAACCGATTGCATCTGGATCTGGGTCGATGGATAAACGAAGCCCCGACGGCACACCCCGACACAGGGGTTGCGTTGAGCGCCCTGGAGCGCCAGGCCGAACAACACATTCGCAGGTTGCTGGCGCAGGAAATCCAGCGCGCCTGGCGGCGCCAAACCGATCGGGATTTTGACACCTCGGACGACATGGAGCGGTACGTGCTCAGGTTCGACGAACCGATGCTGGGTGATCTGCCATCGTTGACTGCAGATTTCAGTCATGTGTCGCTGCTATCCCTGGAAGGCAGCCACGCAGCGCAAGGTGTTGCTGGTTTTCTACAGGGCTTCAGCGGACTTCGCCGACTGGAACTGCGCCGTTTCTCCCTGACCACCCTCCCCGACGCCATCACCCGGATGCCGCAGCTCGAAGCGCTGGTGTTAAGCGATTGCGGCATCAGGGTAGACGCCCCCACCTGGTTGAAGCTGACGTCATTAAACAAACTGACCATGCTGGATCTTTACCGCAACCCGTTTGAAACGGTGCCCCGCATCGACTCGATGACTGAACTGACTCATCTGGACCTGAGCAGCACCAACCTGACCGAAATCCCGCCCGGCACTCTGCAACACCCGCGCCTGAACACCCTTCTGCTGATGAACAATGGAATCAGCGAACTGCCGGCGGCCTTGTTCGACAGTCCGCTGTATGAAAAGCGTGGCATACACCTCACGCACAATCCGGTTTCCGACAGCTCGCGACAACTCATCAAAAACCATCACGTCGACAGCGCTTTCGACATGGGCGTTTTCGCACCCGAGGCAGACATTGATCGTGTCAGGGCACTCTACCCAGGCATGGAAGTCGAGCAAGCCAGCGAGTTCGTCTACGAATTGCCCGGCACGCTGGAGGAAGGTCGGGTCGCGTTGACGCGCCTGGAAGAAGAGCTGAGCCAATTGAGGAACGATCTGTCTGCCTGGACCGCCGCTCTTCCGGACCTGCATCCACTGACGGACGAACCCTTCAGCGCAGCTCAACTGCTTGTCGAGCACGCCAACCGCGACGAATTCAAGCAAGCCCTTGAGAACTGCTGGCAACGGGATGCGGAGCTGGATAACTTCAGCGATACGCTTGAACCCACCTACGATCTGACACTTTCCACGGTCATCAATGGAGAACTGCCTGCCCTGAGCGCTGATTTCAGCCATGTGTCGTCACTGGAGTTTCGCAGTGCGGAGGGGGTGACGCGCATCGGACGTTTCCTGGAGTCCTTTCCCAACCTGAAAAGCCTCAGGCTGCGCAGCTGTGACCTTGGCGACATTCCGGAGGCGGTGTTCAAAATGGGTCAACTCAGGTCTCTGTCACTTCCCGAGTGTCGTGTCAGTCTGTCATCAGAATCGGTCGCCGCCCTGGCGGGGATGGAACAGCTCGACTATCTCGACCTGGGCTCGAACCCGCTAGGACAGACGCCTGATGTGAGTCAGATGCCGGCGCTGGCGACCGTGCTGCTGAACGACACCGGCATCAACCGGATACCGGAAGGACTGTTACAGCTGGCCGAGCTGGACTGGGCAGACTTGAGCGGCAACGCCATCACCGAGGTGCCCAGTGACTTGTCGGAACTGCCGGTGGACGTCGCAGATAATATTTCGTTGAGGGGAAATCCATTTTCCGAGGAAAGCCTGTTACGGCTGATCGCTTACTTCGAACGCACGGGCGCGGATTTTGGTGTGGAAGCCGTGATCAATCGGGGTGAAATAGAAATCTCCGACTCTGAAGGTTCCGAGATCGACGAGTAGTACAGCGCTCGATCATGGCGCGGTTGATCGATCAACCGCGCTCCGACGGCACCGACGACAACTCGAACGGACTGCTGCTGCGCCGCTGGTTGCGATCTTCCCGCGGCGTGGCACCGAAGAAGTTGCGGTAGGCGCTGGAGAAATGCGGCCCCGAAGAGAAGCCACACGACAGGCCGATCTGGATGATCGACTTGCTGGTTTGCATCAACATCTGCCGGGCCTTGTTCAGGCGCAGTTCCAGGTAGTACTGGCTCGGCACACGGTTGAGGTATTGCTTGAAGATCCGCTCCAGCTGCCGACGCGATACGCACACATGCTGGGCGATTTCGTCAGTGGTCAGCGGCTCTTCGATATTGGCTTCCATCAGCAACACCGCCTGGGTGAGCTTCGGATGACTGGAACCCAAGCGGTTCTGCAAAGGAATACGCTGGCGCTCGCCGCCCTCGCGAATGCGCTCGACCACCAATTCTTCCGACACCGCACCGGCCAGTTCGGCGCCGTGATCGCGGGCCAGCACCGCCAGCAACAGGTCGAGCACCGACATGCCGCCGCACGCGGTCAAGCGGTCACGATCCCAGTCGAACAGGTGACTGGTGGCAATCACTTTCGGGAAACGCTCGGCGAAATCGTCCTGCCAGCGCCAATGCACGGCAGCGCGATAACCGTCGAGCAAACCCAATTGCGCCAATGGGTAAACACCGGCGGACAATCCGCCGATCACACAACCGGCGCGCACCAGCTGTTTCAACGCACTGCTGAGCGGCGGCGCGAGAGAAGTCGGTGGCTCATCGGCGAGCAGGAACAGTTTCTGAAAGTTTTCGAGCTTGCCGGCCCATGGCTCACCGGGCAATTGCCAGGCGCCCTCGGTCGGCGGTTCGGCCTGCAAAAACGACAATTCGTAAACAACGTCCGGGTGCACACGCTGGGCAACACGCAAGGCCTCCTCAGCCAGCGCAAGCGTCAGAGCTTTAGTGCTGGGCCAAATCAGGAAACCAATTCGATGGGCAGTCATGGCGGGCAATCCGAAACGAAAACAGTGTTAAAGCCAAAGGCGGCTGCAACCAAATTAGACCATCTGGCGCGCGGTGCGCAGCATGACCTAATTTGGTGCGTAACGGGAGCGATTACTTGAGGCTGCCCGAGAGGAATTGTTGCAAGCGTTCCGACTGCGGATTGACCAGCACTTCGCGCGGGTTGCCGCTTTCTTCGACGACGCCTTTGTGCAGGAACACCAGCTGGTTCGACACTTCACGGGCAAAGCCCATTTCGTGCGTCACCACCACCATGGTCCGGCCTTCCTGTGCCAGGGCCTGCATGACTTTCAGCACGTCACCTACCAACTCCGGGTCGAGGGCCGAGGTCGGTTCGTCGAACAGCATCACTTCGGGCTCCATCGCCAGCGCACGGGCAATCGCCACACGCTGTTGCTCGCCACCGGACATGTGACCCGGGTAGGCGTCCTTGCGATGAGCCACGCCAACCTTGTTCAGGTAGTGCTCGGCTTTCTCGCGGGCTTCGGCCTTGGACACACCGAGCACATGCACCGGCGCTTCCATGATGTTTTCCAGCGCGGTCATGTGCGACCACAGGTTGAAATGCTGGAACACCATCGACAGGCGCGAACGCATGCGTTGCAGCTGTTTCGGGTCGGCGGCTTTCAGCGCGCCGTCCTTGTTGGCAACCAGTTTCAACTCTTCGTTGTTGAGCAGAATCTTGCCCGCGTGCGGCTGCTCGAGCAGGTTGATGCAACGCAGGAAAGTACTTTTGCCGGAGCCACTGGAGCCGATGATGCTGATCACATCGCCAGCTGCCGCTTTCAGGGACACGCCCTTGAGCACTTCGTGACTGCCATAGCGTTTATGCAGGTCTTGGACTTCAAGTTTGTACATGCGGTCGGTTCTCACAAAAACAGTCAGTCAGTCGTTGAGCAAGCGCCCGTGACGCAGCGCTTCGCGCCCCGCCACCTTGGCCAGCCAGAAACCGGGTTGGGCGTAACGCAGCCGTTCAATGGCAAACAGCACCCCGGACGTACCAGCACACACCGTGCTGACCCGATCCGCCAGCGGATCGATCACTTCAAAAATCTCGTCGCCTGCTTCAACCCATTCACCGGGTTTACGCAGAAAACTCAGCACGCCAGGATGCGGCGCGAACAGCAATTCGGTGCCTTCGAACGGCATGCCTTCGCACGCGTCCTGCGCAGGCTTGGGCCATTCACCGCCGATCAAGCCTTGCTCGGCGAGGAACGCCAGAATGCCTTCGGCGTGAGCTTCTGCCTCAGCGCGACCGGTATCGGCCTGACCACCCAGTTCGATGGTCGTCGCCAGGCAGGCCAGTGGAATCTGCGCATCCGGGAACAGACGCGACAAACGCAGCCACGGCAGCGAGCACGCTTCGTCAAAGGAACTTCCGCCGGAATCTTCCGCCAGCAGGCCGACCTTGACGTTCAAGTGCGCAGCCAGTGAGCGCCAGTGCGACCAGTGTTGCGGCAAGGCGTACATATGCAGCGCCGCTTCGCAATCGCAATGCAGATCCAGCACCACGTCAGCGGTGCAGGCATGGCTGAGCAAGATGCGCTGCATGCCTTGCAACTGGCTGCTCGCCTCTGGCAAAGCTGCCAGGTGATCGCTCATGGCCTGACGGATCAGTCGAATATTGGCATGCGGATCATCACCCAGATGCCCATCGAGTTCGGCGGCCACCGGCGCGCTGAGTTCGACGAAATCCCGGTTGAAGTTCTTGCCACTGCCCGCTTCGAAACGCCCCTGATGATTGCCTTGCAGCAATTGCCCCAGGCCCAATGGATTGGCCACCGGCACCAGTTCGATCACACCGTTGAGCAAACCTTGGGCTTCGAGTTCGCTCAGGCGCTTTTTCAGCTCCCAGGCGGTGCGCATCCCCGGCAGCTCATCGGCGTGCAGGCTGGCCTGGATATAGGCCTTGCGCTCGCCAGCGCCGAAGCGGAACACCGAGATCCGGCGTTCACTGCCCAGGTGGCTCCACGGCAAAGCATGATCGATGCGTTCCATATCAGTGCTTCCGCGGGGCCAGATAGCCCAGCCAGCGGTGCTCGGCCATTTTGAACAGGCGCACCAGAATGAACGTCAGGCACAGGTAGAACGCGCCAGCGGTGATGTAGGCTTCGAACGGCAAGTAGAACTGAGCGTTGACCGTGCGCGCGGCACCGGTGATGTCGATCAGGGTCACGATGGACGCCAGACTGGTGGTCTGCAGCATCATGATCACTTCGTTGCTGTACTGCGGCAGGGCCCGGCGCAGGGCCGATGGCAGCAGGATCCGCTTGTACATCTTGATGCGTGACATGCCCATGGCCTTGGCCGCTTCGATCTCGCCGTTCGGCGTGGCGCGCAGGCTGCCGGCGATGATTTCGGCGGTGTAGGCACTGGTGTTGATCGCGAAGGCCAGGCACGCACAGAACGAGGCACTGGACAGCCATGGCCAGAGGAAGCTTTCACGTACTGTTTCGAATTGCGCCAGACCGTAGTAGATCAAGAACAGTTGCACCAGCATCGGCGTGCCGCGGATCACGTAGGTGAACAGCCAGGCACTCATGTTGACCAGCGGCTGCTTGGAGACACGCATCAACCCCAGCGGCAGTGCCGCCAGCAAACCGAAGAACAGCGACAGCGCGAGCAGTTTGAGGGTGGTCACCAGCCCGCCGAAGTACAGCGGCAAGGCATCCCAAATGACGTTGTAGTCGAAGATCATAGCTCAGCCGCCCTTACGCCTACCGAGTAGCGCTTCTCAAGATGACGCAATGCCAGCAACGAGACGCTGGTGATCACCAGGTACATCGCCGCCACTGCGAGGAAGAAGGTGAAAGGCTCGCGGGTAGCGTCTGCCGCCTGCTTGGCCTTGAACATCATGTCTTGCAGACCCACCACCGAAATCAGCGCGGTGGCCTTGGTCAGTACCAGCCAGTTGTTGGTGAAGCCCGGAATCGCCAGGCGAATCATCTGCGGCACCAACACCCGGAAGAACACCTGAAAACTGCTCATGCCGTACGCCATGCCGGCTTCTGCCTGACCTTTGGGGATCGCCATGAACGCACCACGGAAGGTTTCCGACAGGTACGCACCGAAGATGAAGCCCAGGGTGCCGATACCGGCGGCCAACGGGTTCAGGTCGATGTAGTCGTCATAGCCGAGCATCGGCGCAACGCGGTTGAGCAGGTCCTGGCCGCCGTAGAAAATCAGCAGGATCAGCACCAGGTCGGGAATACCGCGGATCACCGTGGAATACAGATCGCCCAGCCAGGCCAGCCAGCGCACCGGCGACAGACGCAGCGCAACGCCGATCAGCCCCAGGACGATGGCCAGGGCCATGGACGACAAGGCGAGCTGAAGCGTCAGCCATGCGCCATCGAGGATGACAGCCCCGTAGCCTTTCAACATGATTCAGGTCCTCGAAAGTTGGGATGAAAAAATGGCGCAAACCTCAGAGATCCTGTTGCTTGCGCCATTTCGGACTTGTTGCGGGGACGATTACTTGCCGTAGATATCGAAGGCGAAGTACTTGTCCTGGATTTGCTTGTACTTGCCGTTCGCGCGAATGGCCGCGATCGCGGTGTTGATCTTGTCTTTCAGCGCGTCGCCCTTGCGAACCGCGATCCCTACGCCGTCGCCGAAGTATTTGACGTCGGTGAAGGCCGGACCAACGAAGGCGAAGCCCTTGCCGGCGTCGGTTTTCAGGAAGCCGTCATCCAGCAGGGTAGCGTCTGCCACGGTGCCGTCGAGGCGGCCAGCGGCCACGTCGAGGTAGATTTCGTTCTGCGAACCGTAAGGCTTGATCTCGGCACCCAGCGGGGCCAGGACTTCGCGGGCGAAACGCTCGTGGATCGAACCACGTTGCACGCCGATGTTCTTGCCCTTCAGCTCAGTCAGGTTTTCGCTGACCTGGGTGCCGGCTTTCATGACCAGGCGAGCCGGGGTGTTGTAGTACTTGTTGGTGAAGTCCACGGACTTCTTGCGGTCTTCAGTGATCGACATGGACGACAGGATCGCGTCGATCTTGCGCACTTTGAGTGCCGGGATCAGGCCGTCGAACTCTTGCTCGACCCACTGGCACTTGACCTTCATCTCTTCGCACAAGGCGTTGCCGATGTCGTAGTCGAAACCCACGATGCTGCCGTCCGGTGCTTTGGAGGCGAACGGAGGGTAAGCCGCTTCGATACCGATTTTCAGAGGTTTTTCATCGGCGAATGTCGGCAGGGACAGCACGGACAGTGCCAGGGCGCCAAGCAGCACGAGTTTCTTCATCTTGGGACTCCATCGGTAAAGGGCAAAAACGGCAGAGTGAGCGACAGCCCAATATGCGAATGGTTAAACCAAAAAGCGGTGCTGCGTCCTAGGAACCGTGCGCTGATTTCAACGCAGGCAACGACGAGCGAGTGATTGGCATTCTAACGACAGGTCCGAAGCCGATATTTCTTCAATGCGACAACAAATTACAGAAGCACCGAGAATGCCGCTTGGGCACGTTGACAGCTCTGCAATTTCATGCAAGAGCAAAAGACAGTGAACCGATATATGTTGCAAATTGCGGGCCTATTATTGGCAAACCCTTCTAATCCGGCAAGCGTAGCGTTGTGTCTTATTTTTCATGACGATTGAGAAGCCCTGAAACGGGGCTTTGCGTTTCCCATTGCCTCGTTATCGGGCAGGCGGTTACACATTCAGTTACTTGAAAGGTGATGGGTAACAGTGGGAAAGGGCCTACAGGGGAAGCCGATAATTATTGGCACTCCTGCGGGTACTGATCGCTCCCACAATCAGTACGAAAAAGCCCCACCAGGCTCAACACCTGGCAGGGCTTCGATGACTCCGAATGCTAATTACGCAACATTCATCGTCTTGTGCGTATCAATCAAATGCTGCACCACACCCGGATCGGCCAGGGTGGAGATATCGCCCAACCCGTCGTATTCCGCCGTAGCAATCTTGCGCAGAATCCGGCGCATGATCTTGCCCGAACGGGTTTTCGGCAGGCCCGGCGCCCATTGAATGACATCCGGCGAGGCAATCGGGCCAATCTCTTTACGCACCCAATTCTTCAGCTCCAGGCGCAGTTGCTCGCTCGGCTCTTCGCCCGCATTCAACGTGACGTAGACATAAATGCCCTGCCCCTTGATGTCGTGCGGCACACCCACCACCGCCGCTTCGGCGACTTTCGGGTGAGCGACCATCGCGCTTTCGATCTCGGCGGTGCCCATGCGGTGCCCGGAAACGTTGAGCACGTCATCCACGCGACCGGTGATCCAGTAGTAACCGTCCGCATCACGACGCGCACCGTCACCGGTGAAGTACATGCCACGGAAAGTCTTGAAGTAGGTGTCGACGAAACGGTCATGGTCGCCATACAGCGTGCGCGCCTGGCCTGGCCACGAATCGAGGATCACCAGGTTGCCCTCGGCAACGCCTTCGATGATGTTGCCCAAGTTGTCCACCAGCGCCGGCACCACGCCGAAGAACGGCCGTGCTGCAGAGCCAGGTTTCAGCGCATGAGCACCCGGCAATGGGCTCATCATGTTGCCGCCTGTTTCGGTCTGCCACCAGGTATCCACGATCGGGCAACGGGATTGGCCGACATTCTTGTAGTACCAATCCCACGCTTCCGGGTTAATTGGCTCACCGACCGAACCCAACAGACGCAGGCTGCTGCCATCAGCGCCTTCGACAGCGGCGGTGCCCGACGCCATCATCGCGCGGATCGCGGTCGGCGCGGTGTAGAGGATGTTGACCTTGTGCTTGTCGACAACCTTCGCCACCCGGGTGATATCCGGATAGTTCGGCACGCCTTCGAACAGCACCGTGGTCGCGCCATTGGCCAGCGGGCCGTAGACGATATAAGTGTGGCCGGTGACCCAACCAACGTCGGCGGTGCACCAGTAGATTTCGCCCGGGCGGTAGTCGAACACTCGCTCGTGGGTCATCGCCGCATACAGCAGGTAACCGCCGGTGGTGTGCTGCACGCCCTTCGGCTTGCCGGTGGAGCCAGAGGTATAAAGGATGAACAGCGCTTCTTCGGCGCCCATCTCTTTCGGCGCGCAGACACTGCCCGCCACTTTCATCAGGTCTTCGTACCAGATGTCGCGATGCTGGTTCCACTTGATGTTGCCACCAGTACGCTTGCACACGATGACTTTCTGGATGCTGCTGGTTTCCGGGTTGGTCAGCGCGTCGTCGACGTTAGCCTTGAGCGGGATCTTCTTGCCGGCACGAACGCCTTCGTCGGCAGTGATCACCACTTTCGAGCGGCAGTCGATGATGCGACCGGCCAGGGCTTCCGGCGAGAAACCACCGAACACCACCGAGTGAATCGCGCCGATCCGGGTGCAGGCCAGCATGGCGACCACGGCTTCGGGGATCATCGGCATATAGATGGTCACCACATCGCCACGGTGCACATCCTGGCCGCGCAAGGCGTTGGCGAACTTGCAGACTTCTTCGTGCAGCTCGCGGTAGGTGATGTTGCGGCTTTCGGCAGGGTCATCCCCTTCCCAAATAATCGCGACTTGATCGCCACGCTCGGCCAGATGACGGTCGAGGCAGTTGTAGGAAACGTTCAGCGTGCCGTCGGCGAACCATTTGATGTCGACATGGTGATCGTCAAAGGACGTCTGCTTCACCGTGGTGAAAGGCTTGATCCAGTCGAGGCGCTTGGCTTGTTCGCGCCAGAAGCCGTCCGGGTTGACGACCGATTGCTGGTACATGGCCTTGTAAGTGGCCTCGTCAGTCAGCGTATTGGCTGCTACCTCGGGACGAACGGGATACAAAGAAGCCGCACTCATCTTTCTTACCTCGGTGGAATAGTTGTTTTTGTATGGCCCCAGTTGTAGCCGGGGCGGGCCTATAGAACCATTCGACGATGGTAGTAACAAGCCCCTACAAAATGTGGCTATACCGCGACGAAGCGCTCAAACCCGGCTATTGCAGGGCCTCGCAGGAGCTGGCGAAGCCTGCGATCTTTTGATCTTCGCGGAGATTGTTACCAAATCTGCCAAAAGTGTTTATCAAAAGCACAGCTATATGCCCGCCACCCCCAAGCCTAAAATCGGTCTCGCCAACACGGCAATGTGATTAACCCAGTTGCAGCCCCCACGAAGGCAGTTAATCCAAGACTCTTTACTAAAGCTCCACACGCAATCCTAAAAAGATTGCGTGACCCCATTCGACCTCAGAAAGGTAAATTCGAAATGAAAGCTTTATTGGTTCTGGCCCTCAGCAGTCTGTGCGCAACCGCCATGGCAGACGAGGCTCCGACTGATGCCGCAAAACAACAACCCGTCGTCGAGGAATACACCTACTCCACCCATCTGGACATCGCCAAAGTTGTCTCGATGAGCGAAATCCCGAATGTCTGCGAAGTGGTCCCGGCCAAAATGGTCTACGACGACTCCAAAGGCCAGCGACACATTCTGCGTTATAGCGTCATGGGTAACGGCTGCTCCAACGGCTGATCCGCCCCACTTTTATCTCCCGAGGCTCGACCCATCCTTTTTTAGAGACCAGA
This sequence comes from Pseudomonas sp. FP1740, assembly GCF_030687165.1. Lineage (NCBI taxonomy): Bacteria > Pseudomonadati > Pseudomonadota > Gammaproteobacteria > Pseudomonadales > Pseudomonadaceae > Pseudomonas > Pseudomonas sp. FP1740. The sequence goes on from NZ_CP117461.1 coordinate 5,160,718, forward strand.
TGAAGCGCCGAGCCTTGCATCGATAAATACGATTGTTTTAAGCATTTATTTGCACTTTTTAATCAAAATACTTGGCGTAGTATTCATTCCACACCCAAGGCACACAACGCCAACGAACCTGGAGCCACTACCATGAAAACCAAACTGATCCTCGCCCTGACCCTTTCCGTCCTGGCCGCCAACACCTTCGCTGCCGACGGCTACGACCGCACTGGCTCGGCTGCTTTCAACGACGCGGCTGTCGCTTCTGACGGTTACGACCACACCGGTTCTGCCTCTTTCGCGGCTGACGGTTTTGATCGTACGGGTGCTGCCAAAGTCGCTGCCGATGGCGCCGATCACATCGGTGCAGCCAAAGTTGCTGCTGATGGCTCTGACCGCGTGGGTGCCGCTCGTTTCAGCTGAAACCCGGCGCGACATCACAGCCCGACTTCGGTCGGGCTTAGTTGTGTCTGGAGTGGTTGAAAATCGACCAAAACCACAACATGTAGTGAAAAATAGGGTTTTTTGGTTGTTTTTTGAGCAACGCTTTTCAAGCCCCTTTGCAGCTCAGAATTGCACACAATCTCGTCCACAAAACCCCGTCTATTGCTCTGCAAGCCCCGCCCCACCTGGCTTGCGCCACCACAACTGCCCGTAACGGTGCGAACACCCCGGCCTCACCGTCAAAAACCAGCCGAAACAGGCGAAAAAAAAACTTCCTCCGCCAAAGCCCTGTAAACCCTCGCTCCAACCTGAAAACGCCCCTCGCCGAGCCCTCCAGGTGCCATTTCGCCGCACCACGGGGCCGAAAATTTCCTTATAATGCGGACTTAAACGGGCCTGCAATATTCCCTTACAGGGGTGAAAAGCCAGTCTGAAGCCCACGCAGAGCGGTTCACACTTTCTGCGCCCATCAGCGGCTTCGGAACACCCGTACAAAATTCTGTTTATTGCCTGCGTTGTACTGCTGCAACAAACGATTTCCTTTAGATCCAACGCGGCCAGAACCGGCCGTGTGAAAAACCAACCTATCAGTTTTCACACGGGCAATCTGGCCCTCACGCAGGAGACGACACGTCATGCTGAGCTGGGACGAATTCGACAAAGAAGATGACGGCGAAGTCGCTGTAAAAGGCGCCAATGCCGGCCACGCTTCTGAAGCCAACATGGACCGCCTCGACAGCGCCGGTGGTGCCGCCGCTCAAGAGGCCCGCGCCGTGACCGCGACGGACTCCGCCGCGATCGCCCGCGCCAAGGCTGCCCTGGATTCCCTCGACGTCGCCGAAGGCCTCGCCGAACTGGAAGGCGCCTCTGCCCGTGTAGCTGTCGATGAAAAGCGCATGATCAACTGCCGCGCCGACCTCAACCAGCTCGTGCCATTCAAATACGACTGGGCATGGCAGAAGTACCTGGACGGCTGCGCAAACCACTGGATGCCGCAAGAAGTCAACATGACCGCCGACATCGCCCTCTGGAAAAACCCGGAAGGCCTGACCGACGACGAGCGCCGCATCGTGATGCGCAACCTCGGCTTCTTCTCCACCGCCGACTCCCTGGTTGCCAACAACCTGGTCCTGGCCGTGTACCGCCTGATCACCAACCCGGAATGCCGCCAGTACATCCTGCGCCAGGCCTTCGAAGAGGCGATCCACACCCACGCCTACCAGTACTGCATCGAATCGTTGGCCATGGATGAAGGCGAGATCTTCAACATGTACCACGAGATCCCATCGGTCGCGAAAAAAGCCACCTGGGGCCTGAAATACACCCGTTCGATCTCCGATCCGAAGTTCGAAACCGGCACCGTCGAAACCGACAAAGAACTGCTGCGCAACCTGATCGCCTACTACTGCGTTCTGGAAGGCATCTTCTTCTACTGCGGCTTCACCCAAATCCTCTCCATGGGCCGCCGCAACAAAATGACCGGCGTCGCCGAGCAGTTCCAGTACATCCTGCGCGACGAATCCATGCACCTGAACTTCGGCATCGACGTGATCAACCAGATCAAAATCGAAAACCCGCACTTGTGGGATGCCGAGATGAAGGAAGAGGCTTCGCAGATGATTCTGCAAGGCACTCAGCTGGAGATCGAATACGCTCGGGATACCATGCCTCGTGGGGTGTTGGGCATGAATGCGGCGATGATGGAGGATTACCTGAAGTTCATCGCTAACCGTCGTTTGAGCCAGATTGGTTTGAAGGAAGAGTATCCGGGGACTACGAATCCGTTCCCTTGGATGAGCGAGATCATGGACTTGAAGAAAGAGAAGAATTTCTTTGAGACTCGGGTTATTGAGTATCAAACCGGCGGTGCACTTAGCTGGGATTGATTCCTGAGCTAGCCGTGATTTGACGATGTAAATCGAAAAATCGAATTGCAAGAGGCCCCGATCTGATCGGGGCCTTTTTATTGGGTAAGAAAATTCTCACTAATTTCGACCTTCGCTACTAAAACTCCTACAACAATTCCAGCACCGTCCGCATTGATGTCGTTTCAGAGCATCTCTAAGCTCTATAGCAGGTGCCTAAGAAACGCCCAACGTAGAAGCTAACTTCCTTTCCTCAGTACGCGCGCTGACATCAGCGATATACGCGTAATCCTGTGAGTGGGAGAAACAGCCTGTTGGGATTTCTTAGATCCTCTACGTCGGGTTCCGGCCCTCTTCCACTCATACGTAGAGGTAATGGATATGCCTGCAGAAGCTACAAACCGATCGGTCATGCGTGATCCCTTCAGACCGACGATCTTCACCCGCCACAACCTTCACCTCCATGCCCTCCTTCTTGAAAATCAACCATGGTTCTGCGCACGCGATATCGGTCGCCTGATGGGTGTCCATCTGAGTGATCGTATGGTCAGCAAGCTGGATAAAGATCAGCGTCGCATTTTGTGGATTGAGTATTTCCGACAACCAGAAAAACAGCTAATGCTCAGCGAGTCTGGCGTGTATGCGCTGTTGGTGTATCACTACGTTCCAGGGAATCGGTTGCTGCGAGAATGGTTGACCCATCAGGTGGTGCCAGCCTTACGCGATGTAAACCCCTCGGAAAATTCGGATCGTCCGATGTTGAGTGTCTTGGATTGGCCGGAGATATCGTTGAGTTTGCTTCATTGGCAGAATGAAAGTTGGATTCGGCTTCGGGACATGCCGTACCTGTTGAGCGATCAATCGCAGCGGCGCGTTACAGTGGTTAGGCCTTGGTGGCGGAAGGTTGCGGAGGTGTTTCAGTCTTCGAAGCATTCGGTGGGTTAGAGCGACGTGTATTTGTAGGATCGCTTGAGCGATGCGTCGGTCTTTTCTGTAGGAATTTTCGTAGACAGGTGTAATGGCCACTCAGTATCGTCCGAGGGTTTTCAACCCTCGGCGATTGTATGGACACACCAAAAGAAAAAACTGGCTGGAGCGATCAGGAGCTTGAGGCTTCGGTTGATGCCTATTTAAAGATGTTGAGTCTCGAGCAGAGCAATCAAACGTTCAAGAAGGCTGACGAGAATCGTCTTTTACGCGAAGGACCGTTGAGCAAGCGTAGCGCCTCATCGGTTGAGTACCGCATGCAGAACATCTCCGCCGTGATGGAACAAATGGGTCTGAACCACATTGTTGGCTATGTATCTGCAAAAAACGTCGGCACCGGGATTGGTAACCGAATTCGAAAGATCCTTGCCGAAAAAGATATCGAAGCATTTCGCAAAGAAACAACGCGAACCAGCCAGCACTTTACGTATCGGCTGTTAGAGGCTCAGACACCTCAATTTGATGATGCACCTGAAGGCATTCTGAATCCCAACCAGACCAGCTCCGCAACCATTAGGTATTCGCGAGCACGAAGGATCACTGATTGGGTACTGAAGCAGTCTCAAGGCTTCTGCGAGGGATGTAATCAAGCAGCTCCTTTTCTGTGTGCTGATGGATTGCCATACCTTGAAATCCATCATGTTAAGCATTTGGCGCAGAAAGGTTCAGATCGTCCGAGCAACGCTGTAGCGCTTTGTCCAAACTGCCATCGCCGCTGTCACCATTCAACTGATAAGGATCAGTTCACTTTGTCGCTTTATGGAAAAGTGACACGGTTAATACCTGAATAACCGGATCGAACTCTATCTGTGGCGAGGGAGCTTGCTCCCGTTCGGCTGCGGAGCAGTCGCCAGGCGAACAACTTGATCTGTCAGACATCGCGCTTGCCGGTTTTTGGGCTGCTGCGCAGCCCAGCGGGAGCAAGCTCCCTCGCCACAGGGTGGTTGACTTGATCGCTGTGGTGATTTTGAGAATCGCGAGCAGGCTCGCTCCCACAGGATTGCTGTGTTACCGCAGATTTTGCGGTGAGTTGAAAACAGTCAGTGCAACCCGCCCCGCCTCCCGCTATTAATACCCTTCCCCACTCAAGGACCCGAGCCCGCCATGAAATTCGACCTCGCCTACTGCCTCAGCCTCGACGACAAGCTGTCGATCTATGACGTGCGCGATTTGAATTTCGACGAAACCATGGAATTCGATTCCGCCAAGGAGCATTTCCAGTGCCCCAACGATGCCTGCCGTTTGGCGTTCGATGCGGCCAACGTGTTGGGGACGTTCAACGCCAAGAATGTGAATTACGTGCGCACGCCGCACTTCAAGAACATGCCCAGCACGCGGCATGTGGCGGATTGTCCTTATGTCAGTCTGAAGACGCCGGCGTCGGGCCTGGAGGCGGACGGGGCGGAATCGGATGACGGTCGGGAGGAGCATTTCCCGTCAGAGTTGTTGCTGACTCGGCGTGAGTATGTGCGTAAGCCGTCGAACCCGGCGGTGGCGGCGGATGTTTTGCGCGATGCCCCGACACTCACTTCAGCGAGCAGTAACGTCGAGCAGCCGAGCCGGGAGTCGGCGCCGGACAAGACCAGTGTCTTCGCCCACCCGGTAGAGTGTTTTGTGTCGAACTTCGCGGACAAGGAGCTGCTCAAGCGCATGCCGCTGAAGATTGGTGAGCACACGGCGCCCTATGGATCGTTCTTCAAGAAGATCGAGTACCTGCAGGACAACAAGGGGCTGATTTACTGGGGCAAGATCAAGGAGATCAAGGATTACACCCAGAGCTTTCGCATCGATTTCGAACAGAAGGTCTGGTTCAAGCAACCGGACGAGGCGAAGAAGAAGCCTTATTCGGTCAACGTTTACCTGAGCAAGAAGCTGATCGACAACTACCGCAAGCGCAAAGCGTTTCTGGAGGAGATCAAGCACGCCGTCGACAGTGATGCCGAGTTGTATTGCTTCTTTTATGGCGTGACGCCGGAGTTGAAGCAGGTGCCGAGCAAGAAAAACCCCGAACAGACGTTCGGGGTGTTCAGTGCCAACATCGAGAACCTGGATCACTTCATTATTCGTGAAGCGCCGGGGTTGGCAGCAGGCTAAGGATCAGTTGTGAGGCAGCTCGAGTTTGACCGCGCCGGGATGTTGCTTGACCACGGCGTATGGCAGCACTGACCAGCCCGGGTCATCGCAATTGTGTTGTACGCGGGCGAAGTACGGTCCCAGGTACAGGCCTTTTGCGGTGAAGTGCCAGTTGGAATAACCCCAAACGCTTTCGTCGGTGTAGTCGCAGCTGTCCTCGTCCGCCGGCTTCTGCATTTCGTCGGGGTACAGCGCGGCGAATTGCTTGATCAGCCATGGTACGAACACTTCGCGCTGATAGGTGAATCGTGCCTTGCTCTCTTCCTCGGTCAAGGATCTATCGCTCGTGCCGTCGCGGTCGGCGTGCAACAGTGGCTTGCCGTTGCCCACCCACAGAACGTCTTCCTGCGACAGGTTATGGCCGGTGTGAACGTCGAGGTTGATCGGCGAATTGCCAAAATCCGGGTGAGCGCCGCCGCAGCTGTAGCCGGTGGAGATGTTCAGGCTGACCACATCGGGCGATAGGAATTGGGGGGCGACGCCTTGGTCGAACTCGGCAAATTCCCCACCTCCCAGCAAGCAGCCGTGGTAGTTGATGACTTCGCTCCAGAGCCGCTCCAACAATTGCTGATTGATCCGCTGCTGGTCAGCTTTCGGGTAGCCGGACTCGATGCTGAACATGGAGAGACCGGACGCGGACTCCGTCCACCATTGCAGGTCGTAGCCCATGAAGGACTCTTTCTTGCCCGGTTTGAGTTTCAAGCCTTGCAGGCGCAGATATTCGTAAGGATCGCTTTTCGGCAGCGCGGCAATGAAGGGCAAGGCGTCTGCTGCCGGTGCCGGGAGCTTGGCCTCGGTCAATTGCATTTGCAGGATTTTGCCCTTGGGGCCTTTCCATTCGCCTTGCCAGCCGTTGGCCGTTTCTTGCAACTTCAGGGTTGGCTGGGGTTTGTCTTCACCGTAGCGGTTGTTGCCTTCGGTTAGCGTCAGGGTCTCTTCTTGCAGCGAGCCGCTCAGCTCCAGGTCGCGATGGTATTTCTCATAGAAGTAGCGGCCGGTGACTTCGTCCGGCTGGTTGGTGTTGAGTTCCAGCACAATCGGCATCTTGCCCAGGGTACCGGTGAACACTCGTCTCCCGTCCTCGGCATGAGCAGTGGAACACAGCATGAGTAACAGCGTGGCGACTGGCGCCAGGCGTAACAATCCTTTGAACATTGATCGATCCCTGAATGAGTCAGAAGCCGCGCCGGGCAGGTTGCATGGGCGCAGGTTGAACGGGGGACGGATTATGGCGAGGTTGCAGGGGAGAATCGAGCCTCACACGCCCCACTTCGTCGCCATGCTGAGCATCACCACTACCAGCAAACCAATATAAACCCGCGCATGCACCCGATCCGGTATCCGCCCGATCCACGGCGTGGCCAGCCGAATCCCCACCAGCGACCCAACCGTCAGCAGCGTAAACGCCAGCGCATCCACATAACCGATAAACCACGGCCCCAGATCAAACTCGGTAAACCCGGCCATCGCCATATAGGTCAGCGTTCCGGCCACCGCAACGGGCAGGCTCAACGGATTAGCCATGGACGTCGCCTGAGACATACTCAGCCCACAACGGCGTAATAACGGCACGGTCATGACGCTGCCACCCACCCCAAGAAACGTGGCGATAGCGCCAATTCCCACACCGCCGCCAGACACTTCTGCCCTGTCCAATCGCTGCGGGGTTACAGCCTCAGACTGTGTAAGAAAACCGCGTCTGAACAAACAGTCCAGAATGGTCACGCCCAGGTAAACGATGAAGGCAAAACGGATCAGCTCACCACTCGCCCACATCGCAGCAATAGCTCCGACAATCGCGCCCAAGCCGATGAACCCGCCCAACGGCCACAGATAATGGCGAATGAGATTGCCCGCGTGGTGATGTTTTCTGGTGGCGATTAGCGCATTGACGATCATCACGCAGGTCGAAGTCGCCACGGCAATGTGCATCGCCGATTGGCTGATGGGGTCGTCGATGCCGTGGCTGGCCGTGAGCATGCGGTACAGCAAGGGCACGACGACGAAGCCGCCGCCGAAGCCGAATAGCACGGCGGTGACGCCGGTCATGCAGCCGAAGAGTGCCAGCAAGAGGTAGAAGAACATCGCGCATCGTCCGTGGGTTGAGAGTGACCGACGATAGAGCGACGGGGCTTGGCCTGCTTCAGCAAGTCAGCCAATAATGTTTGCGTTTACGCCAACCGCTGGGTGCCGCTCGATGCGCAATGTTTCAATTGATCTGCTGGACGACACGCCACGGCCGGTGGTGGCCATCGGCACGGATTACCCCGACGGTCATCGGTTGCCGCGCCATACCCATCGGCGGGCGCAGTTGTTGTATGGCGCCACGGGGGTGATGCAGGTGAGCACGCTCGACGGCAATTGGGTGGTGCCGCCGCAGCGGGCGGTGTGGATTCCGCCGGGGGTGGCGCATGAGGTGTTGATGCTGGGGGTGAGCACTCGCAGTGTGTACATCGAACCGGGGGCGGTGGATCTGGGTAACCGCTGCCAGGTGATCAGTGTTTCGCCGTTACTGCGGCATTTACTGATGGAGGCGGTGGAGGTTGCGCTGGAGTACGACGAGGCCGGGCGCGACGGGGTGTTGATCGACTTGTTGCTGCATGAACTGGCGCGCAGTGTTCCTCTGCCGTTGCACATTCCACTGCCTGTGGATTCGCGGTTGCTGGGGTTGTGTCAGGTGTTTCTTCGGCAACCGAACGCTCACCAATCGCCGCAGCAATGGGCCGATCGGTTGCATATCAGCCTGCGTACGTTCAATCGTCTGTTCCGCCAACAAACCGGGCTGAGTTTCAGCCAATGGCGGCAGCGAGCTTGTGTGGTGCAGGCCTTGGCGCGGCTGGCGGTGGACACGCCGGTGACGCGTATTGCCCTGGATTTTGGCTATGAAAGCCCGGCGGCGTTTTCGACCATGTTTCGTCGCGTGTTGGGGCAGGCGCCGTCCGTTTGGTTGGAGGGGGTGAAATGACCACTAAAGCCAATCACGCGCCAAGCGCAAAACCTGTGGGAGCGGGCTTGCCCGCGAAGAATGCACCGCGGTTTCTCAGGGATTGCGCATCATCGTTCATCGCGGGCAAGCCTCGCGTCTACAGGTTCTTCACTGGGCGGATGATTGTCTTGACTGCCCTGTTCTGACAGCAACTCAAAGCTCTGCTCCTTCACATCCTGGGAATCCAGGCCGATTTGCACCCGGAACTCACCCGGCTCGGCGACGTATTCCAGCTGGGCGTTGAAGAATTTCAAGTCGTTTTCATCAATGCTGAAGTGGACGGCTTTCTCCTCTCCGGCCTTGAGCATGATTTTTTGAAAGTTCTTCAGTTCCTTGACCGGACGGGCGACGGAGGCAACGACATCGCGGATATACAGCTGAACCACCGTTTCGCCGTCACGCTGGCCGGTATTTTTCACCATGATGCTGGCGACGAGGTTCTCGTTCTTGTTCAGTGTGGTCGAAGACAGGGCCATGTCGGTCAGACTGAAATCGGTATAGCTCAACCCATAGCCGAAGGGGTAAAGCGGCCCATAGGATTGATCGAAATATTGCGACGTGTAGTTGCGAAGCGCACCCGGCAGGTACGGACGGCCGGTGTTCAGGTGGCTGTAGTAATTGGGGATCTGCCCCACGGAACGTGGAAAGGTGATGGGTAATTTACCGGACGGGTTGTAGTCACCGAACAATACATCCGCAACGGCGTTGCCTCCCTCGGTGCCGCTGTACCAGGTTTCCAGAATCGCATCGGCCTGTTTCTGCTCCTTGCCGATCGACAACGGCCGACCGTTCATCAATACCAGTACCAGCGGCTTGCCGGTGGCTTTCAGGGCGGTGATCAATTCACTCTGGCGCCCCGGCAGATCGAGGCTGGTTCGACTGGCCGCTTCATGGGACATGCTGCGGGGCTCGCCCACCACGGCGATGACAACATCGGCTTGCTGTGCAACCTTGACTGCTTCGTCAATCATTTCTTCTGCCGGGCGAGGGTCGTTGGCGATTTCAGACACGCCCTGGTATTCCAGGTATTTAACAACCTCCTGATCCTCCTCGAGATTGGCGCCTCGGGCATAGATCAGCGAACCCTGGTTCATCGCGCTTTTCAGCCCGTCGTAGATCGTCACCGATTGCGCGGGCACCCCGCTTGCAGACCAGCTGCCCATGATGTCGACGGTACTTTTTGCCAACGGGCCGATGAGCGCGATCGTGCCCTCTTTTTTCAGCGGCAAGAGCCCGTTTTCATTCTTCAACAGCACCAGTGTCTTGCGTGCCACTTCACGGGCCTGCGCTCTGTGCAGATGGTTTTCGGCGTTGTTATCAGCAGCGCTTTCACTGGCAGCGCCGAGGCGCCGGTAAGGGTCTTCGAATAGCCCCATGTCGTACTTGGCACCCAGTACTTCCCGCACCGCGTTATCAATATCGCTCTGGGAAATGGCGCCAGACTCAAGCAGCCCTGGCAACTCCGGCCCATAGGAGGAGTCGTTCATGCTCATATCAATACCGGCCCTGATGGCGAGCCTGGCCGCGTCGCGAGGATTCCTCGCAACACCGTGCTGAACCAGATCGGTGACCCCGTTATGGTCGCTGATGATCAGTCCCTTGAAGCCCCACGCTTTGCGGAGCAGATCCTGCATCAACCATTTATTGGCCGCCGCCGGCACACCATTTATCGAGTTAAGCGCCGCCATGACGGCTCCCGCGCCACCCTCGATCGCCGAACGATAAGGTGGCAGGTAGTCCTGGTACATTCGGGTCAGGCCCATGTCGACGCTGTTGTAGTCGCGCCCTCCTTCGACAGCCCCATACAACGCAAAGTGCTTGGCGCTGGACATGATGCTGTCGGGCGCGTTCAAGCTCTGGCCCTGGTAGGCCTGGACCATCACTCTGGCAATGCGTGAAACCAGATAGGTGTCTTCACCGAAGCCTTCGGATGTGCGCCCCCAGCGAGGATCACGGGCGACATCGATCATCGGGGCGAAGGTCATATCGATACCGTCCTCACTGGCTTCTTTCGCCGCCGTTCGACCGCTCAACTCGATGGCGTCCATATCCCAACTGGAGGCCAAGGCCAGGCCGATGGGGAAAATGGTTCGATGACCGTGTATCACGTCCCAACCGAAAAACATCGGTATCTTCAGGCGGCTTTGTTGAGCCGCGTCCTGCATGGGGCGGTTTACATAACGGCTCACAGAGCCATACGTCCCCCCGATTCGCCCGGCAGTGATCTCCTGGCAGATTTTTTCGGGCGTCATCTTGTCATCGATAGCGATCAGCCGCAGTTGGCCGACTTTTTCGTCGAGGGTCATCTGATTGATGAGGTTGGTGACAAAGGCATCTTTGTTTGGCGATACCGTATCGGCCAGGACCGGCAGAGTTGTAAAGCTGATCAGGGCACATAGCAGACGTAGTCTTTTCATGATTCCCTTCCCCGCGTAACGCTGTGGCGCACTGCCTTTGAAACGCCACCTTTCCGGCATTGAAGATCAGAAGGCTGACGTTCAATCATTTGGAGCTTTCAGCAAACCGCCTAGAGACAGCGTAGTCGGTCCAACGCCCCTGCCTGAGCGAAAAAAGAGAACCGATCAAAAAATGAGTTTGATCCGGGCGCAAAACAACTGTACAAAAACACAGTACATTTTCGAATCGCCACGCTCGATCCCCGGAGAAAACCATGGCCTCTCTTGCAATGAAAATCACCCTGGAACGTATCGCCCTCTTCCAGTTCACCCCCGCCCACTGCGCCCAGGCCCGAGCGATGCTGGGTTGGAGTGTGGAGGAGTTGTCCGAGGAATCCGGGGTTTCCGTTGATGCCATCCAGCGATTCGAAGCGCAGCGTAATGTGCTGGATGTCACGCGGCTGGCGTTGGCGTATCGATTTGAATCGCAAGGCCTGGTGTTCTTCCCGGGGTTTGCACCGGGCCGAGGGATGAATGTGAAAGGGTCCACACCGAATCCGGTGGGGCGGGCGGATTATGCGATGGTTGAGTGAGGTTGCAGCAGATGCGGGCCAAAGCCGAACACGTTATGAAAATAGGCATGCTCCTCGAAACCGGTCGGCTGAGTCAGGCTGAGGCGGCCCATAGGCTTGGATTGTCTGAGGAGGAACTGAACGAAATACTCCGTGGAGAATTTTGCGATCTGACCGTGGCAAAAATCTCGGAATATACAAAGCCGTTACTGGACGAACGCAGCTGAAAAGCCCGGGGCGCTTGCACCGCCAGCGCCCAGGCAGCACAACATCAAGCGTTCTGCACTGTCGCCTGATCGCTTACATCTTCCACACCCAACCACCACGCGCCACCACTCTGCGGATACATCACGTTGAACGCCTCGCCCATTTGCGGCGTGGTGATCGATACGTTCCGTTCCCAGGCCAGCGCCAGAATACGGTCGAAAGGTTCGTACCAGGCGTGCATCGACAGGTCGAAGGTGCCGTTGTGGATCGGCAGCAACCAGCGCCCTTTAAGGTCGATGTGCGCTTGCAGGGTTTGCTCGGGCTGCATGTGCACGTGAGGCCACTCGACGTTGTAGGCGCCGGTTTCCATAAGGGTCAGGTCGAATGGGCCGTACTGCTCGCCGATGCGTTTGAAGCCGTCGAAGTAGCCGCTGTCGCCACTGAAGAAAATCCGCGTATCGCCGTCGATCATCACCCACGATGCCCAAAGGGTGCTGTTACCGTCGAACAGCCCGCGACCGGAAAAGTGCTGCGAAGGTGTGGCTACGAATTGAAGGCCATCGACCTCGGTGCCCTGCCACCAATCCAGTTGGCGCACTTTGCTGGCGTCGATGCCCCACTTGATCAAGGTGTCACCCACGCCCAGAGGCGTGAGGAAGTAGCGGGTCTTGTCCGCCAGTTTGAGCACGGCCTGATAATCGAGGTGGTCGTAGTGATCGTGGGACAGGATCACCGCTTCAATCGGCGGCAGGTCTTCGAGGCTGATCGGCGGCTGATGGAAACGCTTGGGGCCGGCCCATTGCACGGGCGAGGCGCGTTCGGCGAAGACCGGGTCGGTGATCCAGAACTTGTCCTGCAGCTTGAGCAGAAGCGTGGAATGGCCCAGGCGATAGACGCTGTGGTTAGGCGCGGCAATCAACGCCGCCTGGGTCAGGGTTTGCACCGGAACGGGGGCTGACGGCCGGGTGTCGTGCGGTTTGTTGAAGATGAAGTTCCACAGGATGCGCAAGGTTTTGCGAAAGCCTTCGCGCTGCACCGGCACATGGTTTCGGTACTGCCCTTGAGCCTGTCGGGACGCTTCAGGCGTTGAAGCGTTGTTCGCTGAGGAAGTTGAAGTGTCCATGACTGAATGACTCCAGAAAAACCGCACAATCGACGATTTTCCGCTTGGGACGATAAATGGCCAAGGCACGCACGCATCAGCCGAGGATTCTATTTCTCACAGTGCAGGATTAACACAACATTACACTGCACAGTGTAGTTTCTAGGTTGCATCAAAGCCGATCACAAGTAAACTACTAAGTGTAGTTCTCCACTTCTCCCTGCCGAAGCGTACTTATGACAGCTCCACAGCGCCTCACCGACCGAAAACGCGAAGCCATCATTCAGGCGGCGATTGCCGAATTCCGTGCCAACGGTTTCGACATCACCAGCATGGACAAGATTGCCGCCACCGCCGGTGTGTCGAAGCGCACGGTGTACAACCACTTCCCGAGCAAGGAAGAGTTGTTCGCCGAAATCCTCAATCAGTTATGGACCCGGGTAACGGCCGAGCAGGAAACGGCCTACCGCCATGACCTTCCCCTGCGCGATCAGTTGCGCCTGATGTTGCAGGCGAAATTGCAGATGCTGGCCGATGACAATTTTCTCGACTTGGCGCGGGTGGCGATTGCCGCCACCATCCACTCTCCTGAGCGTGCGCAGAACATGGTTGCCCGAATGGGTGAGCGCGAAGAAAGTTTGACCGTGTGGATTCGCGCCGCCCAGGCCGATGGCCGCCTGAAACAGGTCGCGCCTGAGTTCGCCGCGCAGCAGATCCATGGATTGCTCAAGTCCTTTGCGTTCTGGCCGCAGATCTCCATGGGCCAATCGGGCCTGTCGCCCGACATGCAGCACACCGTGGTGGAGTCGGCGCTGGACATGTTCCTGGCGTGTTATACGTGCTGAATCAAGCTGCAAAAAATGACAATGTCCGCCGTTTTATCGCTGATCGGTCGCTCTGAATAAGAACCCGGTGATGTGTTTCTGAATGAGACTGACGCTGGAGCTATAGTGAGCCTCAGTCCCCGCCCCCTTCAGAGAGCATCATGAGCACTCCGACCCACGAAACCGAAACCGAAATCACCGGCCCCGTCGATCACCTGCGCTTCCATCGCCCTCACGCTCACCTGGCACCTACTTTCGGTACCGACCGTTTTGCCCTGCGCGCCGAGGCTTTTGCGCGGTTCTTCGGCACGCCGACCTTCCTTGGCGCCCAGACCTTGGTGGTGGTGATCTGGATTTGCCTGAACCTGTCCGGCGTAACCCAATTCGATGTGTACCCCTTCATCCTGCTCAACCTGGCGTTCAGCCTGCAGGCAGCCTATGCCGCGCCGCTGATTCTGCTGGCCCAGACGCGTCAGGCCGCGCGGGACAAAGCCCAGTCAGACGCCGATGCGCGACATCGTGAAGCCTTGGCCATCGCCAACAGTGAACGTCAGGCCCAGGCCGCGCGGAACACTGCGCAACTGAAGGAGTTGCTGGAGCAAAATACCCGGCTCACCGAAATCACCAAGACCCTGACTGAGCGCATCGAAAGCCTGACGTCGGAAATGCATCAACACTTCATCGGCAAGGAGCCACCGAAGGTTTGATCCGGAGCGCCCGCCCCAACTCGTCGAACAACGTCACCACCGAGCGCAACGCGCGGCAGTCCGGGCGGGTCAGCAGCCACAGCGCGGTGTCGTAACCGTGCAAGGGCTCGGTCAACGGTTGCAGTCCGTCACCGATCAAAAAGTCCGGCAACGCCGCGACGCCCAGCCCAGCCCGCACCAACTCGGTCACCGACAACATGCTGTTGCAGCGATAACCGGGTGTTACGCCAGGCAACTGCTGACGCCGCCAAGCGACGGTGGGGTGATCGGGCAGGAAGTCATCGGGGGCGATCCAGGTCAATGAGGCCAGGTCGTGGGACTCGACCGATTGCAGATAGGCCTCGCTGGCACAGACCCGGTAGGAAATGTCGGCCAATTGCCGTCCAACCAGATGCTCGGGCGGGGTGCGGGTCAGCCGCAAGGCAATGTCGGCATCGCGGCGGCTGAGGTTGGCGAAGTCATTGGAGGTGCAGAGCTCGATGGTCAGCGCCGGGTAAGACGGCATGAATTGCGCCAGCGCCGGCAGCAGCAGACTTTGCAGGACCGAATCGGTGCAGGTCAGGCGCACAGTGCCGCTGATGATTTCACCGCCCTGCTCCACGCCAATGCGCGCCGCCTCCAGTGCTTGTTCGGCGCGTTCAGCCTGCTCGGCCAGGGTCTGAGCCAACGTGGTAGGCAGGTAACCAGCGCGGCTCTTTTCGAACAGTTGCTGGCCCAGCGCGGCTTCGAGTCGACGGACCGCGCGAAACACCGTCGACACGTCGACCTTCAACAACGCCGAAGCCCGGGCCAGAGAGCCGCCGCGCACCAAAGCGAGGATCAGCGAGAGGTCGGGATAGTCCAGCCGATAGTGCGTCGATGCATTGATCACTTGGGATAACGCCAATATTGATTGCGTGAACGCCAATCTATAGTCGGTGCCAGAAATCAACAAGCGTCGAGATCACTCATGGAAACCAACGCCCTTCGCATCGCCCTGATCGGTGACTACGATCCACAGGTCACCGCCCATAAAGCCATCCCCGTCGCCCTCGGCATGGCCGCCGAACACACTGGCCAGAACGTTCAGTTTCAATGGCTGGCCACCGACCACATCACCGCCGATACACCACTGGATGACTTCGACGGTTTCTGGTGTGTGCCCGCCAGCCCTTATCGCGACATGGATGGCGCGTTACGGGCGATCCGCTTTGCCCGGGAACTACAACGGCCGTTCCTCGGCACGTGCGGCGGTTTTCAGCACGCGGTGCTGGAATTCGCCCGCAACGTATTGGGCTGGGAAGATGCCGAACACGGCGAGACTTCGACCGACGCGACGCGGGCGTTACTCACGCCGCTGACCTGTGCGCTGGTGGAAGCCGTCGACAGCATTCATTTGGTTGAAGGCTCGTTGATCGCCAAGGCGTACGAAAATGCGGAGATTCGTGAAGGCTATCACTGCCGTTACGGTGTGAATCCCGAGTTTGAACGGCAGCTACTGACGCGACAGTTGCACGCGGTTGGCCACGATTCGGCGGGGGATCTGCGGGCAGTGGAGCTGAAGGATCATCCATTCTTTGTCGCAACGCTGTTCCAACCGGAACGCGCCGCACTCAAAGGCCTGCTGCCGCCGTTGGTCAAGGCATTGGTCGAGGCCTGTGTGAGGCAAAAATCATGATCGCCCCGACACCTGCAGCACCTTACTACGCAGTGATTTTCACCTCGCTGCGCACCGAAGGCGATCACGGTTACGAACAGGCCGCCGAACGCATGGTGGAACTGGCCCGTGAGCAACCCGGCTTCCTGGGCGTGGAATCGGCCCGGGGCGCGGATGGACTCGGGATTACGGTGTCCTACTGGGCCAGCGAAGCGGCGATCCTGGCCTGGAAGCATCACCCCGAGCACAGCGCGATTCGTGAACGCGGGCGATCAACCTGGTATTCGGCGTGTCATACGCGGGTGTGCAAGGTTGAGCGGGCCTATGCATTCAATCAGTGAATGACCCGGTGATTCTGGAGGCCGTCTTCGCGGGCTTGCCCGCGAAGACGCCAGAACAGCCACCGCAAAACCCTCACCCCCGCACCAAACTCCTCACCGCCGTAATCTGCGGCACGTCCTGTCGATTCATGTAAACCCGCAACGGCTCGGTGATGTTGATCCGGTCGTCGATGTTCTGGTCCAGCAGCAACTGAATCAGTTCGCGCTTGAGCGTCATGGTCTGCTCGGGGCCGGGTGCCCAGACAAATTCGCTGGCGGGGATGATGCCGTCGTCAGCCACGTCCATGCCGAAGGCGTCTTCGCTGAAGCGCACGATGTACTGGCCGGTTTTGCGATTGAGGCCGACGAAGCCTTTGAGCTGGTCGGCGGCCTGGCAAATGAGCTGGGAAGTGATGCGCATGGTAAACCTCACAAAAGATCGCTTAGGACCGGTGATCGATGGTTTACACACAGGGCAAGTGAACGGGTTTCCCTCTGCCGGGGAAACTGCCGGTGTGAAGATTACTGCAAAGAGCCGCACAAAAGCGTTGAAGAAATCATCTTTAAACACGTTTATGTCGGTCTGGCGATAGCACAAGCGCCGCTCAGTTGTTAAAAGATACGTCTTTGAAAACTCATCGCAAAAGGACTTCGACCATGCCTGCCACCTTCACCAAGAGCGCGCTGCTGCTGAGCCTGATGCTCGGCCTCGGCCAGGCACAGGCCACCAGCGAGCCAAGCCCCAGCGCACTGGCAACCCGCCTGGGCATTCCGCACCCGGCGGTGATCGCCCACCGTGGCGCCTCTTTCGATGCACCGGAATCCACCGCCGCGGCCTATAAACTGGCTCGCGACCTGGGCGCCGATTACCTGGAAATGGACCTGCAACGTAGTAAGGATGGTGTGCTGTTCGCCTTGCATGACAACAACCTGCAACGCACCACGGACGTCGCTACCAAATTCCCTGAGCGCAAGGACAGCCCGGCCAACGAATTCACCATCGCTGAACTCAAAACCCTGGATGCCGGCAGCTGGTTCAACACGGCGTACCCGGATCGCGCGCGTCCTGGCTACGTGGGTCTGAAGATCCTGACCCTGGACGAAATCATCGACATCGCCCAAGGCAATCCACTGCACAAGCCTGGCCTGTACATCGAAACCAAAGAGCCAAAGCAGTTTCCCGGCATCGAACGCGATCTCAAGGATAAATTGCAGGACCGTGGCTGGCTGAGCCCGACGGGTTCCAAACTGGCAAAAAGTAATCTGGCGGTCGGCCAGGGGAAAGGCAAAGTCGTGCTGCAAACCTTCGAGAAGAGCAGCCTCGAACTGCTCGAGAAGGAAATGCCGCAAGTGCCGAAAATCCTGCTGTTGTGGGTCGGCGAAGGCAGCATCGAGCCGAAATCCAAAGTGACGTTCGCCGAGTCCGGAGACAAGGACAAAGCGACTTACTACGCCAAACAGGAACCGAAAGACAAAGCCGAATTCCAGCAATGGGTCGAGTACGCCAAGGCCCAGGGCGCTATCGGCACCGGGCCTTCTGCCGCGCTGACCAAGGGTGGCGATCAGAGCTATTCGGACCTGGTGAAACCGTGGATGAACCAGTTCACCCACGATCAGGGCATGCTGGTGCACGTCTACACCATCGACGATGCCGTGGATTATCAGAAAGTGACGGATGCCGGTGTCGACGGCATCTTCACCAACCGCGCCAGCGAACTGCTGAAGTTCTACAAGCGCCCGGCAGCGGCGAGTGTTGCGCAGTTGTTGCAGAACAACGGGTACTGATTGGCGCCAGGCACTGCACCGCGTCGTCCCCATCGCGGGCAAGCCACGCTCCCACAAGGTCTGCGCAAAACCTGTGAGAGCGTGGTTGCCCGCGATTGTTTTTTTAAGGGTGAATTAAGTTGCGCTGTTTAACCTGATCCCACTTAAACAGCTCCTCCAAGGAAAGAACTTGATGAAAACCTTAACTGCCCTGTTCACCGCTGCCGCCCTGACCCTCACCGCTGGCCTGGCCCAAGCTGACGTTCGCGTCGACCAGATCCCCGAGTTGGTCAAAAGCGGCAAGATCAAACCCTTGGAAGAAATGAACCAGGCCGCGCTGAAGTTGCATCCGGGCGCCACGATTACCGATACCGATCTGGATAACCACTTCAACGGTTACGAATATGAAGTTGAACTGCGTCTGGCTGACAACACCGAATGGGATGTGGACTTCGATGCCGCCACTGGCAAGGTCCTGAGCAACAAACAAGACAAGTGATTCAACGTCAAAAAGCCGCACGATCTTCGGGTCGTTCGGCTTTTTTGCGTTCGGCGTAAGGCAAATCGCTGAAGTGGTGAACGAAGTCGCGCCCTTTTGCGCTAGCCCGCTAGAATCCCTCAACACCACCACTCAGCATGATGAAGCAGAGAACCACGGATATGGGGCAAACAGCGGCAGCAGACATCGCCACGATCGGCCGGATCAGCGCGGTGCCGGCGGTTCTTCAGGTGATCAGTGAGCTGACCGGGTTGCGGTTCGCCGCGGTGGCCCGCGTCATCGAAAACACCTGGATCGCCTGCGCGGTGCTCGATCGACTGGATTTCGGCGTGCAGGTGGGCGATGAACTGCAGCTGGTCTCCATGCTGAGCGACGAAGTTCGCCGGGGCCAGCACTCGGTGGTCATCGACAAGGTCAGTGAAGACCCGCTCAGCCGCGATCATCCCTTCGAAAGCTACATTGCGGTGCCGATACTTCGCACCGATGGACGCTTCTTCGGCACCCTCTGCGCCCTCGATCCTGATCCCGCGCCGCTCAGGTCCAGCACGATCCAGAGCACCATGGAATCGTTCGCCCGGATGCTCGCGCTGCAGATCGAGGCCGAAGAAAACCTGCAACGGACCGAAGAGGCGCCGATCAAGGCACGTAAAACCACCGAACTGCGCGAACAGTTCATCGCCGTGCTCGGCCATGACCTGCGCAACCCCTTGTTCGCCATCAGCGCCGGTGCCGAAATGCTCCTGCGCAAACTCAAAGACCCGCCAAATGAGCAACGGGTGCGGCATATCCTCACCAGCGCCCGGCGTGCGACCAAACTGGTCGATGATGTGCTGGACTTCGCGCGCGGGTCATTGGGTCGCGGCATCCCGATGAATATCGAACCGTGCCCTGACTTGGGGGATGTGCTGCGGCATGTGATCGCCGAGATCCAGAGCATTCACCCCAAGCGCAATATTCAGGCGTCGATTGACGACCTGAGCGACATACATTGCGATCGCGAACGGGTCGCGCAGTTGCTGTCCAACCTGCTGGCGAATGCCGTTGTCCACGGAGATCCCGACGGCCCGGTCGAGGTCAGTGCGCAGGTCAACGAAGGGCACTTCGTGTTGAGCGTGAAAAACCAGGGGCTGATTGCCGAGGATGCGCTGCCGCATCTGTTCCAGCCCTACTCGCGACCGACCGGCGGAACACCACAGGCCGGCCTCGGGTTGGGGTTGTACATTGCCAACCAGATTGCGCTGGCCCATGGCGGCAAACTGGAGGTGGAATCGACCGAGCCGCAGGGCACGACATTTACCTTCAGCTTGCCCCCCAGGACTTAAGCGGTGGTGCTGACCACCGAACCCGACGTACTGCCACCCTCATCCTGCAACGCCTGCAACAACGCCGCCGTCACCGTTTGCACGGAAGCTGACGTGGCCGCAATTTGCGACTGAGCCGCCGCGACCTCTGCCGCCTTGGCTTCGCTGCTTTCCTGCTTGGCCTGCGCCGCTTGCAACTGCTGCTGTTGTTCCTGTAACTGTTTTTGCAGTTCGGCGAGCTGCTTGCGCAGTTCTTTCACCGTATCGGACTCACTGCTGCTGGAGCTGCTTTCGCTCGACGCGGCTGCACCGCCAGCGGCAGCCTTGGTGGTGTCACTGGAGGCCTCGGTGGATGCCGCGACGGTGCTGTCTTCGGTGCTGTCGCTGATCGAAACCTGGCTTGAAGAGGTCGACAGGGTCTGGTTGATTGAAACGGAGCTGATGCTGACCATGGGCGTTATCCAGTATGCAGTTTGGGTAACTTGCGTCATCGTCAGGCGCGGCACGAACTTGAGAGCGACTGTGTACCGACTCGGTAACCGATTCGGTACACAGCCCATTTCACTAGGCGCTCAACCGCGCCGTCACCTCATTCAATTGCCCCGACAGCCCATGCAGGTTGTGGCTGGCCGCTTCGGTGCGCTGCACGTTGTCCAGGTTGGTGCTGGCGATGCTGGTGATTTCGGTGAGGTTGCGCGAGATGTCTTCGGCCACTGAAGTCTGTTCTTCTGCGGCGGTGGCGATCTGGCGGTTCATGTCGCGAATGGCTTCCACGGCATGGGTGATCCGCTCGAGCATGGCGCCGGCCTGGGTCACTTGCTCGACGCTTTGCTCACTGCGCGACTGGCCGCTTTCGATGGCCTGGGCCGCATCCACCGCACCGGTTTGCACGGTTTGAATGATCTGGTTGATCTCGATGATCGACGCTGCCGTGCGCTGGGCCAGGCTGCGTACTTCATCGGCGACCACCGCAAAGCCGCGCCCGGCTTCACCGGCACGGGCCGCTTCGATTGCCGCGTTGAGCGCCAGCAGGTTGGTCTGTTCGGCAATGCCGCGAATTACTTCCAGCACCTTGCCGATGCGCCCGCTGTCTTCTTCCAGACGACGGATGACCGTGGCGGTGTTGGCGATTTCACCACGCATTTGGGTGATGGTGTGAATGGTGCCCTGCATGACCTTCTCGCCTTGCTGGGCGGACTGATCGGCATCGTCGGCCGCACGTGCCGCTTCGGCGGCGTGGCGCGCGACTTCTTGCGCGGTGGCGGACATTTCGTTCATCGCCGTGGCCACCTGATCGGTGCGATTGAACTGCTCGTTGGTGCCGCTGGCCATAAGGCCGGCAATCGAGTTCAGCTCACCGCTGGCACTGTCCAGGTCCGACGCGCTGCGCTGCAAACGACTGAAGGTTTCGGCGAGGAAATCGCGCAAGGTGTTGGCGGCCCTGGCCAGGTTGCCCAACTCGTCCTGACGGGTGCTGGCCACGCGTTCGGCGAACCGGCCCTGACTGAGTTGCGCCACGTAGTCAATCAGTTTGCGGATCGGCTCCACCAGGTTGCGATTGACCAGCCACAGACTCAACAAACCAATCAGCAGGCCCGACACCAGCATCACCGCGAGCCCCGACAACACCGTCTGATCGGCACTGGCACTGATCAATTTCGATTGTTCGACACTCTGCTTGCGCAGTTCGCCGACCAGTTCATTCATCTGCTCGCTGGCGGCGCGGTCCACGCCCTTGACCGCATTGTCGCCGGCCGCTGGGTCGGCACCGGCCGCCACGTAGGCATCACGGCCCTTCTGATACGCCGCACCTAATACACGATGCTCCTCACGCAGGCGTTCGATGCGGGTCTTGAGTTGCGGCTCCATACCCTTCTGCCCGGCCAGTTCACCAAGGATACCCTGCACATTGCGCTGCCCCTCCTCGAACTGCTTCCAGTATTTGTCCAGGTCCGCGGGTTGCTTGCCGCGCAGCAGGACGTTTTTCCACTCCTGAACCTGCACCTTGAATTGCAGGTTGGCTTCATCAATCAATTGCGAAGTGTGCAACGGGCCTTCAATCAGATTCGCGTAGCTCTGAACGCCGTTGGACAGAAAGTGAAAGCAGGCCAAAGCGATCAACAACATCGCCAACAGGCTGCCACTCAACAGGGCGAGAATTTGTGCTCGAAGGGACTTTTGCAAAGACATCGGGAAGTACTCGAAACAGGAATGAGGCACGCTGATGAAGGCGTGAAAAGTATCCGGACATCCCTGTCTGCCACATTGGCCCTTGGCCGAAGGCGCGCAAACGTAACCCAAGCGTGATCGGCGTTCCAGAGCGGTTCTTGAGGAGAATCCGACCATCGGTATCGCAATCGTTTGCGTACACCTCGCCGTCACACAACCGTCATGAGCGCTTGCAATGATGGGGCTCAAGTGAACCTGTGAAACCCGCGACAGGCGCCTCCTCGCAGCGAGACTTCATGAACCACAGCATTGACCAACGCCATCGCGATTCCGACCTGTTCGGCCTGCTTTACGGTTTCAGTTTTCGCCCCGGCGAGCGCGGTCGAGAGATCGATTCGGCCAAGGCACTGCACTGCCTGCAACAACCGGACGACAGTGATGAGTTTCTCTGGCTGCACCTGAACCTGGCTCATGCGGCGTGCGAGCGCTGGATGAAAAGCCATCTGGAATTGCCCGACGAGTTTTTCGAAGCCTTGCACGAGGGGTCGCGTTCGACGCGCATCGAGCATGTCGATTCGGCGTTGCTGGCGGTGGTCAACGACGTGGTGTTCAACCTCAGCAGCATGGTTTCCTCGGATGTCTCGACGCTGTGGGTCTGCGCCCGCAGTCGGCTGATCATCAGCGCGCGCCTGCAACCGCTGCACTCGGTGGACAAGCTGCGCTCTTCGGTGAAGGCCGGTGAATGCTTTCGCTCACCGCTGGAATTGCTGGTGCATTTGCTGCGTGATCAGGGCGAAGTGCTGACGCAAATCGTGCGCAAGACCAGCCTCAGTGTCGATCAGATCGAAGATGAATTGCTGTCGTCGCGCCTGTCCACCAACCGCGCCGAACTGGGCGCCAACCGCCGGGTGCTGGTGCGCCTGCAACGGTTGCTGGCACTGGAGCCGGGCTCGTTGCTGCGCCTGCTCAATCGCCCGCCGCAATGGTTGCAGAAGGAGGACGTCAAGGAGCTGCGCAAATCCACCGAGGAGTTTGCGCTGATCATCAACGACCTCACTGCGCTCGGTGAGCGGATCAAGCTATTGCAGGAAGAAATCGCCGCCAATCTCAACGAGCAGAGCAACCGCACACTGTTCACCCTGACCGTGGTCACGGTGCTGGCGCTGCCGATCAACATCATTGCCGGTTTCTTCGGCATGAACGTCGGCGGGGTGCCGCTTGCCGGTGATCCGGAGGGGTTCTGGATTCTGGTGGCGCTGGTGGCGACGTTTACCCTGATTGCCGGGCGCTGGGCGTTTCGTAAGCGGCGCGATTATTAAGCAAAGTACCAAGGCTTTATCCCAGATCGCTCGTTCCCATGCTCCGCGTGGGAATGCATCCTTTGACGCTCCGCGTCAAACGCTGGACGCAGAGCGTCCGGGGCGGCGTTACCACGCGGAGCGTGGGAACGATCCGCGGTGTCGCAAAAAAAACCAAACACTGACCCAGCGCAGTCTCACTGTAATATTTAGCAACGATCATGGCCGATACTCCTTCTCTGCTCAGGATTTTCCGGCATGGCTACGCCTTCCTTCACTGCCGCTTCCCAGGCGCCCGTCAGTAGCGCCAGGCCGCAGTTCGATAAAAAACCCGGCCTGCTCACCTTCGTGATGTTCTTTGCCGTGCTGGGCAGCGGGCTGTTGTTCACCGCCTACAGTCTGATGCACGACATGAGCGAACTCGGCACGGTGGTCACCACCTGGACGCCGTTTCTGCTGTTGGGCGTCGCCCTGTTGATTGCCTTGGGCTTTGAGTTCGTCAACGGTTTTCACGACACCGCCAACGCCGTGGCGACGGTGATTTACACCCACTCCTTGCCGCCGAATTTCGCCGTGGCCTGGTCCGGGTTCTTCAACTTCCTGGGGGTGTTGCTGTCCAGCGGCGCGGTGGCGTTCGGCATCATCGCCCTGTTGCCGGTGGAGCTGATTCTGCAGGTCGGATCCTCCGCCGGTTTCGCGATGATCTTCGCCCTGTTGATCGCCGCCATTCTGTGGAACCTCGGCACCTGGTGGCTGGGTTTGCCGGCTTCTTCATCGCACACCCTGATCGGCTCGATCATCGGTGTCGGCGTGGCCAATGCCTTGATGCACGGCCGCGACGGCACCAGTGGCGTGGACTGGGCCCAGGCGACCAAGGTCGGTTACGCGTTGCTGCTGTCGCCGCTGATCGGCTTCGCATTTGCCGCGTTGTTGCTGCTGGCGTTGCGTGTCTTCGTCAAAAATCGCGCACTGTACAAGGCGCCCAAGGGTGATACCCCGCCACCGTGGTGGATTCGCGGCATGTTGATTCTGACCTGCACCGGCGTGTCCTTCGCCCACGGCTCCAACGACGGCCAGAAAGGCATGGGCCTGATCATGCTGATTCTGGTGGGCACGCTGCCGATGGCGTATGCGCTGAACCGCACCATGCCGGCGGATCAGGCCTTGCAATTCGCCGCGGTGGCCGAAGTCACCCAGCAAGCCCTGATGAGAAACACACCACTGCCGATGCCCACCGATCCACGCCCGGTGCTGACCGACTACATGCGCAACAAGGAAGCCACCCCGCAACTGATCCCCGCCCTCGCCGCGCTGGCAGGCCAAATCGGTAACGAAGTGAAGGGTTACGGCTCGCTGTCGAAAGTCCCGGCCGAAGCGATGGGCAACGTGCGCAACGACATGTACCTGACCAGCGAAACCATTCGCCTGATGGACAAGAACAAGGTCGGCAACTTCGACGCCGACACCGCCGGCAAGCTGCAACTGTTCAAGCAACAGATCGACAACGCCACGCGGTTCATTCCGCTGTGGGTGAAGATCGCGGTGGCCATCGCCCTGGGGCTGGGCACCATGGTCGGCTGGAAACGCATCGTGGTGACGGTCGGCGAGAAAATCGGCAAGACGCACCTGACCTACGCCCAAGGCGCCTCGGCGGAAACCGTGGCGATGCTGACCATCGGCGCCGCCGACATGTTCGGCCTGCCGGTATCGACTACCCACGTGTTGTCTTCAGGCGTGGCCGGGACCATGGTCGCCAACGGTGGCGGCTTGCAGATGAAGACCATCCGCAACCTGCTGATGGCCTGGGTGCTGACCTTGCCGGCGGCGATTGTGCTGTCGGGCAGCTTGTACTGGTTGTTCACCAAGCTGTTCTGAAGTATCGCGCCCACAGGTCATGCGTTGGACTGGATGATTTGCCCCAGCCAGTCCATGAACGCCCTGACCCGCAACGGTAAATGCCGTTGCCGGGCATAGAGCAGCGAGACTTCCATGGACGGTGCATTGAACTGCGGCAGTACCGCGACCAACTCGCCGCTGTGCAGGTACGACTGCAGCCCCGTCACTGGCGCCTGGATCAAGCCGAAACCACCCAGGCATGCCGACTCATAAGCGTCGGTGCTGTTCACCGTGATGCTGCCTGCCATTGGCACTCGATGCAGTGTGCCCCCCTCCTCGTACAGAAAACCTTCCGACCGCGCGCCCAATACACCGACGTAATGGACCAGCCGATGCTGTGCCAGATCTTCAATTTGTTCAGGCACGCCATAGCGCTGCAAATACGCGGGGCTGGCGCAGTTGACCATGGCGAAATCGCATAAATGACGCGCGACCACCGATTGATCCGGCTGCGCGCCAATCCGCACCACGCAGTCAAACCCTTCGCTGAGCAAATCGACCCGGCGGTCGGTGCTGCTGATTTCGAGTTCCAGATGAGGGTGCCGCGCCATGAATTCCGGCAAGCGTGGCATCACCACGCGACGGGCCAGAATGTTCGGCATGTCGATGCGAATCCGCCCGACGAGTGAAGCCTCGTCCTGGCGAAACAACCCCTCGATTTCATCCATGTGCGACAGCAAGTCCTTGCTGCGTTCGTACAACACCAGACCGTCCTGCGTCGCCTGAACCTTGCGCGTGGTGCGTTGCAACAGACGCGTGCCCAGCAGTGTTTCCAGGGCCTGGATGTGCTCGGACACCGTAGACCTGGGCAAGCCCAGGCTTTCCCCCGCCAGGGTAAAACTCGACATTTCGCTGACGCGGACGAAGGTGCGCAGCAGTTCCAGTTTGTTCATGGGCCGACCTTCTATTGTTCGGATTAATCGACCAGTGATTCCGATTTCAACCTGTTTATCACCCTGAGGCGGATAAATAAACTTTCTCCACATCATCACTCACTGCTCTTGAGGAAGTCCCATGAACCGTAAAATCGCATTGATCACCGGCGCCAGTCGCGGTCTTGGCAAAAGCACCGCCCTGCATCTGGCAGCGCAAGGCATCGACATCATCGGCACCTACAACAGCCAGGCTGGCGATGCGCAGGCACTGGTCGCGGAGATTGAAAAACTCGGTGGCCGCGCCGCCATGCTGCAACTCGACGTCGGCCAGAGTGAACACTTCGCCGATTTCAGCACCCGGGTTGGAGAGGTGTTGCGCGAACACTTCGATCGTCAGCATTTCGATTTTCTGATCAACAACGCAGGCGTCGGCATTCACGCGAACTTCGTCGACACCACGGTGGCGCAGTTCGACTTGCTGATGAACGTCCATTTGAAGGGGCCGTTTTTCCTCACTCAGAGCCTGCTGCCGTTGATGGCTGACGGCGGGCGCATCATCAATATCTCCAGCGGCCTGACCCGCTTCAGCCTGCCGGGTTATGGCGCCTACGCGGCGATGAAGGGCGCGATGGAAGTGCTGACGCGCTACCAGGCCAAAGAACTCGGTGCGCGCAATATTGCGGTGAATACGCTGGCACCGGGCGCCATCGAAACCGATTTCGGCGGTGGAACAGTGCGCGATAACAACGACGTGAACAGCTACGTCGCCGGCAATACAGCGTTGGGTCGTGTAGGTAAACCGGACGATATCGGGGGCGCGATTGCGTTGCTGTTGGCGCCGGATGGCCAGTGGATCAACGGGCAGCGCGTCGAGGCTTCGGGGGGGATGTTTCTGTAAGCAAAGAGCAAAAGATCGCAGCCCCAGGCTGCGATCTCTGCTTTTACCCTTCCAACGCCCTGCGCATCATCAACCGCTCCCGCACCACGTCATAACCCCAGTGGTACACGTAGGTGTACGGCAGGAAAAACAGCAGCACGCCAATGTCCAGCAGGAACGCCTGCCACAGGCTGATCTTCAGCCACCAGGCAATCAACGGCACCCCAAACGCCACCAGCCCGCCTTCGAACAACAGTGCATGCACCACCCGCACCCAAGCGTTACGCACAATGGCAAAGCGCTTGAGCAAGCGGTCGAACAGGCCGTTGAAGACCACGTTCCAGGCCAAGGCAAGGGCTGCAATCGCCATGGTTGCCACGCCCATTTCCAGCATGGGTTTGTCCATGACCCAGGCCAGCAGCGGAGTACAGATCAATATCGCCAGCAGTTCGAAACCGATGGCCTGGAGAATTCGTTCAGTGATGGATTTGTTGGCGTTCATGGCCAGACTCCCTGAGTGACTGTGGTTGCCATGATCTATCCTCACACCGATACTTCATAACCAATAACCATCGATCAAGGCGATAGTTCATGGCTTCCCACGAAGTGTTGCTGGCGTTTGTAGAGGCCGCGACCCAAGGCTCGTTTTCCGCCGCGGCGCGCAAGCTCGGGCGCAGTCAGTCGACCATCAGCGCCGCCGTGGCGAGCCTGGAAATCGACCTGAACCTTGTCCTCTTCGACCGCAGCAGTCGCAAGCCGAGCCTGACTCCGGCCGGGCACGTCATGCTGCAACGGGCCGAGGAGATTCTGGCCGCCACCAGCCGTCTGGAAATGACCGCCAGCCAACTGTCCCAAGGCATCGAGCCAAAGTTGACCGTGGCGATTTCCGACACTTACCAGTCCGACCGTTTCGAAGCGGCGCTCAGTGCTTTCGAGCAGCGGTATCCAGACCTGGAACTTGAATGCCTGATCGCCGAATGCGATGACCTCGTGGCACTGGTACAACGCGGCCGCGCGCACGTCGCCTTCGCCGAAATGCAGGACAGCTACCCGCCGGATCTGGTCAGTTCGACGGTGGACGAGCGCACGGAAATCGCCCTGTTCGTGTCCCACGCGCACCCATTGGCGACGCTGAACGACATCGATCAGGACGTGCTGCAACAGCACCGCGAACTGCGTCTGGCGACGATCGTCAATCCGTATGAAAGCCGCGCGAAGGGGCGGGTCTGGTCGGCGCCAAGTTACCTGATGCTGCTGGAAATGGCCCAGGGCGGGTTCGGCTGGGCACCGTTGCCGCGATGGCTGGTGGGACGGTTCGGGGCTGGCTCGTTGGTGGAATTGAAAGTGCGCGGCTGGCCGAAACCGGTGTATGTCGATGCGCTGTGGTCGCGTTTGCACCCGCCGGGGCCAGCGGGGAGTTGGTTATTAGGCAAGATGCTGGAATGAAGGTCCTGCGGACCTTATCGCGGGCAAGCCACGCTCCCACAGGATTGAGGCGATCACACCTTTGCGATTCGATACAATCCTGTGGGAGCGTGGCTTGCCCGCGATGGGGCCATTGAAATCATATCACTCCAACGCCCGGAGCCGTCCCTCGATAAACCGCCGCTCCGGCACCTGCTGTGTCAATTCCAGCGCCCGTTGATACGCCGCTCGCGCCTCTTCCACCCTTCCCAACTGCCGGCAAAACTCTGCCCGTGCCGAATGCGCCAGGTGGTAATCCAGCAACTCGCCCCGGGCCAGAATCCCTTCGATCAACGTCAGCCCTGCCTGTGGGCCATCGCGCCTGGACAGCGCCGCCGCGCGGTTCAGTTCGATCACCGGCGACGGCACCGCCCGCAGCAGCACGTCGTACAGACCGACAATCTGTGCCCAGTCCGTCTCTGCCGCCGAGGGTGCTTCGGCATGCACCGCGGCAATCGCCGCTTGCAGGCAATAAGGTCCGAAGCGCCGCGTGGTCAGCGCCCGCTCAATCAAGGCGCAGCCTTCGGCAATCAGCTCGGCGTTCCACAACGAGCGATCCTGTTCATCCAGCACAATCAGCTCACCGTTCGCGGAGGTCCTGGCCGGGCGCCGGGACTCATGCAACAGCATCAGCGCCAGCAGCCCCATCACCTCCGGTTCAGGCAACAGTTCCATCAACAACCGACCGAGACGAATCGCTTCGCGCGTCAGGTCTTCACGGGTCAGCTCGCTGCCGACAGACGCCGAGTACCCTTCGTTGAACACCAGGTAGATCACCCGCAACACGCTGTCGAGTCGCTCGGGAAGTTCCGCCAGGGTAGGCACTTGGTAAGGGATTTTCGCGTCACGGATCTTGGCCTTGGCGCGCACGATGCGCTGGGCGATGGTGGCCGGTGCCGAGAGAAATGCCCGGGCGATTTCTTCCGTGGTCAGGTCGCAGACTTCGCGCAGAGTCAGCGGCACTTGAGCGTCCGCCGCCAGCGCCGGGTGACAACAGGTGAAGATCAGGCGCAGGCGATCGTCTTCCACGTCTTCGTCACTCCAGTCGGCCTGCTCCAGCGCCTCCAGTTGAGCGATCAACAATGGCCGGGACGCGTTAAAGCGCGCTCGCCGGCGCAACACATCAATGGCCTTGAAACGGCCGGTGGACACCAGCCAGGTGCGCGGATTGTCCGGCACACCGTCACGCTGCCAGCGCTCGACCGCGACGAAGAACGCCTCGTGCAGCGCCTCTTCGGCGAGGTCGAAATCGCCGAGCAAACGGATCAGGGTCGCCAGGATTCGCCGCGACTCGTCGCGGTAAACCTGCTCGACTTGCGCCCGTACCGATTCGCCCGGCATCAGTCCGGCATGCCTGGGGCCATTTTTCGCTGGACGTATTGCGCACTCATAAAAGAACTCCGTTGTGAGGATTACTCAGGGATTTAACTGGCGAACAGGCCGCACCTCGACGCAGCCGACCCGGGCCGCCGGAATGTTACCGGCGACCTGGAGGGCTTCATTGAGGTCCTTGGCATCGATCAGGTAGAAGCCGGCCAACTGCTCCTTGGTTTCAGCGAACGGGCCGTCGGTGATCGACATTTTGCCGTTGCGCATGCGCACGGTGGTCGCGGTCTGCACCGACTCCAGCGCTTCGGCGGCGATCATCCGGCCGCTGCCCTGGATCGACTCGGCATAGGCCATGCACTCGGCGTCGTTGGGGCTTTCGGGCATCGAGTGCAATGCGTGCTCGTTGCTGTAGACCAGGCATAAATACTTCATGGGACTCTCCATTTCAGGCGGCTTTGCCGTGACCGAACTGATCAACTATGGCTGTCGATTGGCGCTTTGGCGCTGCTTTCCGATAAACAGCCCGACCATCAGGGTTCCAGGTTGAACAGCGCCGCGCCGCTGGTCATGTCGAACGGAGCCGACCAGTGTTCGTGGACGATCTGCCAGAGCCCCGCCTCCTGCCGATAGCACGCGGTGACGCGCATCCAGCAAGCCTGGGTTTCACCCTTTTCATTGGTGCCGCCGCAATGCGCCAGCCAGTGAGCGAAAGCGATCTCCTGCGACGGCACGACGTTGATTTCATGGAACTCGAAAATATGCGGGCCGGGGCACATCTCCATGCATTCCTGCCAATGCGCACGGTAGGCCGCCTTGCCCTTGAATTGCAGGGCTTTGACGGCATCGAAGGAGACGATGTCGTCGGCGTACAGGGCCATGACCTTTTCCACGTCCTTGGCGATGACCGCCTGGCGGTAGTTCTCGATCAAGTTATGGATTTGTGTCTGAGCGTTCATGAGGCTTCTCCACGTTTTTTGTTGAAGACACCTTTAGTCGTCTGGCGAAAAACCAAATCGACAACCGAAATAAAAATAATCCATGGAGGCAAACTCGCTAGAATCCGAGGCTCATTTTTGTTGGAAAAAGGACACTCCAGTGACAGCCCGACTCGTGCCTTACGAAAGCCTGAACGCCTTGCAGCGCCGACAGGTCGAGGCCATCGAAATCCACGCCGAACAAATCAGATTCTCCGGCGACATCCACGGTGCATTGCACACCTTGCTGTCCAAACCGTGCCCTGGCGTCAAAGGCTTTGCCCTGTTGGCCGAAGAGGTTCCGGTGGCCTTCCTGCTGCTCAAGCGCCCGCCGGTGCTGCCGGCCTGGGCGAACGAACACAGCGCCACCCTGCACGCCCTGCAAGTCGATCACCGTGCCCAGGGCAAAGGTTACGGCAAGGCCTGCCTGCAAGCCCTGCCCGAGGTGGCGCGCCAGGCCTGGCCGGAAATCAAAGGGCTGGAATTGTCGGTGGATGCGGACAATGAATCGGCCATCGCGCTGTATGCCAAATACGGTTTTGTCGACAGCGGCGAAGCGTACAAAGGCCGGATCGGTTACGAACGACGGATGGGACTGGTTTTCTGATTCATGGAGGGATGAACGAATGTTGAACTCAATCGAAGCGCTGGAAGCGATCTACGGCCTGCCCCATGAACGCGCGGTACGCAAGCAGATCCCCTTTCTGAACGAGGACTATCAGGCGATGGTCCGCGCCTCGCCGCTGGTGATTATCAGCTCGGTCGGCCCCGACGGCATGGACGGTTCACCGCGTGGCGATACGCCAGGTTTTGTGCGGATCATCGATGAGCGCACGCTGGCGATCCCGGATCGCCCCGGCAACAACCGCATCGACACGCTACGCAATGTCGTGCTCGACTCACGGGTATCGCTGCTGTTCATCATTCCGGGGATCGGCGAGACGCTGCGGGTCAACGGCACGGCGCAGATCAGCGCCGAACCGGCATTGCTGGAGAGTTTTGCCGTCAATGGCAAACCGGCGCGCACGGTAATGCTGGTGACGGTGGAAGCGGCGTATTTCCATTGTTCGAAAGCGATTGTGCGTTCGGATTTGTGGAACCCCGAGCGCTACCTCGAGCGCTCTGCCCTGCCGACGGCGGGGGCGTTTCACAAACGGCTGAATAATGGGCAGTTCGATGCCGAGACGTATGACCGGGAAGCGCCGGCCAGGGTGCGCGATAGCCTCTATTAGAAGATCGATCAAAGGTCCAGAATCATCTCATGCCACGCCATCCCGCCATGGTCGGACGCCGAAGGCTTGATGTAGGCAAAACCAAACCCGGCATACAGCGCAATGTGCCGCTCTTTGCACATCAAGTGGATGCTGGCCTTGTTCAGTGCGCGCATGCGCTGGATGAACTCAGCCATCAAGCGTTTCGCCAGGCCTTGCCCCTGATAATCCGGATGCACCACCACCGACATGATCACCACATGCGGGCCGGCCGGGTCGTGGCCGATCAGTTCCTTGAACGCTTCGTCCGACATTTCCACCTCGAACGCCGCACCG
Organism: Pseudomonas sp. FP1740; assembly: GCF_030687165.1. Lineage (NCBI taxonomy): Bacteria > Pseudomonadati > Pseudomonadota > Gammaproteobacteria > Pseudomonadales > Pseudomonadaceae > Pseudomonas > Pseudomonas sp. FP1740. The sequence goes on from NZ_CP117461.1 coordinate 5,192,872, forward strand.
GAATTGACGAAACCGGCTACAACGCCATCCACTTCGGCGACGATGAAGCCCTCGGGCCAGGTGGCGATGCGGGTGGCGATTTTCTCGCGGGTGGCGGCTTCGTCGCCTTCGTAGGCAACGGTTTCGATGGCGTAGCAGCGGTCCAGGTCAGCGGGAATGACGTGGCGGATGACGGTGTTCATGGCAGCTCGGAATCGGCGGGGAAAGGCTGGGATCATAAATTAATAAGGTGTTGATATCGATCAGAGAGGCGGACCGCCGATCCGCCCCTCGCCCCGTTCATCACGCTTTGAGCGGTACCCAGATTTCCAGCACGCCGGTATTGAGCTTCGGGTTGAAATCGTCGCTGTAGCGCTCGAACTCCGGGGCATCCGCTGCCTCGTGACCGGACTGCGGCAACCAGGTGTTCCAGATGTACTGAAAAGTCTGGGGCAAGGTATCCAGCGAGCCCTTGTGCTCGAACACCGCATAATACTGGGGCTGAATCTCGACCCAGCGGTATTTCTCGGGCAAATCGTCGAGCTTGCTGATCTCGACACCGGCGATGTATTCGAAACCGCCCTTGCCATCCGGGTTGCAGCAAACGCCGTAGGTCACTTCGCCCTTTTGCCCGGGAACATTGCCGATGTGGGGAACGAATTTATCCCAGAGCTCGGGAATCTTGCCGGCCGTCTCTTGGGTAAATCGCCCGCCAAGCCCCGCTATGAGCATGAAGTGCCCATTTTCGAAGCGTGGTTCTGCCGGTTCGACGCGTTTTTGCTCATCCATGACTCGACTCCTGGGAACGAAAAAAGAAGGTTCGGCTGGGAGTATAGAGGCCAAACCCGATTCGCCCAGTCAGAGCCCCGGAAGCTGCCCGGCGGTGGGCGCACCGATAAACTCGTTGTAACCCGAAAGAATCACGTACACCGCGAAATAGCAGAAGATCGCGGCTGATGCCATGTAGGAATAACGCAACAGTTTGTCACCGAGCAACTTGCCGCCATGGCTCGCCGCGAAGCACAGCGTGACGCACCAGAGAATTCCCGCGCAGAGGAATCCACCGAGAAACAACGCCGAACTGAGGGTGCCGCCGCCACCGGAACGGGCAATCAGGGTGCCGCCCACCGCGGCGAACCAGAGAATCGCACTGGGCGACGACATGGCGAGGAAAATCCCCCTCAAGAACTCTTTGCGATGGGAGTTGTGGCCAACGTCGGCGGTCTCGGCCAATACGGCACTGTGGTAGATCGCCGAATGAATCATCTTCGCCGCGAAGTACAGCAGCAACGCCGACCCACCGATCCACAACACCCAACGTACGGTTTCGTATTGCAGCAATACGGTCATGCCGGCCAGGGCCAGCACTGCGTAAATCAGGTCGCCGACACAGGTCCCCAGCCCCAGGGCAAAGCCTTGGAAATAGCCGCGCTGCATCGCCAGCGTGATCATCGCGATATTGGCCACGCCGATGTCCAGGCACAGCGAAAGGCTGAGCAGGAAGCCACTGGTAAATTCCATCAACCCGTTTCCTTCGGAAAAAATTGTTTACGTAGAGGCTGGACAGTTTGCCATACCTGCCCTTACATTCCGCCACAGGCCACCGCAGTGGCCAGCGTCGCTCGGACGGTTCCGGGCGCTTACGTTATTCGAGGCAACAATGGCCGAACAAGGTTCGCCGCGCCGCTTTGCGCGCATAGATCGACTCCCCCCTTACGTTTTCAACATCACTGCCGAGCTGAAGATGGCCGCCCGTCGTCGTGGCGAAGACATCATCGACTTGAGCATGGGCAACCCCGACGGGGCAACGCCGCCGCACATCGTCGAAAAACTGGTCACCGTCGCCCAGCGCGAAGACACCCACGGCTACTCCACGTCCAAAGGGATTCCGCGCCTGCGTCGGGCGATTTCCAATTGGTACAAGGATCGCTACCAGGTTGATATCGACCCGGAAAACGAAGCCATCGTCACCATCGGTTCCAAGGAAGGCCTGGCGCATTTGATGCTGGCCACCCTCGACCAGGGCGACACCGTGCTGGTGCCGAACCCGAGCTACCCGATTCACATCTACGGTGCCGTGATTGCCGGCGCCCAGGTGCGGTCGGTGCCGCTGATCCCTGGCGTGGATTTCTTCGCCGAGCTGGAACGGGCGATTCGCGGTTCGATCCCGAAACCGAAGATGATGATCCTGGGCTTTCCGTCCAACCCCACCGCCCAGTGCGTGGAGCTGGATTTCTTCGAACGGGTGATCGCCCTCGCCAAACAGTACGACGTTCTGGTGGTGCACGACCTGGCCTACGCCGACATCGTCTACGACGGCTGGAAAGCCCCGTCGATCATGCAAGTGCCCGGCGCCAAGGACATCGCGGTGGAGTTTTTCACCCTGTCCAAGAGTTACAACATGGCGGGCTGGCGCATCGGCTTCATGGTCGGCAACCCGGAACTGGTCAACGCTCTGGCGCGGATCAAGAGCTACCACGACTACGGCACCTTCACCCCGCTGCAGGTCGCGGCCATTGCGGCGCTGGAAGGCGATCAGCAATGCGTCAAAGACATCGCCGAGCAGTATCGGCAACGTCGTAACGTATTGGTCAAAGGCCTGCATGAATTGGGCTGGATGGTCGAAAACCCAAAGGCGTCGATGTACGTCTGGGCCAAGATTCCCGAGGCGTATGCACATTTGGGCTCGCTGGAATTCGCCAAGAAACTGCTGGCCGAGGCCAAGGTCTGCGTCTCGCCGGGTGTCGGGTTTGGTGAGTACGGGGACGATCATGTGCGCTTCGCGCTGATCGAAAACCAGGACCGGATTCGTCAGGCCGTACGCGGAATTCGCGGGATGTTCCGGGCGGATGGGCTAGTAACCAAAACCAACGCCTGACACGTTGATCGTTCCCACGCTTTGCGTGGGAGCGCAGCCCGGGACGCTCCGCGTCCCTTCCAGAGCCGAACGCGGAGCGTCCGTAGAGGCATTCCCACGCAGAGCGTGGGAACGATCATCACAGTAGCCCCACAAAAAAACCGCATCGCTGCGGTTTTTTTGTGCCTGCCAAATGTGTTTAGACGAACAACGACAACAGCAGAATAAAGCCCAGGCCCACTACGGACAGGATGGTTTCCATCGCGGTCCAGGTCTTGAAGGTTTCCGCCACGGTCATGTTGAAGTACTGCTTCACCAGCCAGAAACCGGCGTCGTTGACGTGGGACAGGATCAACGAACCGGCACCGGTGGCCAGCACCAGCAGCTCACGGTTCACACCCGGAATCATCCCCACTACCGGCACCACGATGCCAGCGCCAGTGATGGTCGCCACGGTTGCCGAACCGGTCGCGATGCGAATCACCGCGGCTACCAGCCAGGCCAGAAGGATCGGCGAGATCTGAGCCGCCACCGCCATGTGACCGATCACATCACCCACACCGCTAGTCACCAGCATCTGCTTGAAGCCGCCACCGGCACCGATGATCAGGATGATCGCAGCAGTCGGTGCAAGGCTCGAGTCCAGCCATTTGAGCATCTGTTGCGAACCGATGCCCTGCTTGTAGCCGAAGGTGTACAGCGACAGCAGCAACGCCAGCAAGAGGGCCGAGATCGGGTGACCGACCAGGTCCATGAAGGTGCGGAAGAAGTTGCCGTCCGGCAGCACCACATCGGCAAAGGTCTTGAGCAGCATCAGGAACACGGGCGAGAGCACGGTGACCAAGGTAATGCCGAAGCTCGGCAGATCGGCGGAATCCGACTCGCGCGCCAGTTGGTCCACCAGCTCCTGATTCGGATGACCGGGAATGTACTTGGCAATGAACGTACCGTAGATAGGACCGGCGATGATGGCCGTCGGCAGCGCAACGATCAGACCGTAGAGAATGGTTTTACCAATGTCGGCACCGAACACGCCGATCGCCAGCAACGGACCCGGGTGCGGAGGAACCAGACCGTGCACGGCGGACAGACCGGCCAGCAGCGGGATACCGATCTTGATGATCGACACGCCGGTACGACGGGCAACGATGAACACCAGCGGGATCAGCAGCACGAAGCCGATTTCGAAGAACAGCGGGATGCCGACCAGGAAGGCCGCGAACATCATGGCCCACTGCACCTTGTCCTTGCCGAAGGCTCGAATCAGGGTCTGGGCGATCTGATCCGCCCCGCCGGACTCGGCCATCATTTTGCCGAGCATGGTGCCCAACGCCAGGATGATCCCGACGAAACCGAGAACGCCACCGAAACCGTCCTGGAACGCCTTGATGATGGTGCCGATCGGCATACCGGAGGTCAGCCCGAGGAACGCGGCGGCGATGATCAATGCAATGAACGGGTGAAACTTGAACTTGGTGATCAGGACAATCAAGCCGATCACCGTGACCACTGCATCGAGCAGCAGAAACGACTCGTGGGACATGCCAAACATGGGGGGTGTCTCCTGTTTGTTGTTGTTATTAAAGCGATTAATCAGAAGCCGTCAGGACAGCGCTATCTTTTGCAGCAAAACTCAACTGGCGAGTTTCAAGCCGTGATCGAGCCACCAACGGTGGGCCTGAGCGGCCAATTCGTCGACGCTGTGGCTCGAAGCGTCCAGAGCCAAGGTCAGGGGCTCACCAACGGGCGATTCAAGGGTGGCGAACTGGCTGTCGATCAGGGTCGACGGCATGAAGTGGCCCGGCCGATGGGAGACACGATCGGCGGCGACTTCAGGGGTCAGCTCAAGGAACACAAAGCCCAGGCCCGGCAAGGCACTGCGCAAGCGTTCGCGGTAACTGTGTTTGAGGGCCGAACAGGTCAGCACCGGGCGCTCGCCACGGGCGTCGACGCGGCGCAGTTCATCGCACAGGCTGTCGAGCCAGCCGGCACGGTCTTCGTCATTAAGGGGGATACCCGCGCTCATCTTTTCGATATTGGCGGCAGGGTGGAAAGTGTCGCCTTCAATGGCGGTTGCGCCGCTGAGCTGGCACAGGGCCTGGCTGACGCATGTCTTGCCGCAACCGGCAACGCCCATGATGACCAGGGCGGTGATGGAATGATTCATGTAACACCTCAGCGCGCAGACAGCGCTACCTTTGCTAGGTAAAACTCTAGTGCAAAAGCAGATGTTGCCGACGCCTTCTTGTCATTTTTGTGGGTTGCAGCATGTTCGTTCTCGATGCCGAAAAGCGAGGATCAGGCAAACCCCGCTCACGCATTTGCAGCTGCATCGAGACAGCGCTACCTTAGTGCCTTGAATTTTGTTTGGCAAGCCGTCCGATGAATACCCCTAAAAACGATAAAAATACACGAACCACTGGCCGTCCTACCCTCAACGAAGTCGCGCGCCTGGCCGGTGTCAGCCCGATTACCGCCTCCCGCGCCCTGCGTGGCGTCAGCACGGTGGCCACCGAACTGGTGGAAAAAGTCCAGAAGGCTGCCCTCGAGTTGAACTACGTGGTCAACCCCGCCGCCCGCGCGCTGGCCTCGGCCCAGAGCCATTCCGTCGTGGTGTTGGTACCGTCATTATCCAACCTGCTGTTCATCGAAACGCTGGAAGCCATTCATCAGGTTTTGCGACCAAAGGGCTTCGAAGTACTGATCGGTAACTTCCATTACTCGCGCGATGAAGAAGAAAACCTGCTGCGCAACTACATGGCTTATCAGCCACGCGGCTTGCTGCTGACCGGTTTCGACCGCACCGAAAGTTCGCGGCGGATGATCGAGGCCAGCAACATTCCCTGCGTCTACATGATGGAGCTGGACAGTGCGGCGGGACTCAATTGCGTCGGTTTTTCGCAACTGGCCGCCGGCGAAACGGCGGCCGAGCATTTGCTGTCACGCGGTCGTAAACGCCTGGCTTATATCGGTGCGCAACTGGATCAGCGCACGTTGCTGCGGGGCGAAGGTTTCCGTCGTGCGCTGCAAAAGGCCGGTTTGTATGATCCTGACCTGGAAGTGCTGACCCCGCGCCCCTCCTCCGTCGGTTTGGGCGGTGAGCTGTTTCTGCAACTGCTGGCCAGTCATCCGCAGGTCGATGCGATCTTCTTCGGCAACGACGACCTGGCCCAGGGCGCACTGCTCGAAGCCCTGCGCTGCGGGATCAAGATCCCCGAACAAGTAGCGATCCTCGGCTTCAACGACCTGCCGGCCTCGGCCCACATGGTCCCGCGCCTGAGCAGCATCAGCACGCCGCGAGAGGCCATCGGCCGGCGTTCGGCGGAGTTGATGCTGACCTTGATGGCCGGTAATTCGGTGGCCAAACCGGTGCAGGACATGGGGTTTGAATTGAAGGTGCGCGAGAGTACCTGATACGCAATCGTCCCTTTGCTCGTGCTAAATTCCCGGCACCTGTAACAGCAAACGGAGAAGCTCAATGGGACATGCGCTGAAGATTTTGGGTCGGGCCTCGTCAATCAACGTCAGAAAGGTCCTGTGGGCCTGCGACGAACTGGGCGTTTCCTACGAACGGGAAGACTGGGGCAGCGGTTTTGCCTCGACCCAGAGTCCGGAGTTTCTCCAGCTCAACCCTAACGCACAGGTGCCGGTGCTCATCGACGAAGCCGGCGTGCTGTGGGAGTCCAACACCATCTGCCGCTATCTGGCCGGCAAATACCAAAACACCGATCTGTTGCCCATCGAGCCGGCGGCGCGGGCTCGCGTGGAACAGTGGATGGATTGGCAAGCCACCGAACTCAATCCGTCCTGGGGCTACGCCTTTTTTGCGCTGGTGCGGCAATTGCCGAACTTCCAGGATCCGCAGCGGATCGCCGATGGCGTTCGCGGCTGGAACGCGAAAATGGGCATCCTCGAACAGCAACTCGCGTCGACCGGTGCGTATGTCGCCGGACCTCGGTTCACCCTGGCCGATATCCTCATCGGCTTGTCGGTCAACCGCTGGCGGATGACCCCGATGGAGCGCCCGGACTATCCCGCCGTCGACGCCTATTGCCAACGACTGGCGCTGCGACCGGGGTTCATGGCACACGCCTGTAATGGCGTGCCTTGATTTCACCAGGGACTGAAACCGGACGGGCGCCCTCCGGCTATCCGTAGCAGCTGGCGAAGCCTGCGTTCGGCAGCTGCTAGAAAGAGAGCATCGTGGCTTGACTCGCCGACTCGTCAGGCGATAACGGACGGTCGGCAAGCATTCCCAACAGCGCCTGCACTGCTGCCGAAGGTTCTTTATCAGGCGCAACCACCAAGGCAAACTCGCGATCGATACGCGGTGTCACCGGCACTATCCGCAAGCCTTGACGATTAGTCGGCAGGGTCATTTCCGGTACCAGGGTCACACCGATGTTCTCCCGCACCAGGGTGAACGCACTGCTCCACTCACGCACCTCGGCCCGCACATCCAGCAGTTGCAACCCGGCATCGGCCGCCAGGCTGCGGGCATTGGTCGAACACCCGCCCGTGGCCAGCACAAAGGGTTGCTCCGCCAGTTCCGCCAGTGAGACGCCCTCTTCATTCGAGCGACGCGCCAAAGGATGGCCACCGGGCAGAATCGCCACCCAGGCATCACGCCCCAAACGCCCGGCATTGCGCGCAGGTGCCGGGTTCAACGCCACACCGACATCCACCAACCCGGCACTGAGCAACGTTTCCACTTCATCGTCGCTGACCTCCAGCGCCACCACTTGAATGCCGGGATACAGCCGATTGAACTGGCGCAACAGTGGCGGCAGGAACGTCGTCAGCACCATAGGGAAACTGGCCAGACGAATCGTCCCGCGCTGGATGCCTTTAGCGGCGTCGACGGTGCTGCGGATGTTTTCCAGGGCACCGAGCATGGTTCGTGCCTGTTCGATCACCGGCAAGCCGATGGCGGTCGGCAAGGTCTGGCGGTTTTCCCGGCTGAACAGCTGAACGCCCAGGGTTTCTTCGATCAAGGCCAGCGCCTGGCTGGCACCGGATTGGGTTATGCCGACCCGTTCGGCAGCGCGGGTAATGTTGCCGGTATCGGCCACCGCCACCACCATTCGCCAATGCATCAAGTTCATCATGGCAGTAGCTTTCCTTATGGCAGTTTTCTGAAAGATTAATTTTACCGAGGGTGCCGCGCACTATGACACTGGCGCAAATCCGCAACCAGAGCCCTGCCCATGAAGTTGTATTACATCCCGCAAGCCTGCTCATTGGCGCCGCACATTGTGCTGCGCGAACTGGAGCTGCCGTTCGAGTTGGTCCGCGTCGACAACAGCAGCAAGAAAACCGTCACCGGCGATGACTTCCTCGCCATTAACCCCAAAGGCTACGTCGCGGCATTGCAGCTGGATAACGGCGATGTGCTGACCGAAGGCCCGGCGATCCTGCAGTACCTGGCGGATCTGCACCCGGAGGCCAACCTGGCACCGGCGAGCGGAACGTTCGAGCGGGTGCGGTTACAGGAATGGCTGAACTTCGTTTCGACCGAGATTCATGGCGGGCTGGGTTGGCTGTTCAATCCGCAGTTTGCGGACGAGGTGAAGGCGCTCATCACAGAGAAACTGTTCAAGCGCTTTGCCGTGTTGAGCCGGACGCTGGAGCGGCAGGACTACTTGATGGCCGGCGGGTTCAGTATTGCCGATGCGTATCTGTTTACGGTGTTGCGTTGGGCTCGGCTGTTTGCGATTGATCTGGATGATTGGCCGGCGTTGGCGCGCTTTCAGGCGCGGATTGATCAGCGGCCGAGCGTGAAAGCGGCATTGGCGGCGGAGTTGGTGTAAGGCTTTAGATCGCTTCGCGGGCTTGCCCGCGATAGCTATCTATCAAACACCGCTGAACTACAAACTCGCACTCACTTTGCTCGCCACCTCACCCGGCACCCAGCCCTTCCACACTTGCGGCTGATCGCGCAAAAACGCTTCGGCGACCTGACGCGGTTGCTGGCGTTTTTCGCTCATCAGCCCCAGGGTCTGGTTCAGCAGATCGATCGGCAAATCGACCTTTTCGAAGAACGCCACCAGGTCCGGGTACTGCGCCTTGAAGGGTGCCGACACGCCGATGGCCAGGTTGGCCGGCATCGAACGCGTGCCCTTGGGGTTCGGATTGTTGGCATCGGCCAGGGTTTTCCAGGCTTGCGCGTCGAACGGTGGCTCTTCGAGTTTCACCAGTTTGAAGCGACCCAACAGTGGCGTCGGCGACCAGTAGTAGAACAGCACCGGTTTACCCCGGCGGATCGATGAAGCGACCTCGGCATCCAGCGCCGCGCCGGAACCGGTGCGGAAGTTGACGTAGCTGGCGGTCAGGTCATAGGCCTTGAGTTTCTGGCTGTTGACGATCTCCGACGTCCAGCCGGTCGGGCTGTTGAGGAAGCGTCCGCGGCTTGGGTCTTCGGGGTCGCGGAATACGTCCTTGTAGCGGGCCAGGTCGGCGACGGATTTCAGTTCCGGCGCCAAGGGCTTAATGCCGCGCTCCGGGTCGCCCTTGATCACGTATTCCGGCACCCACCAGCCTTCGGTGGCGCCTTTGACGGTATCGCCCAAACCAAACACTTTGCCCTCCGATGCCGCCTTGACCCAGGCCGGACTGCGCCCGGCCCACTCTTCGCCGATCACCTGGATGTCGTTCTTGGCCAACGCGGCTTCGAGGCTGACGGTGCTGCCGGGCAAGGTGTCGGTTGGATAGCCATAACCTTTCTCGACGATCAGCCGCAGGATCTCGGTGATCAGGCTGCCGCTTTCCCAGGTGATGTCGCCGAAATGGATGGGTGTGGTTTTTTCTGCGGCGGGAACGTGGCCAGCCACAAGGCTCAGGGCCAGCAGCGAACTGCCGAGCAGGTTTTTGATCGATCTCATGCGGACCTCCGGGTCTGGGGTGTTCGGTTCAAGGACGTTCGGTTCAGGGGTTCGTTGGCGCTGTGCAGCGTGCACAGTGCCAGGGAACGGGTTATGTAGACGCTGACCGAACGCTGGGAAATGCCCAGTTCGGCGGCGATTTGTGGGTAGGTCAGGCCGTCGATTCGCGACAACAGAAACGTTGCCCTGACCTTGCCCGGCAGGCGATCGAGGGTTCGATTCAGGTGCTTCAGGGTCTGGGAGAACTGCGCCAGGTCTTCAGGCGATGGCCCGCCAATCGGGTCAACCGGCAGTAACTGCTCGAAGTGTTGGCGTTCCAGATCCCGACGGCGCCACAGCTGATAAATCAATCGCTGGGCGATGGTGGTGAGTAAGGCGCGGGGTTCGCGAATCGGCGTCAGGCCTGGCGACTCGAGCAATTGCACAAAGGTTTCGGCGGCAATGTCTTCGACACTGGGACTGGTTCCCAGATATCGGCGCAGACGTGCGCACAGCCAGGTGTAGTGGGCGCGGAACAGTCCGCCCACGTCGTTGCGATGGGAAACGTAGGCGCCGGACATAGGGGCTCCTTGGGTTAGGGGTCGCTGAATGTCCGGTGATCCGGTGGCGCGATCCTAGCAAGGAGCCTTATTCGTTAAAAATACTTAAAATTAATTTTTATATTCCATAAATGAATTTACACGAATGACGCCTGATACGTCGCTATCACGGGCAAGCCTCATCGCAACCGCCCATACCCCAGCGCTTCGGCGTCCCGCTGATAATCGAGAATAATCTGATAGTCGCTCTCGCTGGCGGGCAAAACTTCTTGCAGGCCCAACGTCTCGGCGACCTCGGGCAGTTCCTTCAACGTCTGATTCATCACCTGTCGAAGCTGTTCAGCCTGCACGTCAGTGGTGTCCGCCGCCGCGATGTATGGCAACGTCGGACTGAACGCGGTGCGTGCCAATACTCTCAAGCCAGCGACTTCTGCCTGGGCGTGCTGCGCCAGATAGGCGAAGGTCACGCTGTCGATGGCGGCCAGGTCCGCCAGGTCGTCACGCAGCCAACGCAGGCTTTCGCGGTGGCTGCCGCTGATGGCAACACGGGTAAAAAACTGCCCGTCGCGGTGCAACGGCGCCAGTCGGTGACGCAACAGGTTCATGCCACTGTTGGAGTCTTCGCCGTTGATCACACCGCGACTGCCGCGCAAGGCCGACAAGGTCCTGCGAGGATCATCGGCGCGGGTCAGCAACAGGCTGCAATGGTTGCCGCCGCCGCTGTCCGGCAGTTCATAACGAGGACGACCGATGACCCGGACGCGACCGCGCAAGGCTGTCATCAACGGGTAACCGCAGGTTTGGGTCAGCAGCAGGTGCGGGGATAGCCAAAGGTCCATCAGCGACAGCTCTTCGGCATCAAGGCGGGTGCTGCCGAGCTGTTCGAGTATCTGCGACAGCCAACGCTCGTTGGCCTGGTGGATCGGCTCGGGAGCGACGTACATCAGTAATTCAGCGAGGTGTTGTGTCATCGAAATCTTCCCATACAACGAAAGTCCCCTGTAGGAGAGCCTGTGTGGCGAGGGGAACTCATGCGCAATCAGTGAAACGGATGCCGCGGGCTGTCAATCGCCCTCACCCCGTGCCGACGCACCCACTGACCATAACCCTGCACCAGAAACCCGCCACTGCGCGTCAGCCATTGCTCGCGACGCGCGCGGTACACCCGTGGCAAGTCGTACCAAGGCAACCCCGGCAAGTCATGGTGCACCAGGTGCAGATTGAGATTCAGGAACAGCCAGCGCCACGGCCACCCCGCTTCATTGATGACGGTGCGTTGCTCCGGTTGCGCATGCGGACGGTGTTCATAGTAGGAGCGAATCATCGCAATCGACAGCGCCGGCACACTGATCAGCAACAGGTAATGCCAGACCGGCAGTACGCTGGAGCGCGCGATGAACGCCAGCATCAGCAGGGTCAGCGCACCATGGCTCAGCCACATTAACCAGGCTTGGCGCTCACCCGTTTTCAGCCGTTGCAGCTCCTCCCGCGCCAGCGCCAGCAAGGCCAATGGCGCACCGAGGACCAAGCGCCCGAACACGGTTTTGTTCAACCAGTGCAGGCCCTGCTCGAACAGCGAACTGCGCTGCCACTGTTCAGCGCTCAGGTAACGGCTTTCCGGGTCGCTACCTGGGATGGTCAGGTCTTCGTCGCGGTGATGCAGCAAATGGCTGTCGCGGTACAAGGTGTAGGGATACCAGACCGCAAACGGCGCATAACCGAGGACTTTATTCAGCATTGGCCAACGGGTGGGATGACCGTGCAGCAATTCGTGCTGCACCGACAACCACAACACCAGCAGTGGAATCAGCAACAACGTGCTCCACCAGAGCCCCAACCGGGCACTGCCCAGCACAATACTGAACCAGCCGACGTAAACGCCGATCAGCAACAGCCAGGTCGGCCACTCGGTGCGAGCGGTGAAACGTTGGCGCAGGGTTTCGATTTCTTCACGGTGGGCAGCGTCGAAGTAATGGGGCATGGCTTTGCTCAGAACGGGAACCAGTCCCCCTCTGTGCAACGGCGCCGGGATTTCTTGCAGATTGTTTGGTTATTTCGATAGACGCAAAAAACAGGAGCCCGAGGACTCGGGCTCCATGGACGCGGGATCAGTGGCCGAACACATTCACCTTCTTGGCTTTCTTGTCCGCGCGTTTTTCAATTGCGGTTTTCGCCGGTTTTTTCTTCGCGGCTTTCTTTGATTCCATACCTTTGGACATGATGCGTACTCCACTAACAGGGGATGTGAGATCAGGTATACACCTATCCCGGCGCGCGTGTTCTTTTATAATCTGCGCCCTGCCCACCGACTGTCCGAGCCCATGCCCAACACCCAGTACACCTTGCTCGACGAGCCATCATGGCCGTTGATGAACAAGTTTTACCGCGCCCACCAATCGTCGATGAAAGCGGTGCGAGACGCTCAATTGTGGGTCGCAAGACGTGAAGAGATCATCGCGGCGCTGTGTTTGCGGCCGGTGGCCGGCGGGCATTGGCTGACCGGGCTGTTTGTCGACCCGAGCTGTCGCGAACAAGGAATCGCCGCGACGTTGATCGCCCACGCCGTCAAGCATCTTGAAGAGCCGGTCTGGCTGTTCTGCCATCCGGATTTGCGTGGCTTTTATGAGCGTCGCGGCTTTACCTTCGACCCGCCCCTGCCCTACGCCCTGGCCGAACGGTTGAGCCGTTATGCGCGCAGCAAGCCGATGATTGCCATGGGTTTGCAACCAGGTTCGGCATGAACAGCGATCCTTTAGCGATTCAATCGTCCGCCGCAGGATCAAGGTCCGGGAACATCACTTCGGTAAACCCGAACTTGCTGAAGTCGGTGATGCGCGAGGGGTATAACCGGCCGATCAGGTGATCGCATTCATGCTGCACCACCCGTGCATGAAATCCCGAGGCAATGCGCACGATCGGCTCGCCCTTGGGATCAAAGCCTTCATAGCGAATCTGCTGATAGCGATCCACCGCCCCGCGCAGGCCCGGCACCGACAGGCAGCCTTCGAAACCCTCTTCGAGGGTCGGGCTCAAGGGCGTGATCAGCGGATTGATCAGAATTGTCTGCGGCACCGCTTCGGCGTCCGGATAGCGCTCGCTGTGCTCGAAACCGAAGATCACCAGTTGCAGGTCGACACCGATCTGCGGCGCGGCCAGGCCGACCCCGCCGACGCTTTCCATGGTCTGGAACATGTCATCGATCAGTTGCCACAATTCGGGGCTGTCGAACATTTCTGCCGGCACCGGTGGAGCAATGCGCAACAGGCGTTCATCGCCCATTTTCAGAATTTCACGGATCATTTTATGACTTCGTCAGTGGTCGGCTTGATTGAGTGATCTCGTCCCAGCCCCGAAACATGGTGCTTGGGCTCTTCGGGCACCTTTTCGCCAGGTTTCTTGCCTTCGGACGACATATGCTCGATCACCGCGTTCATCTCCGCACCGAGCAGCAGCACCGCGGCAGAAATGTAGAAGTACAGCAACAACACGATGATCGCGCCGATACTGCCATACATGGCGTTGTAGTTGGCGAAGGTTTTGACGTACAGACCGAAGCCCAGCGAAGCGACAATCCAGACCACCACGGACAGCACCGCACCCGGGGTGATGAAGCGAAACTCTTGTTTGACGTCGGGCATCACGTAGTAAATCAGCGCCACCGCCATCATCAACAGAATCACGATCACCGGCCAGCGCGCGATGGTCCAGACGGTCACGATGAAATCTTCAAGGCCCACTTGCGAAGCAATCCAGGCCATCACCTGCGGCCCGAGCACCATCAACGCAGCGGCGGCCAGCAGCATGCCGGCGATGCCGATGGTGTAGAAAATCGACAACGGAAAACGCTTCCACACCGGACGGCCTTCAACCACGTCGTACGCGGCGTTCATCGCACTCATCATCAGCCGCACACCAGCGGACGCGGTCCACAGGGCGATCACAATACCCACCGAGAGCAAACCACCCTTGGATTGCTGGAGCTGGTCGATCACCGGGTTCACCTGCTCCAGCGCCTGGGGCGGCAGCACCAGTTCCGATTGCAGGCGCAGCCAGGAGAAGAAGTCCGGCAAGTGCAGGAAGCCGATCAGGGCAATCAGGAACAGGATGAAAGGGAACAGCGAGAACAGCATCTGATAGGCGAGCGCCGAGGCATAGGTCGACATCTCGTCGGCGACGAACTCGGTGACCGTGCGCATCATCACGCGATGCAGGGGCAGACCTTTCATGGTCGGGAAAAACATTAGCGTCTCGCCGCAAAAAAGTTGAAGTCATGGCGACTCATGGGGCCGTTTTCTACAACAAAGTAGCCTACTTGGCGACTTTGAAACAATTTCCTTGCTCAAGTTCAAGCTGACACAAAAACGGCCATCCGCGGATGGCCGTTTCTGTTACTCGTCAAAGACCGGATCAAGCCTTGTCGATACCTTTTTTAAGAGCATCCTTGACCTTACCGATCGCTTGCTGGGCTTCGCCTTTCTGTTCCTGCCTGACGCCTTCGGCGCGCATTTTGTCATTACCGGTGGCCTTGCCGACGCCTTGCTTGACGTTGCCGACCGCTTCGTTTGCCATGCCTTTAACTTTATCGCCAGTGCTGCTCATGGTATGTCTCCTGAGAACATTTCAACGGGGAAAGTCGTTACATAAGGGTGGACCGAAAGCCTTTGCGCGGAGTTTCATTTATTTCCCAACAGAACATTTCATCGCGCAAGGCAGGTTAGGCTTTATGTTTGCAGGCTTTGCCCCGAGAATGCGCAACGTATTCAGGCCATGGCGCTGAAGATCCAATCCCGTAGGAACGTTATGAAACTCGATAAAAAGCAGGCCATTGCCCGCAGAAACCAGGAACTTGGCGGTGCCGTGCTTGGCGTCAACAACTGCCATTTCACCGAATTGAACCGTAACCGCAACATTTTCTGGTTCGATATCCCGGTTGCGCGCCTGGCCATTGGTCAGTACGAATGGATTCACTTGCTGATGCACACCCCGGACACCGACGAACTGCTGCACCTGAAAGTGCCGACGGTATTCCTGCGCGAGAAGCTGGAAGGCCTGGTGGTGCGTAACCAGGGTAAACGCAAGGCCGCCCTGAGCCTGGAGCTTAGCGCCGACAAGGACTCTTACCTGCAGGATATGCGTCCGGCGGGCACCAACGTCAATTTCGCGCAGTTCCGCCAGTAAGCCCCCCTGTAGATCGTTCCCACGCTCTGCGTGGTAACCGCAGCCCGGGATGCTCTGCGTCCCAGCATCGGACGCGGAGCGTCCGTGGCGGCATTCCCACGCGGAGCGTGGGAATGATCAGTCAGGCAACAAAAAGCCCCGCATCTGCGGGGCTTTTTGTTTGATCAGGCGCTGACTTTCTTCACGCCCAGCTTTTTCAGCTCTTCGTCGCGCAACTCGCGGCGCAGGATCTTGCCGACGTTGGTGGTTGGCAGCGCGTCGCGGAACTCCACGGCTTTGGGCACCTTGTAGCCGGTGACATTGGCGCGCATGTGCTCCATCACCTGTTCCTTGGTCAGGGTCACGCCCGGTTTGGCAACGATGAAGATCTTGATCGCCTCCCCCGACTTCTCGTCCGGCACGCCGATGGCAGCGCATTGCAGCACGCCCGGCAGGGTCGCCAGCACGTCTTCCAGTTCGTTGGGGTACACGTTGAAACCGGAGACCAGGATCATGTCTTTCTTGCGATCGACAATGCGCATGTAGCCATCGGGCTGAATCAGTGCGATATCACCGGTCTTCAACCAGCCTTCGCTGTCGAGTATTTCATCGGTGGCTTCCTGACGCTGCCAGTAGCCCTTCATGACTTGCGGACCTTTCACACACAGTTCACCGATGCCGCCCAACGGCTGCTCAACGCCGGCATCGTCGATGACTTTGCACCGGGTCGACGGCACCGGAATACCGATGGTGCCGATCTGGATGTTCTGGCTCGGGTTCACCGTGGCCACCGGGCTGGTTTCGGTCATGCCGTAACCTTCGCAGATCGGGCAGCCGGTGACCGCTTTCCAACGTTCAGCCGCGGCCAGTTGCAAGGCCATGCCGCCGGACAAGGTGATTTTCAGGTTCGAGAAATCCAGCTTGCGGAACGCTTCGTTGTTGCACAACGCGACGAACAGCGTGTTCAAGCCGACGAAACCGCTGAACTTCCACTTCGACAGTTCCTTGACCATCGCCGGCAAGTCGCGCGGGTTGCTGATCAGGATATTGTGGTTGCCGATCAGCATCATCGCCATGCAATGAAAGGTGAAGGCATAGATGTGGTACAGCGGCAGCGGCGTGATCAGGATCTCGCAACCTTCGTTGAGGTTGGAGCCCATCAGCGCCTTGCACTGCAGCATGTTGGCCACCAGGTTGCGGTGGGTCAGCATCGCGCCCTTGGCTACGCCGGTGGTGCCGCCGGTGTATTGCAGCACCGCCACGTCGCTGCTGGCCGGGTTGGCTTCAACCACTGGCTGGCCATGGCCTTTGCTCAACACGTCGTTGAATTTGATGGCCTTGGGCAAGTGATACGCCGGGACCATCTTCTTCACGTACTTGATGACGCTGTTGATCAGCAGACGCTTGAGCGGCGGCAGCAGGTCGGCCACTTCAGTGACGATCACGTGCTTGACGCCGGTTTTCGGCACGACGGTCTGTGCCAGATGCGCCATGTTTGCCAGGCAGACCAGGGCTTTGGCACCGGAGTCGTTGAATTGGTGTTCCATTTCCCGCGCGGTGTACAGCGGGTTGGTGTTGACCACGATCAGCCCGGCGCGGATGGCACCGAAGACGGCGACCGGGTACTGCAACACGTTGGGCAATTGCACGGCGATTCGATCGCCCGGCTGCAAATCGGTATGCTGTTGCAGGTAAGCGGCAAAGGCACCGGACAATTCGTACAGCTCACCGTAGGTGATTGTCTTGCCCAGGTTGCTGAATGCCGGTTTGTCAGCGAAGCGTTGGCAGGATTGCTTCAACACTGCCTGAATATTCGGGTACTCGTCTGGATTGATCTCGGCAGCAATTCCAGCTGGGTACTTATCCTTCCAAAAGTCTTCGATCATGGAAGCCCACTCCTCAGCAACGCGAATTCAACACCGCATTTGATGCGATTATTATTGGTGTTTGTCTATTGGTGAATCTGGCTTTACATAGGCCGAGAAGTCACAAAGCGCGCCGAGAGTAGCAGCTTTGCCAAGGGCCGACTAGAGCCTAAATAGGCCCCCACAGTCACTTTGGTGACTCAAGAATGGCAAGCAGTCATTTTAGAGCAAAAATCCTATACCACCCTGAAAGCCGCTGAATTCGCGGCTTTCAACGCAAAAGATCGCAGCCTTCGGCAGCGCCTATAGAGGAATGCGATCCCCGCAGGAGCTGCCGAAGGCTGCGATCTTTTGGCATCACCTCGGTCTACGACCGTTTATGCGATATCCCGCAACTCCCGCCGCAAAATCTTGCCCACCGGCGTCATCGGCAACGACTCACGCAACACGATGTGCTTGGGTACTTTGTACGCCGTGAAGTTTTCCTTGCAGTAAGCCTTCAGCTCTTCAAGGCTGACCCCCGACTCACGGGCTACCACAAACAATTTCACCGCCTCCCCCGAACGCTCGTCCGGCACGCCGATCACCGCACAGTTGGCAACTTTCGGGTGGGCCATCACCACGTCTTCGATCTCGTTCGGGTACACGTTGAAGCCCGAGACGATGATCATGTCTTTCTTGCGATCGACTATACGGACGAAACCGTCCGGGTCGATCACCCCGATGTCACCTGACTTGAACCAGCCGTCGGCATCCAGCACTTCGGCGGTGGCTTCGGGTTTGAGCCAGTAGCCCTTCATGATCTGCGGGCCCTTGATGCACAGTTCGCCGCGCTCGCCCAACGGCTGCTCGACGCCTTCATCGTTGATCACTTTCAGGGTCGTGCCCGGCACCGGCAGGCCAACCGTGCCGATGCGCGACTTGTCGCCGTAAGGGTTGGTGCAGGCCACCGGCGAGGTTTCGGTCAGGCCGTAACCTTCGGTGATCCGGCAACCGGTGAGCTGTTCCCAGCGCTCGGCGGTGGCCTTGACCAGCGCCGTGCCACCGGAGTTGGTGAGTTTGAGGCTGGAGAAATCCAGGGTCTTGAAATCGGGATGGTCCATCAGTGCGACGAACAGCGTGTTGAGCCCCAGAAGCAACGAGAACCGCCAGTTCTTCAGTTCCTTGATGAAGCCCTTGATGTCCCGTGGATTGGTGATCAGCACGTTGTGGTTGCCGGTCACCATCATGCACATGCAGTTCGCCGTGAAGGCATAGATGTGGTACAGCGGCAGCGGCGCGATCATCACTTCCTGGCCTTCGCGCAGCAGCGGTTGACCATCGGCACCCAGCTGACTGAGGCATGCCCGCGCCTGCTGCATGTTCGCCACCAGGTTGCCGTGGGTCAGCATCGCGCCCTTGGCCAGCCCGGTGGTGCCGCCGGTGTATTGCAACACGGCGATGTCGTCGAGACCGACGTTCAGCGGTTTGACGCCCAGGCCCCGGCCCAGACGTAGCGCACTCTTGAAGGAGAGGGCCTGGGGCAGTGAATAATCCGGGACCATTTTCTTGACCTTGGCGACCACGGTATTGATCAGCCAGCCCTTGGCGCTGGGCATCAGGTCGCCCATCTTCGCTTCGATCAGGTACTGGATGTCGGTGTCGGGCAACACTTCCTGGACCTTCTGTCCGAACACGTTCAGGTACACCAGCGCCCGGGCACCGGAGTCCTTGAACTGATGACGCATCTCCCGCGCGGTGTACAGCGGGTTGGTGTTGACCACGATCAGCCCGGCGCGCAAGGCGCCAAACACGGCAATCGGGTAATGCAGAACGTTGGGCATCTGCACCGCGATGCGATCCCCCGGCACCAGGTCGGTGTGGGCTTGCAGGTAACCGGCGAACGCAGCGCTGTAACGTTCCAGTTCAGCGTAGGTCAGGGTCACGCCCATGTTGCTGAATGCCGGGCGGTCAGCAAATTTCTTGCAGGAACGCTCGAACACCTCGATCACCGACTTATAGGCCCCAAGGTCGATATCCAGGGGCACGCCGGCCGGGCGTTTGTCATTCCAGAAATCAGGTTGCATTGTTCTTGTCCTCATTACCTGAATCTATCCGGGGCCGCTTTTTCTATCACTTCTGAAAAGCGGTGCTTCCCGGACACTAGCAGCTATGGTGAATCAGGCAAATATGCGCACGGTCCTCATTGATCCCGTGAATCTTGCTGCCCCGGCGCGGCCTGATCAGACGGCGCGCGCGGGATGCGCTATACAATGCAACGACGCCCATGCCGCATGCAGTCCCATGCAAAGGAATCGCCATGATCCATGACACTTTCTGGCTGACCGCGAGCGACCGCAGCCGCCTCTTCGTCAACCAGTGGCTGCCGGCTGCGCCCCTCAAAGCCGTGATCCTGCTGGCCCACGGCATGGCGGAACACAGCGGTCGCTACGCTCGCCTGGCAGAAAAGCTCTGTGAACAGGGCTACGGTGTTTACGCACCGGACCTGCGTGGACATGGCAAAACCGCTGAAAACGGCACCCTGGGCCACTTCGCCGACAACGATGGCTGGGGCAAAGTGGTCGGTGACCTCGCCAGCCTCAACCAACATATCGGCCAACAGCATCCCGGCACGCCGATCGTGCTGTTGGGCCACAGCATGGGCAGCTACATCGCCCAGGCTTACTTGCTGCACCACAGCGCCAGCCTGCACGGGGCGATTCTCAGCGGCTCGAACTTCCAGCCCGTGGCGCTCTATCGCGTAGCGCGGCAGATTGCTCGTCTCGAACGCCTGCGCCAGGGCCCCAAGGGCCGCAGTGCATTGATCGAATGGCTGTCGTTCGGCTCGTTCAACAAGAAGTTCAAGCCAGCTCGCACCTCGTTTGACTGGCTGAGCCGCGACCCGGCCGAGGTCGACAAATACGCCAACGACCCGCTCTGCGGCTTTCGCTGCACCAATCAGCTATGGATCGATTTGCTCGGTGGCTTGCAGCAAATCAGCAAAGCGTCCAATCTCGCCCAGATCGATCCGGGCCTGCCGCTGCTGGTGATTGGCGGCGAATGTGATCCGGTGAGCGAAGGCAAGCGTCTGAAAGATCTGGCCCACGCCCTGCGCGACGCTGGCTGCCAGAGCCTGCACTTGAATATTTACCCGCAGGCCCGGCACGAACTGTTCAATGAGAGCAATCGCGATGAAGTGACTGCCGACGTGCTGAACTGGATCGCCCAGGCCTTGAGCAACCGTCGGCCACCCAGAGCCGAATAGTTTTTTTGTGGATTCATTTAATTCGTCACAGGAATCGAGACAGATGACCCAGGTTACCAACACCCCTTACGAAGCCCTCGAAATCGGCCAGACCGCCAGCTACAGCAAAACCGTCGAAGAGCGTGACATTCAGTTGTTCGCCGCGATGTCCGGCGACCACAACCCGGTGCACCTGGACGCCGAATTCGCCGCTGCCTCCATGTTCAAGGAACGCATCGCCCACGGCATGTTCAGCGGCGCGTTGATCAGCGCGGCGGTGGCTTGCGAGCTGCCTGGGCCGGGGACTATTTATATCGGTCAGACAATGAGCTTTCAGAAGCCGGTGAAGATTGGCGACACGCTGACTGTGCGCCTGGAAATTCTCGAGAAAATGCCGAAGTTTCGTGTGCGCATCGCCACTCGAGTGTTCAACCAGCGTGATGAACTGGTCGTGGATGGCGAGGCGGAGATTCTGGCGCCGCGTAAACAGCAGACCGTGACGTTGCCGACGTTGCCGGCGATCAGCATCGGCTGATTCATCACTTCCTTGTGATGAGAGGCCTTCCCTGTGGCGAGGGGGCTTGCCCCCGTTCGACTGCGAAGCAGTCGTAAAACCTGCTACCGCGTTTAATCAGGTCAAATGCGGCGCCTGTTTCAGGGACGCTGCGCACCCCAACGGGGGCAAGCCCCCTCGCCACATAGGAGACCCACAGGCTGGGTACAAAAAAACGCCAGACTGGCTGGCGTTTTTGATGGGTAACGAACGCTTACGAGCGTGCGCGAGCCTGGTTGCGCAGGGCTTTCACCTGATCGTGGTTGCGTTGCACACCGTGGTACTGGCGTTCAACGATGTCACGAATGCCCACCAGATTGTACTTGTTGATTTTATCCAGTGCGTCCTTGTAAGCCTTCTTCGCATGGTCTTCACCGCGTTCGGCTTCGTTCAGCACCGCCTCTTCATCCTTGCCGGTGAACATCGCCTTCACATCCACCCAACGACGGTGCAGATCGCCGCTGACACTGGTGGAGGTTTCCGGATCACCGCCTAGAGAACGCACAGTGGCCTGCAGTTCGGCAGCGGCAGTGGCGCAATCGGCGGAGCGTTGAACGAACAGGTTTTTCAGTTCTGGATTCTTGATGTCTTCAGCGCAAGTCTTGAACCCTTCCTGACCGTCTTTACTGGTTTCAATCAGGTCGTTGAGTACAGAGATCGCTTCTTTGTTGATGTCGGTCATTTTTCAATTCCTTGCGGTTGATGAAAGATGCAATCAATCGTTGCACCCTGCATGCCAGCTTTGAATTGAATTTTTTTACTTATATTTCAATAAGTTAATCTTTAGGCGAAATCTGTATCCGCTTCTTTTGCATGATCTGTCAATTGGCCTGCATGCAGAATGCCTGTATTTTCCAGACTGCTTTGAATCAAGACGACTGATGATGAATCCCGAAAAGCTCGAACTGCTGATTACCCGCGAAATGCCCTTCGGCAAGTACAAAGGCCGGATCATCGCCGACCTGCCCGGCCAGTACCTGAACTGGTTCGCTCGCGAAGGTTTCCCTCACGGTGAGTTGGGCGGTTTGCTGGCGTTGATGCAGGAAATCGACCACAACGGTCTGTCGGAACTGCTCGAACCGCTGCGCGCCAAGCACGGCAAACCTGCCCCTCGTCACTGACCTGCCCTTCTGACCGAGTATCCCCATGCCCGATAACGCCCGCCGTGCCCGTGATGAAGCCTTTTGGCAGACCTTTGCCGACCGCTACGCTGTCGAACCCGGCCCCCTGAACCTGGAGAACGGTTACTTCGGGCGCATGTCACGCACCGTGGTCGAGGAGTATCAGCGCAACATCGAGCTCATCAACCGCGGCAACTCGGTGCATGTGCGCCAGCGCTTCGAACAGGGCGAAAGCGTCAAGATTCGCGCGCAGCTGGCCAAACTGATCGGCGCCCCGGCCGAAGCCGTCGCCTTCACCCGCAATGCCTCGGACGGCCTGCAATCGCTGATCCGCAACTACAATCGCCTGGAACCGGGCGACCAGGTCCTGCTGTGCGATCTGGAGTACGACACGGTCAAGAGCGCGATTCGTTGGCTGGCCCGCTATCGAGGCGTGGAAGTGATCGAGATCGAGCACAGTCACCCCGCCAGTTTCGACAGCTTACTGGCCACGTACCGCGAAGCGTTCGTGCATTATCCACGACTGAAACTGATGGCCCTGACCCACGTCACCCATCGCACCGGCCTGGTGATGCCGGTGCAGGCGATTGCCGCTGCCGCCAGGGAGCATGGCATCGATGTAATCCTCGACGGCGCCCATGCCCTGGGCCAGATCGAGTTCAATCTTGATGAACTGGGCATCGCCTTTGCCGGCTACAACCTGCACAAATGGATCGGTGCGCCGCTGACTCTCGGCTTCATTTACATCGCGCCCGAGCGCTTGGCCGACATCGACCCGGACATGGGCGAAATGCATTTCCCGGTCACCGACATTCGTGCCCGCACGCCGTACAGCACCCCGAACATCCCCGCCCTGCTGACCCTGCCGCTGGTGCTCGAAGAACATTGCGCCATGGGCGGTTCTGTCGCCAAGGGCGCACGACTCAACTACCTGCGCAACCGCTGGGTCGATGCCGTTTGGGCGTTACCGGGGATCGAAGTCATGACCCCGGATGACCCACGCCTGTATTGCGGCATCACCTCGATGCGCTTTACCCGGCATGCCGACCAACAAGTGATGGTCGAGCGCCTGCTCAACGACTACAACCTGTTTACCGTGGTGCGCAGCGGCGCGGCATGTGGCCCATGCATCCGCATTACGCCGGGGCTCACCACCACCGCAGCCGACATGGATGGGCTGGCCCGGGCGCTGAGTGAATTACGCTGACGTCACACGGTGTACTTGTCGAAGTCCTCGGGCTTGATTTGCGATGACACCGCAAACGTATCGACGCCGATGGTCATGTGCCCGAAAAAGCCGTCTTCATTCGAGTCTCGACCGATGGTATGAATGTTCAGGGTCGAGGCCTCGCCTCCCATGCGCTGATGAAACATATCCTGCGCATTGGTCAGCGGTGAGACGGCTCGACCGCTGTACTCACGGGCGTTGAGCACTGACCTTGATGCGACCTCGGGAAAGTAAAGCTGGCCGACCCAGGCGACGTGCCGCTCTTCCAGATAGTTATTACCGGCCGTGATGCGTACCGCGACGTGAATGTGCAAAGCGCGGCCGGCATAGAACCCCGGATAAATCGTGGTAAACCGCACGATGCCCATTTTGTCGGTGAATTGCCCACCACGCAGGTAGGTATCGTCGTCGGTGCGCGGGATCGACCCGATATCATCCACATCGACTTCCTTATCCGGGTTGACCTTGCTCCAGCCCGAATACGCCCCGCGCGCATTGCAATGCCAGATATCGACCAATGCCCCGGTAACCGGTTGACCGGTCATGGCATCGATGATCGTGAGCCGCAGCACCAAGGGAATGCCGTCCATGCCTTCGCTGACGTTTCGCCTGATCAGTTTTGGATTTCGAAAATACGGACCGGCGATCTGCTCGGGTGACAGTTGATAAACCGGTAGTGGGGATGCAGCCGAGGTGTTGTCGTCCATGACGTTCTCTCTTCCATAAGATGAACGCAGGTTAACGCTGGACGTGCGGCGAGATGCGATAACTGTGTATCGCGTGATGTCGGTCCCACAAAGAGCATTTCGACAGTCATAGGGATTTTCACCAGGCAAAAAAAAACGGTGCACCGACCAAGCGCACCGTAAAGCCGTAGAACACACAACGAAGTGTTTGGTAAATCCGGTAAATCAGATCAGTCCAGCAGCGCCAACGCCTCGGCGGTGCACTCCTGGATGCGGGCCCAGTCGCCGTTCTTGATCCACTCGGGGTCAAGCATCCAGCTACCGCCCACGCACATCACGTTCTTCAACGCCATGTAGCTCTTGATGTTGGCCGGGCTGACGCCGCCGGTCGGGCAGAATTTAACTTCGCCGAACGGGCCGCCCAGGGCCTTGATGGCCGCGACGCCACCGCTGACTTCCGCCGGGAACAGCTTGAAGCGGCGATAACCCAGGCAATAGCCTTCCATGATGCCGGAGGCGTTGCTGATGCCCGGCAACAGCGGAATCGGGCTGGCGACACTGGCTTCGAGCAAGTCACGGGTGATGCCCGGCGTCACGATGAATTGCGAACCGGCGGCTTCGGCAGCGGCCAGCATGCTGCGATCAAGCACCGTACCGGCACCGGTCACCAGCTCCGGACGCTTCTCGCGCAGGATCTGGATGGCCTTGAGGCCGAACTGCGAACGCAGGGTCACTTCCAGCGCCGTGAGGCCACCGGCGGCCAGGGCGTCGGCCAATGGCAGCACGTCCTGTTCGCGAGCGATGGTGATCACCGGCAGGATCCGCGCCTTGGCGCAGAGGCTGTCGATCAGGGCAACTTTGTCCGCCATGGAAACGGTCGGGGATGTGTTTGTCATAGCGGCTGATCCTTGGTTCATGGGCACCAGTAAATCTCTAACGTAGGTTGCAGAAACGCCCGAATCGGCATGGCGGCGACATCGTCACCGGCCAGTGCGGCGCTCAGGGTGGTCAACTTGGACTGACCGGAAATCGATAGAACGGTGTGCCTGGCTGAAGCCAGCAGCGCGCGACTCATGGTCAGGCGCTGACGCGGCACGGTCGGCGCCAGCATCGGCCAGCAACGACGAGTGCCGTCAACTTTCAAGGCATCGGCCAGGTTCGGGCTGTTGGGGAACAGCGACGCGGTGTGACCGTCGTCGCCCATGCCCAGCACCAGCACATCGATCGTCGGCAATTCGGCGAGCAAGCGATCAGCCTGCTCGGCGGCCTGTTCCAGGTTGGCGGTGGCACTGTAGAGGCTCAGGAACTGGGCCTTGGCCGCCGGCCCTTGCAACAGGTAACGCTTGAGCAGACCGGCATTACTGTCGGCATGCTCCACCGGTACCCAACGCTCGTCAGCCAGGCTGACCACCACCTTCGACCAGTCCAGCGCCTGCTTGGCCAGGTGCTGGAAAAACGCCACCGGGCTGCGTCCACCGGACACCACCAGCGTCGCGGTGCCTTGTGCGGCAATTGCGTCGCTCAGTTGTTTGGCCACTGCCAATGCCAGGCCTTCGGCCAGCAGCATCGGTTTTTTGAACTCATGGGCGCTGACGCCCTGAGGCAGTTTCAATTCAGATATCGCCATACCACGACCTCCCGTCCCGCGTGATCAGTGCAATGGAGCTCATCGGCCCCCAGGACCCGGCCGCGTACGGCTTGGGCGCATCACCGGACTTTTTCCACCCGGCAATCAACTGGTCACACCACTTCCACGCGGCTTCGATTTCATCTTTACGGACAAACAGGTTCTGATTGCCACGCATCACTTCCAGCAACAACCGCTCGTAGGCATCGGGAATCCGTGCGCTGCGCCAGGTGTCGGAAAAATTCAGCTGCAACGGACCGCTGCGCAGCTGCATGCCCTTGTCCAGGCCTTGTTCCTTGGTCATCACGCGCAAGGAAATGCCTTCGTCCGGTTGCAGGCGGATGATCAGTTTGTTGCTGATCTGCAAGCGCTGCTCGGGGGCGAAGATGTAGTGCGATGGTTCCTTGAAGTGGATGACGATCTGCGACAGCTTCTGCGGCATGCGCTTGCCGGTGCGCAGGTAAAACGGCACGCCGGCCCAACGCCAGTTGCGAATGTCGGCACGCAGGGCAACGAAGGTTTCGGTGTCGCTCTGGGTGTTGGAGTTAGGCTCCTCCAGATACCCCGGCACCGACTTGCCTTCGCTGTGACCGGCGATGTACTGGCCGCGCACCACTTGAGTGGTCAGGCCTTCCGGGCTGATCGGCGCCA
This sequence comes from Pseudomonas sp. FP1740, assembly GCF_030687165.1. Classification (NCBI taxonomy): domain Bacteria; kingdom Pseudomonadati; phylum Pseudomonadota; class Gammaproteobacteria; order Pseudomonadales; family Pseudomonadaceae; genus Pseudomonas; species Pseudomonas sp. FP1740. The sequence continues at coordinate 5,219,239 of NZ_CP117461.1, forward strand.
GCGCCTTGAGCACTTTGACTTTCTCGTCGCGGATGCTGTCGGCGGACAAGTCGGCCGGAGGGTCCATGGCAATCAGGCACAGCAACTGCAACAGGTGATTCTGGATCATGTCCCGTAGCTGGCCGGCCTTGTCGAAGTAACCCCAACGGCCTTCGATCCCGACCTGCTCGGCCACGGTGATTTCCACGTGGGAAATGTAATTCTGGTTCCACTGGGTTTCGAACAGGCTGTTGGCGAAACGCAGGGCGATCAGGTTTTGTACGGTCTCTTTGCCCAGGTAGTGGTCGATACGGTAGGTGCGGTTCTCCGGGAAGAACTGCGCCACGGCATCGTTGACCTTGCGCGAGGATTCCAGGTCAGAACCGATGGGTTTTTCCAGCACCACGCGGGTGTTTTCGGTCAGGCCGACCTTCGACAGGTTCTCGCAAATAGCACCGTAAACCGCCGCCGGCGTGGCGAAGTAGGCAATCACCCGCTGGGCACTGCCGGCCTGCTCGGCCAGGGCGACGTAATCGTCAGCCTTGAGGAAGTCGACATGCAGGTAACTCAAACGGGCCAGGAAGCGCTCGAGCACGGCTTCATCCAGCTCTTTGGCGCCCACGTAGCGACGCAACTCGGTGGCGATGAACGCCAGATGCTGCTGCTCGCTGCCAGGTTCACGGGCCAGTGCGATAATGCGCGTATCCTCATGAAGCAGGCCGGCACCATCGAGTTGATAAAGGGCAGGAAACAGCTTGCGCAGGGCTAGATCGCCGAGAGCGCCGAACAAGGCAAAGGTGCACGGTTCAACCGTAATCGAAGGCATGATGTTTGTTCTTTTATCAAGTTAAGCTACAAATACCTTTTTTCAAGGCATCACTCAAGGGAAAATGTAGTAATAACCACAACATTTTCGCAAAATATAGATTCCGAGTGGTGGTCGGTCGGAGCCATCAGTAGGATAGGCCACCGTTATGGGCCGTATCAAAGGCCCAATTTGCATAGCCGAGCGCTTGTTTGCGCAGGTGAATTTAGGAACCCCATATGGACCGCGTGCGAAATTTACTGGAACAGATCCAGAGTCGCCTCGAAGACCTGAACAAGGCAGAACGCAAAGTCGCCGAAGTGATCCTGCTCAACCCACAGCAGGCGACCCGGTTCAGCATCGCCGCCCTCGCCCAGGCCGCGTCGGTCAGTGAGCCGACGGTCAACCGTTTCTGCCGCTCATTCGGTGTCAGCGGCTACCCTGAACTGAAACTGCAGCTGGCCCAGAGCCTGGCCAGCGGCGCGGCGTATGTCAGCCGTGCGGTGGAAGCCGACGACAACCCCGAGGCTTACACCCAGAAGATCTTCGGCAGCGCCATCGCGTCCCTGGACAGCGCCTGCCAGGCACTGGACCCGAATCTGATCAGCCGCGCCGTCGACCTGTTGATCCAGGCCCGGCAGATCCACTTCTTCGGCCTCGGCGCCTCGGCCCCGGTGGCACTGGATGCGCAGCACAAGTTCTTCCGCTTCAACCTCGCCGTCACCGCCCATGCCGATGTGCTGATGCAACGCATGATTGCCTCGGTGGCCCACACCGGTGAGTTATTCGTGATCATCTCCTACACCGGCCGTACCCGCGAACTGGTGGAAGTGGCACGCATCGCCCGGGAAAACGGCGCTTCGGTGCTGGGGCTGACGGCCGAGGGTTCGCCGCTGGCCAAGGCCAGTACCTTGAGCCTGAACATTCCGTTGCCGGAAGACACCGACATTTACATGCCGATGACCTCGCGGATCATTCAGCTGACCGTGCTCGATGTGCTCGCCACCGGCATGACCTTGCGCCGAGGCGTGGATTTCCAGCCGCATTTGCGCAAGATCAAGGAAAGCCTCAATGCCAGTCGGTATCCGATTGGGGATGAGTTTAATTAACCCCCTGTGGCGAGGGGGCTTGCCCCCGTTCGGCTGCGCAGCAGTCGTAAACCTGGCAAACGCGGCTTGAGCAGAATGTCGCGCTGGTGATTTTGGGGCCGCTTCGCGGCCCAACGGGGGCAAGCCCCCTCGCCACAAAGGTTGTGCGCATCGGCTATGCCCCAACCCGCGCCTGCAAACTCAGATGCGCCCGCTCCCCCGGCGCCAGGCACAGGCTGTCGGTGCCGCCGCTGGCCGCTTCCACACAGACGAACTCGGAAATCTCATTCCAGCTCACGCCCAGCAATGGCCGCGAGCCGGGATGCCAGACCACCGTGTCTGCATGATCACCGGTGTCGATGCACAGTTCGCGCTGCCAGGCGTGGTCCTTGAGCTGCAATTCGCCGTCATGCTGGAACACGCGCTGACACCCACCGTCGACCCGCAACTCGCCTTCCTGTTGGCAAGCCTGGCGGTTTAACTGGTCGTAACCTTGCGCTCCTTCGAGCCCAGACAGCGCTACCTCACCGACGTCACCAATACGCCAATAGGCGTGCAACGCCTGACTCAACTGGCACGGCATGTCGTCCTGATGCTCCGTGCTCAAGTGCAAATCCATGCGTTCGCCCAGGTGCGCGTGCAAGTCCACTTGCCAGTCGCACAGCTGTAACTGCCAGTGCAGGTGCACGCCATCGTCGTCACTGCTGCTGTCGAGTAACTTCCAGTCCAGCAGGCGCGCCCAGCCATGGGACGGCCAGGCGTTTTCGCTTGGGTGGCGGCCATACCACGGCCAGCACACCGGCACGCCGCCGCGAATAGCACCCACGTGCGGCCATTTCGCCGCGCACCACAGCCAGGGTTTCTGACCCTTTGGCTGGAAGTGCAGCAACTGCGCGCCCTGACGACTGAACACCGCCTGACACAGCGGATGGTCGATCACCAGCACGTCGCGCATCTGATAGCGCTCCCACGCAAACACCGGACGTTCGCGCAAGGATTTGAAGAAGCGTTGTAGCGGATGCTCAAGCATGTGCCACGGTCCTGAAAATCATCTGTCACCCGAGGGCGCGCCACCCCCAAAAAAAAGCGGACAGCCATGGCCGTCCGCAAATATGCGCACATAGAGAGGAGCTTATCGCAACAGCGTTAGAACACCGACTGAATTTTCAGGCCGGCGACCAGCGCGTTATCAACTTCATCCACACCACCCGGGTGAGTGATGTATTGCAAGTTAGGACGCACCGTCAGCCAGTTGGTAACGTGGAAACCGTAGTTGATCTCGTAGTTGTACTCGGTGCTACGCAGTGGCGCGAACAGTGGATCGTTGTAGTCGGTGACACCATTGGCGGCGTTGACCAACTCAGAGTTTTTCTTCACGTCATCGTTGACATGGATACGGGAGAAACCGATCCCGACGTCGTCTTTTGGACGCGCATCGAACGGGCCCTTGTAAACAAACATCAACGACTGGTAGTTGTCGACGAAGTTGGTGTCCTTGTCGTGGAAGGTGGCGTTGGCCGCGATGTTCAGACCGCGCGAAGCATCACCGTTATGGGTGGTCAGTTGTTGCTGCGCCACGAACCAGTAGCCGTGCTTGCTGTCATGGCTGCGATAGGCATTGCCGGTGGTCGCTGCATCATTGCCGTCGTCGTCCTTACGGACGTCATTGGCGTCGGCCGTGCTCTTGTAGTAACCGACACGGTATTCGCCCGGCAGGTTGTTGACCTTCGGCGACCAGACCAATTCAACCGGCAAGACGGTGCCCTTGGTGCCACTGCCGCTGAGCTTGAAACCGTTACCGTGCTCAAGTTGCGATGGGTTCTGATTGTACGCGCCGATCTGCGCATAGAACTCAGGCGTGATGTTGTACTTCACGCGAACCGCCGCCTGCATGACCGGCCAGTTGTACCAGATACCGGTCGCCCAGTTACCCGCCTGGGAACCGCAGAATGCCAGATTCTGGAACTCGCAAGGGAAGGTGTTGAAGTCTTCGCCTTCGCCGAAGTAACCAGCCTTGACGTCCAGTTTCCCGTCGAGGAACTGGTGCTTGATCCACAGCTGGGTCAGACGGACCATGTGGCCACGGCCGTAGACTTCCTGGGAGGAACTCAAGGTGCCGGCACGCGGGTCGCCGACACGGTCATTGGAGATGTTCTGACCGTTACGGTTGGTGAGCTGGATCTTGGCCTGGGTGTTATCCCAGCCCCACAGTTTTTGCAGGTCCAGCGCCACGCCCAGACCAAACTGGTCGGCGTAACGCGCCGTTTTGTCGTCGTTGTAGCCGCCGTGCAGGTTGGCGCCCACTTCACCGACATAGTCGGCCTTGATGTCGATACCCTGCTCGATCAGCTTGGTCCGCTCGCCACCCCAGTCCCCCGTCATCCATTGGGAATCGGCACTGAACGCGTCAGCCGCGTGCGCACTACCGGCCAGCATCATCGCCGCAACCGCTGACAATTGGCAGATCAGCTGAGCGTTGTTCTTCTTCTTCATCCCTACATCCTCGTTTTATTGTTATTAACTGTTTTTATCTAACGCGGTTTACATCGATTGCGACGGATGTCTCCATCCGCCACTAATCCCCCCTGTGGGAGCGGGCTTGCTCGCTCCCACATTTGATCTTCAGCGGCCTTTGAACTGGGCCACGTTGGCGCTGTGAGCTTCGGTTTTTGGCAGGCCGGCAACGCCCAGACGCTCACCGGTCTTGGCATCGAACAGCAGCACTTTCGATGGATCGAATTGCAGCGTCAGGGTCTCGCCCGGGGCCGGTGCGACGTCCGGTGCCAGACGGCAGCAGACCTTGGTGTCGTTGAGATTGACGAATACCAGGGTGTCGGGACCGGTCGGTTCGGTGACCTGCACTTCGGCGCGGATGGTTGGCAAACCGTTTGGCTCGCCGTTCGCCAGCACGATCTGTTCCGGGCGCATGCCGAGGATCACTTCGCGGTCTTCGAGACCGGCATCCTGCATGCCCAGCGGCAATTCGCAGCGCGCCTGACCACTGTCGAGCAACGCCAACAGACGGCCGTCCTTGCGTTGCAAACGCAGGGGAATGAAGTTCATCGGCGGCGAACCGATGAAGCTCGCCACGAACAGGTTGGCCGGGTTGTTGTAGATGTCTTTCGGGGTACCGAACTGCTGGATGATCCCGTCCTTCATCACCGCCACTTTGTCGCCCAGGGTCATCGCTTCGATCTGGTCGTGGGTCACGTAGACCGTGGTGGTTTTCAGGCGCTGGTGCATCAGTTTCATTTCGGTGCGCATCTCGACCCGCAGCTTGGCGTCGAGGTTGGACAGCGGTTCGTCGAACAGGTAGATCTTCGGCCGCCGCGCCAACGCCCGGCCCATGGCCACGCGCTGTTGCTGACCACCGGAGAGTTGACCCGGCTTGCGGTTGAGCAGGTGCTCGATTTGCAGCAGCTTGGCCACGCGAGCGACTTCCGCGTCGATATCGGCGGCGGGCATCTTGCGGATCTTCAAACCGAACGCGATGTTTTCGCGCACGCTCATGGTCGGGTACAGCGCGTAGGACTGGAACACCATGGCGATGTCGCGGTCTTTGGGACTCATGCCGCTGACGTCCTGGTCACCGATCATGATCGCGCCACCGGTGATGGTCTCAAGGCCGGCGATGCAATTCATCAGGGTCGATTTACCGCAACCCGAAGGACCCACAAGAATCAGGAATTCACCGTCCTTGATCGACAGCTCAATGTTCTTGAGGGTGTCCGGCAGGCCGGGGCCATAGGTTTTGTTTACATTGCGAAGTTCGAGCGTAGCCATGATTACCCCTTGACTGCGCCGGCCGTCAGCCCGCGCACGAAATACTTACCTGCGACCACATAGACCAGCAGGGTCGGCAGCCCGGCGATCATTGCCGCCGCCATATCAACGTTGTATTCCTTGGCCCCGGTACTGGTGTTGACCAAGTTGTTCAACGCCACCGTAATGGGTTGCGAGTCACCGCTTGAGAACACCACGCCGAACAGGAAGTCGTTCCAGATCTGAGTGAACTGCCAGATCAGGCAGACCATGATGATCGGGGTGGACATCGGCAGGATGATCAAGCGAAAGATGGTGAAGAACCCCGCGCCATCGAGCCGCGCCGCCTTCACCAGCGCATCGGGAACGCTGACGTAGTAGTTACGGAAAAACAGCGTGGTGAACGCCAGGCCGTAGACCACGTGCACGAACACCAGGCCTGTCGTCGTGCTGGCCAGGCCCATCTTGCCGAGGGTGAACGAGGCCGGCAGCAGGACCGTCTGGAATGGCAGGAAGCAACCGAACAGCAGCAGGCCGAAGAACAACTGCGACCCGCGAAAGCGCCACATCGACAGCACATAGCCGTTCAACGCGCCGATGGCCGTGGAGATCATTACCGCCGGAACGGTGATCTTGATCGAGTTCCAGAAGTACCCGTCAACCGTGCCCCAGGCCTTGATCCAGCCAATACCGCTGACCACGGTCGGCCAGCTCAGCAGGTTGCCGGAGTTGATATCTTCCGACGTCTTGAAACTGGTCAACAGCATGACCACCAGCGGTATCAGGTACAGCAATACCGCAAGGAGCAGCACGCCATAGATCGCGATGCGACTCAGGCTGATGGCAGGTTTGGCAGCGAAACTAGTCATGACGTTTGGCCCTCAGCTCGGAGTACAGGTAAGGCACGATGATCGCGAGAATCGCACCGAGCATCAGAATCGCACTGGCCGAGCCCATGCCCATCTGGCCGCGACTGAAGGTGAAGGAATACATGAACATCGCAGGCAGATCGGAGGAATAACCCGGGCCACCGGCGGTCATTGCCGCCACCAGGTCGAAACTCTTGATAGCGATGTGGGCCAGGATCATCACTGCGCTGAAGAACACCGGGCGCAGGCTCGGCAACACCACTTTCAGGTAAATGCGCGGCATGCTCGCGCCATCGATCTGGGCGGCACGGATGATCGATTGATCAACGCCACGCAGGCCGGCGAGGAACATCGCCATGATAAAGCCCGAGGCTTGCCATACCGCCGCGATCACCAGGCAGTACACAACGCGATCCGGATCGATCAACCAGTCCAGGCGAAAGCCTTCCCAGCCCCAGTCACGCAGTAATTTGTCCAGGCCCATGCCCGGGTTGAGCAGCCACTTCCAGGCGGTACCGGTGACGATCATCGAAAGCGCCATCGGGTACAGGTAAATGGTGCGAATGAAACCTTCGCGACGAATGCGCTGATCAAGAAACACCGCCAGCAACACACCGATCACCAGGGTGATGCCGATGAACATGCCGCCGAAAAGCGCCAGGTTCTTGCTCGCTACCCACCAGCGATCGTTGTCGAACAGCCGCTGGTACTGCGCCAGACCTGCCCATTTGTAAGTCGGCAGGAAAGTCGAAGTGGTGAACGACAGGACGAAGGTCCACAGGATATAGCCATAGAACCCCACCAGAACAATGAACATGCTCGGCGCCAGCACCAGCTTGGGGAGCCAGCGCTGCAGTGCATCGAACGGCGAGGCCTTGCTGAACACAGCAACAGAACTCATGGGAAGATCCAGTACGAAGAGAAAGGATTACAAGCGCTTTCCCTTGTAGGAGCGGCCCTCGCGAGCGTGTCGTGCCAGTACCGACATGGGTGCCTGACACTGCACTTTCGCGAGTAGGCCCGCTCCCACAGGGGGGGCGCGGCTAACGGTTACTTGGCCGCTTTAATGGCAGTGCCGAGTTGCTTGGCAGCAGTGGCAGGATCGGCTTTCGGATCGTTGATGAAGTTGGTCACGACATCAAAGAAAGCACCCTGTACCGCCAGCGTGGTCGCCATGTTGTGCGCCATGCTCGGCTGCAGGCCACCGGTCTTGGCGTCCGCCAGGAAGTCTTTGGCAGCCGTCTGGGCGCAGGAGTCGAAACCGTACTTGCCCATATCGCTCAGCATGTCGTTTCGAACCGGGATCGAGCCCTTGTTGATGCTGAAGACTTTCTGGAAGTTCTCACCCAGCACGACCTTGGCAATGTCCTGCTGAGCTGCAGCAGTGCCCTTGTCTTTCTGCTTGAACACGGCCAGCGAGTCGATGTTGTAGGTGAAGGCCTTGTCGGTGCCCGGGAAGGCTACGCACTCGTAATCCTTGCCGGCGACTTTCTTGGCCGCTGTCCACTCGCTCTTGGCCCAGTCACCCATGATCTGCATGCCGGCCTTGCCGTTGATGACCTTGGCCGCCTCCAGGTTCCAGTCCTGGCCTTTGCCGTCGGCGTCCATGTAGGTCGCGACTTTCTTCAGCTCGGTCAGCGCCTTGACCATGTCAGGACCGGTCAGCGCCGCGTTATCCAGATCGACCAGGGCTTTCTTGTAGCCATCGACGCCCATGACCGACAGGACCACCGCTTCGAACACGGTGCTGTCCTGCCAAGGTTGGCCACCGTGGGCAAGCGCAATGAAGCCCGCAGCCTTGAGCTTGTCACCGGCCGCGTAGAATTCCTGAAGGGTGGTTGGCGCTTTTTCGATGCCGGCTTTCTTGAAGACTTCCGGATTGATCCACAACCAGTTGACGCGGTGAATGTTCACCGGCACGGCCACATAGTTACCGTCGTACTTCACGGTATCGGAGACTTTCTTGTCGAGCAGGCTGTCCCACTTCTCAGCTTTGGCAGCGTCTTTCAAGACGTCGGTATCGAGCAGACCGGTAGACGCCCATTCCTGAATGTCCGGACCTTTGATCTGCGCTACGCCCGGTGGGTTACCGGCCACGGCGCGGCTTTTGAGTACGGTCATGGCAGTGGCACCGCCACCGCCGGCGACTGCGCCGTCTTTCCAGGTGAAGCCGTCTTTTTCGACTTGAGCCTTGAGCACATCGACAGCTGCTTTTTCACCACCAGACGTCCACCAGTGAACGACTTCCACCGAACCTTTGGAATCGGCGGCAAGGGCACTGAGCGGGAATGCAGCAACGGGAAGCAGTGAAGCGAGAGAAATGACAGTAGCGAGGCGAGAAATCGCATTCATCTAGTAGTACCTTTCTTGTTGTTATGCATGCAAGTCTGGTGCTTGCGCTGCATAGGATTTTAAACAGGGGATCGCCCTTCGCAGGTAACGAAGGGACGCGCGAATGTCACCACATGGTTACACAGGAGCGCTCTGGGACAATTGCGCCAGCGCACTGGCCATGCTCGGCGCCAATGGCAGGCGCGGGATCAATACGGCTTGCCAGGCGTGATACAGGTCAGGTTTACCGGCCCAGATATCGGCGCTCGGGCGGTTCAGCGGATCGAGCTCGTGATGCCAACTGCCATCGCAGCGATCGATGAAATGACTGTCACAGAATTCCCAGAACAGTCGGTACCAACGCTCGTATTGCTCATCACCGGTGCGTTTTAGCAGCGCACTGGCGGCGGCGCCGGCCTCGCAATGAGTCCAGTGCAAACGATGACGAACCACCGCGCGATTGTCCCAGTCGAGGGTGTAGACAATGCCCGGCGCGCCGTCGACGTCCCAGCCGTGACGGCAATTGTGCTCGAAGAGTTTTTGCGCATCGGTGGCCAGCCAGCCCGGTGTGAGCATCCCGGCTTGCACCCGGGCCGCTTCAAGGTGCAGTAACAACCGCGCCCATTCGAAACCATGACCCGGTGTGGTGCCATAAGGACGGAAACCGTCGGCCGGGTTGTCGTGGTTGTAGTCGCGCAGCGGCTGCCAGTCGCGGTCGAAATGCTCGACCACCAGATAATCGTTGGCGGCGGCGTGTTCATGAATGACACGCTCGACGATGCGCTGCGCGCGAATCAGCCAGCGGTGGTCCTCGGTGACATCGGCCAGGGCGAGGAAGGCTTCGGTGGCGTGCATGTTGCTGTTGGCGCCGCGATAGGCCTCCTCGCAACTGAAGTCGCGGTTGAAGGACTCGCGCATGGCGCCCTCCTCCTCGCTCCAGAAATGGCTGTCGATGATGTGGATCGCCTCATCGAGCAAGGCTTGCGCACCGGGACGCTGGGCAACCACCGCAGAACTCGCGGCCAACGCCACGAAGGCATGCAGGTAAGCGGCTTTGCCGGTATTGCCGTCGCGGTGTTCGGGCGTGGCAAACCAGCCACCGTGTTCGGCGTCACGCAGCGGCCCGCTGAGGGCTTTGATGCCGTGATCCACCAGCTCGGCGAACCCCGGCAAACCCTGGATGTGGGCCATGGCGAAGCTGTGGGTCATGCGCGCGGTGTTCATGGTTTCAGCTTGGGCGCTGGCTGGGAGGCGCCCCTTTTCATCAAGATTGCCGAAACCTTCGGCAAGCTTTGAAGCCCTGGCAAACGCCAGCAGGCGCAGGCCTTCGGCGGCAAGCCATTGCTGATGGGCAGGCGCGTTCAGCCAACTGCTGAAGGCGGGTTGGAAGGTGTCCATGCGGTACCTTTTTTGTTGTTATGACTGGGACCAGTCTAAACAACGGTCGGTGGCGGGCAGGTAACGAAGGGGGCGGCTTTTGTCACCGAGTTGTGACATTCACCCTGATTTTGAAGTGAGTGGTTACTTGTGGCGAGGGGGCTTGCCCCCGTTGGACTGCGCAGCAGTCCCTCTTTCAGGGTCGCTTTCAATCCATTGGTCGCGGCAACTGCAACGTCACGCGCAACCCGCCTTCACGCAGGTTTTGCAGGCTGACTTCGCCGCCATGGCTATGGGCGATGTTGCGCGCAATCCCCAGCCCCAGGCCATAACCCTGCTGCTGCCCGGCCAGGCGGAAGTGCGGCTCGAACACTTGCTCCAGCCGCTGCTCCGGCACACCCGGACCTTCGTCGTCGACATGCAGGACGAACGCGCTCTCGTCGTCATCGATGTGCAGATGCGCGTTCTGCCCGTACTTCAAGGCGTTGTCGATCAGGTTGCCGATGCAGCGCTTGAGCGCCAGTGGCTTGCCGGGATACGGCGCCAGCGCCCGCCCCTGCTGAGTCACGCGGCCATTGCCGTTGGGCGCCAGATACGGTTCCACCAGGCAGTCGAGCACATGATTGAGGTCCACCGGTTCGATGTTTTCGTGGATGTCAGTGTCTTTCACGCATTGCAGCGCGCCTTTGACCAGCAACTCCAGCTCATCCAGATCGCGACCGAACTTGGCTTGCAGCTTTTCGTCTTCAAGCAATTCGACCCGCAGTCGCAGCCGAGTGATCGGTGTGCGCAAGTCATGGGAAATCGCGCTGAACAACTGGCTGCGCTCGGTCAGGTAACGGCTGATGCGTTCACGCATTGCATTGAACGCGCGACCGACTTCCACCACTTCACTGCCACCGCCCTGAGCGACCGGTTCGACGTCGGCGCCCAGGGACATGTCCCGCGCCGCCCGCGCCAATCGCTTGAGCGGTCGGCTCTGCCAGTGCACCAGCAGGCCGATGAACAGGAGCAAGAAGCCGCTGGTGAGTACGATGAACCAGACTTGCTGCGCCGGCAGGCCTTGCTCTTCGAGACTGGTGTAGGGCTCGGGCAACAACGAAGCGATGTACAACCATTCCCCCGGCGCCATCTGGATTTGCGTGACCAGCACCGGTGGGTTCACTGGCTCCAGGGTCAACGCGTAGTGTGCCCAGGAGCGCGGCAATTCATCGAGTTTCAGCCCGCTATTGAAGATCCGCAGGTCTTCGGGGCTGACGAACGTCACCGAAATATCGGCGTCCTGGCCCAGCGACTGGCGCAGCACCTCGTCCACCGCTTTGAGCACCGCTTCTTTGCGCGGCGTGATCGGCAGCACTTCCATGCCCAAGGGTTTGTCGTTGAGGGTCACCACGAACCGGGTGCCGCCCATGCTGCGCAACTGGTCGAGCACCAGCGGCCTGAACGCCACCGGCAACGAGCGGAAATAACTGACGCTGGCCGTCATCGAATGGGCCAGGCTGCGGGCGCTGGTGACCAGGCCTTCGAGCTGGGTGGCGCGCAATTGCGAAACCCAGATCACGCTCGACAGCGTCTGGGCGAACAGCACCGCCAACAGGGTCAGCAGCAACATGCGCCCGAGCAGCGAGCGCGGCACCGGCACGCGCCCGGCGAGCTTGCGCAGAAACTCAGTGGCCATTGCCGGCAACCACGTTGGCTGCCAATTGGTAGCCGCTGCCACGCACCGTCCGGATCAGCCGCGGCGGCTTTTCGGTGTCGCGCAGACGCTGGCGCAAACGGCTGACCGCCATGTCGACGATGCGATCGAGCGGCATCAGGTCACGACCACGGGTGGCGTTGCCGATGGTGTCGCGGTCGAGGATTTCCTGGGGATGATCGAGGAACAGTTTCAGCAGGGCGAAATCGGCGCCGGAGAGAATCACTTCTTCGCCGTCGGTGTGGAACAGCCGATGGCTGACCATGTCCAGCCGCCAGTCGTCGAAGGCCAGCACCTCACCGCCGGAACGCTCCTGACCGAACTGCGCGCGGCGCAACAAGGCTTTGATGCGCGCCTGCAACTCACGGGGGCTGAAGGGTTTGCCGAGGTAGTCGTCGGCGCCCAGTTCCAGGCCGATGACGCGGTCGGCCTCGTCGGAACTGGCGGTGAGCATGATGATCGGCACGTGGGCCTGGCGCGGGTGCTGGCGGATCCATCGGCAGAGGCTGAAACCGTCTTCGTCGGGCAGCATCACGTCGAGGATCACCAGATCGCTCGGCGCCTCGTTCAGCGCCTGACGAAAGCCTGCGCCATCGGGCGTGGTGCGGACCTGGAAACCGGCACGGGTCAGGTAGGTGTCCAGCAACTCGCGTATCTCTTGATCGTCATCGACCAACAAAATCGACTTGTTGACTGAGCTCACGGCGGCATCCTTGTTGTTTGTGTTGGGGAGGATTATGCCTGATCGTGTGTAAATTCGATCGTTCCCACGCTCTGCGTGGGAACGCTTCAAGGGACGCTCCGCGTCCAGTGACGCGGAGCGTCACGGGCTGCATTCCCACGCAGAGCGTGGGAACGATCATTACTGCGCCTGCTCCAGCGCCACACCCGCGCCAACAAGGCCGCAATACGGCGCTGTCACCAGCCACACCGGAATGCCTTTGAAGTAATCGCTCATGCAACCCTTGTCGGCAAAGCACCGGGCGAAACCGCTTTTAACGAAAAAGTCGGCAAACCGTGGAATCACCCCGCCAACGATGTACACACCACCCCGTGCACCGGTGGTCAGCACATTGTTGCCGGCCACGCGGCCGAGCCAGCAGCAGAACTGCTCAAGCACTTCCAGGGCAATCGGATCACCCGCCAGCCCGGCCGCCGTGATCGCCTCAGGTGTGTCGAGCACAGGCGTGTGACCATCCACCGCGCAGATCGCCCGGTAGACCCGCGGCAAACCACTGCCGCTCAATGCCGTTTCAGCGCTGACATGGCCGATCTCGTTGTAGATGTGTTGCCACAGTTGGGTTTCCCGCGGGCTGCTCAGCGGCAGATCGACGTGACCGCCCTCCCCCGGCAACGCGGCAAAACGGCCCTCGCCCAGATCGAGCAACGTGCCTACGCCCAAGCCTGTACCCGGACCGATTACCACTGCTGGCCGCAACGGTTCCGGCGTGCCTTCGCAGACCACCCGGAACTCGCCCGGCTGCAAGCGAGTCATGCCCAGCGCCATGGCCGAGAAATCGTTGACCAGCAGCAGTTGATCCACCTGCAAGGTCTTGCAGAAACCCTTGCGACTGAGCCGCCAGTGATTGTTGGTGAATTTGAATTCATCACCGCTCACAGGGCCCGCCACCGACAGGCACACCGAACCGATCGAACCCGGCGCCAGGCCGAGCCCGCTCAGGTACAGCGCAATCGCTTCTTCCGGGGTGGCGTGGTCTGCCGTTGCCAGCACCTGGACCGATTCCAGCTGCTGGTTTTTCCACAACGCGAAACGTGCGTTGGTCCCACCGATGTCACCGACCAAAGCCAGTTTCAATTAAGCGTCTCCAGGGCAGAAGTAAAGGCGCTGGCGCCTTGCTCTGCGGAGCTGAAGGCCATGCGCATGAAACCAAACAGTTCGCGACCGGTGCCGATGTTGTTGCCCAACAGGCCTTTGGCCGGCTCGCGTGCTGCGAATTCTTCGGCGTCCACCTTAAGCTCCAGGGTGCCTTTGACGCCATCGACGCGGATGATATCGCCCTCACGCACCCGTGCCAAAGCGCCGCCCACATAAGCTTCGGGGCTGACGTGGATCGCCGCCGGGATTTTCCCCGAGGCGCCGGACATGCGTCCGTCGGTCACCAACGCAACTTTGAAGCCACGGTCCTGCAGCACGCCGAGGAATGGCGTCATTTTGTGCAGTTCCGGCATGCCGTTGGAGCGCGGCCCCTGGAAGCGCATCACCGCGACAAAATCCTTCTCCAGCAAACCGGCCTTGAACGCATCGGCCAGGTCCTGCTGATCCTGGAACACCATGGCTGGGGCTTCGACGACCTGGTTTTCCAGGGCGACCGCTGAGACTTTCATCACGCCACGGCCGAGGTTGCCTTCCATCACGCGCAAACCGCCCTCTGCCGAGAATGCGCGAGCCACCGGGCGCAGGATGTTTTCGTCGAGGCTTTCGATCGGGCCTTCGCGCCAGACCAGCTCGCCGTTATCGAGGAACGGTTCCTGGGTGTAGCGGCTCAGGCCGTGGCCGAGCACGGTGTTGACGTTTTCATGCAGCAGGCCGGCTTCCAGCAGTTCACGGATCAGGAACGACATGCCGCCCGCTGCCTGGAAGTGGTTGATGTCGGCTTTGCCGTTCGGGTACACGTGGCTCAGGGTCGGCACCACCTCGGAGAGGTCGGCCATGTCCTGCCAGGTCAACTGGATGCCCGCAGCCATGGCGATGGCCGGCATGTGCAAGGTGTGGTTGGTCGAGCCGCCGGTGGCGTGCAGGGCCACGATGGAGTTGACCAGCGAACGCTCGTCGACGATTTCGCCGATCGGCAGGAAGTTGCCATTCTGCTTGGTCAGGCGCGTGACCTGATGCGCCGCTTCGCGGGTCAGAGCGTCGCGCAACGGCGTGTTCGGGTTGACGAACGAGGCGCCCGGCAAGTGCAGGCCCATGACTTCCATCAGCAATTGGTTGGTATTGGCGGTGCCGTAGAACGTGCAGGTGCCAGGGCTGTGGTAGGACTTCATCTCCGATTCCAGCAGCTCTTCGCGGGTCGCCTTGCCTTCGGCGTAGCGCTGGCGCACATCGGCTTTCTGCTTGTTGGAGATACCCGACACCATCGGCCCGCCCGGCACGAAAATCATCGGCAGATGACCGAAACGCAACGCGCCCATCATCAGGCCCGGCACGATCTTGTCGCAGATGCCGAGCATCAGCGCGCCGTCGAACATGTTGTGGGACAACGCCACGGCGGTGGACAACGCGATCACTTCACGGCTCGGCAGGCTCAGTTCCATGCCCGGTTCGCCCTGGGTCACGCCATCGCACATGGCCGGGGTGCCGCCGGCGAACTGGCCGACGGAGCCGATTTCGCGCAGGGCTTTTTTGATCTGTTCAGGAAAGACTTCGTACGGCTGGTGCGCCGAGAGCATGTCGTTATATGACGAAACAATTGCGATGTTGGCGGAGTTCATCATCCGCAAGCTGTGCTTGTCGTCGCTGCCACATCCGGCCACGCCGTGGGCGAAGTTGGCGCATTGCAGCTTGCCACGCATCGGGCCGTCACTGGCGGCGCCACGGATCAATGCAAGGTAAGCCTCACGCGTGGCGCGGCTGCGGGCGATAAGCCGTTCGGTGACCTCAAGGACGCGGGGATGCATGTGTAGAACTCCAGGCTAACGGATGTGGCGACCTGATTGTCTATGCTGATCAAACGCCGTTGTGATCGGGATGACAGACGGCTTTCTTGATCATTCGGACCAGTTGATTCAGGTCACTCGTTGTAGATAAAACAAAATATTGCCACTAAAAAGGCTTGTTTTCTATTTTTTTGCGAATAATCTTGTAATTCCAACAACAAAACGACGGCGGCGCTGTAAATGACTCTTCGAATCGCAATCAATGGTTTTGGCCGTATCGGCCGTAATGTCCTGCGCGCACTGTATACCCAAGGCTATCGTCAGGATCTGCAGATCGTGGCAATCAATGACTTGGGCGACAGCTCGATGAATGCTCACCTGCTCAAGTACGACACCGTTCACGGCACATTCGATGCCGATGTCCAGCACGATCAGGAAAGCCTGACCGTCAACGGCGACCGTATTTCGGTCAGCGCCATTCGCAACCCGGCCGAACTGCCCTGGGCCGCGGAGAAGGTCGACGTCGTGTTCGAATGCACCGGTCTGTTCACCGACCGTGCCAAAGCCGCCGCCCATATTACGGCCGGCGCGCGCAAAGTGATCATCTCGGCCCCGGCCAAAGGCGCCGACGCCACTGTGGTTTATGGGGTTAACCACGACATTCTGCGCCAGTCGCACCAGATCATCTCCAACGCCTCGTGCACCACCAACTGCCTCGCCCCGGTGGCCCAGGTGCTGCACCGCGAGCTGGGCATCGAAAGCGGTCTGATGACCACCATCCATGCCTACACCAACGACCAGAACCTGACCGACGTCTACCACACCGACCCGTACCGCGCCCGTTCCGCCACCCAGAACATGATCCCGAGCAAGACCGGCGCCGCTGAAGCGGTGGGCCTGGTGCTGCCGGACCTGGCGGGCAAACTGACTGGCATGGCGGTGCGTGTTCCGGTGATCAACGTGTCGCTGGTGGACCTGACCGTGCAGCTCAAGCGCGAAGCGTCGGCCGATGAAGTCAACGCATTGCTCAAACAAGCCAGCCAGCACTCGAAGATTCTCGGCTACAACGCCCTGCCGCTGGTATCCAGCGACTTCAACCACAACCCACTGTCGTCGATCTTCGACGCCAACCACACCAAGTCCAGCGGCAAGCTGCTCAAAGTGCTGGCCTGGTACGACAATGAGTGGGGCTTCTCCAACCGCATGCTCGATAACTGCCTGGCGCTCTGCAACGCAGAGTAAACCGTGGAGCAGCAACCGATGATCGGTATCAGCTTTACGCAAAAGACCATGGCAGCGCGCAAGCGTATCGCCCTGGTCGCCCATGACCACTGCAAAGTGTTTTTGCTGGACTGGGCCGAGCGACAGAAAGACAAACTCGCGCAGCATGAACTGATCGCCACCGGCACCACGGGGTTGTTGTTGCAACAACGCCTCGGCCTGCCGGTAGAAAGCATGATCAGCGGTCCACTGGGCGGCGACCAGCAACTCGGCGCGCAAATCGCCGAGCAACGGGTCGACATGTTGGTGTTTTTCTGGGACCCGTTCGAACCGCAACCCCACGACCCGGACATCAAGGCATTACTGCGGGTCGCGGCGGTGTGGAACATCCCTGTGGCCTGCAACGAATGCAGCGCCGACTACCTGCTCAGCAGCCCGTTGATGGATCAGGCTCACGAACACCGCATCCCGGATTACGCGACCTATCTGCAGGGGCGCGGGTAAAGCGCTGGCATAAATCCTCTGTGACAACAGGCTCGCTCCCACAGGGCAATACACATCCCTGTGGGAGCGGGCTTGCCCGCGAAGGCGTCAAGTCAGCCAACTCAAATTCTGAACTCAGCCAACAGCCCTCCCCCCGGCCACTGGGAATTACTCAGTCGGCACCACCTTATCCAGCACCTGATTCACAGCCAGTTCAGCCAACATCACCACCTGCGCGATACCCAGCAGGGTTTTGCGGTGGGTGCCTTCCAGCAAGGCCGCGAAGTCGTTGAGCATGACGGTGGCCGAGCCCAGGGTTTCGCTGGCGTTGACCAGCATCGGCTCGGTGGCGGCCGCCGGGTTGGCCAGGTACAGCTTGTTGGGTTGGTAGGGTGTGGCCATGACCGTGGCCGCCGGGTTGAGGTAATGGTCGAGGGCGCGCTCGGCGGCTTCGTTGAGTTTTCTGGAATCGGGGGATTCGTAGGGGGAGACCGGATCGGTGACCGGTGGGTTAGGCGTAGGCTTTATCATTTTCAGGTTCCAAAATAATGCTGGAACCTCTTCTCTGCTAAAAGAAGGGGTGACAGCTGAACGCAGGTTAGCAGACCGGGGAACCTAAGGAAGCCGGCGCGCCGAAGCGCCCTGCGTACAGCCGCCATCAAATGCAGGCATGGAGCCTGACTGATAGTGCGCGTACGACCTTAGGTTAACCACGGGCTGCTAAACCCGATCACTGGGAATCAGTGATGCGAATCAAGTTACCGACCGGCCCCAAGGCGCACAAGCCGGCGGATTCTGGCGCAGGCGTAGGCAACGGCGCAAGGTTTCGTGGGCTTTAGGACGTAACACAGGGTGTCGTTAAACATTCATTCTGGATCGTGTGTATTGGCGCTCGGAAATCGATGAATACCCTGACAGATCGGTCTTGCTCCCACAGGATTTCATCTGGCCGAGCCGTCTTTTTGAACTATGCTCGGGCTCTCGCTCCGGAGGGCCTTCGATGACTGATTTACTCACGTCCATTCAAGCCGCACTCGGCTTGCCTCACATCCCAATCCCGTTCACCTCGAGCGGCGCCCTGCCCTCGGCGTTTGCCGTGACCGATCTGGCCTGCGCCAGCATTGCCGCCGCCGGCCAGGCCGCCAGCGAACTGCTGCATCAACAAACCGGTCGCTTGCCCAGCCTTGAAGTCGACCGCCGCCTGGCGTCGTTCTGGTTCGCCACCTCGATCCGCCCCATGGGCTGGAGCGTCCCGCCATTGTGGGATCCGGTCGCCGGCGACTACGCGACCAAGGACGGCTGGATCCGCCTGCACACCAACGCGCCCCATCACCGCGCCGCTGCTGAATCAGTGCTCGGCGCCTGTGCCGACCGCACAGCGATGGCGAGCAAAGTGGCTCAGTGGGCCAAGAGCGATCTGGAACAGGCGGTGGTCGAGGCCGGTGGTTGCGCCGCCGAGATGCGCAGCTGGAAGCAATGGCAAGCTCACCCCCAAGGTCGGGCCGTGAACGCCGAGCCGTTGATTCAGTTCAGCGTCGATGGCAACCAAACCGCCAAACCGTGGCAAGGCTCGGTGGCGCAACCGCTGGCCGGAATCAAGGTACTGGACCTCACGCGAGTGCTCGCCGGCCCGATCGCCAGCCGCTTCCTCGCCGGGCTCGGCGCCGACGTGCTGCGCATCGACCCACCGACCTGGAACGAACCGGGCGTGGTGCCAGAAGTCACCCTGGGCAAACGCTGTGCGCGCCTGGATCTGCACGACAAAGCCGATCGCGCGGTGTTCGAAAGCCTGCTCAAGGACGCCGACATCCTGCTCCACGGCTACCGCGCCGACGCCTTGGAATGCCTGGGTTACGGCATCGCCCAACGCCAGGCACTGGCCCCCGGCCTGATCGATGTTTGCCTCAACGCTTACGGCTGGAACGGCCCCTGGCAAAACCGCCGCGGCTTCGACAGCCTGGTGCAGATGAGCAGCGGGATTGCCGACGCGGGCATGCACTGGAAGAAGGCGGATAAACCGACACCGCTGCCGGTCCAGGCCCTTGATCACGCCACCGGGTATTTAATGGCGGCCAGTGCGATCAAGCTATTGGGGCACGGAGGCTCTGCACGGTTGTCGCTGGCACGAACGGCGAAGTTGTTGATCGAGCATGGCGCCGGAACCAACGAGCCGTTGCGCGCAGAGGATGACCACGATCAAGGGATGTTGATTGAGCAAACGCCGTGGGGACCGGCCCATCGGTTACAGGTGCCGTTGAAGATCACCGGGACGCCACTGCAGTGGGCGCTGCCAGCCGGGGAATTGGGTGCCCATCGCGCGCAGTGGTGGTGATCATCAGATAGCTTTCGCGGGTAAGCCTCGCTCCTACAGATGTATGCCGATCCAATGTGGGAGTGGGCTTGCCCGCGACGAGGCCCGAACAGTCACCGCAAACACTGTCATGTAGTTATTTTTAACTAAACAGATAAAACGAAATAACGTTTATTCATTAATTCCAGTACCGCGCACCAGATAAATCAAATCTGTCATATAAAACAGTTATCAGAAAATTGGCGAAACCGCAGAAACACACTAATTTCAAAACCCAAGCAATACCGCTTACACCCACCTGACTTACCCCCCTCTGGAACAGAGCTTCCCCGGCAAAACCGCGATGTCCGAGAAAGATACATAAGTCTTTCATTAACAATGGAATGTGCCCATGCACTGATCTATGTCAGCTGATTGAACAGCCAGCAGAACTACTCTGTTGTCTCTCTTCTCCTGCACTGGAGTCATGCTATGTCTGAATCCCCCGGAAAACTGAAACTCGGTGCGCTCGTTGCTTTAGTGGTCGGTTCGATGATTGGTGGCGGAATCTTCTCTTTGCCCCAGAACATGGCCGCCAGTGCTGATGTCGGTGCTGTTCTTATTGGTTGGGTAATTACCGCAGTGGGCATGTTGACCCTCGCTTTCGTCTTCCAGACCCTGGCCAATCGCAAGCCTGAGCTGGATGGTGGTGTTTATGCCTACGCCAAGGCCGGTTTCGGCGACTACATGGGTTTCTCGTCTGCCTGGGGATACTGGATCAGTGCCTGGCTGGGCAATGTGGGTTACTTCGTTCTGTTGTTCAGCACCCTCGGTTATTTCTTTCCGATCTTCGGCGAAGGCAACACCGTTGCTGCCGTCATCGGCGCCTCGCTGCTGCTTTGGGCGGTGCACTTTCTGGTTTTACGGGGAATCAAGGAAGCGGCGTTCATCAACCTGGTGACCACCGTCGCCAAGGTCGTACCGCTACTGTTGTTCGTATTGATCGCATTGTTCGCCTTCAAACTGGAGATCTTCACCGCCGACATTTGGGGCATCAAAAACCCTGACCTGGGCAATGTGATGAACCAGGTGCGCAACATGATGCTGGTCACTGTGTGGGTGTTCATCGGCATCGAAGGCGCGAGCATTTTCTCGGCCCGTGCCGAAGTACGCAGCGATGTGGGTAAAGCCACCGTCATCGGGTTCATCACCGTGCTGTTGTTCCTGATGCTGGTGAACGTGTTGTCCCTGGGGATCATGACCCAACCCGCGCTGGCGAAACTGCAGAACCCGTCGATGGCCGCGGTGCTGGAACATGTGGTCGGTCATTGGGGCGCGGTGCTGATCAGCGTCGGCCTGATCATTTCCTTGCTCGGGGCGCTGCTGTCGTGGGTGCTGCTGTGCGCGGAGATCATGTTCGCCGCCGCCAAGGACCACACCATGCCGGCGTTTTTGCGCCGGGAAAACGCCAACCAGGTACCGGCCAACGCGCTGTGGCTGACCAACGCGATGGTGCAGCTGTTCCTGATCATCACACTGTTTTCGGCCAGCACTTACCTGTCGCTGATCTACCTCGCCACCTCGATGATTCTGGTGCCGTACCTGTGGTCGGCGGCTTATGCCGTGCTGCTGGCGGTACGCGGCGAGAGCTATGAAAACGCCCTGGCCGAACGCAGAAAAGATTTGATCGTCGGTGGCATCGCGTTGATCTACGCGATCTGGCTGCTGTACGCCGGCGGCGTCAAATACCTGCTGCTCTCCGCCCTGCTGTATGCCCCCGGTGCGATCCTGTTCGCCAAGGCCAAACTTGAAGTCGACAAACCGGTTTTCACTAACGTCGAGAAGCTGATTTTCGCCGCCGTCGTCGTAGGCGCCCTGGTGGCGGCCTATGGGCTGTATGCCGGCTTTCTGACCCTTTAGCACTGTAATGAAAAGCAGCACCTGAATGTTTTGATCTGGAGGAACACGGTAATGACCACGGAAAAAGTTAAGTACGGCGTCCATTCCGAAGCCGGCAAACTGCGCAAAGTCATGGTTTGCTCCCCCGGCCTGGCCCACCAGCGGCTGACCCCGAACAACTGCGACGAACTGCTGTTCGATGATGTGCTGTGGGTCGCCCAGGCCAAGCGCGACCACTTCGATTTCGTCACCAAAATGCGCGAGCGTGGTGTCGACGTGCTGGAAATGCACAACCTGCTGACCGACATCGTCGCCATCCCTGAAGCGCTGGACTGGATTCTGGAACGCAAGATCACCGCCAATTCGGTCGGCCTCGGCCTGGTCCATGAAGTGGGGGCCTGGTTGCGTAGCCTGGAGCCACGCAAGATCGCCGAGTTCCTCATCGGCGGGGTTTCCGCCGATGACCTGCCGGACAGTTTCGGTGGCAAGACCATTCAGATGTTCCGCGACTTCCTCGGTCATTCCAGCTTCATTCTGCCGCCGCTGCCCAACACCCAGTTCACCCGCGACACCACGTGCTGGATCTATGGCGGCGTGACCCTGAACCCGATGCACTGGCCGGCGCGCCGTCAGGAAACCCTGCTGGCCACCGCCATTTACAAATTCCACCCGCAGTTCACCCACGCCGACTTCCAGATCTGGTACGGCGACCCCGACCAGGACCACGGCAACGCCACCCTTGAGGGCGGTGACGTGATGCCGATCGGCAACGGCGTGGTGTTGATCGGCATGGGCGAGCGCTCGTCCCGCCAGGCCATCGGCCAATTGGCGGTCAACCTGTTCAAGAACAAAGCGGTGGAACGCGTCATCGTCGCCGGCCTGCCGAAATCCCGCGCGGCGATGCACCTGGACACCGTGTTCAGCTTCTGCGACCGCGACCTGGTGACGATTTTCCCGGAAGTGGTGAAGCAGATCGTCGCCTTCAGCCTGCGCCCCGATGAAAGCAAACCGGGCGGCATCGACGTGCGCCGTGAAGAAACCAGCTTCCTCGACACCGTGGCCAAGGCCCTCAACCTCAAGGCGCTGCGTGTCGTCGAAACCGGCGGTAACGCCTTCGCCGCCGAACGCGAGCAATGGGACGACGGCAACAACGTGGTGGCGCTGGAGCCAGGCGTGGTCATCGGCTACGACCGCAACACCTACACCAACACCTTGCTGCGCAAGGCCGGCGTCGAGGTCATCACCATCAGCGCCAGTGAGCTCGGGCGCGGGCGTGGCGGTGGCCACTGCATGACCTGCCCGATCATTCGCGACCCTATCGATTATTAACTTTCGAGCCTTGGCCGATGCTTATCCAGCACGGCCGAGGGGATAACCGACACCCAAGGAGATCCAATCATGGCTTTCAACATGCGCAACCGCAGCCTGCTCTCGCTGATGCACCACACCACTCGCGAACTGCACTACCTGCTGGACCTGTCCCGCGACCTCAAGCGCGCCAAATACACCGGCACCGAGCGTCCGCACCTGCAAGGCAAGAACATCGCGCTGATCTTCGAAAAAACCTCGACCCGCACCCGGTGCGCCTTCGAAGTCGCGGCCCATGACCAGGGCGCCCACGTCACCTACATCGATCCGGTGTCGTCGCAGATCGGCCACAAGGAAAGCATGAAGGACACCGCCCGCGTGCTGGGGCGGATGTTCGACGCCATCGAGTACCGTGGCTTCGAACAGGAAATCGTCGAAGAGCTGGCCAAGTTCGCCGGCGTACCGGTGTTCAACGGCCTGACCGCTGAATTCCACCCGACGCAAATGATCGCCGATACCCTGACCATGCGCGAACACAGCGACAAACCGCTGCACGACATCAGCTACGCCTACCTCGGCGATGCGCGCTACAACATGGGTAATTCATTGCTGATGATCGGCGCCAAACTCGGCATGGACGTGCGCATCGCCGCACCGAAAGCGCTGTGGCCGCATCAGGACTTCATCGATCAGTGCAAAGCCTTCGCCGAAGAGAGCGGCGCGCGCATCACCATCACCGAAGACCCGAAAGCCGCGGTCAAGGGCGTGGACTTCATCCACACTGACATCTGGGTGTCGATGGGTGAGCCGGTGGAAGCGTGGGACGAGCGCATCGAGCAACTGCTGCCGTACCAGGTCAACGCCGACATGATGAAGGCCTCGGGCAACCCGCGCGTGAAGTTCATGCACTGCCTGCCGGCGTTCCACAACAGCGAAACCAAGGTCGGCAAGGACATCGCCGCACGCTATCCGCACCTGGCCAACGGCGTCGAAGTGACTGAAGAAGTCTTCGAATCGCCGGCCAACATCGCCTTCGAGCAAGCGGAAAACCGTATGCACACCATCAAGGCTATTCTGGTGTCGGCGCTGGCGGATGTCTGACGGCTGAACACTTGCTCATGATCGTTCCCACGGTCCCCGTGGGGGACGATCATTAGGGAGATCAGATTGCCCGCCCCTATTTAGAAGGACTGCACTATGCGTATCGTCATTGCTCTGGGCGGTAACGCCCTGCTCCGCCGGGGTGAGCCCATGACCGCGGACAACCAGCGCGCGAACATCCGGATCGCCACCGAACAGATCGCCAAGATTCATCCCGGCAACCAACTGGTGATCGCCCACGGCAATGGTCCGCAAATCGGTCTGTTGTCGCTGCAAGCGGCGGCCTACAGCCAGGTTTCGCCTTACCCGCTGGACGTACTCGGCGCCGAAACCGACGGCATGATCGGCTACATCATCGAACAGGAACTGGGCAACCTGCTGGACTTCGAAGTGCCCTTCGCCACCCTGCTGACCCAGGTCGAAGTCGACCCCAACGACCCGGCGTTCCAGGCCCCCAGCAAACCGATCGGCCCGGTCTACTCCAAGGCCGACGCCGAGAAACTCGCCGCCGAGAAGGGCTGGGCCATCGCCCCGGACGGCGACAAGTTCCGGCGCGTGGTCGCCAGCCCGAAACCCAAACGCATCTTCGAAATCCGCCCGATCAAGTGGCTGCTGGAAAAAGGCAGCATCGTGATCTGCGCCGGCGGTGGCGGCATCCCGACGATCTACGATGCCAACGGCAAGCTGCAGGGCGTGGAAGCGGTGATCGACAAAGACCTGTGCTCGGCGCTATTGGCCGAACAGCTGGAAAGCGATCTGTTGGTGATCGCCACCGACGTCAGCGCGGCATACATCGATTTCGGCAAGCCCACCCAGAAAGCCATTGCCCAGGCTCACCCCGATGAAATGGACAAACTCGGCTTCGCGGCCGGTTCCATGGGACCAAAGGTCCAGGCGGCCTGCGAGTTCGCTCGCCATACTGGCAAAGTCGCGGTGATCGGTACACTCTCGGACATCGAAGCGATCGTCCAGGGCAAGGCCGGGACCCGTATCAGCACAGCGACGCCTGGCATCAGTTATCAATAGAAAGAAACTCCAGGGGCAGGCGTGTGGTCTGCCCTGATTCAATGCCTTTGAAGGAGAGACGCCAATGGCTACGTTCGAACCCGGACACCTGCACATCGAGCGCCATGCGCTGAACAAGGACGATTACAGCTACAACCTGCACATCGAATACAAAATTGCTCAGGATCCCAAGGAAGGCCAAGGCATGCTCTTCACGCTGCGTGGTTCGGTCGAGGGCAAGGAACTGAAGAATGAAGAGTTTTATCTGCCCAAGGACCAGGCCTTCGACTTTGCCCGCCACGCCACGCGCATCGCGCAAAAGTACGGCCTACCCAAGACCGCCAGCATCGGCGCCATGCACAAGTACTACGACGAGATGTTTGAAAACGTGCGGGCACAGCTCGACGTCAAGTCCGGCGACCCGGTCAAACCTGAACACCTGGGATAAAACGGTGAACGCTGAACCTGTGGGAGCGGGCTTGCTCGCGAAAGCGGTCTGACAGCCAACATCGACAGTGACTGACACTCCGCTTTCGCGAGCAAGCCCGCTCCCACGGGGGTTCGATATAGCCCTCAAATCCTGCGCCAGATTTCACCATTTGGCCCGCCCCAAGGCATACTTGCCACCCTCCGCACTCCAGAACCCAACCGCCCCATGCGCATCCACGTCAGTTTCATCGACCGCGTCGGTATCACCCAGGAAGTCCTGGCCCTGCTCGGTGGGCGCAATCTCAATCTGGATGCGGTGGAAATGGTGCCACCCAACGTCTACATCGACGCCCCGACCTTGAGCCCGGCCGTGCTCGAAGAACTGCGCGATGCGCTGTTCAACGTGCGTGGCGTGCAAGCGGTGACGGTGGTCGACATCCTTCCCGGCCAGCGCCGTCACTTGCAGCTCGATGCGCTGCTCGCGGCCATGACCGACCCGGTGCTGGCTCTGGACAGTGCCGGCAAGGTGCTGCTGGCCAACCCGGCACTGATTGCCCTGTACGGTCGCGAACCGGCGGGCGAAAGCATCAGCGAGCTGTTTGCCGACCCGACGCTGCTCGACACCTTGCTGGAAAATGGCTTCCGCCTGCCGCTGCGCGAGATCACCGTCAACGGTCAAACCCTGCTGCTGGACGCCACGCCGATCACCGACGCCGGCGCCCTGCTGACCCTGTATCAACCGAACCGCATCGGCGAACGCCTCTCGGCGTTGCACCACGACCACGCCGAAGGTTTCGATGCCCTGCTCGGCGAATCTCCTGCCATTCGTACGCTCAAGGCCCGCGCCCAACGCGTCGCAGCCCTCGATGCACCGTTGCTGATCCAGGGTGAAACCGGCACCGGCAAAGAACTGGTGGCCCGCGCCTGCCACGCCATCAGCGCCCGCCACAGTTCGCCGTTCCTGGCCCTGAACTGCGCGGCACTGCCGGAAAACCTCGCCGAAAGCGAACTGTTCGGCTACGCCCCCGGCGCCTTCACCGGGGCGCAGCGGGGCGGCAAGCCGGGGCTGATGGAATTGGCCAACCAGGGCACGGTATTTCTCGACGAGATCGGTGAGATGTCGCCGTACTTGCAGGCAAAGTTGCTGCGGTTCCTCAACGACGGCAGCTTCCGTCGGGTCGGTGGCGATCGCGAAGTGAAGGTCAACGTGCGGATCCTCAGCGCGACCCATCGCGACCTGGAAAAAATGGTCAGCGAAGGCACTTTCCGCGAAGACCTGTTCTATCGCCTCAACGTGCTGAATGTCGAAGTCCCGCCCCTGCGCGAGCGCGGCCAGGACATTCTGCTGCTGGCGCGCTACTTCATGCAGCAGGCCTGCGCGCAGATCCAGCGCCCTATCTGTCGCCTGGCCCCCGGCACCTACCCGGCGCTGCTGGACAACCGCTGGCCGGGCAACGTGCGGCAATTGCAGAACGTGATCTTCCGCGCCGCGGCGATTTGCGAGAGCAGCCTGGTGGACATCGGCGATCTCGATATCGCCGGCACTTCTGTTGCGCGCCAGAGCGATACCGAGGTCGACAGCCTCGAACAGGCCATGGAAGCGTTCGAGAAAGATCTGCTGGAAAAGCTCTACGTCAGCTACCCCTCGACCCGCCAATTGGCCAGCCGCCTGCAAACCTCCCACACCGCGATCGCCCATCGGTTGCGTAAGTACGGCATACCCAACAAACCTTAAAGCATCACCCGCTCCCAGGTACTGCATTGCCTTCAAAACGTGATTCAAAAACGACCTCCATCTGTACTGAAAGCGCTACAGTGGAACGATATCGCTACAACCTCTCTTGATCGCCGCTGTGCAAGGCTTTGATCCACTTCAGCTTTTTTCTTCAGTCCGGGCTGTAGCGATTTCGCTACAGCCAATCCATTCCAGTCATCCGCAAAAACTAGTAACTAGTTGATTTATAAAGAATAAAAAACATTGGCCGTGTTTTTGCTTAGTAACCACCCATAAAGCAGGGCTTTTGCCCGAGCATTCAATGCGTCCACCAGACGAGTCTGGCCCCCTTAGGAGTTTCCATGAGCGAGTTGCGTTTTACTGAAGATCACGAATGGCTGCGCACCGAAGCTGACGGCACCGTCACGGTCGGCATCACCGCTTTCGCGCAGAACGCCCTGGGCGACGTGGTTTTCGTACAACTGCCTGAGCTGCAGTCCTACGATAAAGGCGCAGAAGCCGCCACCGTGGAATCGGTAAAAGCCGCCAGCGGCGTGTACATGCCGCTGGACGGAGAAGTGGTCGAGACCAACCCGGCCCTCGATAGCAGTCCTGAACTGGTCAACGAAGATCCGCTGGGCGAAGGCTGGTTCTTCCGCTTCAAGCCCACCGACGCCTCGGCTGTCGGCCAATTGCTGGATCAAGACGCGTACGACCGTCTGATTGCCCAAGCCTGAGGAGCGCCGACATGACTCAAGTCAATCTGACGACCGCCAACGAATTCATCACCCGCCACATTGGCCCGCGTGCAGGCGACGAGCAAGCCATGCTCAACAGCCTCGGTTTCGACTCCCTGGAAGCCCTGAGCGCCAGCGTGATTCCCGACAGCATCAAAGGCACCAGCGTCCTCGGCCTTGAAGACGGCCTGAGCGAAGCCGATGCCCTGGCGTTGATCAAATCCATCGCCGGCAAAAACCAGCTGTTCAAGACCTACATCGGCCAGGGTTACTACGGCACTCACACACCGTCGCCGATCCTGCGCAACCTGCTGGAAAATCCGGCCTGGTACACCGCCTACACCCCATACCAGCCAGAAATTTCCCAGGGCCGTCTCGAAGCGCTGTTGAACTTCCAGACCCTGATCAGCGACCTGACCGGCCTGCCGATCGCCAACGCTTCCCTGCTCGACGAAGCCACCGCCGCTGCCGAAGCCATGACCTTCTGCAAACGCCTGAGCAAGAACAAAGGCAGCCACGCCTTCTTCGCCTCCGTTCATTGCCACCCGCAAACCCTCGACGTGTTGCGCACCCGTGCCGAGCCTCTGGGCATCAACGTTGTGGTGGGCGACGAGCGTGAACTGACCGACGTGTCCCCGTTCTTCGGCGCCCTGCTGCAATACCCGGCCAGCAACGGTGACGTGTTCGACTACCGCGAACTGACCGAGCGCTTCCACGCGGCGAATGCGCTGGTCGCGGTTGCCGCTGACCTGCTGGCCCTGACCGTGCTGACCCCGCCGGGCGAGTTCGGCGCCGACGTGGCCATCGGCAGCGCGCAACGCTTCGGCGTTCCGCTGGGCTTCGGTGGCCCGCACGCGGCGTACTTCTCCACCAAGGATGCGTTCAAGCGCGACATGCCGGGCCGTCTGGTCGGCGTTTCCGTGGACCGTTTCGGCAAGCCGGCCCTGCGCCTGGCCATGCAGACCCGCGAGCAACACATCCGTCGCGAGAAAGCCACCAGCAACATCTGCACCGCCCAGGTGCTGTTGGCCAACATCGCCAGCATGTACGCCGTGTACCACGGCCCGAAAGGCCTGACGCAGATCGCCAATCGCATTCATCACCTGACCGCGATCCTCGCCAAAGGCTTGAGCGCACTGGGCCTGAGCGTCGAGCAAGCCAGTTTCTTCGACACCTTGACGATCAAAACCGGCGCGCAAACGGCTGCCCTGCACGACAAGGCTCATGCGCAGAAGATCAACCTGCGCGTGGTCGATGCTGAGCGTCTGGGTCTGTCCCTCGACGAAACAAGCAGCCAGGCTGACGTCGAAACCCTGTGGAGCCTGCTGGCCGACGGCGAGGCGCTGCCGGACTTCGCTGCATTGGCCTCCTCGGTCCAAAGCACCCTCCCGGCCGCACTGGTTCGCCAATCGCCAATCCTCAGCCACCCGGTGTTCAACCGTTATCACTCCGAAACCGAGCTGATGCGCTACCTGCGCAAACTGGCGGACAAGGACCTGGCCCTGGATCGCACCATGATCCCGCTGGGTTCCTGCACCATGAAACTCAACGCCGCCAGCGAAATGATCCCGGTGACCTGGGCTGAATTCGGTGCCCTGCACCCGTTCGCTCCGGCCGAGCAAAGCGCCGGCTATCAGCAACTGACCGATGAACTGGAAGCGATGCTCTGCGCCGCCACCGGTTACGACTCGATCTCCCTGCAACCGAACGCCGGTTCCCAGGGTGAATACGCCGGTCTGTTGGCGATTCGTGCCTACCACCAGAGCCGTGGCGAAGACCGTCGCGACATCTGCCTGATCCCGTCGTCCGCCCACGGCACCAACCCGGCCACCGCGAACATGGCCGGCATGCGTGTGGTTGTGACCGCGTGCGATGCCCGCGGCAACGTCGACATCGAAGACCTGCGCGCCAAGGCCATCGAGCACCGCGAACACCTCGCCGCGCTGATGATCACCTACCCGTCGACCCACGGCGTGTTCGAAGAAGGCATCCGTGAAATCTGCGGCATCATTCACGACAACGGCGGCCAGGTGTATATCGATGGCGCGAACATGAACGCCATGGTCGGCCTCTGCGCACCGGGCAAGTTCGGCGGCGACGTATCGCACCTGAACCTGCACAAAACCTTCTGCATCCCACACGGCGGTGGCGGCCCGGGCGTCGGCCCGATTGGCGTCAAGTCGCACCTGACGCCGTTCCTGCCGGGCCACGCCCAGATGGAGCGCAAGGAAGGCGCGGTCTGCGCGGCACCGTTCGGCAGTGCGAGCATTCTGCCGATCACCTGGATGTACATTCGTATGATGGGTGGCGCCGGCCTCAAGCGCGCTTCGCAATTGGCGATCCTGAATGCCAACTACATTTCCCGTCGCCTCGAAGAGCACTATCCAGTGCTGTACACCGGCAGCAACGGTCTGGTGGCGCACGAATGCATCCTCGACCTGCGTCCGCTGAAAGACAGCAGCGGCATCAGCGTCGATGACGTCGCCAAGCGCCTGATCGATTTCGGCTTCCACGCCCCGACCATGTCGTTCCCGGTGGCCGGCACGTTGATGATCGAGCCGACCGAAAGCGAATCCAAGGAAGAACTGGACCGCTTCTGCGACGCCATGATCCGCATCCGCGAAGAAATCCGCGCGGTGGAAAACGGCACGCTGGACAAGGATGACAACCCGCTGAAAAACGCCCCGCACACCGCTGCGGAAATCGTCGGCGAGTGGACTCACCCGTACAGCCGCGAGCAAGCCGTTTACCCGGTAGCGTCGCTGATCGAAGCCAAGTACTGGCCACCGGTCGGTCGCGTCGACAACGTGTTTGGCGATCGCAACCTGGTCTGCGCCTGCCCGTCGATCGAAAGCTACGCTTAAACCTGTACAACAATGATCGTTCCCACGCTCTGCGTGGGAACGCCTCTCGGGACGCTCCGCGTCCGCTTTGTGACGCAGAGCGTCACGGGCTGCATTCCCACGCGGGAGCATGGGAACGATCGATCTGTGTCGATCCTCATAACAAGAAACCGGAGAACAACCATGTCGTTAAGCGTGTTCGACCTGTTCAAAATTGGTATCGGCCCCTCCAGCTCCCACACCGTCGGCCCGATGCGTGCCGCTGCGCGCTTCGCCGAAGGTCTGCGCCGTGAAGGGCTGCTATCGGCAACTACCTGCGTCAAAGTCGAGCTCTACGGCTCGCTCGGCGCCACCGGCAAAGGCCACGGCAGTGACAAGGCCGTATTGCTGGGCCTGGAAGGCGAACACCCGGACACCGTGGACACCGAAACCGTCACCGCCCGCCTGCAAGAGATTCGCAGCAGCGGTCGCTTGAACCTGCTCGGTGAACACAGCATCGCGTTCAACGAGAAAGAACACCTGGCAATGATTCGCAAACCGTTGGCCTATCACCCCAACGGCATGATCTTTCGCGCATTCGACGCGGCCGGCCTGCAAGTGCGCAGCCGCGAGTACTACTCGGTCGGCGGTGGCTTCGTGGTCGATGAAGACGCGGCCGGCGCCGACCGCATCGTTGAAGACGCCACACCGCTGACCTTCCCGTTCAAAAGCGCCAAGGACCTGCTTGGTCACTGCAGCACCTACGGTTTATCGATCAGTCAGGTGATGCTGACCAACGAAAGCGCCTGGCGCCCGGAAGCGGAAACCCGCGCCGGCCTGCTGAAGATCTGGCAAGTGATGCAAGACTGCGTCGCCGCCGGTTGCCGCAACGAAGGCATTCTGCCCGGTGGGCTGAAGGTCAAACGTCGGGCGGCGGCGCTGCATCGGCAACTGTGCAAAAACCCGGAATCGTCGCTGCGCGATCCACTGTCGGTGCTGGACTGGGTCAACCTGTACGCCCTGGCGGTCAACGAAGAAAACGCCAACGGCGGACGCGTGGTCACTGCGCCCACTAATGGTGCAGCCGGCATTGTCCCGGCGGTGCTGCATTACTACATGCGTTTCATCCCCGGCGCCAACGAAGACGGCGTCGTGCGCTTTCTACTGACGGCCGCTGCGATCGGCATCCTGTACAAGGAAAATGCCTCGATCTCCGGCGCCGAAGTCGGCTGCCAAGGTGAGGTCGGCGTTGCCTGTTCCATGGCCGCCGGCGCCTTGTGCGAAGTACTCGGCGGTACGGTGCAGCAGGTGGAAAACGCGGCCGAAATCGGCATGGAACACAACCTCGGCCTGACCTGCGATCCGATTGGCGGGCTGGTGCAAGTACCTTGCATCGAACGCAACGCCATGGGTTCGGTCAAGGCCATCAATGCGGTGCGCATGGCCCTGCGCGGCGACGGTCAGCACTTCGTCTCCCTCGACAAGGTCATCCGCACCATGCGCCAGACCGGCGCCGACATGAAAAGCAAATACAAGGAAACCGCCCGTGGCGGTTTGGCGGTCAACATTATCGAGTGCTGATGCGCGCATCTGCACTATTTTCAGGAGCTGGATATGTCCACCGAACAACTATTGAAGACCCCGTTACACACACTGCACCTCGAACTCGGCGCCCGCATGGTGCCTTTCGCCGGCTATGACATGCCGGTGCAATACCCGTTGGGCGTGATGAAAGAACACCAGCACACCCGTGATCAGGCCGGGCTGTTCGATGTGTCGCACATGGGCCAGATCCGCCTGACCGGCGCCAACGCCGCCAAAGCCCTGGAAACCCTGGTGCCGGTGGACATCATCGACCTGCCGGAGGGCATGCAGCGCTACGCGATGTTCACCAACGAGACCGGTGGCATCCTCGACGACCTGATGGTCGCCAACCTCGGTAACGACGAATTGTTCCTGGTGGTCAACGCCGCCTGCAAGGACCAGGACCTGGCGCACCTGCGCAAGCACATCGGCGACCAGTGCACCATTGAACCGCTGTTCGAAGAGCGTGCCCTGCTCGCTCTGCAAGGCCCGGCCGCCGTCACCGTGCTCGCACGCCTGGCACCGGAAGTTGCGAAGATGACCTTCATGCAGTTCACCCGCGTGAAACTGTTGGGCGTGGACTGCTTTGTCAGCCGTTCGGGCTACACCGGTGAAGACGGTTACGAAATCTCCGTACCGGCGGCCAACGCTGAAGCGCTGGCTCGCGCCCTGCTGGCCGAACCGGAAGTCGCGGCCATCGGCCTCGGCGCCCGCGATTCCCTGCGCCTGGAAGCCGGTCTGTGCCTGTACGGCCACGACATGAACACTGAAACCACGCCGATCGAAGCAAGCCTGCTGTGGGCCATCTCCAAGCCTCGACGTGCCGATGGTGCGCGGGCCGGCGGTTTCCCTGGCGCCGAAACCGTGTTCGCCCAACAGCAAACCGGTGTCAGCCGCAAGCGCGTTGGCCTGCTGCCGCAGGAACGTACACCGGTGCGTGAAGGTGCAGAGATCGTCAACGAAGCTGGCGAAATCATCGGCAGCGTTTGTAGCGGCGGCTTCGGTCCGACCTTGGGCGGTCCTTTGGCCATGGGTTACCTCGACAGCGCTTATACCGTTTTGGAAACGCCAGTTTGGGCCATTGTGCGTGGGAAAAAGGTGCCTTTGCTTGTAAGCAAAATGCCATTTGTTCCACAACGCTACTATCGTGGCTGATTGACTGTTTCTATAAGTAACGCGGTTGCGTTAACAGTGCACTAATCTGTAACGCAACCGCCATAAAATAGTGCATACGTTTCGTTTATGAACGTTACTTATAACAATCGAAAAGCAATGAACAACTCGATCGAATAAGCCCGCACTAGTGACCACTCTAATTGCCATCAACCTGAGGAAATCCGGGCCTTCGCGGGGCTTGTTTTTTCTCCCGTAGTTGGCGTAGAGTTTGATCACTGTGTTTGCATGGGTCGCTTGGAAATCGTGACCTGGGCAGTAGCCTACAAGTTAGCTACATCCCGTTCGACGTCTTCTTACTCTCCTGCAACCAGCCCCAGTACTCTTTCACGAGAAGGAGACTGTCATTCATTTTTGCGTCAAAGGAAATAAGAAATGTCCCAACGTCAGAGCGGTACCGTCAAGTGGTTTAACGACGAGAAAGGTTTTGGTTTTATCACTCCAGAAAGCGGTCCGGATCTGTTCGTGCATTTCCGCGCTATTCAGGGCAACGGCTTCAAGAGCCTGAAAGAAGGCCAGAAAGTGACGTTCGTTGCTGTGCAAGGCCAGAAAGGCATGCAGGCTGACGAAGTACAAGCAGAAGGCTAATCTTCTGTTACGAAAAAGCCCCTGATGCTGACATCAGGGGCTTTTTTGTGCGCGCAAATCCGTAAAATGGCTTCTTTTTTCCGTTCAGAGGCAGCCATGTCGAAACACCTGCTCAACCCCCAAGGCGACTTTCCCGCCGCAGGCCTGGGTCGTCGCCTGGCAGCGATGTTCTACGACTTCCTGCTGTGCACCGCGCTGCTGATCGTCACCAGCGGCATTTACAAGATGATCCAGATGGCGTTCATCGGCGAAGACCGGATGCGCACCCTGACCGAGGCCGGCGCCCTGGACGGTGACCCACTGCTGTCGACGGTTCTGCTGTTCGTGCTGTTCGGCTTCTTCGCCAAGTTCTGGACCTGGTCGGGCCAGACCCTGGGCATGCAGGTGTGGTGCATCCG
Organism: Pseudomonas sp. FP1740; assembly: GCF_030687165.1. Lineage (NCBI taxonomy): Bacteria > Pseudomonadati > Pseudomonadota > Gammaproteobacteria > Pseudomonadales > Pseudomonadaceae > Pseudomonas > Pseudomonas sp. FP1740. The sequence continues at coordinate 5,253,516 of NZ_CP117461.1, forward strand.
CGTACAAAACGCCGACGGCTCATCCATCAGCCTGTGGCAGGCGCTGCTGCGCTTTGTGGTGTCGATCGCGTCCTGGTTATGCCTCGGGCTGGGGTTCTTCTGGTCGCTGTTCGACAAACAGAAGCGCAGCTGGCACGACATCTATTCCAACACCCAGTTGGTGCGGATTCCGAAGAAGACCAAATAATCCTCAGATGCAAAAACGCCCCGATCAAACCGGGGCGCTTTTTTGGCTCACTGCCAACGAATCAGGCGTTACCCGCCAGCTTCATCCGCGCCGCCTGCGTGAAATCGAGCATGCGCTTCAACGGCCGAATCGCCTGCGGAATCAACGCCGGGTCGACAAAGATCTCATTGGTGCCCTCACGCAAGCTCTTCAGCGTGCGCTCAAGGGTGTTCATCGCCATCCACGGGCAATGCGCACAACTGCGGCAAGCCGCGCCATTACCAGCCGTTGGCGCTTCGATAAAGACCTTGTCCGGGCACAACTGCTGCATCTTGTAGAAGATGCCGCGGTCGGTGGCAACGATCAGGGTCTTGTTCGGCAGGCTTTGCGCAGCAGCGATCAGCTGACTGGTGGAACCCACCGCATCGGCCAATTCGATCACGGCGGTCGGCGACTCCGGATGCACCAGAATGGCCGCGTCCGGGTACAGCGCTTTCATGTCTTCGAGCTGCTTGGCCTTGAACTCTTCGTGAACGATGCAGGCGCCGTCCCACAGCAGCATGTCGGCGCCGGTCTGGCGCTGGATGTAAGTGCCCAGGTGCTTGTCCGGGCCCCAGATAATGGTTTCGCCGTTATCCATCAGGCTTTCGACGATTTCCAGCGCGCAACTGGAAGTCACCACCCAATCCGCCCGGGCTTTGACTGCCGCCGAGGTGTTGGCATACACCACCACCGTGCGTTCCGGGTGCTGATCGCAGAACGCCGAGAACTCGTCCACCGGGCAACCCAGGTCCAGCGAGCAGGTCGCTTCCAGGGTCGGCATCAGCACACGTTTTTCAGGGTTGAGGATCTTGGCGGTTTCGCCCATGAATTTCACACCGGCGACCACTACGGTCTTGGCCGGGTGAGCATTGCCGAAGCGGGCCATCTCCAGAGAGTCGGAGACGCAGCCACCGGTTTCTTCGGCCAGGGCCTGAATGACCGGATCGCAATAGAAGTGTGCAACCAGCACCGCGTCCTGAGCTTTGAGCTCGGCTGCGATGGCTGTGCGGTAATAAGCCTCTTCCTCGGCCGTCAGCGGCTTGGGCTGCTTGGCGTCGAGGTGGGCTTGAACCAGAAGGCGTTCGGAAATCTGCGTCATGTTCGCAAGACCTGCAGGCGCTTTCGCGCGAAAGTCGAGTATACACCCGGCTCCGGACCCTTCGGGGTACCGCCGGGAGAGTGAGTATTCATCAGGCACGGACAGCGTTGAAGCTGCGCAAGGCTACAGAATATCCGGCGGATGCAAAAGATGATTCTGACCTGCGTCACTCGGTGCGATCCCGGACCAGGACAACCTCAAATCGCGGGCAAAAAAAAACCCGGAAATCCTCACTTACGTGGGCCTTCCAGATTTTTTAAAATGGTGGGTCGTGTGGGATTCGAACCTACGACCAATTGGTTAAAAGCCAACTGCTCTACCAACTGAGCTAACGACCCGCTGTGTGGTGGCGCGTATAATACTGATTTTTAAGGACTATTCAACACCTAATTTGAAATAAATCAAAAATAAGGTGTCGGGTCGCTGATTCCGGCCGCCGCAAAGCCTTCTGCACGCAGACGGCAGCTGTCGCATTTACCGCAAGCACGGCCGTTATCGTCCGCCTGATAGCAGGAAACGGTCAGCCCGTAATCGACGCCAAGCTTCACGCCCGCCTGAACGATCTGCGCCTTGCTCAGGTTCTGCAGGGGCGCCTGGATACGGAAGCCATTCCCTTCTACACCGGCCTTGGTCGCCAGATTAGCCATGCGCTCGAAGGCCTCGATGAACTCGGGACGGCAATCCGGGTAACCGGAATAATCCACCGCGTTTACACCGATAAAGATGTCACGCGCACCCAGCACTTCGGCCCAACCCAACGCCAGGGACAGAAACACCGTGTTGCGCGCCGGCACATAGGTCACCGGAATGCCTTCGCTCGGCGCCTCCGGTACGTCGATGGAACTGTCGGTCAGGGCCGAGCCGCCGATACCGTTCAGGTTCAGGCCGATCACCTTGTGCTCGACCACACCCAAGTCGCGGGCAACACGCTCGGCGGCTTGCAGTTCGGCACGGTGGCGCTGACCGTAATCGAAGCTCATGGTGTAGCAGCTATAGCCTTCGGCACGGGCCATGGCCACGACCGTCGCCGAGTCAAGGCCGCCGGACAGCAGGATGACCGCACGTTTTTCAGCAGTGTTCAGTTGTTCAGTCATTTCAGCGCCCCGGCTCGTCATTCCAAAGATATTTATGCAGCTGCAATTGCAGACGCACAGGCAGATTGTCCGCCACCACCCAGTCCGCCAGATCACGTGCATTCAGGTCATGGTGGCTCGGCGAGAACAGGACTTCGCCGGCACGCTCGTTCAAACCGTATTGAATCAGCTTGGACACGGCCCAGTCATAGTCTTCCCGCGAGCAGATGACAAACTTCACCTGATCGTTGGGCGTGAGCAGTTCTATGTTCTCGTAGCGGTTGCGGTGGGCTTCTTTCGAACCCGGGGTTTTCAGGTCGACGACGCGACTGACCCGTGGATCGACCGCCGAGATGTCCAGCGCGCCGCTGGTTTCCAGCGACACTTCGTAACCGGCGTCACACAACTGCTTGAGCAAGGGAATGGCATTGGGTTGCGCCAGGGGCTCACCGCCCGTGACACAGACGTAACGCGGGCGAAAACCGGCCACTTGCTCGAGGATGTCGTCGAGCGTGCGGAGGGTGCCGCCAGTGAACGCGTAGGCGCTGTCGCAGTATTGGCAACGCAATGGGCAACCGGTCAGGCGCACAAAAACAGTGGGCAGCCCGGCAGTCCGCGTTTCACCCTGCAACGAGTAGAAAACTTCGGTGATTCTCAATGTGTCTTGCATAGTCGCCACGGGCGTAACAGCTAAACAGGCTGTCCGCCTCCGTCAGGCACTTCAAGGAACCCCGCCAACGCGCAGATCCCAAAAAGCGTGTTTCATAAAAAGGGCATGAATTCTAACGAAAAAACCCGCGACAAGCGCGGGTTTCTTCAAAACGGGCTAAACAGGCTTACATGCGCTGCAAGTCCCGTTGCGCCAGCTGAGCGGCGGAAGTGCCCGGATACTGGGACACGACCTGTTGCAGAATGCCTTTGACCCGGTCGGTATGACCGAGACGACGCTCTACATCAGCGAGCTTGTACAGCGAATCAGGCACTTTGGGGTGCTTGGGGTACAACTGCGAAACCTTGGCAAATGCCTGACCTGCACCTTGCAGATCGCCTTTGGCCAGGTTCACTTCACCCAACCAGTACTGGGCGTTGCCCGCGTATTGGCTGTTCGGGTATTTGCGCAGGAATGCGGCGAAAGCCTGGCTGGCCTTGTCGAAATCCTTGGCTTTGATCAGGTCGAAGGCTGCATCGTAATACAGTTTTTCCTTCGCCGGGTCAGCCGGTTCGCCACCCGCGGCCGGGGCTTGAGCGGCAGCCGCTCCCGCACCTGCTCCGGCTGCTGCACCGGGGGCATTCAAATTGCCACCGGTGGAAGAATTATCAGGAGTCGCGGCTGGTGCAACGCCGGTTCCTATGCGCCGATCAAGATCCTGATACCGCTCCAGGTTCTCTTGCTTCATGCGCGCTACATCATTTTGCAGAACCTCGATGATGCCTTGTTGGCGCGAGATCTGCTCCTGCATCGATTGCAGTTGGTTGAACAGCTCGCCCTGTGCCGAGACAGGGGCCGAAACCCCTCCCCCGGCATAGGCGCCGTTCGTACCGTAACCCGCAGGCGGATAACTGCTCCCGCTATTGTTATAGCCGGAGTTGTCCTCGACCACAGGAACCGCAGCCCACACCGCAAGCGGTGCGAGACTGAGAGCCAAAACAGTTACAGCACGACGGCACGTTCGCATGACGAATTACTTACGCAGTTCGACGCGACGGTTTTGAGCCCAGGACTGCTCGTCGTTGCCGGTAGCAACTGGACGCTCTTCGCCGTAGGAAACCAGTTCCAGCTGAGCTGGGGAAACACCTTGCAGTACCAGGTAGCGCTGAACGGCTTTCGCACGACGCTCGCCCAGTGCCATGTTGTACTCACGAGTACCACGTTCGTCGGTGTTGCCTTCCAGAACAACGCGAGCGCCGTTTGCTTTCAGGTCTTTGGCGTGAACGTCCAGAGCGCGCATGGCTTCTGGCTTCAGGTCCGAGCTGTCGTATTCGAAGTAGAAGGTGGTGATTGCGCGCAGAGCAGCTTCTTCGCTCAGGGAGCCGTCAACTGCACCAGTGTTAGCGCCGTAACCAGCGTTTGGATCTACAGCGCCTTCACCGGCGTTGTCGCCGCCTTTGGACGAGCAACCTACAGCTACAGCCATGGCCAGAGCCAGCGCAGCAAATTTACCAAACTTCAGCATTTCCATCGTGAAACTCCTAATGAACCCCAGTGTGTTAAGTAAAACGTATAGCGCCGCGTCAGTTCAGGTAAGGGGACCAGGACGGTTCTCTGACTTCGCCTTGTGCGGTAGGAAGCGGGAGCCTCACGCGTCCATTAATAGACACGAGCATCAAGACTCCCCGGCCCTGCTGGCGGGTGGCGTAGATTACCATGGTGCCGTTGGGCGCAACAGTAGGAGACTCGTCCAGAGTGCTATCAGTGAGGATCTTTACACTACCGCGCTGCAAATCCTGGGCCGCCACCTTGAAGTTGGTGAAACCGTCCTGGCGGTGAATCATCACCAGGGTCTTTTCATCGGCCGACAGTTTAGGGTTGGCGTTGTAGTTACCAATAAAGGTCACACGTTCCGCACCACCACCGCCTGCGCTGGTTTTATAGATCTGAGGCTTGCCGCCACGGTCAGAGGTGAAGTAGATGGTCGAACCATCCTTACCCCAGAACGGTTCGGTGTTGATGCCAGGACCATTGGTGACACGGGTGATCTGACGCGAACCCAGGTTCATCACGTAGATGTCCGGGTTACCGTCTTTCGACAACACGAATGCCAGGCGATTGCCATCCGGCGACCAGGCTGGCGCGCCATTCAGGCCTTCGAAGTTGGTGATCTGCTCACGGCGACCAGTGTCGATGTTCTGCATGAAAATGCGCGGACGCTTCTGCTCGAACGACACGTAGGCAATGCGCTTGCCATCCGGTGCGAAACGCGGCGACAGGATTGGCTCGCGCGATTGCAGCAGCGTCACGGCACGGGCACCGTCGTAGTCCGAACGTTGCAGTGTGTAGCGAGTGTTCTTCTCGGAGAAACGCTCGGCCGTCACGTACAGCAGACGTGTCGAGAACGCACCTTTGATACCGGTGAGTTTTTCGAACGACTGGTCGGAGATGTAGTGCGCCATGTCGCGCAGTTGATCGACGCCGCCCGACACGCTGCCGGTCAGCACTTGCTGCTCGGTGGCGACGTTGAACAGTGCGTACTGCACCTGCAGGCGACCGCCCGCAGGAACAATGCTGCCGACCATGACGTACTGGGCACCCACCGCCTTGAAGTCACGGTAGATGATTTCGCTCGCCTGGCTTGGCTGGCTGATCATGTTCTGCTTTGGAATCGGCGCGTAGTAACCCGAATTGCGCAGGTCGTTACCGATAATCTCAGCCATGTCGTCCGGCAGCACGCTACCGCCCTGGAAGCCGAAAGGCACAACGGCAATTGGAGTTGCCTGGGAGCTGCCACTGCTGACCAGGATATTTTTTTCATCTGCCGTGGCCAGTCCTGCAAAGCAGAACATGACTACAAGCAGTCCTCGAAGAAGGTTTCTCACAAGGCTAGATCCTCAGGTGTGAATGTCATCTTGAATGAACGATAGGGTGCGAAATCAGCTGGCTTCAGACCCTGCATTTCGGTCAATCGACCAATATTTTTTACAGCCGCGACTGCAGAACTGTCGAACGGCGCGTCACCGCTGGAATGAGCAACCGAAACACCGGAGATCGTTCCGTCAGGGAGCATGTTGATTTGCAGAATCACCTTCATGCCTTTGCGGGCCGACGGTGGCTGCGCCCAACCTTCAGATGCTCGCGAACGAATCAGATCATCAAAGTTGCCCGCGGTTTCATCGCCTTGCTCATCCGCCAAAGCCTGCTGACGCTCGGTCTTATCGGACAGCAAGTCAGCCAGAGCCTGAGCCTTCTTGTCCTCTACCGATTTGCGAGCCGCATCCTGCGCTTTCTTCTTCGCAGCATCGGCAGTCGCTTTCTTCTTCGCGTCTTCGGCGATTTTCTTCTTCGCCTCTTCCGCTTCAGCTTTCTTCTTGGCGTCTTCCGCGGCTTTCTTCTTCGCGTCTTCGACGATCTTTTTCTTCGCTTCTTCAGCGGCCGCTTTCTTGGCCTCTTCTTCAGCAGCTTTTTTGGCTTCTTCTTCGGCTTTCTTCTTGGCTATATCAGCCAATTGTTTCTCTTCGGCCTTTTTGGCTTCGGCGGTCTTCTTCGCTTCGTCGGCTTTCTTGGCTTCATCAGCCTTTTTCGCCTCTTCCGCTTTCTTCGACTCGTCGGCCTTCTTGGCTTCCTCGGCCTTTTGAGCCGCTTCTTCTTTCTTTTGTTCCGCAGCCTTCACCGCTTCCTGCTCGACCTTCTTCTGTTCCATCTGCTCGACTTCGGTCTGACGCGCAGCAGATTTCTGCGCCTCACCCGCGATCTTCTGATTGGTCTGGGTGGTCGCCCGACTTTTCGATTTCAGCTGGTACAGGGTTGCCTGGACAATCGGCTTGGCCGGCGGCAGCTCCGGTGTGAAGGCGAAACTGACGAACAGCATGCCGAACACCAGCACGTGCAAGACAATCGCCCAGACACTAGGCCAGAAGTAGCTTTCCGAGGCGGACGGCTCTCGCAGTTGCTGCATCAGGGCGCCTCGGTAATCAAGCCAACATTACCGACCCCGGCCTTCTGCAACCCGCCCATGGCGCCCATGACGGCGCCATAATCGACGGTTTTGTCGCCACGAATGAACACCTGCGTGCGCTTGCCGTTACCGTTGCCAACGCGAATGATCTTGGTCACGGCGTCGGTCATTTGCGGCAAGGTCATGGCCTTGTCCTGCTGCTTTTCGGTGTCGACTTCGCTGCCAAGGTTCCAGTAGTAGGTCTTGTCAGCCTTGATCGAAATGGTCAGGACCTGAGTGTTGTTGTCCTGCGGCAAGGCTTCGCTGGAAACCTTGGGCAGATCAACTTTCACGCCCTGATTGAGCATCGGCGCGGTCACCATGAAGATGACCAGCAGTACCAGCATCACGTCGATGTAAGGCACCACGTTCATCTCGGCAACCGGCTTGCGCTTTTTGCGAGCTCGAGCGATTAAAGCCATTGGAAATTACCTGCTTATTCTTCGCTGGTGTGCACTTTGCGGTGCAGGATCGCCTGGAATTCGTCGGCGAAGGTGTAATAGCGGCCCAGCAGGGTTTCGCTGCGGGCAGCAAAACGGTTGTAGGCGATAACGGCCGGGATGGCGGCGAACAGACCGATCGCAGTAGCAACCAGTGCTTCAGCGATACCTGGAGCCACAGTGGCCAGGGTCGCTTGCTGGGCGGTCGCCAGACCACGGAAGGAGTTCATGATGCCCCAGACTGTACCGAACAGACCGATGTACGGGCTGACGGAACCGACGGTGGCGAGGAACGGCAGGCTCTGCTCGAGCTTCTCTTCCTCGCGGGAGATGGCTACGCGCATGGCACGCGCCACGCCTTCCATGACCGCTTCCGGATCAACGCCCGACTGCTGGCGCAGACGGGAGAATTCCTTGAAGCCGGCACGGAAGATCTGCTCGACACCGGAATCCGGATCAGGGTTGCTGCCGGCCTGACGGTAGAGTTTGGACAGGTCGATACCGGACCAGAAGCGCTCTTCAAAGCTCTCCAGGGCACGTCGACCGGCGCGCAGCAAGTTGCTGCGCTGAAAGATCATGATCCACGAGGTCACCGATGCGGCTACCAGGATCAGCATTACCAGTTGCACCACGACACTGGCATTGCTGACCAGGCTCCACATGGAGGAATGGTCGACGACGTTAGCTTCCACGCTTTATCTCCTGCTTTGAGTGTGTACCCGCGCCGCTCACGTCGGCAAAGGCCGCACGTAGAGCTTCGGGAATGGCCCGGGGTTTCAAACTGTTAGTGCGCACACAGGCCACCAGAAACTGCCCTTCGCAGAGCAGCACGTTATCCGTAGCCCGCCTGACCTGCTGTTTGAAGCGCAGGCTGACCCGGTTCAATTCAATTACTTCGGCGCTTACCAGCAGCTCGTCGTCCAGTCGCGCCGGCGCGTGGTAACGCGCTTCGCTGGAATGCACGACGAACAACAGGTCCTCCCCTGCCAGCGCCGACTGGGCAAAGCCCAGCTCTCGGAGCCGCTCGGTTCGAGCCCGTTCCATAAACTTGAGGTAATTGACGTAATACACGATGCCGCCGGCATCGGTGTCCTCGTAATAAACGCGACAACGATGTGCGAACGGCTCAAGCCCGTTTTGCGCGCGCATACTCTAGTGCTTACTCCTCAGGTTGCCAATCCGGCCAGGCAACTGTTTTTCATTGATTCGCGGCTTTCTGGCGAAAGTACCGTCCTGGGACAGCACAAACCCCGAATAAATCAGCGCGCAAAGGTGATTAATCGTCCACGGCATCGAGGAACTCGTCTACCACGGGCATCTCGCCCAATCGTGACGGAATATTTAAGCCGAAGTGCAAATACGCATGCCGGGTCACTACCCGCCCCCGCGGCGTGCGCATGATATAGCCCTGCTGGATCAGGTACGGCTCCAGCACGTCTTCAATGGTGTGGCGTTCTTCGCTGATCGCAGCAGCCAGACTGTCCACCCCCACGGGCCCACCGTCGAACTTCTCGATCATGGTCAACAGCAGGCGTCGGTCCTGATGGTCGAAGCCACGCTCATCGACATCCAGCAGGTTCAAGGCCAGGTCGGCGATTGGTTTGGTGATGTGGCCCTTGGCACGAACCTCGGCAAAATCCCGGACCCGGCGTAGCAAGCGGTTGGCGATTCGCGGTGTACCGCGGGCACGCCGGGCGATTTCAAAGGCGCCTTCCGGGTCCAGCGGCAAACCGAGAATGTTCGCCGAACGGCTGACAATCGTTGCCAGGTCGGCGGTGCTGTAGAACTCCAGGCGCTGAACGATCCCGAAACGGTCGCGCAACGGGTTGGTCAGCATACCGGCACGGGTCGTTGCGCCAACCAGGGTAAACGGTGGCAGATCGAGCTTGATCGAGCGCGCGGCCGGCCCTTCGCCGATCATGATGTCGAGCTGGAAATCCTCCATGGCCGGGTACAGCACTTCTTCGACGATCGGCGACAACCGATGGATCTCGTCGATGAACAGCACGTCATGGGGCTCAAGGTTGGTCAGCAATGCAGCCAGATCACCAGGACGCTCGAGGACCGGCCCCGAGGTGCTTTTGATCGACACGCCCATTTCCTGGGCAATGATGTTGGCCAGGGTGGTTTTACCCAGGCCCGGCGGGCCGAAAATCAGGGTGTGATCCAGCGATTCATTGCGCCCGCGCGCGGCCTGGATGAACAACTCCATTTGCTCGCGAACGGTCGGCTGGCCAATGTATTCGGCCAGGCTTACGGGACGAATCGCCCGGTCCTGGACTTCTTCGCGCTCACGGGGGCCACCCGTAGCGGCGATCAGACGATCAGCTTCAATCACTTAGATCATTCCCTTCAGGGCACGACGAATCATGTCTTCACTGCTCAAACCTTTCTCCTTGATCGCGGAAATCGCCTTGCTGGCTTCCTGCGGCTTGTAGCCCAGGGAAATCAACGCGCTGACCGCGTCATTTTCGGCGGTAGCGACCGGAGGCACATCTGGCCCACCCGGCTGGTTTGGCACCAACGCGAACATTGCCGGCACGGTTTCCCAGGCCTTGAAGCGATCCTTGAGCTCCACCAGCAAACGCTCGGCAGTCTTCTTGCCCACCCCCGGCACCTTGGTCAGCGCCGAGGTGTCCTGGGACTGCACGCAACGGATCAACTCGTCGACTTCCAGGCTCGACATCAGGGCCAACGCCAGTTTCGGCCCTACCCCATTGAGACGGATCAGTTCGCGAAAAAAGTCTCGCTCACGCTTGCCGAAGAAGCCATAGAGTAACTGCGCGTCTTCGCGTACGACCAAATGGGTGTGCAAGGTCAGCGGTTCACCGACCGACGGCAAGCGATAAAGCGTGGTCATGGGCACTTCCAGCTCATACCCCAGACCGTTTACATCCAGAATCAGGTGCGGCGGCTGTTTCTCAGCCAAAGTGCCGCGCAAGCGTCCAATCACGTTTCAGATCCTTGAGCGTTGGCCAGATCAGTGCTGGCGACTGACAGAACAAGGGTTTTGCACCGACAACACAGGCGCAAAACCCTCATCCCACAAAAAATGATTGCTGATGCTATCAGAGACGCAGGCGCCCGCCACGACTGCGTGCCGCGCCCAGGCCATGGGGCAACAGGCTGGAACGGGTGTGAGCGTGGCAAATCGCGATGGCCAGGGCATCCGAGGCATCGATTTGCGGCTTGCTGGTCAGCTTCAGCATGTGCATGACCATCATTTGCACTTGCTCTTTATTGGCGGCGCCGGTGCCGACCACGGCCTGCTTGACCTGGGTTGCGGTGTACTCGGCAATTTCCAGGCTCTCTTCGGCGCCGGCGACAATCGCCGCGCCACGGGCCTGCCCCAGTTTCAGCGCGGAGTCGGCATTGCGCGCCATGAACACCTTTTCGATGCCCATGGTGACCGGGCCATAAGTCTGAATGATTTCACGCACGCCGCGATAGACGATCTGCAGACGCTCATGCAACTCGCCAGCACCGGTGCGGATACAGCCCGATGCCACGTAAACACAACCACGGCCAGTATCGCGAACAATGCCGTAACCGGTGATACGCGAGCCGGGGTCGATACCAAGAATTAAAGTCATAACGCCTGCGAAGCTAGTGCGAATATCTGAGAGTAACCGTAGGAGCTGCTGAAGGCTGCGATCTTTTCATTCTGAAAATCAAAAGATCGCAGGCTTCGCCAGCGCCTGCAGGGCTGATGAAGGCTGCGATCTTTATAAAGGCATCAACCGAGCTGTGCGGCCACCGCCTCTGGAATGTCCGCGTTGGAATACACGTTCTGCACGTCATCCAGGTCTTCGAGCATGTCGATCAGCTTGAGAACCTTCTCGGCGCCTTCCAGATCCAGTTCGGCACTGGTGGTCGGCAACATGACGATTTCCGCATCACTGCCCTTGAAGCCTGCGGCCTCCAAGGCATTACGCACGGAATAGAAGCCGGCGAACGAGGTGAACACGTCGATGGAGCCGTCTTCGTTGGCCACCACGTCATCGGCGTCGGCTTCCATGGCTGCTTCCATCAGCGCGTCTTCATCAACCCCTGGCGTGAAGGAAATCTGCCCTTTGCGTTCGAACAGATAAGCCACCGAACCGTCGGTACCGAGGTTGCCGCCGCACTTGCTGAACGCGTGGCGAACAGCGGCTGCGGTGCGGTTGCGGTTATCGGTCATGCATTCGACCATCACCGCCACGCCGCCCGGGCCATAGCCTTCGTAGGTCAGCTCGACCATGTCATCGGTATCGGCAGCGCCGGCACCACGGGCCACCGCGCGGTCGATGATGTCACGGCTCATGTTCGCGCCCAGCGCTTTATCCAGCGCCAGACGCAGACGCGGGTTGGAGCCCGGATCAGCGCCGCCCTGACGGGCAGCGACCGTCAGTTCACGAATCCACTTGGTGAAAATCTTGCCCTTCTTGGCATCCTGACGTTCTTTGCGGTGCTTGATGTTCGCCCACTTGGAATGACCCGCCATAACTCGCTCCGAATTTCTCTTTGAAACATCGCCCGCCACACAGGGAGTGTCGGCCAGCAACAAAAAAATCTCGACCTAAAGAAAAGGCGCATCCCACAGGATGCGCCTTTGCGGTCAGCCTTACTCTGCCTTTGGCGTTTCGCGCAGACGAATGTGCAGCTCACGCAACGCCTTGGCATCTACCACGCCCGGAGCCTGCGTCATCACGTCCGCAGCACTCTGGGTTTTCGGGAAGGCGATCACTTCACGGATCGACTGGGCGCCGGTCATCAGCATCACCAGACGGTCCAGACCGAAGGCCAGACCACCGTGCGGCGGCGCGCCGTATTTCAGGGCGTCGAGCAGGAAGCCGAATTTCTCTTCCTGTTCCGCCTCGTTGATACCCAACAGACGGAACACCGACTGTTGCATTTCCTTGCGGTGGATACGGATCGAACCGCCACCCAGCTCGGTGCCGTTCAGGACCATGTCGTAGGCACGGGACAAAGCGCCAGCCGGGTTGGCTTCCAGCTCTTCAGGAGTGCACTTCGGCGCGGTGAACGGGTGGTGCAAGGCGCTGAAGCTGCCGTCGTCATTCTCTTCGAACATCGGGAAGTCGACGACCCACATTGGCGCCCACTTGCAGGTCAGCAGCTCGAGGTCATGGCCCAGCTTGATCCGCAGCGCGCCCAGGGCTTCGCTGACGATCTTGGCTTTGTCGGCACCAAAGAACACGATGTCACCATCGACCGCACCCACGCGATCGAGGATCACGTTCAGGTTGGCTTCCGGGATGTTTTTCACGATCGGCGACTGCAGACCTTCAACACCGGCAGCACGCTCGTTGACCTTGATGTACGCCAGGCCCTTGGCACCGTAGATGCCGACGAACTTGGTGTAATCGTCGATCTGCTTGCGCGGCATGCTCGCCCCGCCTGGAACGCGCAAGGCGGCGATACGGCATTTCGGGTCATTGGCCGGGCCACTGAACACCTTGAAATCGACTTCCTTGAGCTGATCGGCAACATCCACCAGTTCCAGCGGGTTACGCAGGTCTGGCTTGTCGGAACCGTAGCGGCGCATGGCCTCTTCGAAGGTCATGTGCGGGAATTCGCCGAATTCCAGACCCAGCACTTCCTTGAACAGGTTGCGGATCATGCCTTCGGTCAGGCCCATGATGTCTTTTTCATCGAGGAAGCTGGTCTCGATGTCAATCTGAGTGAATTCCGGCTGGCGATCAGCCCGCAAGTCTTCGTCGCGGAAGCACTTGGCGATCTGGTAGTAACGGTCGAAGCCGGCCACCATCAACAGCTGCTTGAACAGCTGAGGCGATTGCGGCAAGGCGAAGAACGAACCGGCGTGAGTACGGCTCGGCACCAGATAGTCACGCGCGCCTTCGGGGGTAGCACGGGTCAGGATCGGCGTCTCGACGTCGAGGAAACCGTTCTCGTCCAGATAGCGGCGGATGCTGGTAGTCATGCGCGAACGCAGACGCAGCTTCTCGGCCATTTCAGGGCGACGCAGATCAAGGAAGCGATAACGCAGGCGGGTTTCTTCACCAACGTCGGAGAACTCGTTCAGCGGGAACGGCGGGGTTTCCGATTCGTTCAGCACTTCCAGCTCGTAGCCCAGGACCTCGATCATGCCCGACGCCATGTTGGCGTTGGTTGCACCGGCCGGACGCAGGCGAACCTTGCCGGTGATCTTCACGACGTACTCGCTGCGCACGCGATCGGCGGCGGCGAAGCTCTCGGCACGGTCCGGATCGAACACCACCTGGGCCAGACCGTCACGATCACGGATATCGAGGAAAATCACCCCGCCATGGTCACGGCGACGGTGAACCCATCCGCAAAGGGTAATTTCCTGGCCTTCCAGGCTTTCGTTCAGTTGGCCGCAATAATGGCTGCGCATCATGGTAGTGGTTTCACTTCTCGTAATTCGAAATTCGGGTGGAGGTCTTGCCGCACCACCGCACTTGAATAAGGTGCCAGATGATGCAAGAGCTCGCGCGTGTCGTTCAACCCGGGCGCTAGACCCTAGTCAGCTTTGTCGCCACCGGCCAGATTTTTCTTGGAACCGGTCTTGAAGTCGGTCTCGTACCAGCCGGTGCCACTGAGGCGGAAACCGGGCATGGACAGCATCTTTTTAAGCTCTGGCGCCTGGCAGGCAGGGCAGTCGACCAGCGGTGCTGCGCTGATCTTTTGAATGGCTTCCAACTGATGACCACAGGAAGCACATTGGTAATCGTACATCGGCATGGGGGTTGTCTCGGCGATCAGATTGCTACCGCGCATGCAGGGCTTTGCGGCAAAGAGCGGGATTATATCCATTAAATGCAGCCTGTGCAGCCGTAAGACTGCACAGACCGACACTCGACTCATTCAGCTGCTCTCGCTAAGCCATGATGGGGCAACCGCCCTCCTTCAGGCTGTGCACGACGCAGACAACCCGCACCAGCCCGGTGAAGTTTTTCACCCCGCCATGGCGCAAGTGCACCTCGCGATCCACATGGGACAACAGCGCACTGACCGAGCAGCAATTGACCTTGGCCATGTCGCCCAAAATATCCCAATAGACCTGCTCAAGCCGCAAACAGGTCGCAAAGCCATTCAAACGCACCGACCGGGATAAGGGCTGGGCCAGCCCCATATCGAATTCGCTGACAAGTGAATCAATCCTTACATCCTTGAGTGGACCGATCCCCCCCTCGCCTTGTCTGTCTTCATGAACCATACCGTTGACACTCCTTTGTCATCCTTGCTGCTTGTAAGGGCCATATTCCGATTCCTTATAAAAGCGCAGGCGCAACGGTATATCCAGATGACTTTATGACCATCAACGTAGGATAAGCCAACAACGGAGGGGCGATCATGGAGCTCGTCCTAGGCCGGACGATTTCCTACGAAAACTGACGCAACATCACTCAACGAAAAGGCGAAAGGTCCGAGAAACACAACACACGAATAACACTCGACAGCGTCATCCGCGCGCCATTCCAATGGAAGCGCCGCCGGACCGCCTGATTTGAGTAGCCGCAGGCTTTGCTGTTAAATAGGCAGTGTGTCGCTACCACCTATTTTCCGGGGGCTGCGCATAGGCTGATATCAGGTACGTGCCCAACGCCTCTTATTGTTCTGAAGCGAACCGTGCTCTATCAGCTCTTCCTTGTGATCCGTCTTAACGTGAGTTAATCAAAATGTTGAAAATCGTCCACCTGCTAATGGGCGCAGCAGCCCTGCTGCTGTCCTTCATCCCTAGCCTGCGATCCGAAGCGGTACCTTACCTGCAACAACCCGATGCGCTGTACCTGGCCTTTTTCGGCCTGCTCAACCTCACCCTCGCGCCTGTTATCCCTTACTGGAACAAAGGCCCGCGTCATCAATTGCAAAACCTGGTCAGCGCCTTGCTGGTTCTGGCTGTCGTGCTGCAAACCCTGACGCTGATCGCCCCGATGCCTGTCATCGCCGGTCAACCTGCCGTTCTGTTCAGCCTGGTCGCTGCCCTGATCGCCGTATTCCTGCACCTGGCCATCAGCTTCTACAAATCTTCACCGGCCGCCGCCGCGCCAAGCTATGACATGAGCAACCGCGATACTGGCACCGTCAAATGGTTCAACACCTCCAAAGGCTTCGGCTTTATTTCCCGCGACTCCGGCGATGATATTTTCGTGCATTTCCGGGCGATTCGCGGTGAAGGCCACCGCGTTCTGGTGGAAGGCCAGCGCGTGGAGTTCTCTGTCATGAATCGTGACAAAGGCCTGCAAGCCGAAGATGTGATCGCCGCACTGCCGCGCCGCTGATTCAAGGCAAAAAAAACCGCGAACAGCTTGGCTGTTCGCGGTTTTTTATTGCCTGTTTCTTAGTAATGGGGCGGTGGAGCCTCTTCTTCTTCAAGCGTCGCAAACTGGCCGGCCATTTCCTCCTGCCGCTTGAGCAACGCCGACATTTGCAATTGCAGACGCTCGACCATCCGCTGCTGCGCCACCAGCACATCATTCAATGCCTGGATGGTGTCATCCTGAAATGCCAGTCGGCTTTCCAGATCGGTAACGCGTTCGCCCAGGCTCATGATTCAGCCCTCCAGAAACTTGAAATCGTCGGTCAATACCAGACGCAGTCGCTCGCGAATCGTCGCGATCTGCTCTGAACTGTATGGCTTGGCCTCCTGTTTGCCCCAGATCGGAGCTGGCCAGGCGGCGTCCTCACGCTTGCGCACAATCACATGCATGTGCAACTGATTGACGACGTTACCCAGGGCCGCGACGTTCAACTTGTCCGCGTCGAAAGAGTCCTTGAGGATTTCCGCCAGCTCAGTCGTTTCCCGCCACAGCTGCTGTTGATCTGCGTCATCCAGCTGAAATATTTCACTGATATCCTCGCGGCGTGGCACGAGGATGAACCAGGGGTAATTCGAATCATTGGACAGCAGCAACCGGCAGAGCGGGAAATCGCCGATTGGCAACGTGTCTTGTTGAAGTCGTGGATCTAAAGCGAACACAGTGCACACTCCCCTCTGGTCATCTTTTTTCAGCTTAGCGCCCCCACCGAAAGACGGCGCACCAAGCGACAGGACGGCAGCATACCTGCGAACGCCACACGCTTCACGACGAACTGCCGCCAGCGCCGTCCTGCGGGCGCTCCGAGATGCGCCATTTTGATTCGGGACGCACCATGACAGAACCGGCCATCACGGAAAAAACGCCGAAGTACCCCATAAACAACGCACCGTTCGAACCCACGGCAAAGCGACAATGTGTGAATTCAGTACAGGAAATAAAATTTTTTGCACCAAAACCGCACAACGCGTCTACGCTCAGTGCGTCAGCATCCGCCAATTACTCACTGGCGGGGTGAACCGGTAACGTTTTTGGTTGTCACCCCCGCAGCTCCGACGTGGTAACCACGATGCAAAGCATGGCGTCAAGCCTAAGAAAAACGAGCTTGACCCCCCCGGATTTATGAGGTTTTTACAGCAACAGGCAGGCCTTCTGAAAAAAACAGCAACAGAATTCTGGTTTGTGCACGCTTGTTGCATTAACACCCGTATCGTCTATAAGCGCTCCGCTGGAAGTGGAAGCCTTAAGGCCAATAAAAACAGTGGCAGGATTGCCCGATGGAGATTCAAGTGCAGGACAAGGGACTCTTTTTTACCGATGCTCAAGCCCTGGAAAACAGCGCTGAAGTTGTCAGTCCGATTGCGTCGGGACTGTGAATTTGCGACATCTACCCCGCCATTTGCGACAGGGTCGTAAAGAAGCTGAAAGGTTAGATACGCAAGTATCGCCAATAGGGTCGGCGTGATATAAGTTTGCGCCGACACAAAAAGAAAGAGCCGCCCAGATAATAAAACAGGTGGGACGGCAGTACTCTTCTAAAAACCAAAGGAGCAAATCACGATGCGCGTGATGAAGTGGAGCATGATCGCACTGGCAGTTGCAGCAGCAGCCAGTACTCAATTGGCTACGGCCGCACCTTTCGTAAGTGACCAGGCTGAAGCCAAAGGTTTTGTTGAAGACAGCAAGCTCGACTTGCTGGTTCGCAACTACTACTACAACCGTAACAAGAAAGACGGCGCAACCGACGACAAAGACTGGACCCAGGGCATCCAGGGCATGTTCAGCTCGGGCTACACCCAAGGTCTGATCGGTGTTGGCGTTGAAGCTTGGGGCCAACTGGCCATTAAGCTGGACGGTTCCGACAAATATGCTGGTACCGGCAACATGACTGTGGACTCCGATGGCGAGGTCAACAACAGCCAGGGCAAAGCCGGCGCTGCCGCCAAGTTCCGCATCTCCAAGACCGAACTGAAAATCGGCGACATGCAGCCAAGCACCGCTCCGGTGTTCGCTGTTGGCGGCTCCCGCATCCTTCACCAAACTGCCAGCGGTATCCAACTGCAGAGCAGCGAAGTCAAAGACCTTGACCTCGAAGGCGGTCACTTCTACTCGGCGACCAGCCAGGACAGCAACGCCCGTGACGGTGACCTGTGGGCTAACTACGCTGGCGTGAAAGCCAACTCCATCGACTACCTCGGTGGCAAGTACGGCATTACCCCAGACCTGAGCGTGTCGCTCTACGGTGCCAAGCTCGAAGACATCTGGAACCAGTACTACGCCAACGCGAACTACACCCTCGCATTGGGTGGCGACAACTCGATCAACTTCGACGGTAACATCTACAACACCAGGGACACCGGTAGCGCTAAAGCAGGCGAAATCAATAACACCGCCTACTCGCTGGCCGCTGCTTACTCGTTCCTGAAAGCGCACACCGTCACCGTGGGCTTCCAGAAAGTGAATGGCGATACTCCGTTTGACTATGTCGGCGTGGGTAAAAACAACCGCGGTGGCGACTCGATCTTCCTCGCCAACTCCATCCAGTACTCTGACTTCAACGCCCCTGGCGAGAAATCGGTACAAGTCCGTTATGACCTGAAAATGGCCGAATACGGCGTACCTGGTCTGAGCTTCATGACCCGTTACGTGAAAGGTTGGGACATCGACGGTACCAACACTCCGGCGGGCAGTGCCTACACCGGCTTCTACGGTGAAGATGGCAAACACCACGAAACCAACGTCGAAGCCAAGTACGTCGTTCAATCCGGCCCGGCCAAGGATCTGTCCTTCCGTATTCGTCAAGCATGGCATCGCGCCAACCATGACGACTCGTTTGAAGGTAATATCGACGAGTTCCGCCTGATCGTCGACTACCCGATTTCGGTTCTGTAATTGCCGAAAGCCAGTTCGCGGTAATCAAAAAAAGGCCCATCTTCAGATGGGCCTTTTTTATTGGCTACAGTACTTATGGTCTTGCAAGATGCCTGACCAAACGGTCAGACATTAGTTGAAAGACAGATCATTAAACCGTTGCCGATTCCTGCACCACGCGAATAACCCGCTGCGGAAATGGAATATCGATGCCGGCAGTCTTCAAGCGATCGCGCGATTGTTCGTTAAACATGAACATCACATTCCAGTAGTCGGCAGTCTTCACCCACACCCGTAGAGAAACAGTGATCGAACTGTCGCCCAGTGTGGAAATCACCGCTTCCGGTGCCGGCTCAGTCAACACTCGCGGATCCTTGGCCAGGTCCAGCAACACTTCACGGGCCTTCTGCAAGTCCGCCTCGTAGTCCACACCCACATCAAATACTACTTTGCGGGTCGGCTGACGGTTGGTGTTGGTGATGATGCCGTTCGACAGATTACCGTTAGGCACGATGATGGTTTTGTTATCGCCAGTGCGCAGTACGGTGTGGAAGATCTGGATGCTGTCGACAGTACCGGCAACACCTTGGGCTTCGATCCAGTCACCGATACGGAATGGACGGAACAACAGAATCAACACGCCGCCGGCGAAATTCGCCAGGCTGCCCTGCAGGGCCAGACCGATGGCCAGGCCGGCCGCACCGATAGCCGCGACGAAGGAGGTGGTTTCCACACCGATCATCGACGCCACGCTGACGATCAGCAGAACCTTGAGGATGATGTTCGCCAGGCTGCTGATGAAGCCTTGCAGCGCCAGGTCGGCGTTGCGCAACGCCAACAGGCCGCCCAGTTTTTGCGTGACTTTGTTGATCAGCCACCAGCCAATGGCCAGGGTAATCACCGCCAGCAACACGCGGCTGCCGTATTCCATGATCATCGGAATCCAGGCTTGAGACGCCTTGACCAGGTTGTCCACTTCAGCATTCAAATCCATCTTCTTTCTCCTGATTTCCGGCTACCCGGCACGCGAAAAATGAGCGGCAGAAAGACCGCCCCCATAAGGCTCGGTCGTTTCTGCCGTTGCTTGGGCCTCGGACGTCGAAATCGCCGAGAGGTTCCCGCTTGAAATATCAGTCGCGGAAGTTATTGAACTGCAGCGGCATGTCGAAAGTTTTGGCGCGCAGGGCGGCGATGGCTTCCTGCAGATCGTCACGCTTTTTACCGGTGATACGCACCTGCTCACCCTGAATGGCAGCCTGGACCTTGAGCTTGGCATCTTTGACGTGGGCGACGATTTTCTTCGCCAGGTCTTTGTCGATGCCTTCCTTGAGGACCGCTTCCTGCTTCATCAGCTTGCCCGACGCGTAGGCATCCTTGACTTCAAGGCATTGCACGTCGATCTTGCGCTTGACCAGGGCCAGCTTGAGGATCTCGATCATCGCTTCGAGCTGGAAATCGGCTTCAGCGGTCAGGTTGACGGTCAGGTCTTTTTCCTTGAACTCGAAGCTGCCCTTGCCTTTCAGGTCATAACGACGATCGAGTTCCTTGACGGCGTTCTCGACCGCGTTGGTGACTTCGTGTTTGTCCAGTTCGGATACCACGTCGAACGACGGCATGTAATTTCTCCAATAAAAAGGCGCGCTCGATAACGATGGAGCGCGCTTGGCTTGCGGTTAAAATCGGGCTCATTATAACGGGTCTTTTCCAACCGATACTGCGAGCCTCACATGCCAGCGACAAACCGAGTAAAAAGCTGATGTCTACCCCTTGGCATGTTCTGGGCGCCGGCAGCCTCGGCACGTTGTGGGCCACCCGTCTGGCACGGGCTTCAGTGCCGGTCAGGCTGATCGTACGGGACGCGGCGCGCCTGCAGGCCTATCAGGCGGCGGGCGGGCTGACGCTGGTCGAGCACGGCGAAGCGCAGCTGTACCCGGTGCCCGGCGAAACAGCCGACAGCGATGGGCCGATCAGCCGTCTGCTGGTGGCCTGTAAAGCCTATGACGCCGTAACAGCCGTGGCCCGGCTCGCTCACCGCCTGACACCGGACGCCGAACTGATCCTGTTGCAAAACGGCCTTGGCAGCCAGGACGCCGTCGCCGCGCAAGTCCCGCATGCCCGCTGCATCTTCGCTTCCAGTACCGAAGGCGCGTTTCGCGATGGCGATTGGCGCGTGGTGTTTGCCGGTCATGGTTACACCTGGCTGGGAGATGCCGGCCATCCGGTGGCACCGTTCTGGCTGGAGGACTTGAGCGACGCCGGCATTCCCCATGAGTGGAGCACCGACATTCTCACAAGGCTGTGGCGCAAGCTGGCGCTCAATTGTGCGATCAACCCGTTGACCGTATTGCACGAATGCCGCAACGGCGGTTTGCAGCAACATCAGTGCGAAGTGGCCACCCTGTGCGCCGAACTTACCGAACTGCTGGAGCGCTGCGGCCAGCCGGCGGCAGCCGAAAACCTCCGGGAGGAAGTCGAACGGGTGATCAAGGCTACCGCGACCAATTTCTCCTCGATGTACCAGGATGTCGCCAATCAGCGCCGCACCGAAATCAGCTACCTGTTGGGCCATGCCTGCAAAGTTGCGTCGCGGCATCAGTTGAACCTGCCCCACCTCAATCAATTGCAGCAGCGCTTGATCGATCATCTGCACAGCCTTGGATTGCCCAGCGACTGAGCAGCGGCTACGCTGGCCACTTGTTCCTTTTCAGCGATGAACCTGATGCCATTGCGCCAGCGCCTTGAAAACCTTCCGGTCGGCCAGAAACTGCTGGCCGCCCTGCTGGTGCTGTTGACCACCGTTTTGCTGGTCGCCAACCTGACCTTTATCAGTGCCGCGTATTACATCTCCCAGGAAAGCATGGCCCCCCAGGCCCTGCAGACCATCGGCCGACTGGTGTCCAACCCGAGCCTGGTGTCCGACGCGCTGAAGTCGCCGCAAAACGCCGAACGCCTGCTCAACGAACTCAACAGTTATTCACCACTGCGTGCGGCAGCCCTTTACGACGGCACGGGTACGCGTCTGGCGCAGCTGCAACACGGCGACATGCTGAGCCTGCCAGAGCACTACCAGCACCTCGAAGCCTGGCAAGCCACGGAGTTTCGCAGCAATCAAGTGATCACCCTGCCCCGCCCCGGCACCGCTCCCGGGCATTTGCTGCTGGTGGCCAGCAGCGAATTGCCGATGGCGTTCTACACCGGGACTCTGACCGCCAGCCTGGGGATTCTGATCTTCAGCGTGCTGTTGTGGCTGGTGATCGCCCGGCAGATCAAACGCCTGATTACCCGCCCCATCCATCAACTCGAAGAGCTGTCCCGGCAAGTCACCCGGGAAGAGAACTACGCCCTGCGCGCCTCTCGCGGCAACCACGACGAAATCGGCAGCCTCGCCGAAGCGTTCAACACCATGCTCTCGCGCATCGAGGCCCGGGAGCAGCAGCTCAAGCGTGCCCGTGACGATTCCCAGGCGGCTTACGATCAGGCCCAGGGGCTGGCCGAAGAAACCCGTCACACCAACCGCAAGCTGGAACTGGAAGTTCAGGTGCGGAGCAAGATCGAGAAAAAACTTACCGGTTTCCAGAACTACCTCAACAGCATCATCGACTCCATGCCATCGGCACTGATCGCACTCGACGAGCAGCTTTACGTGACCCAGTGGAATCAGGAGGCCAGCGCACTGTCCGGCACGCGCCTGGACGAAGCCTTGAACCAGCCTATCTTTCTCGCCTTCAAACCCCTCAAGCCATTCCTGCCGCAGCTCAAGCAAACCGTCGAGCAGCATACGGTGGCCAAGATCGAACGCGTTACCTGGCTCAAGGACGACGAACCCCGGCATTACGCCCTGACGTTCTACCCGTTGATGGGCGGTGCCGGACGTGGCGTGGTCATCCGGATCGACGACATCACCCAGCGTCTGTCCCTGGAAGAAATGATGGTGCAGTCGGAAAAAATGCTCTCGGTCGGCGGCCTCGCCGCCGGTATGGCCCATGAGATCAACAACCCCCTGGGCGCGATCCTGCACAACGTGCAGAACATTCGTCGACGTCTGTCCCCCGACCTGCCGAAGAACCTCGAACAGGCCGAGCAAATGGGCATAGAACTGGAAACGGTCAATAAGTACCTGAAAGCGCGTGAAGTACCGCAGCTGCTCGACGGCATTCAGCAGGCTGGCGCCCGGGCGGCGAAGATCGTGACCCACATGCTCAGCTTCAGCCGCCGCAGCACTCGGCAAATGGCGCCATGCGACCTGCCGGCACTGATCGATCAAGCGGTGGAAATCGCCGGCAACGACTTCGACCTGGCCATTGGCTTCGACTTCAAGGGCCAGGCGATCATTCGCCAGTTCGATCCGGCGCTGGGCCCGGTACCCGGCACCGCCAACGAACTGGAGCAGGTGCTGCTCAACCTGCTGAAAAACGCCGCGCAAGCCATTCACCAGCGTACAGACGACCGCGAACCGGGGCGGATCATTCTGCGCACAAAACTGAATCCGCCGTGGGCGGAAATCCAGGTCGAGGACAACGGCATCGGCATGAGCGAAAGCGTGCGCAAACGCACGTTCGAGCCGTTCTTCACCACCAAGGAAATCGGTCAGGGCACCGGCCTTGGGCTCTCGGTTTCGTACTTCATCATCACCAACAACCACAAGGGCCAGATGGAAGTGCAATCGACGCCGGGCCAAGGCACTTGCTTCACCTTGCGCCTGCCTTTGTCGGGCACTGCGGTGAACTCTCAAGAACTCAATCAGCTGTCGAGGTAACCATGGGCTTTCGTTTGTCGAAGATTTACACCCGCACTGGCGACAAAGGCGAAACCGGGCTTGGCGACGGCCGCCGGGTACCCAAGGACCATCCGCGAATCGAGGCCATTGGCGAAGTCGATACGCTGAATAGCCAGGTGGGCGTGCTGTTGGCCGGGTTGGCGGCGCAAAGTGGCGAGTTTCCCGGGCTTGGTGAAGTGATCGAGGTATTGGCGCCCTGCCAGCATCGGTTGTTCGACCTCGGTGGCGAACTGGCGATGCCGGTGTATCAGGCACTGAACACGGCAGAAATCGAACGGCTGGAAGCGGCCATTGATGTGTGGAATGAAGAGCTGGGGCCTCTGGAGAATTTCATTCTGCCCGGCGGTTCGGCGCTGATTGCCCAGGCCCACGTGTGCCGCAGCCTGGCGCGCAGTGCCGAGCGCCGGTGTCAGCAGTTGAATGCGATCGAACCGTTGGCCGGGGTGGGCCTGGCGTATATCAATCGGTTGTCGGATTTGTTGTTTGTGGCGGCACGGTTGATTGCCAAGCGCCAGGGGATTGCCGAGATTTTGTGGCAGCCTGCGGCAAAACCTTCAAACTGATCGTTCCCACGCGAGCGTGGGAACGATCAGGTGCTAGGCCTCAGGCCAGAATGCCCGAATCCCCGCCACACCCTGCGCGCCCGCTTCCCAGGCTTTCTGCCGCTCTACCGGGCCAACCCCACCCAACAAGAACACCGGTTTGCTGAAGCCTTCGATCAAAGTCGACGCCAGCTCCCAACCCAGCGGCTGAGCATCCGGGTGCGTCTGGGTCGGTTGCACCGGCGACAGGGTCACAAAGTCCACGCCCATCTGATCGGCCAGCGCCAGTTCTTCAGCGTTGTGGCAGGACGCCGCCAACCAGCGCGACGCCGGTAGCGGTCGGCCGGCCGCCGCGTACTTGCGCAACTGCGCGGCAGTGATGTGCCAACCGGCGGAGGGGAAGTCCCCCAGCCATTCAAACGGCCCCTTGATCATCAACTGCGCCTTGCCGGCACACAGCCCCGCCGCGTCCACCGCCAGATCGCGGTATTGCGGGTCATAGCCATTGGGCGCACGCAATTGAATCAGCTTGATGCCGCCCGCGATGGCTTTCTGGATACCGCGCAGCAAGGCCGGGGTTTCCAGTCCGTCCGGGGTGATCAGGTACTCGCCGGGCAAGCGTGCAGCCGCGACGATCGGCTGGTTGGCGGCCGGAAACTCGTAGTCCAGCAGTTCCCGTGCAGTCACCCAGGCCAAAGGCTGACCTTCGGCACCATGGGGTTCGCCGGTAAACGCCGAGACTTCCCAGACATCCAGCAACACCTGCTTGTCCGGGTAGTCGTGGCGAACCTTGATCAACGGTCGCGCGGTATTGACCACGATGCCCAACTCTTCGTGAAGCTCGCGGGCCAGGGCGGTTTCGACGGATTCGTTATCCTCGACCTTGCCACCGGGGAACTCCCACAAGCCGCCCTGATGCTGGGTGTCGGCACGCCGGGCGATGAGGATCTTGCCGTTGCTATCGCGGATAACCGCCGCGGCCACGTGTACTCGTTTCACTGCCCGACCTCCTCCAGACCTGCCTTCTGCCAGGCCTTGAAAGCTGGCCATTGGTAAATGGTTTCGACATAGGCTGCATCGACCTCGGGCAGCTTCACTTGATAGGTGCGCAGGCGGACGGCGATCGGTGCGAAAAACGCATCGGCCAGGGTCGCGCCACCGAACAGGAACGGGCCGGCTTCAGTCGCGGCCGCACGACATTCAGCCCACAACGCCAGCATGCGCTCGATCTCGGCATGAACGTCAGGCGGAGTCGGCAACAACGGCGCATTGTGGCTCAGGTCGAACGGCATGTTGCCGCGCATGGCGAAGAAACCGCTGTGCATCTGCGCGCAAGCCGAACGCGCCTGGGCTCGGGCGGCGGTGTCTTTGGGCCAGAGGCCGGCATCGGGGAATTGCTCGGCCAGGTACTCGGCAATCGCCAGCGAATCGGCGATGGTGCCGTGTTCGCTTTTCAGCAGCGGGACTTTCCCGGTCGGCGAATGCTTGAGCACGCGTGCGCGGGTATCCGGCTGGTTCAGCTTGATCAGTTCTTCGGTGTAGGACGCGCCGGTCAGGTCGAGGGCCAGCGCGGCGCGCAGGGACCAGGAAGAATACAGTTTGTCGCCGATGATCAGGTGGAGGCTCATGTTCGGGCGCCTTTTGGTAAGAGTACAAGCCAGAATCTTTAGCGTCTGGTGGTCGGTCTTCGCGGGCAAGCCTCGCTCCTACAGGTCACACCACCTGTAGGCGCAAGGCTTGCCCGCGAAAGCGATCTGTCTTACGTGCGGTACTCGGCGTTAATCTTCACGTATTCGTG
The DNA here is from genome assembly GCF_030687165.1 of Pseudomonas sp. FP1740. NCBI lineage: Bacteria > Pseudomonadati > Pseudomonadota > Gammaproteobacteria > Pseudomonadales > Pseudomonadaceae > Pseudomonas > Pseudomonas sp. FP1740. The sequence goes on from NZ_CP117461.1 coordinate 5,279,273, forward strand.
GGACAGGTCGGTGGTCCAGATGGTTTCGCTGCAATCGCCGCGACCCAGCTCGATGCGGATGGTGATTTCTTCCTGCTGCATCACCGCCGCGCCCTGGGCCTCGGTGTAGGTGGCAGAACGCGCGCCACGGCTGGCGATGCACACCTCGCCAAGGAATACGTCGATCTTGCTCACGTCCAGGTTCGGTACACCGGCACGGCCTACAGCGGCCAGGATGCGGCCCCAGTTCGGATCGGAGGCGAACAGCGCAGTCTTGATCAGCGGCGAGTGGGCCACGGTGTAACCGACGTCCAGGCATTCCTGGTGATTGCTGCCGCCGTTGACTTCAACGGTGACGAACTTGGTCGCGCCTTCGCCGTCACGCACGATGGCCTGGGCCACGTCCATGCACACTTCGAATACCGCTTGTTTCAACTTGGCGAACAGCTCGCCTTCGGCACGGGTGATTTCCGGCAGTGCGGCCTTGCCGGTGGCGATCAGCATGCAGCAGTCGTTGGTCGAGGTGTCGCCGTCGATGGTGATGCGGTTGAACGACTTGTTGGCGCCGTCCAGCAGCAGGTTTTGCAGCACTTCGCGGGAGACTTTGGCGTCGGTGGCGATGTAACCGAGCATGGTCGCCATGTTCGGGCGAATCATGCCCGCGCCTTTGCTGATGCCGGTGACGGTTATGGTCACGCCGTCATGCTGGAACTGACGGCTGGCGCCCTTGGGCAGGGTGTCGGTGGTCATGATGCCGGTGGCGGCAGCTTCCCAGTTGTTTTCCGACAAGTCATCAAGGGCGGCTTGCAATGCGCCTTCGATTTTCTCGACCGGCAGCGGTTCGCCGATCACGCCGGTGGAATACGGCAGCACCAGGCTGGCATCGACGCCGGTCAGCTCGGCCAGCTTGGCGCAGGTGCGCTCGGCGGCGGCCAGGCCTAGTTCGCCGGTGCCGGCGTTGGCATTGCCGGTGTTGGTCAGCAAGTAACGTACCGGGCCTTGCACGCGTTGCTTGGCCAGGATCACGGGAGCGGCGCAAAAGGCGTTCAGGGTGAACACGCCCGCCACTGTGGAACCTTCGGCACAGCGCATGACCACGACATCCTTGCGCCCCGGGCGCTTGATACCGGCCGAGGCGATACCGAGTTCAAAACCGGCAACCGGGTGCAACGTTGGCAAAGGACCAAGACCAACAGCCATGAATGCGCTCCTTAAAAAATGTTGGCACCGTCAGTGCGATGGACGGTGGTTTAAATGGCAAAACGCCGCGACGGCAGAAGCCGGTCGCGGCGCGGGTATTTCAGCGTTTGAAACGGGGTTTACTGGATCTGCCCGTGGCAATGCTTGTACTTCTTGCCCGAGCCGCAGTAGCACAGCTCGTTGCGGCCCAGCTTCTGCTCGTTGCGTACCGGTGCGGTGGCGAGAGCTACATCGATCTCTTCACCCAACACTTCCGGTTGCTCCAGGCCAGGCGCTTCGTCGTGCTGGAACTGCATGCGCGCAGCCAGCGCCTCGGCTTCCTGACGCAGACGTTGCTCTTCGGCTTCCGGATCTTCGCGGCGCACCTGAACGTGCGACAGCACACGAATCGAGTCGCGCTTGATCGAATCCAGCAGCTCGGAGAACAAGGTGAAGGACTCGCGCTTGTACTCTTGCTTCGGGTTCTTCTGCGCATAACCACGCAAGTGAATGCCGTGACGCAGGTGATCCATGGTCGACAGGTGGTCTTTCCACAGGTCGTCGAGCACGCGCAGTACGATTTGCTTCTCGAAGGAGCGCAGTGCTTCGGCACCGGCCTGGTCTTCTTTCTCGTTGTACGCGGCGATCAGTTCGTTGAGCAGCTTCTCGCGCAGGGTTTCTTCGTACAGGTGGTCGTCTTCGTCGAGCCATTGCTGGATCGGCAGCGCCACACCGAAGTCGCTCTGCAACGCCGCTTCCAGACCGGACACGTCCCACTGCTCAGGCAGCGATTGTGGCGGAATGTGTGCGCTGACGGTTGCGTTGAGCACGTCCTGACGGAAATCGGCAATGGTTTCGCCAATGTTGTCGGCGGCCAACAAACTGTTACGCATGTGATAGATCACTTTACGTTGTTCGTTGTTGACGTCGTCGAACTCAAGCAGCTGCTTACGGATGTCGAAGTTGCGACCTTCAACCTTGCGCTGAGCCTTCTCGATGGCGTTGGTCACCATGCGGTGCTCGATCGCTTCACCGGACTGCATGCCCAGCGCCTTCATGAAGTTCTTCACCCGGTCAGAGGCGAAGATGCGCATCAGGCTGTCTTCCAGCGACAGGTAGAAACGGCTGGAACCGGCGTCGCCCTGACGACCGGCACGACCGCGCAACTGGTTGTCGATACGACGCGATTCGTGACGCTCGGAAGCGATCACCTGCAAGCCGCCCGACTCCAGCACTTGCTGGTGACGTTTCTGCCAGTCGGCCTTGATCTGGGCAATCTGCTCAGGGGTCGGGTCTTCCAGCGAAGCCACTTCCACTTCCCAGTTGCCGCCCAACAGGATGTCGGTACCACGACCGGCCATGTTGGTGGCGATGGTCAGTGCGCCCGGACGACCGGCCTGAGCGATGATTTCGGCTTCTTTTTCGTGGAACTTGGCGTTCAGAACCTTGTGTTCGATGCCTTCCTTCTGAAGCAGGCCGGACATGTGCTCGGACGTTTCGATGGTGGCGGTACCCACCAGTACCGGACGGCCCTGAGCCATGCACTCCTTGATGTCGCCGATGATCGCCGCGTATTTCTCTTCGGCGGTCAGGAACACCAGGTCGTTGTAGTCTTTACGCGCCAACGGCTTGTTCGGCGGGATGACCATGACCTGCAGGCCATAGATCTGATGGAATTCGAACGCTTCGGTGTCCGCGGTACCGGTCATGCCGGACAGCTTGTTGTATAGACGGAAGTAGTTCTGGAACGTGGTCGACGCCAGGGTCTGGCTCTCGGCCTGGATGTTCAGGTTTTCCTTGGCTTCGATGGCCTGGTGCAGACCTTCGGACAAACGGCGACCCGGCATGGTACGGCCGGTGTGTTCGTCGACCAGCACAACCTGACCGTCCTGCACGATGTACTCGACATTGCGGTGGAACAGTTTGTGCGCACGCAGGCCGGCATAGACGTGAGTCAGCAAGCCCAGGTTATGCGCCGAATACAGGCTCTCGCCTTCAGCCAGCAGGCCGACGCGGGTGAGCATTTCTTCGATGAACTGGTGACCGGCTTCGTTGAGTTCGACCTGACGGGTCTTCTCGTCGATGGTGTAATGGCCGGCCTTGGTGACTTCCCCTTCGACTTCCTCGATGTGCAATTCAAGCTGCGGGATCAGTTTGTTGATCTCGATGTACAGCTTGGAGCTGTCCTCGGCCTGACCGGAGATGATCAGCGGGGTACGGGCTTCGTCGATGAGGATGGAGTCGACTTCGTCGATCACGGCAAAATTGAGTTCGCGCTGGAATTTTTCTTCCATGCTGAACGCCATGTTGTCGCGCAGGTAGTCGAAACCGAATTCGTTGTTGGTGCCGTAGGTGATGTCGGCGGCGTAAGCGGCGCGCTTCTCTTCCGGCGGCTGGAATGGCGTGACCACGCCGACCGTCATGCCGAGGAATTCGTAGAGCGGACGCATCCAGTTGGCGTCACGACGGGCCAGGTAGTCGTTCACCGTCACAACGTGCACGCCCTTGCCGGACAGCGCGTTGAGGTAAACGCCCAGTGTTGCCACCAGGGTCTTGCCTTCACCGGTACGCATTTCCGCGATCATGCCTTCATGCAAGGTCATGCCGCCGATCAGCTGGACATCGAAATGGCGCATACCCATGACGCGCTTACCGGCTTCGCGGGCGACCGCAAAGGCTTCTGGCAGCAGCTTGTCGAGGGTTTCCCCTTTGGCGAGGCGGGCCTTGAACTCGTTGGTCTTGGCACGCAATTGATCGTCCGAAAGGGCCACCATTTGCTCTTCGAAGGCATTGACGAGCTGCACCGTCTTGAGCATGCGTTTGACTTCACGCTCGTTCTTGCTTCCAAAAAGTTTCTTTAACAAAGGCGCAAACATATCGGCAGGATCTTCCACACTAAAGGGATGGAGGGCGGCCCCGTGAGTCGCCCGTGCAGCCCTCATGGCCGCATGCGAACGAGCATTCTACCCGGAAACGATGGTGAGGAAAGTGGCGTTATTCCACGATGCATGCACTGCGCTGTGACGGGGCTCACTTAAAATATGGGCTTTTTGCTGAACTTCAACCCATTGAGGGTACAAGTTACTCGTTGATTTAATGGGTAAAGCGCTCGTAAAGCAATGGGTCGGGACCAGCGGGTGCTTTCTGTTACCATGGCCGTTCTGTTACTTCAGGTGTTCGATCATGGCATTTCGCCCTCTCACGGCCAGAGCACCCGCCGTTCTGCTTCGCGAAGCCAAACCGCTGAAAGCCATCTTTGGCCACGCTCAACGCCTGGGTCATTTGCAACGTCTGGTGGAAAGCCAGCTGCAACCGGCCGCCCGCGAGCATTGCCATGTGGCGTCGTGGCGCGAAGGCAGTTTATTGCTGATTGTCACCGACGGTCACTGGGCCACCCGCCTGCGTTATCAACAAAAGCGTCTGCAACGCCAGTTACAGCTGTTCGACGAGTTCGCCAGCCTGACGCGGATCCTGTTCAAGGTGCAGCCACCGACCGTTCAGCAAGGAGCGGCTGGGCATACCATGGATTTGTCGACGGATGCCGCGGCGACCATTCAGGCGACGGCTGACGGGATTACCGACCCGAATCTAAGGGCGGCGCTGGAGCGCCTTGCGGCGCACGCAAAACCTAAATCCTGACTCGGACTTAATGTGGGAGCGCCGCACCGCCGCTCCCACATTTTGACTGCGTACACTCGCTAGCGACGTTTGCTGCCCCCAAGCAATGACCCCATCAACCCGCGTACCAGTTGTCGGCCCAATTGATTGGCCGCCTGTCGCATCGCCGATTTAAGCGCCTGTCCTGCCGCCGTACCGAGGAATTCCCCGGCCTGTTCGGTGAAACTCGGCTCTTCGGGGGCAGGTTTGCCCGGCACGGTTTCAGGCTCCGGCGCCAATCCCTTGCGCCCCATCAGCACTTCATAGGCCGATTCGCGATCGATCGGCTTGTCATATCGCCCTTTAAACGGCGAACCGGCAATCAGCACCGTGCGCTCAGTCTCGGTCAGCGGCCCAATCCGCGATTGCGGCGGTGCGACCAGTACACGCTGGACCATCTCCGGCGTGCCCTTGTCCTGCAAGGTGCCGACCAACGCCTCGCCGATGCCCAGCTCTGTCAACACCGACAAGGCATCAAATGCCGGGTTCGGCCGGAAGCCCTCGGCCACTGCACGCAGGGATTTCTGCTCTTTGGCGGTGAACGCGCGCAAGCCATGCTGGACACGCAAGCCCAACTGAGCCAGCACATCATCCGGCAAGTCCCCCGGCGATTGGGTGACGAAATACACGCCCACGCCTTTCGAACGGATCAGCCGCACCACTTGCTCCAGACGATCCTGCAACGCCTTGGGCGTACCGGCGAACAACAAGTGCGCCTCGTCGAAAAACAGCGCCAGCAGCGGTTTATCGGCATCGCCGCGCTCCGGCAGTTGCTCGAACAATTCAGCCAGCAACCACAGCAGGAACGTCGCGTAGACCTTCGGCGCTTCGTGCACCAGACGGCTGGCGTCGAGCAAATGGATGCGCCCGCGACCGTCCATCGCCGGCTGCAAAATATCTTCCAGTTGCAGTGCCGGTTCACCGAACAACGCTTCGGCGCCCTGCTGTTCCAGCGTCGCCAAACGGCGCAACAGTGCCTGGCTGGAGCCGGTGGTCATCAGCGCCGCGTCATCGCCCAGTAATACGGGGTTATCACGCAGGTGATTGAGCAGCGCCTTCAAATCTTTCAAATCCAGCAGCAACAGCCCTTCGCGGTCGGCCACCTTGAACGCGGCATAAAGAGCCGACTGCTGACTGTCGGTCAGCTCCAGCAGGCTGCCGAGCAGCAACGGCCCCATTTCGCTCAAGGTGGTGCGCAATGGATGACCGGACTGACCGTGAATATCCCACAGGGTTACCGGATACGCCTGAGGCTTATGGTTCAGCCAGGGCATGCCGGCGATCCGCTCCGCGACCTTGCCTTGGGGGTTACCGGCGGCGCCCAGGCCGCACAAGTCGCCTTTGATGTCCGCCGCGAACACCGCCACGCCTGCATCGCTGAACGCTTCGGCCAGGCGCTGCAACGTAACGGTTTTACCGGTCCCGGTAGCACCCGCTACCAAACCGTGACGGTTCGCCAGGCGCATGGCCTGGGCGATTGGCTGGCCAGCGAGGTCAGCGCCGATAACGAGTTGCGATGAGTCAGGCATTTTGTCACCCATGGTTAATCTTTGATCCTTCATGGCCGATAACAACCGAGAGACCAGACTGGAAACAGCGTCGGTAATTCCCTAAGGAGAGACGGAACTATCAGCTTACTTTCATCACTGCCCATTCTGCGCGCCTTTATAAAAGCACGCCCTGGACATTAAGACCTAGCGGACCCCCAAGCCATGAACAAAAACCTGCGCTTCAGCCATAAAATACTGCTTGCCGCCGCCCTGATCGTTATCGCCGCATTCGCTTCGTTCACACTGTACAACGACTATTTGCAGCGCAATGCGATACGCCGCGACCTGGACAACTACCTGCAAGAAATGGGTAACGTCACCGCCAAGAATATTCAGACCTGGCTGGCGGGTCGTAGCCTGTTGATCGAAAACCTGTCACAGACCGTTGCCCTGAACGCCGAGACCGACAACGTCGCCAAACTGCTGGAACAGAAGGCTGTCACATCGACCTTCATGGGTGCCTACCTGGGCAACAAGGATGGCACCTTCATTATCCGCCCGGACAGTAAGATGCCCGACGGCTATGACCCTCGCGCCCGCCCCTGGTATAAGAGCGCGCAGAGCACCAGCGCTTCTGCCTTGACCGAACCTTACATCGACCTGGCGTCTGGCCAGTTGGTGATTTCCATCGTCGACAGCGTTCTCAAGGACGGTCAGAACATCGGCGTGGTCGGTGGCGACCTGAGCCTGCAAGCGATCACCGACACCCTCAACGCGCTGGACTTCGACGGCATGGGCTATGCGTTCCTGGTCAGCGCCGACGGCAAGATCCTGGTTCACCCGGACAAAACGCTGGCGATGAAAAACCTCAAGGACGTCTACCCACAAGACACGCCCGTCATCGGTAGTAAGCCGAGCGAGATCGAAGTTGACGGCAAAACCCGCATCGTGACCTTCACCCCGATCAAGGGACTGTCCTCGGTCAACTGGTACATCGGCCTGTCGGTGGACAAGGACAAAGCCTTCTCCATGCTCAGCGAATTCCGCACCTCGGCGATCATCGCGACCCTGATTGCCGTGGCCATCATCATTGGTTTGCTGGGCATGCTGATCCGCCTGCTGATCCAGCCGCTGCACGTGATGACCCGCGCCATGGAAGACATCGCCGACGGTGAAGGCGACCTGACCAAACGCCTGACCATCCAGAATCAGGACGAATTCGGCATCCTTGGCACGGCGTTCAATCGTTTCGTGGAGCGAATTCATACATCGATCCGCGAAGTGTCCTCGGCCACCGGCCAGGTCAACGAAGTGGCCTTGCGGGTGGTGGCGGCCTCGAACTCGTCGATGTTCAATTCCGACCAGCAAGCTTCGCGCACCAGCAGCGTCGCCGCGGCCATCAACCAGCTCGGCGCTGCTGCTCAGGAAATCGCCCGTAACGCCGCCCAGGCATCGAATCAGGCCAGCGATGCCCGCAGCCTGGCCGAAGACGGCCAGCAAGTGGTGGATCGCAGCATTGCCGCGATGAATCAGCTGTCGAGCATGCTCAGCGCTTCGAGCACCAACATCGAATCGCTGAACAGCAAAACCGTGAACATCGGGCAGATTCTCGAAGTGATCACCAGCATTTCCCAGCAAACCAACCTGCTGGCGCTCAACGCCGCCATCGAAGCGGCGCGGGCCGGTGAAGCCGGGCGCGGTTTTGCCGTGGTGGCCGACGAGGTGCGCAACCTGGCGCACCGCACACAGGAATCGGCGCAACAGGTGCAGACCATGATCGAGGAGCTGCAAGTCGGCGCCCGCGAATCCGTCAGCACCATGAGCGACAGCCAGCGCCACAGCCAGGACAGCGTGGAAATCGCCAACCTGGCTGGCGAGCGCCTGAACAGCGTGACGTTGCGCATCGGCGAAATCGACGGCATGAACCAGTCGGTGGCTACGGCGACCGAGGAACAAACGGCAGTGGTGGAGTCGATCAACGTGGACATCACCGAAATCAACACGCTGAACCAGGAAGGCGTGGAAAACCTGCAATCGACCCTGCGGGCGTGCTCGGACCTTGAGCAACAGGCTTCTCGATTGAAGCAATTGGTAGGCAGTTTCCGTATCTAGCGTCTGATCACAGACATCGTGGCGAGGGAGCTTGCTCCCGCTGGGTCGCGAAGCGCCCCCAAAATCGGGATTGAAGGTGTGTCAGATTGAACACACCAGCTGATTTTACGACTGCTTGGCAGCCGAGCGGGAGCAAGCGCCCTCGCCACACAACGGTCCAAAGCCCTCGGCTTCGCCGCAAAACCCAACCGAACATCTATCCTTCATATAGGTCAACCAAAGGGAGCACATCGAACCCGGAGGGATGTTCATCGTGCATATCGCTGACATAACCATGTTCTACGCCCCTGCCAGCGGTGGCGTGCGCACTTATCTGGACGCCAAACACCGTCGCTTGGGCATCAAACCCGGCATTTGCCATAGCCTGCTGATCCCAGGGGCGCATTTGAGTGAACAGGATGGTGTCTATACGGTTCCGGCCCCCGCCCTGCCCTTCGGCAAGGGTTATCGATTCCCCCTCCGTCTCGGGCCGTGGCGCAATGTTCTGCGAGATTTACAGCCCGATCTGATTGAAGTCGGCGACCCTTACCTGACTGCCTGGGCCGCTTTGGACGCCAAGCGGCAACTCGATGTGCCGGTGATCGGTTTTTATCACTCCGATCTGCCGATGCTGGTCAGCAATCGCATGGGCAACTGGGTTACACCCAATGTCGAGGCTTATGTCAGTAAGCTCTACAGCAACTTCGACCGGGTTCTGGCGCCGAGCCAGGTCATGGCCGACAAACTGATCGGGCTGGGGGTGCGGAACGTTTTCGTACAACCTTTGGGCGTCGACCTGCAAACGTTCAACCCCGCTGTACGGGATCCAGACCTGCGGGCCGAATTGGGCATCGATGAAAACACTCACCTGCTGATCTTCGCCGGCCGTGGCTCCAAGGAAAAAAACCTGCCGGTGCTGCTCAACTGCATGAAACGCCTGGGTCGTCGCTACCACTTGCTGCTGGTGGGCTCGTCGATGCCGACCCTGGTGCCGCGCAATGTCACCGTCCTCGATGAATTCTGCCCGGCAGCGCAAGTCGCGCGCCTGATGGCCAGCGCCGACGCGCTGGTGCATGCCGGCGATCAGGAAACCTTTGGCCTGGTGGTTCTCGAAGCCATGGCCAGTGGCATTCCCGTGGTGGCCGTGGCGGCCGGGGCTTTCCAGGAGATTGTCACCGATCAATGTGGCTTGCTCTGCGCACCGAACAATCCAGTGGCGATGGCCAACACCGTTCGCGAGCTGTTCAGCCAAGGCAGCGCCGCGTTGGGCAAACAGGCCCGACGGCATGTCGAGCAACATTACGCCTGGGACACTGTGGTCCACAGCCTGCTGGGGCACTATCACGCCGTACTCGGCACGCAATGGCCGCTGATCGCCAATGGCTGAGCCCATGAACACACCCAGTCTGTTATTGGTGCTACACGACGTTGCACCGCAGACCTGGCCCGATTACCAGGCCTTCGTCGAAGCCGTCGACGCACTGGGTACAGTGCCGATGACCTGGCTGGTGGTGCCGAACTTCCACAAACATGACGACCTTGACGCACATCCGGAGTTTCGACGTTTGCTGAGCCGTCGCGTCGCTCGCGGCGACGAACTGGTACTGCACGGTTACTACCATTGCGATGAAGGACCGATTCCCACCACTCCCCGAGACTGGTTCATGCGCCGGATCTATACCCATGAAGGCGAGTTCTATGACCTGCCTCTAGACGCCGCTCTCGCCCGCCTGCGCGCCGGAATCGAGGTATTCCATCGCTACAACTGGCCGCTCGAAGGCTTCGTCGCCCCTGCCTGGCTGATGAGCGAAGGCACCCGCCAGGCATTGCGCCAGTTACCGCTGCGCTACACCAGCGATTCGCAGCACCTGTATCGTCTGCCGGATTTCACTGCGATCGATGCCCCAGGCCTGGTCTGGAGCGCACGCAGCGCCTGGCGCCGTGGCCTGTCGAAAATCATCAGCGATCAGCGCGAACAGCGCTGGCGCCAGGCGCCGGTGATTCGTCTCGGCCTGCACCCGGTGGACATGCGCCATGAGTTCTCGCGTCAGTATTGGCTGCAAACGCTCAAGCGCTTGCTCGACGAGGGCCGTGTGCCGATGACCAAGGCCGGTTGGTTGAAACTGCAACGCGACCCCGTCGGTCGCGCAGCATGAGCCGGGGGATTCTGCTGGTCATCGCGCTGCTCGCTGCGGTGCTCATCCCGTCGTTGCTGGGCGGCGGCGAGACATGGTCGCGGCTGCAAAGCTTTCCGCTGGAATGGCTGCTGATCATGTTCGGCATGATCCTGCTGTGCTGGGTGATCAACACCCTGCGCTTGCGCCTGTTGCTGGGCGATCAGAGTGACAAGGTGAGCCGCCTGAAAAGCCTCGGGGTGGTGATGTCCGCCGAGTTCGCCTACTGCGCCACCCCCGGCGGCAGTGGCGGCCCGCTGACCATCATGGCCCTGTTGGCGCGCCACGGCGTGCGGCCGGCCAGGGGCAGCGCCGTGTTCGCCATGGATCAGTTGAGCGACCTGCTGTTTTTTCTCTGCGCGCTGAGCGCGATTCTGATTTATGCACTGTTCCAGCACCTCAGCCAGCGCCTGGAATGGATGCTGACCGTCAGCGCCATCTCGTTGTTCGGCGGGCTGTTCAGCTGTGTATTGATGGCTCGCTGCCACCGTTCGCTGATTCGCCTGAGTGGTCGGTTGCTCGCCCGTTTCAATGTCAAGGAAGCGACCCGGCTTCGTTGGGCGCGAAAGCTCCTGCACTTCCTGGCGGCGTTCACCGACACACTGAAGTTACCCTTTCAAACATTGATCACGGTGTTTGCCCTGACCTGCTTGCATTGGGTCTTGCGGTATAGCGTGCTGTATCTGGCGTTACGCGGGCTGGGCGTGGACTTGCAATGGGCCTGGTGCTTTCTGATCCAGATGCTGTCATTGAGTGCGGGGCAATTCAGTCTGTTGCCGGGCGGTGCCGGGGCGGCGGAACTGACATCGGCGGCGCTGCTAGCGCCGATGGTGGGGAAATCCACCGCGGCGGCGGCGATTCTGATCTGGCGGACAGTGACTTATTACTTCTATCTGGTGGTCGGTGGCCCGGTGTTTCTGCTGATGCTCGGGCGGCCATTGCTGAAGAAGTTGATGAAGTTCAAGCAAGCTTGAAAGATCACCACAGGATCTTTTCAGACGCCTTCGGCGGTATCGTCGGAATCATCCCGCAACTGCTCCCACAACTCGGCGGCGCCGGGAAACTCCGTGCCGTCTTCGGGGCTCAGGTCATCCGGATCGTAACGGCTCAAACACCCCTCGCCCAATGTGGCGGGCGCCTTGGAAACGGCTTTGTCCAGCGGATCGGCCATGGTCATGTCCTCGGTGCAGAAACGGCGAAGGGCCTGAAGCGATTGAACGCCCAGACCCTTCGGATTTCAACCGTATGGTTGTCAAAACACGACGGTTTTGTTGCCGTGCACCAACACCCGGTCTTCCAGGTGATAACGCAGACCACGGGCCAGCACCATTTTCTCGACGTCACGACCGAAGCGCACCATGTCTTCAATACTGTCGCTGTGGCTGACACGCACCACGTCTTGTTCGATGATCGGACCGGCGTCCAGCTCTTCGGTGACATAGTGGCAAGTGGCACCAATCAACTTCACACCGCGCATCGAAGCCTGATGATACGGCTTGGCGCCGACGAACGACGGCAGGAAGCTATGGTGAATATTGATGACTTTGTGGGCATATTCGCTGCACAAGTCGGGCGGCAGAATCTGCATGTAACGGGCAAGTACCACCACTTCGGCGTCGTGCTGTTTGACCAGGCGCGAGACTTCGGCGAAGGCTGGTTCCTTGTCCTGCGGGTTGACCGGTACATGGTAGTAAGGAATACCGTGCCACTCGACCATGCTGCGCAAATCGTCATGGTTGGAAATCACGCAGGCGATTTCGCAGTCCAGTTCGTCGCTGTGCCAGCGGTGCAACAAGTCAGCCAGGCAATGGGACTCACGGCTGGCCATCAACACCACGCGCTTCTTCTGCTCGGTGTCGGTGATGCGCCAGTCCATCGAGAACTCTTGGGCAATCGGTGCAAACGCTTCGCGAAAGGCTTCGATACCGAAAGGCAGCGAATCGGCACGAATTTCGTGACGCATGAAGAACCAGCCACTGAGATTGTCCGAGTGATGGCTCGCTTCAGTGATCCAGCCGTTATGTGACGCCAGAAAGTTACTGACTTTAGCAACGATACCGACGCGGTCCGGGCAAGCAATCACCAGCCGAAAAGTGCGCATGAGGGGGAAACTCCAGAACTTCGCAAAGGCCGCCATTCTAGCGATTGCGCAGCAAAACTGCAGTATTGATGACGCGCGGCTGCGGATTGCGGTCATCGGCACAGGTTCCGGCGGTGCCATACGCCAGTGCATGGTGCTCTTGTAGCCAGCCTTCAAGAGGTTAACTGTGAATATTTGTGACGCTATTTAACTGCCTCTCCAATGAGTGTCCTATTCACCGTAACTAATTTAAGTAAAACTTCGGTTAAATGTTTACTTGATGAAACACCCTGACTATTATTGTCGCACTGTCACCCTGTCATCCAGCGCCAACATAAGGTAGTCCTCATGTCCTTGATCAACGAATATCGCGCCACCGAAGAAGCTATCAAAGAGCTGCAAGCGCGTTTGAAGAACCTGTCCCAAGACGACAAACTGCAAACCGAGCTGGAATTCGAAGGCAAATTGCGCACCCTGATGGGCGAATACTCCAAATCCCTGCGTGACATCATTGCCCTATTGGATCCAGAGTCCAAAACCAAGGCTCCACGTGGCGGCGCAGTAAAAACTACTGGCACCAAGCGTGCTCGCAAAGTTAAACAATACAAAAACCCGCACAACGGCGAAGTCATCGAAACCAAAGGTGGCAACCACAAAACTCTGAAAGAGTGGAAAGCCAAGTGGGGCGGTGATGTGGTTGAAGGCTGGGCGACCCTGCTGGGCTAAGCCGCAAGCACGTCGCAGACTGATCCGCGACCAAAAGAACGCCAGCAAATGCTGGCGTTTTTTTATGCCCGGAATTCAATCGCAAGTCATTTTCGTTTTCAAATATTCAAACGCTTGCGTAATGCCTGGACATGAATCTGCCATTCATCCAGAACCTCTTGCTGAAACGATGTAGGACTAATCGTCAATTGGGCGGCAGCTGTCAGAAAACTTTCCAGCGTATTGGGAGCGCCCCACTCCGGCACGGACAAACGCTGCTGACAAAATATTCGCCAGCGTTCTTGCTCTTCCAGGCTCAACGTATCGGGAAAGTTGCGTGCGCGATAACGAAACAATAATTCGGGCAAACGTTCATCATCGAAAGGCCACTGCTCTTGTGCTAATTGCGCAGGGTCGGCGGCTCTGACTTGCTCACATAGACGCCGATCCCGATCGCCGATAAAACCGTCGTATAACTGTTGCTCGGGGTCCAGGCTCGCGGCGAAATCCTCGCGGGCATAAATTCCCGAGACTTTATCTTGCCAAAGTTGTTGTGCGGCACTTAGCCGCAGCGCCCGTTCCTGATAGAGCGCCATGTCCAGCCCCAAACGTTGCTGATCTTCGGGACGAAGTACCGACAACGGCGCCACCACCGGGCATTTATTGATATGGATGAGCTTGAGCGGTACCGGCAGTTCGCCTTCGGCCAGATCGTCACGGCGGGTATAAAGCCGCTGACGCAAGGTTTCGGCATCCAGATCGAGCAGCCCCTGAGGGTCCAGGTGCAGATCACAGACAATCAACGCGTTGCGATTGCGTGGATGCCAGGCCAGTGGCAGTACCACGCCGACATAATGGCGGGCTGCCGAAAAGCGTCCGGAAATGTGCACCATCGGCTGCAACAGCCGAATCTGGTCCATCGCCTTTTGTTTGCTGCGCAACTGAAACAGCCAGTCATACAACTTCGGCTGTTTTTCACGAATCAGACGCGCCAGGGCGATGGTCGCGCGAACATCCGACAGTGCCTCGTGGGCATTCCCGTGATCGATGCCGTTGGCGGCGGTCAGGCGTTCGAGCTTGAGCGTCACCCGCCCTTCGTCATCCGTAGGCCAGACGAAGCCATCGGGACGCAACGCATAAGCCGCGCGTACGATGTCGATCAGGTCCCAGCGGCTGTTGCCGCCCTGCCACTCCCGTGCGTAGGGGTCGAAAAAGTTTCGATACAGGCTGTAACGGGTCATCTCGTCGTCGAAACGCAGCGTGTTGTACCCCGCCCCACAAGTGCCGGGCAGGGCGAGCTGGGCATGAACCCGTGTCATGAAATCGGCTTCGCTCAAACCTTGCTCGGCCAGAAGGCCAGGCGTGATACCGGTGATCGCGCAGGCTGCCGGATGCGGCAGGATGTCGTCACTGGGCTGGCAGTAGAGATTGACCGGCTCGTCTATTTCATTGAGATCAAAGTCGGTGCGAATCCCCGCCACTTGCAACGGACGGTCGCAACGGGGGTTGATGCCAGTGGTTTCGTAGTCGTACCAGAAGATCGAGGTCACGGGTTGTTCCTGAACAGAAGACCGGCGAAGTCTAGGCGCACACAGGCTGCCTCGACCAGAAATGTTGTCATTCAATCACCTCCGGCCGCATACCGTGCAATACATAGTTATGTCGTTTCCCCCCGAGAGGCTGCTAGCATCGAACGGACATCGAATCGCAAACCGGCCACAGCAAGGTTGCCCATGCTCGAGACCACAGCACTGCCACGGAAAGCAACGCTGGCCCCGCCACTGGACACGCGGTATCAGGTCGAAACGCCCGAAGGCATCGACTTGCCACTGCGCCCGGCCGGGTTGATGGTCCGTGCGCTGGCGTTCACCATCGACCTGGGCCTGCGCGGGTTGATCCTGGGCCTGCTGTTCATGGTGCTGGCGTTCCTCGGCAAACTTGGCGCGGGGCTTGGCTCGATTTTGCTGTTCGTGGTGAGCTGGTGGTACATGGTGCTGTTCGAGGTGCTCAATCAGGGGCGCTCGCCGGGCAAGCAATGGATGGGGTTGCGCGTGGTGCACGACGATGGCACCCCCATCGGCTGGTCGGCGTCCTTGCTGCGTAACCTGTTGCGATTTGTCGACATGTTGCCGTTTGGCTATTTCCTCGGGGCGATCAGTTGCCTGCAACATCCCACCTTCAAACGCCTCGGCGATCTGGCCGCCGGCACGCTGGTGATCTACCGCGAACAACCGCTCACCCGACCGCAGTTACCCGATGCCCCGCCGCGCCGTGCCGCTTTCGCGCTGACGCTGACCGAGCAACGCGCCATCCTCGGGTTTGCCGAGCGCCAGGGTGAACTCTCCGAGGCGCGGGCAAGCGAACTCGCCTCGATACTCGCGCAACCGCTGCACGTTTCAGCGCCGCAGGCCGTGGCCGAACTCAACGGCATCGCCCGCGGACTGTTGGGCCCGACATGAAGCAAAGCCTATTCGAAAGCCGCCACAAGACCGAATGGGAGCAGTTTGCACTCATGCTCGAACGGCTGGAACGCGGCAAGGAAACCTCGCGAGTCGCCAGCTTCCCCAGCGATTATCGACGACTCTGCCAACACCTGGCCCTGGCTCAGGAGCGTGGTTACAGCAGCTTTTTGGTCGACTCGTTACAGCAACAGGTGCTGCGCGGGCATCAACAGCTTTATCGGCATCGCAGTTGGCTGAGGGCCAACGTACTGAGCTTCATCCTTGCCGACTTCCCGCGACTGGTGCGCGAACAATGGCGCTTCGTGCTTGCCGCCAGCCTGATTTTTTTTGGCAGCCTGATTGGCATCGGGCTGCTGGTGTATCTGTTCCCGGAACTGGTCTACAACCTGATCCCGGCCGAGCAGGTCAGTGAGATGCAAAGCATGTACGACCCTGTCGCCGGTCATCTGGGGCGCTTGGCAGAACGGGCGGCCAGTGAAGACTGGGAGATGTTCGGTTACTACATCATGCACAACATCGGCATCGCGTTTCAGACCTTCGCCAGCGGTTTGCTGTTTGGCCTGGGCAGCGCGTTTTTCCTGTTCTTCAACGGCTTGATGATCGGTGCGGTGGCCGGGCACCTGACGCACATCGGCTACGGGCAAACCTTCTGGTCATTCGTGATCGGGCACGGCGCCTTCGAACTGAGCGCCATTGCCCTGGCCGGTGCCGCCGGCCTGCAACTGGGCTGGGCGTTGATCGCGCCGGGACGTTTGCCCCGCGCCGAAGCCCTGCGAGTGGCGGCGAGCAAGAGCGTGTTGCTGATTTGCGGGGTCATGCTGTTTTTGTTGATTGCCGCGTTTATAGAAGCCTACTGGTCGTCGCGGACCGGAGTCACGCCGCTGACCAAATACCTGGTCGGCGCAGCGCTCTGGGTGTTGGTTGCGACTTATCTGCTGTTTGCCGGACGGACCCGCCATGCGCCTGAGTGACGCCACTGCGGTGATTCGCCCACGCACAAACTGGGAAGCCATGGACCTGGGGGTGCTGCTGAGTCAGCGCCATCGACGCCTGTTGATGACCAGTTGGGCGATCGTGACCCTACCGATTTTTACCTTGCTCAGCCTGATGCTGTGGGATTCGCCCTCCCTCGCCCTGTTCCTGTTCTGGTGGCTCAAACCGGCATTCGATCGGCTGCCGCTGTACATCCTGTCCAAAGCCATGTTCGGCGAAACACCCACGCTGAAACAGGCCCTGCGCCAATGGCCGCGCCTGCTCCCGCCGCAACTGCTGGCCAGCCTGACCTGGCGCCGCCTGAGCCTGAGCCGCAGCTTTCTGATGCCGGTGGTGCAACTCGAAGGGCTGGAGGGCGAAGCACGACAACAGCGTTTACGCGTGCTGTTGCAGCGCAATGCCGGTGCCGCGCAATGGCTGACGATCATCGGCGTGCACCTGGAAACCGCGTTGTGGATCGGCCTGATGGTGCTGTTCTACATGCTCTTGCCGCTGCAGGTCGAACTCGACTGGGGCTGGCAGACCTTGATTGCCGCCGCCACACAAGACTGGCGCTGGCTGGAACACCTGACCAATGCTTTTTACGCCCTGGTGCTGGTGGTCTGGGAACCGATTTATGTCGCCTGTGGTTTCAGCCTTTACCTGAACCGGCGCACACGGCTGGAAGCCTGGGACATCGAACTGGTGTTCCGCCGCTTGCGCCAACGCCTGAGCAGCGCAGTCATCACGCTGCTGCTGGCGGCGTGTGTGCTGGTGCCGACGGGGCAAAGCGTCTGGGCCGCCGAACCGGGCATGTCACCGGACAGCCCGCGTCTGTTGGAGCAACCGCTGACCAGTCAGGCATCCCGAGACAGCATCAAGGCCATCCTCGATCAGCCACCGTTCAAGAACAAGGAAACGGTGACCCGCTATCGGTTCGGCGAAGACAAGCCCGCCGACGATACCGCGCACGGTGGTCAAACACCCGCCTGGCTGAAAGCGCTGTTCAGTTTGCTCAACAGCCAACGTTTCGGCGCATTGGCCAACCTGATCGAGGTGTTGCTGTGGGGCGCGGTGATCGGCGCCATTGGCCTGTTGATCTGGCGTTACCGCGACTGGTTGCAGGCGTTCGTCAGCCGCCGGCCAGCGCTCAACCGAAAAGTGACGCGACCATTGCCGCAGCAGGCGTTCGGCCTGGACCTCAACCGCGAAACCCTGCCCGCCGATATCGCGGCCAGCGCCGAAAGCCTCTGGCAAACCAACCCGCGTGAAGCCCTCGGTTTGCTCTATCGCGCCCTACTCAGTCACTTGTTGAACGACTTCAACATGACGCTCAAGCCCGCCGACACCGAAGGCGAAGTGCTTCAGCGCGTTGAACAATTGAAGCAACCGGCGTTGCTGGCCTTCAGTAAAAACCTGACCGCACACTGGCAGAACATGGCCTACGGGCATCGCCTGCCACCGGCGCATTTGCAACAGGAACTGTGTGACGGCTGGCGCGCATTGTTCGGCCCCGGAGCGGTCCGTTGAACCGCAGGGCATGGCTGGCAGTCGGCGGGTTCATCGTCGTGCTCTTGGGTGCGCTGAGTGTTTACCTGTATTTCAAGGCCACGCCCTATCAGGTACAAATCGAACACGGCCCGTCCCCTGAAGCCCAGGCCAATCCCTACCTGGCCGCCGAGCACTTTCTGCGCAAACAGGGCCTGACCGTCAGCCACGCCAACAGCCTCGACATCCTGCCGACCCTCGAACCGCGTCAGCACAGCCTGTTGTTGCTCGGCGACCGGTCCAACATGTCGCCGCGCCAGGTGGATCAGGTGTTGAACTGGACCCGGGCCGGTGGGCGCCTGTTATTCGTCGCCGAAGCCCTGTGGGATGAAAAGACCGGCCAAAGCAATGACCTGCTGCTCGACCGGGTGCAGTTGCACCAGTTCCTGAGCAAAGACCTCAAGGACTCGCCTCCCGATCTGCGCGATGATCCCTACCCCAAACTGACCAAGCTCTATCTGGAAAACGAAGAGGCGCCGGCCTACTTCAGCTTCGATACCGCGTTCCACCTCGACGACCCGAAAAACCTCGCCCAGGCCTGGGCCAACAGTGGCAAGGCCACGCATATGATGCAGCTGAGCCACGGGCTGGGTTCGATCACCGTGGTCACCGACGCCGACCTCTGGAAAACCCCGGCCATCAACCAGTACGACAACGCCTGGCTGCTGTGGTACCTGACGGCCGACACCGATGTGACCCTGCTGTTCAATACCGAGCACGACAGTCTGCTGACCTTGTTGTGGCGTTACTTTCCCCAAGCCCTGGTGGCCCTGATCGCCTTGATCGCTTTGGGTTTCTGGCACGTTGGCGTGCGCAGCGGCCCGTTGCTGGAGCCGGCCCCAAGGGCGCGTCGGCATCTTCAGGAACACCTGCGCGCCAGCGCCGATTTCATGCTGCGCCGCAGCGGTCAGCACAGCCTGTTGCACGCCTTGCAGCAAGACATCCTGCGTCGTGTCCGCCACCGTCATCCCGGTTTTGAACAACTCGGCGTCGCCGAACAATGGCTGGTGCTCGCACGCCTGACCGGCCACCCCACACGCGCCATCAGCCAGGCCATGAGCCCGCGACCGAAACAGCGGCTGTCCAGCGCTGAATTCAGCCGTCAGGTCGCCCACCTGCAAACCTTGAGGAACGCCTTATGAGTGAACAGATCGAGCCCGGCACCCAGACCCACGCCGCCCAGCAGCGCCAGCGCGCCAGCCAGTTGGCCCAGGCGATAAGAACAGAACTGCAAAAAGCGGTGATTGGCCAGAACACCGTGATCGACGATGTGCTCACCGCCCTGATCGCCGGCGGCCATGTGCTGCTCGAAGGCGTGCCGGGGTTGGGCAAGACGTTGCTGGTGCGCGCCCTCGCCCGTTGCTTCGGTGGCGAATACGCCCGCATCCAGTTCACCCCGGACCTGATGCCCAGCGACGTCACCGGGCACGCGGTGTACGACCTGCAAACCGAGCAATTCAAACTGCGCAAAGGCCCGTTGTTCACCAACCTGCTGCTGGCCGATGAAATCAACCGCGCCCCGGCAAAAACCCAGGCCGCGTTGCTCGAAGCCATGCAGGAACGCCAGGTCACCCTCGAAGGCCGCGCCCTGCCCATCGCCCAACCGTTCATGGTGCTGGCCACGCAAAACCCGATCGAACAGGAAGGCACTTACCCGTTACCCGAAGCCGAACTCGACCGCTTCATGCTCAAGGTGCGCATGGACTACCCCGAGGCCGATCAGGAATTGGACATGGTGCGTCAGGTCAGCCGCTCGACCCGCGCCGACATGCTCGATGTACAACCGCTGCGCACCGTGTTGCAAGCCAAGGACGTACTGGCCTTGCAGCGCATTGCCAGTGATCTGCCGCTGGACGATCAGGTGCTCGATTACGCCGTGCGCCTGGCCCGCACCACCCGCACCTGGCCGGGTTTGACCCTCGGCGCCGGGCCTCGCGCCTCCATCGCCCTGGCACGTTGCGCCCGGGCCCGCGCCTTGTTGCGCGGGGGCGAGTTCGTGATTCCCGACGACATCAAAGGTTGCGCCCTGGCGGTACTGCGTCACCGCGTGCGGATTGCCCCGGAGCTGGACATCGAAGGGCTGGACGTCGATCAGGTGCTCAAGCAACTGCTCGACCAAGTGCCGGCGCCACGCCTGTGAAACCCTCGCGCCTACTGCTGATCTGGCTTGCCATCCTGCTCGCCATTGGCATCGTGCTGGGCACCTTGCGGCCTTTGGAGTTCGACGTTCCATCAACCCTGTTGTCGATCAACTGGGGATTGCTGCTGGCGCTGCTGACCCTGGCGATACTCGACGCCATTCGCCTCAAGCGTTTGCCCTCACCGCGCCTCCAGCGACAAATGCCCGGCAGCCTGGCGCTCGGTCGATGGAGCGACGTGCGATTGGAGGTCGAGCATGATTTTACCCAACCACTGAACACTCAGATCTTCGACCACGTACCCGACGGCCTGAGCTTCGAAAACCTGCCCCTGTCGGTCGAACTGCAACCCGGCCAACAGAGCCAGATCAGCTACCGCCTGCGCCCGCTCATGCGCGGCCATTTCAGCTTCGAATACTGCGAAATCAACCTGCCGAGCCCCATGGGGTTGTGGTCCGACAAACGCCTGCTCAACATACCCGACACCACCCGCGTCTACCCCGACTTCGCCCGCCTCTACGGCGGCCAGTTGCTGGCGGTGGACAATTGGCTCAGCCAACTCGGCGTACGCCAGCGCCAACGTCGCGGCCTGGGCCTGGAATTCCATCAACTGCGCGAATTCCGCGAAGGCGACAGTCTGCGCCAGATCGACTGGAAAGCCACCGCCCGCCAACGCACCCCCATCGCCCGCGAGTACCAGGACGAGCGCGACCAGCAAATCATCTTCATGCTCGACTGCGGCCGCCGCATGCGCAGCCAGGACGGTGAACTCGCGCATTTCGATCACGCTCTCAATGCCTGCCTGTTGCTCAGCTACATCGCGTTGCGCCAGGGCGACGCGGTGGGCTTGAGCACCTTCGCCAGCAACCATCCGCACTACCTTGCCCCGGTCAAGGGCACAGGCCAGCTCAACGTGTTGCTCAACAGTGTCTACGACCTCGACAGCACCCAACGCCCGGCCGACTACCAGGCCGCCGTCACGCAACTACTGGCCCGACAAAAACGCCGGGCACTGGTGGTGCTGGTGACTAACCTGCGGGATGAAGACGATGAAGAACTGCTGACCGCCGTCAAACGCCTGAGCAAACTGCATCGGGTGCTAGTGGCGAGCCTGCGCGAAGACTTGCTCGACAGCCTGCGGCAAACGCCGGTGCAAACCTTGCCAGAGGCGCTGACCTATTGTGGGACGGTGGATTATTTGAATGACCGGGCGCAGCTCCATGAGCGGTTGAGTGCTCATGGAGTGCCGGTGGTGGATGCTCGGCCCCAAGAGTTGGGGGCCGAGTTGGTGACACGGTATTTGGGGTGGAAGAAGGCCGGGGTACTTTAACCCTTGTCCACCTCTTCATTGGAGTAATTGCCCAATGACATCGGGTTCACCGGTGACAATTTGAGCAGGTTGTGGGCTGCTACAAACAAGCCAAAACTGCCGTCTTTCACGTTACCGAATGAAAACTGGTACGACAGCCCGCCCATTGGCATTTTCCGGGGAGCGCCAACGGTAAATTGAGGGGTGGATCCCATCTCCCTTAGCGGAGTTCCCGTACACCCTAATCGGACGTCTTGTTCAAGCACCGGATGGTTTATGGTACTTGGTGCAATCAAATATTCGGCGGAAGAACCACGGCGAGGAAACAAGGATTTCTCCCCAAGCTTGCCCTGATCAGCATCCTCTGTTGCCCGAATAATCACATTAACCCAAGGATCAGATTCCAGCACAGTCAAGTTGCTTTCAACCTTCTCGTGGGTGTAGTCGTAGCGGTTGAGCAGGCTGGCTTCGACGACGTTATCTTCAAGGTCCCTTGGCTGGCACGCATAAGGTGCCCAGCCGTCTGCTCTGCTGAGGACCACGTGCTCGTCCCCCCGGTATCGATAAGTGATCGGAACCCCGCCCACCGGCTCCCCCGTGTAGTGCGAGCACACGCGGTGCGAAACATACGCGGCCTCATCCAGCTCGATGACAGGATGAATCGTGGCCTCGCGGGCGTCTGTGAATTTCAAACGGTTGTGCCCCAACGCCATCATAAATCCGAGATTAAAATTTTCCGTTCCCACTATTAATGCCAGATCCAGTCGAAACGCGGCTGAGTTCTCACAATCGACGCAATCCATCAACCATTCAGTACCCTGCAAGGCAATGGCTACGTCTTCGCCTAAATCCGCGCGAAATTTGATGCCAAGGGTTCGAGGATCTATCTCACCAGAAAGAAAGATCAGTTGCAGGTGCAGGCCTGACAATGCCGCATGGGGATTGGGCATGAACCGAAATGCGTGTACGGCGCCCATACTCGGAAAGGACGTCCCTTGTGTTATCAGCATTGAGTCGAACTCGGCCACCCCCTCATCCAGGATATACGGTGCGATCAATCGCCCGGACAGCTCCCAAGGCTGAAGGAGAATGTCGGGGTCAGTGAAAAAATCAAGCTCCAACCAACCGCTGCCACCACGGTCTGCAGTCATCGTCCATGCCAATCCTTCCTCTTCCAGAATAGAGGTCTGACCCAGGGGAGGAGAAAATGACAGCCCCAACCCGGGATTTGTCCCTCGCCAACGCAGCCCCACCCTTTTACCCAGCAATTGACTTCCCGGTTTGGGTTTCATGCGCAGCGTCAGAGTGCTCCCACGCAGGCAGTAAAAGTCCAGAGGGCCCTCGGAGGAGAGCCGGTTATCCGGCTCCAGCACCAGCTCGACATGCTCATTCCAGGAATTACTCCGGATCGCTGTGAAACTGAACGACTCCTCGATCTGCGCTTCATCGTCATCATCACGATTCTTGACCCGCGCAATCAATTTCTCGGAGCCTTCCGTTTCAGGTTTGTAAGTCAGCTCCACCCAGCCCTCGAGGCCCGTACGGGAGATGATTTTGCCGAACGGTGTGTCCCAAACAACCTCAACGTTCCTCGCACCTTCAGTTGAACCGGCTGCCAGTATCTGCAGCTTCACACGCACACTTTCCCCCTCATCAAGCACCGGCGACCTGTTAGCCTCCCGACGCTCACCCACTTCAAACTTGTTGTAGGCCAATGACAACGTGTTCAGTTCGGAGTGATCACGAAGTCGCTCCGCTTGCAGCCCGATGTGGCACTCACCGTCCAACGCGTCAACGCAGTTGACGGTCCACTCCACGGCGCCATTTACCCAAGGCACATAGCGTGTCAACGGTGGATCTACGGTCACCTGAAGGTCCTCGGCGGACATACCCTCCCAGAACAGCCTCACCGGGTAATCGAGCAACCCGCTGCCTGCAGGTGCCGTTACCCGAATTTTGTATTCATGCTCGCCACGATGCGGATAGCCTTTTTTCTCTCCCAGGGGAAACGCATTGCCCCCCCCAAGAGAAATCTGCGCGTCATTCCAGGGGTTACTGCTGAGTACTTTGACATCCATTAAATGCCGATACTTGCCGCTCACAAGATAGAGGCTGTCAATCAGTACTTCGATTTGCTGGAGGCCAGCGTTTTTCGGTGAGTAATCAAAGAAAGCCTCGCCGTTGGCATCTGTAACGGCTGATTCGCCATCGAACGTCATCTCACGCTCGGCAAGAAGCTGATGGGTGTAGTAGGAAGCGACCTTCACCCCGATCTCTACGCTTTGCTCGTTCACGATCGGGTCGAACGCAGGAGCAAATTCAGCGGCGACCACGACCCGGTGATCACCGATGGAAAAAAGGACCTCATGGGGTTCTGCATCCCACTTGCTTTCGACCAGCAACTTGAAGTCGTCGTTTGCCAAATAATCGAAGACATCCAGCAACCAGACGTCTTCAATCATCTGCAACTCACCCAGCCCGGGGCGGAGTATCAAATCCGACGGCGGTGGGGCGGTCACTTCTTTCTGCAGGGAGACTTCTGTACCGTTCCATACGTTGCCTTCGGCAACCAACAACTTGAACTCATGAGCGTCTGGCCCTGCGGCGCCCTTGCACAGGTAAAGAAAAGGCTCACCGTCAAACTCCTGATCATCGATCTTCAGCCCACGAAGCGCCAACGTCCCGAGATAAAGCCGAACGCTGACATTAGTGACATCCAGCGTACCGGCATCCATATCGGAAGTAGCCGGGTAACCGAAACGAATGCCCAGTTGCGCATCATCAACGGTTGGCGCGAGGTCCTGAGCCCCTGGAGTGGGTTCGAAGTCCAGGGGGGTCGGTTCCTCACGACTACCATCCCACCTAAGCGGCGTTTGATCTCCCCAGACGCCATCGCGTGCTATCTGATACCAGCTGTCCCGTTTTGTGGTCTGGTAGTCGAAGGTCAGGTGATACCTGGCATCCGCACCTCGGGGCTTCGGCAGTGTAAATACCTGCTCGAGCCAGGCATCGTTCTGCATCCTTCCGGTGCTGATCTCCTTCCCCTCGTATGAAGGTCTGCCGATCACCGCTTTATCGTGAGGCGCCTCCCCTCTTTTCCAGGAACCGCCAAGTGGTTTTTCGAATGTGCCCTCTTCGATCAGGTCTGCACCTTTTCTTTCATCCCGCTTACGCATGATTTGATCCTTTTGATCATTGGGGGGAGCGCCATCAGTACTTCACCTGTCGTCCTGGCGCGCCGGAAGCTTTTTCAAGGATTGGCCGGTGGTTCGACCATCTTTTGAGCCAACTTGGCATAATCACTCTCACTCCCTGCGTCCTTGGCCATGTAGCTGACCTTCACAATGACGTCCGTCAAGGACAGCAACAATTCCCGCTGCGATGGCCTCGTAGGTCGAGGGAATCTCAATATCCAAGTCGATATCGCGCCAGTGCATTCAAAGGGGAAGTAGCGGTCGTTGTTGAAGTTCATCTCGACCATGCCCGTATCATTAAGGCCACTGGATATACCGATCTGCTGACTGGAGCGCACATTGACCTTGATATCCGGACCGGCGCTGGCGCCCACGACGCCGTACATGAACTCCAACGATGCCTCTCTGGCCTGAGTCAACGTGTGACTGCCGGTCTGCAACAGGATGGCCTGCATATCCTGATACGGGCCCCTTGTTACAGGCAGCGAAATGCTGACTGACAGGATTTGTCTGCAGAAATGCCCCGGAAAGTCGTGGTCGAATAGCCTTTGCGCAAGGGTGAAGGCCAGGCTCCCCCCCTCAATGAGAGCCGACAACGCTGTATTCCAACTGTCATGTTTCTGCTCGCCATAGAGATCCTGGTTGTCGAACAAGTGCTTGAGAGAAATCGTCTTGACCAGCTCCAGCCGGCGCTCATGTCGTTTATGGTATTCGGCCAACATGAGTAACAGATCAAGCTTCAAGAACTCGGAAGCCGTCAATCCATGGTATTTCTCCTGCCAGACGTCGGAGCGGATGAACGGGTTGCTCTCGTAGTCACCGGTTTCGTAGCGCATGCAGGTTTCAGCTGTCTGGCAAAGCGAGACCACAGCATCATGGGCCGGGAAATACAGGTTCTTCATCTGGCCGACCATCCAGCCACTGAAGTCCACGGAGATGTCGCGTTCCTGCTTCAAGAAGGCGTACATCGCTTGTATATGAGCATTGACGGTTTCAGTGTGTCTCAGGCTCGCCTGCGCGGCCTTGATCGCGTGATCCTGGGCCGCCAGTTGTTGGTCATACGCCTCCAGCTCGAGGCGGCCCTGCTTGCTGTTGAGATTCCAGTCCTGCTGACGGCGACGGTATTCTTCGGATCTGGACAGGCGCTCAGCGTTCATCCGCATGCCGTCGGACATGATTTGAGTCATCATCCCCAGTGATCGCGGAAACGCGCTGAACTGCATGCCCCCGGTTGATGTGCCATACACGTTGGGGAAAGCATCCAGTGCCGCAGCAACGGCCATCGCCGCACTCGATCCGGATGCAGCAGTATTCGCGTCCTGGATTTGATCCATCACCCGATACTCGCCCGCCGAGACATTCTCCTTGGACAACTGCTCAAAATGTTCGACCCGCGCCAGCGCCACCGCCCTGCTGCGCACCAGAGCCGTCCTGGCCTCGATCAGCTGATTGATGGTTTCTGTTTGCATCGTAATGGCAAAGTTGCCCAATTCATTTAATTGCAACTGGTGCAGCTCCTCCTGCCGGCCACTATCACGTTTGTCCAGATGCTGGCGTAACAACTCACCAAAACGGGAGTGGGTTTCCAGCGCACTCAGGGCCAGGTCGAGCATGACCTTGAAGCGATACGGTGGGACCACCAGTTGTGCCCCCATGCGCCGCGTAAGGCCGGCAGCCCCCGGCGCCTGGGCTAACAACAATTGCCGCGGATCGGCCGCCGGGCTGTAGCGTGGTAGAGCAAGCGGTTTACCATCAATCGTCAGCTCATGCCGCAAGTTGAACAGTCGTTGACGGATGCCCTCATAGGTGTCCAGCAATTTCTGGTTGATGGGCGTGCGAAAACCCTCGACACCGAGCGCCGCCAGATAGGGCCGGGATGTCGAGCCTCGCGGCCATTCACCGGGTTCAAGTACGTACTGTCGCTCGAACTGGCGCAGCGTTTCACGCTCGCTCATCCTGACCTGCAGCTCCTTGATCGGTTGGGGAACCCAGTCACTGGCCGTGCCGAACTCAGGCTCCTCGCCCATCAGTGCCTGTGCGCGCAGGTAATGCAATTGCGCGGCGGCAAGGTCATCCCGGTTCAATTGCCGATACAGCCAGTCGCCCCACTCAACCAACGTGCGCACATACTCCATGAATATGGCAATCCGATAGTGTTTGGGCGTGCCATAGGCAATCCCATCCGGGTCATTGGGCTTGGCCAGCTCATGGGCGATATCACCTTTGTCCATCAGGGGTCGACAGCGCCAGTACTTGGGGGCCTCGGGTACATCACGGTCTGTTTCATCGAACGTTTGTGCCTTGAGCGCCGGATCGAAAATGTAATTAATCCAGCGCTGGGCTTCGCCGAATCGACCCTCGCTTCGCAAGCGGGACACCACCAGATGAACAACATGAAAGAACAGCTCCCACATGTACAAACCGTTACTGCCTTCAAACGGTCCGTTACCTTCTGGTTTTGTACCCGGCCAGCCCGGTTCCGGGAGGTGTTGCGTCGACCAGCTCAGCACGCTGTCTACCGAAATTTCAGCTCGCGCAATTAATTGCGGGCCAATCACGGTATTCAGCCGCGTGTATTGAAAACTTTGCCCGCTAACAGAATCGTTGAAATCCAGAAACTGCGCCGCGTTGCCTGCACTGTTGCGCAGTTTGGGGATTTGGTAGATGGGTCTGTCTTGATGTTTTTCAACTGCGTAAACGTTAGCACTTGGCCTAAGGCTCGTGCCTTCGGGCTTTGCAATAGCAAAGCGGAAGGGTATACCGGCATCAATGGGAAACGGATCGCGAACGATGACCATCCATTCCGTGCGCGCATTACCGTCCAGCGCCAGGTCTGTCACTTGATCCTCCGGATCGCCCGGTTCTGCATTAGCGGTAAACGTCAGTGTGAAGCGAGCGTTGGTCATCGGCGCCGCTATGTAACTGCAAGTTCCCCTGACCCGCAAAACCTCCTTGGAAACACCGCCAACCAGTTCCCGGGAAAGGACCGCCTCCAACCCCAGGGAATCATTGAAATCGCCCACCTCTTCACCACTGTCGCCGACTATGCGCTCAATCGAAG
This sequence comes from Pseudomonas sp. FP1740, assembly GCF_030687165.1. Lineage (NCBI taxonomy): Bacteria > Pseudomonadati > Pseudomonadota > Gammaproteobacteria > Pseudomonadales > Pseudomonadaceae > Pseudomonas > Pseudomonas sp. FP1740. Next base: position 5,307,312 of record NZ_CP117461.1, read on the forward strand.
TCGAGGGTCGATCCCCCGGCATGATTTTGTATTGCAAGGTCAAAGGGTCTTTGAAGCGACTTGTCGCCATTTCCAGGAGCGCTTGTTCTTCAACCGTCCGTTTGCGCATCAGCGTATCGCGGGTGTCGTAAATATCGAGTAGCGGTTCATCGATCAGCGTTGCGGAGGCGCGATTGGTAAAGTAAACCGCCAGCTTGTTTTCCCTGGCGTCCAACTCAGCGAATACCACGGCCACCAACCGACCGCCCTTCTCATCGAACGGCTCGGCACGAGGCACCTCGTTGAGCACAAACGGTACGGACCATTCTCCATTCAGAGTCAGATAGGACGCCTGAATCTTCAAAACGCCATCGCTGACGACTGCATTGGCCTGATCCCTCAGGGGTTTACGCCAGTCGGCCCAGACCACGAATAGCCGCCCCCCCCAGAACACCGGCCGGATATCGAGCATTCGATCGGACGGAGGAATGTTGATTAGTTCCCACTCGCTCCAGGCCGTGGGGTTCACAAAATCCTGAGGTTGCGAAAGGTCGATGTCGGCCTTACGCCAGAAGTGGCGAAAGGGCTCGATTCTTTCCTTACTGATGAAGTAATAAGTGGCCCGCTTGAACTGGTCACTGTCAACGTAACCACTGATAACTTCCAGGTCGCTGATTTCCTGAAAACCGCGCAAGTACTCTTTGATGCAGGCGTGCACCGAATCTTCGGTCAGGCGCGTCTGGTTCAGGTTGTCTTCAAAAGTTCGGAACAGCCGGGTGCGCTTGATCCGAAGCGCTGGATCGATGTAGTTCTCCGGATAGTCCTTGATCATCTGGTTGGCATACCACCGGCTCGACACCCCCTCGACGTTCTGCCAGTACTCCAACTGTTCCGGGTCAAATGATCTGTCATAGCCCGGCTCCATACCGTTGTAAATGCGGTTGATGTAGTCCTGCACAGTGGCAGTCGCCTGCGCAACCTGAGTGGTGCGAACGTCGGCGGAACTCTGTGGGTCAATACCCAGGTACTCTTGCAAGTCCTCATTTGATTGCGGCGCCACACCTTCGGGATACTTGATCAGGCGTGTATTGCGCGCCAGAGCCGCTTGGGCTTTGGCTAGTTCTGCTTCCAGCGTGTTGACAAAAAGCGTTGCCATGATTCAACTCCTGTCGTGATGGGGGCGACTGCCGTAACCGGGCACCTGGGTGCCGGTCATCGTGCTTGCGATGTCATGGGTACATGGCTAGCGGGCAGTTTTTTAAGCACCTTGCCCTTCAAGACCAAGGGCCTGTTAACCAGCGGACAGGAGAGCACCAGGCCGAACGTCCGATCATTGCGGGCGTCGCAGGCAATTTCCCATGTCAAAGGCACGTCACCGTCAGGAAAAACGGTGGGCTGGGCCAATCTTGGGGTGAAGGCCAGTCCCACTGTCGCCGCACTGCTGCCTTCAGCCTGTGTCCATCCGAGGATGGCTTCGCCCCCCTTCAGCGGCTCACTGATGGGCGAAATCTCGAGTCTGTAGTTAACGTCGGCGGACAACTCCAATTCACCTGTGCCGGGCACCACCGGAGTCGTGATTTTGTCGGGCTGGTCGGGGTTACTGATCAGGTCTACTTTCCACTCAAACGCCGGCAATACATTGAGTTCAAACTCCTTAACCCCATTAAAGTCAACTCCCCATTGAACCTCCGCCGTAAGCTTGTACTTGCCGACAACCCCTGGCATGAACATGAAGGTGGATCGGCCGGTCTGGTCAGTCGGGATTGTGATCGCAGTTTTATGTTTCGGAGCCGGCAAAAGTCGCTCCAGACTCCAGTCGACGGGATAGAGGGCAATGGGTTGGCCGGAATCAAGCTTGTCACTGAGTTTGATCCAGATCTCGCTCGCCTCCGTGGAATCGGCAACCGGCACTAGCCATTTCTCGGCAAAATCCGAGATCAATACTTGCGCCGCGACCCAAAGTTCCAGGGTTTGATTCTGCCCGGCCGTACCGACCACGGCGGTGACCTGCAACAACCCCTCAGCCAGTTCAGGAACGTCCCAATACGCCTTGCCATCAGCATCAGTGATGGACTTTTTGGTCCTTTCGTCCCCGGCGCTAAACGTTACTTCCTGGCCGGGTAATGGCTTGCCATTCAACCCGATCAATTCACACATGATCGTCAACGTCTGACCGACAACCGCTTGCGTTGTGGCCATCAGCGCCTTGATCTGCGGCTCGTCGACAAAATTGACCGGGTCGAACTGTGCTCCCTCCCCGCCCTCGACATACCGCGCTGTCACAATCGCCGGCCCCTCCAGGTCACTGTTGAGCAGGACGGTAGCGAGACCGGTCTGGTCAGTGAAATTTGGATTAGGTCTGAGGGTGCCCAGAGTAGTGGTCCAATTGATCTGCTTACCCCTGGCCACGTTGCCATAGTCATCGATGAACCGGACCTTCAGGGTGGCGAACTCTTTCTCCCCGGCCAGCAGATTGCGCTTGGGTTCAACGCTCATGCTGGAGGTCAGTGCTCTGAGCTTATCGTCACAATCAATCAACACCGAAGCTGCAGCAACTTCCTCACGCAATGACAAGCGGTAAGAGACATGGGCAATACCCATCTTGCTGCCCGCCAACAATCGGGCCTTGACTTTACCGTTCTGGTCGGTACGGGTCAGCGGATCCATGAGCACGCCTTCACCGGTGTGCGACCATCTCACCTGCACATACTTCAACAGCTTGCCGGTGTAATCGCGCAGGGTGAGGGTAAACGTGGCGTGATTCGGCACGTTGGCCACCAGTTTTTCGCGATCCACCTCGCACACCACATTAAGGCTTTGCCCGAGCTCGCTTGCCTCCTCACCCGAACTGGCGATCGAGGTTTCGGACAGGCTTTCCAGGGCGCGTTGTGCGGCAGCCCGGTAGGTAGCATCACTGTCTACGGGTGTCAGTTTGCCCAGCATCAACAGCGCATCGAAATCCAGGCCCGTCTGGTCACGGGTTTCCAGCATGCGCAGCAACAACGCCAATTGCTTGAGGTTGCGGATCAGCGGTAGTGGTGCTCGCGTATCATCCTCCCCGGGTGGATTGGCGTGAATGGCGCAAGCCAGGACTTCCTTGATCCCGCAGCCAAAAAAACCTGCCAGCAGAGCGGCTGCGGCATCACGCACCAAGGCTTCTTCATCCTCGGAAATTTCACCCAGTTCCTGATTCACCTGCTTAAGGTAATCGAGAAGCTTTTGGGCGGGCTGTTTAGCCAGCTTGACCGCACGGCCATACAACGTCAGGTAAAACACCGTTGTCAGTGAGAGCTCCCTCACATCCTCGATACCAAACCAACTTGAGTTTTCCAGATACGAGATGAGCATTGCCGAACTGAGCTTGAGCTCCCTTGCCACCTCACTACGCCGCTGCAACTCCACGAGTAATCGCAAAAACTCGCGCTGCTCGGAGTCTTGCTCCGACGGATCTGCCTTTGACCAACCCAGCAGACGGATCGCCATTGCCTCCGGCCGGGCAATGGCTTTAAGCGCCTGGCTCAGCAACTGATAGACATAGCCGCCCGACCATACGATCACTGGCAACGCCAGATCAGAGGGCAGTTGCAAATACACGGCAAAACTTTCCTGCACCAGTGCACGTTGCCCGGCCCGGGCGCGCAGCACCACGGTCAAAATCGCTTCGATAATCCAGGGCCGATCTGTTACCAATTCAATAAGGCCATCGACAATGACCGTGATTTCGGCGCGAACCCACTGCATATAGTCGGCATCCGACCGATCACTGATACCGATGATCAGCCCCTCGCCATCCACTACCGTTTCCAGCTGTTTCATCCATCCAAGTCCGGAAGAATCAGGCGGTACACTGGCGTCCAGCAACATCACCTCGGTCATGCGTACCGGTTGCAATTGCGCACTCAATTGCATCAGCAACTCCAATTCCGGGTCGCCTGCCACCACCGGAACAATAGGGTCGCTGACGTGATGAATGAGCCATTTGGGCGACAGTTCATTACGCTGGCACCATTGCACCAGCGACATACCGGCATGAAGGATGCTCAGTACATCGCTCTGCTCGTCGGACTGGTACATGGCGATATGCGTAGGCCCAGCCAACCGGGCAAGCCAGCCATTATTTCGCGAATCCAGCAATGTGAGCAGCGCCATGCCTTCAAGCGGGCTGATTCCCAGTAACCTTGGAAAACGAACCAACCGATAAAAACTGGAAAAGACCGAGAGACTGCGTTTGAGGGTCAGGTCAGGCCTTTCAAGGGTCGGGTCAGGCTTTTCAAGGGTCGGGCTATGAGCCGCCGCAATCTGCACGGCTATGTAGAGATAGGTGTCGAAGTCAATGCCCAGCGCCGAGCACAGATGATCTGCCGTGCGCTGGTCTTCGGCGTTGACCGGAAACACCGAGAATTCAACGTCGTCAACTTGCAAAGGCGTCTGGAACAGCGATTGGGCGTTGAAGACACGGTCAAAATGGGACAACGTATTACCATGTTCATACGCCGAAATGACATTCAGAATGGCGGCACCATCTTCAGCACTGATTCCGTAATGGGTGCGTAACTCTTGAAACAACCCCAAGGCCCGCAGCGTGTTCTCGGATATCTCGATACTTGCGCTCTGGCGCTGACGAACCTCTGGCATTATGGCCGCGATGACCAATTGATCAGTTTCATGAGGGTTGAGCTCAAGCCATTGGTTAAGGCGAACCATGCGGTTGATACGGTCGAAGCGACGCTGGTTCTTCTCATCAATATTGGTCAGCGTAAACTGCCCCTTGTTCTCCCCTTCCGTCGCGCGCTCCAGCCCTATCGGCGGCTCCATTCCCTCGTTGATAAACACCGAGCCGAAATCTTTCGGTGTCGTGGGCTGCACGGGGTTGTTATCGTCTATCGGTAGATCCGGATTCAGTCCCTTGCGCTCGGCGGGCGCATTGGGTGACAACCTCGGGGCAAACGCCCCGATCGACAGCAGTCGCTCGACGCCCTCACGTTTGAGTCGGGTTTTTTGCAGGAAGTTTTTTAGCGGCAAAAGGTATCGGTAGTTATCGCAATCGAAGTTGGCTTGGTAAAACGCCTCGGGAAGGAGTTTCGTCAGCGGTACCACCTCGCGTGAACGCGGGTTGACCCAGGAAATATCCTGCGATTGCTGAGTTTTACTTAACGGGTATACCGATTCGAGCAGCAGAGCCTGCTGTCCCGGTGCCAGCCCCAAGGCCAGGCGCAGGGCAGTGTCAGAGAGTTTACCGCTGGCAGACGATCGTATGAAGTATGGAAAGTCCCCGTCCGTTGCACGAACGATTGCGCCCAGTGACAACGTCGGGTCTCTGGATCTGGCGGCGTAATCTATGCTGCGCCAGGCACGGTCATAGGGCAGCTCATGGGGGTAACGTGTAGAGCGCAGCAACGAATCGACATCGTCATCACGCTGCTTGTTTTTGTCCAGATGGAAAGACAGAACCGTGTTAACAACAGTCAGCATCGGGACTTCACTGTTGACGGCGGCTTCGTCGATCAACAGCTCAAGCAAGTCTGGACGGCGGTCGAACAGCCTGATTGTTGTGTCGTTATCGCCTGTCCTCTCAAGCTGCTGTGCCCAGGAAATGATCGACATCAAGTAGGCCACCGGGGAAACGGTGGAGCCAATGGCATTGGCTGGCGTACTTTTGGCCGTGTCCACCTCGAATAACTCGTCGAACCTTGGGGTATCAACCAGCGCCTGCAGACCGGTGCGGGTGTCCACCACATTTCCGGTGCTTCGGGTCATCTGGTGTTCGCGGTACTCACGGATCAGTTTGAACGCCAGGCTGTAACTGCATTTGAGCAATTGGCTGGCCTCTTGCACCGTAAGTTCAAACTCAGCGCACAACTGGCCGGCGCTGCGTTCAACCAGGTCGAAAACGTTGCCGCCCTGACGGATAAACGCCTGCAATTTTCCCAGTTCCGCGCTGCGTTCCTGGGTGAACAAACCGTTGACCAGTTGTAACGTGGGGCGAGGGATTTCGTGCGTCATCAGTGACACTCCTTGAAAGCCCCGCTGCGACGAGTCCGGTGCGGGGGTAATCCGTGAACCATAAGCCGTATTCAGCGGCATCTACTGACAAACGTCTACTGTCAGAAATGACAGTAGACGCGACCAATTGTCGGAAATATGAGAGGCGATCTGCGAGAGCCGGACTAGCCCGCGTCAACCACGTAGAAACTGCGCTCCAGCATCCAGTCACTCTGCGGTTTGCCGTCGATGACCTGTTTACCGGTCATTTTGAATAGCCCTAACGGCAAGGGCTCGGTCAAGATGTCCCAATATCCGTCCTCGTCTACCTTACCGGCCCCCCAGGAAGTATTGGGATCATTGGTCCGATGCAATGTCACCGTCGCGCCGGGATAACCGAGGCCGGACACCTTCGTAACCGGGGTGATCTGGGTGAGGTTCTCGGGAGTATCTGGCATGGGCCGGGACACGGTTTCACTGACCTTCACGGTGATCGTCGAACTCCATTGGGATTCTTTGCCATCCCGCGTTTGCCGGGCCTTGAAGATAAAGTCCCCTACAGACAAAACCCGATTGCTACAGACTTGCCATTGACCGGCGGCATCCGCCTCGGTGGTGGCAAACAGATCACCCGCATTTCGGTACACATTGACACGTGCACCGGGCAGGGCCGTTCCGCGGAGCCAGAATCGCTGGTCAACGCCATCATCTGGTTCAGGACCGACGATGACAGGGGCCGGGAAACCGTCCGGGACCTGGATCACCTTGAACGAGCGATTGGGCGACAAGTAGCTGGACAACACCCCGTCTCTCGACTGGTGAATGGAATAACTCGTCCTACCGTTACCAACCGGCAGCGCTTTATCGAAGCGAGCCGTCCAGCGACCGAAGCGGTCAACCCAAGCAGTGGCTGAAATGGCATCAGGGCCGGCAGCGACAATGGATATTCTCGCCCCTGGCAGGCCCAAACCTCGCAGCACAGGTTCTAATCCCACTTCGCCGTTGTTTAGCGGTAACGTCACCCTTGGGGATTCAAAGTCTGCGGACATTTTTTCTACAAAAAACCGCTCACTACGCACCCAATCGGAAAGCACATCCGCCTTGCCATCCGGCTGTGGCCGACTGGCCCGTGTCTGTACCCAGTTAGGCCCGACGGGCAGTGCCTTGTTGAGCTGCACACGCCAACGGCCAGACTCATCGACAGTAGTCACTGGCGCCAGCACCTCTAGGGCGTCGAATACCGAGGCCACTGTGATTTTCGCTCCGGGTTCATCCTGACCGGACACCCAAGGGTAGATCCCGCCCCAGTCGCCTGACGCGGGTTCGTAGATCGACGGCCCCGCACTGAGCACATGAACCGTATGGTACGAGGGGTCGGAGGAGTATCCATCGCGCTCCTGCTTGAGGGTCGCCTGAAGGTCGTGTCCAATGGGAAAAGTGTATTCCGAGCGAAAGGACCAAGTGCCTTGATCCGATACTTCGACAGTGCCGAAAATGTCGGTTGGGCTATCTTTTTTAACCACGGAGACGGTATCGCCGGGATATCCGTGCCCCGAAAACATCCGCAGCGATGCCAAGCGCTCATCCTTTGCAGGTGTCTCGAGCACAGCAACATTCGGCCGCACGACGTAATGCCGGTCATCACCCGCGCGCGTGAAGGTTTTGTATTGCTGTGTGATCGCCAAGGTTTGGGGACCGACTTCATGCACCAGAACCCGTACCTTCCAGTTGCCCAGTGAATCGACCTCTACCTCTTTGACCCAGCCCGGGACGCCTACCCGGGTCAGGGTAATATTCGACTTGGGCCAACCGGTGCCGGAATACTCGGCGAATCGCTCGATTGACTTCGTTGCTTGCGGCTGATCAACCAAAGGCTTGGACAGCCTCACATTGAAACTCAGATCAGCGCTTGGGTCAGATTTCTGACCTTTGTATTCCTGCTCGACCTTGATGGTCTGACTGCCCTCGATGGCAAACTCCTCTGCCAAGAGGATTGAGCACTCACCTTTATCGGCTTCGTCTTTGGTCACAGTGTGCTGACCCAACACCTTGCCAGCAATCCGGGCGTCATAGATTTTGATGACAGCATCGAGGTAAACATTGGAGACGATTACGGTTGGTCGCAGGTTCGCTTCGCTGTTAGGCGACGGGGATTTGATTACGGGTTTCGGTGTGGCGATATTGAATTTGATCTCTGCAGTGGCCGGGGACGTTTGTCCGCCAAAAGTTTGTGTGACGGTGAACGTGTGATTGCCCGGGGTGAACGGTTTAGTACGGCGAGTTGACCACGCTCCGCCCGCAGTCCCGCTTATCGGGTGGAGTGTGGTTTCGTCACTGTATTTAAGGGAAAGCGTCGCCAAAGGCCAGCACTTGCCTTTGATATTCGGGGCAAAACCATCAGCGGTAACTTCAATGCCGTCCGGCGCTTTAGGCTTGACGATAAGCTGCGAAAGATCTCTATAGCCGGACCATTGTTGGTTGACCAACAGCCGAACCCGTGGCGTATGACTGCCCGGGGCAAGTTCCTTTCTTCCCGGGGTTCTCCATGTAGCATTAGTTGATACTGTTGCCGACTCCCATTCACTCCCATTTATATAGACCGTAACAGTCGCCACATAGCCCGGCCAGTAATAAGAAGTGCCATCAAACACCGGAACATTGCCATTTAAAGAGAACAACGCGCCTGTCGGGACCGGGGTAGGCACCATAATCTGATGATTCACATTCAAGGATTCAATCCCCCTAAAGGATTGAAGGAAGGAACAAACCTGTGGAGCACCACTTGGAACCATTTTAACGGGCGGCAGTTCCCAGCCGCTCGCCCCTACGAAGACGGGGGTTGGATGGGGATTCACGTTTGCTATCTCGGACTTTACGCTAGCCCCCAGATATCCATCGCCCTTGAAGACCACCATAGGAGAGTTCACAGTGGCGGAGATATTCGATACTCGGGCAGGTCGGATCTTGAATTGGCGAGGTATGCTGCGTTCCGATTCCACCCCGGCTCGTTCCTGGACAACGACGAGTTTCACCTCTCCAGGTTCCACCGTAGCCCATTCGGACCATAAACTCCCCCCCAGCGAGTGAGTTCCGCCCACTTGAACTAAGGACGGATCTATTAATATTTTAAGTATGGAACTTGCATTACCACGATTTCCTGCGAGGGCGAATGGTGATTCTTGAAGTTCACCACCGGGGCCGGTGATAACCGGTTTTGCGAGCAGAAACATTGATATTGTACTCCATGCTTCGTCACCTGATTCGATGTGCCGCACATGGAGCGTTTGCAAACCACCGCCGGGATACTGGACTTCGGCATTAAACTTTATTCTCCAGTTACCGTCGGGATCTACAGCAGTCGATCCAAGTTGCTTGGTTTTATCTTCATTCCTGAGCTCAATAACTTGATTTGGCGCTCCAAAGTTACCACTGACTTCCACTTCCGAACTAGATTTGATGACCTCATTATTTCTAGGCTTAGTGATTTTCGGATAGCTCAGATATAGAAAGTTTTTTTCGGCAGAATATCGGACAGGCTCATTTTCGATGACTTGCTCAACTTGCATGGTATATCGCCCGGGGAGAACATTCTCACGTATAAGAAGCGACCACCTATTCTCGGCCTTCCACACAGTATAACTATAGATCTCACCAGTATTAGGCTTTATCATCGTCAGAGAACTAAAACCACCACCCGTTCCAGTAATCAATCTAGTAAAAGTTGACTTGTTATCTATGACAGGCAAGGGACTCCTCTCCATGAAAACATCGTGATTCCCATCCTCGATATGCTCTTCATCATTCTCGATACCTTCAACATCGCTAAACTTGCTTTCATCTTCTGACATGATCCCGCCCTCGCCGCCGCCGACCGTTGAATAAACCAATGCTCTTTTCTACGTCGCTAACGGGGCGCTGCCTACCTGTAAAATCTGACAGTTTCGACGAACGGTACAGCCCCACACTTGCACGTTCACCGTGACCTTCAAAGGCTTGGGCAAGTGACTACAGCGCCTTGCGCAACGGACTACACATCCGCCAGAATCCGCCGGCTTGTGCGCCTTGGCCTTGCCCCGTAACTTGATCCGCGTCGCTGCCAATCAGCGATCGGGTTTAGTCGCCCGGGTAGGTATTGCGGAAGGTGCATAAGCGTCATCCAGTCGGGTATTCCCTATCCCCGCACTCGATGGTGGCTGTGCGCAGGGCGCCCTCGGGCGCGCCGGTTTTTTCGTAATCCTCCCGGTCGACTAACCTGCGTACAGCCGCCACCCCCTCGTTTAGTCGCGAGACGGTGGCAGCCCCATTAGAGGATTTACGTTTATGTTCAAAGCAACACCAAATCCCCCAGAAACCGACCCGGTTTCCCCCTACGCCACCCTCGATTCAAGAAAGCTCCACGAAGCCGCCGAAAAGGCCCTCGATCACTACCTCAAACCCGACACCGCCCCGCCGCGCTCATCCCAGGACCGTGCCATGAAAATGTTCGCCGTTGTCCCTGATGCCAACCCCGAAGCCTTGACCATCGAAACCTACGAAACCTTTTCGACGGTCAGCATTCTGCTGCTCGACCTGGCGGAAAGCCTGGACGACAAGCCGCGGCATCTGGCCATGGCGATTTACCGGATGAGTGAGTTGGGGTTGATGCTGGTGGAGCGGTCGCTGGATAACGAGAAGGCGATCAAGGTGGCCGGGGCTTAAATAGCTGGCGCCTGGGCTGACGTCTTCGCGGGCAAGCCCGCTCCCACAGGTTTCGAGTTGAACGCAGGTTTTGTGTTCACCGAATAACCCTGTGGGAGCGGGTTTGCTCGCGAAGGCGTCAGTACAGGCACCACAGAACTTCAGGCCGAAGCAGGCAACGGCTGAAAACTGAAGTACTGCTTCAACGCCTCCACCAATTGCCCATACTCCGGCGGTGCCCGTTGCAAGCTGAACCCAGCGTCGTAATGGTGGGGCGTGGCGTCTTCATGGCACCATAGACAACACGCCTTCAGGTCAATGACCTGCTGGCAGCCGTCGCTGGCGGGGATTTTCAATCGCAGGTCAAAATCGACGCCCACCATCATCGGCAACTGGCTGATGAGCATCAGCCCGTCGCTGGACAAGTTGCCCAGAAAGCCGATGGGTTTGTCGGTGACGCTGTTGAACACTTTCAGAAAATACGGCAGTTGATGCCGCTCGATCCGGCGGTCGGTAAACATGCGCAAATGGCCCAGCAAGGCCCTTAAGCAGGGCCGCACTAATGCTTCGGAACGTGCCGGCTGCTTGATAAGCCTGGGCGCGCTCTCCCCGATCCTGGTGCGTCAGTCCTTACCACGCTGACGCTTACTGCTGCCGATCACAGGTATCACCTCGGTTTAGAGGCAAGGCTCTAAGACCGATCCATTCGACTATAGCTCACCACCGCCGGGCGGCCAGCCGTTGCATGACAACGGCCATCAGAACTGCGTCGGGCGCACGGCCGCTGCGCTGCGCGTCGGGTAATGGCCCAGGCTCTGCAAGGTTTCCAGACGGGCGCGGGCGCGATAGGCGTATTCGCTTTGCGGGTAGGCCGCGATGATGTACTGGTAGGTCTGGGCCGCATCAATAAACAGCTTCTGCCGTTCCAGGCACTGGCCACGCATCATCGACACTTCCGGCTGTACGTAGCGACGGGAACGACTTTCACGATCGACCTTGGACAGTTCGAGCATCACCTGTTCGCAGTTACCGCGTTCGTAGGCGCTGTAGGCATTGTTCAAATGATGGTCCATCGACCAACGGGTGCAGCCCGTGACGCTGAGGACGCTGAGGGCAAGGGCGGCAATGGGCACGAATCGCATGGGGGGATCTCCTGTCTTGCGCTCTGTATCGACCCGTTGTCGGAAATCTTCAGGATGGCGTGCTGCAAAGTTGTCACGTTCAATAAAGAAAGCAATAAGTAGTGCAAACGAACAATGACTACACCCAAAGACCATAGTAGCCTCTGCTAGCGCTTGAACTCAGGAGTCTTTGCATGTCCGTCCGTCGTACCAAAATCGTCGCTACCCTTGGCCCGGCCAGTAACTCGCCGGAAGTTCTCGAACAGCTGATTCTGGCTGGCCTGGACGTCGCCCGCCTGAACTTCTCCCACGGCACCCCCGACGAGCACAAGGCTCGCGCGAAGCTGGTGCGTGACCTCGCTGCCAAGCACGGCCGCTTCGTCGCCCTGCTGGGTGACCTGCAAGGCCCGAAAATCCGTATCGCCAAATTCGCCAACAAGCGGATCGAGCTGAAGATCGGTGATCAATTCACCTTTTCCACCAGCCATCCGCTGACCGAAGGCAACCAGCAAGTGGTCGGCATCGACTACCCGGACCTGGTGAAAGACTGCGGCGTGGGCGACGAGCTGCTGCTCGACGACGGCCGCGTGGTGATGCGCGTCGATACCGCCACCGCCACCGAACTGAATTGCACCGTGACAATCGGCGGCCCGCTGTCCGACCATAAAGGCATCAACCGTCGCGGTGGTGGCCTGACGGCGCCGGCCCTGACCGAGAAAGACAAGGCCGACATCAAGCTCGCCGCCGAAATGGAAGTCGACTACCTCGCGGTGTCCTTCCCGCGTGACGCTGCCGACATGGAATACGCCCGTCAACTGCGCGACGAAGCCGGCGGTACTGCCTGGCTGGTGGCGAAGATTGAACGCGCCGAAGCCGTGGCCGACGACGAAACCCTCGACGGCCTGATCAAGGCTTCCGACGCGGTGATGGTTGCCCGTGGTGACCTGGGCGTGGAAATCGGCGACGCCGAGCTGGTGGGCATTCAGAAGAAAATCATTCTGCACGCACGTCGCCACAACAAGGCCGTGATCGTCGCGACCCAGATGATGGAGTCGATGATCCAGAACCCGATGCCGACCCGCGCCGAAGTGTCCGACGTAGCCAACGCCGTGCTCGACTACACCGACGCCGTGATGCTCTCGGCCGAAAGTGCTGCTGGCCTGTACCCGCTGGAAGCGGTGCAAGCCATGGCGCGCATCTGCATCGGCGCTGAAAAGCACCCGACCAGCAAGACCTCCAGCCACCGCATCGGTAAGGAATTCGAGCGCTGCGACGAGAGCATCGCGCTGGCAACCATGTACACCGCCAACCACTTCCCGGGCGTGAAAGCGATCATAGCGCTGACCGAAAGCGGCTACACCCCGCTGATCATGTCGCGTATCCGCTCGTCGGTGCCGATTTACGCGTTCACCCCGCACCGCGAAGCCCAGGCCCGCGCAGCGATGTTCCGTGGCGTGTACACCGTTCCGTTCGACCCGGCCTCGCTGGCACCGAACGAAGTCAGCCAGAAAGCCATCGACGAGCTGGTCAAGCGTGGCGTCGTGCAGAAAGGTGACTGGGTGATCCTGACCAAGGGCGACAGCTACCACACCACCGGCGGTACCAACGGCATGAAGATCCTGCACGTGGGCGACCCGCAGGTCTGAGTGACCGATTGCTTGTCTAGTCCTGAAACAGGTGTAAACCTTATTCAGGACGATACAACAGACACAAAAAAGCCCCCGCTACCTTCATGGTAACGGGGGCTTTTTCATGGGGGCTTACATCTCGACCTGGGTACCCAGTTCAATCACCCGGTTCAGCGGCAGATTGAAGAAACGCAGGTTGCCATTGGCGTTCTTCAGCATGAAGGCGAACAACGCCTCGCGCCAACGGGCCATGCCTTCGAGCTTGGAGGCGATGACCGTCTCGCGGCTGAGGAAGTACGTGGTGCGCATCGGGCTGAAGTCCAGATCATCGAGATGACACAGTTTCAGCGCTTGCGGCACGTCCGGCTCGTCGGTGAAACCGAAGTGCAGGATTACCCGGAAGAAGCCTTCGCCGTAGGAATCGACCTCGAAACGTCGTTGCGGCGGGACGCGCGGGATGTCTTCGTACACCACTGTCAGCAACACCACTTGCTCGTGCAGCACCTGGTTATGCAGCAGGTTGTGCAACAGCGCGTGGGGCACGGCATCCGGGCGAGCGGTAAGGAACACAGCGGTGCCCTGGACCCGATGCGGCGGTTGCACGCGGATACTGCTGATGAAGATCGGCAGCGGCAGTCCGCCTTCGTCCAGGCGATCGACCAGCAGTTGCTTGCCGCGTTTCCAGGTGGTCATCAGGACGAACAGTGCGATACCGGCGATCACCGGGAACGCGCCACCCTGAACGATTTTTGGCACGTTGGCGGCGAAGTACAGACCGTCCACCAACAGGAAGCCGAGCAACACCGGGACCGCAAGAACCGGTGGCCACTTCCACAGCAGCAGCATCACCGCCGACACCAGAATCGTGGTCATCAGCATGGTCCCGGTCACCGCCACGCCGTAGGCCGAGGCCAGGGCGCCGGAGGACTCGAAGCCCAGTACCAGCAGGATCACGCCGACCATCAGCGCCCAGTTCACCGCGCCGATGTAAATCTGCCCTTGCTCGGCACTGGAGGTGTGCTGAATGCGCATGCGCGGAATGTAGCCGAGCTGGATCGCCTGGCGGGTCAGGGAGAACGCACCGGAGATGACCGCTTGCGAGGCAATCACCGTGGCCATGGTCGACAAAGCGACCAACGGGATCAGTGCCCAGCTTGGCGCCAGCAGATAGAACGGGTTGCGGGCGGCTTCCGGATCACCGAGCAGCAATGCGCCCTGACCGAAGTAGTTCAGTACCAGTGCAGGCAGCACCAGGATGAACCAGGCCCGAGCGATCGGCTTGCGGCCGAAGTGGCCCATGTCCGCGTACAGCGCCTCGGCACCGGTCAACGCCAGCACCACGGCGCCAAGAATCGTAACGCCCATGCCTGGGTGGTCCATGAAGAAGCGTACGCCCCACGCCGGGTTTATCGCTTGCAACACTTCCGGATGCTGGCTGATGCCATACACGCCCAGCGCGCCGAGCACCAGAAACCAGGTGACCATGATCGGCCCGAACAGAATGCCGATCCGCGCCGTGCCGTGACTCTGAATCAGAAACAGTGCCACCAGCACCACCAGCGACAGTGGCACCACCCAATGGTCGATGCCTTCGAAAGCCAACCCCAGCCCTTCAATCGCCGACAGCACGGAAATCGCCGGGGTGATCATGCTGTCGCCGTAGAACAGCGCCGCGCCGATCAGCCCGCAGACCACCAGCAGCGTGCGCAATTTTGCATGCCCCCCCGCCGCTCGTCGTGCCAGCGCGGTCAAGGCCATGATCCCGCCTTCGCCCTGGTTGTCGGCACGCAGCACGAACATCATGTATTTGATCGACACGACCCAGATCAGCGACCAGAAGATCAGCGCCAGAATGCCCAGCACGCCGTCATGGTTGACGGGCACGCCATAGCCACCGGAAAACACTTCTTTTAGGGTGTACAACGGGCTCGTGCCGATGTCGCCATAAACCACTCCGACCGCCGCAACCAGCATGCTGATCGGCTTCGCCGCCGAATGTCCGCCGGCTATCGCCTGACTACTTGCCTGCCCCATCCATCACTCCTACTACTCAGATCCGGGCTTCTTCAAAGAAGCACTATGATTTGTGGTGCAGCATGCACTGTTTTACTTGTTGTTACAGACGATTTATTGACTGTAAAAAATCGGTAAAGCGTAAAGGCGCGAAGCATAGCGCAGCACTCGTCGTATTTCCCTGCATAAAGCTGGTCAAGTGCGCCGCCCATCGTTAGAATTGCGCACTTTTTGACCAGAGGGTGCAACATAGCGCCCGTCTGTCGCCTTGCCGTCATCGGCTGGAGGCGTCACAAATACCGAGGTTAGACATGTCCACCACTCCTGCGCCGGCCAATCCAAAGGTTGGCTTCGTATCCCTGGGTTGCCCGAAAGCACTGGTCGACTCCGAGCGCATCCTTACCCAGCTGCGCATGGAAGGCTATGACGTTGTGTCCACTTATCAGGACGCCGACGTCGTGGTGGTCAATACCTGCGGCTTCATCGACTCGGCCAAGGCTGAGTCCCTGGAAGTGATCGGCGAAGCCATCAAGGAAAACGGCAAGGTCATCGTGACCGGCTGCATGGGCGTCGAAGAAGGCAATATCCGTAACGTGCACCCGAGTGTGCTGGCCGTGACCGGTCCGCAGCAGTACGAGCAAGTGGTCAACGCCGTGCACGACGTCGTGCCGCCGCGCCAGGACCACAACCCGCTGATCGACCTGGTGCCGCCGCAAGGGATCAAACTGACCCCGCGCCACTACGCCTACCTGAAGATTTCCGAAGGCTGCAACCACAGCTGCAGCTTCTGCATCATCCCGTCGATGCGCGGCAAACTGGTCAGCCGCCCGGTCGGTGATGTACTTGACGAGGCCCAGCGCCTGGTCAAGTCCGGCGTCAAAGAGCTGCTGGTGATTTCCCAGGACACCAGCGCCTACGGCGTCGACGTGAAATACCGCACCGGTTTCTGGAACGGCGCGCCGGTGAAAACCCGCATGACCGAACTCTGCGAAGCCCTGAGCACCCTCGGTGTCTGGGTGCGCCTGCACTACGTTTACCCATACCCGCACGTCGACGAGCTGATCCCGCTGATGGCCGCCGGCAAGATCCTGCCGTACCTGGACATCCCGTTCCAGCACGCCAGCCCGAAAGTCCTCAAAGCCATGAAACGCCCGGCTTTCGAAGACAAGACCCTGGCCCGCATCAAGAACTGGCGCGAAATCTGCCCGGACCTGATCATCCGTTCGACCTTCATCGTCGGCTTCCCCGGCGAAACCGAAGAAGACTTCCAGTACCTGCTGAACTGGCTGACCGAAGCCCAGCTGGACCGCGTCGGCTGCTTCCAGTATTCGCCGGTCGAAGGCGCACCGGCCAACGATCTGGACCTGGAGATCGTTCCGGACGACGTCAAGCAAGACCGCTGGGATCGCTTCATGGCGCACCAGCAGGCCATCAGCTCGGCACGCCTGCAAATGCGCATTGGCCGTGAGATCGAAGTACTGGTGGACGAAGTCGACGAGCAAGGCGCGGTCGGCCGCTGCTTCTTCGATGCCCCGGAAATCGACGGCAACGTGTTCATCGACAACGGCAGCAACCTGAAGCCGGGCGACAAGGTCTGGTGCAAAGTGACTGACGCCGACGAATACGACCTGTGGGCTGAACAGATCTAAACGCAAAAAATACGAAAAGCCCTGCTCTCTTGACGAGATGCGGGGCTTTTTTACGTCTATCGTTTTGTGGGAGAAAAAACTCGCAGCCTGACGGGAACGGCTCTTAACAGAAGGAGCAAGCGGCCATGCGCCAACATTCGGTCATTTACACACCGAAACAGAGCGACTACGAAGAACTCACCCACGTGTGGGAAGCCTCGGTGCGCGCTACCCATGACTTTCTGCCCGACAGCTACATCGAACTGCTGAAGAACCTGGTCCTGACCCGCTACCTCGACGCCGTCATGCTGATCTGCACCAAAGACTCGCGCCAGCGCATCACCGGGTTCGCCGGCGTGGCGGCGGGCAAGATCGAAATGCTGTTCATCGATCCGGATCACCGTGGCCAAGGCCTGGGCAAGCAATTACTGCGCTATGCCCTGGAACACCTGAACGCCGATGAGCTGGACGTCAACGAGCAGAACCCACAGGCCCTGGGTTTTTACTTCAAGCAGGGCTTCGAGGTGATTGGTCGTTCGGAGCATGACGGCATGGGGCAGCCTTATCCGTTGCTGCATATGCGTTTGCGCCAAAACCAGCAACGTTCACAGCATGGCTGACACAACGCGGGACAAATGTGGGAGCGGGCTTGCTCGCGAATGCGGTGTGTCATTCAACAGATAAATTGACTGAACTACTGCCTTCGCGAGCAAGCCCGCTCCCACATAAAAACACATGAGGCAAATGGACTCGCGATTAACCCGCGCCCAGCAGGTACAATGCCCACCCCTTTTTTGTTACGGCCCTGTCATGACTGACCCGATTCGTCTCTCCAAACGCCTCATCGAACTCGTCGGCTGCTCCCGTCGGGAGGCTGAGCTGTTCATCGAGGGCGGCTGGGTCACCGTCGACGGTGAAGTCATCGACGAGCCGCAGTTCAAGGTGGACACCCAGAAAGTCGAGCTCGACCCAGAGGCCAAGGCCACTGCGCCGGAGCCGGTGACCATCCTGATGAACGTCCCGGCGGGCATGGACGCGGACAGCGCCATGGCGACCCTCAGCGCCGCGACCCTGAGCGAAGAACACCGCTACGGCAAACGTCCGCTCAAGGGCCACTTCCTGCGCCTGACCGCCAGCGCCGACCTGCAGGCCAACGCCAGCGGTCTGCTGGTGTTCACCCAGGACTGGAAGATTCTGCGCAAACTCACCGCCGATGCCAGCAAGATCGAGCAGGAATATGTGGTCGAGGTCGAAGGCGACATGGTGGCTCACGGCCTCAACCGCCTGAACCACGGCCTGACGTACAAGGGCAAGGAACTGCCGCCGGTCAAGGCCAGCTGGCAGAACGAAAACCGTCTGCGCTTTGCCATGAAAAACCCGCAACCGGGTGTGATTGCCCTGTTCTGCCAGGCCGTCGGCCTGAAGGTCGTCGCCATCCGCCGCATCCGCATCGGCGGTGTGTCCATCGGCAAAGTGCCGTTGGGGCAATGGCGCTACCTGTCCGGCAAAGAGAAGTTCTAAGGCTTTTCCCGCCGCCATACATTTCGGCGCCGCAGCTTCATGCGGCGCCCACAGCGAAATATCAGGACTGCACACATGATTCATAACGACGTACTGCGTAGCGTGCGCTACATGCTCGACATCAGCGACAAGAAAGTCATCGAGATCATCAAGCTCGGCGGCATGGACGTCACGCTGGAAGACCTGGTGACGTACCTCGACAAGAAAGAAGAAGACGAGGAAGGTTTCGTACGTTGCCCGGACGAAGTCATGGCGCATTTCCTCGACGGTCTGGTGATCTTCAAGCGTGGCAAGGACGAAAGCCGTCCGCCGCAGCCGATCGAAGTGCCGGTCACCAACAACATCATCCTGAAGAAACTGCGCGTCGCCTTCGAACTGAAGGAAGACGACATGCACGCCATCCTCAAGGCCGCCGAGTTCCCGGTGTCCAAGCCTGAGCTGAGCGCGCTGTTCCGCAAGTTCGGCCACACCAACTATCGCCCGTGCGGCGACCAGTTGCTGCGCAACTTCCTCAAGGGCCTGACCCTGCGCGTGCGTCCGCAGTAAATCGCGCCGCGCGCCCTGTAGGAGCCGGCTTGCTGGCGATGGCGATCTTGAGAACGCCATCGCCAGCAAGCCGGCTCCTGCAAGAGCGGTCGCAGACCAATCTATATAGATGTTCATTCCGCGCAAAAATAGTGGCTCCGCTTCCGGCAGCTGAAGACTAGGGTGTATTGACCCTCAGCTCTCAGGACTCGCCATGCATCCCTACTTCTCTCTGCAAGGCCGCACCGCTCTGGTGACCGGTGGCACCCGCGGTATCGGCAAAATGATCGCCAAGGCTTATGTCGAGGCCGGCGCCACCGTGTACGTATGCGCCCGGGACGCCGAAGCCTGCCAGCAGACAGCCGATGAACTGAGTGCTTTCGGGGTTTGCCATGCCGTGGCCGCCAACCTGGCGCATGAAGAAGGCGTTCAGCAGCTGGCTGCGCACTTGAGCGAACAGATCGACCAGCTGGATATTCTGGTAAACAACGCCGGCACCACCTGGGGTGCGCCGCTGGAGAGTTACCCGGTCAAGGGCTGGGAAAAAGTCATGCAGCTCAACGTGACCTCGGTGTTCAACTGCATCCAGCAATGTCTGCCGTTGCTGCGCAAGGCCGGTTCGCCGGCGAATCCGGCACGGATCATCAATATCGGTTCGGTGGCCGGGATTTCTTCCTTCGGCGAACAGGCGTATGCCTACGGCCCGAGCAAAGCCGCCCTGCACCAACTGTCGCGGATTCTGGCGCGGGAACTGGTGAGCCAGCACATCAACGTCAACGTGATTGCCCCAGGGCGCTTCCCGAGCAAGATGACTCAGCACATTGGCAACGATGAACAGGCGCTGGCCGAAGACACGGCGTTGATTCCGATGAAGCGCTGGGGCCGGGAGGAAGAAATGGCGGCGCTGGCGATCAGCCTGGCGAGTACGGCCGGGGCGTATATGACCGGGAATGTCATTCCTTTGGATGGTGGGTTTAGTCTCTGAACTCTTCCCGATGATCGTTCCCACGCTCTGCGTGGGAATGCAACCGGGGACGCTCCGCGTCCCAAGAGCGGACGCAGAGCGTCCATTGAGGCATTCCCACGCAGAGCGTGGGAACGATCTTTGGGTGGGTTATCATGCTGACCCTCAAATCGCTTTGACCCCAGACCATGACCTACAGCGTTTCCCCCATCGGCTTCGTGCGCTCCTGCTTCAAGGAGAAGTTCGCCATTCCGCGTCAACCGCAACTGGCCCCAGCCGCTCGGGGCGTACTGGAGCTGGTGGCGCCGTTCGATCAGGGTGATGCGGTGCAGGGGCTGGAGCAGGTCAGTCATGTGTGGCTGTTGTTCCTGTTCCATCAAGCGCTGGAAGAAAAGCCACGCCTCAAAGTTCGCCCGCCGCGTCTGGGCGGTAACAAATCCATGGGCGTGTTCGCCACCCGCGCGACGCATCGCCCCAACGGCATCGGCCAGTCGGTGGTCAAGCTGGACAAGGTCGAAGCCAATCGGCTGTGGATCTCCGGCATCGACTTGCTGGACGGCACCCCGGTTCTCGACATCAAACCCTACGTGCCCTACGCCGACATCATCGACACGGCGTCCAACAGCATCGCCAGCGCCCCGCCGCTGCTGATTCCCGTGCAGTGGACGGACTCGGCCCTGCAACAGGCCCACGGCCACGCTCAGCGGCTTGGCGAGCCCCTGGTCGAGCTGATCGAGCAATGCCTGGCACAAGACCCACGCCCGGCGTACCAGATTCCTACGCCTGAGCGCGAATACGGCGCGCAGTTCTGGGATCTGGATGTGCGCTGGCATTACCCGGAAGCCGGGCTTATCCGCGTTCTCGAAGTCATCCCCGTGTCCAACGCCTAGGCGATTGCGTCCCGCATAAAAAAGCCCCCATTGCCTGCACAGGCAATGGGGGCTTTTCAGTGATGCGGTGTTCTTACTTCTCGACGAACGCCCGCTCGATCAGGTAATCACCCGGCTCGCGCATCCGCGGCGAAACGGTCAGGCCGAAGCTGTTCAACACTTCGCTGGTCTCGTCGAGCATGCTCGGGCTGCCGCACAGCATGGCGCGGTCGTCCTGCGGGTTGATCGGCGGCAGGCCGATGTCGCTGAACAGCTTGCCACTGCGCATCAAGTCGGTCAGGCGGCCTTCGTTTTCGAACGGCTCGCGGGTCACGGTCGGGTAGTAGATCAACTTGTCACGCAGGGCCTCACCGAAGAACTCGTTCTGCGGCAGGTGCTCGGTGATGAATTCGCGGTAAGCGACTTCGTTGACGTAACGCACGCCGTGGCACAGGATCACCTTTTCGAAACGCTCGTAGGTTTCCGGGTCCTGGATGACGCTCATGAACGGCGCCAGACCGGTACCGGTGCTGAGCAGGTACAAATGCTTGCCAGGCTTCAAGTCATCCAGCACCAGGGTGCCGGTAGGCTTCTTGCTGATGATGATCTCGTCGCCTTCCTTCAAATGCTGCAACTGGGAAGTCAGCGGGCCATCAGGCACTTTGATGCTGAAAAACTCGAGATGCTCTTCCCAGTTCGGGCTGGCAATCGAGTAAGCGCGCATGAGCGGCCGGCCGTTGGGCTGTTGCAGGCCGATCATCACGAACTGACCGTTCTCGAAGCGCAGGCCCGGATCGCGGGTGCACTTGAAGCTGAACAGAGTGTCGTTCCAGTGATGAACACTGAGGACACGCTCGTGGTTCATGTTGCTCATGTACGTGGGACTCCTGGAGATTTTGCCTGCGCCAATGATGTGCACAATTGCATCGCATTCTAATGGCAGCGACAATATCTGTTAAATGGATTATTAAGATAAGGGTTATCGGTTATATCGATATGCGATTTACTCTCCGTCAACTTCAAGTATTCGTCGCCGTCGCCCAGCAGGAAAGCGTATCCCGTGCCGCGGGCCTGCTCAACCTCTCGCAATCGGCGGCGAGCACCTCGATCACCGAGCTGGAGCGCCAGTGCAGCTGTCAGCTGTTCGATCGCGCTGGCAAACGGCTAAGCCTCAACGCCCTCGGCAAGCAGCTGTTGCCGCAAGCGGTGGCCCTGCTTGATCAGGCCAAGGAAATCGAAGACTTGCTTAACGGCAAGTCCGGTTTCGGCTCCCTGGCGGTCGGCGCGACCCTGACCATCGGCAATTACCTGGCCACCCTGCTGATCGGCAGCTTCATGCAGCGCCATCCGGAAAGCCAGGTGAAGCTGCATGTGCAGAACACCGCCAACATCGTGCAACAGGTGGCTCACTATGAAATTGATCTGGGTCTAATCGAAGGCGACTGCAGCCATCCGGACATCGAAGTGCAGAGCTGGGTCGAAGATGAACTGGTGGTGTTCTGCGCGCCCCAGCATCCGCTGGCTCAACGCGGTATTGCCACCATGGAGGAGCTGAGTCATGAGGCGTGGATTCTCCGAGAACAAGGCTCTGGCACGCGGCTGACCTTTGACCAGGCCATGCGTCACCACCGCAGCGCGCTGAACATTCGCCTGGAACTGGAACACACCGAAGCGATCAAGCGCGCGGTGGAGTCAGGGTTGGGGATTGGCTGCATTTCGCGCCTGGCGCTGCGCGATGCGTTCCGTCGTGGCAGCCTGGTGCCGGTAGAAACACCGGATCTGGACCTGGCGCGGCAGTTCTATTTCATCTGGCACAAACAGAAATATCAGACATCGGCGATGCGCGAGTTCCTCGAACTGTGCCGCGCCTTCACCGCCGGGGTTCAGCGCAGCGACGAGATCGTTCTGCCTGCCATCGCTTAAAGCAGGATCACCGCCCATACCAGCGCGATCATGCTCAATGCCACGAGTTGAGCGGCACTGCCCATGTCCTTGGCGTTCTTGGACAGAGGGTGCAACTCCAGGGAAATGCGGTCGATGGCCGCTTCCACCGCCGAGTTGAGCAATTCGACGATCAACGCCAACAGGCAGACTGCAATCAGCAGCGCCTGCTCGACACGGCTGACATTCAGGAAGAACGACAGCGGAATCAGGACGGCATTGAGCAACACCAGTTGCCGGAAGGCCGCCTCGCCGGTGAAGGCCGCGCGCAGACCGTCCAGGGAATAGCCGGAGGCGTTAAGAATGCGTTTTAGGCCGGTCTGGCCTTTGAAAGGTGACATAGAGTAAGCAACTGACCAAAAAGAAGTGGGAAAGCTAGATCAAGCAAGGTCAAAAAAGCGTGAACATGTAACGCCTTAGTGGCTCGAAATTGACTCAAGTTGTTGCAAGAGCAGCGCCGCCTGAGTGCGGGTGCGTACATTCAGCTTACGGAAAATCGCCGTGACGTGGGCCTTGATCGTCGCTTCGGAAACGCTCAATTCATAAGCGATCTGTTTGTTCAGCAAACCTTCACAGACCATGGTCAACACCCGGAACTGCTGGGGCGTCAGGCTGGCCAGGCCTTCACTGGCCGCCTTGGCTTCGTCGGAAACGCTGACGGCTTCGAAGGCCTGGGGCGGCCAGAAAACATCACCATCGAGCACTGCGCGTACGGCTTTTTGAATGACGCTCAAGTCACTGGACTTGGGAATGAAACCGCTGGCGCCGAATTCACGGGACTTCACCATGATCGACGCTTCTTCCTGCGCCGACACCATCACCACCGGAATCTGCGGGTACTGACCACGCAACAGCACCAGCCCGGAAAAACCGTAGGCCCCTGGCATGTTCAGGTCCAACAACACCAGGTCCCAATCGGCCTTTTCGGTCAGACGGTTTTCCAGCTCGGCAATGCTCGCCACTTCCACCAGCCGGACATCCGGGCCCAGGCCCAGGGTCAACGCTTGATGCAAGGCACTACGAAAAAGAGGGTGGTCATCGGCAATCAGGATTTCGTATGTGGCCATTTTTCAAATGATCCTGTTTTTCAAACAACTCCAGGTGCAGCCACGCAGATGCACCAACAGGGCACGTTCAACGCCAATCACATGGCTATTCACGTAAAAATACGGCGTATCAAACGATGGCCGCGCCCCAATCGGCGCCAAGCATGCCCAGCGAAACCGGGGTGGTCAAGATACATAACCGGTACAGTTCTTTGCAGTATGGGCGACAATCAGAACATGGCGGGGACGTCGTTATGAACAAACGGCATCAGCTCGGCGTGGGCCGGTGTGGCGAGGTTCATGTCCAGCTGGTTTTTCGCGTCCAGATAATGCTGACTGAACACGTCAAAATAAGCGTCCAGCGCTGACGCGGCCTCGGTATCACCGGCCAGATCGAGACACAGTGCAGCCACTTCAGCGGTGCATAAATGTTCGCTACGGGTGGAACGGCGCAGTCGATAACGTGACAGTTTTTCGGGCAGCAGGCTCAAGATCGGCAAGCGATCAAAATACGGGCTCTTGCGAAAGATCTTTCGGGCTTCGGTCCAGGTGGCGTCCAGCAGAATGAACAGCGGGCGCTTGGTGCTATCGACTGCGACACTGTGGGTAACTCGCTCGGGTTCGACGTATTCGCCCGGAAACACCAGGTACGGTTGCCATTGCGGATCGGCCAACAGCACCAGCAGTTGTTCATCGACTTCAGTGCGAGACCAGATGAATGCATGATTGTCGCGCACCACATCAGCGATCAGCCAACCGGTGTTGCTTGGCTTGAACACTTCTTTGTTGGTCATGATCAGGCACACGCCGCTGCGGGTTTCGACCTGCGGGCGCCAGGCGCACAGACAATGGCTCTCGATCACGCGGCAGGCACGGCAACGCGGTGCACGCCAGCCACGGGCCTGAATCGGCTTGATGCCCTCCTCCTCTCGCTGATCGCGCAAGCGGGCGACGGCGTTTGCGGCAAAGCGCGGGGTGACAGGGTTCATCGCAGGCAGCACCGTAGTGGATGGAAAATCGACACGAAAAACACTCGCAAGAGCAAAAAGTCGCGGCAGTTTATCAGAGCAGCCGGTGCAAGCCTGTACCGCTCAGACCTCCTCCCCTATAATTCGCCGCCACTGAACGCACAGTCATGTGCCTGGTCGAACCACCAGTCACTGAACCAGGAGAGTTTCATGCTGCGCCTTATCGTTCCCACCGCTGCCATTTTGCTGGCGTCGTCCTTTAGCGCTCAGGCTGCATCCTTGAGTGAGCAGAATCTCAACAGAGAGCTGCGAAACGTCGCCGTACAAAGCAGCGTTGGCACTCCAAGGGCGATCAACGAAGACATTCTTGATCAGGGCTACACCGCCGAAGGAAAAGTGCTGATCAACCACTTGAGCGTGCAAAGCAGCCACGCCGAAAAAATGCGCGCCGATCCCAAAGCGGTGTACTTCCAGCTTGGCGCCTCCGTGTGCAGAAACCCAGGGTTCCGCAAGCTGATGGCCAAGGGCGCGATCATGCGTTACGACTTCACCGAGGTGAAGACCAACCGTCCGGTCGGCTCCGCCAGCTTCCAGGACTCGGACTGCCCGAAAGAGACTCCCGCGAAGAAGAAGTAATTACCTGGCATTGGCGCGCCGCTGTTCATCCTCGGCGCGCAGCTCTGCCAACAGCGCCTGCAAATAACGCGAACGTCGCTCCCCACCCTCCAGACGTCGGCAGCACTCTTCTTCGAGACTCAAATGATGGGTCTCGGCCGATGCTTTCAGCAATCGATACAGTTGCGCATCGATCTCCAGAGTCACTCTGGGCATGGTTTCCCGCCTCCCTGCATGCATTGATCGCCGTTGATCACGCGATAAATCCCTGAATTGCTTGAATGTTGCGTCCTGTCGTTAACGCAAAATTGTCGTGTCACGCCTGTAACTTAGTAAATCAGAGCGCGGGACATGCGGCTTGCGTTCAGACGAGCGGTGAAAGCACCTTGCAAATCGTCAATAAGCGGTTGCCACGAAAGACTTTGCGGCGCAATGATCAAGCCAGCGCAAATCGTTGCGAGGGTCTAAATTCAAAGTGTTCATGTTGTTTTTTTGAGGGCAGAAAAGGGGCTGCCCATTACGGTGTCTTATTGTGCGAACGTTTCTTTCATTCAAGGGATAAGCAGAGCCCGTATGGATGGCTCGATTGCAACCGAGTCAAGTAGAGCGCCCGGGCATGGGCTTGGGCAGACAGCGACACAAGGGGTGTCGCGGCGCCGACGATTGTGTTGTCGGGCCGAGGGTTCTGTGCAGAAGGAGAAGTTGAATGCCTTACCAACCGAATGACCTACTGAGCCGTCATTTTCAAGAAAGCGGCCACGACCTCACCAGCAAGGTCGAAGAACAACTCAACCTGGTTTCACCCAACAGCCCCAACATCCCGATTTACCGCGACATGATCCTGACCGTGCTGCGCATGGCCCAGGAAGATCACAACCGCTGGAATGCCAAGATCACCCTGCAAACCCTGCGTGAACTCGAGCACGCTTTCCGTGTGCTGGAGCAGTTCAAGGGACGGCGTAAAGTTACCGTTTTCGGCTCGGCCCGCACGCCGATAGAACACCCGCTATATGGTCTGGCCCGAGAACTGGGCGCCGCCTTGGCGCGCTCGGACCTGATGGTCATCACCGGTGCCGGTGGCGGCATCATGGCGGCGGCCCATGAAGGTGCCGGCCTGGAACACAGCCTGGGATTCAATATCACCCTGCCCTTCGAGCAACATGCCAACCCCACGGTCAATGGCACCGCCAACCTGCTGCCCTTCCACTTTTTCTTTACCCGCAAGCTGTTCTTCGTCAAGGAAGCCGATGCGCTGGTCCTGTGCCCAGGCGGTTTCGGTACGCTGGATGAAGCACTGGAGGTGCTGACCCTGATCCAGACCGGCAAAAGCCCGCTGGTGCCCGTGGTGCTACTGGATGCACCAGGCGGCACGTTCTGGCAAGGCGCGCTGGACTTCATTCACCATCAACTGGAGGAAAATCGCTACATCCTGCCGACCGACATGAAGCTGTTGAGCCTGGTCTATAGCGCCGAAGAGGCCGTGGAGCAGATCAACCAGTTCTACAGCAACTTCCACTCAAGCCGCTGGCTCAAACATCAGTTCGTGATTCGCATGAACCACAAGCTCAGCGACCGGGCGCTTGAACACATGCAGGAGGCATTCGCCGACCTGTGCCTGAGCGATCATTTCCATCAGCATGCCTACAGTGGCGAGGAGCACGACGAAGCACAGTTCAGCCATCTGGTGCGCTTGTCCTTTACCTTCAACGCTCGTGATCATGGCCGTCTGCGAGAATTGGTGGATTACATCAACCTGCCGGAAAACTGGGCCCAGTCCAGCCCCCAGGCGCAGCAGCGCACACGGGAACCGTCCAAGGTAACGTGATGCAAAAAAACGGCCCGCTATCGAAATAGCGAGCCGTTTCAGTCAATCGTCCATCCCTCGGCCGCTGAACAAGCGGCTGATCATTTCCATGGAATATCCCCGATAACTCAGGAACCTGCCCTGTTTGGCACGTTCTCGGGCGTCTATCGGTAAATGCCCGGAAAATTTGCGCCGCCAGGTGTCTTCCAGTTGCTCCTGCCAGTCGATCCCACTCTCGCGCAAGGCGAGCTCAATGTCGGTACGTTGCAGGCCACGCTGGCTCAACTCTTCGCGAATGCGCAAAGGGCCATAACCGGAACGGGCACGGTAGGAAACGAAGCTTTCGAGGTAACGGGATTCGGACAACAAGCCCTCTTCCGTCAAGCGGTCGAGTGCTGTGTCGATCATTTCAGGGGGGGCGCCGCGCTGACGCAGTTTACGCGTCAGCTCGACTCGACCGTGCTCGCGTCGCGCGAGCAGGTCCATTGCGGTTCGCCGCACCGCGACGAGTGTATCGAGTACGGCGGTCATCGGATCGATCAGATATCAGCGTCAGCCAGGTCGTCTTCGGTCTCTCTGACAGCCGAAGCCTTGACGTCCGGTGCTGGGGTCAGCAGCTTGTCGCGCAGCTGCTTCTCGAGAGTCGCGGCGATTTCCGGATTGTCTGCCAGGAACTTGGCCGAGTTGGCCTTGCCCTGACCGATCTTGGTGCCGTTGTAGGCATACCAGGCACCGGACTTCTCGACGAAACCGTGCAGCACACCCAGGTCGATCATCTCACCGTTGAGGTAGATGCCCTTGCCGTAAAGAATCTGGAACTCGGCCTGACGGAACGGCGAAGCCACCTTGTTCTTCACGACTTTGACGCGGGTTTCACTACCGACGACTTCATCACCTTCTTTCACCGCGCCAGTACGACGGATGTCCAGACGAACCGAGGCGTAGAACTTCAGCGCGTTACCACCGGTGGTGGTTTCCGGGCTGCCGAACATCACGCCGATTTTCATGCGGATCTGGTTGATGAAGATCACCAGGCAGTTGGCGTTCTTGATGTTACCGGTGATTTTACGCAGCGCCTGGGACATCAGACGGGCTTGCAGGCCCACGTGCATGTCGCCCATTTCGCCTTCGATTTCAGCCTTTGGTACCAGAGCGGCCACGGAGTCGACGATGATCACGTCAACAGCGTTGGAACGCACCAGCATGTCGGTGATTTCCAGGGCCTGCTCGCCGGTGTCCGGCTGGGAAACCAGCAGGTCGTCGACATTGACGCCCAGTTTGCCGGCGTACTCAGGGTCGAGAGCGTGTTCGGCGTCGACGAATGCGCAGGTCGCGCCGGCTTTTTGAGCCTGGGCGATCACCGACAATGTCAGGGTGGTTTTACCGGAGGATTCAGGACCGTAGATTTCAACGATACGGCCTTTTGGCAGGCCGCCAATGCCGAGCGCGATGTCCAGACCCAGAGAGCCAGTGGAAATGGCCGGGATCGCCTGACGGTCCTGATCGCCCATACGCATTACGGCACCCTTGCCGAATTGACGTTCGATCTGACCCAGGGCCGCAGCCAAGGCTTTCTTCTTGTTGTCGTCCATTAAAGTCCTCACGTAATCAATAAGGCCTGACGGCCAACACCTGTATAAGTAGCCAGTATTATTCCACAGCGTTTCAGGATCGCCTACCCCTGATTTGAGATTTCTCCAGCGGTATGCCGCAGCAGCCCCTCTAGCGCGGCCTTCACCGTTTGTCGGCGGACCTCGTCGCGGTTACCGGCAAAGTGCTGGACCTCGCTGAATACCTGCTCACCGACGCCCCAGGCCAGCCACACCGTCCCCACGGGCTTGTTCGGCGAGCCGCCATCCGGCCCCGCCACACCGCTGACCGCCACGGCAAAACGCGCCCGGCTTTTTTCCTGGGCGCCTCGGACCATGGCCTCGACCACCTCGCGACTGACCGCCCCGACGGTTGAAAACAACTCGGCCGGGACATTCAATTGCTGGGTTTTCTGACGGTTTGAGTAGGTGACATAACCGGCCTCGAACCACGCCGAGCTCCCCGGAATGCGGGTGATCGCCTCGCTGATCCCACCGCCGGTGCAGGACTCGGCAGCAGTGACGTGGGCATTGAGAAGCTGCAAGCGTCTGCCGAGTAG
Organism: Pseudomonas sp. FP1740; assembly: GCF_030687165.1. Classification (NCBI taxonomy): domain Bacteria; kingdom Pseudomonadati; phylum Pseudomonadota; class Gammaproteobacteria; order Pseudomonadales; family Pseudomonadaceae; genus Pseudomonas; species Pseudomonas sp. FP1740. Next base: position 5,336,742 of record NZ_CP117461.1, read on the forward strand.
ATCGGCCAGATGAGTGATCTCTTTCACGGCTCTCTCCTGATCGAGCGGAATGAGGCCTACCGTACACGAGCGAATCGCACTTGCAAGGTTCGGGATCGATCAAAATGTTAGTGAGCCAGAGCCCTGACATAGGCCTGACAGGCCTGCAAGGCAATCAATCCGCTGTCACCGGCGTCGGTGATGGCGATAATTCGTTGAGCATGCGCCGGGTCAAGTCGGGCTCGCGGGGCGCCATGATCCACGCCGCCGGCGCCGGAGGCGGCTGGCACAGCACAGGTTGAGGCAGCGTCATGGGCATCGAGGAGGACTGACAGGCGCACATCAGCAGAGGCAAGACGATCGCGCAGGCGACCTTGATCACGTTCGGCATCGCTAAGCGCTCGATAATGGGTTTGTTCACTGGCCGACAGTCGCTGCTCCAGGGCTAGACGCCTGTTTTGTTCGGCCTGTTGCTCGGTGGCGGTCGCCAAAGTCAGTTGATTAAGGGTCTCGACGTGCAGCCTGGCCTGTTCCGCCAGTTGCCGGCCGTAGCGCCAATCCTGAAACTGCCAGGCCAGCGCCGCCGAACAGCCGGCCAGCACCAGCAGACCGATCAATCGCCAGCCGTTCAGACCGAAGACTGGCATAGCACCGCCCTCGCCCGCGCCCAGAGTTCCAGGCGATCCTGCAACCCGTTCAGCCCGCCGTTGATACGGCGGGTGATGCTGTTGAACTGGTCGCGATCGGCCAATTCATTCAGGCCGTTTTGTTCCCAAAACCATGCCGCTGATTCGGCTGCCCACTGAGGCTGCTCCAGCAATTCAGGCAGAGCCAGCAGACGTTCATCGCCAAACAGGCCGAGACTGCATTGACGGTAGTTGTTATGCCCGGTGACCTGGATCAGGCCTCGGCCACGGTACTTTTGACCGTCGCCGTCGGGTTCCGGGGTATTGCCCAACCGGGTGGCCAGGGTGCCGGTGTCGTATTTGCTCAGGTATTGCGTGCTGCCCAGTTCGCGTACGTACTGCAACTGCCCCGATTCATGGCCGACTTGCGCGAGGAAGGCGGCGATGCGCTTCGGGGTGTTGATGTTGCGGTGGGACATGGCGGTGTTGAGGGCAGCAATGAAAACGCCCGCTTGGGAGCGGGCGTTGGGGAAGATGTTGCGCAACTGTTGATCGGTGAAGCGCATCACTCGCTCCTGTGGTTAATGGATGAAACTCGCAAAATCGATGCTGTGATCAGTACTTGATCACATATAACAATGCGACGTTTCGAGGACGCGATTCATTACCACCGACCGCTGCCACGGTAACGGTGTGGGCATGATCGCCAACGGCAGCTACTGCAACAGCATGGACGTGATCCCCCACCGCGTTGATCGCCAGACCGTGGGCATGGTTGCCCGCTGCAGCGGTCAGCGCGACGTAATCGCCCGGCCCGCTGCCCGTGCCCTGGCGGCCGTAAGATGTGTTGTTACCGGAGGCTAGAATGCCATGCTGGTGATCCCCGGCGTTATTTGTAATACCGGAATGGGTGTGGGTACCTGCCCCCCCTGTCGAGGCGCCATGGGTATGGGTACCCGCAGCTGCTGTCGTTGCCGTGTGAGTATGCGAGGCGTTTTGCCCAACTTGCGCGCTACCCAATTCCCGCGCGGAATCGATTCCACGACTATCATCCCAGCCACGGACGAATTCGCCGCGCAGATCCGGCAGGGCAAAGGTTGTATTGCCATTACCAGCACCGAAGCGCGTACCAATCGCCGCAAACAGCGCTGCATATTGTGTACGAGAGACAATGTCACCGTTGCACTTGAGCCAGCCTTTGGGTGGCTCTGCTGTCGCTACGGTTTTGATGTCACCGATGTCACTGCCGGTCTGCTTGATCATCCCCGTGCTAGCGATCATCACCCACGCCCCCTCGGCAATCGAGCTGTTCCACTGTACCCAGACATCGCCACCCGCGGTAATTTCTCCGTCCTGAACAGCGTTATGGTCAACACCTACGATAGGCTTGGCCGCCATCCCGTTCGGGGCGAAGGTACTAGCACCGGTGTTGGCATGAACCGCTTTAAAACGCAGCACCAGCCCATCGACCAGTTCGAGGAGCACTGGCTTGTAGTTGGCACTGTAAGCGTTGGCCGTGCCAGTATCCAATGCGTAATCAACCAACCCTGCCTGATTGATCTTGCGTACAGCCAACAGCAGTTGTCCAAAATCGACTTCGTCAGGAGCGACCCCTGCCCCCTTGATGACACCCAACAACTCTTCCGTAACAGCATTGCCCCATGCGGCCGGGATCAACGACCCTGGCATGCCGGTCAGCGGGTTTTCATCGACAAACTTACCGTTGACCAGTCCGACGCTGGCCACGCTCTTTGGATAATCCATTTCTCTACTCCTTAGTCATAGTTGATATGCACTTGCGTATGAGCCGGTGCACTGCGGTGGATAAGGCATTCCAAGGCAGAGCCTGGATTCATGCCAAAGCGTTCGCCCCAATAACTGGCGCCAAAGCGGCGCCCCAGTGAAAGGCGTCCGCCAGTGTTGAGGGTCCACATGAACTGCACCTGCCAGGTGCCGAAATGCGCTTGGCCAAACCGTGAACAGCCCATACGCGGAGCCCGGTGCTCGGTTACGGTGGCGTTTGGGTAACCCTGGCTCTTGGCGATTTCGACGTAGTAACCGACGGCCTGACTGCCGACGGCGAGCAGACGGCGGCGCACGGCCAGGCGACGGTCGTCGAATAACGGGGTGGCACCCAGGCAGGGGTCGGGCAGGTTCATCACCCGTTCCCAATCGGGCACCAGTTCGCTGACACCGGCCGGGTCCATTTCATTGAGCAGGTCGGCGGCGCGGGCGTCGAGGCGAGCCAGTTCCTGGGCGACGCCTTCGAGCACTTCTTCGAGTTCCGGGACCCGTTCGGGATCCCAGGCCGGGCCGCTGGGCAACAGGCTGCGCAGTTGCGCGTGGTATTGCGCGGCAGTTCTTATGCCCCCCATACGCAACCTCCAAAGGTCAGCAACTGATTAACGTCAGCGTCGACATTGGCTGTGGGCGAGGTCAGTGTGTGATCGCTTTCACCGGTGGCACTACTGATGGCTTCGCGGATGTGGCTGATCAGCAAGGTGTCGCCCAAACCGGCTTCTCGGTTGTGCAAATCACGCAGTTGCGCTTCGACAGCAGCCCGCACAGCGGTGGTGTCGGGGGTGAGCGTCAGTCTGTACGTAACCGGCACTTGTATCGGTGGCAACACATACAGCTCAGCCATGACCGGTCGCAGCGGTTCGATGTAAGCCTGAACTTCGGCCAGTTGTGCCGCGTCCGGGATTGGTTGCGGATCGTCGTCACGCATGATGTACAGGCTGACGGTTCCCGGCCCCAAAAGGCTGCCGCGACACCACGCGCGAGTCACGCCGGGGCATTCCAGCGCCCAGGTTTCGTAGTCTTGCGCCGAGCCGCCATGGGGAATGATGCGGTAGGACCTGATGACTCGAGAGCGCAGGGATTCCAGGCTTTCCCGCGCGATACCGCCGATCAATCCCGGCGCCATGACTGTGAAGCTGTTACCGGCAATGCCCTGGATTGGCTGCACCGGAATCAACGTCATGCCGGCCTCGGCGTTGCCCAGGCTGCCGGCTTCGAGCGCGGTGATGGTGGTGCTATTGACGCCGTTGCTGGTGGTGCGCGCGGCGGTCACTTTGTAGGTGCGACCGTCGCTCGATTGCAGCAGGGTGTCGACGTCCAGCACGGCACCGGCGCTGGCGGTAAAGCTGACGCTGCCGCTGGCCGCTTGTGCGGACTTGCGCGGCTGGTTCAGACGCAGTGCGGCGATCCGTTCCAGGGTCGATTCATCGGCCTTGTCCGGGAGGATCTGCTCGGCGATCCAGTCCAGATAGCCATACAGCCCATAGGCGGCGCCACCGAGGGTGCGGGCCAGCACTTGCGCATCGGACTGGCGCAGCGAATCGCTGGCCAGGTCGCTTTGGGTGCGCTTGATCAGCACCGGCAGCGAAGGGGTTTCAAACGGCATAGATCACCTGCCAACTGTTATCGGGGTTGATGTCCAGGCGTTCGCCGTCGGCCAGGGTCAGGACCGTGCGCAGGTTCAGGCGCTGGGCGTCGAGGCGTTCGCTGATGATGTCGATGGCGCTGCAATGGCCGTCGTCGATCAGCCATTGCAGGGCTTCGTGGGCATAGAACTCGGCGTCCATCTGGGTCTGGCGGGTCAGCTTGACCCGGCGCAACAGCCACAACCGCGAACCGATGCGGTCGTCGGCCACCGTAGGAAAGCTGTCGCCCCACCAGCCGAAACGCTCTTCGTCGTCGAGGGCATCGTCATCGGCGGCGCGGCGCCAGGTGAACAGGCTGATCAGCACTGCACGGGTCAGTGCGGCGTGGAGGTTCTGGCTGATCAACATCACTGCCCTCCCGCCGGTGCGCCGGTCTGGCCGTTGCCCGCTTGCACGCCGACGTGCACGTGTTTGATCTGGCTGATTCCGCCGGCAACTTGATCGCCGGTAGAAACGATTTTTCCGCTCTGGTTGATCACGGGTGTGTCGAAGTTGACTGCACTGCTGGCGCGGATATTCAGGGTGGCGGTTTCGATGTCGATGATCCGCCCGCGCTTGAAGTGGATCTTGTCGCCTTCGTCGGTGTAGATCGCTACTTCTCCCGCGGCCAGGGACTGGAGGCGATAGCGGCGGTCGGCGACTACCAACACGATGGCATGGGAGCGATCACCGCCCAGAAATGTAGCGACTCCTTCGGCGCCAGCCAGTGGGTTGCTGGTGAATCCGTAGGGTTCGAAGTGCTCCATGTCGTCGTTCACTTCGCCGGCGGTGAGGCGCATTTGCAGCGATTGAAGCTTGGTGGCCGAGTTGGCGAGCACGACAGTGCCGCGCGCCAGGAGGCGTGTCAGTAAGCTCATGTTGAATTCCTTGGAGGGGCGAGGCCGAAGGCTGCGACCTTTTAAGGGGCTACCTTATAAGGGGCTATCAGGTTTTCTTCGGGGGCTCGGGATTGGCATCGAAGGTATGCGGCGGTGCGACTTGCAGGGTGGTGATCGAACCTTGCGCCGACAGCGAGTAGGTCACCTTGGAAATCAGCATGTCGTCATCGAATCCCAGCACCGGATCCTTGACCCGCACCAGCGTGTTATGACGCCACAGATCGCCGTTGGATTGCCGCCAACCCTGCACCTGATAGGTGGTGGTTTTGGCCTTGCCGACGCGGGTGGCGCTTTCCCAGTTGGCCCGTTGCAAGGCGAGATCGGGATTGATCTGCATGCCTTCGTTAATCACCGTGACCCGCCGACGCTTGTAGCTCAGGTCGGCAGACACCGATTCAACCTCACTGACCGCCGCCCCGCTCTTCTTGTCCGTGCCCTTTTGCTGACCGATGACCCGGTATTCGGAAAACACCTGGCTGTAATCCATCGGCGCGTTGGCCGACAGAATATTCTTGCCCAACTCCAGCGCATCGCTGGCTCGGCCACCACTGCCAGGCCGGGCCAACACCAACCGGCCCTGGGCATCATCGGTAGAAAACACCCGGAATAACGTCAGCAAGCGGTCGATGGATTGAAACACCGTTTCCCCCGGCACGATGGTGTGACTGCTGAGCCGGGCGGTCTCGGGAATTTCACTGACCACAAAGACCTTGTAGGTGATCGCCAGCGCTTCGACGATGCTCAACAGCGATTGCTCATGCCATTGGTTCGGGCGGTTGGTCGCGGCGCAATCCACCAGGTCCTGAGTACAAGAACTGCCTTCGATGTTCAGGCTGATCTGTCGCCCGTCATAACTGATCGGCGCCTTGAACACATACCCGGTCAGCACCAGATCCTGGCCGATGCGCACTTCACAGGCGTCACCGGGCTGGATGCGCTTGTCCACGGTCTGCCCCGGCCATTGCCAGGTGATGTTGAGCTTGAAGGTGCGGAACTGACGCTCCAGATCCGCCGTGATTTCCACGCTTTTCCAGCCACCGTATTCCAGGCCGCCGACCGTCAATGTGACGCGGTTATCCATCTCGTTCATGGTTCACTTCCCGGAGACTTTCACATCGTTCGGCGCGTACCCTGGATGGGCAATCCCGTTGCGCTGAATCACTTCGGTGACCCGCGTTGCGTCGGCAAATTGCTTGTACGCTACGACCAGCGCCGGAAGGCTTTCCTGAAAAGACTTGCTGACCTGTCGTACACCCGACGAAGCCACTGCCTTGAGATGCGCAAGCAACGCCTGCTTCACATCGTCGATAGCCTGGTAATGCGCGGGACCGGCCTTGTCCAGCATCGGGTTGGTCGCGTCTACCAGCGCCTTTTGCAGCGCTTTCAAATCGTCGGTGACCGGCACTTCCTGCCGGGTGACCGGCAGGTTCGCCTGCTGCTCCAGCGATGGCGTCGACGACAGTTTCACCGGTGTCGACGCGACCGGCATCGAGGCAACCCATTGCGCCACTTTGACCAGCAGCGTGTCCTGCACCAGATCGGCCATGGCTTGCGCTGCGGCCGTGGTGTCCTTGCCGGTGGTGAGCTTTGGCGCATCGGCCTTGCGGATGGCTTCGAGCTGTTGGGACACGTCGGCAATCACGCCACGATAACCCTCCTTCCCGAAGTCCTTGAGCGATTTGATATCGCCGAGCAAGCCCTTGAATTCCGCCGCCACTTCCTTGGGCAATTCCTTGACCGCTTTGACCAGCTCGGTGATCTGCCGATATTGCTCGATCAACGGTTTGAGCTGTTCCTTGATCACGTCATACACCCCGGTCAGGCTGTTGCGCAGATTGGCGATGCCGATTCGCGCGGCCTTGATCAGGGTCATGGCCTGTTCGAAACGCGCCACCGCCGAGCCCAGCAAGGTGTCGGCCTTGGCCAGTAGCACCTTCTGCGTGCTGATCGTGGCCGTCGGAAACGGCAGTGGTTCATCGGGGTAAAACTTCAGCGCAAAGGTCACCAACCCGCCGTCCTGGAGGGTGTGGGTCATGTCGCATTCGCCGACCTTGACCTGTAGCCGCCCCAGCCATGGATGGACCAGTTCACCACTGCCCTGCTCCAGCGCCTTGAGCAGCTTGTCGCGCTGCTCCAGGCAATCGGGGCCGACGATGAACGCCGTCAGATCATGGATCTTCGCCTGTTGGCCAAGGCTCTCGAAAAACGGCAGGTCCCGCTGCGGATATTCGTGCAACTGGCCCTTTTTACCGACCGGGGTTTTCGCCTGATCGACCCAGAAACCGACACCGCGAAAGGACGCCGGCAACAAACGGTCACGCCAACTCATTGGAGGCCTCCCAGGGAAAGTGAGCGGTAGCCGATGCGCGAGTTGAGCGCCAGCCCCGGTTGATTGGTTTGCGGTTGATCGGTGCGCAGCCCGGCCGGCGCGTTTTCGAAGCGAACCGTCAGGCCGCCTTCGAGTTGCGTGCGATTGTTGGCGGCGCTTTGTTGGATCAAGGCGTTGGAGTTTTGAGTCAGAGAACCGGGCTGCAACATCGACGACTTGAGCGGCAAACTGCCGGGAGTCGCCAGCGCGTTTGAGGGCTGCTCGGAAGCGGCATTGATGAACGCCGCCGGCGCAAACTCCCCCTTGCCTTCAGCATTGGTTTTCTTTTGCACCTCGGTGAAGCTTTCGACCTTGCCGGTAATTTGGGCGATAAAACCACCAAAGCTACCGCCAAGCATCTCCTGGATGGGCGCCAGAATGGCCCGGAGCTTTTCCGCTTTTTCACTGAAAAACTGAACCACAGATGCCCATGTTTCGCTCAGTGCATCCAAGGGCGACCAAGTGAACAGCCCGCTGAGGTAGGAAAAGAACGCCTGCGCTCCAAGCTTGATCGACTCCCAGTAGCCCGAGAACATGGCAGGCACCTGATCCCAAGCCGCGGCAATGGCGTCCAGCGGCACCCAGTCGAACAGGCTGCGCAGTTTCTCCTTCACCGGCACAGTCAGTGCCACGAGCAGATCCCAGATCGCCGCAAACAAACCGACAACGGCCCCCCAGTTGTTCAGGATCATTCCGTAGGGCGTCCAGGCAAACCACGCTTTAAGGAAATCGAATCCCGCACTCACGACTGCTTTTACTTGATCAAAAATTGCCGAGAAAATGCCGCTGATCGGCGCCCAATAACCGACAACCTTTTGCCAGAGCCCGGCGAAAAACGTCGAAATCGGTTCCCAGTTGGCAATGATCAAACCAGCCGCCAGGGCGATACCCATGGCCATCAGCATGATTGGATTGGTCTTGAGCACCATGCTCATCAGATCGAACACTTGCGTCGCGCCAGTCACGGCCGTTTGCATTGCCGAAAATGCGATGGCACCTGCCGCCAGCCCTTCGACCAATTTCGGGTTGTCATCAAGCAGGCTGCCAAATCCAGCCAACAACGGTTGAAGACCTGCCGTTACGGTCGCGACAGCAGGCTGCAAGGCCGTGTTGGCCGCGATCGATACCTGCTCCATCGAGCGACTGAACACATTCATGTTTTGCGTAGCGCTTGCCGGCGCCTTCGGTAAATCAACGCCTTCGGCCGATTCGCTGACCTCGGTCAATTTGCCCTTGAACGCGTCGGACGCCTTGATCGCATCCATGAACGGCGTGATCACGCTACCGCCCTTGAACAACCCGCTGATGTCCAGTTTGCCGAGGCCAGTCTGCTCCAGATTTTTCTTGAAGCCCTCGACTTTTGCCCGAAGGGCACCGAGCTTGGGCGACAGTTCATCGATGCCCGTGAGCAGCACCGAGGTTTTCTCTTTCGTTTCTGTGTCTGCCATCACTGCACCTGCTGCATCGCATTGATCCGTTGCGCGTGCTCCAGTGATTCGCGGAGCACATCCAGTGGCCTGGCCATCATCTGTTCGGGGTCAACCTTCCAGAACCAGGCCAGGTCATAGGCGACTGCGATCAGGTCGGTGATGGCTCCGACGCCGCACTCATGAAAAAACTCGCGACCGCCCAACTCAGCGTATTGAGGTCAGCCAGATCCAGCTGGTTGACCGATGACGGCGGGATGCCGGCGCACACGGCGATGTATTTGGCCGCGACGTCCATGTCGAGGCTGACCTCTTCGCTCTTGTCGATCTTGTACGGCAACGCCTTGATCGCCCGCACTTCCTGCACCGTCGGACGGCGCAGGTTGAGCTCGGTCAAGGGCTCGCCGTGGGCTTCGATCGCAACTTGAAGCTTCACGGCGTTGCTCATTGCCAGGTCCCCTTGATGCCTTCGAATTTCAGTTCGATGGTGGCGTCATCGCCTTTGGATACCGGCTCTTCCACCAGATAGGCGCCAGCCAGTACGTAGACTTTGCCGTTGCTGAATTCGCAGGTGACGGTCATGTCGGAGCCTGCGATCAGTTGCTTGAGCGGGAAGTCTGCGGTGTGCAGCGCCGTCACTTTGAACGACGGTGCGATGTCGGTTTCCTTGTAGAAGCCCGGCACGACGGTTTCCCGTTTTACGGCCATCAATGGTGCTTCGCAGCCGCCGTTGATGGTCAATTGAGCGCCATCCACTTTGACGTAGCAGGTGCCCGCAATCAGTTGACCCATGGTGTTTCTCCCTTCAAATAAAAAGCCCACGCGCGGTGGGCCGAATTCATACAGTCAAAGGCAGCGATCAGGCTGCGTCGTCGTACTGCAGACGGAACTGGTTGAGCAGCGCGAACACGCGCAGGCCGTTGATGTAGTCCGGCGGGAACAACACGTTGACCCGGCTCGGGTCCTGGGTGTCGCGCTCGACGATCAGGTGTTCGGCGAACAGCTCGGCGTTTTCCACATGGCCTTCCAGTTCGAGCTTGGCGTACTGGGCGATCAGCTCACCGCGAATGGTGCTCGGGGTAACGATTGGCTGGCCGGCGCCGAAACGGGTGCCGTCGGAGGCCAGTTTGTGGCGACCGTATTTGCTGGTGATCACGCTTTGCAGACGACGCACGATGAACGCCGACTGGTGCATGGTTTCACTGTCCAGGTAGGAGTTGTCTGCCTGGCCGTAGGCGTTCTTCTGATAGGTGGTGATCGAACGCTGAATGCGCACGTAGCCGCCTTCGTAATACGCGGTGGCGATGCCGTAGTTGAGCAGCGACTGACGCTCGGTCAGGGTGAACCGCTCGCTCGCCGGAGCCGGGTCGAGACCTGGCAGGCTGCCGCTTTGGGTCGGACGGCTGGCGTCGGCCGAGATGAACACCGAAGTGCGCGCGGCCAATGCAGCAGCTTGCACCCAGAACGGTTGCGGTACGCCCGGTTCCAGCGCCTGGATGGTCATGTGCTGGTCGTTACGCGCTTGCCCCGCCGCCACCAGAGTGCCGACGGTGCCGCGTTTGGCGCTGTAGACGTGACCGAACAATTGCTTGGCCCAGGACCAACGACCGGTGCTGTCATCCATCACCGCTTGCCAGGTGTTGAGCGTAGACAGATCCGACCACGGCATGCAGATGAACTCGAACGGTTCATCGCCCAGCGCCGCCACGGCGGCCACCTGATCCGGTACACCGGCGCCGCCGGTCATGGCGGTGATCGCCGAGGTCAGGCCAGCCGGGGTTTCTTCGCCGTTGCTCTTGCCCAGTCGATTGAATTGCAGGCTGATGTCGTTGCCGCTGTCGCCAGTCCATTTGGCGCTCAGGGTGACCACGCCTTCGACCGCCGCCGCAGTGACTGGCAGATCGGCGCTGGCGTTGATTTTCAGGGCCAGGGCGGTGGCCGCTTGCGCCGCGGTGACACCGTTGACGATGGCCGCCTGAACACGAACGCCGCCGACGTACAGGTTGAGCATGCCGCTTTGGGTCGCCGCACCGGTCAGGGTCAGCACGCCTTTGGCAATGCTGCCTTCAGTGTTGTGCAGCGGCAGGCACCAGATCTCGCCGATCGGGTCAGTCTTGCGCCAGGTTTCATACATCGAGGCGAGCATCGAGCCCTGGCCGCCAATACTTTTGGCCAGCGCCACGCTGGACACCAACACCAGTTTGCCGACATCGGCCGGCGCGATGTTGTCGTTGACCTGAGCGACGATCAGGCGGCGCATGGCCGACGACGCGCTATTGGCGGCCGAGTTGTCCATTTCGGCATAGAACAGCGGAACACGAATGTCCGCGGGGATGTTGCTGAATCCGATCGCCATTATTTGGCTCCCTGTGGTTTCGCCGCTTTCACGGCTTTGGTAGTGATATCGCCATCGGCCAGACGTCGACGCCACCAGGCGTTGTCCGACACTTCACGGCCCTCGAGGGGCAACAGATCGCCCGCTTCCGGGTCCGGCACGACACGGCCCGGGGCCGGCAGCACGGTGATGCGTTTGCTCATGGGGTTACGTCTCCAGAGAAAGTCAGTTCCAGGCGCCCGTCGGGGCCTGGGCGTTGCAGATTGGGGTCGGCCGGGTCGATCGCATCGACCCGCACGGTGACCCCGGTAAAGGACGACAAGCCGTCCAGTTCACGCTCGTGCCAGCTCTGCGCCGGTTGCCCCGGCAAATTGCGGCCGAGCTGGAATTCGGTGAAAAAGCGCAGGCGATAGAGCACGCGGCTGCTGTTGATGGAAACCAGTTCGCCGCCGTCGTAGGCAGTGGCGCTGTAGTCGCTGCCGGGCTTGAACCCCACCAGCGCGCGCCACAGTTCGGCGCGCAGGTCGTGCAGTTGATCCAGCGCTGCAACGGCGTCCGTGGTGTCGAGCACCAGGGTGACTTCGAAGCGGTCGCGGATCGGTTGCAGCATCAGGTTTTGCGCCACGCTTTTGCTCGCCACATCGGCGATGGGAACGACGTAGGCGCAAGGCGTGGCGAGCGGGTTGTTGGCTTGCAGGGTGGCGAGGTCGATGCCCGCGGCCACACGATTGGCCAGGGTCGGGCATTGCGCACGCAGCTGCGTGATCAGGGCTGTGATCTTCATGGTTCCTCACCGGGCAATAAAAAACCCGCCGCGGCGGGTTTGAGTGAACGGTACTGGCCGTGGTAAACCCGCATCCTTGCGGGTCAGTGCGGTATGCACTGTGGATAACGCTCCTTAAGATTGAGGGCTCAATGATCCTGAGACGGATCGCGCGGTGGCACTTCACAAACGCCAATCCGCTTGGCGGCCCAACGTTCGTAAAGTCCGATGGCCACGTCCGCCCCGGCCATCGCCGTCAGGCAGCCAAAGGCGCCGGCGGCCCAGATCGACAGGCCCGCCGCGTACAACAGCATGATCGCCGAGACGCCGCAGATCATGCAGGCCCCGGACCGCAGGGCCAGGCGCCGCAGCAGTGACCAGCCACGGGCGCCCTCCTTGTCGGCGCGCCACATTTCGCCAGACACCCCGCCCGCTACCGCGAGGAGGATGACGAGCCAGATCGGCATGTCCAGCAACGCTTGTTGCTCGTTTGTCATGTCACGCCTCCTGGTGTGATTGATGAGTGATGTGTGTTGGATTCAATCGATGTCTCTTGAGGTAGGCATTCCAAAAAGCCCGGAGCATTCCGGGCTTTTCAGTAATGCGCTCCTTCGCCTTCCTTTAATCCTGTGTCAAAAAGGAAGCTGACTTTTCGGCGCTACTGGCGCGGTACGAGTCCATTCAAATTGTTTTTCCGACCGCGGTCCCTGCCCGCCGGATAACTGCTTCTGGTGCTTTACGCTGCACACCCGGGTCAGTTGCCAACCCTCTGAACCGTTGAGGCCGGTTCATCGCTGCCTTTGTGGTGGAACTAAAGAGCTTCGTTTCGAGCCGCTTTGTTGAGCGGCTTGAGACAAAGAATATGCATGGATGCATATACAGTCAATGCATAAATGCATTTATTTATGCGTCAGAAATGCACAGGCGCATGAAAGCCCCACAGACAAAGGCGTTGGCGGTTTCCGGCAGGCGAAAAAAAACCCGTCGGGCGACGGGTTTTATCTGACAGCGGTGAGGTTAGCGGGCGTACATGCCCCACCAGAAGACGTGACCAAGGATGACGATTTGCTCTTCCTGGATTTCCTGGAAGCTGTAGTCCTCGTCCGGATGCTCATCGCGATTGAAGCTGCGCAGGCGAATCCCGGTCGGCAGGCGATAAAGCTGTTTCACCCGCAACTGGCCGTTGTGGTTGATGGCGTACAGGTCGCCGTCGATGATGTCGCCAATCCCGCATTTACCGGCATTCACCCCCACCGTGGCGCCGTCGCGCAGTACCGGCAACATGCTGTTGCCACGCACGGTCACACATTTGGCCTGGTCAAACTGCACACCGTTGTGGCGCAAGCTGCGCTTGCCGAAGCGCAGGCTAGAGCGCTCGCTCTCTTCGATGACGAATCTTCCTGATCCAGCAGCCAATTCAACCTCGCGAAGAAAGGGGACCGACACCTCGTCGTCATCGACAGGCGTATCGTCGTCCCACAGGCTTATGTCCTTGAGTTCCGAATGCAATTGATCGCGCCCGGCGCTGGCGGCCGGCGCGACATCCGCGCGGCCCCGCAATTGATCGGTGCTCACAGCAAAGTATTCGGCAATCTTCGAGATATGTTTATCCGAAGGATCGACGATTTTCCCGCTGAGGATGCGCGAGAGAGTGGATTGAGGCACGCCGGTGCGACGGTGAAGCTCCGTGGGGGAGATCCCGTGCTGATCGAGCAGCGCTCTTAAGACGGTAGAAACATTGCGTTTTTGCATAACGCGCATAGTGCTTGATCTTTTTTCGGAAGACAAATGCCAAATTGCATAATTTGTGCATAGCCCCACGAAAAATAGCCTTGAGGCTTTCATGCCTGCGTAGGGCGGACCGCCCATGGTAACCTTGCGCCCATCGCGGAAAAGCCGGGCCGATGCCCCTCCTTTGCCCCACACCTTTCAACGAATTTGCCTATATCCGATGAATAAAGCCGTCTCCGATCTGTCCTCCCACACGCCAATGATGCAGCAATACTGGCGCCTGAAGAACCAGCACCCCGACCAGCTGATGTTCTATCGCATGGGCGACTTCTACGAGATCTTCTATGAAGACGCGAAGAAGGCCGCCAAGTTGCTGGACATCACCCTGACGGCTCGCGGGCAATCGGCGGGTCAGGCGATTCCGATGTGTGGGATTCCTTACCACGCTGCGGAAGGTTACCTCGCGAAACTGGTGAAGCTTGGCGAATCGGTGGTGATCTGCGAGCAGGTCGGCGACCCGGCCACCAGCAAAGGCCCGGTGGATCGTCAGGTGGTGCGCATCATCACGCCCGGCACGGTCAGCGATGAAGCGCTGCTGGATGAGCGTCGGGACAACCTGATCGCTGCGGTGCTGGGTGACGAGCGTCTGTTCGGCCTGGCGGTGCTGGACATCACCAGCGGCAACTTCACCGTGCTGGAGATCAAAGGCTGGGAAAACCTGCTGGCAGAGCTGGAGCGGGTCAATCCGGTAGAGCTGATGATCCCGGACGACTGGCCGAAGGACCTGCCGGCGGAGAAACGTCGCGGGGTTCGTCGCCGTGCGCCGTGGGATTTCGAGCGCGACTCGGCGTTGAAAAGTCTTTGCCAGCAGTTTTCCACCCAGGACCTGAAAGGTTTCGGTTGCGAGAACCTGACCCTGGCCATCGGCGCTGCTGGCTGCCTGCTCAGCTACGCCAAGGAAACCCAGCGCACCGCCCTGCCGCACTTGCGCAGCCTGCGTCATGAACGCCTGGACGACACCGTGGTGCTGGACGGCGCGAGCCGGCGCAACCTGGAACTGGACACCAACCTGGCCGGCGGCCGCGACAACACCTTGCAATCGGTGGTCGACCGCTGCCAGACCGCCATGGGCAGCCGTTTGCTGACCCGCTGGCTGAACCGTCCGCTGCGGGATTTGACCGTATTGCTGGCGCGCCAGACGTCGATCACCTGCCTGCTGGACCGTTATCGTTTCGAGAAATTGCAGCCGCAGCTCAAGGAAATCGGCGACATCGAGCGGATTCTGGCGCGGATCGGCCTGCGCAATGCCCGTCCTCGTGACCTGGCGCGCCTGCGCGATGCCCTCGGCGCACTGCCAGAGTTGCAGGTGGCGATGGCCGAGCTTGAAGCTCCGCACATCATGCAATTGGCGACGACCACCAGCACCTATCCGGAACTCGCGGCGCTGCTGGAAAAAGCCATCATCGACAACCCGCCAGCGGTGATCCGTGACGGCGGCGTGTTGAAAACCGGTTACGACAGCGAACTCGACGAGCTGCAATCGCTCAGCGAAAACGCCGGGCAGTTCCTGATCGATCTGGAAGCCCGGGAGAAGGCCCGCACCGGCCTGGCCAACCTGAAAGTCGGTTACAACCGCATTCACGGCTACTTCATTGAGTTGCCGAGCAAGCAGGCCGAGTCGGCACCGGCGGACTATATCCGTCGCCAGACCCTCAAGGGTGCCGAGCGCTTCATCACCCCGGAACTGAAAGCGTTCGAAGACAAGGCGCTGTCAGCCAAGAGCCGCGCCCTGGCGCGCGAGAAGATGCTCTACGAAGCACTGCTCGAAGACCTGATCGCCCAGTTGCCACCCTTGCAGGACACCGCTGCCGCACTGGCCGAACTGGACGTTCTGAGCAACCTCGCCGAGCGCGCACTGAATCTGGACCTGAACTGCCCGCGCTTCGTCAGCGAGCCATGCATGCGCATCAGCCAGGGTCGTCACCCGGTGGTCGAGCAAGTACTCACCACACCGTTCGTGGCCAACGACCTGAGCCTCGATGACAGCACCCGCATGCTGGTGATCACCGGTCCGAACATGGGCGGTAAATCCACCTACATGCGCCAGACCGCGTTGATCGTGCTGCTGGCGCACATCGGTAGCTTCGTGCCGGCGGCCAGTTGCGAATTGTCCCTGGTCGACCGGATCTTCACCCGGATCGGTTCCAGCGACGACCTGGCGGGCGGGCGTTCGACCTTCATGGTCGAAATGAGCGAAACCGCGAACATCCTGCACAACGCCACCGAGCGCAGCCTGGTGCTGATGGACGAAGTCGGTCGCGGCACCAGCACCTTCGACGGCCTGTCCCTGGCGTGGGCCGCGGCCGAACGTCTGGCGCAACTGCGGGCCTATACACTGTTCGCCACTCACTATTTCGAGCTGACGGTGCTGCCGGAAGCCCAACCGCTAGTAGCCAACGTGCACCTCAATGCCACCGAGCACAACGAACGCATCGTGTTCCTGCACCACGTGCTGCCTGGGCCTGCCAGCCAGAGCTATGGCCTGGCGGTTGCACAGTTGGCCGGGGTGCCTAGCGAAGTGATCGTGCGTGCCCGTGAACACTTGAGCCGGCTGGAATCCACGGCGCTGCCCCATGAAGTGCCGACGCCGGCCAAAGGCAAATCCGTTGCGCCGCAGCAGAGCGACATGTTCGCCAGCCTGCCGCATCCGGTGCTGGATGAACTGGCCAAACTTGATCTGGATGACCTGACACCGCGCAGGGCTTTGGAAATGCTCTATACATTAAAGACACGGATCTAACGCACTTGCCTGCAAGCTGTTAGAATCTCGCGCGGTTTGGGATGCTGCAGGCTCATAGCCTGGCCTGCAGACTATCGCTCCCGAACCTGGCGACCCCGTCCTGAAGGGGCTCCGCTGCCGCCGCCTGAGGAGAAAATTAGAAATGACCTTCGTCGTCACCGACAACTGCATCAAGTGCAAGTACACCGACTGCGTAGAAGTCTGTCCGGTGGACTGCTTTTACGAAGGCCCGAACTTCCTGGTGATTCACCCGGATGAGTGCATCGACTGCGCACTGTGCGAACCAGAATGCCCTGCCGTGGCCATCTTCTCTGAAGATGAAGTTCCCGCCGGTATGGAAAACTTCATTCAGCTGAACATGGAATTGGCCGAGGTATGGCCAAACATCACTGAACGGAAAGATCCATTGCCCGATTCCGCTGAATGGGATGGCAAGCCAGGCAAGATCGAACACCTCGAACGCTGATTTCCCTCGCGTTCCCGAAAAGGCCCCTTGCGGGCCTTTTTGCTTTTCTGCAGGCAAAAAAAGGGGCGGTTTGACCCGCCCACATTTTTTCCCTATTCCATGTATTCCTTTTCATCGTCCTGATGAATCGCATCCTGCGATGTCCGTTCCCCTCTTCCTTGAAGGGCGTGTCTATCCGTCGACACAGTTCAAATACTAGAGGATTCCCCACCAAGAGCAATCGGCCTCCATGGCTGAAATCATCTGTAATATGCTGTTAACTTAATAAAATAAGCATATAAATCAATAACTTATAATTACAGCATTCTTCGAATAGACAACTACCAGGGTGTAAAAATAATGAACACTTACGAAAGAGTAAGCAAAGACTTACACCGCAAGACTACAAACCTGAGGTGGCGCCAATACCAACGCAGCTCTCATCTTCCCGACAGCAAAAAGCCCCGAACCAGTCGGGGCTTTTGGTTGCCGGTTGAGCGAATGGCTTATTGGAACAGCGACTCACTCGACAGGCCGTTTTTCTCGAGAATCTCCCGAAGACGCTTGAGGCCTTCAACCTGGATTTGCCTGACCCGCTCCCGGGTAAGGCCGATTTCCAGGCCAACATCTTCAAGCGTACTGCTCTCGTGACCTCGCAAGCCGAAGCGGCGTACGACCACCTCGCGTTGCTTGTCGGTCAGCTCCGAAAGCCATTGATCGATGCTCTGCGACAGGTCGTCATCCTGCAACAGCTCACATGGATCGGTCGGGCGGTCGTCGGTCAGGGTGTCCAGCAGGGTTTTATCCGAATCTGGACCCAGCGAGACGTCGACCGAAGAAACCCGCTCGTTCAGGCCAAGCATGCGCTTGACCTCGCCTACCGGTTTCTCCAGCAGGTTGGCAATTTCTTCGGGTGAGGGTTCATGGTCGAGCTTTTGAGTCAGCTCCCGTGCAGCCCGCAAGTACACGTTGAGCTCTTTGACCACATGAATAGGTAGCCGGATGGTCCGGGTCTGATTCATGATCGCGCGTTCGATGGTCTGACGAATCCACCAGGTGGCGTAGGTCGAAAAGCGGAAGCCGCGTTCTGGATCGAACTTTTCCACTGCCCGGATCAGGCCGAGGTTACCCTCTTCGATCAGGTCCAGCAGCGACAGCCCACGATTGACGTAACGCCGGGCGATTTTCACCACCAGCCGCAGGTTGCTTTCAATCATGCGCTTGCGTCCGGCCGGATCACCACTTTGCGACAGGCGTGCAAAATGAACTTCTTCTTCCGGGGAGAGCAATGGGGAAAAGCCGATTTCGTTGAGGTACAGCTGCGTGGCATCGAGTGCCCGGGTGTAGTCGATGTACTTGTGTTGCTTTAACGAAGCGGAGTGTCTGGATTTGGCACGAACGGAAGGTGGTGCATCCCCTTCATCATTCGACATCGAATCCATAGCGATGCCGGTCTCCATAAGGAGAACCTCATCGTCGATGTCAAACTCCGGCACTTCTTTACTGAGAGCCATTGTTATAGTCCTTTGGTGAGTTCGACCTCAAGCTCAAGCGGCGCCTTGATCCCTGGCAACGCTGGAGCCTGTTCCCTCTACGTGACGGAACAGGCTTGGCTAACAAATCAACGACGTGGCAGGAACTGCAGCGGATCTACAGGTTTACCTTGTCGGCGAATCTCAAAATGCAGTTTCACCCGGTCTGTACCCGTTGACCCCATTTCGGCAATTGTCTGTCCGACTTTGACCTGCTGCCCCTCCCGAACCAACAGCCTGCGGTTGTGACCGTAGGCACTGACGTAGGTATCGCTGTGTTTGATGATGACTAATTCGCCGTAGCCCCTTAAGCCACTCCCGGCGTATACCACCGTCCCATCAGACGCAGCTAAAACAGGCTGTCCCAAATCTCCGGCGATATCAATTCCTTTATTCAAACTACCGTTTGAAGAGAATTTTCCAATCAGAATGCCATTAGAAGGCCACCCCCAGCCCGTCGGGGCCGGACCGGCAGGAGGCAGTGGAGCGGGTGCCGGTTTGCTGGCGACGGACGGTGCGAGCACCGTTGTGCTGGTCGTTGTGCCATTTGCCTGACGCCGAATTACCGTGGTTTTGCTCGACGACGAAGGCGAGGAACTGGACGAACTCACCACCGCCGCCGGTGTTGAATCGTTGCGACCGTCGAAGCGAATCGTCTGACCCGGATGGATCGTGTAAGGCGTAGGAATATTGTTCCTTGCCGCGAGGGCTTTGTAGTCCCAGCCGTAGCGAAAGGCGATGGAAAACAACGTGTCCTTGGGTCGAACAACGTACTGGCCGGTGGTTACGGCCGGACGCTGGGCGACCGCATTGTTGCGATCGACAACTCCCACATTACTCGATTTGGTGCTGGAGCAACCGACCAGCAAGGTACTCAAGACAAGACCAGTCACCAGACGCTGAAAGCTCGTTATACCCATTCGCTGCGCAACGACTGTGAGACTCACCCGCCGCTCCCTTTGTGGTGGCTGAAAATATGAATTGCCGTGTTTCGGCACGAAATGTCGCAAGTATAACGGGCCGAACAGGCTTTACCTTTAATGAAGCGGATTCGCTTCACGCACACGTTTGCTGCCTGACGATGAATTCTGTTTAACCCATCGATGCCGCTGTAAGACCCGGGCAATCGAAGAGAATTCAGCGCGCTGAAACAAATGCTCAGGCCAGCGGCCCGTTGAGTAGTGGCACAAAGCGCACTGCCCCCAGAACACGCCTGGAAAAGCCCTGTTCTTCACGGATGATCAGCATCAATTGTTGAACTTCACCAGAGCCGACCGGAATCACCAATCGCCCGCCCGGTGCCAATTGATCGAGCAGCGCCTGAGGCACGTCGGTGGCTACGGCGGTCACAATGATGCCGTTGTACGGCGCCAGCGCCGGCCAGCCTTCCCAGCCATCGCCCCAGCGAAATACCACATTGCGCAGGTTCAGCTCCACCAGGCGCTCCTTGGCTCGATCTTGCAGAACCTTGATGCGTTCGACGGAAAAAACCCGCTCGACCAGTTGCGACAGCACCGCTGTCTGGTAACCCGAACCAGTACCGATTTCCAGCACCTTGTCCAACGGGCCGGCTTCCAGCAGCAGCTCGCTCATGCGCGCCACCATATAAGGCTGGGAGATGGTCTGGTTATGGCCAATCGGTAGCGCCGTATCTTCATAAGCGCGGTGGGCCAGCGCCTCATCGACGAACAGGTGACGTGGTGTGCGGCGGATGACTTCCAGCACCTTGGCGTTGGACACCCCTTCTTCATAGAGGCGCTGAATCAGACGCTCACGAGTCCGCTGGGAGGTCATCCCGATGCCGCGGTGCAGAATATCGTCTTGTTCACGAGCCATTAGCGCAGCCCCTCCAGCCAGCCATCGAGACTTCTGAAGGCATCATTAAAGGTGCGATCCAGTTGCAGTGGCGTGATTGAAACATAGCCTTGCATCACCGCATGGAAATCGGTGCCCGGGCCGCCATCTTCGGCGTCCCCCGCCGCAGCGATCCAGTAACCGGATTTACCACGCGGATCGACCACTTTTATCGGCGCAGCGGCCCGGGCGCGATGGCCCAGGCGGGTCAGCTGGATACCGCGGATATGCTCCAGCGGCAAGTTGGGAATGTTCACGTTCAGTACCGTGCGCGGTGGCAGATCGAGGTCCGCGTGGGCCTCTACCAGTTTGCGCGCAAAATAGGCCGCCGTGGGAAGGTTCTCCACTTGCCGTGAGACAAACGAAAAGGCAAACGAAGGACGCTCCAGGAAACGTCCCTCAAGGGCCGCCGCCACAGTACCGGAATACAGCACGTCGTCCCCCAGGTTCGCACCCAGGTTAATACCGGAAACCACCATGTCCGGTTCAAACTCCAGTAAGCCGTTAAGACCCAGGTGCACGCAATCGGTGGGCGTTCCGTTGAGGCTGATAAAGCCATTGGCCAAGGTATGCGGGTGCAACGGACGGTCGAGCGTCAGCGAGCTGCTGGCGCCGCTTTTGTCCTGGTCCGGGGCGATAACCACGCATTCGGTGTAATCCGCCAGCGCAGCATAAAGCGCGGCGAGACCGGGTGCGGTTACCCCATCGTCGTTAGAAATCAGAATACGCATGGGCTGTCCGTCTGCCCCACCGGCACCAGATCGACGAGTTCACGCACCAATACGGTGGCGAAGCATCCGGCCGGGAGGACGAATTCCAGTTGCAGAATGTCAGGCTCGGGATAATGCCACGTCAACCCGCCAATGGGCAGCCGCAGGATGCGACGTTCGTGGCTCATTCCGGCGTTAATCAACCAATCGCGCAGATCCGCTTCGCGCGCGGCGATTGCCTGCTCCAGTTCATGGACAGCCCCCGACGCCGGCGAGTCACCTTCGCCCCACTGCGGGCCGGTCGGGTGCAAGTCGAGAATCGCCAGACGCGGGTCACTGCACTCGGCTTCACCTGCCGGGAAGAAACTGCGGCTGTCAGTGAATGCCAGCAGATCGCCGACCTGAGCGCGCTGCCAGGTACCATCGGCGACACGTGCCGCCAGCACCTGATTAAACAGAAAACTACGCGCGGTGGAGAGCAGGCGCGAACGCACGTTGCGTTGTTCCGGCAGGGCCTTGCGCGCTGCCCAGGCACGGGCGTCGACGACGTTGCCGCCGTCATGCCCGAAACGCTGGGCGCCGAAATAATTGGGAATACCTTGCCTGGCGATCAGTTGCAGACGCTCTTCGATCGCTGCCTTGTTGCCAGCGAACTGGGTCAGGCGCAACGTGAAGCCGTTGGCCGAATGGGCACCGCGTTGCAGCTTGCGTCTGTGCCGACCGGTCTTGAGAATCTTCAGCGTGTCGTTTTCCGCTGCCGACAGATCCGGATCAGCCTTGCCGGGCAGTTGCACGCTGAACCACTGGCGAGTCAACGCCTGACGGTCCTTGAGGCCCGCGTAGCTGACAGTACGCAATGGCACGCCCGCGGCCTTGGCAATCCGCCGCGCCGCTTCTTCGGTATTCAGACCGCGCTTTTCCACCCAGATCCATAGGTGTTCGCCGTCGCCGCTCAGGGGAATATCGAGGACTTCATCAACCTGGAAATCTTCCGCCGTGGCTTTCAGCACCGCGCTGCCGAGAGCGTCACCATAGGCCCGTGGGCCGAGCAATTGCGCCTCGTTCATGCGCGCAGCAACAAGGCAACGGAGTGCACGGCAATACCTTCTTCGCGACCGACAAAGCCAAGCTTTTCGGTGGTGGTAGCTTTCACGTTCACTTGATCCAACTCAATTTGAAGATCCGCGGCAATCAGCGCGCGCATCGATTCGATATGCGGGGCCATTTTCGGGGCCTGGGCGACGATGGTGTTATCGACGTTGCCGACTTTCCAGCCCTTGGCGTGGATCAGTGCGACGACATGACGCAACAGCGCACGGCTGTCGGCGCCCTTGAATTGCGGGTCGGTGTCCGGAAAATGCTTGCCGATATCACCCAGCGCGGCAGCGCCGAGCAACGCATCGCTCAAGGCGTGCAGCAGGACATCACCGTCGGAATGGGCAAGCAGCCCGAAGCTGTGTGCAATCCGCACACCGCCCAGCGTGATGAAATCGCCCTCACCGAAACGGTGCACATCATAGCCGTGGCCAATACGCATAAAAAAACGCCCCGATTTTTGTCAGGGCGTGATTCTACCTGCTTTGTCGGACATTAGGCGCTTAGAGCGCGCGCGTGATGCTGCAAGTGGTCGTCGATGAAACTGGCGATGAAGAAATAGCTGTGGTCGTAGCCCGGTTGCAAGCGCAACGTCAGCGGATGACCAGCCTGTTTGGTCGCCTGTTGCAAGGCTTCAGGCTTGAGCTGGGTGGCGAGAAAATCGTCGCGATCACCCTGATCCACCAGCAGCGGCAGTTTCTCGTCGGCTTCGGCGATCAATGCACAGGCGTCCCACTCGCGCCATTTCGACCGGTCTTCACCCAAGTAGCGGGAAAAGGCTTTCTGCCCCCATGGGCAATCGATTGGATTGTTGATCGGCGAGAACGCCGACACCGATTGATAACGCCCCGGATTGCGCAAGGCGCAGACCAGCGCACCGTGGCCACCCATGGAATGGCCACTGATGCCGCGTTTGTCCGACGCCGGAAAATGCGCTTCGACCAATGCCGGCAATTCCTGCACGACGTAGTCATGCATCCGATAGTGCCGTGACCATGGTTCCTGCGTGGCATTGAGATAAAACCCGGCACCGAGACCGAAGTCCCAGGCACCATCCGGATCGCCCGGCACTTCGGGACCGCGTGGGCTGGTGTCCGGTGCGACGATAATCAGCCCCAGCTCGGCGGCCATGCGCATGGCACCGGCCTTCTGCATGAAGTTCTCGTCGGTACAGGTCAGGCCTGACAACCAGTACAACACTGGCAGTTTACCGCCCTGCTCCGCTTGCGGCGGCAGGTACACGGCAAACACCATGTCGCAACCGAGCACGTCGGAGCGGTGCCGGTAACGCTTGTGCCAGCCGCCGAAGCTTTTCTGGCAAGAAATATTTTCCAGGCTCATGAGCGACCTCAGAAATGAATGACGCTACGAATGCTTTTGCCTTCATGCATCAAGTCAAACGCCTTGTTGATATCTTCCAGGCCCATAGTGTGGGTGATGAAGGTATCCAGCGGGATCTCGCCGGTCTGGGCCATTTCGACATAGCTTGGCAACTCGGTACGGCCACGCACGCCACCGAACGCCGAACCGCGCCAGACGCGACCGGTGACCAACTGGAATGGACGGGTGGAGATTTCCTGGCCTGCGCCGGCCACACCGATGATTACCGACTCGCCCCAACCCTTGTGGCAGCACTCAAGTGCGGCACGCATCAACTGCACGTTGCCGATGCATTCGAACGAGAAGTCGACGCCACCATCGGTCATGTCGACGATCACTTCCTGGATCGGACGATCGAAGTCTTTCGGGTTTACACAGTCGGTGGCGCCCAATTGCCTGGCGATTTCGAACTTGGCCGGGTTGATGTCGATGGCGATGATCCGGCCAGCCTTGGCTTTGACCGCGCCGATCACGGCAGACAGTCCGATGCCGCCCAGACCGAAGATGGCGACGGTGTCACCCGGTTTGACCTTGGCAGTGTTGATCACTGCACCGATGCCGGTGGTGACGCCACAGCCCAGCAGGCAGACTTTTTCCAGCGGTGCTTCTTTAGGAATTTTGGCGACGGAGATTTCCGGCAGCACGGTGTACTCGGAAAACGTCGAGGTGCCCATGTAGTGGAAAATCGTTTCGCCCTTGTAGGAAAAACGCGAAGTGCCATCCGGCATCAGGCCTTTGCCCTGGGTTGCACGAATCGCCTGGCAGAGGTTGGTTTTGCCCGACAGACAGAATTTGCACTTGCCACATTCCGGGGTGTACAGCGGGATCACATGGTCACCGACGGCAACCGAAGTCACGCCCTCGCCGATCGCTTCGACCACCGCGCCACCTTCGTGGCCCAGGATCGACGGGAAGATACCTTCCGGGTCCGCACCCGAGAGGGTGTAGGCGTCGGTATGGCAGACACCGGAAGCGACGACGCGCAGCAGGACTTCGCCCGCCTTGGGCATGGCGACATCGACTTCAACGATCTCGAGGGGCTTCTTGGCCTCGAAGGCAACGGCGGCGCGCGACTTGATCATGCTGACTCTCCAGTGAATAAAAACGAGACAGGGAGTGTAATACAGCGGCATACGATGAATAATCGGGACAAAAGCAAAACATTATTGCCATGCAGGGATAATCCTGATGTCCGAAAACCGCTGGGAAGGCATCGACGAGTTCGTCGCCGTCGCCGAGTGCAACCAATTCACCGCCGCGGCTGAACGCCTTGGGGTGTCTTCCTCCCACATCAGTCGCCAAATCGTACGACTGGAAGAGCGACTGCAAACCCGCCTGCTCTATCGCAGCACCCGCCGGGTCACGCTGACCGAAGCCGGGCAAACCTTTCTGCAACATTGCCAACGGTTGCAGGACGGCCGCGAAGAAGCGTTGCGCGCTGTCGGCGACCTGACCAGCGAACCCAAGGGCATGCTGCGCATGACCTGTGCCGTGGCCTACGGCGAACGATTCATTGTGCCGCTGGTGACTCGTTTCATGGGGCTGTATCCGCAACTGCGTGTCGACATCGAACTGAGCAACCGCCCGCTCGATCTGGTGCACGAAGGGCTGGACCTGGCCATCCGCCTCGGCCGCCTGCAGGATTCAAGATTGGTCGCGACTCGTTTGGCACCACGGCGCATGTACCTGTGCGCCTCGCCGTCCTACCTGGAACGGTATGGTCGCCCACACAGTTTGTCGGAACTGAGTCGCCACAACTGCCTCATCGGCAGCTCGGATATCTGGCAACTGGAACAGAACGGGCGGGAATTTTCCCAGCGAGTACAGGGAAACTGGCGTTGCAACAGTGGGCAGGCGGTGCTGGATGCCGCGCTACAAGGGGTTGGATTGTGTCAGCTGCCGGATTACTACGTGCTGGAGCACCTGAAAAACGGCGAATTGATCTCGCTGCTGGAAGCCCACCAACCGCCGAACACAGCGGTTTGGGCGCTTTATCCACAGCAGCGGCATCTGTCACCGAAAGTACGCAAGTTAGTGGATTATTTGAAGGAAGGGTTGGCCGAACGGCCGGAATATCGGGTTTAAGAGCAAAAGATCACAGCCTGCATAGGCGGCGATCTTTTAACGGCGGTTCGCCCAGCGCTGGCGCAACCACTCAAGGTCTTCGGGGCGAGTGACTTTGATGTTGTCGGATCGACCTTCGATCAAACGGGGTGCCATACCTGCCCACTCCATCGCCGAGGCTTCATCGGTGATGACAGCATCCGCCACCAGGCTATCCGCCAACGCCCGATGCAATGCTCCAAGGCGAAACATCTGCGGTGTATAAGCCTGCCAGATCACACTGCGATCCACTGTTTCCAGCACACGCCCGTGCTTGTCGACCCGTTTGAGGGTGTCGCGCGCAGGCACCGCCAATAGGCCGCCCACCGGGTCGTCAGCCAGTTCACTGAGCAATTTATCAAGATCATCGCGCGCCAGATTCGGTCGCGCGGCATCGTGAACCAACACCCAATCCTCATCGTCAGCGCCCTGGGCATGCAGATGCAGCAAAGCGTTGAGCACTGATCCGGAACGCTCGGCGCCGCCTTCAACCCGCTGAATACGTGGATCGGCAGCACAGGCCAGATTCGGCCAGTAAGGATCGTCGATGGCAAGACTGACCACCAACCCCTTCAGGGCAGGATGATCGAGGAAACAGCCAAGGCTGTGTTCGAGAATAGTGCGCCCGCCCAGTTGCAAGTATTGCTTGGGACGGTCCGCGGCCATACGGGCACCGACGCCCGCGGCAGGAATCACGGCCCAGAAGGCCGGTAACGACTCAATCATTGGGCCAACTGGTAAAGGGTTTCACCATCCTTGACCATGCCCAACTCATGGCGAGCCCGTTCTTCAACGGTCTCCATGCCCTTTTTCAACTCACTGACTTCGGCGTCCATCACCCGATTGCGCTCCAGCAACACCTCGTTCTCGGCGTGTTGATCCGCAATCTGCTGCTTCAGCTCGGCCACTTGCGCCAGACTGCCATTACCCACCCACAGGCGATACTGCAGGCCGGCCAGCAGCAAGAGCAAGACGAGGAACAACCAATTGGGACTGCGCATCGAATATCAGGTATCCAGTGAAAAAAGACAGCCATGCCAAACTTTGAAGCTTCTGATAGCACGAAGCCTGGAAGAACCAGGCTTGTGCTCTTAAGGCATCAGATTAGTGGCAAATCCGTCGCTGTCGCGATTTTTCCGACACAATCCGGTGTCTTTTTATCGTTTACCACTCAGCCGCGGAATTCGCTACGGCCGTTGTACTTGGCTTTGCCATTCAACTGCTCTTCGATACGCAGCAGTTGGTTGTACTTGGAAACGCGGTCGGAACGGCACAGCGAACCGGTCTTGATCTGGCCAGCCGAGGTGCCCACGGCCAGGTCGGCAATGGTCGAATCTTCGGTTTCGCCGGAGCGGTGCGAGATCACGGCAGTGTAACCAGCGGCCTTGGCCATCTGGATGGCTTCCAGGGTTTCGGTCAGGGTGCCGATCTGGTTGAACTTGATCAGGATCGAGTTGGCGATCTTTTTATCGATGCCTTCTTTCAGGATCTTGGTGTTGGTCACGAACAGGTCGTCGCCTACCAGCTGAGTCTTCTCGCCGATCTTGTCGGTGAGGATTTTCCAGCCAGCCCAGTCGGACTCGTCCAGACCGTCTTCGATGGAGATGATCGGGTAACGCTCGGTCAGACCTTTCAGGTAGTCGGCGAAACCTTCAGCAGTGAACACCTGGCCTTCGCCGGACAGGTTGTACTTGCCATCTTCATAGAATTCGCTGGCCGCGCAGTCCAGGGCCAGGGTCACGTCGGTGCCCAGCTTGTAACCGGCGTTGGCCACGGCTTCGGAGATCACTTTCAAAGCGTCTTCGTTGGAAGCCAGGTTCGGCGCGAAACCACCTTCGTCACCGACCGCTGTGCTCAGGCCACGTGCCTTCAGAACGGCTTTGAGGTGATGGAAAATCTCGGTGCCCATGCGCAGACCTTCCGAGAAAGACTTGGCGCCAACCGGCTGAACCATGAATTCCTGGATGTCGACGTTGTTATCGGCGTGCTCGCCACCGTTGATGATGTTCATCATCGGAACCGGCATCGAGTAAACACCCGGGGTACCGTTCAGGTTGGCAATGTGAGCGTACAGCGGCAGGTCCTGGTCCTGTGCTGCTGCCTTGGCCGCGGCCAGGGAAACGGCGAGGATTGCGTTGGCGCCCAGGGTCGCTTTGTTTTCAGTGCCATCGAGCTTGATCATCGCGTGATCCAGCGCTTTCTGGTCGCTTGGGTCTTTGCCCAGCAACAGGTCACGGATCGGACCGTTGATGTTGGCTACGGCCTTGAGCACGCCTTTGCCCAGGTAACGGCTCTTGTCGCCATCACGCAGCTCGAGCGCTTCACGCGAGCCAGTGGAAGCACCGGATGGCGCGCAAGCGCTGCCGATGATGCCGTTATCGAGAAGCACGTCTGCTTCCACAGTGGGATTGCCACGGGAGTCGAGAACTTCACGACCTTTGATGTCGACGATTTTTGCCATTGTTGTAAACACTCCAAAGTTGACGAAAACGACGCAGCTGAAGGAAATCTTTTATCGTCGGCAAGTGACAGACAGCGGGCAGGCTTGCGGACGATAAGGCTCAAGCCCGAGGGCCTGAGCATTTAAACCGTGCGGTACTTTACCGGAGAATTGAGGTTTACGCGGTTTCTACCGTCGGAAAACTCTTCACCAGTTCGTCCAGTGCTTTGAGCTGGGCCAGGAATGGCTCCAGTTTGTCCAGACGCAGGGCGCAAGGGCCGTCGCATTTGGCGTTGTCCGGGTCCGGGTGGGCTTCGAGGAACAGCCCGGCCAGCGACTGGCTCATGCCGGCCTTGGCCAGGTCAGTGACCTGGGCACGACGACCGCCGGCGGAATCGGAGCGACCGCCGGGCATTTGCAGCGCGTGGGTCACGTCGAAGAACACCGGGTATTCAAACTGCTTCATGATGCCGAAGCCGAGCATGTCGACCACGAGATTGTTGTAGCCGAAGCTCGAACCACGCTCGCAGAGAATCAACTGATCGTTACCGGCTTCCACGCATTTGTTCAGGATGTGTTTCATTTCCTGAGGCGCGAGGAACTGGGCTTTCTTGATGTTGATCACCGCGCCGGTCTTGGCCATCGCGACCACGAGGTCGGTCTGGCGCGACAGGAAGGCCGGCAGCTGGATGATGTCGCAGACTTCAGCGACGACCGCGGCCTGATCAGGCTCGTGGACGTCGGTGATGATCGGTACGCCAAAGGCTTGCTTGATGTCCTGGAAAATCCGCATGCCCTCTTCCAGGCCAGGGCCACGGTAAGAGGTCACAGAAGAACGGTTCGCCTTGTCGAAACTGGCCTTGAACACGTAAGGGATACCGAGTTTTTCGGTGACCTTTACGTACTCTTCGCAGACCTGCATCGCCATGTCACGGCTTTCCAGCACGTTCATGCCACCGAACAGCACCATTGGCTTGTCGTTGGCAATCTCGATATCGCCTACGCGGATGATCTTCTGCGCCATCAGGATTACGCCTTCTTCTGGTGTTGAGCCAAAGCGGCTTTAACGAAACCGCTGAACAACGGGTGACCGTCGCGTGGCGTCGAGGTGAACTCTGGGTGGAACTGGCAAGCGACGAACCATGGGTGATCCGGTGCTTCAACCACTTCAACCAGCGCGCCATCACCGGAACGACCGGAGATTTTCAGGCCGGCCTCGATGATTTGCGGCAGCAGGTTGTTGTTCACTTCGTAGCGATGACGGTGACGCTCGACGATCACATCCTTGGCGTAGCAATCGTGCACCAGGGAACCTGGCTCAAGCAGGCAGTCCTGAGCGCCAAGGCGCATGGTGCCGCCCAGATCGGACGATTCGGTACGGGTTTCGACGGCGCCGGTGGCATCTTCCCACTCGGTGATCAGACCGACCACCGGGTGACCGCTGGTGCGATCGAACTCAGTGGAGTTGGCATCTTTCCAGCCCATGACGTTACGAGCGAACTCGATAACGGCCACTTGCATGCCCAGGCAGATACCCAGGTAAGGAACCTTGTTTTCGCGAGCGTATTGAACGGCAGTGATCTTGCCTTCAACACCACGCAGACCGAAGCCGCCTGGTACCAGAATCGCGTCGACGCCTTCCAGCAGAGCAGTGCCCTGATTTTCGATGTCTTCGGAATCGATGTAGCGCAGGTTGACCTTGGTGCGGTTGCTGATGCCGGCGTGACTCATTGCTTCGATCAGCGACTTGTAGGCGTCCAGCAGTTCCATGTACTTGCCGACCATGGCGATGGTGACTTCGTGTTCCGGGTTCAGCTTGGCATCAACCACCGCTTCCCACTCGGACAGATCGGCGCTGTCGCATTGCAGGCCGAAACGCTCGACGACGAAATCATCCAGGCCCTGGGAGTGCAGAATGCCCGGGATCTTGTAGATGGTGTCAGCGTCTTCCAGCGCAATCACCGCACGCTCTTCAACGTTGGTGAACTGCGCGATCTTGCGACGCGAAGAAATGTCGATCGGGTGATCGGAGCGGCACACCAGCACATCAGGCTGCAGGCCGATGGAACGCAGTTCCTTGACCGAGTGCTGGGTTGGCTTGGTTTTGGTTTCGCCGGCAGTGGCGATGTACGGCACCAGTGTCAGGTGCATCAGCATCGCGCGCTTGGCACCGACTTCGAAACGCAATTGACGGATCGCCTCGAGGAACGGTTGCGACTCGATGTCACCCACGGTGCCACCGATCTCGACCATGGCCACGTCGGCATCGCCGGCGCCCTTGATGATCCGGCGCTTGATTTCGTCGGTGATGTGCGGGATCACCTGAATGGTTGCGCCCAGGTAATCACCACGGCGCTCTTTGCGCAGGACGTGTTCGTAGACACGGCCAGTGGTGAAGTTGTTGTTCTGGGTCATGGTCGTGCGGATGAACCGCTCGTAGTGGCCCAGGTCCAGGTCGGTCTCGGCGCCGTCGTGGGTGACGAACACTTCACCGTGCTGGAACGGGCTCATGGTGCCCGGGTCAACGTTGATGTACGGGTCCAGCTTCAGCATGGTGACCTTAAGTCCCCGCGCCTCCAGGATGGCCGCCAATGAAGCCGAGGCAATGCCTTTCCCCAATGAAGAAACAACACCGCCCGTGACGAATATGTAGCGCGTCATGAAAAACCCTAGAAGTCTGCGTTAAAGCGGTCCGAGCCGCCGGGGAAAGCGAAGGAAGGCCGAAGCCCCCGACCACCTGCATTAATCACAGTGCACCTTTCAAAAAAACCGCCGCGTTGGGACAGACCGGAAGATGAAACACCGGTAGGTTGCTCGCTACACATTTTTTGGAATCGCCCAGCAAAGACTGCTTGGTAATCGGCAACTCCTGCGATTCAGGCGAATCCACAGAAGTTGTATCAAGAAGGGAGCGTAGTCTACCGGAAAGCCCCTTTCAGCTCAAACCTTGATCTTCGATCGGCGGCTGCCAATGCAAATACCAGCCACCGTGCGTACTGCCATTTAGCCCCCGCAGGTTCGCCACCGCCAGCAATTGCTCGCCCCTGTAGACCAGCGGCAATCTGCCACGGGCGAAGCCCGGCACACCGCTTTCGTTGAGCAAACGCTTCAAGTCACGGTGACCGCGATCGGGCAAATTCATGACTTCGCCGCCCTGACGATAGCGGATCTGCAACGGGCCATCGGGGATCCGACCGGCGAGTGACACCACGCCATTACCCGGCAACCCCAGTGATACCGAGGGGTCAGCCCAGGACACCGGGGATGGCGGAGTGCGCAACCATCCACCTGACAACCACCAGAGACGCCCAGCAGCGCGATGCAGTTCGCCCGCCGCCAATCGCCAGACCGGACGTGCGTCGCCAGTCGCATCGCGCAAATCCTGCCAACCCGACCAATGGTCACTGTCCGGCAAAGACGTCAGTGGTTTGAGCCAATGACTCAGGGCATTGCGCTGGCGTGCATCAGAGAGCTTTTCCAGGGGCGCCAGTTCCAGCGACGGCAACCCCAGCCAATCGAAATCACTGACGGTGCCGGCCTGGGCCAGATCAATTTGCGCCAGGTCGTCGAGCAACCCCTGCGCCTCACTCAGATGCGCAGCGCTGCGAGCTATGGTCGCCACTGCTTGCGGCCAACGCGCGGTCAACACGGGGAACACCTGATGACGCAGGTAATTGCGCGAGAACTGCCGGTCCTGATTCGACGGATCTTCGATCCAGTTCAGCTGATATTCAATGGCGTAGGCCTCAAGCTCGGCGCGAGTGACATCAAGCAGTGGTCGCAGCAGATGCCCACGCCCCAAAGGACGCTCACTCGGCATCCCCGACAAACCTCTCACCCCTGCCCCGCGCATCAGCCGAAACAACAGGGTTTCCGCTTGATCGTCACGGTGCTGACCTGTGAGCAGTACTTCACCGGCGTGAGTCGCCGCGATGAAAGCGCCGTAACGCGCATCCCGCGCCGCACGCTCAAGGCTCGCGCCGCGCTCAACCTGAACACGCACAACCTCCAGCGGCACACCCAACGCATCACAGACCGACTGACAATGTTCCGGCCACGCATCAGCCGCAGCCTGCAGGCCATGGTGGACGTGAATGGCGGTCAACGCCGGCAAGGATTCGGTTTTTTCGAGGTGTGCGAGAAGATGCAGCAGGACGGTGGAATCGAGACCACCGGAGAAGGCGATGCGCCAAGTTGTGGCGTTACGCCACGGAACCAGCCCCTGGAGAAGCCTGGCTGGCAGATCAATCGTCTTAGGGCTCATAGACGTCAGTCGCTTCACATAGACCCATTGTGGGAGCGAGCCTGCTCGCGAAGGCTGCTTAACATTCAACATATTTGTTGATTGTTATACCGCAATCGCGAGCAGACGAACGTCGCCCGGCTCTTCCCACAAGGCTATAGCGCGATCAGATCAGAGACCGTAGCTCATCAGACGCTCGTAACGACGGGCCAGCAGCGCGTCGTTGTCGAACTTCTTCAACATCGCCAGTTGCGAGCTCAGCTCGGCGCGGATCGAGGCAGCGGCAGCCGCCGGATCACGATGAGCGCCGCCCAACGGCTCGCCGATCACTTTATCGACAATGCCCAGGCCCTTCAGACGCTCGGCAGTGATGCCCATCGCTTCAGCGGCATCCGGAGCTTTCTCGGAAGTTTTCCACAGAATCGAGGCGCAACCTTCCGGCGAAATCACCGCGTAGGTCGAATATTGCAGCATGTTCAGCTGATCGCAAACGCCGATTGCCAGCGCACCACCGGAACCACCCTCACCGATCACGGTGGCGATGATTGGGGTTTTCAGGCGAGCCATGACGCGCAGGTTCCAGGCAATCGCTTCGCTCTGGTTGCGCTCTTCGGCGTCGATGCCAGGGTAAGCGCCCGGGGTGTCGATGAAGGTCAGGATCGGCATTTTGAAACGCTCGGCCATTTCCATCAGGCGACACGCCTTGCGGTAACCCTCAGGGCGCGGCATGCCGAAGTTGCGGCGAACCTTCTCGCGCACTTCACGGCCTTTCTGGTGACCGATAACCATCACCGGCTGGTCGTCCAGACGGGCAACACCACCAACGATGGCAGCGTCGTCGGAGAAGTGACGGTCGCCGTGCAGCTCATCGAACTCGGTGAAGATGTGTTCGATGTAGTCCAGGGTGTACGGACGTTTCGGGTGACGCGCCAGACGCGCGATCTGCCAGCTGGTCAGCTTGCCGAAGATGTCTTCGGTCAGCGTGCTGCTCTTGTCCTGTAGGCGGGAGATCTCATCGCCGATATTCAGCGAATTGTCATTACCGACCAAGCGCAACTCTTCGATCTTGGCTTGCAGGTCGGCGATCGGCTGTTCGAAATCTAGAAAATTCGGGTTCATAGGCGTCCGTCTAGGGTCGCGTCCAAGAGAGCTTGGGCCGGCCGGTTGTCTATTCGCGCCCTACCTTAAGGGACAGGCGCGTTCAGGTCGAGATTAAAAATTCGGGTCGGGATCAGGCGCGTTCCCATGGTAAGGAATGGCGCCTGACCGTCAACGGTATTGGAGGAAGACGTTGTCTCGCCCGAACTGGTCACGCAGGGCTTGAATCAAGGCATCCGCCGGGTCGATCCGCCAGGTCTCGCCAAACTGCAACAAGGCCTTCGCATCGGGGCTGGTGTAGTCCATGGTGATCGGGCACGCACCGCGATGACGCTTCAACAACTCGCCCAGCCAGCGTAGCTGATCGCCCTTGAGGTCCTTGGCATGCAACTTCAGGCGCAGGCTTTCGGCCAGGTTGGTGCGCGCATCTTCCATGCTCATCACCCGCTTGACCCGCAACCGCAGGCCACCGGAGAAGTCGTCGTTGCTGACTTCGCCTTCGACCACCACCATCGCATCGGTCTGCAACAGCGACTGCGCGGAATGGAACGCATCGGCGAACAACGAGGCTTCGATCCGCCCGGAGCGGTCGTCGAGGGTGATGAAGCCCATCTTGTCGCCCTTTTTGTTCTTCATCACTCGCAGGGCGATGATCATGCCCGCGACCGTTTGCGTATCGCGAGCCGGCTTCAGGTCGATGATGCGCTGACGGGCGAAGCGACGGATCTCGCCTTCGTATTCGTCGATCGGGTGGCCGGTGAGGTACAGGCCCAAGGTATCTTTCTCGCCCTTCAGGCGTTCCTTGAGGGTCAGCTCCTTGGCCTTGCGGTGATTGGCGTAGACGTCGGCATCTTCTTCAACGAACAGACCGCCAAACAGATCGGCATGCCCACTGTCGTGGGTACGAGCGGTTTGTTCGGCCGCCTTGATCGCCTCTTCCATGGCCGTCAACAACACCGCGCGGTTGCGGTCGATGTTGGCCTGATAGGCTTTCTGCTCATCGTGGAAATATGGGCCTAGGCGGTCCAGGGCACCACTGCGGATCAAGCCGTCGAGGGTGCGTTTGTTAATACGCTTGAGGTCGACCCGCGCGCAAAAATCGAACAGGTCCTTGAACGGCCCGTCTTGCCGCGCTTCGGTAATCGCTTCGACCGGGCCTTCGCCCACGCCCTTGATCGCACCCAGACCGTAGATGATGCGGCCTTCGTCGTTCACCGTGAACTTGAACTCCGAGGTGTTCACGTCCGGCGCGTCGAGGCGCAGCTTCATGGTCCGCACTTCTTCGATCAAGGTCACGACCTTGTCGGTGTTGTGCATATCCGCCGACAGTACCGCGGCCATGAACGGCGCCGGATAGTGGGCTTTCAGCCACGCGGTCTGGTACGACACCAGGCCGTAGGCAGCGGAGTGGGATTTGTTGAAGCCGTAACCGGCGAATTTTTCTACGAGGTCGAAAATGTTACCGGCAAGGTCAGCGTCGATATTGTTGGTGGCGCAACCTTCAATGAAACCGCCGCGCTGCTTGGCCATTTCTTCGGGTTTTTTCTTACCCATGGCTCGACGCAGCATGTCCGCGCCGCCAAGGGTGTAACCGGCCATGACCTGGGCAATCTGCATCACCTGTTCCTGATACAGGATGATGCCGTAAGTCGGCGCCAATACCGGCTTGAGGCCGTCGTACTGGTAGTCCGAGTGCGGGTACGCGAGTTCGGCGCGACCGTGCTTACGGTTGATGAAGTCGTCCACCATGCCCGATTGCAGCGGGCCCGGACGGAACAGGGCCACCAGTGCGATCAAGTCTTCCAGGCAGTCGGGCTTGAGCTTTTTGATCAGCTCTTTCATGCCGCGCGACTCGAGCTGGAACACCGCGGTGGTTTCGGCTTTTTGCAGCAGCGTGTAAGTCGGTTTGTCGTCCAGCGGGATGAACGCGATGTCCAGCGGCGGTTCGTTGACCTTGGCGCGGTCACGGTTGATGGTCTTCAGTGCCCAGTCGATGATCGTCAGGGTCCGAAGCCCCAGGAAGTCGAACTTCACCAGACCGGCAGCCTCGACGTCATCCTTGTCGAACTGGGTTACCAGACCGTCGCCCGCTTCGTCGCAATAGATCGGCGAGAAGTCGGTCAGCTTGGTCGGCGCGATGACCACACCACCGGCGTGTTTACCGACGTTACGCACAACGCCTTCGAGCTTGCGCGCCATTTCCCAGATTTCCGCGGCTTCTTCATCGACCTTGATGAAGTCGCGCAGGATTTCTTCCTGTTCGTAGGCTTTTTCCAGGGTCATGCCGACTTCGAACGGAATCATCTTCGACAGACGATCCGCCAGGCCGTAGGACTTGCCCTGCACCCGCGCCACGTCACGGACCACAGCCTTGGCCGCCATGGAACCGAAGGTGATGATCTGGCTCACCGCGTTACGGCCGTATTTCTCGGCCACGTAATCGATCACGCGGTCGCGACCGTCCATGCAGAAGTCGACGTCGAAGTCAGGCATGGAAACCCGTTCCGGGTTAAGGAAACGTTCGAACAGCAGGTCATATTCCAGCGGGTCGAGGTCAGTGATCTTCTGTACATAAGCCACCAGCGACCCGGCACCCGACCCACGGCCAGGCCCCACCGGTACGCCGTTGTTCTTGGCCCACTGGATAAAGTCCATCACGATCAGGAAGTAACCGGGGAAGCCCATCTGGATGATGATATCCAGCTCGAAATTCAGCCGGTCGACATAGACCTGACGCTTGGCGTCGTAGTCTTCGGTGGTGTCCTTGGGCAGCAGAACGCTGAGGCGTTCTTCCAGACCGTCGAAGGAAACCTTGCGGAAATATTCGTCGATGGTCATGCCATCGGGAATCGGGAAGTTGGGCAGGAAGTGCTTGCCCAGCTTTACTTCGATGTTGCAGCGCTTGGCGATCTCGACCGTGTTCTCCAGCGCCTCAGGCAGGTCGCTGAACAGCTCGGCCATTTCCTCGGCGCTTTTGAGGTATTGCTGATCGCTGTAATTCTTCGAACGCCGCGGATCGTCGAGGGCGCGGCCTTCACCGATGCAAACGCGGGTTTCGTGGGCTTCGAAGTCTTCCTGCTTGATGAAGCGCACGTCGTTGGTCGCCACCAGCGGCGCGCCGATTTTCTCGGCCAGGGCCACTGCGCCATGCAGCTGCTCTTCGTCGTTGGGGCGATTGGTGCGCTGGATTTCCAGGTAGAAACGATCCGGGAACACCGCCATCCACTCGCGAGCCAGGGTTTCGGCTTCGTCCGGGTTGCCGCCGAGCATCGCCAGACCGATTTCGCCCTCTTTCGCCGCCGACAGCATGATCAAGCCTTCGCTGGCTTCGGCCACCCACTCGCGCTCGATGATGATCGAACCATTGCGCTGGCCGTCGATGAAACCACGGGAGATCAGTTCGGTGAGGTTGCGATAACCCGTGGCGTTCATCGCCAGCAGGCTGATCCGGCTCAAGGGGTTGTCCGGATCCTTGTTCGACAGCCACAGGTCGGCGCCACAGATCGGCTTGATCCCGGCGCCCATGGCGGCTTTATAGAATTTGACCAGGGAACACATGTTGTTCTGGTCAGTGACCGCCACGGCAGGCATGTTCATGCCGACCAGGGTCTTGACCAGCGGTTTGATCCGCACCAGACCGTCGACCAGGGAATATTCAGTGTGCAGGCGTAGATGAACGAATGAAGCCGGCATAGTGATCCTGTCTAGAAACTAGAAACGTGAAGACAACAAGGCCCGGATTGTACCGGGCCTTGAGTAAAACATCAGCCTGCGACTAACCCTCGATCAGGTTTTCCCGCGCTTCATACGCCAGGCGTACCGGGGCGAACGAGCGGCGGTGAATCGGTGTCGGCCCCAGACGCGTCAGCGCCTCCAGATGAACGGGCGTCGGGTAGCCTTTGTGGCCACCGATACCGTAACCGGGGTAAATCAGTTCGAACGCCGCCATCTCACGGTCACGGCTGACCTTGGCCAGAATTGACGCCGCCGCAATGGCCGGGACCTTGCCATCCCCCTGGATAACCGCTTCGGCACGCATCGAAAGCTTCGGGCACCGGTTGCCATCAATCATCGCCAGTTTCGGCTGAATGTGTAGCCCTTCGACCGCACGCTGCATAGCCAGCATGGTGGCATGGAGAATATTCAACTCGTCGATTTCTTCGACTTCGGCACGAGCGATGCACCAGCTCAGGGCTTTTTCGCAGATTTCATCGTAAAGCGCTTCGCGACGGGCTTCGGTGAGCTTCTTCGAATCATTGAGGCCAAGGATCGGCCGGCTTGGGTCAAGGATCACCGCCGCCGTCACCACGGCACCGCACAGCGGGCCGCGACCGACTTCATCAACACCCGCCACCAGATCTTCAACTTCATCGACCAGCATAAAATCCAGGCCCAGCTGCTTGCTTGCTTTGCTCATTATGCTCTGCCAATCAGGTTCAGTACCGCGTCCGCTGCCTGATTGGAGGCGTCCAGTCGCAGGGTTCGGTGGATTTCGTCAAAGCCTCGGGTCTGCTCCTCGCCACCTTCGATCAGCGGCGACAGAGTCTGGGCCAGGGCTTCGACTGTCGCATCGTCCTGCAACAACTCTGGCACCAGCAGGCGCTGGGCCAGCAAATTCGGCAACGAGACGTAGGGACTCTTCACCATCCGTTTGAGAATCCAGAACGTCAGCGGTGCCAAGCGATAAGCGACCACCATCGGCCGCTTGTACAGCAATGCTTCCAGCGTGGCGGTGCCCGAAGCGATCAACACCGCGTCGCACGCCGCCAGCGCCAGATGGGATTTGCCGTCGAGCAAGGTCAGCGGCAGATCGCGACCAGCCAACAGCTCTTCAAGCTGGGCCCGGCGTTCCGCGCTGGCGCACGGCATAACGAATCGCACGCCCGGACGCATGGCTCGCAAGCGCTGAGCAGTGTCGAGGAACAACGCACCGAGGCGCCCGACTTCACCGCCACGGCTGCCCGGCATCAGCGCGACCAGTGGCCCGTCCGGCAAACCGAGTTCAGCCCGCGCGGCGGCGCGATCGGCCTCCAGCGGAATCGCATCGGCCAGGGAATGCCCGACAAACCGTACCGGCACGCCCTTCTCTTCATAAAATTTAGCTTCGAACGGGAAGAGCGTCAGCATCAGGTCGCAACCTTCGCGAATCTTCAGCACCCGCTTCTGTCGCCAGGCCCAGACCGACGGGCTGACGTAATGCACGGTCTTGATCCCGGCCTGACGCAGCTTGAGTTCGATATTGAGGTTGAAGTCCGGGGCATCGATACCGATGAACACGTCCGGCTTCGCGGCGATCAGGTCCGCAACCAGTTTCTTGCGACGGGCCAACAGCTCGCGCAAACGGCCCAGTACTTCCACCAACCCCATGACAGAAAGGCGTTCCATCGGGAAATACGAGGTCAGGCCTTCGGCCTGCATCAGCGGACCGCCGACACCAATGAACTCGACCGCCGGATGCTGTGCCTTGAGCGCACGCATGAGACCTGCACCCAGAATGTCACCGGAAGCCTCACCCGCCACCAGCGCAATACGCAGATTGGCCATGATTAGCGGGTGATGCCGCGGGTCGAAGACTGGATGGAATCACGGAACACCGCGACTTCCGGGAACTGCAGCGAGGGTTCGGCCAGCTCGGCGAGCGCTTGCTCGACTGTCAGGCCCTGGCGGTAAACCACCTTGTAGGCACGACGCAACGCGTGGATCGCCTCTTCGCTGAAGCCGCGACGGCGCATGCCTTCGAAGTTCATGCTGCGAGCTTCAGCGGGGTTGCCGAATACCGTGACGTACGCTGGAACGTCTTTGCCAATGGCAGTGCCCATGCCGGAAAAGCTGTGGGCGCCAATGTGGCAATACTGGTGAACCAGGGTGAAGCCGGACAGGATCGCCCAGTCTTCAACGTGCACATGCCCCGCCAACGCGGTGTTGTTGACCAGGATGCAATGATTGCCAATAACGCTGTCGTGACCGATGTGGGCATAGGCCATGATCAGGTTGTGATCGCCCAGGGTCGTTTCCGAACGGTCCTGAATGGTCCCGCGGTGAATCGTCACGCCTTCACGGATGACGTTGTGGTCACCGATGACCAGACGGGTTTCCTCGCCCTTGTATTTCAGATCGGGCGTGTCCTCACCTACCGAAGAAAACTGGTAGATGCGGTTGTGCTTACCGATTCGGGTCGGGCCCTTGAGAATCACATGCGGCCCGATCACTGTCCCCTCGCCGATTTCCACACCTGCGCCGACAATCGACCAAGGGCCGACTTCGACGTCGTCGGCCAGGATGGCCTTCGGATCGATGATTGCGCGAGGGTCAATCAAACTCATAGTTTGCGTTCCGCACAGATGATTTCAGCGGAGCAGACTGGCTTGCCATCGACCGAAGCCTGGCATTCGAACTTCCAGATCTGACGCTTGCAGCTGATGAACTTGGCTTCAAGGATCAATTGATCGCCCGGCAGCACCGGCTGACGGAAGCGCAGTTTGTCGGAACCGACGAAGTAGTAAAGCGTGCCATCGGCCGGTTTCACGTCGAGCATTTTGAAACCAAGGATCCCGGCAGCCTGAGCCATCGCTTCGATGATCAGTACGCCCGGCATGATTGGATGCGCAGGGAAGTGACCATTGAAGAACGGTTCGTTGATGCTGACATTCTTGTAGGCGCGAATGCGCTTGCCTTCCACATCCAGATCCACGACCCGGTCCACCAGCAGGAACGGGTAACGGTGAGGCAGGTATTCGCGAATCTCGTTGATGTCCATCATTTCGGGGGGAAGCCTATGTAAAGATTGGGAGCGCGCGACTGACGCGCACTCCTCTAGCAAATCAAGGGAGGCAGTCTAGCGGCTGTGCACACTTGATATGGAAATGGTATCAGCCATCTGATGAAGCATTACCGTCAGGGGTCACGTCCCCTACACGCTTTTCCAGCTGTCGCAGACGACGCGCGATGTCATCGAGCTGACGGATACGTGCCGCGCTTTTGCGCCATTCGGCTGCCGGCTGCATCGCCGTACCGGAAGAATAGGAACCCGGCTCGGTAATCGAGTGGGTCACCATGGTCATCCCGGTCAGGAAAACGTTGTCGCAAATGTCGATATGCCCCACCAGCCCTACGCCACCGGCGAGCATGCAATGCTTGCCGATTTTGGTGCTGCCGGAAATTCCCACGCACGCGGCCATGGCCGTGTGGTCACCAACCTGGACGTTGTGGGCAATCTGAATCTGATTGTCGAGCTTCACACCATTACCAATGACGGTATCGGCCAGCGCGCCACGATCGATAGCGGTATTTACGCCTATTTCCACGTCGTCTCCGATCGAGACGCCGCCGATCTGGGCAATTTTCTGCCAGACACCTTTCTCGTTGGCAAAACCGAAGCCTTCACCACCTAGCACGGCACCGGATTGAATCACCACCCGTTTGCCGATGCGCACGTCGTGATACAGCGTGACGCGCGGGGCCAACCAGCCGCCCTCGCCAATTTCGCAGCGCGCACCGATGAAGCAATGCGCACCAACGGTCACACCGGCGCCAATACGCGCTGCACTTTCGATGACCGCAAAGGCACCGATGCTCGCCGCCGGATCGACCACCGCATCCGCTGCCACTACCGCTGTCGGATGAATACCGGCCGGCGCCTTGGGCTTGGGATCGAACAGATGGGAAATGCGCGCATAAGCCACATACGGATCAGCCACCACCAACGCATCACCGGCAAAACCTTCAGCGTCAGCGGCCTTCAGCAGCACGGCTGCGGCTTGACTGTCAGCCAGGTATTTACGGTATTGAGGATTTGCCAGAAAGCTCAACTGAGCTGGGCCAGCCTCTTGCAAAGTGGCCAGCCCAGTAATTTCTTTCTCCGGGTCGCCACGTAAGGTGGCGCCGAGGAACTCGGCCAGCTGGCCGAGCTTTATAGTCGCTGTCATGGGTTACTTCAGCTGATTCATGCGCTCGATAACCTGGCGAGTGATGTCGTACTGAGGCTTGACATCAATCACTGCGCCACGCTCGAAGACCAGGTCATAAGCACCTTTCTTGATGACTTCTTCCACAGCGCTGTCCAGTTTCGGCTTGAGCTGCTTCAGCATTTCACGGTCGGCAACGGCTTTGGCTTCGTTCAGCTCCTTGGACTGGAACTGGAAATCACGGGCCTTTTGCTTGAACTCGAGCTCCAGACGTTCACGCTCGCCTTGCTGCATCTTGTCGCCACCGGCCATCAAACGGTCCTGGATACCCTTGGCGCTGCTTTCCAGGCTCTTGAGCTTGGTCAGTTGTGGGCCGAATTTTTTCTCGGCATCCACGGCGTATTTCTTCGCCGCATCGGATTCCAGCAGTGCCATCTGATAGTTCAGAACGGCGATTTTCATGTCGGCAAAAGCCGGACCTGCAACCAGCACGGTCGCCAGGAGAACCAATTGAGTCAACTTACGCACGATGCACTCCTACAAAATCCATTGTCATTATCTTGGGTCAGACGCTTAGAACGTCTGGCCGAGGGAGAATTGGAACACTTGAGTCTCGGCATTGCTGTCCGGTTTTTTGACTGGCATCGCCAAGGCGAAGCTCAACGGACCAAGGGCGGTAACCCATGTCACACCGACACCCACCGAACTGGCCATATTGCTCAGGCTGACGTCGTTACACTGAGTGTTGGACTTGGAACCATCGGCGTTGGTGCTCTGCTTGCAAGTCGAATCGAACACATTACCCACATCCCAGAATACCGAAGTGCGCAAGGAACGCTGATCTTTCACGAACGGCAGAGGGAACAGAACTTCTACACCACCCTGAATCAGGACGTTACCACCAAACGGTAGTGGATCCTGGTCCGGGTCGGTTGCGGTGCCCGGGTTCACGCCCCGGCTCGGAGTACTACGAGGCCCCAGAGTGCTGTCCTTGAAGCCACGAACCGAGTTGAAACCACCGGCGTAATAGTTTTCATAGAACGGCAAGCCGTCGGTCGAACCATAACCGTCGCCATAACCCAGCTCGGTGTGGAGGCGCATGGTGTAGTTTTCAGACAACGGCTGGAACAATTGACCGCGATAATCGAGCTTGAAGAACGACAAGTCGCTGCCCGGTGTCGTGGCTTCCGCGGTCAAGCTCTGGGAGTGACCACGGGTCGCCAGTACCCCTTTGTTCAAGGTGGATTCAGACCAACCGGCCGACGCCTTGAAGTTGAGGTACTGATCACCTTCCTTGTTAACGAAGTCGAAGATTTCGTCGACGGTGTAAAGACCCGTCTTGATCTTGTCTTGTTGTGCAGACAAACCAAACGTCAGACGCGAAGTCTCGCTGATCGGGTAACCAACGCTGACACCTGCACCCAGGCTGTCTACGGCGTAGCTGGCTACGTTGACATCGAGGTCTTTGTAGTCGGTCGTACGATAGAAAGCGTTGTAACCCAGGCTCACACCGTCAGCTGTCCAGTAGGGGTCGACATAACCGAAGTTATAACGGCTTTGATACTGACTGCGAGTCAAGCCGATGCTGACCTTGTTACCGGTACCCAGGAAGTTGTTCTGAGTGATCGAACCACCAAGGATCAGACCGGCGCTCTGGGCGAAACCGACGCTGGCGGTAATCGAACCGGACGCCTGCTCTTCAACGCTGTAGTTCACGTCAACCTGATCATCGACACCCGGCACGGCCGGCGTTTCAACGTTGACTTCCTTGAAGAAGCCCAGACGTTCCAGGCGGGTCTTGGATTGGTCGATCAGGTAGGTCGAAGCCCAGCCACCTTCCATCTGACGCATTTCACGGCGCAGCACTTCGTCTTCGGACTTGGTGTTGCCACGGAAGTTGATGCGATTCACGTAAGCACGCTTGCCCGGATCGACAGCGAACGTGATATCGACCGTATGATCTTCATCGTGAGGCTGAGGCACGCCGTTGACGTTAGCGAAGGTGTAACCCTCGTTACCCAGGCGGCGGGTGATCAGTTCGGAGGTGGTGGTCATCAGCTTGCGCGAGAACACCTGGCCTTTCTGCACCAGCAGCAGGGACTTGACCTGGTCTTCAGGCACTTTCAGGTCGCCACTGAGTTTCACGTCACGAACGGTGTACTTCTCGCCTTCGTTGACGTTGACGGTGATATAGACGTGTTTCTTGTCCGGGGTGATGGACACCTGGGTCGAAGCGATATCCATATTGATATAGCCACGATCCAGGTAATAGGAGCGCAGACGCTCCAGGTCACCGGAGAGTTTTTCACGGGCGTACTTGTCATCGTTCTTGAAGAACGACAGCCAGTTGCTGGTCTTGAGTTCGAACAGGTCGATCAGGTCTTCGTCAGGAAAGACAGTGTTGCCCACCACGTTGATGTGCTGGATCGCCGCTACTGTGCCTTCGTTGATGTTGACCTTCAGGGCAACGCGGTTACGCGGCTGCGGCACCACTTCGGTGTCGACGGTAGCCGAGTAGCGACCCTGAGCGACGTATTGACGCTGCAGTTCGTTACGCACACCTTCGAGGGTTGCGCGCTGGAAGATCTCGCCTTCGGCCAGACCGGACTGTTTGAGGCCCTTCATCAGGTCTTCAGTGGAGATCGCCTTGTTGCCTTCGATCTCGATACTGGCGACCGACGGACGCTCGACTACAGTGATGACCAGGACGTTGCCTTCACGGCCCAGCTGGATATCTTGAAAGAACCCGGTTTTGAACAGCGCACGAGTGGATTCCACCAGGCGACGATCATCCGCCTGCTCGCCGACGTTCAACGGCAAGGCACCAAAGACACT
The DNA here is from genome assembly GCF_030687165.1 of Pseudomonas sp. FP1740. Lineage (NCBI taxonomy): Bacteria > Pseudomonadati > Pseudomonadota > Gammaproteobacteria > Pseudomonadales > Pseudomonadaceae > Pseudomonas > Pseudomonas sp. FP1740. The sequence goes on from NZ_CP117461.1 coordinate 5,380,734, forward strand.
ACCCGCGGAGACCCGCTGGAGGCCATTGACGCGAATATCAGAGATAGTGAAGGACTCGGCGTGAACTTCGGCGATCATCAATACGGTGAGAACCGCAGTTAGCAGCAGACGTTTCATGAAGTCCTTTCTTATTCCAACTGGCAATAAAAACTGCCGCAAAATGCGGCAGATTCGCAATTCAGCGAAGCGTTACAGTCGACCCAGATCATTGACCAGAGCAAGCAACATCACCCCGACCACCAAACTGATACCGATCTGTATCCCCCAACCTTGCACCCGATCCGACAAGGGACGACCACGCGCCCACTCGATCAGATAAAACAACAAATGCCCCCCATCCAGTACAGGAATGGGCAGCAAATTCAGAACACCCAGGCTAATACTCAGATAAGCAAGGAAATTCAGGAAATCAGCGATGCCCGACTGGGCAGAAGCGCCCGCCACTTTAGCAATGGTTATCGGTCCACTCAAGTTTTTTACCGAGAGCTCGCCGAACAACATTTTCTTGAGCGAGTCGAGGGTCAGTACGCTCATGGTCCAGGTGCGTCGGGCACCCTCCCCAATCGCGGCCACCGGACCATAACTGACTTCGCGAATCATCTCTGGTGGCCAATCGACCGCTTTCACCCCTGCGCCAAGATAGCCACTGGGTGCCTTGCTCTCGCCGCGCGCGGCCAGCGTCACAGGGACGTCGATTTGAGCACCGTCGCGCTCAACGCGCAGCATGATTTTGGTATCCGGATGCAAACGGACGATGTCGACTACTTGCTGCCAGTCATCCAGTGCCTTGCCATCAAGGGCCAACAGGCGGTCACCGGCCTTCAGACCCGCGGCCTTTGCTGGCCCTTTTGGATCAATTTCGGCCAGCACCGGCGGCAATGCCGGACGCCAGGGGCGAATACCCAGCGAGTGAATGGGATCCGGCTCGTTAGCCCCCTTGAGCCACTTGTCCAGCACCAGCTCACGAGGCGAATCCACGGTGGAGCCCTGCTCGCGGACCAGCATTTGCAGGGAACCGCTCTCGCCCAGGCGGCGGACCAGTTGCAGGTTCACCGCAGCCCAGCCGGAAGTGGGCTCGCCATCGATGGCAATAATTTCCTGCCCCGGGCTCAAACCTGCCCTGGAGGCGATACTGCCGGATTCGACCGCGCCAATAACCGGGCGCACTTGCTCGCTGCCCAGCATTGCCAATGCCCAGAAAAACACCATCGCCAATAGAAAGTTGGCAATCGGACCGGCTGCCACGATAGCAATGCGCTGACGGACGGACTTGCGATTGAAGGCGTGATCGAGCTGATCGGCCGGCACCTCACCTTCGCGCTCGTCGAGCATTTTCACGTAGCCACCCAGCGGGATGGCGGCAACCACGAATTCAGTGCCTTTGCTGTCGTGCCAGCGCAGCAGCGGCATGCCGAAGCCCACGGAGAAACGCAGCACTTTGACCCCACAGCGACGTGCGACCCAGAAATGGCCGAATTCGTGGAAGGTGACCAGCACGCCCAGCGCTACCAGGGTGCCGACAATCATATAGAGCGCGCTCATCTACTTTCTCCGCAATCCTATCGGTGCTGCATGGGCCAACGTATTGCAGCACTTATCGGCCGTGACGACTCAACCATTGCCCGGCCAGTACCCGTGCTTTCGCATCGGCCGTAAACACTGCCTCGAGATCATCAACCGCAACCACAGGCTCGAGGTTCAATACTTCCTCGATAATACTCGCGATTTCCAGATAGCGAACCCGTCCGTCGAGAAAGGCCGCCACAGCCACCTCATTCGCGGCGTTGAGCATGGCCGGCGCGCTGTTACCAGCCTCGGCGGCTTGACGCGCAAGGCGCAGGCAAGGGAAGCGCTCTTCATCGGGTGCCTGGAAATCCAGGCGAGCGATGGCGAACAGGTCCAACGGCGCAACACCCGAGTCGATCCGCTCTGGCCAGGCCAGGGCATTGGCAATCGGCGTGCGCATATCCGGATTACCCAACTGCGCCAGCACCGAACCATCGATATAGTCGACCAGCGAATGAATCACGCTTTGCGGGTGAATCACCACTTCGACCTGAGAGGGCGTAGCGTCGAACAGCCAGCAGGCCTCGATCAGCTCGAGCCCTTTGTTCATCATGCTGGCCGAATCCACCGAAATCTTGCGTCCCATGGACCAATTCGGGTGAGCACACGCTTGTTCAGGGGTAACATGCGCCAGTTCGGCCAGGGGCGTCTGCCGGAACGGGCCACCAGAGGCTGTCAGTAAAATCCGCCGTACACCGACCGCGCCCAAACCACGGGAGAAATCCTGCGGCATGCACTGGAAAATCGCGTTGTGTTCGCTATCGATCGGCAGCAGTACCGAACCGCTTTTACGCACGGCCTGCATGAACAGCGCACCGGACATCACCAGCGCTTCTTTATTGGCCAAAAGAATCTTTTTGCCGGCCTCGACCGCCGCCAGGGTCGGACGCAAACCCGCCGCCCCGACGATCGCCGCCATTACCGCATCGACTTCTGGATCCGAGGCGATCTGACACAAGCCCTCCTCTCCCACCAGAACACGGGTCGACAGGCCAGCCGCCTGCAATTCGTCCTGCAAGCCCCGGGCAGCGCCTGATTCCGGCACGACCGCGAAACGTGGCGCATGACGCACGCAAAGCGCCAGCAGCTCACTCAAACGAGTGAAACCGCTCAAGGCGAATACCTGATAGCGTTCGGGGTGACGGGCGATGACGTCCAGAGTGCTCAGACCGATCGAGCCGGTCGCCCCCAGCACGGTAATCTGTTGTGGGCGACTCACGATGCCGCCATCCACAGCAGCACGGCGAACACCGGAATCGCCGCTGTCAGACTGTCGATGCGGTCCAGCACACCGCCGTGCCCCGGCAGCAGATTACTGCTGTCCTTGATCCCCGACTGGCGCTTGAACATACTTTCGGTGAGGTCGCCCACCACCGAAATGAACACGATGATCGCGGCACCGAACAGGCCCATCAGCATCTGAGCGAAACTCCAGTCCCGCGCAAAACCGACGATTGCCGTGATCACCAGGCTCAGCAGCAAGCCGCCATACACGCCTTCCCAGCTCTTGCCAGGGCTGACCTGTGGTGCCAGCTTGCGCTTGCCGAAGGCTCGGCCGGAAAAGTACGCACCGATATCGGCGCCCCAGACCAGCACCATCACGGCCATGATCAGCCAGTTGCCCAAGGGCTCCTGCTTGATCAGGATCAGACCTTGCCAGGCTGGCAACAGAATCAACAAACCGATCGCCAGCTTGCAGGCAGCGCTGGCCCAGTGTTCGCTGGACCGTGGATAAGTCAGCACCAGATAGGTGGCCACGCCCCACCAGAGCACCGAGGCACCCAGCACCCAAGGCGCAAGCCCCGGCAGGATGTGCATGACAAACAGCATCAGCGCGACCACAGCTGCAAAAGCAACACGGATCGCCTGGCCAGCGAAACCCGCCAGACGCGCCCATTCCCATGCCCCCAGCGTCACCACCAGCCCGATAAACAGTGCAAAACCGGACCCTTCAAGCAGGAAAAACCCGCACAGGGCAATCGGCAGCAGAATCAGTGCCGTGATGATTCGTTGTTTAAGCATTAAACCCGGGCTCCAGACTCGACCTGCTCGCTCGTTTTACCGAAGCGACGCTGGCGAGAAGCGAAATCAGCCAGCGCATTGCGCATGGCGTCGTGTTTGAAGTCCGGCCAGAACAGGTCGGAGAAGTACAACTCGGCGTAAGCCAGTTGCCACAGCAGGAAGTTACTGATGCGATGCTCGCCACCGGTACGGATGCACAAGTCCGGCAACGGCAGATCGCCGGTCGCCAGACAGGTTTGCAACAGCTCGGGAGTGATGTCTTCAGGACGCAGATGCCCGGCCTGAACTTCGCGCGCCAGACGCTGCGCAGCTTGCGCGATGTCCCACTGACCACCGTAGTTGGCGGCGATCTGCAGGATAAAGCGATTGACGCCGGCAGTCATCGCCTCAGCTTCACGCATGGCAGCTTGAAGCTCCGGATGAAAACGCGAACGGTCGCCGATGATGCGCAAACTGATGTTGTTGTCGTTCAGGCGCTTGGCCTCGCGACGCAGCGCCCTGAAGAACAGATCCATCAAGGCACTGACCTCATCGGCCGGGCGTTGCCAGTTCTCACTGGAGAACGCAAACAGGGTCAATACCTCAACCCCGGACTCCGCACACACCTCGATGACCGCACGAACAGCATCCACACCCGCTTTATGCCCGGCGACACCCGGCATAAAGCGTTTTTTCGCCCAACGATTATTACCATCCATGATGATCGCGACATGGCGCGGCACCGCGGACGGCGCAGTCTGCTTGGTCTTGTCCATTTGAAACTCGACCCTTATACGGCCATCAGGTCTTTTTCTTTCTCCGCCAACTTAGCGTCGATTTCAGCCACGAATTTCTTGGTCAGATCGTCGATCTCGCCAGTGGCACGACGCTCTTCGTCTTCGCTGATTTCCTTTTCCTTGACCAGGTCCTTCAGCGAGCTGTTTGCATCGCGACGGATGTTGCGCACGGCAACACGGGCATCCTCAGCGACATCACGAGCCTGCTTGGTGAAACCCCGGCGGGTTTCTTCGGTCAGGGCTGGCATGGAGATCAGCAGCAACTCACCCAGGTTGGTCGGGTTGAGATTCAGGCCAGCGCTACCGATAGCCTTGTCGACCGCGCCCAGCATGTTGCGCTCGAAGGCAACGACTTGCAGGGTACGGGCGTCTTTAACGGTGATGTTCGCCACTTGTTTGATCGGAGTGTCGGCGCCGTAGTACGGAACCATCACGCCCTCCAGAATGCTTGGGTGCGCCTGGCCGGTACGGATACGCCCGAAGTTGTGCGCCAGCGATTCTACGGATTTCTGCATGCGCTCTTTAGCGTCTTTCTTGATTTCGTTGATCATTGTTGAACTTCCTCGATCAGGGTTCCTTCAGCGCCGCCATGTACGATATTCAACAGGGCACCGGGTTTGTTCATATTAAACACGCGCAGCGGCATCTTGTGGTCGCGGCACAGGCAAATGGCCGTCAGATCCATCACACCCAGCTTGCGATCCAGCACTTCATCGTAGGTCAGATGATCGAACTTCTCGGCATGCGGGTCTTTGAACGGGTCAGCGGTGTAGACGCCATCAACCTTCGTTGCCTTGAGCACCACATCGGCATCGATTTCGATTGCGCGCAGGCAGGCAGCCGAGTCCGTAGTGAAGAACGGGTTGCCAGTACCGGCCGCGAAAATCACGACTTCCTTGGAGTTCAGGTGGCGCATGGCTTTGCGGCGATCATAGTGATCGGTCACGCCAACCATGGAAATGGCCGACATCACGATGGCCGAGATATTGGCACGTTCCAGCGCATCGCGCATCGCAAGGGCGTTCATCACAGTGGCCAGCATGCCCATGTGGTCGCCAGTGACCCGATCCATGCCGGCTGCGCTGAGCGCTGCGCCGCGGAACAGGTTACCCCCGCCGATCACCAGACCGACCTGAACACCGATGCCAACCAGTTGGCCAACTTCCAGTGCCATGCGATCCAGAACTTTCGGATCGATCCCGAACTCTTCCGAGCCCATCAGGGCCTCGCCGCTAAGCTTGAGTAGAATGCGTTTATAGCGAGCCTGATAACCACTGCCCTGCTGAGCCATTGCGAATCTCTCCTGCGGCGTATTTTAAAAATTCTTTGCGAGCTGTTTACAGCTGGCGTTCACTCTAGCTTGGCGCTGCTTCAGCGCCATCGGAACATGGCTTTGTAAGCCAGTTCCAAAAGGAAACCAAATAAAATTGGCAACCCCATCTGAAAAGAGGCTGCGCGCGTAAGCGGGCAGCCTCTTCAGGGCGACAGTTAAAAAACCGTCTTATTGCTTGCTGGCAGCCAGCTGGGCAGCAACTTCTTCTGCGAAGTTGTCTACTGGCTTCTCGATGCCTTCGCCTACTTTGAAGTAGGTGAAAGAAACGATTTCAGCACCGGCTTTCTTGGCCAGGTCGCCGACCTTGATCTCAGGGTTCTTGACGAACGCCTGCTCAACCAGGCTCGCTTCAGCCAGGAACTTGCTGATACGGCCTTTGACCATGTTTTCAACGATGTTTTCTGGCTTGCCGGCAATCTTGTCAGCGTTGAGGGTCAGGAACACGCCTTTCTCGCGCTCGATCGCTTCAGCGGAAACTTCCGACGGCAGCAGGAATTCAGGGTTGGTAGCCGCTACGTGCATAGCGATGTCTTTGGCCAGCTCAACGTCGCCGCCCTTGAGAACAACCGCAACACCAATCTTGTTGCCGTGCAGGTAGCCACCAACAACATCGCCTTCAACGCGAGCCAGGCGACGAATGTTGACGTTTTCGCCAACCTTGCCAACCAGAACCAGACGATCAGCTTCACGCGCTTCGATCAGCGGAGCAGCATCGGTCAGCTTGTCAGCGAACGCTTTTTCAATGCTGGCAGCAACAAATGCCTTGAAGTCGTCCTGCAGAGCCAGGAAGTCGGTCTGCGAGTTCACTTCCAGCAGAACGGCGGATTTACCGTCTTCCTTGAGAGCGATTGCGCCTTCAGCGGCAACGTTGCCGGCTTTCTTGGCAGCCTTGATGGCGCCCGAAGCGCGCATGTCATCAATGGCTTTTTCGATGTCGCCGCCAGCCTTGGTCAAGGCCTTTTTGCAGTCCATCATGCCTTCGCCGGTACGCTCGCGCAGTTCTTTGACCAACGCTGCAGTAATCTCTGCCATTTTCAAATTCCTCTTGGATAGGTTTTCAACCATTCCACCCGATCGAACGGGCGATCAATTCTTCCCGAACCACCCTTGTTAGCTGCCGCACGTTACAGATAAAGCAGTGGGCGCCGACAAATGGTTTTCGAGGTGGCAAAAAGGGGGCCAAGCCCCCTTTTTGCTTACTGAGTCAACGCCAGGGCGTCAATTACTCAGCTGCAGCCTGAGTTTCTTCAGCTACGAATTCTACAGTGCCGCCAGCAACATTGTTGCGACCACGGATAACAGCGTCAGCCATCGAACCCATGTACAGCTGGATAGCGCGGATTGCGTCATCGTTGCCTGGGATGATGTAGTCAACGCCTTCCGGGCTGCTGTTGGTATCGACTACGCCGATAACCGGGATACCCAGCTTGTTTGCTTCGGTGATCGCGATGCGCTCGTGATCAACGTCGATAACGAACAGAGCGTCTGGCAGACCGCCCATGTCCTTGATACCACCCAGGGAACGATCCAGCTTCTCAAGATCGCGAGTGCGCATCAGCGCTTCTTTCTTGGTCAGCTTGGCGAAAGTACCGTCTTCGGCTTGCACTTCAAGGTCACGCAGACGCTTGATGGAAGCACGGATGGTTTTGAAGTTGGTCAGCATGCCGCCCAACCAGCGGTGATCGACGTACGGGGAACCGCAACGTGCTGCTTCTTCAGCAACGATCTTGCCAGCGGAACGCTTGGTGCCGACGAACAGAATCTTGTTTTTGCCCTGGGCCAGACGCTCTACGAAGGTCAGAGCTTCGTTGAACATTGGCAGGGTTTTTTCAAGGTTGATGATGTGAATCTTGTTACGCGCGCCGAAAATGTACTTACCCATTTTCGGATTCCAGTAACGGGTTTGGTGACCGAAGTGCACACCGGCCTTCAGCATATCGCGCATGTTGACTTGGGACATGATAGTTCCTTAATAAGTCGGGTTTGGCCTCCACGTATCCCAATGACCAACCAGCAGCATCAGCTGAAGGCACCCAGGTCATCGTGTCGACACGTGTGTGGATTTAAGCTTTTCAGGGTACCCCGGAAAGCGGCGCATTTTATATCACAAGGCCGGAAAAAACGGAACCCGCATTCTGAAAACCTGGCGAATGCTTTTGATACCGCCCTTGGAATCCCCCAAGAATGCGCCATCCTATAGAGAGAAGCGATGCACAGAAGCTCAGATTTGCCCTGATCGTCTGGTAGAATTGCGTTTTTCAGGGCCGCGACGATCGTTCGCGCAATGCCCATTTCGTTTTAGAAGGCGCCATTGAGCGCAGAGAGAGCCTGTATGACCGTCACCCTCAAAACCCCAGAGGACATCGCAAAAATGCGGATCGCCGGCAAATTGGCCGCCGATGTGCTGGAAATGATTGCCGATTATGTCAAGCCGGGCGTTACCACCGAAGAGCTGGACCGCATCTGCCACGACTACATCGTCAACGAGCAGAAAGCCATTCCTGCCCCGCTCAACTACAAGGGCTTTCCGAAGTCGATCTGCACCTCGATCAACCACGTGGTCTGCCACGGCATCCCGAACGAGAAGCCGTTGAAGGATGGCGACACGCTGAACATCGACGTCACGGTGATCAAGGACGGCTACCACGGCGATACCAGCCGCATGTTCCACGTCGGCACCGTGCCGGTCTGGGCCGAGCGCCTGTCCCAGGTGACGCAGGAATGCATGTACAAGGCCATCGAACTGGTCAAACCCGGCTGCCGCCTGGGCGATATCGGTGAAGTGATCCAGAAGCACGCGGAAAAGAACGGTTTCTCGGTGGTTCGCGAGTTCTGCGGCCACGGCATCGGCAAGGTGTTCCACGAAGAACCGCAGATCCTGCACTACGGCCGCGCCGGCACCGGCATGGAACTGAAAGCCGGCATGACCTTCACCATCGAGCCGATGATCAACCAGGGCAAGGCCGACACCAAGGTGCTGGGCGATGGCTGGACCGCGATCACCAAGGACCGCAAGCTGTCGGCGCAATGGGAACACACTCTGCTGGTGACCGATACCGGCTACGAGATCTTCACCCTGCGCAGCGACGATACCATCCCGCGCGTTTCGGCCTGATCCCGCCCGCGCCGTTCCCAGCCTTATAGAAAGGAAAGCCAATCGATGCCGCAGGTGGATCCCGAACTCTTCGACCGCGGCCAGTTCCAGGCTGAACTGGCCCTGAAGGCAAGCCCTATCGCTGCTTTCAAGAAGGCGATCCGTCAGGCCCGCGAGGTGCTCGACGAGCGGTTTCGCAGCGGCCGGGAGATTCGCCGTTTGATCGAGGATCGTGCCTGGTTCATCGATAACATCCTGCAAAAGGCCTGGGAGCAATTCAACTGGAACTTCGAAGCCGACATCGCGCTGGTCGCGGTCGGCGGCTACGGTCGTGGCGAGTTGCACCCCTACTCCGACATCGACCTGCTGATCCTGCTGGACGGCGCCGACCACGAAATTTTCCGTGATTCAATCGAGCGTTTTCTGACGTTGCTGTGGGACATCGGCCTGGAAGTCGGCCAGAGCGTTCGCTCGGTTGACGAATGCGCCGAGGAAGCCCGCGCCGACCTGACGGTGATCACCAACCTGATGGAAAGCCGCACCATTGCCGGTCCCGAGCGCCTGCGCCAGCGCATGCTGGACGTGACCAGCACAGAACACATGTGGCCCAGCAAGGAGTTTTTCCTGGCCAAGCGCGCCGAACAGAAAGCCCGTCACCATAAGTACAACGACACCGAGTACAACCTGGAACCCAACGTCAAGGGCTCGCCCGGTGGCCTGCGGGATATCCAGACGATTCTGTGGGTTGCCCGTCGTGAGTACGGCACCCTCAATCTGCGGGCCCTGGCCGGCGAAGGTTTCCTGGTGGAGAGCGAGAACGCCCTGCTGGCTTCGTCCCAGGAATTCCTGTGGAAAGTGCGTTACGCGCTGCACATGCTCGCCGGCCGCGCCGAAGACCGTCTGCTGTTCGACCACCAGCGCACGATTGCCGGGCTGCTGGGTTTCGTCGGCAATGACGCCAAGCACGCCATCGAAAACTTCATGCAGCAGTACTACCGGGTGGTCATGAGCATTGCCCAGCTCAGCGACTTGATCATCCAGCACTTCGAAGAAGTGATCCTGGCCCCCGAAGACGAAGCACCACCGCAGCCAATCAACTCGCGATTCCAGCTGCACGACGGCTACATCGAGGCACGCAACAACAATGTGTTCCGCCGCACGCCGTTCGCCATGCTCGAAATCTTCGTGCTGATGGCCCAGCAGCCGGAGATCAAAGGCGTACGCGCCGACACCATCCGCCTGCTGCGCGAGAACCGTCATTTGATCGACGACGACTTCCGCAATGATATTCGCAATACCAGCCTGTTCATCGAATTGTTCAAGTGCAAGATCGGTATCCACCGCAACCTGCGGCGGATGAACCGTTACGGGATCCTTGGGCGTTATCTGCCGGAGTTCGGCTTTATTGTCGGGCAGATGCAGCACGACCTGTTTCACATCTATACGGTCGACGCGCACACCCTGAACCTGATTAAGCACCTGCGTAAGTTGCAGTACACCCAGGTGTCGGAAAAATTCCCGCTGGCCAGCAAGCTCATGGCCAAACTGCCCAAGCCGGAGTTGATTTACCTGGCCGGCCTGTACCACGACATCGGCAAGGGCCGGCATGGCGATCACTCGGAAATCGGCGCAGTGGATGCAGAAGCCTTTTGCCAACGCCACCAGTTGCCGATCTGGGACAGCCGACTGATTGTCTGGCTGGTGCAGAATCACCTGGTGATGTCGACCACCGCCCAGCGCAAGGACTTGTCCGACCCGCATGTGATCCACGATTTCGCGCAGATTGTCGGTGATGAAACCCGCCTCGATTATCTGTACGTGCTGACCGTTGCCGACATCAATGCAACCAACCCGACGCTATGGAACTCCTGGCGCGCGAGCCTGTTGCGCCAGCTCTACACCGAGACCAAGCGCGCCTTGCGTCGCGGCCTGGAAAACCCGGTGGATCGCGAAGAGCAGATCCGCCAGACCCAAAGCGCAGCGCTGGACATTCTGGTACGCGGTGGCACCGACCCGGACGATGTCGAGCAGCTGTGGGCGCAACTGGGCGATGACTACTTCCTGCGTCACACCGCCGGCGACGTGGCCTGGCACACTGATGCAATCTTGCAGCAGCCGGCCGACGGCGGCCCGCTGGTGCTGATCAAGGAAACCACCCAGCGCGAGTTCGAGGGCGGTACGCAGATCTTCATTTATGCGCCGGACCAGCACGACTTCTTCGCCGTGACCGTGGCGGCGATGGACCAGCTCAACCTGAACATTCACGACGCCCGGGTCATTACCTCCAGCAGCCAGTTCACCCTCGACACCTATATCGTGCTCGACACCGATGGCGACTCGATCGGCGACAACCCGGCGCGGGTCAAGCAGATTCGTGAAGGCCTGACCGAAGCCCTGCGCAATCCGGACAACTATCCAACGATTATCCAGCGTCGGGTGCCGCGTCAGCTCAAACATTTTGCCTTTGCGCCACAGGTGACGATCCACAACGATGCCCAGCGTCCGGTGACCGTGCTGGAACTCAGCGCACCCGACCGTCCTGGGTTGCTGGCGCGGATCGGCACGATCTTCCTCGAGTTCGACCTGTCGCTGCAGAACGCCAAGATCGCCACCTTGGGCGAGCGCGTGGAAGACGTGTTTTTCATCACCGACGCCAACAATCAGCCGCTGTCCGACCCGTTGCTGTGCAGCCGTTTGCAGGATGCAATCGTCAAACAGCTGAGCGTCAACCAGGAACCCGATATCAAACATTCGCGCATCAGCATCTGAATCAACCCATCCCCCTGTGGGAGCGGGCTTGTGTGGCGAGGGAGCTTGCTCCCGCTGGGTCGCGAAGCGACCCCAAAAGCTTGCGACTGCTGCGCAGTCGAACGGGAGCAAGCTCCCTCGCCACACAGGCCCGCTCCCACATTGAACGAGGCCTCCATGAACAACGCTCTGAACCAGTTGCAGCCCTATCCGTTCGAAAAGCTCCGCGCCCTGCTCGGCAGCGTCACGCCAAACCCGGACAAACGCGCCATCGCGCTGTCCATCGGCGAACCGAAGCATCGCTCGCCAAGCTTTGTCGCCGAAGCCCTGGCAAGCAATCTGGATCAGATGGCCGTATACCCAACCACCCTCGGCATCCCGGCCCTGCGTGAAGCGATCGCCGCATGGTGCGAACGCCGTTTCAGCGTTCCAAATGGCTGGCTCGACCCCGCGCGCAACGTGCTGCCGGTCAACGGCACCCGCGAAGCGTTGTTCGCATTCACCCAGACCGTGGTCAACCGTGGTGAAGACGCGCTGGTGGTCAGCCCGAACCCGTTCTATCAGATCTACGAAGGCGCGGCGTTCCTGGCCGGAGCCAAGCCGCATTACCTGCCATGCCTTGACGAAAACGGCTTCAACCCGGATTTCGACGCTGTTTCGCCAGACATCTGGAAGCGTTGCCAGATCCTGTTCCTGTGCTCGCCGGGCAACCCGACCGGCGCGTTGATCCCGGTTGAAACCCTGAAAAAACTGATCGCCCTGGCCGACGAATACGATTTCGTGATCGCCGCTGACGAGTGCTACAGCGAACTGTACTTCGATGAACAGACCCCGCCACCCGGCCTGCTCAGCGCCTGCGTTGAACTAGGCCGCAAAGATTTCAAGCGTTGCGTGGTGTTTCATAGCCTGTCCAAGCGTTCCAACCTGCCAGGCCTGCGTTCGGGCTTTGTGGCCGGCGATGCAGACATCCTCAAGGGTTTCCTGCTGTATCGCACTTACCACGGCTGTGCGATGCCGGTTCAAACGCAACTGGCCAGCGTTGCCGCGTGGAACGACGAAGTGCATGTGCGGGCCAACCGTGCGCTGTACCGTGAGAAGTACGATGCGGTATTGGAAATCCTCAGCCCGGTGATGGATGTGCAGCGCCCGGATGGCGGTTTCTATCTGTGGCCAAACGTAAATGGCGACGACGCGGTGTTCTGCCGGGATCTGTTTGCCGAGGAACACGTGACGGTCGTACCAGGGTCTTACCTGTCTCGCGAAGTGAACGGCTCAAACCCCGGAGCAGGCCGAGTACGTATGGCGCTGGTTGCACCGTTGGCAGAATGCATTGAAGCCGCAGAGCGAATTCGCGCGTTTATTACACGCAATAAATAACTCATAAAAGCTCCGCACTATGCAATGTAGTGCGGAGCAGCATCAACCAAGCCATTCATTTAATAACACCCCCCCTACCCAGCACACACAACAACACCCTCCCCCCCCAACAAAAACAAACTTACATATCGCTTTCGCTCGCCAATTGACGACACTAAGCAACACACACTATAAAACCCATCTAAACATCAGACCAAAACAAAATCACATAGATAAACAAACCAATGCATCTCCAATAACGGAGACATCAAACAACACACTCACAAGGATGACAAGCATGAACTTATGCAAGTGCATTGAGCCCGATGATATTCAGGCTTCTTATGATGCGGCAATCAATGAAGACCTAGCGAACGCGCCCCAGACAATACCGGGAGGTCGACAAAAACGTGCTGTAGGCGACCACACCAAATTCTGGAAAAAAGGTCGGACACTAAAAGTCGCTTTTCTGAGCACCAACCGTTGGTTCATCGAGGCCACACAAGGAGCAATCCACCAATGGATACCTGCCGTCTTTGACGTTCGCATCCTTTTCGTCGAAGGTTCAGAGGGTGATATCCGGATATCTGACGACTTCCATTCAGGGAATTGGTCCGTTGTTGGCACTGACGCACTGATTGTACCGAAAGATGAACCGACCATGAATTTGCAATGGCAAGGACTAGATCAAATTTTCTTCGGTAACGTGCTGCATGAGTTTGGTCACGCTCTTGGGCTTAAACACGAGCACCAACATCCAGATGCCAATATTAACTGGAACGAAACTGCCGTTTACGAATTCATGAGCCGAACACAAAAATGGTCAAGAGAGGAGATCTATTCCAACCTGTTAAAAAAACTGGAAAAACCAAAAACCCGAACATCGCCTTATGACCGCACCTCAATCATGCACTACCCTATCCAGGCTGAACTTACTCTCGACGGTGTAGCGATAGCGCGTAACAATCGCTTATCTGCAAACGACGTAAAGCTGATGACAGAAATTTACAGCGGGAGATAAACCTAAACACTGTCAGGGGTGGATAAGCTGCCTCTGACAGTCAATATAAAGCCACACATTATAGAGCCTTATACTTCATCCACACCGTCAATAAAAACCCAGCCAACGCTGCTTCAACCATCAGGTCTCGACGCAAGCGCTCGCTCGTCAGCTACTCAAAGCTGTGGGCAAACGGCCGTACACTCAAAATCGCGCATAAAGCGCGGTTCACGAGCAATCGACAGCATTGAAGTGCCATATTAGCGGCTTAGACTGCAGGCTGACCGTTGCACCTGTGTCGTATAGAACAGTGGATTGCCAAGACAAAAAGACAAACCCGACCACAGCCGACGCGAAACCGTCCGGTCATGGCATAATCCGTCACCTTTTATTTTCAGCACCTGCAAAGGGGGCAATTCCTTGACCGTTTCAAGCAAAACGTTGCACCTTTTCGGCATCAAAGCCTGCGACACCATGAAAAAGGCGCGCACCTGGCTCGATGAACACGCTGTCGGCTATGACTTCCATGATTACAAAGCGGTCGGAATCGACCGTGAACACCTGACCCAATGGTGCGAGGAGCACGGCTGGCAAGTGGTGTTGAACCGTGCAGGCACGACCTTTCGCAAGCTCGACGACGAACGCAAAGCCGATCTCGACCAGCCGAAAGCCATCGAACTGATGCTCGCACAACCCTCGATGATCAAGCGCCCGGTGCTCGATCTCGGTGACAGAACCCTGATTGGCTTCAAGCCAGATATCTACGCGGCCGCACTCAAGTAAGGCAGCCCGTTCCATTTTGTTAGAGGTATCAACATGTCCACTACCCTGTTCAGCCTGGCCTTTGGTGTCGGCACTCAAAACCGTCAAGGCGCATGGCTGGAAGTGTTTTACGCGCAACCACTGCTCAACCCGTCGGCCGAACTGGTCGCTGCCATTGCACCGGTTCTGGGCTACACCGAAGGCAATCAGGCCATCGCGTTCAGCACTGCTCAGGCGTCGCAACTGGCTGAAGCGCTGAAAAGCGTCGACGCTGCACAAGCTGCGCTGCTGACACGTCTGGCCGAGAGCCACAAGCCGCTGGTCGCCACGCTGTTGGCCGAAGACGCGCAACTGAGCTCCACGCCTGAGGCTTACCTCAAGCTGCACCTGCTGTCCCACCGTCTGGTCAAGCCGCATGGCCTGAATCTGGCCGGGATCTTCCCGCTGCTGCCGAACGTGGCCTGGACCAGCCAGGGTGCGATCGACCTGTCCGAACTGGCTGAGCATCAACTGGAAGCCCGCCTGCGCGGCGAGCTGCTGGAAGTGTTCTCGGTGGACAAGTTCCCGAAAATGACCGACTACGTGGTACCGGCCGGCGTGCGTATCGCTGACGCGGCACGTATTCGTCTGGGCGCCTACGTGGGCGAAGGCACCACCGTGATGCACGAAGGTTTCGTTAACTTCAACGCTGGCACCGAAGGCCCGGGCATGATCGAAGGCCGCGTGTCGGCTGGCGTGTTCGTCGGCAAGGGTTCGGACCTGGGCGGCGGTTGCTCGACCATGGGCACTCTGTCGGGCGGCGGCAACATCGTGATCAAGGTCGGCGAAGGCTGCCTGATCGGCGCCAACGCCGGTATCGGTATCCCGTTGGGCGATCGCAACACCGTTGAGTCGGGCCTGTACGTGACAGCCGGTACCAAGGTTGCGCTGCTGGACGAGCACAACAAACTGGTCAAAGTGGTTAAAGCCCGTGAACTGGCCGGTCAACCTGACCTGTTGTTCCGCCGCAATTCGGAAACCGGTGCCGTGGAGTGCAAAACCCACAAGTCGGCTATCGAACTGAACGAAGCGCTGCACGCTCACAACTAAGCAGAGCGTCAAACGATCACCTTGTAGGAGCGCCGCATCGCTCGCTCCTACAAGGTCAGGCGTACACCCGCCCATGTCACCAGGGCCGAACAACATGATGATTCCTTCTCCCTGGCGCGCCGATTTTCCGGCCATCGCCGCACTGCAACGGCAAGACCAGACCTATCTGGACAACGCCGCCACCACGCAAAAACCTCAAGCCCTGCTGGATGCCCTGGCGCATTACTACACCAACGGTGCGGCCAACGTGCATCGGGCGCAACACTTGCCCGGCGCCCATGCCACCCAGGCGTTCGAGGACAGCCGCCGCAAAGTTGCGCAATGGCTCAATGCCGGCGATTGCGGACAGATTATCTTTACCCACGGTGCGACTTCCGCGCTGAACCTCCTGGCCTATGGCCTGGAACACCTTTTCAATCCGGGCGATGAAATTGTCATCAGCGCTCTGGAGCACCACGCCAACCTGTTGCCGTGGCAGCAACTGGCCCACCGTCGCGACCTGAAGCTGGTGATCCTGCCGCTGAATGTCGATGGTTTGATCGACCTGGATGTCGCCGCGCAGTTGATCGGTCCGCGAACCCGTTTGCTGGCGGTCAGCCAGCTGTCCAACGTGCTGGGCGCCTGGCAACCGTTGCCCGCGCTGTTGGCGATGGCCAAGGCACACAACGCGCTGACCGTGGTCGATGGCGCTCAAGGCGTGGTTCATGGTCGGCACGACGTGCGGGCACTGGGCTGCGACTTCTACGTGTTTTCCAGCCACAAACTCTACGGCCCCGATGGCCTGGGCGTGCTGTTCGGACGCAACGAAGCGCTGCAACAGCTGCGCCCCTGGCAGTTCGGCGGCGAAATGGTGCTGGACGCCAACTACCACGATGCTCGTTTTCGGTCCGCACCGCTGGGGTTCGAGGCCGGTACGCCGCCGATCGCCAGTGTGATCGGTCTGGGCGCGACGCTGGACTATCTCGCCGGGCTGGATCAGGACGCCGTGTCCGCCCACGAAGCGGCCCTGCATGACTATTTACTCAAAGGCCTGGAAGCGCGCAACGGCATTCGCCTGCTGGGCAAACCGCAACTGGCGCTGGCCAGTTTTGTTGTCGAGGGTGTGCATAACTCTGATTTGGCGCATTTGCTGACTGAACAGGGCATCGCCGTGCGCGCCGGTCATCATTGCGCCATGCCGTTGCTCAAAAGCTTTGAACTGGCCGGGGCGATTCGGGTGTCGTTGGCGCTGTACAACAATTCCGAAGACCTTGAGCGCTTTTTCGAAGCACTGGATCAGGCCCTGGAGTTATTGCGATGACCTTGCCCGTCGATGCCATTACAGCGCTGGACACGTTTCAGCAGGCGGCGAGCTGGGAACAGCGGGCGCGGCTGTTGATGCAGTGGGGCGACCGTCTGCCAGCGTTGAGCGATGTGGATAAAGTCGACGCCAACCGCGTGCATGGTTGTGAAAGCCAGGTCTGGCTGGTCGGCACGTTGCAGGACGGGCACTGGCAATTCAGCGCCAGCAGCGATGCGCGGTTGATTCGCGGGTTGGTGGCGTTGCTGTTGGCGCGGGTCAATGGGTTGTCGGCGGTGGAGTTGCGGCAGGTGGATCTGGCGGATTGGTTCAATCAGTTGGGGCTCGGCCGCCAGTTGTCCCAATCCCGTAGCAATGGCTTGAATGCGGTGTTGCAGCGGATGCGTGAGCTAGCGCACTGATCGTTCCCACGCTCCGGGTGGGAATGCCTCCACGGACGCTCCGTATTCGGCTCTGGAAGGGACGCGGAGCGTCCCGGCTGCATTCCCACGCAGAGCGTGGGAACGATCGAACCACAACCATTAAACCTGAGGTTTGACCCGATCCGCCGGACGCCGCACGCCCGCCACAATCTTATCCACAGCCTTGGTCGCCGCGACCATGCCAAACGTCGCCGTCACCATCATCACCGCGCCAAAGCCCCCGGCGCAGTCGAGCTTCACGCCGTCCCCGACAAAACTCTTCTGCAGGCAAATGCTGCCATCGGGTTTCGGGTAGCGCAGTTGCTCGGTGGAAAACACGCACGGCACGCTGTAGTGACGGGTCACGGTACGGGAGAAACCATAGTCGCGGCGCAATGTTGAGCGCACTTTCGACGCCAGCGGATCGTTGAACGTGCGGTTCAGGTCGCAGACCTGGATCAGCGTCGGGTCGATCTGCCCGCCCGCACCGCCGGTGGTAATGATCTGAATCTTGCGCCGCTTGCACCAGGCGATCAGCGCCGCCTTGGCGTTGACGCTGTCGATGCAGTCGATCACGCAATCGATGTTCGGCGTGATGTATTCGGCCATGGTTTCGCGGGTAACGAAATCCGCCACCGCATGCACCGTGCAGTCCGGGTTGATCCCTCGCAGGCGCTCGGCCATCACCTCGACCTTGGGCTTGCCGACGGTGCTGTCCAACGCATGCAGCTGACGGTTGACGTTGCTGACGCAGACGTCGTCCAGGTCGAACAGCGATATCTCGCCCACGCCACACCGGGCAACCGCTTCCGCCGCCCAGGAACCGACACCACCGATGCCGACGATCGCCACATGGGCCGCGCGCAAGCGCTCCATGCCTTCAATGCCATACAAGCGGGCGATACCAGCAAACCGTGGATCTTCTGTACTCATGACCATTACCCCAAAAACCGGCGCGCATTATAGGGCTGTCGGCGGTCAAGAGCACCTTTGGTGCTATGGACGGCAGACTGACGGCTTCAATTGACTACAAATTTATTGGAATTGGGCTACATCATCCCGGTCGAAGAACTTAAGTCGACCTGGATTGCCCAATGTCGGGCGTTTCCCTGTTCGCTGTACGGTCAGAGAACCTCCAGTGTAGGATGCGCGCCCCTGCCACCTGGCAGCCGGCCGCCAACCGTTCCTTCGTTCCACAGCCTTTGGAACCCGAAAAAGCTATGTCATCGCGTAAATTTGGACTCAACCTGGTCGTGGTGCTCGCCATCGCAGCCTTGTTTACCGGCTTCTGGGCGCTGATCAATCGCCCGGTCTCCGCCCCCAACTGGCCTGAACAGATCTCTGGCTTCTCGTACTCGCCGTTTCAACAAGGCCAGTACCCGCAGAAAGACCAGTATCCGACCGACGATGAAATGCGTCGCGACCTGGAGATCATGAGCAAGCTGACGGACAACATCCGGACCTACTCGGTCGACGGCACGCTGGAGGATATCCCCAAACTGGCGGAAGAATTCGGCCTGAGGGTGACCCTGGGGATCTGGATCAGCCCGGACCAGGAACGCAACGAGCGCGAGATCCTGCGCGCCATCGAACTGGCCAACACCTCCCGCAGTGTGGTTCGCGTCGTGGTCGGTAACGAGGCGATCTTCCGTAAGGAAATCACCGCTGCCGAGCTGAGCGTGATCCTGGATCGCGTGCGCGCAGCCGTTAAGGTTCCGGTCACCACCTCTGAGCAGTGGCACGTCTGGGAAGAGCACCCGGAACTGGCCAAGCACGTCGACCTGATCGCAGCTCACGTTCTGCCCTACTGGGAGTTCATCCCTGTAGACAAGGCCGGCCAGTTCGTTCTCGACCGCGCCCGTGACCTGAAAAAGATGTTCCCGAAAAAACCGTTGCTGCTCTCCGAAGTCGGCTGGCCGAGCAACGGCCGTATGCGCGGTGGCGCCGATGCGTCGCCGGCGGACCAGGCCATTTACTTGCGCACACTGGTCAACAAGCTCAACCGTCAGGGTTTCAACTACTTCGTGATCGAAGCGTTTGACCAACCGTGGAAGGCCACTGACGAAGGCTCGGTAGGCGCGTACTGGGGCGTGTTCAACGCCGCGCGCCAGCAGAAATTCAACTTCGAAGGCCCGGTGGTCGCGATCCCGCAATGGCGTGTGCTGGCGATCGGCTCGGCCGTGTTGGCCCTGCTGTCCCTGACCTTGCTGATGATCGACGGCTCGGCCCTGCGCCAACGTGGTCGTACCTTCCTGACCTTTATCGCGTTCCTCTGCGGTTCGGTGCTGGTATGGATCGGTTACGACTACAGCCAGCAATACAGCACCTGGTTCAGCCTGACGGTGGGTTTCCTGCTCGCCCTCGGTGCACTCGGGGTGTTTATCGTTCTGCTGACGGAAGCCCATGAACTGGCCGAAGCGGTCTGGACCCACAAACGCCGGCGTGAATTCCTGCCGGTCGTGGGCGAATCGGACTACCGGCCGAAGGTGTCAATTCACGTTCCTTGCTACAACGAGCCGCCGGAGATGGTCAAACAGACCCTCAATGCCTTGGCCAATCTCGACTATCCGGACTTCGAAGTCCTGATCATCGACAACAACACCAAGGACCCGGCGGTCTGGGAACCGGTGCGTGATTATTGCGAAACTCTTGGCCCACGCTTCAAGTTCTTCCACGTCGCACCGTTGGCTGGTTTCAAGGGTGGCGCACTGAATTACCTGATTCCACATACCGCCAAAGATGCCGAAGTGATTGCGGTGATCGACTCGGACTACTGCGTCGACCCGAACTGGCTCAAGCACATGGTGCCGCACTTCGCCGACCCGAAAATCGCCGTGGTGCAATCACCGCAGGATTACCGCGACCAGAACGAAAGCACCTTCAAGAAGCTCTGCTATGCGGAATACAAAGGCTTCTTCCACATCGGCATGGTCACCCGCAACGACCGTGACGCGATCATCCAGCACGGCACCATGACCATGACCCGGCGTTCGGTGCTCGAGGAACTGGGCTGGGCCGACTGGTGTATCTGTGAAGACGCCGAACTGGGCCTGCGCGTGTTCGAAAAAGGTCTGTCGGCGGCGTACTACCACACCAGCTACGGCAAAGGCCTGATGCCCGATACCTTTATCGACTTCAAGAAACAGCGTTTCCGCTGGGCCTATGGCGCGATTCAGATCATCAAGCGTCACACCGCCAGCCTGCTGCGTGGCAAGGACACCGAGCTGACCCGTGGCCAGCGTTACCACTTCCTCGCGGGCTGGCTGCCGTGGGTGGCGGATGGCATGAACATCTTTTTCACCGTCGGCGCGCTGTTGTGGTCGGCGGCGATGATCATCGTGCCGCAACGGGTCGATCCACCGCTGCTGATTTTCGCGATCCCGCCATTGGCGCTGTTCGTGTTCAAGGTGGGCAAGATCATCTTCCTGTACCGTCGTGCGGTCGGGGTCAACCTGAAGGACGCCTTCTGTGCCGCACTGGCCGGGCTGGCGTTGTCGCACACCATCGCCAAAGCGGTGCTGTACGGCTTCTTCACCAGCAGCATTCCGTTCTTCCGTACCCCGAAAAATGCCGATAACCACGGCTTCTGGGTGGCGATTTCGGAGGCTCGCGAAGAGCTGTTTATCATGCTGCTGCTGTGGGGCGCGGCGCTGGGGATCTTCCTGGTGCAGGGTATACCAAGCAACGACATGCGCTTCTGGGTGACTATGTTGCTGGTGCAGTCGCTGCCGTACCTGGCGGCGCTGATCATGGCGTTCCTGTCGTCGCTGCCTAAACCTTCGGTAGAAGCTGCGCCGGTACCGGCGTAATCCGTTATTAGATAACGTCAAACGGCGGCCTTCGGGCCGCCGTTTTGCTTTAGAATGATCGCCTTTTTCAATGCCAACAAACTCGGTAGGAGCGGCTTCGGCAGCCCCTACATGTTTACCGTGCGCACCTCGGAGTTCTTACATGACGGCCCACGCCGACCTTTCGCCGACCCTTCAACTCGCCATCGACCTGATCCGTCGTCCATCCGTGACGCCGGTCGACGCCGATTGCCAGAAGCAGATGATGCAGCGCCTGGGCGATGCTGGTTTTATGCTGGAGCCGATGCGCATCGAAGATGTGGATAACTTCTGGGCGACCCACGGCAAACATGACGGTCCGGTGCTGTGCTTCGCCGGTCACACCGATGTGGTGCCGACCGGTCCGGTGGCTGCCTGGCAGATCGATCCGTTCAACGCGGTGATCGACGAACACGGCATGCTCTGCGGCCGTGGCGCGGCAGACATGAAAGGCAGCCTTGCGTCCATGACCGTGGCGGCCGAGCGTTTCGTCGCCGACTATCCGGATCACAAGGGCAAGGTTGCGTTCCTGATCACCAGCGACGAAGAAGGTCCGGCGCACCACGGCACCAAGGCAGTGGTCGAACGCCTTGCCGCCCGCAAGGAGCGTCTGGACTGGTGCATCGTCGGCGAGCCGTCGAGCACCAGCCTGGTGGGTGACGTGGTCAAGAACGGCCGTCGCGGTTCCCTCGGCGCCAAATTGACCGTGCGCGGTGTGCAGGGCCACGTGGCGTATCCGCACCTGGCGAAGAACCCGATCCACCTCGCCGCCCCGGCGCTCGCCGAACTTGCCGCCGAGCACTGGGACCACGGCAACGATTTCTTCCCGCCGACCAGTTTCCAGATCTCCAACGTCAATTCCGGCACCGGTGCGACCAACGTGATTCCGGGTGATCTGGTGGCGGTATTCAACTTCCGCTTCTCCACCGAGTCCACCGTCGAAGGCCTGCAAAAGCGCGTCGCCGACATCCTCGACAAGCATGGCCTGGACTGGCACATCGACTGGGCGCTGTCCGGCCTGCCATTCCTCACCGAGCCGGGCGCGCTGCTCGACGCGGTGTCGTCGAGCATCAAGGACATCACCGGTCGTGACACCAAAGCCTCCACCAGCGGCGGCACTTCCGATGGGCGCTTCATCGCGACCATGGGCACCCAAGTGGTTGAACTGGGCCCGGTCAACGCGACGATCCACCAGGTCAACGAACGCGTACTGGCGGCCGACCTCGACGTGCTGACCGAAATCTACTACCAGACCCTGATCAAGTTGCTCGCCTGATGCTGGCCTGCCCGATCTGCAGCGAACCGCTGAACGCGGTGGACAACGGCGTGGCCTGCCCCGCCGGGCACCGTTTCGACCGCGCACGGCAGGGTTACCTGAACCTGCTGCCGGTGCAGCACAAGAACAGCCGTGACCCTGGGGATAATCAGGCGATGGTCGAAGCCCGTCGCGACTTTCTGAACGCCGGCCATTACGCGCCGGTGGCCAAGCGTCTGGCGGAACTGGCCGCCGGTTATGCGCCCCAGCGCTGGCTGGACATCGGCTGTGGCGAGGGTTATTACACCGCGCAAATCGCCGAAGCCTTGCCCAACGCCGATGGTTATGCCCTGGACATTTCCCGGGAGGCCGTCAAACGCGCCTGCAAACGCAACCCTGCGCTGACCTGGTTGATCGCCAGCATGGCGCGAGTGCCGTTGGCCTCGGGCAGTTGCCAGTTTTTGGCCAGCGTGTTCAGCCCGCTGGACTGGGAAGAAGCCAAACGTCTGCTCAGCCCCGGTGGAGGCTTGATGAAAGTCGGGCCGACCAGCGGCCATCTGATGGAATTGCGTGAGCGGCTGTACGACGAAGTGCGCGAGTACACCGACGACAAGCACCTGGCGCTGGTGCCGGAAGGCATGGCGTTGCAACACAGCGAAACCCTGGAATTCAAACTGACGCTGGTCAATGGTCAGGATCGCGCGAACCTCTTGGCGATGACACCTCACGGCTGGCGCGCCAGTGCCGAACGCCGGACAGCAGTCATTGAACAAGTGGAACCGTTCGAGGTCACCGTTTCAATGCGCTACGATTATTTCGTTCTGCAGTAGTAGTTAGAGAACAACTTTAATTTTTGGTCTTGAGTAAAGGCTCAAGGCCGGCTAAATCCGCGAATGGATTTTTCAGACCCGCAGTGAGGACATCCATGCGCCAACCGGACATCGAGATTTACCTGAAAGACGCCGACGTCGATCACAAAGCCATCGCGGCCTGGCTCGGCGCGGCTTTAGGCCCCTGCACCGACTGGGTCCAGAAAGGTCAGACCTACAAGTGCAAGGCCGGCAACGTGCCGGTCACCTGGCTGCCCAAAGCCGTCGGCAAATGGAACAGCCTGTACCTGGAAAGCGACCAGACCCCGTGGGAAGACGACATTGCCTGCGCCCGCGCCGCATTTGCCGCGCTCAACGTCGAAGTGCGTTGTGCGCCGGGTAGCTGGGTCGAGGAAGAGGGTGAAGAGTCAGCGGATCGCTGGATTCGCATCAGCGTCGATGGTGAAGAAGAGATCACCTGGAAAACCGCGTAAAACGGAAAAGATCGCAGCCTTCGGCAGCCCCTACAGAGTTTTGTGCCCCCCTGTAGGAGCTGCCGAAGGCTGCGATCTTTTGATCTTAGGCTTTACAGACCTACAACATCCTCAGCCTGCAACCCCTTCTGCCCTTCCACCACCGCATATTCAACCTGCTGACCTTCAGTCAGCGAGCGATGCCCTTCGCCACGGATCGCGCGGTAGTGCACGAACACGTCCACCCCGTCCTGGCGCTGAATGAAGCCATAACCCTTGGCGTCGTTGAACCACTTCACGTTGCCGGTTTCGCGTGTTGCCATCTGTTCATACTCCCTTTTTATTATTGATCGGGCTTTTCGCAGGAAAGCCTTGAGGAACGTCAGCCTGCATCCGACGTCCATTGAAGGGCCCCGGCGACAGACCGCCGAGTATATGACAGGTGCAAAAACTCTCAACAGGAGTTTACTTCGCTGCTTTTTTGCCGATTTTCGATGAATCCGGCACACTATCGACCGCCCGAGCAAACGCTCGGTTTTATTCACTCACGCAGAAGCCGTATGACCCGTTCCCCGTTCCGCCGTCTTGTGTTTGGCACCCTGCGCCGACTGCTGTACCTCTGGGTTCGCTCAGAGACGATCAACCAGTCGTCGTTCACCCTTAACCTCGACCGCAGCCGGCCGGTGTTCTACGTCCTGCAAAACCCTTCGCTGACCGACCTTGCCGTGGTCGATACCGAATGCAGCAAGGCCGGCCTGCCCCGTCCGGTATTGCCGGTATCGGTGGGTGCGCTGGTGGAGCCCGCCGCGTTCTTTTACCTGACACCGGATCCCGACTGGCTTGGCCGTCAGGACAAACGCGGTGCGCCGCCGACCCTGACCCGTCTGGTCAGCGCCCTGAGCCAGAACGCCGCCGAAGACGCGCAGATCATTCCGGTCAGCGTGTTCTGGGGCCAGTCGCCGGACAGCGAGTCGAGCCCATGGAAGCTGCTGTTCGCCGACAGCTGGGCGGTCACCGGACGGTTGCGCCGGTTGCTGAGCATCATCGTGCTGGGGCGCAAGACCCGGGTGCAGTTCTCGGCACCGATCCATCTGCGCGAACTGATCGAACACAACAAGGGCCACGAGCGCACGGTGCGCATGGCCCAGCGGATTCTGCGGGTGCACTTCCGCAATCTGAAAGCCGCAGTGATCGGCCCGGACATTTCCCACCGGCGCAATCTGGTCAAAGGCCTGCTCAACCAGCCGCTGGTCAAGCAAGCGATCCTCGACGAAGCCGAGCGCGAGAACATCTCCCCGGAAAAAGCCAAGGCCCAGGCCTTGCGCTACGGAAACGAAATCGCCTCCGACTACACCTACACCGCGATCCGCTTCATGGAAGTGGTGCTGAGCTGGTTCTGGAACAAAATCTACGACGGGATCAAGGTCAACAACATCGAAGGCGTGCAAAAGGTCGCCCCGGGTTACGAAGTGATCTACGTCCCCTGCCACCGTAGCCACATCGACTACCTGCTGCTGTCCTATCTGCTGTTCCGCAACGGCCTGACCCCGCCGCACATCGCCGCCGGGATCAACCTCAACATGCCGGGGATCGGCGGTCTGTTGCGTCGCGGCGGTGCGTTCTTCATGCGCCGCACCTTCAAGGGCAACCCGCTCTATACCTCGGTGTTCAACGAATACCTGCACACTCTGTTCACCAAAGGCTTCCCGGTCGAGTACTTCGTCGAGGGCGGCCGTTCGCGCACCGGGCGTATGCTGCAACCGAAAACCGGGATGCTCGCGATCACGCTGCGCAGCTTCCTGCGCTCGTCGCGCATGCCGATCGTGTTCGTGCCGGTGTACATCGGTTACGAGCGCGTGCTGGAAGGCCGTACCTACCTCGGCGAATTGCGTGGCGCGAGCAAGAAGAAAGAATCGATCTTCGACATCTTCAAAGTCATCGGCGCGCTCAAACAGCGCTTCGGTCAGGTCGCGGTGAACTTCGGTGAGCCGATCAAACTGGCGGAGTTCCTCGACAGCGAACAGCCAGACTGGCGCCAACAGGCACACGGCCCGCAATTCAAACCGGCCTGGCTCAACGAGACCACCAACCGCCTTGGCGAGAAAGTCGCGCAGCATCTGAACGAAGCGGCGGCGATCAACCCGGTGAATCTGGTAGCCCTGGCGCTGCTGTCCACCAGCCGCCTGGCCCTGGATGATCGCGCCATGGCGCGGGTGCTCGATTTGTATCTGGCGCTGTTGCGCAAGGTTCCCTATTCGCCGCACACCACCCTGCCGGACGGTGACGGCCGCACGCTGATCGAGCATGTGAAGGACATGAACCTGCTGTCTGAGCAGAACGATGCGCTGGGCAAGATTCTGTACCTGGACGAACAAAACGCCGTCCTGATGACCTACTACCGCAACAACGTATTGCACATTTTCGCGTTGCCGTCGCTGCTGGCGAGTTTCTTCCAGAGTGCGTCGCGCATGAGTCGCGAGCAGATCCTGCGCTACACCCGTGCGCTGTATCCGTACTTGCAATCGGAGCTGTTCATTCGCTGGACGCTGGACGAACTCGATGGCGTGATCGATCAGTGGCTCGAAGCCTTCGTCGAGCAAGGCCTGCTGCGTTTCGAGAAGGACGTGTACCTGCGCCCGGCGCCGAGTTCGCGGCATTTCGTATTGCTGACGCTGTTGTCGAAAAGCATCGCCCAGACCTTGCAGCGCTTCTACATGACCGTTTCCCTGCTGCTCAACAGCGGCCAGAACAGCATCAGCGCCGAAGAACTGGAAGACCTGTGCACCGTCATGGCCCAGCGCCTGTCGATCCTCCACGGCCTGAACGCCCCGGAGTTCTTCGACAAGAGCCTGTTCCGTCATTTCATCCAGACAATGCTGGACCTCGATGTGCTGCGCCGCGACGAATCCGGCAAGCTGAGCTACCACGAACTGCTGGGTGAACTGGCCGAAGGTGCGGCCAAACGGGTGCTGCCAGCGGAGATTCGCTTGTCGATCCGTCAGGTGGCACTGCATCGCAGTGAAGATGCGGCGGACCAAGTCGCGACGACGGCGCAAACCGACTAAATTTCAACATCGTTCCCAACCTTATTTACGAACAAGGAAGCCACCATGCTCCGCCCTACCCTTCGCTTCGCCGGCCTGTGCGCAGGCTTGATGATTTGCGCCAACGCCCTGGCACTGTCACTCAGTGACCTGTCGCAACAAGACGCCACCGGCGGGCTCAAGGACGCCCTGACCCAAGGCGCGCAGCTGGCCGTTAAACAACTGGGCACACCCGGCGGCTTCAGCAACAACCCGGACGTGAAAATCGAACTGCCGGGAAAACTGGGCAAGGTCGCCAAGAAAATGAAACAGTTCGGCATGGGCGATCAGGTCGATCAACTGGAAACCAGCATGAACAAGGCAGCTGAAGCGGCGGTAACGCAGGCTCAGCCGATTCTGGTGGATGCGGTGAAGAAGATGACCGTGGAAGATGCCAAGGGGATTCTCAGCGGCGGCCAGGATTCGGCCACTCAGTACCTGAGCAAAACCAGCCGCGAACAGATCCGCACCAAGTTCTTGCCGATCGTCAAGCAAGCCACCGATCAGGTGGGTTTGGCTCAGCAATACAACGCGTTCGCCGGGCAAGCCGCGACGCTGGGTGTGCTGGATGCGAAAAATGCCAACATCGAAAGCTACGTCACCGAGCAGGCGTTGAACGGGTTGTTCGAGATGATTGGCAAACAGGAAGAAACCATTCGCAAGAACCCTGCGGCGGCAGCGACCAGCCTGGCGAAGAAGGTGTTCGGCACGCTCTAGACCCTGTGGGAGCGGGCTTGACTGACGGGCATTACCCGCCTCCCGCCCTCAATTACCCCTAATGGGTGGTCGTCACAATTTGTCTCATCTTCAGTTATGCTCGCCGTTCGTCGTAATCGCCGGAGTCGTTGATCCTATGTCCCCCACTCGCCTGTTAGTCCCCCTCGCCCTTGCTCTGCTGAGCGCTTGCGCCTCGCAACCGAAACAGAACCTGACCGTGGAAAAACAAAGCGAATGCCCGGCGAAACTGCACAACGGGCAAACCCTGATCCTGACCCTGCCAAGCAACCCGACTACAGGTTACCGCTGGGCGATCCAGGATTCGGCCGGGGGGGTGTTGCGCGCGCTCAGCCCCGAGGTCTACAGCAACCCGGAAGACGCTGGAATTGTCGGCAGCGCCGGCATTTCAACCTGGCGTTTCCAGGCCTTCGCCACCGGCACCGGCCGCTTGCGACTGACTTATTCACAACCGTGGGCACCAGAAGTACCCGCCGTGCAAACCTTCGACTGTGCCATCGCAGTTAACTGATCGTGGGCTGGCTTATTCTGGCGCTGATGGGCGCGGTGACCTTTGTGTATGGCCTGAGCGTGCATGCCGCGCTGCTCTGCCTGCTGGTCAAACCGATGCCTGTGCTGGCCCTGCTCGGCTGGTTGCACGATGCACCGCCCAGCGAGTATCGGCGCTGGATCAGCCTGGGTTTGATTTTCTCCTTGGTCGGCGATGTGTTGCTGGCATGGCCGCAAGACTTGTTTGTGTTTGGACTTGGAGCATTTTTGCTCGCGCATCTGGCGTATCTGAAGGCTTATTTGAGCGATTGCCGGCGTCTGGCTGTGTTGCCGCTGATCCTCGCCTTCGGCGTGGGTGCCGTGCTGCTGGGGATTCTGATTTCCAATGACTTGGGGCCGCTGCTGGTCCCGGTGATCGTCTATGGCCTGGCCATCAGCGCCATGCTCTGGCGCGCCCTGGCCCGGCTCGGCACCGACGTGCCCAAACGCTCGGCGCTGCTGGCAGCGGCGGGCGCGGTGGCGTTTGTGTGTTCTGACAGCGTGATTGGCATTAACCGGTTTGTGATGCCATTTCATGCCGCGCCTTATGTGATCATCCTGAGTTACTGGCTGGGGCAATGGGGGATTGCGGCGTCGGCGTTCACCCAGCGGCAACGCTAACCCTGTGGCGAGGGGGCTTGCCCCCGTTGGGCTGCGCAGCAGCCCCAAACCCAGCCGCCGCATCCTTTCAAATTAATTGCATCTACCCGCTTTACGACGGCTACGCCGCCGAACGGGGCGATGCGGCGTTCCGACAAGCCCCCTCGCCACAAAAGCCCCTTCGCCCTTCAAATTGCATCAACCAGCCGGTTTATCAGCAAACCCGCGCATCCCCGCGCCAAGTTGGCTAAAATGCCGGCCTTTTCCACCTACACCGCTGGAACCGCCGTGAGCAAAGAATCCGATCGCCTTTTCGCCCAGCCTTTGGCCCAGGTGCCTGACTTCGCCTTTAACGAGGACGTGGTGCGGGTGTTCCCGGACATGATCAAGCGCTCGGTGCCGGGTTATCCGACCATCGTTGAAAACCTCGGCGTGCTCGCCGCGCAGTTCGCCCAGCCCAATAGTGTGCTCTACGATTTGGGCTCGTCTTTGGGGGCCGTGACCCAGGCCTTGCGCCGTCACGTGCGCACCGACGGTTGCCGGGTGATCGCTGTGGATAACTCCGCGGCCATGGTCGAGCGTTGCCGCGAATACCTCAACGGCCAGGACTCGATGTTCCAGGAGTTGCTGCCGGTGGAAGTGATCGAAGGCGACATCCTTGCCCTGGAATTTCAGCCAGCCTCGGTGGTGGCGCTGAACTTCACCCTGCAATTCATCGCCCCGGACCAGCGCACCGCGCTGCTCGCGCGTATCCGCCAATCGTTGCTGCCCGGTGGCGCGCTGATTCTTTCGGAGAAGCTGCGCTTCAATGACCCCGAAGAACACGCGCTGCTCACCGACCTGCACGTGGCCTTCAAACGCGCCAACGGCTACAGCGAACTGGAAATCGCCCAGAAGCGCAGCGCCATCGAAAATGTCATGAAGCCCGACAGCCTCGAAGAACATCGCGAGCGCCTGTTGGCCGCCGGTTTCTCGAAAGTCGTGCCGTGGTTCCAGTGTCTTAACTTTGCCTCGTTGATTGCCTTGCCATGATTGATCTGTCCCCCCTCGCCCGCCGTCTGGCCGGCACTCCGCTGGCCGAATGGGCCAACACCCTGCAAGTGCAACTCGACAAGAAAATGGAAAAAGGTCACGGCGACCTGGAGCGCTGGCAGAGCGCACTGGATGCGTTGCCGAAGATCCAGCCGAGCGAAGTCGACTTGTTGAACGGCCTTAAGCTGGACACCGATTGCGACGATGAAACCCGCGCGCAAATGCGCACCGCGCTGATGGGCTTGTCACCTTGGCGTAAAGGGCCGTTTGACCTGTTCGGCGTGCATGTCGACACCGAATGGCGCTCGGACTGGAAGTGGTCCCGGGTGGCTCCACATCTGGACCTGAAGGGAAAACGCATCCTCGATGTCGGCTGCGGCAACGGCTATTACATGTGGCGCATGCTCGGCGCCGGGGCCGACAGCGTAATCGGCGTCGACCCCAACTGGCTGTTCTTCTGCCAGTTCCAGGCGGTGCAGCGTTACCTGTCCGAGCCCAATGCCTGGCACTTGCCGTTCCCTTTTGAAGACCTGCCGCCGAATCTGGAAGGGTTCGACACCGTGTTTTCCATGGGCGTGTTTTACCACCGCCGTTCGCCGATCGAGCATTTGCTGGCGCTGAAGGATTGCCTGGTCAAGGGCGGTGAACTGGTGCTGGAGACGCTGGTGATCGAAGGCGATCAACAGCAGGTATTGGTGCCGGAAGACCGTTACGCACAGATGCGCAATGTCTGGTTCCTGCCGTCGGTGCCGGCGCTGGAGCTATGGCTGCGTCGCGCCGGGTTCAGCGATGTGCGTTGCGTGGATGTGAGCATGACCACGGTCGAGGAACAACGCGGGACGGAATGGATGAAGTATCAGTCGTTGAGCGATTTCCTTGATCCGGATGATCACAGCAAAACGATCGAAGGGCTGCCGGCGCCGATGCGTGCGGTGATTGTTGCCCGCAAGTAAAAGCTTCGCGGGCAAGGCGGCCCACCTGTCGCCGCCTAATCCGCTGGCTTGGCCCTACGGGCCTTGAAGAACTCGCTCAACACTGCCCCGCACTCCTCGGCCAACACCCCGCCTTCGTACAGCACCCGGTGATTCAAAAAGCCCTGGGTAAAAAACTGCCCCTGGCTCTGCACAATTCCGGCCTTGGGCTCCAGCGCGCCATACACCACCCGCGCAATCCGCGAATGCACGATCAGCCCGGCGCACATGCTGCACGGCTCCAGCGTCACGTATAGCGTACTGCCCGGCAGGCGATAGTTGCTGGCGGCCTGGGCGGCGGCGCGGATCGCGACCATCTCGGCGTGGGCGCTGGGGTCATTGCCGCTGATCGGGCAATTGAAACCGCGCCCGATGATTTCACCGTCCTGCACCAGCACAGCACCCACCGGCACTTCACCCAGCGCCGCGCCTTCGGCGGCGAGGGCCAGGGCTTCGCGCATGAAATCACGATCACGGCTGCGGTCGATAATCGCCGCGGGGCGTATCTGACGCATCACGCCACCTCGATGGCGGCCATCAGGCCGGTTTCCATGTGGTCGATCACATGGCAGTGGAACATCCAGACGCCCGGGTTATCCGCCACCAGCGCCACTTGCGCGCGCTCGTTCTTGCCCAACAGGTAAGTGTCGGTGAAATACGGGATAACCTTGTGCCGGTTCGAGGCAATGACTTTGAAGCTCATGCCATGCAAATGGATCGGGTGCTGATACTGAGTCATGTTCTTCAATTCGAAAATATAGCTTTTGCCCTTTTCGAGCTTGGCAATCGGTCGGTCGGCACAGGTCTTGTCGGTGATGTCCCAAGCCTTGCCGTTGATCTGCCACAGGCTGGGCGGCTTGCCATTGTCGACGTTGACTGACACCGAACCCACCCATTCGAAATTGAAGTTGAGTTTCTCGGCATTGGCCAGGTCCGGCTCGGCCACCGGGTTGGCGGGCAGTGCCGGCGGCCACTCGGTTGGCGCGTCGGTATTGGCCACTGAGCGCAAGGTGCCCAGGCGTACCGGACCGTTGCGCAGGGACAATTCTTCGCCGGCCGGCGGAGCCTTGATGGCCAGGCAAATGCGCATGCCCGGGCCGAGCCAGTATTCCTTGCCCAGTGGGCGCGGTTCAATCGGGTTGCCGTCCAGCGCGTAGATCTGCGCTTCGACACCGGGAATATTAAGGCGATAAGTCAGCGTGTTGTCGAGGTTGAGCAGGCGTACGCGGGTGATCTGCCCGGCGGGCAATTCAATCACCGCTTGCGACACACCATTGATGGTCGACAGCCCCCCCGCCGTACCGCCACGGGCCGCTTCACGAGGAATGCTGAACGGCACGAAAGCACCGACTTCATCGACATGCCAGCTCTTGAGGCTCAAGGTCTTTTCATACTTGAAACCGGTGGGCTCGCGCTCTTCGATGATCAGCGGGCCGACCAGCCCGCGACCGAGCTCCTCGCTGCTGTTCACGTGCGGGTGATACCAATAGCTGCCGGCGTCGGGCACGCGGAACTTGTAGTCGAAGTACTCGCCCGGCAGCACCGGCAATTGCGAGACATACGGCACGCCGTCCATTTCCAGCGGCAGGCGGATGCCGTGCCAGTGAATGGTGGTCGCCACCGGCAGATGGTTGATGAAGCGCACCCGCAGCCATTCGCCCTGACGCACACGCAATTCAGTGCCCGGAGCCGATGGGCCGAACGCCCAAGCCTCGGTCTTGTGCCCGGCCACCAGTTCGACGTCCAGCGGGGCGGCGATCAGCTCATAGTCGTGGCCGGCCTCAGCGTCGGCCATCTTGCCCAGCCAGTAACGCGACGCGCCACCGGCTCCGACACCAACGACAACAAGACCGGCCAGGCCACCGAGGATTTGGCGACGGGTAAAGGACATGAACTCAACTACCTCACGTATCAACCACAGGCGAGGAGCCTGCAAAAGGCGAATACGATACACCTGCGGATGAGAAACAGTAAGGGCAACGCGAGGGAACGATCACTGAAGACCGGTGAGCAGATGCACCACTCCACCGTCCAGCATCATGACCCCAGGCACCCCCTCTGCCATCAACGCCTGCTGATCGATCCGCGCCACATCCCGTAACTCCACCCGCATCCGGGTCAGCGCCACCGGCTGATGCGACTTGAGGTTATCCACACCGCCCAGGGCGGCCACGACATTCGCGGCCAACCCCGAAACAGGCTGAGCCACTACTTTCGGCTCATCTACCACCAGGTCCGGGGTCAACGCTTTCCAGAACGCCCGCTGCATTTTCTCGAACATGCTCAGTTCTCCAGAACCAGTGAAGTATCTACCGTGGCCTCGTGGTGCAGGCGCAATGCCTCGCGTACCTGCCCGGCACTTTCCAGCCCCAGCACTTGCTGGGCGATGGCCTGACAGTCCAGCAGGTCCACTTCGCGAACCGCCGCCTTGATCGCCGGAATCAGCGGCACGCTCACCGACAACTCATCCACGCCAAGCCCCAGTAACAGCGGCACCGCCAGGTTTTCCGAAGCCAGAGCGCCGCATACGCCGACCCATTTGCCATGGGCATGGGCGGCTTTCACCGTGCTGGCGATCAAGCGCAGCACCGATGGATGAAAACTGTCGGCCTGACTGGCCAGCCGTGGGTGATCGCGGTCCATGGCCAGGGTGTATTGGGTGAGATCGTTGGTGCCGATGGAGAAGAAATCCACCTCGGGCGCAAACAGATCCGCCATCAGCGCCGCTGCCGGAACTTCGATCATGATCCCCAGTTTCGGCAGTTCCGTGAGCCCTGCTGCCAGCGCTTCCTCTTCAAGCAGCTGACGGGCCAGGCGCAATTCCGACAACTGCGTGACCATCGGCAGCATGATGTGCAGGCGAGCCAGCCCGGCGCTGCTCAAAATCGCCTTGAACTGATCGCGCAACAACTGCGGACGCTCCAGGCACAAACGAATGCCGCGCATGCCCAGGAACGGGTTGGTTTCGCGCTCCATCGGCACGTAGGCCAACGGTTTGTCACCGCCGACATCCAGGGTGCGCACCACCAGACTGCACGCCGGGCCCAGGGCGCGGGCGATGGCGCTGTAGGTGCAGGCCTGCTCGTCATGGCTCGGCGCGTGATTGCGATCCAGATAAAGAAACTCCGAACGCAACAGACCGACACCCTCGCCACCCAGCGCCATGGCCTGTTCGGCTTCGGCCAGCGAAGCGATATTGGCAGTGATTTCAACGTGATGCCCATCGCGGGTACGGGCGGCCAACCCTGCGTTTGCCAACTCGTGTTGCTGGCGTTTCTTTTGCCGCTGACGATGAACTTGCAACTGCTCAATGGCGGCCAGTTCCGGATCGATCTGCAACTCGCCCTTGTCGGCATCGAGCAAAACCCGGTTGCCATTGGTCAATGCCAGTACCTGAACCGGCAAACCGCAGATCGCCGGCAAGCCAAAGGCCCGGGCCAGAATCGCCACGTGGCTGGTGGCACCACCGCCGACCGTCGCGAACCCCAGCACCTTGCACGGGTCCAGGCCAGCCGTCTGGGAAGGCGTCAGCTGCTCGGCAATCAGAATCGCCCCTTCCGGCAACTCCATCGCACGATCTTCTACACCGAGAATCAACTTGAGCACCCGTTGACCAACATCGGCCAAATCCGCCGCTCGTTCGGCCAGCAAGGCATTGCCCAGACTTTTGAACAACGCCGCCGTCGACTCGGTGGCCGCCCGCCAGGCGTAAGCGGCGCTTTTGCCAGCGTCGATCAATGCCAGGGCCTGATGCAGCAGGCTTGGGTCTTCGAGCAGTTCCTGATGCGCCTTGAAGATGTCGGCCTGGGCGTCCCCCGTGGCCGTGTCCCGCAACTGCTGCAGGGCCAGAACCGCCGTCGCCAACGCTCGGGACAGATGCTCACGCTCAACCTGAGGACCAACGCCTGACTCACTCACCTCGAGGGTCTGCTCGGCAATCTGCACCACTTGGCCAAATGCCGACCCCGGCGATGCACAAACGCCGCGCAGCACCTTTAGCGATGAGGCCTCAGCGGCGACTGTCTCAACCTCTACCATCACCGTCACGACTTCCCCGCAACCGCTAGCCAGCAACTCCACCAGCGTCTTGATCGCCATTTCGGCATCCGCGCCCGCCGCGCTGACCTGCAGGACGTCACCATGGGCAGTCTGCAAAGCCATGATCGCCACCAGGGATTTGGCGTTCGCGCTGTCCTGCTGTTTATGCAGACAAATGCTCGCTGAAAAGCCTTTCGCCGCTTGGGCAAACACTGCCGCGGGGCGCGCGTGCAAGCCGTTGGCATTGGGCAGTTTCACCGGTTTGGAGAACAGCGCGTCGCCTTCCTCCAATCCCGGTTCACCGACCGTCACTTCCGATGGATTCAAACTCAGCAACGGCTGACCGCTTTGCACCACCCCCGTTTCAGGGGCCAGCCAGGTAAACGGCTCGCCGCTGACCACCAGCATCAAGGTCAACAAACTGCGGGCGTTCAAGGCAATGTAATCGGCATTGAACTCGATCAGCGCCTGCCCCACCTCAACCCGCTGACCTTCCTCCACCGACCGGGTGAAACCCTTGCCGGCCAGGTTCACGGTGTCGAGGCCGATATGCATCAATACCTGCACACCATTGTCGTCGGTGATGCTGACGGCGTGCCCGCTGGCCTGCACATTGCTGATCACCCCGGCCAGCGGTGCGCACAAGGTGGACGAGGTCGGGTCGATGCACAGACCGTCGCCGATCACGCGACTGGAAAACACCTGATCGGGCACCTGGTCCAGCGGCATAAGCACACCGGACAAAGGTGCCAGCAGTTGCAATTGTTGGGGTATGGCCATGACGTCACCTGCTGTTTTTGTTCTTTGAAGTGCCGATGGAGCGCGAGGCTCCGACAGCATCGCTTATTTCCACCAATACTCGACCTGCAATCCGACGTTCGAGCCGTGTCGCGCGGTGCCGAAGGCGCCCGTGTCGGACAACGCCGAACCCGCTGCCAGTTCATTGGCCGCCCGTTTGGCCGCCTCGTTCCAGCTGGCATAGGTGTAATACAGACGCACCTCGGGGCGCGCCCAGAATTCCGGGCCCTTGGGCGACCAGGTCGGGGCGACGGTGAACTTGCTCAGTTTGCGCGTGCCGCCTGTGGCCTCGACCTGATCGTGGCCCAGTTCGGTCACCAGTTTGATTTGCTCGGTGATCGCATAGGCCGGGCGAATCCCGAGGGAAATCCAGTTCTGGTCAGCGCCGTCGGGGCGAATGTCCTTCTGATAAACCGCCTCGACCTGCCCGCCAAAGCGCGGCGTCACTTGCCAGTCGAAGAACTCCACCACGCGATAGCTTTTACTGCTGTCGTCCAGCTTCACGTTACCGGTATAGCCCAACCCCGTGCCGGGGCCTTCGCCGTACTGAAAGGCCAGTTTGTTCTTGCCGCCCAGAAAGCCCTTCTGCACATGCTGGGTGGTGATCGCCCAGCCACGGTGAGCGTCGCGGCTGTCGGGTTTATCGATGTAACTCAAACCGAACTCCAACTCACCGCCGGGGTTGGTGTTGAAGCCGGCGACGTTGAAATCGTGACGGTTGATGTAGTCCTTCTGGTACAGGTTGTCCTTGCGCGAGAAGGCGTAGCTGTACTTCAGATCGCCGATCAGCACGTCCTCGATACCGCCGCCGGTGGCGCTCTGGTTCCAGTAGTAAAAGTCGGAAATATGGATGTCATTCCGTTTGTAGTAACGCCGACCGGCCCACAGCGAACCACCATTGAGGCTGGGCATGTTCGACCATTGCGCGTACATCTGCGGCATGCGCACCGAGCCGTTGTCACCGTTGAACGTCAGGTCCTTGTCGTACTGGTTATACAGCGATGCCATGCCGTCGACGCTGAGCACCGAACCATCGTCCAGGGTGTAAAGATCCTGGCGCAATTCAAGTTCGGCGTACTGCTCACATTCGTTACCCAAGCGGTATTTGGTCTGCGCCCCCGGCAGCTGGAAACACTGCTGTTTACCGCTGTTAACCGAGGTCCCGACGCCGCTGCGCAAGTAACCGGCGAATTCCAGCGCCTGGGCTGACAGTGGTAATGCCAGGCACACGCCCGCCGCTACAAGACTGCGATTTATTGTTGTTTTCAAAAACCACCTCATTATTTTTATTGTGTGATGCAGCAAAACCGGCGCGCAAAACTCCCCCGCGCAGTGTTCTGCGTGTTGTTTGAAACAGTGTTTTTAAATGTTGGTCAGGTGCAGAACGAACGACTCATAGGGCCGTAAAAAGACCTGCCGATGTCGTGGCGGACAGTCCGGGTAATTGCTGATCACCAGACGTTGCGCCATCGCTTCGCTGATCACCTCCGGCGGCAGTTCAACTTCGCACGGCGAGCCATAGAAGTTGTTCAGCACCAGCAAACGCTCACCATTGCCTTCACGCACGTACGCCCAGATTTGCGTGTGTTGAGGCAACAACTGCCGGTACACGCCATCGGACATCAGCGCTTCACTGCGGCGCAGGGCAATCAACTGACGGTAGTGATGCAGCACCGAATCCGGGTCGTCGAGTTGGTGGGCGACGTTGATTTGCGCGGCATTGGCCGGCACCCCGATCCACGGCTCGACAGCGCTGAAACCGGCGTTCGGCTCGGCGCTCCAGTGCATCGGCGTGCGGCTGTTGTCCCGAGACTTTTGCATGATCGCCGCCATGTTGTCGGCGTCGGTTGCACCGGCCTCGCGCTTGAGCCGGAAGATGTTCAGAGTCTCGACATCGCGGTACTGATCGATGTGATCGAACCCCGGATTGGTCATGCCCAGCTCTTCGCCTTGATACACAAACGGCGTGCCCTGGAGGAAATGCAGTGCGGTGCCGAGCATCTTCGCCGACACCACCCGATGCTCGCCATCATCACCAAACCGCGAAACCACCCGCGGCTGGTCGTGGTTACACCAGAACAGCGCGTTCCAGCCACCGCCGGCCTGCATGCCGGTCTGCCAGTCGGAGAGGATGCGCTTGAGCTCGAGGAAATCGAAATCGGCGCGAATCCACTTCTGCAGGTTCGGGTAATCAACCTTCAAGTGATGAAAGTTGAAGGTCATCGACAGCTCTTTCGACTCCGGCCGCGAGTAGCGAATGCAGTGTTCCAGACTGGTGGACGACATCTCGCCGACGTTGATCAGGTCATGACCTTCGAACACTTCGCGGTGCATCTGCTGCAAGTATTCGTGGACGTTCGGGCCATCGGTGTAGAAACGCCGACCGTCGGAGCTGTCCTCGGGGAAGTCCGCCGGTTTGGAAATCAGATTGATCACGTCAAGGCGGAACCCGCCCACGCCTTTGTCGCGCCAGAACCGCATCATCTTGAAGACTTCAGCGCGCACCCTGGGGTTGTCCCAGTTCAGGTCGGCCTGCGTGTGGTCGAACAAGTGCAGGTAATACTGGCCGGTCTGGGCTTCGTACTCCCAGGCCGAACCGCCGAACTTGGATTCCCAGTTGTTCGGCTGGTCGCGCCAGATGTAGAAGTCGCGGTAAGGGCTATCGAGGCTGCTGCGGGCCTGCTGGAACCAGGTGTGTTCGATCGAGGTGTGGTTGACCACGATGTCGAGCATCAGCTTGATCCCGCGCTTGCCGGCCTCGGCAATCAGCAATTCGCAGTCGGCCATGGTTCCGTAGCTCGGGTCGATGGCGTAGTAATCGCTGATGTCGTAACCGTTGTCGCGCTGCGGCGAACGCAGGAATGGCGTGATCCACAGGCAATCGACACCCAGCCAGTGCAGGTAATCGAGCTTGGCCACGACGCCGAGCAAATCCCCCGTGGGGTTGCCGGCGTGGCTGTGAAAACTCTTCGGGTAGATCTGGTAGATCACCGAACGTTGCCAGTCTTGCATGGCGGATTCCTTTTTGAATAGGTACTGGCGAATGCGATCTATCAGGCGACCCGATACCCGGGCCGGACAATCTTCATGCTCAACCCGCAGGTCAAAACAAACGGCACGACCATGGCAATCACCATCCCGACCACGAACATCG
Organism: Pseudomonas sp. FP1740; assembly: GCF_030687165.1. Classification (NCBI taxonomy): domain Bacteria; kingdom Pseudomonadati; phylum Pseudomonadota; class Gammaproteobacteria; order Pseudomonadales; family Pseudomonadaceae; genus Pseudomonas; species Pseudomonas sp. FP1740. Next base: position 5,419,484 of record NZ_CP117461.1, read on the forward strand.
GAATGAACTGCGGAATGATCGAGATGAAGCCGGGCAAGCCACCGACGCCGATTGCCGAAGCCTGGACCTTGTTCAGCGACAGGAAGATGCAGCCCAGGGCCGAACCGATCAGGGCGGCATAGAACGGAAACTTGTAGCGCAGGTTGACCCCGAACATCGCCGGTTCGGTGATGCCGAAGTAGGCAGAAATTGCCGAGGTCGAGGCCATGCTTTTGTCCCGCACACTGCGGGTCATGTAGAACACCGCCAGTGCCGCGCTGCCTTGGGCGAGGTTGGACATGACGATCATCGGCCAGATGAAGGTACCGCCCTGGGTGGAGATCAGTTGCAAGTCGACCGCGAGAAACATGTGGTGCATGCCGGTGATCACCAGCGGTGCGTAGAGCAGACCGAAAATCGCGCCACCGACCATGGGCGCCAGGTCGAACAGAGTGACGACGCCTTCGGTGATGAGAATCCCCAGATGCCGGGTCACCGGGCCGATCACGGCCAGTGCCAGCACGCCGGTGACCACGATGGTGGTGATCGGCACCACCAGCAATTGCACCGCGTTCGGCACCCGCGCCCGCAGCCATTTTTCGATGACGCTCATCACGTAGGCCGCCAGCAGGATCGGCAGGATCTGCCCCTGATAGCCGACCTTTTCGATCTGGAACAAACCGAGGATGTCGAAGTACGGCAGGCTCTGGCCGTCGAGACCTGCGACTGCCTTGCCGTAGTTCCAGGCGTTGAGCAGGTCCGGATGCACCAGCATCAGGCCGAGCACGATGCCAAGGATTTCGCTGCCACCAAACCGCTTGGCCGCCGACCAGCCCACCAGCGCCGGCAGGAATACAAACGAGGTGTTGGCCATCAGGTTGATCAGGCTCCAGAGCCCGTCAAGTTTCGGGTAGGCGTCCAGCAGGGTCTGGCCTTCGATGAACATGCCCTTGGCGCCAATCAGGTTGTTGATGCCCATCAACAGCCCCGCAATGATCAACGCCGGCAGGATCGGCATGAACACGTCGGAGAACACCCGCACCAGACGCTGCATGGCGTTTATCTTGTCGGCGCTTTTTTGTTTAACGTCGGCGATGGTTGCAGCCGCCAGACCGGTTTGACGGCGCAGTTCGGCGTACACCTTTTCAACTTCGCCGGGGCCGATGACCACCTGGAACAGCCCACCGGTGAAGAACGAACCTTTCACAAGATCAATCTGATTCAGCGTTGCGCTGTCGACCAGGCTCGGGTCCTTGAGGGCCAGGCGCAGGCGTGTGACGCAGTGCGCGGCCTGCTCGAGGTTGTCGCTGCCACCGAGGCTTTGCAGCAGCTCGCTGGCGATGTTCGGATAATCGTGGCTCATGCTTTTCTTCCGCTGTAGTTTTTTGTTTTTGGCAGCACGCCGAAGCGAAAAGTACTCGTCTGTACGAGTTAAAGCAACAACTCGTACAGACGAGTTTGATTTTGTTTATCCTGAACCCGACCAACGGCGATTTTTCCTACCTCCGAAGTCAAAGAAACCTAAACCCGCATGGACAAACCCCTACCCTGCCCTTAAGGTTCAAAACCTTGAGCACAGCGCGGCACAGAGCCATCCCCATGAGTAAATACAACCAGATCTACAGCGATCTGCTTGCCAGCATCACCACCGAACGTCTGGAACGCGGCGCCCGGTTGCCTTCCGAAACCGAATTGATGGACAGCTACCAGGCCAGTCGCGGCACCGTGCGCAAGGCCATCGAGCAATTGCAGGAGCGCGGTTTCGCCCAGAAAGTCCACGGCAAAGGCACCTTCGTGCTGTCGACCAACCCGATCGAATTCCAGCTGGGCGGCATCGTCAGCTTCCAGGAGACTTACCCGCGCCTGGGCAACGACGTCAGCACCGAGGTAGTCGAGTTCACACAAATCCCCCTCGAAGGCCCACTGCTCGACCACATCAAGGCAGAAGAAGGCAGCCTGATCACGCGGATCAAGCGTGTACGGCGGATCGACGGCAAACGGGTGATCCTCGACATCAACCATTTCGTCAGCGACGTGATTCCCGGCCTGACCCGCGACATTGCCGAGCAATCGATCTACGCCTTCATCGAACAGACCCTGCAACTGCAAATCGCTTACGCCCAACGCACCATCGAAGCGGTGCCCCGGAGCAAGGATGACCAACAACACCTGGACCTCGACGGCCAGAGCCATGTGATCGTGGTCAGTAACCAGACCTTCCTGCAGGACGGCCGCCAGTTCGAGTACACCGAATCGCGGCATACCCTCGACAAGTTCTACTTTTCGGATGTGGCACGGCGCTGACCCTACACGTTCCGGAATCGTGTTTGTACATAACTATGTAGTGCACTTCCCTTGAGCAAATGGGCAATCCTCTCAGCCCATTTCTCAAGGAGCGAGAACATGCTTACCGATCAAACAACTGAAACGCTGCCCGATACCGCATACAAACAACACCTTCTGACCATCGCGCCCGTCATCGTGACTGCCTGTCCCGATTTGCACGAAGAAGCCCATGTGATGGCCACCGAAATCCTGAAAAAACACGGCATTACCGGCCTGGACCCGGATCAGGTCTGGTGGCATCGCTTTGGCAATGTCACGGCCAGCAGCACCCAGGCCTTCCTGGGCTGGGAGCATTACCCTAAACCCAGTCAGTCAATGACCCTGACGCAGCTGGTGATTCATCGGTACTACGTCACGGATCAGGACTATTTCGATCAGCTGGACTGTTACGGCGGGTTTTACACCGCCGACGCAACCGCCAGCATTTACAACGAAACCAACGAAGTCCGGATGTACCCCAGCGCGGTGCTCAAGGATTTCTGGCACGAGACCTTCAGCGACCGTTATCGGGACAAGCTGAACGCCTACTGGAGCGCGCATTTCGATGACTACCGGACCCTGGCGAAATGCAATTATCTGAGTAAAGCCGTCGAGGCCCGGGAAAACGGTACGCTGCAGGAGGAAGAATTTCAGACCGTCATCCGGGCCGTCGCCGCTGACAAATGCTGGCCGATCTCCCTGGAGACCTTGCGTGCGCAAACCTCTGCACCAACCGATCTGCGGGTGTGCGCCCTGGACGTCGCCGGGCATGTCGCCACGGATATTCTGCGTATCGATGATGGTAGCGGACGACAAATCACCTATGTCCCGGGGGCCACAGAAGCGTTCCACGTGCACCCGACGTTGACGGACATGCATTGGTGGATCCTGCTGCAAATGAATGATGACGCGCGTTATACCGAATTCATGACCCACTTCCCGCTGTCGGTGCGTCAGGAGATCCACGACAACATTACGCCCCTGATGAACCAGTTGGTGGGCACGTGGGGCAAATACGATCACCATCTGATCAATCAAAAAAACATCACCATCAGCGGTGACGCGTTTTCCTGGTTGAGCCGTAATGTGCAGAGCGCAATGTCGCAAGAGGCCGATCTGTCTCTGGTGACCAACGGACAACTGCGTAAAGGCATGTGGCTGGGTTACCTGAGCGCCGGCCTGCACGTCTTCGGGCCGCTGGCGCTGCTCGGCTGGCCGATTGCACTGCCGGTGATTGGCGCCAGCATCGCTTCAATGGGCTTGAACATCGACAAGGCAGTGAACGGCAAAACGGTGGCGGAGCGCAAGGCCGGCGTAAAAGGCGCCGTACTGGCTGGCATCAACCTTCTGTTCAACCTTCCGCTGCTCAAGGAGGTCGATGTTCTGGAGGAGGTCGGCGCTTCGGCCGAGGCCGCCGAAGCTGCCGAAATGGCCAGGCTGCGGGAGGCCAACAATCCTGCCGAACCGATCGGTACGCAAGAACAGGAGTTGTCCGACGGTTCAGGGCGCGCAACCACTCAACTTCCAGAGTTCATCCCCCTGAAACCGGCGCCGGCACAGAACCTTGAAGTACCGGAGCACTGGCAAAGTAACGAGATTCTGGAAAGCGAGGCACCACTTGCCACCAGCGGCAAGTTCCAGGGCATCTACTCGCTCAACTCCAACCCCTCGACTGCGATCATGATGAACGACGCAGCCTATTACGTGCGCTACGAAGCCGACATCAATGGCGGTGGCACCTGGGCGATCATCGACCCGGCAAACCCATACGCGTCCACAGGATCGATACCCGTGCGCTTGAATGCCGAGGGCGAGTGGGAGCTGACATCGAAATCCGGTTTGAAGGGTGGTGGCAAAGACGACCTCGCCGCTGTTCCGGGTCCTTCTCGCTTTCCCGACCATGTCCGACCACCGGAAGCACTTCGCGTGCCCTCGACGAAGTACGACACCTCCAATGGGCGGTCGCTCAACTTCCTGGGGCTAGGTAAGAAAGAAACGCACATAAAAATAATCAACCTCCCCAACGGACGCATACAAGGGGTGACACCCTATGAAGAGTTCGTCGCGGGACATCGCACAGCTCTATTGAGAGATGCTCGCGCTTTCTTCTCCAAAGAAAACTTTTTTGCCTCATTACCGGCACGTCCGGTACAGCCCGTCATCACGCCGTCCATGACTGTCCCGGAACTCATTCAGGAAATATTCGATGCTTCGCCGGGGTTGGTGATTGGAGAAGGCCAAGATCGTATTGCCAGCATGCGGTTCCTTATCGAAAACATGCAGACGTTGGCCAGGCAAGGCGTCAAGACGATCTATATGCATCGCTTGCTCAATGACTTCAATCAAATGGACCTGAATATTTTCGGCAGAAGCGCAACGATGGACGGCATGCTCGAAAAGTATTTGAAACAGTTACAAAGCGATCCCGCCGGGCAGTTCACCCCTCTTGAGGTCGTCAAGGTGGCTCGCGAGAACGGTATCCGGATCCAGGCGACCGACTGTCTGACAAGTTACCGATATCCAGAATCGTCCTTTATTGATGTTCAGGAACAATCCATTAAAAACTACCTCACCACCACGATCATGCGTGCCAATGAAGCGCTTGGCAGATCAGGTAAATGGGTCGTGCTGACGGGACAGGAAAACACCAATACCTTTAGAGGCATTGCCGGCCTCAGTGAAATGAATGGCGGTATCGGTTTGCGTATTGAGGAAGTACTTCCCGAGCGTAGCCTGCATATAGAGATAGACCACGGCATAGAGGTGGGCCGCAATGCCAGCCCGCCCCCCGTTAACTATCATGGAGATTTCGACACCTTGTATGCCGATATCAGCCTGCAAGTACCGATGCCCATGCTGCAACGAACCCCGGACGAAATCGCTCGCCTCCTGTTCCGCCAGGGAATGTTCACCTTCAAGGAGTCTGATGGAACCTGGACTTTGATCCATCGCAGCAGAACCAATCTGATCACAGAAACCCTGGTTGAACGAACGGCCGATGGGCAATACCTGGTCAATCGCCCCGCCTGGACTGACATCCATCAAAAACCTTACCCCAACCTGATCAGCCTTTCCCATGCGCTCACCGGCATGGGCATGAAACTCGAAGGACGCTTGCCAGTGTAGAAAAATACCGCACCGTGAAACGCGAAAGGCCCCGTGAACTCACATTCACGGGGCCTTTCGGTTGTTACCGACAATCAGTCAGAGCGGGATCACTCCCACTCAATCGTCGCTGGCGGCTTGCTCGACACGTCGTAGGTGACGCGGGAGATGCCTTCGATTTCGTTGATGATCCGGCCGCTGACGGTTTCCAGCAGTTCGTAAGGCAGGTGTGCCCAACGCGCGGTCATGAAGTCGATGGTTTCCACGGCACGCAGGGCAACGACCCAGGCGTAACGACGGCCATCGCCGACAACGCCAACCGATTTCACCGGCTGGAACACCACGAAGGCCTGGCTGACTTTGTGGTACCAGTCGGCCTTGCGCAGTTCTTCGATGAAGATGTGGTCGGCACGACGCAGCAGGTCGGCGTATTCCTTCTTCACTTCACCGAGGATCCGCACGCCCAGGCCCGGGCCCGGGAACGGGTGACGGTAGACCATGTCGTACGGCAGGCCGAGTTCCAGGCCTAGACGACGCACTTCGTCCTTGAACAGCTCGCGCAGCGGTTCAACCAGCTTGAGGTTCATTTCTTCCGGCAGGCCACCCACGTTGTGGTGCGACTTGATCACGTGCGCCTTGCCGCTTTTCGCGCCAGCCGACTCGATCACGTCCGGGTAGATGGTGCCCTGGGCCAGGTACTTGATGTTATCCAGCTTGCAGGATTCGGCATCGAACACGTCGATGAAGGTACGGCCGATGATCTTGCGCTTCTTCTCTGGATCGGACTCGCCAGCCAAGTTGTTGAGGAACTGGTCCTCGGCGTTGGCACGGATCACTTTGACACCCATGTTCTCGGCGAACATGGCCATCACTTGCTCGCCTTCGTGCAGACGCAACAGGCCGTTGTCGACGAACACGCAGGTCAGCTGATCGCCAATGGCCTTGTGCAGCAGCGCGGCAACCACCGAGGAGTCCACGCCGCCGGACAGGCCAAGCAGTACGTTGTCGGTGCCGACCTGGGCACGGACCTGGGCGATGGCGTCTTCGGCAATCTTCGATGGCGTCCACAGCGCTTCACAGCCGCAGATGTCGAGAATGAAGCGCGACAGGATGCGACCGCCCTGCTTGGTGTGGGTCACTTCCGGGTGGAACTGCACGCCGTAGTAGGCACGGTCATCGTTGAACATGCCGGCAATCGGGCAGCTCGGGGTGCTGGCCAGGATGTGGAAGTCTTCCGGCATCTTGGTGACCTTGTCACCGTGGCTCATCCATACGTCGAGGCCAAACAGGCCATCGGCGTCGATATGGTCTTCGATGCCGTCGAGCAGGCGGCTCTTGCCGACCACATCGACACGGGCGTAACCGAACTCACGCAGGTCGGAACCTTCAACCTTGCCGCCCAGTTGCTCGGCCATGGTCTGCATGCCATAGCAGATACCGAAGACTGGCACGCCCAGGTCAAACACCGCTTGCGGGCAACGAGGGCTGTCGGCTTCGTGCACGGACTCGGGGCCGCCGGCGAGGATCACACCTTTTGGAGCGAATTCGCGAATGGCTTCCTCGTCCATGTCGAACGGATGCAGTTCGCAGTAAACACCGATTTCACGCACGCGGCGGGCGATCAGTTGGGTGTACTGGGAACCGAAGTCGAGGATCAGGATGCGGTGAGCGTGAATGTCGAGGGCCATGATTCAGTCTCGTCTAAGTAATTCAGAAACAGTCGTGATTCAGAAACAACTCGGGGCTGAATAGAACAGCCCCGGTTGCTTAACGATTTGCTTGAAGCCTCAACCTACGCGGTAGTTTGGCGCTTCTTTGGTGATCTGTACGTCGTGGACGTGGGACTCGGCCATGCCAGCGCCGGTGATCCGCACGAACTCAGGCTTGGTGCGCATTTCTTCGATGTCGGCGCTGCCGGTGTAACCCATCGAGGAACGCAGGCCGCCCATCAGTTGATGGATGATGGCGCTCAGGGTGCCCTTGTAAGGAACACGCCCTTCGATACCTTCCGGAACCAGCTTCTCGGCACCCGCGGAGGAGTCCTGGAAGTAACGGTCGGAGGAACCTTGAGCCTGGGACATGGCGCCCAGCGAACCCATGCCGCGATAAGCCTTGTACGAACGGCCCTGGAACAGTTCGATCTCGCCTGGCGCTTCTTCAGTACCGGCGAACATCGAACCCATCATCACGCAGGAGGCACCGGCCACAATGGCCTTGGACAGGTCACCGGAGAAACGGATGCCGCCGTCGGCGATCAACGGAACACCGGTGCCTTCAAGGGCAGCGGCAACGTTGGCGATGGCACTGATTTGCGGGACGCCGACACCGGCGACGATACGGGTGGTGCAGATCGAGCCTGGGCCGATACCGACCTTGACTGCGTCAGCGCCGGCTTCGGCCAGGGCCTTGGCAGCAGCGCCGGTGGCGATGTTGCCGCCGATGACCTGCACTTCAGGGAAGTTCTGCTTGACCCAGCGAACGCGGTCGATCACACCTTTGGAGTGACCGTGGGCAGTGTCGACCACCACCACGTCAACACCGGCATGGACCAGGGCAGCTACGCGGTCACCGGTGTCTTTGCCGGTGCCGACTGCAGCGCCAACACGCAGACGACCTTGATCGTCCTTGCTGGCCAGCGGGTAAGCCTTGGCTTTTTCGATGTCGTTGACGGTCATCATGCCTTTGAGGGCGAATTTGTCGTCGACGATCAGCACGCGCTCGATGCGGTGCTTATGCAGCAATTCACGCACATCGTTCTTGTTGGCGCCTTCCTTGACCGTGACCAGACGCTCTTTAGGCGTCATCACTTCACGAACGGCGGCGTCCATGCGGTTCTCGAAGCGTACGTCACGGGAAGTGACGATGCCGACCAGGTCGCCATCGTGTAGTACCGGAACGCCGGAGATATTGTGCAGGCGGGTCAGTTCGAACAGTTCACGCACCGTGGCATCGGCCTCGATGGTGATCGGGTCCTTGACCACACCGGCTTCGTAACGCTTGACCTTGCGCACTTCGGCAGCTTGCTGCTCGATGGTCATGTTCTTGTGGATGATGCCGATGCCACCTTCCTGAGCCATGGCGATTGCCAGACGGGCTTCAGTAACGGTGTCCATAGCGGCGGAAACCAGTGGAATATTCAGCTCGATGCCACGGGTAAGGCGGGTCTTGAGACTGACTTCGTTAGGAAGTACCTCGGAATAACCGGGCACTAGGAGAATGTCGTCGAATGTCAGAGCTTCTTGGCTGATACGCAGCATCGCGGGGGCTCCCGAGCGGGAAAATGGAAGCGCGCCATTATAGTCAGACACCCCCTCGGGTTCAATGTAAAACTCTGTCTATTATTGGCATTACTGACATACGGAGAAACATTGTCCCCCGTAGGGGACCGACGCCGGCATTTAGAGTTCGACTTTGACCCAACTCACGGGCTGATCCAGCCAATCGGCAAACTCATCGATAAAGTCCTGCTTGAACCCGGCCTCGAGCCAATTGTTGAAGATGAACCCCAGGTTGGAAAAGCCGCATTCCTGCAAAAACAGAAAGCCGTTGATGTCGTCTTCATGCCCGCACTCAGGGCAGGTGAAGTTATCGGTGCGCCCCGGCATCCAGTCTTCCAGGCTTTCGAACAGCGCTTCGCCGATCTCCTTGCGGCACTCGGCGCAGCCGGCTTCTTCAAGGAAACCCTTGGCCGGTGTATAGATGCAACGCTTGGTGATGACCTCCAGCCCATTGATCGGCTCGCCGAACGGCAGCGCTTCAGGGTGCAGGACCACGGCGCGGGCGCCGTCGGCGATGGCGTGGGCCATGTGATTGCCGGTGCGGCCACAGGTGGTCAGCTCTTCTTTAATGATGTTCTTGCGCACCAGCCACCGCACGACCGCCCGGGCCCGGGGTTCGTGTACCGGCAGTGTGGAGATTTTCGGGACGATGATGCTTTGCGAATTCATGGTGCAAGCCTACTGCGTCAAAGGGATGTTGCTGCGGTGCGCCGATTGTCAGGGCGGCCGGCAGCTTAATCCCTGACGAAATCTGGTCAAGTGCTCAAATAACGCCCGATCAAGGCAATCCCGCTGGCCAGCACCAGCCAGGTCACCAACCGCACGAAAGCCTCGCGGGACAACTTCATGATCAATCGCCGACCGATCCACAGCCCCAGCGCCACCGCCGGCAACAAACACAGCGCCAATACCAACAAGGGTAGCTCGGCATACACACCGGCGACGGCAAACAGGCTCAAACGCACCACGGTGCTGCAACTGATCAGCGCACTCTGGGTGGCTCGGGCCTCGTCCTTGGGTAAGCGACTGTTCAAATAGATCGCATATAGAAAGCCGCCGCTGCCAAACAGCGCCCCGAACATCCCGCCCACCGTGCCCATCGGCACCGCCCAACCCGCGGACAATTGCCTCGGACGGGTTTTAATCCACAGGCTGTAAATCGCATAGGCGCTGATAAACAGCCCCATCAACAGCAGCAATACATCGGATTTCAGGTTCAGCAGAAAAATCACCCCCAACGTGCAACCCACCGCCATGCACGGCAGCAGTCGCAGCAATTCGGACCGCTCTACATCTCGGCGCGAGGGCAGCAGATTGCCGAACGCGGCGACGAAATCCAGCAGCACCAACAGCGGCACGATTTTCGACAGTGGCATGAACAGAATCAGAATCGGCCCCGCCACCAGCGCGGTGCCAAAACCGGCAATGCCGAACACGATGTAGGCCAGGGCAACACCCAATCCGATCACCAACCAATCCACCACACCCCACGGCCATTGGCTCAACAACTCCAGCACATTCATCGACACGGCTTCCTTTTATTCCTGTGATGACTTTAGCCAGCGCCGGGCGTTGCGACTAATATCTTCAAAATCGATCACCCATCTCAAAAAGGCATATCTGGTGCTTTCAACCCGCCAATTGCGTTACTTCGTGGAAATCGCCGAGAGCGGCAGCTTCAGCGCGGCGGCCGAACGACTGTTTATTGCTCAGTCAGCCTTGAGCCGACAGATCAAGGACATGGAAACCCGCCTGCAAACGCCGCTGTTCGAACGCACCGCCCGCCAGCCCCGCCTGACGGCAGCGGGCGAAGCCTTTTTGCCTCGGGCCAGAAACCTGCTGAACGAACTGACCAAGGCCAGCGAAATGGCCACTCAAGTGGGCACCGGTCAACTGGGCGTCTTGCGCCTGAGCCATTCCAGCACCGTGCCCATGAGTGGTCGACTGCTGCGCGGCATCAGCGTGTATCTGGATCTGCATGCCGGGGTGTCGATGGACATCGTCAAGCTGTCCTCGGAGGCACAACTGGAAGAATTGGCCGAAGGTCGCCTCGATGTGGGTCTGTTGCGCCTGCCGGTGCTGCGCCAGCGTGAAGGGGTGCAGATTGTTCCGCTGTACAGCGAGCGTCTGTTGTTGGCAGTGCCGCCGAATCATCGGCTGGCTGTGGAAAAGTCCGCACACGGCATCGATCTGGCACAGTTGAAGGATGAAGCGTTTATTTCCATCCCTCATCCGCAGCGTGGCGGCCTGAGCTATCTGTCTGCCGAGTTGTGCATGCGCCAAGGGTTCTTTCCCCGGGCGGCTCGGGTGGTGTCACGCAAAACCACGCAACTTCAATTGATCCAGGCCGGGTTCGGCATCGCCCTGCTGCCAGAGTCGATGCAGGACATTGCGCCACCCGACATCCACTTCCTGCCCTTGGCCGACCCCGATTGCCACAGCACTGTCGCCCTCGCCTGCCGGCAAGATCCCACCGCGCTGGTTCAGCAATTCGTCGAACACTTCACTCGATTACCGTAGCAATGCCCGCTCCCACAAGGGATTTACGCTGACTCATGGAGATTGATCGCCGAATGCCTTTAAACTGCGCCCCATGATTAAAGATCCCTTTGCAAGACTCGGCCTGGACCGGGAAGTCCTGACTGTCAGCCAGCTCAACGGCCGCGCGCGGGTGTTGCTCGAAGACGTGTTCAGCAACATCTGGGTCGAAGGCGAAATCTCCAACCTCGCCCGCCCGGCGTCCGGCCATGTGTATTTCACCCTCAAGGACAGCGGCGCCCAAGTTCGTTGTGCACTGTTCCGGCAGAACGCGGCACGGGTTCGCCAGGCGCTGAAGGATGGCCTGGCGGTCAAGGTTCGTGGCAAGGTTTCGCTGTTTGAAGGCCGTGGTGACTACCAACTGATTCTCGACACCGTGGAGCCGGCCGGTGATGGCGCCCTGCGTCTGGCCTTCGATGCTTTGAAGGAAAAACTCAGCGCCGAAGGCCTGTTCAGTGCCGAGCGCAAAGTGCCATTGCCGGCGCACCCGCAACGCATCGGCATCATCAGCTCACCCACCGGCGCGGTGATCCGCGACATCATCAGTGTGTTCCGCCGCCGTGCGCCGCAGGTGCAACTGACGCTGATCCCTACCGCCGTACAAGGTCGCGAAGCCGCTGCGCAAATTGTCCGCGCGCTGAAACTGGCGGACGCCCGTGGTTTCGATGCGCTGATCCTGGCCCGTGGCGGCGGCTCGCTGGAAGACCTCTGGTGTTTCAACGAAGAAGCCGTGGCCCGCGCCGTGGACGCCTGTATGACGCCGATCGTCAGCGCCGTTGGCCATGAAACCGACGTATCGATCAGTGACTTCGTCGCCGACGTTCGCGCGCCGACGCCGTCCGCCGCCGCCGAACTGCTGGCGCCGGACTCCAGCGATCTGGTGCGTCGGGTCGAAAGCCTGCACCGACGACTGGTGATGCGCATGCGTGACCGCTTGATGCGCGATCGGCTGCGTCTGGAAGGCATCTCTCGCCGCTTGCGCCATCCCGGCGAACGCCTGCGTCAGCAAGCGCAACGCCTGGATGATCTGGACATGCGCCTGCGCCGCGCCTTCGAACGTAGCCTCAACACCCGTCGCGAGCGCTTGATCCGTCTGGAAACCCGCCTCGCCGGGCAGCATCCCGGGCGACAACTGGCGATGCTTCGCCAGCGCCTCGACAGCCTCGCCGAGCGCTTGCCTCGGGCCATGCGCGAAGGGCTTAAATCCCGTCGCCTGCAATTGCAAAGTCAGATGCAGACGCTGCATGTGGTCAGCCCGTTGGCGACCCTCGCTCGTGGCTACAGCATTCTGCTGGACGAGCGCGGCAACGCGATCCGCAGCGCCGCGCAAACCCACACCGGCCAGCGCCTGAAAGCCAAACTGGGCGAAGGCGAGCTGCAAGTGCGGGTCGAAGACAATCACCTGACGCCTGTCACCCTTTCTTTACTGGATTGATCCATGCCGCGTTTTTTCGCTCCGCTGCTATTGCTGTGCCTGACCTTCAACGCCCATGCCGACAGTTACATCACCCGTCTGTTGAACAAACCGGTACCGGGTGGCGTAGCCGTGGTGGATCTGGGCAGCTCTGCCCAGGCGCCAAAAGCCAGCTATCAAGGCAGACCGGTACTGGTGGTCAAGGAACAGAACAACTGGCTGGCCATCGTCGGCGTGCCGCTGACGGTCAAACCGGGCAGCCAGTCGCTGAGCAGCGGTGGCCGCAACCTGAGCTTCACCGTCGGCAACAAGAAATACCCGGAACAGCACATCACCCTGAAGAATACGCAGCAGGTCAATCCGAACCCGGCGAATCTCAAGCGCATCGAGGGCGAGTTGGCCGAGCAGATCCAGGCTTACCGCAGCTTCAGCCCGAATACTCCGAGCAACCTGTTGCTGGACAAACCGGTCAATGGGCCGTTGTCGAGCAAGTTCGGGGTGCGCCGCTTCTTCAATGGCGAAGAACGCAATCCCCACGCGGGCCTCGACTTTGCAGTGCCCGCCGGCACGCCGATCAAAACCCCGGCCGCCGGCAAGGTAATACTGATCGGGAATTACTTCTTCAACGGCAATACGGTATTCGTCGACCATGGCCAGGGCTTTATCAGCATGTTCTGCCACATGTCGAAGATCGACGTGAAAGTCGGCCAGCAACTGGCGCGTGGTGAGGTGGTCGGGAAAGTCGGCTCAACTGGCCGTGCGACCGGGCCGCATATGCACTGGAACGTCAGCTTGAACGATGCGCGGGTGGACCCGGCGATTTTCATTGGTGCGTTTCAACCATAAGCAGTGGTTGCGGCTGATGGCCTCTTCTCGCGGGCAAGCCCGCTAAGAGGCCTGAGCATCACCGAAACCCGCAAATAAACCGAACACTCCCAACCCACTCAACCCCTCTTCTATCGATTGCGCATGGCTGAGACACTGCGCAAGCGACAAAACAATCCTGCTTCTTACGAGCAATAAAATCTCGCAAAAACCCGCTTTTCGAGTATTCCTCTCAAAGTTTTTCGACTGCTTGCCATCCTTTCCCCCCGCGGTTAGGGTTGAAGGCATGAAAACCTCTCACACCCTCATTCAGCTCCGCCAGCACCGCAGCCTGTGCCTCGTCAGTGCACGACTGCCAGGCTGAATCGCGGTGCCTCGTCTGATGCTTTACCAGAACATTTGATCCACCGGCAGGCCGCCTTTTTTCGGCCCACACAATAAGGATTTTCCAATGAGCATGCTCAAAGACCCGTCTTCGAAATACCGCGCGTTCCCGACCATCAACCTGCCGGACCGCACCTGGCCATCGAAGACCATCACTGCAGCGCCGATCTGGTGCAGCTCGGACCTTCGTGACGGCAACCAGTCGTTGATCGAGCCAATGGACGCGGTCAAGAAGCTGCGTTTCTGGAAGACCCTGGTGCAGGTCGGTGTGAAAGAAATCGAAGCCTCGTTCCCGGCTGCTTCGCAAACTGACTTCGACTTCGTGCGTACCCTGATCGAAGGCGGCCACATCCCGGACGACACCACCATTCAGGTGCTGACCCAGGGCCGTGAAGACTTGATCGCGCGCACCTTTGAATCCCTGCGCGGTGCCAAGAAGGCCATCGTTCACCTGTACAACGCGACCTCCCCTTCCTTCCGCCGCATTGTCTTCAACCAGGACAAGGACGGGATCAAGGCCATCGCCGTGAACGCCGCCAAGCTGTTCGTCAAATATGCCGCCCAACAGCCGGACACCGAGTGGACCTTCGAATACTCGCCAGAAACCTTCAGCGCCACCGAACTGGAATTCGCCAAGGAAGTCTGCGACGCGGTGATCGAGGTGTGGAACCCGACGCCTGAGCACAAGGTGATCCTCAACCTGCCCGCCACCGTCGAATGCGCGACCCCGAACATCTATGCCGACCAGATCGAATGGTTCGGTCGTCACATCAACCGTCGTGACAGCGTGATCATCAGCCTGCACACCCACAACGACCGTGGCACCGGCGTGGCCGCCACCGAGCTGGGCCTGATGGCCGGCGCCGACCGTGTCGAAGGCTGCCTGTTCGGCAACGGCGAACGTACCGGTAACGTCGATCTCGTCACCGTGGCATTGAACCTCTACACCCAGGGCGTCAACCCTGAGCTGGATTTCTCCGATATCGATGGCGTGCGCAAAGTCGTCGAAGAGTGCAACCAGATTGCGGTGCACCCACGTCACCCGTACGTCGGCGACCTGGTTCACACCGCGTTCTCCGGCTCGCACCAGGATGCAATCCGCAAGGGCTTCGCCCAGCAGCAACCGGACGCCCTGTGGGAAGTGCCGTACCTGCCGATCGACCCGGCCGACATTGGCCGCAGCTACGAGGCGGTGATTCGCGTCAACAGCCAGTCGGGCAAGGGCGGTATCGCTTACCTGCTGGAACAGGAATACGGCATCAGCTTGCCGCGCCGTATGCAAATCGAGTTCAGCCAGGTCGTGCAGCGTGAAACCGATCGCCTGGGCCTGGAGATGACCGCCCAGCAGATCCACGCGCTGCTGCACAGCGAGTACTTGCAGGCCAACACCCCGTACGCGCTGGTCAGCCATCGCCTGCAGGAAGAAAACGGTCACAGCGCCGTGGAAGTCGAAGTTTCCAGCAAGGGTCAGGGCGAAACCAATCTGCACTGGCGCGG
The DNA here is from genome assembly GCF_030687165.1 of Pseudomonas sp. FP1740. Taxonomy (NCBI): domain Bacteria; kingdom Pseudomonadati; phylum Pseudomonadota; class Gammaproteobacteria; order Pseudomonadales; family Pseudomonadaceae; genus Pseudomonas; species Pseudomonas sp. FP1740. The sequence continues at coordinate 5,434,829 of NZ_CP117461.1, forward strand.
CAAGGGCAACGGTGCCCTGGAAGCACTGGTGGCCGGCCTGCCGATCCCGGTGGAAATCATGGACTACAACGAGCACGCCATCGGCGCGGGCACCAATGCCAAGGCCGCGGCCTACATTGAATTGCGGGTGAATGGTGAGCGTGCGGTACATGGCGTCGGCATCGATGAAAACATCACCACTGCCAGCTTCAAGGCCCTGTTCAGCGCACTGAACCGCTCCCTGAGCCAGCCGGAAGCGAAAGCGGCGTAAGCTTCGCTGCAAATGCAAAAGGCCCCGGGGTGAAAACCTCGGGGCCTTTTTTGTTGCTCAACGATCGGTCAGGTGAACTCGAAGGTATCCGCATCCAGATTCGCCGGGAACCGTGTGCGATACGCCGCCAGTTCCGCCGCGTCGAGCACGACCTTGAACACACCATCGGCATCACCTGCACCGAGCAGCGTCTCGCCCTGAAAATCCAGGACCTGACTGTCACCGGTATACGCAAAGCCTTTGCCATCGGTACCGATACGGTTCACCGCCGCCACATAGCAGAGGTTTTCGATCGCCCGTGCCGGCAGCAATCGGTTCCAGTGCTGACGCCGTGCGCCCGGCCAGTTGGCGGTGTACAGCAGCAAGTCAGTGTCTTGCGGATCGCGGCTCCAGACCGGGAAGCGCAGGTCGTAGCAAATCAGCGGCCGCACTCGCCAACCCTTCAATTCGAACTGCACCTGACGCTCGCCCGGGGTGTAGTGGTTGTTCTCCCCTGCCATGCGGAACAGGTGACGCTTGTCGTAGTGCCACACCTCCCCGTCCGGCCGTGCCCACAACAGACGATTGCGATGGCTGCCGTCAGCCGCCTGGACGATGATGCTGCCGGTCACCACCGCGCCCAGCTTCGCCGCCTGAGCCCGCATCCATTTACTGGTGGCGCCATTTTCCGGCTCGGCGAGGGTTTCCGATTCCATGGAGAAACCGGTGGTGAACATCTCCGGCAGTATGATCAGGTCCGCGCCGCGAGCCTGTTCCAGCAACGGCTCGAAATGCTCCAGATTGGCCTGACGATCGTGCCAGGCCAGGGTGGTCTGGATCAGCGCAAGATTCAGATTGGGCAGAGTACTCAGATCACGCATAGTTTTGCCGCTGCTTCACGCAGGGTCTCCTCGCGCTTGGCAAAGCATAGACGCACCAGGCGCTGGCCTTCAGGTGGAGTCTGATAGAAGACCGAGATCGGGATACTCGCGACACCGTGCTCGCGGGTCATCCACAGCGCCATCTCGACGTCATTGAGGTCCGGGCGAATCTGCGAGTAATCGACCAACTGGAAATAAGTACCGGCCACGCGGGTAAAACTGAAGCGCGACGGCGTCAGCAGATCGCAGAACAGATCACGCTTGGCCTGATAGAAGCCCGGCAACTCTTCGACGTGTTCCGGGTACTCGGCCATGTAATCGGCCAACGCATACTGCAACGGCGTCACGCCGCAGAAACTGACGTACTGGTGCACCTTGCGCAGCTCCGCGCTAAGGGCCGGCGGCGCCACGACATAACCGGTTTTCCAACCGGTGACGTGGTACGTCTTGCCGAACGAACTGACCACGAAAGCGCGCTGATACAGCTCTTCATGGGCCAATACGCTGGCGTGAGACACACCGTCGAACACCAGGTGTTCATAGACTTCGTCGCTGATCACATAGATGTCGCGGTCGCGGATCAACGCCGCCAGCTGATCCAGCTCGGCACGGCTGATCAGCGCACCGCTTGGGTTGTGCGGGGTATTGAGGATGATCATCCGCGTGCGCGGGCTCAGGGCTTCGGCGAGCTTCTGGAAGTCGATGGCGAAGTCCTTCAGGCCGAGTTGCACATGCACACAGCGACCACCGGCCAGCTCGACCGAGGGCTCGTAGCTGTCGTAGCACGGATCGAACACGATCACTTCATCGCCGCTATGGATCACCGCCTGAATCGCGCAGAAGATCGCCTGGGTCGCGCCGGGGGTGACCGTCACTTCGCTGTCGGCATCAACATGCGCACCGTAGCTGCGAGCGATCTTCGCCGCGATCTGCTGACGCAGCGCCGGTAAGCCGGTCATCGGCGAATACTGGTTGTGGCCACTGGCGATATGCCGACCGACCGCATCACGCAGGGCCTGCGGGCCGTCGAAATCGGGAAAACCCTGGGACAGGTTGATCGCCCCGGTTTGCGTCGCGAGCTGAGACATCTGCGTGAAGATAGTGATGCCGACATTCGGCAGCTTACTGGTGATCATCGGTGATTCCCTGGGCTACACCCGGCTCTAACGGCGGCACGGGAGAGCCCGAGGATAGCCCAAACGACGCCCACAAAAAAAGGGCGCCAACCGGCACCCTTCTTCTAATGTTCACCGCATAACTTGTGGCGAGGGAGCTTGCTCCCGCTCGGCTGCGCAGCAGTCGCAAACAGCCGATGCGTTCCAACTGAACGATCTCGGTTGCAGATACTGGGCCGCTTCGCGGTCCAGCGGGAGCAAGCTCCCTCGCCACAACAAGCCCTCCCAAAAAGAGTGAGGCCTTGAATCAGCGCTTGTCGCGGCGCTTCTTGTCAGCCTTCTTATGGTGCGACATCAAACGACGCTTCTTGTTGACCTGACGGTCGGTGAGCGAGTTCTTGTTGCCTTCGTACGGGTTCTCGCCGCCCTTGAACTCGATGCGGATCGGCGTACCGACCAGCTTGAGCACACGACGGTAAGTGTTTTCCAGGTAACGGACGTAAGACTTCGGCACCTTCTCGATCTGGTTACCGTGGATCACGATGATCGGCGGGTTGGCACCACCCAAGTGGGCATAACGCAGCTTGATCCGGCGGTTGTTGACCATCGGTGGCGCGTGCTCGCCAACCGCATCTTCCAGAATCTGGGTCAGGCGGTTGGTCGGCCAGCGGGTGACCGCGGACTTGAACGAGTTCTGTACCGAGGCGTAGAGATTGCCTACGCCAGTGCCGTGCAGGGCCGAGATGAAGTGGATGTCGGCGAAGTCGACGAAGAACAGTCGACGTTGCAGCTCGACCTTCACGAAATCGCGCTCGCTCGGCGTCATGCCGTCCCACTTGTTGATCGCGATCACCAACGCACGACCGGCTTCAAGGGCAAAGCCCAGCAGGTTGAGATCGTGGTCCACCACGCCTTCGCGGGCGTCCATCACGAAGATCACCACGTTGGCGTCTTTGATCGCCTGCAGGGTTTTGACCACGGAGAATTTTTCGACTTCTTCGTGGATCTTGCCGCGCTTGCGCACACCAGCGGTGTCGATCAGCGTGTACTTCTCGTCGTTACGCTCAAACGGGATGTAGATACTGTCGCGGGTAGTACCGGGCTGGTCATACACGATCACCCGGTCTTCACCGAGCATGCGGTTGACCAGGGTCGACTTGCCGACGTTCGGACGACCGATGATGGCGATCTTGATACCGTCTTTTTCGCTTGGGCCAGGAATGCGCTTGGCTTCCTCACCTTCGGCAACGATCTCTTCCTCTTCGCCTTCTTGCGGTTCTTCTTCGTCTTTCGGGAAGTCGCTCAGGGCGATTTCCAGCATCTGGGTGATGCCACGACCATGGGCACCGGCGATCGGGATCGCGTGGCCCATGCCCAACGGGGCGAATTCGGCGCGGGCCATTTCAGGGTCGATGTTGTCGACCTTGTTGGCGACCACATAGGAACGCTTATTACGCTTGCGCAAGTGCTCGGCGATCATCTGGTCGGCGGCGGTAAAACCGGCCTTGGCATCTACCAGGAACAGAACGACATCCGCTTCTTCAATGGCCAGCAGCGACTGCTCGGCCATTTTTTCGTCCATACCGTGCTCGTCACCGGAGATACCACCAGTGTCGACCAGAATGTAGGAACGCCCTTGCCACTTGGCCTCACCGTATTGGCGATCACGGGTCAGACCGGACAAGTCGCCGACGATGGCGTCGCGAGTCCTGGTCAGGCGGTTGAACAAGGTGGACTTGCCGACGTTCGGTCGGCCCACCAGGGCGATTACGGGAACCATGCGGCTCTCCACTTCGTTATTTCAGAAAATACAAAAGCCGCTGCGAGGCAGCGGCTGGTGCTCGGGGCAGCGCTTGAAAGCGCTGCGAGCCTTGCAGAACAAGGCCGCTTGGGGGTTAAACCCCAAGCATAGTCTTTACTTGATGGTCAGGGCTTCCAGTTTGCCGCTGTTGCCATATACATAAATCGTGTCACCCACCACCAGCGGACGGGCACGCAGGCCGTCGCTGTCGATGCGCTCGCGGCCGACGAAACGACCGTCCACCTGACTCAGCAGGTGCAGGTAACCTTCCAGGTCACCGACTGCAACGTAGCTGGAGAACACTTCCGGAGCCGACAGTTGACGGCGGGCCAGCGAATCGTTGCTCCACAATGCAGTGGTGGAACGCTCGTCGACGCCTTCAACAGTGCCCGAAGACAGGCTTACGTAGACACTGCCAAAACCCTGGGCGACGCCGGCATAGCTGGAAGCATCACGCTGCCAGAGCTGACGACCGCTTTCCAGGTCCAGTGCCGCGACGCGACCCTGGTAGCTGGCGACATACAGTGTACCGCCGGACAGCAGCAAGCCACCGTCGATATCGACCACACGCTCCAGCTCCGAACGACCTTGTGGAATCGCTACACGCTGTTCCCAAACCGGCACGCCGTTGGACACATCAAGAGCAACCACTTTACCGGTCGACAGGCCAGCCACCGCGAGGCGGTTGGTGACGATCGGTGCGCTGGTGCCGCGCAGGGTCAGGACCGCTGGCGTGCTGTCATACAACCAGCGCTGGTTGCCGGTGGAGGCATCCAGACCGATCAGACGGTCATCCTGGGTCTGAACCACAACAACGTCACCGTTGGTGGCCGGTGGTGCGAGAACTTCGCTGGTCACGCGAGCGCGCCATTTCTCTTCACCGCTGCTGGCATCCAGGGCAACGATTTCACCCTTGAGCGTGCCGATCATGACCAGACCGTAACCCACGCCAACGGCGCCGGAGACAGGCAGTTCGAGATCTTTCTTCCACTTGACGTCGCCATTGCTGCGATCCATTGCCATCACCACACCGGTGACGTCGGCGGCATAGATGGTATCGCCATCGATCGCCGGAACCAGCATGTTGTAGGTTTCGCCCTGACCGTTACCGATCGAACGACTCCACTGCTTGTGCAGAACCACTTCTTCTTTGAAGTCGGTCAGCTCGGCCGGTGGCAACTCTTTTTTGCTGTTGCTGCTGCAACCCGCGGCCAGAATGGCCAGAGCCAGCAATGCTGCATGTTTCCAACGGATCACGTCACGCATCCCCTTTGGCCAGGTCGTCCAGCTTGATTTGTAGGCCACCGACCGCCGCTTCATCCGACAGTGCCGCCTTGGCTTTTTGATACGCCACGTTCGCTTCGTCGGTACGACCCAGTTGCACCAGCAGGTCACCCTTGAGTTCTTCACGAGTGGCCAGGAAGGCCTTGTCGGCATCGCCTTCGAGCAGTTTCAGGGCTTCATCGACCTTGTTCTGCGCGGCCAGCACCTGCGCCAGGCGCTGACGGGCGATTTCACCCAGAGCCGGGTTGGCCGGTTTGTCGACAATGGCTTTCAGCTCGCTGGCTGCGTCGTCCAGCTTGCCGCTGTCGACCGCGACTTTCGCCACGAACAGGCTGCCGTATTGCGCGTAGGCAGTGCCGCCGAACTCGCTGTTGAGCTTGCCGGCCAGATCCGAAACACGTGCAGCATCAGGCTTGCCGTCAGGCGTCAGCGTGGTTTCCAGCAACTGCTGGTAGAGAATCGAGGCGCCTTGCGACTGATTGCTCTGATACTTCTGAAAGGCCTGCCAGCCGAACACGATGACCAGCGCCAACAGGCCGCCAGTAACCAGGGGCTTGCCGTTGCGTGTCCACCACTCCTTCAACTCCGCCACATGTTCGTCTTCGGTACTCGACACCCCAATACTCCTTAATCGCTAAATCGGCTGTTTGACAGCTTCAACCCTGCACGACGCAGGTGGCCAGGTGTGCAGCAAGCGCATCCCAGGCAATGCTTTGTTGTTCGCCCTGGCCACGCAGGGGTTTGAAACCTACCACTTGCTGGGCCATTTCGTCGTCACCGAGGATCAATGCGTACAGCGCACCGCTCTTGTCGGCTTTCTTGAACTGGCTTTTGAAGCTGCCGCCCCCGGCATTGATTTGCAGGCGCAGGTTGGGCAGTTGATCACGAACATGCTCACTCAGGGTCAGACCGGCCAGCTCGGCGGCTTCACCGAAGGCGCAGAGGTAGACGTCGACCTGACGGGAGATCTCTTCGGGGATCTGCTCCAGGGTTTCAAGCAGCAGCACCAGACGCTCGATGCCCATGGCGAAACCGACGCCCGGGGTCGGCTTGCCGCCCATCTGCTCCACCAGACCGTCGTAACGACCACCGGCACATACCGTGCCCTGGGCGCCCAATTGGTCGGTGACCCATTCGAATACAGTCTTGCTGTAGTAATCCAGCCCGCGAACCAGCTTCGGGTTGATCACATAAGGAATGCCGGCGGCGTCCAGGCGAGCCTTGAGGCCCTCGAAGTGCACGCGGGATTCTTCGTCGAGGTAATCGGCCATTTTCGGCGCGTCGGCCAGCACCGCTTGAGTGTCGGCGTTCTTGGTGTCCAGGACCCGCAGCGGGTTGGTCTTCAGACGGCGCTGGCTGTCTTCGTCCAGTTGATCCAGGCGAGCGGTCAGGTACTCGACCAGTGCTTCGCGATAACGACCACGGGATTCGGCAGTGCCCAGGCTGTTGAGTTCGAGCTTGACCGCATCGCGGATACCCAGCTCGCCCCACAGGCGCCAGGTCAGCACGATCAGCTCGGCGTCGATGTCCGGACCGTCGAGGTTGAAGACTTCACAACCAATCTGGTGGAACTGGCGATAACGGCCTTTCTGCGGACGTTCGTGGCGGAACATCGGGCCGATGTACCAGAGTTTCTGCACCTGGCCGCCGCCGGTAATGCCGTGTTCGAGCACCGCGCGCACGCAGGCCGCTGTGCCTTCAGGGCGCAGAGTCAGGGAATCGCCGTTGCGGTCTTCGAAGGTGTACATCTCTTTTTCGACGATGTCGGTCACTTCACCGATCGAGCGCTTGAACAGCTCGGTGAACTCGACGATCGGCATGCGGATCTGCTTGTAACCGTAGTTATCCAGCAGACGCGAAACGGTGCCCTCGAAATGACGCCACAGGGGAGTCTGTTCGGGCAGGATGTCGTTCATGCCACGGATGGCTTGCAGAGACTTGCTCACTTTAAATCCTTAAATTCGTTCGGCTCTTTAGTCAGGCTCAGCCGCGAGCGATTACAGCCGCGTCGGCTTCGACCTTTTCGGCCGCTTTCTGGCGGATCAAGCGTTCAAGCTCATCCACCAGATTGTCATTCGTCAGTTTCTGCGACGGCTTGCCGTCGATGTAAATCAGGTTTGGTGTGCCGCCGGTCAAGCCAATATGGGCTTCCTTGGCTTCACCCGGCCCGTTGACCACACAACCGATTACCGCGACATCCAGCGGCACCAGCAAGTCTTCGAGACGCCCTTCCAGCTCGTTCATGGTTTTGACCACATCGAAGTTCTGCCGCGAGCAGCTCGGGCAGGCGATGAAGTTGATGCCACGGGAACGCAGGTGCAGGGATTTGAGAATGTCGTAGCCGACTTTCACTTCCTCGACCGGGTCGGCCGCCAACGAGATGCGAATAGTATCGCCAATCCCTTCGGCGAGCAGCATACCGAGGCCTACGGCGGATTTCACCGTGCCTGAACGCAAACCACCGGCTTCGGTGATGCCCAGGTGCAATGGCTGGACGATTTCCTTGGCCAGCAAGCGGTAGGCTTCAACGGCCATGAACACGTCGGAAGCTTTTACGCTGACCTTGAAGTCCTGGAAATTCAGGCGTTCGAGGTGTTCGACGTGACGCAGGGCGGACTCGACCAGCGCGGCCGGAGTCGGCTCGCCATATTTCTTTTGCAGGTCTTTTTCCAGGGAACCGGCGTTCACGCCGATACGGATTGGAATCCCGCGATCACGGGCGGCATCGACCACCGCACGTACGCGGTCTTCACGACCGATGTTGCCCGGGTTGATGCGCAGGCAATCGACACCCAGTTCGGCTACGCGCAGAGCGATCCTGTAGTCGAAGTGGATGTCAGCCACCAACGGCACCTTGACCAGTTGCTTGATCTTGCCGAAGGCTTCGGCGGCGTCCATGTCCGGCACCGAAACCCGAACGATATCGACGCCAGCGGCTTCCAGACGATTGATCTGGGCCACGGTGGCGGCCACGTCATTGGTGTCGCTGTTGGTCATGCTCTGCACAGCGATGGGCGCATCGCCGCCAACAGGCACGTTACCGACCCAGATTTTCCGGGATTCGCGACGCTTGATTGGAGATTCGCCGTGCATGACTTATTGACCTAACTTCAGGCGAGCAGTCTCGCCACTGGTGAACGGAGCGACATCAACCACCTGCCCGTTGTAGCTGACCTGCGCGCCACGAGCAAAGCCCAGACGCACGGCAAAGGGCGGCTTGCCGCTGACGGAAACACTTTCGCCTTTACGCTTGAGACCACTCAACAGCACTTTACCCGTGCCGTCGGTCACTTGAGTCCAGCAATCGGCGCTGAATTGCAGTTGAACCTGGCCCTGGCCCGCAACTGGAGCTGCTGGAGCTGCTGGAGCAGCAGCCGCAACGGTTGGCGCAACCGGAGCCGTCGCAACCGCTGCCGGTGCAGCGACAACAGCTGGCGCTGCCGGTGTCGCGACAACCGGAGCAGTATTGTGGGCCGGAGCCGCAGGTGTTGCTACCGGGGCTGCTGGAGCGGGTGTTGGCACCGGCGCGCTTGCTTCGGCGTTGGCAGGCCCCTCAGCCTGCGGCAACGCCAGAGGCGTTTCACCTTCAGCCTCACCTTGCGCAACCGCCTGGTCTTCCGGCTCGTCCAGCGGATGGATCTGGGTGGTGCCATCGGCGCCTTCGACTTCAACGTGTTCCGGAGCCAGGCTGACCAGGTCCTTGGTGCGCAATGAGGTTTGATCCTGCCACCAGACAAAACCACCACCAATCACCGCGATCAGTAACAGCAGGCTGACAATTCGCAAAATGGTGTGGGAAACCCGAACCGGCTCTTCGATACGCCCCAGGCTGTGGACGTTACTGCCCTGGGAGTCGGTGCCAGTGGATTGGTCGAACTGCTGAACCAGAACAGCCTGGTCCATGCCCAGCAATTTGGCGTAAGCGCGAATATAGCCACGAGCAAAGGTGTGGCCAGGCAGCTTGTCAAAAGCGCCGGCTTCCAGATTACTCAGGGAATTGACGGTGAGGTTGAGCTTGAGGGCCACTTCGGCCAGCGACCAGCCATTGCTTTCGCGGGCCTGGCGCAAAGTCTCACCGGGGTTAACGCGATTCGCTGCTACAACTTCGGGATGCGCCGCTTTCATCATTGCTCCGACAGGTATTGCTGATATTCCGGCGTACCGGGATAGAGTCGTTTTAATTGCAGGCCAAAACTGGCGGCCTTGTCGCGATCTTCAAACACTTTTGCCAGTCGAACGCCGAGCAATAGACTACGTGCATTTTGCTCGGTGAGCAGGCTAAAACGATCGTAATAGTCACGCGCGGGCACATAATGCCTGTCTTCGAATGACAACTCAGCCATTTCCAGCAAGGCACGTGGCTGTTGGCGGTTCAAACGCAGGGCTTTTTCCAGTTGCTGGCGAGCCAGGTCACGCTGGCCCAGCTTTGAAGCAGTCATGCCGAGGTTCTCGAAAACCCGCGAACGCTCGGGATACAGAGTATCGGCGGCCGCCTGTTCAAAGCGCTCGTACGCCTCTTTGTAACGTTTTTCTTCGAACAGAAAACTGCCGTAGTTGTTCAGGATTCGCGCATCGGCGGGACGGGAAGACAGTGCCTTGCGAAAATGCTGATCGGCCAGTTCCGGCTCCATCTCAGCCTGGAACACCAGCCCCAACGCCGCGTTGGCGTCAGCATCCGAGTCATCCAGTTCCAACGCCTTCTTCAGCGGGACCTTGGCGCGCTCGGTCATGCCCTGCTGCAAGTACCCCAAGCCCAGCTGCACGTAGGCGGCGCGCGCTTCGTCACGGCCCTTGCTGGTCTTCATCGGGTTGAAATCGCCCGACAGGACACAACCAGCACAGAGGCTGGCCAACAGCACAAGCAGCGCGAAGCGCAGGGACATAGAGATCCTCTCTTAATTATTGTTCGCAGCGTTTTGCGCCATATCGTTGTCGGCGCTCAACTCACGCACAGCGATATAACGTTCACTGCGACGGGTGCGATCCAGCACCTGTCCTACCAATTGGCCACACGCGGCATCGATGTCTTCACCGCGGGTTGTGCGCACGGTGACGTTGAAGCCGGCATGGTGAAGCTGATCCTGGAAACGGCGAATCGCGTTGTTGCTCGGGCGCTCGTAACCGGAATGCGGGAACGGGTTGAACGGAATCAGGTTGATCTTGCACGGGATGTTCTTGAGCAACTCGATCATCTCAACGGCATGTTCGACCTTGTCGTTGATGTCCTTGAGCAAGGTGTACTCGATGGTCAGCACACGCTTTTCGCCCAGGGACGACATGTAGCGCTGACACGATTCCAGCAGCATCTTAAGCGGATACTTCTTGTTGATCGGCACCAATTGGTTACGCAATGCGTCATTCGGTGCGTGCAAGGACAACGCCAGGGAAACATCGATGTGCTTGGACAGCTCATCGATCATCGGCACCACACCCGAAGTCGACAGGGTTACGCGGCGCTTGGAGATGCCATAGCCCAGGTCATCCATCATCAGATGCATGGCGGCCACGACGTTGTCGAAGTTCAGCAGCGGCTCCCCCATGCCCATCATCACCACGTTGGTGATGGCACGGTCGACGGTTGCCGGGACGCTGCCAAAGGATTTGTTGGCAATCCACACCTGGCCGATGACTTCGGCGGCAGTGAGGTTGCTATTGAAACCTTGCTTGCCGGTGGAGCAGAAACTGCAGTCCAGGGCACAGCCTGCCTGGGACGAAACGCACAAGGTGCCGCGTTTGCCCTGGGGAATGTAAACGGTCTCGACGCAGCTGCCGGACGCCACGCGCACCACCCACTTACGGGTGCCGTCGCTGGAGATGTCCTCGCTGACCACTTCCGGACCACGAATTTCAGCAACAGCCTTGAGCTTTTCGCGCAAGGCCTTGCTGACGTTCGTCATGGCGTCGAAATCATCGACGCCAAAGTGGTGAATCCATTTCATTACCTGACCGGCACGGAAACGCTTCTCCCCGATCGAGTCGAAGAATTTTTCCATTTCCTGTTGAGTCAGACCCAGCAGGTTGGTTTTTACAGTCGATGTAGTCATGGATTCACCTTCACTCTTAAGCCAATGCTTAGCGAGTGGTTACTTCAGTAGCTGCGAAGAAGTACGAGATTTCGCGAGCAGCAGCGGCTTCGGAGTCCGAACCGTGTACGGCGTTGGCGTCGATGGAATCAGCGAAGTCAGCGCGGATGGTGCCAGGAGCAGCTTCTTTAGGGTTGGTAGCGCCCATCAGCTCACGGTTCAGAGCGATAGCGTTTTCGCCTTCCAGAACCTGAACGACAACCGGACCGGAAATCATGAAAGCAACCAGGTCGTTGAAGAAACCACGAGCGCTGTGCTCAGCGTAGAAGCCTTCAGCTTCGGCTTTGGACAGTTGCTTCAGTTTCGAAGCTACAACGCGCAGGCCTGCTTTTTCGAAACGAGTGGTGATCTCGCCGATGACATTTTTAGCAACAGCGTCAGGCTTGATGATGGAGAAAGTACGTTGAACAGCCATGGTGTAACTCCAGAAACGGTAATTTGCGAAAAATTAAACCCGCGAATTATACGCGGGTTCTTTGGTATTGCCTAACTGCGTACGGTGCAGACTCAGTCTGCTTCTTCGATCCAGGCGGCCTGAATGGCTTCAAGCACCTTCTCGCCACCGCGTGTCGGATCATCACTGAACTCCGGCAATGCCAGCACCCACTGGTGCAGATCGACGAAGTTCACGTAACGCGGGTCCACATCCGGCTTTGACTCAGCCAGCTGGATCGCGATTTCCAGCACATCAACCCATTTCAGGCTCATGAAAGTTCCTTGAATCAGTGCGGCGCTTCGGCGGCATGGTTGAGCGAGTATTTCGGAATTTCGACGGTCAGGTCTTCAGTCCCGACTTTTGCCTGACAGGCCAGACGTGACTGGGCTTCCAGCCCCCAAGCCTTATCAAGATAGTCTTCCTCCAGCTCATCAGCCTCTTCCAGCGAGTCGAAACCCTCACGAATGATGCAGTGACAAGTGGTGCACGCGCAGACGCCGCCACAGGCGCTTTCCATCTCGATATGGTGTTCATGGGCCAGCTCGAGAATGGATATGCCGGGCTCAGCCTCCACAACCATGCCTTCCGGGCAGAACTTCTCGTGTGGCAGAAAAATGACCTGCGGCATCAATTATTCCTCGATTTCATTCAGATTGCGCCCCGCCAGAGCGGCTTTCACCGTCGAGTCCAGGCGGCGGGCAGCAAAGGCATCGGTCACTTGCGACAGACGTTTGGTCTGCTGCTCAATGGCGTAACCATCGGTGCCTTTCATCAATTCGGTCAGTTCCTGCATCTGCAATTCGATGACCATGCGCTCTTCGGCGTCGAGCAAGCGTTCGCCGTCGACATCCAGAGCACCCTGCACTGCTTCGATCAGGCGCTGGGCATCGACCTGCTGTTCACGCAATACGCGGGCGACCTTGTCGTCGTTGGCGTGCTGGAACGAATCCTTGAGCATTTTGGCGATTTCGCCGTCGGTCAGGCCGTAGGACGGTTTGACCTGAATGCTGGCTTCGACGCCCGAACCCAATTCGCGGGCCGAGACACTGAGCAGACCGTCGGCATCGACCTGGAAGGTCACGCGAATCTTCGCCGCCCCAGCAACCATCGCTGGAATACCGCGCAATTCGAAGCGTGCCAGGGAGCGGCAGTCGCTGATCAACTCACGCTCGCCCTGCAATACGTGGATCGCCATGGCCGACTGGCCGTCTTTATAAGTGGTGAAGTCCTGGGCCCGGGCGACAGGGATGGTGGTGTTGCGCGGAATCACCTTCTCCATCAGGCCGCCCATGGTTTCCAGCCCCAGGGACAACGGAATCACGTCGAGCAGCAGCAGTTCGCCGCCGTCACGCTTATTGCCAGCCAGGGTATCGGCCTGGATCGCAGCGCCGATGGCCACGACTTGGTCCGGGTCGATTTCGGTCAGCGGTTCGCGACCGAAGGCTTGCGCAACGGCTTCGCGCACGCGCGGCACGCGAGTCGAGCCGCCGACCATGACCACCGCATGAACGTCTTCCAGCTCAATGCCGGAATCACGCACCGCGCGACGACAGGCTTTCAGGCTGCGGGCAACCATCGGCTCGATCAGCGCATTGAACGCTTCACGGGTCAGCCCGGCCTTCCAGTCGCCATACGCGACTTCGACGGACGAGGCACTGGTCAGGGATTCTTTGGCCGCACACGCGGTTTGCAACAGATTGCGTTGCTCGCCCGGATCGAGGTCGGCCGACAGACCAGCACTCTCGATGATCCAGCCAGCAATGGCGTGATCGAAGTCATCACCACCCAGGGCGCTGTCGCCACCGGTAGCCAGCACTTCGAATACACCGCCGGTCAGGCGCAGAATCGAAATATCAAAGGTGCCGCCGCCCAGGTCATAAATGGCAACCAGGCCTTCAGCCTGTTGATCCAGACCGTAAGCCACCGCAGCAGCGGTCGGCTCATTGAGCAAGCGCAGCACGTTCAGGCCGGCCAGCTTGGCCGCATCCTTGGTGGCTTGACGCTGAGCATCATCGAAATAGGCCGGAACGGTGATCACTGCGCCGACCAGTTCGCCACCCAAGGTCGCTTCGGCGCGCTGACGCAGCACCTTGAGGATATCGGCGGAGACTTCGACCGGGCTTTTCGGGCCTTGCACCGTGTCGATGAACGGCATGTGCGACTCGCCGTCGACAAAACGGTACGGCAGCTGATCGCCCAATTGCTTGACGTCGGACAAACCACGTCCCATCAAGCGCTTGACCGACAGCACAGTGTTCAGAGGATCGGTAGCGGCAGCCAGTTTGGCCGATTCGCCGACTTCGACGCGATCGGCGTGATAGCGCACGGCAGACGGCAGGATAACCCGCCCTTGCGCATCGGCCAGAGGCTCGGAAAGACCACTGCGCAATGCAGCGACCAACGAATTGGTAGTGCCCAAGTCGATCCCCACAGCCAGACGACGCTGGTGCGGTTGAGGACTTTGGCCGGGTTCGGCGATCTGCAGTAGGGCCATCGTGATCAGGACTTATCTGTATATCAGGCGTGCGACCGGAGCGGCACTGGGTTAATCGTCGAGGCGCTCTTCTAACTGGCGCACTTCGTAGGTGAGCTTGTCGAGGAACTGCATGCGCCGCATCAGGCGTTCGGCCCGTTCGCGTTGCGCCGCATCATTCCAGCAAGCTGCGAAGCTTTGGTTCAGTTCATCCTGAGCGGCCTTGAGACGGCGCTTGAACGTGGCAATACCCGCCATGTCGGCGCTGTCTTGCAGATCCTCGAGCTCTTCACGCAACTCCATCTGCTGCAGAAGAAACTCCGGATCATGCACCGTGACCTCCAGCGGCAACTCGCCACCACTCAATGCGAGCAAGTATCGCGCGCGCTTGGGGGGACTTTTGAGCGTCTGGTAGGCCTCGTTGAGGCTCGCGGATTGCTCGAGCGCCAGCCGCTGCTCACGCTCGGAAGCGTCGGCAAAGCGGTCCGGATGAACGCCGCGCGCCAACTCACGGTAGCGCGTAGCCAGCTGATCGAGGTCCAGATTGAAACTCGGTTGCAGCTCAAATAAAGCGAAATGACAAGGAGTACCCACGAGCAGCCTCAGATGTTGAAGCTTTCGCCGCAGCCACACTCACCGCGCACGTTGGGGTTGTTGAACTTGAAGCCTTCGTTCAACCCTTCCTTGACGAAATCAAGCTCGGTGCCGTCCAGGTAGGCCAGGCTTTTCGGGTCGATGATCACTTTCTCGCCGTGACTTTCGAACACCTGATCGTCCGCGCCCACCTCGTCGACAAACTCCAGCACATAGGCAAGGCCGGAACAGCCCGTGGTGCGAACACCCAGACGAATCCCATCACCCTTGCCGCGCCCGTTGAGGGAGCGTCGCACGTGTTGAGCAGCCGCTTCTGTCATGCTGATAGCCATCGGTGACTCCTTACTCGTCGCCAAATCTTGAAAGTCAGATCAAGCCTTTCTTCTGCTTGTAGTCGCGAACGGCCGCCTTGATGGCGTCTTCAGCGAGTACGGAGCAGTGAATTTTCACTGGCGGCAGGGCCAGTTCTTCGGCCAGTTGAGTGTTCTTGATGGTCTCTGCTTCATCCAGAGTCTTGCCTTTCATCCACTCGGTCGCCAGGGAGCTGGAGGCGATCGCGGAACCGCAACCGTAGGTCTTGAACTTGGCGTCTTCGATGATGCCTTGCTCGTTGACCTTGATCTGCAGACGCATCACGTCACCGCACGCCGGAGCGCCGACCATGCCGGTGCCGACATCAGGATCTTCTGCATCCATCTTGCCGACGTTGCGCGGGTTCTCGTAGTGGTCGATGACCTTTTCGCTGTAAGCCATGATTCTTAATCCTCACTCATCAGGAGTCGCTCTTGAAGCCCTGCCAATCGTGGATTCGCAGGGCCCGGTTGCGGCGACTTGAATATCAGTGTGCCGCCCACTCGATTTTCGAAATGTCGACGCCGTCTTTGTACATGTCCCACAGCGGCGACAGAGTGCGCAGCTTGGTGACGGCCTCGCAGACTTTCTGCGCGGCGTAGTCGATTTCTTCTTCGGTGGTGAAACGGCCGAAGGTGAAGCGAATCGAGCTGTGTGCCAGTTCGTCGTTGCGGCCCAGGGCGCGCAGCACGTACGAAGGCTCAAGCGATGCCGAGGTGCAGGCCGAACCCGACGAAACCGCCAGATCCTTGAGCGCCATGATCAGCGACTCGCCTTCAACGTAGTTGAAGCTCAGGTTCAGGTTGTGCGGTACGCGGGCGGTCATGCTGCCGTTGACGTACAACTCTTCCAGGCCTTCAACCTGCTTGAAGAAACGGTCGCTCAGCGCTTTGATGCGTGCATTCTCGGCAGCCATGTCTTCCTTGGCCACACGGAACGCTTCGCCCATGCCGACGATCTGGTGAGTCGCCAGGGTGCCGGAACGCATGCCACGCTCGTGACCACCACCGTGCATGGTCGCTTCGATGCGCACACGCGGCTTGCGGCTGACGTACAGCGCGCCGATGCCTTTAGGGCCATAGGTTTTGTGGGCAGAGAACGACATCAGATCAACTTTCAGTTTCGACAGGTCGATCTCGACCTTGCCGGTGGACTGAGCAGCGTCGACGTGGAACAGAATACCCCGGGAGCGGGTCAGCTCACCGATGGCAGCGATGTCGTTGATGGTGCCGATTTCGTTGTTCACGTGCATGACCGATACCAGAATGGTGTCGTCACGCAGGGCAGCTTCGACCATTTCCGGAGTGACCAGGCCATCTTCACGAGGATCGAGGTAGGTCACTTCGAAACCTTCACGCTCCAGTTGGCGCATGGTGTCGAGGACAGCCTTGTGCTCAATCTTGGTGGTGATCAGGTGTTTGCCTTTGGTGGAGTAGAAATGCGCCGCCCCCTTGATTGCCAGGTTGTCGGACTCGGTGGCACCGGAGGTCCAGACGATTTCACGCGGGTCGGCGTTAACCAGGTCAGCGACCTGACGACGAGCGTTCTCGACGGACTCTTCGGCTTTCCAGCCGAACACGTGGGAACGGGACGCCGGGTTACCGAAGTTTCCGTCGACCAGCAGGCATTCACTCATCTTTTGCGCGACACGCGGATCAACCGGGGTGGTCGCAGAGTAATCAAGGTAAATCGGCAATTTCATGGACTATCTCCTAAATCAGGCTGGCTGGCGTGCCGCTAGCTCTTTGGCTGTCATTCGACGGCGGACGCTTCAATCTTGTCCAGGCGTGGCGTCTTGCTGTTGCAACGACGCTGGTCCTGACGCTGGGCTACTTCTTGCACCTCACGGCGAGTTACAAGGTCAGCCAAGCTGATACCGCTCAGAAATTCGTGAATCTGCAGGCTAAGATCGCACCACAAATGGTGAGTCAGACAGGTGTCGCCGGAATGGCAATCGCCCTGACCCTGGCACTTGGTTGCATCGACCGATTCGTTGACCGCATCGATTACCTGGGCGACCTGGATGCCCTGCATGTCGCGGGACAATTGGTAGCCACCGCCCGGACCGCGAACACTGGACACCAGATTGCTACGGCGCAATTTGGCGAAAAGCTGCTCGAGGTAGGACAGGGAGATGCCTTGGCGCTCGGAGATATCGGCCAGGGACACCGGCCCGTGCTGCGCGTGTAACGCCAGGTCAAGCATGGCGGTCACGGCGTATCGGCCTTTTGTAGTCAGTCGCATGGACAATTACCACGGAGTTCGGAATGGGGCGAGTATGCAATTCCCGAGTATTTAAGTCAACTATAAGACCTAGCGCATTACTCAGGTTTACCCGCAAAAGAGCGCGCGCATCATAGCAGGGTCTGCGGCGCAATGGCACACCAACCAGCGCGGTGCAAATGCCTGAATGCGACCCTGCCATGAATCAGCTGGCCTTGCTTTCATCCTTGCCCTTCACACAGGCAAAGTCTTCTTCACGCAGTTCAGGCAGATCCTTGGCACAGTAATTACTGCCCAGATCCTTCAGCGCTCCGCACATACCCTCCAGACGCCCATCGACCGCCTGCAAGTGATCGAGCAACTGACCGATCGCCCGGGCCACCGGGTCCGGCATGTCTTCGCCGACACCGTAGGCATCGAAGCCGATCTTCTCGGCCATGGCCTTGCGCCTGGCATCCTGCTCATCGTCGGACTTGACGATAATCCGCCCCGGAATCCCCACCACCGTCGCACCCGGCGGAACTGCCTTGGTGACCACGGCATTGGAACCCACCTTGGCCCCGGCACCGACAGTGAATGGGCCGAGCACCTTGGCGCCGGCACCAACCACCACACCGTCCTCCAGGGTCGGGTGACGCTTACCCTTGTTCCAACTGGTGCCACCGAGGGTCACGCCCTGATAAAGGGTGACGTCGTTGCCGATCTCGGCAGTCTCACCAATAACGATGCCCATGCCATGGTCGATAAAGAAGCGACGACCGACCTTGGCCCCCGGATGAATCTCGATCCCGGTCAACCAGCGACCGAAGTTCGACACCAGCCGCGCCAGCCATTTCAGATCTGCACGCCACAGGAGCGACGACAGGCGATGGATCCAGATGGCATGCATGCCCGGATAGCAGGTCAGGACCTCAAAAGCATTACGCGCCGCAGGGTCACGATGAAAAACACTTTGGATATCTTCACGCAAACGCTCGAACATCATTAATCCTTCCGCTTTAGAAGCTCGCCACGGGCCGCCTTCTGGGTTTCCGTGAGGATGCCACGCAATATATTCATTTCCGCCCGGCTGACCGAGCTGCGTCCGTACAACCGGCGCAGGCGCGCCATCAAGTGCCGTGGCTTTTCCGGGTCGAGGAATTCGATGGCTACCAGGGTTTGCTCCAGGTGCTCATAGAATCGCTCCAGCTCATCCATGGTCGCCAGCTCACCACTCTTGGTGGACGCCACTTCTTCCTTCTCGACCTTGCTCGGCTGACCTTGGGCCGCCAGCCAGGACATGCGCACTTCATAGCTCAACACCTGCACCGCCGCCCCGAGGTTCAGCGAACTGAACTCGGGGTCTGATGGGATGTGCACGTGATAATGACATCGCTGCAATTCTTCGTTGGTCAGGCCGGAATCTTCACGACCGAACACCAATGCGATCTCGGCACCCTGCCCCGCTTCCTCGACCACCCTTGCACCGCACTCACGGGGATCGAGCAACGGCCAGGGAATGCGACGATCACGAGCACTGGTACCCAGCACCAGATTGCAGCCGACCAAGGCATCTTCCAAGGTGGCGACGACTTGCGCGTTTTCAAGGATGTCCCCGGCGCCGGACGCACGCGCATCGGCCTCGTGGTGCGGGAACAACCGCGGCTCGACCAGCACCAGTCGCGACAGGCCCATGTTCTTCATGGCACGCGCAGCACCGCCGATATTTCCGGGATGACTGGTATTGACCAGGACGACACGAATGTTTTGCAGCAAGGGAGGCGCTCTCGAACATTGAATGGGGGAGCCGAATCTTACAGCTCCTCCTACCGTTAAGCCATGAAAGCGAACGTCGACCTTCTCCTGTAGAAACTTTCTGATAGAATGCCCGGCTTTCTTTAACAACCTTAGGTGACACATCCATGCAGCCCATGCTGAATATCGCGCTGCGCGCCGCCCGCAGCGCCAGTGAATTGATCTTCCGCTCCATCGAGCGCCTGGATACCATCAAGGTCGACGAAAAAGACGCCAAGGATTATGTATCCGAGGTGGATCGCGCCGCCGAACAGAAAATCATCGACGCACTGCGCAAGGCCTACCCGAATCACTCGATCATGGGTGAAGAAACCGGCCTGCATGCCGGCACCGGCATCGAAGGCGAAGAATACCTGTGGATCATCGACCCACTGGACGGCACCACCAACTTCCTGCGCGGCATTCCTCACTTCGCTGTCAGCATCGCCTGCAAATACCGCGGTCGCCTGGAACATGCTGTTGTTCTGGACCCGGTTCGCCAGGAAGAATTCACCGCCAGCCGTGGTCGCGGCGCTCAACTGAACGGTCGTCGCCTTCGCGTTAGCGGCCGTACCAGCTTGGACGGCGCCCTGCTGGGTACCGGCTTCCCGTTCCGTGACGACCAGATGGATAACCTCGACAACTACCTGGGCATGTTCCGCGCCCTGGTTGGCCAGACCGCCGGCATCCGCCGCGCCGGCTCGGCAAGCCTCGACCTGGCCTACGTGGCCGCCGGCCGTTTCGACGCCTTCTGGGAGTCGGGCCTGTCCGAGTGGGACATGGCTGCCGGCGCCCTGTTGATCCAGGAAGCCGGTGGCTTGGTGAGCGACTTCACCGGCGGCCACGACTTCCTGGAGAAAGGTCACGTCGTTGCCGGCAACACCAAGTGCTTCAAGGCAGTACTGACAGCGATCCAGCCACACCTGCCAGCTTCGCTGAAGCGCTAAGCGCCCAAGCCCAAAAAGCCGCAGCACTTAAAGCAAACGCCCCGACTGGTTCGGGGCGTTTGCTTTTGTGCAGACAAAATCCCCAAGTTAAGCCGTAACGCGATCCGCAGCAGCCAGCGAAGCCTGCCACTACAGGAAGCGCGCCGCAGTTTTTTATATGCAGCCATAACGAAAAATGCCCCGCATCTTTCGATACGGGGCATTTTCTTGAAAAGCCAACCTGAGCAGGCCAGCTTTTCGGCATCGGAAGCTGGACTTAAGCCAGTTTTTCCTTGATGCGAGCTGCTTTACCGGACAGGTCACGCAGATAGTACAGCTTGGCTTTACGTACGTCACCGCGACGCTTGACAGCCATGCTGTCGATTTGCGGGCTGTAGGTCTGGAAAGTACGCTCTACGCCAACACCGTTGGAGATTTTACGAACGGTGAAAGCACTGTTTACGCCGCGGTTACGCTTGGCGATAACTACGCCTTCGAACGCTTGCAGACGCGAACGATCGCCTTCCTTCACTTTCACCTGAACGACAATGGTGTCGCCCGGGGCAAAGGTAGGGATCTCTTTAGTCATCTGCTCTGCTTCGAGTGCAAGGATGATTTTGTTAGTCATGCTGTGCTCCTAAGGTAAATCGTCGGATCTACCATCGATACGTTGTTAACTATCGTCCCGCTCGCGGATGTATTCCTCGAGCAGCTTCTTCTCTTCTCCAGAAAGCGAGCGGCTTTCCAGAAGATCGGCGCGCCGTTCATAGGTCCGACCAAGGGACTGCTGTAAACGCCAACGCCGGATGTGCGCGTGATTGCCACTTAGCAATACGTCGGGAACACGCTGATCCGCATACACCTCCGGTCGGGTGTAGTGCGGGCAATCCAGCAAACCATCCGTAAAGGAATCTTCCTCAGCGGAGTCCGCATGCCCTAAAGCTCCAGGCAGCAGTCGTGTAACCGCATCGATCAGGACCATCGCCGGCAGCTCACCACCAGACAGTACATAGTCGCCAATCGACCACTCTTCATCGACATGAGCATCAATAAAACGCTCGTCAATGCCTTCATAGCGGCCAGCAATCAGGATCAATGCATCCAGATTCGCCAACTCGCGAACCGCCGACTGTGTCAGTTGACGGCCTTGGGGGGACAGGTAAATTACCTTCGCCGCCTCCCCGGCTGCTGCCTTGGCCTGAACCAGAGCATCTTCCAGGGGCTTGATCTTCATCACCATGCCAGGACCACCGCCAAATGGGCGATCATCCACAGTGTGATGTCGATCCGTCGTGTAGTCTCGCGGATTCCAACAGGTAAGCTGCAACAGCCCCTGTTTCACCGCCCGACTGGTGATGCCGTACTCGCTGATGGCGGAGAACATCTCGGGAAACAAACTGATCACTTCTACGCGCAGGTTAGCCACGTTTAGAAGTCCGCATCCCATTCCACCTTCATCTCGCCCGCTGCCAGATCGACGGCCAACACGCATTGCTCGGTATACGGCAACAGGCGTTCGCGATCATCCAGGCTGCCAGCGCAAGGCTTGACCACCATTACATCATTGGCGCCGGTTTCCAGAAGATGATCGATTTTCCCGAACAGTTGCCCGTGAGTATCGATGACCTTCAGACCTTCCAGCTGGTACCAGTAGTACTCGCCATCGGTCAATTCAGGGAACAGGTTGCGCGGCACGCAGATCTCATAACCAGCCAGAAGACGAGCTTCTTCACGATCATCAAGACCCTTGAGCTTTGCGACCAGGAACTTGTCGTTCCCGCGTCCGCTGACCAGCTCGACCTGTTTTACGTTGCCTTCGCGCCTGAGCGTCCAGGTTTTGTAGTCCAACAGGTTTTTAATCGGATCAGTAAAGGAATACACCTTCACTTCGCCGCGAACGCCGTGAACAGAATAAATCTTGCCGATAACGATCAAATCATCAGCAACAGCTGGCGTCGCGTTCATATTGCTCAGGCCGCAGCCTTAGCAGATTCCTTCAACAACTGAGCAACGCGCTCAGAAGGCTGTGCACCAACGCTCAGCCAGTAGGCTACGCGCTCTTGGTTCACGGACAGACGAACTTCTTGACCACGAGCAACAGGGTTGAAGAAACCAACCTGTTCCTTGTGCGAACCGTCACGCGGGTTGCGGCTGTCGGTTACGGTCAAGTGGTAAAACGGGCGCTTTTTGGAGCCGCCAAGGGCAAGACGGATTGTTAGCATGTGAACATCGTTCCTGTAGTCGGTGCTGCAAATCTAAATGCACAGCGGGCATAGGTGCCCGAAAGGCCGCATATTCTAAGGAATATCCGGACTTTTGCAAATGTCTTTTTCCGGCGCCTATCGGCGTGCCATCCAGATTTGCTATAGAGCCATCGTTGAAGATGGCCAGTCAGCTCCCGCCAAGTGCGGGTTTGCTGGAGATCCCACGTCCGTGTGGGTCGGCGCAGGAGCAAGCTCCTGCGCGAATTCTTTACATCTTGGGCATGCCGCCGCCGGGCAACATACCGCCCATGCCGCGCATCATTTTGGCCATTCCGCCTTTCGCGGAGAATTTCTTCATCATCTTCTGCATCTGCTTGTGCTGCTTGATCAAGCGACCGATGTCCTGCACCTGGGTGCCGGAACCCATGGCAATCCGGCGCTTGCGCGAACCACTGATCAGCTCAGGGTCGCGGCGCTCGGCCGGGGTCATGGAATTGATGATGGCTTCCATCTGCTTGAATTGCTTCTCTGCCGCGCCCTGGGCATTGCCCATCTGCGCCAGGTTCACACCGCCGATATTCGGCAGCTTGTCCATGAGGCCGCCGAGCCCCCCCATGTTCTTCATCTGTTGCAGCTGATCGCGGAAGTCTTCGAGGTCGAAGCCCTTGCCCTTCTTCAGCTTCTTGGCCAGTTTGTCGGCCTTGTCCTTGTCGAGGGTCGCTTCGGCCTGTTCGATCAGGCTGAGCACGTCGCCCATGCCGAGGATGCGCGATGCGATACGCTCAGGGTGGAACGGTTCGAGCGCTTCGCTCTTCTCGCCCATACCGATGAACTTGATCGGCTTGCCGGTAATAGCACGTACCGACAATGCGGCACCGCCACGGGCATCGCCGTCGACCTTGGTCAGGATCACACCGGTCAGCGGCAATGCATCGCCGAAGGCCTTGGCCGTGTTGGCGGCGTCCTGACCGGTCATGGCATCGACCACGAACAGGGTTTCGACCGGATTGATCGCAGCGTGCAGCGCCTTGATCTCACCCATCATCTCTTCGTCGATGTGCAAACGACCGGCGGTGTCGACGATGACCACGTCGATGAATTTCAGCTTGGCTTCTTTAATAGCCGCTTGCGCGATGTCGACCGGCTTCTGGCTCAGGTCGGACGGGAAGAACGTCACGCCGATGTCGTTGGCCAGGGTTTCCAGCTGCTTGATCGCCGCCGGACGGTAAACGTCCGCGGACACGACCATCACAGACTTCTTCTTGCGCTCCTTAAGGAAGCGCGCCAGTTTGCCGGCGGTGGTGGTTTTACCCGCACCCTGCAAACCGGCCATCAGAACCACGGCCGGTGGAACGGCGCTCAGGTTCAGGTCTTCGTTGGCCGCGCCCATCAGGCTTTCGAGTTCGGCCTGGACGATCTTCACGAAGGCCTGGCCCGGCGTCAGGCTGCGCGACACCTCGGTGCCGACAGCGCGTTCCTTCACCGAATTGACGAAGTCTTTGACCACCGGCAAGGCGACGTCGGCTTCGAGCAACGCCATGCGCACTTCGCGCAGGGTGTCTTTGATGTTGTCTTCGGTCAGCTTGGCCTTGCCGGTGACATGGCGCAGCGTCTGCGAGAGACGGTCGGTTAAGTTTTCAAACATTGCGCGATCCTTTCAGGCCCTGTGTAGACCGGGATAATGGCGGCCCAGACCGGAATCAACATGTGCTCGGCGAGCCTGCGGCGTGGGCAGGTCGCGGATTATAGCGAAGACTGCGTCTGGCGGACACCTCGCCGTCAGCTTGTATAGTCTTTCGTGCCGTATGGGTTCTATGCCAAACTCAACGCCTTTCGGGCCTGCCTAACAGGATTTATGCTCCCCTTGTCACCCAGCTTGCTTACCACTCTCGCCGCCGCCTGCTTATATGCCGCTGCGACCTTCTATCAAGGCACTCGCCTGGCCACCGGTGCCAAGGCGAACAAGCGCCTGCTGGTCACGCTCGGCGTACTGGCCGTGCTGGCCCACAGCGCCAGCCTGATCAGCTATCTGCTGACTCCGGTCGGCCTGGCCCTGGACTTTTTCAGCGCCGCCAGCCTGATTGCCGCAGCGGTCATCGCCCTGACCCTGCTGGCCTGCTCACGGATTCCGGTGGAAAACCTGCTTATATTGCTGTTCCCGCTGGGCGCCGCTACTGCGCTGCTGGCACAGTTCGCCCCCGCCGGCACGGTGCAGGTCATCGACGAAGAGCCAGGCATTCTCGCCCACATTCTCTTGTCGATCCTCGCTTACGGCATGTTCACCATCGCGGTGTTCCAGGCCTTGCTGCTGCTGGTTCAGGACCATCAGCTCAAGCACAAGCATCCGTCCGGGCTGATCAAGAACTTCCCGCCGCTGCAAACCATGGAAAGCCTGCTGTTCGGTTTCCTCTGGGCCGGCTGGAGCCTGCTGTCGTTGTCGCTGATTTCCGGCTGGCTGTTCGTCGAGAATCTGTTCGCCCAGCACCTGGTGCATAAAACCCTGCTGGCATGCCTGGCCTGGATCGTGTTCAGCGTGCTGCTCTGGGGGCGCAACCGTCTCGGCTGGCGCGGACACAAAGCCATCCGCTGGACCCTAGCCGGTTTCTGCCTGCTGATGCTGGCGTATTTCGGCAGCAAGCTGGTCCGTGAATACATTCTGCACATCTGACGGGCGGCATTAATGGACGACTTGCCCATAGGACCGATGCTCGCGGTGCTGGCCCTGCTGATTTTATGGTCGGGGCTGTTTACCGCCATCGAAGTTGCGCAACAGCAATTACTGGCCCAGCGCACGGCCTCGCGCTCCAGCGACAAACCCGTGGCCAAGCTGAGCTTCCCGCTCAACAGCCTGATCCTCTGCAACACCTTGTGCCGCGCGCTGGTGGTGGTCATCAGCACCTTGCTGGCGATTTTCACCTGGGCACAAAACGGCCCCTGGATTGCCTGCCTCGGTGCCGGCGCAGTGTTGCTGGTGTTCGCCGACTACCTGCCACGCGCCCTCGCCGCCCGCTATCCGGATGCCGTCCTGGCCTTGGGTAACACACTGCTCGGCATACCGTTGAAAATCGTCTATCCCGCCGCATGGCTACTCAATGGCATCAGCCAACTGCTGATGCGGCCATTCGCCCGCAAAATCAACGTGGTGCAGCAAAGCGAAGACGAGGCACCGGCAGATCGGCACGACGATCACGAACATGCGGCCTATCGCCCACTGTCAGGTATCCACGCACTGGATAACATCACGGTCAACGATATTCTGGTGCCACGCAGCGACGTCGACGGGATCAATCTGGACGACCCCCTCGAAGAAATCATCGAGCAACTGCGCCACAACAGGCGCACCCGCCTGCCGGTATTCCACAGCGACATCAACCAGGTTGAAGCGGTGCTCAACACCCGACAGATCCGTCATTTGCTGCCGGATTCAAGCCTGACCGTGGAAGCGCTGCTGGCGGCCAGTCACGAACCGTACTTCGTGCCGGAAAGCACACCGTTGCAGCTGCAATTGCTGAATTTCCACAAGCAGCAGCGGCGCTTGGGCATGGTGGTCGACGAGTACGGGGAAGTACTCGGTATCGTGACCCTGGAGGATATTCTCGAAGAAATCGTCGGAGAGTTCGAAAGCCAGCACAGCCTGGATAACCCGCACATTCACCCACAGGCCGATGGCCGACTGGTGATTGATGGCGCAGCGTCCATCCGCGAACTGAACAAGAGCCTCGGCTGGCATTTGCCCAGCGATGGTCCGAAAACCCTCAACGGCCTGGTGACCGAGGCGTTGGAGACAATTCCGGACAGTGCGGTGTGCCTGAAGATCGGACGATACCGGCTGGAGATTCTGGAGACTGAAGAAAATCGCGTCACGCGCGTGCTGATCTGGCATACCAGCTCAGCGCCTGCGCTTATCCGTTAATGGGTTAAAACAACCATCCCTCTTGTTCGATAGTTAGCCACCTTCCTATAATCGAGCCGGCTTACCCAAGCCTCCCACCGAACCACATGCTTACCCCGCATGCAGCAGGTTCCGGCCAGATCTTCGACACCATCCGTACCACTGCGGCGACTGTTCCTACCTTGAACAGCGACCGATCCTCAACCCACATCCCTGGGTATTCGACCATAATAATTCGCTCCACTGGGGCACATGACTGTCAGGGATAACGACATGACGACCAGCACAACGTTCAGCGACACCGCGCCTGCGCAACCGACAAACTCCGCCACCCGCGTGGCTACCGCGAGTTTCATCGGCACAGCCATCGAGTTCTATGACTTCTACGTCTATGCCACCGCCGCAGCATTGGTGATCGGACCGGTGTTCTTTCCGCAAACCTCCGGCACCGCGCAGATGCTGTCGGCATTCCTCACCTTCGGCATTGCTTTCCTTGCGCGGCCGCTGGGTTCGGCGCTGTTCGGCCATTTTGGTGACCGCATCGGGCGCAAATCAACACTGGTTGCGTCCTTGCTGCTGATGGGCGTGTGCACCACGCTGATCGGCGTGCTGCCGGGTTACGACAGCATTGGCGCCTGGGCGCCGATCCTGCTTTGCGTGCTGCGCTTCGGCCAAGGCCTGGGGCTAGGTGGCGAATGGGGCGGCGCCGCATTGCTGGCCACGGAGAATGCGCCCAAAGGCAAGCGCGCCTGGTTCGGCATGTTTCCACAACTCGGCCCATCGATCGGGTTTCTGGCGGCCAACGGCCTGTTCCTGACCCTGGCCATGAGCCTGAACGACGAGCAATTCCGTTCGTGGGGCTGGCGGATTCCGTTCCTGCTCAGTGCCGCACTGGTGATGGTGGGCCTGTACGTACGCCTCAAGCTCCACGAAACCCCAGTGTTCGCCAACGCCGTGGCTCGCCAGGAGCGGGTGAAGATTCCGTTGGTCGAGCTGTTCAGCCAATACTGGGCACCGATGCTGCTGGGCGCCGGGTCGATGGTGGTGTGCTATGCACTGTTCTACATCTCGACGGTGTTTTCCCTGAGTTACGGTGTGTCGACGCTTGGCTACACCCGGGAAACCTTTCTCGCCCTGCTATGTTTCGCGGTGCTGTTCATGGCGGCCGCAACACCGCTGTCGGCCTGGGCCAGCGACCGTTTCGGGCGTAAACCGGTGCTGATCATTGGCGGCGTGCTGGCGATTCTGTCCGGATTCTTGATGGAACCGCTGCTAACCCATGGCTCGACCTGGGGCGTGGCGTTGTTCCTGTGCATAGAACTGTTTCTGATGGGCGTGACGTTTGCGCCGATGGGCGCGCTACTGCCGGAGCTGTTTCCGACCCACGTGCGCTATACCGGCGCATCGGCGGCTTACAACCTGGGCGGTATTGTCGGCGCCTCGGCGGCACCGTTCTTTGCGCAGAAACTGGTGGCGATGGGTGGTTTGAGTTATGTCGGCGGGTATGTGTCGGGGGCGGCGGTGCTGAGCCTGATAGCGGTGCTATGCCTGAAGGAGACACGCAATAACGATTTGAATCGGGTTGCCTGACAGGCCGCCATCGCGAGCAGGCTCGCTCCCACATTGGTTTTCAGGTGTACACAAAATTTGTGACCAGCCTAAATCCTGTGGGAGCGGGCCTGCTCGCGAATTCCGCGCCTCGGTTTACAGCTCGACTACAACAGCCTGAGCAGCACGGGTCGCTTTTGCACGAGCAGCTTCGATAGACTCGTCGCGAGCCAACGCCACCCCCATCCGCCGCTGGCCATTGACTTCAGGCTTGCCGAACAGACGCAACGCAGTATCCGGCTCGCTCAACGCTGCACCCAGGTTGGCGAAAGCGGTCTGAGTCGACTGCCCTTCCACCAGAATCACCGCCGACGCCGATGGGCCGAACTGACGGATCAGTGGAATCGGCAGGCCCAGGATCGCCCGTGCGTGCAGTGCGAACTGCGACAGGTCCTGGGAAATCAGGGTCACCAGACCGGTGTCATGCGGGCGCGGCGAGACTTCGCTGAACCACACCTGATCGCCCTTGATGAACAACTCGACGCCAAACAGGCCACGACCGCCCAAGGCTTCGGTGACCGCTTTGGCAACGCGCTCGGATTCGGCCAAAGCAACCGGGCTCATGGCTTGTGGCTGCCAGGATTCCTGGTAGTCGCCCTTCTCCTGACGGTGACCGACAGGCGCACAGAACGTAGTGCCGCCGACGTGACGCACGGTCAGCAGAGTGATTTCGTAGTCGAAGTCGATGAAACCTTCAATAATCACGCGGCCTTTACCAGCGCGGCCGCCTTCTTGAGCGTAATCCCAGGCTTTCTGCACGTCATCGACGCTGCGCAGCAGGCTCTGGCCCTTGCCCGAGGAACTCATGACCGGTTTGACCACGCACGGGAACCCCAGGTCTTCGACTGCCTTGCGGTAATCCTCGAAGGTGTCGGCGAAGTGGTACGGCGATGTCGGCAGGTCCAGCTCTTCAGCGGCCAGGCGACGGATGCCTTCGCGGTTCATGGTCAACTGTGCGGCGCGGGCAGTCGGGATCACGGTGAAACCTTCGGACTCCAGCTCCACCAGGGTCGCGGTGGCGATGGCTTCGATTTCCGGCACGATGAAATGCGGTTTCTCGGCTTCGATCACCGCACGCAGGGCGGCGCCGTCGAGCATATTGATCACATGGCTGCGATGGGCGACTTGCATGGCCGGCGCATTGGCGTAGCGATCCACGGCAATCACTTCAACGCCCAGGCGTTGCAGCTCGATCACCACTTCCTTGCCCAACTCACCACAGCCACACATCAATACGCGGGTCGCGGTTGGCGACAATGGAGTTCC
Organism: Pseudomonas sp. FP1740; assembly: GCF_030687165.1. Taxonomy (NCBI): domain Bacteria; kingdom Pseudomonadati; phylum Pseudomonadota; class Gammaproteobacteria; order Pseudomonadales; family Pseudomonadaceae; genus Pseudomonas; species Pseudomonas sp. FP1740. Next base: position 5,463,968 of record NZ_CP117461.1, read on the forward strand.
GATACGGGTCATCTCAGGTCCTCAAAGGAGCGGATCATCGAGGGAAGCGCGCTTCCCATGGGGAGAAAGCGCGGCATTTTACATGAACCTGAGGTTTTGGCTTCAGCTGACGACGGCCTGTTTGCGCAGGCGCCAGGCCATGGCCAACCAGACCACGGTGACGCCCGCGAACTTCGAACCCAGCGCAGTGAAGATCACGCCCGGCGTGAGCGCATCGATCATGCCGAAGAAGATGAAAGTGTCCAGCGGGATGCTCAGGGCCGAACTTATCCACAGGCGATCGTGCAACGGGCGCTTGGTGAGGCTGAACACCAGCCAGTCGATGCACTCGGACACGGCGAACGCCGTGGCACTGGCGAGAGCAATTGAGGGATCGGAGGTGACGTAAGACAGCCCCAGCGCCACTAGCATCGCCGCGATCGCGCCATGGCCGAAGCGGGTTTGCACCATGTCGCGCAGCACGAACACCAGGCCACCCCAGGCCGACCAGATGATGTCCAGGTGCGGGGCGGTGGAAAAGGCGTAATTGATCAGCACGACGCTGCTGATGTAGGCGATCAGGAAAAGCATGGGACGGGGGACACCTGTCAATTTTGTGCACAGGGTACTTCATCTTCAGCGTACAGATAACCTGTGGCGAGGGGGCTCGCCCCCGTTCGGCTGCGCAGCAGTCGTGAAATCAGCAAACGCCGTACGCCTGAAAGAATGAAGTCGCAGGTTTAGCGCCGCTTCGCAACGCAACGGGGGCAAGCCCCCTCGCCACAAAAGCCGCGCTACCACAAAAAATCAGGAATCGGATTTGGAAGGCAACATCCAGATCAGCCCACTCGACTTCGCCCGCTCATGACACAACCCCAGCACCTTGCGCCGCTCCTCGTTGTCCATCCGGCTCCAGCGGGTGATTTCTTCCACCGTGCGCTGACACCCGGTGCAAATGTCATCCTCATCCAGCGCACAAATGTTCACACACGGCGACGGGACCGGCCTTTCAGTGGTGCTCATTGTTCCTGCTCGACCAGATCGCGGGCATAACGCTGCGAGTTGTGCACATAGTGCGCGGCGCTGGCTTCGAGCATCTTCTTCTGCGGCTCGGTCAGTTCGCGTACCACCTTGCCCGGCGAGCCCATGACCAGCGAGCCATCCGGAATTTCCTTGCCTTCACCGATCAACGAGTTGGCGCCGATGATGCAGTTCTTGCCGATTTTTGCGCCATTGAGGATCACCGCATTGATGCCGATCAGGCTGTAATCGCCCACCGTGCAGCCATGAAGCATGGCGTTGTGGCCGATGGTCACGCCGGTACCGATGGTCAGCGGATAGCCCATGTCGGTGTGCATCACGGTGCCGTCCTGCACGTTGCTGTTCTTGCCGATCAGGATCAATTCGTTGTCGCCACGCAACACGGCGTTGAACCAGACGTTGGCGCCCTCTTCCAGTTTGACCTTGCCCACCAGCACGGCATTGGGTGCGACCCAGCTCTGCGGATGGGTCTCGACGCGGGCGTCGCCCAGGCGGTATTTCATCTTGTTGTCCTCACGACCAGGCCTGGCTCGCTAGCGAATAGCAGGATTCACGCCATACGAGCGATGGCTTCAGGTGTTGATAAAACTCTTGGGCGGTTGATGCAGGCTGATTTTCGCGTCATAGAGCAGGTTGATCAACTCGACGATCATGATCGCCGTCAGCCCCCAGATCTTGTACTCGCCATAACGATAGCTCGGCACGTACCAACTGTGGCCCTGATAGTCGATGCGGTGGGTGTGCTCGCGCGGGTCCTTGCGGAAGAATTCCAGGGGCACGCTGAACACTGCGGCGATCTCGGCATCGTTGGCCAGGTATTCAACGAAATCCGGAATCACACCGACATAAGGTGTGACCTTGATGCCGTGCAGAGAGATCAGCGGGCTCAGCGGGCCGATCACTTCAACCAGCCCCGGCGGCAGGCCGATTTCTTCTTCGGCCTCGCGCAGAGCGGTAAAGATCAGATCAGGGTCTTCAGGGTCGCGTCGACCGCCGGGAAAAGCGACTTCACCGCCATGGGTCGAGAGCCCACTCGCGCGAAGGGTCAGGACCAGTTCCGGTTCGTCACTGCGCGTGATGGGCACCAATACCGCGGCTTCGGGGAAACGTCGGTCAGTTTCCAGCGTACGCGGCGTGTGATTGCTTACCCGGTGCAGTAGCTCGTCCAGCATGAGTCTTCTCGATCTGTGCCTTACCCTGCATCATGCACCAATCGCACCGGCCGCCCAACCCCCGAAAAGCCTCATGTCGCGAAACGACAACTTGCCGACCGACACCGCTGCACGCCAAGATAGGCGCAGCATTCAGGAACCCAAGCATGAAATTTTGCAGTCAATGCGGCAACCCGGTAACCCAGCGCATCCCCGAAGGCGATTCGCGCCTGCGTTTTGTCTGCGACAGCTGTCATACCATTCATTACCAGAACCCCAATATCGTCGCCGGTTGCGTGCCGACCTGGGGTTCGAAGATATTGCTGTGCCGTCGCGCCATCGAGCCACGGCTCGGTTATTGGACCCTGCCCGCCGGTTTCATGGAAAACGGTGAGACCATCGAACAGGCCGCCATTCGCGAGACCGCCGAAGAAGCTTGCGCCCGGGTACGCAACCTGAGCATCTATACGCTGATCGATGTGCCGCACATCAGTCAGGTGCATGTGTTCTTTCGCGCTGAGCTGGTGGATCTGGATTTTCGCGCAGGCCCCGAGAGCCTGGAAGTGCAGCTGTTCGAAGAGGCCGATATTCCTTGGGGCGAACTGGCTTTCCGCACGGTGGGCCGTACATTAGAATGCTTCTTCGCTGACCGGCGGACCGAGGTCTACCCCGTGCGGTCCGAATCGATCCCGCCACTCGCTCAGCCTGCCATCATCTAAGCACTTGTTAGTAAAAAACCATCTATAAATAAAATACTCGCGACACCTCTTAGGGATATCGTTTCAATGCGCTGGTTGCTTGCCCTGTTTTGCTTATCGTTCGTCGCACTCTCCCAGGCTTCCGTCGCGGCCGCCCCGGACGGCAAAGTCATCGAAAAAGTTCTGGTCCTCAAATCTGCCCATCAGTTGCAGTTGATCAACGACGGCAAGCCGTTCAAGACCTATCGCATTTCATTGGGCAAACGCCCCATTGGCCCAAAACTGATGGAAGGTGATAAACGCACCCCCGAAGGCCTTTACTGGCTGGACTGGCGCAAGACCAGCGACCGTTTCAACCTGGCGATGCACATCTCCTACCCCAACGTCAGCGACTCCGCCCGCGCCCGGCGCGAAGGCGTCGAGCCTGGCGGCATGATCATGATCCACGGCACCCCGGACACCGAAGACAACCCCGAAGACCTGTTCCACACCCTGGACTGGACCGACGGCTGCATCGCCATGCGCAACATGGACATGCGCGAAGTCTGGGGCCTGGTGCCTGACGGCACGATGATCGAAATCCGCCCGTAACCTCCCCCCTAATGATCGTTCCCGCGCTCCGCGCGGGAATGCAGCCCGGGACGCTCCGCGTCCCCTCCAGAGCCGAACGCGGAGCGTCCGTTGAGGCATTCCCACGCAGAGCGCGGGAACGATCAAATGACTACCGTCGGTCGCCATCGAAAAATAAATTCAAAACATCGCAGCCTTCGGCAGCGCCTGCCGGGTAGATACCAATTCTCCCTGCAGGAACTGCCGCAGGCTGCGATCTTTGCTTTCAAAATCCCCACCTCTAATACCACTTTGAATCCAGCCACCATAACACCATCAGACATGGCCTGTTTTACTGCGCCTACCGAAAAGTAGCGGCATTGACATGGTATTTAAGTGGTATTAGTTTCGCCGCATTACCGGGCGACAACACTCCAATATCCGCATCGGACAAACGCACATGAACGACCTCCAGGCCCTACGTCCTGACGACACCCAGCCCACGCCCCTGTACCTGCAACTGGCGCGCAATCTGGAAGCGGCAATCCACGCCGGCCAGTGGAAAGCCGAACAGGCAATGCCGTCGGAACGCAACCTCAGCGAAATGCTGGGTATCTCCCGCGTCACCGCACGCAAAGCACTGGAAGTGCTGTTCGAGCAAGGCCTGATCCGCCGCAACCAGGGTTCCGGCACGTTCATCACCCCGCGCCTGGAACAGCCTTTATCGCGCCTCTCGGGCTTCAGCGAAATGCTTCGCCTCAAGGGTTTCGTGCCCGGATCGCAATGGCTGGAACGGGAAATCACCCCGCCGACCCACGAAGAACTGATCCGTCTTGGCCTCTCGCCCAATGACAAGGTCGCGCGGCTCAAACGCTTGCGCAAAGCCGACGACACAGTGATGGCGATCGAAATGAGCACCCTGCCCGCGTCGATCATTCCCAAGCCGCAAGCGGTAGGCGATTCCCTCTACGAATACCTCGACGGCATTGGCAAACCGGTGGTCCGCGCCCTGCAACACATTCAGGCGATCAACGCCTCGGACGAATTCGCCGCGCTGGTGGGCATCGCCCCCGGCACCGCCATGCTGCTGATGACCCGGGTCGGCTATCTGGAAGACAACACGCCGATCGAAGTCACCGACACCTATTGCCGCAACGACTACTACGACTTTGTCGCAGAGCTTCGCCGCTAAACCAGAGAGCCGATCATGTCCGAAGACAACATCCTCACCGCCCACGGCTGGGTTCGCGGCCGGCTGACCCATGAGCACGGCAAGGTCGTGTCCATCGAAGGCCAGCCGTGCGATCCGGCAGACAACGACCTGCCTTACTTGCTGCCGGGCTTCATCGACCTGCATGTTCACGGTGGCGGCGGCAAAGACATCATGGAAGGCGCGCCGGCCTTCGAAACCATCACCAGAACCCACGTGCGTTTCGGCACCACGTCGCTGCTGGCGACCACCATGACCGCGCCGAGCGAAGAGATTTCCAGCGTGCTCAAAGCCGTCGGCGAGTTCTGCGAGCAGCGACCCAAAGGCAGCGCCCGGGTGCTCGGCGTGCATCTGGAAGGCCCCTACATCAACCCCGGCAAACTTGGCGCCCAACCGAATTTCGCCCACACCGCGTTGATGGCCGAAGTCGAGGAATACCTGGCGCTGGCTCCGATCCGGGTGATCACCATCGCCCCGGAAATCGCCGGCCACGACGGTTTGATCCGCGCCCTCAGCGCTCGCGGCGTGCGCATGCAAATCGGCCACACGCTGGGCAGTTACGAGGAAGGCGTCGCCGCGCTGGCCGCCGGCGCCAGCAGTTTCACCCACCTCTACAACGCCATGAGCCCGCTGCATCACCGCGAGCCCGGCATCGTCGGCGCCGCACTGGCCCACGCCAAGTACGCCGAGCTGATTCCGGACTTGCTCCACGTACACCCCGGTGCGATCCGCGTGGCCTTGCGCTCGATCCCGTGCCTGTATTGCGTCACCGATTCCACCGCTGCCGCCGGCATGCCCGACGGCGAATACAAACTCGGCAGCCACACCGTGACCAAATGCCTGGGCGGTGTGCGTCTGCCCGACGGCACGCTGGCCGGCAGCACCCTGACCATGGATCAGGCCCTGCGCAACCTGGTGAAGATCGGTCTGCCGATCAGCGAAGCCTCGCAACGTCTTTCGCAATTCCCCGCCGACTACCTCGGCCTTCAAGAACGCGGGCGCCTGCAACCCGGCGCCTGGGCCGACTGCGTGCGGCTGGATCGCTCACTCACACTGACCGCCGTCATGGTCGAAGGAGAAGACATTGACTTCAAAAATGCTTGAAGAGGCGCTGTCCTCGTTCGAGGCCGTGCAAGCCCAATTGCAGCAACTCGACCCGCAGATGATCGAGATTGCCGCACGCCTGCGCCGTCAGCCGCCGCAAGTGGCGATGACCGTGGCTCGCGGCAGTTCCGACCACGCGGCGAGCTACTTCGCCTACCTGACCATGCAGCAATTGGGCATTCCGGTGGCGTCGTTACCCATGTCGGTGGTGACCATGCAACAGGCTCCGTTGAAGGTCAGCGGCCAGGTCGCGTTCGCTTTCTCGCAATCGGGGCAGAGCCCGGATTTGGTGAACAGTCTGCGTCTGCTGCGCAAGCGCGGCGCCCTGAGCATTTCCATGGTCAACGCCGAGAGCTCGCCTTTGGAGGCGGCCTGTGAATTCAGCCTGCCACTGTGCGCCGGCACCGAAAGCAGCGTCGCCGCGACCAAGAGTTTTATCGCCACCCTCACCGCCAGCGCCCGTCTGATCGCCCACTGGAAAGAAGACGTGGAGTTGCTGGAAGCCGGACGTGCCCTGCCGGAAGGTCTGCGCGAAGCGGCACAACAAGACTGGAGCCTGGCTATCGATACGTTGCGCAATTGCCAGCGCTTGATGGTGATCGGCCGTGGCGCCGGCTTCGCCATCGCCCAGGAAGCGGCACTCAAGTTCAAGGAAACCTCGGCGATCCAGGCCGAAGCCTTCAGCAGCGCCGAAGTCCGGCACGGCCCGATGGCGTTGATCGACGAGAACTACCACCTGCTGATCCTCGCCCCGCGCGGTGCCGAGCAGGCCGGTTTGCTGAGCCTGGCCGCCGACATGCGTCAACGCAGCGCCCGCGTGCTGCTGGCCGCGCCGGATGACGTCGCCGAACGCGACCTGACCCTGACCCGCGCCGAACACCCGGCCCTGGACCCGATTCTGGCGATCCAGAGTTTCTACGTCATGGCCGCCGGTTTGGCCGTCGCCCGTGGCATGGACCCGGACCAGCCGCGTCACTTGAGCAAAGTGACGCGCACGCATTGATGGCGGGCGAATCCGCCGTAGGAGCTGTCGAGCGGAGCGAGGCTGCGATCTTTTGATCCTGCGTTGAACAGATCGCAGCCTCGTTTCACTCGACAGCTCCTACAGAGGGCGAGTTGATCCGAACCGTAGTTTTATTGATGAGACCGAGCCATGCACAACAACAATAAAGAGCTGACCCTCAGCGCCCCGCTCAGCGGCCCGGTGCTCACACTCGCCAAAGTCCCGGACCCGGTGTTCGCCAGTGGTGCCATGGGCGACGGGATCGCCATCGATCCATTGAACGATACCCTGTACTCGCCCTGTGAAGCGGTCGTGATCCACGTCGCCCGCACCGGTCACGCCATCACCTTGCGCGCCGATAACGGCGCCGAGTTACTGCTTCACCTGGGCCTTGATACAGTCGAGTTGCAGGGTGTCGGTTTCTCGATGCTGGTCAAGGAAGGGACGCGGGTCAGCAATGGCCAGCCGCTGCTGCGCTATGACCTGGACCAGGTCGCCCAACAGTGCAAAAGCCTGGTCAGCCTGATGATCCTGACCAACAGCCAGGACTTTCAAGCACGACCGATTACGCTGAAATCGGTGAAGGTCGGCGATCCGTTGCTGCACATCGTGTCGAAAGTATCCAACGGCGCGCAGGTTGATATTGAGGTCGTCGGCATCGAGGTTCAGGGGCATGTTCATGTCGCCCATCGCGGTGGCCTGCACGCCCGGCCTGCGGCGCTGATCCGCCAGACCGCCCAACAGTTCAAGAGCAAATCCTGGCTGCACTTCGCCGGTAAATCGGCGGCCTGCGACAGTTTGATCGGCCTGATGGGGCTGGCTGTCGGTGAGCGGGATGAAATCCGGGTCAGTTGCCAGGGGCCGGATGCCGAAGCGGCGCTGCAAGCCCTGTTGGCCGCGTTATCCACAGCCCTGGCCGAAGACAACCACGCTGCCGCACCAACGCCAATCGCCCAACGCAATCGCCCCACCGAAGCGGGCGTGCTGCACGGTGTGTGCGCGGCTCCAGGCCTGGTGGGCGGGCCGTTGTTTCGTCTGAACTCGATCAGCCTGCCAATAGATGCTGGTCATCATGAGCCGAAGCAACAACGTCACGCGCTGGACACCGCGCTGACTCAAGTACGCAGCGAAATCGACGGCACACTGGCCCAAGCGAAGAAGCACAAGCACACCGATGAAGAAGCGATCTTCGCCGCGCACCTGGCGTTGCTCGAAGACCCGGCGCTGCTCGATGCGGCTCATCAATCCATCGACCAAGGCATCGTCGCAACTCACGCCTGGAGTCAATCCATCGACGTGCAATGCGAGGTGCTGCTGCAACTCGGCAGTCCGTTGCTGGCTGAACGCGCCAACGACCTGCGCGACCTCAAGCAACGGGTGCTGCGTGCCCTGCTCGGCGAAGCCTGGCATTACGACGTGCCGGCCGGCGCTATCGTCGCGGCCCATGAACTGACGCCGTCCGATTTGCTGCAACTGAGCCAGCAAGGTGTCGCCGGGTTGTGCATGGCCGAAGGTGGCGCGACGTCTCATGTGGCGATTCTCGCTCGCGGCAAAGGCTTGCCGTGCATGGTTGCACTGGGCTCGACGCTGCTCGATCAGGAGCAAGGTCAAGCGGTGGTGCTGGATGCCGACGGCGGTCGTCTTGAACTGATGCCGACTGCCGAGCGCCTGGCCGAGGTGCATCAGGCGCAACTCGATCATCAGCAACGTCGCGCGCTTCAACAGTCTCAGGCTCACACCCCGGCACTGACACTTGATGGTTTGCCTATCGAAGTCGCCGCCAATGTCGCTTCCAGTGCTGAGGCAGCTGATGCCCTGGCCAACGGTGCCGATGGCGTCGGTCTGCTGCGTACCGAATTCCTCTTCGTCGACCGCCAAACCGCCCCCGACGAACAGGAGCAGCACGTTGCCTATCAAGCCGTGCTCGACGCCATGGGCGACAAATCGGTGATCATCCGCACCATCGATGTCGGTGGCGATAAACAGCTCGACTATTTACCGCTCCCTGTCGAAGCGAACCCGGTGCTTGGTTTGCGCGGCATTCGTCTGGCTCAGGTGCGCCCGGAACTGCTGGATCAGCAACTGCGCGCCCTGCTGCAGGTCAGCCCGCTGTCGCGCTGCCGGATCCTGTTGCCGATGGTCACCGAAGTCGATGAGTTGCTGCACATCCGCCAGCGTCTCGACGCGTTGTGCATTGAACTCAATGTGAGTGAACGCCCGCAGCTGGGCGTGATGATCGAGGTTCCGGCCGCCGCACTGCTGGCCGAGCAACTGGCCGAGCACGCGGACTTCCTGTCCATCGGCACCAACGACTTGTCGCAATACACCCTGGCCATGGACCGCGACCACGCCGGCCTCGCCTCCCGCGTCGATGCGATGCACCCGGCGCTGCTGCGGTTGATCGCCCAGAGCTGCGCCGGTGCGGCGGTGCATAACCGGTGGGTCGGGGTCTGCGGCGCCCTCGCCTCCGATCCGTTGGCCACGCCGGTACTGATAGGCCTGGGCGTCAGCGAGTTGTCGGTCAGCCCGGTGCAAATCGGTGAAATCAAGGACCGCGTGCGTCACCTCGACGCCACCGAATGCCGACGCATCAGCCAGGACCTGCTCAAGCTGAGCAGCGCCGGCGCGGTGCGTCACGCCTGTCACCAGCAATGGCCTCTGAGCTGAACAACAACGATAAGAATCCAGGGAGATCCGCCATGTACCAATACTTCATCGAAGGCCTGCAGCGCCTCGGTCGCGCGCTGATGCTGCCGATCGCGATCCTGCCGATTGCCGGGTTACTGCTGCGTCTGGGCGACACTGACCTGCTGAACATCGCGATCATCCACGACGCCGGCCAGGTGATCTTCGCCAACCTGGCGCTGATCTTCGCCATCGGCATCGCGGTCGGTTTTGCCAAGGACAACAATGGCACCGCAGGCCTGGCCGGGGTCATTGGTTATCTGGTGATGATCTCCACCCTCAAGGTGCTCGACTCGAGCATCAACATGGGCATGCTGGCCGGGATCGTCAGCGGCCTGATGGCCGGTGCGCTGTACAACCGCTTCAAAGACATCAAGCTGCCGGAATACCTGGCGTTCTTCGGCGGTCGGCGTTTTGTGCCGATTGTCACCGGGTTCGCGGCGGTTGGCCTCGGCGTGGTGTTCGGCTACATCTGGCCGCCGATCCAGCACGGCATCAACAGCTTCGGCACGTTAATGATGGAGAGCGGCAGCTTCGGCGCGTTCGTCTTCGGTGTGTTCAACCGCCTGCTGATCGTCACCGGCCTGCACCACATCCTCAACAACATGGCGTGGTTCGTGTTCGGCAACTTCACCGACCCGACCACGGGCGCACTGGTGACCGGCGACCTGTCGCGCTACTTTGCCGGCGACCCGAAAGGCGGCCAGTTCATGACCGGCATGTTCCCGATGATGATCTTCGGCCTGCCCGCCGCGTGCCTGGCGATGTACCGCAACGCCCTGCCGGAACGGCGCAAAGTCATGGGCGGGATCTTCCTGTCCATGGCCTTGACCTCGTTTTTGACCGGCGTCACCGAACCGATCGAATTTGCCTTCATGTTCCTCGCACCGCTACTGTTTTTGCTTCATGCGCTGCTAACGGGACTGTCGATGGCCGTCACCAACCTGCTGAACATTCACCTGGGGTTTACCTTTTCCGGCGGTTTCATCGACATGATTCTGGGCTGGGGTGAATCCACCAACGGCTGGCGCGTGCTTCCCGTGGGTCTGGCGTATGCAGTGATCTACTACGTGGTGTTTGATTTCTGTATCCGCCGCTTCAACCTGAAGACGCCGGGGCGTGAGGATGTTCAGGCTGGCGACAAAGTTGTGGTCACCGAGAATGAACGCGCCGGGGCATATATCAAGGCGCTGGGCGGTGCGGAGAATTTGATCACGGTCGGCGCTTGCACCACGCGGTTGCGGCTGGACATGGTCGATCGCAACAAAGCCTCGGACGCGGACTTGAAAGCGTTGGGGGCGATGGCGGTGGTGCGTCCGGGTAAGGGCGGCAGTTTGCAGGTGGTGGTCGGGCCGATGGCGGACAGTATTGCCGATGAGATCCGATTGGCGATGCCTGCTTTGGGGCGACCAGTTATCGCCTCCCCCGCTGCCTTGGTGGATGCGCTGAAACCTGTCGCAGTGGAGAACGCTGAAGCCCAGCAATGGCTGAAAGCGCTGGGCGGTGGCGACAATGTGCTGCAAATGGACTGCATCGCCATGACCCGGATTCGGTTGCAACTGGCGGATGGCACAGGGCTGTCGGAAGGCCAGTTGAAAACGCTCGGTTGCCAGGGTGTCAGCCAACTTGAGGGTGGCGTTTGGCATCTGTTGATTGGTGAGAAGGCAGCGAGTTTAAGTGGTGCGCTGGAGGTGTTGATCAATCGCAATGAGGTGAGTGCCAGGGTTTAGATCGTTGGCGGCTGCCAGTCAATCATCGCGGGCAAGCCTCGCTCCTACAAGTAGGGAGGCGTACGGCTGGAGGATTGGTCGGCTGTCGGGCCGCCAAGTCAAAAGATCGCGGATCAGATTCAACAGTCAAATCCAGGGCAATAAAAAACCCGCTGACGAATCAGCGGGTTTCTCATTTCAGCAGACCAGAAGATCAAAAATCCTCCAGTCGCCACACTTCATAAGCCGGCGTCTCATAGGGATGACTCTCTTTCAGAGCCACCACCACCGCCCGAATCAACTCATCGCTGACCACCAGTTCAACCTTCCATTCCTCAACCTGCTCGACCTGCCCAGCCTCACCCATGAACGGCTGACTGCCCTCCAGTGGACGAAACTGACCCAAGCCAAACACCTGCCACGCACAGTGGTCATAAGCCCCGATCCGCCCGCCACCGGCGGCGAATACAGCGCTTTTGACTACTTCGACATGACTGGCCGGAACAAAAAAGCAGAGCTTGTACACGGCAATCAGCTCCCCGCTCTTAGTTAACCCAGACGCGAGCGTTACGGAACATACGCATCCAAGGTGCGTCTTCGTTCCAGTCTTCCGAACGCCACGAGTTCTGCACCGCGCGGAACACACGCTCCGGGTGCGGCATCATGATGGTCACGCGACCGTCGCGGCTGGTCAAACCGGTGATCCCGCGCGGCGAGCCGTTCGGGTTGGCCGGGTATTTCTCGGTGACCTTGCCGTGGTTGTCGACGAAACGCATCGCCACGCAACCCGACAGATCGGCTTGCAGCAACGCTTCTTCGCTGGCGAATTCGGCATGGCCTTCACCGTGAGCGATGGCGATCGGCATGCGCGAACCGGCCATGCCCTGCAGGAAGATCGAGTTCGATTCCTGGATCTGAACCATGGCCACGCGGGCTTCGAACTGCTCGGAACGGTTACGCACGAAGTGCGGCCAGAACTCGCTGCCCGGGATCAGCTCGTGCAGGTTGGACATCATCTGGCAACCGTTGCACACGCCGAGGGTGAAGCTGTCGGTACGTTCGAAGAAGCCCTGGAAGGCATCGCGAGCGCGGCTGTTGAACAGCGCGGACTTGGCCCAGCCTTCACCGGCACCCAATACGTCGCCGTAGGAGAAACCGCCGCAAGCGACCATGCCTTTGAAGTCGTTCAGGTCGACACGGCCGGCCAGAATGTCGCTCATGTGCACGTCGATCGCGTTGAAACCGGCACGGTCGAACGCGGCCGCCATTTCCACCTGACCGTTGACGCCCTGCTCACGCAGCACGGCAACCTGTGGGCGGATGCCTTTCTTGATGTAAGGCGCGGCGACGTCCTGGTTGACGTCATAGCTGAGCTTGACGCTCAGGCCCGGGTTGTCTTCTTCCAGCAGCACGTCGAACTCTTGTTCGGCGCAGTCGGCGTTATCACGCAGGCGCTGGATCTGGTAGCTGGTTTCAGCCCACTGACGTTGCAGCAGACGACGCTGACCTTCGAATACGGTATCACCGTTGAACGTGATGCTGATCTCGCCGTTGTTCATCGGCTGACCGATCACCGACACGCACTCGCCCAGGCCAGCAGCGCTGAACTGCGCGAGGATGTCCGCGGTGGCGTCCTGGCGAACCTGGATCACAGCGCCCAGTTCTTCGTTGAACAGGATCGCGGCGATATCGGCGGAAGTCTCTGCCAGACCGTCGAGGTTCAGGCTCAGGCCGCAGTGGCCGGCAAACGCCATTTCCACCACGCTGGTCAGCAGACCACCGTCGGAACGGTCGTGGTAAGCCAGCAGGTGACCGTCGGCGTTGAGGCCCTGGATCACTGCGAAGAAGGCTTTCAGGTCTTCGGCGTCATCGACGTCCGGTGCCTGTTTGCCGAGTTTGCCGTGAACCTGAGCGAGGATCGAGGCACCCATGCGGTTCTGGCCGCGACCGAGGTCGATCAGGATCAGGTCGGTGGTGCCCTTGTCCATGCGCAGTTGCGGGGTCAGGGTCTGACGGATGTCAGCCACTGGCGCGAAACCGGTCACGATCAGCGACATCGGCGAAGTGACCGCCTTATCGACACCTTCGTCGTTCCAGCGAGTGGCCATGGACATGGAGTCCTTGCCCACCGGAATGGTGATGCCCAGCTCAGGGCACAGTTCCATGCCGACCGCTTTCACGGTGTCGTACAGACGTGCGTCTTCACCTGGGTGACCGGCAGCGGACATCCAGTTCGCCGACAGTTTGATGTCGGAGATCTTGGCGATGCGCGAGGCGGCGATGTTGGTCAGGGTTTCGCCGATGGCCATGCGGCCCGACGCCGGAGCGTCCAGCAGGGCCAGCGGAGTGCGCTCGCCCATGGCCATGGCTTCACCGGTATAAACGTCGAAGCTGGTGGCGGTAACGGCAACGTCGGCCACCGGAACCTGCCACGGGCCGACCATCTGGTCACGGGCCACGAGGCCGGTGATGGTGCGGTCGCCGATGGTGATCAGGAAGCTTTTGCTGGCCACGGCCGGGTGATGCAGGACGCGCTCGACGCAGTTGGCGATGTCGAGGGTCGACGGATCGAAATCGTCGCCCAGCTCGTTTTCACGAACCACCGAACGGTGCATGCGCGGGGCTTTGCCCAGCAGCACTTCGAGCGGCATGTCCACCGGGCTGTTGCCGAAGTGGCTGTCGGTCACGGTCAGTTGCGGCTCGGCAGTGGCTTCGCCGACTACCGCGAATGGGCAACGCTCACGCTCGCAGATCGCCTTGAAGCGTTCGAAGTCCGCCGGGCCGACGGCCAGAACGTAGCGTTCCTGGGATTCGTTACTCCAGATTTCGTGCGGGGCCATGCCCGGCTCGTCGTTTGGAATGTTGCGCAGTTCGAAACGGCCACCACGGTCGCCATCGTTGACCAGTTCCGGGAAGGCGTTGGACAGACCACCCGCGCCGACGTCGTGGATGAAGCTGATCGGGTTTTTGTCGCCCAGTTGCCAGCAACGGTCGATGACTTCCTGGCAACGACGCTCCATCTCAGGGTTTTCACGTTGTACGGAAGCGAAGTCCAGGTCTGCCGAGCTGGTACCGGTGGCCATGGAGGAAGCCGCGCCGCCACCCAGACCGATCAGCATCGCCGGGCCGCCAAGCACGATCAGCTTGGAGCCAACGACGATTTCGCCTTTCTTGACGTGTTCTTCACGGATGTTGCCCATGCCGCCAGCCAGCATGATCGGTTTGTGGTAACCGCGAACTTCATCGCCATGGGGCGTGGTGATCGACTGTTCGAAGGTACGGAAGTAGCCGGTCAGCGCCGGACGGCCGAATTCGTTGTTGAATGCAGCGCCGCCCAACGGGCCTTCGATCATGATGTCCAGCGCGGTAACGATGCGCTCGGGCTTGCCGTATGGCACTTCCCACGGCTGTTCGAAGCCCGGGATCTGCAGGTTCGACACGGTGAAACCGGTCAGGCCAGCCTTTGGCTTGGCACCGCGACCGGTGGCGCCTTCGTCGCGAATCTCGCCGCCGCTACCGGTGGATGCGCCGGGGAACGGAGCAATCGCGGTCGGGTGGTTGTGCGTTTCGACTTTCATCAGAATGTGCACCGGTTCCTGCACCGCGCCGTACTGGCGGGTTTCGGGGTCCGGGAAGAAACGACCGGCCACGGAGCCGACGATCACCGATGCGTTGTCTTTATAAGCCGACAGAACACCTTCGCTGTGCATCTGATAGGTGTTCTTGATCATGCCGAACAGGCTTTTTTCCTGGCTCTGACCGTCGATATCCCAACTGGCGTTGAAGATCTTGTGGCGGCAGTGCTCGGAGTTCGCCTGGGCGAACATCATCAGTTCGATGTCGTGCGGGTTGCGCTTCAAACCCAGGAAGGCATTGACCAGATAGTCGATTTCGTCTTCGGCCAGGGCCAGGCCCAGCTCGGTGTTGGCTGTTTCCAGCGCGGCGCGGCCGCCAGCCAGCACATCGATCGCGGTCAGCGGTTTTGGCTCGGCGTGGCTGAACAGGCCGGAGGCTTGTTCGAGGTTGCCCAGCACGATCTGGGTCATGCGGTCGTGCAGCGCGTCTGCGATCAGCTGCGCTTCGGCGTCGCTGAACTGGCCGGCGACATAGAACGCGATGCCGCGCTCCAGGCGCTGGATCTTGGTCAGGCCGCAGTTGCGAGCGATATCGCTGGCTTTACTGGACCACGGCGAAATGGTGCCGAAACGCGGCAATACCAGGAACAGACGACCAGTGGGCTCTTGTACCGGAACGCTAGGGCCGTACTTCAGAAGGCGCGCGAGCACCTGCTGTTCGTCGCCGGTCAGGACGCCGGTAACTTCGGCGAAGTGAGCGAATTCAGCATACAAGCCGCTGACAGCTGGAACCTTCTGGCTCAGTTGCTCAAGGAGTTTGCTGTGGCGAAAGGCAGAAAGGGCAGGAGCGCCGCGCAGGATCAACATCTTCGGGACAGCCTCGGGAAGGGGTGTGCTTTGAGGCCGTGCATTCTAGCCTAAACCGCCCGCGACATCACCCGAAACGGTACACGCGGTTGCACCCGAACGTCGGGCCGGGTATTCGGGCCTCGAACAGGTGCACGCCTGGGGTTATTTTTTCTGTCACAAAATGCTGTTCGGACCCATTCCTGCGGGCTCCAAGCGGGTTTTTGACGCCCTAGCAGACAAGCCCTTCGCTGTCGAGATATGGCGCTCGTGGTCCTTTGCGTATACTGCGCAGATGTTTTCCCCAACGGCTTTGCGTCCGCGGTACGCCAAATGGCTGATCGCAACCGGACTCTTCCTGATGCTCAGTGGCTGTGTTGATAAACCCAACACGCTGGAGCGCGTAAAGGAGGATGGCGTGCTGCGGGTGGTTACCCGGAACAGCCCCGCCACTTACTTTCAGGATCGCAACGGTGAAACCGGCTTCGAATACGAGCTGGTGAAGCGCTTCGCCGACGATCTGGGGGTCGAACTCAAGATCGAAACCGCCGACAACCTCGACGACCTGTTCAATCAGGTGGGCAAGCCAAATGGCCCGGTGCTGGCTGCTGCCGGCCTGGTCAGCAGCGAGGACCGCAAAAAGCAGGTGCGGTTTTCCCATTCCTATCTCGAAGTCACCCCACAGATCATCTACCGCAACGGCCAGTCGCGGCCGACCGACGCAGGCGATCTGGTGGGCAAGAAGATCATGGTGCTCAAGGGCAGCACCCACGCCGAGCAATTGGCAGAGCTGAAAAAGAAATACCCCGGCATTGAATACGAAGAGTCCGACGCGGTTGAAGTCGTCGACCTGCTGCGCATGGTGGATGAAGGTCAGATCGACCTGACCCTGGTCGATTCCAACGAAGTGGCGATGAACCAGGTCTACTTCCCCAATGTGCGGGTAGCTTTCGACCTCGGGGACTCCAGCAATCAGAGTTGGGCCGTGGCCGCCGGGGAAGACAACAGCCTGCTCAACGAGATCAACACCTACCTCGACAAGGTGAAGAAAAACGGCACCTTGCAACGCTTGAAAGATCGTTACTACGGCCACGTCGATGTACTCGGCTACATGGGCGCCACCACCTTCGCCCAGCACTTGCAGCAACGATTGCCCAAATACGAACAGCACTTCAAGGCGTCCGCCAAGCAGGAAAAAGTCGACTGGCGCCTGCTGGCGGCGATCGGTTATCAGGAATCGCTGTGGCAAGCGGCGGTTACGTCCAAGACCGGCGTGCGCGGGTTGATGATGCTGACCCAGAACACGGCGCAAGCCATGGGCGTGTCCAATCGCCTTGACCCCAAGCAGAGCATCATGGGGGGGGCGAAGTATCTGGCCTACATGAAGGATCAACTGGACGAGTCGATCCAGGAGCCGGATCGCACGTGGTTCGCGCTGGCAGCCTACAACGTGGGCAGCGGTCATCTGGATGACGCGCGCAAACTGGCGGCCAAGGAAGGGTTGAATCCGGACAAGTGGCTGGACGTGAAGAAGATCCTGCCGCGCCTGTCGCAGAAACAGTGGTACAGCAAGACCCGTTACGGCTACGCCCGAGGCGGCGAGCCAGTGCATTTCGTGGCGAACATCCGTCGTTACTACGACATCCTGACGTGGGTCACGCAGCCGCAGCTTGAAGGCACCCAGGTCGCCGAGGGCAACCTGCACGTGCCGGGGGTCGACAAGACCAAGCCGAGCCAGGAAACCCCACCGCTCTAATAGCCACTACCCATCAAAATTGTGGGAGCGAGCCTGCTCATTCCCACACTGTCTTGTGTTTGGCTTTAAGCTTTTGCAGCCGCCAGAATCAGCGCCTTCATCTCCGACACTGCCGACTTGAACCCGACGAACAATGCATGGGCCACCAGCGCATGGCCGATGTTCAGTTCGTTGACGCCCTTGATTGCCGCAACAGCCTCGACGTTGTGGTAGTGCAAACCGTGGCCGGCGTTGACGATCAGGCCTTGGGCCAGACCGAATGCCACGCCATCGGCCACGCGCTTGAGTTCTTCAGCAACTTCGGTTGGCGTCTCGGCGTCCGCGTAACGCCCGGTGTGCAATTCAATGGCCGGCGCGCCGACACGGCGGGACGCTTCAATCTGCCGCTCGTCAGCGTCGATGAACAGCGACACTTCGCAGCCAATCTTCGCCAGGCGATCCACCGCCGCCTTGATCCGCGCTTCCTGCCCCGCTACGTCCAGACCGCCTTCAGTGGTCAGTTCCTGACGGGTTTCCGGGACCAGGCAAACGTGCGCCGGGCGGATACGCTCGGCGAATGCCATCATTTCTTCGGTGACGCCCATTTCGAAGTTCATGCGGGTTTGCAGCACATCCTTGAGCAGCAGTACGTCGCGCTCCTGGATGTGCCGGCGGTCTTCACGCAAGTGCACGGTGATACCGTCAGCGCCCGCCTCTTCCGCGTCCAGCGCTGCCTTGACCGGATCCGGGTAACGAGTGCCCCGGGCCTGACGCAGGGTGGCAACGTGGTCGATGTTCACGCCAAGAAGAATGCGATTGCTGGTGGTCACGGAAACGCTCCTGAAGAGGGGGGGGAAGATTCGGTGCACAGCATACGGGGAGACTACGGCTTTCGAAACAACTCGCGACTGACGAGAGGACGACCGCCCAGATGAACGGCCAGTGCCTGACGCATCAAGCGCTTGGCCGCGGACAGCGCACCGGGCGCGGTCCAGTCGGCATCGGCCATGGCCAACAGTTCGACGCCGTTGAACAGGCCCGGCTGCAGCAGGTAAACCCGCTCCAGGCCCGCATCCACTTGCAAGCGATAGAGGCCGTCCGGTGCGATGGGGCCACCATGGATGTCGGTATTCAGCGCGAAGCCATAACCGAGATCATCGAGCAGTCGCCATTCGAAGGAGCGCAGCAATGGTTCCAGTGGTCGACCTTCGGCCAGGGCAAGCAAGGTCGCGGCGTAGTGATCGAAAACCGCGGGATGAGGATCTTCGGCGGGCAGCAAGCGGATCAGCAATTCGTTGAGGTAGAGACCACTGAACAGCGCTTCGCCATTGAGCCAGGTGGAAACACCGGCGCTTTCCATGCGGCCGACATTCTTCAGTTCGCCCCGGCCACGGAACTCGACTTCCAGCGGCACGAACGGCCGCGCCAACGTCCCGGCCTTGCCCCGCGCACTGCGCAACACCGCCCGCAGCCGACCTTGCGGCGTGAGGAAATCCACCAGCGCACTGCTTTCGCGGTAGGCGCGGGAATGGAGCACGTAGGCGGGTTGGCCGATGGGCGGGCTGGATGACATCAGTTTCCGAATCTCTGGAGATCCACTGTGGCGAGGGAGCTTGCTCCCGCTGGACTGCGAAGCGGCCCCAAAACCATGCACCTCAGTGTTTCAGGTAAAACCGCGATGCCAGGATTTACGACTGCTTCGCAGCCGAACGGGAGCAAGCTCCCTCGCCACAAAAGCTCGCTCCTACAATTGAATCGATGTGCTGCTGGACGATTTACAGGTCGCCGTAACCCAGCGAACGCAAGGCGCGCTCGTCGTCAGACCAGCCACCTTTCACCTTGACCCACAGGTTGAGCATGATCTTGGAGTCGAACAGCAGCTCCATGTCCTTGCGCGCTTCGGTGCCGATGCGCTTGATGCGCTCGCCCTTGTCGCCAATGATGATTTTCTTCTGACCGTCACGTTCGACGAGGATCAAGGCATGGATGTGCAAGGTCTTGCCCTGCTGCTTGAACTCTTCGATTTCCACGGTGATCTGGTACGGCAGCTCGGCGCCCATCTGACGCATGATTTTTTCGCGTACCAGTTCAGCCGCAAGGAAGCGGCTGCTGCGGTCGGTGATCTGATCTTCCGGGAAGAAGTGATCGTTTTCCGGCAGGTGCTCGGCAATCACTCGCTCCAGCGTGTCGAGGTTGTGCCCGTGCTGGGCCGAGATCGGCATGATCTGCGCGTTCGGCAGCTGTTCCTGCAACCAGGTCAGGTGCGGCATCAGCTCGGATTTGTCTTCGATGCGGTCGGTCTTGTTCAGCGCCACGATCAGCGGACCGGTCACGTACTGAACGCGCTCGAGGACCATCTGGTCTTCGTCGGTCCACTTGGTACGGTCAACCACGAAGATCACCACGTCGACGTCTTTCAACGCCGCCGAAGCGGTCTTGTTCATGTAACGGTTCAGGGCCTTTTCACCGCCCTTGTGCATACCCGGGGTGTCGACGTAGATCGCCTGAACGTCGCCTTCGGTCTTGATGCCGAGCATGTTGTGGCGGGTGGTCTGCGGCTTGCGTGAGGTGATCGCCAGTTTCTGACCCAGAATGTGGTTCAGCAGCGTGGACTTGCCCACGTTGGGACGGCCGACGATGGCAACATAGCCACAGCGAGTTGCGGTTGAATCAGTCATTGCCATTCTCCACACCCAGGGCAATCAGTGCTGCGGCGGCCGCTACCTGTTCGGCAATACGACGACTCACACCCTGACCTCGGCTTTTTTCATTCAGTAAGATGATTTCACATTCGACGAAGAACGTCCGGCAATGCGGCTCACCCTGGATATCCACCACTTCGTAACGCGGCAGCTCACAACCACGGGACTGCAGGAATTCCTGCAGGCGGGTTTTCGGATCTTTGTTGGTGTCGACCAGCGTCAGGCCTTCGAACTCTCCGGCCAGCCAGGCCAGCACGCGTTCGCGCGCCACCTCCATGCCGGCGTCCAGGTAGATCGCACCGATCAGCGCTTCGAGGGCATCGGCCAGAATCGACTCGCGACGGAAACCGCCGCTTTTCAATTCGCCGGAGCCCAGGCGCAGGTATTCGCCCAGGTCGAAACCACGGGCCAGTACGGCCAGGGTCTCACCTTTCACCAGGCGTGCGCGCAAACGCGACAACTGGCCTTCGCGGGCCAGCGGGAAGCGATCGAACAGCGCCTCGCCGGCGACGAAATTGAGGATGGCATCGCCGAGGAATTCCAGGCGTTCGTTGTTGCGCCCGGCAAAACTGCGGTGAGTCAGGGCCAGGACCATCAGTTCCTGATCCTTGAAGGTGTAACCGAGCTGACGCTCGAGACGGCTTAAGGAGACGCTCACGGTTTACCCACGCTGAGTTCGTGGTTGGATTCCACCGCCAGGGCCTTGATGCGGCGCAGGCTTGGGACAATTAACGCTGTGTTCAAAAATAACGTCCTGAATATCGTTGTTTTCATGCTCCTGTCGCCGATTGTGCCGACTCCAGAAATGCATTCGGCGCTGTGTTCAACAGCGCCGTGTGTGATTACTTGATCAGACCAACCCGCGAGAAATTCGGCAGGTGACCGAGTTTGGGTTCCGGCCAGCTCATCCAGACTGCGAAGGCCTTGCCGACGATATTCTTGTCGGGAACCATGCCCAGCAGATCCTTGGGAATGCTCGGATCATCCCAGTAGCGACTGTCGTTCGAGTTGTCGCGGTTGTCGCCCATCATGAAGTAGTGCCCGGCCGGCACGGTCCACGAATGGTCCGGCGTTGCGCGGTAGCGGCTCATTTCCTTGCGGATCAGGTGCTCGGCGGCGCCAAGTTTTTCCTTGTAGAGCTCGGCGCTACCCAACGTGCCAGGCTCGGAGCCGACCAGTTGTTCGGCAATCGACTCACCGTTGACGAACAGGCGCTTGTCGGCGGTGTAGCGAATCTGGTCGCCCGGCAGGCCCACTACACGCTTGATGTAGTTGACGTTCGGGTCGCTCGGGTAGCGGAACACCATCACATCGCCGCGCTGCGGATCACCGACTTCGATGACTTTCTTGTCGATCACCGGCAGGCGGATCCCGTAAGAAAACTTGTTCACCAGAATGAAGTCACCGACGTCCAGGGTCGGTTTCATCGAACCGGAAGGAATCTGGAACGGCTCCACCAGGAACGAACGCAGCACCAGCACGATGAACAACACCGGGAAGAACGACTTGCCGTATTCGACCAGCAGCGGCTCTTTGTTCAGTTTCTCGATCACTACCATGTCAGCCTGGCTGACGCTCCCCTGATAGGAGTTGATGGCAGCCCGGCGCCGTGGCGCCAGGAACAGCAGATCGAGCAACGCCAACAGGCCGCAGACGAACACGGCGATGACCAGCAACAGCGGGAAATTTAGTGACATAGGACCTAACTATCCAACCTGAGCACGGCAAGGAAGGCTTCTTGTGGAATTTCCACGTTACCGACCTGCTTCATGCGTTTTTTACCGGCCTTTTGCTTTTCCAGCAGCTTTTTCTTACGGCTGACGTCACCACCGTAGCATTTGGCCAATACGTTCTTTCTGAGTGCCTTGACGGTTGTACGCGCCACAATCTGACCGCCAATGGCGGCCTGGATTGCCACGTCGAACATCTGCCGCGGAATCAGGTCTTTCATCTTCTCGGTCAACTGGCGACCTTTGTAGTGCGAGTTGTCACGGTGCACGATCAGCGCCAGAGCGTCGACCTTGTCGCCGTTGATCAACACGTCCAGTTTCACCAGGCTGGCCGATTGGTAACGATCGAAATGGTAGTCCAGAGAAGCATAGCCGCGACTGGTGGATTTCAGACGATCAAAGAAGTCCAGCACCACTTCGTTCATCGGCAAGTCGTAGGTCACTTGTACCTGGGAGCCGAGGAACAGCATATCGACCTGTACGCCACGTTTTTCGATACACAGGGTAATGACGTTACCCAGGTGCTCTTGCGGCACAAGAATATTGGCGCGCACGATTGGCTCGCGCATGTCTTCGATGGCAGACAGGTCTGGCAGCTTGGACGGGTTATCGACGTAGATCGTCTCGCCGGTCTTGAGCAACAGCTCGAAGATTACCGTCGGCGCCGTGGTGATCAGGTCCAGGTTGTATTCGCGCTCCAGGCGCTCCTGGATGATTTCCATGTGCAGCATGCCGAGGAAGCCGCAACGGAAGCCGAAGCCCAGTGCGTCTGAGCTTTCCGGTGTGTATTGCAGCGACGAATCGTTGAGGGTGAGCTTTTGCAGCGCCTCGCGGAAGTCTTCGAAGTCGTCGGAGCTGACCGGGAACAGGCCGGCGTACACCTGCGGCTGAATGCGTTTGAAGCCTGGCAGCACATCGACGTCCGGCGTCGAGCTCAAGGTCAGGGTATCGCCCACTGGCGCACCGTGAATGTCCTTGATGCTGGCGATGATGAAGCCTACTTCACCGGCCTTCAGGTCGACGGTAGGGGTGTGCTTCGGGTTGAATACGCCGACGCTGTCCACCAGGTGGATCTTGCCGGTGGACTTGACCAGAATCTTGTCGCCCTTCTTCACCCGACCGTGGCGCACACGAACCAGGGAAACAACGCCCAGGTAGTTGTCGAACCAGGAGTCGATGATCAACGCTTGCAACGGATCTTCGATGTTGCCGGTCGGCGCGGGAATGGTGTGAACCAGACGCTCGAGCACTTCATCGACGCCCAGGCCGGTCTTGGCACTGCACTCGACCGCGTCGGTGGCATCGATGCCGATGATTTTTTCGATTTCTTCCTTGACGCGCTCCGGATCGGCCTGTGGCAGGTCGATCTTGTTCAGCACCGGCATGACTTCCAGGCCCTGCTCGATCGCCGTGTAGCAGTTGGCAACCGATTGCGCCTCGACGCCCTGACCGGCATCGACCACCAGCAACGCACCTTCACAAGCCGCCAGCGACCGGCTGACTTCATAGGTGAAGTCGACGTGGCCCGGGGTATCAATGAAGTTCAGCTGGTAGTTAATGCCATCGCGGGCTTTGTAATACAGGGTGACGCTGTGGGCCTTGATGGTGATCCCGCGTTCACGTTCCAGGTCCATGGAATCCAGCACCTGGGCTTCCATTTCGCGCTCGGCAAGGCCGCCGCACATCTGGATGAAGCGATCGGCCAGCGTCGACTTGCCATGGTCAATGTGGGCGATGATGGAGAAATTGCGGATATGACTCAAATCACTCACGGATCAACACTCAAAAAGGCTGCAGGCATAGCCCGCCGAAAAATAGCCGGGAATTGTACCTGATCCACGGCGCAAGCGTCACGTTTGCAGGTCAGACGGCGCCTACAAAAACGCCCCGGTCTTGCGACAGGGGCGTTTTTGACGACTTTTGTAGGAGCCGGCTTGCTGGCGACAGGGACGCCGCGGCGGGTCTGGATGACCGCAGCGATGCCATCGCCAGCAAGCCGGCTCCTACAATCAACCGGCCCGGCGCAGCAACCAGACCCCGGCCAGGGCGCAGACACCGGCCGGCACCAGCACCGCAAACAGCGGCGAGAAACCGAACACCAGGCTCGAAGGCCCGAGCAAATCCTGGACGATACGGAAAGTGAAGCCCACCAGTACGCCAGTGAAAACCCGCTGACCAAGGGTCACCGACCGCAGCGGACCGAAGATGAAGGAAATCGCCATCAACACCAATGCAGCGGTCACCAGCGGCTGCAACACCTTGACCCAAAACGCCAGCCAGTAACGACCGTTGCTCAGGCCCTGGTCAGCCAGATAGTGGATGTAATTCCACAGACCGCTGATCGATAACGACTCGGGAGCCATCACCACGGTACTCAGCAGTTGCGGGCTCAGGGCGATTTCCCAGCGTTCCACAGGGGCAGTAACCACTTCTGTACTTTTGTCATGGAACAGCGTGGTCGTGACATCGGTCAGTTGCCAGTGATCGGTATCGAATTCCGCACGTTTGGCGAAGCTCGAAGACAGCATGTGGCGTTGATCGTCAAAACGATAACGGGTCACGCCGTACAACAGACCGTTGGGTTGCACGGAGTTGACGTGAATGAACTCATCACCCTGACGGTGCCACAAACCGTGCTTGGCGCTTTGCGCATCGCCACTGCCCTGGGCCAGCGAGCGGTTGGCTTGAGCGGTGATTTCCGTGGCCGGCGCGACGTACTCGCCAATCACCAGCCCTACCACCATCAGGATCAGCATCGGCTTCATCACGGCCCAGACGATCCGACCAATGGACACACCGGCGGCACGCATGATGGTCAGCTCGCTGTGACTGGCCAGACTGCCGAGACCAATCAGGCAACCGATCAGCGCCGCCATCGGTAACATGTCGTACAGGCGGCGCGGCGCGGTCAGCAACACGTAACTCAGGACATCCATCAGCGTGTAGGTATCGCTGACTTCGCTCATCTCATCGATGAAGGCGAACAGCGTTGCCAAGCCCAGAATGATCCCCAGCACCGCCAGGATCGCGATGAACACGCTGCTACCAATGTAGCGATCGAGCTTATCCACGGGCCACCTCCAGCGCGCTGCGGCGACTCGCCATCTTCAAGTTCAGCGACTCCCAGTACAGCAAGCCCAGACCGATGACCAGGAAGATTGCATGCACCCACCACAAACCCAATGCCGGCGGGATCTTGCCCTTTTCAAGGGCGCCGCGAGCGGCAATCAGGATGGTCAGGTAAGCCATATAAAGAAGAATCGCCGGCAGCAGCTTGAGGAAACGGCCCTGGCGCGGGTTGACCCGCGACAGCGGCACCGCCATCAGGGTCACGATGAAGACCAGCAACGGCAAGGACAGGCGCCATTGCAGTTCGGTACGCGAACGGATGTCGTCGCTGGCCAGCAAGGAACTGGTGGTCATCGCATCACGGTCAGTCACTTCGTCGCTGACGTCCGGTTTTGGCAGCAATACACCATACTCGTCGTACTTGATGGCGCGGTAGTCGGCCAGACCCGGATTACCGTCGTAGCGGTAGCCGTTGTCGAGAATCAGGTAGCGGTTGCCATCAGGCCTGATTTCCTGACGGCCCTTCTCGGCCACCAGTACGGAAATCCCCCGATCCTTGTTGTCGGAACTGACATTCTTTTGTGAAATGAACACGCCGCCCAGATTGATGCGGTCATCCGACAGTTGCTCGGTGTAGGTCACCCGAGTGCCGTCGCGCAAGGCCTGGAAGCGACCCGGCTCGAGGGTGTCGAACTCGGTCAGTGCATCCTGTTTGTTCAGCAGCAGCTGGAACTGGTTGGCACCTTGTGGCGCCAGGCTCAGGCTCAGCCATGCCACGATCAGGGCAACCAGGGTCGCCGGAAAAAGAGTCATGGCAAACAGACGCTGCTGGCTCATGCCAGTGGCAGACAACACGGTCATTTCACTTTCAAGGTACAGACGACCATAGGCCAGCAGGATCCCGAGAAACAGCCCCAAAGGCAGAATCAGCTGCAGGAAACCCGGCAGACGAAAGCCCATGATCAGGAACAGCGAGCCCGGGTCCAGGAGCCCAGAGGCCGCCTGGGCGAGGTATTTGATGAAGCGTCCGCTCATGATGATGACCAGCAGCACGGCGCTGACGGCGCTCAAGGTCAACAGGACTTCGCGGGATAGATAACGGAAGACAATCAAACCAGACACTCCAGGGTTGTCAGGCTAAGCGGCCAAACAAACAAACGTATCAGCCGGCCCGCAGGGCAGAGCCGCCGAAAAAGATGGCGCATTATCCTGTGATTGAGTGCGCCTGTCACTGCGCATGCTCAAGCAGGTACCTGAACCGCTGAAGTTCGCATAACCGAGGGTTGTCAGGCGCAGGCAGCGAGGTTCAAACTGCGGCCTTTGTCGCTGGCAGCACACCGGCGCCTTTCTACTTATAAGCAAGCCTCTGCGCGTCGCGCAGTTTGACCATTAATTCAGGGACCCGGACATGGAACTGGTTGTAAAAAGCGTTAGCCCGGAAACGTTGAAGACCGCCACCCTGGTGGTCTCCGTCCGCGAAGGCCGCAAGCTCGGCACCGTTGCCAAGCAGCTCGACGAACTGAGCGGCGGCGCTATCAGCGCAGTGCTCAAGCGCGGCGACCTGGCCGGCAAAGCCGGCCAAAGCCTGCTGCTGCACAGCCTGCCCAACCTCAAGGCCGAACGCGTGCTGCTGGTGGGCGTGGGCAAGGATGAAGAACTGGGCGATCGCCCGTTCCGCAAAATCATCGCCGGCATCCTCAATACCCTGAAAGGCCTGGGCGGCAGCGATGCAGTGCTGGCCCTGGACGAAGTGGTGGTCAAGGGCCGTGACAGCTATGGCAAGACCCGCCTGCTGGCCGAAACCCTGGTGGACGGCGAGTACACCTTCGAACAGTTCAAGAGCCAGAAAGCCGACCCGCTCTCCCTGAAGAAAGTCACCCTGGTGACCATCAAGGCGGCACAGGCTGAAGTCGAACGCGCCGTAGTCCACGCTACCGCGATCGCCAATGGCATGGCCTTCACCCGTGACCTGGGCAACCTGCCGCCGAACATCTGCCACCCGACGTTCCTTGGCGAACAAGCCAAGAACCTGGGCAAAGAGTTCAAAAGCCTGAAAGTCGAAGTCCTCGATGAGAAGAAAATCAAGGACCTGGGCATGGGCTCGTTCTACGCCGTCGGCCAGGGCAGCGCCCAGCCACCGCGCCTGATCGTCATGCAATACAACGGCGGCAAGAAATCCGAGAAGCCGTACGCGCTGGTCGGCAAAGGCATCACCTTTGACACCGGCGGTATCAGCCTCAAGCCGGGTGCCGGCATGGATGAAATGAAGTACGACATGGGTGGCAGCGCCAGTGTATTCGGCACCCTGCGTGCAGTGCTTGAGCTGAAACTGCCGATCAACCTGGTGTGCATCCTGGCCTGCGCCGAGAACATGCCGAGCGGCAACGCTACGCGTCCGGGCGACATCGTCACCACCATGAGCGGCCAGACAGTTGAAATCCTCAACACCGACGCCGAAGGCCGTCTGGTGTTGTGCGATGCCCTGACCTACTCCGAACGCTTCAAGCCGCAAGCGGTGATCGACATCGCCACCCTGACCGGTGCTTGTGTCGTGGCACTGGGCGCCCACACCTCGGGACTGCTGGGCAACAACGACGAACTGATCGGCCAGCTGCTGAGCGCCGGCCAAGCCGCCGACGACCGCGCCTGGCAACTGCCGCTGTTCGATGAGTATCAAGAGCAGCTGGACAGCCCGTTCGCCGACATCGCCAACATCGGCGGCCCGAAAGCCGGCACCATCACCGCTGCCTGCTTCCTGTCGCGCTTCACCAAGAACCTGAACTGGGCACACCTGGATATCGCCGGCACGGCCTGGACCAGCGGCGGCAAGGACAAGGGCGCCACTGGCCGTCCGGTTCCCCTGCTGACCCAGTACCTGCTGGACCGCGCCAAGGCCTGAAACCGATGACCTCGGACGGCGTCACTTTCGGGTGACGCCGCTCAAGGTTCAGGAACCGCAATGACCAAAGTCGACTTCTATATCCTGCCCAGCGCCGATCCTTCGGCGCGGCTGGATTTCGCCTGCAAGCTCACCGAAAAAGCCTGGCGCATGGGCCACCGTATTTACCTGCATTGCAGCGATGCCGCCCAGCGAGATGCGCTCGATGCCCGGTTGTGGGCGTTCAAGGGCGAAAGCTTCGTGCCCCACGGTCCTGCCGAAAGCGATCCGGACGGTTTGATTGTGTTGGGTCTTGGCGATGACTGCGGTCAGCATCAGGATCTGCTGGTCAATCTCGACCTGAAAGTCCCGGCCTTTGCCAGACAGTTCGCCCGCGTGGCGGAAGTGGTGGTGGAAGACCCGGCGATTCGTGCGGCTGCGCGGGAGAGTTTTCGTTTCTACCGCGAACAGGGCTATCCTCTGCAAGATCACCGTTTACAGCGACTCTGAGCATTCCGATGGACACTCCAAAACAGCCACAAAAGTCCGCGCAGCTGCTGGATGACCTCGAGTCGATCCGCCAACTGCTCGGCGATGACAACCTGCAACCGCCGTTGCTGACCGACGCCGTCATTGAAGGCGACCAGGAACAGATTCCCATGCTGTTCGACACCGTCGGCCATGCGCCGCAGGTCGAACCGCCACCACCCGCCCCGGCCGCCCAGCCGGCTCCTGCCACCAACAAGGGCCCCGATGCCCTGTTGCACCTGGATAGCGAGCTGCGCGCCGCCGCGCAATTGATCATGCAAGACGTGATCGACGACTTCGCCCCGCACATCGAAACCGAAATCAAACGCCGGCTGGATGCGCGGATGGAACGGTTGCTCAGCCAGTACGAGTAACCCTGAGCCGAGCGGGCTCCCGCTCGGCTGCGAAGCAGCCGCAATACCCGAACACTCGGGTGTACCTGATACACCTGACTTGATGGTGCCGAGGCCCGCTTCGCGCCCCAACGGGAGCAAGCTCCCTCGCCACGGGGTCCCTTTCACAATTTGATCTGCGCCCTGTCCGCCCCTGCTCGCCCTACGCCCCGTGCCCCGCTATACTTCCCGGCTTTTCCTGAATAAATGCCAATAGGGTCCCGCCGCGCATGGATAAGACCTACCAGCCGCACGCCATTGAAACTTCCTGGTACAACACCTGGGAGTCCGAGAACTACTTCGCCCCGCAAGGCGAGGGCGAGTCCTACACCATCATGATCCCGCCGCCGAACGTCACCGGCAGCCTGCACATGGGTCACGGCTTCAACAACGCGATCATGGACGCCCTGATCCGTTTCCGCCGTATGCAGGGTCGCAACACCCTGTGGCAGCCAGGCACCGACCACGCCGGTATCGCCACGCAAATGCTGGTGGAGCGTCAACTCGAAGCTCAGGGCCAGAATCGCCACGATCTGGGCCGTGAGAAATTCCTCGAAAAAGTCTGGGAATGGAAGGATCAGTCCGGTGGCAACATCAGCCGTCAGATCCGCCGCCTCGGCTCGTCCGTGGACTGGAGCCGTGAGCGCTTCACCATGGACGACGGTCTCTCGGAAGCGGTGAAAGAAGCCTTCGTACGCCTGCACGAAGACGGTCTGATCTATCGCGGCAAGCGTCTGGTCAACTGGGACACCAAGCTGCACACGGCGATTTCCGACCTTGAAGTGGAAAACCACGACGAGAAAGGTTTCCTGTGGAACCTGAAGTACCCGCTGGCCGATGGCGCCAAAACCGCTGAAGGCAACGACTACCTGATCGTCGCGACCACGCGTCCGGAAACCATGCTCGGCGACGCCGCCGTGGCCGTTAACCCGAGCGATGAACGCTACAAAGCCCTGATCGGCAAATTTGTCGAGCTGCCGCTGGTTGGCCGCCGCATCCCGATCATCGCCGACGATTACTGCGACCCTGAATTCGGCACCGGCTGCGTGAAAATCACCCCGGCCCACGATTTCAACGACTACGAAGTCGGCAAGCGTCACAACCTGCCGCTGCTGAATATCTTCGACAAAAACGCCCATGTGCTGCCTGCGGCCCAGGTGTTCAATCTCGACGGCACACTGAACGAGAGCATCGACGGCAAGATCCCGGCCGAATACGCCGGCCTCGACCGCTTCGAAGCGCGCAAGCAGATCGTGGCAGCGTTCGAAGCCGCCGGCCTGCTGGTCAGCGTCGACGACCACGCCCTGAAAGTGCCTAAAGGCGACCGCTCCGGCACCATCATCGAGCCGTGGCTGACCGACCAGTGGTACGTGTCCACCAAGCCATTGGCCGAGCCGGCCATCGCTGCGGTTGAAGACGGCCGCATTCAGTTCGTGCCAAAGCAGTACGAAAACATGTACTTCTCGTGGATGCGCGATATCCAGGACTGGTGCATCAGCCGTCAGCTGTGGTGGGGCCACCGGATTCCAGCCTGGTACGACGAGTCGGGCAAGGTTTACGTCGGTCGCGACGAAGCCGAAGTACGTGCCAAGCACAATCTCGGGCCGGATGTTGCGCTGCAACAAGACAACGACGTTCTGGATACCTGGTTCAGTTCGGGCCTGTGGACCTTCTCCACCCTCGGCTGGCCGGAGCAGACCGAATTCCTGAAGAAGTTCCACTCCACCGACGTGCTGGTGACCGGTTTCGATATCATTTTCTTCTGGGTTGCCCGGATGATCATGCTCACCATGCACCTGGTGAAAAACGAAGACGGCACGCCGCAGGTTCCATTCAAGACTGTTTATGTGCACGGTCTGGTGCGTGATGGCCAGGGCCAGAAGATGTCCAAGTCCAAGGGCAACGTCCTGGACCCGCTGGATATCATCGACGGTATCGAGCTGGAAGATCTGGTGCAGAAACGCACCTCCGGCATGATGCAGCCGAAACTGGCGAAGAAGATCGAAAAGCAGACCCGCGACGAGTTCGCCGAAGGCATCGCCAGCTATGGCACCGACGCCCTGCGCTTCACCTTCTGCTCGCTGGCGTCCACCGGTCGCGACATCAAGTTCGACATGGGCCGCGTCGAAGGCTATCGCAACTTCTGCAACAAGATCTGGAACGCCGCGCGCTACGTACTGGACAAGGGCGAAGACTGCGGCCAGAACGGCGAAGCCTACGAGCTCTCGCTGGCGGATCGCTGGATCATCTCGCAGTTGCAACGCACCGAAGTTGAAGTGACCCGTCAACTCGATCAGTTCCGTTTCGACCTGGCGGCACAAGCCTTGTACGAGTTCATCTGGAACCAGTATTGCGACTGGTACCTGGAACTGTCCAAGCCTGTGCTGTGGGACGAAAACGCGCCGGTCGAGCGTCAGCGCGGCACCCGTCGTACCCTGGTTCGGGTGCTGGAAGTCGCTCTGCGCCTGGCTCATCCGTTCATGCCGTTCATCACCGAAGAAATCTGGCAACGCGTCGCACCGCTGGCCGGTATCAAAGGCAAGACGATCATGCTGCAACCGTGGCCAGTGGCTAACGAGGAACGCATCGATCCGGCCGCCGAAGACGACATCGAATGGCTCAAGGGCCTGATGCTCGGCACCCGTAACATCCGCGGTGAAATGAACATCGGCCCAGGCAAGCCGCTGAACCTGTTCCTGAAAAACGTCAGCGCCGAAGATCAGCGTCGACTCACCGAGAACGAAGCCTTGCTGAAGAAGCTGGCGCGTCTGGAATCGATCACTGTGCTGAAGGCTGGCGAAGAAGCACCACTGTCCGCCACCGCACTGGTTGGCGAGATGGAAGTGCTGGTACCGATGGCCGGCCTGATCGACAAGGACGCCGAACTGGCGCGCCTGGACAAGGAAATCCTGCGTCTGCAGGGCGAAGTTCAGCGCGTCGGCGGCAAGCTGTCCAACGCCGGTTTCGTCGACAAGGCCCCGGCCGAAGTCATCGAGAAGGAACGCGCCAAACTGGCTGAAGCTGAACAGGCTTTGGGCAAGCTGGCCGAGCAACATGCGCGGATTGCCAGTTTGTAACGGCACATCGCAATGAAACAGGGAGGCCCCAGCGGCCTCCCTTTTTTATGCCCGCTACATTCTCCCAAACACCCGCTGCCACAGGGACATGCGGCGATCTTCACAATTGGGTGACCAGCAGCTGGATGTGGGACAATACCCGCCACTTTTAGCCATACCCGAATCGACCTCGCCCATGACCGCCCCCAGCACACCCAAACCTGCGCGCAAAAAGCCTAAACCCGCGACCCCGGCCAAAGCCGTGGAGCCACGCGAGAAGGCCAGCCTGCACCCGCGCAATCGCCATCAGGGTCGTTACGACTTCCCGGCGCTGATCAAGAGCACGCCGGAACTGGCGAAGTTCGTGATCATCAATCCGTACGGCAAGGAGAGCATCGACTTCGCCAGCCCGGACGCGGTGCGAGTGTTCAACCGGGCGCTGCTCAAGGCGTTCTACGGTATCGCCCATTGGGACATCCCGGCCGACTATCTGTGCCCGCCGGTTCCGGGCCGTGCCGACTACGTGCACTTCCTGGCTGACCTGCTGGCCAGCGTCAACGATGGCGAGATCCCTCGCGGCGCGCCGGTCAAGGTGCTCGATATCGGCATGGGCGCCAACTGTGTCTATCCGCTGATCGGCTACAGCGACTACCGTTGGCACTTCCTCGGCTCGGAAATCGACCCGATAGCCGTAGCCTCAGCCAAAGCTATCGTGCAGTCCAACGGGCTGAACAAAGCCATCCAGCTACGCCAGCAAACTAATCCCAAGCACATTCTGTTGGGCTTGCTCGAACCCGGCGAACGCTTTGACCTGACGATGTGCAACCCGCCGTTCCACGCCTCGATGGACGAGGCGACCAAGGGTAGCGTGCGTAAATGGCGCGCGCTGGGCCGCGCCGACCCAAAACGCAAACTGCCGGTGCTGAACTTTGGCGGGCAATCGGCCGAACTGTGGTGTGAAGGTGGGGAGGCACGGTTTGTGACGCAACTGATCGCCGAGAGCGCGCACTTTCAACACAAAGTGCTTTGGTTCAGCACCCTGGTCTCGAAAGCCTCGAACCTGCCGGCGATCCAGACGGCGCTGAAAAAGGCCGGCGTATTGGAAAGCCAGGTCGTGGAAATGTCCCAAGGGCAGAAGCAAAGCCGCTTCGTCGCCTGGACCTTCCAGACCAAATCCGAGCAGCAGGTCTGGCGCGAGCGCTGGGCCCGCAAAAGCTAAGTAACAACCGAGACAGCGATTGAGCCTGATCAATCGCTGAATCGCAGACACAAAAAAACCGTGCCCGGATTGCTCCGGAGCACGGTTTTTTTTAACAAGTCTTACTTGTTAACAGCGTCGGTCAGGCCTTTGGCCACAACCAGCTTGATCACTTTCTTGGCAGCGATTTCGATGGCAGCGCCAGTCGAAGGGTTGCGGCCGGTACGGGCAGGACGCTCAGTCACTTTCAGCTTGCCGATACCTGGCAGAGTGATTTCGCCGCCGTTTTCCAGCTGATCGGCAACGATTTGGCCCAGTTGGTCCAGAGCGTTACGCGCGGTGGTTTTTGGCGCGTCGATAGCTTCAGCGATGTCGGCGATCAGTTGGTCTTTAGTAAGAGCCATTGTAGTGTTCCTTCCCTATCAAATTCATATGGATTGCAGAGTGCAGTGTCAGCCATCGAGCCCGATCTTCTGGATCTGGCACCCTCGGCCATAACCACGACGAGTCGGGGTTATAGATACCGAAATCAGGGTTTGGTTCGACCTGACAAATGCTGAATGCACGCTTAACGCAGTGACTTCGCGTAAGACCGGGCAAAACTAGCACAGAGACGGGGAAATATCCGCCTCTAGCTACCCATTTGGTCAGCTTTATTGCTCTAAATCGGGAAAAAATCACATTAGGGTCGCCGGAGAGCTTCGAATTGCCCTTCGGACCACGCCAAAACCAGTGGTTGCGGTACACTGGGCGCTTTTTCGGGGGAGCACGCCCTCCTCTCTCCAATCAGCCGAGAAGCCCATGCCGATCCGTCATTGCATCGTCCACCTGATCGACAAAAAACCCGACGGCACACCCGCAGTTCTTCACGCCCGCGACTCTGAACTGGCTGAGTCCGCGGCCATCGAGAACATGCTCGCCGACTTGAACGAAAGCTATAACGCCAAACAGGGCAAAGCCTGGGGGCTGTTCCATCCGGAGTCCGGTGCATTTCCATTCAGCGGCTGGCTGAAGGAATACCTCGACGGTGGTCGTGACTTCACGGCCTTCAGCCGGGTGGCGGTCGAGCATCTGCAAAAGCTGATGGAAGAATCCAACCTCTCGGTCGGTGGCCATGTGCTGTTCGCGCATTACCAGCAAGGCATGACCGATTACCTGGCCATCGCCCTGCTGCACCACAGCGAAGGCGTGGCGGTGACCGATCAGCTGGACGTGACCCCTTCGCGACATCTGGACCTTGGCCAGTTGCACCTGGCGGCGCGGATAAACGTCTCCGAGTGGCAGAACAACAAGCAGTCCAAGCAGTACATCTCGTTCATCAAAGGCAAGAACGGCAAAAAGGTTTCGGAGTACTTCCGCGACTTCATCGGCTGCCAGGAAGGCGTCGACGGCCCCGGTGAAACCCGCACTCTGCTCAAGGCGTTCAGTGACTTCGTCGAAAGCGAAGACCTGCCGGAAGAGTCCGCGCGTGAGAAGACCAAGACCCTGGTGGATTACGCCAGCAGCCAGGCCAAAATGGGCGAGCCCATGGGCCTGGAAGAGTTGTCCGAACTGATCGACGAAGATCGCCCGAAAGCCTTCTACGATCACATCCGCAACAAGGACTACGGCCTGTCCCCGGAGATCCCGGCGGACAAGCGTACCCTGAACCAGTTCCGCCGCTTCACCGGTCGCGCCGAAGGCCTGTCGATCAGCTTCGAAGCGCACCTGCTGGGCTCGAAGATCGAATACGACGAAGAAGCCGGCACGCTGATCATCAAGGGCCTGCCGACCCAACTGACCGACCAGCTCAAGCGACGCAACTGATGCTCGGCGGCGTGTTGAAAAAATTCCTGCTGATCCTGCTGGTGGTAGTGGTCTACCAGAACTGGGGCAAGATCGAGCGGGTACTACACCCCTCGCAGGTGGTGTCCGAGCAGACCCAGGCCAAGGCCAACGTCGTGCTCTACGCCACTGACTGGTGTGGCTACTGTAAGCTGACCCGACGCTTTCTCGATCAGAAAGGCATTCCGTACAAGGAATTCGATATCGAGAAGGATGCCGTGGCGCGCAAAGTCTATGAGGCACTCGGTGGACGCGGGATTCCGATCATCGATGTAAATGGAACGTTGATTCGCGGGTATGACCCGGACCAGGTGCTTGCTGCATTGAAATAACCATCAGCTTCAAACAATCCTGTGGTGAGGGGGCTTGCTCCCTCGCCACAGGTCGTAACCAATCCCATCTTCCGTGATGCCAGGTTACTGCGCTTCGATACGAAACCCGAACCGCGGAAAGTGCACATGCACCACACCGGCCCGCTCGTCTTCACGGCGCAAAATCAACTCTTCGCTGCCGGCAAACATCAACTCACCCGCCACCGGATCAACCCCGTAATCGGTCGCTGCAATCACCACCTGCTGGCCAACCTCAAACCCGTTCGGCTCATCGAACAGCTCATCCGGCAATGCGGCCGGTGTGGCATTGCGGGCAATCTCTAGCGCTTGCTCGGCCGTCATCTCGCTGAACGCGCCATGACCAAAACCCATCACGCGGCCAAACCACGCCGAAACAGCCGGATAACTATCCACCAACGGTGACGTCACGTGCGTCGCCTTGAGGAACCACAGCGAGTGAGCCAGGGCAAAGTCGGCAATCGACGGTTCGCCGAACAGGAAGTCACCCTGCTCACGTTCAAGCTGCTGCTCCAGACGCGCCATGATCGTTGGCCACTGATGCTTTGCCTGCTCGGCTGACAACCGAGTGGCACTGCCACCGCTGAACAAGCCGGCGCGATCGGCCAGAAATGCCTTGATCGCTTCCGGCGACAATTTGCCGAAGCGCACCGCCACCGATTCTGGCTGGAACACCAGACTGACTGCATGCTGGAACACCACCGAATCGGCCCACGCCGCAAAGGTCGCCGTGACCATTTCCTGGCCTTCCGGGAAAAACGCCGGTGAAGCCTTTTCCTGCTCCAGACGACGAGCGATCAACGCGGTGTCGCAATAGACATCAGCACCGATCTGCAACACCGGCGTCTTGCGGTAGCCGCCGGTCAGGGCCGTCAGGTCGGGTTTTGGCATCACCGGCGAGATCATCACAGAGCGCCAGGACAACCCCTTGAAGCCCAGCAGCAAGCGGGCCTTTTCGGCGAAAGGGGACGTCGGGTAATGATGCAGAATCAACTCGGACATGCTCGGCTCCGCCGCTCGGATAAGGAGCCCGCAGCTTAGCGCGCAATCGGCAGGCAGCCTACCCATCTGCCTGATGGGTACTTATCAGTCAGTTTGATAAGCCCGCGGCCGCACTCGCCACCAGACATTCCTTGGCGCTTTTCTTGAGTTTCTTGATCAAACGCTCCTGGCGCAGCGCTTCGCCTTTATCGCGGCAGCGCTCGGTATAAACCAGCGCCACGGCCGGGCTCGACAGGAAGAAACGCGCGCCCTTGCCACTCTGATGGGTGGCGAAGCGACGCACGGGATCGTCGCTGATCCCGCAGTAGAGCGAACCATTGGCCGCGCGAACGAGGTAGACGAACCAGGGTTTGCTGACGGGCAGCGACGGTTCGGCGGCAATGACGGAAGATTCGCTCGAGGTGCTCACGTGACGATCAAGGCTTGAAAGAAAACAAGCCGCGATCTTATCAGCGACTGGCCTGGAATGCCTTCAACCCCTTCAAGGCCTGAGCACGCACGGCGTTCCCCACCAGCGGGGTCCAGCCCAACAACAGCCCTTTGAAACCCAGTGCCTGACGCGACCAGCGCCACAGATCAAAGTTGTCGTGGTGCTCGCAGATCTTGCCGTCGCGAAACACGAAACGCGCCTGAATGTCATTGACCACGATATTGCCGGTCTGGCTGAACAGGTACGTCGCCACCCAATGGGCGCCGCCAGTGCGCTCATCGCTGCGCACGTTATCGAAGGTCAGGGAGAAGTCCTTGGCGCGGGTGGTGAGCATGCGCCACATATCGCCGGCATCGCGCCCGCGCAGCTCGCCGAACGCCGGATCACTGAACACCACGTCGTCGGTGTAGCAGGCGCTCATGGCCTCGGCATCCAGCCGCTGAAAGGCTTGGTAGAACCGGGTGATCAAGGCGTCGTGGGCGTCACTCATGGGCAGGCTCCGGAAAATAGGCAGATTGCCAGCACGATAATCTGCAAACGGACGAAACACCATCAGCATTCGCCCCCCGAATACCGACAGTGTGTGCGAATCAGATCTTTTCGCTTTCGACCTGCACATACAGCGAACGCCCTGCGCCGAGGCCGGCGATGATCGCGCCGAGACCAATGACACCGAAGATCCAGCCCAGGGCGCTCCAGCCGCCGGTCCAGTCATGCACCACACCGACTGCGAACGGCCCCATGGACGCCAGCGTGTAGCCGAAACCCTGGGCCATGCTCGACAGGTTGGCGGCGACATGGGCATCCCTCGAGCGCAGCACGATCAGGGTCAATGCCAGGCTGAACGTAGCACCCTGCCCCAGTCCCAGCAGGATTGCCCAACCCCACAGACCGTCGATCGGCGCATACAGGCAACCGAACAAGCCGCCGAGGGTCATTGCCATGACGATTACGATCGCCAGTCGCTGATCCTTGCCACGGGTCGCCAGCCACGGTGCCGCCAACGAGCTGATCAACTGGACAATCACCGACCCCGACAACACCAGACCGGCCTGGGTTGGCGTCAGACCGCGACCGATCAGAATCGACGGCAGCCAACCGAATACGATGTAGGCCAAAGACGATTGCAGGCCCATGTACAAGGTCACTTGCCAGGCCAGCGGATCGCGCAACAGGCCTCGGACCCGATAGGCAACGTTATGTGCGCCGTGTTTCTGACCGACTTGCGGCAGCCAGAACATCGCCGCGACCAAGGCCGGAACCACCCAGAAGCCAAGGCCCAGCGCCCAACTCTTGTCGAAATGTTCACTCAACGGCACGGTCGCGCCAGCCGCCATGGCCGCGCCCAGGCACAGGGCCATGGTGTAGACGCCGGTCATGGTGCCGGCCTGTTTCGGGAAGTCGCGCTTGACGATACCGGGCAGCAGCACGCCGATCACCCCAATGCTGGCGCCGGCCAGCACGCTGCCGGCGAAGAGGCCGACCTCGCCGAACGAACTGCGCAAAATGATCCCGCCGGCCAGCATCAGGAGAATCCCCAACACCACCCGCTCGGCACCAAAACGTCGCGCAAGCACCGGCGCCAACGGCGCGAACAGACCGAGGCAAAGCACCGGCAAGGTGGTCAGCAAACCGGCCTGGGCAGCCGATAGCCCCAGTGTTTTCGAGACCTCGCTGAGCATCGGCGCCATGCTCGACAGCGCCGGACGCAAGTTCAGCGCCACCAGAATCAGCCCCAGCAACAACAGCCACGGGCGCCGCAGGAGCGGGTGACTTTGCTGAACCTCTGCATCATCGGCCTCGGCGTCGATCAACAGCTCTTCGAGCTCCGCCGTCCGCTTGAGCTCAGTGATGCGGCTGTGGCTCGCCTGCTGACTGGACATCGGGTTCTCGGTTTCAAGGTTCATTGATCAATTGCCTCATCAGGGCTTTGGCCCGTTCGGGGTCGCGTTGTTCGACGGCATCGAGCAGTTCGATATGCAGGTCGAACACCGCTTGGCGTCGGGGGGTGACGTTCAGGGTCTGACGCAACTGCGCGCCCACGACGCTGGAGAAGTAGCGATACAGCTCGCTGAGGGTCGGGTTGTGCGCCGCGTCCACCAGACGACGGTGAAACACCAGGTCACAGGCGATGTAGGTGTCGAGATCGCCGTGGTAGTGACTACCGCTGACGCCCAGCGCCTCGCGCAACGCCACAAGGTCTTCATCGGTGCGGCGTAATGCAGCCAGACCGATGGCTTCGACTTCCAGAATGTGCCGGGTTTCCCGAGCCTGCTCCTGAGAGCAGCGGGACAGCGCCTTCATCGTATCCAATGGATCGACCACCGCCCGCAGGTAGCTGCCGTCGCCCTGGCGGATCTCGATCAACCCGGAAAACGCCAACACGCGCATGGCTTCGCGCACGGTGTTGCGGCTGATGCCCAGCTCGGCCGCCAATTCCGGCTCGGTGGGCAAACGCTGGCCGACCGTCCAGACACCTTGATTAATGCGCAGGCGCAACTGGTCCAGGGCCTGATCGACCAAGGATCGTTTAATTAATGGAGAAATATCTGACATAGGATTCGCCCTTTCATCCAATCATAGGATGAATTTTCTGACATGTTAGTCAGCTTCGTCCGACAAGGCAACGGGCTCCTACAGGGTTCGCGGTCAGCAGGTGGAGCGTTTCATTGGAGCAAAAAAAACCCGGAACAGAGTCCGGGTTTATTTCACTGCCAAGCGTCTATCAATGCAGGATCTGGCTCAGGAACAACTTCGTCCGCTCGTTCTGCGGGTTGTCGAAGAAGTCGTTCGGCGCGGCCTGTTCGACGATTTCACCCTTGTCCATGAAGATCACGCGGTTGGCCACGGTACGGGCGAAGCCCATTTCGTGGGTCACGCAGAGCATGGTCATGCCGTCTTCGGCCAGGCCGATCATGGTGTCCAGCACCTCTTTCACCATCTCCGGGTCGAGTGCCGACGTCGGTTCGTCGAACAGCATGATTTTCGGTTTCATGCACAGGGCACGGGCAATCGCCACACGCTGTTGCTGACCACCGGACAGTTGCCCCGGGTATTTATGCGCCTGCTCTGGAATGCGTACGCGTTCCAGGTAATGCATGGCGATTTCTTCGGCCTTGCGCTTGGGCATCTTGCGTACCCACATCGGCGCCAGGGTGCAGTTCTGCAGAATGGTCAGGTGCGGGAACAGGTTGAAGTGCTGGAACACCATGCCGACTTCACGGCGGATCGCTTCGATCTGCTTGAGGTCGTTGGTCAGTTCCACGCCATCGACCACGATACGGCCCTGCTGGTGTTCTTCCAGGCGATTGAGGCAACGGATGGTGGTGGATTTGCCGGAACCCGACGGGCCGCACAGCACGATACGCTCGCCCTGCTTGACGTTCAGGTTGATGTCTTTCAACACGTGGAACTGGCCGTACCACTTGTTTACGCCCTGCATCTGAATAATGCCTTGAGGACTCACAGGCTGTTTGATCGCTTCACTCATAAACTACGCTCCTAACGCTTGTGGCCAGTGTCCAGCTTGCGTTCCAAATGCATGGAATAGCGGGACATACCAAAACAGAAAATCCAGAACACCAGGGCCGCGAACACATAGCCTTCTGTGGCCATGCCCAGCCATTTCGGGTCGGCGGCGGCTTGCTTGACGCTGTTGAGCAAGTCGAACAGGCCGATGATGATCACCAGGCTCGTGTCCTTGAACAGCGCAATGAAGGTGTTGACGATGCCAGGGATTACCAGCTTCAGGGCTTGCGGCAAAAT
Source organism: Pseudomonas sp. FP1740 (assembly GCF_030687165.1). Taxonomy (NCBI): domain Bacteria; kingdom Pseudomonadati; phylum Pseudomonadota; class Gammaproteobacteria; order Pseudomonadales; family Pseudomonadaceae; genus Pseudomonas; species Pseudomonas sp. FP1740. The sequence continues at coordinate 5,504,177 of NZ_CP117461.1, forward strand.
CACCAGGCCCATGCTGCGCCAGTAACCGAGGCCCATTGCCGCAGCCGCTTCGTACTGACCTTTAGGGATCGCTTGCAGACCGCCACGCACCACCTCGGCGATGTAGGCCGACTGGAACAGGATCACGCCGATCAGCGCCCGCAGCAATTTGTCGAAGTTCATGCCTTCGGGCAGGAACAACGGCAACATCACCGACGACATGAACAGCACCGTGATCAACGGCACACCGCGCCAGAACTCGATGAAGGTCACGCAGACCACCCGAATCGCCGGCATGTTCGAACGACGGCCCAGGGCCAGCACGATACCCAGCGGCAGTGCGCCGACGATACCAACGGTAGCGATCACCAGGGTCAGCATCAGGCCGCCCCACTGGCTGGTCGCCACCTGGCTCAGACCGAATACACCACCGTGCAGCAGGAGGTAGGCAATGATCGGATAGAGCACCAGAAAGCTCAGGCCGTAGATTGCCTTGTGTGGAACACGTGCGATGAACAACGGCGCCACGCCAATCACCGCCAACCACACGGTCAGGTCCACGCGCCAGCGCAAGTCCACCGGATAGTAGCCATACATGAACTGGCCGAAGCGTTGCTCAATGAACACCCAGCAGGCGCCGGCCTTGGTGCAATCGGCACGGGTGGTGCCGACCCAATTGGCGTCGAGAATCGCCCAGCTCACGAGAGGCGGAACTATCAGGTAAATCAGATAGAACGCGAACAGCGTCAGCAGGGTGTTGATCCAGCTGGAAAACATGTGCGCCCGCATCCACGCCACGACACCGATGCTACTGCTCGGTGGAGGCATGTCGGGTTTGAAAGTATGAGTCGTCATGCGCTCTTCCTTACCGCTCGATCAGCGCAATGCGCTTGTTGTACCAGTTCATCAGCAGGGAAATGCTGATACTGATCGCCAGGTACACGCTCATGGTGATGGCAATGACTTCGATCGCCTGTCCGGTCTGGTTCAGCACCGTACCGGCAAACAACGACACCATCTCCGGATAACCGATACCGGCCGCCAGCGAGGAGTTTTTCGCCAGGTTCAGGTATTGGCTGGTCAGCGGCGGAATGATCACACGCAGGGCTTGCGGGATGATCACCTTGCGCAGGGTCGGACCGTTGCGCAGCCCCAGCGAGTGAGCCGCTTCGGTCTGGCCGTGGCTGACCGACTTGATCCCCGAACGCACGATTTCGGCGATGAACGCCGCGGTGTACACCGTCAGGGCCAGGGTCAGTGCCAGCAGTTCAGGGATCAGCACCCAGCCGCCTACAAAGTTGAAACCTTGCAGCTGTGGCATTTCCCAATGCAGCGGCGCGCCGAAGATCAATGCGCACAACGCAGGGATCACCAGGAACATCGCCAGGCCTACCCAGAATTTGTGGAACGGTACGCCGGTCTCTTCGAAACGCTTGTTGGCCCAGCGGCACATCAGCACGATCGCGACAATGGCCACCACTATGCTCGCCACAAACGGCCAGAAACCGTTCGCTATCAGCGCTGCCGGCATGTTCAGGCCGCGGCTGCTGACGAAGAAGGTGTCGCCGAAGTTATGGCTATTGCGCGGCCCTGGCATGGTGAGAAACACCGCGAAGTACCAGAACAGGATTTGCAGCAGCGGCGGAATGTTACGGAAGACCTCGACATAAACCGTCGCCATCTTGGCAATGATCCAGTTCTTCGACAGTCGTGCCACACCGACGATGAAACCGAGGATCGTCGCCAGGATCACGCCGATGAACGTCACCAGCAAGGTGTTGAGCAGGCCGATGACAAACACCCGGGCATAACTGTCCGATTCGGTGTAGTCGATCAGGTGCTGAGCGATGCCGAAACCGGCGCTGCGCTCAAGAAAACTAAAACCGGAGGTAATGCCCCGGTGTTGCAGGTTGGTTTGAGTGTTGTCGAACAGGTACCAACCCATCCCGACCACGGCGATAACCGTAATGATCTGAAACAGCCACGCACGCACTCGCGGATCGCTGAGGCTGAACCTCTGCTTTGGTGCGCCGATTGAATTTTGCATGAAGTGCCCCGGAAATAATGGAACAGAACATCACCCGGTGGTTGGCCCACCGGGTGATAGAACCATCAGCGCACTGGTGGTGCGTATTGAATGCCGCCGTTGGTCCACAGGGCGTTCAAGCCACGGTCGATTTCCAGCGGAGTGCCCTTGCCGAGGTTTCTCTCGAAGACTTCGCCGTAGTTACCGACTTGCTTGACGATTTTCACCACCCAGTCTTTCGGCAGCTTCAGATCCTTGCCGTACTCACCGTCGGCGCCCAGCAGACGAGCAACGTCCGGGTTCTTGGTCGACTTGGCTTCTGCCTCGACGTTTTTCGAAGAGATACCGGCCTCTTCGGCGTTGAGCATCGCGTAGCCAACCCAACGAACGATTGCCAGCCACTCATCGTCGCCGTTACGCACGACCGGCCCCAAAGGCTCTTTGGAGATGGTTTCAGGCAGAACGATGTAATCTTTCGGCGAAGCCAGTTTGCTGCGCTGTGCATACAACTGGGACTTGTCGGAGGTCAGCACGTCGCAACGACCGGATTCCAGCGACTTGGCGCTTTCATCGGAAGTGTCGAAGGTGATCGGGGTGTACTTCAGGCCGTTGGCGCGGAAGTAGTCGGACACGTTCAGCTCGGTGGTGGTACCGGCTTGAATACAGATGGTCGCGCCATCCAGTTCCTTGGCACTTTTCACGCCCAGCTTGCTGTTGGCCAGGAAGCCTACGCCGTCGTAATAGGTGATGAAGCCAGGAAACTTCAGGCCCATGCCCGCGTCACGGGAGCTGGTCATGGTGGAGTTGCGCGACAGCATGTCGATTTCGCCGGATTGCAGAGCAGTGAAACGCTCCTTGGCATTCAACTGGCTGAATTTGACCTTGGTCGCATCACCAAACACTGCAGCAGCTACAGCGCGGCAGAAGTCAGCATCGATGCCAACGATCTTGCCGGTAGAGTCCGGAACCGAGAAACCCGGCAAACCGTCACTCACACCGCACTGTACAAAACCTTTCTTCTGCACTGCATCCAGGGTTGCACCCGCCTGAGCGAACCCACTGACACCGAGCACTGCTGCTGCAGTCACGACGGCCAGGGTGGATTTCAACATCTTCATTCAAACCTCCAGTTTTGCTCTTGTTGTGTCGGAGCTTGAGCCCTGTCGCACCCTTTTGAGGCGTTGCTGACCCTTGTTGGCTTTTTTTAGGGTCAACCGACGTAAGGACCGTCGCTATGAGTCTAGTAGGAGAAAATCCACATCATGGATAACTCACTTCTCACCAATCGGCCGAACGGGCTGTAGCCCTTTCACGTTCGCGAAGCCCGTAGCGGCCACTGGCGAACATCCATCACCGGATTCTTTGCTATCCCACGACTAGCCATACACTGATAGTGTTACCGCCAGGCACGAGATTGGTTGCACAGACTTCCCCATAGCAAAGCCCGTACCAGACCGCTCGCTAAAGCGTTTCAGCGACAGGTCAATAGCAAAACTTTCAACCTTGCGACATCTTCTTAACTGACCAACCCATCGCGCACTCCAACCTTGCACTTAATGAGCGCGCATGCACAACAATGGAGCAGACATGACCGAGCCCCTGATTCTTCAACCCGTCAAGCCCGCAGACGCCTGCGTAATCTGGCTGCATGGGCTGGGTGCCGACCGCTACGATTTTTTGCCGGTAGCTGAAGCGCTACAGGAAAACCTGCTCACTACCCGTTTCGTTTTACCCCAGGCCCCGACCCGCGCCGTCACCATTAATGGTGGCTACGAGATGCCAAGCTGGTACGACATATTGGCCATGAGCCCGGCACGCGCCATCAGCCGCGAGCAGTTGGAGGAGTCCGCGCAACGGGTCGTGGATTTGATTGAAGCGCAGAAGGCCTGCGGAATAGACGCCTCGCGGATCTTTCTCGCCGGTTTTTCCCAGGGCGGCGCCGTGGTTTTGCACACAGCCTTCCTGAAATGGCAGGGACCGTTGGGCGGTGTACTTGCGCTCTCGACTTATGCCCCGACATTCAGCGATGAACTGGAGCTTTCCGCCAGCCAGCAGCGCATTCCCGTGTTGGCGTTGCATGGTCAGTATGATGACGTCGTGCAAAACTCCATGGGCCGGACCGCCTACGAGTATTTAAAGCAGCATGGTGTCACCGTGACATGGCAGGAATACCCAATGGGCCACGAAGTGTTACCCGAAGAAATTCGCGACATCGGCGTCTGGCTCGCCGAGCGTTTGCGCTAAAAGCTACCCTTTGATCCATCGCACTACGCCGCGCCCGATTCTTGCATTACACTGGCCGGCGTACATTCCTTAACCAATTGATGAGATGACCGTGCTCAAAGCACTCAAGAAAATGTTCGGTAAAAGCGAGGCTGAGCAGCTCGCGCCAGGCTCCAGCGCTCCTTCTCATACCCCCAGCCACCGTACCGACGGTAATCAGCCTGGCCGGACCGCAACCGTAGCGGCACCGAAACACGAGCCGGTGACCACACCGACCGCCCCCTCTGCTCCGGCCATTGCCTCTGAACAGCCGCGCAGCGAAGCCCCGAAACCGGCAAAACCACGCCGCGAACCGAAGCCAAAGGCCCCGGTCATCCCCTGGAAACTCGAAGACTTCGTCGTCGAACCCCAGGAAGGCAAAACCCGCTTCCACGATTTCAAACTTGCCCCCGAGCTGATGCACGCCATTCAGGACCTGGGCTTTCCTTATTGCACGCCGATCCAGGCGCAGGTGCTTGGCTTCACCCTCGCGGGCAAAGACGCCATCGGTCGCGCCCAGACCGGTACCGGCAAAACCGCCGCGTTCCTGATTTCGATCATCACGCAGCTGCTGCAAACCCCGCCGCCCAAAGAACGCTACATGGGTGAACCGCGAGCACTGATCATCGCCCCGACCAGGGAACTGGTGGTGCAAATCGCCAAGGACGCGGCCGACCTGACCAAGTACACCGGCCTCAACGTCATGACGTTTGTCGGCGGCATGGACTTCGACAAGCAGCTCAAGCACCTCGAAGCTCGTCACTGCGACATCCTCGTGGCCACTCCGGGCCGCTTGCTCGACTTCAACCAGCGCGGCGACGTGCACCTGGACATGGTCGAAGTCATGGTGCTGGACGAAGCCGACCGGATGCTCGACATGGGTTTCATCCCGCAAGTGCGTCAGATCATTCGCCAGACTCCACCGAAGAACGAGCGTCAGACGCTGCTGTTCTCCGCGACCTTTACCGACGACGTGATGAACCTGGCCAAGCAATGGACCACCGACCCGTCGATCGTCGAGATCGAAGCGCAGAACGTGGCCAGCGAAAACGTCGAGCAACACATCTACGCGGTGGCCGGCGCCGACAAATACAAACTGCTTTATAACCTGGTCAACGATAACGGCTGGGAACGGGTGATGGTCTTCGCCAACCGCAAGGACGAAGTGCGGCGCATCGAAGAACGCCTGGTGCGCGATGGCGTCAACGCGGCGCAACTGTCTGGCGATGTGCCGCAACACAAGCGCATCAAGACCCTGGAAGGTTTCCGCGAAGGCAAGATCCGCGTGCTGGTCGCCACCGATGTCGCCGGTCGCGGCATTCACATCGACGGCATCAGCCACGTGATCAACTTCACCCTGCCGGAAGTCCCGGACGACTACGTGCACCGCATCGGTCGTACTGGCCGTGCCGGCGCCGACGGTGTGTCCATCAGCTTTGCCGGTGAAGACGACTCCTACCAGCTACCGTCCATCGAGGCGCTGTTGGGTCGCAAGATCAGTTGTGAAACGCCACCGACGCATCTGCTGCGGGCGGTTGAGCGCAAACGCTCGTAACGCGGGCCGCAGAATAAAAGGCGCAGCCGGAAACGGACTGCGCTTTTTTTTCGTCCGGTTTTTTCAACAGGAGCTTGCCAGAGACAACTAAAAGTCCATAATGGACAAATTAGTTTACTTTCAGCACCCGGAGCCGACCATGCCCAGCACGCCTTACGTGATCACCCAACCCCAGGCCCGCGAACTGCTGGCGCAAGTCGACGTGCCGCAGATCCTGCGCAAGCTGTTCCGCGACCTGGCCGCCGGGCAAGCCGTGCAACCGGCCCAGCAGTTGGTGGAATTCCCCAAAGGTGCCGGGGACTTCATCAACTACCTGGGCGTGCTGACCGAAGACGGCGTGTATGGCGTCAAGACGTCGCCCTACATCGTGCGTGAGCAAGGCCCATTGGTGACCGCCTGGACGCTGTTGATGTCGATGCAGACCGGCCAGCCGCTGCTGCTCTGCGATGCCGGTGAACTGACCACGGCACGCACCGCAGCGACGACGGCGGTGGCGGTCGATGCCCTCGCGCCGCTCAAGGCCCAACGCTTGGCGATCATCGGCAGCGGCAAGGTGGCCCAGGCGCACCTGCACTACGTGAAGAACCTGCGAGACTGGCAAAGCATCAGCCTGTATTCGCCGAGCCTGCGCGGCAAGAACACCGAAGCGCTGGCACAACTCAAAAGCCTCGATCCACGGCTGACCCTCGCCGACAGTTGCGAAACCGCGATTCAAGACGCCGACGTGATCATGCTTTGTACTTCGTCCGCCGGCCCGGTGATCGACCCGTCCATGTTGGGCAAACCGGCGCTGATCACGTCCATCAGCACCAATGCTCCGCGTGCCCATGAAGTGCCGCCGCAGAGCCTCAATGACATGCAGGTATTCTGCGACTATCGCCAGACCACCCCGGGCTCGGCCGGCGAAATGCTGATTGCCGGTGAACAGCATGGCTGGGACAAGCGCTCGATAGTCGGCGACCTGCCCGACTTGCTCAGCGAAAAAATGCAGCGCCCGGACTACGACCGACCTGTGTTTTTCCGCTCCATCGGCCTGGGCCTGGAAGACATCGCACTGGCCAATGCCATTTACCGCCTGCTGGGCTAACACCTACCCACAGGGATCCCTAACAATTTCGGCATTTACGCCCCATCAGGAGACGTTCATGAGCCAGGCAGATTTCATCATTATCGGCGGCGGGATTGCCGGTGCTTCCACCGGTTTCTGGCTGTCGCAGCACGGACGCGTGATTGTGCTCGAGCGCGAATCCCATCCAGCCTATCACTCCACCGGACGCTCGGCGGCGCTCTACACCGCCGCCTACGGCACGCCCCAGGTTCGGGCATTGACCCAGGCCAGCCGCGACTTCTTCGATGCACCGCCGCCCGGTTTCTGCGAACACCCGTTGCTGACCCCGCGCGGTGAGATGACCGTCGACTTCACGGGCGATCCAGCGGAGCTGAACAATCAATACCTGAGCGCCAAAGCCACCGTGCCGCAGATGCAACTGCTCAGCGCCGACGAAGCCTGCGCGCGCCTGCCGATCCTGCGTCGGGAAAAAGTCCATGGCGCGATCTACGACCCGACCGCCAGCGACATCGATACCGATGCCCTGCATCAAGGCTATCTGCGCGGTATCCGGCGCAATAAAGGCGAGGTGCATACCGACAGTGAAGTGCTGAGCCTGACCCGGGATGCCGAAGGGCTGTGGCAGGTTCAAACCGCCACCCAAACCTTCAGCGCTCCGATCATTATCAATGCCGCCGGCGCCTGGGCCGACAAGGTTGGCGAGCTGGCTGGCGCCCGGCCTCTGGGCCTGCAACCCAAGCGTCGGGCAGCCTTTATCTTCGCCGGCCCCGAGGGCCTGGATAGCCATGACTGGCCCATGTTGGTCAGCCTCGATGAATCCTTCTACATGAAACCCGATGCCGGCATGTTCCTCGGCTCACCGGCCAATGCCGACCCGGTGGAGCCGCACGACGTCCAGCCCGAAGAACTGGACATCGCGATGGGCATCTACCAGATCGAAGAGGCCACCACCCTGACCATCCGCCGCCCGACCCGCACCTGGGCCGGCTTGCGCAGCTTCGTGCACGATGGGGATTTGCTGTCCGGCTTCGATCAACACGTACCGGGCCTGTTCTGGGTGGCGGGACAAGGCGGCTACGGCATCCAGACGTCACCGGCCATGGGCCAGGCCAGTGCTGCACTGGTACGCGGCGAACCCTTGCCCGAACAGCTCACCCGTTTCGGTCTGGACGCCGCGATGCTCTCCCCCGCGCGCCTGGGTTGATCCTGATCCTCAGGTGACGTGCCCACACGATTGCGGCAAACTTCCAGTGCCCCTTTTTAAAGGGGCACTGACGCTGGCCTGGAGCTCCACTGTATGAACGCACCTGAAAAAAACTCGGCCCTGGACAATGTGTCCATGGACAACTTCCGCGCGATTGCCGATGCCATCGCCACGTTGTTCTTCCCTCACGCCGAGGTGGTGCTGCACGACCTGCGCACACAAAAGGTCGACTACATCGCCAACAACCTGTCCAAACGGGAAATTGGAGACGACTCGTCCCTGGAGGACATGCTCAGCGAAGAAGTCAGTGAACGAAACATCGGGCCGTACGAAAAACTCAACTGGGACGGCCAGAAGATTCGCAGCCTCAGCAGCGTGCTGCGCGACAGCGAAGGGCAACCGCTGGCAGTGCTGTGCATCAACCTGAATATCTCGTTGTTCGAGAACGCGAAAGCGGCGCTGGATTTGTTCCTGTCGCCGACCAAGCTGATTCCGCAACCGGATTCACTGTTTCGCGATGACTGGCAGGAACGGATCAACACTTTTCTGCATGCCTGGCTGCGCGAGCGCCAGTTGAGCCTTAATGTGCTGACCCGCGACCACAAACGCGAACTGGTGCTGGCGCTGCACGCCGAAGGCGCCTTCAAAGGCAAAAGCGCCTCCAACTACGTGGCCAATGTGCTGAACATGGGCCGGGCGACGGTGTACAAGCATTTGAAGGAATTGAAGGGCTGAAAATCAAAAGATCGCAGGCTGCGCCAGCTCCTACAGAGAAATGTGGTCCTCTTTAGGAGCTGCCGAAGGCTGCGATCTTTTTCCGATCAATCGCCGTAGATGTCGGACTTGAAGTACTTCTCCGAAATCTTCTGGTATTCGCCACTGGCGCGAATGCCGTCGATGGCCGCGTTCAGTTCACTGACCAACTCGGTGTTGCCCTTGCGCACGGCAATCCCGGCGCCCTCACCCACGTATTTCGGATCCTTGAGTTCCGGCCCGACAAAGGCGTAACCCTTGCCACGCGGCATGGACAGGAAATCACTCAATGGAATGGTGTCGGCAAAAATGGCATCGAGGCGACCGGCAGCCAGGTCCATGTAGATTTCTTCGTTGTTGCCGTAACGCTTGACGTTGATGCCCTTCGGTTCGAAAACCTCGGTGGCGTAACGGTCGGTAGTGGTTGCGCGTTGTACGCCGACTGTCTTGCCCTTAAGGCTGGCGTACTGGTCATCGACCGCCGCCCCTTCCTTCATCACCAGTCGCGATGAGGTGAAGTAGTACTTGTGGGTGAAATCCACCGACTTCTTGCGGTCTTCGTTGATGGTCATGGACGACAGCGCCATGTCGATTTTCTTCACTTTCAGGGAAGGAATCAGACCGTCGAATTCGCCTTCGACCCACACACACTTGACCTTCATCTGCGCGCACAGGGCGTTGCCGATGTCGTAGTCGAAACCGACAATTTCACCTTTGTCGGTTTTCGATGCGAACGGCGGATAAGCCGCTTCAATACCGATACGCAGGCTTTTCTCGGCAGCGAACACGCTACTGCACGCCAACAGGCTCAGGGCCAGACCGGTGATGAGGGGGAATTTCTTCATGTTCGTTCTCTCGCGGGTTGTTGTTGGTTTGGCAAGACAGAAGAAAAAGCTGAAACAGGGAACGCCTTTTTTGTACTTATAAATCCATACTGGACTTTTATGTATTAACCGTCAATCGGGCGCATACAGATCTTCCAGCCTCTGGTCGGGAGGGGAATCAGTGGGTTTTTGGGTGATGCAGAAGGCCTCTTCGCGGGCAAGTCGGACCGCGAAGACGTATTCGAAAGCACTAGAGGAATTACTGCTTCCAGCGATCCGCCGCCGCATGATCGCTGTCGCGCCCTTCAACCCAGCGCGCGCCATCACGGGTGTTTTCTTTCTTCCAGAATGGCGCGCGGGTTTTCAGGTAGTCCATGACAAAGGCGCAGGCATCGAACGCTGCCTGACGGTGGGCGCTGGCGGCACCGACGAAGACGATCGGCTCGCCCGGCTCCAGCGCGCCGATGCGATGCAGCACTTCCAGCTTCAACAGCGGCCAGCGCTGCTCGGCCTCCGCAACAATCTTGCCCAGGGCTTTTTCGGTCATGCCCGGGTAGTGCTCCAGAAACATCCCGGCGACGTCGAGGCCGTCATTGAAGTCGCGTACGTAGCCGACAAAACTCACCACCGCACCGACGCCCACATTGGCCGCGTGCATGGCGTTGACTTCAGCGCCCGGATCGAACGGCGTGGGCTGCACACGAATCGCCATGGCTCAGCCCCCGGTCACGGTTGGAAAGAAAGCCACTTCATCGCCATCGCCGACCGGTTCATCGAGCTGGCAAAGGTCTTCATTGCGGGCGCACATCAGGTTCTGCTCGCTCAACACCTCGGCGCCTTCACGTTGGGCCAGCAGCGCACGCACATCGTCGACCGTGGCGAAATCACCTTCAACCTTCACCGAATCCACGCCGAGCGCCTCACGGTAACGGGCAAAAAACTTCACGGTAACCTTCATGACTGATCCGCCTGGTAATGACCGCTCTTGCCACCGAGTTTCTCCAACAGGCGCACGCTCTCGATGGTCATGCCGCGGTCCACGGCCTTGCACATGTCATAGATGGTCAACGCCGCGACACTGGCGGCGGTCAGCGCTTCCATCTCGACGCCGGTCTGCCCGGACAACTTGCAGCGCGCCACGATACGCACGGTGTCGTCGCCTTCGGCACTGAGTTCGACCTTGACGCCGGTGAGCATCAACGGATGGCACAGAGGAATCAGATCGCTGGTTTTCTTCGCAGCCTGGATGCCGGCGATCCGCGCCACGGCGAACACATCCCCCTTGGGATGACCGCCGCTGACGATCAACTGCAGGGTTTCGGGCAACATGCGCACCAGCGCTTGGGCCGTCGCTTCGCGGAACGTCACGGCTTTTTCGGTGACGTCGACCATATTGGCGCGACCTTGGGAATCGAGATGAGTCAGCACAGCGTTACTCCTGATCAGGAACATCGATTGTAAACCTGCGGGTCAATTTTCCGCACGCACGATTATCCGATCGACATGTCTCGCTCCTACAGAGGAAATGTGGGACGAAAAAAACGGGGCGACCCGTGAGGTCGCCCCGTTTTTGTGGTTCAAGGTTACAGATGCGATTCGGCGTATTCGGCCAGAATCGAACGTGGCACCCCTTGCAGGGTGATGTGTACACCGTTGGGGAAGTCTTTGAAGCGTTCGGTCAGGTACGTCAGCCCGGAGCTGGTCGCGGACAGGTAAGGGGTGTCGATCTGTGCCAGGTTGCCCAGGCACACCACTTTGGAACCGGCGCCAGCACGGGTGATGATGGTTTTCATCTGGTGCGGCGTGAGGTTCTGACATTCATCGATCAAGATCAGACTCTGCTGGAAGCTACGGCCTCGAATGTAGTTGAGGGATTTGAACTGCAACGGCACTTTGCTGAGGATGTAGTCGACGCTGCCATGGGTGTTTTCGTCGTCCATGTGCAAGGCTTCGAGGTTGTCGGTGATGGCGCCCAGCCAAGGCTCCATCTTTTCCGCTTCAGTGCCGGGCAGGAAACCGATTTCCTGGTCGAGCCCCTGCACGCTGCGGGTGGCAATGATGCGCCGGTAGCGTTTGCTGACCATGGTCTGCTCGATGGCCGCCGCCAGGGCCAGGATGGTTTTACCGGAACCGGCCGCGCCGGACAGGTTCACCAGATGAATGTCCGGATCGAGCAAGGCGTACAGCGCCAGGCTTTGATAGATGTCACGCGGTTTCAGGCCCCAGGCTTCCTGGTGCAACAGAGGCTCCTGATGCAGGTCGAGGATCAACAACTTGTCGACCTGGATTTCCTTGATCCAGCCGACAAAGCCCTGTTCGTCGATGATGAACTCGTTAACGTGCACGGCAGGCAGGTTGTCGATCAGCTGCACCTGATGCCAGGTGCGACCATGATCCTGCCGGGTTTCGACTTTACTCACCCGGTCCCAGAAGGAGCCGGTCATGTTGTGGTAACCGTTGGGCAGCAACGAAACGTCGTCGACCAGTTGGTCGGTACTGTAGTCCTCGGCCGCGATCCCACAAGCCCGGGCCTTGAGGCGCATGTTGATATCTTTTGTGACCAGCACCACGGGCAGTTTTGCATCACGCGCGCGCAGGTCGATCAGTTGGTTGATGATGATGTTGTCGTTCAGGTGCTCGGGCAGAATGATGTTCGGCTCGGCACGCTTGCTCATCAGAATTGACAGCAAGCCCTTGGGCCCGCCCTTGCCACGCTGGATCGGAACGCCGAGTTCGACGTCTTCGGGGCTGGCATCGCCCAGGGTCTTGTCGATCAGCCGAATGGCCTGGCGGCATTCCGCTGCAACGCTATGAGGCCCGCTCTTGAGCTTGTCCAGCTCTTCAAGCACGGTCATCGGGATCGCGACGTGGTGTTCTTCGAAGTTAAGCAGGGCGTTTGGATCGTGAATCAATACGTTGGTATCGAGTACATAAAGGATTGGCTGGTTGGAAGGGCTACGTCCGTGATCATCCATACTCGGTCACCTTTGTGGGAGCCAGTCGACGCAATACCATGACAGTGCTGCGCCTCGAAGTGGCCACCGAAATCACCTGCTCAGACTCAAGTGATTGCAACCCAAACGGAGTCTTGGAAGACGCCACCTGTGTTGCAGGTTTCGGCGGTCTGTCTTCGTAATACTCCAAAACACATGACAGAAAAAAGCACTTTGACGTTTTTTTGAAGTTTATTTTTCAGAATGACCAATAGCACTTGGCGGACTGCCAGCACCCCGCTAAAGTCGGAAGTCCGCCTGCATCGAAATCTCCTCCAAAAACGCCCCTGCCCCAATGTTTACGGGCTTTCCCCGTTTCAGCGAAACGCGTCCTGACAGTTTTCCCAACCGATCCCGCTTGGCGCCGTTTGCGTGATGAGCCAGGGCATCGCGGTTTTCAGCGCGTCCTGCTTCACATTGAAGTTGATCACCCCGTGCCGCCACAGCAGCATCAGGGTCAGCACCCGTTGCGCACTCTGGCTGCCCTTGAGCTTGCCGGCGCCGTCCTGGGCATCGATGTCCCACAATGCCACCTGCAAACCCTGAGACCTGAAGAAGCCTTCAGCATCGGACCGACGCTGGCCATCGGGCGGACGAAACAGCGGCACGTAATTCTCCGGCAGCTTGCCCTTGACCAACTCGGCGCTGCGCCGCACCGAGTCCTGCCAGTCTTGCCAGTGGCTGTGGGAACGGAACTCCCAACCCTGCACACCAACGCATTGCTGCGAATAGGTCCCTTGCAGGCTGGTCGCCGAACCTTCAGCCAGACGGGCCTGGATGTCCTTGCCGAGGACGAAGAACGTCGCGCTCATGTTCGATTTGCGCAGGTACTCGGTAACCCAGGCAGTGTTATCCGGCACGGCATTGGCAGCGCTGTCGAAAGTCAGCAGGAACAGGCGGTCATTCATGGCATCGCCATTGCGCTCATAGTCGCCAAAACGATCGACTTCGCTGCTGGTCTGCGGGAACAGCGCGGCCTTGCGCAATTGCTCATCGAGGTACTGGGCGTGGAACAACCGGCTCGGCTCGGCCCACTTGATGTAGTAGCTGTCGTTGCTGATCTGAAACTTGGCCGCTTGCTCACGCAAGGTATCCATGTCCTCGACCAGGAAACAGAAAGAGGCATCCTGATCGCAACTCTGCTGGGCGAAGTTGTAGTTGCTCAGCAACCGCTGCCACATGCGTTGGCGCAGGTGGTTGACCGACTCCAGATTGACGGTGCGCAGGCCCAGGCGTTGAGCCAGGCTTGCTTCATCGAGCGATTCGCTGGCGAGCAGGACGCGAGCGAACATGAGGATTTCGGCCCGGGAGGCAACGTCGAACAGGGTCGGGTTGCTGAGTTGCTCAGGCCAGGTGCTGCGATCCAGCGTCGCCACATCGCCCGGCGCCGCCTGGGCGCCGAAACTCAACAGCGAGGCGAAGAATAGAAAAACGATACGCAATGGGATGTCTCCATAACAAAACCCGCGCGGCACTATAGCCGATCCCGCTCACATTCCCGCAGCGGCTCCTACAGCGCATAGCCACCGATCACCTATGGACTTGATAGCTGGAGTCAACAAGGACAACCCCCTAGAATCGCCCCCACGATTAAAGGAGACGACTTCATGCTGATGGTGATTTCCCCCGCCAAGACCCTCGATTACGAAACACCGCCGGCGACCCAGCGCTTCACTCAGCCGCAATACCTCGACCACTCCCAGGAACTGATCCTGCAACTGCGCGACCTCACGCCGGCGCAGATCAGCGAGCTGATGCACGTCTCCGATAAGATTGGCGGCCTCAATGCCGCACGTTTCGGCAGCTGGACCCCGGCCTTCACTCCGGAGAATGCCAAGCAGGCGTTGCTGGCATTCAAGGGCGACGTGTACACCGGCCTGAATGCACAAACCTTCAGCGAAGCCGACTTCGATTACGCCCAGCAGCACTTGCGCATGCTCTCCGGCCTGTACGGCCTGCTGCGACCTCTGGACCTGATGCAGCCCTATCGGCTGGAGATGGGCACCAAGCTGGCCAATGCCCGTGGCAAAGACCTGTATGCCTTCTGGGGCACGCGGATAAGCGAATGGCTGAACGAAGCGCTGGCCGATCAAGGCGACGATGTGCTGCTGAACCTGGCCTCCAACGAATACTTCTCGGCGGTCAAACGCAGCGCCTTGAACGCGCGCATCATCAATACCGAGTTCAAGGACTTGAAGAACGGCCAGTACAAAATCATCAGCTTCTACGCGAAAAAAGCCCGCGGGATGATGAGTCGCTTCGTCATCGAAGAACGCATCAATGACCCGGTCGCCCTCAAGCAGTTCGATGTTCAGGGTTATCGCTACAGCAGCGAGCACTCTAAACCGGACAATCTGGTGTTCCTGCGCGATCACGCACCGGAGTAACCAGACCTGCACTCAATTCGCGCACGACATCAACAACTTCGTCGTGCGCCCCCCTTCGATCCTCGAACAATCCCCGCCCCTTTCGCCGACTTATTGACGCCAAATAACAAGCACTCGATTTTCTAACTTTTGTTTCACTCGACTTTGCTGATTTTTTTCAGTAGTGGCACTGAAAATTTTTGTGGGTAGTGGCAAAAAAGTACCCAAGGCAATAATCACCCTATATATAAAGGGCGAAACGGCAAGTGCTATCAATATGAGAGCAGTGCCATCTTTTTCAATATTTCAAGAAATTTCAGAAATCGCGATGGGCGGACAGGAACTATGTCCAAATGCGCCGCTCATACCATCCGTAACGATTCTCTCGGCGAACGTACGAGATAACTTACACAGAGAAGCGATCCCGATAGCGAAGTTGTCACATTAACTTGAACTTATGGATCACTTGTTTGGGCAACACATGAAGGACAGGAGATAACGCACCATTAATATCCCCTACAAGGCCACGGCTGCGCCCCTATAAACGTGCTCATCCGAGCACCCAACCGCTTGATTTACGGGCTTCTGGCCTGGCATTGAGCGCGTAAGACCTTTGCACGAACGTCCTCTGATTAGAGGGTCGGCTGCATAACAGGGCACGTCATAACAATAAGGCCTGGTTGCGCACATCTTGAGTGCACTTATTTAGACACTCGGAACTTAGTATGCCTGCACCCGGCATTGTGACGCCTTTAAGGCCGCACTTGCGAGTGCACTATGACCGCTGAACACCATTAACTCCGGCCATGTAATGGCTTGTTGAACACAGTCTTGATTAACTGAGAGGTAAATGCGATGCGCATCAGCATATTTGGTTTGGGTTACGTCGGTGCAGTCTGTGCCGGTTGCCTGTCTGCACGGGGCCATGACGTCGTTGGCGTCGATGTTGCCAAAGACAAGATCGATATGATCAATGCCGGTCGTTCGCCGATCGTTGAACCCGGTCTGGGCGAACTTCTGAAACAGGGCATCGAGACTGGCCGTCTGCGCGGCACGACCAACTTCGCCGAGGCGATTCGCGACACCGACCTGTCGATGATCTGCGTCGGCACGCCGAGCAAAAAGAACGGCGACCTGGAACTGAACTACATCGAGGCCGTGTGCCGCGAAATCGGTTTTGTTCTGCGTGACAAAACCACCCGCCACACCATCGTCGTGCGCAGCACCGTGTTGCCGGGCACCGTGGCAAACGTGGTCATCCCGATTCTCGAAGACTGCTCCGGCAAGAAAGCAGGCGTCGACTTCGGTGTTGCCGTGAACCCTGAGTTCCTGCGCGAAAGCACCGCGATCGCCGACTACGACCAGCCGCCAATGACCGTCATCGGCGAGTTCGACAAGGCTTCGGGCGACGTTCTGCAATCGCTGTACGAAGAACTCGACGCGCCGATCATCCGCAAGGACATCGCTGTCGCCGAGATGATCAAGTACACCTGCAACGTGTGGCACGCCACCAAGGTGACCTTCGCCAACGAGATCGGCAACATCGCCAAGGCTGTCGGCGTCGACGGTCGTGAAGTGATGGAAGTGGTCTGCCAGGACAAGACGCTGAACCTGTCCCAGTACTACATGCGTCCTGGCTTCGCGTTCGGCGGCTCCTGCCTGCCAAAAGACGTCCGTGCCCTGACCTACCGCGCCGGTTCCCTGGACGTCGAAGCACCGCTGCTCAATTCGCTGATGCGCAGTAACGAGTCCCAGGTGCAGAACGCGTTCGACATCGTCTCCAGCCACGACAAACGCAAAGTCGCCCTGCTGGGCCTGAGCTTCAAGGCCGGCACCGACGACCTGCGCGAAAGCCCGCTGGTCGACCTGGCGGAAATGCTGATCGGCAAGGGCTACGACCTGAGCATCTACGACAGCAACGTCGAGTACGCCCGTGTCCACGGTGCGAACAAGGATTACATCGAGTCGAAGATCCCTCACGTCTCGTCCTTGCTCAACTCGAACTTCGAGGAAGTGATCAACAACTCCGACGTGATCATCCTCGGCAACCGTGATGAGAAATTCCGCGCCCTGGCACTGGAAGCACCGCACGGCAAGCAAGTGGTCGACCTGGTCGGCTTCATGTCCAAAGCCACCAGCGTGAGTGGCCGGACTGAAGGCATCTGCTGGTAACACACCGCCCCCTGTAGGAGCGAGCGGGCGGCGATCCGACTTGCCGGCGAACCTGACAACGTGGCTTGTCAGGTTCGCAACCTTCGCGGGCAAGCCTCGCTCCCACAGGTCCGATGAGATCACCTTGGCTTTTACGCCTGCCTTAACCCCATCGGGCCACCCCACAGGCTCGCCCGAGATCGAGACGGATGCAGATTATGCACAGGCTAAAGCACGGCCTACTTCAGGCCGCCGGTTGGCTGTTTTACCTAAGTTTATTAATGGGCATCGCCCTGGCGTTGCCTCCGTCCACATTCGACTCCGAGTCGAAGGACTTCATCTTCCTGATCGGTATCGTCGGTATCTGGCGCTACTCGATGGGTGCCACGCACTTTTTGCGCGGCATGCTGTTTCTGTACGTGGTCTACCCGCACCTGCGGCGCAAAGTGCGCAAGCTGGGCAAAGAGGCAGACCCGTCCCACGTGTTTCTGATGGTCACCAGCTTCCGTATCGATGCACTGACCACCGCTCAGGTCTACAGCTCGGTGATCCGCGAGGCCATCGACTGCGGCCTGCCGACCACCGTGGTGTGCTCCATCGTCGAAATGTCCGATGAGCTGCTGGTCAAGAGCCTCTGGAAACGCATGAACCCACCCGCGAGCGTCAAGCTCGACTTCGTGCGCATTCCCGGCACCGGCAAGCGCGATGGCCTGGCCTACGGTTTCCGCGCCATCTCCCGCCACCTGCCGGACGACCGTGCCGTGGTTGCCGTGATCGATGGCGACACCGTGCTGGCCGAAGGCGTCGTGCTCAAGACCGTGCCGTGGTTCCAGCTGTTCGGCAATGTCGGCGGCCTGACCACCAACGAGTTCTGCGAAGTGCGCGGCGGCTACATCATGAGCGAATGGCACAAACTGCGATTCGCCCAGCGCCACATCAACATGTGCTCCATGGCCCTGTCCAAGCGTGTATTGACCATGACCGGCCGGATGTCGGTGTTCCGCGCCACCGTGGTCACCAACCCGGACTTCATCGCCGACGTGGAAAGCGACTCGCTGCAACACTGGCGTCTGGGCCGCTTCAAGTTCCTGACCGGTGACGACAAGTCGAGCTGGTTCAGCCTGATGCGCCTGGGTTACGACACGTTCTACGTGCCCGACGCCGCGATCCATACCGTGGAACACCCGCCGGAAAAGAGCTTCATCAAGGCCAGTCGCAAACTGATGTTCCGTTGGTACGGCAACAACCTGCGGCAGAACTCCCGCGCCCTGGGCCTGGGGATGAAACGCCTCGGCCTGTTCACATCAGTGGTGCTGTTCGATCAGCGCGTGTCGATGTGGACGTCCCTGCTGGGCCTGACCGTGGCGCTCATCGCCACCTTCAAGTACGGCACCGCGTTCATCCTGGTTTACTTGCTGTGGATCGGCATCACCCGCCTGATCCTGACCCTGTTGCTGTCCTGTTCCGGTCACCGGATCGGCCCGGCGTACCCGGTCATTCTCTATTACAACCAGATCGTCGGCGCGCTGGTGAAGATCTACGTGTTCTTCCGCCTCGATCAACAATCCTGGACTCGCCAGCCCACTTCTCTGACCCGTGATCTCGCCAGCTTTCAACGTTGGTTCAACACCTGGTCGTCTCGGACCATGACCTTCTCCGCCGGCAGCATCTTTGTCGCCGTGCTGCTGATGATGGTCTGACCGAACTCGCCTGAATTAACTAGGAAATCGCCCATATGAATACCGCCGTCAACAGCAACGTAGTGCACGAATCCGAAGCCCAGCGCCAACACGCCCGTGTGAAAATTCCGGCCAAACTGCGTTTCTTCGGCCCTGACCGGACCCCGGTCGAAGCCCGGGTCATCGACCTTTCCGCAGGCGGCCTGGCGTTCAACGCCGGTCAGCTGCCACTGAAGGTCGGCGATGTGCACAAGGCCCGCCTGCAATTCGTCATCGATAACCTTGGCCTGGCCATGGACGTGGAATTGCAGATCCGCTCCGTCGACCGCCAGACCGGTCGCACCGGTTGCCAGTTCCAGAACCTGGAACCGCGGGACATTTCCACCCTGCGCCACCTGATCACCTCGCACCTGGCCGGCGACATCGTCAGCATCGGTGAAGTGCTGGCGACCCTGCAGCGCGACAACTTCACCAAGGCGCGCAAGGTCAAGGACGGCGGCCACGGCATGACCGCGCTCGGCCGTCTGAAAGCGGTGACCTTCAGCGCCGGTATCTTCGTGGTCGGCCTGGTGGCGTTCGGTTTTATCTTCAAATCGGTGTACGGCATGTACTTCGTCAGCCACGCCCAGGCTGGCCTGGTCAGCGTGCAAGGCATGAACATCACCATGCCGCGCGACGGCACCGTGCAGAGCCTGATCAAGGCTGACGGCGTTGCCGCCAAAGGCGCCCCGCTGGCGACCTTCAGCACCAGCATGCTCGACGTACTCAAAGGCCATCTGGACGAAAACCAACTGCAACCGTCCAAGGTTGAAGAACTGTTCGGCAAGCAAATGACCGGCACCCTGACCTCCCCGTGCGATTGCACCGTGGCGCAGCAACTGGTGGCTAACGGTCAATACGCCAACAAAGGTGACGTGATCTTCCAACTGGTACCACGCAATACCGAAGCCAACGTTGAAGCACGCTTCTCCTATCGCCAGTTCGGCGACGTGCGCCCAGGCACCACGGTCAGCTTCCAGATCGCCGGCGAAGACCAGACCCGTACCGGCAAGATCGTCAGCAGCACCAGCCTGAAAAGCGAAGACCTGTCATCCGATATCCGCGTGCAGATCAAACCTGACGAGCCGCTGGACAGCGCACTCGCCGGTCGCCCGGCGGAAGTGAACAGCACCCGTGGCCCGAACCTGAACTGGCTGATCAACAAAGCCATGGCCGCCGGTCTTTAAAAAGAGGACATGCCCGTGACGACTCCACAAATCCTCAGAACACCGCGCACCCACATAGGATCACTGTGTGCAGTTGCACTGGCCGTAAGCCTGGCCGGTTGCGCCGGCCTGCCCGACCAGCGCCTGGCCAATGAAGCCCTCAAGCGCGGTGATACCACGCTGGCGGCGCAGAACTATCAGCAACTGGCCGACCTGGGCTACAGCGAAGCCCAGGTTGGGCTGGCCGACATTCAGGTCGACAGCCGCGACCCGGCGCAGATCAAAAAGGCCGAGGCGACTTACCGCGCCGCGGCCAGCGTCTCGCCGCGGGCTCAGGCTCGCCTGGGTCGCCTGCTGGTGGCCAAACCTGGCGCCACCGAAGCCGAACACCACGAAGCCGAGGCACTGCTGAAGAAAGCCGCGACCAATGGCGAAGGCAACACCCTGATCCCGTTGGCGATGCTGTATCTGCAATTCCCGCACAGCTTTCCCAACGTCAACGCGCAGCAGCAGATCAGCCAATGGCGTGCCGAAGGCAAACCGGAAGCAGGTCTGGCCCAGGTGCTGCTCTATCGCACCCAAGGCACTTACGACCAACACCTGAATGACGTGGAAAAGATCTGCAAAGCGGCGTTGAACACCACCGACATCTGCTACGTCGAACTGGCCACGGTCTATCAGAAACGTGGCCAGCCCGAACAACAGGCCGAGTTGATCAAACAGATGCAGGCCGCTCACAGCCGTGGCACCGTCTCCGCGCAACGGGTCGACAGCGTGGCCCGCGTGCTGGGCGATGCGAGCCTGGGCAAGACTGACGAAAAAACCGCTCAGTCGCTGCTCGAAGGCATCGCCCCTGGCTACCCGGCGTCCTGGGTCAGCCTGGCGCAATTGCTCTACGACTTCCCTGAACTGGGCGACGTCGACACGATGATGAAGTACCTGGACAACGGCCGCGCCGCCGACCAGCCGCGCGCCGAACTGTTGCTGGGCAAGCTCTACTACGAAGGCAAGATGGTGCCGGCCGACGCCAAGGTCGCCGAAGAGCACTTCAAGAAAGCCGTCGGCCGGGAAGTCGCCGCCGATTACTACCTCGGCCAGATTTACCGTCGCGGTTACCTGGGCAAGGTCTATCCGCAGAAAGCCCTGGATCACCTGCTGACCGCTGCGCGCAACGGCCAGAACAGCGCCGATTTCGCCATCGCCCAACTGTTCTCCCAAGGCAAGGGCACCCGGCCCGACCCGGTCAACGCTTACGTCTTCAGCCAATTGGCCAAGGCTCAAGACACCCCGCAAGCCACTGAGCTTGCGCAAACACTCGAAGCGCAACTGCCGCCTGACCGGCTGGCCGAGGCCCAACGCCTGCTCAAACAAGAGCAAGCCATTCGTAGCACCGTGAGTCCGGACACGCTGGAACTGCACGCTTTGCAAGAAGAAGACGGCGAGGAATCCCTATGAAACTCAATCCATTCGTGCAGGCCGGTATTGGCCTGACATTCGCCCTGCTGTGGTCGTGCCCGACCCTGGCGGCCCTGACCGAAGACAAGAACTTCGGTCTCGAAGTCAAAGTTACCGGCCAGTCCGAGAACGACAGTGATCTGGGCACCGCCGGTGGCGGCGACGTTAACGGCGTCGGCCTCGACCTGCGCCCATGGGTCTATGGCGAAAGCGGCGCGTGGAGCGCCTACGCGATGGGTCAGGCCGTGACCTCCACCGACATCATCGAAACCGACACCCTGCAGCAGTCCGACAACAGCGGCACCCAGACCACCGACAGCGGTGATCGCAAGACCAGGAAAAACTACCTGGCGATGCGCGAGTTCTGGGTCGGTTACCAGGGCCTCACGCCTTACCCTGGCGAGATCCTCAAGTTCGGTCGCCAACGCCTGCGCAACGACGACGGCCAATGGCGCGACACCAACATCGAAGCCCTGAACTGGACCTTCGACACCACCCTGTTGCGCGCCAACGTCGGTATCGCCGAACGCTTCAGCGAATACCGTACCGACCTGAAAGAACTGGCGCCCAAAGACAAGGATCGCCTGCACGCCTACGCCGATGCGGCGTATCAGTGGAGACCCGGTAACTGGGTCGGCATTCGCGGTCATCACACCCACGATAACGGCAAGCTCGACTATCCGGAGCCGGGCGTGGCCGGCGATACCCTGGACAAGAAACAGAACGGCGACATCAGCTGGCTCGGCCTCACCGCCGACAGTGATGCCTACAACTGGCGCAACACCAACACCGTCAATTACTGGGGCAGCATCACCGGCATGAACGGCGACCGTGACACGGTCAACCCGTTGAATGCCGACGGCACTCGCCCGGCAGAAGCCAAGCGTGGTGAAGACCTGAACGGCTGGGCTACCGACCTGGGTGTTCGTCTGCGTCTCGACCCGCAGTGGCAAGTCGGTGCAGCCTATGCCCGCGCCAGCGCCGAGTACCAACAGAACGGCCTGGAAAGCAACCGCTCGAACTACACCGGTACGCGCTCGCGGGTTCACCGTTTCGGCGAAGCCTTCCGTGGCGAAATGAACAACATGCAGACCGCTACCTTGTTCGGCTCGTGGATGCTCAACGACGAATACGACGCCAGTCTGATCTACCACAAGTTCTGGCGCGTCGACGGCAACAAGCCGGTGGGCAGTAACGGCATCAACGCCGTCGAAAACAACACCGACGATGTGACCGGCGCGATCCTCTCCAGCACTTCCCTGCCGCTGGAAGATGGCAACAAGGACCTCGGTCAGGAAATGGACGTGGTCGTCACCAAGTACTTCAAGCAAGGCCTGCTGCCGGCGGCGTTGAGCCAGTCGATCGATGAGCCTTCGGCCCTGGTGCGGTTCCGTGGCGGTGTGTTCAAGCCCGGCGATGCCTATGGCAAAGAAGTCGACTCGTACATGCACCGTGCGTTTATCGACGTGATCTGGCGCTTCTGATGCAAACCGCGAAGGGAGTGCCCGACATGAACAGCGCCAAGAAAGGCTCGATCAGCCTGCTGGCCGGCGCGCTGCTGCTGGCCAGCGCAGCCGCCTTCGCCACCGTCGAACCGGCCAAGTCTGTGCACCAGCCTGAACAGCAGAGTAAATCGACGACCGTAGCCAAGGGGCTGCAACAGGCCAAGACCTACACCGTCAGCAGCGCGCCAACCGCGCCCCTGGACCTGGCCAAGCCGAAACTGCCGGACACTTCTGGCTACACCGCCCAAGCCATTGCCGCGAAAATCGTGCGCACCAAGCCCGGCAAGATCAGCGTGCGCCGGATGATGCAGGAAGACGCCTTGAAGGACTTCATCGGCGGCGACAACAAGATGGCCGAGTGGGTGGTGCGTCAGCACGGCATCCCGCAGGCGATCTTCGTCGACGACGGCTATATGAACCTCAAGGACCTGACCAAGAAGCTGCCCAAGCAGTACCTCAGCGAAACGTCGCCAGGTGTGTTCCTGGCGAAGTTGCCGATCGTGGTGGGCAGACACGGCATTCTGGAAATCGACAAACAGACCCAGGAACTGCGCCTGTCCCAGGAGGCCGGCTCGTTCCTGGTCAACGACGGTCAGCTGTTTGTGCGTGATACCAGGATCACCGGTTGGAGCGAGAAGGCCAACGGCCCGGCGGCCTTCTCGTCGCCCAAGGAATTCCGGCCGTTCCTGTTGTCCTGGGGCGGCACCGAGACCTACATCGCCAACAGCAAGATCGCCAGTTTCGGTTACGCCAACAGTAAGTCCTACGGCGTGAGTATTTCCCAGTACACGCCGAACATGGCCAAGGTGCTCAAGCGCCCTGAACCGACCGGCTGGATCGTCGGCTCCGAGTTCTCGGACATGTGGTACGGCTTCTACTGCTACGAAACCCGCGACTTCGTGGTCAAGGGCAACACCTACAAAGACAACATCGTCTACGGCATCGACCCCCATGACCGTTCCCACGGCCTGATCATCGCCGACAACACGGTGTACGGAACCAAGAAGAAGCACGGGATCATTATTTCCCGTGAGGTCAACGACAGCTTCATCTTCAACAACCGCAGCTACGACAACCACCTCTCGGGGCTGGTGATCGACCGTAACAGCGTGAACAACCTGATCGCCTACAACGAGATCTACAAGAACCACACCGACGGCATCACCCTCTACGAGAGTGCCGACAACCTGTTGTGGGGCAACAAGGTGATCAGCAATAAGCGTCACGGCATCCGGATTCGTAACAGCGTGAACATTCGCCTGTACGAAAACATCTCGATGGCCAATGGCCTGACCGGTGTCTACGGGCACATCAAAGACCTGAGCGACACCGACCGGGACATCAAGCTCGACCCGTTCGATGCCGAAGTGTCGCTGATCGTGGTCGGTGGTGAACTGGCCGCCAACGGCAGCGGACCGCTGTCGATCGACTCGCCGCTGAGCGTGGAGTTGTATCGCGTGTCGATGCTCGCGCCGACCAAAACCAGTGGCATCAGCTTTTCGGGGATTCTCGGCGAGCGCCAGGATGAAATTCTCGACCTGCTGGTGCGCCAGCAGAAAGCCGTGCTGATCGACCCTGTCGAACGCCAGACCGAAATGCGGGACTGAGGATAATTTTATGCACCCACACTTGATCAAATTACTCAGCCTGTCGGCCCTGACTGCGGGCATTCTCGCGGCCAGCACTGGCGTGCGTGCCGAAGACGCCAAGGCACCGAGCTTCAGCGCCGAGCCGTGCTGCAGCCTGTGCCCGGCAGCCCACGACCCGAAGAACTACACCACCCGCTATCAGCAGAACTTCACCACGCTGGTGCAGGCCCAGGGCGACTGGCTGTTCCGTACGCAAGAAGACTTGCGCACCGAGTTCGACACCACACCCGCCGGCTACAAACGCCTGAAACAACTGCACGATGCATTCAAGAGCAAAGGCGTGGAGCTGGTCATCGTTTACCAGCCGACCCGTGGCCTGGTGAACCGCAACAAGCTGAACCCGGAAGAAAAAGCCAAATACGATTTCGACAAGGCCCTGACCAACTACAAAACCATGCTCGGGCGCTTCGCGCAGATGGGCTACGTGGTCCCCGACCTGTCACCACTGACCAACGAATCGCTGCCCGACACCCTGCCCGCCCACGATTTCTATTTCCGCGGTGACCAGCACTGGACCCCGTATGGCGCCCAGCGCACCGCGAAGATCGTCGCCGAGAAGGTCAAGCAGTTGCCGGTCTTCGCCGACATTCCCAAGCGTGAATTCGAGACCCATAAGTCGGGTCGCATGGGCAAGACCGGAACGTTGCACAACATGGCGGGTCAACTCTGTGGCACCAGCTACGCGATCCAGTACATGGATCAGTTCACCACCGAGCCCAAGGGCGAAGCGGCGGATGGCGATCTGTTCGGTGAATCCGGCAACCCGGAAATCACCCTGGTCGGCACCAGCCACAGTGGCAAGAACTACAACTTCGCCGGTTTCCTCGAAGAGGCCATCGGCGCCGACATCCTCAACGTGGCATTCCCCGGCGGTGGCCTGGAAGGTTCGATGCTGCAATACCTGGGCAGCCAAGAGTTCCAGACCAAGCCTCCGAAAATTCTCATCTGGGAATTCTCGCCGCTTTATCGCCTCGACCAGGAAACCATCTACCGCCAGATGATGGCGCTGCTCGACAACGGTTGCGAAGGCAAGGATGCACAGATGAGCAGCAGCGCCTCACTGAAGCCGGGCAAAAACGAACTGATGGTCAACAGCAAGAACCTGGACCTGCGCAACAGCGACCACCAGGTCGACATCCGCTTCGCCGATACGTCGGTGAAAACCCTGCATGCCACCCTCTGGTACATGAATGGGCGCCACGAGGACATCAAGATCGAGAAACCGGAAACCTCCGATACCGACGGGCGTTTCGCCTTCGAGTTGCGCACGGACGAAGACTGGGCTTCGCAGAATCTGCTGGCCGTTGAAGTCCAGGGGCCTGAAACACCAGGTGCCGCGCCGCAGAAAGTCGAAGCGAAAATCTGCAAACGTAACGTGTTCTCCGGCACCGGGCAGCGTACTGCTCAAGCCGGGCAATGAGGCTACCTCTTATGAACTGCATGCAAACCCGAGCTTTGAAAAAGTTACTCGCGCCTTCCCTGCTGGCTCTGGCGATGTTCGCTGGCGCCACCCAGGCCGCCGCGCCACTGCGCCCGCCTCAGGGGTATTTTGCGCCAGTGGATAAATTCAAGACCGGCGACAAGAGCGAAGGCTGCGACGCAATGCCGACGCCCTACACCGGCGCCCTGCAGTTTCGCAGCAAATACGAAGGCTCCGACAAGGCTCGTTCGACTCTGAACGAGGAGTCGGAAAAGGCCTTCCGCGATACCACCGCCGACATCACCAAGATCGAGCGCGGCACCAGCAAGCGAGTGATGCAGTTCATGCGTGACGGTCGCCCGGAACAACTGGAATGCACCCTCGACTGGTTGACCGCCTGGGCCAAGGCCGATGCATTGATGTCCAAGGACTTCAACCACACCGGCAAGTCCATGCGCAAATGGGCATTGGGCAGCATGGCTTCGTCCTATATCCGCCTGAAATTCTCTGACTCGCATCCCCTGGCCACCCACCAGGAACAAGCGCAGGTGATTGAAGCCTGGTTCAGCAAAATGGCCGATCAGGTGGTCAGCGATTGGGACAACCTGCCGCTTGAACAGACCAACAACCACTCGTATTGGGCCGCCTGGTCGGTGATGGCCACGTCGGTCGCCATCAACCGCCGCGACCTGTTCGACTGGGCCGTGAAGGAATTCAAGGTCGGCGCCAATCAGATCGATGCCCAAGGCTTCCTGCCTAACGAACTCAAGCGCCAGCAACGCGCCCTCGCCTACCACAACTACGCCCTGCCGCCGCTGGCGATGATCGCCAGTTTCGCCCAGGCCAACGGTGTGGATCTGCGTCAGGAAAACAACGGTGCCTTGAAACGCCTGGGTGATCGCGTGCTTGCGGGAGTGAAAGACCCGGATGAGTTCGAGAAGAAAAACGGCAAGGACCAGGACATGACCGATCTCAAGATCGACTCGAAATTCGCCTGGCTCGAACCGTTCTGCTCGCTCTACACCTGCCCGCCGGACGTGCTGGAACTCAAGCACAAGATGCAGCCGTTCAAGACGTTCCGACTGGGTGGGGATTTGACCAAGGTCTTCGACCCGGCCAATGAAAAAGGCAACAAGGGTTCTTAGGGTTGATTGTTCCCACGCTCCGCGTGGGAATGCAGCCCGTGACGCTCCGCGTCACATGCCGAAGTGGACGCAGAGCGTCCAGTGAGGCATTCCCACGCTGCGCGTGGGAACGATCGTTGTGTTTTTTTGTGTGATGCCCCCAGATTTTCGTGGGGGGTTTGGGGGGGCCGTTGGCCCTTGACTGTTGGTTAAACATGGAGAGATCGGGATGGTATTTTCATCCAACGTATTCCTGTTTCTGTTCTTGCCGATCTTTCTCGGCTTGTACTACCTGAGCGGAATACGCTATCGCAACCTGCTGCTGCTGATCGCCAGCTACGTGTTCTACGCCTGGTGGCGTGTGGACTTCCTTGCGCTGTTCGCAGCCGTCACGCTGTGGAACTACTGGATCGGCCTGAAAGTTGGCGCCGCCGGTGTCCGGACCAAACCGGCCCAGCGCTGGCTGCTGCTCGGCGTCGCGGTGGACTTGTGCATCCTGGGCTACTTCAAGTACGCCAACTTCGGCGTGGAGAGCATCAACGCGATGATGACCTCGGTCGGTCTGTCGCCGTTCATCCTTACCCACGTGCTGTTGCCGATCGGGATCTCGTTCTACATCTTCGAGTCCATCAGCTACATCATCGACGTCTACCGCGGCGATACCCCGGCCACCCGCAACCTGATCGACTTTGCCGCATTCGTGGCGATCTTCCCGCACCTGATCGCGGGCCCTGTGTTGCGTTTCCGCGACCTGGCCGACCAGTTCAACAACCGTACCCACACCCTCGACAAGTTCTCCGAAGGTGCCACGCGGTTCATGCAGGGCTTCATCAAGAAAGTGTTCATCGCCGACACCCTGGCGGTCGTGGCCGACCATTGCTTCGCCTTGCAGAACCCGACCACGGGCGACGCCTGGCTCGGCGCCCTGGCCTACACCGCGCAGCTGTACTTCGACTTCTCCGGCTACAGCGACATGGCCATCGGCCTGGGCTTGATGATGGGTTTCCGCTTCATGGAAAACTTCAAACAGCCGTACATCAGCCAGTCGATCACCGAGTTCTGGCGGCGCTGGCACATCAGCCTCTCCACCTGGCTGCGTGACTATCTGTACATCACCCTAGGCGGTAACCGTAAAGGCACGCTGATGACCTATCGCAACCTGTTCCTGACCATGCTGCTCGGTGGTCTGTGGCACGGCGCGAACATCACCTACATCGTCTGGGGCGCCTGGCACGGCATGTGGCTGGCGATCGAAAAAGCGCTGGGCCTGAACACTTCACCGCGCAGCATCAACCCGATCCGTTGGGCGCTGACCTTCCTGCTCGTCGTCATGGGCTGGGTGATCTTCCGCTCGGAAAACCTGCACGTCGCCGGTCGCATGTACGGTGCGATGTTCAGCTTCGGCCAATGGTCGCTGTCGGAACTCAATCAGGCCAGCCTCACCGGCCTGCAAGTCGCCACTCTGGTGGTGGCCTACATCACCCTGGCGTTCTTCGGCATCCGTGATTTCTACACCAACCAGCCGCCAGTCAAGACCAAGCCTGCCGTCAACGTCGAGGCCGATGGCCCTGCAGCGGCGACGCCCGGAATGATCAAAGCCGTACCAGGCGACAACCCGGCCAGCATCCACGAACCGGGTTACACCGTCGGTGTTGAAGCGACTGTGCAACCGGCCTACTGGACCGCTGACTGGTCCCGTTACGTGATGCGCGCCCTGGTGCTGCTGCTGTTCATCGCTTCGATTCTCAAACTCTCGGCGCAAAGCTTCTCGCCGTTCCTTTACTTCCAGTTCTGAGGGATCTGACCATGACCCGCTCATTACGCATCTTCTACATCGCGCTGTTCCTGGTGACCTTGCTGGTCCTGGGCGTGTGGTCGGTACGCAGCTTCTTCGGCTTCAGTACCAACGCCGATGCCACCGTGCTCAACGGGCGCTGGACCAAAGCCGTCGAGACGCACTACGACGACGAGTTCCCGATCAAGCGCCTGGGCACCAACCTTTGGGCCGCGCTGGATTTCAAACTGTTCAACGAAGGTCGTCCGGGCGTGGTGCTCGGTCGCGATCAGTGGCTCTACAGCGATGAAGAGTTCCACCCGATCGTCAACGAAGAGTTGAACCTGCAGGGCAACTACGCGCTGGTCGAAGGCGTGCGCCAGGAACTGAAAAAGCGAGGCGTGCAACTGGTGATGGCGATCGTGCCGGCCAAGACGCGGCTGTACCCGGAACACCTGGGTGAAGTGAAGCCGGCGAGTATCCACGCCAATCTGTACAAGGACTTCCACGCTCGCGTGGCGGCCGACAAGATCCTCGCCCCTGACCTGCTCGGCCCGCTGCAACAAGCCAAGCACGACGGTCAGCAAGTGTTCCTGCGTACCGACACCCACTGGACCCCGGAAGGCGCACAAGTCGCTGCCCAGACCCTGGCCAAAACCATCGCCGACAAGGCTCCGCTCAGCGGCGAACCGCAAAACTTCGTCACTGAACCTGCCGAGAAGGTGACGCACAAGGGTGACCTGCGGTTGTTCCTGCCGCTGGACCCACTGTTCGAAAACCTGATGCCGGCGCCAGAACCTTTGCAAAAGCGCAATACCGTGGCTGCCCAGGACCAGCCTGCCGGTGATGACGCACTGTTCGCCAACACTGAAGTGCCGGTGGCCCTGATCGGCACCAGCTACAGCGCCAACCCTAACTGGAACTTCGTCGGTGCGCTGAAAGAAGCGCTGCACAGCGACGTGGTCAATTACGCCGAAGACGGCCACGGCCCGATTCTGCCGATGCTCAGCTACCTGAAAAGCGATGCCTTCAAGAACAGCCCGCCACAAGTGCTGATCTGGGAGTTCCCTGAACGATATCTGCCTGTGAACAACGAAATCGGTGACGCCGACCCACAGTGGGTCGCAGAGCTTAAACAAGCCGGCGCGCGCCAACAAAACGTAGCTGTAAACACCAAATCCGAGACGCCCGACCGGGCGCAAAACTGAAAGAGAGGTACACCCATGACTTTCACTACTACTCCTCGCCGTCTCGCCAAGACCTTTGCTCTCGTTGCCGGCATGAGCGTGCTGTCAATGCAGGCCTTCGCCGGTGGCGACGCTGCCCTCTACGGCCCGACCGCACCGAAAGGCTCCAGCTTCGTGCGGGTCTACAACGCCGGTAACGCTGAAGTCAGCGCCACTGTCGGCACCACCAACCTGAACGAAGTCGCGCCGCTGTCCAGCACTGACTTCAGTTTCATGCCGGGCGGCGACTACAGCGCCAAGATCGGCAGCCAGACCCTGCCGGTGAAACTGGCCGGTGATCACTATTACACCCTGGTCAACAACGCCAGCGGCGCACCACAACTGATCGAAGAGCCGCCGTTCAAAAACAAGCAGAAATCCCTGGTGCGCGTGCAGAACCTCAGCGACAAGGCCCTGACCCTGAAAACCGCCGACGGCAAGACCGATGTGGTGCCGAACGTGGCCGCCAAGGGCCGTGGCGAGCGTGAAATCAACCCGGTGAAAGTCAGCCTGGCGCTGTACGAGGGCGACAAGAAAGTCGGCGACGTGAAGCCGGTTGCCCTGGAGCGCGGTGAAGCGGCGGTGCTGTACGTCACCGGCAACGGCAGCAGCCTGTCGCCAGTCTGGGTCAAGCGCCCGGTGTCGACGCGCTGATTAATTCATCAGGACGGTGATCACCCTGTAGCAGCTGGCGAAGCCTGCGTCCGACTGCGAAGCAGTCGCAATCCAAGCAACTCGGTCTTTCTGAATGACCGCATTGACGGGATTCACGACGACTACGTCGCCGAACGCAGCCTCGCAGGCTCGGCAGCTGCTACAGAATCGGTGAGCCGATCTGATTACGGAACAAAAACAAGAGTGAAACGACAGAACGTTCGTGGCTCTAACCAATCGATTTAAGGGAGTAACAACATGATTCCGGTGATCTTGTCAGGTGGTAGCGGTTCACGTCTTTGGCCGCTTTCCCGTAAGCAATTCCCCAAGCAATTCCTCGCCCTGACCGGCGAACACACGCTGTTCCAGCAAACCCTGGAACGCCTGGTGTTCGAAGGCATGGATACCCCGATCGTGGTCTGCAACAAGGATCACCGCTTCATCGTCAACGAGCAGCTGAGCGCCCGTAAACTGGAAACCCAGCGCATCCTGATGGAACCGTTCGGCCGTAACACCGCGCCGGCCGTGGCCCTGACCGCGATGATGCTGGTCAATGAAGGTCGCGACGAGTTGATGCTGGTGCTGCCGGCCGACCACGTCCTGGAAGACCAGAAAGCCCTGCAACGCGCCCTGGCCCTGGCCACCGTGGCGGCCGAGCGTGGCGAGATGGTGCTGTTCGGCGTGCCGGCGACCAAACCGGAAACCGGTTACGGCTACATCAAATCCACCAACGATGCCCTGCTGCCGGAAGGCGTCAGCCGTGTCTCGCACTTCGTCGAAAAACCCGACGTGAAACGCGCCACCGAGTTCGTCCAGTCCGGCGGTTATTTCTGGAACAGCGGCATGTTCCTGTTCCGCGCCAGTCGCTTCCTCGAAGAGCTGAAAAAGCACGATCCGGACATCTACGACACCTGCGTACTGACCCTGGAACGTAGCGAGCAGGATGCCGACACCGTCGACATCGACCCCGCCACCTTCGCCTGCTGCCCGGACAATTCCATTGACTATTCGGTGATGGAAAAAACCCAGCGCGCCTGCGTCGTACCGCTGACCGCGGGCTGGAGCGATGTCGGTTGCTGGTCGTCGCTGTGGGAAGTCAATGAAAAGGACGCCAACGGCAACGTCACCAAAGGCGACGTGGTCATCCAGGACAGCAAAAACTGCATGATCCACGGCAACGGCAAACTGGTGTCGGTGATCGGCCTGGAAAACATCGTGGTGGTCGAAACCAAGGACGCCATGATGATCGTCCACAAGGACAAGGTCCAAGGCGTCAAACAGATGGTCAACACCCTCAACGAACAGGGCCGCAGCGAAACCCAGAACCACTGCGAAGTCTATCGTCCGTGGGGTTCCTACGACTCGGTGGACATGGGCGGTCGTTTTCAGGTCAAGCATATCTCGGTCAAACCGGGCGCGTGCCTGTCGCTGCAGATGCACCACCACCGCGCCGAACACTGGATCGTGGTCAGCGGCACCGCTGAAGTGACCTGCGACGAAAACGTGTTCCTGCTCTGCGAGAACCAGTCGACCTATATCCCTATCGCGTCGGTTCACCGCCTGCGCAACCCGGGCAAGATTCCACTCGAGATCATCGAAGTGCAATCGGGCAGCTACCTGGGCGAAGACGATATCGAGCGGTTTGAAGATATCTACGGTCGCTCCACCCCGATCGAGCGCGGCGTGTCGGTGAAAACCATCGCGCAGTAATCAATCAGCAAATCAAAAAGCCCTCGTCCAGCCCGCTGCGTTCCCTATCCGCAGCGGGTTGGGCGGGGGCTTTTTTACACCTTCATGCAGCCTTACGGGTTGTGGCTGGTTTTCTATGCCAGCCACTGACCTTTATTGATCCTGGTATTTTGATCTCAAGTGTTCCATGAAACGCACTATCGATACTGTCAAGTAATGCTCGTGAACTCATTCTTCCCACCTGAACCGGACTGATTCCCGAGTTGCCTAACAGCAGCGCCTTCAATTCTTTGAGTGGGCCTTTAACCATTGGCACCGCGCCCAGGTCCGAAGAGTGTTTGGGATCGAGTACATCGGGAGAAGCAAAAAACTCTACCTTATCGAAATCTTTACCCAAGGCTGCCTCCAGCGCCTTGTCATCCTCAAGATCGTATTCGGCAAAGTGTGTCATCGAGCCGAGAAACTTGCGTTCATTCACTTCTCCATTTATCGCCAGAAGAAAGAAGGTGAAGCCCATGTTTCCGGCCTTGGTCCAATCCTTTTCATTGGTATTGCCGCCCTTTCCGCCCAACGTCTTCAAGTTCTTGTGAACCAAAGAAAAGTTAGACGCGATTTCCATAAAGGGAGGTGTTTCGCCGCTGCTCCCGTAGACCGTGTAATGGCGCAAGGTAAAGCTCTGGGGCTTGGTCTTTTCAAGCACCCCAGGTGTTGCCTTTGCTGTTTTGAACTTCAGTTTGCCCTGAGTGATTGTGTTCATCATGTTGTAAGGAGTCACTCTGTCCGTATCGCTGTAATTGTCCTTATACGATTCAAAAATCTCGATCGCTGTACGCACTGCCGAGTTGGATTTTGAGTTTTCACCCTGCTCGTCAAAGAACGTTAACGGGTTGTTTCGAACCATCCGATACAGGTTCAAGCCATCCACAGCGCCTGCCGGATCGGTACTCGCCCATCGCCGCAACCACGGTATGTAGTACCGGAAGCCATAGCAATAAAGCCCCGTGGCATCCTGTTCCTTGCCCGAATAACGAATGGTTTTATAGACCACTTCAATCGCGTCGCACCACGCGGTCTCGCCAAAGGGATAAAAAATTTCCCGGCTGATGATTTGCGCGTCATCGGCCAGTTCCACGGTGCAGGAGCTCAGGTGATCGACCAGGGTGTAGCGGTACTGATCGTTGACACCGGACGGTGGCTCGCTGTCCCAATGCAACACCCGCACGGTGTTGAGGCCAGCCTGCGCGGTGATGACCTGCAACACCACCCCGGTGCCACTGTCGGTACGAAGTTCCAAGCCCTGCAAGTAACGCACTTCAGCTATCACGGTGCGAGCCCTGGTCTGCAACGCGCGGATTTTGCGCACCCGCTGGCCAGCGCCATCGTAAAAATAGCACTCACCGTCATTGCGCCGGGAGGCGCGCTCCACCGGGCTGACCGACTGCAATTGATTGCGCAGATCCCAGGTCAACAACCGTCCCTGGTCCAACTCCAGCAAATTACCTTTGGCGTCGAATGCGGCGGCGATGTCCTCTTCAGTGGGCGGCACGCCGTTGCGCCAGGGCAGGCAGCGATTGCTGTAGCGGGCAGCTTTCAAATCGCGCCCATGTTTTTGCGCGCCGATGTGGGTCACCTTCAGCAGATTGCTGCCCTCATCATAGTGGTAAATCTGCCGATAGTTGCTAACCGCCGCCGGATCGGTGCGACCAACCGACTCGGGTCCTTGATCGGGACCGCCCGCCTCCCAGCCAAAGGCTTCGATCAACTCGTGCAGGCTGTTGTAGATGAAGCGACTGATCGGGTCGATGCGCTGGTTGGCGAAGTAGCGCACGGGCAGGGCCTTGTCCTCGATGCTCAAGACATTGCCCATCCGGTCATAGTCGTAGATTAGATGCTGCAACATTCGGGCACTGGCATCCTGTGCCCGACGTTCCATCAATAGACCATCTTCGGGACGGTAAATGAGGGTTGTTTTCACCCCGTTACCCGCGACCTCCCGTTCGATTTGCCCTTCGGCGTTGTACTGGATACCGCTGACCAGCGTTTGCCAAGTGGCCAGTCCCTGGAGTTGCAGACGCGCCTCACGCAGACGACCCTCAAGGGTCAGACTGAAGGCCTGACGGTTTTTCTTGGCATCGACCTGTTCCAGCACATCGCCCAGCGGTCCAAAACTCCACGTCGAGACAGCCCCCTCCCCCGGCTCAAGCAACCGCTGGCGATCAGCTTCCAACTCCGGCCAGTCTGGCGCAACAGGGTGCAGGGTGAAGTGACGGACTTGCTTCACACATTGGCCGGTGATCGAAAAGGCCTCGAACAGCACCGTCCCGGCGGGGTCATCATGACGGATCAACTGCCCGCATCGATTCTGGTCGCCATGATCGGGACCGCCATAGGCCATGCGTTCAACAGACTTTCGCGGCTCAGTTGTGCCCTGTTCGAACACCGCCACGGGCCGCAGCAAATCGTCATATTCGACCTCGCGACGTGTTTCGCGGCTGTCCCAGTCCGACAACACTTCGTCGGCCAGACCGCGCAGGGTGATCTGCGTTCCGGCATCAACGCTGTCCGTGCGCAACGCGTTCCCGGACAGCGAATACACCGTGATCAGATTGGGAGGGGTCAGGGGATCGCCTTCTTGCAGCGCCCATAACCGCGGATCCCACTGTTTGACTGCACGTCCTGCGCCATTGTGAGCAGTGCGATTGATGCGAGCCTCAGCGGGCAGGTTTTCGATGGCACGCCAGTAATCTACCAAGCGAATCGACAGGCCGCGCGGATCGAAGATCCTCAGTGTGGGCGTCTTGTGGTGCATTTCCATTGCCTCCGTCCATCGAATAACAGCCCTGTCGACCAATGTCTTCTAACGTTTCAAGCGCATGGCTGGCTACTGTCAGAAATTACAGTACCGACCAACGGTACAACCCCTTGCTCACCGAATATCCATTCTCGTGCCCCTTCGGTAGGATGGTGTGCATGAGTTCAAGGAGCGTTCAAACATGTTCATCGGCGTCCTGCTGGTCATCACCTGGCTGATCCTGCTGCTGCGCTACCCGACCAAGGCCGTGCCGGTTTCCGTGGCGGCCGCTGTCGGATTGGGCCTGGTGGCGACGTGGGTGTTCTGGATGGACAATCGCGAAATCAAGCAACTGGCACGCCTTGAGCTGCGCATCACTTACGCACCCGAGCACTGTCCCGCAGACCGGCCGTTGAAGTTGACAATGAAAAACGGCAACGACGTGCCGCTGACCGAGTTGCGCTGGCGCATCGCGGCGTATGCGCCGGGCGATACGGTGAACCTGGCCGACAATCAATACGCTGCGCCACGTTATCGCGGCCCCGGTGAATTGCAGGCCGGCGGCAGTTGGGAAGACTGCTTGCCGCTACCGCCCTTGCGCCCCGGCTACCGCCCGCAAACCCTGGAATTTCGCGCTGAACGGTTGCAGGGTAGTTTCTCCGACTGATCCCCCTTTTTCTTTTGCACAAGGACCGCGCCATGCCTGTTGCGTTGATTACCGGTTGCTCCAGCGGCATTGGCCGCGCCCTCGCCGACACCTTCAAAAATGCCGGTTACGAAGTCTGGGCCAGTGCCCGCAAGGCTGAAGACGTGGCAGCCCTCACCGCCGCCGGTTTCACCGCCGTGCAGCTGGACGTTAACGATGGCCCGGCCCTTGAACAGCTGAGCGAGCGGATCAACCAGCAACGCGGCGGCCTCGATGTGCTGATCAACAATGCCGGTTATGGCGCCATGGGGCCGCTGCTCGATGGCGGCGTGCCGGCCATGCAGCGCCAGTTCGAAACCAACGTGTTTGCGATTGTCGGCGTCACTCGCGCAATGTTCCCGGTACTGCGTCGCGCCCGGGGGCTGGTGGTGAACATCGGCAGCGTTTCCGGGGTTCTGGTCACGCCGTTTGCCGGTGCCTACTGCGCCTCGAAAGCCGCCGTGCATGCCTTGAGCGATGCGCTGCGCATGGAGCTGGCGCCGTTCGGCGTGCGGGTCATGGAAGTTCAGCCTGGGGCCATCGCCTCCAGCTTCGCGAAAAATGCCGGCCACGAAGCCGAGCAATTGATCACCGAACAATCACCGTGGTTTCCACTGCGTGAAGGTATTCGTGCACGGGCCAAGGCCTCTCAAGATAAACCAACGCCGGCCAGTGAATTTGCCGCCGGTTTACTGAAGGCAGTACAGCAGAGCAAAACGCCGCGTCTGGTACGTTTGGGTAACGGCAGCCGGGCGTTGCCGTTAATGGCGGGGTTATTGCCAAAAGGGTTGCTGGAGTCGGGGTTGATGAAGCGGTTCGGGTTGCGCGGGCAGCTCTGAGACCACGAAGGCTTCAAAACACACTTTCAGACTTTCAGGAAACAGCATGACCGACTACACCGAATACTTTGACGAAGTGATCCAGGCCCACGTAGCCATCGAGCAATGGTTGGCCGAGGAGCGAGACGAGGCCGAGCTTGAGCAATTGCTGACGCGTTTTTCACCGCAGTTTTCCATGGTCTCGCCGTTGGGCCGGGTACTGGATTTCGAGGCGTTGAATGAATTGTTTCTGCTCGCGGGCGGGAAGAAGCTCGGGTTCAGAATTGAGCTCAGCGAGTTGCGAGGTGTCGCGCTGTATGACGGTGGCGCAGTGGTCAGTTACCGCGAGCAACAGACCGATGCGACGGGGCTGCATTCGGATCGGCGGTCCTCGGTGGTGTTTGAGAAACAGGCCGATGGTAAGGTGGTTTGGCGGCATTTGCATGAGACGTTTTGCCAAGGCTGACACGGCCACTTTCTGTGGCGAGGGGGCTTGCCCCCTCGCCACGGGTCATTCGCCAGCCGGGGGGTTCACCACCACCGTACACGTAATCCCCGCCGCCAACAGCACGCCCTGCGGCACTTCATCAATGTGAATCCTTACTGGCACCCGCTGCGCCAGACGCACCCAGTTAAAGGTCGGATTCACATCAGCGATCAGCTCGCGGCTTTCCGGATTATCGCGGTCGTAGATGCCGCGAGAAATACTTTCCACGTGGCCCTTGAGCACTTCGCCACTCATCAATTGCATGTCGGCTTTATCGCCCACGCGAACATGCGGCAGTTTGGTTTCTTCGAAGAAGCCATAAACCCAGAACGAGTTCATGTCGACCACCGCCATTTTCGCTTCGCCGATGCGCGCATAGTCACCGCGATGGACGTTGAGGTTGGTGACGTAGCCGTCCACCGCCGCCCGCACTTCGGTGCGTTGGAGGTTCAGTTCGGCGGCTTCCAGTTGCGCTTGTGCGTTCTGGTAATCGGCCAGGGCCGAGTCGGCGATGTTGGTGGCGTCGTCGCGGTTTTCCCTGGAGATCACCAGGTTGTCGAGGTCGGCGCGGCGATGGGCGTTGACCTTGCGCATCTCCCACGTGGCCTTGCGCGAGGCCACCAGGCTCTGCGCCTGTTTCACCGCGAGACGGTAGTGCTCGGGGTCGATGCGCATCAGCAAGTCGCCTTTCTTCACCAACTGGTTATCACGCACCGGCACCTCCACCACCTCACCGGTCACGTCGGCGGCGACATTGATGATGTCGGCGCGCACCCGGCCGTCACGGGTCCAGGGTGTGTTCATGTAATGCACCCACAAGGTCCGGCCGATCCACAGGGCAAGGGCCAGCACCAGCAGGGTCGCGAGCAGGCTGAAAAGCTTTTTCATCAGGGCCTTCTTCAGTGATAGAGAGTCAACGGTAGACAGTCAGCGCCAAGGCGCCGAACAGACAGGTAAACAGGCTCAGGCGCAGCAGCGCCGGGTGCCAGAAGAAACGGTACAGATCGAACCCGGACAAGAACCGGTCCAGCGCCCAGGCCAGCGCCGCCGCAATGAAAAACATCAGGGTCATGGTCGGCATGTACACGCCGTGGAAGGCGATTTCACGAGGCATGTTCAAGTCCTTGGGGCTTGGCAGTGGTGTATGAGGCCAGCGGCGATTGCGGGTCGAGCAACGAGGTGCGGATGAAGTGCAGATAGCTCTTCACCCGGCGCAAGGCAGAGGTGTCGAAGTGCGGCGCGAAGGGTTCGTCGGTGGCCTGCACGCGGCCGATCGCGTGGTCGACGGCGACCAGCGCCCGCTCCAGATTGCTCTGGCCCGGTTGCAGAAACAGCCGCACCAGCGAACGCCCCATCACCCGGATGGACTGGCGCCACGGCTGGGACTCGGCATACGCCGGGTGCACCGGCAGAATCGCTTGTTCTTTACGCAGTTCGATAATCGCGTGGCCGACTTCCAGCACCACCAACATCCAGCGCAACAACTCCCGCTGCACCTGCGGCTGTCCTGCGGCGAGGCCATAGGCCTGATGCAGCAAGTCCCGCGTGCGACTTTCAAAACTCGACGCCAGCCCTTTGAGTTTGCCGCTGATGGCGTACACCACTTGCCCGCGCAAGTCCTGCTCCAGTCGCCGCCACAACCAGCGGCTGTTGGGCGGCAGAATGATTGCTCCGGCCGCCGCGCACACCAGCATGCCCATGACCATGGCGATGTAGTCGTTGATGAAGGCGTAAGGGTTGTAGACCGTAATGTTGTCCGGCACCGAACCGGTGCTGAAGAAGATCAGCAACCCCAGGCCGACACCGGCGTATTGCGGCCGAGAAGTCAGGAACGAGCCGAGCACGATCACCGGCGCGAGCATCACGCAAAGTAATGGAAAACCGTCGATCCAGGGGAAGATGAAAAACATCTCGACGAAGCCGATCAGCGCCCCGAGCAAGGTCCCGCAGGCCATCTGAAACGCCATGCGCTTGGGGTTTGGCGTCGCGGCTGACAGGCCGACGGTGGCGGCAGCGATCAGGGTCATGGTCGCCCCGCTCGGCCACGCGGTGGCCACCCAATAGCTGCCGAGCACCACAAGGATGAACGCTGCGCGAATCCCCGACGCGGCCGAGGCCAGCCAATTGGTTTGCGGGGTGAAGGGCTCGTCCCAACGCTCCCGTTCGTGGCTGTGATCGGCGAGCGACGCGTGGGTCTGTGCATAACTGTGCAGGTCGTCGACGAAGCGATAAAGCAGTTCGTAGGCGGTGTGAAAATCCAACTGCTCGGCGTCGCTCGGATCGTTCTCCTGAAAGCTCGCCCGCAGCTTGCGCACCCGCGCCGGCAAGTTGTCCTTGTAAGTCGCCAAGGCGCTGGCCAGGCGAGCGGCATCAGGGCTGGTCAGCGCACGGCCGCTGAAACCGTCGAGCACTTCGGCCAGGTCCTGCAACCCTGGTTTGATCGCCGCGACAACATGATCGGCGCCGCTGCCGCGCAGGCGCTCGAGCAACTGATGCAGGGCATTGAAGCGTGTGGTGACGCCCATGAACTCGCTGTTCAAACGACTGAGTCGCCCGTTGCGTCGACGCATGTGCGGGTCTTCGAACACCGTGACGCTGCGCAGTCCTTCCAGGCCCACCGCTTCGGCGATGAACCGAACGTTGCTTGCTTCGAACGCTTCGCGCCGACTGCGACCGCGCAAGCCATCAGTGACGAACAACGCAAACACACCGAAGCGCTGATACAACGCATTGCGCATCGCCGCACTGGCGGTTTGCGGCAGGATCGCGGCGCTGACCAGCGTCGAGCAGAGAATCCCCAGGGAGATTTCCAGCACTCGCCAGACCGCAGCCATGAATGCGCCGTCCGGGTGAGCCAGAGCGGGCAGCCCAACCATCGCCGCCGTATAACCGGCGAGCACAAATCCATAGGCGCGAAAGTTGCGACAACGCGCCGCGCCAGCCGTGCACAGGCCGACCCAGATCGCCAGCGAGCCGAGGAACAGTTCGGTGTTCTGCGCGAACAAGGCAATCAGCGCGACCATCACCGCCGACCCGGCCAACGTGCCAAGGAAGCGATAAAAACTCTTGGCGAACACCTGGCCGCTTTGCGGTTGCATGACGATGAACACGGTGATCATCGCGGTGCGCGGTTGCGGCAATTCAAGACGCATGGCCAGCCACAGCGTGAGGAATGCGGCGAACAGCACCTTGAAAATGTAGACCCAAGTCACGCCGTCGCTGCGCGCCCAGTCGAAGAATCCCCGGCGCCATTCAAGGGAATACAGCCAGCGCAAAGGTGCGGGCAAGGGAGTCATGAAATTTTGCTCAATGGTCTAGGGCTTGAGGAACTGTGGGTGTGCCTGAAACGTCGTGCTCACTTCAAAAGGCTCGGGGTTTTCGGGGGCAAGGTTTTCTCGGCACTCGGGACGTCGTTGCCAGCGCCAAGACCTCCGCCCAAAGCAGTCACCAGCTCAGCATGAGCACTCAACCGCGCAGCCTGAACCTGCTGCTGCACTTGCTGTTGCTTGAACAGCAAAGTCTGCGCATTGAGTACGTTGAGGTAATCGGTGAGCCCACGTTGATAGGCGATCATCGCGATGTCGTAGGTCTTCTGCGCTGTGGCCACCGATTCGGCGGCGAACGTTTGCTGCTTGTCCATCGACTCGCGGCGGATCAACTGATCGGAGATGTTCTTCAGCGCATTGACCAGCGTCTGGTTGTATTTGGCCACGGCTATGTCATAACCGGCCGAGGCTTCACCCAGCTCGGAACGCAAGCGGCCGCCATCAAAAATCGGCAATGTAATCGCAGGCCCCACGCTGTAGTTGAGCTTCTTGCCGGTCAGGAACTCCAGCGCACCGCCGCCAGTGGCCATGTAACCGAGGCTGCCGACCAGATCGACGTTGGGGTAGAAGCCTGCGTGAGCGACATCGATGCCCCGCGCCTGGGCCGCCACTTGCCAGCGACTGGCAACCACGTCCGGGCGTTGACCGAGCAATTGCGCCGGCAGCGACGACGGTAACTTCAGTGCCGCCCCCAACGACAGCGTCGGCCGTTGCAACTGCGCGCCCTCCCCCGGTCCCTTACCGGCCAAGGCCGCGAGCTGGTTACGGCTGAGGGCGATTTCTTCATCCAGCGCATCAAGTTGGCGATGGGTTTCCGGTAGCGGCGTTTCGGCCTGGCTGACTTCGAAGTGCGTGCCGATGCCACCGTCCAGGCGTTTTTGCGCCAGGTCGAGGATTTGTTGTTGCTGCTTCAGGGTCGCCGCGACGATGTCCCGTTGCGCGTAATGCAACGAGAGCTCGATGTAGGCGCGCACGATGTTGTTCTGCAATTCGAGCTGGGCCTGCCGTGCTTCGGCAGCGCTCATGTGCGCCATGTCCACCGCTTGCTCGGTGGCGTTGCTTTCGCGCTCCCAGAGGTCGAGGGCATAGCTGAAGCCCAGCGCGGCGTTGTTGTCCCAAGTGGTGGTGTTGGCCAACTCACCGGGGCCGTAGAACTGATCGGTGGGCCAGTTGTGGCGTTTGAGGGTCGACTGGCCATTGATCTGCAGCGACTCGGCGGACTCGGCAATACCCGCCATGGACCAGGCCTGACGCACTCGCGCGGCGGCCATGGCCATGTTCGGACTGTCTTGCAGGGCGAGGGAGATCCAGCGGTTCAGTTGCGGGTCGCCGTAGACTTGCCACCATTGAGCGGTGGGCCAGTGAGCGTCCCGGGCGGCGCTCTGGATGGCTTCGTCGGTGGCCAGTGAATTGGCCTCCAG
Organism: Pseudomonas sp. FP1740; assembly: GCF_030687165.1. Lineage (NCBI taxonomy): Bacteria > Pseudomonadati > Pseudomonadota > Gammaproteobacteria > Pseudomonadales > Pseudomonadaceae > Pseudomonas > Pseudomonas sp. FP1740. The sequence goes on from NZ_CP117461.1 coordinate 5,546,267, forward strand.
TGCCTTGCCTTGTGGGGCAATACCGCCGGTTCCGATGCAGCCGCTGATTGCCAGGGTTAAAGCCAAAACACTGAGCGTCTTGAGCGCTCTGTTGATGCGACGCGGCACTGCTGCGATTTCCTGAGGTGAGATAGATCCCCTGTTGGAGCTGTCGAGTGAAACGAAGCCGCTCCTACAGGATGGGCGTAATTCTAGGGGTGGGCCTTGTTGGCGATAAGCCGGGAATCTTGTGAATCTTTGTTACCGTTAACGAGATAATCCCTTGGTCGGGGTCTCAGTCTCTGAAACTTCGTGTCACAATTTGCCATCCGCCAAGAGAGCACCCCATGGACACTTTGCAAAACATGCGCGCCTTCAGTTACGTGGCCGAGGCCGGCAGCTTCACCGCCGCCGCCGTACAACTGGACACCACCACGGCCAACGTCTCGCGCGCGGTCTCCAACCTGGAGGCCCACCTGCAAACCCGCCTGCTCAACCGCACCACCCGGCGCATTGCCCTGACCGAAGCGGGCAAGCGCTATCTGTTGCGCTGCGAGCAGATCCTGGCCTATGTCGAAGAAGCCGAAGCCGAGGCCAGCGACGCCCACGCGCGCCCGGCCGGGCAACTCAAGGTGCACACCATGACCGGCATCGGTCAGCACTTCGTGATCGACGCCATCGCTCGCTACCGCAAGACCCACCCCGACGTGACCTTCGACCTGACCATGGCCAACCGTGTGCCGGACTTGCTCGACGAGGGCTACGACGTGTCCATCGTGCTCGCCAGCGAACTGCCCGACTCGGGCTTCGTCTCCCAGCGTTTGGGCATCACCTACAGCATCGTTTGCGCATCCCCCGCCTATGTAAAAGCCAACGGCTGCGCGCAGAAGCCCAGCGATTTGCTCAATCACATGTGCTTGCGCCTGGTGAGCCCGGTGATCCCACTGGAAAAGTGGGCTTTCGATGGCCCCGAAGGCCAGGAAATGGTCACCATCAACAGCTCACCGTTCTTGGTGAACTCCGCTGACGCGATGAAGACAGCGATTACCAGCGGCATGGGGGTTGGGGTGTTGCCGGTGTATGCGGCGATTGAAGGGCTGCGCAACGGTACGCTGGTGCGGGTGATGCCAAAGTACCGCTCGCAGGAATTGAATCTGTACGCGATTTACCCATCGCGACAGTATCTGGACGCGAAGATCAAGACCTGGGTCGAGTACTTGCGCGGGTCGTTGCCGGAGATTCTGGCGGCGCATCAGGCGGAATTGGCGGCGTATGAATTGAGCGGCAGCTTGGGTGGGGCTCGGCTGGCGAACTGATTTCACGGTCCTACAGATGCGGTGGTTTTTGGGGAGGTTTCCGACAAGTTTTGGCGGTTGTTGCGTCGGAAGCGAAGTGGGTAGGCTTTGTGGGTCGCTGCAAAATCAGCGATCAGGTCTGGAAAACCTGGCGAACACTGACCACACCCCATGGCATACTGCGGCGCTTTTTACTGCACGCAATCCTTGTTATGGCGGCTGTGCGCGGGAGACCTTCGGGTCTGCCGGGTTTTGGTGGGTGTTCCGGTTTTTCCAGTCCGCGCACAGCTGCCACCCTTTCGTCTGGAAAACGAAAGATGGCAGTTCCACTTCATCTGCCAATGAGTAACTTCCGCATGATTAAAGAAACACCGAACCCTCCGGAAACCGACGACGTTTCCCCCTACGAATCTCTCGATTCGAAAAAACTCAACGAAGCCGCCGAACGAGCGCTCGATCACTACCTCAAGCCCACTCCGAAAAAACCAGAAGGCCGCAAGCCAAGCAGGATGTTTCAGGTCGCGCCGGACATGGACAACGAGAGCCTGCTGGCCCATGTCTGCGAATCCCTGGCCTCGGCCAGCGTCATGACCAGCGACATTGCCGCCTATGTCGACGCCCCGCAGCGCCATACGATCCTGGCGATCCAGCAGGTCATCATGCTCGCGGAGTTAGCAGTGAACCGAGTGCTGGATAACGTCGACATACCAAAACCCGCGCCACACAGCTGATCCCTTGTGGGAGTGGGCCACAACCTCACTCCCACAATTTTGGATGGCGTACACCCGGGCAATCCGAGCACTCGCATAATGTCCGCGAAGAATGTTAGCTTGCTTGGCAATCTCCATGCCCGACGAGCCCCTCTCCAATGAAAAAAACCGTCCTCGCCTTCAGCCGCATCACCCCGCCCATGATCGAACGCCTGCAACAGGATTTCGATGTGATCGTGCCGAACCCGAAAAACGGCGACATCGCCGCCCAGTTCAACGAAGCCCTGCCCCACGCCCATGGCCTGATCGGCGTTGGTCGCAAACTCGGCCGGGCGCAACTGGAAAACGCCAGCAAACTGGAAGTGGTGTCCAGCGTCTCCGTCGGCTACGACAACTATGACCTCGCCTACTTCAACGAACGCGGGATCATGCTCACCAACACCCCCGACGTGCTCACCGAAAGCACCGCCGACCTGGCCTTCGCCCTGCTCATGAGCAGCGCCCGCCGCGTCGCCGAGCTGGACGCCTGGACCAAGGCAGGCCAATGGCAAGCCACCGTCGGTGCGCCGTTGTTCGGCAGCGATGTGCATGGCAAAACCTTAGGCATCGTCGGCATGGGCAACATCGGCGCGGCCATCGCCCGTCGTGGTCGACTGGGCTTCAACATGCCGGTCATCTACAGCGGCAACAGCCGCAAGACCGCACTGGAACAGGAACTCGGCGCACAGTTCCGTAGCCTGGATCAACTGCTGGCCGAAGCCGATTTCGTCTGCCTGGTGGTGCCGCTCAGCGAAAAAACCAGGCACCTGATCAGCTATCGCGAACTGGCGCTGATGAAACCGAGCGCCATTCTGGTGAACATCGCCCGTGGCCCGGTGGTGGACGAACCGGCGCTGGTCGAAGCGCTGCAAAACAACCGGATTCGTGGCGCCGGGCTGGACGTCTACGAGAAAGAACCACTGGCTGAATCACCGCTGTTCCAACTGAAAAACGCCGTGACCCTGCCGCATATCGGCTCGGCCACGCACGAAACCCGCGAAGCCATGGCCAACCGTGCACTGGCTAACTTGCGCAGTGCCTTGTTGGGTGAAAGACCGCAGGATCTGGTGAACCCACAAGTGTGGAAAGGCTGATCAAAACGGGCGGGGGTTTTAAACGCCTGCCTGCTCTCGGCATATTGTCGACTTCATATTGCCGTTGCTGATTTATATCGCTATCAGAATCGAGCGCTGAGTTGTTCAGCGCTCGGTCAAAACATCAGGCCAATTTGCCGCTTCCCTGCACCATCGGTGCCTTGGGCTTACGAAACACCAGCACATTGCCCAACATCACCAGCACCAACCCCACCAATGCCGGCGCCGTCCATTGATAGCCCTCGGCAAACGCCGACACATTCAGCGCCACCACCGGGAACAACACGGTGCAATACGCCGCCCGCTCCGGCCCCATGCGCCCGACCAGCGTCAGGTAGGCGGTGAAGCCTATCACCGAGCCCGGTATCACCAGGTACAGCAACGAGCCGATGTAACGGACGCTCCATTCCATGTCGAACGGGATGCCTTTGACCAGGCACCACACCGACAACATCGCTGCGCCATAAGCCATGCCCCAGGCATTGGTGGTCAGGGGTTTCAGGCCGGCCCTCTGCTGCAGACTCGACAACATGTTGCCCGCCGAGAAGCACAAGGTTCCGAGCAACGCCAGAGCCAACCCGAGCAAGGTTTCCGGGCTGGCGGTATGACCGGCAAGTTCCGGCCAAAACAACAGACCAAGACCGAGCAAGCCCAACGCGCCGCCCATCAACACATTTCGAGCGATTTTCTGGCCGAAGAACACCCGCGCATTGAAGGCGTTCCACAACGTGGCGGTGGAAAACACCACGGCGACCAGACCGCTGGGGATCCACTGGCTGGCGGTGAGGAAGCACATGAAATTGATACAGAACAGGCACAGCCCCTGCGCCAGGCAAATCAGATGCCCGCGACGGTTCATCACTTGCAGACGCCGGCTAAGCAACAACATCACGAACAGCACCAGCGCGGCGAGGCCGAAGCGATAGACGATCGACACCGGAATCGCCACCACGCCCAGTTGCCATTTCAAGGCAATCCAGGTGGTGCCCCAGATCAATACGGTCAGCAGGTATAACGAGAGGTTCATGGTGAAGACTCCTGAATAGGCCTTCAGTGTCCTGCGCGACACCCTTTTGCACTTGCATAAACTTGCGCTTTTGTCGGTCGGCAGGCTGGCAGGCCAGCGTCTACGGAGTAGGATGCAAGGCGTTGGAGAGAACCGATCATGGCCGCACTGGAAACGTTGCAAGTCTTTCAAGCCCTCAACCGCTCGCCCAATGCTCGCCTGGAGCACAGCGCCGAGCTCGGTGACGGCATGGCTGCGGCTTTGTGGAGCAACCACCATGACGCTCAGGACTACGAAGCGCCGAGCCATCACACTTTGTCGTGCTACATCGCCGGCGGTACCGGCACCTTTCGTCGCGACCAGCCCGGCACCAAGGGCGGCCCGGACAAGCTGTGCATTCTGCCGGCCGACCATCAGTCAGGCTGGGTGATCAACGGCGACATTCGCCTGGCCCACCTGTATTTCAGCCCCGAACAATTTGCCCTCGGCTGTGTCACGCTGCTGGATCGCGAACCGCGTGAATTGCAGTTGCGCGAGCGCACGTTCCTCGAAGACCCGCAGCAAGTACGGCACTTTCGGCAGTTGATCAGCCTCAACTGGGACGAACCCGGCGAACGCTTGCTCACCAGCAGCCTGGCCCACGAGATGCTCAGCCACGCCTTGCTCAGCCAGGTTGGTGTGCGTCAGGGCCTGCGCCTCAAGGGTGGATTGGCGGCGCATCAGCGGCGGCAACTGGTGGAGTTCATCGACAGTCAGTTGGCGGAAGCGATCAGCCTTGGACAATTGGCGAGCTTGTGCGCGCTGTCGGAATATCACTTTGCGCGGATGTTTCGTGTGAGCTTCGGCTTGCCGCCGCATCAGTATGTGTTGGCGCGGCGATTGAGCCGGGCTCGGGAGTTGTTGCGCGCAACATCGCAGCCAATGGGTGAGATCGCGCTGGCGTGCGGGTTTGCCAGTGCGAGCCATTTCACCAACCGGTTTCGCCAGGCGTTGGGTGGGACGCCTGGGGAGTATCGGCAGGCGTTTTTACGCTAGAACAAAGAGTAAAAGATCGCAGCCTTCGGCAGCTCTCGCGCCAGAAACAAAACGGGCCTGCAATCGCAGGCCCGTTTTAATCAGGAAGGTAAAAGGTGAATCAGGCCTCAGCCGTTGAGTGCAGCCTGTTCGTTCTCGAGAAACTCATCCTCAAGCAGCGCATCGGCATGAGCGCCCCTGTCGAACGGCACCACAGCGGCGCGTGGTTTGCCGCGTAATTTGCCAAACATATGCTCCAGCGCATGTTCAAGTTTTTCGGCTGCCCCGTCGATCGCCAGTTCCAGGGAGTCAGCTTTATGGGTAACGGAAATTGGTTGGTGGCCTTTTGGCCGCGCTTCCAGCTGGCAGCGCATGTCATGGGGACCAGGCTTGTCGCCGTTCTCGTCCCGCAGATGGACCTCGACGCGGGTCAGGTCCTCTTCATAACGTTCGAGCGTGCTCTCAATGGTAGTACGTACCCACTCCTCCAGTCGTTTACTGCTTTGAATATGGTTATCGCTGTTGACTTGGATTTGCATAGTTCTTCCCTTATTTCAGCTAGCTCGCAAGAGGCGCATCGGCTGGCCCTTGGGCGTCATCACCGCAACCTCTTGGTTACACAATCGGTGTGTGCGCGGAACATTTCAAGCCCTAAAAAAAGATAAATATTCATACGCAAAAAAAGCCGGACAACGAGCAAAAGCGCTGTTAATGTCGGGAGTTGGGTCGGCCCTGTCTTCAGTCACAAATGGTCACATCTGCCGCGCCCCCCAGCGGATGCAGGTCACGAAAAATCCCCGCCTCTTCCACCAGCCAGTCATGCACCGCGCGCACGCCCGGATGGCTCAGCGCACCCGGCGCGTAGAGCAGCACGTAGCGCTTGTGATTAGGCACCGCCAGGCCAAACGGCACGATCAGCGTGCCCCGTTCCAGCTCATCGTTAAGCAGCGTTCGCCGCGCAATCGCCACGCCCATCCCGGCAATCGCCGCTTCGATGGTCAGGTGATTGCGGTTGAAGGTGTGCCCGCGCCGCACGTCCGCGCCTTCGAAACCGATGGCATTGAGGTAAAACTCCCATTCCGCGTACTCGTAGCTACCGCGCCACGCGGTGATGTCATGCAACAACGGGAAGTGCATCAAGTCTGCCGGGCCGTGCAGCGGCGGCCGCCCTCGCAACAGGCTCGGGGCGCACACCGGAAATATCTGCTCGTCGAGCAAGGCTGTGGATAACAATCCGGGATAGCTGCCGTCATTCAGATCGATCGCCAGGTCGAAATCTCCCTCGTGCAACGGCACGCTGCTGTCCTCCGCCACCAGGCGCAATTGAATGTCCGGAAAACGCTGCTGCAAACGCGGCAAACGCGGGGTCAGCCATTTGCTCAGGAACGAGGGAATCGAACGCACCCGCAAAATCCCGCTGATCATTCCCGCATCCAGTCGTCTCAATTCTGCGTCGATGCTGCCGTAAGCCTCGTTGACCGTAATGGCCAGGCGCTGGCCTTGCGCACTCAATTCCACGCCACGAGCGCGACGGTGGAACAGGCGAAAACCCAGCCGTTCTTCCAGTTGCCGAATTTGCTGACTGACCGCACCCGGCGTGATGTGCAGTTCTTCGGCACAACGGGTGAACGACAGGTGCCGCGCGGCACAGGAAAACACGTGCAGCCAGACGTAAGTCTGGGCGTGCAATTGACGACTCATCGTTTAGTCCTGCTAAAGGCTGTCTTAGGAAGTTTCGTTGGTCACGTAGGACCGAGGTAGGCAGTATCGCCGACATTGCGCTTGGCCTACAAAAATGGCGGCGATTTCTCTTCCATTGCTTGTATAGGCTTTAGCATGGCTATCAGTGTTTTCGATCTCTTCAAAGTCGGCATCGGTCCGTCCAGTTCCCACACCGTCGGCCCGATGCGCGCTGCAGCGACCTTTGCCCAAGCATTGATTGACCAGCATTTACTGGCCGCCGTCCGTCGGGTCGAAATCCGGCTTTACGGTTCGCTTTCAGCCACCGGCGTCGGCCATGCCACCGACCGCGCCTGTGTCATGGGCCTGATGGGCGAATGGCCGGATAGCATCGACCCGACCACCATCGATTCGCGTATCCAGCACCTGCGGGAAACCGGCAAGCTGTCCCTGGCCGGCAAAGCGACCATCGCCTTCAACTGGCAGCACGATCTTCTGCTGCTCGACGAGAGCCTGCCCTACCACCCTAACGCCATGTCCCTGACAGCCTTCGGCGAAACCGGTGAGCTGTTCGAGCAGACGTACTACTCGGTGGGCGGCGGTTTCATCATCGACGCGGCCGAAGCCGAGTCGGGCATTGCGCCGGCCAGCGACGTCGTGCTGCCGTACGATTTCTCCAGCGCCGCCGAATTGCTCAAGCTCTGCAAACAGCAAGGTCTACGGGTGTCCGAATTGATGATGGCCAATGAATTGGCCTGGCGCAGCGAAGCCGAAGTCCGTCAGGGCCTGTTGCACATCTGGTCGGTAATGCGCGAGTGCGTCGAGCAAGGCTTGCGTCACGAAGGCATCCTTCCCGGCGGTCTGAACGTTCCGCGCCGCGCCGCGAAATTGCATCGCAGCCTGTTGGAAATCGGCAAACCGAACGTCATCAGCTCCACCCTGTCGGCCATGGAGTGGGTGAACCTGTTCGCCCTCGCCGTGAACGAAGAAAACGCCGCGGGCGGACGGATGGTCACCGCACCTACAAACGGGGCGGCGGGGATCATTCCGGCCGTGCTGCACTACTACATGAAATTCAACCCGGACGCGTCGGACGAAGACGTCGTGGCGTTCTTTTTGGGCGCGGCCGCCGTAGGCATTCTCTGCAAGAAAAACGCCTCGATCTCTGGCGCCGAAGTCGGCTGCCAGGGCGAGGTCGGCTCCGCCTGTGCCATGGCCGCCGCCGGTTTGGCCGACGTGCTCGGCGCCACCCCGGAACAACTGGAAAACGCCGCCGAAATCGGCCTGGAACACAACCTCGGCCTGACCTGCGACCCGGTTGGAGGCCTGGTGCAAGTGCCGTGCATCGAGCGCAACGCAATTGCCGCGGTGAAGGCGATCAACGCCACGCAAATGGCCCTGCGCGGCGACGGCAAACACTTCATTTCCCTGGACCGGGTGATCCGCACCATGCGCGATACCGGTGCCGATATGCACGACAAATACAAAGAAACTTCACGGGGCGGCCTGGCGGTTAGCTGGGTGGAATGCTGAGGAGCATTTCCTGACCGTCCCGGCAGGCCGTTTGAAACGTAGCGAGCGAAGACAAGGCAAAAACAGGCGAGGAAGCGGAGTTTACTGGCTGTAAATGAGCATTCCGAGCCTGTTTTTAACGCAGGATTGTCGAGCGCAGTAGTTTCAAACGGCCTGCCCGCCGTGAGCCCGAGCAAAAACAATAACGAGGCGAAAACGATGACCGATGTACGTATACCAGCTGCCGATAATCCCGCTGTAGACCTCACACACAGTAGCGAAATAATCCACAAAGGCTGGAGTAAACACGACACCACCTGGATGCTTGGCCTCTATGGCACGGCAATTGGCGCCGGCACGCTGTTTTTGCCGATCAACGCCGGCGTGGGTGGTTTCTGGCCGCTGCTGATCCTGGCAGTGCTGGCGTTTCCGATGACATTCTTTGCACACCGCGGTCTGACTCGTTTCGTGTTGTCCGGCCGTTCCGGGGACATCACTGAAGTGGTGGAAGAACACTTCGGCATCGGTGCCGGCAAGCTGATCACGCTGCTGTATTTCTTCGCAATTTTCCCGATTCTGCTGGTGTACAGCGTGGCGCTGACCAATACCCTGAGCAGTCTCATGGAGCACCAGTTGCACATGACGCCACCGCCTCGGGCGATCCTGTCACTGGGGCTGATTCTAGGCCTGATGGCCATCGTCCGTTGTGGCCAGGGCGTCATCGTCAAATGCATGAGTGTGCTGGTTTACCCGTTCGTCGCGGCATTGCTGCTACTGGGCATCAGCCTGATCCCGAACTGGAACGGCGCGTTCTTCGCCACCGCCAGTGAAGGCATGCCGCTGCCGCTGTTCTTCAAGACCTTGTGGCTGGCGATCCCGGTGATGGTGTTCTCGTTCAATCATTCGCCGATCATTTCGGCCTTCGCCGTCGATCAGAAGCAGCGTTACGGCAAGCAAGCCGAACGCAAAAGCAGCGGCATTCTGGCGATCGCTCACGCCATGATGGTCGTCACGGTGATGTTCTTTTGCTTCAGCTGCGTGCTGGCGTTGTCCCCGGCTGATTTGGCCGCGGCGAAGGCGCAGAACATTTCGATCCTGTCGTACCTGGCCAACCACTTCCAGACGCCGGTCATCGCTTACGCCGCGCCGCTGATTGCGCTGGTGGCAATCACCAAATCCTTCCTGGGCCATTACATCGGCGCCAGCGAAGGCTTTCAGGGCCTGATCGTGAAAAGCCTGCGTGGTCGTGGTCGAGTCGTCTCTGCCCGCTGGCTGAACCGCCTCACTGCGCTGTTCATGATCCTCAGTTGCTGGGCCGTGGCGACTTTCAATCCGAGCATCCTGGGCATGATCGAAACCCTCGGTGGGCCGATCATCGCCTGCCTGTTGTTCCTGATGCCGATGTACGCCATCCGCCGCGTGCCAGCCTTGCGCCAGTACTCGGGCCAGGCCTCGAACGTGTTCGTGGTGTTGGTCGGTCTGATTGCACTGTCTGCGATCATCTATTCATTTATGCCCTGAAACGGGCAGGCAAAAAGAAGGCGGGCCAAGGTGCCCGCCGTTTTTTTGCCGTAAACATTGTCCGACAGTTTTTCCGGCATGCCCCTTGCTATCTCCCTTGTGCGGCACGGAAGAAAGCGCATGAACATGGAAGGCCAGTGGTCTGGTATTGCGAACTAATCCCGATCATGGCCGTCAACAACTGCACGTTCAATCAGGCGGTGACGCATTATGGACAACCCTTTTCAGCTCATTACCGATGCTTTTGCAGCGGATTATCAAATCAACCTGAGCATCCAGGGCCTGGACGGCAGCATCATGCTGACCCTCTCCAACGCTGGCCGTGTGGTGGCCAAACGGATGATCAGCGCCGAACAACGCAATGACCCCAAGCGCCTCAAACGCCTGGTGCAAAGCATTCAATTCGGCATCGCCATCGAACAGGGTCAATGCGCCGTGGCCATCCTCGAAGCCATGACCGACGGCGACAACCGTAAGCTGCCGCCGCCACAGGCCAAAGCCCGGCCCCGACCTGAAGTCGGGTTTTAAAGCTCGCCCTTCTCCACTTCGGGATGCTCACCGGAACCCGCACCGATCTTGCGCTGCGGGTGTTCGATCTTCACCGAAGGAAATTGCGACGAGGCATAACGCACCACCAGAATCGAAAACGCCAGCAGCAGGATCCCGCCGCACAGGTAGATGATCCCCAGGTCCGGCGGATTGTGGTGCGAGACGTTGGAGATCAGCAGCCGTGTCAGCGCCGTGATCGCCACGTAGATCAGGAACCGCACCGGCATGTGGTTGGTCTTGAAGTAAATCCCGACCATCGCCCCGAGTTCCAGGTAGATGAACAGCAACAGGATGTCATCGATCTTGATGTGCCCCTGCTCCAGCATCCCGATGAACTCCATGACCGCCGCCCAGGCAGTCACCGCACCGATGGCGAACAGCGCCAGGTAGTGGAAGGTCTCGACAAACAGGTTGCCCAGGGACTCGGCCAGTTGATGCACGTTCTGCCGCAGGTTCTCGGCCCAGTTGATTTTCACGATGATTGTTCCTTAGCTCGGTTCGAGCGGATGATGCGGGTTGGACGTGACGGTTGTTCTGCATGCAGAAAAAAGGCCAGGGGTTGCCTGCCACATGATGGCGAGGTGCTTTAAAACACGCTCCGTGGCGTTTGGTCGCAGGTCAACACCAAACCTGTAGCCGCGAATGGAGCGCCACCGTTCACCTGACAAACCCCGAATCCGGTCTACATTAAAAAGCCACTACCCAAAGCGCAGGGATTCGCTTATCCTTTTCGCTGTATATAGATACAGTAGTCGCAAAGACAACTAAATGTGAAGGCATGTGAGGTGGTGAATGGCCGTCGAAGTGGTATACCGCAGCAGCCGAGATCTGGAGCGCTTGTTCATGGATAAAGCCGAAGCTGACCGTCATGACAAAATGCTCGAACTGGCCGAATTGCTGGCTGAAGTGTTGCAAAAAGCCGTTCCGTCCCTGACCGAACAGCAAGTGGAAGAAGCCGGGATCTACATGGCGAAAAACCGCGATGTGTTCGCCAAGGCGTTCAAGAGCCAGCCGGACGCACTGTCCGAATTGCTCAACGTGCCGGCTGAAGTCGCTAAACCTGTTGAAGTGGCTGCACCTGTTGAAGTGGAGCAAGCTGAGCCGACCAAGCCAGCCAAAGCCGCCAAGACGCCGAAGTAAGCAATGCCCGAATTGAATAGGCCCTGAGTCCAATGGCTCAGGGCCTTTTTCATGCCCGCAGAAAATCAGGCGTCAGGCTGCTCCAGTGCGTCGACCAGCGCCTTGAAAAACCGCGCCGCCTCACCGCCGGTGACCACGCGGTGATCGAAGGTCAAGGACAGCGGCAGGATCGGATGCACCGCCACCGCCCCCTCGACCGCCACCGGTTCATCGCGGATCGCCCCGGCGGCGAGGATCGCCACTTGCGGCGGCACCACCACCGGGTTGGCGTAGCGACCGAACAAGGTGCCGAAATTCGACAGAGTCAGGGTCGCACCCATCATTTCCTTGGGCGGAATCGAACGCGCCTGCACATCGGCGCGCAGGCGCATCACACCTTCCTTTAAATCCGCCGACGTGCGATTGCCGACATCGCGCAGCACCGGCACGAACAAACCGTCCGGTGTATCCACGGCAATGCCCAGGTCGAGCCGTTCGTGTTGTTTGAGCGACAGGGTTTTGCCATCGAAGCCGCTATTGAGCACTGGCTCCACCGCGCAGGCCGCCGCCATGGCTTTGGCCAGACGAATCAGTGGTTCTCGCGCCTGCCCCCAGCGATGCAGATCGGCATCGCCGAAAATCGTCACCGGCACCACTTCGGCATGGGACCTGGCCATGTTCAGCGCCATGCTGCGCCGCACACCGCGCAGCTTCTCACCGCCGAAACGCTCACGCTCCGTCTGGGCCGCATTTTCCACATCGCTGCGGGTGATCTGACCGTCCTGGCCGGAGCCGACCAAGGCGCTCAGTTCAACGCCCAGTTGTCGCGCCAATTGACGCACTGCTGGCGTGGCGCGGTTCGCCAGGTATTCGCGGGTCGAAGGCGCGGAGCCGATAAAAAAGGCATCCTCCTGATTCGTGCCGCCGCCCTCAAGCCGTCCGACCACGGTGCCCGCATCCGCTTCGCCTTCGTAACCGAGCAACGGCTCCCCCACATGCAGGATGTCGCCCTCGCCGCCGAAGGTTTTCGCCACCACGCCGTCGTAAGGCGCGGGAATGTCCACCAGCGCCTTGGCGGTTTCCACCGACACCAGCAATTGATCAGCCTGGACGGTATCGCCGACCTTGACGTGCCAGCGGACGATTTCCGCCTCCTGCAAACCTTCGCCCAGATCCGGCAGTTTGAAGTATTTCATCGTAACCTCCTCGGCCTCTGGCGTTTCTTCAAGGGCTTCTTCAGGCGTGGCGCAGCACGGTGTCACAGGCGTGAAGAATGTCCTCGACGCCGGGCATGTACAGCGATTCCAGTCGATACAGCGGTGGCGGGATGTCCGGCGCAGTGACTCGCTGGATCGGTGCCTGCAACTGCAGAAACACCCGCTCGTAGAGACTGGCGGCGATTTCCGCGCCGACCCCGCAGGAGCGCGGCGCCTCATGCACGATCACGCAGTGACCGGTCTTGCGCACCGAGGCCTCCATCGTGTCGAGGTCCAACGGTTTAATGCTGGCGACATCGATCACTTCCGCCGAGATGCCCTGCTCGGCCAACGCTGTGGCAGCTTGCAGGGTTTCCATCACACTGGCGCCCCAACTGATCAAGGTGATGTCGCTGCCTTCGCGCAGGGTGAAGCAGCTGTCCAGCGGCAAGCGTTTACCGTCATCCAACAACGGTTGCGGGTTCATGCGATAGAGTCGGGTCGGTTCGAGAAAGATCACCGGGTCCGGGTCGTCGATGGCCGCGAGCAACAAACCATAGGCCCGGGCCGGCGAGGACGGGATCACCACCCGCAACCCCGGAATGTGCGCGAACAGTGCTTCGGTGCTTTCGCTGTGATGTTCCGGCGCACGAATCCCGGCGCCCATCGGCGAGCGCAGCACCATCGGGCAAGTGAGCCTCCCGCGCGTGCGATTGCGCATGCGACTGGCGTGGGACACCAGGTGCTCCATGGTGGCGTAGATAAACCCCATGAACTGGATTTCCACCACCGGTTTCAAGCCTTGGGCCGCCATGCCCACTGCCAGCCCGCTGATCATGGTTTCGGCCAGCGGCGAATCGATGACCCGCTTGAAACCAAAGCTGTCGCGCAGGCCCAGCGTGGCGCGAAACACGCCACCGTTCACCCCGACGTCTTCACCCAGGACGATAACGTTCTCGTCCTCGCGCATGGCCCGATGCAACGCCAGATTCACCGCCTCCAGCAGCGTTACCTTACCGTTACTCATGGCCCGAACCTCCCGTCCGGCGCGCCACTCGTTCGAGGAAGTCTTCACGCTGCTCGGCCAGGGCTGGCGGCCACTGGGCGTAGACATGATCGATCACTGATGCCGGCGCCTGCAGGCCCGCCGCTTCGAAGTTATCCACAGCAACCTGCACCAACCCCTGGCATTCGCTGATCAGCGCCTGTTCGCGGCTTTCATCCCACACGCCCTGCCCTACCATGAAACGCTGCAGGCGTTTGATCGGTTCTTCGAGCCAGGCTTGCTTGACCTCGTCCGCCGAGCGGTAGCGTGTGGCATCGTCGGCCGTGGTGTGATCGCCGAGACGATAGCTCAGGCATTCGAGCAACACCGGGCCTTTGCCGTGGCGCGCCCGTTCGAGGGCCGCTTGCACGCGGTCATACACGGCGAGTATGTCATTGCCGTCGACTTGCTCGCCGTGGAACCCGGCGCCAATAGCTTTCTGCGCCAACGTGGGAGCGCCGCACTGAATTCGTCGCGGTACCGAGATCGCCCATTGGTTGTTGTTGACTATGAACACCACCGGCAACTGCCAGGCGCCAGCGACATTGAGGGCCTCGAGAAAATCACCTTTGCTGGTGCCGCCATCGCCGCAGGTGGTGACGGCGACCCGATGCTCGCCACGGATCTTGAATGCGCTGGCGACGCCACAGGCATGCAAGGCCTGGGTGGCGATCGGCACACAGATCGGGAAATCCTGCGCCACCGCCGGGTCGACAAAGTCGCTGCCACGCTCATCGCCGCCCCAATACAACAGGATTTCTTCCATGCGCACGCCACGCATCAGCTGCACGGCGGTGTCGCGGTAATACGGGATCAGCACGTCTTCGGCGTGCATCAGGCTGCCGACCGCAACGCCAATGGCTTCCTGGCCCAGGGTCGGCGCGTAGGTACCGATGCGCCCGGTGCGTTGCAGGGCGACCGCTTTCTGGTCAAAAAGGCGGGTCAGGACCATCTGCCGATACAGGCGTGTCAACAGATTGAAGTCGTCGGCCCAGGGAGGGAGATCGCAGAGCACCTGGCCGTCAGGGGATAAAAAACGGGTGTAGGGCAGCTCAACCTTGTGAAGCATCACAGGGCTCCTGGCACGCGGGGTCGGCGTGCGATTGTCAGGCCCGACGTTTGTGGCGCAGGGCTTGGGGAGCAAGTTGGCCGGATAAGCACTCACTCCTTTATCGATTCAAACTTTTACCGGTACAGCACTTTCTCCGCCAACTCATCCGCGACCCTGGCCGGAGAACGTTTTTCCGCCTGGGCATGGGCGAAGACTTCGGTCAGCCGTGAGCTGATTTTCGACAGGTGCGCGGTGATGGTCGTCAGCTCTTCCCCACGGTGTTTGAGCGACACGTAGATCAGCCCGCCGGCGTTGATCACGTAATCCGGCGCATACAGAATGCCCCGGCGTTCCAGCTGATCGGCGACTTCCAGATGGGTCAGTTGGTTGTTGGCCGAACCTGCGACCGCCGAGCAGCGCAGCTGCGTCACGCTGGTCCTGTTAAGCACACCGCCCAAGCCACAAGGCGCGAGAATGTCGCAAGGGGTGCTGAGCAGCGCTTCGTTGGCAATCGGATGAGCGCCCAACTGCTCCATGGCCAGTTGTACTTTGCCGTGATCGATGTCGCTGACCAGCAGCTCGGCACCGGCAGCGTGCAACTGTTCGGCCAAGGCATAACCGACATTGCCCAGGCCTTGAATGGCGATGCGCAGCCCTTCCAGATTATCGCTGCCCAAGCGGGCCATGGCGGTGCTGCGGATGCCGGCAAACACGCCCATGGCCGCGTGGGGTGCAGGGTCCCCCGCAGCGGTGGTGCTGGTGACGAATTGCGTATGTTGGGCGATGCAGTCCATGTCCGCCACCGAGGTGCCGGCGTCGATGGCGGTGATGTAGCGACCGTCGAGCTGATTGATCCAGCGCCCGAACGCTTCGAATACTGCGGCGCGGTTTTCCACATGGGCCGGGCGAATAATCACCGCAACGCCACCACCCTGAGCCAGGCCAGCCAGGGCCGCCTTGTAACTCATGCCTTGGGCGAGGCGCACAGCATCCTCGATCGCGGATTCATCGCTGGGATAGGCAAGGTAACGACACCCGCCCAAGGCAGGTCCCAGGCGGCTGTTATGGATGGCAATCACCGCCTTCAACCCGGTGACCGGATCGACGCTCAGGTGCAGCGATTCAAGGCGAGTGCTTTGCATGAGAGCGAACATCGTAGGGCTCCCGAATCACTTCTTGTAGTCGCCAGTATAGGCTTGCGCACAAAAATTGCAGAAGCGCACAGGAATAAGCAGCGCGGCTTTAAAGGTTTTCGGACATAACCTGTTACGACCTGTGTTCAACACTGGACGAAAGCCTGCGACGGGGCTAAAACGAGGCATTCCCCGGAGATTTTGATGACCCCGCGCCAACGTTTTTTCGACTGTCTGCAACGATCACCGCCCGCGCTGTTCGAGGCGGCGTTGTGGATCGCCGTCGAACACGATAAAGAGCTGAATCCCGAAACTGTGCTGGCGGACTTCAAGGACCTGCAACAGCGGGTCAGCTACGGATTGCCGATGCTGCCGGTAAATGAGTTGGCGCAACCGTTGTTGCGGCGCATGAATGACCTGGGGTTCGCCCAGGACGACTTCACGCCCTTGCGCCCGCAAGTGGCATTGCTCCATAAAGTGCTGGAACGCCGGCGCGGCCAGCCGCTGGCGCTGGGCCTGATTGCCCTGGAGCTGGCCAGAAGGCTGGAAATCCCTCTGGTTGGGGTCAACTTCCCCGGGCATTTCCTGCTGCGGGTGCAAGGCGCCGATCACCTGCTCGACCCGTGCGGCGGGCGCCGGCTGTACCCCAACGATTGTCGTGAACTGCTGCAACGTCAGTACGGCCCGAACATGCAGCTCAGCGCCGAGCATTTGCAGACCGCCGAACCTGCGCAGATGCTGCAACGGCTGTCACGCAACCTGCGTCAGTTGTACCTCACGAACGACGACTACATCGACGCCCTGATCGACGCCGAGCGCGTGCTGGAGCTGGGCAACGCCAACGCCTCCGACTACCTGGCCCGGGCCAGCCTCTATCAACGGCTGGATTGCCCGAACGCCGAACGCTTTGACCTGGAACACGCGCTGCTGCTCTGTGACGACCCGATTCAGCAGATTCGCCTGACCGAGCGGCTGGGGCACCTTCCGCCCAACGCCATCATCCATTGATCGCCCCCACATTGGGTCGATGTGAAGCCATTAAGGGGTGTCAGGCTGGTTCGCCGGATGGGCCAGGAAGAAGGCTGGATGTGTCGCCGCAAGCGCCGCCACTCGCCGAATTCGCGGGTAGGCCTCAAGGGAAATATTGAAGCGCTCGGCCGCATACAACTGCGGGATCAAATAGACGTCCGCCAGCCCCGGTTGCTCGCCAAAGCAGTAACCGCTATCACCAATCAACTGCTCCACCGTCGCCAACCCTTGACTGATCCAGTGACCGATCCACTCCACCACCTGCGGCTCATCGTGCCCCAACTCCCGCAGTTTATTCAGCACACTGACGTTGTGCAGCGGATGAACGTCGCAGCCGATCACCGCCGCCACGCCACGCTCGTGCGCGCGGGCGGCGAGGTCTTTGGACAGCAGCGGCACCTGTGGATAACGTTCCTCCAGGTACTCGATGATCGCCGGTGACTGAATCAGCAATTCACCTTCGTCGGTGCGCAAGGCCGGCACCCGGCCTTGCGGGTTGATGCCCAGATATGCCGGCTGGCGATGTTCGCCCCCCTGCGGCGCGATCAGGTTGATCGGCAGTGCCTGGTAATCCAGCCCCTTCAACGCCAGCGCAATGCGCACCCGGAAAGACGAGGTCGAACGGTAATAGGTATAGAGTTCCATGGGCCGATCCTCTTAGCGCGCCGGCAGCACTTTGCCGCGGCATTCGCCGAAACCGATGGAAGCAAAACCCTCACGGCTGCAACGTCCCCGCAGAATGATTTCGTCGCCATCCTCGAGGAATTTACGCACCTCGCCCGAGGCCAGTTCGATCGGTTTTTTACCGCCCTCGGTGATTTCCAGCAGGCTGCCGAACTGACCGCTTTCAGGGCCGGACAACGTGCCCGAACCGAACAGGTCGCCGGCCTGCAACTGGCAGCCATTGACGCTGTGATGCGCCACCATCTGCGCAACGGTCCAATACATGTGTTGGGTATTGCTGAGGGTCAGGCGATGGGCCGGCAGATTCTGTTCGCGCATCGATTCGGTCAGCAGCAGCACTTCGAGTTCGATGTCGAAGGCACCGGTCGCCTGATCACGTTTGTCGAACAGGTAAGGTAGCGGCTGCGGATCGCCTTCAGGGCGCGCCGGCTGCGCACGACGGAACGGCTCCAGCGCTTCGGCCGTCACCACCCACGGCGAAATACTGGTGATGAAACTCTTGGACAGGAACGGCCCCAGCGGCTGGTATTCCCAGGCCTGGATGTCGCGAGCCGACCAGTCGTTGAGCAGGCAGAAACCGGCAATGTGATCGGCGGCGTCACCGATGGCGATCGAGTCGCCCATGGCGTTGCCCGGGCCAATCCAGATGCCCAGTTCCAGTTCGTAATCCAGGCGTGCGCACGGGCCAAACGTCGGCTCGGTCTGGCCGGCCGGCAGGGTCTGGCCTTTCGGACGCCGCACGTCGGTGCCGGACGGGCGAATGGTCGAGGCGCGGCCGTGGTAACCAATCGGCACGTACTTGTAGTTCGGCAGCAACGGGTTGTCCGGGCGGAACAGTTTGCCGACATTCTGCGCGTGCTCGATGCCGACGTAGAAGTCGGTGTAGTCGTTGATCTTCGCCGGCAGGTGCATCTGGCAATCCGCCGCCAGCGGCAGCAGTTTTGCGCCTTGGGCTTCGATCTTGCCGTGCAGGGTGCTGCCTTCCTTGAGCAACTCGATCAAGTGTTCACGCAGGGCGACGCGAGCCTCGCGACCCAGCTCGAAAAATGCATTCAACTGGCCGCCACGGGTGGCTTCGACGGCGGTTCGCGCGGCACCGTCGTCGAACAGCCCGGCATCGAGTGCCGCTCCCAGATCAAAGATATGGTCGCCGATCGCCACGCCACTGCGCGGCGCTCCGCCCTTCACGCTGAACACGCCCAACGGCAGGTTTTGCAGCGGGAAATCCGCGTGGCCGTTGGCGGAGGCAACCCAGCTACGAGTGATGGAAGTCTGAGTCATGGGTTATCTCCGGGTCGGGTCGAAAGTGGCGGGCAACGAGGCCCAGCAGGCGTCGTAATCGTTTTGCAGCTGTGGGCAATCCAGGGCGAACCGGCTCGGGCGCAGCACCTGGCTGGTCTCGAACATGAAAGCCATGGTGTTGTCGATTTTAGCCGGCGCCAGTTCAGCGTTGATTGCCTTGGTGCAGGTCTCGCCATCGGGACCGTGAGCACTCATGCAGCTGTGCAATGAGGCGCCGCCCGGCACGAAACCTTCGGCTTTGGCATCGTACTCGCCCTTGATCAGGCCCATGTATTCGTTCATCAGGTTGCGGTGGAACCACGGCGGACGGAAGGTTTTCTCGGCCACCATCCAGCGTGGCGGGAAGATCACGAAGTCGAGGTTGGCCAGACCGTGCACGCTGGTCGGCGAGGTCAGGACGGTGAAAATCGACGGATCCGGGTGATCGAAACTCACCGTGCCAATGGTGTTGAAGCGACGCAGGTCATATTTGTACGGCACGTTATTGCCGTGCCAGGCGACCACGTTCAGCGGCGAATGATCGAGCTCGCAGCCCCACAACTGGCCGAGGAATTTCTGCACCAGGGTGGTCGGTTGCTTGAGGTTTTCGTAATGCGCCACCGGGGTCAGGAAGTCGCGAGGGTTGGCCAGGCCGTTGCTGCCGATCGGCCCCAGGTCCGGCAGGCGCAGTGGCGCGCCGTGGTTTTCGGCCATATAGCCCCGCGCTTGCGGGTCGAGCAGTTCGATGCGGAATTTCAGCCCGCGAGGCAGCACGGCGATTTCCAGCGGCTCCAGTTCCAGCACGCCCAGTTCGGTGGCGATGCGCAGGCGGCCCAGTTCCGGTACCAGCAGCAGTTCGCCGTCGGCGTTGAAGAACACCCGCTCCATGGAACGGTTGGCGCGGTAGTTATAGATGCTGATCCCGGCCGGTTTATCCGCACCCGAATTGGCGGCCATGCTCACCAGCCCGTCGATGAAATCGGTGGGCTCGCCCGGAATGTCCAAGGGGTTCCAGCGCAAGCGATTGGGGGTCACTTCACCCAACGGACCACCGGCCAGTTGCCGATCCAGTTTGACGAATGCCGGGTGATTGGCCGACGGCTGAATGCGGTACATCCAGGTGCGCCGTGCTTCGCTGCGGGCCATGGTGAACGCAGTGCCGGAGAACAGCTCGGTGTACAGGCCGTAAGGAGCTTTTTGCGGGGAGTTCTGGCCGACAGGCAGTGCGCCGGGCAACGCTTCGCTGCTGAATTCGTTGCCAAAGCCTGACTGATAAGCCAGCGCTGGCGCCGTTGAATCGAGGTTCATGGAGCCTCCTGAACGGGAAGTTATTTTTATCGTAATTCAATTACGCATAACGTAATTTGATTGGTATTGACCGTCAAGCTATAAAGACGCCCATTCGTCCCGGGATCAGACCGCCTTCATGGAAACGCCGCGCAACAACGATAAACAGAAAGTCCGCTCGGCCGAGGTCGGTACTGACATCCTCAAGGCACTGGCCGAGCTATCGCCCTCGACCTCGCTGTCGCGTCTGGCCGAACACGTTCAGATGCCGGCGAGCAAGGTTCACCGTTATCTACAGGCGTTGATCGCCAGCGGTTTTGCCGAGCAGAACCCCGCCACCAACCACTACGGCCTGGGCCGTGAAGCGTTGCGCGTGGGCCTGGCAGCTCTGAACAGTATGGACGTGCTGAAAGTCGCCGCCCTGCCCTTGGCCGAACTGCGCGACGATCTGAACGAAACCTGTTTTTTGGCGGTGTGGGGCAATCAGGGCGCGACGGTGGTGCATATCGAGCCAGCGGTACGAGCGGTGACGGTGGTCACGCAATTGGGCTCGGTATTGCCGTTGCTCAGTTCATCCACTGGCCTGGTATTTGGCGCTTACCTACCAAAGCGGGAAACCGTGGACTTGCGCGATCAGGAACTTCACAACGCCACTGACCACATCTTGGCGGACGATCAGAGCTATGCAGCCTTATGCGAACAGATCCGCGAACGCGGCCTGCATCATGTGCATGGCTTATTGATGCCGGGAGTGGATGCGTTGTCGGCACCGGTATTCAACGCGGTAGGGAACGTAGCGGCGGTCATGACCATCGTCGGTCCGACCTCACTGTTTCACGCTGACGAAAACGGCCCGGCGGCGCAGCGATTGCTGGCAGCGACGCGGGCCGTGAGTTGGCGGATGGGTTACCAGGTTGAACCGTGACGTAATAAAGCGGAAATATCACCGCCCGCTATTCATCTACTCTTTTCCCTGCTCAGCGAATAGAGGTTGTTACCGAACCGGTTGTACTCGCGAGAGACCGACCCGCCACATAGGTCAGATAATTTACGCCGACCTCAACACCGGTAACGGTTGAAACAATTCCGGCAAAATCGTTGATTCTGGAAAGGAGACTCAAGCCGGCATTTGCACCGCCAATGCCCGCAACGGTACCCATATAGAGAGAAATCAACCCGACCCATGCAGCTGAAAAATGCCCGTTTGCCTGTTTTTCATACCCGTTGTGGTGAGCGATTACCCCCAGCACAATTGATCGCGTTGCCTTCAATAACGTGGCTGCGACCCCGACCGGTGGAATTAAGAGCGAAACAATGTCCACCGCAAATTCGGCAACAATCAGCGTGTCGCGCCAGAATGCTTCGGAAAGACTGGTCGTCTGGTCATCCGTCTCGGCGATGAAAAGCTCGATCATCGGCGCGTAGTCATTCGAGAAGCGGATAGGCCGTCCGAGTGTTAGCGTGAAATCATGATATCCCTTCAGAACTTCGAACAAATAATTGCGCACAACCTCTTGATCTCTACTCCGGACACTTTTAACAATATCCCATCGCGCATGCATCTTCAGTTCCGCGGCATAAGATTCCAGTGAAACAAAATTCTTGCCATCGTAAGCCGCTGGCAGATAAATAATTTTTTCAGTTGTGCCTTTGCGAGCAAAGACATATCCACCTTCAACGCGCTTGCCGTTGACGACAAACCTGTAGACTTCGCCATTGGCAGTATTTGCAGTAATGTGCAACTCTTCCAGCACCGCATTCAGCCAGGTATATTGCTCCACGCTCAAATTGCCTTGCATTCTCTGAGTCAGAGCATCGAACTGGAG
Organism: Pseudomonas sp. FP1740; assembly: GCF_030687165.1. Classification (NCBI taxonomy): domain Bacteria; kingdom Pseudomonadati; phylum Pseudomonadota; class Gammaproteobacteria; order Pseudomonadales; family Pseudomonadaceae; genus Pseudomonas; species Pseudomonas sp. FP1740. The sequence goes on from NZ_CP117461.1 coordinate 5,568,317, forward strand.
TTTGTTTTGCTTGAGCTTGCCATACACCTCAGGTCTTGTTGACAGATCTCCGCCCCCGGGATTGAGGAAAGTGCTCTTCAAATAATCGATGTATTGATCCCCTGGCAACACTCCAATCAAGTCGTTGATCACTGCTGCACTCAGCCTTCCCACCGAAGTGCCGTCTCTTGACCTGAACGTAGCCGTTCTCAATAGATCATGAACATTGACCAGACTTTTGACCACCGTGTCAAACCACGCAAGAGCCTTCACAAAAGAACTGGTGTCGCTGCGCCAGATTTCCCAATTAATAAACAGCTGAGTCAGGGTCATTGGCTGATGACCTGCAATTGTGATCTCAACCTGGTCCGGATCAATTTCCGGGTGTGGCCCCGAGCGAAGTAAATAGTCATTAACTCGCTTTTTCACCAATTCCCGAGCAAACACCTGAAACGGCTGTACATTAACCTTATCTTTCGCCAGCTCATAAATGGCGCTTTGTTCAGTACTCAGTCGAGCCAGGCATTGCCGTTCAGACAGCTTCGCTTGCCTGAACCAACCAGGCGTAACAAATTCAACCTCGTACTCCGCCCATGCCAGTAGCTGCCTGACACTGTCTTCAAAGCGTCTCTGGGGAAGAGACATCCATGTAACGCTATTGATTCGTGACGATTGACCAGCTATGGCCGCTGCTCCGGATTTATTTATTTCGTCAACCAGCTTGCCGCGATCCTTCAAGTGGCATTGATCGATCAAGTAATCCTTACCGCCTGGAACAAGCACCCATTTCGCAACGTGCTCCTTGAGCAACCAAACATTATCGAATTCAAACCAGTCTTTACCTCCCGGCGCGCCTGGCGCATATAACACACAAGGAACAAGCACACCATTGCTTTTAGAGGTATAAACGGTGAGATCCTTGAATGCCTGATAATCATCACGAAAGGAAAGACCATAAGTGATTAATGATGTATCGCCAAGGTTGCAACGTTTCACCATATCCAGACTTTGCGCCTTCAAATGACCTTGGAGCCCGGCGGCAAATACCGACAAGGCCGTCACTCTTGCCAGGTTTTCATGGATAGCGTCTTGTACTTCAGGTTCTTCATAGGCAGCGTTCCGCAGCGCTGCGTACTTCGCCCGCACATCGAGCGTTTCAATGGCTGACTCGATGAATGAAGGGGTCAAATCCCGCGCATGTTCGCCGTTGATCTTGAGCTGATAACGGGCGGCTTTATCATGCAAACCGTACATAAATAGTTCGGTTAACGTTTTCGTTTCTTGATGCCGGATTTCCTTTACGCCCATACGGAAATTGTAGTTCAATGTCACGAGGACGAAATCAGGATCGACATGCAATGCAGCACGCCGAAAAATAAAGTCTTGAACACTGTTTCGTGTATAGGCTTTCAGCGACGCGAAATGACCCACTCGCTGATGCAGATCTACTTCACTTTGAAGCAGGGTGCGCTCCAGATCGACATAAATTTTCTGGTCGCTTTCGCTACTGCGCTTCAACCATTCAGGCCACGCATTTCTACTGATCAACTTGATCAGCGCGGCGGTGCGATGTTTTGCATGTTCAAGCAACTCCCTCAAGGGCAGGAGGGTGTTGACTTCTCGGATCACATTCTCCTTGTCCGTGCGCGAGCCACTCAACCCCTTGAGTTGACGACTGATGTCAGCACGTTGCTTTGCCAACAGCGCGTCTGTGCCAACACCGAATACATCCGTATCAATTCGTGCGTAACGAATCTCTGGATGAGCGTCGACCTTCTGCGCGTCTTCAACTGCCAAGTCCTTCAACAGTTCGCCACGACTCGCTGGCGTACTCAGGCGTTTCCGGACCTCTTGATGCAGCGCTGCCGATGTAGCGAACTTTTCCACCCCTGCGTTCGCCGTATATAAAATCATGGCACTGTCCGCCGCAGGAACAATCGCCCCTGACGACTGACCATCCAGACGCATGACAAAAGCCGAAGCCAATGATTTGAAGACGCCATCCTGCAGTTGGACAGCAACGCCATAAAATGCGCTGGGAACCAGAGGACTGGTCAACGCGTGAATCTTTTTTTCGTCTTCCGGTGTGACACCGCCCTCTTGCGTTACGCTGTTCAATTCCTGCCAGAAGAGTTTGACAGCATAATTTCGCAGAAGGCCTTTACGCATCACATTGTTGCCCGTATTACGTGTCCAGTACTGATCCAGCGCCGCGACAAACTTTGCAGGCAACGTCCGGAGCAATTCGGCGATTACTTGACTCACTACCCCAACATCCAGATCAGCGTACCGGACGCTTTCATCCGTATCGTTCAGCCATTCGTAAACACCATATTGGTCTGGATGATAATTCGGTGCACTTCCGCGCAGCAGACACTCCATCAATACATTATTCAGTGAGCCTGTCGGCTCTTGGGCAGTCGCAGAACCGCGATAATTGATAAACACCTTGGAAATATAGAGTTCCGGCACCAACCGCCACATTTCCTCCGCCAGGCAATCTTGTAGCAAAGACGCAAATGAGGGGATGCGGCTCAATTGTTCGGACAACTGTTCAACGGCCTCGCTTACGCCGATAAATTTATTTGAAACCGATTCAAGCTTATTACTTTCCATAAATACACAATCCTGACTTAGCCAATTGAAAGTGGCGCATTCTGCACACACCAACTTTCAGCGAAACTAAATCAAAGAAAATCAACAATACAGCCGGATTTCTTTTCCACTTATGTTACAGCGATAACAATGCCGCACTACAAACAGCCAATCAATTTTTACATCACGCCAACAGTCCAAGCAGTCGCGCTTGGGCAACTGCGTGAGTTCTGCGCTCAACACCCAACTTACCGTGAATGCGTCGAGCGTGCGTTTTGACCGTATGTAACGAGATGAATAATTGCTCGGCAATCTGTTGATTCGAATTACCCAATGCAATCAACTTCAATACTTCGATCTCGCGCTGACTAAGCGGATTGTTACCACCTGTATAGGCTACGCCTTCAATGTTCGGTTCCGTCACTCCCAGTGCCGACAGCAGGTCAGGCTGGCGTAATTGAAGTTCGCGCAGCGCCTGCCGCGAACCACATCGTTCCACCAGATTTAATCCACAGCGTAAAAACTCATTGGCACTGACCAGGTCACTATTCAACCAGGCGACTTCGGCCCCGGCGAACAACAGTTCCACCTCCAGCGTCAACTGAGCGGAGCTCTTCGACTGATCAAGCAGGCGAGCGAGGATGTTCAATGGGGCCTCGCTCCGGCGCAAATAGACTTGGGCCAACACCAGCAGGTACTCAATCCGGGCAATCAGCAGCAAAGTTGCCGGAGGTGCTTGCCGCGCCTGGCCCAGATAGTGACGCAAGACGCGACTCAGCGCCTCACAGGCGAGTTCAGGCCGGCCCTGCTGCAGCCAGAAATGGCTGCTGACTTGCAACAGCACTCCACGATAAACGGTGTCAGGACTCTGCCGCTGCTGCATCAACCGTTCAGCATCGCGCAGATGAGCAAATGCCAAGTCATAGTCACGCTGATTGGCCGCCAATTGCGCAAGCCCCAGAAAACCGTACAACACCCGCTTGTCGTGGTTACGCAGGCAGATCCGCAAGCCACTTTCAAACAACTCGCTCGCCTGTGCATCGCGTCCCAGAGACAGATTCAAACGGCCACGCTGCAACGCCAGTCGTCCTAGCAAAGGTTCGGCATTGCGTTGCTGCCTGGTGAACATGGCGTGAACATTGGCAAGCAAGTCCTCGGCACGCTGGAGCGCACCACGCTGCTCCAGCAATTGCGCATGGTCCAGTTCCAGCAGTCCTTCGAAAACCAGTGAACCTTGCGCACGCGCCAGGCACAACGCTTCACGGTTCGTTGTCTGGGCGACTTCCAGCTCCCCGCGCAGCAATGCTTGCTGAGTCAGCCCCGACAAGCACATCACACGTACAGTCCAGAGTTCGGGACCAAGGTCCTTCAGCGCATCGAGAAAATGCGCACGCGAACCATCCATCCGCCCCTGCAGATGCAACAGCCAACCCTGCTGAGCCTGCCACCGTGCGATCAGCTGCCGTTGCAGAATCGCCGACGGCTGCGGGACGAATCGTGACAACTGCTCGATACAGGCTCCGGCCTGCTCAAACCGCCCCGCAAACAGCGATGCCGCCGTGATCAGCCCGATCAGTTGCGGCGAGCCGAGCATCAGTTCCTCGCCTTGTTGCTCATGCAGACGCAGCAATAGCACCACCGTCTGCTCCTCGAACAGATGCTCGAAACTGAAGTGCTGCAACAGGCTGACCGCCACTTCGTATTCCTCGGCGAGCAATGCCTGTTCGAAGGCTGATTTCCAGTCCTGCTCGGCGCAAAACCACTGGCAGGCACGCCGATGCCAGGAACGTCCGGCCGGCCATTGCTCATCGCGCAGCAATTGGGTGAACGGGGTGAACACCTGCAGCCAGTCGGTGGAGTCGCGCCAGGGTTCGATAAAACAACCCAGTGCTTGCAAGGTCCTCAGGTACTGCGCGCCCTCCCCGGCCCCAAACAGGTGATCGCACAGTCGGGCATTGAAGCGTGGCAAGTGGGCCAGCACGCGCCAGGCCTCGCTCAACTCAGGCGTCAGCGAGCTGAACAACTCGTGCTCCAGATAATCGAGCAAGGTGTCCGCCCGTCCCAGGGGTTTGTCCTGACGCGACCAGTCGCACTTGTGCAGCAACGCAATCCGCACACCGGCACACCAGCCGCCGGTGCGCTGGATGATCCGACTGGCCACCTTGCTGACCTGCTCCGGTACCCAGGGCTGCAATATCTGCTCGACTTCACCTGGCGTGAACGCCAGCGAAATACTCTCGCACTCGTACAACTCATCATCGAGCAACAACCGCGGCCAGTTGCATTGTGGCCGGCGGCGAGCGCCGAGCCACCAGGTCAGCATCGGGCTGCCGATCGCCAACATGCGATCCAGCAACGAGTCCAGCTCCGGGCTCGGCAGACGGCAGTAGTCATCAAGGAACAGCCAGGTTGGCGCCTGCAATCGCGCCAGATTGCTCAGCAATTCGGTTTCGCCCGACGAGGCCAACCCCAGCGCCTCAGCCAGACGATGACGAAAATCGGCCGCGCTCGACACCACGCCAGACAAGGGCAGCCAATGCACCCGGCACTGGGATGGCGCCCGCAACAGGCACTCGGCGAGCAGCGCACTCTTGCCGCTGCCGGCGGGGGCGCAGAGTAATTTCACCCGGGCCGTTGAGGCCAATAACGGCTCGGTCAAGCGAGCCCGCGACAGGTGATGAGAGGACAGGCGGGGCAGGAATCCAGAACGGTCCAGACACGGGGTCATGGCGGTCATTGCAGCGTGCCTTTTTATAATTGTCCGACAACCCTAACCCTCTCCCACCCGCTTGTTGAGAGGTATTCAGCGCGCTGATTGGCGCCCATAAAAAAGGCGACCCACCGGTCGCCTTTCGTGATGCCAATGTATCAAAACCCTTACCGAACGCCCTCGGCGCGCAGAGCCGACGGTGTGTAGTCAGCAGCCTTGGCGTCAAAGCCAAATATGAAACTGTGCTTCTCTTCGTTCTTCATTCCCAGGGCAATGTATCGGCCAGCGATGATGTCGTAGAGCGCCTCGAGGGTGTAGGCCGGAGTCTGGTGATCGTAGTAGTACTGGGCGTGACCTTCGGCCACTCGCCACAGTTGGCCGCGACCGTCGTAGTGGTCCACCAGCGCCACTTGCCAGCTGTCTTCGTCAAGGTACATGTGGCGTTTGGCGTAGATGTGCCGCTCACTCGGCTTGACCGTGCCGACCACTTCCCAGACCCGGTGCAACTCGTAGCGGGTCAGGTCCTGGTTGATGTGCCCGGCTTTCACCACGTCATCGTACTTGAGGCTCGGCGAGTCGAGCTTGTAACTGTTGTAGGGGATGTACATTTCCTTTTTGCCGATCAGTTTCCAGTCGTAGCGATCTGGCGCACCGGAGAACATGTCGAAGTTGTCCGAAGTCCGCAGGCCGTCAGCGGCGGTGCCCGGTCCGTCGTAGGCCACTTGCGGTGCACGGCGCACACGACGTTGACCGGCGTTGTAGATCCACGCCAGTCGCGGTTCTTTCACCTGGTCGAGGGTTTCATGCACCAGCAATACGTTACCCGCCAGCCGTGCCGGCGCGGTCACCGACTGTTTGAAGAAGGTCAGCACATTGGCGGCTTTGTCCGGGTCCAGGTCCTTCATCAGTTGCGGTACGGCGATCTCTTCCTCGAAACGGATTGGCGTGTAGCTGCCGTTGGTCTGCGGGGTCACCTGGGTGATGATGCGTCGCAGGTTGCCGCCGTGGTAACGGGTGATGTGGTTCCACAGCACCTCGACGCCATTCTTCGGAATCGGGAACGCGTAGTAGCGATTGCCGGTGAAATTGGCCAGACCGTTACCGTCGTTGATGCTGGTTACGTTCAGCGCGCTGCGCTTGGCCGACTCGTAGATTTCCGGCGGCACGGCCACGGTGCGGTGGGTCGGGTAGACCGGAATTTTGTAAGTCTCCGGGTAGCGCTTGAACATCGCCACCTGACCGTCCGAAAGCTTGTCCTTGTACTTGTCGACCGTTGCGGCGGTGATGGTGAACAGCGGCTTTTCACTGGCGAACGGGTCAGCCAGGAAGCCTTTGCTGTCGACAGCGCCAGCGTTTTTCGGGATGCCACCGGTCCAGGCCGGGATCGAACCATCGGCGTTGCCGGCCTTCTCGGCGCCCAGCGGCGTGAGGGTGGTGCCGAGCTTATTGGCCTCTTCCGGCGAGACCGCAGCCATCACGTTGGCGGCCAACAGACTCAGTGCCAGAGCGCCGCATTGCAGAATCATCTTGCGCATTAACATCATCCTTCTCAGCCAGATCAGAAGTTCACGCCGAAGCTCAGCGCCAGGAAGTCGCGGTCGGTCAGGGTGTTGTAATTCCCGCCGAAAAAGTCGGTGTAACTCAAGCTTGCGGTATAGGTGTTGCGGTAGTCGGCATCGACACCGACGCTGATCGCCTTGGCGCCTTCGTTGAACAGCCCGTTGGGGCCGTAGCCAGCGACGTCATGGGACCAGGACAGGTTGGGTTTGAGGTTGATCCCGCCAATCACGTTGGCGTAATCGAGGATTGCCCGGGCACGGTAGCCCCAGGACGTCGAAGTGACGAAGCCGTCAGTATCGCCACCGAAACCGTACTGGCCGTAGACCGAATCACGGCCGTAACGCAGCTTGCTCCGCGGCTCCAGACCACCGACATGGACCATCGCCGCTTCACCGACCAGGGTCAGCCGCTGGGCGCCCAGCACTTGATCGAAGAAGTGCGTCAGGGTGCTTTGCACCTGGGTCACTTCCTTGCGGCGGTAACCGGTATTGTCGGCGCCAGGCCGGGTCGCAACAGGCGATGCCGCGCCGCCGGCGATCGGGTTGAGCAACGCCAGGGTCAGGTCGTTGGTGTTGACCTGCACCGGAGCGTTAGGCCGGTAGCTGATTTCGCCAGTCCAGGCAGTGCCGGTGGGCAACGTGGTGGAGAAACTCGCACCGTACAGGCGAATGTCCTCCGGGTATTCGAGGTAGTACTGGCCGCGCCCGAGCATCACGCTTTGCGCCAGGCCCGAACCGCTGCCCGGAGCCAGACGGTTGGCAGTGCTGACCATGCCCGGCAGGCTGGCCAATGTGGACAGCCCGGCGGTGGTGGTGCCGACGGTCGGTGTGCGACTGTGGTAGTTCATGAAGTAGAGGCCGTATTCGGTGTCGTCACCGAGCCAGCGCAAAGCCGCGCCCCACTGCCCCGAATCCCGTGCATCGCGGTCACCGCCACGGGGCACGATCACGCCCTCACGGGTGACCTGGATAGGTTGGCCAAAGGCTGCCGCCAGTGGTGCCAGCGGAGCAATCGCCGGGCTGCCGACGGTGTAGTTGTTGTTGCAACCGTCCGCCACCACGTCGTTACCGAAGAAGGTGCCACAGTTGTCGAGAACCGTCTGATCCCACTCCAGTTGGTAGAAACCTTCCACCGTGAGTTGATCGGTCAAGCCCTGGGAGGCGAACAGCATGTTGACCGGAATCAGGCCTTCCTTGATCTCCGCGCCGGGACGCCGGAACGCCGAAACGTCGACCGGGTTGATGCTGTTGATCGAGTTGCCGATGAAGGTGCTTTCACCCCAGCTGACCACCTGTTTACCGGCACGCACGGTGCCCGGCAGATCGGCGATGGAATAGTTGTGATAAACGAAGGCATCGAGAAGCTCCGCCCCGGAAGACTTGGCGCCTTCCTTGCGGCCACTGTCACTGATCTGCTTGAACTCGCGGTCTTCGTCTTTGAGCTCGAAGTCGTACCAGTACTTGCCACGGACGAACACGCCCGTGTCGCCGTACTTCAATTCGAGGTCGTGGATGCCCTTGAAGATCTTGGAGAAGGTTTCGCCTTTCTTGAAGTTCAGGCGTCCGTCATCACCGGTCGAAGACTGGCCTGTCCCGCCATTGACGGTACCCACCAGCGACTTGTCGGCATCGCGCATGCCCCAGCTCGCGCCGACGGACAACGAGGAATCGAACTGCCCCTCGATTTCGCCGATGTTGAATGAAACAGCCTGCGCCTGGGCGCAGCAGCCCAAGGCCACCGCAGCGGCCAGCGCTTGCGGTTTGAAGATGGCGCGCATTGTTGTTTTTGTCATGCGTCTTCCCCGGTGAGTGACAGAAGACCCCACCCTACTGCCGCTCGCCGGGAGCGATAAGCGCACCAAGGAGGTATTCGCGATGTACCTCCAAAGGATGAAGGCCCGCATGGGGCGGGGTTTTGCGCGGGGTATGGATGGGCTGGATGGAGGGTTATCAGTGCAGTGCATGGGACATGGTTGAAGTTGGATGTGTAACAGCTGGCGCAGCTAGCGGCAGCTGTTACAAAAGGTCAGCCGAAGACTGTTGCCAAGACTGTAACAGTGCATGTCAGAAATCGCTATTTTTCCTTTGTGATCAAGGCCTTATTCTTACCTGGCTGTCACGGCAAACCGCCCGAAAGCACAAAGCAATGGGGATGATAGACCACCCCATTGGCGACAGAATCCAGATGATTCGAAGCGTATTTTTTCGACTCATCGCCCTGTGTTCACTGACGTTGATTTGTAGCTCCTGGATCCACGTCTTACTTTGGCCGCTGCGTTTGCAGCGGCCTTTTTTATGGGCGAAAGGTTTTCAGGCAAGGAGTAGTCGGGAGAAGATGACGGGGCTCAGGCAAGCCACGCCAGATGTCGCGCAATCAGCGTCAGAGGGAATACTTCTGCAAGTTCTCCATCATTTCCTTCAGCGCCTCAATGTTGTCCTTCGGATGCGCCGCGCCTTCGAAATCGCAGATCTGCTGCCAATGCGCCGCCACATCCTCCGGCGAGAAACCGACCCGCGGATCGAACCCGGCGCCCAGGCTGCGCTCCCAGCGCACCTTGCCCATCCAGCCGCCACCGACCTCGAACAGACCAGACGTCTCCTGGCAATGCTCGCTGGCCAGGTACACCACCAATGGGCTGACCAATTCCGGTTTGAGTTGCTCGAACATCTGCGGCGGGATCAGGCCTTCAGTCATACGGGTGCCACCCGTGGGGGCGACGGCATTGACCAGGATGTTGTTCTTGCGGCCCTCGATAGCCAGTGTGCGGGTCAGGCCGTAGAGGCCGAGCTTGGCCATGCCATAGTTTGACTGCCCGAAGTTGCCATAGATGCCCGAGGTCGACGCGGTGAAGATCACGCGGCCATAGTTTTGCTCACGCATGTGTGGCCAGGCGGCGCGAGTGACCTTGTAGGCGCCTTCGACGTGAACGCGGTAAACCAGGTCCCAATCGCTGTCGTCCATTTTGTGAAAGGTCTTGTCCCGCAGGATGCCGGCGTTGTTCACCACGACATCGATACGACCGAACGTATCGAGGGCGTGCTGGACGATTTTGTCACCGTCGGTGACGGAGTCATGGTTTGCCTCGGCAATGCCGCCCGCTTCACGAATTTCCGCCACCACCCGATCGGCCGCCGACGCATTGGCGCCTTCACCCTGAGCCGAGCCGCCGAGATCATTGACCAGCACTCTGGCGCCCTGTTTGGCGAACAGCAATGCATGCGCTCGCCCCAAGCCGCCGCCCGCACCGGTGACAATCACGACTTTATCTTCGAAGCGCATAGACTCATTCATGGGGAACTCCAGCAGGCCAGGGACTATTAGTGCGAGTGTCGGGCACGGGGCTGCCGGTCACAATGAACACGGGGGCGGCTGAATGGTGCGCGATAAGGCAGCGGGATAGTCAGGAACACGCCAACTTGAGCGGCGGTGAAATCAACTGATCGCGAAACTCCAGATAGTGCTTGAGCACCTGCGCCGGCGCTTCGATTTGTGGGTAATGGCCGATCTCGGACAGCAGGACAGTGTCCGGGGCGGGAATCAGTTGCCGATAGCGCGCCACCATGTGCGCGCCGGAAACCGGGTCGACCTCGCCATCGATAACGCGCAGCGGCACTTCGCCGCGCTGCATGGCGCTGACCCAACGCTCACGCTGGACACGCCGCTGCGGGATATAACCGATCAATTTATGCATGATCCGCTGCCCGTGATTGCTATCGACCAGGCTCCAGAAATCATCCAGCTCACTTTCGGTGGGCCGGGTCTGCGGACCGAAAATCTGCTTGAAATTCTTCACCAGAGCGTCCCGGGTAAAAGCTAGCCCGATCATCCAGCCCAAGGGGCTTAGCAGGAGTTTTTGCATCAACACCGGGCGATGGGTTTCGGGAAACAACCCGCCATTGAGGAACACGCAACTGGCGATATGAGCGTGTGCTTCGTAATGCCGGGCCAAGAGTTCCTGGGCCACGCTGTCGCCATAATCATGTGCCAACACGTGAACGGGTTGCTCGACGTTCAAGTGCGCCAATAACGCTTGTTGCAGATCGGCCTGCTCCAGCAGGCTGTAGTTGTGGTTCACCGGTTTGGCCGAATCGCCGAAGCCAAGCATGTCGCAGGCAATCACCCGATAGCGCTGCGCCAGCGGCTGCCACAGGTAATGCCAGTCCCAACTGGCGGTCGGGAAGCCATGGATCAACAACAGCGGTTCGCCCTGCCCCGCTGCCCAATAGCGGATGGTCTGACCGCGGAAGACAAACGTCTGGCCGCGTTTACGCCAGACACACAGAGGAATTTCGGCGAGTGCCATTTAGAGTTTATAACCCGTGTCTTGTTTATCGAGTTTGCGCAGCAGCGCCGGCCAGGCCAGCGCGCCACCCATCCCTTGAGCACTTTTGGTGACGCCGGCGATCATCGCCTTGGCGCCCGCCAGAATCTGCGGTTCGATGGCAATCAGCTCCGCGCCACCGTTCTGCGCCAGCACCTGAATCTCGCAGGCGCGCTGAAAGGTAAACATCATCAGGAACGTGTCGGCGATGGTGCCGCCACAGGTCAGCAGACCGTGGTTGTGCAGCATCAGAAAGTTGTTTTCACCCAGGTCGGCTTGCAGCCGCGCCTTCTCCTCATGGTTCAGTGCCACGCCTTCGTAGGCGTGATAAGCCAGGCTGGACAGGACGAACAATGACTGCTGACTGATCGGCAAAATGCCCTGTTTCTGCGCCGATACCGCCACGCCCGCCGCCGTGTGGGTATGCAGCACACACACGACGTCATGCCGGACTTCATGCACCGCACTGTGGATGGTGTAACCCGCCGGGTTGATCTCGTAGGGGCTGTCCATCAATTTGTTGCCGGCCTGATCGACCTTGACCAGACTCGACGCGGTGATTTCATGGAACATCATCCCGAACGGGTTGATCAGGAAGTCTTCAGTGCCTGGCACCTTGGCTGAAATGTGCGTGAAGATCAGATCGTCCCAGCCGTGGAGGGCGACCAGACGATAACAGGCCGCCAGGTCGACGCGGGTCTGCCACTCGGCGGCACTGACTTTATCCTGGAGACTGTGTGGCGACTGGAGGGGGGTTACGCTCACGGCAAGGATCTCTTTTTATTGTTCTGGGTTCTTAATGTTCACTGACGTTACAGCAGTCTAGTCAGCCCCCGGAGATCGGCTAGTTGCATTGGCAGCCAGCTTGGTGGCCGAGCGAGTCAGTGCGCGGGGGAGCCTGGATCCATGTCAGAACACTGCCGCCAATAAAAGCCGGTCAGCCCCGCAGAGCGCTGACCAGGTCCGCCAGCCAAGGCTCGGCGTCGGTTTCCGGCGTTACGGTTTCACTGGCGTCCAGACGCAACATCGGCAGCACTTCACGCACGCCCAGTTCGCCGAACAATTCACGCATTTGCTCACCGCCACCGCAGAACGTATCGCCGTAACTCGAGTCGCCCAACCCTATAACGGCACCCGGCAAGCCACGCCAGGTGGCGGGCAATTGATCGCGGATCGTCGAATACAACGGTTGTAGATTGTCCGGCAACTCGCCCATGCCGGTGGTCGAAGTCACCGCCAGAAATGCTTCCGGGCCAAAGGCCTGAACATCGGCAAGTGTCGCGCGCGGGTTGTGCCAGGTTTCAAAACCGGCGGCGTTCAATAGACTTGCGGCGTGGCGGGCGACTTCTTCAGCCGTGCCGTACACCGAGCCGGAAAGGATGGCGACTTTCATCAATCTGATCCTGAAGCTGAGTAAAAGGCCGAGATATTAACAGCACAGCCCTCATTGATCTTTTAGAATGCAGCGTACCCATCAATACGCAAAGGACTCTGCGATGATCAATGCCTCACTGCTGCAACTGGTAATCGAGGCGTCCAACGACGGCATCGTGATTGCCGAAAAGGAAGGCGAACAGGACAACATCCTGATTTACGTAAACCCGGCGTTCGAACGCCTGACGGGCTATACCAGCGAAGAAATCCTCTACCAGGATTGCCGTTTTTTGCAGTCAGGAGACCGGGATCAGCCCGCCCTCGCATTGATTCGCCAGGCGTTGGGCAATGGCGGTTCCTGCCGGGAAATTCTCAGGAACTACCGCAAGGACGGCACCCCGTTCTGGAACGAACTGTCGCTTTCCACGGTAAAAAACCCGCACGACGGACAAACCTATTTTGTCGGGGTGCAGAAAGACGTCACGGTTCAGGTCAAGGCACAGCAGCGAGTTGCACAGCTGGAAGCGCAATTGGCCGAGGTACAGGCAGAACTTGCTGATCTCAAGTCGACGAACGGATCAAACCAATCTGCGAATTAGTGGTCATTTACTACAATCACCGATGACTTTGTAATTATTTCTTTCGAGCAAATCATGCAGCGCGACGCACTCCTGACCCAGGATGAGCTGGACTTTATCCAGACCATGCAACACAACCCGCAACTCAATGTGCGGGATGCGACGTCGAGTTTGCTGGTCAACGGCGGCTCGCAGATCCGTGATTTGCTCACACGCCTGGCCGCTCATGAGCAAGTCACCATCCAGGCCACTTTCGAAAATCAGCAAATGACCTTCCCGCTGCACCTGGTGGAAGATGAGTTTCACGCAATGCATCTACGCCTCGGTGTCCCCAGCATTTATGAAGACGGGCCAATGATTCGGCCATGGCGCCTGGCGCTCGAAGAGCCGGTGGCGCTGGAAAATGCCAAGGGGCAACCCGGCACGATGTGGGTGCACGAAATATCGTTCAAAGGGGTTTTGCTGGAAGTTCGCAACAAGACCAAAGCGCCAAAGCACTTCGCGTTGTGGTTCAGCCCGTCAGGCTATGAGCGGATTGCGTTGCGCGGCACCCTGGAGCGTGAGACCGAGCAAGGTTTCTACGCCTACGAGTTGAGCCAGAGTGACAAGGACGAAACCGAGCGTCTGCGTCAGTACATCCTTCAGCAACATCGCCTGACCCATCCTGCTTTGCATATTTGAATCTCAGGTATCCAGGTTTCCCGCCAGGAACTGTTTCAGACGCTGGCGCATCATCCCCCCCTCGTTTCCAAGGCAACCCACCGACGACCCGGCCAGACTTTCTTGCGCCAGGTCGGACGCATCCCCAGCCAGAAACAGCTGACAGTCCAGGCCCATGGCCAGACGGTTCAAACGTCGAGGCAGTTCGGCAGCCGGCGCGTGATTGGAAATCAGCACCAGCGCCTTGGGCTTGATCTTCTCACAGACCAGGATCAACTCGTCGAAGGGCTGCCCGATCGCCAACAATTGAATAGCCGAATCGACGCTGCTCAGATACAGCGCCGTGACCAACACTTCGAGCTCACGACATTGGTCGGCCAAAGCGCAGACAATCACTTGTCGCGGTTGCATGACACGCACCAGCAGCAGGCGTTGCAATACTCGAGAACGCAGAAAGCCATCCAGAAAAAGCCACTCGCTGGTCTCACCGAACGCATCATGGCGTTGTAGCAATAGCTTCCAGATCGGAATCAGGATGTCCTGGAACACAACCGTCAGCGGATAACTGGAAAAAATCTGACCGTAGACGTGCTCCAGTTGAACTTCGTCAAAAACACTCACTGCCGCCTTGACCTGCTGCTGCCATTGGCCATAGTCGGCTTGAACGAGTTCGTCGGGAATGATCCGCTCCAGCACCTGGAGCGGTTCGGTCTTGGCCAGTATCTTGCCAATCTTGCTGACCGCGACACCGCGCTCGATCCAGCCGAGGATGCTGCGGACACGCTCGATATCGATCATCGAATACAAACGGTGCCCGCTTTCGGTGCGGGTGGGTTGTATCAGCCCGTAGCGTCGCTCCCAGGCTCTGAGCGTGACTGGATTGACCCCTGTCAGGCGCGCGACCTCACGAATCGGGAACAGCTCTTCTCGATTCAGGGAGGTGCGGGAGGGCAAATCAGGTGCAAGGTCGGTCAGCACAGGCATCTTCAAATCTACGTCCTTGTATATTTTTGGATCCATTCTAACTCCCTTGCCCCGTTAGGATTCAACACGAAGTTGAACGAATTTGGTACTGACGTCCATGAGGCAATCAGGAATAATTCTTGCTTGTCCCGAGACGCAGCCCACTACCCGGCGCTGTGTCTGGCGGAACTCCTATCCGGAGCGACGCATTTGCCCTATGGAGATACACAATGTCTACCTCACCCGTCACGCTGATGGTTGCGCGTCGCGTCGCCGATGGGCGTTATCAGGACCTGATGGCCTGGTTGCGCGAAGGCGAACAACTGGCCACCGACTTCCCCGGCTATCTCGGTTCTGGCGTGCTCGCTCCGCCGCCCGAGGATGACGAATTCCAGATTATTTTCCGCTTCGCCGACGAGCAGACCCTGCATGCCTGGGAGCATTCCGCGTCGCGTACCGCTTGGCTGGGACGCGGCAGCAATCTGTTTGCCCATCCTTCTGAGCATCGGGTCAGTGGCATCGATGGCTGGTTCGGTGCGGTAGGGCAACGCCCGCCACGCTGGAAGCAGGCCGTGGCGATCTGGCTGGCGTTCTTTCCGGTGTCCCTGCTGTTCAACTTTGTGCTGGGACCGTTATTGGCTGAAACGGGATTGCTGGTCCGGGTGTTCGTCAGCACCCTGTGCCTGACGCCGCTGATGGTCTATTTCTTCATTCCATTGTCGACCCATCTGCTGGCCGGCTGGCTGAACACCGCACCGCAACAACCGTTGCCCGCAACGCCTACTACCCAAAATCAGTAACTCTTGCAGGAGCGTAGGTGCACGACTCCCGTCGCTGGTATAGTTTTGCTCTAACCGCGACGCGAGCCGTTCATGACCTCTTCCGCAGCCCCCATCCTCATCACCGGTGCCGGCCAGCGTGTCGGCTTGCACTGTGCGCAGCGTTTGCTCGAAGACGGCCATCCGGTCATTTTCAGTTACCGCAGCGAACGCCCCGGCGTAAAGACCCTGCGCGATCTGGGAGCGACCGCGGTGTTCGCGGACTTTTCCAGCGAGGCCGGGATTCTCACATTCATCGGCGAACTGAAGAACCACACCGACAGCCTTCGGGCGATTGTCCATAATGCCTCCGAATGGCTGGCCGAAACCCCAGGCGCCGAAGCCGATGCCTTCACCCGCATGTTCAGCGTGCACATGCTGGCGCCCTACCTGATCAACCTGCACTGTGCCGATTTACTCAGATGCTCAAGCCCCGCCGACATCGTGCACATCAGCGATGACGTGACCCGCAAGGGCAGCAGCAAGCACATCGGCTACTGCGCCAGTAAAGCCGGGCTCGACAGCCTGACCCTGTCCTTTGCCGCGAAGTACGCGCCAGACATCAAGGTCAACGGTATCGCCCCAGCCCTGCTACTGTTCAAGTCCGACGACGATGCGGCGTACCGCGCCAGGGTCCTGGCCAAATCCGCACTGGGCATCGAGCCCGGCAGCGAAGTGATCTACCAGAGCCTGCGCTATTTGCTCGACAACCCTTATGTCACCGGCACGACCCTGACCGTCAATGGCGGACGGCACGTCAAATAAGCCGCCCCCGCGAGGATGTCCCCATGACGTTATCCCTGCCCCACAACGCCCTGTCCCAGAGCTATCGCGAGATCCTCATCGGCCTCGGTGAAAACCCCGACCGCGAAGGGCTGCAAGACACCCCGTTGCGCGCCGCCAAGGCGATGCAATACCTGTGTCATGGTTACGAACAGAGTGTCGAAGAGATCGTCAACGGCGCACTGTTCGCCTCCGACAACGATGAAATGATCATTGTCGACAACATCGAGTTGTACTCGCTGTGTGAACATCACATGTTGCCCTTCATCGGCAAGGCGCATGTGGCTTATATTCCAACGGGCAAGGTGCTCGGCCTGTCGAAGATTGCACGGCTTGTGGATATGTTCGCCCGCCGCCTGCAAATACAGGAGAACCTTACCCGGCAAATCGCCGAGGCCGTGCAGCAAGTGACCGATGCCGCCGGTGTCGCGGTGGTCATCGAAGCCCAGCACATGTGCATGATGATGCGCGGCGTCGAGAAACAGAATTCGACCATGAACACCTCGGTGATGCTCGGTGCCTTCCGCGAGTCGAGCAACACCCGTCAGGAGTTCCTGCAATTGATTGGACGGAGCAAGTAGCAATGCCACAACTTCAACCAGGAATGGCACGCATCCGGGTCAAGGACCTGTGTTTGCGAACTTTCATCGGGATCAACGAGGACGAAATCCTCAACAAGCAGGATGTGCTGATCAACCTGACCATCCTGTATGCCGCCCAGGACGCCGTGCGTGACAACGACATCGATCACGCGCTGAACTACCGCACCATCACCAAGGCGATCATTGCCCACGTGGAAGGCAATCGCTTTGCCCTGCTCGAGCGCCTGACCCAGGAGCTGCTGGACCTGATCATGGCCAACGAGTCGGTGCTGTATGCCGAAGTCGAAGTCGACAAGCCCCACGCCCTGCGCTTCGCCGAGTCGGTGTCGATTACCCTGGCTGCCAGCCGCTGACCGCGTCTGGCGTATCGCTCGCCAGGCTTTTATCATCCGCGCCACGATTTGATTGCACAGAGCCCATCATGAACGATCAACAACGCCTGGAACTTGAAGCCGCCGCCTTTCGCCGGCTGGTTGCCCACCTGGACAGCCGCAAGGACGTGCAGAACATCGACCTGATGAACCTCTCGGGTTTCTGCCGCAACTGCCTGTCCAAGTGGTACAAGGCCGCCGCCGACGAACGCCAGATCGACGTCAGCCTCGATGAAGCCCGCGAAGTGGTTTACGGCATGCCGTACGCCGAGTGGAAAGCCCAATACCAGAAAGAAGCCAGCGCCGACCAACAAGCGGCGTTCGCCAAAGGAAAACCCAATGAGTGATTTGAACACCCTGCGCGCCAGCCTCAAGAGTGGCGAACACGTTTTCGCCGACACCCTGGCATTCATTGCCGCCGGTTATGACTACCAGCCCCAGGCTTTCAACAACGGTGGCGTGGAAAACGCAGCCGGGCAGAACGAAGGCTCGTGCAAGACCCTGGGCCTGGCGCTGCTGGAAGGTCTGAGCGATGAAGAGGCACTGTTGGCGTTTGGCGAGCATTATCGCTCGGTGGTGGCTACGCCCGAAGGCAGCGACCACGGCAATATCCGGGCGTTGATTGCCCATGGCTTGGCGGGTGTGAAGTTCGCTCAGCAGCCACTGACTCGTCGCTAAACCTGTGGCGAGGGAGCTTGCTCCCTCGCCACGGATTATGCGTCGCCATCGATCGGTATCAGGGCACATCCCGACTTTTAAGATTGACCCGGCAACTTTATTTCGTTTGCCGGGCACCTCTGCTCGCGGCTTAGATAAAAAGAAGCATCCCTTCTTCAGAGTCAGCCATCCATGCGCAGCGAAACCATCAGTCAGTCGATTTCCATTGTTCACCCCATCAGTCTCAGCCACGGCAAAAATGCCGAAGTCTGGGACACCGATGGCAAGCGCTACATCGACTTTGTCGGGGGAATCGGCGTACTGAACCTCGGCCATTGCCATCCGCGCATCGTCGAGGCCATTCGTGAACAAGCCACCCGCCTGACCCACTACGCGTTCAACGCGGCTCCCCATGTGCCTTACATCGAACTGATGGATCGCCTGGCCGCGTTTATTCCGGTGGATTACCCGGTCAGTGGCATGCTCACCAACAGCGGCGCGGAAGCGGCGGAAAACGCCCTGAAAATCGTCCGTGGCGCCACCGGCCGCACCGCGATCATTGCCTTTGACGGCGCCTTCCACGGCCGCACGCTGGCCACCCTCAACCTCAACGGCAAAGTCGCCCCCTACAAGCAGAAAGTCGGCGTGCTGCCGGGGCCGGTGTACCACCTGCCCTTCCCCAGCAAAGACAATGACGTGACCTGCGCCGAGGCCCTGAAGGCGATGGATCGGCTGTTCAGCGTCGAGATCGACGTGAATGACGTGGCCTGTTTTATCGTCGAACCGGTACAGGGCGAAGGCGGGTTTCTGGCGATGGATGTGGAATTCGCCCAAGCGCTGCGGCGTTTCTGTGATGACAAAGGCATTTTGCTGATTGCCGATGAAATCCAGTCCGGTTTCGGTCGCACCGGCCAGCGGTTTGCGTTCTCGCGACTGGGCATTGAGCCGGACCTGATTCTGTTGGGCAAAAGCATTGCCGGCGGCGTGCCGCTCGGGGCGGTTGTCGGGCGCAAATCGCTAATCGACAACTTGCCCAAGGGCGGATTGGGCGGCACTTACTCAGGCAATCCCATCGCCTGCGCCGCCGCATTGGCGACCCTGGACGAAATGAGTGATGCACATCTGCATGCCTGGGGCTCGCAGCAGGAAGAAGCGATTGTCAGCCGCTACGAAGCCTGGCGGGCACGCGGACTGTCACCGTATCTGGGCCGTTTGACCGGCGTGGGTGCTATGCGCGGCATTGAGTTGATCAATGCCGACGGCACACCGGCTTCGGTGCAACTGACACAGTTGCTGGCCCTGGCGCGAGAGTCGGGCTTGCTGCTGATGCCCAGCGGCAAGTCGCGCCACATCATTCGGCTACTGGCGCCTTTGACAACAGAGGCGGCAGTGCTGGAGGAAGGACTGGATATTCTTGAGGCGTGCCTTGCGAAATTGTCCTGAGGCAGAATCGTCTGCCCACAAAAAAACCGGCCAAGGCCGGTTTTTTTGTTTTCTACGGAATCAGAACGAAACGTTCTGCAGGCCGTCGAGGTAACGCTCAGTGTCCAGTGCTGCCATGCAGCCGGCGCCGGCCGAGGTGATGGCTTGACGATAAACGTGGTCGGCCACGTCACCGGCAGCAAAGATACCTTCGACGCTGGTGGCAGTGGCGTTGCCGTCACGGCCGCCCTGTACAACCAGGTAGCCGTCTTTCAACGTCAGCTGACCTTCGAACAACGACGTGTTCGGGGTGTGGCCGATGGCGATGAACACGCCGTCGACTTTGATTTCGTCGAAGCTGCCATCGTTGTTCTTCAGGCGAGCACCGGTCACGCCCATGTTGTCGCCCAGCACTTCGTCCAGGGTCGCGTTCAGCTTCAGGATGATCTTGCCTTCGGCAACCCGGGCATTGAGCTTGTCGATCAGGATCTTCTCGGCGCGGAACGTTTCACGACGGTGAATCAGGGTCACAGTGCTGGCGATGTTGGCCAGGTACAGCGCTTCTTCAACTGCGGTGTTACCGCCACCGACCACAGCCACTGGCTTGTTGCGATAGAAGAAACCGTCACAGGTCGCGCAGGCCGAAACGCCTTTGCCCATGAACGTTTCTTCCGAAGGCAGGCCCAGGTAACGCGCGCTGGCACCGGTAGCGATGATCAGGGCGTCGCAGGTGTAAGTCGCGCTATCGCCGATCAGGGTGTACGGCTTGGCAGCGAAGTCCACGGCATTGATGTGATCAAACACGATCTCGGTTTCAAAGCGCTCGGCGTGCTCTTTCATCCGTTCCATCAGCGCCGGGCCAGTCAGGCCGTGGACGTCGCCCGGCCAGTTGTCGACTTCGGTGGTGGTGGTCAGTTGACCACCCGCTTGCATGCCGGTGATCAGCAGTGGCTTGAGGTTGGCACGGGCCGCATAGACAGCAGCGCTGTAACCGGCAGGGCCGGAACCGAGAATAATCACTCGCGAATGACGAACTTCAGACATGACCTGCTCCTGTTGACCGGCCCGAAACACTGGGCGCGGAACGCCGGATTGCCGGCGGGAATAAAAAAGGACCGTTGAAAGCACTTGGGGAAGGCTTGGGCTCGACAGTCCTGTAAAAGAATGGGTGCAGCGTATCGAGGGGGCGAAGATTAAGGAAATACGGTTTAACAATCCAGCTCATAGGCGGTCTCTATTCCATTGCAGTGAATGTATAGACGCCTTTGTTACAGTTAATGTCGATGCCGCTACCGCGCTTTCGCACCTCAGGCAAAGCCGGTAAGGTCGGCGCGTTTCCCTCTTGTTCGGAGCACGTTATGCCCGCCCCCGTTCTGTCCGGCCCGCAATACCTGCGCGAAGGCCTCAATCTGGTCCTGAGCCCAAGTCTGCGTCTGTTCGTGTTGCTGCCGCTGGCGATCAACCTGGTGCTGTTCGTCGGATTGATCTATCTGGCTGGCCATCAGTTCAGTATGTGGGTCGATACGCTAATGCCATCCCTGCCCGACTGGCTGAGTTTCCTCAGCTACATCCTCTGGCCGATATTCGTGGTGTTGGTGGTGTTGATGGTGTTCTTCACCTTCACCCTGCTCGCCAACGTCATCGCCGCGCCGTTCAATGGCTTCCTCGCGGAGAAAGTCGAAGTGGTGGTGCGCGGCACCGACGATTTCCCGACCTTCAGCTGGGGCGAACTGATCGCCATGATCCCCCGTACCCTGACCCGGGAAATGCGCAAGCTCGGCTACTTCCTGCCAAGGGCCATCGGGCTGTTCATTCTCTCCTTCATCCCGGTGGTCAACATCATTGCCGCACCGCTGTGGCTGCTGTTCGGGGTGTGGATGATGGCGATCCAGTACATCGACTACCCGGCGGACAACCACAAGCTCGGGTGGAACGAGATGCTCGCCTGGCTGCGCAAGAAGCGCTGGCAGAGCATGAGTTTTGGCGGGATCGTTTATCTGGCGTTGCTGATTCCGGTGGTGAACATTTTGATGATGCCGGCGGCCGTGGCCGGGGCGACGCTGTTCTGGGTCCGTGAGCGTGGCGCGGAGAATCTGGTGACAGAACGCCGTTAATCGCGTCACATATCCATCATCCCACCGTCACAATGACGACATGGCCTCAGCCGACACTGAGGTCATGACGACAGCTCTGCATATCACTCTGATCACCGAAACCTTCCCCCCGGAAATCAACGGCGTGGCCAATACCCTTGGTCGCTTGTTCGACGGTTTGCGCGCGCGCGGGCATCAGGTCGAGTTGGTACGGCCACGTCAGGGCGGCGACCCGCTGATGGGCAGCAATGATGAGTTGCTGCTGTGTCGGGGCTGGCCGCTGCCGGGTTATCCCGGCCTGCAATGGGGCCAGTCGTCGATGCACAAGCTGCTGCGGCGCTGGAAGCGCCATCGCCCGGACGTGTTGTACATCGCCACCGAAGGACCGCTGGGGTTGTCGGCGTTACGCGCGGCACGGCGTTTGGGGATTTCGGTGGTCAGCGGCTTTCATACCAATTTTCAGCAGTATTCCAGCCAGTATGGGCTCGGGTTGCTGACGCGCTTGCTGACCCACTACCTGCGCTGGTTTCACAATCGCTCGACCCTGACCCTGGTGCCCAGCGCCAGCCAGCGACTGGAGCTGGAGCGGCGCAGTTTCGAGCGTCTGGCGTTACTCTCTCGAGGCGTCGACAGCCAGTTGTTTCATCCGGTCAAACGACTGAAACCGCTGCGTGAGCAATGGGGACTGGCCGAGGATGACATCGCCTTCATCCACGTAGGACGCCTGGCCCAGGAGAAGAATCTTGGCCTGCTCAAGCGCAGTTTCGACGCGCTGAAAACCACTTATCCACAGCGCAACATGAAATTGATTGTGGTCGGTGACGGTCCGCAACGATCGGCGCTGGAAAAGGAATTGCCCGAGGCGATTTTTTGCGGCTCACAACGCGGCGAAGCGCTGGCCAGTCACTATGCCTCGGGGGATGTGTTTCTGTTTCCGAGCCTGACCGAAACCTTCGGCAATGTGGTGCTTGAGGCATTGGCCTCAGGGCTGGGGGTGGTGGCGTACGATCAGGCTGCGGCGGCTCAGCATATTCGCCATGGCTACAACGGCGTATTGGCCATGCCCGGGGATGAACAGGCGTTCTGCGATGCGGCACGTTGGCTGCTGGAGGAGCGCGAAACCTTGCGCTGCATGCGGCTCAATGCCCGCCAGCATGCAAGCCGTCAGGGCTGGGCGGCGATTATCGAGCAGTTCGAGGGGCAGTTGCGGGGGGCTTGTGCGCAGGAACAAGTTCTATCCGATGCAGCGTTGTTGCCTTAAAAGCTTCGCGGGCAGGCCTCGCCCCTGTAGGAGCGAGGCTTGCCCGCGCAAAGGCCTTTTCAGTTGCCGTTTACACCAGCGTCATCAACGCATCACGGCTGAACGGCAGGATGTCCTGCTCGCGACCGTCACGCACTTTCTGCGCCCAGTCCGGGTCCACCAACAACGCACGCCCCACCGCCACCAGGTCGAACTCATCGTTATTCAAACGCTCCAGCAGTTTTTCCAGGCTGGCCGGCTGTGCGATCTTGTCGGTGTTGACCATGAATTGCAGGAACTCGCCATCCAGGCCGACGCTGCCAACGGTGATGGTCGGCTTGCCGGTGAGCTTGCGGGTCCAGCCGGCCAGGTTCAGTTCGGAACCGTCGAACTCCGGCTCCCAGAAACGGCGTGTCGAGCAGTGGAAAATATCCACGCCGGCGTCGGACAACGGCTTGAGGAATTCGCCCAACGCCTCTGGCGTCTGCACCAGACGCGCGGTGTAGTCCTGCTGCTTCCACTGGGAGAAACGGAAGATGATCGGGAATCCCTCGCCAACAGCGGCGCGCACCGCCTGAATCAGTTCGATGGCGAAGCGCGAACGGTTGGCCAGGCTGCCACCGTATTCGTCGGTGCGCTGGTTGCTGCCTTCCCAGAAGAACTGGTCCACCAGATAACCATGGGCGCCGTGGATTTCCACGCCGTCCATGCCGATGCTCTGGGCGTCCTTGGCGGCTTGGGCGAACGCAGCGATTACCTCCCGGATATCCTGCTGGGTCATGCCGTGAACCACGACCTGTCCGTCTTTCAGTTTTTCCGACGGACCGTAACCCGGCACGCTGGCATCCGGCTCGGTGCCGATGCGGCGCACGCTGCCCACATGCCACAGCTGCGGAACGATCTTGCCGCCTTCGGCATGCACCGCGTCGACGACTTTTTTCCAGCCAGCCAACGCAGCTTCACCGTAGAAGTGCGGCACGTTCGGGTAACCGTTGGAGGCCTTGTGGCCGACGGTGGTGCCTTCAGTGATGATCAACCCCACTCCGGCAGCGGCGCGACGACGGTAGTATTCGATCACTTTGGAATTGGGCACGCCGCCTGGCGAAAACGAGCGGGTCATCGGCGCCATGACGACGCGGGTCGGCAGTTCGAGAGCGCCGAGGTGAAAAGGCTTGAACAGGGCTTTGACGGGCATTGGACGCTCCACGGGACATAGACTTTATGACGGCGATAATATGGAGGGTGCCCTGCCTTGAACAGCACTATTGATTTGAGTGATTAAGGATTAGAAACGAAAAGATCGCAGCCTTCGACAGCTTCTACAGAGAAATGTGAACACCTGTAGCTGCCGAAGGCTGCGATCTTTTGATCTTGATTCTTCGCTTTTTAACTCAGAGCTTTTTCAATCGCCTGGATAACAGAAGGATCATCCGGCGCCGTACGCGGCGAGAACCGCGCCAATACGCGACCGTCCTTGCCCAACAGGAATTTTTCGAAGTTCCAGGTGATGTCGCCCGGAAATTCCGCGCCCTCGCCCGCCAGCAGGCGGTACAACTGATGGCGTTCGTGACCGTTGACTTCCAGCTTGCTGGACAACGGAAAGGTCACGCCATAGTTGAGGCGGCAAAACTCCTGGATCTCTTTCTCGGTACCCGGTTCCTGCCCGGCAAACTGGTTGCACGGCAGGCCCAGCACACTGAACCCCTTGTCCTTGTATTGCTGGTAGAGGTTTTCCAGCGCCGTGTATTGTGGGGTCAAGCCACATTTGGAGGCGACGTTGACCACCAGCACGACGTGCCCTTTGAAGGGCGCCAGAGGTAACTCCTGGCCATCCAAAGTTTTCAATGTAAGGTCGTGAAAAGCACTCATGACGGACTCCAAATTTCCCGTGTTCTTCTCGAAACAGCCACTTGGTCATGTCGCCAAGGACAGCCGCGGACTAAAAAGGCGCCCTCGGGCGCCTCTCCAGTTCTCGAAAGCTTAGCGCAGAAAATCAGTGGTGATGGCCACCTTCGCCATGGACGTGACCATGAGCGATTTCTTCTTGGCTGGCATCACGGATGGCAACGATCTTGACCTGGAAATTCAGGCGCTGACCGGCCAGCGGGTGGTTGCCGTCGACGGTGACATCGTCGCCGTCCAGATCGCGAATGGTGACGATCTGCATCTGGCCGTCCGGAGCGGAAGCATGGAACTGCATGCCCACTTCCAGTTCGTCGACGCCTTCGAACATGCTGCGGCTCAGGGTGCTGACCAGTTCGGCAGCGTATTCGCCGTAGGCATCTTCAGGTTCTACGGAGACTTTCAGTTCATCACCGACTGCTTTGCCTTCCAGCGCCTTTTCCAGGCCCGGAATGATGTTACCTGCGCCTTGCAGGTAGACCAGCGGCGCGCCGCCGGCGGAGCTGTCGATGACCTCACCAGCGTCGTTGGTCAGGGTATAGTCGATGGAGACAGCCTTATTGGCGGCGATCAGCATGGGGCGAGACCTTTTGCATAAGAATGATGAATGTCCAAGTTTAGCGAAGCAATCGCCCGAAAGCGAACACAACCCGGACAAACGGGGCGCGATGAAAGCCTCGACCATTACAGGTTTCCATCAGGACGAGGACGGGCACTGGGTGGCCGAGCTGTCCTGCGGCCATACCCAACACCTGCGGCACCAGCCGCCGTGGCAATCCCGGGCCTGGGTGCTGGACCCTGCGCTGCGCAATGAAAAAATAGGCCAGCCCTTTGATTGCGGTTGGTGCGCACAAGGCTCGGTTAGCGATAACCTTGACCACTGAATATCGGTAGAACGCCAGCCATAGGCGTTCACCATTGCCATGCACCCTTAGAGAATCCGCATGCAAACTTTTTTTATCGCGCCCACCGATTTTGGTGTGGGTCTGACCTCCATCAGCCTCGGGCTGGTGCGTACCCTTGAGCGGGCCGGCCTCAAAGTCGGCTTTTTCAAACCGATTGCCCAACCGCATCCGGGCGACACCGGCCCTGAACGCTCCACCGAACTGGTGGCCCGCACCCACGGCTTGAAACCGCCTCAGCCGCTGGGCCTGGCCCATGTCGAGCGGATGCTCGGCGACGGTCAGCTGGACGAATTGCTCGAAGAAATCATCACGCTTTACCAGCAAGCCGCGATCGGCAAGGACGTGCTGATTGTCGAAGGCATGGTCCCGACCCGCAGCGCCAGCTACGCCGCGCGGGTCAACTTGCACTTGGCCAAGAGCCTCGACGCCGACGTGATTCTGGTTTCGGCGCCGGAAAACGAAGTGCTGACCGAATTGTCCGGCCGGGTGGAATTGCAGGCGCAATTGTTCGGCGGGCCGAAAGACCCGAAAGTGCTGGGCGTGATCCTCAACAAGGTCAAGACCGACGAAAGCATGGACGTCTTCGCCTCGCGCCTGAGAGAGCACTCGCCGTTGCTGCGCAGTGGCGACTTCCGTCTGCTCGGCTGCATCCCGTTTCAACCGGAGCTGAACGCGCCGCGCACCCGTGACGTGGCCGAGCTGATGGGCGCTCAGGTGCTCAATGCCGGAGACTACGAAACCCGGCGCATGACCAAAATCATCATTTGTGCCCGCACCGTGCGCAACACCGTGGAGCTGCTCAAGCCCGGCGTGCTGGTGGTGACCCCCGGCGATCGCGACGACATCATCCTCGCGGTCAGCCTCGCGGCGATGAACGGTGTGCCTCTGGCCGGCCTGCTGCTGACCAGCGACACCCTGCCCGACCCACGCATCATGGAGCTGTGCCGTGGCGCCTTGCAGGCCGGTCTGCCGGTGTTGTCGGTGAGTACCGGTTCCTACGACACCGCCAACCAGTTGAACGGTTTGAACAAGGAAATCCCGATCGACGACCGCGAGCGCGCGGAGATCATCACCGATTTCGTCGCCAGCCACCTCGACGCCAACTGGCTGCACCAACGCTGCGGCACGCCACGGGAAATGCGCCTGTCGCCTGCAGTGTTCCGCTATCAACTGATCCAGCGCGCCCAGGCCGCCAACAAGCGCATCGTGTTGCCCGAGGGCAGCGAGCCGTTGACCGTGCAGGCCGCCGCGATCTGCCAGGCACGGGGCATCGCCCGTTGCGTGTTGCTGGCCAAGCCGGCAGACGTCGAGGCGGTCGCCCGCGCCCAAGGCATCGAGTTGCCACCGGGGCTGGAAATCCTCGACCCGGACCTGATCCGCGAGCGTTACGTCGAGCCGATGGTTGCGCTGCGCAAGACCAAAAGCCTCAACGCGCCGATGGCCGAGCAGCAACTGGAAGACACCGTGGTGATCGGCACCATGATGCTGGCGCTGGATGAAGTCGACGGGCTGGTGTCCGGGGTCATTCACTCCACCGCCAACACCATCCGCCCGGCCCTGCAACTGATCAAGACCGCGCCGGGTTGCACCCTGGTGTCGTCGGTGTTCTTCATGCTGTTCCCCGAAGAAGTGCTGGTCTACGGCGACTGTGTGATGAACCCGCACCCGAGCGCCAGCGAACTGGCCGAGATTGCCTTGCAAAGCGCCGATTCGGCAGCGGCGTTCGGCATTACTCCACGGGTGGCGATGATCAGCTACTCCAGCGGAGAATCGGCCAGTGGCGAAGAAGTCGAGAAGGTTCGCGAGGCCACCTTGCTCGCCCACGAACAGCAACACTCACTGTTGATCGACGGCCCGTTGCAATACGACGCCGCCGCCAACGAAACCGTGGCCCGGCAACTGGCGCCGAACAGTCAGGTGGCCGGTCGTGCCACGGTGTTCGTGTTCCCCGACCTGAACACCGGCAACACCACCCACAAAGCCGTGCAACGCAGCGCCGACTGCGTCAGCCTCGGGCCAATGCTGCAAGGCCTGCGCAAACCGGTGAACGACCTGCCGCGTGGCGCGCAAGTCGACGACATCGTGTACACCATCGCGTTGACCGCGATTCAAGCGGCCAACCGACCTATGGATGTTTAAATGCTGGATTTTCTACCTGCACCCGTGCGCGGCGTGATCGCCTCGCTGCTGTTGGCGCTGAATACGATTCTGCTCTGCTCGTTTCTGTTCTGTGTGGCGCTGTTCAAAGTGTTGCCGTTCGCCCTCACCCAACGTTTCGCGCGCTGGCTGATGAGTCATACCCACGAAGCGTGGATCAGTAACAACAAGGGCTGGATGAATCTGGTTTGCCGCACACGCTGGCACCTCAGCGGTTTGCAAGACCTGGACTATCGGCACTCTTATCTGATCACCAGCAACCACCAGAGCTGGGTCGACATCATGGTGTTGCAGTACGTGCTCAACCGTCGCATCCGCCCGCTGAAGTTCTTCCTCAAACAGGAACTGATCTGGGTGCCGGTGATTGGCCTGGCGTGGTGGGCGCTGGGCTTTCCGTTCATGAAACGTTACTCCAAGGCCTATCTGGAAAAGCATCCGCAGAAGAAGGGCAAAGACCTGGAGACCACCCGCAAGACCTGCGACAAGTTCCGCAATAACCCGGTGGGGATTTTCAACTTCGTCGAAGGTACGCGCTTTACCGAGAGCAAACATGCCCAGCAGAGTTCACCGTTCCGCTACCTGCTCAAGCCGAAAGCGGGTGGCATTGCCTTCGTGCTGGATGCCATGGGCGAACAGCTGGAAGCCATCGTCAACGTGACCATCCACTACCCGACCGGGCGTCCGGGTTACTGGGATTTGCTCTGCGGCAAGGTGAAAGACGTGGTGGTGCACTTTCAGGAGCTGAAGATTCCGCCGCAGTTCGTTGGCAAGAACTACGACCAGGATGGGGTGTATCGCCTGGAGTTTCAGGGCTGGATCAATCAATTGTGGCAGGACAAGGATGCGCTGCTGGGGCAGATGCACCGTGAGTATCCAGTGAATTCTTGAGGTGCCCGCGAAGGTGTCCTCCCGGACACAAAAAAGCCCGCAGACGATCACTCATCTGCGGGCTTTTTTGTTTTCAGCTAATGCTTAGATCGCGCCACGCTTGCGCAGCAGATCCAGCACTTGCTTGACGCTTTCTTCCAGCGACAGCGACTGGGTGTCGATCACCAGATCAGCATTGAGCGGCACGTCGTACGGGAAGGATTCGCCCGGGATGTTGTCGCCACCCGCCGCGTACAGACCTTGCGGATCACGCTCGGCGCAGACCGTCGGCGAGGCCTGGACGTAGACCGTCAGCAGACGCTCCTTGCCGATCAGCTCTTTGGCTTGCTCACGACCTTCGGCACTAGGGGCAACAAACGCCGCCAGTGTCAGCAGGCCGGCTTCGTTGAACTGACGCGCAACGTGCGCCGCACGACGCCAGTTCTCGGTACGCCCGGCGCGATCCTGTGGCAGACCTTTGTTCAGGTCATGACGCAGGTTCTGGCCATCGAGTACAAACACCGCGCGACCCATGTCGAACAACTTGCGTTCAACCGCATACGCCAGAGTGCTTTTGCCAGCGCCCGACAGGCCGCTGAACAACACGGTGGCCGGTTGCTGACCGAAGCGCTGGGCGCGCTCTTCGGTGGCTACATGGGCCAGTTTGCCATGGTGGGAGCTGCTGCCATGCGCCAGCGGCTGAGCGATGATCATGCCGGCCGCGACCGTGCCGTTGGTCAAACGGTCGATGACGATGAACGAACCCGTGGTGCGGTTGCTGTCGTAACCGTCCAGCGCAATGGCCGCGTCGAGGCTGATCTTGACCCGACCGATCTCGTTCAGCTGCAACGAGCTGGCAGGGCCTTCGGCCAAGGTGTTCACGTCCACGCGATTGACGATGCTGGTGATCGAGCCCGGCACGTAAGTCGTGGCGCGCTTGATGTCGTACTTCTTGCCCGGCAGCATCGGCTCTTCGGCCATCCACACCAGCATGGCGTCGAAGGCGTCGGTCACTTGCGGCTGGTTATCGGCGTGCACCAGCAAGTCGCCACGGGAAATGTCGATCTCGTCTTCCATGGTCAGCGTCACCGCTTGACCAGGACCGGCGTGCTCCAGCTCACCTTCGAAGGTGACAATGGATTTCACGCGGCTGCTCTTGCCCGACGGCAACACAACAACTTCGTCGCCCTTGTGCACGATGCCGCTGGCCAGGGTGCCCGCGAAACCACGGAAGTTCAGGTTAGGACGGTTGACGTACTGCACCGGGAAACGCAGGTCGGTGTAGTTGCGGTCGCTGGCGATTTCGACGGTTTCGAGGATTTCCATCAGCGACTGGCCGGTGTACCACGGCGAGCGCTCGGACTTGTTCACCACGTTGTCGCCCTTGAGCGCGGACATCGGCACGAACGCCATGGTGCTCGGCTTGAACGCGATACCTTCGGCGAACTTCAGGTAATCGGCCTTGATCGACTCGAATACGCTTTCGTCGAAGCCGTTGAGGTCCATCTTGTTGATGGCGACCACGATGTGCTTGATGCCCAGCAACGAGGCGATGAAGCTGTGGCGACGGGTCTGGGTCTGCACGCCGTAACGGGCGTCGACCAGGATGATCGCCAGGTCACAGGTGGATGCACCGGTGGCCATGTTGCGGGTGTACTGCTCATGGCCGGGGGTATCGGCGATGATGAATTTGCGCTTGGCGGTAGAGAAATAGCGGTAGGCGACATCGATGGTGATGCCCTGCTCACGCTCGGCCTGCAAGCCGTCGACCAGCAACGCCAGGTCGATGTCTTCGCCGGTGGTGCCGACTTTTTTCGAGTCGCGGGTAATGGCTTCCAGATGATCTTCGTAGATCATTTTGGAGTCGTGCAGCAGGCGCCCGATCAAGGTGCTCTTGCCGTCGTCGACGTTGCCACAAGTCAGAAAGCGCAGCATTTCCTTGCGTTCGTGCTGGCCCAGGTAGGCGAGGATGTCCTCGCTGATCAAATCAGATGCGTGCGACATGACAACCCCTTAGAAATAACCCTGACGTTTCTTTTCTTCCATGGAACCGGCGCCATCGTGATCGATGACCCGGCCCTGGCGTTCGGAAGTTCGCGTCAGGAGCATTTCCTGAATGATGTCGGTCAGGCTGGTGGCCTCGGACTCGACAGCACCGGTCAACGGGTAGTCGCCCAGTGTACGGAAACGGACCTTCTTCTTGACGATGCGCGCCTTGTCTTCGTCGCTCAGGTGATTGAGCAGGCGTTCGTCGTCGATCATGATCCAGGTGCCGTTCATCTCGATGACATCACGTTCGGCTGCGAAATACAGCGGCACGATCGGGATGCCTTCCAGGTAGATGTACTGCCAGATGTCCAGTTCGGTCCAGTTCGACAACGGGAATACGCGGATCGATTCACCCTTGTTGACCTTGCCGTTGTAGACGTTCCACAGCTCCGGGCGCTGGTTCTTCGGGTCCCAGCGATGCTTGCTGTCACGGAACGAATACACGCGCTCTTTGGCACGGGACTTCTCTTCGTCGCGACGGGCGCCACCGAATGCGGCGTCGAAGCCGTACTTGTCGAGGGCCTGCTTGAGGCCTTCGGTCTTCATGATGTCGGTGTGCTTGGCACTGCCGTGGGTCAGCGGGTTGATACCCTGCGCAACACCCTCGGGGTTGACGTGTACCAGCAGGTCCAGGCCGAGCTCTTCGACCATGCGGTCGCGGAACGCGTACATTTCCTTGAACTTCCACTGGGTGTCGACGTGCATCACCGGAAACGGAAGTTTGCCCGGGAAGAATGCCTTGCGCGCAAGGTGCAGCATCACGGCGGAGTCTTTACCGACGGAGTACAGCATCACCGGGTTATCGAACTCGGCGGCGACCTCGCGGATGATGTGGATGCTTTCGGCCTCCAGCTGTTTCAGATGCGTCAGTTTGTCGACCATGGCTACTCACGAAAACGATCTTATGGACGGCCTGCGGGCCGTGTTCGAGCGGGGAATCCTAGCACAGCGCCCTCTTCTAATCAGGACGGCGGCTAGATCGAAAGGGTATATGAATATACCCCCTCGTTTGGGCTCCAGCCCTGTAGTCAAATCGGGTTCGGGCAATCGATGAAGATGTGCTCGAGGGCGAAACGTCGCGCCAGGTAATCACCCAAAGCCTGTACGCCGTAACGCTCGGTGGCATGGTGGCCGGCGGCAATGAAACTGATGTCGTTTTCCCGGGCGCTGTGGAACGTCTGCTCAGAGGCCTCGCCGCTGAGGTACAGATCGACACCGGCCAACACCGCCTGGTCAATGTAACCCTGGCCGCCACCGGTGCACCAGCCGACCCGACGAATCATCTCGCTGCCTTCGATCAGTAACGGCTCGCGCCCCATGACTTCCTGCACGCGGCGAGCGAAATCGCGGGGAGTCATCGGTTCGTTCAACGAGCCGACCAACCCGACGATTTTCAGGTTGTCCGGATCCAGCGGGCCTTCGACGGTAATATCCAACTGCCGGGCGAGCAGCACGTTGTTGCCGACTTCCGGGTGCAGATCCAGCGGCAAGTGATAGGACAGCAGGCTGATGTCGTGCTTGAGCAGGGTTTTCAACCGGCGCTGCTTCATGCCGGTGATGCACGGGTTCTCGCCTTTCCAGAAATAGCCGTGATGCACCAGCACCAGATCGGCCTGGGCCTCCACTGCGGCGTCCAGCAACGCCTGGCTGGCGGTGACACCGCTGACGATGCGCATTACTTGCGGCCGGCCTTCGACCTGCAAGCCGTTGGGGCAGTAATCGGCAATCTTCGCACTTGCCAGGTAACGGTCGGCTTCTTCGACCAGGGTGCTCAGGGCGACGGCCATAAAAGACTCCTAAATATCCCGTTCAGAGGCGCGCGCGGCCTCGTATAATGCGCGACATTATGGGCGGTCTCATACCGCCTGCAACCTCTCAGGACGTGCTTAATGCTCAAGGCGCTGCGTTTTTCCGGCTGGCCGCTGTTGGCCGGCGTGCTTGTCGCTCTACTGATTATTCAGCGTTACCCGCAGTGGGTCGGGCTGCCAAGCCTCGACGTCAATCTGCAACAAGCCCCGCAAACCCTTGGTGTGCAGCAGGGCCCGGTGTCCTATGCCGATGCGGTGACCACGGCTGCGCCGTCGGTGGTCAACCTTTACACCACCAAAGTGGTCAACAAACCCAGCCATCCGCTGTTTGAAGACCCGCAGTTCCGCCGCTTCTTTGGCGACAACTCGCCCAAGCAGAAGCGCATGGAGTCGAGCCTCGGTTCGGGCGTGATCATGAGCCCGGAAGGTTACCTGCTGACCAACAACCACGTGACCAGCGGTGCCGACCAGATCGTGGTGGCGCTCAAGGATGGTCGTGAAACCCTGGCCCGGGTCATCGGCAGCGACCCGGAAACCGACCTCGCGGTATTGAAGATCGACCTGAAAAACCTGCCGTCGATCACCGTCGGCCGTTCTGACAACCTGCGCATCGGCGACGTGGCCCTGGCCATCGGCAACCCGTTCGGCGTCGGCCAGACCGTGACCATGGGTATCATCAGTGCCACCGGGCGCAATCAGTTGGGTCTGAACAACTACGAAGACTTCATCCAGACCGACGCCGCGATCAACCCCGGCAACTCCGGCGGTGCACTGGTGGACGCCAACGGCAACCTGACCGGCATCAACACGGCGATCTTCTCCAAGTCCGGTGGCTCGCAAGGCATCGGCTTCGCGATCCCGGTCAAACTGGCGATGGAAGTGATGAAGTCGATCATCGAACACGGCCAGGTGATTCGCGGCTGGCTCGGCATCGAAGTGCAACCGTTGAGTCAGGAACTGGCGGAATCGTTTGGCCTGTCGGGACGCCCTGGAATTGTGGTCGCGGGGATATTCCGTGACGGCCCGGCGCAGAAGGCCGGCCTGCAATTGGGCGACGTAATCCTCAGCATCGATGGTGAACCGGCTGGCGATGGTCGCAAGTCAATGAACCAGGTGGCGCGCATCAAACCGACCGACAAGGTCACGATTCAGGTGATGCGCAACGGTAAAGAACTCAAGCTCACTGCAGAAATCGGTCTGCGTCCGCCGCCTGCGCCGATCCAGGAAAAAGAAGAAGAGTAAGCGGGGACCTGTGGGAACGAGCCGCACCGCTCGCTCCCACAGGAACAGTTTTGGTCTAGAGGTCGCCGAGGCCGTCGATCAGTGCCTGATTCTGCTCCGGCGCGCCAATCGAAATCCGCAGGAACTGGGCAATCCGCTCTTGCTTGAAGTGCCGAACAATCACGCCCTGTTCGCGCAACTTCGCCGCCAGCCCCGCCGCATCGTGCTTCGGGTGACGGGCAAAAATGAAGTTCGCCGCCGACGGCAACACTTCAAACCCCTTCGCCTCCAGTTGTGCGACCACTTGCTCGCGACTCTCGATGACCAACCGGCAAGTCTTGTCGAAATACTCGCGATCTTCGAACGCCGCTGCAGCCCCCACAATCGCCAGACGATCCAGCGGGTAGGAGTTGAAGCTGTTCTTGATCCGCTCCAGTGCCTCGATCAGGTCCGGGTGCCCCACGGCCAGGCCAACCCGCAGGCCGGCCAGGGAACGGGACTTGGACAGGGTCTGCGTCACCAACAGGTTCGGATAACGGTCCACCAGCGTGATCGCCGTTTCACCGCCGAAGTCGATGTAAGCCTCATCCACCACGACCACCGAATCCGGGCTGGCCTTGAGGATTTGCTCAACAGCGTCCAGTGCCAACAGGCAACCGGTCGGCGCATTCGGGTTCGGGAAGATGATCCCGCCGTTCGGCTTGGCATAGTCCGCCGGGTTGATCTGGAACTGTTCGTCCAGCGCAACCGCATCGAACTTGATGCCATACAACCCGCAGTAAACCGGGTAGAAGCTGTAGCTGATGTCCGGGAACAGCAGCGGTTTATCGTGCTGCAGCAAACCGTGAAAGATGTGCGCCAGGACTTCATCGGAACCGTTACCGAGGAACACCTGATTGCCCTGCACGCCGTAGTACTTGGCAACGGCTTGCTTGAGCAGGTCGCTGTTCGGGTCCGGGTACAGACGCAGGTTGTCGTTCAGTTCGGTTTGCATCGCCGCCAAGGCTTTTGGCGATGGACCGTACGGGTTTTCGTTGGTGTTGAGCTTCACCAGTTTTGCCAGTTTCGGCTGCTCGCCCGGCACATAAGGCACCAGATTCTTGACGAACGGGCTCCAGAATTTACTCATGTTCAGTTCCCCTGCTTGTCATCAAGAATGCGGTATTCAGCACTGCGGGCGTGAGCGCTCAGCGATTCGCCACGGGCCAGTACGGAGGCGGTCTTGCCCAGTTCGGAGGCACCCTGCTCGGAGCAGAAGATGATCGACGAACGTTTCTGGAAGTCGTAAACACCCAGCGGCGAGGAGAAGCGCGCAGTGCCGGAGGTCGGCAATACGTGGTTCGGACCTGCGCAGTAGTCGCCCAGGGCTTCGGAAGTGTGGCGGCCCATGAAGATCGCGCCGGCGTGACGGATCTGCGGCAGCCAGGCCTGCGGATCGGCGACCGACAGCTCCAAGTGCTCTGGGGCAATGCGGTTGGCCACTTCGATGGCCTGTTCCATGTCGCGAACCTTGATCAGCGCACCACGGCCATTGATCGAGGTTTCGATGATCTCGGCGCGTTCCATGGTCGGCAGCAGTTTGGCGATGCTGGCGGCCACCTTGTCGAGGAACTCGGCGTCCGGGCTGACCAGAATCGCCTGGGCGTCTTCGTCGTGCTCGGCCTGGGAGAACAGGTCCATGGCGATCCAGTCCGGATCAGTCTGGCCGTCACACACCACCAGAATCTCCGAAGGGCCGGCGATCATGTCGATGCCGACCTGGCCGAACACGTGGCGCTTGGCAGTGGCGACATAGATGTTGCCCGGGCCAACCACTTTGTCGACCTTCGGCACGCTTTCGGTGCCGTAAGCCAGCGCCGCAACGGCCTGGGCGCCGCCGATGGTGAACACCCGGTCGACGCCGGCGATGCAGGCTGCGGCCAGCACCAGTTCGTTGACTTCACCACGCGGGGTCGGCACGACCATGACCACTTCGGTCACGCCCGCCACCTTGGCCGGAATCGCGTTCATCAGCACCGAGGACGGGTAGGACGCCTTGCCGCCCGGCACATACAGGCCGGCGCGATCCAGTGGCGTGACCTTCTGGCCCAGCACCGTGCCATCGGCTTCGGTGTAACTCCAGGAGTCCTGTTTCTGCTTTTCGTGGTAGCTGCGCACACGGGTCGCGGCTTTTTCCAGGGCTTCGCGCTGAGGCACGGTGATGCGGGTCAATGCCAGTTCCAGGCGTTCGCGCGGCAGGATCAAGTCCGCCATGGACGCCACTTGCAGGCCATCGAATTTCTGGGTGAACTCGACCACCGCCGCATCGCCACGCTCGCGCACGGCCTTGATGATGTCCAGCACCCGCTGATTGACCGAGTCGTCAGACACACTTTCCCAGCTCAGCAGATGATCCAGATGATGTGCGAAATCCGGGTCAGCAGCGTTGAGTCGGCGAATTGCAGTCGGTGCGGTCATAGCGAGAGCCTCATAGGATTGGCAAAAACTCGGGCGCCCTAAGCTAGCCGTTGATCCGCTTGGGCACCCGAGAATTCTGGCTATGAGGCGGATAGACGGGCGCGACTCAAGGTCGCGCAGGTGAATCAGCCGCGGTGTCGAGACTCCACTGCCTTGCGCAGGGTGTCGATCAACGCCTGGATACGGGCATGCTGCATTTTCATCGACGCCTTGTTGACGATCAGACGGGAGCTGATGGCAGCGATGAAATCCTGTGGCTCCAGGCCATTGGCCCGCAGCGTGTTACCGGTGTCGACCACGTCGATGATCTTGTCCGCCAGACCGATCAGCGGCGCCAACTCCATCGAGCCGTAGAGCTTGATGATGTCGACCTGACGACCCTGTTCGGCATAGTAGCGCTTGGCGACGTTGACGAACTTGGTGGCAATGCGCAGACGGCCCTTGGGCTCGACTGCGCCGACTTTGCCGGCCGTCATCAGTTTGCACTGGGCGATTTGCAGGTCCAGTGGTTCGTACAAACCCTGGCCGCCGTATTCCATCAGCACGTCTTTACCGGCGACGCCCAGATCGGCGGCACCATGCTCGACATAGGTCGGCACATCGGTGGCACGCACGATCAGCAAGCGCACATCGGCCTGGGTCGTGGGGATGATCAGCTTGCGGCTCTTGTCCGGATTCTCGGTCGGCACGATGCCCGCTTCAGCCAGAAGCGGCAGGGTGTCGTCAAGGATGCGGCCCTTGGACAGTGCGATAGTCAACATGGGAAACGTCAGTCCTTATCAAGGTACTCATGCCCGGTCGCAAATGGCGCCGGACACACATCGAGCCGGAAACCGGCTCGACTTCAACAAATCAACGGACGCGTCCCTGCGCCCATGCAGCAGAAACTAGCCCGGTACGCGGCGAATCTTGGCGCCGAGCATCTGCAGCTTCTCTTCGATGCACTCATAACCACGGTCGATGTGGTAGATGCGATCGATCAGGGTATCGCCTTCGGCGATCAGCGCCGAGATCACCAGGCTGGCCGAAGCACGCAGGTCGGTGGCCATGACTGGCGCGCCCTTGAGCTTTTCGATGCCGGTGACGATGGCGGTGTTGCCTTCAACCTGGATGTGCGCGCCCATGCGGTGCAGTTCGTAAACGTGCATGAAACGGTTTTCGAAGATCGTCTCGATCACAGCACCAGTGCCTTCGGCAATGGCGTTGAGGGAGATGAACTGCGCTTGCATGTCGGTCGGGAACGCCGGGTATGGAGCGGTCCGCACGTTGACGGCTTTCGGTCGCTTGCCGTGCATGTTCAGCTCGATCCAGTCTTCACCGGTGGTGATTTCGGCGCCGGATTCACGAAGTTTTTCCAGAACGGCTTCGAGGATGGTCGGATCGGTGTCCTTGACCTTCACACGCCCGCCGGTGACCGCTGCCGCCACCAGATAGGTACCGGTCTCGATACGGTCAGGCATCACTTTGTAAGTGGTCGTGTGCAGACGCTCGACGCCGTCGATGGTGATGGTGTCGGTGCCGGCGCCGGAAACCTTCGCGCCCATGGCGTTCAGGAAGTTCGCCAGGTCGACGACTTCAGGCTCGCGAGCGGCGTTGGCCAGAACGCTGCGGCCCTTGGCCAGAGCGGCCGCCATCATGATGTTCTCGGTACCGGTCACGCTGACGGTGTCGAAGAAGAAGTGCGCACCGCGCAGGCCGCCTTCAGGGGCCTTGGCCTTGATGTAGCCGCCTTCGACGTCGATGACCGCGCCCATGGCTTCAAGACCACGGATGTGCAGGTCAACCGGACGCGAACCGATGGCGCAACCGCCAGGCAGTGCAACTTCGGCTTCACCGAAACGGGCAACCATCGGGCCCAGCACCAGGATCGAGGCGCGCATGGTTTTAACCAGTTCGTACGGCGCGATCAGGGTCTTGATGGTACGCGGGTCGATTTCGACGCTGAGTTTCTCGTCGATCACAGGCTCGATGCCCATGCGACCGAACAGCTCGATCATGGTGGTGATGTCGTGCAGGTGCGGCAGGTTGGCCACGGTCACGGGGCCATCGCACAGCAAGGTGGCAGCCAGGATCGGCAAGGCAGAGTTCTTTGCCCCGGAGATGCGGATCTCGCCGTCAAGACGAGCGCCACCAGTAATAATCAATTTATCCATAAGAATCTCGACGCCCTTGGGCTCAGGTGCGCTCGGCCCAGGCCGCGCTGCTGAAAAATTTCATAGTGACCGCATGGATGCTGCCATCGACAATCCACGGGTTCAAATGGGCATAGACCTGCTGCTGACGCTTCACCGGGCTCAACGCCGCCAGTTCATCGCTAATCACGTTCAGCTGGAAATTGCAGCCTTCGCCTTCAACTTCCACCTTCGTGTTTGGCAGCTTTCCTTCAAGGAAGCTCTTCACTTCTACGGCCTGCATGCTCAACCTCAATCGGCGCCCTGTGCGCGCGGGTCGGACATCATACAAAAAAGCCCCGCGCCTGCGAACCCCGCGAAGCAGGACTCTGACGGGGGGCTTCTTTATAGATGCGGTTCAGGGGTGCGCCAACAGCTCGGTCAATTCGCTGACCTGAGCGATTTTGCGCATGTCTTCGGGCATCGCGCGAATGCTCACGGCCTTGCCGGCCACCTGAGCATCGCGCATGAAGCACAGCAGCAGCGACAAGCCGACACTGCTGGACTTCTCCACTGCGGAGCAATCGACCACCAGCGCAGGCGCCTTGCTGGACTTGATCAGTACCTGACCCTGCTTGCGCAAGTTCGGGCCGGTCCGGTAATCCAGCACACCGCTGAGCAGCAGCTCGCCGGTTTCGCTCATGCGAATGGCCGACTCACTCATTGGGCTTTCTTCTCGACAGCTTTTTCGGTGTTTTCCTTGGCTTTGGCGACTTCCCCGGCCCAACCATTGATGGTCTTGTCCAGGTCGTTGCCATTGCGCTGCATCGCATCAGCGAACTGATCGCGGAACAGCTTGCCGATATTGATGCCGTTGATGATGACGTTACGCAGCTTCCATTCGCCGTTGATCTTTTCGAGTGTGTAAGACACAGGATAGATCGCGCCGCTGCTGCCTTTGACCGTCATGCCAACGCTGGTACGGTCTCCCGATTCATCCTTGGCAGGCTCAACAGTGATGCCCTGGTTGTTGTATTCGAGCAATGCGTTGCCATAAAACTGGAACAGGCCCTTTTTGAAGTTTTCTTCAAACGTCTTCATTTGCTCGGGCGTTGCTTTGCGCGAGTATTTGACGGTCATGATGCTTTTGGAAATGCCCTCGGCATCCACCACGGGGCCGACGATGGTGTTCAACGCCGTATAAAAGTCTTGTGGATCCTGCTTGTACTTCTCTTTATTGGCCGACAGGTCGGCGAGCATCCGGGTCGTGGTGTCCTGAACCAGATCGTGCGCCGACTGCGCCGCCATGGCGTTAGCCATCAACGGCAAGGCCGCGAGCAGTATCAACAGGCCACGTCGCAAGATAGAGATCATTGAAAAGCTCCTCATTTGGCGTCTTTGCTAACGGTATTGAGCAGAAATTTACCGATCAGGTCCTCGAGCACCAACGACGACTGCGTGTCGTGGATGGTTCCACCATCCTTGAGCAGGGCTTGTTCCCCACCCACGCTGATACCGATGTATTTCTCACCCAACAGGCCAGCGGTCAGGATAGATGCAGTGGAGTCAGTCGGCAGGTTATCTACGCGCTTTTCCAGTTGCATGGTCACCCGACCGGTGAAGCTGTCGCGATCCAGATCGATCGCCGTGACCTTGCCGATGGTCACACCGGCCATGGTCACTTTAGCTCTGACAGTCAAACCGGCGATATTGTCGAAATATGCATAAAGTTTATAAGTGTCAGTGGCTGCGCTCGGGGACAGGCCACTGACCCGCAACGCAAGCAACAGCAAAGCCAGGATGCCAGCCAGCAAGAAAAGGCCGACACCGATTTCCAGGGTGCGGTTTTGCATCAGAAATCTCCAAACATCAAGGCGGTCAGAATAAAGTCCAGGCCGAGTACCGCCAAAGAGGCGTACACCACGGTCTTGGTAGTGGCACGACTGATCCCCTCGGAAGTGGGCTCGCAGTCATAGCCTTGGAATACGGCGATCCAGGTCACGACGAAGGCAAAAACGATGCTTTTGATAATGCCGTTGAGCACATCGTCGACAAACATCACGCTGTTTTGCATGTTCGACCAGTAGGAGCCTTCATAGACCCCCAGCCAGTCGACGGCCACCCACGAACCCCCCCAGATACCCACCACGCTGAAAATCATCGCCAGCACCGGCAGGGAAATGAAGCCGGCCCACAGGCGCGGAGCAATAATGTACTTGAGCGGGTCAACCCCGATCATTTCCAGACTGGACAGTTGTTCGGTGGATTTCATGTTGCCGATTTCGGCGGTCAGCGCCGAGCCCGCACGTCCGGCGAACAGCAAGGCCGTGACGACCGGCCCCAGTTCACGCAGCAGCGTCAGCGCAACCATCTGCCCGACAGCCTGCTCCGAGCCATAGCTGGACAGGATATTGAAGCCCTGCAGCGCCAGCACCATGCCGATGAACACCCCGGAGACCACGATGATCACCAGGGACATCACGCCAACCGAATGCAGTTGCTTGACCAGCAGGCCAAAACTGCCGCCGATGCCACCGCGACCGAGCAAGGCATGAAACAGGAACAGCGCCGAACGCCCGAACACCGCCAGCACATCGATGCCGGCGTGGCCGAAACGGCGCACTCTTTCTATTAATGAAATCTTGCGCATCAGCGCTTCCCCAGAAGATCTGCGCGGTAATCCGTCGCTGGAAAGTGGTATGCGACCGGGCCGTCGGGTTCGCCAGTCATGAACTGGCGAATCCGTGGTTCCTGCGAAGTCATCAATTCCTTGGGTGTGCCCTGCCCCAACACTTGCCCGTCACCCACCACAATGATGTAGTCGGCGATGCTCGCGGTCTCGGCCAGATCGTGGGAGACCACGATGCTGGTGATGCCCAGCGCATCGTTGAGCAGGCGGATCAGGCGCACCAGCACGCCCATGGCGATCGGGTCCTGGCCGACAAAAGGCTCGTCGTACATGAGAATTTGCGGATCGAGGGCAATCGCCCGGGCCAGCGCGACTCGACGTTTCATGCCGCCGGACAATTCGTCAGGCATCAGGTCAATGGCGCCACGCAAGCCCACGGCCTGCAATTTGAGCAGGACAATATCGCGAATCATCTCTTCCGGCAGTGTGGTATGAACACGCAGCGGAAAGGCGACGTTCTCGAATACATCGAGATCGGTAAACAGCGCGCCGCTCTGAAACAGCACGCCCATGTGCTTGCGCGCATCGAACAAATCGCTGCGCGACAATGTTGGCAGGTTCTGGCCATTGACCCAGACTTCGCCGCTGGTGGGGCGCAATTGGGCCCCCATCAACCGCAACAGCGTGGTCTTGCCACACCCGGAAGGCCCCATGATGCCGGTGACCTTGCCGCGTGGTATGCGGATATCGATGTTATTGAAAATGCTGCGCGCACCGCGCTTGAAGGTCAGTCCCTTCAGCTCGACCGCGTAGGCGTTATCGGCACTCATCTAAACTCCTTGCGATGCAGCCTCTCACTCGGACGCCTGGCTTTCTAACGAAAGCACATACCTCCCCGGGCAGGCCGAACTGGCGGCGAACTATATCACTGCAAAGGCCAAGCGCCCAAGGCCCAAGCCGGGCACGTTCAGCAACATGACCACCTGAAATCATCTATTTAGAGGGTTTCGGTAACAAGGAATGACAAACCGCGACGAACTTGCGTGAGGGTTTTGATCATTACCGTTATAATCGCCGCCTTTTCATCAGGCTATACGATTTCTGACATGAGCCAATCCAGCGACCTGATTCAATCTGCACAACGCACCATCCGTCTCGAACTGGAAGCCGTGCAAGGCTTGTTACCCCATATCGACGCAGATTTCGTACGCGCTTGCGAGATGATTCTGGCCAGCAAAGGCCGCGTAGTCGTGGTCGGCATGGGCAAATCGGGGCACATCGGCAACAAGATTGCCGCCACCCTGGCCAGCACCGGCACCACGGCGTTCTTCGTGCATCCAGCCGAAGCCAGCCACGGCGACATGGGCATGATCACGCGTGACGACATCATCCTGGCGCTGTCGAACTCCGGCTCCACCAATGAAATCGTAACCCTGCTGCCACTGATCAAGCGCCTGGGCATCAAATTGATCAGCGTCACCGGCAATCCCGACTCAGCGCTGGCCAAGGCTGCCGAGGTCAACCTCAACGTTCACGTCGAGCACGAAGCCTGCCCGCTGAACCTGGCGCCAACCTCATCGACCACCGCCGCTCTGGTGATGGGCGATGCCCTGGCGGTGGCGCTGCTGGAAGCCCGCGGTTTTACCGCTGAAGATTTCGCCTTTTCCCACCCAGGCGGTGCACTTGGCCGACGCCTGCTGCTGAAAGTGGAAAACGTCATGCACGCCGGGCAAGAGCTGCCGCAGGTTCAGCGCGGCACCCTGCTCAAGGACGCATTGATGGAAATGACCCGCAAGGGCCTGGGCATGACCGTGGTTCTGGAGGCCGACGGTAAACTTGCCGGGATCTTCACCGACGGCGATCTGCGTCGCACCCTGGACCGCAGCATCGACATCCACAGCGCCACCATCGAGCAGGTCATGACCGCCCACGGCAAGACCGCACGTGCCGAGATGCTGGCTGCCGAGGCGTTGAAAATCATGGAAGACCACAAGATCAACGCACTGGTCGTGGTCGACAGCGAGGACCGCCCGGTCGGCGCCTTGAACATGCACGATTTGCTGCGCGCTGGAGTAATGTAATGAGCACGGACCTGCTGCAACGCGGCAAACAGATCAAACTGGCGGTATTCGACGTCGACGGCGTGCTGACCGACGGGCGCCTGTACTTCCTCGAAGACGGCAGCGAATTCAAGACCTTCAACACCCTCGACGGCCAAGGCATCAAGATGCTGATGGCAGCGGGCGTGCAGACCGCTATCATCAGCGGACGCAAGACCCCGGTGGTCGAACGACGGGCCAAGAACCTCGGCATTCCACACCTGTACCAGGGTCGCGAAGACAAACTGGTGGTGCTCGACGAGCTCCTTGCCCAACTCAACCTGAACTATGAACAAGTGGCCTACCTCGGCGACGACCTGCCGGACCTGCCGGTGATTCGCCGCGTCGGCCTGGGCATGGCCGTGGCCAACGCCGCCGGTTTCGTGCGCGAACACGCCCACGGCATTACCCAGGCCCGTGGCGGCGAGGGTGCCGCGCGCGAGTTCTGCGAATTGATCCTGCGCGCCCAGGGCCGCCTCGATGCGGCCAACGCCGCGTACCTGTGAGCCCATCATGCTGAGCAAAAAGATTCGCAACATCCTGATATTCGGTTGCATCGCGGCGCTATTCGCTGCGGTCGGCTACTGGAACATCAGCCCGGAACGCTTCCTCGACAAGCCAGTGGCGCATGTCGATGAAGCCATGATCGACTATTACGCCACCAACGCCCACAGCGTGCAGTACCTGCCGGACGGCAAATTGCAGTACGAAATGACGTCCGACAAGGTCGAACACCTGAAAGCGACCGAAGTGACGTTGCTGTCCAATCCTGACCTGAACATGTTTCGCGGCACCGAATTCCCCTGGCACGTCCAGAGCGATCGCGGCGAAGTCAACCCGGACGGCACCCAGGTCGAGTTGATCGACTCGGTACGTATCACGCGTTTCGACGAAAAAAACCGTAAAACCCTGATTACCACCACCCGTATGACAGTGTTCCCGCAGCAGCAATATGCGCAGACCGATCAACCCGTTAGAATCGACGGCGCCGGCGGTGTATCGACAGGCAACGGAATGAAAGCGTACTTGAAAGAAAGCAGGATACACCTGCTATCGAACGTAAGAGGACAGTATGAGGCTCGTTAAAACCCTCCCTATTTTGCTCAGTCTGAGCGCAGCACTGGGAAGCGTGAGCGCCTGGGCTCTGCCGACCGATCAAGCGCAGCCTATCCGCATTCAGGCCGACGACGCCCAACTGGACGATAAGAACGGTGTTGCCACCTATAAAGGTGATGTGATCATCACTCAGGGCTCGATGAAGGTCACCGGCAACACCGTGACCATCACTCGCACCCCGACTGGCGACATCGACGTGGTGACCTCGGTGGGCAACCTGGCGTACTTCGAGCAATTGCAAACAGCTGGCGACACCAAGCCTGTTCAGGGCTGGGGCGTGACCATCCAATATCACGCCGCGCAAAACCGCGTCGTACTGATCGACAAGGCCAAAGTTGTCGACAAGGACAACAACGTCACCCAGGGCGAAAAAATCG
Organism: Pseudomonas sp. FP1740; assembly: GCF_030687165.1. Classification (NCBI taxonomy): domain Bacteria; kingdom Pseudomonadati; phylum Pseudomonadota; class Gammaproteobacteria; order Pseudomonadales; family Pseudomonadaceae; genus Pseudomonas; species Pseudomonas sp. FP1740. The sequence continues at coordinate 5,612,741 of NZ_CP117461.1, forward strand.
TCTATGACACGGTGAAAAAACTCGCCAGCGCCGGTCGCGCCACAGGCAGCAAGGTCACCGAGGCACGTCCGCGTATCGACATGGTGATCCAGCCGAAGAAGAAAACCGACGAGAAAACCCAGTAATGGCAACTCTGAAAGCTCAGCATCTGGCCAAGAGCTACAAGAGCCGCCAGGTCGTGCGTGACGTCAGCCTGTCCATCGACAGCGGCCAGATCGTCGGCCTGCTTGGCCCCAACGGCGCCGGTAAAACCACCTGTTTCTACATGATCGTGGGCCTGGTACAGGCCGATCAGGGTCGCGTACTGATCGATGACCTGGACGTCAGCCACCAGCCGATGCATGGTCGCGCGAAGGCCGGTATCGGCTATCTTCCGCAAGAAGCGTCGATCTTCCGCAAGCTGTCGGTGACCGACAACATCATGGCCATCCTCGAGACCCGCAAGGAGCTCGACAAGGCCGGTCGCCGCAAAGAGCTGGAAAGCCTGCTGCAGGAATTTCACATTCACCACATCCGCGACAGCCTTGGCATGAGCCTGTCCGGTGGTGAACGCCGCCGGGTGGAAATCGCCCGGGCACTGGCCACCAACCCGAAATTCATCCTCCTCGACGAACCCTTCGCCGGCGTGGACCCGATCTCGGTGGGCGACATCAAGCAGATCATCCATCACCTCAAGGCCAAAGGCATTGGCGTGCTGATCACTGACCACAACGTCCGTGAAACCCTGGACATCTGCGAAACCGCCTACATCGTCAACGATGGCCAACTGATCGCTGAAGGCGACTCCGCCACCATCCTGGCCAATGAACTGGTCAAGGAAGTGTATCTGGGCCATGAGTTCCGCCTGTAAGCGCTGAGGTGCCTGGTCAGTCGCCTCGGTGCTCATCTCAATAAAAAATCAATAGTTTTTTATTGTTACAGCGCTCTAGGCAAACACTTCAGTTTCAGGCATATAATTTGCTTATGTTTGGCGCTTCGGCGCCCTGTAGTGGATGGCGCATGTGCGCCGGCGAATAAGGTGTTAAGCCCCTGCCATGAAACCATCGCTAGTCTTGAGAATGGGCCAGCAGCTGACGATGACACCGCAGCTGCAACAGGCCATCCGCCTGCTCCAATTGTCGACCCTGGACCTGCAACAGGAAATCCAGGAGGCCCTGGAGTCCAATCCGATGCTCGAACGCCAGGAAGAAGGCGACGACTTCGATAACGCCGACCCCTTGGCCGACAAAGCCGAACAGCAACCCAACGCCGACATCCAGGAACCCTCCTACCAGGAAACCGCCCCGACGGTGGATAACCTTGAGGAAGGCGACTGGAACGAGCGCATTCCCAACGAATTGCCTGTCGATACCGCCTGGGAAGACGTCTACCAGACCAGCGCCAGCAGCCTGCCGAGCAACGATGACGACGAGTGGGATTTCACCACCCGTACTTCGGCCGGTGAAAGCCTGCAAAGCCATTTGCTCTGGCAACTGAACCTGGCACCGATGTCCGACACCGATCGCCTGATCGCCGTGACCCTGATCGACTGCATCAACAATCAGGGCTATCTGGACGAAACCCTCGAGGAAATCCTCGAGGCCTTCGATCCGGAACTGGACATCGAACTGGACGAAATCGAAGCCGTCCTGCACCGCATCCAGCAATTCGAGCCCGCCGGTATCGGCGCCCGCAACCTCGGTGAATGCCTGCTGCTGCAACTGCGTCAACTGCCCGCCAAGACCCCTTGGCTGACCGAGGCCAAGCGCCTGGTCACCGATTACATCGACCTGCTCGGCAGCCGCGACTACAGCCAGCTGATGCGCCGCATGAAGCTCAAGGAAGACGAACTGCGCCAGGTGATCGAACTGGTCCAGAGCCTCAACCCGCGCCCGGGTTCGCAAATCGAGTCCACCGAAGCCGAATACGTCGTTCCCGACGTGATCGTGCGCAAGGACAACGAGCGCTGGCTGGTGGAACTGAACCAGGAGTCGGTGCCACGCCTGCGGGTCAACGCCCAATACGCCGGCTTCGTACGCCGCGCCGATACCAGCGCTGATAACACCTTCATGCGTAATCAGCTGCAGGAGGCTCGCTGGTTCATCAAGAGCCTGCAAAGCCGCAACGAAACCCTGATGAAAGTGGCCACCCAGATCGTCGAGCATCAACGCGGCTTCCTGGAGTACGGCGACGAGGCCATGAAACCGCTGGTGCTGCATGACATCGCTGAAGCGGTGGGCATGCACGAATCGACGATTTCACGGGTGACCACGCAAAAATTCATGCATACCCCACGGGGCATCTATGAACTGAAATACTTTTTTTCCAGCCACGTCAGCACCTCCGAAGGCGGCGAATGCTCGTCCACGGCGATCCGCGCGATCATCAAAAAACTGGTTGCCGCGGAAAATCAGAAAAAGCCGTTGAGTGACAGCAAGATCGCTGGTTTACTGGAGGCACAAGGCATTCAGGTGGCTCGCCGCACCGTCGCCAAGTACCGCGAATCCCTGGGAATCGCGCCTTCGAGCGAACGCAAGCGGTTGATGTAGAGCCACGCCACAGCGTTCCAGTGGTAGATCATCGGATCTACCGCTTTATGCACTGGCAACGAAGGAGAAGCTGTATGCAAGTCAACATCAGTGGACACCAACTGGAAGTGACCGAACCTCTTCGCACCTACATCGGCGAAAAACTCGAACGATTAGAGAGGCATTTCGACAAGATCACCAACGTGCAGGTCACGATGACGGTCGAGAAGCTCAAGCAGAAAATCGAAGCCACACTGCATATTCCCGGCAATGAGGTGGTCGCTAACGCGGAACATACCGATATGTACGCAGCGATCGACGCACTGACCGACAAGCTGGATAAACAACTCAAAAAGCATAAGGAAAAGACCCAGAGCCTCCTCCAGGGCGCGACCGGTCGTTAACACTCCCAACCCATGATCCGACTTGAAAGCATCCTGACCCCCGGCCGTTCCCTGGTGAACGTGCCGGGCGGCAGTAAAAAGAAAGCCCTTGAGCAAATTGCCACCCTGATTGCCCGGGAAGTGCCGGATCTGGAGATGCAAGATGTCTTCGAGGCTTTGATTGCCCGTGAAAAACTCGGTTCGACCGGTTTTGGCAACGGTATCGCCATCCCCCACTGCCGTCTCAAGGGCTGCGAATCGCCCATCAGTGCCTTGATGCACCTGGATGCACCCATCGATTTCGACGCCATCGACGGTGCCCCGGTTGACCTGCTGTTTGTACTGCTGGTCCCGGAAGCCGCCACCGATGCGCACCTGGAGTTGCTGCGCCAGATCGCCAGCATGCTTGATCGCAAGGAAGTACGTGAAAAACTGCGCAGCGCCCCGAGCAACGAAGCCTTGTATCAGGTTGTCCTGGACGAGCAAAACGGTCACTAATCATGCGCCTGATCATCGTCAGCGGCCGCTCCGGCTCAGGTAAAAGCACTGCCCTCGATGTTCTCGAGGACAACGGCTACTACTGCATCGACAACCTGCCGGCCGGTCTGCTGCCGGAACTGGCCGAGCGCGCGCTGATTCATACCGAACTGGCACAACCGCTGGTGGCCGTGTCCATCGATGCACGCAACTTGCCGAGCCACCTGTCACGGTTTCCCGAATTGCTGGAAGAAGTCCGCAGCCGGCATATCCAGTGCGATGTGCTGTATCTGGACGCCGATGAAGAGACCCTGCTCAAACGTTTTTCGGAAACCCGCCGTCGTCACCCGCTGAGCAGTGCCAATCGCTCGCTGGCGGAGGCGATAGAGGACGAAACCAATCTGCTGGGGCCGATCGCCGACCTGGCCGACCTCAAGGTCATCACCACCAATCTGAACCTGTATCAGCTGCGCGATACCATCAAGCTGCGCCTGCTGAATCAGCCGGAGCCCGGTACTGCGTTTCTGGTGGAGTCTTTCGGGTTCAAGCGTGGCATGCCGGTAGACGCCGATCTGGTGTTCGACGTGCGCTGCCTGCCTAACCCTTACTGGAAACCGGAGCTGCGGGCACAGTCCGGGCTCGATCAGCCGGTGGCCGACTACCTGGCGGCGCAGCCGGATGTCGAAGAGATGTTCCAGGACATTTCCTCCTACCTGCTCAAGTGGCTGCCCCGCTTTGCCGCGAGCAACCGCGCCTATGTCACTATTGCCATTGGCTGCACCGGCGGGCATCACCGCTCGGTTTACCTGACCGAACGCCTGGGTCAGGTCCTGCAACAATCCCTGAAGAACGTCCAGGTTCGCCACCGCGACCTCAGCTAAAGGATTCACATCGCGATGCCTGCTCTGGAAATCGAAATCATCAACAAGCTGGGCCTGCATGCCCGCGCGTCTGCCAAATTTGTCGGAGTCGCCGGTCAGTTCAAGGATTGCACGATCAGGGTAGGACGCACGCCAGAATCCGCAGTCGACGGCAAAAGCATCATGGCCATGATGATGCTGGCTGCTGGCAAGGGCACCAAAATCCACCTGAGTACCGAAGGTGAACAGGAGCAGGAAGCGCTGGATGCACTGGTGGCGCTGATCAACAACTACTTCGACGAAGGCGAATAAACAGCAAAAGATTGCAGCCTTCGGCAGCTCCTACGCGTCTTTGGGCGATGCTAAGGGCTGCGATCCAATGATCCAAAAAAACGCGCTACCCAATTGGGTGGCGCGTTTTTTTGTGCAGCAATCGCAGCTTAGCTGCCCGCCACCGTCATCCGCTCGATCAACACCGAACCTGTGCGAATGTTGCTGCGCAATTCCAGGTCATTACCGACCGCAATGATCTGCTTGAACATGTCGCGCATGTTGCCGGCAATAGTCACTTCCTGGACCGCGAACTGGATTTCGCCGTTCTCGACCCAGAAACCCGCCGCGCCACGGGAGTAATCGCCAGTGACCATGTTCAGGCCCTGCCCCATCAATTCAGTGACCAGCAGGCCACGACCCATGCGGCGCAACAGGGCCGCCTGATCTTCATCGCCATGGGTGACGAACAGGTTGTGCACGCCGCCGGCATTCGCGGTGCTCGGCATGCCCAGCTTGCGGCCGGAATAGGTGCCAAGCACGTAGGACACCAGCTCGCCGTTTTCCACGAACGGCTTGGCGTAGGTCGCCAGGCCATCGCCATCGAAGGCAGAGCTGCCCAAAGCGCGCATCAAGTGCGGACGTTCATCGATGGTCAGCCATTCCGGGAACAGTTTCTGCCCCAGCGTGCCTTCGAGGAACGACGACTTGCGATACAGACTGCCGCCGGAAATCGCCGAGAGGAAACTGCCGAACAAACCGCCGGCCAGTTCCGCAGAAAACAGCACCGGCACTTCGCAGGTCGGTACCGGGCGTGCGCCCAAGCGACTCGCCGCCCGTTGCGCGGCACGCTGGCCGATGCTCTCCGGGCTGGCCAACAAATTGCCCTGCCGGTTCACGTCGTACCAGTAATCACGCTGCATCTGGCCATCGGCCTCGGCGATCATCACGCAGCTGAGGCTGTGACGGGTCGAGGCGTAACCGCCGATAAAACCGTGGCTGTTACCGTACACACGGCAACCCTGATGAGTGCTGAGGGTGGTGCCGTCGGCGTTCTTGATCCGAACGTCGGCGGCAAACGCCGCCGCTTCACAGGCCAGAGCCTGCTCGATGGCTCGCTCCGGCGTGATACTCCATTGGTGGAACAGGTCGAAATCCTGCAGCTCCTTGGCCATCAGCGCGGCATCCGCCAAGCCTGCGGCTTCGTCTTCAGACGTGTGCTTGGCAATCGCCAGCGCTGCAGCGACGGTTTCGCGAATCGCTTCCGAACCGCTGGCCGAGGTGCTGGCCGAGCCTTTGCGCTGCCCTACATACAAGGTGATGCCAAAGCCCTGGTCGCGGTTGAACTCAACGGTTTCGACTTCCCGCTGACGCACCGTGGTCGACAGGCCCTGCTCCAGCGACACCGCCACTTCACAGGCACTGGCGCCTTGGCGCTTGGCTTCAGCAATGATCTGCTCGACTTGCTCTTGCAGTGCCGGCAACGCTTGTGGGCCGACGCTTTCAACTGCACTCATGCTGTTCTCCACTCAAATTCTGCTTTCGGTAACGGTCATCGAGCGACCGGGCCGGACAAGCGGCCCCCGACTGGTTATCATGGCGGCGTTTCTTTGCGGACGGCCACCATGGTTGATTCTTACGACGACTCCCTCGATACGGGAGAAAAAAGCAAATCCCAGGTCAAACGCGAGCTGCATGCTCTGGTTGACCTCGGCGAGCGCCTTACAACACTCAAGCCTGACCTGCTGGCAAAACTGCCGTTGACCGACGCTTTGCGCCGGGCTCTGGCCGATGCGCCCAAGCACACCGCGAACATCGCGCGTAAACGGCACCTTCAGTTTATCGGCAAGCTGATGCGCGATCAGGACACTGGCGCCATTCTCACTCTGCTCGATCAACTCGATGCCTCCACCCGGCAGTACAACGAACGTTTCCACGGCCTGGAACGCTGGCGCGATCGCTTGATCGCAGGCGACGACGCCGTCCTGGAGAAGTTCGTCGTCGATTACCCGGAGGCCGATCGTCAACAATTGCGCTCCCTGATCCGTCAGGCCCAGCACGAACTGGCGACCAACAAGCCACCGGCTTCGAGCCGTAAAATCTTCAAGTACATCCGTGAGCTGGACGAGACTCAACGCGGTTTGCGTTAAGTCCCGAATCGGGTGAGTTGCCTCGCAACTCACCCGAAGCTTCACGTTTTCAAGAGCCCCTTACGATCCTGTGCCACCCACGGTGATCGCATCGATTTTCAGCGTTGGCTGGCCGACACCCACCGGCACCGACTGCCCATCCTTGCCACACGTTCCCACACCGCTGTCCAGCGCCAGATCGTTACCAACCATCGACACCCGGCTCATGGCTTCCGGCCCGTTGCCGATCAATGTCGCGCCTTTGACCGGGGCGGTAATCTTGCCGTCTTCGATCAGGTACGCCTCGCTGGTAGAGAACACGAACTTGCCACTGGTGATGTCCACCTGACCGCCGCCGAGGTTGGCGCAGTAGATGCCTTTTTTCACCGAGGCGATGATTTCCGCCGGGTCGCTTTCGCCACCGAGCATATAAGTGTTGGTCATACGCGGCATCGGCAAGTGCGCGTAGGATTCGCGACGACCGTTGCCGGTGCGGGCCACGCCCATCAGGCGCGCGTTGAGCTTGTCCTGCATATAACCTTTGAGCACGCCGTTTTCGATCAGCGTGGTGCACTCGGTCGGCGTGCCTTCGTCGTCGACGCTCAGCGAACCTCGGCGGCCGGCGAGAGTGCCGTCGTCGACGATGGTGCAAAGCTTCGATGCAACCATCTCGCCCATGCGCCCGCTGTAGGCCGAACTGCCCTTGCGGTTGAAATCGCCTTCCAGACCGTGACCGACGGCTTCGTGCAGCAACACGCCGGACCAACCCGAACCCAACACTACCGGCAACGTACCGGCCGGCGCCGGAATGGCTTCCAGATTCACCAGAGCCTGACGCAACGCTTCACGGGCATAACCCATGGCACGGTCTTCGCTGAGGAAATAGCGGTAGTCGGTACGACCGCCACCGCCATGGCCACCGCGCTCACGCCGACCGTTCTGCTCGACGATCACGCTGACGTTGAAACGCACCAGCGGCCGCACATCCGCCGCCAGGCCGCCATCGGTGGAGGCGATCAGAATCCGCTCCCAAACTCCGGCCATGCTCACGGTGACTTGCTGGATACGCGGGTCGAGGGCCCGGGTCGCCACGTCGATACGCTTGAGCAGCTCGACTTTCTCGGCGCGGGTCATCACTTCCAGCGGGTTGTCCGGCCCGTACAACTGAGCGACATCCTGGGTAGTGAACGCCTGCACGGTGCCATTCTGCCCGGCCCGGGAGATCGAACGGGCCGCACGGGCCGCCGCGCCCAGCGCTTCGAGGGTGATCGCATTGCTGTAGGCGAAACCGGTTTTTTCACCCGATTGCGCACGCACGCCGACACCCTGGTCGAGGTTGAAGCTGCCTTCCTTGACGATCCCGTCTTCCAGCGCCCAGGACTCGGAAATCTGCCCCTGGAAATACAGGTCGGCGGCATCGATGCCCGGGCCGGCCAGATCGCCGAGCACACCTTGCAGGCTCTCGATCGTTACGCCACCGGGCGCCAGGAGGTGTTCACTGACAGAGGACAACAACTCGCTCATATGCTTTACGCCTTAAATTCGTCGTTCTGATGCAGGTCGCTGAGCGCCCTGCGAGAAAAAGCGCCGGTGAGTGGACACCGGCATCCGCGCCCTGATGGACGCCTGTTCGCTGCTGTCGCGTTCGGCCAGCAGCACGGCCTCGCCCTGATCCTGTTGTGCCAGCACGCGCCCCCATGGGTCGATTATCGCGGCATGACCAAAGGTTTCTCGCGGTCCCGGATGAGTGCCACCCTGGGCGGCCGCGAGCACGTAACATTGAGTCTCGATGGCGCGCGCGCGAATCAGCACGTCCCAATGGGCCGCGCCGGTCACCGCGGTAAAGGCCGACGGGGCGGTAATCAATTCCGCGCCGGCGGCACGCAATTCGCTGTACAGCTCCGGGAAGCGCAAGTCGTAACACACTGTCAGGCCGACTCGACCGACCGGCGTATCGGCAACCACCACGCCACTGCCATAAGCATAGTCATCGGATTCGCGATAACGCCCGCGATTGTCCGCCACGTCCACGTCGAACAGGTGCAGCTTGTCGTACCGCGCCACGGTCTCGCCCTGGTCATCCACCAGCAACGAGCACGCATGCGCTTTGGCCATCGGTTCATCCGCCGGCGGCAACGGCAACGTGCCGGCCACTATCCATAACTTGAGGTCGCGGGCGGTCTGTTTCAACCACGGCAGGATCGGGCCTTCGCCCAGCGCTTCGGCGCGACCAATGTCGGCAATGTCGCGACGACCCATGGCTGCGAAGTTTTCCGGCAGCACGGCAAGCCGCGCGCCACCGGACGCGGCCTGCTCAAGCAGACGACGGGCCTGGGCCAGGTTGGCCAGCACGTCGCTCTGGCTGACCATTTGAATGACTGCTACAGACATGGCCATTTCCTTATCTGGAATCAACACATACCTGTAGGAGCCGCCTGCGGCAGCTCCTACAGGGGACTTACGGCCATGCTACTCCATAGGCTTGGAAAGTGGCTTTTCAAAAAGGCTTGTCGTAGGTGATTTTCGGCTCTTTCCACGGACCTTTGACCGTGTATCTGACGCTGGCAAAGCGCGCCACGCGGTCACCGATCAGCTTATCGATCAGGAACAGCGCCCCACCGACGGCTGGTGCACCGACGATCAGCGCGGCAATCGGCAGATTGTTGGTCACCGGCAAGGTCACCAGCAACTTGGCATCGACCTGATCAGCCACCAGGTCCAGGGTGCCGTTGAGTTCCAGGTTGCTCGACGGGCCAGTCAGCCGGATCGGCTCACGGGTCACGTAGACCCCGTTGCTCGCGACCAACAGCCCTTTGACCCGGTCATAGCTCAAGCCTTTGCCGAACAGGTCGGAAAAGTCCAGGCGCAAGCGGCGGCCAATGGAGTTGAAGTTGAGCAGGCCAAATACCCGTAGAGCCTGGGCGCTGCCCTCGACTTCAACAAACTGACCTTTATTGAGCGACGCATCAAGGCTGCCGGAGAAGCGCTTGGTGGCCAGCCACGCCGGTGAGCCAGGCCAGCGACCGTCGACATCCATGTGAAACTCTTCACTGGTGACGCTCGGCGCAAAGCCCCAGCCCTTGAGCACGTCGGCGAGGTTCTTGCCACTGACCCGGCCCTTGTACCAACTGCTGGAATTGCCGGGCGTGCCTTCCCAACCGCCGCTGCCCTGCAGGAAGATGCCCTTGAGACCCATATCCAGGGAGTTGAGGGCAATGCCCTTGCCGGTCGGGCGAACTTTCAATAGCCAGGCGCCCACCAGGTCCTGCCCCTGGAACAGTTGATTGATGGTGATATCCAGCGCCGGGATTTTCGTCGGGTCCACGGTGGCCAGCGGATCCGGCGAATTCTCGTCGGCCAGCACCGTCGGGTCTGGCGCCGGCAAACGTACGTATTGCAGATTGACCGCAATCGGTGCGGCTTTCGCATCAGGTATACCGACGGTGCCCTTGGCCTGCTGACTGTCGAGTTGCAGCGCCCAGGCGGCCGGCTTGCGCGTCAACTGCACCGACGCCTGATCAAGGGTGGTGCCGAAACCGCTGAGCTTGCCAACCTTGAAATCCGCGCCGCTGAGCAATTGCTTGGCGCTGCCGCCTGGATCCTGGCCAGCATACTTGCTGACAAGATCCTGCCAGGGAGACACATCCAGCTCGGACAGTACACCGCGCACGCGCAGGCCTTTGTTGCCGGGCAGCACAGCATCACCACCGCCGAGAAACAACTCACCGCGACCGTCGACGAAATTGCCGGTCGGAGCCGCAAACGTGAAGTTCGCCAGCTCACCGTAGTTGACCCAGTAACGCCGCTCCGGTCCTTGCAGGGTCATGCGGAACACGGTGTCGCGGCCGACATCCGCCGCCATGCCGAACGGCGCCGGCAAATCCACCGCCACGCCTTTGAGATTGGAGCTGACGATCAATTGGCTGTCGGCGCCATCAAGGTTCAGTTGCAGCTGATAAGGGACTACACCAGACACCGGCAGCGGCTGAGTGACGTTCAGCCACTCAGTGAGTTTCTTGACTTCGACCTGACCCGCCGCGGTGACCCGAGTGTTGAGCTTGCCCGCACTGCCATCGGCAAAAATCTGCGCGGTCACGGGTTTGTCGAACGCTCGCGCGGTGATCTTCTGCCCGCTCAAACCCTTAGCACTGTCGAAGCGGAAGTCGCCCTTGAGTTGTGTCAGTTCCAGGATGGGCTCGCGAAGTTTCAAGCGGGCCTTGTCGGTCTTGAAGTCGACGAGGATTTTCGGTTGCTCACCTTTGACCAGCGGGATATCCAGGTTGAGCTTGCCTTGCAGATCGCCCTCGCCCTCCCAGCCAGCGAACGTGTCGGCGGTGCCGATCGGTGCTTCCTGCAGAATCTTCAGGCCATCGCCCAACCCGCCGGCGAACGCGCCATCGAGGAACAGGTGGGGACTCTGTCCGGCAGGCACATGGGGAATATTGACGTAGACGTCGCTGACCTGGGTATCGAGCAATTGCCCCTTGCTCGCGAGAATCCGCACACCGCTGTCTTCAATGAACACATCGCCGCTGACCTTGCTGACATGCGGCCAACCCGGCTGAAACGCCAGCTCGGCATCGTGAACCTTGAAAAACAGGCTGATGCTGCGAGCCGTTTCCGGGGCGCCATGGTTCAGCGATCCCTGGTACTGGAAGAAACCTTCATCCACCGCGCCTTTGAGAATCGCCGTACGCAGCCACTCGTCCAACGCCGGGCTCAACACGGCCGGCAGGTACTTGGCGGTGTAGCGACCGTCGCCGTCGACCAGGCCGACCCGCAGGTCCATGTAGTCTTCCTGGGTGTGATCGAAATGCAGGCGAATCAGGAAGTCGCCGGCAATCTTGCCCTCTTCGCCCAGCACCTTCAGGTACGGCGCGATCAGGGTGAAACCTTCTTTATCGAGCTTCCAGGTCAACCGCGCATTGGCCTGAATGTACTGCCATGGCTTGGCGAAAATCGGGTCCAGGTGCAGGGAGAAATCCTTGCTGTCCATGCGCAACTCGCCCTGCCCGAGATCGCCGCTGATGCTGCCACTGACGTTTCGCGCCGCCGGTGCGCCGTGATAGGCGTCGAAGCCGACCCGCTCCAGATTGGCGGCAAAGCTGAATTTGCTGTCATCGGTAGCCGCGGGGCGCAAGTCGATCAGCACGTTGCGCAATACCCCGGTGACCTTGAGCCGCTCGACGGCCGTAGCGACACCTTCCGGAAGCGGCCCCAACGCGTTCAGCAACGGGGTGAGGGGTGTGAGGTCGATGCGGTCGGCTTGCAGATGCAAGAGCTCTGGCGTCTCGTCGGTCGCCGCCGTTTGTTGAAATTGCAGTTTCGACTCCCAGCGGGTTTCACCCAGGCTCATCGCCAGAGAATCCAGGGTGACCTGGACGCCTGTGGAGCTGCGCTGGAAATACCCGTTAAGCGCCAGATTGTTGATCTGGATCGGCTTGCGCTCGGCGTAGGCGCCCTTGAGTTGCGGTGCGTTCAAACGGACCGCGGCGCTTTGCAGGGCGCCCTCGCTCCAGTTCGCCCAGAGCTCGCCGCCGGCCTTTATCTCGGAGAAATTCCATTGTTGGGTCAGGCGCTCGGGCAACCATTTCGACCAATCGCTTTGCGGCAGGCTCAAGTAAGCCTCAACCTCGCCGTCCTGCCACTGGCTGGCGCGGATACGGGTGCGCAGGCTCATCGCAACCGGCTGGCCGTCGGGCAGGGTCAAACGGGCGTCGAGACGCTGACGCGACACACCGGTTCTCAGATTGAGGCCAACGTAGGTCAGAGTCAGCGGCGGCTGATCCAGTGGCTGCAAGGTCACCTGGCTGTCGAGCACCGACAATTGCTGGACCATCTGCATACGATTGAACAACTGCTCCGGGTCCAGCGGCTGATCCTGCCGCACCGGCAATCCTTCCAGCGCCCAATGACCATCCTCGCCTTCCTTGAGGCTGATCTTCAGGCCGTTGAGCTCCAGATGTGCGATGCGTATTTCGCGCGCCAGCAGGCTGGCCCAGATATCCGGCACCGCGCGCACCTGGTCCAGGCGCAAGGCATTGGAGCCTTCGCCAACCATCACGTCATGAGCCAGCAGAACCGGGGCGAGGCCGCTCCAGTTGCCCTCCAGTTCGCCGATGTGCAGCGGCATGCCCAAGACGGCGCTGGCTTTGGTTTCGACATCGGCACGGTATTCGGCCACCAGCGGTGTCAGCTCCCGGCCGAGACTGACAAACAGCGCCATCAACACCAAAACCAACGCGCACAGGCCCAGACCCCAGCGGGTCAGTGCGGCCAATATGCGTGTCAGACGGTCCATGTCAGTTGGCTCCCATGGCAAAAATACTGCAAAAAGCTGAGGCCAGCCGTTCTAGTGGATTTGAAATACAACGCTTCAGAGCAGCACCACGTCGTACTGTTCCTGGGAATACATGGTTTCTACCTGAAACCGAATGGTGCGCCCGATAAACCCTTCGAGCTCGGCGACGTTGCCCGACTCTTCATCGAGCAAGCGGTCGACCACTTTCTGGTTCGCCAGCACGCGATAGCCTTCGGCCTGATAGGCACGGGCCTCACGCAGGATTTCGCGGAATATCTCGTAGCAGACGGTTTCCGGGGTCTTGAGCTTGCCGCGACCCTGGCAGCTGCTGCACGGCTCGCACAGCACTTGCTCGAGACTTTCGCGGGTGCGCTTGCGGGTCATCTGCACCAGGCCCAACTCGGTGATGCCGATGATGTTGGTCTTGGCGTGATCGCGCTCCAGTTGCTTCTCGAGGGTGCGCAGTACCTGACGCTGATGCTCTTCATCTTCCATGTCGATGAAGTCGATGATGATGATCCCGCCCAGGTTGCGCAGACGCAGTTGACGGGCAATGGCTGTGGCGGCTTCGAGGTTGGTCTTGAAGATGGTTTCTTCGAGATTGCGATGACCGACGAAGGCTCCGGTGTTGACGTCGATGGTGCTCATGGCTTCCGCCGGGTCGACCACCAGATAGCCGCCGGACTTGAGCGGCACTTTGCGCTCCAGGGCTTTCTGGATTTCGTCTTCGACGCCATACAGGTCGAAAATCGGCCGCTCGCCCGGATAATGCTCCAGACGGTCAGCGATTTCCGGCATCAGTTCGGCGACGAACTGTGTGGTTTTCTGGAAGGTTTCCCGGGAGTCGATGCGGATCTTTTCGATCTTCGGGCTCACCAGGTCGCGCAAGGTGCGCAACGCCAGGCCGAGGTCTTCGTAGATCACACTCGGCGCGCTGATGGTTTTGATCTGGGCGTTGATCTGATCCCAAAGCCTGCGCAGGTAGCGGATATCCATGAGGATTTCATCGGCTCCGGCCCCTTCGGCAGCGGTACGCAGAATGAAACCGCCGGCTTCCTTGATACCTTCTTTCTCCACGCAGTCGGTGACCACTTGCTTGAGGCGTTCGCGCTCGGCTTCGTCTTCGATCTTCAGGGAAATACCGACGTGGGCAGTGCGCGGCATGTACACCAGATAGCGCGACGGGATCGACAGTTGCGTGGTCAGGCGTGCGCCCTTGGAGCCGATCGGGTCCTTGGTGACTTGCACCACCAGGCTTTGGCCTTCGTGAACCAGCGAGCTGATGCTCTCCACCGCCGGGCCTTCGCGCAGGGAAATTTCCGAGGCGTGAATGAATGCGGCGCGGTCCAGCCCGATATCTACGAAGGCGGCCTGCATGCCCGGCAATACCCGCACGACCTTGCCTTTGTAGATGTTGCCGACGATCCCGCGCTTTTGCGTGCGTTCGACATGGACCTCTTGCAGAACACCGTTTTCGACCACCGCCACGCGTGATTCCATCGGCGTGATGTTGATCAGGATCTCTTCACTCATGGCAGGGTCTCGTTCAGGCATGTTCACGATAATGGCCGCATCTTGTCAGTACGACGCTCAGTGCGCGTTAAGGGTTTGCCAACAGGGTATGCCGAAATGGCCGAGTAGTTCTGCGGTTTCGCACAGCGGCAAACCGACCACCGCCGAGTAGCTGCCATTGAGCCCGGCGACGAACACCGCGCCCAGCCCTTGAATCCCGTAGCCGCCCGCCTTGTCCCGGGGTTCGCCGCTGGCCCAATAGGCCGCCGCTTCATCGCGGCCGATGGTGCGAAAACGCACCAGACTGCGCACCACCAGAGACTCGCAACGTTCACCATCGTGCACTGCAATCGCCGTCAGCACTTCATGCTCACACCCGGACAACAGCATAAGCATGGCGTACGCTTCGGCTTCATCCACCGGTTTGCCGAGAATTTTCCCGTCCAGCACCACGGCAGTGTCGGCGCCCAGCACGCAGAAATCCGCGTCGGACACGATCGCCCCGCGCCCGACCTCAGCCTTGCCGCGCGCCAGACGCTCGACATAGGCCGATGGGGACTCTTCAGGGAAAGGGGTTTCGTCGATGTCCGCGCTGATGGCGGTGAACGGCACGCCGATCTGCGTGAGCAGTTCACGCCGACGCGGCGAGCCTGAGGCGAGGTACAGCTGTTTCATCAAGACATCTCCCTGTCTAGTGCCCTGTCTCACGAATACTGTTCCTTTTTGGCGAGACAGGGCACCGGGTGCGAGCACATGCCTGACCGAATTAATTGATTTTGTAGCGTCGACGCAAACCGCGCAAACCGAAGCTGATCCATGGCCAGAGCAACGCACTGACCAGTGCAGGCAAGACCAGCGCCAGGGTCGGCTGACGATTACCGGTCAGGGCGCTCAGCCACAACTGAACCAGTTGGGCGAGGCCGAAGATCACCAGGATCACCAGGCTCTGTTGCCACATCGGGAACATGCGCAGGCGCTGTTGCAGCGACAGCACCAGGAACGTAATGAGCGTGAGGATCAACGCGTTCTGGCCCAGCAACGTGCCATACAGCACGTCTTCGGCCAACCCCAGGCACCAGGCGGTGACCATGCCGACTTTATGCGGCAGGGCCAACGCCCAGAAGGCCAACAACAAGGCCAGCCACAAAGGGCGCAGGATTTCCATGAATTGCGGCAGCGGTGAAACGCTGAGCAACATGCCGATGGCGAACGTCAGCCAGACCATCCAGCCGTTTCGGGAGGAAGTTGCACCGCCCATTATTCTGTTCCCCCAGTGGTGGCCGGCGCGGCGACAGGCGGTTTGGCAGCAGGCTTCACGGCCGCGGGTTTGGGTTTGGCGGCCGTCGCCGTCGCGGGTGGCTTGGCGGCAGCAGGATGGGACGCGGCAGGTTTGACTGGGGTCGCGGCGGCAGGTACGGCAGGTACGGCAGGTACGGCAGTCGGAGTTGCAGCGGCAGCCGGTACCACCGACGCGGCCGGTTTCGGCACAGTTGCAGGAATGATCGGCCCGCCACCCTGCCGGTCCAGAGCCTCTTGAGCCTGGGCGGCTTCGTTGGCGCGCTCCTCGGCTGTGCGACCATCACTGAACACCAACAGCAAATAACGACTGCGGTTCAGCGCGGCAGTCGGCACCGCACGCACGATGGCGAACGGTTGACCGGAATCGTGGATTACTTCCTTGACTGTCGCCACCGGGTAACCCGCCGGGAAACGCTGACCGAGGCCGGAGCTGACCAGCAGATCGCCTTCTTTAATGTCGGCGGTATCGGCCACATGACGCAGCTCAAGGCGTTCCGGGTTGCCGGTGCCGCTGGCAATCGCCCTCAGACCGTTACGGTTCACCTGCACCGGAATACTGTGGGTGGTGTCGGTCAGCAACAGTACCCGAGAGGTGTACGGCATCAACTCGACCACCTGCCCCATCAGGCCGCGGGCATCGAGCACCGGCTGACCGAGGATCACACCGTCGCGCTCACCTTTATTGATGATGATGCGATGGGTGAAGGGATTGGGGTCCATGCCGATCAACTCGGCCACTTCGACCTTCTCGTTGACCAGCGCGGAAGAGTTGAGCAACTCGCGCAGCCGAACGTTCTGCTCGGTGAGGGCGGCAAGCTTTTGCATGCGGCCCTGCAACAGCAGGTTTTCGGTTTTGAGTTTTTCGTTTTCGGCGACCAACTCGGTCCGGCTGCCGAATTGGCTGGCCACACCTTGCCATAGCCGCTGCGGCAGGTCGGTGATCCAGTAAGACTGCATCAGCACCAGCGACATTTGGCTACGCACTGGCTTGAGCAGTGTGAAGCGGGCATCGACCACCATCAGCGCGACCGATAGCACGACCAGCACCAACAAGCGCACGCCCAGTGAGGGGCCTTTGGTGAAAAGCGGTTTAATAAGCCGCTCCTCCCAGGCAAATGTTCTCTTTATTCATACGGCATCAAACCGGCCTGGATGCAGACTGACAGAAGATAAACGCCAACAGGCAGCACTGCAAAGTGCTGCCTGCGGGCTCACCAGCATAGATGCATCGGGCGAGATCACTCGCTCGACAGCAGGTCCATGGTGTGTTTATCCATCATTTCCAATGCACGGCCACCGCCGCGAGCAACGCAGGTCAGCGGGTCTTCGGCGACGATCACCGGCAGACCGGTTTCCTGGGCCAGCAACTTGTCGAGGTCGCGCAGCAAAGCGCCACCACCGGTCAGTACCAGACCACGCTCGGCGATATCGGAAGCCAGCTCCGGAGGCGATTGCTCCAGCGCACTTTTCACTGCCTGAACGATGGTGGCCAGCGACTCTTGCAGAGCTTCCAGCACTTCGTTGGAGTTCAGGGTGAATGCGCGTGGAACGCCTTCGGCCAGGTTACGGCCACGAACGTCGACTTCACGAACTTCGCCGCCCGGGTAGGCCGTACCGATTTCCTGTTTGATGCGCTCGGCAGTGGATTCGCCGATCAGGCTGCCGTAGTTGCGACGCACGTAGGTGATGATCGCTTCGTCGAAGCGGTCGCCGCCAACCCGTACGGATTCGGCATAGACCACACCGTTAAGGGAGATCAGCGCGATTTCAGTGGTACCGCCACCGATATCGACAACCATCGAACCGCGAGCTTCTTCAACCGGCAGGCCGGCACCGATCGCAGCAGCCATTGGCTCTTCGATCAGGAACACTTCACGGGCGCCGGCACCAAGGGCCGACTCACGGATGGCACGACGCTCAACCTGGGTGGATTTGCATGGAACGCAGATCAGCACACGAGGGCTAGGCTGCAAAAAGCTGTTTTCGTGAACCTTGTTGATAAAGTACTGCAGCATTTTTTCGCAAACGCTGAAGTCGGCGATCACGCCGTCCTTCATCGGACGAATGGCTGCAATATTGCCCGGCGTACGACCGAGCATGCGCTTGGCCTCGGTGCCGACAGCAACGACACTTTTCTGGTTACCGTGTGTCCGAATAGCCACAACCGATGGCTCATTCAGGACGATACCGCGCTCGCGCACGTAAATAAGGGTGTTGGCAGTGCCCAGGTCAATGGAAAGATCGCTGGAAAACATGCCACGCAGTTTCTTGAACATGGGAAAGGGACCCTAGGCAACGCGTGGGTAAAAAAGTGCGGCAAACTCTAACAACGACAGGGATTTTGGGCAAGGCGCCAATATGTTAAATTGGCTGCTTTTCTGTGCACCAAGCACCACAATCGCGGCCTTGAGACCGTAGATATGCGGTAGTGTTCCGACAATCTAACACACGGACGCGGTCCGTTTTGTTTTCCACTGGAGAATCCCATGGCGCTTGAACGCTCCGACGTGGAAAAAATCGCTCATCTGGCCTGCCTTGGCCTCAATGATGCCGATCTTCCACACATCACTTCGGCCCTGAACAGCATTCTCGGGCTGGTCGACGAAATGCAAGCGGTCAATACCGACGGTATCGAGCCGCTGGCCCACCCACTGGAAGCCAGCCAGCGCCTGCGTGCAGACGTCGTGACCGAGACCAATCATCGCGAGGCCTATCAGTCCATCGCACCAGCGGTCGAAAACGGCCTGTACCTGGTTCCGAAAGTCATCGACTAAAGGGAAAGAGCCTGCAATGCATCAATTGACTCTGGCCGAGATCGCCCGCGGACTCGCCGATAAAAAGTTTTCCTCCGAAGAGCTGACCAAAGTCCTGCTGGCGCGCATCGCCCAGCTCGACCCGCAGCTCAACAGTTTCATCAGCCTCACCGAAGACCTGGCGCTGCAGCAGGCGAAAGCCGCTGACGCTCGTCGCGCCAACGGTGAGAGCGGCGCCCTGCTCGGCGCGCCGATCGCCCACAAAGACCTGTTCTGCACCCAGGGCATCCGCACCAGCTGCGGCTCGAAGATGCTCGACAACTTCAAAGCGCCGTACGACGCCACCGTGGTCGCCAAACTGGCGGCTGCCGGGGCCGTGACCTTGGGCAAGACCAACATGGACGAATTCGCCATGGGGTCGGCCAACGAGTCGAGCTACTACGGCGCGGTGAAAAACCCGTGGAACCTGGAATGTGTTCCAGGTGGTTCGTCTGGCGGTTCCGCGGCGGCGGTGGCCGCTCGTCTGTTGCCGGCGGCAACGGGCACCGACACCGGCGGTTCCATCCGTCAGCCCGCGGCACTGACCAACCTTACCGGCCTGAAACCGACGTACGGTCGTGTTTCGCGCTGGGGCATGATCGCCTACGCGTCCAGCCTCGATCAGGGCGGCCCGCTGGCCCGTACCGCCGAAGACTGCGCGATCCTGCTGCAAGGCATGGCCGGTTTCGACCCGCAGGACTCCACCAGCATCGACGAGCCCGTGCCTGATTACAGCGCCGGCCTCAACGGTTCGCTGCAAGGCCTGCGCATCGGCGTGCCGAAGGAATACTTCAGCGCCGGCCTGGACCCACGCATCGCCGACCTGGTCATGGCCAGCGTCGAAGAGCTGAAAAAGCTCGGCGCCGTGATCAAGGAAATCAGCCTGCCGAACATGCAGCACGCGATTCCCGCGTACTACGTGATCGCCCCGGCGGAAGCGTCTTCCAACCTGTCGCGTTTCGACGGCGTGCGTTTCGGCTATCGCTGCGAAGACCCGAAAAACCTGGAAGACCTGTACAAGCGTTCCCGTGGCGAAGGTTTCGGCCCGGAAGTACAGCGCCGGATCATGGTCGGTGCTTATGCGCTGTCGGCCGGTTACTACGACGCCTACTACCTGAAGGCGCAGAAGATCCGTCGTCTGATCAAGAACGACTTCATGGCTGCCTTCAATGAGGTCGACATCATCCTCGGCCCAACCACGCCGAACCCGGCCTGGAAGCTCGGCGCCAAGAACAACGACCCGGTCGCCGCGTACCTGGAAGACGTCTACACCATCACCGCCAACCTCGCCGGTCTGCCGGGCCTGTCCATGCCTGCAGGTTTTGTCGATGGCCTGCCGGTCGGCGTGCAACTGCTCGCCCCGTATTTCCAGGAAGGTCGCCTGTTGAACGTTGCCCATCAGTATCAGCAAAACACTGACTGGCACACCCGCACCCCAACCGGCTTCTGAGGAGAAACACATGCAATGGGAAGTCGTGATCGGGCTGGAGATTCATACCCAGCTCACCACCCGGTCGAAAATCTTTTCCGGTAGTTCCACCACCTTCGGTTCCGAACCGAACACCCAGGCCAGCCTGGTTGACCTCGGCATGCCCGGCGTATTGCCGGTGCTGAACCAGGAAGCGGTGCGCATGGCGGTGATGTTCGGCCTGGCCATCGATGCCGAGATCGGTCAGCACAACGTGTTCGCCCGCAAAAACTACTTCTACCCGGACCTGCCCAAGGGCTACCAGATCAGCCAGATGGAATTGCCGATCGTCGGCAAGGGCCACCTGGACATCGCCCTCGAAGACGGTACCGTCAAACGCGTCGGCATCACCCGCGCGCACCTGGAAGAAGACGCCGGTAAAAGCCTGCACGAAGAATTCAGCGGCGCCACTGGCATCGACCTGAACCGTGCCGGCACACCGCTGCTGGAAATCGTTTCCGAACCGGACATGCGCAGCGCCAAGGAAGCCGTGGCTTACGTCAAGGCGATCCACGCGCTGGTACGCTACCTGGGCATCTGCGACGGCAACATGGCCGAAGGCTCGCTGCGTTGCGACTGCAACGTATCGATCCGTCCGAAAGGCCAGGCCGAGTTCGGCACGCGCTGCGAGATCAAGAACGTCAACTCGTTCCGCTTCATCGAGAAGGCGATCAACAGCGAAGTGCAACGCCAGATCGAACTGATCGAAGACGGCGGCAAGGTGATCCAGCAAACCCGCCTGTACGATCCGAACAAGGACGAAACCCGTCCGATGCGCAGCAAAGAGGAAGCCAACGACTACCGTTACTTCCCCGACCCTGACCTGCTGCCGGTGGTCATCGAGGACTCGTTCCTCAACGAGGTGCGCGCCACCCTGCCGGAACTGCCGCCGCAGAAACGCGAGCGTTTCCAGCAGCAGTTCGGTTTGTCGGTGTATGACGCCAGCGTACTGGCCACCAGCCGCGAACAAGCCGATTACTTCGAGAAAGTCGTGAGCATCAGTGGCGACGCCAAACTGGCGGCCAACTGGGTCATGGTTGAACTGGGCAGCCTGTTGAACAAGCAAGGCCTGGACATCGACCAGTCGCCGGTTTCGGCCGAGCAACTGGGCGGCATGCTGCTGCGCATCAAGGACAACACTATCTCCGGCAAGATCGCCAAAGTGGTGTTTGAAGCCATGGCCAACGGCGAAGGCAGCGCGGACGAAATCATCGACAAGCGCGGCCTCAAGCAAGTGACCGACACCGGCGCGATCTCGGCGGTACTGGACGAAATGCTCGCAGCCAACGCTGAACAGGTCGAACAATACCGCGCGGCAGACGAAGCCAAACGCGGCAAGATGTTCGGCTTCTTCGTCGGCCAGGCCATGAAAGCCTCCAAAGGCAAGGCCAACCCGCAACAGGTCAACGAACTGCTTAAAAGCAAGCTCGAAGGCTGATGAGAATGGAGCCAGCTCTCAATATTGGCTCCATTCCTTGTGGCGAGGGAGCTTGCTCCCGCTGGTCTGCGAAGCAGGCCCAAATCAGCAACCGCACTCTTTCAGCGAGAATGCATCAGCCGATTTTGCGACCGCTTCTCGGTCGAGCGGGAGCAAGCTCCCTCGCCACATTTATTTTGGGAGCCGTCCAAATGAAACGCCTGCTCAGCGCTTGCGCCTTGCTCTCTCTACTGGCCGGTTGTGCCAGTACCGACACCATCGATCCACACGGCTACGACAAGACCGGCCTGGCCTCGTATTACGGTGCCAAGCACCATGGCAAACGCACCGCCAGCGGTGAGCGTTTCAATCAGCATGGCCTGACCGCTGCCCATCGCCAGTTGCCATTCGGCACCCGGGTGAAGATTACCAATCTGAATAACGACAGATCCTGCGTGGTACGCATCAACGACCGCGGGCCGTATTCTCGCGGGCGCCTGATCGACGTGTCCCGTGAAGCGGCCGACCAGTTGGGCATGCTGCGCAGTGGCACCGCGAAGGTTCGCGTGCAAGCCCTCGACGACTGATAGACGGAGCGCTGACTATTTTCGGACTGGCCGATTTACCCCTGATCAGCGTCATTGAATTGTTCGCCGGCCTGTTTTTACTGATCGCCGGCGCCGAACTGATGGTGCGCGCCGCCGTACGCCTGGCCGCGCGCCTGCATGTGCGACCACTGATCATCGGCCTGACCATCGTGGCCCTCGGCAGCAGCGCGCCGCAGATGGCGGTCAGCCTGCAAGCCACCCTGGCGCAAAACGCCGACATCGCCGTCGGCAGCGTGATTGGTAGCAGCATCTTCAACATCCTCGTCACCCTCGGGCTCTCGGCGCTGATTACTCCATTGCGGGTTTCGCGACAATTGGTGCGTCTGGATATTCCACTGATGATCGGCGCCAGCCTGCTGGTGTTCGTACTGGCGTGGAACAAAGAACTGAATCGGGTCGACGGCATGATGCTGCTGGCCGCGCTGGTGCTGTACCTGGGCTTGCTGCTGCGCCAGTCGCGGCACTCGGCCCGTCCGCCATCAGGGGCTCATGAAGCGTCGCAGGCACCGTGGTTCAGCAGCCTGCTGATGATTGTCGCCGGGCTGGCGATGCTGGTGTTCGCCGGGCACTTGTTGCTCGGCGCCGCGGTGGCGGTCGCGACCGACCTGGGTTTGTCGGAGCGGATCATCGGCCTGACCATCGTCGCCGTCAGCACCTCCCTGCCGGAACTGGCCACTTCGTTGATCGCCGCGTTGCGCGGTCAGCGGGACATCGCGGTGGGCAACGTGATCGGCAGCAACCTGTTCAACCTTTTGGGCGTGCTCGGGCTGACCGCATTGATCGCGCCGTCACCGCTGTCGGTCTCGCCCAACGCGCTGGATTTCGATTTGCCGGTGATGCTCGGAGTCGCGGTGCTGTGCCTGCCTGTGTTCTATTCCGGCTACCGGGTGACCCGCGCCGAAGGCCTACTGTTTTTGGGTTTGTACCTGGCCTATGGGCTGCACGTGGTGTCGTTCACCACGGGCATGCCGCTAGCTGGCAAGCTTGAACACCTGATGCTCTTTTTCGTCCTGCCGGCGCTGGTGGCGTTTTTGCTGTTCACCTCGCTTCGCGCCTGGCGTCGCCAACACCACAAGAGGGAATTGCCATGAGCACTGATAAGAAGCCTGGGGTTGAAATCCGCCGCCAAGTGATGGGCGACGCGTTCGTCGACCGCGCCCTGGGCAACGCCACCGAATTCACCCAGCCGCTGCAGGACTTCGTCAATGAGCACGCCTGGGGCGGCGTGTGGAACCGCGAAGGTTTGCCGCTGAAAACCCGCAGCCTGATCACTCTCGCTGCGCTGACCGCGTTGAAGTGCCCGCAAGAATTGAAAGGCCATGTGCGCGGTGCGTTGAACAACGGTTGCACGGTGGAAGAGATTCGCGAAGCGCTGCTGCATTGCGCGGTGTATGCCGGTGTGCCGGCGGCGATCGATGCATTTCGGGCGGCGCAGGAAGTGATCGATACCTATCAGAAGCCGGAGTAGGCGACCTGAAGAACGCCGCAAATCCCGAGGTTAGATCCACCCACCCCACTGCAACAAAAAGATCCCGATATTGGTGGTGACCGCCGCCATCAGTGTAGTAATCACGATGATCGCCGCCGCCAGTTCATGATTGCCATTGGCCTGCCGGGCCATGACGAAACTGGCCGCGGCGGTCGGGCTGCCGAAGTACAGAAACAGAATCCCCAACTCCGCCCCACGAAAGCCCCAGAGCCAGGCGCCGAGTGTCGCCAGCACCGGCAGGCCGATCATCTTCACCAGACTTGAACTCAGCGCCATCGTGCCGCTTTTGCGCATTGCCGCCAGCGACAACGTGCCACCGATGCAGATCAATGCCAATGGCAAGGTGGTTTGCGCCAAATATTGACCGGACCTCTCCAGCCATCCCGGCAAGCCGATCTGGAACCAGGCAAATGGTGCGGCCGCAATCACACTGATGACCAGCGGATTGGCCATCACACTTTTGCAGATGCTCCACGGATCAGACTTGATCACCGGGCTATAGACCGCCAGCACAATGGTTGAGAGCGTGTTGTAAAACAGGATCACCAGCGCCGCGAGAATCGCCCCAAGGGAAATGCCATAGTCGCCGTACATGCTCGCCGCCAGGGCCAGGCCGATTACCCCGTTATTGCCGCGAAACGCGCCTTGGGTGTAAATGCCCCGATCTTCGCGCGGGCATTTCCAGATCGCCCAACCCCAGGCAATTGCAAAGCACATCAGGGTCGCGAGCGAGAAGTAGATCAGCAGCGCTGGTTGCAACGCAGCGTGCAGGTCGGCATGCAAGATGCCCAGAAACAGCAACGCCGGCATGGTGACATTGAACACCAGGGCCGACGCAGTGTGGATGAAGTTGTCGTTGATCCAGTCGATGCGCTTGAGCAGCACACCCAGAAACAGCATGGCAAACACCGGCGCAGTGATGTTCAGGGTTTCGAGGAAAATAGCCAGCATGCCGGGGGAACCTTGGGTGGGCGTCGTTAGGGGGCTAATGATAAGCCACCGGAGACGTCGGCGTCTGGTAGACCGTCTTCGCGGGCTGCCCGCGAAGACGTCCTGATAAACGCCAAATTAACCTAGGGTTACTTACCGATAGAAATCTTCGGCGCCCAAGTCAGCCATTCATCTTCAAACTTGTCGAACAGCGGGAACGTTTGTTCAGGCCGCGCCGGGACGCCCATGCGGTCGCCATCCGGTGTGGCAAAGGCGATACCGCCCTGGATCAGCGTCTCCAGCGACTCGGTGCGTATGGTTGCGCCTTTGAACAAGCCGTAGTCAAAACCAAAACCACTGGTGTTCCAGAACCGCGTGCCACTGCGTACCAATGGCGCGTACTTCGGCTCGATCAGGATGTGTACCAACACTCGATCCGCCGTCTGCCCCAATTCATAGCCAGTCACCTTGCCCACCGTGATTTCGCGATAGGTGACGGGCACACCAGTCTTCAGCGAGCCTCGACGAGCAGCGCTCAATACCAGGCTCAAACCGGCCTCTTCCTTGGCGGTTTCCGGAGGATTGGTCAGCGCTACGAAGTCCTTTTGCGGACCGAGATTCTTCGGCGCCGGTTGCACTTCGATGTACTGCCCGGTCACCAGCGTCTCAAGGTTGGACGTCTTGATCAGACCCAATTCAGGTTTGACCACCCAGAACTGACTGCCCACCCGAGCGATACGCTCCGGCACTTCCGTGATTCGCGCAGTCAGCAGCACCGATTGCAGGTCGTCGCTGAGGTCAACGTCTTCGACCTTGCCGACGTCGAGGCCTTTGAACCGGATCGGCGTGCCCGTGCGCAGACCATCGGCGCGATCGACCTTGATGGTCACCACGGCGCCTTTCTGGTTTGCCTCTTCATGACTGGCGAACAGACGGAAACGTGGAATGCGCTTCCGCAACGGCGCTTTGGCTTCGGGGGTTTCGAAAGCAATGCCGCCAGCCATCAGGCTTTGCAACGACTCACTTTTGACCTGGATGCCACCGGTCAGCCCACCTGTCAGCGTAATACCGCTGGCATTCCAGAAGCGCGTCGAGGCGTTGACCAGCCCCTCGTATTCCTTCTCGATGTGCACACCGATCACCAGCTGTTTTTTAGTGCGAGAGAACTGGTAGCTCTGCACCGAACCCACCTTGACCTGCTTGTAGAGAATCGGACTGCCGACTTCCAGTGAGCCGAGGTTTTCGGTGAACAGCACCAGATGCAGGCCCGGCGAACGCAGATCCAGCGGCGGCGCCTTGGCCCGTGCTTCGAACTCGCGCTGCGGTGCGCCCCCCTTGTCGCCAGGGCGCACGGCGATGTAGTTACCTTTGACCAATGCTTCCAGACCGGTGATACCAGCCAGCGAAATCGATGGTTTGACCACCCAGAACTGCGTGCCGGTGACCAGGTAATCCTCAGCCAATGGGTCGAGCGTCAGCTCGGCGGTTGCACTGGAGAGGTCCGGGTCAATCTTGAGCGCCTTCAGATTGCCGACCTGAATGCCTTTGTACATCACCGGTGTACGACCGGCCTGCAGGCCTTCGAAATCGCTGAGTTTGACCTTGACCCGAATACCGGCGGCGGCTGCATCGAAGTCTTCATAGAGGCGGAACGGCAGGCTTGGATCGGTGGGTGGGCTGTCCTTACGGTTTTCCGGTGTAGCAAATGCAATACCACCAGCGACGATGCTGGCGAGGGACTCGCTACGCACTTTCACACCGGACAGGTTGGCATCGATGCTGATGCCGCTGGCATTCCAGAAACGCGTGTGTTTGCGTACCAGGCTGGCGTAGGTCGGTTCGATGAAGACTTTGAGTTCAACGGTGTTCTGGTCCGCGGACAGCAAATAGCTTTTGATCTGACCGACCTGGATCTGCTTGTAGAACACCGGGCTGCCGCGATTCAGCGAACCGAGACGATCAGCCTTGATGGTCAGGTGCAGACCAGGCTTGGCGTCCGACAGCGGCGGCTCTTCGGCCAGGGCCTTGAACTTGCGGGTCGGCTCGCCCTCTCCCGGGCTGACAGCCACATAGTTACCCGAGACCAGCGTCTCCAGGCCCGTGATACCGGCCAGGGTTACGCTCGGCTTGACCAGCCAGAAGCGCGTGCTGGTTCTGAGGTATTGCTCCACGTCCTTATTCATCTCGATGGTGGCGATCACGCCCTTGGCGCTGCCTTCGTCATCGAGTGTGAGGGCTTTCACCTTACCGACCGACATACCTTTGTAAACGACTTCGGTCTTGTTGGCCTGAATACCTTCGCCGCTTTCGAAGCGCACATGGATCTCAATGCCTGTCTCGCTATAGGCACGCCAGGCGAGCCAACCGCCAATGAGCAAGGCGATCAGGGGCAATACCCAAATGGCAGACCAGTTAGAGGCCGGTCGGGTTTTCGCTGTAGGCAAATCAGTCATGGTCGTCGTCCGACTCCGTGTTATCCCAAATCAGTCGGGGATCGAAAGTTACTGCGGCAAGCATCGTCAGAATCACCACACTGGCGAAGGCGATGGCACCAAGATTGGCTTCGACGCTGGCAAGCCGTCCGAAATTCACAACCGCCACCAGGATGGCGATCACAAAAATATCGAGCATCGACCAGCGGCCGATGAACTCGATAAAGCGGTACATCCATATACGTTGGCGTGCGGAGAGTGGCTGGCGGCGCTGCACCGAAAACAGCAGCAACCCGATGCCCACCAGTTTGAACGTAGGAACCAGAATACTGGCGATAAAAACCACAGCCGCGATGGGAATCATGCCGTGCTGAACCAGTTGGATCACTCCGGACATGATGGTGCTCGGATCGCCCTGCCCCAGGGAACTGACGGTCATGATCGGCAGCACATTGGCCGGGATATAAATAATCGCAGCGGTGACTAGCAGCGCCCAGGTACGCATCAGGCTGTTCGGTCGGCGCGCATGAACCAACGCACCACAGCGGGTGCAGACCTGCTCGTCAGTGCCAGCTTCCTGCTTGTTCAACTCGTGGCATTCGGCACAAATCAGAATGCCCGCATCAATCGCCCGCATGGGCATCTTCTCCTGATAATGCCTGCCAGATCTGGTGCGGCGACATCACCACTTCCAGCCAGACCTGGACCAACAACAAACTGATAAAGCACGCCAGACCAAGACCTACGGTAATCGCCGCCATATCGGCCAATTTGACGATCGCGACCAGCACGCCCATGAGGTAAACCTCAAGCATCCCCCAATCCCGAAGATGGTGATAAATGCGGTAGAGCAGCAAACCGTAGCTGCGTCCGATATTGAATCGGATACTCAGCAGCACCACCAATTGGCAGAGCAGCTTGAGCAGCGGAATCCCCATGCTGCAGAGAAATACGACTGCTGCCACGCCCTGCATACCGGTATCGAACAAGCCGACAACACCGCTCCAGACGGTGTCATTCGATGACTGTCCGAGTAGATGGAGCTGCATGATGGGTAAAAAGTTCGCGGGGATATACAGCAACAGGGCGGCAATGACCAAGGCGAGACTGCGCTGCACGACATTGTGCCGATGGGCATACAGCTCATAACCGCAGCGTGGACAAATGGCCTTCTCACCATGGGCGAGTTCAGGCTTGCGCATCAGCAAGTCGCACTCATGACACGCCACCAAACCGTCCAGTGGTAAATCTGACAGCCCAGGGGCGTCAACCGGATCTGGCATAAAGGCTCTGGCTCCAAAAAAGTTGGACCTATTCTAGTGCCCTGACTCGAAAATAACTGTGCAATTTTGTGTTGCCAGCGAAGTAGACTTTTCCTGCGGGCAAAACAAAACCCCTACCTGCATATGCAGATAGGGGTTTCGGAATTTAATCTTGACGATGACCTACTCTCACATGGGGAAACCCCACACTACCATCGGCGATGCATCGTTTCACTTCTGAGTTCGGGATGGGATCAGGTGGTTCCAATGCTCTATGGTCGTCAAGAAATTCGGGTACCGAACCGTCTTTCGACGCTTCAGCAAATTGGGTATGCGATAGTTTGTGCGGCTTTTGTGAATGGTTGCGAACTTTCGGTTCATTGCGTCTTCACACACCGCAATCTGGCGTCCTTTCGGATCAACAAATTGCTTGGGTGTTATATGGTCAAGCCTCACGGGCAATTAGTATTGGTTAGCTCAACGCCTCACAGCGCTTACACACCCAACCTATCAACGTCGTAGTCTTCGACGGCCCTTCAGGGGACTCAAGGTCCCAGTGAGATCTCATCTTGAGGCTAGTTTCCCGCTTAGATGCTTTCAGCGGTTATCTATTCCGAACATAGCTACCCGGCAATGCCACTGGCGTGACAACCGGAACACCAGAGGTTCGTCCACTCCGGTCCTCTCGTACTAGGAGCAGCCCTCTCAAATCTCAAACGTCCACGGCAGATAGGGACCGAACTGTCTCACGACGTTCTAAACCCAGCTCGCGTACCACTTTAAATGGCGAACAGCCATACCCTTGGGACCGGCTTCAGCCCCAGGATGTGATGAGCCGACATCGAGGTGCCAAACACCGCCGTCGATATGAACTCTTGGGCGGTATCAGCCTGTTATCCCCGGAGTACCTTTTATCCGTTGAGCGATGGCCCTTCCATACAGAACCACCGGATCACTAAGACCTACTTTCGTACCTGCTCGACGTGTCTGTCTCGCAGTCAAGCGCGCTTTTGCCTTTATACTCTACGACCGATTTCCGACCGGTCTGAGCGCACCTTCGTACTCCTCCGTTACTCTTTAGGAGGAGACCGCCCAGTCAAACTACCCACCATACACTGTCCTCGATCCGGATAACGGACCTGAGTTAGAACCTCAAAGTTGCCAGGGTGGTATTTCAAGGATGGCTCCACGCGAACTGGCGTCCACGCTTCAAAGCCTCCCACCTATCCTACACAAGCAAATTCAAAGTCCAGTGCCTATAGTATAAGGTTCACGGGGTCTTTCCGTCTAGCCGCGGATACACTGCATCTTCACAGCGATTTCAATTTCACTGAGTCTCGGGTGGAGCACGCGCCGCCATCGTTACGCCATTCGTGCAGGTCGAACTTACCCGACAAGGAATTTCGCTACCTTAGGACCGTTATAGTTACGGCCGCCGTTTACCGGGGCTTCGATCAAGAGCTTCGCGTTAGCTAACCCCATCAATTAACCTTCCGGCACCGGCAGGCGTCACACCCTATACGTCCACTTTCGTGTTTGCAGAGTGCTGTGTTTTTAATAAACAGTCGCAGCGGCCTGGTATCTTCGACCGGCGTGGGCTTACGCAGCAAGTGCTTCACCCTCACCGGCGCACCTTCTCCCGAAGTTACGGTGCCATTTTGCCTAGTTCCTTCACCCGAGTTCTCTCAAGCGCCTTGGTATTCTCTACCCAACCACCTGTGTCGGTTTGGGGTCGGTTCCTGGTTACCTGAAGCTTAGAAGCTTTTCTTGGAAGCATGGCATCAACCACTTCGTGTTCTAAAAGAACACTCGTCATCAGCTCTCGGCCTTAGAATCCCGGATTTACCTAAGATTCCAGCCTACCACCTTAAACTTGGACAACCAACGCCAAGCTGGCCTAGCCTTCTCCGTCCCTCCATCGCAATAACCAGAAGTACAGGAATATTAACCTGTTTTCCATCGACTACGCTTTTCAGCCTCGCCTTAGGGACCGACTAACCCTGCGTCGATTAACGTTGCGCAGGAAACCTTGGTCTTTCGGCGTGGGTGTTTTTCACACCCATTGTCGTTACTCATGTCAGCATTCGCACTTCTGATACCTCCAGCAAGCTTCTCAACTCACCTTCACAGGCTTACAGAACGCTCCTCTACCGCATCACCTAAGTGATACCCGTAGCTTCGGTGTATGGTTTGAGCCCCGTTACATCTTCCGCGCAGGCCGACTCGACTAGTGAGCTATTACGCTTTCTTTAAAGGGTGGCTGCTTCTAAGCCAACCTCCTAGCTGTCTAAGCCTTCCCACATCGTTTCCCACTTAACCATAACTTTGGGACCTTAGCTGACGGTCTGGGTTGTTTCCCTTTTCACGACGGACGTTAGCACCCGCCGTGTGTCTCCCATGCTCGGCACTTGTAGGTATTCGGAGTTTGCATCGGTTTGGTAAGTCGGGATGACCCCCTAGCCGAAACAGTGCTCTACCCCCTACAGTGATACATGAGGCGCTACCTAAATAGCTTTCGAGGAGAACCAGCTATCTCCGAGCTTGATTAGCCTTTCACTCCGATCCACAGGTCATCCGCTAACTTTTCAACGGTAGTCGGTTCGGTCCTCCAGTCAGTGTTACCTAACCTTCAACCTGCCCATGGATAGATCGCCCGGTTTCGGGTCTATTCCCAGCGACTAGACGCCCTATTAAGACTCGCTTTCGCTACGCCTCCCCTATTCGGTTAAGCTCGCCACTGAAAATAAGTCGCTGACCCATTATACAAAAGGTACGCAGTCACCCAACAAAGTGGGCTCCCACTGCTTGTACGCATACGGTTTCAGGATCTATTTCACTCCCCTCTCCGGGGTTCTTTTCGCCTTTCCCTCACGGTACTAGTTCACTATCGGTCAGTCAGTAGTATTTAGCCTTGGAGGATGGTCCCCCCATATTCAGACAAAGTTTCTCGTGCTCCGTCCTACTCGATTTCATGGCCAAGAGATTTTCGCGTACAGGGCTATCACCCACTATGGCCGCACTTTCCAGAGCGTTCCGCTAATCTCAAAGCCACTTAAGGGCTAGTCCCCGTTCGCTCGCCACTACTAAGGGAATCTCGGTTGATTTCTTTTCCTCAGGGTACTTAGATGTTTCAGTTCCCCTGGTTCGCCTCTTGCACCTATGTATTCAGTACAAGATAACCATCTTATGATGGCTGGGTTCCCCCATTCAGACATCTCCGGATCAAAGTCTGTTTGCCGACTCCCCGAAGCTTTTCGCAGGCTACCACGTCTTTCATCGCCTCTGACTGCCAAGGCATCCACCGTATGCGCTTCTTCACTTGACCATATAACCCCAAGCAATCTGGTTATACTGTGAAGACGACATTCGCCGAAAATTCGCATGCTCAATTAAGAGCAACTCACAAATTTTACCTTAGCCTGATCCGTTACCAGTGAAAGTAACGTTCAGTCTATCTTTCTATCACATACCCAAATTTTTAAAGAACGATCTAGCCAAAGACTAGAAATCAACATTCACCATCATCACGATGGAATGCTCATTTCTAAGCTTTCAACAACAGAAGCAGTAGTGGTGGAGCCAAACGGGATCGAACCGTTGACCTCCTGCGTGCAAGGCAGGCGCTCTCCCAGCTGAGCTATGGCCCCGTATTTCTACAGGTATTCCCACACAAAATTGGTGGGTCTGGGCAGATTCGAACTGCCGACCTCACCCTTATCAGGGGTGCGCTCTAACCAACTGAGCTACAGACCCAATTTCGAGCTACTAAGGCCGACCTCACCCTGCTCTTTACCACACAGCATGGGGTGCGCTCTAACCATCACAGCTACAACCTGATACAGGCTGCTTCATATCGTCTTCTCAATGAATCAAGCAATTCGTGTGGGAACTTATGGAGCAGCTGATGTCGTCGATTAAGGAGGTGATCCAGCCGCAGGTTCCCCTACGGCTACCTTGTTACGACTTCACCCCAGTCATGAATCACACCGTGGTAACCGTCCCCCCGAAGGTTAGACTAGCTACTTCTGGTGCAACCCACTCCCATGGTGTGACGGGCGGTGTGTACAAGGCCCGGGAACGTATTCACCGCGACATTCTGATTCGCGATTACTAGCGATTCCGACTTCACGCAGTCGAGTTGCAGACTGCGATCCGGACTACGATCGGTTTTGTGGGATTAGCTCCACCTCGCGGCTTGGCAACCCTCTGTACCGACCATTGTAGCACGTGTGTAGCCCAGGCCGTAAGGGCCATGATGACTTGACGTCATCCCCACCTTCCTCCGGTTTGTCACCGGCAGTCTCCTTAGAGTGCCCACCATTACGTGCTGGTAACTAAGGACAAGGGTTGCGCTCGTTACGGGACTTAACCCAACATCTCACGACACGAGCTGACGACAGCCATGCAGCACCTGTCTCAATGTTCCCGAAGGCACCAATCCATCTCTGGAAAGTTCATTGGATGTCAAGGCCTGGTAAGGTTCTTCGCGTTGCTTCGAATTAAACCACATGCTCCACCGCTTGTGCGGGCCCCCGTCAATTCATTTGAGTTTTAACCTTGCGGCCGTACTCCCCAGGCGGTCAACTTAATGCGTTAGCTGCGCCACTAAGAGCTCAAGGCTCCCAACGGCTAGTTGACATCGTTTACGGCGTGGACTACCAGGGTATCTAATCCTGTTTGCTCCCCACGCTTTCGCACCTCAGTGTCAGTATCAGTCCAGGTGGTCGCCTTCGCCACTGGTGTTCCTTCCTATATCTACGCATTTCACCGCTACACAGGAAATTCCACCACCCTCTACCATACTCTAGCTCGACAGTTTTGAATGCAGTTCCCAGGTTGAGCCCGGGGATTTCACATCCAACTTAACGAACCACCTACGCGCGCTTTACGCCCAGTAATTCCGATTAACGCTTGCACCCTCTGTATTACCGCGGCTGCTGGCACAGAGTTAGCCGGTGCTTATTCTGTCGGTAACGTCAAAACAATTACGTATTAGGTAACTGCCCTTCCTCCCAACTTAAAGTGCTTTACAATCCGAAGACCTTCTTCACACACGCGGCATGGCTGGATCAGGCTTTCGCCCATTGTCCAATATTCCCCACTGCTGCCTCCCGTAGGAGTCTGGACCGTGTCTCAGTTCCAGTGTGACTGATCATCCTCTCAGACCAGTTACGGATCGTCGCCTTGGTGAGCCATTACCTCACCAACTAGCTAATCCGACCTAGGCTCATCTGATAGCGCAAGGCCCGAAGATCCCCTGCTTTCTCCCGTAGGACGTATGCGGTATTAGCGTTCGTTTCCGAACGTTATCCCCCACTACCAGGCAGATTCCTAGGCATTACTCACCCGTCCGCCGCTCGCCACCAGGTACAAGTACCCGTGCTGCCGCTCGACTTGCATGTGTTAGGCCTGCCGCCAGCGTTCAATCTGAGCCATGATCAAACTCTTCAGTTCAAACATCTTTGGGTTTTTAAGAAACCCTAAACTTGGCTCAGCAATCGTTGGTTACATCTTTGATTTCTCGCGGAGTAACTTGCGATGCTGATAATCTTGTTGACTATCAGTCTGACTCCACAAGCACCCACACGAATTGCTTGATTCAGTTGTTAAAGAGCGGCTGGTTAAGAGCTTTCGTCTCAACCGAGGCGCGCATTCTACAGCAGCCTCACTTACTGTCAAGTGATTATTTTCAGAAGTTTTCGAAGGTTTCTTCAACAACTTCAACCACTTGCGCTTCCGATCTCTCGTTAGCGGGAGGCGAATTCTACAGCGTTAGTCGCTGCTGTCAACACCTCTTTTTCTCCGCTTTCGACCGAGAAGATCGAACCGTCAATAAGGCGACAACATCCTGCCTTACCAACTCCTTCTGGCTTCGATGAACTGAAGCGTAACCGCTGCCGAAAACTGCGTAACTCGTTGTTTACCAAGGAGTTTTACGTTTCGACTGCGCCGGAAGTGGGGCGAATTATAGACGTCCAGGATCTGCCGTCAACCTCTAATTACGCCTTTCTTGCAGAAGGTGCCTTTTTAACGATTAAGCGTGGAATTCGGCGGGTTACAGGCGGCAATCTCAATACTAATAACAACGCACCTATAGAAGCATAGATCGCCCACTCCCTCAGATCGGCGCGAACGATCCACAACATATGCAGCAACCCAAGCCCGAGAATCACATAGACCAACCGATGCAATCTTTTCCAGCGAACGCCCAAACGCCGCTGACTGTAACGATTGGAGGTAACCGCCAGCGCCAACAAACCGAGAAACCCCAGCACCCCGACGATAATGTACGGCCGCTTGCGCAACTCGATACCCAGTTGTGACCAATCAAAGCCGAGGATGAACGCCGTATAACCGCTCAAATGCAAAACCACATAGGCGAAACACCACAACCCCAACTGCCGTCGGACAGCTATCCACCCCGACCAACCGGTGAGCTTCTGCAAAGGCGTCATGCTTAACGTAATGAGCAGCAGGACAAGCGTCCCCAACCCTAGACGATCAACCAGCACCTTTCCTGGATCAGGTCCCAGCACATCCGCCCAGGCTTGATACAACCAAAGCAGCGGCCAAATCGCTGCGGCGATAAAGACACCAATACGCCAGAACAGATATCGCATCAGTAATTCTTCCGCAGATCGAGCCCTGCATATAAAGAAGCGACTTCATCCGAGTAGCCGTTGAACATTTGCGTGTCCCGCACATTGGGCTTGAACAGACCGCTCGGCAAACGCCTTTCCCGTGCCTGCGTCCAGCGCGGGTGGTCGACTGCAGGGTTCACGTTCGCATAAAAGCCATACTCATTCGAGGCAATGCTCTGCCAGGTGGTTTTCGGCTGCTCACTGACCAGGCTGATTCGCACGATGGACTTGATGCTCTTGAAGCCGTATTTCCACGGCACCACCAGACGTAGCGGCGCACCGTTCTGATTGGGCAACTCACGTCCATACATGCCTACAGCGAGAATCGCCAACGGATTCATCGCCTCATCCAGACGCAGCCCTTCTACATATGGCCAGTCGATCAAGGCGAAGCCAGAACGCTGCCCGGGCATAGTCTTGGGATCTTGCAGGGTTTCAAAGCGAATGAATTTGGCCTTGGACGTCGGTTCTACTTCCTTCAGCAAAGCCGAAATTGGAAAACCTATCCACGGAATGACCATCGACCAAGCCTCCACACAGCGAAGACGATAAATACGCTCTTCCAGCTGATAAGGCTTCATGAAGTCTTCCAGCGCATACCGCCCCGGCTTACCCACCTCCCCGTCTACCACCACGCTCCACGGTTCGGTTTTTAGCGCACCGGCGTTGGCCGCAGGATCGCCTTTGTCGGTACCGAACTCATAGAAGTTGTTGTAGTGGGTCGCATCCTTGAAAGGCGTGATTGCTTCATCCTTGACGTTGACCGCCCCCCATTTAGTGGAAGGCAGTTTTTCGGCAAACCAGGACGGCGCCTTGCCAGGCTCGAC
Source organism: Pseudomonas sp. FP1740 (assembly GCF_030687165.1). Taxonomy (NCBI): domain Bacteria; kingdom Pseudomonadati; phylum Pseudomonadota; class Gammaproteobacteria; order Pseudomonadales; family Pseudomonadaceae; genus Pseudomonas; species Pseudomonas sp. FP1740. The sequence continues at coordinate 5,648,345 of NZ_CP117461.1, forward strand.
ATCGGCATAACGCGCAGCATCGTCGGCACTCGCCCAGCGCGGCAACGTACTCACAGCCAAACCGGCAACGGCCGCGCCTAATACATTGCGACGAGAAAGGTAGAGAGATTCAGGCGTGACGTCTGACTCATGACAGTCAGACGCTTTGGGGACTTTGATCAGCATGGCAACTCCGCAGCATTGGAGGACAGATGCACCCATAGACTGCGGAGTATGAGGGAAATTACATCACTCGGCTTTGTTGTGCCGACGAAGACGCAGCAGGTACTGCACCGGCCCGGAAGCCGCATAGGCAAGGAAAACCAGCAGCAGGATGCGCGGCGGATCACTGAATACAACGGCAAATACCAGCACCACTGCCAGGATCGCGACAAAGGGAACGCGCCCCTTCAAGTCCAGCTCCTTGAAGCTGTTGTACTTGATGTTACTGACCATCAGCATGCCTGCGGCGGCAACCATCAGTGCAACCAGGAACGACATTTTGGAACCCTGAATGCCGTAATCGCTGAACGCCCAGACAATTCCCGCGACCACACCGGCCGCGGCCGGGCTGGCCAGACCGATGAAGTAGCGCTTGTCGGCGGTGCCGACCTGCGTGTTGAAGCGTGCCAGGCGCAACGCCGCACCCGCCACATAGATGAAGGCGACCATCCAGCCGACTTTGCCCATATCGCCCAAGGCCCAGCCGAATGCCAGCAAAGCCGGCGCGACGCCAAAGGCAACCATGTCCGACAGCGAGTCGTACTCCGCACCGAAGGCGCTTTGGGTGTTGGTCATGCGAGCGACGCGACCGTCGAGGCCGTCGAGCACCATGGCAACGAAAATCGCGATCGCGGCAAACGCAAAATACTTGCTCGCGCCGATTGCATCACCGGCACTCAAGGCGCTCTGGGCGCTCATCGAGTTGATGATGGAATAGAACCCTGCGAACAGGTTCGCAGTGGTGAACAGATTCGGCAGAAGATAGATACCACGATGCCGGACTTTACGGCCTTCAGCGTCATGCCCTTCTTCGATGTGCTCATCGATGGGCAGAAGGCTTTCGGCGTCAGAAGCCTGCTTTGGCTCTTCGGGACGTTCGCTCATGGACATTACCTTGTAACGGGGTGGAAAGTTTCGACAGGTGTCTGGGACGACGGTTCGACCGCAAACGATGCAGCTTTATACCAGAACCGGCGGATCCAAACGAAAAAACGCGGCCTAGGCCGCGTTTTCCGTACAAGCTCGTGACTTAGTTCTTGGCTTTGTCGACGATCTTGTTGGCACCGATCCACGGCATCATGGAGCGCAGTTGCTCACCGATGATTTCGATACCGTGAGCGGCGTTGTTACGACGCTTGGCGGTCATCGAAGGATAGCCGGTGGCGCCTTCGCTGATGAACATCTTGGCGTATTCGCCGTCCTGAATACGTTTCAGGGCGTTGCGCATGGCCTGACGGGATTCGGCGTTGATTACTTCCGGACCTGTCACATACTCGCCGTACTCAGCGTTGTTGGAGATCGAGTAGTTCATGTTGGCGATACCGCCTTCGTACATGAGGTCAACGATCAGCTTCAGTTCGTGCAGGCATTCGAAGTAGGCCATTTCCGGCGCGTAGCCAGCTTCAACCAGGGTTTCGAAACCGGCTTTTACCAGCTCAACGGTACCGCCGCACAGAACGGCTTGTTCGCCGAACAGGTCGGTTTCGGTCTCGTCCTTGAAGGTGGTTTCGATGATGCCGGTACGACCGCCACCAACGCCGGCAGCGTAGGACAGTGCAACGTTTTTGGCGTTGCCCGAAGCATCCTGGTAGATAGCGATCAGGTCAGGGATACCGCCACCCTTGACGAACTCGGAACGCACGGTGTGGCCCGGAGCTTTCGGCGCGATCATGATCACGTCGAGGTCAGCGCGCGGCACAACCTGGTTGTAGTGGATCGCGAAGCCGTGGGAGAAGGCCAGGGTGGCGCCTTTCTTGATGTTCGGCTCGATTTCGTTCTTGTACAGGGAGGACTGGAACTCGTCCGGGGTCAGGATCATGACCAGGTCGGCAGCCGCTACGGCGGAAGCAACGTCAGTCACTTTCAGGCCGTGGGCTTCGGCTTTGGCAACAGTGGCCGAGCCTTTACGCAGGCCAACGGTAACGTCAACGCCGGAGTCTTTCAGGTTGCACGCTTGAGCGTGACCCTGGGAGCCGTAACCGATGATGGCGACTTTTTTGCCCTGGATGATCGACAGGTCGCAGTCTTTATCGTAGAAAACTTTCATGAATTTCCCCTTTATATCTGGCCCTTCAGGCCATTCGCTAATTTGGTTTAGATGCTCAGTACTTTGTCGCCGCGGGCAATCCCGGTGACGCCACTGCGTACGGTTTCCAGAATCGAGGCAGTGCCGATTGATTGAATGAAGCTGTCGAGCTTGTCGCTGGTACCGGTCAATTGAACGGTATACACGCTGGCGCTGACATCAACGATCTGCCCACGATAAATATCGGTGGTGCGCTTGATCTCGGCGCGCTGGGCGCCGGTAGCCTTGACCTTGACCAGCATCAGTTCGCGCTCGATGTGAGCACTCTCCGACAAGTCGACCAGTTTGACCACTTCAATCAGCTTGTTCAGGTTCTTGGTGATCTGCTCGATGATTTCATCATGGCCGACAGTGGTCAGCGTCAGACGCGACAAAGTCGGGTCTTCGGTTGGCGCCACGGTCAGGCTTTCGATGTTGTAGTTGCGCTGCGAAAACAGGCCGACTACACGAGACAGAGCGCCCGGTTCGTTTTCCAGAAGCAGGGAAATAATGTGCCGCATGATTAAGTACGCTCCGTCTTGCTCAACCACATATCACGCATGGAGCCGTCTTTGATCTGCATCGGGTAGACGTGCTCGCTGGTGTCAACCGAGATGTCGATAACCACCAGGCGATCTTTCATGGCGAACGCCTCCTCCATCTTCGACTTCAAATCTTTCGAGTCGGTGATGCGCACGCCAACGTGACCATAGGCCTCTGCCAGTTTGACGAAGTCAGGCAGCGATTCCATGTAGGAGTGCGAGTGACGGCTGCCATAACTCATGTCCTGCCACTGGCGAACCATACCCAGCACGCCATTGTTCAGGATGACGATTTTTACCGGCAAACCGTATTGCAGGCAGGTCGACAGTTCCTGAATGTTCATCTGGATGCTGCCCTCGCCTGTTACGCAGGCGACATCGTCATCCGGGAAGCTCAGCTTGATGCCCATGGCCGCCGGAAAACCGAAGCCCATGGTGCCCAGGCCACCGGAGTTGATCCAACGGTTCGGCTTGTTGAACTTGTAGTACTGCGCCGCGAACATCTGATGCTGACCCACGTCGGAGGTCACAAAGGCGTCGCCCTTGGTCACTTCGCACAGGGTTTCGATCACGGTCTGCGGCTTGATCACGCTGCCGTCGCCCTTGTCGTAAGGGAACAGACCGCGGTCACCGCGCCACTCATCAACTTGCTTCCACCAGCTGGCAACGGACTCCTTGTTCGGGGTCTCGCCGATTTCCTTGAGGATCGCGACCATTTCGGTCAGGACGCTCTCGACCGGCCCAACAATAGGCACGTCTGCCTTGATGGTCTTGGAAATCGAAGCCGGGTCGATGTCGATGTGAATGATCTTGGCATTCGGGCAGAACTTGGCCGGGCCGTTGATCACGCGGTCATCGAAACGCGCGCCGACTGCAAGGATCACATCGGCATGGTGCATCGCCAGGTTGGCGGTGTAGCTGCCGTGCATGCCGAGCATGCCGATGAACTGACGGTCGGTGCCAGGGTAGGCACCCAGGCCCATCAGGGTATTGGTCACTGGCAGGTTGAGCATCTTCGCCAGCTCGGTCAGCGGCGCAGAGCCACCACCGAGGATCACGCCGCCGCCCGAATACAACACAGGGCGCTTGGCCGCCAGAAGCATTTCGGCTGCCTTGCGGATTTGCCCGGAGTGACCGCGAACGGCCGGGCTGTAGGAACGCAGCTTGGCTTTTTTCGGGAAGATGTATTCGAACTTTTCGGCCGGGTTGGTCATGTCTTTCGGGATATCGACAACGACCGGACCAGGACGACCGGATTGCGCCAGGTAGAACGCCTTCTTCATGACTTCCGGGATTTCCGAGGCGTGCTTGATCATGAAGCTGTGCTTCACGATCGGCCGGGAGATACCGATCATGTCGGTTTCCTGGAACGCATCGGTGCCTACCATGGTGCTAGGCACCTGGCCGGAAATGACCACCATCGGAATGGAGTCCATGTAGGCCGTGGCAATACCGGTGATGGCATTGGTTGCGCCCGGGCCGGACGTCACCAGTACCACGCCGGCTTTACCGGTGGCACGGGCATAGCCGTCAGCCATATGGGTCGCAGCCTGCTCGTGACGAACCAGGATGTGGGTCACTTCCGGTTCTTTGAACAGGGCATCATAGACATGAAGAAGAGCACCACCCGGGTACCCGTAGATATATTTGACGCCTTCGTCACGCAAAAAGCGGACGAGCATCTCACCGCCAGATAAAAGCTCCACGTTGTTCACCTCTAAAACGCCAGAATACCGCCCACATACAAGAGGACGGGTCTTAATAGGTTTACTTCTCGGCAGAGCATGAGCGACGGTGGTCGCCGACTACGTCAGCACTGACTGAGCAAGTATTGGGATCGTCCCAAGTGTTGCGGGCCTTTCCCACCCAGCGCGAGGTAACGCGTTGCGGGTGTAACAGGTCGGCGCGGATGTGCGCCTCATGATCTGCCGAGTGGGTCTGCTTCTGGCAGTCCCTCTACAGCGGACTTTGGATTCTTCTGTTTCGCCCATCGCAAGTCAAGCCGTCAATGTGCTTTATTGAACTAAGCGCATGAGAACGCAAGAAAAAACCTTTAAACCGCAACTGTGTTAGCTTCAATTGCGCACCCCCGATAAGGAAATGGCATGCGAACGCTCATCTTCACCACCAGCTTGCTGATCAGCCTGAGCCCTTTGTGCATGGCGGGTCAGATCTATAAATGGGTCGATGCCCAGGGCGTCACCCATTTCGATGCGCAGCCGCCCCAGGGCCGGGAGGCCACCGTTATGGTCACGCCCTCCCCGCCCGTCGGCAAACCGGGCGTGCCACCGCGCGGCAACGTCATCGGCGATCAAAAGGCCATCGATCACAAAGTGAAAAAGCAGGTCGCCGAGCAGCAGGCCCAGCTAAAAGTGTTCTGCGAACAGGCTCGGACGAACCTGGCTCAACTGCAGAACAATCCGCGATTGCGGGAGGAAGTCGACGGTGAGACGCGCCGCCTGACCGACCAACAACGTCAGGAGCGCCTCACCGAAGCACAGAAACAGATTGCGAAAAACTGCATGTAGGAGCTGTCGAGGGTTCGGGATCAGCGGGAAACGGTGATCAACGCGTCGAACTCTTTGAGCAAGGCCTGAAGCTGCCGATCCTTGCCTTGGACATTGCGGGAGGCGAAGACCATTTCGGCCATCTCCTGAATGCCCGATGCGTTGGGCAAGGGCAGATCCTGCTCCAGGATCGACTTCATCCTTGGCAAGAAGATCCATTGCAGCCATTGCTCGAAATCAAGCGTATCCACCGAAAACGGTTCAACGCTGGAAAGCGCCTCAGCGGACGGCGGTACTTCATCCCACCAGCCCTGAACGCGCAGCTCGCGCTCGATCAACAGCAACTGTTCGGCAATCTTCGGAAAGCGAGTATCCATCACAGCGAAACCTTGGCCTTCTGACGAGCCAATGCTGCACCGGCCGGATCACCCTGTTTCTCACGGGCCTGGGCGATCAATTCCCACAGGCTGGCCTGAAGGTCCGGACGCCCATTGGCGAACGTCAGACCACGACGGGCAAACTGCTCGGCCTGCGCCGCATCACCTTGAGCCATACGCACCTGGGCCAGGCGATAAAGCACTTGCGGCTCGCGCGGCGCAACACGCTGGGCACGCTCGAGACTGGAAGATGCACCATTAAGGTCGCCACTGGCCTGTTGCTGCTGGGCGGTGGTCAACAATGCCAGGACCGGACCGTCCAGTTGTTCATCGGCGGACAGTCCGCCGGAGTTCGCCGAAGGAATCCCGCTGGGCGTCGACGGCATGCTGTAGCTACCCTGATTGATCGGCGCCGACTGAACCGGCGAGGTATCAATCGGCCCCGGAGTAATCGGACCCGGGGTAATCGGCGAAGTGCTGATCGGTGCCGAAGAGACGGCACCACCACCCGGGACCATCACCACGACCCCGGTGTCACCTTGCGGGATCGCCTGAGTCTGAGCTTGTACTGGACGTTTCACCGTCGACTGACGGAAACCGCCATTCGCCGAAATCCGCTCGCTGTTGGAGACGGCAGTGCCGGCGTCCACAATCGGGATCGAACCACGCTGTACAGTGGAGCAGCCGCTGAGCAAAGCCACGGCAGTCACCGCTGGAATCAACCACTTGTTCACTTCAAATCCTCTTTGCTTAATTCATCCAGCCCTTGACCCAATCCATCACCGATTCAGCAGGGCTTTCGCCACCGCAAGCAGCACCGGGAGGCGGTTCGCTGCCGCGAATATACGGCATCTGCACCGCGCCTGGGCAGCTGGCTTCGGAACCTTGACCGGTGCGCGAATCGACCCAGGCCTGAACAATGTTGTCCGGTTGCGGCATGTCCAGCGGCAGCGGATCGGCCTTGCGCATGAAGCTGGTCCAGACCTGCAACGCGCCGGTGGCACCGGTGAACGGTGTCTTGCCATTATCATCGCGCCCCAGCCAGACCACGGCCAGCAGATCCTGACTGAAACCGGCGAACCAGCTGTCCCGCGAATCGTTACTGGTACCGGTCTTACCGGCCAGGGTCAGGGTTTTCGGCAACACGTTATAAACCGAACTGCCGGTACCTTCGCGCATGACGCGCTGCATGGCGTTCTGGATCAGGTAAATGGAGGCCGGATCAAATTGCTGCTGAATCTGGAACGGATAACGCTTGAGCGGCTCGCCCTCGGCAGTCAGTACGCTGCGAATCCCGCGCATTGGCGTATTGAACCCGCCATTGGCCAGCGTCTGGTACATGGTCGCCACTTCGATCGGGGTCATACCGCCGGCACCGAGCAACATCGATGGGAACGCCGGGAATTCGCGGCTTACGCCCAGGCGTGCCAGGGTCTTCAAGACATTCGGCACGCCCACCGCCAACCCGAGACGCGCGGTCGACAGGTTGTAGGAATGCGCCAACCCTTGGTACAGGAACACCGTGCCGTGGGAACGGCGATCATAGTTCTGTGGTTTCCAGATCTGACCGTCCGCGCCTTTGACCGAGAAGTAGTCGTCCGATAGCCAACTGGTCAGCGTGTACTGGCTCGGCTTTTCAAGAGCGGTCAGATAAACCGCCGGCTTGATCAAAGAGCCGATCGGTCGCACCGCGTCCAACGCACGGTTAAAACCGGCAAAACTCGCCTGACGGCTGCCGATCATGGCCTGGACCTCACCGGTTTCCGGGTTGGTCACGACCATCGCCGCTTCCACGTCATCGGAACCCTTGCGCCCGGCCAGGCGCTTGAACGTGTCGTTGACCGAAGCTTCGGCTTTCATCTGCAGGATCGGGTCGAAACTGGTAAAAATTCGCAGCCCTTCTTCGGTCAAGTCTTCGTCGCGGTAGTCTTCGCGCAACTGACGTTTAACCAGATCCAGGAAGCCCGGGAACGAGCTGTCGGCCAACTTGCCGCGAGTGGTCACACCCAGTGGCATTTTCTTCGCCGCCTCAACCTGTTCGGCGCTGGCAACGCCTTGCTCCTTCAGAACATCGAGCACCAGATTGCGCCGCTCCAGCGCCCGCTCAGGGTTGCGACGCGGGTTGTAATAGGACGGTCCCTTGACCATGCCCACCAACAAAGCGACTTGATGCAGTTTCAGCTCGGACAATGGCTGCCCGAAGAAAAACTGGCTGGCCAGACCGAAGCCGTGCACCGCGCGCTGACCATCCTGGCCGACGAATACTTCATTGAGGTAAGCCTCAAGAATTTCGCTCTTGTCGTAATGCAGCTCAAGCAACATCGCCATCATGGCTTCGGTGAGCTTACGGGTCAGGCTGCGTTCACTGGTGAGGTAGAAGTTCTTGACCAACTGTTGCGTCAGCGTACTACCGCCCTGGGTCATCTTGCCGCCCGAGGTGTTGACGTAGATAGCTCGGGCAATCGACTTCGGCGACACGCCCCAGTGGCTGTAGAAATCCCGGTCTTCTACGGCAACCAGGGTTTCGAGCAGATACGGCGGAACCTGATCGATCTTGATCAGGATGCGGTCTTCAAGGTTTTTCGGGTAAATCCCGCCGATCAGCAGCGGCTCCAGTCGCACCACGGAAAGCTTCGAACCGTTGGTCGCCGAGAGCTCGGCCACGTAATCGCCGGAGAACCGCACGCGCACGGGCTGCGCCTGCTCCATGCCTTCATAGAACTGGAAGCCTCGGGTATTCAAGTCGACGGTATTACCATTGACCGCTGCCGCGCCGGGGCCGTTGCTGACCGCTTCACGCCGGTAGCCCAAGGCATCGAGCTCGGTGAGGAAGTCGTCCTTGCTGAGCTTTTGTCCGACGAACAGCTCGAGCGGGCGCGCGTACACCTTGGCCGGGATGGTCCAGCGCTTGCCGGAGAACTTCTCCTGAACCACGGCGTCGAGGTAAACCGCGAACCCGGCGAGCACCACAAGGCCGACCAGGCTGAGTTTAAGGGCCCAACCCAGCCAGGGGCGCATGCCCTTGGAAGGTGGTTTTTTAGGGGTGCGGGGGGATCGAGTTCGAGTCATGGCGGCGGATTATACGCACTTTATTCATCCTCAACAGGAGCCCTCTGAGGTTTGCGTCGGACGGACTTGCAGCCATAATGACGGCCTTGAATTTTCCCCAGACTCTGAAGGATCACCTGTGAGCCAGTCCCTGATCGCTGCCCTGCAAAACCCGGCCCTCTACCCGCATCCCGTAGAAGGGTTCCAGGTCATCGAGACCCATATTTCCTGGGTGATACTCACCGGTCCCTATGCTTATAAAGTGAAGAAGCCGGTGAATTTCGGCTTCCTCGATTTCACCAGTCTCGAAGCTCGCAAGCATTTCTGCGGCGAAGAGCTGCGCCTGAACCAGCGTCTGACCCATGACTTGTATCTTGAAGTGCTGCCGATCACCGGCAGCGCCGAGGCCCCACAACTGGGCGGCGATGGTCCGGTTGTCGAATACGCCCTGAAAATGCGTCAGTTCCCGCAAAGCCAATTGCTCAGCACCCTGCAAGCCAACGGCGAATTGACCACCGCGCACATTGACGAGATGGCCGCACAGATCGCTCAATTCCACCTCAGTGCGCCGAAAGTGCCTGCCGAACACGAAGCCGGCACGCCGGACAGCGTCATGGCGCCGGTACGGCAGAACTTCGAACAGATCCTTCCGTTCCTCAGCGACAAGGCCGATCTGTTGCAACTCGAGGCACTGCAAGCCTGGGCCGAAAGCAGCTTCGAGCGCCTCAAGCCACTGTTCGCCCAGCGCAAGGCCGACGGCTTCATTCGTGAATGCCATGGTGACATTCACCTGGGCAACGCTACCGTGATCGACGGCAAAGTGGTGATCTTCGACTGCATCGAGTTCAACGAACCGTTCCGCTTCACCGACGTTTACGCCGATACCGGTTTCCTGGCAATGGACCTGGAAGACCGTGGCCTGAAGAGCCTGGCGCGCCGTTTCATCAGCCAGTACCTGGAGCTGACCGGCGACTATCAGGGCCTTGAGCTGCTGAACTTCTATAAAGCCTACCGCGCCCTGGTTCGCGCCAAGGTCAGCCTGTTCAGCATGCCGGCCGAAGCCGATCCGGTACAGCGCGCCACCACTCTGCGTCAGTACCGCAACTACGCCAACCTGGCGGAAAGCTACAGCACCATTCCTTCGCGTTTCCTGGCGATTACCCACGGCGTTTCCGCCGTCGGCAAAAGCCATGTGGCCATGCGCCTTGTGGAAGCATTGGGCGCCATTCGCCTGCGTTCGGATGTCGAGCGCAAGCGTATGTTCGGCGAGCAGACCGTACCAAACGAGCTGCAAGCCGGCATCTATAGCGCCGACGCCAGCGTCGCCACCTATGCCCGCCTGCATGAGGTTGCCAATGTAATTCTGCGTGCCGGCTTCCCGGTGGTGATCGATGCCACTTATCTCAAGCGCGACCAACGGGATGGCGCGGAAAAAATCGCCGAGGCCACCGGCGCGCCGTTCCTGATCCTCGATTGCGACGCACCGCAAGCGGTGATCGAGAGCTGGTTGAAGCAACGCCAGGCGGACAACAACGATCCGTCCGACGCCAACCTGGCTGTTATCGCCGCCCAACAAGCCAGCCGCGAGGCCCTGACGCCAGCAGAAATCCTCTGCAGCAAACGCGTCCAGACCAATGAAAGTGGCACCCTCGACACCGTCGTTGCGCAAATTCGCCAACGCTTGCCTGGTCTGTAAGAAACAATTTCAGCCGTGAAGCCCTCGCCGGCTTCACGGCTGTCAAATAGTGGCACTATACTGGCGTCATAAAACCATCAGGTGATGTGACATGAGCCAGCCAAAACTTCTCGACACCCCGCTTTATGCCTTGCTGCACAAAGACGACATCACAAGCTTCAACAATGAACGCCCGAAAGATGGACCTATCGACATGGTCGGTGGTGACTTCCGCGGGCTCGATCTGCGTGAACTGAACGCCGACGGCATCGACTTCACCGATGCCTATTTTCGCTCTGCCGACTTGCGCGGCATCGATTTTCGCAACTCATCCCTGGAAGGCGCGAGCCTGGCCCACGCGCAGATCTCCGGCGCCTACTTCCCGCCAGAGCTGAGTGCCGATGAGATTCTGATGTCGATGAATTTCGGTACACGCCTGCGTTATCGCACCCGCTAAAAGCGACGTCTCACCCAGTCCAGCGCCCCTGCCTTGCGCTGGACTTTGTACTTTTTTTGCTCAAAAACTCAATTTCCACACGCCCTCGGACTACATGCTCCGCCTTTTCACGCCGCTTCTTGAGTTTTCCTCTTAGAAGCTTTTGCGTCGAAACCGACCAAACAATCACGCTTTTCCTACTGATGGCTACACTGCTGAGAGGCTCGCCCACGCACCATTCGGCTGTCGCAAGGAGGCTTGATGAATGATGAACTGCAACACCTGAAGAATCTTGGCAAGACGTCGGCGCAATGGCTGCATGCCGTGGGCATCCACAGTGCCTCGGACTTGCGTCGGCTGGGAGCTGTGGACGCTTATCGGGCCGTGCGCACTCGCGGTTTTCGGGCGTCCAAGGTGTTGTTGTATGCGATTGAAGGCGCGTTGATGGATGTTCACTGGAACGACATTCCCGCCGAGCGCAAGGAAGCCTTGAACAAACAGCTGGATGCTATTTCGTCTCGCCACAAGAATTGAACGGATAATTTCACTCGAACGCACAGCCTGAAACCCAATGGTTACGACGCTTTCCAGCGAAGGAATGACGTCATTCACGAATACGAGAAATCAGCGGTTGACTTGGTAATGAGAATCGCTATGATTATCACAACTGGTCGCGAGACTGGTCGATATTCTGAAAAGCCCTTGGTTCGGACTCTCAGATTATCTCCTCATCAGGCTAATCACGGTTATTTGACCCGGCTCTTGCCGGGTCTTTTTTTGCCTGCGGAAAACTCGGCTGATTTTATTGGCCTGACGGCTTGCCGAACTGCTTGCGCATTTGCGCGCAGTAATCCTGCGGCGGCGTGGTGGGCGTATACCAGACGTAATCGGCCATAGCCGACGTGACCTCAGCGCCCTGCTCCGCCAGCAGCAATACCGTTGGCGCCTCGGGCTCCCCCAGATCCAGCATATGGATCGGCACCCCGACATCCTTGCGTGCGTGGAACGCGCCGGCAAACAACAGTGAAGGCATCGGTGCCACCCGTAATCGCTCGGCTATCCGCCGGTCACGCTGCTGCTGGACGGCCAGCATCGCGGGCATCTGTGATTCAGGCAGCAAGCCGCAGTGGGAATCGCTGATCTGCGCCAGCAACTCATTCTTGACCGTCGGAGCGTTGGAACGCGCACCGCTCAATATCGGCGGTTTGGCATAGACAGAACGGACTTCAGGCGTGTCCAGATTGGCCGCCAGCAACGGGTACGGCTGAGTCAGGGCAAACCGAACGATCGGCCCGTAAAGATTCCAGTCCCATCCCGGCTGCCAGGCCAATGCCCCGGACAAATCGTTCGGCAGCGGTGAGGCATGCCGAACGTCATCGACGCGCTGTTGCTGAGCCGGCGTCAGCATTTCCAACAGCAGACTGCCTTGAGGCCGTCGCTCACCCAGTGCCTGCAATAACCACAATTGCAGTTGATGGTGATCACGATTGTCATGCTGCTCGCCGACGATCAACCGCGAAGGTTCCGACAACCGTGCAAGCAGTTCTTGCGCCGTTAGGGTCTGACCGCTGCGCAGATCCCGGATTTCGCCGCTGACCGACGGCACCGCTACATGCTGGCAAGCACCCAGTAACAGCGCGGCCAGAAAAACCATCATGCGTGTTTTCATCCCTAAAACACCTCAGCGGGCGATGATCAGCGGATGCCCACGCTCCGGGTGCGGTTGCACCAATACTTCCAACCCGAACACAGCCTTGAGCGGTTCCGGGCGCAATACCTGTTCCGGCGTGTCCAGCACTACAGGACGCCCACCTTCGAGCAGTAACAGGCGATCACAATAACGCGCCGCCAGGTTCAGATCATGCAGGATCACCAGCACCGCCGCACCGCGATCGGCGAATTCACGCACCGCTTGCAGAGTGGTGTGCTGATGCAGCGGGTCGAGCATCGACGTCGGCTCATCGAGCAACAACGTCTGCCCCGCCTCGCCCGGCCAAAGCTGCGCCAACACCCGCGCCAAATGCACCCGCTGACGTTCGCCACCAGACAACGCCAGATAACTGCGACCGCTCAAGTGCCCCGCATCGGCCGCCTGCAGCGCGGCGGCGACAATCTCCTCATCCCGGACCCGACCGCTTTGATAAGGCAGACGGCCCAGGCCGACCACTTCTTCGACGCGAAAGGCAAAGTCCAGGGTCGACACTTGCGGCAATACTGCCAAACGCCGGGCTCGCTGCGCTCCGTTCCAATGACTCAACTCACGCTCATCGAGCCAGACGCTGCCATGGTCCGCAGGCAATTCTCCGCACAGGGCGCCGAGCAACGTGCTTTTGCCGGCGCCATTAGGCCCCAACACGCCGAGCACTTCGCCCGGTTTAAGCTCAAGGGTGATGTCCGTCAGGACAACTTTTCGACCGCGGCGGATTTGCAGGTTTTGCGCTCGCAACATCAGGCACGCCCTCTGAGCAATAAATACAGAAAGAACGGCGCGCCGATGAGGGCCGTGACAATCCCGATCGGCAACTCAGCCGGCGCCAGCGCCAGCCGCGCCACCAGATCAGCAAACAACAGGAGACTGGCCCCCGCCAACACCGACGCCGGCAACAGCACCCGATGATCGGGGCCGACCAGCAGTCGCACCAGATGCGGCACCACCAGGCCGACAAACCCGATCATCCCCGCCGCAGCTACCGCCGCGCCGACGCAAAGCGCCGTACAGAAAACCAATTCGCGCTTGAGACTTTCCACATCGATGCCCAGGTGACCGGCCTCCGATTCTCCCAGCAACAATGCATTCAAGGCCTTGGCCCGACGCGGCAACCACAGTGCCACGCCGGTGCTCACTAGCAATAACGGCCAGAGTCGCGCATAACTGGCGCCGTTAAGGCTGCCCAGGTTCCAGAACGTCAGGGTGCGCAGGGTCGCGTCATCCGCCAGATAGGTGAAGAGCCCGACCGCCGAGCCAGCCAGGGCTGTCAATGCAATACCGGCCAGCAACATGGTCGCGACGTTGGTCTGGCCATTGCGTCGCCCCAGTCGATAGACCAGCGCCGTCACCCCCAACCCGCCAAGAAACGCGCACACCGACAACAGATATGGCCCGATGGATTCAGGCAGTCCACCGAATACCGAGCCGCCGACAATCGCGATAGCCGCGCCCAATGCCGCGCCGCTCGACACCCCTATCAGGCCTGGATCGGCCAGAGGATTGCGAAACAAACCCTGCATCGCCACACCGGACAGCGCCAGAACCCCGCCCACCGCCAAACCGAGCAAGGTTCGCGGCAGGCGGATTTGCCCGAGGATCAGTTCGGCCTGCTCCAACCCGTCGGCGGCAATCGGCAGACCGAGCAAGCGCAGCGCCGCGCGCAAGGTGTCGAACAACGGCAAACTCACCGGCCCCAACGCCAGCGACAGCCAGATCGCCAGCAAACACAACAGGCTCAAGCCCATGAACAACGCACGAGGTTTAATCAGAAGGGTCATTGGCCAGTCGTACCGGGATCGAACAGGTGCATAAATAGCCTCCTTCAAAGGTTTCCCGGGCATAGTCATGACAGGCCAAGTATTCTCGGCATCCGGTAATCGCCCTGCGGGCAAGCCGTCATTTGATAATTGCTTGCATTTGAACGTCAAGCTCGGACATACCGGCCACGAGCCGCAGGACTTGAGGATAGACATGAAGCTTCTTTGCACAGGCGCCGAATTGGCTGACGCCAGCAGTCGCGGTTTCGACGTCGACGGCCAGAAGCTCCTGGCCGTACGCCGGGGCGGTCGGGTGTATGTGTATGAAAATCGCTGCCCGCACCGGGGCGTCGGGCTGGAATGGCAGCCCGACCAGTTTCTCGACCCCAGCAACAGCCTGATCCAGTGCGCGACCCACGGCGCACTGTTTCTGATCGAGGACGGTGAATGCGTTGCCGGCCCCTGCGCCGGGCAATTCCTGACCAGCGTCCTGTGCCGCGAGGACGAACAAGGGATCTGGGTTACGCTCTAAAGCAACACATCCAGTCGCCGATGCACCACCATCTCTTCGTGGGTCAAGCGCACGCCATACGCCAGCACTTCGACTCCACACGCCACCGCCTCACGCAACGCAGCTGCGTAGGCCGAATCGATTTCTTCGGCAGGACGCACCGCGTCGATCCCTGTCAGGTTCACGCAATACAACTGCACTGCCCGAATCCCGTCCCTGGCCAAATGCGCCAGTTCGCGCAAATGCTTGGCCCCACGCTGGGTCACCGCGTCAGGAAATGCCGCCACCGCCGAGCCATCAAAGCCCAGGGTGACGCTTTTGACTTCCACATAAGCCGGCCCGCCCGGGTAATCGAGACGAAAATCGATGCGGCTGTTTTCCTGACCATAGGCCACTTCGCGCTTCAGTTCGGTAAAGCCGTTCAACTCGGTGATGACGCCAGCCTGCAACGCTTCCTCGATCAAGCCGTTGGCGCGCCCGGTGTTCACACAGAACAGCCGTCCCTGCGGGGTTTCGCCAACTTCCCAAGTGCCGGGCAACTTGCGCTTGGGGTCGGTGGAGCGGCTGAACCAGACTTGCCCGCCCTCGACCTGGCAATTAAGCATCGAGCCGGTGTTCGGGCAGTGAATGGTCAGCAACTCGCCACCCACGGTTTCGATATCGGCAAGAAAACGCTTGTAACGACGAATCAAGCGACCTTCTTCAAGGGGAGGATGAAAACGCATCAGCCTTGCCAGCTCTTCAAACCGCGGGCGATCCGCTCGACTGCTTCTTGCAAGCGCGGAAGGCTTTGGGTGTAGGCAAACCGCACATGATGCCCGGCCTGATGACGCCCGAAGTCCAACCCCGGGGTGATCGCAACGTGCTCGGTTTCGAGGAAGTGCCGGCAGAACGCGAAGGCATCGCCGCCGAACTTGCTGATATCGGCGTACAAATAGAACGCACCTTCTGGTTCTACCGCGATACCGAAACCCAATTCCCGCAGGGCTGGCAGGAGGAAGTCACGACGTCGACCGAACTCGGCGCGGCGCTCCTCGAAAATGCTGATGGTGGCTGGCTCGAAGCAGGCCAATGCCGCGTGCTGGGCCATGCTCGGTGCGCTGATGTAGAGGTTCTGGGCGAGCTTCTCCAGTTCACCGACCGCCGCTTCAGGTGCGACCAGCCAACCAAGGCGCCAGCCGGTCATGCCGAAATACTTGGAAAAACTATTGAGGACGAACGCGCTGTCATCGACTTCCAGCACGCTAGCCGCGTCCGTGCCGTAAGTCAGGCCGTGGTAAATCTCGTCGACCACCAAATGACCGTGGCGGGCCTTGATCGCCGCGGATAGCCCGGCCAGCTCATCACGGGTCAGGATGGTCCCGGTGGGGTTGGCCGGCGATGCCACCAGGGCACCGACGCTGTCGTGATCCCAGTGACGCGCGACCAGGTCCGGGGTCAGTTGATAACGCACGTCCGGGCCGACCGGCACCAGCTGTGCCGCCCCTTCCACCAGGCGCAGGAAGTGCCGGTTGCACGGGTAACCCGGGTCGGCCAGCAGCCAGTGCTTGCCTGGGTCCACCAGTAAGGCACTGGCCAACAGCAACGCACCTGAGCCGCCAGGCGTGATCAGAATGCGCTGCGGATCGATGTTCAGCCCGTAGCGCTGCTGATAAAAGCCCGAAATGGCCTCACGCAGCTCGGGAATGCCGCGAGCGGCGGTGTAACGGGTCTTCCCCGCCGTTAGCGCAGCCTGGCCGGCCTGGATGATCGGCTCGGCGGTGGTGAAGTCCGGCTCGCCGATTTCCAGGTGAATCACGTCGTGGCCAGCCGCTTGCAGCTCGTTGGCCCGCGCCAGCAGGGCCATAACGTGGAACGGTTCGATAGCGCGACTGCGCGCACTGTAGGACAGAGCCATTAGCCTTCCTTACAACGGGGAAAAAAATTGATTCTACCCAAGCGCAGGAACGAGCGAGAGCCTAAAGCGGTCAGAGCCATATAATGCTGGTCTCAATCGATTCAAGCGTATGTCTCAGGTTTGGCTAAAATCAATAATTGATCAGGTCTCCCTAGCCACCAGACGGAGCTTTGCAATCTTTTGCAAGCACCACGGGCCGCGGGCTCGACATCCGGGAGTAGCGCGGTCCGATTTGATCTGGTAAGTTCGCCCGCTTGCAGCCGCAGGGCCGGCAGGTGTCGGTGATGGAGCAATCCTGCGCAATGGATTACAAGAGTAGAGGCGGTCCATTTCATGCCCACCCAAGCAAAGCAGCAAAATCAGTCGATCAGCGGCTTCGAACCCTACAAAGAAGTGAAGGGCGAAGAGTACATGGGCAAACCCATGCGTGCTCACTTCACCAAGATCCTGAACAAGTGGAAACAGGACTTGATGCAGGAAGTCGACCGTACCGTTGATCACATGAAAGACGAAGCGGCCAACTTCCCTGACCCGGCAGACCGTGCCAGCCAGGAAGAGGAATTCAGCCTCGAATTGCGCGCCCGCGACCGTGAGCGCAAGCTGATCAAGAAAATCGACAAGACCCTGCAACTGATCGAAGACGAAGAATACGGTTGGTGTGAGTCCTGCGGCGTCGAAATCGGCGTCAAGCGACTGGAAGCCCGTCCTACCGCCGACATGTGCGTTGACTGCAAGACCCTGGCGGAAATCAAGGAAAAGCAAGTCGGCAAGTAATCTCGACTTGAACGAAAGACGGAGCGTGCGAACGCTCCGTTTTTGTTTCTGATATTTGCTGATATTTGTTGCGACTTCGAAATCGCCTTCGTCGGATCGCCGCCCGGAACAATCTTCGCTCCTACAAAGGCTGGCGCAATCTCCTGTAGGAACTGAGCTTGCTCGTGAAGGCGGCTTCAAGCCGTGCTCAAAACGATTGGACAGCCTGACATCGCCCTTATGACCGCCATCGCCTCTTCCGCCTATATCGGGCGCTTCGCCCCCACGCCCAGCGGGCATCTGCACTTCGGTTCGCTGGTTGCAGCGCTGGCCTCGTACCTCGACGCCCGTTCGGTCAGCGGGCGCTGGCTGGTGCGCATGGAGGATCTCGATCCGCCACGCGAGGAGCCCGGTGCTCAGGCGGCGATTCTCAAGGCGCTGGAAAGCTATGGTTTCGAATGGGATGGCGAGATGGTCCGACAGAGTGACCGGCACGCGGCCTACGCCGAAGTCCTCAATCGCCTGTTCAGCCAGGGCCTGGCCTACGCATGCACCTGCTCGCGCAAGCAACTGGAGCCGTATCACGGCATCTATCCCGGGTTCTGCCGCAACGCGGGGCACGGCACCGAGAATGCTGCGATCCGCGTGCGTGTACCGGAGCTCGAATACCACTTCATCGACCGGGTACAGGGCGAATTCCGTCAACATCTGGGCCGTGAGGTCGGCGACTTCGTGATTCGTCGCCGTGACGGGCTCTACGCCTATCAATTGGCGGTGGTGCTGGACGATGCCTGGCAAGGCATCACTGATATCGTGCGCGGCGCCGACCTGCTTGACTCCACGCCACGCCAGCTCTATCTGCAAGAACTGCTCGGCCTGCCGCAACCACGCTACCTGCACATCCCGTTGATTACCCAGCCGGACGGCCACAAACTCGGAAAGTCCTATCGCTCGCCGCCACTCACCGAAGATCAGGCCACGCCGCTGTTGCTGCGCGCATTGCGGGCGCTGGGGCACACTCCCGTTATCGAACTCAATGACGCCACGCCACGGGAAGTGCTGAATTGGGGCATTGCCCACTGGGATGCGTCGCTGATCCCGCGCACACTGACGTTGCCTGAAGCGCAACTGCAGTGAT
This sequence comes from Pseudomonas sp. FP1740, assembly GCF_030687165.1. Taxonomy (NCBI): domain Bacteria; kingdom Pseudomonadati; phylum Pseudomonadota; class Gammaproteobacteria; order Pseudomonadales; family Pseudomonadaceae; genus Pseudomonas; species Pseudomonas sp. FP1740. The sequence goes on from NZ_CP117461.1 coordinate 5,666,960, forward strand.
GCCACTTGCAGTGGCGCACCCATCCGTTACCATCGCCGCACGTTTTCGGGCACGCGCATAAAAGAGAGAGGCCGGGATGTACATCTATCGCTTGGTCCTGCTCCTAGTAGTGGGGATTTATCTGTTCTCCCCGGCCATCATGGATTGGTGGATCGACGCCACTGGCGCCTGGTATCGCCCTTATTTGCTCTGGCTGATTCTGATCGTCGTGACCTTCATCCTGCAGAGCCAAAAAGATGCCGATGAGCTTTAGCCTGACCCAGATGATCCTGATCAGCGCCGCGTACCTGGCGGTGCTGTTCGGTGTGGCCTGGATCAGTGAACGGGGCATGATCCCCCGGGCGATCATTCGCCATCCGCTGACCTACACCCTGTCGCTGGGCGTTTATGCCAGTGCCTGGGCGTTTTACGGCACGGTGGGCCTGGCTTATCAGTACGGCTACGGTTTTCTGTCCAGCTACCTCGGGGTTTCCGGGGCGTTTCTGCTGGCGCCGGTGCTTTTGTACCCGATCCTGAAAATCACCCGCACTTACCAACTCTCATCGCTGGCCGACCTGTTCGCGTTCCGTTTCCGCAGCACCTGGGCCGGTGCGCTGACGACGATTTTCATGCTGGTCGGCGTGCTGCCGTTGCTGGCGTTGCAGATTCAGGCAGTGGCCGACTCCATCGGCATCCTCACCCGCGAGCCGGTGCAGCATCGCGTGGCCCTGAGTTTCTGCGCGCTGATTACGCTGTTCACGATTTTCTTCGGCTCGCGCCACATCGCCACCCGTGAGAAACATGAAGGCCTGGTGTTCGCAATCGCCTTCGAGTCAGTGATCAAGCTGATCGCGATTGGTGGCGTCGGCCTGTATGCGCTGTATGGCGTGTTCGACGGCCCGCAACAGCTGGAACTGTGGCTGCTGCAAAACCAGACCGCCCTCGCCGCCCTGCACACGCCTCTGCAGGAAGGCCCATGGCGCACGCTGCTGCTGGTGTTCTTCGCCTCGGCGATCGTCATGCCGCACATGTACCACATGACCTTTACCGAAAACCTCAACCCGCGTTCGCTGGTCAGCGCGAGCTGGGGCTTGCCGCTGTTCCTGTTGCTGATGAGCCTGGCAGTGCCGTTGATTCTCTGGGCCGGGTTGAAACTCGGTGCCACCACCAATCCGGAATATTTCACCCTGGGCATCGGCATCGCCGCCAATAGCAAAGCCCTGGCGCTGTTGGCGTATGTCGGTGGATTGTCGGCGGCCAGCGGGCTGATCATCGTTACTACGCTGGCGCTGTCCGGGATGGCACTGAACCACTTGGTGCTGCCGCTCTATCAACCGCCGGCCGAGGGCAATATCTACCGCTGGCTGAAATGGACCCGCCGGGCACTGATCGTCGCGATCATCATGGCCGGCTACGGTTTCTACCTGATGCTGGGCGCGGAACAGGACCTGGCCAACCTCGGCATCGTCGCCTTCGTCGCCACGTTGCAGTTCCTGCCGGGAGTGCTGTCGGTGCTGTACTGGCCGACCGCCAACCGTCGCGGCTTCATCGCCGGCCTCCTGGCGGGGATTCTGGTGTGGCTGGTGACCATGCTGTTGCCGCTGGTCGGCAATCTGCAAGGCTTCTACATTCCGTTGCTGAACATGATTTACGTGCTGGACGACACCAGCTGGCACATGGCGGCGATTGCCTCGCTGGCCGCCAACGTGCTGATGTTCACCCTGATTTCACTGTTCACCAACGCCAGCCCCGAAGAGGCCAGCGCCGCCGAAGCCTGCGCGGTGGACAACGTTCGCCGCCCGCAACGCCGCGAACTGCATGCCGCCTCGCCTCAGGAATTCGCCACGCAACTGGCCAAACCGCTGGGCGCCAAGGCGGCGCAGAAAGAAGTCGAACAAGCGCTGCGTGACCTTTATCTGCCGTTCGACGAACGCCGGCCTTACGCCTTGCGTCGTTTGCGTGACCGTATCGAAGCCAACCTCTCCGGCCTGATGGGCCCGAGCGTGGCGCAGGACATGGTCGAAACCTTCCTGCCCTATAAGGCCGGCGGCGAAAACTACGTCACCGAAGACATCCACTTCATCGAAAGTCGCCTCGAGGATTACCACTCGCGCCTCACCGGCCTTGCCGCCGAACTCGATGCCCTGCGCCGCTACCACCGCCAAACCCTGCAGGAATTGCCGATGGGCGTGTGCTCGCTGGCCAAGGATCAGGAAATCCTCATGTGGAACAAAGCCATGGAGGAGCTGACCGGGATTGCCGCGCAGCGTGTGGTCGGTTCGCGCCTGAGCACCATTGCCGATCCGTGGAAAGAGCTGCTGCAAGGCTTCATCAATCTGCCGGACGAACACTTGCACAAGCAGCACCTGGCCCTCGATGGCCAGACCCGCTGGCTGAACCTGCACAAAGCGGCGATCGACGAACCGCTGGCACCGGGCAACAGCGGCCTGGTGCTGCTGGTGGAAGACCTGACCGAAACCCAGATGCTCGAAGACAAACTGGTGCACTCCGAGCGCCTGGCCAGCATTGGCCGACTGGCGGCCGGCGTGGCCCATGAAATCGGCAACCCGATCACCGGCATTGCCTGTCTCGCGCAGAACCTGCGCGAAGAACGTGAAGAAGACGCCGAACTCACGGAAATCAGCGGGCAGATCCTCGAGCAGACCAAACGCGTGTCACGCATCGTTCAGTCGCTGATGAGCTTCGCCCACGCGGGCGGTCATCAGCACAGCGACGAGCCCGTTTGTCTGGCGGAAGTGGCCCAGGATGCCATCGGCCTGCTGGCCTTGAACCGGCGCAATTTCGAAGTACAGTTCTACAACCTGTGCGACCCCGATCACTGGGTCGAAGGCGACCCGCAGCGGCTCGCCCAGGTATTGATCAATCTGCTCTCAAACGCCCGTGACGCCTCGCCTCCGGGCAGTGCAGTGCGCGTCAAGAGCGAAGCCGGCGAACACACGGTCGATCTGATCGTCGAAGACGAAGGCAGCGGTATTCCCTCGAGCATCATGGACCGACTGTTCGAACCCTTCTTCACCACCAAGGATCCTGGCGAAGGCACCGGTCTGGGCCTTGCACTGGTCTATTCCATCGTTGAAGAGCATTATGGACAAATCACCATCGACAGCCCGGCTGATGTTCAAAGCCAACGCGGCACCCGTATCCGGGTGACCTTACCGCGTCATGTCGAAGCGACGTCCGCTGTGAACTGAGACCGTCGAGAGTATCGAATCAATGCCGCACATTTTGATCGTCGAAGACGAAACAATTATCCGCTCCGCCTTGCGCCGTCTGCTGGAACGTAACCAGTACCAGGTCAGCGAAGCCGGATCCGTGCAGGAAGCACAAGAGCGTTTCAGCATTCCCACGTTTGACCTGATCGTCAGTGACCTGCGCCTGCCGGGCGCGCCGGGTACCGAGTTGATCAAACTCGGCCAGGGCACTCCGGTGCTGATCATGACCAGTTACGCCAGCCTGCGTTCGGCCGTCGACTCCATGAAAATGGGCGCGGTGGACTACATCGCCAAGCCTTTCGATCACGACGAGATGCTCCAGGCCGTCGCGCGAATCCTGCGTGACCGGCAATCGGCGCAAGCCAGCGGTGAGCCGGTCGTCGGCAAAGCGTCCAATGGCGCCGCAGCAAAAAGCGGTGTCGACAAAAGCAACGGCGAAATCGGCATCATCGGCTCTTGCCCGCCGATGCAGGACCTGTACAGCAAAATCCGTAAAGTCGCCCCGACCGATTCCAATGTCCTGATCCAGGGCGAATCCGGTACCGGTAAAGAACTCGTGGCACGCGCCCTGCACAACCTGTCCAAACGCGCCAAGGCACCGATGATTTCGGTGAACTGCGCGGCCATTCCGGAAAGCCTGATCGAGTCCGAACTGTTCGGCCACGAAAAAGGCGCGTTCACCGGCGCCAGCGCCGGGCGTGCCGGGTTGGTGGAAGCGGCGGACGGTGGCACCTTGTTCCTCGATGAAATCGGTGAACTGCCACTGGAAGCCCAGGCCCGCCTGTTGCGCGTATTGCAGGAAGGTGAAATCCGCCGGGTTGGCTCGGTCCAGTCGCAGAAGGTCGATGTACGCCTGATCGCCGCGACCCACCGGGACCTCAAGAGCCTGGCGAAGATCGGCCAGTTCCGTGAAGACTTGTATTACCGCCTCCACGTGATCGCCCTGAAACTGCCGGCCCTGCGCGAGCGCGGTGCGGACGTCAATGAAATTGCCAATGCCTTCCTGGCGCGGCAGAGCGCGCGGGTCAACCGCACCGATCTGAAATTCGCCGCCGATGCCGAGCAGGCGATACGGCATTACTCCTGGCCGGGTAACGTTCGCGAACTGGAAAACGCGGTCGAGCGTGCGGTGATTCTGTGCGAGAGCCCGGAGATTTCCGCCGAGCTGCTGGGTATCGACATCGAGCTCAGCGATCTGGAAGACGACGACTTCATCGGCCTCGCCCCCCAGCAGGGCAACAACGCCGGTAACACCAGCCACGAACCGACCGAAGATCTGTCCCTGGAAGACTACTTCCAGCACTTCGTGCTCGAGCATCAGGATCACATGACCGAAACCGAACTGGCCCGCAAACTCGGAGTCAGTCGCAAATGCCTGTGGGAACGCCGTCAACGCCTGGGCATCCCGCGGCGCAAGACCGGGGTGGCGAGCGAGAGCTGAACCGCGCCTGTCGGATGTGCGGGTAACACGTGACATTGTGGAAAAACTGTTACCTCAGCTTTTTCACGTAACAGAAGCCGGGGCTTACGGTAACGAAGCCCCGGTTTTTTTTGGCCTCGAAAAACACCATTAGCCTGCCTAACCCCTTGTTTTACTGGGCCTCACAAAAGTTGGCACGCACCCTGCTATATGTTCAGTACAAGAACAATAACAAGTAATGCACAAGACAATAAAAATAAGACGAATCGACTCACGCACAATAAAAACAAGACGGCGAGAGGCGTAGCTAACTGATTCTTTTGGAGAGGCGTTGCATTTGGGGCTTGCCCCGCAACCAGGCCGAGAACAATAAAAAACTGTCCCGAGACAGTGCCTGAACTGGTTGGATCACACGATCATAGCAACACAGCGACCAAAGCAATCCGTTTGCTCTTGGCTCCCGATTGGGAGGGTCATGAAGGAAAACTTCATGGCGAGGGCGCTCAACAAAAACAAGAAGCCCGAAACCAATAATAAAAATAGAGCACGCAACTACTTCTGGGGGAGCTTCGGCTCCCCTTGTGGTTTCTGGCGTTTGGCATTCTCACTACTACAAAAACCGCCCCTCAAGACATCTCCCTTCAAGCGCTTGCGCAGCTTCCTACACCATCCCCCGACTAAATGCTAGAATCCCGGCCCATCATGCGGTCATTCTTCGTTATGGCCGAACATTCCTTCAAACAGTGCATCCCATGCTGAAGAAGCTGTTCCAGTCATTCCGTTCTCCCCTGCGTCGTACGCAACACATCCGCAGCACGCCTGAAGTGCTCAATAGCGGCCAACATTCGCTGCAAAAGGCGCAATTCAGCCGTTACGCGGTCAATATCGTCGAACGCCTGCAGAACGCCGGTTACCAGGCTTACCTGGTCGGCGGCTGTGTGCGTGACATGCTGCTCGGCATCACGCCGAAAGATTTCGACGTCGCCACCAGTGCCACCCCTGAACAGGTACGGGCCGAATTCCGCAACGCGCGGATCATCGGTCGTCGCTTCAAACTGGTGCATATCCACTTTGGCCGCGAAATCATCGAAGTCGCGACCTTCCGCGCCAATCACCCGCAAAACGACGAGGACGAAGACAGCAACCAGTCTTCCCGCAACGAAAGCGGGCGCATCCTGCGCGATAACGTCTACGGCACCCTGGAAGAAGACGCGCAACGCCGCGACTTCACCATCAACGCCTTGTATTACGATCCGGTCAGCGAGCGCATTCTCGACTACGCCAATGGCGTACACGACATCCGCAATCACCTGATCCGCCTGATCGGCGATCCGAAGCAGCGCTACCAGGAAGACCCGGTGCGGATGCTGCGGGCCGTGCGTTTCGCCGCCAAGCTGAATTTCGGTATCGAGAAGCACAGCGCCCTGCCGATCCGCGACCTGGCACCGATGCTGCGCGAGATCCCGTCAGCCCGCCTGTTCGAAGAAGTGCTCAAGCTGTTCCTCTCCGGCCACGCCGCGGACACCTTCGAGATGCTGGTCGACCTGCAGCTGTTCGATCCGCTGTTCCCGGCCAGTGCCGAGGCACTGGAATACAACCCGACGTACACCCACACGCTGATCAGTGAAGCACTGATCAACACGGACTTGCGGATCAAGCAGAACAAACCGGTCACCCCGGCGTTCCTGTTCGCCGCCCTGCTCTGGCCTGCCCTGCCGGCCCGCGTGTTGCGCCTGCAAGAACGTGGCATGCCGCCGATTCCGGCAATGCAGGAAGCAGCGCACGAGTTGATTGCAGAACAGTGCCAGCGTATTGCAATTCCGAAACGCTTCACCATGCCGATCCGCGAGATCTGGGATATGCAGGAGCGTCTGCCGCGCCGCAGCGGCAAGCGGGCCGACCTATTGCTGGATAACCCGCGGTTCCGTGCCGGCTACGACTTCCTGCTGCTGCGCGAAAGCGCTGGCGAACAGACCGACGGCCTGGGCGAATGGTGGACCGACTATCAGGACGCCAACGACAGCGAACGTCGGGACATGATCCGCGAACTCAGCGGCAAGGACGACGGCAGCGGTGCTCCGCGCAAACGTCGCCGCAGTGGCGGTGCCAAACGCAAACGCGCTGCCGGCGCTTCGAGCACGACAGGCGAATAGGCCATGGAACGCATCTACATCGGCATGGGCAGCAATCTGGCTGACCCTGCCGAACAGTTGCGCAGCGCTGTCGAGGCCTTGGCACGCTTGCCGCAGACCGAACTGGTCGGTGTTTCCGGGTTTTATCAAAGCGACTCGCTGCTGCCCGGCCAACCGCGTTATACCAACGCGGTCGCCGCTCTCGACAGCCGCCTCGCGCCGCTGGAACTGCTCGATGCCCTGCAAGCCATCGAGAACGGACAAGGCCGCCAGCGCCTTGAACGCTGGGGCCCGCGCACGCTGGATCTGGACATCGTGCTGTTCGGCGATCGACTGATCGACGAACCGCGCCTCAAAGTCCCTCACTATCACCTGCAGGAACGAGCCTTTGTGCTCTATCCGCTGGCCGAACTGGCACCGGCGGACTTGCGCTTGGCTGACGGCCGCACCCTCGCAAAATTACTCGCCGCCTGCCCGTTCGTCGGCCTGGAACGCCTCCCGGCAGCCTGAGTTGCCGCTTTTGACGATACAAGCCCATCGCAAATCTGCTGAATCGCATCAGTAACGTCGGTAACACCCCACACGTAACAATGCGGTAACACATGCAATTGACTTCCCGGGTTCTCCTCACGACTATAGGCGTCCCGCTGCCGCCAACGCGGCGCTAAAGGGCGCAGTCCAGGCCTTACAAGCACCACGAAAGAGGGTGCGCCTGTATAAATGACGAATCACGCGCGTTACTCGCAGTAGTTTTCATAGCGCCTGTAATGAGGATTTTTTTCATGCCAGCCATCACCCTGACCACGCTCCAGAGCCTCAAGCAGACAGGTGAAAAGATCACCATGCTGACCTGCTATGACGCGACCTTCGCCCACGCCTGCAATGAGGCCGGGGTTGAAGTGCTGCTGGTGGGCGACTCCCTCGGCATGGTCTTGCAAGGTCACGACAGCACCCTGCCGGTGACCACTGCAGAAATGGCCTACCACGTGGCAGCCGTCAAACGCGGCAACACCGATGCCCTGATCCTCGCCGACCTGCCCTTCATGGCCTACGCCACCCTCGATCAAACCATGACCAACAGCGCCATGTTGATGCAAGCCGGTGCGCACATGGTCAAGGTTGAAGGGGCATTGTGGCTCGCGGACTCGATCCGCCTGCTGGCCGAACGCGGCATCCCGGTGTGCGCGCACATGGGGCTGACACCGCAATCGGTCAACATCCTCGGCGGCTATAAAGTCCAGGGCCGCAACGAGAACCAGGCGCGGCAGATGCGTGCCGACGCGATTTCCCTGGAACAGGCCGGCGCGGCCATGCTGCTGCTCGAATGCGTGCCGAGCGAACTGGCCGAAGAAATCAGCCAGGCGGTGAAGATCCCGGTGATTGGCATCGGCGCCGGCAGTGGCACCGACGGTCAGGTCCTGGTTCTGCACGACATGCTGGGCTTGTCCATGACCGGCCGCGTGCCAAAGTTCGTGAAGAACTTCATGACCGACCAAACCAGCATTCAAGCCGCCTTGAGCGCTTACGTCACTGAAGTCAAAGCGGCGACTTTCCCTGGCATCGAACACGGATTCTCTGCATGAACACCGTAAAAACCGTACGCGAACTGCGGGCCGCGGTGGCCCGCGCCCGTAGCGAAGGCAAGCGCATCGGCTTTGTGCCGACCATGGGCAACCTGCACAGCGGGCATATCGCGCTGATTACCAAAGCCACCCAACGGGTGGATTTCGTAGTCGCGAGTATTTTCGTCAACCCGCTGCAATTCGGCGCCGGCGAAGACCTCGACAAATACCCGCGGACCTTGGCCGCCGATCAGGAGAAACTGCTCCAGGCCGGTTGCCATCTGCTGTTTGCCCCAACCGTCGAAGAAATGTACCCCGACGGCATGGCCGGCCAGACCCGCGTCAGCGTTCCGCAACTATCTGAAGGCCTGTGCGGCGCCAGCCGTCCGGGGCATTTCGAAGGGGTGGCGACGGTAGTCAGCAAGCTGTTCAACATGGTCCAGCCGGACCTGGCGATCTTCGGCCAGAAAGACTTCCAGCAACTGGCGGTGATTCGCGCCCTGGTGCACGACCTGAACATGCCGATCCAGATCATCGGCGAACCGACCGTACGCGCCGCTGACGGTCTGGCGCTGTCGTCACGCAATGGTTTCCTCAGCGAAGAACAGCGGGCCATTGCACCGGAGGTCTATCGCACCCTGACCCGGATCAGCGACGCGATCAAACAGGGCGAGCGCGATTACCCGACGCTGATCAACGAGCAGATCAAGCAACTGGAAGCCGCTGGCCTGCGTCCGGATTACCTGGAAATTCGCCATGCGCTGACCTTGCGTCCGGCGACGACCGAAGATCGGGATCTGGTGATTCTGGTGGCGGCGTTCCTCGGCACGACGCGGTTGATCGACAACCTGCATCTGAACCTCGACGCTACGTCTTAACGGCAAAATCAAAAGATCGCAGCCTGCGGCAGCTCCTACACGGTCTCGCGGACACCTGTAGGAGATGCCGCGGGCTCGGGCCGCGTTCGGACGATCTTTTACGTTGTATTGCCGCCCACAAAGCCTTCGGGCAAACTGCCCCCCGTTCGATTCCGACCCGGGGAAACACTCATGCACGCCATCATGCTCAAGGCCAAGCTGCATCGCGCCGAAGTCACCCATGCTGTACTCGATTACGAAGGCTCTTGCGCCATCGACGGTGAATGGCTGGACTTGTCCGGCATCCGTGAGTACGAACAGATCCAGATCTACAACATCGACAACGGCGAACGCTTCACCACCTACGCGATTCGTGGCGAAGAAGGTTCGCGCATGATCTCGGTCAACGGTGCCGCGGCCCACAAGGCCAAGGTCGGCGACCGCGTGATCATCTGCGCCTACGCCCACTTCAGCGAAGCCGAGCTGCTCAACTTCAAGCCGCGCATGCTCTACATGGCGCCGGGTAACGAACTGAGCCACACCAGCAATGCCATTCCAGTTCAGGTCGCCTGACCGAACCGCCCCCCTGTCAGCTTTCCGTTTGTCGGACCGCTCCTGGTTAAATGTTAAAAAAGTACCGGGAGCAGGTCAGACAAAGTCAAGACAGATTGCAGCGCGAGGTTTACTGTATTCGCCCTGCGCCAGAAATCGTGTCGACGCAGTTGACCGGACGCCCCCCTGGCGCTCCGGGATTTTTTAGTGTTCAAAAGGCCGTTCAAGTAAAAAGGAAAACCGCAGCGATGGCGTATTACCGCACTCCTCACGACGTTACCGCTCTGCCCGCTTGGCAAGCGCTGAATGACCACCGCCAAGCCATGCAGGATTTCAGCATGCGCGAAGCCTTTAATGCCGATCCGCAGCGTTTTAATCAATTCACCCTCAGCAGCTGCGGCCTGTTTCTCGACTACTCGAAGAACCTGATCAACGCCGAGACCCGCAATCTGCTGGTGGGCCTGGCCAACGAAGTCGACCTCAAGGGCGCGATCAAAGCGCTGTTCTCGGGCGAAATCGTCAACGCTTCCGAAGGACGCCCGGCCCTGCACACCGCACTGCGCCGTCCGGTGGGCGACAAGCTGTCGGTCAACGGCGTCAACGTGATGCCCGACGTGCACAAAGTGCTGAACCAGATCACCGATCTCGTGGGCCGTATCCACGACGGTCTGTGGCGCGGTTACACCGAGAAGCCGATCACCGACGTGGTGAACATTGGCATCGGTGGCTCGTTCCTCGGCCCCGAGCTGGTGTCCGAAGCACTGCTGTCCTACGCCCAGAAAGGCGTGCGTTGCCATTACCTGGCGAACATCGACGGCAGTGAATTCCACGAACTGACCATGAAGCTGCGCGCCGAGACCACGCTGTTCATCGTCTCGTCGAAATCCTTCAATACCCTCGAAACCCTGAAAAACGCCCAGGCCGCCCGCGCCTGGTACCTGGCTCAGGGTGGTTCGGAAGCCGAGCTGTACCGTCACTTCATCGCCGTCTCCAGCAACAACGCGGCGGCCGTGGCGTTCGGTATTCGTGAAGAGAACATCTTCCCGATGTGGGACTGGGTCGGCGGCCGTTACTCGCTGTGGTCGGCCATCGGTTTGCCGATTGCCCTGGCCATCGGCATGTCGAACTTCAAGGAACTGCTGTCCGGTGCCTACACCATGGACCAGCATTTCCAGAGCGCGCCATTCGAACAGAACATGCCGGTACTGCTGGCGTTGCTCGGCGTCTGGTACGGCAACTTCTGGGGCGCGCAGAGCCACGCGATCCTGCCGTACGACCACTACCTGCGCAACATCACCAAGCACTTGCAACAGCTGGACATGGAATCCAACGGCAAGAGCGTGCGCCAGGACGGCACGCCAGTGTCCACCGATACCGGCCCGGTAATCTGGGGCGGCGTTGGCTGCAACGGTCAGCATGCTTACCACCAGCTGCTGCACCAGGGCACCCAACTGATCCCGGCCGACTTCATAGTGCCGATCGTCAGTTTCAACCCGGTGTCCGACCACCACCAGTGGCTGTACGCCAACTGCCTGTCGCAAAGCCAGGCATTGATGCTCGGCAAGACCCGCACCGAGGCTGAAGCCGAGCTGCGTGACAAGGGTATGGCCGAGGATGAAGTGCAAAAACTGGCCGCGCACAAGGTGATCCCGGGCAACCGTCCGAGCAACACCCTGGTGCTCGAACGCATCAGCCCGCGGCGTCTTGGCGCACTGGTGGCGTTGTACGAACACAAAGTCTTCGTGCAAAGCGTGGTCTGGGGCATCAATGCCTTCGACCAGTGGGGCGTGGAGTTGGGTAAAGAGCTGGGCAAAGGCGTCTACAACCGCCTGGTCGGCAGCGAAGAAACCCCGGCCGACGATGCGTCCACCCAAGGCCTGATCAACTACTTCCGCGGTCGTCACCGCGGGTGATAGGCTGAAGGGGCGGTTTACCCGCCCCTTCAACTTGCAGCACCGACAGTTCCACGGCACCGGGTTTACTGCAAAATCGGTGGCGTGCGCTATCACTGTAGGAGCGGCCGAAGGCTGCGATCTTTTGATCCTGGTTGTAAAAAACAAGATCAAAAGATCGCAGCCTTCGGCAGCCCCTACGAGGGTCGCGCAGCTCCCCTCTTGTCGCAAAACAAGAATAAGGAACCGTCATGTTCGATATCAGCACGTTCCCCAAAGCCGATGCCGTCCGCCGGGCTGCACAGTTGAGTCAGGACGACTATAAGCGCCTGTACCGTGAATCCATTGAACACCCCAGCACCTTCTGGGCCGAACAGGCCACACGGTTCCTCGACTGGAGCACGCCGTGGCAGACCGTTCAGCGGTACGACCTGAAAACCGGTGACGCAAGCTGGTTTGCCGGCGGAAAGTTAAACGTCAGTTACAACTGCATCGATCGTCATCTGGAAAAGCGTGGCGATCAAACCGCGATCATCTGGGAAGGCGATGACCCCGCCGAATCCATCCAGATCACCTACAAAAAACTCCATCACAACGTCTGTCGACTGGCCAACGTGCTCAAAAGCCGTGGCGTGAAGAAAGGCGACCGCGTGTGCATCTACATGCCGATGATCCCCGAAGCCGCCTACGCCATGCTCGCCTGTGCGCGGATCGGCGCGATTCATTCAGTGGTGTTCGGCGGATTCTCCCCGGACTCACTGCGTGACCGGATCCTCGACGCCGACTGCCGCACCGTAATCACCGCCGATGAAGGCGTGCGCGGCGGTAAATTCGTACCGCTCAAACAAAACGTCGACAAGGCCCTGCAAAGTTGCCCGCACGTCAGCAGTGTGATCGTGGTCGAGCACACCCAAAACCAGGTGAATTGGGTTGAAGACCGCGACCTCTGGTATCACCAGGCCCTGCGCGATGTCGGTGACGATTGCCCGCCAGAGCCGATGGACGCCGAAGACCCGCTGTTTATCCTCTACACCTCCGGCAGCACCGGCAAACCCAAAGGCGTGCTGCACACCACCGGCGGCTACCTGCTGCAAGCGGCGATGACCTTCAAATACGTGCTCGACTATCGCGACGGTGAAGTCTTCTGGTGCACCGCCGATGTCGGCTGGGTCACCGGCCACAGCTACATTGTCTACGGGCCGCTGGCCAATGGCGCGACCACACTGATCTTCGAAGGCGTACCGAGCTACCCCAGCACCTCGCGCTTCTGGCAGGTGATCGACAAGCACCACGTCAACATCTTCTACACCGCCCCGACCGCCCTGCGCGCGTTGATGCGTGAAGGTTCCGGGCCGTTGAAGGAAACATCCCGCGAGAGCCTGCGCTTACTCGGTACTGTCGGTGAGCCGATTAACCCGGAAGCCTGGGAGTGGTATTTCAATACGGTCGGCGAGCAACGCTGCCCGATTGTCGATACCTGGTGGCAGACCGAAACCGGCGGCATCATGCTCAGCCCGCTGGTCAGCACTCAAAGGATCAAACCCGGTTGCGCCACCCAACCGATGTTCGGCGTACAACCGGTGTTACTCGATGAACAAGGCAAGGAAATCAAAGGCGCCGGCAGTGGCGTGCTGGCGATCAAGTCCAGCTGGCCGGGGCAGATCCGCAGCGTCTACGGCGATCCGAAACGGATGGTCGAAACCTACTTCAAACCCTACCCCGGCTACTACTTCACCGGCGATGGCGCGCGCCGCGACGAGGACGGCGATTACTGGATCACCGGGCGCATCGACGACGTGATCAACGTCTCCGGGCACCGCATCGGCACCGCCGAAGTGGAGAGCGCGCTGGTGCTGCACGACAGCATTGCCGAGGCCGCCGTGGTCGGTTACCCCCATGACATCAAAGGCCAGGGCATCTACGCCTTTGTTACACCCATGAACGGCGTCGACCCCAACGACGATCTGAAGAAAGAACTGCTGGCCCATGTCAGCCAGGAAATCGGCAGCTTCGCCAAACCGGACTTGATCCAGTGGGCCCCGGCCCTGCCGAAAACCCGTTCGGGCAAGATCATGCGACGGATCCTGCGCAAGATCGCCTGCAACGAACTGGACAGCCTGGGCGACACCTCGACCCTCGCCGACCCGAGCGTGGTGCAAGGCTTGATCGACAAACGCCTGAACTCATAAAGCGCTCGCGCACCCGCCGCTTGGTCGAGCCTTTCGGCGGGTTTGCGCAAGGACCACAGCCAGATCGTCGACACGATGATCAGCGACGGTTTGTGGAATACGTTCAACGATTACCACACGGGCATCACTGCCGAGAACCTGGTGGACAAGTACGGCATCAGCGGTGAAGCCCAGAACGCCTTCGCTGCCGCCTCACAGCCACCACATCCCTCACATTTGCCACCCAAACTCAAAGCCCATAGCTGTTAAACTCCCGCGCCCAATTCCCTCCAGCAAGGCGCCCAGCATGTCTTCCTTGAATCAGGCGCTGTGCGCCGCCCTCGATCGTCGCCAGGACCTGCTCGCCGAGCTGCATCAGCAAGGCACCGATTGCTATCGCCTGTTCCATGGCAGCCAGGAAGGTGCCGGCGGCTTGACCATCGACCGCTACGGCCCACAACTGTTGGTGCAAAGTTTTCATCAGGCGCTGGAGCGTGACGCCCTGCTGCAACTGCACGAGACCGTCAATCAACAGCTGGGGCTCGATACCTTGCTGGTGTACAACGACCGTTCTCGCGGCAATTCGCGCATCGACCGCGAAGACACCGTCTACCGCGCCGACGAGGCCGCCCTGCAAGACTTGATTGGCCACGAATGGGGGCTGAACTACCGGGTTCGCGGGCGCCATGCCGGCCAGGATCCGTTGCTGTTTCTCGACCTGCGCAACGCCCGCGGCTGGGTCAAGGCGCACAGCAAAAACAAAAGTGTGCTGAACCTGTTTGCCTACACCTGCGGCGTCGGTCTCTGCGCTGCGGCCGGTGGTGCCAGCGAGGTGTGCAACCTGGACTTTGCCGAAGGCAACCTGGCGGTCGGCCGCGAGAACGGTTTGCTTAACCCGCAATTGCCGACCATGGAGTTCATCCAGTCCGATTACTTCCCGGCGATTCGTCAATTGGCCGGCCTGCCGATCAGCCAGCGTCGTGGGCAGAAACTGCCGAGCTATCAGCGCCTGGAGCCGCGTCAATACGATCTGGTGCTGCTCGATCCACCGGCCTGGGCCAAGAGTGCTTTCGGCACGGTCGACCTGTTGCGCGACTACCAGAGCCTGCTCAAACCGGCGCTGCTGACCACCGCCGACAACGGCGTGCTGATCTGCTGCAACAACCTGGCGAAGGTCAGCATGGACGATTGGCGTGAACAGGTTTTGCGCTGCGCAGAGAAGGCTGGTCGTCCGGTTCGCGAATGGACAGTGATGAAACCGGGCGGCGATTTCCCGTCAATGGATCAACAGCCACCGCTGAAAACGCTGATCCTGCAGCTCTGACAATCCACACCCGTTATCAGACAAATCCTATAAGGCGTGATTGCTTCGGAACCGCAAACGCATGCCATACTCCAAGGCACTCCGATTCCGACAGATGAAGCCACACATGCCCAAAGGATTGATCCGCGCTATCGGCGCCTTGTTAACAGCCCTGGCCCTTTACAGCCTGCTGGGGTTTCTGATTTTGCCGGGCATCGCGTTGCGGGTTGCCAACCAGCAATTGGCCAACTACGCCACGACGCCCGCGACGATTTCGCGGATCGAACTCAACCCGTTCAGCCTTGAAGTAACCCTTTGGGGCCTGATCATCGGCGAGCCGGGCAAGGAACAAGTGGGCTTCGAACGCCTGTACGCCAACCTGCAGATCGACAGCCTGTGGACCAAGGCGCTGCATCTGTCGGATATCGAACTGGACAAACCCAAGACCGAAATACTCTTCGGCAAGGACGGCCAGCTCAATCTTCTCGGGCTGTTCAAAATCCCCGCCAGCGAACCGACCCCGGTCGACCCGAACGCCAAACCCTTTCCGCTGCGCGTGGAGCGGATCAAACTGGCCGGCGGCTACCTGCATTTCGTAGATGCCCGGCCCAGCGAGCCCATCGAGTTCCTCTACGACAAACTCGATTTCGAGCTGAAGAACCTCAGCACCCTGCCCGACGACAACGCCGACATGACCCTGGTCGCGGTCGGCCCGGCCGGCGGGCAGATCGACTGGACCGGCAATTTCAGCCTGAGCCCGATCGCCTCTGAAGGTAAGCTGAAAATCACCGATGGCAAGATGAAATCCTTCTGGCCCTATGTGCGCGATGCTGTGCCACTGGTCCTGGAAAACGGCGTCCTGAACCTGAGCACCGACTACAAACTCAATCTGAACAAAGGCACCGAACTGCTGCTGGACAACGTCGCCGTCAGCGTCGCACCTTTCGCCATCAAGGCGCCGGACGGCCGACCGCTGGCTAAGCTCGAACGGCTGGACATCAGCGACACCACCGTGGACCTGGCCAAGCAGCAAGTGGTGGTCGGCAAGATCCGCAGCCAGAAACTGGAAACCTGGGCAGCCCTCGAAGCCGATGGGCAACTCGATTGGCAAAAACTGTTCGCCAGCCAGCCGTCCAAACAGGCGGCCAAAGCCAACGCTGAACCCACCAGCACACCCGCGGCAGCCGATTCACCGAAGCCCGAACCGACAGCGCCGAGCAAGCCCTGGCAGGTGCTGCTCAAAGACGTGCAACTGCGTAATTATCAGGTGCACCTGGCCGACCGCAAGGCACAACCCGCCGTAGCGCTGGAGCTCGGTCCGCTGAACCTGGACCTGCAGAATTTCGACAGCCTCAATGGCTCCCCTTTCAACCTCAAGCTCGACACGGGCGTGGGCAAGCAAGGCAAGATCATGGCGGACGGCACGGTCAATCTGGCCCCGATCAGCGCCAAACTGAACGTGCAGACCAGGGATATCGACCTGCGCGTCGCCCAGTCCTACATCAATCCGTTCATTCGCCTCGAACTGCGTAGCGGCATGCTGGGCAGTGATCTGGCGGTCGACTTGAAAAGCACCGAGCCGCTGGCGTTCAGCGTCACAGGCAAAGCCCAGATCGACCAGTTGCATACCCTCGACACTCTGAAAACCCGTGACTTCCTCAAGTGGCAACAGTTGGCGCTCGAAGGCCTGAACTATCAGCACGGCGACAGCCTGTCGATCGACAAGGTCAATCTGTTCCAGCCCTATGCGCGCTTCATGATCAACGATGACCGCACCACCAACATCGATGACCTGCTGATCCCGCAACCGGCCGACTCCGGCGCCAAGACCGCCGCGGCCAAACCGGCAGCCGGAAAAGAAAAACCGCTGGGCATCCACATCGGCGGCATTGCCATCAATGACGGTTCGGCAAACTTCGCCGACTTCAGCCTGACGCCGAACTTCGCCACGGCCGTCCAACAACTGAACGGGAACATCGGCACCATCGACAGCCGCCATGTAAAACCGGCCAACGTCGACATCAAAGGCAAGGTCGACCGCTATGCGCCGGTGACCATCAAGGGCTCGGTCAACCCGTTCGACCCAATGGCCAGCCTGGACATCGCTACCAGTTTCAGACGGGTAGAACTGACGACCCTGACGCCCTATTCCGGCAAGTTCGCCGGTTACCGCATCCGCAAGGGCCGGCTCAATCTGGATCTGCATTACAAGATCACCAACGGTCAGCTCCTGGCCGAAAACAAAGTGGTGGTCGAGCAGCTGCAACTGGGTGAAAAAGTCGACAGTCCGGATGCAGTAAGCCTGCCGCTGAAACTGGCGATTGCCTTGCTCAAGGATGTCGACGGCAAGATTTCCATCGAACTGCCGGTGAGCGGCGACCTGAACAACCCGCAGTTCAGCATCATGCCGATCATCTGGCAGACCCTGCGCAATCTGATCGTGAAGGCGGCCGCGGCGCCGTTCAAAATGATTGGCGGGCTGGTCAGCGGCGGTGGTTCAGAGGACTTGGGCACCGTGGCGTTTGCACCAGGTTCAAGTGACTTGAGCAAGGAAGCCGAAGCGACACTGATCAAACTGTCCCAGGCGCTCAAGGAGCGTCCGGCCCTGCGCCTGGAAATCGAAGGCACTGCCGCCAAGAGCAGCGACGGCCCGCTGCTCGCCGAGCAACGCCTGGAACGGGAATACCAGTACAACTACTACAAAATGCTCCAGCGCCGCGGTGACAAGGTGCCGGCCCAGGCCTCCATGCTGGAAGTGCCGGACGGCGAGAAAGGCCCTCTGCTCGAAGGAATCTACCGCACACGTCTCAAGATCCAGCCGCCCGCGGAATGGAAGGATCTGGGTAAGGAAGAACGCAACAAAAAAATGCGTGAAAGCGTGATCGGTTTCTGGAGCTCCAGCGAGGTTCTGTTGCGTCAGCTGGGCCAGGAACGGGCCAGCAGCATCAAGGACTACCTGGTGGACAAAGGGCAGCTGGCCGATGACCGCGTGTACTTCATCGACGCCAACCTCGGTGAGGCCGAAAGCGACGGCCGCGTGGTGACGGCCTTGCATTTGGATGCCGAGTGATGGGCGCGCAATGGTTTATGAGCCTGGCCCTGGTATTGGCTGCCGGCCAAGCCGAGGCGGCCGATACCCTGCGCTGCGGCAGTCAATTGATCAGCGTCGGGGACAGGTCCAGCGAAGTGCTGCAAAAATGCGGAGAGCCCGTCGCCCGCGACCTGCTGGGCTACAAGCGCAGCGCCAATCGACGGGAAGAGTTTCAGGTTGAGGAATGGACCTACGGGCCCAACAGCGGGATGTACCAGTACCTGCGCTTTGAAGGAAACCGGTTGGTTCAAATCACCAGCAAACGCGGTAACTGAACTCGCTCCCACAGTTTTTTGCGTTGCTCACAATAGAACAGGCCCCGACACGAATGTCGGGGCCTGTAACGGCCACGTCCATATGGCCTTTCGCATGAACTCTCAAAAAGCGACAGACGTATGACCTGGCCCGCCTGCCGCATCTTCTCCCGGTCCAGGCGAGAAGCCTTGCCTTATTCGGCTTTCAGGCCGTCAGCGGACACCGCTTTGACGCCTTTGATTTTCTTGGCAATGGCCACGGCGGTGGCTTTCTGAGCTTCAGTC
The DNA here is from genome assembly GCF_030687165.1 of Pseudomonas sp. FP1740. Taxonomy (NCBI): domain Bacteria; kingdom Pseudomonadati; phylum Pseudomonadota; class Gammaproteobacteria; order Pseudomonadales; family Pseudomonadaceae; genus Pseudomonas; species Pseudomonas sp. FP1740. The sequence goes on from NZ_CP117461.1 coordinate 5,685,688, forward strand.
ACCGCAACAGTGGACGACAGCGACACGACACCTTTGTTGGTTTCGACTTTGATGTCGGTGCCAGGGATGCCTTTTTCAGTCACCAGGTCTGCTTTGACTTTGGTCGTGATCCAGGTATCGGAAGTAGCTTCCTTGGCTTTGGTCACTTCACCGGCGGCCAGCGTCATGGGAGCCTGGGTGGTTTGGCTGGTCTGGGCGAATGCAGCGTTGGCCATCGTCAGGGTCAGCGCGGTAGCAGTAGCGGCAGCGATAGCGAACTTCTTCATACGAGTAACTCCTGTTCTTCTGGAAAGTCTGCTGCGTGTCGTCTTGTCAGCAGGGTTACCAGAGAGAGTGCGAACGCTGTGCCAACTGCTCGATAAAAAATAAATACATACAAATCAATAACTTAGTAGAAATGACAATTTTCGAAATCATGCAAAATGCATGAGTACAAAATTATCGACATGCAACTTGCGGGTTTTAGCGCAGGCCTAAAGCCATGAATTGTCGGAGTTTTCCTGATTATCCGACGCCCTCCAAAATGCCCCATAAAAATCTATGGTCACCCCGGCACAAGCTTCCATCACCACGGTACAGGCCGGCAGATTGCCGAAGAGCGTCATCATCTGTTGACGCGAGAGCTTCTTGCGAAACACCTCTCGGCCCAATTTGTCTTGGCCGTGCAGCTGGAAACTGTGTTTACCGAGATCGATCCCGATCAGCGCTGACTCGCTCATGATGATGACCTCCGAAAACAAAACACCCTGCGAAAGCGTAGCCCTCGCAGGGTGTGGGGGTGACCATCTCATTAATGCCCCGCTTCGTGAGAGGCGGGGCACTGGGGATGCCTGGCAAAGTGAATCAGGTGCCGCTGGCGGTGCAGCCTTTTGGACTGTACTCCGGCGCAACCGTGGTGGCGCAAGTCCAGCCACCGGCGAGGGTACGCGAAAGCGTAACGGTTTTTCCGAGCACCGGCCCCGGTGCGTTGAGAATCGTGCAACCAATACTGCCCGCACCGGTAGAGGCGGTACCCGTCGCTGTAATCGTGCAATTACCCGTGGGGGTCGTCGCGCCGATCCCGGCGGGGGCGGCAATATCGGTGCCTTGATTAATAACGTCTTCGAAAGGCACCTTCAGTGCCGAGATTTCTGCAACCGCAGCGGTGACCTTCGCCCGTGATTGGTACTTCGAATACTGCGGCAACGCAAACGTCGCCAGAATCCCGATGATCGCCACCACGATCAGCAGCTCGATCAGGGTAAAACCATTTTGATTTTTCATAGACAGGCTCCATGCATGAGTCGAAATCTCATGATCTGTACAGGGTACAGCACAGGTCATGCCAAGTCGTATGCCCCCCTGCAGACTAGGCTCAGGATCACGACAAAGACCTTTCCTACTCCCAGAATACGCAGTTTCTGACACTTTTTGTCACCTCACCTCGGCTGGTTTGGTTCCACTGCTTGACTAGGCTATAAGTCATTAACCGCCTGCGTCCGGAATCCCAATGAATGACATTGCCCTTAGCGGTCTGGCCAAGCAATTGGTGCTGGCCGAGCTGATCACTGATCAAAGTGCGCAAAAGGCTTATCAGCAAGCCCAACGCGATCGAGTCTCACTGGTCAGTTATCTGGTGCAAAACAAACTGCTGAAAAGCTGGCAGGTCGCCGAGGTGGCTTCGGAGCATTTCGGCATGGCCCTGCTGGACCTCGACTGCCTGGAAAAAGACACCCAACCCAAGGGGCTGGTCAGCGAAAAACTGATCCGCCAGCACCACGCCCTACCCCTCTGGCGACGCGGCAACAAACTGTTCGTGGGGGTTTCCGATCCGAGCAATCAACAGGTCATCAACGATATCCAGTTCAGTACCGGGCTGAACACCGAAGCCATCCTGGTCGAAGAAGACAAGCTCAGCGACGCCATTGAAAAATTCTTCGACAGCCACGCCACCGGCCTGGAAGAGATGGCCGATGTCGACCTCGACGGTCTGGACATCGAGTCGGTCGACGACCAGAAACAGGACGCCATCGCCGGGCAGGACACCGATGACGCGCCCGTGGTGCGCTTCGTCCACAAGATGTTGCTCGATGCGATCAAGAGCGGGTCTTCCGACCTGCATTTCGAACCCTACGAGAAATCCTACCGCGTGCGGATGCGCACCGATGGCATCCTGCATGAAGTCGCCAAGCCACCCACGCAACTGGCCAACCGCATTGCTTCGCGACTCAAAATCATGGCCAGTCTCGACATCTCCGAGCGGCGCAAACCCCAGGACGGGCGGATCAAGATGCGCCTGTCCAAGAGCAAGTCCATCGACTTCCGGGTCAACACCCTGCCGACCCTGTGGGGCGAAAAAGTGGTGATCCGGATCCTCGATCCGTCCAGCGCGCAAATGGGCATCGATGCCCTCGGCTATGAGCCGGAGCAGAAAGACCTGTACATGGCCGCCCTCAAGCAACCACAGGGGATGATCCTGGTGACCGGGCCCACCGGTTCAGGCAAGACCGTGTCGCTCTATACCGGGCTGAACATCCTCAACACCGTCGACATCAACATCTCCACTGCCGAAGACCCGGTGGAAATCAACATGGAGGGCGTCAACCAGGTCAACGTCAATCCCAGGCAGGGAATGGATTTCGCCCAGGCGTTGCGCTCGTTTCTGCGCCAAGACCCCGACGTGATCATGGTCGGCGAAATCCGCGACCTCGAAACTGCCGAAATTGCCATCAAGGCCGCCCAGACCGGGCACATGGTGCTTTCCACCCTGCACACCAACAGCGCCGCGCAAACCCTGACCCGCCTGCACAACATGGGGATTCAGGGCTTCAACATTGCGACCTCGGTCAGTCTGATCATTGCCCAGCGCCTGGCGCGCAAGTTGTGCAGCCATTGCAAGAAACCCATCGAGATTCCCCGCGAGACGCTGCTCAAGGAAGGCTTCCCCGAGGAACGCATCGGCTCGTTCACGATCTATGAACCGGTCGGCTGCAATCAATGCAACGCCGGCTACAAAGGGCGAGTGGGGATTTATGAAGTGGTAAAGAACACCCCTGACCTGCAACGGCTGATCATGGCCGAAGGCAATTCACTGGAGATCGACCTTCAGATGCGCAAGGACGGCTTCAACGACCTGCGCACGTCGGGCTTGCTCAAGGCCATGCAAGGCATCACCAGCCTTGAAGAAATCAATCGGGTCACGAAGGACTGAATATGGCGGTCAAAGCAGCGAAAATCAGCGTGTATGCCTGGGAAGGCACGGATCGCAAAGGTGCGAAAATGACCGGCGAGCTGACCGGACAAAATCCCGCGCTGATCAAGGCCCAGTTGCGCAAGCAGGGTATCAACCCGGGCAAGGTACGGAAAAAATCCGCGTCCATTTTCAGTGCCGGTAAGCGCATCAAACCCTTGGACATTGCCCTGTTTACCCGGCAGATGGCGACCATGATGAAAGCCGGCGTACCGCTCCTGCAATCGTTCGAGATCATCGGCGAAGGCTTCGATAACCCGAACATGCGCAAGCTGGTGGACGAGGTGAAACAGGAAGTCGCGGCCGGTAACAGCTTCGCTGCGGCCCTGCGCAAAAAGCCCCAGTATTTCGACGAGCTGTACTGCAACCTGGTGGACGCCGGCGAGCAGGCCGGCGCCCTGGATACCCTGCTGGAACGGGTGGCGACCTACAAGGAAAAGAGCGAAAGCCTCAAGGCCAAGATCAAGAAAGCCATGACCTACCCGCTGGCCGTGGTGTTTGTCGCAATCATTGTGACCGGCATTCTGCTGGTCAAGGTTGTGCCGCAGTTCCAGTCGGTATTCTCGGGGTTCGGCGCCGAACTGCCGGCGTTCACCGTGATGGTCATCGGCTTGTCGGAGTTCATGCAAGATTGGTGGTGGATGATGCTTGGCGTACTGGGAGCGCTGATCTTCGGCCTGCGCCACGCCTTCAAGAACTCTCCAGGTTTTCGCGACCGGACGGACGCCTGGTTGCTGAAACTGCCGCTGGTTGGCGCGCTCATGTACAAGTCCGCCGTGGCCCGATACGCCCGCACCCTGTCGACGACGTTTGCCGCCGGCGTGCCACTGGTCGAGGCTCTGGATTCAGTCGCAGGCGCGACTGGCAACATCGTGTTCAAGCGAGCGGTGCTACGCATCAAGCAGGACGTTTCCACCGGCATGCAGCTGAATTTTTCCATGCGTACCTCCGGCATCTTTCCGACCATGGCGATCCAGATGACGGCCATTGGCGAAGAGTCCGGCGCGCTGGACGACATGCTCGACAAGGTCGCGGGTTTCTACGAGGCCGAGGTGGACAACATGGTCGATAACCTGACCAGCCTGATGGAGCCATTCATCATGGTGGTGCTGGGTGTTATCGTCGGCGGGCTGGTGGTTGCAATGTACCTGCCCATCTTCCAACTCGGCTCAGCGGTCTGATATGTCCTTGAACGAATTTCTGAGCCTCAACCCGCTGGCCTTCGTGATTACCGCAGGGGTAATCGGCCTGTTGATCGGCAGTTTTCTCAACGTGGTGGTCTGGCGCCTGCCGAAAATGCTTGAGCGTGAATGGCGCCTGCAGGCCCATGACGTACTGGACTTGCCAGCCGAAGCCCCCGGCCCGACCTACAACCTGATACTGCCCCACTCCGAGTGTCCTCACTGCGGCCATCGGATTCGAGTGTGGGAGAACATTCCAATACTCAGTTATCTGTTTTTACGTGGGCGATGCTCGAGCTGCGCAGCGCCGATCAGTAAACGTTACCCGCTGACCGAATTGGCCTGCGGCCTGCTGTCGGCGTTCGTTGCCTGGCATTTCGGTTTCGGCTGGCAGGCCTGCATGGTGCTGGTCCTGAGTTGGGGCTTGCTGGCGATGAGCCTGATCGATGCCGAACATCAACTGTTGCCGGACGTACTGGTGATGCCGTTGATGTGGCTGGGACTGGTCCTCAACAGCTTCGGGCTCTTCGTATCACTGCATGACGCGTTCTGGGGCGCGGTGGCCGGCTACATGGCGCTGTGGACGGTGTTCTGGCTGTTCAAGCTGGTCACCGGCAAGGACGGCATCGGTTACGGCGATTTCAAGCTCCTGGCGATGCTCGGCGCCTGGGGCGGCTGGCAGATCCTGCCCATGACCATTCTGCTGTCATCGCTGGTAGGAGCCATTCTCGGGGTGATTTTGCTGCGCCTGCGGGATGCGAAAACCTCGACGCCGCTACCCTTTGGACCCTATCTGGCCATTGCCGGCTGGATTGCCTTGCTCTGGGGTGGTCAAATAACCGGCTTCTATTGGCAGTTTGTCGGTTTGAAATGAATACCCCTGTGGAAAAACCCTGGATTCTCGGCCTGACCGGCGGCATCGGCAGCGGCAAAAGCGCGGCCGCGCAGCACTTCATCGACCTCGGCGTGCACGTGGTGGACGCCGATCATGCGGCTCGCTGGGTGGTGGAACCCGGTCGCCCGGCACTGGCAAAAATCGCTGAGCACTTTGGCCCCGGCGTGTTGCAAGCCGATGGCCAGCTGGATCGTGCGGCCCTGCGCAAGCTGATCTTCGAGGTGCCGGAAGAACGCCGCTGGCTCGAAGCGCTGCTGCATCCGTTGATCGCCGAGGAAATCGCCCATCATCTGGCCAAGGCACAATCACCTTACGCGATTCTGGTTTCGCCGCTGCTGATCGAGTCCGGGCAGTACGCCATGACCCAACGGGTCCTGGTGATCGATGCCCCGGAACAGTTACAGATCGAACGCACCCTGCAGCGTGACCAGACCAGCGAGCAGCAAGTCCAGGCGATCCTCAAGGCTCAGTCCAGCCGACAGGACCGCTTGAGCCATGCCGACGATGTGGTGGTCAACGACCGCGACCTCGCCTGGCTGCACAGCGAGGTCGAACGCCTGCATCACTTTTACCTTACTTTGCGTGGAGGCCAGTCATGAGCCAAACCCCGACCGTCGATTGCCCAACCTGTGGCGCCCCTGTCGAATGGAGCCCCGAGAACACGTTCCGGCCGTTCTGTTCGGACCGTTGCAAACTGATCGACCTGGGCGCCTGGGCGTCGGAAGAGCACAAGATTCCGGTGGCCCCCGATGCCGAGGATGAGTTGTTCAGCGGCGACTTCGACCCGCGTCACTGATCCCGGCCATCAGGGCCGCATAAAGCCATAGTCCTGGCCCTCGTCGAGGTTCTCGGCGAGAAACCGCAACTCATCGGCCAGGTCTTCAATATTGCGCACTGCCTTGCTCTGCTGCACCACTGCACTGAGCAAGGCGCGCAAGCTCAATCCCGGATCGAAACCCACCTCTTGCGCCACATCCAGACTCTGACGCAACTCCTGCCTGGCCCACTCGTAGACACTCATTTCGATGCTCCTGAAAGTTTTCCGAAGCATGGATTCGTCAACGTTTTTTGGATTTGATGTGGATCAAGATTTGGGATCGTCATCTTTCCAGGGCGCCGATAGATAGCGCGTGCGATTGAACGTCTCCAGCCATTCGGGGCAGAACACCACCAACGCGCTGACCACCATGCCGTTGATGAATGCCTCCGGAAAAATCAGCAGCCACAGGTAACCGACAAAGTCTTCCAGCCAGTACGGCATGACGAATCTTTCGTCGTACCACAGCAGCGTGAGTGTCAGGATCAGGCACAACAAGGCCGACAGCGCAGCGGCAAAAAAACCGGAACAGAAGATATACACAAAGGGATTACGCGGCTGCGCGCGCTCCACCAGGATCGCGCAGCACTCGGTGACCAGCACCGGTAGCAGAATCAGCAGCGCTCCGTTTACGCCGACAGCGGCCAGGTCCTGACGCCCGAGCAACACCAAGCCCACCTGCGCGACCAACCCGCCGACAATCGCCAACGGCCAATCCAGCAATAACGTCACGGCCGTCATGCCGATGAAGTGATAGGACACGCCGGTATCGAAGTCCCGCCGCACCAGCCACAGCATGAACAGCGCGAACACCGTACCGAACAACAAATGCTGGCGGCGGCTGTCGCTGAACAACTCGACCCATGGCGCTCGCGTAACTGCCCAGATCAGCACCGGAACATAGATCAGCCACCCCACCGTCAGGGTTTCGGATGACAGTAACTCGGCACCGATCATGGCTGGGCACACTCCCTTGTCTTGCCAGAAGAGAACAGGTCATCAGTCTACACCGCCCTTTGACTTTGCTCCGGAGGGGCGTGGGGGGCATATCCGTTGCTGCGGTAATGGCGATGGCGGCCACCGCACCGGGCAAGGCAAACACCATGAAGTTCATTTGCAGCGGCAGGCTGATCCCCAGAGATCACTATCCGTTTTGTGCAATGCCCCGAACCGGGCGTTGGGCGGGGAAAGAGAGTCTTGAACCAGAGCAACCTGTGACGAGGAGCACGTCTATGCTGGACTTACCCAGCTCATGCCTTTGCTCCTACCTACAGGAGGAAAAACCAATGGTTCCCACGCCCATTTCCGAGAAGGCTTTCTCCCGAGGTCTGCTCGATGTACTGATTCGTGCCGGGTTGATTGCCGTTCTGGTGGTTTTCTGCTTCCAGATATTCAGTCCATTCCTCGATCTGATGCTGTGGTCGATAATCCTGGCAATCACCCTCTACCCATCGCACGTCAGGTTCAAAGGCCTGCTGGGAAACAAGGATGGGCTCAGCGCGACGCTGATCGTGCTGATCGCCATCAGTATCCTCATGGTGCCTGCCTATTTGTTGGGAACCTCGATTGCAGATTCCGTGGAGAGGGCGATGAGCATGGTCAAAAGTGACAGTTTCCATATCCCCCCGCCGTCCGATGCGGTAGCCGGCTGGCCACTCGTGGGCAAACCCCTTCATGGCTTATGGACACAAGCCGTCACCGACCTGCCCGACCTGTTACAGAAGTTCATACCGCAAATCAAAGGTGTCAGCCTCTCCCTGCTGAGCAAGCTGGCGGGGGCCGGCATGGGGCTCCTGTTATTCATCTTCGCCCTGATTATTGCCGGTATTTTTTTAGCCTATGGTGAAAGTGGCCACCGCAGCGCAGTGCAAATCGCTTCGCGCTTCTGCGGTCCGGTCAAGGGACCGAAAATCACCGAGCTGTGCACCGCGACCATCCGGGCAGTGGCGTTGGGCGTGGTCGGCATCGCCTTCATTCAAATGCTGTTGGTCGGCATCGGCTTTGTGTCCATGGGCATCCCCGGCGCAGGTCTTCTCGCCTTGGCGGTGTTGCTTATTGGCATCATGCAATTACCGGCCACCCTGATTACCCTTCCGGTCATCGTCTACGTCTTCGCGAACGAAGGTGCCAGTACGGCGACCATTGTGTTTGCCATCTATGTCTTCGTTGCGGGCCTGGTCGATAACGTCCTCAAACCATTGCTGCTAGGTCGAGGTGTCGATGTGCCAATGCCGGTGATTCTGATCGGTGCCTTGGGCGGCATGGTCACGAGCGGTATCCTCGGCCTGTTTATCGGCCCTGTGATATTGGCGGTCGGTTATCGGCTGTTCTGGCAATGGGTGGACGATCAAGCGCAAGAACCCGGGACAGACAACCAGGGACAGACCTGATACGGCGGCCGAGGATATTCCCATGCTGTTGAATTTATTGGCCGGCGTTCCCGTGATGTTGTTCTGCCTGCTGATGCAAGCCATTTTCGTGACGATATGCCTGCGTCAATACGTGCGTTTCAGGCATTCCAAACCGCCTGAAACGCAATGGCTGAATATCCTGTTGTTGTCGATGGTCATGCTGCTGATGCTGTTCAGTAATTTTGTGCAGATCGCCATCTGGGCCACGCTGTTCATGCTGCTCGACGAATTCGACGAGTTCACCACCGCGCTGTATCACTCGGCAGTCAATTTCGCCACGCTGGGCTACGGAGACATCATCATGTCCTCTCGCTGGCGTCTGCTTGGCCCATTGGAGGCAGCCAACGGTATTCTGATGTTTGGTGTCTCCACCTCGGTGATGACCGCTGCGGTGATGGATGTCATAAAGCACAACACGGACAGGCTACAGTAGCGTCAACGCCCATAGGCATGCGCCGATCATGGCCGGGCCTTCTCCAGCGCCTCGCGCAATTGTGCCGCCGTGGCGTATTCGTGCTCACCCACCAATTGACCGTCCTTGAGCTGCAGCCACAGCACTTTATCCGCGGCGCCGGGGTAACGCGGCGCCACGCGACCATCACGGTCAAGCATCACTCGATAGGCATAATCGCGCATGGCCGGTACTGCGAACATTTTCGCGATCAGTTGAGGCATGCGCTGGATATCCGCGACAAATACCGCGTGTCGAGCCTCCAGGTAGCCCTTGGGCTGGCCCTGCAAAGCGGCGTCGACCAGTTTGGCGGCGTCCATGCTACGCGCCACCAGTAGCGTCCGAGTCTGGTTATCGAGCGTGAAGGCCTGATCGAACTGATCAAGCAAGGTCCACGGCGCCAGGCGCTCGCCAACCTCCAGCGCCTGGGCCCAAAGAGGCAGGAGACTGAGCAATAACACCGGCCAATATTTCACGTTCTATCCTCGTTCGAGCGCATATGCGTAATGGCCATCAGTCTACACCGCCCGTTCCGGGTGCCCAGTGCCCCTGTTTACCATTTCACGCTTTCTGCTTGTCGCAAATGAACGCTAAGCTTGGGCCTATGGACGACTCAGATTATTTACGCCTGCTGACCATTGCGGCCGAGCAAGCCAACACGTTCCTTTCCAATGCCCGCAAATGGGAGCGTGAGCGTTGGGTTTGCCAGCGCCTGCTGCAAGGCCTGAACATTCCCTACCGCGCCGACGAGTTTGCCCCCGCCGGGGAGCCGCCGGACGTGCTGTTTCGCGACGCGAATTTCGAGGTGTTCTTCGTGCTCGACGAGGGCCGGCGCCTCAACGATGAATGGCGCGATGAACTGCAACGCCGGCGCAGCGCGTTTTCCCTGAGCCAGCTGGTGCGCCGCGAGGCCAAGCCCCGGCGCATCCCGGCCAATGAGTTCCTGCTGAGACTGGCGCCGACCTTGCGCAAAAAAGCCCACAACTACAAAGAACGCGGCATGGACCTGGGGGATCTGGACATCATCGCCTTCGCCAGCCTCAAGCGCGAAGTGCTAGACCTCAACAGCCACTTTCCACCACCCACCGAATACCTGCGCCAGGGCTGGCGTTCGTTGTCGCTGGTCGGCCCGACCTTCGCCCGCGTGCTCTTCGCCCACCCGGATGCCCCGGACTTCCTGCGCAGCAATCTGGGCCGCAGCATCGTCTTCGACGTGGGGATCAGCCTGTGAGCAGCGCCACAGTTACCGGCAACACTGCACGGGATGGCGCAATCACTGGCCGAATGTTACAAAGCGCAATCATTCACCCGAACCACATGCACCGTTCAACGCTCGCAGACAAACCGCTGTAACGTCTGCACATTCAGCTACGTCTACCTGACGAGGCCTTTATGACCAGCCGCCTGAACCCCGACGACCAAAAGCATGTCGAAGAGTACCTGCACCTGTCCCAGCACCAAGTCGAGCGCCGGCCTTTCCGGCCGTGGATGCTCCTGGTGGTGGTGTTGGCAGTGACCATTGGCCTGGGCCTGTTGAGCCGCTTGATCAGTTACCTGACGCTATGAGCTGCCTGGCGCTCGCTCGGGTAATTGCACCGATTTCTTTTAGCCTTGCGAGATATCCCCATGACTCATCGTATTGTCATCGTTGGCGGCGGCGCCGGCGGTCTGGAGTTGGCTACCCGTCTGGGTAAGACTCTGGGCAAGCGCGGCACGGCCAGTGTGATGCTGGTCGACGCGAACCTGACCCACATCTGGAAACCGCTGTTGCACGAAGTGGCCGCTGGATCGCTCAACTCTTCCGAAGACGAACTCAACTATGTTGCCCAGGCAAAATGGAACCATTTCGAGTTCCAGCTGGGGCGCATGAGCGGGCTCGATCGCACACAGAAGAAAATCCAGCTGGCCGCCACCTACGACGACGCTGGCCTTGAACTGGTACCAGCGCGCGAAGTGCCTTACGACTCGCTGGTAATCGCGGTCGGCAGCACCACCAACGACTTCGGCACTCAAGGCGCGGCGCAACACTGCCTGTTCCTCGACACCCGCAAACAGGCCGAGCGCTTCCATCAGCAACTGCTCAATCACTACCTGCGTGCCCACGCCGGACAGACCGACACCGTGCAACAGATCAGCGTGGCCATCGTCGGCGCCGGCGCCACCGGGGTCGAACTGGCAGCGGAACTGCACAACGCAGCCCATGAACTGGCAGCTTATGGTCTGGATCGGATCAAGCCTGAAAACATGCACATCACCTTGATCGAAGCCGGGCCACGGGTTCTCCCGGCGCTGCCGGAGCGGATCGGCGGGCCTGTGCATAAAACCCTGGAGAAGCTCGGGGTCAACGTCATGACCAATGCCGCAGTCAGTGAAGTGACCGCCGACAGCCTGATTACCGCCGACGGCCAAGTGATCAGCGCCAGCCTGAAAGTCTGGGCCGCCGGGATTCGCGCACCGGGTTTCCTCAAGGACATCGACGGCCTGGAAACCAACCGCATCAACCAGCTGCAAGTGCTGCCGACCCTGCAAACCACCCGCGACGAGAACATCTTCGCCTTCGGTGACTGTGCGGCCTGCCCGCAACCGGGCAGCGACCGCAATGTGCCGCCGCGTGCCCAGGCGGCCCACCAACAGGCTTCGTTGCTGGCCAAATCGCTGAAACTACGGATCGAAGGCAAGGCCCTGCCGGAATACAAATACACCGACTATGGCTCGCTGATTTCGCTGTCGCGTTTTTCGGCTGTGGGTAACTTGATGGGCAACCTGACCGGCAGCGTGATGCTCGAGGGCTGGCTGGCACGGATGTTTTACGTGTCGCTGTACCGCATGCACCAGATGGCGCTGTATGGCGCGTTCCGTACGGCGATGTTGATGCTTGGTAGCAAGATTGGGCGTGGGACCGAGCCGCGGCTCAAGCTGCACTAAATTTTCGGCGTCTGTCAGGGCCTCATCGCGGGCAAGCCACGCTCCCACAGGATCTGCGTCGTACGCAAATATGCGGCCAACAAAGATCAACTGTGGGAGCGTGGCTTGCCCGCGATGCAGGCGCCTCGGTCTACCCCGTGAACACTTCTGTGTCTCACTGTATCTCCCCCACGATTTCACCCCTTCGCTTACAAACTCCCTCCTTGCACGACACAGTAGCGATACACCGCGCCCGCTAAATGGTCACACCCGAGCAAGGCACCGCCTGCTTCGGTCATCGCCGCACTTGCGTGGCGTCCTTTATCGAACGGTTGTGTCGTGCAACCCAGGAGATTTGTAATGTCCCGTACCACTACTCTCAGCAAAAACACCGTTGGCCTGCTCGGCGCTGTCCTGGCCGGTGGCCTGATGTTGTCCGGTTCCGTATTCGCCGCGCAGCCACTGACCCAGGGCTACATGGTCGCCTCAGCTGAAACTTCGGTAAAAACCCCAGAAGGCAAATGTGGCGAAGGCAAGTGCGGCGATGCCTCGATGGCCAAGACCGACACCGATGGCGATGGTCAGGTGTCCCGTGCGGAGTTCATGAAAGTGGCGCCTAAGGGCGACTTCGACAAGATCGACACTAACCACGATGGTCAAATCTCGGAACAAGAGGCTTTCGACAATGTGAAAGCCAGCTACGAAGCCAATGGCAAACAAATGCCAAAAGGCTTGTTCGAGCACCTGAAAGACAACAGCTAAGTCTGCGAAGACTTAGCCCTGAAGAGCCAAGCCCTGCTTTTCCATCGATAAGCAGGGCTTTTTTTGTCTGGAGGATTTACCGAAAGCACCAGCCCTGCTCTGCGCTTCCATTGCCTTGGAAGCAATCTGCATTTGTTCGAGGCAAAAAAAAATCCCCGTATCTTTCGATACGAGGATTTTTAATATGGTCGGGGTAAGGGGATTCGAACTCCTGACATCCTGCTCCCAAAGCAGGCGCGCTACCGGACTGCGCTATACCCCGGTAAAAAAAAGGCACCTTTGAAAGGCGCCTTCTGCGAACAGAGCTTTTGGCGTCTGATCTTAAGATTCGATTCCAGCGTTAACTGGTTTCAAAAATGGTGGGTCGTGTGGGATTCGAACCTACGACCAATTGGTTAAAAGCCAACTGCTCTACCAACTGAGCTAACGACCCAAAAATGGTCGGGGTAAGGGGATTCGAACTCCTGACATCCTGCTCCCAAAGCAGGCGCGCTACCGGACTGCGCTATACCCCGGCTTGAAATTGGCTCCGTGACCAGGACTCGAACCTGGGACCCAATGATTAACAGTCATTTGCTCTACCGACTGAGCTATCACGGAACTACATATTTCAATTTACAACTGTGAAGCTTGCTTCACCTCTTCGACCCGTTCGCATCGCTGCGTTCGTGTGTCTGAGGCGCGCTATTCTACAATCTTAAGCACCTCTGTCAACCCCCTAAATTGCTTTCAAGTTAATGATTTGCAACTTATTTCAGATTCCTGCTTGGGGAGCAGAAACCCTCTCGGGGTGACTTACTGCGGGGCGCACTTTACAAGCATTTTCCTTTGAGTTCAACAGCCTATCGAAAAAAAGGCCTCGCAATGCGAGGCCTCTTTCATTTTGTTGCCACTGGGGATCAGACAAAGACGATCTCGTCGTGTTCCACCACACCTTTGGCGGTCTCTCCGGGCATGAAACGACCCGATAGAATCAGCTGTGCCAGTGGGTTCTCGATCCAGCGCTGGATCGCCCGTTTGAGCGGCCGTGCGCCATAGACCGGGTCGTAACCGACAGCAATCAGCTTATCCATCGCTTCCGGACTCAGCTCAAGCTTCAGCTCGCGCTCAGTCAGACGGCTACGCAGGCGACCCAACTGGATCTCGGTAATGCCCGCGATCTGATCCCGAGCCAGCGGCTCGAAGATCACCACTTCGTCGACCCGGTTGATGAACTCCGGCCGGAAGTGCGTGGAAATCGCATCCATCACCGCTGCACGCTGCGCTTCGCGATCCCCTATCAGTTCCTGGATCTGTACCGAGCCCAGGTTGGAGGTCATGACGATCACGGTATTTTTGAAATCCACCGTGCGGCCATGGCTGTCGGTCAAACGGCCATCTTCGAGCACTTGCAGCAAGATGTTGAACACATCCGGGTGGGCCTTCTCGACCTCATCCAGCAGGATCACCGAATAAGGCTTGCGACGCACCGCCTCGGTCAGGTAACCGCCCTCCTCATAGCCCACATAGCCCGGTGGCGCGCCGATCAGACGAGCCACGGAATGCTTCTCCATGAACTCGGACATGTCGATCCGTACCATCGCCTCTTCAGTATCAAAGAGGAACTCGGCCAGCGCCTTGCACAACTCGGTTTTACCGACACCGGTCGGGCCGAGGAACATGAACGAGCCGCTCGGGCGATTCGGATCGGACAACCCGGCACGGGAACGCCGCACTGCGTTGGAGACGGCGATCACTGCTTCGTCCTGACCGATCACACGTTGGTGCAACAGGCTTTCCATCTTCATCAGTTTTTCGCGCTCGCCCTCGAGCATTTTCGCCACGGGGATGCCGGTCCACTTCGACACGACTTCAGCGATCTCTTCTTCTGTCACCTTGCTGCGCAACAACTGGTTTTCGCTTTTACCGTGCTGGTCGACCATTTGCAGGCTGCGCTCCAGGTCCGGGATTACCCCGTATTGCAGCTCGGCCATGCGGTTCAGGTCGCCTTTACGGCGCGCGGCTTCCAGTTCCTGACGGGACTGTTCGATTTTCTGCTGGATCTGTGCCGAACCCTGGACCTCGGCTTTTTCCGAATTCCAGATTTCTTCAAGGTCCGAATACTCACGCTCGTGACGGGCGATTTCTTCCTGCAATTTTTCCAGACGTTTCTTCGCCGCGTCGTCGCTTTCTTTCTTCAGCGCCTGGGATTCCACCTTCAGCTGAATCAGACGACGCTCCAGACGGTCCAGCACTTCCGGCTTGGAATCGATTTCCATGCGGATGCGGCTGGCGGCTTCGTCAATCAGGTCGATCGCCTTGTCCGGCAACTGGCGGTCAGTGATGTAGCGATGACTGAGCTTGGCCGCGGCGATGATTGCACCGTCGGTGATTGCCACCTTGTGGTGAACTTCGTAGCGCTCTTTCAGGCCCCGCAGGATGGCGATGGTGTCTTCTTCGCTCGGCTCGTCCACCAAGACCTTCTGGAAGCGCCGCTCGAGGGCCGCATCCTTCTCTATATATTGGCGGTACTCGTTGAGCGTGGTCGCGCCGACGCAATGCAGCTCACCGCGAGCCAATGCCGGTTTGAGCATGTTGCCCGCGTCCATCGAGCCTTCGCCCTTGCCCGCGCCGACCATGGTGTGCAACTCGTCGATGAACAGAATGATCTGCCCTTCCTGCTTCGACAGTTCATTGAGCAGGGACTTGAGGCGTTCTTCGAACTCGCCGCGGTATTTCGCGCCGGCAATCAATGCTCCCATGTCCAGGGACAAAAGGCGCCTGCCTTTGAGACCGTCCGGCACTTCACCGTTGATGATGCGCTGAGCCAAGCCTTCGGCGATGGCGGTTTTACCCACGCCAGGTTCACCGATCAGCACCGGGTTGTTCTTGGTGCGGCGTTGCAGAACCTGAATGGTGCGGCGAATTTCATCGTCACGGCCGATCACCGGATCGAGCTTGCCCTCTTCGGCGCGCTTGGTCAGGTCGATGGTGTATTTATCCAGCGCCTGGCGTGATTCTTCCTGGTTGGCGTCATTGACCGCCTCACCGCCACGCAGATTGTTGATCGCGTTTTCCAGCGCCTTTTTGCTCACGCCCTGGCCGAGCAGCAATTTGCCGAGCTTGCTGTTCTCGTCCATCGCGGCGAGCAGCACCAGTTCGCTGGAGATGAATTGGTCACCCTTCTGCTGGGCCAGGCGATCGGCCTGATTGAGCAGGCGTGCCAGATCCTGTGACATGTTCACGTCACCGGTCGGGTTCTGGATTTTCGGCAGCTGATCGAGCGCTTTGGTCAGCTCTTTACGCAGGCTGTTGACGTCGAAACCCACCTGCATCAGCAGGGGTTTGATCGAACCACCCTGCTGTTCAAGCATGGCCTGCATCAAATGCGCCGGTTCGATGGCCGGATGATCGAGGCCGACAGCCAGGGATTGGGCGTCGGACAAGGCTAACTGCAGCTTGCTGGTTAAACGGTCTATACGCATGGGTTCACCTTCCTTTTGAGCAGGCCGGACCTATAAACATCCCGAATAAAGAAACCTGCCAGATACCGCTATAGATGTGGTCGATTCTGGGAGATTCAAGCGTCGTGCAGTTGATGTAGATCAGAGAAGTCTAGCGTTCGAGCCAGATCAGGGAGGCAAACCGGCCGGTGCGAGGACTGCGGCGGTAAGAAAAGAAACGCGGATCGGTCACTGTGCAGAAACCACCGCCATAAACAGCGGTGACACCGCGAGCGGCCAGACGCAAACGCGCCAGTTCATAGATGTCGGCCATGAACTTGCCGGCATTCTGGCTCGGCACGAAGGCTTTGGCGGCTTCAGGCAATTGCTGGACGAAGGTTTCGCGCACTTCCGGGCCGACTTCAAAGGCTTGAGGGCCAATGGCCGGGCCGAGCCAGACCAGTACGTCTTCGGGCGGTACAGCCAGACTGTCGAGGGTCGCTTCCAGCACACCCGCCGCCAGCCCGCGCCAACCGGCATGGGCGGCAGCGACGCGGGTGCCGGCACGGTCGCAAAACAGCGCAGGAAGGCAGTCGGCGGTCATCGCTGTGCAAGCGATACCGGGTGTTGCCGTCCAGCTGGCGTCGGCAGTGGCTACCAGGTTTGGGTCCGCTTGGGCCACGACAATGCCGTGAACCTGTTGCAACCAAGCCGGTTGAATCGAAAAACGATCGGTGAGACGACGGCGGTTTTCGGCGACGGCTTGAGGGCTGTCGTCGACGTGATCGCCGAGGTTAAGGCTGTCGAACGGCGCCAGACTGACGCCGCCCGCACGGGTGGTAACGCAGGCTTTGACGCTGGCCGGCGCGGGCCAGTCAGGCGTCAGCCAGGTCATCCGATGAACGCCTCGCGGTCTTGCTTGAGCAGCGACAGCAACCAGACGAAGTCATCCGGCAGTGGCGATTCCCAGCTCATGCGTTTACCGGTGGTCGGATGATCCAGCTCCAGGAACCGCGCATGCAGCGCCTGACGCGGGAAATTCTTCAGGGATTCGACCATGGTCACGCTGGCGGCCGGTGGAATACGGAAACGACCGCCGTAGGCAGGATCTCCGACCAACGGGTAGTTGATGTGCGCCATGTGCACGCGAATCTGGTGCGTACGACCGGTTTCCAGTTTCACTCGCACATGAGTGTGGGAGCGGAAACGCTCGAGCACGCGGTAGTGACTGACGGCTTGCTTGCCGCCTTCCATCACCGCCATGCGCTGGCGCTGCTGGCCGTGACGACCGATCGGTGCGTTGATCTTGCCGCCGGCCGTCACCACACCGATTACGATGCACTCGTAGATCCGGCTGACGCTGCGGCTCTGCAATTGCGTGACCAGCTGTGTCTGCGCCTGAATGGTCTTGGCCACCACCATCAGACCGGTGGTGTCCTTGTCCAGACGATGCACGATACCGGCGCGGGGCACATTGATGATGTCCGGCACGTGGTGCAGCAAGGCGTTGAGCAAGGTGCCGTCGGCGTGACCGGCGGCCGGATGCACCACCAGGCCCGCAGGCTTGTTGATCACCAGGATGTCGTCGTCTTCATAGACGATGTCCAGCTCGATGTCTTGAGCGATCCATTCGCCCTGAGCTTCCTGCTCGGCAGTCAGTTCAAGAATGGCGCCACCGTGAACGATGTCTCGCGGGCGGATAACCGCCCCATCCACAGTCAGGCGGCCGTCTTTGATCCAGGCGGAAAGGCGCGAGCGCGAGTGCTCAGCGAATAATTGTGCGGCGACTTGATCGAGGCGTTGGCCGCCCAATTCGGACGGCACCTCTGCGCGAAGTTCAATTTTATCGGACATGCTCAGACTAGGCGTCGGCACAGCCTTTGGTTTCGGCTGCGCGCTTGTGGTTAAATACGGCGTCTTTTGCCCCGAGGCTTTTCAACGGGGCACTCATCATAACAGGACGGCCCCGCCCAAGACAGCGGCCGTCATAGGGACGCAAGCCGCCATGCAAGTGAAACACCTGCTGCTGATCGCCATCCTCGCATTGACCGCTGCTTGCTCATCGAAGGAAGTCGTAGACGAAAACCTGAGCGAAGTCGAGCTGTACCAGCAGGCTCAGCACGATCTGGACAACAATAGCTACACCGCCGCCACAGCCAAGCTGAAGGCCCTGGAGTCGCGTTATCCGTTCGGTCGCTATGCCGATCAGGCTCAACTCGAGCTCATCTACGCCAACTACAAGAACTCCGAGCCTGAGGCTGCGAAGTCCGCCGCCGAGCGATTCATTCGCCTGCACCCGCAGCACCCGAACGTCGATTACGCCTACTACCTCAAGGGTCTGACCTCTTTTGACCAGGACGTCGGCCTGCTGGCGCGCTTCCTGCCACTGGACATGACCAAGCGTGACCCGGGCGCTGCCCGCGACTCCTACAACGAGTTCGCCCAGCTGACCAGCCGCTACCCGAACAGCCGCTACGCGCCGGACGCCAAGCAGCGCATGATTTACCTGCGCAACCTGCTGGCGGCCTATGAAATCCACGTTGCCGACTACTACCTGACCCGTCAGGCCTACGTTGCCGCCGCCAACCGTGGCCGTTATGTAGTGGAGAACTTCCAGGAAACCCCATCGGTCGGTGACGGCCTGGCGGTGATGACCGAAGCCTACCAGCGCCTGCACCTGGACGAACTGGCTGCGACCAGCCTCGAAACCCTGAAGCTCAACTACCCGAACCACCCGAGTCTGGTGGACGGTCAGTTCGTGCCATCGGTAGCCGAAGCCGACAACCGTTCGTGGCTGAGCAAGGCCACCCTGGGCCTGATCGAATCCCGTCCGCCACTGCCGCCGGGCGAAACCCGCGCCAACCAGGACGTGCAGAAGCAGTTCCAGGATGCCAAGGACGCGATTCCGAACGAGCTCAAGCCTAAAGATGAAAACGGCGATGTGATCGAAGAACCGGAACCCGAGTCCAGCAACACCGACCGTTCCTGGTTCAGCCACATGACCTTCGGCCTGTTCGACTGACATAGGGATGTTGTACCGGGAAGGCGCCTTTCGAGGCGCCTTTTTTATTGCCGGATTTTTGGGTGAACGTATTGCGCTGTGCGCTTGACCCGTCCTTGGCTAAACTGCCAACTCATTAATCAAAAAGCAGCTCACCATGCTTCGTCTATTGTTCTGGATCGCCCTGATTGCCGCTGCCGTATGGTTCTGGCGCAAGTTCAAGGGCCCGACGTCGGTCGCCAATATGCCGCGCGAGCAAGATGCTCCGCCCATGGTTCGCTGTGCTCATTGCGGCGTACACCTGCCCCGCGACCGCGCGTTGAAACTCGAACAACAGTGGTATTGCAGCCAGGCTCACCTTGAGCAAGGCCCGGGCTCCAGTGATCGCTGAGACGCCCAGCCCAGGCAACAAACAGGCCCAGCGACTGCTGCGCCTCTATCACCTCTACCGCTTAAGCGTCGGCATCACCCTGGTACTGTTGATCTCCAGCAACATGGACAACCAGTTGCTGAAGTTCGCCAATGACGACCTGCTGCGCAACGGCAGCTGGTTGTACCTGGTGCTGAATATCCTGCTGGTGGTCTTTCTGGGGAACACCCGACGCCCCGCGCAGCTGTTCGGCCTGGCGCTGGTCGATGTCCTGCTGCTGTGCGGCCTGTTCTATGCCGCAGGCGGCATGGCCAGCGCCATTGGCAATTTGCTGATCGTCTCAGTGGCCATCAGCAATACCTTGCTGCGCGGGCGTGTCGGTCTGCTGATCGCAGCGGTCGGTGCCCTTGGCATCGTGGGGTTGAGCTTCATCCTGAGCTTCAACCACCCCGCCAGCCCCAGTGATTACCTGCAAATCGGTACCCTCGGCGCCCTGTGTTTTGCCGCGGCGCTGCTGGTGCAGGGCTTGACCCGACGACTGGAAGTCAGCGAGAACCTGGCCGAGCAGCGGGCCAGCGAAGTGCTCAGCCTGGAAGCGCTCAACGCACTGATTCTGCAACGCATGCGCACGGGCATTCTGGTGCTCGACGACCAGCGGCGGGTGCAACTGGCCAATCACAGCGCCTTGACCTTGCTGGGGCAGGAAAAACTGGACGGCCAGTTGATCGACGATTACTCGATACCGTTGGTTGAGCGGCTCCAACTGTGGCTCAACAATCCAACGTTGCGCCCGCAAAGCCTGCAGATCGCCAGCAACGGCCTCGAGCTGCAACCAAGCTTCATTGCCCTTGACCAAAGCCCGCACCACCAGACGCTGGTTTTTCTCGAAGACCTCGCCCAAATCGCCCAACAGGCCCAACAACTGAAACTCGCGGCCTTAGGTCGCCTGACTGCCGGGATTGCCCATGAGATCCGCAATCCACTGGGCGCCATTAGTCATGCCGCGCAGTTACTGCAGGAATCCGAGGAACTGAACGGTGCGGACCGGCGTCTGACCCAGATTATTCAAGACCACTCTCAGCGCATGAATCGGGTAATCGAAAACGTCCTGCAACTGTCCCGTCGTCAGCAAACCGTGCCGCAACGGCTCGATTTGAAGCCGTGGCTGGAGCATTTCGTCGCCGAAACCCGCGAAGGCTCGAAAGAACATCAGCAGATTCACCTGCGCATCGGTTCGGGAGACTTCAAAACCCTGATGGATCCGGATCAGCTGACCCAGATTCTCGATAACCTATTGCGCAATGCCTGGCGCCATAGCGCCCTCAAGCATGATCGGGCGCAGGCCTGGCTTGAGTTGTTTGTCGACCCCGACAGCCAGTTGCCGACCCTGGAAGTCCTGGACGATGGCCCCGGCGTCGATCCGGACCAGCGCACGCACTTGTTCGAACCGTTCTTCACCACCAGCAGCCAGGGTACTGGCCTGGGGCTTTATCTGTCCCGTGAGCTGTGCGAAAGCAATCAAGCCCGCCTAGACTTCAAATCACGCCAAGGCGGCGGCTGCTTTCGCATCACCTTTGCTCACGGACGGAAACAAAGTTGAACACAAGCCCACGGCAAAAAATCCTGATCGTCGACGACGAGCCGGATATCCGCGAACTCCTGGAAATCACCCTGGGACGGATGAAACTCGACACCTTCAGCGCCCGCAACCTCGCAGAAGCGCAGGCGCTACTGGCACGGGATACGTTCGACCTGTGCCTGACCGACATGCGCCTGCCTGACGGCACCGGTCTGGCGCTGGTGCAGCACATCCAGCAGCGCTATGCGCAAGTGCCGGTGGCGATGATCACCGCCTACGGCAGCCTGGAGACAGCAATAAATGCCCTCAAGGCCGGCGCCTTCGACTTCCTGACCAAACCGGTCGACCTCACCCGCCTGCGCGAACTGGTCATCAGCGCCCTGAGCTTGCCAGCGCCAGGCGGCACCAGCAGCGGCATCGACCGTCGGCTGCTGGGAGACTCGCTGCCCATGCGCAACCTGCGCAAACAAATCGACAAACTGGCCCGCAGCCAAGCCCCGGTCTACATCAGTGGCGAGTCCGGCAGCGGCAAGGAACTGGTCGCCCGACTTATCCACGACCAAGGCCCACGCGCCAGCCGACCGTTCGTCCCGGTGAACTGTGGGGCAATCCCGTCGGAATTGATGGAAAGCGAATTTTTCGGCCATCGCAAAGGCAGTTTCAGCGGCGCCATCGAAGACAAGCCCGGGCTGTTCCAGGCAGCCCACGGCGGTACTTTGTTCCTTGACGAAGTGGCTGACCTACCGCTGGCAATGCAGGTCAAACTGCTGCGGGCCATACAGGAGAAAGCCGTTCGCAGCATCGGTGGCCAGCAGGAAACCGTGGTCGATGTGCGCATCCTCTGCGCCACTCACAAAGACCTCGATGCCGAAGTCGCCGCCGAACGCTTTCGCCAGGACTTGTACTACCGCCTGAACGTGATCGAGCTGCGAGTACCGTCCTTGCGCGAACGGCGCGACGACATTGAGCTTCTGACCAACAATATGCTCAAGCGACTGGCGGCCAGCACTGGCCAGCCCCCCGCAAAACTCCACCCACAAGCCCTCGAAGCGCTGAAAAACTATCGCTTTCCTGGAAACGTGCGGGAATTGGAGAACATGCTCGAACGGGCTCACACCTTGTGCGAGAACAAACAGATCGAAGCCAGCGACCTGCGCCTGGCGGAAGGCAACTGCAATCCGGACGGCGGCGTGCCAGACCTGACACAGATCGACAATCTGGAAGCCTATCTGGAAAACGTCGAACGCAAACTCATCCTCCAGGCCCTGGAAGAAACCCGCTGGAACCGCACGGCGGCGGCCCAGCGATTGAATCTGTCATTTCGGTCGATGCGCTACAGGCTGAAGAAATTGGGGCTGGATTGAACCGTTAACAGCTCTTCTGTCAGATTCGTCCGGCTGGCACATACGGCGCAGGGTCAATAATCGGCGCCCGCCCCAGCATCACATCGGCAAACAACTGACACGACGCCGGCGCCAGCACCAGCCCGTTACGGTAATGCCCGCAGTTGAGCCAGAGCCCGTCATATCCCGGCACCCGACCGATATAGGGAATTCCTTCAGGCGACCCCGGCCGCAACCCCGCCCAATGCCCCACCACCTCGGCATCCGCCAATGCCGGAATCAACTCCACCGCCGATGCTTTCAGGCTTTCCAGCGCCGTGTCGGTTGGCGTCTTGTCAAAACCCTCATGCTCCAGCGTACTGCCGACCAGGATGTGCCCATCGCGCCGGGGAATGGCATAACGCCCCTTTGCCAGGACCATGCTCGGAAGGAAGTCCGCTGCGCACTTGTAGAGAATCATCTGTCCCTTGACCGGTTCGACCGGCAGCTCCAGGCCCAGCTGTTTCAGCAAGTCACCGCTCCAGGCCCCCGCTGTCAAAACCACCTCATCACCCCGAATGGCCCCCTTCGAGGTCTGTACCCCGACCACCACAGAACCCTCCCGGATAAATTCGCTGACCTCGCATTGTTCATGGATCGTCACGTTCGGCAACGCCAGCAAGGCGGCCTTGAGGGACTTCACCAGCCGTGGATTACGCACATTGGCCACATCGGCCATGTAGATCGCCCGCGAAAAACCGGCGCCCAATACCGGCACTGCATCGTGAGCCGCAGAGATATCCACAGCCCGCAGCGGACGGTTCTCCCGTTCGGCCCAGGCGAGTGCTTCGGCCTCGTCATCCAGGTCCAGCCAATACAACCCGGTGGTGTGCACTTCAGGATCGACACCGGTGGCAGCGAACAAACGCTGGGCCAGCTGTGGATAAAAATCCTGGGACCAATGAGCCAGTGCAGTGACCGCCGGGCTGTAGCGCCATGGGTAGAGCGGCGAAACGATCCCGCCACCGGCCCAGGAAGATTCCTGACCGACGTTCGAGCGGTCCAGCAGCACCACGCTCTGCACTTCGGACGCGAGATTGAACGCCGTCAGCAGGCCAATCACCCCGCCACCGACAATCACCACTTGCTGTTGACTGCTCATGTTCTGATCCAACCGTTCAATAGACAGAGGGCGCAAAAGGCGCCCGAAAAAGGAACTCAGCGACCCCAGCAATCCTTGGTGGCCAGGCCGGACGCGGCATTGACCATGCTCCTGACACCGGTATTGGTGAGGGTGAAATCACCGCACTTGTCGCTGGCCATGGTCGAACCGGCCTTGCGTGTTGCCGTCAGCAGGAAGGTCTGATCGGTCAGGGTCGGGGTGATGGTGTAGAAATCATTGCCAGCGCTGAGGCCAGTGGCATTGGTGTAGACATTATTCTTCGAATAGAAACGCTCGAGGATCTGCGCCTGCTCGGAAAGCAACCCGGCGACTTCAGTACGGCGGCCCTTTTTTACGTACTCGGTGAGGCTCGGATAGCCAATGGTGATGACGATCCCGATGATCGCAATCACGATCATGATTTCGATCAGGGTAAAACCTCGGTTGGATCTGCGCATGCCTCACTCTCACTTACTGTATTTGTCGCCACATGATGCGACGGCCGCTGCCGCCACCGGATTTTTCCACCAGAGTGGTCACGCCACCACCGGAGTCGTTCACAATCTTGCGGGTTGCGTCATTGACGACCGCGTTCAGGGTCGGGATACCACCGGTGAAGATCACCCCGCTGGAAATCGTGTCGTTGCCATCGACCACCCCGTCGGCATTGGTGTCGAGTACCGCGTAATTGAGCATCTTACCGCTGAACGCATCGAGTTCGACCAGTTTGCCGGTACCGAAGCTGGCACAGGGGTCCACGGTATCCACGCTGAGCGTGGTAAAAACAATTCGCCCCGATACCAGACTGGCCTGATAGATCACCCGCTCCCCCGTCAGCACGTTGTTGTATACCAGGGGCAAGTACCAGCCTTTCTTGGCCGGGTAGGTCACCTCGTTCTGGCTGGTGGTGATGAATTGCCCGGTACTGCCCGAAAACACGCCGGTCACCGCCTGCACCTGCAAACTGGAAACGGTGATTTGTCCTGCGCCCCCCTCGGCATCCCATACCGCGTAGAACGCCTGCAGATCCTTGTTGGTCTTGTCGGCAACCTCATTGAATTTGCCGGTGCCGAAAAACACCTCCTTGCCGCCCAACACGTGATCCGCCAGCAACGGTTGCGCGGTAATCGGCTGGGTCGCGCCACCTGCAGTGGTGAACAACGGCTTGCCGGAAAACGCCACGCCCCAGGTGTCAGGGGTGGTGCCACTCAAATCGAACTTCCACAACCGCCCTTTCAGATCGCCCCCATAGGCAGCCTGCACCACATTCTGCGAGTTGACCCTGAGCTTCACCGACGAGAGGCCGTTGGTGGTTTCGGTACTGTCGACCACGATTTTCTTGATCAGCGAGCCGTCGCGAATATCCACCACATACAACGCTGCCACCCCGGAGTTGCTGCCATAGCCGTTGGAGATAAACGCGGCCCAGCGACCATCGGCCAAGCGTGCCACTTCGGGGCGCGCATAGGCATAACCCAGATCATTGAAAACGTTCGCTGTGCTGGCCGTGGCCGGTGCACTGATTTCCCACAGCGCTTTAGTTTCGTTACCGGCCGATGCGTCGAACAATTGCAGCGCATAGAAGGTTTTGCCCCCCGCCCCTGTTCCGCCAATCGCCAGGGTTTTCCAGGCGCTGTTGAGCTGAGCATCGAACACGCCGACCTGGCCATCGACCAGAAACTTGTGGCTCACACCGTTGATGTAATTGGGATCGGCGATGTCGTTCAACGATGGCAGCACGCTGGAGGGCATGTAGGCATAACGCCTGACACCATTGGCCGAGTTGATGATGTTTACAAAACCGTCGTTGGCATTCACCACCAGGCTGGCATTCATGTTGGCGGCTTTGGTGGTCAGGTAAGTGCTGTAGCTGGTGTCTGCCACCAGATCGGACGCGGTTTTGTCCGTGGGTGAGGCCAGCACGAGTGGCGAATTGATGATGTCGCCCAGCAATACACTGCGAACTTTCAGCCCGGTTTTGTTGATGCCCTTGCTCCACTCCACCAGATCGTTGCCGTTGATGCCAGTGGGCAGCCCCTGGTTGAGGGCTGTCTGCTGCGCCGCAGAGAAATTGCTGTAAGCCAGGGTGACCGCTGCGTTGGTTTGCGTGTTCCAGGACTGGTAGGTCGGCGCAGTGGCGGCGGGCACGATGGTGGTGTCGGTCGTCCACAGCACAGCGGCGGTGTTAACCGCGCCCGCCGACGTGAAGCCAAAGGACTTGATCGTACCCCGCCAGTCCTTGGGATCGTAGCTGGTCTGGAAATAGCTCGAGTCGCTGGTCAGGGTCGTGCCGCTGGCCACGCCACTGCCACCTGAGCCGGCCTTGGAAGTGATGTCGCTCAGGGCTGCAGACAATGCATTGTTAAGTCCCGCACTGTCGCTCGCCTGGTAGTACTTGCCCTGCCCGTAGGTCGCGGCATCCGCCAACATCTGGTTTGCAGCGGTGAAACCCACGGTATAGGTGTTCATGTTCTGCCTGGGAAAATCCACCGCGTCCCAGCTTTTGCCCGCGGCATCGGTTCCCGTGGAACGCATGTCGATATCGAAGGCGAACTTGGCAATGTCATCCAGGTACAGGGTGTCGCCCTCATTGTCGCCTGAAGGGTCAGCCCCATCGTTACTGCTGATCCCGTCCCAGTTCGGTAACCGGCTGCCACCCAGCGGATCGTCGGTCGGAAAGGTTCGGTCGTAGGTCGGCAGACCATCGGTGATCACCACCCCGTAGTTTTTCTGGCAACGGTACTGAATCGGACTGGTATAGGTGTCGGGCGTCGAGTTGTTGTACGGCGCCATGCCACGGAAATAACGAGTGATCTCGTAATAGGCTTCCGCCAGCGGCGTATTCGCTTGCGCGCTCAACTCGTCGATCCCGGCGATCAGTGAGGTGTAATTGGTATCGGCCTGAGCCTGGGTCACAGTGCCGCTGACCGCCGATAAATCGCTGATCGAGCGGGCGATGTAACCGCCGTCATCCTTATGGTTGCCGACCGCCAGGTTGAACGTCGACAGGCCGATGCGTAGCGAACGGTTATTGGCCACAAACGTCTTGGAAACGTTGCGCGCCACGTTCATCCGGTAATCGTTGGGGATCGAGCCGTCGGTGAAGTCCCGGTCAGTGTTGTTGGCCAGGCTGATCAGGTAGGACAAATAATTCGCCGTATACCGCGTGTCCTCGCTTCCCACCGGGTCGGGAAGCTTCAGGCAAAGCGAATCCAGACCGAGAAGGCTGTTTTTATAAAAACCGTACCATCCGGCCTTCGTGCATGTTCCATGAGTCAAACTCGACAAGGCGATATTGTTATCGGTCATGTCCAGGTCGCGGCCTTTCAGGCAGGTACCATTGGAGAGACAAATAGTCACCGGGGTGCGTGCGACCGTCGGGTCGAAACCGGCTGCCCAGATAATGTTGTTCATACTCCCCGAGTCATCGAGCAGCAGCATCACATTGGGAGGCACGGCGGCGGCGCTCAACAGCGGAGAATCCGAGGGCGTGAAGGCGTAGGTCGGCGCGGCCAGGTAAAGGCTCAAGGCCGCGCCGCAGAGCAGCTGCAGTAACCAACGGCGCCAGCCTGTGCGGGTCTCAGTACTTCGCATAAATACTCTCCACCACACTGCGCGAGCTGCCCGCGATGCCCACGGCGGTCACCCGATAAAGGGTTGCCGACGTGTTGCTCGGCACATTCACGGCAGTCAGGGTAGTGCCAATGTTCTGCACTCCGTAAAAGCCGCTACCGGAGGCGATCCAGTTCACCCCCGAGGTGGAGTTGAACCCGGCGGCGGTAATGACCGACGCCTCGGCCGGCGGTGCGCACTGGCTGGTGCCACTGCAGACCGGCAATGAGTAGGAGTTCAGTTGCACCGCGCTTTCGCCGACCCGCAACGCCGCTTCCGCGCCCTGGAACGACTGGTTGCGCAGGATCACGCTGCTGGTCATTTTCTCCTGCAACGTGGCGCTCTGCATTGACGAGAGACCGATCAATGTCAGCACCAGGAGAAACACCAGGCTGACCAGCAGCGCCATGCCGCGCTGGGCGTGAGAGGTCATGGGTACACGATTCATCGGCCCTTCCCTCATGGCAACCGGTTGCGCAAGGCGGCAACCACGTTGAAGGTTTGATTGCGTACCCGATTGTTCGGGTCGGTGAGGGTCAGCGTCAGCCGTACACTGCGGATTCGCGCCGGATCGGACGGATTGCTGCTGTAGGTGGAGGCGGATGTATCCGTGGCCGAACTGGCGAGGCCGAAGCTCACGCCGAAGGCACTGACGTTATTGATAAGCACCGCCTGAGTCGGTGTGCCGCTGCCAGTGCCCATCAGCAGCTGATTGTTGCTGAAGCTGTAGATCAGCCGTCGGACCGGAAACGCCAACTGCCCCGTCGTCGGCGTGCGTGCACCGGAGTAGGCCGTCGCGGCGTTGCGGCAATCGGAAAGGACGGTCCAGGTCGGTACCCCGCCACTGCCGCCGACATCTGCAGTGACCAGGGTCAATTTGAGGTTGGCATTGTCCCAACTGATCGGTGTGAGCCGGCTGGCATTAAAATCCCCAGCCGAGCTGGCATCGGTAATCGTACCCAGGCAACCGAACATGCCGACCATGCGAATTTCCTGAATCATCTTGCTCAGGACGAACCGCGCATCTTCCTGCATCCCGGCGGCGGTGTTCTGGCTGACGTAGGTGTTTTTTGCCGCGATGAAAATCTGCGCCACGCCCAGGACCACGATCAGGCTCAACGCCAGGGCGATCAGCAATTCGATCAGGCCGAAACCTCTGCTGGTTCTGCTCATGGTGTCGTCGCCGGATCAACGGTGGCGCGGCTGGTGAGGACGAAACTGCGGCGCGAATCGGCGATATTGGCGGCCCGGGAGTCGTCCCAGGTAATGGTGATGGTGTACACCCGCTGGTTGCGGACGATGCTGCCGGTGGCCGTGGCGCCGCCGAAATTGACGATATTGGTGGTGAAATCGTAGAGGTCCTGATCCCGGGCCACGCTCAGGTTGCCCGAGGTCGGTGGCGTGACGGTGTAATCGGCGCCGGAGTTGGCGCGAATGCGGTCCATCATGTCGTAGGCGATAAAACTCGCCTGACTGGTCATCCGCGAGCTGTCGGTGTATTTCAGCGCATTGAGCTGAATCGCCGCCGCGCCCAGCAGCCCCACAGCCAGCACCAATAACGCGACCAATACCTCGATCAGCGTCATGCCCTCCTGTGCACGCTTGCTCCATCCCCTCATCCGCAACTTCCACCCAATAGAATTCGTCCGTTCAAGCACACGTTCAGCGTCCTGTTTTGCGCCCCCAGTACATAACTGATCACCACCGCCGTGGACGGCGCCGCCAAACCGCCCAGATTGTTGAAATCAATGGCGGTCACTCCTGAGGTTAGCGTCAGAGTTGCCCCACTGCTCATCGCCGGAACAACCCGCAATACATTGGCCGGATTACCAGTGCCGTCATAAACGCTCAGCTCGCCGGTCCAGACACTGCCGCCGGCCGTCGGGCGAACCCGGGTAGTGATGCCTCGGTCGATCGCCTCTAGCCGTGCGTAATTGAGCGCGTGCTGCAGGTCGCCGAGCTCGGTGTCAGCCTTGGCGCTTTGCACCGAACGGGTAAACGCCGGAACGGCCAGTGTAATCAGGATCAGAAACACCGCGAGCGTGACCAGCAGCTCGATCAGCGTGAAACCTTTTGTACGATGATCCATCAGTGCCCTCCGTTGCCGTCGGCTATACCTGCTTCTACACGCTAGAACATTCGACCGACAGATGTACGGTTGTTTTGCCATTACTCGCGCAAGGATCGCGCGGACCGCAGCACTCCATGGAGGGAGATGATATGCGTCAGCAAGGTTTCAGCCTGATCGGACTGCTCATGGGACTGACAATTGTCGGGATTGTTCTGCACTTGGTCAGTCCGGCGTTCGCTGCACTGACGGAATCGAATCATCGGGAGCAGGCGGCCGAGTCGCTGATCAGCGGGATCCGGCAGGCCAGAACCCTGGCCATAACCCGCAACCAGAACGTGGTCATTCATGGCATCAACGGCGATTGGAGCCAGGGCTGGCGGATCATTCTGGACATCAGCGGCAAAGGGCCAGAGGACAGCAGCAATCCGCTACTGGTCGAGCGCGCAGGTGATGCGCGAACGCCGATTGTCGGCAATTGGTGGGTCAGGCGTTTCGTGCGGTTCAGCAGTCTGGGCCAACCGCTGATGCCCGGGCGGGCATTTCAGGCAGGGACGCTACATATTTGCTCGGCTCGCGAGCCGGTCAGCCAGCTCCAGGTGGTGCTGGCGGCGAGCGGTCGAGTGCGCCTGGCCAACCGTAAGGCTGAGCAGGCGCTGTGTCGAAAGGCGAAAAGTATTACAGCAGCGAACGCACGCGCAGCTCTTTAGGCATGGAGAAGGTGATGTTCTCCTCGCGACCGGCCAGTTCATCGGCACCCGTGGCACCCCAGGCCTGCAGTTGCTGGATCACGCCACGCACCAGCACTTCCGGAGCGGAGGCACCGGCCGTGATGCCAATACGCTCGACACCGTCGAACCAGCTCTTTTGCAGGTCTTCAGCACCGTCGATCAGATAGGCCGGGGTGGCCATGCGTTCGGCCAGTTCACGCAGACGATTGGAGTTGGAGCTGTTCGGGCTGCCGACCACCAGCACCACGTCGCACTCGTCCGCCAGTTGCTTGACAGCGTCC
Source organism: Pseudomonas sp. FP1740 (assembly GCF_030687165.1). Classification (NCBI taxonomy): domain Bacteria; kingdom Pseudomonadati; phylum Pseudomonadota; class Gammaproteobacteria; order Pseudomonadales; family Pseudomonadaceae; genus Pseudomonas; species Pseudomonas sp. FP1740. The sequence continues at coordinate 5,715,886 of NZ_CP117461.1, forward strand.
TGACGGTTTTGCGTGGCGTAGCAGATGTCGTCCTTGCGCGGACCACCGATCGCCGGAAAACGCGTACGCAGGGCGTCGATCACGCGACTGGTGTCGTCCATGGACAGGGTGGTCTGGGTAACGAAAGCCAGCTTTTCAGGGTTGTTCACCTGCAATTCGGCGACATCTTTCTCGTCTTCGACCAGATAGATCGCGCCACCATTGCTGCCATCGTACTGGCCCATGGTGCCTTCGACTTCCGGATGGCCGGCATGACCAATAAGGATGCATTCACGGCCGTCACGGCTGTAACGCGCGACTTCGATGTGCACCTTGGTCACCAGCGGGCAGGTCGCGTCGAACACCTTCAGGCCACGACCTGTGGCTTCGGTGCGCACGGCCTGGGAAACGCCGTGGGCGCTGAAGATCACGATCACGTCATCCGGCACCTGATCCAGTTCCTCGACGAAGATCGCCCCGCGGGCACGCAGGTCTTCGACGACGAATTTATTGTGGACCACTTCGTGGCGCACATAGATCGGCGGCCCGAAGACTTCCAGGGCGCGGTTGACGATTTCGATCGCCCGGTCCACGCCGGCGCAGAAGCCACGGGGGTTGGCGAGTTTGATTTGCATGCTGTGCCTCGTGTCTTGCGCGCAAGAAGTTAGATCATTGTAGGAGCAGAGCTTGCTCGCGAAAGCGGTGTGTCAGTCAACATTGATGCTGAATGTGATGACGCCTTCGCGAGCAAGCTCTGCTCCTACAGGTGACCGTATTCGGTCAGTTATAACGCTTTGACGTTGATGATCTCGACGTCAAAGGTCAAGGTCTTACCGGCGAGCGGGTGGTTGAAGTCGATGGTCACTTGCGCGTCATCGAATTCCTTCACCACGCCTGGCAGCTCGGTATTGGCCGCATCATTGAAGATCACCAGCAATCCTGGCGACAGTTCCATGTCCTGGAACTGCGAGCGCGGGATGATCTGCACGTTTTGCGGGTTAGGCTGGCCAAAGGCGTTTTCCGGCTCGATGGACAGGCTGCGCTTGTCGCCGGCCTTGAAGCCGAACAGCGCGGCCTCGAAGCCTGGCAACAGGTTGCCGTCACCGACCTTGAAGGTCGCCGGGGCTTTGTCGAAAGTGCTGTCGACGGTGTCGCCGTTCTCCAGGCGCAATGCAAAGTGCAAGGTGACTTCCGTGTTCTGGCCGATACGTTGTTCAGCCAATACCTGTTCAGTCATGAACGGTTTCTCCGGTCTTCTTACTTTTGAACATATCCAGCGCAAGCATCACGGCACCGACAGAAATAGCACTGTCAGCAAAGTTGAACGCCGGGAAATACCAGCGGTTCTGCCAATGCACCAGAATGAAATCAATCACATGCCCCAGGGCAATGCGGTCATAAAGATTACCCAGCGCGCCACCCAGCACCAGGGCCAGCGCAATCGCCAGCCAGGTGTCGTTGCGCCCCAGGCGCTTGAGCCAGATCACCAGCACCGCACTGACCACCACCGCGATCAAGGCAAACAACCAGCGCTGCCAGCCGGAGCTGTCAGCCAGGAAGCTGAACGCCGCCCCGGTGTTGTAGGCCAGGGTCCAGCTGAACAAATCGGGGATCACCACGATTTGCTGGTACATCTCGAGCTTGCCTTCGAAGTAGAACTTGCTGGCCTGGTCAATGACCAGGACCAGCAAACTCAACCAGAGCCAGCTCAGCCGTCCGAAACGGCCAGCCGCATTAGGCATAGTGACGAACCTCGCCCGCGCCGCTGATGTTGTCGACGCAACGACCGCAGATTTCCGGATGTTCAGGGTTCACACCGACGTCGTCACGGCAGTGCCAGCAACGGGCGCACTTGGCGTGAGCCGACTTGACGATCTTGAGCTTCAGGCCGCTGACTTCGGTGACCACGGCATCGGCCGGTGCCTGCACCAATGGCGCAACACTGGCGGTCGAAGTGATCAGCACGAAACGCAGCTCGTTGCTCAGCTTGGCCAGGTCGGCGCTCAGCGCGTCTTCGGCGAACAGCGTCACTTCGGCTTGCAGGTTGCCACCGACGGCCTTGGCTGCACGCTGGATTTCCATTTCCTTGTTGACCGCAACCTTGACCGCCATGATCCGGTCCCAGTAAGCGCGATCCAGCTCGAAGCCTTCTGGAAGCTCGCTCAGGCCTTCGTACCAGGTGTTGAGCATCACAGACTCGTTACGCTCACCCGGCAGGTATTGCCACAGCTCGTCGGCGGTGAACGCCAGGATCGGCGCGATCCAGCGCACCAGCGCTTCGCTGATGTGGAACAGCGCGGTCTGGCACGAACGACGGGCCTTGCTGTCGGCGCCAGTGGTGTACTGGCGGTCCTTGATGATGTCCAGGTAGAAACCGCCCAACTCCTGCACGCAGAAGTTGTGGATCTTGGAGTAAACGTTCCAGAAACGGTATTCGCCATAGTGTTCCTGCAGCTCGCGTTGCAGCAACAGCGTGCGATCCACCGCCCAACGGTCCAGGGCGAGCATTTCTTCGGCCGGCAGGAGGTCGGTGGCCGGGTTGAAACCGGTCAGGTTGGAAAGCAGGAAGCGCGCGGTGTTACGGATGCGCCGGTAGGCGTCCGCACTGCGTTGCAGGATCTGCTCGGAAACCGCCATCTCACCCGAGTAGTCGGTAGATGCTACCCACAGACGCATGATGTCGGCGCCCAGGGTGTCGTTGACTTTCTGCGGCGCGATCACGTTGCCCAGGGACTTGGACATTTTGCGACCGGATTCGTCGACGGTGAAACCGTGGGTCAGCAGTTCGCGGTACGGAGCGTGGTCGTCGATGGCGCAACCGGTCAGCAACGATGAGTGGAACCAGCCGCGGTGCTGGTCCGAACCTTCCAGGTACAGGTCGGCGCGTGGGCCGGTCTCGTGACCCATCGGGTGCGAACCGCGCAGGACGTGCCAGTGCGTGGTGCCCGAGTCGAACCAGACGTCCAGGGTGTCGCTGATCTTGTCGTACAGCGGCGCTTCGTCACCGAGCAACTCGGCGGCGTCCATCTTGAACCAGGCTTCGATGCCTTCGACTTCGACGCGCTGGGCGACGATTTCCATCAGTTCGACGGTGCGTGGGTGCAGTTCGCCGCTTTCCTTGTTCAGGAAGAACGGGATCGGCACGCCCCAGTTGCGCTGACGGGAGATGCACCAGTCCGGACGGTTGGCGATCATCGAGTGCAGGCGCGCCTGGCCCCAGGCCGGGACGAATTTGGTGTCTTCGATGGCTTTGATCGCGCGTTTGCGCAGGGTGTCGCCCGCTGCTGGCTCTTTGTCCATGCCGATGAACCACTGCGCGGTGGCGCGGTAGATCAGCGGGGTCTTGTGACGCCAGCAATGCATGTAGCTGTGTTCGATGGTGGTGGTGTGCAGCAGCGCGCCGACTTCGGTCAGTTTATCGACGATGGCCGGGTTGGCCTTCCAGATGAACTGGCCGCCGAAGAACTCCAGCGATGGCACATACACACCATTGCTTTGCACCGGATTGATGATGTCATCGTTGACCATGCCGTACTTCTTGCAGGTCACGAAGTCATCTACGCCGTAGGCTGGCGAGGAGTGAACCACGCCGGTGCCCGCGCCCAGCTCAACGTAGTCGGCCAGGTAAACCGGCGACAGGCGATCGTAGAACGGGTGACGGAAGTTGATCAGTTCCAGCGCTTTACCGGTGGTGGTGGCGATCACCGAACCTTCCAGGCTGTAGCGGGCCAGGCAGGATTCGACCAGTTCTTCAGCCAGTACCAGCAGCTTGTCGCCGACGTCGACCAGGGCGTAGTTGAACTCCGGGTGAACGTTCAGCGCCTGGTTGGCCGGGATGGTCCACGGAGTGGTGGTCCAGATCACGATCGAAGCAGGCTTGGCCAGCGATGGCAGACCGAACGCGGCCGCCAGTTTGGCTTCGTCGGCGATCGGGAAGGCCACGTCGATGGTCGCGGACTTTTTGTTCTCGTACTCAACTTCCGCTTCAGCCAGGGCCGAACCGCAGTCAAAGCACCAGTTCACAGGCTTCAGGCCCTTGAACACGAAGCCACCCTTGACGATTTCCGCCAGGGCGCGGATTTCACCGGCCTCGTTTTTGAAGTCCATGGTCTTGTACGGGTTGGCGAAGTCGCCCAACACGCCCAGACGGATGAATTCGGACTTCTGGCCTTCGATCTGCTCGGTGGCGTAGGCACGGCACAGTTCGCGGGTCTTGTCGGCGCCCAGGTTCTTGCCATGGGTCACTTCGACTTTGTGCTCGATCGGCAGACCGTGGCAGTCCCAGCCCGGAACATAAGGTGCGTCGAAACCCGACAGGGTTTTCGAGCGGATGATCATGTCCTTGAGAATCTTGTTCAGCGCATGACCGATGTGAATCGTGCCGTTGGCGTACGGAGGACCGTCGTGCAGTACGAACTTCGGACGATCCTTGCCAATCTCGCGCAACTTACCGTACAGGCCAATGCTGTCCCAGCGCTGCAGAATCTGCGGTTCGCGCTGAGGCAGGCCGGCCTTCATTGGGAAGGCGGTGTCCGGAAGGTTTAGCGTGGCTTTATAGTCGGTCATTTAAGGCTCTTCATTAGCGATTGGCGCTAGGTGCGACAGGGCACGGGCGGCGGCGATATCCGCATTGATCGCCGTCTTAAGCGCCTCCAGAGAGGCGAAACGCTGCTCTTCACGCAGCTTGTGGTGGAAAACCACCGTCAAACGCCGGTCATACAGATCGCCGGCAAAATCTAAAAGGTGCACTTCGAGGTGGGCTTTGCCATCCCCTTCGACCGTTGGCCGCACACCAATATTGGCGACGCCTGGCCAGGTCTTGCCATCGATGTCGACGCTGACCAGGTAAACCCCGCTCAACGGCACACGACGACGTTTGAGTTGCACGTTGGCCGTGGGCGTACCCAACTGGCGCGCCAGCTTCTGGCCATGCAGGACCCGACCGGCAATCCGGTACGGGCGACCGAGCAGTTGCTCGGCCAAGGCGAAATCGGCGGCGGCCAGGGCATTGCGGACCTGAGTGCTGCTGACACGAATGCCGTCCAGCTCGACGGTCTGCGCCGCTTCGACGGTAAAGCCCTGAAGGACGCCGGCCTGTTGCAAGTAGTCGAAATCCCCCAGCCGATCGCAGCCAAACCGGAAATCGTCACCGACTTCCAGATGCTGCACGCCGAGGCCGTCCACCAGAATGGTATCGACGAACGCCCTGGCGCTGAGTTTGCTCAGGCGATGGTTGAAAGCCAGGCACAACACCCGGTCTACACCCTCTTCGGCCAGCAGCTGCAGTTTGTCCCGCAGGCGGGCCAGACGGGCCGGAGCGGTGTCCGGAGCGAAGAACTCCCGCGGCTGCGGCTCGAAAATCACCACGCAGCTGGGTACGCCCAACTCGAGCGCACGCTCTCGCAGCCGGACCAGGATAGCCTGGTGGCCACGGTGAACACCGTCAAAGTTGCCAATAGTGGCGACACAGCCCCGATGCTGGGGGCGCAGGTTGTGGAGGCCTCGAACCAGCTGCATAACGCGCTTCTTGCTCATAAAGTGGTCGATTATAACCACACCCGGCGGCCGACGACAGGCAACACCGTAACCCAAAGTAATCGAGCCGACAAAACTGCCGGTTCGCCCATGATTATCGAGATAACGTCTTCAGCTCAAGGCCTTGCGATTGAAGTCGCGCAAACGAAAGCCCATCAACAGCAACATGCCGAAATACGCCACGACGCCTGCGCTCACCAATGCACCCAGACGCAGCAGCCGCTCAAGCATAGGCCCCTGCCCCCAGGCCGGCATAAAGTGCATCGCACCCAGCAATACTGCTGACATCACCGCTACCGCCACCAGCAATTTGAGCCCGAACTTCGCCCAGCCCGGTTGCGGCTGATACATCTGCTGCTTGCGCAGTTGATAAAACAGCAAACCGGCGTTGATGCAGGCACCCGCGCTGATGGCCAGGGCCAGGCCAGCGTGCGCCAGCGGACCGATCAGCACCAGGTTGAACAGCTGAGTGACGATCAGGGTGAAAATCGCGATTTTCACCGGCGTGCGGATGTTTTGTTGCGCATAGAAGCCCGGCGCCAGCACTTTAATCACGATAATCCCCAGCAAGCCGACAGAATAAGCGATCAGCGCGCGCTGGGTCATGGCCGCATCGAAAGCGCTGAACTGGCCATACTGGAACAGTGAAGCCGTCAGCGGTTCAGACAAAATCCCCAGCGCCAGGGCGCACGGCAACACCAGCATGAAACACAGGCGCAGCCCCCAATCGAGGATCCGCGAGTATTCGTGGCGATCCTGGCTGGCATAGGTCTTGGCCAGCGTCGGCAACAAAATCGTGCCCAACGCCACACCCAGCACGCCGGATGGCAATTCCATCAGGCGGTCGGCGTAATACATCCATGACACGGAGCCGGCCACCAGAAACGAGGCAAAAATAGTATTGATGATCAGCGAAATCTGACTCACCGAAACGCCGATGATCGCGGGCAGCATCTGTTTCATGACCCGCCAGACACCGCTATCGCGCAGGTTCAAACGCGGCAGTACCAGCATGCCGATTTTTTTCAGGTGCGGCAGTTGATAGAGCAGCTGCGCCAGCCCACCCACCAGAACGGCCCAGCCCAGCGCCATCACCGGCGGATCGAAGTACGGTGTCAGGAATACCGCAAAGATGATCATGCTGACATTGAGCAGGGTCGGCACGAAGGCCGGCACCGAGAAGCGGTTCCAGGTGTTGAGGATCGCCCCGGCCAGCGACGACAGGGAGATCAGCAATATATAAGGGAAAGTGACCCGCAGCAGATCGGTTGTCAGCTGGAATTTTTCCGGAGAATCGACGAATCCCGGTGCCGTGGCCCAGATGACCCAAGGGGCGGCGAACATACCCAACGCAGTGACCAGCGCCAGTACCAGCGTCAGCAGGCCTGAGACGTAGGCAATGAAGGTTCGCGTCGCCTCCTCGCCCTTCTGGCTTTTGTATTCGGCAAGAATCGGCACAAAGGCCTGGGAAAACGCCCCCTCAGCGAAGATTCGCCGCAGGAGATTGGGCAGTTTGAAGGCGATAAAGAAGGCGTCGGTCGCCATTCCCGCGCCAAATGCACGAGCGATTAGAGTGTCACGAACAAACCCCAACACCCGGGAAAGCATCGTGATAGAGCTGACAGCGGCCAACGATTTGAGCAGATTCATTGAAAGAGTTTGTGCCTGTCGATAAACAGCAGGCGAACAACGCGCCCACTTATGCGATACTCCGCGCCGCAACAGCACAGAGCCAAAGCTCGCGAGTTTACAGGTCGCGCGCCGGAAAGAAATATCCAGCGCACCGTCCCCTTGAAAACGTAGCGAGCGAAGGCAAGACAAGGCGAAAGCAGGCGAGAAAGCGGAGTTGACTTTAGTCAATGAGCATTTCGAGTCTGCTTTCAACGCTGTATTGCCGAGCGCAGTAGTTTTCATGGGGCCGGAACCGGCCACTTAGCGGAACGTCTCTTCCGCCCTTGACAAGACATCAACTCATCGGCATGATTCGCGGCCTATTTTGTTTGCTATTTCCTAAAAAGTCTTTCGAGGAGCTCGACGGTGGCCAACACACCTTCCGCCAAAAAACGTGCAAAACAGGCTGAGAAGCGTCGCAGCCACAACGCCAGCCTGCGTTCCATGGTTCGTACCTACATCAAGAATGTAGTTAAAGCCATCGACGCAAAAGACGCTGCTAAAGCTCAAGCTGCTTACGTTCTGGCCGTGCCAGTTATCGACCGCATGGCCGATAAAGGCATCATCCACAAGAACAAAGCTGCTCGCCATAAGAGCCGTCTGAATGGCCACGTCAAGGCCCTGAACGTTGCCGCTGCTGCCTAAGCGACGCGCTCGTTAAAAAACCGACCTCAGGGTCGGTTTTTTATTGCCTGCGATTTATTAAATACAATGCAAAAAAAATGTGGGAGCAAGCAGGCTCGCCCCCACACTTGGACCGTCGCTATCTTACTGAGCGTGCGTCCATGGCAGAATCGGAATCGCCGTCACCGCATTCTGCGGACTGCCCTCGATCAAACGATCGCTGTAGACCAGATACACCAGGGTATTGCGCTTCTTGTCGAGGAATCGCACCACCTGCATAGTCTTGAATACCAGCGAGGTGCGCTCCTTGAATACCTCCTCGCCATCCTTGAGCTCACCCTTGAAGCTGATCGGCCCGACCTGGCGACATGCAATAGACGCCTCAGCGCGATCCTCGGCCAATCCCAGACCACCTTTCACGCCACCCGTCTTGGCACGCGACAGGTAACAGGTCACGCCCTCCACTTTCGGATCATCAAACGCCTCGACAACAATACGGTCGTTCGGGCCGACGAATTTGAACACCGTCGACACCTGGCCAATTTCCTCGGCCGAGGCCAGCAACGGCATCGCCAACAACAAGCCCAATAATCCTTTTGCCACACGCATTCAGGTATTCCTTCAGACCAGAATCAGGTTATCGCGGTGCACCAGTTCCGGCTCCGCCATGTAACCCAACAGACCGATAATCGCCTCAGACGACTGACCGATGATTTTTTGTGCTTCCAGAGCACTGTAGTTAGCCAGGCCACGAGCGATTTCACGACCGTCCGGCGCCACACAGACCACCATTTCGCCGCGACGGAAGCTGCCCTGGACCAGCTTTACACCTACCGGCAGCAAACTTTTGTTGCCCTGAGACAGCGCGGTCACCGCCCCCGCGTCCAGCACCAGCGTACCGCGAGTCTGCAGATGCCCGGCCAGCCACTGTTTGCGGGCCGCCAGCATGCCGCGCTCAGGCGACAGCAAAGTGCCGATGCGCTCGCCAGCCTTGAGGCGATCCAACACTCGCTCAATACGCCCACCAACGATGATGGTGTGCGCACCAGAGCGCGCCGCCAGACGCGCAGCGCGCAGCTTGGTCTGCATGCCGCCACGCCCCAGCGCACCGCCAGTGCCACCAGCTACCGCATCGAGCGCCGGATCATCGGCCCGCGCCTCATAAATCAGCTTGGCGTCGGGATTGTTGCGTGGATCAGCATCGAACATGCCATCGCGATCGGTGAGGATCACCAGCAAATCGGCTTCGACCAGATTCGCCACCAGCGCCGCCAACGTATCGTTGTCGCCGAAACGGATTTCGTCAGTGACCACAGTGTCGTTTTCGTTGATCACCGGGATCACCTTCAATTCGACCAGCGCACGCAAAGTGCTACGAGCATTCAGGTAGCGCTTGCGGTCGGACAAATCGTCGTGAGTCAGGAGAATCTGCGCGGTATGCCGACCATGTTCGGCGAAGCTCGACTCCCAGGCCTGCACCAGCCCCATTTGACCGATGGCGGCAGCCGCCTGCAACTCATGCATCGCACTGGGTCGCGAGGTCCAGCCCAGACGGCTCATGCCCGCCGCCACTGCCCCGGAGGACACCAGCACCAGCTCAACGCCCGCCTCATGCAGGGCAACCATCTGCTCGACCCAGACACCCATTGCTGCGCGATCCAGGCCCTTGCCGTCCGCCGTCAGCAAAGCGCTGCCGATCTTCACGACCCAACGCTGCGCACCTGTCACCTTGCTCCGCATCATCTTCAACCTTAGCTTGAGGGCAGCGCGACCTGGCACTGCCCGTGACGTTATTCGTGGTTCTTCGTGACCAACAGTCGATTTCCAGATACTAAAACGCCGCTCCAGTGAGCGGCGCTTAAGTTTATCGCAACGAATCAGTCACGCACGTAAATGATTTCCGGACCGTCTTCGTCATCCACATCTTCTTCGTCCCAATCGTCGTCACCGATATCATGGACCGACTTCACGCCGCTGCGGCGCAGAGCACGCTGATCGTCCAGCGCCTGCAACTGAGCGCGAGCTTCATCTTCGATGCGCTGATCGAGCTCAGCCAGCTCTTCCTTGTAGGCGGGGTCGTTAGCCAGGCGATCGGCGCGATCTTCCAGGTAACGCATGATGTCGTGACACAGACGCTCGGTGCCCTGCTTGGCGATCGCCGAGATCACATAGACCGGACCGGTCCACTCCAGACGATCAACGATCTCCTTGACGCGAGCATCGTGCTCTTCTTCAAGGATCTGGTCGCACTTGTTCAGCACCAGCCAGCGATCACGCTCAGCCAGGGACGGGCTGAACTTGGTCAGCTCGCTGACGATCACTTCAGCGGCATCCGGCGCACTGGTGTCATCCAGCGGCGCCATGTCGACGAGGTGCAGCAGCAGACGCGTACGCGACAAGTGCTTGAGGAAGCGAATCCCCAGGCCTGCGCCGTCGGAAGCACCTTCGATCAAGCCCGGAATATCCGCGACCACGAAGCTCTTCCAGCGATCGACACTGACCACACCCAGGTTCGGCACCAATGTGGTGAACGGGTAGTCGGCGACTTTCGGCTTGGCAGCCGACACCGAGCGAATGAAGGTACTTTTACCGGCGTTCGGCAAACCGAGCAGACCGACGTCCGCCAACACCTTCATTTCCAGTTTCAGGTCGCGCTGCTCACCCGGCTTGCCCGGCGTAGTCTGGCGCGGCGCACGGTTGGTACTGGATTTGAAACGAGTGTTACCCAGACCGTGCCAGCCGCCCTGAACCACCATCAGCTTCTGGCCGGCCTTGGTCAGGTCGCCGATGACTTCCTGGGTGGCAGAGTCGATCACTGTGGTACCGACCGGCACCCGCAGGATCAGATCCTCACCTTTTTTGCCGGTGCAGTCGGTGCTGCCACCGTTGGAACCGCGCTCGGCATCGAAGTGCCGGGTGTAACGGTAGTCGACCAGGGTGTTCAGGTTTTCGTCGGCCATCATGTAGATGGAACCGCCATCACCACCGTCGCCGCCGTTCGGGCCGCCGTTTTCAATGAATTTTTCTCGACGGAAACTCATGCAACCGTTGCCACCGTCGCCGGCCTTTACTCGAATCGATACTTCATCAACAAACTTCATAACAAAACGCCTCTCGCCATACGGACGAGCCGAAAAACAACCAAGACATAAGACTCTTGCAAAAATGAGCGCAGCGACCTCAATCAACGACCGCCAATACAGCGCTGGAGCCCATCACAAACAGCTTTGCAAGAGACTCACCCCACAAACGAAAAAGCCCCGTCGCAAGACAGGGCTTTTCCAGCGATCGCGCAATTAAGCTGCGACGACGCTCACGTAACGACGACCGAAGGCGCCTTTTACTTCAAACTTGATCACGCCTTCGATTTTCGCGAAGAGGGTGTGATCTTTACCCATGCCAACGCCGTAGCCAGCGTGGAATTGGGTGCCGCGCTGACGCACGATGATGTTACCGGCCTTGATGACCTGGCCGCCATACATCTTCACGCCAAGGCGTTTGGCTTCTGAGTCGCGACCGTTACGGGTACTACCACCAGCTTTTTTGTGTGCCATGAGTTCAATTCTCCTAGTGAGGAATTAGGCTGATTAAGCCTGAATACCGGTGATTTTGATCTCGGTGTACCACTGGCGGTGGCCCATACGCTTCATGTGGTGCTTACGGCGACGGAACTTGATGATGCGGACTTTATCGTGACGACCTTGGGAGATCACTTCAGCCACAACGGTAGCACCAGGAACAACTGGAGCGCCGATATTCACGTCGTCGCCATTGGCAACCAACAGAACGCGATCAAAAGTTACGGATTCGCCGGTAGCGATTTCCAGTTTTTCGATCTTCAGGTATTCACCTGGAGCAACTTTGTACTGCTTGCCACCAGTAACGATTACTGCATAAGACATGGTATTTCTCCGATAATCCTGCTCACCCAGCTCTTTATAAGAAGAGGTATTGGCTGGCATGGCTGCATAAGGCTGGAAGGCCAGTTTGCAATTGCGTAAGGCAGGTGCTGCCCAGGAAGTTCAGGGTGCGCGATTGTACGCAAGCTACTCTGGCGTTGCAAGTGGCCGTCCATCGCGCCTTGACAGGCCCGGACGTGGGTCCTAGCATGCCGCGCAACCCTTCTGGAGCAACTGTCGCTGATGCAACCCCAAGCTTTCTACCGCGCGGTGGCGGACGATTTTAGCGCCGTCGACGGCATCATCAAGAAGCAGCTGACTTCCCGAGTGCCGCTGGTATCGAAAATCGGCGACTACATTACCTCGGCTGGCGGCAAACGCCTGCGTCCTTTGCTCGTGCTGCTATGCGGCAAGGCACTGGGCCGCGAAGGCGATGACCTGCGCCTGCTGGCCGCGACCATCGAATTCCTGCACACCGCCACTCTGCTGCACGACGACGTCGTCGACATGTCCGGCATGCGCCGTGGCCGTTCGACCGCCAATGCCATGTGGGGCAACGCGCCGAGCGTGCTGGTGGGCGACTTCCTGTATTCGCGTTCTTTCGAAATGATGGTCGAACTGGGCTCCATGCCGGTGATGAAGATCCTTTCGCAAGCCACGCGCATCATCGCTGAAGGCGAAGTGTTGCAGCTGTCGAAGGTTCGCGACGCCAGCACCACCGAAGAAACCTACATGGAAGTCATCCGCGGCAAAACCGCAATGCTCTTCGAGGCTTCGACCCACAGTGCCGCGGCCCTGGCCGGTGCCTCGCCGGAACAGAGCGAAGCACTGCGTACCTTCGGCGATCACCTGGGGGTGGCCTTCCAATTGGTCGACGACCTGCTGGACTACCGTGGCGACGCCGAGACCCTGGGCAAGAACGTCGGTGACGATCTGGCCGAGGGCAAGCCGACGCTGCCGCTGATCTACACCATGCGCGAAGGCACTCCGGAGCAAGCTGCACTGGTTCGTCAGGCGATCCAGAAAGGTGGCATCGAAGACCTGGAAAGCATTCGCGAAGCGGTCGAAGCTTCCGGCTCGCTGGATTACACCGCGCAACTGGCCCGCGACTACGTGGCCCGTGCGATCAAGTGCCTCGACGCCCTGCCCGCCAGCGAATACCGCGATGCGCTGGTGGAATTGAGTGAGTTCGCGGTCGCTCGCACGCACTGATATTCACAGCAAAATCAAAAGATCGCAGCCTTCGGCAGCTCCACATGGGTACACCAAGGAGCTGCCGGAGGCTGCGATCTTTTGCTGTTCGCTCCCTCCTGCGATAAATCCCTATATAATGTGCGCTTTTTAGCCATCCTGAATCCAAGGAGCTTTAGTGAGCACGTTGCCACCCTGCCCGAAATGCAATTCCGAATACACCTACGAAGACGGCGCACAGCTGATCTGCCCGGAGTGCGCCCATGAGTGGTCCGCCAACGGCGAAGCCGAAGTAGCGTCCGACGATACCGTGAAAAAGGACTCGGTAGGCAACGTCCTGCAGGACGGCGATACCATCACCGTGATCAAGGACCTCAAGGTCAAAGGCACTTCCCTGGTGGTCAAGGTCGGCACCAAGGTCAAGAACATCCGCCTGTGCGATGGCGACCACGACATCGACTGCAAGATCGACGGCATCGGCCCGATGAAGCTCAAATCCGAGTTCGTCAGAAAAGTCTGAGCCCGCTGTATTCCATCCCGCGCCCTGCGTGGGATGGTGCTTTGCCCTTCCCCGCCTCACCCAGCACTCCTCGCAATAGCCAAACGCCAGCCGTTTTGACCTTACGCAATCCTTACCCGATAAAAAACGCAAACCGCCAATAGGCCCTTGCTATTTAATGAATAGGAATTATTCTCATTGAACCCCATCAATGGAGATGAGACCCATGACTTATTTGATCGATGCCTGGCTGGACCGCCCACATCCCTACCTCAGAATCCTGCATCGGGAAACCGGGGAAGTCTGTGCGGTGCTTGAAGAAGAAGCCTTGAACGAGCTGCAGGATCAAGGTGATCTGGACGTCAACGGCCTGAGTTCCAGTGAGCCGGTGGTGCTCAAGGAACTGGTGCGCAATCTGTTTCTGTTTTGCTATGCCCGGGCGTTGCGCCCGAGTCATGATCTGAATACCAAGTTCGAGGTATGAAGATCATTTGTAAAAATGCCGGAGCTGGCCCTGCAGGAGCGGGCCAGCTCCAACACCGGGATTACAGAACGTCGAGCAGTTCGACGTCGAATACCAGTACGCTGTGCGGCGGAATGCTGCCAACGCCTTGAGCGCCGTAAGCCAGTTCGCTCGGCACGTACAGACGCCATTTGCTGCCGGCGTTCATCAGTTGCAGGGCTTCGGTCCAGCCAGCGATAACGCCGCCTACCGGGAATTCTGCAGGCTGGCCGCGCTCGTAGGAGCTGTCGAATACAGTGCCGTCGATCAGAGTGCCGTGGTAGTGAGTGCGCACTTGATCTTCACGGGTTGGCTTGGCGCCTTCACCTTGAGTCAGCACTTCGAATTGCAGGCCCGAAGCCAGAGTGGTGATGCCTTCGCGCTTGGCGTTTTCAGCCAGGAAAGCCAGACCTTCGCCAGCAGCAGCTTCAGCCTTGGCAGCCGCTTCAGCTTGCATGATCTCGCGGATCACCTTGAAGCTGGCGGACATTTCTTCCTGACCCACACGGCTTGGCTTGCCGGCGAACGCGTCGGTCAGACCTGCCAGGATCGCGTCAAGGCTCACACCCGGTGGTGGGTTGTCACGCAGCTGGTCGCCCAGCTGACGGCCAATGCCGTAGCTGACGCGGGTTTCGTCGGTGGACAGATTTACTTCGGACATGACACTGCTCCGCTGTGCGGACGGCCCTGGAACTTGCCGTGCGTGCACAGCGCATCCCGGAGCGCCCGGAATCAAAAGGGCGAGCAGACTAGCACAGATGCCGCCACGTTGATGAGCGGCGTCAGCCCTGTTACGCAGAACGGAAGGTGCTCGGTAATTTCGGACTTTCCTCGGCGCTGGTACCGCACATTTCATCATGGGCCGAGGTATATACAACGTTGAATGGCTTGGGACAGGCGTGAAGCACTTCACGCGCATGCTCGACCGAGCGCAGCTGCAATGTCTCGCCATGAGCATCGAGCACTGGATGCGCCGCACCATGCATCCGAGCCTCCAGCACGTAGAACACGCCTTCCATCGAGATCAGGTTCAACTCATCGATCTTTCCGGCGATGGCAAACGCATTCAACTCTTGCAGGTTCATGAGCGCACCTCACGCAGTGGAGAGCCAGGGTTCTTACAGGGATATGCCTCGACGCGCCAAAGTACAAGCCACAAACGACACCGCCCGTCTGTTTCGCAACAGACGGGCGGTGCGGTGGAGCAAGTAAGGGCGGGTCAGTGCTTGGTCAGCTTGTCCAGATAACCCATGGCAAACGCCGACACCACGAAGGTCATGTGGATGATCACGTACCACTGCAAATGCTCCGGATCGACGTTCTTGGCGTCCATGAAAATCCGCAGCAAGTGGATCGACGAAATTGCCACGATGGAAGCCGCGACCTTCATCTTCAACGAAGACGAATCCATGGTGCCCAACCAGTTGAGCTTCTCCTTGCTGTCGTCGATATCCAGTTCGGAAACGAAGTTCTCGTAACCGGAGATCATCACCATCACCAGCAAGCCGCCTACCAGCGCCATGTCGATCAGCGACAACAACACCAGAATCAGATCCGACTCGGCCATCGAGAACACGTTAGGGATGACGTGGATGACTTCCTGGAAGAATTTCAGTGCCAACGCCAGCAAGCCCAGCGACAAACCGAAATAGATCGGCGCCAGCAACCAGCGGGAGGCGTACATTGTATTTTCGATAAAGCGTTCCATTGAATCTCACACAAGGGGCTGGAAATGGCGGCGAGTATAACAGCCGCCTGTTACACCCAGAAACCGCCGGAAAATCCGCAACCTGCGTGTGTGTGACAAAGTTTTTCTGCTAGTGTCCAGATCAATGACAGGTCAGCGACATCGGACAGGAAAACTGGAAATGGATGTGCGATTGCCCTTAACGAGTGCCGGACTTTGCCTCGCATTGCTGCTCGGTGGTTGTTCACCCAGCGATGAGAAACGCCAGGTCAGCCTCGAAGAAAAGACCGCGCAGTTCGAAAAGTCTCTGGAGGCGATCAAGGATCCGAAACTCAAGGACGTCGTGACCGAACTCGGCGGTTCACTGCTGCTGCTCGAGCGTGCGCAACTCAAGCTCGACAGTAAACCGGTGGTCACCGAATACGGCGAAGATGCCCTCGCCGTATTCAAGCACTACCCCACGCCCCAGGCGCTGGTCGACACTTACATCAACGGGCTGTTCGTGCTGCACAAGGAGTCCAGCTCGGATTACCTGACCGATCTGCAACCGGTATTCCCCCTCCACTTCAACACCCCTGGCGCATTCCTTTTCCCTCATGACCTGGAATGGCAATCGGTGACCCTCAGCAACAAGCGCGTCATCGCGTTTCAGCCGGAATGGTCGGAAACCGATCCCGGCATTCAGCTGAGCCCGTCGAGCTCCAACCTGACCAACCCCGATGATTTGACGGTGACCTACCCCTTCATTGAAGGCCTGGATGTGGACAAGAAACACCTGCCACAACCGGTGAGCCTGCAAGGCAAGGTGGAGGTCATCGCCCCACGCCGAATCTACAGCTTCGACCTGACAAAAAAGGACGTCGGCCAGACGCGCACCAATGACAACCTCAGTGTCACGCTGCTGAAGCTTGAAAAAAACCATGCCGAAATCGAATTCAGTAACAGCGCACCACCGGCCCCCGAGGTTCGCGATACACCGCCCAACCCGCTGATCGTTCAGGCCAGGGACACCACCGGACAATTCCTCTCGCGCTCGGGCGCGATCCATGAAACCGCCGCGCAGATTGCGTTCTATCAAAAACAACTGGCGCAAATGCAACAGCAGAAAGCCTGGAGCGAAGCGTTCGAAAAACAGCTCGAGGACGACCAGCGTGCCTTTGAAAAACAACAAACCCGACACTACGCCAAGGTGTACTTCAACGGACCGATCGACACGCTCGAAGTCAGCCTGCTGGACTTCTCGGCGGTCACGGTGACCCGCAAGAACCTGGACCTGCCAGTACGCCGCTTCGACCCGCACACGACGGAAAAAGCCATCCAGCCACTGACATTGCCCGTGGTGGTATACGACGACCAGGCTGCGACCTGGCTCAAGGGTGCGACGCTGGACGAGAACCAACTGAAAGAAAGCATCAGTATCAGCCAGTCGGTCGATGACCCGAGCGCCGCACGCATTGAATTCAATCACCCCAGAAACTTCAATGACGAACTGCTCGGCACCTCGTTCAATCCCGGCGAAAGTCCCGTGACGTTCTTTACCCAAGACAGCAATGGCCGGCGCGACGGGCCGATTGAGCTGCCACCGGAGGCGTATCAGGTCGACCCGCTACGCGGCAGCATCACCTACGACCTGAATCTGTTTGCAGAAACTCCAGCCTACGCGGTGGGCTCCATGCCGCTGTTCCTGGCGACTGTCGACAAGCAAATCTACGACGCCCACCAACTGCCCAAGGGCCTGGCGCTCAAAGGGAATGAGTTGGTGGTTGATCTGAAGCTGTTCCCCGACCAGGACTGGCGCTTTTTCGCCAAGGACGACAGTGGCAACTATCTGAAGGAGATTCTTTCGGTCAGTCACGACGCGAACGCGCAAGGTCCGGGGTTATTCGCAGTGCATTACTTCTACGGCCAGCCCACACGTCTGGAAACTTATCAGCGAACCAACCTCACCACCGTGCAATACGGTTTCGAGGTCAAACTCGACAAGACCGAGCCAGGTAACCTGGATCAATAGCCTGGATCAGCCTTCAGGTCGAAACCCGGGACCGGCAAGGTTGCGGAAACGGCCACCGTTGATCTCTCGCAACTGGGCTTGCAGGTGCAGGCACCAGATTTGCGGGTCATCGGCCAGCTCGTAGCCATGCAGGGTCAGACTTTCGACGATGGTGTCGAGGATCGATTCAGCCACGACCGGCCCACGGAACGGGCCTTGAGCCTTGATGGCTGAAGGTTGCTCGCCGGCCATTCCGGCGGCAAAAAGCAAGGTCCACATGCCCGTATCTCCCGCCAGCGGGCGGATAGCACATTCGATACGGGTCACAAGGCCCAGGCATTGACGGGTGAGGCAGAGGTTGCGCGACATGGCGGCGACCCTCGGTAGATCCGGTATTCAGCCTCCACGGGAAGGCTGTCTCGATCCAGTGATAACTGTCGATATCCTTGAGCAGAGAATAGAAGAAAAGTTCAGCTCGCACGCGGCACGCGGCCAGAAGGCGCCGAGTGGTCGCCGTGCAAATATTGACGCCAGAGTTGTGGCGAGGCGACAAGCCCCCTCGCCACAAGGAGCTTGCCTCTTTTGCGAACAACTCAGGCCGGTTTGACTTCCAGCAATGCTTCCTGCGCCAACTCCTTTTCGGCCTCCCTGAGGTCTTCGTCACTGACCATTTCCGCGATCACCCGCAAGCGTTCCACCACCCGCGCGTTGACGCTGCCCTCGGGAAAGTCGCCATTCTCATCCGGCGTACCGGCCGCCTCGCCGACCAGCAGGCTCAGGGCTTCGTCGGCCTGGCGCACCGCGTAGACATGGAACTGCCCCGCGCGCACCGCCGCCAGCACCTTTTCGTCGAGCATCAGCGTGGCGACATTGGCCTGAGGAATGATCGCTCCCTGCTCGCCCGTCAGACCGCGAGCCTCGCAGAGCCGGAAGAAGCCTTCGATCTTCTCGTTGACCCCGCCTACCGCCTGCACTTCACCGAATTGGTTGATCGAACCGGTAATCGCAAAGCACTGCTTGAGTGGAGTTTTCGACAAGGCCGAGATCAGCGTGCAGGCCTCACCCAACGATGCGCTGTCGCCGTCGACGTAACCGTAGGACTGCTCCAGGGCGATGCTCGCGGAAATCGCCAACGGGAATTCCTGGGCATAGCGGCTGCCCAGATACCCGGTGAGGATCATCACGCCTTTGGAGTGAATCGGCTGGCCGAGGTTGACCTCGCGCTCGATGTCGACGATGCCGCTGCCGCCCGGATACACCGTGGCGGAAATCCGCGCCGGTATCCCGAAGGCCGAATCGCCGACTTCCAGTACCGTCAGCCCGTTGCACTTGCCGACCGCCGCGCCATCGGTGTCGATCAGAATGATCCCGGCCAGCATGTCATCGAGAATCCGCGCCGAAACGCGCCCGGTACGGGTGGCCTTGGCCTTGAGCGCACGCTCGATGTGCCCGGCGTCAGTCATCTCGTCACCCGCCAGGTGGCGAATGAAATCTGCCTCGCTGACCAGTTGGAACAGATCGCCGATCCGCGCCGACAAGCGTCCCTGGTGCTCGGCCAGACGTGCGCTGTAAGTCGCCAGACGCGCCACCGCATCCGCGGTCAGCGGCGCCATGCCTTCTTCCGAGGTACGGGTTTTGAGCAACTGGGCGAACTGCTCCAGGCTTTCGTCGACCATCGGAATGTCTTCATCGAAATCCACCAGGACGCGGAACATCTCCTGGAAGTCCGGATCGAGGTCTTGCAGCGTGTAGTAGAGCTGCCGGGCGCCGATGATCACGACTTTGACCTGCAACGGAATGTGTTGCGGCGTCAGCGTCACGGTGGCCAGACGGCCCAGCTCACCCAGTGGCGATTCCATTTTCAGCTTGCGCGATTGCAAGGCACGCTTGAGCGCATCCCACACGAATGGCTCGCTGAGCATTTTTTCCGCTTCGAGGATCAGGAAACCGCCGTTGGCCCGGTGCAGCGCACCCGGTCGCAACTGCCGATAGGTGGTGTAGAGCGCGCCCTGATCGGTGCTGTATTCGATGCGGCCGAACAGGTTGTCGTAGGTCGGGTGCGGCTCGAACACCACCGGCGCACCGCCGCTGTGTGGATGCCCGACCACCAGGCTCGGGGCGTATTGCTCTTCAAGCAATTTGCGGGCGATGGCGTCGGTCTTGCTGTCGTCCACCAGTTGTTCGACCACTGTTTTGAGCAGATACACCTGCATGGCTTGCAGGTAACCGCAAACCCCTGCGTTTTCCGCGTATTTTTCCGATAGCGGTGCCAGCAATGGCTGCAAGGCCAGGGTGATGGTTTCTTCGTTGAGCTGACGCAGTTGATTGCTCGACTCGCGCTTCCATTGCGGCAGGCTGGCGAGCTCTTCGTTCAACCGTTCTTCGAGCCCGGAAATGTCGTCGTGAAAGCGTTCGCGCTCGGCTTCCGGCAACTGGGCGAACTCCGCCTCATCCAGGGCCTTGCCTTCGCTCATCGGGGTGAACGCGATGTTGCTGCTGTCGCGGTAGAGCGCGACGTCTTTCTCCAGCGCCAGACGCTCGATCACATCCAGCGCGCGGTCATAACGCTGGTTGAAGGCGCGATCGATGGCGCTTTTCTTCTGCTGGTAGGACGGGTGCTCGAATACTGCCGGAAAGGTCGCCAGCAGGTTGTCGATCAAGCCGTTGATGTCACCGATAAAGGCGCCGGCGGTACCCGACGGCAACTCCAGGGCGCGAGGCTCGCGCGGCTCATCGAAATTATTGACGTAGACCCAGTCGGCCGGGGTCTGCAGGCGTTTGCCTTCGGCCTTGAGGTAGCGTTTGACGAACGAAAACCGGCCGGTGCCGGGCTCACCCATGACGAACACGTTGTAACCGGGGCGCGGCATGGCCACACCGAACTGCAAGGCTTCGACCGCGCGTTCCTGGCCAAGCACACCGCGGAAGGGCTCCAGATCATTGGTGGTAGAGAAGCTGAACTGTTCAGCGGAAAACGGACGGGTCAGCGCTTCAGGCGCTAGACGCAAGCTGGCAGCAACAGGATCAGGCATCGGGCTTCCTTACATCAGGCGGGGCAGATAACGGCATTCTGGCGCTGCCCGTACCCACTGGCAAGGCGCACCTCAAGCCAAAGCTTAGACAAGCCCCCATCCTCGGGCCGCGCGGGTCAAAATCAAGGTTTTCAGGGAATGTTTCGCAAAAAATCACGGAACCCCTGGAACCTGCCTAAACTCCAAACTGCGCGGCTGGAACGAATAACCGGCCCACTGGCACCATTAGGGGCCAGCACCCTGTCCATTGGTATGCACACAAAGAGAACATAGCTATGAAACGGATTCTTCTTGGTACTCTCTTCACCGTTGTATCCATCAACGCCATGGCTCAGGCGCCAGGCGGTCCGGACTGCGGTTGGGGCAACATGCTGTTCGAAGGTCAGCGTGGCACCCCGGCACACTTCCTGGCATCCACCACCAACGGCACCTCAGGTAACGCAACTTTCGGCATGACCTCCGGTACCAACGGTTGCTCGACCAATGCGGCGCTGACCTATGGCGGCAAATCCTGGCTCGCCATGAATGGCATGATGAACGAGCTGTCCGAAGACATGGCTAAAGGTCAGGGTGAAGCGCTGACCACTTACGCCGTAGTACTGGGTGTGGCGCCGGAAGACCGTGCGCACTTCGCCACCGTGACTCATCAACACTTCCAGCAAATTTTCAGCAAAGCTGACGTGACCGCTGAGGATGTGCATACCAACACCCTGGCCGTATTGAAGAACGATCCTCGTCTGGCCAAGTACGCCACTCAAGCTTAAGCTCGACCCGTCCCGCTCTCTTTGGGGAGCGGGTTTTATTTTTTGACCCGGGCCCTTTTTCGCCTGCCTCTTTGGGTCTTTGTTTCTTTCGACTTAAGTTGCTCACTATGCTCAAACGCCTTGCCTGGCTGGCGCTCTGTGTCTGCGCCCCGCTGTCCGCCGCGCCCCACATCGACAATCAACGTTTGCAGCAACTGGCCAACGACCCCTTCTGGATTTCCCTGGGTCATTACGAAACCGCCAAGCTCGGTGGCTGGCGCAGCTATGTCAGCGACAAAAAATTCTTTCTCGCTCCCGACGGCAACGAACACCCCGACCGCGAACTGGCGGCGACCGTACAGGCGCTGTATGCCCCGGCCAGTGCCGGCGAGCAGCATGCGCAATGTGTCTATCCGGCCCGTACTCGCTGGCTCAAGGCGCAACTTGACCTGACGGATCTGCCGTCGCTGGACTGTGCTGAATTCAAGCAATGGTTCAAGGACGTTTCACCCCACAGTGCGGTGATGATTTTCCCGGCCGCCTACCTGAACAGCCCGTCGTCGATGTTCGGCCATACCTTGCTGCGCATCGATCAGGTCGATGTGCAGCGCGACAAGACCTCGCTGCTCAGTTACGCGATCAACTTCGGCGCCTACATCGAAGGGTCGGACAACAGCATTTTGTACGCGTGGAAAGGCCTGATGGGTGGTTATCCCGGGCTGTTTGCACTGGTGCCCTATCAGGAAAAACTCTCGGAGTACCGTAGCCTCGAAAACCGCGACCTGTGGGAATACCGCCTGAACCTGACCCAGCAGGAAACCGAGCGCATGGTCGAGCATGTCTGGGAGCTCAAGCAGATCCAGTTCGACTACTTCTTCTTCGATGAAAACTGCTCCTATCGCCTGCTTGAGCTGCTGCAGGTGGCGCGGCCGGGCCTGAAGCTGACCGATCAGTTCCCGTTGACCGCCATTCCCACCGACACCGTCAAAGCGGTGAAACAGGCCGGACTCGTGGAGTCGATCGAATATCGCCCGTCCCGCGAGCGTGAACTGCTGAGCCGCGCGCAGCCGTTGACCGATGAAGAGCAACAGTGGGTGCTGAAAGTCAGCGCCGATCAGAAGCAATTGCAGGAACCGGCGTTCAAGGCGCAACCGCGCGAGCGACAGGCGTTGATCATCGATGCGGCCTATCGTCTGGAGCGTTATCGCGCCAACGGTCAGGAACGTGACCCGCAACGGGCTCAGCGCAGTTTCGAATTGCTGCGCGCGATCAATCAGAACCCGCCCCCTGAACTGGACATCGCGCGACCAGGCCTGCCCGAGGACGGCCACGAGTCCCGCACCTGGCAGGCCGGCATCGGCACCCGGGGTGACCAAGCCTTCGGCGAATATGGCCTGCGCATGGCCTACCACGACCTTAACGACAACGCCGAAAGCTTCCCCCTTGGCGCGCAGATCGAAATCCTGCAGATGAAGCTGCGCCAATACGAAGGCAATCACTGGCAATTGCAGCAACTGGACCTGGCGACCATCCGCTCCCTGACCCCGCGCAACGCGCTGTTGCAGCCGCTGTCGTGGCAAGTCACCGGCGGCCTGGAGCGTGTGCCGGGCAAGCATGATGACGAAACCCTGGTCAGTCATGTCAACGGTGGCGGTGGCGGGACCTGGCAACTGAGCGACGACATGCTCGGGTTCGCCTTGGGCACCGTGCGCGTGGAGCACAACAACGACTTCGCGGGCTTCATTGCCCCGGCAGCGGGCTTCAACAGCGGTCTGTTGTGGAAAAACCCGCTGGGAAATTTCAGCCTGGAAGCCAAGGGCGATTACTTCACCAACGGCGAAGTGCGCCGGAGCATGAGCCTGAATCAGCAGTGGGAGTTGTCGCGCAACCTCGGGCTGCGCCTGAGTGCCCAACGCGAATTCAGCCACCTGGCGTCACCTGAAAACGAAGTGATGCTTGAAGTGAAGTGGTATCACTATTGATCTTTTGACCTTTCTTTCACTCCCATCCGACAAATCCGCTTCTAGACTTCTCCTATAGGCCGTTGAACGGCCCTGGAGTCCGAGATGTGGCGTTGCGTGGGTGTGTTGGGGTTGTTGCTATTGGTTACAGGGTGCCAGTCGACTCACGAGGATCTGATCGCCAAAGGGTATCCGCCGGCGTTCGCCGATGGCTTCGATGACGGTTGCAGCAGTGGCCGGCAAGCCGCCGGGGCAATCACCGGTGAATTTCGCAAAAATGTCCCACGCTACCTCAAGGACAAGCAATACGCAGAAGGCTGGACCGATGGCTTCCGTCAATGCCAGGCCATGCGGGAAAGCGAGGATCGCAACGAATACAGGGAACGCCATTGGGATGAGCGCGAAAGGGCCTGGCAACGAGAGAAAGACCGGGACGCCGCGCGAGCCTATCGCTCGCAATAAGTCGTTTACAGACATTCGTCGAAACTTAAAGCACGCGACCATGGCCCAAACCCTATAACGGGAGAACAACATGAGTCGCGCCTTCGTCAATGAAGATAACGCTGCCGCGCAAGCCGACCTGCCAGTCGAACGACAGGTCAGCGCGCAGCCCAATTACGTCACACCCGCCGGGCTCGCGCAGCTTCAGGCGAAAGTCGCCGCGCTGCAAAGCCTGCTCGACGAGGAAAGCGCCAAAGGTGACCTGGCCGACAAGCAGCGCCAGGCCGACCTCGATCGCGACTGGCGCTACTTCAAGCAGCGCCTGCAAAGTGCGCAGGTGGTTGCACCAGCCTCCTCCACCGACAAAGTGCAGATTGGCAATTGGGTAACTTTCGCCGACGAACACGATCACGAGCAGCGCGTGCAATTGGTTGGAGAAGACCAGGCGGATGCCGCCCATGGGCTGATCAATTGGAGTTCGCCGCTGGGACGGGCGTTGCTGGGTGCGCATGTGGGCGATGAAGTGTCGTGGAAACGCCCGGCGGGGGATTTGGTGATTGAGGTGCTGGCCATAGAGATCGGGTAAGTTCGATGACGCCTTTGCGGGCAAGCCTCGGTCTTACTGAGCGCAAAAAAAAACGGAGCCCCGAAGGCTCCGTTTTTTTTCGACCAACCTGAAATCAGGCCAGTTTCTTGTGCCGTACCCGGTGCGGCTGGGAGGCCGCTTCGCCGAGGCGTTTCTTGCGATCGGCTTCGTACTCGGTGTAGTTGCCTTCGAAGAACACCGCTTGCGAGTCGTCTTCGTACGCCAGGATGTGAGTCGCGACGCGGTCAAGGAACCACCGATCGTGAGAGATCACAATGGCGGCGCCCGGGAAGTCCAGCAAGGCTTCTTCCAGGGAACGCAGGGTTTCAACGTCGAGGTCGTTGGACGGTTCGTCGAGCAGCAGGACGTTGCCGCCCTCTTTCAGGGTCAGGGCCAGGTGCAAGCGACCACGCTCACCGCCGGACAGGTCCTTGACGAACTTCTGCTGATCGCCACCCTTGAAGTTGAAACGACCGACGTAGGTACGCGACGGGATCTCGTAGTTGCCGATGCGAATCTGGTCGGAACCGTCGGAGATCTGCTGGAACACAGTCTTGCTGCCATCCAGGTCTTCACGGCTCTGGTCGACGCACGCCAGTTGCACGGTTTCGCCGACTTCGATGCTGCCCGAATCCGGCGTTTCCTTGCCCATCAGCATGCGGAACAGGGTCGATTTACCGGCACCGTTACCACCGATCACGCCAACGATGGCGCCTTTAGGCATGGAGAACGACAGGTTGTCGATCAGCACGCGATCGCCGTAGCCCTTGGTGACGTTCTTGAACTCGATGACCTTGTCGCCCAGGCGTGGACCGGCCGGGATGTAGATCTCGTTGGTTTCGCTGCGCTTCTGGAATTCCTGCGATTGCATTTCTTCGAAGCGTTGCAGACGAGCCTTGGACTTGGACTGGCGGGCCTTGGCGCCTTTGCGCACCCACTCCAGCTCTTCCTTCATGGCCTTTTCGTGAGCCGATTGCTGCTTGGATTCGGCCGCCAGACGATCGGACTTGGCTTCGAGCCAACCCGAATAGTTGCCCTCGTACGGGATACCGGCGCCGCGGTCGAGTTCGAGGATCCAGCCGGCAACGTTGTCCAGGAAGTAACGGTCGTGCGTGATCGCAACCACGGTGCCCGGGAAATCGTGCAGGAAGTGCTCCAGCCAGGCGACGGAGTCGGCGTCCAGGTGGTTGGTTGGTTCGTCGAGCAGCAGCATGTCCGGGGCGGACAGCAGCAGGCGGCACAGGGCCACACGACGCTTTTCACCACCGGAAAGATGTTCAACCCTGGCATCCCAGGCCGGCAGACGCAGCGCATCGGCAGCGACTTCCAGTTGGCGATCCAGGTTGTGGCCATCGCTGGCCTGCAGGATGGCTTCAAGTTTGGCTTGCTCTGCAGCCAGCTTGTCGAAGTCGGCATCCGGATCGGCGTAGGCCGCGTAGACCTCGTCCAGACGCGCCTGGGCGTCCTTGATCACGCTGACCGCTTCCTCGACCACTTCACGCACGGTCTTGGTCGGGTCCAGGATCGGTTCTTGCGGCAGGTAGCCGATGTTCAGGTCCGGCATCGGACGGGCTTCGCCGTCGAACTCGGTGTCGACGCCTGCCATGATTTTCAGCAGTGTGGACTTACCCGAACCGTTGAGACCGAGGACGCCGATTTTGGCGCCGGGGAAGAACGACAAAGAAATGTTTTTCAGGATTTCCCGCTTCGGCGGAACAACTTTGCCCAGCCGATGCATGGTGAAGACGTATTGAGCCATGGAGAACCTAGGGTCAGTGACTGATGAATGATTGGAGCGCAGGCGATGCCCGGCCAGGCCATGCGCGTCGTTCGTTTGATGGGTATCAAGGCGTGCGCGCTGAAAAACCTAGGAGCTGGAACGCTCCCGCGTAACCGGCAAAGCTACCTCATTGACAGGAGGCAGTCCAGCCGAGCGGGGCTGGCACTTCGCCACAAGTCAAGGCATGCTAGCCGCCCTTCGGGCGTCCGGCTTATAGTGCACGCCGCGCCAGTCCAGCCAAACCGCAGGATTACAGTTTGTCCAATGTCACTCCGCCACCGTCCGCGAGCGTGCTCAACCCTGGGCTCGGCTCGCCCCTGCGCGGAAGCTTGAAGGGCGCGCTGGCGACTCTCGTGCTGTTGCTGCTCGCATTGCTGTTCTGGCAGTTGCTGGATCAACTGCGCGAAACCCAGAAAAACCAGCGCCAGTACACCATCAACTACACCGCCGACCTGGCTTCGCAAGTCAGCCTCAACATGGCGCTCAACGCCCAGATCGCCCTTAATCTGCTACCGATCGTCGAACAACCGCAAAGCGCCGACGAACAGCAGGCATTGCTGCGCAAACTGCAACAGTCGCTGCCCGACCTGCGCAGCCTGGCGCTGCTCAGCCCCTCCGGGAAAGTCCTGAGTGACAGCGCCGTCGACAGCCAGGACGCCAACTACCTGAGCGAACTGGTCCAGCGCAGTCGCGCCCAGGCCCACTATTTCAGCAATGCCGATGACGGCTCGGTGGTGCACCTGCTCCTGCATCAGGCCAGCGGCAGCACGCGCGGCTACTGGGCCCTGCGCCTGACACCGACATTTTTCTCTTCATTGACCAAACAGGGCGACGCCGGCCTTCGCCCCCTGTGGCTGGTGGAAAACCGCATCAATCATCAGATCATCAGTCGCGATGACGCCCTGCCTTCTGCCAAACCCGCGGCGCTGACACCCGACGAACTGACCAACAGCGTATTGACCGTCCCCCTGAGCAGCAGCGACTGGCAACTGCGCGGGCTGTTCGACCGGCAACGGGTGATCGAACAACTGTTGCCGGCGTTCATCGGCAAATGCCTTCTGGGCCTGGCGTTCTCGCTGTTACCGTTCATCGCTTTGCTGAACATTCGTCGCCGCCAACGCCAACTGCATGAAGGCCGCCGACGCTATCAGGACATCTTCGAAGGCACCGGCGTTGCCCTGTGCGTGCTGGACCTGTCCGGACTCAAAAGTTTTTTCGACAAGGCGCAACTCACCAACAGCGAGCAGCTGAGAACCTGGCTCGAGATACCGGAGCAACGCCAGCAATTGTTGCAGGAACTGCGCATCACCGAAGTCAACCAGGTCGCCCTGCAACTGCTCAACGTCAATTCCTGCGATCAGGCCTGGAAACTACTGATCAACGGCTGCCCACTGGACTGCACGGCCATCGGCAATCAAGTGCTCGAAGCGGTGCTCCACCAGCAGAAACAGCTTGAGCTGGAAATCAAGCTTCAGGACGCCAATGGCCGCGACCAGCACTTGTGGCTCGTGCTGCGCCTGCCGGAAGATCAGCCCGACTATAGAGCGGTGATCCTGAGCATCAGCGACATCACCAGCCGCAAACTCATTGAGCTTTCGCTGCTGGAGCGCGAAGGATTCTGGTCCGATGTGGTGCGTACCGTGCCGGATCACCTGTATGTGCAAGACGTGATCAGCCAGCGGATGATCTTCAGCAACCATCACCTGGGGCAGACGCTGGGTTACAACCGCACCGAGCTGCACCAGATGGGCGAGTACTTCTGGGAAATCCTCTTGCACCCGGAGGACGCCGACTACTACCACCGCTCGCGCCAGTCCCAGCGTCAGGCGGGTTACACCCAATTGCTGCAGTGCCAGCTGCGTTTCCGCCATCGCGATGGCAAATGGCGGCGTTTCGATATTCGCGAACAGGCCCTGGCGCGGGACAAGCACGATCAGGTCACGCGCATCATCGGCGTGGCCAAGGACATCACCGAGCAGATCGAAGCCAGTGAATCCCTGCGCGACAGCGAGCAGCGCTACCGGATGCTCGCCGAAAGTATCAGCGACGTGATTTTCTCGACTGACAGCAAGATGGCGCTCAATTACGTCAGCCCCTCGGTACAAGCGGTGCTGGGCTTCGACGCCGACTGGATATTCCAGAACGGCTGGCAATCGACCATCGCCAACCCGCAACAACTGAGCGGCATCTACAGCCTGATGGACCGAGTCAGCAAAGCGCTGGATAAACCCGATCAACTGACACTGCTGCGCAGTCAGGTGCAGACCCAACTGTTTTTGTTCGACTGCCTGCGGGCCGACGGACGCAAGATCCCTATCGAGTTGCGTCTGGTCCTGGTCTGGGACGAACACGGCGCCTTCGAAGGTGTGCTCGGGGTCGGTCGCGACATCAGCCAGCAACGCCGGGCCGAGAAAGACCTGCGCATGGCGGCCACGGTATTCGAGCACTCGACCTCGGCGATTCTGATCACTGACCCGGCCGGCTACATCGTCCAGGCCAATGAGGCCTTCAGTCGCGTCAGCGGCTATGCGGTGTCCCAGGTGCTCGATCAGTTGCCGAACATGCTCACCGTCGACGAGCAGCAGGAAACTCATCTGCGCTACGTGCTCAAGCAATTGCACCAGCACAGCACCTGGGAAGGCGAAGTCTGGCTCAAGCGTCGCAACGGCGAGCACTACCCGGCCTGGGTCGGGATTACGGCGGTGCTCGACGACGAAGGCGATCTGGCCAGTTATGTGTGTTTCTTCAGCGACATCAGCGAGCGCAAGGCCAGTGAGCAACGGATTCACCGCCTCGCCTATTACGACGCCCTGACCCACCTGCCCAACCGCACGCTGTTCCAGGATCGCCTGCACACCGCGCTGCAATCGGCCGAACGGCAGAAGTCCTGGGTGGTGCTGATGTTCCTCGACCTGGACCGTTTCAAGCCGATCAACGACTCCCTGGGCCATGCCGCCGGCGACCGCATGCTCAAGGAAATGGCCACGCGCCTGCTCGGCTGCGTCGACGATGACGACACCGTGGCGCGCATGGGCGGCGATGAATTCACCCTGCTGCTGCAACCTCGGGTCAACCGCGAGATCGCCCTGAACCGGGCGATTCATGTAGCCGAACAGATCCTCGCCAGCCTGGTGAAACCGTTCGTACTCGAAGGCCGCGAGTTCTTCGTCACCGCCAGTATCGGCATCGCCCTGAGTCCTCAGGACGGTAGCGAACTCAGTCAGCTGATGAAGAACGCCGACACTGCGATGTACCACGCCAAGGAGCGCGGCAAGAACAACTTCCAGTTCTATCAGGCCGACATGAACGCCAGCGCCCTGGAACGTCTGGAACTGGAAAGCGACTTGCGCCACGCCCTGGAGCAAAACGAATTCGTGCTGTACTACCAGCCGCAATTCAGCGGCGACGGCAAACGCCTGACCGGTGCCGAAGCCCTGCTGCGCTGGCGCCACCCGCGCCGTGGCCTGGTGCCGCCGGGGGACTTCATTCCGGTGCTCGAAGAGCTCGGGCTGGTGGTGGATGTCGGCGACTGGGTGATCGGTGAGGCTTGCCGTCAGCTCAAGACCTGGCACCTGGCCAAGGTGCGGGTGCCGAAGGTCTCGGTGAATATTTCGGCCCGGCAGTTCTCCGACGGGCAGCTCGGCATGCGGATCGCCACCATTCTCAGGGAAACCGGCCTGCCCCCGGCGTGCCTGGAGCTGGAGCTGACCGAAAGTATCCTGATGCGCGAAGTCAGCGAGGCGATGCAGATCCTCGCCGGACTGAAAAACCTCGGCCTGAGCATTGCGGTCGACGACTTCGGCACCGGTTATTCATCGCTCAACTACCTCAAGCAATTCCCGATCGATGTGCTGAAAATCGACCGCACCTTCGTCGATGGCCTGCCATCCGGTGAACAGGATGCGCAAATTGCCCGGGCGATCATCGCCATGGCCCACAGCCTCAATCTGGCGGTGATCGCCGAGGGCGTAGAAACCCACGAACAGCTCGACTTCCTGCGCGAGCATGGTTGCGATGAGGTTCAGGGCTACCTGTTCGGCCGCCCGATGCCGGCCGGCCGGTTCGAAGCGCAGTTCAGCAATGATGCGTTGTTCATGTTCGACTGACTGATCGCTCCCACACTCTGCGTGGGAACGCAGCCCGTGACGCTCCGCGTCACATGCCAAAGCGGACGCAGAGCGTCCAATGAGGCATTCCCACGCAGAGCGTGGGAACGATCACCTGACACTAACCAGCCCAGACACCGTAAATCCTGCTCATGAACACCACTTGTCTGCGACATGATGTCCTTTCATATGCCATCTAAAAGCGGTTGGGTTAGAATGCCTCCCTTTTCTGCCCCGATCCTTGAGGACCGCCATGTTCAGCCGTGATTTGACTATTGCCAAGTTCGACGCCGACCTTTTTGCCGCCATGGAGCAAGAAGCTCAGCGTCAGGAAGAACACATTGAGCTGATCGCTTCGGAAAACTACACCAGCCCTGCGGTGATGGAAGCTCAAGGCTCGGTACTGACCAACAAGTACGCCGAAGGTTACCCGGGCAAGCGCTACTACGGTGGTTGCGAGTTCGTCGATATCGTCGAACAACTGGCCATCGACCGCGCCAAAGAGCTGTTCGGCGCCGATTACGCCAACGTTCAGCCGCACGCCGGTTCGCAAGCCAACAGCGCCGTTTACCTGGCCCTGCTGCAAGCAGGCGACACTATTCTGGGCATGAGCCTGGCTCACGGCGGTCACCTGACCCACGGTGCCAGCGTTTCGTCCTCCGGCAAGCTGTACAACGCCGTGCAGTACGGCATCGACAGCAACGGCCTGATCGACTACGACGAAGTCGAGCGTCTGGCGGTCGAGCACAAGCCGAAAATGATCGTGGCCGGTTTCTCGGCTTACTCGCAGATCCTGGACTTCCCACGCTTCCGCGCTATCGCTGACAAGGTTGGTGCTTACCTGTTCGTCGACATGGCCCACGTGGCCGGTCTGGTCGCCGCTGGCGTCTACCCGAACCCGGTGCCTTTCGCTGACGTGGTGACCACCACCACCCACAAGACCCTGCGCGGTCCACGTGGCGGCCTGATCCTGGCTCGCGCCAACGCCGACATCGAGAAGAAGCTGAACTCCGCAGTATTCCCGGGTGCCCAAGGCGGCCCGCTGGAGCACGTGATCGCTGCCAAGGCGATCTGCTTCAAGGAAGCGCTGCAGCCTGAGTTCAAGGCCTACCAGCAACAAGTGGTGAAAAACGCCCAGGCCATGGCCGGCGTGTTCATCGAGCGCGGTTTCGACGTGGTGTCGGGCGGTACTCAGAACCACCTGTTCCTGCTGTCGCTGATCAAGCAGGAAATCTCCGGTAAAGACGCCGACGCTGCACTGGGCAAAGCGTTCATCACCGTGAACAAGAACTCGGTACCGAACGATCCACGCTCCCCGTTCGTCACCTCCGGCCTGCGTTTCGGTACCCCGGCTGTGACCACTCGCGGCTTCAAGGAAGCAGAGTGCAAAGAGCTGGCCGGCTGGATCTGCGACATCCTGGCTGACCTGAACAACGAGGCGGTGATCGATGCCGTTCGTGAGAAGGTCAAGGCCATCTGCAAGAAACTGCCGGTGTACGGCGCTTAATTGCCCCGCTAAACCGCAGCAATGAAAAACCGGCCAGTGATGGCCGGTTTTTTTTCGTCCGCCATAAAGATCAATGGGGTCGGCACCACTGGTCAGACCGGTCATGCCAATTTTGCTGCGTCCCCTTGTAATCCTGAAAAAATCCAGCGTAGACTGCGCCTGCACTGGACATACCGGTAAGACCACAATAATTAAGTCCTGAATCTGATGCGCCCCGCGCACGGCAGCCAGGACACCGACCAGGATTCCTCCCATGCTCAGATGGTGCTCGCGTTCAATCTTCCTTCAAGTGGTTCTCGGACTGGTGCTCGGCATCGTCTGCGGTCTGACCCTTCCCGAATACTCCGCCCAACTCAAACCCCTTGGCGACGGCTTCATCAAACTGATCAAGATGCTTATTGGCCTGATCGTGTTTTGCGTGGTGGTCAGCGGCATCAGCGGTGCCGGCGACCTGAAGAAGGTCGGACGCATCGGCCTCAAATCGGTCATCTACTTCGAAATACTGACCACCATCGCCCTGGTGATCGGCCTGGTGTTCGCCTTCACAACCGGCATCGGCAGCGGCGCGAACATTCATCTGGAGCAGCTCTCCGCCGCCGACATGGGCGACATCGCCCAGCGCGGTCAGCACATGCACACCACCACGCAGTTCCTGATGGACCTGATTCCGACCTCGGTGATCGGCGCCTTCGCCGACAACAACATCCTGCAAGTCCTGCTGTTTTCGGTGCTGTTCGGCAGCGCGCTGAATCTGGTGGGTGAAGCGGCGTCGGGTATTTCCCGGCTGATCAACGAGCTGAGCCATGTGATCTTCCGCATCATGGGCATGATCGTGCGCCTGGCGCCGATCGGCGTCTTCGGCGCCATCGCCTTCACCACCAGCAAATATGGCCTGGACTCGCTGCAACACCTGGGCAGCCTGGTCGGCCTGTTTTACCTGACCTGCGCGGCGTTCGTGGCGCTGATTCTCGGCCTGGTGATGCGCCTCTCGGGCCTGCGGATGTGGCCACTGCTCAAGTACCTGCGCGAAGAACTGCTGATCGTCATGGGCACCGCCTCTTCCGACGCCGTGCTGCCACAAATCATGCGCAAGCTTGAGCATCTGGGCATCGGCAGTTCCACGGTCGGGCTGGTGATTCCGACCGGGTATTCGTTCAACCTTGATGGTTTTTCGATCTACCTGACCCTGGCCATTGTGTTCATCGCCAATGCCACCGGCACGCCGCTGGCCATGACTGACCTGCTGACGATTCTGCTGGTGTCGCTGATCACCTCCAAAGGCGCCCACGGGATTCCCGGCTCGGCGCTGGTGATTCTCGCCGCCACCCTGACGGCGATCCCGGCAATTCCGGTGGTGGGCCTGGTGCTGGTGCTGGCGGTGGACTGGTTCATGGGCATCGGCCGGGCACTGACCAATCTGATTGGTAACTGCGTCGCCACGGTGGCCATCGCTCGCTGGGAAAAGGACATCGATATCCAACGGGCAAACAAAGTGCTGTCCGGCCAGGTGGGTTACACCTTCCAGCCGAGAAAACCGGTGGTCCCGGCACATCAGCAGGAATTTTAAACAACGTGTGCCTGCCCACGGGCAGGCACATTTATCGCGATTTGGAGCGAACAGTGATTACCTCGTCAACCGTCGTAAATTCAGTGGTAGAAAAACTTCGGGCCGCGCTGGCCCGCGGTCAGTGGCGTTCCGGCGACATGCTGCCGGGCCAGCGTGAACTGGCCGAACAACTGGGCATCAGCCGCCCAAGCCTGCGCGAAGCGGTGATCGTGCTGGAAACCCTCGGGCTGGTGCGCTCGATGCCGGGCAAAGGCGTGGTGGTGCTGGAGGCCAATCTCAGCGACAGCCAAAGCCATGACAGCGCGGTCGCGGGGGCCAGCCTGGAAGACGTGTTGCAACTGCGCTACACCCTCGAACCGTTCATCGTCGGCCTGGTGGCACAGTCCATCAGCAGCAAGGAAGTCGGGCAACTGCGCCTGACCCTGATGGACATGCGCGAAGCCCTGGAAGCCAATGACAGCGAGGCCGGTGTGAACGCCTACATCGCGTTCCACGAAGAGTTGTTCACCCTGACCTCAAACCCGATTTTCCAGAGCGTGGTGCAGCAGACCAGCAATGCCCTCAAGCAAAGCGCCGACGTGCTGCGCAATTCTCCGGAGCACTTGGCTGAGCGCCTTGAAGAAAGCGAAGCCATGGTACGAGCGATCCGCAGCAAAAACAGCGCCCAGGCCAGTGCCGAAATGCGTCGGCACATCCTTCGGGAAGGCCAACGGATGGGCATCGAATTGAATATCCCGGACGACCATATGCACAACTGAACCTCTTTCACTTTCATTTCGGCAACCGGACTGGAGACAGGCCATGGCCAGCTGCGCCTTGAATTCACAGCACCTCACTTTCCCCGTGTCCCTACGCCGTCGCCGAGCAGAGGAGAAAACCCATCTGGTGGACAACATCTACCCGCGGGTTTTCGACGCGATTCTTGAACGGCGTATCGACACTGACAGTCGTTTTACCGAAGCGAGCCTGGGCCAGATGTTCGGCGTGAATCGCAACATCATTCGCCACGTACTTGCGAGATTGTCTCAGCAGCAGGTGATCTTGCTGCTGCCCAATCATCGACCTCAAGTGGCGGCGCCAGATGCTGAGCGGACCCGCCAGACGCTCCATGCTCGACGCCTGACCGAATCCACCTTGATCCGGCTGGCTTGCCAACAACCACAATCAACACAGTTGCGACATTTACGTGACCTGGTTGCCAGAGAACGCGAATCCGCCGAGCGTGGGTTGCGCGGGCCGACGCTTCGCCTGTCCGGTGAATTTCACCTGCTATTGGCTGAATTCGTCGGCAACGTTCCACTGGCCTGGTTTCTCGGAAGCCTGGTACCACCGATTTCCCTGGCAATCGCGCAGTGTGAAGTTCCGTGGAATGATCACGATGCATGGCAATCACACGGGGCGATAGTCGATGCGGTTGAGCGCCGCGATGTGTCGGCTGCGGTCAGGCTGATGAACACGCACCTCGATAAATTGGAGAAACAACTATTCCAGACATGAAAAGATCGGGGCTGACACGTAGTTATTCATGTTTCGCCCCAGTCATGACGCGAAACAATCATACTATTTGTTGCGAGTTCGATATAAACAAACTCATATTTTCTTCACCCAGTTATTCAGACCACTTGAATATCACCCTGAAATCATTACAGCACGACACCCAACACACCCTGAAAATTACAACCTGACAACCAACAACTGAAATATGAGGTTATAAGCTACGTATTGGTGTCCCGCCCGGAGCATGTTAACTTTTTTCGCACACCATACCGGTGTTTAATAAAAAGAGGAACATGATGAGCGAGATACTTATGGCCATGTCCGGCGACTTCGATAGCGAGTTCGAAGCCTATCAACAAGTCAGCCGAAACGGCATTGAATCGGCAGCACTGACAATCGTCGAGTGTGGCACCGAAAACTGCACCGCCATTCTGTGCTAAAACTGTGGCAGAGCCTGTCTCAAGCCAGAAATATGCCTCTGCGCAAATCTTCTTTTAGATAAAAGCAGCTCAGCCCTATAAAAAACTCTGAATACAATGTAGCCAAAGGTAATTACCGGTATCCGGCTGACCGTTGCTCACTGCATTTAGTACCTGACCAACAATGAGAATAACACTATGAACGAGCAGATTCTAAATATGTCCGGCGATTTTGATCGCGACTTTGAAGCGTACCAGTCTTGCGACAAAGACAACATTGAAGCAATGGGCACCACCATTCTTGACTGTGGCACCCTACAATGCACAGGCCTGGGTTGTTCGATTCCTTGATCATTGGCCGTTATACCGACGACCGACCTGGATAAATTACCAGCCAGTCAGTCTGTCAAGTGATCAACAATAAAAAGATCGAGCAGGCAACGCCTGCTCGATCCATACAGGGAGTTTCGGCATGTTGGCTAATTTCTTGACGTTGCGTCAGCGAGGTAAACGCAGATTTTCTTCTGGAAATGAACTTATCAACTTCAGAAATAACATGATCCGCCTGCATGAAATTGACGACCAGGCCGTCCTGCATTATTTTGGAATGGACCGGAAGGAATTGGCTTCGTTTGTGGAAGAACCCACCAATACGCACCTGCTGCCCAGCAGCAGTGAAGCATCACTAAATTCTTTGCGAAAAAAAGTAACTGCACTAGACGCCATAAATACCGGCGAGAAGCCAGCCCCGAAAAACAGTGAAAACTTCTATTGGTTCGCCTACCGCTTTTACCTTTATTTTATCGATGTTTTCAAAACAGACGAACGCTACTTGAGTGCGTCGACACACATCTGTGAGCAAACATTACTTTCAAGTGTTGAAAATTTTATATTAGACAGAATCAGCCGCACCTCCGAACAGAGCCTTGTTCACTATTTGAACACTCAGATTGCCCAAGGCAACAACGTTGAATTGCCTGAACTCAGCCAGCAACTGAGAACTCTTTCACTCAGCACATTTTTTGAAGCCTACCCAGTGTTGGCGAGCTTATTGTTTGGGCTGCTGGAGGATGCAATTGACTATTTGTATACCGTCATTCTCGACTTCGCTGCCGACGTTGAATCTCTGCGAAACGAGTTTTCAATCCCCTGCGATAAAATAAGCGCTATCGAATTTGGTCTGGGAGACCCGCATGGCCGCGGTGAAACGGTTTGTCGGGTTGAGGTCGGTGCAATGCCCCTGGTATACAAACCAAGGGCGAGCCAGGAGGCACTGTTTTTCAATCGTCTCCTTGGTGAACTGCACGAGCAGACAGGCGCTGAGTGTTTCTCTATTTATTCGCCCAGAATTGTCAGTCGTGGAAAACATAGCTGGATAGAGGTAATCGAGAACCTACCCTGTGCAAACCTGGCGGAGGTTGAACTGTTCTACCGAAAAATGGGAGCACAAATCGCCGTTATCCATGCTTTGAACGGTATCGACTTTCATCACGAAAACATTATTGCGCATGGAAGCAATCCGGTCATGATTGACCTGGAATGTTTGTTTACGGCTTCTATCAGCGACCTGCTTTATGACTTGCCGGCTGACTCTGCTCTGTTCAAGGCATTTACGTCGACTCGGCATTCAGTTTTTTCCAGCGGCTTTGTACCTTTCGCGCAAGGTTCAGGTAACGACTTGAGCGGGTTGACACGACAAGAGCGATTCCTCTCCACTGGCAAATCGCTCGTTCATGAAAACGGCTTTTACCATTTGCGCAAAATCAATACAGAACATTGCCTTCAGCAAAAACACCTGCCTCTGCTGGCCGATGAACGAAAAGGGCTGGAGCATTATAAAGAAGCTTTCTTAGAGAGCTTTGAACTTTCCTATGATGCGTTAATGACCCATCGGCAAACCGTTGTTCGAATGCTTGAACTATCTGCAGAACAGCTCTCAACCCGTGTATTGGTGAAAAACACCCAACGTTATGCCGACTTTATCGGACTGAGCCGGCATCCACGCTTTATGCAAAACATGCTCGATAGAGAGCTCTTACTCGCCACCCTGTGGAAAGATGTGAAAGATGCCTACATTACAATAGGCATTCCCCGGCACGAAATAATGGACCTGCAAAGGTTAAGCATTCCGTGTTTTACCATGCCCCTCACCTCCCGTTATCTAGTGAGTGCACACGGTGAAAAAATCGAAACACCTCAAGTAAGACCGCCGTACGAAAGCTGCTTGAAAAAAATGGACAGCTTGTCTCTAGCGGATAAAGCCTTGCAACGCACTATTCTCGAAACATGTCTGTTTCCAAAGCCAAATGACCTTCAGCCTCTTAATCTCACGCATACTCATACGAAAACTGAACGTTCGACACCGACTGATCGTCTTGAAAACATCATCAAAATCGCTTCCCGCGTCGAGGAGCTCGCGGTGACGAAAGCGGGCGCGGACATTAGATGGCTATCCTTCCATACACACCCCACGACACATAAAAAATATCTTTCCCCAATGGGTAATGGCCTGTATTCCGGGATCGCCGGGGTTGGACTGTTTTACCTGAGTCTATTCAAAGTAAGCCGGACACCTCATTATTTGACCTGCGCTGATCGAGTGCTGCACTCACTGGCCGAATCATTCGGTTATTTCAAGAGCGACTCGAGTGTCAGTGCATTTCATGGGTTGGGCTCTTATATCTACCTCCTCTTGAGCCGCCAGCAGATCACCGGCGATCAAAAATATAACGACACACTGGAAGACTTACTGACCAGAATAATAGAAGTCCCCCCCAAGGATTATGACTTTGATTTTCTGTCGGGCTGCTGTGGCGCGGTGACGCTAATGGCAAATGTCTATGTATTGAATCCGCGAGAAGATCTGCTATCAGCCATCAGGCGTATGGTCGATTACATAAAAAGTGAGCTCATCATTGAAGAGGGCCGTTTTTTCCGACGCAACGATCAGTCTGTCATTTTGACAGGCCTGTCCCACGGGCTCTCGGGAGTGCTCCATGCTTTGTGCAAAGCCTATGATGTGACTTACGACAGGTCTCTGGTGCCCTTGGCCGTTGAGGTGTTCGAGAGCGAAAACCGCTTGACTCGTGACGGGTTCTGGCTGGACTTGAGAGACAAGGAGAATCCGGGGCATTTGACCAAGTGGTGCCACGGGGATGGTGGAATTCTGATTGCCAGGCGACAACTCTTGAAGTCGATGGGAGAGGTCCTGGACGCATCAACCAGACAGAAAGTGGATGAGGATATTTCCAGGTGCGAGAGTAATCTCTGGCGTCATGGCCTTGGGAGCGGTTATAGCTTGTGTCACGGTGACTTTGGCAATCTGATCTGCTTGTACGATTGGTACCGGGATTCAGGCAATCACGAGGGCGTCACCAGAGTTGAAAAAGCATTTGAACAAGTCGCCCATAACTTTTTCGAGAGCAACTTTCTCAGCAGCGATCAGGTTCCCGACATCAGTCTACTGACGGGGATATCAGGTGTCGGGTATGCCTTGCTATATTCCGTTGACCCGACGATTCCCAACATACTGTCGCTAGACTTCAGCGTGCCGACATAGGCACACCTGACAACGGCAGCCCAAAAAACCGGCGATCACTCAGGCCGGTTTTTTGTGCGAAAACCTGGCGGATCAAAGCATGGCAAACCCAGCCCGAATCTTCTCTTCCGGCAAGTCATCGGCAATAAACACCATCACACTATCGCGCCTTTCCCCCTCAGCCCATTCGGTGTCCCAATCAAAACCATAGAGCTTCAGCACTCCCTGAAACACCAACCGCCGGTCCTCGCCGGCAATGTTCAGCACGCCCTTGTAACGCAGCAATTGCTTGCCATGGTCTTCCAGCAGTTCGTTCATGAACTCGCTGAGCTTGTCGATATCCAGCGGTTTGTCGGTACGCAGCACCAGGCTGGAAATGCGATCGATGGAGGGCGCCTTGCTCACCGGCCGCAAACTCACGCCACCACCGAGGTCGGCATTGAGGTTGAAGCCACGCACATCGAGCAATTCGGCCAGATCAATCTTGCCGTGGTCGACCACACGAATCGGCGCGCGACGGTTGATCCGGGTCAGGCGCTCGCTGAGGGCGGTGAAGGTCGGCTCATCCACCAGATCGCGTTTGCTCACCAGCAAGCGGTCGGCAAAACCGATCTGCGCCTGGGCAATGGTCTGGGTCAGGTGCAGTTCGGCATGAGCCGCGTCCACCAGGGTGATGATGCCGTCGAGGATGTAGCGCTCGCGCAGCTCTTCATCGATAAAAAAGGTTTGTGCCACCGGGGCCGGGTCGGCCAGACCGGTGCATTCGATCACCAGGCGGTCAAAGGCGATTTCGCCACTGTCCAGGCGCTCCAGTAGCAGGTACAGCGCTTTGGTCAAATCGGTGTGGATGGTGCAGCAGACGCAGCCGTTGGACAGCGTCATCACTTGCACCGGCTCGTCGCCCAACAGCTGGGTGTCGATGCCGGCGTCACTGAACTCGTTTTCGATCACGGCGACTTTCAGGCCGTGCTCGGCTTTGAGCAGGTGGCGCAACAAGGTGGTTTTACCAGCGCCGAGAAAGCCGCTGAGGATCGTGACAGGGATTGGCGCTAACAAAATAAGATCTCCCGGACGCAAAAAAACTGTAGGAGCCAGGCTGCCGGCGAAAGCGTCTTGAAGATCGCCTTCGCCGACAAGCCGTGCTCCTACAGTGGTGTGTTACCTAAACCGCGTACATCAACAGCACTTCGGTCCACCCTTGCCGCCGTAACGAGCCTCCTGACGCTCCCGAAAGAACGCCTCGTAACTCATCACCGGTTTGTCCGGGTGTTTGGTTTGCATATGCTCGACGTAGTTGTCGTAGTCGGGCATCCCGACCATCAGGCGTGCGGCCTGACCGAGGTATTTACCGAGGCGACTCAGGTCATTGAACATGGTGCAATCCTCAGGTTACGCATCCGGCAGCGCCTGGAATGGCGATTCTTTATCCGTGCGTTCTTTGGTGCCCCAGGCGGCAATACCGACCTTGAGCGCATAGAACAGGATGCTGAACACCACGAACAGGAACAGCGCGGTCAGCGTTGCGTTGGTGTAGGCGTTGTAGATCACGTGCTGCATCTGCTCGATGCTCTTGGCCGGAGCGAGGATCTGACCGTTGGCCAGGGCATCACTGTACTTCTTGGCCAGCGACAGGAAGCCGATCGCCGGGTTGGCGTCGAACAGCTTGATGAAGCCTGCAGTGGTGGTGCAGATCAGCAACCAAACGGCGGGCAGCATGGTGACCCAGATGTAGCGTTGGCGTTTCATTTTGATCAATACAACGGTTGCCAGCATCAGCGCGATACCGGCCAGCATCTGGTTGGAGATACCGAACAGCGGCCACAAGGTGTTGATCCCGCCCAACGGGTCGATCACGCCTTGGTACAGCAGATAGCCCCACATCGCCACGCAACCGGCGGTGGCAATCAGGTTGGCGGTCCAGGATTCAGTGCGTCTCAGCGCCGGTACGAAGGAGCCGAGCAAGTCCTGCAGCATGAAACGTCCGGCACGGGTACCGGCGTCGACCGCAGTGAGGATGAACAGCGCTTCGAACAGGATCGCGAAGTGGTACCAGAACGCCATGGTGTTTTCACCCGGCAGCACGCTGTGCAGGATCTGCGCGATACCGACCGCCAGGGTCGGCGCACCGCCGGCACGGGCCAGGACGGTGGTTTCACCGATGTCCTTGGCTACCGCTTGCAACGCTTCCGGCGTGATGGCAAAGCCCCAGTTGCTGACCGCTGTCGCTACCGCCACCACATCACCGCCGACGACCGCCGCCGGGCTGTTCATGGCGAAATAGACGCCCGGCTCGATCACCGAAGCAGCCACCATCGCCATGATCGCCACGAAGGATTCCATCAGCATGCCGCCGTAACCGATGTAGCGAGCGTTGACTTCGTTATCCAGCAGCTTCGGCGTGGTGCCGGAAGAGATCAGCGCATGGAAACCCGACACTGCGCCACAGGCAATGGTGATGAACAGGAACGGGAACAACCCGCCCTTCCACACCGGCCCGGTGCCGTCGATGAACTGGGTCAATGCCGGCATTTTCAGCTCGGGCATGGTGATCAGAATGCCGATCGCCAGGGCAACGATGGTGCCGATCTTGAGGAAGGTGGACAGGTAATCACGTGGCGCCAGAATCAGCCACACCGGCAACACGGCTGCCACGAAACCGTAGCCGATCAGCATCCAGGTGATCTGGACCCCGGTAAAGCTGAACGCCTTGGCCCACACCGGGTCAGCGGCGATCTGCCCGCCCAGCCAGATCGAACCCAGCAGCAACGCCACGCCGATCACCGAGATTTCACCGATGCGGCCCGGGCGGATGTAGCGCATGTAGATGCCCATGAACATCGCGATCGGGATGGTCGCCATCACCGTGAAAATGCCCCACGGGCTCTCGGCCAGGGCCTTGACCACGATCAGCGCCAGCACCGCGAGGATGATGATCATGATCAGGAAGCAGCCGAACAGCGCGATGGTCCCGGGGATGCGGCCCATTTCTTCACGGACCATGTCACCCAGGGAACGGCCGTTGCGGCGGGTGGACATGAACAGGACCATGAAGTCCTGAACCGCACCGGCCAGCACCACGCCGGCAATCAGCCACAGCGTACCGGGCAAGTAGCCCATCTGCGCCGCCAACACCGGACCGACCAGCGGCCCCGCGCCGGCGATGGCCGCGAAGTGGTGGCCGAAAAGAATGTGTTTGTTGGTCGGCACGTAGTCCAGACCGTCATTGTTGATTACGGCAGGTGTAGCCCGACGCGAATCGAGTTGCATCACATTGTTAGCGATGAACAGGCTGTAGTAGCGGTATGCGACAAGATAGATAGCGACGGCTGCGACAACGATCCACAAGGCGTTGATCGCCTCGCCTCGACGCAATGCCACTACGCCCAGGGCGCACGCTCCTACGACTGCCAGCAGCAGCCAGGGTAAGTGGCGTAGCGGGCTATTATTATTTTTCATTTTATGATTCCAGCCAGAGTGGACAAGAAAGACAGCCATCTCGAGTTTAGCGCTACTGGCGGCAAAGACCATAGTTCGACATCAGTCTAGAGCCATCACTGTGCTGGCAGCCTTCGGCAATGCAGGTCTATAGTCAGCGAACCTTTACGAGGATTGCGCCATGAGCGAACAACCTGCCGATCGCCGCCGCTTCAGACGTATTGCGTTCGATGCCCGAACCGAGCTGAGCCAAGGGGAATTCACCTGGCCG
The DNA here is from genome assembly GCF_030687165.1 of Pseudomonas sp. FP1740. NCBI lineage: Bacteria > Pseudomonadati > Pseudomonadota > Gammaproteobacteria > Pseudomonadales > Pseudomonadaceae > Pseudomonas > Pseudomonas sp. FP1740. The sequence goes on from NZ_CP117461.1 coordinate 5,758,346, forward strand.
GTGCGGCTGATTGACCTGTCGCTCAAGGGACTGCTGGTCGAGAAGCCCGAGCCATGGCTGGGTAATCGGGAATGGCATTTCCTGGTCGACATTCATCTCAACGATGACGTCGCCATCAAGATGGATGTGCAACTGACCCACGATGACCATGACCAGCTCGGGTTCGTCTGCAAACACATCAGCCTGGAATCCATCGAGCGCCTGCGGCGGTTGATTGAGTTCAACCTGGGCGATCCCCGGGAACTAGAGCGCGAATTGGCTGCCCTGATCGAAGTCTGAAGCCTCCCGCCTTCCATTGTGGGAGCGAGCCTGCTCGCTCCCACAGGGCGGTTTATTCGAACAGTGCGTCGAGGGCCTGTTCCAGGCGCGTCACGGCGATAATCTGCAACCCCGGCGGCGGCTCTTTCGGCGCGTTGCCCTTGGGCACGATGGCGCGTTTGAAGCCGTGCTTGGCAGCTTCTTTCAAGCGCTCCTGGCCACTCGGTACCGGGCGTACTTCACCCGACAACCCGACTTCGCCAAACACCAGCAGATCGTGCGGCAGCGGCCGGTTGCGCAAACTGGACATGACCGCCGCCATCAAGGCCAGGTCGGAAGCGGTTTCCAGGACCTTCACGCCGCCGACCACGTTGAGGAACACGTCCTGATCGTGGGTCGGGATGCCGCCGTGGCGGTGCAAAACCGCCAACAACATGGCCAGGCGATTCTGATCCAGACCGAGCGTCACCCGGCGCGGGTTGGCCAGATGACTGTCGTCCACCAACGCCTGGACTTCCACCAGCATCGGCCGGGTGCCTTCCCATGTGGCCATGACCACGCTGCCCGGGACTTCTTCCTGAGCGCGAGTGAGGAAAATCGCCGAAGGGTTGGAGACTTCTTTCAGACCTTTGTCGGTCATGCCGAACACGCCCAGTTCATTCACCGCGCCGAACCGGTTTTTCACCGCCCGCAGCAAACGCAGGCGCCCATCGGATTCCCCTTCGAAATACAGAACGGTGTCGACCATGTGCTCCAGCACTCGGGGGCCGGCCAGCGCACCTTCTTTAGTGACATGGCCCACGAGGAAAATCGCCGTGCCGCTTTGCTTGGCGTAACGCACCAGCAATGCCGCGCTTTCGCGTACCTGGGAAACGCCCCCCGGCGCCGATTGCAGTTGCTCGGTGAAGATCGTCTGAATCGAGTCGATCACCATCACCTTGGGCTTTTCCTGCCGAGCGGTGGCAATGATGGTTTCAATGCAGGTTTCAGTCATCACCCGCAGTTGATCCTGAGGCAAGCCCAGCCGTCGGGCACGCATGGCCACTTGTTGCTGGGACTCTTCGCCAGTGACATACAGCGCCGGCATGCTTTTGGCGAGGTTGCACAAGGTTTGCAACAGAATGGTCGACTTGCCGATACCGGGGTCACCACCGATCAACACCACCGAGCCATCCACCAGACCACCGCCCAAGACACGGTCGAGCTCACTGGACGCCGTGGAGAACCGCGGAATTTCTTCGACGCTGACTTCGGCCAGGGTCTTGATCTGCGCCTGCTGGCCGGTCCAACCGGTGCGACCGCTGGGGGCTGCGGCGCCGCCACTCTCCACCATGGTTTCGGTCAGTGTGTTCCAGGCCCCGCATTCGCCGCACTGGCCGGCCCACTTGGGGAAGGTTGAGCCACACTCGGTGCAGCCGTACATGCGCTTGGCCTTGGCCATCTGAACTCCCGGCAAAAACCGCGATGATAGCTCAGCTGACGCGGATCAGCGCGGCGCCGCCGTGCGGATTTCACCGCTGGCCAGACGCGCGGCACTGTTGCCCAACGGATCCTCGGCGTTCAGGTCCGCCCCTTTGGCCTTGAGCGCGTCAAGCAACTCGACGCGCTTGAACAACCCGGCATACATTGCGGCAGTCTGCCCGGCGCCGTTGCGTTGGTCGGGGCTGCAATTGGCGGCCAGCAGGGTTCGAGCGATCTGCACTTCGCCTTTGAAAATCGCGCCCATCAGCGCGGTATTGCCGCGTTGATCCTGAGCGCAGGCGTCCGCCCCGGCCGCCAACAAACGCTCCACGGCGGCACCCTGACCGTGATAGGCGGCCAGTATCAACGCGGTGTAACCCTTGCTGTCGCGGGTGTCGAGGGAATAGCCGGCCTCGATGAAGGTATCGAGCATCGGCACATCCCCCCTTCGGGCGGCATCGAAATAGTAATCCTGTAATTGCGCTTTCAGCGCCTCGGGGTCCTTCGAGACTTGCGCGTCAGGACCGGCGAATACACCGAACGACACGCACGCCAGAAACACAGACAGATAAACACGCATGGCGGGACTCCTTGGTCAGACGGGACCTCTTGCGAGGCCCCGCTTCAGGCAGATAGATCAGTCGACCAGTTTGGCCGCCAACGCCTTGACCCGGGCCAGATCACCCTTGGCCACTTTGGTTACGCCTGTCCCGTATTCCGGGTCGGCCTTGTACAGGAAGGACAGGATGATGTGCTTGCTCTCGTCATCGGTGGTGGCCAATGAGCCGCCGAAGCTGTCGATCAGGTCCTGACGTTCCTTCTGGTTGAACGAGCGATACAGATCACCGGCCTGCTTGAAGTTCTGCTCACGTTGAATCTTCGCCTGCTGCGTGCTGCCCGACAGGGTCGACTGGCTGTAACGCGCGGTTTGCGGCTCCTCACGGGACAGCAGACGGCTCGGCTGGTAATTCACCCCCGTGCTGCTGGCACCGATGTTCATCGCACCATCCTGATTACCGTTGTTCACGGCGATTTTCGGTGCGTTGATCGGCAACTGCAGAGCATTGGCCCCCAGGCGATACAGTTGGGTATCGGCATACGAGAACACTCGCCCCTGCAATAAGCGATCTTCCGAAGGCTCGATACCCGGAACCAAGTTGGCCGGTGCCATCGCCACTTGTTCGGTTTCCTGGAATACATTCGCCGGATTACGGTTCAATACCATTTGTCCAACTTTTCGCTCAGGAACACCAGGCCAGATCTTGGTGGCATCCAATGGATCGAAATCAAACTTGGACAAGTCTTGAGGACTTAGAACCTGGACGTACAAGTCCCACTTCGGAAAGTCCCCCTTGTTGATATGAGCAACCAAGTCGTTGGTCATATGGCTGTAATCTTGACCTTGAACATTGGCGACTTCTTTAGGCGTGAGATTTTTTATTCCCTGCAAACTTTTCCAGTGAAACTTTACATAGTGAACTTCACCCTGGGCGTTAACCAACTTGTAGGCATGTACACTGTTGCCGTCCATCTCCCGATAACTGGCCGGGGTGCCGGAGTTGGAATACAACTCGGTCAAGGTGCGAGTGGCTTCCGGAACATGAGAGAAGAAATCGAAACGACGGGAGTCATCGTCAAGATTGGTGCGCGGGTCCGGCTTGAAGGCATGGACCATGTCCGGAAACTTGATGGCGTCCCGGATGAAGAAGGTCGGGAAATTGTTGCCGACCAAGTCCCAGTTACCGTCCGCGGTGTAGAACTTGGTGGCGAACCCCCGCGGGTCACGCAGGGTTTCCGGGGAGTGGTTGCCATGGACCACTGCGGAGAAACGCACAAATACCGGCGTGCTCTGGCCGCCAGCGAATACCTTGGCCTTGGTCAAGTCACTGAGGTCGTCAGTCACGGTGAACGTGCCATGGGCGCCGGTGCCACGGGCATGCACCACACGCTCAGGAATGCGTTCACGGTCGAAACGCTGGAGCTTCTGAATCAACTGTACGTCTTGCAACAGCACCGGCCCGGTCGCGCCGGCGGTTTGCGAATTCTGGTTATCGCCGACAGCGGCACCGTTATCACGAGTCAAGGTCGCAGCGTTGATGGAGAAGGACAGCAGGCTGACGGTCAGAACGCCGAAGGTACGACGGAGGGGAAAAGCCCCGAGGCCAAGGGGAGTTGTCATGGAAGTTTCCTCTGGTTTTATTAAGCGCATCCTGGTGCGCACCACAGAGGCTAGTGACCCAAAGGCCAAAACATAAATAGAAATCCCGTACCGGGCCGATAGCGAAAAGGTTCTGGAAAGCCCGGTCTAGAGCGGGTAGACGCGCGCGAAGAGTGGCATTTTGTAAACTAATTGCCGGAAGATGTGTCGATAGACACGAGCATTGTAAGAAGGCGTTTCAAGCAAGGGATGCTTTGCTGATTTACACTGCGCTCACCAACCTCATCTGTAACAAGGAAATAACCTATGGGCGTGATAAGTGAGTTCAAGGCCTTCGCGGTCAAAGGTAATGTGGTCGACATGGCGGTGGGTATTATCATCGGCGCCGCCTTCGGCAAAATCGTTACGTCATTTGTCGGCGACGTGGTGATGCCACCCATCGGACTGCTGATCGGTGGGGTGGACTTCAGTGACCTGGCCATTACGCTCAAGGCTGCCAACGGTGATGTCCCGGCGGTGATGCTGGCCTACGGCAAGTTCATCCAGAGCATGATCGACTTCATCATTGTCGCCTTCGCGATCTTCATGGGCGTCAAGGCCATTAACCGCCTGAAGCGCGAAGAGGCCGTTGCGCCAACCCTGCCGCCGGTTCCGACCAGGGAAGAAGAGCTGCTGAGCGAGATCCGCGATCTGCTCAAGGCTCAGAACAATCGGCCCTGATCGCTGATTGCCCAAAGAAACGGCGCCTTCGGGGCGCCGTTTGTTTACCAGTAGGTTTCCACCGCCACTTGGCCAGGTCGGCGACTGAGGCTCAAGTGCATGTCCCGTTGTTTCAGTAGCTTGCGCGTCTCATCGATCATCTGTGGGTTACCGCAGAGCATCACCCGTGAATGCTCGGCTGTCAGCGCTACACCGGCCGTCTGTTCCAGTTCGCCATTCTCAATGAGGCTGGTGATCCGCCCGTTCAAGGCACCCGGATGCTGTTCGCGGGTGACGGTGGGAATGAATTGCAGTTTGTGCGCGTACTCGCTGAGATAGTCACGCTGCACCAGCCCCGCAATCAGTTCCTGGTACGCAAGCTCCCGTGCTTCGCGCACGCTGTAGACCAGGATGACTCGTTCGAATTTTTCCCACACGTCGAAATCCTGCAGGATCGACAGAAACGGCGCCACTCCCGTGCCTGTGGATAACAACCAAAGATCACGACCATCGACGAAGCGATCCAGCGTCAGGTAACCGAAGGCCTGACGGTCGACCAGCAGCGTATCGCCAGCTTCGAGCCGACTCAGCTCACTGGTGAACTCCCCTCCAGGCACAACAATGGAGAAGAATTCAAGGAACTCGTCATAGGGCGACGAGACCATGGAGTAAGCCCGCCATACCGTGCTGCCGTCGGCCTTGGTGACACCCAGCCGGGCGAACTGCCCCGCTCGGAAACGAAAGCCCGCATCCCTGGTGGTACGCAGGGTGAACAGGTTCGGAGTCAACGGCTGGACCTCAAGCAAGGTCTGACGAGTGAATTTTTCAACACTGGCAGTCATGGGCCGCTCCGATCAACAGATGACACCAGTGTCCCCCAAAGCAGACGACCTAAACACCGATGGTTTGTAGTGTTATTCGTGCAGAGACTTGGGCAGCGCAATAAAGAACTAATACCGGAGTGTTGATTTTGTATAACCCTAAAACAACGCTAAGAACCAGTTATGCAGATACGGTTTTTTCAAGAGCAAAAAAGTTCAGCATGTTTGTAATAACTCTCCTACACTCTGGGACGTGCCGGATTTTGGATCCAATCAGCACCCTCATGAAAGCCCCCACGGAGTCATCCCATGAAAGTGTGGAAGGAGTCACAGTTAACGCAACTTTCTTATGCTCGGAAAATCGACACGGCCTACGAGTTATCTCTCAATTTCGTTAAAAACCTGGGCTTTAATTTCTGTGCATTTTCAATAACTTCCCAAGCGAGAGGAGTACACAGTCGCCCAATCAATCTGAATAACTACCCCGCCGAATGGAACATGAAATATGAACAAGAGCATTTCAATGAAGTCGACCCGATACTAGCCCATTGCAATCAATCTGAATTGCCAATTCTTTGGAGGAAAGAGGTCTACTCAAAGGCACCGACGCTGTGGGAAGCACAAAAAAATCTGGGTTTACAGTATGGCTGGTCTCAATCCGTTCATGATCGGAACGGGCTTTGCAGCATGCTGAGCCTGGCCAGAAGCCACTGCCCGATTACTACAGAAGATCTGTATAAAAATCTGGGTTACGCCATGTTCATCAGCCGTCACCTGCACGGGCTTGTCGTAAAAGATCTGCCTGCATGTGCGCTGAAACCGAACACGCATCTGTCATGCCGAGAAATCGAGGTGCTGAAATATTCAGCCGATGGCAAAACAGCCGACGAGATCGCGATCATCCTCAGACTGAGTACAAGCACGGTACAGTTCCATATCCGGGGTGCCATCAGCAAACTCGGCGTCAACAACAAAATTGCCGCCGTGATCAGGGCAGCGAGAGAGGGCATCATCTGAAACCGTTCGAATCAGGTAATCCCTGCAAGTAATCCAGACCAAAAAAACGTACCATCTGCGCTCCATCCCGAGTGATGTCGTGTGAAGCGTCCACGACGCAGTCCGCTCGGATGGCTCCGCCCGCTACAACGTCCGGCGGCCACTCGTTGATTATCTCCGCTGACTACCCAGAGCCCTCCGCCTCATGCCTCTGCTCGAAACTCCCTTCGCCCAACTCGACCTGATCCGCCAGCCAGAACAGCAGAACGAACCGCTGCAAGCATTTGATGCCGCGGACGAATACCTGCTCAACCATCTGGCCGGACAACAACCGGCTGCGGATACCCGCGTGCTGGTGCTCAACGACAGCTTCGGCGCGCTGGCCGCCAGCCTGATGGGCAAGGTCCGGGTGACCAGCAGCGGCGATTCGTTTCTGGCCTTTCAGGGGTTGGAAAAAAACCTGATACGCAACGGCCAGGCGTTTGATGCAGTGCCGAGGGTTCCTGCCAGCGAAGCCGTCGTCGGGCCGTTCGACCGGGTATTGATCCGGGTACCGAAAACCCTGGCCTTGCTGGAAGAACAACTGATCCGGCTACAGGGTCAACTGGCTCCCGACGCCCAGGTGATCGCTGGCGCGATGGTGAAACATCTGCCACGCGCCGCGGGCGATCTGCTCGAGCGCTACATCGGCCCGGTGCAAGCCTCGCTGGCCGTGAAGAAGGCTCGGCTGCTGATCGCCACGCCCGAAACCAAAGCCCCCGCTGTCTCTCCATACCCGACCCGCTATCGACTCGACACGCCTGCAATCGAACTGCTCAATCACGCCAACGTGTTCTGTCGCGAAGGGCTGGATATCGGCACGCGAGCCTTTCTGCCGCACTTGCCGAACAACCTCGGCACGGCGCGGGTCGCCGATCTGGGGTGTGGCAACGGCGTGCTGGCGATCGCCAGCGCCCTGCAAAACCCCGAGGCCCATTACACATTGGTGGACGAGTCATTCATGGCCGTGCAATCGGCCGCTGAAAACTGGCGCGCGGCGCTGGGTGATCGTGACGTGATCGTACGTGCCGGCGATGGGTTGGCGGGGCAGGAACCCCAATCCCTCGACGTGGTGCTGTGCAATCCGCCATTCCACCAACAGCAAGTGGTCGGCGATTTCCTGGCCTGGCGGATGTTCCAGCAGGCGCGCGAAGCGCTGGTGGTGGGCGGCGCGCTGTACATCGTCGGCAACCGTCATCTGGGCTATCACAGCAAGCTTGCGCGGCTGTTCCGCGGCGTCGAACAAGTGGCCGCTACTCCCAAGTTCGTGATTCTCAAGGCACGCAAATAAAAGCAGGCAAAAAAACCCTCCGTCGCAGGAGGGTTAAAAATCCGTGCCGCAAGGCAACGGGATGGGAATTTCAGTGGGTGCTCAGGCCTGCGGCATTCATGAACATGCGCATCAGCGTGGCCACGATGAACAGTGCCCCAACGCTGCCGGCCCAGATCAACGCCAGCCAGCCGAGTCGCTGCCAGAGCGGCTTTTTCTCGGCGGCTTCGATTTCCTGCAAATCAGGTTTGCCAGCCATCATCGCGTTCTCCTCTGCAACGGCGCAGGTATCAACCTTGCGCCGTATTCGTATGGGCTAGTGGTAACCGTCTTCGTGGGTGACCTTGCCGCGGAACACGTAGTAGCTCCAGAAGGTGTAACCCAGGATGAACGGGATGATGAACAGCGTGCCCACCAGCATGAAGCCTTGGCTCTGCGGCGGTGCGGCAGCGTCCCAGATCGAGATCGACGGCGGCACGATGTTCGGCCACAGACTGATTCCCAAACCGCTGTAGCCTAAGAAGATCAGCACCAGGGTCAGCAGGAATGGCGTGTAGTGCGCATTGCGGGCCACCGCGCGAATCAGACCGTACAGAGTCACCAGCACCAAAATCGGCACTGGCAGGAACCAGAACAGATTCGGCAGGGTGAACCAGCGTGCGGCGATCTCGGCGTGGGCCAACGGTGTCCAGACGCTGACGATGCCAATCACCGCCAGCAACACGAAGGCCAATGGTCGCGCCAGGTCATGCATCTGCTCCTGCAGCTTGCCTTCGGTCTTCATGATCAACCAGGTGCAACCGAGCAGCGCATAAGCCACTACCAGCGCCGCGCCACAGAACATCGTGAACGGTGTCAGCCAGTCGAGTGAACCACCGGCAAACTGACGATTGACCACCGGTAGCCCATCGATGAACGCACCCAATGCCACGCCCTGGAAGAAGGTGGCGGCGATCGAGCCACCGATGAATGCCTTGTCCCACAAGTGGCGCTTGGCGTCCTTGGCCTTGAAGCGAAACTCAAAGGCCACGCCACGGAAAATCAGCCCGATCAGCATGAAAATCAGCGGCAGGTACAACGCCGAGAGCACCACCGAATAGGCCAGGGGGAAGGCGCCGAACAATGCCGCGCCGCCCAATACCAACCAGGTTTCGTTGCCGTCCCAGACCGGGGCGACGGTGTTCATCATCACGTCACGGTCGGTCTTGCCCTTGATGAACGGAAAAAGAATCCCGATCCCCAGGTCGAAACCGTCCATGACCACGTACATCATGATGCCGAAGATGATGATCACGGCCCAGATCAGCGGAAGATCAATACCCATGATTCAAATCTCCTTGGTCAGGCTGTGGTTGTGATCGCCGTCACCGTTGTCGTCGGCGGCGGACAGCGGACGGGCCGGCGTGCGTTTCTGGCCAGGACCACCTTCGTTGGTTTCCTTGCCTTCGTCGATCTTCGGCCCTTTGCGCACCAGGCGCATCATGTAGCCAAGACCGGCACCGAACAGCGCGAAATACACCACGACGAACATGATCAAGGTGATGCTCATCTGCACGAAGCTATGCCCGGAGGACGCATCCGCCGTGCGCATCAAGCCGTAGACCACCCACGGCTGACGGCCGATTTCAGTGGTGAACCAGCCAGCGAGAATCGCGATCAGGCCGGATGGGCCCATCCACAGCGCCAGGTACAGGAACGGACGCGAGGTATACAGCGTGTCGCGCTTGCGCAGCCACAGGCTCCACAAACCGGTGAAGATCATCAGGAAACCCAGGCCGACCATGACCCGGAACGACCAGAACACGATGGTCGAATTCGGCCGGTCTTCAGGCGGGAACTCCTTGAGCGCCGGCACTTGTTTGTCCAGGGAGTGGGTCAGGATCAAGCTGCCCAGATACGGAATCTCGACCGCGAATTTGGTCTTTTCGGCTTTCATGTCCGGCCAGCCGAACAGGATCAATGGGGTCGGTTCATCGCCGACATTTTCCCAGTGACCTTCAATCGCAGCGATTTTCGCCGGCTGGTGCTCGAGGGTATTGAGGCCGTGGAAGTCACCGATGACGGCTTGAATCGGCGCCACGATCAGCGCCATCCACATGGCCATCGAGAGCATGGTGCGGATGGCCGGGTTGTCCTTGCCGCGCAGCAAATGCCAGGCCGCTGACGAACCGACGAAGAAAGCGGTAGCGACGAACGCCGCCGTAGCCATGTGCATCAGGCGGTAAGGGAACGACGGGTTGAAGATAATCGCCAGCCAGTCCACTGGAATGACTTGGCCGTTGACGATTTCGTAACCCTGCGGGGTCTGCATCCAGCTGTTGGAGGCGAGAATCCAGAAGGTCGAGATCAGGGTACCGATGGCGACCATGACCGTGGCAAAGAAGTGCAGCTTGCGCCCGACCCTGTTCCAGCCGAACAGCATGACGCCAAGGAAACCGGCTTCCAGGAAGAACGCGGTGAGTACCTCGTAGGTCAGCAACGGCCCGGTCACGGAACCGGCGAAATCCGAGAAGCGGCTCCAGTTGGTGCCGAACTGATAGGCCATGACCAGACCGGACACCACGCCCATGCCGAAGTTGACGGCAAAGATCTTCGACCAGAAATGGTACAGATCGCGGTAGGTGTCGTTGTGTGTCTTCAACCACAGGCCTTCGAGTACCGCCAGGTAACTCGCCAGGCCAATGGTGATGGCCGGGAACAGGATGTGGAACGAAATGGTGAACGCGAACTGAATCCGGGCGAGATCAAGTGCCTCCAAACCGAACATAAGTCTTCCTCTGTCAGGTAATACCGGCTGAAGGCTTGCGGCCTACACCCACTGCCCCCACGGATATGGAGTGTGGCGAACTTGAATTCGTTCTTTTTCTACCATCATCACAACGTAGGGAATCTGGCCATCTGGCCTCCGGATCATTTCCACGAAGGGTCTTGATCTGGATCAAGCAACGTTGAAAGAGTAGTCGCATTTTTGCCGATGGACGGTGTGGTCTATTGCCGCGTGACAGGTTGCCTCACGGGTTTGGTCATGCGTTGCAATGCATTCCCTCGCCACAGGGTATTTGTATGTTCTGTGGGATCGGTGTCTAGCTAACTAAATTTTCCGCGCTCGCAACCTCTGGTTACAGGTTGGTGATAATCTCGCCCTTCCCCTCACCCAGACTTGCCTTCAGATGCCCAGCCAAGCGCCCCTGCTGTTACGTCATCACCGCCCTTTTATCGCGTTCTGGCTGGCTCGGGTATTTACCGCCAGCGGTTTTCAAATGCTGACCGTGGCCATCGGCTGGAATCTGTATCAACTGACCGGTAATGTGCTCGATCTGGGTCTGGTAGGTCTGGTGGAATTTGCCCCGCGGGTGTTGTTCATGCTGCACACCGGGCATGTGGCGGATCGCTATGACCGGCGCAAGGTTGCGGCGATCTGTCAGTCCGTGCAAGCGCTGATCGCCCTGTCGCTGGCCATCGGCAGCGCGACTGACCATGTCACCCGGGAGATGATCTTCATCCTCGCATTCATGCTCGGCGCCGCCCGCTCCTTCGAGATGCCAACCACCCAGGCCTTGCTGCCGAGCATCGTGCCCAGTGCTTTATTCCCGCGCGCGGTTGCTGCCGCGCAATCTGCGCAGCAATCGGCCACCATCGTTGCCCCGGCGCTGGGCGGTTTGCTTTACGCCTTCGGCAGCGTCTGGGTGTATGGCCCGACGGTGATCCTCTACCTCATCGCCTGTGCGCTGATGCTTAACCTACCGGCTCGGCAGACACCGTTGAACAAGGGCAAGGCAACCCTCGATTCGCTGCTGGCAGGCATCCGCTTCATTCGCAGCCGTCCGGATATTCTCGGGGCGATTTCCCTGGATCTGTTTGCCGTCCTGCTGGGTGGCGCGACTGCGCTGCTGCCGGTGTTCGCCAAAGATATTCTGTTGACCGGCCCTTGGGGTCTGGGCCTGCTGCGTTCGGCCCCGGCGGTGGGTGCATTGCTGATGTCGCTGTTTCTGGCGCGATTTGCCGTGGAACGCAACGTCGGACGGGTGATGTTTACCGCCGTGGGTGTATTCGGCGTGGCAACCATCGCTTTCGGCCTGTCGACTTCGTTCTGGTTCTCTCTCGCTGTGTTGGTGGTTTTAGGCGCGGCAGACATGATCAGCATGGTGATCCGCGCCTCGTTCGTGCAGCTGGAAACCCCGGACGAGATGCGCGGCCGGGTCAGTGCCGTGAATGGCTTGTTCATCGGTGCTTCGAATCAGCTCGGCGAATTCGAGTCTGGCTTGACGGCCCACTGGTTCGGCACCGTACCGGCCGTGGTGATGGGCGGCATCGGCACACTGATGGTCACCGGGGCCTGGGTCAAACTGTTCCCGACCCTGGCCAACCGCGACCGCATGCATGTGCCGGTGGAAGAGGTCAGGGCCTGAAGCCGTCTTCTACACCAGCAATTCCCCCGCCACCGCCGACCGCGTGGCTTTGCCGCAGAGTTGCTCCACCAGCGTCAGCGCAAACTCCAGCGCGGCGCCCGAACCCTGGGCGGTGATGCAGTTGCCATCGACCACCACCGGTTGATCGACGAAGTTGCAGCCCGACAATTGATGGCTGACGGAAGGCAGGCACGTCATGCGCCGCTGACGCAGCACGCCAAAAGTCTGCAGCGCCAGCGCCGGCGCTTCGGCAATGCCGGCGAACAAGCGCCCGGCGGCGACCTGGTCCTTGATCAATTGTTGCAGGGGTTGGTGGGCCACCAGATGCTGCACTCCCACGGCACCGCCGGGCAGAACGATCAGGTCGAAGGGCTGGGCCAGCAAATCCACCAACATCGCATCGGCGGTCAAGCGAGTGCCGCGGGCGCAGGTGAGCATGCGCCGCGACTCGATGCTGGCCACCACCACTTCAACCTTGGCGCGGCGCAGCACATCGATCAGGGTCACGGTTTGCAGATCGTCGATGCCCTCGGCGAGGGTAATCAGGGCTCTAAAGGTCATGGGCGCGGTCCAGGGAATGATCTTTAAAGCGTAGTCAGCTTTCCTGACCCTTGTTCGAGCCTGGCCGTTACTTGATGTAAAGCTGCGTCGACATCGTGTTGCCCGGCGCGTTGATCGAGGTGTTGCTGAACGTGAAGATGCCGTCCTGCTTGCCTGCCAGGTCGAAGATGTACAGATAGCCGACAGTTTTTTTCCCGACTGAGCACTCGGTCAGGTTACCGGTATCAAAAGCACAGACTGGGGTCCGGGTGCCATCCACCTCGAAACCGTCCAGGGCAACATGGGCTTCGCGACCGTAGCCGACTTCCAGCACATAAACCTTGATGTTCGGCCCCTTGTGATCGCAACGGGTCTGCTCCTGCTTATCCGCAATATCTTCAAAGCCACAGCTGGGCGACTCGACCTTGAGCACCTTGACCTGACTCAGTGGTGGAGCCGTCGCTGCCGAGGCGGTTTGGGCGCTCAGGAACAACGCGATCAACATTGCGAATGGGGCAACCACGCGTGTGCTCATGTACTTCATATTCCGCCCTTCCCTACCCCAAAAAAAACAGCGCGCAGTATGGCGCAGTTCCCTTTTTGGCAAAACATCGACGACGATCACAGCCATAAGCAGCCATAACCCTACGCTGCTGGTATGATGCGCGGCTTTTTCCGACCCACAGAAAATTCCCAGGCGTCCATGGCGGTCTGTGCTTTGCTGTTGAGGTCGATACATTCACGGCGCCGGGCGCGCCACGGGGAGCAGACATGCTGGAAAGGCTGTTTCAACTCAAGGCACACAACACCAATGTGCGAACCGAGATTCTGGCGGGCGTCACGACCTTTTTGGCCATGGCCTACATTCTGTTCGTCAACCCGAGCATCCTCGGCGAGACCGGCATGGACAAGGGCGCGGTGTTTGTCGCCACCTGTCTGGCAGCCGCCATCGGCTCGACGACCATGGGCCTGATCGCCAACTACCCGATCGCCCTGGCACCGGGCATGGGCCTGAACGCCTTCTTCACCTACACCGTGGTCCTGCACATGGGCCACACCTGGCAAGTGGCGCTGGGCGCGGTGTTCCTCTCGGCGGTGATGTTTTTCCTGCTGTCGATCTTCCGCATCCGCGAATGGATCATCAACAGCATCCCGTTGGCGCTACGCTCGGCGATTGCCGCCGGTATCGGCCTGTTCCTGGCACTGATCGCCCTGCACAACGCCGGCATCGTCGTCAGCAATCCGGCGACCATGGTTGGCCTCGGCGACCTGAAGCAACCGGCACCGATCCTCGCAACCCTGGGCTTTGCCCTGATTGTTGCCCTGGAGGCCCTGAAAGTGCGCGGTGCGGTGCTGATCGGCATTCTGTCGGTGACCATCGTTTCCATCCTGCTGGGCTTCAGCCCGTTCGGCGGCGTGATGTCGATGCCACCGTCCCTGGCGCCGACCTTCCTGCAACTGGACATCAAAGGCGCACTGGACATCGGTCTGGTCAGCGTGATCTTCGCGTTCCTGTTCGTCGACCTGTTCGACAACTCCGGCACCCTGATCGGCGTCGCCAAGCGCGCCGGCCTGATGGGCAAGGACGGCCACATGCCGAAAATGGGCCGTGCCCTGATCGCCGACAGCACCGCGGCCATGGCCGGTTCGTTGCTGGGCACCTCGACCACCACCAGCTACATCGAATCCGCAGCCGGCGTGAGTGCCGGTGGCCGCACCGGCCTGACCGCCGTCGTGGTGGCGATTCTGTTCCTGCTGGCGCTGTTCTTCGCACCACTGGCCGCCAGCGTACCGGCCTTCGCCACCGCACCTGCGTTGCTGTTCGTCGCCGTACTGATGACCTCGGGGCTGGCGGAAATAGACTGGGACGACATCACCGTTGCCGCGCCAGTGGTAGTCACTGCGCTGGCTATGCCATTCACTTACTCCATCGCCAACGGTATCGCGTTCGGATTCATTTCCTGGACCGCCATCAAGTTGCTGTCCGGCCGTGGCCGTGAGCTGAACTCGGCGTTGGTGGTTCTGTCGATTCTGTTCGTGATCAAGTTAGGTTGGTTCAACGCATGACTTTTGATTCCCAGGCCTACGCCGTTCAGCTCGAAGAAAAGGTCACGCGCCTGCGTGACCTGCTGGCCCCGTTCGGTGCGCCCGAGCCTGCGGTGTTCGATTCGCCGCTGAAAAACTTCCGCCTGCGTGCCGAATTCCGCCTGTGGCGCGAAGCCGGCGAGCGCCACTACGCAATGTTTTCCCAGGAAGACAAACGCACGCCGATCCTGATCGAAGAGTTCCCGATCGCAAGCCTGCGCATCAACCAGTTGATGCCGCAGCTCAAGGCGGCGTGGCAAGCGAGTGCAGCCCTGAGCCACAAGCTGTTCCAAGTGGAGTTCCTGACCACACTGGCCGGCGATGCGATGATCACCCTGTGCTACCACCGCCCGCTGGACGAGCACTGGCACGCGGCGGCATCGAAGCTGGCAGCCGACCTGAACGTCAGCATCATCGGTCGCTCGAAGGGCAAACGCGAAGTGATCGGTCACGATTACGTGGTCGAACAACTTGAAGTCGGCGGCCGCACCTTCAGCTATCGCCAGCCGGAAGGCGCGTTCACCCAACCCAACGGCACGGTGAACCAGAAGATGCTCAACTGGGCGTATGACGCCCTTGGCGATCGCCCGGATGATCTGCTGGAGCTGTATTGCGGCAACGGCAACTTCACTTTGCCGCTCGCTACGCGCGTGCGCAAAGTGCTGGCCACCGAAATCAGCAAGACCTCGGTCAACGCGGCACTCAGCAACCTGAGCGAAAACGCGGTGGATAACGTCACGCTGGTGCGTTTGTCTGCCGAAGAATTGACCGAAGCCCTGAACGAAGTTCGCCCGTTCCGTCGCCTGCACGGCATCGACCTCAAGAGCTACGAGTTCGGTAGCGTGTTCGTCGATCCGCCCCGCGCCGGCATGGACCCGGATACTTGCGAACTGACCCGGCGCTTCGACAACATCCTCTACATTTCCTGCAACCCGGAAACCCTCGCGGCCAACATCGCCCAACTGAACGACACTCACCGCATTACTCAATGCGCGATGTTCGACCAGTTCCCGTGGACCCATCACATGGAATCCGGAGTGTTGTTGACCCGTCGTTGATTGCAGCCGCCACACAAAAAAGCCGTCCCTGGGACGGCTTTTTTGTGGGCGATCAAAGAGCCGCATCGACCTTGCGTGGGCGACCGCCCTTCTTGCCGTTGGCCCGAGCTGCCTCGGCTTTGGCGGTGCTGCTCTGACGGCCATTGCGCGAGGCGACCAGCGAGGCCGCCATATCCATCAGCGGTTTGCTCGCCGAAATCAAACCGGCGATGGAGACCTGCAGATCCTTGTCTTCATGAAAAAGCGCGGCTCCGGCGAAACCGATTTTCAAACCGGCGAAATCCTCGGTCTCAAAACCATCGAACTCTGGATAGTTTTTCACTGGCAACAACACACCGCTGCCATCCTCGAAACCGACGGCGAGACATGGATCGAGAAAGATCACCGTCGTTGCATTCAATCCACTGCGACGGCGTAACTCGCCACTCTCGATCGCTTCGTCCAAAACGCCTTCGGTCACAGGGTGATCTACCTGCATTTTTGCACTTATCGTTTTCATAATTCGATCTCCACGCCCTCCGGTGCTCCCATCAGCGTCAATAAGGTCTTGTTTCCTTCAGGCTCATAGCGAGCCGAACCAATCATGTAAGTCGTGCTGGCAACCCTCTTCATCACGACCACTTCATTGCCCTGCCAATCCCATAACTGATTGTCGAGGCAGGCCGTCTGCAATTTGCTCCACCAGATGCCACGGGCTCGCCGCAAATGGGCAGGTTGCCTGAGCGCCTGGCGTAACCCCTCCAGCATGGTCAGAGGAGGTCGATGCGAATGAGGAATGACATCCCAGAGCTCTACGCCGTTGTGCCAGAAGCTGAACCGAAAGCGTGCGCTCCATGTGCCTCCATCGACGTGAACGTGTGGTGGGCAATTCTCGTCACGCAACATGACTACCAGTGACAATCCCTTGTAGCGGCATACATTCATGCCAACCCATCCGTTAGGTTATAGAATCCGAAGATTCGCCATTCCTTGAAAAACCCGATAACTGGCGCTAACCGTTCGATCAGCTGACCACGTTTGAGCCTAGCGTTTCAGGTCGACCGTCCCCTGCCAATCAGGGCAAAAAAGAGTAAGCAATCCTTTCACTACCAATATCTGGCCGGTGATGAACTCAACGGCGCTGGTGGTTGAAACGAACCCTGTATTTGTACGTCTGCATTTGATAAATACCACCTCAGGCATCCCATTTGATTCTTGGTGTAATCAATCATGCAGCGACATTTCGACGATCTTCAGCTCGGCAGCATCGAACTGTTTTGCCTGGCCGCCGAAGCGGGCAGCTTTACCGCCGCAGCCCTGGTGGCGGGAGTGACCCCGGCTGCGGTCAGTCGCTCGGTGTCGCGGATGGAAGAACGTCTGGGTGTGCGGCTGTTCGCGCGTACCACCCGCAGCGTCAAGCTGACCGACAGTGGCCGGCGTTATTTCGAGGAGTGTCGCCTGGCCCTTGCGCAGCTGGTCGAGGCTCAGCGCGAAGTCATGGGCCAACAGCAGGAACCCTCCGGCACCTTGCGTATCAGCATTCCAACCACTTATGCCCACCACCGCATCCTGCCGCTGCTGCCGACGTTCCGGGCGCGCTTTCCCGCCGTGAAAGTCGAGGTGCACATCAGCAATCGCAACATCGATTTCGTCGGCGAAGGCTATGACATGGCCATCCGCGTGCGGGCGATTCCCGACTCCGGGCTGATTGCCCGGCCGCTGGAGGACGCCGCGCTGGTGATGATTGCCAGCCCTGACTATCTCAAGCGTGCCGGCACACCACAGACCCTCGACGATCTGGAGCACCACGAATGCATCCAGTTCGAGCTACCCAGCAGCGGGCGGCGGATTGCCTGGCTGTTCAACGATAACGGCGTGCCTTTGGAGATTCTGGCCGAGGGCAATTACTGCTGCTCCGATGACGTACTGGGCGGCGTGACGCTAGCGAAACACGGTGCCGGGCTGTTTCAAACCTATCGCTTCATCGTCGAAAACGAACTGGCGGATGGCTCGCTGGTGGAAGTGCTCAAGCCCTATGGCGGACGCTCCCGCCCCTTCACGTTGCTGTATCCGCAAAGCCGCCATGTGCCGTTGCGGCTCAGGGCGTTTATCGATTTTCTGGTTGAGCGTCTTCCACGCTGAATGTTCGATCACCGCACAGATAATCCAGGGCCGGCGCCTCTTCAATTGACCTTATTAACCAGTTAGTACAATTTATCTCCACAGGCTGAGACCCTCGGCCAATGCCAAAAATAATAAGTGGAGAGACCCGATGTCCCCTATCGTTCTGGTGCTCAACGGCCCGAACCTGAACCTGCTCGGCACCCGTGAACCGGCGACTTATGGCCACGAAACCCTGGCGGATATTTCAGCGCTGTGCGGTCGCGCCGCCGAAGAGTTCGGCCTGAAGGTGGAGTTTCGCCAGACCAACCATGAAGGCGAACTGCTCGACTGGATTCATGCCGCCCGTGGCCGCTGCGCCGGGATCGTCATCAATCCGGCTGCCTGGACCCACACCTCGGTCGCCATTCGCGATGCGTTGGTCGCCAGCGAACTGCCCGTGATCGAAGTGCACCTGTCCAACGTCCATGCCCGCGAACCCTTCCGGCATCACTCCTTTGTCTCGTCCATCGCCACGGCGGTGATGTGCGGTTTCGGCAGCCACGGCTATCGTTTGGCGCTGGAGCATTTCAGCCAACGTTTGAAAGGTTAAGCGTGATGACACAGAACACCGTGGTATTGGCCGGGCTGATCGGCGCCGGCATTCAGGCTTCCCGCACTCCGGCGCTGCACGAGCACGAAGGCGATGCGCAGGGTTTGCGCTACCTGTATCGACTGATCGACCTGGATCAGCTGAGACTCGACAGCGGCGCCCTGCCTGACCTGCTGATGGCCGCCGAGCGGATGAATTTCACCGGGCTGAACATCACCTTTCCGTGCAAGCAGACAATCATCCCGTTGCTCGACGAATTGTCTCCGGAAGCCCGCGGCATTGGCGCGGTGAACACGGTGGTGTTCAAGGACGGTAAACGCATCGGCCACAACACCGATTGCCTGGGCTTCGCCGAAGGCTTTCGTCGCGGCCTGCAGGACGTTGCCCGTGAGCGAGTGGTGCAAATGGGCGCCGGTGGCGCAGGCGCAGCGGTGGCCCACGCGTTATTGAGCGAAGGCGTACAACTGCTGAGCATTTTCGATGTGGATCACAGCCGGGCTCAGTCTTTGGCGGACAACCTGAATCAGCATTTCGGTTTTGGCCGCGCCGTGGCCGGTCATGACTTGCCGGGTACGCTGGGTCAGGCTGACGGGTTGGTGAATACCACGCCCATGGGTATGAAAAAACTGCCGGGCATGCCGGTGCCGGTAGAGCTGCTTCGGGCTGATTTGTGGGTGGCGGAGATCGTTTACTTCCCGCTGGAAACCGAACTGCTGCGCAATGCTCGCGCGCTGGGTTGCCGTACCCTGGATGGCGGCAACATGGCGGTGTTTCAGGCGGTGAAGGCGTTCGAATTATTCAGCGGCGTGGTGCCGGATGCCCAGCGGATGCTGGCGCATTTTCAGAGCATGAATGGTTGAAAAGCATCGCAGGCAAGCATCGTCCGTAGGAGCGAGGCTTGCCTGCGAAGGTGTCAGGCCTGCAGATATCGCAAAACCGACTCGCAAATCATCTCCCGATGACGCTGCTTGATGTTTTCATCCGGCAAGTCGATCTGAAAGATCTCACCGAAGGTATGACGGTTCGACACGCGATAGAAGCAAAACGAACTGATCAGCAGGTGCACATCCAGCGGATCGAGGCCGGCGCGGAATACACCCTCTGCGGCCCCGCGACGCAAAATCTCGCCCAGTGAATCGAGGATGGTGTTGTTCATCGCCTTGATCGCATCGGAGCGCTTCACATACTCGGCGTTGTGAATGTTCTCGATGCAGACGATACGCACGAAATCAACGTTGCGGTCATGGTGGTCGAAGGTGAATTCCACCAACCGCCGAATCGCCTCCACCGGCGCCAGCTCGGCCAGGTGCAAGCGACTTTCGGTGCTGCGGATATCCCCGTAGAGCTTCTCCAGCACCTCGACGTAGAGCTGCTCCTTACTGCCGAAGTAGTAATAGATCATGCGTTTGGAGGTGTGGATGCGCTCGGCGATCGCATCGACGCGCGCACCGGAAAGCCCCTGCTGGACGAACTCGACGATAGCCTCTTGAAGGATGTTCTCGCGGGTTTTTTCCGGGTTGTTCTTGCGACTCTTGCGAGGCTCGGCAATTGGCTTTTCGGGCGCTACGGGGAGTTCTGAAATTATTGTCATTGCGGGCTCACGGCCATCACTGCACAAGTAGGCGATTATGGGCCGCTGCGCACAGTGAAGGAAGCCACGCGGCAGCGGTTTTGTACCCGTGTTTACGATTTTCCTACAACTTTGTCTGACGTACGCCACCACTTCGGGATTTGGCCATGGCCGCCAGTCGCACGGCTACGTTGGCCGCGCCGTAACCCGCATAGCCGTTTTTGCGCTGGATGATTTCAAAGAAAAACCGCCCTTCGAACGGCTCGGTGTACACGTGAAACAGCTCGCCACCCTGGGCATCACGGTCGTAGAGCACGTTGAAATACGCCAACTCGCTGAGGAACTCATCGTCGAAATCGAAGCGCGCGGCGAGGTCATCGTAGTAGTTGAGCGGGATATCCAGCAGCGGCACGCCCGCCTCCTTGGCGCGGCTGACTTCGGCAAAGATGTCGTCGCAATCGAAAGCGATGTGATGCACGCCGGAACCGCGATAACTCGACAACGCGTGTGAGATCGCGGTGTTGCGATTCTCGGAAATGTTCAGCGGCAGGCGGATCGAACTGCAACGGCTGCGCAAGGCACGGCTCTTCACCAGACCATACGGGTCGGGCAGCACCACTTCATCGTCGGCTTCGAAATCCAGCAGGCTTTTATAGAACAACACCCAGCTGTCGAGGCTGTCGGCGGGCAGTGCCATGGCCATGTGGTCGATGCGCTTGAGGCCACCGCTGGCCACGGCCGCCGGTTGCAGATTGAAGTCGGTGCCATAGACGTCGGCGTCCTGGTCTACCAGGTAAATCAGACTGCCGTCCGGCGCACGCACGGCGGCGAGTTCCAGCTCATTGGGGCCTACCAGCCCGCGATACGGCTGGCCTTTGTAAGCCACGGCTCGGGCCAACGCACTGGCGCTGTCCTTGACCCGCACGGCGGTGGCGCACAGCGATGGCCCATGGGCCTCGAAAAAACTGTGGGCGAAGGAATAAGGTTCGGAGTTGAGGATCAGGTTGATATCGCCCTGACGCAACAGGCTGACACTCTTGGAACGGTGTTGCCCAGCCTTGACGAAACCCAGCCGCTCCAGCCAATGGGACAACTTCGCGCCGAGGCTTTCATCCACGGCGAACTCAAGAAACTCGATGCCGTTGTATTCGCTGGCGCCTGGGGTGTCGAACAGAATGTCGCGATTGGCCACAGGCGTGGCTTCCTGTTCCAGGCGCTGGCGGGTTTTCTCTTCCAGGTACAGCAACGAACGCAAGCCGTCGGCGGCGTTGGCCCGGGGTGGCGCGGCGCGGAAACCGTCGTTGAAGATCTCCAGCGACAGCGGGCCGGTGTAGCCACTCTTGATGATCGGCGCGAGGAACCCCGGCAGATCGAATTCGCCCTGGCCGGGGAAACAACGGAAATGCCGGCTCCACTCCAGCACGTCCATGGCCAGGATCGGTGCATCGGCCATTTGCACGAAGAAGATCTTGTCACCGGGAATCTCGGCGATCGCCTTCGGGTCGCCCTTGAGCGACAGCGTATGGAAACTGTCCAGCAACACGCCGAGGCTCGGATGGTCGGCCTGGCGAACGATGTTCCACACCTGTTGATACGTGTTCACGTGGCGGCCCCAGGCCAGCGCTTCGTAACCGATCCGCAAACCACGAGCGCCGGCCCGTTCGGCGAGCAGGCGCAAGTCGTCGACCAGGATCTGCTCATCGCCGATGGAGTCGGCCGAGGCGTTGCTGCACACCAGCACCAGGTCGGTGCCCAGCTCTTGCATCAAATCGAACTTGCGCTCGGCCCGCTCCAGATTGCGCGGCAGGCGATCGCGGCGGCAACCTTCAAAATCCCGAAAGGGTTGGAACAGAGTGATCGCGATCCCGAGATCAGCGCACATCTGCCTGATTTCCCGTGGGCTGCCGTCGTAGTAGAGAAGGTCGTTCTCGAAAATTTCCACCCCGTCAAAACCGGCGGCGGCGATGGCTTCTAGTTTTTCCGGCAGGGTACCGCTCAAGGAAACGGTGGCAATGGAACGCTGCATGTGTCGACTCCCGGTGGTGGGGACATTCTTGTTGGGCAAATTATTGGCTTGACGAATCCGCACAGCAATTCAAAGTGTACTACCCGGTTAGTTTTGCGGGCGATTATCGAACACAATGGCGGTTGGCGAATTGACGATTTTTCGTCCACTGCGCACCATCGACACCACATTGAGTCCGGTCACGACCCCATGGACTCGGTTACCAAAGACCCTGAACACCACATAAAAATTTCAAAAAACGGGTACACGCTCATGCGCTCATTCAACGCCTTGTTTGCTTGCTCCACCGATCTCACGCCAGACCTGGTGTCCATCCGAACCTTGCGCCCCCTCGGCCGAACCGTGCCGCTCGCTGAATAAAACGTTGTCGTCGCCTGACGAAAACACCTCAGCCGATCAATCTCACTCGCGCCCGTCGCCATCGATTGATCACGCGCCCTTGAAGTCCCGACAAGCCTCGCTTGTCAGTCATTGAACGGATGGCACACACATGTTTCCTTCTCAAAGCTCTCGCGTGGCTTCGGCCCAAAGCGTCGCCACTGGCGGCATTGGCGACAAAATCCGCGGCGCCATGGCCGTCGGCAAAACCCGCTGGGGAATGCTGGCGCTGGTATTTTTCGCCACCACCCTGAACTACATCGACCGCGCAGCCTTGGGCGTCATGCAGCCGATCCTGGCCAAGGAACTGAGCTGGACGGCGATGGACTACGCCAACATCAACTTCTGGTTCCAGGTCGGCTACGCCGTCGGTTTCGTGCTGCAAGGCCGGTTGATCGACCGGGTCGGCGTGAAGCGCGTGTTCTTCTTCGCGGTACTGCTCTGGAGCCTGGCCACCGGCGCTCATGGCCTGGCCACTTCGGCGGCGGGCTTCATGGTCTGCCGGTTCATTCTCGGCCTGACTGAAGCCGCCAACTACCCGGCCTGCGTGAAAACCACCCGGTTGTGGTTCCCAGCTGGCGAGCGCGCCGTGGCCACCGGTATTTTCAACGCCGGGACCAACGTCGGTGCGATGTTCACACCGATGCTGCTGCCACTGATTCTTCACGCCTGGGGCTGGCAGGCAGCGTTCCTG
Source organism: Pseudomonas sp. FP1740 (assembly GCF_030687165.1). Lineage (NCBI taxonomy): Bacteria > Pseudomonadati > Pseudomonadota > Gammaproteobacteria > Pseudomonadales > Pseudomonadaceae > Pseudomonas > Pseudomonas sp. FP1740. The sequence continues at coordinate 5,781,500 of NZ_CP117461.1, forward strand.
TGCATGGCGGCGCTGGGCGGCATCTGGTTGCTGTTCTGGGGCCTGAAATACTTCAACCCGGAAGATCACCCGAGCGTTAAACAATCGGAACTGGACTACATCCAGAAGGAAGTCGAACCAGAACAATCCCGCGTACCGTTCTCGCGAATCCTGCGCATGCGTGGCACCTGGGCCTTCGCCCTCGCCTACTCGATCACCGCGCCGGTGTTCTGGTTCTACCTGTACTGGCTGCCACCGTTCCTCAATCAGCAATACAACCTGGGGATCAACGTGACCCAGATGGGTATTCCGCTGATCATCATCTACCTCACGGCTGACTTCGGCAGCGTCGGCGGCGGGATCCTGTCTTCGTTCCTGATCGGTCGCGGGATCAACCCGATCAAGGCCCGACTGATGTCCATGTTCCTGTTCGCCTGCTGCATCATCGGGGTGGTCATGGCCGCCGGTTCGAGCAGCCTGTGGCTCGCGGTGTTCGCCATCTCCCTGGCCATCGGCGCGCACCAGGCCTGGACCGCGAACATCTGGAGCCTGGTGATGGACTACACACCTAAACACATGATGAGTACGGTGTTCGGCTTCGGCGGCATGTGCGCGGCGATCGGCGGGATGTTCATGACCCAGTTGGTCGGCCACATTCTGACCATCACCAACAACAACTACACCGTGTTGTTCACCATCATTCCGGCGATGTACTTCATCGCGCTGACCTGGATGTACTTCATGGCACCGCGCAAGATTCCGACCGTAAAAGATTGATACACCACAAACGCAGGCCTGATCCCGGGCCTGCGTTTTTTTATGGCCGCGATTTATCCATTTCACCCTTTTTTTCTCACAGCCACAGAGGCACACCATGTCGCCAGGTAACTTGAGCATCGCCAAGCGTGCCGTGATCAGCTTCGGCGTCATCGCCCTGCTGGTCCTGTTGCAGGGGCTGTTCGCCCTTAAACAGGTCGCGCAAGTCCGCGCCACCGGCCAGCACACTGAAAACGTCTCCCTGCCTAGCATTCGCCACCTGGGTGAAATCCGCGACTACATCCTGAGCATTCGCGTGCTCAGCCTGCGCATGGCGCTCAACCGCGATCCAAAGGTGCTCGATGCCACCGTCACACGTCTGCACCAAGTGCAGGGTTGGCTTGCAGAGACGCTGGAAAAATTCACTCCGCTGGTCGGCGATTACAACCGGGGGCCGTACGAAAACTTCGTCGCCACCGTCACCAGCTATCGCCAGGCGCTGGCGCAATACGAAGCGCTGTCGCGGGAAAACCGCAGCGAAGAAATGACCGCGTTGCTCAATGGCAAAATCCAGGACTACTCGACCCAGACCGGTGACCAGTTCGCCGAATTGATGGCGCTTTCCGCCAACGAAGTCAGCCTGTCGGCCAACCAGGCTGACTCGCTCTACAACCAGGTAAAAATCACCGTGATCGGTGCGCTGATCGCGGTCGCGCTCCTGACCCTGTGCCTGGCCTGGCTGTTGATTCGCAGCATCGTCCTGCCGATCCGTCAGGCGGTCGACGTGGCCGAGCAAGTGGCCGCCGGTGACCTGAGTCAACCGATCCGCAGCCACGGCGCCGATGAAACCGCACGCTTGCTCAAGGCCCTGTCGGCCATGCAGACCAGCCTGCGGGAAACCCTGCAACTGATCAGCGGCACGTCGACTCAATTGGCGGCCGCCGCCCTGCAGATGAATCAGAGCACTCAGCAGGACTCCAGTCGGCTGCAACAGCAACACAATGAAATCGAGCAGGCCGCCACGGCCGTCAACGAAATGACCGTCGCGGTGGAAGAAGTGGCACGCAACGCGGTGTCGACTTCCGACAGCACTCGCCAATCAACGCAGCAAGCCAGCCAGGGCCAGGCGCGAGTGATTGAAACCCTGGATTCGATTCAGGCGATGAGCGGCAATGCGGGCATCGCGCTGCAACAGGTTCAGACCCTGGCCGAGCAGTCCCGGGAAATCGGCAAGGTGCTGGACGTGATCCGCGCCATCGCCGAACAGACCAACCTGCTCGCGCTCAATGCCGCCATCGAGGCTGCGCGAGCCGGGGAAGCCGGACGTGGTTTCGCGGTGGTGGCCGATGAAGTTCGGGCGCTGGCGCATCGCACTCAGCAATCAACCCGGGAGATCGAACAGATCATTGGCCGGGTTCAGGGCGATACCAACGGTGTGGTGATGTCGATGCACGACAACAGTCAGCGTGTTGCTGAAACCTTGTCGATTGCTGAACAGGCCGGGCTGGCGCTGGCAGAAATCACCCGGGCGATGGAGCAGATCCATGAACGTAACCTGGTGATCGCCAGTGCCTCGGAAGAACAGGCGCAGGTGGCCCGTGAGGTGGATCGTAATCTGCTGAACATCCGCGACCTGTCGCTGGAAAGCGCCGACGCCGCGACCCGGACCAGCGCCACCAGCCAGGAGTTGTCGCGACTGGCGGCGGGCCTGCAAAACCTGGTGGTGCGTTTCAAATTTTGACCGGGTTCAGCGGCGGCTTTGTTGCCACGCCGCCGCCAACCCGCTGCAGCAAATCACCGCGATCCCGACCACCGTGGTCAGGGTCGGCGTGTGAGAAAACAGCAACCAGCCGAGCAAACCGGCAAAGACAATCTGGCAATAGCCGAACGGTGCCAGCAGCGCGGGGGCGGCATGGCGGAACGCCTGGGTCAGAAACAGGTGCGCCGTCATCCCGCAGGCGCCCAGTGCAACCATCATCAATCCATGCCCAAGGCTTGGCACTTTCCAGAAAAACGGCACCAACGCACTCATCACCAGGGTGTTGCACAGGCCGGCGAAGAAGTTACTGGTGGTCGGGCTGTCGATTTCACTGAGCTTGCGGGTGAGCAATTGATAGAAGCAGAAAAACAGCGCCGAGCAGAGTGGCAGCAAGACTGCTGGCGTGAACAGATCCCCGCCGGGATGGACGATGATCAATACGCCGACAAATCCGCAAATCACCGCGATCCATTGGCCACGGGTGACCCGCTCACGCAGCAGTGGCACCGACAACGCGGTGACCAGAACCGGAGCGAGAAAGTTGACCGCCGTGGCTTCGGCCAACGGGATGTACTGCAAACCAGTGGTGAAAAACAAACTGGTGCCCAACAGGCACAACGCCCTGAATAGCTGCAGCAACGGCCGTTTGGTGCGCAGGACTCGCAACCCCGATTGCGGCAGGAAAATCCCGGCCATCAGCAAGGTGTGAACCACATAGCGGGCCCAGACCACCATGACGATCGGATAAAACCCCGATAGATATTTCGACAAGGCGTCGTGACTGGAAAACAGAAAGGTCGCGACAACGATCAGCAGAATCCCTTTGAAGGGTTGGTTTACACCGGAGAGCGGGGTGCTGATGGTCATGCAAGGCCTCTGTAATCAAATCAGAATGTGGCGAGGGAGCTTGCTCCCGCTGGACTGCGCAGCAGTCCCCAAATCAGCAAAGGTGTTCCGTCACTGCATATAACAGGTCGTTGACGACCGCTTCGCCGCCGAACGGGACGGTGCGGCGGTCCGACAAGCTCCCTTGCCACAGGTTCAAAGGCGCGCCAACAATTCCCGGGTCTTATCCAACGCCATCTGCGCCCGCTGCAACCCGCTCACGCCCTGTTCCTGCAACTTCACGGCGGGAATCTCCAGGCTTAACGGGATATCGGCCGGCAAACACTGCAACAACCCCGCCAGATCACAATCGCCATCGCCCGGAAAACGCCGCTCGTTACGCGCCTGACGCAAAATCTCCGCCATGTCCGTTGGCCGTGGCCCCGCGACATCGCATAACTGTGTGTACCGTAACCGTGACGGAGCAACTTTGGCCAGATCTTCCAGCCGCGAACCCGATCGGTCGAAATGGAACGCGTCCACCAACACCCCGCCGTATTCACGGTCAGCGTTTTCGACGATGCGCACCGCTTGTTCAAGATCGCGCGCATCGGTCCATGGCATGAACTCCAGATGCGGATGCAGCCCATAAGGTGCCGCCAGATCACACAGCCGGGCGAAGTTCTCGGTGAGTCGTTGTTCGTCGGAATCGTTACCGGCCACCAGCAATTCACTGGCACCCAATTGCGCCCCGACCGCCAGAATCTTCTCGAAGTCGGCGACGACGGTTTGCGGTTTAAGACGCAGGATTTCAACATCCAGCACACGAATGCCGGTATCGCGCAGCCGCGCCAGCGTCTCACGCCGTAAACCGACATCGGCTACCAGCGCAAAGTGATGTTCTTCGGGTGTTGCAGGTTCAAGGCGTAGTCCGACATGGCTGTATCCGGCCCGTGCTGCGACCTCGACCATCTCCGGCGGAGACAACTCCAGCACCGTCAGGCTGGCCAGGGAAAAGATCCGCTCACTCATGCTCATCCCTCGATCAACATTGGGGAGCAGGCACGACCGGTTTCGGCGGCCCTGCGAATCGCCTCAACCAGCGCCAGGGTGCGCGCAGCATCGGCCGCGCTCACCAAGGGTTCGACTTCCCGACGCGCCACGCGCACGAAGTGCTGCAACTGCAAACGCAATGCTTCATCGACGCTGAAGTATTCCTGTTCCGCCAGCAACGGTTGATGCCATCCGCAATCGACGTCAGCGTAGTGCCAGCGCTTGAGTTGCGGAATGCTCAATGCACCGCCCGTCCCGGCCAGCAAGTAACAGGGCTGATCGGCCTGGCGCGGATAGACCGGGTTCTCCCCGGAATCCAGCTCCCAACTCCAGGGCGCCGCGACGGCGTCGGAACCGGTCAGGCTGCCCAGTGCGCCATTGTCGAATTGCAGCAACACCGCCGCGCAATCTTCGTTGGCAAATCCGCGCACCGCATTGCTGGTGATTGCCTGCACCTGCCGCACTTCGCCGCACAGATGGCGCAGCAGGTCGAGGTCGTGAATCAGGTTGGTCAACAACATCCCCGCACCGGGCTCGCGGCGCCATGGCGTCTCGAAATAGCTGTCGGGTTTGCGCAACTGCCAGAGCGCCGTCACCGTCGTCAGCTGCCCCAAAGCGCCACCCTGCACCAGTTCATGGGCGCGGACGATCAACGGATTGTGCCGGCGATGGTGGCCGACCAGCACGGGAACACCGGTGGCTTTCGACGCGGCCACCAGTTCGCGCGCTTCATCCAGGTGCACACCCACCGGTTTTTCCAGTAGCACCGGCACACCTGCGGCGAGGCAATCGAGCGCAGTGCTGACGTGGAGCGTGTTCGGGTTGGCAACGATCACCGCCTCTGGCTTCGCCTGCTCCAGCATCTGACGGTGATCAGCGAAATACCCCACGCCCCATTCGCCCGCGAGGCCTGCCGCTTGTGGGCCGGGATCGGCCACCGCACACAACGTCGCTTGTGTCAGGGTTTGCAGATGCCGGTAATGCTGCTGGCCCATGTTGCCGGCACCGATCAGGGCGATGCGAAGGGGCGAAGTCATGCTGCGGTCCTCTTGTGATTATTGTCGGAGGGATGAATTCCAATAATTTAGAACCTGGTTCCAGATTCTTACAGGAGTAACGGCAACTTGTGTTCGAACAACGCACAGATTCGCATAGCCCACATATGGGTTTGTGCGGGCAGAATTAGACGAACAACTCCGAAGCCAGGCTTGCGGCAGACAGCTCCTCAGTGAACTTCAACAACAGCGGCGCCAGTTCATGCAACCGTGCCCCCGGCATCCGCGCGCTTGGCCCGGCAATGCTCAGCACACCGATCACTCGACCATCGCTTGGGTGACGCACCACCGCCGCTATCGCCGAGGTGCCCACGGCCGAACTCTCTTCGACCCAGGCATAGCCCTGCTCTCGCGCCAGACGCAGGCGTTCCAGTAACTCAATGTTGGAGCGCGGCGCGTTAGGCCCCAGGTCTTTCGGCCGTTCGCTCCCCTGACGCTCCACCAGCGACAACGCTTCGGCATCGCTCATGCACGCCAGCCATGCGTGGCCCGAAGCGGTATAGAACAAGGGCGCATCACGACCCATGTCCGGGTCGTAACGCAGGCCCGAGCGAGCGCCCTGAGACTTGGCGATCCAGACCTGGCGCTCGCCTTCAATAACGCCAAGGCGCACCAGCTCGCCGGTTTCCTCGGCCAGGCGATCGAGCACCGGTTGCACGATATCGGCGCCGCTGCTCGACAGGTAACGGAAACCCATCGCCACCAGTTTGGTCGACAGGTGATAGCGCAAGTTCTCCGGATTCTGTCGCACGTAACCTAGCCGAATCAGCTCGGCGAGCAGACGGTGGGTCGCGCTTTTGGGGATGTCCAGTTGCTCCGCCAACGTCTGCATCGGCAGGCCGCGAGGGTCACTGGTGAGGCTTTCCAGCACGCTGAAAACACGTTCGATCTGACTGCCGGCCATGGGGGGTTCCACTCGAAATTTTGCCGATTCTAAAAGACAAACCACGTAATGCGAAATCTGGAACCCGCTGTCCGATAACCGCCCTCTTTACGCAGTGAATGGTTGCCGGGATCAATCAAGCCTTTATATTTTCTGGAATTAAATTCCAAAAACAATCTGGAGCTTTTAACGATGCCGGCCGATTCTCCCCTCCTTGCGGACATCGAATGCGATGTGCTGATCGTCGGCTCCGGTGCGGCCGGATTGTCCGCAGCTGTAACCGCAGCCTGGCATGGCTTGAAAGTGATCGTGGTCGAGAAAGACCCGGTGTTCGGCGGCGCCACGGCGTGGTCCGGCGGATGGGCCTGGGTGCCGTGCAATCCTCTGGCGCGTCGTGCCGGCATCGTTGAAGACGTCGAGCAACCGCGCACTTACCTGAAGCACGAATTGGGTGAGCGTTACGATCCGGCGATGATCGACGCGTTCCTTGAGGCTGGCCCGCGAATGGTCGCGTTCTTCGAGCAACACACTTCCCTGCAATTCGCCGACGGTAACGCCATCGCCGACATTCATGGCGATACGCCGGGTGCCGGCACCGGTGGACGGTCGGTGATCGCTGCGCCTTATGACGGGCGAAAAGTCGGCAAGCTACTGAAGCGTCTTCGCAAAACCATGCGGGAAACCTCGTTCATGGGCATGCCGATCATGGCGGGGGCGGACCTCTCGGCGTTTCTCAACCTGACCCGCTCACTGGCGGCGGTCTGGCACGTCACCCGGCGTTTCACCCGCCATCTGTTCGACCTCGCCGTTCATGGGCGGGCGATGCAATTGGTCAACGGTGTAGCGCTGGTGGCGCGGCTGGCAAAGTCTGCCGAAGACCTTGGCGTACTGCTCTGGGAATCGGCACCGGTGACCGAGTTGCTTTGCGAAGACAATCAGGTGCGAGGCGCGGTAGTCAGCACCGCCAAAGGCAACATCCGCATCCATGCGCGCAAGGCCGTGGTGCTCGCGGCCGGCGGTTTTGCCAATGACATCGAACGGCGCAAAGCTCTGTTCCCTCGCACACCGTCCGGTCATGAGCACCTGGCCCTGCCGCCCCTCGGCGTGGCCGGCGATGGCCTGCGACTGGGTGAAAGTGTCGGCGCTCGAGTCAACGCCGACATGGCGTCGCCCGTGGCCTGGGCGCCGGTTTCGCAAGTGCCGTACAAGGATGGCCACGTCGGTCACTTCCCGCACATCATCGAGCGCGGCAAGCCCGGGATCATCGGCGTACTGAGCAACGGCCGCCGCTTCGTCAATGAAGCCAACGGTTACTACGACTACGTGACCGCCATGGTCGCCGCCGCACCACAGGGTGAAGAAGTCGCCTCCTGGCTGATCTGCAACCACGGTTTTCAGCGACGTTATGGCTTGGGCATCTCTCGGCCGTTTCCGGTGCCGCTGTCATCTTTCATCCGCAACGGTTATCTGAAGGTCGGCAACACTGTCGAGGAATTGGCCAAGGCCTGTGGCATCGACCCAAACGGATTGCGCAGCACGCTAGAGGAGTACAACCGGCATGCGCGCAATGGTGAAGATCCTTTATTCGGTCGTGGCTCGACGCCCTACAACCGCAAACAGGGCGATGCGTTGCAGCAACCCAACCCGTGCGTCGCGCCGATTGAACAAGGCCCGTTCTACGCTGTGAAGGTTCAGCCTGGCTGCTTCGGCACCTTCGCCGGGCTCAAGGTCAACAGGCACGCGCAAGTCCTCGACGCATCCGGCCAGGCCATTGCCGGGCTGTACGCGGCGGGCGGCGACATGGCCAGCATCATGGGCGGGCATTATCCCGCCGGCGGTATCAATCTCGGCCCGGCGCTGACCTTCGGCTACATCGCAGCACGGCATATCGCCGGAATCGAGTGCGTTTGATCGACGATTCCCGAGACAAACATTCACCCACTCGGTAAAAACCTGTCGCCCTGAAGGAATTCGCCGGGCTATCCGTGTTCAATACAAGTCTGAATTATTCCCTGCGCAGTAAAAGACAGACGACCGGACTGGCGCCGCTCTCACTCACCAGCAACACTCATCACCATATTCAAACGAGGATTTCCCCCCATGCTTTGGAAAAAAGGCCGACGCAGCGACAACGTGGTCGATGCCCGTGGCGATGATGTCGGCGGTGGGGGCGGCGGGATGCGCTTCGGCGGGGGCAAGGGCCTGAGCCTGACGGCGATCCTGTTGATTGTCGGGATCGGCTGGATCACCGGCCAGGACCCGATGCAGATCCTCGGTCAATTGACCGGACAAATGAGCGAGCAATCGGCCCCAACCACCACCCAAACCCGCAAGGCGCCACCGGCCAATGATGAAGGGGCCGAGTTCGTGCGCTCGATCCTCGGCGACACCGAAGACACCTGGGGCCAGATTTTCCAGCAGGCCGGTCGGCAATATAAAGACCCGACCCTGGTGCTGTTCAGTAATCAGGTGAACTCGGCGTGCGGATTGGCGACGTCGGCGACTGGTCCGTTCTATTGCCCGGCAGACCAGAAGGTCTATCTGGACATGAGTTTCTTCCAGGAAATGTCCCAGCGTTTTTCCGCCGCAGGTGATTTCGCCCAGGCCTACGTGATCGCTCACGAAGTCGGACACCACGTGCAGACCTTGCTCGGCGTTTCGGCGAAGATTCAGACCGCTCGGCAGCAGGGCCGGCAAATGGAGGGCGACGGTGGTTTGCTGGTGCGTCAGGAACTGCAGGCCGATTGCCTGGCCGGGGTCTGGGCCAACATTGCGCAGAAGCGCCTGAACTGGCTGGAACCCGGTGACATCGAAGAAGCCTTGAACGCCGCCAACGCCATCGGCGATGACCGCTTGCAGCAGCAAGGTCAGGGCCGCGTGGTACCGGACTCGTTCACTCATGGTACGTCAGCGCAAAGGGTGCGCTGGTTCAAAGCCGGATTTGCACAAGGCCAGGTTGGCCAGTGCGATACCTTTGCCGCGAAGAATCTGTAATGCACAAGTGGTTGTTAGCTCTGTTGATCACCTGCACAAGCGCCCAGGCTGCCGAGCAGGGGGTCAAGGAGATCAGTTCCGGGCGCCTGCTATTGAGCGCCGGCGAAATCGCGGTGGGCATCGGCCCGACACCGGCGAAGAATATCGAACGGGTGCTGATCATCATCCATGGGCGTTTGCGCAACGCTGAGACCTACCGCCAGAGCGCCGAGCACGCGGCCGAGCAAGCCGGGCAAAGCGATAACACCCTGGTGCTTGCCCCACAGTTTCTCAATGAAACCGACATCGCGAGCCACCCGGTGCCTGACAGCGTTTTACGCTGGCACGGCAATGACTGGATGGCCGGTGGCTTATCCACCGCGCCGTTTACGCTGAGCTCCTACGCGGCGCTCGACGAAATCATCGCTCGCCTGGGTGATCGGCGACAGTTTCCGGACGTGAAGCAAATCGTCATTGCCGGTCACTCGGGCGGCGCTCAGGTGGTTCAGCGTTACGCCATGTTGAGCCACCCTCAGCCAGCCCTCGACACAGCAGGGGTGAAGGTGCGTTATGTGATCGCCAATCCTTCGTCGTATGCCTATTTCAATGAGCAACGGCCGGTTGCGTTCAGTCACGCGGGGTGTCCGAACTTCAATCGCTGGAAGTATGGTCTGGCGGACTTGCCCGCCTATGCCAATGGGCAAACGCCTGCGCAGCTGGAAGAAAACTACGTCAAACGTGACATCGTTTATTTGCTCGGGCAGCAGGACATCGACCCGAATCACCCGGCGCTGGATAAAAGTTGCGAAGCCAAAGCCCAGGGCGTTTCTCGTTTGATTCGCGGGCGCAATTATTTCAATTATCTGAAACGGCGCCATCCTCAAGGGTTGAGTCAGCAACTGATAGAAGTGCCCGGCGTCGGGCACAATGGGGACGGGATGTTTACCTCGCCCGAGGGGCAGAAGGCGTTGTTCGGGCAGTGAGTTTTGGGGCGTCTGATCGGACGCCCCCCTCTCTCAAGCCGAAAGCAGCTGCCGCAACTCCACGCAATCGCGCGCATGCCAATCGGTCAATTCCGGCCACGGATTATCCGGCAGGTTCACCAACACCGTCCGCGCCCCCGCCGCCCGGCCGCAATCCAGGTCGAAGCGGTAATCACCGACCATCACCATTTCACTCGCCGGCACCTTCCAGGCCTCGGCCAGTTTCAGTAAACCACCGGGATGCGGTTTGGGCGGTGCTTCATCTCGGCCCAGCACATCCTCCACCGCAAAGCAGTCGGCCAGGCCGATGGCCTCCAGCGTGACATGGGCCAACTCGCGAGCATTGCGCGTGAGAATGCCCAGACGATAACCGCGCCCGGCCAACTCCCGCACCAGTTCCACCGCGCCCGGAGCCGGTTTCGAACCCAGTGCCAGATCCCGCTCATGCTCCAGCAGCCACGCATGTTTGGCCGCCGCTTCTTCGGCCGGCAGCGCCGCGAGGTGGGTCAGGATGTCGTGTTCTGCAGGAATCGCCAACGCCACGCGGATCGCCGCGAAGTCATGCACGGCCACGGTCAGAGTGCCGTCCATGTCGAACACCCAGTGCCGCACTTCGGCCAGGCTCATGCCCAATCCTTGCGATGACGAATCAGGCCTTCCTGAGTGACCGAGGCCACCAGTTGCCCGGCACGGTTGAACACGCTGCCACGGGAAAATCCGCGCGAGTTGCCGGCCCATGGGCTGTCCATGGCGTACAGCAACCAGTCATCGGCGCGCAGGTCGGCATGGAACCACAACGCGTGATCAAGGCTGGCGACCTGCATGTCTTTCTGCCAGACCGATTTGCCATGGGGCAGCATCGAGGTGGTCAGCAAACCGAAGTCCGAAGCGTAGGCCAGCAGGTATTTGTGCAGCGCCGGGGTGTCGGCCAACGCACCGTCGGCGCGGAACCAGACGTATTTGACTGGATCGGCAGGCTGCGGGTTATAGGGATCTTTTTCGGTCACCGGCCGGAATTCGATCGGTTTCGGGCACAGCAGTTTTTCGCGCATGTGCTCGGGGATCAGGTGCGCGCGCTGCTGAGTGAGCTCCAGCTCCGACGGCAGGTTCTCCGGGCCGACCACTTGCGGCATTTGGCTCTGATGCTGGAAGCCCTCTTCGTCGTACTGGAACGAGGCGCTGCAGGTGAAAATCGGGTTGCCCTTCTGGATCGCCGTCACCCGGCGCGTGCTGAAACTGCCGCCATCGCGCACCCGATCGACCTGATACACCACCGGTAACTTCGCATCGCCCGGACGCAGGAAGTAACCGTGCATCGAGTGCACATGGCGTGTCTCTTCGACTGTCTGACTGGCCGCCGACAGGGACTGGCCGAGCACCTGGCCGCCGAACAACTGACGGAAACCCAGGTCCTGGCTGCGGCCACGAAACAGGTTTTCTTCAATCGGTTCCAGGGTCAGCAGGTCTACCAGATCTTCCAACACTTGGCTCATTCAGACTCTCCTCACACAAAGCAATGCCGCGCAGTCTGGGCTGCGGCGGTCGATTCAGTTTATGGCCCGGTTCAACATGAGGGCCATTGTAAATGTCCGTGCCTGCTTATCCATGCAAGGTTTGCAGCCATTGCTCACGGGTGATGCGGTACAACACGTGCGGGCGCAGCGGATGATCGGCGGCAAGCCTGGGGTGCTCGAAGTCATCACCGGGGTCATGCTGCATGCCGATCGCCTGCATGACTTTTTGCGAAGGCAGGTTGGTTTCGGTGGTGAACGCCACGACCTCTTGCAGCGCCAAGCGATCAAACCCACAGCGCAGAGCGGTCCATGCCGCCTCGCTGGCATAACCCAGGCCCCAGTGCTCGCGCGCCAGGCGCCAGCCGATTTCGATGGCTGGCGTGAACGGTGCGTCAAAGCCGACCACACTCAGCCCGGTAAACCCGATGAACGCCCCGGTGTCCTTGCGCTCCAGTGCCCAGAGGCCGAAACCATACTCGGCAAAATGCCCGCGAACCCACCCGATCAGCGAGGCACTTTCCAGCCGACTCAAGGGCGCCGGAAAATACCGCATCACTTGTGGATCGGCGCACATCGCCGCAAACGCCGGCAAATCCTCATCGCGCCACTGCCGTAACGACAGTCGTGCGCTTTCGAGTTCCAGTATCGGCTCCATCGTGCCCCTCCCCTCTGTTTCCATGCCGCAAGTCTACATCGCTGGTAGGATCGTTCACTCATTCCTACATGCTTCCCCGATAAATCAGCCATGCCCCTGCCCCTGATCTACCACGAAGACTACAGTCCCGAGTTCCCGGCGGATCACCGCTTCCCCATGGACAAGTTTCGCCTGCTGCGCGATCACCTGGTGGACAGTGGCCTGACCCGTGACATCGACCTGCTGCGCCCGGAGCTGTGCCCGGCGGATATTCTCGCCCTCGCCCATGACCCTGCGTACATCGAGCGCTACATGGGTGGCGAGTTGTCCCGCGAAGACCAGCGGCGCCTCGGCCTGCCCTGGAGCGAAGCACTGGCCCGGCGCACAGTGCGGGCGGTCGGCGGTTCGCTGCTGGCGGCCGAACAGGCGCTGGAACATGGCTTGGCTTGCCACCTGGCCGGCGGCACGCACCACGCGCACTACGATCACCCTGCCGGGTTCTGCATCTTCAATGACCTGGCGGTGATCAGCCATTACCTGCTGGAAAGTGGCCGGGTGAATCGGGTGTTGATCTTCGACTGCGATGTGCATCAGGGCGACGGGACTGCACGAATCCTGCACAACACCCCGGAAGCGGTGACCGTTTCCCTGCACTGCGAAAAGAATTTTCCTGCACGCAAAGCCGAAAGCGACTGGGACATCCCGTTGCCGATGGGCATGGGCGATGCCGATTACCTGAAGGTGGTGGACGATGCGCTCAACTATTTGCTGCCGCTCTATCAACCGGATCTGGTGCTGTACGACGCCGGTGTCGACGTGCACAAGGATGACGCCCTGGGTTATCTGAAGCTGACCGACGAAGGTGTCGCCGCGCGTGATGAAAGCGTGATGCGCCATTGCCTGGGCCGGGATATTCCGGTGGTCGGCGTGATCGGCGGCGGCTACAGCAAGGACCGCAAGGCTCTGGCGCGCCGTCATGGCATCCTCCATCACAGCGCCCAACGGGTGTGGCAGTCATCAGGTTGTCATTAATGTGTGAGTCTTTACCCACAATGCCTGTGGAACCGCCTGTGGATAACCTGAGTGAAAGGGCCTGCAGCCCATGCGGGGTATAGGTTACAGAGCGGTGGTTGTTTTTTAACCAGCCCTCGAATCCTCCCACAGGGAGCAGGGCTGGTAGAATGCGCGGCTTATTCCGCCACGCCGCAGCTCTCGCCATGACCCAGCCCTCCACTTCCCTCCCCCCTCACGTCGCCATCATCGGCGGCGGCCCCGCCGGCTTGATGGCGGCTGAAGTGTTGAGCCAGGCCGGGATCAAGGTCGATCTGTACGACGGCATGCCTTCAGTGGGGCGAAAATTCCTTCTCGCTGGGGTCGGCGGCATGAACATCACCCACTCCGAGGCCTACCCGGCATTTCTCTCACGCTATGCCGAACGGGCGCCGCAGATTGCTCCGCTGTTACGCTCGTTCGGCGCCGAAGCCTTGTGCCAATGGATTCATGACCTGGGCATCGAAACATTTGTCGGCAGCTCCGGTCGAGTGTTTCCCACCGACATGAAAGCCGCGCCCCTGTTGCGTGCCTGGCTCAAACGCCTGCGCGATGCCGGCGTAGTTATCCACACCCGCCATCGCTGGCTCGGTTGGGATAACAACGGTGATTTGCTAATCGACAGCCCCGAAGGCGAAAAAACTGTTCAAGTAGACGCGACCCTGCTGGCCCTCGGCGGCGGCAGTTGGTCACGCCTGGGGTCGGACGGTGCCTGGATGCTGCCGCTGGAACAGCGCGGTGTAGGGCTGGCGCCATTGCAACCGAGCAATTGCGGCTTCGAGGTGCGGGCCTGGAGCGAATTGATGGTCAGCAAATTCGCCGGCAGCCCGCTGAAAAATATCGCCATCGGCCTCAATGATGACGTGCCGCGACTCGGCGAGTGCGTGATCACTGCCACGGGAATTGAGGGCAGTTTGATCTACGCCCTGTCGGCAGCGATCCGCGAAGCGATCAATCAACACGGCTCGGCAACCCTTCACCTCGATCTGTTACCAGGCAAGCCTGTGGATAAAATCCAGGCGGCGCTGAGCAAACCGCGCGGCTCACGCTCCATGGCCAAACACCTGCACAGTCAGCTTGGGCTAGATGGCGTGAAAGCAGCGTTGTTGCGGGAATTGACACCGGCTGACTGTTTTGCCGATCCGGCCCTGCTGGCCAAAGCAATCAAGGCATTGCCGCTGACGCTGGTGAAAACCCGGCCATTGGATGAAGCCATCAGCAGCGCTGGTGGCGTGATGTTCGAGGCGATGGATGAACGTTTGATGCTCAAGCAACTACCCGGCGTGTTCTGCGCAGGGGAAATGCTCGATTGGGAAGCGCCGACCGGCGGCTATCTACTGACTGCGTGTTTCGCCAGTGGGCGAGCGGCGGGATTGGGGATGGTGGAGTGGTTGAAGCACCGACACTGATCGTTCCCACGCGCAGCAAAGGAATGCAGCCCGGGACGCTCTGCGTTCCTGCCGAGGCGGACGCAGAGCGTCCATTGAGGCGTTCCCACGCAGAGCGTGGGAACGATCCTCAGAGGATCAAGGCTTACGCTTACGCGGCCCGGTATTGAACACCGGCACTTTACGCACCGGCTTGATCGAAGGCTCCGGCGCCGACGCCTCACCGCTCTCGACCCATTTACCCAGGTTGCGCTTGCCGCCACCGGAGGTCTTTGGCTTCTTCGGTTTTTTCGGCTTCTTGATCACCTGACCGCTGGCATCGGTATCCGGCACGCGGTGCTCGGGCTCGAAGTCCGGCTCTGTCTGGCGAGTCAACGTCTGACGGGTCAGCATCTCGATGGCTGACAGTTGATTCACTTCATCAGCGCAGACCAGCGAAATCGCCTGCCCGGTTGCACCCGCACGGCCGGTACGACCGATGCGGTGGATGTAGTCCTCGGCCACGATCGGCAGGTCGAAGTTGACCACCAAGGGCAAATCTTCGATATCCAGACCACGGGCAGCGACGTCGGTGGCCACGAGGATCTGCACTTCGCTGGCCTTGAAGCGATCCAGCGCCCGCTGGCGAGTTGCCTGGGGTTTGTCGCCGTGGATGCCGTCGGCATTGACGCCGAGGCCCTGGAGTTTTTCCACCAACGCGTCTACGCCGTTGCGGGTCTTGGCGAACACCAGCACCTGCTTCCACTTGCCCTTGCGCATCAAGTGAATGAACAGCTCCGGCTTGCGCTTTTTGTCCACCGTCACCACCCATTGCTTGACGGTGTTGGCGGCCACGTTGCGCGGGCTGACTTCGATGCTCAGCGGGTCGTTGAGCATTTGCCCGGCCAGCATGCGGATCGCATCGGAGAAGGTCGCGGAGAACAGCAGCGTCTGACGTCTCGAAGGCAGGGCTTTATAGATATTCCCCAGCTCCTCGGAAAAGCCCAGATCGAGCATGCGATCGGCTTCGTCAAGCACCAGGGTTTGCAGCTGGTTGAACTTGAGCGCGTTCTGACGGAACAGGTCGAGCAAACGGCCCGGGGTCGCCACCAACAGGTCGACGCCTTTGCGCAGTTTCATCATTTGCGGGTTGATGCTGACGCCGCCGTACACCGCGTAAGTGCTCAACGGCAGGTTCTCGGCATACTGGCGCACGGCTTCGTGAACCTGTTCGGCCAGTTCGCGGGTCGGCACCAGAATCAGCGCGCGCACGGAGTTAGCGCTGACTTTCGGCCCTTCCATGGCCAGCAATTGCAGCAGCGGCAAGGCGAAACCGGCGGTTTTGCCGGTGCCGGTCTGGGCCGCGGCCATCAGGTCGCGACCGGCCAGCACCGCCGGAATCGCTTGCGCCTGAACCGGCGTCGGGGTCTGGTAGCCGAGCGTCTCGAGGGCGCGCAGCAAGGGTTCGATCAGGCCAAGGGTGGCGAAAGTCATGGGAGTACCGTAGGAAAATTCAGCGCGATTGTGCGAAACAAGTGTGCAATGGCGCGCAGTTTACCCTAATTCGCGCGGGATTCTGTCGGCACCACTACGGCAGGGGCAGGCCGATCTGTGCCACGGCGCCACTGTGGCAACCCGATCAACACCACCGCACTGATGATCACCGCCATCGCCAGCGTTTCTTCGATACCGATGGTCTCGCCGAGAAACACGATCCCCAGCAACACCGCCACCGCCGGGTTGACGTAGGCATAACTGGTGGCCGCGGCCGGACGCACGTGTTTCAACAGGTACATGTAGGCGTTGAAGGCGATGATCGAACCGAAGATGGTCAGGTACGCCAGCGCCGCCCAGCCTTCGATCGGCGGCAGACTTTCCAGACGCTCACCACTCACCGCACTGCCGATCAGCAACACCATGCCGCCCACCAGCATCTCCACGGCACTGGCCATTGCGCCCTGAGGCAACGGCAAATGTTTGCTCCACACCGAGCCGAAGGCCCAGGACGCCGCCGCGAACACCAGCAACGCCGCGCCCAACGGGCTCGATTGCAGGTTGGAGCCGAGGTTGAGCATGGCAATGCCGATCAGCCCGAGCACAATCCCGGCCCATTCGAGACGGGTATTACGCGCACCCCAGAAATATCCACAGAGCAAGGTAAACAGCGGCACCGTCGCCACCGCCAGCGCAGCCACGCCAGAGGCCACGCCCGTATGTTCGGCGACGCTCACCGCACCGTTACCGCATGTCAGCAGCAAAATCCCGATGATCCCCGCCGCTTTCCATTGCGCCCAGGTCGGTGCCGGTGCCCCGCGCCAGCGCAGATACGCGTACATCAATGTCCCGGCGATCACGAAGCGGATACCGGCGAGCAACAACGGCGGCCAGTACTGCACGCCGATGCGAATCACCAGGTAGGTCGATCCCCAAATCACGTACAGCGCGAAAAAAGCAGCGACCAGCGGTAAGGAAAAACGGCGTAGGCCAGGCATGGGCAGCTCGAGAACAAGACAAGGAGAGCCGCTATTCTAGAAAGGCCAACAGCGGAAAATAAGCTACAAAACCTGTTTATAGCGCCGGTACACTTTTCAAAACACGGAGTTCGACGCTATAAACCGTGCTTTCGAAAGTCAGTCATTTTTCAGGTAGGCCACGATGGACAAATACGACCGCATGCTCCTCTGCGCCCTGTTGGAAAACGGTCGTGCGTCCTACGCCGATCTGGCGCGCAAGGTGAACCTGTCCGCTCCGGCGGTAGCCGAACGCGTCGCTAAACTTGAGGCTTGCGGGGTGATCACCGGTTACCAGGCGAAAGTCGACCTGTCCAAAATCGGCCTGCCGATCCAGTGCGTCATCGAACTGCGCCTGAACCAGCACGGTAACCAGAAAACCTACGACGAACTGATCAAAATCCCACAGCTGACCGAGTGCCATCGCGTCACCGGCGATCCGTGCGTGATCATGCAAGCGGCGGTGGGCTCGATGCCGGAGCTGGAAGAGTTGATCAACCGGATCGCCACGTTCGGGTTCAGCAAGACCTCGATTGTGTTGTCGAGTGCCATCGAAAAGCGCGTGCCGTTGGGTCAACTGGAGGGGAATGGCAAATAGTTCTCCAGGGGGCTTCTGTCAGAACCCGCGATACCGCTTCAAATGCTCATTGATCTTCGCCGCCGGCACTTTCTGCAGGCTGCACAACAGATCATGGGACAACTCGCGCAACCCATGCTTTTGCCGCAACTCTTGCGCCAGATGCGCCGTCAGGTTGGCGGCCATTTCCGCATCGGCCATGGCCCGGTGAGCCTTGCCGGTATTGGGCAGGCTGGCGAAGGTGGTGAGGGTGCCGAGTTTGTGGTTCGGCGCGGCGGGCATCAGGCGGCGGGCGAGTAACAGCGAGCAGGCAAAGTTCTGCAAGCGTGTACGTTTGATTCGCCCGAGCTCGTAGTCCCAGAACTTCTGGTCGAACGCAGCGTTGTGCGCCAGCAGCGGCGTGATGCCGACGAATTCGTTGACCTCGTTCATCACCTGCTCGGCCGAGGGTGCGGTGCGCAGCATGGCGTTGCTGATGCCGGTCAGTTGTTCGATGAACGCCGGCACCCGCACGCCGGCATTCATCAGGCTTTGGTAACGCTCGACGATGCGCCCCTGTTCAAGAATCACCACGGCAATTTCCGTGGCCCGGCAGCTGCTGCTCGGGGAGATTCCGGTGGTTTCAAAGTCGATGACTGCTATGCGTTCCAAACCTGTTTCAACTCCTTAAAAATCAATTCTTGAGCAGCAACGCGCCTTCGATCGGCACATAACGACTGGCGGCACGGATCAGCGAATTGGCCGTAAGGCCCGGCACGCCATAGGCCACAGCCTGCACGCCGTGCTTGGCAATGATGCGCTCCAGCAGCATGTCGAAATCACCATCACCGGAAGCCAGCACCACTTCGTCGACATGGTCGGCGGCGTCCATGATGTCGAGGGTGATGCCCACGTCCCAGTCGCCTTTGGCCGAACCGTCGCTGCGCTGGATGTAGGGCTTGAGCTTCACGACGAAGCCAAGGTTGCGCAGGATCTGCTGGAACTGCTGCTGTTTGCTGTCGCCACGATCGATCGCATAGGCGTAGGCCTCGACGATCTGCCCCTGCTTGCTGACGTCAGCCCACAAAGCGGCATAGTTGAAGTGGCAACCATAGGCCTGACGCACGGTGTAGTAGAGGTTCTGGACATCGGCGAACACTGCGATTTTTTTCACCGTACATCCTCTCAGCGCGTTGGCGCGCGGGGTCTTGGCGCACAGGCGCGCAGGCAGGATCAGGCTCCAGGCCCGAAAAGTCGCCCAGTATGCCAGCCCGAAGGATTGTTCCGCGAACAATCGGCCCGGAGCGCCATGGCGCTCCGGACGAATGGCAGGTCAGATGAAGGAGTCGTCGTCATCGCCGCCAAAGAACGATGAACTTCCATCGTCGTAATCCGTGTCGACGAAACCGCCCTGATCGCTGGAGTTGTCAGCCACGCGCTGATCATTGCCCCAACCGCTGCTATCGCTCTGATCGTTGACCTTGGCCGGTTCTTCCTTAATGACTTCAACCACTTCCGGCTGCTGATTGTGATGGAACAGGCTACTGATGCCTTGCGCCAGCATCACGCCACCGGCCACACCTGCTGCCGTTTTCAACGCACCGCCGAGGAAACCGCTGCCGACAGGCTGTTGCGGTGCGTAATTCTGCTGAGGTGGCGCTCCGTAATTCTGCTGAGCAGGCGGTGCACCGAAGTTTTGCTGCGGCTGCGAGTTGAACGACGGCCGTCCTGGTTCACGCCAGCCACCATTCGAGGGGGCTGCGCTTTGAGTCGGTGCAGGCTGCGGGTCACGGGAAGCGCCGCCGAAAATGCTCGACAAAAAGCCGCCACTTGGCACCGGCGCCGCTGTCTGCGCCTTGGCCTGTTGCAGTTCGGCCTGCAATTGCTGCACTTGCTGGGTGAGTTGCTTGTTCTGTTCGTCGAGGCTCTTGATGGCTGCCTCTTGCACCAGAATCGCCTGGGTCATGAAATAGCCCGCCGCTGGCTGGCGAGTCAGGTGTTCCTTGATCCGCGCCTCGGCCTGGGCGTCGCGCGGGGCTGAGTCCGTTTCGGCCTGTTGCAGCCGGGAAAACAGTCCATCGATCAGGGTTTGTTCTTCGCTGTTCATGGCGACCTCGTAGATTGCCGGGAATATCAGTGCCCTCACCCACAGTGGATAAGGTGCTCACCAGTAATGGGGCTGATACAGGATGTTTCAATGACCTTTACCGAACGTTTACGTTTGCGCCCCGAAGGGGTTGATCGGTTAAAGTGAGGCACTGCTTTCAACCTGCGATACCGACTGATGAATTCGTTCGATGTACTGCGTGACTCTCTGTATTTCTTCAAGCGCAACCTGGGCCAGATTGTGCAGCTATGCCTGCCGCTGGTGATTGTCGAGGCGCTGCTGCAACAAGTGGTCGACAGCTCCACCGGGCCGGACAGTTTCGCCGGCATCAGTGTGATTGTCGGCTTGCTGGTGTATCCGCTGTACACCGCAGCGCTGATCCTGTTCCTCGATGCCCGCAGCCGAGGCGAATCGCCGCGTACCCGTGACCTGTTGGCAGCCGCTGCGACCCTGTGGCCGCGCTTCGCCGTGCTGACCGCCCTCAATACGTTGCTGATCCTGATCGGCCTGTCGCTGTATTTCCTGCCGGGCATCTGGCTGATGGTGACGCTGGCGTTCGGCGAGTACCTGTTGGTGCTGCGCGGCCTGGCACCGCTGGCGGCGATGAAGGAAAGCCTGCGCCTGACCCGCGGGCATTTCATACGCATTCTGGTGTGCATTCTGTGCGTGATGGGCCCGCTGTGGGTGCTCAAGGGAGCGACGCTGGCGGTTTACCCTGACCCGCAGAACCCGGTGATCTCGCTGCTGATCGACAGCGCCCACAGCTTCCTGCAGCTGTTCACCAGCGTGGTGCTGTTCCGTTTGTTCATGCTGATCGCCGACGCACCCGAGAAATCTGATGAGCGGCTCTGACCGCTCTACCCTTGGGCTTTGGCGCTGCTCTCGGTTATGCTCGGGGTCAATCTTGTAACGCGATAAGCCGAGCGATGCCCCGTCTACTGCGCTACACCCTGCTGGGCCTGCTGATTGCCATCAGCCTGATTGCAATGCTGATCTACAGCCTGACCTGGCGCCCCGACGCCAAGGAAGCGCTGCCGGTCAGTTGCAACGCCCAGGCGCCGACGCTGGTGCCCGGTCAGGCGTTGAAGGTGATGACCTGGAACGTCCAGTATCTGGCCGGCAAGCGCTACGTGTTCTGGAGCGACCTGGCCGCAGGAGACGACGAATCCCCTACACCTGAAGACATGGCCTTCAGCCTCGACGAAGTGGCGCGGGTGATTCGCGACGAGCAACCAGACATCGTGCTGTTGCAGGAACTCGATGACGGCGCCAAGGCCAGCGACTACCAGAACCAGTTCAAATTACTTCAGGATCGGGTCACCGACCTGTATCCGTGCACCACTCAGGCCTTCGACTGGAAAGCCGACTTCGTACCTGAGCCGCACATTTTCGGCAGCGTTGGCCGGCAATTGGCGACCCTGAGCCGCTACCGGATCGAACACGCCGAACGCCTGCAATTGCCGGTCGCGCCGGCCAATGTCATCAGCCGTCAGTTCAAGCCGAAAGACGCCTTGCTGGTCACGTACCTGGCATTGAACGACGGTGGCCAGATGGCCGTGCTCAACACCCATCTGGACCGTGCCACCCAGACCGACGATACCTTGCAAACCCAGGTGACCGCCGTGGCCAAGGTGCTCGACAAGTTCGAAAGCCGCGGCACGCCGTGGTTGATCGGTGGAGATTTCAACCTGTTGCCGCTGGGCCAGTATCAACGCCTGCCCGCCGAGCAACGCACGCCCTACTCTGCCGACAGCGCGCTGCATGTGCTGTGGGACAAATACCCGATGATCCCCACCAACAACGAAGCCAGCGGTATCGACCGGGCGCATTGGTTGACCCATTACCCGAATGATCCCGGCTTGAACGGGCCGGACCGGACCGTCGACTACCTGTTTTACAGCCCGCGCATCAAACGGGTCGAAGCGCGGGTGCGGCAGGACGATACGTTGCGCATTTCCGATCATTTGCCGGTGATTGCGCGGTTTCTGTTGCCGGTCGCGCCGTAAAACACCTGTGGCGAGGGAGCTTGCTCCCGCTCGACTGCGCAGCGGTCGTAAACCGATTGACGCTACGCACCTGAAAAATGATGTGACAGAATTTGGGGCTGCTTTGCAGCCCAACGGGAGCAAGCTCCCTCGCCACAAAAATCCGTGCGCTACTTACGAGGCTTAACCCGCGCCGTCGCCTCGGCCACCAGCGGATCATCCGGCCAGTAGTGCTTCGGATACCGCCCCTTCAAATCCTTCTTCACCTCGGCATAGGTGCTGCGCCAGAAGTTCGCCAGGTCCTGCGTCACCTGCACTGGCCGCCGCGCCGGGGACAACAGATGCAGTTTCACCACTTGCCGGCCGCCGGCAATCCGCGGGGTCTCGGCCAGGCCGAACAACTCCTGCAACCGCACCGCCAGAATCGGCGGCTGCTCGCTGTAATCCAGACGAATCGATGAACCCGACGGCACGCTCAAATGATGCGGCGCCAGCTCTTCGAGCCGTTGCGGCAACGGCCACGGCAGCAAGTTGTGAACGATGCTCGACAGGTCCAGATTGGCGAAGTGACTGAGCCGCGAGACTTTCCCCAGATAGGGCATCAGCCAGTGTTCGAGGCTTTTGAGCAATGTTGCGTCGCTGACATCCGGCCATTCGCTCTCGCCTTTACCCGCGAGATCCAACTGCCGCAACAACGCCACCCGCGCCTGCCACTGACGCAGCTCTGGCGTCCAGGGCAACAGCTCCAGACCTTTGCGCCGCACCAGATTCACCAACGCCTGACTGCGAGCACTTTCATCGAGCCCGGTCAGCGGTTCGCGGCTGAGGATCAACTCGCCGACCTTGCGCTGACGCTCGGCCCGCAGCACACCTTCGCGCTCATCCCAATCCAGTTGATCGACGCACCGCACCTGTTCGGCCAGCACGGAGTCGAACAGCGCCGGATCAAAATCCGTCGCCAGATAAATCCGTTCTTCACGCTGGCCCTGACGACTGCCCAGATCGGCGATCACCAGCCACGGTTGTTTCATCAAACTGTCGGCTTCGGCGAACAGTGCTGCGCGACCGTTGGCCAGGCGATATTCAGCGCCACCGGCCCGCCGCTGTTGAGCGACCCGATCAGGATAAGCCAATGCCAGCAACGCACCGAGCCAGCGCGGATGTTCGGGATCGCTGACCGGCTCCGACGCTTTGCCACGCAAATAACCGCGATACTGCCGCGCCAGTTGCCGGGCCCGTTGAACACCGCCCTGCGCACCGCGAGCGGCCCGTTCTTCACCGGACAGCAGCACCAGTCGGCTGTGCAGGTCCGCACCAGCGCCACGCAAGATATCCCGCTCCCCGAGCAGTGCGGCGACATCGCAAGCCATGTCGGCCAGACCGAGCGCCTGGCCACGCAACAGCAAATGGGCGATCCGTGGATGGGCCGGCAGTTCGGCCATGGCCTGACCATGACGGGTCAGCGCTTCTCCCTCCAGCGCACCCAAACGCTCAAGCAGATCCTGGGCCTGTGCATAAGCCGCTGCCGGAGGCACATCGAGCCAAACCAACTGCCCCGGCGTCACGCCCCAACGACCGAGTTGCAAGGCCAGCCCGGCAAGGTCCGCCGAGAGTATTTCCGCACTGGCGTAAGCCGCCAGTTGCTCGTGCTGATCCTGCGACCACAAGCGATAACACACACCGGGCTCCAAACGCCCGGCCCGACCTGCACGCTGCGTTGCACTGGCTTTGGAGATCCGTTGGGTATCCAGGCGAGTCATGCCGCTGCCGGGGTCGAAACGCGGCACGCGCGCCAACCCGGCATCGATCACCACGCGCACGCCATTGATGGTCAGGCTGGTTTCGGCGATGTTGGTGGCCAGCACCACTTTGCGCTTGCCCGCAGGCGCCGGATCAATCGCCGCCCGCTGCGCCGCCAGGTCCAGTTCGCCGTGCAACGGGCACAGCAACACCGGCGTGCCCTCGCCCAAGGCATCGGCCAATTGTTGATGCACCCGCCGAATTTCCGCCTGCCCCGGCAGGAACACCAGCAGGCTGCCGGTTTCATCGTTCAGCGCGTCGAGGATGGTCTGCACCACCTTTGGCTCGATGAACTCACCGGGCTGAAACGGCCGGCCCCAGCGCATCGTCACCGGGTACATGCGACCTTCGCTGCGCAGGATTGGCGCGTCATCCAGCAACCCGGCCAGGCGTTCGCCTTCCAGGGTTGCCGACATCAAGAGGATTTTCAGCGGTTGATCGTCGCGGAACAGCTCCCGGCCATTCAGGCTCAGGGCCAGCGCCAGGTCGGCATCGAGGCTGCGCTCGTGGAATTCATCGAAAATCAGTAAGCCCACGCCTTCCAGCGCCGGGTCATCCTGCAGGCGCCGGGTGAGGATGCCTTCGGTGACCACTTCGATGCGGGTATTGGGGCCGACCTTGCTGTCGAGACGAATACGATAGCCCACGGTTTCGCCGACCTTCTCGCCCAATTCACTGGCCAAGCGCTCCGCCGCCGCCCGCGCTGCCAACCGGCGCGGTTCGAGCATTAGAATGGTCTGCCCGGCCAGCCACGGCTCATCGAGCAAGGCCAACGGTACCCGGGTGGTTTTACCGGCACCGGGCGGTGCTTCGAGCACGGCTTCGTGGCGTGTAGCGAGGGCTTCACGCAGGGCGGGTAAAACTTCATCAATTGGCAAAGAAATCATGCTGGCTCCCAAACAGAGCGGCGAGTATAACGGCGTTCAGCGCGGTCCTAATTCATATCGACGATGCTTCGTTCCCAGATAATCCAGGAGATTTCAAATGCGTGCTCCCTTTCGCTTGATCGGCGGTGTATTGATCGCATCCTTGCTGACCCAGGTGACCGCCTGCGGTTCGATTTTCTACCCGGATCGTCGCGGCCAGATCGACGGCAAGATCGACCCGGCCATTGCCGCGCTGGATGCCGTGGGTCTGCTGTTCTATATCATCCCCGGCCTGATCGCCTTTGCAGTGGACTTCACCACGGGTGCCATTTACTTCGAGCCCGGCCGGACCGCCCAGGTGGCCCCGGAAAAACTCAAGGAAGCCATCGGCGCCGACGGCAAGGTCGATAACCACAAGTTGCAGACTATTCTCGAAAGTGAACTGGGCCGCAGCTTCCCGCTGGACGATCCGCGTCTGATCCAGCACAAGGGCAGCGCCCAGCAACTGGCTATGTTCGGCCTGCAACCGGCTGCATAATTCGTGCATTTGAAGGAACCACAGCACTGATGACTACCCCTACCGACCACGCCCGCCTGCTGCGGCTGGCGACGCGCGCCTCGGTGGCGGTCGCGTGCATATTGATCATCGCCAAAGCCATCGCCTGGTGGCTGAGCGGCTCGGTGAGCATGCTCGCCGGGTTGACCGACTCCGCCCTCGACGGCATTAGCTCGCTGCTCAACCTGATGGCCGTGCATTACGCCTTGCGCCCGGCCGACGATGATCATCGATATGGGCACGGCAAAGCCGAATCACTGGCGGGCATGGCTCAGGCGCTGTTCATTGGCGGCAGTGCGGTGCTGATTGCCTTGCAGGCGATCGAACGGTTGAAACATCCGGAACCGATAGGCGCAGCGTGGCTCAGTATCGGGGTGATTGTGTTCTCCCTTGTCCTGACCGTGGCCCTGCTGATGTTGCAGCACCGGGTAATCAAGGCAACCGGTTCCAGCGCGGTGAGCGCCGACTCCTTGCATTACCGCTCGGACCTGCTGCTCAACGGCGGCATTCTCGTAGCGCTGGTGCTGGCAGGGTTTGGCTGGCAGCAAGTCGACCCGTGGTTCGGCCTGGGGATCGCTGCTTACATCCTCTGGAGCGCGATTCAAATCGCCCGGGAAAGTTTTGCAGTGCTGATGGATGAAGAATTGCCGACTGATGTCAGCCAGCACATGCTCGAACTGGCCTGCAGCGTACCCGGCGTTCTGGGTGCCCACGACTTGCGCACGCGGATTTCCGGCAACCAGTGGTTCGTGCAATTGCATCTGGAATTGCCGGGAGACTTGACCCTGTCAGTCGCCCACGGCATCAGCGATCAAGCCGCCGATGCGATTCATGCCGTCTACCCGCGAGCCGAAGTGCTGGTGCACGCCGACCCGCAGGAAGCGGTGAAGGCCGCCAGGGCTCAGTAACTCACCTGATAACCGCGACTGCTCAGGCAGTTGCCCTGGGCCTGTCGGTAAGCTTGCACTACCGACGGATCCGGTTGGTAGGTGGCGGTACGTGGATCGAAACCGCTCTGTTGCACGGCCCAGCGATAACATTCATAAGCGTCCCGGCTGACTTCCTCCGGCGACTGGCCGTTGGCCGGGTACGCCAACACGTCATAACCATTGCTCACCGGTGGCGGCTGCACAGGAGGGTCGACCACGACGTAATCCTGAGTGCTCTCCTGGTAGGCGTAATACGCGCCGGCCGCCAGGAACAACAGCGTGCCGCCGATCCACACTTCACGGGCGTAATCGGGCAAATAGCTGACACGAATCCCGCGAGGCGGCTGAACCACCACATAACGCGGGCCTTGCGGGCGATACCAGTAGCCACCGGAATAGAAATAATCCTGGCCACGATACGGCACGCGGAAGTGACGGTCCTCCGGGAAGCGGTCGATCACGTACCCAGGACGATACTGCGGGCCGGGGCCCCAGCCTGTGCCGTGCCCCTCCGGGCGACCGGGCCAGCGACGGTCATCGTGACGCGGCTCCCGCCCCCCGGTCTGCCATGGCTGGTTGTGATTGTTACGCCACGGTTCGTCCTGATAGTAGCCACGCCGCGGTTCCTGGGTCTGGCGCACGGTATCGGGCCGACTCTGGATTGGCAGATTATTACTCGGTTGTTGCGGCGCTCGCTCCTGAACGTTTGGATCGTGTAGCGGACGGTTCTGCCACTGGCCACCCTGAACGCTGGAGTCGTGCGGCGTACGGTTCTGCCACTGGCCGCCCTGATTGTTGGACTCGTGCGGCGCCCGGTTCTGCCACTGGCCACCCTGATTCTGGTCGTGGAGCTCGAACTTGCGACTGTTGTCGCCACGAATGATTTCGGTGTTCTGCGGGCGTGGCTGATTGCTGCCGCCACGGCCCTGGCCCTGTTCATTGCCCCGATGATCAGGCCCATGCTGCCCGCCATCGGGGCCGCGGTTCTGTGGTTCATCGGCAAGCGATTGTGCAGTGACACTCACACACAGCAAACCAACACCGGCCAAACGCCAGATGCGCGATTTCATGCTTTTCCTCACGGCGGATTAGGGCCTGTACGTAAGACTGGGAAAGCGCAGGCCGGTTCTGCAACAGGTTATCAGTCACGTAACTTTTTTATTGAGCGGCTTTTTATTAAGGGCATGCCAAATTGCGGGCAAGAAAAAAGGGAGACCCGTCGGCCTCCCTTTGAGAACTTCGTCCGTGCTCGACGCTTATGACGTCGGCTCACCTCACGCCGTCTTCTGGACAGTGTGTAGCTCGGGGGCCGACGCATCCCCGGTGGGGGTGGCGACCGCAGCTGGCCTGATTGGGCGAGCCGCACTGGACTGTTTGTCCGAGCAGTGATTCTGGTGATAAGAATAGGCCCGGAGCACCGACAGAGGATTGCGAAGATTGCTCAAATAAACATCACTTGCGCAATTTTTAACTCAGGATAGATAATCTGCCGCAATAGTTATGACAAAGGCCTGATTGATGAGCAAACTCGACCGATACGACCTGAGTATTTTGGCGGAATTACAGCGCGACGCGCGCATCTCCAATCAGGAGCTGGCCGAACGCATCGGCCTGTCGCCTTCGCCTTGCTCGCGGCGGGTCAAGCAACTGGAAGACGACGGCTACATCTCCCGCCAGGTCGCCTTGCTGGACCGCAAGATGCTCGGCCTGAGCCTGACCGCCTACGTCCTGATCGGCATGGACCGCCATACTCCCGAGCGTTTCGAGAACTTCGAAGCCGCCATTCGCACGTTACCGCAAGTGCTGGAATGCAGCCTGGTGACCGGGATGGATGCGGATTATCAGCTCAAGGTGGTGGTGCCGGACATGGATCACTATCAGAAGCTGCTGCTGGGGCATCTGACCCGGATTGAAGGGGTGACGAGTGTACGGTCGAGTTTTGTGTTGAACCAGGTGCTCAATAGCACGGAGTTGCCTTTAACTCATTTGCGCAGCTGAGACGCCCCTTCTGACCTGATCGTTCCCACGCTCCGCGTGGGAATGCATCCTGTGACGCTCTGCGTCACGATCTACAGCGGACGCGGAGCGTCCATGGCGGCATTCCCACGCAGAGCGTGGGAACGATCACTGCCCAAGACGACGAATGACTGCGGCACACCGACGCAGGTCAATACCCCGCCAATCCCCCTTGGCGTATACTCCTCCCGCCTTTTTAGCCCCGCCCGCGCTGGAGATGTTCAATGGATCCTGCAGTTTTCGAAGAGTGGATGATGACTGGCCTGGTCAGCATCCTGATCATTTTCATGGGTTTCATCGTCTGGGATCTGGCAAAAAAATCCAAAGCCGGACGCTTCGGCTCGTTCATTCTGTTCTTTGTGCTGGGGTTGGGTGTGGCCGCATTCGTGATCAAAAGCGTGGTCATCGGCCTGATCGAATCCGGCACGCTATAAACGCGCCGGCACTTCCTTCCACTGTCCCTGATCGAGCCCTTCGATCGACCAGTCACCGATTTTGACCCGCACCAGGCGCAACGTCGGCAAGCCGACCGCCGCGGTCATGCGCCGCACCTGACGGTTGCGCCCCTCGCGAATCACCAACTCCAGCCAACTGGTGGGCACGCTTTTGCGAAAACGCACAGGCGGGTTGCGCGGCCACAGCTCAGGCTCATCAAGCTGCCGCGCCTCGGCGGGCAAGGTCATACCATCGTTCAGCTCGACGCCCTCGCGCAAACGCTGCAACTGCTCGGCGGTTGGCTCGCCTTCCACTTGCACCCAGTAAGTCTTGGCCAATTTGTGTTTCGGGTCGGCAATCCGCGCCTGAAGCTGGCCGTCGTTGGTCAGCAGCAACAAGCCTTCGCTGTCGCGGTCCAGCCGTCCTGCCGGGTAAATCCCCGGAATCTCGATAAAGTCCTTGAGCGTCGCCCGCCCTTCGCCGTCGCTGAATTGCGTCAGCACATCGAAAGGTTTGTTGAACAGAATCAGCTTCGGCTCGGCCGGGGGCGCTTTGGCGATACGGCGCGGGGCGGAAGAAGATGACACAGGCTTCACGCCAGGGCGGCGGGAAACGGGACGTTGAGGACGGGACATGGCGAGAAGAACATCTAACGGTCAGGGCTGCTAATGCTAGTGCCCCAACCGTCAAATGACCATGAGAACAATCAGCGGAACGGCGGCTCGTCGAAGCTGCGCAATTTGCGCGAGTGCAGCGAGTTGAGCTCGGTGCGCAACAGATCCACCGCCTCGATGCCGATTTTCAAATGCTGGCTGACCGCGCGTTCATAGAAGGCGTTTGCCGAACCCGGCAGTTTGATTTCACTGTGCAGCGGTTTATCCGATACGCAGAGCAACGTGCCGTACGGCACCCGCAAGCGATAACCCTGGGCCGCAATCGTGCCGCTTTCCATGTCCACCGCCACGGCGCGGGACAGGTTGATCAGCGGACGTTCCTGCGCCCAGCGCAGTTCCCAGTTACGGTCGTCGTAGGTCAGCACGGTGCCGGTGCGCAGGCGCTTCTTCAGTTCATCGCCCTTCTCACCTGTGATATTGGCCGCCGCTTGCTGCAACGCCATCTGCACTTCGGCCAAGGCCGGAATCGGAATGTTCGGTGGCACCACCCGGTCGAGAATCCCGTCGCGACGCATATAAGCGTGTGCCAGCACGTAATCGCCAATGGTCTGCGACTGACGCAAGCCGCCGCAGTGGCCGATCATCAGCCAGCAATGCGGACGCAGTACGGCCAAATGGTCGGTGATGTTCTTGGCGTTGGACGGGCCGACGCCGATGTTCACCAGGGTCACGCCATGGCCGTCGCTGGCGATCAGGTGATAGGCCGGCATCTGGTAACGATGCCAGACCACGCCCGCGGCAATCGCCGAGGCTTCGCCGTGGTCCATACCCTTTTCGATGATCACGTTGCCCGGCAACACCATGCGCACAAAACGCGGGTCTTTGCGCAGTTGTTCCAGGCCATGAACGATGAACTGGTCAACGTAGCGGTGGTAGTTGGTCAGCAGAATCCACGGCTGCACATGCCGCCAGTCGCTGCCGGTGTAGTGCACCAGTCGGCGCAGGGAGAAGTCCACCCGCGCGGCATCGAACAAGGCCAATGGCAGCGGGTCGGTGTTTTCCCAATCGTACAAGCCATCAGCGATGCCATCGGTGGCGGCCGACAGATCCGTACTCGGGAACACCCGCGCCAGTACCGCCGCCGTAACGCCAGAGCCGGCCAGTTCATCGCCCTGCTCGACCACATACGGATAAGGAATGTTTTGCTGGCTGACGCCGACTTCCACGGTCACGGTGAAGTCGTGCATCAACGGAACGAGTTGTTCCAGCAGGTATTTGCGAAAGGCTGCCGGATGAGTGACGGTGACACTGTAGGTCCCCGGCAATTGAACCTTGGCATAAGCGCGAGTGGTTTGTGGGACTTCGCCCTGGCAGAGGTAGGTCAGACGCAACTCGGGATAACGAAACAGGGCACGCTGTTCAGCGTCCGGCTCGACGCGATCCTTGAGATAACGCTTGAGCGCTTGATTCAGCGCGGTGGTTGCACGCTCGTGCAAGACAGCAAGCCGATCAACGGCTTGCTCGGCGGTTTGAACGACAATAAACGCTTCGGTCACGATCAGCTTCCTGTGTTCTGACTTGCAGACCTTCATCTTGCCTGCATCATCGCTTCACGGGAACAGTGAAAAAAGATCGTAGCCTTCGGCAACTCCTACAGAGGGTCGTCGTACACCTGTAAGAGGCTGCCGAAGGCTGCGATCTTTTCGCCCTTCAGAAGCCCTGCGGTGTCGAGCGGGCCACAATCGCTTCCACATCCAGCCCACGTGGCAACGTTCCATACACCCGACCGGCCGAACCGAGGCGGCTGGCGATGAACGCATCACTGACCGCCGCATTACCCGCCTCCAGCAACAGCCTGGCCTGAAGCCCCAAGGCGATGTCTTCGGTGAGCTGGCGGGCGCGGTATTGAATGTCGTCGGTGTCCTTGAACGCCTTCTGCAACTGGCCGATGTGTGTGGCCAGGCGTTTGTCGCCATGGCCATCGCCCAACTCGTTGAACAGCACATCGAGCACGCCCGGTTCTTTCGACAACGCGCGCAACACGTCGAGGCATTGCACGTTGCCGGAACCTTCCCACGTCGAGTTGACCGGTGCCTCACGGTACAGTCGCGGCAAGATGCTTTCTTCGACGTAACCGGCGCCGCCCATGCATTCGGCCGCTTCGTTGATCATCGCGGGCGCGCGTTTGCAGATCCAGTACTTGCCCACTGCCGTCACCAATCGAGCGAATTTCGCTTCGTGGTCGTCATCCAGATGATCCAGCGCTCGCCCCATGCGCAGGCTCAACGCCAGGGCGGCTTCGCTTTCCAGGGCCAGGTCGGCCAGCACGTTTTGCATCAAGGGTTGTTCGCTGAGCAACTTGCCACCGACCCTGCGGTGGGCGCAGTGATGGCTGGCCTGGGTCAGGGCCTGGCGCATCAGCGCGCTGGAGCCGACCATGCAATCAAAACGGGTCATGGCGACCATTTCGATAATGGTCGGAACGCCCCGGCCCTCTTCGCCGACCATCCAGGCCAGGGCGCCACGGAACTCCACCTCGCTGGAGGCGTTGGACCAGTTGCCGAGTTTGTTTTTCAGCCGCTGTATGTAGAACTGATTACGCGTGTCATCCGGGCGATGACGCGGCAGCAGGAAACAGGTCAGCCCTTTGTCGGTCTGGGCCAGGGTCAGGAAGGCGTCACACATTGGCGCCGAGCAGAACCACTTGTGGCCCACCAGCTCATACGCCTGGCCCGGCCCACCGGCCCCCACCGGATACGCCTTGGTGGTGTTGGCCCGCACGTCGGTGCCGCCCTGTTTCTCGGTCATCGCCATGCCGATGGTGACCCCGGCCTTATGGGCCATGCCGACATTGCGCGGGTCGTATTCGGTGGCGAGGATTTTCGGCAGCCATTGCCGGGCCAGATCCGGTTGCAGGCGCATCGCCGGGACGCTGGCGAAAGTCATGGTCAATGGGCAACCGCTACCGGCCTCAGCCTGACTGTGCAAATACGTCATGGACGCGCGAGCCACATGGGCGCCCGGTTGCGGATCGGTCCAGGGCAACCCTGTCAGGCCATGCTCCACCGCCGTGCGCATCAACTGGTGATAAGCCGGGTGAAACTCCACCAGGTCGATGCGATGGCCGTAACGGTCATGGCTGACGAACACGGGTTTGTTTTGATTGGCCGCAAACCCGGCTTCCATCAGCGGCCCGCCGGCCAATGCGCCGTAAGCGTCGATCCGCGACTCGGCCCAACCGGCATCGAACCGCCGCGACCATTCCTGCAAAGGCAGGTCAATGCGATAGAGGTTGGTGCCGTCCAGCGACGGTGGCTGGTTGGTGACTTCGTGGGTTTCGGCGAACTGATGCAGGTTCATGACGGGGCTCCTTTGGTCAGCCAAGGGATTTTCAGTTAAGCACCGCCCCGAGGCTGAACAAAGTGGCATATCTGCCTATCTGTCGGCGCTTTCGCCTTATCCAGAACAGAGCACCCGTCGATAGAGCGCGGCCTGCAAGTCCTCGAATTTCACCGGTTTGTTCAGGTAGTCGACCACGGTGTCGCTCGGGCAGTGCACTCGGTCCGCACTCAGGGCAATCATGAACACGGGTAATTCGGCGCACCCCGGCAACGCACGGATCCGCCGGCAGATGGAGGCGCTGTCCACTGGCGGCAACTGGCAATCGAGCAATACCGCGTCAACGGCTTCACACTGCAATTGATCGAGCGCAGCAAGGCCATTGTCAGCGGTGCGTACCCGGAACCCAAGCTTGAGCAACATGCCGCGCATCACCAATTGATTGATGCTGTTGTCATCGACCAGCAATACCGTGCACTCCTGGGGCAAGCGCAGGCCGGTGGTCTGCCGGGTGATCGAGGGAGCAGGTTCCACCACCGACAGCTCGAATTCGACGTCCAGCTGGAAGCGGCTTCCACGGCCTGGTTCGGAACGGTGGCTCAGGCGCCCCCCGAGTAATTCGACCAACTGCCGACAGATCGCCAGGCCAACGCCAAGACCGCCATATTCACGGGTCATCGAGCCGTCGAGCTGGAAGAAGCGCTGGTACAGCGTCGCCTCCCCCAGATCGGTAAAACCGATGCCGGTGTCGATCACCGCAAAAGACAGCGCCAGCCGACCGGGCTCCGCCGCCGGTTTACCCGTCACCCGCAGCGCCAGACCACCGACTCGGGTGAATTTGATTGCGTTGTCCAGCAAGCATTCCAGGCATTGCGCCAGCTTGCCGCTGTCGCCGAACAAACGATCCGGCAACCCGGGCGTTACCTCGACCTTGAAGTCCAGCGACTTGCTCGACGCATTGCCATCGAACTGCCCGCGCAAAGACTCGACCACACTGCGCAAGCTGAACGCCTCCGGATAGACCTTGAGCTTGCCGGCCTGCAATTCGGTCAGGGTGAGGATGCCGTTGACCATGCGCATCATGTCCCGCGCCGAACCTGCCGCCGTTTGCTGATACTGCTCCAGCTCTGGGTTCATCTCGACGGTCTGCATCAGCTCCAGCGAACCGATCACACCGTTCATGGGCGTGCGCAGCTCATGGGTCAACGTGGCGAGGAATTCGTCCTTGAGCCTGTTGCTGTGAGCCAGTTGCTGGTTCAGCACCTCAAGCTTCTGGCCGGCGTCGAACAACGTCTGTGCCTGATGCTCGCGCATGGCGTTGATACGATCGGCCAGGGCCAGGGACAGCAACGCCACTTCAATCGCCGAGCCGATCTGGCTGGCGTACATGGTAAGGAACACGTTGGGCAAATACCCCAGCACCATCATCGTGTTCACGACGCCACCGAGCAAAAACGCCGACCAGGCAATGATGAAGTAGCGCGCCACCCTCAAGCCACGCCACCAGGCGAATACCCCGGCAGCGAAAATCACCACGGTAAAGACCAGCGCCAACGCCGTCGCCAGACGCAGGGCCAGGGCGTAACTGGTCATCAAAGACAACCCGACCACCAGCCCGCTGAACGCGATCAGCGCCAATAGCACACGGTCCAGCCAGCGGCTGTGGGTGGCCGTCCGCAGGAAGCTGCGGGCAAACTGGCTGCCGAACAACCCCGAACAGCCGATGAAAAACGGCGTGGCGGCGTTGGCCCACCACGGATTGTTCGGCCAGAAATACTCCACGGCCGCGCCGTTCACCGACAGCTGATACAAGCCGAACGAGGCGATGTAGACGATGTAATAGAGGTAACTGGTGTCGCGCACGCTGAGGAAGATGAACAGGTTGTAGACCAGCATCCCCAGCAATACGCCGTAAATCAGCCCCAGCACGTAGAGCCGCACGGGCTGCTCTTCAAGGTAAGCAGTGCTCGACCACAAGGTGACGGGCGCCTGAATCGAGCCTTCGCTTTGCAGTCTCAGGTACACCGTTTGCGCCTGCCCGGGCGCAAAGTTCAGATGGAACAGATAGTTGTTCTGGCGGATCTCGCGTGTGGCGAACGGCAATGCATCGCCGGTCTGTCGGACCAATTGATAATCGCCGCCGGCATCAGGCAAGTACAGATCAAGGTGATCGAGGGGCGGATAGGCCAGCTCCAGCAACCAGGCCCGTTGCGCCGACGGGTTGGTCGGACGGTACTGCAGGTCGATTTTCAACCAGAATGCCGAACGCGAATAACCGGCATTGAGGGTGGCTTTATCGTGGGGTTGGAAGTGCCCGGCCGCGGCTTGCGCACGGACATCGGCAATGGTCGCTTGACCGCCCGCGTCTTCATAAACCTGCATCGTTCGGCCCAGGGGAAGGCTCTGGGTGAACTCGTCGAACTCGACGGCGCTCGCCAGGAGAGGCAAGCACAACAGCAACATCAACAAATAGCGCATTTAAGCCCCAGCGTGGCCTGTCCGGTTCTGTCAGGAAGCCCCCCATTCCTTTTGAGTAGACGTAAAACCGGTATTACCTGTTATTGGTTTGGATCCACTCTAGCATAGCCGTTAGTGGCCATTGAACACCATTGAATTTTTTCCTAAAAAGGCTCTAGCACGGGCGTTCCAGCGCTATGTATTGAGCTAGAGCTGTTGGCTTGATCAGGTCGTGATAATGCCCCGGTGGGTGATGAACCCTGTGGCGAGGGGGCTTGCCCCCGTTCGGCTGCGAAGCAGTCGTAAATCTGCCGACGCGGTGTTCCAGACAGAAGGCAAAGGGGGCGCTTCGCACCCCAACGGGGGCAAGCCCCCTCGCCACAATGTATCGGCCGGACTGGACGTCGCAACACCCGAAAAAACATGTTTGGTGGTAAGCTCGCGCACCATGAATATCTACAGCTCTCGCCCCGTTGTCCTCTGTCTCTCCGGCCACGACCCTAGTGGTGGCGCCGGCTTGCAGGCAGATATCGAAGCCCTGCTTGCCCAGGGTTGCCATGCGGCTCCGGCCGTCACCGCCCTGACCGTGCAAGACACGGTCAACGTCACTGACTTCCGCGTGCTCGATCGCGAGTGGGTACTGGCCCAGGCCAATGCCGTGCTCAACGACTCCGAAGTCGCCGCCGTCAAACTGGGCATGCTCGGTTCCCTGGAAATGGTCGACACCGTGGTCGAACTGCTTTCAGCGCACCCGCATTTGCCAGTGGTCTGCGACCCGGTGCTGCGTGCCGGCGGTGGCGGACGACTGGGCAAGGACGAAGTCGGCTACGCCATGCGCGAACGCTTGCTGCCGCTGTCGATCATCGCCACTCCTAACCTTCCCGAAGCCCGCATCCTCGCCGAACTGCCCGAAGGCACCGCCGACGAGTGCGCGGAAAAACTCCTGCCATTCGTCAAACACCTGCTGATCACCGGCGGCCATGGCGACGAACACGAAATCCACAACCGCCTGTACAGCCGTGACGGTCGCCGCGAAACCTTTACCTGCCAGCGCCTGCCCGGCAGTTATCACGGTTCCGGTTGCACGCTGGCCAGCGCCCTCGCCGGCCGCCTGGCCCAGGGTGAACACCTCGCCAGTGCCGTACAGAGCGCGCTTGACTACACTTGGCGCACCCTGCGAGATGCGGAACAGCTGGGCAAAGGCCAGTTCGTGCCCCGCCGCCTGCCGCTGGATTTCTGTTCGTAACTTTCGATGCGTAAAGCGCAGAGGCTTGTCCGATGAAACTACGTGGCCTGTACGCCATTACCGACAGCCAGCTACTGGCCGGCAAATTTCTTTCGTACGTGGAGGCGGCGCTCGAAGGCGGCGTCACCCTGCTGCAATACCGCGACAAAAGCAGCGACGAGGCCCGCCGCCTGCGCGAGGCCGAAGCCCTGCGTGATCTGTGCGATCGCTACAAGACCCAGCTGATCATCAATGACGACGCCGAACTGGCCGCGCGACTGAATGTCGGCGTGCACCTGGGCCAGACTGATGGCCCACTGATGCCGGTGCGAGCACTGCTCGGGCGTCAGGCGATCATCGGCTCGACCTGCCACGCGCAACTCGAACTCGCCGAACAAGCCGCCAAGGAAGGCGCCAGTTACGTCGCCTTCGGCCGCTTCTTCAATTCCAACACCAAGCCTGGCGCACCCGCGTGCAGCCTCGACCTGCTCGACCAGGCCCGCAGCAAACTGCACCTGCCGATCTGTGCGATCGGCGGCATCACCCTGGACAACGCTGCCCCGCTGGTGGCCCACGGGGTCGATCTGCTGGCGGTGGTGCATGGCCTGTTTGGCGCCGACAGCACAGCTGAAGTGACGCGTCGCGCCCGCGCCTTTAACGAATTGTTCAAATCCTGATTTTGAGAGCCAAATAATGTCTCGTTCCGAAACCCTGTTTGCCAATGCCCAGAAACACATCCCCGGAGGCGTGAACTCGCCTGTTCGTGCGTTCAAGAGCGTTGGCGGCACGCCGTTGTTCTTCAAACACGCCGAAGGCGCCTACGTCACCGACGAAGACGACAAGCGCTATGTGGATTACGTCGGTTCCTGGGGCCCGATGATTCTCGGCCACAGCCACCCGGACGTGCTGGACGCGGTACGCAAACAGTTGGAGCACGGCTTGTCCTACGGCGCCCCGACCGCGATGGAAACCGAGATGGCCGATCTGGTCTGCTCGATCGTGCCGTCGATGGAAATGGTGCGCATGGTCAGCTCCGGCACCGAAGCGACCATGAGTGCGATCCGTCTGGCCCGTGGTTTCACCGGTCGCGACAGCATCATCAAATTCGAAGGCTGCTACCACGGCCACTCCGACAGCCTGCTGGTCAAGGCCGGCTCCGGCGCCCTGACCCAAGGCGTACCGAGCTCGGCCGGTGTACCGGCGGCGTTCGCCAAACACACCCTGACCCTGCCGTTCAACGACATCGACGCGGTCGAAACCATGCTCGCCGAAGTCGGCCAGGACGTGGCGTGCATCATCGTCGAACCGGTGGCCGGCAACATGAACTGCGTACCGCCGGCACCGGGTTTCCTCGAAGGCCTGCGGACCCTGTGCGACAAGCACGGCGTGGTGCTGATTTTCGACGAAGTGATGACCGGTTTCCGTGTCGCCCTCGGCGGAGCCCAAGCCTATTACGGCGTAACACCGGACCTGAGCACCTTCGGCAAGATCATCGGTGGCGGCATGCCAGTGGGCTGCTTCGGCGGCAAACGCAAAATCATGGAACACATCGCGCCACTAGGCCCGGTCTACCAGGCCGGTACGTTGTCGGGTAACCCGCTGGCGATGGCGGCTGGCCTGACCACGCTGCGTCTGATCAGTCGTCCGGGTTTCCACGCTGAACTGAGCGACTACACCAGCCGCCTGCTCGATGGCCTGCAACAGCGCGCCGATGCCGCTGGCATTCCGTTCGTGACCACTCAGGCCGGCGGCA
This sequence comes from Pseudomonas sp. FP1740, assembly GCF_030687165.1. Classification (NCBI taxonomy): domain Bacteria; kingdom Pseudomonadati; phylum Pseudomonadota; class Gammaproteobacteria; order Pseudomonadales; family Pseudomonadaceae; genus Pseudomonas; species Pseudomonas sp. FP1740. Next base: position 5,819,479 of record NZ_CP117461.1, read on the forward strand.
TGTTCGGTCTGTACTTCAGCGGCGCCGACGATATCGTCACCTTCGATGACGTGATGGCCAGCGATGCGAACCTGTTCGGGCGCTTCTTCCACCTGATGCTCGAGGGCGGCGTGTACCTGGCGCCGAGCGCCTTCGAAGCCGGCTTCACCTCGATTGCCCACGGCGAAACCGAGTTGAAACTGACGCTGGACGCCGCCGAACGTGCCTTCGCCGCACTGAAGTAAATCTGCGACGCTGACGTTGGCGATTGCCAGCGTCAGCTTTCACCTACATCCGCACCCTTTTTCCTGCTCAGCTGCCAATAATCCCCCGCAAAGTGGGTGATATAGTCCCCGCGCAGCAGAAAAACGAGTAAAGACTTTGTAAGGTTGCCCCTGCTTATTTCATAATGCGCGCTTATTGGATCCCTCGACGGGTCCGCGCGCCCCTCAGAGGTAAGTCGATTCCCATGAACCGCACCGGCCGCACCCTTGCATTGGGCTGCCTGTTGCTCCTTCAGCCCCTGCTCGCGCTCGCACAAGCAGGCGGCAACTCGTTGTTGATCCCGGCGATGGGTCGCTGCACCCTCAATACTCAGCCGCAAGACCTGACGCAAGCGCTCGCCGCCTGCCAGAAAGCGTCGGATGAAGGGGATGCGCAAGCGCAATACGAGTTGGGTGAGTTCTACTACGAAGGCAAAAGCGTGCCGCGCGACCTCAATAAAGCCCTGAGCTACTTCGAAAAGGCCTCGCTGCAAGGTCATGCCCAGGCGCAATTCAAACTCGGCACCATGTTCTTCCATGGCGAAGGTGTACCGGCCAATAACATTCAGGCGTATATCGTGCTGAAAATGGCCGCGGTCAACGGCGCCGAAGACGCGCTGGACACCGCCGACGAAGTCGCCGAGAAAATGCCCCGCGAAGACCTGGAAGTTGCTACCCAGGTGCTGGGGCAAATTTTCCGTAAATACCTGATGGAATTGCAGAGCGCCGACGGGCGTACGCCGTTTTCGCCACTTCCCTGAATTGCCGGATCCGATAGTTCTCACGCTCTGCGTGGGAATTCATCCCGTGACGCTCCGCGTCACCGACGCAGAGCGTCGAAGGCGGCGTTCCCACGCAGAGCGTGGGAACGATCAATTCTCACCTTAGAAAAACCTGCTGCTTACTTCTCAGGCATCGGCATCGGAAACGGCATGACATTACCGACCGCGCCGCGGGCTTCGCTGATTTTCGGCGTGCCGAGGCGCTCGACCTCGTCGATGCGCACGATCGAATGCATCGGCACAAAACTGCGCACAACGCCTTCGAACTGAGCCTTGAGCTTTTCTTCGCTCGGATCGACGACCACTTGCGTGCGCTCGCCAAAGACGAACTCTTCCACTTCCAGAAAGCCCCACAGATCACTTTGATAGATCTGCTTGGCGTACATTTCGAACACCTGGCCCTGATTGAGGAAAATCACCTTGTAGATTGGAGCTTCACGTTTGGTCATGGTGGGCGGGTAACACATCGGGGATAAAAATGAGGGCGCGAACTATAGCATAGCCACCGGACGCGCAGCGGTAGGAACCTTGGAACATGTTCCCTATAATGCGCGGTTCTTTGAATCACGTGATGAATCTTTCCATGGCCAAGAAGCTTTACATCGAAACCCACGGTTGCCAGATGAACGAGTACGACAGCTCGCGCATGGTCGATCTGTTGGGTGAACATCAGGCCCTGGAAGTCACTGCCCGCGCTGAAGACGCCGACGTGATCCTGCTCAATACCTGCTCGATCCGTGAACGCGCCCAGGACCGGGTGTATTCCCAGCTCGGCCGCTGGCGCGAACTGAAACTGGCCAATCCGGAAATGGTCATCGCCGTCGGCGGTTGCGTGGCCAGCCAGGAAGGCGCGGCCATCCGTGATCGCGCTCCGTATGTCGACGTGGTGTTCGGCCCGCAGACCCTGCACCGTCTGCCGGAAATGATCGACGCCGCGCGCGCTACCAAACTGCCGCAAGTCGACGTCTCGTTCCCGGAAATCGAAAAATTCGACCACTTGCCCGAACCGCGCATCGATGGGCCGAGCGCTTACGTGTCGGTCATGGAAGGCTGCAGCAAGTACTGCACTTTCTGCGTGGTGCCTTATACCCGCGGTGAAGAAGTCAGCCGGCCGTTCGACGACGTGATTGCCGAGATCATCCACCTGGCCGAAAACGGCGTGCGCGAAGTGACCCTGCTGGGGCAAAACGTCAACGGCTATCGCGGGACCACTCACGATGGTCGTCTGGCCGACCTGGCGGAATTGATCCGGGTAGTCGCCGCAGTCGATGGCATCGACCGGATTCGCTACACCACTTCACACCCGCTGGAGTTCTCCGACAGCCTGATCCAGGCCCACGCCGACGTGCCGGAACTGGTAAAACACCTGCACTTGCCGGTGCAATCAGGCTCCGACCGGATCCTCGCGGCGATGAAGCGCAACCACACCGCGCTGGAGTACAAGTCCAAACTGCGCAAACTGCGGGCCGCCGTGCCGGGGATCTGCATCAGTTCGGACTTTATCGTCGGCTTCCCGGGCGAGACCGAAAAAGACTTCGAACAGACCATGAAGCTGATCGAAGACGTCGGTTTCGACTTCTCCTACTCGTTCGTCTACAGCCAGCGCCCGGGCACCCCGGCCGCCGACCTGGCCGACGAAACGCCGGAAGAGCTGAAAAAAGAACGCCTGAATGCCCTGCAACATCGCCTGAACCAGCAAGGGTTCGAGATCAGCCGACAAATGGTGGGCTCCATTCAGCGGATTCTGGTTACCGATTATTCGAAAAAAGACCCTGGCGAACTGCAGGGGCGCACCGAGAATAACCGTATCGTCAACTTCCGCTGCGACAATCCGACCCTGATCGGCCAGTTCGCCGACGTGCACATCGATGCCGCGCAACCGCACTCGCTGCGCGGTTCGTTGATCCAATAACACCTCGCCTCCTGCGGGAGCCGGGCTTTTGTGGCGAGGGGGCTTGCCCCCGTTGGATCGCGAAGCGATCCCCAATACTTTGCGACTGCTTCGCAGCCGAACGGGGGCAAGCCCCCTCGCCACAGTTCAGGTGTCAGATTCCGGCATCTTATTTAAGAGCTTTCGCACCCAGGCGACTGGCGTTATCCTTGATTTCATCATAATTGCCCCAGGGCGGCTAAATACGACCTTGAACGCACCCATAGAACCACATCGTTTCATCCTCGAGCCTTTTGAAGCTCGCCGCTTCGCCAATCTGTGCGGGCAATTCGACGAGCATCTACGCTTGATCGAACAGCGCCTGACCATCGAGATCCGCAACCGCGGAAACCAGTTCGAACTGATCGGCGAGCCCAAGCACACCACCTCCGCGGAAAACCTCCTGCGTCGCTTGTACCGAGAAACCAAGGGTACCGAGCTGTCGCCGGACATGGTTCACCTGTTCCTGCAGGAATCGGCCGTCGAGGAACTGGACAACCACTCCCCCGCCGAACCGTCCGTCGCCTTGCGCACCAAAAAAGGCATGATTCGCCCTCGCGGCTTGAATCAACTGCGCTACGTGAAGGAAATCCTCGGTAACGACATTAATTTCGGCATCGGCCCCGCCGGTACCGGCAAGACCTATCTGGCTGTTGCCTGCGCGGTAGACGCACTGGAACGCGAGCAGATTCGTCGCATTCTGTTGGTGCGCCCGGCGGTTGAAGCGGGTGAAAAACTTGGCTTCCTGCCCGGCGACCTGTCGCAAAAAATCGACCCGTACCTGCGCCCGCTCTACGACGCGCTCTACGAAATGCTCGGCTTCGAATATGTCGCCAAGCTAATCGAGCGCCAGGTCATTGAAGTCGCGCCACTGGCCTACATGCGCGGCCGCACGCTGAACAACAGCTTCATCATCCTCGACGAAAGCCAGAACACCACCGTCGAACAAATGAAGATGTTCCTGACCCGGATCGGCTTTGGCTCCACGGCGGTCATCACCGGTGACATCACCCAGGTCGACCTGCCACGCGGCACCAAGTCCGGGCTGCATCATGTGATCGAAGTGCTCAAGGACGTTCCGGGCATCAGCTTCACCCACTTCCAGCCCAAGGACGTGGTGCGCCATCCGCTGGTACAACGCATCGTCGAGGCGTACGAGCGCTTCGAAAATCGCGCTGCCGATGCCGCGCCAAAGGACACCCCACACGATGCTTGAGCTTGATCTGCAACTGGCCAGCGACGCACCTGCCCCGAGTGAAGCCGAGTTCCGGAAATGGTGCGAACTGGCCCTGCGCCAGCGCACCGCCGACTCCGAGCTGACCATTCGTCTGGTCGATGAAGAAGAAGGCCGCGAACTGAATCACACCTGGCGGCAGAAGGATTACGCCACCAACGTGCTGTCATTCCCTGCCGATGTGCCGGACGAGTTGCTGGATATCCCGTTACTGGGCGATCTGGTGATCTGCGTGGCCGTGGTCGAGCGCGAAGCCGCCGAACAAGGCAAGGCACTCAACGCCCATTGGGCACATCTGGTCATTCACGGCTGCTTGCATCTGCTTGGTTACGACCATATAGATGACGACGAAGCCGAAGAAATGGAAGCACTGGAACGAACGTTGCTTGCAGAACTGGGTCATCCGGACCCTTATGCGGACGACGAAACAGACACATTCCCTATCGTTACAACAAAGGATTCAGAGTAATCGCTATGAGCGAAGATCGATCGAGCAACGGGCAGAAGTCTTGGCTGGGTAAGCTCACCCAGGCTTTTGCCCACGAGCCGAAAAACCGCCAGGAGCTGCTGGAGCTGCTGCGCGATGCACACCAAAACAAGTTGCTGGACAGCGAAGCGCTGGCCATCGTCGAAGGCGCCATCCAGGTTGCAGACCTGCAAGTACGGGACATCATGGTCCCGCGCTCGCAGATGATCAGCATCAAGGCGACCCAGACACCTCGCGAGTTCCTGCCTGCCGTGGTCGACTCAGCCCACTCCCGCTACCCGGTGATCGGCGAAAGCCATGATGACGTGATGGGCGTGTTGCTGGCCAAGGACTTGCTGCCGTTGATCCTCAAGGAGAACGGTGACAGCTTCAACATCAAGGACCTGCTGCGCCCGGCCACCTTCGTGCCCGAGTCCAAGCGCCTGAATGTGCTGCTGCGCGAATTCCGCGCCAACCATAACCACATGGCCATCGTCATTGACGAATACGGCGGCGTGGCCGGTCTGGTGACCATCGAAGACGTGCTCGAACAGATCGTCGGCGACATCGAAGACGAGCATGACGTCGAAGAAGACAGCTACATCAAGCCGCTGCCCAGCGGTGACTTCCTGATCAAGGCCCTGACGCCGATCGAGAACTTCAACGAGTTCTTCGACAGCGAGTTCTCCGACGACGAATTCGACACCGTCGGCGGACTGGTGATGAGCGCGTTCGGGCACTTGCCAAAACGCAACGAAATCACCGAAATCGGCGCCTATCGCTTCCGCATCCTGAACGCCGACAGCCGTCGGATTCATTTGCTGCGTCTGACACCTATAGCTCGGTAACTCTAAGGATTGAAATGCGCTGGATGACCCGCCCCGGCTGGCCCGGTAACCTGCTGGCCGTGGCGGCCGGTGCACTCACCACCCTGGCCTTGGCGCCATTCGATATCTGGCCGCTGGCATTGCTGGCGGTCGGTTTCTTTTACGCCGGCTTGCGCGAACTGAGCCCCCGTCAGGCCCTGGGCCGTGGCTGGTGTTTCGGTTTCGGCCTGTTTGCCGGTGGAACCAGCTGGATCTACTACAGCATTCACAACTTCGGCGGCGCATCTGTACTGCTGGCCGGGTTCTTGATGCTGCTCTTCACCGCCGCGATTGCCTGGTTCTTCGCCCTGCCCGCCTGGATTTGGGCACGCTGGTTGCGCCGTAACGAAGCGCCGTTGGGCGATGCCCTGGCGTTTGCAGCGTTGTGGGTGGGACAGGAAGCCTTTCGCGGCTGGTTCCTCACCGGTTTCCCGTGGCTGTATTCCGGTTACAGCCAGCTCGACGGCCCATTGGCTGGGCTCGCGCCGGTCGGCGGGATGTGGCTGATTTCCTTCGCGCTGGCCCTGACCGCCGCGCTGATCTACAACACACCGCGCCTGATTCGCAGCGCTCGCAAGGGCTTTATTGCCGCTGGCGTGTTGCTGCTGGCCGGCCCGTGGGTGATCGGCCTGGCGCTCAAGGAACACGCCTGGACCAGCCCTTCGGGTGCGCCGTTGAGCGTCGCGGCGATTCAGGGCAATATCGAACAAAGCATGAAATGGGACCCGTCGCAGATCAACGCGCAGCTGGCGCTGTACCGCGACATGAGTTTCAGCTCCAAACCCGTCGACCTGCTGATCTGGCCGGAAACGGCGGTCCCGGTGCTCAAGGAGTCCGCCGAGGGCTATCTGGACATGATGGGCAGCTTCGCTGCAGAGCGTAAATCCGCGCTGATTACCGGTGTACCGATTCGACAGGAAGTCCATCACGAAAAGCGCTACTTCAACGGCATTACCGTTGTCGGTGAAGGCGATGGCACTTACCTGAAGCAGAAACTGGTGCCATTCGGCGAATACGTTCCGTTGCAGGAAGTCTTGCGCGGCCTGATCGCGTTCTTCGACCTGCCGATGTCCGACTTTGCCCGTGGACCGGCCGATCAACCGCTGCTACAGGCCAAGGGTTATCAGATTGCGCCGTACATCTGCTACGAAGTGGTCTACCCGGAATTCGCCGCAGGCCTCGCCGCCCGCAGCGATTTGCTGCTGACCATCAGCAACGACACCTGGTTTGGCACCTCGATCGGCCCATTGCAACATTTGCAGATGGCGCAGATGCGCGCCCTTGAGGCCGGCCGCTGGATGATCCGCGCCACCAACAACGGCGTGACCGGCCTGATCAACCCGTTTGGTCAGATCACTGCCCGGATCCCGCAGTTCGAACGCGGTATTCTGTACGGCGAAGTGGTGCCAATGCATAACCTGACGCCGTATCTGCAATGGCGTTCGTGGCCGTTGATCATCATTTGCGTGCTGTTGTTTGGCTGGGCGTTGATGGCCAACCGGATGGCGAAGACCGTTTAACCCGGCAGGATCATTCCCATGCACTGGCGTGGGAATGATCACTCCTCAACAGGCTCGCCTCGATAGAACATCCAATACCCGACCTGCCCCACGAGCTCATTCATCAACTGCCCCGATTGCCAGATCGATTTGAATTCCGGCATCCAGCCACCCAGTGGCCGCGCATTGTCCACGCCCAAAAACCCCACTGGCGCCGGCACCACCTCAAATCCGGCCTGTTCAAAGCTCCAGACCGCCCGCGGCATATGCCACGCCTGAGTCACGACCACCACCCGTTTGATCCCCTGCGGCAACAATACCTGGGCGCTGAACTGCGCGTTTTCCCAGGTTGTGCGGCTGCGCCCTTCCTGCCAGCGTACCGTCACGCCAAAATCATCGAGCAACGAATCTGCCATCAGCTGCGCTTCAGTCGGCGGTGTCCCGTAATGCAGGCCGCCACTGGTCAGAATCGGCAAGCCGGAAGCCTTGGCCAGACGCGCAGCATAACGCTCGCGCCCAAGACCTACGCCGGTGGGCTGGTCGACGCCCCAGGCCAGGTCGCCACGCTCACGCCCTGAACCCAGCACCACGATCGCGTCGGCGCGCTGGCCCAGGGTGGCCCATTCCTCGCGTACGAGCGGCGGCTCGCGCTCCAGAACCCTGGCAGTCCACTCCACCATGACTGGCAGGCTCATCAACCAGAAGCCGCCCACACCCATAACGAAGCACGCTCCCGCCAGCCTCGGCCTTGAGCGGCGCCACCACCAGGCGAGTACCAGTAACAGCAAAAGAACGCCGGGCGGCAATAGAAGTTGTTTAATGAAATAACGAAAAGGCATCGGGCATCTCCATAGATGCCCGAAGCCTAAGTGGGTTAACGCAATGCGACAACAAATGCGGAAGGACTTTATTTCAAAAAACCATATGCCATGGTTTCAAGTGTCCTTACTTGAACTGCAGAGACCGGACCTTTCCCGCGCCTCCGCCGGGTGCCTTATCCTTGAGCCAGACAATCTTGGCCGTACGTGGTGCCTCGAGTTGCTTCACTGCTGCTGACAAGCATCCGTGCGTTTCACGTTCACTGCGGTCCAGATAGGCCTTGACCAATTCAAACTCTGCGGGGGTCAAACCACGCAGTTCCAGCTCCAGGGGACGCTCGTCGCGAAGCCGTCCAGCGGTTTTGGCCGCGTCCAGGGCCATTGCGAGACGGTCGATCAGTCTTTCGTACAACTCCGGTTTCGTAGCTTTTTGCTGTGAATCAACCATCCATCACCTCATTGAAGATAAGACTCACTCCCCTTTTAGAGCTTAGCTTCGCTGAAAAAACCGGCTGAGCGCCGCGACCAACGGCCCTTGGGGCGGGAATTGGCCGCGCCCTTGCGTGTAATCAGGGTTTCCCTCGGTAGAGTGCCGTCATGTATGCTACGGCGCTTCCTGTAACTCCACTTCCAGCTCGGCTGGGCAGCGAAACGCCGATTTGGCGTCATCACCGTCCAGCGTTGCATTGAAGAGGATTAGGCCACCCCTATTCAGTTCAAAAGTAGCCATGCACGAACAATATCAGCCCCGTGAAATCGAAGCCGCCGCCCAGTCGTTCTGGGACGAGCAAAAGTCCTTTGAAGTCAGTGAACAGCCAGGCAAGGAGACTTTCTACTGCCTGTCGATGTTCCCTTACCCCAGCGGCAAGCTACACATGGGGCACGTGCGCAACTACACCATCGGCGACGTGATCTCCCGCTACCAGCGCATGCAAGGCAAGAACGTCCTGCAACCCATGGGTTGGGACGCGTTCGGCATGCCGGCGGAAAACGCCGCGATGAAGAACAACGTAGCGCCCGCCAAGTGGACCTACGAAAACATCGCCTACATGAAAAGCCAGCTGCGTAGCCTGGGCCTGGCGGTGGACTGGTCGCGCGAAGTGACCACCTGCAAGCCCGATTACTACCGCTGGGAACAATGGCTGTTCACTCGCCTGTTCGAAAAAGGCGTGATTTACAAAAAAAGCGGCACCGTGAACTGGGACCCGGTCGACCAGACCGTTCTGGCCAACGAGCAAGTGATCGACGGTCGCGGCTGGCGTTCCGGCGCGCTGATTGAAAAGCGCGAAATCCCGATGTACTACTTCAAGATCACCGCTTACGCGGATGAGCTGCTGGAGAGCCTCGACGAATTGACTGGCTGGCCTGAACAGGTCAAGACCATGCAGCGCAACTGGATCGGCAAATCCCGCGGCATGGAAGTGCAGTTCCCATACGACGTCGCTTCCATCGGTGAAGCCGGCGCGTTGAAAGTCTTCACCACCCGTCCGGACACCCTGATGGGCGCAACCTACGTTGCCGTGGCCGCCGAACACCCCCTGGCTGCCCTGGCGGCGCAGAACAACCCTGAGCTGCAAGCGTTCATCGCTGAATGCAAGGGCGGCAGCGTTGCTGAAGCCGACGTCGCCACTCAAGAGAAAAAAGGCCTGCCGACCTCGCTGTTCGTCGAGCACCCGCTGACCGGTGAGAAACTCCCGGTATGGGTCGCCAACTATGTGCTGATGCACTATGGCGATGGCGCGGTCATGGCAGTTCCGGCGCACGACGAGCGTGATTTCGAATTCGCCCACAAGTACAACCTGCCGATCAAATCGGTGGTGCGCACAAGTGCAGGTGACACCAATCCTGCCCCGTGGCAGGACGCTTACGGCGAGTACGGCACGCTGATCAACTCCGGCGAGTTCGACGGCCTTGACTTCGCAGGCGCTTTCGACGCCATCGAAGTCGCACTGATCAAGAAAAACCTCGGCGCCTCGCGCACCCAGTTCCGTCTGCGCGACTGGGGCATCAGCCGTCAACGCTACTGGGGCTGCCCGATCCCGATCATCCACTGCGATACTTGCGGTGATGTGCCGGTCCCGGAAGATCAACTGCCCGTGGTGCTGCCGGAAGACGTGGTACCGGACGGCGCTGGTTCGCCGCTGGCGCGCATGCCCGAGTTCTACGAGTGCGCTTGCCCGAAATGCGGCGCACCGGCCAAGCGTGAAACCGACACCATGGACACCTTCGTCGAGTCCTCGTGGTACTACGCCCGTTACGCCTCGCCGCACTTTGAAGGTGGCCTGGTAGAAAAATCGGCGGCCGACCACTGGTTGCCGGTGGATCAGTACATCGGCGGTATCGAACACGCGATTCTTCACCTGCTCTACGCGCGCTTCTTCCACAAGCTGATGCGCGATGAAGGCCTGGTGAGCTCCAACGAGCCGTTCAAGAACCTGCTGACCCAGGGCATGGTGATCGCCGAGACTTACTACCGTCGCGAAGCCAACGGTGCCTACACCTGGTTCAACCCGGCGGACGTCGAACTCGAACGCGACAGCAAGGCCAAGGTCATTAGCGCCAAGCTGATCGCAGACGGTCTGCCGGTGGAAATCGGCGGCACCGAGAAGATGGCCAAGTCGAAGAACAACGGCGTCGATCCACAGTCGATGATTGATCAGTTCGGCGCAGACACCTGCCGCCTGTTCATGATGTTCGCCTCGCCACCTGACATGAGCGCGGAATGGTCCGACTCCGGAGTTGAAGGTTCGCACCGTTTCCTCAAGCGCGTCTGGCGCCTGGCTCAAGCGCACGTCACTCAGGGCCTGCCGGGCAAACTGGATGTCGCCAGCCTGAACGACGAGCAGAAAGCCATTCGCCGTTCGATCCACCAGGCCATCAAGCAGGCCAGCCACGACGTCGGCCAGAACCACAAATTCAACACCGCCATCGCCCAGGTGATGACGCTGATGAACGTGCTGGAAAAAGCCCCGCAAGGCACCGAACAGGATCGCGCGCTGATTCACGAAGGCCTGGAGACCGTGACTCTGCTGCTGGCCCCGATCACCCCGCACATCAGCCACGAGCTGTGGCATCGCCTGGGCCACGCCGCCCCGGTGATCGACGCCGGTTGGCCGGTGCTGGACGAAAGCGCCCTGGTACAGGACAGCCTGCAACTGGTCATTCAAGTGAATGGCAAGCTGCGCGGCCACATCGAAATGCCAGCCAGCGCCAGCCGCGAAGAAGTTGAAGCCGCCGCACGGGCTAACGAAAACGTCCTGCGCTTCGTCGATGGCCTGACTATTCGCAAAGTGATCGTAGTGCCCGGGAAACTGGTCAATATCGTCGCCAGCTAAAAATTGGATCGGGCGCCAGGTGAGCCTGGCGCCGAGTAAAACCTTTCGGGCCGTTTGACCGGCCCACATGGTTTCAAGGGGAGCAACAAGATGATCAAACGCAATTTGCTGGTGATGGGCCTTGCAGTCCTGCTGAGCGCCTGCGGTTTCCACCTGCGTGGCACCGGCACCACCGAACTGGCGATCAAGGAACTCGACCTGAGCGCCCGCAATGCCTACGGCGAAACCGTGACACAATTGCGTCAGGTACTGGAAAGCAGCGGCGTCCGGGTCTACACCGGCGCACCTTACAAACTGGTGCTGACCGATGAGCAGGAAAGCCAGCGCATCCTCAGCTATGCCGGTGCCGGCCGTACTGGCGAGTACCAGGTGAACACCGTGCTCAATTACGACATCCGTGGTCAGGGTGACCTGCCACTGCTGAGCGACAAGCTTGAAGTGCAGAAGGTGTTCATCCACGACGGCAACAACCTGGTGGGCTCCGACCAGGAAGCCAACGATGCCCGCAAGGACATTCGTCGTGAACTGGTTCAACGCATGATGCTGCGTCTGCAACAGCTCACCCCGACTCAGTTGGAACAGCTGCAACAGACCGCCGACGCCCGGGCCAAGGCTGAAGCCGCCGCGCTGGAAGCGGCACAGAAGGCTGAAGCGGAGACTCCGCGTCAGTCGCCTGTCGAACTGCCGCAGCAGTAAGACTTACGGGGCGCTCAGGCGCCCCGTTCGCCTCCTCTTATGAAACTCGCCCCCGCCCAACTCGGTAAACACCTGCAAGGCGCTCTTGCGCCGGTCTACATCATCAGTGGCGATGACCCACTGCTGTGCCAGGAAGCCGCCGACGCCATTCGCGCCGCTGCTCGCCAACAAGGTTTCGATGAACGCCAGGTCTTCGCCGCCGACGCCAGTTTCGACTGGGGTACGCTACTGCAGGCTGGTGCAAGCATGTCGCTGTTCGCTGAAAAACGTCTTTTGGAACTGCGCCTGCCCTCCGGCAAACCTGGTGACAAAGGCGCCGCCGCGCTCATCGAGTACTGCTCGCGCCCGGCGGAAGACACGCTGCTGCTGATCAGCCTGCCCAAGCTTGATGGCAGCGCGCAGAAAACCAAGTGGGGCAAGGCACTGGTCGAAGGTCCGCAAACCCAGTTCGTGCAAATCTGGCCCGTGGACACCAACCAGTTGCCGAGCTGGATTCGTCAACGACTGTCCCAGGCCGGGCTTTCCGCCAGCCAGGACGCCGTCGAACTGATCGCCGCTCGGGTCGAAGGCAACTTGCTGGCTGCCGCCCAGGAAATCGAAAAGCTCAAGCTGATGGCCGAAGGTGGTCAGATCACCGTCGAAACCGTGCAAGCGGCGGTGGCCGACAGCGCGCGCTTCGACGTCTTCGGCTTGACCGACGCGATCCTCAACGGCGAAGCCGCTCATGCCCTGCGCATGCTCGAAGGGCTGCGCGGCGAAGGCGTCGAACCGCCGGTGATTCTCTGGGCGCTGGCCCGTGAACTGCGCCTGCTGGCCAACCTGTCGCTGCAATACAGCCAGGGCGTGCCGCTGGACAAAGCCTTCAGCCAGGCGCGACCGCCGGTCTGGGACAAGCGCAAACCGCTGATGAGCAAGGCACTGCAACGCTACTCGGCGCAACGCTGGGCGCAATTGCTGCTTGAAGCACAGCGCATCGACGCGCAGATCAAAGGCCAGGCGGCGGGTTCACCCTGGATGAGTTTGAGCCGGTTGACGTTGTTGATGGCTGGGCAGAGATTGTCGTTGCCTGCCGAGTAAGCACGCTCTCTGTAGCAGCTGGCGAAGCCTGCGTTCGGCTGCGAAGCAGTCGCCAAGTCAGACGACGCAGTGTGTCAGGATGATTCCGGACTCAGGGTTTACGACTGCTGCGCAGCCGAACGCAGGCTTCGCCAGCTGCTACAGGGCGATCGGCGAAAGGTCCTACGCAATGCGGGACTAGACAGAACCCCAACTTCGGCCGATGATTTGTCCCGCAACATCCACTCACTTGCGAGAGATCATCATGAGCAAAAAGCCATCCAAGCATGGCCCCAACAAGGCCAAATCCATCATCGCCCAGCCACTGTTCCGCAGCCGTCAGGAACGAGCCGGCAAGGGCAAAGGCAGCTACCGCCGCGAAGCCTTCCAGTCTAATAGCTGGGAGGCTTCTTACTTTCTGGCAGCCTGAAAGGCAAGCCATCGCTCAACATGTTAAGGTCTGCACCTGATTCGTATCCTCTGGACCTGTGCATGCCCCTTTGTCTTTCCCGTCGTTGGCACCTTCGCCAATTGATAGCTGCCTCCAGCCTCGTTCTGCTTGTCGCCTGCGCGGAAAAACCCACCGCCGCCGACGCCCAGCCGCTTCAAACCCAAGCCGTTGCCACGGCCCCTGCGGTCATTCCGCCGGTGGTTCCGACCGGTGAGGATCTCGACATCCAGCCCACCCAGACCTTTGCCGAATGGCAGGCGGGTTTTCGCAAAGACGCCCTCGCTGCCGGCATTCGCGCCGACCTGTTCGACCGTGCCTTTGCCAATGTCAGCCTGGACGCCAGCGTGATCCGTGCCGACCGCAGCCAGCCGGAATTTACTCGTCCGGTGTGGGAATACCTCGATGGCGCGCTGTCGCCGCTGCGGGTGCGCAAAGGTCAGGCACTGGTCAGCCAGTACGCCGATATCCTGCAAAGCATCGAACAGCGCTATGGCGTCGACCGTCAGGCATTGGTGGCGGTGTGGGGCATGGAGAGTAACTTCGGTCAGTTCCAGGGCAACAAGTCTGTGATCAACTCCCTGGCAACCCTGGCCTATGAAGGTCGACGCCCAGGCTTTGCTCATGCGCAGCTGATCGCTGCCCTGCAAATCCTGCAACAGGGCGATATTGAACCCGAGAAAATGCTCGGCTCCTGGGCGGGCGCCATGGGCCAGACCCAGTTCATCCCGACCACCTACAACACCCACGCCGTAGACTTCGACGGCGATGGCCGCCGTGACATCTGGAACAGCGCCGCTGATGCACTGGCCTCGACCGCCCACTACCTGCAAAGCTCTGGCTGGCAGAAAGGCCAGCCGTGGGGCTTCGAAGTCCAACTGCCGAGCAGCTTCAATTACGTCCTGGCCGATGGCGCGATCCGCAAAAGCGTCGCCGAGTGGCAGCAACTGGGGGTCACCCTGCCCAATGGTGTCCAGGTTCCGGCCGGTTCCGAACACCTGTCGGCCGCCCTGCTCCTGCCGGCAGGCTATCGCGGCCCGGCATTCCTGATCTTCGATAACTTCCGCGCAATCCTCAAGTACAACAACTCTTCGTCCTACGCCTTGGGCGTGAGCCTGTTGTCTGAGCGTTTCAATGGCGGTGGCCTGATCAACGGTCTATGGCCAAAAGATGACTTGCCGCTGAGCCGTACCGAGCGAATCGAGCTGCAAACCCTGCTGAGCGCCCGGAACTATGACGCCGGCACCCCCGACGGCATCATCGGCGCCAATACCCGTAAAGCAATCCGCAGCGCGCAGCAGTCGTTTGGCTGGCCGGCGGATGGGTACCCTACGCACAAGTTGCTCGAAGGTTTGCGTAACCGCTAAAAGCAAAAAATCGCAGCCTTCGACAGCGCCTACAGGGTTTTGTGTACACCTGTAGGAACTGCCGAAGGCTGCGATCTTTTTTTGCGATGTGTTGTTACTTGATCACCACATCCTGCTCCAACACCAACGTCTTGCTCCCCGCATCCAGCCTGACCAGTGCCCCCATCGGCAACGTCAGATTCGGATCGCAATGCCCGCTGCGCCACCCCGCCAGCACGGGTATGCGCAACGACGCGAAGGTCTGCTTGAGCAAGCCCTCCAGCGCGATGGTGTCCACGCCCGCCACATCCCCCACCAGAACCCCGCGCAACTTGTGCAGCGTGCCGGCCAGACGCAAGTGGGTCAGCAGCCGATCAATGCGATAAAGCGGCTCGTTGATGTCTTCGATGAACAGGATGGCGCCCTCGGCGTCGATCTCGTAAGGCGTGCCCATGGTCGCGGCGATCATCGACAGATTGCCCCCCAGCAAACGCCCGTGAGCAATGCCTGGCGAGACGGTCGTCAACGGATAGGCCACCGGGTGCGCCAGCACGCTGTCCGCCGTCACTTGCCCGCGCAACATGTTGAAAAACGAGGACTCGGTGGGTTTCTGCTTGTCACCCAGCAGGTCAGCATTGAGCATCGGGCCGTGAAACGTCACGAACCCCGCATAACGGCTGATTGCCAGATGCAGTGCCGTGATATCGCTATAGCCAATGAACGGTTTGGCATTGTTGCGCAGTAACTCGAAATCGATACGATCGAGCAAACGCGGCGTACCGTAACCGCCACGCAAACAGATGATGGCGTCGACCTCGCTGTCGGTAAATGCCGCGTGCAAGTCATTGAGCCGCACATCGTCGCTGCCGGCCAGGTAGCCGTCTTTCTCGTAAACGCCGGGGAACACTCGCAGCGAATAGCCGCGAGCGCGCATCCAGGCAATCGCTTTATCGGTGTCCAGGGCAGCGGGGCCGGCAGGCGCAATGACGCCGATCAGCCCTGCAGGCGGCAAGGCCGGAACAGGGACGTGAGGACAAAGGGTGTGGGTCGGTCGAGCAGTCATCCATGATTCTCCCTGTGTGAATGCTTCAGCACACAGTAGTCAGGAACGGGAATAAACAAAAGAGGGTCAGTCGCACCACGGCTTGCAGGAAAAGCCTGCAGAGGATGTGGGCACCGCCAATGAAAACGCCCGCAAGGACTAACCTTGCGGGCGTGTTCTTTTTTCAGCGCGGAATCAGGACGACATCAATTCGGCCTTGACCAGCTTCGCCTGCTCGTCGGCGTGGTACGAGGAGCGTACCAGCGGGCCGGAAGCGACGTTCTTGAAGCCCATCTTGTAGCCTTCCTCGGCAAACCAGGCGAAGGTGTCCGGGTGCACGAAGCGCTGGACCGGCAAGTGGCTGCGGGACGGTTGCAGGTACTGGCCCAGGGTCAGCATGTCGATGTCGTGTTCGCGCATGCGCTTCATGACTTCGATGACTTCTTCGTCGGTTTCGCCCAGACCCAGCATCAGGCCGGACTTGGTCGGAATGTGCGGCATCATCTGCTTGAAGCGTTGCAGCAGGGTCAGCGACCACTGGTAATCCGACCCTGGACGCGCAGCCTTGTACAGGCGCGGCACGGTTTCCAGGTTGTGGTTGAACACATCCGGCGGCTCGGCGGCGGTGATTTCCAGCGCGATGTCCATGCGGCCACGGTAGTCCGGGACCAGGGTTTCGAGCTGTACGTTCGGCGACAGTTTGCGGATTTCGCGGATGCAGTCGGCAAAGTGCTGGGCACCACCGTCACGCAGGTCGTCACGGTCTACCGAGGTGATGACCACGTATTTCAGTTTCAGGTCGGCGATGGCAATGGCCAGGCTTTCCGGCTCGTTCACGTCCAGTGGCTTCGGACGGCCATGGCCAACGTCGCAGAACGGGCAACGACGGGTGCAGATGTCGCCCATGATCATGAAGGTCGCGGTGCCGCCGGAGAAGCACTCGCCCAGGTTCGGGCAGGATGCTTCTTCGCAAACGCTGTGCAGCTTGTGTTTGCGCAGCAAGGCCTTGATGCGGTCGACTTCCGGGGAAACCGGGATGCGCACGCGAATCCAGTCAGGTTTCTTCGGCAGTTCGGTGGTCGGGATGATCTTCACCGGGATGCGTGCAACCTTCTCGGCGCCGCGCAGCTTGACGCCGGCTTCAACCTTGGCACGCGGGGCCGGACGCTCGGTGACATCGAGCGTCGGGATCATGGTTTGCACTGCATCAGTAGTCATATCAATCGATTCCGCCCGTTAGGGTCGTCTGCTCAGCATAGTCGAGGTGTTTGACGAGCTGCGCGCGCAGCCGGGCACTTACCTCGGCAAATTCAATCGGTCCTGCGTGATCCCGGAGCTGGGTCATCGCCAGCCCGGCATAGCCGCAGGGATTAATCCGTCGAAACGGTTCCAGGTTCATATCCACGTTCAGGGCCAGGCCATGAAAGGAGCAACCGTGGCGGATCCGCAGACCCAAGGACGCGATTTTCGCGCCATCGACATACACACCCGGTGCATCCGGCTTGGCGGATGCGGTCACGCCGTAACTGGCCAGCAACTCGATCAGGCACTGCTCCATGCGGCTGACCAGGTCACGCACGCCGAACCCCAGCTTGCGCACATCCAGCAACAGGTAGGCCACCAATTGGCCCGGACCGTGGTAAGTCACCTGACCACCGCGATCGACCTGCACCACCGGAATATCGCCTGGCAGCAACAGGTGCTCAGCCTTGCCGGCCTGGCCCTGGGTGAACACCGGAGGGTGCTCGACCAGCCAGATCTCGTCGGCGGCATCGCTGCCGCGTTCGTTGGTGAAGCGTTGCATGGCATGCCAGACCGGCTCGTAAGCCATCTGGCCGAGTTCGCGAAAGCCCAGCGTGCCAGGCATCACAGCACCATGTGCACGAAGCCGGTAGCCCGCAGTTCGCTGTTGATGTTGTACAGCTGGTCCTGGTCGGTGGCGACGATGTGCAACTGAATCGTGGTGTACTTGCCGTTGGTGCTTTGGCGCTCATCAACGCGGTCATGGTTGATCGTCGCGTGTTTCTTGACGATCTCGATGATCTTGTCTTTGTTGCCCACACCCGTATCGCTGATCACCTTAACCGGGTAATCAACGTTGGGGAATTCGATCTTAGGCGCCTTTACTTCGGTATCGGTCATGGCGTAACGGCCTCGTAAGCGTAAGCCGTGGCGACAGCAAGGCCCCACGCCGGATCAGCGTGGGGCCTTGCAGGTGCACACTATCAGTTGAACAAGCCGTAGAAGAATAGACGGATGCTATCCCACATGCGGCGGAAGATACCACCCTCGTCGACGGCGTCCAGAGCGATCAGGTCGGCGCTGTGCACCACTTTGTCGTCCAGTTTCACTTCGACTTTACCGATCACGTCGCCCTTGGCGATGGGTGCAACCAGTTGCGGGTTCATGGTCATGCTGGCAGCAAGCTTCTTCAGCTGGCCTTTTGGCAAGGTCATGGTCAGGTCTTCAGCCAGGCCGGCCTTGACTTGATTGGTGGTGCCTTTCCAGACAGGTGCCTGAGCCAGCTCGGCGCCTTTCTGATAGAAGGTCTGGGTTTCGAAGAAGCGGAAACCGTAAGTCAGCAATTTCTGGGTTTCGGCAGCACGAGCCACTTCGCTGTTGGTGCCGAACACCACGGCGATCAGGCGCATGCCATCACGTACGGCCGAAGACACCATGCAGTAGCCGGCTTCGTCGGTGTGACCGGTTTTCAGACCGTCGACAGTCTTGTCGCGCCACAGCAGCAGGTTACGGTTAGGCTGCTTGATACCGTTCCAGAAGAACTCTTTCTGCGAGTAGATCGCGTAGTGAGCCGGGTCTTCGTGGATGATCGCGCGAGCCAGCACGGCCATGTCGTGAGCCGACGAGTAGTGCTCAGGGTTCGGCAGACCGGTCGGGTTCATGAAGTGGGTGTTGGTCATGCCCAGATCAGCAACGGTTTTGTTCATCAGGTCGGCGAATGCGTCTTCGCTGCCGGCGATGTGCTCGGAGAGCGCAACACTGGCGTCGTTGCCCGACTGAATGATGATGCCGTGCAGCAGGTCGCTGACGGTAACTTGCGAGCCGACCTTGATGAACATCCGCGAACCACCGGTACGCCAGGCGTTCTCGCTGACGGTCACCGGATCGTTTTCGCCGATCTGGCCACGACGGATTTCCAGGGTCGCGATGTACGCGGTCATCAGCTTGGTCAGGCTGGCCGGCGGCAGACGCTGGTCACCGTTGTTCTCTACCAGCACGTTGCCGCTGCTGGCGTCCATGAGTACGTAGGCTTTGGCGGCCAATTGCGGTGGCGACGGCATCATCTCGACCGCGAAAGCCGCGGGAGAGAGAAGCAGCGGGACTAGCAGGCACAGGCGTTTGGCAAAGGTGGTGATGTTCATCCGTCTCTCGAAATCGCTAATGGAAACTGCCCTAAGGCAAAACTAATCAGACAACTTTTCAAAAAGCTGTCACGTGTTCAGTTGCTCACTCTGTAACCCTTGCCGGGCTTTTGTTCTTCAACGAGCCAACAACCCGGTTCGCCCCCCAAAACCGCAAGCGAACCGTCAATCAAGTACTACGTGTTACTCGGCGCTGACCAGGCTCGGTGAGCCGAGATTGGCCAGCCGCACGCTGTTCTGCACCTGCTGGATTTCACCCGCAGAGCCGATCGGCCCCATGCGCACCCGATGCAGAGTCTGCTGGTTACGCACGATCGAGCTGATGAACACCGGAGCGCTCACCATCCCGCTGAGCTTCGATCTCAGGAGTTCTGCAGCGTCCGGGTTGGCGAACGCGCCCACCTGCAGATACTGGCCAGAGGCTGGTACAGAAGCGTTTTTTTTTGCATCGATCTGCACAGGCACAACGGCCGCGGCGTGTTGCTGCGGCGGTGGCGTCCATTGCTCGACGGTGCCAGTGGAAGCCGTCACGGTCGGCGCGGCATTTTGCGCCACTTGCGGCTCGTTGAGCATCAACGGTGCCGGACGACCTCTCTGCGCCCACCATTCCTGCGGATCGATGCCTTCGACCTTGACCCGCGCCGTGCCGATTTCAGCGTAGCCGAGCTTCTTGGCGGCCGCGTAGGACAAGTCGATGATCCGGTCTGAATAGAACGGCCCACGGTCATTGACCCGCAGAATCACCGTCTTGTTGTTGTCCAGGTTGGTCACCCGAACGTAACTTGGCAGTGGCAAGGTCTTGTGGGCGGCGCTCATGCCATACAGGTCATACACCTCGCCGTTGGCGGTGTTCTGGCCGTGGAACTTGGTGCCATACCAGGACGCCGTGCCCGACGCGACGTAGGTCTTGGATTCCTGCAGCGGGAAGTAGGTCTTGCCCAGCACGGTGTACGGGTTGGCTTTATAAGGACCGCTGTGCAGGGTCGGCGTGGCATCCGGGATGCGCGATACATCGACGTCCCACCAGGGTGCGCCATCCTTGTGCGCCCGGTTGATATCCAGGCCGGGGGCCGAACGAACGGCGGTGGAAGACTTCTGAGTCGGCGAGCGGCTGGTCGAACAACTGGCGACCAGCACCGCCAACGCGGCGAATGCCATGAGCTTCAGGGGTTTATTCATAGGCAATGCCCGCATTACTTGACGCCCCGTGCTTGGACCAGCTGTTCAGACAGTTGATGCACGGCCATGGCGTACATCACGCTGCGGTTATAACGCGTGATCGCGTAAAAATTCGTCAGACCCATCCAGTATTCAGGGCCATTGTCACCTTCCAGGCGGAAAGCCGTGACCGGCATATCATCGCGCAGCGCATCATGACTCGACCAGCCCAGCGCCCGCAACTCCCCGACGGTTTTCGTCGGTTCGATGCCGTCGGTCAACCCATCGTCCACCTGATCGCCGCGCACATCGGCACGGCTGACCACAGGCTCGCCGGCGACCCAGCCGTGTTGCTTGAAATAACTGGCGACGCTGCCGATGGCATCATCGGGGTTGTTCCAGATATTAATGTGGCCGTCACCGTCGAAATCCACCGCATAGGCGCGAAAGCTGCTCGGCATGAATTGCGGCAAGCCCATGGCTCCGGCATAGGAGCCTTTGAGGGTCAACGGGTCGACCTGCTCTTCACGGGCCAGCAGCAGGAATTCACGTAACTCCTTACGGAAGAAATCAGCACGGGGAGGATAGTCGAAACCCAGGGTCGACAAGGCGTCGATCACCCGATAATTACCGGTATTGCGACCAAAAAAGGTCTCGACGCCGATGATCGAGACGATCACCTGCGCCGGCACACCGTATTCCTGCTCCGCACGGGCCAGCACCGCCTCGTGCTGACGCCAGAAGTCCACGCCACGGGCGATGCGCGCGTCGGTGATGAACATCGGGCGATATTCTTTCCACTGCTTGACGCGTTCGGCGGGTTTGGAGATCGCGTCCAGAATCGACTGTTTGCGCTCGGCTTCGCGGAACACGCCCATCAGCTGTTCACCGGCAAAGCCATAGTCACGGGTCATTTCACCAACGAACTCGGCCACTTGGGGTGAGCCTTCGTAATCGCCGGCCAATGCTTCCTGCACGGAACCAAGGATGCTCACCAGGCCGACCCACGGTGCGTATCGAGTCGCCCAGCCACGCATTACTTGCATTGAAATCTTCACCTTATTCAAACCTGCGCGATCCACTTGCGATGGGTATGGATCGACATCAAAACCCCAAACGCTGACAGTAGCGTCACCAGCGAAGTTCCTCCGTAGCTAATGAACGGCAACGGCACCCCCACCACCGGCAACAGGCCACTGACCATACCGATGTTGACGAAAACGTAAACAAAAAACGTCATGGTCAGGCTGCCCGCAAGCAATTTGCCAAACAATGTCTGGGCCTGGGCGGTAATCACCAGCCCGCGACCGATCAACAGCAGGTAAATCAGCAACAGCGCGCAGATACCGACCAGGCCGAACTCTTCACCCAGGACCGCAATAATGAAGTCGGTGTGGCTTTCTGGCAGGAAGTCCAGGTGCGACTGGGTACCGAGCAACCAGCCCTTGCCGAACACGCCACCGGAACCGATGGCCGCTTTTGACTGAATGATGTTCCAGCCCGTGCCCAGCGGATCGCTCTCGGGGTCGAGGAAGGTCAGGATTCGCTGCTTTTGATAGTCGTGCATGATGAAGAACCACATCGCCACGGCCACCGGCACGGCGGCGGCAATCACGCTGAGGATCCAGCGCCAGCGCAGGCCGCCCATGAACAGCACGAACGCGCCCCCGGCGAGGATCAGCAACGAAGTGCCAAGGTCGGGCTGACGCACGATCAGAATGAACGGGACACCGATCAGCACCAGACTGATCCCCACGTGCTTGAGCTGGGGTGGCAAGGAACGCTTGGCCAGGTACCAGGCGATGGTCGCCGGCATCAGGATCTTCATGAATTCCGAGGGCTGGAAGCGGATCACCCCGGGGATATTGATCCAGCGGGTGGCCCCCATGGCGTTATGGCCCATGACGTCCACCACCACCAGCAAGATCACGCCGACCACATAGCCGAGCGGCACCCAGCGGGCCATGAAGCGCGGTTCGAACTGGGCGATGACAATCATCGATATCAGGCCGATGCCGAAGGAAGTGGCTTGCTTGGCCAGCAGATCCCAACTCTTGCCGCTGGCCGAATACAGCACGAACAGGCTGCCGGCAGCGAGGGTCAGCAGCAGAATCAGCAGCGGGCCGTCGATGTGCAGGCGTTGCAACAGCGTCGCACGGCGACGCATCACATCCTCGCTGGAGAGCATGCGATCGAAATTATTCTTCACGGGCCGTAGCCTCCGCACTGATAGGGCTGGCGTATTCGGCTTTCAGTCGGCCGTCCTGGTCGAGGAGCCAGGCGTCCATCACTTGACGCACCACCGGCGCGGCGACGCCGGAACCGGACTCGCCGTTCTCGACCATCACCGACACCACGATTTTCGGGTTATCGGCCGGCGCGAAGCCGACGAACAAGGCGTGGTCGCGGTGGCGTTCCTGCACCTTGGAGCGGTCGTACTTCTCGCCCTGTTTGATCGCGACCACCTGGGCCGTACCACTTTTGCCGGCGATCCGGTATTGCGCGCCGATCGATGCCTTGCGCGCCGTACCCCGGGCACCGTGCATTACCTGCTGCATACCGTGATTGACCTTGGTCCAGTCCGACGGGTCGCGCAGGATAATGTCCGGCATCGGATTTTCATCCTTCGGCTTCTCGCCCTCGATGGTCTTGGCCAGGTGCGGACGATTCCAGACCCCCTTGTTGGCCACCAGTGCCGTGGCCTGCGCCAATTGCAACGGAGTGGACTGCATGTAGCCCTGACCGATCCCCAGAATCAGCGTCTCGCCCGGGAACCAGGCCTGACGACGGGTCACGCGCTTCCATTCCCGTGTCGGCATCAGCCCCGGCGACTCTTCGAACATATCCAGGGAGACCTTCTGGCCAATACCGAATTTGCTCAGGTAGGACGACAACCGATCAATCCCCAGCTTGTGCGCCAGGTCATAGAAGTAGGTGTCGTTGGAACGCATGATCGCCGTGTCGAGATCGACGAAGCCGTCACCGGTACGGTTCCAGTTGCGGTACTTGTGATCGTAGTTGGGCAGCATGTAGTAGCCCGGGTCGAACACCCGGGTCGACGCCGTGACCACGCCCGCATCCAGACCGGCAATCGCCACCGCCGGCTTAATGGTCGAACCCGGCGGGTACAGACCGCGCAGCACGCGGTTGAACAGTGGCCGGTCGATGGAGTCGCGCAGCTCGGAGTAGGCCTTGAAACTGATGCCGGTGACAAACAGGTTCGGGTCGAAACTCGGCTGGCTGACCATCGCCAGCACTTCGCCGGTCGCCGGATCCAGCGCCACGACCGCGCCACGGCGACCGCCAAGCGCGGCTTCGGCAGCTTCCTGCAATTTGATGTCCAGGCTCAGAACGATGTCCTTGCCGGAAATCGGTTCGGTACGTTTGAGTACCCGCAGCACGCGGCCACGGGCGTTGGTCTCGACTTCTTCGTAACCGACCTGACCGTGCAATTCGGGCTCGTAGAAGCGCTCGATGCCGGTTTTGCCAATTTGATGGG
This sequence comes from Pseudomonas sp. FP1740, assembly GCF_030687165.1. Taxonomy (NCBI): domain Bacteria; kingdom Pseudomonadati; phylum Pseudomonadota; class Gammaproteobacteria; order Pseudomonadales; family Pseudomonadaceae; genus Pseudomonas; species Pseudomonas sp. FP1740. Next base: position 5,843,279 of record NZ_CP117461.1, read on the forward strand.
TGCCGCTGTAACTCACCGGGTCCAGAGACTTGAGCTCTTTCTCGTTGATCCGTCCCATGTAACCCACCGAGTGCGCAAAGTGCGCGCCCTGCGGATAGTGCCGCACCAGCTGCGCGACCACTTCCACACCCGGCAGACGGAACTGGTTCACTGCGATGCGGGCGATCTGCTCTTCGGTCAACTCGAACAGGATCGGTACCGGCTCGAATGGCCGACGCCCCTGACGCATCCGCTTCTCGAAGATCACCCGGTCCTCGGGCGTCAGCTCCAGCACTTCGACGATCACGTCGAGCACTTGCTGCCAGTCGCCGGAGCGTTCGCGGGTCATGCTCAGGCTGAAGCTGGGCCGGTTGTCGGCCACCACCACGCCATTGCGGTCGTAGATTAGCCCGCGAGTCGGCGGAATCGGCTGCACATGGACGCGGTTGTTTTCCGACAGGGTCGAGTGGTACTCGTACTGGATCACCTGAAGGAAATACAGCCGCGCGATCAGCACGCCGATCAGCGTCACCACCGTAATAGCCCCGAACACGACGCGGCCACGCACCAGACGGGCGTCTTTTTCGTGGTCCTTGATGCGGATCGGCTGGGACATGAGGGCAGAACTACTTGTGGTAAGGGTGGCCGGACAGCACTGTCCAGGCACGATACAGCTGTTCGCCGATCAGAATCCGCACCAACGGGTGCGGCAACGTCAACGGCGACAACGACCAGCGTTGATCCGCCCGGGCACAGACTTCCGGCGCCAGCCCCTCGGGGCCGCCGACCATGAAATTCACCGTGCGCGAGTCCAGCCGCCAGCGATCGAGTTCGACCGCCAGTTGCTCGGTGCTCCAGGGCTTGCCGTGGACTTCGAGGGTGACAACGCGCTCGTTCGGCCCGACCTTGGCCAGCATGGCTTCGCCTTCCTGACGGATAAAGCGCGCCACGTCAGCGTTCTTGCCGCGGGTGTTGAGCGGAATTTCCACCAGTTCCAGCGCCAGCTCGGAAGGAAGACGCTTGGCATATTCATGCCAGCCTTCTTCCACCCACTTGGGCATGCGTGAACCGACGGCGATCAGTCGCAGTCGCACAGCGTTCCCTTATTGCTGGTCTTTGTTGAGCTTGGTGAAATGCTCATGGGTGTTCTCAGGGCTGTGGTGTGCAGCGCTGGCAGAACGGCTTTGCTCGGCGCCGGCCCACAGGCGTTCCAGGTCATAGAACTGGCGCGCCGAGGCAGTCATCATGTGCACGATGACGTCGTCCATATCCAGCAACACCCAGTCGCTGTCGCCCTTGCCTTCTTCACCCAGCGGCTTGACGCCTTGGGCTTTGACGGCTTCGCGGACCTTGTCCAGCATCGCGCCGATCTGGCGGTTGGACGTACCGGTGGCGATGATCATGTAGTCAGTGATGCTCTGCTTTTCACGAACGTCGATCACCTGGATGTCCTGGGCCTTGACGTCTTCCAGGGCCGCTACGGCAACCTTGACCAGCTCTTCGCCGGCCAGTGGCGCGCCAGTTGGTGCTTCTACTGGCAGCGGTGCGCTCTTGAATGTGCCCTTGCGCTTTACTTTGTTTACGTCTTTGTCAGTCATATAAAACTCGTTTTGCTCGTATGTTCGGGCGCTTCGATACACGCATTCACGTGCCTTGAAGCGCGCCCTTTTTCAGTTCGACGCACGGTAAAGTCCGTGCGCATCGATGTAGGCCAGGACCGCGTCGGGCACCAGGAAACGTACCGACTTACCGCTGGCCAGCAGTTGACGGATCTGGGTGGCGGATACCGCGAGCGGTGTCTGCCAGACGAATGCAATCTGTCCGCTCGGCCCTTTGAGGGCCAGCGGGTCGCTCACCGAACGTGCTGCCAGCAGGTTGCGCAAGGCATCCGGCGGTTCGCTGTCGGCATCCGGGCGTTGCAGCACCAGGATGTGGCAATGCTGGAGCAACTCTTCCCAGCGGTGCCAAGTGGGCAGGCCGCAAAATGCGTCCCAGCCCAAAAGTAGAAAAACCTGGTCTGACGCGGCAAGTTCGGCGCGCATCAGTTCCAGGGTGTCGATGGTGTAGGACGGCTTGTCCCGCTGCAATTCGCGGGCATCCACCACCAACGGTGCCACACCGGCCACCGCGCACTTGACCATCGCCAGACGGTCCTTCGCCGATACCTGCGGCTTGTCCCGATGGGGCGGCCTGGCACTGGGTGTCAGACGCAACTCATCGAGAGCCAGCGATTCGGCGACTTCCAGCGCACCGCGCAAATGGCCGATGTGCACCGGGTCGAAGGTCCCGCCCAGTACGCCAATGCGTCGAGGCCGGGGCTCGCTGGCGGTCACTGGGGCTGACGGGTCAAGGTCGCCCAAGTCAGAGCGACTCCTGGCCGCGCAGCTGACCGTCACCGACCACGATGTACTTCTCGCAGGTCAGACCTTCGAGGCCCACCGGGCCGCGGGCGTGCAGCTTATCAGTAGAAATGCCAATCTCGGCACCCAATCCGTATTCGAAGCCATCGGCGAAGCAGGTCGGGGTGTTGATCATCACCGAGGACGAATCGACTTCAGCCACGAAACGCCGGGTGTCGGCCAGGTTTTCGCTGACGATCGAGTCGGTGTGATGGGAGCCGTACTGGTTGATGTGCTCGATGGCCTGGTCCAGCCCGTCGACCACGCGGATCGAGAGGATCGGCGCCAGGTATTCGGTGGTCCAGTCTTCTTCGGTGGCCGCGACGGCCTCGATGATCGCCCGGGTGCGCTCACAACCGCGCAGTTCGACGCCTTTTTCGCGGAACTGGGCAGCCATCGCTGGCAGAAACTCTTTGGCGACGGTTTGATCGACCAACAGGGTTTCCATCGCGCCGCAGATGCCGTAACGGTAAGTCTTGGCGTTGAATGCGATGCGCTGGGCTTTCGGCAGATCGGCGTGGGCACTGACGTAGACGTGACAGATGCCGTCCAGGTGCTTGATGACGGGCACGCGGGCATCGCGGCTGACCCGTTCGATCAGGCCACGGCCGCCACGGGGCACGATGACGTCGACGTATTCGGGCATGGTGATCAGCGCGCCGACGGCGGCACGGTCGGTGGTTTCGACCACTTGCACCACCGCGGCCGGCAGATCGGCCTCGGCCAGGCCGCGCTGGATGCAGGCGGCAATGGCGCGGTTGGAGTGAATCGCTTCGGAGCCGCCACGCAGGATGGTCGCGTTGCCGGACTTCAGGCACAGGCTGGCAGCATCGATGGTCACGTTCGGCCGGGATTCGTAGATGATCCCGATCACGCCCAACGGCACGCGCATCTTGCCGACCTGAATGCCCGACGGCCGGTAACTCATGTCGCGGATCGCGCCGACCGGGTCCGGCAAGGCCGCGACCTGACGCAAACCGACGATCATGCCGTCGATGCGCGCCGGAGTCAGCGCCAGGCGTTCCAGCAGGGCCGGCTCAAGACCATTGGTGCGGCCAGCGGCCAAATCCAGTTCATTGGCTGCGGTCAGCTCGGCGCGCGCAGCATCCAGCGCATTGGCGGCCGCCTGCAAGGCGCGGTTTTTCTGCGCGGTGCTGGCACGGCCGATCACGCGGGAAGCTTCGCGGGCGGCGCGACCCAAACGGGTCATGTAGTCAAGAACGGACTCAGTCATGGTCTGTAATGGTCTTTGCTAGGCTTGGTAAAGAATAAAGCGGCAGATTATAGCTGTCGCGCCCCCCGACTAACAGCGGTGACGGGCGGATGGTCGAAATGGAGGGCAATTTGCCGACGTTCAGCCGTGATTAAGTTGCATATTGTTATCATCACGACTCAATCAGCCCTGATAAACGCTGTTCATCATGACTAACCTGACTGTTCGTGCGTCCGAAACCCGCCCGCCCAAGGCGCTGCCGGATGCATTTTTCGACCGCGACGCCCAAACGCTGGCCCGGGACCTGCTGGGCAAAATCATCCGTCACCGGGTCGACGACCTGTGGCTCAGCGCCCGGATTATCGAGACCGAAGCCTATTACTGCGAAGAAAAGGGTAGCCACGCCTCCCTGGGTTACACAGAAAAGCGTAAGGCTTTGTTTCTGGATGGCGGCCACATCTATATGTATTACGCCCGCGGCGGCGATTCCCTGAACTTCAGTGCCCAAGGTCCGGGCAATGCGGTGCTGATCAAATCCGCCTATCCATGGGTCGATGAACTGAGCGGGCCAGCCAGCCTGGCGCAAATGCTGCTGAACAATCCCGACGCCCAGGGCCGCCCTCGCCCCTCACAAAAGCTGTGCGCCGGACAGACGTTGCTGTGCAAGGCACTAGGCCTGAAGGTGCCGGTCTGGGACGCCAAGCGTTTTGACCATGAAGTGCTGCTGGTGGAAGACATCGGGCCTGCGCCCGGCCACATCATCCAGACCACACGCCTGGGCATCCCCCAGGGGCGCGACGAACATTTAATGTACCGTTTCGTCGATGCGGCTTACGCGCCGTACTGCACTCGCAATCCGATGCGTCGGGGTCAGGTCGAAGGGCGCGATTATTTTTTGCTGACTTGAAACGTGCCCGGGCAAACGGGAATCCCAGTGGTAGCGGTCCTTTAGCATTTGGGAGATTCGTCCCTTTGAGGCCAAGTGAACATTCGATGGAGTTGTTTTTATGGGCCCATGGCTCGATAGCGTGACCGGTTGGCTGACGGTCAATCCGCAGTGGCTGGCCATGGCAGTGTTCGTAGTGGCGTGTGTGGAGTGCCTGGCGATTGCCGGACTGATCGTACCCGGTACGGTGTTGTTGTTTGCCGTGGCAGTACTGGCCGGCAGTGGCGCGCTGTCGCTGGGTGAAACATTGCTGCTGGGTTTCCTCGGCGGCGTGCTGGGCGACATCGTTTCGTATTTCCTGGGGCGACATTTCCACCAGAACATCCGGCGCCTGCCGGGGTTGCGCCATCATCCGGAATGGATCGCCGGGGCCGAAGCCTATTTCCAGCGTTACGGCATTGCCAGCCTGTTAGTCGGACGCTTTATCGGCCCGTTGCGACCAATGCTGCCGATGGTCGCAGGTATGTTCGATATGCCCTTCCCCCGCTTCGCCGCCGTCAGCCTGTTGGCCGCCGCGGGCTGGAGCGTTGCCTATCTGCTGCCCGGCTGGGCCACCGGCGCGGCGATTCGCTTGCCATTGCCCGAAGGGTTCTGGCCCGAGGCCGGGATCGTTGCCGGCAGCATCGCCGTCATGGTGGGCTTGAGCATTACCAGCAGCATGCGCCGCCATCGCAAGGCGACGATGCTGATCACCGGCATGAGTTTTCTAATTCTGGCGGGACTGTTCATCGGCTATCCGCACCTGACGGCCCTCGACCAAGGGCTGATGACCCTGGTGCAGGAACACCGCAGCCCGACGCTCGATGAAGTGGCGGTGGTGTTCACGCTGATCGGCGAATTCCGCAACATGTTTATGATCAGCGCCCTGTTGACGGCCCTGCTGTTGCTGACGCGACAATGGCGGCACGCGATCTTCGCCGGCAGCACGTTGCTTTTCACCGCGCTGGGCAACACGGCAACCAAGCACTTTTTCGCCCGCATTCGCCCGGAAGTGCTGAGCGATCCGTTGACCAGCTACAGTATGCCCAGCGGCCATGCCTCGGGTTCCTTTGCGTTGTTTCTAACCCTCGCTGTGCTGGCCGGTCGCGGTCAGCCGCCGCGGATGCGCCTGACCTGGTTACTGCTGGGTTGTTTACCGGCGCTGGCGATTGCCCTGTCGCGGGTATATCTGGGGGCGCATTGGCCGACTGATGTGCTGGCCGGCGCGATGCTGGCGGCATGCGTGTGTGCGGCGAGCCTGTGGCTGACGCAACGCCAGGTGCCGCTCAACGCCATGCCACCCAAGGTCTGGTGGCTGGTGTTGCCGTCGTTGGTGGCGTTGTTCGGCTTCTTTGTGTTGCGGCATTTGCCGCATGCTTTGTTGCGGTATGCGTATTGAGGATTGAAAGATCGCACCTGTAACAGCTGCGATCTTTCAGCGGACATCAGGCAAACAATTCACCCTGCAATTCATCCAGCAACGCCTGAATCGCATCCAGCCGTTGCTGCGGATCATCGAGTTGCAGCAGGTCAATCTTGTCCGCCTCGGAAAACGGCAACAGATACGCCAGCTGATTGGCCAGCGACTGTTGCCCCGTCGCTTCGGAGCCCATGCTCAGTGCTTCGACCATCGGGTGTTCCGCCAAGGCCTTGAGCAGCGCCACCAGATCGGCGTCTTCATCCTGTAACGGTTGTTCAGGCTCATCTTTGAGCCACTCGACTTCGGCGACGATCAACTGGTCGCGCTGCACCTCGGTGCGCACCACGTGGAAACGCCGCCCGCCCTTTACCCGAATGCCCAGCAGGCCGTTGTCCTGCTGATGAAAATCGGTGATCTGCGCCTCGCACCCCACCCGCGCGTAGCCTTCAGGGGCGATGCCGACTTCTTCGCCCTCGAGAATGCACACCACGCCGAAGCCGCTGCCCTGTTTCATGCAGCGACCGATCATGTCCAGGTAGCGCGCCTCGAATATCTGCAAGTCGAGGATGCAGTCCGGAAACAGCACTGTGTTCAGCGGGAAAAGCGGCAGACTCATAGACATTTCCTTACACCACCATCGACACCGCCAACGGCAGGAACACCGCCGTGGCCACGCCCATCAGACTCATCGCCAGCGCCGCGAAGGCGCCGCACTCCTCACTTTCCTGCATGGCCACCGCCGTGCCGACCGCGTGGGCGGTCATGCCCAGGGCCATACCGCGGGCCTCCGGGCTGTGGACACCGAGACGGGTCAAAAGACTCGGCCCGAAGATCGCCCCGATCACTCCGGTGATCAACACGAACACCGCCGCCAGTGCCGCGACACCACCAATCTGCTCGGCCACCAGCATGGCTATCGGCGAAGTCACCGACTTGGGGGCCATGGTCATCAGGATCATGTGTTCGGCGCCGAACCACCACCCCAGCAGCACACCCATGCCCGTGGCGACCACGCCACCTATCACCAGCGTAGTAAATATCGGCCAGAACAACTGTCGAATCCGCCGCAGGTTGAGGTACAGCGGCACCGCCAGCGCAACAGTGGCCGGCCCGAGCAAGATACTGAGGATCTCGGTGCTCTTGCGGTACTCAACGTAACTCAGGCCGCAACTGACCAGCACGCCGATGACCAGCAGCATGGAGACCAGCACCGGTTGCAGAAAAATCCAGCGGGTTTTCTCGAACGCCGCCAGCACCAATTGATACGCGCCCAGCGTAATGCCGATGCCGAACAGCGGATGATGAATCACCGACGCCCAGGCGCCGTGCCAATCGAACATCATTGGCTGTCCTCGGAATGGGTGTGACGCTTGACCAGGCGCTGCATCAGCACTCCGGCGAAGGCCATCGACAGCACCAGCGACAACACCAGCGCACCGGTGATCGCCCAGAAATCCGCGGCAATGTCAGTGGCGTAGACCATCACGCCCACGGCCGGCGGCACCAGCAGCAACGGCAAATAACGCAACAGGCTGCTGGCCGCAAGGTTCAGCGGTTCGCCGACTTGACCGCGGCTGATCAGATACCCCAGCAGCAACAGCAGGCCAATGATCGGCCCCGGCAGCACCGGCAAAAACAGATGATTTAGGGCTGTGCCGAGCAATTGAAACAGCACCAGCCAGGTCAGGCCACGTAACAACATCCATCCTCTCCCGCGCTCTCCCCCAACCAAGAAGGGGCCTGACATTATAAGCACGCTATGAGTCGGCATTCGCCAAAAGCATGGTCAGTTGACCGGAGCAATTTGTCATGTTGATCTAAAGTGGTTCGCAGGGAGGTCAAGCCCCCACTCGAAAAACTATAAATCCGATGAACCCAAGGAGAGTCTCAATGCCCTATGTTCCAGTTGCAGAGCTCAAAGATTATGTCGGCAAGGAACTCGGATGTTCCCAATGGCTCACCATCGACCAGGAACGCATCAACCTGTTCGCAGAAGCCACAGGCGATTATCAGTTCATCCATGTCGACCCGGTCAAAGCCGCGCAAACGCCTTTTGGCAGCACCATCGCCCATGGTTTCCTGTCGTTGTCGCTGATCCCCAAACTGATGGAAGACATCCTCATCCTGCCCGAAGGCGCGAAGATGGTGGTCAACTATGGCCTGGACAGCGTGCGTTTCATCCAGCCTGTGAAGGTTAATTCCAGGGTTCGACTCAAGGTCGACATGAACGACGTCACCGAGAAGAAACCCGGCCAATGGCTGCTCAAGGCCACCGCTACGCTTGAAATCGAAGGATCGGACAAGCCGGCCTATATCGCCGAGCCACTGTCCCTCTGCTTCGTCTGACACATGCCTGATTGCGAAGCAGCTCATGCTGTTTCGCGCTGTGTCTGTGCCGTGTCTCTATAAATGCGACACATAGCTGCGGCATACTCCGTCGCCTAATTGCCCGGATCCCGCTATGCGCTCACTTGCACTCCTTGCCCTGACCCTGATGCTCACCGCTTGCGGCGATGGCGAATCGCTGTTGCCCCCCGACGCCCGCCTGCCGGACGGCGGACGCTATCGTGGTGATCTGGTCAACGGCTTGCTGCAAGGCGAGGGTCGCATCGATTACCCGAACGGCAGTTGGTACGCCGGTCACTTCGACAAAGGCCAATGGCATGGCCAGGGCGAATGGCACGGCAGCAACGGCGAGGTCTATCGCGGGCAGTTCCAGCAGGGGCTGTTCGACGGTCAGGGCACGCTGACCACCACCGGCAGCAGCTACACCGGCGGTTTCAAGGCCGGTCGACGGGACGGTGAAGGCACCCTCAAAGAAAACGCCATGACCTATCGCGGCGAATTCAAGGCCGACCAATATTCAGGGCTCGGTCGTCTGGAACTCGAAGACGGCAGCCAGTACCAGGGTCAGTTCGCCCACGGCAAACCCAACGGCGAAGGCCAGCGCAGCGATGCCAGCGGCAATCAGTTCACCGGGCATTTCGTCGACGGCCAACTGGAAGGCAACGGTACTTTCAACAGCGCCGATGGCGATATCTACGTCGGTGGGTTCAAGAACAATCAACTGCATGGCAAGGGCCGCTACGAAAACGCCGATGGCGATGTCTGGATCGGTCAGTTCAAGGAAGGCGTGCTGAACGGCAAGGGCGAGTTGATCGGCGCCGATGGCAGTCACTACATCGGTCAGTTCAGCGACTGGCGCTTCACCGGCCAGGGCCGCTTGAACCTGGCCGATGGCAGTTTCTATATCGGTCAGTTCGACGGCGACAACTATCAGGGCAAAGGCACGCTGGTGCTGACCGATGGCACGGTGCTGAGCGGCACCTGGATCAACAGCCAGCGCGTGCGCGACGCCGACGGCAAGCTGCTGCCCGACACCCTGGAACTCGGCTTGCTGGCCCAGGGCCGCTTGCTCGACGAAGCCCTGGCCAATGTGCCAGCCTCGACTCCGGCGGTCGAACTGTACACCTTGACCCTGGGCGGTGACGGCAAGCAGAGCGTGTTCCTGCGCGAATCCGACTACGTCGCCAACATGCTCGCCAGCCGTTTCGGCGCTTTCGGCCAGATTCGCCTGGTCAACCATCGCGACCACCTCGGCGACCGGCCGATGGCCACCCGGGAAAACCTTCGCCGCGCCGCCCAGACCCTGGCCGAGCGCAGTGGCCCGGAAGACTTGCTGTTCATTTACCTGACCAGCCATGGCTCCAGTGAACACGAGCTGGTACTCGACCAGCCACGCATGGAACTGGCCGACCTGCCGGCCGACGAACTCGCCGCCGTCCTCGCGCCCCTGAAGAAGCGCGACAAGATTATCGTGATTTCGTCCTGTTATTCCGGCGGCTTCATCCCTGCCCTCAAGGATGAACACACCCTGATCATGACCGCCTCGCGCGCCGACCGGGTGTCCTTCGGGTGTTCGGAAGAAGCCAACTTCACTTATTTCGGCGATGCCTTGTTTGCCCAGGCGCTGAACCAGACCGACGATCTGGAGCAAGCCTTCAAACGGGCCAGCGCCACCGTGGCCGAGCGTGAGCTGGCCGACAGCTTCGAAGCCTCCGAACCACAGATCTGGGCGCCGAAAGCCGTGCTCGCCCACTGGCAATTGTTACGCAAGCAGCAGGCACGAAAGGCGCTGCAAAGTGTCTCTATCAGCAAGGATGAAAAGAGCAACTAAGCTGAATAGTATCAAGGGGGAATTATTATGTACTTGACGCCTCAGCATGTATTGCTTGCCGGAGCTACCGGGTTAACCGGTGAACATTTGCTTGACCGTCTGCTCAACGAGCCAACGATTGCACGCGTATTAGCCCCCTCACGCCGGCCACTGGCCGAACACCCTCACCTGGAAAACCCGGTTGGTGACCCGACGGAGTTTCTGCCGCAATTGAACGGTCGCGTCGACGTCGCCTACTGCTGCCTCGGCACCACGATCAAGCAAGCCGGCTCCGAGGAAGCGTTTCGCGCGGTGGACCTGGACATGGTCGTGGCCTTCGCCAAACGTGCCCGGGAAATGGGCGCACGGCACCTGATCGTGATCAGTGCCTTGGGGGCCGACCGCAGATCGCCGATTTTCTATAACCGGGTTAAAGGCGAGATGGAACACGCATTGCGTGCGCAGAATTGGCCGCAGCTGACCATCTGCCGGCCTTCGCTGTTGCTGGGCGATCGCGCCGAGCCGCGACTGGCCGAACGGGTTGCCGGTCCGTTGTCGAAATTGATTCCGGGCAAATACCACGGCATCGAAGCCTGCCAACTGGCCCGCGCCATGTGGCGCCTGGCACTGGAAGAGCAGGATGGCGTACGGATTGTCGAGTCGGATGAGTTGCGCAAGTTAGGCAAGTAATTTCAGGTCGACATCGGACGGCGAGGGGGAGCAGCTACCCTTACAACCCTCCGGTCGCCTGAAACCCAACACCTAAAACCGTCAACAATGACAACGGCAACAGCAGCGTGTCGAGCAACGCACTGGCCGGCAGATCAACACCGGGATAACTCGGCGCTTCTGCGCCAAATCTGTCCTTGGCGCAGCAACCGCCGTTCATGGCATACAAATCCAGACGCGTCCCCGAATACACCACCGGCGCCCCAGGTTTGGCGGCATCAAGGGTGCGCGCCGTGGCGCAGCCCGCCAGTTGCACCGTCAGCAGGATGATCAGCAGCTTATTCATCACTGCTCAAATGGTGTTCACCCCAGCGCGGCAGCATGTCTTGCGGAATGTTCAGCAGATTGAGAATTCGCGCCACGACAAAGTCGATCAAGTCATCAATGGTTTGCGGCTGATGATAGAAGCCTGGCGATGCCGGCAGAATCGTCACGCCCATGTTCGACAGCTTGAGCATATTTTCCAGATGAATGCTCGAATACGGCGCCTCGCGCGGTACCAGAATCAGCTGGCGGCGCTCCTTCAACGTCACGTCGGCCGCCCGCTCGATCAAGTTGTTGCAGGCCCCGGTCGCGATCGCCGACAAGGTCCCGGTGGAACACGGCACCACCACCATCGCCGCTGGCGAGCCGGAACCCGATGCCACCGGCGACATCCAGTCTTCCTTGCCGTACACCCGAATCTGCCCGGCGGCGGCACCGGTGTATTCAGTGAGGAAGGCTTGCATCATCTGCGGCTTGGACGGCAGCGAGACATCGGTCTCGGTGGCCATCACCAGTTGCGCGGCCTTGGAAATCAGGAAGTGCACCTCGCGGTCTTCACGCACCAGGCAGTCGAGCAGGCGCAAGCCGTACTGAGCGCCCGAAGCGCCGGTCATCGCCAGCGTGATGCGTTCCGGACCATTGTTCATTGCAGCGCCTCGGCCAGTTTGCCGTGCAGGCCGCCGAAGCCGCCGTTGCTCATGATCACCACGTGCGTGCCGGGCTGGGCCTGGCTCTTCACCCGCTCGATGATGCCTTCCAGCGAATCGCTGACAATCGACGGCACGGTGCACAACGCCGCCGTGGCGCCCAAGTCCCAACCGAGGTTGGCCGGCGAATACCAGATCACCTGATCGGCATCGACCACGCTTTCCGGCAAGCCATCGCGGTGAGCACCGAGCTTCATGGAATTGGAGCGCGGCTCGATGATCGCGATCAGCGGCGCATCGCCGATACGCTTGCGCAAACCGTCGAGGGTGGTGGCGATGGCGGTCGGGTGGTGGGCGAAGTCGTCGTAAATGGTGATGCCACGGACTTCCGCAACTTTTTCCATCCGGCGCTTCACGCTCTTGAACGCGCTCAGTGCCGCAATACCCATCGACGGCACGACGCCGACGTGGCGCGCGGCGGCCAAGGTGGCCAAGGCGTTGGCGACGTTGTGTTGACCGGTCATGTCCCACTCGACCACGCCTTGAGCGACGCCTTCGAACATCACTTCGAACTTCGAGCCATCTTCACTGAGCAGTTTGACCTGCCATTGACCGCCGGCACCGGTGGTTTGCACCGGGGTCCAGCAGCCCATCTCGATCACGCGCTGCAAGGCCGGCTCGGTGGTCGGATGGATCACCAGGCCTTCGCTCGGAATAGTCCGCACCAAATGGTGGAACTGTCGCTCAATGGCCGCCAGATCAGGGAAGATGTCCGCGTGATCGAACTCCAGATTGTTCAGGATCGCCGTGCGGGGGCGGTAGTGAACGAATTTGGAACGCTTGTCGAAAAACGCGCTGTCGTATTCGTCGGCTTCAATCACGAAGAACGGCGTATCGCCCAGACGCGCCGACACCGAGAAATTCTGCGGCACGCCGCCGATCAGGAAACCCGGGCTCATACCGGCGTGTTCCAGAACCCAGGCGAGCATGCTGCTGGTAGTAGTCTTGCCGTGCGTGCCGGCAACCGCCAGCACCCAGCGGCCTTGCAGCACGTGATCGGCCAGCCATTGCGGGCCAGAGACGTACGGCAGGCCTTTGTTCAACACGTACTCGACCGCCGGGTTGCCGCGGGACATGGCATTGCCGATCACCACCAGGTCCGGGGCCGGATCGAGCTGCGCCGGGTCGTAACCTTGGGTCAACTCAATGCCCTGGGCTTGCAGCTGAGTGCTCATCGGCGGGTAGACGTTGGCATCGGAGCCGGTCACGCGATGGCCCAGCTCTTTGGCCAGAACCGCCATCGAACCCATGAAAGTGCCGCAAATACCAAGAATATGAATGTGCATAGTCGACCTCGTAAAACATGGCCGCAGGTTAGCGTAGGGAGGGGAAAATCGCACTCTTTAGCTGTAACCACGCTCGTTCCCACGCTCTGCGTGGGAATGCACCAAGGGACGCTCTGCGCCCCAAAAGCGGACGCAGAGCGTCTGGGGAGGCATTCCCACGCAGAGCGTGGGAACGATCAGTCACAACCTAACGGGCGATACTGTGTTTGCGCAGCTTTCTATAGAGGGTATTGCGGCTCACGCCCAACTGTTCGGCGGTGTGGGTCATGTGCCAGCGCTGCTGTTCCAGTGCGTTGAGCAATGCCAGCCGCTCGGCATCGTCCAGCGGATACTCGGACGGCTCGTCAATCGTCGCCACCGTCACCGGCCGGGCCTGACGAATCATCGCCGGCAAATCTTCCAACCCGATCCGACCGCCGTCACACAACGCCGCCAGGGTCCGCAGCACATTGCGCAACTGCCGCACGTTCCCCGGCCAGGCAAAATCCAGCAAGGCCTGCCGCGCCGCTGCATCAATCAATACCGTCTCCCCGCCCGCCTCTTCAGCCAGCAGGAAGTCGAGCAACTGTGATTTATCCGTGCGCTCGCGCAACGCCGGCAATGCGACTTCCAGCCCATTGAGCCGGTAATACAAATCCTCGCGGAAACTGCCGTCCTGCACCCTTTCGAGCAGGTTACGGTGAGTGGCGCTGATGATCCGCACATTGACCGATTCCGGCTCGCCGCCAATCGGCACCACCTGACGGTCTTCCAGCACCCTTAATAGCCGGGTTTGCATGCTCAGCGGCATGTCACCGATTTCATCCAGGAATAATGTCCCGCCATCGGCCTGCTGCAACTTGCCACGCATGCCTTCCTTACGGGCACCGGTGAAGCTGCCGCCGCGATAGCCGAACAACTCGCTTTCGATCAGGCTTTCGGGGATCGCCGCGCAATTGAGGGCGACGAACGATTTTTCCGCCCGTTGACTGGCCTGATGCACGGCCTTGGCGAAAGCCTCCTTGCCTGAGCCGGTTTCGCCATTGATCAGCAACGGCACGTCCCGTTCGAACACCCGCAAGGCCTTGCGGAAGTCTTCCTGCAACGCGGCATCGCCCAGGCAAATACCCGACAGCCGTGGACGCTCGGCCACTGCCGGGCTTTGCACCACCGGTGCAGGAATGCTGCGCGGCTGCCCACGCAATACAGCAAACAGCCGCCGCCCATCGCGGGTGCGCAACGGCCAACTGGCGCTGGCATTGGCGCTCGCGCGGCCGAGCAACTCATTCAGCGAGCAGTCGAAAAACGCCTCCACCGGCTGGCCCAACAGGCCGCCACGAATATGCCCCAGCAAATTCAGCGCGCTCTGGTTGACCGCACAGATCCGCCCTTCCCCGTCGAACGCCAGCAGCCCTTCGCTGAACAGTCCGACGGATTCGGCCTGCAAGTGAAAACGCAGCAGCCATTGATTGTCGAAGTAACGCAGGAAATAACAGCTCTCGATCATCTTCGCCGACAGATTGACCAGGGCCATGGTGTGAAACTGGCTCTGCCGCGAAACCTCGTGACGCGCCGAAGACACGTCAAGCACCGCCAACAGTTCACCATGAGGGTCGAACACCGGGCTTGCCGAGCAGGTCAGGCCGGTGTGGCGGCCGCGAAAGTGTTCGTCCTGGTGGATGGTCAGGGACTGGCGCTCCACCAGGCAGGTGCCGATGCCGTTGGTACCTTCGCAGGCTTCGCTCCAGTCGGCGCCAAGCCAAAGGCCGGCGCGTTCGAAAATCTTCCGTTCGGCGGGCGCGGTGACGCAGTTGAGGATCACCCCGCGAGCGTCGGTCAGCAACACTGCGTGGCCGGCGCCGGAGAGTTGCTGGTGGAGGCTGGTCATTTCGTTGCCGGCGATCTGCAGCACTTGCTGCAAGCGTTCGCGGCTTTCCAGGAGACGGCCATGTTCCAGCACCGTCGGCGCCATGGTCAGGGCCGGGTCGAGGTGATAGTCCTCAAGGCAACGCAGCCAGGAGCGAGCAATGGACGGATCGCTGCCGGGACCGTGCAGGTGGGACTTACCCTGGGTCACGGTCAACACTTGCTGGGCATGGCGACTCAAATGGTTGTCGTGCATTTCTTATTATTCTCCCCGATAGGTGAGTGCCTACCTATAACCACTTCCTGTGGCGAGGGGGCTTGCCCCCGTTCGGCTGCGCAGCAGTCGTAAATCCTGAGCATGCGGTGTATCTGGTAAATCGAGGTGAATGGTTTGGGGGCTGCTTCGCTGCCCAACGGGGGCAAGCCCCCTCGCCACGCAAGCTCCCTCGCCACAGAGGATTACCTGTGGGCCATTTGAGGCCCAGCATCCTCCAGCCATCGACGCATTGCAATGCTGGCAAGACCCATCGGTCACAGGTTGTGCCACAAGCGGTACAAAGTGTCACACGGGTTGTACCGCAAGCGTCACAAGCCCCGCCCAGCCGTCCGACAAAAAACACACAAGTCCTTGATTTAACTGACCTGCAAGGCGGTGGCCCAACCTTTGCTCTACGCTTGTTACCGCGCTCTGGCGCGTCCTCCCTTATAAGCACAAAAGCCAAGGAGAAACCCATCATGCGTTACGCTCACCCAGGCACTGAAGGCGCTATCGTTTCGTTCAAGAGCAAATACGGTAACTACATCGGCGGCGAGTTCGTCGCGCCTGTCAAAGGTCAGTACTTCACCAATACTTCGCCGGTCAACGGCCAACCGATTGCCGAATTCCCGCGCTCCACTGCCGAAGACATCGAAAAAGCCCTGGACGCCGCCCATGCCGCCGCCGATGCCTGGGGCGCCACGTCCGCCCAGGCACGCTCGCTGGTGCTGCTGAAAATCGCCGATCGCATCGAACAGAACCTGGAACTGCTGGCGATCACCGAGTCCTGGGACAACGGCAAGGCCGTGCGTGAAACCCTCAACGCCGACATCCCGCTGGCCGCCGACCACTTCCGCTACTTCGCCGGTTGCATTCGCGCCCAGGAAGGCAGCGCCGCCGAGATCGACGGCAATACCGTGGCCTATCACATCCATGAACCGCTGGGCGTGGTCGGGCAGATCATCCCGTGGAACTTTCCGATTCTGATGGCCGCCTGGAAACTCGCTCCGGCCCTGGCCGCCGGTAACTGCATTGTCCTCAAACCTGCCGAGCAAACCCCGCTGGGCATTACCGTGCTGATGGAGCTGATCGGCGACCTGCTGCCACCTGGCGTGCTCAACGTGGTGCAAGGCTTCGGCAAAGAAGCCGGTGAAGCCCTGGCCACCAGCAAACGCATCGCCAAGATCGCCTTCACCGGTTCGACTCCAGTCGGCTCGCACATCATGAAATGCGCCGCCGAAAACATCATTCCGTCCACAGTGGAGTTGGGAGGCAAGTCGCCGAATATCTTCTTCGAAGACGTCATGCAGGCCGAACCGTCCTTCATCGAGAAAGCCGCTGAAGGTCTGGTGCTGGCATTCTTCAACCAGGGCGAAGTTTGCACCTGCCCGTCCCGCGCCCTGGTACAGGAGTCGATCTACGACGAGTTCATGGAAGTTGTCATGAAAAAAGTCCTGCAGATCAAGCGTGGCGACCCGCTGGACACCGACACCATGGTCGGCGCCCAGGCGTCCGAGCAGCAATTCGACAAAATCCTTTCGTACCTGGACATCGCCAAGGGCGAAGGCGCCGAGCTGCTGACCGGTGGCAAGGTGGAAAAACTCGAGGGCAGCCTGGCGACCGGGTATTACATCCAGCCGACCCTGCTCAAGGGCACCAACAAAATGCGCGTGTTCCAGGAAGAAATCTTCGGCCCGGTGGTGAGCATCACCACCTTCAAGGACGAAGCCGAGGCCCTGGCCATCGCCAACGACACCGAGTTCGGCCTGGGTGCCGGCCTCTGGACCCGCGACATCAACCGCGCCTACCGCGTGGGCCGCGCCATCAAGGCCGGTCGCGTGTGGACCAACTGCTACCACCTGTACCCGGCACATGCCGCGTTCGGTGGTTACAAGAAGTCCGGCGTCGGCCGTGAAACCCACAAAATGATGCTCGATCACTATCAGCAGACCAAAAACCTGCTGGTGAGCTACGACATCAACCCGTTGGGCTTCTTCTAAAAACCGGGGGGCGATACAGGTATTTCTGTATCGCCCTTCAGAAGGCCATCGCGGGCAAGCCCGCGATGGTGCCCTTAAACGCCTCCTTCATCGCTCTGCCGGTCTGGCATGGGCTTTGCTTGCCCGCTCTACACGCTGAATGCCATACCCGAAAGTCCAACAAATCAAACAATAAAAAAGACAGAGAGGACTTATGACTTCTACTACGCAGAGAGGACCTATGACTTCTACTACACAGCTCAAACCCACACTCGGCACCCTGCATCTATGGGGCATTGCCGTCGGCCTGGTGATTTCCGGCGAGTATTTCGGCTGGAGTTATGGCTGGGGCACCGCAGGTACCCTGGGTTTTCTCGTCACCGCATTGATGGTGGCGACGATGTACACCTGCTTCATTTTCAGTTTCACCGAATTGACCACCGCCATTCCCCACGCTGGCGGGCCGTTTGCCTACAGCCGCCGAGCCTTCGGCGAGCGAGGCGGACTGATCGCCGGCATCGCCACCCTGATCGAATTCGTCTTTGCGCCACCGGCAATTGCCATGGCCATCGGCGCCTACCTCAATGTGCAATACCCGGAACTGGACCCGAAGGTCGCCGCGGTTGGCGCCTATTTCGTGTTCATGACCCTGAATATCCTCGGCGTGAGCATCGCGGCCACCTTCGAACTGGTGGTCACCGTGCTCGCCGTCGCCGAATTGCTGGTGTTCATGGGTGTGGTCGCACCGGGCTTCAGCTTCAGTAACTTCGTGCTCAACGGCTGGTCGGGCGCCAACGAATTCAGCATGGCCTCGATTCCCGGCATCTTTGCGGCCATCCCGTTCGCGATCTGGTTTTTCCTCGCCATTGAAGGCGCAGCCATGGCCGCCGAAGAAGCCAAGGACCCGAAACGCACGATTCCCAAGGCTTACGTCAGCGGCATTCTGACCCTGGTGTTCCTCGCCATCGGCGTGATGGTCATGGCCGGCGGTGTCGGCGACTGGCGCCAACTGTCGAACATCAACGACCCGCTGCCTCAGGCGATGAAAGCCGTGGTCGGCAACAACTCGAGCTGGATGCACATGTTGGTGTGGATCGGTCTGTTTGGCCTGGTGGCGAGCTTCCACGGGATCATTCTGGGTTATTCGCGGCAGTTCTTCGCCCTGGCTCGCGCCGGTTACCTGCCAGCTTCCCTGGCCAAACTGTCGCGCTTCCAGACCCCGCACCGGGCGATCCTGGCGGGCGGCGTGATCGGCATCGCGGCGATCTACAGCGACGGCCTGATCAACCTGCAAGGCATGACGCTGACGGCTGCAATGATCACCATGTCGGTATTCGGCGCCATCGTGATGTACATCATCAGTATGCTGAGCCTGTTCAAACTGCGTAAAACCGAACCCAACCTGGAGCGCACCTTCCGCGCGCCGGGCTACCCGATCGTACCGGGGATCGCGCTGTTTCTGGCGGTGGTGTGCCTGGTGGCGATGGCCTGGTTCAACGCGCTGATCGGCTGTGTGTTCCTCGGTTTCATGGTGGCCGGTTACCTGTATTTCCAACTGACCGCCAAGCAACGCGCCGATGCGCCGGCAGATGCGATGCTCGAAGGCGTCTGAAATGCACCGGCGCCGGGCTGATTCCCGGCGCCAGCCCTATTGAAGTGCACCAGAACCCGCTCCCACAGGGGTTTAGTGGTGCATTTGAGATATTTATTGAATCAGGAGGACACCGTCCCATGGCCGTATTTGCCCATACCGTCGGCGCCCAGACCTACCGCTTCGACAGCCTCAAGGAGGTCATGGCCAAAGCCAGCCCGGCGCGCTCCGGGGACTTTCTGGCCGGCGTTGCAGCCCTCAACGATGGCGAGCGGGTGGCCGCGCAGATGGCCCTGGCCGACACCCCGCTGGCCCACTTCCTGGAGGAAGTGCTGATTCCTTACGAGGCCGATGAGGTCACCCGACTGATCATCGACACTCACGACAAACAGGCTTTTAAAGCGGTCAGCCACCTCACCGTCGGCGGTTTCCGTGACTGGCTGCTCAGCGACGCCGCCAACGAACAGAGCCTGCGCGCCCTCGCCCCCGGCCTGACCCCGGAAATGGTCGCCGCCGTGTCGAAGATCATGCGCGTGCAGGACCTGGTGCTGGTGGCGCAGAAAATCCGCGTGGTCACCAAGTTCCGCGGCACCCTGGGCCTGCGTGGCCGGCTCTCGACACGCTTGCAACCCAACCATCCCACGGACGAACCGGCCGGCATCGCCGCAAGCATTCTCGACGGTCTGCTGTACGGTAACGGCGACGCGATGATCGGCATCAACCCGGCCACCGACAGCATCGCATCGATTTGCGCCATGCTGGAAATGCTCGACGCGATCATCCAGCGCTACGACATTCCGACACAGGCCTGCGTGCTGACCCACGTCACCACCTCCATCGAGGCGGTCAATCGCGGGGTTCCGCTGGACCTGGTGTTCCAGTCGATTGCCGGCACCGAAGCGGCCAACGCCAGTTTCGGCATCAACCTCAACGTTTTACAGGAAGGCTACGACGCGGGCTTGAGCCTGAATCGCGGCACATTGGGCCAAAACCTGATGTATTTCGAGACCGGCCAAGGCAGTGCCTTGTCGGCCAACGCCCACCACGGCATCGATCAACAGACCTGTGAAACCCGCGCGTACGCCGTGGCACGGCATTTCAAACCGTTTCTGGTGAACACCGTCGTAGGCTTCATCGGCCCGGAATACCTCTATAACGGTAAACAGATCATCCGCGCCGGCCTCGAAGACCACTTCTGCGGCAAGCTGCTGGGCGTACCCATGGGCTGCGATATCTGTTACACCAACCATGCCGAAGCCGACCAGGACGACATGGACACTCTGCTGACCTTGCTGGGCGTAGCCGGGATCAACTTCATCATGGGCATCCCCGGCTCCGACGACATCATGCTCAATTACCAGACCACCTCGTTCCACGACGCCCTCTACGCCCGGCAAACCCTGGGCCTGAAACCGGCGCCGGAGTTTGAACAGTGGCTGGCGAACATGGGCATCTTCACCCAGGCGGACGGCAAAATTCACTTCGGCAACAGCCTGCCACCGGCGTTCCGCCAGGCATTGGCGCAACTGGGATGAGTGTTTATATGGATAAGCCCCCCGTCGATCCGCAAAATCCGTTGCGGGACCTGCGTCGCCTGACCCCGGCACGCATTGCCCTCGGCCGTACCGGCACCAGCATGCCGACCCGCGCGCAGCTGGATTTCCAGTACGCCCATGCCCAGGCCCGGGATGCGGTGCACCTGCCTTTCGATCACTCGGCGCTCAGTTCGCAACTGACCGAGCGTGGGCGTGAGAGTTTGCTGTTGCACAGCGCCGCCACGGACCGGAACAGCTATTTGCAGCGCCCCGACTTGGGGCGCAAGTTGAGTGACGAGTCGGCGCAGACACTGCGTGATTACGCACGAGCCAATCCTGGCGGGGTGGATCTGGCTGTAGTGGTGGCCGATGGTCTCTCGGCACTGGCCGTTCATCGCCATACCTTGCCGTTTCTGGCACGCATGGAAGAACAGACAGCTATCGAAGGCTGGTCCCTGTCGCCGGTGATTCTGGTGGAACAAGGCCGGGTTGCGGTGGCTGATGAGATTGGCGAGCTGCTGGGCGCAAAAATGGTGGTCATTCTGATCGGGGAACGCCCTGGATTAAGCTCTCCAGACAGCCTGGGGCTGTATTTCACCTATAATCCCAAGGTCGGACTGACGGATGCCTACCGCAACTGCATATCGAATGTCCGGCTCGAAGGCTTGAGTTACGGCATGGCGGCACACCGTTTGCTGTATTTGATGCGCGAAGCCTGTCGGCGGCAGTTATCGGGGGTCAGTCTGAAGGACGAAGCCCAGGTTCAGACGCTGGAGTCGGACACAGGAGCAGGTTTGAAAGGTAATTTCCTACTCAGCCCGTCGGATGCCTGAACCGTTTCCGCATTGCGTTTCTATTCCGGTTTAAGGCAGGATCGATGCACGGCCGCCAAGGGTTTCCTATCGCCGTCACCATGTAAGACAGCCACTTGAAGACGAGACCTACCATGCGGATTATTCAAGCGACCCTCGAACACCTGGACCTGCTGACCCCGTTGTTCGTCAAATATCGTGAGTTTTACGGTTCCCTGCCGTATCCGGACTCGTCCCGAGCGTTCCTCGAAAAGCGCCTGCGGCGCAAAGAGTCGGTGATCTACCTGGCCCTGGCCGATGACGACAACAACAAACTGCTGGGTTTCTGTCAGTTGTACCCGAGCTTCTCGTCTCTTTCGCTCAAACGCGTGTGGATCCTCAACGACATCTACGTCGCCGAAGACGCCCGCCGCCAGTTGGTGGCCGACAACCTGATCCGCACCGCGAAGAAAATGGCCAAGGAAACCAATGCCGTGCGCATGCGCGTTTCCACCAGCAGCAACAACGAAGTCGCGCAGAAAACCTACGAGTCCATCGGGTTCAGGGAAGACACCGAGTTCAAGAATTACGTATTGCCGATCAGTGACGAACTTTAAGGTCACCAAGAAGATCGCAGCCTTCGGCAGCGCCTGCATTGACCGAGGCAACCTCGAACCTGTAGGTGCTACTGAAGGCTGCGACCTTTTCCGACAAACTCTGCAACACATCGATATTCCTCGCTACAAACTCGACGCGTTTTTCACTTTTCACCCCGTATAATGCCCACACCTCACGGCTCGTAAGAAAAATCACACCCCGCTGTAGTCTTACGCGAAGCTATCCGCACAGGCCTGCTGAGTCGGGCCATCACCACAGGTGCTTTCCATGGATTTCAACCCGATCGACGTTATTCTGCATCTCGATGTTTACCTCGAGATGCTGGTGAACAACTACGGAGCATGGATCTACGCCATCCTGTTCATGGTGATCTTCTGCGAAACCGGGCTGGTGGTGATGCCGTTCCTGCCGGGCGATTCCCTGCTGTTCATCGCGGGCGCCGTGGCGGCCGGTGGCGGCATGGATCCGGTACTGCTGGGCGGCCTGCTGATGCTGGCGGCGATCCTCGGCGACAGCACCAACTACGTGATCGGCCGCACCGTCGGCGAACGGCTGTTCAGTAACCCGAACTCGAAAATCTTCCGCCGCGATTACCTGCAACAAACCCACGATTTCTACGACAAACATGGCGGCAAAACCGTGACCCTGGCGCGTTTCATGCCAATCATCCGTACCTTTGCCCCGTTCGTCGCCGGCGTTGGCAAAATGCCTTACCCGCGTTTCTTCGCCTTCAGCATATTCGGCACCATCCTCTGGGTGGGTGGCCTGGTAACCCTCGGCTACTTCTTCGGCAACGTACCGTTCATCAAGAAAAACCTGTCGCTGCTGGTGGTGGGTATCATCCTGGTGTCGCTGCTACCGATGATCATTGGCGTAATCCGCAGCCGTCTCGCTAATGGCGCGTCCAAAGCCGAACCCCGCTGACTGACGATGTGGTCCCTTAGCGCCTGGCGACGCCGGCGCACCCTGGCCAGGCATCCGATTGCCGACGACATGTGGCAACGGGTGCGCCATCACCTGAGCTTCCTCGATGGCATCAGCGCGGCCGAAGACCAGTGGCTGCGCGAAGCCAGCGTGCTGTTCCTGCAAGACAAACACCTGACCGCCCTGCCCGGCGTAGAACTCCACCAGGAGCAGCGCCTGCTGCTCGCCGCCCAGGCCCAATTACCGCTCATGCATTTGGGTGATCTGAACTGGTATCAGGGCTTTCACGAAGTCATCCTCTACCCCGACGACTTCCTCAGCCCCCAGCGCCATCGCGATGCCAGCGGCGTCGAACACGAATGGGACGGTGAACACAGCGGCGAAGCCTGGCAGCAAGGCCCGATCATCCTCGCCTGGCCCGGCGTGATGGCCAGCGGTGGCTGGGAAGGCTACAACCTGGTGATCCACGAACTCGCGCACAAGCTCGACATGCTCAACGGCAACGCCAATGGCCTGCCACCGCTGCACGCCGACATGCGCGTCAGCGAATGGGCCAAGGTCATGCAGGAAGCCTACGACGACCTCGACCGGCAACTCGAGCGCAACCCGGACGCTGAAACCGCCATCGACCCGTACGCCGCGGAAAACCCCGCCGAGTTCTTTGCGGTCACCAGCGAATACTTCTTCAGCGCCCCGGATCTGCTGCACGAGGCTTATCCACAGGTCTACGAGCAGTTGAGGCTGTTTTACCGGCAGGATCCCTTGGCAAGGCTTAGGCAACTTCAGGCCAACGATCCGGTCTATCAGGCTCACGACTAAGGTCTACACGACCTCTGGCACATAGCAACGGTGGCGGAATATGCCTATAATCGCCGCCACTTTTTGGTCAATCCGGCCAAGTATTTTTGGTCAACTAACGGGGGCACCGCCCAATGAGCTACAGCAAGATTCCGGCTGGCAAAGACCTGCCGAACGACATCTACGTCGCGATCGAGATCCCGGCCAACCACGCGCCGATCAAATACGAAATCGACAAAGACAGCGATTGCCTGTTCGTTGACCGTTTCATGGCCACCCCAATGTTCTACCCGGCCAACTACGGTTACATCCCGAACACCCTGGCTGACGACGGTGATCCCCTCGATGTGCTGGTCGTGACCCCTTACCCGGTTGCTCCAGGTTCAGTGATCCGCGCGCGTCCAGTCGGCATCCTGAACATGACCGACGACGGCGGCGGCGATGCCAAAGTCATCGCAGTCCCACACGACAAGCTGTCCCAGCTGTACGTGGACGTGAAGGAATACACCGACCTGCCAGCCCTGCTGATCCAGCAGATCGAGCACTTCTTCGCGAACTACAAAGACCTCGAAAAAGGCAAATGGGTGAAAATCGAAGGCTGGGACGGCGCAGACGCCGCCCGCGCCGCGATCACCAAGTCGGTTGCCGCCTACAAAGGCTGAGAAGCAACGGTTAGTTTCTAGCCTCACGCTTCAAGAAAAACCCCGGTTGATCCGGGGTTTTTTGTGCCCGCCTGGAACGCTTTTAACAATGAGTTTTGAGCATTTCGGCCTGGGTGTTTGCCTGTTTATTTTTTACGAAAAGCGTCTTACATCCGGTCTTAAATTTCCCTCGAAATTTGAACGGGTCGTTTATTCAAACCCCCATCCTGCGCCCGTAGACTCGTGTTTATGAAAAAGAACACTAGCGGCCCACGGTTCAGAGCGCTCCTCGAAGCAGCCAACATCACAACGACAGGATTTGCCGCTTTCTTCGACACGGAAGCGCAAAATATCCATAACTGGTACACCCGTGGTGTGCCCGCCTATCGCATGGAAGAAGTCTCCCGACTTCTGTCTGTAAACAGTGACTGGCTGAAAACCGGCGAAGGTCCTAAAGAGTCCTCGCGCCTGCGTGTGCTCGACGAGTCCGGCAACACCTTCGACGCCCAAGCCATCCGGGGCATCTACACGGTGATCGAACCCATCGACGTCGAACTGCCCTTCTTCAAAGAGACCGCCACCGCCCCAGGCTCCAACAAAACCCACGTCGTCGAGGACCCCGGCCAATCCATCCGCCTGCCCCACAGCTACCTCGACTCCCTGGAAATCAAACATGCCAATGCCATCTGCACCCATATGATCGGCAACAGCATGGCCGAAAAGATTGAAGACGGTTCTGTCCTCGCCATTGATCGCGGGCTTACGCAGATTATCGATGGCGAAATCTATGCGATCGAACATGACGGGATGTTGCGGATCAAGTACCTGCACCGGATGCCGGGAAATGCGCTGCGACTGCGCAGCCACAACCGTGCTGAGTATCCGGATGAGATCTTCAGCGCCGAGCAGATCGACAAGCAGAACATCAGGGTATTGGGGTGGGTGTTCTGGTGGTCGACGCTCAACAAACGCAGACCGTCCGTACCGTTCCTGTAAATACGAAGCCCTGTAGCAGCCTTCGGCAGCTGCTACGCCTCAGCGCAATCGCTCTACCCCGCACGCCAAGCTGGGAATTCCTCAAAAAAATCAGTATGCTGCGCCCCACATTTGCGCATCGACCCTTTTCAAGGCTCAGATCGCACCGACAAGGCAGATCACTTTCTCGCCAAGTCCCACAGCCGGACGCAAGATCCGGGTGTACGTTTTGAAGGCTGGCGCGGTTTACCAAAAATAAACCAAGCCAGTCCCCGAGAAGCCGGCCACAAGCCGGCTTTTTAATGCCCGAAATAATCCCGCGCCCTCCCCCGAACCAACCTCAGCCCCTCATCAATAAAGAGCTACAGCACCGCACTCCCTCTAGCAGCCGGCGAAGTCTGCGTCCGGCCACGAAGCAGTCGTAAAATCAGGCAACCGGTTCTTTCAGGAAGACCTGTGTACAGCGGATATGCGAGAACTTCGGTCGAGCGCGACCCCGGCTCGAACGCAGCCTCGCAGGCTCGGCAGCTGCTACGGATTGGATAAAGGCCTCAGCAGTGCCGAGACGATTTCCCCTCACGGATAACTAAACCCCTTAACCAACGTCAACTCCCCCACCGCCCGCATCGGCACCAGGAACGTCTCCATTTTTTCATCAGGCGTCCCCTCCTCCGTAATCACCGTCACTTGCGCGGTGGTCAGTGGCTGAACCGCTTCTTCCTGCCCTTCCTCATCACTCCGATACCCGCCGCCGAAGTAATTCACATACACCAAATACTGTCCTTTGATCGGCGCCGGCATGGCGAAGATTTCCGGGCCGTAGCCGGTGGTCACGTCCACATCCAGCGCCGCGCCATTGGGCGCGACACGGTCGCCGTACCAGATGTGTGCGCCATCGGGGGTGATGAGGTGCAAGTCCAGGTCCGTGCCGTCGCTGTCCCAGGCCAGCAGGACGCGCAATTTGGCTGGGGTGGCTCCGCCGTTGGCATTGAGGAACTGCGTGCGGTGGCGTTGTTGGCCATCGGGGCTGCGGACTTCAACGCTGTTGCTGCCTTTGGGGAATGAGAACGGGCGGTCGAAGCGACCGGCGGGGTCAATTTTCAACGGCATGCTGACGCCGTTGACGATCAGCTTGCCAGGTTCATTGCTCTTGGGGGTGGATTGGATCTGGCCGGTAATGCGCGCCGTATTGGCCTGGCCCACCGGGGTGTTGACCGACGAGGCCGGGTAATTGACCGTCTGACGAAAGTTTTCGCCTTCGCCTTCAGGGGCGCCGGTACGCCAGCCGCCAATGGGCGTATCAAGTTTGACGGCGGCAAATGTCGCTGGCAGTACGCAAAAAGCGCAAAGCAACAGCAAGACCTGTGGATAACGGAGTTTCATGGCCTATTCCAGCAAGAGGTGACGGGCGAGCCCTTCGATGTAGGTTTCATCCTGGCCGTTAGGGTGTGCTTCGAAGGCCAGGTGCAGGTATTCGTGGGTCAGGTCGAGGCGGTCTTGCAACGACAGCACGCCGCGCACGTAGATGCGCTGGCGTTCGCGGTCGACAAACGGACGACCAAAGGCCAGGCGGCAGACCGCAAAGGTGCTGACTTCGTTGTAGCCAACTTCGCTTTCGAGCCGTTGGCGCCAGCCGCGGCGCTGGTTTTGCAGCCAGTCTTGCGCGGCGGGCAGCGCTTCGCAGGAGGCGACGGGGTTGTCCCAGCGACTGAGGCTGGCGCGCGGGTAGGCATGCAGCAGGATGGCGTCGTAGCGTTGGCCGGCATTGGCTTGTTCGACGGCTTGCTGCCAGGAGAGTTTGTCCGGCCCCGGTTGGTCGGAGTGATAGGTGACGTTACTGCCTGCGAGAACCAGATCGCTGGTCCACGAGGCGATATTGCGCGACTCGGTGGCGGCCGGACGTGGCGCGACGCGCTGTCGACTGCTGCTGTCATCGATGCTCAGGCAGTCGCCGTTGCGAGTGGCGTTTTGCAGCAGGTAGGTGCGGATCGCGACGGCCAGGGCTTTGGCCGCTTCGACGGGTTCAGGCCTGGCTTCACGCTGCAGGACGCGGGCGACGTATTCTTCACGATCGAGGCGGGCGACGAGTTTGTCTTTGAGCAAGAACAACTCGCCATCGCTGTGGATATCGAGTTGATTGCCGTTGGCGAACTCGACGCGATAGTCGCCTTGCAAAGGGCCGGGCGCTACAACGCGATCCCCCGACAGCACGCGTTTTAGTGGATAACGCGCGAACAGACCGACCTCAACGCACTTCCCTGCCTCGGCTGGCCACGACGAGGGCAGTACCGTCGCCAGCGCCTGCCCATAAGTGCGCAAGACCATCTGACTGGTGCCGCGCCCACCGGCCCAGATCGGTGTGCCGTCTACCGTCCAGCCCGCGAATCCGCCTTGGCGCGACGAGGGATCCTGATCCCCCAGCCAGCTCCAGGTTTTCACCCGCAACCGGCCACCGAGTTCACCCACGACATTGCCGTCCGCGGCATTGAGCACCACATCGAGCAACACCCTTCGCGCCTGATCCTGCGCTGGCATCACGGCCAACACCTTCAACAACTCCGCCACCGGAACCCGGGTCTGCGGTTGCAACGACGGCAAATCCAGCAACCACTTCGGCGCTTGTCTGGCCTGCCAATACTCGCGCCACTGCGCGCCGGCAATGCCCAACCGCGCGGGTTCGAAATACAACCCGCAAGACTTCACCAACGCCTGATCACGCCCGATCGTGCCGCCCGCCGTGCAGCAATAAACTTCTTCCTTCGATTGCCCGCGACATTCATAAGCGGGCTCACGCGCGCCGGTGTCCACCAGCCAACCGTAGACAAACAGCTTCCACAAGCTGCCCAACGGCGTCTGCAAGTCATCAGGCAATGGCTCACGCGAGATCACCTGAGTCTGGCTCAACGCAAGCAGCTCACCCTTGAAACCCAGGCGCAGCGGCTCGTCCTGCGCTGTCGCCAGCGCAGGGATCAAACACAGCAACCACCAGACCAGACACCGGGTCATGTCAGTTGACCGTGACCTGACCGAGCGCCGGTTTCTGTTCCTGAGCCTGATGCTGTGGCGCGTAGACCTGCGTGAAACGCACCGGCGGCAGGTTGAACTGGCCTTTTTGCGAGAAGCGCACCAGATGACGCAGGCGCAACTCGCCGCTCAGGGCATCCACTGGCACTGCATACGCCATTTGCCCCGGCTCGAAACGGGCCTTCTCCAACGCAGTCGGCTCGGTGCCGGCCTTGCCCATCAGCTTGATGCCCCACGTGGTGCGCTCGACGTCCGCGCCCGGTGGCAGCGGCACTTCGAGCATGCCGTAGCGCAGCGGTTTCGCCGCTTTGCTGGTGATGATCACTTCGTCCAGGTACAGGCTGTCGCTGGACAACGGCTTGGTGCCGACCGCTTCGAGTTTGAATTCGAACGCCTCATCACCCGGCACCAGACGCGACAGGCGACGGGTGATGGTCACCGCCATCGGATCGATTGCCGGTTGTTTGGTCTGGAAGCTCAACATGGCGCGTAGCGGGCGCTCTTGCGTCCCGGTCAGCGACAATGCCGCCGGCACTGGCGAAGAGCCCTGCCACGTCCAATACATCTCACCGGTATCACTGTAACGTTTCTTCCAGCCCTCACCCGGTGCCAATGCGATGGTCGGAGAGGCCTGCTCGATGCTGCGTTGCAACCAGGTCAGCGCCAACGCGCGTTCCAGGGTCGATTGCTGTGGCAACAGGCGTTGCAACAACGCTTGCGCATGAGCCTGATCGAAAGCTTGCAGTGACAGGTTCAGGGCTTCGACAAACGGTTGAGCGCTGGCGGCCACTTGCTGTTGCGCAGCATCCACTTGACGACTGAACGCCGGCGGCAGATTGACCTTGGCCTGACGCGCCAAAGACGCGGTCAACACCCGAGCACTGGCCAGCCCCAAGGCCGAATCCGGATCGTTCATGACCAGGCTTTCTGCGCCATCGTCCATGACGCTCGCGGTATTGCCTTCGCCGGCTTTCACCAGGTCGTCGATCAAACCGCTGAGCAGCGTGTTCACCGGCAATTGCATCTGCTTGGCAAACGACAGAATCAACGCCCGCTGCAACAGCGGCGTGTTCTGCGCCTGTTTCGCGTACACCTCCAGCACCCGCTGCCAGTGCTCCGGCGGCAGGCTCAGTTCCAGCACTTTGCTGGCGTGCCAGTCGGCGTAATAGGCGTAAGCGGTGAGGAACGCATCCGGCTCGCCGTCAAAGCCCCACCAGGTGAAGCTCGCCGATGGCCCGGCCATTTGCACCAGCCGCAGGCGGCTGTTCTGCATGATCAAACGCAAGCGATCACGGATCTGTGGATTCGACGACAGCGTTGGGTAGGCGATGCTCAGCGGCAGCAGGCGGCTGGCGGTTTGTTCGACACCGCCGTACGGATAGCTCAGCAGATCATCGAGTGCCGAACGGAACACTGCTTGCGGGCTGTCATCCAGACGCAGGCGAATATCCGTGGCGTCCGTCGGCAAGGTCAACGGCGTGTCGCCGCTGACCGCGTCCAGGCTTTGGCTCTGGGTCACCTGCCAGCCTTCGCCAGTCGCGGTCAGGCGAACGGCCAAGGCGTCAGCGGTTTTACCGTCCTGCACCAGCTCGGCGGTCCAATCGCCATTGGCCAATGTGAATGCCGGCAATGGGACGTAGTTGACGCCGTTGTTCAGTGTGACCGGCACACGTTGCTCGGCACCCGCGTAATGAATCACCAGCTCAGCCTTGACCGGTTTCTCGGCCTGACTGAAAGCGAATACGCCAAGATCCGGTTTGTCGCCGTTGCGGAATTTGGTCGGGCCGCTCCACTTCAGGTACAGCGGTTTTTCCGAGCGCACGAATTGCTTCTTCTGCCCGACCTGACCGTCATCGGCAATGGCACGGGCGGTGATGCGCCAGCGGGTCAAGGAGTCCGGCATCTTGAAGGTGAAGCGGGTCTTGCCGTTGGCGTCGGTGATCAATTCCGGCTGCCACGCGGCGGTGTCGACGTCTTCACGACGCGGCCGCTCCAGCACTTTCACCCCACGCTCGCTGCGGTTGGCTTTGCCCGGCGCGCCCGGGCTGCCCGGCAGTGCCACGTCGTAGCTGATGAACGACAAACTGGCGCTGGTGCGCACGTTGTTGCGGCGCGGGTGGTAGAAGAACTGGTCGATGGTCGGCGCCACTTCCGGCTGCAGCGCGTAGATCATTTCGTCGACCACACTGACCGTCAGGTGCGCCGGAATCGGCTTGCCGGCGAACTGGGTGGTGAGGTCCACGGACACGGTATCGCCGGGCTGATACGCCTCTTTGTCGGTAGTGATCGCCACATCGATCTGTGGCGCGACCACCTTGATACCGGCGTTCTGGAAGCTGTACTGACCGCCCTTGGTATAGAGCACGGAGAACGTCAGGTTCGGCGCGAAGTTGTCCTTCACCGCGATGCGCGCGCGGTATTGGGTGTCGCTGAGTTTTTCCATCTTCAGCCAGTCAGCGCCCTTGGACAGCAACGCCGTGGCCTCGACCTTGTCGCGCTCGAGCGACAACAACGCATCGCTGACCGGCTCGGGGAAAGTGATCAACGCGAGGGCTTCGTCGCCGGCCTTGTACTCGGGTTTGTCGAGGACGATTTCCACGGTGCCGGGCACGGCTTTGACGCCATCACCCGTGACCGAATGACCGGTCGCGCCAAGCACGCGGCCATGATCATCCTTCAACGTCAGGTTGTAAGTACCCGGACGGTCGAAGGCCAGGGTGAAGCCTTTATCTTTGGCGGCGAGTTTACCTTCGCCAGTGGTCTGATCTTCGAGTCGCACCCAGCTGTAGCTGCTCGGGTTGACTGCTTTGCTTTGCTCGCTGCCACCTTCGTTGGCATAGCTGAAGGCAACCTTGCCGCCCACCGCGCTGAACCGTTGCGGCGCGCTCAGGCGGAAACTGGCGGCGCCCCGGTCGATGAGGATTTCCTTGGTAGTCTTGACCCGATACGCTGCACCATCGCTGGCGAACACGGTGAGCATGTAGCGGCTCGGTTTCTCGGCGGCGGGCAGGTCAAGCGTCGCGTTGCCCTTGGCGTCGGTGGTCAGTTCGGCGCTGGTCAGCTCCACCGGGAATTGCCCCAGGTATTGCAGTTCGTTATCGACCATCGACAACTGCTGGGCGCGCAGGCTCAGGCTCACCTTGGCGTCGGCCACTGGTTTACCGTCCGG
Organism: Pseudomonas sp. FP1740; assembly: GCF_030687165.1. Classification (NCBI taxonomy): domain Bacteria; kingdom Pseudomonadati; phylum Pseudomonadota; class Gammaproteobacteria; order Pseudomonadales; family Pseudomonadaceae; genus Pseudomonas; species Pseudomonas sp. FP1740. Next base: position 5,874,503 of record NZ_CP117461.1, read on the forward strand.
GTACAACAACACCAGACTGCCCTTGACCGGTTCGCCGGTGCGGTAATCCTGCTTCGCCAGGTTCAGAGAAATCTCGAAGTGCGGCTTGATGTACTCAGCCACGCGGAAGGCACTGCTGTAGGCCTGATCCTTGTAGCTGAAACGCAGCTCATAACCACCTGCCACCGCATTGTCCGGCAACTGGAAACGGCCCTGAGTACCGGCCTTGGAATCGAGCTTCAACGCCAACGATTGCAGCGCAGTACCGGTGGCATCGAGCACCGTCACATTGACATCGGCAGCAGTCGGTGCCACGGAATCCCGGGCATTCTTGAACTCGCGGCCGACGATTTTCAACGACACCCAATCCCCCGGCCGGTACAGCGGCCGATCGGTAAACGCATAGAGTTTGGTGTCGTAGATTTCGCTGTCGTAGTAGAAGTTCTCGGAGACGAACACCCCGCCCTCTTCGTCCTCGCCGATCACGAACGAACGCTCGGGGCTGACGTGTTTCAGGCGCAGCAAGCCATCGGCATCGGTCGCGCCACTGCTCATCACACCCAGGCCATCGGTCCACAGCACATTCACTTTTGGCACCGAACTGCCTTCATGTTTGCGCGCGGCCCATACCAGCAATTCATCACCGGCAATCTTGCTCACGGCCACGGTATTGGAGACGAACACCATGGTGGTCGCGCGGTACTTGCCGATCAGCGCTTCCACCAGGTACAGGCCCGGTTTCAGGTTGCCCAGCGGGATATAAACGTTGCCCGGCGAGACGCTGACGAACTCGCTGGAAGAACCGACCAGCTTCACGCCTTCGGGCGGCTGGATCGGTTTGGCTTGCCACAGCGGATAACGGAATTGGCTGACCACCGGCAGGCCCGGAATCAACGCGAATTGCGGCTGGGCGTCGTAGGGTGTTGGCGCGGCGATGGCGGTGCCCATCTTCAGTTCCGGCACTTCCTCGGTGACTTGTTTACGCGACTCGTAGGAAAACGCCCGCTGCATCACCCGACGGGATTTGCGGTACCAGTTGTCCCACAGGTACGCGAGGGTGTTCGACAGGCCTTCACCCTTGAACTGGCCGTCGCTGACCACACGGTGCAGGTTCTTCTGACGCTTGAGGAAATCCAGCGGCTTGTCGATGCGATACACCCGAATGTCCGCACCGCCGTAAGGCTCCATGCGGAACCGGCGATAGTCACGACCCGGCGCTTCGAGGCGTACCACCGCCTGTTCATCGCTGGCGAAACTACTGTCGGCCAACAGGAAAAAGCTTTCACCGGCCACCGGCGCATAGCCGCTCGGCTCGACGGTGTCTTCGGCGTTGACCGCCGAAAAAGGCAGCACTAATACCAACAGCAGAGGCAGAAAACGCAACATGCGGGCACCGATCATTGGGAGAGAAAGTTCAGTCGATAGACGCCGATGAAGTTGGGGTTGGCTGCGTCGGGTATCCATCGGGTGTCCTTCCATGTCATGAGTTGTTGCAGGCTTGCGGAGCGCATGCCGTTGTCAGTGGGGGTGGTGGTGCCGGTGTGATAGGCAATGAAGCGGCCCATCCAGATCATCAGGTGCTGGTCATCGCCCTGATCGAAAAACATCAAATCGCCGGGCCGAGCCTGGGCCAGATCGCGGCCGACCAGATGGCTGTTGAACTGAATCAGTTTGATCGCGTTGACGTAGGGCCCGACCTTGCCGCCGCCCTGCTGCCATTGCTGGGCGAGGCCGCGTTGGGCGTCACTCAGTTGCAGCTCCGGCGGCAGGTAGCGGTTGGACAGGCCATTGCTGCGCAGCCATTTGTCGTCGTGGACTTTCAGCGCTTCATTGGCGGCAAACCGCACCAGCCCGGCGCAGTCCTGCTGGTACCAGCGCGGGCTCGGGCCTTGGGTCAATTGTTCCTGGGCGATGCGCACGAACCAGGCGCGGAATACCTGGGATTGCTGCGGGTCGAGCGCGGCGGCTTCGCTGGCGAATGTGCGGGTCCCCAGCAGCAACGCCAGCAAGCCGAGGCCTCGGATGAGTGCGGTCACAGAGCTTTCCACTCCAGTGGCAGCCATTGCCAGTGGCCGTCGGGCTCGCTGCCTTTGGGCAAGGTCAGGGCGTATTTGCCGTAGCCGCCGAGGGTGCGCAGTTTCGGGATCAGGTAGGTTTGCGCGGCGTTGTAGAACACCGGCTCCATGTCCTGCGGCAGGCTGTCGAGGGTTTCCTGCTGCATCAGTTGCGCCATGGAATCGGGGCCGAAATAGATCGGCATCAGCAGGTCTTTGGGCAGCACGTCAGCCAGCGGCGGGAAACGTTTGTCGAGGGTGCCCAGCGCTTTGTCGACGAGTTTGTCATCGAGGGAGAACAGCAGCGTCGAACCGTGGCGCGCCAGGCTGACGCGCATGAAGGCTTTGCCGGTGATCGCGTCTGGCTGCTCGGCATCCTTGGCCTTATAAGGACCGAAGTTGGAACTGACCTGACGCTGCCACTGATGGGTTTTACCGTCCTGTTTCTCGACCACCGGGAATGCGTGTTCGGCAACATTGCCTTCGTAGGCACCGACCATCGAGCCGAACAGGTTGCCCAAGTCACCATCGAGTTTGGCACTGTCATCATCATTCAGGCTGGCCACCAACAGCGGCGTGTACAGCCGCGAATCGGCATACCAGCACAGGCCGGCGGCACCGGCCATGTGTTCAGTCAGGGCCTGAGCCACAGACTCTTCGGCGCCGAGTTTCACCAGCAACGGTTTCTGTTGTTCGGCGGCCAACGGCAAGGCCACGCAAGCGCTGGCGCCCATCGGCATGGCTTGCCAGATCGGTTTGAAGTCGAAGTCCGGCTGGTTGTCCAGTTCGTCCATGGCGAGGAAGCTGTGCCAGCCCTTGTCGTCCATGTCGAAACGCAGGCCGGCGAAGTTCGGGATGAAGCGCTGATAACCCATGGCCAACACGCTGGAGTTGACCGAAAGGCGTTGTTTTACCTCGGGCGCACGGGGCGGCAGGCCGAAGGCCTCGGGGAATAGTTTGTCGCCGTTGAGCAAGGCGGCGATCGCCTTGGTCGAAACGCCGCCGGTTTCCTCCAAAGCCCCGTTATCCGGGTCGTAGAGTTTGGCCGGATTGGACAGCACCACCAATTTGTCGCCATGGGAGGCGAACACCAACGACTTGCTGGCGTTGTAGTTGAGCTGATAGAGGGTGACGGCGTCGGCACCGACTTTCACTTCGCTGAGCTTGCTCAGTTGCGAATCATCCAGCGCCACTTTCGCCAGCGGCTCCAGCACCTTGGCCAGCCCTCCGCGATCCATCACCAACAGGAAATCCTTGAGACGCCCATCCGCCCCACGCCACAGCGCCACATCTGCCGGTTGGTCGAAGAGCTGCTCGATCAGACTGTCCTGCAGCTTCAGGTCATGCTCGTAAATAATCCGCCGCAGACTGCCAATCAAACCGAGACGGTCGGCGTGAGCTTCGTAATAGAAGACGAAATCTTCGGTCAGGGTTTCCTTGAGGAACGGCACGGCCAGCAAATCCTTGGGCAGCTGACTCAAGGAATGGGTTTCGAGCAGACCGTCCGGCCGGCTCATGCCCAGTTTGTCACTGGCCAATTGCGCAGGCGGGGCCTTGGGTTTGTGCAGGAGCCAGCCCAATCCGCCCGCCACGCCGGCCACCAGGCATAGCCCGATCACTAGCGCTGGCCAGCGGCGAGGAGGTTTGGCAGCGGGTGCGTCGGCCGGGGAAACAGTGTTATCACTCATGTTCACGCTCATTTTCACAAGGCTGAATTCAACCGTGGTGCGGGATGTTTAATAGTTGAAAGTCTTGACCAGCAGCAGGTCGCCAATCGCGCGCAAGGGCACGATGAACGTCTCGCGTTTTTCGTCGACGGTGTTTTCGTTGAGCACCAGGTTGATTTGCGAGGTGATCACCTCGTTCTGGTTGCTGTTCTCATCGAAGTTATAGCCGCCGCTGCCGTAGTTGCCCCAATAGTTCACGTAAACCAGATAGGTGCCGTGCATCGGCGCAGTCATGGTGAACATTTCCGGGCCGGGGCCATCGACACCGTCCGGGTCCAGCCCACCGCCGTTGCTCATCGCCGGACTGGCCCAGAACGCGTGCTGGCCGTCGGGGGTAATGATGTGCAGGTCGAGTTCGGCCTTGGGATCGTCCCAGCCCAGCACCACGCGAATCCGTGCCGGGGTGCGCAGGTTGTTGGCTTCATAGAATTGAACGCGCTTGAGCGACTTGCCCTCGGAACTGCGCACTTCGACGCTGTTGGAACCGGCGCCGAACGCATACGGGCGGGCAAAACGCCCTTGGTCGTCGGTATACAGATTCAGGGGATTGCCGTTGACCGCCAGGCTGTGGGGCGGACGGAGCGTGCCGAGGGCCTTGAGCTGGCCTTCGATCATTGTGCGATTGCGCTGCACGCCCCGGTCGATAGGCGGTGTGGGATAGGCGACGCGAGGGTTTTCACTGCGGTCCAGCAAACCGTGATAGCGCCAGCCGCCCACCGGTTCCGATAGCTCGGCCGTGGGCTCGGCCCGCGCAACTTGAGCGCAAACCAGCGTAATCAGCAGTGAAAGAACCCAACGCATGTGACGCCTCCTGCCATGCATAACGAAACCTGGCGCCTGATCCTCGGCGCGTTACAGATCAAAAAAACTGCGTTTCGTCAGAAGACCCTGAATATAGGGTCGTTGAAGGCGCGAAGATTAGCCATTCGGCAGTTTTTTAACAATCGGATACATCTATATTTGCGGTGAGAATCACGGTGTTTGTTGGGCGTGAGCCGAATAGCGATCTTATTCGGCTCATAAAGTGAGCCGAATAATCCACACAACCTATATAGACGACATACATCTGTGGCGAGGGAGCTTGCTCCGCTGGGTAGCGAAGCGGCCCCAAAACCATACATCGCGTTTATTCAGGCCTACCGCGTCCAGAGGTTCGCGACTGCTGCGCAGCCGAACGGGAGCAAGCTCCCTCGCCACAAGGTGTGTTGTCACCCCGGAACTGCTGCTCCAAATGGCCCAGCTCATTTGCCCATACCCCCCATGTCTGCTAGTGTCGCGCCGGTTTAACGTCAACCGGAAATAGCCGCCATGGCCCGCAAAAAAGCTGCACTGGATTTCGAACAATCCCTCGCTGACCTGCAAACGCTGGTAGAGCGTCTGGAGAACGGCGAATTATCGCTGGAAGACTCGCTGACCGCTTTCGAGCAGGGCATCGGGCTGACCCGTGATTGCCAGGCGGCGCTGGCCCAGGCCGAGCAGAAGGTTCAAGTGCTGCTCGAGCGTGATGGCGAGTTGGCCGAGGAACCCTTCGACGCGGATCAGCCAGAATGATTGCAGCGTATTCGGCAGCCAGCCAGGCCCGCGTCAATGCAGCACTGGAAACCCTGTTCAACCCGCCGAGCCCTGAGCTCGCCCGCCTCTATGAAGCCATGCGCTACAGCGTGATGAATGGCGGCAAGCGCGTACGTCCGCTGCTGGCCTACGCCGCGTGTGAAGCGCTGGGCGGCAAGGCCGAGCAAGCCAACGGCGCAGCCTGCGCGGTTGAGCTGATCCATGCCTATTCGCTGGTGCACGACGATTTGCCGGCCATGGACGATGACGACCTGCGTCGCGGCCAGCCGACCACCCATAAGAAATTCGACGAAGCCTGCGCGATTCTCGCCGGCGACGGTTTGCAGAGCCTGGCCTTCAGCGCCCTGCTCGACCCACGCCTGAGCTCGTCGGATGCCGAAACCCGGCTGCAGATGGTCAGCGCCCTGGCGCTGGCGGCAGGCCCGGCGGGCATGGTCGGCGGGCAAGCCATCGATCTTGGCTCGGTGGGTCTGAAGCTCGATCAAAATGCCCTTGAATACATGCATCGGCACAAGACCGGCGCGTTGATCGAAGTCAGCGTCAAACTCGGTGCCCTGGCCAGTGGCCGCGCCGAAAAGGACGAACTGAAGTCGCTGCAAAGTTATGCACAGGCCATCGGCCTGGCATTTCAGGTCCAGGACGACATTCTCGACGTCGAAAGTGACACCGCCACCCTGGGCAAACGCCAGGGCGCCGATATTGCCCGGGACAAGCCGACCTACCCGGCCCTGCTTGGTCTCGACGCGGCCAAGGCCTACGCCCTGGAACTGCGCGACCAGGCCCTGCACGCGCTGCGACCGTTTGACGCGGCAGCCGAGCCCTTGCGCGATCTGGCCCGATACATCGTTGACCGCCGCAACTGACGGCGTATCCGCCAAAAAAGACCAACGCGTGGGCAGGGGGCGATGCATCAGGTAAACTGCCGCATCTTTTATACCTATAACGATTCGCCTGATGCCCACGACGTTTCATGAGATTCCCCGTAAGCGCCCGACCACGCCCCTGCTCGACCGTGCCAACACGCCGGACGGACTGCGCCGGTTAGGCGAAGCCGAGCTGGAAACCCTGGCTGATGAGTTGCGCCTGGAATTGCTCTACACGGTCGGCCAGACCGGTGGGCATTTCGGTGCCGGCCTGGGCGTGATCGAGCTGACCATCGCGTTGCACTACGTTTTCGACACCCCGGACGACCGGCTGGTGTGGGACGTGGGTCATCAGGCCTATCCGCACAAAATCCTCACCGGCCGTCGCGCGCGCATGAGCACCCTGCGCCAGAAGGATGGCATCGCCGCCTTCCCGCGTCGTTCCGAGAGCGAGTACGACACCTTTGGGGTCGGCCACTCCAGCACCTCGATTAGCGCAGCGCTGGGCATGGCGATTGCCGCCCGCCTGCAACACAGTGATCGCAAGGCGATCGCGGTGATCGGCGACGGCGCACTGACCGCTGGCATGGCCTTCGAGGCGCTGAACCACGCGCCGGAAGTGGACGCCAACATGCTGGTGATCCTCAACGACAACGATATGTCGATCTCGCGCAACGTCGGCGGGTTGTCGAACTATCTGGCGAAAATCCTTTCCAGCCGCACTTACGCGAGCATGCGCGAAGGCAGCAAAAAGGTCCTGTCGCGCCTGCCCGGCGCCTGGGAAATCGCCCGTCGCACCGAAGAATACGCCAAAGGCATGCTGGTCCCTGGCACGCTGTTCGAAGAGTTGGGCTGGAACTACATCGGCCCGATCGATGGCCACGACCTGCCAACCCTGATCGCCACCCTGCGCAACATGCGCGATCTGAAAGGCCCGCAATTCCTGCACGTGGTCACCAAGAAAGGCAAAGGTTTCGCCCCGGCGGAAGTCGACCCGATCGGTTACCACGCCATTACCAAACTCGAACCGCTGGACGCGCCGGCCGCCGCGCCGAAAAAAGCCAGCGGGCCGAAATATTCCGGTGTGTTTGGTGAGTGGCTGTGCGACATGGCGGCGGCCGATCCGCGCCTGGTCGGGATCACCCCGGCGATGAAGGAAGGCTCCGATCTGGTGGCCTTCAGTGAACGCTTCCCGACGCGCTATTTCGACGTGGCGATTGCCGAGCAACACGCCGTGACCCTGGCAGCCGGCATGGCCTGTGAAGGCGCCAAACCGGTGGTGGCGATCTATTCGACCTTCCTGCAACGCGGTTACGACCAGCTGATTCATGACGTCGCGGTACAAAACCTCGACGTACTGTTCGCCATCGATCGCGCCGGTCTGGTGGGCGAAGACGGCCCGACGCACGCAGGCAGCTTCGACCTGTCGTTCCTGCGTTGCATTCCCGGCATGCTGGTGATGACCCCGAGCGATGAAAACGAACTGCGCAAAATGCTCAGCACCGGCCACCTGTACAACGGCCCGGCGGCGGTGCGTTACCCGCGTGGCACCGGCCCGAATGCACCGATCGCGAAAGACCTCGAACCGATTGAAATCGGCAAGGGCGTGGTTCGTCGTCAGGGCAGCACAGTCGCCCTGCTGGTGTTCGGCGTGCAACTGGCCGAGGCACTGAAAGTCGCCGAGAAGCTGGATGCGACGGTCGTCGACATGCGTTTCGTCAAACCGCTCGACGAAGCACTGGTTCGCGAAATCGCCGGCAGTCACCAATTGCTGGTGACCGTCGAAGAGAACGCGATCATGGGCGGCGCCGGTGGCGCGGTCAGCGAGTTCCTCGCCCGCGAGAACATCCTCAAGTCAGTGCTGCACCTGGGCTTGCCAGACATCTACGTCGAACACGCCAAGCCTGCGCAAATGCTCGCCGAGTGCGGGCTGGATGAAGCGGGGATCGAAGAGGCGGTGCGTCAGCGCCTGCAATTGCTGAATATCTGATCCTCTGGCTGCATGCAAAACCCTGTGGCGAGGGAGCTTGCTCCCGCTCGGCTGCGCAGCAGCCGCAATCCAAGCCGACATGGCCACGTGGAAAGAACTCGTTGCCAGGTTTTGGGGCTGCTTCGCAGCCCAACGGGAGCAAGCTCCCTCGCCACAGGTTAAAGATCGGGTGCGATCAACTGACAGAGCTTGGCCGTCGCTTCGATCATCTGCCCACTCGGCCGTTCCAGGCCTTTATCCGTCACCAACAGCAATTGCCCCTGCGCCACCGCCGTCACCTGGGGCCAGGCCTTCCACGCCTTGAGCTGCGCCTGATCGCTGGCCAGAATCACCTCGGGGTTGCGCTGCAACACCGCCTCCACACTGACCTGCGGTGCAGGCTGTGGCAGATCGGCAAACACATTGCTTGCCCCGCAAACCTGTAGCGCATCGCTGATGATCTGCCCCCCGCCCACGGTGTACAGCGGCCGATCCCAGACTTGATAAAACACCCGCAGCGGCTCGTCCCTTCGATAGCGCTGGCGCAAGGAGTCGAGTCGCTGACGCAGTTTTTTGGCCAATGCAACGCCCCGCTCCGCTCGCCCGAGTTGCGTGGCTATCGCTTCGATCTGCACAGTGAGTTGTTCGAGGTTATGCGGTTCGGCGACATAGGTGGGAATGTTCAGCCGTTTGAGCTGTTCACGCTGAGCCGGCCCCACACTGCCTGGCCAGAGCAGCAGTAAATCGGGTTTGAGGCTAAGCAACCGTTCGATGTCCAACTGACCGTAGCGGCCCACCGAAGGAATGTCTTTGAGCTCGGCCGGACGCTCACCGGCATCCAGCACACCGACCAGCAGGTCAGCCGAATTCAGTTCAATCACGATTTCGGAAAGCGACGGTGCCAGGCTGACAACCCGCTCGGCCGCAGCTGCCGGACCACCGATGGCCAGCAACAGGACTGCCAGCCAGACGCAGCGCATCAGCCGAGTTGACGCGGGATACGGTAGAGGTAGAACAGCACCGCCGTCGACAACGCCAGCAGCATCAGCGGCACGGCTTCCAGACCAACGAAGACTGCTAGTGCGCCGATCCAGGCGGGCAGGCCGGCGACCAGAAACGCAGTGCGACGTTTCGCGGCCAGGGCGATCCAGGCGGCGGGTTCTTCAGGGGTATCGAGGGCTTTTTGGGTCGCGATCAGCGCATGTTTGTAACCGCCAAAGAACTTCAGGCTGACAAACATCGACGCCACACCGGCAATGAAAAACGGCATGGCCAGCACCGGCAGAATCGCCTCGCTTTGACCGAATACGCCGTTAATAACGAACAACGGCAGCAAGGCCAACGCCAGATATTGCCACCAGCTGACGGACAGTCGCCGCCGTACCTGACCGCGGGTCACGCCCGGTCAGCCTCGCCCTGGTGCTCGTTGCCCATCATGTGGTCGAGCTTGCTGGCCTTGGTCGCCAGGTAGTGTTTGTTATGCGGGTTGTGTCCGGTGTGCAACGGCACGCGCTCGGCCACCACGATGCCCATGTCGGTCAAGGCTTTGACCTTGCGTGGGTTATTGGTCATCAGTCGCAGGGATTTCACGCCCAGATGCTCCAGCATCGGCAGGCACATGGCGTAGTCGCGCTGGTCGGCGGCGAAGCCCAGACGTTCGTTGGCTTCAACGGTGTCGGCACCACCATCCTGCAATTCATAGGCGCGGATCTTGTTCAGCAGGCCAATGCCGCGACCTTCCTGACGCAAGTAGAGCAACACGCCACGGCCTTCACGGGCGATCGCCTGCAACGCCGCCTCGAGTTGCGAACCGCAGTCGCAACGCTGGCTGAACAAGGCATCGCCGGTCAGGCATTCGGAGTGCAACCGGCCGAGTACCGGAGCACCGTCGGCGATATCACCCAGGCTCAGCACCACGTGCTCGCGCCCGTTTTCTTCATCGAGAAAGCCGTGCATGGTGAATTGCGCAAAAGGCGTTGGCAGCTTGGAAGCGGCGACAAAAACGACAGGCACCGGTGTGCTCCTGATCTATAAGTACTGAAGATTCGCAGAGGCGGCATTGTAACAGCACGTTCCTACAGACGCTTAGGCTGAATTATCGGCCATAACGATCAAAAAGTTTGATATCTGCCCCGCGCCCGCATTGAACGCTTTCATTTCGAGCCGAACGGATAGGGCTGCTTCCAGCGTTCGAAGACCGGTTTCAGCTGACCGCTTTTTACCAGCAATTCCATACGCTGGTCGAACAGCACCATCAACTGCCGTGCCCGAGGGGTATCGGCGAAGCACAGGTACAGCGGTAAATCCGCGATGTGCGTGCGGCGGAACTGCGACGGATCCTTGGCTCGACTGACGATAGAGTTAACCTCGTCCAGCGCGTCAATGTAGTAGTCGGCGTGGTTGTGGATCAGCATCGGCAGAATCCCGGTACGCCGCGCGACTTCGTTATAGCGCTGCACATTGGGCAGGTAAGCCTGGTACTTGTAGCCGCGTACCCAGGCCAATCGATAATTGCCCAGGTTTTCCGCGGTCGGCGCCGGATTGCTGGCCAGGCCCAGTGCATAGATCGGATCGGTATCGAAACTCCAGCGCGGATAGAGCACGTCACTGACTTCATCCCGATAGGCACCGACACACGCGTCCACTTCGCCACGCTGCGCCAGGCCCGTGGCGCGTGTATAAGGTTCGATTCGAATATCCAGTTTGACGCCCGCAGGCTCGAACACTTCGCGCAACACGTCCCAGCCCAAACCACGGCCATCGGCGGCGGTAAAGTCTTCCCACGCTTCGCTGGCCAGGTGAATCACGGACGGCGTCGTCGGTGCTTCGTCCGCACGGGCAAGTGCGCAAAACGTCGCGAAAACCATCACCATCAACCAGCGGGCCATTTTTCGTCCTCGACTGCAGCCTTCAGGCGAAAAGCCAAACCAGCCCTTGCATCGCCAACCACGCAAACACCCCGGCCAGTACATCGTCAAGCATGATCCCGACGCCACCGTGCACATGCCGGTCGATCCAGCGAATCGGCCAAGGCTTGAGGATGTCGAAGAAGCGGAACATCAGGAACCCCGCCAACAACCAATACCAACCTTGCGGCACCAGCCACAGGGTGATCCACATCCCGACCATTTCGTCCCAGACGATGCCTTCATGGTCGTGCACGCGCAAATCGTCGGCGACCTTGCCGCACAGCCAGAAGCCGAACAGCATGGTGATGCCGAGCATCAGCCAGTAGCCCCAGTCGGGCAGCATCTGCCACAACGGAATAAAGGGTAACGCCACTAACGAACCCCAGGTGCCCGGCGCTTTTGGCAGAGTGCCCGAGCCGAAGCCGAACGCCAGGAAATGCCATGGATTGCGCCAGACCGACGGTGGTACGAACTCCGACGGAACCTGTTTGGGATGATCTGTCACGGTGTCTCCCGAAAATGTTGGTAACCCCGGATTGGCGGGGTGATGTCGTGTCCGTCGGCGTCCAGCAGAATCACGCCCTGCCCTGCAACCACCTGCCCGAGCACATGGATCGGCCAGCCGTCCGCCAGTAACGATGGCAACTCGGCAGGCGGCAAGGTGAAGGCCAGCACGTAATCGTCACCACCACTCAGGGCAGCCTGCTCAGCGCCGGATTGACCGAGGAAAGCCAGCAGCGCCTTCGACAACGGCAGCCTGCTGCGCTCTACCTCAATCCCGACTTTCGACGCCAGGGCAATATGCCCGCAGTCGGCGAGCAGGCCGTCGGAGATGTCCAACGCGGCGGTGGCCTTGCCACGCAAGGCCTGGCCCAACGCCAGCTGCGGTTGCGGCGACCAGTAGTGGGCCAGCAATGGATCGGCGATGGCCGCTTCGGCAGTCCGCTGACCAAGTACCAGCGGCAAGGCGCCCGCGCCGTTACCCAGATCACCGCCCACACAGAGCAAATCACCCGGCCGTGCGCCACTGCGGGTCAGCGCCAGACCGGTCGGCACTCGACCGAACACAGTCATGGTCAGGCTCAACGGCCCGCGAGTGGTATCGCCGCCCACCAGTGCCACACGGCAATTCTGCGCCATGAGGTTCAAACCACGGGCGAACGCTTCCAGCCAATCGGAAGTCCCGATCGGCAAGGTCAAGGCAAGGGTAAAGGCAACGGGGGTGGCGCCCATGGCGGCCAGGTCGCTGACGGCCACGGCCAGCGAGCGCTGGCCGAGCAGAAACGGATCGCAGGGGTCGGCGAAATGCACACCGGCCACCAGCGTATCGGTAGAAATCGCCAACTGCTCCCCGGGAGGAATAGCCAGCAAGGCGCAGTCGTCGCCAATCCCGAGGGCAACGCCTTCACCGCCCTGCGCGCAAGGCGCGGCGGCGAAGAAGTTGCGGATCAGCTCAAACTCACCCATGGCAATGGCAGTTCAAGCGCCAATCAGCGCTTGAACGCCTTCACTTCGGCTTCACGCAGACGCGGGGCCAGCTTGTCGAGCACACCGTTGACGAACTTGTGGCCGTCGGTGGAGCCGAAGACCTTGGCCAGTTCGATACCTTCGTTGATCACCACGCGGTATGGCACGTCGACACGCTTGAGCAGTTCCCATGTGGACAGGCGCAGAACGGCCAGTTCAACCGGGTCCAGCTCTTCGATGGTCAAGTCCAGGCAAGGCTTGAGCGCGGTGTCGATCTCGGTCTTGAACTGCGGAACCCCGTGCAGGATTTCGCGGAAGTACGCGCCATCGACATCGGTAAAATCGTTATCGACCCGGAACTGCGCTTCGATCTCGTTCAGCGACTGCTTGGCCATATGCCATTGGTACAGCGCTTGGGTCGCGAGCTGACGGGCTTCGCGACGCTTGGCGCTTTTCGATGGCTTGCCGGCATCCGCAGGCTTTGGATCGCGCGGGTTGAAACGATCGCTATCGTCGCTAATCACTTGGCCTCCAACTGCGCCAGCAGGCTGACCATTTCCAGAGCGGACAGGGCAGCTTCAGCACCTTTGTTACCGGCCTTGGTGCCGGAACGTTCGATGGCTTGTTCGATGGAATCAACGGTCAGTACGCCGAAAGCGACCGGTACGCCGAATTCCATGGACACCTGGGCCAGGCCCTTGGTGCATTCGCCAGCCACGTATTCGAAGTGCGGAGTACCGCCACGAATGACCGCGCCCAGGGCGATGATTGCCGCGAACTCGCCCTTCTGAGCGACTTTCTGCGCAACCAGCGGGATTTCGAAGGCGCCAGGCGCACGGATGATGGTGATGTCGCTTTCGCTCACGCCATGGCGAACCAGGGCATCAACTGCACCGCTGACCAGGCTTTCAACCACGAAGCTGTTGAAACGGCCCACTACCAGAGCGTAGCGGCCTTTAGGGGCGATGAAGGTACCTTCGATGGTCTTCAGGGTCATTCGTTAGATCTCTTAAAGAGCCGGGACGCGTTTTCTACGCATCCCTCAGTGATGTGTTAGCCGCGAATCAAAGACTGGAAACAACCGGTCATTATTCGGAGGGCACGTATTCTACAACTTCCAGATCGAAACCGGATATCGCATTAAATTTCATCGGCGCAGACATCAGGCGCATTTTACGCACGCCCAGGTCCCGAAGGATCTGCGAACCGGCACCAACGATGCTGTAGGTGGTCGGTTTTTTCACTGCGCTGTGGTCGGCGGTCTCGCGGATGTGCGCCAGCAACACGTCGCCATCGAGCGGGTGACCGAGCAACAGCACCACACCGCTGCCAGCCTCGGCAACCGCGGCCATGGCGGCGCGCAGGCTCCAGCGGCCCGGTTGCTTGACCATCAGCAGGTCACGCAGCGGGTCCATGTTGTGCACCCGAACCAGGGTCGGTTCTTCGGCGCACACGTTGCCCAGGGTCAGGGCCATGTGCACGTCGCCTTCCACCGAATCACGATAGGTCACCAGGTTGAACTGGCCCAGTTCGCTGTCCAGCGGCTGCTCGGCAATCCGCTGAACGGTACGTTCGTGGATCATCCGGTAGTGGATCAGGTCGGCAATGGTGCCGATCTTGATGTTGTGCTCGGCGGCAAACGCTTCGAGTTCGGCGCGACGGGACATGGTGCCGTCGTCGTTCATCACTTCGCAGATCACACCGCTCGGCTCGAAACCGGCCATGCGTGCCAGGTCGCAAGCCGCTTCGGTATGGCCGGCGCGGGCCAGGGTGCCGCCGGCCTGAGCCATCAGCGGGAAGATGTGGCCGGGGCTGACGATGTCTTCAGCCTTGGCGTCTTTGGCGGCAGCGGCTTGTACGGTACGCGCACGGTCGGCCGCGGAGATACCGGTGGTCACGCCTTCGGCGGCTTCGATGGACACGGTAAACTTGGTGCCGAAGCCGGAACCGTTGCGTGGCGCCATCAACGGCAGCTTGAGCAGTTCGCAGCGCTCGCGGCTCATCGGCATGCAGATCAGGCCACGGGCGTGCTTGGCCATGAAGTTGATGTGCTCAGCCTTGCAGCACTCGGCGGCCATGATCAGGTCGCCTTCGTTCTCGCGGTCTTCGTCATCCATGAGGATGACCATCTTGCCTTGGCGGATGTCTTCAACCAGTTCTTCGATGCTATTGAGCGCCACAAGGCACCCCCTTGAGTCAGGATTTGAGGTAGCCGTTTTGGGCCAGAAAGCTTTCAGTAATAGTGCCGCCAGACTTTTGTGAAGAGCCCGGTTCAGCAGCTTTGTCGCCCAGCAACAGGCGTTCCAGATAACGTGCCAGCAAGTCCACTTCCAGGTTCACCCGGCGACCTGGCTTGTAAGAAGCCATGATGGTTTCGCTCAGGGTGTGCGGAATGATCGTCAGCAGGAATTCGGCACCATCGACCGCGTTCACCGTCAGGCTGGTGCCGTCGACGGTGATCGAACCTTTATGGGCGATGTACTTGGCCAGTTCTTTCGGCGCACGGATGCGAAACTCCACGGCGCGGGCATTATCGGTGCGCGAGACCACTTCGCCGACACCATCGACATGACCGCTGACCAAGTGCCCACCGAGGCGGGTGGTCGGGGTCAGGGCTTTTTCCAGATTCACTGGGCTGCCGCTCTTGAGGTCATTCATGGCGGTGCAGTCGAGGGTTTCGCGACTGACGTCCGCCGCAAAGCCATTGCCCGGCAGTTCAACCGCCGTGAGGCACACGCCGTTGACGGCAATGCTATCGCCCAGTTTGACGTCGCTCAGGTCGAGCTTGCCGGTTTCTACGTAAACCCGCACATCTCCGCCTTTTGGGGTCAATGCACGAATACTGCCGATGGATTCGATGATGCCGGTAAACATGAGTCCTCCTCGAGAACAGGGCCTTCTGGGCTGCAGCCGGGAATTATACGCTGACCGTTGGGACAGGTATGGCAATGACTCGCCAGTCATCGCCAACCGCGCGGATTTCGGTAATTTTGAGCTCGGGCGCATCTTTCATCTGCGCCAGCGGCCAGTCCAGCAACGGTCGCGCCGTGGAGCCGAGAAACTTGCCGGCAATGAAAATCTGGAACTCGTCCACCAACCCTTGCTGAGCAAACGCCCCGGCCAGACGCGGACCGGCTTCGACCAGCACCTCGTTGACGTCACGGGCAGCCAGTTCAACCAGCAACTTGCGCAGGTCGACCTGGCCATCGTCGCCCGCCACGATCAGGCATTCCGGACCGTTGGCGTATTGCTCTTCGATCGCCATGCACGTCGCAACCAACGCCGGGCCAGCCTTGAAAAACGGCGCGTCCAGCGGCACCCGCAGGCGACCGTCGATCAGCACGCGCAGTGGCGGACGGCTCATGGCCAAGGCAGTTTGTTCGGGATCGAGGCCCAATTCATCGGCACGCACGGTCAAGCGGGCATTGTCCGCCAGCACCGTGTCGGCGCCGGTCAACACCACGCTGGCCTGCGCGCGCAGCCGCTGTACCGCCGAGCGCGCCGCCGGGCCGGTAATCCATTGGCTCTCGCCGCTTTCCATCGCTGTGCGACCGTCGAGGCTCATGGCCAACTTGACCCGCACGAACGGCAAGCCGTGTTCCATGCGCTTGAGGAAGCCTTCATTGAGCTTGCGCGCCTCACCTTCCAGCACGCCGCTTTCAGTGGCGATTCCCGCCTGGGCCAGACGTTGCAGACCGCGACCGGCAACTTCCGGGTTCGGGTCCTGCATCGCCGCAACGACGCGCGCCACACCAGCATTCACCAGCGCATCGGCGCAGGGCGGCGTACGGCCGTGGTGGCTGCACGGTTCCAGGGTCACGTAAGCCGTGGCGCCTCGCGCCTTGTCACCGGCGGCACGCAAGGCGTGGACTTCGGCATGGGGCTCGCCGGCGCGCACATGCCAGCCTTCGCCGACAATCTGCCCGTCACGCACCACCACGCAGCCAACCCGCGGGTTGGGGTGCGTCGTGTAATGACCTTTGCGCGCCAGTTCCAGGGCACGGGCCATGTAATGGGCGTCGAGGATGGCTTGTTCCGGGGAGGTGGTCATTCTTTCACCGGTTCACGGGCGAGGCGATCGATCTCTTCGCGGAACTCGTTGAGGTCCTGGAAGCGTCGGTACACCGAAGCGAAGCGGATATAGGCGACTTCATCAAGCTTTTTCAGCTCGGCCATCACCAGTTCGCCGACCACGAGGGATTTGACCTCGCGCTCGCCAGTGGCGCGCAGCTTGTGTTTGATGTGCACCAGCGACGATTCCAGGCGCTCGACACTCACCGGGCGCTTCTCCAGCGCTCGCTGCATGCCGGCACGCAGTTTTTCTTCGTCGAACGGCTGGCGACTGCCGTCGGTTTTGATCAGGCGCGGCAACACCAGTTCAGCGGTTTCGAACGTCGTGAAACGTTCGCCGCAGGCCAGGCATTCACGCCGGCGGCGCACCTGTTCGCCCTCGGCGACCAGACGCGAGTCGATGACCTTGGTGTCGTTGGCACCGCAGAAGGGACAGTGCATGGTGGCAGGCAACAAAAAATGGGAGGGCCATGGTAGCGCATCTCCGTGGCAAGACAAGCCATAGGGTTTGCGGTATACAGACGGGCTATAATGTTTTCACCTTGCTGGAGCCGCCAATGTCGTTACGACCGCTCGTTTTGCTCAGTCTTTTCAGCCTGCTGGTGGCCTGTGGCAGCGATGCACCCAAGCCCCAGCCACCAACACCAGGCCCAGCGCCGCAACAGGCGCAGAAGAAAGCCAAGGCGTCTGCCGAGCTCGGCCCGCTGCCGGCTTACCAACGTGAAATCAGTGGCACCCTGATGGGCGTGCCGGCCGACGCCGAAGTCGAACTGGCGCTGCTAGTGATCGACGAAAAGGATCGCCCGCAACAATTGCTCGCCAGTGCCAACCTGATCGGCACCAATCAGGTGTTGCCGTTTCGCCTGCGTTTCAACCCTGAATCCTTCCCGGTTGGCGCTCGCGTTGAACTGCGCGGCCGCGCCAGCCAGTCCGGGCAGTTGATTCTGCATCTGCCGGCGCAACTCATCGCACAGCCGACGACCCAGGCCCTGGGTCAGTTGCAATTCGTCAAAGCGCCATGATTGCACCGCTCGACCTGCGACAGGCGTTGGGTGAATTGCTCGGTGACGCACAGCTTGTTGCCTGTGAATTGCCGGGCACCGAGCTGAAACTCTGGCTGATCGACGGCGACAACATGGACCGCGCCTTCAGCCCCGAAGAAACCCGGCGGATTCTCCACGAGCCGCCGTACTGGAGTTTCTGCTGGGCCAGTGGGCTGGCCGTGGCCCGCTATCTCGCCGAACACCCGCACTGGGTCGAAGGCAAACGGGTGCTGGATTTCGGTGCCGGTTCCGGCGTGGCTGCGATTGCGGCCGTGAAGGCCGGGGCGCTGGAAGTGGTGGCCTGTGACCTGGACCCGCTGGCGATTGCCGCGTGTCGGGCGAATGCCGAACTCAATGATGTGCAGTTGCGCTACTCGACGGATTTTTTCGCCGAAGCGGATCGATTTGATCTGATTCTGGTGGCCGACGTGTTGTACGACCGGGAAAATCTGCCGCTACTCGACGAGTTTCTCAGCCGTGGCCGGGAAGCATTGGTAGCGGATTCACGGGTGCGGGATTTTCGCCATCCGCTGTATCGGCGCATCGAGATGCTGGAGGCGATGACCTTGCCGGACCTGGCCGAGCCCGAAGAGTTTCGGCATGTGAGCCTTTACCACGCGCGGCGCGGTTAGCAAAAAGCTTGATCGTTCCCACGCTCCAGCGTGGGAATGCAGCCCGGGACGCTCCGCGTCCTTTCGTAGCGTGACGCAGAGCGTCACTGGAGGTATTCCCACGCAGAGCGTGGGAACGATCATGGTTACCCCGCTTTCAGCCGCCCCCCACCAAGCCTTATAGTGGCCTCATCCACGCTTTTACGAGATCCCCCATGAGTCAGGAAACGCCGTACATCTTCGACGCCACGACTGCCGATTTCGACCAGTCGGTGATCGAGAACTCTTTCCACAAACCGGTACTGGTGGATTTCTGGGCCGAATGGTGTGCGCCGTGCAAGGCCTTGATGCCGATGCTGCAAACCATCGCCGAGAGCTATCAGGGTGAGTTGCTGCTGGCCAAGGTCAACTGCGACATCGAGCAGGACATTGTTGCGCGTTTCGGCATTCGCAGCCTGCCGACCGTGGTGCTGTTCAAGGACGGTCAGCCAGTGGACGGTTTTGCCGGTGCGCAACCGGAATCCGCCGTGCGCACGATGCTCGAACCTCATGTGCAAATGCCGCCTCCAGCCGCCGCCGACCCCTTTGAACAGGCTCAGGCGCTGTTCGATGAAGGCCGTTTCGCCGACGCTGAAGCCACACTCAAAGTCTTGCTGACTGAAGACAACACCAATGCCAAGGCACTGATCCTCTACGCCCGCTGCCTTACCGAGCGCAGCGAGCTGAGTGAAGCGCAAACCGTACTCGACGCGGTCAAGACCGACGAACACAAGGCCGCGCTGGCAGGCGCCAAGGCGCAGATCCAGTTTCTCGGTCAGGCCAGGGATTTGCCGGATGCGGCAGACCTGAAAGCACGCCTGGCGAAAAACCCGCAGGACGATGAGGCGGTCTATCAGTTGGCGATCCAGCAACTGGCCCGTCAGCAATACGACGCGGCGCTGGATGCGTTGCTGAAACTGTTCATCCGCAATCGCAGCTACAACGAAGGCTTGCCACACAAAACCTTGCTGCAAGTGTTCGAACTGCTGGGCAACGATCACCCGTTGGTGACCACGTACCGTCGCAAGCTGTTTGCCGCGCTCTATTAAGCTCTTTTTTGCGGCTTACTCGATCCAGCTGTAGAGCGGTGTATCCCCGCCGCTCACCACTTTGACATCTGCGCAGTGGCGCAAGCGCACCAACAAGCGCTTGCCCGCTGCTGCGCTGCCGGTCAGCCCTTCCAGCTGCTCCAGCAAATCCGGCCCACTCAATTGCCCGGCCTTGCGCAGCAATTCTTTGGCGATCTGCCATAGCGCATCATCCTGATTCACCGGTTTGACCGGTGTTGCACTCGCCTCGGGTTTGGCAGCCTGCAACTGCGCACCGAGTTGCGCCCAGTCGCCCTCATCCAGTTCAAGGGTCAAATCCACCGGCCAGTCGCCGATGCTTCCGCGTATTCGCAACATAAGTCTGCTCCAGCACATACCTGACTCGCATGCTCCCATGGGTCTTGCACAACGCCAAGCAGACGGTCAAACTCTCGGCACTTTCGTTATAAGATTACATAACAAATTTTTCATTTTACTTTTCGGAGACCCGTCATGCGCCGTCTGCTGCTCGCTTTGCCGTTTGCCTTGTTACCGCTGGCTGTCGCCCACGCGGCTGTCGAGCAAGATCACGACCATGAGCACGGCAGCCTCGGTGCCCACGAACACGGCGTCGGTCGCTTGAATGCGGCGCTGGACGGCCAGACCCTGGAGCTGGAGCTGGAAAGCCCGGCAATGAACCTGGTGGGTTTCGAGCACGCCGCCACCACCGATGCCGACAAGGCCAAAGTCGCCGCCGTCCGTGCCCAACTGGAAAAACCACTGACACTGTTCAACCTGCCGAAAGCCGCCGGTTGCGTGGTCGCGACCCAGGAGCTGGAAAGCCCGTTGTTCGGTGACAAACCGGATGCCGACGATGAGCATGAAGAAGCCAAGGACGGTCACGAGCATCAACATGACCACAGCGAAATCCACGCCCGTTACCAATTCAGCTGCTCGGCCCCGGGCGCGCTGAAGACCCTGGACCTGGCGACTGTCTTCAACACGTTCCCGGCTACCCAGAAGATTCAGGTACAACTGATCAGTCCGAGCGGACAGCAAGGGGTTGAAGTGACGGCCAAAACCGCCGCCCTGAAATTCTGATCCGACACCGCTCCCACAGGGTTCACCATCAACCTGACCGGTTTCACATGACCCAAGCACTCATCGAACTGTCCGACCTGGGCTTCAGCTGGCCCGGTCACCCACCGTTGCTGGACATCCCGGCGTTTCGCCTGGAGCCTGGTGAAACCCTGTTCCTCAAAGGCCCCAGCGGCAGCGGCAAGACCACCCTGCTCGGCTTGCTCGGCGGTGTGCAAAAGCCTGATCGCGGCAGCATCCGGCTGCTCGGCCAGGAATTGACTGAACTGTCTGCCGGGGCTCGCGACCACTTCCGGGTCGATCACACCGGCTACATCTTCCAGCAGTTCAACTTGCTGCCGTTTCTGTCGGTGCGGGAGAACGTCGAACTGCCCTGTCACTTCTCGAAACTGCGCGCCGAGCGGGCGAAACAACGCCACGGCAGCGTCGATCAGGCCGCCGCCACCCTGCTCGCCCATCTGGGCCTGAAAGACGAAAACATTCTGGGCCGTCGTGCCGATTCGCTGTCCATCGGCCAGCAGCAGCGAGTCGCTGCCGCGCGTGCGCTGATCGGTCAGCCGGAACTGGTGATCGCCGACGAACCGACCTCGGCCCTGGACTACGACGCTCGCGAAAACTTCATTCGCCTGTTGTTCGCCGAATGCCGCGAAGCCGGCTCGAGCCTGTTGTTCGTCAGCCACGATCAGAGCCTCGCGCCGCTGTTCGATCGCCACCTGTCGCTGGCCGATCTCAATCGCGCCGCCACCCCGTCCGAGGTTTGAGATGTATTTGTTTCGTCTAGCCATGGCCAGCCTCGCTAACCGTCGCTTCACCGCGATCCTCACCGCGTTCGCCATCGCCCTGTCGGTCTGCCTGCTGCTGGCGGTGGAGCGGGTGCGCACCGAGGCCAAGGCCAGTTTCGCCAGCACCATCAGCGGCACCGATCTGATCGTCGGCGCGCGTTCCGGCTCGGTGAACCTGCTGCTGTATTCGGTATTCCGCATCGGCAACGCCACCAATAACATCCGCTGGGACAGCTTCGAGCAGTTCGCCAACAACCCGAAAGTGAAGTGGGCGATCCCGATGTCCCTCGGCGATTCCCATCGTGGTTATCGGGTGATGGGCACCACTGAAGCGTACTTCGAGCATTACCAGTACGGCCATCAACAGCATCTGGAACTGGCTGACGGCCGGGCTTTCGCCAGCGATCCGTTCGAAGTGGTGCTCGGTGCCGAAGTGGCCGACGCGCTGCACTACAAACTCGGCGACAAACTGGTGCTGGCCCATGGCGTGGCGGCAATCAGCCTGGTCAAGCATGACGACAAACCGTTCACCGTGGTCGGCATTCTCAAACGCACCGGCACCCCGGTGGACCGCACGCTGCACATCAGCCTCGGCGGCATGGAAGCGATCCACATCGACTGGCACAACGGTGTACCGGCGCGGGGTAACGGTCGGGTCAGTGCCGATCAGGCGCGCAACATGGACCTGACGCCGCAAGCGATCACCGCGTTCATGCTCGGCCTTAACAACAAGATTTCGACCTTCGCGCTGCAACGTGAAATCAACGAATTCCGTGGCGAACCGATGCTGGCGATCCTGCCGGGTGTGGCGTTGCAGGAACTGTGGAGTTTGATGAGCACGGCGGAAAAAGCCTTGTTCGTCGTCTCGCTGTTCGTGGTGCTGACCGGGTTGATCGGCATGCTCACGGCGATTCTCACCAGCCTCAACGAGCGGCGCCGCGAGATGGCGATTCTGCGTTCAGTGGGCGCGCGGCCATGGCATATCGCGACTTTACTGGTGCTGGAAGCGTTTGCCCTGGCGCTGTCGGGAGTGATTGCCGGCGTGGCGCTGCTGTATGTCGGCATCGCCGTGGCGCAGGGTTACGTGCAGTCAAATTACGGTTTGTACCTGCCACTGGCCTGGCCAAGCGAATATGAATGGACGCTGCTCGGTGGCATCCTGATCGCCGCGCTGCTGATGGGCAGCGTGCCGGCCTGGCGCGCTTATCGCCAATCCTTGGCCGATGGCCTGTCGATCCGCCTGTGAGGACCTTGAACATGCCCCGCGCTCTGCTTGCGCTGTTGATGCTGGTCGCTTTGCCGCTGTGGGCGGCCGAGCCGAAAGACCTGACCTGGTCGGAAATGATCCCGCCGGATGCCCCGCCGGAAGTGCCGAACATGACGCCGCTGCACGACCTGTCGAAGATGAGCGACGCGTTGTCCGCGGAGTCGGCCCCGGCCGCCAAACAAGACATGCCGAATGCGCCGGTGGTGAAAAGTCTCGATGGCCAGAACATTCGCTTGCCGGGGTACATCGTGCCGCTGGAGGTCAGTGAAGAAGGCCGCACCACGGAGTTTCTGCTGGTGCCATATTTCGGCGCCTGTATCCACGTACCGCCTCCGCCGTCGAACCAGATCGTGCACGTCAAAAGCGAAGTCGGCGTGAAGCTCGATGAGCTGTACCAGCCGTACTGGGTCGAAGGTGCGTTGCAGGTCAAGGCGTCCACCAGCGAATTGGCGGATGCCGGGTATCAGATGGAGGCGCAGAAGATTTATGTGTATGAACTGCCGGAGTGAATCCGGTGGTGATCTGTCGCCTACTGGACTGCCATCGCGGGCTTGCCCGTGATGAGGCCATCAAAGGTTCCGCAAAAATCTGGGCCTTCACTGTTTCGTTGAGCTGAGTCAAAAGACCGTATCAGTTGGATCCTTACCATTGGACATCGAACATTTTTAACGTCCTTTGGAGCCCCCATGCACAAGTCCCTGCTCAGCGCTTCGCTGCTTGCCCTCGCGCTCGCAGCCCCGCTCACCCATGCCCATGAGGCTGGCAATATCATCGTTCGGGCCGGTGCGATCACCGTCAATCCGACAGCCGACAGCTCCAGCGTCAAGGTCGATCAAGGCCCGCTGAAGGGCGCCGACCTGGGTGGCAAGGCCACCATGAGCAGCGACACGCAACTGGGCCTGAACTTCGCCTACATGATCACCAACCACCTGGGGATCGAACTGCTCGCGGCTTCGCCGTTCGAGCATGAGGTGAAGCTCAAAGGCACCTCGCTCGGCGCCGCCAACGGCAAACTCGGCACCCTGAAACACCTGCCGCCGACCCTGAGCCTGATCTACTACCCGATGGACGCCAAGTCCGCATTCCAGCCGTATGTTGGCGGCGGTATCAACTACACCTGGATCTACGACGAGCACGTCGGCAGCGAAGCCAGCGCCAACGGCTTCAGCAACTTCAACGCGAAAAACTCCTGGGGCCTGGCCTGGGAAGTCGGGGCCGACTACATGCTCACCGATAAGGTGATGATCAACGCCCAAGTGCGCTACATCGACATCGACACCCGTGCCACCGTGGAAAACAACGCCGTGGCTCCGGGCACCCGCGCACGGGTGAACGTGGACGTCGATCCGTTCATCTACATGGTCGGTCTGGGTTACAAATTCTAAGCAACATGTGATCAGCTCCCTCGCCACAGAGAGCTGCACCGGTCATATTCGACACACAAAAAAGGCGCCTTCAACAGACTGTGTGAAAACACACTGACAGGCCTAAGACCAAACGCCCCGACTTGTTCGGGGCGTTTGTTTTTATGCTGAAAAAGGCTCTTCAGCCCATCAGTTGCATCATTTTCTTGGCTCCCAGGACACTGATCGCCCGCTTGAAGTTGTAAGCGGTCACGGCCAGGGCCATTTCAGCTTTTGTCCCTTCAAGTTGTCGTAGCAAGAACCGCCCGTTCCCAAATAGCCATTGTTTGAGATTGCCAAACGGGTGCTCCACGATGGATCTGCGTCGCTCCATCATCTCTGGATGCAGTTGCATCCGCTGTGCCATACGCTCAAAGGCTTCCTCTTGTGCGTGACGTGAGACATAGCGGCGCTGAGCCGTTGTACATTGGGCTTTCAGCGCACATCCAGCGCAGTCGCTGACTGCCGCCTGGTAGATCCGGTCGCCTTTGTAACGCTGCTTCAGGGTTAGCCATTGACCTGCCGGGCACTGGTATCGATCCTGTTCAGCGTCATAGGTAAAGTCCTGACGCTCGAATAATGTTTCTCCGCCTGGGTTCGAAGTTCGGTTTGGCGGCACGTACACGGTAATGGAGGCCTCCTCGCACGCCTGGAATTGCTGGCCATTTGAGTAGCCCATATCGGCTGTCACAGTCAGCGTGTCCTGCCCCAGTTCGGCCTTGGCGGCTTTAGCTATGGGTTCAAGCTGTTTGCGATCGTCACCATCTTGCGTCACCTCATGGTGCAAAATCAGGCAGTGCTCTGCATCCACGGCTGTTTGCACGTTATAGGCAACACGCGGCCCCTTTGGCGTGCGCATCATTCGGGCATCGCTTTCGTGCGTGTTGAATTGCTCCAGCCCCATCGACTTCATCAAAGCTTGGCAACTACGGTTGTCTTGCTGCTTGGCCTCAAGCTTCGCCAGTGCCGCCTTGATCGCAGTGCGATCGACCACTTGCTCGCCCTCTACTTTATCAGCGGCATCCAGGTCAGCCAGGTATTGGGCAATCCGCTTATCCAGCTTCTCCTCCTGACGCTTGAGCTGATTCAAATTCAGGTGGCGTCGCGAGGAAGCGACTGCCTGAAACTTACTGCCGTCGATCGCAACCAGATCACCCGCAATCAAGCCGACGGATCGGCAGAACTGCACAAAAGCTCGGCACGTCATAACGAAAGCTACTTTGTTGTTCTTGCGAAAGTCGGCGATGGTCTTGAAGTCGGGTTTAAGCCGGTTGATCAACCACATCACTTCGATGTTGCGTTGGCACTCAGCTTCTAGGCGCCGCGACGAGCGAATGCGCTGAAAATAGCCATAGAGATAGAGCTTGAGCTGATCGGCGGGGTCGTAAGCAGGGCGCCCAGTGGCCTTGGGCTGAGCTTTCTCAAAACCGAGCTGGCCCAGATCGAGCCTGGCGACATACAGGTCGATGACTCGTACGAGATGATCTTCAGGGATCAGTTCCTCCAGCGAGACCGGGAACAGGCTGGTCTGGCTACGGGACTCCCCTTGTATGTAGGCCATAACGAAAAATGCTCCGTATCTTTCGATACGGAGCATTCTCTTAAAGGGCCGGACAGATTGCTAGGTTTTCACACAGTCTGTTCAAGGCGCCTTTTTCACGGCTGTGTAAAACCTCAGCGCCCCAACAACCGCGCCAGGCCAACGCTCATTGGCGTCTGCTCCGGGTAGGTGAACCGCTCCAGCAAACGCCGGTTATTCGCTCGTGAATGACGGATGTCACCGGAACGCGCCGGGCCATAGCTAACAGGCGGCAGCTTGCCGACCACGGCTTCAAGGGCTTCAAGCATCTGCTTGAGAGTCGTCGCCTGATTCCAGCCGACATTCACCGCGCCGACCTCAACCTGCGGTTTCTCGATGGCTTGCACCAGCACGTCCACCAGGTCTTCGACGTAGACAAAATCCCGAGTCTGCTCGCCATCCCCGAACACAGTGATCGGCAAGCCTTTCTGCGCGCGCTCGCTGAAAATGCTGATCACCCCGGAGTACGGCGAGGACGGATCCTGACGTGGGCCGAAGATATTGAAGAAACGGAAAATCACCGGCTCCAGACCATGCTGGCGGCGATAGAAATCGAAGTAGTGCTCGCTCGCCAACTTGTCCGCCGCATACGGTGTCAACGGTGCCTTGGGCGTGTCTTCGTCGATCGACTCGCCTTCACCATTGTTGCCATAGACCGCTGCGCTGGACGCGTACAACACGCGTTTGACACCGGCCTGACGCATGGCTTCGCAGACGTTCAGCGAGCCGATGAAGTTGCTCTGGTGAGTTTTCACCGGGTCATCCACCGAAGCCTGCACCGAAGCCACCGCGGCCAGATGCGCCACCGCGCTGCAACCGAGCATCGCCTGCGCCACCAGGGCGGCATCAGCGACATCGCCTTCGATCAGTTCGACGAGGGGATTGTCCATCGGCAGGTTGCTGCGTTTGCCGGTGGACAAGTCATCGAGAATTCGCACCGAATGCCCTTTGGCGAGCAAGGCATCGGTCAGGTGCGAACCGATGAAACCGGCGCCGCCGGTGATTAAAACAGGGCCGTCAGCCATGGCGATAAAACCTATCCAGTAAGCCCGGGAGTGCCGCGCGCCAGGCGCGGGGTTTGATCCCGAAAGTGTGCAGAATTTTCTTGCAGGCCAGCACCGCGTGTTGCGGTTCTTCGGCTGCGTCGGGACGTGCGGCGTGAGCCTGGGCGGTCGGCGATTCGATGGCCAGCGGGTGCAGCGCGCGTGCTTCGGTAAGGATTGCCTGCCCCAGTGCCAGCGGTGTGGTCGCCTCATGCCCGGCGTAGTGGTAGGTGCCCCACAGCGGCGCCGCGCAATCGAGTTGCTTGAGCACCGAAATGATCACACGGGCAGCGTCGTCCACCGGCGTCGGATTACCGCGACGATCATCCGCCAACAGCAGTTCTTCAGCTTTCTCCGCCCGGGCGAGGAATCGCCCGAGGGTGCCCTCGGGGCTGTCATCGAGCAGCCAGCCGAAACGCAGCAACACATGCTGTGGACAAGTGGCGCGCACGCTTTGCTCAATGCGCCACAAAGCTTGACCGCGTAGACCCAACGGTACCGGTTCGTCTTTTTCGCTGTAGGCGGTCGCCCGGGAGCCATCGAACACGCGATAACTCGACGGTTGCACCAGCACGATGTTGTGATGCTGGCACAATTCGGCCAGACGCTCGATGGCGCGCTCCTGTCCGGCCAGACGCTGTTCGCTGACGGTCTCCGCCTGGAACCAGTCGAAATAGTAGGCGAGATTGATCAACGCATCCGGACGGGTATCGTCGAGCAGTTGCGTCAGGCTCGCGGCGTCCCAGCCGTCTTGTGGTGGGCGGGGGGCGAGGAAACCGATGTCTTCCTCCGCACCGAGGCGAATCAGCGCCTGCCCAAGGGCATTTCCGCCGCCCAGTAACATAAGGCGCATTCGCATAGAGTCAGCAGGCCCAGTCTGATTGGAACGATGGCTTTATCGACAGCGCCCGCAGGCGATGTCCTCAATAATTGCCGGAATCGTTGCATTTTGCGGGTTTAGTGCGCAACCGTCATCCGTAAAGTGTAGTTCCCGAGGATTAGTGGTGCGGCTACTGGTCTCAGGATCAACACAGAGCCTGAGCGGTACTTGCAACTTCCCGCCCCCACCCGCATAAATTGGCTCATGAACCTGCCCATCCCTGCAGACAGCGCTCTGAACGGTTTCCACCCCGCCGTCAGCGCCTGGTTCAGCAACACCTTCGCGACGGCTACCGCCGCCCAGGCCCGGGCGTGGCCGTTGATCCGCCAGCGCCGTTCAACGCTGATTGCCGCGCCCACCGGCTCCGGCAAAACCCTCACCGCGTTTCTGGCCGTACTCGACGATCTGGTTCATCGCGGCCTGGAAAACCCGGATGGCCTGCCAGACGAAACCCTGGTGGTCTACGTTTCGCCGCTCAAGGCCCTGTCCAACGACATCCGGATCAACCTGCAAAACCCGCTGGCCGGCATCACCGAGCAGTTACGCCTGATGGGCCTGCCCGACGTGCCGATCAGCACTGCCGTGCGCACCGGCGATACGCCGCAAAAAGATCGCTCGGCCATGCGCAAAACCGCGCCGCACATTCTGGTGACCACCCCGGAATCCCTTTATGTGCTGCTCGGCTCCGACTCCGGGCGGAAAATGCTCGGCACCACGCAAACGGTGATCGTCGACGAAATCCACGCCATCGCCGCCAGCAAACGCGGCAGTCACCTGGCCCTGAGCCTGGAGCGCCTGCAAGCGCTTTGCCCGCAACCGCTGGTGCGGATCGGCCTGTCCGCCACGCAAAAACCCATCGAAGCGGTGTCGCGTTTTTTGGTTGGCCGTGATCGCGCCTGCGAAATCATCGATATCGGTCACGCCCGCCCACGGGATCTCGATATCGAAGTGCCGCCCGTGCCGCTGTCGGCGGTGATGGCCAACGACGTCTGGGAGCTGGTCTATGACCGCCTCGCCGCCCTCGCCCGCGAACACCGGACCACGCTGATTTTCGTCAACACCCGGCGCCTGGCCGAACGCCTGAGCCGACACTTGAGCGAACGCCTCGGCAAAGACGCGGTGGCCGCCCACCATGGCAGCCTGGCCAAGGAATTTCGCCTGGACGCCGAGCAACGGCTCAAGCGCGGCGAGCTGCAAGTGCTGATCGCCACCGCCTCCCTGGAACTGGGGATTGATATCGGCGACGTCGACCTGGTGTGCCAGATCGCTTCGCCACGCTCGATTGCCGGTTTTCTGCAACGGGTCGGCCGCTCCGGGCACCAGGTCGGCGGCACGCCCAAGGGCCGATTGTTCGCCACCACCCGCGACGACCTGATCGAATGCGCCGCTTTGCTCGATTGCGTGCGCCGTGGCGAACTCGACACCTTGCTGATCCCCGAAGCGCCGCTGGACGTGCTGGCCCAGCAGATCATCGCCGAGGTCAGTTGCCAGGAATGGCACGAGCAGGCGTTGCTGGAGATGCTGCGTAAAGCCTCGCCTTACGCCAAGCTCGACGAAAAACATTATCAGGCGTTGCTGCACATGCTCGCCGAGGGCTACAACGGTCGCTTGGGCATTCGCAGCGCTTACCTGCACCGGGACGCCGTAAGCCGCACCCTGCGTGGCCGTCGGGGCGCCAAACTGACCGCCGTGACCAGCGGCGGGACGATTCCGGACAACGCCGACTACAGCGTATTGCTGGAGCCTCAGGGGCTGAACATCGGCAGCGTCAACGAAGACTTCGCGGTGGAAAGCATCGCCGGGGATATCTTTCAGCTGGGCAATACCTCGTATCGAATCCTGCGGGTCGAAACCGGCAAGGTCCGGGTCGAAGATGCTCAGGGCCAGCCGCCGACCATTCCGTTCTGGCTCGGTGAAGCACCCGGTCGCAGCAATGAACTATCGTTCGCCGTGGCCCGCCTGCAAGCGCAACTCGATGAGCGGCTCGGCGCCACACCCGGCGATCTGCAACCAGCCCTCGACTGGCTGACCGACACCCTCGGCCTGAACCTCGCCAGCGCCGAGCAACTGGTCGACTATCTGGCCCGAGCCCGCCTGACCCTCGGCGCCTTGCCGTCCCAGGACACACTGGTGATGGAGCGTTTTTTCGACGAGTCCGGTGGTACGCAATTGATCATCCACTCACCGTTCGGCAGCCGCATCAACCGCGCCTGGGGCCTGGCCCTGCGCAAGCGTTTCTGCCGCACCTTCAACTTCGAATTGCAGGCCGCCGCCAGCGAGGACGCCATCGTATTGTCGCTGTCCACCAGCCACAGCTTCGAGCTGGACGACGTCTGGCGCTACCTGCACAGCAACAGCGCCGAACATATCCTGACTCAAGCGGTGCTCGAAGCCCCGCTGTTCGGCGTGCGCTGGCGCTGGAATGCCGGGGTCGCCCTCGCGCTGCCACGCTACAGCGGCGGCCGCAAAGTGCCACCGCAGATCCAGCGGATGAAAAGCGAAGACCTGATTGCCAGCGTGTTTCCCGATCAGATCGCTTGCGTGGAAAACCTCGCCGACGAGCGCGAGATTCCGGACCATCCGCTGGTGGAACAAACCCTCGACGATTGCCTGCACGAGGCCATGGACAGCGAAGGCTGGCTGGCGTTGTTGCGGCGTATGGAACAGGGCGATATCCGCCTGATCAGCCGCGACTTGCCAGCGCCCTCGCCGCTGGCGGCGGAAATCCTCAGCGCCCGCCCCTACACCTTCCTCGACGACGCGCCGCTGGAAGAGCGCCGTACTCAGGCGGTACTCAACCGCCGCTGGAGCGATCCGCAGTCCACCGACGACCTCGGTGCGCTGGACGCCGAGGCGATTGCCGCGGTGCGCGACGAAGCCTGGCCAACGCCAACCGGCCTCAATGAAATGCATGAGGCCTTGATGAGCCTGGCGTGCATCACCGACGCCGAGGCCCAGGCCAACCCGAATTGGCTCGAGTGGCTCAATACCCTGGCCGACAGTGGCCGCGCCAGCCGTTTGCAGATCAATATCGGGCAATCATTGTGGTTGGCGCTGGAGCGACTGACTTGCCTGAAGGCGATTTATACACAAGCCAAGTTGCTTCCACCGCTGGAGCCGTTGCCGGGTTTCGATGAAACCTGGGAGCCGGGCGAAGCGGTGCTGGAAGTGATCCGCGCGCGGCTCAGCGCGTTTGGTCCGTTACCGCTGAAGGCGATTGCCGAACCGCTTGGATTACCGGCGACTCAAGTCACTCAGGCCCTGGCCCAACTGGAACGCGAAGGCTACGTGTTGCGCGGGCAATTCACCCCGCGCGCAGGTGAAGACGAATGGTGCGAACGGCATCTGCTGGCGCGGATTCATCGCTACACGGTCAAACGGCTGCGACGGGAAATCGAGCCAGTGGCGTTGCAGGATTTCATGCGTTTCCTGTTCGACTGGCAGCATCTTTCCACCGTGAGCCGAGGCCAGGGCAGCGCAGTGTTGCCGGCGATCATCAGCCAGTTCGAAGGCTACCCCGCCGCCGCTTCGGCATGGGACAGCGACATTCTGCCGGCGCGGCTCAAAGACTATTCGGCGAGCTGGCTGGATGAGTTATGCCGCAGCGGCAAACTGGTCTGGACCCGCCTGACCGCACGCAACAAAAGCGCCGGCACGGCATTGCGCAGCACGCCGATTCTGCTGCTGCCGCGTAGTCAGGTCGGGTTGTGGAGCAGCTTGACCGAGCAGACGCCGGTCAGCGAACTGTCGCCCAAAACACAAAAAGTCTACGAAGCGCTCAGCCAGCACGGCGCGCTGTTTTTCGACGAGCTGATGCACGAGGCCCATCTGCTGCGCTCGGAACTGGAAATCGCCTTGCAGGAACTGGTCGGTGCCGGACTGGTCAACGCCGACAGTTTCGCCGGGTTGCGGGCGCTGATCACCCCGGCCAGCAAACGCCAGAATCGCAGCAGCCGACGCGGGCGCGGCGCGTTTGTCGGTGGCATGGACGACGCCGGGCGCTGGGCCTTGCTGCGCCGCGGTGCTGCCGCGCCGGCTGTGGATAAGCCGGTTGTGGATAAACAACGCCCGACGTCCACGCCCACAGAAACCCTGGAACACATCGCCATGACCTTACTGCGCCGTTACGGCGTGGTGTTCTGGCGCTTGCTGGAGCGCGAGGCGGACTGGTTGCCGAGTTGGCGGGAATTGCTGCGCACGTTCCATCGGCTGGAGGCCCGGGGCGAGATTCGTGGCGGGCGGTTTGTCAGTGGTTTGGCCGGTGAACAGTTTGCCCTGCCCGAGGCGATCCCGTTGCTGCGCGAAGTCAGGCGGCGCCCCCACGACGGTAGTTTGATTGCGGTGTGCGGGGTGGATCCGCTGAACCTCGCCGGCACCCTGCTGCCGGGCGCAAAAGTGCCGGCGCTGGCGAGCAATCGGCTGGTGTACCGCGACGGTTTGCCGGCCGCCGCCGAGATCGCCGGCAAGCAGCAGTTCTGGCTGGAGCTGGATCAGCAATCGACTACAGAAGTACGCAATACACTGATCCGCCACTCCCCCCTGTAGGATTCAATCTCCTGTGGCGAGGGAGCTTGCTCCCTCGCCACAAGGTTTAATGCCAGCCGTGAGATATTTGCTTTGCACGCAAATATCAAATGCCCATCCCTGTATTTTTCCGCACAACCCAAACCCCGACACTGCGCTCCATCAATCCACCGGAGTT
Source organism: Pseudomonas sp. FP1740 (assembly GCF_030687165.1). Taxonomy (NCBI): domain Bacteria; kingdom Pseudomonadati; phylum Pseudomonadota; class Gammaproteobacteria; order Pseudomonadales; family Pseudomonadaceae; genus Pseudomonas; species Pseudomonas sp. FP1740. The sequence continues at coordinate 5,906,589 of NZ_CP117461.1, forward strand.
GCAGCCATGCCCATTGCCTTGCTCGCGCTGACCCTCAGCGCTTTCGCCATCGGGACGACGGAGTTCGTCATCGTTGGCCTGTTACCCACCATCGGCGCCGACCTCGGCGTCAGCCTGCCGTCTGCCGGTTTGCTGGTCAGTTTGTATGCACTCGGGGTGGCCGTCGGCGCGCCGGTGCTGACCGCCCTCACCGGCAAAGTCCCGCGTAAATTGCTGCTGTTGTCGCTGATGGTGCTGTTCACCCTCGGCAACTTGTTGGCCTGGAAAGCGCCGAGCTACGAGTCGCTGATCATTGCGCGGATCGTCACCGGCCTGGCCCACGGGGTGTTTTTCTCGATTGGCTCGATCATCGCCACCAGCCTGGTGCCGAAGGAAAAAGCCGCCAGCGCGATTGCCATCATGTTCACCGGCCTGACCGTGGCGCTGGTCACCGGCGTGCCGCTGGGGACGTTTATCGGTCAGCATTTCGGCTGGCGTGAAACCTTCCTCGCGGTGTCTGCACTGGGTGTAATCGCCTTCATCGGCAGCCTGCTCTACGTACCGAAGAACATCGCCCACAGCAAACCGGCTTCGCTGTTGCAGCAGTTGCAAGTGCTCAAGCAACCGCGCCTGTTGTTGGTGTATGCCATGACGGCGGTCGGCTACGGCGGCTCGTTCATCGCCTTCACCTTTCTGGCACCGATTCTTCAGGACATTGCGGGCTTCAGCGTCAGCACCGTCAGCCTGGTGCTGCTGGTGTACGGCATCTCGGTGGCCGTCGGCAACATCTGGGGGGGCAAGCTGGCGGACAAGCGCGGCCCGATCGGCGCCCTGAAAATCATCTTCGCCCTGCTCGCCGCCGTACTGTTCGCACTGACCTTCACCGCCGCCAATCCATGGCTGGCCCTGGCCACCGTGCTGGTCTGGGGTGCGGTGGCGTTCGGTAACGTACCGGGGCTGCAGGTGTATGTGGTGCGTCAGGCCGAACATCACACCCCACATGCGGTGGACGTGGCGTCGGGCCTGAACATTGCGGCGTTCAACCTCGGCATTGCCGGTGGTGCGTGGGGTGGTGGTTTGATCGTGGCGCATATGGGCCTGATCCATACCGCGTGGATCGGTGGCCTGGTGGTGTTGGTGGCATTGGCACTGACCGCCTGGAGTGGTCGTCTCGATCGATTGGGCCCGGTGTATGCCGAGCCGGCTGAAGGTTCGGCCCGGATCGTCGCCGGGCACTGATAGATCGAAAGATCGTAGCCTTCGGCAACGCCTGCGCGCCTGTGGGAGCTGCCGAAGGCTGCAATCTTTTGCCCGTCCGTAGCCCCGTCGAAACTTTCTCACACGCCTGGCAGTCATCAAAAGACAGGGCTGTCCGAGGATGGGAGGCGACATGGCGGCGATTCATATCGGTATTTCAGGCTGGCGCTACACGCCCTGGCGGGGAGCCTTCTACCCGAAGGGGCTGACCCACAAACGCGAATTGCAATTCGCGTCACGGGCGGTCAATAGCATCGAAATCAATGGATCATTCTACGCCCTGCAACGCCCCGAACGTTACGCCCAGTGGTACGCCGAAACCCCGGCGGGCTTCGTGTTCAGCGTCAAGGCGCCGCGCTTCATCACCCACATCAAGCGCCTGCGGGAGATCCATAAACCCCTGGCGAATTTCTTCGCCTCCGGAGTGCTGGAGCTCAAGGAAAAACTCGGCCCGATCCTCTGGCAGTTTCCGCCCAGCTTCAAATTCGACCCGGAGCTGTTTGAACACTTCCTTGAACAACTGCCCCACGACACCGAACAGGCCGCCGCCCTCGCCCGCCAGCACGAACCACGTCTGAACGGTCACGCCAGCATGAAGGCCTACGGCAAAAAACCGGTGCGCCATGCCGTGGAAATTCGCCACGAAAGCTTCGTCGATCCGGCCTTCGTCCGGCTGCTCAAACGCTACAACACCGCGTTGGTGATTGCCGACACCGCCGGCAAATGGCCGTACCGCGAAGACCTCACCAGCGATTTCGTCTACCTGCGCCTGCACGGTGCCGAAGAACTCTACGCCAGCGGTTACACCCCTCAAGCGCTGCAACGCTGGAGCGAGCGGATCGAGGCCTGGCATCACGGCCAGCAACCGGCAGATCCGCAATTGATCGCGCCCCGGCAAAAACCCAAGACTCGCAGATCCCGGGAAGTGTTCTGCTATTTCGATAACGACATCAAAGTCCGCGCGCCCTTCGATGCTCGACGCCTGCTTGAGCGTTTGCATCTCGATAAAGACCTGGTCACTGCCCCTGGCGAGCCGGTTGCCGAAGGAGCGCTGCCATGAGCATTCCCGAACCGGTCGGTGGGACGGATGAACAGCAACCCATCATCAATGCCGTGAGCCGCTTCACCGTGCTGACGGTCAACACCCACAAGGGGTTCACCGCACTCAATCGGCGCTTCATCCTGCCCGAGTTGCGCGAAGCGGTGCGCAGTGTGTCCGCCGATGTGGTGTTTTTGCAGGAGGTCCATGGCACCCACGAACAGCATCCCCAGCGCTACAACAATTGGCCGGCGATGCCCCAGTACGAATTCCTTGCCGATAGCCTGTGGCCGCAATTCGCCTACGGGCGCAACGCGGTCTACCCGGCGGGCGATCACGGCAATGCACTGTTGTCGAAATTCCAGATCATTCGCCACGACAACCTCGACGTGTCCATCAGCGGCCATGAAAACCGTGGAATCCTGCATTGCGTGTTGCGGATGCCCGGCGATGGCCGGGAAGTGCATGCCATTTGCGTCCATTTGGGGCTGCGCGAAAGCCACCGGACGGCACAGCTCAAGCTGTTGATCCGACGCCTGGAAGAGTTACCGCAAGATGCCCCGGTGGTCGTCGCCGGCGACTTCAACGACTGGCGCCTGCGCGCCGATGCGTTGCTCAAGCCTTGCGGTTTGCGTGAGGTCTTTGTCGAGCAGCATGGCAAACCGGCGCGCAGTTTCCCCGCGCGTTTGCCGGCGTTACGCCTGGACCGCATCTACGTGCGCCATCTCAAGGCCAGCCATCCACAAGTACTGGCGGCACGCCCCTGGTCACATCTTTCGGACCATGCGCCCCTGTCGGTGGAGATCGAGTTATGAGCAGCCCATCGATGGAAAAAACCACGGTCGAACATGTCTCCCCACCTCCCCCCGTGCGCGAGCCCGCGGTGACTGATGTTGAATACGGCTGGCACGGTAACAACCGGGTCGAGTTGCTGGAAAACGGTGAGGCGTACTTTCCACGGGTGTTTGAAGTGCTGCGCCAGGCCCAGAGTGAAATTCTCCTGGAAACCTTCATTGTGTTCGAGGACAAGGTCGGCAATGAGCTTCAACAGATCCTGATTGAAGCGGCGCAACGTGGCGTGCGTATCACGGTCAGTCTCGACGGCTTTGGTTGTGGCGAACTGAGTACGCCGTTCCTCGCCGCCCTGAGCAACGCAGGCGTGCGCCTGCAAATATTCGACCCCGCCCCGCTTCACCTGGGCATCCGCACCAACTGGTTTCGCCGTCTGCACCGCAAGATTGTGGTGGTCGACGGCACGATTGCATTCCTGGGCGGAATCAACTTTTCCGCCGACCATCTGGCCGACTTCGGCCCCGAGGCCAAGCAGGATTATTCGGTTGAAGTGCAAGGCCCGGCAGTGGCCGATATTCATCACTTCGCCCTCCTGCAAAGCGGCCGTCCGGCCCGAGCCAAATACTGGTGGCAACGTCGCCGGCAGAGGCACGCTGAACTGGCGGTCAACGATCATGACGGCCAGGTGCGACTGGTGTATCGCGACAATGCAGAACACCCAAAAGATATCGAAGAGGTGTATTTACAGGTACTGCGCACTGCCCGGCGGCGCGTGGTAATTGCCAATGCCTACTTCTTCCCCGGCTATCGGCTGCTGCGGGAGATCCGCAATGCGGCACGCCGAGGGGTCGAAGTGCGCCTGATTCTTCAGGGACAACCTGACCTGCGGGTGGCCAGACTCGCCGCGCGCATGACCTACGATTACCTGCTGCGGGCCGGGGTGGTGATCTATGAATATTGCGACCGCCCACTGCATGGCAAAGTCGCCCTGGTCGACGAGGACTGGAGCACTGTCGGCTCAAGCAACCTCGATCCGCTGAGCCTGTCCCTGAACCTGGAAGCCAACGTGCTGATCCGCGACCGTGCCTTCAACCGCGATCTGTACGAGCGTCTCGACGAGTTGAGCAGCAACCATTGCAAGGTCATGTCGGTGGACACAGCCCCTCGCGGGCGGATCTGGGACATGACCATCGGCTTTCTGGTGTTTCACTTCCTGCGGCATTTCCCCGCATGGGCCGGTTGGTTGCCGGCGCATAAACCACGCCTGAAGCCCTTCATCCATCCACCCGGGAGCGCCAAGGCATGAGCCATTCCCAAGCGCAGCCTGCACCGCACTCCGACACGCCGGGCAAACACCACTGGCACCGCTGGAAAAGACCGCTGACGATGCTGTTTTTCCTGGCGCTGATCGTGTTGTTCACGATGCTCGCCCAGCGCATCGAATGGAACGAAGTGTTCGATACCCTGGCTGATTTCAAAGTACGCACGTTGATCATTGCGTCAGGTGTGACCCTGGCAAGTTTTCTGGTCTACGCCTGTTTCGACCTGATCGGGCGCACCTACATCCGGCAGAACCTGACCTGGCGGCAGATCTTGCCGGTGGGGATCATCAGCTATGCCTTCAACCTCAACCTGAGCGCCTGGGTCGGCGGCGTCGCCATGCGTTATCGGCTGTATTCGCGGCTCGGCGTGAGCAAAGGCAACATCGCAAAAATCCTCGGGCTGAGTCTGGCGACCAACTGGTTCGGCTACATGGTGATTGCCGGCGCGGTGTTCAGCAGCGGCATGATGCGAATGCCGCCGGGCTGGAAAGTGAGCAGCAATGCACTGCAAGACGTAGGGATTTTGTTGCTGCTGTTGAGCATGGGATATCTGGCGGCCTGCCGGTATTCCAGGCGCCGGAAATGGTCGGTTCGCGGCGTGGATATCATTCTGCCGTCGCTGCGCATGGCAATCCTGCAACTGGCCCTCGGCGCACTGAACTGGGCGCTGATGGCGGCGGTGATCTTCACGTTGCTGCCGAGCAAACTGGACTATCCGCTGGTGCTTGGTGTGTTGCTGATCAGCGCCATTGCCGGGGTCATCACCCATATCCCGGCCGGGCTCGGTGTGTTGGAGGCGGTGTTCGTGGCGCTGCTGCAGCACGAGGTGTCACGGGGCAGCCTGGTGGCGGGGTTGATCGCTTATCGGGCGATCTATTTCATTCTGCCGCTGCTGATAACCGTGGTGATGTACCTGGTGGTGGAAGCCAAGGCCAAGTCGTTGCGGATCTCGAAGAAACCTCGGTGAGATGTGGTTTGCCCGCGAACGACCGCAAGACCACCGCCTCTCTCAACTCGATTGAATGATGCTCAACCGCTCACCCACCACCATCTCGGTGATCCAACCCACCAGGATCGAGGTGTACGCCTGCTGCGAAACCGGGTCGCTCAAGGCGTGATCCGCACCATCGATGATCCGGTGAGTCAGCGAGTGAGTCTGTTGGCACGCGGCGCGGTAACTCATGATCGTCGCATGGGGCACATAGGCATCGGTCTCGGACTCCACCAGCAACACATCCCCGGTGAATTGCGAGCAGGCGTGCAACGCGCGATTGCTGTCGGCGCGCACCAGCGTGCCGCGATAGTCGCGCAAGTCGGCTTTGTCCAACTCACGCTTGGGCGTGTGCCACAAGTCGTCGCGATACAACGCCGGCACCCGCAGCGCCAACCAGCGCACCGGACGCAACGTCGTCAGGATCGCCGCCAGATAACCGCCATAACTGGTGCCGACCACCGCGATCGCGGAGGTGTCGAGCGCCGGGTGGGAGAGCAAGCGGTCGTAGGCCGCCAGCAGGTCGCGCAGGTTATCTTCGCGGGAGACCCGGGACAACGGAATGCCAGTTCCGCCGGTATGGCCACGCAAGTCGAACGTCAGGCACACACAGCCCAACCCGGCAATGCCTTTGGCGCGCTCCAGGTCGCGCTCCTGACTACCGCCCCAACCGTGGACAAATAGCACACCCGGAACTTTCGATTTGGGGCTGAGGAAGGTCCCGCTCATCTGTTCATCGTCGATGTCGATCTGAATGGTTTCGCTTCTAGCCGTCATAGGATTTGACCGTTACGTACTTGAGAAGAAAGTCACTGTGTTCCGCCGGCCCGCGGTACACCTCGATGGCGTTCGCCGGCAGCGTTTGATCGCTATAGGTTTCGACCGAGGACACGCGAATCGCACGCAGGCCGGGGTCGTTGACGAAGCTCTGCAACGCCGCGACTTCGGCGCTGCTGGCACCGCCCAAACGCCAGGATTGTTCGAGCACGCCGCTGCGTTGTCGACCGTTGCAATCCAGCCCCTGGGCGATGTCGTAGTTGCGCCGCGAAGCATAGAAACCGGGGTAGGCCTCATCCGCCGCACTGTCGAATACCTGTGCCTGCTGGATCGCCAGCCTCACCTCATCCGGCAGTTCCAGCGCCAGCAGGTCCTCGTAATAACCCTGCACCACCAACAGGTTGGACCCTCCATAAACCTGCTCGCCCTGAGCGTCTTCGGTCAAGTATTGATCACCGCAATAACTCAGCACTTTGTCGCCGACGAAGCTTTGGCCGACGCTGTGGGTCATCACCTCGGTCAAGTCCTGTTCCAGCACCACGCCTTCGGTGAACAGTGCCTTGGCATCGGGGCGAGCGAGGATGGCGTCGAACTGGTCGATGCTCTTGATCACTTCCTGACCGCGCCCGGCGCAGGCGTGAATAGGCTTGATGCGGATCGGGCCGCTGTAGAGCAGGTGTTCCGCTGCCGGGCGCGCATCGTCCTGGGAGAACACGCTGAGGCCGTCGAGCACGACGTTGCGCACCCGTTCGGAAAACAACGGCGACCAGCCTTCAGGCGCGAACGCATAGCGGTTCAACAAGCCATGACTGATGGCTTTGGTGCAGATGAAATCGTGGTCGACGTAACCGCCCCACAAATCCTCCGGCCCTTTGACGCCCAGCCGCCGGGCGGTAGCGGCGCCCACCAGCGTCTGGGTCGGCAACAGATAAAGGTCACGGTTGCTGTGCAATTGGGGGTCGTAACTGCCGCCGTATTCGAGCCCGACGATCTGCGCCAGCCAGCGGGCTAGGGCGCGATTGGTTTCGACTTCGTGCAGCGGAGCATCGGGCCGTACCGAATGGGCGAGTACCAGTTTCTTGCGACTTGTTGGGGTCATGGGGTCCCCTTCAATCTGCGTTGGATAAATGTAGCTGGAGGGGTGCAGGGATCAGGCCAATGGCGGCTGATGAAGAACGACTGTTAAATCAGCCGGTTGCCCAGACAGTAATGGCATTACGCCTGTTTGATTCTGCACGACGCCCTTCAGGACTCAGGTATTTTGCACGACTCAAACCTCCCACATTTTTTGATCTGGTGTGCTCTGGCTACCGGGCCACCACGACTGGCGGCGTCACGCCAAACCGCGTCCGGTAATCACTCGGCGCCAGCCCGGTAATCTTTTTGAACGTCGCGCGAAAAGCACTCGGGTCTTGATAACCCACGGTCCAGGCAATGTGATCAATGGTGCCATTGGTGAATTCGAGCATCTCGCGCGCCTTGCCGACGCGCAGGTGCTGGCAGTACTCGGTGGGTTTCAACCCGGTCGCCGCACGGAATCGCCGCAGGAAGGTGCGCTCTTCCAGCCCCGCCCGTTCGGCCATTGCCGCCAGCGAGACATCGACCGCCCCGGTGCTTTGCAGCCAATGCTGGACCTTGAGAATCGAGGCATCGCCATGGCTGAGAATCGGTGAAAAATTACTGCCGCATTCGCTCGCGCTGTCGCTGTGCTCCACCACCAGAAAGCGTGCCGTGCTGGTGGCAATGCTCGGCCCCAGCAAGCGGTTCACCAGCCGTAACCCCAGCTCTGACCAGGCCATCAGCCCGGCGGTGGTGATCAGATCGCCGTCATCGACGATGGGCGTGTCGGCCTTGAGTTTGATCGCCGGATAACGCTCGGCGAAGGCTTTGGCCGAGGTCCAGTGGGTGGTGGCGCTCCGACCGTCGAGCAGACCGCTTTCGGCCAACAGTATAGAACCCACGCAAACTCCGCCGAGGGTCGCGCCGCTGGCGTGTTGCTGACGAATCCAGCGAATCAGTCCCTGCGGTGCCTGACCCTTGGAAAAACCCCCAATCGAAGGCGGGATCAACACCGCCACCAGCGCGCCGTCCGGACCGGGTTGACTGTCGTAGACCCGATCGGGCGCCTGATCGCCCTCGACCCGCCAATGGCTGATCCGCAACAACGGCAACTGCGCCGTCTGATGCTCGGCGGCAATCCGGTTGGCCACCCCGAACAGATCCGTCAGCCCATGCACCGCCGCCATCTGCGCGCCGGGATAGATCAGCACGCCCAATTCGACGACTGCCCTTTCTACGCCCATTGTCAGTTTTCCCCCTTCTATTGTCGGTGCGGCCAATCCTCGGACGGCCTGCAAAACCTGATACTTGAATCACACCCAACAAGCACTTCGAGGAAACACTCATGACCAAGCAAGCACTCATCGTAGTCGATATCCAGAACGACTACTTCCCTCAGGGCAAGTGGCCTTTGGCAGGCGCCGATGCCGCCGCAGACAACGCTGCACGGTTGATCCAGGCCTTTCGCGAGGCCGGTGACGCGGTGGTACACATCCGCCACGAGTTCACCTCCGACGCCGCGCCGTTCTTCACCCCGGGCTCCGACGGCGCGAAGCTGCACCCCAAAGTCCTCAACCGCGCCGATGAACCGGTGGTGCTCAAGCACTTCGTCAACGCGTTCCGCGAAACCGAACTCAAGGACATCCTCGACCAGCAAGGTATCGAACACCTGGTAGTCGTCGGCAGCATGAGCCACATGTGCATCGACGGCGTCACCCGTGCCGCAGCAGACTTCGGCTACACGGTCACGGTGATCCACGACGCCTGTGCCACCCTCGACCTGGAGTTCAACGGCGTTACCGTCCCGGCCGCACACGTTCACGCCGCCTTCATGTCAGCCCTGGGTTTCGCCTATGCCAGCGTGGTGTCCACCGATGACTTTCTGGCTGGTTAGATGAGAAGCCCGTTCCACAGGATTGCGCTTAACTGACCGGAATTATGCTGCTTCCCTTCTTTTTCATACACCTGCGCAACCGTCGAAAAAATCTCACGCGTGAGCTATTGAGGGCTGCAAAAATAGCCTGTAGTGTTATCACGCGTGAGTTTTTCACAACGGGATCAGCACCATGAAAAGCAGCTCTCCATCAGATCCGCCTACCGGGTCTGTTACCGATTCAGCGAGCCGCAAGGGAGAGCGCTCGAAACCCTCCGCGAAAAAACCATCGAGCTTCTACATGAAGCAGATGCGCGCGGGCCTGGGTGCCGCCGGCTATGTGAAACACGAGACTTGGGTGCTTCCCGAAAATCGAAGCCTGCTCAAGCAGATGGAGAAACAGCTACGCCAACCGATTCTGGCTGGCTCATTCATGTCGGAGAATTACATGAGCGCAGGTAATAACTGGAACATCGATCGCCTCTACAGCGCCCTCCAGGCCCTCGACGAAGTGGTTGCGAACGAAATCACCCTCTCCCTCGTTCAAGGCTCCGAATCCAGCATCAAGCTGGAAATGAACGATTTCGGTGGCTTGCCGATTTACATCGCGGTGGTTGGCGATCAGATCATCGTCGATACCGTTCTGGTCGATGTCGAGTCGATCAACGACGTCCCGGCCTTCAACGACGCCGTTCTGCGCAGCCGGGAAATGTTCCCGCTGTCCTCGATCGGTATCGAGTCCATGCCCAACGGGCAGGTCGTTTACAACATGTTCGGCGCGCTGAGCTCCGACTCCAGCCTGACCAACGTCGTGACTGAGATCAAAACCCTCGTCGACAACGTCCAGCGCGCCAGCGAAGCCTTTGAACGCTTCTTCAATTAATTATTCGGGAACAGGATATATCCAATGACTCAGTCCATCTGGAGCAAATTGTTCACCGCGTTGCGTGGCGGTGCCAACGAAGTCGGCGAATCGATCGTCGACCAACAGGCCCTGCGCATTCTCGACCAGGAAATTCGCGATGCTGACAGCGCGCTGGCCAACGCCAAGCGTGAGCTGGTCACCATCATGGCCAAGCACAAACTGTCGGCTGACCGCGTCAGCGAGTACAACGCCAAGATCAAGGACCTGGAATCCAAGGCCCTGGCCGCCATCCAGGCCAACCGCGAAGACCTGGCACTGGAAGTGGCCGAAGCCATTTCGACCCTGACCAATGAACTGGATGTCGAGCAAAAGCAGGCCGCCGAATTCGGTGGTTACGCCGACAACATGCGCAAAGACATCACCAAGGCTGAAAACCGCATCAAAAGCCTGCGCCAGCAAGTGGACATGGCCAAGGCTCGTGAAAGCGTACAGAAAGCCCAGGTCAGCGCCTCGATTGCCAGTGGCGGCGCCAACGGCAAGCTGGAAACCGCTGTCGGTACACTGAACCGCCTGCAGGCCAAGCAGCAGCAACGCGCCGCTGAACTGCAAGCCCAGGACGAACTGGCCGATGCGTCGACCGGCACCGACCTGGAGCGCAAACTGCGCGAAGCCGGCATCACGCCGGATGAAGGCAGCGCCAATGCGATCCTGGAACGCCTGAAGAAAAAATCGGCCGAGTAAGCAATACCCCAGCAGAAAGGGCATTCATTGCCCTGATGCCAGTCAGTCAAGTGCACTGACCCTGTGGCGAGGGAGCAAGCTCCCTCGCCACAACTTTACTCAGTGCTTGTTCTATTTCTTAACTGGCAGGCATTAATTGATCGCCCTTCTTTACTGCTGAATTGAGGTCAAGGATGGATGCCCTGAAGGGTTTCAAGACAATCGCCGGCCTGGCCATCTTCATGGTTGTGCTGCAACTGCTCAATGTGGCGACCGGCTACAGCCTTAACGCCTTCGGCCTGGTTCCGAGAACCTTGCACGGACTGGTCGGTATCATCACCTCGCCTTTCCTGCACACATCCTTTGCTCACCTGAGCGCCAACCTGATCGCCTTTTTGATCCTCGGTACCCTGGTCATCGCCGAAGGGCTCAACCGGTTCATGGCCGTCAGCGCTATCATCATTTTGCTGGGCGGTTCGCTGATCTGGCTGTTCGGTTTTGCCGGCGTGCATATCGGTGCCAGCGGCTGGGTGTTCGGGCTGTGGGCGTATCTCCTGTCGCGCGCCTGGTTCCAGAGGAGCTGGAGCAACCTGATAACCGCCAGTGTCGTGGCCCTGCTCTATGGCGGGCTGGTTGTTGGCTTCCTTCCTCGCCGGGGCATTTCCTTCGAAGGGCATATTTTTGCTGCAATCGCCGGGTATATTGCAGCCAAGGTACTGTTATCTACGCCGCGCAGCAGGTTTAATGCCGCCCGGTAACCGCACTCGAGCACTTAGATACCCGAGCGATTACGTCGCCAGGAATGAGCCCCCAAGGAGTCAGGGATGTAATGTCGATTTTCCTTTTATTGCGCGCGTACGCGGCGTCCTTCTTCCATCGCTTCGGCTGGGCCGGCCTGGCCATTGCGCTAGGCGTACACCTGAGCACGGCCTGGCTGGGCCTGGCGTTTCTGGGCGAACAACACCTCATCGCTCCCGCCACGTTCACCTACTTCTATCTCACCACCACGCTCACCGTCGGCTACGGCGATCTTGCGCCACAGACAGCCGCGGGACGGATTTTCGTGGCTACCTGGGTCATGCTCGGGGGCATTGCGCTGCTGACGGCAGCCATCGGCAAAACCACCAGCAGTGTCATCGATGTATGGAGGAAAGGCATGAAAGGCAAAGGCGATTTCACCGGCAAGGTTGGCCACACCGTTCTCATCGGCTGGGAAGGTGCGTCCAGCGAGCGGGTCATTGACTTGTTGCTGCAGGACGAAACGTCCAATGACAACCTGATCGTCATTTGCGATTGCGACCTCGAAGAAAACCCCATGCCGGGCAAGACGGCCTTCATCAAAGGCGAAAGCCTGTCCTCTGTCGCGCTTTTGCTGCGTGCCGGCGTGCCTGGCGCCGAACGCGTGCTGGTGCGCACCCATTCAGACGATCTGACCCTGGCCACCGTGCTGGCGGTCAATCAACTGAGCCCGGTCGGGCATGTGGTCGCCCACTTCAATGAAAGTGAAATCGCCGCGCTCGCCAGCGCCTACGCGCCCAGCCTGGAATGCACCTCAAGCATGGCCATCGAGATGTTGGTGCGCGCCTCTCAGGATCCGGGCTCGTCAGTGGTCATCAATGAATTGCTGTGCGTGGGCCAAGGTGCCACCCAATACCTGATGAGACTGCCCGACTCCTTCGAAGCAACGTTTGGCGATCTGTACGCACAGATGAAAGAACACCACAACGCGACCCTTATTGGCTACCGCGCCAAAGGTGCCCGACAACCTTCGATCAACCCGCCCGGCGCCACTCGCGTCGAGGGCGGCGAACTCTTCTACATCGCCTCCACTCGCCTCAAGGAAATCACCAATGGGATGGTTTAAACAGTTGATGGGGCTTGAGGCCCCGAAAGCGAATACGGAATCGAAATGGACAGCCAACGACAACCTGCCAGTCAGCGGCCCGCTCGGCCTGGCATTGGGTAAAGAGGTTATGTTCGACACCTCCCTGAAGCTGCTGCTCGACGGCAACACCACCGTGACCATCCCTGGCTCCCAACAGATCTGGAGCGCCGGCACCGTCGATCTCGGGCAGTCGAACTGGTTGTCGCGCTACTACATGAACGACGAAGACTACTGGCTGCAAGTGCACACCACCGGCGACATCGCCGGGCAGGTCGAGTCGGTGATCCTGTTCAACTACCTCAGCTACGTCACCATCAACAGTGAAGCGGAGCTGCGGCGGCTGGCCGGCCCTCAAAGCCTGATCGGGCTGCCGATCTACACCCTCAACGGTGTCGAATACACCCGCGAATGGGGCACCGAGAACGGCCAGACCGAACTGGTGCCGTTGAGCGAACACCTGAAGAATCCAGATGAGACCTACAGCATCGGGCACCGCTCGATGTTGTACGCCCGCGAAACCGGCCTGACCGATCGCCGGGAATTCCTGCTGTTTTCCGTCGAAGAAGACGCTGAAGGCACCATCAGCTTGAGCACTTCGCTGGGTATTTCGTTGTACACCACCGACCTGAACACTTTTTAAAAAGGAAGAAGTCCATGCTTGAAGCGCTCTCTATCTCCCTGAACAAGGCCGCCGTGCTCGGGTTTGTTTTGTACATCCTCGGCGCCGCCGTGTTGTTCGCGCTGTTCCAGTTCATCTACACCCGCATCACACCGCACCGGGAATTCGAGTTGATCCGTGCGGGCAACGTTGCGGCCGCCATCGCCCTGGGCGGCGCCATCATCGGATTCGCCATTCCGGCCAGCAATGTGATCGCCTACTCGATCAGCATTCTGGACTTCGTCGTCTGGGCGGTGATCGCCGCTTTCGTACAGCTGCTGGCGTTCCTGGTGACCAGCCTGGTGCTCAAAGGCGCCTCTGAACGCATCAAGAACGGCGAAATCGCAGCGGGTATCTATGTCGCGGCAGTGGCCATCAGCGTCGGCATGTTGAACGCCGCGTGCATGACCCCTTCCCAGAACTGATTGCGCCACGGAGATTGCGATGAAACGAAGCAAGTACGTTCAGCTCTCGCTGGCGGCATCGGTCGCCATGGCCATATCAGGCTGCGGGCCGACGGAAAAAACCTACGAGATACACAAAAAGTACAATTTCCAGTCCGTTCAGCAATGCGCCGATGAAAAGCTCCCGGTCGACATCTGTTCTGACGCTTATATGAAGGCCATGGCCCAGCATCGAAGCATTGCGCCGGTGTACGACAACCAGGCTGATTGCGACGCCGACTTTGTCGCCGACTGGTGCCAGCAGGATTCCGCCGGCAAATTCATCCCCAAGCTCGGTGGTTTCGAGCTGAGTGCCGATGGCGAGGTGACGCAGTCCGAAGTGGACGCGGCCAAGGCTAAATTGCCCGCATCGGAAGCGAATGCCGCAGGGTCGGGCTTCTCCGGCAGTAGCCTGCTGACCGGGCTGCTGATCGGCAACATGCTCAGCAGCAACCGCAACAGCTACTACTCCGAACCGGTCTACCGCTATCGCGATGATCGCGGTGACTACTCGTCCTCGACACTCAGTCAACGGGTATCGTCAGGTTCAACCTTCAATAGGTCCAATCAGGCGCGCTACGGCAGCAGTGGCAGTTACACCGACACCATCACCCGCAGTAAGCCGGTGTCCGTTGCATCGTCCACCTCCCGCGGCGGCTTCGGCAGCCAGGCCAGCGCACGCAGTGGCTGGGGTGGATCAGGCAAGAGCTTTGGCGGTTCGAGCAGCTAAGGGAACAAGGCCATGAAGAAAATCCTCTTCGCAGAGCGTCATGACTGGAAACAGACCGCCGAAAGCCTCGGTTTTCTGTTCCATACCATCGACGACGAACCCTATTGGGACGAGAGCGCGTACTACCAGTTCACGCTCAAGCAGATCGAGAACGACCTCGAAGACCCGACCACCGAGGTTCATGAGATGTGCATGGACCTGGTGGCGCGAGTGGTACAAAGCGAAGAGTTGCTGGAGCGCCTGAGCATCCCCGCGCCGTTCTTCGACATGGTTCGCACTTCATGGCTCGAAGGCCACCCGCACCTGTATGGGCGCATGGACTTCTCCTACAACGGCAGCGGACCGGCCAAGTTGCTGGAACTCAACTACGACACGCCGACCAGCCTGTATGAGGCCGCGGCGTTTCAGTGGGGCTGGCTGGAGCAATGCATCGAACGTGGCTTGCTGCCCAGGCACGCCGACCAGTTCAACAGCATCGACACCAAGCTGCATCAGGCTTTTGCCCAACTGCAGCTCAAACAGCCCTTCTATTTCGCCTCGATGAAAGACTCGGTCGAAGACAAGGGCACCACCGATTACCTGCGCCTGGTCGCGGAAAAGGTCGGCATCGAATCGCGGCACATCGACATCGAAGACATTGGCCTCACCAGTGACGGACGTTTCGTCGACCTCGAAGATCGCTGGATCCCTCACCTGTTCAAACTGCATGCCTGGGAGTTCATCTTCCACGAACCCTTCGGCGCTGCAATTGCCCAGAGCGACACGCAGTTTTTCGAGCCGCCCTGGAAATCCATCATCTCCAACAAGGGCATCCTGCCGCTGCTATGGGAGTTCAACCAAGGTCACCCGAACCTGCTCGCGGCGCACCTGGACTCCGATCCGAGTAAAGCGGTGCCCAAAGGTTGGGTGCGCAAGCCGTTCTTCTCACGGGAAGGCGCAAACATTGAGCTGCAAACCGCTGAGGGTCTGATCGTAAAAGAGGACGGCCCCTACACTGATGCGCCGTTTATCCTTCAGGAGTTTGCCCCGCTGCCGAAATTTGGCGACAGCTACACGCTGATCGGCTCCTGGGTGATCGGGGATCAGGCAGCCGGTATCGGCGTGCGTGAGGACAACAGCTTGATTACCAAGGATTCGAGCCGGTTCTTGCCGCATCTGATACTCGACTGAGCCCTCCATCGCCCACTAAAAAGGACTGGTGTCGACATATCGTCAGACACCTACAAGACTTACTGCGCAAATGCCGGATAATGGCGGCCATTCGTTTAGCCGCTATTCTGGTAATCCCCCATGGAAATCAAGGTCAATTTTCTCGACAACCTTCGACTTGAAGCCAAGTTCGATGACTTCACGGTGGTGGCCGATCAACCTATCCGCTACAAGGGCGATGGCTCGGCACCGGGTCCGTTCGACTACTTCCTGGCTTCGTCGGCGCTGTGTGCTGCGTATTTCGTGAAGTTGTACTGCAGCACGCGCAATATCCCCACGGATAATATCCGCCTGTCGCAGAACAATATTGTTGACCCGGAAAACCGCTACAACCAGATTTTCAAGATCCAGGTCGAGTTGCCGGCAGACATCTCCGACAAGGACCGCCAGGGCATCCTGCGCTCCATCGACCGTTGCACTGTGAAAAAAGTGGTGCAAGCCGGGCCTGAGTTTGTGATCGAAGAGGTGGACAACCTCGACGCCGACGCCCAGGCGTTGCTGATGCCTGCTTCTCATTCAGAGGCGAACACTTACATTGCGGGCAAGGATCTGCCGCTGGAGCAAACCATCGCCAATATGTCGGCCATTCTGGCGGACCTGGGCATGAAGATTGAAATCGCCTCGTGGCGTAATATCGTGCCCAATGTGTGGTCGCTGCATATCCGCGATGCGCACTCGCCGATGTGCTTTACCAACGGCAAGGGTGCGACCAAGGAAGGCGCGTTGGCGTCGGCGTTGGGCGAGTTTATCGAGCGACTCAACTGCAACTTCTTCTACAACGACCAGTTCTGGGGCGAAGACATCGCCGACGCAGCGTTTGTGCACTACCCGGACGAACGCTGGTTCAAGCCTGGCCGTAAAGATGCACTGCCGGCCGAAATCCTCGACGAGTACTGCCTGAAGATTTACAACCGCGACGGCGAGCTGCGTGGCTCCCACCTGATCGACACCAACTCGGGCAATGAAGAGCGCGGCATCTGCTCACTGCCTTACGTGCGCCAGTCCGACGGCGAGGTGGTGTATTTCCCGTCCAACCTGATTGAAAACCTGTTCCTGAGCAACGGCATGAGTGCCGGTAACACGCTGGCCGAAGCCCAGGTGCAGTGCCTGTCGGAGATCTTCGAGCGCGCGGTAAAACGCGAAATCATCGAAGGTGAATTTGCCCTGCCGGATGTGCCGGCTCACGTGCTGGCGAAGTACCCCGGAATACTGGCCGGGATTCAGGCACTGGAAGAGCAAGGGTTCCCCGTGCTGGTGAAGGATGCGTCCCTGGGAGGTGAATTCCCGGTGATGTGCGTCACGTTGATGAACCCGCGTACCGGCGGTGTGTTCGCCTCGTTCGGCGCGCACCCGAGCCTGGAAGTGGCGCTGGAACGCAGCCTGACCGAATTGCTGCAGGGCCGCAGCTTCGAAGGCCTCAACGACCTGCCCCAGCCGACATTTGAAGGTCATGCGGTGACCGAGCCGAATAACTTCGTCGAGCACTTTATCGACTCCAGCGGCGTGGTGTCGTGGCGCTTCTTCAGCTCAAAATCGGATTACGAATTCGTGGAATGGGACTTCTCCGGCCAGGGTGAAAACTCCAATGCCGAGGAAGCCGCGACCTTGTTCGGCATTCTCGAAGGCATGGGCAAAGAAGTGTACATGGCGGTCTACGAGCATATCGGTGCAACGGCCTGCCGCATCCTGGTGCCAGACTATTCGGAAATTTATCCAGTAGACGATCTGATCTGGGACAACACCAACAAAGCGCTGTTCTTCCGCGCCGACATCCTGAACCTGCATCGCCTGGACGAAGAAGAGCTGCAAGCGCTGGTTGAGCGTCTGGTGGAAAGTGAGCTGGACGACTACACCGACATCACCACCTTGATCGGCATCGAATTTGACGACAATACCGCCTGGGGTCAGCTGACGATTCTGGAGTTGAAGCTGCTGATTTATCTCGCCTTGCAGCGGTTTGAAGAGGCGAAAGAAGCGGTAGAAATGTTCCTGCAGTACAACGACAACACGGTTGAGCGCGGCTTGTTCTATCAGGCGGTCAATGTGGTGCTGGAGATGAAGCTGGACGAAGACCTGGAACTGGAAGACTACGAGGCTAACTTCCGCCGGATGTTTGGCAACGAGCGGATGGATGCAGCGATCGGATCGGTAGACGGCAGCGTGCGCTTCCATGGCTTGATGCCGACCAGCATGAAACTGGAAGGGCTCGACAGGCATTTGCGCTTGATCGAGAGCTACAAAAAACTGCACTCGGCACGGGCCAATGTGACCCCTTTATTCAGTTAACAGCGCCAACAAAAAAGCGAAGCCAGATCACTGGCTTCGCTTTTTTTATTACTGACTGGATAGCAGCTTTATCAGAACGGAATATCGTCATCAAAGCTGTCGAAATCCGGAGCCGGTTGCGGAGCAGCCTGCGGTGGAGCCGGGCGCGACTGTTGCGGTGCCGACTGCTGCGGACGCGGAGCCTGCTGGCGTGGGGCTGGAGCGGATTGCTGGTAGTTATTCCCGCCTTGTTGGTCGCCCTGTTGTGGACGGCCGCCCAGCAGTTGCATGGTGCCTTGCATGTCGACCACGATTTCAGTGGTGTAACGCTTGATACCGTCTTTTTCCCACTCGCGGGTCTGCAGTTTGCCTTCGATATAGACCTGCGAACCTTTACGCAGGTATTCGCCGGCGATTTCAGCCACTTTGCCGAACATCGAAACACGGTGCCATTCGGTCTTCTCGACCTTCTGACCGGTTTGCTTGTCGGTCCACTGTTCGCTGGTCGCCAGACTCAGGTTGGTCACGGCGTTACCGTTAGGCAAGTAGCGAACTTCGGGATCCTGGCCGCAAGTGCCGACCAATATGACTTTGTTAACCCCACGGGCCATAACGTTCTCCTAGGCTACGCACGCTGCCTCGGCCGGGTTGTTCACCAGGCGCTCAAGGGTCGTGCGATCCAATAGTTCTGTGTCCAATTTGATGTAAATCGCCGCTTCATCAGCAACGATCACCGCATCTGTTACCCCTACGACGGCCTTCAGGCGCTCAACCAGACCCGCTTCGCGGATCGCCTCGGGCGACAACGGCAAGCGCAGGCTCGTGACGTAAGGTGGTTCACGCATGGTAACAGCAAAGGCCAGCCAAAGTGCAGCCAGCCCGGCACATCCCAGGAACACAACCGACAAACCGCCGTGCTGAAACAGCCAGCCGCCGAGGATCCCGCCCAGTGCCGAACCGAGGAACTGACTGGTGGAATAAACCCCCATTGCCGTGCCCTTGCCGCCCGCCGGTGAAACCTTGCTGATCAGCGAAGGCAAGGAGGCTTCCAGCAGATTGAACGCAGTGAAGAACACCACCGTACCAATCACCAGAGCCCGCAAGCTATCGCCAAACTGCCAGAAGAATAGCTCAGTGAGCATCAGCGTCAGCACCGCGCCCAATAAAACTCGTTTCATTTTGCGTTTCTTCTCGCCGTAAATAATGAACGGGATCATGGCGAAGAAGGAAATCAGCAGCGCGGCCAGGTACACCCACCAGTGCTGCTCCTTGGGCAAACCGGCTTTTTCGACCAGCGCCAGGGGCAATGCAACGAAGCTCGACATCAACATCGCGTGCAACACAAAAATGCCCAGGTCCAGGCGCAGCAGGTCCGGGTGCTTGAGCGTCGGGATCAATGCCTGACGGGCGACGCCGGACTCGCGGTGCTGCAATGGCCCGGTGGCGCGCGGCACCATGAACATCACGATGACGATACCGAGCAGCGCCATGCCGCCGGTGGCGAAGAACAGCCCCGAGAGGCCGAAGGCACGGGTCAGCAACGGCCCTACCACCATGGCGATCGCGAACGACAGACCGATCGTCATGCCGATCATGGCCATGGCTTTGGTCCGATGCTGTTCCCGGGTCAGGTCCGACAGCAACGCCATGACCGCCGCAGAAATCGCCCCGGCGCCCTGCAGGATGCGTCCGGCGATGACGCCCCAGATCGAATCGGCATTGGCCGCCAGCACGCTGCCCAGGGCGAAGATGATCAGCCCCAGGTAAATCACCGGACGACGACCGATGCGGTCGGAAATGAAGCCAAAGGGAATCTGAAAAATCGCCTGGGTCAGGCCGTAAGCGCCAATCGCCAACCCGATGAGGGCCGGGGTCGCGCCCGCCAGGTCCATCCCATAGGTCGCCAGCACCGGCAACACCATGAACATGCCAAGCATACGGAAGGCGAACACCAGGGCCAGACCGCTTGCTGCGCGGGTCTCACTGCCACTCATGCGTTCGCTGTGGGGATCGTGCATGGAAAAACCTCATGTGAACCGGCGGCGATTCTACCAGTCCCATCGATTGACGGGGTATATCGCGACGCTATGACGCGTACAGATGACGCAATCTTCATGCATGGCCGCGCGACCCTCATTTGATAGTGTGCATCCATCCAGTATTTGGCCGTATACTCCTACGTTTTCGACGCCCGCCGAGCGAGGCCACTTTGGACAAGATCCTGATTCGTGGGGCCCGAACCCACAACCTGAAGAACATCGACCTGACCCTGCCACGGGACAAACTGATCGTCATCACCGGCCTGTCCGGATCCGGCAAGTCGTCCCTGGCATTCGACACGCTGTACGCCGAAGGCCAGCGCCGCTATGTCGAATCGCTGTCGGCCTACGCCCGGCAATTCCTGTCCATGATGGAAAAACCTGACGTCGACACCATCGAAGGTCTGTCGCCAGCGATCTCCATCGAACAGAAATCGACCTCGCACAACCCGCGCTCGACGGTTGGCACCATTACCGAAATCTACGATTACCTGCGCCTGCTCTACGCTCGCGTCGGTATTCCGCGCTGCCCGGACCACGACATTCCGCTGGAAGCCCAGACCGTCAGCCAAATGGTCGACCTGGTGCTGGCGCAACCGGAAGGCAGCAAACTGATGCTGTTGGCTCCGGTAATCCGCGAGCGCAAGGGTGAGCACCTCTCGGTCTTCGAAGAACTGCGGGCCCAGGGCTTTGTGCGCGCCCGGGTCAACGGCAAGCTCTGTGAGCTGGACGAGTTGCCGAAGCTGGATAAACAGAAGAAGCATTCGATCGACGTCGTGGTCGACCGCTTCAAGGTCCGCGCCGATCTGCAACAACGCCTGGCCGAATCGTTCGAGACCGCGCTGAAACTGGCGGACGGCATCGCTCTGGTGGCGCCAATGGACGACGAGCCCGGCGAAGAAATCATCTTCTCCGCACGCTTTGCCTGCCCGATTTGCGGCCACGCCATCAGCGAGCTGGAACCCAAACTGTTTTCCTTCAACAACCCGGCCGGCGCCTGCCCGACCTGCGATGGTTTGGGGGTTAAACAGTTCTTCGACACCAAACGATTGGTGAACGGTGAACTGACCCTGGCCGAAGGCGCGATCCGCGGCTGGGACCGGCGCAACGTCTATTACTTCCAGATGCTTGGCTCGCTGGCCGCCCACTACAAGTTCAGCCTCGAAGTGCCGTTCAACGAACTGCCGGCCGATCAGCAGAAATTCATCCTGCACGGCAGTGGCTCGCAGAACGTCGACTTCAAGTACCTGAACGACCGGGGCGACATCGTCAAGCGCTCGCACCCGTTCGAAGGCATCGTGCCGAACCTGGAACGTCGCTACCGCGAAACCGAATCGGCTTCGGTCCGTGAAGAACTGGCCAAGTTCCTCAGCACCCAGCCTTGCCCGGATTGCCGTGGCACTCGTCTGCGTCGCGAGGCGCGACACGTGTGGGTTGGCGAGAAGACCTTGCCGGCGGTGACCAATCTGCCAATCGGCGACGCCTGTGAGTATTTCGGCGTGCTGAAGCTGACCGGCCGCCGTGGCGAAATTGCCGACAAGATCCTCAAGGAAATCCGCGAACGCCTGCAGTTTCTGGTCAACGTGGGCCTGGACTATCTGTCACTGGATCGCAGTGCCGACACGCTGTCCGGCGGTGAGGCCCAGCGCATTCGCCTGGCCAGTCAGATTGGCGCCGGCCTGGTGGGGGTTCTGTACATCCTCGATGAACCGTCAATTGGCCTGCACCAGCGGGACAACGACCGGTTGCTGGGCACCCTCAAGCATCTGCGGGACATCGGCAACACGGTAATCGTGGTCGAGCACGACGAAGACGCGATTCGTCTGGCTGATTATGTGGTGGATATCGGCCCGGGCGCGGGTGTGCACGGTGGACATATCGTTGCCGAAGGTACGCCGGACGAAGTCATGGCTCACCCTGATTCGCTGACCGGCAAGTATTTGTCGGGTCGAGTGAAGATCGCCGTTCCGGCCAAACGCACACCCCGTAACAAGAAGCTGTCGCTGTCCCTCAAGGGTGCTCGCGGTAACAATTTGCGCAATGTCGACCTGGAGATTCCGATCGGCCTGCTGACCTGCGTGACCGGCGTGTCCGGCTCGGGCAAATCGACGCTGATCAACAACACGTTGTTTCCCTTGAGCGCTACCGCACTCAATGGGGCAACGACACTGGAAGCGGCGGCTCACGACAGTATCAAGGGCCTTGAGCATCTGGATAAAGTCGTCGACATCGATCAGAGCCCGATCGGTCGCACGCCGCGCTCCAACCCGGCGACCTACACCGGGTTGTTCACGCCAATTCGCGAGTTGTTCGCCGGCGTACCGGAATCGCGCTCCCGCGGTTACGGGCCAGGGCGTTTCTCCTTCAACGTGAAGGGCGGGCGCTGTGAAGCTTGCCAGGGCGATGGCCTGATCAAGGTGGAGATGCACTTCCTGCCGGACATCTATGTCCCGTGCGACGTCTGCAAGAGCAAGCGCTACAACCGCGAAACCCTTGAGATCAAGTACAAGGGCAAGAGCATCCACGAAACCCTCGAGATGACCATCGAGGAAGCCCGGGTGTTCTTCGACGCGGTTCCAGCCTTGGCGCGCAAGCTTCAGACGCTGATGGACGTAGGCCTTTCGTACATCAAGCTGGGACAATCGGCGACGACGCTGTCGGGCGGTGAAGCCCAGCGGGTGAAACTGTCCCGCGAGCTGTCCAAGCGCGATACCGGCAAGACCCTGTATATCCTCGATGAGCCAACTACCGGCCTGCACTTTGCGGATATCCAGCAACTGCTCGATGTTTTGCATCGCTTGCGCGACCATGGCAATACCGTGGTGGTGATCGAACACAACCTGGATGTGATCAAGACCGCCGACTGGTTGGTGGACCTGGGGCCGGAAGGCGGCTCCAAGGGCGGCCAGATCATTGCCGTCGGCACGCCGGAAGACGTGTCCGAGATGAAGCAGTCTCACACTGGCTACTACCTCAAACCACTGCTGGCTCGCGACAAGGCCTGAATCAGGCCCATGAAAAAGCCCCTGTCACTTTGTCGGTGACAGGGGCTTTTTTGTGCGTCGTCGGCCTAAAAATCAGAATTGCGATTGCAGGTAATTCTCCAATCCGATCAACTTGATCAAACCCAGTTGTTTCTCCAGCCAATAGGTGTGATCTTCCTCGGTGTCGTTCAGCTGAATGCGCAAGATCTCGCGGGTGACATAGTCCTTGTGCCGCTCGCAAAGCTCGATGCCTTTGCACAGAGCTGCACGAACTTTATATTCCAGACGCAGGTCAGCGGCGAGCATGTCCGGCACGGTGGTGCCGACATCGAGATCGTCCGGACGCATGCGCGGCGTACCTTCGAGCATCAGGATCCGACGCATCAGCGCATCAGCGTGCTGAGCCTCTTCTTCCATCTCGTGGTTGATACGTTCGTAGAGCTCGGTGAACCCCCAGTCCTCGTACATCCGCGAATGGATGAAATATTGATCACGCGCTGCCAGTTCGCCTGTCAGCAACGTGTTGAGGTAATCGATTACGTCTGGGTGACCTTGCATCGCCCTACATCTCCCTGCTTGAAAGGCTGTAGTTTGAACCAACCTGACCTGAAGGTCACTCGCCCGTCGCAATAAAAGCGAAGATATTCTGAGAAAATGGGTTCAAATAACGCAAAAAACCGCCCTAATGAGGGCGGTTCTGCTTCTCGTTTAGACTTCGTTAAGCTGTACGCCCAACGCCTTCGCGATGCCTTCTCCATAAGCCGGATCGGCCTTGAAGAAATGCTGCAGCTGACGATCAACCACGTCGCCGGAAACCCCAGCCATCGCACCGGCAATGTTGTTGATCAGCAGCGCTTTCTGCTCATCGTTCATCAGACGGAACAGCGCACCCGCGTGGCTGTAGTAGTCGGTATCCTCGCGATGATCGTAGCGGTCAGCCGCGCCGCTCAAGGCCAAGGCAGGTTCCGCGTAGTGCGGTGCCTGTTTCGGTGATTCAACGTAGCTGTTCGGCTCGTAGTTCGGCGCCGCACCGCCATTACTGCCAAACGCCATCGAACCATCGCGCTGGTAAGTGTTGACCGGACTGCGAGGTGCATTCACTGGCAGCTGCTGGTGATTGGTGCCCACACGGTACCGGTGGGCATCCGCGTAAGCGAACACACGCCCCTGCAGCATGCGGTCAGGTGACAGGCCGACGCCTGGGACCATGTTGCTCGGACCGAACGCGGCCTGCTCGACTTCAGCGAAGTAGTTCAGCGGATTGCGGTTGAGCTCAAGCTCGCCCACTTCGATCAACGGGAACTCTTTCTGCGACCAGGTCTTAGTCACGTCAAACGGGTTCTCATAGTGAGTCGAGGCCTGAGCCTCGGTCATGATCTGAATGTTGACACTCCATTTCGGGAAGTCACCGCGCTCAATGGCGCCGAACAGGTCACGTTGTGCGTAATCCGGATCGGTGCCGGCCAGGCGCGCCGCTTCTGCCGGAGCGAGGTTCTTGATCCCTTGCTTGGTTTTATAGTGCCACTTCACCCAGTGACGCTCGCCATTGGCGTTGATCAAGCTGTAGGTGTGGCTGCCGAAGCCGTGCATGTGACGGTAACCGTCAGGGATGCCGCGATCCGAAAACAGGATAGTGACCTGGTGCAGCGCCTCAGGCGAATGCGACCAGAAATCCCACATCATCTGCGCGCTTTTCAGGTTGCTTTGCGGCAGACGCTTCTGGGTGTGGATAAAGTCAGGGAATTTCAGCGGATCACGGATGAAGAACACCGGCGTGTTGTTACCGACGATGTCCCAGTTGCCTTCCTCGGTGTAGAACTTCAGGGCAAAACCACGTGGATCACGCTCGGTGTCAGCCGAGCCGCGCTCGCCACCCACGGTGGAGAATCGCAGGAAGGTCGGGGTTTGTTTGCCGACAGACTCAAACAGCTTGGCACTGGTGTATTGAGTGATATCGCGAGTCACAGTGAACGTGCCGTAAGCACCCGAGCCTTTGGCGTGTACGCGACGCTCCGGGATGTTTTCACGGTTGAAGTGGGCAAGCTTCTCGATCAGGTGGAAATCGTCGAGCAGTAGAGGGCCACGAGGGCCGGCGGAGCGGGAATTCTGGTTGTCGGCGACAGGAGCGCCACTGGCGGTCGTAAGTGTTTTGTTTTGGCTCATGCGATCTCTTCCTCTGTCAGTCTTGAACTGCCGGCTAAATCGGCTTGGTGGGAAGTATTGATCATCAACATGACAGTCACAAATTCATTAATTTGCAGACATCAATAGAAAATTACTAATGATCAACCCAAGCATATAGTACCTATAGGGAAGGGTTTGAAGCTTGTACGCAGAGCGCATTTCTTACAGGCACAAAAAACCGGGCACTAGGCCCGGTTCTTTGTTTCAGACTGACGTCTTACTCAGCG
This sequence comes from Pseudomonas sp. FP1740, assembly GCF_030687165.1. Lineage (NCBI taxonomy): Bacteria > Pseudomonadati > Pseudomonadota > Gammaproteobacteria > Pseudomonadales > Pseudomonadaceae > Pseudomonas > Pseudomonas sp. FP1740. Next base: position 5,931,887 of record NZ_CP117461.1, read on the forward strand.
GATACAGCTTCACCGCCGACAGCACGATCAACCAACTCGACGTACGCCATAGGCGCGTTGTCGCCAGCGCGGAAACCGCACTTGAGGATGCGCAGGTAGCCACCCTCACGGGTAGCGTAACGCTTGCCCAGGTCGTTGAAGAGCTTACCAACGATAGCTTTCGAACGAGTACGGTCGAAAGCCAGACGGCGGTTAGCCAGGCTGTCTGTCTTGGCCAAAGTGATCAGCGGCTCAGCAACGCGGCGCAGTTCTTTGGCTTTTGGCAGTGTAGTTTTGATCAGCTCGTGCTCGAACAGCGACACCGCCATGTTTTGAAACATGGCCTTGCGGTGCGAGCTGGTGCGGCTCAGGTGACGACCACTTTTACGATGACGCATGGTTCATTCCTTACCAAACACAACGTTCGGTGATTACGACGATCAGGCAGTCGCCTTGTCGTCCTTCTTAAGACTTGCAGGCGGCCAGTTGTCGAGGCGCATGCCGAGGGACAGACCGCGGGAGGCCAGAACGTCCTTGATTTCAGTCAAGGATTTCTTGCCAAGGTTCGGAGTCTTCAACAGCTCTACTTCGGTACGCTGAATCAGGTCGCCGATGTAGTAGATGTTTTCCGCCTTAAGGCAGTTAGCCGAACGTACAGTCAGTTCCAGATCGTCAACCGGGCGAAGCAGGATCGGATCGATCTCGTCTTCCTGCTCGACAACCACTGGCTCACTGTCACCTTTGAGATCGACGAACGCAGCCAACTGCTGTTGCAGAATGGTTGCAGCACGGCGAATAGCCTCTTCAGGATCCAGGGTACCGTTGGTTTCCAGATCAATAACCAGCTTGTCCAGGTTAGTACGCTGTTCGACACGGGCGTTTTCCACCACGTATGCGATACGGCGAACCGGGCTGAACGAAGAGTCAAGCTGCAAGCGACCGATGCTGCGGCTTTCGTCTTCATCGCTCTGACGCGAGTCTGCCGGTTCATAACCACGACCACGAGCTACGGTGAGCTTCATGTTCAGGGCGCCGTTAGACGCCAGGTTAGCGATTACGTGATCGGGGTTAACGATCTCGACATCATGATCCAGCTGAATATCGGCAGCGGTAACCACCCCCGAACCCTTCTTCGACAAGGTCAGCGTAACTTCGTCTCGACCGTGCAGCTTGATAGCCAGACCTTTAAGGTTCAACAGGATTTCAATTACGTCTTCCTGTACACCTTCGATGGCGCTGTACTCGTGGAGCACACCGTCAATCTCGGCCTCGACTACTGCACAGCCGGGCATTGAGGACAACAGGATGCGGCGCAGCGCGTTGCCCAGGGTGTGGCCGAAACCACGCTCGAGAGGCTCGAGTGTGATCTTGGCGCGGGTTGGACTGACAACCTGCACATCAATATGGCGGGGTGTCAGGAACTCATTTACCGAAATCTGCATGGATGCACCTATTTTCTAGCCCTTACTTGGAGTAGAGCTCGACAATCAGGCTTTCGTTGATGTCGGCGGACAGATCACTGCGAGCAGGAACGTTCTTGAAAACGCCCGACTTCTTCTCAGTGTCTACTTCTACCCATTCTACGCGGCCACGTTGGGCACACAGATCGAGAGCTTGGACAATGCGAAGTTGGTTCTTTGCTTTCTCGCGAACTGCGACCACGTCACCAGCACGAACCTGGTAGGACGGAACGTTTACGGTCTGACCGTTAACGCTGATCGACTTGTGCGATACCAGCTGACGGGATTCGGCACGAGTAGAGCCAAAACCCATACGGTATACAACGTTGTCCAGACGGCATTCGAGCAGTTGCAACAGGTTTTCGCCAGTTGCGCCTTTCTTGCCAGCAGCTTCTTTGTAGTAGCCGCTGAATTGACGCTCGAGAACGCCGTAGATACGACGGACCTTCTGCTTTTCACGCAGTTGGGTGCCGTAGTCGGACTGGCGACCGCGGCGTTGGCCGTGGATACCAGGTGCTGCTTCGATGTTGCACTTCGATTCGATCGCGCGCACGCCGCTCTTCAGAAAGAGATCGGTGCCTTCGCGACGAGCGAGTTTGCATTTTGGACCAATGTAACGAGCCATTCTTTACAATCTCCTGGATTACACGCGGCGCTTCTTCGGCGGACGGCACCCGTTGTGCGGGATTGGCGTCACGTCGGTGATGCTGGCGATCTTGTAGCCACAGCCGTTCAAAGCGCGGACTGCGGATTCACGACCTGGACCTGGACCTTTGACGTTAACGTCGAGGTTTTTCAGGCCGTATTCCAGCGCAGCTTGACCAGCACGTTCAGCAGCTACTTGAGCAGCGAACGGGGTGGACTTGCGGGAACCGCGGAAACCCGAACCACCGGAGGTAGCCCAGGAAAGAGCGTTACCTTGACGGTCGGTGATGGTCACGATGGTGTTGTTAAAAGAAGCATGGATGTGGGCGATGCCATCAACCACTGTCTTTTTAACTTTTTTACGAGGACGAGCAGCAGGTTTTGCCATGATTAATTTCCTGTCGATTCGCTGGGGCGATTACTTGCGGATCGGCTTACGCGGACCTTTACGGGTACGCGCGTTGGTCTTGGTACGCTGACCGCGTACTGGCAGACCACGACGATGACGCAGACCGCGATAGCAACCGAGGTCCATCAAACGCTTGATTTTCATGTTGATTTCGCGACGCAGGTCACCTTCAGTGGTGAACTTCGCCACTTCGCCACGCAGCTGTTCAATCTGCTCGTCGCTCAGATCTTTGATCTTTGCCGCTGGGTTTACCCCAGTCACTGCACAAATTTTCTGTGCAGTAGTGCGACCAACACCATAGATGTAGGTCAGCGAGATAACAGTATGCTTGTTATCTGGAATGTTAACGCCTGCAATACGGGCCATTCAGTGGGACTCCAATTGACAGCTACCTACGCCCCGGAAGCCAAGAAATAGGGCGCGAGATAATATCGCTGTAATAACAAATAATCAACCCGGCAGCGCACTAGCTGCCGGGCTTGAAGCACAATCACACTCAGCCTTGGCGCTGTTTGTGACGCGGTTCCGCGCTGCAAATTACTCGAACAACACCTTCGCGGCGAATAATCTTGCAGTTACGGCACAGCTTTTTCACCGATGCACGAACTTTCATCACCAACTCCTCGAACCTTATGGGTACTCAGCGCAACATGCCGCTGCCGTAACCCTTCAGGTTGGCTTTCTTCATCAGGGATTCGTACTGGTGCGAAACGAGGTGCGATTGTACTTGGGACATGAAGTCCATCACAACCACGACCACGATCAGCAACGAGGTCCCGCCAAGGTAGAACGGTACGTTTGCTGCAACCACCAGGAACTGGGGCAACAGGCAGACGGCCGTCATGTAAAGAGCACCGAACATGGTCAAGCGAGTCAGAACGCCATCAATGTAGCGCGCAGACTGCTCACCTGGACGGATGCCCGGAATAAAGGCACCGGACTTCTTCAGGTTTTCCGCTACGTCTTTCGGATTGAACATCAACGCCGTATAGAAGAAGCAGAAGAAAATAATCCCTGCACTAAACAGCAGAATATTCAACGGCTGACCAGGAGCGATCGACTGCGAGATGTCCTGCAACCAGCCCATACCTTCAGACTGACCGAACCAGGCACCCAACGAAGCCGGGAACAGCAAAATGCTGCTCGCGAAAATAGCCGGAATAACACCGGCCATGTTCACCTTCAGCGGCAAGTGGCTGGTCTGCGCAGCAAAGACCTTACGGCCCTGCTGACGCTTGGCGTAGTGAACAGCAATACGACGCTGGCCACGCTCAATGAACACCACGAAACCGATAATCGCTACTGCCAGCAAACCGATGGCAACCAGGGCGAAGATGTTGATATCACCCTGACGTGCAGACTCGAAAGACTGCCCGATCGCTCTCGGAAGACCGGCGACGATACCCGAAAAAATCAACATCGAGATACCGTTGCCAACACCACGCTCAGTAATCTGCTCACCCAGCCACATCATGAACATCGCACCAGCCACAAAAGTGGATACCGCGACGAAATGGAAGCCAAAGTCACCAGTGAACGCAACGCCCTGCCCCGCCAGACCAATGGACATGCCAATAGCCTGGACGAGAGCGAGGACGACAGTGCCGTAGCGGGTGTACTGGCTGATCTTGCGACGGCCAGCTTCACCTTCCTTCTTCAACTGCTCCAGCTGCGGGCTGACGGCGGTCATCAGTTGCATGATGATCGATGCCGAAATGTACGGCATGATCCCCAGTGCAAAGATGCTCATCCGTTCCAGCGCGCCGCCGGAAAACATGTTGAACAAGCTAAGAATGGTCCCCTCATTCTGTCGAAACAGGTCCGCGAGTCGGTCCGGGTTGATACCTGGAACCGGGATGTGTGCGCCTATTCGGTAGACGATAATCGCCAGGAACAGAAAACGCAGACGAGCCCAGAGTTCAGACATACCGCCTTTGCCGAGCGCAGAGAGAGCACCTTGCTTAGCCATTTATTCCTCGAACTTGCCGCCAGCTGCTTCGATAGCCGCACGCGCACCTTTGGTGGCGCCGATTCCCTTTCCGATGGTGACAGCGCGAGTAACTTCGCCGGACAGCATGATTTTCACACGCTGAACGTTGACGTTGATCACGTTGGCATCTTTCAGGGACTGCACGGTGACGATGTCGCCTTCCACTTTAGCCAGCTCGGACAGACGCACTTCTGCGCGATCCATGGCTTTCAGGGAAACGAAACCAAACTTCGGCAGGCGACGATGCAGCGGCTGTTGACCGCCTTCAAAGCCTGGAGCAATGGTGCCACCGGAGCGGGAGGTTTGACCTTTGTGGCCACGGCCACCAGTCTTACCCAAACCGCTACCGATACCACGGCCCGGACGATGCTTTTCGCGACGGGAACCCGGCGCTGGACTCAGATCATTGAGTTTCATCGATTAACCCTCGACACGCAGCATGTAGTAAGCCTTGTTGATCATCCCGCGATTCTCGGGAGTATCCTGGACTTCTACAGTGTGACCGATGCGACGCAGACCCAGACCCTTAACGCACAGTTTGTGGTTAGGGATGCGGCCGGTCATGCTTTTGATCAGCGTAACTTTAACGGTAGCCATGATCAGAAGATCTCCTTGACGCTTTTGCCACGCTTGGCGGCAATGGATTCAGGAGACTGCATTGCTTTCAAACCCTTGAAAGTGGCGTGAACCACGTTTACCGGGTTAGTCGAGCCGTAGCACTTGGCCAGAACGTTCTGAACGCCAGCAACTTCGAGGACAGCACGCATAGCGCCGCCAGCGATGATACCGGTACCTTCAGAAGCAGGCTGCATGTACACCTTCGAAGCGCCGTGGGCGGACTTCATTGCGTACTGCAGAGTGGTGCCGTTCAGATCAACCTGGATCATGTTGCGGCGAGCAGCTTCCATTGCCTTCTGGATCGCAGCAGGCACTTCACGCGACTTGCCACGGCCGAAGCCAACGCGCCCTTTACCATCACCAACCACGGTCAACGCGGTGAAAGTGAAGATACGGCCGCCTTTAACGGTTTTGGCTACGCGGTTAACTTGAACCAGCTTCTCGATGTAGCCTTCGTCGCGCTTTTGGTCGTTATTTGACATAACTTAGAACTCCAGCCCAGCTTCACGAGCAGCATCAGCCAGCGCCTTGACGCGGCCGTGGTACTTGAAGCCAGAGCGGTCGAAAGCCACCTGCGAGACGCCAGCGGCTTTAGCACGCGTAGCGACCAGCTGGCCAACCTTAGTGGCCGCGTCGATGTTGCCGGTGGCACCATCACGCAGTTCTTTATCCAAAGTCGAGGCACTTGCCAGGACTTTGTTGCCGTCGGCCGAAATGACCTGGGCGTAGATGTGCTGCGACGAGCGGAACACGCAGAGACGCACGACTTCGAGTTCGTGCATTTTCAGGCGTGCTTTGCGAGCGCGACGCAGTCGAGTAACTTTTTTGTCGGTCATTTGCTATGCCCTACTTCTTCTTGGCTTCTTTACGACGGACGACTTCGTCCGCGTAGCGCACACCTTTGCCTTTGTACGGCTCTGGTGGACGGAAGTCGCGGATCTCGGCGGCCACTTGACCTACCAGCTGCTTGTCGATGCCCTTGATCAGGATATCGGTCTGGCTAGGAGTCTCAGCGGTGATGCCTTCCGGCAGTTCATAATCCACTGGATGCGAGAAGCCAAGAGCCAGGTTCAGCACTGTGCCTTTTGCTTGCGCTTTGTAACCAACACCGACCAGCTGGAGCTTACGCTCGAAGCCTTGGCTTACGCCTTGGACCATGTTGTTTACCAACGCACGAGTGGTACCAGCCATTGCGCGAGTTTGTTGATCGCCATTGCGAGCAGCGAAACGCAGCTCACCAGCTTCTTCAACGATCTCAACGGACGAATGGATGTTCAGTTCGAGAGTGCCCTTGGCACCCTTCACCGAAAGCTGTTGGCCTGCGAATTTGACTTCGACACCGGCTGGCAGCTTAACGGGGTTCTTAGCGACGCGTGACATGCTTATCCCCCCTTAGAACACAGTGCAAAGAACTTCGCCGCCGACACCGGCAGCGCGCGCAGCACGATCCGTCATCACACCTTTGTTGGTGGAGACGATAGACACACCGAGACCGCCACGAACTTTTGGCAGATCATCGACGGACTTGTACTGACGCAGGCCTGGACGGCTAACGCGCTTCACTTCCTCGATGACCGGACGGCCTTCGAAGTACTTCAGCTCGATGGACAGCAGTGGCTTGATTTCGCTGCTGATCTGATAACCCGCAATGTAACCTTCGTCCTTCAGGACTTTGGCAACAGCTACCTTCAAAGTAGAAGATGGCATGCTTACGACGGACTTTTCAGCCATCTGGGCATTACGGATTCGAGTTAGCATGTCCGCTAACGGGTCCTGCATACTCATGGGCTAGACGCTCCTAATACACAAAAAATTAGCCTTGCGGCTACTACGTGTCGCCGAGCACATCCGCGCAAAAAAACACGGGCTCAGGCGAGCCGGGTATTCTAGACACACCCCACAAATGAATCAAGCCCCAATAGGGGCTTGATTCAAGTTCAAGGTCACCGATGGTCAGGATCTTGCGACCCCGAACACCGAGACTTCGACAGTGCTTACCAGCTGGCTTTAACCAGACCAGGTACGTCACCACGCATTGCAGCTTCACGCAGTTTGTTACGGCCAAGGCCGAACTTGCGGTAAACGCCGTGTGGACGACCGGTCAGGCGGCAGCGGTTACGCATGCGCGAAGCGCTTGCGTCACGTGGCTGCTTCTGCAGGGCTACTGTAGCTTCCCAACGCGCTTCTGGACTTGCGTTCAGATCAACGATGATAGCTTTCAGTGCTGCACGCTTTTTGGCGTACTTGGCAACCGTGAGCTGACGCTTCAGCTCGCGGTTTTTCATGCTCATCTTGGCCATTTTCCTACTCCAATCAGTTGCGGAACGGGAATTTGAAAGCACGCAACAGGGCGCGACCTTCATCATCGTTCTTGGCAGTGGTGGTCAGGGTAATGTCCAGACCGCGGAGAGCATCGATCTTGTCGTAGTCGATTTCCGGGAAGATGATCTGCTCTTTAACGCCCATGCTGTAGTTACCACGACCATCGAAGGACTTGGCATTCAGGCCGCGGAAGTCGCGAACCCGAGGCAGGGAGATCGACAGCAGACGATCCAGGAACTCATACATACGCTCACGGCGCAGGGTCACTTTGACGCCGATCGGCCAACCTTCACGGACTTTAAAGCCAGCGATGGATTTCCGAGCGTAGGTCACAACGACTTTCTGGCCGGTGATCTTTTCCAGGTCAGCAACAGCGTGCTCGATGACTTTTTTGTCGCCGATCGCTTCGCCCAGACCCATGTTCAGGGTGATTTTGGTAACGCGCGGAACTTCCATCACGTTCGAAAGCTTAAGTTCTTCCTTAAGTTTCGGTGCGATTTCCTTCCGGTAAATCTCTTTTAGTCGTGCCATGGTCTTCTACCTAGCAGTGTTCAAGCATCAACCGCTTTTTGGGTCGACTTGAAGACACGAATTTTCTTACCGTCTTCTACTTTGAAACCAACGCGGTCAGCCTTGTTGGTTTCGCCGTTGAAGATGGCGACGTTGGAAGCGTGCAGTGGCGCTTCTTTCTCGACGATACCGCCCTGTACGCCCGACATCGGGTTAGGCTTGGTATGACGCTTGACCAGGTTCAGACCACCAACGACCAGACGGTCATCAGCAAGAACCTTCAGCACCTTACCGCGCTTACCTTTGTCTTTGCCGGCGATCACGATGATCTCGTCGTCACGACGAATCTTTTGCATGTCGGATCTCCTTACAGCACTTCTGGGGCGAGCGAGACGATCTTCATGAACTTCTCAGTACGAAGTTCACGGGTCACTGGCCCAAAGATACGGGTGCCGATCGGCTCTTGCTTGTTGTTCAGAAGAACAGCAGCGTTGCCATCAAAGCGGATAATGGAGCCATCTGCACGGCGAACGCCGTGACGAGTGCGGACTACAACAGCAGTCATCACTTGGCCTTTTTTCACCTTACCGCGAGGAATTGCTTCCTTCACGGTAACTTTGATGATGTCACCGATACCAGCGTAACGACGATGGGAGCCACCCAGCACCTTGATGCACATAACGCGGCGAGCGCCGCTGTTATCGGCCACATCGAGCATGGATTGAGTCTGAATCATATAATTTCTCCGACCCCTAGTCCTTAGACTTCCACAGCGCGTTCGAGAACATCAACCAGCGCCCAAGACTTGGTCTTGGCCAAAGGACGAGTTTCACGAATAGTGACTTTGTCGCCGATGTGGCACTGATTGGTTTCGTCGTGCGCGTGCAGCTTAGTCGAACGCTTAACGTATTTACCGTAGATCGGGTGCTTAACGCGACGCTCGATCAGAACGGTGATGGTTTTGTCCATCTTGTCGCTGACAACACGGCCAGTCAGCGTACGGACAGTTTTTTCGGCTTCAGCCATGATTACTTACCTGCCTGCTGGTTGAGCACAGTCTTCACGCGAGCGATGTCACGCTTAACTTGCGAGAGCAGATGAGACTGCCCCAACTGGCCAGTTGCTTTCTGCATACGCAGATTGAACTGGTCGCGCAGCAGGCCGAGCAGTTGCTCGTTCAGCTGCTGTGCGGATTTTTCACGAAGTTCATTCGCTTTCATCACATCACCGTCCGTTTAACAAAGGAGGTGGCGAGCGGCAGCTTTGCAGCAGCCAGGGCGAAAGCCTCACGCGCCAGCTCTTCAGAAACACCCTCGATTTCATACAGGACTTTGCCTGGCTGAATCTGGGCAACCCAGTACTCCACGTTACCCTTACCTTTACCCATCCGAACTTCGAGTGGCTTTTTGGAAATAGGCTTGTCCGGGAATACACGGATCCAGATCTTGCCGCCACGTTTAACGTGACGGGTCAGTGCACGACGCGCTGACTCGATCTGACGAGCGGTGAGACGACCACGAGCAACAGACTTCAGCGCGAACTCGCCGAAGCTGACTTTGCTACCGCGCAATGCCAGGCCACGGTTGTGACCAGTCATTTGCTTGCGGAACTTCGTACGCTTTGGTTGCAACATTTGGCGTACCCCTTACTTAGCAGCTTTTTTACGAGGCGCTGGTGCTTGTGGTTTCAGTTCTTCTTGGCGACCACCAATTACTTCGCCTTTGAAGATCCAAACCTTTACACCGATCACACCATAAGTGGTGTGAGCTTCGTAGTTGGCATAGTCGATGTCGGCACGCAGGGTGTGCAGAGGCACACGACCTTCGCGATACCATTCAGTACGTGCGATTTCAGCACCGCCGAGACGACCGCTCACTTGGATTTTGATGCCTTTGGCACCAATGCGCATGGCGTTCTGAACAGCGCGCTTCATAGCGCGACGGAACATTACGCGACGCTCCAGCTGCTGAGCTACGCTCTGCGCAACCAGCATACCGTCGAGCTCCGGCTTGCGGATCTCTTCGATATTGATGTGCACAGGCACACCCATTTGCTTGGTCAGGTCCTGACGCAGCTTCTCAACATCTTCACCTTTCTTCCCGATAACGATACCTGGACGAGCGGTGTGAATGGTGATACGTGCAGTTTGGGCCGGACGATGGATATCGATACGGCTTACGGACGCGCTTTTTAGTTTGTCTTGGAGATACTCACGCACCTTCAGATCAGCGAACAAGTAGTCCGCATAAGTCCGACCGTCTGCGTACCAGACGGAGGTGTGCTCCTTGACGATTCCCAGGCGAATGCCAATGGGATGTACTTTCTGACCCATCTCTTCGACTCCGTTACTTGTCAGCAACCTTGACAGTGATATGGCAAGACCGCTTGACGATGCGATCAGCACGGCCTTTGGCACGTGGCATGATGCGCTTCAGCGAACGCCCTTCGTTGACGAAAACGGTGCTGACCTTAAGGTCATCAACGTCTGCGCCTTCGTTATGCTCGGCGTTGGCTACGGCCGACTCCAGCACTTTCTTCATGATCTCGGCGGCTTTCTTACTGCTGAAAGCCAACAGGTTGAGCGCTTCGCCCACCTTCTTCCCGCGGATCTGGTCGGCGACCAAGCGGGCTTTCTGGGCGGAGATTCGAGCGCCCGACAACTTAGCGGCTACTTCCATTTCCTAACCCCTTAACGCTTGGCTTTCTTGTCTGCCACGTGCCCACGATATGTGCGGGTACCGGCGAACTCGCCCAGTTTGTGGCCGACCATGTCTTCGTTAACGAGAACTGGGACGTGTTGACGACCGTTGTGTACTGCGATGGTCAGACCGACCATTTGTGGCAGGATCATCGAGCGACGCGACCAGGTTTTAACTGGTTTGCGATCGTTCTTTTCCGCCGCCACTTCGATCTTCTTCAGTAGGTGAAGATCGATAAAAGGACCTTTTTTCAGAGAACGTGGCACTGTCGTATCCCTCTATTTACTTGCGACGACGGACGATCATTTTGTCGGTACGCTTATTACCACGAGTCTTCGCGCCCTTAGTCGGGAAGCCCCATGGCGATACCGGATGACGACCACCAGAGGTACGACCTTCACCACCACCATGTGGGTGGTCAACCGGGTTCATGGCAACACCACGAACGGTTGGGCGAACGCCACGCCAGCGTTTGGCACCAGCTTTACCCAGCGAACGCAGGCTGTGCTCGGAGTTCGAGACTTCGCCCAGGGTCGCGCGGCATTCAGCCAGCACTTTACGCATCTCACCAGAACGCAGACGCAGGGTCACGTAGACACCTTCACGAGCGATCAGCTGAGCCGAAGCACCAGCGGAACGAGCGATTTGCGCGCCTTTACCTGGCTTCAATTCGATGCCGTGTACGGTGCTACCAACTGGAATGTTACGCAGTTGCAGAGCGTTGCCCGGCTTGATCGGCGCCAGAGCACCTGCGATCAGCTGGTCGCCAGCACTCACGCCCTTAGGCGCGATGATGTAGCGACGCTCGCCATCTGCGTACAGCAGCAGAGCGATGTGAGCAGTACGGTTTGGATCGTATTCGATACGCTCGACAGTGGCAGCGATGCCATCTTTGTCGTTGCGACGGAAATCGACCAGACGATAATGCTGCTTATGGCCACCACCAATGTGACGAGTGGTAATACGACCATTGTTGTTACGACCACCAGACTTCGATTTTTTCTCGAGCAGCGGTGCGTGAGGAGCGCCTTTATGCAGCTCCTGGTTGACCACCTTGACCACAAAACGGCGGCCAGGGGAAGTCGGTTTGCATTTAACGATTGCCATGATGCACCCCTTCCTTACTCAGCACTGCTGCTGAAATCGAGATCTTGGCCTGGCTGAAGGGAGATAACTGCCTTCTTCCAGTCATTACGCTTGCCCAGACCGCGAGCAGTGCGCTTGCTCTTACCCAGAACATTCAGGGTAGTAACACGCTCTACTTTCACGCTGAACAGGCTTTCGACGGCCTTCTTGATTTCCAGCTTGGTTGCGTCAGTGGCAACCTTGAAAACGAACTGGCCTTTCTTGTCTGCCAGAACCGTAGCCTTCTCGGAAACGTGCGGGCCAAGCAGAACTTTAAATACGCGTTCCTGGTTCATCCCAGCAGCTCCTCGAATTTCTTCACGGCCGACACGGTGATCAACACCTTGTCGTATGCGATCAGACTAACTGGATCGGAACCTTGCACATCACGTACATCAACGTGCGGCAGGTTACGAGCAGCCAGGTACAGGTTCTGATCAACAGCGTCCGACACGATCAGAACGTCGGTCAGGCTCATGTTGTTCAGTTTGCCCAGCAGGTCTTTGGTTTTCGGCGTTTCAACAGCGAAATCCTGAACCACGACCAGACGATCAGTACGCACCAGCTCAGCAAGGATGGAACGCATTGCTGCGCGATACATCTTCTTGTTCAGCTTCTGGGAGTGATCCTGAGGACGAGCTGCGAAAGTGGTACCGCCGCCACGCCAGATTGGGCTACGGATAGTACCGGCACGAGCACGGCCAGTACCTTTCTGACGCCATGGGCGCTTACCGCCACCACGAACGTCGGAACGGGTCTTTTGCTGCTTGCTACCTTGACGGCCGCCGGCCATGTAGGCCACGACTGCTTGGTGAACCAGCGTCTCGTTGAATTCGCCGCCAAATGTCAGTTCGGAAACTTCGATCGCTTGAGCGTCATTTACATTTAATTGCATGTCAGCTTCCCCTTAACCGCGAGCCTTGGCTGCTGGACGTACAACCAAGTTGCCGCCAGTAGCGCCAGGAACAGCGCCCTTGACCAACAACAGATTGCGTTCAGCGTCCACGCGCACTACTTCGAGGGACTGCACGGTCACGCGCTCAGCGCCCATATGACCGGACATTTTTTTGCCCTTGAATACACGACCAGGAGTCTGGCACTGGCCGATAGAGCCTGGAACGCGGTGGGATACGGAGTTACCGTGGGTGTTATCTTGCCCGCGGAAATTCCAACGCTTGATCGTACCCTGGAAGCCTTTACCTTTGGACTGACCGGTTACATCAACCAGTTGACCAGCAGCGAAGATTTCAGCGTTGATCAGATCGCCGGCCTGGTACTCGCCTTCTTCAAGGCGGAATTCCATTACGGTACGACCAGCGGCAACGTTCGCCTTAGCGAAGTGGCCAGCTTGCGCAGCTGTAACACGCGAAGCACGACGCTCGCCTACAGTGACTTGCACTGCACGATAGCCATCGGTCTCTTCAGTTTTGAACTGGGTGACGCGATTCGGTTCGATCTCAATGACCGTGACCGGAATGGAGACACCTTCTTCGGTGAAAATACGGGTCATACCGCATTTACGACCGACTACACCAATAGTCATGTTGTAAACCTCATGAGTGTACGGGGCTTTCACCCGCTATGGCCGCCCATTTCAGAGCGTTACACGACTAAGACCGAGTCTTAGCCGAGGCTGATCTGCACTTCCACACCGGCCGCAAGATCAAGCTTCATAAGAGCATCAACGGTTTTATCCGTTGGCTGGACGATGTCCAGAACGCGCTTATGAGTACGGATCTCGTACTGGTCACGCGCGTCTTTGTTGACGTGCGGGGAGACCAGAACGGTGAACCGCTCTTTACGGGTAGGCAGTGGAATTGGACCACGCACTTGAGCACCAGTACGTTTCGCGGTTTCCACGATTTCCTGGGTGGATTGGTCGATCAGGCGATGGTCAAAAGCCTTCAACCTGATACGGATTTGCTGATTTTGCATTGGATTTCAGACTCCGGCTGCTATTCCCACCGGGCGCAATACGCCCGTTAAAAGGAGGCGCAATTCTATAGACGCCCCCGATAGGTGTCAACCCAATAAAAAAGCCCCCGCTGAGCGGGGGCTTTTTCAAAGCATCGAAGCTATCTCAGAAGAGAAGCTTACTCGATGATTTTAGCTACAACGCCAGCACCAACGGTACGGCCGCCTTCGCGAATAGCGAAACGCAGACCGTCTTCCATTGCGATGGTTTTGATCAGGGTAACAGTCATTTGAATGTTATCGCCTGGCATTACCATTTCAACGCCTTCTGGCAGTTCGCAGTTACCAGTCACGTCAGTAGTACGGAAGTAGAACTGTGGACGGTAGCCTTTGAAGAACGGAGTGTGACGACCGCCTTCTTCTTTGCTCAGAACGTAAACTTCTGCGGTGAACTTGGTGTGCGGCTTAACGGTACCTGGCTTAACCAGAACCTGACCACGCTCCACGTCATCACGCTTGGTGCCACGCAGCAGCACGCCGCAGTTCTCGCCAGCACGACCTTCGTCGAGCAGTTTGCGGAACATTTCAACACCGGTGCAGGTGGTGACGGTAGTGTCACGCAGACCAACGATTTCCAGTGGGTCCTGGACGCGAACGATACCGCGCTCGATACGACCAGTCACAACAGTACCGCGACCCGAGATCGAGAATACGTCTTCGATTGGCATCAGGAACGGCTTGTCAGTCAGACGAACTGGTTCTGGGATGTAGCTGTCCAGAGTTTCAACCAGCTTCTTGACGGCAGTGGTGCCCATCTCGTTATCGTCCAGACCATCCAGCGCCATACGAGCGGAGCCGATGATGATTGGAGTGTCGTCGCCTGGGAAGTCGTAAGTGCTCAGCAGATCGCGCACTTCCATCTCAACCAGTTCCAGCAGCTCAGCGTCGTCTACCAGGTCAGCCTTGTTCAGGAAAACCACGATGTACGGAACGCCTACCTGACGGGACAGCAGGATGTGCTCACGGGTTTGTGGCATCGGACCATCAGCGGCCGAGCAAACCAGGATAGCGCCGTCCATTTGAGCAGCACCGGTGATCATGTTCTTCACATAGTCAGCGTGACCTGGGCAGTCAACGTGAGCGTAGTGACGGATCTTCGAGTTGTACTCAACGTGAGCGGTGTTGATGGTGATACCGCGAGCTTTCTCTTCTGGTGCGCTGTCGATCTTGTCGAAGTCAACACGAGCCGAACCGAAAACTTCGGAGCAGACGCGAGTCAGAGCAGCGGTCAGAGTGGTTTTACCGTGGTCAACGTGACCGATAGTGCCAACGTTGACGTGCGGTAGGGAACGATCAAATTTTTCTTTAGCCACGACAATTAACTCCTTGCCTAAAGGACTGAATCAGCCTTGTTTTTTGGTAACGGTTTCGACGATGTGCGACGGAGCCGTATTGTATTTTTTGAATTCCATAGAGTAGCTTGCGCGACCCTGAGACATGGAACGAACGTCGGTCGCATAACCGAACATCTCGCCCAACGGAACCTCGGCACGAATTACTTTACCGGAAACCGTATCTTCCATACCCAGAATCATGCCGCGACGACGGTTAAGGTCGCCCATCACGTCACCCATATAGTCTTCAGGCGTAACAACCTCTACCGCCATGATCGGCTCAAGCAACTCACCACCACCCTTCTGGGCCAGTTGCTTGGTCGCCATGGAAGCAGCCACCTTAAACGCCATCTCGTTCGAGTCGACGTCGTGGTAAGAACCATCAAACACGGTAGCCTTCAGGCCGATCAGCGGATAGCCGGCAACAACACCGTTCTTCATCTGCTCTTCGATACCCTTCTGGATAGCCGGGATGTATTCCTTAGGAACCACACCACCCACTACTTCGTTCAGGAATTGCAGACCTTCCTGACCTTCGTCAGCAGGTGCAAAACGGATCCAGCAATGACCAAACTGGCCACGACCGCCGGACTGACGAACGAACTTGCCTTCGATTTCGCAGCTCTTCGTGATGCGCTCACGGTACGAAACCTGAGGCTTACCGATGTTGGCTTCGACGTTGAACTCACGGCGCATCCGGTCAACCAGGATGTCCAGGTGCAGCTCGCCCATGCCGGAGATGATCGTTTGACCAGTCTCTTCATCAGTTTTGACGCGGAAAGACGGGTCTTCCTGAGCAAGCTTGCCCAGAGCGATACCCATTTTTTCCTGGTCATCCTTGGTCTTAGGCTCTACGGCAACCGAAATAACCGGCTCCGGGAAGTCCATGCGAACCAGGATGATTGGCTTGTCAGCGTTGCACAAAGTTTCACCAGTGGTGACGTCCTTCATGCCGATCAAGGCCGCGATGTCACCAGCGCGTACTTCCTTGATTTCTTCACGGGCGTTTGCGTGCATTTGCACCATACGACCCACGCGCTCTTTCTTGCCTTTTACCGAGTTGATCACGCCGTCGCCGGAGGCCAACACGCCCGAGTAAACCCGAACAAAGGTCAAGGTACCCACGAATGGGTCGGTAGCGATCTTGAACGCCAGAGCCGCGAAAGGCTCGTCGTCGCTTGCATGACGCTCCATTTCCTCTTCCTCGTTATCCGGGTTGGAACCCTTGATAGCAGGAATGTCGGTTGGAGCAGGCAGGAAGTCGATAACGGCGTCGAGAACCAGGGGAACACCCTTGTTCTTGAAGGAAGAACCGCAAACAGCCAGAACGATCTCACCAGCGATAGTACGCTGACGCAGAGCGGCCTTGATTTCCTCGATGGAGAGCTCTTCCCCTTCGAGATACTTGTTCATCAGCTCTTCGCTGGCTTCGGCCGCAGCCTCGACCATGTTGCTGCGCCACTCTTCAGCCAGCTCTTGCAGCTCAGCAGGAATGTCCTTGCGAACAGGGACCATACCCTTGTCAGAGTCATTCCAGTAGACAGCTTGCATGTTGATCAGATCGATCTGACCCTGGAAGTTGTCTTCGGAACCGATAGCCAACTGGATTGGCACCGGAGTGTGACCCAGACGCTGCTTGATCTGACCGATCACGCGCAGGAAGTTAGCGCCAGCCCGGTCCATCTTGTTTACGTAAACAAGACGTGGAACGCCGTACTTGTTGGCCTGACGCCATACGGTTTCCGACTGAGGCTCAACACCCGAAGTACCGCAGAACACAACGACAGCGCCGTCGAGTACGCGCAGGGAGCGCTCAACTTCAATAGTGAAGTCTACGTGGCCCGGGGTATCGATAACGTTGAAGCGGTGCTCGTGCGAGTACTGCTTCTCGGAACCTTTCCAGAAGGCGGTGATAGCAGCAGAAGTAATGGTAATACCACGCTCCTGCTCCTGCACCATCCAGTCTGTGGTCGCGGCGCCGTCATGCACCTCGCCCATTTTGTGACTTTTGCCAGTGTAAAAAAGGACGCGCTCGGTGGTGGTGGTTTTACCAGCATCCACGTGAGCAACGATACCGATGTTACGGTAGCGGCTAATCGGAGTAGTACGAGCCATAAAGCCCTCGCAAAATTAGTGAAGCTAAAATTAGAAGCGGTAGTGCGAGAAAGCCTTGTTGGCTTCAGCCATACGGTGCACGTCTTCACGCTTCTTAACAGCAGCACCTTTACCTTCAGCAGCGTCCAACAGTTCGCCAGCCAAACGCAGAGCCATAGACTTCTCGCCGCGCTTACGGGCGAAGTCTACCAACCAGCGCATTGCCAGCGCGTTACGACGGGACGGACGAACTTCGACCGGAACCTGGTAAGTAGCACCGCCTACACGGCGCGACTTTACTTCGACCAGCGGAGCGATGGCGTCGAGAGCTTTCTCGAAGATTTCCAGGGGGTCGCTGTTCTTGCGTTCTTTAACCTTTTCCAGCGCGCCATAAACGATACGCTCGGCAACGGCTTTTTTGCCGCTTTCCATCACGTGGTTCATGAACTTGGCCAGGATTTGGCTTCCGTATTTTGGATCGTCAAGCACTTCGCGCTTGGCTGCTACGCGTCTTCTTGGCATGGATAAGCCCTCAAACGGTCTTCAGGTTCGCTCGGAATCGGTGCCCTTTCGGGACGCCTCCGACCTTACTCTTATCGACTCAGAAAAATAGAAATCGGTTTTTTGCTGCAAGCGACTATTACTTCGGACGCTTGGTACCGTACTTCGAACGACCTTGGTTACGACCTTTAACGCCGGAAGTATCCAAAGAGCCGCGAACGGTGTGGTAACGAACACCTGGCAAGTCTTTTACACGACCGCCGCGGATCAGTACCACGCTGTGCTCTTGCAGGTTGTGGCCTTCACCGCCGATGTACGAGGAAACCTCGAAACCGTTGGTCAGACGCACACGGCATACTTTACGCAGTGCCGAGTTAGGTTTTTTCGGCGTAGTGGTATACACACGGGTGCATACGCCACGACGTTGCGGGCAGTTCTGCAGCGCAGGCACGTCGGATTTCTCGACGATACGCTTACGCGGCTGACGTACCAGCTGGTTGATAGTTGCCATCTACTAGCTCCACTGTTGTCTTGCGACGCTATTGTCTTGCAAGAAAAGCAAAATGGCAGGAACGAATCCCCGCCAAATTTAGGGGTACAAGAGTCTAAAGAGGATCTTGCCCCCAGTCAAGGCAAGGCCCCGACCTCTCCCCCCATCCAACCTCGACAAATTGTCTCGACTGGATGAACGGAGCGATCAGGGCCTGCACTCATTTACTACCGCAGAACTCAGTTACCGCTCGAGTTCAGCGCTTCGGTCAGTGCAGCTTCCACTTCACTGGCGCTCACGCGCAACGGTTTGTCAGCATCACGGCGGCGCTTGCGCTCGCTGTGATAAGCCAGACCGGTACCGGCCGGGATCAGACGACCCACGACCACGTTTTCTTTCAGGCCGCGCAGGTAATCGCGCTTGCCGGTTACCGCCGCCTCGGTCAGTACGCGAGTGGTTTCCTGGAAGGAAGCCGCCGAGATGAACGATTCGGTGGACAACGACGCCTTGGTGATACCCAGCAGAACGCGAGTGAACTTGGAGACAAATTTGTCTTCATTGCTCAGACGCTCGTTCTCTACCAGCACGTGAGTCAATTCCATCTGGTCGCCCTTGATGAAACTGGAATCGCCGGATTCAGCGATCTCAACTTTACGCAGCATCTGACGCAGGATGGTCTCGATGTGCTTGTCGTTGATCTTCACGCCTTGCAGACGGTAAACGTCCTGGATCTCGTTCACGATGTACTTGGCCAGCGCACTCACACCCAGCAGACGCAGGATGTCGTGTGGATCGCTCGGACCGTCGGAGATAACTTCGCCGCGGTTTACCTGTTCGCCTTCGAAGACGTTCAGGTGACGCCACTTCGGAATCAGCTCTTCGTACGGATCGCTACCGTCGTTCGGGGTGATAACCAGGCGGCGCTTGCCTTTGGTCTCTTTACCGAACGCGATGGTGCCGCTGACTTCAGCCAGAATCGAGGCTTCTTTCGGACGACGGGCTTCGAACAAGTCGGCAACACGCGGCAGACCACCGGTGATGTCACGGGTCTTCGAAGTCTCTTGCGGAATACGAGCGATAACATCACCGATCGCGATTTTCGCACCGTCCGCTACACCGACCAGGGCGTTAGCAGGCAGGAAGTACTGAGCAATTACGTCGGTACCCGGCAGCAAGAGATCCTTGCCGTTGTCATCAACCATCTTCACAGCAGGACGGATATCTTTACCGGCAGCTGGACGGTCTTTGGCGTCGAGTACTTCAATGTTGGTCATACCGGTCAATTCGTCAGTCTGACGCTTGATCGTGATGCCTTCTTCCATGCCCACGTAGGTCACGGTACCTTTCATTTCGGTAACGATTGGGTGAGTGTGCGGATCCCACTTGGCCACGATTGCGCCAGCGTCGACCTTGTCACCTTCTTTAACCGAAATCACAGCACCGTACGGCAGCTTGTAGCGCTCACGCTCACGACCGAAGTCATCAGCGATTGCCAGCTCACCGGAACGGGACACAGCAACCAGGCAACCGTCCACTCGCTCAACGTGCTTCAGGTTATGCAGACGGACGGTACCGCCATTCTTCACCTGAACGCTGTCGGCTGCGGAGGTCCGGCTTGCCGCACCACCGATGTGGAACGTACGCATGGTCAGCTGGGTACCCGGCTCACCGATGGACTGGGCAGCGATAACGCCGACCGCTTCACCGATGTTCACCTGGTGACCACGAGCCAAGTCACGGCCGTAGCACTTGGCGCAAATGCCGTAGCGAGTTTCGCAGCTGATCGGCGAACGCACGATCACTTCGTCGATGCTGTTCAGCTCGATGAACTCGACCCACTTCTCGTCTACCAGAGTGCCAGCAGGAACGATAACTTCCTCGGTACCTGGCTTGAATACGTCACGAGCAATGACACGACCCAATACGCGCTCACCCAACGGCTCAACAACGTCACCGCCTTCAATGTGCGGAGTCATTACCAGGCCATGTTCGGTGCCGCAATCGATCTCGGTCACAACCAGATCCTGCGCCACGTCTACCAGACGACGAGTCAGGTAACCCGAGTTCGCAGTTTTCAACGCGGTATCCGCCAGACCTTTACGAGCACCGTGAGTAGAGATGAAGTACTGAAGTACGCTCAAACCTTCGCGGAAGTTCGCAGTAATCGGCGTTTCGATGATGGAACCGTCCGGCTTGGCCATCAGGCCACGCATACCGGCGAGCTGACGGATCTGCGCAGCAGAACCCCGTGCGCCCGAGTCGGCCATCATGTACATCGAGTTGAAGGATTCCTGGTCAACTTCGACGCCATGGCGGTCGATGACTTTCTCTTTCGAGAGGTTGGCCATCATCGCCTTGGAAACTTCGTCGTTCGCCTTGGACCAAAGGTCGATCACTTTGTTGTACTTCTCGCCCTGGGTTACCAGGCCGGAGGCGTACTGACTTTCGATCTCTTTCACTTCGTCGGTGGCAGCACCGATGATGCGGGCTTTTTCATCCGGGATAACGAAGTCGTTAACACCGATGGAAACGCCGGAGATGGTCGAATAGGCAAAACCGGTGTACATCAACTGGTCAGCGAAGATCACGGTCTCTTTCAAACCAACCACGCGGTAGCACTGGTTGATCAGCTTGGAGATCGCTTTCTTCTTCATCGGCAGATTGACGACGTCGAAGGACAGACCTTTTGGCACAACCTGGAACAACAGCGCACGACCGACGGTAGTGTCGACGATACGGGTGTTGGTCACGCTGCCGCCATCACGATCGTTCACGGTTTCGTTGATCCGCACCTTGACCTTGGCGTGCAGTGCGGCTTCGCCGGCACGGAACACACGGTCAACTTCCTGCAGATCCGCGAACACACGACCTTCGCCTTTGGCGTTGATCGCTTCACGAGTCATGTAGTACAGACCCAATACAACGTCCTGCGACGGAACGATGATTGGCTCACCGTTGGCTGGCGACAGAATGTTGTTGGTCGACATCATCAACGCGCGCGCTTCCAGCTGGGCTTCCAGCGTCAGCGGTACGTGCACGGCCATTTGGTCGCCGTCGAAGTCGGCGTTGTACGCAGCACAGACCAGAGGGTGCAGCTGGATAGCCTTACCTTCGATCAGTACCGGTTCAAACGCCTGGATACCCAGACGGTGAAGGGTCGGTGCACGGTTGAGGAGAACCGGGTGTTCGCGAATCACTTCAGCGAGAACGTCCCAAACCTCTGGCAGCTCGCGCTCGACCATCTTCTTGGCCGCCTTGATGGTGGTAGCAAGACCACGCATTTCCAGCTTGCCAAAAATGAACGGTTTGAACAGCTCGAGAGCCATCTTCTTCGGCAGACCGCACTGGTGCAGACGCAGGGTCGGACCTACGGTAATTACCGAACGACCGGAGTAGTCAACACGCTTACCGAGCAAGTTCTGACGGAAACGACCTTGCTTACCCTTGATCATGTCAGCCAGGGATTTCAGAGGACGCTTGTTGGAACCGGTGATAGCGCGGCCACGACGACCGTTGTCGAGCAGTGCATCGACGGCTTCCTGCAACATACGCTTTTCGTTGCGCACGATGATGTCCGGAGCGGACAGATCAAGCAGGCGCTTCAAACGGTTGTTACGGTTGATCACTCGACGATACAGATCGTTGAGGTCGGAAGTCGCGAAACGACCGCCATCCAATGGGACCAGTGGACGCAGATCTGGCGGCAGAACCGGCAGAACGGTCAGCACCATCCACTCTGGCAGGTTGCCGGAACCCTGGAAGGCTTCCATCAACTTCAGACGCTTGGACAGCTTCTTGATTTTGGTTTCGGAGTTGGTTTGCGGAATTTCTTCACGCAGACGGCCAATCTCGTGCTCCAGGTCGATAGCGTGCAGCAGTTCACGGACAGCTTCGGCACCCATGCGGGCATCGAAATCGTCGCCGAACTCTTCCAGCGCTTCGAAGTACTGCTCGTCGTTGAGCAACTGACCCTTTTCAAGGGTGGTCATGCCTGGATCGATAACGACATAGCTCTCAAAGTAGAGAACGCGCTCGATATCACGCAGGGTCATGTCCATCAGCAAGCCGATACGGGACGGCAGCGATTTGAGGAACCAGATGTGGGCTACTGGCGAGGCCAGCTCGATGTGCGCCATGCGCTCACGACGAACTTTTGCCAGCGCGACTTCAACGCCGCACTTCTCGCAGATCACACCACGGTGTTTCAAGCGCTTGTACTTACCGCACAGGCACTCGTAATCCTTTACCGGGCCAAAGATCTTGGCGCAGAACAGGCCGTCACGCTCAGGTTTGAACGTACGGTAGTTGATGGTTTCCGGCTTTTTAACTTCACCGAACGACCACGAACGGATCATCTCAGGCGATGCCAATCCAATACGGATGGCGTCGAACTCTTCGACTTGACCCTGGTTTTTCAGCAAATTCAGTAGGTCTTTCAAGGCCTTTCCTCCTGGCGGAGCAGAGAGCGGGCAATCCTGCCCCGCTCTCGATTCGCGTCACGTGTTATTCGGTTTCCAGATCGATATCGATGCCGAGGGAACGAATTTCCTTGATCAACACGTTGAAGGACTCGGGCATGCCCGGCTCCATACGGTGATCGCCGTCCACGATGTTTTTGTACATCTTGGTCCGGCCGTTCACATCGTCCGACTTCACTGTGAGCATTTCTTGCAGAGTGTAAGCAGCACCGTATGCTTCCAGTGCCCAGACCTCCATCTCCCCGAAACGCTGACCACCGAACTGCGCCTTACCACCCAGCGGCTGCTGGGTAACCAGGCTGTACGAACCGGTAGAACGAGCGTGCATCTTGTCGTCTACCAAGTGGTTCAGCTTCAGCATGTACATGTAGCCAACAGTAACCGGGCGCTCGAACTTGTTGCCGGTACGGCCGTCGGTCAGCTGCATCTGGCCGCTTTCTGGCAGGTCTGCCAGTTTCAGCATGGCCTTGATTTCGCTTTCCTTGGCGCCGTCGAACACTGGAGTGGCCATTGGAACACCGCCACGCAGGTTCTTCGCCAGATCCAGGATTTCCTGGTCGGAGAAGCTATCCAGATCTTCGTTACGACCGCCGATCTGGTTGTAGATCTCGTCCAGGAAGGTGCGAAGCTCAGCAACCTTACGTTGCTCTTCGACCATCCGGTTGATCTTCTCGCCCAGACCTTTGGCCGCGAGGCCCAGGTGGGTTTCAAGGATCTGACCAACGTTCATACGCGAAGGTACGCCCAACGGGTTGAGGACGACGTCGACCGGGGTGCCATTGGCATCGTGCGGCATGTCTTCAACCGGCATGATCACGGAGACCACACCCTTGTTACCGTGACGACCGGCCATCTTGTCGCCCGGCTGGATGCGGCGACGGATTGCCAGGTAAACCTTGACGATTTTCAGCACGCCTGGAGCCAGGTCATCGCCCTGCTGCAGCTTGCGCTTCTTGTCTTCGAACTTGTCGTCCAGCAGACGGCGGCGATCAACGATGTAGGCCTGAGCCTTCTCGAGCTGCTCGTTCAGAGCATCTTCAGCCATGCGCAGTTTGAACCACTGGCCGTGCTCAAGACCGTCGAGAACTTCGTCGGTGATTTCCTGACCTTTCTTCAGACCGGCGCCGCCTTCGGCTTTGTGGCCGACCAGAGCGGAACGCAGACGTTCGAAAGTAGCGCCTTCAACGATACGGAACTCTTCGTTCAGGTCCTTGCGGATCTCGTCGAGTTGAGTCTTCTCGATCGACAGTGCACGAGCATCACGCTCAACGCCGTCACGGGTGAAGACCTGTACGTCGATGACAGTACCCTTGGTGCCGGTAGGCACACGCAGGGAGGTGTCTTTAACGTCGCTGGCTTTTTCACCGAAGATCGCACGCAGCAGTTTTTCTTCGGGAGTCAGTTGGGTCTCGCCTTTCGGAGTGACCTTACCTACCAGGATGTCGCCTGCGCCTACTTCAGCACCTACGTAAACGATACCGGCTTCGTCCAGCTTGTTCAGTGCAGCTTCACCCACGTTCGGGATGTCTGCAGTGATTTCCTCTGGCCCAAGCTTGGTGTCACGCGCCACACAGGTCAGTTCCTGGATGTGGATCGTGGTGAAACGGTCTTCCTGAACAACACGCTCGGACAGGCAGATGGAGTCTTCGAAGTTGAAGCCGTTCCATGCCATGAACGCGATGCGCATGTTCTGACCCAGAGCCAGTTCACCCATATCGGTGGACGGACCGTCGGCCATGATGTCGCTGCGCTGAACCCGATCACCTTTGCTCACCAGCGGACGCTGGTTGATGCAGGTGTTCTGGTTGGAGCGGGTGTACTTGGTCAGGTTGTAGATATCGACACCAGCTTCGCCGGTTTCAACTTCATCATCAGCAACACGAACCACGATACGGCTGGCGTCGACGGAATCGATCACGCCGCCACGACGAGCCACGACGCAAACGCCGGAGTCGCGAGCCACGTTACGTTCCATGCCGGTACCTACCAGCGGCTTGTCAGCACGCAGGGTTGGTACAGCTTGACGCTGCATGTTCGAACCCATCAACGCACGGTTGGCGTCGTCGTGCTCGAGGAACGGGATCAGCGATGCAGCAACCGAAACTACCTGCTTCGGCGACACGTCCATCAAGGTGACGTCTTCCGGCGCCTTGACGGTGAACTCGTTCAAGTGACGAACAGCTACCAGCTCGTCGATCAGGACTTTCTTGTCGTTCATCGTGGCCGAAGCCTGAGCGATCACGTGATCAGCTTCTTCGATGGCGGACAGGAAAACGATCTCGTCGGTGACCAGAGCGTCTTTCACCACGCGGTACGGGCTCTCGAGGAAGCCGTACTGGTTGGTGCGCGCATAGGCGGCCAGGGAGTTGATCAGACCGATGTTCGGACCTTCCGGCGTTTCAATCGGGCATACACGACCGTAGTGAGTCGGGTGTACGTCACGGACTTCGAAGCCTGCACGTTCGCGAGTCAAACCGCCTGGGCCGAGTGCAGAGACACGACGCTTGTGGGTGATCTCGGACAGCGGGTTGTTCTGGTCCATGAACTGGGACAGCTGGCTGGAACCGAAGAACTCTTTCACCGCCGCAGCCACTGGCTTAGCGTTGATCAGGTCTTGCGGCATCAGGCCTTCGCTTTCAGCCATCGACAGACGCTCTTTGACCGCACGCTCAACACGTACCAGGCCAACGCGGAACTGGTTCTCGGCCATTTCGCCTACGCAGCGAACACGACGGTTACCCAGGTGGTCGATGTCATCGACGATGCCTTTACCGTTACGGATGTCGACCAGAGTCTTCAGAACCGCGACGATGTCTTCTTTGCACAACACGCCCGAACCTTCGATCTCGGTACGACCGATACGACGGTTGAACTTCATCCGGCCGACTGCAGACAGGTCATAGCGCTCAGGACTGAAGAACAGGTTGTTGAACAGTGTCTCGGCAGCGTCCTTGGTTGGCGGCTCGCCTGGACGCATCATGCGATAGATCTCGACCAGCGCTTCCAATTGGTTGCTGGTGGAGTCGATCTTCAGGGTGTCGGAGACGAACGGACCGCAGTCGATATCATTGGTGTACAGAGTTTCGATGCGAACAACGCCCGCCTTGGCAATTTTTGCCAGGATTTCGGTGTTCAGCTCGGTGTTGCACTCTGCCAGGATTTCGCCGGTAGCCGGATGCACGATGACCTTGGCCGTAGTGCGACCCAGGACGTAGTCCAGAGGCACTTGCAGCTCTTTGATCCCGGCTTTTTCCAGCTGGTTGATGTGGCGAGCGGTGATACGACGACCTTGCTCGACAATAACCTTGCCTTTGTCATCCTGAATATCGAGGACAGCAATTTCACCACGCAGGCGCTGAGGCACCAGTTCCAGGCTGAGGTTTTCACCCTGCACGTGGAAGACGTTGGTGGTGTAGAACGCATCCAGCACTTCTTCAGTGGTATAGCCCAGCGCACGCAGCAGTACCGATGCAGGCAGCTTGCGACGACGGTCGATACGCACAAATACGCAATCTTTCGGGTCGAACTCGAAGTCCAGCCACGAACCGCGGTAAGGAATGATGCGCGCGGAGTACAGCAGCTTGCCGGAGCTGTGCGTCTTGCCACGGTCGTGGTCGAAGAACACGCCCGGGGAACGGTGCAACTGGGAAACGATTACACGCTCGGTACCGTTGATTACGAAGGTACCGTTCTCAGTCATCAGGGGGATTTCACCCATGTAGACTTCTTGCTCTTTGATGTCCTTGATCGCTTTGTTCGACGATTCTTTGTCGAAAATGATCAGGCGCACTTTTACCCGCAAAGGTACGGCGTAAGTTACACCGCGCAATACGCATTCTTTGACATCAAATGCCGGTTCGCCCAGGCGATAACCGACGTACTCCAGCGCAGCATTGCCGGAGTAGCTGATGATCGGGAAAACGGATTTGAAGGCCGCATGCAGGCCCACGTCGCGGAACTGATCTTTAGTCGCTCCCGCTTGCAAGAATTCACGATACGAATCCAGCTGGATGGCCAGGAGGTACGGCACATCCATGACGTCCGGCAACTTGCTAAAGTCCTTGCGGATACGTTTTTTCTCAGTATATGAGTAAGCCATCAGCGTTCCCCAGCTTGGTCACCTGCTTGTTTGGCCCCTCCCGACGGGAGCAGCCAGAAAATCGTGCAAACCCCATGGTTTGCGCCACCACATCGGGTGGATACAGCTCGTTACCAGCACCGACCCAGTCGGCTGCCAATAACGGAAAAAGGCCGGTGGCAAGAGCCACCAGCCATCAGCCTTTCGCTTAACGCTCGGGCTGGAGGAGCAAAGTCGATGCTTATTTCAGCTCGACTTTAGCGCCTGCTTCTTCCAGAGCTGCTTTGGCTTTGTCAGCTGCGTCTTTGGCAACAGCTTCCAGAACCATGGCAGGAGCGCCGTCAACTACAGCCTTGGCTTCTTTCAGGCCCAGACCGGTCAGTTCACGTACAGCCTTGATCACGTTAACTTTCTTCTCGCCAGCTTCGGTCAGCATGACGTTGAATTCAGTTTGCTCTTCAACAACAGCGGCAGCAGCAGCTGGACCAGCAGCAGCAACAGCAGCGGTAACGCCGAAGGTTTCTTCCATTGCTTTGATCAGCTCAACAACTTCCAGAACGGTTTTCTGGCCGATTGCTTCGATGATTTGTTCGTTAGTCAGAGACATGACTTGAATCCTGTATTGGGGTGACAGCTTACGCAGCCATCAAATTAAACATATGATTTTGAAAGGTCTCGCTGTGCCTTAGGCAGCAGCAGCTTCTTTCTGGTCGCGAACGGCTGCCAGGGTACGAGCCAGCTTGCTGGTAGCGCCTTGGATCACGCTCATCAGCTTCGCAATAGCTTCGTCGCGGGTCGGCAGGGTAGCCAACACGTCGATCTGGTTAGCGGCAAGGAACTTGCCATCAAACGCAGCTGCCTTGATCTCGAACTTGTCCTGACCCTTGGCGAACTCTTTGAAAATCCGGGCAGCAGCGCCTGGATGTTCTTTGGAGAATGCAATCAGGGTAGGGCCGGTGAACACGTCGTTGAGGACACTGAATTCAGTGTCAGCAACAGCGCGCTTGAGCAGGGTGTTACGTACGACACGTACATAAACGCCAGCTTCACGAGCCTCTTTACGGAGTCCGGTCATCGCGCCTACTGTTACGCCACGGGCATCAGCCACGACAGCGGACAGAGCGACTTTGGCAGCCTCGTTGACTTCAGCGACGATGGCCTTCTTGTCTTCGAGTTTAATTGCCACGGGTTTAACTCCTGCTTGTTACCGTTTCATCCAGTCGAAACCGGATGTCGTTTTGGTGTCTGATTCGGTAAGGAACCGGGAGCACCATCTGCGTAGGCTTGAGGTTTAAGACTTGCGTCGCCTACGGTCTTGGATAGCCCCCGCCAGGCAGGGACCCCAATCTTTCAATTGGCGCAATTACTTGCGCCAACCTGCGTCTTACGCGTCGAGCGAACCCTGGTCGATGACCAGACCTGGGCCCATAGTAGTGCTCAGGGTAACGCGCTTGACGTAAATACCTTTCGAGGAAGCTGGCTTGATACGCTTCAGATCAGCGATCAGGGCTTCAACGTTTTCCTTCAGCTTGACGGCATCGAAGCCGACTTTGCCAACGGAAGTGTGGATGATGCCGTTTTTGTCGGTGCGATAACGAACCTGACCAGCCTTGGCGTTTTTAACCGCGGTAGCTACGTCTGGAGTTACAGTGCCGACTTTAGGGTTAGGCATCAGACCACGTGGACCGAGGATCTGACCCAACTGACCTACAACGCGCATTGCATCCGGGGATGCGATCACTACGTCATAGTTCAGGTCGCCGCCTTTCATTTCGGCAGCCAGGTCGTCCATACCTACACGGTCAGCGCCGGCAGCCAGAGCGGCCTCGGCAGCTGGACCCTGAGTGAACACAGCAACGCGAACGGTCTTGCCAGTACCGTGCGGCAGCACGGTAGCGCTACGAACGACCTGGTCGGATTTACGCGGGTCAACACCCAGGTTCACAGCTACGTCGAACGACTCGCTGAACTTGACAGTCGACAGCTCGGACAGCAGAGCAGCAGCGTCTACAAAGTTGTAGGCCTTGCCTGCTTCGATTTTGCCGGCGATAGCCTTTTGACGCTTGGTCAGCTTAGCCATTACACACCCTCCACGTTAAGGCCCATGCTACGAGCAGAACCGGCGATAGTACGCACGGCTGCTTCCATATCAGCTGCAGTCAGATCCGCGTTTTTGGTTTTCGCGATTTCTTCCAGCTGAGCACGAGTCACAGTGCCAACCTTAACGGTGTTCGGACGAGCGGAACCGCTAGTCAGACCAGCAGCCTTCTTCAGCAGAACCGAAGCAGGAGTGGATTTGGTTTCGAACGTGAAGCTACGGTCGCTGTAGACAGTGATGATCACTGGAGTCGGCAGACCTGGCTCAAGACCCTGAGTACGGGCGTTGAAAGCCTTGCAGAATTCCATGATGTTCACGCCGTGCTGACCCAGAGCAGGACCAACAGGTGGGCTTGGGTTAGCCTGAGCGGCCTTCACTTGCAGCTTGATGTAAGCGGTAATCTTCTTGGCCATGAGGCACTCCAATTACGGGTTCAAACGCCTCGAAAGGCTCCCCGGTTACTTGCGCGTTTATCCCAGTGACGACAAAACCCCACAGCCTAGGGCTGCGGGGTTGGGATGCTTGCTCAGCTAGACCTTTTCGACCTGGCTGAACTCCAACTCTACCGGAGTAGAGCGACCGAAAATGAGCACCGCCACTTGGATCCGGCTCTTTTCGTAGTTAACCTCTTCAACCGTGCCGGTAAAATCGGCAAACGGCCCGTCATTGACACGTACCGACTCACCCGGCTCGAACAACGTCTTCGGCTTCGGCTTGTCGCTACCATCAGCAACGCGACGCAGAATCGCTTCTGCTTCTTTATCTGTGATTGGTGCAGGCTTGTCGGCAGTACCACCGATGAAACCCATCACCCGAGGAGTATCCTTGACCAAGTGCCAAGTACCCTCGTTCATGTCCATCTGAACCAGCACATAACCAGGGAAGAATTTGCGTTCGCTTTTGCGCTTCTGGCCATTACGCATTTCAACCACTTCTTCAGTGGGAACCAGAATTTCGCCGAAGCCATCTTCCATGCCAGCCAGCTTTACGCGCTCGATCAACGAACGCATGACATGCTTCTCGTAACCGGAGTAAGCATGCACAACGTACCAACGCTTAGCCACGGGACACCCTTAGCCGACGATCAAGGAAACAAGCCAACCGAGCAGGGAATCAAGCCCCCACAACAGCAACGCCATAACCAGAACAACAGCCACAACGATCAACGTGGTCTGCGTAGTTTCTTGGCGAGTTGGCCAAACGACTTTACGAATCTCGGTGCGCGCTTCCTTAACCAGTACAAAGAAAGACTTGCCCTTAACCGTCTGCAGGCCTACAAAGGCAGCTACAGCAGCAATGACCAGCAAAGCGAGCACGCGGTACAGGATCGGCGAAGCAGAGTAATACTGATTGCCAACAACGCCAACAATCACCAAAGCAACTACTACCAGCCACTTGAGTAGATCGAAGCGAGAGCCTTGAGCTTCAGCTTTAGGAGTCATCTATGAAGATCCTGTGAAAAGAAAGCCAGACACACCTGGTGAATCTGGCAGGTCAGGAGGGAATCGAACCCCCAACCTACGGTTTTGGAGACCGTCGCTCTGCCAATTGAGCTACTGACCTAAAACAAAATCAGGCCGACCATTATGCCGGCCCGAAAAAGACTTTACAACAATTTACTCATCGATCCTGGCCATGCAAACCAGCACCAAAGACGCACAACACCCTATCAGGCAACAACGCGCATCTACAAGCCATTAAAACAAAGGCAGATATTTTCATATCTGCCTTGTTATATGGAGCTCTTGAGCGGATTTGAACCGCTGACCTCACCCTTACCAAGGGTGTGCTCTACCAACTGAGCTACAAGAGCGAAACACTTTGCAGGACCTGCAAACCTGGAGCGGGTAGCGGGAATCGAACCCGCATCATCAGCTTGGAAGGCTGAGGTTCTACCACTAAACTATACCCGCGGAGCTTGCAGCTCTCGCTAAAAATGGTGGAGGGGGAAGGATTCGAACCTTCGAAGTCGTAGACGTCAGATTTACAGTCTGATCCCTTTGGCCGCTCGGGAACCCCTCCTAAGCGAGCCGGCATTCTATACTATGCCAGCCTTCTGTCAAGCATTTTCTCATTAAAAACCTGAGGTTAGCTGCGTTGACCTCGCTTCGCACCGTCAACCTTTAAAAGGTCTTCACTGCGAAGCGGGCGCCATTCTATGCAAACTATTCGACAGGTGCAACCCCCTCACACGGCATTATTTTATGTTTTAACTCATTGAATTCTTTAGAAAGGCTTTGCAACTGCAAGTCATCCAGCAAACGCCGGCTTTCCGGCGCCACACGCACCCAGTAACCCGCATATTCAGGGAGATCCTTCGGCAAGGGCTGAAACTTGATGTCCATGCCACTCAATCGATGCTCGATTGCCTGAGCGACTTCCTGCCGGGCAGAACCGCCCAGATAGAGACAACTGTTTTCTGTCTGCGTGGATTTTCCTTTATCTCGGGTCGCATCAGTCGCCTCACTCAACAAACGAATGTCCTGCTGAGAGCCCCGATACATACTCAAGGGGGTCACATCCTTCGCGCGAAGCGGAGCCTCCTGTTGGTGCCAGACGTAATAGAACACATTGAGAACAAGCAGCAGCAGGAACAACCAACGCATAAAAACCTCAAGACAAGGGACACGCCATAGCCAACCCTACAAACACCAGATCTGGAACCACCCTGGCCCCAGGCACAATCTCGGAGACCAGATCAGCATCTCCTCCTGTGAGGAATACAGCGAAATCCTCCCCCCAATAGCTGCGCGCCAATTCTAGCTGAGCCTGGACAAAGCCCCTCAACATCAGCAAGCAACCTCGCTCGACCGCCTCGACGGTGGTACGCCCAGGAACAAGACTCTCCAAAGCGCGCTCGGCAGCAAGGTCGCCATAGCGGATTCTACGGGTATGAGTACGCAACTGGTTACGCATTAAGGGCATTCCCGGACAGATGAAGCCTCCAAGATGCTCGCCATCCCTAGCGACAAAATCAGCAGTGACTGCGGTACCGAAGTCGAGCACCAGACAAGCACCTGAAGCCAGGTGAAATCCTCCGAGCATTGCAAGCCAGCGATCAAGTCCTAGCCGCTCGAACTCTTCATAGCCATTACGAACCCCGGACATTTCGCGAGCCGGCGTGGCGCACATCACGGAAACACCGAAAGCCTCTGACAACAAAGAGATCAAGGCTCCGGTTTCTTCAGCGGTTCTGACACTCACTAACCGACAATGCTTGAGAGCGAGCCCCTTGAGCCCCTTCAAGCTCTCAAGCAGCGCAAGATCCGAATCAACGACACCCTCACCAACCACCCGCCCGACATCCGCGCCGAGCACACGCCATTTGATGAAACTGTTTCCACAATCGAGCTCAAGAATCATCACGCAACCTCAGGCTGAGCTCACCACCACTAAAGACTTTTTCCACGCCACCCACCTTCAAGCGCAAGGCACCCTGACCATCGATACCCAACACCTCTCCATCTATCTGACTAGCTCCAGCAATCAACGACACAGCGCGCCCCTGCCATAGATGATTTTGCTCCCACTCCGCCCGGATAGCCGGAAACCCGCCGATCTGGTGGCGGCTCAAGTAGGCCTGGAGCATCACCCCCAACTTCGCGATCAGGTGATTGCGATCAACCGCCTTGCCCGACTCGAGCCGCATGGACGTCCACTGCTGGTCAACCTCATCAGTCATCTGCATGTTCACATTGATCCCGACACCGATCACTACGTGACACACATCTGCAGGATCGCCCACCAATTCGAGCAATATTCCAGCAATTTTTTTCTGACCAACCAGAACATCATTGGGCCACTTCAACCCCGCGCCTGAAATACCAAGCTCTCGCAAGGCCTGCAGTACGGCGAGCCCAACAACTAGACTCAAGCCTTCAAGCTGCCGCATCCCACCCTCAATGCGCAACACTAGGCTGTAATAGATGTTTTCTGCGAACGGACTCACCCACTTGCGTCCACGCCGCCCGCGACCGGCCGTCTGCCGCTCGGCAAGCACCAGAAATGGCGCGACCTGGCCACGCTCGATAGCGCGCAAGGCTTCAGCATTGGTAGAGTCAATTGAGTCGAGGACCAGGATGGGCCACTCACAGGAAGGCTCATGCGCGCATATCTCGGCAGGGTCAAGCAGCGTCAATGGCGTAGCCAGCTGATAGCCGCGACCGCGCACTTTATGAATGGATAAGCCGAGCTCAGCCTCCAAATGCTGAAGCTGCTTCCATACAGCGCTACGACTGACACCCAAGGCGACGCCCAGGGCCTGGCCCGAATGGAATCGGCCATCCTTAAGAAGCTTTAACAACGTCAGCATGCAAGTCTCGCCTCACAATGAGGCCCGCATGATAGCCATGCGCCGAGCAGTTGCATAGAAACCCTAAAAGTCAGATTTTCCTGCGGGCAAAACAAAACCCCTACCTGCGTACGCAGATAGGGGTTTCGGAATTTAATCTTGACGATGACCTACTCTCACATGGGGAAACCCCACACTACCATCGGCGATGCATCGTTTCACTTCTGAGTTCGGGATGGGATCAGGTGGTTCCAATGCTCTATGGTCGTCAAGAAATTCGGGTACCGAACCGTCTTTCGACGCTTCAGCAAATTGGGTATGCGATAGTTTGTGCGGCTTTTGTGAATGGTTGCGAACTTTCGGTTCATTGCGTCTTCACACACCGCAATCTGGCGTCCTTTCGGATCAACAAATTGCTTGGGTGTTATATGGTCAAGCCTCACGGGCAATTAGTATTGGTTAGCTCAACGCCTCACAGCGCTTACACACCCAACCTATCAACGTCGTAGTCTTCGACGGCCCTTCAGGGGACTCAAGGTCCCAGTGAGATCTCATCTTGAGGCTAGTTTCCCGCTTAGATGCTTTCAGCGGTTATCTATTCCGAACATAGCTACCCGGCAATGCCACTGGCGTGACAACCGGAACACCAGAGGTTCGTCCACCTCCGGTCCTCTCGTACTAGGAGCAGCCCCTCTCAAATCTCAAACGTCCACGGCAGATAGGGACCGAACTGTCTCACGACGTTCTAAACCCAGCTCGCGTACCACTTTAAATGGCGAACAGCCATACCCTTGGGACCGGCTTCAGCCCCAGGATGTGATGAGCCGACATCGAGGTGCCAAACACCGCCGTCGATATGAACTCTTGGGCGGTATCAGCCTGTTATCCCCGGAGTACCTTTTATCCGTTGAGCGATGGCCCTTCCATACAGAACCACCGGATCACTAAGACCTACTTTCGTACCTGCTCGACGTGTCTGTCTCGCAGTCAAGCGCGCTTTTGCCTTTATACTCTACGACCGATTTCCGACCGGTCTGAGCGCACCTTCGTACTCCTCCGTTACTCTTTAGGAGGAGACCGCCCCAGTCAAACTACCCACCATACACTGTCCTCGATCCGGATAACGGACCTGAGTTAGAACCTCAAAGTTGCCAGGGTGGTATTTCAAGGATGGCTCCACGCGAACTGGCGTCCACGCTTCAAAGCCTCCCACCTATCCTACACAAGCAAATTCAAAGTCCAGTGCAAAGCTATAGTAAAGGTTCACGGGGTCTTTCCGTCTAGCCGCGGATACACTGCATCTTCACAGCGATTTCAATTTCACTGAGTCTCGGGTGGAGACAGCGCCGCCATCGTTACGCCATTCGTGCAGGTCGGAACTTACCCGACAAGGAATTTCGCTACCTTAGGACCGTTATAGTTACGGCCGCCGTTTACCGGGGCTTCGATCAAGAGCTTCGCGTTAGCTAACCCCATCAATTAACCTTCCGGCACCGGGCAGGCGTCACACCCTATACGTCCACTTTCGTGTTTGCAGAGTGCTGTGTTTTTAATAAACAGTCGCAGCGGCCTGGTATCTTCGACCGGCGTGGGCTTACGCAGTAAATGCTTCACCCTCACCGGCGCACCTTCTCCCGAAGTTACGGTGCCATTTTGCCTAGTTCCTTCACCCGAGTTCTCTCAAGCGCCTTGGTATTCTCTACCCAACCACCTGTGTCGGTTTGGGGTACGGTTCCTGGTTACCTGAAGCTTAGAAGCTTTTCTTGGAAGCATGGCATCAACCACTTCGTGTTCTAAAAGAACACTCGTCATCAGCTCTCGGCCTTAGAATCCCGGATTTACCTAAGATTCCAGCCTACCACCTTAAACTTGGACAACCAACGCCAAGCTGGCCTAGCCTTCTCCGTCCCTCCATCGCAATAACCAGAAGTACAGGAATATTAACCTGTTTTCCATCGACTACGCTTTTCAGCCTCGCCTTAGGGACCGACTAACCCTGCGTCGATTAACGTTGCGCAGGAAACCTTGGTCTTTCGGCGTGGGTGTTTTTCACACCCATTGTCGTTACTCATGTCAGCATTCGCACTTCTGATACCTCCAGCAAGCTTCTCAACTCACCTTCACAGGCTTACAGAACGCTCCTCTACCGCATCACCTAAGTGATACCCGTAGCTTCGGTGTATGGTTTGAGCCCCGTTACATCTTCCGCGCAGGCCGACTCGACTAGTGAGCTATTACGCTTTCTTTAAAGGGTGGCTGCTTCTAAGCCAACCTCCTAGCTGTCTAAGCCTTCCCACATCGTTTCCCACTTAACCATAACTTTGGGACCTTAGCTGACGGTCTGGGTTGTTTCCCTTTTCACGACGGACGTTAGCACCCGCCGTGTGTCTCCCATGCTCGGCACTTGTAGGTATTCGGAGTTTGCATCGGTTTGGTAAGTCGGGATGACCCCCTAGCCGAAACAGTGCTCTACCCCCTACAGTGATACATGAGGCGCTACCTAAATAGCTTTCGAGGAGAACCAGCTATCTCCGAGCTTGATTAGCCTTTCACTCCGATCCACAGGTCATCCGCTAACTTTTCAACGGTAGTCGGTTCGGTCCTCCAGTCAGTGTTACCTAACCTTCAACCTGCCCATGGATAGATCGCCCGGTTTCGGGTCTATTCCCAGCGACTAGACGCCCTATTAAGACTCGCTTTCGCTACGCCTCCCCTATTCGGTTAAGCTCGCCACTGAAAATAAGTCGCTGACCCATTATACAAAAGGTACGCAGTCACCCAACAAAGTGGGCTCCCACTGCTTGTACGCATACGGTTTCAGGATCTATTTCACTCCCCTCTCCGGGGTTCTTTTCGCCTTTCCCTCACGGTACTAGTTCACTATCGGTCAGTCAGTAGTATTTAGCCTTGGAGGATGGTCCCCCATATTCAGACAAAGTTTCTCGTGCTCCGTCCTACTCGATTTCATGGCCAAGAGATTTTCGCGTACAGGGCTATCACCCACTATGGCCGCACTTTCCAGAGCGTTCCGCTAATCTCAAAGCCACTTAAGGGCTAGTCCCCGTTCGCTCGCCACTACTAAGGGAATCTCGGTTGATTTCTTTTCCAGGGTACTTAGATGTTTCAGTTCCCCTGGTTCGCCTCTTGCACCTATGTATTCAGTACAAGATAACCATCTTATGATGGCTGGGTTCCCCCATTCAGACATCTCCGGATCAAAGTCTGTTTGCCGACTCCCCGAAGCTTTTCGCAGGCTACCACGTCTTTCATCGCCTCTGACTGCCAAGGCATCCACCGTATGCGCTTCTTCACTTGACCATATAACCCCAAGCAATCTGGTTATACTGTGAAGACGACATTCGCCGAAAATTCGCATGCTCAATTAAGAGCAACTCACAAATTTTACCTTAGCCTGATCCGTTACCAGTGAAAGTAACGTTCAGTCTATCTTTCTATCACATACCCAAATTTTTAAAGAACGATCTAGCCAAAGACTAGAAATCAACATTCACCATCATCACGATGGAATGCTCATTTCTAAGCTTTCAACAACAGAAGCAGTAGTGGTGGAGCCAAACGGGATCGAACCGTTGACCTCCTGCGTGCAAGGCAGGCGCTCTCCCAGCTGAGCTATGGCCCCGTATTTCTACAGGTATTCCCACACAAAATTGGTGGGTCTGGGCAGATTCGAACTGCCGACCTCACCCTTATCAGGGGTGCGCTCTAACCAACTGAGCTACAGACCCAATTTCGAGCTACTAAGGCCGACCTCACCCTGCTCTTTACCACACAGCATGGGGTGCGCTCTAACCAACACAGCTACAACCTGATACAGGCTGCTTCATATCGTCTTCTTCAATGAATCAAGCAATTCGTGTGGGAACTTATGGAGCAGCTGATGTCGTCGATTAAGGAGGTGATCCAGCCGCAGGTTCCCCTACGGCTACCTTGTTACGACTTCACCCCAGTCATGAATCACACCGTGGTAACCGTCCCCCCGAAGGTTAGACTAGCTACTTCTGGTGCAACCCACTCCCATGGTGTGACGGGCGGTGTGTACAAGGCCCGGGAACGTATTCACCGCGACATTCTGATTCGCGATTACTAGCGATTCCGACTTCACGCAGTCGAGTTGCAGACTGCGATCCGGACTACGATCGGTTTTGTGGGATTAGCTCCACCTCGCGGCTTGGCAACCCTCTGTACCGACCATTGTAGCACGTGTGTAGCCCAGGCCGTAAGGGCCATGATGACTTGACGTCATCCCCACCTTCCTCCGGTTTGTCACCGGCAGTCTCCTTAGAGTGCCCACCATTACGTGCTGGTAACTAAGGACAAGGGTTGCGCTCGTTACGGGACTTAACCCAACATCTCACGACACGAGCTGACGACAGCCATGCAGCACCTGTCTCAATGTTCCCGAAGGCACCAATCCATCTCTGGAAAGTTCATTGGATGTCAAGGCCTGGTAAGGTTCTTCGCGTTGCTTCGAATTAAACCACATGCTCCACCGCTTGTGCGGGCCCCCGTCAATTCATTTGAGTTTTAACCTTGCGGCCGTACTCCCCAGGCGGTCAACTTAATGCGTTAGCTGCGCCACTAAGAGCTCAAGGCTCCCAACGGCTAGTTGACATCGTTTACGGCGTGGACTACCAGGGTATCTAATCCTGTTTGCTCCCCACGCTTTCGCACCTCAGTGTCAGTATCAGTCCAGGTGGTCGCCTTCGCCACTGGTGTTCCTTCCTATATCTACGCATTTCACCGCTACACAGGAAATTCCACCACCCTCTACCATACTCTAGCTCGACAGTTTTGAATGCAGTTCCCAGGTTGAGCCCGGGGATTTCACATCCAACTTAACGAACCACCTACGCGCGCTTTACGCCCAGTAATTCCGATTAACGCTTGCACCCTCTGTATTACCGCGGCTGCTGGCACAGAGTTAGCCGGTGCTTATTCTGTCGGTAACGTCAAAACAATTACGTATTAGGTAACTGCCCTTCCTCCCAACTTAAAGTGCTTTACAATCCGAAGACCTTCTTCACACACGCGGCATGGCTGGATCAGGCTTTCGCCCATTGTCCAATATTCCCCACTGCTGCCTCCCGTAGGAGTCTGGACCGTGTCTCAGTTCCAGTGTGACTGATCATCCTCTCAGACCAGTTACGGATCGTCGCCTTGGTGAGCCATTACCTCACCAACTAGCTAATCCGACCTAGGCTCATCTGATAGCGCAAGGCCCGAAGGTCCCCTGCTTTCTCCCGTAGGACGTATGCGGTATTAGCGTTCGTTTCCGAACGTTATCCCCCACTACCAGGCAGATTCCTAGGCATTACTCACCCGTCCGCCGCTCGCCACCAGGTACAAGTACCCGTGCTGCCGCTCGACTTGCATGTGTTAGGCCTGCCGCCAGCGTTCAATCTGAGCCATGATCAAACTCTTCAGTTCAAACATCTTTGGGTTTTTAAGAAACCCTAAACTTGGCTCAGCAATCGTTGGTTACATCTTTGATTTCTCGCGGAGTAACTTGTGATGCTGATAATCTTGTTGACTATCAGTCTGACTCCACAAGCACCCACACGAATTGCTTGATTCAGTTGTTAAAGAGCGGTTGGTTAAGAGCTTTCGTCTCAACCGAGGCGCGCATTCTACAGCAGCCTCATTTGCTGTCAAGTGATTATTTTCAGAAGTTTTCGAAGGTTTCTTCAACAACTTCAACCACTTGCGCTTCCGATCTCTCGTTAGCGGGAGGCGAATTCTACAGCGTTAGTCGCTGCTGTCAACACCTCTTTTTCTCCGCTTTCGACCGAGAAGATCGAACCGTCAATAAGGCGACAACAATCCTGCCTTACCAACTCCTTCTGGCTTCGATGAACTGAAGCGTAACCGCTGCCGAAAACTGCGTAACTCGTTGTTTGCCAAGGAGTTTTCCGTTTCGACTGCGCCGGAAGTGGGGCGAATTATAGACGTCCAGAATCTGCCGTCAACCCCTGATTTCAGCTTTATTCGGATTTGAGCGTAATACGCGCAAATGCCTTCTTCCCAGCCTGGCAAACGTGGGTCGCACCCAGCGTGTATATAAAGGCGCGATCGACAACTTCACCATCTATACGCACACCACCGGAACCTAAAAGATCACGCGCCACGGCAGAGTTCTTCACCAGGCCCGCCTTATTAAGTACAGCAGCGATCGGCATATCTTCGGTAGCGATCAATTCGATCTCTGGCAAATCATCCGGCAGCTCGCCATCTTTCATACGGTTGCCCGCCGCACGGTGAGCATTGGCCGCAGCTTCTTCACCATGAAAACGCGCAACGATCTCTTCGGCCAACTTAATCTTGATGTCACGCGGATTCGCACCCGCCTCGACGTCAGCCCGCAAAGCATCGATCTCTTCCATGGAGCGGAAGCTGAGCAATTCGAAGTAGCGCCACATCAGCACATCAGGAATAGAGACCAACTTGCCGTACATGACACCCGGCGCCTCTTGGATACCGACATAGTTGCCCAACGACTTGGACATCTTCTTCACGCCATCCAGCCCTTCGAGCAACGGCATAGTCAGAATGCATTGAGCCTCCTGACCATAACCACGCTGCAGTTCACGCCCCATCAGCAGGTTGAACTTCTGATCGGTACCGCCCAGCTCGACGTCCGCGCGCAAAGCGACCGAGTCGTAACCCTGAACCAGCGGATAGAGGAATTCGTGAATGGCAATTGGCTGATTGGTCGTGTAGCGCTTGTCGAAGTCGTCGCGCTCGAGCATGCGTGCCACGGTGTATTGCGAAGTCAGACGTATGAAGTCAGCCGGCCCCATCTGATCCATCCAGGTGGAGTTGAACGCCACTTCGGTTTTGGCCGGATCAAGAATCTTGAAGACCTGAGTCTTGTAGGTCTCGGCATTCTCGAGAACCTGTTCACGAGTGAGCGGTGGACGTGTCGCGCTCTTACCACTCGGATCACCGATCATCCCGGTGAAGTCACCTATAAGGAAGATCACCTGATGGCCCAGATCCTGGAACTGGCGCAGCTTATTAATAAGCACGGTGTGACCCAGGTGCAAATCCGGCGCGGTCGGATCGAAGCCTGCCTTAATACGTAGCGGCTGGCCACGTTTGAGCTTTTCGATCAGCTCGGACTCGACCAACAGTTCTTCTGCACCACGTTTGATCAGCGCTAGCTGCTCTTCAACCGACTTCATAACAGACCTGCAAGACTCGAATTCAAAGGGGACCAACCATACAAGATCGGGCGTCAAATACAAAGTTTTGCCCGGCGCACGGACACCAATCCACGGACAGAGCGTCCGCAGGCTTGCTTCAGAGATGATTTGGTTATATTTTATACAGTTATTTCGTCTTCATCATGTCATTCATCTTTTCCAATTCATTTTTTCAAAGTCAAATTTACTTATGACCAAAGAATCGTCTAAAGCGCCACCGCTTTACCCGAAGACCCACCTGCTCGCAGCAAGCGGTATCGCCGCCCTTCTGAGCCTGGCGCTTCTGGTATTTCCTTCCAGTGATGTTGAAGCCAAAAAGACGACCCTGAGTCTTGAACTGGAAAGCCCTGTAGAACAACTGACACAAGATCAAGACGCCGCCGACGTCGTCCAAGCCACAAATGAGCCGGCAGCCTCCCCTTTCGCGCAGATCGAAAACAGCGCCGAAGCCCCGCATGAAACTGCCCAGGCCGCCCCCGCGCCAGTCGTCGAAGAAAAGAAGGCGCCAGGCCACAGGGAAGTGATCGTTGCCAAAGGCGACACTCTCTCGACATTGTTTGAGAAAGTCGGCCTTCCGGCCACTTCGGTGCATGAAGTGCTGGCCAGCGACAAGCAGGCCAAGCAGTTCAGCCAGCTCAAACATGGCCAGAAGCTCGAATTCGAACTCGGCCCGAACGGCCAACTGACCAATTTGCACAGCAAAGTCAGCGACACGGAAAGCATCAGCCTGACCAAGAACGACAAGGGCTATACATTCAACCGCATTACCGCCAAGCCCACTGTTCGCACCGCCTACGTACATGGCGTGATCAACAGTTCGCTGTCGCAATCCGCAGCCCGTGCCGGTTTGTCCCATAGCCTGACCATGGATATGGCCAGCGTGTTTGGCTATGACGTCGACTTCGCCCAGGATATTCGCCAGGGTGACGAGTTCGATGTGATCTATGAACAGAAAGTCGTCAACGGTAAAGCCGTCGGTAACGGTCCGATTCTTTCCGCACGCTTCACCAACCGTGGCAAGACTTACACCGCTGTGCGCTACACCAACAAACAAGGCAACAGCAGCTACTACACGGCTGACGGCAACAGCATGCGCAAGGCGTTCATCCGTACTCCGGTAGACTTCGCCCGCATCAGCTCGAAATTCTCCATGGGCCGCAAGCACCCGATCCTGAACAAGATCCGCGCCCACAAGGGTGTCGATTACGCAGCACCGCGCGGCACACCGATCAAGGCTGCCGGCGACGGCCAGATATTGTTGGCCGGTCGCCGCGGCGGTTACGGCAATACCGTGATTATCCAGCACGGCAGTACTTACCGTACGCTTTACGGCCACATGCAGGGCTTCGCCAAAGGCATCAAGACTGGCGGCAGCGTCAAGCAAGGTCAGGTGATCGGCTACATCGGCACCACCGGCCTCTCCACCGGCCCGCACCTGCACTACGAGTTCCAGGTCAATGGTGTGCACGTCGACCCGCTGGGTCAGAAGGTAGCGATGGCCGATCCGATCTCCAAAGCTGAACGCTCACGCTTCCTTGCGCAAAGCCAACCGCTGATGGCGCGCATGGACCAAGAGAAAGCCACCCTGTTGGCTTCGAGCAAACGCTGAGCCATGGCGCTCTATATAGGTGTGATGTCCGGGACCAGCCTTGATGGCCTGGACATTGCGCTGATCGAGCAAGCCCCGGCGATCAAGCTGATCGCCACGCATTACATCCCCATGCCCGAATCCCTGCGCGCCGAGCTGCTTGGCTTGTGCGCCAGCGGTCCGGACGAGATTGCCCGCTCCGCCATTGCCCAGCAAAACTGGGTGAAACTGGCCGCACAGGGCATTCACACCCTCCTCGACCAACAAAACCTCAAGCCCGACGACATTCGCGCGATTG
Organism: Pseudomonas sp. FP1740; assembly: GCF_030687165.1. Classification (NCBI taxonomy): domain Bacteria; kingdom Pseudomonadati; phylum Pseudomonadota; class Gammaproteobacteria; order Pseudomonadales; family Pseudomonadaceae; genus Pseudomonas; species Pseudomonas sp. FP1740. The sequence continues at coordinate 5,974,091 of NZ_CP117461.1, forward strand.
GCAGCCACGGCCAGACCATTCGCCACGAACCGGCACGCGGGTTCACGGTGCAGATCGGCAACCCTGCGCTGCTCACCGAGCTGACCGGCATCACCGTGGTCAGCGATTTCCGCAGCCGCGACGTAGCCGCTGGCGGACAAGGCGCCCCATTGGTTCCAGCCTTTCACGAAGCCTTGTTTGAACAGCAGCCCGGTAACCGCGCGGTGCTGAACGTCGGCGGGTTCAGCAACCTCAGCCTGATCGAGCCCGGCAAGCCTGTCGCGGGTTTTGACTGCGGCCCGGGGAACGTCCTGCTGGATGCCTGGATTCACCGGCAACGCGGCGACAACTTCGATCGCGATGGCCAATGGGCCGCCAGCGGCAAGGTTGAACCGGCTCTGTTGAATGAGCTGCTCAGTGATCCGTTCTTTGTAACTCAAGGCCCGAAGAGCACCGGCCGCGAAGTGTTCAATCTGCCATGGCTGATGCAGCATCTGTCAAAGCTGCCTACCTTCGCTGCCGAAAACGTGCAGGCCACCCTGCTTGAGCTGACCGCCCAGACCATCGTCGAATCATTGCAAAGCGCTCAATCGGATACCCGGGAGCTGCTGGTCTGCGGCGGTGGCGCACACAACGCCACGTTGATGAAACGGTTGGCCAGCCTGTTGCCGAACGCGAAAGTCAGCAGCACTGCCGCTTATGGTGTCGACCCGGACTGGGTTGAAGCCATGGCCTTTGCCTGGCTGGCTCATTGCTGCCTGGAAGGTATCGCGACCAACCGCCCAAGCGTCACCGGCGCCCGTGGCCTGCGCATCCTCGGCGCCATCTACCCCGCCTGAACCTTAACCCCAGACAGCGAAACGCCGCAGAGTCCTGAGACCCTGCGGCGCTTGTTGATGCGGTGAGTTGCGATCAGATCGAGAACGAAGAGCCGCAGCCACACGTGGTGGTGGCGTTCGGGTTTTTGATCACGAAACGCGAACCTTCCAGACCTTCCTGGTAATCCACCTCGGCACCTGCCAGGTACTGGAAGCTCATCGGATCGACCACCAGGCTGACGCCTTCGCGCTCGACAATGGTGTCGTCATCGGCCACTTCTTCATCGAAGGTGAAGCCGTACTGAAACCCTGAACAACCGCCGCCCGTAACGAATACGCGCAGCTTCAAGCGATCATTCCCCTCTTCATCGACCAGGCTCTTCACCTTGTGCGCAGCACCGTGGGTGAATTGCAAAGCCGTGGGGGTGAAGGATTCGACGCTCATGCTGACTATCTCCCGGCGTTACGCCGCCATAATGCGTGATGACGCGCATTATCCGCTTCTCCCAGAAAATCGGTCAACTATTGTTACGGTATATCAATCAATCCAATTGTCAGACCAGAATGCAAAAAGGCCCGTTCAACGGGCCTTTTTGCATTGCGGGATAAAGCCTTACGGCAGCATGCCCGCATGGGAAAGACCCAGGCGCTCATCCAGACCGAAGAGGATATTCAGGTTCTGCACAGCCTGACCCGACGCGCCTTTGACCAGATTGTCGATGACCGACAACACCACCACCAGATCACCATCCTGCGGACGATGCACGGCGATACGGCAAACGTTGGCACCACGCACGCTGCGGGTTTCCGGATGGCTGCCGGCTGGCATTACGTCGACGAACGGTTCGTTGGCATAACGCTTTTCGAACAGAGCCTGCAGATCCACCGAGCGGTCCACGACGGTCGCGTAGAGCGTCGAGTGAATACCGCGAATCATCGGCGTCAGGTGCGGAACGAAGGTCAGGCCGACCTCCTTGCCCGCTGCACGACGCAGACCCTGGCGGATTTCCGGCAAGTGACGGTGACCTTTTACAGCGTAGGCCTTCATGCTTTCCGACGTCTCGGAGTACAGCGAACCTACCGAAGCGCCACGACCGGCACCACTGACACCGGATTTGCAGTCAGCGATCAAACGCGTGGTATCGGCCAGACCGGCTTCAAGCAATGGCAGGAAACCCAATTGCGTGGCGGTCGGGTAGCAACCCGGTACAGCAATCAGGCGTGCCTGCTTGATCTGCTCGCGATTGACTTCCGGCAAGCCGTAGACCGCTTCCTCCAACAGTTCCGGCGCACCGTGCGGCTGGCCGTACCACTTGGCCCACTCATCGGCGTCCTGCAGACGGAAGTCTGCCGACAGGTCGATAACCTTGGTTCCGGCAGCCAGCAACTCACCCGCCAGGGCATGGGCGACACCGTGCGGCGTGGCGAAGAACACCACATCGCAAGCCCCGAGGGTCTTGATGTCCGGAACGCTGAACGCCAGGCCGTCGTAATGGCCTCGCAGGTTCGGGTACATGTCGGCCACGGCCAGGCCGGCCTCGGATCGGGAAGTGATCACCACCACTTCTGCCTGCGGATGCTGTGCCAACAGACGCAGCAGTTCGACACCGGTGTAACCCGTGCCGCCGACGATACCGACCTTGACCATAAACCTGCCCTCAACGAACCCACTGGAAAGCCGTCGATAATAGGGGCCGCGCGGCCCTGCGACAACCGTCAAGGTGACGTGCGGCGGCTCATGTGTCCCGTCTCGGGCATACGTTCAAGTTTTGGCGAGTGGATTTTGTTGCCAGACAAGGCGCCGCGACGAGTCATAGCCCGCTATGGCGAGGAGCGGCAACGCAGTATGGCGACAAAATCCACCGTCAAAATTGAACAGTTATGTCCGAGACGGGACACTTTCTCTACTATTCGGGCTACCGTGAACCTGGGAATAACCAAAAATGCTTTATCTGTGGCTCAAAGCGCTTCACATCATCAGCATGGTCTGCTGGTTTGCCGGCCTGTTTTACCTGCCGCGCCTGTTCGTCTATCACGCGCAAAGCGAAGACGCCGTCAGCAAGGAACGCTTCAGCATCATGGAGCGCAAGCTGTACCGGGGCATCATGGGGCCAGCGATGATCGCCACCCTGGTGTTCGGTATCTGGCTGATCAGCCTCAACCCGAGCGCCTATTTCGGCCAGGGCGCGTGGATGCACGCCAAGCTGACCCTGGTGGTGATCCTGATCGGCTACCACCACATGTGCGGCGCACAGGTAAAACGTTTTGCCCGTGGCGAAAACACCCGCAGCCATGTCTTTTATCGCTGGTTCAATGAAGTGCCGGTTCTGATATTGCTGGCTATCGTAATTCTGGTCGTCGTCCGGCCGTTTTAAATCCAACAGACACGCTCACCCGGGGTACTTCCAATGTCGCTGCCCGCTCTGCTCGAACAACGCTTGCGACTGCCGGTGGTGGCGGCGCCGATGTTCCTGATCTCCAACCCTGAGCTGGTGCTCGCCTGCTGCCGTAATGGCGTGGTGGGCAGTTTCCCTGCGCTGAATCAGCGTGAAAGCAGCGGTTTCAAGGCCTGGCTGGAAGAAATCGAAGCAGGGTTGGCGACACTGGAAAACCCCGCCCCTTACGCGGTGAACCTGATCGTCCACCACAGCAATCCGCGATTGCAGGCGGACCTGGCGATCTGCATCGAACACAAAGTACCGATCGTGATCACCAGCCTCGGCGCCGTGAAGGAAGTGGTCGATGCCGTGCACAGCTACGGTGGCCTGGTGTTTCACGACGTGACGACCCGTCGCCACGCAGAAAAAGCCGTCGAAGCCGGTGTCGACGGTTTGATTGCCGTTGCCGCGGGGGCCGGTGGTCACGCCGGGACCTGGAGCCCGTTTTCGCTGATCGCCGAGATTCGCCAGTTTTTCGACAAGACCCTGCTGCTGGCTGGCTGCCTGAACCATGGCCACGAGATTCTTGCCGCGCAATTGCTCGGTGCGGATCTGGCCTACTTCGGTACGCGATTTATCGGCACCACCGAAAGTCATGCGCCTGACGCCTACAAGGAGATGCTCCTGACTGCCAGAGCCGCGGACATCGTCCATACTCCAGCGGTGTCTGGGGTTCCGGCAAGCTTCATGCGTCAGAGCCTGGAGGCCGCCGGTTTCGACATGGCGGCGCTGCAAAGCAAGGGCGAGGTGGACTTCGGCTCCAAGCTCAAGCCGTTGAACGATGAAGCCAAAGCCTGGAAAACCGTGTGGTCTGCGGGCCAGGGTGTCGGGGAAATCGAGGATCTGCCGAGTGTCGACCAACTGGTCGAACGTCTCGGCACCGAATACCGCAAGGCGCTGGAACTGGCGGCAGCACTGCCCAAGCGCTGGCCACGCTGACAGGAAAGTTTGGCCAGCCCAACCCGGCCGGCCTTAAACTCCCCCTTGTTACACTTTCCATTACAACTCTCGCGACAAGGATGCCTCGGCCATGAGCGAAAACCGTTTCAAGATCGTCTTCGATGGTGCTTTGCTGCCCGGTGTTGATGCCACCACCGCCAAGCTCAATCTCGCCGAGCTGTTCAAAAGCGATGTCGCAGCCATCGAACGCCTGTTCAGTGGCCGGACGGTTGCGCTCAAACGCGAACTGTCACACGCCGACGCGCAAACTTATCTTCAGGCGCTGACGAAAACCGGCATCGATGCCCGAATCGAAGCCGAACCCTCGATCGAGCTGAACCTGTCCGACGTTCACGTCAGCCCACCGCCATCGGCAGAGCCCGATTCCCCCTACGCTCCGCCACGCGCCACGGTCGGCGAAGCGCTGCCGGAGTTCGCCACACTCAAGGCATTCAGTTTCAGTGGCCGCATCGGCCGACTGCGCTTTCTGGCCTGGACAATGGCTCTGACGCTGGTGACGTTGGGCATTGGCTCGGTGCTGGCCATTTTCGGCTTCGGCCTCATCAGCACCAACTCGACTGCCGGCCTGATTGTCGCGGGTCTGCTGGCCGTTATTCTGATCGTGATACTCGCGTTCATCAGCATTCAGTTCAGTGTGCAGCGCCTGCACGATATCGGCTGGTCTGGCTGGCTCTGGCTGTTGAACCTTGTGCCGTTCGTGGGGGGCGCTTTCCCGTTCGTGATAATGATCGTGCCGGGTAACAACACTGCCAATCGATATGGCGCACCGCCGCCGCCCAACAGCAACGCAGTCAGGGTACTGGCTTCATTGTGGCTGGTGTTTATTGCGATCATGTTCGTTGGCGGGCTGACCGGAGGTCTCACGGCAATTCAGGATGAGTACGAAAGCGCCACTGATAGCGCCTATCAAAGCAGCTCCGTGACCACCGATGAAGTCGAAGCTGCGCCCGTCGAAGTCGACTCGGCAGCAGATTCAACCGACGATGCAGCCGAAGCGGCCCAGCCCCCTGTAGACTCTGCAAAAGAATGAACAGCGCTCCCCGCCCGTGACACCTGCGTCGCTGGCGCGGAGCTGTTGCGATGGAGAACTGCATGACCCGTTACGCTCTGATCACTGGCGCTTCCAGCGGCATCGGCCTGGCAATGGCCGAAGCGCTGGCCCGGCGCGGCCGCAGCCTGCTATTGGTGGCCCGACAGCGTGATCAGCTGGAAAGTATTGCGATTGAACTGACTCAACGTTTTGGCGTGGAAGTTTTGTTTCGTGCCTGTGACCTGGGTGAACCGTTGCGCCTGTCCGGATTTCTGCTGGAGCTGGAGGAGGGTGAGCGGCAAATCGATCTGCTGGTCAACTGCGCCGGCATCGGTACCTGTGGCCCATTCCTGGCCCAGGACTGGATGACCGAGCAGGACCTGATCGAAGTGAACATCCTGGCCCTCACTCGCTTGTGTCATGCCATTGGTAACAGCATGGCCTTGCAGGGCGGCGGGCAGATTCTGAACGTAGCCTCGGTTGCGGCGTTCCATCCCGGCCCCTGGATGAGCACTTATTACGCCAGCAAGGCTTATGTGCTGAATTTTTCCGAAGGCTTGCGCGTCGAACTGAAAAAATGCGCGGTCAAGGTGTCAGTGCTCTGCCCCGGCCCGACCCGCACGGCGTTTTTCCGCACCGCGCAACTGAACACCGACAAGCTGGGCGAGAGCAAATTGCTGATGAGCCCAGAGGAAGTCGCGCTCTACACCGTGCGCGCCCTGGAGAAAAATCGCGCCATTATCATCCCCGGTCGCCTGAATCGCTGGTTCGCCTTCTTGCCACGGCTCGGCTCGCGCTGGCTGACCCGGACAATCGCGGGCATGGTCAATAAGGCGTACTGCCCGCGCTGACCAGCCTTCAAGGTAAAAAACTGGGCTCAGGCAGGGCCCATGCGTACACTCAAGCCAGCCAAACAACGGAGAAAACAGCTGTGGATACTCTGTTCACCAAGATCATCAACCGGGAAATCCCGGCGAAGATCATTTACGAGGACGACCAGGTACTGGCCTTCCACGACATCGCCCCACAGGCCCCCGTGCATTTCCTGGTGGTCCCGAAGAAACCGGTGCGCACCCTTAACGATCTCACCGAGGACGATAAGGCTCTGGCCGGGCATATTCTGTTCACCGCGCAGCGTCTGGCTCTGGAACTGGGCTGTGAAGAAGGTTTCCGGGTGGTCATGAACTGCAATGAATTGGGCGGGCAGACCGTTTATCACATTCATATGCACGTGCTGGGTCAGCGCCAGATGCACTGGCCTCCGGGCTGATTGCAAGCAGTACCGGTTTATGTGGCGAGGGCGCTTGCTCCCGCTGGGTTGCAGAGCAGCCCCAAATCCACGCATCGAGTTTTTCCAGACAGAACCGATGGGCTGAATTTACGACCGCTTCGCGGTCGAGCGGGAACAAGCTCCCTCGCCACAGATGACCCAGCGCAAACCCTCCCCGGCCGATTGGGTTAAACTGGCCGCCGAGATTCTTCCCGGAGGTCAGCATGACTACCCAACGTCACTACTCGCCAATTGACCGTCTTCTGCTGCAAGCCGATGCCGCGATGCGTACTTTGCTGCCCTTCAGTGGTCAGCCCTACCGTCCGTCGCCTGCCATCGTGCAGCCGGATGCGCAAATGAGCGACGAGGACACCCGGCACGTCGCCGGTTTGATGCGCATCAACCATACCGGCGAAGTCTGTGCCCAGGCGCTGTATCAAGGTCAAGCCCTGACCGCCAAGTTGCCGCAAGTGCGCGCTGCCATGGAACATGCCGCCGAAGAAGAAATCGATCATCTGGTCTGGTGCGAACAGCGCATCCACCAGTTGGGCAGCCACACCAGCATTCTCAATCCGCTGTTCTACGGAATGTCGTTCGGGATTGGCGCGGTGGCCGGGTTGATCAGCGACAAAGTCAGTCTGGGTTTCGTTGCCGCCACCGAGCATCAGGTTTGCAAACACCTGAACGAACACCTTGAACAACTGCCCGCCGAGGACGAAAAATCCCGGGCGATCCTTGAGCAGATGCGCATTGATGAAGAACATCACGCCGAAAGTGCGCTGGATGCTGGAGGGTTCCGCTTTCCTGCACCGGTGAAGTTCGGGATGAGTCTGCTGGCCAAGGTGATGACCAAGAGTACCTATCGGATCTGATAATTGAGTTGTTTGGTCGGGCCTCTTCGCGGACAACAGCAATAAAAAAGGCGACTACCGCAAGGTAGTCGCCTTTTTTTGTACTCGGAACTCTCAGCTCGGCATGTTGCGCGCGTAGAAGATTTCGAGCATTTCGTGTTTCACACGCTCAGTCACCTGGGCACGCTGCTCAGAGGACAGGTTGCTGGTGGCGTCGCCGAACAGGTAGTTATCCAGTTCGAAGTTCTTCAGCAGCATTTTGGTGTGGAACAGGTTTTCCTGGTACACGTTCACGTCGGTCATCTGGTACGCGTCGCGGGTGTCTTCGGAGAGGTAGTTCTGGATCGAGTTGATCTCGTGGTCGATGAAGTGTTTCTTGCCTTCAACGTCACGGGTGAAGCCGCGCACGCGGTAATCCACAGTCACGATATCCGAATCGAACTGGTGAATCAGAAAGTTGAGCGCTTTGAGCGGTGAAATGACGCCACAGGTCGACACGTCGATGTCCACACGGAACGTCGCGATACCGTCCACCGGATGGATTTCCGGGTAGGTGTGCACCGTGATGTGGCTCTTGTCGAGGTGGGCCAGGATGATTTCGGGCAACGGGCCCGGAGACTCTTCAATCTGACTGTCGGTGGGGGTTACCGGCTCTTCAGAGATCAGAATCGTGACGCTGGCGCCCTGGGGTTCATAGTCCTGACTGGCAATGTTCAGGATATTGGCACCAATGATATCGACAACTTCTGTGAGGATCTGCGTCAGGCGCTTGGCGTTGTACTCTTTATTGATGTACTCGACGTAAGCCTGCTGGTCTTGCGGGGTTTCCGCGTAGCAGATGTCATAGATGTTGAAGCTCAAGGTCTTTGTCAGGTTATTGAACCCGTGGAGCTTGAGTTTGCTTTTCACCGTTAAAAACTCTCTATGTATTGCGGGCTGGCCGCGTGATCAAGCATGCCCGTCAGATGCGAACGACGCACCTGCGTAGGACGGTTAACACCTCTTCGCGATGGCGATTTTGGTTGTCTGTTCAGGCAAGCGACCTGTCGGGTGACCGATCACTGCCCTGAAAAAAGTGGCGCATTATGCAGACGTCAGCTATGGATCACCAGAGTCTGCACCGCTTTTATGATAGTTGAATGTCGATTCAACCGAGCTCGATAATCTCGTAGTCATGGGTAATCGCCACGCCAGCCGCGCCGAGCATGATCGAGGCCGAGCAGTACTTCTCGGCCGACAGCTCGATGGCGCGCTTGACCTGGGCTTCTTTCAGCCCGCGGCCCTTGACCACGAAGTGCATGTGGATCTTGGTGAACACCTTCGGATCTTCGGTCGCACGCTCGGCTTCGAGGAAGGCTTCGCAGCTTTCGACGGCCTGACGCGACTTCTTGAGGATGCTGACCACATCGAAATTGCTGCAACCGCCAACACCCAGCAGGAGCATTTCCATCGGCCGGACACCCAGGTTACGACCGCCGGCATCGGGCGGACCGTCCATGACCACGACATGACCGCTGCCGGATTCACCGAGGAACATGGCTTCGCCTGCCCATTGGATGCGTGCCTTCATCGCCAAGACTCCACTGTATAAAAAAGGGTCGCCAGCTTAGCACAGGGCCCTTGATTGGCAGCGCTTCGCCTTCCTAGGACATAACCGTATGCGTCGTAGGTAAATTCTCGAATCTTGAAGGAATGTGTCTGTTAAGCTGACGCCAATTCACTGGCGCTTAGCCAGCTTTGTAGCGAACAAAAAACCCAGGCTTCACCAGCCCCCTACAAAAAACAAACATACCGTGCAGTCTTTTCGGGATACAACCATGGTTGCTATTACCCCCATATCCAAAATCAAGAACCTCGACAAACTGTTGATGCACTGCCAGCGCCGTCGCTATGCCGCCAAGAGCAACATCATTTGTGCCGGCGACCGCTCGGACACGTTGTTCTTCATCATCAAGGGTTCGGTGACCATCCTGATCGAGGATGACGACGGCCGTGAAATGATCATTGCCTATCTCAACTCCGGCGACTTCTTCGGCGAACTGGGTCTGTTCGAGCAAGCCGGGCTGGAACAGGAGCGCAGCGCCTGGGTTCGCGCCAAAGTCGAATGCGAAGTCGCGGAAATCAGCTACGCGAAATTCCGCGAGTTGTCTCAACAGGATCCAGACATTCTTTACGTGCTCAGTGGACAAATCGCACAACGCCTGCGCAATACCACGCGCAAGGTCGGCGACCTGGCGTTCTTCGACGTGACCGGCCGCGTGGCGCGCTGCCTGCTGGAGCTGTGCAAGCAGCCAGACGCCATGACCCACCCGGATGGCATGCAGATCAAGGTGACCCGCCAGGAGATCGGCCGGATTGTCGGTTGTTCCCGTGAGATGGTCGGCCGCGTGCTCAAGGATCTGGAAGAACGCAACCTGGTCGACGTCAAAGGCAAGACCATGGTGGTCTTCGGTACGCGCTAGGCTCTGAAAACCGAAGCCTGGAACACTTAAGCCCCGAGCACTTCTGCCAGCATTTTGCGATACAACGCATCGAGCCGTTCCAGTGCATCAGGAGCGGCAAATTTTTCATGCAGGGCAATGTGGCTTTCTGCGCGAACCCGCTGTTCCAGACCGCAGGCTTCGTTGAAACGATTGACCGCCGCGACCATAGACTCTCGCTCGTTATCGATCAGCATCGCCCCGTGCACCAGCCCGACCGGACGCTGACCGCCCTTGCTCTGCCGCCAGCGCTGAGCGGTACCGACCATCTTGCGCCCATCGAGGTTGACGTTGAAACGGCCGTCGCAGAACGCGCCCTCAATTTCGCCCAGGGACGACACACCGCCCAACTCGTCAAGCAGCTGGCAAATCGGGTCGCAGAGCCGGCGATAGCCGGTTTCGATCCGATTCTGGTCACCCTCGCTACGCGGTGGCGCGTAGACCAGCGCGATGTTGAGGGTCGATGCCGATTGCGGCACCGGCTCGCCACCAGTTTCGCGCAGCAGTACCGGCCAACCGGCAGCGGCTGATATCTCGCACGCCGCCTCGAAACCCGGTAAGCGATTCAAGCGCCGCGGCATGACCAATGCCCGGTCCGTGGGTTGCCAGAACAGCAGGCCGAACTCCGAATCACCGGTGCACACATGGGCCAACAGGTCCTGTTCGGCGAGCAGGCCGGCTTCGATGGTCAGAGAGGTTGGCTGGGACATGGATGACTCCGTAAGACCTGAAGTCTTTGGGGTGCTTGATGGCCTCTTCGCGGGCAAGCCCGCTCCCACAAGGGATCGGGTTGCCTGCGAAAATGTGTTCAGTCGAGCGTAGAGCCGCTCACTGGAACACCACGCTCGGGAAAGAACAGGCGTTGCAGTTCAGTACCCGGGCTTTCGGCGCGCATGAACGCTTCGCCGACCAGGAACGCATACACGTCGCTGATTTCCATCAGTTCGACATCGGCGCGGTTAAGAATGCCACTCTCGGTGACCACCAGACGATTGCGCGGAATACGCGGCAACAGGTCGAGGGTGGTTTCCAGGCTGACCTCGAAGGTGTGCAGGTTGCGGTTGTTCACGCCCACCAGCGGCGTGTCGAGGGTTTTCAAGGCCCGCTCCAGCTCGTCGCCATCGTGGACTTCCACCAGCACATCGAGGCCGACACTTTTGGCCACGGCCGCCAGCTCGGCCATTTTCACGTCATCCAGTGCGGAGACGATCAACAGCACGCAATCAGCGCCCAGGGCGCGGGACTCGATGATCTGGTACGGATCGATCATGAAGTCTTTACGGATCACCGGCAGCTTGCACGCCCCCCGGGCTTGTTGCAGATACGCATCCGCACCCTGGAAATAGTCGATGTCGGTGAGCACCGACAGGCAAGTAGCCCCGCCCTTCTCGTAACTCCTGGCAATGTCCGCAGGCACGAAGTTCTCGCGAATCACGCCCTTGCTTGGCGAAGCTTTCTTGATTTCAGCAATCACCGCCGGCTGTTTCTTCTTGGCCTGATCGATCAATGCCTTGGCGAAACCACGGGGTGCATCGGCCGCCTTGGCCAGGTTTTCCAGCTCTGCCAGGCTCACACGAGCGCTACGCTCGGCGACTTCCTGGACTTTGCGGGCCAGAATTTTTTCCAGAACCGTCGGTACACTCATCCCTCATTCTCCACTTTGAATACCGCGGTAAATGCACCCAACTCCTCAAGTTTTTCCCGAGCGAGGCCTGTGTGCAGCGCATCGTGCGCCAGGGCAACGCCTTCTTTCAAACTGCTGGCATGGTCGGCTGCGTACAGCGCGGCACCGGCATTGAGCACGATCATCTCGGCGGCTTTCTGACCGTTCTCGGTCTTGCGCTTGCCCAAGGCATCGCGAATCAGTTCCAGGGAAGCCGCCGGGCTTTCCACCGACAGGCCGTGCAGGCTCTGACTCTTCATGCCGAGGTCTTCGGGCTCGACCCAATACTCGGTGATCTGGTCATTCTTCAACTCCGCGACAAAGGTCGGGGCCGCCAGGCTGAATTCGTCCAGGCCATCCTTCGAGTGCACCACCAACACGTGTTTGCTGCCCAGGCGCTGCAAGACTTCGGCCAATGGCCGGCACAACGCCTGACTGAACACACCCACCACCTGATGTTTCACACCGGCCGGATTCGTAAGCGGGCCGAGCATGTTGAACAAGGTGCGCAAGCCCAGCTCGCGGCGCGGGCCGGCGGCGTGCTTCATGGCGCTGTGATGGGTCTGGGCAAACATGAAACCGATGCCGACGTTGTCGATGCAGCGTGCCACCTGAACCGGGTTCAGGTTGAGGTAGATACCGGCTGCTTCCAGCAAATCGGCGCTGCCGCTTTTACCCGATACCGCACGGTTACCGTGCTTGGCCACGGTGCAACCGGCCGCCGCGACCACAAACGAAGAAGCGGTCGAAACGTTGAAAATGTTCGCGCCGTCACCGCCGGTGCCGACCACATCGACCACGCCGTCGAGGGTGTTGAGTTCGACTTTGTCCGCCAACTCGCGCATCGCCGTCACGGCGCCGACGATCTCGTCGATGCTTTCGCTCTTCATGCGCATGGCCATCATGAACGCGCCGATCTGCGCATCCGTGCATTGCCCGGTCATGATTTCACGCATGACATCACGCATTTCATCGGTACTGAGGTCGAGGTGGCCGACGATACGGCTCAGGGCTGTCTTGATATCCATGGAAAGTCCTTAGCGCGTGCCGCCAGTTTGTTTGAGGAAGTTGGCGAACAGCTCGTGTCCCTGTTCGGTGAGGATAGACTCGGGGTGGAATTGCACACCCTCGATGTTCAGCGTCTTGTGACGCAGGCCCATGATCTCATCCACCGAGCCATCTTCGAGCTGGGTCCAGGCAGTCAGCTCCAGGCAATCGGGCAGGGTTTCGCGCTTGACGATCAGCGAATGGTAGCGGGTGACCGTCAACGGACGATTCAACCCTTTGAATACGCCCTTGTCCTCGTGAAATACCGGGCTAGTCTTACCATGCATGACTTGGCGGGCACGGACCACATCGCCACCAAACGCCTGGCCGATGGATTGGTGACCCAGGCAAACGCCAAGAATCGGCAGCTTGCCGGCGAAGTATTTGATCGCTTCGATGGAAATACCAGCTTCGGTCGGGGTGCAAGGACCGGGAGACACGACGATGCGCTCAGGCTTGAGGGCTTCGATTTCGGCGATGGTGAGTTCATCGTTGCGCACGACTTTGACCTCGGAGCCCAGCTCGCCGAGGTATTGCACAACGTTGTAAGTAAAAGAGTCGTAGTTATCGATCATCAGCAACATGGCGTTAAGAACCTCTTGAATTCACTGACTTTTAATACGGCCTTCGAATGATTTACCCGCAGTGCGCTGCGCTTTGACAGGTGCTGGAGTGGCGCCAGCAAAGCGGCATTTCATACAGGTAAAGAAGGCAAAGCGGTACAGGTCCGGCCAGGCCGGCAGAAAAGATTCAGGCGCGCCAACGCCAACGGGCGTGTGCCTTGATGACTTGATCCAGAAGTTTGCTGACGATCAACACGGGGAAGGTCTCATTCATACGTCTGGGCACAGTAACTTAGCTGGACAGAGCGTGCAATATGGCCGGAGCGAGAGCTCGCGAAACAATTGAAGGGTTAGCGACAGATGGCAAAAGGCCGAAAGTTTTTGGTACTGTCGTCTCGTTCTCACTACAACAATAAATAAACGGACTTGCTCATGATCAAACAGACGTTGTTTGTACCGCTCGCCGGATGCTTGCTCGCCATGGCCTGCGCCCAGGCGAACGCCGCGCCTAATCCCTACACCAATTTCATCGTCTTCGGCGACAGCCTCAATGACGCCGGCACATTTGCCGATACCGGCGGACCCGCCGGGGCGACGCAGCGCTTTACCAACCGCACGGGCCCGGTTTATCTGGATGGCAGCGGCGAAGTCCGTTCGCTCAACGCCACGCAGGTCCTTGGGGGGAAACTGGGGTTCTCGCCGGATCAGACCGCGTCATCGTCCTCGGCGGTACGCGCCAGCGAAGGCCTGCCCGATGGCAACAACTGGGCTGTCGGCGGTTATCGTACCGACCAGATCCTCGATTCGATCACCAGCACCTCCGCCACGGGCGAACGCACCCGCGCAGGCTACCTGCCGTCGAATAACTTCCGCGCCGACCCGAATGCACTGTATTACCTCTCGGGTGGTGGCAATGACTTCCTTCAGGGGCGTGTGACCAGCCTTCCCGAGGCCAGCGCCGCCGCCGATCGCCTGGCCAGTAGCGCGCAGACCCTGCAACAGGCCGGTGCCCGCTACATCATGGTGTGGCTGCTGCCGGACATCGGCTTTACCCCGGCTTTCAACGGCACACCATTGCAGGCCTTCACGTCCCAGCTCAGCTCTCAGTTCAACAGCGAACTGGTCAGCCAACTGCAGAGCATTAACGCCAACATCATCCCGCTGAACATTCCGGTATTGCTCAAAGAGACGTTCGCCAACCCTGGCCAGTTCGGCCTCGCCACCGACCAGAACCTGAGCGCCACCTGTTTCAGCGGCAACAGTTGCACCGAGAACACTCGATACGGCATCAACAGCGCCACCCCCGACCCGACCAAGCTGATCTATAACGACTCGGTGCACCCGACCGAAGCCGGGCAGCGCCTGATTGCCGATTACGCATACTCGCTGCTGTCCGCACCATGGGAAGCAACCCTGCTGCCACAAATGGCCCAGGGCACTTTGCGTTCTCATCAGGATGAGCTGCGCAACCAGTGGCTGGCCGATTGGGAAAACTGGCAAGGCGTGGGCCAATGGCGGGCGATTGTCGCCGGTGGTGGCCAGCATCAGGACTTCGACAGCCAGCGCAGCGGCGCCAGTGCTGACGGCAATGGCGCCAACCTGAACATCGGTGGCAGCTATCGGCTCAATGACGCATGGCGCGTTGGCTTGGCGGCGGGCTTCTATAACCAGAAACTCGAAGCCGGCGATAACGATTCGGATTACAAACTCAACACCTACATGGGCACCGCTTTCGCCCAATACCAGCAGAATCGCTTTTGGGGTGACGCGGCACTGACGGCCGGGCATCTGGACTACGACAGTCTCAAACGCAAATTCCAGTTGGGGGTCAATGAACGCGGGGAGAAAGGCGACACCGACGGTTACCTGGTCGCCATCAGCGGCCGCCTGGGTTATGACATCGCGCCAGAGGCGAGCAGCCCGTGGCACTTGTCGCCATTCGTGAGCGCTGATTTCGCCAAGGTAGAAGTAGACGGTTACTCGGAAAACAGCGCCGACTCCACCGCGCTGACATTTGACGACCAGTCACGCATTTCCCGGCGTCTTGGCCTCGGGATCCAGGGCAAGTACCAGATCACCTCGCAAACCCAAGTGTTTGGCGAACTGGCCCACGAGCGCGAGTACAATGACGACACCCAGAATGTGACCATGAACCTCAACAGCCTGCCGAACAACCACTACACCCTGGCCGGCTACACCCCGCAGACCAACCTGAACCGCTTGAACCTGGGCGTGAGCCACAACCTCACCAAGGACCTGGCATTGCGGGCCAGTTATGACATTCGCAAGGATGATGACTTCACCCAGCAAGGCATTAATGTTGGGGTTGCCTTGGACTTCTGATCCAGCAAAAGTCAGGCAAAAAAAACGCGGCGCCTCACAGGCGCCGCGTTTTTTATTCTGATGAGATACCTGTGGAAGCTCAGGCGTCCGGAGTCTGTTCGGCCAGGGCCACGGCGCGGAACATCGCACGACGCTTGTTCAGGGTTTCTTCCCATTCCAGCGCTGGCACCGAGTCGGCGACGATGCCGCCACCGGCCTGTACGTGCAGTTCGCCGTTCTTGATCACCGCGGTGCGGATCGCAATTGCGGTGTCCATGTTGCCGTTCCAGGCGAAGTAACCGACTGCGCCGCCGTAGACGCCCCGCTTGACCGGTTCCAGCTCGTCGATGATTTCCATCGCGCGAATCTTCGGTGCGCCAGACAAGGTGCCGGCCGGCAGGATCGCCCGCAGTGCGTCCATCGCTGTCAGCCCGGCCTTCAATTGGCCGGTGACGTTGGACACGATGTGCATCACGTTGGAATAACGCTCGATGACCATCTTCTCGGTGAGTTTCACCGAACCGATTTCCGAAACCCGCCCGGTATCGTTGCGCCCCAGATCGATCAGCATCAAGTGCTCGGCGATTTCCTTGTCATCGGACAGCAGGTCTTTTTCCAGGGCCAGGTCCGCCTCTTCGTTGGCCCCGCGTGGGCGAGTGCCGGCAATCGGGCGCACGGTGATCAGGTTGTCTTCGACCCGCACCAGCACTTCCGGCGAACTGCCGACGACGTGGAAGTCGCCGAAGTTGAAGAAATACATGTAAGGCGTCGGGTTGAAGCAGCGCAGCGCCCGGTACAGGTCGATAGGCGCAGCCTTGAAGTCGATCGACATGCGCTGGGACGGCACGACCTGCATGCAGTCACCGGCCAGGATGTATTCCTTGATGGTGTCGACGGCTTTTTCGTAATCGCCCTGGGTGAAACTCGAACGGAACACCGGATCGGCCGATTGCTGCTTGCTGAAGTCCAGGCCACGGCGCGGAGTGATCGGCTGACGGAGTTGTTCCAGCAGCGCTTGCAGACGCGCCTGACCTTGCTCGAAGGCATCTTCCTGCGAAGGATCGGCCAGGACAATCGCGTGCATCTTGCCGGCGAGGTTGTCGAACACCACCACCGCATCGGACACCATCAGCAGAATGTCCGGCACGCCCAGCGGATCCGGGTTCGGACATTTGCCCAGACGCTTCTCCACATAACGGACGCAGTCGTAACCGAAGTAACCCACCAGACCGCCGTTGAAACGCGGCAGACCGGCAATGGTCGGCACGTTATAGCGCGCCTTGAAGGCTTCGACGAAGGCCAGCGGGTCTTCAACGTCGTGGCTTTCGATCTCGACACCGTCGTGGGTCACACTGACGTGGTGATCGTGAACCCGCAATACGGTGCGGCACGGCAGGCCGATGATCGAATAACGGCCCCACTTCTCGCCGCCCTGCACCGACTCCAGCAGATAGGAGTTCGGCTCGTCGGCCAGTTTCAGGTAGATCGACAGCGGCGTGTCGAAGTCGGCCAGGGTTTCGCAGGCAAGCGGGATGCGGTTGTAGCCGGCAGCGGCCAAACGCAGGAATTCTTCGCGGATCATGAGGTGCCTCGTGGCTTGAGGGTCTAACGGTCAGGTATGCAAACGCGCCGGTACGCCGGCCAGGAACAAGTCAGGCGCGCCAACGCCAGCGGGCCAGGGCCTTGATGACTTTCATCCAGAGTTTGCGAGTGACCACCACGATGGCGTTTCCAGCAGGGGGTTGAACAGCGTCGGGCAACGTTATCTCAGCGGCCGGATCCAGGCAACCGGGAATTAGTTTGCGCAGATCATCGATCACCAGCGCCGGCGACTCTTCGGCAATCGGCCGACCGTGGTTATAACCGTAACTGAGGGCCACGCATTTGACCCCCGCCGCTTTCGCCGCCAGCACATCGCTGCGCGAGTCGCCGACGAACAACGATTGCGACGCCGGAATGTTGGCCATTTTCATCACGAAAAACAGCGCGGCCGGGTCGGGTTTCTGTTGTGGCAGAGTGTCGCCGCCGATAATCCATTTGAAGTAACGGCCGATTTTCATCTGATCCAGCAGCGGCGCGACGAAGCGCTCCGGCTTGTTGGTGATCAGCGCCATCGCCACGCCCTGCTTGTTCAGCCATTTCAGGGTGTCGCGCACACCGGGATAGACCACGGTCTGCTCATGCCCCTCACCGTAGGCCTCCATGAAAATCTGCAGTGCACCTTCGGCTTCGCCATCATCGACCGACGAATGATCGATGCCGCCAGCCAGTGCACGGCGCACCAGCACCGGCGCGCCGTTGCCGACCCACTCACGCACCGGTCCGATGCCGACCGGGTTACGCCCGAGTTTGAGCAGCATGTTATCCACAGCCGCCGCGAGGTCAGGGACCGAATCGACCAGCGTGCCATCCAGATCGAACATCACCAGCCGCGGCAGACGCCCCGGGAACAGCTGCTCAAAACCGCTCATGGGCGAGCCAGCGCCAGTTCGGAGCGCATTTTTTCAATCACTTCCTGGTAGTTCGGCGCATTGAAGATCGCCGAGCCGGCCACGAAAGTGTCGGCGCCGGCAGCGGCGATTTCGCGAATGTTGTTCACGTTCACCCCGCCGTCGATTTCCAGGCGAATGTCACGCCCGGAAGCATCGATCAGCGCCCGCGCCTCACGCAGCTTGTCGAGGGTGGCCGGGATGAACTTCTGCCCGCCGAAGCCCGGGTTGACGCTCATCAGCAGGATCATGTCGACCTTGTCCATCACGTACTTGAGCACGTCCAGCGGGGTCGCCGGATTGAACACCAGACCCGCCTTGCAGCCGCCTTCGCGGATCAGTTGCAGGGAACGGTCGACGTGCAGCGTGGCTTCCGGGTGGAAGGTGATGTAGGTCGCACCGGCCTCGATGAAGTCACCGACGATGCGGTCCACCGGGCTGACCATCAGGTGCGCGTCGATCGGCGCGGTCACGCCGTACTTGCGCAGCGCGGAGCAGACCATCGGGCCGATGGTCAGGTTCGGCACGTAGTGGTTGTCCATGACATCGAAGTGCACGAAGTCGGCGCCGGCGGCCAGGACGTTGTCCACTTCCTCGCCCAGGCGGGCGAAGTCGGCGGAGAGAATCGACGGAGCAATAACGAAGGGCTGCATGACGCACCTTTTTTGAGCAGAATCACGATGGCGCGCATTGTATACCTCATGCTTTGACGCGCGCACCGTGCTGCGATGATTGGGGCAAGTCCTAGTAGGCCGCTCGGTAGATCTTCTCGATATCGGTGGCGCTCAACTTGCGCGGATTGTTGCGCATCAGGCGTTCGGTGCCGGCGGCTTCCACGGCCATGGCCGGGATCGCCTCCTCGGGGACCCCGAAACTGCGCAGACCTCGCGGGATCTCCACGGCGGCGCACAGCTCGGTCATCGCCTCCACGGCTTTGTCCGCCGCCTCACTGGCGCTCAGATGAGCGGTCTTCACCCCCATGGCCTCGGCAATATCCTGCATGCGTTCCACGCAGGCCATCTTGTTCCAGGTCATGACATACGGCAGCAGCAAGGCATTGCTGACACCATGGGCAATATTGAAACGCCCACCCAGCGGATACGCCAACGCATGCACCGCACCGACCCCGGCATTGCCGAACGCCATGCCGGCCATCAGGCTGGCGGTGGCCATGTCTTCTCGGGCTTGCAGGTGGGCGGGATTGGCGTAAGCCTTGGGCAGCGCCTTGGTAATCAGCTTGATCGCGCCAATGGCCAAGGCATCGGTGATGGGCGAGGCGTTGAGCGACAGGTAGGACTCGATGGCGTGCACCAGCGCATCGACGCCACTGGCGGCGGTGACACTGCGCGGGCAGGTCAGGGTCATTTGCGGGCTGACCAGCGCCACGTCCGGCAACAGGTAATCGCTGATAATGCCCATCTTCAGCTGCGCGACCTTGTCGGAGAGGATGGCCACGTTGGTCACTTCCGAACCGGTGCCGGCGGTGGTCGGGATGGCGATCAGCGGCGGGCCTTTGCGCGGCACCTGATCGATGCCGAACAAATCCTCCAGCGCGCCGTGATAACCGGCATAGGCGGCAACACTCTTGGCGATGTCGATGGCACTGCCGCCGCCGAGGCCGATCAGCCCGTCATGCCCACCCTCACGGTAAACCCGCATGCAATCTTCGACGATGGCGATTTCCGGGTCCGGCAACACCCGGTCGAAAATCTCATAACTGCGCTCGCCCAGCTGCGCCAGCGCCAGCTCCACCGTGCCGGACTTGACCAGCGCGGCATCGGTGACGATCAGCGGGTTATCGATGTCCAGACGTGTGAGCTCGGCCGCCAGTTGCTCGATGGCACCCGCGCCGGTGATCAGTTTGTGAGCGATTTTGAAAGAGGAAAGACTCATGTGCGCAGCCTCTTATAGATAGGGGAGCTGGGCACAATAGTAGCTGGGGATTGGGGTTTGTCTGCTATTAAGTTGGTGAATGATCGAGGTGCTTCTGTCGATCGTTCCCACACTCGCGCGGGAACGATCACAGTTGGCGTCAGGCTTGGGCGGTGCGCAGTTTTTCGCTGCGCCCACGCAGCCATTCCAGGGTCAGCAACAGGATCACCGAGAATGCGATCAGCAGCGTCGCGGCAGCGGCAATCGTCGGGCTGAGGTTTTCGCGGATGCCGCTGAACATCTGCCGAGGCAAGGTCGCTTGTTCGGGGCCGGCGAGGAACAGCGTCACCACCACTTCATCGAACGAGGTAGCGAAGGCAAACAGCGCACCGGAAATCACCCCTGGCGCAATCAACGGCAAGGTCACCCGGCGGAACGTCGTCAGCGGCGAAGCCCCCAGGCTGGCCGCGGCCCGCACCAGGTTCTGGTTGAACCCCTGCAAGGTCGCCGATACCGTGATGATCACGAACGGCACGCCCAGCACGGCGTGCACCACGATCAACGAGGTATAGCTGTTGCCGAACCCCAGTGGCGCGAAGGTCAGGTAACTGGCCACACCAATGATCACCACCGGCACCACCATCGGCGAAATCACCAGCGCCATCACCAGCGCCTTGCCCGGGAAGTCGCCACGGGTCAGGCCGATCGCCGCCAGCGTACCGAAGATCATCGCCAGCACGGTCGCTGCCGGAGCCACGATCATGCTGTTCTTCAACGAACGCATCCATTCCGCCGAGGCAAAAAAGTCCTGATACCAGTGCAGCGAGAAGCCTTGCAGCGGGTAGACCAGAAAACTCCCTGAGTTGAACGACAGCGGAATGATCACCAGCACCGGCAAGATCAGGAACAACAAAATCAAGCCGCAGAGAATCCGCAAGCTGTAGAACCACACCCGTTCGATGGGCGACATATAAGGACTCAGCATTTCACTCTCCCCTTAGCTCAGGCGCAGGCGACTGGCGCCCACCAGCCAGCTGTAAATCAGATAAAGCACCACGGTCGCCAGCAGCAACAGTCCACCGAGCGCGGTCGCCATGCCCCAGTTGATGCTGGTGTTGGTGTAGAAGGCGACGAAGTAACTGACCATCTGATCGTTCGGGCTGCCCAGCAACGCCGGGGTGATGTAGTAGCCGATGGCGAGGATGAACACCAACAGGCAACCGGCGCCAACACCGGCATAGGTCTGCGGGAAGTACACCCGCCAGAAACTGGCGAACGGGTGGCAGCCCAGGGAAATCGCCGCACGCATGTAAGTCGGCGAGATACCTTTCATCACGCTGTAGATCGGCAGAATCATGAACGGCAGCAGGATGTGCACCATCGAGATGTAGACCCCGGTGCGGTTGAACACCAGCTCCAGCGGCTTATCGATGACGCCCATGGCCATCAGGCCGCTGTTGATCAAGCCGCCCGATTGCAGCAACACGATCCATGCGGCGACCCGCACCAGAATCGAGGTCCAGAACGGCAACAGCACCAGAATCATCAGCAGGTTGCTTTGCCGCGAGGGCAGGTTCGCCAGCAGGTAGGCCAGCGGATAGGCCAGCACCAGGCAGATCATGGTAATGATCAAGCCCATCCAGAAGGTCCGGGCAAAGATGTCGAGGTAGATCGCCTGATCGGGAGTGGCCCGGGCCAGTTCGCCGAGGTCGTCGATACGGTGATCGACGGCGGCCAGCAGGTAGTAAGGCGTCACGCCACTGGTGTTGCGGCGCACGACCTGCCAATAGGCCGGATCGCCCCAGCGCTCGTCGAGTCCTTCCAGCGCTTCTTTATAAGAAGCAGGCTCCGTGGCGAACGGCAAGGCGCGCGCGGTTTTGGTCAGCAGGCTGCGGTAGCCGGCCAACTCCATGTTCAAGCGCTTGGACAAATCACCCAAGGTCTGATTCTTGCGGGCTTCGGCGAGGTCTTCGCTGGCGGCCTTATACACAGGCTCTGCCGGCAGGCCTCGGCCATCCCAACTGGCGATGGCTGCCACGGTGCGTGGCATGACGCCGACCACTTCCGGGTTACCGACGCTTTTGTAGAGCAGCGCCACGATCGGCACCAGGAACACCAGCAACAGAAACAGCACCAACGGCGCGATCAAGGCTTGTGCTTTCCAGCGGTTGATTCGCTCGGCGTGCTTTAGCCGCTGCTTCAGGGTGGGGTCGGTGCCCGCGTTCACGGGAACGGCGATAGCCATGGCGTACTCCGGAAATCTTTGATCAATCGATAAGGGGGAGCGAAATTGTGGCGAGGGGGCTTGCCCCCGTTCGGCTGCGAAGCAGCCGTGAAACCATTGCATCCGGTGTACCTGATACATCGCGGTTGCAGGTTTTAGGGTCGCTTCGCGACCCAACGGGGGCAAGCCCCCTCACCACAACGGCTCGCCCTCACAAGAGGGCTAGCCCTCTGGTTACTTCGCTGCCCAGGAATTGAAGCGCTGCTCCAGTTGCTCGCCGTTGTCAGCCCAGAAGCTGACGTCGATCTGCACCTGGTTGGCGATGTTTTCCGGGGTGGTTGGCATGTCTTTCAAGACATCCTTGGACAGCAATGGCACTGCCTGGGTGTTGGCCGGGCCGTAGGCGATGTTTTCCGAGTAGGTCTTCTGCTGTTGCGGCTGTACCGAGAAGGCGATGAACTTCTTCGCAGCTTCGGCACGGGTCTTGTCCAGACCTTTTGGAATGGCCCATGCGTCGAAGTCGTAGATGCCGCCGTTCCACACCACTTTCAGGTTGCTTTCTTTTTGTACCGCGGCGATCCGGCCGTTGTAGGCCGAGCTCATGACCACGTCACCGGAGGCGAGGTATTGCGGCGGCTGTGCGCCGGCTTCCCACCACTGGATGCTTGGCTTGAGTTCATCGAGTTTCTTGAACGCGCGGTCCTGGCCATCTTTGCCGGCCAGCACTTTGTAGACGTCTTTCGGCGCAACGCCGTCAGCCATCAGTGCGAATTCCAGGGTGTACTTGGCGCCTTTGCGCAGGCCGCGCTTGCCCGGGAATTTCTTGGTGTCCCAGAAATCAGCCCAACTGGTCGGAGCGGTTTTCAGCTTGTCGGCGTTGTAGGCCAGCACGGTCGACCACACGAAGAAGCCCACGCCGCACGGCTGGATAGCGCCTTTGACGTAGTCTTCAGACTTGCCGAACAGCTTCGGATCAAGCTGCTCGAACATGTCTTCGTCGCAACCACGGGACAGTTCCGGCGATTCAACTTCCACCAGGTCCCAGGACACGCTCTTGGTGTCGACCATGGCTTTGACCTTGGCCATTTCGCCGTTGTATTCGCCAGCGACGATTTTGCCGTGGCCCGCCGCTTCCCATGGTGCGTAGAAGGCTTTGACCTGCGCCGCCTTGTTCGCCCCGCCAAAGGACACCACGGTCAGGTCCGGGCCAGCCGCCATCGCGTGCGCCGCGCCCATCATGCCGACGACCAGGGCGGTGAATTTCAGGGATCTCAACATTTATTGTTCTCTCCACGTGCAGGGTTGGTGTTGGTGAAGCAGGGGGCGATCAATGCGCCTCTAGAAGTGGGTCGAGCGCGCGAACGTGTTCGACCTGCCAGCCAAGCGGTACCACGTCGCCGACAGCCAGCGCAGGATCGAGCTCAGCAATGGGTTGTTTCACGAAGAAGTCGGTCTTGCCGCAGACTTCCAGGCGAACCCGGACGTGGTCGCCCAGATAGATGAATTCCGCCACCCTTCCCGAGAAGCGGTTGACACAGGACTCGCTCGAGCCATTGAGGCTCACGCGCTCCGGACGAATCGACAGCGTGACGGGTTCGCCGGTCTTGCCGACGTTGACCGCCAGGGCTTCAACCTTTTCACCACGACCGAGCTCGACCACGCAGCGGTCACCGGTATGACTGTGCAGACGACCGTTGAGGCGGTTGTTCTCGCCAATGAAGTTGGCGACGAAGGTATTTTTCGGCTCTTCGTAGAGCGTGCGCGGTGGCGCGATTTGCTGGATCTCGCCCTGATGGAACACGGCGACACGGTCGGACATGGTCAATGCTTCGCCCTGGTCGTGGGTCACGTAGACCACGGTCACGCCGAGGCGCTGGTGCAGGTGTTTGATTTCCATCTGCATGTGTTCGCGCAGTTGTTTGTCCAGAGCGCCGAGCGGTTCGTCCATCAGCACCAGCTGCGGTTCGAACACCAGGGCGCGAGCCAGGGCCACACGCTGCTGCTGACCGCCGGACAGTTGCGCCGGATAGCGCTGGGCGAAGGTGTCGAGCTGAACCATGCTCAGCACACGCTTGACCCGGTCACTGACATCGCTCTTGTTCAAGCCGCGCACGGTCAGCGGGAACGCCAGGTTCTCGGACACGGTCATGTGCGGAAACAACGCGTAGTTCTGGAACACCATGCCGATGTCGCGCTTGTGCGGCGGCACGTTGTTGATGGAACGCCCGGCCAGTTGAATCTCCCCGGCGGTCGGCGTTTCGAAGCCGGCGAGCATCATCAGACTGGTGGTCTTGCCGGAACCGGACGGCCCGAGCAAGGTCAGGAATTCGCCTTTGCGAATTTCCAGGTTGAGGTCTTTGACAATCAGGTTCTCGCCGTCGTAGCTCTTTTGCACTCCACGAAAGCTGACCAGAATATCGCTGGCCCCTGCGCTTGAATCAACCTGGCTCATACCCACACCTTTGTTATTGATGACTGCTGTGGACTAAGCCTAGTGGACGCTGGGAGCCGCGCAAATCGGGGCGCAGGAGAGAATCGCCTCAGCCGGATGGAAGGTTGGGGGTAGGGATTGCCCTACAAGGATGGCGGGGATGGATATGTCGATTCTTGATGGCGACAAACGGTGAGCTGCAAGCCACAGGAATCGGTAAAAGCGGCTTTGCGGGCACGTCGTAATTGGACATGCACGCTCCCACAGGTATTTGCAGTGAGTCAGCGGGTCATGTGGATCACAGGAGTTTGTGTTCCATCGCGTACTTCACCAGTTCGGCCAGGGAGGTGATGTTGAGTTTCTGCATCAGCCGCGCCTTGTGGGTGCTGATGGTTTTGCTGCTCAAGGCCAGTTGCTGGGCGATGTCATTGACGTTGGCGCCCTGGGCCAGACGTTCGAATACCGAGAATTCACGCTCCGACAGCAACGAGTGCAACGGCCGCGAATCGGTCAGGCCAACCTCGAAAACCATCCGGTCGGCCAGGTCCGGATCGATATAGCGCCCGCCCGCCGCGACCTTGCGAATCGCCGTCAGCAACAATGCCGGATCGCTGTCCTTGGTCGCGTAACCCGCCGCGCCGACCTTCAACGCCCGAGCGGCCATCTGCGCTTCGTCGTGCATCGACAGCACCAGGATCGCTGGCGGATTGTTCATGGCGCGAATCCGCGGGATCGCTTCCAGGCCGTTGACCCCGGGCATGGAGATGTCCAGCAACACCACTTCGCAGGGAACATGACGCAAGGTATCGAGCAACTGCTCGCCATTGCTCGCCTCCCCTACCACCAGCAGGTCCTTGGCCAGGCCGATCAATTGCTTGATGCCTTCGCGAACGATGGTGTGGTCTTCGGCTACCAGTACACGGATCACGTTCTTCTCCATTCTTTTTATGTCAGAACCAAGATCTATCGCGGGCTTGCCTGCAAAGGAGCCAGCTCAAACAACACAAAACCATCAGGCTTCATCCAGCGGCACTCGCACCGTCAGGGTCGTGCCCTCCCCTGGCTCACTCTCAAGCGACAATTGCCCGCCCATGATCAACACCCGCTCACGCATGCCGACCACGCCAAAGGATGTCGGCCTGCCAGGCCCGGCGACAAATCCTACGCCATCATCGCTGACAGTCAGACAAAGCTCATCGCCCTCAAGGGCCAGCGTCAGTTCAACAGTATGCGCCTGGGCGTGGCGCATGACATTGGTCAGCGCTTCCTGAAGGATCCGGAACAGGCCGATGGCCTTGGCATCGCTGAGCACCGGCAAGTTATCCGGCACTTGTACCAGACACGGAATATGCGTGCGCGCCTCGAACCGTCGGGCCTGCCACTCGATGGCCGAGGCGATCCCGGCATCGAGAATCGGTGGCCGCAGCGCCGTGGCCACATCACGCACCAGTTGAAACAGCTGCGCGATCAAACGCTTCATGCTGTTCAAGCGCTCGTGCAGGCCAGGGTCGAGCTGCGCATAAGCCAGTTCGCACATGGATGTTTCCAGCTTCAACACAGTCAACATCTGCCCCAGCTCGTCGTGAACTTCCCGGGCAATCCGCGCTTTCTCCTCTTCCCGCACGCTCTCCAGGTGCGCAGACAACTCGCGCAACTGCTCACGGGAGCTGGCCAGCTCCAGCTCGATGCGCTTGCTCTCGGTGATGTCCCAGACGATCCCGTCCCAGACATAGGCGCCGTCTTCCAATCGGCGGGTAATGGCCTTGATCTCGGCCCAGCGCTGTTCGCCCTGACGGGTCAGAATCCGTCCCTGCCACGACCAGTCGCTGTCGGTGTCCAGTGCATGGTCCTGAGTCTGGTGATAACTGGCCTTGTCATCCGGATGCACCAGGCTGCGCAAGCCTTTGTCCCGTTGGGCCAGGGTGGCCGGCGAGTACCCCACCAGGCTCTCGCTGCCTTCACTGATGTAGGCAAAGTCGATCTGCCCAGTCACCGGCGCGCGCTCCAGACGAAAGACCAATCCTGGCACGTTGGCGGCAATGCCCTGCAACCGCGCTTCACTTTCCTGCAAGGCAGCCAGGGCGCGACGACGCTCGGTGACATCATTGAGGTAAACCACCAGGTATTCGCCCTCGCGAAAACGCAGGAAGCTCAACGAAACATCCGCCGGCAGAATACTGCCATCGGCCCGAACACAGTTGGTTTCGAAACTTAAAGGCCCTTCCTCGCTGGCCCGGGCGCGCTTCCACAAGTTCAGCCAGCGGTCCATATGCAAGTCAGGTTCAAAATCGATCAATGGCCGATCAATGATCCCGCCCGCCGGGTAGCCGAGCATGGTTTCGGCCGCGCGGTTGGCGTAGCGCACGTGGCTGTCCCAGTTGACCCAAAGGATGCCGACGGTGCTTTGATCAATGGAAAACTGCGTGAGGCGCAAGGCCTCTTCGCTGGCCTCGCGCAGGGCAATGTCTTCGCGCGCCGCCAGCAAACGTTGCTCCAGACTGTGTTGCTGACGACGCTGCCAGTACACAATGGCCATGCTGCTCAGCAATAACACCAGCAACAGCAGACAGAGGTTTTTCCAGAAAACCGGTGAATCGGACAGCCGCGGGTACTTGGGTTGCAGCCATTGATCGTGCAGTCGCTCGAGGTCTTTGGCCGGAATCGCGCGCAGCGCGTTTTCGACGATGCCGGCCAACTCCGGCCAGTCCCGACGCGTGGCCACTCGCAACAGTTGCGGGAAACCAATATCGCCCACCACAGCCAACCCGGAGAATTCAGGTTCGACAGACAGACGCCCGAATTGCGCTTCATCGACCACCGCGTAACCGGCCTGCTGACTCAACAACAGTTGCAGCGCCTGGCGCTCCAGAGGCACGCCCTGCAGGTTCAAATGCGGATAGGTACTACGCAAGAAATCGGCGGTGACGCTGGGCATGCGCACGGCGACGCGGGTCTGACTGTCGAGTTTTTCCAGCTCCACCACACCGGTGCTCTTCTGGTCGCTGACCACCAGTTGCGGCACCCGCATGTACGGATCGGAAAATTGCCAGAGTCGTAAACCGGCGGGGGTTTGGGTCAGCCCCGGCGCGATATCGATATCGCCTTCGCGCGCGGCGGCTTCCAGTTGCGCAAGATCAGGATAATTACGCCAGCTCAGCTCGACCTTGAGCGACTTGGCCAGCCACTTCATCAACTCGATGTTGACCCCGGACAGGCGTTGCAAGCGGCGATCGTATTGGGCATAGGGCACTTGCAACACCACCCCGACCCGCAACTCTTCATGCTGCGCCAGCCACTGCTGTTGCGCCGAAGACAATGACACGACATGCGCCGGTGGCGCGGGAGCCGCCCAGCCCATCAAGGGAAACCACAAACAGCCGATAACCCACAGGCAGCGAAAATGCATCATCGAAGTCTCACACACTGACAAATACTGACCAACCCATTAGGCTGCCGGAATAACTTCTGGCCTGGAATATCCGATGCCCCCTGTCTACCGCCTGGCACTGCCAGCATTGTGCCTGTCGTTGATCCTGCCGTGCGCCTTTTCCGTCGAGGCGGCCGACCCGGCACCTGCCACTGCGGAAAAACCCGCCGAAGAAAAACCGGTCGAACGCCAGCCGCTGCTTGAGCGTAGCCAGGAAGAATCGACGGCACTTGAGCGACAAATTCCCGCGCAGGAACAGCAGCAACTGCAAGCCGGTACCGACAGCTTTCTCGCCTTGTGGAAACCGGCCAATACCGCCGAGCCCAAAGGCGCGGTGATTATCATCCCGGGTGCCGGTGAAACCGTTGACTGGCCGCAAGCAATCAGCCCATTGCGCCGCCAATTGCCGGACGCCGAGTGGAGCAGCCTGAGTATCACCTTGCCGGATCTGCAAAGCACAGCCATTGCGCCACGTATCGTCGAAGTAGCGCCAGTGCCCAAAGCGCCTGATGCCGGCAGCAAAGACTCGACCACCGCGGCGCCCATCGAACAGGCCGCTGGCGGCGAAGCGGAGGTGGCCGACAAGGCTATCGCCGAAACCACCGAAGAACACGCCAAAGCCGACGCCGAGCGGATTTTCGCCCGCATCGACGCGGCCATCGCTTATGCCGAACAGCAAAGTGCGCGCAGGGTCGTCGTGCTGGGGCATGGCACCGGCGCTTACTGGGCCGCGCGCTATCTGAGCGAGAAGCAGCCATCGCAAGTCGAGAAGTTCGTGATGGTCGCCGCCCAGACGCCTGTTACGGCGAAGCCTGAGCTTGCCGAGTTGACGCCGACGATCAAGCTGCCGACCGCCGACATTTTCTATATGGACAAACCACTGGATCGCAATGCGGCACTGGAACGCTTGCAGGCCAATAAACGTTTGAAGACATCGGCGTTCAGCCAGGTCTCGCTCAAGGCACTGCCGGGCAATGCCAAGGCTGAGCAAGAGCAGTTGGTTCGCCGGGTGCGGGGATGGTTGAATCCGCAGCCTGCGGCGGACTGATGGATCGCGTCGCCCCACTCGCGGGCGACACAACTCGGCCCTGCTAGCGAAAATCCCGCCGCTCACGAATCAACGTGTAGGCGTTGTGCAATTCACGAGTCTTGTCCGTCGCCTCACGAACCTGCAACGCCGTCGCACCGCTGCCGGCAATCTTGTCCGGATGATGGCGACTGAGCAGGCGTCGATAGGCGCGTTTGATCTGTGCCGGCTCGCTGGTCGCCGACACTCCCAATAGCCGCAAGGCGTCCTGATACGTGATCGCGCTGCTGACCAATGGTCGCTTCGGCTCGTAGTCACTCGCCAGTGCCTGTACCTGTTGCGGCGTCCAGCCCAACCATTTGCCCCACTGGGCAATCAGTTCGCGCTCGCTGCTACCGGCGCGGCCATCGGCCCAGACCATCCGCCAACAGGCACGCAACACGCCTTCCGCCGCATGGGGCTGAGCACTCAAGCGTCGCAGATAGCCACGCAACCGATCATGCCCCGACTTGCCGCGGTTGAACGCCGCTATCGCCCGACGTTGCGCCGACTCGGTCATCTCCAGCGCACGCATTTCCTGTCGCGCCTGCTGAATGTGGCCATCCACTACCCGCCCATCACTCTTGGCCAATCGGCCCAGCAACACGAACAGCAGTTCATCGTTGCGCAGCACCGAGCGGCCACCGAACTTTTCCCATAAATGCGCCCAGCTCTGCAGGTGCAAGCGCCGATCCAGCGCCTGTCCCAATAAAGCACCGAGCATGGCCCCCGGAATGCTGGCTATGGCAAAGCCCGCTCCGGCTCCAATCAGAGTCCCTGGCCACAACATGTCAGTGTCTCGCTTCTATCAAGGTTTCTACTTCAGCCAGGCGCTCGTGAGTGCCGACATCCACCCAATGTCCATTCAGGCGCTCGCCCGTCACTTGTCCATCGGCCATGGCTTTGCGCAACAATGGCGCAAGCTTGAAGGCCCCGGCCGAGCAACCGTCAAACAGCTGCGGGTGCAGCACGGCGATGCCGCTGTAGGTCAGGGTTGGGGTATCCGGCTGACCGTCCTGCACATGGCCATCGACCAGAGTGAAGTCCCCGCTCGGGTGATGCGCCGGGTTGTCCGCCAGGATCAAATGGGCGAGCCCGACGATGGGCTGGTGCAACACGCTGAAGTCGTAGTCGGTCCAGATGTCGCCGTTGACCACCACAAAAGCCTCATCACCCAACAACGGCAACGCGCGGAAAATACCACCACCGGTTTCCAGCGGTTCACCTTCCGGCGAATACTGAATGCTCACGCCATATTTCGAGCCATCCCCCAGATAATCTTCGATCTGCTGACCGAGCCAGGCATGGTTGATCACGATCTCGGTAAACCCTGCTGCCGCCAGCGCGTGCAGGTGATACTCGATCAAGGGCGCTCCGCCGGCGCGAACCAGCGGTTTTGGCGTGGTCAGGGTCAGCGGACGCATGCGCTCGCCTTTACCCGCCGCCAGAATCATTGCCTTCATGCCTTCACTCCAGCACGCAGACTGGCCAGCAACACATCCAGCTCCGCCAATTCAGGGCGACGGGCAATGACCGCGTCTATATAAGCAAAGAAGCGCGGCACATCGCCGAGATAGCGTGGCTTGCCGTCGCGATGGCAGATGCGGGCGAAGATACCGATGACTTTCAAGTGACGCTGCACGCCCATCAGGTCGCTGGCGCGCAGGAAATCTTCAAAGTCCGGCTGAACCGGGATGTCGAGCGCACCGGCTTGCTGCCAGTAATCTTCCAGCCAGCCGCGCACGCGTTCTTCAGGCCAGCTGAGGAAGGCGTCCTTGAACAGGCAAGTCACGTCATAGGTCACCGGCCCGTAGACCGCGTCCTGGAAATCCAGCACACCGGGATTCGGCTCGCTGATCATCAGGTTGCGCGGCATGTAGTCGCGATGCACCAGGACTTTAGGCTGAGCCAGAGCGCTGTCAATCAGCAGGTCGCTGACCTGCTGCCAGAGCACTTGCTGCGCCGCATCGAACTCGATACCCAGTTCGCGCTTCACGTACCACTCGGGGAACAGTTCGAGCTCGCGACGCAGCAGCGCGACGTCATAACTCGGCAGCGGCGCCACCATCGGCAATTGCTGGAAAGCCAACAACGCTTGCAGGGCATCCTTGAACAAATCGTCGGCATTTTCGCTGTTGATCACGTCCAGATAAGTCTTGTTGCCCAAGTCATTGAGCAAAAGGAAACCGCGCTCGAGGTCCTCGGCATAAATTTTCGGCACGTTTATGCCGGATTTCGCCAGCAGAAAAGCGATATCCACAAAGGGTTTGCAGTTTTCCTGGGGCGGTGGCGCGTCCATCACGACGAAACTTCTGCCTGCTCCTTCCCAGCGGAAATAGCGCCGAAAACTCGCGTCGCTACTGGCCGCGGTCAACGTGGCCGGGGGCACGGCGCCCCAATCTTGTTCTGCAAAGAGGATAGCCAACTGTTCATCGAGCCAAACTTTCAGGTGTTGCAAGCGTACATCTTGGTCAGGCATTGCAAGGGTCTCCGACGGCGCTAGCCGTCAAGCGGGTCATGCTTTATTATCCAGCATCTTTTTCAGACCATCGAGAGGCGTGCGGCCCACACCGCGGGCAGATGGCACGCAGGAAGCCCGGACTAATAAGATGGCATTGAAATCCCCCGCGTTTCGTAAAAAATTTCCGTTGTTGGTTACCGGCAGTCTGCTGGCCCTGCAACCCCTGGCCACGTCGTTCGTGGTCGCCGCGGAACAGTATGACTGCTCAGTCTCTGCTTCGGGTGCCTGGGACTGTGCGCCAAAGGCACCGGCTGCTGCATTGCCGCCGCGCCCCGTGCATGAAGGCAGCGCAGTTTCCGCCACTGGAGAAACCCCGGCAGGCACCGCCTCCAGTGAAGACACCGGCGCCAAGCCTGTGCTGGTTACCGAGTCCAAGGGCCGCGGCCTGAAGTCGCGTAGTGAAGACTACAGCCACCTCGACTGGGTTCCGCGCGAGAAGCTCACCGCAGCGCAATTGGCCGAAACCGGTCCTTACTGCTCTGGTTCCTATATCGAACCGATTCGTCCTAGCATGAATGACAAGACGAATAAAAGTGACGCGCCAACCTTTATCGGTGCCAAGGCCTCCCGCTATAAGCAGGAAGAGCAGGTCGCAACCCTGGCCGGTGACGTGGTCATGCGTCAGGGCAGCATGCAGGTCGAAGCCGATGAAGCGAACCTGTACCAGGCCGAGAGCCGTGGCGAACTGGCCGGCAACGTGCGCATTCGCGACAATGGCGCCCTGATCGTGGGCGACCATGCCGACGTGCAGCTCGACACCGGTGAAGCCAAGGTCGACAACGCCGAATACGTGATGCACAAGTCGCGTATCCGCGGTAACGCGCTGTACGCCAAACGTGCCGAGAACGCGATCATCCGTCTCAAGGACGGTACGTACACCACGTGCGAACCGAACAGCAATGCCTGGCAGCTCAAGGGCAACAACATCACCTTGAACCCGGCCACCGGTTTCGGTACCGCGACCAACGTGACGCTACGGGTCAAGGACATTCCGGTTCTGTACACGCCGTACATCTATTTCCCGATCGATGACCGTCGCCAGTCCGGCTTCCTGCCGCCGACCATCGGCACCGGCACCGATACCGGCTTCATGCTGGTCACCCCGTACTACTTCAACCTGGCGCCAAACTACGACGCCACGTTGTACCCGCGCTATATGAGCAAGCGCGGCCTGTTGATGGAAGGCGAATTCCGTTACCTGACCAAGTCCAGTGAAGGTCAGTTCGGCGCCGCCTACCTCAACGACGAAGATACCGAACGCAGCAAGCAGACCGACTACGAAAAAACCCGCTACATGTACAACTGGCAGCACAAGGGTGGCCTCGACTCGCGCGTCTTGACGCAGGTTGACTACACCAAGATCAGCGATCCCTATTACTTCCAGGATCTGCAGACTGACCAGATTGGCGTGAAAAGCTCTGACTACGTGAACCAGCAGGGCTCTGTCACCTATCGTGGCGACAGCTACACCGCTCGCTTGAACGCCCAGGCCTATCAGCTGGCGACCGTTTCGAACATCACGCCGTATGACCGTTTGCCGCAGATCACCTTCAATGGTCAGCTGCCGTACCATCCGGAAGGGCTGAACTTCGATTACGAGACTGAGGTTGTACGGTTTGAGCGTGATTTGAAGAACGGTGACTTCGTAAACGAAGACGGCACCGTCGAACCGCGTCTTGACAACAACGTTCAAGGCCTGGCACGCGCCAACGGCGACCGCTTGAATCTCAAGCCGGCTGTCAGCCTGCCGCTGAACTGGACCTATGGCTTCCTCAAGCCATCGCTCAAGTACCAATACACCCAGTACCAACTGGATCTGGATGGTACTGGCAAAAGCCAAATCGTGGCCCAGGATCAAGCCGCAGCTGCAGCCGGGACTGAAAACTTCAATGGTCATTTCGGCAGTAACCAGAACCGTGGCGTGCCGATTGCGAGTATCGACAGCGGCCTGTATTTCGATCGCAACACCCAATGGTTTGGCAAGAATTATCGCCAGACCCTCGAGCCGCGCCTGTTCTACCTCTATGTACCCGAGGAAGACCAGAAGGATATTCCTGTATTTGACACCAGCGAATACACCTTCAACTACGCCTCGCTGTTCCGTGACAACCGCTTCTCCGGCTCCGACCGCGTCGGCGACGAGAACAAACTGTCCCTGGGCGTGACCAGCCGCTGGATCGAAGACAATGGTTTCGAACGTCAACGCATCAGCGTCGGCCAAGCCTTGTACTTCAAGGACCGCGAAGTCCAGTTGCCTGGTATCGATGCAAAAACCCGCGCCGATGCTCAAGCCAACGTTTCGCCATATGCACTGGAATACGAATACCGCTGGAACCGCGACTGGCGTACCACGGCCGACTACAACTGGGACCCGGACAGCCGCAGCCCTCGCTCGGGCAGCGCGATGTTCCACTACCAGCCTGAAGACAACCCGAACAAGGTCATTAACGCCGGTTATCGCTATCGCAATGACCAGGTTCGTTATGACCAGAACACCGGTAAATGGTCGGTGGGCGGCGGTGACTACGGTACTCCGGGCCAACCCGGCTACGTGAAGGACTACTACAAGATCAAACAGCACGACTTCTCGGTGATCTGGCCGATCGTGCCGCAATGGAACGCCATCAGCCGCTGGCAGTATGACTACAACCGCAACCGTACCCTGGAAGCCTTTGGTGGTTTCGAGTACGACAACTGCTGCTGGAAACTACGCCTGATCAACCGTTACTGGGTTTCCTATGACGAATTCAGTCAGGAAGCTCCACAAAACGAAAAAGGCGACCACGGCGTCTTCCTCCAAATTGTTCTGAAGGGACTCGGCGGCCTCACCGGCGCCAAAGTAGAGAGTTTCCTCGACAAAGGCATCCAAGGTTATCGTGAACGTGAAGACCAAGCTTTCTGATTGTCTGCGCCCGCTGATGCTGGGCGCGCTGTTCCTGGGTACCGCGGCCAACGCCGCGGTACAGTCCATCGATAAAGTGGTGGCCATCGTCGACAATGACGTGGTCATGCAGAGCCAACTGGACCGGCGCGTTCACGAAGTTCAGCAAACCATCGCCAAACGCGGTGCTGCCGTACCGCCTACCGGCGTACTGGATCAGCAAGTGCTTGAGCGCCTGATCGTCGAAAACCTGCAATTGCAGATCGGCGAGCGCTCCGGCATCCGCATTACCGATGAAGAACTGAACCAGGCTGTCGGCACCATTGCCCAGCGCAACAACATGTCGATCGAACAATTCCGCGCCGCTTTGGCTCGCGACGGCCTGTCTTATGACGATGCCCGTGACCAGATCCGCCGCGAAATGATCATCAGCCGTGTGCGTCAGCGCCGTGTGGCGGAGCGCATCCAGGTGTCCGAGCAGGAAGTGAAGAATTTCCTGGCATCCGATCTGGGCAAAATGCAGCTGTCCGAAGAGTTCCGCTTGGCCAACATCCTGATTCCTACGCCGGAAAGCGCCAACTCCGAGGCGATTCAGAATGCCGCCAAGCAAGCCGACGCGGTTTACCAGCAACTCAAGCAAGGCGCTGACTTCGGTCAGTTGGCAATCGCCAAATCCGCCAGCGAAACTGCACTGGAAGGCGGCGACATGGGATGGCGTAAAGCCGCTCAATTGCCACCTCCATTCGACCGCCTGCTGAGCACCATGGCCGTTGGCGACGTAACCCAGCCAATGCGCACCCCGGGCGGCTTCATTATCCTGAAGATCCTCGACAAGCGTGGTGGCGAAGCGCAGGTGCGTGACGAAGTTCATGTACGCCACATCCTGGTCAAACCAAGCCCGATTCGCGACGAAGAAAAAACCAAGGCCCTGGCTCAATCGCTCTACTCCCGTATCGAAGCGGGCGAAGATTTTGGCGAGCTGGCGAAAAGCTTCTCGGAAGACCCGGGTTCCGCCCTCAACGGCGGCGACCTGAACTGGATCGATCCGAACGCACTGGTGCCTGAATTCCGCGAAGTGATGGCCAAGACCCCGCAAGGTCAGCTGTCCAAGCCGTTCAAGACCCAATATGGCTGGCACGTCCTGGAAGTCCTTGGCCGCCGCGCCACCGACAGCACCACCCAGGCCCGTGAGCAGCAAGCGATGACCGTACTGCGTAACCGCAAATACGACGAAGAGCTGCAAACCTGGCTGCGTCAGATCCGTGACGAAGCGTACGTAGAAATCAAACTCCCTGGTGCAGACCAGGCAGCGCAGTGAAACCCAAGCGTTTCGCGCTGACCCCCGGCGAACCGGCCGGCATAGGTCCCGACCTGTGCCTGCTGCTCGCCTCGCAAGCCCAGCCACACCCCCTGATTGCCATTACCAGCCGCGACCTGCTCCTTGAGCGGGCCGCGCAGCTGGGCGTGGTTGTCGATCTGCTGGCGGTCACGCCGGACAGTTGGCCAGATGTTCCTGCACCGGCCAACAGCCTGTATGTGTGGGATACGCCTCTCAACGCCAAGGTCATCGCCGGGCAACTGGACAAGGCCAACGCGGCTTTCGTTCTGGAAACCCTGACCCGCGCTGGCCAGGGCTGCCTGGACGGGCATTTTGCCGGCATGATCACCGCCCCGGTGCACAAGGGTGTGATCAATGAGTCCGGGATCGCCTTTTCCGGGCACACGGAGTTTCTCGCTGACCTGACCCACACCGCGCAAGTGGTGATGATGCTCGCCACCCGCGGCTTGCGCGTGGCCCTGGTCACCACTCACCTGCCCCTTCGCGAGATTGCCGACGCGATCACGCCGGAGCGGCTGGAGCGGGTCACACGGATCCTGCACACCGACCTGCAAGAAAAGTTCGGCATTGCCCAGCCACGTATCCTGGTTTGCGGGCTTAACCCGCACGCCGGCGAAGGCGGTCACCTGGGCCATGAAGAAATCGACATCATCGAACCTACATTAGAGCGCCTGCGCGGCGAGGGCATGGACCTTCGCGGCCCCCTGCCCGCCGACACTCTGTTTACCCCCAAATATCTGGAGCACTGCGACGCGGTGCTGGCGATGTACCACGACCAGGGCTTGCCTGTGCTGAAATACAAAGGCTTCGGCGCGGCAGTCAACGTGACCCTCGGCTTGCCGATCATCCGCACCTCGGTCGACCACGGCACCGCCCTGGACCTGGCCGGCAGCGGCAACATCGACACCGGCAGCCTGCAAGTCGCCCTGGAAACCGCCTACCAGATGGCCGAGACCCGTTTATGACCGAGCATTACCAACACCGGGCGCGCAAGCGCTTCGGCCAGAACTTCCTGCACGATGCCGGCGTTATCGACCGCATCCTGCGCTCCATTCACGCCAAACCTGAAGACCGCCTGCTGGAAATCGGTCCGGGCCAGGGTGCATTGACCGCCGGCCTGCTCAACAGCGGCGCTCAACTGGACGTCGTAGAGCTGGACAAGGACCTGATCCCGATCCTCAATCAGCAGTTCGCCGGCAAGAGCAACTTCAACCTGCATCAGGGTGACGCACTGAAGTTCGACTTCAACAGCCTGAACGCCGCGCCAAACAGCCTGCGAGTGGTCGGTAACCTGCCGTACAACATCTCGACGCCGCTGATCTTTCATCTGCTGAACAACGCCAACCTGATTCGCGACATGCACTTCATGCTGCAAAAGGAAGTGGTCGAACGTCTGGCGGCGGGTCCGGGTGGCGGTGACTGGGGTCGCCTGTCGATCATGGTTCAGTACCATTGCCGGGTCGAGCATCTGTTCAACGTCGGCCCGGGCGCGTTCAACCCTCCACCGAAAGTCGACTCCGCGATCGTGCGCCTGGTGCCACACGCGGTACTGCCGCACCCGGCCAAGGATCATCGCCTGCTGGAACGCGTCGTACGCGAAGCTTTCAACCAGCGCCGTAAGACCCTGCGCAACACGCTGAAACTATTGCTGAGCAATGCCGAAATCGAAGCCGCCGGCGTCGATGGCAGTCTGCGCCCCGAGCAGCTCGACCTGGCCGCCTTCGTGCGCCTGGCCGACAAGCTCAGCGAACAAGCCCTACAAAAGCCTGCCACTGACTGACAGGCGATGAGCGCTATCGGGTAGGACGCCACTCTGGTTTACTACCCGATACTTGGCCTAGACTGATTTGTATCAGCTACGCCCCGCGTCCCGCTTTGATTTAAGGCCTCTTGCATGTCCGATCCTCGTTATCAGGTCGACGTCAGCGTCGTCACCCGCTATCTGGCAGAACAATCGCAACCCGAGCACAACCGCTTTGCCTTCGCCTACACCGTCACCGTGCACAACAATGGCCTGCTACCCGCCAAACTGATGTCGCGGCATTGGGTGATCACCGACGGTGACGGCCATGTCGAGGAGGTTCGCGGTGCGGGCGTCGTCGGCCAGCAGCCGTTGATCGAGGTAGGCAAGAGCCACACTTACAGCAGCGGCACTGTCATGACGTCCAAGGTCGGCACCATGCAGGGTACCTATCAGATGGTCGCCGACGACGGCAAACACTTCGAGGCCATCATCGCGCCGTTCCGTCTGGCGGTACCCGGAGCCCTGCACTGATGGCGACGTATGCTGTCGGCGATGTGCAAGGTTGCCTTGAGCCGCTCAAATGCCTGCTCAAGCAAGTGGCCTTCGACCCTGCCCGAGATCGCCTGTGGCTGGTGGGTGATCTCGTCAACCGTGGCCCACAGTCGCTGGAAACCCTGCGCTTCCTCTATAGCATCCGCGAGTCGCTGATATGCGTACTTGGCAACCACGACCTGCACTTACTGGCCGTAGGGCAAAACATCGAGCGCTTGAAAAAAGCCGATACCCTGCGTGAGATCCTCGAAGCACCCGATAGCGCGGATCTGCTGGAGTGGGTTCGCCAGCAAAAGCTCATGCACTACGATGAACAGCGCGATATCGCCCTGGTCCATGCCGGTATCCCGCCGCAATGGTCGCTGCGCAAAGCCTTGAAGTGCGCCGCCGAAGTCGAAGAAGCCCTGCGCGACGACAACCGCTTCGCGCCATACCTTGACGGCATGTACGGCAACGAGCCGGTGAAATGGAATAGCGATCTCAAAGGCGCCGCCCGCCTGCGAGTCATCACCAACTATTTCACCCGGATGCGTTTTTGCACCAGCGACGGCAAACTCGACCTCAAGGGTAAGGAAGGCATTGACACCGCACCGCCGGGCTATGCGCCGTGGTTCGCGCACAAGGAGCGTAAAACCAAAGGCCTGAAGATCATCTTCGGCCATTGGGCGGCGCTCGAAGGCCAGTGCGACGAACCGGGGCTGTTTGCCCTCGACAGCGGTTGCGTCTGGGGTGGCGCCATGACCCTGATGAATGTCGACACCTTCGAGCGCCTGCAATGCAAATGCGATGCCCATGGCCACCTTCGACCGGCAGTCGCCACCTCTATTCCCGAACAAACGTCAGCCAGCGCCCCGCGCTAGACTGCGCTTTCAGCCGAGCCACAGGAGCCCGCCATGAGCGAATTCAAACGTATCCCCCCAGAACAGGCCCAGGCCCTGCGCGAACAAGGCGCGGTGGTGGTCGATGTCCGCGACCCGGCAACATTTGCCGCGCTGCACATCACCGGTTCGAAGCATCTGGATAACCATTCTCTGCATGCTTTTATCCAGGGCGCCGATCTGGATGCGCCGACGGTAGTGGTCTGCTATCACGGAAATTCCAGCCAGGGCGCAGCTGCTTATCTGATCAGCCAGGGCTTTTCCGACGTCTACAGCATGGACGGCGGTTTTGAGCTGTGGCGTACGACCTATCCTTCGGAAACGGCGCAAGGCACTTCCGAATAATTATTTTGTAATGCGCAAGCCCCGGCCCCCGTGGGCTCGCGCGATTACAGACGAACGGTCTGCCACAACTAATTACGTATCTTGCCTTTACCTCCCAAATTCCCAACTATCCTTAAGCGCAGGCCATCCAAAACAGGGGAGAGCCGGTACACCGGCGCACGGGTCATCGGGAGTAGCTTTCGGAGTAGTCAGCTCCGGAAGAGTTCTGGGGGGTAAACAGCAACTGCCTGTTCGGTTGCTGCCAGCATCGACTGAGTGATCCGGCGTCGGCTCCACGTATCGAGCGAGGTGACGTCATGAGTATCTTTAGCCACTTCCAACAACGCTTCGAGTCCACGCGCCAGGAAGAACTCTCGCTGCAAGAGTATCTTGAACTGTGCAAAAAGGACCGCAGCGCCTACGTTTCCGCGGCCGAGCGTCTATTGCTGGCCATCGGCGAACCGGAACTGCTCGACACCTCAACCAACTCGAGGCTGTCGCGCATCTTTTCCAACAAGGTGATCCGCCGCTATCCGGCCTTTGAAGACTTCCACGGGATGGAAGAATGCATCGACCAGATCGTGTCGTATTTCCGCCATGCCGCTCAGGGTCTGGAAGAAAAGAAACAGATCCTCTACCTGCTGGGCCCAGTCGGTGGCGGTAAGTCATCTTTGGCCGAAAAGCTCAAGCAGCTGATCGAGAAAGTGCCCTTTTACGCAATCAAGGGCTCGCCGGTTTTCGAGTCGCCCCTGGGTCTGTTCAACGCCACTGAAGATGGCGCGATCCTCGAGGAAGACTTCGGCATTCCCCGGCGCTACCTCAACACCATCATGTCGCCATGGGCCACCAAGCGCCTGGCCGAATTCGGCGGCGACATCAGCCAGTTCCGCGTGGTGAAACTCTATCCATCGATCCTCAACCAGATTGCAGTTGCGAAAACCGAGCCGGGCGATGAAAACAACCAGGACATCTCGGCACTGGTGGGCAAGGTCGATATTCGCAAACTGGAAGAGTTCCCGCAGAACGACGCCGATGCCTACAGCTATTCGGGCGCGCTGTGCCGGGCCAACCAGGGCCTGATGGAATTCGTCGAAATGTTCAAGGCACCGATCAAGGTGCTGCACCCATTGCTGACGGCCACTCAGGAAGGCAACTACAACAGCACCGAAGGCTTGGGGGCAATTCCGTTTACCGGGATTCTGCTGGCCCACTCCAACGAATCGGAATGGCACACCTTCCGCAACAACAAGAACAACGAAGCCTTCATCGACCGGATCTATATCGTCAAAGTGCCGTACTGCCTGCGCGTCAGCGACGAGGTGAAGATCTACGACAAGCTGCTGTTCAACAGTTCGCTGGCCAAGGCCCATTGCGCCCCCGACACGCTGAAAATGCTCGCTCAGTTCACCGTGCTCTCGCGCCTTAAAGAGCCGGAAAACTCCAACATCTACTCCAAGATGCGCGTGTATGACGGCGAAAACCTCAAGGACACCGATCCGAAGGCCAAGTCGATCCAGGAATACCGCGATGCTGCAGGTGTCGACGAAGGCATGAACGGTCTGTCGACCCGCTTCGCCTTCAAGATCCTGTCGAAGGTCTTCAACTTCGATCCACACGAAATCGCCGCCAACCCGGTGCATCTGCTCTACGTGCTGGAACAGCAGATCGAACAGGAACAATTCCAGGCCGAGACCCGCGAACGCTATCTGCGCTTCCTGAAAGAGTACCTGGCGCCGCGTTACATCGAATTCATCGGCAAGGAGATCCAGACTGCCTACCTCGAGTCTTACAGCGAGTACGGCCAGAACATCTTCGATCGCTACGTGCTGTACGCCGACTTCTGGATTCAGGATCAGGAATACCGCGATCCGGAAACCGGCGAGATCCTCAACCGCGTAGCCCTGAACGAGGAACTGGAGAAAATCGAGAAACCGGCCGGCATCAGCAATCCGAAGGATTTCCGCAACGAAATCGTCAACTTCGTACTGCGCGCCCGTGCCAACAACAACGGCAAGAACCCAACCTGGCTCAGCTACGAAAAACTGCGGGTGGTCATCGAGAAGAAAATGTTCTCCAACACCGAGGACCTTCTGCCGGTCATCAGCTTCAACGCCAAGGCCAGCAAAGAGGACCAGCAGAAGCACAACGACTTCGTCACACGGATGGTCGAGCGAGGCTACACCGACAAACAGGTACGACTGCTGTCCGAGTGGTACTTGCGGGTCAGAAAATCACAGTAACCCGCTGCCGGTCAGACCGGTTGTCGTTAGCCAGAGGCCTGTGTACGCTTTTTCTGTTACACAGACCTCTGGGAGGTGTTCGAAAGTCGGTAACGAGGTTCAGGCAGCATCCAGAAGCGCTTGGGGGAGCGTGAACATCCCTCGGCACAGTTCGATGCTGCATAACCGCTCGCCCCTTTCAGGACAGCTTCTAAGGAGCAGTCATGAGCTATGTGATCGACCGACGTCTCAATGGCAAGAACAAGAGCACGGTAAACCGTCAGCGGTTTCTGCGGCGCTACCGTGATCACATCAAAAAGGCCGTCGAAGAGGCGGTAGGCCGGCGTTCCATTACCGATATGGAACACGGCGAGCAAATCAGCATTCCCGGCCGCGACATCGACGAGCCGGTGCTTCACCATGGCCGGGGCGGCAAGCAGACCATCGTGCACCCGGGCAATAAGGAGTTCACCAGCGGCGAGCACATTGCCCGTCCGCCCGGAGGTGGCGGCGGCAGAGGCCCCGGCAAGGCCGGTAACTCGGGTGAAGGGATGGACGAGTTCGTCTTCCAGATCACCCAGGAAGAATTCCTCGAATTCATGTTCGAGGACCTTGAACTGCCTAACCTGGTCAAACGTCACCTGACCGGCACCGACACCTTCAAGACCGTACGCGCGGGCATCAGCAACGAGGGCAACCCGTCACGGATCAACATTATCCGTACGTTGCGTTCGGCCCATGCCCGGCGAATCGCCCTGTCCGGCAGCAGCCGGGCAAAACTGCGCGAAGTCAAAGAGGAGCTCGCCCGGCTTAGACGGGAGGAGCCGGATAACTTTGGCGACATCCAGGAACTCGAAGCGGAAATAGAGAAACTCAGCGCGCGCATTCACCGAGTGCCATTTCTCGACACCTTTGACCTCAAGTACAACCTGTTGATCAAACAGCCGAACCCGAGCTCCAAAGCAGTGATGTTCTGCCTGATGGACGTGTCCGGCTCCATGACCCAGGCGACCAAGGACATCGCCAAGCGCTTCTTCATCCTGCTGTACCTGTTCCTCAAGCGGAACTACGACAAAATCGACGTCGTGTTCATCCGCCATCACACCAGTGCCCGCGAAGTGGATGAGGAGGAGTTTTTCTACTCCCGGGAAACCGGCGGCACCATCGTCTCCAGCGCTCTTAAACTGATGCAGGAGATCATGGCCGAGCGTTATCCGAGCAATGAGTGGAATATCTATGCCGCCCAGGCGTCCGACGGCGATAACTGGAACGACGACTCGCCGATCTGCCGCGACATTCTGATCAATCAGATCATGCCGTTCGTGCAGTACTACACTTATGTAGAGATTACCCCGCGCGAACACCAGGCCCTGTGGTTCGAGTACGAACGCATCGCTGAAGCCTTCTCTGACACTTTTGCCCAGCAGCAACTGGTCTCGGCCGGGGATATCTATCCGGTCTTCCGTGAACTCTTCCAGCGCAGGTTAGTGACATGACCGCCAAAGAGCAAAAGCGCCAACCCATTTCCACCGGCTCCGAATGGACGTTCGAGCTGATCCAGGCCTACGACCGCGAAATCAGTCGTCTCGCGGCCCGCTATGCGCTCGATACCTACCCCAACCAGATCGAAGTCATCACTGCCGAACAGATGATGGACGCCTACGCCTCTGTGGGCATGCCCCTGGGTTATCACCATTGGTCCTATGGCAAACACTTCCTAAGTACCGAAAAATCCTACAGCCGCGGCCAGATGGGGCTGGCCTACGAGATTGTGATCAACTCGGACCCTTGCATCGCCTATCTGATGGAAGAAAACACCATCTGCATGCAGGCCCTGGTGGTGGCCCACGCCTGCTATGGCCATAACAGCTTCTTCAAGGGTAATTACCTGTTCCGCACCTGGACCGACGCCAGCTCGATCATCGATTACCTGGTGTTCGCCAAGCAGTACATCATGCAGTGCGAAGAACGCCACGGTATCGACGCGGTAGAGGACTTGCTCGATTCCTGCCATGCGCTGATGAATTACGGGGTCGACCGCTACAAACGCCCTTATCCGATTTCCGCCGAAGAAGAACGCCGTCGGCAGAAGGATCGGGAAGAACATCTGCAAAAGCAGATCAACGATTTGTGGCGAACCATTCCAAAAGGCGCGGACAAATTCAGCGACAAGGACAACGCACGCTTCCCCGCCGAGCCTCAGGAAAACATCCTGTATTTCATCGAAAAACACGCCCCGCTGCTGGAGCCATGGCAACGTGAAATCGTGCGGATCGTGCGCAAGATCGCCCAGTATTTTTATCCACAGCGCCAGACACAGGTGATGAACGAAGGCTGGGCCACCTTCTGGCACTACACCTTGATGAACGACTT
Source organism: Pseudomonas sp. FP1740 (assembly GCF_030687165.1). Taxonomy (NCBI): domain Bacteria; kingdom Pseudomonadati; phylum Pseudomonadota; class Gammaproteobacteria; order Pseudomonadales; family Pseudomonadaceae; genus Pseudomonas; species Pseudomonas sp. FP1740. Next base: position 6,017,852 of record NZ_CP117461.1, read on the forward strand.
GTATGACGAAGGCCTGGTCACCGATGGCTTCATGATGGAGTTCCTGACATCCCATACCAGCGTGGTGTTCCAGCCGGGCTTCGACAGCCCCTACTACAGCGGAATCAACCCCTACACCCTCGGTTTTGCCATGTATCGCGATATCCGGCGGATATGCGAACAGCCTACCGAAGAGGACTACCGCTGGTTCCCGGAAATCGCCGGCACAGACTGGCTGTCCAGCATCAAATTCGCCATGAGCAGCTTCAAGGATGAGAGCTTCATCCTGCAGTACCTGTCACCCAAGGTGATCCGCGACCTGAAGCTGTTCAGCATCCTCGATGACGACCAGAAGGATGATCTACTGGTTCCGGCGATCCACGACGAAGAGGGCTATCGAACCATTCGCGAAACCCTGGCGGCGCAATACAACCTGGGCAATCGCGAACCCAACATCCAGATCTACAGCATCGACCGGCGCGGGGACCGCTCGCTGACCCTGCGTCACCAGCAGCACGACCGCAAGCCGCTCGGCGATTCCACCGAGGAAGTGCTCAAGCACCTGCACCGGCTCTGGGGCTTCGACATTCACCTGGAAACCCTGCAAGGGGATCAGGTGGTGAAAACCCACCATGTTCCCCCCAGAAGCGAACACGGCGAGGGAGACTACGGCCGGTTAGACTTGGCTGTCATTCATCTTTGATCCTGTTTCGGCCTCCGGAAGTTCGACGCAAAGGTTATTCTGTCGGGCTAACGGAGGTTTTTTATGCAGATTTATAAAGTCGGTGGCGCGGTACGCGATCGCCTGCTGGGCAAGCCTGTCACCGATATCGACTGGGTCGTGGTAGGCGCCACCACCGAAGAAATGCTCGCCAAGGGCTTTCGCCCGGTGGGTGCGGATTTTCCAGTATTTCTTCACCCCAAAAGCGGTGAGGAATACGCCCTCGCCCGCACCGAGCGCAAAAGCGGACGCGGTTACGGCGGCTTCACCTTTCACGCCAGCCCCGAAGTCACGCTCGAAGAAGACCTGATTCGTCGTGACCTGACGATCAACGCCATGGCCGAAGACGATCAGCAGAACCTGACCGACCCCTACCATGGCCAGCGGGATCTCGAGGCTCGCCTGCTTCGTCACGTTTCCCCCGCGTTCGCCGAAGATCCGCTCCGTGTTCTGCGCGTTGCCCGCTTCGCCGCGCGTTATGCAGGGCTGGGTTTCACCGTCGCCCCCGAGACACTGGCGCTGATGCGGCAACTCAGCGAATCGGGTGAACTGGAGGCACTGACCGCGGAACGCAGCTGGAAAGAAATCGCCCGCGCGCTGATGGAAGACCAACCCCAGGTGTTCATCCAGGTGCTGCGCGAGTGCGGTGCGCTCAAAGTGCTGATGCCGGAAGTCGATGCGCTGTTCGGTGTACCGCAACCCGAGGCCCATCACCCGGAAATCGACACAGGCGTGCATACCCTGAGCGTGCTGGAGCAAGCGGCACAGCACAAACAACCGCTGACCGTACGCTGGGCCTGCCTGCTGCATGACTTGGGCAAAGGACTGACGCCCGAGGAGGAATGGCCCCGCCACATCGCCCACGAGCACAAAGGCCTGAAGCTGATCAAAGCGGTCAACGAGCGCTTCAAGGCACCGAAGGATTGTCAGGAATTGGCACTGCTGGTGGGCGAGTATCACACCCATGGCCATCGGGCTCTGGAGCTGAAACCGTCGACCTTGCTGGAGTTGCTGCAGAGCTTCGACGTCTATCGTCGACCTCAGCGCTTTGAGGAGTTTATTGCGGCGTGCGAGATGGACGCTCGAGGGCGCAAAGGCCTGGAACAGCGAAGTTATCCACAGGCGGATTATTTGCGCGGGGCGGCTACTGCAGCGCGAAGCGTGGCGGTTCAGCCGTTGCTGGAGAAGGGATTCAAGGGGCCGGAATTGGGCGAGGCGATCAAGCGCGAGCGGCTCAAGGCGTTGAAGACTTACAAAGACGCGGCGTCAGTTTGAAAGCCGGGGGCAAGCCCGCTCCCACAGAGTTTTGCATAGAGCCTGTGGGAGCGGGCTTGCCCGCGATGGCGTCATCCGCCTCACAGCAAATTCGAAGGGGTCAACTGCTGGCCACGCCACTCAAAAGCCACCGGCGCCAACACCTGATCGATCCGCGCCCCGCTCCACAAGGTCGCAAAGCTTTTGCCTACACCCGGATGCACTCTGTCCGGCGCAATCAGCGACAACGGCCACAGCACGAAGGCGTTTTTCAGAATCTCTGCCCGCGGCAAGACCAAACCATCGAAATTGCCCACCAGATCGCCGAACAGCAGCACGTCGATATCCAGCGGCAAGCCCTTGCGGTCCGGCGCGTAACGGCCGTTATCCGCCTCGATGAATTTCAGCCGTCGATCCAGCTCCATCAACGGTAGATCGGTATAGGCCGAGACCACAAAGTTGAAAAACGGCCCGCTCTTGATCCCCACCGGCTGGCTTTCGAACACCGCCGAGCAGCGCATATCCACCAGGAAACCCGCCAGGGCGTCCAGGCCAGCCTGCAAATGGGATTCGCGCTCGATGTTGCTACCGAGCCCGAGGTACACCTGAGTCAGCGACATCCGCGCTCAATCTCCACACCCACGCCCCTGGCCGCCGGAACGGCACCTGGCTTGGTCAGCTTGAGGTGCATCCAGGTGATCTTGAACTCACTCATCAGCACTTGCGTCAGACGCTCGGCAAACGTCTCGACCAGCTGGAACTGCGCCTGCTCGGCAAATACCTGGATGCGCGACGAAACGCTCGCGTAGTCAAGCGCCAGGGTCAGGTCATCACCAGCAGCGGCCGGACGATTGTCCCAGGCGAAGCTCAGATCAAGTCGCAGACACTGTCGGATGCCTCGTTCCCAGTCGTAGGCACCAATCACGGTGTCGACTTCCAGGCCCTCGATAAACACTCTGTCCAAGCACTTCTCTCCGCTGCACGACAAGGGCGCAATGCGCCGTTAGAATCAGGGCGTCCTCGCCCGGAATAGTTAGCATGTTTTGGTCACTGGCGATTTTCGCCTACCTGCTCGGCTCTCTGTCCTTCGCCATTTTGCTCAGCCGCCTGACCGGTAACCCCGATCCGCGAATGAGTGGCTCGGGCAATGCCGGTGCCACCAATATGTTTCGTCTGGCCGGCAAAAAACTCGCCATCCTGACCTTGCTCGGCGACCTCTGCAAAGGCCTGCTGCCAGTGCTGGTCGCAGGTGCAATGGGCCTTTCACTGCAGGAACAGGCCTGGATCGGCGTCTTCGCCGTCATCGGTCACCTGTTTCCACTGTACTTCCGCTTTCGCGGCGGCAAGGGTGTCGCCACCGCGGCCGGCATGCTGCTGGGGCTCTATCCACCCGCTGCGCTGCTGGCGGTCTGTGCCTGGCTGTTGACGTTCTACCTGACCCGCACCAGCTCACTCGCCGCGCTGATTGCCACACCCCTGACCCTGCCGCTGCTCGCCTGGCAAGAACCGGCGGCACTGCTGCCCATGAGCGCGCTCACGGGGCTGATCGTCTGGCGTCATCGCGGCAATCTACGCGACCTGTTTGCCGGGCGCGAACGGCATTTTTAAATCCGCACGTGAGCGCCACTCATCACAGTGCCGACAACTGCTCCATCGGCCAGCGCGCCTGTACGCTGATTGCCAGGCTTTCGTGCTGACCGGCCCGCAAGCGCTGGCAGCCGGCAAACGCAATCATCGCACCGTTGTCGGTGCAGAACTCCGGACGGGCATAAAACACATCGCCCCTCATGTCGCCGAGCATTTTTTCCAGTGACGTACGCAACGCCTTGTTGGCGCTGACGCCGCCAGCGATCACCAGACGCTTCATGCCGGCCTGTTTCAGGGCACGCTTGCACTTGATGGTCAAAGTCTCCACCACGGCCTGCTGGAACGCCAGCGAGATGTCGCAACGGGCTTGCTCGCCGTCGTCCCCGGCGCTGACGCATTGCTGCCAGGTGTTCAAGGCGAAGGTTTTCAAACCGCTGAAGCTGAATGCCAGGCCCGGACGATCACACATCGGACGCGGGAAGACGAAACGTCCGTCAACGCCTTGCGCCGCCAGACGAGCGATCTCCGGACCGCCCGGATAATTGAGGCCCATCATTTTTGCAGTTTTGTCGAACGCTTCGCCGGCGGCATCGTCGAGGGTCTCGCCCAAGAGCGTGTACTGACCGATCCCGTCGACCTGAACCAGCTGCGTATGACCGCCCGAGACCAACAAAGCGACGAACGGGAACTCCGGTGGCTGCGGCTCCAGCATCGGCGCCAGCAAGTGACCTTCCATGTGGTGCACGCCCAGCGCCGGGATACCCCAGGCAAAAGCCAGCGCCTGCGCGCAGGAAGCCCCTACCAGCAGGGCTCCGACCAAGCCGGGGCCGGCGGTATAAGCGATGGCGTCGATCTCGGTCGGCACGCAGTCGGCCTCCGCCAGCACCTGACGGATCAAGGGCAGCATGCGTTTGACGTGATCGCGCGAAGCCAGCTCCGGCACAACGCCGCCATAAGCGCGATGCAGGTCGATCTGACTGAACAGCGCATCGGCCAACAACCCGCGTTCGCTGTCGTAAAGTGCGACGCCGGTTTCGTCGCAAGAGGTTTCTAATCCCAGTACTAGCATGGGTTTGCGCCTTGTAGAGGCTGAATTCGAAGGCGCGCATAATAGTCGTCGCGTGATGCCCCGACCAGCGGTTTTCGATCAGAGGCTTTGCATTCCGAGCGATGAGGGGTTAACATCCGCAACCCTTAAAAACCGACGTCTTCAAGTGCTCTTTTGCCGCGAGGATGTTGACCCCGGTAATGAATGAAGGTAGCTCTGGATGCCAGCCGTCAAAGTTAAAGAGAACGAACCCTTCGACGTAGCTCTGCGTCGTTTCAAGCGCTCCTGCGAAAAAGCCGGTGTACTGGCTGAAGTTCGTAGCCGCGAATTTTACGAGAAGCCTACTTCTGAGCGTAAGCGCAAAGCAGCAGCCGCTGTTAAGCGTCACGCCAAGAAAGTACAGCGCGAACAGCGCCGCGCCGTTCGTCTGTACTAATACACAGACGATCGTAGCAAGCTTCTGCCAAGCCCGGCCCTCAGCCGGGCTAATGGCATTTGCGGACAACGCTTGATGCTTCACCGTCAAAGCCGCAGACGCGACCGAGACAAACCTGCTTCACAGCGTCAGACCTGGCTCTTTTGCCAGCGGTGCACGTCTTTTCTGACGAGCCTTTCAAGGCTACTGACGAGCACACCCACTGACTCCTCTCACGACGATCAGCCCAAGGCACCTTCTTGCGTGCCCGCTTATGAGCTATCCGAGGCCATTGACTGGCCGTCGCCGGACTCAGCGAAACACTTTCAAATAGTCGAATGCTGATTGGTACTAACGTCAGTGGATTTTCGGCAGATACACTTCCCGACAGCGATTACGCAGACGACACCGGTCGAGCCGCACACCCTGCGCGCCTCAAACAATGACCAGCGTTCGGCCGCCCTTCGTTTCGGGTCCATTTCAGCGCAGATGACGAGAACGCCATGGCCGGGCTAATTCCCCAGAGCTTTATTGACGACCTTCTGAACCGCACCGACATCGTCGATGTGGTCAGCTCGCGCCTGCAAATGAAAAAGGCCGGCAAGAACTACACCGCCTGCTGCCCGTTTCACAAAGAGAAAACCCCCTCCTTCAGCGTCAGCCCCGACAAACAGTTCTATTACTGCTTCGGTTGCGGCGCTGGCGGTAACGCCCTCGGCTTCATCATGGACCACGACAACCTGGACTTCCCCCAGGCAGTCGAAGAACTGGCCAAAGCCGCCGGCATGGAAATCCCCCGCGAAGAAAGCGGCCGACCGCACAAACCGCGACAGCCCACCGATTCGCCGCTGTATCCGCTGCTCAGCGCTGCCGCCGATTTTTACCGCCAGGCCCTGAAAAGCCATCCGGCGCGCAAAGCGGCTGTGGATTACTTGAAAGGTCGCGGATTGACCGGCGAAATTGCTCGGGATTTCGGCCTCGGTTTCGCTCCGCCCGGCTGGGACAATCTGTTCAAGCATCTCAGCAGCGACACCCTGCAGCAAAAGGCCATGATCGATGCCGGCCTGCTGGTGGAGAACGCCGAAACCGGCAAGCGCTATGACCGCTTCCGCGATCGCGTGATGTTCCCGATCCGCGACAGCCGCGGGCGCATCATCGCCTTCGGCGGTCGGGTACTGGGCGATGACAAGCCGAAATACCTGAACTCACCGGAAACTCCTGTTTTCCATAAGGGACAGGAACTCTATGGTCTGTACGAAGCGCGCAAGAACAACCGCAACCTCGACGAAATCATCGTCGTCGAAGGCTACATGGACGTCATTGCCCTCGCCCAGCAAGGCTTGCGCAATGCTGTAGCGACCCTGGGCACCGCCACCAGCGAAGAGCACTTGAAGCGACTGTTTCGCGTCGTGCCCAACGTGTTGTTCTGCTTTGACGGCGACCAGGCCGGTCGCAACGCTGCGTGGCGCGCACTGGAGGCGACGCTGCCGAGCCTGCAGGACGGACGGCGTGCACGCTTTCTATTCCTGCCCGAAGGCGAAGACCCGGACACACTGGTCCGCTCCGAAGGCACTGACGCCTTCCGCGCGCGGATCAATCAGCATGCACAGCCATTGGCCGATTATTTTTTCCAACAGCTGACCGAGGAATCGGACCCGCGCTCGCTTGAAGGCAAGGCCCACATGGCCACCCTCGCCGCGCCACTGATCGACAAGGTTCCGGGCGCCAACCTACGCATTCTGATGCGCCAGCGCCTGACCGAAATTACCGGACTCAGCGGTGAAGCCGTGAGTCAACTGGTGCAAAGCGCACCTCAGGAAGCACCACCGGCTTACGACCCGGGCATTGATTACGACGCCATGCCCGATTACAGCGACTACCATCAGCCGCAGGCACAAGAGATGTATGTGCCGCAGCAGGAGTGGACGCCGAAAAAACCCGGTGCGGGCGGCAAGAAATGGGACAAGAAACCGTGGGACAAGAACGGCAAACGTGGCGGCGATCGCGATCAACCGCGCGCGCCACGGGTACCGGCTGCTGTAGAGCCACCCACCCTGGCCGCCTTGCGCACGTTGCTGCATCACCCGCAACTGGCCGAAAAAGTCGAGGATGCCGGGCACTTTGCGGCCGAAGACCACACTAACACGCAACTGCTGGTCGCCCTGCTCGAAGCCGTACAGAAGAATCCCAAGCTAAACTCATTTCAACTGATTGCGCGTTGGCACGGCACTGAACAGGGCCGACTGCTGAAAGCGCTGGCAGAAAAGGAATGGCTGATTGATGGAGATAACCTTGAACAACAGTTTTTCGACACCATTACTAGCTTGTCAGCCCGCCAACGCGAGCGAAATCTGGAACAACTTCTTCGAAAAGCGCGTCAAAGTGAGTTGAGTGCCGAAGAGAAAAATCAATTGCGCGACCTTTTAAGCCGCAATGTTTGCGCATCAAACCCGACCTCAACTGGCGCGTGAGGTCATAGCTCAGGTATAATCCTCGGCTTGTTTTTTGCCCGCCAAGACCTTCAGTGGATAGGGTGTTATGTCCGGAAAAGCGCAACAGCAGTCTCGTATCAAAGAGTTGATCACACTTGGTCGTGAGCAGGGCTACCTGACTTACGCGGAGGTCAACGACCACCTGCCGGAGGATATTTCAGATCCGGAACAGGTGGAAGACATCATCCGCATGATCAATGACATGGGGATCAACGTATTCGAGGTTGCGCCAGATAAGGATTCCCTTATGCTGGCCGACGCCGATACCGACGAAGCCGCGGCCGAAGAGGCAGCTGCAGCGTTGGCAGCGGTCGAGACCGACATTGGTCGCACCACCGACCCAGTGCGCATGTACATGCGTGAAATGGGTACGGTAGAGCTCCTCACGCGTGAAGGCGAAATCGAAATCGCCAAGCGTATTGAAGAGGGCATCCGCGAAGTGATGGGCGCAATCGCGCACTTCCCTGGCACGGTTGACCATATTCTCTCCGAGTACACTCGCGTCACCACCGAAGGTGGCCGCCTGTCCGACGTCCTGAGCGGTTATATCGACCCGGACGACGGCATTGCGCCGCCTGCAGCCGAAGTGCCACCGCCTGTCGACCCGAAAGCCGTGAAAGCGGACGACGACACCGACGACGATGACGCCGAAGCAAGCGATGACGAAGAAGAAGCCGAAAGCGGTCCGGATCCGGTCATCGCCGCACAGCGTTTTGGCGCTGTCGCCGATCAGATGGAAATCACCCGCAAGGCGCTGAAAAAGCACGGTCGCTACAACAAGGCTGCGATTGCCGAGCTGTTGGCCCTGGCTGAGCTATTCATGCCGATCAAACTGGTGCCGAAGCAATTCGAAGGCCTGGTCGAGCGTGTTCGCAGCGCCCTGGATCGTCTGCGTCAGCAAGAGCGCGCGATCATGCAATTGTGCGTTCGTGATGCCCGCATGCCGCGTGCCGACTTCCTGCGCCAGTTCCCGGGCAATGAAGTCGACGAAAGCTGGAGCGATGCACTGGCCAAAGGCAAAAGCAAATACGCTGAAGCCATTGGTCGCCTGCAACCGGACATCATTCGTTGCCAGCAGAAGCTGACCGCGCTGGAAACCGAAACCGGTTTGACGATCGCCGAGATCAAGGACATCAACCGTCGCATGTCGATCGGTGAGGCCAAGGCCCGCCGCGCGAAGAAAGAGATGGTCGAAGCGAACTTGCGTCTGGTGATCTCCATCGCCAAGAAGTACACCAACCGTGGCCTGCAGTTCCTCGACCTGATCCAGGAAGGCAACATTGGCTTGATGAAAGCGGTAGACAAGTTCGAATACCGCCGCGGCTACAAATTCTCGACTTATGCCACCTGGTGGATCCGTCAGGCGATCACTCGCTCGATCGCCGACCAGGCCCGCACCATCCGTATTCCGGTGCACATGATCGAGACGATCAACAAGCTCAACCGTATTTCCCGGCAGATGTTGCAGGAAATGGGTCGCGAACCGACCCCGGAAGAGCTGGGCGAACGCATGGAAATGCCTGAGGACAAGATCCGCAAGGTATTGAAGATCGCTAAAGAGCCGATCTCCATGGAAACCCCGATCGGTGATGACGAAGACTCCCATCTGGGTGACTTCATCGAAGACTCGACCATGCAGTCGCCAATCGATGTCGCCACTGTTGAGAGCCTTAAAGAAGCGACTCGCGAAGTCCTGTCCGGCCTCACTGCCCGTGAAGCCAAGGTTCTGCGCATGCGCTTCGGTATCGACATGAATACCGACCACACCCTCGAGGAGGTTGGTAAGCAGTTCGACGTGACCCGTGAACGGATTCGACAGATCGAAGCCAAGGCGCTGCGTAAGCTGCGCCACCCGACGAGAAGCGAGCATCTGCGCTCCTTCCTCGACGAGTGATCACAGAACCCCCGGCCCAGGCCGGGGGTTTTGCTTTATACAGATTTAATGCCCCGCACGTCCCCCCCGCCGAATAGCCCGTCTACACTCGAAGCATTCCCCCAAAGCCATAACGAGACCGTTATGCCCAGATGGTCGACCGTGCTTTTTTTGCTGTCGCTGATGACCTGGACCGCAACGGCTGGCGCGCTGACTCTGACCGACGAAGAACGTAGCTGGCTGGCGGCTCACCCGGAATTGCGCCTGGGCGTCGATGCGTCTTGGCCGCCGTTTGAGTTTCGCGACGATCATGGGCGTTATCAGGGCCTGGCAGCAGACTATATCAACGTCATCCGGCAACGGCTGGCCATCAAACTCACGCCCATCGAACCGGTCAGCTGGACTGAAGTCCTGCAGCAGGCCAAACAGGGCAAGCTAGACATCTTGCCGGGCATCATGTCGACCCCAGAACGCCAGACCTATCTGTCGTTTACCCGCCCCTACCTCGATTTTCCGATTGTCATTCTGGCCCACGTCGGAGGCCCCCAACCGCGCAAACTCAAAGATCTGTACGGGCTGAAGATCGCCGTGGTGGAAAACTACGCCCCCCATGAACTGTTGCGCACCCAACATCCCGACCTGAATCTGGTGGCGATGCCCAATGTCAGTTCGGCATTGCAAGCGCTGGCTACTGACGAAGTGGACGCGGTCGTAGGCGATCTCGCCTCCAGTGTCTGGAGCCTGCGCCAGCTCAAGCTCGAAGGGCTCTACGTCAGCGGTGAGACGCCCTACCGCTATCAATTGGCGATGGCCGTCCCGCCGAACGACAAGCTGCTGGTCAGTATCCTGGACAAAGTCCTGGCAGACATGAGCCCGAGTGAAATCAGCGCCATCCAGGAACATTGGGTCGGTAATGTCCTCGATCATCGAACCTTCTGGTCCGATGTGCTGATGTACGGCCTCCCAGGACTACTGCTTCTGATCGTCGTTCTGGCAGTGGTTATCCGGATCAACCGCCGACTGAGCTCGGAAATAGCCCGCAGGGTCAATCTGGAACAGGAGCTGCGCAGCAGCGAATACCATTACCGCGGGCTGGTGGAGAGTCTTTCAGCCATCGCCTGGGAAGCGCAGATCAGCGATTACACCTACAGTTACGTGTCGCCCCACGCCCAGGACCTCCTCGGTTATCCCCTGTCCCATTGGCTGATTCCGGGCTTCTGGCGCAACATCATCCACCCCGCGGACCTCACCCGCGCCCAAGCCTTCTGCGACCGTGAAGTGGCGGCCGGGCGCGATCACAGCGTCGATTACCGGGTCATCACCGCTGATGGCCGCTGCCTGTGGGTCCGCGATATCGTCAGCCTGATCGAACACGGCCGTGAACCGGTCCTGCGCGGACTGATGATCGACATCAGCGAAGCCAAGCGCACCGAAGAGGCGCTGCGCCTGTCGGAACAGAAGTTCGCCTCGGTGTTCCAGCAATGCCCGGATATTCTGGTGATCGCACGGCTTTCCGATGGCTGCCTGCTGGAAGTCAACGAGGCATTCGAGGAACAGATCGGCCTCAAGGCCGAAGACGTCATAGGCCAGACGGCCACCGACCTGAATATCTGGGGTGTTCCTGGCGTGGGACCGGGTTTGCTGCAACGATTGCAGGCCGGCAGTATCCGCAACCTGGAGATGCCCTTTCGCCGCAACAATGGCCAGGTGTTTACCGGCCTGATCTCCGCCGAGCCTTTCGACCTCGACACGACCCCAGCCCTGGTGGTGGTCGTACGAGACATCAGTCAGCTCAAGGAAACCCAGCAACAGCTGCAAACCTCCGAAGAGAAATTCGCCAAGGCCTTTCATGCCTCCCCCGACGGCTTGCTGCTGTCCCGGCAGAGCGATGGCCTGCTCCTGGAGGTCAACGAAGGTTTCAGCCGTATTACCGGTTTCAACAGCGCAATGTCTGTGGATCGATCGGCCCTGGACCTGGGGATCTGGGTCAATCTCAACGAACGCAAACAGATGCTCGAATTGCTGCACCGGGATGGTTTTGTCCGCGACTTCAGTTGCCACATCCGCCGCAAGGACGGGCAGATCCGGCTCTGCGAAGTTTCAAGCCGACCGCTGCCCATCGGCGATGAAGACTGCATGTTGACCATCGCCCGGGATATCACCGAGCGGCACCTGATGCAGGAGAAACTGCAACAGGCCGCCACCGTGTTCGAGAGTACGGCCGAGGGTGTCTTGATCACCGATACCCAACAGCACATCAGCGCGGTCAATCGGGCCTTTACCGAAATCACCGGTTACAGCGAGACCGAAGCACTGGGCCACACCCCTCGCCTGCTCGCCTCGGGCCTGCACGACAGCGCCTTCTATGCGGCGATGTGGCATCAACTGACCGCCGAAGGTCATTGGCAGGGCGAGATTTCCAACCGGCGCAAGAATGGTGAGCTCTACCCAAGCTGGCTGACCATCAGCGCCGTGCGCAACCGGGACAAACTCATCACCCACTTTGTCGCGGTATTCGCGGACATTTCCAGCCTCAAGCACGCGCAAGCCAAACTCGACTACCAGGCGCACCACGATCCGTTGACCGGCCTGCCAAACCGCACATTGTTCGAAAGCCGTCTGCTGACCGCGCTGAACAACCAGCAGGAAAACGGTGGCCAGGGCGCCGTGCTGTTCCTGGACCTGGACCGTTTCAAACACATCAACGACAGCCTCGGCCACCCGGTTGGCGACCTGCTGCTCAAAGGCATCGCCGTGCGCCTCAAGGAGCAGCTGCGCGATATCGATACCGTGGCGCGGCTGGGTGGCGACGAATTCATCATCCTGCTCCCCGGCCTGCAACAGGCCAGCGATGCCGACAACATCGCCACCAAGCTGCTCAATTGCTTCGCGGCCCCTTTCCAGGCCGGCGAGCACGAGTTTTTCATCAGTGCCAGCATCGGCACCAGCCTGTATCCCAGGGACGGTTGCGACGTCGCCACACTGGTCAAGAACGCCGATGCCGCGATGTATCGTTCCAAGGCCAAGGGCCGTAACCGGGTTGAAAGCTACACCCGAGACCTCACCGCCCAGGCCAGCGAACGCGTGGCGCTGGAGCATGAACTACGACGCGCCATCGAGCGCAATGAGCTGTTTTTGTACTACCAGCCCAAAATCAGCCTCGAGGATCATCGGCTGGTCGGCGCCGAAGCGCTGATTCGATGGCATCACCCGACCTTCGGCGATGTGCCTCCCGAGCACTTCATTCCCCTGGCCGAAGAAAACGGCATGATCCTGCAAATCGGTGATTGGGTATTGGAGACCGCCTGCCAGCAGATGTACGAGTGGAATCAGGTCTATGAGTGTCTCGGCCCACTCTCGGTCAACCTGGCGGGCGCTCAATTACGCCAGCCGAACCTGCTCGGCCGAATCGAGCAATTGCTCAAGGACAACCGCCTCAAACCCGATTTTCTGCAACTGGAGATTACCGAAAACTTCATCATGAGCCAGGCCGAAGAAGCGCTGGCGGTCCTGCACCAGCTCAAGCGTCTGGGCGTGCAACTGGCGATCGACGACTTTGGCACCGGCTATTCATCCCTGAGCTACCTCAAACGCCTGCCGCTGGACATCCTCAAGATCGACCAGTCCTTCGTCCGCGGCCTGCCGGACGACCCCCACGACGCGGCGATTGTCCGCGCAATCATCGCCCTGGGTCGCAGCATGCAATTCACCGTCATCGCCGAAGGCGTCGAAACCCAGGCCCAGCAACAATTCCTCGCCACCGAAGGCTGCGAACAGATCCAAGGCTACATCGTCAGTCTGCCACTTTCCCCCGACGAATTCGCCGCGACGTTTCTTCGTATGGCCGTATCGGATTTTTCGGATAGCACTGCCGAGAAACCGTCGCTATAATCCGCGGCCTACTGAGGGCCTATAGCTCAGTTGGTTAGAGCAGAGGACTCATAATCCTTTGGTCCACGGTTCAAGTCCGTGTGGGCCCACCATACTCAAAGCCGCGCTAATGCGCGGCTTTTGGCTTTCTGAGATTGACGCTTAGTCTTAGGGTTCAGACCAGCCGAGCCACCAAGGCGACGACAGCAAAGGTCACCAGGGCCAGAGCGGCGCCGAGCCCGAACGGCAGTAGTATCGCTCGGGTCGCGGTGGGGGCCGGGCTACGCATGTCTTCAGCCAAGGCGGCCACGTCTCGGTGCAACTGCTCAATGCTGGCTTGAGTCGTGGGGGGTGTGGACATACTGCTTCTTCCTGTGTGGATCACGGGCCGCGCTGTGCGCTGCTCCGAGGCGGGTCATGCGTCATTATTCCTGTCTGCCGTCTAGGTTATATTTTGCGCGGACGGTGGGTTATCGGATGACGTCCTCCAAGGTTGTAGGCAAACTCCGAGAATTACGTAATGGGCGCATTTAGGCACTTTGCCGCCTTGTTGGGCTTTTCTTCGACGGGATACTCTCCAGACGTCGCTGCCAATGCAGCGATCGGGCTTGGAAACCCGTCGAAATTAGTTGCAACAGCGCCCCCTTCACGATTGCAAACGTTTTTAGCTTGCACTCTTGAGTTATGGCGGCTGTGCGCGGGACGTCTTCGGGCGTGCCGGTTTCCTAATTTCCCGGTTTTCCAACCTGCGCACAGCTGCCACCCATTCGCTTGGAAACGAACGTGACAGCTCCTCAAATTAGGAGTTACATCATGAACAAAACAGATTCACCCGCAGCTTCCGAACTGAAAACCATCGGCCTCACGCCCTTCACCTATTGCTCGGATCAGCCACTGTTCCACGTCAGCGCTGGCGTCCCCATCCTCGATGCATTGACTCAAACCTCCGACCTGCTATCCCTCGCCAAATCATTTGCCGAAGACGCAGCCTACGCAAAAGACACCGACCGCCACGCCTGGGCCGCGCACTATCTGACGGCGATGAGCAAAGCGGTGATTGATGATGTGGTGAAAGTGCTGACACCGCGACCTGCCCGGACGGCGACAGAGTCCGAGGAATAGCGGTTGATAAGCTGTGAAATACACCGGTGCATGCGGTACAAAGCCCGGGGTGCGCTAGATCCTAAAAATGTTAACGCGGGCAAATCCGTTTGAGAGACAACAAAAAGCCCCGATGTTTTCGCATCAGGGCTTCTTGTAAATGCAGCAGAGTATTCCGAATGCGTTACCGATCTCACGTATGGATCTTACCTACGCAATTCTCCTAAAAAAACATTGCGGGGCGTGGTGCAGCACAATGTAGACCAGTATCGTCTGGCAAGCTGATTTATAAGGGAACGGTAATGGCCGTGGGTAACTACATCGAAGCGGTTGAGATCATCCGGCGACTGGAGGGAGGCATCACGCGTCCCTTTCTGTGCCGAGCCAGCAATGACAAGCACTATGTGGCCAAGGGATTGGAATTACCGCCCACCGAGCGGATTGCCGAGCTGCTCTGCGCCCGACTGGCAGCTCAATTCGGCTTACCGATCCCCGAGCATGGCTATATCTATATTGACCCAGCCCTACTGCGCTACAACCTGGAAGCACGAAACGATCTTGGGCCTGGAGATAGCTATGCCCTAGCCTATGTTGCGGACGCTGCAGATATGTTGTATTCGCAAGTACAGCAGGTTCCAAGCGACCTGCAAAAAGCCGTCTTCATCTTTGATTACTGGGTAGGTAACGGTGATCGTCAGTTAGGGCCATTCGGCGGCCGACCCAACCTACTGATGTGCGGCCTCGACAATCAGCTGCAGCTGATCGATCACAATCAAGCGTTCAAATGGCCGCTGGATGCTCAAAAATTCGCACAAAGCCATGTGTTTGGCCCTAGCAATCGGACATGGCAGCTGGATCTGGTCGACAAAGTTGAATACGGCCAGCGGATGCACGACACTGCTATGCGGTTTCGTGACCTATGCTTGGACATTCCCGATGAATGGTGTGAATCCATCGGCAAACCGGGGCTCGACATTCTGCTCGAAGAAATTAAAAGTAACCTGATGCTCTGCCAATCGGACGAATTCTGGAGCGTCCTGCAATGAAATACACCTGCCTTTACAGCATCGTGCGCTTCGCGCCTTTTGCCGAAACCGAAGAATTTGCCAATGTCGGCATCGTTCTCTCGGCTCCAGCCATAGGGCGCATGGAGTACAGGCTCGCCCGTAAAAACCTGAAACGGGTCAATCACTTCTTCGAGTGCAGCAACCTATTCGCCAAGGCCATGGAAATTGCCCAGAACGAATTGGATAACGTTCGCCTCATGACAACAGAAGCCCAAGAGTCGCAGATCGTTAACCACTTTCGTTTCCTGACCGAGCCGAAGGAGTCACTGATTCGCTTCAGCCCCATGCGCTCAATATTGGTGGAAAACTTCGACGCAGCCCTCGGAACGCTATATAGCCGCTATATCGAACGCCAAGGCATAGGGCGTGATCGTCGCGAAGAGCTCATGGTTCGAGAAATTCGAACCATGTTCTCGGAAGCATCGATCCGCAATTTCCGTGATGACACCTTGATCGGCGACTTGACCAAACTGCACCTGCCCTTGGTTCACCGAAACGAGGTAGTGGCCGCTATCAAACCATTGGCTTTTGATCAGGCCGAACCAAGCGCGATACTCGACCACTGCGATCAGTGGCTGATGAAGTTCGTACGCGCCGAACAAGAAGGGATTATTCAACTAAAAAACGTACTAATCCCTGTCAGCACTCCCGCCGAGAATGAATCGCCCCGCCACCGTAAAGCGGTGCAGCTTGCCAAGACCAGCATCCAGGAGCGCGGTCTGCAGTTGGTCGACTTCCAGGCTACGCAGGCAATTGCCGCTTTCGCGCAGAACTACGCTCAGTAGTCTCATCTGGCGGCGATAAGCAAAGCGGCGATTGATGATGTGGTGAAGGTGCTTGCACCGCGACCTGCTCGAACCGCATCCGACGGCGTCCTGGATGTTTACGCCCAAACACTCAACACTGGAATGGCCTGCACTGGCCCCAGCCGCTCAAGCACTTCCCCCGTCAACACAACCTCATACGTATCCGCCGGCCGCCCCCACTGCTCCACAATGACCATGCGCTCTACCAGAAGCCCTGCCAATCCAGTAATCGTCTCGGCCAATTCCTCTACGATTTCTTGAGTGCGCAACCACAAGCGATCATTAATGTCTGTCAGTTCAGCAATGATGCTGTCGGACGACGCTGGATCCGTATCGGGGTAGGCGATGTTTCGAAGCAAGTACCGCAACTCTCTTATTTTTGCGTGATCCTGTTCCGCTCCAAACTCTCCTTTCAGGATGGCTGCCGCTTTCGACTTATCGACGCGTTTCTCGGGCGAGTGCTTTGCAGGCAAAGTCTGCGCAATGGCGCCGGCGTAGAGGACCATCATCCGGGCTTCCAAATGTTCCTTCATGGCTTCGATCGACGTAATCGACCGCGTCAAGGTAATGGAGGCCCCGCCATGGTGCGTCAGGCCCATGGTCACTTTCAGGGTCACATCACCCGTTTCAAAACCCAGGGCTCGGGCCACGACGTAGTGCCCCATTTCGTGATTGGCAATCTGCAGTGCATAGTCGCGCAGAGCCGCAGGCATGCTCTTCATTTCGATCCCCTCGCTTCACAGCCCCTGGTTGTGCATTCGACTACGAGTGACAATTTGTGTCCATCCAATTAACCCGTTGAGGGCATGGACTGCCTGTAATATGCCTGCCCATTGCTCTGTACCGCTGGAGATACCCCTTTGCCTGACACTCGCCCGCCCGTTCTCGACGAAATCGACCGCCAATTGATCGCCGCCCTGCAGATCAATGCCCGTGAAAGTGTGGCCATGCTTGCCCGGCAACTGGGCATCGCCCGGACCACCGTTACTTCGCGCCTGGCCCGGTTGGAAAAGGCCAAGGTGATCACCGGTTACGGTGTACGACTGGGTCAGCGTGTGGTGGATGGCGGATTGCAGGCTTACGTCGGGATTACGGTGCAACCGAGGTCTGGCAAGGAAGTGCTGCGACGACTTAGCGCCATGGCTCAGGTGCAGCAGCTGTGTGCGGTGAGTGGCGAGTTTGATTACGTGGCGTGGTTGCGCACCGATTCGCCGGAGCAGCTGGATCAGTTGCTGGATCAGATCGGCAGTGTGGATGGGGTGGAGAAAACGACGACTTCGATCATCCTGAGCAGCAAGATTGATCGGGGGCAGCCGGTTTGAGTTTCTACCAGTAAGCGTTCGGTGTCTGGTCGGGCCTCTGCGCGGGCAAGTCGGATCGCCGCACTGCTCACACCTACAATATGCAGTAATACTTCGTCATATTGATAAAACAATTAGCAAAACGACGACACATTGCGTCTTATTAACGTGTTCTACGCTCTCTAGAATGGCGACCATCTTTTCCTATACTCAGACGCGCATCCTGCGTCGGGTCGCCAGCAAGGTCAGCCATGAACAAGAACAATCGCCATCCTGCAGACGGTAAAAAACCAGTCACCATTTTCGGCCCGGACTTTCCTTTCGCCTTCGACGACTGGATCGAGCACCCGGCCGGTCTGGGGAGCATTCCAGCGCACAATCACGGCGCCGAGGTGGCGATTGTCGGGGCTGGCATCGCCGGTCTGGTGGCCGCCTATGAATTGATGAAACTGGGCCTGAAACCCGTCGTCTACGAAGCCTCGAAAATGGGCGGTCGTCTGCGCTCCCAGGCGTTCAACGGCGCCGAAGGCATCATCGCCGAGCTCGGCGGTATGCGTTTCCCGGTATCGTCCACCGCGTTTTATCACTACGTCGACAAACTCGGCCTCGAAACCAAGCCCTTCCCGAACCCGCTGACACCCGCGTCCGGCAGCACGGTGATCGATCTGGAAGGCAAAACCCATTACGCACAGAAACTGGCGGATCTTCCTGCACTGTTCCAGGAAGTGGCTGACGCCTGGGCTGACGCCCTGGAAGACGGTTCGCGCTTCGGCGAGATCCAGCAAGCCATCCGCGACCGCGACGTGCCGCGCCTCAAGGAATTGTGGAACACCTTGGTGCCGCTGTGGGACGACCGCACGTTCTACGATTTCGTCGCCACCTCCAAAGCCTTCGCCAAACTCTCGTTCCATCACCGCGAAGTGTTCGGTCAGGTCGGTTTCGGCACCGGCGGCTGGGACTCGGATTTCCCCAACTCGATGCTGGAAATCTTCCGCGTGGTGATGACCAACTGCGACGATCACCAGCACCTGGTGGTCGGCGGCGTGGAACAAGTGCCTCAAGGCATCTGGCGCCATGTGCCGGAGCGTTGCGTGCACTGGCCGGAAGGCACCAGCCTCAGCTCGCTGCACAATGGCGCGCCACGTACCGGCGTGAAGAAAATCGCCCACGCGGCAGACGGCCGTTTTGCGGTCACCGATAACTGGGGCGACACCCGCGAGTACGCAGCGGTGCTGACCACTTGCCAGAGCTGGCTGCTGACCACCCAGATCGAATGCGACGAGAGCCTGTTCTCGCAAAAAATGTGGATGGCCCTGGACCGTACCCGCTACATGCAGTCGTCGAAAACTTTCGTGATGGTCGACCGCCCGTTCTGGAAGGACAAAGACCCGGAAACCGGCCGCGACCTGATGAGCATGACCCTCACCGATCGCCTGACCCGCGGCACCTATTTGTTCGACAACGGCGACGACAAGCCCGGAGTGATTTGCCTGTCGTACTCGTGGATGAGCGACGCGCTGAAAATGCTTCCGCACCCCGTGGAAAAACGCGTGAAATTGGCCCTGGATGCGCTGAAGAAGATCTACCCGAAAGTCGACATCGCCGCGCGCATCATCGGTGATCCGATCACCGTGTCGTGGGAAGCCGACCCGCATTTCCTCGGGGCTTTCAAAGGCGCCCTGCCCGGCCACTATCGCTACAACCAGCGCATGTACGCGCACTTCATGCAGGACGACATGCCGCCCGAGCAGCGCGGGATTTTCATCGCCGGCGATGACGTTTCATGGACACCGGCGTGGGTTGAAGGCGCGGTGCAGACCTCGCTCAACGCGGTGTGGGGCATCATGAAACACTTCGGCGGTGAAACTCACGCCGAAAACCCGGGTCCAGGAGATGTGTTCAACGAGATCGGTCCGATCGCCCTGCCCGAGTAAGAGGAATCCGAAATGCGCGTAGCCCTTTACCAATGCCCACCGCTGCCCCTGGATGTCGCGGGCAACCTGCAACGCCTGCATCAACTGGCGCTGGAGGCCAAAGGCGCGGATTTGCTGGTGCTGCCGGAGATGTTCCTGACCGGCTACAACATCGGCATTGATGCGGTCAGCGTGCTGGCGGAGGTGCACAACGGTGAGTCGGCGCAGCAAATCGCGCGCATCGCCAAGACAGCGGGGATCGCCATTTTGTATGGCTACCCGGAGCGTACCGAGGACGGGCAGATCTACAACGCCGTGCAGTTGATCGACGCCCATGGCGAGCGGCTGTGCAACTACCGCAAGACTCACTTGTTCGGCGATCTCGATCACTCGATGTTCAGCCCCGGGCCGGATGAGTTCCCGCTGGTTGAACTCAATGGCTGGAAGCTCGGCTTCTTGATCTGCTACGACCTGGAGTTCCCGGAAAACGCCCGGCGTCTGGCGTTGGCCGGTGCCGAGCTGATCCTGGTGCCGACGGCGAACATGATTCCCTACGATTTCATCGCCGACGTCACCGTCCGCGCCCGGGCCTTCGAAAACCAGTGTTATGTGGCTTACGCCAACTACTGTGGGAGCGAGGGCGAGATCCAGTATTGCGGCCAGAGCAGCATCGCCGCGCCGGATGGCAGCCGTATCGCCCAGGCCGGTCTTGATGAAGCGCTGATTGTCGGTGAGCTGGATCGCCAGCTGATGATCGACTCCCGCGCCGCCAATCGCTACTTCCTCGATCGCCGTCCCGAGCTTTACGGCGCGCTGAACAAGCGCTGATCCACTTAGGGGGCGTTCTCAATCAGTTTCCCCGGCGCAGTGTGGAAACTCATTGAGAACGCCCCCTAATCCGCTAGCATTAGCGCTTCTCTGTTCTGGAAGTGCTCATGCCTGCGCTGAATCACCCCCACCTTCACACTGAAACCCTGGCCAACGGTCTGCGGGTGACGCTGCGTCATGCTCCCGGTTTGAAGCGCTGCGCCGCGGCGTTGCGGGTCGCCGCCGGCAGTCACGACGTGCCACCGGCCTGGCCGGGGCTGGCGCACTTTCTTGAGCATTTGCTGTTCCTGGGTACGGAGCGCTTTCCTGCAGAGCAAGGGCTGATGGCCTACGTACAAGGTCATGGCGGGCAGGTAAACGCGCGAACCAGCGAACGGACGACGGACTTCTTTTTTGAACTGCCACCCCAGGCGTTCAGCGCTGGGCTGGAGCGTCTGTCAGACATGCTCGCCCATCCGCGTATGAATCCGGACGATCAGCGGCGGGAACGGGAAGTGCTGCACGCTGAATTTGTCGCCTGGTCGCGGGATGCCACAGCCCAACAGCAATTCGCGCTGTTCGACGGGCTCTCGGCGGCTCACCCGTTGCGGGCGTTTCATGCTGGCAACCGTTACAGCCTGCCGATTCCGCAGCCCGAGTTTCAGCAAGCCTTACAGGGCTTCTATCAGCGTTTTTATCATACCGGCCAGATGACGCTGAGCCTGGCCGGCCCGCAGAGTCTCGACGAATTGAAAGGGATGGCGCAGAAGTTTGCCACGGCCATTACCACTGGGGAGAAAGTCCCTCAGACAAAGCCCACCCTGTTGATGGATTCTTCGGCCAATAGTTATCAACAGGCTGGAGAACGTCGACTGGATCTGCTGATCACCCTCGAAGCGCTGCCCGACTCATCGCCCGAAGCACTGGCGTTCCTGTGTCATTGGTTGAATGCCGCAAAACCCGACGGCCTGTTGGCGCAGCTGCAAAACTCTGGGCTGGCGGACAACCTGAAAGCCGCGCCGCTCTACCGCTACGCCGGGCAAGCCTTGCTGCACATCGAATTCACGCTGCGGGCGAACGCCACGCAACCGGGCAGCGCAATCCGCGAACAGCTTCTGGATTGGCTGGGCTTTTTTACCTCTCGTCAGGATTGGGCTCAATTGCGCGAAGAGTACGCAACCCTGCAGCAGCGCCAACAGCAAGTCAGCAGCGCCTTGCAACTGGCCCAACGGGACAGCGAGCAACTTGAACCGGGGTTATCCGAACAGGGCGTTGTCGCACTCAAGGCAATCCTGAAACAAATCGGCGCTGTGGATAACTTCACCGGCCAGTGGCAACTGCCAACGCCCAATCCGTTTTTGCGTACCGAGGCTCCAGCCGCGAATGCCGGGTTGATTCGCGGCCAGACCAGCGCTCATCGTGGCCTGCGGACCTTTGCCCAGGATCGCTCACGCAGTCGCCGCGAGCGATCGCCGATGCAGTTCAGTCAGGCATTGCCGGATAACACGGATGAAGGTGCGGTGTATCTGCGCTGGCGCCTGGAATCCGCACCTCACAGCCGTCTTCAGACGAATCTGGAAAACAGCCTGGGGCCGTTGCGCGAAGATGCACGTCAGGCGGGTGTCGACGTTTCCTTCAGTGCATCGGGCAATGAATGGCTGCTGAAACTGACGGGCCTGCAGGAGCCGATGCCAACAGTCCTCGAGCATGTGCTGAAAGCGCTGACACAACCTGATGCCCGTTTCTCACAGGAAGCTCCGACGGCCATCCCTTTGATGCCGATTCGACAGTTGCTCAAGGTGCTGCCCGATCTATGCACTGAGCACACCGCAGCCTCGGATGACTTGCAGCAACTCTGGTCGAGCGCGCGTTGGGATGGCCTGGCGACCGGACTGTCGGCCCAGACGCAAGCGGCGATGGGGCTGGTCTTGAGTCGTGTGCCGGGAACGCCGGACCATCAATCGGCGCCGCCTTTATCGATCGCCTCACAGCATCTTTGGCACGCCGTCGATACCGGTTCCAGCGAACACGCGCTATTACTCTTTTGTCCGACGGCAACCCGTGACATCGCCGACGAAGCTGCCTGGCGCTTGCTAGCACACCTGTGCCAGACACCGTTCTATCAACGCTTGCGGGTGGAGCTGCAACTCGGTTACGCGGTGTTCAGCGGCCTGCGCCAGATCAACGGTCAGACCGGGATGCTGTTCGGCGTGCAATCGCCGAGCGTCGCGCCTCTGGACTTGTTGCAACACATCGAACAATTCCTCGGCGAGCTCGAAAGGATGATCGAAAGCATCGATGAGCTGACCTTCATCGCCCAACGCCAAGCCCTGGCCGATCAATTCGACAGCACCGCCCTGCCCAACGCCCAGGCCGCCGAACTGCTCTGGCAAGGCAAACTGGCCGGCCACTCGTCGGATTATCTGAGCCTTCTACCGCAAGCGATTCTAATGATCGAACGCAAAGCCTTGCTAGCCGCGGCACAGCGACTGAATATGGCCGAAGGTGGCTGGCGCTGCCTGGCCAGCGGGCCTTGCCCGACTACGCGTTGGCAAGTGGCAAAATGATCATTACCGGCGCTGCAATTAGCTTTCTCAAAGATTCGCAGCCAATCACTCTGTAATTTTGAGTAACATAGCCACCTAACTATCTGAACATCTCCGGCTGGAGGTGGACTATATGTGTAGGTCTCAACTGTCCCATCCACCTGAAGGAGCGCTTCTATGTCCTGGTCCAAACCTGCTTACACCGACCTGCGTATCGGCTTCGAAGTCACCATGTACTTCGCAAGCCGCTAAGCTCTGCCGTTTGGTAGAGAATGCAGTGCTACGCCTCGGCTTGCCGGGGCGTTTTTATTTTCAGTTCTCAATGATGGAGCGGCCATGTTTGTCCAGATTCTAGGTTCCGCCGCCGGCGGCGGTTTCCCCCAGTGGAACTGCAACTGCGCGAACTGCGCAGGTTTTCGCGACGGCAGCCTGCGGGCCGAAGCGCGTACCCAGTCGTCCATCGCGATTTCCGATGATGGCGTGAACTGGGTGCTGTGCAATGCTTCGCCGGACATCCGCGCCCAGCTCCAGAGTTTCACGCCGATGCAGCCGGGACGCGCGCTGCGTGATACCGGCATCAGCGCAATCATCCTGATGGACAGCCAGATCGACCACACCACCGGCCTGCTCAGCTTGCGCGAAGGCTGCCCGCATCAGGTCTGGTGCACCGACATGGTCCATGAAGACCTGAGCACCGGGTTCCCGTTGTTCACAATGCTGACCCACTGGAATGGCGGGTTGAACTGGAACCGTATCGAACTCGATCAGAGCTTCACCGTGCCGGCCTGCCCGAACCTGCGCTTCACCCCGCTGCCCCTGCGTAGCGCCGCCCCTCCGTACTCGCCGCACCGCTTTGACCCGCATCCGGGCGACAATATCGGCCTGATCGTCGAAGACCTGGGCACCGGCGGTAAACTGTTCTACGCACCGGGCCTGGGCAAGGTCGATGCTCCGCTGCTGAAGATCATGGCCAGCAGCGATTGTCTGCTGGTAGACGGTACGATGTGGGACGACGACGAGATGCAGCGCCGTGGTGTTGGCACGCGCACGGGTCGGGAAATGGGCCACCTGGCGCAGAACGGCCCCGGCGGCATGCTCGAAGTGCTGGAACAACTGCCCAAACAGCGCAAAGTGCTTATCCACATCAACAACACCAACCCGATTCTCGATGAGGATTCGCCAGAGCGTGCGGAGCTGGCCCGTCGTGAAGTTGAAGTGGCCTATGACGGCATGAGTATTGTGCTGTAGCGGATGGCCTCTTCGCGGGCCAGCCACGCTCCCACAGGGATAGCGCTATCTCTGTAGGAGCAGGCCTGCCCGCGAAGGCGTCAGACCAGACACCAAAGAATCCACCGGTTGTTCCCGGAGAACCGCAATGACTGATACCCCAATGTCCCCCGCCGAATTCGAAGCGGCCCTGCGCGCCAAGGGCGCCTACTACCACATCTATCACCCGTATCACGTGGCGATGTATGAAGGCCGGGCGACCCGCGAGCAGATCCAGGGCTGGGTCGCCAACCGCTTTTACTATCAGGTGAACATCCCGCTCAAGGACGCCGCGATCCTGGCCAACTGCCCGGACCGCGAGATTCGTCGCGAGTGGATTCAGCGCCTGCTGGACCATGACGGCGCCCCCGGCGAAGACGGCGGTATCGAAGCCTGGTTGCGTCTTGGGCAAGCGGTCGGCCTCGACCCGGATCAGTTGCGCTCCCAGGAGCTGGTGCTGCCCGGCGTGCGGTTCGCCGTGGATGCCTACGTCAACTTCGCCCGCCGGGCCTGTTGGCAGGAAGCCGCCAGCAGTTCGCTGACCGAGCTGTTCGCGCCACAGATCCACCAATCGCGCCTCGACAGTTGGCCGCAGCATTACCCGTGGATCGACCCGGCCGGCTACGAATATTTCCGCACACGCCTGGGCCAGGCTCGCCGGGATGTGGAACACGGTCTGGCGATCACGCTGCAGCATTACACTACGCGGGAAGGCCAGGAGCGCATGCTGGAAATTCTCCAGTTCAAACTGGACATTCTTTGGAGCATGCTCGACGCCATGAGCATGGCCTACGAACTGAACCGCCCGCCGTACCACAGCGTGACCGAACAGCGGGTCTGGCATAAAGGAATCACCTTATGAGTTTTGATCGCAGCAAAACCCCGACCTGGCGTCCCGGCTACCGTTTCCAGTACGAACCGGCGCAAAAAGGCCATGTATTGCTCTACCCCGAAGGCATGATCAAACTCAACGATAGCGCCGCGCTGATCGGCGGCTTGATCGATGGCCAGCGAGATGTCGCGGCCATCATCGCCGAGCTCGACAAACAGTTCCCCGGCGTGCCCGAGCTCGGTGACGACATCGAGCAATTCATGGAGGTCGCCCGTGCTCAGCACTGGATCGAACTTGCCTGATTCCGTGTCAGGCAAGTTACCGCCCAAGCCCGAAATCGGCCTGCCCCTTTGGCTGCTGGCCGAGCTGACCTATCGCTGCCCGTTGCAATGCCCGTACTGCTCCAATCCGCTGGATTTCGCCGAGCAAGGCCGGGAGTTGACCACCGAGCAGTGGATCAAAGTCTTTCGCGAAGCCCGGGAAATGGGCGCGGCGCAGTTGGGCTTTTCCGGCGGTGAGCCACTGGTGCGCCAGGACCTCGCCGAGTTGATCGCTGAGGCGCGCAAACTGGGGTTCTACACCAACCTGATCACCTCCGGCATCGGCCTCACCGAGCAGAAAATCAGCGACTTCAAAAAGGCCGGCCTGGACCACATCCAGATCAGCTTCCAGGCCAGCGACGAGCAGGTGAACAATCTGCTGGCCGGCTCGAAAAAGGCCTTCGCGCAAAAACTCGAAATGGCCCGTGCGGTGAAAGCGCACGGCTATCCGATGGTGCTGAACTTCGTCACCCATCGGCACAACATCGACAAAATCGACCGGATCATCGAGCTGTGCATTGCCCTTGAGGCAGACTTCGTCGAACTCGCGACGTGCCAGTTCTACGGTTGGGCCCAGCTCAATCGGGTCGGCCTGTTGCCGACCAAGGAACAACTGGTTCGCGCCGAACGCATCACCAACGAATACCGCGCCAAACTGGAAGCCGAAGGGCATCCGTGCAAGCTGATTTTCGTAACGCCGGACTATTACGAAGAACGTCCGAAAGCCTGCATGAACGGCTGGGGCAGTATTTTTCTGACGGTCACACCAGACGGAACCGCCCTGCCCTGTCATGGCGCCCGACAGCTGCCGGTACAGTTTCCCAACGTGCGCGACCACAGCATGCAGCACATCTGGTACGACTCGTTCGGCTTCAACCGCTTTCGCGGTTACGACTGGATGCCCGAACCGTGCCGTTCCTGCGACGAGAAAGAAAAGGACTTCGGCGGCTGCCGTTGCCAGGCATTCATGCTCACGGGTGACGCGAGCAATGCCGACCCGGTGTGCAGCAAGTCGCAACATCACGGCGTGATCCTCAAGGCCCGCGAAGAAGCCGAGCACGCGACCCAGACCATCGAACAACTGGCCTTTCGCAATGAACGAAACTCACGCCTCATCGCCAAAAGCTGAACCCTTGAGCGCCGCCAGGGCCGTCGCGGCTGGCATCGACTTCGCCGAGTTGCAGGTCGGGCCACATGGCCTGTTCTGGAACGAGTACCGCCCGGAGGATGCCGCCTGCCGGATCTGGCAGTGGCGCGACGGTCAGGCTCATTGCCTGACACCGCCCACCTTCAGTGTGCGCAGCCGGGTGTACGAATATGGCGGCGGGTCGTTTTGTCTGACCGATGACGGGCTGGTTTTCGTCAACGAGGCCGATCAGCAGCTGTATCGGCAATCACTGACCGATGGGACGCCTGAGGTACTGACTTCAAGTGAATGCCGTTACGGCGATCTGCAATTTGCCAACGGGCAGGTGCTGGCGGTTGAAGAGAACCGCGATCGGCATCGCCTGGTGGCGATCGATCTAGCTGACGGCCAACGTCATCTTCTGGCCGAGGGTGCCGATTTCTACGCGGCACCGGCCCTGAGCCCCGACGGCCGGCGACTGGCCTGGATCGAGTGGAATCGCCCGGATCAGCCCTGGACCGCGACTCGCCTGATGGTTGCCGAGCGACAGCGCGATCACACCTTTGCGCAGCCGCGTTGTGTGGCCGGTGACGGTGCTCAGGAGTCACTGCAACAACCGAGATTCGATGACAGCGGCCGTCTGTATTGTCTGACCGATCGCGGCGGTTTCTGGCAGCCGTGGGTAGAGTGGACAGAAGGTCTGAGCCCACTCCCGAGCGCTGCTGCCGACCATGGACCGGCGCCTTGGCAATTGGGTGGTTGCACCTGGTTACCACTGAGCGAAGACACTTATCTGGCGAGTTGGACCGAAGAGGGGTTTGGGCGACTGGGGCTGTGTCATGGCGATGGCTCCCGTGAGGATTTCACGGGCGACTACAGTCGCTTCCGCCATCTCGCACAGGATGAGCAGTTCATCTACTGTATTGCCGCTTCTCCGGTCAGTTCGGCGGCGGTGATTGCTATTGACCGCACAACCCGGCAGGTAAAGACCCTCGCCGGTGGCGTGGTCCCCCTGCCCGCCGAACAGATCAGCCGCCCGCAAACCCTGCGTTATCCGAGCGGCTCGGGCGAGGCCCACGGTTTCTTCTACCCGGCGATGACCGGCGACTCGAAACCACCCTTGGTGGTGTTCATTCACGGCGGGCCGACGTCGGCCTGCTACCCGATGTTCGACCCGCGAATCCAGTATTGGGCACAACGGGGCTTCGCCGTGGCCGACCTCAATTACCGAGGCAGCAGTGGTTACGGCCGCGCTTATCGCCAGGCGCTGCATTTGAGTTGGGGCGAGGTAGATGTGGAAGATGCCTGCGCGGTGGTCGGTTATCTGGCCGAACGCGGGCTGATCGACGGCGATAAAGCGTTTATCCGTGGCGGCAGCGCCGGCGGGTACACCGCATTATGCGCATTGGCCTTTCACAAGGTCTTTCGCGCGGGCGCCAGCCTGTATGGCGTCAGTGATCCTGTCGCTCTGGGTCGCGTCACTCACAAGTTCGAAGGCGATTATCTGGACTGGTTGATCGGCGACCCGGTGCAGGACGCCGAACGCTACGCCGCGCGCACGCCACTGCTGCACGCGCACAACATCAGTGTTCCGATGATCTTCTTTCAGGGGGAACTGGACGCCGTGGTGGTGCCGCAACAGACCCGCGACATGGTCAAGGCGCTACAGGACAACGGCATTCTGGTCGAAGCCCATTACTACGCCGACGAACGTCATGGTTTCCGCAAGGCCGGCAACCAGGCCCATGCGCTGGAACAGGAGTGGTTGTTTTATCGGCGAGTGATGGAGTTGGCGGATTGAAAGCGTAGCGCCCCATTCGCGGGCAACCATTGATCCTGCTATCGCTCAAGCATTGAAATGCCTTCGGCAAAACGCAGAGACAAAAAAACGCCCCACGCGAAAAGAGTCAAACGTGGGGCGCTGCGTTATACCGCGAGACGGTTCGGAAATTCGTGTAGGGCGGGTCTGATCAGACCGCAATACCTTTGCGACACTGCAGTTGCGCGGTGCGTACGCGGGAGAAGGCGCGGGCCAGGCGCAGGAGCATTTCGTCGATATTGGCCTTGCTGACCGTAAGGGCCGGGGTAAAGCGCAGGCAATCGGGTTGCGGGGCGTTGAGCAGCAGACCTTCGTACAACGCAGCCTTGACTACGGCGTCAGCCGAATCGTCGGACAGTTCGAGCCCCCAGAGCAGCCCTTGCCCGCGCAATTCGCCGTGACCATAGCGATGGGCCAGACGACTCAGCCCTTCGCCCAGATGCTGAGCGGTTTCCCGCATATGATCGAGAAAGCCCTTGTCCTGCACGCTGTCGAGCACGACAAGCCCGGCGGCACTCATCAACGCATTGCCATGATGAGTGCCGCTCATTTCGCCGATTTCGAAACAACAGGCCTTGCCTCGCGCCAACAATGCCGCCAATGGCACGCCACCACCGAGCCCTTTGCCGAGCACCACGATATCTGCCCGCACGCCGTAGGACTGTTCGGCAAGCAATGTGCCGCAGCGACCGACGCCGGTTTGCACTTCGTCAAATATCAGCAGAATGCCAAGCTCACGACACAAGCGCTCGACGCCCTTGAGATAGTGCTCGGTAGCGGGAATCACCCCAGCCTCGCTCTGGATCGGTTCGAGCATGATCGCGACCGTCTGGGCATCCACGGCCGCATGCAAGGCGGGCAGATCATTGAACGGGACATGGCTGAAGCCAGGCAACTGTGGCTCGAATCGGTTAATCAGATTCGAACTGTCCGACGCAGAAATCGTCCCGAGGCTACGGCCATGACAACCTTTGCTGGCCACAATGATCCGCGAAGCGCCGCCACGATGTTGCTGGCCCCATTTGCGCGCCAGTTTGATCGCCGCTTCACAGGCTTCGCTGCCACTGTTGAGCAGGTACGCCTGGTCACTGCCGGTACTGGCGCAGAGCCGGTCGGCGAGGTTGAGCATGCCGCGGTTGTGCAGTCCGAAACCCGGATTGATCAGCGACTGAGCCTGTTCCGAAATCGCTTTGACCAGTGCCGAGGGGCTATGTCCGAGGCTATTGGCGCCGCCACCCTGGGAGAAATCCAGATAAGCCCGGTCATCGCTGTCCCACAACCAGGAGCCTTGGCCACGCACGAAAATCTGTTTCGGTCGTTCGACACTGGGCATCAGGCACTCGCTGGAAAAGTTGTCGCTTCTGGCCGGCAGGGAAGTGTCCATCGCCAGGTCATCAAGGCTCGGTGGCTTGCGTCGCAGGTTGAACAGATTCATCGGATAAAACCTCGTCCGAGGTTTTTTGCCTTGCCTATGTAAACACCATCGCTGTAAACGGTATTCATCGTGCTTTATGGCCCCTGTAAGCCTTGTGAATGCGGTTAGACTAGGCGTAGGCAAGGCACTGAGCCATTTCGATTTCTCAGCATTTTCGATAAGTATTACTTATGGATTTCAAACAACTGCGTTATTTCGTCGCGGTCTACGAAGAGGGCCACGTCGGTCGGGCCGCCGAGCGGCTTTCTATCTCCCAGCCAGCGTTGTCCCAACAGATCCGCCAACTCGAACAGAACCTTGATGTGAGCCTGTTCGAACGCAGCAGCAAGCGTCTGTTGCCCACCCTGGCGGCGCACACGTTGTACAACCACGCCCTGCCCTTGCTCGATGGCTTGCAACGCGCGCGCGAAGCCTTGGGCAATTTCAAGGGCAAGGCGCTGCGAACCTTGGCCATTGGCGTGCTGCAGACCGTCCACTCCAGCCTGGTGCCGCAAATGCTCGAACGCGTGCGCAAGGCACAGCCGCATCTGGTGGTGCAGATCTATGAACTGACCGGCCTGGAAATCGAGCGGCGGCTACTCAATGGTTCGCTGGACATCGGGATCAGTTACCTGCCGCCCCGTCAGCCGGGTTTGCACGGCGTGCCGTTGTACGAAGATGAGCTGACCCTTGTCATCCCGGCGGACCATCCGTTGCGCGAATTCAAGAAGGTCTCCATGAGCCAGGCCGCCGAGTTGCCCATGTTGCTGTTGGGTGAAGAGTTCCAGGTGCGGCAGATCTGGCAGGCACAACTGGCCAGTCTCGGGCGCCGGCCGCAGGTGCAGGCCGAGCTGAACAACATGGCGGGGATTCTCGACAGCCTGCCGCACACGCGGCTGGCGACTGTGCTGCCCGGACGCTCGCAAAAGACCCATGGCGACCAAGAGTTGCTGTGGAAACCACTGAGTGAGCCGCGGGTGCCGCTGAAAGTGGGGTTGGTGTGTCGGGATGTGCAGCGGCAACAGGCTTCGCTGGCGTTGTTGCGGACATTGCTGGAAGAGGTGATGGATGAACACATGCGTAGCCCGACGGCCCTGGATGGGTTGAGCTGAACTTTTCTTCAGGCAAAAGAAAACCCCGCCGAAGCGGGGCTTTGCAGACTGTTTCCCTGACATCCATTTCACTCCGCCGTCCTGGCAGAATCCTACGTGTCCGTGTTGTTGCTTTGCGCTTCCTGCGCGACGTCCTTGAGAAGTAGATTAGCTCTGGATCCAATTTGCGCATATGGGAAAACAGCAGCACGTCATGTAAGAGAATGCTTACGTGACGTTACAGGGTCAGAATTGTCCTGCGTCCAACAGGAACAGCGACTCACTCCCCGCCTTTACCGACGCGCTCAGCGAGTGAATACGCGGCAGCAGACGGGCGAAATAGAACCGCGCCGTTCCGAGTTTGCTCGCATAGAAATCGTCCTGCGCTTCTTTGCCGAAGGCCGCCTTGGCCATCAGAGCCCACATGTAGGCATAGGCCGTGTAACCGAAGGCTTGCAGATACTCGACCGAGGCAGCGCCGATTTCGTTCGGGTTGTTTTTCGCCCGGTCCAGCAGCCATGCGGTCAGATCGTCGAGGGTGCCCACTGCATCGTTCAGCGGTTTGGTGAACTCCGCCAAATCAGCACTGGCCGTCGCGGTGAAATGACGAATCTCGTCAGCGAACAGTTTGTAGAACGCCCCGCCGCTGCCGACGATTTTGCGCCCGACAAGGTCGAGCGCCTGAATACCATTGGTGCCTTCGTAGATCTGCGTGATACGCACGTCACGAACCAGTTGCTCCTGGCCCCACTCACGGATGTAGCCGTGGCCGCCAAAAATCTGCTGGCCATGAACTGTGGTTTCAAGCCCCAAATCGGTCAGGAATGCCTTGGCAACAGGCGTCAACAGTGCGACCAGGTCTTCTGCGCGCTTGCGGGTGGTGGCGTCTTCGCTGAACTTGGCGGTGTCCAGTTGCATCGCCACGTAAGTGGAAAATGCACGGCCGCCTTCGTTCGAGGCTTTCATGGTCAGCAGCATGCGACGCACATCCGGGTGGACGATGATCGGATCAGCCACTTTGTCTTTGTTCTGCGCGCCGGTTGGCGAGCGGCTTTGCAGGCGGTCGCGAGCGTATTCGATAGCGTTCTGGTAAGAACGCTCACCCGAGGCCAGGCCCTGGATGCCGACACCCAGACGCTCGTAGTTCATCATGGTGAACATCGCCGCCAGGCCTTTGTTCGGCTCGCCGACCAGGTAACCCACGGCTTCGTCGAAGTTCATCACGCAGGTTGCGGACGCCTGGATGCCCATTTTGTGTTCGATCGAACCACAGGTTGCCGGGTTACGCGCTCCAAGGCTGCCATCGGCATTGACCATGAACTTCGGCACCAGGAACAGCGAAATACCTTTCGGCCCTGCTGGCGCGTCCGGCAGTTTGGCCAATACCAGGTGGATGATGTTCTCGGTCAGATCGTGTTCGCCGCCGGTGATGAAGATCTTGGTGCCGCTGACCTTGTAGGAACCGTCAGCCTGAGGTTCGGCCTTGGTGCGGATAATCCCCAGATCAGTACCGGCGTGCGGCTCGGTCAGGCACATGGAACCGGCCCATACACCGGCGTACATGTTCGGCAGGTACGCGGCTTTCAGCTCTTCGCTGGCGTGGGCGTTGATCGACAGGCAGGCGCCGGCGGTCAGCATCGGGTACAGACCGAACGACAGGCTGGCGGAGTTGACCATTTCTTCGACCTGCGCCGAAACCGCCTTGGGCATGCCCATGCCGCCGTAGGTCGGATCGCCACCGACACCGACCCAACCGCCTTCAGCGTAAGTCTGATAAGCCTGTGGGAAACCAGCCGGGGTGGTGACGGCGCCGTCGGCCCAATGGCAACCTTCCTCGTCAGCTGCACGGCTCAGGGGCGCGATGCTTTTGCTGGTGACCTTGCCGGCTTCTTCCAGAATGGCTTCGACGGTTTCAGCATCGACGGTCTCGGCGAGCGCTGGCAGTTCGGCCCAGAGTTTGGCGACCTCGAAAACTTCATTGAGGACGAAGCGCATATCGCGCAGGGGCGCTTTGTAGTCAGCCATGGCAAACCTCGCAAGATCTAAACAGGTGGTTCGTAGGAATAGTGATTTCGTTGTGTCCGAGTGTACCTCAACAACTTTTACGACACATAGGGTCAACCCGTGACCATTTTGTTATTTTTAGTCATCAGTTTATTCCTCACAAAGAAGCCCGCAGCGAGGCGGGCTTCTTTGTGGCTGATTTGAATGATTAAAGTGCAAACAACTCCGCCGGCAACTTCATCAAACAGTCGCTACCCGCCTCGATGGCCGCCCGATGAGCAGCCGTACGCGGCAGTAAACGCTTGAAGTAAAACTCGCTGGTCGCCAGTTTGCCCTGGCAGTAATCGGCATCCCCAGTGCCTGCATCCAACTGCGCCTGAGCCATCAGCGCCATGCGTAGCCACAGGTAGCCGAGGATGATGTAGCCGCTGTACATCAGGTAATCCACCGAGGCGGCACCCACTTCATCCGGATTTTTCATCGCCGCCATGCCGATCCTGGTGGTCAATTCGCCCCACTGCTGATTCAAATCGTTGAGTTGCGCCATATAGCTGCCGAGTTGCGGATGCTCAGCGTTTGCCGCACAAAACTTATGGACGATTTTGGTGAAACCACGCAGCAGTTTTCCCTGACTGCCAAGGACTTTGCGCCCAAGCAGATCCAGCGCCTGAATGCCGTTGGTGCCTTCGTAGATCGGCGCGATCCGGCAGTCGCGAACCAACTGCTCCATGCCCCACTCACGAATGAAACCGTGGCCGCCAAACACCTGCATGCCAAGGTTGGTCACCTCCAGCCCGGTGTCGGTCATGAAGGCTTTGCAGATCGGTGTGAGGAACGCCAGCAAATCCTCGGCGTCCTGACGCGCCGTTTCATCCGGGCTCATATGCGCAGCGTCCAGCAACTGTGCGGTGAAGTAAGTCAGCGCCCGGTTGCCTTCGTTGAAGGCCTTCATGGTCAGCAACATCCTGCGCACATCGGGATGCACGATGATCGGGTCGGCAGGTTTTTCCGGAGCTTTCGGGCCGGTCAGCGAGCGCATTTGCAGACGGTCGTTGGCGTATTTGACCGCACCCTGGAAGCTCGCCTCCCCCAGACACAAACCTTGCATGCCGGTGCCGAGCCGCGCGTGGTTCATCATGGTGAACATGCAGTTCAGGCCCTTGTTCGGCTCACCGATCAAGAAGCCCTTGGCATCGTCGAAATTCAGCACGCAGGTGGCCGAGGCCTTGATGCCCATTTTGTGTTCGATCGAGCCGCAGGAAACGCCGTTGCGCTCGCCTGCCTCGCCCTCGGCATTGGGTAGGAATTTGGGCACGATAAACAGCGAAATACCTTTGGTCCCCGCTGGCGCGTCCGGCAGTTTGGCCAGCACCAGGTGAATGATGTTGTCACTCATGTCGTGTTCGCCGGCGGAGATGAATATCTTGCTGCCGGAGATCGCGTAACTGCCGTCGGCCTGTGGTACCGCGCGGGTCTTGATGATGCCCAGGTCGGTGCCGCAATGGGCTTCGGTCAGGCACATGGTGCCGGTCCATTGGCCTGTGGTGAGTTTGCTCAGGTAGGACTGTTTCTGTTTTTCAGTGCCATGGGCATGGATGGCCGACATCGCACCGTGGGTCAGGCCGGGGTACATGCCCCAGGACGTGTTACTGGAGCCGACCATTTCGCTGATGACCAGCCCCAAGGAACTTGGCAGGCCCTGGCCACCGTAAGCCGGGTCCGCCGCCAGACCATGCCAGCCGCCTTCCACGTATTGTGCGAATGCTTGCTTGAAACCTGTAGGCGTTGTGACTACACCGTTGTCGAAATGGCAGCCTTCTTCGTCGCCGCTGCGGTTCAGCGGTGCGAGAACGTTCTCACAGAATTTCGCGCCTTCTTCGAGGATCGCATTGACCATGTCCGGGCTGGCATCGGTGGCCCCCAGCGCGGCGTAATTGCGGTGAAAATCGAAGACGTGATCGATCAGAAAGCGCATGTCGCGCAGAGGAGCTTTGTACTCGGGCATGGTCATTTCTCCGGCAGCAGATGGCTCAAACCTACTGCCGTGCATCACACCTCACAATCACAGTCCAGACGCTGAATGCGCCATCATCACTCAACCCGCAGCAGCGTCCATGCGCACTGCGCCACGGCGGTTCTGACCGAAGGCCATCACACAGTTTCGCCCCGCGCCCTTGGCGCTGTAGAGCGCCTGGTCGGCGGATTTGAGCACTTCTTCAGGGGTGCGTTGTTCCAGCCGTTCGGCGACGCCGATGCTGACCGTGACCGAAACACTCGAGGCACCCGAGCCCGCGCGACGCTGGCGTCCCTGCTGGTCATCCTGGGGACGGCTGTCCTGATTGCGCAGCTGGATGTTGTAAGTGGCAATGGATTCGCGGATGACCTCCAGATGCGGCATGCACTCTTCGAGGGTCTTGCCTGCGAACACCAAGGCAAATTCCTCACCGCCGTAGCGATATGCCCTACCACCACCACTGATTTTCGACAGTTTGCTGGCGACCAGTCGCAACACTTGGTCGCCGACATCGTGGCCATGGGTGTCGTTGAATTTCTTGAAGTGATCGACGTCGCTCATCGCCAGCACGTAATTGCGCCCCAGCCGTTGCATGCGCTCGTTCAGGGCGCGGCGCCCCGGCAGGCCGGTGAGTTCGTCGCGGAAAGCCATCTGATAGGCCTCATGGGCAACCGCGGCGGCAATCATCAACATCACCTGGCTGCACATGATGTTCAGGGTGAAGGGCAGGATGAAGGTTTTCGGCAACATCCAGAACAATCCCAACAGCCCCACCAATTGCGCAGCGTGCAAGGGTCTTGGGTTGCGCCAGTATTGCCAGGCCAATAACAGGAACGAGGCGAGGAACACGGGATAAGACAATTGGATCAGGCTCATCCACGCACCATGCAACGCCGGCCAGCGGATCTCTGACAGCCACATCAGCAGCGCCTGTGGGTAACTTTGCTCCAGCCCCAGCGCCACACTGCCGAACGCCAGTAACACAGCGAAGCGCGCCACCATGTCCTGGAACAGGTGAGTACGCTCTTGCCAGGCAGCGAACAAGCCAAACAGCAATGGCAACAACAGACAGCACAGATGGAACACCACCGCGGCGTCTTCACGAACCTTGCCGTTGTCGCGGTAATAGTCGGTCTGGGTGTCGAGCAGGAAGTAGGCGATGTACACCGTGACCATCAGAAACAGTTCACGCTGACGTCGATAAACCGCGCAATACGCACCGCCGAGCAACAGCACCAGAGTGGGCAGCACGTTGAACAGCGAAGTGAAGAAGACGTTGAGATCCTTGACGTAGGCAGCCGCAAGCCCCGCGAGCAACAACAGCAGCGATGGCAAAAAATGGCTGAAACGTACAGCGGAAGAACGCGGCAAGGGTAAAGCTCCGACCCGGCAAACAAAGATGGCATTGTGCCTGCATTTGGCGCAGCTAAGCACGTGCAACGTGACAGGCGTCACATCGCAGCCTCTTTAACGGCAGCAAAGTCGTTCTTCTTAGCGTTTTAGTCAGGAATATTTAAAGACGTGATCGTTTGCGTCAGGCATAAAAAAGCCGCTGCTTCCGAAGAAGCAGCGGCTTTGTGAAGAGACTGCGTAGGGCTTAGTAACCCAGTGCGAAGTCTTCTTCTTTCATGTCCATCAGGTTGTTGGCGCCCGACAGCATGGTTGCAACGTGAGTGCGGGTACGCGGCAGGATGCGCTGGAAGTAGAAGCGCGCAGTCTGCAGCTTGGCGGTGTAGAACGCCTCTTCGGTGGTACCGGCAGCCAGTTTCTCGGCCGCCAGACGCGCCATGTCAGCCCAGAAGTAGGCCAGGCAGGCGTAACCGGAGTACATCAGGTAGTCCACGGATGCTGCGCCGACTTCTTCGCGATCTTTCATGGCCGCCATACCGACCTTCATGGTCAGCTCGCCCCATTCTTTGTTCAGCGCAGCCAATGGCTCGACGAACTCTTTGACCGCGTCATTGCCTTCGTTGCTCTGGCAGAACTTGTGGACGATCTTGGTGAAGCCCTTGAGCGCTTCGCCTTGAGTCATCAGCACTTTACGGCCCAGCAGGTCGAGTGCCTGGATGCCGGTGGTGCCTTCGTACAGCATCGAAATACGGCTGTCGCGAACGTTCTGCTCCATGCCCCACTCGGCGATGAAACCGTGGCCACCGTAGATCTGCACACCGTGGTTAGCGGATTCGAAACCCACTTCAGTCATGAAGGCTTTGGCGATCGGCGTCATGAACGCCAGCAATGCGTCGGCTTTCTTCTTCTCTTCTTCATCGACGCCGTATTTGACGATGTCGACTTGCTTGGCGGTGAAGTAAACCATCGCACGGTTGCCTTCGGCGAACGCCTTCATGGTCAACAGCATGCGACGTACATCAGGGTGAACGATGATCGGGTCAGCGGCTTTGTCCGGCGCTTTCGGGCCAGTCAGGGAGCGCATTTGCAGACGATCGCGAGCGTATTTCAGGCCGCCCTGGAAGCCGATCTCGGCGTGTGCCAGACCTTGCAGCGCGGTACCCAGACGTGCGGTGTTCATGAAGGTGAACATGCAGTTCAGGCCTTTGTTCGCCGGGCCGATCAGGTAACCGGTGGCCGCATCGAAGTTCATCACGCAAGTGGCGTTGCCGTGGATGCCCATCTTGTGTTCCAGCGAACCGCAGCTCACAGCGTTGCGCGCACCGATCGAGCCGTCTGCGTTCGGCAGGAATTTCGGCACGATGAACAGCGAGATGCCTTTGGTGCCGGCAGGTGCGTCCGGCAGACGTGCCAGAACGATGTGGACGATGTTGTCGGCCATGTCGTGTTCGCCGGCCGAGATGAAGATCTTGGTGCCGGAAACCTTGTAGGAGCCGTCGGCCTGAGGCTCGGCCTTGGTGCGTAGCATACCCAGGTCAGTGCCGCAGTGCGGTTCGGTCAGGCACATGGTCCCGGTCCATTCGCCGGAAACCAGTTTGGTCAGGTAAGCCTCTTGCTGCTCAGGCGTGCCGTGCTCGGAAATGGTGTTCATCGCGCCATGGGACAGGCCTGGGTACATGCCCCACGACCAGTTGGCTTCACCCACCATTTCGCTGACAGCCAGGCCCAGAGACTCCGGCAGGCCCTGGCCGCCGTGCTCTACGTCGTGGGCCAGGCTTGGCCAGCCGCCTTCGACGAATTGTTTGTAGGCTTCTTTGAAACCGGTCGGGGTTTTAACGCCGGACTCGCTCCAGGTGCAGCCTTCGGTGTCACCCACGCGGTTCAGCGGAGCCAGCACCTGCTCACAAAACTTGGCGCCTTCTTCGAGAATGGCATCAACCATGTCCGGAGTTGCGTCCTGGCAAGCCGGAAGGCTCTGATAGTGCGCTTCGTAGCCGAGCAGTTCGTCACGAACGAAGCGAATATCACGCAAGGGGGCCTTGTAGTCAGGCATAGCGATAAACCTCTGCTGATGTAACCGGGAATGAACGACCGTGGTGATTTGTTGTGACGGTCAAACAGTTGTTTGAAACATACGTTTACGCCCAAATCTTGTCAAGCGCCGATCTTTTGCCGTTCGTCTTCGATCTATGAAAATCTTGGGCGCGCAGTGTCGCAACGTCGTTGATTGAGCAACACGTCATGTAGGAGAGATTAGTTGAGGGAGAAGGACTTACGCAGAAAAACGCCGCGAACAGGCGCGGCGCTGGGATAGTGAATTCAGTGAGGAATCAGGCGAAGGTATCGATCAACGTACCGAGCATTTCATCGGAGGCCTTGGCGACTTTGACGCCAAGTTCCACCTGGAACTTGCCTTGAGACATCTCGACCACATTGCTGGCCAGATCCGATTGCTGGCTGCGGTCTACCGAGCGCAGACGATCGACCTGAACCTCGGAGGACTGACTGGTGACCGAACGCTCGATGGTGTTGTTGGCGATCTGCCCCGAAGCCTGATCGACACGGTTCTGCCCTGTCTGAATAGTACTCAGACCGGCATAAAAAGCGGTGTTTCCTGAGATTTCCATGGGAGAACTCGTCCTACAAAGGATCAACAGCGGCCATTGAACCAGACACGCCGCTAAAAGGCCCGACAAAAACACTAATGGCACAGTGCCTTGTCATAGGTAAAACCCACGCCAGAAACGTCAGTCCAGCAGATCCAGCTGTAGATGTTCGGCCACCGCTTCGGCCGTCACCGACTTGAGTTTCGGCACCCGCCCCAGGCACGGCGCGGGAATCCGCTCGGCCAGTGTCGCCAGGTTCTCTTCAAGACGCGAGGTCTTCGGATCGATGATGTTCGCCACCCACCCCGCCAACTGCAAACCATCCCGAGCAATTGCCTCAGCCGTCAGCAGCGCATGGTTGATGCAGCCCAGGCGCACGCCGACCACCAGGATTACCGGTAGATCCAGCGCCATGGCCAGGTCTGACAGATTATCCTGATCCGCCAACGGCACTCGCCAGCCGCCAGCGCCTTCGATCAAGGTGAAGTCCGCCTGCAGATCGAGAACCTGCCGCATTGGTGCCAGCAACGATTGCACTGTCAGCGCCACGCCAGCCTCCCGCGCCGCCAGATGCGGTGCGATCGCCGGCTCGAACGCGACCGGATTGACCTGATCGTAGGTCAACGGTATCGAGCATTCGGCCAGCAGTGCCAGTGCGTCGGCGTTGCGTAATCCCTTGGGCGTCAGCTCACACCCGGAAGCTACCGGCTTACCCGCCGCTGTGCTCAAGCCTGACAATCGCGCGGCATGCAGCAAACCTGCGGCGACGGTGGTCTTGCCGACATCGGTGTCAGTACCGGTGATGAAATAGGCTGCGCTCATAAGGGTTTCTCCAGCACGGCGTAAACCACTTGATAAGTCGCCGGCAGTCCCTGTGCCTGACGAAACTGCTCGTAAGCCTCGATCAAGCCGAGGATTCGCGCCCTGCCGGTCAAACCGCCCGGCCGACCGGGGTTCAGGTTATGCGCCCCGAGTGCCTTGAGCTCATGGGTCAGGCTGCGGACATCGGGGTAATGCAACACATGTGGATGTGTTTCAAGACTGATGACCTTCAAGCCACTGTCCGCGCAAAGCTGCTGGTAAACACCGAACTCGCGGAAGCGGTTGACGTGCACCATGCCATCCACCTGACGCCAGCTGTCGCGCAATTCGTACAGCGTGCCTACACACAGACTAGCAAACGCGAAAATACCGCCCGGCTTCAGCACCCGATACGCTTCGTTGAGCACCGAGGCGAAATCCGCGCACCACTGCACCGCCAGGCTGGAGAAGACCAGGTCGCAGGTCGAATCCTGCAACGGCAAGCGTTCGGCATCACCGGCGATGAAATGGTTGGCGCCGCCCAAGGGACGGGCGTGATTGAGCATCCCCTCTGCGATATCAAGGGCCAGCCCGTTGCCGGCAGGAAAACGCGCCCCGAGGGCGCGGCTGAAATATCCGGTGCCGCAACCCATGTCCAGCCAACGAGCAGGGACGAAATCCTCCGGCAACCGACTCAACAACTGATTGCCAACGTCGCGCTGCAATTCGGCCACGCTGTCGTAGCTCGCCGCCGCTCGGGAAAAGGACGCCGCTACCTGGCGTTTATCGGGCAAGCCGCCGGGCAGGTTGGGAACGGACAAATCAGTCATCACCGGACTCATGCAAAAAGGCCTGAATCGCCCCCGCCACACCGTGGGGGTCTTCCAGAAGAAACGCGTGGCTGGCCTGTTCAATCAGACCGATTTCGACATCCGGCAGCAGCGCCAGCAAATCCCCCGCCGCTTCGGCCGGGACCAATCCGTCGAGACCACCAAACAAGTGCAATTGCGGACCGCGAAACGCCTGCAACGCTTGCCGGGTATCCAGCTGTGCAAGCAACTCCAGGCCGCTCATCAGCACCGATGGAGACGAAAGCGGTGCGCCAGCGAGCAAGAGCCGCGATAGCCCGCGCGGGTCTGCGGCACCTTGGGTGCACAGCAGCGAGAAACGTTTCAACGTTATGCCCGGGTCGGCTTTGCAACCGGCCAGAAACGCGTCGAAGGTCTCGCCGGGCATCGCGCTCGACCACTGCTCATGGGCGACAAAAGAAGGGTTACTCGCCAGAGTCACCAAACCGCAGCAACGGTCACCACGCTTCGCCGCCAATTCGGACGCCAGCATGCCACCCAATGACCAGCCACCGAGCCAGGCATCCTGGGGCAGCGTCGAATCCAGTTCATCGAGCCATTCTTCAAGGTCGCTCGACTCCAGTTCCGGCAGTGGTTCGATTTCGACGCGCAGATGCTCATCCAGGCCTTGCAAGGCAGCCGCCAAGGGTTCCAGCGGAGAAATCCCGAGACCCCAGCCCGGCAGCAGAATCAGACGATCACGCATGGCTTGGCTCCGGTCCCAGTTGTTGAAAGCAATCGGCCAGTCCATTTAACAATAGCTGCACCTGCGCCTCGCTGTGGGCGGCGGTCAAGGT
Source organism: Pseudomonas sp. FP1740 (assembly GCF_030687165.1). NCBI lineage: Bacteria > Pseudomonadati > Pseudomonadota > Gammaproteobacteria > Pseudomonadales > Pseudomonadaceae > Pseudomonas > Pseudomonas sp. FP1740. Next base: position 6,058,920 of record NZ_CP117461.1, read on the forward strand.
CACACGCAAGCGGGCGCTGCCGGCGGGCACGGTCGGAGGACGGATCGCGGTCACCATCAAGCCACGCTCACGCAGCATCTGCGACAGCCGGACCGCGCGCCCGGCGTCGCCAATCATGATCGGCTGGATCGGCGTGGAGCTGTCCATCAATTCCAGGCCAATCTGCTCGGCGCCTTGGCGGAACTGGCGAATCAGCGCCTGCAAATGCTCACGTCGCCAGTGTTCGCTGCGCAACAATTCCAGGCTTTTCAGCGTCGCGCAGGCCAGTGCCGGCGGCTGACTGGTGGTGTAGATATAGGGGCGAGCGAACTGGATCAGGCTCTCGATCAACTCTTCACTGCCAGCCACAAAAGCACCGGCCGTACCGAACGCCTTGCCGAGGGTGCCAACCAACACCGGCACGTCCTCCTGACTCAGGCCGAAATGCTCGACGACCCCACCGCCATTGGCGCCCAGCGGACCAAAGCCGTGAGCGTCATCGACCATCAACCAGGCACCTTTGGCCTTGGCTTCCCGCGCCAGCGCCGGCAGCTCGGCGATGTCGCCGTCCATGCTGAACACGCCGTCGGTGACCACCAGCGTATTGCCGGTGGCCTTCTCAAGACGTTTTGCCAGACTGGCCGCGTCGTTATGCAGATAGCGATTGAAACGCGCACCGGACAGCAAACCGGCATCCAGCAGCGACGCGTGATTGAGCCGGTCTTCCAGCACCGTGTCGCCCTGCCCGACCAATGCAGTAACCGCGCCGAGGTTGGCCATGTAGCCGGTGGTGAACAGCAGTGCGCGCGGGCGGCCGGTGAATTCGGCAAGGGCTTCTTCCAGCGCGTGATGCGGGCCGCTGTGGCCAATCACCAGATGCGAAGCACCACCGCCCACCCCCCAACGCGACGCGCCGGCGCGCCAGGCTTCGATCACTTGCGGGTGATTGGCCAGGCCCAGGTAATCGTTGTTACAGAACGCCAGCAATGGCTGACCATCGACCACCACTTCCGGGCCTTGTGGGCTTTCAAGCAGCGGGCGCTGGCGATAAAGGTTTTCGGCACGACGGGCAGCAAGGCGTGCGGCGAGATCGAAAGACATGCAGGCCTCGAAGATCAGAGTGTAGGAGCCTGCTTGCTGGCGATAGCATCACCACGGTCATTCAGACAGACCGTGGTGATGCTATCGCCAGCAAGCAGGCTCCTACAGGGTTTTGCGTGGGTTAAACAGCAGCGTTATAGAACTGCTCGCTGCTCTTCTGCTCCACCAGTGCCTGTTCGATGGCGGCCTGATGCACTTCGTCGGCGTGCTCTTCGCGGGCTTCCGGCAGGATGCCCAGACGCGAGAACAGTTGCATGTCCTTGTCGGCCTGCGGGTTGGCGGTGGTCAGCAGTTTTTCGCCGTAGAAAATCGAGTTGGCGCCGGCAAAGAACGCCAGGGCCTGCATCTGCTCGTTCATCGCTTCGCGACCGGCGGACAGGCGTACGTGGGATTTCGGCATCAGGATGCGTGCAACGGCGAGCATGCGGATGAAGTCGAACGGATCGACGTCGTCGGCATTTTCCAGCGGCGTGCCGGCGACTTTCACCAGCATGTTGATCGGCACCGACTCCGGATGCTCCGGCAGGTTGGCCAGCTGGATCAGCAGGTTGGCGCGGTCATCGAGGGACTCGCCCATGCCGAGAATGCCGCCGGAGCAGATCTTCATCCCCGAATCACGCACGTAGGCCAGGGTTTGCAGGCGCTCGCTGTAAGTGCGGGTGGTGATGATGCTGCCGTAGAACTCCGGCGAGGTGTCGAGGTTGTGGTTGTAGTAGTCCAGGCCGGCTTCGGCCAGGGCGACGGTCTGGTCCTGATCGAGACGACCAAGGGTCATGCAGGTTTCCAGGCCCATGGCTTTCACGCCTTTGACCATCTCCAGCACGTAAGGCATGTCTTTGGCCGACGGGTGTTTCCACGCCGCGCCCATGCAGAAACGGGTCGAACCGATGGCCTTGGCGCGAGCGGCCTCTTCGAGGACCTTCTGCACTTCCATCAGTTTTTCTTTTTCAAGGCCAGTGTTGTAGTGACCCGACTGCGGACAATATTTGCAATCTTCAGGGCACGCGCCGGTCTTGATCGACAGCAGGGTGGAAACCTGGACGCGATTGGCGTCGAAATGCGCGCGGTGCACCGTCTGCGCCTGGAACAACAGGTCATTGAATGGCTGAACGAAGAGTGCTTTGACTTCAGCCAAAGACCAGTCGTGACGCAGGGTGGCAGTGGTGCTGGCGCTCATGGGCGATTCCTTGGTTATGCTTGGCAAGCGACTGGGGAATGGAATACCCACAGACGCGACACGGATGTTCGGCATATTTAAGGAAGACTCATGCACTGTCAACCACGATACGAAGGGCCGGTTTACATCTGGTTAAAAAACAAACAATCCTGTTTGCTCTGCTCAGAGGTCGCGGACGACACCATACCGATCTGCATGGCCTGCGAAACCGAGCTGCCCTGGCTGGGCGACCAATGCCATACCTGCGCCCTGCCCTTGCCCGCCACCGGTCTGACGTGCGGCCAATGCCTGAAACAACCGCCAGCCTTCGAGCGAGTCGCCGCTCCCTGGACTTACAGCTTTCCCGTCGACAGTTTGATCACCCGCTTCAAGCACAGCGCAAAATGGCCGTTTGGCCGCCTGCTCGCCGAACTTCTTGCTCAGTTCCTGCAACATCGCTTCGATGAAGATCTGGATCGGCCCGACGCGCTGATACCGGTACCGCTGGCCCCCAAGCGGCTGCGCCAGCGGGGTTTCAACCAAGCGGCGATGCTCGCCCGCTGGCTCAGCGCCGGCCTCGACATTCCTTGCGATGAAACGCTATTGGTGAGGACTCAGGACACCAGTGCGCAACAAGACCTTAATGCCGACGCACGTAAAAAGAACCTGCGCCACGCCTTCGCCTTGGCACCCGAGGCCTCGGTCAAAGGTCGCCACTTCGCACTGGTGGACGATGTGCTGACCACCGGCGCCACCGCACAGGCCCTGGCCCGGCTGTTGATGGCGGCGGGGGCGACGCGGGTCGACGTCTACTGCCTGGCCCGTACCCCCAAACCTGGCGATGGGGCCTGACTTGACTCCCGCACGCCAAGTCGCCAACGTCCCATCCATCGCCACAGCCCAAAGCGCCTTGCCATGTCCTTGCCTACGTTGTTGTCCCAGCACATTGTCCGTCGTCCGCAACGCATTGCGTTGCTGCAACACATCGCCGAACAGGGCTCGATCACCCGCGCCGCAAAAAGCGCCGGCCTGAGTTACAAGGCCGCGTGGGACGCCATCGACGAGCTGAACAACCTCGCGCAGAAACCACTGGTGGAGCGCAGCGTTGGTGGCAAGGGCGGCGGTGGCGCCAAATTGTCCAGCGAAGGCGAGCGCGTGTTGCGCCTGTATCAAAAGCTGCAAGCGTTGCAGGCTCAGGTTCTGGAAGCCGCTGAAGAGGCCAGCGACCTGGACTTGCTCGGTCGGCTGATGCTCAGAACCAGCGCACGCAATCAATTGCACGGCAAGGTCGTGGCGATCGATGCACAGGGGCGCAACGACCGGATCCGCCTTGAACTGGCCGAAGGCTTGCTCATTGACGCGCAGATCACTCACGACAGCACCCTGCGCCTGGAGCTGGAAACGGGTACCGAAGTGGTCGCACTGATCAAGGCCGGTTGGCTGGAATTGCGGGGCATCGATCAAACCGCAACGCCCGGCAACAATTGCCTGAAAGGCACAATCGAAGAAATCCTCGACGCCAAAGACAGCCCCAGCGAAGTGCGCATCGGCCTGCCCAATGGCCAGACACTTTGCGCCCTGGCCGAGCCGCTGCACCTGAAAAAACTCGGGCTTGCCGCCGGTAAACCGGTGCAGGTGCAGTTCGCGCCATCGAACATCCTGCTGGGTACACCGCTCTAGCCTGTAGACACTGCAACAAAAGCTTCATCAACCGCCCTTAAGGTGACTGCAAAAACCCGCAGGGAGCCTGATGTGAGCCTATTAGAAGACAACCAACCCACCGACCTCGAAAAAATGGTCGGCCTCAGCCGTCGTGGCTTCATCAGCGCCGGCGCCCTCTGCGGTGCGGCGATGTTTCTCGGTGGCAACCTGCTGAGTCGCAGTGTGCTGGCCGCCAGCGTCAGCGCTGGCTCCAGCAAATTGTTGGGTTTCGACAGCATCGCCGCCGCCACCACCGACACCATCAGCCTGCCGCCGGGCTACAAGTCCTCGGTTTTGATTAGCTGGGGCCAGCCTCTGCAAAAGAATGGTCCGGCATTCGACCCTAGCGGTAACGGCACGGCCCAGGCGCAGGAAGTCCAGTTCGGCGACAACAACGACGGCATGAGCCTGTTCGAATTCCCCGGTGACAAAGACCGGGCGCTGATGGCGATCAACAACGAATACACCAATTACCGCTACCTCTACCCCCACGGCGGCATGCCGCAATCGGCGGAAGATGTGCGCAAGGCCCTGGCCTGCGAAGGCGTGTCAGTGATCGAAGTGCAGCGCAAGAACGGCCAGTGGCAATTCGTCCAGGGCTCGCGCTACAACCGGCGCATTCACGGTAATGCGCCCATCAAACTGAGCGGCCCCGCAGCGGGTCACGACCTGCTGAAAACCAGTGCCGACAAACACGGCAAGAACGTCCTCGGCACCTTCCAGAACTGCGCCAACGGCAAAACGCCGTGGGGCACTTATCTGACTTGCGAAGAGAACTTCACCGACTGCTTCGGCAGCAGCAATGCCGAGCAAAAATTCGACGCCGCGCAGAAACGCTACGGCGCAGTGGCAACCAGCAAAGACATCAACTGGCATCAACACGATCCACGCTTCGACTTGGCGAAAAATCCCAACGAACTCAACCGCCACGGCTGGGTGGTGGAAATCGACCCGTTCGATCCGCAATCGACGCCGGTCAAACGCACCGCGCTGGGCCGCTTCAAACATGAAAACGCTGCCCTGGCCGAAACCAGTGACGGTCGCGCCGTGGTGTACATGGGCGACGACGAACGTGGCGAGTTCATCTATAAATTCGTCAGCCGCGACAAGATCAACCACAAAAACCCCAAAGCCAACCGCGATCTGCTGGACCACGGCACCTTGTACGTGGCGCGTTTCGATGCGGGCGACGGCAACGCCGATCATCCGAAAGGCCAGGGTCAGTGGATCGAACTGACCCACGGCAAAAACGGCATCGACGCCAGCAGCGGCTTTGCCGATCAGGCCGAAGTGCTGATTCATGCGCGTCTCGCAGCCAGCGTGGTAACCGCCACGCGCATGGACCGCCCGGAATGGATCGTCGTCAGCCCCAAGGACGGCCAGGTTTATTGCACCCTGACCAACAACGCCAAACGCGGCGAAGAAGGCCAACCGGTGGGCGGCCCGAACCCACGCGAGAAGAACGTCTACGGGCAGATCCTGCGCTGGCGCACCGACCGCGACGATCACGGTTCGAATAGCTTTGCCTGGGACCTGTTTGTGGTCGCCGGCAACCCGGGCGTCCATGCCGGAACGCCGAAGGGCGGTTCGTCAAACATCACCCCGCAGAACATGTTCAACAGCCCGGACGGCCTGGGCTTCGACAAGGCCGGACGCTTGTGGATTCTGACCGACGGCGACACGAGCAACGCGGGCGACTTCGCGGGCATGGGCAATAACCAGATGCTGTGCGCCGACCCGGCAACCGGTGAGATCCGCCGTTTCATGGTCGGGCCGGTGGGCTGTGAGGTGACGGGGATCAGCTTCTCGCCGGATCAGAAGACCTTGTTTGTCGGGATTCAGCATCCGGGGGAAAACGGCGGGTCGACATTCCCTGAACACCTGCCCAATGGCAAGCCGCGGTCTTCGGTGATGGCGATTACCCGCGAGGATGGCGGGATCGTCGGCGCCTGACAGGGCCTCTTCGCGGCAAGTCTCGCGCCTACTGCAGGAGCAAGGCTTGCCCGCGAAAGCGTCAGCCCAAACCACACTTACCTCAAGCCCACCCCCTAAAGAGGCCCCGTCTGCGCTACCATGCTTGGCCGGACGCGGCAGCCTGCCGCGCGCAGGAGTCAGCATGGCCCACCCGTTTGAAACCCTCACCCCAGACCTCGTGCTCGATGCCGTCGAAAGCATCGGCTTTCTCAGCGACGCGCGCATTCTGGCGCTCAACAGCTACGAGAACCGTGTCTATCAGGTCGGCATCGAAGACTCCGAGCCGCTGATCGCCAAGTTTTACCGTCCGCAGCGCTGGACCGACGAAGCGATTCTCGAAGAACACCAATTCACCTTCGAACTCGCCGAGTGCGATATACCGGTGGTCGCGCCGCTGATCCACAACGATGAAAGCCTGCACGAACACGCCGGATTCCGTTTCACCCTGTTCCCTCGCCGGGGTGGTCGCGCACCGGAGCCGGGCAACCTTGATCAGCTGTATCGGCTGGGCCAATTGCTGGGGCGTCTGCATGCGGTCGGTGCTACAAAGCCGTTCGAGCATCGTGAAGCGCTAGGGGTGAAGAATTTTGGCCATGACTCGCTGACCACCTTGCTCGAAGGCAATTTCATCCCGCGCAGCCTGCTGCCGGCCTACGAGTCCGTGGCCCGCGACCTGCTCAAGCGCGTGGAAGAGGTCTATCAGGCCACGCCGCACCAGAACATCCGCATGCATGGCGATTGCCACCCCGGCAACATGATGTGCCGCGACGAAATGTTCCACATCGTCGACCTCGACGACTGCCGCATGGGCCCGGCGGTGCAGGATATCTGGATGATGCTGGCGGGTGACCGTCAGGAATGTCTGGGGCAATTGTCGGAACTGATGGACGGCTACAGCGAATTCCATGACTTCGACCCGCGGGAACTGGCACTGATCGAACCGCTGCGCGCCTTGCGGTTGATGCACTACAGCGCCTGGCTCGCCCGTCGCTGGGACGACCCGGCCTTCCCTCGCAGCTTTCCGTGGTTCGGCACCGAGCGCTATTGGGGCGATCAAGTGTTGGCGTTGCGTGAGCAATTGGCGGCGCTGAATGAAGAGCCGTTGAAACTCTTTTGACGCCGCGCCCCTTGCAGGAATGAGGCTTGCCCGCGAAAAGATCGATGCGGGCTACCCGGCAAACGGCGTTAAAGTTCTTCGCGAGTAAGCCTCGCGCCTACAAAAGTCATGACACATCTATACAATCCCCACTTTGTTAGCTGCCTAAGCAAGGATTCTCATGCAAGCCGCCAACCTGCGTCGCGGGTACATCCTGGGCCTGAGTGCCTACATCATCTGGGGACTTTTCCCGCTCTACTTCAAAGCCATCGCCAGCGTGCCCGCCGTGGAGATCATCATCCACCGAGTGCTTTGGTCCGCGTTGTTCGGCGCCTTGCTGCTGCTCGTCTGGAAACATCCCGGCTGGTGGCGTGAGCTGCGTGAGAATCCACGGCGGCTGGCGATCCTGGCCCTGAGCGGCACCCTGATCGCGGCCAACTGGCTGACTTACGTCTGGTCGGTGAACAACGGACGCATGCTTGAGGCCAGCCTCGGTTACTACATCAACCCCTTGGTAAACGTGCTGCTGGGGATGCTGATCCTCGGCGAACGGCTAAGGCGCATGCAGTGGATTGCGGTGGGGCTGGCGGCGGTCGGTGTCGCGCAGCAAGTGTGGCAAGTCGGCAGTCTGCCGTGGGTGTCGCTGGTGCTGGCATTGACCTTCGGCTTCTACGGCCTGATCCGCAAACAGGCGCCGGTCAAGGCGCTGCCGGGGCTGGTGGTGGAAACCTGGATGCTGGTGCCGATTGCTGTCGCCTGGCTGCTGTTCAACCCGACGGCGACCAGCGCGCAAGCCGCATTCTGGACCAGCTCCGAAGCCTGGTGGCTGGTAGCCGCCGGTCCGGTGACGTTGGTGCCGCTGGTGTGTTTCAACGCCGCCGCACGGCACTTGCCCTACACCACCCTCGGATTTCTCCAGTACCTGGCGCCGACGCTGGTGCTGTTGCAAGCCGTCCTGCTGTTTGGCGAACACTTGTCATCCAGCACGCTGGTGGCGTTTATCTTCATCTGGGCAGGTCTGGCGGTTTACAGCGTCGACGCGTGGATAAGTCTGCGCCGCCGCAGCTGATCAGAAAACGTACAAATCTCTACAGGCCACGTCTCCCGTGGCCTGCATCCATCCTTCCCAAGGTTATCCACAGCGTGATCCCCGGCGTTTGTGCGCAAGTCACTGAAACTGCTGGTTTTTTGATCAGATCCTGAAGAGGCCCGGCCGGCGTGGGCTGGCGGGGTGTCTCTACAGGTTATCCACAGGCAGGTGCACGTATAACTTGGATAACCTGTTCAGGGTTCGCTGCGCAGCACCAATTCGACCATCAGATCGTCGGCCAGGGTTTCCAGGCGCGATTGCAGCACCTCCAGCGACAAGGTCAGGGGCACCGCGAGAATTGCTTCGGCATGGAACAACGGCTCACTGCTCATTGGCGCCGGACGCACTTCGGTCACCAGCCGCTCCAGGCTCACCCCTTGCTCACTCAGCAGACGCGTAATGTCCCGCACAATGCCCGGACGATCATTGCCCACCAGTTCCATGGCAATCGGCTTCCAGGTGCAGGATTGTTCGATGCTGCTTTCGGCGATCATCACGCGGATGCCCTGGGTCGACAGTCCCTGTAGGGCGTCTACCAGTTCATCGTAGGCTTCGGCCGGTACGCCCACCCGAAGAATCCCGGCGAACTGCCCGGCCATGCGCGACATGCGGCTTTCCAGCCAGTTGCCGCCGTGCTCGGCAATGCATTGGGCAATGCGCTCGACCTGCCCGGGCTTGTCCGGGGCGAATACCGTGAGTACGAGATGGTCCATGGCGCAGCCCTCTTGTCATGACTTTTGTTATGGAAAGGCAAGTATAGGCAAGGGTGAGACGGACGCCGTGGCAGGTCCGAATTCGATGTCGTATCGCCTGGCGAAGAAGACACCGCCGATCCGACGGCCAACAATAAATCGTGTACAAGTTTTTATATTTAGCTGGAACAATCCAATAGTTTTTTGAGAACATCCCGTTCCCCGACATGACTGCAATGCGTCATGGGGTCGCAGAACGACGTAATTAGTCTAATTTTCACAACCGCAATTCATCATGTAGTATGCCGCAGCGCGCACTACATAACGTTGGATCGATGTCTGCCGCAGGCACACTCGCAACCCTGAAAGCCCCGTCAGCAAGGCCGCAACGCCGTTGATCGGACCGAACCCAGCCGCCAGCAATGGCATGTACTGGTAGAAGGGTTTGTGGTTTAAATGGCCAGAGGCTTGATTGTTAAATTGAAGAGCTGAAAAGCGAAATAGCTGAGCAGAGTGAGGCAAGCAATGACTGAACACGTTCAAGTCGGTGGCCTGCAGGTCGCCAAAGTCCTGTTCGACTTCGTGAACAACGAAGCCATTCCCGGTTCCGGCCTCACCGCCGACACGTTCTGGGCCGGTGCCGACAAGGTCATCCATGACCTGGCACCGAAGAACAAAGCCCTACTCGCCAAACGCGATGATTTCCAGGCTCGCATTGATGCCTGGCACCAGGCTCGTGCAGGTGTTGCGCACGATGCGGTGGCCTACAAAGCCTTCCTGCAAGACATCGGTTATCTGCTGCCAGAAGCGGCCGATTTCCAGGCAACGACGCAAAACGTCGATGACGAAATCGCCCGCATGGCCGGCCCACAGTTGGTGGTGCCGGTAATGAACGCGCGTTTCGCGCTCAACGCCTCGAACGCCCGCTGGGGTTCGCTGTATGACGCGCTCTACGGCACCGACGCCATCAGCGAAGCGGATGGCGCGGAAAAAGGCAAAGGCTACAACAAGGTGCGTGGCGATAAGGTCATTGCCTTCGCCCGCGCCTTTCTCGACGAAGCCGCGCCATTGGCTGCCGGCTCCCACGTCGACTCCACCGGCTACAAAATCGTTGACGGCAAACTGGTTATCGCGCTCAAAGGCGGCAGCAATACAGGCCTGCGCAACGATGCTCAACTGATCGGTTTCCACGGCGATGCAGCGGCTCCGACCGCGATCCTGCTGAAGAACAACGGCCTGCACTTCGAAATCCAGATCGACGCCAGCACCCCGGTCGGCCAGACCGACGCGGCCGGTGTCAAAGACATCCTGATGGAAGCCGCGCTGACCACCATCATGGACTGCGAAGACTCGGTTGCCGCGGTCGATGCCGATGACAAAGTGGTGATCTACCGCAATTGGCTCGGCCTGATGAAGGGAGATCTGTCGGAAGAAGTCTCCAAGGGCGGTCAGACCTTTACCCGCACCATGAACGCCGACCGCACTTATACCGCCGTCGATGGCAGCGAACTGAGCCTGCACGGTCGCTCGCTGTTGTTCGTGCGTAACGTCGGTCACCTGATGACCATCGACGCGATCCTCGACAAAGACGGCAACGAAGTGCCGGAAGGCATTCTCGACGGTCTGGTGACTTGCCTCGCGGCGATCCACAGCCTCAACGGCAACAGCTCGCGCAAGAACAGCCGCACCGGCTCGGTTTACATCGTGAAGCCGAAGATGCATGGCCCGGAAGAAGCCGCGTTCACCAACGAGCTGTTCGGTCGCATCGAAGACGTCCTCGGCCTGCCGCGCAATACGCTGAAAGTCGGGATCATGGACGAGGAGCGCCGTACCACGGTCAACCTCAAGGCCTGCATCAAGGCTGCCAGCGAGCGCGTGGTGTTCATCAACACCGGTTTCCTCGACCGCACGGGCGATGAAATCCACACCTCCATGGAAGCCGGCCCGATGGTGCGCAAGGCCGACATGAAGGCCGAGAAGTGGATCAGTGCCTACGAGAACTGGAACGTCGACATCGGCTTGAGCACCGGCCTGCAAGGTCGTGCCCAGATCGGTAAAGGCATGTGGGCCATGCCCGACCTGATGGCCGCCATGCTGGAACAGAAAATCGCTCACCCATTGGCCGGTGCCAACACCGCCTGGGTTCCATCGCCGACCGCTGCTGCGCTGCACGCGTTGCACTACCACAAGGTCGATGTGTTCGCCCGTCAGGCCGAGCTGGCCAAACGTGCGCGTGCTTCGGTGGACGACATCCTGACTATCCCGCTGGCTGTGAATCCGAGCTGGACTGCGGAACAGATCAAGAACGAACTGGACAACAACGCCCAGGGCATTCTCGGTTACGTGGTGCGCTGGATCGACCAGGGCGTAGGTTGCTCGAAAGTGCCGGACATCAACGACGTCGGCCTGATGGAAGACCGTGCGACGCTGCGTATTTCCAGCCAGCACATCGCCAACTGGCTGCGCCACGGCATCGTTACCGAAGCGCAAGTGATGGAAAGCCTCAAGCGCATGGCGCCGGTGGTTGACCGTCAGAACGCCAACGACCCGCTGTACCGCCCGCTGGCCCCGAACTTCGACAGCAACATCGCCTTCCAGGCGGCGGTCGAGCTGGTGGTCGAAGGCACCAAACAGCCGAACGGCTACACCGAGCCGGTCCTGCACCGTCGTCGTCGTGAGTTCAAGGCTGCCAACGGCCTTTGAGCAAACGCTGACGCCGGACGTGAAAAAGCCCTGATCGAGAGATCAGGGCTTTTTCATTTACGCTGTCTAGTCCTGAAATAAGTTCACACCTGTTTCAGGACTAGACATGCAATTCCTGTGGTGAGGGGGCTTGCCCCGTTGGGTTGCGAAGCAGCCCCATACATTCTTTCGTACACCGCATCGGCAGAATCTACGACTGTTGCGCAGCCGAACGGGGGCAAGCCCCCTCGCCACAAAAGCTGCCAACCTGGAAGTCCGCGCTACAGATCCATCCCTAGCTCATGCTTGACCAATTCAAGCAATTTTTCGCTATCGATGGGCTTGAGCAAAAAGTCCACGACGTGCAAATGCATGGCTTCGATCGCATCCTTCACGTCGGCATCGCCGGAAACGATGATGATCGGCAACGCCGCGCGTGGCGACTCCCGCACCAGGCGGATCAGTTCCAGGCCATCGACGTGGCCCATCCGCAGGTCGGTAATCACCAAACCGATCGATGGCTTCTCTTCCAGCATTTTGAGCGCCGTTTCGCCACTGGCCGCCGTCATGCAGTGAATGCCATCGAGCCCCAGAATTTCCGACAGCAATTCGCGGGCATCCTTATCGTCATCGACGATCAGCACCCGCTGCGGCGGCAAGTCTGGTTCCAGCATGACGGCGCTGAGCGCTTCGCGCTCGGCATCACTCAAAATATCGTGGTCGGACATGGCGTTCTCAACGTTTTCGATGCGATTCCTGACACAGGGTGTCAGACATCGCTCAGCAGACTTCAATGTGCACTTCGTCGGAAACTTTTCCAATAGACAATGTAGGAGGTTTTTCCCACCGTTGTGTCAGACATTTCCCATATTCCGGCCGCTGCACTGCCTACCTAGACTTACGTCCAATGGGCACCCTGCCCGCAGGGGTCGACCATGCCTGGAACGATCTGAAACAACGATCCGACACAACAATCAGAAAAAGACTGCGGTAATGGTTATGAGTAAAGCGGACGCCTTCACCCAGGCAGGGAAAACCGCGGTATTGCAGAACATCCAGGGCACTTTGCAATTCCTGCAGCGCTTCCCACCCTTCAATCAGATGGAAAACGCCCACCTGGCCTATCTGGTGGAGCAATGCCAGCTGCGTTTTTATGCCCCCGGCGAGAGCATCATCAAACCCGCCGATGGCCCCATTGAACATTTCTACATCGTCAAACAGGGCCGGGTCGTCGGCGAGCGACCGCATACGGCCAAGGGCGGCACCGAAACAACCTTCGAAATCACCACCGGCGAGTGTTTCCCCCTTGCCGCGCTGCTGGGCGAACGTGCAACCCGCACCGAACATCTGGCGGCCGAAGATACCTTTTGCCTACAGCTGAACAAGCTCGCGTTCATCAAACTGTTCGCACTGTCCAATCCGTTCCGCGACTTTGCCCTACGTGGTGTCAGCAGCTTGCTGGACCAGGTCAATCAGCAAGTCCAGCAAAAAGCCGTGGAAACCCTCGGCACCCAGTATTCGCTCAATACCCGGCTGGGCGAATTGGCCATGCGTCACCCGGTTACCTGCAGCCCGATCACACCCCTGCGTGAAGCGGTGACGCTGATGCACGATCAGCAAGTCGGCAGCATTGTGGTGGTCGATGAACAAAAGGCGCCGCTGGGCATTTTCACCCTGCGCGACTTGCGGCATGTGGTGGCCAACGGCACCAGCGATTTCAATGAATCCATCGAGCGGCACATGACCCCGGCACCGTTTTACCTGACGCCGGACCACAGTGCCTTCGACGCGGCGATCGCGATGACTGAACGACACATCGCCCACGTCTGCCTGGTCAAGGATCAGCGCCTGTGCGGCGTGGTCTCGGAGCGTGACCTGTTTTCCCTGCAAAGGGTCGATCTGGTGCACCTGGCGCGGACCATCCGCAGCGCCCAGCGGGTGGAAAACCTGGTGGCGATCCGCGGCGAAATCGGCCAATTGGTCGAGCGGATGCTGGCCCACGGCGCGTCCTCGACGCAGATCACCCATATCATCACCCTGCTCAACGACCACACCGTCTGCCGGGTGATCGAACTGGCCATCGCGGAGAAAGGTGACCCCGGCGTGCCATTCAGTTGGCTGTGTTTCGGCAGTGAAGGCCGCCGCGAACAGACGCTGCACACTGATCAGGACAACGGCATTCTGTTCGAAGCTCGCGATGCGGCCCACGCCGCCGAGATTCGCGGCAAGTTGCTGCCCATCGCCCAGCAGGTCAATCAGAGCCTGGCGCTGTGCGGCTTTACCTTGTGCAAAGGCAACATCATGGCCGGCAACCCCGAGCTGTGTTTGTCCCGGGTCGAATGGGCGCGACGCTTTGCGGCGTTTATCCGCGAGGCGACACCGGAAAACCTGTTGGGGTCGAGTATCTATTTCGATCTGCGCGTGGTCTGGGGCGATGAGCGAGGCTGTGAGCAACTGCGCCGGGGCATTCTCGATCAGGTCGGCGACAACCGGTTGTTCCAGCGCATGATGGCCGAGAACGCCCTGCGCAACCGTCCACCCGTAGGACGTTTCCGCGAATTCGTCCTGGCGCGCAAGAATGGCGAGAAAGCCACCCTCGACTTGAAACTCCAGGGCCTGACCCCCTTCGTCGACGGCGCGCGAGTGCTGGCCCTGGCCCACGGCATCGATGCCAACAACACCCTGGAGCGCTTTCGCCAATTGGTGGAAAAAGAGGTCATCGATCAGCTGGACGGCGCGGCCTATGAAGAGGCGTACCACTTCATCCAGCAAACCCGCATGCAGCAACATCAGCTACAGACCCGAGAGAACTTGCCCTACTCCAACCGGGTCGATCCCGACAGCCTCAATCATCTGGACCGACGCATCCTGCGTGAATCCCTGCGCCAGGCCCAACGCCTGCAAAGCAGCCTGACCCTGCGGTATCAGTTATGAGCCTGTTTTCATGGCTGCGCCCGGCCAGTCCCGTTTTGCCCGGCGAACTGCAACACCGCCTGGAGCGCTTGCCGGCCATGGCCCAGCTGAGCGACTGCAGCCTGCGCGAGCAACGCTGGGTGGTGCTCGACCTGGAAACCACCGGGCTGAACCTGAACAAGGATCGGCTGCTGTCCATCGGAGCCGTGGTGATCGAGGACGGCGCGATCGACTTCAGCCAGCAGTTCGAGCGCACGCTGCAATGCACTGAACTCAAACTCGGCCCCAGCGTGTTGATTCATGGGCTAGGCCCGAGCGCCATTGCCGCGGGCAGCGACCCGGCGCAGGCCTTGCTCGAGTTCATGGAGTTTGTCGGCGACAGTCCGGTGCTGGCGTTTCATGCGCCGTTCGACCAGCACATGCTCGGGCGCGCGCTGAAAGAACATCTGGGTTACAAGTTGCAGCATCCCTTTCTGGATGTGGCAGACATCGCCCCGCTGCTTTGCCCCCAGGCGCATTTTCGCGAGGCCGGGCTGGATGAGTGGATCGACTGGTTCAAGCTGGAAGTCTTCGAACGGCATAACGCCAGCGCCGATGCCTTGGCGACGGCGGAGCTGATGCTGATTTTGTTCAGCCGGGCGCGGCAGCAGCAGATTCATAGCCCGTTGAACCTGCAGCAGCGGCTGAGTCAGTGGAAGCGGCGGCGGCAAGCGCCTTCGTTCTGAATCTGCGGTGGCTGTGGCTGATGCCTTCGCGGGTAAGCCTCGCTCCTACAGGCTTTGTGTCGCTTGCGACATCGGCGAACGGTACAAAACCTGTGGGAACGAGCTTGAGCTCAAACACCAAAGCGCTATGCTCCCGACACTGCCCATGATCGAGATGCCGCCATGTCCGCCCCCAGCATGACCTTGTTCCACAACCCCGCCTCGCCCTTTGTTCGCAAAGTCATGGTGCTGTTGCACGAGACCGGTCAAACGAACCGCGTGGCGCTGCAGGCCTGCCAGCTCACGCCGGTCAGCCCGGATCCGGCTCTCAACAAAGACAACCCGCTGGGCAAGATTCCGGCGCTGCGCCTGGCCGACGGCAATGTGTTGTACGACAGCCGGGTGATCCTCGATTACCTCGATCACCAGCACGTCGGCAATCCGCTGATTCCTCGTGAAGGCTCGGCGCGCTGGCGGCGCTTGACCCTGGCTTCTCTGGCAGACGGGATCATGGATGCCGCCGTGATGATTCGCTATGAAGTGGCCCTGCGCTCACCGGAGAAACATTGGGACGCATGGCTCGACAGTCAGCGCGACAAGATTCGTCGCGCCCTGGCGCTGTTGGAGGCCGATGCGATTGCCGAGCTGACCAGCCATTTCGATGTGGCGGCAATCAGTGTGGCCTGTGCCTTGGGTTATCTGGATTTGCGCCATCCGGATCTGGAATGGCGCAAAGAGAATCCAAAGTTGGCAGCGTGGTATTTCGAAGTGAGTCAACGGCCTTCGATGATCGCGACGATGCCCAAGGCTTAAATCTTCGCTGGCTGTACCGGCCTCATCGCAAGCCGGCTCGCTCCCACAGGGGATTTGTGTTGTTCACACCATAGGTGCGCAACTGAGTTCCAATGTGGGAGCGAGCCTGCTCGCGATGGCACCACACCGGATCTGACGGAAATAACTGGCAAATCCGCGTCGCCAACACCTCACCCACTCGCTGATCCTCGCGCAACCCCAACCACCGGCTCATTCCACGGCACCTATATCAAAGTCCAAGGGCTTCGCGGTTTTCTGCCCGATTCCGTACCAGTCCAGCTTGCGGGTCAGCACCATGAACACACCCAGCAGACCGAACAACAGCAGCGAGCCCATCAACAGCGCGTAATCCTCGGCGCTCAACAAGCCGTAAAGCAGCCCGTATAACGCCGCTAACCCCGCCGAAAAGCTCAAACCGTGACGCACGCTGCGCAGCACATGGCAGACATAAAAACCGATCAACGCCACACAGCTACTCGCCGACACCAGATACGCCAGGGCAAAGCCGATGTGTTCGGACAGCGACAACAGCAACAGGTAGAAGAACGCCAGCGCTACACCCACCAAGGCGTACTGCACCGGGTGCACCGCCAGGCTTTTCAGCACTTCGAACAGGAAGAAACCGGCGAAGGTCAGGACGATGAACAGCAATGCATATTTGATTGCCCGGTCGCTTTTCAGGTACTGGTCCACCGGGTCGATGAAACTCACGCCGAAACTGCGACCGCTGAACGCCTCGCAATGACCGCCCGACACGCAACTGTTCAACGCTTCTTGCAGGTTGGTGGAGAAAAACGAGGTCTGCCAGTTGGCGGTAAAGCCCTGATCGGTGATTTCCCGCTGGGCCGGCAGGTAATTGCCGATGAAGCTGGGGTGAGGCCAATTGGCGGCCAGTGAAACCTTGCTGGTCTTGCCCACCGGCAGAACTTGTAACTGGCCGGTGCCTTGCAGACGCAAGTCGAAACCAAAGGCCAGTTCCGTGGCCTGTTGGGTGTCCAGTGCCGGCAACGTCACATGCACACCCTCGCCCAGCCAGCCGACCTGGCTACCCGGTACAAAATCCAGCTTCTGGCCATTGAGTTCGAGTTTCAGCGCATTCTCGATGCCGCGAATGTCGCTGATGCCAACGGCCAGGAACGGCTGATCGAAGCGGTAATCGGCGAAGTCTTCCTTGATGCCCAGTTGCGCCGGGACCGAAAAATGCCCACTGATGCGGTTGTCGGCATGGAACAGCCGCGCCTCGTAGATGCCCCGGGCGCGCAGTTCGGTCTGGACCTGGCCGTCGAGTTCAAAACGCTCCGGCAGGAAATACAAGCGCCCGCGCTCCTCGCCGACCTCCTGATAACGCTGGTTGGTTTTTTCGTTGGTTTTCCAGGTGCGCACCGTTTTGCGATAGGGCACCACCATCAGCGGGCCGCTCAGCTGCTGACTGTAGCTGGAGCTGCGGGCGATGTCTTCGAGCACACCGTCGCGCAGTTGCTGGCGGTCCTGGATCACGCCGTTGATCATCAGCAGCGGGATCAGCAGCAACAGAATCAGCAGGGCAATTGCCCCGAGTTTTAGGGTCAGGCTTCGGTTCATGGGACTCTCCCTGTTTGGATGGGGAAAGTCTGGATTGGGTATGTGGGGGTTTTGTGGGAGGAATGTGGAGAGTGTGTGGAATTTGCGCTCGGCGCAGGAGCTGCCGAAGGCTGCGATCTTCAGCGGCTTGAAGGCAACCGCAAACGCACTTGAACACCGCCGTCGACGTTGCCGATACTCATCACACCACCATGCAACTTGACCACTTCCTCAACGAAGTTGAGCCCCAAACCGGTGCTCTTGCGTCCACTGTCCGGACGCGGCAGTGAGTAGAAGCGCTCGCTCAAGCGTGGCAACGCATAGTCGGGAATCGCTTCGGCCTGGTTGAACAGCCTGAACTCGATCTGCTCACCGACTCGTTCGGCACACAATCGCAGCACGCCGTTCGCTGGGGTGAAGTCCAAGGCATTCTCCAGCAGATTGCCCAGCGCCTGGCGCAATAGGAACGGCTCGCCAAGCAGATTCAGATCCGCCGCAATTTGCCGTTCCACACGCAATTGCTTGCCTTCGATTCGTGCAGCCTGCGCGTTCAACAGTTCTTCCACCAAGCCCGCCAACGGCACCACCACCCGCTCCTCCAACCCTTGGCGTTGCTCAACCTGCGCCAGGTTCAACAGTCGCTCGATCAACTGCTGCATGCGCGCACTTTCGCTGTCGATGTTACTGACGAAGCGCTGCTGCTGGGCTGGCGGCATTTCGCCTTGCAGCAGCTCCGCCGCGCCACGAATCGCCGCCAGCGGGCTTTTCAATTCATGGGTCAGGGTGTGCACATAACGCTCGACGTAGGCTTTGCCCTCGAGTTGGGTACGCATGTGCTCCAGCGCCGTGGCCAGTTGTTCCAGTTCGCCGCCGCGGTAATGCGGCACCTCGACCCGGCGGCCTTCACTGACGGCCTGGGCATAGGCCGTCAACCGCCGCAGCGCCGCGCTCAGCCACCACGACAACAGCGCACCGAAGAGCAAACCAAGGCCAATCAATCCGGCGCCATAAGCCAGCAATCGCCGCTCGGTGCGATCGACGTAAGGCTGCAACGAGCTGTTGGGCTTGGCCACCGTCACCACGCCGATAATCTGGCCGTTGTCACGAATCGGCGCCCCGACATGCATTACCGATGAGTTCGAATCATCCGGATTGCTGCGCGTCGAGCGCGCGCCGTACTCGCCACGCAGGGTCAGGTAGACGTCGTTCCAGCGTGAGTAGTCCTGGCCCACCGCGATTCCGCTGGAATCCAGCACCACAATGCCCTTGGCATCGGTGACGTAAATGCGGTGGTTGACCTGATTCTTCGACAGGCCCCAGATTTTCGCCTTCGGTTGCCGCTCGCCATAAGCCTTGAGCAACTCGGGCCAGCGGTTCTGGCTGAGGGTGCCGGCCTTGAAGTCGTCGCGCAGGATCTCGGCCATCAGGTTGGCGGTGTCCACCAGGGTTTCTTCGGTGGACTGGCGCACACCGGGGCGGATTTCTTCCATCACGGTGTTGAGCACGAAGTAACCGGTCAGGCCGATGAACAGCACGTAGACCAGAAAAATCCGGATCCCCAGTGACATCAGCTGTGCCCCGGGCTGTAGCTGTAGCCGAGGCCGCGATGAGTCTGGATCGGCTCGGCGTCGGCCTTCACCAGGCGCAATTTGGCGCGCACGCTCTTGATGTGACTGTCGATGCTGCGCTCGTAACCGGCATCGGCGGCCACCCCCAGCGCATCGAGCAATTGCTCGCGGCTGAAGACTCGCTCCGGTTGTTCCAGCAGGCATTGCAGCAAACGAAACTCATGGCGAGTCAGGCTCAGCGGCTGGTTGCGATAGCTGATCTGCACCCGATCGCCGTCGATGCGAAACAGCGCTGAAGCCACCTCCGCCACCTCCACCACCGGTCGTGGCGCCATGCGCTTGAGAATCGCCCGGACCCGCGCCGCCACTTCCCGGGGGCTGAACGGCTTGACCACGTAGTCGTCGGCGCCGATTTCCAGGCCCACCACGCGGTCGATCTCGGCGTCACGGGCACTGAGGAACATCACCGGTACTTCGCTGAAACGCCGCAACTGCTTGCAGGTCTCGAAGCCGCTGATATCCGGCAGGCCGATATCGAGAATGATCAGGTCGGCCGGGATGGCGCGCTGATGTTCGAGCGCCGCCGCGCCAAGGCTCAACCAGGTGGTGGTGAAGCCCTCGCCCTGCAAGGCGAAAATCAGGGTGTCGGCAATCGCCGCTTCGTCTTCAACAATCAGGATATGAGGCATGGCGTCCGAGCCCGCTGGTTAAGTGGACGAACGGTGCCCCAAGGCTGATTCGCCGTCAATCAGCAGTCGGGTTTGTCGGCTGTAAAGCGACGCGCCGGGTTCACTGCCGCGCCGAACTCACGCAGGGCTTTGGCGCCGATCAGCAACGGGTAGTTAAAGCCGCTGCGGTCGGTGAGGTTGACCTCGACGGTGCGCTTGACGTTGCCCAGGCACAGTTCCAGATCGACCACTGGGCGTTTGGTGGGCGCGGTCACTTCCTTGTCATCGTCGTCTTCTTCGGAACGGGTCTTGATCTTGCTGATCCGCGCGATCTTGTGTTCATAGACCTTGTTGCTCGCGCCTTTGGTGGCGAGGCGAAAGCGCACCCACTCGTCGCCGTCGCGGGTGAAGGTTTCGATGTCTTTGGCCGACAGCGACGCGGTCAGGGCGCCGGTGTCCATTTTGGCCTTGAGGACTTCGCCGCCGATTTCCGGTAGCGCGATGTATTCGTAACGACCGTACAGGGTCGGCTCGGCGGCCAGGACCGGCAGGGCCACGAGGGCAAGCAGTGCAAGGAGAGATTTCACGTAAGGGGCTTCCTTGGAGAGTGGGCAGCGGAATTTTAGACCGTTGCCTGTGAATTCGTTCGTTCTTGAGATTGCTTCGCGGGCTTGCCCGCGAATAGGCCAGATCAATCACCACAACAGCCTGGCGGGTTCGAATTCGCTAAAGCATACCGCCGAATAGGTGAAACATTCGTCACCACCGATTTGGCCTGCCAACCGAAGCTGCTTATCATGGCGCGCCCACACGCTTTCAAGAGTTACCTATGCGCCGCCTGCTCACCGGCTGTTTCGTTACCCTGCTGCTATTGCTCAACACCCTGGTCCTGTTCGGGCCCTTGATGGTGTTCGCGCTGCTCAAACTGCTCCTGCCGGGGCGCTTTCGCGATTACGCCTCGTGGGCGGTGATGTGGATTGCCGAAACCTGGGCTGAAATCGATAAGCTGATCTTCCGCCTGTGCATTCCTACTCAATGGGACATTCGCGGCGGCGATGAGCTGCGCGGCGACACCTCGTATCTGGTAATCAGTAACCATCAGTCCTGGGTCGATATCCCGGCGCTGATCCAGGCACTGAATCGGCGCACGCCGTTCTTCAAATTCTTCCTCAAGAAAGAACTGATCTGGGTGCCGTTCCTGGGCCTAGCCTGGTGGGCGTTGGACTATCCGTTCATGAAGCGCTACAGCAAGGCGTTCCTGAAGAAGCACCCGGAGCTGGCCGGCAAGGACCTGGAGATCACCAAACAAGCCTGTGAGTTGTACAAGCGCCAGCCAGTGACGGTGGTCAACTACCTGGAAGGCACCCGCTACACCGCGGCAAAAAGCGCCCAACAACAGTCACCGTTCACCCACCTGCTCAAGCCCAAGGCGGGCGGAGTGGCGTTTGTGCTGGCGGCGATGGGCGAACAGCTGGACGCCATTCTCGATGTGACGGTGGTGTATCCGCAGCAGAAGATTCCGGGCTTCTGGGATTTGCTCAGTGGCAACGTGCCCAAGGTGATCATCGACATTCACACCCGCGAACTGGACCCGGCGCTGTGGCAAGGCGATTACGAAAACGATCCGGTGTTTCGCGAAACAATCCAGAACTGGGTCAACCAGCTCTGGATCGAGAAGGACCGGCGCATCCAGGCGCTACGCGCCAAGGGCTGACTCAGCTACCGGCGCCGGTACCCCAGATCCCGCCGAGGTTTTGCAACAGCGAACCGGCAACGCCTTGCTGACCGAGGTATTGCAGGATCACCGGGGCAAACACGCCGACCATCCCGGTGTCCATGCCCAAAGCGCTGAAGGCGTTGTTCAGGTCCTTGGTGTCCTTGACGTTACCCAGCAAGCCATCGAGCAACGCATTCTTGTCTGAACCCGCACCAAGTAGCCCACCCAAGCCAGTCAGCCCACTGATCGCGCTGTTGCCGGCGATCTGAGCGAGGCCCGGCACGGTTTTGCTCAGTTCGGAGAAGTCCTGGCTGCTGAGCTGATTCCGCGCCAGCCCCAGCATCGCACCGGCGCCACCGATGGCCTGTTCCGGGGTGATATCGAGCTGCGAGCCCAGGGTATTGAGTAAACCGGCCGCCTTGGGCGCCGCCGCCACGATGCCATCGACATCATCGGCCTCGACCCCCTCGACATCCTCGTCGTCCTGCATCGATGACACCGCCTTGACCGCATCGCTGAGGCTTAACTGTGCAAAGGCCGGGCTGGCGGCCAGCGTCGTCAACGAAGCGACAGCCATGAGCGATGCCAATGCAAAACCGCGTGAAACGTTCATCCAGACATCCTCTTGTGCCATGAAAACCGCCCGGTAACGGGGGGGCGGCAAAACTGCTGATTGGACCGGATGTACGCCAGCATGTTCCTCGTTTGCGTGGGCATTTATCCCCAGGTAGCGTCTATAAAACGTGCCTCCCGGGACGCAACCGATGAACGGTATGATCGAACCGGCTGCGTCTGAGTTCTGGACAATGAGGTCAACTGGAAAGCGACGTCTACGGCATGGAACAAATCAGATCACTGTTCGAGGTCCATTGATGATTGCTCATTTTCTCTGAGCAATTACGTGCCACTCGCCATAAAAAAGGGCGACATCACTGTCGCCCTTTTTTCCGTCTTGCTCCAGGCCTTACGCCGCACTAAACAACTTGTGCGGATCGATCACAAACTTCTTCGGCACGCCGGCATCGAACTCGCCGTAACCCCGTGGCGCATCATCCAGGCTGATGACTTCCACGCCGACGATGTCGGCAATCTTGATGCGGTCCCACATGATCGCCTGCATCAGCTGGCGGTTGTACTTCATCACTGGCGTCTGGCCGGTGTGGAAGCTGTGGGATTTGGCCCAGCCCAAGCCGAAGCGGATGCTCAGGCTGCCCATTTTCGCGGCAGCATCCACTGCACCCGGATCTTCGGTAACGTACAGGCCAGGAATACCGATTTTGCCAGCGACGCGAACCACACCCATCAGTGAGTTGAGTACGGTGGCTGGAGCCTCGTGTTTCACGCCGGCATGGCCGTGACCGCGAGCTTCGAAGCCTACGGCATCGACGGCACAGTCCACTTCTGGCTCGCCCAACAGTGCAGCGATTTGTTCGTGCAGCGGGGTGTCTGTCGACAGGTCGGCGATTTCGAAACCCTGAGCCTTGGCATGGGCCAGGCGGATCGGGTTGACGTCACCGATGATCACCACCGCAGCACCCAGCAGGCGAGCGGAAGCGGCAGCTGCCAGGCCAACCGGGCCGGCGCCGGCGACGTACACGGTGCTGCCAGGGCCAACGCCGGCAGTCACTGCGCCGTGGTAACCGGTAGGCAGGATGTCGGAGAGACAGGTCAGGTCGCGGATTTTTTCCATGGCCCGGTCGCGATCTGGAAGTTTCAGCAGGTTGAAGTCGGCATACGGCACAAACGCGTATTCGGCCTGGCCACCGGTCCAGTCACCCATGTCGACATAGCCATAGGCACCGCCCGGACGCGCCGGGTTAACGCTCAGGCAGACGCCAGTATGTTGCTCTTTGCACGAACGGCAACGGCCACAGGCAACGTTGAAAGGTACCGACACCAAGTCGCCGATCTGCAGGTTCTCGACACCGCTGCCCTTCTCGATCACTTCACCCGTGATCTCGTGGCCCAGCACCAGACCGGTCTGAGCGGTGGTACGCCCGCGCACCATGTGCTGATCGGAACCACAGATGTTGGTGGAAACTACGCGCAGGATGACACCGTGCTCGATCTTCCTGCCGCGCGGGTCCTGCATTTTGGGATAGTCGATTTTCTGTACTTCGACCTTGCCTGCGCCGAGATATACCACACCACGATTACCAGACATGCTTTCACCTCGCTGTTGTTTTTATGTAGCGGTCGCGTCGCCAGGAAGCGGCGGCGCGTTGATTGCTCGATAAATCAAAAGATCGCCGCCTTCGGCAGCGTCTACAGAGACAGGCGATCTTTTCAGGCAGTAAAAACGCTAGAGAACAACTGTCCTGTTAGCGTTAAGGAACACGCGTCTTTCAATGTGATAACCCACGGCCCGCGCCAACGTCAGCCCTTCGATATCGCGCCCCTTGGCGATCAAGTCTTCGGGATAGTGGCTGTGATCCACGGCTTCCACGCCCTGGGCGATGATCGGACCTTCATCCAGATCGTTGTTGATGTAATGCGCCGTGGCGCCGACCAGTTTCACGCCTTTGTTGTAGGCCTGGTGATACGGCTTGGCGCCCTTGAAGCCCGGCAGCAGGGAGTGGTGAATGTTGATCGCCTTGCCGTCGAGTTTGCGGCACAGCTCTGGCGACAGAACCTGCATGTAGCGGGCAAGAATCACCAGCTCGGCGCCGGCCTCTTCGATCACCTGCCAGACCTGGCGCTCTTGCGATGGTTTGTCGTTGGGGTCCAGCGGAAAATGGTAGTACGGAATCTGGTGCCAGTCGGCCAACGGCTTGAGGTCCGGGTGGTTGGAGACCACCGCGACCACGTCCATCGACAACTGGCCGATGCGCTGGCGGTAGAGCAAGTCGTTGAGGCAGTGATCGGCCTTGGAGACCATGATCACCACTTTCGGCCGGTAGTTCGGCGGGGTCAGCTCGAAGACCATCCCGAAGGCGGCACCACGCTCCGCCAGGCCTGCGCGGAAGGCTTGTTCGTCGAAAGCGTCGGGTTGCCGAAACTCCACTCGGATGAAGAAACGGCCTGAGAGCCGGTCATCAAAGGAGTGGTGCTCGGTGACGTAGCAGCCCTGCTCGAACAGAAAGCGGGTCACCGCATCCACGGTGCCGAGGACGCTTGGGCAGTCGGCGGTCAGAATCCATGTGTCTGGGGCGCGGCTCATAGTGCGGTGACTCCTGTAGCGAAACTGATCGTTCCCACGCTCTGCGTGGGAACGCCGCCATGGACGCTCTGCGTCCGCTTTGGGACGCGGAGCGTCCCGGGATGCATTCCCACGCAGAGCGTGGGAACGATCATGTCAGGCCTGAACGCTAAGCCCGTACTCAGCTGACGCATCCTGCAACCACAACCACCAGTAATCCGAGAAGCTGCGGCGAATCAGCAGTTCCCAGGTGTCTTCGGCGGTATGGCGGATCACCAGTTGCGACTTGGCGAACACCGTGCCAACAGCCTTGCCCACCGGGAAGTTGTTGGGGTGCACGTCGTAGCTGGTGGACTTCATCAGCACCTGACGCACGTTCGGGCCGCTGAGTTCGAGGATCTGCTGGCCACCGCTGACGTTGACGATCTGGATGTGCAGGTCGCCCAGCGCTTCACGGAGTTTTTTCTCAGCGGCGAATTCTTCACCGGTCGGCACGATCAGCAGCCATTCATCCGGCCCCATCCATTGCAGGCTGGTTTCGCCTTTGATGATCACGGTCAGCGCACCTGGCAACTCGATGCCAAGGGCCTTGTGCACACCAGCGGCGAACGCGGCGTCGTGGCCATCGCCACGGATAGTCAGGTGACCGAGGAGTTTTTTCTCACGCACGATCACGCCGGCGTTCTTGCGACCCTTGCCCACCAGGCTGGCGAGGTCGGCGTGATGCAGCGACGACTCGGCCTTGGCCCCAGTGGTTGGGCGTTGTTGGTAAACATTGGCTGCGGTCATAAAGCACCTGTCCTGAATTCTTTGTCGCCCCCCGCGCCTGGCGCGGGGGGTGATCGATT
The DNA here is from genome assembly GCF_030687165.1 of Pseudomonas sp. FP1740. Lineage (NCBI taxonomy): Bacteria > Pseudomonadati > Pseudomonadota > Gammaproteobacteria > Pseudomonadales > Pseudomonadaceae > Pseudomonas > Pseudomonas sp. FP1740. The sequence goes on from NZ_CP117461.1 coordinate 6,084,321, forward strand.
ACACGTTCTGGCGATCGCCTTTCGGATCGAAGAACACCGAAGAAACGATTTCCGCCTCGATCACGCTGCCGTCGGCCAGCGGTGCGAACACCCGCTCACCCATGCGCTTCAAGCCGCCCTTGACCACGCCCATGGCAAACGAATAGCCCAGGGAGTTGTGCAAGTAACTGGAAGTCACGTGACCCACCATGGTCATCGGAATCGCTTGCTTGGTGTTGAACACCAGTTGCGCACCTTCCGGCAGCCATTTGGTCGGATCGATCGGCTTCAGGCCAACCAGCTGTTTGCGCTGATCACGCACACAGTCTTCGCGGTTCATGCCACGCCAGCCGATCCACGAGAACGGTTTGGTGCGACCGACACACCAGCCCATGTTCAGGTCGTCCGGGGTCATCGAGCTGTCAGTGTCCTGACCGACGATGATGAAGCCCTTCTCGGCCCGCAGTACGTGCATGGTTTCAGTGCCATATGGCGTCAGGTTGTACTTCTTGCCAGCATCGACAATTTTTTCCAGCACGCCCATCGCATAGTCGGCCTGCACGTTGACTTCGTACGACAGCTCACCGGTAAACGAAATCCGGAAAATCCGCGCCGGCACGCCACCGACCAGGGCTTCTTTCCAGGTCATGAACGGGAAGGCATCGTTGCTCAGGTCGGCGTCGGTGACTTCGCTGAGCAGCTTTCGGCTGTTCGGCCCGGACAGGGTCATGGTTGCCCAGTGATCCGTCACGGAAGTGAAGTACACCTTCAGGTCTGGCCATTCGGTCTGGTGGTAGATTTCCAGCCATTGCAGCACGCGCGCAGCGCCGCCGGTGGTGGTGGTCATCACGAAATGGTTGTCGGCCAGGCATGCAGTCACGCCGTCGTCGAACACCATGCCGTCTTCTTTACACATCAGGCCGTAGCGCGCCTTGCCCACGTCGAGCTTGGTCCAGGCGTTGGTGTAGATACGGTTGAGGAACTCGCGGGAGTCCGGGCCCTGGATGTCGATCTTGCCCAGGGTCGAAGCGTCCAGCAGGCCGACGCTGTCGCGCACGGCTTTGCATTCGCGTTTTACGGCGGCATGCAGGTCTTCGCCGTTTTTCGGGAAGTACCAAGGACGTTTCCACTGACCGACGTCTTCGAACTCGGCGCCATTCTTCACGTGCCAGTGATGCAGCGCGGTGAAGCGAACCGGCTCGAAGATGTGCCCACAGTGACGACCGGCCACGGCGCCGAAAGTCACCGGCGTGTAGTTCGGGCGGAACATAGTGGTGCCCATCTGCGGGATGGTCACGTTCAGCGAACGGGCGGCGATGGCCAGGCCGTTGACGTTGCCGAGCTTGCCCTGATCGGTGCCGAAGCCCAGTGCGGTGTAGCGCTTGACGTGCTCGACCGACTCGAAGCCTTCGCGGGTCGCCAGTTCGATGGCGGCTGCGGTGACGTCGTTCTGCAGGTCGACGAATTGCTTCGGCGCACGGGCAGTGGCTTTTTCGTGAGGCACCTGGAACAGCGCCAGGGTCGGCTCTTCCAGTCGGCTCAGGGCTTTGGGCAGTACGCCCTCGACCTTGCCGAAACCGGCTTCGCTGGCAGCGCGAGCACCGCCTTCAAAACCATCGGCCAACGAATCGCCGAGGCTGTAGACCCCGTTGATGCCACCGACGCACACGCGTTTCTGCGGTGCCTCGCCCGGTACGAAACCGAGGATGTCTTCACGCCAGATCGGCTTGCCGCCCAGGTGCGAAGCCAGGTGAACCACCGGGCTGTAGCCGCCGGAACTGGCGACCAGGTCGCAATCGAGCCATTCGCCCGGGCTGGTCACAGTGTGTGCTTTTACATCAATCGCTGCAACGCGAGCGGCGGTCACGTGCTTGCTGCCACGGGCCTCGATCACGGCGCTGCCGGTCAGGATGCGAATGCCTTTGGCGCGCGCTTCTTCCACCAGCGCACCGCGAGGGTTGCTGCGGGCGTCGGCGATGGCCACCACTTGCAGGCTGGCGTCGAGCCAGTCCAGGGCAACGCGGTAGGCGTGGTCGTTGTTGGTCGACAGCACCAGTTTCTTGCCCGGTGCCACGCCATAGCGACGTACATAAGTCGACACAGCGCCGGCGAGCATGTTGCCCGGCACGTCGTTGTTGCCGTAAACCAGTGGACGCTCGTGAGCGCCGGTCGCCAACACCACGCGCTTGGCGCGAACCCGGTGGATGCGCTGACGCACCTGGCCGATCGGGGCGCGGTCGCCGAGGTGATCGGTGAGGCGCTCGTGAATGGTCAGAAAGTTATGGTCGTGGTAACCGTTGACCGTGGCGCGCGGCAACAGCAGCACGTCAGGGGTGTTTTTCAGCTCGGCGACGACGCTGGCAACCCACTCGGTAGCTGGTTTGCCATCGAGGCTTTCGCGGGAGTCGAGCAGGCTACCGCCGAACTCTTCCTGCTCATCGGCCAGGATCACACGGGCGCCGCTGCGGGCAGCCGCCAGTGCAGCCGCCAGACCCGCAGGGCCAGCGCCGACGATCAGCACGTCGCAGTGCTGGTTCATGTAGTCGTAGGTGTCCGGATCGTTCTCGGTCGGCGAACGGCCAAGACCGGCTGCCTTACGAATGTACTTCTCGTAAGTCATCCAGAACGATTGCGGGTACATGAAGGTTTTGTAGTAGAAGCCCGGTGGCATCAGCTTGCCGCCGACCTTGCCGAGAATCCCCATCATGTCGTTGTTCACGCTTGGCCAGCCGTTGGTGCTGGTGGCGACCAGGCCTTGATACAGCGCTTGTTGCGTGGCGCGTACGTTCGGGATCTGCGTGGCTTCGGTCGCACCGATCTGCAGCACGGCGTTCGGCTCTTCGGCACCGGCGGCGAAGATGCCGCGTGGGCGCGAATACTTGAAGCTGCGGCCGACGATATCGACACCGTTGGCCAGCAAGGCTGCGGCCAGCGAGTCGCCTTCAAAGCCTTTGTAGACCTGGCCGTTGAAGGTGAAGCTCAGCACTTTGTTGCGGTCGATGCGTCCGCCGTTGGACAGGCGATTGATCTGGCTCATACCTTCTCTCCCAGAGCCGTGGCGGCCGCTTTCGGGCTGTCGGTCTTGTCGGTGAACTGCGGCTTGGTGCCGATCTTGTAGGTTTCGAGAATTTCGTAGGTCACGGTGTCACGGGTCACGTTGAAATACTGACGGCAACCGGCGACGTGATCCCACAGTTCGTGGTGCAGACCGCGAGGGTTATCGCGGAAGAACATGTAGTCGCCCCACTCCTCGTCGGTGCAGCTGTTCGGATCCAGTGGACGCGGGATGTGCGCCTGGCCGGATGCATGGAATTCCTCTTCAGAGCGCAGTTCGCCACAGTGAGGACAGAAGATATGCAACATAGGGATTTCTCCTGTTAGTGGGCGACTGCTGCAGCGCCGTGTTCGTCGATCAACGCACCGCTGTGGAAGCGGTCGATGGAGAAAGGTGCAGCCAATGGGTGCATTTCACCCTTGGCCAGGCTGGCGGCAAACACGTTGCCCGAGCCAGGTGTAGCCTTGAAGCCACCGGTGCCCCAACCGCAGTTGAAGAACATGTTCGGTACCGGAGTCTTCGAGATGATCGGGCACGCATCCGGCGTGGTGTCGACGATGCCGCCCCACTGACGGTTCATGCGTACGCGCGACAGCACCGGGAACATCTCGACGATGGCCTGGATAGTGTGCTCGATCACCGGGTACGAACCACGCTGGCCGTAGCCGTTGTAGCCGTCGATACCGGCGCCGATCACCAGGTCGCCCTTGTCGGACTGGCTGATGTAACCGTGTACGGCGTTGGACATGATCACGCTGTCGATAATCGGCTTGATCGGCTCGGACACCAGCGCTTGCAGCGGGTGCGATTCGATCGGCAGGCGGAAACCGGCGAGTTTGGCCATGTGCCCGGAGTTACCGGCAGTCACCACGCCGACGCGCTTGGCGCCGATGAAGCCCTTGTTGGTTTCAACACCGATGCACACACCGTTTTCCTTACGGAAACCGATCACTTCGGTCTGCTGGATCAGGTCCACGCCCAAGGCGTCGGCGGCACGGGCAAAGCCCCACGCCACGGCATCGTGACGGGCCACGCCGCCGCGACGCTGAACGGTTGCGCCCATCACCGGGTAGCGGGTGTTCTTGGAGCAGTCGAGGTACGGGATCTCGTCTGCCACTTGCTTGGCATCAAGCAGTTCGCCGTCCACGCCGTTGAGGCGGTTGGCGCTGACCCGACGCTCGGAATCACGAATGTCCTGCAGGGTGTGGCACAGGTTGTAGACGCCACGCTGGGAGAACATCACGTTGTAGTTCAGGTCCTGGGACAGGCCTTCCCACAATTTCATCGCGTGTTCGTACAGGTGTGCCGACTCGTCCCACAGGTAGTTGGAGCGCACGATGGTGGTGTTGCGCGCGGTGTTACCGCCGCCCAGCCAGCCCTTCTCGACCACGGCCACGTTGGTGATGCCGTGTTCCTTGGCCAGGTAGTAGGCGGTCGCCAGACCATGCCCGCCACCGCCGACGATGACCACGTCATAGACCTTTTTCGGGGTCGGCGTACGCCACATGCGCTGCCAGTTTTCATGGTGGCTGAGGGAGTGTTTGAAGAGGCCGAAGCCCGAATAGCGTTGCATAGTCATTTACTCCAAAACCGCGCTCAGCGATAAACCGGGAAGTCCGCGCACAGGGCTGCCACATGCTGCGCGACATTGGCCTCGACATCGGCGTCGCCGAGGTTGTCGAGGATGTCGCAGATCCAGCCAGCCAGTTCAACGCACTGGGTAACCTTGAAGCCGCGAGTGGTCACCGCCGGGGTGCCGATACGCAGGCCGGAGGTCACGAACGGCGACTGTGGATCGTTCGGGACAGCGTTCTTGTTCACGGTGATGTGGGCCCGACCGAGTGCTGCGTCCGCCTCTTTACCGGTGAGGCCCTGACGGATCAGGCTGACCAGGAACAGGTGGTTATCGGTACCGCCGGACACTACATCGTAGCCGCGTTTGATAAATACGCCGGCCATTGCCTTGGCGTTGTCGATCACTTGTTGCTGGTAGGCCTTGAAGCCAGGCTCCAGTGCTTCCTTGAAGCACACTGCTTTACCGGCGATGACGTGCATCAACGGGCCGCCCTGGGCACCAGGGAATACCGCCGCGTTGAGCTTCTTCTCGATTTCTTCGTTGGCCTTGGCCAGGATCAGGCCACCACGTGGACCGCGCAGGGTCTTGTGGGTGGTGGTGGTCACTACGTCGGCGTAAGGCAGCGGGTTCGGGTACAGGCCAGCAGCGACCAGACCGGCGACGTGAGCCATGTCGACGAACAGCAGGGCACCGACCTTGTCAGCGATCTGGCGGAAACGCGGGAAATCGAGGGTCTTGGAGTAGGCCGAGAAACCGGCGACGATCATCTTCGGCTTGCATTCAACAGCCAGGCGTTCGACTTCATCGTAGTCAATCAAGCCGGTTTTGGTGTCGATGCCGTACTGCACAGCGTTGTACAGCTTGCCCGAGGACGACACTTTGGCGCCGTGGGTCAGGTGACCGCCGTGGGCCAGGCTCATGCCCAGAATGGTGTCGCCGGCTTGCAGCAGGGCCAGGTAAACGGCGCTGTTGGCCGAAGAACCGGAGTGCGGCTGCACGTTGGCGTAATCGGCACCGAACAATTGCTTGGCGCGTTCGATGGCCAGGGCTTCAACCTTGTCGACGTGCTCGCAGCCACCGTAGTAGCGCTTGCCCGGATAGCCTTCGGCGTATTTGTTGGTCAGGCCACTGCCTTGCGCTTCCATCACGCGCTTGCTGGTGTAGTTCTCTGACGCGATCAGCTCGATGTGATCTTCCTGGCGTTGCTCCTCGGCATTCATCGCCGCCAGCAGTGCATCGTCGTAACCCTGAATCTGGTCTTGCTTGCTGAACATCGCGTCTCTCCCAGCGGCGGCGGTGCGCCTTTCGTCTCGGTGAGGCACTGGCATTTCGGCAGTGCCCTTTGATAGCGATGGTATGACCGGCGCAGACAGGTCAAATGCCTATGGACGCCACGCAAAGGTGCGTTTACGACATGGGCCGAGAAGGCTGAGCCAGGAAGGCTCTTGTGGCGAGGGGGCTTGCCCCCGTTCGACTGCGCAGCAGTCGCAAAATCGACAAACGGGGTTTGCCTGATAAACCACGCTCTGAGGGTTTAGGGCCGCTTCGCAGCCCAACGGGGGCAAGCCCCCTCGCCACAGGGGACGGGCGTCAGGCGATGAGTTGGCGCAAGGCCAGAAGTACGAGGAAATGCCCGGGATAGAGGGCGTAGGCCCAGCGGCGCATCGGCGGTGGCTGGATGCCTTGGGCATGTCGCAATAGCAGCAGGCCCGACAACGGCGCAATCAGACAAACGACAATACCCAAAATCGCCGCACCGCTGCCGAACCAGGCAGCGGAGTACAGCACTTGCCATTGATTGGCCGCCAGGCACACCAGCCCCGGCAACAGGCCGAAATACCAGGGCCGCTGGATCACCAGCAACATCGACAGTGGCAACAGCACGCCGAAAAAGCCGAACATCAATCGCTGCGGGAACAGTGCCGCCAGCACCAAGGCAACGACCGCCAACAGACGCGACTGAACTGGCCCGTGCTGCCAGCCACGGGCCACCAGCAACCCCATGCCCAGCGTAGGCAATACATTCAAGGTGTCGTGATCAGGAATGTACATCCGATAGGGAATTTCGCTCAGGGCACTAAACAGCAACAACCAACCGAGGTAGCGCCACTGGCCATCGGTCGCCACTGTACGGACACGCGCCAGGTTCGCCGCCATCGCCAGACAGAACCACGGGAACGCCAATCTGCCCGGCACATACAACAGATCGAGGGAATAACCGACATATCGCAGGTGATCGAGCACCATGCTCAACAGCGCCAGCCACTTGAGCAGATCCAGTGCACCGTCCCTCTGCGTCATGTGCATAATTGCCCGAGACGTTTTGTATTTTTCTGACAGACTCATCCCGTGTGCTCCCCGGACGATCTTCGGTAAAGTGCACATCATCATTGACCAACGAAGCGCCACAAGCGCCTCGATCACGGAAGCCGGCCATGACCGACAAGAGCCAACAATTCGCCAGCGACAACTATTCCGGTATCTGCCCTGAAGCCTGGGCTGCCATGGAACAGGCCAACCACGGACACCAGCGCGCTTATGGCGACGATGAGTGGACCGCACGCGCCGCGGATCAATTCCGCAAACTGTTCGAAACCGACTGCGAAGTGTTCTTCGCCTTCAACGGCACCGCGGCCAACTCGTTGGCCCTGTCGTCGCTGTGCCAGAGTTACCACAGCGTGATCTGCTCGGAAACCGCCCACGTCGAAACCGACGAATGCGGCGCGCCGGAGTTTTTCTCCAACGGTTCCAAGCTGCTCATCGCCCGCACCGAAAACGGCAAGCTGACGCCGGAATCGATCCGCGAAATTGCCCTCAAGCGCCAGGACATCCACTACCCGAAACCACGCGTCGTGACCCTGACCCAGGCCACTGAAGTCGGCAGCGTGTACACCCCGGAAGAAATCCGCGCCATCAGCGTCACCTGTAAAGAACTGGGCTTGAACCTGCACATGGACGGTGCCCGTTTCTCCAACGCCTGCGCTTATCTGGGTTGCTCGCCAGCCGACCTGACCTGGAAGGCCGGCGTCGACGTACTGTGCTTTGGCGGTACGAAAAACGGCATGGCGGTGGGCGAAGCGATTCTGTTCTTCAACCACAAACTGGCCGAAGACTTCGACTACCGCTGCAAGCAGGCCGGGCAACTGGCGTCGAAGATGCGCTTCCTCTCGGCCCCCTGGGTCGGGATTCTTGAAAACGACGCCTGGCTCAAATACGCCCGCCACGCCAACCACTGCGCGCAGTTGCTGGCCGAACTGGTGAGCGACATTCCTGGCGTCGAGCTGATGTTCCCGGTGCAGGCCAACGGTGTGTTCCTGCAACTCTCGGAGCCGGCCATCGCCGCACTGACCGCCAAGGGCTGGCGCTTCTACACCTTCATCGGCAACGGTGGCGCACGGTTCATGTGCTCGTGGGACACCGAAGAAGAACGCGTGCGGGAACTGGCAGCGGATATTCGGCACGTGATGACAGCCTGACGCCCTCATCAAACTGATCGTTCCCACGCAGAGCGTGGGAACGATCACGGTGGCGCATCGCAATTTCTTACTCGCTCTGCGGCGCTGTCCTCTAGCCCCCTCACGCAACCCCGCTCACCCTAGTCATTCCCTCGCAAGGGAATGCATCCATGGGCCGAAGCCGCTATACCATCACCGAACCCGACAAACCCCATTTCCTGACCTGCACAATCATGGAATGGCTCCCACTGTTTATCCGCCCCTACATTGTCGACCACCTGCTCAACTGCTGGCGTCACCAACAAACTCATCAGAACCTGCAGCTGTATGGCTATGTGATCCTGGAAAACCATTTGCACTTCGTTGCCGAAGCTCCAGACCTGAGCAAATGCCTCAGCCAGTTCAAGTCCTTCACCGCGCGTCAAATCATCGATGACCTGCAAAGCAAAGGTGCCGAACGCGCCTTACAACGACTGCGCTGCAGCAAACGGGCTCATAAGCAGGACCGGGTTTATCAGCTATGGCAGGAAGGCTCGCACGCGGAAATGGTGTACAGCGAAACGGTAATGCGCCAAAAGCTCGATTACATCCATTACAACCCGGTGAAGCGAGGGTGCGTGGAATTACCGGAGCACTGGCGCTACTCCAGCGCGAGAAACTATGCAGGGATGGAGGGCTTGATCGAAATTCAGTGCTGGTACTGAGCCCTCCCCATCTGATCGTTCCCACGCTCTGCGTGGGAATGCAGCCCATGATGCTCTGCGTCGCATCAGCGGTGAGGCAGGAACGCAGAGCGTCCCAAGAGGCATTCCCACGCAGAGCGTGGGAACGATCATTTAGCGTTCGACTTCAATCCGCAAGACTTGGTCTACATTGACTGGCGAGCCCTTTCGATCCGCTCGGATCACACCCATTGGGAGCGTACGCATGTCACTACAAGGCAAAACCCTGTTCATTACCGGCGCCAGTCGCGGGATCGGGCGTGAGATTGCACTGCGGGCCGCACGGGACGGGGCCAACATCGTGATTGCCGCGAAAAGCGCCGCCCCTCACCCTAAACTGCCTGGCACCATCTTCAGCGTGGCAGCGGAAGTCGAAGCCGCAGGTGGCAAGGCGCTGGCCCTGGAGGTGGATGTGCGCGATGAAACCATCGTGCGTCAGGCCCTGGCTGACGCCAATGAGCATTTCGGCGGCATCGACGCACTGATCAACAATGCAGGAGCGATCAAGCTGACCGGCGTGCAGCACATCGAACTCAAGCGCTTCGACCTGATGCACCAGATCAACACCCGCGCCGTGCTGCTGTGCAGCCAGGCCGCCCTGCCCTATCTGAAAAAATCCAGCGGCCACATCCTCAACCTGTCACCGCCGCTGAACCTGGCCACCAAATGGTTCGCCCAATACAGCCCCTACACCGTCACCAAGTACGGCATGAGCATGCTCACCCTGGGCATGAGCGAGGAATTCGCCGCCTACGATATCAGCGTCAACTCTCTATGGCCGCAGACCATGATCGCCACGGCTGCAATCGAGTTTCAGCTCGGATCGCGCGAATCTTTCAAACATGCCCGCACACCCGCGATCATGGCGGATGCCGCCCACGTCATTCTCGACAGCAGCGGTCGCAGCATTACCGGTCGGTTGCTGATCGATGAGGAGATTTTGCGCGAGCAAGGGGTGACGGATTTTGAAGGGTATCGGTATGCGCCTGATTCCACCGACAAACTGATGCCAGACCTGTTTGTCGACTGACTGAAGCGCACCCTCTACAGGCGCTGCCGAAGGCTGCTCCTGTAGAGGTTATTCAGTGATCATCTCGAGCGATCAATACTCGATCCGCACGTCACCCTTCGGCACGCTGCAGCAAGACAGGATGAACCCTTCGGCTTCGTCTTCCTCGGTAATCCCGCCGTTGTGTTCCATTTCCACTTCGCCGGCAAGCTTCATTACCTTGCAGGTACCGCAGATACCCATGCCGCAGGCCTTGGGGATCATCAGGCCCAGTTTCGCGGCAGCGGCGTGGACGGTTTCGCCCGGGGCCACGCGGATACTCTTGCCGGAGGCGGTGAATTCCACCTGGTGCAGATCCGCCGCGTCGACTTCCGGCGCGTCCGCTGCTTGCTCGGCTTGTTCCACCGCGTCGGCACGGGCTTCTGGCGGCGTGGCGCCGAAGGATTCTTCGTGATAACGCTTCATGTCAAAGCCCGCCGCCTCGAGCATGCGCTTGACCGCATTCATGTACGGGGTCGGGCCGCAGCAGAAGACTTCACGGTCGAGGAAGTCCGGCGCCATCAATTCGAGCATCTTGTGATTCAGGTAACCGCGATAACCGGCCCACGGCTCGCCCAGACCGTGCTTCTCGCAGATCAGGTGCAGGCTGAAGTTATCGATCCGCGACGCCATGTGCTCCAGCTCGCGGTGGTAAATGATGTCTTTGGGCGAGCGGGCGCTGTGGATAAACACCATGTCGACATTGCCGTTGGTGTCATAGAACCAGCGGGCCATGGACATGCACGGCGTGATGCCGACGCCGCCGCTGAGGTAGAGCACTTTCGGCGCCGGGAAGTCCATGGCGTTGAACAACCCGACCGGCCCGTGCACCGCCAGCTCCTGGCCTTCGTGCAGGGTGTCGTGCAGCCAGTTGGAAACCTTACCGCCCGGCACGCGCTTGATGGTCACCGAAAAGCTGTACGGCACCGAGGGCGAACTGGAAATGGTGTAGGAGCGCATGATCGGCACGCCGTCGATTTCCAGCTCCAGGGTGACGAACTGCCCGGGCTTGAAGAAGAACAGGATCGGCTGGTCAGCCATAAAGCAGAAGGTGCGCACATCCCAGGTTTCCTGGATGACTTTGACGCAACGGACAATATGTCGACCATTGGCCCAGGTCTGGGTGGTTACCGGGTTCAGGAAGTTGTTGGACATGCTGATCTCCACGGCCGACTACCGGCCTTTATGTTGGCGATTCTGCGTATAGCGCAGCCCCGCCATTTACCTATCTGCGACATTGACATACTTATCGCGACCAGCCCCCAATTACCGGGGGTTGCGCGTCGGGAACAGATTGGGCCATGTCGCCCATGGATAAGGTTGTGGTGCGCGCCGGCCCCACACTCGCCCCATACCAAGACATAATCTTTACACCTTGCGTAGCAAACCTGATTAGCCACTTTCGCCGGCCACACAGAATGGCCTTGAGGATTAAACGATGGACGTCACCACTACCCTGAGCCTGGGCGATCCACTGGAACCCGCACGCAAGGCCACCGCGCAGATGCTGCAAGAGCGCGAGCGCACTTTCTCGCTGCCGCAGCCGTTTTACTCTGACGAGCGGCTGTTTGATATCGACATGCAGGAAATCTTCCAGAAAGAGTGGTTGATCGCTGGCATGACCTGCGAGATCCCGACCAAGGGCAACTACCTGACCCTGCAGGTCGGCAAGAACCCGATCATCGTGATTCGCGGCGCCGATGGCGTGGTGCATGCATTCCACAACGTCTGCCGCCATCGTGGTTCACGCCTGTGCACCAGTGAAAAAGGCAAAGTCGCCAAACTGGTCTGCCACTACCACCAGTGGACGTATGAGCTGGACGGTCGCCTGCTGTTCGCCGGCACCGAAATGGGCGCCGACTTCGACATGAAGCAGTACGGCCTCAAGCCGGTAAACGTGAAGACCGCTGGCGGTTACATCTTCATCAGCCTGGCGGAAAACCCGCCAGCCATCGATGACTTCCTGTCGACGCTCAGCCATTACATGGAACCGTACGACATGGAGAACACCAAGGTGGCGGTGCAAACCACCTTGATGGAAAAGGCCAACTGGAAACTGGTGCTGGAAAACAACCGCGAGTGCTACCACTGCAACGCGTCGCACCCGGAACTGCTGAAAACCCTGTTGGAATGGGACGACGTCACCGACCCGCGTGCCGACCAGGCCTTCAAGGACCACGTAGCCGCTTCCGCCGCGGCCTGGGAAGCCGAGAAGATCCCTTACGCCCACGCCAGTTTCGGCCTGCGTAACCGCATCGTGCGCATGCCGCTGCTCAAGGGCACCGTATCGATGACCATGGACGGCAAACAGGGCTGCGCCAAACTGATGGGCCGCATCAAGAACCCGGACCTGGGCTCGATGCGCATCCTGCACCTGCCGCACTCTTGGAACCACTGCATGGGCGACCACATCATCGTGTTCACCGTGTGGCCGATCAGCGCCCAGGAAACCATGGTTACCACCAAGTGGATCGTCCACAAGGACGCGGTCGAAGGCGTGGACTATGACGTGGAGCGCATGCGCCAGGTCTGGGATGCGACCAACGACCAGGACCGTCGCCTGGCCGAAGAGAACCAGCGCGGGATCAACTCCACCGCGTACCAGCCAGGGCCTTACTCCAAGACCTATGAGTTCGGCGTGGTGAACTTCGTGGACTGGTACAGCGAGCGGATGCTGAACAACCTGGGGGCCGAGCCTGCGCCTTACCTCAAAGGTGTTCCGGTTCAGGGTTAATCGAAATCTGATCGTTCCCACGCTAGGCGTGGGAACGATCCTTCCTCGCTAAATTGAAGACCACCGCACCGAACCATCCTCACCAATAAACGTCTCTTCGATGTTCTCCCCCACCAGCCGCACCTTCACATAACCGTTCAACACCCGATCCGGGTACGCCTCATCCCGCGCATTTTGCGTTTCCGACCACAGCACCCGCGAATGCCCGTTCAACTCGCTGGCATTGCCGTAGGGAATCGCCCCGTGCCCGGCGCAACGTGCATGCAGCCCACCCTGGGTGGCGTAGCAGATGCCGTTGTGCAAATGCCCCCAGTACCAGTAATCCGGCTCGCGCCCCAAGGCATCACACACCGGCTGATACAACGCCGTCTTGTCATGCCCGGTAATGTCAAAGCCCTGGTGATGACTGAGCACCATGATCTTCTTGCGTTGGGGCAAGTCTTTCATCCAGTCGATCTGCTGCTTGTTCAGCGCACCGTCCATGTACAGGTTAATCGGATCAGAGGCATAAGCCGTGTCGAGCCCGATCACCAGCCAGTCATCGTTGTACAACGCAAAATAACTGGTGCCCTGTTGCGCTGGAAAACGCTCGGCCAGTTCCTTGAAGTAGCCATGGGCGCCGCTGTACATCTCATGGTTGGAGTTGAGGGTGAATGAGCCCTGCTTGCCCATCGGCCAGCCGACCATGTCGACGTCTTCCTGGGAGCGGGTGCCGGCGTAATACACATCCCCCAGATGAATGGTGAAGTCGGCCTGGGCCAGTTGCATCTGATTGGCCACCGCCACCGCCGGGGCATGACTGTCAAACGGCCCGGTGCCCCAGTCGCCGGCAATGGCCAGGGTCACGTCGCTGTCCATGCGCATCAACGCCGGGTTGGTGGCGAACGGTGCGTGATGCCGCAGGTTCTCGATCCACTTGAGCAGCGCTTCGCTCCACAACAGATCCAGCAGCTCCCATTTGCGACAACCGAGCAGGCTGCCATCCTTGAGCACTTGGGTCTGCAGCTCATCTACCGATTGCGGCAAGGGGCTGGCGTTGCCGATGTGCAGGATCGACAAACCATGGGACAACTCCCACGGCACACTCGGTTGATCGTCCGGCAAGTCGCCGTGCTTGAGCACGTATTGCGCCTGATCGTGCCCCCGCTGCAGCAGCGCGACGATGGCCTGGTACTCCTCCGGTTCAAGCTCGCTGACGAGCTTCTTCCAGGCCATTTCCAGGCGGGTGAACAAGCCGTGCAAACGCAGCTTGACCTTGTCGTACTCGTGTTCCCAATGACTGACCAATGACATGTCGCCTTCCTCCATCCGTAGTGGAATCACAGGGTTTTCATGAACTCGATGAGCGCCCGCTTATCGAGTTCCGACAACTGCGTGCCGTACAGGTGGCCACCGTTGTGGTTGCCCTCCAGGCGCGTGTCGTATTTGAAGTCCGCCGAGGCTTTCACCTGCTCGCCACTGGTGACGAAGCCGACCTTGTCCTTGTCGTAAATGTCGGAACCGGTGAAGAACACCTGCGGCCGCAGTTCCGGCGGTTGCAGCAAATCCCACAGGGTCGGCACCGAGCCGTTGTGCAAGTACGGCGCGCGCAACCAGATGCCGTCGGTGGGCGTGTTGCTATAGCTCTGGGTCTTGCGGTAGGCACCAAAGTCGAACGGCGGTTTCTTGAAGCCGTGGAAAGCCGTCACCAGCCCCGTGGTGAACGAGTTCAGCCGATGGGGATCGGTGCCCAGTTCATCAATAGTGGTGGTGACCTGACCGGTGTCGGTGCGACCGAAGTCATGGCAACTGGCGCAATTTTTTTCCCAGACTGGCTTACCCCGGGCGACCTTGGCCTGATCCAGCGCGAACGGCCAGGCCGGTGCCTTGTGGCCCAGCAGCCAATTGGTCACCCGGTTGAAACTGTCCGGCAGCACCGACTCCGGCGTCGCGCCCACGGCCATGGCCGCCGCGTAGTTGCGCTCATGGATATCGTTGTTGTTGCCGTCCCAGTGCAGGTACAGCGACTCCCGGGGTTTCTGGTTCCAGACTTGCGGCAAGTCGACGGTGCCGATGGTCGAGTCATCCGGAAAGCCGAACACCACCATTTTCGTCGGGTTGAAGGTGTCGGTACGCCCCGGCCCTTGCGGTGCGCGCAGTTGCTGCCAGGCGTAGGCCTGTTTCTGCTTGATCAGCGCGCTGGTGGCCATCGGGATGATCAGATAACGGTTGTACAGACGCTCGAAGAACCCAAGCTGAAACTTGCTGTTGATCGCAGTCATCACCGCATCAGGCGTGAATTTCGGATCGCTCGCGCAATCGTAGGCGAACCACTGGAAGGCCTGCAGTTGCAGGGTATTGGCCGGCGCGGAGGCCACCGGGGTAGCAACGTCGCTGGCATTGGCGCGGTAGGAGCCGGTGTGGCACAAGGCGCAATTGGGCTCCACGGTCGGGTAGCCGATCTGCCGCTTGGCCATGCCGATCGGCAGGTCCTTGCCGTTCTCGTAGAGGAAACCGAACACTTCGTAACCGCCGGGCTTCGGCAGTTTCTCCGGGCACATCTGCGGCAACACGGCGAACAGGTAATAGGGAATCCGTGCTTCGATGCCCAGGCCGATGGCGGCGTATTTGTAGTGGTCTTCGTCAGAAGCGTATTGCTCGGCCGGCACCACTCGCAGCATCTGGTACCAGGTTTCGTAGCCGATAAACCCCAGCGCCAGCACCACGACCAGCGTGGCGACCTTGAAGCTGTGCCGCCGCCAGCGTCGCGCCCACGCTGCGCACCACTCACGCCAGCCATCGCGAAGCAGGGCGAACGGCCGATTGGCCGGCGCGCTGCCCAAGTACAGCAGAATCCCGAGGATCAGGAACATGCCCAGATCGCCCAGCAGCATCGGCACGAACACCTGGGCCTGGTTGCTGGTGTTGATCAGGTAGATCCAGAACGCCACGGCGACCAACCGCGACAATACGCACAGCCACGAATGCACCACGTATTTGGGGGCATTGAAGCCTGACGGCATGTAAAAAAGGCTGATCCCCACCAGCAACATGCCGGCGTTCTCCAGCCAAGGATCGGAGAGCTGCGGAGGCATCCCGAGCATCGAGGTCAGCAACGCCGGCGCGAACAGCGCCGGAACCGCGAAGACCATGTTCATTGCGATGCCTATCCAGATGAAGCGTTGAAACCAGCGGATGTAACTGTCCATATTTTTTCCCCTGATCGTTCCCACGCTCCGCGTGGGAATGCCGCCATGGACGCTCTGCGTCCGCGTTTGTGACGCAGAGCGTCACGGGATGCATTCCCACGCAGAGCGTGGGAACGATCAGTGCTAGCCGAGGGCGGTTTTCTCCAGGTGCTGCAGGATGATCGGGTACACATCGACCACCGCGTTCTTGCCGAACATGCAGTCGATATGCCCGTAACCCGGCACCACATGCCGGCTGTAGCGTTCCGGTCCATGGATTTTGCACACGCGCTCATAGGTCCTGAGCGTGCTTTCGGGCAAGTAGCATTGGTTGTCTTCGCCACTGATGAAGCAGATCGGCATAGTCAGCCGGTCGAAGTGCGGCATGTAGACGTCCTGGCCCTTGAAGTCCACCAGATGGCCTTTGCGCAGGATCAGCGCCAGGTGCTCGAAGGTCTGTATGTTCGACTCGCCGAACAACTCGTGCAGGTTGTCGTGCAGGGTTTCGTTGAGTGTGTCGTGGCGGTACAGCGACGCGTACATGAAGGTGATGCGGTGGCACACCGGGTTGGTGCAGTAACCTTGAGCCTCGATGCGGGCGTAGATGTTGAGGGCCTTGTCATAGAGTTTGTTGAACCAGCTCTCCTTGTTGTCGGCATACGCGGTGAGGGATTTGATGCCGATGGCGTCGAGCATCCCCGGCAAATGCAGACCGGCCTTCAGCCCCGTTGCCGTGGCGACCACCGTGTCCGCAGCGATCTGCGAACAGACCACCGAGCGCACGCCCTGCAAGCCGGCCAGCAGCGACATGAAGAAGGTCGTCGCGCCGTAGCAATGCACCACGCACTGCACGTCAGCGGCGAGGGTTGCCTGCTGGATATGCTCGATGGCGGCCTTGAAGTCGTACTGGGCAATCTGGTCGCCGTTCCATTCATGTTTGCTGGCCGGCAGCAGGATGCTGACCCGGAAATCCAGAAGCCAGACGTCGTACTCGTGCTTGCACAGGTATTCCAGCAGATTGGTCTGGATAGTGTCGGTGGAGAAAATATTCGAGCCCACCCCCAAACCATGCACCAGCATCACCGGCCCCTTGCTGCCGCCCTGATAACGGGTCAGGCGTAGCTGGACGCTGTCTTCGGTCTGGAAGAACTGCACGCTTGGCGTCGGCGCATCCAGCGGCCGTTTCTGCCGGGGCGGCGCATCGGGGTTGAAGTAGATGTCGCCGGCGAACACCCCGCCGTAGCTCTCCCACAAGATGCCGGCGAAGAACTTGCCGAACCGCGCCAGCCCTTCAATACGTTCGCGTTCGTTGCGCGCGTTGAGCACCTTCATGGTGGTCATCTGCTTGGCAAAATCGGCCGGCTCGATATGCATCACCCCCGAGCCGATCACTTCGCCCGTCTTGTCCGGCCCGCGATACAGCGTCACGTAGAGCGTACTGGTGTCGTGCCAGACGTTAAGCACGCCGTTGTCTTCGGGCACGGTCTTGAATGCGCTGAAGTAATAATCGCTACCATCCTCGGCGGTCAGCTTCATGTCGTAATTCATGTGTCGCACGCCGACCTGTTCCTGATAATCCTCGAACAGATTGAACACGCCATTGCTGGCAGTCAGCGGTTCCGGCGACAAGCCCGGCGCATCCAGGGTGCCGACCAGTGTCGCGGCGTGTTCCGGCTCCTTGATCATGCGATTGAGGTCGTTGGCGGTGATGGTCAAGGTGAATTCGATCGGTGAGTTATCCGACTTGCCGCGTTTGGCCGCCGCTTCGTAGAGTTTTAGATCGGTGCCCTGGGGCTGAGTGAAATCTTTGGAGAAATAGCCCTTCATGGTTTCGGTGAACTGCACGCCGAGAGTCGGTGCTGCCACCGGTTTGCGCGGTGCCGAGGGCAACGTGTAGTCGATGTGCCAACCACGATCGGCGGCCAGCAGCCCCATGTTGCGCTCGCTCACGGCAGAGATGGTCAGCAACGGATTGACCGCCAGTGAGGTCGGGATCACCGCGCCGTCGGCCACGTATAGCCCGGCATAGACATCGGTACCGCTGATGCCGCTGAACACCTGGCCCTTGTGGTTGACCACGCCTTGCGCCGCATCCTCGCCCATCACACAACCGCCCAATGGGTGCACGGAAACGATGCTGTGTTTGAGCAGCTCGGTCCAGATCGGGTTCTCGACCCAGATCCCGCCCAAGGCCTTGGTGCTCTGGTGCAGGCGCTCGTTGCCGATCTTGACGTTTGCCTGCTCGCCAACGCCCGGCCAGTCGATGCGCAACTGATCCTTGCTGTCGAGCACCATGCGCCCCTTGCCGTCGTCGTGGCTCATGATCAGGTAGGTCTGCATGTTGTGCAGGGCGCCGTGGTACGGACCTCGCAGGAAGCTTTCGGCTTCGCGCTCGGCGTATTTGAGCTTGCCGGTGAAGCTGTCATCGGTGGGTTTGCCGATCAACCCGGCGAATGTGGCCATGCTCGGCACCATGGGCCGGCCGAGTGCGCCGGGGATCGAGCCTTCTTCGATGACCATGCGGCTGCGCCAGTCGCCTTCGGTGCGCATGTCGATGATCGAGGTGATGCACGGGCCGACCGGTTTCATCTCCTTGGCCGGATGGGCACCGAAACCGATGCCGTTGATCGTTTCATCGCAGTTGTGGCCGAAACCGAGGATGTCGCCGTTGCCGCTCATGTTTTCGCCAAGCTGATTGGACGTCGACAGGCCTTTGTCCCGAGAGCGCAGGAGGATTTCGGTGGAGCCCAGGGTGCCGGCAGACACCACGACGATGTCCGCCTTGACGAACAGCGTCGGCGCGGAGAATTTCTCGCGGCCGCTGTCCAGGTATTGGAAGTGCACGATCCAGCCATCGCCGTCGCGCTCCAGATGCCGGACCTCGGCCTGGCAGAAAATCTCTGCGCCGTGGTTGCAGGCATCAGGCAGGTAATTCATCAACGTGGTGTTCTTGGCCTTGTTGTTACAGCCCGAAACGCAGTCGCCGCAGTGGTTGCACGGCAATTGCTCGACGCCGACGTGGTTGAGGTTGTTCGGCAGTTTGTCGAAGGTCACGTTGATCGGCGGCTTGTAGAAGTGCGCGCCTTGCTTGAGGTAATCGGCGGACTTCTGGTTAGCCTCGAGTTTGGGCAAGGTCGGAGCGGTTTTCGGATAGGGATTGGGCTTGAGCATCTCCCGAGCCCGGGCGTATCCGTCCTTGAGCAGCGTGTCGCGATGTTCACGCACCGCCAGCGGCCAACGCGGATCATCGAACACACCGGGTTCAGGTTCCAGCGCGACGTTGGCGTTGATCAGCGACGTGCCGCCCAGACCGCAACCGACCACTACGTTCTGCTGGGCGTTGACGTGCAGGTCGAACAGCCCGGTGCGCGAGCCGATGTGCCCGTCCGGATCATGCACTTGCAGCTCTTCAGTGGCCGCCAGCATCGTATTGGGGTATTCGCCGGGCTGGATTTCCCGGCCTCGCTCCAACAGGCATACCCGCTTGCCGGCCCGGGACAGGCGCGACGCCGCGATCCCGCCGCCGTAGCCGGAGCCAATGACGATCACGTCGTAATGTTCCTTGATATCGCTGATGGGCGTGGCGATCCGTGTCATGGGTCATTTCCTCTCAGGCAGATGGAGCAACTCTGCGGTTGCCTGCAATCGATAGACGAACAAACGCCTGGTCACCGGGCACGGTCGGGCCTCAATGGCAGCGGCGTAATGGCATAAGGGGGCCAGGTGCTATAGACGAGCGCGCTGATTGGCGGCGCGACGATGAATTCGCTTGTGCAACGAGGTGGCGGATGTCGGGACACAGGTCACGCAGGGACTGGGGTGCGAATGTGGCTGCGAGCGATGTGGCTGGTTATCCATCACGCGTTCTCCCTGAACCAGATGTGGATAAGTGACTGTTGTCCTTATGCGATGAGAGTGAAGACAGGCGACAGATCGAAGTCAAGGAAGTGCCTTAGAACTGTATGAAATCTGATCTATCGCGTTCCAGCCTATACGGACCGTGGTTTACAGGGTTCAGCGAACAAGTTATCCACATCTCCACCCACAGCAAATGGGGACAACTGTGGGTGACAGGCTAAATCCATTCACAAAAACCGAAGAAAAACCGTGACTTATCCAGAAGCAGGGTTTTAGCCAGACACTGGTTATTTTTCAATCAGAAGCTTGCAGGCCACGTTTTACATAGCCTACAGGGGATGGTGAACACCTTATCCACAGAAGCACCAACAGACTTTGGGGGCAACTTTGCGGTCTCTGTGGAAAACCGCTGAAACCCGCGAGTATTCGGGGTTTATGGGACGATTAGCGGAGGAAAACGCCGAATTGAACAATATTTGATCAACCGACTGAAAGCCGCGATCTGTATGGCCTGTAGCGGACAGCGAACATCTTATCCACAGAAGCGCCAACAGAGATTGGGGGCAAGTGCCAGCCAGTAAGCGACGTTACTCTGTGGAAAAAGCCCGAAAAAACCGTGGGTTAGGCTGGTTGTTTTTTGTACGGAGGGCTGCAGGGCTTGATTGGCATGGGGTGTAGCGAGGGGCGAACATGTTATCCACAGAAGCGCTAACAGGGATTGTGGGTAACCTGATGTCCGCCCGTTGACACTTTAAGGCCGATGCATGAGATAGGCGTCGCCTGTCACCCGAATCATCGGATGGGGGACAACCTGGCAGGTTTTGATGATGCTGAAGCCGTGGCGCTCATAAAAACGCCGAGCCCCGGTATTCGCTGCATAGTCGATCAGGCTCAGGCCGTTGAGTTCCAGTTGATCGGCACGCTGTTGAGCATGCTCGAGAAAGCGCACACCCAGCCCCTTGTTGCGCCACCCTTCATGCAGGGCCAGGCTCGAAATATAAAGGGTATCGGGGACTTCCATGTCGGCGTAAGGCGCCAGGACCGGATCAGTCACCGGAGCCGCCAACGGATCGTGACGCGTCACGTAACTGTGCATCATGCCGATGATCCGCCCCTGTGCCTGCGCGATAACGCAGTTCTGATAGGAGAAATCGACATCTTCACGGGCGTAACGAATGGCCCCCACTTCAAGCAGATCCTGCCCGGGCTCCGCCAGCTGGCTCCAGATGTAATCCGAAGCCCCCTCTGACGAAATCTGGAACAAACGGGCAATCTCGCGCGCATCCGTGCGCAGAGCCGGACGAAATTCAACTTCCATTGATGCAACTCCCCAGAATACGAGCGACCTGCTTAGCGTGCAGGTTGATACGTAACAACCGGCCAGGCCAACGGTTTTATGGCCGGTTGTCGCTGTCGATCAACCCTGACGGACTACGCCTTCTTCAATCAGCAACTTGAGGATGGCTTCAGCGCCCGCCTGCGCGGTCACGCCCTTGAGCACTTGCCCACCGCCGCCACTGGCCTTGGCCGTCGCGGCCTTCATGCGGTCGGCACCGCTCTTGGCCTTGATCACTTTCAGGCGCTTGGGTCGTGGCTTGGCCGGTTGCAGCGTGGCCACTGCCAGCAGTTCATCGTCGACCACTTCAACTTCATCTGCCTGCAATACCCCGCGTCGCGCCGGACCGTAGGCACTTTGCCGAGGCTTGGGCGCTGCGTTATCCACAGTCGCCAGAAACGGCAGGCGCACTTTCAAACGACGGCGTTGACCACGCGGCAAGGCCTGCAGAACCAGCGCCGAACCACCGTCGATGGATTCGACTTGCGCCAAACCCACCACCAGCGGCCAGCCGAGGCTTTCGGCCAGCAGGAACGGCAACATGCCCGAGCCTTCACCGGTTTCCGCCTGGCTGCCGGTCAACACCACCTGCGCCCCGGCGTCACGCAAATAGTCGGTCAACGCTGGCAGCGCATCTGCGCCGACCGGTTGTTCCAGCACATGCAACTGTTCCAGGCCCATGCCCAGATAGGCACGCAGCGCCGGTTCCGCAACGTCGCCGGCGTGCAGCACTTGCAGGTTATCCCCAGCCAATTGCAAACCCAGTTCAACGGCCCGCGCGTCCTGCTCGGCGCGGCGTGGCCGGCCGGAGGTCGGGTGGGCGCCGATGGACACCAGGCTGATGATTTTCGTGCTCATAACCCTTTCCTTCCCTTAAGCCGCATCGCGCTTGGCGTCGTTGCGGTAAGCCTCTACCGCATCGATCAAGGCTTGAAGAATCTCGGCGCTCTCGCCGATCACCGACAGGTCGGCCCGTTTGATCATGTCGCAACCCGGATCAAGGTTGATCGCCACCACCTTGTCGCAGGCACCGATGCCTTGCAGGTGCTGGATCGCCCCGGAAATCCCCACCGCCACGTAAACCCGCGCGGTTACCCAGGTGCCGGACGCGCCAACCTGACGGTCGCGCGCCATGAAACCATCGTCCACCGCCACCCGCGACGCACCTTCGGTCGCGCCCAACGCTTCGGCCGTCCTGTGGAAAAGTCCCCAGTCCTTGACCCCGTTGCCGCCCGAGAAGATGAACTCGGCTTCGGCCATCGGAATCGCCGCCGGGTCCACCGCCACCGCGCCCAGATCTTCGATCCGCGACAGGCTGCGAGCGACCGCTGTGGATAACTCCACCGGCAACGCTTCGTGACGGGTTTCGCTGACCGGTTCGGCGCATTCGGCAGCCGCCAGAATCAAGCGGGCCACCGGCCGCGCAAGGTCCTGCAAACCAGCACCGGCACGACCGATGCATTCCTGATCCTTGACCTGCCAGACCCGTGTGGCCGGACGTTCGCCCAGTGCGGCAGCAAAGCGTCGACCCAGTTCGCCGCCACCGCTGCGGCTGTCCGGCAGCAGCCAGTGACGCGGGCTGAACTGGTTATCCACAGCCCGCAGGCCCTGCACGCGTTGTTCCGGTGCATAACCGCTGAATTCGTCACCTTCCAGTACCAGCAAGCGGTCAACGCCCGCCGTGGCGAAGGCGTTTTCCTTATGCTCACCGAAGACCACCGCCAGTACCGCGCCGTCCTTGCCGGCCAACTGATGGGCCAAGCCGAGCAAATCGCGGTCGTGGCTGCTCAAGCGGCCGCCGACCATGTCCGGCACCACGCTGATGTAGAACGCGGGTGCAGCCACTTGATGCAGCGGCAATTGCACTTCAACCGTGGCCGAGCGTTTAGTCGCCCCGCCTTGCTGAGCGCCACTGCGGTCGATCCGTTTGATCCCGTTGGGACCGATAAAACCGATCCCGTGGGGATTCTTGCGGATGACGCCGTTAGGCCCCATCCAGCTGTGTTGCACCGGTTGCATGGCCGCGTGCAGCGGGTGCAGACGGTTGCGGGCGATCCATTCAGCGCGAGGGTCGCGGCGGATAATGTCGCTCATCAATGCACCTCCGCAGGTTCACGTTTGGCCGGTGCCGAAGGCTTTCCCGGCGCGGCGTCTTCGAGCAGCGCATCAGCCACCAGTTCGGCGATGTCCTTGATCAACGGCCGTGGCTCGACCACGCCCTCAAGCATCGCAGTGCACTGTGGACAACCCACGGCCACCAGTTCGGCGCCGGTTTCACGGATGTCTTCCATGCGCATGTCAGGGATCCGTTGCTTGCCCGGAATGTCGGTGATCGGCGCACCGCCACCGCCGCCGCAGCAGCGCGAACGGAAACCGGAACGTTGCATTTCCTTGATCTCGATGCCCAGGGCGCGCAGCACTTCGCGTGGCGCCTCGTATTCGCCGTTGTAGCGGCCGAGGTAGCACGGGTCGTGATAAGTCACGCTGTTGCCTTTGTGCTGACCGAGGTTCAGTGCTCCTTCGCCAATGATCTCCGCCATGTAAGTGCTGTGGTGCTGCACGAGGTAGTTGCCATCGAAGGCGCCGTATTCGTTTTTCAGCACATGAAAGCTGTGCGGGTCGCAGGTGACGATGCGGTTGAAGCGATATTTGGCCAAGGTCTGGATGTTGCGTTTGGCCAACAGCTGGAACGTCGCCTCGTCGCCCAGACGCCGGGCCACGTCACCGCTGTCGCGCTCTTCAAGGCCCAGCACTGCGAAGTCGACCTTGGCCGCTTTCAGCACTTTGACGAAGGCACGCAGGGTGCGCTGGTTGCGCATGTCGAAGGCACCGTCGCCGACCCAGAACAGCACGTCGGTGGTTTTCTTCTCGCTGAGCAGGTTCAGGTTCAGATCCGCCGCCCAGTTCATCCGCCCGCCCGGCGCGAAGCCGCCAGGGTTGTCGGTGGCGATCAGGTTTTCCAGGACCTCGGCGCCCTTGTTCGGGGTCGCGCCTTTTTCCAGGGTCAGATGGCGGCGCATGTCGACGATGGCATCGACGTGCTCGATCATCATCGGGCATTCCTCGACGCAGGCACGGCAGGTGGTGCAGGACCACAGGGTTTCAGCGTCCACCAGACCGTTGACGATCGGTTGGTGCGGATTGCCGCCGTGCTCACCGATCGGCTTGCCTGGGTAAGGGCTGCCGGCGAACTTGGCATCGGTGCCACCGGCCAGGCCGACGACCATGTCCTGAATCAGTTTTTTCGGGTTCAGCGGCTGGCCGGCGGCGAACGCCGGGCACGCAGCTTCACATTTACCGCACTGCACGCAGGCGTCGAAGCCGAGCAGTTGGTTCCAGGTGAAATCCTTGGGTTTTTCCACGCCCAGTGGCGCGGTCGGGTCGTTCAGATCCAGCGGCTTCAAGCCAGTGGAACGACCACCGCCAAACCGCTCAGAGCGACGGTGCCACGCCAGGTGCAGGGCACCGGCAAAGGCGTGCTTCATCGGCCCGCCCCAGGTCATGCCGAAGAACAGTTCCGACACGCCCCACAGCACACCGACGCCGAGAATCGCCGCCAGCACCCAGCCACCGAAGTTTTCCGGAAGGATGCCCGCCACCGGCAGGGTCAACAGGAAGAACGACGCCGAGAACGCCAGCAGGCTTTTCGGCAGGCGCATCCACGGACCTTTGGACAAGCGGGCCGGCGGGTTGCGGCGACGCAGGAAGACAAAGATCGCACCGACGAACATCACTGCCGTCATCAACAGCAGTGCATAACCGAGGATGCGGTTATGCAGGCCGAAACCGTGAACCAGAATCGCCAGCACAATGGACGCCACCGCACCACCGGCCGTGGCGACGTGAGTATTGGCGATGTATTTGTCCCGCGCGACGACGTGGTGCAAATCGACCATGTAACGCTTGGGCATGGCGAACAGACCGCCGATCAGGTCGACTTTCGAAGCCCGGCCCTGACGCCACATAGCCACCCGCCGCAACGCACCCAGGACAGCCAGGCCCAGGGCAGCGAACAACAGGATTGGAAGAAGGGTGTTCAACATGTGGAGCTCCCAAAGACCTCGGGGTCTATGATCGTTCCCACGCTCTGCGTGGGAATGCAGCCCGTGACGCTCCGCGTCACACCAAGAGCGGACGCAGAGCGTCCATTGAGGCATTCCCACGCAGAGCGTGGGAACGATCAGTTCAGTGGCTTAGAAATCCTTGCACAACCGCAGCGCGTCGTAGATCGCCGCGTGGGTGTTGCGCTGGGCCACGCAGTCACCGATGCGGAACAGCAAGTAGCCGTCGCCCGCCTGGCTCAGCGAAGGTTGTGGCTTGATCGCGAACAGGGCTTCGATGTCCATCTGGCCTTTGTTGCGCGAGCCTTCCTTCAGTGCGTAGTAGATTTCTTCGTCCGGCCGCACGCCGTTCTCGACCACGACCTGGTCAACCACCCGCTCCTCTTTGGCGCCGGTGTATTCGTTTTCCAGCACCGCCACCAGCTTGTCGCCTTCGCGGTAGACCTTTTCCAGCATCATGTCGCCGGTCATGATCACTTCTTTCGGGTACATGCTGCGGTAGTAAGTCGGGAACGACGTACCGCCGATGGCCACGCCCGGCTTGATGTCGTCAGTGACGATCTCGACCTGGCTGCCCTTGTCGGCGAGGAAGTCGGCAACCGACATCCCGGTGAACTCGCAGATGGTGTCGTAGACCAGCACGTTCTTGCCCGGTGCAACCTTGCCGTCGAGCACGTCCCAACTGCTGACCACCAGGCCTTCAGCCGCGCCCCAATGCTCGTTCTGCTCCAGGAACGGATGACCGCCGACAGCGAGTACCACCACGTCCGGACGCAGGTCGAGAATGGTCGCCGCATCCGCCGCCACACCCAGGCGCAGGTCGACTTTCAAACGCGCCAGTTCCAGCTGGAACCAACGGGTGATACCGGCGATCTGGTCCCGTTGCGGGGCTTTCGAGGCGGTGGTGATCTGCCCGCCGATGAATTCTTTCTTCTCGAACAGGGTCACGTCGTGGCCACGTTCGGCGGCTACACGAGCGGCTTCCATCCCCGCAGGGCCGGCACCGACCACCACGACTTTGCGTTTCGGCCCGGTGGATTTCTCGATGATGTGCGGCACGCCCATGTATTCACGGGAGGTCGCGGCGTTCTGGATGCACAAGACGTCCAGGCCCTGGTACTGACGGTCGATGCAGTAGTTGGCGCCCACGCACTGTTTGATCTGGTCGACCTGGCCCATCTTGATCTTGGCGATCAGGTGCGGGTCGGCGATGTGAGCGCGGGTCATGCCGACCATGTCGACGTAACCGCCTTCCAGAATACGGGTTGCCTGGTTCGGGTCCTTGATGTTCTGCGCGTGCAGCACAGGAGCCTTCACCACTTCCTTGATACCGGCGGCCAGGTGCAGGAACGGCTCCGGTGGATAACTCATGTTCGGAATAACGTTGGCCAGGGTGTTGTGAGTGTCGCAACCCGAGCCCACGACACCGATGAAGTCGATCATGCCGGTGTCGTCGTAGTACTTGGCGATCTGCTTCATGTCCTCATGGCTCAGGCCATCAGGGTGGAATTCGTCACCACAGATACGGATACCAACGCAGAAGTCCGGACCGACTTCCTTGCGCACAGCCTTGATCACTTCCAGGCCGAAACGCATGCGGTTCTCGAAGCTGCCGCCCCATTCGTCGGTACGCTTGTTGACTCGCGGGCTCCAGAACTGGTCGATCATGTGCTGGTGCACGGCAGACAGCTCGACGCCATCCAGGCCACCGGCCTTGGCACGCGCCGCAGCGCTGGCGTAGTTGCCGATCACCCGCCAGATTTCTTCCGGCTCGATGGTTTTGCAGGTCGCGCGGTGCACCGGCTCGCGGATGCCCGACGGCGACAGCAGGGTTGGCCAATGCTCACCGTCCCAGCGGGAGCGGCGACCCATGTGGGTAATCTGGATCATGATCTTGGCGCCATGCTTGTGCATGGCATCGGCCAGGTTCTGGAAGTGCGGAATAATCCGGTCGTCGGCCAGGTTGACCGACTTCCACCAGCCTTGCGGGCTGTCGATGGCCACGCTGGAGGAACCGCCGCAAATCGCCAGGCCGATCCCGCCCTTGGCTTTCTCTTCGTAATACTTGACGTACCGATCGGTGGTCATGCCGCCGTCGGTGGCGTAGACCTCGGCGTGCGCGGTGCTGAGCACGCGGTTGCGGATGGTCAGTTTGCCGATCTGGATCGGCTGGAACATTGCTTCGAAAGCCATGGCGGGTTCCTCGACTTACAACGGCTTGACGGTGAACAAACCGTCGTCGTGGCCTTCTTCGGAGCCACCGTAAACTTGTTCGGCGACGGTGCGGATCTTGCTGCCGCGAGCAGCCAGGATCTGGTCCATGGCGCCGGCGAACCAGCCAGTGAACATGTAGTCGACCTTGCGCCCGACCTTGCCGTACACGTAGACGAATGCGGAGTGTTCGAGCTTGACGCTGGCGGTGCCTTTGTCGAGGTCGATGTCCTGGATCTTGAACAGGCCCCAGCCGCGTTGCGACAGGCGCTTCATGTAGTGCTCGAACACCGCGACGCCTTCCAGGCCATGGCATTCAGCTTCTTTTTCACACCAGTGCCAGGCGGACTTGTAGCCGGCCTTGTAGAGGATTTCGGCGTAGGCGTCGGCGCCCAGCACTTCCTCGATGCCCATGTGGTTGTTGACGAAGAAGTGACGCGGCACGTACAGCATCGG
This sequence comes from Pseudomonas sp. FP1740, assembly GCF_030687165.1. Taxonomy (NCBI): domain Bacteria; kingdom Pseudomonadati; phylum Pseudomonadota; class Gammaproteobacteria; order Pseudomonadales; family Pseudomonadaceae; genus Pseudomonas; species Pseudomonas sp. FP1740. The sequence goes on from NZ_CP117461.1 coordinate 6,111,979, forward strand.
CAGGGCATCAGAGGTCCAGACACCGGTTTCGCTGTCGACTTCAATTGGCAATTGCGGGGCGATCTTGGCCATGGAAACTTAACTCCAGAAAATTCGTTGTGTTGCCCCCGGCACGGACGGCCGGGGGAAAGGATTCTTCAGATGCGGCGGCTTATTCGCCCCAAACGTCTTTCAAAACGTTGACCCAGTTTTCGCCCATGATCTTGCGCACCACGCGCTCGGAATGGCCGCGCTTGAGCAGGGTTTCGGTCAGGTTCGGGAACTCGCCCACGGTGCGGATGCCCAGCGGGTTGATGATCTTGCCGAAGCTGGTCAGACGGCGGGCGTAGCCCTTGTCATGGGTCAGGTATTCGAAGAAGTCCTGGCCATGGCCCTGGGTGAAGTCGGTGCCGATGCCGATGGCGTCTTCGCCGACGATGTTCATGGTGTATTCAATGGCTTCGGCGTAGTCGTCGATGGTCGAATCGATACCCTTGGCCAGGAACGGCGCGAACATGGTCACGCCGACGAAACCGCCGTGATCGGCGATGAACTTCAGTTCTTCATCGGACTTGTTGCGCGGGTGCACTTTCAGGCCCGACGGCAGGCAATGGGAGTAGCAAACCGGCTTCTTGGATTCGAGGATGACTTCTTCGGAGGTCTTCGAGCCGACGTGGGACAGGTCGCACATGACACCGACGCGGTTCATCTCGGCAACGATTTCACGACCGAAACCCGACAGGCCGCCATCGCGTTCATAGCAACCGGTACCGACCAGGTTCTGGGTGTTGTAGCACATCTGCACAATACCGACGCCCAGCTGCTTGAAGACCTCGACATAGCCGATCTGGTCTTCGAAGGCGTGAGCGTTCTGGAAGCCGAACAGGATGCCGGTCTTACCCTGCTCCTTGGCTTTGCGGATGTCGGCGGTAGTGCGCACCGGGATCACCAGGTCGCTGTTCTCGCGAATCAGCTTCTGACTGGCAGCGATGTTGTTGACGGTGGCCTGGAAGCCCTCCCACACCGACACGGTGCAGTTGGCCGCGGTCAGACCGCCCTTGCGCATGTCTTCGAACAGCTCACGGTTCCACTTGGCAATAATCAGGCCGTCGATAACGATGCTGTCGGCGTGTAATTCGGCTGGGCTCATCAGGCAGTCCCCTATTAACGATTCATGCGCCGAATCGTGTGCCGGCGCTTTGGGGCCAGCATATGCCTGAGGGACGGTGCAGCCGGGTGCAAAAACGACAGGGGAATTGCCGAAAGCGTCAATCCGCGACAAAGGGTCGCCAACCGACGTGATTGCCTACCTGTTCAAGCCCGTTCGCATGGGCCAGAATTCGTCGCATCACCGAATGTTTCACTGAATTAAGGGCGGCTACGCAATGAAATCCATCTTCTTGGCTTTGGCACTGATAGCGACCGGCGTACAGGCGGCCGAAGGGGCCGACGACAACCCCTGTGACGCCGTCGAAAACGAAGTCCAGACCCTGGAATGCTCGGCTTACAGCAGAAACACCGCCGAACAGCTGCTGAGCGACAACTATCAAGGCCTGAACGAGCGCATGCAAACGCGCTACGGCAGTAACAAGGCGCAACTGGCCGACATCACCGCAAAAATCAAAACTGCGCAACAACAATGGCTGAAGACCCGGGATGCCGATTGCGCGGTGGAAGCGTTCCCGGCGACGAGCGGCAGCAAGGCGTTCAACATTGCGCAAAATGATTGCGTGGCACGGATGAGTGACGAGCGGTCGGAGTTTTTGGAGTCGATTGGGCAGGAGTGATCCTGAATCGTCCGTTGAAAGCTGGTAGCCCTACCAGCTTTTACCCTCAATAAAGACCTTTCCCACAAGCCTCACTGAGCAAGCCTACAATTCCCCGCCGAGCAAGGCTTAACGCAGTTTTTTCGAGCAACATGCTGACAAATTTCATTTGTTGGCCACCTGAAAAATATAAGTAAAGATTCGCAAATCTTATAAAAGACTTATATTCTTCCATGAACAGCATTCACTGGACTCGAAAGGCCGTTAAGCAGCTCTTGAAATTGCATTCCGTTCATCAGATCCAGGTTAGGGATGCCATCACGGCGCTAGCTGGTATGCCTGACGCAGGCAATGTCAAAGTACTGGTTGGTCATGACTACGCCTATCGACTGCGAGTCGGTAGTTATCGGGTTATGTTCGACTGAGATGGCGCGATCAAAGTGGTCAGTATCCAAGAGGTCAAAAAACGCGATGAACGCACCTACTGACATTCAAATCATCAACGACGCGGAGGGAAAACCGGCATTCGTAGTCATTCCATACGCGCAGTATGTGGCACAAAAAATTGAGCCCGATCTGATCCCCCATGAAGTGGTCAGTCGCATCGTCGACGGCGCGACGCCAGTTCGTGCCTGGCGTGAACACCTGAACCTTACGCAGGATGAAGTGGCCAAACGCATGGGCATCTCCCAACCAGCCTTTGCCCAGCAGGAAACGGTTGCCAAGCCCCGCAAGGCCACGCGTGAGAAAATCGCCGCGGCTTTTGGCATCACCGCCAATCAACTAGAGCTGTAAGCTGCACGCCAGCATCAGGAAAAGGGATTCAAATGAAAATCTGCGGTATCGAAATCAAAGGCAGCGAAGCAATCCTTGCCGTGGCCTCCCTCGACGATCAGGGGCTGACCCACGTCGCGCTGGCCACGAAAAAAATCGCCCTCGACGATGACGACGAAGCCGCCAACGTCAAAGTCTTTGCCGCTCAGGTGGCGTCGTTTATTCGTGAGAATTCAATCGACCGGATCGCAATCAAGAAGCGCAGCAAGAAAGGTGAGTTCGCCGGTGGGCCGACCACGTTCAAGATCGAAGGGGTTTTCCAGTTGCTGGAAAATTGCGAGGTGACGCTGCTGTCGCCGCAAACCATCAATGCGCAGAACAAAAAGTTCGACTTTGAACTGCCGGCCACGCTGAACAAGTATCAGCACGAGGCTTACAAAGCGGCGTGCTCGGCACTGATGAAGAAGTAACGACGTAATCCTGTAGGAGGTCGGTTTCAGGCCTTCTGGCTTTGTCGGCGATCCTCCCGCGGGCACCGCTCAAACCTCGCCCGATAACTGCGGGTGAAATACGATGGCGATTCAAACCCGCAGGCGATGCTCACCTCCAGCACACTCATGTCCGTCTGGCGCAGCAGCTGCCGCGCCTTCTCCAGCCGCAGGCGCAAGTAGAAATTGCTCGGTGTGTCGTTCAGGTGCAGGCGAAACAAGCGCTCTAGTTGACGTCGGGTCACTTTGATCGATTCCGCCAGCTCCAAAGTGCTGAGCGGCGGTTCGCTGTGCTGTTCCATCTCCCCAATGACATGCACCAGTTTCTTGTTGCTGATGCCATATCGCGTGGCGACTTCCATGCGTTGGTGGTCTTTGCGCGGGCGAATGCGCCCGAGTACGAATTGTTCGCTGACCTGAATCGCCAGTTCCGGACCATGAGCCTGACCGATGAGGTCAAGCATCAGGTCGATCGAGGCGGTGCCGCCGGCGGAGGTGATACGCCGTCGGTCGATCTCGAACAGTTCCTGGGTGACGCTCAGCTGTGGATAAGATTCCTTGAAGGCGTCGATCGCTTCCCAGTGCAGGGTCAGGCGATGGCCGTCGAGCAGGCCGGCTTCGGCGAGGATGAAACTGCCGGTGTCGATGGCGCCGAGGGTTACGCCTTCGTTGTCCAGCCGACGTAACCAATGCTCCAGGGCCGGGGTAGCGAACTTCAGCGGTTCGAAACCGGCGACCACCAACAGGGTTGCGCCTTTCTTCAGCGGCTCCAGCGCTGCATCGGCGTTGACCGACATGCCGTTACTGGCCAGAACCGCCCCGCCATCGGCGCTCAACACATGCCAGCGGTACAACTCGCCGCGAAAGCGATTGGCGACCCGCAGCGGCTCGATCGCCGAGATAAAACCGATCGCCGAAAAACCCGGCATCAACAAGAAGTAGAAATCCTGGGACATGGAGCGCACTCGACTGGCAGGCAACGAGAGGGCGGGAAGCGTGTGGACGTTGATACGCCACTTGCCAGCAGCATTCAAGTGCGCAGGTCGCCGCAGTGCAAGAGCTGGTCGCCGCAGTGCGCTTTCACGGGGGCTTTGCTGCGTAACTTGGCATCACCGGCGCATCAGACACCGGAACCCACAATAAACGACCTGCCGAGGAACCCCGACATGAAACGACTGATCAGCAGCTGTGTTCTTGCACTCAGCGGTACCGCTTTCTTGAGCGCCAGTGTCATGGCAGCCGAACCCGCGTCGTGCCAGAACGTGCGCATGGGCGTAGTGAACTGGACCGACGTAATCGCCACCAGCGCCATGACCCAGGTCCTGCTCGACGGCCTCGGCTACAGCACCAAACAAACCAGCGCCTCCCAGCAAATCGTCTTTGCCGGCATTCGCGACCAGCGCCTGGATTTGTTCCTGGGCTACTGGAACCCGCTGATGACCCAGACCATCACGCCGTTTGTCGATGCCAAGCAGGTCAAAGTGCTTGAAGCGCCAAGCCTCAAGGACGCCCGCGCCACCCTCGCAGTACCGACTTACCTTGCCGACAAGGGCCTGAAAACCTTCGCCGACATCGCCAAGTTTGAAAAAGAACTGGGCGGCAAGATTTACGGCATCGAACCTGGCTCGGGCGCCAACACCCAGATCAAGGCGATGATCGCCAAGAACCAGTTCGGCCTCGGCAAGTTCCAGCTGGTCGAGTCCAGCGAAGCCGGCATGCTGGCGGCAGTAGATCGCGCGGTACGCCGCAAGGAAGCCGTGGTGTTCTTCGGCTGGGCGCCGCACCCGATGAACGTCAACGTGAAGATGACCTACCTCACCGGCAGCGACGACGCCCTCGGCCCGAACGAAGGCATGGCCACGGTCTGGACCGTCACCTCGCCGAACTACGCGCAGCAATGCCCGAACGTCGGTCGCCTGCTGAGCAACCTGACGTTCACCGCCGAAGACGAGAGCCGGATGATGCAGCCGCTGCTGGATCACAAGGACGCTTTCGAATCGGCCAAACAGTGGCTCAAGGATCACCCGCAAGACAAGCAACGCTGGCTTGAAGGCGTGACCACATTCGATGGCAAGCCGGCCGCTGAAAACCTGAAGCTGACCAGTAAATAGAACCGAAAGGAACCACCGATTCGCAGCCCGATGCGGGCTGCGAGCGGAATCTCCACGCCCAAGCTCCGCCAAAAAACTCAAGCCTGAAGGAAACCGCCTCATGAACCACGACGTCATCATCACCTGCGCACTCACCGGTGCTGGCGACACGACCGCCAAGAGCCCACACGTGCCGGTCACCCCGAAACAAATCGCTGCAGCCGCCGTGGAAGCCGCCAAGGCGGGCGCTACCGTGGTCCACTGCCACGTTCGCGACCCACAAACCGGCAAGTTCAGCCGTGACGTGGCGCTGTACCGCGAAGTGATGGAGCGCATCCGCGAGGCGGACGTCGACATTATCGTCAACCTCACTGCCGGCATGGGCGGCGACCTGGAAATCGGCGCAGGCGAGAACCCGATGGAATTCGGCCCGAACACCGATCTGGTCGGCCCACTGACCCGTCTGGCCCACGTCGAAGAATTGCTGCCGGAAATCTGCACCCTGGATTGCGGCACCCTGAACTTCGGCGACGGCGACACCATTTACGTCTCCACCCCGGCGCAACTCCGGGCCGGCGCGAAGCGAATTCAAGAGCTGGGCGTCAAGCCTGAGCTGGAAATTTTCGACACCGGTCACCTGTGGTTCGCCAAGCAGATGATCAAGGAAGGTCTGCTGGATAACCCGTTGTTCCAGCTGTGCCTGGGCATCCCGTGGGGTGCGCCAGCGGATACCACCACCATGAAAGCCATGGTCGACAACCTGCCGGCCAACGCGGTCTGGGCGGCGTTCGGCATCGGGCGCATGCAGATGCCGATGGCGGCGCAAGCGGTGCTGCTCGGTGGCAACGTGCGGGTCGGCCTGGAAGACAACCTGTGGCTGGACAAGGGCGTACTGGCGACCAACGGCCAACTGGTCGAACGCGCCTCGGAAATCCTCAGCCGCCTCGGCGCCCGCGTTCTGACCCCGGCCGAAGGCCGGGCAAAAATGGGCCTGACCAAGCGCGGTTGAAACAAATCACCCTTTCCCCCTGTGGGAGCGAGTTTGCTCGCGATGACGGTTGTCCTGCCGCAGATAACGCATCGGTTGTACCGGCGTCATCGCGAGCAGGTTCGCTCCCACATTTTTTTTGAGCCCAATTCAGGAAGTCGCCATGAGCTTTATCACTGATATCAAAACCTTCGCAGCACTGGGCAGCGGTGTCATCGGCAGCGGCTGGGTGTCCCGCGCCCTCGCCCACGGCCTCGATGTGGTGGCCTGGGATCCGGCACCCGGTGCCGAAGCGGCGCTGCGCAAACGTGTCGCCAATGCCTGGGGCGCGCTGGAGAAACAAGGCCTGGCACCCGGCGCATCGCAGGATCGGCTGCGCTTTGTCGCCACCATCGAAGAATGTGTTCGCGACGCGGATTTCATTCAGGAAAGCGCCCCTGAGCGCCTGGAACTGAAACTGGAACTGCACAGCAAAATCAGCGCGGCGGCCAAGCCCAATGCATTGATCGGTTCCAGCACCTCGGGACTGTTGCCGAGCGAGTTTTACGAGAGTTCGACGCACCCGGAACGCTGCGTGGTCGGGCACCCGTTCAACCCGGTTTATCTGCTGCCATTGGTGGAAGTGGTCGGCGGCAGGAACACCGCGCCAGAAGCGGTGCAAGCGGCGATGAAAGTCTATGAATCCCTGGGGATGCGTCCGCTGCATGTGCGCAAGGAAGTACCGGGATTTATCGCCGACCGTTTGCTCGAAGCGTTGTGGCGTGAGGCGCTGCACCTGGTCAACGACGGCGTGGCGACCACCGGTGAAATCGACGATGCGATTCGTTTTGGCGCAGGTCTGCGCTGGTCGTTCATGGGCACCTTCCTGACTTACACCCTGGCCGGTGGCGATGCCGGGATGCGGCACTTCATGGCGCAGTTCGGGCCAGCGTTGCAGTTGCCCTGGACGTACCTGCCGGCACCGGAGCTGACCGACAAGTTGATTGACGATGTGGTGGATGGCACCAGCGATCAGTTGGGCAAACACAGTATCTCGGCACTGGAACGCTATCGTGACGATTGCTTGCTGGCGGTGCTGGAGGCGGTGAAAACCACCAAAGAGAAACATGGGATGGCCTTCAGCGAATAACCCTTCGCACAGATCGTTCCCACGCTCTGCGTGGGAATGCAGCCCGGGACGCTCCGCGTCCCAAAGGCGTGACGCAGAGCGTCACAGGAAGCGTTCCCACGCAGAGCGTGGGAACGATCACGTTCGGAGATAAAGATGCCCACCCTCACCACCTACCAAACCAGAATCATCCCCGACTGGGTCGACTACAACGGCCATCTGCGCGATGCCTTCTACCTGCTGATTTTCAGCTACGCCACTGACGCGTTGATGGACCGGCTGGGTATGGACAGCAACAACCGCGAGGCCAGCGGCCACTCGCTGTTTACCCTCGAACTGCACCTCAATTACCTGCACGAAGTGAAACTCGATGCAGACGTCGAAGTGCATACGCAGATCATCGGCCACGACCGCAAGCGCCTGCACCTCTACCACAGCCTGCATCTGGTGGGCGGTGACAAGGAGCTGGCGGGCAATGAACAAATGCTGCTGCACGTCGACCTCGCCGGACCGCGATCCGCACCGTTCAGCGAAGCAACCTTGAGCAAGCTGCAGGCCATCGTCGCCGATCAAACCGACTTGCCCGCACCCGCCTGGATCGGCCGAGTGATTGCTTTACCAAAATAATAAGGAGCCCGCCATGAACACCGCCGCCGCTTTTGCCGATTTCCGCACCTATCCATTGATCAGCGCGTTGACCGCCGTGCACACCCTGGCGGACCGAATTCAAGTGAAGTGGGCGGACGGTCGGGTCAGCCCTTTTCATCATCAATGGCTGCGGGACAACTGCCCGTGCCCACAGTGCGTCTACACGGTGACGCGCGAGCAAGTGCTGGAAATCGTCGATGTCGAAGAGCACCTGATGCCTGAAAACGCCACGGTCGATGATGAAGGCTGCCTGTGCGTCGATTGGCAGGATGGCCACCTCAGCCGCTTCGATCCGGGCTGGCTGCGGGCCCATGCCTATGACGATGAATCCCGCGCCGAACGCCAGGCCGGAAAACCGAAAGCCAGGCTTTGGCACAGCGATTTGCAGCTGCCAGTATTCGAATACCAGGCCCTGATGGAGAACAACGACGCCTTGTTGCAATGGCTGCTGGCCGTGCGCGATATCGGCCTGACTCAAGTGCGCGGAGTACCCACCGAGCCAGGCTCGCTGAAGCTGATCGCCCAGCGGATTTCGTTCATCCGCGAGAGCAATTTCGGCGTGCTGTTCAACGTGCAATCCAAGGCCGATGCCGACAGCAATGCCTACACCGCCTTCAACCTGCCACTGCACAGCGATTTGCCGACCCGGGAGTTGCAACCGGGGCTGCAATTTCTGCATTGCCTGGTGAATGACGCCGACGGTGGCGAAAGTATTTTCGTCGACGGTTTTGCCATCGCCCAAGCTTTGCGTCAGGAAGACCCCGAGGCGTTTCAAGCCTTGTGTGAAATCCCCGTCGAGTTCCGCAACAAGGACCGCCACAGCGACTACCGCTGCCTGGCGCCGATCATCGCGTTGGATGCATTCGGGCAAGTGTCGGAAATCCGCATGGCGAACTTTCTGCGCGGGCCATTCGATGCTTCAGTGGAGCAGATGCCCAGGCTGTATCGCGCTTACCGGCGCTTCATTGCGATGACCCGCGAGGCGCGTTTCCGGGTGATGACACGGCTTAACCCCGGCGAGTTGTGGTGCTTCGACAACCGCCGCACCCTCCACGCCCGCAACGCCTTCGACCCCGCCACCGGCGCCCGGCATTTCCAGGGTTGCTATGTCGAGCGGGATGAATTGCTGTCGCGCATTCTCGTTTTACAACGCTAGACCGCGTCATCGTTCATCGCGGGCAAGCCACGCTCCCACAGGTTACTCACGACCCCTGTGGGAGCGTGGCTTGTCGGATCGCCGCACCGCCGCGATGGCGTCCGCACAAACAACACAAATTCTGGATTCGCAGGCAAAAAAAACCCCGATCAAGCCGTGACAAGATCGGAGCTGAGGAGGGTACTGTTGAGGAGCTGTTGCGCGAGGGTGACCAAACCTTCGTGATGCCAGCTGAGTCCAGTGTGCCTACTCCCATCCTTAGCAAGTTAGCCGAAAACGACCTGTTCATAGGTATTGCGGCCATTGCGACAAATCGTCCTTGCCGACGCCTACAGCCCCTACCAGAATCGAACCACGACACCGTTCCCTGAAGAAGGATTGCGTCATGATGTACGCCGATTTGATAGACCAGGAAGACCTGTTGAGCCAGCTGAAAGCGTTGGGGTTTTCAGTGCCCCCCGGCGCAACCGCCGAGCAAGCCTGCGAATGCGCAGTACGGGGCTTGAACAACGAGCGGGCAATCGAACTGCGGACCATGGTCAAGCAGATGTACACCAGCAGCGCGTCAATCCAGCCGGCCGTACGTCAGGCCATTGACAAGCAACTGTTACCGGCATTGGCGCAGTACCAACAGAGCCATAGCGCCTGATTTCCGGGGTGTGAACACTTTGTGGCGAGGGAGCTTGCTCCCTCGCCACAATAGTTTGCCTGGTTTAGAGCCTTACGCTGGCAAACGTCGATTCATTACGCGCCTGGCTCAACGCCGACAGCGGCCCGGACAACGGCGACAGCACCAAGGCTTGCGGTAGCGGCATCATCGCCACTTGTTGCGTGGTATTGGAGCCTACGCGCTCGTCACGCGGTGGAATGCCGAAGTATTCGCGGTAGCACTTGGAGAAATGCGGCGTGGACACGAACCCACACACCGACGCCACTTCGATGATCGACATCGGCGTTTGCTTGAGCAGTTGTCGAGCACGGATCAGGCGCAGTTTCAGGTAGTAACGCGACGGCGAGCAGTGCAGGTATTTCTGGAACAGCCGCTCCAGCTGACGACGCGAAACGGCGACATAAACCGCCAGTTCATCAAGGTCGATCGGCTCCTCGAGGTTAGCCTCCATCAGCGCCACGATTTCCTGCAGTTTCGGCTGGTTGGTGCCGAGCATGTGCTTGAGCGGCACGCGCTGGTGATCCTGCTCGTTGCGGATACGCTCGTAGACGAACATCTCCGAAATCGCGGCCGACAGTTCACGGCCATGATCGCGGCTGATCAGGTGCAGCATCATGTCCAGCGGCGCGGTGCCGCCGGAGCTGGTGAACCGGTTACGGTCGAGGGTGAACAGCCGGGTGCTCATGGCCACTCGCGGGAAAGCTTCCTGCATAGCGGCCAGACATTCCCAGTGCACGCTGCAATCGAAACCGTCCAGCAGGCCGGCGCACGCCAGGGCCCAGCTGCCGGTGCAGACCGCGCCGAGACGACGGGACTGACGCGCCTGGCTTTGCAGCCACGACACATGCTCACGTGTTACGGTGCGCTGAATGCCGATGCCGCCGCAGACAATGACGGTGTCCATGGGTGGTGCTTTGTGCATGGAGGCGTCGGGGGTGATCTGCAGACCGTCACTGGCCCAGACCTGACCGCCATCGACGGTGAGCGTGGTCCAGCGATACAGCTCGCGGCCGGACAATTGGTTGGCCATGCGTAGAGGTTCTACTGCAGAGGCCAGAGAAATCAGCGTGAAATTGTCCAGCAGCAGAAAGCCGATGGATTGAGGCGCACGGTTCTGGGGTTGGGCCCCGGAGTTGAACGTCGTCATCGCGGTATCTCCTCACACAAAGCGGGTGATGGCCTCAGGCGGAGGCTCTTTTTATTGCCATCGTTCTCGCGTGGGAGACGGGCTTTGTAATGACAGAGCAATTGCCATGCCTAAATTGAATGCGCGTTCAATAACTCCTGAAAACGACGTCGCGATGCGTCTAGATATGGCGCGCAGAGATAAGAGGTTAAAAGTGCTATCAAAGGCCCCAAACCCGTGCCCCCGTTGCGTGTGAGCAAATCGGTAGCACTTGTGGGAACAGGTCTGCGACGCGGCGGTCAAGAGTGTCACCGCTGGCACAGGTGACGAACGGTCAGAGTTTGAATTTGATCCCCGACCGGGGAGCCGGGCTTGCCTGTTTGCGACGCGCCAAAAGGTGGCGCGTTTTAGTGCGCGTGTTCACTTGGTGCGCAGTTTTGACTGGTCTGGTGTAGCACATGAGGTCTTTGTGGAGAGCAGGCTTGCCCTCTCTCCACAGGTCAACTCGGTCTCAGCACTCAACCGCGCTAACCGCCAAGCCACCGCGCGATGTCTCTTTATATTTGTCGTGCATGTCGGCACCGGTATCACGCATGGTGCGGATCACCCGGTCCAGCGAGATAAAGTGCTGGCCGTCACCGCGCAGCGCCATCTGCGCGGCGTTGATCGCTTTCACCGCAGCAATCGCATTGCGCTCGATGCACGGTACCTGCACCAGCCCGCCCACCGGGTCGCAGGTCAAGCCGAGGTTATGCTCCAGACCGATTTCCGCCGCGTTACACAACTGCTCCGGCGTGGCACCAAGAACCTCCGCCAACCCGGCCGCCGCCATGGCGCAAGCCGAACCGACTTCACCCTGGCAACCGACTTCGGCACCGGAGATCGAGGCGTTCTTTTTGCACAGAATCCCTACCGCCGCGGCACTGAGGAAGTAATCGACCACATTGGCGTCGGTCACTGCCTCGCTGAATTTCATAAAGTAGTGCAACACCGCCGGAATGATCCCCGCCGCACCGTTGGTCGGTGCCGTGACCATGCGCCCGCCGGCAGCGTTTTCTTCGTTGACCGCCAACGCGAACAGGTTGACCCACTCCATCGCGCTCAAGGTCGAGCCGATCACGTTGGGCTTGTTCAGCTCTTGCAAGCTGCGGTGCAACTTGGCCGCGCGACGGCGCACATTAAGACCGCCGGGCAGGATGCCTTCGTGCTTGAGGCCTTGCTCCACACAATCCTGCATGGCGCGCCAGAGCTTCATCAGGCCGCTGCGGATTTCTTCTTCGCTGCGCCAGACTTTCTCGTTGGCCATCATCAATTCGGCCACGCGCAGGTTGTGCTTCTTGCACAGGCTGAGCAATTCGACGGCACTGGAGAAGTCGTAAGGCAGCACGGTGTTATCCAGATCCACCACACCGCTGGAAGCTTGCGCCTCGTCGACGACAAAACCGCCGCCGATGGAATAGTAGGTATCGCGATGCAGCTCGCCGTGATCGCCTTCGGCGACCAGGGTCATGGCGTTCGGATGGAACGGCAGGTTCTCGTCGATCAGGCGCATGTCCCGAGCCCAGATGAACGGGACCGACAAGCGGCCGTCGAGCAATAGCGTGTGGGTTTCACGCAAGGCTTCTATACGGATGCCGATTTGCGACGGATCGATCGCGTCGGGCCACTCGCCCATCAACCCCATGATCACCGCGTTGTCGCTGCCGTGGCCGATGCCGGTGGCCGAGAGCGATCCGTATAGCTGAACTTCGATGCGACACACCTGCTCCAGGAGCCCCCGCTCGCGCAAATCTTGCACGAACAGCGCCGCGGCGCGCATAGGCCCCACGGTGTGCGAACTGGAAGGGCCGATGCCGATTTTGAACAAGTCGAAAACGCTGATAGCCATTACTGCTGAACTCCTGGATGTGCCTGCTCCAGGCGCAAAAGCGCCCAGTGACGGAGCTGCTACGCTCAAGCTGCAATCCGTCGAGATGGCCGCATCATCAGGCTTTTACCATGTCGTTCAACGTCTCACACCGACGCACTCATGCCCACTAGCGCCGCGGGTCTCTTACGCAATGTTTTCGCCGTTTTTTTGCGGATCAGCGGGGCAAATCGGGCTGAAAAAAGCTGTAAACGACGTCACCGACACTGGATGCGACCATCCCTGTACTGGTTACGACGCACCCTGTAGGCGTCAGATTTTCACTGGTACATGATCGTATCGACTCGATTGCAAGGCGCTGTGGTAGAGCTGTCTCCAAAACGCCATCCAACCGCAACAGATAAGTGCGGTGGTCCAGTCGGAACACTGCCAAAAAAAACACTTAGGAGTCGCCCCTATGAAAGGTTCCCCGTCGTTGTTGTTGGCCGCCATGCTGAGTCTGCCGTTCCTGGCTCAAGCCGCAGAGCCGGCCCAATGCAGCACCGTAAACTTCTCCGATGTCGGCTGGACGGACATTACCGCGACCACCGCGACCACCAGCGTTGTGCTCAACGCCCTCGGCTACAAGACCAAGACCACGATGATTTCCGTGCCGGTGACCTACAAGTCCCTGGCCGACGGCAAGAACATGGACGTGTTCCTGGGTAACTGGATGCCGACCATGGAAAACGACATCAAGGCCTATCGGGATGCCGGCACCGTGGAAACCGTGCGCACCAACCTCAAAGGTGCCAAATACACCCTCGCCGTACCACAAGCGCTGTACGACAAAGGGCTGCATGACTTTGCCGACATCGCCAAATTCAAGAAAGAACTCGACGGCAAGATCTACGGTATCGAGCCAGGCAACGACGGCAACCGTCTGATCCAGAGCATGATCGACAAAGACGCCTTCGGTCTCAAAACCGCCGGTTTCAAAGTCGTCGAGTCCAGCGAAGCGGGCATGCTGTCGCAAGTCGACCGTGCGCAAAAACGCGACACCGCCGTGGTGTTCCTCGGCTGGGCACCGCACCCGATGAACAAACGTTTCAAGATTCAGTACTTGACCGGTGGCGATGACTTCTTCGGCCCGGATTTCGGTGCTGCCACCGTTGCGACCAACACTCGCAAGGGGTATACCCAAGAGTGCAGCAACGTCGGCCAACTGCTGAAAAACCTGGAGTTCACCGTCGACATGGAGAGTACGCTGATGGGCAACATCCTGGACGACAAGATGAAGCCTGAAGCCGCCGCCAAGGCCTGGCTGAAAAAGAACCCACAGGTGCTCGATACCTGGCTCGCTGGCGTGACCACCATTGACGGTAAACCAGGCCTGGATGCCGTGAAAGCCAAGCTCGCGCAGTAATCGCTTACGCCGGGCAGGCTCGCCTGCCCGGGCTGTTTATTTCCTTGCATGCGGACGTTCACTACCATGCTGATTGATCAGAAAATACCCTTAGGCCAGTACATCGCGAGCTTCGTTGAATGGTTGACGCAACACGGCGCCAGCACCTTCGACGCCATCGCCGTGTCACTGGAAACGATGATCCACGGCGTGACTTTTGCGCTGACCTGGTTCAACCCGCTGGCATTGATCGGCCTCATCGCACTACTGGCACATTTCATCCAACGCAAATGGGGCCTGACCGTTTTCGTCATCGCTTCCTTTCTGCTGATCCTCAATCTGGGGTACTGGCAGGAAACCATGGAAACCCTCGCCCAGGTGTTGTTCGCGACCCTGGTCTGCGTAGTGATCGGCGTGCCGTTGGGTATCGTCGCCGCGCACAAACCGATGTTCTACACACTGATGCGGCCGGTGCTCGATCTGATGCAGACCGTACCGACTTTCGTGTACCTCATTCCTACCCTGACCCTCTTCGGTCTGGGTGTGGTCCCGGGTCTGATCTCGACGGTGGTGTTCGCGATTGCCGCGCCCATCCGCCTGACCTACCTGGGTATCCGCGATGTTCCGGACGAACTGATGGACGCCGGTAAAGCCTTTGGCTGCTCGCGCCGTCAGTTGCTCTCGCGCATCGAACTGCCCCACGCCATGCCAAGCATCGCGGCCGGTATCACCCAGTGCATCATGCTGTCGTTGTCGATGGTGGTGATTGCGGCACTGGTGGGCGCCGACGGCCTGGGCAAACCTGTGGTCAACGCACTGAACACTGCTGATATCGCACTGGGCTTCGAAGCAGGCCTGGCGATCGTACTGCTGGCGATCATGCTCGACCGTATCTGCAAACAACCCGAAGCCAAAGTAGGGGGTGACGCATGAGCATTATTCGCTTCGAAGACGTGGACGTGATCTTCTCCAAAGATCCACGCGCCGCTCTCAAACTGCTCGACCAGGGCATGACCCGCAACGAGATTCTGAAAAAGACCGGGCAAATCGTCGGTGTCGAAAAGGCCAGCCTGGACATCGAGAAAGGTGAAATCTGCGTGCTGATGGGTTTGTCCGGCTCCGGCAAATCCAGCCTGTTGCGCTGCATCAACGGCCTCAACACCGTTAGCCGTGGCAAGTTGTTCGTCGAACACGAAGGTCGGCAGATCGACATCGCGTCCTGCACCCCGGCGGAACTGAAGATGATGCGCACCAAGCGCATCGCGATGGTGTTCCAGAAGTTCGCCCTGATGCCTTGGCTGACGGTGCGCGAGAACATCAGTTTCGGTCTGGAAATGCAGGGTCGCCCCGAGAAAGAACGCCGCAAACTGGTGGACGAGAAGCTTGAGCTGGTGGGCCTGACCCAGTGGCGCAACAAGAAACCCAATGAGCTCTCCGGCGGCATGCAGCAGCGTGTCGGCCTGGCCCGTGCGCTGGCGATGGACGCCGACATCCTGCTGATGGACGAACCGTTCTCGGCCCTCGACCCGCTGATTCGCCAAGGCCTGCAAGACGAACTGCTGGAACTGCAAAACAAGCTGAGCAAGACCATCGTCTTCGTGAGCCACGACCTCGATGAAGCCCTGAAGCTGGGCAGCCGTATCGCGATCATGAAAGACGGCCGGATCATCCAGTACAGCGTGCCGGAAGAAATCGTCCTGAACCCTGCGGACGATTACGTGCGCACCTTCGTCGCCCACACCAATCCGCTGAACGTATTGTGTGGTCGCAGCCTGATGCGCACCCTGGACAACTGCAAACGCATCAACGGTTCGGTGTGCCTGGATCCGGGCGGCGATTCGTGGCTGGACCTGGCCGAAGGCAACACCATCAAAGGCGCGCGCCAGAACGGCTCGAGCCTGGATCTGCAGAAATGGATACCCGGGCAAGCGGTTGAAGCCCTGGGCCGTCGACCAACGCTGGTGGACTCCAACATCGGCATGCGCGATGCGCTGCAGATTCGTTACCAGACCGGCAACAAGCTGGTGCTGCACGACAACAACAAAGTGGTCGGGATCCTGGGCGACAGCGAGCTGTACCACGCGCTGCTCGGCAAGAACCTGGGGTAAGCAAGACAGCAGACACAAAAACGCCGCGAGATGATCGCGGCGTTTTTGCTTGTGCACAGTTGATCGTTCCCACGCTCCGCGTGGGGATGCATCCGGTGACGCTCCGCGTCACGATTCAAAAGCGGACGCGGAGCGTCCGGGGCGGCGTTCCCACGCAGAGCGTGGGAACGATCAAGTGTCCCGGGCGGCACTCTCATGCACAGCGTGGGAACGATCAACGGGCACAAAAAAGGGGCTCAATTGAGCCCCTTGGCGTTCCCACGCAGAGCGCGGGAACGATCTATCGCTACTCAGCTATAAACCCGGCCTAGCAGCTGCCGATGGCTTTCAAACTGATCGAGCACGTCACGGGTGATCTGATCCTGAGTGAAGCCCATCAAGTCATAGTCCTGGCTGCCGTTGTGCAGGTACACCTCGGCGCGGTAGTAACGTGCGCGCGGTTCATCGGCACTTTCGGCCGACACCGTTTCGCTCGCCGCCGCCAGATAACCGTCCAGGCTCACTTCGTAGACAAAAGGGTTGCCCTCTTCCATCTCGATCCGCAGGCCCATGCAACGCTTGGCTTTGCCCAGCAACGTTTGCACGTCCAGGCCCTTTCCACGCAGTTGAACCACGGCCTCTTCCAGCGCCGGGCTGACTTGCTTGTCCATGAAACGCTGAACAATCGACTGATTCGGCTGCAAATCCAGCTGGGTCAGACGCTCGCTGAAACCACGACGACCACGCGCCGCCAGTTCCGCTTGCTCCTGTTCGATCTGCACGTCCTGGCGCATGGCCTTGTGCAAGCCGAACATGAAGAACACCAGCACCACCGAGAACGGCAGCCCTGCCAGCACCACCATGGTTTGCATGGCTTCGAAGTTACCGGCGAACAGCAGACCGATGGTCACCAGGGTGATCACCACCGACCAGAAAATCCGCAGCCAGTGCGGCGCGTCTTCGTCGACGTTGCCGCCCTTGCACGAAAGGTTGGCCATCATCACCGCGCCGGAGTCCGCCGGGGTCAGGAACAGCACAAAACCGACAAAGATCGACACGCCGATTACCACTTTCGACGCCGGGTAATGCTCAAGCAACTGGTAGATCGCCATCGATGGCTGTTCCAGCGCCGTCTTCCCGAGCTCTACCGCCCCATGGTTCATCACCAGGTCCAGGGCCGAGTTACCGAAGATCGACAGCCATGCCAGGGTGAAACCCAGCGGAATCAGCAGCACGCCGGCGACCAGCTCACGCACCGTGCGACCACGGGAAATACGCGCGATGAACATGCCGACAAATGGCGCCCAGGAAATCCACCAGGCCCAGTAGAACAGGGTCCACAGGCCCAACCAGCGGTCAGACTTCTCACTGTCGCCTTCGTACACGTAGAGGTCGAAGGTCTTCAGCACCACGCCATTCAGGTAGTCACCGATGTTCTGCACAAAGCCGTTGAGCAGGTGCAGGGTCGGGCCGAACAACAGCACGAAAATCAGCAGACCGCTGAACAGCACGATGTTTCAGGTTGGACAGACGACGAATGCCGTTTTCCACACCAGACACAGCGGCGATGGTCGCCACGGTGCTCATCACGATGATCACGATCAGCAGGTTGGTGTTGCTGTGTGCCATGCCGAACAGGTTTTCCAGCCCCGACGACACTTGCAGCGAACCGATCCCCAGGTTCGTCACCAGCCCCAGCAGGGTCACGAACATGCCGAAGCCGTCCACCGCATGACCTGCCGCGCCTTTGACCCAACGCTCGCCGACCAGCGGATACAGCGCCGAACGCAACGCCAGCGGTTGGTTATGACGGTAAGCAAAGTACGCCACGGCCAGGCCGACCAAGGCATAGATCGCCCAGCCATGCAGGCCCCAATGCAGGAACGTCAGCTGCACTGCCTGACGTGCGGCAAGGTTGCTGCCGGCCACGCCTTCCGGCGGGTTGAAGTAATGGTCCAGCGGCTCGGACGCACCGAAGTACAACAGCGAGATGCCGATACCCGACGAGAACAGCATCCCCGCCCAGGCGCCGTAGCTGAAATCCGGGGTATCGTCCTTGCTGCCCAACTTGAGCTTGCCGTAAGACGAAAACGCCAGGCCGACGACAAAAACCAGATAGGCGGCGATCACCACCATGTAGTACCAGCCGAAGCTGCGGGACAACCAGGCCTGGGCAATACCGAGCATTCTGCCGGCCTCTTGCGGGGCGACGATCAGAATGGCGGTCAACAGCAGGATCAGCGCGGTAGAGGTGTAGAACACCCAACCGTTGACCATCACCTTCTCGGGTGGGGTCTTTATTAGAGAGGCAGAACTCATGGCACAGATGCTCCGGGCAGTGCGAGAGAAGAACACAAGGCAACGCGGTACCCGACCAATCGATTAGTTGGCAGCCGACCGGCGGGTGATATAAAGACACCCCGAAAAAAGCCCGAACCCCCTGGAACGCGTCTGCGTATGGGTTTCGAGCATTTTTGGATGTCGGTTTATCGTCATTTACACGTAGGAAAAATCTGTAAGCAGCGACGAATTGTCGCAGATCTTATTCTTTGTTGATTGAACGTTCAATCAAAACAAAATAGACTGGCCCTCAATCCGGTAGCCGTATTTCGTCCACCGGAAGGCCTAAGGAGATGTGCAAGATGCCCAAGGTCGGTATGCAACCCATCCGCCGCCAGCAATTGATCGAAGCCACGTTGCAGGCCGTCGATCAGGTCGGCATGGGGGACGCCAGCATTGCGCTGATCGCCCGTTTGGCCGGTGTCTCGAATGGCATCATCAGTCACTATTTTCAGGACAAGAATGGCCTGATCGCCGCCACGATGCGGTATCTGATGAGCGTCCTCAGCGAGAATGTCACCGCGCGCCGTCAGGCGATGGCAGATGACAGCCCACGGGCGCATCTGCAGGTGATTATCGAAGGCAACTTCGACGCCAGCCAGGTCAATGGCCCGGCAATGAAAACCTGGTTGGCCTTCTGGGCCACCAGCATGCACCAGCCGTCTTTGCACAGGTTGCAGCGGATCAACGATCACCGTCTGTATTCCAACCTGTGCTGCCAGTTCCGCCGTGCGTTGCCGCTTGATCAAGCGCGCAGCGCCGCCCGGGGCCTGGCAGCCCTCATTGACGGTTTGTGGTTGCGCGGCGCGCTGTCGGGAGATGCTTTCGACACCGAGCAGGCGCAAAGAATCGCTTACGAATACATGGATATCCAATTGGCCAAGCAGGTGAGTTAGAGCACACATAAAACCGCTCAACCCCTGAACCGCCACTGATCAGCGTCGCCCCGCTACACGGCACGCCCGGTGGTCAACGCCAACCACTTAATGCACTTGCGAGGACACTATGGCCCGTTTCGAACTGCAAAAACTCTACATCGACGGCGGTTACACCGACGCCAGCAGCGACGCCACCTTCGAAGCCATCAACCCGGCTAACGGTGAAGTCCTCGCAACCGTACAGCGTGCGACCAAGGAAGACGTTGAGCGTGCAGTGGTCAGTGCCGAAAAGGGCCAGAAAATCTGGGCCGCGATGACCGCCATGGAGCGTTCGCGCATCCTGCGTCGTGCCGTCGACATCCTGCGCGAGCGCAACGACGAACTGGCCGCCCTGGAAACCCTGGACACCGGCAAGGCGTACTCCGAAACCCGTTACGTCGACATCGTCACCGGCGCTGACGTGCTGGAATACTACGCAGGTCTGGTACCAGCCATCGAAGGCGAGCAGATTCCGCTGCGCACCACCTCTTTTGTCTACACCCGTCGCGAGCCGCTGGGCATCGTGGCCGGTATTGGCGCGTGGAACTACCCGATCCAGATCGCTCTGTGGAAATCCGCTCCAGCCCTGGCGGCCGGCAACGCGATGATCTTCAAGCCAAGCGAAGTCACCTCGCTGACCACCCTGAAACTGGCCGAGATCTACACCGAAGCCGGCCTGCCGGCTGGTGTGTTCAACGTGTTGACCGGCAGCGGCCGTGAAGTCGGCACCTGGCTGACCGAACACCCACGCATCGAAAAAGTCTCCTTCACCGGCGGCACCGACACCGGCAAGAAAGTCATGGCCAGCGCTTCCGCCTCCACGCTGAAAGACGTGACCATGGAACTGGGCGGCAAATCCCCGCTGATCATTTTCGACGACGCCGACCTCGATCGCGCCGCCGACACCGCGATGATGGCCAACTTCTACAGCTCCGGTCAGGTTTGCACCAACGGCACTCGCGTGTTCGTCCCGAGCCACCTGAAAGCCGCGTTCGAAGCCAAGATCGTTGAGCGCGTTGCGCGCATCCGCGTTGGCAACCCGGAAGACGAAAACACCAACTTCGGCCCGCTGGTCAGCTTCGCCCACATGGAAAGCGTGCTGGGTTACATCGCCAAAGGTAAGGAAGAAGGTGCTCGCCTGCTGTGCGGCGGCGCTCGTCTGACCGACGGCGAATTCGCCAAAGGCGCGTTCGTGGCGCCGACCGTGTTCACCGACTGCACCGACGAGATGACCATCGTGCGCGAAGAAATCTTCGGCCCGGTGATGAGCATCCTGACCTACGAAACCGAAGAAGAAGTGATCCGTCGCGCCAACGACACCGACTTCGGTCTGGCTGCCGGCGTTGTTACCAAAGACCTGAACCGCGCCCACCGCGTGATTCATCAACTGGAAGCCGGTATCTGCTGGATCAACGCCTGGGGCGAGTCCGACGCCAAGATGCCGGTCGGCGGCTACAAGCAGTCGGGCGTGGGCCGTGAGAACGGCATCAGCTCGCTGAACAACTTCACACGCATCAAATCGGTACAGGTCGAACTGGGCGATTACGCCTCGGTTTTCTAAGGCCTGCGAGGTCTCTGTGGCGAGGGGGCTTGCCCCCGCTGGGTCGCGCGAAGCGGCCCCCATCCAGACATCGCACGTCTTCAGATAGAGCGTGGTCGCTGATTTTACGACTGCTGCGCAGCCGAACGGGGGCAAGCCCCCTCGCCACAGGTTACGCAGCGCATCGGCGACCCGCGACCTGACCAACTTCAAAGAGGGTGCATTCAATGTCCCAAGTATTCGATTACATCATCATCGGTGCCGGCTCCGCCGGTAACACCCTGGCGACCCGTCTGACTGAAGACGAAGGCGTCACCGTCCTGCTGCTCGAAGCGGGCGGCCCGGATTACCGTCTGGATTTCCGCACACAAATGCCAGCGGCTTTGGCGTTCCCGCTGCAAGGCCGTCGCTACAACTGGGCGTACGAAACCGATCCAGAGCCACACATGGACGGTCGCCGGATGGAATGCGGTCGCGGCAAGGGCCTGGGTGGTTCTTCGCTGATCAACGGCATGTGCTACATCCGCGGCAACGCCATGGACTACGACAACTGGGCGAAACTGCCAGGCCTGGAAGACTGGACCTACCTCGACTGCCTGCCGTATTTCCGCAAGGCGGAAACCCGTGACATCGGCCCGAACGACTACCACGGTGGCGACGGTCCGGTCAGCGTGACCACGCCCAAAGCCGGCAACAACCCGCTGTTCAGCGCGATGGTTGAAGCAGGCGTGCAGGCCGGTTACCCGCGCACCGAAGACTTGAACGGTTACCAGCAGGAAGGTTTCGGCCCGATGGACCGCACCGTGACGCCGAAAGGCCGTCGCTCCAGTACCGCTCGCGGTTACCTGGACATCGCCAAGAAGCGTTCGACCCTGACCATCGTCACCCACGCCCTGACCGACAAGATTCTGTTCGAAGGCAAGCGTGCGGTCGGCGTGCGTTACCTGATCGGTGCCGCCGAAGAACGCGTTGAAGTCCGTGCCCGCAAAGAAGTGTTGCTGTGCTCCGGCGCCATCGCGTCGCCGCAGATCCTGCAACGCTCCGGTGTCGGCCCGGCCGAACTGCTGAAAAAGCTTGATATTCCGGTGGTCCACGACCTGCCGGGCGTCGGTGAAAACCTGCAGGATCACCTCGAGTTGTACCTGCAATACGCCTGCACCCAACCGGTCTCGCTGTACCCGTCGCTGCTCCTGCACAACCAGCCGGCCATCGGTGCCGAATGGCTGTTCAACGGCACCGGCATCGGCGCCAGCAACCAGTTCGAAGCCGGCGGTTTCATTCGTACCCGCCCGGAATTCGAATGGCCGAACATCCAGTATCACTTCCTGCCGGTAGCGATTAACTACAACGGCAGCAACGGCGTGAAAGAGCATGGCTTCCAGGCACACATGGGTTCCATGCGTTCGCCAAGCCGCGGTCGCATCCAGGCCAAGTCCAAGGATCCGCGCGAATACCCGAGCATCCTGTTCAACTACATGGCTACCGAGCAGGACTGGCAGGAATTCCGCGATGGCATCCGCCTGACCCGTGAAATCATGCAACAGCCGGCGCTGGATGCCTTCCGTGGTCGCGAAATCAGCCCCGGCATCGACGTGCAAACCGACGAGCAGCTGGACAAGTTCATCCGTGAGCACGCCGAAACCGCGTTCCACCCGTCCTGCTCGTGCAAGATGGGCACCGACGAAATGGCCGTGGTCGATGGCGAAGGTCGTGTGCATGGCATGCAAGGCCTGCGCGTGGTCGATGCCTCGATCATGCCGATCATCACCACCGGCAACCTGAACGCACCAACGATCATGATGGCCGAGAAAATCGCCGACAAGATTCGCGGTCGCAAACCATTGCCGCGCAGCAAGGCCAAGTACTACGTGGCCGGTGATGCACCGGTGAAGGGCAAGCCGTTGCGGGATGTGAGCGCTCAGTAAGCCGTAACACCGAGGCGCGGCCTTCGCGGGCAAGCCTCGCTCCTACAGGGCGAATGCGACTCCCTGTAGGAGCGAGGCTTGCCCGCGAAAGCGTCCGCCCAAGCAATAGATAAATTCCTGACTCACCCAACCTCAACTCTTCCTACACCGCTCTTCACTTGATCCTACCCCCACGCAGGCCTAATCTAGCGCCACGCAAACGTTTCACCCCCCTCGCAACACCGATTCGCCGCCACTCCATACCAAGGAGGTTCCCGAATGTTCGATTTCCACCCCCAGCTCAAGCAGCGCTTCGCTGCCTTGCGCACGGGCGCTGAATTCTTTTCGCTGCGTTATGTGCGCGAGTCCGGCCAGTACCTGTCGGTGCGCAAGAACGTCGCCGAACCGCCGAGCCTGAGCCGCGACGAAGGTGCGATGCTGACTGTCCGGGTCAACGGCGTCGAAGCCTATGCCGCGACCAACGACCTGTCCCAATCCGGCCTGCAAGCCGCGCTGGAGAAGGCCGAGCAACAAGCCCGTCGACTCAAGCCCCACGCCCTCCTCGACTTGCGTGAGCAAGCGGTTTCCAGCGAGCGCGCCGACTATTTCTCGCCGAGCCTCGACCAGCCCTTCCCGTCTCTCAGCGATTGCTACCAACTGCTCGGCGCCGAATCTGCCGCCGTGCCCAAGGACGAACGCCTGGTGAACTGGCAGGCGAGCATCGGTATCACCAACGTCGAGCAGATCTACCTCAACAGCGCCGGCGCCGAACTGCGCCAGGCCCAGCGCTTCGTCTACCCGAGCATGGACGTCACCGCCTACGACGGTAGCGACAGCCAGACCCGCACCCTCGGCCGCGAGAATTTCGGTCAGCAGGGCGGCTTTGATGTGATCAGCCGCTGCGGCCTGATCGGCGCCGGCCCGAAAGTCGCCGACCAGGCGTTGCAATTGCTGCTGGCACCGAACACCCCGCAAGGCCCGCGCGACCTGTTGCTGATGCCCGACCAGATGATGCTGCAGATCCACGAGTCCATCGGTCACCCGCTGGAACTGGACCGCATCCTGGGCGACGAGCGCAATTACGCCGGCACCAGTTTCGTCAAGGCGCAAGACTTCGGCCGCCTGCAATACGGCTCCGAACTGCTCAACGTGACATTCGACCCGGACATCCCCGAACAGCTCGCCAGCTACGGCCATGACGACGAAGGCACCGCCGCCAGCAAGCAATTCCTGATCAAGCAAGGTTTGCTGCTGCGACCATTGGGCGGCGCGCTCTCGCAGTTCCGGGCCAGCCTCGACGGCGTGGCCAACAGCCGCGCCTGCGGCTGGAACCGTCCGCCGATCGACCGCATGGCCAACCTCAACATCGAGCCCGGCGATCAGCCGCTTGAGCAACTGATCGGCAACATCGAGCACGGCATTTTGATGAGCACCAACCGTTCGTGGTCCATCGACGATGCGCGCAACAAATTCCAGTTCGGTTGCGAATGGGGCCAGTTGATCGAAAACGGCGAACTCAAAGGCGTGGTGAAGAACCCGAACTACCGGGCGATTTCCGCGCAATTCTGGAAGAGCCTGCGCGCCGTCGGTGACGTCAGCACCTTCAAGGTGCTGGGGACGCCGAACTGCGGCAAGGGCGAACCGAACCAGGTGATCCGTGTCGGCCATGCGTCGCCGGCCTGTGTGTTCAGCAATGTTGATGTGTTTGGGGGAGATGCCTGATGAGTACATTAAAAGGTCAGGCCGAATCGTTTGAAACATTGGTCAACTGGTTGCGCGAAGCGATTCGCGAGCCCGAGCAATTCACCCTCAGCTACGCCGCCGAATCGTCGTCCTTTGTGCGCTTCAACCACGCCAAGGTGCGTCAGGCCGGGCAGGTGCAGCAGGCAAGCATCGGCTTCAAACTGATCAACGACGGCCGCCACGCCGACCTCGATATCACGTTGTCGGGCGATCCGGAAGTCGATCTTCAGCGTCTGGCCGAGGGGTTGCAGCAGTTGCGCGAAACCCTGCCGTTGCTGCCCCAGGACCCCTACCTGCTGCTCAACCATGACGACTGGCAGAGCAATAACGTGCAGGAACATCCGCTGCCGGATACCGAGCAGGTGGTCACTGAAATCACTCAGGCCGCCGAGGGGCTCGATCTGGTCGGATTCTATGCCGCCGGGCCGATCAGTCGCGGCTTCGCCAGTTCTTCGGGCGCGTTCGGCTGGCATCAGGCCAATAGCTTCAACTTCGATTTCAGCCTGTTCCATGAAAACGGTCAGGCGGTGAAAGCCAGCTATGCCGGGCACGACTGGAACAGCGCCGGGTTTGCCCGGCGTTTCCAGCAGGCCCGCGAGCAGTTGGCGTTTCTGGGTCGGCCAACGCGCGCGCTGGCGCCGGGTCAGTACCGCGCTTACCTTGCACCGGCGGCCCTGGAAGAAATCATGGGCATGCTCAGCTGGGGCGGGTTCTCGGCGCAGTCGATTGCCAGCAAGAGCAGTCCGCTGCAGAAGCTCTACGGTGGCGACAGTTCGTTCAGTTCGATGGTGTCCCTGGATGAAAAAGTCAGCGGTTCCCTTAGCCCGGCGTTCTCCGGTGAAGGTTATCCGCGCAGTGATCTGCGGCTGATTGTTGAGGGCAAGGCGGGTGAGCAACTGGTCGGTTCACGCAGCGCCGCCGAGTACGGCCTGACCGCCAACGGTGCTGGCGGCGGTGAAGCGCCGAGTGCATTGAACATGGCGGCCGGCTCGTTGCCTGACGCCGAGATCCTCAAGCAACTGGGCACCGGTTTGTATATCAGCAACCTGTGGTACCTGAACTACTCGGACCAACCGGCGGCGCGCCTGACCGGCATGACACGGTTCGCGACCTTCTGGGTCGAGAACGGCGAGATTCAGGCACCGGTCAGCACCATGCGTTTCGATGACAGCGCCTACAGCCTGCTCGGTTCGCAGCTGGAAGCGTTGACCGAGGAACGCGAGCTGATGTTGTCGGCCAGCACCTACAGTCAGCGGAACACGTCTTCGGCATTGCTGCCGGGAGCGCTCGTCAGCCGATTGACCTTGACCCTGTAAACACAAAAACCTGACACAGATCGTTCCCACGCTCCGCGTGGGAATGCCGCCCGGGACGCTCCGCGTCCCATTGCAGGCGTGACGCAGAGCGTCACAGGATGCATTCCCACGCGGAGCGTGGGAACGATCATTTCCGACACCAAGAGGCCCCATGCCCAACCGCCCACCTCTCGACGCTGTCACCGCCCGCTGGTTGCCGTGGGTCGTCGCCATTGCCTTCTTCATGCAGTCCCTCGACGGGACAATCCTCAACACCGCCCTCCCCGCCATGGCCCGGGACCTGGCCGAAGACCCGCTGCGCATGCAGGGTGTGATCATCGCCTACATGCTCACCGTCGCCTTGCTGATTCCCGCCTCCGGCTGGATCGCCGACCGTTTCGGCACCAAGAAAATCTTCTTCGGCGCCATCCTGTTGTTCAGCATCGGCTCATTGCTCTGCGCCTTGTCGAGCACCCTGAGCATGCTGATCGGCGCCCGGGTGATCCAGGGCCTGGGCGGCGCCTTGATGTTGCCGGTCGGACGATTGGTAGTGCTGCGCGCGTATCCGCGCTCGGATCTGGTGCGGATCATGGGGTTCATCACCATTCCCGGCCTGCTCGGCCCGCTGATCGGCCCGACCATGGGCGGCTGGATGGTGCAATACCTGACCTGGCACTGGATCTTCCTGATCAACCTGCCGGTGGGTGTCATCGGCTGCTATGCGGTGTGGAAATTCATTCCCGACCTGCGCGGCAGTGAACGCACCCGCTTCGATAGCCTGGGCTTCTTGCTGTTCGGCGCGGCGATGGTGCTGATCACCATCGCCATGGAAGGCCTCGGCGAACTGCGTCTGCCGCACTTGCGGGTGATGTTGCTGTTGTTTGCCGGCATGGCCTGTCTGGCGGCCTATTGGCTGCGGGCCGGGCACATCGACAATCCACTGTTTGCGCCATCGCTGTTCAAGACCCGGACCTTTGCCGTGGGCATCCTCGGCAATCTGTTCGCCCGGTTGGGCAGCGGCGCATTGCCGTTCCTGGTGCCGTTGCTGCTGCAAGTGGCGCTGGGCTATTCGCCGTCACAGGCAGGGATGAGCATGCTGCCCCTGGCTGCGGCGGCGATGGTCGCCAAATCCGTGGCGCGGCCGCTGATCGAACGTTTCGGCTACCGCATCGTGCTGACCGGCAACACACTGGCGCTGGGGATCATGCTGGCGAGCATGGGCCTGGTCAGCGAGCAGACGCCGTATTGGCTGTTGCTGGGCCAGCTGGCGATTCTGGGGGCGATCAACTCCTTGCAGTTCACCGCGATGAATACCGTGACACTGATCGACCTCGACGACGCCAGCGCCAGCAGCGGCAACAGCTTGCTGTCGGTGGTAGCGCAATTGTCCCTGAGCCTGGGCGTGGCGTGCGCCGGTGCGCTGCTCGGCGGATTCACAGCGGAGATGGGCAATGACGACGTGGACACGGTGCTGGGCGCGTTCCAGCTGACGTTTGTGACGGTAGGAATCATGGCGATGCTGGCTGCAACGATCTTCTCGCAACTTTCACCGAAGGATGGCCGACGGATGGTCAGCCGCGAGCACGATATAGAGCACTGACCCGTAGCAGCTGCCGAGGCACGAGGCTGCGTTGGGCTGCGAAGCGCCCCCCCGGGGCGGTCCTGCGGACACGCAACGCAGCCTCGTACCTCGACAGCTGCTACGGCTATTCGTCCAGAATTTGCAGGTGCAGAGCTCGGGACTGATACACTGCGCGACATTTTGTTTTGCAGGCCAGTCCCGTGACCACCATCGCCACCGCTTTTAATACTTTGCCGCTGTCCGCCGCCATGCTGGCTAACCTCGACTCCCTCGGTTATGCCCAGATGACGCCGATCCAGGCGCAAAGCTTGCCGGTGATCCTCAAGGGGATGGACCTGATTGCCCAGGCCAAGACCGGCAGCGGCAAGACCGCCGCCTTCGGTATCGGCCTGTTGAACCCGATCAATCCGCGCTTCTTCGGTTGCCAGGCACTGGTCATCTGCCCGACCCGTGAGCTGGCCGACCAGGTCGCCAAGGAAATCCGTCGCCTGGCCCGCTCCGAAGACAACATCAAGGTGCTGACCCTGTGCGGCGGCGTGTCTTTCGGCCCGCAGATCGGCTCGCTGGAGCACGGCGCGCACATCATCGTCGGCACTCCAGGGCGCATCCAGCAACACCTGCGCAAGGGTTCGCTGGTGCTTCACGGCCTGAACACGCTGATCCTCGACGAAGCCGACCGCATGCTCGACATGGGCTTCTACGATTCCATCGAAGAAATCATCGCCCAGTGCCCGGAACGTCGCCAGACCCTGCTGTTCTCCGCCACCTATCCGGTGGGCATCAAGCAGTTGGCGTCGAAGTTCATGCGTAATCCGCAGCAAGTGAAGGCCGAAGCGTTCCACGACGACACGCAGATCGAGCAGCGTTTCTACGAGATTTCCCCGGAAGAGCGCATGAGCGCGGTGACCAAGGTGCTCGGCCACTTCCGTCCGGCGTCCTGCGTGGCGTTCTGCTTCACCAAGCAGCAGGTTCAGGAAACCGTCGATCACCTGACGTCCAAAGGCATCTCCGCCGTCGGCCTGCACGGCGATCTGGAACAGCGTGACCGCGACCAGGTGTTGGCCATGTTCGCCAACCGCAGTACGTCGGTACTGGTTGCCACCGACGTCGCCGCACGCGGCCTGGACATCGATGCGCTGGACATGGTGATCAACGTCGAACTGGCCCGTGACTCGGAAATCCACATTCACCGTGTCGGCCGTACCGGTCGTGCCGGCGAGAAAGGCATTGCGATCAGCCTGGTCGCACCGTCCGAAGCCCATCGCGCCCAAGCCATCGAGCAACTGCAGAAGTCGCCGTTGAATTGGGATCAGGTGGATAACCTCACGTCCCAGGGCGGCGGTCCGCTGCTGCCGCTGATGAGCACACTGTGCATTGGTGCGGGCCGTAAAGACAAAGTCCGTCCGGGTGACATTCTCGGTGCACTGACCGGCGAGGCGGGCATTCCTGGTGCCCAGGTCGGCAAGATCGCGATTTTCGACTTCCAGGCCTATGTGGCCGTGGAGCGCGGAATCGCCAAGCAAGCCTTGCAGCGCCTGAACGACGGTAAAATCAAAGGCCGCTCGCTGCGCGTGCGCATCCTGTAAGAACACCGTATTTCCCTGTGATCGTTCCCACGCTCAGCGTGGTAATGCATCCCGTGACGCTCCGCGTCACATAACGGCGGACGCAGAGCGTCCATGGCGGCATTCCCACGCAGAGCGTGGGAACGATCAATGTGTGAGGACACCGTTTTGCGCTCTACCGAAGTCGTGATCATTGGCGCTGGCGCCGCAGGGTTGATGTGTGCGCTGACCGCCGCCGGGCGCGGGCGCAAGGTGATGTTGCTTGACCATGCCAACAAGGCCGGCAAGAAAATCCTGATGTCTGGCGGTGGCCGCTGCAATTTCACCAACATGTACACCGAGCCGAGCAATTTCCTCTCGCAGAACGCACATTTCTGCAAATCTGCGTTGGCGCGTTACACCCAGTGGGACTTTATCGGTCTGGTGGCCAAACACGGCGTGCCGTACCACGAGAAGAAACTCGGCCAGTTGTTCTGCGATAACAAATCCAGCGACATCCTCGACATGCTGCTCGACGAGTGCAATCAGGTTGGCGTCAGCCTGCACCTGGACACCTCGATCCAGGCCATCGAGAAGCTCGAAAGCGGTTATCTGCTGGATACCACGCTGGGCCAGATCACTTGCCAATCCCTGGTGATCGCCACCGGCGGCCTGTCGATTCCGACCCTCGGCGCCACCGGCTTCGGCTATCAGGTGGCCAAGCAGTTCGGCCACGACCTGCTGCCGACCCGAGCCGGTCTTGTGCCATTCACCATCACCGATCAGCTCAAGGAGCTGTGCATCGAGCTGTCCGGTACGTCGGTGGATTGCCTGGTGAGCTGCAACGACCAGAGTTTCCGCGAGAACATCCTGTTCACCCACCGCGGTCTCAGCGGCCCGGCGATTTTGCAGATTTCTTCATTCTGGGAATCCGGCGACACGGTAGAGATCAACCTGATGCCGGATCACGACGTACCGAGCTGGCTGCAACAGCAGCAAGTCGAACGCCCCAACAGTGAGCTGAAAACCCTGCTCGGTGAAATCTTCACCAAGAAGATGGCCAACCTGCTGGCAGACAACTGGTTCGTCTCCAAACCGATGAAGCAGTACACCCACGCGGAAATTGCCGACATCGCCGAAAAACTGGCGAGCTGGAAAGTCGTCCCGGCCGGCACTGAAGGCTACCGCACGGCCGAAGTGACCTTGGGTGGCGTCGACACGCGCGAGGTGTCGTCCAAGACCATGGAATCGCTGAAAAGCCCTGGCCTGTACTTCGTCGGTGAAGTGCTCGACGTCACCGGGCATCTGGGTGGTTTCAACTTCCAATGGGCCTGGGCATCCGGTTACGCGGCGGCGCAGTACGTCTGACTACACCGCTCCCCCTGTAGGGGAGCGTGTTTCGCCTGGGAAGGAACAGATTTTGCTGTCTGATGTGATCGGCGCCATTGCGTCGGCGTCATTAGTGGCTCAATTTAGCGTCATTGCCTCGGAAGGCCTTCGCACTTCATGTCATCGACCACATTTCGGCAGTCTCTGCGTCGCCTCTGGGCGCTGGATAAATTCAGTTACAGCGTGCGGGTGTTCATTGCCCTGACCGGCACCATGGCGCTGTGTTGGTATCAAGATGAAATGGGCCTGCTGATCCCGTTGTTCCTGGGGATCATCGCCAGCGCCCTGGCCGAAACCGACGACAGCTGGCAGGGCCGCCTCAACGCACTGGCCGTGACGCTGGTGTGTTTTATGGTCGCCGCCCTGTCCGTCGAACTGCTCTTCCCCTACCCCATCCTCTTTATCATCGCCTTTGCCCTGGCCAGTTTTTGTCTGACCATGCTCGGCGCGCTGGGCGAGCGTTATGGCGCGATTGCTTCGGCGACGCTGATTCTGTCGGTCTACACCATGATCGGCGTGGACCAGCGCGGCGGCGCGGTCACTGATTTCTGGCACGAGCCGGTGCTGCTGGTGGCTGGTGCGGCCTGGTATGGCTTGCTCTCGGTGCTGTGGCAGGCGCTGTTTTCCAACCAGCCGGTGCAACAAAGCCTGGCGCGGTTGTTCCGTGAGCTGGGTTATTACCTGAAGCTGAAATCGTCACTCTTCGAACCGATCCGGCAACTGGACGTGGAAGCGCGCCGCCTGGAACTGGCCCAGCAGAACGGTCGGGTGGTGGCGGCCCTGAACGCCGCCAAGGAAATCATTCTGCACCGGGTCGGCGATGGCAGACCGGGTGCGAAACTCAGCCGTTACCTGAAGCTGTACTTCCTCGCCCAGGACATCCACGAGCGCGCCAGCTCCTCGCACTACCCTTACAACGCGCTGGCCGAGGCGTTCTTCCACAGCGACGTGCTGTTCCGCTGTCAGCGCCTGCTGCGCCAACAAGGCAAGGTGTGCCGCGCGCTGGCCGAATCGATCCAGATGCGCCAGCCGTTCATCTATGACGCCAGCTTCGCCGAAGCCCTGAGCGACCTGCATGCCTCCCTCGAACACCTGCGCATCCAGAGCAACCCGGCCTGGCGCGGTCTGTTGCGCTCGTTGCGGGCATTGGCCGCCAACCTCGGCACCCTCGACCGTTTGCTCAGCGACGCCAGCAACCCCGATGCGCTTGCAGACGCCACCGACAGCAGCCTGCTCGACCGTTCGCCACGCAGCCTCAAGGATGTGTGGATTCGCTTGCGCACACAGCTGACGCCAACGTCCTTGCTGTTCCGCCACGCCCTGCGCCTGCCCCTGGCATTGAGCATCGGCTACGCGATGGTGCATTTGATCCACCCCTCGCAAGGTTACTGGATCATCCTCACCACGTTGTTTGTCTGTCAGCCGAACTACGGCGCCACCCGCCGCAAACTGGGCCAGCGGATCATCGGCACCGCCATCGGCCTGACCGTGGCCTGGGCGCTGTTCGATCTGTTCCCCAACCCGCTGATCCAGTCGAGCTTCGCCATCGTTGCCGGGGTGGTGTTCTTTACCAACCGCACCACCCGCTACACCCTGGCGACAGCCGCCATTACGGTCATGGTGCTGTTCTGCTTCAACCAGGTGGGCGACGGTTACGGGCTGCTTCTGCCGCGACTGTTCGATACCTTGCTCGGCAGCCTGATCGCCGGCCTGGCGGTATTCCTGTTCCTGCCGGACTGGCAGGGCCGACGCCTGAACAAAGTGCTGGCCAATACCCTCACCTGCAACAGCATTTACCTGCGCCAGATCATGCAGCAATACGCCGCCGGTAAAAGCGACGACCTGGCTTATCGCCTGGCCCGACGTAACGCGCACAACGCCGACGCGGCGTTGTCGACGACACTGGCCAACATGCTGATGGAGCCGGGGCACTTCCGTAAGGAAGCCGATGTCGGGTTCCGATTCCTGGTGCTGTCGCACACCCTGCTCAGCTATTTGTCGGGGCTTGGGGCACACCGTGAAACCCAACTGCCGTCGGATGTGCGCGAGCACTTGATCGACGGTGCGGGCGTGAGTCTGGCCGCCAGCCTCGACGATATCGCCCAGGGCCTGGCGAGCAAACAGCCGGTGGCAATTCAGAGTGATGAGGAAGAAGCGCTGGCCAATGCGCTTGAGCAGATGCCGGATGAAATCGATGAAGGGCAGCGGCTGGTACAGACGCAACTGGCGCTGATCTGTCGGCAACTGGGGCCGTTGCGGACGTTGGCGGCACATTTGATCAAGGACACCAGCGAAGCCTGAGATGTGCAGTGACTGGGCTTGCCCGCGAAGGCTTCAGCTCAGACACCGCAGGCCTTTCAGATCACATCCCATGCTGCCTGAGCAACTTCTCATAACTCCCATCAGCCTTCATCGCCGCAATCTCGCGATCGAAACCGGCGACGATCTGTTCATGCTCCGGGTTCTTCAGGCTCACCAGAATATGCAGACTGTTCTCGCTCAACGGCTTGGGCAGGAACTCCACGGCATTGCGCACTTTGGGTGATTCCCGCGCCAGGTAATACCGGGCGACGAACTCGTCTTCCAAAGTCAGCTTGACCCGATCGGCCGCGACCATGCGCACGGCCATGGCGAAGTTATGCACCGGGACTTTCTGCAACGACACATCCTCATCAAATTCCTGCGAATAGGCATAACCGCGTACCACCGCTATCGGGTAGGTGTGCAGTTGTTGCAGGTTGTTGTATTCGATTGGCGTGTCTTTGCGCTTGAGAAAGCGCACGCGGTTGAGCAGGTACTCACCGGAAAATTGCCCCAGCTTCGTGCGCTCGTCGGTGTACCAGGTGTTGACCAGTACGTCGTAACGTCCCTCGCCCACCCCAAACAAGGCCCGTGCCCACGGCACTTGTTCGAAATCGCTGGCGTAACCGGCTCGGGCCAGTGCGGTGCTGACGATGTCCGTGGCCACACCGCCATTGACCAGCGTGGCGTCGGTAAAGGGTGGCCAGGCATCGGCGACCAGACGCAGCTTTTCCGCAGCCTCGGCCTGTGTCAGCAACAGCAATCCGATCAAAGCAAACGCTCGATGAAACCGCGGCATGCCAGAAATCCTTAGCGGGCGGGCTGCCCGACGTGTTTTTCAGCCAAAACTCCAGGATTCCTCTACCGGCGAACCCAGGTCCTAACATTAGCTCATTGAGGCCATTGCACAGCGCTTCCTCGCAGATTACACAAAGAAGACAATTTCGCGAGAAATGAATGATGGCATTTTGGCTTTCATCACAGATTCCCCTGCCATAAAGACATCCCGCCTCAGGGCGCTTAGTATCGGAACAACGTTGTTCAAGGAATGTGAAGATGACAATCGATTGGGTCTGCAAACACCACAGCGATCTGGGTAAAGAGCAGCTGTATGCCATTTTGCAACTGCGCGCCGAAGTGTTTGTCGTCGAGCAGAAATGCGCTTATCAAGACATCGATGGCCAGGACCTGGAAGGTGACACTTGCCATTTGATGGGCTGGGACGGGGATCGGCTGGTGGCCTACCTGCGATTGCTCGACCCGCAATTGCAGGGCGGCGACGTGGTGATTGGCCGGGTGATCATTGCACCCCAGGCACGCGGTGCCGGGCTTGGGCATGAGTTGATGAGCCAGGCGTTGAAACAGGCCGAGAAGCACTGGCCCGAGGTGCCGATCTACCTCTCGGCCCAGGCGCATTTGCAGGGGTACTACGGGCGGTACGGGTTTGTGGTGGTGGGTGAGGAATACCTCGAGGATCAGATTCCGCATATCGGGATGCACCGTTCCTGAGGCCCCTATGAGCGTTCCCACGCTCTGCGTGGGAATGATCGGGGTCGGGAATTCAGGGATATTCAAGCACCGCTTTGATCTGCCGCAGATTACGCTCGATCCACCCCCGATCAATCGCCCCCCACTCGCGAATCCGATAGCGCCCCGCGTGGTTACGTGCGCCCTCTTCCTGCTCGAATTCACAAACGATATCCAGATCCGCCAACGCCGCGATGGTGTCCTGAGCCGTGCGTCGGGGCATGCCGGTCACCTCGGTCAATGCAGGGACGTTACTGGCCAGCCCGCTGTCGATCAGGTACGCCACGTACAATCGGCGGTAGAAGCTGCTCTTGGTCTTGCTCACGTCCATCCATGCACTCCCGATTAATTAGCAGATTTGTTCAGTGCATATCCCGCCACGTCAGGTATACCCGCAAATCGAACTCCACCTGGTGATACCCCGGCAACATGTGCTCGCACAGCTTGTAGAACGCCTTGTTGTGATCCGACTCTTTGAAGTGCGCCAGCTCATGCACCACGATCATCTTCAGAAACTGCGGCGCCGCGTCCTTGAACAGCGAGGCGATGCGAATTTCTTTCTTGGCCTTGAGCTTGCCACCCTGCACCCGTGAGATCGCGGTGTGCAGACCGAGCGCGCGGTGGGTCAGGTCCAGACGGTTGTCGAACAACACCTTGTCGATGGCCGGGGCGTTACGCAGGTATTCCTGCTTGAGGTCCAGGGCATAGGCGTACAGCGCCTTGTCGCTCTGCACCCCGTGTTTTTCCGGATAGCGCTGGCTCAGGTAATCGCCCAGCCGACCTTCGGCGATCAGTTGGCGCACCTGGTCCTGCAACGCGGCAGGATAAGCCTGGAGGTATTTCAACACAGTCATTGGAGCGGCAACACGCATCACGAAAAGGTTGCCAGTGTAGCGAATTCAACTCGTCAGCGCGCCCCAGTCGAACGGCTCGACAAAGTGACCGGTATCCTCGGCCATCAACGGCCGCGCCACCAGGAAACCCTGCACATACTGGCAACCGTTGGCTTGCAGCCACTCATATTGCGCCACCGTTTCAACCCCTTCGGCGATCACCAACAGCCCTAACCGGTTGCACAAATCGATGACACTGCGTGCCAGCGCCGCATCCCGTTCGGACCCTGGCAACCGGGCGATCAAATGCCGGTCGAGCTTGAGCGTGTCCAGTTCCAGGTCGCGCAAATGCGCCAGCGAACAAGCCCCGGAGCCGAAGTCATCCAGCGCCACCCGTACCCCCAGATTGCGCAGCAAACGCAGTTGCTTGCGGGTCTCGTCGGGGTTAGACATCAAGGCCTCTTCCGTGACCTCGACTTCCAGCTGCTGCGGCTTCAGGCCATGGCGCTCCAGCACCTGACGCAGCTCGGTGACCAGGTTGGGCAACCCGAATTGGGTGCTGCTCAAGCTGACGCCCAGCACCAGATCTTCGGCAAACAAGGTTTCCCAGGCTTTGCGCTGTTTGGCCCCGCGATGATAAATCCAGCTACCCAGGCGACTGATCAACCGCGCCTCTTCCAGCAACGGCAAAAACAGCCCCGGCGGTACATCGCCGACACTCGGATGCTGCCAGCGCAACAACGCTTCGAACCCGCGGATCTGCCCATCGGCAATCGCCACCTGGGGCTGATACACCAGGTTGAAATCGCGGTTCTCGATAGCCGTGCGCACGCTATCTTCAAGCATCAGCCGCGAGCGTGCCCGGCCGTTCATTTCGTGATCGTAGAAGCGATATTGCTGACGCCCGGCGCGCTTGGCTTCGTACATGGCAATGTCGGAGGCGCGCATCAGCCCGTCCAGATTAGACCCGCAATCGGGATAAGTGGCGATGCCGATGCTGGCACCCAAGGCGATGTCCATGCCTTCGATCTGCTGACAAATCGACACCCGCTCGATGAGCTTCTCGGCAATCTTTGCCGCCTGCTCGGGGAGCTCAAGATCCAGCAACGCAGTGAACTCATCGCCCCCCATCCGCGCCAGAATATCGAAGGGCCGCAGGCACGCCTTCAACTGCTCGGACACCCAACGCAGCACCCGGTCGCCGGCATCGTGGCCGAGGGAATCATTGACCCGCTTGAAGCCGTCGAGGTCCAGGTACAACAGCACCCAAGTGCTGTCGGAACGTTCGCCGCGCAGCAGCAGGTTTTCAACGGTCTGGTAGAAACCCCGGCGATTGAGCAGCCCGGTCAGCGGGTCGGTCACCGCCTGGAACTCCAACTGCTGATGCAGATGGCGCACCACCGACATGTCCAGCACCGTCACCACCATCGCATGTTGTTCGGCGGGCAAAGGCGCGCAAGACAACGCCACCGGCACTTGCTGGCCGGGCGCGGTACGCAGCAGCGCATCGTGCAAGCGCAGGGTTTCACCGCGTTTGTAACCGGCAAACAACTCGGAATCGGCCCAGATCGGAATGTGCGGTTTTTGCAGGAAATCCAGAAACTCCTTGCCTTGCAGGTCGTTCACCGTGGCATTGAGCAAGCGAGACATCGCCGGGTTGGCGAAGCGAATCAGCCCGTCCTCACTCACCACCAGAATGCCTTCGGCGGCGTTATCCAGCACCGAGGCATTGAAGGCCCGGGCGACTTCCAGATCATGGCTCAACCGCTGCAAGGCACGGCGATTACGCTGGTGTTCCAACAACGCCTGGACTTTGGGTTTGAGAATTTGCGGGTCGAACGGTTTGAACAGGTAATCCACCGCGCCACTGGCGTAGCCCTTAATCACCGCGTCCTGGGACTGTTCGTTGGCGGTAAGAAAAATGATTGGCGTAAGACGGGTTCGCTGGCTGCCGCGCATCAAGCGCGCCACTTCAAAACCGTCCATGCCCGGCATCTGCACATCCAGCAGCACCAGGTCGACATCGTGTTCGAGTAACAGGCCAAGGGCTTCAAAACCGGAAGCCGCGGTCATGACCTGCCAATCCTGGCGCTGTAATAACGCGCGCATGCTGATCAGGTTTTCAGGGTAATCATCAACAATTAACAGGATTGAGTTGCCTTCAGCTGGCTTAGATTGTGCGCATTCCATGCTGCATCTCTTGTTCGGGGCCTCAGGCCGGCCTTTTGTTAAAACCGGTCACCTATTGCGACTTCACTCTAGACCCGGATCCCTTAAAGCAGAAGCCGCTCGTATCCCATCACTTCGGTAAAGTTTCATATAGCCGACTAACGGTCAGCCCTGCAGGCCTTATAAACCGGGAAGGATGGCATTTCGACAGGTTGTTGACGCCAATCATCTGCCAGAAGGGCATTAACAAAGAGGCCTTCTACGCTTATAAAGACCCACCCGAAGGCGCGAGCTAGAGCTTCTGGCACGCACGTGCAGTAAAAAAAGTGGAAGCTTGAATTATGATCGATCTCGCAACCTGGAACCTCAGCGTTCCTGTCGGCAGCCCGCCGTACACCGTCGAAACAGCCAAGCTGGTAGACGGCTTCAAGGATCAATACTTCCACTCCGACACCGGTACCTTGTTTTTCTGGTCCCCGGTCACCGGTTCCAAAACCGAAAATGCGATCTATCCGCGCACCGAACTGCGCGAAACCTACAGCAATGGCACGCTGAAGAACTGGTACTACCCCGACGCAGACAACTTCCTGCGTGCCACCCTCTCGGTCAGCCAGGTGCCCAGCTCGGGCAAGATTGTCATTGGCCAGATCCACGCCTTCAACAGCCAGAAGCCCATGGTGAAGGTCGAGTATCAATACAAGGACTACAGCGCGACCGGCAACATCGTCGCCAAAGTCCGCATGCACCCCGACGACGACACCGCCCGGGTCATCACCATCGCCACCGGCGTGAAACTCAATCAGGAATTCTCCTACCTCATCCACCTCAGCCCAGGCGGTGCATTAGGCATCAGTGCAGCGGGGTACCAATGGGACACCGACATCAGCACGATGTGGCGTGATAAGCCGCTGTATTTCAAGGCCGGGGTTTATGTGCAGGACAACACCGGGTACACCACTGAAGGCGGGGAAGTGACGTTCAGCCATCTGGATATCGATCACAATACGTAATCCCTGAAAGACCGCAGGAATCCACCCTTTGTGGCGAGGGAGCTTGCTCCCGCTGGGCCGCGAAGCGGCCCCCAAAAAGAGGGTCTGCTGCGCAGCCCAACGGGAGCAAGCTCCCTCGCCACAGGTTCTTTATGTCCAACTCCATCTCTTCACTGACCGGCATCAGCCCCCACTTAAACGCCAACGTTTAAAGACACGCAGCGTTACTTCATGAGGCCTACATCGGCTTGCGTCACTGCCTACGGGTACGCCAGAATCCGCCGGCTTGTGCGTCTGGGAGGCCATCGGTAACTTGATTCGTGTCACTGATTCGCAGTGATCGGGTTTAGTAGCCCGGCGTGTCCACCAACGTACAAGCGTCATTTAGTCAGGCATTTACCTGTACTTGATGGTGGCTGTGCGCATGGCGCCCTCGGGTGCGCCGGGATTTTGGTGGATTCGCCCGGTCTACTAACTTGCGTACAGCCGCCACCCTTTCGTGTAGTAGCGGATTGGTTGCGGCCCAATTGGGAATACACCAAATGTTCAAAGCTACTCCGAATCCGCCGGTCACAGACCCGGCATCCCCCTACGAATCCCCCGATTCAAAGAAATTCCACGAAGCCGCCGAGCGCGCCCTCGACCACTACCTCAACCCGGCCGCCAAAATCATGGCCACCACCCACGAACCCGAGCCCATGTACCTCGCCAATCCGAAGTACAACACCGAAGCCCTGCTGGCCAACGCCAGCGAAACACTCGGCTCGGCCACCCTCATGCTCAACAATTTCGCAGCATTGCTGGAGACCTCACATCGCAAGACCCTATTGGGCATTGCGCAAGTGGTCATGCTCGGTGAATTGGCGGTGAATCAAGCGTTGGATCATGTCGAATTGAAGGAGTAATCGCGGCTCGGTTGGTGCAAGGCGAGCAAACTTTCTTCCAATGAAAAAACCCGCCTCTCGGCGGGTTTCTTATCAACGCAGCTTAACGCTCGGGCTTAGTTAACCTCGATCCCCGTGTCGCCGATGGCCGTGGACTTAAATACGACGTAGATAAAATGTTGCGTATACGCTACATTTAGCTATAAATGTTACGGAAGCGGAACATGGATTATTTTCTGTTGATCAGCCGTCTTGGCAACCAAATACGCGAAAAACGTATAAATCGCGGGCTGACGCAAGCACAGCTTGCCGACCTCGCGGGGCTGACACGATACAAAGTCATCGCAGTAGAGAAAGGTACTCTGTCTGTCGGCATGATCGCCTATGCGCGCGTCCTTGGCGCTCTGGATTGTGAGCTTGCTGTCGTTCCAGCTGCTATGCCGACCCTTGAAGAGCTTGGGGATTTATTCGAATGAAAATGTCCTCTCTCAAAGTCAGCACGCCCGAGGGGCGTAGCGGCAGGCTTTTCAGCGATGCCGAAGACTTCACATTCCGTTATCACGACGATGCATCGCCAGAAATGGCTATCAGCTTGTCGATGCCAGTAAGGCATAACGAGTTTCGTCGGCGCGAACTCCATCCTGTTTTTCAGATGAATCTGCCGGAAGGCTATGTATTGGAGCAACTGCGCAATCGATTGGCCAAGACCGTGAATGTCGATCCGATGCTTTTGCTGGCGCTTTCCGGCAGCACTTCGCCCATTGGCAGGGTGCAAGTGCGGTCTGAAACGGTTGACGCCTTGCTGGAGGAGCAACAATTTCCGGGGGAGAAACTCGAAGAGATTCTGACTTGGGACGGCACGGAAGATATCTTCGCTGACATTCTTGATCGCTACATCCTGCGTGCCGGCATTTCCGGCGTTCAACCCAAAGTGTTGGTACCGGAACGCCTGGAAACCGGATTGCCACGGGTGACATCGAAAACCTCGGACCTGATTATCAAAAGTGGCCGAGACGAATTTCCCGGTCTGGCAATCAACGAGTTCCTTTGCATGTCCATTGCGAAGGAGGCCGGTATTCCCGTTCCGCCGTTTTACCTTTCCGACAATGCCAAGCTGTTTGTCATGCGTCGCTTTGATCGCGACGACCAGCTCAACCCAATTGGATTTGAAGACATGGCGGTGTTGATGGGGCTATCGGCTAACCAGAAGTACAGCAAAAGCTATGCGGCAATCGCCAAGGCTATTCGCGTGTTCTGCCCGACTAAACATTTACGCACCTCCCTTGATCAACTCTTCGATAGCGTTGCCCTGAGCTGTATTGTCGGGAATGGCGACGCTCATTTGAAAAACTTCGGATTGCTCTATTCCGATCCTACGCAACGCGATGCACACCTGGCGCCGGCCTACGACATCGTTAACACCACGGCCTATATTCCGGAAGATGTTTTGGCTTTGGATCTGGCGGGCAACAAGTCAATGTTTGCCTCGCGGCAAGGACTGCTTGAGTTTGCGCACACCTGTGAGATCGAGCGACCTCAGGAGCGCATGCAGCAATTGCTTGCCTCGGTTGAAGCAGTACTTGAACGCTATCCTGAGTATCGGGAACAGGCGCCTCATGTGGTCAGTGCCATTGAGCAAGCGGCAGCGCCATTTTCTCTGACTTTTGGGTAGTTATTGCGCGCAAAAAATCCCTGCCCAGAAAAAACCCGCCTCTCGGCGGGTTCTTCACAACACGGGTCAAACTCTAAGGCTTAGTTAACCTTAGCGTTCAACTCGCCTTTCAGGTAACGCTGGAACATCGCTTCCAACGAAATCGGCTTGATCTTCGAAGCATTACCGGCAGTACCAAACTGCTCATAACGCGCAATACACACGTCACGCATCGCAGTAACAGTCGCGCCGAAGAATTTACGCGGGTCGAACTCGCTCGGGTTGGTGGCCATCAGGCGACGCATCGCACCGGTGGACGCCAAACGCAGGTCAGTATCGATGTTGACCTTGCGCACGCCGTGCTTGATGCCTTCGACGATTTCTTCAACCGGTACGCCGTAGGTTTCTTTGATGTCGCCGCCGTACTGGTTGATGATCGCCAGCCACTCTTGCGGAACCGAAGACGAACCGTGCATCACCAGGTGGGTGTTCGGGATGCGTTTGTGGATTTCCTTGATGCGGTCGATGGCCAGCACGTCGCCGGTAGGCGGCTTGGTGAACTTGTAGGCGCCGTGGCTGGTGCCGATGGCGATGGCCAGGGCGTCGACCTGGGTCTTCTTGACGAAGTCCGCGGCTTCTTCCGGGTCGGTCAGCATTTGGCTGTGATCCAGAACGCCTTCGGCGCCGATGCCGTCTTCTTCACCGGCCATGCCGGTTTCCAGCGAACCCAGGCAGCCCAGCTCGCCTTCTACCGAGACGCCGCAGGCGTGAGCCATGGCCACGGTTTGTTGGGTAACGCGAACGTTGTACTCGTAGTCGGTCGGGGTCTTGCCGTCTTCGCCCAGGGAGCCGTCCATCATGACCGAGCTGAAGCCCAGTTGAATGGAGCGCTGGCAGACGTCAGGGCTGGTGCCGTGGTCCTGGTGCATGCACACCGGGATGTGCGGGAATTCTTCGATGGCCGCCAGGATCAGGTGACGCAGGAACGGGGCGCCTGCGTATTTGCGGGCACCGGCCGAAGCCTGGACGATCACCGGGGAGTCAGTCTTGTCAGCGGCTTCCATGATGGCGCGCATCTGCTCAAGGTTGTTGACGTTGAAGGCTGGAACGCCGTAGCCGAACTCGGCTGCGTGGTCCAGCATCTGGCGCATGCTGATAAGTGCCATTGTGTGTGTCTCTCCCGGTTGAGGGTCGTTAATCGTGCCAGCCTGCCGTAGCGGCGGCGGCTATTCAAGTTATTGCAGATCGGGGGTTGGCCCGGGCTGCGGATTCGGTACAACAAAACTCTTGTATCGCTGAAGCCTTGTGGCGAGGGGGCTTGCCCCCGTTCGGCTGCGCAGCAGTCGCAAATCGGACGACGTGGTCTAACTGAAGCACTGCATCCGCTGGCTTCGGGAGTGCTTCGCACTCCAACGGGGGCAAGCCCCCTCGCCACAAAAGCCCGCACCCACATTAGGTCCGTGGCGTGTCAATTACTGCGCTTTACAACCGCGGCCAATCAAATCATTGGTGGCGACCCAGTACACCAGGCCTTCCTCACCCTTTATGTGAAACGCCAGCATGTCGTTGCTATACAGCGAACCTTCAGCGCCCGGCTCAAGCTTCAGGCGGTAGACCTGATCGGCGCCGCCCAGGCGAACATCGACTTCCTTGCGGCTCACATCAGTGTAGCGCCAGAGCACTTTGGCCTGGCTGTCGCAGGTCCAGGTGGTCCAGCTGTCCGCTGGCTTGGCAGTGTTGAACAGGTTCAAATTGGCGCAACCTGCCAGCAATGCCAGTGCCGCAACGGCAATAAAGCGTTTCATCCGTGTTCCTCGACCGACGGCGCATGCCGCCAGCCCTGAGTAAAGAGTCAGACCCGTCAAGGGCAGCCATGTTCCTTGGTCGGGGTCTGCGTCTCGTATTTGTCCAGGCCATCGGGCCCGGACCGCTTGTTGATCACCGGGTTGGTTTCCGCTTGCCAGTCAGCCTGGTAGCAGCCTTTATCCGACGCGGATGGCGCGGGTTCCGGCGTAGCCTTCGGGTTACTCCCGCAAGCCGCCAGCATACCCGCGGCGATCAACAGCATTAATGTCCTGACCATCTGAACACTCCTTTGCCTGGTCAAATGGGCGACCTCAGGCCTTGGCCCGGCTTTCCAGGACTTCAACGGCCGGCAGCACTTTGCCTTCGACGAATTCGAGGAACGCGCCGCCGCCGGTAGAAATGTAGGAGATTTGCTCGGCAACGCCATATTTATCGATGGCCGCCAGGGTGTCACCGCCGCCAGCGATGGAGAACGCCGAGCTTTCCGCGATGGCCTGGGCCAGCACTTTGGTGCCGTTACCGAACTGGTCGAATTCGAACACGCCCACCGGGCCGTTCCACAGGATGGTCTTGGACGACTTCAGCAGCTCGGCGAAATTCGCCGCGGTCTGCGGGCCGATGTCCAGGATCATGTCGTCTGCAGCCACGTCGGCGATCAGCTTGACAGTCGCGGTCGCGCTTTCAGCGAACTCCTTGGCGACCACCACGTCCACCGGCAATGGCACGCTGACTTTCGCCGCGATTTCACGGGCAGTGTCCAGCAGGTCCGGCTCGTACAGCGATTTGCCAACCGGGTGACCGGCAGCGGCCAGGAAGGTGTTGGCGATGCCGCCACCAACGATCAGCTGGTTGCAGATCTGGCTCAGGCTGTTGAGTACGTCGAGTTTGGTCGACACTTTGGAGCCCGCAACAATGGCGGCCATTGGCTGGGCCGGGGAGCCCAGGGCCTTGCCCAGTGCGTCCAGTTCGGCGGCGAGCAACGGGCCAGCAGCGGCGACTTTGGCGAATTTGGCCACGCCATGGGTCGAGCCCTCGGCACGGTGAGCAGTGCCGAAAGCGTCCATCACGAACACGTCGCACAGAGCGGCGTATTGTTTGGCCAGTTCGTCGGCGTTCTTTTTCTCGCCCTTGTTGAAGCGCACGTTTTCGAACAACACGATGTCGCCGGCTTTCA
Source organism: Pseudomonas sp. FP1740 (assembly GCF_030687165.1). NCBI lineage: Bacteria > Pseudomonadati > Pseudomonadota > Gammaproteobacteria > Pseudomonadales > Pseudomonadaceae > Pseudomonas > Pseudomonas sp. FP1740. The sequence goes on from NZ_CP117461.1 coordinate 6,155,698, forward strand.
CGTCGACGCCGCCCAGGTAATCGGACACCAGCGGCACTTCACGGCCCAGGGCCTTGCTCAGGTAGTCAGCCACTGGCTTGAGGCTGTTCTCGGCCGAGAATTCGCCTTCGGTCGGACGGCCAAGGTGCGAGCAGACCATCACTGCCGCGCCTTTTTCCAGGGCCAGCTTGATGGTCGGCAGCGAAGCCAGGATACGCGCATCGCTGGTGACAACACCGTCCTTGACTGGGACGTTGAGGTCTTCGCGGATCAGTACGCGCTTACCTTGCAGATCGAGGTCGGTCATCTTCAACACGGTCATGGGTCGCAATTCCTGGGTTACTGTTTTTGAAAGACAGATTGTGGAGTAGTAGCGGCTTGCAAATAGTGCTCTGCAACGTCCAGCATTCGATTGGCAAAACCCCATTCGTTGTCGAACCAGGCCAGGATGTTCACCAGCCGTGGGCCGGAAACGCGGGTCTGGCTGGCATCGACAATGGCCGAATGGGGGTCATGATTGAAATCACAACTGGCGTGAGGCAACTCGGTGTAGGCCAGAAGGCCTTTGAGCGGGCCATGGGTGGCGGCCTCGCGCAGAATCCGGTTGACCTCGGTGGCGTCGGTATCGCTTACGGTCTGCATCGTAATATCGAGGCAGGACACGTTAACCGTCGGCACCCGCACGGCTTTGGCCTGAATTCGCCCGGCAAGTTCCGGCAGCAGGCGTTCAATGCCTCGCGCCAGACCAGTGGACACCGGAATCACCGACTGGAACGCCGAACGGGTGCGGCGCAGGTCTTCGTGGTGATAGGCGTCGATCACCGGCTGATCGTTCATCGCCGAGTGGATGGTGGTGATCGACACGTATTCCAGACCAATGGCCTGATCCAGCAGGCGCAACAGCGGCACGCCGCAGTTGGTGGTGCAGGACGCGTTGGACACCAGCAGCTCATCGCCGGTCAGGCAATCCTGGTTCACGCCGTAGACGATGGTGGCATCGACATCCGCCTCGCTGGCCATCGGCTGGGAAAACAGCACCCGTGGCGCACCAGCGTCGAGAAAACGCTGGCCATCCTGACGGGTGTGATAAGCGCCGGAGCACTCCAGCACCAGATCGACGCCCAACGACGCCCAATCGATGCCTTCGGGGGTGGCACTGCGCAGGACCTTCACGCAGTCGCCCTTAATATGCAGACAATCGCCCTCAACCCTCACTTCGCCGGGAAACCGCCCGTGAGTGGAGTCGAAGCGTGTCAGGTATTCGATGCTGGCCATATCGGCCAGATCGTTGATCGCGACAATTTCAAACCCAGCCGTCGAGCCTCGCTCAAACAACGCACGCAAGACGCAACGACCAATCCGGCCGTAGCCGTTGAGTGCAACTTTGTAAGGACGCGGTTGAGGCATGGGGTTCTCGATAGTCGCGGCAGACGAATTCTTGCTAACAACACAAATCCCTGTAGGAGCTGGTAGGAGCTGTCGAGTGAAACGAGGCTGCGATCTTTTAAGATCAAAAGATCGCAGCCTGCGGCAGCTCCTACACAGGGAACGCGGTGGCCATAAAACCACCGCGGCGTGCCTTAGTCTTCCAGCAGCTCTTCAGCCTGACCCAGGATGTTTTCCAGGGTGAAGCCGAACTCTTCGAACAAGGCCGGCGCAGGCGCCGACTCGCCGTAGGTGGTCATGCCGATCACGCGACCTTCCAGGCCCACGTACTTGTACCAGTAGTCCGCGTGGGCGGCTTCGATGGCGATACGCGCGCTGACCTGCAATGGCAGAACCGATTGCTTGTAGCCGGCGTCCTGGGCTTCGAAGACGCTGGTGCATGGCATCGACACCACACGAACCTTGCGGCCTTGCTCGGTCAGTTTGTCGAAGGCTTGAACGGCCAGGCCGACTTCCGAACCGGTGGCGATCAGGATCAGCTCAGGCTCGCCTGCGCAGTCCTTCAACACGTAACCGCCACGGGCGATCTCTTCGATCTGGATCGCATTGCGGGTTTGGTGCTGCAGGTTCTGACGGGAGAAGATCAGCGCCGAAGGACCGTCGTCGCGCTCCAGGGCGAACTTCCAGGCCACCGCCGATTCAACGGCATCGGCCGGACGCCAGGTGTCGAGGTTCGGTGTGCAGCGCAGGCTGGCCAGTTGCTCGATCGGCTGGTGCGTCGGACCGTCTTCGCCCAGACCGATGGAGTCGTGGGTGAACACGTAGACGATGCGTTTCTTCATCAGCGCCGACATGCGCACTGCGTTGCGGGCGTATTCCATGAACATCAGGAAGGTCGCGCCATAAGGCACCAGGCCGCCGTGCAGGGCCACGCCGTTCATGATCGCGCTCATGCCGAACTCGCGAACGCCGTAGTACATGTAGTTGCCGCTGGCGTCTTCGGCGGTGACGCCTTTGCAACCTTTCCACAGGGTCAGGTTGGAACCGGCCAGGTCAGCCGAACCGCCAAGCAGTTCCGGCAGCAGCGGGCCGAAGGCGTTCAGGGCGTTCTGGCTGGCTTTACGGCTGGCGATGGATTCGCCTTTGGCCGCGACTTCAGCGATGTAGGCCTGGGCCTTCTCGGCGAAATCGGTCGGCAGATCACCGCTCAGGCGACGAACCAGTTCATTGGCCAGCTCAGGGAAGGCGGCGGAGTACGCAGCGAAACGCTGATCCCACTCGGCTTCGGCAGCGCGACCGGCTTCCTTGGCGTCCCACTCGGCATAGATATCAGCCGGGATTTCGAACGGGCCGTAGTTCCACTTCAGCGCTTCACGGGTCAGGGCGATTTCCGCGTCACCCAACGGGGCGCCGTGGCAATCTTCCTTGCCTTGCTTGTTCGGCGAACCGAAGCCGATGGTGGTCTTGCAGCAGATCAGCGTCGGTTGTGCGCTTTTGCGCGCGGTTTCGATCGCGATCTTGATTTCTTCCGGGTCGTGACCGTCGACATTGCGGATCACTTGCCAGTTATAGGATTCGAAACGCTTCGGCGTGTCGTCGGTGAACCAGCCTTCGACTTCGCCGTCGATGGAGATGCCGTTGTCATCGTAGAAGGCGATCAGTTTGCCCAGGCCCAGCGTACCGGCCAGGGAACTGACTTCGTGGGAAATGCCTTCCATCATGCAGCCATCACCCAGGAATACGTAGGTGTGGTGATCGACGACGTTATGGCCAGGACGGTTGAACTGCGCCGCCAGGACTTTTTCCGCCAGGGCGAAACCGACTGCGTTGGCCAGGCCTTGGCCCAGTGGACCGGTGGTGGTTTCAACGCCCGGGGTGTAGCCATATTCCGGGTGACCCGGGGTACGGCTGTGCAGCTGGCGGAAGTTTTTCAGGTCATCGATCGACAGGTCGTAGCCGGTCAGGTGCAGCAGCGAGTAGATCAACATCGAGCCGTGACCGTTGGACAGCACGAAGCGGTCACGGTCGGCGAACGATGGATTGCTCGGGTTGTGCTTCAGGTAGTCACGCCAAAGTACTTCGGCGATATCCGCCATACCCATAGGGGCACCGGGATGGCCGCTGTTGGCTTTTTGCACGGCATCCATGCTGAGGGCACGAATGGCGTTGGCGCGCTCACGACGGCTGGGCATCGCTGATCTCCTGCGGATATTGAATCGAGAGTGAATAAAACGAAACGGAAAAAAGGCGAGCATTTTCCCTCACCGACCCGCCTCGGGGCAATGAGAGATAGTCATCCGAAGGCGTTTTTCCAATGGATAACGGCGTATTCGACTGATGAAACCTTTCCGCTGTTGGTTTGTGGACTGAAACTAACGTTAAGAAGTGCCATCTATCGACCAATATCAAAACTTTTTGATATTGCTCTTGCGGTGTTTTCTGACCGTCACTAGACTGCTGGCCTTATGAATCTGCGCGTGCCTTCCATTCAACATGACGATTGCGATGAGCTGGCGGCCCTGTGCAAGGCCGGCGGCGATCCTCTGCGGCTGAATGTATTGCGCGCGCTGGCCAACGATTCGTTCGGCGTACTGGAACTGGCGCAGATCTTCGGCATCGGTCAGTCCGGCATGAGTCATCACCTCAAGGTATTGGCCCAGGCCGACCTGGTGGCGACCCGCCGTGAAGGCAATGCGATTTTCTACCGTCGTGCCCTGCCCCACACCGACCTGCTGGGCGGCAAGCTGCATGCCGCGCTGCTCGAAGAAGTGGACAACCTGACCCTGCCGACTGACGTCCAGGCGCGGATCGGTCAGGTCCACGGGCAACGTGAGGCGGCCAGCCAGGACTTTTTCTCACGGGTCGCGGAGAAGTTTCGCGCCCAGCAAGACTTGATCGCCGGCCTGCCGCAATACCGCGAAAGCGTGGTGGCCCTGCTCGACAAGCTGAGTTTCGGCCCCGGCGCCACGGCCATCGAAGTAGGCCCCGGCGATGGCGCATTTCTGCCGGAACTGGCGCGTCGCTTCACTCAGGTCACGGCGCTGGACAACAGCCCCGCGATGCTCGAACTGGCCCGCCAGGTCTGCGAACGTGAAACGCTGGCTAACGTCAGCCTGCAATTGGCCGATGCATTGAACGGCGTAAGCCTTCAGGCCGATTGCGTTGTACTGAACATGGTGCTGCACCATTTTGCCGCACCGGCCGAAGCGCTCAAGCACATGGCCGGTTTGCTGCAACCAGGCGGTAGCCTGTTAGTGACAGAGTTATGTAGCCACAACCAGAGTTGGGCCAAGGAGGCCTGCGGTGATCTCTGGCTGGGGTTTGAACAGGACGATCTGGCCCGTTGGGCCACCGCTGCGGGACTCGTTCCCGGGGAAAGCCTCTATGTAGGCTTACGTAATGGTTTCCAGATACAGGTCCGCCATTTTCAGCGACCGGCTGGCGACACTCACCATCGGTAAATTCAGGAAAAAATCGAGATGAGCGAATACTCCCTCTTCACCTCCGAGTCCGTGTCTGAAGGGCATCCGGACAAAATCGCCGACCAGATTTCCGATGCGGTGCTGGACGCCATCATTGCAGAAGACAAGTTCGCCCGCGTGGCGTGCGAGACTCTGGTGAAAACCGGCGTGGCAATCATCGCAGGTGAAGTCACCACGTCGGCCTGGGTCGATCTGGAAGACATCGTCCGTAACGTGATTCTCGACATCGGCTACAACAGCTCCAATGTCGGCTTCGACGGCGCGACCTGCGGTGTGATGAACATCATCGGCAAGCAGTCCCCCGACATCAACCAGGGTGTTGATCGTGCCAAGCCTGAAGACCAGGGCGCCGGCGACCAGGGCCTGATGTTCGGCTACGCCAGCAACGAAACCGACGTGCTGATGCCAGCACCGATCACCTTCTCGCACCAACTGGTTCAGCGCCAGGCCGAAGCCCGCAAGTCCGGCCTGCTGCCTTGGCTGCGTCCAGACGCCAAGTCGCAAGTGACCTGCCGCTACGAAAACGGCAAGGTTGTCGGTATCGACGCCGTTGTACTGTCGACCCAGCACAACCCGGAAGTGTCCTACAAGGACCTGCGCGAAGGCGTGATGGAGCTGATCGTCAAGCACGTGCTGCCTGCCGAACTGCTGTCCAAGGACACCCAGTTCCACATCAACCCGACTGGCCAGTTCATCATCGGTGGCCCGGTGGGCGACTGCGGCCTGACCGGTCGCAAGATCATCGTTGACAGCTACGGCGGCATGGCCCGTCACGGCGGCGGCGCGTTCTCCGGTAAAGATCCATCGAAGGTTGACCGTTCGGCGGCCTACGCCGGTCGTTATGTGGCCAAGAACATCGTGGCTGCCGGCCTGGCCGAGCGTTGCGAGATTCAGGTTTCCTACGCAATCGGCGTCGCTCAACCGACTTCGATTTCGTTGAACACCTTCGGCACCGGCAAGATCAGCGACGACAAGATCGTCAAACTGGTCCGCGAAGTGTTCGACCTGCGTCCATACGCGATCACCACCATGCTCGACCTGCTGCACCCGATGTACCAGGACACCGCTGCGTACGGCCACTTCGGTCGCACCCCGGAAACCAAAACCGTGGGCGACGATACGTTCACCACGTTCACCTGGGAAAAAACCGACCGCGCCGACGCTCTGCGTTCTGCTGCCGGCCTGTAAGACTTCTCCGGTTGCACAAAAAGCCCCGCACGGTTCGCCGTGCGGGGCTTTTTCATGAAGAAGATCTCACCTCGAAACACGCAGAATTACACCTCTGCACTCCACACCCGAAACCTGACTAGCCTTGAAAGCATCCCAACGAGCAAGGACGCTCTCGATGCTGCCCAACCTGCGCCTGTTTTTCGGTTTCCTGCTGACCCTCACCTGCCTGACCGCCAATGCCGCCGACTGCCCTGATTGGCCGCCGGCCCGCGCTCTGGACGAAATCAACGCACTGCAAAAGCGAATCGACCTCTGGGACGACAGCTATCATCGCGAAGGACGCTCTTTGGTCGCCGATGAACTCTATGATCAATCCCGCATACGACTAAGCGAATGGCGCGAGTGTTTTGACTCAGGCCCTTCAGCCGAACCGTTGCGCACTGCCGGTGGCACGATTGCTCACCCCATTGCCCATACCGGCCTGGAAAAACTGCGCGATGGGCGCGCGGTCGAAGCCTGGCTGAAAAATCGGGATGAGGTCTGGATTCAGCCCAAGGTCGACGGTGTGGCTGTGACGTTGATCTATCGCAACGGCTGGCTGCACCAGGCGATCAGCCGTGGTGACGGGATAACCGGCCACGACTGGACTGCCTCAGCGCGCCAGATCGCCGCCATCCCTCAAAAACTTCCACAACCACTCGACCTGCTGTTGCAAGGCGAACTCTATTGGCGCCTGACCGAACACGTGCAAACCGAGGCCGGCAGCCTTAATGCCCGCGCCACGGTGGCCGGGTTAATGGCACGCAAGACGCTGAACCCTGAGCAAGCCGCCGGTATCGGCCTGTTCGTCTGGGACTGGCCACAAGGCCCGAAAAGCCTGCCCGCCCGCGTGGCAGCTCTGAATGAGCTGGGATTCCCGAGCACCGCGCCCTACAGCCAGCCGATCGAGGCATTTGCCGATGCCGAACGCTGGCGCGATCACTGGTATCGCTCGCCCCTGCCCTTTGCCAGCGACGGCGTCGTTTTGCGGCAGAACCAGCGCCCACCCGCCGAGCGCTGGCAGGCGAAAACGCCTTTCTGGAGTGTCGCCTGGAAGTACCCCTTCGCCCAGGCGTTGGCTGAAGTGCGCAAGGTCCACTTCAAGATTGGACGAACCGGCCGGATCACACCGGTGCTGGATCTGGCACCGGTGATGCTTGATGACCGGCAGATCAAGCGTGTCAACGTCAGCTCCCTGCAGCGCTGGGAAGCGCTGGACATTCGTCCCGGCGATCAGGTCGCCATCAGCCTGGCCGGGCTGACCATCCCCAGGCTCGACGGTGTGGTATTGCGCAGCACCGAACGTCCTGAATTGAACGCACCGCTGGCAGCAGATTTTCATCCGTTGAGTTGCTGGCAGCCGACACCCGGATGCGAAAGCCAGTTTCTCGCACGCCTGGCCTGGCTCAGCGGCAAACAGGGGCTGGCCTTGCCGCATGTCGGACCGGGCACCTGGGAGAAACTGCTCAAGGCCGAACGTCTCGACAACCTGCTCGATTGGTTGACCCTTGATGAGCAAGAGCTTGCTAACATTGACGGCTTCGGCGAACGCAGCAGTGCCCGTCTTTTGAACAGTTTCAACAGCGCCCGGCAACGACCGTTCGCTCGCTGGCTCAAAGCCCTGGGCTTGCCGCCGACCGGCCAGGCACAGCTCGCCGATTCATGGCAGGTGCTGGCGCAACGAAACACCGAACAATGGCAGGCCGAAACCGGCATCGGCCCGGGACGCGCGGCGCAATTGAGCGCATTTTTCCGCGACCCGCAGGTGCTGGCCTTGAGCGAGACATTACGTGTTGCCGGGATTGACGGTTTTTAGCGGCCGGCGACGCCCGTCAGCCTGGGAACCCATAGGTACCGATGCGCTCAAACAGCCCATCGCTACATCGATTTTTTCACCTGGAGCCTTTATGAAACTTCTTTCACCGCTCGCCGTGTTAACCCTGTGCAGCGTGATGGCCGCTCCATTAATGGCCGACGAAGACGCCCCGGGGCTGACCGGCTGCGCAGCCAAAAAACAAGGCATCATCAACCAGATCGAACTGGCCAAGTCTCACGGCAACGCCGATCAACAGGCTGGCCTGGAAACCGCCCTGAGCGAAGTTACCGCCCATTGCACCGACGCTTCCTTGAAGAAGGAACGGGAAAACAAGGTGCTCGACGCCAAGCATGAAGTCAGTCGGCGTCAGGCCGACCTCGATAAGGCGATGAAAAAAGGCGACGCCGAGAAGATCAACAAGCGTAAAGACAAACTGGCTCAATCGCGCAAGGATTTACAGGACGCGCTCGACGAGCTGGATAAGTAATCCGGTTTGAATACGCCGCCTCAATGATCCCGAAACTCTTTATGGCAGGCACTACAGGCGTCTTCGACTTTCTGCACCGCCGGCCCCAGGTTGCTGGCCTTGTAAGGTTGAACCTGGCTGGCGATCACCAGTTCACCGGTGGCGCCTTCGAGGGTGCGGGCCATTTCCTGGAAGCGTGCCTGCTTCTGCCAGACATCATCCTTCGCGCTGGTGTGATCTGCTTCGCGCACCTGCGGGAAATGTTTCCACGGCTCATGGGACAACGCGTCGAGCTTCACGGCACCGTCGGCGAATTTCGGGCCATCGAACGGAATACGCCCACGCAACATGCCACCCAGGTCTTCGCCGGTCTTGAGCATTTGCTTGAAGATCGCCTTGCGCTGGCCCAGAGGCGAGTTCGGGTCGACACCGCCGCAGGCAGACAATGTCAGGCAGGCCAGCAATACAACAGAGAGTCTTTTAAGAGTCATGGTGGCTTCAGATCACTGGAAACGGCGGCCAGTATCCTCGCGTCACCGGCAAAGACCAATAGCCCTATTATCAATACGGGTTGTTTGAGCGCATGGAGCACTCAGGCAACCGGCAAAGGAATTACTCCATGAACAGCCGTTTCAAGGCGTGGCGTCACAACCTGGCCTGGACCCTTCCGATGGTGGCCGTGCTTGCGGGCTGCACCGGTGGCGACAGCAGCACACCGAAAACCCACGCACTGGCGACCTACTCCAGCGCTACCTGGGAAGCCCTTCCAGCGGTGTCCGACAACGACCTCGTCGCCGGTTTTGGCTCGTGGCGCAGCGCCTGCACCCGACTCAAGGCCGACCCGGTCTGGGGTGGCACCTGTGCCGCTTCCGCTAACGTGCAGCCAACCGCCAGCGACATCCGTGGTTTTCTCAAACAGAACCTCGACGTCTACGGCCTGCGTGCCGCCAATGACAACCCCAACGGCCTGATCACCGGTTACTACGAACCGGTGTATCCCGGCAGCCTGACCCAGACCAAGCAAGCGAACGTCCCGGTGTACGGCGTGCCCGAGGACATGATCATCGTCTCGCTGGACAGCATTTACCCGGAACTCAAGGGTAAACGCCTGCGCGGACGGCTCGAAGGTCGCGTGCTCAAGCCTTACGACGATGCGGCAACCATTGAAACCAAAGGCGTGAAGGCGCCGGTGATCGCCTGGCTGACCGACCCGATGAACCTGCAGTTTCTGCAAATCCAGGGTTCGGGGCGCATCCAGCTCGATGACGGCCGTCAATTGCGCATTGGTTATGCCGACCAGAACGGCCACCCCTATCGACCTATCGGCCGCTGGCTGGTGGATCAGGGCGAGCTGAAGAAAGAAGAGGTGACCATGAGCGCCATCGATAACTGGGCCAAGGCCAATCCGACGCGCATTCCCGAACTGCTCGGCAGCAACCCCAGCTACGTGTTCTTCAATCGCAACCCGGACAGCAACGAAGGGCCCCGCGGTTCGCTGAATGTACCATTGACCGCCGGTTATAGCGCGGCAGTGGATCGCAAGGTGATTCCGCTCGGCAGCTTGTTGTGGCTATCGACGACGCGACCGGACGGCAGCGCACTGGTGCGTCCGGTGGCCGCTCAAGATACCGGCGGCGCGATTGCCGGCGAGGTCCGCGCAGACCTGTTCTGGGGCACGGGCGAGGCCGCCGGGCAATTGGCCGGCGACATGAAACAGCAGGGGCAGATCTGGATGCTCTGGCCTAAAGGGGCGGCGTTGCCTCAGGTGCCGCAGGTGGCTGACAAACCTTAGAAGCAAAAGATCGCAGGCTGCGCAGCTTCAACATCGAAAGCGTTCGTCGCAATATCGCGAATGAACATCGATCCCAGCAGGAAATGGCGCAGCCTGCGATCCTTTGATCTTGCCGTTAAACAGACACCACAAAGAAACTGACAATCAGCCCCATGCCAATGGCCCACACCAGCGACCGCAGAATCGCCCAGTCCGCCAGATAGCAAATGATGTACAGCAGCCGACTGGTGATGAACAGCACCGACAGCACATTGATCGTCACCAGTTCGGCATTGCCGGCCAGATGCGCCACGATCACCGCCGCGGCAAACGCCGGGGTCACTTCGAAGCTGTTCAACTGCGCCGAATGCGCACGCCTGGCCACGCCTTCGAGCGAATCCAGAAACGCCCTTGGGTCGTGATTCTGTTTCAGCCCGAACTTGCCATTGCTGAACTTGGCGACGCCCGTGCACAGATAAGGCAAGCAGATCGCAATCAAAATGCACCACAGAGCAACCGTCATAACGCAGTCCCTTCTTCAAGTTGTAGAGAATCGAATTCCATCAGCGGCGACTAAAACTTCATCACCAACATGCCGATCAATACCAGCCCACAGGCTAAGAGCCGTGGCCTGCCAAAAGGTTCTTTGAGGTAACGCATGCCGAACAGCACCACCAGAATCACGCTGATCTCGCGCAGCGCCGCGGCCTCGGCAATTGAACCGAGCTGCATGGCCCAAAGCACCAGAGCGTAGCTGAACAATACGCAGAACCCGACCGCCAACCCCAACCGCCACTGCTCACGCCAGAACAGCATGAACGCCGGGCGTTTGCGCACCAGCGCCAGCAATGGGAACGGCCAGGCACTGAGCACGGTGACCCATACCAGGTAATCCAGCGGATGGGACCAGCGTCGCAAGGCCTGGCCATCGATGAAGGTGTAGCAACCGATGCACAACCCGATCAACGCCACCACCGGCAGCATCGACCACGGCAGGCGCACCCCGCCACCGCCCTGCCAGAGCAGGCACACCATGCCGAACGGGATGAGCAAAATCCCGAAGATCTGCTGAGCCGTCAGCACTTCACCGGCGAAGATCAACGTCAATGCCAGTACCACCAGTGGCGACAGGCCACGCATCAAGGGATAGACCAGACCGAGATCGCCGACCCGATAGGCCTGGATCAACAGGTAGCGATAGAGCAACTCGAATGCCGCCGACGCAAGAATCCACGGCCACATATCCAGTGGCGGCAGCGCCACGAAGGGCAACATCAGCGCGACAAACAGCAACGCCACGCTGTCCATGCAGGCCACCACCAACAGCCGCTCCGCGCTGAACTTGATCAGGGTATTCCACGCCGCGTGCAACAGCGCCGCCACCAACACCAGAATCGTCGCAAGCACGGCACACTCCTTGTATTGCCCCTACATCTCGGGACAGAGATTTGATTCGCCATATGTCCGCAGCTGTTTATACTGCAAGCGACCACGCCGCACTCAGTTGCGCACAGACTAATTCCAATAATTCCTGCCTCTGCCCGCTCTCATCGAGAATGGTCGTCGGCCTGCGTATGCCTGATCAAAGCGTCAAGACTACCGACAGAGACCTTGCGCATGCCACTCGCCTTGCTTGCACTGGCCGTTGCCGCTTTCGGCATCGGCACCACTGAGTTCGTCATCATGGGCTTGCTGCCCGATGTCGCCCTCGACCTCGCCGTGAGCATTCCTCATGCTGGCCTGCTCATCACCGGTTATGCCCTGGGCGTGGTGTTCGGTGCGCCGATCCTCGCGGTCGGCACCGCCAACATGCCGCGTAAAGCCACGCTGCTGGGCATGACGCTGATGTTCATTCTCGGCAACATCCTCTGCGCCCTGGCGCCGAACTACGCCACCTTGATGGCCGCACGGGTGATCACCGCGCTGTGCCATGGCGCGTTTTTCGGCATCGGCTCAGTGGTCGCTGCCAGTCTGGTGGCACCGAACAAACGAGCCCAGGCAATTGCCATGATGTTCACCGGCCTGACCTTGGCCAATGTGCTGGGCGTGCCCTTAGGCACAGCACTTGGGCAATATGCCGGCTGGCGCTCGACCTTCTGGGCGGTGTCGGTGATTGGCGTGATTGCGGCGGTTGCGCAGTGGGTCTGGCTGCCCAAGGAAATCCCCATGGACAAAGCCAACCTGGCCAGCGAATTCAAAGTGCTGGGCAAGGTCAATGTGCTGCTGGCGCTGGGCATGAGCGTGCTGGCGTCCACCAGCCTGTTCAGCGTGTTCACCTACATTGCGCCGATCCTGCAGGACATCACCGGCGTCAGTCCTCATGGCGTAACCATCATGTTGCTGTTGTTCGGGGTCGGCTTGACCGGGGGCAGCATGCTCGGCGGCCGATTGGCAGACAGTCGTTTGCTGCCTTCGCTGGCGGGGATGACATTGGCCGTGGCCATCGTGCTGACCGCCTTCAGCCAAACCAGCCATTCAGTGATACCGGCGGCGATCACGCTGGTGTTGTGGGGCATCTTCGCCTTCGCGCTGTGCCCGATCCTGCAATTGCTGATTATCGATCAGGCCCATGAGGCGCCAAACCTCGGGTCGACGTTGAATCAAAGCGCATTCAATCTCGGCAACGCCGCCGGGGCGTGGATTGGCGGGCTGGTGGTGGCCAGTGGCGCGGACCTGGCGGACTTGTCGTGGACCGGCGCACTGGTCAGCGTGTTCACGCTGCTAACGGCGCTGTTCTTCATCTACCTGCAACGTCGCAGTGCTGCCGCGGTGAACGTCTCTGGCTGATATTGATCATTTTTTGATCTTCTGCGGTTCGGATTCCTGAGCCCGCTCCGCAGAGGCCTTCGGCGGCCCGCTTTCACTGCGAATCTGCGCGTGACTGATCAGCGCGAAGATAAAACTGCCGCCAATAATGTTCCCCACCAGCGTGGGACCTGCGAACACCCACCAGAAATCCTTCCACGGCAACTCGCCGGCAAACACCAGGTAGGAAACCTCGACCGATCCGACCACGATGTGGGTGAAATCGCCCAGCGCCATGAAATAGGTGATGAGGATGATGATCCACATCTTGGCGCTTTCCATGGACGGGATCATCCAGACCATGGTGGCGATCATCCAGCCGGAGATGATGCCTTTGGCGAGCATCTTGCTGGCATCGTTCTCCATGACCTTGCGCCCGATCTCAAGGAAGGCCAGATCGGTCTTGCTGTCGAAAATCGGCAGGTGCAGCATCACATACGCCACCAACAAGGTGCCGCAAAGGTTGCCCACCAGCACCACCGTCCACAGCCGCAGCAACCGACCGACATTACCCAACGTTGGCTTGCTCATGATCGGCAGCACGGCGGTCAGGGTGTTTTCGGTGAAGAGTTGCTGACGGGCGAGAATCACGGCGAGAAAACCGGCGCAATAACCGAAGCTGGCGATCACCTTGTAGCCTTCGCCGTCCGGCAGGCGCGAGTTGAGTAATCCCATGCCCATCAGTGACAGGCCCATGGTCAGGCCGGCAGCCAAGGCCGACCACCACAGCGCCGCAACGCTACGCTCGAGCTCCTGATCGCCTTGGGTGCGAATGATTTCGTGCAGCACCGCCGCGCGCGGGGGCTGGTTTTTATCGACCTCGCGCTGTTCCTGTGCCGAGAGGTCCGGGGTCTTGCCGTCTTTGGGCGTGTCCATAGATTTCCTGAACCGGCTGCGTGTCTAGGTACGACACGCAGGGTTCAGAGCTGTTCAGTGGTCCGTTAAATCATCGCTGACTGATAGACCGCTTTCGCGAGATCACCGCACCGCCGATTTCACCCGCCGATGTCATCATCCTTGAACTGGTCTTTGACGTACCTGATCTCGGTCCGGCCGTGCGGCATGGGCAAGCCGTCTTCGCCAAGGTTCACGAACACCATCTTCTCTACCGTCAAAATGCTCTTGCGAGTGATTTTGTTGCGCACTTCGCAGGTCAGAGTGATCGAGGTGCGACCGAACTCGGTGGCGGTGATGCCCAGCTCGATGATGTCGCCCTGACGCGAGGCGCTGACGAAGTTGATTTCGGAAATGTACTTGGTGACCACGCGCTGATTACCCAGCTGGACGATGGCGTAGATCGCCGCTTCTTCGTCGATCCAGCGCAGCAGGCTGCCGCCGAACAGCGTGCCGTTGGGGTTGAGGTCTTCGGGTTTTACCCATTTGCGGGTGTGGAAATTCATACTCACTCCTGACCGTCTTGCCGATTGATGCCGGCCATCATGGCAGAGCCCGGACTAGAGCTCTATCAAGCATCGACTATGGTCTCGATTACCGTTCGGACATTGACCAACAGAAACGCTTTGGAAGATCAGCATAGCCCGCTATAATCGCCCCCGTTTCAAAACGGTAACGTTCCATTGATACCGTTTTCCCGCCACCTGTCCGAGGGGCGCTGCAGCAGGTTCAACCTGTCAGGCTCGGATGGGGCGTTGACTGGCCACGGCCAGACACTAAACGCACAACGGCGCCCATTCGCATACATTACGAATGGAGGCTCTTCATGAGCGCTGTTATCACGCCTGCAGATTTTAACGATTACAAAGTCGCCGACATGTCCCTGGCTGCCTGGGGCCGTCGCGAAACCATCATCGCCGAATCCGAAATGCCAGCCCTGATGGGTCTGCGTCGCAAGTACTCCGTCGAGCAACCGCTCAAGGGCGCGAAGATTCTCGGCTGCATCCACATGACTATTCAGACTGCCGTGCTGATCGAAACCCTGGTTGCCCTGGGTGCCGAAGTACGCTGGTCGTCCTGCAACATTTTCTCGACTCAGGATCAGGCCGCCGCTTCCATCGCCGCTGCCGGCATCCCGGTTTTCGCCTGGAAAGGCGAGACTGAAGAAGAGTACGAGTGGTGCCTGGAGCAAACCATCCTCAAGGATGGCAAGCCTTGGGATGCCAACATGATCCTCGACGATGGCGGCGACCTGACTGAGCTGCTGCACAAGAAGTACCCACAAGTACTGGATCGCGTTCACGGCGTCACCGAAGAAACCACCACCGGCGTACACCGTCTGCTGGACATGCTGGCCAAGGGCGAGCTGAAAATCCCGGCCATCAACGTCAACGACTCGGTGACCAAGAGCAAGAACGACAACAAGTACGGCTGCCGTCACAGCCTGAACGACGCGATCAAGCGCGGCACCGACCACCTGCTGTCCGGCAAGCAAGCGCTGGTCATCGGTTATGGTGACGTGGGCAAGGGCTCGGCCCAGTCCCTGCGTCAGGAAGGCATGATCGTTAAAGTTTCCGAAGTCGACCCGATCTGCGCCATGCAAGCCTGCATGGACGGTTTCGAACTGGTTTCGCCGTTCATCGACGGTATCAACAACGGTACCGAAGCGAGCATCGACAAAGCGCTGCTGGGCAAGATCGACCTGATCGTGACCACCACCGGCAACGTCAATGTTTGCGACGCAAACATGCTCAAAGCCCTGAAGAAACGCGCTGTGGTCTGCAACATCGGTCACTTCGACAACGAAATCGACACCGCTTTCATGCGCAAGAACTGGGCATGGGAAGAAGTGAAGCCACAGGTTCACAAGGTTCACCGTACCGGTCCAGGCGCTTTCGACGCCCAGAACGACGACTACCTGATCCTGCTGGCTGAAGGTCGTCTGGTTAACCTGGGTAACGCCACTGGTCACCCGAGCCGCATCATGGACGGTTCGTTCGCCAACCAGGTTCTGGCGCAGATCTTCCTGTTCGGCCAGAAGTACGCCGACCTGCCGCCAGCCCAGAAAGCCGAGCGCCTGACCGTTGAAGTACTGCCGAAGAAACTCGACGAAGAAGTGGCCCTGGAAATGGTCCGCGGTTTCGGCGGCGTGGTCACTCAACTGACCAAGCAACAGGCTGACTACATCGGCGTCACCGTCGAAGGCCCGTTCAAGCCGCACGCTTACCGCTACTGATACGCTGATTGACTGCTCTGCGCAGGAGCTGGCGAAGCCTGCGATCTTTTGATCTTAAAAGATCGCAGCCTAAGGCAGCTCCTACGGGGGCCAGCGTCCGGCTTACGTGTTTCCAAGGATATGACCATGTCCCAAGAACGTCGCTACAGCTTCGAATTCTTCCCGACGAAGACCGATGCTGGGCATGAAAAACTGATCGCCACTGCCCGTCAGCTGGCGACCTACAATCCCGACTTCTTCTCCTGCACCTACGGCGCTGGCGGTTCGACTCGTGATCGCACCCTCAACACCGTGTTGCAGCTGGAAAGTGAAGTCAAAGTTCCTGCCGCACCGCATCTGTCTTGCGTGGGTGACAGCAAGAACGACCTGCGCGGCCTGCTGACCCAGTACAAGGCAGCCGGCATCCAGCGAATCGTTGCGCTTCGCGGTGACCTGCCCTCGGGCATGGGCATGGCCAGCGGCGAGTTGCGTCACGCCAATGACCTGGTTGAATTCATTCGTGAAGAGACTGGCGATCATTTCCACATCGAAGTCGCCGCTTACCCGGAAATGCATCCGCAAGCGCGCAATTTCGAAGACGATCTCAACAACTTCGTGCGCAAGGCCAACGCCGGCGCCAACAGTGCGATCACCCAGTACTTCTTCAACGCCGACAGTTATTTCTACTTCGTCGAGCGTGTACGGGCCAAGGGTGTGAACATCCCGATCGTGCCGGGGATCATGCCGATCACCAACTACAGCAAGCTGGCGCGCTTCTCCGACGCTTGCGGTGCGGAAATCCCGCGCTGGATCCGCAAGCAACTGGAAGCCTACGGCGACGACACCCAGAGCATTCAAAGCTTTGGTGAGCAAGTCATCACCGAGATGTGCGAACGCCTGTTGCAAGGTGGCGCACCGGGGCTGCACTTCTACACACTGAACCAGGCTGAACCGAGCCTGGCGGTGTGGAATAACCTGAAGTTGCCGCGCTAATAGCCGTTAACGCAAGATCAAGAGATCGCAGTCTTCGGCAGCGCCTCCAGGGGAATATGCACCTCTGCAGGCGCCGCCGAAGGCTGCGATCTTTTGCTTTTAATGCCCGATCCAGAGCTTCTGGATCCGGTTTCTGGCTCTTTATGATTTCTCGTCGTAATCTCAAGCCATGCCCCTGATCGCCCAGTTACTGACCGTGCTTCTATTCACTTGCCTGAGCTTCACCGCTCGGGGCGAGAAGCTGCGTATTGTCACCGAACCCTGGGCGCCTTACGTCTATGAAGAAGGCGGCAAGAACCTCGGGCTCGACTACGAAACCACGGCCATCGTCTTCAAACGTCTCGGGATTGACGTGGAATGGCAATTCCTGCCGTGGAAGCGCTGCCTGTCGATGCTTGAGCAAGGCCAGGCGGACGGTGTGCTGGATATTTTCCACAGCGATGAACGCGAAGCGACCCTGCTCTACCCCAGCGAACCGCTCTCGCAAGTCGAATTCGTGATGTTCTACGCCAATGAACGGCCGTTCCCGTTTCGCACCCTGGACGACCTGAAAGGCCTGACCATCGGCACCTCGCCGGGCTACCTGTACAGCAAGGACTTCAGCGAATCGACACTGTTTACCCGGGAACCGGCGCCCACCCATGAAGCCAACTTCGGCAAACTGGTGCGCGGGCGGATCGACCTGCTGATCACCGATCGCCGGGTCGGCCAGCACTTGCTCGATCAACTGGACATCCGCGACAAGATCACCGAGAACCCGACTGTCATCAGCCAGCAGAGCCAGTATCTGGCGGTGCGCCGCAATGCCGGGATGGATTTGTTGGTGCAGCGTTTCGGCGCCGAGCTCAAGCGCTTCAAGCGCGAACCGGCCTATGCTGAACTGAGCGCCCGCTATGGTGCCGGTCCGGCTACCGAAGCCCGGGCCACCAACGCCACCGCAACCGGCGGAAAAACCGTTGAGCAGCAGGAAAGCGGCGCACAGTGATTGCTCTGTTATACTCCGGCCTTCCCGCCAGGTTCACGCCCGGACGCTCGGACTTGTTCAAGGCATCTCGATCCCGCTACAGCGCAGCTTTTCAGCCCGCGCGAGCGCTCCAGACGAGCCTTCGAGGCCCAGCAGGACCGGACGGGATTGCGTCCTCTTAAACGCCATTCGCGCCAGGCAAGACTCCCATTGGGCCAAGCCCTAACTAAAACAGGATTACTCATGTCCTTTGCTTCCCTCGGTCTCTCCGAGGCTTTAGTCCGCGCCATCGAGGCAGCGGGCTATACCGAGCCTACTCCGGTGCAACAGCGGGCCATTCCCGCCGTGTTGCAAGGTCGCGACCTGATGGTTGCGGCTCAGACAGGTACTGGTAAAACCGGTGGCTTCGCCCTTCCGATTCTGGAGCGGTTGTTTCCCAACGGTCACCCGGACAAATCCCAGCGTCACGGCCCGCGCCAACCCCGCGTACTGGTCCTGACCCCAACCCGCGAACTCGCAGCTCAGGTGCACGAGAGCTTCAAGGTCTATGCCCGTGACCTGAAGTTCGTCAGCGCCTGCATCTTCGGTGGCGTCGGCATGAACCCGCAGGTTCAAGCCATGTCCCGTGGTGTCGACGTGCTGGTGGCCTGCCCAGGTCGCCTGCTCGACCTCGCCGGCCAAGGCAGTGTCGATTTGTCCCACGTGGAAATCCTCGTGCTGGACGAAGCCGACCGCATGCTCGACATGGGCTTTGTCCATGACGTGAAAAAGGTCCTCGCCCGCCTCCCGGCCAAACGGCAGAACCTGTTGTTCTCGGCGACGTTCTCCAAAGACATCACCGACCTCGCCGGCAAGCTGCTGCACAACCCGGAACGCATCGAAGTCACGCCACCGAACACCACGGTCGAGCGGATCGAACAACGCGTATTCCGCCTGGCCGCCAGCCACAAGCGTTCGTTGCTGGCGCACCTGATTACTGCCGGCGCCTGGGAACAGGTGCTGGTATTCACCCGCACCAAGCACGGCGCCAACCGCCTGGCCGAGTACCTGGACAAACACGGCCTCACCGCCGTCGCGATCCACGGCAACAAGAGCCAGAACGCCCGCACCAAGGCCCTGGCCGACTTCAAGGCCGGTGAAGTGCGCATCCTGGTCGCCACCGACATTGCTGCTCGTGGCCTCGACATCGACCAGTTACCTCATGTGGTCAACTTCGAACTGCCAAACGTCGACGAAGATTACGTGCACCGTATCGGTCGTACCGGCCGTGCCGGTCGTTCGGGCGAGGCGATCTCGCTGGTCGCTCCGGACGAAGAAAAACTGCTGAAAAGCATCGAGCGCATGACCAAGCAGAAAATCGCCGACGGCGACCTGATGGGCTTCGATTCCAGCGCCGTGGAAGCCGAGAAACCGGAAGTCCGCGAGCGTCCGGATGTGCGTAACCCGCGCGCCCCACGTGGCCCGCGCGGCGACGGCCCGAACGGCAGCGGTGGTGGCGGCGGTCGTAAAGACAAAGGCAAGGACAAGGGCGGCAAGGAAAAACCTGCCGCAGGCCGTGGCGAGCGCCCGGCCCGTGAACACAAGCCACGCGAAGGCACTCCGGCCCGCGAACAACAGCGCCCGGCTCCTCGCGCCGCCGACCGTGCTCCGGACGAGTTCCTGGACGACGATATCGATAACTTCGGTAACCGCGTCGACTACGTGCCTCAAGCCAAACCGGCTCCGGGCCGTGGCCGCCGTCCGGGCGCACCGGCACAAGGCGCTGGTGCTCCGCGCGCCGGTCAGCCACAAGGTCGCCAGAACGGTCCGCGCAACAGCAGCGGCGCAACCACCGGCACCCCACCGGCCAAGCGCAGTGGCCCACGCAACGGCGCTCCACGTGACGGCCAGGCCCGTCGCGAAGAGTCCCGCAACCGCCGTCCGGCCCGTGACGACCAGTCTCGTTCGGAACCGGCCGTGCAGAACCCGCGCAGCCCGGCACCGAAGATCATTCACAAGGAGTCGAAAAGCGATCGCTTCCCGACCCCTGAGCAACTGGATCAACTGCCAGGCCGTCCGCGCGGCGAAAAACCAGCATTGCTGACCCGCAACCGCTGAGTTAGCACCGTTATAAAAAATGCCCTGATCTTGCGATCGGGGCATTTTCATTTCAGCTGAGAACATCCCTGCAGATTTTCTCCGACCATAAAAAACGCCCGCGATCGTGAGATCGGGGGCGTTTTTGTGTCAGGTGCGAAGATTATTTCGCTTTGACACCTTCAAACGTCACGTACAGATCGACCGCGTCGGACGCTGGGCCCAGGTCTTTCTGCTTGCCGAAATCGGAACGCTTGATGCTGGTGGTGCCTTCGAAGCCGGCACGGTAGCCACCCCATGGATCCTTGCCTTCACCCAGGAACGTGGCTTTGACTACGATTGGCTTGGTCACGCCCAGCAGGGTCAGGTTGCCGGTCACGTCGGCAGTGTCTTTGCCTGCGGCGTTTTTACCGGTAGGTTTGACGCTGGTGGAGACGAACTTGGCGTCGGCGAATTTGCCCACGTTCAGGAAGTCACCGCTGGCGATGTGCTTGTCGCGTTCGGCGTGGTTGGTGAACACGCTGGCGGTGCGCACATTGAACTCGATCTTGCTGTCTTCAGGCTTGGCAGCGTCGAAGCTGAACTTGCCGTCGATATCCTTGAAGGTACCGATGATGTAGCTGTAGCCCAAGTGGCTGATCTTGAAGTCAACAAAGGCGTGCTGGCCTTCTTTGTCGACCACATAGTCGGCCGCCATCACGTTAGCGGACAACAGAGCAGAACCGATTGCCAGTGCGGCGAACGTCTTTTTCAACATGCTTTCTATTCCTTTGGAGTCGAGGTAGAACATCAGGCTTTGCGCCCCAGCATTCGCGTCAGGGTCGCATCACGATCGATAAAGTGGTGTTTCAATGCTGCCAACGCATGGAAACCGGAAAAAATCACCAGCAACCAGGCCAGGTACAAATGAATCACACCCGCGGTGTCTGCCTGGTCCGGTAGCCCGGAAACCAGTGCAGGAATTTCAAACAGGCCAAACACCGGAATCCCGACACCGTCTGCGGTGGAAATCAGGTAACCGGCAATCATCACAGCGAACAGACTGAGATAAAGGAAGGAATGGCCGAACTTGGCGCCAAGGCGGGTCATGCGGCTGTAGCTTGGCAGGAGCGGCGGCGGTGGGCTGATGAAGCGCCACACTACCCGCAGCAACATCACGGCAAATAACAACAGACCAATGCTCTTGTGCAGATCCGGCGCGTCTTTACGCCAGGTGCTGTAGTAATCGAGCCCGACCATCCACAATCCCAACGCAAACAGGCCGAAGACGGCCAACGCCACACCCCAGTGCATGAAGATGCTGACCCAACCATAGCGGGAAGAAGAGTTACGTAGCTGCATTGCCCAAATCCTGTAAGAACTGCGCCCAAGACTATCGAGTTATCTATCGATTTAAAGCGGAAAATTTCGCTCTGAAATATCGAGAAATACGATCAAGACCTTGGGACCGAGAGGTTAAGAGAGTGTTAACCGAAGGAAAAAACCTTCACGCACCCTCCTTATATTCACTTAAGAGCCGATACCACTCGTCAGAACTGTCACATTTAACAGTGGCTTTCATTGCAGGTCATTGATGAACTTGAACTTGGACGTGAGTCCAAGCGTCTGAACAGGAGTTCTACCATGAGTCACAATTCGAGTTCATCCCCCGTGATAACACGCAATCAATCCAATTCGATACCCGTAGGGGAAGGACCGCGAGGGATGGCCATCAGCAACGATGGATCACGCGTATTTGTTTGCAATTACATGTCGGACAATGTGTCCGTCATCGACACCCGGAACAAAAAGGTAATCCGTACCATCGCCGTGGAGCAGTATCCCCGAAGCATTGCCCTTGGCCATCAGGGAAAAAGAGCTTACGTCACCAACTACGGCTCAAGTTCGGTTTCGGTTATTGATACCGAAACATACGCGGTGGGTAACATCACGGTGGGTAGACACCCTAGCGGAGTCGTCGTGAGTCGAGACGGGAAATATGTTTACGTCACCGTTCGACAGAATAAAGAGTGGTTAGCAATTATTGATACCCGCCTGTATGCGGTGAGTAGAGTACAAGGCTTACCCTCACCATCCATAAGTGTGGCTATCAGCCCCGACGATTCGCGCCTTTACATTTCCAGTACCAACGCCCCAGCCGGCCCTTATGAAGACGCGCTCACGGTCATCAGCAGCAAGACGTTCGAAGTCATCAGTATCATCAAAACTGAAAAATATCCGTCTGCCGTTACTGTCAGTCCCGACGGTAGGGAAGTGTATGTCGTGGGTCTGGACGCTCGAAAACTGACCGTGTTGGACACCCGGTCATTGGCCACCCGGCATTTCGATTTTGTGGCTTGCGAAGGGAAAATAGTGTTCGGCGTAAAAAACGCTTATGCCGTTGATCAAACTGAAAAAGAGATCGTGGAAGTTGATGCCGCCACCCATGAGATCGTTCGCAGGGTTCCCATCCCTGGCGCTTTCGATCCGCGTTACATGGTTCTTGATCAACACAACCGCGCCTATATCAGCGACTACCAAAGCGACGAAGTCCATATCGTCGACCTACCTTAGTACCAAAAAAATCAGCGGCCTCCACGGGAGGACAAAGACATAAAAAAAGCGCGGCATTACTGCCGCGCTTTTTTTTGATCCCAAGACTTACTGTGTCTTGGTTTCAGTCGCCACCGGGGCCTTCGCAGCGGTACTCACCACTGGTTTCTTCACTGGTTCAGCCTTTTTCGCCGTTGCCTTGGCCGGAGCCTTTTTGGCCTCGGTTTTGGCAGCAGGCTTTTTCACTGGGGCTTTGGCCGGTGCTTTCTTCACCGGCTCGGCTTGCGCCGGTACCACTGGCTTCGGTGCCTCAACCGGTGCAGGTGCCGGGGCCGGCGCAGCCACTGGAACGGGTGCCGGAGCAACAGGCGCCGCAGGTTCTGGCGCCTTGGCCGGAGCTTTGTCGGAACCGCCACCGAACATACGCGAGAAGAAGCCAGGCTTGGTCTCTTCAGCTTTCGCTTCAACCTTGGCCGGTTCTGCCTTGTCGGCCGCTTTATCGGACGAACCACCGAACATGTTGCTGAAGAAGTTGCCTTTCTTCGCCACTACCGCGCCTGCCGCCGCAGCGGTCGCTGCCGGCACAACTTTCGCCGGTTCAAACGATTTGCCCGCTGCCAGGTCTTCCAGCTGACTGGCTGCACGCTGACCGGTGCGCAAGGCGCCTTCCAGGGTGCCTGGGTACAAGGTGTCAGTGTGTTCGCCGGCAAAGGCTACACGTTGCAGCGGACGCTCCCACAGGCGCCAGTATTTGCTGATCTGCCCCGGACCGAAGGCCAGGTAAGCGCCGCCCATTGATGGGTCGGTGCTGTAGCGGCGGATTTCATAACCGGTGAACGAACCGCGTGCCTGTGGATAAAAGGCGTGCAGACGAATCAGCACCTGATCGGCCATTTGCTTGTCGCCAAAGGCCTGCATCACCCGCGCGTTGTCGCCGGAAATGTTGATCACCACGTTGGCGCCGCCCTTCAAGGCCGGCTCGATCCACAACATGCCCAGGCCGGCATTGCTGTAGATCTCGCCAGACATGCGCGCCTTGCTTTCCCACACTGGCGTCTTGAACTTCAGCATGATCTGGTCACGCCAGCCGTAGTTGGTGCCCTTGATAGCGCCCATGTGCTGGGCGTCCAGCGCGGGAGTCATCTGGATCTTGCTCAGTGCGCGCAACGGCACGGCCAGCACGACGTAGTCCGCCTGATAGCCAACGCTGCCGACCTTGACGCTCACGCCGTCCTTGTCCTGGGTAATGGACGAAACCGGGGAATTGGTCTTGATGGTTTTCAGTTGCTTGACGAAGGCCTGGGCCAACACCGGGCTGCCGCCGGGCAGGCGCGAGGCGCGCAGGTCACGGTCAGCAACGCCACGGTAGACGCGGCTTTGTTGTGCAAAATACAGCAGCGACAGGCGCGAAGGCTCGTCGTAACGGGTACGAATCTCCTGATTCACCAGCTGACGCGCAGTGGCTGGCAGATTCAGGCGATCGAGCCAGTTGGCCACGTTGATCTGGTCCAGGGCGAACAGCGTGCTGTTGGCGGCCGGGTTTTGCGGGTCTTCGATCGAGCGCGCCAGGTCATCCAGGGTTTTTTCGTAGCGTTTCAGTGCGTCGCTGGTGGCCGGCTGTTTAGTCGCCAGATCGGCGGCGCTGAAGTATTCACCGTCGATCAGGTAACCCGGGGCCCGCACGAACTCGGGGGCTGGCGTGGTGCTCAGCTTGAACGTCGAGATGTACTTGTTCAAAACCGGTTGGGTCTTGTCGTTGCCGATCCACTCGCTGGTGGCCATGCCGGAACGACCGCCCAGGGTCGGTTTGGCCTCCAGCAGGGTCACCTGCCAGCCTTTGCTCTGCAGTTCGTACGCCGCGGTGAGGCCCGAAAGCCCGCCGCCGACCACGATCGCCGTTTTATCCTTGGCCAGCGCCGAAACGCTGAACAGCCCTAACATCACCAGCGCACAGGCGCGCAGCCAACCAGCAGACATTCAGAGAACTCCGGAAATACACGAGGAAATAGCGGTTTTACGAGTCAGACGACTCAAAGAGCCGCGAAGAATACGTCAGCCATCAAAACGCCGCCAGCGACGTCTATCGTCCTATACAAAGTAGCTCAATCGACACAATGGGTTGTCCCGGTGACGCGCATTGCATAGGCTTGCGCGATTGTTTACCCGCCTACGTCACGGGTAGCCTCGAGGAGACAGAAAATGGGCCTGAATAAACAGTGGATGGAACGCGATCTCGCCGTGTTGTGGCATCCCTGCACCCAGATGAAAGACCACGAACAGCTGCCGCTGATCCCGATCAAGCGCGGTGAAGGCGTGTGGCTTGAGGACTTCGAAGGCAAACGCTACCTCGACGCCGTCAGCTCCTGGTGGGTCAACGTGTTCGGTCACGCCAACCCGCGGATCAACCAGCGCATCAAGGACCAGGTCGATCAGCTGGAACATGTGATCCTCGCCGGTTTCAGCCATCAGCCGGTGATCGAGCTGTCCGAGCGACTGGTGAAGATGACGCCCGAGGGCCTGACCCGATGCTTCTATGCCGATAACGGTTCGTCGTGCATCGAAGTCGCGCTGAAAATGAGCTTTCACTACTGGCTCAACCGCGGCCAACCGAACAAGAAACGCTTCGTCACCCTCACCAACGGCTACCACGGCGAGACCATGGCGGCGATGGCGGTGGGCGACGTGCCGCTGTTTACCGAAACCTACAAAGCCCTGCTGATGGACACCATCAAGGTGCCGAGCCCCGATTGCTACCTGCGCCCCGAGGGCATGAGCTGGGAAGAACACTCGCGCAACATGTTCGCCGCCATGGAGCAGACCCTGGCCGATAACCACGATACCGTGGCCGCCGTGATTCTGGAGCCGCTGATTCAGGGCGCCGGCGGCATGCGCATGTATCACCCGGTGTACCTCAAGCTGCTACGCGACGCCTGTGATCGTTATGGCGTACATCTGATCCACGATGAGATCGCCGTCGGCTTCGGTCGTACCGGCACGATGTTCGCCTGCGAACAGGCCGGCATCCGCCCGGACTTCCTCTGCCTGTCCAAGGCCCTGACCGGTGGTTACCTGCCGTTGGCGGCCTGCCTGACCACCGATGAGGTGTACAGCGCGTTCTACGACGACTACCCGACCCTGCGCGCCTTCCTGCATTCCCACAGCTATACCGGCAATCCGCTGGCTTGCGCGGCGGCCTTGGCGACGCTGGATATCTTCGAAGAAGACAACGTCATCGAGAACAACAAGGCCCTGGCCCAGCGCATGGCCTCCTCCACCGCGCACCTGGCCGATCACCCGAACGTCTCTGAAGTGCGCCAGACCGGCATGGTGCTGGCGATCGAGATGGTCAAGGACAAGGCCAGCAAGACCGCTTACCCGTGGCAGGAACGTCGCGGTTTGACCGTGTTCCAGCATGCACTGCAACGAGGTGCTTTACTGAGGCCGTTGGGCAGCGTGGTGTATTTCCTGCCGCCTTACGTGATTACCCCGGAGCAGATCGACTTTCTGGCCGAAGTGGCCAGCGAAGGCATCGACATCGCCACCCGTGACAGCGTCAGCGTGGCGGTACCGAAGGACTTTCATCCGGGCTATCGCGATCCGGGCTAAGTTTTTCTCGTTCCCACGCGCAGCAAAGGAACGCAGCCGGGGACGCTCTGCGTCCCAAAAGCGGACGCGGAGCGTCCGGTGAGGCATTCCCACGCAGAGCGTGGGAACGATCAGTTCAGACGAATTACAGAGACCCAAGATGAGACTGTCCCGCTTCTTTATCGACGCCCCTTTGAGCACCGGCGAACACGAGTTGCCCGAAGCCCAGGCGCATTACATCAGCCGTGTGCTGCGCATGGCCGAGGGTGATGCGGTGCAATTGTTCGACGGCTCGGGCCACGAGTTTCGCGGCACGCTGGTGGAAGTCGGCAAGAAGCGCGTGGTGGTGCAAATCGATGAAAGCTTTACCGGTCAGGTCGAGTCGTCGCTGGCGGTCCATCTCGGCCAGGGTTTGTCCCGTGGCGAGCGGATGGACTGGGCGATTCAAAAAGCCACCGAACTGGGCGTCACCGAAATCACCCCGATTTTCACCGACCGCTGCGAGGTCCGCCTCAAGGACGAACGCGCCGACAAACGCCTGATGCACTGGCGTCAGGTGGCGATCAGCGCCTGCGAGCAGTGTGGGCGCTCACGGGTGCCGGTGATTCATCCGCCATTGCTGTTGGCTGACTGGTTGAAGCAGACCGCGGCCGAATTGAAACTGGTGCTGCATCCGGTGGCCGAGCCGCTGGTGAGCCACGCCAAACCTGCAAGCCTGGCGTTCCTGATCGGCCCGGAGGGCGGCTTGTCCGACGTTGAAGTCGAACAGGCCAAGGCCGGCGGCTTCCACGCCGCCCGCCTCGGCCCGCGCGTGCTGCGCACCGAAACCGCGCCGGTGGTGGCGTTGGCGGTGGCCCAACAACTCTGGGGTGACTTCTAGGGACTTGTGGCGAGGGGGCTTGCCCCTCGCCACAAAAGCAGTCACAAGACGTAGAACCAAATCGCCACAAAGTGCAGCAAACTCCCGGCGATCACGAACAGATGCCAGATCCCATGGGCGTGACGCAGACGATGGTCGAGGGCAAAAAAGATAATCCCCACGGTGTACAACACCCCGCCCGACGCCAGCCAGGTAAAGCCGACAGGGCCCAGTGCCGCCAGTAACGGCTTGACCGCCACCAGCACGATCCAGCCCATCACCGCGTAAATCACGACCGACAGAATCCGTGCTTCCGAGCGCGGTTTGATCTCTTGCAGGATGCCAATCAGCGCCAGCCCCCAGACAATCCCGAACAGCGTCCAGCCCCACGGCCCACGCAGGGTCACCAGGCAGAACGGCGTGTAACTGCCGGCGATCAGCAAGTAGATCGAAAAATGATCGACCTTCTGCATGATCGCTTTCTTGCGCCCACGCACGCTGTGGTACACGGTCGAGGCACTGTAGAGCACCAGCAAGGTAAACGCGTAAATCGCCACACTGACGATCTTCCACGGACTGCCATCCATACTGGCGATCACCAGCAGCCACACGCCCCCGACCAATGCCGCCACCGCCCCAACCAAATGCGTCCAGGCGTTCAATCTTTCCCCGTGATACATGTGTTGCTCACCTCTACGTTCATTACCGCCGCGCGCAAGGCTCAGGCCTCAAGGTTAAAAGCGCAATGTTTCAGAACACAATGCCCCCTACGAAAGCCATCGAGCCAAACGTCAGCCAATTGGGCACAATCGAGACATACGAATAAGAGTCTGGCCCATGTTGATCGATGAAGAGTTGACCCTGAAAAAACTCGAAGTGTTCCTGGCCTTCATGCGCACCGGCAACCTGGCCCGCGCCGCCGTCGAGTTGCAGACCAGCAACGTCAGCGTGCACCGCGCCATCCACTCCCTGGAAAGCGCCCTGCGTTGCCCGCTATTCAAGCACGAAGGCCGCAACCTGACCCCGCTGGAAAGTGCCTATGTGCTGGAAGAGCGGGCGCAGAAGCTGATTCAGGACGTGCTCGAAACCGTGCGTCTGACCCGCGAAGCCGCCGGGTTCTCCGCCGAACGCTTCAAACTCGGCTCGCTGTATTCGCTGACGGTGAAGACTGTGCCGCAGCTGATCATGGGCCTGAAAATCCGCCGCAGCGAACTCAATATCGACCTGATCCTGGGTTCGAACATCGACCTGTTGTACAAGCTCAAGAACATGGAAGTCGACGCGATCCTGGTGTCGCTGGACGACAGCGTCAACGACCCGGACTGCGAGCAGATCCCGCTGTTTTCCGATGACATCTTCCTCGCCACCCCGGCGGACTCGCCCTTTGCCCAGCGGACCGAAGTCGATCTGGCCGAGGTTCGCGACGAAACGTTCATCACCCTGACCCAAGGCTTCGCCACGCACCAGGACGGTATTCGGGTGTTCAAGCAGGCGGGGTTCGAGCCGAAGGTGGCGATGCAGGTCAACGACATCTTCACCCTGCTGAGCATGGTCAGCTCAGGGGTGGGGTATGCGTTGCTGCCGGGGCGGATTGCGGCGGTGTATGAGAACCGGGTGAAGCTGATCCCATTGCAGGAAAAGTACCGGTTGCAGCAGCACATCGGCGTGGTGTTTCTCAAGGCCAAGGAGCGCGACCCGAATCTGCTGGCGCTGTTGGCGGAGTGCCGGATGTATGCCAATCGCCAGGCCATCCAATGATCGTTCCCACGCGCAGCAAAGGAATGCAGCCCGGGACGCTCCGCGTCCCAAAGCGGACGCAGAGCGTCCATTGAGGCATTCCTTTGCTGCGCGTGGGAACGATCAGTCAGCCAACAATCCCGCGAACAATGAAGTACAGCAACGAAGGCCCAAGCAAGCACCCAAGCCCGGTATGGAACGTCGCCGTCAGCGCGCCATAGGGCACCAGCCGCCGATCCGTCGCGGCCAACCCGGCGGTCACACCGCTGACAGTCCCGGCCAAGCCGCCAAACACCATCGCCGAGCGCGGGTTATCCAGGCCCATCCAGCGCGCCGCCATCGGCGTGCCGACCATCACCAGAATCGCCTTGATCAACCCGGTGGCAATCGACAGCGCCATCACATCGGATGAGGCCCCAATTGCCGCCCCTGTCACTGGCCCGACGATGTACGTCACTGCGCCCGCGCCAATGGTGGTCATGCTGATCGCATCGCGATAGCCGAACATCCAGGCAATGCTCGCCCCGACAATGAACGGCAGAATCGTCCCCAGCAGCAGCGCGACAGCGCCAATCATCCCGGCCTTTTTCGCTTCGGTGGCCTGCACCTCGAACGCCGTGGCAACGATGGCGAAGTCACGCAGCATGGCGCCGCCCATCAAACCGATGCCGGAAAACAGTGACAAATCCGCCAGGCCTTTTTGCCCGCCGGTCATGGTGCCGCCGACCCAGGCCAGCACCAGGCCGATGACGATGGCAATCGCCGAGCCGTGAATCCGGCCGAAGGTCAGGCGTTTGGACAACACCACCGACACCCACATGATCACGCCAACGAACGCGAACGCGGTGACCAGACTGTTATTTACCAGACCTTTCTCAATGAGTTCCCACATATCAGCGACCTCCTACTGGTGTGCCGACCGGGGTGACTTCCACCGGCTCATCGGGCAAGGGTTCGCCTTTGTGGCTCCGGCTGATCAGGGCAATGGTGCAACCGCAGATCACCACCGAACCGATCGCCGCCAGCACCGCCACCGGGCCGCCGTGCAGCGCCGTCACAACGTTCTGTTGCGCAGCCATCGCCACCACCACCGGAATGTACATGGCGCCCCAGAAGCCGACGCCCATCTCGCAATCCTTGGTCATGCCGCCGCGTTTTTGCATCCACAACCGTGCGCAAATCAGCAGGATCATCGCGATCCCGACCCCGCCGACGTTGGATTTCACCCCCAGCAACGCGCCGAGCATGTCACCCATGATCACCCCTGCCAGCGTACAGATCGCCAACAGCGCCACACCGTAAATAATCATTGTTGTAGTCCTCAAAGTGCATCGTCGAAATTGTTGTTTTTGTAGTTCGCAACCTGAGTCGGTGGTCTAGGGTTGGCGGCCTCCCTCCTCACGCAACAGCGCCTGCAAGGTATCGAGCCGTGCACCGTCGAAGGCAATGACGGTGCCCTGCTCGAACACCCGGCGCGCCAGCCCGGTCAACACCGCACCGGGCGGCAGTTCGATCTGTAAACGCACGCCGCGCTCGTAAGCGCTTTGCACCGTACCGCGCCAATCGACGACGCGGCACATGTTGAACGCCAGGTCGTCGCGCAAGGCATCCGTGTTGATGACGGGCCGGGCTCGACTGCCGCTCAGGTAACCCAGGGCCGGCGTTTTCAATTGCACCTTGGCGAAGGCTTCGGCCAGGGTGTTCGCCGGTGTTTCCAGCAGCGGGCAATGGGACGGCACGCTGACCGCCAGACGCTTGGCCAGACCGGCGCCACGGCTGCGCGCCAGGTCGGCAACTGCTTTCATCGCCGAATCACTGCCAGCAATCACCACCTGGTTATCGGCGTTGATGTTGGCCAGGTAAACCGGTGTATCAACACTGTGAACCTGCGCCAGCAACCCTTCCACCGTCGCCAATTCCAGACCGATGATCGCGGTCATGCCGTAGCCCTGAGGATAAGCCTGCTGCATCAGTTCACCGCGCAGGCTGACCAGATGCAGTGCATCGCTGAAACTCAGGGCGCCGGCCACCACCGCCGCCGGGTAGGCGCCGATGGACAATCCGGCCACATAATCCGGCGCCATTGATAATTGACGCGAAGCAGCCACTCCAGCGATCAGCAGGCATAACTGAACCGCCCTCGTCGACTGCAACGCCTCGGCAGAATCGAGCAGCAAGACGTCTTCGCCCAGCACCTCGCTCGCCTCGATCAGCGTTTCCCGAGGCAAGCGATGGAGCATGCCCGGTTGTTGCGCGCCCTGGCCGGGGAACACCAGCAAGCTGCTCACGCTGCTTGCTCCTGCGGGTTCCAGGGATCGCAGACCAGACACGCTTGATGGGCGCTCTTGAGTAGAACCCGTTGCGACGGACCCGCCCATTCGCGCAGGGCGACAGCGCCATTGGGCGTCTGCAATTGCATGTCCACCAGGCACTCGGCGGTGCCGATCAGCATCATCAACACCTGCGCTTGAGATCGGCTCAGCGGCTGCGCAGTACGCAGGATCAAGTCGAGATCGCTACGTTCATGGAGTGCCGCAAAACCACTGGCCAATTCAAACCCGGCGCTGCCGCTGACACCCCACACCCAACCGCAGGTGTCGAGCAGCGGCCGCAGGTGCGCCAGCGTTCGCAGGGCCGGCAGGTCACGAGTCGACTCGACATGGCAGAGCTCTTCCGGCTGTACCCGATGAGAAATCGCAGCAGCGACCATCGACGTTGCATAACGCTGCTCACGCAAGCGCCCACGCACCCCGACCGCGATTTGACCCGGCGCAGTCGTCGCGCGCCGAACCACCACCGGCTGACCCGCGCCGACCGATTCGACCACCCACCCGGGCGCATCCGCAGGCAACTGCTCCGGGGTCATCCCCCAAAGCAGGTCGTGGGGCAGAAACCTGTTCACCACTGCGCTCTCAACAACTGGCGAACCTTGCTCGACGCGGCGCGGTTACTCGCCCCCAGGCGGCGGCTCAGATCGCGACCGTTGGCAGCGACATCGCCAATCGCCTGGCTCAGGCACTCCGTCACGCGCGCCAGATCCGCCGTCGTCGGCTGCTCGATCTGCTCCACCGACAAGGTTTCCCAGAGCAAGCCCAGGCTGGCATAGCTGTCGATGTCATAGGCCATCGGCGGCACGCTGGCGGCCAACGCCTCCAGCTCTTCGACGCTGCGCAACGTCACCCGCGCCGCCGACGCCTTGCCCATCGCATGCACCATCACCCCCGGATCGCGCAACGCGATCAGCCGGTTGGCCTGATACCCGTGAGCCAGAAACGCCCCGGACATCGCCTTGCCCACCAGCAATCCGATCACCGCATGGCCGGCCAGTCGAGCGCGGGCATAACTGTCCGCCGCACCGGCCAGGGCTTGATGAATGCCAAGGGCTTCTTCGCGCCGACCGTAAGCCTGGCTCGGCACATCGACGATGGCGATCAACGCCCGTTTGTGCGGTTTATCCCGATCGGCTTCGATCACCTCATCCACCGCTTTGGCCAGGCCCCAACCTTCCAGCAGACCAACCTCGCCATTGCGGGCGCGGGCGAAGCGGTTGTCGGGGTCGGCCACCACCGCGATAAAACGCACAGGCTGATCGCCCAATACAGCGTCGGCGACTTTCAACGAAGCCGGCAAACCCTCGACCGATTTCGCGCCGGCGCTCAAGGCGTTGAACCAGTTCAGGCCCCTCAGGGAATACGAACTCATGAGCACTCTCCTTGATACAGATCGCGAACCGTCGTCGGCTCGATTTGCGGTTCGGCGTCCAGACGGGCCAGTCGTTGCAGGAACCATTCGGCCTGACAGCTACGTTGTTGGTCCGGCAAACCTTGCTTGAGCAATTCGCCGACCTGCTGCTGAATCTGCACCACGTCGTCCTCGACATAGCGATCCACCAAGCCACTGGCGAACCGTTGCTCGCCGCCGGTCAGGCTCCAGATAAACGGGCGATCACGGGAGTCGTATTCCTCAAGCCCGGCTTCCTGCTCGATCACCTGCGGGCCGTTGAGGCCAAGGCGTGCTTCCTGGGTTACCAGTAAATAGCTGCACAACCCGGCGGCAATCGACATCCCACCAAAACAGCCAACGCTGCCGGCGACCACGCCGATTACCGGTTGGTACTGGCGCAGATCGACAATCGCCGCGTGAATATCGGCAATCGCCGCCAGCCCGAGATTGGCCTCTTGCAAACGCACGCCACCGGTTTCCAGCAGCAACACGGCACGGGTGGGAATGCCTTTGCGGTTGTCCTCGGCGGCCAGCTCCAGCGCACCGGCAATCTTCGCCCCGCCGACTTCACCCAGGCTGCCGCCCTGGAACGCGCCTTCGATGGCCGCAATCACCACCGGTAAACCACCGAGACTGCCCTTGGCGATCACCACGCCGTCATCGGCTTGCGGCACTACGCCCTGGCGTGACAGCCATGGCGACATGATTCGCTGAAACGGGTCGAGCAATTCGCGGAAGGTGCCAACGTCGAGCAAGGCCTTGGCGCGTTGCCGCGCACCGAGTTCGACGAAGCTATGTTTGTTGAGAAGCGCTGCGCTGTCAGTCATGACCGATCTCCTCAAAGCCCTGTTCCAGACGCAAGCGCACTACGCCGGGGGTGGCGCCGAAATCGTGGATATCGATCGCCATCGCCGGCGGCGTCTGGCCATCGAACATCCGTGCAAACAGATGCTGCCAGCGTTGTTCACTGCCATTGACCGAGGTCTGCACCTGGATCGTCAATTTGCCCGCCAGCCCCGGCTCGATCAGCACTTCCAGATCGCCCGAGCCCACACAGCCCACCAGCGCCCTGCCCCGTGGCGGCTGCCCGGCAGGGAATTCAAAGGATAAGGTTTCCATCAAAACGCTCCCTGGAAGATGCCGTCGTGCGTGGAGATGCGGTCGATGAACAGACAGGCTGCGAGCAAGTCCGCAGCGCCGCCGGGCGAGGCATTCAACGCGATTAATTGTTGGTCCAGCTCATGCAAACGACGGCGACCGGCGAGGCTGGCGCTGCCGCCGGCGTCGAGCACGGCTTGAGCGCCAAGTTGCATGGTGTGCAGGCCTTGTTCGCCTGCGCGGTAAAGGACGCAGGTGTCGGCCAGTGTCGTCATGATCGCCAGCAGAGCATCGAGCCGGGCGTTCTGTTCGCCATAGCCTGCAGCACGGCTGCGTTTTAGTTGCGGCAAACCACGGTGCAGCACCGCCGGAAAACCAAGCTGCGCCTCTTCACGGGCACCGCGAACGCCGTAGCGTTGGGCGACCTGGGCACCATGACTTAAAGGACGTGGCGAGTAACGGTCGTCGAGCAAGGCCAGGCGTGCAGCGCGCAAAGCGATAGAGTTTGCGGCACTGGACTCAGGCTCCAGCGCGACGGCCGTGACCAGAAGCCCCAAGGCCCAGATCGCCCCACGATGGGTGTTCACACCGCCCGTAGTAGCGAGCATCACTTGCTCGCCTTCACGACCAATGCACCCGACAGCTTCACGCAGGGGCAGGCCGACTTCACCGAACTCGATGGCCGCGTCCGCCATTGCCTTGAACGCCGGCCACAGGGACAACGCCGAAGCGTGCATCAGCCCGAGGTGCAAATCGGTGTGCGCGCCATTGCCGCGACGGTCCACCAGCGCCGGTTTCGGCGACAGGTCCGCTTCGTCGATCAGCGCGTCCACCGCCAGGTCCGCCAGCCGTTCAGCCAGGGTGAGGGTTTTCGGTTGCAGGTTGAATGCGTGCATTACCAGCTCCTGAACTTGGCGGGCGGGTTGTAGAGGCCACCGGACCACTCCACCAGATCGGCCACGCTTTTCGCTGCGAGCAACTCGCGGGTGGCGTCGGTGCGGCGGATGCCGAGGTCTTCGGGCAAGGCGATCAGGCCTTCGCGGCGCATGCGCGCGGTGTCTTTGGGGTTGTGGCGCAAGCCGATGGCGGTCACCCCGGCGACAGCAGCGATCATCGCCTGGCGTTCTTCGAGGGAACGGGCCTTGTACAAGTAGGCGATGCCTTCTTCGGTGAGCAGGTGGGTGACGTCGTCGCCATAGATCATGATCGGCGCCAGCGGCATGCCGCTTTTCTTTGCCACGTCTATCGCATCGAGGGTTTCGACGAAGGTCGGTTTACCGCCCTCCTGGAAGGTCTCGACCATCTGCACCACGAGTTTCTTGCCGCGTTCGAGCATCGGTTCGGCCACGTCGGTGTGGCGCATGTCGAGCCAGGCGGGCGTGCCGTGACGGCGACCACGCGGGTCGTGGCCCATGTTCGGCGCACCACCGAAACCGGCCAGGCGGCCGCGAGTCACGGTGGAGGAATGGCCGTCGCCGTCGACTTGCAGGGTCGCGCCGATGAACAGGTCCACCGCGTATTGCCCGGCGAGCTGACTGAACATCCGGTTGGAGCGCAGGGAGCCATCGCGGCCGGTGAAGAACACGTCAGGCCGGGCGGCGATGTAGTTTTCCATGCCCAGTTCGGTGCCGAAGCAATGCACGCTTTCGACCCAGCCACTTTCGATGGCCGGGATCAGGGTTGGGTGCGGATTGAGCGTCCAGTTGCGGCAGATCTTGCCCTTCAAACCTAAGGATTCGCCGTAGGTCGGCAGGATCAATTCGATGGCGGCGGTGTTGAAGCCGATGCCGTGGTTGAGCGACTGAACGTTGTGTTTTTCGTAGATCCCGCGGATCGCCATCATCGCCATCAACACGTGCACAGGCTTGATGTGCCGTGGGTCTCGGGTGAACAGCGGCTCGATGTAGAACGGCTTGTCCGCCACCACCACGAAGTCGACCCAGGACGCGGGGATATCCACGCGAGGCAAGTCGCTGACATCGTCCACCAGTTGATTGACCTGGACGATGACGATGCCGTCGCTGAAGGCCGCCGGTTCGATCAATGCGGGCGTGTCTTCGGTGCTCGGGCCGGTGTAGATGTTACCGGCGCGGTCGGCCATGAAACCGGCCGAGAGCACGACGTTGGGAATCAGGTCCACCACCAGCCGCGCATAGAGCTCGATGTAGGTGTGGATCGCACCGATTTCCAACAGGCCATCTTCCAGCAACTGGCTGATGCGCAGGCTCTGGGTACCGGCGAACGAGAAGTCGAGCTTGCGGGCAATGCCGCGCTCGAACAGGTCCAGGTGCTCGGAACGCCCGACACTGGGCATGATCATGTGCAAGTCATGCAGCTTGCCCGGATCGGCCTTGGCCAGGGAGCGGGAAAGGAAATCCGCCTGCTTCTGGTTATTGCCCTCCAGCACCACACGGTCGCCGGGCAAGATCAACGCCTCCAGCGCCGCCACGATCTTGTCGGTGGGCAACACCACACCATCGGCAAGCCCCTTCACCAATTCGAGACGCCGCTGCTTTTCGCTGCGCCGCCGCGTCCAGCGCGAGTCGGGGGATATTGTTGTTGTCATGACCACTCCACGGGTTCGCTGTCGTGGGAGTCACCTTAGGAGTGTTGGGGGCGGGGCATCAATCAAGCAGAGAGACGGATCGTTACGCTGACCGTAATGATCGAACACCGCCAGGTTTCGTCGCTCATGACACAGGGCGAATAGCCGAACCTGTACTTTGCCAATATCAGCGGTATGAACCAGGCACTGAAACACCAGATAGCGTTTGCACAAACGAAGAGCCGTCAGTGCAAGGGCATGGGCAGCGTTGTATGCCAGGTCGAAACGACTCGCGAAGGAAAGTGAAGACGTTTGGGCGTCCTTCAATCGATCCACAGCCGAACGCATCAGCCCTTCGCATTCCTTGCGATCCGGCGGCTCAGCCTTCAGTCCACCACTACGTAACAGGTTTTCCAGGTTCTCGTTGCTGCCTATCCTTGGACTCCAAAGGGTTTCCCCCCATCAGATTGATCTTGTCCTGCTGCGCTACCCGCACGACAAAACTATTTTCAGCCGCCAGTTTTGCGGCCCAGTCGTCGGGGGTGGAGAGCGTCGGGTTGAGGACGCGGCCCAACTGCTCCTCCATTGGTATAAGCCGCTCCATCACTTCACTGTAGTGCAGGCCCTCGCCGATCAGCATGAGATCAATGTCACTGGATGCGTTTGCCTGATCCTTGGCGATAGAGCCGTACACAAATGCCCAGGTGATCTGTTCGGCAAAGGGTTGCAGCGCCTGACGCAGAGGCTCGGCAATACCAAAGGTTTTGCGGGCAATGCCCAGCAGTTCGGCATAGATCGGGCAGTCGGGATTGGCTTGATAGTGGGTCTGGTTGCCCTGACGGGTCATGATCAGCACGCCTGCCCGCTGCAACCGATCCAGCT
This sequence comes from Pseudomonas sp. FP1740, assembly GCF_030687165.1. Classification (NCBI taxonomy): domain Bacteria; kingdom Pseudomonadati; phylum Pseudomonadota; class Gammaproteobacteria; order Pseudomonadales; family Pseudomonadaceae; genus Pseudomonas; species Pseudomonas sp. FP1740. The sequence goes on from NZ_CP117461.1 coordinate 6,192,715, forward strand.
CGCGCATGAGGCTGCCTTTACCCACTTGAGCCCAGCGGGCGATCTCGTTGGCGTAAAAACTTCGGTCGGGTTTACCAAACAGCAGGCCGAGCACTTTTTGCTGGGTGGTGGTGAACAAGGCTTCGCTCAATGACAGGTTTTTCACGGCAATGACCGATAAGTCCCAAAAAAGGAACGATAGGTCCCTTTTTGGGAATCTTCAACCTAATGCAGAAACCTTTGTGGCGAGGGGGCTTGCCCCCGTTCGGCTGCGAAGCAGTCGTAAAACCATTGTTCTCGGTGTACCTGATACACCTCGGTTGCAGGTTTTGGGGCTGCTTCGCAACCCAGCGGGAGCAAGCTCCCTCGCCACAGGAAGGTCCGACAGCCTGAGGTTTTGTATTTAAAAGTTTGTCGGCAGGAACGGTGTGAGGCTACACAGTCGTGCGTCGCTGCCTACAGCAATGCCGGAAGCCGCTGACTGGTGAGGTTTTGCGTTGATCTTTATCGTTTGTGTGTCGCTGCCAATTCAGCGACCGGGACTGGAAACCCCGATGAGTTACTGGCGCCAAAGCGCCCTTCATAACGTATGCTTGCGCACCTTTCAAAGTGTGCACTCCGTTATGGCGGCTGTGCGCGGGAGACCTTCGGGTCGACCGGGTTGCCGTACCCCGGGTTTCCAGCCTGCGTACAGCTGTCACCCCTTCGTCTTGGAAACCGAATGGGCCAGCTCCAACCCTATACGGTGATTCACTATGTTCAAAGCTACTCCCAATCCCCCGGAAACCGGCGTCGATTCCCAAGCATCACTCGATGCAGAAAAAATGAAGGAAGCCGCCGACCGCGCCTTCTCCCATTACTTCCCGTCACCCCACGACATACCGGCCAAACGCCGTAAGCCCCGGCTCTTCAACGTCTCCCCCGATATCGACACCGAAGCCCTTCTGGCCAATGCATCCGAAGACCTGCTGTCCATCAGCGCCATTGCTGCTGACCTCGCGGACGATGTGGAAGGCTCACGCCGCTCTGTAGCCTTGGCGCTCAGCCGTTTGGCCGATGGCGTGCAGTTGTTGGTGGAGCGGGTGCTGGATCATCATGAGTCGTTGCAGATGAAGGCTCGGGCCGGGGTTTAGCAGGCAGGTCTTTAGTAAGTCATGATCGTTCCCACGCTCTGCGTGGGAATGCAGCCCGGGACGCTCTGCGTCCCAAAAAGCCGAACGCGGAGCGTCCGTAGAGGCATTCCCACGCGGAGCGTGGGAACGATCATCCCGTCAGACCAGACCCGCACTTACAAGCAGTTCCTCCAGCGCGAGCAAGTCAGGCACCTTGGCCACTTGCTCCCCCACCTGCACCGCCGCCTTTTCCAGGGAACACAACGGCACATCCACATAGCTCAACTGGCTGTCGAGTTTGTAAGAGCGCGGAATTCCCTGTACCAGCAGCGCAATGAACTTCAGCTCAGGCCGCCCGCCAAGGGCATTGAGGATGACGATCCGCGCCCGTTCCCCGATCACCACTTTGTTGCCACACGCCGACTCGAAACTGAGCAGTGGAATCTGCCGTTCGCGCCAGGTCACCCGCCCCAGATACCACGGTGGGGTGTCGAGGTCGAAGGCGCCGGGTTGGTAATCGATGAGTTCAGCGACGGCAACGTTGGGCAGGATCAGGTTGCGGTCGGCCAGGGGCAGCAGCAACCCCGTGAGGTTGCTGGATCGGTGTTCATGCATGGGTTTTGCTCCACCAGGCGATGCTGTCGAGCAGCACCGATTCCTGGTATGGCTTGCCAAGGTAGTCGTTGACGCCGATGGCCATGGCGCGGTCGCGGTGTTTCTGGCCGGTGCGGGAGGTGATCATGATGATCGGCAGATGCCGCAAGCGCTCGTCGGCGCGAATCTGGGTGGCCACTTCAAAGCCATCCATGCGCGGCATTTCGATGTCCAGCAGCATCAGATCGGGCATGTGTTCTTCCAGCAGTAGCATGGCGTCGACACCGTCCTTGGCGGTCAGTACGTTCATGCCGTGGCGCTCCAGCAGACGGCTGGTGACCTTGCGCACGGTGACCGAATCATCGACCACCAGCACCAGCAACGGCCGTTGCGCCTCGGGCTCGACGTCCTGTGTCACCGGCCGTTGCGGCACCTGCGCTTGCATCGCGCGGATCGGCGCCAGCAAGTCGAGAATCAGCACCACCCGGCCATCACCCAGGATCGTCGCGCCGGACAAACCCTGCACCGCGGCGAACTGCGGGCCGAGGCTTTTGACCACGATTTCCCGGGTGCCGGCCATGGCGTCCACCTGCACCGCGACGTGACGTTCGTTGCACTGCACCAGCAACACCGGCAACGGCAGGCTCTGGCCCAGCAGTTTCGGGCGCGTGCTGGTTTTCAGCAGATCGCCGAGGTAGCACAGCTCATAGCGTTGTCCGGCGTATTCGTAGCTCGGTGGATCGAGCCGGTAGTGCCCTTCGAGTTCGTTGGGCAGCACGCGAACGATGCCGTCGATGGTGTTCAGCGGGATCGCGTATTGATCCTCCCCGCATTGCACCATCAGCGCGCGGTTGACCGACACGGTGAACGGCAGGCGAATCCGGAAATGCACGCCCTGCCCCGAAGTCGAGTCGATGCTCATGGTCCCGCCGAGCTGCCGGACTTCTTCGTGAACCACGTCCATGCCGACACCACGCCCGGAGATCTGGGTGATTTTCTCGGCGGTGGAAAACCCCGGTTGCAGGATGAATTGCAGCACGTCGCGATCGCTGATGTCGCTGTCCGGGGCGAGCAGCCCGCGCTTGATCGCCTTGCGCCGCACGGCGTCCAGCGGCACGCCGGCGCCGTCGTCGCAGATGTCGAAAATGATGTCGCCACCCTCTCGCGACAGGTCGAGGGTGATCTTGCCCTGGGCCGGTTTACCGGCCGCGATCCGCACCTCGGCCGATTCCAGCCCATGGTCGACGGCGTTGCGCAGCATGTGTTCCAGCGGCGCGGCCATACGTTCGAGGACGTTGCGGTCCATCTCGCCTTCGGCGTTGCCAACGACGAAGTCCACGTCCTTGCCCAGCTCGCTGGCAACCTGACGCACGATACGCTTCAACCGTGGCAGCATCCGCTCGAACGGCACCATGCGCGTGCGCATCAGGCCTTCCTGCAATTCGGTGTTGATGCGGCCCTGCTGTTGCAGCAGGTTTTCCGCATCCTGATTGCGCCGGTCGAGGGTTTCCTTGAGGTCAAGCAGGTCGGAGGCGGACTCGAACAATGCCCGCGACAGCTGTTGCAGCTGCGAGTGACGGTCCATCTCCAACGGGTCGAACTCTTCATAACCCAGGCGCTCGGCCTCGACTTGCTGACGGCTGAGAATCCGCCCCTGGGTTTCGGTATCGAGGCGGCGCAACTGGTCGCGCATGCGCTCGATGGTCGTTTCCATCTCGCTCAGGGCCACCCGTGCATCGTTAACCTGTTGTTCGATACGGCCACGGAAGATCGAAGTCTCCCCGGCCAGGTTGACCAGGTCGTCGAGCAACTCCGCCGAGACCTTGACCGTATCGACGGCTTCGGGTTGCAGCGTGGCTGGCTCGGCTTTGGGCGCCGCGGGCATCGCCACCGGTGTCGGTGTTTCGGGCACCGCCGGATGGCTGAAATTCTTGATCGCCTCGATCAGCCGATCGGCCGGTGGCAGTGGCTCACCGGCGCGGGTGGCGTCGAGCATCTGCGCCAGTCGGTCATGGCTGCTCTGCAGCAACGTGAACAGCGCCGCGGTCGGTTGCAGCACACCGGCGGACAAGCCTTCGTAGAGGAATTCCAGCTCATGGGCCAGGTCGCCGATCGGCGCGATTTCCACCATTCGTGCGCCACCCTTGAGGGTATGCAGGTCGCGCAGCAGGGTTTCCACTTCTTGACGATTCGATGGTTCGGCCTGCCAGCGCAACAGCGCCGCGCCGGAGTTTTCGATGATGTCGAAACCTTCTTCGAGGAAGATTTCCAGAAGCTCGGGATCATGCCCCGGCGAGTCGTTGCTGGCCGCCGGTTCGATCACCTCGGCACTGCCGGCATTACCCAGACGAAACTCACGAATGGCCTCGATCAATTCGCCCGGATCGCCCAACGGACGGTTGTGCTGCAACTGTTCGAGGAACACGGCCAGTCGGTCATGGCTCTGTTGCAGCAACTGCGCCAGCGCTTCGCTGTGGCTGTAACGGCGGTCCACCAGGCCTTCGTAAAGACTTTCCAGCTCATGGGCCAGATCGCCGACCGGCTCGACCTCGGCCATCCGCGCACCACCCTTGAGGGTGTGCAAATCGCGCTGCAAAGACAGTAGCGGCGCGGCGTTTTCCGGGTCGTTCAACCAGCGTTGCAAGGCCTGGCCGGCGCTTTCAAGGATATCCACCGCTTCCTCAAGAAAGATCGAAACGATTTCGTCGTCCAGATCTACCTCAGTCGCGGCCTGCTCCAGCTCGGCCGTGGCGCTGCCCAGTTCTCGAATGCTCAGGGTGCGGCTGCCATCACTGCGAATCAAGCCCATGGAGGATGGGTCGAGACTCTCATCCAGCAAGTCGCGCAAGGCCCGCACCCGCTGCGGTTGCGCGGTGACTTCCTGGCCGGCGGCCAGTTCATCGAGCATGTTGATCAGCGCTTCGTGGGCACTTTGTGCTTCGTGGAAAAATCTGTCGCTGACCGCCAAACTGCTTTCTTCCACCGCGCCATAAAGATCGAGCAACGCTTCGCAGAGCTCATCCACTGGATGCAGATCGGCCAGGTGCGCGCCTTCGCCGAGGGTAGTCAGTTCATCCAGCAGCGCGCTGAGTTCCTGCCGCTCGCCGGGATGCTGCTGCCAGCGCTGCAACAGGCTTTCGGCGTCCAGCAGGATGTCCATGCCCTGGGCGAGGAAGTTGTTGATCAGTTGCGGGTCGCGCTTGATCCGCAGCCCCGTGTTGGGCGCGCTCGACAGGCTTTGCAGATGTTCGGCCAGCAATGTCCGGGTGCGTTCAATCAACGAACGGGCGCCGGGGATTTCGGCCAGCGGGTCGCTCTTGAGCTGTCGCAGCCCCAGGCGGAATAAGCCTTCGGCTTCCAGCAGCAACTCGACTTCGTCCAGGTCGAGGGCAATCCGGTGCGCCTTGTACTCCCGGGCCAGTTGATCCAGCGACGCCGCCAGCTCGGCAATCGGCAGCACGCCGGCCATCGAGGCGCTGCCCTTGAGGGTGTGCAAGGCTCGCTGCAACTCGTCGCTGGCCTGCAGCGGTACGTGCTCGGCGGCCTGATCGAGGAAGCGATTGAGGCTGTTCAAATGGGTTTCGGCTTCGTTGCGGAAGATCTCCAGCAACAGCGGATCGAGCGCCGCGACATCCTGCGCGTCCTCATCGGACAGCGGCTCATCACTCTTGGCGAGGGCATGGGCGCGGGCAGCCAATTGATCGACATCGTTGCGCTGGCGCTGGGCGTTGGCAGCGAACTCGGCCACCAGTTCCGGCAGCAACTTCAGCGCATCGCCTACCAGTTGCTGCACTGCAGGCAAAGGTGCAACGCTGTGTTCAAGCACGCGGTTGAGCAGGTTTTCCACCGCCCAGGCCAGCTCGCCCAGCACCAACGCGCGGACCATCCGGCCACTGCCCTTGAGGGTGTGGAAGGCGCGACGTAATTCACTCAAAGCCGATGTGCTGTCGGGATTGGCCGACCAGCGCGGCAGGTATTCCTGGAGGATTTCCAGAACCTCGTCGGTTTCTTCGAGGAAGACTTCCCGCAGTTCATCGTCCACCGGTTGTTCATCGGCGGGCGGCGGCAACAGACTACCGGGCATCGTCAGTGCCGGCGGGTTGACGGACGACACCGGGCTGGCCAGTACATCGGCCAACGACTGGACGGTTTCGGGGTCGTCCAGTTCCTGCATGTCCTGCATCACCAGGGCTTCATTGGGGCTGAGCACATCCTCAAGCATCGGCACATGCTGTTCGCTGGGGAAGCAGCCGAGTGCGGCCAGACCTTTTTCCGCGACATCGAGCAGTTGTTCCCCCGGCGCTTCAGGGTCGTCGCTGAGGCGCTCCAGGTAATACTCGATGCTGGTGATGACGTCGGCCAGGCTGTCCAGTTGCTGCCAGCCGGGCTGCCCCGGGTCCACCAATAGATGCTCGCGGATGAAACCGTTACAGGCCTCGACCAGGCTCGCCGCGCGGGCCAACGGAATCATCGCCAGCGCACCGCGCACTTGGGTCAGCAATGCCGGCAACGGCTGCAAATGCTGACGGTCCCAGTCGGCGTCGATGTAGTCGACGATCATGTCCTTGGCCTGCTGCAGGCAGATACGCGCTTCCTTGATCACGATCTGGTGGATCTGCGTCAGGTCGGTGGTCGGCAGACGGCTGTCTTCCTGGCTTTCCGGCTCCACGGTGCCGACCATGCCGGCCAGGGTTGCTTCGACGTAGAGCAAGGCCCCGGCGACGTCCATGAGGGTCGCGTCGTTAGGTTCGCGCTGGCCCTGGGCGAGGCTCAGCACCACCGCCAGTTGATCGATGATGACCTTGCGCGGCTGGCCGAAACCGAGCACCGCCAGGGTGTCGGCGATTTGCCGCAGGGGCGCCAGCAGGCTTTCGAGGTCCGAGGTGTGCTGGCGGTCGCTGCGCACGAACAGGTCCAGGCGCTCCTTGACCCGCACCAGCTCTTCGCACAAAGCCGCCAATACCGAACGCATGGCATCGCGATCAGGGCCGGCCAGCCTCGCCCGTTCTTCATCGACCATCGCACTGTCGGGTAGCGCGTCGTCCAGTGAGTAGCGATCTTTCATGGTCAGCATCTGCCCGGTGGGGTGTTCGGCCTTGGCAATATAGAACAACAAACTCTTGAGCAGCTCTGGCGGTGCCGGTTGATTGATCGCGGACATGCCTTGTTCGAGCAGACGCTTGAGCTCTTTGTCGGCCTCCTTGAACAGGCTGCGCAACGCGGGGCTGTTGGCGATCGAGCCATTGCGCATGCCTTCGACCAGCGCCGAAGCGACGTGCCATAACGGGCTCAGCGGCGCATTGCCGCACAGCCCTTCAAGGCGTGCAAAAACCCTGGCCAGGCAAGCCAAGTGGGTTTCGTCATCCTGCTCGCGCAGCAAGCCCACCAGCGCCATCTGCAGCATTTGCCGCAACTTGCGCAGCACATTCGGCAAGTCGGACGGCTCCAGCAGCGCCAGGGCTTCTTCGCTCAGGGGCGGCAGTTCCGGGAGTTGCGGGCTGAACAGGCTGGTTTCCGACAACAGGCTTTCGCCACGGGCACTGCGCAGGTCGTTGATCAGCGGCAACACCACCAGCGGCAAGTCACGCCGGGCGCCTTGCACCCGGTCGAGGTAAGTCGGCAATTGCCCCAGGGCATGCAGCAGCAAACGAATGGCCTCGTCGCGATGGCTGATGCGGTTCTGCTGCAAGGCGCTGGTCAGCTGCTCGATCTCTTCGGCAAGCAGCGCAGCGCCGTAGAACTCGACCATCTGCAAACTGCCGTGCACCTGATGGACACAGGCCAGGCACTCACTCAGCGCGTGCGTCGCCTGCGGGTCGTCGATCAGGGTTTCGATCGCCTGATGAGCCTGCTTCAGCGTTTCGGCAATCTCGCCTTTGACCCATTCGAGGGCCACATAGTCGTGCCGATCACCCATAACTACTCCAATCAAATGCATACGCCCTGAGGCGGTTCAAGCGTTGTCCGCAGCTTGCGCAGGCTTGGCCGGCAAGGTGAAACCGGACACCGAACGCCGCAGCTGGCTGGCCATTTTCGCCAGGTTGCCAATGCTCTCGGCAGTGGCGGTGGAGCCGGACGAGGTCTGCGTGGTGATCTGCTGGATCACGTTCATCGTCAGGGAAATCTGGCCGGCCGAAGACGTCTGTTGCTGCGCGGCGTTGGAAATACTCTGGATCAATGCCGCGAGGGTCTTCGATACGCCTTCGATTTCTTCCAGGGCCACTCCGGCATCCTGCGCCAGACGCGCGCCGCGCACCACTTCGGTGGTGGTCTGCTCCATGGAAATCACCGCTTCGTTGGTGTCGGTCTGAATTGCCCGCACCAGCGTTTCGATCTGCCGGGTCGCCGCGGACGAGCGCTCGGCCAGCCGCTGTACTTCGTCGGCCACCACCGCAAAACCGCGCCCGGCGTCACCGGCCATGGACGCCTGAATGGCCGCGTTGAGGGCGAGGATGTTGGTCTGATCGGCAATGTCATCGATCAGGCTGACAATGTCGCCGATTTCCTGAGAAGACTCACCGAGGCGCTTGATGCGCTTGGCGGTGTCCTGGATCTGTTCGCGAATATTGTCCATGCCGTGGATGGTGTTGTGCACCACCTCGTTGCCCTTGTTGGCAATTTCCACCGAGCGCTCGGCCACCGCTGAGGATTCGGCGGCATTGGCCGAGACCTGATCGATGGACTCGGCCATGTCGTTGATCGCCATGGAGGCCTCGGAAATCTGCTGCGCCTGATGCTCCGAGGCCTGAGCCAGGTGCATCGCGGTGGCCTGGGTTTCCTGCACGGCGGCGGCGACCTGGCCGGCGGTGAGGTTGATGGTCGCCACCAGATCGCGCAATTGGTCTACGGAATAGTTGATCGAGTCGGCAATGGTCCCGGTGAAGTCTTCGGTCACCGAGGCGGTCACGGTCAGGTCACCGTCGGCCAGGTCTTCAATTTCGTCCAGCAGGCGCATGATCGCGCTCTGATTGCGCTCGTTCTTCTCAGCGGTTTCACGCAACTGACGGTTGGTTTCGCGCACCATCACCAGGCCAATGAGGATGATCGACATCAACGCGAGCAAACCCAGCACGTAGCCACCGATGGTATCGGTGTTGCGCCCGCCGGCGAGGTTTTCGAAACGGCTGGCCAAGTGCGAAGCTTCATCGAGCAGGGTTTGCGACAGGGTAAAAATGTTGCTGGCCGATTCGCGGACCTTGAACAGCTCCGGCGAGGTTTCGAGGATTTCGTCCACCGAGCCCGACACGAATTCAAACAGCTCGGAAATCTCGGTCAACCGGGCACGGGCATCGCGGTCTTCGACCTGGCTGATTTTCAGGGCCGCATTGCCCTGAAGCATGCCGTTGAGTACCTGGCCGAAACGCGCCGCGTCGCGACCGAAGGCGTCGGCGGCCTGCTGCGAGTTTTCGTCGCCGGACAGCACGGTGTTCACTGCACCGAGAATGCGCTCGGCCAGCAGCGACTGACGCTGGGCCATCGCCACCTGAGCGGCCGGGGCGCCACGTTGCAGGAGGGTTTCGACGACCTTTTCATACTCGACCTGCAACTGCGGCACGGTTTCGGCCAGGGTCGCGGCGACTTGATGCAACGACAACACAGTCTGTTCGCTGGAGAGAATGGCGTCGGTATTTTTCAGCAGCCGCTCCCAATCCAGCTGCACCGCGCGCATTTCCGGGCGCACGGTGGACGGTGCCGGCGGCAGGCCGGTGGAGGGATCGCCTTTTTTCAGATAGCCCCAACGCAGGGCGAAGTCGTTGCGCGCATCGCTGAGCAACTTGAACGCCGCAGCCTTGCCGGCGGCGGCTTCGGTGGCATTTTTGGCAATGCGTTGCGACAGCACGCGCAGCTCACCGGCGTGGCCGATGTACTGTTTGTCGTAATTCGCCTGGGTGTTGAGGTACGCGAAGTTGGCGAACAGCAGCATGATGAAGATGATCAGCGCGATGAACAGCACGATAATCTGCGACCGGCTGCGCGACCCTTCCGGCGTACCTGCGTTTGCTTTAATCATCGGTCCTCGCCTGTCCTGCCCAATTCAACCTACGCCCCGGCTACAGCGCTACATTCATGAAACCTTGCGACTGCGCCAACGCAAACGGGCTGAACACCTGCCAATTCTGCTCACGCTGAAAGCGGCCTTTGACGAACGGCGCGATCGGCCCCTGCAGCTCGTCCATGGGCACCGGCTCCAGGCTGTCCTGGGCAAAGTGCTGCAAGCCGAAGACCTCATCGACCAGCAAGCCGGCGAACACGTCGTTGTGCTCCACCACCAGTATCCGCCGCTGCTTGCGCAGGGCCGACAGTTCATGGCCGGCCTCATAACCATAAAAGAAGCCGTACACATCCATGATCGGCAGCAGCCGCCCACGCAGGTTCGCTACGCCCTTGACCCAGGGCTTGACCCCCGGCATTTGGGTAACGCGCGGTTCGTGCAGGACTTCGCTGACTTCGCCCATGGGCGCGACGTACCCGTGCTCGCCCAAGCGAAAACCGATGCCGCTCCAGCTGTCCTGTCGAGTCGGCTGGGACGGCAGGTCCGCCGCCAGCAGACGACAACGTTGATCAATCTGCAGCAGCAGTTCGAAGGCCGTCAGCGACTCGGTCATGGCCGGACGATCAACCGGCCAGCACGTTGTTCAGCGTCTTGATCAGGGTGTCTTCATCGACCGGTTTGGTCAGGTAGTCCTTGGCGCCCTGGCGCGTGCCCCAGACCTTGTCGGTTTCCTGATCCTTGGTGGTGATGATGATCACCGGGATGTGTGCAGTTTCCGAGTCTTTGGTCAGCTGACGGGTCGCCTGGAAACCATTGAGGCCGGGCATGACGATGTCCATCAGCACCGCGTCGGGTTTTTCCTGACGGGCCAGGGCCACGCCGTCGGCGCCGTTTTCGGCTTTCAACACTTCATGACCGTGCTTTTCGAGCATGCCGGTCAGTTTGTACATTTCGGTCGGCGAATCATCGACGATCAGAATACGTGCCATGGTCTTCCCCATTCTTGTCGACGCAAGGCCCACTGGCCGAGCGTCACTGTGCGTGTCCTACTGCGGCGAAACGACAGCAAAGCCCGGTACGTGGGCCTGAATCGCGTTCAGCAGTTCTTCCTTGCTGAAAGGCTTGGTCAAAAACTGGTCGGAGCCGACGATCCGCCCCTTGGCCTTGTCGAACAACCCGTCCCTGGACGACAGCATAATCACTGGCGTGGACTTGAACGCACTGTTGTTCTTGATCAACGCGCAGGTCTGATAGCCATCCAGACGCGGCATCATGATGTCGACAAAGATGATGCCTGGGTGATTGTCGGCAATCTTGGCCAGGGCATCGAAACCATCGATTGCGGTGATGACTTCACAGCCCACGTTTTTCAACAGCGTTTCGGCGGTGCGACGAATCGTTTTCGAATCATCGATCACCATGACCTTCAAGGCGCTGGAATGCTGTTCCATAGGGGCTCTACCGTCGCCTTTGTGAATCAATTTGTCCGTTTGCGGCCCGAAACCCTTGATACTCAAGGGCCAAGACGGCATGGCAGCCTTTTTAGCACAGTCTCCCCGTCCAATCTATCGGGTGACCTGTGCGGTGGTTTTTCCTTGACCGGGAACCCACTCAGCGCCACTCTGACGCCACTTTTTCATCGCACTTTCCACCCCAATTTCGAGGAAAACCCCATGAGCATTCGCGTCGGGATTGTCATGGATCCTATCGCCAGCATCTCCTATAAAAAGGATAGCTCGCTGGCCATGCTGCTGGCCGCGCAAAAGCGTGGCTGGGAACTGTTCTATATGGAACAGCGCGATTTGTATCAGGCCGAGGGCGAGGCGCGCGCGCGGATGCGTCCGCTGAAAGTCTTCGCCGACCCGCACAAGTGGTTCGAGCTGGGCGCCGAATCCGACGCACTGCTGAGCGACCTGGACGTGATTCTGATGCGCAAGGATCCGCCGTTCGACATGGAGTTCGTCTACTCCACTTACCTGCTGGAGCAAGCCGAGAACGCCGGCGTGCTGGTGGTCAACAAGCCGCAAAGCCTGCGTGACTGCAACGAGAAGCTGTTCGCCACGCTGTTCCCGCAGTGCACGCCGCCGACCATCGTCAGCCGTCGCCCGGACGTGTTGCGCGAATTCGCCGACCATCACGGTGACGTGATCCTCAAGCCGCTGGACGGCATGGGTGGTTCGTCGATCTTCCGTCACACCGCAGGCCACCCGAACCTGTCGGTGATCCTCGAAACCCTGACCCTGCATGGCAAGCAGCAGATCATGATCCAGGGCTACCTGCCGGCGATCGTTGATGGCGACAAGCGCATCCTGATGATCGACGGCGAGCCTGTGGATTATTGCCTGGCGCGGATTCCGGCAGCAGGCGAAACCCGCGGCAACCTCGCCGCCGGCGGCCGTGGCGAAGCCCGACCGCTGACCGAGAAAGATCGCTGGATCGCCGCGCAAGTCGGCCCGACCCTGCGCGAGAAGGGCTTGCTGTTCGTCGGTCTCGACGTGATCGGTGAGCACCTGACCGAAATCAACGTCACCAGCCCGACCTGCATTCGCGAGATCGATAACGCGTTCGGCACCGACATTGGTGGCCAGTTGATGGATGCCATCGATCAGAAGCTCAAGGCTCGTTGATCGAGAACAGCCAAGAGACAACCAACATTGCGTTATCATCGCCGGCTTGTAAAAAACGCGATGTTGGTTTTCTTGTCATGACACTCCCGTCCGATCTGCCCGCTGAACTCGCCCATCGTGGCGTGCGCCCGGCCGATCGCCTCGGCTTTACCCTGTTTCTCGCGGCGCTGATTCACCTGGCCTTGCTGTTGGGCGTCGGGTTCACCATGGTCGAACCCAAGCAAATCAGCAAAACCCTGGAAATCACCCTCGCCACCTTCAAAAGCGAAACCAAGCCGAAAAAAGCCGATTTCCTCGCTCAAGAGAATCAGCAAGGCAGCGGCACCCTGGATAAAAAGGCCATTCCCAAGACCACCGAGGTCGCGCCCTTCCAGGACAACAAGGTGCAGACGGTCACTCCGCCGCCAACCGCTAAACCCCAAGTGCAGGAAGCCGCACCCAAGGCCGCCGTGACGACTGTCGCGCCGAAGCCGAAAAAAGCCGCGACCAAGCAGGAAGACGTCAAGACCGAGACCAAGCCCAAGGTCGAAGCGCCGACCTTCGACAGCTCACAGCTGTCCAGCGACATCGCCAGCCTGGAAGCAGAACTGGCCAATGAACAACAGCTGTACGCCAAGCGCCCGCGCATCCACCGCTTGAGCGCCGCGTCGACCATGCGCGACAAAGGTGCCTGGTACAAGGATGAATGGCGCAAGAAGGTCGAGCGCATCGGCAACCTCAACTACCCCGACGAGGCCCGACGCAAACAGATTTATGGCAATTTGCGCCTGATGGTCTCGATCAATCGCGACGGCTCGCTGTATGAAGTATTGGTGCTGGAATCGTCCGGCCAACCGCTGCTGGATCAGGCGGCGCAGCGCATCGTGCGGCTGGCCGCGCCGTTCGCACCGTTTACCGGGGATCTGTCGGACATCGACCGCCTGGAAATCATCCGCACCTGGAGGTTTGCGCGCGGGGACCGGTTGTCCAGTAATTAGCCGGAAGATTTGCAGTGATTGAGCCAATGCCTTCGCGGGCAAGCCCGGATCAAAAAGACACCTGCACAGGCATTTCCTGTGCATCCTCAGCTTGTCAGTTCGCCCCTCCAACGCCACACTAGCGCTCATGAAGAACGTCAGCCCCAGCTACCTCAAGCATCACTTCCTGATCGCCATGCCTCACATGGCCGACCCGAACTTTGCGCACACCTTGACCTACATCGTCGAGCACACGGCCAATGGCGCCATGGGGTTGGTGGTCAATCGTCCGCAGGACCTGAACCTGGCCGATATCCTCGAGCAATTGCGCCCCGATATCGAACCGCCAGTGCTCTGCCAGCACGTGCCGATCTTTATCGGCGGCCCGGTGCAAACCGATCGCGGCTTTGTCCTGCACCCGTCGGGGAAAACCTATCAGGCTACCGTTGATCTGGATGGCGAATTGTCACTGTCGACCTCCCAGGACGTGCTGTTCGCCATCGCCGACGGCGTTGGCCCCGCGAAAAGCGTGATTACCCTCGGCTACGCCGGTTGGGAAGCCGGGCAACTGGAAGCCGAACTGGCCGACAACGCCTGGCTGACATGCCCCTTCGACGCCGACATCCTGTTCAACACCAGCAGCGAGTTACGTCTCGAAGCGGCGGCCAAGCACCTGGGTATCAACCTCAGCCTGCTCACCAGCCAGGCGGGGCACGCCTGATGGCCCTGCGGCTGATTCTGGGTTTCGACTACGGCACCAAGCAGATCGGCGTTGCGGTCGGCCAGGTGATTACCGGCCAGGCCCGCGAGCTGTGCACCTTGAAGGCACAAAACGGCATTCCCGACTGGAATCAGGTCGAAGCCCTGATCAAAGAGTGGAAACCCGACGCCGTGGTGGTCGGCCTGCCCCTGAACATGGACGGCACGCCCAGCGACATGTGCCTGCGGGCGGAAAAATTCGCCCGGCGCCTGAACGGCCGCTACAACCTGCCCTTCTATACTCACGACGAACGCCTCACCACCTTCGAGGCCAAAGGCGAACGCCTGGTCCGTGGCGGCCAGAAGGGCAGTTACCGCGACAACCCGGTCGATGCCATCGCCGCTGCCCTGCTGCTGCAAGGCTGGCTCGACGAAAACACCGCACTGTTCGAATCCTCAAGCAACTGATTCTGAAGAGTCGCTACGGCGACTCCCTTAGCTACAACCCGAGCCCTACCCACGCGCCATACCCACAAAGCGGGCTCGGGACCAAGAAGGAGCAAACCATGAGCCTGCCTAATCCCGCCGAACTGATCAGCCAGATGGCGATCCGTCTCAAGGCTTATCTGGAAAACCGTGGCATCAGCGAACCGCGTTACATCGGGATTCGGACCGGTGGCATCTGGGTCGCGCAGGCGTTGCTCAAGGAGTTGGGCAGCGACGCGCCGCTGGGCACCCTCGATGTGTCCTTCTACCGCGACGACTTCAGCCAGAGCGGCCTGCACCCGCAAGTACGCCCTTCGGCGCTGCCATTCGAGATCGAAGGCCAGCACCTGGTGCTGATCGACGACGTGTTGATGAGCGGTCGGACCATCCGCGCCGCGATGAACGAACTGTTCGACTACGGCCGCCCGGCCAGCGTGACGCTGGTGTGCCTGCTGGACCTGGACGCCGGTGAGCTGCCGATCCGCCCGAACGTGGTTGGCGCGACCCTGTCGCTGGCGGCCCACGAACGGGTGAAGCTGTCCGGTCCGGAACTCAAGCTCGAACTGCAAGACCTCGCCCTTTAATTCGCCCTATTGAGAGTCCCCCTCGCGATGACGCCTCTAGAAACCAAGCGCCCGCTGCAGCTCAATGATCAGGGCCAGCTGCGCCACTTCCTCTCGCTCGACGGTTTGCGCCGCGAGTTGCTGACGGAAATCCTCGACACCGCCGACTCGTTCCTCGAAGTCGGCGCCCGGGCGGTGAAGAAAGTCCCGTTGTTGCGCGGCAAGACCGTGTGCAACGTGTTTTTCGAGAACTCCACCCGCACCCGCACCACCTTTGAACTGGCGGCCCAGCGGCTGTCGGCCGACGTGATCACCCTGAACGTGTCCACATCGTCGGCAAGCAAGGGCGAAACCCTGCTCGACACCCTGCGCAACCTCGAAGCCATGGCCGCCGACATGTTCGTCGTGCGTCACGGTGATTCTGGCGCGGCGCACTTCATTGCCGAACATGTCTGCCCGCAAGTGGCGATCATCAACGGTGGCGACGGCCGTCACGCGCACCCGACCCAGGGCATGCTCGACATGCTCACCATTCGTCGGCACAAGGGTGGCTTCGAAAACCTCTCGGTGGCCATCGTCGGCGACATCCTGCACTCGCGGGTAGCACGCTCGAACATGCTGGCCCTGAAAACCCTCGGCTGCCCGGACATCCGTGTGATCGCGCCGAAAACCCTGCTGCCGATCGGCATCGAGCAATACGGCGTGAAGGTCTACACCGACATGACCGAAGGCCTGAAAGACGTCGACGTGGTGATCATGCTGCGCTTGCAGCGTGAGCGCATGACCGGCGGCCTGCTGCCGAGCGAGGGCGAGTTCTACCGCCTGTTCGGCCTGACCACCGCGCGCCTGGCCGGTGCCAAACCCGATGCCATCGTGATGCACCCGGGGCCGATCAACCGTGGGGTGGAAATTGAGTCGGCGGTGGCCGACGGTCCGCACTCGGTGATCCTCAACCAGGTGACCTACGGGATCGCGATTCGTATGGCCGTGCTGTCCATGGCCATGAGCGGGCAAACAGCCCAGCGCCAATTCGAGCAGGAGAACGCCCAGTGAAGCTCAGCATTCTCGGCGCACGCGTTATCGATCCGGCCAGCGGCCTGGATCAAGTGACTGACATCCATGTTGAAGCCTGCAAGATCGTCGCCCTTGGCGCCGCTCCGGCCGGTTTTGTTGCCGTCGACACCATCGACGCCAAGGGCCTGGTGGCCGCCCCGGGCCTGGTTGACCTGAACGTTGCCCTGCGCGAGCCGGGCTACAGTCGCAAAGGCTCGATCGCCAGCGAAACCCGCGCCGCCGCCGCCGGTGGCGTGACCAGCCTGTGCTGCCCGCCGAAAACCAGACCGGTGCTGGACACCTCGGCCGTGGCTGAATTGATCCTCGACCGCGCCCGCGAGGCCGGCAACACCAAAGTGTTCCCGATCGGAGCCCTGAGTAAAGGCCTGGACGGCGAACAGCTTGCAGAACTCGTTGCGCTACGCGATGCCGGCTGCGTGGCCTTCGGCAACGGTCTGGAGAGCTTCCGCAACACCCGCACCCTGTGCCGGGCGCTGGAATACGCGGCGACGTTCGACCTGACGGTGATTTTCAACTCGCAGGATCACGACCTGGCCGAAGGTGGCCTGGCCCATGAAGGCCCGACCGCAAGCTTCCTCGGTCTGCCGGGCATTCCGGAAACCGCCGAAACCGTGGCCCTGGCCCGGGATCTGCTGCTGGTCGAGCAAAGCGGCGTACGTGCGCACTTCAGCCAGCTCACCAGCGCGCGCGGCGTAGCGCTGATCGCTCAGGCCCAGGCCCGCGGCCTGAAGGTCACGGCGGATGTGGCGTTGTATCAACTGATCCTCACCGACGAAGCGCTGATCGACTTCAGCAGCCTCTATCACGTCCAGCCGCCGCTGCGCACCCGCGCCGACCGCGACGGCCTGCGGGCAGCGGTGAAGTCCGGCGTGGTATCCGCCATCTCCAGCCATCACCAGCCCCATGAGCGCGACGCCAAGCTGGCACCGTTCGGCGCGACCGAACCGGGCATCAGCAGCGTTGAACTGCTGCTGCCGCTGGCGATGACCTTGGTGGAAGACGGTTTGCTCGACCTGCCGACGCTGTTGGCACGCCTGAGTGCCGGCCCTGCCGAGGCGTTGCGCCTGCCGGCAGGGAAATTGGCAGTAGGTGGCGCGGCAGACATCGTGCTGTTTGACCCGACGGCCTCGACCGTGGCCGGTGAAACCTGGCTATCCAAGGGCGAAAACTGCCCGTTCATTGGCCACAGCCTGCCGGGCGTGGTGCGTTACACCCTGGTGGATGGGCGGATCAGCCACCAGGCGTAGAACCCTGTGGTGAGGGAGCTTGCTCCCTCACCACAACTTACTGGAAGGCGCCTCTGTTCTGCGCGTTACGAATCGAAATCTGATCGTTCAGCGTCCAGAAGTCATACAACACCCCCAGAAAGAACAACCCGCCCGTGACCAGGTACAGCAACCCGCTGATCCACTTCCCCTGATACATCCGGTGTACGCCGAACACCCCAAGGAACGTCAGCAGAATCCACGCGACGTTGTATTCGATGGGGCCGGCGGTAAAGCGCAGGTCTGCTTCACGATCCATGGCCGGAATCAGGAACACGTCGATCAACCAGCCAATACCCAGCAAGCCCAAGGTCAAAAACCAGATCGTCCCGGTCACCGGCTTGCCGTAATAGAAGCGGTGAGCCCCGGTAAAACCGAAAATCCACAGCAGGTAACCGATCACTTTGCTGTGCGTGTCTTGTTGTGAAACGGGTTGTCGATAGGTGTTCATGGATGACCTCGATTCACGCGATAGAGAAATATTCTTGAATTCTTTGTGACTTTTTTACAGGCAGCCGACATACGGCAAATGCTACCTTCACTTCCGTCAAAGCCCTGTACCGCCTGACTTGTGTCAGACAATTGCGTCCTTTTTCCGCTTATTTGGTTCCGTTGACCCCAAGGTTGAATCGACCAACGGCCTCGGAAGGGCCAAAAAAGCTGTTATAAAGTTGCGCGCCAACCCATATGAGCCCTGCCTAATGCGTCCATTTTTCAAGACATGGCTAACCATTTGCCTATTATTGCCCCTGGCCGCCCACGCCACCAATCGTGAGCAACGTCTTCCGAACGTTAATGGTTACACCCCAAAATCCCATGTTTCTGCTCCTTCGAGCAAAAACCAACAAACAGTTAAACGTTCCACCCAACTGAGTAGCGCCAACGGCAAGCTGGTTCCGCCGATGGCGACCAAGGAAAGCAGCAACGTATTGAGCCGCGCGGTAAACGTGCTCGGCACACCTTATCGCTGGGGTGGCAGCAGCCCAAGTAAAGGGTTCGATTGCAGCGGCCTGGTGAAATACGCGTTCAACGACGCCACCTTCGACCTGCCACGCACCTCCAATGCCATGGCCAGCGGTCACGGTGAGAAAGTCGATCGCAACGAACTGAAGCCAGGCGACCTGATCTTCTTCAACATCAAGAGCCGCCGGGTCAATCATGTGGCCATCTACCTGGGCAACGACCGCTTCATCCACGCACCACGCCGTGGCAAGTCGGTGAGCATCGACACCCTGAAGAAACCGTATTGGGAAAACCACTATGTGGTTGCCAAGCGGGTTCTGCCGAAAGAACCGAATCAACTGCGCGTTGTACAGCGCTGATCCGACACTGATCGTTCCCACGCTCAGCGTGGGAACGCAGCCCGGGACGCTCCGCGTCCCCCTGCCAAAGCGGACGCGGAGCGTCCATTGAGGCATTCCCACGCAGAGCGTGGGAACGATCAACTTCCTGTCAGAAGTTATCCGGCGACCGCGCCTTCTCCCGCGCATGCTCGCGACTGATCACGCCCTTGGTCACGAGATCCTTCAGACACATATCCAGCGTCTGCATCCCCAGCGACCCACCGGTCTGAATCGACGAGTACATCTGCGCCACCTTGTCTTCACGGATCAGGTTACGGATCGCCGAGGTGCCGAGCATGATTTCGTGGGCGGCAACCCGCCCGCCGCCGATTTTCTTGATCAATGCCTGGGATACTACCGCCAGCAGCGACTCGGAGAGCATCGAGCGCACCATCGATTTCTCGTCGCCCGGAAACACGTCCACCACCCGGTCGATGGTTTTTGCCGCCGAGGTGGTGTGTAGCGTGCCGAATACCAGATGACCGGTCTCGGCGGCGGTCAATGCCAGCCGAATAGTCTCCAGATCCCGCATTTCCCCCACCAGGATCACATCCGGGTCTTCACGCAGGGCCGAGCGCAGGGCCGTGGCGAAGCTGCGTGTATCGCGATGGACTTCTCGCTGATTGATCAGGCATTTGCGCGATTCGTGGACAAACTCGATGGGGTCTTCGATGGTGAGGATGTGGTGATGGCGATGGTTGTTCAGGTAATCGATCATCGCCGCCAGCGTCGTGGACTTGCCGGAACCGGTGGGGCCGGTCACCAGCACCAGGCCCCGGGGCGCTTCGGTAATCTTGCGAAACACGTCCCCCATGCCCAGATCGTCCATGCTCAGGACCTTCGACGGAATGGTCCGGAACACCGCGCCCGCACCACGATTCTGGTTGAAGGCATTGACCCGGAAACGCGCCACGCCGGGCACTTCGAAGGAAAAGTCGGTTTCAAGATGCTTCTCGAAGTCCACCCGTTGGAGGTCGTTCATGATGTCGTAGATCAGATCGTGCACCTCCTTGTGGTCCAGGGCCGGCAAGTTGATGCGTCGCACATCGCCATCGACACGGATCATCGGTGGCAGGCCGGCAGACAGGTGCAGGTCGGACGCGCCTTGTTTGGCGCTGAAAGCCAGCAGCTCAGTGATATCCATAGCGCTCCTCAATTCCAGTAGAATGCCGCGAACCTCAGACCCGCTGGCGCCTCTTGAATGTCCACGATAGCAGACAACATTGCTCAGGTTAGTTCACGCATCCACGCTGCCGCCCTCGCCGCAAAGCGTGACGAACACAACATCCAGCTGCTGGCCGTGAGCAAAACCAAGCCCGCCGAGGCCCTGCGTGAAGCCTATGCCGCCGGGATCCGCGACTTTGGCGAAAACTACCTGCAGGAAGCCTTGGGCAAACAGCTCGAATTGGCCGACCTGCCCTTGATCTGGCACTTCATCGGCCCCATTCAATCGAACAAGACTCGTGCTATCGCCGAGCACTTCGACTGGGTGCACTCCGTGGATCGTTTGAAAATCGCACAACGCCTGTCCGAACAGCGCCCTGCCGATTTGCCGCCCTTGAACATCTGCATCCAGGTCAACGTCAGTGGTGAAGCCAGCAAATCCGGCTGCACCCCGGCCGACCTGCCCGCCCTGGCCAATGCCATCAGCGCGCTGCCGCGTTTGAAACTGCGCGGGCTGATGGCGATTCCCGAGCCGACTGAAGATCGCGCCGCCCAGGACGCTGCTTTTGCTGCCGTGCAGAGCCTGCAAGCCAGCCTGAACCTGCCACTCGACACACTTTCCATGGGCATGAGCCACGACCTCGAGTCGGCCATCGCCCAGGGCGCCACTTGGGTCCGCATCGGTACGGCCCTGTTTGGCGCCCGCGATTACAGTCGACCATGAACATGGCTGACTCACCTCTCTATAAGGACCTGACATGAGCAAGACTCGTATTGCCTTTATCGGAGCCGGCAACATGGCCGCCAGCCTGATCGGCGGCCTGCGCGCCAAAGGTCTGGACGCCGCGCAGATCCGCGCCAGCGATCCGGGTGAAGAAACCCGTGCCCGCGTGCATGCCGAACACGGCATCGAAGTGTTTGCCGACAACGCCCAAGCCATCGAGGGCGTGGACGTGGTCGTGCTGGCGGTCAAGCCCCAGGCGATGAAAGCCGTTTGCGAAGCCATCCGCCCAAGCCTCAAGCCGAACCAGCTGGTGGTGTCGATTGCGGCCGGCATCACCTGCGCCAGCATGAACAACTGGCTGGGTGCCCAGCCCATCGTGCGCTGCATGCCCAACACCCCGGCGCTGGTGCGCCAGGGCGTGAGCGGTTTGTACGCCACGGCCCAAGTGAGCGCCGAGCAACGCCAGCAGGCCCAAGAACTGCTGTCGGCAGTTGGCATCGCTTTGTGGCTGGACGAAGAACAGCAACTGGACGCGGTCACCGCCGTTTCCGGCTCTGGCCCTGCGTATTTCTTCCTGCTGATCGAAGCCATGACCGCCGCTGGCGTGAAGCTCGGCCTGCCACCCGAAACCGCAGCACAACTGACCCTGCAAACCGCGCTGGGCGCCGCGCACATGGCAGTGGCCAGTGATGTCGACGCCGCTGAACTGCGTCGCCGCGTGACGTCGCCTGCGGGCACCACCGAAGCGGCGATCAAAGCCTTCCAGGCCGGCGGCTTCGAAGCCCTGGTGGAAAAAGCACTCGGCGCCGCCGCGCACCGCTCGGCCGAGATGGCCGAACAACTGGGCAAATAAGGAGCCTTACATGATTGGATTGAACACTGCAGCGATTTACGTGCTGCAAACCCTCGGCAGTTTGTACCTGCTGATCGTGCTGCTGCGTTTCGTGCTGCAACTGGTGCGCGCAAACTTCTACAACCCGCTGTGCCAGTTCGCCGTAAAAGCGACCCAGCCACTGCTCAAGCCACTGCGCCGGATCATCCCGAGCCTGTTCGGCCTGGACATGTCCTCGCTGGTGCTGGCGATCCTCGTGCAACTGGCGTTGATGGCCCTGACCCTGCTGCTGACCTTCGGCACCACCGGCAACCCGCTTCAATTGCTGATCTGGTCCATGATCGGCGTGACTGCGCTGTTCCTGAATATCTTCTTCTATGCCCTGATCATCAGCGTGATCCTGTCCTGGGTCGCACCGGGCAGCCATAACCCTGGTGCCGAACTGGTAAACCAGATCTGTGAGCCGGCCCTGGCGCCGTTTCGCAAGATTCTGCCAAACCTCGGCGGCCTGGATATCTCGCCGATCCTGGCATTCATGGTGATCAAACTGATCGACATGCTGGTGATCAACAACCTCGCGGCCTTGACCATGATGCCGCAAATCCTGCGTCTGCTGATCTGACCCGGTGAGCTACTTTCGCTGGGACGGTGATGACCTGATTCTGGAGTGTCACCTGCAACCGGCAGCCCGCAGCGACGATTTCTGCGGGCTGCACGGTGATCGCCTGAAGATCCGTCTGACGGCGCCGCCGGTCGAGGGCAA
Organism: Pseudomonas sp. FP1740; assembly: GCF_030687165.1. Classification (NCBI taxonomy): domain Bacteria; kingdom Pseudomonadati; phylum Pseudomonadota; class Gammaproteobacteria; order Pseudomonadales; family Pseudomonadaceae; genus Pseudomonas; species Pseudomonas sp. FP1740. The sequence goes on from NZ_CP117461.1 coordinate 6,214,889, forward strand.
AGCCAATGCGTACCTGATGGCGTTTCTGGCCAAGGCGTTCGGGGTTTCCAAGAGCCAGGTCAGCCTGATCAGCGGCGAGTTGAACCGGCAGAAGCGGGTGCGGATCTGTTCGCCGAAGAAGCTGCCGGATTTGCCGGATCTGGTGCGCCCGGCCTGACCTCAATGTGGCGAGGGAAAATCAGGCCCGGCCTTTGCTTGCCGCTAGCCACAGCGGTCTTTAGACTTACGCCTCATTTCAATGAGAGCAGGGTCGATGCCAGCTGCCTTCCCCCCCGATTCTGTTGGTCTGGTGACGCCGCAAGTGGCGCACTTCAGTGAACCCCTGGCCCTGGCCTGCGGTCGTTCGCTGCCCGCTTATGACCTGATCTATGAAACCTATGGCACGCTGAACGCCACGGCGAGCAATGCCGTGCTGATCTGCCATGCCTTGTCCGGTCACCATCACGCCGCCGGTTTCCACAGCCCCGACGACCGCAAACCCGGTTGGTGGGACAGCTGCATCGGCCCCGGCAAACCGATCGACACCAACAAGTTCTTCGTGGTCAGCCTGAACAACCTTGGCGGTTGCAACGGTTCCACCGGCCCCAGCAGCATCAATCCGGAAACCGGCAAGCCGTTCGGTGCCGACTTCCCGGTACTGACCGTGGAAGACTGGGTACACAGCCAGGCGCGCCTGGCCGACCTACTCGGCATCGGCCAATGGGCGGCGGTGATCGGCGGCAGTCTGGGCGGCATGCAGGCCTTGCAGTGGACCATCACCTACCCGGATCGCGTGCGGCACTGCCTGGCGATCGCCTCGGCACCGAAACTGTCGGCGCAGAACATCGCGTTCAACGAAGTCGCACGCCAGGCGATCCTCACCGACCCGGAGTTCCACGGCGGTTCGTTCCAGGAATACGGGGTGATTCCCAAGCGCGGGCTGATGCTGGCGCGAATGGTCGGGCACATCACGTACCTGTCCGATGACTCCATGGGCGAGAAATTCGGTCGCGGCCTCAAGAGCGAAAAGCTCAACTACGACTTCCACAGTGTCGAGTTCCAGGTCGAAAGCTACCTGCGCTATCAAGGCGAGGAGTTTTCCGGACGTTTCGACGCCAACACCTACCTGCTGATGACCAAGGCGCTGGACTACTTCGACCCTGCGGCGAACTTCGACGACGACCTGGCGAAAACCTTCGAAGGCGCGAAGGCCAAGTTCTGCGTGATGTCCTTCACCACCGACTGGCGTTTCTCCCCTGCCCGCTCGCGGGAGCTGGTGGACGCACTGATGGCGGCCAGGAAAGACGTCTGCTACCTGGAGATCGACGCTCCGCAAGGCCACGATGCCTTCCTGATTCCGATCCCGCGTTACTTGCAGGCCTTCAGCAATTACATGAACCGCATATCGCTTTGAGGAAGACATGAGAGCCGATCTGGAAATCATCCAGGAATGGATCCCCGCCGGCAGCCGCGTGCTCGACCTCGGCTGCGGTGATGGCGAGCTGCTGACCTGGCTGCGTGACCACAAGCAGGTCACCGGCTATGGCCTGGAAAACGACCCGGACAACATTGCCGAGTGCGTGGCCAAAGGCATCAACGTCATCGAGCAGGACCTGGACAAGGGCCTGGGCAACTTTGCCAGCAACAGCTTCGACATCGTGGTCATGACCCAGGCCCTGCAAGCCGTGCATTACCCGGACAAGATCCTCGACGAAATGCTGCGGGTCGGTCGCCAGTGCATCATCACCTTCCCCAACTTCGGCCACTGGCGCTGCCGCTGGTACCTGGCGAGCAAGGGCCGGATGCCGGTTTCGGAGTTTCTGCCGTACACCTGGTACAACACGCCAAACATTCACTTCTGCACCTTCGAAGACTTTGAAGCGCTGTGTCGCGAACGTGAAGCCAAGGTCATTGATCGACTTGCCGTGGATCAACAGCATCGACACGGGTGGGCCAGTAAGCTATGGCCTAATCTGTTAGGTGAGATCGGTATCTATCGCGTCAGCAGCCCCGGTCTGCCGGACCACAAGGTCGCGGTCTGAATCACGACACTTCGAGGAGAACGATCATGGGTCGTCTAGCGCTGTTTGTACTTACTGCCTGCCTGAGCGTCACCGCCATGGCCGCCGACGTCATCAAAGGCGAGCGCCAGGAAACCTTTGGCGACGTGACGGTGCACTACAACACCTTCAACTCGACCTTCCTGACACCGGACATTGCCAAAGCGGCTGAGCTGACTCGCAGTAAAACCCTGGGCGTGATCAACATTTCGGTACTCAAGGACGGCAAACCGCAAACGGCGCAAGTCAGCGGGACGGTCAAAGACCTGACCAGCCAAAGCGTCCCGTTGAAATTCAAACAGATCACCGAAACCGGCGCGGTCTACTACATCGCCCAGTACCCGGTGCCACAGCAGGAAATCCGCACCTTTGAAATCAAGGTGCAGACCGGTGACAAAATCAACACCATCAATTTCAACCAAGAGCTCTTCCCCGGCGAATGATCAATTTCACGCAACTCGTATTGGCCAGCCATAACGCCGGCAAACTCAAAGAACTCCAGGCCATGCTCGGCGAATCGGTGCACTTGCGCTCGATCGGCGAGTTCAGCAGCGTCGAGCCTGAAGAAACCGGCCTGTCGTTCGTCGAAAACGCCATTCTCAAGGCCCGCAATGCCTCGCGCATTTCCGGCCTGCCGGCCTTGGCCGACGATTCGGGGCTGGCGGTGGATTTCCTCGGCGGTGCGCCGGGTATCTATTCGGCCCGTTATGCTGATGGCAAGGGCGATGCGGCGAACAACGCCAAACTGCTCGACGTCATGAAAGACGTGCCGCAAGCGGAGCGCGGCGCGCAATTCGTCTGCGTGTTGGCGCTGGTGCGTCATGCCGACGATCCGTTGCCGATCCTCTGCGAAGGCCTGTGGCATGGGCGCATCCTGACCCAGGCCAGCGGTGAGCACGGTTTTGGCTACGATCCGCTGTTCTGGGTGCCGGAGCGCGAGTGCTCCAGCGCCGAGCTTAAGCCCAGCGACAAGAACCAGATCAGTCACCGCGCCCGTGCAATGGATCTGCTGCGCCAGCGTCTGGGCTTGAAATGACCATTGAATCATCCGCGTCGCCGCTGATCTTCGGCGGCGCGCAATCGCCTCGGGCCGCTTTGCCTGTGCTGCCGCCCTTGGCGCTGTACATCCACATCCCGTGGTGTGTACGCAAATGCCCTTATTGCGACTTCAACTCCCACACCGCCAGCCCGGTGCTGCCGGAACAAGAGTATGTGGACGCCTTGCTCGCCGACCTCGATCAGGACCTGCATGCGGTCTATGGCCGCGAACTGAGCTCGATCTTCTTTGGTGGCGGTACGCCGAGCCTGTTCAGCGCCGAGGCGTTGGGCCGTTTGCTCAAGGGTGTCGAGCAACGTATTCCGTTTGCCAGCGACATAGAAATCACCCTGGAAGCCAACCCAGGAACGTTCGAGCAGGAGAAATTCCGCGCTTACCGGGCGCTGGGCATCAATCGCCTGTCGATCGGTATCCAGAGCTTTCAGGAAGAAAAACTCAAGGCGCTGGGGCGGATCCACAACGGCGATGAAGCCGTGCGTGCCGCCGACATGGCGCGCCAGGCTGGCTTCGACAACTTCAATCTGGACCTGATGCACGGTTTGCCCGATCAGACTCTGGACGATGCCCTGAGCGACCTGCGCCAGGCCATCGCCCTGAAGCCGACGCACCTGTCCTGGTATCAGCTGACCCTGGAGCCGAACACGGTGTTCTGGAACCAGCCGCCGACGCTGCCGGAAGATGACGCCCTGTGGGACATTCAAGAGGCCGGCCAGGCGCTGTTGGCCGAGCACGGTTACGCGCAGTACGAAGTCTCGGCCTATGCCCAGCCCGGCCGTCCGGCGCGGCATAACCTCAATTACTGGAGTTTCGGCGACTTCATCGGCATCGGCGCCGGTGCCCACGGCAAGCTCAGCCATCCGGACGGGCGCATCGTACGCACCTGGAAGACTCGCCTGCCGAAGGATTACCTCAATCCGGCCAAAAGCTTCAAGGCTGGCGAGAAAGCGCTGACCAACGAAGAACTGCCGTTCGAGTTCCTGATGAACGCCTTGCGCCTGACCGAGGGCGTCGAAGCGCGGTTGTATACGGAGCGCACCGGGATGCCCCTGGAAAGCCTTGCCGAAGGCCGCCGCGAGGCCGAACAAAGTGGCTTGTTGCAGGTCGAACCGTCACGTCTGGCAGCCACGATGCGCGGACAACTCTTTCTCAATGACTTGCTGCAGACTTTTCTGACATAAGGAAATCGAATGGATCTGGTACTCGACCTGCTCGCCACCGTGTCCCGCTGGAGCCGTAGCAACCTGTCGGAAATTTCTCTGGCGCTGGTGGGCTGTTTGCTGGTGCTTTTTGGCGCCGATATCAAAGGCTGGGTCGACCAACGCCTGGGCAGCATCGCCGGCGCCTTGCGCATCCCGCTGATGGCCCTGCTGTGCATGGTCGGCAGCGGCGTGGCGCTGATCTATGCCACGCCATGGATCATCAAAGGCTTGAGCCAGTTCAACAACTACAGCCTGGCGCCGGTGCTGTTGGTGGTGCTGGTGTTGATTGGCGTCGTAGCCGACCGCCGCTGAGTGCTGATGATCGTTCCCACGCTCTGCGTGGGAACGCAGCCAGGGACGCTCCGCGTCCCATTCAGAGCCGAACGCGGAGCGTCCGTTGAGGCATTCCCACGCGGAGCGTGGGAACGATCACAACGATCAATACACGCTTAGGACTGCTTCTCGAACTTCAGATCCCACACGCCATGGCCAAGCCGTTCGCCGCGGCGTTCGAACTTGGTGATCGGGCGTTCGGCCGGGCGCGGCACGCATTTGCCGTCTTCGGCGAGGTTGCGATAGCCCGGGGCGACGTTCATCACTTCCAGCATGTACTCGGCGTACGGTTCCCAGTCGGTGGCCATGTGCAACACACCGCCGACCTTCAGCTTGCTACGCACCAGTTCAGCGAACGATGCCTGAACGATACGACGCTTGTGGTGACGGCTCTTGTGCCACGGATCCGGGAAAAACAGCATCAGGCGGTCGAGGCTGTTGTCGGCGATGCAACGGTTGAGCACTTCGATCGCATCGCAATCGTAGACACGCAGGTTGGTCAGGCCCTGGGTCAGCACGCCATTGAGCAGCGCGCCGACACCTGGACGGTGAACCTCAACGCCAATGAAATCCTGCTCCGGCGAAGCCGCGGCCATTTCCAGCAGCGAATGGCCCATGCCGAAACCGATTTCCAGCGAGCGCGGCGCCGAACGGCCGAACACCTGGTCGAAATCCACCGGCGCATCGGCCAGAGGCAGTACGAACAGCGGAGCGCCCTGCTCCAGGCCGCGTTGCTGGCCTTCGGTCATGCGCCCGGCGCGCATCACGAAACTCTTGATACGGCGGTGTTGGCGCTCTTCGCCTTCTTCCTGCTGGATAGGCGTGTCGTGTGATTCAGTCATCAATGGCTCTTACTTGATCAGACCATCCAGCGGCGAGGAGGCGCTGGCATAGAGTTTTTTCGGCATGCGGCCGGCGAGGTAGGCCAGACGACCTGCCACGATGGCGTGTTTCATGGCTTCAGCCATCATGATCGGCTGCTGGGCATGGGCGATGGCCGAGTTCATCAGCACCGCTTCACAGCCCAGCTCCATGGCGATGGTGGCGTCGGAGGCAGTACCGACACCGGCATCCACCAGCACCGGAATTTTCGCCTCTTCGAGGATGATCTGCAGGTTGTACGGGTTGCAGATCCCCAGGCCCGAGCCGATCAGACCAGCCAGCGGCATGACCGCGATACAGCCGATTTCCGCCAGTTGACGGGCAATGATCGGATCATCGCTGGTGTACACCATCACGTCGAAACCTTCCTTGACCAGCACTTCGGCGGCCTTGAGGGTTTCGATCACGTTGGGGAACAGGGTTTTCTGATCCGCCAGCACTTCCAGCTTCACCAGGTTGTGGCCGTCGAGCAGCTCACGGGCCAGGCGGCAGGTGCGCACGGCTTCAATGGCGTCGTAGCAACCGGCAGTGTTCGGCAGGAAGGTGTAGCGATCCGGCGACAGGACTTCGAGCAGGTTCGGTTCGCCCGGGTTCTGGCCGAGGTTGGTCCGGCGCACGGCGAAGGTGACAATCTCGGCACCCGAAGCCTCGACGGCCAGGCGGGTTTCTTCCATGTCACGGTACTTGCCGGTGCCTACCAGCAAACGCGACTGGTAAGTACGACCGGCCAGGACGAAAGGCTTGTCGCTACGAACGATGCTCATGGGAAATCCTCTGTTGGGGTGAGGTTCTTGCACAATGATTCTGTGGCCGCTCGGGCCGGGCGGCTAGCCGCCGCCGATGGCGTGCACGACTTCTACGGAGTCACCCTCATTCAAGGTGGTGTCTGCGTGCTGGCTGCGCGGGACGATATCCAGATTGAGCTCGACCGCCACCCGACGCCCGGTCAGTTCCAGACGGGTCAGCAGGGCCGCAACGGTTTCACCGTCGGGCAGTTCAAGGGATTCGCCGTTCAACTGAATGCGCATGCCGAATGCCGCCATCATTTTTAGGGGCTGGCATTCTAGCCCGATCAGACTTGGCGACCCAAGCCATTCGTCACGAAATGGACTGCGTGGTCAGCTCAGCCGCCAGGCGGCAAGCCCCAGGCAAACCCAGCCGACCAGAAACGCGAGACCGCCGAACGGTGTAACGATCCCGAGCTTGCTGACGCCGGTCATCGTCAGCAGGTACAGGCTGCCGGAAAACAACACAATGCCGAGAGCAAAAGACGCGCCGGCCCAGGTAATCAGACGACCGGGAATCTGCGTGGCCAGCAGCGCCACACCCAGCAACGCCAGGGTATGCACCAGTTGATAAGTGACGCCCGTGTGGAAAATCGCCAAATACTCAGGCGTCAGGCGGTTTTTCAGGCCGTGGGCAGCGAATGCGCCCAAGGCAACGCCGGTGAAGCCGAAGAAAGCGGCCAGCATCAGAAAGCCACGCAGCATGAAGAACTCCAGTCAGACTCGATCAGCAGGGTCTGTATAATGGCCGGCTCAACGGGTTCGGCCAAGCCATCTCTATGCTGCAGTTAATTTTCCGTCGTTTCACAAAGGCCCTGCTCTGGTTCGCGGCCGGCAGTGTTTTGCTGGTTCTGCTGTTTCGGGTGGTGCCGCCACCAGGCACGGCGTTGATGGTCGAGCGCAAGATCGAATCCTGGGTCGACGGCGAGCCCATCGATCTGCAACGCACCTGGAAACCCTGGGATGAAATCTCCGACGACCTGAAAGTCGCGGTGATTGCCGGTGAAGACCAGAAGTTTGCCGAGCATTGGGGCTTTGATTTCAGCGCGATTCAGGCGGCGTTTGCACATAACGAGCGCGGCGGCTCGATTCGCGGCGCCAGCACCCTGAGCCAGCAAGTGTCGAAAAACCTGTTTCTGTGGTCTGGCCGCAGCTGGCTGCGTAAAGGCCTGGAAGCCTGGTTTACCGGGCTGATCGAAGTGTTCTGGCCCAAGCAGCGGATTCTTGAGGTATACCTCAATAGCGTCGAGTGGGATGAAGGTGTGTTCGGCGCCGAAGCGGCGGCCCGGCATCACTTTGGCGTGGGCGCTGGTTCGCTGTCCCGGCAGCAGGCAAGTTTGCTGGCCGCGGTACTGCCAAACCCGCGGGTGTGGAGTGCCAGCCATCCGACTTCTTACGTTGCAAGGCGGGCGGGGTGGATTCGCCAGCAGATGAATCAGTTGGGCGGGGACAGCTATCTGGTCGACCTTAACGATTCCCGCCGGGCGCCATGGGCTCAATGACACCGAAGATCCCACAAGGTCGACGCTAAACCGGAAATTGGGCAGAAACAAAAACGCCCCGATCAATGATCGGGGCGTTTTTTATTGCCTTCGCGCGGGTTACGCAGCGATCGACAACTTGAGCTTGTTCATCGCGCTCTTCTCGAGCTGACGAATACGCTCGGCCGACACGTTGTACTTCTGCGCCAGGTCGTGCAGCGTGGCTTTTTCTTCTGCCAGCCAGCGCTGGTAGAGGATGTCGCGGCTGCGGTCGTCCAGCACTTCAAGCGCTTCGTGCAGGTTGTGGTTGGAGTTGTCGCTCCAGTCGGCGTCTTCCAGTTGACGAGCCGGATCGTACCGGTGGTCTTCCAGGTAGTTGGCCGGCGATTGGAAGGCACTGTCGTCGTCCGCTTCCGCGGCCGGGTCGAAGGCCATGTCATGGCCGGTCAGGCGACTTTCCATCTCGCGCACTTCCCGCGGCTCTACACCGAGGCTTTCCGCCACACGATGGACTTCCTCGTTGTTCAGCCAGGCCAGACGTTTCTTCTGGCTGCGCAGGTTGAAGAACAGCTTGCGCTGAGCCTTGGTGGTCGCGACTTTGACGATCCGCCAGTTGCGCAGGATGAACTCGTGGATTTCCGCCTTGATCCAGTGCACCGCAAAGGACACCAGGCGCACACCCATTTCCGGGTTGAAACGCTTGACCGCTTTCATCAGGCCGACGTTGCCTTCCTGGATCAGGTCAGCCTGGGCCAGGCCGTAACCGGAATAGCTACGGGCAATGTGTACGACAAAACGCAGGTGGGCGAGCACCATCTGCCGAGCCGCCCCCAAATCCTGCTCATAATAGAGACTCTCGGCCAGTTCACGCTCCTGCTCCGGCGTCAGCAATGGAATGCTGTTCACCGTGTGCACATAGGCCTCCAGGTTCGCACCCGGGACCAGAGCATATGCAGGCTGCAAAGAATTGGTCATACGAAAAAACCTCCGACTTACATAACTCGTGCAGTTCAGCACTGCGAAAATTGACCGGAAACCAAAAAACAAGTTCCCATAAACGCTGAAAGGTCAATACGAGCAAAATGATATTACTTTGGCGCAAGCTCCCGCAGGTGGCGTGCGACTGCAATCCATGCACCGATATACCCCAACAGCACCGCGCCAAGCAAGAGCGACAGACCGTCGGCAACTGGCACTCCGGCCAGCGCAAAATCACTGCCGTACAAACCGGCCAGTCCAACCACCGCGTCGTTCAGCCAGTTCAGGCCGAACGCCAATACGCCCCAGGAAAGAATCCCCGCACCGAAGCCATATAGCGCGCCCATGTACAGAAAGGGCCTGCGCACATAACTGTCCGTGCCGCCGACGAGTTTAATCACTTCTATCTCTGTGCGGCGGTTTTCAATATGAAGACGAATGGTATTGCCTATCACCAAAAGTAATGCAGAAACCAAAAGCACGGTCAGACCGAAGACAAAACGGTCGCCCAGCTTGAGGATGGCCGCCAGACGCTCGACCCAGACTAGATCAAGTTGCGCCTGTTGTACCTTCGGCAACTCGGAAAGTTTTTGTCGTAATGCTTCAAGCGCAGGCTTGTCGACCTCTTTCGGAGTCACCAGAACCACGCCTGGCAGCGGGTTTTCCGGCAGTTCCTTAAGGGCTTCGCCCAGACCGGACTGCTGCTGGAACTCTTCCAGTGCCTGATCGCGGCCCACGTATTCGGCATCCGCTACCCCCGGCATGCCTTTGATCTGCTCACGCAACGACTCACCCTCGGCAGGGCTGGCCTCAAGTTGCAGGTACAGGGAAATCTGCGCCGCACGCTGCCAGGAGCCACCGAGACGCTCGACGTTATTCAGCAAAAGTGACAGCCCCATCGGCAAGCTCAGGGCCACCGCCATCACCATGCAGGTGAAAAAACTGCCGATCGGGTGCTTGCCCAAGCGACGCAAGCTGTCCAGCAAACTGGCACGATGACTTTCGATCCAGGCGCGGAACAGCGTGGCGAAATCCGGGCCATCGTCATCGTCGCGTTTTTTCTTCTGCTGTGGTTGCGGATCGGCGGCCTTCGGGGCCACACGCTCGGAAACCTTGGGGCTACGTGTCGCACTCATACGCCGGCCTCCCCGTCGCCGATCAATCGACCACGCTGCAGGGTCAGCATGCGATGACGCATGCGGGCAATCAGCGCCAGGTCGTGACTGGCGATCAGCACGCTGGTGCCCAGGCGGTTGATGTCTTCGAACACGCCCATGATTTCTGCCGCCAGACGCGGGTCGAGGTTACCGGTCGGTTCATCCGCCAGCAGCAAGGCCGGGCGGTGAACGATGGCGCGAGCGATGCCGACGCGCTGTTGCTGGCCGGTAGACAGGTCGCCAGGGTAGAGATCGGTTTTGTCCGAGAGCGCCACGCGCTCCAAGGCCGAGTCCACGCGCTTGACGACTTCGGCCTTGGACAGGCCAAGGATCTGCAACGGCAACGCGACGTTATTGAACACCGTGCGATCGAACAGCAACTGGTGGTTCTGGAACACCACGCCGATCTGTCGGCGCAGGAACGGAATCTGTGCGTTGCTGATGGTGCTCAGGTCTTGCCCGGCCAGCAGCAATTTGCCGGTGGTCGGACGTTCCATGGCCAGCAACAGCCGCAACAAGGTGCTTTTACCGGCGCCGGAATGGCCGGTGACAAACAAGAATTCGCCCCGACGGACTCGAAAGCTCAGCTCATGCAAGCCGACGTGACCGTTCGGGTAGCGTTTACCGACCTGTTCGAAACGAATCATGAACGCTCCCGCTCGGCAAACAATGCCTGGACAAAGGGTTCTGCTTCAAAAGTACGCAAATCGTCGATGCCTTCACCAACGCCGATGTAACGGATCGGCAAGCCAAACTGCTTGGCCAGGGCGAAAATCACCCCACCCTTGGCGGTGCCGTCGAGTTTGGTCAGCGCCAGGCCGGTCAGTTCGACGGTCTGGTTGAATTGCTTGGCCTGGTTGATGGCGTTCTGGCCGGTACCGGCATCGAGCACCAACAGCACCTCATGAGGCGCGTCGGCGTCGAGCTTGCCGATCACCCGGCGAACCTTCTTCAACTCTTCCATCAAATTGTCTTTGGTGTGCAAGCGACCGGCGGTGTCGGCGATCAACACATCAATGCCACGGGCCTTGGCGGCCTGCACGGCGTCGAAGATTACCGAAGCCGAGTCGGCGCCAGTGTGCTGGGCGATCACCGGGATCTTGTTGCGCTCGCCCCAGACCTGCAGTTGCTCGACCGCCGCGGCGCGGAAGGTGTCACCAGCGGCGAGCATGACTTTCTTGCCTTCCAGTTGCAGCTTCTTCGCCAGCTTGCCGATGGTGGTGGTTTTGCCGGCACCGTTGACGCCGACCACCAGAATCACGAACGGCTTGTTCTGCGAGGTGATTTTCAGCGGCTGCTCGACCGGTTTGAGCATCGCTGCCAATTCGGCTTGCAGGGATTTGTACAGCGCGTCGGCATCGGCCAGCTCCTTGCGCGCGACTTTCTGAGTCAGCCGCTGAATGATCACCGACGTCGCTTCGACGCCGACATCGGCGGTCAGCAGACGGGTTTCGATGTCTTCGAGCAGTTCGTCATCAATGGTTTTCTTGCCGAGGAACAGGCTGGCCATGCCCTCGCCAATGCTGGCGCTGGTCTTGGACAGGCCTTGCTTGAGACGGGCGAAGAAACCGGCTTTGGTCTCTTCGGTACGCACAGGCTCGACTGGAGTTTCGAGGGGTGCAACCGGAGTGGCGGCAACAGGAGCGATGACGGGCGCAGGCGCTGGAGCAACCGGAGCCACCGGAGCCACCGGAGCAACAAATGCTGGCACTGCAGGCTCTGGAACCACTGGAACAGGTTCGGCCACGAACACGGGCGCAACGGCTGCCGGCTCAACCACTGGCGCCTGAACCGGCTCTGGAGCAAACGCAGTCGGAGCCGGAATCGGTGGAGTGATGTGCGGCGCTTGCTCATCTTCAACCAGCGCCACCGGCTCTTCCGCTACCGGCAAAGTCAGCCACGGCGTGGCAACTGGCGTCAGCGGCAATGGGGCCGCGACTGCGGTTTCAGGTACGAGCGCGGCCGCAGGTTGCAGCACCGGCTCGGCAATCGGCGCAGGCTTTTGCTCTATAACCGGTGCCGGGGTTGGCTCAGAAAGTGGCTGTGGCTGTTCGACAACGGGTTCCTGCGGCTTTTTGCGCAGCCATCCGAACAGGCTTTTCTTCTCACCAGCCGCAGCTGGGGTCTTCTTGTCGTCGTTGGAACCAAACATGGAGGACGGCTATCTCACGGTAGCGACGCGCCAATAGGCGCCTCGGCAAATAAAAATTCGATGCTGAACAGACTGCGATTCATCCAGCTTGTTCACGCGCAACATTTTGTCGAGGAGCCAACGGCGCCTCAAGGGTCGACTAATACGAAGGACTGGAACGGCATCGTCGGCGAAAACGCAGAGTTTAGCTGACAAACTCAAAGTTTCTGCCGGTAACCCATGCAACCTGCAAGCCGATCAAAGGCCTGATAGGCGTGGCCGCCAGTAAAACGGATCAGTATCCTAGCACCCTCTCGCCCGCCGACGCTAAGACCAGCGGGCAGCCCAACAGGTTTAAAAACGAATGAATGCTCTAGCCCGCCGCGCTGCAGGCCTGCTGCTCAGCACAGTTTGTCTGCCCCTCTCAGCCTTGGCTGCCGACCCACAACCGACCCACGAATTCACCCTCGACAACGGCCTGAAGGTTGTCGTGCGCGAAGACCATCGCGCACCGGTCGTCGTTTCTCAAATCTGGTACAAGGTCGGCTCGAGCTACGAGACCCCAGGCCAGACTGGGCTGTCCCATGCGCTGGAACACATGATGTTCAAGGGCAGCGAGAAAGTCGGCCCCGGCGAAGCCTCGCTGATCCTGCGCGACCTTGGCGCGGAAGAGAACGCTTTCACCAGCGACGACTTCACCGCGTATTACCAGGTGCTGGCCCGCGACCGCCTGGGCGTGGCCTTCGAACTGGAAGCCGACCGCATGGCCAACCTGCGCCTGCCGGCCGACGAGTTCACCCGCGAAATCGAGGTGATCAAAGAAGAGCGTCGCCTGCGCACCGACGACAAGCCGATGTCCAAGGCCTACGAACGCTTCATGGCCATGGCCTACCCCGCCAGCGGCTACCACACGCCGACTATCGGCTGGATGGCCGACCTCGACCGCATGAAAGTCGAAGAACTGCGCCATTGGTACCAGTCCTGGTATGTGCCGAACAACGCCACTCTGGTGGTGGTCGGCGATGTGACCCCGGACGAAGTCAAAACCCTGGCCCAGCGTTACTTCGGCCCGATCGCCAAGCGCGACGTGCCACCGGCGAAAATCCCGCTGGAGCTGGCTGAGCCCGGCGAACGCAAGATCACCCTGCATGTGCAGACCCAATTGCCGAGCCTGATGCTGGCCTTCAACGTGCCGAGCATTGCCACCGCCGAAGACAAACGCTCGGTGAGCGCCCTGCGCCTGATTTCCGCCCTGCTCGACGGCGGCTACAGCGGTCGCATCCCGACGCAACTGGAACGCGGCGAAGAGCTGGTGTCCGGCGGCTCGTCGAGCTATGACGCCTACACCCGTGGCGACAGTCTGTTCACATTGTCGGCCACGCCGAACACCCAGAAGAAGAAAACCATGGCCCAGGCTGAAGCCGGCCTGTGGAAACTGCTCGAACAACTGAAAACCACCGCGCCATCCACTGAAGAACTGGAGCGGGTACGAGCGCAAGTGATTGCCGGTCTGGTCTTTGAGCGTGACTCGATCACCAGCCAGGCCACCGCCATCGGTCAGCTGGAAACCGTCGGCCTGTCCTGGAAACTGATGGACACCGAACTCGCCGACCTGGAAAGCGTGACCCCGCAAGACATCCAGAAGGCCGCCAAGCTGTATTTCACCCGCGAACGTCTCAGCGTCGCCCATGTACTGCCACAGGAGACGACTCATGAGTGAGCGTAAAAAGTCGCGTCTGGCCCTGATCGGCCTGATCGCTGTTGCACTGATCGGGTCTGCCGCCTTCTATCTGTCAAAACCCGACGAGTCCAACGCCAGCGAAGCCCTCGACAAGGCCAAGTCCAGCCAAAAGCTGCAATCGCTGGCCGAACTCGACGGCAAGGCCCCAAGCCATCGCTCGCTGAACGTGCAGACCTGGAATACCGCCGAAGGCGCCAAGGTATTGTTCGTCGAAGCCCGTGAACTGCCGATGTTCGACATGCGCCTGATCTTCGCCGCCGGCAGCAGCCAGGACGGCGATGCACCCGGCCTGGCATTGCTGACCAACGCCATGCTCAACGAAGGTGTGGCCGGCAAAGATGTCGGCGCCATCGCTCAGGGCTTCGAAGGATTGGGGGCTGACTTCAGCAACGGCGCGTACAAGGACATGGCGCTTGCCTCCCTGCGCAGCCTCAGTGCCGTGGACAAACGCGAGCCTGCCTTGAAGCTGTTCGCTGAAGTTGTCGGCAAGCCGACCTTCCCCGCCGACTCGTTTGCGCGCATCAAGAACCAGATGCTCGCCGGCTTCGAATACCAGAAACAGAACCCCGGCAAACTCGCCAGCCTGGAGCTGATGAACCGCTTGTATGGCGATCACCCGTACGCACACTCCAGCGACGGCACAGCCAAGAGTATTCCCCCGATTACCCTGGCGCAGTTGCGAGCCTTCCATCAGAAAGCCTACGCCGCCGGCAACGTGGTGATTGCGCTGGTAGGCGACCTGTCGCGCACCGAGGCCGAGGCAGTTGCCGCCCAGGTGTCCGCCGACCTGCCCAAAGGCTCGGCCCTGGCGAAAATCGAACAACCGACCGACCCCAAGCCCAGCATCGGCCACATCGAGTTTCCGTCCAAACAGACCAACCTGATGATCGCGCAACTGGGTATCGACCGTGACGATCCGGATTACGCAGCGCTGTCCATGGGCAACCAGATTCTTGGCGGCGGCGGTTTCGGCACCCGGCTGATGAGCGAAGTGCGCGAGAAGCGTGGCTTGTCGTATGGCGTGTATTCGGGTTTCAGCCCGATGCAGGCTCGTGGCCCGTTCATGATCAACCTGCAAACCCGCGCCGAGATGAGCGAAGGCACCCTGAAACTGGTGCAGGATGTGCTCGCCGACTACCTTAAGACCGGCCCCACCGAGAAAGAACTCGACGACGCCAAGCGTGAACTGGCCGGCAGCTTCCCACTGTCCACCGCCAGCAACGCCGATATCGTCGGCCAGATCGGTGCCATGGGTTTCTACAACTTGCCTCTGAGCTACCTGGAAGACTTCATGCAACAGTCCCAGAGCCTGACCGTCGAGCAAGTCAAAACCGCACTGAACAAACACCTGAGCACGGACAAGCTGGTCATCGTCAGCGCTGGCCCGACCGTGCCACAAAAGCCGTTGCCGGCCCCTACTGACAAACCCGCCGAGCAACCGCTCGGGGTCCCGGAGCATTAATGGCCACTCGCCCAAAAAAACCTGTCCATAACGTGCATAACGGTGTGAACCAACTGCGCATCATTGGTGGCGAATGGCGCAGCCGAAAGCTGAGCTTCCCGGATGCTCCGGGCCTGCGCCCGACGCCGGACCGGGTGCGTGAAACCCTGTTCAACTGGCTCGCGCCTTACGTCGCCGGGGCCAAGGTGCTCGATCCGTTTGCCGGCAGCGGCGCGCTGTTTCTGGAAGCCTTGTCCCGTGGCGCGGCCATGGGTCAGGCGCTGGACGCCAGCAACATCGCGGTGTCCAGCCTGAAAGAACATCTGGGCACCCTGCGCTGCACCAACGGCCAGGTACAGACTGCCGACGCCTTGCGCTATCTGGAAACCCAACCTGCCACGGCGTTCGACCTGGTGTTCCTCGACCCGCCGTTCAATCAGAATCTGTTGCCTGTGGTTTGCACTCTGCTCGAAGAACGTCATTGGCTGGCCGACGATGCGTGGGTCTACACTGAAAGCGAAAGCGCACCGTCGATATTGGGTTTGCCAGAAAATTGGCGCCTGCATCGGGAGCAAAAATCGGGACGGGTGTACTACGCGTTGTGGCAACGTATGGCAGGGATCGCCGGCTAGTCCGGCCTGAGAAAACGGTGCGAAGCTCAGTCAGCTAACGCTGCGGGTACGCGCCGCAGCATCGAGAGCAATCGTGTCCCATCTGCCAGAACGTTTCACCCCTGCCTTCACGCCCGCCTACGGCCTGGGTAATCCGCACTTACAAACCTTGTGGGGACCGCTATGGCGCAAAACCACGCATATCGAGCGTGAGCGCGAGCGATTGTGGCTTGAAGATGGCGATTTCCTGGACCTGGACTGGCACGCCCCCCACAGCGCGAATGCACCGTTGGTGCTGGTGTTGCACGGCCTGACCGGCTCGTCGAATTCACCTTATGTGGCCGGCATGCAGAAAGCGCTGGGTGCGCAGGGTTGGGCCAGCGTCGCGCTGAACTGGCGAGGTTGCTCCGGCGAGCCCAATCTGTTGCCGCGCAGTTACCATTCCGGGGCCAGTGAAGATTTGGCGGAAACCATCAGGCACCTGCGCACCCAACGCCCCCTCGCGCCGCTGTATGCGGTTGGTTATTCCATGGGCGGTAACGTGTTGCTCAAGCATCTGGGTGAAACCGGCAGCAACAGCGGTGTACTCGGTGCAGTGGCAGTGTCGGTGCCGTTTCGCCTCGATCACTGTGCCGATCGTATCAGCCAGGGTTTTTCCCAGTTCTACCAAGCGCATTTCATGCGAGAGATGGTCGCCTACATCAAGAACAAACAACGCAGATTCCAGCATGAGGGCCATGAGGTTGGCCTGGCGGCATTGGAGGCGCTGGGCTCTTTGGAGAACTTGCGCACCTTCTGGGATTTCGACGGCCGGGTCACCGCACCGCTCAATGGTTTCGCCGATGCCGCGGATTACTATCGTCGCGCTTCGAGTCGTTATTTCCTTGGAGAGATTCGCACGCCGACCCTGATTATCCAGGCGGCTGACGATCCGTTTGTGTTTCCGCATAGCCTGCCGCAAGCCGACGAATTGTCCGCCAGCACTCAATTCGAGCTGCAGGCCAAGGGCGGGCATGTCGGTTTCGTCGAGGGCTCGTTCAGGCAACCGGGTTACTACCTGGAACGGCGTATTCCCCAATGGCTGGCCGCCACAGGGCGCAAGTAAACAGTGGAAGTCGATCAGGGCGAGTCGATCCACTTCTGGCAAACGGCACCGCTGGCCGGGGTCGAGTTGTTGTCCGCGCGCTACATCGAACACCGTTTCGCCCCGCATGTGCATGACGGCTATGTGATCGGCATGATCATGGCCGGCGCCCAGCGTTATCGCTATCGCGGTGCCGAGCATTTGGCGGGCAGCGGCACGCTGGTGCTGATCAACCCGGATGAACTGCACACTGGCCACAAAGGTACGGAAGACGGTTGGTTGTACCGGGCGTTTTATCCCGACAGCGGGCAAATTCTCTCGCTGCTGGAAGAGCTAGAACTGCCGAGCGACACCTTGCCGGTGTTTGGCGCCACGCTGTACCGCGACCCGGATCTGGTGAGGGGGTTCTGCCAACTGCATCGACTGCTGGAAAGTCCGTCCACGGCCCTGCAGCAGCAAACGGTCTGGCGGGAAATGATGTTGTCGCTGTTGCAACGCCACGCAGCCGTCCCAATCGCCGGCAAACCCGGCAAGGAACACCGCGCGGTGACCTTGGCCAAAGAACGGCTGCAATCGCAATTGGCGGCGCCGCCCTCGCTGGAAGAACTGGCGGCGACGGTGAACCTGTCCCCCTTCCACTTCGCCCGGGTGTTCCGCCGCGCCACCGGCATGCCGCCGCACGCTTGGCTGATGCAGCAGCGTATCGCTCGGGCACGGGCGTTGTTACAGGACGGCTGCCTGCCGCTGGAAGTCGCGACGCAACTGGGTTTTGCCGACCAGAGCCATCTGAGCCGGCAATTCAAGCAGGTTTATGGCGTTGGACCGGGGGCGTATCGCAGCGCGCGGCAGTTACCCGGTTGATGACACCAAAGATCCAAATGTGAGAGCCAGCCAGCCCCCACATTGGCTCTGCGCTTACTCGCCGGTGGCGACGCCTCGCGCGGGGTCGTTGATCCACTCGCTCCACGAACCGGCATACAACGCCCCCAACGGATAACCCGCCAGGCACAGGGCGAACAGGTTGTGGCAGGCCGTCACGCCGGAACCGCAATACGCGACCAGCTCCGTCGGCGAACGATCACCGAGCTTCGCGGCAAACCGCTGCTTGAGCTGATCGGCTGGCAGAAAACGCCCGTCGCTGCCCAGGTTTTCGGTGAACGCGGCGCATTGTGCGCCGGGAATGTGCCCGGCAATCGGATCGATTGGCTCCACTTCACCCTTGAAGCGCGGCATGGCGCGGGCGTCGAGCAGGGTCAACGCGGGCTGACCGAGACGTTTCTGGAGCTGTTTGGCGCTGAGCACCAGCGAAGCATCCGGCGTCCCGGTGAAGGTACCGCGATTGATCGACGGCGGATCAAGACTCAGGGGCAATCCGGCGGCGTGCCAGGCCTTCAGCCCGCCATCGAGAATGAACACACCATCGCGCTTGCCCAGCCAGGCCAGCAACCACCAGGCCCGCGCCGCGTAGGCACCAGGACCGTCATCGTACAAAACCACTTCGCTGTCGGCATTGATGCCCCAGGCTTGCAGGCGCTCGATCAGCTTTTCGGGCTCAGGCAACGGATGACGCCCGGTAACCCCCTTGACCACCGCCCCGCTCAGATCACGCTCGAGATCGGCAAAACTCGACCCGGCAATATGCCCTTCGGCATAACTGCGCTGACCGTAATCCGGGTCTTCGAGGGCAAAACGACAATCCAGAATCACCAGCCCCGGGGTCTCCTTTTTCAGGTCCAACGCTTGCGGGCTGATCAGTTGCGCAATGGGCATAACGGGCTCCTGTGATGTTGTCGGTCTTGAATCCTAATGCACTTCTTCCAGCGCCTGGGCCAGTGGCACGTAAAATTCGTCGAACAGCGCATTTACCGCGTCGCGCGATTGATCGGTGACGAACCCGGCCTCAAGCACCAACACCTGATACACGCCGCGCTTAATAGCCTGTTCGCTCAAGTGGTTGGAGTTTTCCCGCGTGGTACACAGAAACCGTACCCACGACGTGAGGATGATCCAGGCGTTCAGCGTCAGGGACTCGATCTGAACCTTATCCATGTTCAGGATGCCAGCGGCGACGAACCCTTCGTAAATGGCGGTGCCCTGGATCAGACAGCGCTGGGAAAAGCGCCGGTAACGGGCGGCCAGCTCGGGATCGCTATCGAGCAAGTGCTCGAGGTCGCGATGCAAAAACCGGTAGCGCCACATGGCGGCGAGCAATTCCTTGAGGTAGAAGCGCTTGTCTTCGACCGTCGCGGCGCGGCCCTGGGGTGGGCGCAGGAAGCTGTCCACCAGGCTTTCGTACTCACTGAACAGTACAGCGATGATCGCCTGCTTGTTGGGGAAGTGGTAGTACAGGTTGCCCGGAGAAATCTCCATGTGGGCAGCAATGTGGTTGGTGCTGATGCTGCGCTCGCCCTGCTGATTGAACAGCTCCAGGCTGTTTTGCACGATGCGCTCGCTGGTTTTGATCCGAGGGGCCATGGCTTGAGCTTTAATTCAGAGTGCGGTGACGGGCATCTTACGACCTATCCGTGGGTGGATAAAACAAAGCTGCGTCAGGATGTCATTTGACTTTTTAGAGCATGGACTCTAAAAGTCCCCTCATTACAATAAATCCGGAGCCGACCATGCCTGCTGACATCGCCTACCTGAAGAACTTGCAGCAGCCTCTGGACGAGCTCCAAACCCTGTTCGATGCTCAACGCGCCGCGTATGCAGGCAACCCGATGCCACCCGCGGCTCAGCGCCAGCAATGGCTAAAGGTATTGCGGGACCTGTTGAGCAATGAGCGCCAGGCCTTGATCGACGCCATCAGCCAGGATTTCAGCCACCGCAGCGCCGACGAAACCCTGCTCGCCGAATTGATGCCCAGCCTGCACGGCATTCACTACGCCAGCCAGCATCTCAAAGGCTGGATGAAAACCTCACGGCGTAAAGTCGGCATCGCCTTTCAACCCGCGTCGGCCAAAGTCGTTTATCAACCGCTGGGCGTGGTCGGGGTGATCGTGCCGTGGAACTATCCGCTATATCTGGCCATCGGGCCACTGGTGGGAGCGTTGTCGGCGGGTAACCGGGTGATGCTCAAACTCAGCGAATCGACCCCCGCCACCGGTTTGCTGCTCAAGGAATTGCTGGGGCGGATATTCCCTCAAGACCTGGTTTGCGTGGTGCTCGGCGAGGCCGATATTGGCGTGGCATTCTCCCGGCTGCGCTTCGATCACCTGCTGTTCACCGGCGCCACCAGCATCGGCAAACACGTGATGCGCGCCGCCGCCGAGAACCTGACCCCGGTGACCCTCGAACTGGGCGGCAAGTCCCCGGCAATCGTTTCCCGCGACGTGCCGCTCAAGGATGCCGCCGAGCGCATCGCTTTCGGCAAGACCCTCAACGCCGGGCAAACCTGTGTCGCCCCGGACTACGTGTTGGTGCCCGAAGACCGCGTCGGCTCTTTCGTCGAAGCCTATCGCCAGGCAGTTCGCGGGTTTTATCCGACCCTGGCCGACAATCCGGACTACACCGCCATCATCAATGACCGACAACTGGCGCGGCTCAACGGCTACCTCAGCGACGCTACCAGCAAGGGCGCGCTGCTGATTCCGCTGTTCGATCAGGGCCAGGGCCGGCGCATGGGTCATAGCCTGCTGCTCAACGTCAGCGACGACATGACGGTGATGCAGGACGAAATCTTCGGCCCGCTGCTGCCGATCGTGCCGTACAAGGACCTCGATGAAGCGTTTGCCTACATCAACCAACGGCCTCGTCCGCTGGCGCTGTATTACTTCGGCTACGACAAGCGCGAGCAAAGCCGCGTTCTCCACGAAACCCATTCCGGTGGCGTTTGCCTCAACGACACCTTGCTGCACGTCGCCCAGGACGACATGCCGTTCGGCGGCATCGGCGCCTCGGGCATGGGCCACTACCACGGCCATGAGGGCTTCCTGACCTTCAGCAAGGCCAAGGGAGTGCTGATCAAACAGCGTTTCAATGCGGCAAAGCTGATCTATCCGCCGTACGGCAAATCCATTCAGAAACTGATCCAGAAGCTGTTTATTCGCTAACGATCAACACCGCCGGGTAATAACAATAATGAGCCCAAGCCTGTCCGACACACCCGCGCTGTCACGGCGCGGCCTGCTTAAATTCAGCCTGGGCGCCAGCGCTTTTCTGGCCACGGCAGGATTAGGCGCGAGCCTCAGCGGCTGCTCGTCGAGCACGGCGGCCAGCGGTTTCGCGACTCTGCGCAGCGGTGACCTGTTGTTTCTGCGGGCACTGATCCCGGTAATGCTCGACGGTGCCGTGATCGTCGAGAAAATGCCGGCCGCCGTCGAAGGCACCCTCAAGAGCCTGGATTACAGCCTCGATCACCTGTCTGCGGAAATGCTCAAGCTGACCCGGCAATTGTTCGATGTGCTGGGGATGAGCATCACCCGCGGCCCACTGACCGGGATCTGGGGCAGCTGGGAAAACGCCAGCGGCGAGGATATCCGGCACTTTCTCGATCGCTGGGAAAACAGCTCGCTGAGCTTGCTGCGCATGGGCCATAGCTCGTTGCTGCAAATGGTGATGATGGCGTGGTACAGCCGAGCGGAATCTTGGGTGCATTGTGGGTATCCGGGGCCGCCTACGGTCTGAAACCGTGGCGTCCCTTTCGCGGGCAAGCCGCCTCACCATCGCACCCAAAACATAACAACAAGAGACCCCGAACATGCCCGTACCCGATCCGTTTCGCGAAGGCCTGGCCCGTGGCTGGAAAACCTATAACGGTTCGCAATTGCCCCAGGACCTGACCCTCGAAGCGGATGTGGCGATCATCGGCAGCGGTGCCGGCGGCGGAACCACCGCCGAAATCCTCAGCGCCGCAGGCTACAAGGTCTTGCTCATCGAAGAAGGCCCACTCAAGACCAGCAGCGACTTCAAGATGCTCGAAGATCAGGCCTACACCAGCCTCTATCAGGAAGGCATCGGGCGCATAAGCAAGGACGGTGCGATCACCATCCTCCAGGGCCGGGCGGTGGGCGGTACCACGCTGATCAACTGGACTTCGAGCTTTCGCACCCCGGATCAGACGCTCGAACACTGGGCCAAAGAACATGACGTCGTAGGCCACACACCGGCCGAGATGGCGCCCTGGTTCGAGAAAATGGAACAACGCCTGGGCGTCGCCCCGTGGCGGGTGCCGCCCAACGCCAACAACGACGTCATCCGCAAAGGCTGCGAAAAACTCGGCTACGCCTGGCATGTGATCCCGCGCAACGTGCGCGGCTGCTGGAACCTCGGCTACTGCGGCATGGGTTGCCCGACCAACGCCAAGCAATCGATGCTGGTCACGACCATCCCGGCGACCCTGGAAAAAGGTGGCGAGCTGCTCTATCTGGCCCGCGCCGAAAAGCTGTCGATCAAGGACGGCAGGGTCACAGGCCTGCACTGCGTGGCGATGGATGAGCGTTGCGTCGCCCCTACCGGTCGCACGATCACGGTCAAGGCACGGCATTACGTGCTGGCCGGCGGCGGGATCAACAGCCCGGCGCTGCTGTTGCGTTCAGAGGCGCCGGATCCGCATGAGCGACTGGGAAAACGGACGTTCCTGCATTTGGTCAACATGTCCGCCGGGCTGTTCGACGAGGTGATCAACCCGTTCTACGGCGCGCCGCAGTCGATTTATTCCGACCATTTCCAGTGGCAGGACGGCACCACCGGCAAGATGTCCTACAAATTGGAGGTCCCACCGCTGCACCCGGCGCTGGCCACCACCCTGCTCGGTGGCTTCGGCATGGAAAACGCCCGGCACATGGAGAATCTGCCACATACCCACGCGATGCTGGCGTTGCTGCGAGACGGTTTTCACCCGGACAGCCCCGGCGGCAGTGTCGAATTGCGCAGTGATGGCACGCCGGTGCTCGACTATCAGGTTTCACCGTATGCCTGGGACGGGTTGCGCCGGGCGTTCCATAGCATGGCCGAGATCCAGTTCGCCGGTGGCGCCAACGCCGTGATGCCGATGCATGCCGACGCCCGTTACGTGAAAACCCTCACCGAAGCGCGTGCATTGATCGACGGATTGAGCCTTGAGTTGTATCGCACGCGCCTGGGCAGTGCTCATGTAATGGGCGGTTGTGCCATGGGTGAAGATCCGAAAAACGCCGTGACCGACAGCCTCGGCCGACATCACCAACTGCACAATCTATCGATCCACGACGGCTCGCTATTCCCCACCAGCATTGGGGCAAACCCACAATTGTCGGTCTACGGACTGACAGCGCAACTGGCGAATTCACTGGCCGAGCGTTTGAAAAACCCATGAAAACGCGGAATATTCCCATCGTCTATAGTGCTTTCTTACCCAACAGGCGACTTGGCCGACCGGGAAGGCTGCGATACCATCCGACTCCCCAACGGACTCCCGCCAGGACGACGCGATGAACCGAGTGTTGTACCCAGGTACCTTCGACCCTATTACCAAGGGCCATGGCGATCTGGTCGAACGCGCCTCGCGCCTGTTCGATCACGTGATCATCGCCGTCGCCGCCAGCCCGAAGAAAAACCCGCTGTTTCCCTTGGAACAACGTGTGGAGCTGGCCCGCGAGGTCACCAAACATTTACCGAACGTTGAAGTCGTCGGCTTCTCGACGCTGCTCGCGCACTTCGCCAAAGAGCAGAACGCCAATGTGTTCCTGCGTGGTTTGCGCGCGGTGTCGGACTTCGAATATGAATTCCAGCTGGCCAACATGAACCGCCAACTGGCACCGGATGTGGAAAGCCTGTTTCTTACCCCGTCCGAGCGTTATTCGTTCATTTCCTCGACACTGGTCCGTGAAATCGCGGCCCTGGGCGGCGATATCACCAAGTTCGTCCACCCGGTGGTGGCCGACGCCCTCACCGAACGCTTCAAAAAGTAGGCGCTGCCGAAGGCTGCGATCTGCTGCACTTGATCGCGCCCGCGTGCACTGCGGGCGCCAATGCGGCACAATTGTGCGCATTGGTTTATTGCGCCAGGGCCTGCCGCCCCGGCTGGAGTTAGCATGTCCCTGATCATCACCGACGATTGCATCAACTGCGACGTCTGCGAACCCGAGTGCCCGAACGCCGCCATTTCCCAGGGCGAAGAGATCTACGTGATCGACCCGAACCTGTGCACGCAATGTGTCGGCCACTACGACGAACCGCAGTGCCAGCAGGTCTGCCCGGTGGATTGCATTCCGCTGGACGAGGCCCATCCGGAAACTGAAGAACAGTTGATGGAGAAATACCGGAAGATTACCGGTAAGGCTTGAAAGCCTGAAAAGATCGCAGCCTTCGGCAGCTCCTACGCTGGAATGCGTACACCAGTAGGAGCTGCCGAAGGCTGCGATCTTTTGATTTGCTTCACTCCCGCTGCTCAAACCCTTCCCCGACACACCCCAGACACCGCACAAACGCCGCTTTCGCCGGGTCGACCACCAGCGCCTGCCCTGCATCGCCAATGCCGCCGCCCAGCGCGGTAAATGGCAGCGACACCACAAACGCCCCGGCACCGATCACTGTCGCCACCACCAGCAACGGTCGGGCAATCAGCAGATCGC
The DNA here is from genome assembly GCF_030687165.1 of Pseudomonas sp. FP1740. NCBI lineage: Bacteria > Pseudomonadati > Pseudomonadota > Gammaproteobacteria > Pseudomonadales > Pseudomonadaceae > Pseudomonas > Pseudomonas sp. FP1740. The sequence continues at coordinate 6,239,361 of NZ_CP117461.1, forward strand.
CAAGCATGGCGTAGGCCGGTGGATTCTGGATGGTGTAACGCGGGTCGCCGCTGCCGTTCTCAGTAGCCAGCGCGGGCGCAGCGATGCTCAGCAGCAGCGTGACGACAAGGGTTCGAAACAGATTCATGGCACGGTCCTTCGGCTAGGCAGTGAGAACACTGACTATAGACCGTAGCCGATATCAGCTCTGACAGCGCGGACAAAAGACGCTGGCGCGCTGCCCGAGTTTGACTTCCCGCAGCCCCGTGCCACAGACCTTGCAGTGTTCACCACCACGGCCGTACACGAACAGCTCCTGCTGGAAGTACCCCGGCTGGCCGTCGCCGCCGATAAAGTCCCGCAACGTGGTACCGCCCCGTTCGATGGCGAGCGCCAGGATGCGCTTGATCTCGATCGCCAGCTTCAAATAACGCCCCCGGGAAATGCTCTTGGCCTCGCGGCGCGGGTCGATGCCGGCAGCAAACAGCGCTTCGGTCGCGTAGATATTGCCGACGCCAACCACCACCGCGTTATCCATGATGAACGGCTTGACCGCCATGGATCGCCCGCGGGACAGCTGGAACAGACGCTCGCCATCGAACAGATCGGTCAACGGCTCCGGCCCCAGGCGAACCAGCAGTTCGTGATTCAGCGGGTCGAGACTCCAGAGCATTGCCCCGAACCGACGCGGGTCGGTGTAACGCAGGGCCAGGCCCGATTCCAGCTCGATGTCCACATGCTCATGCTTGGCCGCCGGCAAGCCGGCTTCCACCAGCCGCAGATTCCCCGACATGCCCAAATGGCTGATCAACGTGCCGACTTCGGCATTGATCAGTAAATACTTGGCCCGCCGTTCCACCAGCACGATGCGCTGGCCCGACAGCCGCACATCCAGGTCTTCGGGGATCGGCCAGCGCAGACGGCGCTCACGCACGATCACCCGGCTGACGCGCTGGCCTTCCAGGTGCGGTGCAATTCCGCGGCGGGTGGTTTCGACTTCCGGCAGTTCAGGCATGAGGCTCTCGAATCAGGCGAGGTTCGACACTCAACGTGTGGCGAGGTCGCGAATTTCTTGTTTCTGGGTTTCGAAATCGTATTCCGATAGACCGATGTAATCGAGCACCAGATGCCCGACATTGTTCCATTCGTGGTCTTCAGGCTGGTTGCCCAGCACCCGATAGGAGGCGCAAATGTGCTCGGCCATCTTCAGGATTGCCAGCAGGTTTTTCAGCGGTGTATTGCGGCACGACTCATCGCTGAAAATGGCCAGGGCATTGTGATGGTTGGCAATGGCCTGGGTGACATGTTCCGGCAGACGCCAGGACTTGGCGGTGTAATACCCGACCACGGCGTGGTTGGTGTTGTATTGCCTGTTCTCGGTATCCACCACGCGGCATTCGACGCTGGCGTTGGCATAGGCCTGTTCCAGCACTTTCATGTAATCGGGGAATTTCTTGAGCATCAGCGGGATGCCACAATCGTGGAACAGGCCCAACGCATAAGCTTCATCGCCGGCCTGGACACCGACGCGCTTGGCCAGGCTCAGGCAGGTCATCGCCACGTCCTGTGCCGTGTCCCAGAAACGGTTGAGGGTGACGATGGTGTCGTCGTTCAGCTCGCCCTTGATCGACTGCGCGTTGATCAGGTTGATGATCGAACGACTGCCCAACAGGTTTACTGCACGCTGGATCGCGGTGATCTTGTTACTCAAGCCGTAGTACGGCGAATTGACGATTTTCAGCAAGGAGCCGGAAAGGCCAGGGTCCTGGGAGATCAGCTTGGCGATCACCTCCAGGTCCGGGTCGGGCATATATTGCTCCATCTGCAGATCCACCATGATCTGCGGCTGGGCCGGCACACTGATGCCTTGCAGGGACTGTTGAATCTGTTCAGAAGACAGCTCTTGGGACATAAGTACGCACTCCGGGTCAGGCGGGGATTCTACCCCTTAAAAAGATCGATCCGACAGCCAGTCAAACTCAATCCATATGTGTGCGGGCCCGCGATGGCGTCATGCGCGTTTCATCGTCCGTCAAACCTGCCGCTCCCTCAACACGCTATACTCCCGCTCTTTTTTCCGGAGCGACGTCATGTCCCTGCCTAGCCTGCGCCTCAAAGCCAACGCCGACCGACGCCTGCGCAACGGTCACTTGTGGGTCTACAGCAACGAAATCGATGTAGCCGCCACCCCATTGCACGGCTTCAAGGCTGGCGATCAGGCGATCCTCGAAGCCGCCGGCGGCAAGCCGCTGGGCATCGTTGCCATGAGCCCGAACAATCTGATCTGCGCCCGCCTGCTGTCGCGCGACATCAAGTTGCCGCTGGACAAGTCGCTGCTGGTGCATCGCCTTAACGTCGCCCTGTCGCTGCGCGATCGCCTGTTCGACAAGCCGTTCTATCGTCTGGTCTACGGCGACTCCGACCTGCTGCCAGGCCTGGTGGTCGACCGTTTCGGCGACATCCTGGTGGTCCAGATCGCTTCGGCGACCATGGAAGCTCACAAAGATGACGTGATCGCGGCCCTGACCCAAGTACTCAAGCCTAGCGGCATCCTGTTCAAGAACGACTCCGCAGCCCGTGACGCCGAAGGCCTCAACCGTTACGTCGAAACCGTGTTCGGCCTGGTGCCGGAGTGGGTGGCGCTGGAAGAAAACGGCGTGAAGTTCGAAGCGCCGGTCATCCAGGGCCAGAAAACCGGCTGGTTCTATGACCACCGCATGAACCGCGCGCGTCTGGCACCTTATGCCAAAGGCAAACGCGTACTGGACTTGTACAGCTACATTGGTGGCTGGGGCGTGCAAGCGGCCGCCTTCGGCGCCAGTGAAGTGTTCTGCGTCGATGCGTCGGCCTTCGCCCTCGACGGCGTCGAGCGCAACGCCGCACTGAACGGTTTCGCCGAAAAAATGACCTGCATTGAAGGCGATGTGTTCGAAGCCCTCAAAGAGCTGAAAGCCAGCGAAGAGCGTTTCGACGTCATCGTGGCCGACCCTCCTGCATTCATCAAACGCAAGAAAGACATGAAAAACGGCGAAGGCGCCTACCGTCGCCTGAACGAACAAGCCATGCGCCTGCTCACCAAGGACGGCATTCTGGTCAGCGCATCGTGCTCGATGCACCTGCCGGAAGACGATCTGCAGAACATCCTGCTGACCAGCGCCCGCCACCTGGACCGCAACATCCAGATGCTCGAGCGCGGCGGCCAGGGCCCGGATCACCCGGTACACCCGGCCATTGCCGAAACCCGCTACATCAAGAGCATTACCTGCCGCCTGCTGCCAAACAGCTGAGTACGCCGGTTTGACGGGGAGCCGACAGGCTCTCCGTCAGCCGCTTTGACGCCACAATATTTACTCTACAACTCCAATTTCTTACTCTGCGGTCCTACTGGCTTGCAGGACATTTCCCTGCATCTTTTATTTGAAGGAATATAACTTACAAAACTGTTCCAAGCCCAAGACCACTCCGACAAAATTACTGGAATTTTCCTACTTAATATCTCCTTGAAAAGGGCTCATTACAGCCTATGATTGAGTTGTCACCACGAAGTGACACTCACTATCAAATGACAAGGAGTCATAAACATGAAAGCAATTACTCTGGAAACTAACAAAATCGCCAACCTGGCTTTTCTGGTTGCACCAAAAGCCCGCTAAGTAAATGAGACGCTGGGGAGTGCCGGCTACCCAGCGTGTTCTATGGCACCCGTCCAGAGCGAACCGCCCACCATGCAGATAAACCCATATCTATTCATACTTCCGCGCACGCCCCGCCAAATAGTCTGGGATTACAAAAACCACAAACAATTTGAACTAAATCTGGAATACTCAACCAGACTTGCACAACTTATCAACAACCCCGAATCGTATAACGACAGCAATATAGTTGACACTCAACTCCTGAACGCAGGAATACTGACAACATCAATACAAGACACAATTGAATGGGGTTGGGATGAACTATCGAAGATATTCCATATCGGCACCAAAAACATTCCCTGTGAATATATCCCTCAGAACATTCATGAATGGTCGAGACACTATCTGGACCATTGCACCGAAGTGCTGGCCGCACCCGCGCCGGGCAGCAGGCTCATAGAACGCCAGGCGCAGGATCTGATTACCCTGCCGAAACCTTCCTGCCTGCCGGAAGGCTCTCTTGCCAACGTCCTGATCGGCCGAAAAACCTGCCGTACCTTCACCGATGCCGCCGTTTCACTGGAAGCTATCGGCACGCTGCTTTACCTGTCCCTTGGCTACTTGCATGAGCGCGAAAACGATGTCGACGAAAGCCTTGTCGAAGGTCTCGGTGCCCGGCGCAGCAGCCCATCCGGTGGCGGGCTGAATGCCTGCGAAGGCTTTCTTCATGTACACAACGTCAGCGGCCTGAAACCCGGGCTCTACGCGTATCACCCCACCGACCACGCCTTGAGTTTCGTCAACCCGACACCTGACTCGCCACTGGGGCAGTTGCTGTGTGGGCAGCACTTCATCAACAACCTGCCCGTGGGCCTGTTCATCACCAGTCGGTTCGACAAGCTGTGGTGGAAATATGAACACTCGCGAGCCTATCGAATGGCCTTCGTGGAAGCGGGGCATATCTCGCAAACATTCCAACTGGCGGCCACTGCACTGGGGTTGAACACCTGGCTGACGGGGGCGCTGGCCGATGATCAGGTCGAGGTCTTGCTGGGGATCGAGGACACCGCAGAACAACCGTTGTTTTTTGTCGGCTGTGGCTACAGCGACGGACAAATGATGTGCCAGGAATTGAAAGATCTTCTGAGCAGTCGGGAGCCGCAACAATGACCACTCCCATCATTGCCCCGTTGGACCACTCCGTGTCCTGGGCTCATCGTTACACCCTGGGCGACTGGAATACCCGTGCGTCAGTGCGCACCAGCGAACACGACTATCTATTACCGCCAGACCTGGAACAGCAACTGGAAACGCGCCACTGGTTTCCTCCAGGCTGCCTGGCTTACCTGACTCACCCGGCTATCCAGGCGGCAGGTCAAACCGTCATCCATCGGTTATCGGCCAATCATCTGGTGTACTTCCTCGACTACACCACCTTGCTTGAGCACCGCATCGTCAACCGCTCCGTAGAAACCATCATCCATGATGAACTGAACGTCCACATTCCCGCACGAATGAAAACCGCCGCGCTTCAGCTTTATACCGACGAGGGTTATCACGCCCTGTTTTCCAACAGCCTTGCCGAGCAAGTTGCCAGTTTCTACGGGATCAGCCGGCGTCCGGTCATGCCCCATCGCATCATGCGATTGAACGCCCTGCTTGACGGCGCCCCTGAAAGATACAGGGCGCTGGCCTGGTTTCTCGTCGGGTTCGTGTCGGAGACGATCATTGCCAAGGAACTGCTCGATGTCTGCCGTAACGACCTGGTTTCCAGCGTCCAGGCAATGCTCAGGGATCATCTGGCGGACGAGGCGCGCCATAGTCGCTATTTCTCTGAAGTGTTCCATTACCTGTGGCTGACGCTGAACAGCCCTCAACGCACGTTTGTCGCCAAAGCGCTGCTGGACATCATCCGGATGTTCTTCGAAGCCGATGAGCGATGGATGCGCGAAAGCCTGCTCAGCGCGGGTCTTGGCCAGACCACCATCACGGAAATTCTTGGCGGACTGACCAGCCCCCAAGCCACCCATCAACGGGCGCGATCCGGTGCTGGCGCAACGCTTCAGGCGTTAAAAAAGGCTGGTTTCTTCGACCTGCCCTCCAACCAGCAACTGTTCATGAAGGCAGGGCTTATCGATGGCTGAAGGACAATTCGCGGCGACCGTCAAACAACGTCGGGGGGCGGTCAGCCTGTTGTTGGCCATGGTGCTGCTTGGCGTGTTCCCGCTGGATGTCCTGCTGCCCTCTTTCCCGGCGCTCGCCGAACACTTTCGCAGCACACCCGCCGACATTGCGCTGTCGATCAGTCTGTTTGCCGTCAGCATAGCGGTCTCCCAACTGCTGATCGGGCCGCTGTCGGATGCGATCGGGCGCAAAGGGCTGTTGCTTGCCGGAATAACCGTTTCGATGCTGGGCGCAGTGGGCTGCACACTGACCACGGACTATGTCCACTTCCTGCTGTTCCGTGTGATTCAGGCGCTCGGCTGTGGCTGTTTCGTGCTGTCTCAAGCGCTGATTCAGGACCTGTTCGAGGGTGAGAAGCGTGACCGGTTGCGGATACTGATGGTGACTGCCACTGGCGTTTTCATCTCCGTTTCTCCGTTGGCCGGTACGCTTCTGCAAGCCACACTGGGCTGGCGGGGCAGCTTCTGGGTGTTTACCGCACTGGCTGGAATAGTGCTGCTCAAGGCCTGGTTTTTTCTCGAAAACACTCGGCCAGCGGCAACCGGAGCACGACTGAATATCTTCCAGCCCTACCGCCAGATCTTGTGCGATGTCGACTTTCTGTCCTACTGGCTGATTTCAGCCTTTGCTTTCGCCTGCCATTTTTCCTTCATCGTGATTTCGCCGCTGATTTTCATGGATCAACTGCAGCTATCGGCCTATGACTTCTCCCTGGTCCTGCTGGCATACGGCGGCGCCTACATCATCGGCGGCATGGTTGCGACGCTGCTGGGTAAACGCATCAGTCCCGGCCATCAAGTCATCAGCGGGCTGAGCCTGATCCTGCTGTCCGGCCTGATCATGCTTTACCTCTCAAGCCACTTTGCGTTGTCCCCGATCACCGTCCTGGTACCGATGCTCATCTGTACCGCCGGCACCACCATTGCCCGACCGGCCGCCACGTCCAAAGCCATGGGCCTGTTCCCCGAAAATGCGGGAACCTCGGCGTCGGCCGGCAGCACGGTGATTTTCATCTGCGGTGGGTTGATCAGCGCGCTCATCAGCTTGAGCCCGACCAACCTGCAATCCACCCTTGGATACAGCTTTATCATTTTGAGTAGCATGGCGCTGGCGCTCAACAGTCGTATCCATAGCCGAGCCAAAAGCCCGGGAGGCAGCCCAAGTGTCGAATAATCCTGCCGGTCGTCATCCCACGCGCGCCGTCAGCAGTGGATCAGCACTTTCCGGCATTCCCTCCTGACGCCAGCGGTGTAGAATCGCGAGATTCATCGCCAGTCATCCCCCGGCGGGTTTATGAGCTCAAGCTGAAGCGCGCGGCGATCCCGCAAAGTTATCGGCAACTTCCGGACACACGGCCATTTCTGAGTGTTCCAGACGTCAATAGAAGCTCACTTCCCTTTTGATACCTGATTTGCCGCCCGGAGTGCTCCATGCCTGATTACCGCTCGAAAACATCCACCCACGGCCGCAACATGGCCGGTGCTCGCGCACTGTGGCGCGCCACGGGGATGAAGGATGACGACTTCAAGAAGCCGATCATCGCCATTGCCAACTCCTTTACCCAGTTCGTACCGGGCCATGTGCACCTGAAGGATCTGGGTCAACTGGTCGCTCGTGAAATCGAACGGGCCGGCGGCGTAGCCAAAGAATTCAACACCATCGCCGTGGATGACGGCATTGCCATGGGCCACGACGGCATGCTCTATTCGCTGCCGAGCCGCGAGATCATCGCCGACTCCGTCGAATACATGGTCAACGCCCACTGCGCCGACGCCATTGTCTGCATTTCCAACTGCGACAAGATCACCCCTGGCATGCTGATGGCCGCCTTGCGCCTGAACATCCCGGTAATCTTCGTGTCCGGCGGCCCGATGGAAGCCGGCAAGACTAAACTGGCCAGCCACGGTCTCGACCTGGTCGACGCCATGGTGATCGCCGCCGACTCCAGCGCCTCTGACGAGAAGGTCGCCGAGTACGAGCGTAGCGCCTGCCCTACTTGTGGCTCCTGCTCCGGCATGTTCACCGCCAACTCGATGAACTGCCTGACCGAAGCCCTCGGTCTCGCGTTGCCGGGCAACGGTTCGACCCTGGCCACCCACAGCGATCGCGAACAGCTGTTCCTGCAGGCCGGCCGCACCATCGTCGAGCTGTGCAAGCGTTACTACGGCGAGAACGACGAGTCGGTGTTGCCGCGCAACATTGCCAACTTCAAGGCGTTCGAAAACGCCATGACCCTGGACATCGCCATGGGCGGTTCCACCAACACCATCCTGCACCTGCTGGCCGCGGCCCAGGAAGCCGAGATCGATTTCGACCTGCGCGACATCGACCGCCTCTCCCGCCATGTACCGCAACTGTGCAAGGTCGCGCCGAACATCCAGAAGTACCACATGGAAGACGTGCACCGTGCCGGCGGGATCTTCAGCATCCTTGGTTCCCTGGCCCGTGGCGGCCTGTTGCACACCGACCTGCCGACCGTACACAGCAAGACCATGGCCGAAGGTATCGCCAAGTGGGACATCACCCAGACCAACGACGAAGCGGTGCATCACTTCTTCAAGGCTGGCCCTGCGGGCATCCCGACGCAAACCGCGTTCAGTCAGTCGACCCGCTGGGAAACCCTGGACGACGACCGTGAAAACGGCTGCATCCGCAGTGTCGAACACGCTTACTCGAAAGAAGGCGGCCTGGCCGTTCTGTACGGCAACATCGCGCTGGACGGTTGCGTGGTGAAAACCGCCGGTGTCGACGAGTCGATCCATGTCTTCGAAGGCAACGCGAAGATCTTCGAAAGCCAGGACAGCGCCGTACGCGGCATCCTCGCCGACGAAGTGAAGGCTGGCGACATCGTGATCATTCGTTACGAAGGCCCGAAAGGCGGCCCGGGCATGCAGGAAATGCTCTACCCGACGTCGTACCTGAAATCCAAAGGCCTGGGCAAAGCCTGCGCCCTGCTGACCGACGGCCGTTTCTCCGGCGGCACGTCGGGCCTGTCCATCGGCCACGCTTCGCCAGAAGCCGCTGCCGGCGGCGCGATCGGTCTGGTGCAGGACGGCGACAAGGTCCTGATCGACATTCCGAACCGCTCGATCAACCTGTTGGTCAGCGACGAAGAACTGGCCGCGCGCCGGGTCGAGCAGGACAAGAAAGGCTGGAAGCCGGTGGAAAAGCGTCCACGTAAAGTGACCACCGCTCTGAAAGCCTATGCCCTGTTGGCGACCAGCGCCGACAAGGGTGCCGTGCGTAACAAAGCGATGCTCGACGGGCTGTAATACTTAACCGTCGAACAAAAAATGCCCCGCCAAGTGCGGGGCTGATCGTTCCCACGCTCCCGCGTGGGAATGCCTCAAGGGACGCTCTGCGTCCAGTGACGCGGAGCGTCACGGGCTGCATTCCCACGCAGAGCGTGGGAACGATCATCACAGCGCTTATTGAATCTCTTCAGGCTTGACGATCACCCAGTTCTTGTCCGCCGTCACCGCCAACCCTTCTTTGGCCTGGGCTGCAGCGTTTTTGGCCATCATGCCGTTAATCTGGGTCATGTACTTGTCTTTGCGGTTAACCCACAAATGGATGCCGCCCTTGGACACGTCGACACTGTGGAACAGCATGTAACCATCGCTGGTCGGGGTATCGCCGCCCACCAGGACCGGTTTCTTCCATTCATCGATGTAGGTCAGGATGGCCGCCTGCTTACCGGACATCCAAGTGGCCGGGGTCCACAGGTACGGCGTCAGTTCCAGGCCCAGGTTAGCCTTTTCGTCATACTTGCCGGCAGTAATCTGCTTACGCGCCGTGGTCAGCTCGCCAGTCTTGCGGTCCTTGAGCAGCGTGGTCACGCCGATCACGTTCTGCGGTTTGACGTTGTAGCCGTACTTCGGATCGGCAGCGACCATGCGCACCAGCTCTTCGGAGGCGGCGGTCATCACGTAGACCTCGATGCCGTTCTCCATCAGCTTGTTGTAGAGCTCTTTCTGACCGGTGAAGATTTTCGGCGGATTGACGTCGATGGTCTTGACCACGTCGCCATCGTAATAAGTGCTCGGCACCGGTTTACCAGACGCCATCAACTCATCGACGTTGGCCTTGAGCTCCTGGAGCGTGAAGCCGGAAAACACTTGGGCGACCCATGGGTAGCAAACCATGTCGTCGATTTCGCAGAGGCGATAGTAGTAGCTGAACAGGCTTTCCTTATGGTCGGCGGTGTCCTTGAACGGCATCAGTTTCAGAGAGGGGTCGAGGCTCTCGCGGGTGATCAGCCCCTTGTTTTCCATGAACGGCAGCAACGACTCTTCAAGGTCGTAGCGGTAACTGGTGTTGTCCATGTCGAACACCGCGAAATTACCCTTGTTGGCATTGGCCGTGATCATCGCGTCCAGCGCCTTGGCCTGATCCGCTGGCCAGTGTTGTAAATCGGTGGCGAAAACCTGCCCGACAAGGCCCAGGCCCAACCCCAATCCCAGTGCAGCAGCAAGAAATTTCGGTGCATGTTTCATCGTCGTTTCTCCCCGGTTCAAAGAAATCGACGCTAACAAATAAGTGTGACAGTCCTCGTCTGCCCGCGACCGCTTGCATCCTGATTCCGCCAGCCGCATTCCTTATAGCGTCATTGGCTTATTCCAAAAACGACAGTCGACCGTTGCTTTTGATATTAAATCATTACATATCAAGCTGTTAGGCTTACCGGTTCGCAGTCACACACGAAGGTGGCTGGCACAAGTCTATGGAGCCTCTATGAATCTGCCGCTGATCCTCAATCTGCTGGTGTTCCTCGCCTTGCTCTTTGGCCTGGCGCAAACCCGTCACACCACCTGGAGCCTGGCCAAAAAGGTATTGCTGGCGCTGGTGCTGGGCGTGGTATTCGGTATCGCCCTGCACACGATTTATGGTACAGGCAACCCAGTGTTGAAAGCTTCGATCGGTTGGTTCGATCTGGTGGGCAACGGTTACGTGCAGTTGCTGCAGATGATCGTGATCCCGCTGGTGTTCGCCTCGATCCTCAGTGCCGTGGCCCGTCTGCACAACGCTTCGTCGCTGGGCAAGATCAGCTTCCTGACCATCGGCACGCTGCTGTTCACCACCGCCATCGCGGCGCTGATCGGCATTGGCCTGACCAACCTGTTCGGCCTCACCGCCGAAGGTCTGGTCGCCGGTACCCAGGAAATGGCTCGCCTGCAAACCATCCAGACCGACTATGCGGGCAAGGTCGCCGACCTGAATGTGCCGCAACTGTTGTTGTCGTTCATCCCGCAGAACCCGTTCGCCGACCTCGCTCGCGCCAAGCCGACGTCGATCATCAGTGTGGTGATCTTCGCCGCATTCCTTGGGGTCGCGGCGCTGCAACTGCTCAAGGATGATGTCGAGAAAGGTCAGAAAGTGATCAACGCCATCGACACCCTGCAAGCCTGGGTAATGCGTCTGGTGCGCCTGGTGATGAAGCTGACCCCATACGGTGTGTTGGCGCTGATGACCAAAGTGGTCGCCGGCTCCAACCTGCAAGACATCATCAAGCTCGGCAGTTTCGTGGTGGTGTCCTACATCGGCCTGGGCCTGATGTTTGTGATCCATGGCGTGCTGGTGTCGGCCGCCGGGATCAACCCGTTGCGCTTCTTCCGCAAAATCTGGCCAGTGCTGACGTTCGCCTTCACCAGCCGCTCCAGCGCCGCCACCATTCCGCTGAGCATCGAAGCCCAGACCAGTCGTTTGGGCATTCCGCAGTCCATCGCCAGTTTCGCTGCCTCGTTTGGCGCGACCATTGGCCAGAACGGCTGTGCCGGTCTGTACCCGGCAATGCTGGCGGTGATGGTTGCGCCAACCGTGGGCATCAACCCGCTGGACCCGTTGTGGATCGCGACGTTGGTGGCGATTGTGACGCTGAGTTCGGCCGGGGTGGCCGGGGTTGGTGGCGGTGCAACCTTCGCCGCGCTGATCGTGTTGCCGGCCATGGGTTTGCCGGTGTCACTGGTGGCGTTGCTGATTTCCGTTGAACCGCTGATCGACATGGGTCGCACGGCGTTGAACGTCAGTGGCTCGATCACCGCTGGGGCGATCACCAGCCAGATCATGCAGCAGACGGATAAAGCGCTGTTGGATGCGGATGAGCATTCGGAGTTGGCTCACGCTTAACCCGTACTGATCGTTCCCACGCTCCCGCGTGGGAATGCCTCAAGGGACGCTCCGCGTCCAGTGACGCGGAGCGTCACGGCTGCATTCCCACGCAGAGCGTGGGAACGATCTATGTGCGCTCCCACACCTCAAAGCTGTACGCCGGCTTATCGCCTTCTGCCGGATTCGGAACATTCGACACCAGCTTCCACTGGTTCACATCAAACTCCGGAAACCACGCATCCCCTTCCGGGCTCAGCGCCACGCGCGTCAGGTATAGCCGATCGGCCTGCTCCAGACCTTGCGCATACAACTGCGCACCACCAATCAACATCAACTCATTGGCACCCTGCTCCAGCGCCCATTCCTCGGCGCGAACCACGGCCGCCTCCAGTGACGGATAAACCTCCGCGCCTTCCAGCTGCAGATCCGCCTGGCGACTGACCACGATGTTCAACCGGCCCGGCAGCGGACGACCGAGGGAATCCCAGGTCTTGCGCCCCATGATGATCGGCTTGCCGAGGGTGGTGGCCTTGAAGTATTTGAAGTCCCCCGGCAAGTGCCAGGGCATGCTGTTGTCGACGCCGATCACACGGTTTTCACCGAGGGCTGCGATCAGGCTGAGGGGGAGTGATTTAGTCATGCCGGCGAGGATACCAGAGCCTCCCTTACCCCGATAAGCGTCACAGCGGTTATGCTCATCGCTCAATGAAGCGACGGGATGCCGCGTGACTGAACTGACGCCCCTGCAAAACCTCTGGCTGAGCGAAACCATACGCCTGCGTGAAGAACACGCCGGGCCTCTGGATGATCTGGAAGCCAACCGAGTCGCCCGTAGCGCCGGCGGCGACCTGCCGACGCGTATTCAATGCCGCGCCCGGTGGCTGGCCGAGCGCGACGGGCAGACCCGCGCCCTCAAACACTGGCTGCAAGGCGCGCGACTGGCGTTGATCGTGCTCGCCGTGCTGGCCGTGATCAGTGGCGCCGGCCTGGCGTTTGCCGCGCTGGGCGACGGCCGGTCCCCGGTCAATGTGTTCTGGGCCTTGGGCAGCCTGCTGGGGCTGAACCTGATTCTGCTATTGAGCTGGGCCCTGGGCCTGGTGTTCGCCGGCGAACAGAGCGCCGCCCTCGGACGCTTGTGGTTGTGGCTCAGTGAAAAACTCGCCCGCGATGCCAACGCCGCGCAACTGGCGCCAGCCCTGCTGCTGTTGCTGCAACGGCAGAAACTCAATCGGTGGGCGCTGGGTGTGCTGGTCAACGGCTTATGGTTGTTGGCGATGCTCAGTGCCTTGGTGATGCTGCTGACGCTGATGGCGACCCGGCGCTATGGCTTCGTCTGGGAGACCACCATCCTCGGCGCCGACACCTTCGTCGCCATGACCCAGGCCCTCGGCGCCCTGCCGGCCTTGCTCGGTTTCAGTGTGCCCAGCGTGGAGATGATCCGCGCCAGCGGCGATGCCGCGCTGAACATCGAAAGCGCCCGCCAGGCCTGGGCGGCGTGGCTGGTGGGCGTGCTGCTGGTGTACGGCGTGTTACCGCGTTTGCTGCTCGCATTGTTCTGCCGGTGGCGCTGGAAAACCGGCCAGGCAGCCTTGCATCTGGACTTGAACCTGCCAGGTTACGCCCAACTGCGCGAACGGCTGATGCCCACCAGCGAACGCTTGGGTATTAGCGATGCCGCGCCTGAGCAACTTCACCGGGTTGAAAACGCGGCCAGCGATCTGCAAAGCGATGGCGCACTGTTGGTGGCCATCGAGCTGGACGATCAACGCCCCTGGCCACCGCAGCTGCCGAAAAGCGTCAACGACGCCGGCATCCTCGACAGCCGCGAATCCCGGCACAAACTGCTTGAACAACTGAGTCGCTTTCCCCCGGCCCGCCTGGCCATCGCCTGCGATCCACGGCGTTCGCCGGACCGTGGCAGCCTCGCGCTGATTGCCGAACTGGCTCGCAGTGCTACGGCTACCCGCGTGTGGCTGCTGCAAGCGCCGCCCGGCGAAGCACTGGATGCCGAACGCCTGGGCGACTGGCATGTTGCGCTGCAACAACTGGACCTGCCATTCGCCGATTGCGCGCCATTGAACTGGCTGGAGACGGGTCATGACTGATACCCGGAAACAGCCCTTGAAGCTCGCCGTGGTCGGCCACACCAACGTCGGCAAAACCTCGTTGCTGCGCACGCTGACGCGGGATGTCGGCTTCGGCGAAGTGTCCCATCGCCCCAGCACCACGCGCCACGTCGAGGGCGCGCGATTGTCGGTGGACGGCGAGCCTCTGCTCGATCTGTTCGACACGCCGGGCCTGGAAGATGCCATCGCCCTGCTCGACTACCTCGAGCGCCTGGAGCGACCCGGTGAACGCCTCGACGGCCCGGCGCGGCTGGCGCGCTTCCTTGAGGGCAGCGAAGCCCGGCAGCGCTTCGAACAGGAAGCCAAGGTGTTGCGGCAATTGCTTGCCTCCGACGCCGGCCTCTATGTGATCGACGCCCGGGAGCCGGTGCTGGCCAAGTACCGCGACGAACTGCAAGTGCTGGCCAGTTGCGGCAAACCGCTGCTGCCGGTGCTGAATTTTGTCAGCAGCGCCCAGCAGCGCGAACCGGATTGGCGTGAGGCCCTGGCGCGGTTGGGCTTGCATGCCTTGGTGCGGTTCGACAGCGTCGCGCCGCCGGAAGATGGCGAACGTCGACTCTATGAAAGCCTTGCGCTGCTGCTGGAAAACTCCCGCGAACAATTGGAACGCCTGATCGCCGATCAGCAGGCCCAACGCCTGGCCCGTCGGCAGAGTGCTACGCAGCTGATCGCCGATTTATTGATCGATTGCGCCGCCTGCCGCCGCAGTGTTGTCAGCGAGGCGGAGCAGGAGCAGCAAGCGATCAGCGAACTGCGCAAAGCGGTGCGTCAGCGCGAACAACGCTGCGTTGAAGCCTTGCTCAAGCTCTACGCTTTCCGCCCACAGGACGCGGCGGCCAGTGACCTGCCGCTGCTCGATGGCCGCTGGGGCGATGACCTGTTCAACCCGGAAACCCTGAAGCAGCTCGGTGTGCGAGTCGGCGGTGGCATAGCGGCTGGCGCGGCGGCCGGGGCCGGTGTCGATCTGCTGGTGGGTGGCCTGACCCTCGGCGCGGCGGCACTGGCCGGAGCGATTGCCGGCGGCGCCCTGCAAACCGCGCGCAGTTACGGCAGCCGCCTGCTGGGCAAGATCAAAGGCCAGCGAGAACTGACCGTCGACGACAGCGTGCTGCGGCTGTTGGCCTTGCGCCAGCGGCAATTGCTGCAAGCCCTGAACCAGCGTGGGCATGCGGCGCTGGACAGCATTCAGGTCGCCACACCGCAGGACAAAACCTGGCGCGAAGGCAAACTGCCGGAAGCGCTGAACAAGGCGCGGGCCCATCCGCAGTGGTCATCGCTCAATCCTCATTCGAAGCTGAATCAAGCGGAGCGGCAGGAGCAGGTTGAGGTGTTGGCGCAGCAGCTTTAGCCCATGATCGTCAGCGCCAATCCAGTTTCAGAAACTCTTTGGCCAATGCCTTCACGCGGCTACGATCCGTCCTGTTCGCTCGCCCGTCGTTGTCCACATCCGAGCTCAATATCAACTCGAAAACCCCGTCATTATCCAGATCGCGGGCCGCTGCCTTGTAGGTAATTATCGGTCCCTCATGAAAATGCAGCCGTACCGTTTCTGGCGAGCCGTCGGCACTGGGGTTTTCCGAGAAGATCCGCAAGTGCCGCTCCTCGCTTTCACCCGAGTTGTACCAGGCGCATTTCAAGTACGTCTTGCCGAAAGACTTGAGCCGTTGACGATCCGCATCCGTCGCCTCGCGCTGCAACTGATCATCTTCAAAAAACTGGAAACCGACGGTATCCGCCGAGCCCTTCCCGCTCCGGTCCTGTGCGATCACTTTCAAAAAATGCATCCGTGCATTCCTTTGCAAAAAGGCCAGATTGATTCTTTGACGCGCATTGATCCATAAACCGATTCCCTATCGTGTGTCGGACAACTCAACCCAGAGCGCGGGACAACAGACCCACGGCCTTGCGCTTCAAGGCCTTGAGGTCCTTCAACTGCCTCCCAATAAAGTGGCCACGTTACGTTCGGCCATCGCCGGCCCGACGCTCATACCGACACCGGAGTGCATCAGCGCCACGCTCACACCCGGCATCGGCCGCAGAAAGGAAAACGGACCGGGGCCGCGTGAACCGTAAACACCCTGCCAGCGCTCGACCACCTGCACTTTGCAGCCCAACGTCTGCTCGGCCAGTTCGAGCATCCAGTCGTCCACCTGTTCGGCATTGAACGGTGATGGATCGCTGCCGTAATGGTGGGAGTCGCCGATGATCAACTCACCGTAAGGCGTCGGGCTGATCAGCAGGTGGATGCCGTTTTCATGCAGATGGGGCGCCTCACGCATAATCTGCGCCTGTACCGCCGCGGCTTCCGGCAGATCGGCGAAGGCGCCGTAGTGCACGCAACTCAAACCGGTGAGTAGTGCGTGTTGCAGGTTGAGGTTGATCTGCGGCCGGGCGCGGAGCATTTGCAGGCGGCAGACTTGCGGCTTGAGTTTGGCAATCGGCTCGGCCAGCAGCGTTTGATAATCGTGGCCGGAGCAGACGATGATCTGCCCCGCGTTGAAGGTGCCGGCGGTGCTGTGCAAACGACCCGGCTCGATGTCGCGCACCAGGGTGGAAAAGTGAAACTCGACGCCCAACTCACGGTGCAGGTAGTCGATCAACGCCGGAATCGCTTCGCGGGAATACAGCTGTTGGTCGTCCATGCCGTGCAACGCGGCGCTGTGATGGCTGAACTGACCGCCGTATACATCGCGCAATTCGGCACCGCGCAACAGGTCGACGCGGTAACCGTGCTCCACGGCGCGACCGGCGCAGAAGGCTTCCAGCAAATACTCTTCGGCTTCAGTGCGGGCGAACAGGTATGAGCCGTTGCGCTTGAGTTGCAGACCGGCCAGTTGTGCCCATTGGCCCCAGATGTCGCGGCTGGCCCTGGCCAGTTCGAGCATCGGTCCCGGTGGCTGGCCGGTGACCAGTGCCTGGCCGAAGTTGCGCACCGAAGCGCCCAACGGTGTGGCGCTGCGTTCGAAGACTTTGACCTTGAGGCCGCGTCTGGCGGCGGCATAGGCGTGGGACAGGCCGAGGATGCCGGCGCCTACGATCAGCATGTCGTTGTGTTGAATCATGGAGTTCCCCAATGATCGTTCCCACGCTCCGCGTGGGAATGAATCCCGTGACACTCCGCGTCACAGGGGACGCGGAGCGTCCTTTGCTGCATTCCCACGCAGAGCGTGGGAACGATCGGTGGTGCTTACTTGGCAGCCACTTTCTCGGACTTGCCGTCATAGCGTTTGCGCCATTCGCTGAGGATCTCGTCGCGATTCTTCGAGGCCCAGGCAAAGTCGTTCTTGATCAGGCGCTGCTCATAGTCCGCCGGCAATTCGGTCTGCGGCTTGGCGATCCCCGGTTGCGCGAGCACCGCGAAGTTCTCTTTATAAAGCTCCATCGCCGCCGGGCTTGCGGAGAAGTCGGCCAGTTTCTTCGCTGCTTCTTCATGCGCGGTGCCTTTGATCACGGCGGTCGCCTCGATCTCCCAGCCCAGGCCTTCTTTCGGCAGGATGATGTCCAGCGGCGCGCCTTGGCGCTTCAGTTGAACGGCCGGGTATTCGAAGGAAATACCGATCGGGAATTCACCGGCAGCGGCGAGCTTGCACGGTTTGGAACCGGAGTGAACGTACTGACCGATGTTCTGGTGCAGGTCGTCCATGTATTGCCAGCCCTGCTTCTCGCCGAAGGTTTGCAGCCAGGCGCTGACGTCGAGGAAACCGGTGCCGGACGAGGCCGGGTTGGGCATGACGATCTTGCCTTTGTACTCAGGCTTGGTCAGGTCCTGCCAGCTCACGGGTTTGCTCAGCCCCTGCTTTTCGGCTTCAACAGTGTTGAAGCAAATGGTTGCCGCCCACACGTCCATGCCGACCCAGGCCGGTGGGTTGGCGGCGTCGCGGTAGTTGCCGCCGATCTTGCCCAGGTCCTTCGGCGCGTAGCTTTGCAGCATCCCCTGTTGATCGAGGATCGCCAGGCTCGACGCCGCCAGCCCCCACACCGCGTCGGCTTGCGGGCGGGCTTTTTCGGCCAGCAGCTTGGCGGTGATGATGCCGGTGGAGTCGCGCACCCACTTGATCTCGACGTCCGGGTTGGCCTTTTCGAAGGCCTCTTTGTAGGTTTTCAGTTGTTCGGCTTCGAGGGCGGTGTACACCGTCAACTCGGTTTTCGCAGCGAAGGCGTTCAGGCTGAAAGCGGTGAGGACAGCAGCGGCCAGGGCCAAGGGCTTGAACATGGTGCAATTCCTGTGTGAGTTGAAGGTGTGAATCAAAGACCGGGCGCGGTCTGCCGCCAGGCCTGGGAGCGGCGTAACAAACCGCGCGAGGCCCAGGCCAGTAGCAGGGACACGCCCGCCGAGGTGAATAGAATCAGGGTCGACATCGCCGCCGCACCGCCGACGTTGCCGGCGTCATCCATGTTCAGCACCGCCACCGCCGCAAGGATGGTGTCGGGGCTGTAGAGGAAGATCGCCGCCGAGACGGTGGTCATGGCCGAAACGAACAGATAGCGCACGATGTCCAGCAGCGCCGGCAGGCAAATCGGCACGGTGACCCGCAGGTAATGCCGGTACAGCGGCGCCTTGAGCGACAGCGCGGTGGCTTCGAACTCGGCGTCGAGCTGGCGCAGCGCGGTGGTGGCGGTCATTTGCGCGGTGGTCAAATAGTGAGCAATGGTGCAAACCACCAGCAGCGTCATGCTGCCGTAGAGCACATGCAGCGGATTGCCGCTGAGGTTGAAGAAGAAGACGTAACCCAGGCCCAGCACCAGACCCGGCACCGCCATCGGTACGAAACTGAGCATGCGCAGTGTCAGATTCAGCCCGCGCTGGCCACGGGTTTTCTCCATCAGGTAGGCGCCGGTGAAGATCAGCACGCTGCCGATCAACGCCGTGCACAACGCCATCTTCACGCTGTTGCCATAGGCCAGCCAGCCGCCGCCCGCGGTGTCGTTGAACTGGTAATGGTTGAGCGACAGCGACAGGTTGTACGGCCAGAACTTCACCAGCGACGAGTACACCGCCATGCCGAACACCAGCAGCAACACCGCGCAGATCAGCAGCACGATGGCCAGATAACAACCGTCGCGCAGCCTCGACGGCATTGGCTGAAAGACTTGCGCCCGACCACTCATGGAATCGCCATGACGCCGACGCAGCCAGGCGTCGACACCAAAGCTGAATAGCGCCGGCAGCAGCAGAACCATGCCGATCAGTGCGCCGCGACCGAATTGTTGCTGGCCGACCACCGCTTTGTAGGCTTCCAGCGCCAACACCTGATAGTCGCCACCGACCACCACGGGCACACCGAAGTCGGTGATGGTCAGGGTGAACACCAGACAGAACGCCGCGAACACCGCCTGACGGGACGCCGGCCAAGTGATGCTGCGAAAGGCTTTCGCCGGGCTCGCGCCCATACTGGAGGCGGCATCGAACAGTCGCGCATCCGCCAGGGACAGCGCTGACAGCAAAATCATCAAGGCGTGTGGGAAGGTGTAGATGACCTCGCCGAGCACAATGCCCCAGAACCCGTAGATGTTGTCCGAGAACAGACCGCGCAACAGGCCCTGATTGCCGAACAGATAAACCAGCGCAATCCCCGGCAACATCGACGGCGCCATCAATGGCAGCAGCGACATGCCGCGCCAGATGCCTTTGCCAGGAATCAACGTGCGTTGCAGGGCGTAGGCAAACAGGTAGGCCAACGGTACGACAATCGCCGCCACACTGAGGGAAACCTTCAGGCTGTTACCCAGCAACCAATGGAAATTCGCACTGGTCAGCAATTCACCGGCAGCCACCAGACCACCGCCCTGCCCGGCCTGCGAACTGAACCCGCGCCAGAAGATCGCCAGCAATGGCATCAACACCGCCACGCCGAGCATCACCAACAACAGCAGCTTGCCGCCGACCACGAACAGCCGCTCGCCGATCTCGGCACGGGAGGTCTGCCGAACCTGCTTGTGCGGTATCGGCGGCGCGACGTTCGCGTTCATCAGGCAAACACCTGCAGGCTGCGCGGAGGCAAGGCGACCATGATCTGTTGCGCACCGAGACGCGGCATCGCTTCCGGCGCCAGTTCCGCCAGCAATGCATGACCCGGCAGTTGATCGAGTTCGAAACTCATGCGGCAACGGTTGCCGAGGAACGTGATTTCGCGAACCTTGGCCGGGAACAGGTTTTCTTCGTGCACCAGCGGGTTGACGTTGATCGCTTCGGGGCGGCAGAACAACCGGCCCGACGAGGTTTTCGCACTGCCTTCGGCCAAGCGTATGTGCATCCCGCCGACCAGGGCATGATTGTCGCTGCTACGGCGGAACGGCAGCCAGTTGCCCTGACCGACGAACTCCGCCACAAACGGTGTGGCCGGACGGTCGTAGATGTCCTGCGGTGTGGCGTACTGCTCGACCTTGCCGTTGTTCATCACGGCGATGCGGTCGGCCATCAGCATGGCTTCGTCCTGATTGTGGGTGACCATCAGGGTGGTGATGCCGAGGTTGCGCTGCAGCTGGCGCAACTCGGTGCACAAATGCTCGCGGACCCGGGCGTCGAGCGCCGACATCGGTTCGTCCAGCAACAACAAGGAAGGGGCCGGCGCCAGAGCCCGGGCCAGCGCTACGCGTTGCTGCTGGCCGCCGGACAATTGGCCGGGGTATTTTTTCTCGCTGCCGGTGAGGCCAACCAGCTCCAGCATCTGACCGACGCGCTGGCGCACTTCATCGCGACTGCTGCTAGAGAGGCCGTAGGCGATGTTCGCTTCGACGGTGAGATTGGGAAACAGCGCGTAGGACTGGAAGAGAATGCCGTAGTCCCGGGCTTGAGGCGGCAGGTGGGAAACGTCGCGATCACCGAGGTATAACTCGCCGCTGTCTTGGCGCTCAAGGCCGGCGATGCAGCGCAGCAAGGTGGTCTTGCCACAACCCGACGGCCCCAGCAGACACACCAGTTCACCGGCCGCCACGTCGAGGGAAACGTTATCCAGCGCGGTGAACGCACCGAAGCGCTTCTGCACGCCGCGCACTTTCATCGGCGCACCGGGGTTGGTCAGGGCAGTTGCGATCGAGTGGTTCATGGACAGGCCTCATCAAGCAGATGAGGGCCATCCTAGGTTTGCAATGCGTCCGTCATGTGGCAACGAGGCAAAAACGGCCGATAGTGGTATTCGGGGATTTTAGTTGGATGGAACGAACAGTGAATAACCTGTGGCGAGGGATCTACGCCGGGGCCATTTCCTGCGCCAACCCGAGAAACGCCGCCGGCAGCCGGGCGCCTTTTCGCTCCTTGAGGCAGTACAGGTACTCGAGAATCTGCGGCGCATTTTCGAGGGTCAGCACCCGCAATTGCGGATCGTGCGGCACTTCCTGCCGGGCGATGATGCTGATACCGATATTGCGCAACACCGCCTCACGAATCGACTCGCGGCTACCAATCTCCAGCAGCGGCCCGAAACTCACCCCGGTGCCGGCCAGCAACTCTTCGGTCAAGCGCCGGGTGGTCGAGCCCGACTCGCGCATCAACAAGGTATACCCAGCCAATGCACTGAGCGGGACATGGTCATGCACCGCCAGCGGATGATTGCGATGCACCGCCAACACCAGTGGATCACTACCGAG
Organism: Pseudomonas sp. FP1740; assembly: GCF_030687165.1. Lineage (NCBI taxonomy): Bacteria > Pseudomonadati > Pseudomonadota > Gammaproteobacteria > Pseudomonadales > Pseudomonadaceae > Pseudomonas > Pseudomonas sp. FP1740. The sequence continues at coordinate 6,260,980 of NZ_CP117461.1, forward strand.
TACCCGGCGGATCAGCCGCGCATCGTCGAGCAACTGCGAAGACGCGGCGACATCGACCCGGTACTCCTCCAGCGCTTCGAGCACCTGCTGGGAATTGCCGATTTCCACCGACACTTCCACCTGCGGCAAGCGCTCGCGAAAGGTCTTCACCAGATCGAGGATGTAGTACGGCGCCGTGGCGGCGATGCGCAACGTGCCCTGGACCTGACCGCTGTTACGCAGGAAGAACTCGATATCGGCTTCCTGCTGCAACAGTGCCTTGACCATCGGCAACAACTGCGCGCCTTCGTCGCTGACGCTGAGGCGGCGGCCGCCACGGTAGAACAGCTCCACCGAATACTGGCTTTCCAGGTGCCGGATCTGGGTGGTCACCGTCGGTTGGCTCAGGCCGAGCTTTTTCGCCGCCAGGGTAATGCTGCCCAGCCGGGCCACCATGTAAAACGCCTTCAGCTCGGCACTCAGCACACCCGTTCCTCATCGTCTATTTGCGCAACAGGCGCAAACCGTTGAACACCACCAACAGGCTCACGCCCATGTCGGCGAACACCGCCATCCACATGGTGGCGAGCCCGGCGAAGGTTACCCCAAGAAAGATCGCTTTGATGACCAATGCCAGGGCAATGTTCTGTTTGAGGATATTGGAGGTCTGCCGCGACAAGCTGATGAAGGCCGGGATCTTGCGCAGATCGTCGTCCATCAGGGCGACATCGGCGGTTTCGATGGCGGTGTCGGTCCCGGCGGCCGCCATGGCGAAACCGATCTCGGCCCGCGCCAGTGCGGGGGCGTCGTTGATGCCGTCGCCGACCATTCCCACGCGATAGCCCTGGGCATACAACGTTTCGATGGCCTGCAGCTTCTCGCTCGGTAACAGATCGCCTTGCGCCTGATCGATGCCCACATGGGCGGCGATGACCTCGGCGGTGTGAACGTTGTCACCGGTCAGCATCAGGGTTTTGATGCCCAGTTCATGCAATTGCTGGATCGCTTCGCGACTGGTCGCTTTCACGGTGTCCGCGACGGCAAACAAGGCCAACGGACCCGACTTGTCGAGCAACAGCACCACCGACTTGCCCTGTTTCTCCAGCGCAAACAGCTGCTCTTCCAGCGCTGGCGAACACAGGCCCAGATCTTCCACCAGGCGGTGGTTGCCCAAGTGGTAGAGCTCACCGTTGATCTCACCACGCACGCCTCGTCCCGCCAGGGCGTGAAAGTTATCCACAGTCAGCGGCGCAGTTGGGTTATCCACAACGGCATCCATAGCCGCGTTAGCGATGGCCAGCGACACCGGGTGATCCGAGCGACCCGCCAGTGCCGCCGCAATGGCCGGAGCTGTTTGATCGGCGGTCGGGTCGAGGGACAAATAGTCGGTCTGCACCGGTTTGCCGTGAGTGAGGGTGCCGGTCTTGTCGAAAGCCAGGTAATCGAGTTTGTAGCCGTGCTCCAGGTAGACGCCGCCCTTGACCAGAATCCCTTTGCGCGCCGCTGCCGCGAGGCCGCTGACAATGGTCACCGGAGTGGAAATCACCAAGGCGCATGGGCAGGCGACCACCAGCAACACCAGCGCCCGATAGATCCAGTCGAACCACAGCGCGTCCATGAACAGCGGCGGGATCACCGCCACGGCGAGGGCCAGAATGAACACCGCCGGTGTGTAGATTTTCGAAAAGCTGTCGACGAAACGCTGGGTCGGCGCCCGCGCGCCCTGGGCCTGTTCGACGGCGTGGATGATCCGCGCGAGGGTCGAGTGATCGGCCGCTGCGGTCACGGTGAATTCCAGTGAACCGGACTGGTTGATGGTGCCGGCGAACACTTTGTCGCCGATGGTTTTTTCGACCGGCAGGCTTTCACCGGTGATCGGCGCCTGGTTGATCGTCGAACTGCCGGACAACACTTCGCCGTCCAGACCGATCCGCTCACCGGGACGCACCCGCACCCGTGCACCCAATTCGATGCTTTTCACCGGTTGTGCGACCCAACTGCCGTCGGCTTGCTGCACCGTGGCTTGCTCAGGCGCCATCTGCATCAGTCCGCCGATGGCGTTGCGCGCCCGGTCCAGGGACCTGGCTTCAATCAACTCGGCCACGGTGAACAGGAACATCACCATCGCCGCTTCCGGCCACTGGCCGATCAGGACCGCACCGGTCACCGCGATGCTCATCAGCGCGTTGATGTTCAGGTTGAGGTTTTTCAGGGCGATCCAGCCCTTTTTATAGGTACCCAGGCCGCCACTGAGGATTGAGATCAGCGCAATCACCGCCACCACCCAATTGGGCGCCGCGTTAGTGAAGTGGATCACTTCAGCCGCCAATGCACCAACGCCGGACAGCGCCAATGGCCACCAAGGTTTTTTCTCTGGCACAGGTATTGGCGCTTCGACGCCTTGTTCCAGCGGCTCGGCGTGCATGCCGAGGGACTTGATCGCATCGATGATCGGCGCGCTGGTTGGCAGGTCGTGGGTCACGCCCAACACCCGGTTGATCAGGTTGAATTCCAGTTGCTGCACACCCGCAAGCTTGCCGAGTTTGTTCTGGATCAGCGTCTGCTCGGTCGGGCAGTCCATGGCCTCGATGCGGAAGCTGCTCAGCCGCGCGCCGGCGGTCGGTGTCTCGCTCAACTTGATCAGCGATGGCGCCTCTTTGGAGGAACAGCAGGCATCGCCGTGGCCGCCATGATCATGGCTACCATGGGCATGCTGGGGCGCAGGCTGCAGCTTGTGGCTGTGATCGTGATCGTGATCGTGATCGTGATCGTGATCGTGATCGTGATCAGCCTCGGGTTTGTGGGTGTGAAGAGAATCGCTCATTGGTCGCGTCCATGAAGGTGCCTGTTGCCAAGTAAAGACCCTGTAGCCACTATAGGGTCAAGCACCCTTTTGGAGATCGACGCGATGAAAATAGGAGAACTGGCGAAACTCACCGACTGCGCCGTGGAAACCATCCGCTACTACGAGCGCGAAAACCTGCTGCCGGAACCGGCCCGCAGCGACGGCAATTATCGCGTCTACACCCAGGCCCACGCCGAACGCCTGACTTTCATCCGCAATTGCCGCACCCTCGACATGACCCTGGAGGAAATCCGCAGCCTGCTGGCCCTGCGCGACAGCCCGCAGGATCAATGCGAAAACGTCAACGCGTTGATCGACGAGCATATCCATCATGTGAAGGCACGAATCGACGGCTTGTTGGCCTTGCAGACACAACTGCTCGACCTGCGCCAACGCTGCAGCGAAGGGCCGGATATCGATCAGTGCGGGATTTTGCAGCGGCTGGAGGTGAGTGGCGGGGTTGTCGCGACGGAGGTTGAACATTCCCATGTTGGCCGAAGCCACGGGCATTAGCAGCCCATGATCGTTCCCACGCTCTGCGTGGGAATGCAGCCATGGACGCTCCGCGTCCACTGTGACGCAGAGCGTCACGGGAGTCATTCCCACGCAGAGCGTGGGAATGATCAGGTGGGCTAGACCGCCATCGGCGCAGTCATCGGCGCGTGATGCTCATAACCTTCGAGCGAGAAATCACTTGGCTCGATCAGCTCCAGCCACTCCGGCTGATACAAACCGGTCTTGGCGAACTCCGGCACACGGTCGGAGATCTTCAGCTTCGGCATGGCGAACGGCTCGCGCTTGAGCTGTTCGTTGAGCATGTCCAGGTGGTTTTCGTAGACGTGGGCATCGCCGATGAAATAGGTGAACCAGCGCGGCGTGTAACCGGTCAGACGGCCGATCAGGCTCAGCAGCGCAGCGCCTTCGGTGAGGTTGAACGGCGTGCCCAGGCCCAGGTCGTTGGAGCGGATGTAGAGGGTCAGGGAGATTTCCCTGGTCTCGACATTCGGGTGGAACTGGTACAGCAAGTGGCACGGCGGCAGGGCCATTTCATCGAGCTGCGCAACGTTCCAGCCGTGGAACAGAATGCGACGGCTGCCTGGGTCCTTGATGATGGTGTCGACACACTGGCGGATCTGGTCGATCGCCTTGTACAGCACCACATAAGCCTGGCCATCTTCCTCGCCTTCGGCGATCTGCCGATAACCCTGGCTCAGGGTCTGCTCGATGGCGGCCTGGTTGCTGACCGGGATCTGCTTGTACGCCGGCCATTTGCGCCATTGCACGCCGTAGATCTCGCCGAGGTCGTCTTCGCCCTGACGGAACGGGTTGGCCAGCCACTGGGCGTTTTCGTTGGCGTTCTGGTCCCAGACCTTGCAACCCAGCGCACGAAATTCAGCGGCGTTATTCACCCCGCGCAGAAAACCGCACATCTCGCCGATGGCCGACTTGAAAGCCATCTTGCGGGTGGTGATCGCCGGGAAACCTTCCTGCAAATCGAAGCGCAGCATCGCGCCCGGAAAGCTGATGGTGTTCACGCCGGTACGGTTGGCCTGCTTGGTGCCGTTCTTGATGACGTGGGCGACCAGTTCGAGATATTGCTTCATGAATTACCTGTGTCCTTGAACCCGGAGCCGTCGCCCCGGGGTTCGAATTTTTTGCGCCTGCTGCTTATACAGCCGCTGCGGGGGCCGCCGGGGCGCGTCGATAAGCCAGCCAGATCAGGAATAGACCGCCGACGATCATCGGTACGCACAGCACCTGGCCCATGGTCAGCCAGTTCCACGCCAGATAGCCCAGTTGCGCATCCGGAACGCGGACGAACTCGACGATGAAACGGAAAATGCCATAGAACAGCGCAAACATCCCGGATACCGCCATGGTCGGCCGTGGCTTGCGCGAGAACAGCCAGAGGATCAGGAACAGCGCCACACCTTCCAGCGCAAACTGGTACAGCTGCGACGGGTGACGCGGCAACTGCGCCGGGTCGCTGAACGGCGGGAAGATCATCGCCCACGGCACGTCGGTCGGCTTGCCCCACAACTCGGCGTTGATGAAGTTACCGATGCGCCCGGCACCCAGGCCGATCGGCACCATCGGCGCGACGAAGTCCATCAGCTGGAAGAACGACTTGTTGTTCTTTTTACCAAACCACAACGCTGCGAGCATCACACCGATGAAGCCACCGTGGAACGACATGCCGCCCTTCCACACTTCGAAGATCAACATCGGGTTGGCCAGGTAAGCGCTCAGATCATAAAACAGCACATAACCCAGGCGGCCGCCGACGATGACGCCCATCGACATCCAGAACACCATGTCGGAGAGTTTCTCCTTGGTCCAGGTCGGGTCGAAGCGGTTCAGCCGACGGGACGCCAGCAGCCACGCGCCACCGATGCCGACCAGGTACATCAGGCCGTACCAGTGGATTTTCAGCGGACCGATGGCCAGGGCCACCGGGTCGATCTGCGGGTAAGGCAGCATTGCGACTCCTCGTTAGAGTTGAAACTTTCAAAATTCCCGGGCGACGCTGTCACGCCAGGATTAAGCCAGGATTGCGTTACGTGTCAGAGCAGGAAGTTCAAGCCGACGCAAAACAGCAAAGCGGCAAACAGTCTTTTCAGCAAGCGTGGCGACAGCCTGTGGGCCAGTCGTGCACCGAGGCGGGCGAAGACCATGCTGGTCAGAGCGATCCCCAGCAGCGCCGGCAAATAAACAAAACCGAGACTATGGGCCGGCAGCAGTGGATCGTGCCAGCCCAGAATCATGAAACTTAATGCACTTGCCAAAGCGATGGGCAGGCCACAGGCCGACGATGTGGCCACCGCCTGTTGCATCGGCACACTGCGCCAGGTCAGGAACGGCACAGTCAATGAGCCGCCGCCAATCCCGAAAATCGCCGAGGCCCAGCCAATTACACTGCCGGCCACGGTCAGACCGACTTTACCGGGCACCGTTCGGCTGGCCTTGGGTTTGAAGTCCAAGGCAAGTTGAACAGCGATGATCAACGCGAATACGCCGATGATCTTCTGCAAATTCGGCCCGGAGATCGCTTCGGCGGTCAGCGCGCCGAAACCGGCACCGATCAGAATGCCGAGGGTCATCCAGGCAAAAATCGGCCAACGCACGGCGCCACGGCGATGATGTTCGCGAACCGCATTGACCGACGTAAAAATGATCGTCGCCAGGGAAGTGCCGACTGCAAGATGCGTCAGGATCGACGGATCAAATCCCTGCAAGGTGAAGCTGAACACCAGCACCGGGACGATGATAATCCCGCCGCCTACCCCAAACAGCCCGGCCAGCACGCCCGCACAGGCGCCCAGCGCCAGATAGAGCAGAAATTCCATGGCCACATCCCCAAGCATCCCGAAACAGGAGCGGCATGGTAACGGATGCATGGCCTTGGGCTCCACTGCGGATGGCGATGGATCGATGAGCGATGTCTGCGTAAAGTGAGCAAAAAACACACAAGGACCGCCTTATGTGCCTGATTGTCTTTGCCTGGCGGCCGGGTCATCCCCAGCCGCTGATCGTGGCGGCCAACCGCGACGAATTCTATGCCCGGCCCAGCCTGCCCCTGGCGCAATGGCCGCACGCTCCGCATGTCTACGCCGGGCGTGACCTGGAGGCTGGCGGTACATGGCTCGGTGTCGGCGCCAATCGGCGCTTTGCCGCACTGACCAACATCCGCGATCCCCTTCAGCCGCCGGCCGCCAGGTCGCGAGGCGAACTGGTGGCGCAATTCCTCAACGGGGAAACACCGGTTGAAGACTATTTAAACGACGTTATCGGACGTTCGGCTGAATATGCCGGATTTAATCTGTTGATTGGCAATGCCAACGAGCTCTGGCATTTCAACGCTCGGGAAACCGCAGCGGTCAGGCTCGAACCAGGGATTTATGGGTTATCGAACGCGGGGCTGGATACGCCGTGGCCAAAAGTGCTCAAGGCCAAGGCAGCCTTGAGCGAAGCGCTGGACGACCCGCAGCCGCAGGCGCTATTGGCCTTGCTCAGCGATCCACAGACGGCGCCGCTTGCCGAGCTGCCGGACACTGGCGTGGGGCAAGCCACCGAGACGTTGTTGTCGAGCGTGTTTATCAAGAGCCAGGCTTATGGGACGCGGGCGAGCACGGCGTTGATTGTTCAGGCGAATGGGATGCGGCATATGGTCGAGCGGAGTTTCGGGCCGTATGGTGGGCATCTAGGGGAAGTGGAAGTCAGGGTTTGAAGGTCGGGCAATAAACTGTGGCGAGGGAGCTTGCTCCCGCTAGAGTGCGAAGCGCTCCCGATCCAGCCGATGCGTTCTTTCATAAAGATCGCATCGGCTGAATCACGACTGCTTCGCAGCCGAACGGGAGCAAGCTCCCTCGCCACAGGGGCCGCCGCGGACCTAGAGGGTCTTGACCGAAGCCGGATTGATCATCCGTGCCAACCCAAGGTTTTTCAGCGCCAGTTGCAGCGAGCTGTGGATAACTTGCGGGTTGTCGATGGTCATCAGCTCGGCGAGCAGTTCCTTGGCCTTGCTCAGGTTGATCTGACGCAGCATCCACTTCACTTTCGGCAAGTTGGTGGCGTTCATCGACAGGCTGTCGAAGCCCATTGCCATCAACAGCACCGCCGCCGCCGGATCACCGGCCATTTCGCCGCAGATACTCACCGGCTTGCCTTCGGCATGGGCATCACGCACCACGCTCTGCAAGGCTTGCAGTACCGCCGGGTGCAGGTAGTCGTAAAGGTCGGCCACCCGTGGGTTGTTTCGGTCCACGGCCAGCAGGTACTGGGTCAGGTCGTTGGAGCCGACCGACAGGAAGTCCACCTGCCGCGCCAGTTCCTTGGTCTGATACACCGCTGCCGGAATCTCGATCATCACGCCAACCGGCGGCATCGGCACGTCGGTGCCTTCGTCGCGGACTTCGCCCCAGGCGCGGTGGATCAGGTGCAAGGCTTCTTCCAGTTCATGGGTGCCGGAAATCATCGGCAGCAGAATACGCAGGTTGTTCAGGCCTTCGCTGGCCTTGAGCATGGCGCGGGTCTGTACCAGGAAGATTTCCGGGTGGTCGAGGGTCACGCGAATGCCGCGCCAGCCGAGGAACGGGTTGTCTTCCTTGATAGGGAAGTACGACAGCGCCTTGTCACCGCCAATGTCCAGGCTACGCATGGTCACTGGTTGTGGATGGAACGCGGCAAGTTGCTCGCGATAGATCGCCAGTTGTTCCTTTTCGCTCGGGAAACGCTGGTTGATCATGAACGGCACTTCGGTGCGGTACAGACCCACGCCCTCGGCACCACGCTTCTGCGCCCGTGCCACGTCCGCCAGCAGGCCGGTGTTGACCCACAGCGGCATGCGGTGGCCATCGACCGTTACGCACGGCAGGTCGCGCAATGCATCCAGCCCGAGGGCCAGTTGTTTCTCTTCCTCGACCACGTCGGCGAACTGCTTGCGCAGCACGTCACTCGGGTTGGTGTAGACCTCGCCGTGGTAGCCGTCGACGATCATCTGGATGCCGTCGACCTTGGAGTACGGCAGGTCGACCAGGCCCATCACCGTCGGAATACCCATGGCGCGCGCCAGGATCGCCACGTGGGAGTTGCCGGAACCGAGTACCGACACCAGGCCCACCAGCTTGCCTTCCGGCACCTCGCCAAGCATTGCCGGCGTCAGTTCTTCGCTGACCAGAATGGTGTTGTCGGGGTAGACCAGCGTCTGCTGCCGCTCTTCCTGCAAGTAGGCGAGCAAACGGCGGCCGAGGTCTTTGACGTCCGAGGCCCGCTCACGCAGGTAGGCGTCGTCCATCAGTTCGAAACGGTTGACGTGATCGGTAACCACCTGACGCAACGCGCCCTGGGCCCACTGACCGGTCTTGATCACCGTGGTGACTTCGCTGCCGAGCGAGGCATCGTCGAGCATCATCAGGTAGACGTCGAACAGCGCCCGCTCTTCAGGTCGCAGCTGGGTTGCCAGCTTGGCGGACAAGGCGCGCATGTCGGCGCGCACGCCTTCGATGGCGGTCTTGAACAGTGCAAGCTCTGCATCAATGTCGGTGATGGTCTTGTCCGGCACCACGTCCAGGTCGGCCGGTGGCAGCATGACGACCGCGGTGCCGACCGCCGCGCCCGGCGAACCCGGTACGCCGACGAACTTTGCTTCCTGGATACCTTTGCCCTGACGGCCCAGGCCACGGATCGAACCGGTGGCCTCGGCGTGGGCGATAACGCCGGCGAGCTGCGCGCTCATGGTCACGAGGAAGGCTTCTTCACCCTCATCGAACTGGCGGCGTTCCTTTTGTTGAATGACCAACACGCCGACGACGCGGCGGTGGTGAATGATCGGCGCCCCGAGGAACGACGCGTAGCGCTCTTCACCGGTCTCGGCGAAGTAACGGTAGCGCGGGTGATCCGCGGCGTTTTCGAGGTTCAGGGGTTCTTCACGCGTGCCGACCAGGCCGACCAGACCTTCGTTGGGTGCCATGCTGACTTTGCCGATCGAGCGCTTGTTCAAGCCCTCGGTGGCCATCAGCACGAAGCGGTTGGTCTCTGGATCAAGCAGGTAGACCGAGCAGACCTGGCTGCCCATGGCCTCTTTGACGCGCAACACAATAATCCCCAACGCCGCCTTGAGATCCTTGGCGGAGTTAACTTCCTGGACGATCTTGCGCAGCGTATTGAGCATGGCTCGGGGTCGAACTCCGTCGTCAGTCGCGCGCTAAAAGGCGCGGGGCAAGCTCTTTGAGAGCGCGTCGATACACCTCGCGCTTGAATGTCACCACCTGGCCCAACGGATACCAATAGCTGACCCAGCGCCAGCCATCGAATTCCGGTTTACCGGTCAAATCCATCCGCACCCGCTGCTCGTTGGAGATCAGGCGCAGGAGAAACCATTTCTGCTTCTGGCCGATGCACAGCGGTTGGCTGTGCGTTCTGACCAGACGTTGCGGCAAACGATAACGCAACCAGCCCCGGGTGCAGGCGAGAATTTCAACATCTTCGCGCTCCAGGCCCACTTCTTCGTTCAACTCGCGGTACAAGGCGTCTTCCGGCGTCTCCTGGGGGTTGATCCCGCCCTGTGGAAACTGCCAGGCATCTTGATTGATTCGGCGAGCCCATAGCACCTGGCCAGCATCATTCGTCAGAATGATCCCGACATTGGGGCGGAAACCATCGGGGTCGATCACGGCAACAACCTCGCAAACGCATGTCGCCGCATTGTTCCACAAAGGTTGTGAAAGCAGCAACGAGCCGACCTACCTTATGTGCACTCTTGTGAAAAGTCCGTATTCTGGAGACCTTTCTACAGACTTTTCAGCGAGTAACTGCAATGCGGCTGGCTTTATTCGACTTGGACAACACGCTTCTGGGCGGCGACAGTGACCACGCCTGGGGCGATTATCTGTGCGAACGCGGTTTCCTCGACGCCGTCGCCTACAAGGCGCGCAACGACGAGTTCTATCAGGATTACCTGGCCGGCAAGCTGGATAACGATGCGTACCTGAACTTCTGCCTGGAAGTCCTCGGTCGCACCGAAATGGCTACGCTGGATCAATGGCACCTGGACTACATGCGCGACTGCATCGAACCGATCGTGCTGCCCAAGGGCCTCGAACTGTTGGCCCAACACCGTGAGGCTGGCGACAAGCTGGTCATCATCACCGCCACCAATCGCTTTGTGACCGGGCCGATTGCCACGCGTTTGGGCGTCGAGACCCTGATCGCCACCGAATGCGAAATGATCGACGGACGGTACAGCGGGCGCAGCACCGATGTCCCGTGCTTCCGTGAAGGCAAGGTGACCCGGTTGACTCGTTGGCTGGAAGAGACCGGCCACAGCCTGGAAAACAGCTATTTCTACAGCGACTCGATGAACGACTTGGCATTGCTGGAGATAGTGACCAACCCGATTGCGGTCGATCCGGATCCGAACCTGCGGGCCGAAGCCGAGAAGCGGGGTTGGCCGGTGATCAGTCTGCGCGACTGATTAAGCCTGTAGCAGCTGCCGAGGTACGAGGCTGCGTTGCGGTCCGCAGGACCGCCCTTGGGCCCGCTTCGCAACCCATCGCGGTCTCGTACCTCGGCAGGTGCTACAGATTCCGCGCTATACCGGCTTGGCCCCCATCAACCCCGCAATGGCGATCAAGCAGACAAAACTGAACAGCGCCAACGCCAAGGTAAACTTCCCATTCCCCGCCGTCGGCGCCTTGCGCAGCCGATTGAGCCGCACCACCAGCCAGAACCAGCCCAGCGCCGCCACGGTGTACAGCACACTGGACGCCAGCAACCAGGTCTGCCCCAACGGCCAGCCCACCAGATGCACCATCCACCAGCCGGTGAACGGCATGCTCAACAGCGCCAGGCCCATCAACAACCAGATGAACACCTGCGGTCGCTGCAAGGTACGCGCAGGCGCCGTCGCATCACCGTTACGACGAGTGCGCCAGACCCAGATTGCCAGCCCCAGTGCGCTGATCAACAGCAGCACCGTCGCCACGCCATGGGCGACTTTGAGGGCGGTTAGCGTTTCCATTGTTCGATTTCCTTATAGGCTGCCCATCAGCGTAGCCGCTCAGCCGAGAAACAGCTGATAGGCCGGGTTGTCGCTTTCGTCCCAGTACGGGTAGCCGATTTCTTCCAGCGCCGCCGGTACCAGATGACGCTCGTCGTGGGGCACTTGCAGGCCCGCGACCACACGGCCATCCGCCGCGCCGTGGTTGCGGTAGTGAAACATCGAAATGTTCCAGCGCCCGCCGAGCTTGTTGAGGAAGTTGAACAACGCACCCGGACGCTCCGGGAACTCGAAGCGCAGCACCACCTCATCGACCACCTGGGCGGCACGCCCGCCGACCATATGGCGAATGTGCAATTTGGCCAGTTCGTTGTCGGTCAGGTCGAGTACCGGGAAACCCTGCTCGGTCAGGCTGGCGAGCAGCGCACTGCGTGGGTCGTTTTCCGGATGGGTCTGCACGCCGACAAAGATGTGCGCTTCGCTGCCGGTGTTGTAGCGGTAGTTGAATTCGGTGATCTGGCGCTTGCCGATGGCTTCGCAGAACGCCTTGAAGCTGCCCGGTTGCTCGGGGATGGTCACGGCGATGATGGCTTCGCGGCCCTCGCCCAGCTCGGCACGCTCGGCGACGTGTCGCAAGCGGTCGAAGTTGACGTTGGCGCCGGAATCGATGGCCACGAAGGTGTGGCCGGTGACGCCACGTTGCTCGACGTATTTCTTGATCCCGGCCACGCCCAAGGCGCCGGCAGGTTCAGTGATCGAGCGGGTATCGTCGTAGATATCCTTGATCGCCGCACAGATTTCATCGGTGCTGACGGTGATCACTTCATCAACGTAGTCTTTGCAGATATCGAAGGTGTGCTGGCCGATCTGCGCCACCGCGACGCCATCGGCAAACAGGCCTACGGTCGGCAACACCACGCGCTCGCCGGCCGCCATGGCGGCTTGCAGGCAGTTGGAGTCATCCGGTTCGACGCCGATGATCTTGATGTCCGGACGCAGGTATTTCACATACGCCGCAATCCCGGCGATCAATCCGCCGCCGCCCACAGGAACGAAGATCGCATCCAGACGCCCCGGGTGCTGGCGCAGAATCTCCATGGCCACCGTGCCCTGCCCGGCAATGGTGTGGGGATCGTCGTAGGGGTGAATGTAGACGTAGCCTTTTTCGTCGACCAGTTTCAGCGAGTAGGCCAGGGCTTCCGGGAACGAATCCCCGTGCAGTACCACTTTGCCGCCGCGCGAACGCACGCCTTCGACCTTGATCTCCGGGGTGGTCTTGGGCATGACGATGGTCGCTTTCACGCCCAGCACTTTGGCTGCCAGGGCCAGGCCTTGCGCATGGTTGCCCGCCGAAGCGGTGACCACGCCACGGGCGCGCTCTTCATCGCTCAGCTGCGTCAGCTTGTTGTAAGCGCCGCGAATCTTGAACGAGAACACCGGCTGCAAGTCTTCACGCTTGAGCCAAATCTCGTTGCCCAGCCGCTCGGAGAGCTGGCGAGCAGTCTGCAATGGGGTTTCTACGGCAACGTCATAAACGCGCGAGGTGAGGATCTTTTTGACGTACTGTTCGAGCATCGGAAAGCATCACTGAACGGGTTGGGCAGGGTCAAGGAGTCTAACCCGGCTTTTGGGCGGGCGACCACACTAAACAGGTGGTTTCAGGGTAACCGGAAAAGATCGCAGCCTCTGGCAGCTCCAGGTGCGATCTTTTGACCCGCCAATCGGGCAATGACCTTCCCCATCGCGAGGCCTATAATGCCGGCCTTTCGTCTCTTCCTCGGCACCTCGGAGCCCGCATGACCCAGGATCAACTCAAACAGGCAGTGGCTCAAGCCGCCGTCGACTTCATCCTCCCGAAACTCGACGACAAGAGCATCGTCGGGGTCGGCACCGGCTCCACCGCCAACTGCTTCATCGACGCCCTGGCCAAGCACAAAGGCGCGTTTGACGGTGCAGTGGCCAGTTCCGAAGCCACCGCCGCGCGCCTCAAGGGCCACGGTATTCCGGTGTATGAGCTCAATACCGTCAGCGATCTGGAGTTCTACGTCGACGGCGCCGATGAAAGCGACGAGCACCTGCACCTGATCAAGGGCGGTGGCGCGGCCCTGACCCGCGAGAAGATCGTGGCGGCCGTGGCCAAGACCTTCATCTGCATCGCCGACGCCAGCAAACTGGTGCCGGTCCTCGGTGCATTCCCTTTGCCGGTGGAAGTGATCCCGATGGCCCGCAGCCACGTGGCCCGCGAACTGGTGAAGCTCGGCGGCGACCCGGTTTACCGTGAAGGCGTGCTGACCGACAACGGCAACATCATCCTTGACGTGCACAACATGCAGATCACCAACCCGGTGGAGCTGGAAGCACAGATCAACGCCATCGTCGGCGTGGTCACCAACGGTTTGTTCGCGGCCCGCCCGGCGGACTTGCTGCTGTTGGGCACGAGCGAAGGTGTAAAAACCCTCAAGGCCTGATGCCTTAGCCATCTGTAGGAGCGACGCTTGCTCGCTCCTACACTTGTTTTTTGGGATGTTGGTCAGGGTTGCGGCGTTTTTTTGAAGACGTAGAACAGGTTCGGCTCGCTGACGAGGTACAGGGTGCCGTCGTCATCCATGGCAATGCCTTCTGGCTTGTGCAATCCCTGACGACCCTTGCCCAGTGACAGGGTGCTCAGCGGTCGCCCGTCCACATCCAGTTCAAGAATCAACCGCGACTCATCGGACAGTGCCAGCAAATGGCCGCTGCGCTCGTCATATTGCAGGCTCGACAGGTCTCGCACGAACATTCCGGCATCGCGCTTGGGATTGTTCACCACGTGCACCGCGTAGGACTTCTCCGGGTTGTAATGGGGAAAGCCCTGCACTTCGTAGATCAGCATCGGGTCGCGCTCCTTGGCGACGAACAAGCGCTTGCCCACCGAGTCATAGGCCACCCCCTCGAAACCCTTGTTGCCGCTCATGTGCACGCCGAGGGTCATCTGCTCGGCGTCCGCGGCATCGAGGAACGTCGTGCCCTTGCGCAGATGAATCTTGATCAGCCGTTGCTCACGCTCATCGGTGATCACGTAAGTGTCAGCGCTAATGAACTCGACTGCTTCCGGGTCGCCGAACCCGACCAGCGCCACACGCCGCAGGATTTTGCCTTCCAGGGACAACTCGATCAGCTCGGCGTTTTTGTGGGTGACAGTGAACAGGCTTTTGCGCACGGGATCGAAGGTCAGCGCTGAAACATCGTCGTCCAGACCGTCAATGACTCGCGCCTCGATCGCCACCTGATACTGGTCCAGGCCAATGGGCTGGGCATTCATCGGCTGCCATAGCGCCTGCACATTGAACCCGCTGCGCTCGAACAGGCGCTGGTACTGGCCGACGGCAACCAACACGATCAGGGCAATGACCGACAGGATCAGCATCAGGGGTTTGGGGCGGACAAGTCGACGCATTCAGGCAAACTCGGAAACAGGACGGGCGGATGAAACACCACGGCTGCCTGAATTAAAACCCTAATGGCCCGCGACCTTCTACCGCAACTACCGAACCTGTTGCTTTTCGAAGCGGTAGAACAGGTTCGGCTCGCTCACCATGTACAGCGTGCCTGCTTCGTCCATGGTGACGCCTTCGGCACGGGGAATGGTTTTCTTCAGGCCATTGAACCCTCCGAGCAAGGTCATGAAACTGACCTGCTCGCCCTTCTCGTCCAGTTCCAGCAACAAGTGAGAGTCGGCGGACAGCACCAGGGTGTGGCCAGTGCGCGGATCGATGGCCAGGGCCGACAGGTTACGGACATCCAGTGCGTCGCTGGAGAGTTTCTGCTTGTCACCCTTCAGGATCTGGCTGCCATCGCTTTTCCAGCTGAACAGCGCTGGTGGACGCTCTTCACCCAGCAGCAGTTGCTGGCGACGGGCATCCCAGACGACGGCTTCGAAGCCTTTATTCTGGTTTTTCGAGGGGCCGAGATCGTATTTCGGGAAATTGGCGATGTTCAGCTCGCGCGTATCGGCATCGACCTTGACGATCGAGAGCAGGTGTTCGCGCTCATCGGTAATCGCCAGCAAACCATTGCCCATTACCGTCACCCCTTCCGGGTTGCTCCACCCCACCAGCGGCATTTTGCGCAACACGTCGCCTTGCAACGTCAGCTCGACCAGGAACGGATTCTTGCCCATCACGGAGAACAGGGTTTTGGTCTGCGGGTCGTAAGACACGTCCGACGCTTCGTCCTTCTCCATGCCCGGCAGCAGTTTGGCGTCGATCACCGCCCGATAGTCCGGCAGCCAGACACTCTCTTTGCGTTCGGCAGGGCTTTCGAAGCGCTCCTTCACCCAGAGCACACCGCGATCATCCCAATGCATCACAAGCGCAAGGCCATAAGCAGCGACCGCCACCAGTAAAAGCCAGGAATACCAACGCATGACAAAACGCGAGCGGCGGGCAGTTTTCAGCTTGGGCAGCGATTCGATGGCCATTCAGGGATGCGTTCCAGAAATTCAGGCTATGGGTAATAGCACATTGGGACAGGCTCAGATGCCATAAGCCCCGGAATTATCCAGACAAAATGTGAAAAAAACGGGAAATGGCCGGATTGCCCTGTGTGGGCAGCCAAGATCAAAAGATCGCAGCCTGCGGCAGGCTGCGATCTTTTGCTTTTTAGAGAACGGTACTGGTAAAGCGGCTGACACCCGGCAATTCGAGCACCAGTTCGTCACCGACATTCAGCGGGCCAACGCCCACCGGCGTGCCAGTGAGGATCACGTCCCCGGCCTGCAGCGAGAAGCAGCCGGCCATGTACTGGATCATCGGTACGATCGGATTGAGCATGTCCTTGCTGTTGCCATCCTGGCGGACTTCGCCATTGATGGTCAGGCGGATGCCGATGTCGGTCAGGTCGGCAAACGTGCTGCCGGCCACGAATGGTGCAATCACCGCCGCACCGTCGAAGCACTTGGCGATTTCCCACGGCAGGCCCTTGGCTTTAAGCTCGGCCTGCTTGTCGCGCAGGGTCAGGTCCAGGGCCGGGGCGAAGCCGGAGATGGCATCCAGCACTTCTTCGCGGCTCGGTTTGGTCGACAATGGCTTGCCGATCAGCACCGCTATTTCTGCTTCGTAATGCACCGAACCGCGCTCGGTCGGAATGCTGAAGCTGCCTTCCAGTGGCACCACGCAGCTGCCGGGCTTGATGAACAGCAGTGGTTCGGTGGGCACCGGGTTGTCCAGTTCCTTGGCGTGTTCGGCGTAGTTGCGGCCGATGCACACCACTTTCCCCAGCGGGAAATGAATACGCGTTCCGTCGACATACTGGTGCTGATAGCTCATTGACCGACTCCTGCTTTGTTGATTCAAACAGCGAAAATCTTGCCTGGGTTCATGATGCCGTTCGGGTCGAACACCGCTTTGACGGCTTTCATGTACTCGATCTCAACCGGTGAGCGGCTATAGGTCAAGTAATCACGTTTGGTCATGCCTACGCCGTGTTCGGCGGAAATCGAACCGTTGTACTTCTCGACGGTTTCGAACACCCACTTGTTGACGGTGGCGCACTTGGCGAAGAACTCATCCTTGCTCAGGTTATCCGGCTTGAGGATGTTCAAGTGCAGGTTGCCGTCGCCGATATGGCCGAACCAGACAATTTCGAAGTCCGGGTAGTGTTCACCGACGATCGCGTCGATTTCCTTCAGGAACGCCGGGACTTTCGACACAGTGACCGAAATGTCGTTTTTGTACGGCGTCCAGTGGGAGATAGTTTCAGAGATGTACTCGCGCAGCTTCCAGAGGTTCTGCAACTGGGTTTCGCTCTGGCTCATCACACCATCCAGCACCCAACCCTGCTCGACGCAATGTTCGAAGGTTTCCAGGGCGTGGTTGGCCACTTCATCGGTGGTCGCTTCGAATTCCAGCAGCGCATAGAACGGGCAGTCGGATTCGAACGGGGCCGGCACGTCGCCGCGCGCCATGACCTTGGCCAGGGCTTTATCGGAGAAGAATTCGAACGCCGTCAGGTCAAGCTTGCTCTGGAATGCATGCAACACCGGCATGATCGAATCGAAATCGGCGGTGCCGAGGACCATCGCGGTGAGGTTCTTCGGTGCACGATCAAGACGCATGGTGGCTTCGACGACAAAGCCCAGGGTGCCTTCGGCGCCGATGAACAGTTGACGCAGGTCGTAGCCGGTGGCGTTCTTGATCAGGTCTTTGTTCAGTTCCAGCAGATCGCCCTTGCCGGTGACGACTTTCATGCCGGCCACCCAGTTGCGGGTCATGCCGTAGCGAATGACCTTGATCCCGCCGGCATTGGTGCCGATATTGCCGCCAATCTGACTGGAACCTGCCGAAGCGAAGTCCACCGGGTAGTACAGACCGTGCTCTTCGGCCTTGTTCTGCAATTGTTCGGTGACCACGCCCGGCTGACAAACCGCCGTGCGATCGGTCAGGTTCACGTCGAGAATCTGGTTCATGTAGTCGAAGGACACCACCACTTCGCCATTGGCCGCCACCGCTGCAGCAGAAAGCCCGGTACGACCGCCGGACGGCACCAGGGCAACCTTGTGCTCATTGGCCCAACGGACAATGGCCTGGACCTGCTCGATGGTCTTGGGGAACACAATGGCCGTCGGGGCCGGGGCGAAATGTTTGGTCCAATCCTTGCCGTAAGCATTCAGGGAGTCGGCGTCGGTCAGCACCTTGCCAGGCTCAACCAGGGTCTTCAGCTCATCAATCAGCGCAGGATTGGTCATCGACAGAACTCTCGAACAATTCATGGTCATCCTGAGTACGCTTCACGTCGCAGAATGAGTGTTAGCAGGTCGCATATGCTAGCATACCGACCCCGCAGGATAGTGCCCAAAGGCTGTTCTGCGGCGACGGCTTTCCTGCCGTCCGGGTCAGCTCTGGCTGCTCCCTTCCCTGCCATTTTTTCTCCGGGACACAGGTTTACGCAGATGAGCAAGACTTCTCTCGATAAGAGCAAGATCAAGTTCCTTCTTCTCGAAGGCGTCCACCAATCGGCTGTCGACGTCCTCAAGGCGGCGGGCTACACCAGCATCGAGTACCTCACAGGTTCTCTGCCGGACGCCCAGCTGAAGGAAAAGATCGCTGATGCTCACTTCATCGGCATTCGCTCCCGCACTCAACTGACCGAAGAGATCTTCGATCACGCGAAGAAACTGGTGGCTGTCGGCTGTTTCTGCATCGGCACTAACCAGGTCGACCTCAACGCGGCTCGCGAACGCGGTATCGCGGTATTCAACGCGCCGTACTCCAACACTCGCTCCGTTGCCGAGCTGGTGCTGGCCGAGGCGATCCTGTTGCTGCGCGGCATCCCTGAGAAGAACGCTTCCTGCCACCGTGGCGGCTGGATCAAAAGCGCAGCCAACTCCTTCGAAATCCGGGGCAAAAAGCTGGGTATCGTCGGTTACGGCTCGATCGGCACTCAACTGTCGGTCCTGGCTGAAGGCTTAGGGATGCAGGTTTACTTCTACGACACCGTGACCAAGCTGCCACTGGGCAACGCCACCCAGGTCGGCAACCTGCACGAGCTGTTGGGCATGTCCGACATCGTCACCCTGCACGTTCCGGAAACCGCTGCCACCCAGTGGATGATCGGCGAGAAGGAAATCCGCGCCATCAAGAAGGGCGGCATCCTGATCAACGCCGCGCGCGGCACCGTGGTCGAACTGGACGCCCTGGCGGACGCGATCAAGGACAAGCACCTGATCGGCGCGGCCATCGACGTCTTCCCGGTGGAGCCACGCTCCAACGAAGAAGAGTTCGAAAGCCCGCTGCGTGGCCTGGACAACGTGATCCTGACCCCGCACATCGGTGGTTCCACCGCTGAAGCGCAGGCCAACATCGGTCTGGAAGTGGCGGAAAAACTGGTCAAGTACAGCGACAACGGTACGTCGGTATCGTCCGTGAACTTCCCGGAAGTGGCCCTGCCAGCTCACCCTGGCAAGCACCGCCTGCTGCACATCCACGAGAACATTCCGGGCGTGATGAGCGAGATCAACAAGGTCTTCGCTGAAAACGGCATCAACATTTCCGGTCAGTTCCTGCAGACCAACGAGAAAGTCGGCTACGTCGTGATCGACGTCGATGCCGATTACTCGGAAATGGCGCAAGAGAAGCTGCAGCACATCAACGGCACCATTCGTTGCCGCGTGCTGTTCTGATTCAGACTTGAGCGACAAAAAAGGGAGCTCCTCGGAGCTCCCTTTTTTACGGCTGCTTTTTCATCGCTGTGGAAAAGCTACTTCACCGTCACGGTGATTTTCTTCGACACGATCGGCGGATCGAACGGCATGTGACCGCTGTCGCCCAGTTCGAGCTGCAAGGTGTGCTTGCCCGGTGCCAGCTTGATTTCAGCGTGAGTCTGCGCTTTGCCAAAGTGCATATGATTGGCATCGTTTGGAATCGGAGCTCCGGCAGCCGGTAGTTTGTCGACATCGATCAGCAGATGGTGGTGCCCAGTGTTTTTGGTGGTATCGCCCGCTGGTGCCAGCGCGATTTCCTTGACGCCGAAATTCACTGTAAAGGTTTGCGCGACCGTGGCTCCGTCCGCAGGAGATACGATGAACACTTCTGCCCCCTTCGGAGCCGGGGTGGCGGCACCGGCCAGCACCGAAACACCCATCAGCACACCAGCCAATGCTGCTCGTGACATAAAGCTTTTCATTCTCTTCTCCAGTTTTTCCGTAAAATTCGCTCGACCGTGAACAACTTAACGGCCATTCGTTGTCGAAGGCACTCAATAACCATAGCAAAGCGAGCCTGAACAGCGCGTCGCGATAAATGAATTCAAAGGAGTGACCATGCGCTTTTTGCCTGGCCTGATCTGCCTGCTACCCCTTTTGAGCCCTTTGGCTCATGCCGAACTGATGGACGATGTAAACGACCGCGGCGAATTGCGCATTGCTCTTGAGGCTAATACACCGCCCTTCAATTTCAAGGATGACGGCAAACTGACCGGGTTCGAGGTCGAGCTGGGTCAACTGCTGGCCAATGAGCTGGATGTACGGGCCGACTTCGTCGTCACTGATTCCGACGATCTGATGACCGGCGTCGAAAGCGGCAAATACGACGTTGCCATCAATCACATAGCACTGACCCCGGATCTGAAGGATCGTTTCGACTTCAGCGAACCTTACATTCACACCAACGCGCAATTGATCGCGCAGAAAGAAGTGCAACCGCGATCAATCCTGATGGTGCAGTCGCTGACGGAGGAAAAGCCGAAAGCCGCCCCGGCTGCAAGCCTGGCCATTCCGTTTCAGAAGGGTAACCCGGCGTTCCATGCCAGCCTGGAAAACGCCTTGCAGCGGATCAAGGCCGATGGCCGGCTGGAGGCCCTGGAGCAGAAGTGGTTTGGGGCAGATGCGGGTGCGGCGCCGAAACCTTGATTCGGGCGAATGATTAACCCTGCGGGCTGTTACTTCAGGGTTGCCAGGGCCTGAGCCGCTTGCGGCAACTCCAGTTCGCTGAAGACTTGCACACCATGGCGCTTGAGCAGCGCGGCGGTCACGCCCTCACCGCTGACCTTCACGCCACTGAACGTCCCGTCATAGGTCAGCAGATTGCCGCAAGACGGGCTGTTGGCCTTGAGCACCGCAATCCGGATGCCGTGCTGTTGCACCAGGTCCAGCGCCTGAGAAGCCCCCGAAAGAAACTCGGCACTGACGTCCTCGCCCTCGGTGGTGATGACCGATGCAAGGCCATCAAGCACTTCACCGCCCTGCCCGCCGGGAATTTCCGCCGCGGCCCTGGGTGTCGGCAACCCGCCGGCGACTTCCGGACACAACGGCACCACCCGGCCTTCGGCAATCCACTGCTCCAATTGATCGAACGGCCCACTGGCCCCGCCGTCGTAACGGACGCGGTGACCGAGCAAACAGCGGCTTACCAGAATCTTTTGCATGATCAGAACGGCTCGTTGCCACGACGGCGGAACCAGCCCGTCAACGACAGGCGTTCTCGGGTCGCGGGCAGGACTTCGTGGGGCACGTCGCCCGACAGGAACACCACCAGGCATCCGCCGGTGGGCACCACATCGTGTTCGACGCCTTCGTCCAGATACATGCGCAACTGACCGCCATGCTCGGGCAGCCAGGCGTCGTTGAGGTAGATCACCGCCGAGACCATGCGCCGGTCGTCGTCACGGAAACGGTCGACATGCTTGAGGTAGAAAGCGCCGGCCGGGTACAGGGCGAAATGGCTTTCGAAATCTTCCAGGCCCAGGAACAAACCACGATTCATCGCCTCACGCAGGCTGTCCATCAACCCCAGGTAGCTGTCGCAGGACTCGGCCTGGCCGGGTTCGAGCCACTGGATATGGTCGCCGCGAATGCCCTCGCGAATCTCCGAAAACGCCCCGCGCCCCACGGCGGCTGGGGCGAGTTCTCCCTCGGCGGCACGTTTACGACACTCGGCCGCCAGCGCCCGGGTCAGGTCCAGGGGCAGGAAAATATTCTGCTGCGACCAGCCGTGTTCGGCCAGGTCGTCGACGATACGTAACAGCAGTGGATGATCAGAGGGTATGTGCATGGCGCGCATAGTATTCCTGTGCCCGCAAATCCGACAGAGCCACGCAGCGGAGGATTGGTCGGATAAGGTACTCAACCTGATACGAATTCTCGACAAGTACGAATGCCGCACGGAGAATAGTCGCCTGCTGACAGGAGCCCCTATGCGTCGCTTGCTTTTCTCACTGTTGATGTTCTGCGTTTTGCCCGCCTGGGCGGACGGCCACGACCAGTTGTACAAGGTCGCCGGTTGGCCAGAACAACGCGCGCATTTCAACGATGCTCTCTCGGCCGCTCAGCAGCGCTATCAGAACAGCTTGCCACCGGCAGTGTTCCAGGCCCTGGTCGACAACAGCAATCTACGGTTCGCCCCCAAGGCCATGGACCAGCGCGCCGAAGCACAACTGCGCAAGAAGCTCGCCGACCCGAAACCTGCGCTGACCTTCTTTCAATCGCCCCTGGGCAAGAAAATCGTCGCCGCCGAACTGCTGGCGACCCGTCGCGATCAATTGGCGAAAAACGCCAAGGGCTTGCCGAAGATGCAGGCCAGCGATGCCCGTCAACTGATCATCGGCCACCTGGCCCAGGCCCTGCCCGCCCGCGAGGCCGGCGCTGAAGTCAGCCTGGCGATCGCAGGCGTCGCGGCCGACAGCCTGAGTTCGATGATCCCCGGCCTGCTCGGCAACGGTCAGGCTCAAGGCATGTTGAACGGTCAGCGCCAGCGCCTGATGGAGCAGATCGGCGCCGACCTGAACAACACGCTGCTGTATGTCTATCGCGACCTGTCGGATGACGAACTGGAAGAGTTTTCGACCTTTGCCGAATCCACTGAAGGCAAGGCTTATTACCAAGCGGCATTGGCGGCGATTCGGGCGGGGTTGGCGGTGGGGCAAAGCACGTCGAGCCTGACCCAGTAATTTTTGGCGTCTGTGAAGTGGCCCGCGAAGACTATCTAAATGTCACCGCCGATCCCGGCTCATGCGTTTGGTCAAAAACCCGAAATACTCCTGCCGCAACCCCGGCGACTCATTCGCCAGATGATGCCGCGCCTCAGGCAGCATCAACACCTGAGGCCGATCGAACTTGCCTCGTAACACTTCAAGGTTGTGCTCCCAATCCACGGTCATGTCCGCCTGTCCTTGCACGATCAGCGGCCGCCGTGGGCTGCTCGGTGCCGCTTCGATACGCTTGATCCACCGCCCCAGCGCACCGACCCACGCCGTTGGCAGACGCAGCGGTTGCAGCGGATCGGCCTGCAAGAACGCGAGGAAGTCAGGGTCGTTGGAATTCTCGCTGAAGCGCCGGGCGATGCCTTTGACAAACGGCTTGAGCAGGTAATAACTGAGCCGCGACCAGCCCCAGGCTCGCGGCCGCACCAAGGGCGACAGCAGAATCACTTGCCCCTGGGCCGGGCTGCTCGCACCTTGATTGAGCACATGATCGATCACGATCGCCCCGCCGGTGCTTTGCCCGCACAAGTGCCAGGGCTGCGGCAGGCCCAACGACTGCGCCTCGGCCAGCAGGCCTTGCAGGGTGCTCTGGTATTCGGCGAAGTCCTTGATACTCGCCCGTTCGCCACTGGACAAGCCATGCCCCGGCAGGTCACAGGCAATCACCGCAAAACCCTGGTCCAGCGCCCACTCGATCACATGCCGGTAGAGCCCGGCGTGGTCGTAGAAGCCGTGAAATAGAAACAGCGTCCCCTTCGCCTGCTCGGGCCACCAGAGCTGGCTGACCACTTCATAGCCATCGATCTCGAAACGCCCCAGGCCACGGCGCAGGGTTCGCTGTGGAAAATCCAGCCCGTAAAAACGCTGATAGGCCATGGCCTCCGTCGACAGCGGCCGCCACTCGGCCAACGGCCGCAGGCTGGCACGCAAATGATCGGGGTCGAAAGTGGCAGACATGGGCTATTCCAGAGCGCTAAACGGACTTTATCGGCCTGCGATATTCATCTGTCGCGGCAAGCATGGCAAGCTAGCCGACCTTCGAGGATTGAAACTCATGCGCCCGGCCTATCGCACCCCACTGCTTGCCAGCCTGCTCGCCCTTGTGTGTGCCGGCGTGCTGTGGGCCGCTTACGACTGGTTTCAGGGACGCTATCTGCGAGCCTTCAGTTCGCACACCGCCGTGTTCTCCGGCGACCCGTTGCGCCTGCCGGACGAACTCACCGGCCCCGGCGCCATTCGCCTGGTGCACTTCTGGGATCCGGCCTGCCCGTGCAATGTCGGCAACCAACAACACCTGACTGAACTGGTTGAGCAATATGTACCGCAGGGCGTCGAGTTCTATACGGTGCAAAAGCCCGGCAGCCACGGCCAGTTGCCCGGTACCTTGAGCCACCTGAAAACCCTCGCTGTCCTGCCTGGCTCCGAACAGATCCCTGCCAGTCCGGCAGTGGCGATCTGGGACCGCGACGGCAAGCTGGCATATTTCGGCCCGTACAGCGAAGGCCTGACCTGCAATTCGAGCAACAGCTTTATCGAGCCCATCCTGCAAGCGCTGAACGCAGGCCGGGCGGTGAACGCCACCCATACGATGGCGGTGGGTTGCTACTGCCCGTGGCCTGCGAAGGCGAAGTAAGGCATTCCTGACTTTTCCAGGACCGCGATGCCCGGCACAGGAGGTCTGTGCTACACGTTTGCAGCCCACACGGGGGCAACCCCGAAAGAACAAGGAGTCACCATGAAACGCGTCCTGACCGTACTTGCCTTGCTGATCGTCGTGCTAGCCGCCGGGGGCGGCTGGTATGTGTACAGCAAACAACCGACGCGCCAGGGCCAGGTGGCGTTGCAGCATCTGCAAGGTTCAGTGACCGTGCGCTACGACGAGCGCGGCGTGCCGCATATCCGCGCCGAAAACGAAACCGACCTCTACCGCGCCCTCGGCTACGTGCAGGCCCAGGACCGACTGTTCCAGATGGAAGCCGTGCGGCGTCTGGCCCGTGGTGAGCTGGCCGAAGTCCTCGGCCCGAAACTGCTCGATACCGACAAACTGTTTCGCGGCCTGCGCATCCGCGAACGTGCTGACAGTTACGTGGCCGCGCTGGATCGTCAGTCGCCCGCGTGGAAGGCCCTCCAAGCCTATCTCGACGGCATCAATCAATATCAGGACAGCCACGCCGCGCCAGTAGAGTTCGACGTGCTGGGGATCCCCAAGCGCCCTTTCACCGCCGAAGACAGCATCAGCATCGCCGGCTACATGGCCTACAGCTTTGCCGCGGCGTTTCGCACCGAGCCCCTGCTGACTTACGTGCGCGACCAACTGGGTGCCGAGTACCTGAACATCTTCGATCTCGACTGGCAACCCAACGGTGTACTGGCCAAAAGGCGCGCCAGCCCTGCACCGGCCCTCGCCGCCAGTGACTGGAAAGACCTGAACGCCCTTGCCCGCCTGAGTGAGCAGGCCCTGGCCGACCACGGCCTGCCGCAATTCGAAGGCAGCAACGCCTGGGTGATTTCAGGCAACCGCAGCAAAAGCGGTAAACCGCTGCTGGCCGGTGATCCGCACATACGCTTCTCGGTACCGTCAGTGTGGTACGAGGCGCACCTGTCGGCGCCGGGCTTCGAGCTGTATGGCTACCACCAGGCGCTGGTGCCGTTTGCATTTCTCGGCCACAACCTGGACTTCGGCTGGAGCCTGACGATGTTCCAGAACGACGATCTGGACCTGATCGCCGAGAAGGTCAACCCGGACAACCCGAACCAGGTCTGGTATCGCGGCAAGTGGGTGGACATGGTCACCACCGAACAACAGATCGCCGTGAAAGGCCAGTCACCGGTCACATTGACGCTGCGCCAGTCGCCCCACGGCCCGATCGTCAACGATGCGCTCGGCACTGCCGCCGGCAAGACGCCGATTGCCATGTGGTGGGCGTTCCTCGAAACCCCGAATCCGATCCTCGACGGTTTCTACCAGCTCAACCGCGCCGACACCCTGGCCAAGGCCCGCGCCGCGGCCGCCAAGGTTCAGGCACCGGGGCTGAACATCGTCTACGCCAACGCCAAGGGCGACATCGGCTGGTGGGCCTCGGCGCTGCTGCCCAAGCGTCCGGCCGGGGTGAAGCCCGGTTTCATCCTCGACGGCAGCACCCCACAGGCGGACAAGGAAGGTTTTTACCCGTTCAGTGCCAACCCGCAGGAAGAAAACCCGGCGCGGGGCTATATCGTCTCCGCCAACTTCCAGCCGGTGTCGCCGACCGGCATGGAGATTCCCGGTTACTACAACCTCGCCGATCGCGGGCAGCAGCTCAATCGCCAGCTCAGCGACAAGAACGTGAAGTGGGACAACGCGGCCAACCAGAAGCTGCAACTGGGCACCACCACCGCCTACGGTCCACGTTTGCTGGCGCCGTTGTTGCCGGTGCTGCGTGAAGTGGTGAGTGATCCCGCCGAGCTCAAGCTGGTGGAACAACTGGCGCAGTGGAGCGGCGATTACCCGCTGGACTCCATCAGCGCCACCCTGTTCAACCAGTTCCTGTTCAACCTCGCCGACGCGGCGCTGCGCGATGAACTGGGCAATGACTTCTTCGAAACGCTGCTCCCGACCCGGGTGATCGATGCCGCGCTGCCGCGTCTGGCGGCCTCCGCCGATTCGCCGTGGTGGGACAACCGCAACACCCCTGGCAAGGAAACCCGCGCCGATACGGTCAAGGTGGCTTGGCAAGCGAGCATGGCTCATCTCAAAACCACCCTTGGCGCCGACTCCGCGCAATGGCAGTGGGGCAAGGCGCACACCCTGACCCACGGCCATCCACTGGGGATGCAAAAGCCCCTGGACCAGATTTTCAACGTTGGCCCATTCGCGGCACCCGGCACCCACGAAGTGCCGAACAACCTCTCGGCCAAGATCGGCCCGGCGCCGTGGCCCGTGACCTACGGCCCGTCGACCCGGCGGCTGATCGACTTCGCCGACCCGGCCCATAGCCTGACCATCAACCCGGTGGGCCAGAGCGGCGCGCCGTTCGACAGCCACTATGCCGACCAGGCCGAGGCGTATATCGAAGGGGTTTATTACCAGGCGAATTTCAATGAGGAAGAAGTGATGGCCAATACCCGCAGCACCTTGAAGCTGTTGCCGGCGCGGTAGATTTTTGCTGGCCGGGCTGACGCCTTCGCCGCAAAATTCTGGGCCATAAAGTCAAAAGATCGCAGCCTGCGGCAGCTCCTACGGGATTCACATTCCACTGTAAGAGCTGCCGCAGGTTGCGATCTTTTGATCTGCAGCAGTTTTAAGCCGCTTCCGGTGCCTGCGCCCGACGTACGTCCGGTTGCTTCCAGGAGTCGGCAGCCGCTTCCTCGATGGCTTGCTGGATCGCACGCTTGCGGCTTTCTTCGGCGCGACGGCTGAAGAACCAGACCAGGAAGGTCACCAGCGACACCGCCAGCAGAATCAGGCTGGCCACGGCGTTGATCTCAGGCTTCACGCCCAGGCGCACCGCCGAGAACACTTCCATCGGCAGGGTCGTGGAGCCTGGCCCCGACACAAAGCTCGCCAACACCAAATCATCCAGCGACAAGGCAAACGACATCATGCCGCCGGCCGCCAGTGACGGCGCGATCATCGGGATGGTGATCAGGAAGAACACTTTCCATGGCCGCGCACCGAGGTCCATGGCCGCTTCTTCGATCGACAGGTCCAGCTCACGCAAGCGCGCCGACACCACCACCGCCACATACGCGGCACAGAATGTGGTGTGAGCGATCCAGATGGTGACGATGCCGCGCTCCTGCGGCCAGCCGATCATCTGCGCCATGGCCACGAACAGCAGCAACAGCGACAGACCGGTGATCACTTCCGGCATCACCAGCGGCGCCGTCACCAGGCCGCCGAACAGCGTACGGCCTTTGAAGCGGGTGATGCGAGTCAGCACGAACGCCGCCAGCGTCCCCAATGCCACCGCCGCTATCGCCGTGTAGCAAGCGATTTCCAGCGAGCGCACCACCGAGCCCATCAGTTGCGTGTTGTCGAGCAAGCCGACGTACCACCTCACCGACCAGCCGCCCCACACCGTTACCAGTTTCGAGGCGTTGAACGAGTAGATCACCAGAATCAGCATCGGCGCGTAGATGAACAGCAGACCCAGCACCAGCATCAGGTTCGAGAAACGGAAGCGCTTCATTCTTTACCCTCCATTTCCTTGGCCTGACTGCGGTTGAACAGGATGATCGGCACAATCAGGATTGCCAGCATCACCACCGCCAGGGCAGACGCCACCGGCCAGTCGCGGTTGTTGAAGAACTCTTGCCAGAGCACTTTACCGATCATCAGGGTTTCCGGACCGCCGAGCAGTTCCGGGATCACGAACTCCCCCACCACCGGGATGAACACCAGCATGCAGCCGGCGATAATGCCGTTTTTCGACAGCGGCACGGTGATCTTCCAGAAGCTGTTGAAGTTGCTCGAACCCAGGTCCGATGCGGCTTCCAGCAGGCTGTGATCGTGTTTCACCAGGTTGGCGTAGAGCGGCAGGATCATGAACGGCAGATAGGAGTAAACCACCCCGATATAAACCGCCAGGTTGGTATTGAGGATCTGCAGCGGTTCGTCGATCCAGCCCATGCTCATCAGAAAACCATTGAGCAGCCCGTTGTTGCTGAGGATGCCCATCCACGCGTACACGCGGATCAGGATCGCGGTCCAGGTCGGCATCATGATCAGCAGCACCAGCACCGTTTGCAGCTCTTTGCGGGCGGTGGCAATGCCATAGGCCATCGGGTAGCCGATCAGCAGGCAGAGGATGGTGCTGAACAGCGCCATCTTCAGCGAGCCTAGGTAAGCGGCGATGTACAACTCGTCATCGCCCAGCATCGCGTAGTTGGCCAGGTTGAGCAGCACCTGCAGTTTCTGGTCAACGAAGGTGTAGATCTCGGTGTACGGCGGAATGGCCACGTCGGCTTCAGCGAAGCTGATCTTCAGGACGATGAAGAACGGCAGCATGAAGAACATGAACAGCCAGATGAACGGAACCCCGATGACCAGCTGACGGCCACCGGGAAGTATTCGATTGAGCCGGCGTTTGAGTTTGCGCATGTTCATGAGCGAAGTACCACGCCGCTGTCGTCTTCCCACCACACGTAAACCTGGTCACCCCAGGTCGGGCGCTGGCCACGGCGCTCGGCGTTGGCGACGAAGGACTGCACCAGCTTGCCGCTCGGCAGTTCGACGTAGAACACCGAATGGCCGCCGAGGTAGGCGATGTCGTGCACCTTGCCGCTGGACCAGTTGTGTTCGCAGGTCGGCATTTCGGCCGTCACCAGCAGTTTTTCCGGACGGATTGCGTAAGTAACGGACTTGTCCTGCACCGAGGTGCTGATGCCGTGACCCACGTAAATGTTGCGGTCCAGATCCTTGCAGGTGATCAGTGCATGGCCCTCGGCGTCATCCACCACTTCGCCTTCGAAGATGTTGACGTTGCCGATGAATTCGCAGACCAGCCGGCTGGTCGGGGTTTCGTAGATATCGATCGGGCTGCCGATCTGGGCGATCCAGCCCAGGTGCATGATCGCGATGCGCTCGGCCATGGTCATGGCCTCTTCCTGGTCGTGGGTCACCATGACGCAGGTTACGCCGACCCGCTCGATGATCTCGACCAGTTCCAGCTGCATCTGCGAGCGCAGCTTCTTGTCCAGCGCGCCCATCGGCTCGTCGAGCAACAACAGCTTCGGCCGCTTGGCCAACGAACGCGCCAGGGCCACGCGCTGACGCTGACCACCGGACAACTGATGCGGTTTGCGCTTGGCGTACTCGCTCATCTGCACCAGCTTGAGCATCTCGGCCACGCGGGCATCGACCTCGGCCGTCGGGATCTTGTCCTGCTTGAGGCCGAAGGCGATGTTCTGCGCCACGGTCATGTGCGGGAACAAGGCGTAGGACTGGAACATCATGTTGATCGGCCGCTCGTACGGCGGCATGTCAGTGATGTCTACGCCATCGAGGAAAATGCGCCCCTCCGTGGGCCGTTCGAAACCTGCCAGCATCCGCAGCAAGGTGGATTTGCCCGAACCCGAGCCGCCGAGCAAGGCGAAGATTTCGCCTTTCTTGATTTCCAGGGACACGTCGTCCACGGCAATCGTCTCGTCGAACTTTTTGGTGACCCGGTCGATTTTGACCAACACCTGTTTAGGTGATTGATCGCCCTCGAGGGCTTTCTTATAGGCGCCGGAGGCAACTGCCATTTACGAAACTCCCAACAGAATTTGCAGTTCGCTCAATGTGGCGAACCTGGATAGTTTGACGCTATTTGCCCGACTTGACCTTGGTCCAGCTGCGCGTCATCAAACGTTGAATGTTCGGCGGTAACTCGATGGACACGTACATCTTGTCGAGGACCGCTTGCGGCGGATAAACCGACGCGTCAGTGCGTATGGATTGTTCCATCAGTTTGTCCGACCCAGGGTTTGGGTTGGCGTAGCCCACGGCATCGCTGACCTTGGCGATCACCTCAGGCTTGAGCAAATAGTTGATGAAGGCGTGGGCTTCCTTGACGTTGGCCGCATCCTTGGGGATCGCCAGCATGTCGAACCAGAGCGCGCCACCCTCTTTTGGAATCGAGTAGGCGATGTTCATGCCTTTACCGGCTTCAGCCGCGCGTGCCTTGGCCTGGAAAATGTCGCCGGAAAAACCGATCGCAACGCAGATATCGCCGTTGGCCAGGTCCGCGATGTATTTGGATGAGTGGAAGTACGTCACATAAGGTCGCACCGCCAGCAATTTAGCCTCGGCCTTTTTGTAGTCTTCGGGGTTGGTGCTATTAGCGTTCAGGCCCATGTAATTGAGGACCGTGGGCATCATTTCATCGGCGGAGTCGAGGAACGCGACGCCGCAGCTGTGCAGCTTCTTGATGTTCTGCGGCTCGAACACCACATCCCAGGAGTCGATCTTGTCGAGGCCCAGCACAGCCTTGATCTTGTCGACGTTGTAACCGATGCCATTGGTGCCCCACAGATACGGCACGGCATATTGGTTACCCGGATCGTTCTGCTCCAGGCGCTTGAGCAACACCGGGTCGAGGTTGGAATAGTTGCCGAGCTTAGACTTGTCGAGCTTCTGGAAAGCGC
The DNA here is from genome assembly GCF_030687165.1 of Pseudomonas sp. FP1740. Classification (NCBI taxonomy): domain Bacteria; kingdom Pseudomonadati; phylum Pseudomonadota; class Gammaproteobacteria; order Pseudomonadales; family Pseudomonadaceae; genus Pseudomonas; species Pseudomonas sp. FP1740. Next base: position 6,291,864 of record NZ_CP117461.1, read on the forward strand.
CGGCCTTGATCTGCTTGCCAAGGAAATGGTTGGACGGCACGACCACGTCGTAACCGGTACGCCCGGCCAGCAATTTGCCTTCCAGGGTTTCGTTGGAATCGAATACGTCGTAAATCGGCTTGATACCGGCGTCTTTCTGAAAGTCGGCCAGGGTGGTCTCACCGATGTAGTCCGACCAGTTATAAATATGCACCGTGCCGGTGGCGTGGGCACTGACGGCAAGCGTCAGCCCGGCGCCAACCAGCAAGGCACTGCGCAACAAAGAAAAAACAGGCAAGTGGAGGTCCTCTAAAATTAGTTGGGCCCAAGTTGCCCCGCGCTACATGACAGCCATGGCTGCCTGACAACAAAACCGGCGCGCAACTTACCCTCGAAAAACCGTTCCAGCAAACTTTATGAAGATCCTGTAGCAGCTGCCGCAGGCTGCGTTCAACTGCGAAGCAGTTGTGCTGTCGAAAAGCGGAGGTCCTTCGGACCTCAACGCAGCCTTCGGCAGCTGCTACAGGGTTTATTACTTATTTACCGGATTTGATCTTGGTCCAGCTGCGAGTCAGTTCACGCTGGGTGGCGGCTGGCAAATCAGCGATCGCATACAGCTTGGCCTGTACTTCAGGAGTCGGATAGATGCCCGGGTCCGAAGTGATGTCCTTGCTCACATACTGAGTGGCTTCAGCATTACCGTTAGGGAAACGCACGGCATTGGTGATATCAGCCATCACTTTCGGTTGCAGCAGGAAGTTCATGAACTTGTAGGCGCCCTCGACGTTTTCCGCATCCTTGGGGATTGCGACCATGTCGTAGAAGCTGCCAGCACCTTCTTTTGGAATGGCGTAGCTGACTTTCACCTTGTCACCGGCTTCGGCAGCGCGGGACTTGGCTTGCTGGACGTCACCCGAATAGCCGACGGCTACGCAGATGTTGCCGTTGGCCAGGTCCGAGATGTACTTGGACGAGTGGAAGTAGGTGATCGAAGGACGAATCTTGAGGAACAGTTCCTCGGCTTTCTTGATGTCTTCTTTCTTCTGGCTGTCGGTTGGCAGACCCAGGTAATGCAGGGCGACCGGCAGCATTTCGGTAGGCGAATCCAGGAAGCTCACACCGCAGCCCTTGAGCTTGGCAATGTTTTCAGGCTTGAGCAGGGTGTCCCAGGAATCGATCGTGTCGACGCCCAGTGCTGCCTTGACCTTCTCGGGGTTGTAACCGATCCCGATCGAGCCCCACATGTAAGGGAAGGCGTGTTTGTTGTCCGGGTCACTGACGGAAACCGCTTTAAGCAGTGATTTGTTCAGGTTGCCGTAGTTGGACAGCTTGGACTTGTCCAGCTCCCGGTAAACACCGGCCTTGATTTGCTTGGCGAGGAAGTTGTTCGACGGTACGACAACGTCGTAACCGGACTTGCCTGCCAGCAACTTGGCTTCCAGGGTTTCGTTGCTGTCGAATACGTCGTACACCACCTTGATCCCGGACTCTTTTTCGAAGTTCGCGATGGTGTCCGGTGCGATGTAATCGGACCAGTTGTACACGTGCAGCACTTTATCGTCGGCCTGAACGGCGCCCGCCATCACGCCCATCAGGGACATGGCGAGGAGGGTCTTGCCAGTTATCTTCATACCTAATGCCTTCATGGGTAATGCTCCAGTTTTTCTTTTTAACCACGTGCTCAGCGGCCTGTTACAGGGCATCCGAACAACCGTTAGTCTGGCAAGATCCAAGGCAGGCTTTCAAGGAAAGCCCCATCCTTTGTTTGCACTGAGCGAAGTGCAGACATTGCACCTCGCTCAGAGCCTAGCACTTAGCCCTGCAACGCACTCAGGGTCAGGTCCAGGCACTTGCGCGCCTTGATCACCAACTCGTCGATTTCAGCCGGTGTAATCACCAGTGGCGGAGCAATGATCATGGTGTCGCCGACCGCACGCATGATCAGGCCGTTGTCGAAGCAGAACTGCCGGCAGATCATGCCGACGCCCTTGCCTTCGTAACGCTTGCGAGTGGCCTTGTCCTGAACCAGCTCGATAGCCCCCAACAGACCAACCCCACGCACTTCCCCCACCAACGGGTGATCGTTCAGTTCCCGTAGACGCTTTTGCAAATAAGGTGCCGTTTCTGCCCGCACATGCTCGACAATTTTCTCATCGCGCAGGATGCGGATGTTTTCCAGCGCCACCGCCGCGGCCACCGGGTGCCCGGAATAGGTGAAACCGTGGTTGAAATCACCACCTTCGTTGAGCACCTCGACCACATCGTCATGCACGATCAGGCCACCCATCGGGATGTAGCCGGACGTCAGACCTTTGGCGATGGTCATCATGTGAGGCTTGAGGTCGTAGAAATCGGTACCGAACCACTCACCGGTACGACCGAAACCGCAGATCACCTCGTCGGCCACGAACAGGATGTCGTACTTGGCGAGGATTTCCTTGATGCGCGGCCAGTAGCTGTCTGGCGGAATGATCACGCCGCCGGCGCCCTGGATCGGCTCGGCAATAAAGGCACCGACGTTGTCGACGCCGATTTCCAGAATCTTCTCTTCCAGCTGATTGGCCGCCCAGATACCGAACTCTTGTGGCGTCATGTCACCGCCTTCACCGAACCAATACGGTTGGGCGATGTGGACGATGCCCGGGATCGGCAAGTCGCCTTGCTCGTGCATATAGGTCATGCCACCCAGGCTCGCGCCGGCCACGGTGGAGCCGTGATAGCCGTTCTTGCGACTGATGATGACTTTCTTCTTCGGCTGGCCCTTGATCGCCCAGTAGTGGCGAACCATCCGCAGCATGGTGTCGTTGCCTTCGGAACCGGAACCGGTGAAGAACACATGATTCATGCCTTCAGGCGCGATTTCAGCGATGACCTTGGCCAGCTCCAGCACCGGCGGGTGAGCAGTCTGGAAGAACAGGTTGTAATAAGGCAGTTCGCGCATTTGCTTGGCGGCGGCATCGGCCAGTTCATCGCGACCATAGCCGATCGCGACGCACCACAGACCGGCCATGCCGTCGAGGATCTTGTTGCCTTCGCTGTCCCAGAGGTAAACACCCTTGGCATTGGTGATGATCCGCGGGCCTTTCTCTTTCAGCTGCTTGAAGTCGCTGAACGGGGCCAGGTGGTGATCATTGCTCAGGGTTTGCCATGCACGGGTTTGCGGGTTGTTGCTGGTCATGCGAATTCTCCTTGGATTGCAGTGACGGCGCGACGTCAGAGGGCAATCACGCCCCTTGTCGCGCCCGGCGCATCAGACGGCGAAGAGCAGGAACTCCCGCTCCCACGAACTGATCACGCGCTTGAAGTTTTCATGCTCGGCCCGCTTGACCGCGACGTAGCCTGTGATGAATTTCTTGCCCAGATACTTTTCGATGGTCTTGCTGTTTTCCATGCGATCCAGCGCGTCTTCGATGGTTAACGGCAGGCGCAGATTGCGCCGCTCGTAACCACGCCCCACCACCGGGGCACTCGGGTTATGCCCTTCGAGCATGCCGATCAGGCCGCACAACAGGCTGGCGGCGATGGCCAGGTAAGGGTTGGCGTCGGCACCCGGCAGACGGTTTTCCACCCGACGGTTCTGCGGCCCGGCATCCGGAACCCGCAGGCCCACAGTGCGGTTCTCTTCGCCCCACTCCACGTTCACCGGTGCCGAGGTATCCGGCAGGAAGCGGCGGAACGAATTGACGTTGGGCGCGAACAGCGGCAGCAACTCAGGAATGAATTTCTGCAAACCGCCGATGTGATGGAGGAACAGCTGGCTCATGGTCCCGTCTTCATTGGAGAAGACGTTTTTGCCGGTCTCGATGTCGATGACGCTCTGGTGCAAATGCATGGCACTGCCCGGCTCGCCGGTCATGGGCTTGGCCATGAAGGTCGCCGCCACATTGTGCTTGAGGGCGGCTTCACGCATGGTGCGCTTGAACACCAGAATCTGGTCGGCCAGGGACAGGGCATCGCCATGACGGAAGTTGATTTCCATCTGCGCGGTGCCGTCCTCGTGGATCAGCGTGTCGAGGTCCAGCTCCTGCAATTCGCACCAGTCGTAGACGTCTTCGAACAACGGGTCGAATTCGTTCGCCGCTTCAATGGAGAACGACTGGCGACCGGTTTCCGGACGACCGGAACGGCCAATCGGCGGTTGCAACGGGTAGTCCGGGTCGTCACTGCGCTTGGTGAGGTAGAACTCCATTTCCGGCGCCACGATCGGCTGCCAGCCGTGGTCGGCGTAGAGTTTCAGTACCTTCTTGAGCACGTTGCGCGGCGACAGCTCGATCGGGTTGCCCTGCTTGTCGTAGGTGTCGTGGATCACTTGGGCGGTGGGCTCGATGGCCCAGGGCACAAGGAACACCGCGTTCTGGTCGGGGCGGCAGATCATGTCGATGTCGGCCGGGTCGAGCAGTTCGTAATAGATGTCGTCTTCGACATAGTCGCCGGTCACGGTCTGCAACAGAACGCTCTCGGGCAGGCGCATGCCTTTTTCGGCGATGAACTTGTTGGTCGGCGAGATCTTACCCCGGGTGATACCGGTCAGGTCGCCAATCATGCATTCGACTTCTGTGATCTTGTGGTCTTTCAACCAATCGGTGAGCTGGTCGAGGTTGTTACTCATAAATGCCTCTTAGGCTTGAGTTTCCTGACTTTTATAAGTCAGGCGTTGTTTGACGCATCGGCGTCGCGTTGTAATGCGTGCTTGCGGCAGGCATCGCCAAATGCCTGGAAAATCGCAAGGTAGTCCGGATTCAAGCTTACCTGCCATTCGGGATGCCATTGCACGCCCAAAGCAAAAGCCTTGCCTTCGATCACAGAGACCGCTTCGATCAGCCCATCGGGCGCCACAGCTTCCACACGAAGGCCCGGCGCCAGCCGCTCGACGCCCTGACCATGAATCGAGTTGACTTGAATGTCGCTCGACAGGCCCAGCCCCGCAAGTACACCACCCGGCTGGACGTGCACCGGGTGACTGGGGGCGTACTGCCCTTCGAGCGGCAGGCTGTCGTCTTCACGGTGGTCCATGAAGGGACCGGCCTCGTGGACCTTCTGATGCAGGCTGCCACCGAACGCCACATTCATTTCCTGGAAGCCGCGGCAGATACCGAGCACGGGAACGCCGGCCTCGACAGCGGCGCGGATCAGCGGGAGAGTGGTGGCATCGCGTGCAGAATCATGAGCAGTACCCGGCGCGCTGGCCGGGCCGTTGTAGTGAAACGGTTCTATATTAGAAGCAGAGCCTGTAAAAAGAATGCCGTCCAGAGCGTCCAGAATATCGGACGGCGCCAGTTGATCCGCCAGGGATGGAAGAATCAACGGCAGGCCTTTGGCAGCTGAAGCCACGGCGCGTACGTATTTGTCGCCACTGATGTGATAAGCATGCAGACCGATCTGCTTTGAGCAGGCGGTGACGCCGATTAACGGCAGGCGAGACATGAAGCACCCCGGTATTATTGCTGTTATGGGTTTAAATCGAGCTTAGCCTTGTTCATTTTTTTACACAACACCCCCGTAAAAAATACAACACGGCCCGCTCAAGCCCGCGGGCGCCAAGACGTCAGAAGACAAAAATACGCCCCAAAGTGCCTCAAAAAAGCCTTGTGAGCGCTTTTTTAGGGCAAAAAAGGCCTCGCTTGACTTCGGCATGCCGTTCGGGTTGACTGGAATCTGAAAAGATCAATGATTGATATTTTTAACAACAAAGGTGTTGCATCATGTCGGTACCCCCGCGTGCCGTTCAGCTTAACGAAGCGAACGCGTTCCTTAAGGAACATCCTGAGGTTCTGTACGTTGACCTTCTGATTGCGGATATGAATGGTGTGGTGCGCGGCAAGCGCATCGAACGCACCAGCCTCCACAAGGTTTACGAGAAAGGCATCAACCTGCCGGCCTCTCTATTTGCTCTGGATATCAATGGCTCGACGGTGGAAAGCACCGGCCTGGGCCTGGACATCGGCGATGCTGACCGAATCTGCTATCCAATCCCTGACACCCTGTGCAATGAGCCCTGGCAGAAGCGCCCGACTGCGCAACTGCTGATGACCATGCACGAACTCGAAGGTGACCCATTTTTCGCCGATCCGCGCGAAGTCCTGCGTCAGGTCGTGGCCAAGTTCGACGAAATGGGGCTGACCATCTGCGCCGCGTTCGAACTGGAGTTCTACCTGATCGACCAGGAAAACGTGAACGGTCGCCCGCAACCACCGCGCTCGCCGATCTCCGGCAAACGCCCGCACTCGACCCAGGTCTACCTGATCGACGACCTCGACGAATATGTCGACTGCCTCCAGGACATTCTGGAAGGTGCGAAAGAGCAAGGCATTCCTGCCGACGCGATCGTCAAGGAAAGTGCCCCGGCGCAGTTCGAAGTGAACCTGCACCACGTGGCCGACCCGATCAAGGCCTGCGACTACGCGGTCCTGCTCAAGCGTCTGATCAAAAACATCGCCTACGACCATGAGATGGACACCACCTTCATGGCCAAGCCTTATCCAGGCCAGGCGGGTAATGGTCTGCACGTCCACATCTCGATTCTTGATAAAGATGGCAAAAACATTTTTGCCAGCGAGGATCCCGAGCAGAACGCCGCACTGCGTCACGCGATCGGCGGTGTGCTCGAGACCCTGCCGGCGCAGATGGCTTTCCTCTGCCCGAACGTCAACTCCTACCGTCGTTTCGGCGCGCAGTTCTACGTGCCGAACTCGCCGTGCTGGGGCCTGGACAACCGCACCGTGGCGATCCGCGTACCGACCGGTTCCTCCGATGCCGTGCGCATCGAACACCGTGTGGCGGGTGCCGATGCCAACCCGTACCTGCTGATGGCCTCGGTCCTGGCCGGCGTGCACCACGGCCTGGTCAACAAGATCGAGCCGGGCGCGCCCGTGGAAGGCAACAGCTACGAGCAGAACGAGCAGAGCCTGCCGAACAACCTGCGCGATGCACTGCGCGAGCTGGACGACAGCGAAGTCATGGCCAAGTACATCGATCCGAAATACATCGATATCTTCGTCGCCTGTAAAGAGAGCGAGCTGGAGGAGTTCGAACACTCCATCTCCGACCTCGAGTACAACTGGTACCTGCATACCGTGTAAACGGTTGCCGTAAAAACAACGCCGCCGGCCTTACCGCCTGCGGCGTTTTTTTATGGCCAAACCACTAAACATTGTGGCGAGGGGGCTTGCCCCCGTTGGAGTGCGCAGCACTCCCCAATCCAGCTAACGCGGCATCCCCGATACAACGAGATTGCCTGTTTTGGGGCTGCTACGCAGCCCAACGGGGGCAAGCCCCCTCACCACGGGGTATGGATCATCTCTGCGCTCTGCGTACAATGCCCGCTGCCCTGCAGGAGACTTCAATGACCCGACTCGCCACCCCACGCAAACCCCGTGCACGCAGCCAGGCCCGGATCGATTCGATACTCGATGCCGCCCGCACGCTGCTGGCCGCCGAGGGCGTGGCCAGTCTGTCGATCTACAGCGTCGCTGAACGCGCAGAGATCCCGCCCTCCTCCGTCTACCACTTTTTCGCCAGCGTCCCGGCCCTGCTCGAAGCCCTGACCGCCGACGTCCACGCCGCGTTCCGTGCTTGCCTGCAAGCGCCCATCGACCACCACGCCCTCAACGGCTGGCGCGATTTGTCGCGACTGGTGGAACAACGCATGCTCGACATCTACGACGAAGACGCCGCTGCCCGCCAGTTGATCCTCGCCCAGCACGGCCTGACCGAAGTCACCCAGGCTGACCGCCAGCACGACATCGAACTCGGCGACCTGATGCACAAACTGTTCGACCACCACTTCGAACTGCCAAGGCTGCCGACAGACGTCGATGTGTTTGCCCTGGCCATGGAGCTGGGGGATCGAGTGTATGCACGCTCGGTGCAGCAACATGGGCAGATCACACCGCGCATGGCTGAGGAAGGGATGCGGGTGTTTGATGCTTACCTCGGGCTGTATTTGCCGCCTTATTTGCCCAAGCGCTCCTTCCCCACGTAATGATCGTTCCCACGCTCCGCGTGGGGAATGCAGCCCGGGACGCTCTGCGTCCCAACAGCCGAACGCGGAGCGTCCGAAGAGGCATTCCTTTGCTGCGCGTGGGAACGATCAGGGCTCACACCCTCCGGGGTTGTTGTTGGCGCACGCACTTACAACTTGGCGATCGACACCTCGGTGGATTTCACAAACGCGATCACTTCGCTGCCGACCACCAGTTCCAGCTCTTTCACCGAACGAGTGGTAATCACCGAAGTGACGATGCCGGAGGCAGTCTGCACGTCGATTTCCGAGAGGACGTCGCCGAGCACGATTTCCTTGATTGAGCCTTTGAACTGGTTACGAACGTTGATGGCTTTGATAGTCATGATGTTGATTCCTGTCGTTGGATGAGTTTTTTACGTTATTGAGCCCAGCGCAATTGCGTGGGCAAGGGTGAAACAGGTTCCGGTTCCGGCGGCTGGCCGGGTACCGACAGCACGCGGTTGAGCACTTCGGTTTCCAGCGCCGCCAGCCGATGGGAGCCGCGAACCCGAGGGCGCGGCAACTCCACTGCCAGGTCGAGGCCGACTTCGCCCTCTTCAATCAGAATCACCCGATCGGCAATCGCCACCGCCTCACTGACGTCGTGGGTTACCAGCAACACGGTGAAACCGTGCTTCTGCCAGAGCCGTTCAATCAGTTGCTGCATCTCAATACGGGTCAGGGCATCCAGTGCGCCCAGGGGTTCGTCGAGCAACAGCAGGCGCGGTTGATGGATCAGTGCGCGAGCCAGGGCCACACGTTGCTTCTGCCCGCCGGACAAGGCGGCCGGCCATTCGTGGGCGCGATCCGCCAGGCCGACCGCTTCAAGGGCTTCCAGTGCTTGCGGCCGCCAGTTGCCCTTGAGCCCGAGACCGACGTTGTCGATGACCTTCTTCCACGGCAGCAACCGCGCTTCCTGGAACATCAGCCGGGTATCTTCCCTGGCGGCACTCAGCGGCGCGGAGCCAGCAAACAACTCGCCAGCCGTAGGTTTGTCGAGACCGGCGAGCAAGCGCAGCAAGGTGCTTTTGCCGCAACCGCTGCGCCCGACCACCGCCACAAACTGCCCGGCAGGAATGTGCAGGTCGATTTCACGCAGCACTTGCCGCGAACCGAAGGTCTTTTGCAGCTTGCGCACTGCCAGCGGAATTCCGCGCAGCAGGCGTGGAGGTTGTTGAGCCGTCATGCGGCACCTCCCTTGGCAACCTGATAGGCCGGATGCCAGCGCAGCCACACGCGCTCAAGTCCACGGGCCGCGAGATCAGCGAGTTTGCCTAGCACCGCATACAAAAGAATCGCCAGCACCACCACGTCGGTCTGCAAGAACTCCCGGGCATTCATCGCCAGGTAGCCGATGCCGGCGTTGGCGGAGATAGTTTCGGCGACGATCAGGGTCAGCCACATGAAGCCCAGGGCAAAACGCACGCCGACCAGAATCGAAGGCAATGCACCCGGCAGGATCACCTGACGGAACAGGCTGAAACCGGACAGGCCGTAACTGCGGGACATTTCCACCAGCGCCGGATCGACGTTGCGGATGCCGTGATAAGTGTTGAGGTAGATCGGGAACAACGTCCCCAACGCCACCAGGAAAATCTTCGCCGACTCATCGATGCCGAACCACAGGATCACCAGCGGAATCAGCGCCAGGTGCGGTACGTTGCGGATCATCTGCACCGAACTGTCGAGCAGGCGCTCGCCCCACTTCGACAGGCCGGTGATAAAGCCCAGCACCAGGCCAATACCGCCACCGATGGCGAACCCGAGTGCCGCGCGCCAGCCGCTGATAGCCAGGTGAGTCCAGATTTCACCGCTGCGGAACAGGCTCACACCGGCTTCGATCACCGCGATGGGCGCCGGCAGAATCCGCGTCGACAACCAGCCCGCCGACACCGACAACTGCCATACCGCCAGCAACAGAATCGGCAACACCCAGGGTGCGAGGCTGTGGATAGTTTTCTTCATGGCCACGCCTCAGCTCTGGGACGCGGCTTTGGGAAGAATGTCGTTGGCCACCATCTCGCCGAACGGGCTGACGTAACCGGCGCTTTTCGGCAGTTCCGGGCGCTCGATGTCCAGGTGCGGGAACAGCAACTCGGCCACCCGATAGGACTCTTCCAGGTGTGGATAACCGGAGAAGATGAACGTATCGATGCCCAGATCGGCGTATTCCTTCACCCGAGCGGCCACGGTCGGACCATCGCCGACCAGCGCCGTACCGGCCCCGCCGCGCACCAGACCGACACCGGCCCAGAGGTTGGGACTGACTTCCAGGTTGTCGCGACTACCACCATGCAAAGCGGCCATGCGTTGCTGGCCGACCGAATCGAAACGCGCCAGAGAAGCCTGGGCGCGGGCAATGGTGTCATCGTCCAGATGAGAGATCAGTCGATCCGCCGCTTGCCACGCCTCGGCGTTGGTTTCGCGAACGATCACATGCAGGCGAATACCGAAACGCACGGTGCGCCCGAGCTTCGCGGCTTTGGCGCGAACCTGTGCGATTTTCTCGGCAACGGCGGCCGGTGGCTCGCCCCAGGTCAGGACCATTTCGACCTGCTCTGCCGCCAGATCCTGCGCCGCTTCCGAAGAGCCGCCGAAATACAGCGGCGGACGCGGTTGCTGGATCGGCGGATAGAGCAACTTGGCGCCCTTCACGCTGATGTGCTGACCGTCGTAATCGACGGTTTCGCCTTCCAGTACCCGGCGCCAGATGCGGGTGAATTCCACCGAGGCCTGATAGCGCTCTTCGTGACTGAGGAACAGGCCGTCGCCGGCCAGTTCTTCCGGATCACCACCGGTGACCAGGTTGAACAGCGCACGACCGCCGGACAGACGATCCAGGGTCGCGGCCTGACGTGCCGCCACCGTCGGGGAAATGATCCCGGGGCGCAGGGCGACGAGGAATTTCAAACGCTGGGTCACCGGGATCAGCGAGGCGGCCACCAGCCACGAATCTTCGCAGGAGCGACCGGTGGGAATCAGCACCCCGCCGAACCCCAGGCGATCCGCCGCTTGCGCGACTTGTTGCAGGTAACCGTGGTCGACGGCGCGAGCGCCTTCGGCGGTACCAAGGTAATGGCCGTCGCCGTGGGTAGGCAGGAACCAGAAGATATTGAGGCTCATGGAGTGGTCTCCTTGGGGAATCGAATTACGGCGCTTTGGCGACGGCTGCCGGTGGCGTCCAGATCACGTCCTTGATACTCAAGGGCTTGGGAATCAGCTTGAGCTGGTAGAAGCTGTCGGCGATTTTCTGTTGGGCGGCGACCACCTCAGGGGTCAGGAACAGCGCGCCGTAGCCCTGGCGCTTCACCGAAGTCAGGGTGATGTCCGCCGGCAGGCCGAGCAGTGGCGAAACCTGTCGGGTTACGTCCTCGGGATTGGCCCGGGACCATTCACCGACCGCGCGCACTTCTTCCACCAGGGTTTTGATCACTTCAGGATTTTTCTGCGCATAAGGCTTGGTCGCCAGATAGAACTGATGGTTGTCGACGATGCCTTTGCCATCGCGCAAGGTGCGCGCTTGCAGTTGCTGTTCGGCGGCAGCCTGGTACGGGTCCCAGATCACCCAGGCATCGACACTGCCGCGCTCGAACGCGGCGCGGGCATCGGCGGGCGGCAGGAACACGGTCTGGATGTCGGTGTATTTGAGGCCGGCGTCTTCCAGCGCACGCACCAGCAGGTAGTGCACGTTGGAGCCTTTGTTGAGCACGACTTTCTTGCCCTTGAGTTCCTGCACCGATTTGATCGGCGAGCCCTTCGGCACCAGGATCGCTTCGCTGTGGGGCGCTGGCGGTTCATAAGCGACGTAGAGCAGATCGGCGCCCGCGGCCTGAGCGAAAACCGGAGGCGTTTCGCCGGTGACGCCGAAGTCGATGGAGCCGACGTTCAGGCCTTCAAGCAGTTGCGGGCCGCCGGGGAATTCCGTCCATTGCACGTCCACGCCTTGGGCGGCGAGGCGTTTTTCCAGAGTGCCTTTGGCTTTGAGCAGCACCAGGGTGCCGTATTTCTGATAGCCGATTCGCAAAGTCTCGGCTTGGGCTTGAGTAATGACGCCGAAGGACACAGCCGCAGCAAACAGAGCGACCAGACCACGACGCAAAATGACAGGGCGCATGGCGCTCTCCTTTTTGCAGTTGGGTTTTGGCTGCACCTGCTTGCCCGTTAGCGGGCCAGTAAGGTGAGTACTTCAAATTCAGATGTTGCTTGAGGGCTGGCTTAAATGCTCCAGCGAGCACTCAACAAACGTTCGTTCAACAGGTTCGGATCGAGCGGCTTGGGTCGGCGAGCCATGGCGCTGTAGAACAGCTCCAGCGATTCATTCAGTCGTTGTGCAAGCTCGGGAGCCAACTGCGCCTGGGCGCTGCCTTCGCCGTAAGCGATCTGACTGTCTACGGCGAAAATCCCGTGGAGCATTTCCTGGGCCTTCAACGCCGACAGCACTGGCTTGAGCGCGTAATCCACCGCCAGCATGTGGGCGATGCTGCCGCCGGTCGCCATTGGCAGAACCACTTTGTGGGCCAGGGCGCGTTCGGGCAGCAAATCCAGTACGGTTTTCAACGCGCCGGAGAACGAGGCTTTGTAAACCGGTGTGGCGATGAGCAGACCGTCGGCGTTATCAATCTGTTGCAACAGATCGATCACCTTCGGGCTGTCGAAACGGGCATGCAGCAAGTCTTCGGCCGGGAAGTCCCGTACCTGATAACTCACCACTTCCACACCTTGCTCCTGCAACCAGTGTTTGGAGCGCTCCAGCAACACCCCGGAACGGGAGCGTGGGCTGGGGCTGCCACCGAGTGAGACGACCTGCATTCAGACAATTCCTTGAGCGGTGTTGGCGATTCGCAGCTTGCGATCTCGCGTCGATGGGGTGACCTTAACAGGTGATTTATATATCCATAAATCATATTTATTCATTTAGTTATACCCAAAACGAATATGATGATTGTCTTTTCCCGGACAAAAAAACAGGCCGTCGAAACGGCCCGAAATCCCCTGCTTTGGTAGACATGATCGTTCCCACGCTCTGCGCGGACGCGATCTTTTGACGTTAACGATTCGGCTGTGGCGTCAGGCGCAGATACGGTTTCACCGCGCGATAACCCTTGGGAAAACGTCGCTGGATTTCGTCTTCATCCTTGAGCGATGGCACGATCACCACCTCATCACCGTCCTGCCAGTTGGCCGGGGTGGCCACCTTGTAGTTGTCGGTGAGCTGCAGCGAATCGATTACCCGCAGAATCTCATTAAAGTTACGGCCGGTACTCGCCGGGTAAGTGATGGTCAGCCGAATCTTCTTGTTCGGGTCGATCACGAACAACGAGCGCACGGTCAAGGTGTCGTTGGCATTCGGATGGATCAGGTCGTACAGGTCGGACACTTTACGGTCCGCATCGGCGAGGATCGGGAAATTGACGATGGCGTTCTGGGTTTCGTTGATGTCCTCGATCCACTTGTGATGCGAATCCACCGGGTCCACGGACAGGGCAATGGCTTTGACGCCGCGCTGGGCGAATTCATCCTTGAGCCTGGCGGTGAAGCCCAGCTCGGTGGTGCACACCGGCGTAAAGTCTGCCGGATGGGAAAACAGCACGCCCCAGCTATCGCCTAGCCATTCGTGGAAACGGAGGGTGCCGGCGCTGGAATCCTGTTCGAAATCGGGGGCGATATCGCCAAGTCTGAGGCTCATGGTGCTGCTCCTGGTGAGTGCTTGTTGAGCTCAACTGTGCCTGCGTTCAAATTTAATTAAAAAGAATAAATATCAATTTATTTAGATCATAAAGAAATATTAAAGATCTGTTCACTGGACCTGATCCGCCATCGGGACGAACATCGATCCCAAGGTTCGAGAAGGCCTTGAGTTGTTGCAAAAAGGGAACTTCAAGGAGGGTTTACGGGGGTGAGCCCGCCTTGAAAACGCAAAAGCCCCGCCCGGCGTGATGCCGGGCGGGGCTTTTTTTCGTCGGTTATGCGAGCGCTATTACAACAGCGGGATCGAGTAGCTGACGATCAGACGGTTTTCGTCCTGGTCGCGCTGACCTGGGATGTCGTTGCGCCACATGGCGTTTTTCCAGGTGAGGCCCAGGTTTTTCAACGGACCTTCTTGTACTACGTACGCCAGGGTCAGGTCGCGTTCCCACTCGGAACGGCCCGAACCGTTCTCGCGACCATTGGCACCAACGGTGTCAATGTTGTCACCACGCAGGTAAACCATACCCGCCGTCAGGCCAGCTAGGCCAACTTTGGCGAAGTCATACGAGTAGCGAGCTTGCCATGTATGTTCGCCAGCACGAGCGAACTTCTGGATCTGCGAGTCGGTGATGGTGTAGTTCGACGAACCGTCGCCCTGGTTCAGCCAAGGGAAGTCGCTGCTACCGCTGCTGACCTGGTAACCGCCACCGAAGGTGTGACCGGCAACCGAGTACAGGAACAGGCCGCTGTACAGGTTGTTATCGACTTTACCGCGGCCGCTGGCAGAACCGGTGTAGTTACCGGTGCTGAAATAAGCAGGGGTATTACCGTTGGCACCGTCATCGGAACTGTTGAAATAACGGAAGTCCGACTTCAGCACGCCCGGGCCAATAGCCCAGTTGTGAACCAGCCCCAGGAAGTGCTGCTTGTAGAAGTCTTCCAGGTTGCCGTAGTAGTACTGAGCAGTCAGGTCTTTGGTGATTTTGTAGTCACCACCGGCGTAGATGAATTTGTTGCTATCGCGACCGCTGATGGTAGGGCTGTTAGCACCACCGATGGACAGTTGCTCGTTGTTGCTGGAGTTACGACCTTTTACCGCTTCGATCTGACCGCCGACCAATGTCAGGTCTTTGATGTCACCGGAAGTGATCTGGCCGCCCTGCCAGGTTTGCGGCAGCAGACGACCGTCGTTGGTCACGATCACCGGCAGTTTTGGCTGCAGGGTACCCAACTTCAGTTCGGTCTGGGAAATCTTGGCTTTGGCAGTCAGGCCCAGGCTGGAGAAGTTATCAACCGCTTTGCCGTTGGACTCACTTGGGAAAACAGTGCCGCCGTAAGAGGTAGGAGTTGCGCCGTTGGTGCCGCCACCCGAATCCAGACGGACGCCCAGCAGGCCGATGGCATCAATACCAAAGCCAACGGTGCCTTGGGTGTAGCCCGAGGTGAAACGCAGATCGAAGCCTTGGCCCCACTCTTCGTTTTTACTCTGAACATTGGAAGCAGTTCTAGCTGCCGAATCACGGTTATCAGTGTTGATGTAGAAGTTGCGCAGCCCCAATGTAGCCTTGCTGTCTTCGATGAAACCGGCGGCGCCTGCCTGCTGCGCCAAAACCCCTACGGCCACAGCCAGGGCCAAGGTGGACTTGTTCATTGTTTCGCTCCTCTCATTTCTAATTCTGGGTTCCTGGTCCTGGTCGAGTGCCCGGATCCAAAGATGCGCAATGAGCGCCGGGTGGTCAGCCCCCCTTGTTTTTGCCGACATGACAAACCAAAAGATTTACCGCGGTATTTTTTAATGCCATTTAGGCATATATATCCATGCCGGGACTCAAGGTATCGGCTCATGAACCAATTCCTTGATCTTCAAAATCGGGGGGTGCTGAATCCGATACTCGTGTTGCTGCCAATGAGTACCTGATGGATTCATTTTATAGATTTGGGCAAAAAACAAAAAAGAATAAATAATCAACTGAAACTATTTTTTTGGAATATAAAAAACACAAAAAAAAAAGCCTCGCCAATAGGCGAGGCTCTTTTTTGAGGGTTATTACAGGAAGCTGTAGGTGTAGTTGAAGATCAGACGGGTCTGGTCAACATCAGGGTTGCTGGAGACTTCACTGCCACGGTAGACGCCATTGCGCAACGTCACGCCGAAACCTTTGAAGCTGCCCTGTTGGATTGTGTAGTCAATCCGCATGTCGCGTTCCCACTCGGACCCATCAGGACCACGGCCGTTCGTCGCTTTGATGTCATCGCCGTGCAGGTAGGAAATCGAGGTTTTCAAGCCTGGCACACCCAGCGCAGCGAAGTCATAGGAGTACTGACCGAAGGTGGTGTTTTCACCGGCACGAACGAAGCCGTTGATCATGGAATCGGTGAACAGGTAGAAGCTGGCACCACCGTTCCCTTCCGGACGGCCATTACCATCAACCACGTTGCCCTGGTTCAGGTAGACGAAACCGCCGTCATCGCTGACGCGCTGGTGACCGACCAGGAAGGCGTTGCCACCCAGGGTGTAGGTGAACATGGCGCTCCAGGTCTTGTTATCGACCTCGCCTGGCTTGCTGGCGTAACCGTTGTTGTTGTTGAAACGATAACCGGCATCACCGTTCTTACCGTCGGAGCTGCTGTCGAAATAGCGCAGATCGGTCTTGAAGGACTGATTGGCGTCGATCGGGAAGACGTGCACCAAGCCGAGGAAGTCCTGCTTGTAGTAGTCTTTCAGATTCGAGTGGTAGTACTGCAGGGTGAGGTCTTTGGTGACCTTCCAGTCAGCACCGGCATAACGGAACTGGTTGCTGTCCTGAGTACCGCCAGCCACGGCCAGGCCGGTAGCGTTTGACGAGGCGCGACCCGCCGAGTGTTCCAACTGACCTGCGTTGAAGGTCACGTTGTCGATTTCCTTCGAGGTGATGGTGCCACCCTCAAAGGTCTGTGGCAGCAGGCGGCTGTCATTCGCTACCAGAATCGGCAGGTTAGGCTGCAGAGCGCCACCCAGGTGGGCCTCGGTCTTCGAGAAGCGTGCTTTGACGTTAGCCGCCGCGCGGCTCCACTCGTTCACGGCCGAGCCATCAGTATCGCTTGGGAAGAATGTGTTGCTGTCTGGGTGGTGACCCCTGCCACCGTCCAGATGGATACCGACCAGAGCCTGGGCGTCGATACCGAAGCCGACAGTACCTTGGGTGAAACCGGACAGGTAATCGAACTTGAGGCCTTCAGCGGTCTCTCTCTGATCCGCGCCGCCTTCCCGGTTGTCGTTATTGAAATACATGGTCCGGGAACTGACGGAAGCCTTGCTGTCTTCGATGAAACCGGCGGCGCCTGCCTGCTGCGCCAAAACCCCTACGGCCACAGCCAGGGCCAAGGTGGACTTCTTCATTGTTTCGCTCCTCTCGTTTTCTAATTTTTGTGTTCTTTGGTCTTGGGTCGAAAGCCCTGGATCCACAGATGCGCGATTAGCGCCAGACCGTGACTACCAAGTCAATCGTAACCATGTGTGTCTACGACCAAGGTCTAACGTCGAATATTGAGTCCCTGCCGGCGGCTCATCGAACCGGACATAACGGCATTGGCCCAAAAGCTAATTCCTAAAGGGTATTTATCAGCCTTTTTTTATTCCCATTGGCTTTGGCACATCCCGTACGCGTCAATCCCTATCGAAAAGGCGACGCCATCATGGCTAAACGCGCACTATCTAGTCAATTTGTTACAGTTTGTGTATCGCTGATATTTTCTCTTTCCACTCAGGCGACGACGCTCACGTTCGGCTATCAAACCGGCGTCTCCCCTACCGTAGGCCTTCGAGCCGACGGCGATTCGAGAAACCATAGGCCATAAAGTCGATTGGCGTCGTTTCGATCGCGGTTCGTAAGTGGTCAGCGCCGCGCAGCAGACCGCGGTGCGTTGGCGGCACGACGAAGACGATTGGAGAGATGGCGAAGTTCTTGCGGGAGCAAGGGAAGGTAGAAACGGTGCTGCCGGATTATTCGCCGTATGTCAGCGCCAAATACGTCACTGAGTGATGATCGTTCCCACGCTCTGCGTGGGAACGATCATCACTCAGTCAGAGGGCCTTTTCGAAGATCTTCGAATTACGCTGATAGTTGTACAGCGACGCCCGCGCCGACGGCAGGCGATCGACACTACTCGGCACGAAACCCCGTTCACGGAACCAGTGGGCGGTCCGGGTGGTGAGCACGAACAGGGTTTTCAGGCCCTGCGCCCGGGCGCGGGTTTCGATGCGTTCCAGCAATTCATCGCCGCGACCGCCATGGCGGTACTCCGGGTTCACCGCCAGACACGCCAACTCCCCCGCATCCGAATCGGCAATCTGATACAGCGCCGCGCAGGCGATGATCATGCCCTCACGTTCGACCACGCTGAACTGCTCGATCTCGCGCTCCAGTACCTCGCGGGAACGGCGTACCAGAATCCCCTGCTCTTCCAGCGGGCTGATCAAGTCCAGCAAACCGCCGACGTCCTCGATGGCCGCCTCGCGTACCACCTCGAATTGCTCCTGGGCCACCAGCGTACCGCCACCGTCACGGGTGAACAGTTCGGTCAGCAGCGCGCCGTCTTCGGCGTAGCTGACGATATGACTGCGCGCCACACCGCCCCGGCATGCCTCAGCGGCCGCATCCAGCAGCTCGGCCTGATAGTTGCTGCCCAGGCGTTGCAAGTGCGCCGGAACTTGTTGCGGACGCAACTCGCGAACCAGACGACCATGTTCATCCAGCAGACCGAGCTCGGCGCCGAACAGCAGCAACTTGTCTGCGCCCAGGTCGATGGCCGCGCGGGTCGCGACATCTTCGCAGGCGAGGTTGAAGATCTCGCCGGTCGGCGAGTAACCCAACGGCGACAACAGCACGATGGAGCGTTCGTCCAACAGGCGATTGATGCCCTTGCGGTCGACCCGGCGCACTTCGCCGGTGTGGTGATAATCGACACCTTCGAGCACGCCGATCGGCCGCGCAGTGACCAGATTGCCGCTGGCCACCCGCAGGCGCGAGCCCTGCATCGGCGACGAGGCCATGTCCATGGACAACCGCGCTTCGATGGCGATGCGCAGTTGGCCGACCGCATCGATCACGCACTCCAGCGTCGCTGCATCGGTGATGCGCATGCCGTGGTGGTAGTGCGGGGTCAGGCCGCGAGTAGCGAGGCGGGTTTCAATTTGCGGACGCGAACCGTGAACCAGCACCAGTCGCACGCCCAGGCTGTGCAGCAGCACCAGGTCGTGGACGATATTGCCGAAGTTCGGGTGCTCCACACCGTCGCCGGGCAGCATGACGACGAAGGTGCAATCGCGGTGGGCGTTGATGTAAGGCGAAGCGTGACGAAGCCAATTGACGTATTCGGGCATGAACCTGGGCCTGTAATAAATAGCAGCCGAAAAAAGAGTAACGCAGTAAACGCACAGCGGGCTGATGGTTATCGTCGGAACAGGCTTGGCGACACGCGTGCTCTCCTCATAAGTACGGGTTGTGACACGGGCGATTTATACGAGCGACGCCGGCGTCAGGCAGTAATGTTGGATCAGTTGACGTAATAGATGCACGGTAGGCTGCAAACGTGACATTTCGAGGTATTCCCCCGGTTGGTGGGCGCAGGCGATGTCGCCGGGGCCCAATACCAGTGTTTCACAGCCAAGGCGCTGAAGATAAGGCGCTTCTGTGCCGAATGCCACTGCTTCGGCGCGATGCCCGGTGAGCTTTTCGGCGATCCTCACCAATTCCGAGTCCTCGGCCTGCTCGAACGGCGGCACTTCGGGGAACAGCGGCGCGTAATCGATCTTCACCTGGTGCCGCTCGGCAATGGGTTTGAGCTTCTGCAAGATTGCCGCGCGCAGGGCGCTGGGATCCATGCCCGGCAGCGGACGCAGGTCAAACTCCAGTGAGCACTGGCCGCAGATGCGGTTGGGGTTATCGCCACCGTGAATGCAGCCGAAATTCATCGTCGGCTGTGGCACGCTGAACTGCGGATTACGAAATTCCCGTTGCCACGCCAGACGCAAGCCGCGCAGTTCGCCAATCGCATCATGCATGGCTTCGAGGGCGCTGTGGCCCAGGCTCGGGTCCGAGGAATGGCCGCTCTGACCGAGGATGTCGATGCGCTCCATCATCACGCCTTTGTGCAAGCGGATCGGCTTCAACCCCGTCGGCTCGCCAATCACCGCCGCACGACCTAGTGGCCGCCCGGCTTCGGCCAAGGCACGCGCGCCGGACATCGAGCTTTCTTCATCACAGGTCGCAAGAATCAGCAAGGGTTGCTTGAATGGTTGGTCGAGCAAGGGTTTGACGGCTTCGATGGCCAGGGCAAAAAAGCCCTTCATGTCGCAACTGCCCAGGCCGACCCAACGGCCGTCCACTTCCGTCAGTTTCAGCGGGTCGGTCTGCCACAGCGCCGCGTCGTACGGCACCGTATCGCTGTGACCGGCCAGCACCAGGCCGCCAGGGCCGGAACCGAAACTGGCCAGCAGGTTGAATTTGCCGGGGCTGACCTGCTGGATGTCGCAGGCAAAACCCAGCTCCCCGAGCCATGTCGCCAACAAGTCGATGACCGGCCGATTGGTTTGATCCAGGTTCGGTTGGGTACAGCTGACGGACGGCGCGGCGATCAGCGCAGCGAACTGATCTTTCATGGACGGCAAAGGCATCGCTGACTCCCAACTCCCGAATTGAAGTCCATCATAGAGCCATCCGGCGACAGGAATAAACCGTCGCGGCCGTCACCAAGCGTCAACAGACCCTACAACCCTTGAGTCCTGTACACTGCACGACCTTGGCAGCCACACATTTCCCCGGCTGCGCTCCCGATCCTGGATTTTCCGGCCATGCAGAAAGAAACCGAAATCAAACTCCGCGTCAGCCGCGAAACCCTCGCCGCCCTGCGCGAGCACCCGTTACTGAAGAAACGCAACAAAAGTGGCTGGGAACGCCGTGAGTTGATGAACCAGTACTTCGACACGCCCGAGCGCGACCTGGCCCACGCCAAGGTGGCCCTGCGCCTGCGCCGCGATGGCGAAGAAGTGATTCAGACCCTCAAGACCCGTGGCCAGAGCGTCGCCGGTCTGTCCGAGCGTCACGAGTACGACTGGCCCCTGTCCAAAGCCAAACTCGACGTAAAAAAACTCGACGGCGAATGCTGGCCCGAGCAGTTGGCCGAGCTGGACAAGAAAACCCTGAAAGCCATCTTCACCACCGATTTCGTGCGTGAACGCGCGGAAATCGCCTGGGGCCGTGGCAAGACCAAAGTGGTCATCGAAGCCGCGCTGGACCTGGGCCACGTGGTGGTCGGCAAGCAGAAAGAAGAAATCTGCGAGCTGGAACTGGAACTGCGCGAAGGCGATCCGGCCGCGCTGCTGGAACTGGCCGCCGAACTGGCTGCGACCCTGCCGCTGATGCCATGCGACATCAGCAAGGCCGAACGCGGTTATCGCCTGTTCGACGCCAACAGCTACTCGCTGAGCTTGCCGGCGCCGCAGATCACCGCCGAAATGCCACTGGACGATGCATTCGCCGCCCTGTGCTGGCATTTGTTGAGCAGCAGCCAGCGCCTGGCCGAGCAATATCGCTTCAATGGCCACTGGCGCCTGCTGCAGGACTGGGTCGAAAACCTCGCTGAAATGCGCGCGCTGATCAGCAGCCTCGGTCAAGCCGCGCCGCGTCAGTCGACTCACGATCTGCGAGTCGCGCTGGATGCCCTGCTGGAAGACTGGCGCCCACTGGTACAAGCCGGCCTGGACGACGAAGACGTGCGCAAAGCCGCGCCGGAGCAATTCCTCGAAGAGCTGGAAGATCCGCGTTGGGGCCTGTTCTCGCTGAACACCTCGCGCTGGCTGCTGGCCCGTGCCTGGGCTGCCGATCGCAACGTCCGCGGCAATCGTCAGGGCGCCGCGCAACTGGGCAGCTGGTTGCCACGCCTGCTGGGCGAAGAAGCCAACTCGCTGCAACTGCAGCGTTACCAGCAACAGCCGGAAGACCTGGCCGAGCAACTGCCGCGCATCGAGCGCATCCAGGCCTGGCTGCATCATGCCCGTAGCGTGCTGGACATCCCGGAGATGGATCGCCTGTACGGTGAGCTGAAACAGCTTGCCCTGCTGGCTAACGAGCCGATCACCGATGAGTCGCTGGATGCGCGTAAGCAGCAGGCGATTGCGGTGTATCAGAATCGTGCCTGGAAGACCCTGCTGCGCCTGTAACACCGCGATGATGATCGTTCCCAAGCTCCCGCATGGGAACGATCAAGGCCCTCAAACATCACCCCCGCAACACCGGCAAACTCGTCGTGGATTTGATTTCCGACAAAGCCACGATCGAGTTGACCTCCTGTATCCCCGGCACCATCGACAGTTTCTCGAAGAAGAAACGCTCATAAGCCTCGATGTCTGCCGTGACGATCCGCAACAAGAAATCCACTGATCCCATCAGCACATAACATTCCAGCACTTCGGGAAAACCGCGAATCGCTTCGGTGAACTCAGTGAAGTTCGAACGTCCGTGGGCGTTGAGTTTGATCTCGGCGAAGATCTGCGTGTTCAGGCCGATTTTCTTGCGGTCAAGCAACGTCACCTGACCACGAATGATCCCCTCCTCCTTCATCCGCTGGATCCGCCGCCAGCAGGGCGACTGCGAAAGGCCCACCTGCTCGGCGATCTGCGCGCTGGAGAGCGAAGCGTCCTCTTGCAGCAACGCGAGAATCTTGCGGTCGTAGCCATCCAGCTCGCTATGCATAGAAAAACCTGAAATTAATATGATCTTGAATTGATCGATTCGATAAATCGTCAACAAAGCCAATCATAGATAAGAAATGCCCAGCAGCGAATGTAAAAATCCCTCCAATGATTTTGGAGCCCGACCATGCCGCCCCTCGAAGCCGTGAACACCCCGCCCGCCCGCGCCGATGTCTGGAACGTCAGCAACACCCACTGCCGCGTTCAATACCAACTGCTGGCCGAGGCCGAGCCGGATCTGCTGTGCCGCGCGCTCAATCTGTTCGCCTTGCAGTTTCTGACGCCGCAACAGGTCAACGTGCAGCGCCTGGACGATCTGCTGTCGATCGACATCGTCATGGACGGCCTGAGCTGGCACCGAGCCCAGGTGATCGCGGAAAAACTGCGTAACCTGATCAGCGTCTGCTCGGTGAATCTGCAAGCGGCTGATTCAGCGTGGCAGGAGCCGGCGCAGGCAGCGGGCTGACCCCTCCCCTGAAAAAAACCGACACGTGTTGGTCGGGTAGTGGCCCAACGGTCTGCGGGTGCGCAGCTATCCTTTGCGAACGGTTGTTCATAAGGAGCCCGCATGTCCGTTCAACTTGCCACTCAGGACCGCTGGCTGGACCTTAACGATTTGCTGCGTGAACTGGTCGCCCAAGGCTTTGTCAGCCAGGACTCGGCCGAACACGCACTCAACGCCCGCCGCCGTCACGCCACCAATGCTCAGCAACATCCGCTGGAGTTCATCGCCAGCCAACATCTGGACGACCTCAGCCGTCCCGGTAAACACCTCGATCTGGAAAGCCTGACGCTGTGGCTGTCCCAGCAGGCCGGCCAGCCTTACTTGCGCATCGACCCACTGAAAATCAACGTCGCCGCCATTACGCCGCTGATGTCCTATGCCTTCGCCCAACGCCACAAGATTCTGGCGGTGGCCATCGACCGCGATGCCGTCACCGTGGCCAGCGCCCAGCCCTTCGTCAGCGGCTGGGAAGCCGACCTGACCCACGTGCTGAAGTTGCCGATCAAGCGCGTGGTGGCCAACCCGGTGGACATCCAGCGCTTCAGCGTGGAGTTTTTCCGCCTGGCCAAATCGGTCAGCGGTGCCACCAACGCCGATCAGCAGACAAGCAACCTGGGCAACTTCGAACAATTGCTCAACCTTGGCGCCAGCGACCAGGAGCCGGACGCCAACGATGCGCACATCGTCAACATCGTCGATTGGCTGTTCCAGTACGCGTTCCAGCAGCGGGCCAGCGATATCCACATCGAGCCCCGGCGCGAGCAAGGCACGGTGCGCTTTCGCATCGACGGCGTGCTGCACAACGTCTATCAATTCCCGCCGCAAGTGACCATGGCCATCGTCAGCCGCCTGAAAAGCCTGGGGCGGATGAACGTCGCGGAAAAGCGCAAACCCCAGGACGGCCGGGTCAAGACCAAAACCCCGGACGGCGGCGAAGTCGAGCTGCGGTTGTCGACATTACCGACAGCGTTCGGCGAGAAGATGGTCATGCGGATTTTCGACCCGGAAGTGCTGCTCAAGGATTTCGACCAACTGGGCTTCTCCGCCGAGGACCTGCGCCGCTGGCAAGACATGATCCGCCAGCCCAATGGCATCATTCTGGTGACCGGGCCAACCGGTTCGGGCAAGACCACCACGCTGTACACCACCCTCAAGAAACTGGCGACGCCGGAGGTCAATCTCTGCACCATCGAAGACCCGATCGAGATGGTCGAGCCGGCGTTCAATCAGATGCAGGTCCAGCACAACATCGACCTGACCTTTGCCGCCGGCGTGCGCGCGCTGATGCGGCAAGACCCGGACATCATCATGATCGGCGAGATCCGCGACCTCGAAACCGCCGAGATGGCGATTCAGGCGGCACTCACCGGCCACCTGGTGCTGTCGACATTGCACACCAACGATGCGCCGAGCGCCATCAGCCGCCTGCTGGAACTCGGCGTGCCGCATTACCTGATCAAGGCCACGGTGCTCGGGGTCATGGCCCAGCGTCTGGTGCGTACGTTATGCCCCCACTGCAAGGCACCCTTGACGTTGGGCGAGGACGACTGGCAAACCCTGACCCGGCCCTGGCAAGCGCCACTGCCGACCAACGCCCAGCGCGCCATCGGTTGCCTGGAATGCCGCGAAACCGGCTATCGCGGTCGCGCCGGGGTTTACGAAATCATGCTGCTGACGGATGGCATCAAAGCGCTGATCAACCCAGATACCGACTTGCTGGCGGTCCGCCGTCAGGCGTTCAAGGAAGGCATGCGCAGTTTGCGCTTGTCGGGGGCGCAGAAAGTGGCGGCGGGGTTGACCACGATTGAAGAGGTGTTGCGGGTGACACCGCAGAGTGAGCAGAAATAGGCTACAGATTGCGCTCGGATACTTCCCCCAAGTCGCATCCAAACCTTTTGCCCTACACTCTGGTCGTCGCAATTCAACCAGACTGGACAGGGACCGTTATGAGCATTGCACTGATTCTCTTCGTCGCGCTGGTCGTGGCCATTCTTTTCATGGGCTTCAAAGTGGTGCCCCAAGGGTTTGAGTGGACGGTCGAACGCTTCGGCCGTTACACCAATACCCTCAAGCCAGGCCTGAGCATCATCATTCCGGTGATGGACCGCATCGGCCGCAAGATCAACGTGATGGAAAGCGTGCTGGACATTCCGCCCCAGGAAGTCATCACCGCCGACAACGCCACCGTGCAGATCGACGCCGTGTGTTTCTTCCAGGTGGTCAATACTGCCCAGGCCGCCTACGAGGTGAACAACCTCGAACATGCCGTGCGCAATTTGTTGCAAACCAATATCCGCACCGTGCTCGGGTCCATGGAGCTGGACGCGATGCTCAGCCAGCGCGATAACATCAACGAAAAACTGCTGCGCACCGTCGACGAAGCCACGGCGCCGTGGGGCATCAAGATCACCCGGATCGAGATCAAGGACATCAGCCCTCCCGCCGACCTGATGGCCGCCATGTCCGGCCAGATGAAAGCCGAGCGGATCAAGCGCGCACAGATTCTGGAAGCCGAAGGTTTGCGCGCCTCGGCGATCCTCACCGCCGAAGGCAAGAAGCAGGCGCAGATTCTCGAAGCCGAGGGCAGTCGTCAGGCGGCGTTCCTCGAAGCCGAGGCCCGGGAACGTCAGGCCCAGGCCGAAGCCCAGGCTACCAAAGTGGTGTCCGAAGCCATCGCCGGCGGTAACGTGCAGGCGGTCAACTACTTCGTTGCACAGAAGTACATCGATGCCTTGGGCAAACTGGCCTCGGCCAACAACAGCAAAGTGATCCTGATGCCGCTCGAAGCCGGTTCGATGATCGGTGCGGTCGGTGGCATCGGCGAAATTGTCAAAGCCACCTTCGACGGCAAGAAAAGCTGAGGTCGCCGCCCATGGAACTGTTTTCGTTCTGGAGCTGGCTGGCCCTCGGTGCGCTGTTGCTGATTCTCGAGGTGTTCGGTGCCGGCGGTTATCTGCTGTGGATCGGCATGGCAGCCGCCGCCGTCGGCGTGCTGACGTTCCTGATACCGGGTTTGCCCTGGGAATGGCAGGTGCTGTTGTTTGCCGTTTTTTCGATCCTCACCGCCCTGTACTGGTGGAGACGTCAGCGCAGTGTGGTGCGGGCCAGCGACCAGCCGAATCTGAACCTGCGAGGGCAAGAGCTGATCGGCAAGGTGTTCGTGGTCACTGAAGCGATTGTCGATGGCCGTGGCAAGATCAAGGTCGCCGACGGTGTGTGGATGGCCCGAGGGCCTGATGCCGCGCCTGGCAGCCGTGTTCGGGTGATCGGGCAACAAGGGGCGATTTTACTGGTGGAGCGGGCCGACTAACGTCACGGAACTCGATTGGGTTATTGGCAATCAAAGGCCGCAGTTAAAACCCAGTGGAGTCACCTTTTATGCGTCTCAAACTTGCTGTCGCTACCGTCGCCGTGTTGTCCCTTCAAGTCGGTTCGGCGATGGCTGATGACAGCTTTTTGCGTAACGTCCTTACTTCCGGTGCCACCACCGGTACGTCCTACCTGACCTCCAGGGATCACAAGCTGATCGTCGCCGCCCAGGACGACGCCGGCAGCTTTGTCGCCAGTGACGGCGCCATTCGCGGCCCCTATCTGGAAGCCGCCATGCAGAAAGTCCGCGCTGAAAACCCTGGCCTGCAAGCCACGGACATGGAACTGGCGAACGCCATCCTGGCGAAGAATGCCATCGCCTCGAAATAAGGTTCGTTGCTGAACAAAAAATGCCGCTCTAAATGAGCGGCATTTTTTTGCCCCTGATTTGTAGGGGCGAGTGACTTCAGCGGTATTCATCCACCGGCACACACGCGCAAAACAGGTTGCGATCGCCGTAGACATTGTCCACACGGTTTACCACCGGCCAGTACTTATGGGCCTTGGTGTGGGCATCCGGCGTCACCGCCTGCTCGATGCTGTACGGCCGCTCCCAGACGCCGGTGATGTCGGCCAGGGTATGCGGAGAGCGCTTCAGCGGGTTGTCCTCCGCCGGCCAGTTGCCGTTCTGCACCTCGTTGATTTCCGCGCGAATGCTCAGCATCGCATCGATAAAACGGTCCAGTTCCGCCTTCGATTCACTCTCGGTCGGTTCGACCATCAACGTCCCCGGCACCGGGAATGACATGGTCGGCGCATGGAAGCCGTAGTCCATCAGGCGTTTGGCAACGTCTTCTTCGCTGATCCCGGTCAGCGCCTTGAGCGGCCGCAAGTCGAGGATGCATTCGTGGGCCACGCGCTCGTTGCGCCCGGTGTAGAGCACCGGAAACGCCCCGGACAAATGCTGCGCCAGGTAATTCGCGGCGAGGATCGCCACCTCACTCGCATCCGCCAGTTGCGGCCCCATCATCGCGATGTACATCCAGCTGATGGGCAGAATGCTCGCACTGCCCCAGGGTGCCGCGCTCACCGCGCTGTTCTCCGGCAACGGGCCGTCGATCGGCACCACCGGGTGATTGGCAACGAATGGCGCCAGGTGCGCCCGCACACCAATCGGTCCCATCCCAGGCCCACCACCACCGTGGGGAATACAGAACGTCTTGTGCAGGTTCATGTGCGACACGTCGGCGCCGATGTCTGCCGGCCGCGCCAACCCGACCTGCGCGTTGAGGTTGGCGCCATCCATATACACCTGACCGCCATGGCGGTGGATAACTTCACAGATCTCGCTGATGCCTTCCTCGTAGACCCCATGGGTCGAAGGATAAGTCGCCATCAGGCAGGCGAGTTTGTCCCCCGCCTCGATGGCCTTTTCTTTCAGGTCTTCCAGATCGACATTACCCGCCTCGTCGCACTCGACGATCACTACCCGCATCCCGGCCATTTGCGCCGAGGCCGGGTTGGTGCCGTGGGCCGAAGACGGGATCAGGCAGATATCCCGCGCGCCCTGATGACGGCTCTCGTGATATTTGCGGATCGCCAGCAACCCGGCGTATTCGCCCTGGGCGCCCGAGTTGGGCTGCATGCAGATCGCATCGAAACCGGTGATTGCGCAGAGCCAGCGTTCCAGTTCCTCGATCATCAAGGAATAACCCACCACCTGCTCTTTCGGCACGAACGGATGCAGGTTGGCGAACTGCGGCCAGGTGATCGGGATCATCTCGCTGGTGGCATTGAGCTTCATGGTGCAGGAGCCCAGCGGGATCATCGACTGATTGAGCGCCAGGTCTTTGTTTTCCAGCTGCTTCAAGTAACGCAGCATTTCGGTTTCGCTGTGATGGGCGTTGAACACCGGATGACGCAGATAAGGCGTACTGCGCTGCAATCCCGCAGGAATGCCGGACGCCAGGGCCTCAGCATCCAGCTCGCCGACGTTGAGCCCATGGTCGGCCCCTAGAAATACATCGAACAGCTTCGCCACGGTGCCTTCGTCACAGGTTTCATCGAGGCTCAGGCCCAATCGCCCGCGACCGAGAATGCGCAAGTTGATCCGCGCCGCCTGGGCGCTTTCGATGATCGCGGTCTGAGCGCCGCCGACCTCCAGGGTCAGGGTGTCGAAGAACTGTTGGTTCACACGTGTAACGCCATGGTGTTCCAGGCCGGCGGCGAGGATGCAGGTCAGCCGATGGACGCGCTGGGCAATATTTTTGAGCCCTTCCGGGCCATGGTAGACCGCATAGAAACTGGCGATATTGGCCAGCAACACCTGGGCGGTGCAGATGTTCGAATTGGCCTTCTCCCGGCGAATGTGTTGCTCGCGGGTTTGCAGAGCCATGCGCAAGGCGACATTGCCGCGAGCATCTTTCGATACGCCGATGATCCGCCCCGGAATCGCCCGTTTGTATTCGTCGCGGCTGGCGAAAAACGCCGCGTGCGGACCGCCGTACCCCATGGGCACGCCGAAACGCTGGGACGAACCGAATACCACGTCGGCACCCAGCTCCCCCGGCGGGGTCAATAACAGCAAGCTCAACAAATCGGTGGCGACGCAGGCCAGGGCTTGCTGGGCATGCAAATGATCGATCAACGGACGCAGATCGCGAATTTCGCCATGGGTATCGGGATATTGCAGCAGCGCACCGAACACCTGGTGCTGTTTCAAGTTATCCATAGCGTCGATGACCAGGTCGAAACCGAACCCTTCGGCCCGGGTCTGAACCACGGAAATCGTCTGCGGGTGGCAGTTTTCGTCGACGAAGAACAGGTTACTTCTGGACTTGGCGACACGCTTGGCCAGTGCCATGGCCTCGGCGGCCGCCGTGGCTTCATCCAGCAGCGAGGCGTTGGCCAGTTCCAGACCGGTCAGGTCGATGGTCAGCTGTTGGAAATTCAGCAGCGCTTCGAGCCGGCCTTGGGCAATCTCCGGTTGGTAAGGCGTGTAAGCGGTGTACCAACCGGGATTTTCCAGCACGTTGCGCAGGATTACGGCCGGCGTGAGGGTGCCGTGATACCCCATGCCGATCAGGCTGGTCCAGACCTGGTTCTGTTCGGCGTAGCCGCGCAGTTTGGCCAGTGCGGCTACCTCATCGAGGGCGGGCGGCAGGTCCAGCGGTCGGTTGAGGCGGATTCCCGGCGGCACCGTCTGCTCGATCAACTCGACGCGGCTGCCAAGGCCCAGGCTGTCGAGCATCGCCTGCTGCTCGGCGGCATCGGGCCCGAGGTGGCGGCGCAGGAAGGTATTGGGGTCGCGTAACTGGCTCAAGGACGGCAACTGGGACATGACGGGCTCTCTCATGACTGGCGCTCAGCGTCGATGCAACTCGGTCAAACCAGCATAGCAGTCGATACCGGCACGGATGGCGTGGCGCTGTCGGTCAATCCGGATCATTATGCTCGGCGCCTACAAACGTTCGCTGATCGGGTATCCACATTTATGAGCCAACTGTCTTTCCTGCCCTTTTCCAAACCGACCATCGATGAAGCCACCATTGCCGCTGTCGGCGATGTGCTGCGCTCGGGCTGGATTACCAGCGGCCCCAAGGTGCAGGCTTTTGAAGCGCAACTCTCGGAATATTTCGGCGGGCGCCCGGTGCGTACGTTCAATTCCGGTACCTGCACCATGGAGATCGCATTGCGAATTGCCGGCGTCGGACCGGGTGATGAAGTGATCACCACGCCGATTTCCTGGGTAGCCACCGCCAACGTGATTCTGGAAGTTGGCGCCACGCCGGTGTTTGCCGACATCGACCCGGTTACCCGCAATATCGACCTGGCGCAGCTTGAAGCAGCAATTACCCCGCGCACCAAAGCCATTATCCCGGTGTATCTCGCGGGACTGCCCGTGGACATGACGCGCCTTTACGCGATTGCAAAAAAACACGGTTTGCGAGTGGTGGAAGACGCGGCCCAGGCATTGGGTTCGAGCTGGAACGGACAGCGCATCGGTGCGACTGGTGATTTCGTGTCCTTCAGTTTCCAGGCGAACAAGAACGTCACCTGTTCGGAGGGCGGTTGCCTGGTACTGAACAATGCCGAAGAAGCGCGGCTGGCGGAAAAGTACCGCTTGCAGGGCGTCACCCGCAGCGGTTTCGATGGGCTGGATGTTGATGTGCTGGGCGGCAAGTTCAACATGACCGATGTCGCGGCAGCCATTGGCCTGGGGCAGTTTGCCCATATCGAAGCGATCACAGCTCATCGTCGTGAGCTGGCCAAACATTACTTCGCTTGCTTCGGCGAGGACTTCGAAGCGCAATACGGTGCTCAACTGCCCCCGGCGGATTTCGAGAACAGCAATTGGCATTTGTTCCAACTGGTGCTCCCGGAACGCCAGGATGGCAAACCGGCACGGGCTACTTTCATGGAGCAGATGCAGGCACTGGGGGTGGGTATCGGCTATCACTACCCGCCGATTCACCTGCTGAGTCTTTACCGCGAACGCGGGTTCAAGGAAGGCATGTTCCCGGTCGCCGAACGGGTCGGACGACTGATCGTCTCGCTGCCGATGTTCACGGCCATGGATAAAGCGGATGTCGAGCGTTCGGTGGCGGCGGTGAAAGCCGTCTTGCGGCCTTGATTCGACCTTCGCAGGAGCTGCCAAAGGCAGCTCCTGCGAAGGCGGGCATTACTCGCCGATGGCGGCCTTGTAGGCCATCGGGTCGAGCAGCTTGTCCAGCTCAGAGGTATCGCTTGGCTCCAGTTTGAAGAACCAGCTGTCATAAGGCGCGCTGTTGACCAGTTCCGGGCTGTTGGCCAACTCTTCGTTGACCGCAATGACGGTACCGGAGACCGGCGAGTAGATATCCGACGCAGCCTTGACCGACTCGACGACACCCGCAGCCTCACCGGCAGCGAACACTTTGCCGATTTCCGGCAGCTCGACGAACACCACATCACCCAAGGCTTCCTGAGCATGGTCTGAAATACCCACTTTCACGCCGCCATCATGGTCTAGACGGGCCCATTCGTGACTTTCGGCAAAACGCAGGTCGACAGGGATTTCGCTCATGTTCTGTGTCCTCAAGAAAAATGTCGGCAGTCATTGACCGCCAAAAAAGGTTAGATCAAGGTTTTGCCATGGCGTACGAAGGTCGGCTTGACCACTCGAACCGGGTACCACTTGCCACGGATTTCCACTTCAGCGCGGTCGGCGGTGGCCGCCGGCACGCGCGCCAGTGCAATCGACTTGCTAAGCGTAGGAGAGAAACTACCACTGGTGATCTCCCCTTCGCCAACATCGGCGATGCGAACCACCTGATGCGCTCGCAAAACGCCACGCTCTTCAAGGACCAGACCGACCAGTTTGTGTTGTACGCCATTGGCCTGTTCGGCTTCCAGGGCCGTGCGACCGATGAACTGGCGCGAGGCCGGTTCCCAGGCAATGCTCCAGGCCATGTTGGAGGCCAACGGTGAAACGTCTTGATGGATGTCCTGACCGTACAGGTTCATCCCGGCTTCGACCCGCAAGGTATCGCGCGCGCCAAGGCCGATCGGGGAAATACCCGCGCCCACCAGATCGTTGAAGAAACCCGGCGCCTGATCGGCCGGCAGCACGATTTCCAGACCGTCCTCACCGGTGTAGCCGGTGCGGGCGATGAACCAGTCACCGTCGGCCTGACCTTCGAAATATTTGAGCTGCTGGATCAGCGTAGCGCGGGACTGGGTCACCAATTCGGCAATCTTGTGCCGGGCGTGAGGGCCTTGAATGGCCAGCATCGCCAACTCGGAACGCTCGTTGAGCTGCACATCGAAGTCGCCGAGATGAGCCTGCATCCAGGCCAGGTCCTGATTGCGGGTAGAGGCGTTGACCACCAGCCGATAGCCGTCATCGAGGCGATAAACGATCATGTCATCGACGATACCGCCGTGCTCGTTGAGCATGGCGCTGTACAAGGCACGGCCGGGGCTGTGCAGACGTTCGACGTCATTGGCCAGCAAGTATTGAAGCCAGGTCTTGGCCTGGGGGCCGCTGACATCGATCACGGTCATGTGGGATACATCGAAAACCCCGCAATCGCGGCGCACCTGATGGTGTTCCTCGACCTGCGAGCCGTAATGCAGAGGCATATCCCAACCGCCAAAATCGACCATCTTCGCGCCGAGGGCGAGATGAAGGTCATACAGAGGCGTGCGCTGTCCCATGGGTTTCTCCTTCCGGGCGTGGCGAAGGTGCGGACAGCCGCTGTACGGGGTGAAATGCCTTGAAATAAAGGCTTTCAGCCGATTTCAGCAACCCGGTCTGAAAGACGGACCGCACCGAATGCCGCGCATTGTAGCCGCAAGGTGTAGGACTGACACCTAGCCGTTTCGATGCGCCGACCTTCTGATTAATCCGATGACCGGCAACAGCCCGACCAGAACCAGGGTCAGTGCCGGCAACGAGGCCCTCGCCCACTCGCCTTCGCTGGTCATTTCAAAGATCCGCACCGCCAGCGTGTCCCAGCCGAACGGGCGCATCAGCAGGGTCGCGGGCATTTCCTTGAGCACGTCGACGAACACCAGCAACGCAGCGCTCAACGTGCCCGGAAGCAGCAGCGGCAGATACACTTTGAAAAACAGTCGTGGCCCACTGACGCCAAGGCTACGTGCTGCTTCGGGCAAAGAAGGCCGTATACGCGCCAGGCTGCTTTCCAGCGGCCCGTAAGCCACGGCGATGAATCGCACCAGATAGGCCAGCAACAACGCCGACAGACTGCCCAGCAGCAGCGGTTTGCCCGCGCCGCCAAGCCAGCCCGACAGCGGAATCACCAGTTCGCGATCCAGATAACTGAACGCCAGCATGATCGAAACCGCCAATACCGAGCCCGGCAGTGCGTAGCCGAGGTTGGCCAGACTGATTCCGGAACGGATCACCCGGGTCGGTGCCAATCGACGGGCAAACGCCAGCAGCAGCGCGACGCTGACAGTAATCAACGCCGCCATGCCGCCCAGGTACAGGGTGTGCACGATCAGCCCGGCATACCGCTCGTCCAGATCGAAGCGCCCGCGTTGCCAGAACCACACCAGCAGTTGCAGCACGGGAATGACGAAGGCACAGGCGAACACCAGACCACACCAGCTCATCGCCGCCAGCGCCTTGACCCCGCGTAAGTGATACAGCGCCTTGACCCGCGGCCGTTCGTTGCTCGCCCGGTTGGCGCCGCGGGCACGGCGTTCGCCATACAGCACAACCATCACCACCAACAGCAACAGGCTGGCCAGTTGCGCGGCGGTGGAGAGACTGAAAAAGCCGTACCAGGTCTTGTAGATGGCGGTGGTGAACGTATCGAAGTTGAATACCGACACCGCACCGAAATCCGCCAGGGTTTCCATCAACGCCAACGCCACCCCCGCGCCGATCGCCGGGCGCGCCATGGGCAACGCCACTCGCCAGAACGCCTGCCACGGGGATTGCCCAAGGACTCGCGCCGCTTCCATCAGGCCTTTGCCCTGAGCCAGAAATGCAGTGCGCGCCAACAGGTAAACGTAGGGATAGAAAACCAGCACCAACACCAGAATCACGCCGCCGGTGGAGCGCACCCGTGGCAGCCGCAGACCACTGCCGAACCATTCGCGCAACAGGGTTTGCACCGGGCCGGCGAAATCCAGCAGGCCGACGAAGACGAAGGCCAGCACGTAGGCAGGAATCGCGAACGGCAGCATCAACGCCCAGTCCAGCCACCGCCGCCCCGGGAACTCACAGAGGCTGGTGAGCCAGGCCAGGCTGACGCCCAACAGCGTTACACCGATGCCAACGCCGACGACCAGCGTGAAGGTATTGCCCAGCAGCCGCGGCATCTGCGTGTCCCACAGGTGGGACCAGATCTGCTGATCGATGGTTTGCCAGGAAAGAAGCAGGACGCTCAGGGGCAGCAGGACCAGCGCAGCGATGGCGAAGACCAGGGGATACCAGCGGCGTTGGGCGGGGTGGGCCAAGGACAGTTCTCGTTTAAATGATTGTGCCCACGCTCTGCGTGGGCACACATCTTGTGGACGCTCTGCGTCACGCCTCGACGCAGAGCGTCGGTGGATGCATTCCCACGCAGAGCGTTGGAACGATCAGGCCGGCAGGGACGCCGCCACTTCATTCGGTGGCACAGTATATCGACAGACTCAGTTCCAGCCGACCCGATCCATCATCCGAATCGCTTCAGCCTGACGCTTGCCGGCGATTTCCACTGGCAAGGTATCGGCCACGAACTTGCCCCAGCTCGCGACTTCAGCCGAAGGCGGAACGGCAGGGTTGGCCGGGAACTCCTGGTTCACGTCAGCGAAAATCTTCTGCGCTTCAGGCGTGGTCATCCACTCCACCAGCGCCTTGGCGGCTTCCGGGTGCGGTGCATGTTTGGTCAGGCCGATACCCGACAGGTTGACGTGCACGCCACGGTCGCCCTGATTCGGCCAGAACAGTTTCACCGGCAGGTCCGGCTTCTGCTTGTGCAGACGGCCATAATAGTAAGTGTTGACGATGCCGACGTCGCACTGACCGGCATTGATCGCTTCCAGCACGGCGATGTCGTCGGAGAACACGTCGGTGGACAGGTTGTTGACCCAGCCTTTGAGGATCTTCTCGGTTTTCTCGGCGCCATGAACTTCGATCATGGTGGCGGTCAGGGACTGGTTGTAGACCTTCTTCGCCGTGCGCAGGCACAGGCGGCCTTCCCACTGTTTATCGGCCAGCGCCTCGTAGGTGGTCAGCTCACCGGGTTTCACCCGGTCAGTGGAGTAGGCGATGGTTCGCGCCCGCAGGCTCAAGCCAGTCCAGGCATGGGAGGACGCGCGGTATTGCAGCGGGATGTTGGCGTCGACCACCTTGGACGTGAACGGCTGGAGGATGCCCATCTGCTCGGCCTGCCAGAGGTTGCCGGCATCGACGGTCAGCAGCAGGTCGGCAGTGGCGTTTTCGCCCTCGGCCTTGATCCGCTGCATCAGCGGCGCTTCCTTGTCGGTGATGAACTTCACCTGCACCCCGGTTTTCCGGGTGTAGGCGTCGAAGACCGGTTTGATCAGCTCATCGATACGCGAGGAGTAAACCACCACCTCGTCGGCAGCCTGGGCGGCGGTGCTGCCTATCAGGGTCAGGGCCAGTGCGGTCAGTAGACGCTTGGGTGCCAACATGGAAGCGGTCTCTCGAAATGGGGAAGTGAGCCCAAATGATAAGGACTCACATTTCGCTTCTCAATCGAACACTGGGTGGAGGAGTTACCAGATGTTGCACAATCGAATGAATGACAATGTGGCGAGGGGGCTTCAGGCCTTGGCCAACGCTGGCAAATCCCCAATCAACCCAAGCGCTTCGCGCACGAACAACGCCTTGGCCTCGGGCATCTGGTCGACCATCTTCAATCCGGTATTGCGCAACCAGCGCACCGGCAACGGATCGGCCTGGAACAGCCGTTCGAACCCTTCCATCGCCGCCATCAACGCCAGGTTGTGGGGCATGCGCCGACGCTCATAGCGACTGAGCACTTTCACATCCGCCAACCGCTCACCGCGCGCGGCCGCTTGCAGCAGTACTTCGGCCAGCACTGCGGCATCGAGGAAACCGAGGTTCACACCCTGTCCGGCCAGCGGATGGATGGTGTGGGCCGCGTCGCCGATCAGCGCCAGACCTTCTGCCACGTAACGCTTGGCATGACGCTGACGCAGCGGCACGCAAAGACGCGGGTCGGCGCTGAGCACCGTGCCGAGGCAGCCTTCAAAGGCCCGCTCCAGCTCCTTGCAGAAGCTTTCGTCGTCCAGCGCCATCAGGCGTTCGGCTTCGCTCGGCGTGGTCGACCAGACAATCGAGCACCAACCCTCCTGACCGTCCCGTTCCAGCGGCAGAAACGCCAGCGGGCCGTTGTCGGTGAAACGCTGCCACGCGGTCATTTGATGCGGTTTGGAACAGCGCACACTGGTGACGATCGCGTGGTGCATGTAATCCCATTCGCGGGTCGCAACGCCGGTCAGGCGCCGCACCGCCGAGTTGGCGCCATCCGCCGCGATCACCAACGGTGCCCGCAAGGTGCGGCCATCGGCCAGGGTCAGCAGCCAGTCGTCACCGGAACGGCGCATCTGCTCCAGACGCGCATTGGCCAGCATCCCGAGGTCGCAGTCGTGCAGCCGGTCGAGCAAGGCGTCCTGAACCACACGGTTCTCGACGATATGCCCAAGCACGTCGGCATGTACGCTGGTCGCCGAGAAATGGATCTTCCCGGTGCCACTGCCATCCCAGACGTGCATGTCGGTGTAAGGACTGCAGCGCCGGTTGGCGATGCCGTCCCACACGCCCAGGCGTTCGAGTATTCGTTGGCTGGCCGCCGACAGGGCGCTCACCCGTGGTTCGAACGGCGCCTGGCCATCGAAGGGTTTGACGCTCAAAGGGCTGCCGTCCAGCAGCAGGACTTCAAGCCCACTGTTTTGTAACGCCAGCGCCAGGGCACTGCCGACCATTCCGGCCCCGACAATCAGCAGATCTGCGCGCATTTCCATGCTTTAGGCCTGTCTCGCTTGCGGCTTGAGCCGCAGGTAAAGGGTTCTCTCGACGCGCGTCACCGAAGTGCTCGCGTCGTCGTGAATTTTGATGTGCAGGTGCGCCCACTTAAACATCGGGACGCGTACCCAGGCCCATGGCCTGCCGGGCGAACCAGCGCTTGGCCGGCGGCAGCAGATCAAGACCGAGCAGGCCGATGTTGCGCCCCAGGGAAACCAGCGGCTGGGTGCTGCCGAACAACCGGGTGACCTGATCGGAGAAGCCCACGGTCAGGTTCTGGTCCAGACGCTGGCGCTCGCGATAAGCCTGCAAGGTCGCGAAGTCGCCGAGCGCGGTCTCGCTGCCCAATAAGGTGTCGGCCAAGGCCTGGGCATCGCGCAGGGACAGGTTGAAGCCTTGTCCGGCAATCGGGTGCAGGCTGTGCGCGGCGTTGCCGAGGATCGCCAGATGCGGGCGGACTTGCTCCTCGGCTTCGATCAGCGACAGCGGATACAAATTGCGGGCGCCAACCTGTTTCAGCGTGCCGAGGCGATAACCGAACACGCCCTGCAACTCGCTGAGAAAGCTTCGGTCATCAAGGGCCGCCAGCCGTTGCGCGTCCATGCCCAGACGGGTCCAGACCAGGGCGCAGCGGTTTTCCGGCAGCGGCAACAAAGCCATTGGGCCGTCGTCAGTGAAGCGTTCGAAGGCCATGCCGTTGTGCGCTTCGCTCGGAGTGATGTTGGCGATCAGCGCGCTCTGGTTGTACGGGCGCTTCTTGATGCCGATCCCCAGCTGTTCACGCAGGCCCGAACGGCCGCCATCGGCCAACACCGCGAGGTCGCATTCCACCAGGGTTTCATCGTTGAGCGTCAGGCGATAGCCGTCGGTCAGCGGTTCCATGGCGGTGACTTCCGCCGGGCAACGCCAACTGATCACGTCCTTGTCCAGACTGTGCCAGAGGCATTGGCCGAGCCAGGCGTTTTCCACCACATAACCCAGTGCTGGAACGCCCTCTTCCATCGCCGACAACCGCGCCGTGGAAAAACGCCCACGGTCGGAGACATGAATCTGCTTGATCGGCTCGGCGCGGCGGGAGATTTCCTGCCACACGCCCAGCCGTTGATAAATCTGCCGGGCGCCGAACGACAGCGCTGAAGAGCGAGCGTCATAGCTCGGTTGGTACGTATCGCCGGGGGCAAAGGGTTCGATCAGCACGATCTTCCAGCCACGGGCCTTGGCCCCGGCCTGCAACGCCAACGCAAGGCTGGCGCCAACCAGGCCGCCGCCGATGATTGCCAGATTGACTCGACTCATGCCGCTTGTGTCCGTGCGGCGGCCATCAAGGCCTCGATCTCGGCGACCGTTTTCGGCACGCCGCTCGTCAGGATTTCACAACCGGTTTTGGTGACCACCACGTCGTCCTCGATGCGCACGCCAATGCCGCGCCATTTCTTCGCTACGTTCTGGTTGTCCGGGGCAATGTAGATGCCCGGCTCGACCGTCAGCGCCATGCCGACTTCCAGCACGCGCCATTCGCCACCGACCTTGTACTCGCCGACATCATGCACATCCATGCCCAGCCAGTGGCCGGCGCGGTGCATGTAAAACGCCTTGTAGGCTTCGCTGGCGATCAGTTCATCGACCTCGCCCTGCAACAGGCCCAACTTCACAAGGCCCGTGGTAATGACTCGAACCGTGGCTTCGTGCGCCTGATTCCAGTGTTTGTTCGGTGCGATTTCGGCAAACGCCGCTTCCTGGGAAGCCAGCACCAGCTCGTAGATCGCCTTCTGTTCCGGTGAATACTTGCCGTTGACCGGCCAGGTGCGGGTGATGTCGCTGGCATAGCAGTCGATCTCGCAACCGGCGTCGATCAGCACCAGATCGCCGTCTTTGAGCACCGCGTCATTCTGCTGGTAATGCAGGATGCAGCTGTTGCGCCCGGCGGCGACGATCGAACCATAGGCCGGCATCTTCGCCCCGCCCTTGCGGAACTCGTAATCGAGCTCGGCTTCGAGGCTGAACTCATGCAAACCGGCACGGCTGGCCTGCATCGCCCGGATATGCGCCTGGGCGGAAATCCGCGCGGCTTCGCGCATCACCTTCACTTCTGCCGCCGATTTATACAGGCGCATGTCGTGCAGCAGATGATCCAGGGCAACGAATTCATTCGGCGGCTGGGCACCGAGATTCGCCTTGGAGCGGATCACGTTGATCCAGTCCATCAGGTGCCGATCGAATTCCGGATTGCTGCCCATGGCCGAATACACCCGGTCGCGACCTTCGATCAGGCCCGGCAAGATGTCGTCGATGTCGGTGATGGGGAAAGCGTCGTCGGCGCCGAAGTCGCGGATCGCGCCTTCCTGACCGGCGCGCAGGCCGTCCCACAGCTCGCGCTCGGCATTGCGCTCACGGCAGAACAGGATGTACTCGCCATGTTCGCGACCGGGAATCAAAACGATAACGGCCTGAGGCTCGGGAAAGCCGCTGAGGTACTGAAAGTCGCTGTCCTGACGGTATACGTGCTCGACGTCACGGTTGCGAATGGCAACCGCGGCGGCGGGCAGAATGGCGATGCTGTTGGGTTCCATCTGCGCCATCAAGGCCTTGCGGCGACGGCTGTATTCCGATTTCGGGATATGAATCATGGGCAGATGGCTTTTCCTGGCTCGCGATTAATGCAACGACGGTTTGGCGGCTGCTTCGTCGGTTTTCTTGGTTTCAGTGAACAGCAGCAACGGTGCGACGCGCAGGTACTCCATGACTTCCATGTAGTCGCTTTCGCCGTCGTCGGACTCTTCCAGGGCGTCTTGCACCTGAGAAATGGCGGCCAGATCCTGCAGCACTTCAGTCGCTTCAGCGCTGAGGGCATATTCGCGACGGGTCAGGCCGAAGCCAGTGAGGAAGCCCTGGCACCACTGGCCCAGCGCGGCTGCACGCTCGGTGAGCGGCGCGTCGTCGCTCGGCAGCAGCAGAACAACGGTCATGTCGTCGCTGGTAAGCTCGCCCTTGACCATCTCTTGCAGGCCGATCAAGGCGTTGCGAACGTTGTCTTGCGGCTCGCCTTCGAGCAGCTCGGCGGCGTCTGCCAGCCAGCTGTCGGCATCGAAACCGGCACCGGCGCAGCTACGGCCGAGCAGCAGGCCGTGCAACTCGGCAGGCGAGACGGGATGGCCGCTGGTACTCAGCAGGGTGGCGAAGGCTTGGTACGGAGAATTCTGAATGGGCATGGGTAGCTAGGCGCCAGACGGCGCTATGTCTAGAATGAAGGCCTTGTATCCTACATCGACAGACTCGCCAAGACTATTAAAGGCTGTCCGCCAGCTACCTCCCATCAGACGAACACGTGGACACAATGGAAGACACCGACCTGCAAGCGCTGATGGCCAGACTCGAGCTGCTGATTACCCGAGTCGAGCAACTAAAGAGTCAAAACGCACTCTTACTAGCTCAAGAAAAGACCTGGCGCGAGGAACGCGCGCACCTCATTGAAAAAAATGAAATCGCCCGGCGTAAGGTCGAATCGATGATTTCGCGCCTCAAGGCCCTGGAGCAAGACTCATGAGTTCAAGCAATAGCGTTACCGTGCAGATCCTCGACAAAGAATATTCGATCATCTGCCCCCAGGAAGAGCGCAGCAACTTGATCAGCGCCGCCCGTTACCTGGACGGCAAGATGCGCGAAATCCGCAGCAGCGGCAAAGTCATCGGCGCCGACCGCATTGCCGTGATGGCTGCGCTGAACATCACGCACGACCTTCTGCACAAGGAAGAACGTCCGGATGTTCAGGTCAGCGGCTCGACCCGCGAACAGGTTCGCGACCTGCTGGACCGCGTCGATCTGGCGCTGTCGACCGATCCGGATGTCACCAAGGGCTGATTCGCCAGGCCGCTTGAGTTATACTCGCATCACTCCCTGGGGTGCTTGCCAGTTGACCACGTCCCTGAGCCGATTCGCACTACCCTGGAGGTTGCACGTTGGGCTGGTGTGCATGTCCGCTAGACGGAAAGCCTTAAAGCCTACTGCATCTTCCACCTTGAACTTTCGGGTTCAAGGGCTAAGTCAGCAGCGGTTCATCCGGGGAGCCTGACTTCAATCCGATGCCGGTTTTCATACCGGCATCGGCATGTTTACGGGTACGCTTTTAGTACTCGCACTTCTGAAGCCTGAATCCATGACCGAACCTGCGCTGCTGCCCCGACCGCAACTTCGACGCATGCTGCGCAAGGCCCGCCGCGCACTGACCCCCTGTCAGCAACGCGAAGCCGCTCGCGGGCTGTATAAGCAATTGGCCCAGCACCCACTGTTTCGCCGCGCAAAACACATCTCCCTGTACCTGCCCACCGACGGTGAAATCGACCCGCGCCTGCTGATGCGTGCCGCGCAACGTCGGGGCAAGGCGACGTACTTGCCGGTACTCAGCGCCTGGCCGCGAACCAAAATGGTGTTCCAGCGGATTCGTCCCGGAGAAAAGCTCAAACCCAACCGTTTCCGCATTCCCGAACCACGGCACAACCTCGCCCGGCAACGCAAGGTCTGGGCGCTGGATCTGGTGTTGTTGCCGCTGGTGGGGTTTGACGATGTCGGCGGACGCCTGGGTATGGGCGGCGGCTTCTACGACCGAAGCCTGGCGTACCTGGCGCGTCGCAAGAATTGGCGCAAGCCGACGCTGCTGGGCTTGGCCCATGAATGTCAGA
This sequence comes from Pseudomonas sp. FP1740, assembly GCF_030687165.1. Lineage (NCBI taxonomy): Bacteria > Pseudomonadati > Pseudomonadota > Gammaproteobacteria > Pseudomonadales > Pseudomonadaceae > Pseudomonas > Pseudomonas sp. FP1740. The sequence goes on from NZ_CP117461.1 coordinate 6,333,264, forward strand.
AGGTTCAACGATTGGCTCAGGCGAGCTGGGATGTACCGTTGCAGGGCACGGTCACTGACAAGGCGTGGTATTTCGCGGGCTAGACGCCACTGATCTCAGCGGCGTCCAGGCGACAGGTTCAGCGCTTGAACGCCGACGGCTGTTGCTGCGCGATCTCGACAGGAGCATCGGGTTTGTTGTTCCACAGGCTTTGGGCATAGCCGGTGGTCACGACACCAAGGCCGAATAAAATAACCAAAATCCATAGTAAATCCGGTTTGCGTTTCATCGACTGCCCCCCAAAGGCACATCAACACGATGACAGCAGCGGTTTCCGTTGTAGGTGTAGGCCGTGCAGCAGCGTCAAGCTAAGAAGGCCGGCATTTTGCGACAACGTGAACCGACACGCAAACGCTGGCGTCAACCGACTGTCGGTTTGTCATAAAATTGCCTGACCACTTGCCCACCCACCTCGCAAGGAGCAAAACCATGGCTTATTGGCTGATGAAATCCGAGCCCGACGAACTCTCCATCAAAGACCTGGAGAAGCTTGGGCGAGCGCGCTGGGACGGGGTTCGCAACTACCAGGCGCGCAACTTTTTACGGGCCATGGCAGTGGGCGACGAGTTTTTCTTCTATCACTCCAGCTGCCCTGAGCCAGGGATTGCCGGAGTCGGAAAGATCGTCGAGGCGGCGTATCCGGACCCGACGGCGCTGGAGCCCGAGAGTCATTACTTCGATCCGAAGGCCACTGCCGAGAAAAACGCCTGGAGTGCGATCGATGTCGCTCACGTCGAAACGTTTTCCAAGGTGCTGAAGCTGGATTATCTGAAACAGCAAACGGCGCTGGCCGAAATGCCATTGGTGCAGAAAGGCTCGCGACTGTCGGTGATGCCGGTGACAGCCGAGCAATGGGCGGCGGTGCTTGGCCTGCGCTAAATAACGCACAACCGCCGGTCACGCAGGCTTACCTTGCCAACCGGTCAAGCTTGTCCCTCAGTTGACTAACATCAAGGTGCTCAGGCGCGTTCCTGTCAGACTGGAACGCTATAGACGCAGGATGCCGACATGTCGACGCACAGCCGTTCTTCGCTTTTCTTTGTTTTTTTACTGGGGGCTGTATTGCTGGCCGCCGGAGGGTTTGGTTATTGGCGGTCGACCGTTAACCGACTGCCCCAAGGGTTGTCTGTCGGCAATGGTCGACTTGAAGCCACTGAAGTGCAGATCGCCAGCAAAACACCCGGTCGATTGGCTGAAGTGCTGGTGGACGAAGGCGACAAGGTAACCCAGGGGCAACTGCTGGCCCGCATGGACACCCGCACCCTCGAAGCCCAGCGCAACCAGGCTGAAGCCGAAGTGATACGTACCAGGGAAAATCTTTCCGCGGCCCAGGCCAATGTGAAACTGCGCCAGAGCGAGCAACTGCTTGCCCAGCAAGAGCTCAAGCGCTCCCAGGCATTGTTCAATCGCGGTTTCGCCAGCGGCCAGATCATCGACCAACAGCAGTCACGCTTCGACACCGCCAACGCCGCCGTTACTGCGGCCCGCGCCCAGGTGTCCGCCGTCGGCGCAGCCATTGGCGCGGCGCAGGCACAAGTGGCTCAGTTAACCAGCGAAATCGACGACAGCAGTTTGCGAGCCCCCATCGACGGGATAATTCAGCTTCGCATGGCCGAACCCGGGGAAGTGCTCGGCGCCGGAGGGCGAGTGTTGCTGCTGATTGACCCGAACGATCAATACATGAACCTCTATCTTGCAGCCTCCGTCGCCGGACGCCTGGCGGTCGGCGATGAAGCGCGGATCCTGCTGGACGCCCTGCCCGACCAGCCATTGCCGGCAAAAATCAGCTTCGTGGCGGCCAAATCGCAGTTCACGCCCAAAGAAGTCGAGACTCGCGATGAACGTCAGAAACTGGTGTTTCGGGTCAAGCTACGCCTGACCCGTCCCAGCGCCGTGCCCCAGGCCAAACCGGGGATGCCCGGCAACGGCTACGTGCGCACGGCTCCCATTGGCTGGCCGGCCAATCTTCAATGACCGGCCTGGCACTGCATGCCACCCGCCTTCAGCACCGCTATGGCGAACAGCATGCGCTGACCGACATCACGCTCAGTCTGCCCACCGGTACCCGGTGCGGATTGATTGGCCCGGATGGCGCCGGTAAATCCAGCCTGCTGGGATTGATCGCCGGCGTGAAGACGCTACAGGAGGGCCAACTGGAAGTGCTCGGTGGCTCGATCCAGGACCGGCGCCACCGCAACAGCCTCTACTCGCGCATCGCGTTCATGCCTCAAGGCCTGGGCGGCAACCTGTACCCTGATCTGTCGATCCGCGAGAACATTCACTTCTTCGCCACACTGTTCGGGCTGTCCGGGGCCGAAAGCGATCAGCGCATGCACAGCCTGCTGCTGGCCACCGATCTACTGCGGTTTGCCGAGCGCCCGGCCGGCAAGCTGTCGGGCGGTATGAAACAGAAGCTCGGCCTCTGTTGCGCGCTGATCCATGAACCGGATTTGTTGATCCTCGATGAGCCAACCACTGGCGTCGACCCTTTGTCCCGACGGCATTTCTGGGAGTTGATCGATGACGTTCGGCGCCAACGCCCGCAACTGACGCTACTGGTCGCCACCGCGTACATGGAAGAGGCCGAGCAGTTCGAACACTGCCTGATGCTCGACGGCGGCAAACTGATCGCCGCCGGTTTGAGCCGCGATCTGGCGGCGGTAACCCCCAGCGGCAAGCTTGATGAAGCCTTCACTCACTTTCAGGGTGACACCGGCCACGACAACCAGCCGCTAGTAATCCCTCCCCGAACCAACGCTACTGCCGACATCGCCATCCAAGCCCATGACCTGACCCTGCGCTTCGGCGATTTCACCGCTGTGGATAAAGTCAGCTTCGCCATCGGCCGCGGCGAGATCTTCGGGTTTCTGGGCTCCAACGGCTGCGGCAAAACCACCACCATGAAAGTGCTTACCGGACTGATTCCGGCCAGCGAAGGCAGTGCCACGCTGCTGGGCAACCCAGTGAACGCCAAGGATCTGGCCACCCGCAAGCGTGTCGGCTTCATGTCTCAGAGCTTCTCGCTCTATGGCGAACTCAGTGTCCGGCAGAACCTGGACCTGCACGCGCGACTGTTCGATCTGCCCCAGGCCGACAGCACTCAGCGCATCGACGAATTGATCCAGCGCTTCAGCCTGACCAGCGTCGCCCATCAGCCGTCCGGTGCATTGCCGCTGGGTCTGCGTCAACGATTATCCCTGGCGGTGGCGGTGCTGCATCGCCCGGAAGTGCTGATCCTCGACGAACCTACCTCCGGCGTCGACCCGGCGGCGCGGGACGATTTCTGGCGACTGCTGATCGAACTGTCCCGCGAACAGGACGTGACGATCTTCCTGTCCACCCATTTCATGAACGAAGCCCAGCGTTGCGACCGCATCTCATTGATGCACGCAGGCAAGGTTTTGGCCTGCGACACCCCGGCAGCACTGCAACAGCAGTTCAACGGCCAGACACTTGAGGCCGCGTTCGTCACCTGCCTGGAAAAGGCCCAGAGCCCGGTCGCAACAGAGGCGCCACCAACGCCCATCGACACAACGCTCGCACCCACCCCATCGATGAAAGACCGTCGCTTCAGCTTTGGGCGACTGCGGGCATTGGCGAGCCGTGAAGGCAAGGAACTGCTGCGCGATAGAGTACGCCTGGCCTTCGCTCTGCTCGGGGCGATGCTCATGATGGTGATTTTCGGCTATGGCATTTCCCTGGACGTGGAGAAACTCGCCTTCGCGGTCTACGACCAGGACCAGACCCCGCAAAGCCGGGCTTATCTGGAGGCCTTCCGCGGCTCCCGTTACTTCGACGAGCAACCTCCGATAAGCGATCCGGCGCAATTGCATCGACGACTGCAGCGCTCGGAAATCAAACTGGCGCTGGAGATTCCCCCCGGATTCGGTCGGGATCTGTTCGCCGGTCGCCAGCCTACGGTGGCGGCCTGGCTCGACGGCGGTATGCCGTTTCGCGCTGAAACCAGCCGCAACTATGTGGAAGCCGTACACCAGGCCAACCTGGAGCAATTGGCGGATCAGTCCAGCCCCGCGCCGACCCGGCAAGCGCCCGCCAAACTGGAAACCCGTTTCCGCTACAACCAGGATGTCGTCAGCGTCAACGCCATCGGCCCTGGGGTGATGGCGCTGATCCTGGCGTTTATCCCGGCCATGCTGACTGCGCTGGGCATTGTGCGGGAGAAGGAACTGGGCTCGATCACCAACTTCTACGCCACACCGCTGACCCGCCTGGAGTTCCTGTTAGGTAAACAGGCACCGTATCTGGCCGTCAGCCTGATCAATCTCGCCGTGCTGACGGCCATGAACCGCTGGCTGTTCGGCGTGCCTTTCAAGGGCAGCACATTGACCCTGGCCTTCGGCGGATTGCTCTACGTGCTGGCGACCACCAGCATGGGTCTGTTGATTTCGGCGTTCACCCGAACCCAGATCGCCGCCATTCTCGGCACCATGATCATCACCAGTCTGCCGACCATCCAGTTTTCCGGTCTGATCGTGCCATGGTCGTCCCTTGATGGCGCCGCCGCGGTCATGGGGATGCTGTTTCCGGCAGGCTATTTTCTCGATATCGCTGTCGGCACCTTCACCAAGGCCCTGGATATCCGGCAGTTGTGGCCACAATGCCTGGCACTGTTCGGGTTCTTTCTCGGGTTCACCGGGCTCAGCCTGGCCATGCTGAAAAAGCAGGAGGTCTGATGCATAAGCTTGCGCACATCCTGCGTCTTGGCCTCAAGGAACTCACCAGCCTGCGACATGACAGTGTGTTGCTGCTGTTCCTGTTCTACGCCTTTACAGTGGCGATCTACATGCCGGCCGCGGGCTCAGTGATCGGTGTGCACAACGCCAGTGTGGCCATGGTCGATGAAGATCACAGCCCCATGTCACGCCAACTGGCCCAGGTTCTGCGGCCGCCGGAATTTCAAACGCCGGTGCCGCTGCCTTATGGTCAGCTGGACGAGGTGCTGGACAACGGGCGGTACACCTTCGTGATCAATGTTCCAGCCAATTTTCAGGCCGATCTGCTGGGCGGCCACCAGCCGGCGGTGCAGGTCAACGTCGACGCCACGGCCATGAGCCAGGCGTTCATGGGGGCAGGCTATATCGGGAGGATTTTCCAGCGCGAGCTGCTGACCTACAGTGGCCAGAGCGATGCGGCGAGCCAGACACCCGTGCGGCTGACAACACGAGCGCTGTTCAATACCAATCTGGAGGGTGGCTGGTTCCTGGCGGTGATTCAGATCGTCAACAACATCACGATCCTGGCCATCATCCTGACGGGCACGGCGCTGCTGCGTGAACGCGAGCACGGCACCCTCGACCATTTGCTGGTGCTGCCACTGACGGCACTGGAAATCATGCTGGCGAAAGTCTGGAGCAACATGCTGGTGGTGGTGTTGTGCACCTGGGTGTCGCTGGAAGTGATTGTCAAAGGCGCTCTTGGCGTGCCGCTGGCTGGCTCCATGAGCTTTTTCTTGCTGGTAACGGCGGTTTATCTGTTCGCCAGCACGGCGCTGGGAATCTTCCTCGCGACCCTCGCCCGCTCGACACCGCAGTTCGGCTTGCTGGCGATTCCGGTGATTATCCCGATGTTGCTGCTTTCCGGGGGCAGTACGCCCCTCGACAGCATGCCGCAATGGCTGCAATGGGTGATGCAGGGCTCGCCATCGACGCACTTCGTCAGCCTCAGCGCCGCGATACTGTTTCGCGACGCCGGCATCGGCGTGGTCTGGCCGGACTTGCTGGCATTAAGCGCCATCGGCCTGCTGTTCTTTACCATTGCACTGCTGCGGTTTCGCAAGAGCCTGGCGTCCTGAAGGGCCGAATCGCCCTTCGCAGGCAAGCCCGCGAAGGGGCCGCCCCAGACAACAAAAGCCTTATTGGATAATGAGGTTGTTGAACAACAGATCCTCAACCACCGGCTTGCCGGTTTCGTCGTTCATCACTTGCTGGGTCTGCTTCAAGGCTTCCTGACGCAGCTTTTCCTTGGCTTCGACGTTGTTCATGGTTTCGGTGGTCTGCTGGGCAAACAACGCCACCAGCTGATTGCGGATCAGAGGCTCATTGGCCTTCACCGCCTTGGTCGCCTCGTCACCGGTCACCCGTAGCGCCACATCGGCCTTGTAGACCTTGAGCTTCGGCGTACCGTCCAGCCCATAGTTGCCCACGAACGGCGGGCTCAGGGTGATGTAGTTGACCTTCGGGGCTTCACCTTCTTTGGCTTCTTCGGCCATCGCTGCCACAGGCAGAGACAGGGCCAGCATCAACATGATCCACGCTTTCACAATTCGCTCCTTATCCGGTTTGCGGCCTAGCATAACGACCCGCCGCTCAAGCACAAGCTTATGGCTGACTATCAGGGCCGGGCATGCTCGTTGACCCGTTAACTCACACACCTACACTTATCGGCCATCACTCCCAAAGGAATAGCCCTGATGAAAGCCGTGCTGTGCAAAGCCTTCGGCCCTGCCGAATCGCTGGTGCTGGAAGACGTCGCCAGTCCTGTTGCGAAGAAGAACGAAATCCTGCTGGACGTGCACGCGGCCGGGGTGAATTTCCCGGACACGCTGATCATCGAGGGCAAATACCAGTTCAAACCGCCCTTCCCGTTTTCACCGGGTGGCGAAGCGGCTGGCGTGGTCAGCGCGGTGGGGGAAAAGGTCAGCCACCTCAAGGTCGGTGACCGGGTCATGGCTCTGACTGGCTGGGGCAGTTTCGCCGAGCAGGTCTCGGTGCCGGGCTACAACGTGCTGCCGATCCCGCCATCGATGGACTTCAACACTGCCGCCGCTTTCAGCATGACCTACGGCACTTCGATGCACGCCCTCAAGCAACGAGGCAACCTGCAACCCGGCGAAACCTTGCTGGTGCTCGGCGCGTCCGGCGGCGTCGGCCTCGCCGCCGTGGAAATCGGCAAAGCCATGGGCGCCCGGGTGATCGCCGCCGCGAGCAGTGCGGAAAAACTCGCGGTGGCCAAAGCCGCCGGCGCCGATGAGCTTATCAACTACAGCGAAACCAGCCTCAAGGACGAAATCAAACGCCTGACCGACGGCCAGGGCGCCGACGTGATCTACGATCCGGTGGGCGGGGACCTGTTCGACCAGGCCATCCGCGCCATCGCCTGGAACGGTCGTCTTCTGGTGGTCGGTTTCGCCAGTGGACGTATCCCCGAACTGCCAGTGAACCTGGCACTGCTCAAAGGTGCTGCAGTGATCGGCGTGTTCTGGGGCTCGTTTGCCCAGCGCCAACCACAGGACAACGCGGCGAACTTCCAGCAGTTGTTTCACTGGTTCGCCGAAGGCAAGTTGAAACCGCTGGTGTCGCAGGTGTATCCACTGAGCAATGCGGCGCAGGCGATCAATGATCTTGGCCAGCGCAAGGCGGTCGGGAAGGTGGTCGTGCAGGTTCGTTGATCGTTTTCCAGCCAGGTCGCAGACTGCGATCTGGCTCCGCCATCCCCGTACCGACTCTCATTTATACCTGAGCGACATGTTCATAAAGGAACATGCAATCTCCAACATTTCCGCTGTTTTGCCGATGCGAACCGGTGCTATTTTCGGTAACGAAACTGTAACATTCGCATCCGCAGTCAAAACAAGAAATCTGGAGCTCTTGAATGTTTGCTTTCTTTCGTCCTGCCGCACATCAGGCTCCATTGCCTGAAGAAAAAATAGACAGCACCTACCGACGCCTTCGCTGGCAGATCTTCGCCGGGATTTTCATTGGCTATGCCGGTTACTACCTGCTGCGCAAGAACTTCACCCTGGCATTCCCGGACCTGATCGCCCAAGGCTATACAAAAGGCCAGCTGGGTGTGGCGATGTCGGCGATTGCAATCGCCTACGGCCTGTCCAAGTTTCTGATGGGCATCGTGTCCGACCGCTCCAACCCGCGTTACTTCCTGCCCTTTGGCCTGGTGGTGTCCGCCGCGGTGATGTTCGTTTTCGGTTTCGCACCTTGGGCCACCTCCAGCGTGACCATGATGTTCATCCTGCTGTTCATCAACGGCTGGGCGCAAGGCATGGGCTGGCCGCCGAGCGGGCGAACCATGGTGCATTGGTGGTCACAGAAAGAGCGTGGCGGTGTGGTTTCGGTCTGGAACACCGCGCATAACGTTGGCGGTGGCTTGATCGGCCCGCTGGCGATTCTCGGCATGGGCTGGTTCAACGACTGGCACAGCAAGTTCTACGTACCGGCTGCCGTGGCGCTGTTGGTCGCCGTGTTTGCCTTCATTGTGATGCGCGATACTCCGCAGTCGACGGGCCTGCCGCCGATTGAGAAGTACAAAAACGATTACCCGGAAGGCTACGACGCCAGTCACGAAGAGGAATTCAGCGCCAAGGACATCTTCGTCAAATACGTGCTGCGCAACAAAATGCTCTGGTTCATCGCACTGGCTAACGTCTTCGTCTACCTGCTGCGCTACGGCATTCTGGACTGGGCGCCGACCTACCTCAAAGAGGTCAAGCACTTCGACTTCGACAAGACGTCGTGGGCTTACTTCCTGTACGAGTGGGCGGGCATTCCCGGCACGCTGCTGTGCGGCTGGATGTCGGACAAGATCTTCCGTGGCAACCGTGGCCTGACCGGCATGGTGTTCATGGCGTTGGTGACCGTTGCGACGATCGTGTATTGGCTGAATCCACCGGGCAATCCGATGATCGACATGATCTCGCTGTTCGCCATCGGCTTCCTGATCTACGGCCCGGTGATGCTGGTCGGCCTGCAGGCGCTGGAACTGGTGCCAAAGAAGGCCGCGGGCACGGCCGCAGGCTTTACCGGCCTGTTCGGCTACTTGGGTGGTTCCGTCGCGGCCAGTGCCATGATGGGCTACACAGTGGACTATTTCGGCTGGAATGGCGGCTTCATTCTGTTGGTCGTTGCCTGCCTGCTGGCGATGGCGTTCCTGGCACCCACCCTGGGCCACAAAAACGTCGCCAGTCAGGGCCGCGAAGCGCTCGCCTGATCTGCCTTTGATTTACAGCGCTTGAGCCGCGCCTCCAGATTCCGGTCTGGCATGGCGTGGCTACGCAGGGCGTGGGCGGTCTGCTCGACATACTCGCGAGTGGTGCCATAGCGCCCGCAAGCGTTCTCGAATACCTGGCTCAGCACGTGATCCGGCAAGTTGCCGGCATAGCTGGGCAGGTGCCGCTCCAATACAAATCCCAACGCCTGAACCTGGTTTCCGTTTTCAAGACGGCAGTTGAGCCAGTGTGGACGATAGGAAGGGAATGGCATCTCGCGCTGCCAGAGTGCATAAAGTGAAGCTTCGAGTTGTTCTTCGGGCAAACGATAGGCGAACCCGCTGCAGGAACCACCGCGATCCAGGCCAAATACCAGCCCCGGCACTTCCGGTGTGCCGCGATGCTCGTGGGACCACAGGTACAAACCGCGATGGTAGCCATGCACCCGGCCGCGCACCCGCTCAACCGCCGCACATTCAGGCCGCCAGATCAGCGAACCATACGCGAATAACCAGACCGGCCCACCCTTGTGGCGCGCCATGGTCGACTGCATCGAGCTGAGCAATTGTTCGTGTGTAAGCTGCGGCCCCAGATCGAGCCGCGGAGGGTAAGCCAGATTCAAGAAAGCAGATTCAATAGCGCTCATGGCAATAAAATTTCGGCCCAGCGATTATTACAAAATATAAACAACTTTCACTTCATAGAACATATAGCAGTAATACTAAAACGAAAAGTACTAAGCGTCCTATGACCTTGCGTCTCCCATAAAAAACCAATACTGAAGCTGGAGGGCTTGGCTATATACCCTAATATCATTTAAGAGAATTCTTAAATACCAGAACGAAATATACATAAGCATTCGGCGCGTCTAGGATGAAGCTCACTTAGGAGAAAACACCTACAAACCCTTCGGATTTACCGCCTACCCATTGCAGCTTTACGTCGCGCATAACGGCCACCCAAAGACGCAAACCAAACTGCCTCAAAGGCCTGAACAATGAAAACACCATGGATTTACGGGTTACTTCTAATGCTCACGGCGCAGCATTCGCTGGCCGAGGACACCTCTGCGAAAGACACCGGCTCCTGGTATTTGCAGGCCAGCGTCTATACCAGACACTTCTCCCCCGACTCCGACCACAATAACAATCAGGACCTCATCGGTCTTGAGCGCGAGCAAGCGTCCGGTTGGTTGTTTGGTGGCGCAACTTTTCGCAACTCGTTCAGCCAGCGTTCATATTATGCGTATGCGGGCAAACGCTACGAGAGTGCTGGCTATCCCGTGTACATAAAACTCACCGGTGGTCTGTTGCAAGGTTACAGCGGCAAGTCTCAGGACAAGATCCCTCTGAATCACTTCGGTGTCGCGCCGGTGATCATTCCTTCAGTCGGGGCACACTACGGACCATTGGCAGCCGAGCTGGTGTTGCTCGGCTTCAATGCCGCCATGGTGACAACCGGGGTGCGCTTCTAGAACGGTTCACGCACCTATGATCGCGGGGCGTAAGCAAATACATCGGCACGCATTTGATGGGCATCCATCCCCGCTTCGACCAAAGCATCGAGCGTGCCGTAGACCATGGCCGGCGAGCCGCTGGCATAGACGTGCAGTGCTTTCAGATCAGGGAAATCCTCACACACCGCCTCATGCAACATGCCGCAACGCCCCTCCCAGCCGCATTGATCGCTGACGACTTTATGCAGGAACAGATTGGGCAGCTTCAGCCATTCATCCCAATGTTCGATCTCATAAAAGTCTTCGGGACGACGTACGCCCCAATACAGGTGCACCGGATGCTTGAAGCCCGTGGCGCGGCAATGTTCGATGAGGCTGTGGATCTGGCCCATGCCGGTACCGGCAGCAATGAGTACGAGAGGACCGTTCGGCAGTTCCGCCAGATGGGTGTCGCCGAACGGCATCTCGATCCGCACCATCGGGTTGCGCTGGAGCTGTTCGATCAGGCTCAGCGCGCTGCTTTCGCGCGCCAGCACATGAATTTCCAGGTCGCGGCCGGAATGCGGTGCAGAGGCCAGGGAAAAAGCGGATTTCTCGCCATTCTCACGCTCGATCATCAGGTACTGACCGGCGTGATAGCGCGGCGGCTTGCCCGCTGGCGCACGCAGACGCACGCGCCAGGTATCGCCGCCGACGTCGCTGCATTCAATGACCTGACACGACACGCTGCGCACCGGCAGTTCTCCCAGCGCGAGCACGCCATCCCACAGCACGATGCAGTCTTCCAGCGGCTCTGCAATGCAAGTGTAGAACTCGCCATGGTCGCGCACATCGCCAGCCTGTTCGACCCGCCCTTCCACCAGCAACGCGCCGCACACATGGCAATTGCCGTTACGACAGCTTTGCGGGCATTCATAGCCCAGGCGCCGCGCGCCGTCGAGAATCCGCTCGCCGGGCAGAATCTCAAGCACTGCTCCGGAGGGCTGCAAGGTTACACGCATCAATCTATTCCTAACTGATTCCAGATGGCATCGATCCGTTGGGTAACGGCTTCATCCTTGACGATGACCCGGCCCCACTCACGGGTGGTTTCGCCTGGCCATTTATGCGTGGCATCGAGCCCCATCTTCGAACCCAGGCCGGAGACCGGCGAGGCGAAGTCCAGGTAGTCGATCGGCGTGTTATCGATCATCACCGTGTCGCGCTTGGGGTCCATGCGCGTGGTAATGGCCCAGATCACGTCGTTCCAGTCCCGTGCGTTGATATCGTCGTCGGTGACGATAACGAACTTGGTGTACATGAACTGTCGCAAAAACGACCAGACACCGAGCATTACCCGCTTGGCGTGGCCGGGATACGACTTCTTCATGGTCACGATGGCCATGCGGTACGAGCAGCCTTCGGGAGGCAGGTAGAAGTCAGTGATCTCCGGGAATTGCTTCTGCAGGATCGGCACGAACACTTCGTTCAGCGCCACACCGAGAATCGCCGGCTCATCCGGCGGACGGCCGGTGTAGGTGCTGTGGTAGATCGGCTTGATCCGATGGGTGATGCGCTCGACGGTGAACACCGGGAAGCTGTCGACTTCGTTGTAGTAGCCGGTGTGGTCGCCGTACGGACCTTCATCGGCCATTTCGCCCGGATGAATCACGCCTTCGAGGATGATTTCGGCCGTAGCCGGTACTTGCAGGTCGTTGCCGCGGCATTTCACCAGTTCGGTGCGATTGCCCCGCAGCAGACCGGCGAAAGCGTATTCGGAGAGGCTGTCCGGCACCGGCGTCACGGCGCCAAGAATGGTGGCCGGGTCAGCGCCCAGCGCCACGGACACCGGGAACGGCTGGCCGGGGTTTTTTTCGCACCATTCGCGGTAATCCAGCGCGCCGCCACGGTGGCTCAACCAGCGCATGATCACCTTGTTGCGACCGATCACCTGTTGACGGTAGATGCCGAGGTTCTGGCGATCCTTGTTCGGACCTTTGGTGACAGTCAGGCCCCAAGTGATCAGCGGGCCGACATCGCCTGGCCAGCAGGTCTGCACCGGCAACATCGCGAGATCGACATCGTCGCCTTCGATGACCACTTCCTGGCACACCGCGTCTTTGACGACTTTCGGCGCCATCGAGATGATCTTGCGAAAGATCGGCAACTTGGACCAGGCGTCCTTCAAACCTTTCGGCGGCTCGGGCTCCTTGAGGAACGCCAGCAACTTGCCGATTTCGCGCAACTCGCTCACCGCCTCTGCACCCATGCCCAGCGCCACGCGCTCAGGCGTACCGAACAGATTGCCGAGCACAGGGATATCATAACCCGTGGGCTTTTCGAAAAGCAGGGCCGGGCCTTTGGCGCGCAATGTGCGGTCGCAGACCTCGGTCATTTCGAGCACTGGGGACACCGGAACCTGGATGCGCTTGAGTTCGCCGCGCTGTTCCAGGCCGCTGATAAAGTCGCGCAAGTCGCGATACTGCATGCGTGAGCCTCGTTTTGGCCATGGCGTTCGGGGGGTGGCAGTTTAGCGCCGAACCCCTCAGTTCAGAACCACGAACTGCCGTTGATCAAAAATCAGATAGCAAAAAGCCGGGTTTCCCCGGCTTTTTGGCCTGTTCGATTTACTTGCGTTTCATCGACAGGAAGAACTCGTCGTTGGTCTTGGTCTGTTTCAGCTTGTCGACCAGGAACTCGATGGCAGAGACTTCATCCATCGGGTGCAGCAGTTTGCGCAGGATCCACATACGCTGCAGTTCGTCGTCGGCTGTCAGCAGCTCTTCGCGGCGAGTACCGGAACGGTTGATGTTGATGGCCGGGAACACGCGTTTCTCGGCGATCTTGCGATCCAGAGGCAGTTCCATGTTGCCGGTGCCTTTGAATTCTTCGTAGATCACTTCGTCCATCTTCGAACCGGTTTCAACCAGTGCGGTGGCGATGATGGTCAACGAGCCGCCTTCTTCGATGTTCCGCGCAGCGCCGAAGAAACGTTTCGGTTTCTCCAGGGCGTGAGCATCGACACCACCGGTCAGCACCTTGCCGGAGCTCGGGATCACGGTGTTGTAGGCACGGGCCAGACGGGTGATGGAGTCGAGCAGAATCACCACGTCCTTCTTGTGCTCGACCAGGCGCTTGGCCTTCTCGATCACCATTTCAGCAACCTGCACGTGGCGGGTTGGCGGCTCGTCGAACGTCGAGGCAACCACTTCGCCGCGCACGGTGCGCTGCATTTCGGTCACTTCTTCCGGACGCTCGTCGATCAACAGCACGATCAGGTGAACTTCAGGATTGTTACGCGCGATGTTTGCCGCGATGTTCTGCAGCATGATCGTTTTACCGGCTTTCGGCGGAGCAACGATCAGGCCGCGCTGGCCTTTGCCGATCGGGGCGCACAGGTCGATGACACGACCGGTCAAGTCTTCGGTGGAACCGTTGCCGGCTTCCATCTTCATGCGCACGGTCGGGAACAGCGGGGTCAGGTTCTCGAAGAGAATCTTGTTTTTCGCGTTCTCGGGACGATCGTAGTTGATCGTGTCGACCTTCAGCAGCGCGAAATACCGCTCGCCTTCCTTTGGAGGACGGATCTTGCCAACGATGGTGTCACCGGTGCGCAAGTTGAAGCGACGGATCTGGCTCGGCGAGACGTAGATATCGTCCGGGCCGGCGAGATAGGAAGCGTCAGCGGAGCGCAGGAAGCCGAAGCCGTCCTGGAGAATCTCCAGCACGCCATCACCGGAGATTTCCTCGCCGCTTTTCGCGTGCTTTTTGAGCAGGGAGAAAATCACGTCCTGCTTGCGCGAACGGGCCATATTTTCTATGCCCATCTGTTCGGCCAATTCGAGCAGTTCGGTAATCGGCTTTTGCTTGAGTTCAGTCAGATTCATATAGGAATGACGTAATCATTTATGGAGGGGGGAAATTAAGCTTTTGGCTTAATGAGGCCGCGCCGCAGAGAAGGCGACAGGATCGCGTACTTATTCGAAAAGGAGTGCGTCGGCGACGGCTAGCAGGGGGCAGTGGAGAAACCAGTGCGGGGCCGAATGTACCACCTGAGTTTCGGAGCGTCTAGCCCTCAATAACGAAAAGGCCCCGCAATATGCGGGGCCTTTTCATGACGCTTTATAACAACGCTTAGATGTTGGCGTCGAGGAAAGCGGCCAGTTGCGACTTCGACAGCGCGCCGACCTTGGTGGCTTCGACGTTGCCGTTCTTGAACAGCATCAGTGTCGGGATACCACGCACGCCGTGCTTGGCCGGGGTTTCCTGGTTTTCGTCGATGTTCAGTTTGGCAACGGTCAGCTTGCCTTTGTAGGTCTCGGCAATTTCGTCCAGGACAGGAGCGATCATTTTGCAAGGGCCGCACCACTCAGCCCAGTAGTCGACCAGTACAGCGCCTTCGGCCTTGAGTACGTCGGCCTCGAAGCTAGCGTCGCTAACGTGTTTGATAAGATCGCTGCTCATGGAAGTCTCCAGGTTGTAAGCAAAAAAACGTGGCCCATCATAGCTGCCCTTCCCCCGTTCAGGAAGCCGCAGATGATTGAGTCTCGCTATGGCGGCCCATGAATTTGGGTATAGCTCAAGTCACGAGGTGGCGGGAGCGACGAAGGCAATTCCGGTGCGCAGGGCGGCGTTGCGCACATGCTCCTGCATGGCCTTCTGTGCGGCGCCGGACGATCGGCGCGCCAGTGCACGGAGGATTTTACGGTGTTCCTGCCAGGTTTCCATGGCCCGTTCGGTCCGGATGAACGGTAGCTTCTGGCTCTCCAGAAAGATGTCGGCGCTGGCTGTCAGGATGCTCAGCATCGCCTGATTGCCGCTGGCCAGGAGGATGCGCCGGTGAAACTCGAAGTCCAGTCGCGCCGCTGCATCGAAGTTGGCGGCACGCAGTTCGTTGCGCATGGCGGCGACGTTGTCTTCCAGGGCATCGAGATCCTCGGTGCTCAGGGTCACGGCCGCCAAACCCGAGGCAAAACCCTCCAGCGCATAGCGCAACTGGAAGATGTCCAGTGGCGATGCCTGGGCCGCGAATGGCCAGCCCGGCACCGCATCGCCCCGGGGCAGATCGACCGGTGACTGCACGAACACGCCCTTGCCCGGCTGGATGCTGATCACGCCCAGCGCACTCAGGGACGACAACGCCTCGCGCAACGACGCCCGGCTGACCCCCAATTGCACCGCCAGATCCCGTTGCGAGGGCAAGGCATCCCCCGGTCCGAAACCTTGCTCAGTGATCAATTTACGGATGGCTTGCAGCGCCACTTCGGGTACTGCGCGGGAGATCGAGTTCATGGTTTTTTTCAGACGAACCAGGCCAATGAGCGGCTAGTTGTAAAGCTATTCGCGACATCCGGCAAGTCGTGCCCCATGGGGGTTCGGGATTGTCCACGGGTGCGCCATCAGGGTGCGAAATTCCACCTGACTGTTCAGACCAGTAAGACCGAGCAACACCAGCAAAACCGTGGCTTGCGCCCCCTGAAACCGAATCTTGGCATGGCCCGTGCTCTGTCGATCCGCAGAAATCACTTCCCGCCGATCCGGAGATTTGCCATGACCCAGCGTTACAGCGCCCTCCTCGCCGCCCTGTTTGCCAGCCTGATGCTGAGCCAGGCACCCGCCCACGCCGACGGTCTGGAGGATGTGGTCAAACGCGGCACCCTCAAAGTCGCCGTGCCCCAGGACTTCCCGCCGTTCGGTTCGGTCGGCCCGGACATGAAACCGCGCGGCCTCGACATCGATACCGCCAAACTGCTGGCCGACCAACTCAAGGTCAAACTCGAACTGACCCCGGTCAACAGCACCAATCGCATCCCGTTCCTGACCACCGGCAAGGTCGACCTGGTGATTTCCAGCCTCGGCAAGAACCCTGAACGCGAGAAAGTCATTGATTTCTCCCGTGCCTACGCGCCGTTCTACCTCGCCGTATTCGGTCCGCCAGACGCCGCCATCAAGGGCCTGGACGATCTCAAGGGCAAAACCATCAGCGTCACCCGTGGCGCCATCGAAGACATCGAGCTGACCAAAGTCGCCCCCGAAGGCGTGACCATCAAACGCTTCGAAGACAACAACTCGACCATCGCCGCCTACCTTGCCGGGCAAGTCGACCTGATCGCCAGCGGCAACGTGGTGATGGTGGCGATCAGCGAGAAAAACCCGAAACGCGTACCGGCCCTGAAAGTGAAGCTCAAGGACTCTCCGGTGTACGTCGGCGTGAACAAGAACGAGCCGGCGTTGCTGGACAAGGTCAATCAGATCCTCACCACCGCCAAGGCTGACGGTGCGCTGGAAAAGAACTCGCAAACCTGGTTGAAAGAACCGCTGCCGGCCGATCTCTGATCGTTCGCTCGGGAGACGACTTATGGCTTATCAGTTCGATTTCTTGCCGGTGGTGGAAAACACCGACCTGCTGCTGCGCGGTGCGTTGTTCACCCTTGAGCTGACGGCCGTTGGCGCAGTGTTCGGGGTCGCTCTGGGCATCGTCGGCGCGTTGGTGCGGGCGTGGAACATCCGTCCGTTCGCCGGCATTTTCGGGGTCTACGTCGAGTTGATCCGCAACACACCCTTTCTGGTGCAGTTGTTTTTCATCTTCTTCGGTTTGCCGTCGCTGGGACTGCAGATTTCCGAATGGCAGGCGGCGGTGCTGGCGATGGTGATCAACCTGGGCGCCTATTCGACCGAGATCATCCGCGCCGGCATTCAAGCGATCCCCCGCGGGCAACTGGAAGCCGCAGCCGCCCTGGCAATGTCGCGTTTCGAAGCCTTCCGCCACGTGGTTCTGCTGCCGGCACTGGGCAAGGTCTGGCCGGCCCTGAGCAGCCAGATCATCATCGTCATGCTCGGCTCGGCGGTCTGTTCGCAGATCGCCACCGAAGAGCTGAGTTTCGCCGCCAACTTCATTCAATCGCGCAACTTCCGCGCCTTTGAAACCTATGCCCTGACCACGCTGCTCTACCTGTGCATGGCGCTGCTGATCCGCCAATTGCTGAACTGGATCGGCCGCCGCTACCTGTCCAAAAGCAGTGCAAGGAGCAGCCAATGAGCGATTTCACCTTCTGGGACATCCTGCGCAACCTGCTCACAGGCCTGCAATGGACTCTGGCGTTGTCGCTGGTGGCGTTTATCGGCGGTGGGCTGATCGGTTTGCTGATCATGGTGATGCGGATTTCTAAGAAATCCCTGCCCAGCCACTTCGCCCGCACCTACATCGAATTGTTCCAGGGCACGCCGCTGTTGATGCAGCTGTTTCTGGTGTTCTTCGGTGTGGCCTTGGCCGGTGTGGAAATTTCAC
Organism: Pseudomonas sp. FP1740; assembly: GCF_030687165.1. Lineage (NCBI taxonomy): Bacteria > Pseudomonadati > Pseudomonadota > Gammaproteobacteria > Pseudomonadales > Pseudomonadaceae > Pseudomonas > Pseudomonas sp. FP1740. Next base: position 6,350,985 of record NZ_CP117461.1, read on the forward strand.
CGTGGATGGCGGCGGCGATTGCCTTGACGCTGTTCACCAGCGCCTACCTGGCGGAGATCTGGCGCGGTTGCGTCGACTCGATCCCCAATGGCCAGTGGGAAGCCTCGTCGAGCCTGGCGCTCAACCCGCTGGAGCAATTGCGTTACGTGATCCTGCCACAAGCGCTGCGCATCGCCGTGGCGCCGACCGTGGGCTTCTCGGTGCAAGTGGTCAAGGGCACCGCCGTCACCTCGATCATCGGCTTCACCGAACTGACCAAGACCGGCGGCATGCTCGCCAACGCGACCTTCGAACCCTTCATGGTCTACGGCCTCGTCGCCCTCGGTTACTTCCTGCTCTGCTACCCCTTGTCCCTCAGTGCGCGCTACCTGGAAAGGAGACTGCATGCCTCTGCTTAGAATTTCCGCCCTGCATAAATATTACGGCGACCACCATGTGCTCAAAGGCATCGATCTGAGTATCGAGGAAGGCCAGGTGGTAGCAATCATCGGTCGCAGCGGATCGGGCAAGTCCACCTTGCTGCGCACCCTCAATGGTCTGGAATCGATCAACGACGGCGTGATCGAAGTCGACGGCGAATACCTCGACGCCGCCCGCGCCGACCTGCGCAGCCTGCGGCAGAAAGTCGGGATGGTGTTCCAGCAGTTCAACCTGTTCCCGCACCTGACCGTCGGCGAAAACGTCATGCTTGCGCCGCAAGTGGTGCAGAAAGTGCCGAAAACCAAAGCCACCGAACTGGCGCGGCAGATGCTGGAACGGGTCGGATTAGGCGAAAAATTCGATGCCTTCCCGGATCGACTCTCCGGTGGCCAGCAACAGCGGGTAGCGATTGCCCGGGCGCTGGCGATGTCACCGAAAGTCTTGCTGTGCGACGAAATCACCTCGGCCCTGGACCCGGAACTGGTCAATGAGGTGTTGAGCGTGGTCCGGCAACTGGCCAGGGAAGGCATGACATTGATCATGGTCACCCATGAGATGCGTTTTGCCCGTGAGGTGGGCGACAAATTAGTGTTCATGCACCAGGGTAAGGTGCATGAGGTGGGAGATCCGAAGGTGTTGTTTGCCAACCCGCAGACGGCGGAGCTGGCGAACTTCATTGGGACCGTGGAGGCGGCGGGCTGAACCGCTGTGGCGAGGGAGCTTGCCCCCGCTCGGCTGCGCAGCAGTCGTAAACCTGCTGGCCGGCTTTTCCTGAAGCACTGCGTTGAATGGTTTTGGGGCCGCTGCGCTGCCCAGCGGGAGCAAGCTCCCTCGCCACAGGAACCCACGTCGTCCGTGCGCTGGATCAAGGCATTAAACCGTACGCGTTGGCGCGAGCGTTTGATCGTGGCAGGATGTCGAGGTTATCGACCGAGACCCCCTGACCATGCCGCTATCCCAAGTCAAGAATCTGTCCCTGATCGCCGCAATCGACCTGGGCTCCAACAGCTTTCACATGGTCGTGGCCAAGGCCCAGAACGGCGAAATCCGGATTCTCGAGCGTCTCGGGGAGAAGGTTCAGCTGGCCGCCGGCATCGACGAAGAGCGTCAACTCAGCGAAGAATCCATGCAGCGCGGGCTCGATTGCCTGAAGCGTTTTGCCCAACTGATCAACGGTATGCCACCGGGCACCGTGCGGATCGTCGGCACCAACGCCCTGCGCGAAGCCCGTAACCGCGGTGAATTCATCCATCGGGCCGAAGAAATCCTCGGCCATCCGGTAGAAGTCATCTCCGGCCGTGAAGAAGCGCGCCTGATTTACCTCGGCGTCTCCCACACCCTCGCCGACACCCCGGGCAAACGCCTGGTGGCCGACATCGGCGGCGGCAGTACCGAATTCATCATTGGCCAGCGCTTCGAACCGCTGCTGCGCGAAAGCCTGCAAATGGGCTGCGTCAGCTACACCCAACGCTATTTCAAGGACGGCAAGATCACCCCGGCCCGCTACGCCCAGGCGTACACCGCGGCGCGCCTGGAGATCATGAGCATCGAACACGCCCTGCACCGCCTGACCTGGGATGAAGCCATCGGCTCCTCGGGCACCATTCGCGCCATTGGCCTGGCGCTGAAGGCCGGCGGGCATGGCACTGGCGAGGTGAACGCCGAAGGCTTGGCCTGGCTCAAGCGCAAGCTGATCAAACTCGGTGATGTCGAGAAAATCGACTTCGAAGGCATCAAGCCCGACCGCCGGGCGATCTTCCCCGCCGGGCTGGCGATTCTCGAAGCAATCTTCGATGCCCTCGAACTGCAACGCATGGACCACTGTGAAGGCGCCCTGCGCGAAGGCGTGCTCTATGACCTGCTGGGCCGTCATCATCACGAAGATGTCCGTGAGCGCACGCTCAGCTCGCTGATGGAGCGCTACCACGTCGACCTGGAACAAGCTGCGCGAGTCGAGCGCAAGGCGCTGCATGCCTTCGATCAGGTGGCCGAGGATTGGGACCTGGACGACGGTGTCTGGCGCGAACTGCTGAGCTGGGCGGCCAAGGTCCACGAAGTGGGCCTGGACATCGCGCACTATCAGTACCACAAACACGGCGCCTACCTGATCGAGCACTCGGACCTGGCCGGGTTCTCCCGCGAAGACCAACTGATGCTCGCGCTACTGGTGCGTGGCCACCGTCGCAATATTCCCAAGGACAGGTTTGCCGATTTTGGCGACGATGGCATCAAGCTGATTCGCCTGTGCGTGCTGCTGCGCTTTGCGATTCTGTTCCACCACATCCGTGGCACCCAGGAAATGCCACAGGTCGTGCTGCACGCCAACGGCGACAGCCTGGATGTGTTATTCCCGGAACATTGGCTGGATGACAACCAGTTGACCCAGGCCGACTTCGCCCTGGAAGCCGAATGGCTGACCCGCGTCAGCTTCGTGCTGAACGTTCGCTAAGCCTGTGGTGAGGGAGCTTGCTCCCGTTGGGCCTCGCAGCGGCCCCAAAAGAAGGACTGCTACGCAGTCCAGCGGGAGCAAGCTCCCTCGCCACAGTCATTCATCGCTCATCGCTCGGGCGAGGTAAAAAAAATGGCGATCCACATGGATCGCCATTTTTTATCGCCCAAGGTTTGCGTTAACGCACCGCCAGAATCGGGCTGCCCAACCGCTCCAGCAAGGTGGCCTGGGCGCTGCGCGGGTTCTGGTTGCCGGTCGGTGTATTACGGACGTAGCGACCGTCCGACTGCAGGCTCCAGCTGTGGGTGTTGTCGGTAAGATAAAGCTCCAGCTCTTTCTTGACCCGCAAAATCAGCTTCTTGCCCTCGACCGGGAAGCAAGTCTCGACGCGCTTGTCGAGGTTGCGTTCCATCCAGTCGGCACTGGACAGGAACATCTGCTCTTCACCGCCATTGAGGAAGTAGAAAACCCGGGTGTGCTCCAGGAAACGACCGATGATCGAACGTACGTGGATGTTATGCGATACCCCGGCGATGCCCGGTCGCAGGCAGCACATGCCGCGCACCACCAGATCGATGCGTACCCCGGACTGGCTGGCCTTGTACAACGCGCGGATGACCTTTGGATCGGTCAGCGAGTTGAACTTGGCGATGATGTGCGCCGGTTTGCCGTCGAGGGCGAATTGCGTCTCCCGGGCAATCATGTCGAGCATGCCCTTCTTCAACGTGAACGGCGCGTGCAGCAGTTTTTTCATGCGCAGGGTTTTACCCATGCCGATCAACTGGCTGAACAGTTTGCCGACGTCTTCGCACAAGGCATCGTCGGAGGTCAGCAGGCTGTAGTCGGTGTACAGACGGGCGTTGGCCGCGTGGTAGTTGCCGGTACCCAAGTGAGCGTAGCGAACAATCTCGCCGGCTTCGCGACGCAGAATCAGCATCATCTTGGCGTGGGTCTTGAAGCCGACCACGCCGTAAATCACCACGGCGCCGGCCGCCTGCAGACGGCTGGCCAGCTGCAGGTTGGATTCTTCATCGAACCGCGCGCGCAATTCGATCACCGCCGTCACTTCCTTGCCGTTACGCGCCGCATCCACCAGCGCATCGACGATCTCCGAGTTGGCGCCGCTGCGATACAACGTCTGGCGAACCGCCAACACGTGTGGATCCTTGGCCGCCTGGCGCAGCAAGTCGACCACCGGGGTGAAGGACTCGAACGGGTGCAGCAGCAGGATGTCCTGCTTGCTGATCACGCTGAAAATGTTCTCGCTGTTCTGCAGCAGTTTCGGGATCTGCGGGGTGAACGGCGTGTATTGCAGCTCCGGATGACTGTCCAGGCCGGTGATGCTGAACAGCCGGGTCAGGTTGACCGGACCGTTGACCTGATACAGCTCGGTTTCCTGCAGGTTGAACTGCTTGAGCAGGTAATCGGACAGGTGTTTCGGGCAGGTGTCGGCCACTTCCAGCCGCACCGCATCACCGTAGCGACGGGAGAACAACTCGCCGCGCAGGGCGCGGGCCAGGTCTTCCACGTCTTCGGTATCGACCGCGAGGTCGGCGTTGCGGGTCAAGCGGAACTGGTAGCAGCCCTTGACCTTCATGCCCTGGAACAGGTCATCAGCGTGCGCGTGGATCATCGACGACAGGAACACGTAGTTGTCACCCGGGCCGCCGACTTCTTCCGGTACCTTGATGATCCGCGGCAGCAGACGCGGCGCCGGGATGATCGCCAGGCCGGAATCGCGACCGAAGGCGTCGATGCCTTCGAGCTCGACGATGAAGTTCAGGCTCTTGTTCACCAGCAACGGGAACGGGTGCGTCGGGTCGAGGCCGATCGGGGTGATGATCGGCGCGATCTCGTCGCGGAAATAACGGCGGACCCAAGTCTTGAGCTTGGTAGTCCAGTAACGACGACGGATGAAGCGGACCTGATGTTTTTCCAGTTCCGGCAAAAGAATATCGTTGAGGATCGCGTATTGGCGGTCGACGTGACCGTGCACCAATTCGCTGATGCGGGCCAGGGCCTGGTGCGGTTGCAAGCCATCGGCGCCGGCCTGTTCACGGGCGAAGGTGATCTGCTTCTTCAGGCCGGCCACACGAATCTCGAAGAACTCGTCCAGGTTGCTGGAGAAGATCAGCAAAAACTTCAGCCGCTCCAGCAATGGGTAGGACTCATCCAGCGCCTGTTCCAGCACGCGGATGTTGAACTGCAGTTGCGAGAGCTCGCGATGGATGTACAGGCTGCTGTCATCCAGACCGGGAATGGCAATCGCTGGCGCCGCCACAACGGGCTCGGCCACCACCGCGGGTGGAGCGGGCTCCAGCTCCGGTGGAGTTTCAGCGATTTGCTCCACCACAGGTTGAGCGTCTTTTACGGCAACTTCAGTGAGTCCTTCGGTATTCATCGAATGTTCCTGGGAGGGCTATTTTTGCTCTCGTAACAATTGAGCAGCACGGACGGCAAAGTAAGTCAGGATGCCATCAGCGCCTGCACGTTTAAAAGCGGTCAGGGATTCGAGGATAACCCCTTCGCTCAACCAGCCATTCTGGATCGCCGCCATGTGCATGGCGTATTCGCCGCTGACCTGATACACAAAGGTCGGCACTTTGAACGCTTCCTTGACCCGATAAAGAATATCCAGATACGGCATGCCTGGCTTGACCATGACCATGTCCGCGCCTTCTGACAAGTCGGCCGCCACTTCGTGCAGGGCTTCGTTGCTGTTGGCCGGGTCCATCTGATAGGAGGCCTTGTTGGCCTTGCCCAGGTTCAACGCCGAACCCACCGCATCACGGAACGGGCCGTAGTAGGCACTGGCGTACTTGGCCGAGTAGGCCATGATCCGCACATTGACGTGCCCCGCCAGCTCCAGCGCTTCGCGGATCGCCTGAATGCGCCCGTCCATCATGTCTGACGGAGCCACCACTTGAGCGCCGGCCTCGGCGTGGGACAAAGCCTGCTTAACCAGTGCGTCGACGGTAATGTCGTTCTGCACATAGCCTTCTTCGTCGAGAATGCCGTCTTGACCATGAGTGGTGAACGGGTCCAGGGCGACGTCGGTGATCACACCCAGCTCCGGGAACTGCGCACGCAGAGCGCGGGTAGCGCGCTGGGCGATGCCGTTGGGGTTCCAGGCTTCGGCGGCATCCAGTGACTTGAGTTCCGGTGGCGTCACCGGGAACAGTGCCAGCGCCGGAATGCCCAGCTCGACCCATTTGGCAGCCTCTTCCAGCAACAGATCGATGGTCAGGCGTTCGACGCCCGGCATCGACGCCACTGCTTCGCGACGGTTTTCACCGTCCAGCACGAATACCGGCAGGATCAGGTCATCGACGGTCAGTACGTTTTCACGGACCAGACGACGCGAAAAATCATCACGACGGTTGCGACGCAGGCGGGTTGCAGGAAACAAACGGTTGGCGGGGGTAAAGCTCACGGCAGACTCCTGAGCCCGCGCTGGCGGGCGAGCGTGACAGTTATAAGCGGCCATTATGACCAACGTATTACAGTTATGTGCACCCCTGTGGCAGGTAGTCGCATTCCATTGTCCTTGTAGGAAATGTTCACGTCGAGACACATTTGGACACTTTCATGAATGTGCACGAAGGGTTAGGCTGCGCGTTCATTTCGCCAGCACCCAGACAATGCTCCAACAATTTCTACATGACTTCGGCTACTTCGCCCTGTTCCTCGGCACGTTTTTCGAAGGCGAAACCATTCTGGTGCTCGCAGGCTTCCTCGCGTTCCGTGGGTACATGGACATCAACCTGGTGGTGGTCGTGGCGTTCTTCGGCAGTTATGCCGGCGATCAGCTGTGGTACTTCCTGGGGCGCAAGCACGGGCGCAAATTGCTGGCGCGCAAACCGCGCTGGCAATTGATGGGCGATCGGGCACTGGAACATATCCGCAAGCACCCGGACATCTGGGTGCTGAGCTTCCGTTTTGTCTATGGTTTGCGCACCGTGATGCCGGTGGCAATCGGTCTGTCGGGCTATCCGCCGGGACGCTATCTGCTGCTCAACGGGATTGGCGCGGCCATCTGGGCTGCGGCGCTGGCAGCGGCTGCGTATCACTTCGGCGCGGTGCTCGAAGGTATGCTGGGCAGTGTCAAGAAGTACGAGCTGTGGGTGCTGGGCGCCCTGCTGGTCCTGGGCTTTGTCCTGTGGCTGCGGCGACGCTTCAAGAATGCCCGCTTGGCGAAAAAGATCTACGCCGATGAGCAGGCATTGAAAGCCGAACAGGCCAAGTCCAACGAACCTACGACGCCCATCGAGTGACGCGGTTTCTACAACAGTAGAGACCGATGCCGCTGAGCAGGCTGTAACTGAGCAGCCCTACCCAGCCCACCGCGCTGCCCGGCCATAGCCCGACCATCGGCGCCAGCCACACCAGCGGCAGGTTCGACACCAGCCGCAACAGCTCCAGCTTCAACGCCTGCGGGCGATTCTCCAGGGCTGCGCCCAACACGAACAACCCCAACGCCACGGCGCCCCAACCCAATACCAGGGCTGCGGTCGGCAGGCTCTGCTCCAGATTCATCAAGTAACTGCCCAAGGTGATGTAGACGCAGAACTGCAGCGCCACATACCACTGCTGACGTCCGTCCAGCGGCACCTCGAATTTGCGGAACTGAGCCAGGTCCGGCTTGTTCATCGGGTATTTGGCCGCCACGTCCGCCGGCCGCCAACCGGTGCGCATGAACCAGATCCGCAGCTTGTCCCACCAGCGCTCGGCGCGCCGGGCGTCATCCCACAACTGCGCGTAAAACTGCACGTTCGCCCACAACGGATTCCAGCTCGCCAGCGGCGTGGTCACGCCGAATATCACCGGTTCGTTATCGTCCTCTTCCTGGAACGAGCCGAACAGACGGTCCCAAATAATGAACACCCCGCCGTAGTTGCGATCCATGTAAAGAGCGTTCTGTGCATGGTGGGCCCGATGATTGGACGGCGTGACGAAGAACCACTCGAACCAGCCAAGCTTGGGAATATGCCGGGTATGCACCCAAAACTGGTACAGCAGGTTCAACGCCGCAACGCTGACGAACACCAGCAGCGGCACGCCGAGCACGGCCAGGGGCAGGTAGAAAATCCAGCTCAACAGAAACCCGGTGCTGGTCTGGCGCAAGGCTGTGGAGAGGTTGTAGTCCTCACTCTGGTGATGCACTGAATGTGCGGCCCAGAGGATGTTGCGCTCATGGCCCATGCGGTGCAGCCAGTAGTAGCAGAAGTCGTAGAAGACAAAAGCGAATACCCAGACCCAGACACTGTCGGCCGACAGCTCGATCACGGCCAGGTGTTTAAGGGCGAAGGCATAAGTGACCAGGCCGACACCTTTGGTCAACAGGCCCGTGGTGGTCGACAATACGCCGGTGCTGAGGCTGTTGATCGCGTCTGCCACGCGGTAATTGCTCACCCCGCGCCAACGGTCGGCCAACAACTCGACCGCAATCAGCACAAAGAAAAACGGCACCGCATACAGAATGAAGTTCATGACGCGACCTGATCGGAATCGTTCAGCAGAGATTAGGTGTAGCCGCGAATTAACCCTATGGCAACGAGTGACAAATTAGTGGACATTTAACGCCATGAATCTGGAGAAAAGCCCATGAGCAAAAAAATTGCAGTGATCCTTTCCGGCTGTGGCGTGTACGACGGCGCCGAGATCCACGAAAGCGTGATCACCCTGCTGCGGCTGGACCAGCGCGGTGCCCAGGTGCAGTGCTTCGCACCCAACATCGCGCAGTTGCATGTGATCAACCACCTGACTGGCGAAGAAATGCCCGAATCGCGCAACGTGCTGGTGGAATCGGCGCGTATCGCCCGGGGCAACATCAAGGATATCCGTGAAGCGGACGTCGAAGATTTCGATGCGCTGATCGTTCCCGGTGGTTTCGGGGCGGCCAAGAACCTGTCGAACTTTGCCGTCGAAGGCGCCGGCTGCAGCGTTCAACCTGACGTCCTGGCGTTGACCGAAGCGTTCGCCGAGGCTGGCAAACCGGTGGGGCTGATCTGCATCTCGCCGGCCCTGGCGGCAAAAATCTACGGCCCGGGCGTGACCTGCACCATCGGCAACGATGCCGATACCGCCGCCGCGATGAACAAGATGGGCGCCACCCACGCCGAGTGCGCAGTGACCGACATTGTCGAAGACAAGGCGCGCAAGCTGGTGAGCACGCCGGCGTACATGCTTGCGCAATCGATCAGCGAAGCCGCATCTGGCATCAACAAACTGGTCGACCGCGTACTGGAACTGACCCACGAAAACGACGAGTAACACTCGTGATTGTTCCCACTTCGCGTGGGAACGATCATTACCGTCTTGCTCAAGCTTTACGCGACAACCGGGTCAGTATCCGGTCCAGCGCATTGGCGAACGCCTGTTTCTCGCGGTCGCCGAACGGCGCCGGGCCGCCGCTCATCTGCCCCTGCTCGCGCAAGTCGGTGAACAGGTTACGCACCGCCAGTCGATCGCCCATGTTCTGCGCATCGAACTCCTTGCCCCGCGGATCCAGCGCCGCAACGCCGTTCTTCACCAGCCGATCCGCCAGCGGCACATCGCTGCAAATCACCAATTCCCCTGGCACTGCGTGTTCCACCAGATAATCGTCGGCGGCATCCGGGCCGCTGGGCACCACGATCAGTTTCACCAGCGCAAGGCCCGGCTTGATTTGCGGCTGACCGGCCACCAGCACCACTTCGAACTGGCGCTTGAGGGCAAACTTCACCACTAGATCCTTGGCTGCCCGAGGGCAGGCGTCAGCATCGATCCATACGCGCATTGGATTTCCTCTATTGAAAAGCATCGCGGGCAAGCCCGCTCCCACAAGGTTAGCGCTGAACCTGTGGGAGCGGGCTTGCCCGCGAATATGAGCGCAGCGAATGCTTTTAAGAAGCCGGCAACTGCCGCTTCTCGGCCATCCGGCTGCGACTGTACAGCACGATGATCGCAATGATCGCCACAGCCTGGGCACTCAGCGAATACGCATCAGCGTGGATCCCCAACCAGTCGAAGTCAAAGAATGGTACCGGCCGCGTGCCGAAGACCCCGGCTTCCTGCAACGCCTTCACGCCATGGCCGGCAAACACCACCGACAACGCGCACAGCAAACCGGCATTGATGCCGAAGAACAGTGCCAGCGGCAGTTTTGCCGAGCCGCGCAGAATCACCCAGGCCAGACCGACCAGCATAACCAGCGCCGTCGCGCCGCCAGCCATTACGGCGTTATGCCCTGCAGGCCCCGCCTGCAACCACAAGGTTTCGTAAAACAGGATCACTTCGAACAGTTCGCGATACACCGAGAAGAACGCCAGGATCGCAAACCCGAAACGCCCACCGCCGCTCACCAGGCTGCTCTTGATGTAATCCTGCCAGGCCGCTGCGTGGCGACGGTCGTGCATCCACACACCGAGCCAGAGCACCATGACGCTGGCAAACAGCGCAGTGGCCCCTTCCAGCAGCTCACGCTGGGCACCGCTGACGTCAATCACATACGCCGCCACCGCCCAGGTCGCCAGCCCGGCCAACAGCGCCAGGCCCCAACCGATGTTGACGCTGCGCACCGCCGATTGCTGGCCGGTATTGCGCAGGAACGCGAGGACCGCCGCGAGCACCAGAATGGCTTCCAGACCTTCTCGCAACAGAATCAACAGACCGGAAATGTAACTCAGCGACCAGCTCAAGCCATCGCTACCGAGCAGGCCAGCGGATTCTTTCAGCTTGGCCTTGGCCACTTCCAGACGTTGCTCGACCTGAGCCACCGTCAAACCGTCCTGCAACGACTGACGGTAAGCCATCAGGGACTTTTCAGTGTCTTTGCGCACGTTGGCGTCGACGTTGTCCAGGGAGCTTTCGACCAGTTCGAAGCCTTCCAGGTACGCCGCAACCGACAGGTCATAGGCCTGATCGTGCTCGCCGGCGCGATAGGCGGCGATACTCTTGTCCAGCGTGGCCGCCGTGTATTCAAGCAATTGCCCCGGGCCACGCTTGACCTGCGGCGGCTGCGCTCGTTGCGCGCGGAAGGTCGCGGCCGCTTGCGGACCTTCGGCGGCCTGCACTTCGGCTGGCGTCTGACGCGCCAGGTCGGCGATGTTGTAGGTTTTTTCGGATTTTGCCGTGGCAGGATCAGCGCTTAAGCCGGCGATGTAGGTCGCCAGGTCCCAACGCTGGCGATCATCCAGCTGATCGGCGAAGGCTGGCATGTCAGTGCCTTCGACGCCCATGCCCAGAGTGTTGTAAAGCGCGTAGAGGCTCAGACGGTCCAGTCGCGCAGCATCGCGCAGATTGGTCGGCGGTGGCGTCATGCCGACACCTGCCGGGCCGTCACCGATGCCCGTATCGCCATGGCACACCGAGCATTGCTGGGCGTACAGCGGCGCGCCGCGGGTCGGGTCCGGGGTAATCACCGGAGCCTGGCTGACTTCATAGGTCACCGCCAGTTTTGCCCCCAGCTGCCGTGCCTGACGGGTGACGTCCGCGCCGTCCTTGCGAGCGGCGATCGCGGTGCGCAGACCGTTGACGCCCTGCTCCACTTCGGAACGTTCAGGTTTGGCCGGCAAATCGGCGATCAACCCTTGCAGCTCCCCCAGGAACGTCTGCTGTTCGAGATATTCAGCCTCATCAATAACCTTGCCTCCCTCGACCGCCGCCGGGTAATCGGCGGCAATATAATCGAGCAAATGCAGGGCCTTGGGCGCACCCTCTGCGGTTTCAGCCAGCGCATTGAAGCTGCAGAACGCGATCATCGGCAGCACGAGCCACGCCAGAAAACGAGAGAAGCCAGTCATGAATAAATCTCAAATGGAAATACGAAGTAACACATTGTTCACTTCGAATGAGTTTCGCTCAAGCTTTGTTGTGTTTGGGTTTTGCGGGTAACGAGCTGCAGCACACCATTGCATTAGACCCCAGGCTTGAAATGGATGATGGCATCAATCAAAAAAATGCCTTCAAAAAGCCATTACATAGCCACCATCCCTGCTTATAATGCCGCGCCGTCGTTATCGCGATACGGCATTTAAGCTCCTCTTTTTATGAGGAATTGGCAGGACGCCAGTCTCCCTGCCGATGGGTCCCAACAGCCCGACCAGCACGCGGCTGCTTACACTCAGGGAAGAAGTACCCTATGGCCTCCCGCGCCCTTACCTCGATTGCGCTCAGCGCTGTCACCTTGCTCTCCGGCTGTTCGGCTTTTCGCAACTACGATTCCGAACTGGCACAAACCAACCAGCAACTGGCTGCCGGCAACGTCGACGCCGCCTTGACCTTGTTGGAAAAGAACAACACCGGTGCCGACAAAGACCTGCTCTATTACTTCGAGAAAGGTGAACTGCTGCGCGCCAAGGGCGACTTGTCCGGCAGCCAGAACGCCTGGAGCAGCGCCGATCAGGTGGTGGGCAAGTGGGAAGACTCGGTCAAGCTCGACACCGAAAAGTACCTGGCTCAGTTCGGCAGCTTCCTGGTCAATGACAAAGTCCGTCGCTACGAAGGCTACGACTACGAAAAAGTCATGCTGACCACGCAGATGGCCCTCAACCTGCTGGCGGTGAATGACTTCGACGGCGCGCGCACCGCGATCAAGAAAACTCACGAACGTGAAGCGGTGATCGCCGACCTGCGCGATAAGGAATACCTCAAGAGCGAAGAGCAGGCCGAGAAGGAAGGCGTCAAAACCCAGTACAAGGATCTCCAGGGTTATCCGGTGGCCAGCCTCGACGCGCCAGAAGTGGTCAGCCTGAAAAACAGCTACCAGAGCGCGTTCAGCCATTACCTGGCCGGTTTCGTCTACGAAGCCCTGGGCGAGAAAGACCTGGCCGCGCCGGGCTATCGCAAAGCCGCCGAGCTGCGCCCGAACACTCCGCTGCTGGAACAGGCGCTGGTTAACCTGGACAAACCCGCCAAGGACGATGACGGCGATATCCTGATCGTCGTGCAAAGTGGCCTGGCGCCGTCCCGCGACTCGATTCGTATTCCGCTGCCATTGCCGATCAGCAACAACGTGGTGATCACCCCGCTGTCGTTCCCGATCATCAAGCCAGACACCTCCACCGCCACCTTCGCCCAGATCGGTGTGGACGGTCAGCAGGTGAACCTGACGCAACTCAACAGCACCACCGCCATGTCCCGCCGCGCGCTGCGTGATGACATGCCGGGCATCATCCTGCGCACCACCGTCCGTGCCGTGACCAAAGGCGTGGCGCAGAAGAAAATCAACGAAACCAACCCGCTGGCCGGTCTTGCGGTCGGTATCTCTTCAGCCGTGCTCGAAGGTGCCGATACCCGTACGTGGCGAACCCTGCCGGACACCACTCAAGTGGTGCGTCTGCGCTTGAAGAAAGGCGAGCACCAAGTCTCCCTGCCGAGCGCCGTGGGTGGTTCGGTGGTCAAGGTCACCGTAGATCAGCGCTATCAAGTCATCAGCCTGCGCGCCGTGGGCAATCAGGTATTCGCCAGCGGCCAGGCCGCCCATGTGATCCCGAGCGCCAACCCGACCACCGTGGCCAGCCTCAAACAACCTTAAGAACGGAGTCTTTGCATGCGCTTCAAACTCATCACTGTCGTCGCCCTGGCCTTGCTGGCCGGCTGCGCCACCCCGCCACCACCGGAGCCAGGCAGCGCTGCCAGCAAGGTCGTGGCCATGGGCAAGCTCAAGAACATCGTGGTCGGCGCCATGCGCGTGGCACGGGAAAACGGCTTCATGACGGTCAACGCACAGCTGAGCAACACCAGCTACAACAACAAGACCTTCTACTACCGCTTTGCCTGGCTCGGCCCTGAAGGCTTCCCGGTGGCCGAAGAGGAAACCTGGAAAAGCCAGATGATGTACGGCGAGCAGACCAGTTTCATCCAGGCCATTGCGCCAACCGCCAAAGCCGTGGATTTCCGTCTCGAAATCAAAACGCCTTAAGCCCGACACCCTATTCGTTCAGTTCTAGAGAGCATTCCCATGTTTGCACGCTTTTCGTTCATCGCCGTCATCGCCCTCCTGGCCAGCGGTTGCGCCAACACTTCGCCGACGCTGGGCAGCAAAAACATCAGCTACGGCGACACCAAAGCGGTTGAAACCGTGACCAACGAGTTCGGCTCCACCGACCTGCAGATGATCGCCGAATCCATGACCCGCTCCCTGGCACAGTCCGGCATCCTGCAAGGCCGTCCGGTGGTTCAGGTCTACGACGTGAAGAACAAGACCAGCGAGTACATCGATACCCGCGAAATCACCACCAGCATCAAGACCCAGCTGATGAAGACCGGCGTCGCCCGCTTCGCCAGCGACAACACCGCGATGCAGAGCCAGGTCGACCAGCTCAAGCTGCAAAACCAGAGCGGCCTGTACAAGAAGAGCACCGTGGCCAAGACCGGCAACATGATCGCCGCCCAATACCGTCTTGAAGGTTCGATCAGCTCGATCGTCAAGCGCAGCAGCGACTACAAGGACGTCTTCTACAAATTCAGCCTGCAATTGATCGACGTTGAAAGCGGTCTGGCCGAGTGGATGGACGAAAAAGAGATCCGCAAAACCACGGAGCGTTAATCGATGCGCGCATGGATTGGCATGATGGCCCTGGCTTGCGCATTCAGCGTGCAAGCGGCCCCGAAAGTCGCGGTAACCGATCTGGCGTACCAGGAGCGTGTGGAGCAGTACATCCACATCGTTTCGGCGCAGAGCAGTCACCGCGAGAGTGACTACAGTGCCAGCGGTTCTTCGAGCTACAACGAGATCGAAGCGACCAACAGCTACATCGAGCAAGGCGAGTTGCGCAAATTCACCGGCGACATCAAGGGCGAGATCCTGCGCACCGGTATGTTCCAGCTGGTGCAGGGCACGCCTTACACGGCATCGTCCAAAGGCGACGTGTATGACGTGATCAAGCGCATCAAGGCCGGTAGCTTCAAGGGTGCCGACTATGTGCTGTTCGGCACTGTGTCAGACATCGACTTCACCCGCGACATGAACGAGCTGGCCAATACCGACAGCTATTCGGCGGTGCTGGGGCTGACGCTGGTGGCGGACTTCAGCCTGATCAACACCAAGACCTTCGAGATCACCTCGGCCTTCACGGCGATGGGCGAAGGTCAGGACACCAAACTGGTGAATGGACGGGACATCCGGGTTTCCCTGAACCGCCCACGGGTGGTGCGTGACGTGTCCAAGGCGTTGGGTGAAGACGTGGCATCGCAACTGAGCCAACAGCTCGGTGGTGGCGGTTACGAGCAGCCGGGTCAGGCACCGTTGCGTAATAACCTGCCGAGGGATACGGCGCCGGTGATTCTGCACTGATCTCAGACTGGCCACTCTGTAGTAATGAAAAAGGCGACCTCAATAGGTCGCCTTTTTTGTGCCTGAAGCTTTATGCCGCTGCTTTGCGCAAAGTCGCCATGAATGCCGCCGCGCCGATGAACAGCCCGGCAAAGGTGCGGTTCATGCGTTTCTGCTGCTTGGGTGTGCGCAACAAACGCAGGACCTTGGCCGCCAGCCCGGTGTAGCCGGCCATGACGATCAGGTCGACACAGATCATGGTCACGCCGAGGATCAAGTACTGGGCCACCAGCGGCGCGTGGGGATCGATGAATTGCGGCAGCACTGCGAGCATGAACACCAAGGCCTTGGGGTTGCTGACGTTCACCAGAAAACCGCGGAACATCAGCGCCATCGGCCTGCCGATCTGCCGAATGGCAGCGTCGTCGTTCATCTCATTGGGCAGCGCGCGCCATTGCTTGACCGCGAGGTAGACCAGGTAGACCACACCGAACCATTTGATCACATAAAAGGCAGTGGCGGAGGCCGCGAGGATCGCACCGACACCGGCAGCGACAATCGCAATCTGCAACGCCAGGCCCAGTTGCAGGCCCAGGGCGTTCCAGTAACCGCGCCAGAAACCGTAGCGCAGACCGCTGGACATCGACGCAATGGCGCCGGCACCGGGGGAAAGACTGATCACCCAGCAGGCGGCAAAAAATGCCAGCCATGTTTGAAGCAGCATCGCACACCTCGACTCAGACTCGTGACAAACGTCTAAGCTAATGCGCCATACGGCCAATGACTATCGATTTTTTTGCAGGACAGAGTGACTGCCGACCAGCGTTGATGGCGACAGCGTCCTATCGAGCCTGTTTTTCGAACCCGTTTGAAGGGAATACATCAGTACCGCGCCAGCGTCGAACCGAGCGCTGGAAGAACAAGCTGTTGGGCACTTGCACCATGGCACTGCCGGTACCGAGTTCTTCGGCTTCGATCAGCGTGGTGTAGAGCAGATTGATCGCCACCACCCGGCCCTTGACGCCCGGCTTGTCGGTGGTGTCCACCAGCTCGACCACATCGCCGATTCGGAATGGGCCGACGGTGAAGATCAGGATCGCGCACAATAGGTTGGACAGCACGCTCCACATGGCGAAAAACGCCACGGCAGCCACCGCCACGAAGCCCGACAACGCGGTCCAGAGCACCGTGGCCGACACCCCAAGGCGTTCCAGCACGAAGATCAGCGCGCTACCCATGATCAACCAACGCAAACCACCGCGCAGCGGCATCAAGAACTGCGGCGGGAACGGGTAACGCTCGCCCAGTCGAGTCAGGCCTTTAGCGACGACGCGCTGAGCGACATAGCCGGCCAGCAGAATCAGCAGGATTTGCACCACCAGCCAGAGCGGCTCGACCCACACCGCCGGCAGCGGCAGCTTGAAGGCATCCATCAGGACAACGCCTCCAGCTCCGCCTGCATGCTTTCAAGTAGTTCGAGTGCTTCCATCCAGGCTTCTTCCAGCTCGGCTTCACGCACCTTCAGCCGGGCCTGCTCGGCCAGCAGATCACGCAATTCGTTCTTGCGTGCCGGCTCGTAAATATCGCTGTCGCCGAGGCTGGCGTCGATCTTCGCCAGTTTCTCGTGCAGCTTGCCCAACTCGGCTTCGAGCTTGTCGGCCTCGCGCTTGTGCGGTGCCAGTTGCTGACGCAACGCGGCGGCGGCCTGGCGCTGGGCTTTCTTGTCGGTCTTGTCCGGGTTGACCGGGGTGTTGCTGACCGGCACGTTGCGCTGACGGTACTCCACCAGCCAACGGGTGTAGTCTTCCAGGTCGCCGTCGAACTCCTCGACCTTGCCGTCTGCCACCAGATAGAAATTGTCGGTGGTGCTTTTGAGCAAATGACGATCGTGGGAGACCACCAGAACCGCGCCACTGAATTCCTGCAAGGCCATGGTCAGCGCCAGGCGCATTTCCAGGTCCAGGTGGTTGGTCGGTTCGTCGAGCAGCAACAGGTTCGGCCGGCCCCAGGCGATCAGCGCCAAGGCCAGTCGCGCCTTTTCGCCACCGGAGAAATTCAACACCGGCTCATCGATACGTGCACCCCGGAAGTCGAAACCACCGAGGAAGTCACGCAGGGTCTGCTCACGTTCGGTTGGCGCCAGGCGCTGCAAGTGCAGCAACGGGCTGGCCTTGGAATCGAGGGAATCCAGTTGATGCTGGGCGAAGTAACCGACCACGGTGTTCTCGCCCCGGGTCAGTCGGCCCGCCAATGGTTCGAGCTCACCGGAGAGGTTCTTGATCAGGGTCGATTTACCGGCACCGTTGGGGCCGAGCAAACCGATCCGCGCGCCAGGGGTCAGTTGCAGCTTGACCTTCTCCAGCACGGTTTTTTCGCCGTAACCCAGGCGAGCATCCGATAGATCGATCAGCGGGCTGGAGATTTTCTGCGATTCGCGAAAGACGAAATCGAACGGCGAATCGACGTGCGCGGCGGACAGTTCTTCCATCCGCTCCAGCGCCTTGATCCGGCTCTGGGCCTGACGGGCCTTGGTGGCCTGGGCCTTGAAGCGGGCAATGTAGCTTTCCATGTGCGCACGTTGCGCCTGTTGCTTCTCGTACGCCTGCTGTTGCTGTGCCAGACGTTCGGCACGGGCCCGTTCAAACGCGGTGTAACCGCCGCGATACAGGGTGATCTTGCGTTGATCGACGTGAGCTACGTGATCGACCACGGCATCGAGGAAGTCCCGGTCGTGGGAAATCAGCAATAAAGTGCCGGGGTAGCTTTTGAGCCACTCTTCGAGCCAGATGATGGCGTCGAGGTCCAAGTGGTTGGTCGGTTCGTCGAGCAGCAACAGGTCCGAGGGGCACATCAAAGCCTGCGCCAGATTCAGACGCATCCGCCAGCCACCGGAGAAATCTCCTACCTGCCGGTCCATTTGCTCGTTGGTGAACCCAAGGCCCGCCAACAGCTTGCGAGCCCGGGCATCGGCGGTGTACCCGTCGGCGCTGTCGAGTTCCGAGTGCAGGCGGGCCTGAGCGGCACCGTCATGGGCTGCTTCGGCCGCCGCCAGGTCGCGTTGCACCTGGCGCAGGCGCAGGTCGCCATCGAGCACGTAGTCGACCGCCAGGCGTTCGAGGGTGTCGACCTCCTGGCGCATGTGGGCGATGCGCCAGTCGGCCGGCAGGAAGCAGTCACCCGAGTCTGGGTGCAGCTCGCCCCGAAGCAAGGCGAACAGGCTCGATTTGCCGGCGCCGTTGGCACCGATGAGGCCGGCTTTGTGGCCGGCGTGCAGGGTTAGCTCGGCGTCTTCTAGCAGACGTTGCGGGCCACGCTGTAAAGTCAGGTTCTGAAGTCGAATCATAATGGCGGCGGAGTCTACCAGCTTCGCTCGTAACTGGCGCGAGTAGCACTATGTCCTCTGACCTGTGGAGCTTTTCCCTCGACACTTACGCCCGTCCCGGCGTTGAACACGCCTGCCTGCAATTGCAGGCAGCGGGTGTGAATGTGTGCCTGCTGCTGTGCGGGTTATGGCTGGGGGAACGTGGCGTTATCTGCAACGAACAACGCTTGCAGCTGCTACGCGATGTAGCCGGGCCTTGGGACGTGGATGTCGTGCAACCGTTGCGCGCCTTGCGCCAGCAATGGAAAGCCGCCGCTAGCGAAGATGCCGGGTTGGATGATTTACGTGAACAAGTGAAGACACTGGAGATGGAAGCCGAAAGGCATTTATTGCTGCGACTGGAGTGTTTGGCACAGAGTTGGCCGCAGTATGAGGCGACCGATCTAACGGCCTGGCTGGAAGGTGTGGCGGCAGGCGCCGCCCACCTGGACCGCGACGCGCTGCATCAGCTGCGCGTCGCGGTAAGCAGCACTTAGGAAGCGCTGGTTGGGGTGGTTGCTGCGATCGATGCGGCGGCCGGCGTTGGCGCTGGTGTGGCTGTCGAGGTGGCTGCTGCTAAAGCAGACGTCGCTGCCGGGTTGGCTGGCTTGGCAACTGGCGCGGCGGTCGGCTTGGCAACTGGCCCGGCGGCCGGCTTGGCGGCAACCGGTTTTTTCACGGCTGGTTTTACAGCTGGCTTGGCGGCTGGTTTTGCAGCCGGTTTGGCAGCGGCAGGTTTGGCTGCTGGTTTCGCTGCGGCAGGTTTTGCAGCAGCAGTTTTGGCAGCCGGTTTGGCTGCAGCTTTTGCAGCTGGCTTGGCAGCAGTTTTAGTCGCGACTGATTTCGCGGCAGGCTTGGCAGCAGGTTTCGCAGCGGCAGTTTTAGCCGCTGGTTTTGCAGCCGGTTTGGCAGCTGGTTTAGCCGCAGCAGTTTTCGCCACCGCCGGTTTAGCAGCAGCGGTTCTTGCAGCCGGTTTAGCGGCCGCTGTTTTGGCAGCGGCTGGCTTGGCGGCAGGTTTGGCAGCGGCTGTTTTAGCAGCCGGTTTTGCAGCGCTAGCAGCGATTGGTTTTTTTGCCGCAGGTTTAGCGGCAGGTTTTGCTGCGGCTTTCACCGGTGCTTTGGCGGCCGGTTTGGCGGCAGGCTTGGCCGGTGCTTTTGCAGCAACCGGTTTGGCAGCGGCTTTCTTCGCAGGTGCCGCGGCTGGCTTGGCCGAACGCAGGGACAACGCCTTGCCGACAGCCTCTTGGACACGACCGACACCCTGGGCCAGTTTCAGGCTTTCTTGAGCGTCGCGTTTGAGTTGCAGGATGTAGCTGCGAGTGTCGGACTGACGAGCCTTGAGGGCGTCGAGCAGATCCTCAAGTTCTTTCACCGCATCTTTGGCCTTGGCTTGCGCCTTGGCTTTGCCGGCCGCCGCAGCGTCCTGCAATTTGGTACGGGATTTGTGCAGTTTTTCCTGCGCTTTTCCGCGCTGCTTTTCCAGTTTGGCGAGCAGTTTTTCAGCATCAGCCAAGGCTTGGGAACAAGCGTTTTCCAAATGCTCGAGCAGGCTGCCCGAGAGTTGTTGGAGTAAGTGCAACGGAGTATTTACTGGCTTCTTGGTGGCCGACATGGTTTACCTCCTGGCTGACGTGAATGCGGCTCATACTAGACCTCTGCTGCAACCGCCGCTAGGGCATGTTGACAGTATCGAAAGCGCTGCGTTGCAACGAAGTAAAAATGTTCTGCGCTTACGCAAAACCAGTTCACCTTCGAGAGCATTCACACTGGCATAATCCTGCGCATCTCAGGTCGGAGAGTGCCTATGTCGCGCTACCTTTTTTTATCGCTGTGCATGTTTTTTTCCGTGGTCCAGGCCGCCGAAAAAACCACCACAAATGACGCTCACGATCTCGCTTACAGCTTGGGTGCGAGCCTTGGCGAACGCTTGCGCCAGGAGGTTCCTGACCTGCAACTTCAGGCACTGCTCGAAGGTTTGAAGCAAGCCTACCAAGGTAAGCCGCTGGCGCTGAAAGACGAGCAGATCGAACAGATTCTTGCCGAGCACGAAGCTCAGGTCGCCGAGCAACCCGCCGTCGCGCAAAGCGAAGTTGCCCTCGAAAAAGAGCGGCGCTTTCTCAGCGAAGAAAAAACCAAACCCGGGGTTCGCGAATTGGCGGATGGAATCTTGCTGACGGAACTGGCACCGGGCACCGGCGCCAAGGCGGGTCCGAATGGCAAAGTCCAGGTGCTGTATATCGGTCGTCTACCTGATGGCACCGTGTTCGATCAGAACAGTCAGCCGCAGTGGTTCAGTCTTGATAGTGTGATCAGCGGCTGGCGTAGCGCGCTGCAAAATATGCCGGTCGGCGCAAAATGGCGCCTGGTAATTCCATCGGCGCAAGCCTATGGCGCCGACGGTGCCGGCGACTTGATCGCGCCGTTCACGCCGCTGGTATTCGAAGTCGAATTGCGTGGTGCTACAAGCTGAATGCCGGAAACGAAAAACGGTGCGCATTGCGCACCGTTTTCAGTGTCTAGCCGGGAAGGGTTCAGGCCTGAACCGAACTCTCTTCCTTGTGGGCGGTGTGCAGCACTTCGATCAGGCAATCTTCCAGTTCGAAGCGTTCACGCAGTTGGCTGCCCAGCTTTTCCAGCGCTTCGGCGAAACGCTCGGTGTCGTTGCAGTCACCCTTGTGACAATGATCATTGAACGACAGCGCCATCTCAGTGCTCACGTCGATACGCGGGTTGATCTGCTCCGCCAGTTCAAGGCCGCCATCGTCGCCAAAGGCCTTGGCCTCATTGACCAGATGCTCACTCACTTCGAAGTGCCAGGCAGAAACGTAGTCGACAAGAATCTCGCAGAACCGACCGTTCAAGGACTTGTCGGCGAAAGCCGGTTTGGCATTTCGCAAGTCGTGGAACGCCTTTACCAACTCTTCACGCTCTTGTAGCCAGCGGTCAATGAGCTTATGAACCCCACCCCAGCGTTCCTGAGCATTCTGACAACTATCTAACATGGCGATCTCTCTTCCCTAATGGGTCATGCCGTTCTACGCCTGCCCCCAAGACTCGGCACATCCGGTCTTGGTCAGGCAGAACAGCAACGAGCAACATAATTCCAATGATACGTGCGGGCCAGATTATGCCCGCGCGCCTATGGCTTCAAGGTACGCAGGAGATAAAGTTCATACAAGTGTTTAATCACCCGCCAATACCCGGTGCGACGACTCGTCGCTGACACGCGATCCAGACAAGGCGCAGCAATTGATACCCGCCCAGAATCATCATCGCAACGAAGAACAACAGGCTCCATTCCGGGATACTCAGGTCGAACAGCGTCCAGGAAATTTCCGCGCAGTCGGCGGTTCCCTTGAACAACCGTTGCACGGCACACAACCAGGGTGTACTGGCAAACAGATCAGTCGGGTTGGGCGAGCATGCCGAGAGCTGATGCACCGGATCGCTCTGCAACACAACCTGCCGCCACGCCGTGACGGTACCCGCCACACTGCATAGCAGACCCAGTAACCAATACAGGAATGATCCGAAGCGACCAGGCCCCTGCACCGAAGCCGTCAGGCAGACACCCGTGAGCAGCGCCAGGCAAACCCGTTGCAACAGGCACAACCCGCAAGGCTTGAGGCCCACCGCATATTCCAGGTAATAGGAAACGCCCAAGGCCAGGGCACCTGCAATGAAAACCATGAAAAACAAGGAGCGTGAGCAGGCCAAAGACATGGCTTTTCCGTAACTGTAGAGACAAGCGGTTACGGTAGAGGAAAGCGCAGCAGCCTTTCAAGGCAGGCCAGCACGGACACTTCACCAGAAGTGTAGGGAATTCCCGACAGAGTCGAGAGGATAAGATGTAGTCCGTTGTAGGACTTTGCCAGATAAGGACTACAACGTAAAAACAGTGGTGGGCTCGGAGCGGTTGGATCGCCCTGACGAACGACTCCCCTGTAGCAGCTGGCGCAGCCGGCGTTCGGCTGCGCAGCAGTCGTAATCGGTTTAACACGACTCACCTGATCCGACTGCGGCGCCTGATTTACGACTGCTGCGCAGCCGAACGCAGCCTTCGGCTGCGGCTACAGGCCGGCATCAAGCATGAGCCGGCACCGGCAGCGGAGCCGACAGCAAGCGCTCGTCCAGCAGGCCCAAGCCCTCCTGGAACAACTGATTACTGCGTTCGGTGTCACCCAATTGCGCCAGTAACCGCGCCAGTTCGGCGCAGGCTTCAGGATTACGCTGTACACGCAGACTGTTTTCCAGATAGTCCCGGGCCTTGCCCCACAGACTGCTTTGCAGACACAAACGGCCCAACGTCAGCAACAGGCTCGGGTCGGCCGGATGATCCTTGAGCCAACCTTCAGCGGTGTGCAGCTGTCTGGCCGGATCGCTACCGCGAACCAGACCGTACAGGCGTGCCAGATGACTGTCGTATTTGCGCTTGAGAGCCGTACGCAGAACCTCTTCGGCCTCGACCTGCGCCCCCAGTTGCCGCAGTTGCTCGGCATAGGCCAGCACCAGTTGCGGCTCCTGCCGCTGAGCGGTGGTGAGCTGCTGCCAGGCACGAGCGAGCGATTGCAAACCGACCGTTCCGTCCTCTTCCCGGTGCGCCGCCAACGAAAGATTCTCACCCCAGGCGCGCTGCTCCAGTTCAGCCAGCTCGGCTGGCGGCAGCACCTTGTCCTTGCGTAATTCCGGCAGCAAGCGAATCACTGCCGACCAGTCGCCCCGCTGCTGATACAGGCGTTGCAACTGGCGCAGGGTCTGGACGTTATGAGGATGACGCTCGTGCATGGCTTGCAGGGTGACTAGAGCGCCGTCGGTGTCGCCGCGGTCGGTCTGCAATTGGGCATGACTCAAGGCAATTGCCAGCTCGGCCTGGGGCTGTCGCTCCAAAGCGCGCTCCAGCAAGTTATCGCTTTCCTGGTAGAGACCTTGTTCGTTCGCGGCGCGGGCAGCCCCCAGGTAGTAGAGCAGCGGCTGACGTTCGGCTTCCGCCGCGCGATACAGGTGACGCTGCGCACTGGCCCAGCGGCCCTCGGCCAAATCCAGCTGGCCGTGCTCGATCGCCACTTGCACCCGTCGACTGCGATTGCGCCGCGACCATGGGTTGACCACCCCACCGGAAGTCGTCACCAGTTCGACCAGCGCCTTGATGCCCCAGAACACCAGCCACAGCACGGCCACCAAGGCCAGGGTTGCCCACAGACTCGATTCGTAACGGAAGCTCTTGTAGGCGATCAGCACGTAGCCGGAATGCTCGGCAATCGCCAACCCCAACGCGGCGGCGGCAGCGATGACCACGAACACGATCACATAGAGACGCTTCATGGCCTGGCCTCCTGCGCAGTGTTCGCGGCAGGTTTGGCCAGAGGTTTCACTGAGTCCTCGGCGTTGACGTTGCGTCGCTCAAGGTAAGCCTGGACGGCGCTCAACGTGCCTGTCAGATCCGGCGTGACCACCGTGACTGGCTGCTTGCTCAACTCGGCCACCTGCTCCAGCATGATCTTGCTCTGAGGGTTGTCCGGGTTGAAGTTACCCTTGAGCACGTCCCGCGCTTCGGTCAGCGCCTGAGTGTAAACCGCAGCCTGACCATTGAGCGCGGCCCACTGCGCCTGTTCCAGCGCCAGGCTCAGGGCCAGACGCACCTGGCTCAGGCTCTGCCCTGCCAGCAATGGACGGACATTCTTGTCGGCGTTGAAATCGATTCGGATGTAACGCGAGATCTGATCCCACCATTGCGCCCAGCGACTGGCGCCGTCGCCATCGGCCGTCAGGCCCAGCAGGGATTCGCCACGGTCCTTGTACTCGGGCGCCAGTTCGGTGAGGCTGATCACTTGATCGCGCAAGGCACCCAGTCGCAGGAACAACCCGGTGCGATCCGGCTGTTCGGTACTGCGCAGGGCCACCAGGGTTTTGGCCACTTGCTCGCGAGCGGCAAAAGCCCCCGGGTCATTCTGTTCACGGAGTATCTCATCGGCACCCTGCACCAGGGCCTGGGCACTGCTGATGTCCTGCAAGGCCGACAGACGCAGGCTGGCCAGTCGCAGCAAATGCTCAGCCTCGGCCAGACGCCAATCCTTGCGGCTGGCACCGAGGACGGTTTCCAAGCGTTGATTCAAACGCTGTTGATCGCCCTGAAGTTGAGTGACCAGGCGACTGCGCGCATCGAGCTCTTCGGCGGCAGGCATCTGTTCGAGGCGAGCGGTCAGACGCTGCTCGTTGAGCTTCAGGCTCTGCGCCTGATCGTTCAACGCCTGTACCTGACTCAACTGTTGCAGGTTATTGGCTTGCAGGTGACGCACCTGCCAGACTCCCCAACCGCCTACGGCAACACCGGCAGCGCCCAACAGCAGCGCGACGATTGCCAGCCCATTGCCTCGGCGCGGCTCAGTAGCAGGTGGCCCGGTTACAACCGGTGCTTCTACCGGCGCATCGAGCACCGGCTGGACGTCATCTTTAGGCAAGGCTGTTTTGCTCACGTATCCATCCTTTGCATTAAAAAACGGGTACGGGGTGCTCCCGTAACGCCGTCAGCAAGGCCGCGGCACTGGCGCCACGACAATCCACAACTGTTTGGGCCCCGGCGGCGCGTGCCAGCTCGGCGACCCTGGGGCTTGGAACAAACAACGGCAACCGCGCCATGATCGGCCAGGCATCGCCAGCCAATCGGTGCAGGTGCTCAAAACCCTGTCCACTGCTGACCACCAGCCCGTTCAAGCGTTCCGCCTCGATCCGCTCAGGCAACGCTGCCGGTGGATACTGCGGCAAGCCGCGTCGGTACAACTCCAGATACTCGACACTAGCACCAAGCTCGCGCAAACGCTCAGCCAGCAACTCGCGCCCACCCTCCCCACGCACGATCAACACCCGTGGATCGGGACGGGCGATAGCCTCGCGCAACCGCGGAAGTTCAAGCAAGGCTTCGCTGTCATCACCGTCGGCCGGGAAGCTCACATCCAACCCGTTAGCCTCGAGGATCTGCGCCGTCGCCGCGCCGACGCTGAACCACGTCAGAACCGGTGGTTGCGGCCAATGCTGGTGGAGCAGCTCGACAGCGATTCTGGCGGCCGGCTTGCTGACCACGATCACCGCGCAATAGTGATCCAGGTCCTGAATCACTGCACGCATTGTGGCAGAGGCCGGCATCGGCTCGATGTCCAAAAGCGGCAAGCTGCTACTGAAAACCCCCGCGTCAGCCAACACACGGGCAAGCACCGCTGATTCATCCGCAGGGCGCGTCAGCAGCAGGCGCCAGCCAGTCACTCGTGCCCAGCCTCGCCATAGACTGCTTTGAGAATGGCGTCGGCGCCCTGACTCAGCAGGTCTTCGGCCACTTGCACGCCCAGGGCCTCGGCCTCGCTGCGCGGCGCTCGGGCCTCGGCGCAGAGCAACAGGCCGCCGTTCGGATCGCCCACCAAGCCACGCAACCAGATCTGCTCGCCTTCAAGCACGGCGTAGCAGGCGATCGGCACCTGGCAGCCGCCATTCAGATGTTTGTTGAGGGCACGTTCAGCGGTCACGCGGATGGCCGTATCCTGGTGATGCAGCGGTGCGAGCAGTGCATGAATCTCAGTGTCGGCGCTACGGCACTCGATACCGACCGCGCCCTGGCCTCCGGCCGGCAGGCTGTCATCGACACTGATGGCCGAGGTGATGCGGTGTTCGAAGCCCAAACGAATCAAACCCGCCGCGGCGAGGATGATGGCGTCGTATTCGCCGGCATCGAGCTTGGCCAAACGCGTGTTGACGTTGCCACGCAGGAAGCGGATTTCCAGATCCGGGCGACGGGTCAGCAACTGAGCCTGGCGGCGCAGGCTGGAGGTGCCGACGATGCTGCCTGGTGGCAACTCATCCAGGCTGGCGAAGGTATTGGAGACAAATGCATCGCGCGGGTCTTCGCGCTCGCAGATGCAGAACAGACCGAGGCCTTCCGGGAAGTCCATCGGCACGTCTTTCATCGAATGCACGGCGATGTCGGCTTCGTTTTCCAGCAGCGCGGTTTCCAGTTCCTTGACGAACAGGCCCTTGCCGCCGATTTTCGACAGGGGCGAATCGAGCAGCTTGTCGCCGCGACTGACCATGGGCACCAGTGTCACGAGCAGGCCCGGATGGGCCTGTTCCAGACGAGCCTTGACGTATTCGGCCTGCCATAGGGCCAGAGCACTTTTGCGGGTGGCGATGCGGATTTCGCGAGAGGACATGGATCAATCCGTACTGAATAGATACGGCGGATAATAACAGCTCAGCCAAATCCACTTTGACTTGTATCAGAAACTGCATGGCCTCCCTGGCCCTCAAGGTCCTAAAACAGGGTAGAAATCCGCCCTGAATGGCGGATTAAAGCTGCTGCATCATTTTGCGCACGCCGGCCACATGGCGTCGGCTGACGATCAGGGCGTCGCCGTTCAGGCCTTTGAGAAACAGCTGGAAATGCCCCAGGGGGGTGCGTTGCAACCGTTCAATGCGTTCGCGGGCGACCAGTGCATTGCGGTGGATCCGCACGAAACGGTCGCCAAATTCGTCTTCGAGGGCCTTGAGTGGCTCATCCAGCAGCACTTCGCCGCCTTCATGGCGCAAGGTCACGTACTTGTGATCGGCAATAAAGTAGACCACCTGGCCCAACGGGATCAGTTCAATACCTTTACGTGTGCGGGCGCTGATATGGCTGCGTGGGCCGCTGCCAGTTTCGGCGGCGGGACGAGTCAAGGCGGCGAGCTGGACGCGATTGGGGCGCTCGGCTTTTTTCAATGCTTCATGTAGCTGTTCTGTGCGCACGGGCTTCACCAGATAGCCCACGGCGCTGGCCTGTAGGGCTTCCACGGCAAATTCATCGGGCCCTGTGCAAAACACCACGGCGGGCGGGGTTTCGCGTTCGCACAATCGTGCCGCCACTTGCAGGCCATCGAGGCCCGGCATGCGAATATCGAGCAGAACGATATCCGGCTTGTGGCTGTCGATCAGTGCCAACGCCTCTTCGCCATTCGTGGCGCTGGGCTCCAGGACGTTGTATCCCTCGAGTTCGCCGACCATTCGGCTCAGGCGCTCGCGGGCCAAGGGTTCGTCATCAACGATCAGGACATTCATATTGCGCTGGATTCCTGCGTGAGTCTCGCACAAAGATAGCGTAGACAGGTGAAGTGACGTCCGTCACCGCGATCCACGCTAAGACTAGCGCGAGGGCCAAAAAGTGCCGCGAGACCGGCGGCTAAATTTTCATCTGCCGGGTGACTGACGGCCCAGGCCCGCGTTGGCGAGGCATCGCCATAGGGTTTGCTGATACACAATATGAACACCCCTCTTCTCTCTATAGTCAGCTGCAGCATCGAGAAGTGCGCTGATCCTACTGTCCAACTGTAGACGGTTGCCGCGACGATATTGCTCAAATGAGAAATATCGTTGCGCATTTTGCGCATCGCTGGCTTCGAGTATGGATCGCCCCATGAGAAAAAAACGTATCGACCAGTGTCAGCGACAGGATTGGCAACCCTGTTATTATCCGCTTCAGCGTTCCACGCCATCTTTCTTCAAGCCGATACGAGCGAATTCATGAGCACTGACAAGACCAATCAGTCCTGGGGCGGCCGCTTCAGTGAACCCGTCGACGCCTTCGTTGCCCGCTTCACCGCCTCCGTCACCTTCGACCAGCGCCTGTATCGCCACGACATCATGGGCTCGATCGCCCACGCCACGATGCTGGCCAAGGTCGGCGTGCTGACCGATGCCGAGCGCGACAGCATCATCGATGGCCTGAAGACCATCCAGGGTGAAATCGAGGCCGGCCAGTTCGACTGGCGCATCGACCTCGAAGACGTGCACATGAACATCGAGGCGCGCCTGACCGACCGCATCGGCGTGACCGGTAAAAAGCTGCACACCGGCCGTAGCCGCAACGACCAGGTCGCCACCGACATTCGACTGTGGCTGCGTGACGAAATCGACCTGATCCTGGCCGAGATCACCCGCCTGCAAAAAGGCTTGCTGGAGCAGGCCGAGCGCGAAGCCGGCAGCATCATGCCGGGCTTTACTCACCTGCAAACCGCGCAGCCGGTGACCTTCGGGCACCATATGCTGGCCTGGTTCGAAATGCTCAGCCGCGACTACGAGCGCCTGGTGGACTGCCGCAAGCGTACCAACCGCATGCCGCTGGGCAGTGCTGCACTGGCTGGTACCACTTACCCGATCGACCGCGAGTACACCGCGCAGTTGCTGGGCTTCGACGCTGTTGGCGGCAACTCCCTGGACAACGTGTCCGATCGCGACTTCGCCATCGAGTTCTGCTCGGCCGCGAGCATCGCGATGATGCACTTGTCGCGGTTCTCCGAAGAGCTCGTACTGTGGACCAGTGCGCAGTTCCAGTTCATCGATCTGCCGGACCGTTTCTGCACCGGTAGCTCGATCATGCCGCAAAAGAAAAACCCGGACGTGCCGGAGCTGGTTCGCGGCAAGACTGGCCGGGTGTTCGGCGCGCTGATGGGCCTGCTGACCCTGATGAAAGGCCAGCCGTTGGCTTACAACAAGGACAACCAGGAAGACAAGGAACCGCTGTTCGACGCCGCCGACACCCTGCGCGACTCGCTGCGGGCCTTTGCCGACATGATCCCGGCGATCAAGCCCAAGCACGCGATGATGCGCGAAGCTGCCCTGCGCGGTTTCTCGACCGCCACCGACCTGGCCGACTACCTGGTACGCCGCGGCTTGCCGTTCCGTGATTGCCACGAGATCGTTGGCCACGCGGTGAAGTACGGTGTAGACAGCGGCAAGGACCTGGCGGAAATGAGCCTGGAAGAACTGCGCAAGTTCAGCGACCAGATCGAGCAGGACGTGTTTGCCGTGCTGACCCTGGAAGGTTCGGTGAATGCCCGTGACCATATCGGCGGAACCGCGCCGGCACAGGTCAAGGCTGCCGTGGCTCGCGGTCAGGCATTGCTCGCCAGCCGTTAAAAGCTTCGCGGGCAAGTCGGATCGCCGCACCGCTCGCGCCTACAGGGGCCGTCCCCCCTCAGGCGCGAGACTTGCCCGCGAAGGCATTCTCAAGATCGTTACACAATCTATTTCTTCGACGCGATCATCGCCAGAAACGCGGGCATTGATGCGTCTTTGTCTGCCGCAATTCGCTGCACGTTCGGATTCTGCCCCAGACGCTCCAGCAGCGCCTTGGCCGCCGGCATCTCAGCCAACGGATCGATATCGAACAGCTTCTGCGCCACGGCACAAGCCATTGGCACGCTGTACAGGAAATACAAATCCGCAATGCTGAGACGGTCGCCCGCCACGTAAGGGGCGAACTTGCCGTGCCTGCCCAGTGAGGCGAACCCCAGCAGCAACTCGGCCTTGGTCTTGTCCTTGATCGCTTCCGGCACTGACATGCCAAAAAACGCTTCGGGGTAGCAGGCGCGCGCTGGCAGTTCGATGTACAACTCGATTTCCTTGGCCAAAGCCAGCGCCTGCGCTCGCTCGAAGGGCTCGCTCGGCAGCAGCGGTGTGCCTTTCTGGCTCTGCTCGAGATACTCGAGAATCACGCTGGTTTCGTTGACGAAACCTTGCTCGACGCCCAGTACAGGAATCTTGCCACGCGGGCTGATGGCCAGCGACTCGGGGCTAGTGCTTGGGTAAAACGGTACTTCCTCAAACGGCAGTCCCTTCTCCAGCAACGCCAGCTTGACCATGTTGTAATAGTTGCTGACGCAAAATCCATAAAGCTTGAGCATTACATAGCCTCCAGGCCGTGCAGGGGGTTGGCAGCGCCAGTTATAGAACGCCCTGGCACTTCTTGCCAGCAGCATCACAATGCTGAATGCAGGTAAACTGGCCGCCTTTCCTTGAGGAGCCTGCCATGAGCGAGCCAAACGACATCGACAACGACGAAGAAGAGTTCGCCGAAACGACGCTGATCGAAGCAATCGAAAACCAGATCGAAAGCGACAACCCGCCAGCGGCCAAGGCAACCTTCAACAAGCTGACCCTGGTGGGTTACGAACGTGAAGAAATCCTCAACCTGATGGCCCATGTGCTGGCCTACGAGATCGACGCCATGCTCGATGAGGACCGTGCATTCGACACCGAATGGTATGAAACGGCGCTGCGCGCACTGCCAGAGTTGCCGCCGGAAAAGCAATAACCCCGCCCTCCCCCTGTAGGAGCGCGCTCGCTCCTACAGAAACCACCCCCGCTTTCCGTACCACCCTTCGGGGAATGCCTCTCGGGGTGAAAAACCCTGTTGCCAGCACTGGACATGCCTCACCGACGGGTTCACCTTAGGGGCGCTATCGTCTAATTCCTAGAAAGTCTGGAGTCCTTATGTCGCTTACCCCTGAGTTGGTTGCCGAACTGGAAATCCTCGCACTCTTCAACCTGGACAGTTCCCAGGAAGGTTTGAAAATTCATCAGACCGCTGCCCCGAAAGCCATTGCCGCCGCACAAAGACTGTTCGACAAAGAATTGATCACCCAGCCCGATGGCGGTTACCTGACCAGCCTGGGGCGTGACGCCGCACAAAATGTGCAGACCGTTCTCACCATTCTGTCCGTCCAGGAAACTGCCTGAATACCAGCGCATGGCCCACGGAAAGCTCTGTCACGGGATTTCCGCGGGCACACTTGATGACTGGCCCTGTTACCTGCCGTCGCCAAACGATAGAAATCTGACGCCAGGAAAACAAAATCAGCTTAAAAGTCCCGGGGCCGAGGCGCTAAACTGCCCCTCACCCTGAGCCCTCCTGCGTCCGAGCCCCGCGAGCCGGATTGAGCTGACATGACCCGCACCCATGAAATCCGCCCCGATCTGGACGAGGGAATCGATCGCAAGGTTCTCAGCCAGCTGCGCGCCCGTTTTCTGAAGCTCAACGAGGGTCGCTTGGCCCGTGCCATGGAAGGGTTGTCGACCCGCCAGCAAACGGTGCTGACCCTGCTGCCGCTGTTTTTCCACGTCAATCATCCGCTGTTGCCGGGTTACGTTTCGGGTAGCACCCCGGCCGGCCTGTCGAATTACGAACCCGACACCAACACCCTCGCCGAAGCCCAACGCCTGACCCGCTCGTTTTCCTACAAACCACGCCACGGCAGCAATCCGCCGCGCCCCATGCACGGCCTGTTCCTGATGGGCAGCCTCGGCACCCTGGCCCAGGCCGATCAGAGCGATATGGATGTGTGGGTATGTCACGGACCGGACTTGAGCGAAAGCGAGCTCACCGAACTGCGCAAGAAATGTCAGTTGCTGGAAGTCTGGGCCGCCAGCCAGGGCGCCGAGGCGCACTTTTTCCTGATCGACCCAGCCCGCTTCGTGCTCGGCGAGCGCGATACGCAGTTGAGCTCGGAAGACTGTGGCACCACCCAGCACTATCTGCTGCTGGACGAGTTCTATCGAACCGCGATCTGGCTGGCCGGACGCACCCCCATCTGGTGGCTGGTGCCGGTTTACGAAGAGGCCGCGTACAACCGTTACACCCACACGCTGCTTTCCAAGCGTTTCATCCGTGCCGACGAAACCCTGGACCTGGGGCATCTGGCGTACATCCCGCCGGGGGAATTCATCGGCGCCGGGCTCTGGCAGTTGTTCAAAGGCATCGAATCGCCCTACAAATCAGTGCTAAAACTGCTGCTGACCGAGGTCTACGCCAGTGAACACCCGAAAGTCCACTGCCTGAGCCTGCGTTTCAAACAGGCGGTGTTTGCCAATCGACTGGACCTCGATGAACTGGACCCGTACATGGTGGTTTACCGGCGCATCGAGGAATACCTCACGGCCCGGGGCGAACCGGAGCGGCTGGAGCTGGTACGCCGCGCGCTGTACCTGAAAGTCAATCGCAAGCTCACCGGCAACAGCGGTCGCACCCAGAGCTGGCAGCGTTCGTTGCTTGAGCGCCTGGCCCACGAATGGCATTGGGATCAGCGTCAGTTGGCGTTGCTCGACAGCCGCAGCCAGTGGAAAGTCCGCCAGGTCAGCGCAGAACGCCGGGCCTTGGTCGGCGAACTGAATTACAGCTACCGCTTCCTGACACAGTTTGCCCGTAACGAACAGACCGTCAGCCTGATCAACAAGCGCGACCTCAATGTGCTGGGCCGGCGGTTGTACGCGGCCTTCGAGCGCAAGGCCGACAAGGTCGAATGCATCAACCCGGGCATCGCCCCCGATCTGGCCGAAGACACCCTGACGCTGGTGCAGGCCCCGAACAAGAGAGAGCCGGGGCAAACCCAATGGGGTTTGTACAACGGCAGCCTGACCGCTCATGAGTGGGAGCATTTCGCGCCGATCAAGCGCAGCCGCCAGTTACTCGAACTGCTCACCTGGTGTCACCGTAACGGCGTGATCGACAGCAGCACCCGCCTGGCCCTGCACCCCGGCACCAGCGACTTGAGCGAGTTCGAACTGTTCAACCTGCTCGGCAGCCTGCAGCAAAGCATTGCCCTGCCCCTGACCACCGTCGCCGAAGAGCCTTTGCTGCGCGCCAGCGTGCCGAGCGAAGTACTGATTCTGGTGAACGTCGGCGTCGATCCGCTCAAGCACCATCGCGACATGAACATCCTGATGACCACCGAGCGCACCGATTCCCTGAGCTACGCCGGCGTGCGGGAAAATCTGGTGCTGACCCTGGATCAGGTCACGCTAAACAGCTGGAACGAGGTGCTGGTCAGCCGCTTTGACGGCCCCCATGCGCTGCTCGACTGTCTGCGCGATTACCTCAACAACCTGCCGGACGGGCCACAGCAGCCCAAGCTGCGGGTACGTTGCTTCTGCCACAACCGCGCGCAATTCATAGCCCGACGAGTCGAAGAAGTTCTCGATACCGCGCAAAACCTGCTGCTGAGCAAACTCAATCATCGTTACCTGATTCAGGTCCAGCAGCATTACCACGTGCTGGAGCTGGTGCCCGGCCAGGTCAATCACGTTGCCCTCGCCACGCTGCCGGCGCTGTTTGACTACCTCGGCGAAGAGCTGGCCAGCTACAGCCCGCTGCATCTGGACCCGATGGCACTGGAAGACCACGACCTGGCGCTGATCCTGCCCATGGGGCAACCCGACTGCGTTCAGGTGTTCTACCGGATCAACGAACACCAGGCCGATATGTACGTACTGGATGAGTTCAATGCCTTGTGGCAACAACGCTTGCCCTATCACGACGAACAAAGCCTGCTGGTGCCACTGCAACGTTTCCTGCAATCGATCCAGTACCGGCGCGACGCCTTGCTACCGATGGACGCCGCCCAGCCGCTGAGCCTGGAGACTTTGTATTACCAGTTATTGCCTTCAGGCTCCGCGCGGGCGCGTCGGGTCGAAGCCCGACCGGCGCCGCAAACCCCAGTCAACAAACCGTTCTATGACGTACAGGCGATCGTCGGCAAAGCCGCACCGGGACAGGTGCAAGTCACGTTGTATTGCAATCAGCGGGAATTTTCAGAGCTGGAACATGGCGACCAACTGTTCAGTGTGGTCGCCCGGGAAATTGTCGAACAGCGCCGCGAGACCGAACGCTATCGCTGCTACATCACCGACCTGGACCTGTCGGGCCTGCTCGGTGATGGTCAGAGTTCAAGCAATTTGTATTTGCGCTACAAGGCCGACCTGGAGCGCGCATTGAACGAGGCGCTCGAGCAGGTCTAAGGGTTTTATTCCGGAAAGTCGCCGCCATTGGCCGGTTGCGACTCGACTGCCAGCAAGGTCAGTTTCAGGGTTTTGCCACCCGGCGCTGGCCAGTCAATGTGCTGACCGACCTTGAGACCCAGCAGGGCGCTGCCGACCGGCGCCAGAATGGAAATCTTGCCTTCGTCGGCGTTGGCATCCTTGGGATAGACCAGGGTCAGGTGATAGTCCTTGCCACTGCTCTCTTCACGGCAATGCACTTTAGAATTCATGGTCACGACATCGGCTGGCACCTCTTCGTGACCGACCAGGGTATCGGCGCGATCCAGTTCGGTTTGCAGCGCGATAACGCCCGGCAGCGAGTCATCCAGGCTGTCGATCAGGCGCTCCAGACGTTGCACGTCCAGACGGGTAAGGGTGATGGAAGGTGCGGTCATGATCAGGGCAGACTCCTTTCTTCTGCACGAAAAAAGCAAAACCCCGCCAGAAAAAGGCGGGGTTTTCACGAGCCTCGATGGGTTGAGGCGTACCCGGACACTATCACAGCTCAATAAATATACAAGTCGCCACCGGACGGCCTGCGGCATCTCCTACGAAGGATTGGCAGTGGCCTTGCGATTCGAGGCCTGCGCACAAATTACCCGCCGCCGCTCATCATCGGCCGAGCGCCATTCGCGGATATCTTCGACATGCCGAAAACACCCCAGGCAAACCTTCTGCTCATCCAGCCGGCACACACCGCTGCACGGCGAAGGCACTGCCGGGCTGACGTTGCTATAGAGCGGTTTGGGCGGGCGAACGGGCGCAGGCTGGGTCACGATCTCACAGACCTTCGAAATCGAGTTCGACGTCGGCTTGCTGCTTGACGATGCGCTCGAGCATCTCACCCAGTTGCTCGTCGCTCTTGTCACACATCCAGCGCTTGCTCTCTTCGTCGTAGTCGAAGTGGAAGCCACCGGACACCGCCGCCAACCACAATTGCCGCAACGGCTCCTGGCGACTGAAGATCAACTGGCTGCCGTTTTCGAACTTGACGGTGAGCACACCGGCCGAGCTCTCCAGATCGATATCCAGGTCACTCTCATCGAAAATATCCTCCAGCGTCTGCTGGGTGGCATCGACCAGGTCGTGAAAACGGGCTTCAGTCAAACTCATTACGGGAACCTCAAAAAGTGTCTACTCACGCTCAAGCGCCGCAAGATACGGGCGAGCCCCGATGATTGCAAAGAATAACCACCAAGGACGAGGTGCGGTACGAAATATCCCTGCGCAACGCAGGACAAGTTACTGCGCCACAGTCAAAGGCCCGCCGGAC
This sequence comes from Pseudomonas sp. FP1740, assembly GCF_030687165.1. Classification (NCBI taxonomy): domain Bacteria; kingdom Pseudomonadati; phylum Pseudomonadota; class Gammaproteobacteria; order Pseudomonadales; family Pseudomonadaceae; genus Pseudomonas; species Pseudomonas sp. FP1740. The sequence goes on from NZ_CP117461.1 coordinate 6,386,356, forward strand.
GGGAGCCGCGTCACATAGGCAAGCTGCCGGGTGGCCGGTATACTCCGGCGCAATTAACGCATTTTCAAGGATTTCGCCATGAAGCGCCTGATCTCTTCCCTTGCTGCGCTCGTCGCGGTTGCCTGCCTGGTATCGGCCTGTGGTCAAAAAGGCCCGCTGTACCTGCCCGATGACAGCCAGGATCCTGCAGAGCAGGCCAAGTCGTCGCAACAGTCTCCGTCGAAAGCACACAAACACGACGTCTACCAATAAGGGAACGCCATGGACGCTTTTAACTACCGTGACGGTGAGCTGTTCGCGGAAGGTGTTGCCCTGTCCGCCATCGCCGAACGCTTTGGTACACCGACCTACGTCTACTCCCGTGCCCACATCGAAGCCCAGTACCTGGCTTACGCCGATGCGCTGGCCGGCACGTCGCACCTGGTCTGCTTTGCGGTCAAGGCCAACTCCAACCTGGGTGTACTGAATGTCCTGGCCCGTTTGGGCGCCGGTTTCGACATCGTTTCCCGTGGCGAGCTGGAGCGTGTACTGGCCGCTGGCGGCAGCCCCGAAAAGATCGTGTTCTCCGGTGTCGGCAAGACCCGTGACGACATGCGTCGCGCCCTGGAAGTCGGCGTGCACTGCTTCAACGTCGAATCCACCGACGAGCTCGAGCGTCTGCAAGTAGTCGCCGCCGAGCTGGGCGTTCGCGCGCCGATCTCGCTGCGCGTCAACCCGGACGTCGATGCCGGCACGCACCCGTACATTTCCACCGGTCTCAAAGAGAACAAGTTCGGCATCGCCATCGCCGACGCCGAAGACGTGTACGTCCGCGCCGCGCAACTGCCTAACCTGGAAGTGGTCGGCGTCGATTGCCACATCGGCTCGCAACTGACCACCCTGCCGCCCTTCATCGATGCCCTCGACCGCCTGCTGGGCCTGGTCGACCGCCTCGGCGATTGCGGCATCTACCTGCGCCACATCGATCTGGGTGGCGGTCTGGGCGTGCGTTATCGCGATGAAGAGCCGCCATTGGCCGCCGACTACATCAAGGCCGTGCGCGAGCGCCTCGACGGTCGTGACCTGGCGCTGGTGTTCGAGCCAGGCCGCTTCATCGTCGCCAACGCCGGCGTGCTGCTGACCCAGGTCGAGTACCTCAAGCACACCGAACACAAAGACTTCGCCATCGTCGATGCGGCCATGAACGACCTGATCCGCCCGGCGCTGTACCAGGCCTGGATGGACGTTACCGCCGTGCGCCCTCGCGATACCGCGGCGCGTGCCTACGACATCGTCGGCCCGATCTGCGAAACCGGCGACTTCCTGGCCAAGGATCGTCAACTGGCGCTGGAAGAAGGCGACCTGCTGGCCGTGCATTCGGCCGGTGCCTACGGGTTTGTCATGAGTTCCAACTACAACACTCGCGGCCGCGCCGCTGAAGTGTTGGTGGACGGTGATCAGGCAATCGAAGTGCGTCGCCGCGAGACGGTAGCCGAGTTGTTTGCTGGCGAAAGCCTGCTGCCGGAGTAACCCCATGCTGCTGCGTTTTACCAAGATGCACGGCCTGGGCAATGACTTCATGGTTCTCGACCTGGTCAGCCAGCACGCGCACATTCTGCCCAAGCATGCCAAGCAATGGGGCGATCGGCACACCGGCATCGGGTTCGACCAGTTGCTGATCGTCGAGGCGCCCAGCAACCCGGACGTGGATTTCCGCTATCGGATCTTCAACGCCGACGGCTCCGAAGTGGAACAGTGCGGTAACGGCGCTCGATGCTTCGCCCGCTTCGTGCTCGACAAGCGCCTGACCGCCAAGCGGCAGATTCGCGTCGAGACCAAAAGCGGCATCATCGAACTGGACATCCGCAACGATGGCCAGATCAGCGTCAACATGGGCGCCCCGCGCCTGGTGCCGGCCGAGATTCCGTTCGAAGCCCCAAGCCAGGCCCTGAGCTATCAGGTCGACGTCGACGGCACCATGGTCGAACTGGCTGCGGTGTCCATGGGCAACCCCCATGCCGTGTTGCGGGTCAACGACATCAACAAAGCACCGGTGCATGAACTGGGGCCGAAAATCGAACATCACCCGCGCTTTCCGGCGCGGGTCAATGTCGGTTTTCTCCAGGTCATCGACCGGAACCGCGCGCAGTTGCGCGTCTGGGAACGCGGGGCCGGGGAAACCCAGGCCTGCGGAACCGGCGCTTGTGCTGCCGCGGTGGCCGCGATCAGCCAGGGGTGGATGGATTCGCCGCTATTGATCGACCTGCCCGGCGGGCGCCTGTCCATTGAATGGGCAGGCCCTGGCCAACCGGTCATGATGACCGGCCCGGCAGTACGCGTATACGAAGGACAAGTGCGTCTTTGAGTGAGCGAAATCCATGACCGACAAGCCCCAGGTTCCCGCCCTACAGCCCGACGAATCCCCTTCCGAAAGCCTTGAGGCGGCGGCGATTGCCGCGTACCTGGAGGCTCATCCGGATTTCTTCATCGAGCATGAAGAACTGCTCCCGGCCCTGCGCATTCCGCACCAGCGCGGCGACACCATTTCGCTGGTCGAACGCCAGATGACGATTCTGCGCGATCGCAACATCGAGTTGCGTCATCGTCTCTCGCACTTGATGGACGTGGCCCGCGACAACGATCGCCTGTTCGACAAGACCCGCCGTCTGATTCTCACATTGATGGACGCGACCAGCCTGGAAGACGTGGTGATCGGCGTCGAAGACAGCCTGCGCCAGGACTTTCAGGTGCCCTTCGTCAGCCTGATCCTGCTGGGCGACAACCCGATGCCGGTAGGCCGCTGGGTCACCCACGCCGACGCACAAACGGCCATCGGCGGCCTGCTCTCGGAAGACAAGAGCGTCTGCGGCAGCCTGCGTGAGCATGAACTGGACTTCCTGTTCGGCGAAGAACAGCGCAAGCAGATCGGCTCCACCGCCGTCGTCGCAATCAGCCACCAGGGCATCCACGGTGTTCTGGCCATCGCCAGCCGCGATCCGCAGCACTACAAGAGTTCGGTGGGCACGTTGTTCCTCAGCTACATCGCCGAAGTCATGGGCCGCGTGCTGCCACGGGTCAACAACTCCCTGCGCTCGGTACGCTGATCGTGGAACGGCAACTGGACGCTTACTGCGAACACCTGCGCAGTGAGCGGCAAGTATCGCCGCATACGCTGTACGCTTACCGCCGCGACCTCGACAAAGTGCTGGGCTGGTGCGTCAAACAGAACATCGGCAGCTGGGCCGCACTGGATATCCAGCGGCTGCGCAGCCTGATCGCCCGCCTGCATGCACAAGGCCAATCGTCCCGCAGCCTGGCGCGGCTACTGTCGGCGGTACGCGGGCTCTATCATTATCTGAACCGCGAAGGCCTGTGCGACCACGACCCGGCCAATGGCCTGGCACCGCCCAAAGGCGAGCGTCGTCTGCCGAAAACCCTCGACACCGACCGCGCGCTGCAACTGCTGGAAGGCGCGGTAGAGGATGATTTTCTGGCCCGTCGGGATCAGGCGATTCTGGAGTTGTTCTACTCCTCCGGCTTGCGGCTTTCGGAGCTGACTGGGCTCAACCTCGATCAGCTGGACCTGGCTGACGGAATGGTCCAGGTCCTCGGTAAAGGCAGCAAGACCCGGCTGTTGCCGGTGGGTAAAAAGGCTCGCGAAGCATTGGAACTATGGTTGCCGTTGCGGGCCATGACCAACCCGGCGGATGACGCGGTGTTTGTCAGCCAGCAAGGTCGACGCCTCGGCCCTCGGGCGATTCAGGTGCGGGTCAAGGCTGCCGGCGAGCGGGAGCTGGGGCAGAACCTGCACCCGCACATGTTGCGACACTCTTTCGCCAGCCATTTGCTGGAGTCCTCTCAGGACTTGCGCGCCGTGCAGGAACTGCTCGGCCACTCGGATATCAAGACCACCCAGATTTACACCCACCTGGACTTCCAGCACCTGGCGACGGTCTACGACAGCGCCCATCCACGGGCCAAACGCATTAAAGGCGATGATTCATGACCATCCAACTGATCACCTTCGACCTCGACGACACCCTGTGGGACACCGCCCCGGTAATCGCCAGCGCCGAAGCCATATTGCGTGAATGGCTGACCGAGCATGCGCCGAACCTGGGCGCGGTGCCGGTGGAGCATTTGTGGTCGATTCGCGAGCGGGTGTTGAGCAACGAGCCGAACCTCAAGCACCGAATCAGTGCGCTGCGTCGGCGGGTGCTTTTTCATGCTCTGGAAGAGGCTGGTTACGACCATGGTCAAGCCTCAGACCTGGCTGATCAAAGTTTTGAAGTGTTTCTGCATGCCCGGCATCAATTGGAAGTTTTCCCCGAAGTCGAGCCGACGCTGGAGACACTCGCCAAGCACTACGCCCTCGGTGTAGTGACCAACGGCAACGCCGATGTACGCCGACTGGGCCTGGCGGATTACTTCAGGTTTGCCCTGTGCGCCGAAGACATCGGCATCGCCAAACCGGATGCGCGACTGTTTCATGAAGCGTTGCAACGTGGCGGCGCGACCGCCGAAACCGCGGTGCATATCGGCGATCATCCTGGCGATGACATTGCCGGAGCACAGCAGGCGGGGTTGCGAGCGATCTGGTTTAACCCGGCGGGCAAAGTGTGGGAAGCCGAGAGGGCGCCGGATGCCGAGATTCGCAGTTTGACCGAGTTGCCGGGGTTGTTGGCTCGCTGGAACTCAGCCGATATTTGAGGTGCTGTGATCCTTTGATTTTCCCCCATGAAAAAGCCCGCAGCGACGGCGGGCTTTTTCAGCAAGCAGGAAGCAGGCGCTTAGATAGGCCGGCTGCCGTACTTGTTATCAGGCTTCTTGGGAGGATCGGCGACCACATTGGCCTCCACTTCCTGCACCTTGCCGCCCCGTGCCAGAAACTCTTCCATGGCCTTGGCCAGGGCATCGCGTTCCTTGTTCTTGGCTTCAACGCTCGGCAGCTCATCGACCGATACCGCTGCCTTGGCTTTGCCTTTGGCAGTCGGAACGGGCACATCACCGCCGTCGTCTTCAGCGACGTCTTCAGCCGCCGCTTCCAGGCCTTCTTCGGTTTCGTCGTCGTCGCCTACTTCGAGGTCGTCGTTTTCCAGATCATCGTCGCTCATGTTCTACCTCATGACTTGCGAAAAGCAGATTAGTTATAGCCCAGCTTTGCCTTCTGTCGAAGGCTGCCGGAAAAAATTCAACCACCGCTGGTGACCAGCGGTTTATTCCCCTTCACCGTACACGGTGGCGAGGACTTTACGGGCACCGCCATGATCACGGTGCTCGCCCAGATAAACGCCTTGCCAGGTTCCCAACGCCAGTCGGCCTGCCGAGATCGGCAAACTGAGCTGACAGCCAAGCACGCTGGCCTTGAAGTGCGCCGGGAGGTCGTCCTGGCCTTCGTCGTTATGCTCATAGTCGTCTGTTCCTTGTGGGATCAGACGATTGAAAAATCGTTCGAAGTCGCGACGTACCGCCGGATCGGCGTTCTCGTTGATGGTCAACGACGCCGAGGTATGCTGTAGCCACAAATGCAACAGACCGACCCGACACGCCTTGAGTTCAGGCAAGCCGGCGAGTAACTCGTCCGTTACCAGATGAAAGCCCCGGGGCCGTGCCCGCAGGGTAATCAGAGTCTGTTGCCACATACAGTTCTCCGCACGTTCGGGGCGCATTCTAGCGCGCTCTGGGAAAAAACAAAGGCCCTAATATTCCTTCAATCGTGTAAGCCATTGGCCGCAGAAAAACACCCGTTGTAAACGCCCCTGAACGTGTATGAAAAAACCTTTCAGCCGCTCCCTCACTGACAAATCTCAGACAAAAAAATGCCCGGCAAGCCGGGCAATTTTTTACGGGCGTGCTTACAAGTTGTAGCCGCGTTCGTTGTGCAGCGCCAGATCGATGCCGACTGCTTCTTCTTCCTCGGTGATGCGCAGCCCCATGACAGCGTCCAGCACCTTGAGGATGATGAAGGTGACGATCGCGGTGTAGATCACCGTGAAGCCCACGCCTTTGCACTGAATCCAGACTTGAGCCGCGATGTCGGTGACGGTGCCGAAACCACCCAGGGACGGTGCCGCGAACACACCGGTCAGGATCGCGCCGAGGATACCGCCGATACCGTGCACGCCAAAGGCATCCAGGGAATCGTCATAACCGAGTTTGCGTTTCAGGGTAGTCGCGCAGAAGAAGCACACCACGCCTGCTGCCAGACCGATCACCAGAGCGCCCATCGGGCCCACGGTGCCAGCGGCCGGAGTGATTGCAACCAGACCGGCCACCACACCCGAGGCGATACCCAGTGCACTTGGCTTGCCGTGAGTGATCCACTCGGCAAACATCCAGCCCAGCGCCGCAGCGGCGGTGGCGATCTGAGTCACCAGCATCGCCATGCCTGCAGTGCCGTTGGCTGCGGCAGCGGAACCGGCGTTGAAACCGAACCAGCCGACCCACAACATCGCAGCACCCATCAAGGTGTAACCGAGGTTGTGCGGCGCCATTGGAGTGGTCGGGAAGCCTTTACGCTTGCCCAGTACCAGGCAGGCAATCAGACCTGCCACACCGGCGTTGATATGAACCACGGTGCCACCGGCGAAGTCCAGAACACCCCAGTCCCACAACAGGCCGCCGTTGCCGGACCAGACCATGTGCGCAATCGGTGCGTAAACCAGGGTGAACCACACGCCCATGAAGATCAGCATGGCGGAGAACTTCATCCGCTCGGCGAAGGCGCCGACGATCAGCGCCGGGGTAATGATGGCGAAGGTCATCTGGAAGGTGACGAACACTGCCTCAGGGAACAGCGCCGCAGGCCCGGTCAGACTCGCTGGCGTGATACCGGCGAGGAAGGCCTTGTTCAGGCTCCCGAAGAACGAGTTGAAATTGATGACGCCCTGTTCCATGCCGGTGGTGTCGAACGCAACGCTGTAGCCATAAATGACCCACAGAACGCTGATCAGACCGGTAATGGCGAAGCACTGCATCATCACGGAAAGAACGTTTTTTGACCGAACCATGCCGCCGTAGAACAGCGCGAGGCCGGGAATGGTCATGAACAGCACCAGGGCTGTCGAGGTCATCATCCAGGCGGTGTCGCCGGAGTTGAGGACTGGGGCCGCCACTTCGTCTGCCGCCATGGCCAGGCCGGGCATTACGAGGGACAACAGGGCTCCTAGCCCTGCGATTTTACGCAGAGTCATTTTGTTTTCTCCTGGGGCGTTGGGTTTGTGGCGGCTTAGATTGCGTCGGTATCGGTTTCGCCGGTACGGATGCGAATCGCCTGTTCCAGATTGACCACGAAGATCTTGCCGTCACCGATCTTGCCGGTGTTGGCGGCCTTGGTTATCGCCTCGATAACCCGGTCCAGATCCTTGTCGTCAATGGCGACATCGATCTTCACCTTAGGCAGAAAATCGACCACGTACTCCGCGCCGCGATACAGCTCGGTGTGACCCTTCTGCCGACCGAAGCCTTTGACCTCAGTAACGGTAATGCCCTGCACGCCGATCTCGGACAGCGACTCGCGCACGTCGTCCAGTTTGAACGGCTTGATGATGGCAGTGACTAGCTTCATGAAAACTCTCTCCCGAATTGGTGGACTTGCCCCAGGAAAACAAACCCGACTCAAGTCTAAGCGCAGTGCCTGGCTTTGTAACGCATCGTCGGCCTTACCTGCCCGTTCGACGCCAGCTAACCACTCCGCACGAAACTTCCCCCGTTCCGCTTGGCGCACTGCATTCGTCACAGCGACTGCATCAGTGCATGGGTCACCAGCGACTAAGCAGAAAGCTTGCCATCTATCCAAAACCCATTGATTTCAAGCCCTTGGCCGCTAACGCAGGCCTCTCCAGCCGATTGACGCAACGGTTACGCACAACAACAGTGCGTGGCTATCCACTCGCATGCGCGAAAAGCGTGCATCCCAGCCTTCGAGATTGACTATAGACACTGCGTGGTACACTGCCCGCCATTGTTGACAGGACATTTCCCATGCTCGCGCCCAAAGACTTCCTCGACGCCCTGAGCGGCACAGCCTCCCGCCTCTTCAGCGGCGACACCCCACTGCCGAAAAGCGAAATCGAAAGCCAGTTCAAGGCCCTGCTGCAGAGCGGCTTCAGCAAGCTGGACCTGGTGAGCCGGGAAGAGTTTGATAGCCAGATGGTTGTGCTGGCGCGGACCCGCGCCCGGTTGGAGAGCCTGGAGGCGAAAGTGGCGGAGCTGGAAGCGAAGCTCAATCCAGTTGCTGACGCCGAGTAACCTGGTCGTTCCCATGCTCTGCGTGAGAATGCCGCCAGGGACGCTCCAGATGTGACGCAGAGCGTCACGGGGTGGTTCCCACGCAGAGCGTGGGAACGATCATTCATTTGCACAGCCTATGGACTACATTTGCTGCGCGCCAGACGTAATCATTTTCCACAACCATACCCAATTCCACCTGTTGCGCTTCTGACGTCCTTCATTCATCTAAGTACGGTCCTACAGTAGCCAACTCCTGCGCCTGATTACGTGACCACGCCCGCGTCCGTTACCTTCTTCGCCTCGATCTCAACAGTACAAAAGCGATGAGAAGAAAAGGAAAAGGCACAGAACTCCGCAACCAGATATTCAAGTCTGATGCTCGAAATCTCACTTACGAAGCCATGTCCGATGATCCTGACATTCGTGCCGCAGGAATCAACGTCTCAGCACTCAGGCTCGATCCGATCACCGCGGCTGCAATCAACTCCTGTCATCTGTGGGAAGCAGTAATCCTGTACCCGTGGGAATGCATTCCGGACTGGAAGCGTAAGGATGCAAGGGGGCTGGATCTGGCTATCTGGTATGAAGAAGAGCTCTGTGGTTTGTGCTATGCGACTCTGCGTGAAAGCACTATCTGCATAAAAATTGTGCTTTTGCAGGGACATACAAGAAACACCCCCGCTTTGCGAGGCTGGATCGCTCCAATTGCATTGCTGGCTACGGAACTGTATGCGCGGATGCTGGGCTGCGATGAGATCGAGGTACAAGAACCTGACCCGGGTGCCATTTCCTATTATCAAAAACTTGGATTCATTTTTGACAAAACCAACCGCCTTGTCTTTTCGCTAGACGACCAATAAGATCAATCCACTCATCCGGGCACGCGAGGTGTCTATGAAACCCAAAAAGCAAAAAGCGAAGCCATCAATGATCGCTGAGTATCATGCCGAGGCGCTCCGCTTGGCGGGAAACGTTTCTGCCAGTCAGCGTCGCTTTTTTAAAGTCGCAGCAACGTATGGCAAAGAACTTGAACCTGATGGCTTGCTTGCAGGTGCACGAGTCTGATTAGGCTTCCCGAAGAAACCGCCCGAGTGGCGGTTTTTTTGTGCCTCGCGATTGGCCTGCTTCGTACTTGAAACATCCAGTGAAAGTTTGTCGCCTAAACCACCCCACCAGAACTTCCTCCGCCAACTACCCTTCAAAAAACCGCAGGAAGCGGTTCCCGTACAGCTCAAGGAACGACCATGTCCCTCTCCATCGTCCATAGCCGCGCCCAGATTGGTGTGGATGCGCCCGCCGTCACTGTAGAAGTGCATCTGGCCAACGGCTTGCCCTCGCTGACCATGGTCGGGCTGCCCGAGGCGGCGGTGAAGGAAAGCAAGGACCGGGTGCGTAGCGCGATCATCAATTCCGGCCTGCAATTTCCAGCGCGGCGCATCACCTTGAATCTCGCTCCCGCCGATTTGCCGAAGGATGGCGGGCGATTCGATCTGGCGATTGCCTTGGGGATTCTGTCGGCCAGCGTGCAGGTGCCGACGTTGACGCTGGATGACGTGGAGTGCCTGGGAGAGCTGGCGCTGTCGGGCGCGGTGCGGGCGGTTCGCGGGGTGTTGCCGGCGGCGCTGGCAGCGCGCAAGGCCGGGCGCACGCTGGTAGTCCCACGAGCGAATGCCGAGGAGGCGTGCCTGGCTTCGGGGTTGAAAGTGATTGCGGTGGACCATCTGCTTCAAGCGGTCGCGCATTTCAATGGCCACACGCCCATCGAACCCTACGCTTCCAACGGTTTGCTCTACGCCAGCAAACCCTATCCCGACTTGAACGAAGTGCAGGGACAACTTGCGGCCAAGCGAGCCTTGCTGATTGCAGCGGCGGGGGCTCATAACCTGCTGTTCAGCGGTCCGCCGGGGACAGGAAAAACGTTGTTGGCGAGTCGTCTGCCGGGGCTGTTACCGCCATTGGCCGAGAGCGAAGCACTGGAAGTCGCGGCGATTCAATCGGTCGCCAGTTGTGTGCCGCTGAGTCATTGGCCTCAGCGCCCCTTCCGACAGCCACACCACTCCGCTTCAGGCCCCGCACTGGTGGGTGGCGGTTCGAAACCGCAACCCGGCGAAATCACTCTCGCCCACCATGGTGTGCTGTTCCTTGATGAGCTTCCAGAGTTTGATCGCAAGGTATTGGAGGTATTGAGAGAGCCACTGGAATCCGGCCACATCGTGATTTCCCGCGCCAAGGACCGCGTTCGCTTTCCGGCGCGCTTTCAATTGGTCGCAGCGATGAACCCCTGCCCCTGTGGATATCTTGGCGAGCCAAGTGGTCGTTGTTCCTGCACGCCGGACATGGTGCAGCGCTATCGCAACAAACTGTCGGGGCCGCTGCTGGACCGCATCGATCTGCACCTGACGGTTGCTCGTGAGGCCACGGCGTTGAATCCTGCGTTGAAACCCGGCGACGATACAGCCACCGCCGCCGAGTTGGTTGCTGATGCAAGAGAGCGGCAACACAAACGCCAGGGTTGCGCCAATGCCTTCCTCGACCTGCCAGGCCTACGCCGGCACTGTAAGTTATCCACAGCCGATGAAAACTGGCTGGAATCCGCCTGCGAGCGTTTAACGCTGTCGTTGCGAGCGGCCCATCGACTGCTCAAGGTCGCGCGCACGCTGGCGGACCTTGAACAAGCCGACGGGATCAGACGCGAACACTTGGCCGAGGCGCTGCAATATCGGCCAACAGCGCTCTAGTCCGTGTCACCCCTTGGTCAGATCAGCCAACGGCGTCTGCCGCACCTCTGTCTCGCGCCCGCCCTGAATCTCGCTCACCTGCTTCAATGCCTTATCCACAGCCGCCTTATCCGCCAACAAGCTGTAGCTGATACGGAACTGCTTCTGTTCCTTCGGCGCAATTGTCGGCACCAGGTTCAGTGGCCGTTGATACCGGCGGTTATAGGAAAAACTCGTCCCAGGCTCCAGCCCCGTGACATAGCCCTGGCCTTGGGTATCGGTGTTTTTCCACAGGGAGAACACCGGCAGTGTCTGAGTGTTGAAGCCGACCGAGACACCCAGGCTGCCGGCCTTGTTATGCAGCACGGTCAACGTATCGCCCTTGGCATCGGCATACGGCACCACGTTGTAAACCGTTTCGTCGTAGTCCTTGGTCGGTGCGCGGTAGGTTTGCCAGTCCGGCAGATCGCCCTTGGCTTTGTCGTTGAACGGTGAGACCTGCTTCACCGGCGCGGCGAAGCGGGCGCCCTGCTCCAGGAACGGGGTGCTGAAGTTGCTGTGATACAGCGCCTGGTATTCCTTCGGATAATCACCGTTGTTGGTCAGGGTGTCGTTGAGGGCGAACACTACGCTGCCGGGCTCGGTAACCAGTTCGGTTGCGACGGAGAAGTCGACTTTCTTGAATGCCTGCTCTTTCAGTTCACCGCGCAGGCTGATGGCGTATGGCGGTTTTTCATCAATGTGCAGGGTGACTTTGTTGGCCGGAATGTTGGCGGCGCGACCGTGCAGGGTCAGCAGCTCGCCATTGTCCATGCCGGGATGGCCGACCCATTCGTAGCCGCAGCGGGTGACCAGCTCATTGAAACCTTCCAGCCAGCCCAGGCCACCGCGGCCGTTGAGTTCGATGAAGGACGGGTTGACCACTTCCTTGACCGGCGAATCCCAGCCCATGCGCACATCGCCGACCGAAGCTTGCAGCACGTTCATGCCGCGAGTCGGCACCACCGAGAGTTTCATCGTGCCGTTATCGATGTCGACGATGCTGACACCCTCCTGCCGACCGCCGTGCAAGGTGCGCAGGGTTACGGAGAAGGGTTTGGCGGTTTTTACGCCGAGTTGCTGGCTGGTGATCTGCCAGTTCTGGGCGGCTTTGTCGGTATCGAGCAGGACGTAATCCCAGGCCATGGCGTGGGAAGCAGCGGACAGTGCGCTGAGGGCAACGAAGAGTTTGAGCGGGGTCATGGCAGCAGCCTTTCTTGGAGTTGTGCCATTTTTATAAACTTGAAGAAACGTTTCAGCAAGCATAAAAATCGAGATCACGATGGCAAATGCCAAATGATCGTCGATACGGGGCTTGTGGGTAACGCGGAGAATTGAGTTGATGCCATCGCGAGCCTGCTCGCGATGGCTGTTTCGGAGGTGCCTCAGCGGAACCGGTCAACCTCATGCCGCAAGTCCGCCGCAAGCTTCTCCAGCTCTTTGGCAGTCACCGCCAGGTTCGACACCACTTCCCGCTGCTCACTGTTCGCCAGGGCGATGCTTTGCAGGTTGCTGCTGAGCAAGGTCGCGGTGCTGCTTTGTTCCTGGGTCGCGGTGGTGATGGCGGCGAATTGCTGACCGGCCGAGCGACTTTGCTCATCGATCCGCGCCAGGGCTGAGGCGACGTTGGCGTTGCGCGACAAGCCTTCCTGCATCAGCACGTTACCCTGCTCCATGGTGCTGATCGCGTTGCCGGTTTCCTGCTGGATACTTTGGATCATCCCGGAAATTTCGTCAGTGGCCTGGCGAGTACGCGAGGCCAGGTTGCGCACCTCATCAGCCACCACCGCAAACCCACGACCTTGCTCACCGGCACGGGCGGCTTCGATGGCAGCGTTGAGCGCCAGCAAATTGGTTTGCTCGGCGATCGCGGTGATCACCCCGACAATGCCGCCAATTTCCTGGGAGCGCTGACCCAAGGTGTTGATCACCGTCGCGGTGCTGTTCAGCGCACCGGCGATTTGTTCCAGAGACGAGGACGCTTCGTCCATCGACGTACGACCGATCTGGGTTTGCTGTGCGTTTTCCTGCGCCAGACGCTGGGTGTTGCCCATGTTGTCGGCAATGTTCAACGAGGTGGCGCTGAACTCTTCCACGGCGCCGGCCATGCTGGTGATTTCGCCGGACTGCTGCTCCATCCCTTCATAGGCACCGCCAGACAGACCGGACAACGCTTGGGCGCGGCTGTTGACCTCTTCCGAGGCTCTACGAATGTGCTCGACCATGGTCGACAAGGCCTGGCTCATCTGGTTGAAAGCGCGGGCCAACTGACCGATTTCGTCGTTGCTCGACACATTCAGGCGCACGCTCAAATCACCGGCACCCAAGGCTTCGGCCTGACGCACCAGATCCCCCAGCGGCGCCAGTTTGCTGCGCAACAACCAGACCGCCGAACCCACCGCCAGCAACATCGCCAACAGGCTGCCGATGGCCAGGCGAATGCCGACGCTCCAGGTCACCGCGCGGATTTCCGCTTTCGGCATGCTCGCCACCACCGACCACGGCCCGCCTTCGAACGGTACGGCAATGCTGTAGAAGTCTTGCGACTTGTCGCTCCAGAAATCGCCCTTGCCCGGCGTCTTGGCCAGACCGACGATGGCCGGGACGGCCACGTCCAACGCTTGCACACCGGCGATCGGCACCAGCCATTTGCTCTGCTCATCGAGCAGCGCCAGGGAGCCGGTCTGGCCGATGCGGAAGCGCTTGAGGTTTTCGAACTGGGCGTTCTGGGCGTCGGTGTAATCGAATCCCACGAACAGCACGGCAATCACCTTACCGCCGCTGTCGCGTACGGGGGTGTACTGAGTCATGTAGGACCGTTCGAAGAGCAAGGCGCGGCCGACGTAGCTCTGCCCGGCCATCAAGCGCGCATAAGCCGGGTGAGCGTGATCCAGCAATGTGCCGATGGCCCGGGTGCCGTCCTGTTTGCTCAGGGACGTGCTGACCCGAATGAAGTCTTCACCACTGCGCACGAACAGCGTCGCAACGCCGGCAGTCATTTGCTTGAACTCGTCCACTTCCTTGAAGTTGTTGTTCAACACTTCGCCACCCAGGTGCAGGCCCGGGGTCTGCACACCCGCCACGGTCACCGGCTCATCCGGGTGCACGCTCAAACCGGCGCTGAAGCGCTTCTCGAACAGGCCGCTGAGGCGCTGGGTACTCTCACGCAACGTGCCGTGGAACGTGCTCAGCTGATCGGCCAGCAGCCGCGCCTCGCTGGCCAGGTGCTCTTCACGGGTGGCGAGGTTGGCGGCGTCCAGCGAGCGCAGGGCAAACACGGTGCTGCCGCTGATGACAATCGCCAGTATCACGGCAAGCGCAAGACCCAGCTGTGAGGCAATCCGAGCACGAGGTTGAGACATGACAGCTCCTGACCCAGTGGGCCGGATCATCCTGATCCCGTCGCACTCGGCAAAATTTCTGATAGTGGGGAAAACATGGAGCCTGGCACTAAGGTTCCATCAGCAGATTTTCGGCGGCAAAACCGAATACTTGAGTGATTAGCCGGGATATGGCTCAAGGCCGCCATTGCAGCGGCTCCATCAATTCAGCCCAGGCGTTCGACATCCGGTAATTCCATGGCCCGGACTTCGCCTTGCAGGAAATCGCTGAGTCGGCGCAAACGTTCACCGCCGGGGCGGGTTTTCGGCCAGACCAGGTAATAGTGCTCACCACTGGCGACGGCCGTCGGCCACGGCAAACTCAGACGTCCCTGCGCGACATCCTCCGCCACCATCAGCAAATCACCCATGGACACGCCGTAGCCACGGGCGGCAGCGATCATGCCCAGTTCCAGGGTGTCGAACACCTGCCCGCCCTTGAGCGAGACCTGATCGCTCAGGCCCATGCGCTCCAGCCAGTTGCGCCAGTCACGGCGGTCCGGCGTCGGGTGCAGCAGTTCGGTGCTGGCCAGGCGCGCAACGTCCCACGGTTGGTCCTTCAGCAGATTCGGCGCGCCCACCGGAATCAGCTCTTCGGGAAACAGCAAAGTCGTCTCCCAGTCCGGTGGAAAATGCCCGTTGCTGAGGATGACGGCGCAGTCGAAGGGTTCGTGGTTGAAGTCCACCGTATCAACGTCCATCCAGGCGCTGGTCAATTGCACCTCGTTCCCCGGTCGCAGGTGGCGAAACCGACTGAGCCGCGCCAACAGCCAGCGCATGGTCAGGGTCGACGGGGCTTTCATGCGCAGGATGTCGTCCTCGGCACGCAGGGTATTGCAGGCTCGTTCCAGGGCGGTGAAGCCTTCGCGAATGCCGGGCAGTATCAGCCGCGCCGATTCGGTCAGTTGCAGGTTGCGCCCGCTGCGATGAAACAGGCGACAGGCGAAATGCTCTTCGAGCGTACGAATGTGCCGGCTGACCGCACTTTGGGTGATCGACAGTTCTTCGGCGGCGCGGGTGAACGAGCTATGTCGCGCCGCCGCTTCGAATGCTCGAAGGGCATACAAGGGAGGAAGACGACGAGACATTGGGAAAGCTCCTATAGCGCGGTTGCCTCAACTTATCAGAAAGTCCCTGGCATGAGTTTTAATCATGCCACCCATCCTTTTTATCCCTTTGTGGAAACCCCGCAGAGCGCCGAGAATCGACGCTTCCTGTTCTCTCTGACAATCGAGCGTGATGATCATGCAGCATCCAGCGCGTATTGAACTCTGGGCCATCCTGCGGCTGGCGGGGCCGTTGATTGCCTCTCAGTTGGCGCACATGTTGATGGTCCTCACCGACACCTTGATGATGGCGCGCCTGAGTCCCGAGGCGCTGGCCGGCGGCGGTCTGGGCGCGGCGACGTATTCGTTCGTGTCGATCTTCTGCATCGGCGTGATCGCGGCGGTCGGCACCCTGGTGGCGATCCGTCAGGGCGCGGGCGACATCATCGGCGCAGCGCGGCTGACCCAGGCCGGTTTGTGGCTGGCCTGGTTGATGGCGCTGGTGGCGGGTCTGCTGCTGTGGAACCTCAAACCGGTGTTGCTGCTGTTCGGCCAGACCGCAACCAACGTCCAGGCCGCCGGCCAGTTTCTGTTGATCCTGCCGTTCGCCCTGCCCGGCTACCTGAGTTTCATGGCACTGCGCGGCTTCACCAGCGCCATCGGCCGGGCGACGCCGGTGATGGTCATCAGCCTCGGTGGCACCGTGGCCAACTTCCTGCTCAACTATGCGTTGATCACCGGCATGTTCGGCCTGCCGAAAATGGGCCTGATGGGCATCGGTCTGGTCACAGCGATCGTGGCCAACCTGATGGCGCTGGCGCTCGCGCTGCACATTCGTCGGCACCCGGCCTATGACGCTTATCCGTTGCGCCAGGGGCTGTCGCGGCCCAATCGTCAGTACTTGAAGGAGTTGTGGCGCCTGGGCCTGCCGATTGGCGGCACCTATGCGGTGGAAGTCGGCCTGTTTGCCTTCGCCGCGCTGTGCATGGGCACCATGGGCAGCACGCAACTGGCGGCGCACCAGATCGCCCTGCAAATCGTCTCGGTGGCGTTCATGGTGCCGGCGGGGCTTTCCTACGCGATCACCATGCGCATCGGCCAGCATTACGGCGCCGGGCAATTGCTGGATGCGCGGCTGGCCGGACGGGTCGGGATCGCCTTCGGGGCGGTGTCGATGCTGGGGTTTGCGATGGTCTTCTGGCTGCTGCCGAATCAGTTGATCGGCTTGTTCCTCGACCACAACGACCCAGCCTTTCGCCCGGTCATCGAACTGGCCGTGAGCTTGTTGGCGGTGGCGGCGTGGTTCGAGCTGTTCGACGGCACGCAAACCATTGCCATGGGCTGCATTCGCGGACTCAAGGATGCCAAGACCACGTTCCTGGTGGGTTTGGGCTGCTATTGGCTGATTGGTGCGCCGGCCGCGTGGTGGATGGCCTTCCATCTGAACTGGGGGCCGACGGGCGTCTGGTGGGGGTTGGCGCTGGGGCTGGCGTGTGCGGCCGTGAGCCTGACGCTGGCGTTTGAGTGGAAGATGACGCGGATGATTCGGCGCGAGCCATCGTCGCAGCCGAGCTTCCAAACCACCCAGCCTGATTAAACCCTGCAGGAGCGAGGCTGTGTGGCGAGGGAGCTTGCTCCCTCGCCACACAAGCATCCACCGTTGTTTGTGGTTAGCTTACGACTTCCAGTAAGGGCTGCTGACTACTGCCGAAGGTCAAATACTCAACCAATTCCGCCAACGGCAATGGCTTGCTGATCAGATACCCCTGCACCTGATCGCAACCAAACCCGCGCAACAAATCCAGCTGCTCCGGTGTTTCCACCCCTTCGGCAACCACTTCGAGGTTGAGGTTGTGCGCCAGGTTGATCATGGCGTGCACCAGTTTGCGATTCTCTTCCCGCTCTTCCATGCCGCCGACAAAGCTCTTGTCGACCTTCAACAAGGCGATCGGCAGGCTGTTCAGGTGCACGAACGATGAAAACCCGGTGCCGAAATCGTCCAGCGAGAAGCGCACACCGAGCCGCCCGAGGGCGTCCATGGTCTGCTTGACCAGGTCACTGCGACGCATCACCGCGGTTTCGGTCAGTTCGAATTCCAGCCATTGCGCCTCGACGCCACGCTCGGCAATCAGCCGGCTCAGGGTCGACAGTAACTGGCTGTCCTGAAACTGCCGGAACGACAGGTTGATCGCCATGTGCAGCGCCGGCAGACCCCGCTCACGCAACGCCTGCATGTCCCGCAGGGCACGGGAAATCACCCAGTAACCCAGCGGCACGATCAAGCCGCTTTGCTCGGCCAGTGGCACGAATTCGCTGGGGGGCAGCAAACCGCGTTCGCCGTGACGCCAGCGCACCAAAGCTTCGAGGCCGACGATCTGACCGTCCTCAAGGTTCAGGCGCGGCTGGTAATGCAACTCCAGCTCATCGCGGCGCAAGGCCCGGCGCAGCTCGCTTTCAAGGTCGGCGATGCTGCGGGCATTGCGATTGATCCGCTCGTTGAAGATGTGAAAGGTGCAGCCTTGTGTACTCTTGGCCTGCTGCATGGCGATGTGCGCGTGCCACATCAGCGGGTCGGCGCCGGCCTGCGCCCGGGCGTGAGCAATGCCGAGACTGGAACCGATCAACAGGCTTTCGCCGTCGATCCAGTAGGGTTCGGACAGGGCTTCGGTAATGCGTTCGGCCATCCATTCAGCGCGCTGCGGGGCGCGGCGGGTGTCGATCAGCAGGGCGAACTCATCGCTGCCCAGCCGCGCCAGTTGATCGCCGGCCTCCAGCTGGCTTTTCAGCCGCGAGACCACTTGCAGAATCAACCGGTCGCCTGCCTGATGGCCGAGGGCGTCGTTGGCGTGTCGAAAGTTGTCGAGGTCGAGGTGACCGAGGGCCAGGCCGCGGCCGTCGTTGTCCGCCAGACGTGCCGCCAGCAAGGTCTGGAAACCCTGACGGTTGGCGATGCCGGTCAGCGGATCCTGCTCGGCCAGGCGCTGCAAGGTGTTTTCCAACACCCCGCGCTCACGCACATGACGCAGACAGCGGCGCAACATGCCGGGATCCACCAGATTGCGCACCAGCCAGTCGCTCACACCGTCGGGCGGCGCCAGAGGCTCGTGTTCGAGCAGCAACACCGTCGGCAGGCTGCAACGGCCGGGTGCCGGCTGCAGAGCAGGAATCGTCAACAACACCGCGCTGCGGTTGTCATCGAACAGGTTGCTGACCGACTCCCAGCTCGGCGCGCTGAGCAGCACTGCCGAACTCCCCATTGGAGCCAGACACTCGCGCAACAACGCTGCCCACGCCGGCTCTTCGGCCAGTAGCAGCAAACGCAAGGGTTCGACAGGCGTAGACAAGCTAGCTCCCTAGACTCTGCAAAGATGTAGGCGGCGCGCATTATGCCGCTCGGGTAACCAATGACCCAATATCATCGGTTATCAAACACGACTCCGAGTCTTGAATACGTACCTTAGACGCGAATTCATTGCGCATCCTGCGTGAAAGTATCAAAACCGGCAAATAGAGATCGCGTGTTGCGTCACAAGTCGGAGAGAGCAGCACAATTCGCTGAGCCTGTTAAAATGCCGGCCCATTTCGCTAACGACTCCCTGATTTCGTATGTCCCGACTCAATCCCCGGCAGCAAGAAGCCGTGAGCTATGTCGGCGGCCCTCTTTTGGTGCTCGCCGGCGCAGGCTCCGGCAAGACCAGCGTGATCACCCGCAAAATTGCGCATCTGATCCAGAGCTGCGGCATCCGTGCCCAGTACATCGTCGCCATGACCTTTACCAACAAGGCCGCGCGGGAGATGAAGGAACGGGTCGGCACGCTGCTCAAGGGCGGTGAAGGCCGCGGCCTGACGGTGTGCACCTTTCACAACCTGGGCCTGAACATCATCCGCAAGGAACATGTGCGGCTGGGCTATAAACCGGGCTTCTCGATCTTCGACGAGACCGACGTCAAAGCCCTGATGACCGACATCATGCAGAAGGAATACTCGGGCGACGACGGCGTCGACGAGATCAAGAACATGATCGGCGCCTGGAAAAACGACCTGATCCTGCCGCCCGAAGCCCTGGAAAACGCACGCAACCCCAAGGAACAGACCGCCGCCATCGTCTACACCCACTACCAGCGCACGCTCAAGGCGTTCAACGCGGTGGACTTCGACGACCTGATTCTGCTGCCGGTAAAACTGTTCCAGGAACACGACGACATCCTGGAAAAATGGCAGAACAAGGTCCGCTACCTGCTGGTGGACGAATACCAGGACACCAACGCCAGCCAGTATTTGCTGGTGAAACTGCTGATCGGCAAACGCAACCAGTTCACTGTGGTAGGCGACGACGACCAATCGATCTACGCCTGGCGCGGCGCCCGCCCGGAAAACCTGATGCTGCTCAAGGACGATTACCCGTCCCTGAAAGTGGTGATGCTGGAGCAGAACTACCGCTCCACCAGCCGCATCCTGCGCTGCGCCAACGTGCTGATTTCGAACAACCCGCACGAATTCGAAAAGCAGCTGTGGAGTGAAATGGGTCACGGCGACGAGATCCGCGTGATCCGCTGCCGCAACGAAGACGCCGAAGCCGAGCGCGTGGCCGTGGAAATCCTCAGCCTGCACTTGCGCACCGACCGGCCCTACAGCGATTTCGCGATTCTGTATCGCGGCAACTACCAGGCCAAGCTGATCGAGCTGAAGCTGCAGCATCACCAGGTGCCTTACCGACTGTCCGGCGGCAACAGCTTTTTCGGACGCCAGGAAGTGAAGGACCTGATGGCCTACTTCCGCCTGATCGTGAACCCGGACGACGACAACGCCTTCCTGCGGGTGATCAACGTCCCACGCCGGGAGATCGGTTCGACCACACTGGAGAAGCTGGGCAACTACGCCACCGAGCGAAAAATCTCGATGTACGCCGCCACCGACGAAATCGGCCTGGGCGAACACCTGGACAGCCGCTTCACCGATCGCCTGTCGCGCTTCAAGCGCTTCATGGACAAGGTCCGCGAGCAGTGCGCCGGCGAAGACCCGATCTCCGCCCTGCGCAGCATGGTCATGGACATCGACTACGAGAATTGGCTGCGCACCAACAGCTCCAGTGACAAGGCCGCCGATTACCGCATGGGTAACGTCTGGTTCCTGATCGAGGCACTGAAGAACACGCTGGAGAAAGACGAAGACGGCGAGATGACCGTCGAAGACGCCATCGGCAAACTCGTGCTGCGCGACATGCTGGAGCGTCAGCAGGAAGAGGAAGATGGCGCCGAAGGTGTGCAGATGATGACCTTGCACGCCTCCAAGGGCCTGGAATTCCCTTACGTGTTCATCATGGGCATGGAAGAGGAAATCCTCCCGCACCGTTCCAGCATCGAAGCCGACACTATCGAAGAGGAACGCCGCCTGGCCTACGTCGGGATTACCCGAGCGCGTCAGACGCTGGCTTTCACTTTCGCCGCCAAGCGTAAGCAATATGGCGAGATCATCGACTGCGCGCCCAGCCGCTTCCTCGATGAACTGCCGCCGGACGACCTGGCCTGGGAAGGCAACGACGACACCCCGACCGAAGTCAAAGCCGTTCGCGGCAACAGCGCGCTGGCAGATATACGCGCGATGTTAAAGCGCTAGAATTAGCCACTTTTATTTAGACCTTCGGCACAAAAGACGCCAACAGAGGACAGCTTCATGGAAGCACTGCACAAGAAAATTCGCGAAGAAGGCATCGTGCTTTCCGACCAGGTCCTGAAAGTCGACGCTTTTCTGAACCACCAGATCGACCCGACACTGATGAAGCTGATCGGCGACGAATTCGCCACGCTGTTCAAGGATTCGGGCATCACCAAGATCGTCACCATCGAAGCCTCGGGTATCGCCCCGGCGATCATGACCGGCCTGAACCTCGGCGTACCGGTGATTTTCGCGCGCAAGCATCAGTCCCTGACCCTGACTGAAAACCTGCTGTCGGCGACGGTCTACTCGTTCACCAAGCAGACCGAAAGCACTGTGGCGATCTCCCCTCGCCACCTGACCAGCAGCGACCGCGTGCTGATCATCGACGACTTCCTGGCCAACGGTAAGGCGTCGCAAGCGCTGATCTCGATCATCAAACAGGCCGGCGCGACCGTGGCCGGTCTGGGCATCGTGATCGAGAAGTCGTTCCAGGGTGGCCGTGCGGAGCTGGATGCCCAGGGTTATCGCGTGGAATCGTTGGCTCGGGTGCAGTCGCTGAAGGATGGCGTTGTAACCTTCATCGAATAAAGCCACTACACCGAAAAACCAATGTGGGAGCGAGCAGGCTCGCCCCCCACATTTGATTTCGACTGCCAGTTATTGCGCGGTGGCTTTGAGGCCAGTGAGCAACAACCGCTGAAACAAATCCTCTTTCAACCCCTCCGGTTTCGTCAGCTGCATCCGCTCCAGATGCACGGGAAACTCCGAAGGTTCTGGCGCATCCAGCGCCGCCTTGCCCAATTCCAGAATCTCCGCGAGCTTGAACTTGCTCTTCAACCAGTTCAGCGCCCGCAATAAATCCCGCTCCTGCGCCGTGAAATCACACCCCAACGGATATTCCGGAAACAGATTCGAATGCCGCGCCTGAATCGCCTGCAAACGCTGTGGGCTGTTGTCGGCGAAACGCGGATCGAGGCGGAAATGCTTCGGCAATTTGCCAACGTTCTGCGCCTGTTCGATCAGCCCCGGCTGGAAGCGTGAGTCGCTGATGTTCAGCAACGCCTCGATCACCGCGGCGTCGGTCTTGCCCCGCAAATCGGCGATGCCGTACTCGGTGATGACAATGTCCCGCAGATGCCGTGGGATCGTGCAATGGCCGTATTCCCAGACGATGTTCGAACTGACCTCACCGCCCGACTCACGCCAACTGCGCAGGAGCAGGATTGAGCGCGCGCCTTCCAGTGCATGACCCTGGGCCACGAAGTTGTATTGCCCGCCAACGCCGCTCAGCACCCGCCCGTCTTCAAGTTGATCGGCCACGCCGGCGCCGAGCAGGGTCATGGTGAACACAGTGTTGATGAAGCGCGCATCAAGGCGCTGCAAGCGTTTGAGCTCTTCCTGGCCGTAGAGCTCGTTGATGTAACTGATACGGGTCATGTTGAATTCGAGCCGCTTGCTCTGCGGCAACTCGCGCAAGCGCTCGTAGAAACTGCGCGGTCCGAGGAAAAAACCGCCATGTACCGAGATGCCATCGGTTTGCGCCGCCTCATTCAGCGTCCCGGCGTTGGCCTGCTGCTGGGTCGGCACGTCCGGGTAGACCTTGCGCCGCACGATCCCGGCATCCGCCAGTACCAGCAAGCCGTTGACGAACATTTCGCTGCAACCGTAAAGGCCCTTGGCGAACGGTTCGACGCCCCCTTCGCGCTCGATCAGCTGCGCCCACTGGCTGAGATTCAAATCTGCCAGCAACGCCTTGTAACCGTCACTGTCAGCCTGCCGCGCCAGCAACGCCGCTGTGAGGGCATCGCCCATGGCGCCGATGCCGATCTGCAAGGTACCGCCATCGCGCACCAGCGTGCTGGCGTGCAGCCCGATGAAGTGATCCTGACAACCCACCGGCATGTTTGGTGTGGAGAACAACGTGGTGTTGTCCTTGGCGTCGATCAGCAGGTCGAAGGTGTCGATGCCGACTTCCGCGTCACCGGGCATGTACGGCAAATCGTTGTGCACCTGGCCCACCATCAGGATTGTCTCCCCCGCCGCACGGCGCTTGGCGATCATCGGCAACAGGTCGAGGGTGATGTCCGGATTGCAGCTCAGGCTCAGGCGATCGGGATGTTCGCTGTGGCTGGCGACCAGTTGCGCCACCAGATTCAAACCGGCGGCATTGATGTCCCGCGCGGCGTGGCTGTAATTGCTGCTGACGTAATCCTGCTGGGCCGGGGCGCTGTTCAGCAGGCTGCCCGGTTGCATGAAGAACTGATGAATGTGGACGTTGTTCGGCAGACTTTCGCGATGCAGGTCGGCGAGGAAATCCAGTTCCGGGTAATCGCCGAACACCCGCTCGACGAAGGGTTCGAGGAAGCGCTTTTGCAAACCATCGCCCAAGGGCGGGCGTCCAAGGCACAGGGCGGTGTAGACCGTCAGCTGCCGCTCGGGCAGTTGCGCGATGCGTTGATACAGCGCGTTGACGAAGTGGTTGGGTTTGCCCAGCCCCAGCGGCAGGCCCATGTGGATATGCGCCGGCAATCGTGCCAGGACGTCATCGACCGCCTGCTCGATAGAACACAACTGCACCATCTGATCCTCCCGCACACCCCATGAATTGGGTTGAACCGAGCTTGCCGGGTCTTTGCTGCAAAGAATAGCCTCAGGCAAATCGCAGGTACAAAAAAGCCGCTCGCAAGCGGCTTTTCGTTGAAAACAGGCTTATTTCAGGCCAGACATCTTCTGGATGGCGCCTTCAAGGTCTTTCAGTTCGCAGTCACTGCAGGTGCCTTTTGGTGGCATCGCATTGAGCCCGCTCAACGCTACCTTCGCCAAGCCAGCAGCGGTGCCGCCTTCTTTATCGGCACGTTTTTTCCAGTCTGCGGCATCACCGATCTTCGGTGCGCCCAACAGGCCGGTGCCATGGCAAGCATTGCAGTGTTTGGCAATAATTTCGTCAGGAGTTTTCGACGCACCGCCGCCAACCGAAGCAGCGACTTCCATCCCCTTGCATTCTTTACCTTGCACACAAACCTGGCCGACAGGTTCAAGACGTTTAGCGATATCGTCGTTGGTCGCAGCTTGTGCGCTGACTGCCCAAAGGGCCAATACGGTTGCTGGTGCGGCCAGCATTTTCATAATTAGGTTCACGCGTACACCCTCAATGGTGGCTAGTCACGCCTGCGGCCACGGTTCGCAGGCGGGCGCAAGTATAGCGGTAAGCCCGCCACACTGAAACAACCCCAAAGTCGAAGGGGTCTTATCACAAGGCGGGAATACAGCATGGGCGTCTGTGCAATCCGGGCACGACGCCGTGCCTCTTAGAAATTCGCTGGAGTGGCTGCGCTGATTAGTCGCGCCGGGGCATCGAACGGATTCCGGAAACGGTGCGGCTTGGTACTTTCAAAGTAGTAGCTGTCGCCGGCCTCGAGCACAAATGTTTCGAGCCCTACCACCAGTTCCAGCCGACCTTCCACCAGAATCCCGGTTTCCTCGCCCTCGTGGGTGAGCATCTCCTCACCGGTGTCGGCGCCTGGCGGGTAGATTTCGTTGAGGAACGCGATAGCCCGGCTCGGGTGAGCCCGACCGACGAGCTTCATGGTCACTGCGCCATCGGAAATATCGATCAGCTCGTGGGCCTTGTAGACGATCTGAGTCGGCTTTTCCTGCAGGATTTCTTCGGAAAAGAACTCGACCATGGACATGGGAATCCCGCCCAGTACCTTCCTCAGCGAACTGATCGAGGGGCTGACGCTGTTCTTCTCGATCATCGATATGGTGCTGTTGGTAACACCCGCGCGTTTGGCGAGCTCACGCTGGGAAAGACCTTTGAGCTTACGGATCGATTGCAGTCGTTCACCGACGTCCAATGCTGGAGCCTCCAGGGATTCAGGTTGCAAGAATATTGAGCGTTATCATGGCGACAGCGTTCAGTATTTACAACACTTGCGCCTGAATCCAGCCTGGCGAAGCGACTTTCGGTCGGGAGCGCTGTTTGTCAGGCCCCGGAATAGAGCAGCGGAACCCGACGCAGGTTGCAGAAGATCTGATAAGGAATCGTGTCGGCGGCCGTCGCGACGTCACTGGCGAGGATATTTTTGCCCCACAACTCGACGGGCGAACCGAGGCCGGCTTGCGGTACGTCGGTCAGGTCGACGCAGAGCATATCCATCGATACCCGGCCCAGTAACTGGCTACGCTGCCCGGCCACCAGCACCGGTGTGCCGCTCGGGGCCTGGCGCGGATAGCCGTCGGCATACCCCATCGCCACCACACCCACACGCATCGGCTTGGGGGTGACGAATTTCGCGCCGTAACCAATCGGCTCGCCGGCCGACAGTTCACGCACGCAAATCACTTTCGATTCCAGGGTCATCACCGGTTGCAGGCGAGACGCCACGGCATTGGCCTCTTCGAACGGCGTCGCGCCGTAGAGCATGATGCCCGGGCGCACCCAGTCGCTCGGAATCTGCGGCCAACCAAGCACCGCCGGCGAGTTACGCAGGCTGATTTCGGCCGCCAAACCCTTACGCGCCGCCTCGAATACCGCGACCTGATCGACGCTGGCGTGGCAGTGCAGTTCATCGGCGCGGGCGAAGTGACTCATCAACACGATCTTCGCCACTTTGCCGCTGGCCAGCAGCCGTTGATAGGCTGCCTGGTAATCCGCTGGATGCAGACCAACCCGATGCATGCCGGAGTCGAGCTTGAGCCACACCGTAATCGGTTTGCTCAGCGTGGCTTTTTCGATGGCTTCGAGTTGCCACAACGAATGCACCACACACCAGAAGTCATGCTCGACGATCAGCGCCAACTCATCGGCTTCGAAAAAACCTTCCAGCAGCAACACCGGCGCACGAATGCCGGCGGCGCGCAGCTCCAGGGCTTCCTCAATGCACGCCACGGCAAACCCGTCCGCCTCGGCTTCCAGCGCCTGGGCGCAACACACGGCGCCATGGCCATAGGCATCGGCCTTGATCACCGCGAGGGCACGGGCACCCGTGACTTCACGGGCAATCCGGTAGTTGTGACGCAGGGCTTGGAGGTCGATCAGGGCTCGGGCAGGACGCATGGCGGCGGACTTCTAGTCGGTCATTGGGATAAAAACCGGCGCTGGCTGACAGCGTGAACCACCAACAGCGCCGGGAGAGGGATCTTTGTGACTTGATTTATGGCAGAGCGTTTATGGCAGCGCGGCAACGACCGACAGCTCGACCAGGATTTGCGGTTCGCACAGCTTCGATTCGACCGTGGCACGGGCCGGCGCGACGCCTTTTGGCAGCCACTGGTCCCACACCGAATTCATGCCTGCGAAGTGCGCGTCGATGTCTTTCAGGTAAATGGTCACCGACAGCAGACGGTTCTTGTCAGTCCCGGCCAGATCCAGCAAACGCTCGATATTGGCGAGGGCTTCACGGGTCTGCTGTTCAATCCCGGCGCTCATGTCGTCGCCGACCTGTCCTGCCAGATACACAGTACCGTTATGGACAACGATCTGGCTCATGCGCTCATTGGTGAGCTGGCGCTGGATTGACATGTTTTGCAGGCTCCTTCAGTTTATTGCCATAACGGGAAATATCGAGGCCTTCGGCGCTGATCTGCGGCGTTCTCTTGGCCATCAGGTCAGCCAGCAAACGACCGGACCCACAAGCCATGGTCCAGCCGAGCGTACCGTGGCCCGTATTCAAGAACAGGTTTTTGAACGGTGTGGCACCGACAATCGGCGTGCCGTCCGGAGTGGTCGGACGCAGGCCAGTCCAGAAACTCGCTTCGGGCAGATTGCCGCCCTGAGGATAAAGGTCGTTGACGATCATCTCCAGGGTTTCGCGCCGGCGCGGGTTCAACGACAGGTCAAAACCGGCGATTTCAGCCATGCCGCCGACGCGGATGCGGTTGTCGAAGCGGGTGATCGCGACCTTGTAGGTCTCGTCGAGAATGGTCGACGTCGGGGCCATCGCCGGGTTAGTGATCGGCACGGTCAGCGAGTAACCCTTGAGTGGGTACACCGGGGCCTTGATGCCCAGCGGCTTGAGCAACTGCGGCGAGTAACTGCCGAGGGCCAGCACGTAACGGTCGGCGGTTTCCAGCTTGCCGTCGATCCACACACCGTTGATGCGATCACCGGCGAAGTCGAGGCGCTGGATATCCTGGCCGAAGTGGAACTCCACACCCAGTTTCACGGCCATTTCGGCCAGGCGGGTGGTGAATATCTGGCAGTCGCCAGTCTGGTCGTTCGGCAGGCGCAAGGCACCGGCGAGGATGTCGGTGACGCTGGCCAGGGCCGGTTCGACCCGGGCAATGCCGGCGCGATCAAGCAGTTCAAACGGCACGCCGGACTCTTTCAGCACGGCGATGTCCTTGGCGGCCCCATCAAGTTGCGCCTGGGTGCGGAACAGCTGGGTAGTACCGAGGCTGCGGCCTTCGTAGGCAATACCGGTTTCGGCGCGCAATTCGTCGAGGCAGTCGCGGCTGTACTCGGACAGGCGCACCATGCGCTCTTTGTTCACCGCGTAGCGGCTGGCGGTGCAGTTGCGCAGCATCTGCGCCATCCACAGGTATTGGTCGATATTGGCAGTGGCCTTGATCGCCAATGGCGCGTGGCGCTGCAACAGCCACTTGATGGCTTTGAGCGGCACGCCCGGCGCGGCCCACGGCGAGGCATAACCCGGCGAAACCTGCCCGGCGTTGGCGAAACTGGTTTCCATGGCCGGCGCTGGCTGACGGTCCACGACCGTCACTTCAAAGCCGGCTCGTGCCAGATAATAGGCACTGGCGGTACCGATGACGCCGCTACCCAAGACCAGAACGCGCATTTTCATATCCCTCATCGCGGCTTACCGCTGACGTTTATTGTGCAGACCGAAGATGTGGGCAGTTTAAAAAAGATTAGCCAGTGCTTTTCACTATATAAGTGCTTATATTTGGCGACAATTCTCGGTAAAAACCCTTTTCACGGAGGCGCATCCCCTATGCGGACCAACACTCAGACCAAACGTGAGCTGGACAAGATCGACCGCAACATCCTGCGGATTCTGCAAGCGGACGGGCGTATCTCCTTCACCGAACTGGGGGAAAAGGTCGGCCTCTCCACCACCCCCTGCACTGAACGGGTACGGCGCCTGGAGCGCGAAGGGATCATCATGGGCTACAACGCCCGGCTGAATCCGCAGCACCTGAAGGGTAGTCTGTTGGTGTTCGTCGAGATCAGTCTCGACTACAAATCCGGCGATACTTTCGAAGAGTTCCGACGCGCGGTGCTGAAACTGCCCCACGTACTTGAATGCCATTTGGTGTCAGGGGACTTCGATTACCTGGTGAAAGCGCGGATTTCCGAAATGGCCTCGTACCGCAAATTGCTGGGCGACATCCTGCTCAAGTTGCCGCATGTGCGCGAATCCAAGAGCTATATCGTGATGGAAGAAGTGAAAGAGAGTTTGAGTCTGCCAATTCCGGATTGAGCCCTACACCAACACCTGCCGGGTACTGGCCATGTATTCGTGGATCTGCTTCTCGACCCGCGGGTGAATCAGCTCCACCGGCCGCCGCCCATTGGGGCATGGCAATGTCTTGGTGGTACCGAACAGACGGCAGATCAATGGGCGCTCGTCATACACCGTGCAGCCGTCGGGCCCCAGATGGACGCAATTGAGTTCGTCCATCGCCGCGTCCTGCTCAGCCCGGGTCTTGCGCGGCAGGCGGGACATTTCTTCGGGCGAGGTGGTGACCGGCCCACAGCAGTCATGGCAGCCGGGCACGCACTCGAAGGTGGGAATCTGCTGGCGCAGCGTGCGAATTTTCTGACTGTTGCAGCTCATCTAAACGGTGACCGAATGCGGAATAGATGGGGATTCTGACGCAAAAGCCCCGACCCAGACAGCACCAACCGACCAATGTTGCCCGTATCCGAAGGGGCGGCTTATGCTCCGTCAACTTTTTCAAACACACGCATCAGGATGACGTCCATGAACGCCGCCGTTCAGCAACCTGCCCCTAACCACCGGCACGTCGCCTCTTATTACGCCGCCAGCAGCCTGCCGCAACCCGACCTTCCAACACTCACAGGTGAGCTGGTCGCGGACGTGTGCGTGGTGGGCGGCGGGTTCTCGGGGCTGAACACCGCGCTGGAACTGGCTGAACGAGGCTTGCGCGTGGTGCTGCTGGAGGCGCACAAGATCGGTTGGGGCGCCAGCGGACGCAATGGCGGGCAATTGATTCGCGGCGTCGGCCATGGCCTCGATCAGTTCGCCAACGTGATCGGTGCAGACGGCGTGCGTCAGATGAAACTGATGGGTCTGGAAGCGGTGGAAATCGTCCGACAGCGAATCGAGCGCTTTCAGATCCCTTGCGACCTGACCTGGGGCTACTGCGACCTCGCCAACAAGGCCCATGACCTGGAAGGCTTCGCTGAAGACGCCAGCGAGCTGCGCAGCCTCGGTTACCGTTACGAAACCCGTCTGCTGCAAGCTAACGAAATGCACAGCGTGGTGGGTTCCGATCGCTATGTCGGTGGTTTGATCGACATGGGCTCCGGGCATCTGCACCCACTGAACCTGGCGCTGGGCGAAGCGGCCGCCGCCCGGCAATTGGGCGCCAAACTGTTCGAGCAATCGGCTGTAACCCGCATCGATTATGGCCGCGAGGTCAAGGTCCTCACCGCCCGGGGCTCGGTCCGCGCCAAGACCCTGGTGCTGGGCTGCAACGCCTACCTCAACGATCTCAACCCGCAACTTGGCGGCAAGGTGCTGCCCGCCGGCAGTTACATCATCGCCACCGAACCCTTGAGTGAAGAGCAGGCTCACGCGCTGCTGCCGCAGAACATGGCGGTCTGCGATCAACGGGTAGCGCTGGATTATTACCGACTCTCGGCGGACCGCCGCCTGCTGTTCGGCGGCGCCTGCCATTATTCAGGACGCGATCCGAAAGACATCGCCGCCTACATGCGTCCGAAGATGCTGGCGGTGTTCCCGCAACTGGCCGGGGTGAAGATCGACTATCAGTGGGGCGGGATGATCGGCATCGGGGCTAATCGCCTGCCGCAGATCGGCCGGCTCAAGGAGCAACCGAATGTGTATTACGCCCAGGCCTATTCCGGTCATGGCGTAAACGCCACGCACCTGGCAGGCAAGTTGTTGGCTGAGGCCATCAGCGGCCAGCACAGTGGTGGTTTCGATCTGTTTGCCAAGGTGCCGCACATTACCTTTCCCGGGGGCAAACATTTGCGTTCGCCATTATTGGCCCTGGGGATGTTGTGGCATCGACTTAAAGAGTTGGTTTGAGGAAGATGATCGTTCCCTCGCTCCTGCGTGGGAATGCATCCAGTGACGCTCTGCGTCACAGCGGACGCGGAGCGTCCGGGGTGGCATTCCCACGCAGAGCGTGGGAACGATCAACAGTACTA
Source organism: Pseudomonas sp. FP1740 (assembly GCF_030687165.1). NCBI lineage: Bacteria > Pseudomonadati > Pseudomonadota > Gammaproteobacteria > Pseudomonadales > Pseudomonadaceae > Pseudomonas > Pseudomonas sp. FP1740. The sequence goes on from NZ_CP117461.1 coordinate 6,416,792, forward strand.
GATCCGCCAGAAAGGTTTAAGCCCCTCCTCCCGCGCCTGCTCCCGACTCAACCCGACATCCTTGAGTTGCTCCGGCGTCAGTTCCAACAACGCCTTACGCGTGTGCAGACGATGCCAGAACAGACCCCAGCGACCCAGGCAGGACGGTGCGTTGCGCATAATTACCTCGCGCGCGCCGTTCTGTTGCCCTGCCGCCAGTTCCTGACTGTGTAACGTCAGCCGCACATCGCTCAAGCCGTTCATTTTCGTCGCTCCTGTTTACTTGGGTAGCCAGAGCTTTCATGATGCGCGGACGGCAAAAAGCATTACAGATTCAACGGAGCAGTATTAATTCCATACAGTTTTTCTGTTTCAACCTCTGAATCGCTTATTTTTGCCCCATCTGTATTGGTTAACCGAATCACCCACATCGAGACTGCACCATGACCCTTTACGTCAACCTCGCCGAGTTGCTCGGCACACGTATCGAACAGGGCTTCTATCGCCCCGGTGACCGGCTGCCCTCGGTGCGGGCGCTGAGTGTCGAGCACGGGGTCAGCCTGAGCACGGTGCAACAGGCCTATCGAGTGCTGGAAGACGTAGGCCTGGCGATGCCCAAACCCAAATCCGGCTATTTCGTACCGGTGAGCCGCGAACTGCCAGAGCTACCCGTGGTCGGCCGCCCAGCCCAACGACCGGTGGATATTTCACAGTGGGATCAGGTGCTGGAACTGATCCGCGCCGTGCCGCGCAAGGATGTCGTGCAGTTGGGCCGCGGTATGCCGGACATCAACTCGCCGACCATGAAACCGCTGCTGCGCAACCTGGCACGTATCAGCCGCCAGCAGGACATGCGAGGCCTGTATTACGACAACATCTGCGGCACCCTCGAACTGCGCGAACAAATCGCTCGCCTGATGCTCGATTCCGGCTGCCAATTGAGCGCCAACGATCTGGTAATCACTACCGGTTGCCACGAAGCACTGTCGACCAGCATCCGCGCCATCTGCGGACCGGGTGACATCGTCGCAGTGGATTCGCCAAGCTTTCACGGCGCCATGCAGACCCTCAAGGGCCTTGGCATGAAAGCGCTGGAAATCCCCACCGACCCGCTCACCGGCATCAGCCTCGAAGCGTTGGAACTGGCGCTGGAGCAATGGCCGATCAAAGCCATACAGTTGACCCCCAACTGTAACAACCCGCTGGGCTACATCATGCCGGAGTCACGCAAACGTGCGCTGTTGAACCTGGCACAGCGTTTCGACGTGGCGATTATCGAGGACGATGTGTATGGCGAACTGGCCTACACCTACCCCCGCCCGCGCACGATCAAATCCTTCGACGAGGACGGCCGCGTCCTGCTCTGCAGTTCCTTTTCCAAGACCCTGGCACCGGGCCTGCGCATTGGCTGGGTCGCGCCGGGCCGGTATCTGGAGCGCGTGCTGCACATGAAGTACATCAGCACCGGCTCCACCGCAACGCAACCACAGATTGCGATTGCCGAATTTCTCAAGGCCGGGCACTTCGAACCGCATTTGCGGCGGATGCGGATGCAATACCAGCGCAATCGCGACGCAATGATCGATTGGGTCACCCGTTATTTCCCGGCCGGCACCCGCGCCAGCCGTCCGCAAGGCAGCTTCATGCTGTGGGTTGAGCTGCCGGAGGGCTTCGACACCCTGAAACTCAATCGTGCCCTGCACGATCAAGGCGTACAGATTGCCGTGGGCAGTATCTTTTCCGCCTCGGGCAAATACCGTAATTGCCTGCGGATGAACTACGCTGCCAAAACGACCCCGCAGATTGAAGAAGCTGTGCGCAAGGTCGGTGCGACAGCAATCAAACTGCTGGCGGAAACCGACTGACCTTTCTTCGGGATACGGCGTCCATATGCTATCCGCCACCATCCGGAATACGCGCCGTGAGAATCAGACAGCCCCCGCTTGCTCTTCTGTTACTCGCCTCACTTCTGGGTGGCTGTACGACACTCAATATCCCTCGCGAACCGAGCCAGGCCCTGCCGGCCGCCGACTCTGCTTTTGGCCGTTCGATCCAGGCCCAGGCCGCTCCCCACCAGGGCCAGTCGGGCTTCCGCTTGCTATCCGATAGCACCGAGGCCTTCACCGCCCGCGCCGAGCTGATTCGAAATGCCCAAAGCAGCCTCGACTTGCAGTACTACATCGTCCATGACGGCATCAGCACACGGATACTGATAAGCGAGCTGCTCAAGGCCGCCGACCGCGGTGTACGGGTGCGGATTCTGCTCGACGACACCACCAGCGATGGCCTGGATCAGATCATCGCAACCCTCGCTGTCCATCCGAAGATTCAGATCCGCGTCTTCAACCCGCTGCACCTGGGCCGCAGCACCGTCGTGACGCGTACCATGGGCCGGCTGTTCAACCTGTCGCAGCAACATCGCCGCATGCACAACAAACTGTGGGTGGCGGACAACAGCGTGGCAATCGTTGGCGGGCGCAACTTGGGGGACGAGTACTTCGATGCCGAGCCCAACCGTAATTTCACCGACATCGACATGCTCAGCGTCGGCCCGGTTGCCCAGCAGCTGGGGCATAGCTTCGACGAGTATTGGAACAGTGCTCTGAGCAAGCCGATCGAGCAGTTTCTCTCGATCAGGCCGACACTCAAGGACCTGGAAAATACCCGGACGCGACTGGACGAATCCCTGGAGGAAACGCGCAAACAGAATCACACGCTCTACCAACAGTTGATGACCTATACCACTCATCCGCGCCTGGAGACCTGGCGCCAGGAGCTGATCTGGGCCTGGAACCAGGCGCTGTGGGACGCACCAACCAAGGTGCTGGCCGATGGCGAGCCGGCTCCGTACTTGCAGCTGTCCACCCAGTTGGCACCCGAGCTCAATGGAGTCAGCAAGGAGTTGATCATGGTCTCGCCCTACATCGTACCCGCCCAACCGGGCCTGGTGTACCTGACCGGTCGCGCCGATGCCGGCGTGTCGATAAGTTTGCTGACCAATTCACTGGAAGCCACCGATGTGCCGGCCACGCACGGTGGTTACGCACCTTATCGCAAAGCCTTGCTGGAGCATGGCGTGCAGCTGTTCGAATTACGCCGCCAGCCCGGCGACAACGGAGGCAGCGGCAGCGGACCGCGCCTGTTTCACAGCGGGAGCAGCTCCTCCCGTAGCTCCGACTCCAGCCTGCACAGTAAGGCGATGGTATTCGACCGACAGAAAGCCTTCATCGGCTCGTTCAATTTCGACCCGCGCTCGGTACTGTGGAACACCGAAGTCGGAGTACTGGTGGACAACCCACAGCTCGCCGGACGGGTGCGCGAACTGGCACTGGAAGGTATGGCGCCCCCCCTCAGCTATCAGGCCCGACTGGAAAATAGTCAGATCGTTTGGATCACCGAAGACGACGGCAAGCAGCACACATTGACCAAAGAACCGGGAAGTTGGTGGCAGCATTTCAATTCATGGCTCAGCAGCATGGTCGGCCTGGAGCGGATGCTGTAGCTTGAATTGCCAGGATCTACGCCGGCTGCACCGTCCCAAACGCGCCTTGCCGCGACACCAGAATCACCAACCCCAACGCGCCCGCCGCCATCAGCAACGGCAAGGCATGCCCGCTGATCCACTGGCTGCCGGCACCGGCCGCCAAGGGTCCGATCAGACAACCGATGCCCCACAACTGCGCGATATGGGCATTGGCCCGCACCAGCGCATCGTCGCGGTAACGCTCACCGATCAGGATCAGCGACAAGGTGAACAGACCACCGGCGCTGGCGCCGAACAACACCCACAGCGGCCAGATCAACAGCGTATCGATCAGCAATGGAATCGCCAGGCTCGACAGCAGCAAGAGCATCGCGCAGCCGGTAAACAATGTACGCCGCGACAAGCGATCGGCCAGTGCGCCAATCGGCAATTGCAGCAAGGCATCCCCCACCACCACCGTGCTGACCATCGCCAGGGCGATTTCCGTGGTGAAACCCTGACGCAGGCAGTAGACCGGCAGCAAGGTCAGAATCATCGCTTCGAACGCGGCAAACAGCGACACCGCCCAGGCAATTGCCGGCAGGCCACGGCAGAAGTTCAGCAAGTCGCTGAGGGTCACACTGCAGGCTTCACTGGCAGGTGCGCCGCTACGACCCAGCAGCAGGAACGGTGACGTCATCAGCAAACCGACGCCCACCCAGAAACCGTAATCATGCTCGGTGCCCAACGCCCCCAACAGTAGCGGCCCGGCCAGCTGACTCAGCGCATAACTGCTGCCATACAGAGCCACCAGTCGCCCGCGCCATTGCTCGACCACCAGTTGGTTGATCCAGCTTTCACCAAGGATGAAGACGAGGGTCAGGATTACCCCGATCATCAACCGCAGCACCAGCCAGATCGGGTAGCTCGGCCACAGCGCCAGCAAACCGATGGACACCGCCCCGCCCCACAGGCACAGGCGCATCAGATTGGCCGTGCCGAGACGGGCCGCGAGATGGCTGGAGATCTTTGCCCCCAGCAGTACGCCAATGGCCGGCATCGCCGCCATCACGCCGATCGCGAACGAGCCGTAACCCCAACCTTCCAGACGCAGCGACACCAACGGCATGCTGACACCCAGGGCCAGGCCGACACTCAAGACAGACGCCAACACGGCGAAATAAGTCGCCCAACGCATGTTCCACGCTCCTGTGGATATTTTATGTACAGCACAAAACAGTGTGGGAGCGAGCTTTTGTGGCGAGGGGGCAAGCCCCTTCGCCACAAAAGCTCGCTCCCACAAGGGATCTGCGTCGTTCAGGAGCCCGATTTACCGCCAGGCGCCCTCACTTGCTTACAACTTGATCCAGGTCGCCTTCAGCTCGGTGTACTTGTCGAACGCGTGCAGCGACTTGTCGCGACCGTTGCCGGACTGTTTGAAGCCACCGAACGGCGCAGTCATGTCGCCGCCGTCGTACTGGTTGACCCACACACTGCCGGCGCGCAAAGCCTTGGCGGTGAGGTGAGCCTTCGAGATATCCGTGGTCCATACCGCAGCCGCGAGGCCGTACGGTGTGTCGTTGGCAATCGCAACGGCTTCTTCGGCGGTATCGAAAGTGATCACCGACAACACCGGGCCAAAGATTTCTTCCTGGGCAATTTTCATCGCGTTGCTGACACCGTCGAAAATCGTCGGCTCGACGTAGGTGCCCCCGGTTTCCTGAAGAATGCGCTTGCCGCCAGCCACCAGCTTGGCGCCATCGGTATGACCGGATTCGATGTAGGACAGCACGGTGTTCATCTGCTGGGTATCCACCAGCGCACCGACGTTGGTCGCCGGATCCAGCGGATTGCCCGGCTTCCAGGCCTTGAGGGCTTCGATCACCAATGGCAGGAATTTGTCTTTGATCGAACGCTCGACCAGCAGGCGCGAACCGGCGGTGCAGACTTCGCCCTGGTTGAAGGCAATAGCGCTGGCAGCCGATTCGGCGGCGGCTTGCAGGTCCGGCGCATCGGCGAACACGATGTTCGGGCTCTTGCCACCGGCTTCAAGCCAGACACGCTTCATGTTCGATTCGCCGGAGTAGATCAGCAGTTGCTTGGCGATCTTGGTCGAACCGGTAAACACCAGGGTGTCGACATCATTGTGCAGGGCCAGGGCCTTGCCGACGGTATGACCGTAACCCGGCAGCACGTTCAGCACACCTTTCGGGATGCCGGCTTCAACTGCCAGCGCTGCAATACGAATAGCCGTCAGCGGCGATTTTTCCGAAGGCTTGAGGATCACTGAGTTACCGGTGGACAGCGCCGGGCCGAGTTTCCAGCAGGCCATCATCAACGGGAAGTTCCACGGCACGATCGCGCCGACCACACCGACCGGCTCGCGAGTCACCAGCCCCAGCTGATCGTGCGGGGTGGCGGCGACTTCGTCGTAGAGCTTGTCGATGGCCTCACCGCTCCAGCTCAGGGCTTGTGCCGCACCGGGAACGTCGATGTACAGGGAATCGCTGATTGGCTTGCCCATGTCCAGGGTTTCAAGCAGGGCCAGCTCTTCGGCGTGCTGTTTCAGCAGGCCGGCAAAACGAATCATGGTGGCTTTGCGCTTGGTCGGCGCCAGGCGCGACCAGGCGCCGGAATTGAACGTGGCGCGAGCGTTTTCCACGGCGCGCTGGGCGTCGGCGGCGTCACAGCTGGCAATTTTGCCCAGCAGACGGCCATCGACAGGGCTGATGCACTCGAACGTTTCACCGGAGACTGCATCGGTGTATTCGCCATTGATGTAGGCACGGCCTTCGATCTTCAGATCGCGAGCCCGCTGTTCCCAGTCGGCACGAGTCAGGGTGGTCATACGAGTGTCCTCCTCTTATTGAATACGAGCGCCCGCGCTCTTCGCGGGTGCTGTCAGGAATTCTGCCCGGCCAGCCTGCTTTTCGGCTCAAGGCAACCGCTACCCTAAACCAGCGGCGGGTGAAGTTTCAATATATTTGACAAAAGGCCGTTAAACGACCTTGCGATGTTCATTTTAATAAACATAGACTTTCAATTTTCCAGCCAGTCGCGCCGCAATCACGTGGGAATACCAGCATGAGCATTCAGGATATCGTCGATTTCAGTCAGGCCACCACCCAGCCCGATCGCTATCGGCCAGACCCGGCCAAAGTCCTCAAGGGCGACCCCGAGCAAACGGTGTACAACCACTACAACAGCCCGTGCGGCCAGATGAGCGCAGGTGTCTGGGAAGGCGAAGTCGGTCAGTGGCGGGTGAACTACACCGAACACGAATACTGCGAAATCGTTCAGGGGGTGTCAGTGCTGCGCGATGACAACGGCGGCGCCAAGACCCTGCGCGTGGGGGATCGCTTCGTGATTCCGGCCGGTTTCAAAGGCACTTGGGAAGTGCTGGAGCCGTGCCGCAAGATTTATGTGGTGTTTGAACAGAAGGCTTGAGGGTTTGTGCCGCTTGAACCGACAGCCAACAAAAAAGGCCCGTATCTCGCGATACGGGCCTTTTTCGTAAGGAGGAAAAATCAATTACTTGATTTTGCCTTCTTTGTAGATCACGTGCTTACGAACAACCGGATCATATTTCTTGATCTCGATTTTGTCCGGAGTAGTGCGCTTGTTCTTGTCGGTAGTGTAGAAGTGACCAGTACCGGCGCTCGAAATCAAACGAATCAATTCACGCATGATTAGCTCCCTTAGATCTTGCCATCGCGACGGATTTCGGCCAGCACGACATCAATGCCACGCTTGTCGATGATACGCATGCCTTTGGCAGATACGCGCAGACGCACAAAACGTTTCTCGGACTCAACCCAGAAGCGGTGATGCTGCAGGTTCGGCAGGAAACGACGACGGGTTTTGTTGTTTGCGTGGGAAATGTTATTCCCAGTCACCGGACCCTTACCGGTAACTTGACAGACTCTCGACATGCCTCAGCCCTCTAAAACCACATGCCCAACCCGGCATGGGTTGGCCGCTTAATCTCTCAGTCATTTGGCGCCAGGCGCCGCGTTTCTTTAAGGGTCTTACCGGCTACACCTACAAACGAAGGAACCGGGCCCCTAGAAAAGAGCGCTGCTTTATACCAGAAAGACCAGAGAGCAACAACAACCGGTGTGAATTGAGTTGATAAAAACCTGATTTTTCGGGCGCCGAGTGCCTTGGGTAAAGGCTAAGCCCGATAGCGACCGCTCGTCGCAGAGAATCGGCCAACGAGCCAATTCAGGGTTTTTCTCAACCGTCACTCACCGAAAACAATCACCCATACTCCCCTGAAAATGAAAAAGGGGATAGTCATTTGCAAAAGAGCCCACTAGGGTAAGCCTTTTCCAGACTGCACTTGCAGATGGGCCTTCGATCTGTAAAGGAATCCGACCATGCGCCTCGCTGCCCTACCACTGTTGCTCGCCCCGCTTCTGCTGAGCCCCCTGGCCCATGCCGCCGCCCTGAGCGTCTGCACCGAGGCCAGCCCGGAAGGGTTCGATGTGGTGCAATACAACTCGTTGACTACCACCAACGCCTCGGCCGACGTGCTGATGAACCGCCTGGTGGACTTCGACACGGCCAGCGGCAAAGTGGTCGCCAGCCTCGCGGACAGCTGGGACGTCACGCCCGACGGCCTGACCTACGTCTTCAAACTGCATCCGCAGGTGAAATTTCACCGCACCGAGTATTTCAGCCCGACGCGCGACCTGACCGCCGAAGACGTGAAATTCAGTTTCGACCGCATGCTCGATCCGGCAAACCCGTGGCACAAAGTCGCCCAGAGCGGCTTCCCGCACGCTCAGTCGATGCAGTTACCGACACTGATCAAGAAAATCGACGCCCTGGACCCACTCACCATCCGTTTCACCCTCGATCACCCGGACTCGACGTTCCTGCCGACCCTGACCATGGGCTTCGCCTCGATCTATTCGGCCGAGTACGCCGAGCAACTGATGAAGGCCGGTACTCCGGAGAAGCTCAACAGCCAGCCGATCGGCAGCGGCCCGTTCATCTTCACGCGTTTCCAGAAAGATGCCTCGATTCGCTATAAGGCCAACCGCGACTACTTCCAGGGCAAGCCATCGGTGGACCCGTTGATCTTCGCGATCACCCCGGACGCCAACGTGCGGTTGCAGAAATTGCGCCGCAACGAGTGCCAGATCGCCCTGTCGCCGAAGCCGCTGGACGTACAGGCTGCGAAGCAGGAGCCGACCCTGAAGGTGGAAAAGACTGACGCCTTCATGACCGCATTCGTCGGCATCAATAGCCAACATCCGCCGCTGGACAAGCCGGAAGTGCGCCAGGCAATCAATCTCGCGTTCGACAAAGCCAACTACGTCAAAGCGGTATTCGAAGACACCGCCGAGCCTGCCAATGGGCCCTACCCGCCCAATACCTGGAGCTACGCCAGGAATTTGCCGGGCTACCCTCACGATGTCGAGAAAGCCCGGGCGCTGATGGCCAAGGCCGGGCTCAAGAATGGCTTCCAGACCACCATCTGGACCCGCCCTTCCGGCAGCCTGCTGAACCCCAATCCGAGCCTCGGCGCGCAATTGCTTCAATCCGACCTGGCGGAAATCGGCATCCAGGCCGAAATCCGTGTGATCGAATGGGGCGAGCTGATTCGCCGCGCCAAGGCCGGCGAGCATGACCTGCTGTTCATGGGCTGGGCCGGCGATAACGGTGACCCGGACAACTTCCTCACGCCGCAGTTTTCCTGCGCGGCGGTCAAATCCGGCACCAACTTCGCCCGCTACTGCAACCAGGACCTGGACAAGCTGATCAGCGCCGGCAAGACCACCGGCGAGCAAGGTGTACGCACCAAGCTCTACGAGCAGGCCCAGGCGCAGATCCAGCAACAGGCGTTGTGGCTGCCGCTGGCTCACCCGACCGCCTTCGCCCTGACGCGCAAAGACGTCGAGGGTTATCAGGTCAGCCCGTTTGGCCGGCAGGATTACTCCAAGGTCAACTTCAAGTAATCAGCGTCGCCACAAAAGCTGTGGGAGCAGGCTAGCTCCCACAGGGACTCATCCAGCCTTTCCCCTTCACATCCACCCGTACTCGGCCATGGACAACGGATCGCCGTCACCGACGATGAAATGGTCGAGCACCCGCACATCGATCAGGTCCAGCGCTTCTTGCAGGCGCTTGGTCAGCATCCGGTCGGCTTGACTGGGGTTGGAGTTACCCGACGGATGGTTGTGGCAGAGGATCAACGCTGCGGCGTTGTGGGCCAAAGCGCGTTTAACCACTTGTCTTGGATAGACACTGGTACTGTCGATGGAGCCGCGAAACAGCACTTCAAAGGTCAGCACTTGATGTTTTGAATCCAAAAACAGACAGCCGAATACCTCGTGAGGCTCGTGGCGCAGCATCGACTTCAGGTAATCACGAACCGCCTGCGGATTTTCCAGTGCCGATTTCTGGCGCGCACGTTCGGCTAAATGCCGCCTGCCCATTTCCTGTGCCGCTTGCAACTGAGCGAATTTCGCCGGCCCGAGCCCCAATTGCCTGCTGAACGCAGTTTGATCGGCTTCGAGCAGTGAACGCAGGCTGCCAAACTGACTCAACAGATGCCGTGCCAGATCTACTGCACTTTTACCCGATACACCGGTACGTAAAAAAATCGCTAGCAACTCGGCGTCCGAAAGACTCGCCGAACCCAACTCAAGCAACCTCTCCCGCGGTCGCTCCGCCGCTGGCCAATCGCGAATGCTCATAACACCTCCATGTAAGTGGGCGCCGCTGTTCCGTAGCGGTCGCTGTGATATCGTAGCCCATCTTTTTTGCGGGCGATTTCACCCCTGGGGAGGGGGTATCGCCATGCAGTCATCAACGAAATGAAAGGCAGACCTATGCAGCGGCTGTATCGGAAACGCATCGTTCTGGGCGTCGGCGGCGGCATTGCTGCCTACAAGAGCGCCGAGCTGGTTCGCCGCCTGATCGACCAGGGCGCTGAAGTGCGCGTGGTCATGACCCGTGGCGGCAGCGAATTCATTACCCCGCTGACCATGCAGGCCCTGTCCGGGCACCCGGTCCACCTGGACCTGCTGGACCCGGCGGCCGAAGCCGCCATGGGCCACATCGAACTGGCCAAATGGGCCGATCTGGTATTGATCGCCCCCGCCACTGCGGACCTGATCGCTCGCCTGGCCCAAGGCATTGCCGACGACCTGCTGACCACGCTGGTGCTGGCCACCGACGCGGTAGTCGCCGTGGCGCCGGCGATGAATCAGGCCATGTGGCGCGACCCGGCGACCCAGGCCAACCTGCAAACCCTCGAAAGCCGCGACTTCAAAGTCTTCGGCCCGGCCTCCGGCAGCCAGGCCTGCGGCGACGTCGGCATGGGCCGCATGCTCGAAGCCACCGACCTCGCCCAGTGCGCGGCAGACTGCTTCCAGCGCCAGGCGCTGACCGGCAAACACGTGCTGATCACCGCCGGCCCGACCCAGGAAAATATCGACCCGGTGCGCTACATCACCAACCACAGCTCCGGCAAAATGGGCTTTGCCCTGGCCGAAGCCGCGGTAGAAGCCGGCGCCCGCGTGACCCTGATCACAGGTCCCGTGCACCTGCCGACCCCGGATCGCGTCACCCGCATCGACGTGGTCAGCGCCCGGGACATGCTCGCCGCTTGTGAAGCCGCGATTCCTTGCGACCTGTTTATCGCCTCGGCAGCGGTCGCGGACTACCGCCCGGAAGTCGTGGCCCCACAGAAACTCAAGAAAGACCCTACAAGCGGCGACGGCTTGTTGCTACAGATGGTGCGCAACCCAGACATTCTGGCCACCATCGCCACCCGTCCCGACCGTCCGTTCAGTGTCGGCTTTGCCGCCGAAACCGAACACCTGCTCGACTACGCTGCCCGCAAGTTGAAAGACAAGAACCTCGATCTGATCGTCGCCAACGACGTCGCCAACCCGAGTATTGGCTTCAACAGCGAAGAAAACGCCTGCAGCGTGATCGACCGGGAGCTGCACGCCACTATTTTTGCCCAGACCAGCAAAGGCAAGATTGCCCGCCAGCTGATCACTTTTATCGCCGAACGTCTGAACCAGGTTTAATTTACATGCACGCTTTGCAAGCCAAGATCCTCGACCCACGCATCGGCAGCGAATTTCCGCTGCCGCAGTACGCCACGCCCGGCTCCGCCGGCCTCGACCTGCGCGCCATGCTGGAAAAAGACACTGTCATCAAGCCGGGCGAGACCCTGCTGATCCCTACCGGCCTGTCGGTGTATATCGGCGATCCGGGCCTGGCGGCCTTGATTCTGCCGCGCTCCGGCCTGGGCCATAAGCACGGCATCGTGCTGGGCAACCTGGTCGGCCTGATCGACTCCGATTACCAGGGCCCGCTGATGGTCTCGTGCTGGAACCGTGGCCAGACCGATTTCAACATCGTTGTCGGCGAACGGCTGGCCCAATTGGTGCTGGTGCCGGTGGTTCAAGCGCATTTTGAAATGGTCGAAGAGTTCGTCGAAACCCAGCGCGGCACCGGCGGGTTCGGCCACTCCGGCAGCCACTGATCATCGGCATTCAGGCTGGGAGCACTGCCTGGCCTGACCTACCCCCTGCATTTTAAGGATGAAAATTGCACAGACGTCATCTGGAAGGTTTACCACTGGAAATCAAGGCATTGGCCGGCCAATTGCTCGCCGATGTTGATGGCATGGCCTTTTCACACCACGAACTCTCGGTGGAAAACACCGTCATACCCTTCAGTTTGAGCCCGCAGACGAGTTTTTCGCCGGCAGGTCCAGCCACTTTCAAGATGGAGCATTCCTACAGATGAGCACCCCAGCCCAAGTCGCACCCAAGTTCCCCGACAGCATCTTCCGCGCATACGACATTCGTGGCACCGTCCCGGAATTCTTGAACGCTGAAACCGCTTATTGGCTCGGTCGCGCCATCGGCTCCCAGAGCCTGGCCCAGGGCGAACCCAATGTGTCCGTCGGCCGCGACGGTCGCCTGTCCGGCCCGGAATTGGTGGAACAACTGATTCAGGGCCTGGCCGACAGCGGTTGCCACGTCAGCGACGTCGGCCTGGTGCCAACGCCAGCGCTGTACTACGCCGCCAACGTACTGGCCGGCAAATCCGGGGTGATGCTCACCGGCAGCCACAACCCGTCGAACTACAACGGCTTCAAGATCGTCATTGCTGGCGATACCCTGGCCAACGAACAGATCCAGGCCCTGCACGACCGACTCAAGACCAACAACCTGAGCAGCGGCAAGGGCAGCATCACCAAGGTCGAGATCCTCGACCGCTACAACACCGAAATCGTCCAGGACATCAAACTCGCCCGCCGCCTGAAAGTGGTGGTCGATTGCGGCAACGGCGCGGCCGGCGTGATTGCCCCGCAACTGATCGAAGCCCTGAACTGCGAAGTCATCCCGCTGTTCTGCGATGTCGATGGCAACTTCCCGAACCATCACCCGGACCCGGGCAAGCTGGAAAACCTGGTAGACCTGATCGCCAAGGTCAAGGAAACCAACGCCGACCTGGGCCTGGCCTTCGACGGCGATGGCGACCGCGTGGGCGTGGTCACCAACACCGGCAGCGTCGTGTTCCCGGACCGCCTGCTGATGCTGTTCGCCAAGGATGTGGTAGCACGCAACCCCGACGCGGAAATCATCTTCGACGTCAAATGCACCCGTCGCCTGATCCCGCTGATCAAAGAATATGGCGGTCGCCCACTGATGTGGAAAACAGGTCACTCGCTGATCAAAAAGAAAATGAAACAATCCGGCGCCCTGTTGGCCGGCGAAATGAGCGGGCATATCTTCTTCAAGGAGCGCTGGTTCGGTTTCGACGACGGCATTTACAGCGCCGCGCGGCTGCTGGAGATCCTCAGCAAAGAGAAATCCACCGCGGAAGAGTTGTTCGCGACCTTCCCGAACGATATTTCTACGCCGGAAATCAATATCCATGTGACCGAAGAGAGCAAATTCAGCATCATTGATGCACTGCACGACGCACAGTGGGGTGAAGGCGCCGACCTGACCACCATTGACGGCGTGCGAGTCGACTATGCCAAAGGCTGGGGCCTGGTTCGCGCCTCCAACACCACACCGGTGCTGGTGCTGCGCTTCGAGGCCGATGACGAGGCTGAATTGCAGCGCATCAAGGATGTATTCCACGTCCAGCTGAAGCGCGTTGCACCTGATCTCCAACTACCGTTTTGATCTATTGAAGCACCCGGAGCCCTGAATGACCCTCGAACGCGAAGCCGCCGCCAACACCGCCAAGGTCCTGTCCGAAGCGCTGCCTTACATTCGCCGCTATGTCGGCAAGACGCTGGTGATCAAATACGGCGGCAACGCGATGGAAAGCGAGGAGCTGAAAACCGGCTTCGCCCGCGACATCGTGCTGATGAAAGCCGTCGGCATCAACCCGGTGGTGGTTCACGGCGGCGGCCCGCAAATCGGCGACCTGCTCAAGCGGCTGTCGATCGAGAGCCACTTTGTCGATGGCATGCGCGTCACCGACGCCGCGACCATGGACGTGGTGGAAATGGTCCTCGGCGGCCAGGTCAACAAGGACATCGTCAACCTGATCAACCGTCACGGCGGCAGCGCCATCGGCCTGACCGGTAAAGACGCCGAGCTGATTCGCGCGAAGAAGCTCACCGTCACCCGCCAGACCCCTGAGATGACCCAGCCGGAAATCATCGACATCGGCCACGTCGGCGAAGTGGTCGGGATCAACACCGACCTGCTGAACCTGCTGGTCAAAGGCGATTTCATTCCGGTGATCGCGCCGATCGGCGTCGGTGCCAACGGCGAGTCGTACAACATCAACGCCGATCTGGTGGCCGGTAAAGTGGCCGAGGCTCTGAAAGCTGAGAAGCTGATGCTGCTGACCAACATTGCCGGCCTGATGGACAAGAGCGGCAAGGTCCTGACCGGTCTGAGCACCCAGCAAGTCGACGATCTGATCGCCGACGGCACCATTTACGGCGGCATGCTGCCGAAGATCCGTTGCGCACTGGAAGCGGTACAGGGTGGCGTGGGCAGCTCGCTGATCATTGATGGTCGAGTGCCAAATGCCATTCTGCTGGAAATCTTCACCGACACCGGTGTGGGCACGCTGATCAGCAATCGCAAGCGTCCCTGATTCAAAACCTTAAAAAGATCGCAGCCTTCGGCAGGCACCTACGGATTTCGGATGTACGAAAAACCTGTAGGAGCTGACGAAGTCTGCGATCTTTTTTATGCGCGCAGGAAATGCCTGACCTGATTGGGCGAAACGTCCGACATCATGAAGGAAGCCATCTGCATAGGATCTTCTCTGAATCCACAGGAGGTCTACCCATGCAAAAAGACTACGTCCCTTACGGCAGCGATGTTTCACCTGGCACCTACGCCTGCGTCGATTGCGGTCACGAATACTCGAATCAGGGCAAAACATCGATGCCGCCCTGCCCGCAACTCCGCAAAACCGCGCACATCCGTCATGGCTGGAGAATTCTGACTGGCCAGGGCGATGCTGTGGCTGATCCGTACCCGGAGAAAACCAATAAACCCACCGGGATCAAAAAAGCCGAGACATTCAGCAGCACCAGCAAAAAATAAAGCTGGGGGACTGGGCCATACATAAACAAAAGACCCGTTCAACTTGCTGAGCGGGGTCTTTTGCTGTCTGCAATCCCTGTGGGAGCGTGATTACACGCCGAACTGGGCGCGGTAGGCTTCAACCGCAGGCAAATGTTGCTTGAGCTGCGGATCGTCAGCCAGGAACTCCAGCACCTGGTTCAGCGAAACGATGCTGATCACTGGAATGCCGAAGTCACGTTCCACTTCCTGGATGGCCGACAACTCACCGTTGCCACGCTCCTGACGGTTCAGGGCGATCAGCACACCGGCAGCTTTGGCGCCATCCTGGGAAGCGATGATCTGCATCACTTCACGGATGGCGGTGCCCGCGGTGATCACGTCGTCGATGATCAGCACGTCGCCAGTCAATGGCGCGCCGACCAGGCTACCGCCTTCGCCGTGGGCCTTGGCTTCCTTGCGGTTGAAGCACCATGGCAGGTCACGGTCGTGATGTTCGGCCAGCGCCACGGCGGTGGCTGCCGCCAACGGGATGCCTTTGTAGGCGGGGCCGAACAGTACGTCGAAGGAAATACCGCTCTCGACGATGGCTGCCGCGTAGAAACGGCCCAGCTGCGCCAGGGCTTTTCCTGAGTTGAACAGGCCGGCATTGAAGAAGTATGGACTGGTGCGCCCGGACTTCAGGGTGAACTCACCGAAGCGCAAAACGCCGCGATCGATGGCAAAACGAATGAAATCGCGTTGATACGCTTGCATGAAAAAAACCCCAAATACCACGGATTTAGCTAATTAGGTAGACGCCGTGTATCATACCCGCACGCGATTTTTGGGGCCACTTATGCGGATCATCAGTGTGAACGTCAATGGTATTCAGGCTGCAGTCGAGCGTGGTTTGCTCAGTTGGCTGCAAGCACAGAATGCCGACGTCATCTGCCTGCAGGACACCCGCGCCTCCGCCTTTGAACTGGACGATCCAGCCTTCCAACTGGATGGCTACTTCCTTTATGCCTGCGAAGCCGAAGTTCCCGCCCAAGGTGGCGTGGCTTTGTACTCGCGGTTGCAACCGAAGGCTGTCATCAGCGGTCTCGGCTTCGAGACGGCCGACCGCTACGGGCGCTACCTGCAAGCCGATTTCGACAAGGTCAGCATCGCGACCTTGCTGCTCCCTTCGGGGCAGAATGGCGATGAAGACTTGAACCAGAAGTTCAAGCTAATGGACGACTTCGCCCGTTATCTGGATAAACAGCGACGCAAACGTCGCGAGTACATTTATTGTGGCTCGCTGTACGTGGCGCAACAGAAGCTGGATATCAAGAACTGGCGCGACAGCCAACAATCCCCGGGCTTCCTGGCGCCTGAGCGTGCCTGGATGGACGAGATTGTCGGCAACATGGGTTATGTCGACGCCCTGCGGGAAGTCAGCCGCGAAGGCGACCAGTACAGCTGGTGGCCGGACAACGAACAGGCCGAGATGCTCAACCTGGGCTGGCGTTTCGACTACCAGTTGCTGACCCCTGGCCTGCGCCGCTTCGTACGCAGCGCACGCCTGCCACGTCAGCCACGGTTCTCGCAGCACGCACCGTTGATCGTGGACTACGACTGGACGCTGACGATCTAAGCGTCTTTTCGCAGATGCAAAAAAGCCGACATCGCTGTCGGCTTTTTTGTGCGCGCTGATTTTTACTGCCTGTTATTTGATCAACCGCCAGGTGAAGGGATAGCGGTAAGGCACCCCGTCATTGGCCTTGAGCCCGGCAATGATGCACAGCACCATCGCCCCGATCAGGACCAGCGGCAGCAGCGCAAAACCGATCAACACCAGCATCAGCACGTAACAGATGCCCGAGACCAGGGCCACGGTAATCTGAAAGTTCAGCGCTTCTTTGCCCTGGGCATCGATGAACGGGTCGGCTTCACGCTTCCACTGCCAGAGTATCAGCGGCCCGATCAGGTGACCGAACGGAAACCAGACACCGAGAAACGCCGAGAGGTGACAAAACATCGCCCACTGGCGAGCCTCGGAGCTCGGGGTGGGAAGCAACTGCTGTTCATCACTCATGGCGCTCTCCTTTGCCGGACGTCAAAACAATCAGTCAGCCAGTGCAGCTTTCTGCAGTTCGAAAATCTCGATCATGCCTTTCTTCGCCAGTGCCAGCATTGCGTTCAGCTCTTCCGGCTGGAACGGTGCGCCTTCGGCAGTGCCCTGGACTTCGATGAAACCACCAGTGCTGGTCATCACCACGTTGAGGTCAGTCTCGGCAGCCGAGTCTTCCAGGTAGTCGAGGTCAAGCACAGGCTCGCCCTGGTACATGCCCACCGAAACGGCAGCGATCATTTGCTTGAGCGGGTCGCCACCTTTGAGGCCGCCGCGCTTCTTGATCACTTTCAAGGCATCGACCAGTGCAACCATGGCGCCAGTGATGGACGCGGTGCGGGTGCCGCCGTCAGCCTGGATCACGTCGCAGTCGACGTACAAGGTGACGTCGCCCAGCTTGGACATGTCCAGCGCAGCGCGCAGGGAACGACCGATCAGACGCTGGATTTCCAGAGTGCGGCCGCCTTGCTTGCCGCGGCTCGCCTCACGCTGGTTACGCTCGCCAGTGGCGCGCGGCAGCATGCCGTATTCAGCGGTCAACCAGCCCTGGCCCTGCCCTTTGAGGAAACGCGGCACGCCGTTCTCGACGCTGACGGTGCAGATGACCTTGGTATCACCGAACTCGACCAGTACAGATCCCTCGGCGTGTTTGGTGTAGTTGCGGGTAATGCGGATCGAGCGGAGCTGATCGGCAGCGCGACCACTTGGACGTTTCATAGGGATTACCTGTACGGGGGACGGAAAACTGCCGAGCATTATAGAGCCGTGGGCCGCGAGTGGGCACTTCTAAAAAATTCGCCCGACGATTGAAGGCTCTGAATAGAGCGTAGCCGACGGCCTGCAGCTCATTGTCACAGCGTGTGATTGGGCGCATCCGCCCCACTGCGCTACAATCCTGCGCCTTTGCTGCCTGTCGGCTTTAATTCACAGATAGCGGGTCCGCGAACCATGGGTTACGCGCCGACCTGCATTGCGAGGTACCTCCATGGTGCACAGCATGACCGCCTTCGCCCGCGTCGAGAAAGCCGGCGTCCAGGGCACCCTGAGCTGGGAGCTGCGCTCGGTCAACAGCCGCTACCTGGAACCCCATCTGCGCCTGCCGGAATCTTTCCGCGACCTCGAGGGCGCCGTCCGCGAAGCCCTGCGCCAGGGAATTTCCCGGGGCAAGCTCGAATGCACCCTGCGTTTCACCGAAGAAAGCACTGGCAAACCGCTGCAAGTGGACCGCGAGCGCGCCGCGCAATTGGTCGCTGCCGCCGAGACCGTCGCCAGCCTGATCAAGAACCCGGCCGCGCTGAACCCGCTGGAAGTCCTGGCCTGGCCCGGCGTGCTGGTGGCCGACGCCGCCGACCCGCAAGCGCTGAATGCCGAAGCCCTGACGCTGTTCAACCAGGGCCTGAAAGAACTCAAGGCCGGCCGCGAGCGCGAAGGCGCGGAGCTGGCGCGGTTGATCAACGAACGCCTGACGTCCATTGAAGAAGATGTGGTGATCCTGCGTGAGCTGGTCCCGCAGATGCTCGCCACCCAGCGTCAGAAAGTCCTCGACCGCTTCACCGACATGAAGGCCGACCTCGACCCGCAGCGTCTGGAGCAGGAAATGGTCATGCTCGCGCAGAAGAGCGACGTCGCCGAAGAACTGGATCGCCTGAGCACCCACATCATCGAAGTTCGCCGGGTGCTCAAATCCGGCGGCGCTGCCGGTCGGCGCCTGGACTTCCTGATGCAGGAGCTCAACCGCGAAGCCAACACACTGGGCTCCAAAGCCTTCGACCCGCGCAGCACCCAAGCGGCGGTCAACCTCAAGGTGTTGATCGAGCAGATGCGCGAACAAGTGCAGAATATTGAGTAAGGCAAACCTGACATGACCCACAGTACCGGCACCCTGTACATCATTTCCGCACCTTCGGGCGCGGGCAAGAGCAGCCTGGTCAAAGCCCTGACCGACGCTGATCAGGAGATCCGCGTCTCGGTCTCCCACACCACTCGCGCCATGCGCCCGGGTGAAGTGAACGGCGTGAACTATCACTTCGTCGAACGCAGCGAGTTCGTGAAGATGATCGAGCACGGAGATTTCCTCGAGCGCGCCGAAGTGTTCGGCAATCTCTATGGCACTTCGCAAAGCCACCTGCAGCAGACCCTGGATGAAGGCCACGACCTGATTCTGGAAATTGACTGGCAGGGTGCAGAGCAAGTGCGCAAGTTGATGCCCCAGGCCCGTTCGATCTTCATTCTGCCGCCGTCCCTGGAGGCCCTGCACCAACGCCTGACCAATCGCGGCCAGGACAGTGACGAGATCATCGAAGGCCGGATGCGCGAAGCCGTCAGCGAGATGAGCCATTACGTCGACTACGATTACCTGATCATCAACGACAATTTCGCCCACGCACTGGACGATCTGAAGGCGATTTTCCGCGCCAATCAGCTGCATCAGAAGCGTCAGCAGCAGCGTCATGGCAAATTATTAGCTGAATTGCTCGGCTAATCAGCTCTTCCCAAAACCGCTGCAAGGGCTTTACATTGGTGCTTATAGCGCGTTGAAGAGCCTGGTCAAAAAATCAGCGCTTCCCTAATCGCTGGTGATTTTTTAAACTGTTGAGTCCGCTCGCCCAACCGGGCAGCGCGCATATTGCATTCGCTCCGAGGAATACCATGGCCCGCGTAACCGTTGAAGACTGCCTAGAACACGTGGAAAACCGCTTTGAGCTGGTCATGCTCTCTACCAAGCGTGCCCGTCAACTGGCCACTGGTGGCAAAGAGCCCCTGGTTCAGTGGGAAAACGACAAGCCTACAGTTGTAGCGCTGCGTGAAATCGCTGAAGGCCTGATGAGCTACGAGTTCATCGCCAACGCTGAAATCGTCGAAGACGAACCGCTGTTCGCAGCGTTCGAGGACGAGTCCAACGAGGCAGTATAAGCCATGCCTGGTCGACGTAGCACGGCGCGGGGTCATAGCAAACGGCAGGAATTATCATGCCGAGCATAGACGCCCTCGCCGATCGCTTATCGACCTACCTCGGCAAGGACCAGGTCAACCTGGTCCGCCGAGCGTACTTCTACGCCGAACAAGCCCACGACGGTCAACGCCGCCGCAGCGGTGAGGCGTACGTCACGCATCCTCTTGCGGTGGCGAATATTCTTGCCGACATGCACATGGACCATCAAAGCTTGATGGCTGCAATGCTGCATGACGTGATCGAAGACACCGGTATTGCCAAGGAAGCGCTGCAAGCGCAGTTCGGCGAAACCGTGGCCGAACTGGTCGACGGGGTCAGCAAACTGACCCAGATGAACTTCGAGACCAAAGCCGAAGCCCAGGCCGAAAACTTCCAGAAAATGGCCATGGCCATGGCGCGCGACATTCGCGTGATCCTGGTCAAACTGGCCGACCGCCTGCACAACATGCGTACCCTGGAAGTGCTGTCCGGCGAAAAACGCCGGCGGATCGCCAAGGAAACCCTGGAAATCTATGCGCCCATCGCCAACCGGCTGGGCATGCATGCCATCCGCATAGAATTCGAAGACCTCGGCTTCAAGGCCATGCACCCGATGCGTTCCGCGCGGATCAACCAGGCGGTCAAACGCGCCCGGGGCAACCGCAAGGAAATCGTCAACAAGATCGAAGAGTCCCTCAGCCACTGCCTGGCCATCGACGGCATCCAGGGCGAGGTCAGCGGTCGTCAGAAACACCTCTACGGCATCTACAAGAAAATGCGCGGCAAGCGCCGGGCCTTCAACGAGATCATGGACGTTTATGCGTTCCGGATCATCGTCGACAAGGTCGATACCTGCTACCGCGTGCTGGGTGCTGTGCATAATTTGTACAAACCGTTGCCGGGGCGCTTCAAGGATTACATCGCGATCCCCAAGGCCAACGGCTACCAGTCGCTGCATACCACGCTGTTCGGCATGCACGGTGTACCCATCGAGATCCAGATCCGCACCCGTGAAATGGAAGAGATGGCCAACAATGGCATCGCCGCCCATTGGCTGTACAAATCCAGCGGCGACGAGCAGCCAAAAGGCACTCATGCCCGTGCCCGCCAGTGGGTCAAAGGCGTGCTGGAGATGCAGCAACGGGCCGGCAACTCGCTGGAATTCATCGAGAGCGTGAAGATCGACCTGTTCCCGGACGAGGTCTACGTGTTCACGCCCAAAGGCCGGATCATGGAGCTTCCAAAAGGCTCCACGGCGGTCGACTTCGCTTACGCGGTACACACCGACGTGGGCAACAGCTGCATTGCCTGCCGGATCAACCGTCGTCTCGCGCCGCTGTCCGAACCGCTGCAAAGCGGCTCCACGGTCGAGATCGTCAGCGCCCCCGGCGCACGGCCGAACCCGGCATGGCTCAACTTCGTGGTCACCGGCAAGGCGCGGACCCACATCCGCCATGCGCTTAAGCTGCAACGTCGCTCCGAATCCATCAGCCTCGGCGAACGCCTGCTGAACAAGGTGCTCAACGGTTTCGACAGCTCGCTGGAAAAAGTCCCGGCCGAGCGTGTGCAGTTGATGCTCCACGAATACCGCCTCGAACTGATTGAAGACCTGCTCGAAGACATCGGCCTGGGCAATCGCATGGCTTACGTGGTCGCCCGACGCCTGCTCGGCGAAGGCGAACAGCTGCCGAGCCCTGAAGGTCCGCTGGCGATTCGTGGCACCGAAGGCCTGGTGCTCAGTTACGCCAAGTGCTGCACGCCGATCCCGGGCGACCCGATCGTTGGCCATCTGTCCGCCGGCAAAGGGATGGTGGTGCACCTGGACAACTGCCGCAACATCAGCGAAATCCGCCACAACCCGGAAAAATGCATCCAGCTCTCGTGGGCCAAGGATGTCACCGGCGAATTCAACGTCGAACTGCGCGTCGAACTGGAACACCAGCGCGGCCTGATCGCCCTGCTGGCCAGCAGCGTCAACGCGGCCGACGGCAATATCGAAAAAATCAGCATGGACGAACGCGACGGTCGTATCAGCGTGGTCCAACTGGTGGTCAGCGTGCACGACCGCGTGCACCTGGCCCGCGTGATCAAGAAACTGCGCGCCCTGACCGGGGTCATCCGCATCACCCGCATGCGCGCGTAGCCCACCCTTCACAAGGAGTCATACATGACCAAGACCGTTATCAACAGCGACAAGGCCCCGGCCGCCATCGGTACTTACTCCCAGGCGATCAAGGCTGGCAACACCGTGTACATGTCGGGTCAGATTCCTCTGGACCCAAAAACCATGGAACTGGTCGAAGGCTTCGAAGCCCAGACCGTCCAGGTATTCGAGAACCTCAAAGCCGTGGCTGAAGCCGCCGGTGGTTCGTTTAAAGACATCGTCAAACTGAACATTTTCCTCACCGACCTGAGCCACTTCGCCAAGGTCAACGAGATCATGGGCAAGTACTTCGACCAGCCTTACCCAGCCCGCGCCGCCATCGGCGTTGCAGCCCTGCCAAAGGGTTCGCAGGTTGAAATGGATGCCATTCTGGTCATCGAGTAATGTGTCTGGCGCAGCCTTGCGAGGCTGCGCCGACTGATCTTGTACAAAGGGTTCTGAAAGGATTCCACCATGCGCCACGCGCTAGCTCTCTCGCTGGTCGCCCTACTCTTGGGCGGATGTGCCAGCAACCCTGCCGACCGTGATATCAGCGGCACCTGGATCAACCAGGTGGCGATCGATGCCGCATCCAAAGGCGGCCCCCTGCGTGAAGCGCTCCAGGCCTATGGCCCGAATCTGGAATGGAACGTCAACACCAGAGCCGGTCAGGCCCGCTACACCAATGGTTTTGAAAACGTCGAAGGCAAGCTGCTGGGCGAAAAGTCCGGCGCCTGGAATGTCGACTTTTATGGCAGCTCCGCCAGCGAGCTGAAGCGTGATGGCAAGCGACTGAACCAGGCTGCCAACGACAACGAGCCCGAGCAAGTCTTCGACCGTGCATCGGTCCAGGTTCCGGAAGGAGCGCCGATTGGCGCCAGTTTCGAGCGGGCGCTGTATTCGGCTTACATGGGCGGCAGCTGGAAAATCCTCAGTGGCCCGGGCGAAGGCAGCACCGTCCAGTTCCAGGCAGACGGCCAGGTCGCCGGTCTGCCCGGTGCAGATCGCTATGCCCTGTGCCTGGCGGGCGATTGCGCGTCGATGAGCGGCGGCAACGACAACATCTGGCTGCAGTTGAATGGCCAGGGCAATACCTGGATCTTTGCGCGCAAGGGCAAAGAACTGGAGATTTTCCAGACGGTGAACACTGCACTGGCGGACGAGATGCCTTCGTTCACACCGGGTGATCGCAAGTGGTTGCTCGAAAAGCAGTAAGCCGGCCCTGAGGCCAACGCAGAACCCATGTGGGAGCGAGCTTGCTCGCGAAAGCGGTGTAACAATCAACGATGATGTTGAATGTTATGTTCCCTTCGCGAGCAAGCCTGCTCCCACATTTGGTTTGAGGTGACTGGAAGTCAGCAGCGGCCTTCGAGGATCGCGGCATAACCTTCGCGGAAACTCGGATAGCGCGGTGTCCAGCCCAACGCCTTCGCCCGAGCATTGCTGCAGCGCTTGCTGCCGGCACGACGCACACTGGCATCATCGGCCCACTCGGTCACGCCCAGATACTCACGCAACCAGCCCACCACCTCTGCCATTGGCGCAGGCGCATCATCGACACCTATATAGGCATCATCCAGCGCCACTCCACGCCGATCCGACTCAAGCAGGAACGCCAGCAACCCCGCCGCGTCGTCGACGTGAATGCGATTGGCGTACAGCGGGGGATCGATCGCCACGCGATAACCGCGATGAACCTGAGTCAGTAGCCACTCTCGACCCGGACCATAAATACCGGTCAGACGCACGATGCTGGCCGGGATGCCACTATCACGCGCCACTTGCTCGGCTTCCAGCATCAAACGCCCCGAATAACCGCCCGCCACCGTCGGCGAGGTTTCATCGACCCACTCACCGTCCTGCTGACCGTAAACACTGCTGCTGGAGACAAACAGAATGCGCTTTGGCTGCTGGCCATGCCGCTTCAACCACCCCAGCACATGCTGCAAGCCTTCGACATAGGCGGCGCGATAGCCCGCCTCGTCGTGGTCGGTGGCAGCGGCGCTGTACACCAGATAGTCCAGTGGCGTGGTCGGCCAGTCAGCCGGGCATTGCGCGCTGAACAGGTCACCTGCAACGCCAACCACTCCGGCTGGCAAGCGCGACACATTGCGGCGCAGACCATAAACCTGCCAGTGCCCTGCCAGCAATTGCGTAGCCAGACGGCTGCCGACATCACCGCAGCCGGCGATCAAAACAGAAGGCGCGGACATCAGAAGACTCCCTCAAGAAAGGTACAGACTAGCGCCCGAAATGGATAAGCAGCTAGCAATGGAAGAAAAAAAGAGACGCTATTACTTTTGTTAACAAGAATTAATTGCAATAATGCCAGCCACTTTTGTTCTCGGCCTTACGAGGCCTGGAAGAACACTTACCGTCTTTTCCTCTCAGGTCCGGCCAGCATGACACGCAATCAACTCTCCGCTTCGCCAACCAAACGACCTCGCGCCTGGAGCGCGGTAGCCGCCCTGCTGCTCAGCCTGATGCTGGCGCCGACCGCCGCATTCGCCGATGCGCAAGCGCCGGCCACACAGCCCGCGGCCACTCAAACACCAGCCGTTCAAGCCGCACCTGTCGCGACCGATCCGGTCCAGGCCGTAGACGCCGCGGACATGCCGCAAGCTCTCGAAGCCGACAACTCCCTGGGCATGGCCCACGACCTGTCGCCATGGGGCATGTACCAGAACGCCGATATTATCGTGAAGATCGTGATGATCGGCCTGGCCATCGCCTCGATCATCACCTGGACCATCTGGATCGCCAAGGGCTTCGAGCTGATGGGCGCCAAGCGTCGTCTGCGCGCTGAAATCGTTCATCTGAAAAAAGCCGCCACCCTTAAGGAAGCCAGCACGACGGCGGCCAAGGAAGGCACCCTGGCCAACCTGCTGGTCCATGACGCGCTGGAAGAAATGCGCCTGTCGGCCAACAGCCGCGAGAAGGAAGGCATCAAGGAACGCGTGAGCTTTCGCCTCGAGCGCCTGGTTGCCGCCTGCGGTCGCAACATGAGCAGCGGCACCGGCGTGCTGGCCACCATCGGTTCCACCGCGCCGTTCGTCGGCCTGTTCGGCACCGTGTGGGGCATCATGAACAGCTTCATCGGCATCGCCAAAACCCAGACCACCAACCTCGCCGTCGTGGCCCCCGGCATCGCCGAAGCCCTGCTGGCGACCGCGCTGGGTCTGGTTGCAGCGATTCCTGCGGTGGTCATCTACAACGTCTTCGCCCGCTCCATTGCCGGTTACAAGGCACAAGTGTCCGACGCCTCGGCAGAAGTCCTGCTGCTGGTCAGCCGTGACCTCGACCACCAGCCGCCCGAGCGCAGCTCGCAACCGCACATGGTGAAAGTGGGGTAATCGGCCATGGGCCTGCATTTGAAAGAAGGCGCAGACGACGATCTGGCCGAGAACCACGAAATCAACGTCACGCCGTTCATCGACGTGATGCTGGTGCTGTTGATCATCTTCATGGTGGCGGCGCCGCTGGCCACCGTGGACATCAAGGTCGACCTGCCCGCCTCCACCGCCAAACCGGCGCCGCGGCCAGAGAAACCGGTGTTCCTCAGCGTCAAAGCTGACCAGCGCCTGTTCCTCGGCGAAGACGAAGTGAAGACCGAAGCCCTCGGCGCCACACTCGACGCCAAGACCCAGGGCAAGAAAGACACGACGATCTTCTTCCAGGCCGACAAAGGCGTGGACTACGGCGACCTGATGAGCGTGATGGACGCCCTGCGCGCCGCCGGCTACCTGAAGGTCGGTCTGGTCGGACTCGAGACGGCAGCCAAAAAATGATCAACACGCGCCAAAAGCTGACGCGTTACAGCGGTAGCCTGGCCGTGGTGCTGGGCGTCCATGCGCTGGCCATTGCGCTCGCGCTGAACTGGACCTCGCGCCCGCCGATCGAGCTGCCGCCGCAAGCGATGATGGTCGAGCTGGCGCCGATACCGGCCCCGCCACCGCCCGCACCGCCGAAGGTGATCACGCCGCCACAGCCACCGGCACCGGTGGAAGAACTGCCGATTCCAAAACTCGCTGAAGCGCCGAAGGCCGAGATTGCCGTGCCCAAGCCGGTCAAACCCAAGCCGAAGCCGCAACCGCCCAAGCCTGTGGAGAAAAAGCCGGAGCCACCGAAGGAAAAGCCTTCCGAGGAGAAGCCTAGCGACACGCAACCAACCCAGGCGCCGACGGAGAAGTCCGCTCAGCCGGCTCCCGGTCCATCGCCCGCGCAACAAGCAGCCAAGGCCAGTTGGCAAGCCACCCTGCTCGCGCACCTGGCCAAGAACAAAAGGTACCCGGCCAGTGCCCAGCAGCGAGGCAAGGAAGGTTTGAACCGTCTGCGCTTTGTAGTGGATGCCGAAGGTAACGTGTTGTCGTTCGAACTGGTGGGCCGCTCCGGCAACGCCGATCTGGACCGGGCGACCCTGGAAATGATTCGCCGCGCCCAGCCGCTGCCCAAACCACCGGCTGATATGCTGACCAACGACACCATCGAAATCGTTGCACCGTTTGTTTACTCGCTGGAACGCCGACGCTAAAAACACCGCCGCTCCCACAGGTTCTTCGGCGGTTACAAAACCTATAAAAGGCACCGAAAGGTGCCTTTTTGCATATCTGGAAACGGCAAACCTGCATTGCCCAGTGTCACTTAGCACACTCAGTCTGATAACGTGCGTCTATC
This sequence comes from Pseudomonas sp. FP1740, assembly GCF_030687165.1. Classification (NCBI taxonomy): domain Bacteria; kingdom Pseudomonadati; phylum Pseudomonadota; class Gammaproteobacteria; order Pseudomonadales; family Pseudomonadaceae; genus Pseudomonas; species Pseudomonas sp. FP1740. The sequence continues at coordinate 6,443,618 of NZ_CP117461.1, forward strand.
GATTGCAGCCGGTATGCTTGGCCCGCAACTTCATGGACGCTTGCTATGACTCTCACAGAATTACGCTACATCGTTACCCTCGCCCAAGAGCAGCACTTCGGTCACGCGGCCGAGCGTTGCCACGTCAGCCAGCCAACCCTGTCGGTGGGCGTGAAAAAGCTTGAAGACGAACTCGGTGTGCTGATTTTCGAGCGCAGCAAGAGCGCCGTGCGCCTGACCCCGGTGGGCGAAGGCATTGTTGCCCAGGCGCAAAAAGTCCTGGAACAGGCCCAAGGCATCCGCGAACTGGCCCAGGCCGGCAAGAACCAGCTGACTGCACCGCTGAAAGTCGGCGCGATCTACACCGTCGGCCCGTACCTGTTCCCGCACCTGATTCCACAACTGCACCGGGTCGCCCCGCAGATGCCGTTGTACATCGAAGAAAACTTCACCCACGTGCTGCGCGACAAACTGCGCAACGGCGAGCTCGACGCGATCATCATCGCCCTGCCGTTCAATGAAGCCGATGTACTGACCTTGCAGCTCTACGACGAGCCGTTCTACGTCCTGATGCCAGCCCAGCATCCGTGGACGCAAAAAGAATCCATCGACGCCGCCCTGCTCAACGACAAGAGCCTGCTGCTGCTCGGCGAAGGCCACTGCTTCCGCGATCAAGTGCTGGAAGCCTGCCCGACCCTGGCCAAAGGCAACGACGGCGCCAAGCACACCACCGTGGAATCCAGCTCGCTGGAAACCATCCGCCACATGGTCGCCTCTGGCCTGGGCATTTCGATCCTGCCGCTGTCGGCGGTGGACAGCCACCACTACGCCCCGGGCGTGATCGAAGTGCGTCCATTGAGTGCGCCGGTGCCGTTCCGCACCGTAGCCATCGCCTGGCGCGCGAGCTTCCCACGGCCCAAGGCGATTGAAATCCTCGCCGACTCCATTCGCCTGTGCTCGGTGGCCAAGCCGCCAGCGCCGGTGGTGGCCGGTTAAGTCGCTGTCATGACCGAGTTGTCGCAAGTGTCGGTGACGGCACTCAAGGGTGTCGGCGAAGCCATGGCCGAGAAACTGGCCAAGGTCGGTCTGGAGAATCTCCAGGACGTGCTGTTCCACCTGCCGTTGCGCTATCAGGACCGCACTCGCGTGGTCCCGATCGGCCATTTGCGACCCGGGCAAGACGCGGTGATCGAAGGCACCGTCAGCGGCGCCGACGTGGTCATGGGCCGGCGCCGTAGCCTGGTAGTCCGTCTGCAGGACGGCACCGGCGGGCTCAGCCTGCGCTTCTACCATTTCAGCAACGCCCAGAAAGAAGGCCTCAAACGCGGCACGCGGATTCGCTGCTACGGCGAAGCCCGGCCCGGCGCCTCGGGGCTGGAGATCTACCACCCGGAATACCGCGCCATCACCGGTGACGAGCCGCCGCCGGTGGATGAGACCCTGACCCCGGTCTACCCGCTCACCGAAGGCCTGACCCAGCAGCGTTTGCGCCAGTTGTGCATGCAAACCCTGACCCTGCTCGGCCCCAGCAGCCTGCCCGACTGGCTGCCGACCGAACTGGCCCGGGACTATCAACTGGCGCCGCTGGCCGATGCGATCCGCTACCTGCATCACCCGCCCGCCGATGCTGACGTCGACGAACTCGCCCTCGGCCATCACTGGGCCCAGCACCGCCTGGCCTTCGAAGAGCTGCTGACCCATCAACTGTCCCAGCAACGCCTGCGCGAAAGCATGCGTGCCCTGCGCGCGCCGGCCATGCCCAAAGCCACCAAGCTGCCAGCACAGTATCTGGCCAACCTCGGCTTCACCCCGACCGGCGCCCAGCAACGGGTCGGCAACGAAATCGCTTACGACCTCAGCCAGCACGAACCGATGCTGCGGCTGATTCAGGGCGACGTGGGCGCGGGCAAAACCGTGGTCGCCGCCCTCGCCGCGCTTCAGGCACTGGAAGCGGGTTATCAGGTCGCACTGATGGCGCCCACCGAAATCCTCGCCGAGCAGCACTTCATCACCTTCAAGCGCTGGCTCGAACCGCTGGGCATCGAAGTTGCGTGGCTGGCGGGCAAGCTCAAGGGCAAGAACCGCGTGGCCGCGCTGGAGCAGATCGCGGGCGGCGCACCGATGGTGGTCGGCACCCACGCACTGTTCCAGGACGAAGTGCAATTCAAGAACCTGGCGCTGGCGATCATCGACGAACAGCACCGCTTCGGCGTGCAGCAGCGCCTGGCTCTGCGGCAGAAAGGCGTCGGCGGGCGGATGTGTCCGCACCAGCTGATCATGACCGCCACGCCGATCCCCCGGACGCTGGCCATGAGCGCCTACGCCGACCTCGACACCTCGATCCTCGACGAACTGCCCCCTGGTCGCACCCCGGTGAACACGGTGCTGGTCACCGACACCCGGCGCGTCGAAGTGATCGAACGGGTGCGCGGCGCTTGTGCCGAGGGCCGTCAGGCCTATTGGGTGTGCACGCTAATCGAAGAGTCGGAAGAGCTGACCTGCCAGGCCGCCGAAACCACACACGAAGACCTCACCGCCGCCCTCGGCGAGTTGAAGGTCGGCCTGATCCACGGCCGCATGAAGCCCGCCGAAAAAGCTGCCGTCATGGCCGAATTCAAGGCCGGCAACCTGCAACTGCTGGTCGCCACCACCGTGATCGAAGTTGGCGTGGACGTGCCCAACGCCAGCCTGATGATCATCGAAAACCCCGAACGCCTTGGCCTCGCACAATTGCACCAGTTGCGTGGCCGCGTCGGCCGGGGCAGCGCCGTCAGCCATTGCGTGCTGCTCTACCATCCACCGCTGTCGCAGATCGGCCGTCAGCGGCTGGGCATCATGCGCGAAACCAACGACGGTTTTGTCATCGCCGAAAAAGACCTCGAACTGCGCGGCCCCGGCGAAATGCTCGGCACACGCCAGACCGGCCTGCTGCAATTCAAGGTCGCGGACCTGATGCGCGACGCCGACTTGCTGCCCGCCGTGCGCGACGCCGCCCAGGCCTTGCTCGAGCGTTGGCCGGATCACGTCAGCCCGCTGCTCGACCGCTGGCTACGCCATGGGCAGCAATACGGCCAAGTGTGAGCACTGTCGCAGTTTCTGGACCCTGGCCTTAAACAAGCTGGTTATACTCCTGCAATTGTTTGAAAACGGATACAGACCATGACAGAAGCTGCCCTCGCCCCTGAAACCCCGCACGCTCCGTCTGTTATTCGGCTGCTGCTCGGCAAACTGGGCATCGCCTACCAGGAAGTCCTCGACCATCACGGCCTGAATGCCTCACGCAAAGTGCAGGCGGTTTTGCTGGACGATGCCGTCGGCGCGCTCATGGTGCTGTTTCCGCAAAGTCAATTGCTCGACCTCAACCGCCTCGCCGAACTCACCGGCCGCCGGTTGACCGCCGTATCCACCGAACGTTTGGTAAAAATGCTCGGCAAACACAGCCTGAGCCTGCTGCCCGGCCTGCCGGCGCTCACCAGCTCACCGTGCCTGTACGAAGAAAGCCTGCTGCGCGAACCGAAGTTGCTGATCAACTCGGGCGAGCCGGGCGTGCTGCTGGAAATCACCAGCGAAGATTTCAAAACCATGCTGACCAAGGCCAGCGCCGGCAACTTCGGCGAAGCCGTGCACAGCATCCGCCCGAACCTCGACCGTCCCGACGATGACCGCGAGGAAATCACCCAGGCCGTGCAAGCGTTCACCGCGCGGCGCATTCAGCAACGCCTGGAAGCGACCATCGAAATTCCGCCACTGGCCGAAACCGCGCAGAAAATCATCAAACTGCGGGTCGACCCCAACGCCACCATCGACGACATCACCGGCGTGGTCGAAACCGACCCAGCCCTGGCCGCCCAAGTCGTCAGCTGGGCGGCGTCGCCGTACTACGCCTCGCCGGGCAAGATTCGTTCGGTGGAAGACGCCATCGTCCGCGTGCTGGGTTTCGACCTGGTGATCAACCTGGCGCTGGGCCTGGCCCTGGGCAAAACCCTGAGCCTGCCCAAAGACCACCCGCAACACACCACGCCGTACTGGCAGCAATCGATCTACACCGCCGCCGTCATCGAAGGCCTGACCCGCGCCATGCCCCGCGCCCAGCGCCCGGAAGCCGGCCTGACCTACCTCGCCGGCCTGCTGCACAACTTCGGCTACCTGCTGCTGGCCCACGTCTTCCCGCCGCACTTCTCGCTGATCTGCCGTCACCTGGAGGTCAACCCGCACCTGTGCCATAGCTACGTCGAGCAACACCTGCTGGGCATCAGCCGCGAACAGATCGGCTCATGGCTGATGCGCTACTGGGACATGCCCGAAGAACTGGCCACAGCCCTGCGCTTCCAGCACGACCCAAGCTACGACGGCGACTACGCCGAGTACCCGAACCTCGTATGTTTGGCCGTGCGTTTGCTGCGTAGTCGCGGGATTGGTTCGGGTCCGGATGAAGACATTCCGGATGCCTTGCTGGAGCGTGTGGGCCTGACTCGCGACAAGGCCAACGACGTGGTCAGCAAAGTGCTTGAAGCTGAAGTGCTGCTGCGCGAACTGGCTTCGCAATTTGGCCAGGCCTAAAAGCATCGTCGGATCGCCGCCCGCACCAAGCCACGCTCCCACAGGACTCAGGTAATCCCTGTGGGAGCGGGCTTGCCCGCGATGAATCCCCCACCGATCTACCTGATCACCACAACCTCTGTGGCGAGGGAGCTTGCTCCCGCTCGACTGCGCAGCAGTCGCAACCCCGGCCCACACGGTCGACCTGAAACAACCCAATCTCAGGTTTAGGGCCGCTTCGCAGCCCAGCGGGAGCAAGCTCCCTCGCCACAAAAGCCTCCTGACTGGATCAAGGTTCTCAGGCCTTAGCCTTAGCCTTCCTAGGCTTCAGATACTTGGTCAACCCCTGAAACCAGATCACCAGCGCCGGGTTGCCCTTGATCTGAATCGACTTGTCCTGAATCCCCTGCATGAACGCCAACTGCTTGTTCTTCGCCTGCATCGTGGCAAAGCCATACGCCGCGTCTTTAAAGGCAATCGCAAACGCAGGCTCGGCATACACGCCCGACTTGCTGGTAATGCGCTGGTCCTTCACAAAGAAATGCCGAGCCACCTTCCCGTCCAGGGTCTGTAGCTGAAACACCAACGCCTTGTCACCCAATTGCTGCTGAAACGCAGGATTAGTCCGACTGGCCTTACCCATCAACAAACCCAGCATCCACAGAAGAAAACGAAATTTCATGCGCACAGCCTCAAAAGAAAAATGAACGGCCGGCGCAGTGTAGCCGCTTCAAGCAAGAACGCCACCATCGGGTTGCGTTAGAAGAAGATGAACCGCTTTTCCCGCATGATGACCGCCAAGTCACGCTTTGCACTTCATTCTGAGGGACCAGACCTACACCTAAAGAAACACATTCCTGTAGGAGCTGCCGAAGGCTGCGATCTTTTGATCCTGATGCCCTCAAACCACTCGGACATTTCCTTCAAAACGCCGGGCTGTCCATGAACTAGGCACCCTTGGCCTTCACCGATAACCTCTGTTCGTCACCGCAAAATCGGTGATTCGGACGTGCAAGTCCGATGGAGTACACATTCGGTTATGGCAATTCATCGAGCGTTTTCCTATGCTCGCGAATCGTTATGGCTGCTGTGTATGGGAGACCTTCGGGTCTGCCGGGTGACTCCACCGGTCTTGCACACCTATGCACAGCTGCCACCTCTTTCGAAGTGCACGCGAAACGGTGTCAGCTCCTTAAATTTTGGAGTAACACTTCATGTTCAAGCCAACACCGAATCCCCCAGAAAACCCAGCTACATCCCCCTACGAATCCTTAGATTCCAGAAAACTCCACGAAGCCGCCGAACGCGCCCTCGACCACCATTTCGCCCCACCCCCCAAAGAAAAACCCAAGCGCAAAGGCAAACTCTTCACCGTCTCCCCCGACATCGACACCGAAGCCCTCCTGGCCAACGCCTCGGAAGACCTGAAGTCCATCAGCGCCATCGCCGCCGACCTGGCTGACGACATCGACGGCACTCGAAGATCAGTAGCCCTGGCGCTCAGCAGAATGGCCGATGGGGTTCAGTTGTTAGTGGAGCGAGCGCTGGATCATATCGATTCGCCGAATCCGGCGGAGCATCGGGCTAAGGCATAAAGGGACCACAGAAAGAGAAAGGGGACGTTGAGTCCCCTTTCTCGATAATCTCGACTCACCACTGACAGCCTGTCTCTGGTGACGCCTCCATGCTGATATCTTGATCGAACGAATATTTCTTACCGGATTTGTAATTCGTATAGGTCATCCCATAGATCCGAGCACCCTGACGGACCATCTCATACTCACCCGTCAGCGCCCCCTCGGAAACTTCCACCCAAGTTGTCGTGAATTGATAGGGCCGATCCTCTGCCAGGATTTCTTGCTCGGTGCTTCGATGGACTAGAGAAATGGCCTTCTTCGACTTGCTATACCTAACCCCAGTGCCGCTCCATTGGGTAACCGAGTCGTAATAGGTTCTGAATTCGAAATTGATGTTTTTACCTTCCAGCGAACGGAAACACGAGACCTGTGTTGTGATCTCACTACGGGCCGTCAGCGGCAATACCAACAACAGCATTAAAAATAACTTCTTCACAGATCCCTCTGATCTCATTTTTTTGAAAACGATGTCGTGCTCTCAGTAGAGCTTACCGCATGCCTAAAGTGAAAAATCCGAGACTTTTGCAAGCCGCCAACATTGCCCACGAACAAACTGATACTCGAAGACATAATCGGTATCCGGCTTCTGCAGGATCGCCGTGGCGTTGTTGCCCCGCTCTTCCTTGACGGTCAACGTAAGACCATCGGCCTCTCGTTTCACACGATCCGGGATGATTGGAAACTTGATCTGATCACCACTGACGCTGCGTTTTTCCATCTCAGGCTCGGGATCTCCCGCTACGGTCGTGACCATTTTCAGCGGCTGTCGGACGAACGCTTTTTGCACGTCTGCGCGCTCGGAAAAGGCTGCGAGGAACGCTGAAAACTCGTTCGAGGGACAAGCAACATTGGCCGGGTGCATCTGCTCGATGGTTTGCAGGTTTTTGGCTAACGCTGGTTGTGACGAAAAACCGATGATTGATACAACCACGCATACACAACTAAAAAACCTGGCCATTTCCATTTACTTCCCTGTTGATCCACGAGCTGACCATTCTTCAAAGACTTGCACCGCCGACTTAAGGCCGCTCATAGTCGATCCTTTTAACCGCAGGACTCTCCTGCTGAGGCTGCCTCTTCGTGACGCCATAAGCCTTGATCAGACCTTCCCGACAACAAAGGGGACAGATTTATTTATCGAAAGTTAAATCTACCCCACAAATAAATCGCCCCCCTTTTTGGTCATAACTTACTTCGTTCGTTAACACGCTCAGGAATTTTTTTCTGCTTACCTGATGACACCATCAGATCGACATACTTCTTATAGTTGGCAGATGCCTTCTGCTTATCCCCTTTCGACCAGTACGCATCGGCTATATTAAGATAGGCAACTGTACGATCAGGACTATTCGATATCACCTTCTCGAGCAACCAAATAGCATCCTCATTAAAGCCCGCTTGCTGCCAATAGTATGCGATATCATTGTACGATTGTTGATTATTCACTGAGTACGCATACGCAGCAATGTACTTCTCCACAAACACTCGTTTAGGGAAGTCCTGGAAGCGAACTTTGTCCTTATAAAGTCTCGCAGTAGCGCTCTTAAACTCAATTAGAGTTTCAGCCTTTATAGAGCTGGTGATTTTTTTAACCAGTTCCTCCTTGTCCTTGCATTCCGACGTCGAACAAAGCTCTGATGAAGCCGACTCATCAACCTCATAACAATAAGGATGCTGGGCATCATTCTCGCTTGGAATTTTTTGCAAGCTAACTAGCTTATCTGAATCTGTATGCAGAGTCGTGCAATAAGGAACCAAACCAAACACATCCGGCACACCATTCTTATTTTTTCTTAAGTCGATAGTACTCACTATCTTACTGGTTTCAACCTTTCTCACAGACTCCTTATTGGCGCCAGAAACAAGCCAGAACGTATTCTCCTGTGAAGTGCAATTGCACTCACAACTTAAAATATATTCCCCAGTTCGTATATCCCACTTAGTTTTCGCCGTCTCGCCTGCCCCACAATAATTTTCGGCAACCAAAACTGTGCACACATTACTATCAGAATCACAAACCAAATCTTGGGCACCAGCTAAAGAGGAAGCCGCAAAAACCAGCGCCCCTAGGAAATAAGAAATATTAAATCTCACACACGTCTCCTTCGACTATTAAACCGTAATTTGAATTACTTCTAGTTTTAGTTATACCATTCATCGTCGCAGTGTATGCCTGCCCTTGAATTATTCCCATTCGGCGACTAAAGGCGTCGGACCGCCAGGCAGTTAAGGCTTTTTCTGCACGCTTCTTACATACAAATACAAGAAGCTCTTTCTGAGTTGTAATTTGGGCAACTGGGAATTCCGCCTGAATTAATTCCTTAGCGCTATTTAGATTATTTTGCTGCACACACAAATCAAACAAAGCACAATACGTCCTCAACTGAACTTTCACCATTAAATGCGGGGCAAGCTCTCGCATTAATGCAAGGCACGATTTAATATTGTCATTGTAATGAGCCGCAAACTTCAACTGTATTTTTCGGAATTCTTCCACTTCACCAACCTTCCTAAAGGCGGACTTCCAGTTAGGATTACTAGCAGCTACACCTGTAGCCCAATTCATCTGAGAAGGGATGCTCGCAGCATTTATCGCATTCAGCAAAGCCTGAAAGTTCATATTGGTGTCAAAACAGCTATCAAATTTGACCTGATTCTCCGACCTCATCGCCAGCAACAATGGCCCAAGTGTACCTTGCCCGAAATTCCACTGAATTATGCCAAAAGACACGCCTTGACCATCAAAGTTACCAGCCACGGCCTCGTAATCCAGCGTGTTTGAGGTTGAGCCCTCATAGCCGGAAGAAACAAGAAGGGCAACCTCTTGCGCCTTTTCCAAAGGAATACATACAGATGATAAAAAATTGTCTACGAAGCTAATCGGATGAAAATGCCAAATCACATCCGAACTCATGACTGCCTTGCCGGCAAGTTTTTCCCAAAAAATGTAATTAGTTATTCTTTCTTTTTCATGCTTCAACATTTTTGGAACTGCTTCAAATATTTTGTCCAACTTACTCCATTTCGCGGAATCTGCTTCGAACTTCCACTCGGTTGGATGATGAGCAATCAGTTTCGCCCACTGACCTCTAGTGTCAGCATTCTTCAACGCGTCAGCGAGCTCTTCTGGATCAACGTCACCATCGTGATTTTTATCGATTTTTTTGAAAAGATCCTTGAAGAACTGTGGCATGTCTTCGGGATCGAGAAAGCCATCCGCCGTGGCGTTGGACTCCTCAACTATCTGAAAGCCCAACTTCGTCCAATCATGCTGAGTGATAATTTCAGCGCCAGCCTTTTTGATCAGTCCAGAAACAGTTTGATCACCCTCAACAACGCTGATGTCATACCAATCTTCGTTGCCCTCCTTGATGATAGGAGCCTTGTTGAAGTCAATCGCATGCTCATTCTTGATTGGATCGCTGGTGCCAGTAGCAGGTAACTTCTTCTTTAATTTGGTTCCAATCGGCAAATACAGGTACTGCTTGCCAAGCTTTAAGCCCGCGAGGTTGTCGAGGAAGTTCTTGATGTCAGCCTCGGCGGTGAATATCTCCACATGAACCTGGAATTTACTGTCTGTCTGACCTTGCTCATTGACAAGGTTTTCAGTTTTACCCAAGTACCCAATTGGGTCGCCAGCCTTGATGCCGATGCTTGTTGATACAACATCAAAATCTGTAGGAGTTACAGTTTCCCACTGCACATACTGACTTTCCGGATCGCTTTCGATAATCGCCCAGAAATTTGACGGTACGCTCCCAGCGCCTTGCCATATGCTAGCTTCCACCGGTGTACATGGGGCCATTCGCCGCAGTTTGTTGTCGAGAACCAAGCTCACAACATCCTTACTATCGAACGCAATGATGCTGTTGACCGTGATCTCTCGATTTTCCTCTATACGCGCACCTGCTGGTTGCCCGCTTGAAGGATTCGCTGGTGCGGCATACATCGCCAAGCGTTGGCACGTCCTAGCTTTTACTTTCCCTTGCCAATAATTTGGCCTGGCACGTTCTGGTACATCGTCCGCGAGCCAAATACGTTTGGGTTGGGAGTTTTGGTAAGGTGCACCATTCTTCAAATAGGCGAACCAAACCTCTCTCCCTGCTTCACGAACTTTGTGTGACCCGTTCTTTACACTGCCGGAAAGGATTTTTCCTTTAGCATAGGTGACGTTACCGACGCTTCTCTGCTCCAGCACCTCAAGCTTGGTGCCCATAGCCAGTTTTCCGGGTGACTGAACGCTGCTAGTTTCGGGAAACTCGTCGTATGCCTTGAAGTCATTTACCTTCATGGTCACTTTGGGTTTCGGTGTTTCTTCCTCAGATAGCGGATAGCGCTTATAAGGCAGCAAATGCATATACAGACTGTAGAAGTTCAGCTTGTTTTGCTTGCCTTTGTTCGGCCCTTCTTCCGGGTTGGGTGCTGATTTGTACTCGTGACGCACTAGACAGAAGGAGTTGGAATACCTCAGCTTTTTCTCGTTGTCGCCGAAGGTCGACTCCAGATAATCCTCGTTAAGGCGATACGCAACGACTTCGCCATCGGCCATACAGCGAACCGGCTCATTCAGCACGCACTGTGGAGCGCTCCTGTCGGAGATGTGGATGCCACCGTGCCAAAATTTGTTGCTGCCCAGCAGGTAATGGCCCGACGCTTCACTTTCGATCGCCTTATAGACTTCTTCAGCGTCAGTGAACTGCTTACCATCTGCTTTTCTGAATGGATATTGAAAGTTCATCAGGGGAGCTGGGCTGGCTGGTGCCGGAGCGGGCGCCGGAGCTGGTGCAGGTGCGGGTGCGGGTGCAGGTGCTGCTCCTGTTCTGAACTCTTCTTTAGCTCGCAGAAATTTAGTAACTACTGGCCAGTAAAAGCTGGGAGGTTTTGGGCCAAATATCGCTTTGGCCGGGCCGGTGCTGTTTTGAGCCCCAAATATATGTCCGACCTTGGTAGCCGGATTGAAGTCTTCAACGATGCCCGTATGGAACAAAGGCGAACCGGGTCTGTTTGGGGCCGCATTGATCCAAAGCGCGATGTCACCTCGTCGCACATCTTGCGGTAGGACCGTTGTGTAGTAAGTGGAATTTTCCATGGTGCGTGTTTCTTCATACGGAATCTGGTAACCAGCTCCGGTGAGTAACAAGTTCACCATATGGGAACAATCAATCAGTTTTTTACCCGCAGCGTTTGTTCTAACACCGTCCCCGCCCATCAGATAAACGTAATCACCGCCGGTGTAGTTGTTCTTTAAATCAAGTGGCTCTGTCATTTCTGCATCCTGCAAATTAGTAGCAATGGCTGCCGGCTCGAGCCGCTTCAGTCGCTTGCGTTTTCAATCGATTTAAATTGTTCAGAGCGGTGCCGTTACCTTTGTCGGCAGCCAAGCGATAGCACGCCAGCGCTCTAGACATATCCTTGGTCACCAACTCCCCTGTTTCAAAGGAGTAACCCAAATAATTCATAGCATCAGCCGAGCCCATCGATGCCGCGCGAATAAGCTCCTTTTCAGCTTGTTCGGGGTGCTGGCAAGGGCCTTCAGCCGCAGGGTTATTTCCGTAGCAATAAAACGTTGATAGAGAGGCGGCACCATCGGCGAGAGTGGTCGCCGCTGCCTTGAAAAGCGCCTCAACCTTCTCCGTCTCAAGCTGTGGAGCCATACCTGAGAGACTCAAACTGGCAGCATTCAAGCTGGCTTGAGGATCCCCCGAAGCTGCAGCGCACAGGTAGTTTTCCAGCGAAGCCTCAAAAAATTCGCCTGTCAACCGGTACTGCTCCACTCCCCCCAGTCCTCCGTAAGCTTCCGCACGCTGAAAGCAGAAATTCTCGGCAGCGCTCATGGTCGGAGTACTCGCCACAACTAGGTCTTTCTCACTAATCGACCAGTCCTCGACCCCCTCTAGCACCCAGCACGCTTGACGGGAAAAGTTAAAAATCTTGATGTTGCTGTTACCCGCGCGCTTATCCACAACGTTGAAGTGCCTGTCGTCCACCGCTTCGACTTCAACACCTTCTGTCTTGTCTGTGGCTACGGGTGCCATCAGTGGAAACGCCAACGTGGAGCTGTTGACTCCCGTCGTTTGCGGCTCAAAATTTCTGCTCTCTCCCGCTGGCTTCAATACCAGCGACTTCACCGTCATCGCGGTCAGACGTTGCTGTGTTTCTGCGTTCGCAGAGAACGCTGGCAGAAATTGAGCGAAGTCTTCTGACGGACATTCATCCGCATAAACGCTGCCATGAAACAGGCTCAGCAGCGACGCGGTGAAAACCGCTACAGCGAAGCCATTGCTCTTCTTCAAAACACCATTCATGTCGATCACTCAGAAAACACAAAAAAAGCCTTCGGCTTAACCTTCTCAGGCACCGCATTCCCCAACGCCTGATCCATCAAACTCCCCGCCTTATCCTTATCCGCAGCCCCCGGCAGCACCGGCGGCTTAATCCCAATCCCGGTCCCCGAGCCTGCCGACCCACCGGCATTAATCTTCACCACCGGCCCAACCACGGTAACCCCACCCGCATCGAGCTTGATAAAACTCCCCCCGGCCTTAACCGTGAGCTCCATCCCAGCCTCGATAACAATCTTGTCCCCAGCCTTCAGGTGAATCTCCTTCCCGGCACTGGTCAGCTGCGCAGTCCCAAGCTTCACATGCTGGTTCTGCCCAACCGTCAGGTGATCATCCATCCGCGCTTCTGTCTTGCGGTCGGCGATGGTGGTGCGGTGTTCTTCGGCCTTCAGCTCGGTGTAGGTGTTCTTCACCACCGTATCGTGGCGTTCATTCCCCACCCGAATCTTCTGGTCATGCTCGATGTTTTCATCCCAATCCCGCTGGGCATGGATGAAGATCTGCTCCGCCCCTTTCTTGTCTTCAATCCGCAGTTCGTTGTACCCGCCGCCCCCCGGTGAGCTGAGGGTTTTGAAGACGGTGCGGGTTTTGTTCGCCGGCAGGTCGTAGGGAACCTGGTTTTCCTTGTGGTACAGGCAACCGGTTACCAGCGGTTGGTCGGGGTCGCCTTCGAGGAAGGTGACGAGTACTTCCATGCCGATGCGCGGGATGGCGATGGCGCCATAACGGTCGCCGGCCCAGCTCGAAGAGACGCGCATCCAGCAGCTGGTTTTGTCGTCGGCCAGGCCTTCGCGGTCCCAGTGGAATTGCACTTTGATGCGGCCGTATGGGTCGCAGTGGATTTCTTCTCCTTTGGGGCCGGTGACCATGGCGGTCTGGCTGCCGAGCACGCGGGGTTTTGGGTGTTCCAGGGCCGGGCGGTAGAACACGTTCCACGGGGTGGCGAGGAAGCGGTTGCGGTAGCCCTGGTGGAAGTCGTCTTTGTTGTCGGTGGTGTCGCTGGTGACCGCCTCTTCGAGCACTTGCGGCTGTTTGCCTTCGTGGACGACTTCGGTGAGTAGCCAGAGGTCGTTCCACTCGGTGCGTGGGTGGTCGGACATTTCCACGAAGTGGCCGCTGACGAGGGTGGTTTGGTCGCCATGGCCTTCGGCTTGTTGGTAGTCGGCGCGGTGGCGTTCGAGGGCGCGTTGGCTGAGGAATTTGCCACGGGCGCGGTCGAGGAAGCGGCCGGGGTAGTCGTAGTCTTCGAGGTCTGGTTCGGTGCTTCCGCCGTCGGGTTTGTAGGCGGCTTCAAGTCGCAGGTTGGGCTTTTCGAAGTCGTAGTCGCGGCGGGTGACGCGGCCGGTGCGGGTTTCCAGGCGTAGCTTGAAGCCTTTGATTACCGGTTCGTCGGCGACCATGCCGCTGCCTTGGACGTAGGCGGTGGGCTGGCCGAGTTTCGGGAACACGGTCTGGTCGTCGCCGAACACCAGCAGGTGGGCTTTTTCGCTGTGCTGGAAGTGGTAGTGAATGCCTTCTTCTTCGCACAGGCGCTGGACGAAGTGCAGGTCGGTTTCGTCGTATTGCACGCAGTAGTCGCGGTCCGGGCATGGGGTGCTCAGCTGGAAGCGGTAGGCGTTGCCCTTGATGCCGTGTTCTTCGAGGATCAGGGCGATGATTTTCGGCGCCGACATCTGCTGGTAGATGCGTTGGTTGGTGCGGTGATGCAGGTATTGCAGCTGCGGCACCAGGGAGACTTTGTAGCGGGTCAGGCGCTTGCCGGCATCACCTTGGGCGACGCGGTAGATCTGGCCGTGGATGCCGGAACCCTTTGGATCGAACGCCAAAAAGGCCTGCTTGTGCAGGAGTTTTTCCAGGTCCAGATCCGGATTTTCGCTGACCAGTTCGAGGTCGAAGCGATACGGCTGGCTGATGCCTTCGGTGCCGGTGAACGACAGCACTTGCAGGTCGCCGGCGTAGTCTTCGACTGTGAGGCTGAAGTGCGTTTCGTTAGCTGAGTTGAACATTGCTTGCTCCCTGTTCGGTAGTCATCCGTTACGCCCGCAGTCGAAGGCGTTGCAGCCAAGACGATGTGGCGCCCATAGCGTCACGCAGTTGGGCGGCAGTGATCGTTCGATCTGCCGCATCGAAAGCCAGCGCCGTTCGCAGGGCTGGCCAGCAGTGTTTCGGTAGATTCTTTGGTGCGTGCAGCTCGCGCTCCAGATGCCCGTCGCGGGCCTCGGTCGAGGGCAAGCGGCGGAACGGGTGTTTGCCGCCCGCCAATTCGTAGATCACGCAGGCCACGCCGTACACGTCCGCGCTGGCTGACAGCGGCTGGCCTTCGAGCAGTTCGGGGGCGGCGTAGCCGGGGGTCCAGGCGTTGAAGCGATTGCGGCTCAGGTGTGGCAGGCCGGGCAGGATGCCCTCTTGCGCCTGGCCGAGGCCGAAGTCGAACAGGCGCACGCCCTCTTCGCTGAGCATTACGTTGCTCGGCTTCATGTCACCGTGCAGCACGCCGCGAGCGTGGGCGTAGGCCAGCGCGTCGAGCAGCGGTAGCGCGATGTCGCGCAGTTCTGTCCACGGCAGGCCCAGGGGCCGCTCGCAGAGTAATTTGTCCAGGGTCAGCCCACGCATGAGTTCCATGGTGATGAAGGCGCGCTGGCAGTCGGTGTCCACTTCAAAGGTGTGCGGTCGCAGCACATTGTCGTGGCGCAGGCGTCGGGTCAGGGCGAACTCGCTGTAGAGCAAGGCACTGGCGTCCGGCGATTCGGCAAATTCTTCGCTGAGGATTTTCAGCGCGATGTAAGGGTCGGGATCGCCGAACTGTTCGCTCAGCAAGTCCCGTGCACGGTAAACCGCACCCATGCCACCGGCACCGAGCAGGCGCTCGATGCGGTAACGCCCCGCCAGCACGTCAGGCAGTGCACCGACGCTGGCCCGGGTGGGCGCCAACGCAGGCTCAGCCTTATGCGGCTTTCCGTTTAGAGGTTTGGCGAAGGCGAAGTAAGTCAGGTTATTGGCTTCTTCCTCGGTCACCAGCAGGTCGTCGATCGGTGGCATGAATTCAGTCATTGGCGGATCACCACGGCAGTCAGGTTGTCCCGGGCCGAGCCACGCAGGGCGCCGTCGAACAGGCGTTCCAGCGCAACGTGCGGCGCGGTCAGGCTCAGGGCATTGCCCAGGGCATCGCTGCTCAGCCCTTGATACAAACCGTCGCTGCACAACAGAAACGCATCGCCGGGATAGACCTCGAGTTCGAGCACGTCCAGGGTCAGCTGCTCGGCAGCCCCGACCGCACGGGTCAGGGCGTGGGCGGCTGGGTGAGCCTGGGCTTGCTCGACGCTCATGTTCTGCTCGTCGATGAGTTGCTGTTGCAGCGAATGGTCCTTGGACAGCTGATACAAACGCTGGCCGCGCCACAGGTAGCAGCGGCTGTCGCCGGCCCAGATGCAGGCCGCACGATTGCCTTCCACCAGCAGCGCCACCACGGTGCTGCCCATGATGCTGTCGTGGCGCCCAGCGGTGACGGTCAACTCCTGACCCAAACGGCGGTTGAGCCAGTGCAGGCACTGGCGAATACCTTTGAGTCGTTCGTCGAAGTCATTTTGCACCGGCAACTCCGCCAGGCTGGCGACGATCAACTGGCTGGCGATGTCGCCACCCTGATGACCGCCCATGCCGTCCGCGACCACCCACAGCCCCTGCTGTGGGCAGTCGAGAAAAGCATCTTCGTTGCGCGCCCGAACCTTGCCCGGATCGGTACGCGCAGCACTGCGCCAGGGACTGGCAACCAACATCAGAGCTGCACCGGCATACGGAAGGTGCGCAGCACGCCCATATCGAACGGGTTCGGCGTGCGCTGGCTGCTGAGCAGGTAATTGGCGCGCAGGCCACCCACATCAGCCTTGAGCACCAGCACGTCGCGACCGGTCAGGTACTCGGTCTGCATCAGGTCGAACAGACGGAACAGCGACCATGGGCCGGTGTTCTTTTCGATGCCGATCGGGCGGCCAGCCATTTTGTCGAGGACCAGGCTGGTGCGACCGTCTTCAGCGTCGGTCGGCCATTTGAACGACACCGGCACGATCGGGCCGTGGCGGTATTCAATGGTCTTATCGCCAAACTTGAACTCGGAACGGCTGACGGCCGGGTCAAGGGTGTACGGCTCCAGTTTGAACTGCACTTGCGGCTCGGCCGGGTTGATGGCGAAGAAGCTCTGGCGGATCACTTGTGCCGCGGCCATCTGGTCGAGGTAGACCTTGGAGATCGGCATGCTGTGACCGTCGATGCTGCGCAGGCGGTAGTTGCCTGGATCGCCACTGACGAATGGACGCATGTAGGTATCAAAGAACCGATCGGCGATGCCCTGAGCCTTGAAGAACTCGCGGAAGTCGCTGATCGCGACGTCGCTGGTGCTGTGGGCACTGAACGGGTAACGCTTGTTGATCGCCTTGCCGTAGAAGCTGTACAGCTCGCTCTGATAACGCTGGTTCAGGTACTGGTAGGAATCGTTGAGCACCAGACGCCAGGTGTCTTCGGCCAGCACGTTGAACCACACGCTCACCGGACGCGGCAGACGGTTCGACGCATTGCGCAGGTTGCTCAGCGCATCACGCTGGCCGCTCATGCGGGTCTTGGCCATTTCGAACGCAGCCTGCTCCGGTGAACTGGCGCGGGCCAGGCTGGCCATTTGCATTTGCAGGTCGTTGAGTGCTTGCAGGGCCGGAGTCAAATCAGCGGCCGGGCCGTTGTTGTCATCCAGCAAGCGGTGCAATGGTTCGAAGCGACGTTGCAGGGATTTCTTCGCGGTGTCCGGCAGGTTTTTGGTCGCGGCCATGTCAGACGCCGCGTCCGCTGCGGCCGACGCCAGTTTGCCCAACTTGCCGAGCTTGCCCTTCTGCTCGCCCAGTTTCGCGGCGGCATCGGCGGCTTCATCAACCGGTTCGGCTTCCGCCGGGAAACGGGTGTTCTCGCGCACTTCCACCAGCAGTTGCAGCACCGGGGAATTGGCCGACGTCAGGCCCGCCAGTTGCTCGGCACCCTCACTGAAATCGCTGATCGCGGGTAGAGCCACCTGGCCGACCGCTTCGCTCCAGAAGTTGGCGTAGTCGCGGAAGTACAGCTGCTCCAGCTCGACCATCAGGCGACGCAAGTCCATGCCGCTGATGCCCGAGCCTTCGCCCAGTACCCAGTTATCACGCAGGATATCGGTGACCAACGCAGCGCCCTGGACCGAGAAATACTGCTGATAGCCTTGCTGGGTGTAGAACCCCGGGATCACGTAATCGGTGCCGACAAACAACGAACCCTGCGGGCCGATGTGTTGGCTCAGGCGGTATTCCGGCAGGTTGCGAGCCTGCTCGCGCAGCATCCGGTAAACCACGTTGGCCAGCGACTCGCTGCGCAGCACCTGACGCGCCTGCGCCACCAGTTGTTCGTTGAGCGGGTAGATAAACGGCTGCTTGAGCAAACGCTCGAAGTGGGTGTTCAAACCGTTCTGCACCGCGGTGTTGCCGGCGTAGCGCAGGGACCAGTCAGTGGCGACCCAATCCTTGAGCCATGCCGCATCGCGGCGATCTTTCATGTTCAGCATCAGGTATGCGCGCAGGCTGTTGAGCAGGCGTTCGCGGTCCTTCATGTTGGCGCGGATCTGCCCTTCCAGCAGCGTCGCAACCCGTGGCAGCAGTTGCGCTTCGAGCTCACGCTCGTAGGCGCTCTTGACCACCGGATTGGCGTCTTCGCCTTGGTACAGGCCGCCGCGCTCGTGGTACGACACGTCACCTTTGTGGGGGAAGACTTGAGTCGCCGCGTAGCTGGTGTCGAGGGTCTTGAGCACCGCCATGGAGTCATCGCGTGCGGTCAATGCCGAGCGTTGTTGCTTCCAGGTTTGTGCCAGGGAACGCAGGTTTTCCAGACGCTCATAGTTGGCCGAGAATCCACCGGCCCAGAGCATGCCAAACAGCGCCAGTGCCGCCAGTGCGCCCACGTACAGGGCACGCTGGCCCCAGTGGATGCGGCTGCGCTCGCGCTTGTCCAGACCGGCCAGGTCGGCCTCGGGGAAGATCACCCGGCTGAGCAAATGATGAATGAACCGCGAACGGCCGCTGCGCAGGGTCGGCAGCATGCCGGCGTTCATGCCCAGGCTGGCGCCGATGCCGGCGGTGGTCTGGTCCATCTGTTGAGTCAGGTGCGGCGCGCTGGTCAGGTAGAAACCGCGCAACTGGCTGACACGCTGGTAGCGGTTGCCGGTGAACGCCAGGTCGACGAACAGGCACAGGCGCTCGCCGATCTGCCCCAGTTGATGCGGGAAATCGAGGATGCGGCCACGGCGCTGGGTGTCGCGCTCCTGGTGCATGCGCATGATCACCTGGCTGTTGAGGCGACGCAGCAGCTCTTCGAACTCGGCGCGCAGCACGGTCACGTCGGTGCCGCTCTGCTCTTTGCGGAAGCTGGTGCCGAGGACCTGATCGCTTTCTTCGCGGGTCAGTTGATCGAAGAACTCGTCGAAACCGAGCAGGCGATCGGCCTTGCTCAACACCAGATAAATCGGCACATCGACGTGCAATTTCTGATGCACGTCTTGAAGACGCGCACGCACCTGGCGGGCCAGGGTTTCAAGGTCCTGCTCGCTGCCGCCCAGCAGGGTTTCCACCGGAATGGTCACCAGCACGCCGTTCAACGGACGGTTACGGCGACGCTTGCGCAGCAGGTCGAGCAAGGTGCTCCAGGCACTGCCATCGACTTCGGCATCCGGCTGGGTCAGGTAACGCCCGGCGGTGTCGATCAGCACGCCGTGGTCGGCGAAGTACCAGTCGCAATGCCGCGTGCCGAGGGTGTCGCGGGTGAGTTTGCGGTCGATCTTGTTGATCGGAAACTCAAGGCCCGAGAAGTCCAGCAGGCTGGTCTTGCCGCTGCCCTGCGGGCCGATCAGCAAGTACCACGGCAAATCACTGCGCCAGAGTTCACTGCGGCCGCGATACAGGCTCGACGTCTTCAGGGTTTTCAGGGCGTCCTTGAAACGCACCTTCAACTCTTTCTCTTCTTCGTCGATCAGCTCTTCACGGCGGATACGGTCCTGGCCGTCTTCGGTGGCTTCCACAGCTTTTTTGCGCACACCGGCGCGCCAGCTGACGAAGACCATGGTCAGGCCCCAGATCAGGAACAGCACACTGATGGTCAGCAAACGGGAGGTCGAACCTTCCCAGAATTTGTAGTCATTGACCGCCAGCAGCGGCCCGACGAACCACACCAGCAGCGCAACGAACAGCACCAGCAGCAGGGTCCAGACCCAGGTCTGGCGCAGGAAGGCGCCGACTTTCTTGAAAAACTTTTTCATCACACGTCCCTGTTTACGGCTGCGACTGCGGCTGAGCCGTGGCCGGATCAAGCTGCTGATAAGGTTGCAGAACGGTTTCGCGTTGTTCGCCCAGCACCCAGGCGAAGCCCGAATACATCACCACCAGGCAGACCACGGTGAACAGCACCACCATCCACGCCGGCACGATGCGCACCAGGCTGCGACGCTGATCGTTCAAGCCTTCCCAATGCGGCGACAACTCGCGAGGCACGTCGCCGCGCAGTTGGCGAATCTGCCGATACAGGGCGTCGCGGATGCCTTCGAGCTCGAGCATGCCGCGGGCCTGCACGCGGTACTTGCCTTCGAAACCGAGGGACAGGCACAGGTACATCAGCTCCAGCATCGGCAGGTGCTTGACCGGGTTTTTCGACAGGCGATCCAGCAGTTGGAAGAACTTCTCGCCACCGAAGGTTTCGTTGTGGAAGCTGCTGAGCAGGCTCATCTGCGACCACTCGCTTTCGTTGCCCCACGGCGTGGTCACGACGGCTTCGTCAACCACGGTGCAAAGCACGTAACGCGCAGCCATCACCTGGCTGCTTTCGGCACCGTTGTGCAGCGCCCGCACTTCAAACAGCTTCAGCCCGGCGGTCAGCCGTTCGTTGAGCGCGTACAGGTCTTCGCGGGTGTCGCTGTGCTTGAGCCGCACCACTTCCGACAGCAGTTCGGACGCTGCCGCCACCAGCGAGTTGAGGCTGATGTTGAACGCTTCGGCCGGGCGCAGACGTGCGGCGTAGATCATCCGTTCTTCCAACTGTTCAAAACGCGGCGGTGCCGCGAAGTCAGTCAGCGGACTCGAGGCCGGGCCGTGGCCCTGGCGGTCGAGCAGGACGGTTTTGTCGTCCTGGGTGTGTTCCATGTCCTTGATCATGTCGGTCAGTTCCTGATGGCCCAGAATTTCAGTTCAAGCTCGGCGAATTCGCCGGACACGTGGAACGCGAAGCCGCCGGAGCGTTCGAGTTGCGCCAGGTCTTCGGAACTGAGTTCGAGGATGAAATAGGTTTTGTTGGAGTGGAACGCGATCTGCCGTGGGGCCACCGGCAGCGGTTTGACCTTGATACCCGGCAGGTGCAGGTTGACCAGTTGGCGGATGCGCTCCACCGGGCCGACCTTGAGGTGCGCCGGCAGGCGATGGCGCAGTTCTTCGGAGTCACAGTTGGCACTGGCGGCGAGCACGAACGAGGCCGAGCCCAGCAATTTGTGGTCGTGCAACGGCGACACGATGATTCCGTACTGACGCGCTTGCAGCACCAGTTCGATGGCGTGCTGTTCGAGCACCATCGACAGCACCTGACGAATCGCTTCCATCAGTTTGCGGAAGCTCGCGCCCTGGTCGCTGTGCTGGTAACGGCTGTCCAGACGCGGGCGTTTGCTGTCACTGGAAAACGTCGCCAGATCACCGAGCATGGTCAGCAGCGTGCGGTACAACTCTTCCGGGTGAACCTGTTCCAGGCCGAGGTAATGGCGCAGCAACAATTCAGTGCGGTTGATCAGTTGCAGCATCATGAAGTCGCCGACTTCCGCGCCACCGACCTTGCCGTTGGAGCGGATCCGGTCGGCAATGGTGTCGCCCCGGTGGCCGAGCATGCTGATCACTTCTTTGAGGCACGACAGCAGGTAGCTGGACGAATGCGCCTGAATGTAGGTCGGCACGAAATCCGGGTCGAGGCTGATCACGCCGTCGGGCGTGGTGTCGAGCACTTCGCAGATCTTCAGTTTCACGTAGGCCTGGTCGCTCTGCTGCTCGCCGAGCAATAGCTTGAAGTCCGGACGGGCGCAACTGACCTGGCTGGCGGAGTCGTCGCCGGCGTTGGAGTCGGCGACTTCCGCTTCGTACGCGGTGTAGCGCGCCAGCACGTCGGATTGCTCCGGGCGACGGGCCTCGATGTGGTTACCCGTCACCAATGGCAGCGCCAGGTAGATCGGCGTGTTGCCAGTGTTCGGCGGCACGTCCAGGGCCAACGGCTCGGTGTTACCGCCCAGTTCGAACAGGCTGCCGTCGGGCAGAATCCCCGAGGCCTGGCTGATCACCAGTTTGCCCATGTTGAGGAACTGCAAGTCGATTTCCAGGTTGAGGAAGCCCCAGGTGTAGCTGCCCAGCAACTGGGTGCGGGTCTTCATCTGGTGGTCGTAGTAACGATCGTTGTGCTGGAAGTGCTGCGGACGCAGCAGCATGCCTTCCTGCCAAATGACTTTATGGGCATTCATGTTCAGTCATCCGCCTTGGCGAGCGTTTCATGGGTGTTGCGGATGCCGGCCTGATCGAGGGTCAGGTCAGCCGCGGTGACTTGCACCGGAGTGATTTGCACGGTGTAGCGCCACTTGGTTTCCGGCAGGTCGCGGTAGGCGGCGAGCACGCCAACGTAACGGCTGCCCTCTTCCACGCTGAGCTTGAGCTCGACGGTTTCGCCTGGGCGCAGTTCCAGTTCTTCGCTGGCCACCAGGTCCGGGGCCAGGGATTCCTTGGCGCGTTCGTAGAGGCTGAAGAAATCAGCGTTCTCGAAGGCCACCGGGTGCTTGAGCTCGAACAGGCGCACGACGATCGGCGATGGACGACCGTTGAGGTCCGGGTTCAATTGATCGCTGGCGGTCAGCTTCAGGTTGAGTTTGGTCACGGTGGAATACGGCGACAGCGACGAGCAACCGGCCAGCAGCACCAAAGCAGCGAACGCAGTCAGCATCTTGAAAAAAGCGGTGGAACAGCGAGACATGCGCATCATCCTTGGTGGTCGGTGTGAAGGGTGGAAATCAGGCGGATCTGTTCTTCGTAGGCCTGGGCGAAGTCGCGGGCCAGCAGGCGCTCGCTCCAGTCATCGTCCTGACGCAGGGCCTGGTGATAACGCCCGTAAGCTCTCCAGCGACTGCCGGAGGTGGCGAGCAACGGCTTGTTGTCTCGCTCGAAACGCAGGGTCAGCTGTTGCGGCGAGAAGTGCTCAAGAGTGCCGCGAACAGCGGCGCGGCTGGCGGTCAGCAAGGCCACCTGATGCGCCTGCAAATCGCGGAACGCACGGGAGATCGCTTGCTCGGCCGGCAATTGGCCCGGCTTGTTGCCCTGCAACAGAATGCCCAGCGCTTCACCGGCATCGACGGCGAATTTCAACGGGTTCTTTTGGCTGCCTTGTACGGTGGTCTGGGCCAGGCGCAGTTCGTTTTTCAGCTCGCTGCGGGTGCGCAGGCTCTGCTGCAAACCGCCGACGCTCTGCTTGAGCAGGCGTGCGGCGTTCAGGGCCAGGGCTTCGCGGGCGTCGTGGTCGAGGCCTTTGAGGTCCACGCCCAACGCCGCACCGAAGTGCTCCCAGAAGCCTTCGCTCTGACGCTCAACCGCTTTTGGCGGCGGGGCTGGCGCTGGCTCTGCCGGGGCGGCGATCAGCTCCGGCACCATCAGGCTTTCCATGTCGATGCGCGCGTAGTCGGCGCGCTGACGGGTGTCCTCGATCACCGTGCTCGGGAAAATCAGCTCCTCGATCTCCGAGTACACGCGTTCTTGCTGGTCGAGGGCATTGAGCGGGTCAAGGTCGAGGAACGCATCGTCCGGGATGATGCTGCCCGCGGCCTGCGGACGGCCGACTTCGACGTCGAACGTCGCCGGGTCGCGCACCAGTCGCGCGCGAATCTCGAAGTCACCCAGCACATACACGCTGCCGTGTTCGATGCGCATCGGCTCGCCCTTGCGCAGGCGCGCGCCGCTTTCGCTGTCCTGGATACCGTTGCTGCTGGTATCGGTCAGGAAAAACGTGCCCTCGCGGTAGCTGATCACCGCGTGGTGGTTGGACAGGTGACGCTTGCGGTCGGGGATGATCCAGTCGCAGTCCTCGCCTCGGCCGATCACGCCACCGGCCTGTTTGAAGGTCTTCTGGCACAAATCCGTGGGCACGAACTGCTTGGTGTTCAGCATTTCGAAAACCAGTTCCATGATGATGCTCCTTGCGGTCACTTGCCGCGATTGACCGCCTGCGGATCACCCAATGGGCGATAGGTGTTGTCGTTGTATTTGTAATTGCCGCTACAGCCGCCGAGGCCGCATAGAACGACGAGGGTCAGCAGGACGGCTTGCCAGTGACGAACAGGCATCAGAGGGTCTCCAGAGGTAGACAAAGCACAAAGCGCCGACCCTTTCGGGTGGCGCTGTTAGAAGCGAATGAGGCGGATCCGACGGTCTTTTGCCTACCCATCGAAGTCACCCAAATTGATATTCAGCCGCCCGAGGCGGTACAGCAGCGTGCGCCGTGGCAGCCCGAGTTCGCGGGCGGCGAGGGTCTGGTTGCCGTCGTTTTTGCGCAGGCAGTCGAGCAGCAGACTTCGCTCGACCTGCTCCAGGCGTTCGCGCAGGTTCAGGCTGCTGTCTTCCGGCATGGCTTCCATGCGCAGGGAGAAATGCTCGGCCAGCAACTCGCCACCCTCGCACAGCAGCACTGCGCGCTCGACCAAACCCTTGAGTTCGCGAACGTTGCCGGGGAAGGCATAACCGGACAGGTGATCCAGCGCCGCGTCGGACCAACGCACCGCATCGCGCTGCAGAAACGCGCAAGCCTTGTCGGCGAAGTGCCGCGCCAGGTCGAGGATGTCGCCTTCGCGCTGACGCAACGCCGGCAGCTCGATCGGGAATTGCGCGAGGCGGTAGTACAAGTCCTCGCGGAACTTGCCTTCGCTGACCAGCACCGACAAATCCCGGTGCGTCGCGGCAATGATCCGCACGTCGATTTTGTGGGTGTCGTTGGAACCCAGCGGGCGGATCTCACCTTCCTGCAATACCCGCAGCAACTTGGCTTGCAGCGATAACGGCATGTCACCGATTTCATCGAGCAGCAAGGTGCCGCCATTGGCTGCATCAAAGAGCCCGGCACGGTCGCGATCGGCACCGGTGAAGGCGCCTTTGCGGTAGCCGAACAGCTCGCTTTCCAGCAGGTTCTCGGGGAACGCCGCGCAGTTCTGCACGATGAACGCCTGGGACCGGCGCGGGCCGCAATCGTGAATCGCCCGCGCGACCACTTCCTTGCCGGTGCCGGTCTCACCGCGCAGCAGCACGGTGTAGGGGCTGTGCAGGACTTTGCTGATCAGCGAATAGGTCTGGCGCATCGCCGCGCTCTTGCCGATCAGGCCATAACCGCTGGCGCTCGGGACGTTGAGCGGCGCCGGGCGTGTATCACCGTTCGGCTGACGCAAACGCTGCAGCAAGTGCAGTTGGCCGAGCACGAACGAGCCCAGTTGACCGAGGGAATCGGCAAAGCCTTGCAGGTCGATTACCCGGCGACTGGCGCACAGCAGCAAACCTTCGACAGCCTTCTGCTGATTGACCAGCGGCACGCACAGCAGCGACTGCCAGGGCGTGGCCTGGGGCGGCAGGAAGCTGGTTTCGTGCAGGCTGCCGCTCAGCTCGCTGAGGCACACCACGCGGTTCTGGCACAGGGCGAATTGCAGCAGTTGTTCACCGTTGTAATCCGCCGGCAGGCTGGCCCCTTCCCGGGGTTGCAGAACGCCGTTCAGGCACTCGGCGTTCATCCCCAGGCAAGTGTGGGTCGCATCCAGCAGGTACAACTGCGTCAGCTCGCAACCGCTGAGCTCGGCCAGGCCGCGCACGAAGTCACCCAGCAGCACAGCGCTGTCCGCCGCCCGCGACAGGCTGGCGAACTGCGCCAGCAAGGCTTCGGCATAGACCAGCGGTTGCGGCACTTGAGTGAACATCACACCCACCTCAGGCGAACTCGCACGTCACGCTGGCATTGCCGTCGAGCGTCGCATGCACGCGCTTGAGGCTTTCACCGGTGGCCATCGCATCGAGCAAACGGTCGGCCACCAGCGGCAGTACATGCAGGTCGAGCAAGTGGTCGATCAGGCGCGCACCGCTGTCGCTTTGAGTGCAGCGTTCGGCCAGGTGATCGACAAGGTCCTGGGAGTAAGTGAAATCCAGCTGACGGCGGTTCAGGCGCTCGCCCAGACGACCGAGTTTGATTTCGATCAGCTCGCGCAGCACCGGGCCGCCCACCGGGTAGTAAGGCACCACGCGCATGCGCGCCAGCAATGCCGGCTTGAAGTGTTTGCTGAGCACCGGGCGAATGGTTTCTTCGAGGACTTCGGCGGTCGGCCGCGCGCCGTTTTCGCAGAGCTCGCTGATGCGGTCGCTGCCCAGGTTCGAGGTCATCAGGATCAGCGTGTTGCGGAAATCGATCTCGCGCCCTTCCCCGTCGTTGGCCACGCCTTTGTCGAAGATTTGATAGAACAGGTTGAGCACGTCCGGGTCGGCTTTTTCGACTTCATCGAGCAGCACCACCGAGTACGGTTTCTGCCGCACGGCTTCGGTGAGCATGCCGCCCTCGCCGTAACCGACGTAGCCCGGCGGCGCACCGATCAGACGCGACACGGTGTGCTTCTCCTGGAACTCGGACATGTTGATGGTGGTGATAAAACGATCACCGCCGTACAACAAATCAGCGAGGGCCAGTGCGGTTTCGGTCTTGCCGACGCCGCTCGGGCCGACCAGCAGGAACACGCCGACCGGGGCATCCGGCTTGTTCAGGCCAGCGGCGGTGGCGCGCATCGAACGGTCCAGCGCATGAACCGCTTGCTCCTGACCACGGATGCGCGTGCGCAGGTCAGTGGCGAAGCTTGCGACCTTGGCGTTGTGTTCGCGGGCCAGTTGCGCCAATGGCACACCGGTCCAGGCGCTGATCACTTCGGCCACCAGACGCGGGCAGACTTCGAAGCTCACCAGACGTTCTTTGACTTGCAGCTCGGTCAGGGTTTTGTGGGTTTCGTTGAGCGCCGCTTCCAGGGTTTCGACGCTTTGCGCTTCGTCTACGGGCAGCGATTCGATCACGGTGCCTTCGGCGTCTTCCTCGACCGTGATGGTCGGCTCGACGGCGGCGGCTTCGCGAGCCTTGGCCAGTTGCTGACGCAGCTCCAGCAGGCGCTCGGCCAGTTCTTTCTGCTCGGTCCACAGCGTTTCGAGGGTGACCTTTTCGTCTTCGGCGTCGGCCAGGCGATCTTCCAGAGCGTCCAGCGCTTCGTGATCGATCAGCAAACCGGCTTCGGCATCACGACGCAGGGCCTGACGCTGACGGCCACCTTCGGCCAGTTCGCCACGCAGGCGCTCCAGGCTTTCCGGGGCGGCGGCGAGGCTGATGCGCACGCGGGCGCAGGCGGTGTCGAGCACGTCGACGGCCTTGTCTGGCAGCTGACGACCCGCCAGGTAACGGGCGGACAATTCGGCTGCTGCAACCACCGCGTCATCGCGCAGGTAAATGCCGTGGCTCTTCTCGTAGACCTGAGCCAGGCCACGCAGGATGGTCACCGCTTCGCTGACGGTCGGTTCGTGCAGTTGCACCGGTTGGAAACGACGGGCCAGGGCCGGGTCTTTCTCGAAGTATTTTTTGTACTCCGCCCAGGTGGTGGCGGCGATGGTGCGCAACTCGCCACGGGCCAGGGCGGGTTTCAACAGGTTGGCCGCATCGGAACCGCCGGCGTTGCCACCCGCGCCGATCAGGGTGTGGGCTTCGTCGATGAACAGGATGATTGGCTTCGGCGAGGCTTTGACTTCGTCAATCACGCCTTTGAGGCGACGTTCGAATTCGCCTTTGACACTGGCGCCGGCCTGCAACAGGCCCATGTCCAACGACAGCAGCTCAACGCCTTTCAAGACTTGCGGCACTTCGCCGGCGGCGATGCGCGAGGCCAGGCCTTCGACGATGGCGGTTTTACCGACGCCGGCTTCACCGACCACAATCGGGTTGTTCTTGCGGCGACGAGCGAGGATGTCGACCATCTGGCGGATCGCGCCATCGCGGCACAGCACCGGGTCGAGTTTGCCGTCGCGGGCCTGTTGGGTCAGGTTGTGGGTGAAGCGCTCCAGCAGCGATTCGCCGGGCACCGCCGGTTTGCCGGTGGCCGGTTGTTCTTTCTGCGACAGGGCGAATTCTTTCAGGCGCTCGATGTTCAGCTTGGCCAGCAACGAATGATAACGGCTGCCGGCATAGCGCATCGGGTTGCGCAGCAATGCGAGGATCAACGCGGCCTGCTCGACCTGGCTCTGGCCCAGTTCGAGGTTGGCCACCAGCAAGGCGTCTTGCAGCCACTGCACCAGTTCCGGGGCGAACACCGGGTTGCGCGAGGCGCTGTGCTCGACCCGCGATTGCAGCGCGGCGCTCAGCTCGCCAGCGTCCACTTCGGCATCCTGCAACGCCCGTGCGAGCAGGCCTTGCGGACGCTCCAGCAGGCCCAGCAGCAAGTCTTCGACGAGGATCTTGCTGCCGCCACGGGCGACGCAGCGTTCGGCAGAACTTTCCAGGTCACGACGGGTTTCGGCGTCCAGCGCCTGGATAAGTTGTTGCAGGTCTACGTTGATCATGTGTCATCTGTCCTTAATGAATTTTGCTGCCCAGGGTCACCACGCCGTCCGCTTTTTCGCGGCCGAGCCAACTGGTCCACCCCAGGCGACAGGCGTTCTGCTCACCGATGCGAAGTTCGCGGATTTCTTCCTGGCGCAGCACCAGGCGAATGTCGTAATCGAGCGGGTCACGCAGGGTGAACCGCACCAGCGCGCACAGCGGCTGGTAGCCAAAACCGATCGGCAGGAATTCGTGGAAGCGTTGCCAGTCGAGCTCGCGGATGTGAATGCGGAATTTGCCGCTGCGGTCGCGCACGTGCTCGCCCAGCACCAGGTCTTCGCCGAGCATGCTGTTGCCGCGACCGAGGCGATTGCGCTGCTCGTCGAGGATTTCGACGCGGCGCTCGATGCACTGCTCGATGGTCAGCTCGGCGTGCTTGAAGTAGTAGCGCAGCACCGCTTCGATCAACGCCGCCGAGTGCGCCCGCAAGCTGAGCAGGCCGAGGTACGGCAGCAGGCGTTTCCAGTTCAGTTCCTGGGCCTTGCGGATCTCTTCGCCGCCGAGGCCGATCAGGGCAAACAGCTGCGCCGAAAACGGGTCGAGCGCGCCACTCTGGAAACTCGCGCGGTAGCGATACTTTCGCCAGATCGGCAGCATCAGCCGTTGCAGGCGATGGTGAAACAGGTCGAGAAAGTTACGGGTCGGGTTGCCGTCTTCGCTGTCACCCAGCGCTTGTTCGCCATAAAACGCAGGCAACGGCGAACCGGAGCCGACCAGGCCGATCAGGTTGAAACGCAGACGCGCGCGCCTCATCCCGTGTTCTTCGAAAAACTCCACGCGATCGACGTCGCTGCCAGGGAAACCCAGGCTCGGGTTGGCCTGGAATTCTAGCTGGTCGTACAGGTCGTCTTCGCTCAGGTGCGGGTGTGCATCGCGCAGCCGGTCAATCACCAGCAGCACGGCCTGAAACAGCGAGTACTCGCGTATTACCCGGGTCAGCCCGCTTAAAGCAGGGGCTGCAGGCCCATACGTGGTGTCCATTGGTACACCTCTCCCTGTGTGCTTTTTACCCGCAGCTCGTGGTACGAATTGAGACTGGCGTAAAGCGCGAAAAACTCGTTAAGAACCGAAGCGAACACGAACAGGTCGCCCTCGCCGATATACCCTTCCGGGTCGATGGTCAGCTCGGTGCGCAACCCGCGAACCGGCAACCCTCGGTGCAATCTGTCGACATGCTGGTGCTTGATCGACTTGAGCCCGCCCAGCAGGCGTTTGCTGACTTTTTCCGCGTGCTGGTCGTAGTAGCGCGGCAGGTCGTAGGTTTCGAGAATCACCTTCAACGCGTTGACGTCGGCCAGCGACAGATAGTTGAGCGACATGTTGCTGATCAGCTTCCAGAGGAAGTCGCGGTTCAGCGGCGGCGCGAAACTCGAGGTAGCCGGGGTGATATTGCGGAAACTCAAAAACTCCGGCGTCTCTTCGCAGGCCATGCGGATGTCGCCGAGCTTGAGCTTGCGCGGCAGGTTCTGGTTGGTGCACATCAGCTCGATCGACAGGGTTTCGTGGGCTTCGGTGTGGCGGATGCCGAAGCTCAGGTAGGTGTCGAGGCCGTCGTGAAGCAACGACGAACGCTGGCGGATGCTGTAATGCGGACGGCTGTTGGGCACGTCGAAACTCGGGTCGTGCTCGAAGGATTCGAATGGCACGTACTCTTGATAACCGAGGCCGCCGGGCTTCCAGCCAGTCACGGTTTCCACCGAAAACACACCGCAGTTTTCCAGGTCGTATTCGGCCGGCAGCAGCAGGTATTCGTCCTGCTTGCCGTCGAGGCGAATCGGCAGCGCATCGTGCTCGAACAGGTTGACGATCGGCGTGCAATAGAGCTTCACGTTGTCCAGGGTCGGACGCATCCGCATGATGCCGCTCTTGCGAATATCGAAGCGCAATTCAAGGCCGCGCATTTGCTTGAGGGTGTCTTCCGGCAATGCCTTGAGCAGGTCCAGACCGTTGATATCAACGAACAGGAATTTGTCCTGGAAAGCGAAATACTCCTGCAGGTAGCGATAGCCGCGGAAGGTGTTCAGCGGATACGGGATCAACGCTTCCTCTTCGGCAAAACCCACCGGCTGCACACGGTCGCCGGGCATCTTGAACGCCATCGGTTGACCGCTTACGCCGTTGATGGGCTTGCCGGCGCCGTCCAGCGGGATCAGCTCAATGCCTTCGAGGTTGCGCAACAGGCTCAGGTAAAGCATCTGGCTGATGTAACGCTCACCGGCAAAGTGCAGGCGCAGACGACTCAGCTCCAACTCGCCGAGGTGACCATCCGCGCTCATCTCCAGGCGCAGGCTCAACAGCGAACCGTCACCCTTCACCGAGTAATTCAGCGCAGCCAGATCCAGCGGCAACACCTCGGTCGGGTAGCACGTACGGAAACGGCAACGCACATCATCGACCGGCACGCTCTCCACCGGCGTATCACGCTCGACCCTCAACGCCGGCCCGGAACGCTTCAACGGGTCGAACTGCAAAATGCTGAACGCCGGCAGCGGCCGCATGTAGTTCGGCCACAGCAACTGCATCAGCGAGTGGCTGAGCTCCGGCAACTCGTCGTCGAGCTTTTGGCGCAGACGACCGGTCAGAAAGGCAAAGCCCTCCAGCAACCGCTCCACATCCGGATCCCGCCCGGCCTGACCAAGGAAAGGCGCCAACGCCGGGCTACGCTCGGCGAAACGACGACCTAACTGGCGAAGTGCGGTGAGTTCGCTTTGGTAGTAGTGGTTAAAGGACATTGAGTAGCTGCCTGATCATGAATTTAGTGAAGTTGCCGCACCGGCACGAAGCCACCGTCGGATAATCAGTCGATGAACTAGTGAGCGCGTGAATAACGCGATGACACTCATCCCTCCTGTCAGCATGCTGTATGCCATCGCACGAACTGGATTCTCAGGAAGAAAATAAAAAAGTACGATCGCGACCATCAGCACTATCGTTGCAAATTTCAAAACCGTTCTAGGCAGCACGAAAACAACCACATTGATGAATATAAAAAATCCAAACATCAGCTCAGCAGTTATCCCAATAGCAACGCCCCTCGCCGTAAAGCCGCCCATTCGTTCTTTATAAAAAGAAACTCCAAGATCATGAACAAATACATACAAAATGATCACCAACAAATACGCAACAGCCCCGAAAGTTATTTTCGCAACTTGGGCACCATTAGAAACGGCGCAACTCATCGGTGTCGGATTGGAATTCACATCAAGCCCCATTAATTAAGCGCTTTCTATATCACTACCTTGCTCACAGCGATTCACGTTTTGGGAAAAAATTCGCCCAAGCCCTCACCAATAGACTGGACATAACAATTGCAATAAAAGTCAAACTTCCCGACAGTGCACTATATGCCATACCTCGAACAGGGTATTGTGGAAGCATGTAATACAAAATAGCCAAGACCATAAACACGGCTATACCTATCTTGACTGGCATTCTCTTAACAAAAACAATAATGAAATTACAAAAAACAAAAAAGTAAAAAATCACATACATCCCCATCCCGATAGCGACACCACGAGACGTCAACCCGCCCACCATCTCTTTGTAGATTGGCACCGCATAATTATTCATGACAATGTAAAGTGCACATGCCAGAAAATGAATCAGGAATCCTATGACTATTCGACTATTCATTTATTCGCCAACCTGCTTGTTCCAAATTCCATATTTATCCAATTCGCCCTGCAAAATCGGGTTCTCCAGCCTGACATTAGATGTCGGCACGTAAGGAATGCTGACAGGATTCATTTCTTTTTCGGTGCTTCGAATAGGGCTCGCTGCGTGATGCTCTACGATAAGCTTGAAGTTTTCGGAAGCCCACAACGCTGCTCTTAAAATAATGAAATTATCATATTCATTTTTTTCATCGACTTTAGCCCCGATTGGCATACCGTCACCAAACTGGATACCAGTCACGATCGTTTCCTTGATTGCGGTATCAATATCTTGATACCGTTCTAGATAAAGTCGATACGTATCCACAGCGAAAGGAACCTGGCCTATTCCATCAGTCCAATAAGGCTTATCTTTGACAAACACCATCAAGTAGCCATCACCGCCAGCAGATCTCACCTTCCAATCAGCATATGATTGCTTGGCATAAGCAATTGATGGCCTGTCAACATTGGCGTAATCAATAATCTCCTGCCATTCGAAATGCTTATACGCGACATATGCTTCAGAACCTGCTTGCGTGGACTCCTCATTCACCCAAATGAGTTTTCTATAATTATCTGCCAGCGGCTCAAACCATTGATACTTTTCCGCGTATAGTTTTTCCGCAGTCATGATTCGAAAACTTTTATCCTCAGAATCAGGTTTCAACCCAAACAACGGTGTACCGTTTGTACGAGTAATTAGCCAGAT
Source organism: Pseudomonas sp. FP1740 (assembly GCF_030687165.1). Taxonomy (NCBI): domain Bacteria; kingdom Pseudomonadati; phylum Pseudomonadota; class Gammaproteobacteria; order Pseudomonadales; family Pseudomonadaceae; genus Pseudomonas; species Pseudomonas sp. FP1740. The sequence continues at coordinate 6,476,193 of NZ_CP117461.1, forward strand.
ACTTGGAAGCGGCACCGACTTTGGCTTTACATCTTTACTCTCGGTTGTTTCTGCTTCAACCTTTAGAGCCGTACTGCCTTCAGAGGTCAAAAAGGTGTAGGGAACATCGTCTACAACAACAATAGTCTCCACGTTTTTTATTCCGCCGAAATCAAAATTGTGACAGGCTCAGCTACTTTGCCGGTCGAAAAGGAACCTGATATACCTGACGATGTTGAGCCGATTTTTTCTATCCCACTCTGGGAACGAATGGTGTAGTTCAATCCGCTCACCGCTTTTCCATCGGAAGTTTTAAACTCAAAAACACGATTGAATATTCCGGGAATAATCACAGGCAACGGCGCCACAAACGGCACCGGCGAATGCAAGTTCCCGATAACCACTGTCCCGGACCCGGCCGTAACTTTATTACCATGAGCACCAACGGAGCCCACGGTCGCCGCCGGTTTACCGTTGATCAAAACAGTCGTCGCAAGGTCGCCAACCATCGCACCACCACACGCCGAGGCATCGCCTTCGCGGGCGGCCGCGAGGCCGTCGAAGAACACGTCGCCGGAGCCGGCGGCGATCGGGTTGGTGCCGTGGCCGGGGAGCGGGCAAGCGGTGGGGTCGGATACGCGTGCTGCGGGTTTGCCGGACATCGGAGTCTCCTTAATTGACCTTTACTTGACCGCTGCCATCCAGGCGCGCGGCGAAACTGACCTGGCGCTTGAAACCATCAACTTCCAGCAGGCCTTCGATGCTGAAGGACAGGCGAAGCTGATCGTTGTCACGCGGCAGGGAGATGACACGCACGTTGCTCAGGCGCGGTTCGTAGGCTTCGATGAAGCTTTCGATGGCCCGGCGGGCCTGACTCAGGGAGTCGTGCAGGCTCAGGCGCATGTCATTGAGATCGGGTAGCCCGTAATCGGACAGCGTTTGCACGCTGCCCGCACGGGTGCTGAGCATCTTGGCCAGATGGGCAGCCACCGACGCCATGGCGGAAACCTCGCGGCTCCAGCCGACGCGTTTGTCCGCGTCGCCACCCAGGCGTTCGAAAAGGCTGCCGTATCCAGTCATGAGTCGCTCCGCTTACTCTTTGTCCAGCTTGCCAACCAGCGACAGGGTGAAATCGGCACCCATGTACTTGAAGTGCGGACGCACGTTCAGGCTGACGCGGTACCAGCCCGGCTCGCCTTCAACATCGCTGACGATGATCTGAGCAGCGCGCAGTGGACGACGGCCACGGACTTCGGCGCTCGGGTTTTCCTGGTCGGCCACGTACTGGCGGATCCACTTGTTGAGTTCCAGCTCGAGGTCGGTACGTTCTTTCCACGAACCGAGTTGCTCGCGCTGCAGCACTTTCAAGTAGTGAGCCAGGCGGTTGACGATCATCATGTACGGCAGTTGGGTGCCGAGCTTGTAGTTCAGCTCTGCAGCCTTGCCTTCAGCGCTGATGCCGAAGAACTTCGGCTTCTGCACCGAGCTTGCGGAGAAGAACGCCGCGTTGTCGGAGCCTTTGCGCATGGTCAGGGAGATGAAACCTTCCTCGGCCAGTTCGTATTCACGACGGTCGCTAACCAATACTTCGGTAGGAATCTTGGTTTCGATTTCGCCCATGCTTTCGAAGTGGTGCAACGGCAGGTCTTCAACCGCGCCACCGCTTTGCGGGCCGATGATGTTCGGGCACCAGCGGAATTTGGCGAAGCTGTCGGTCAGCTTGGTGCCGAACGCGTAGGCCGTGTTGCCCCACAGGTAGTGCTCGTGGCTGTTGGCGACGGTTTCTTTGTACACGAACGATTTGACCGGGTTTTCTTCCGGGTCGTACGGGTTACGCAGCAGGAAGCGCGGCACGGTCAGGCCAACGTAACGGGAGTCTTCCGACTGACGGAAGCTCTGCCATTTGGCGAACTGTGGGCCTTCGAAGTGATCCTTCAGATCTTTCAGGTCCGGCAGGCCGGTAAAGCTTTCCAGGCCGAAGAATTTCGGGCCGGCGGCAGCAATAAACGGCGCGTGGGACATGCAGGCTACGCTGGACACGTACTGCATCAGTTTCACGTCCGGCGAGCTTGGGGACATGTAGTAGTTGGCGATGATCGCGCCAACCGGCTGACCACCGAACTGGCCGTATTCAGCGGTGTAGATGTGCTTGTACAGGCCCGACTGCATCACTTCCGGCGAATCTTCGAAGTCATCCAGCAGGTCGTCCTTGGAGACGTTGAGGATTTCGATCTTGATGTTTTCGCGGAAGTTGGTGCGGTCGACCAGCAACTGCAGGCCACGCCACGACGACTCCAGGGACTGGAAGTCCGGGTGGTGCAGGATTTCGTCCATCTGACGGCTGAGCTTGGCATCGATCTCGGCGATCATGCGGTCGACCATGGCCTTCTTGACCGGCTCACCGTTGTTCTGCGGCTTGAGCAGCTCTTCGATGAACGCCGACACACCGCGCTTGGCGATGTCGTAGGCTTCGTCGTCCGGGGTCAGGCGGGTTTCGGCGATGATGCTGTCGAGAATGCTGTATTCGCCGTTCTCGTTGCTCTTTTGCTGTGCTGCGCTAGTGCTCATTGTGTTGGCTTCCTTGGCTGATAGGGGCTCAGGCGTCCGGGGCTGTGGCGTTCAGGCCCAGCTCACCCAGTACGCGACCGCGGGATTCGTCGTCGGCGAGCACGCCTTCGATGGCTTTGCGGAACGCAGGCGCGTTACCCAGTGGGCCCTTGAGAGCCACCAGCGCGTCGCGCAGCTCCATCAGTTTTTTCAGCTCGGGCACTTGCTCGACCAAGGATGCCGGGTTGAAGTCCTTCATCGAGTTGACGCGCAGTTGCACGGCCAACTCGTCGGCTTCGCCATCTTCCTGCAGACGGTTCGGCACGCTCAGGGTCAGGCTCAGCTCTTGCTTGGCCAGCACTTCGTCGAAGGTCATCTTGTCGATGCTGATCGGCTTGCGATCTTCGACTTTGCGTTCGTCCTTGCGGTGGGTGTAGTCACCGATTGCCAGTAGTTTCAGCGGCAGTTCAATCTCTTCCTGAGCACCGCCGGTGGCGGGTTTGAAGGTGACGTTGATGCGTTCCTTGGGGGCTACCGAGCCTTCTTTGGCCATGGCTTTTCTCCTTGCGGTTGTGGCCCTGGGGCCTATTCGAGTACCACTTCGAGATCGAGGTGGCACAGCCTGCGATAAATCTCTTCCTTGCGTTCACGCACTGCATGGTTCTGCGGTAACAACTCGCAGCAGCTATGCAGCAAATGCAGCACTTCCAGCGCAAGATCGGGCTCCCAGGCGTGCAGGCCTGAGTCCTGTAATGTTTGGTCGAGGGTTTCAAGTTGGGTCTTGGCCAGTTCGTATTTCTTGGCCATGAAGCACAGCCGCGCGAGGGCGAACTGCCAGAAGAACCGAACCCGCCCGCCGTGGGCGCTTTGCAGGCCCTGCTTGAGGATCTGCACGGCGGCCTTGAGGCCGTCCTTGCGCAGAATCGGCATGACTTCTTCCAGGGCCAGTTCCCAGGCCGGCTGGGTATCGGCGACTTCGACCTTGCGCGGCGCACTGGCGCTTTGCAGGTGCGGCATGACGTGGGCGCTGATCCAGGCGCGGGTGGCCGGGTCGGCGAACGGCGCGCCGTCGTGGAAACGCAATTCGATGATGCCGGGCAGGCGCTGAACCAAAAGCGCGAAGTGGATTTCCACTTCGCGCATAGCCATCTCGGCGTTCAGCCCCTGGAGGCATTCCCAGACCATTCGCTGGCCATCGAACCAGAACGGTGCCTTCGCCAGGCTCGCCTCCAGCTCTACCAGCAGATCAGCGTATTTCCCTTGGTCGAAGCGGTCCTGATAGGCCTTGAGTTTGTCTGCCGGCACGCCCCGCAGGACGGTGATCTGCTCGGCATTGCGCTCGGGCACCGCGTCGATAGGCAGCCACAGCAGCGTACGATTGAGGCGTAGGGCGCGCAGGTCGGTGGCTTTCTGCTTGAGCCACCAGGCGCACAACGGACGGGCGCTTTCCTGCTGGGCGCGCAGGGCCTTATGGGCTTCTTTCTCGTTGTCGATCGGAGCGCCGGGGGTGAACAGCTGGGTCGCAGCCTGCTTGACCTGGGCCACTGCGGCGCCCACCACACCGGGCTCCGGCTGGTTGTCGGCGGCGCGCTGAACCATGTTTTTCAAGCGGCGGGAGATCGGCAGCAGCAACGGCGCGTCATCGCCCAAGTGCTCGGTGCACGCGGCGTCGAGGCCTTCCAGATGCTCGACCAGCCGGCGGAACAGCGGCAGTTGCTCTTTGATCGCAACGTTTTCGTTCAGCACCTGCTCAAGACGCGGCACCAACCAGCTGATGGCGGCGGAGCGGGTGCGGGCCTTGTTCGGGTGAACTTCAGCCCAGTGGTTTTCACAGAGATGGTGCAGCAAACCGAGGCCGGCCAGCAGCCCCTGGAAGGATTCACGTTGGTATAGCGCCCAGGTCAGCCACGCGCCGACACGCAAATCCTTGGATTGAGTGCGCAGCAGGTTTTCGCTGTTTTCGCGGACTTTCAGCCAGTCGATCTGACCACTTTCATGCATGGACTGGGCTTTGGCCAGTTCGCTTTCCAATGCCTCGTATTCGCTCGAAAAGCGAACATCCTCGCCCGCGAAACTCTCTTGGGAAACAGAGGCTTTTGCGAGTTCAAGGTAATGGGCAGAAAGTTTGCTTGAGTAGGACATCCATGGCCTTTAATTAGGATAACGGTCATGCGGCCATTGCAGTTGCAATGGCGCCGGACAGTATCAAAGAGCTGCGATGAGTCTCATCCAATTGAGTTCGTGCTCTTTCAAGTGCGCGCATCCTAATCACAATGATGGCCATTAGCAAGCATCCAATTAAACAATAAAACGGCGGTTTCTCTATTGCATGTAGGAGAAAGCCCTATATGTGACAGGGGATTCCCTGATGCTGGCTTTAACCCTCCCATCTCGACGCATTGCCCCCGAAACCATTGGGCCAGAGCTGTTTATCAAACCCGGTGAAAATCGCTGAACATTCACGCTCTGAAGCGGAACCCAGCATGACAAAATTAAAAAATGAAAAATGTAGGAGGTTTCCGAAAAGTTACAGTCATCTATGGACATAGCAGTGACAGACAATAAGCAATACAAGATTCCGTCAAAATGATGGCGCCTTGTATTTGATCTACTTCTCTCCAAGTACATATTCTGTTCGCCTCAAATTTCTTACAAAAGTATCGAAAGCCCTTCGCGCATTGCTGACGCAACATTCTGAAACGCGGAAAACTCTGACGTACTTTCTGGAGGCGTCCGACATCATTCTTTTGTTCGCTTGTAAGCGTGCCGGGTAGTTTGCGCTTGCTCCAACTCGGCATCCCCTATGGAAGCTGGCAGGGATGTAAATTGGCGTTGAGCAGAATGGCGGATAATCCGCAGTTGCTGGTGAAGCGAGCGCTGGATCATTTGCCAGCGCAGGAGATGGCGGCGCATGGCGCCCAAGCGTAGCCAGTACAGATCATCCCCACGCAACACGTGGGAATGATCAAAGCCCTACAGAAAACTCAATCAAACATTCGGGCAAGGTACCGGTGCCCAATCACCCAGGTCCGGGTTCTTGCACATGCTGTTGACCTGAGTGGTGCCTGCGCTGGCAACTTGCTTGCTTTCCGCCTGTTTGGCTTGTGCGGTTTGCAGGGTTTTCTCGGTGGTGACCGCTTCTTTCGGCACGGTTGGCAGCACCGGTTTTTTCGCTGGTTTCACCGCTTTCTTGCTCTTGGTCGGGGTCACGACCGGTGTGGTGTCGGCGGTCGCCACGGTGACCACGTCAGTGCGCTGCACACCTACTTGCTGCAGGTCTTTTTCGTAGGCCTGGGTGTAGTTGTTCAGGTCTTCGCTGGCTTTACCGTTCACCGCGACGATCAGGTCGTTGGACTCTTTGAGGCCGGCGACGATTTCTGCCAGGCGCTTGCGGCCCTCGGTGTCGTTGACGGTCTTGGCCTTGCGGTCGGCGACCAGTTTGGTGAACGCGCTTTGGTAGCACTGTTGCGAAGCCTTGGCATACGCGGTGCTGCGGTCGATGTCGGCGGCGCTTTTGTTGACGTCGGAGGCGTAGGACGCGATGCGCTGGTTGTCATCGGCGATCTGCTTCTGACGCTCGTTGTAGTAACCGACCGCGCCGCCCGCCAGGGCACCGCCTGCTGCACCGATGGCGGCGTTGCGGCCACGGTTCTCGGAATCGGTCAGGGCGCCCAACAGTGCACCGCCGACAGCGCCGACCGCCGCACCGGTAACCACCGATTTGGTCATGTTCGAATCGGTGGCGCGCAGGTGCTGCACCGGCTCGTAGCAGTTCGGGTAGTACTCGACCTTGGTGCTCGAGGCGACTTTGGACGTCGGCGACGTAGCGCAACCGGTCAGTACAGTGCTGAAGCCGACGGCAATCAGCAGCAGATGACGCTTGGAAACCGAAGCAAAAGGTTTACGGGAGGAAAGCATAGTTGTGTTCTCGTTTAAGTTTGACCAGCTCAGCACGGCCCATCGCCGCCTGAGTCCCTTCCAAGCTCGCTGTACAACGAACGATCAAGACCGCTGAGCGTTCGATGCGAGCAATTCCTTCAATATCGCCGCCGGGTCGGCTCGTCGTTGCTGACGATAATCACCGACATGGCGAACGAATAACGTCGCGCGCGTCACCAGGCTCTTGCCCAGTACCGGCTTGCGCTCCAACTCTTCCTTGATGCGTTGAAACTGCGCCTGGATCACGGCATCGGTGTAGCGCGTGCCAGTCGCCAGGTTGTCGATGTAGATCGCCACCGCGCCGTCCAGCGCGCTGCGGCCGTTGTCGATCGCCATGGCGAACAGCTTGGCGCTGGCCTCGTCCTTGGCGTCCACGGCCTGCTGGCGACTCTTCTGCAAATTGGTCAGGCGAATGTTGTAGTTGTTGACGGTCTCGGCCACCAGGGCCGCCGACTGGATCAGGTTGCCGGCCGCTTCCTCGCGCTGTTGGGCGATGAGCGAGACGTTGCGCTTGAGCTCTTCGTTGACCAGCCCCAACTCGGCTTGCAAACGCGGATCGACGCTGGCGGCAATGATGCTGTCCAGGCGTTTGGTCGGGTCCTGGGCGTCGTCGATGGCATCGGTCAGCGAAGCCAGCCGACCTTCTTTCTGCCATTGGGCAAACAGTTCCTTGTAGCGCGAACGGGGCGCCGACAACGCACCAATCGCGACCCGGAACCCGGTGGTTTCGTTGTTTTGCTCGGTGCCGTCGGCGGCGAACAGCGAGTACTCGCGGCGCATCCCGGTGAACAAGGTGCCCTCGCCTTCCAGGTAATTGCCGCCCTTGACCACGAAGCCGCCGTAGGTGCCCTGGCGGCGTCCGGCGTGCACGAGCTGGAAGGACTCCTGGACCATCTCGGCGGCGTTGCCGATCACGTCGAACAAGCCAATGGGGTTTGGCAGTTTGGTACCGATCGGCATCAAGCGCGCGGCCTGACCGGTGCCGCCGGCGACCTGATTGAAGACCGCCCAATCGGCCAGCGGTCCGTCGCTTTCGCTGCCGTCCAGGCGCCGGGGAAACAGGCGCCCTTCCAGGTCCTGACGGCTGACGGCTTGCCCGCCACGGGCAGCAAATTCCCATTCGACTTCGGTCGGCAAGCGCACAAAACCCAGCCCGCCCTCCTCTGCCGAGGTGCCGCGACCGCTCACCGGCAGCAGGTCCTTGTGGTATTTCATTAGCCAGGCGCTGTACACCGCCGAGAAGCGTTCAGCGTCGAATCGCGACAGCTTCACCTTGGGCAAACGCCCGGCCATGCCTTGCGGAATTTCAGCCTGCAACGCCTCGCAGGCTGGCGCTGGTTCACCGCTGGCCAACGATTGCGCCTGGGCCATGACCTGCGCGTATTGGCGGGCGGTGACTTCGTATTTGCCGATGAAATAGAGCATCGGTTTGAGCGGGGTGTTGGCGTCGGTCTTGGGCATCAACGGGGAGATGCTCTTGCTCCAGTCCTTGGGCAGATCCTTGAGGGTGAACTGGCCATTGATGAAGTCCCGGCGATAACCGGAAATGAACGACTGCTGATAGCCGGCCTCACCTTCGCTGAACGGGTAACCGAGGCTGATCTCGCGGTCGTCCAGACTGCCCTGGGCCAGGATGTAGACGTAACGGAACACCATCTGCCCTTCGCACGGCAGCGGCAGGCTGACGTCATCGGGCAATGGCTTGGGGTTGTCCAGCTTGTCGGTGCCTTCATCAGCCCAGACCATGCCGGCCAGGCTCAGCGCCATAGCGGCGCCCAGTAACTTATACATCTCGGATTCCTTCACACGCCTGGATACGCGCCACTCGCCAGCCACCACAGAGCGCCGCCACGGCACTGACGCCGAGCACTGCCGCCAGGGCCAACGCGTAGTGATGCGCCAGCAGATGGCTGGCGTATTCGCCCGGCATCTGCGCAAATAAATGGTTCAGGCCCGATTGCGCCAGGCCATACAGCCCGGCACTCAACAGGGCGGCAAGGCCGGCGCTGTACAGCGCCTGCACCACCACAAACAACAGCAACGCCGCCGTGGAAAACCCCAGCAAGCGCAGCACCGATAACGCTCGACGCTTGCGCTCGACCGCCGCCAGCGCCCCGGCAAAAATCGCCGCGAACGCTCCCGCCACGGCCAATCCGGCGATGATCCAGAACACGATCGACAAGTTGCGGCTCAGCGATTGCACTTGGGCGATGGCCTGGGCCTGGGTCGAGACCAGCAGGTTCTGCGCAGCGAAGTACTGACGCAGCGGTTCGACATCCTTGAGGCTGCGGGCGTACAGGCGAAACGCCGGATACACCCGCTGCTCCATCGCGCCCACCGCATCACCTGGCCAACCGAACGCAGGCACGGCGCGGCCATCCCGGTAATCTTCAGCCGCCTCCAGTAACGTCAACGGCGCAAATAATCCGTCCCGGGCGAAGGCTTCCAGCGGCAGAACCTGCAGAACTTGAACGCGAGTGCGCTGCGCCTCGCCACGACCGGCCACCTGCCGGCCAAAACTGGCCTGCAACCAATCACCGGCCTTGGCCCCGAGCTTTTCGGCGGCGGTCTGGCTGAGCAGCACCTGATCCAGCCCTTGGGGCATCGGCAGACTGCCGAGCAACGGATCGTTGGCGGCGGTGGGGATCATTTCCACAGTCACCGTCGAAGCGCCAGCGGTCAGATCCGCTGTCGCGGCAATCTGCCGGGTGCGCGGCAAGGCGAACGACACGTCGCTGCGCTGGCTCAACTGCTCGATAAACGCGGCACTGAACCGGCCGCCACCCAGGGGGATGATCTCCCGGGTCGCCGGGTCGTTCTCCAGGCGCTCGGTCAAACTGCTGACCAGGCCGAATTTCAAACCGAACAGCACCAGCAGCGGTGCGATCACCGCCACCAGCGCCAATACCGAGCAGGCCGACAGCCAGGCATCGTTGCGGTAATCCTGCCAGGCCAGGGAAGCCACCAGCGCACCGCGCATCAGCAGGCCTCCCCAAGGGTGGCGGTGACACCGCCATCGACGTCGCGATGACAACTGATGCGTCGCACCTGCAAACCGCTGGCGCGGGCCAGTGACTCGTCGTGGGTGGCAACGACGCAGCACACGCTGTGTTCACGAGCCTGGGTCACCAGTAATTGCATCACGCGTTCCGCGTTCAGCGGATCGAGGGCAGCGGTCGGTTCGTCGGCCAACAGCAGGCGCGGCCCATGGGCCAGGGCGCGGGCACAACTCACCCGTTGCCGTTGGCCGACGGACAAGTCGCACGGTCTTTTGCCCAGTTGATCGGTGATATCCAACGCCCCGGCCAGGCGATCCACGCTGCCGTCGTCTTTCAAGCCGAGCAGTTGGCGCGACAGGTCGATGTTGCCGCGCACGTCCAGAAAATCCAGCAGGCCACCGGTTTGCAGCACGTAACCCAAGTGCCGGCTGCGCAGGTTCGCCAGGGCACTTTGCGCATCTGCGCGCCACAGCCCGGCAATGTCAGTCGTGGTTTGGCCGGACGCAAAATCAAACTGCCCGGCCTGATCCGGCGCCAGCACCAGCGCCAGCAAATCGAGCAACGTGCTTTTGCCGCAGCCACTGGGACCGACCACCGCCAGTTGCTCACCGGCACGCAGTTGCAGCCGTGGAATCACCAGGCTGTAGCGCTGGCTGCCGGCGCCCCGGCTTTTGTGTACTGCGTTCATGTTCAGCATCACGGCAGCGTCGACAATGGAACGCGGTACAAGGCATCACCCGGTTCGGCATCGCCGAAACGCACCCAGTTGGCCAGGTCGTTGTGGAAGGTTTCGTAGAGGCGGATTTTCGAGTCCAGCTCGTCGATAAAGTCCTCCTGCTCGGCCACGCTCAGGGAAAGCCACAAATCCTGGGTCATGTTCAGCGACTTGCTGCGATAAGGCAGTCCTTCCAGGTACTCACCCAGAACCCCGCCATCGGCCAGATTGCCGCCCTTGCGCAAGGCCGAGGGATCGCGACTCATGTAGGCACTGGCACTGGCGATTTCCTGGAAGAAATTCTTCGGTGAGGTCTGGGTCTTGCGGGCGGCGTCGACGATCAGTTTCAGCGATTGCTGCAAGTCGTTGAGCTGCAGTTTGGTCAGCATCACGCACACCTGGAACGCCGGCAGGGCCGGGTTGGTCAGGTCGCGGTCGGCGGTCCAGGCGCTGACCAGTTGCGGCGCCTGGCTGGCGGCTTTTCGCCCCAGGAAGTCCATGTGCATCGCGTAGCCGACGGCCGCCGATTTGTCGGCCAGGCTCGGAGCAGCGCTCAGCAGCGGCACGGTTTGTGACTTGTTGCTGCGCACCTGATGCACCAGGTCGGCAAACACCGAACCGATCTCGTCCACCCGCTCACCGAACTTGCGCACATCGGCGCCCGGCACCGGGATGTACAGATCGCCGATCTGCGGGTTGGCGTCGGCGGTCAGGGTGCGATACTGACTTTGCGCACCGCCATGGGTTTTCTTGCCGGCATCGCTGAGCAGGTGCAAGGCGTAGATTTTGATCTGTTTGCCCAGTGCGGCCTGACGCACTTCGGCCTCGTTCATTTGCGTGGCGGCATACGGGTCGTTCTTGCGCAACGCACCGGCATCGGTGACCAACAGAATCAAGCGTCCGCCATAACCGGACCAGTCCATGCCCTCGACCGCTTCCATCACGCCGGCAAACGCATCTTCATTGAACGAATGGCTCGAAACCGTGGACGCCTTGACCTGCCGCGCCAGGTCCATGAAGCGCTGTGGGTCGCGGCCCTGGTCCAGGGTGATCAAGGTTTTGGCGACGTATTCCAGGCCAGGGGTTTTCTGGATGCTGTTTCGAAACCCCACCAGGCCAAAGCTGACACTGTCCAACTCGCCCCGCTCGGCAATGCGGGTTTGCAGTTGGTGCACCACGTCACGGACCTGATCGATGTAGGGCTGCATGGACACCGTGGTGTCGACGACCAACACCACAGCGGTGCGAAATGCATCGGCATTGGCGGCGCTGATCGGAGTGTTGCCGACAGTGGCCTTCGGTGCATTGCCGGGGTCGATGGACGCCACGTTCAGCAACTGCACCGGCTGGCCGTTTTCATCGAAGCTCTCGCGCGAATCAAAGATTGGCAACAGATAAAACTGGTTTTGCGGCACGGCGCTGGCGGTCGGTTCCAGGGCCAGTACGTGCTGATTGTCTTCACGGTTCTGCTGGGCCTTGAGCAACAGGTTTTTTGCAGCCGACGGATCGGCCAGCAGCCGCTCCACTTCGCCGGGCTGACGCAGGAACATCACCGGCGCACGGCCGGAGCGTTCGGTGAACTTGAGCACCAGGCTTTGCTTCCAGTCGCTGACTTGTTCGGCTGGCAACCAGCCGTCACTGCGCCCGTCGGTGGCGACGCCGACGCGTAGCCACGGGCTGCCGGCCACCTCTTGACGCTGATAGACGTACAGCACGGAAAATGCCGGCAAGGCCTTGTCAGGTGCTGCCCCCGGTTCACTGGCGAGTTTCGCTCCCGGCTTGCTGAGCACCCGCTGGAACAAGGTTTTTTTGCCGGCCATCAGCAGCGGGCGCTGACCATTATCGACTTCTGTCGCCACAGGGGGGTTCACCGGTGGCGCCACGGCTGGCGGCGGTGTTTTGACTGGAGGCGCTGAAGCCACTGGCGCATTGGCGTCCGCTTCGACGTCACCGGACAGCCACCAATAACCCGCGCCGCCCAAGGCCAGCACCACGGCTACCGCAACAGCGGCAAGCGCGAACACCGGTCCCTTGCGCTGCTCCGAGGCCGGGGATTGCGGCGTCGACTTCGCCGTCGGCGCAACAGGCTTGGCTTGGGGTTGTGGCTGTGCGGGGCTCGTCGGAATGTCGATGGACACCGGCGTCAGTCCCGCCAGGTCATTGTTCATTGGAAGGGGCAACGGCCGGATCGTGGTCGCTTCAACCGATTCCCCGGGCAGATTATCCAGCGCCTGCAACAACGCCTTTGCATCCGGGAAACGCTCGGCCGGATCCTTGGCCAACAGCTTGCGCAGCACCTCTTGATAACGGCCGTGGTGCACCGGCAGCTCCGGCAGCGGTTCGGTCAAATGCGCCAGGGCCGTAGAGAGCGCGTCGTTGCCGGTGTACGGCAGTTTGCCGACGAGGATTTCGTAGAGCACCACGCCCAGGGCATAAAGATCGGCCCGGCCGTCAATGTCCTGGCCGCGCGCCTGTTCCGGGCTCATGTAGCTGGGCGTGCCGACGGCGAAACCCGCTTGGGTGAACTGGGTGCGGTCGTCCAGCGACTTGGCGATGCCGAAGTCCGAGAGCACCGCTGTGCCATCGGCGCGGAACAGAATGTTCGCCGGTTTGACGTCGCGATGAACCAGCCCCAGCCCGTGGGCATAGCCCAGCGCCGAGGCGATCTGGCGGATGTAGATCAGGCCCTGCTCCGGCGTCAGGCCGGCGGCAATGCGCTCCTTGAGCGTGCCATTGGGCAGGTATTCCATGGCCATGTAATACAGCTCACCGACATTGCCGATGTCATGGATGGTGACCGTATGCGGGTGAGACAGGCGCGCCAGGGTTTTGCCTTCGCGCAGGAAGCGCTCGCAGAAACTCGGATCGGCTGCCAGCGCGGCGGCCATGACCTTCAACGCCACCTTGCGCTCCAGCGAGCGTTGGGTCGCCAGGTAAACGCTGGCCATGGCGCCCTCACCGATCTCACCGTCGATGTCGTAGCCCGGGATCAGAATGTTCGCGGTGAGGTTCATGAAGGCACCTTCACGACGATGACGGTGATGTTGTCCGGAGCACCGCGCATCAGGCCCAGGGACACCAGGCTGCTGGCGATTTCCCCTGGCTCGTCGTGGCCCAGCACCTCGCGGATCTCATGATCTTCAACGGTCTTGTTCAGCCCGTCGCTGCACAACAGGTAACTGTCGCCGGGCTTCAACAGCAACTCGACCATCGCCAGCTCCAGCTGTGCCTGGACCCCGATAGCGCGGGTGACAATATTGGACCGTGGGTGCACCCGGGCTTCGGCTTCGCTGAGCAGGCCGCTGTCCTGCAGATCCTGGACGTAGCTGTGGTCCCGCGAGATGCGTTTGAGTCGGCCGTCACGCAGGCGATACAAGCGGCTGTCACCCGCCCACAGGCACACCCCGCGCAAGTCACGCGCCGCCATCACCACCACCGTGCTGCCCATCATGGTCACACCGCGGTTGGCGGTTTCTTCACGCACGGCGGCGTTGACCCGCAGCAGGTCGGTTTTCAACGCCGCGACGTATTCATCCAGCGAACGGCCCACAGCAATGCTACGCAGACTGTCGACAATCAGACTGCTGACGTAGTCGCCCGCCGCGTGCCCACCCATGCCATCGGCGACCACCCACAGGCCTTTTTGCGGCAGGTCCAGGCAAGCGTCTTCGTTAACCTGGCGGACCATGCCGACATGGCTTTTGCTTGCAGACTTGAGGGTCCTTCCCACGTTTGAACACATCTACACAACACCTTCTTGGCCGAGCAAAAATTGCGCAAAGTCAGCGGCGGCCGGCAGGCCCTGGCACCGCAATAAACCGGGGGCGATGCGCTCCGAACCCTGGCCCCACCACACACTGGCCCCTTCGCAGGCCTGTTCGGCGAGGGCGATCATTCGCGCCTGCGGATCGGTGACATCAAAGCGGTGCAGACCGGCAAAACGACCGCTCGGGGTGCGTCGCAGATAAGCCGGGCTGCCCAGCGCCTCCAGTCCTGCACCGAAGGCCTCGAAGCTTGCCTCCACGTTCAAGGTGCTCAACAGCAATTGCTCGACCTGTTCAAACCAGCTATCCGAACCGCCTATCACTGACGCAGGATCAGCGTCGTGATCCAGCAGCACCGCGACGGTCAGCGGAAAATACCGGCCAACTCGATCAATGCTCGGCATCACCACCCCCACGGCGGCCTGTGGCCCACACACACCGGGCGCGACCATAAAGCGCCACAGCGGACTGACCAGATAGGCATTCAGCCAACGGTCGCCAAGGCTCTGGCTGGCGAGCAGCCCCGCCGCCAGCCACGAATCCCAGGGGCCGATAAAACTCTGCGGCAAGCCACGGCTGACAAAGTCCCCACGACTGGCCAACTTTCCATAGAAGCCCGGCGTGCTCATAAGCGCTCCGGCAGGCTGAAACCGCTGAGCACACGGCTCTTGAACGGGTTGAAGGCGCTGTTGGCCCGCAGTTCATAAGAGGCGCTGGCGCCGTCGACCCGCAGCCGCAGGTTGAAGCGGTCCGGCGAGTTGCCGGCGGTCAGGTCCGATTGCTCGAGCAGGCGGAACCAGGCCCAGGGCCCGTCCAGGGTGATGCCGGACCGACCGCTGGCCGTGGGCGGCATGATCGAGATCCGCACCACGCCGATGCTGCCGGGGTTGGGCCATTGCATGGCGGTCGGACGGCTCGGGCCGTGGTCGTAGCTCAATTGCTGGCCGTCGAGGTCGAGCAAAAACTGGGTGATGGTGGAATCCATGGCCACGGGCTTGAGTTCGAAGCGCACCATCGGTTGGGTACCGCCGGAACGGAAAAACGCATCCCGGATGGTCGCTGCCCGCTGGAAGGTTTGCAGCACGCCCGGGGCGATGCCGAGCTTCTGCGCGGCGCCCGGTTGCCAGCGCCAGGCCTGGGTCGAGGTATCCACGTAGGGCTGCAGGTATTTGCGGAAGTAGTTGTCCATCACCCCGCCCACGCCGAAGAACTGACCGAAGTCGTCGAGGGTCGCGTCCCGTGCACTGCCTGGCGACATCGGATAACGCCCGGCCAGGGACTGGCGATAGATGTTCACCACTTCGCTGGTCCAGGCAGCGTTCAGTTGATTGCGTACTCCACCCATCATGCTGTTGGTGGTGGCGTTGACCACCGACTTGACCAGGCCCTGCACCAACGCCGGTTGACGCTCGGCGTTGAGGCTGACCCGCGTCGCCGCCGCTGCGGCCTGGTTCTTGGCTTCGCCAAGCAAGGCGTCGCCGCTGGCACCGACCATGGCGCTGACCTGCACATACAGGGCGTTCATGTCGGCCAGCAGGCCGTCGATGGCTGCCGGCTCGCCTTCGTTCTTGCTGACGATGCGGTTGAGTTCGGCAAAATGCGCGGTGACTGGATCGTCACTGGCCTCAGGCGTGTTTTGCATCGCCTGCTCCTGGCCGAGCAAGGTGACCAGGCGCTCTTTGAGCTTGTCGACCCCACCCTCCACAGGCGCGCCCTTGGCCGCCAGCAGGCGTTCTTCCTGTTGCAGGTCGGTTTCCTTCGCCACCGCCACCAGCAGTTTTTTCAACGGCGAAGTCGGCCCGGAAATCACCCGCAGTACATCGGCGGCCTGGGCCACGCTGGTGATCGGCACGAAGTCGATATCAGCCAACAAGGCGTCCCACTGGCGCTGGTAATCCTGGAAATACAGGCGACGCACATCGGCGGCCAGGCTGGCGACGTTCTGTTGTTCTGCCTGATCGCGACCGAGCACCCACTGCTCCTCGGCCAAGGTGCCGGTCTGGTTCAGGCTGGTGAGCAAAAATCCTTGGCGGTAACCCTTGGCCGTGAAGAAGCCACTCAAGGGGTCGCCTAGCGGCTTGCCGCTCTTGCGGCTGAACACCAGCGCAGCATCGCGCCCGGCCGCTTCGTTAAGACGAAAGTCCGCAATGCCGTCCGGCAGTTGCTGCCGTTTGATCCGGTCGTAGACACGCTGGGCCACCGGCAGTTGTTGCAACTGCCGGCGCAAATCGTCGATCAGGCGTGGGTCGAGACGTGCGGTGGGCGGATGGCGTTCGAACAGCGCCTGCA
This sequence comes from Pseudomonas sp. FP1740, assembly GCF_030687165.1. Taxonomy (NCBI): domain Bacteria; kingdom Pseudomonadati; phylum Pseudomonadota; class Gammaproteobacteria; order Pseudomonadales; family Pseudomonadaceae; genus Pseudomonas; species Pseudomonas sp. FP1740. Next base: position 6,492,425 of record NZ_CP117461.1, read on the forward strand.
AGTGCTCACCGAGGGCTACGCGCTGCTCGGCCGGCAAGTCGCGCGGCAGGCTGCGGTCCCAGTCCAGGGCGATCCACGCCTTGATGAAATCAGCATCGTAATGCTCACTGTCGGCGAGCATCAGGTAGGCCTTCAAGCCTTCGTAAAGGAAGTCCGAATTGCCGCCGCCGTGCAGCTGTTCCTCGATACGCGTGAGCAAGCGCGGCGCGAAGACCGCGATCAACAGCTTGCGATAGACGCTGCCGGACTCGGCTTCAAGCATGTCGCCCTGATACAGACCCAGGCCTTCGGCCCAGTTCGGCGCATCATCGGCCAAGTGCTTCACTGCGTTGAGCAAGGGCAACACGGCGAGCACGTCCCGCTGCGCCGGGCTGAGGTTCTGCACGGCCTGGCCCAGGGGCACGACTTTCTGATCGACTTGCGCGATATACGCCTGATTGGCACGGTAGCTGACCCACCACAAGGTCCCGACCACCAGCACCAAGGCTACGGTCGAGGCCAGCACGCCCTGGGCGATCCACTTGCGTCGACGTTCGACTTTCGGATTGACACCCACCAGCCCACGCTCGGCAAAGGCCACGGCGCTGAAGAGCTTTTCGATGAAGTAACTGCGCCCGGTGCCGTTCTGGCGCACCAGGTGCTGGCGGTCCAGGTTCATGCTCTGGGCCATGGAGCCGATCAGCCGGTCAATCGGGCTGCCTTCCTGGGTGCCGCTGGTGAAATACACCCCGCGCAACAGCGCCCGCTCTTCAAAGGCGTTGGGTTTGAACACGCCCTCAAGGAAGCTTTGCAGGCAATCCTTCAACGCGCCGAACTGCTGTGGAAAACCGTAGATCAGATCGCGCCGCGCCGGGTCGCGTTCCTGCTGCAAGCGCTCCACCAGCCGATCATTCAGGCGTTGCTCCAGACCGGCGAATTCGCTTTGCAGATGGGCCAGCGGGCTGTCATTGCTTTTGCCGTCATCCAGAGCGAAGGTCATGCCCCAGACCTGGGCTCGCTCTTCCTTGCTCAGGGTGTCGAAATACTCCATGAACCCAGGCACCAGATCGAGCTTGGTCAGCATCAGGTAGATCGGGAAGCGCACGCCCAGTTGGGTGTACAGCTCCTGAATGCGCAGGCGTATCGCAGCGGCATGGGCGGCGCGTTCGGCGTCGCTGCCCAGCAACAGGTCGGAGAGGCTGATGGCGATAAATGCACCGTCGATCGGGCGACGGGCCCGCTGTTTTTTCAACAGCCCCAGAAAGCCCAGCCATGCTGCCTTGTCGACCGTCGCGTCGCTGTCCTGAGTGGTGTAGCGGCCTGCGGTGTCGAGCAGCACAGCCTGGTCGGTAAACCACCAATCACAATTACGCGTACCGCCGACGCCGCGCACCGCACCGGCGCCCAACTGCGCGGCCAACGGAAAATGCAGCCCGGAGTTGACCAGCGCCGTGGTCTTGCCCGAACCCGGCGGGCCGATGATCACGTACCACGGCAATTCGTAGAGATTGCGTCGTTCGTCGCCGCCCAGCTTGGCTTTCTTCAACAGCGTCAGGGCTTCGTCCATGCGCTGGCGGAGGGTTTCGAGCTCTTCAGCCGTAGCGATGCTGGTCGGGTCCGGCGGGGTTTGCGCCGCCAGACTGCGCATGACTTCGGCGGCCTGACGGCTGGCCTGGATGATGCGAAACACTCGATAGGCGATCCACACCGCGAATACCAAAATGATCAGCGTCCAGCGCCGGCCTTCGGGCACCAGGAGTTCAAGCAGCGGCCCGACAAACCAGATGATCAGGCTCAGGGCGATCAGCCCCAGCAACGGAATGACCCAGCGAGTCATAAAACTGAAAAACGCCTTCACTCGACCCCCTCCGCCAACACTGTGATTTCGACCCGACGATTGCGTGCGCGGCCCTCGGTCGTAGCGTTCGAGGCCAACGGCTCGGTGTCGCTGCGGCCTTCGGCGCTGAAGCGCTCGGGCTGGCCGGTCTTGGCCGAAAGGATTTGCAGCACCGAAGTGGCCCGCGCCTCGGACAACGCCCAGTTCGATGGAAACCTCAAGGTGGCAATCGGGCGATTGTCACTGTGGCCGGTCACCCGGACCTGGCCCTTGACCTTGCGAATGGCATCGGCGATGCGCAGCATCAGCGGCTGGAAATTGTCGACGATACTGGCGCTGCCCGAGGCGAACAGCTCATCGCCACGGATGGTCACCACTGAACGGTCAACGGCATCTTCCACGGCCACCCGGCCGGCCTTGATTTCATCAGCGAGAAAACCGGCCAAGCGTGGCCGCTCGACCAGTTTCGGCTGCACCACCGGACGGTCGATGGCCTGCACCGGGATCTCGCCCAGCGCATGAATGTTTTTAAACACCGGCTCGGCATCGGCGGCCAGTTTCAAGCGCAGGCCGAACACCAGGGCCAGCAGCAACGCCACGCCGATGGCTACCGCGATCCATGGCGGCATGAATTGCGCCAGTCGATCGCGCGCCACGGTCACGCCGCGCCAATGGGGCGACAGTTCACGCTCATATTCGCCACGGGCGCTGCGGATAACCGCACTGGTGCGCTCACGCAACGCCTCCAGTTGGCTGCGACCATCATTCATGACCCGATAACGCCCTTCGAAACCCAGGCACATGCACAGGTACAACAGCTCCAACAGATACAAACGTTCGCGGGGGCTTTGCAGGCAATGTTCCAATAGCTGGAACACCTTCTCGCCGCCCCAGGCCTCGTTATGCACGGTGATCAGCAGGCTCTGCTTGCCCCAGTCGCCGGTGCCACCCCACGGCGTACTCAACACCGCTTCATCCAGGGCGGTGCACAAGGCGTAACGGGCCAGCAACACATCGTTGCGCACCACGCCGGCGGCCTCGGCGCGCTCCTCGAACTGGCGCAGGTAGGCCAGTAGTTGCGCCCGCAGACTCGCTGGTGCCGGGTGGGCAATGGTGTTGCGCAAACGGGTCAGCAAAGCCAGCAGCGGGCCCGCGGCGCTCTCCAGGGGGTTGAGACCTTCGGCTTTACCGGTCAACAGCGGCGCGGCCGGCATCGACAGTGGCGCGGGCTGGGCGCGGCCAGGGTCCGGGCGGGCCGGCTCGGCGCCACGGCCACCGGGTGTCGGCATGAACTGGGTACGATCGTCATTATTCATCGCGGTCTATCCTCGGATCGCCCAGAAAGCCAGGTTCAACCCCGGGAACTGACCCGCGATGTGGAACGCAAAACCGCCGGAGTTGGCCAGTTGTTGCCAATGCTCGCTGCCCCGGTCGAGTTCGTAATAGGTGGAGCCGGCGTGATAGGGAATCTGCCGTGGCGCCACCGGCAGCGGCAGCAGGCCGATGCCCGGCAATTGCAGGTTGACCATGTCGCGAATGTGTTCCACCGAGCCGATTTTGCTCTGCAGGCCGAAGCGGCTGCGCAGGGTCTCGGCAGGTACATCGGCGCGCACCACCAGGATAAAACTGGCGTTGTCGAGCAGGGTCTTGTCAGCCAGCATGGCCACATGAATGCCATAGGCTTTTTCGACGATCGGAATCGGCGTGGCCTTGCTGTCGATCAGCATCGACAGTGCCTCACGCAGGGCTTGCATCACCGGGGCAAAACTCAGCGCGAGGTCATCATGCTGGTACTGCGGGAATTCCTGCGGTCGCCGCCCGGAAGCGGTAAAAGTCGAGAATTCCCCGGCCAGGCTCACCAACTCGCTGTAGAACCGCTCGGGATGCAACGGGCTCAAGTGGCTCAAGTGCTGGATCAACGGCTGGGCACGGTTGACCAGTTGCAGCAGCATGAAGTCGGCAATCTCCGAGGCACCGCCGGCACCGGACGCCACCACCCGCCCGGCGAGCGCTTCGCCACGCTGATGAAGCAGGCCCAATAGCTCGTTGCGAAACGCAGCCAAGGGCGTGGAGGCGACCACATCCAGCAGCGGCGGGATGTAAGTGTCATCGAGCACCAAGGCGCGGTCGGCGCGTTTCTCCTTGATTCGCACCAGGCCGATGGCGGCGTAGTCGCTGATGCCATCCTGGGCGACCAATAATCGCAGTGCCCTCGAACCCACGGCCACCGGCGCCTGGTTTTCGAACGGCGCGTTATCGTCCCGCACTTCGCGCACCTGACTCACATAGCGTGCAGCGCCCAGGGCCTCGCCTTCGTCAACGGTGTCACGCGCACCGGCGCGCTTGAGCGGCAAGGCCAGGTACACCAAACCATCGCGCAGGTTGTCATCGATATTCAGCGGGCTCGGCGCCAGGTCATCCTGGGGAATGTTGAATGGCGTGCCGTCTGGCAACAGGCCCCGCGCCGAGATGATCGCCAGTTTGCCCTGGGCCAGCAGGCCCTGGTCGATCAGCAACTCAGAAAACCCCCAGGCACCGGCCGACAATGGGCGACTCCGGGCGTCGATGAGGTTCTCCAGGTAACGGTCATGCTGCTGGAAGTGCTGCGTTCCAATGAACATGCCTTCCGACCAGACCACGCGATTGTTCCAGGACATGGGGGCTCCGATTGTTTATTGGGCAGGGCTGGATGGGGAAACCGCGACGGCGCTGCGCACGGCTCGCACGTCGAGGCTGATCTGGTATTCGGTGTATTGGCGCGGCGGGACGTTCATCACCGTGCGCCACAGCGACTGATCCAGCTCGCGATACCCCACCAGCACGCCGATATGGCGGGTGGCCGGATCGAGGTCGCGCTGCAGACTCAACTGCTGGCCAGGCTGGATCAGCACTTCGTCCTGGTCGATCAGATCCGCACCGAGCGTCGCCTGGGCTCGTTCGGCCAATGCGAAATAATCGGAACGACCGAAGGTGGCGGCATTCTTCAATTCGAAAATGCGCACCCGGACCGGGGCCGGCTGGCCAGTGGCTCCGGGGTTGAGCCCGGCGATGGCGTGAAAGTGCAACTCGACGGCGGCCGTGTCGGCCTCAGCCTCTTCGGGCTGGGGTTTGGTGGCCTCCTTGGCACACGCGGTCAGCAGAAGCGCGGTGGCGACTGCGAGTAAAAACCTGTGAATCATCCTGCGTCCTCAATGACGTTTCAGCTATCCGTTGTTCCGTTCTTTGCTCTGAATGCCGTTATGCAACGGCCACGCTCAGCGGCGGCGTTGCCTGGTACTGTGTTCTTCGTAGGCACGGCTGAATTCCCGACCAAACAGGTCCTGGAAATCCTCCTGGGCCTCACGGGAAATATTGCTGTAGAGCTCGGTGAACTGCTGCCAGTACTGGGCCTGTCGTGAACCATTGAAAATGCTCGACAGGCCACCGGGCTTGCCCATGCGCTCTTCCAGTTGTGCCGGCTCGAAACGCGCCAACAGGTGCTTGATCGCAGCTTCCACACCGGCCATCACCGCCAACTGGTGGGCACGCAAGTCATCGAAGCTGTCGCGCACCGCCAGGTCCGGCGCCATGAACGCTTGATTGGAGTGGCGCAACAGCAGCAGCAAGGCCTCATCGACGTTGGGAGCGAATTTCAGCGGGTTGTTTTCCACCGGCTGAATCATCGTCTGCTGAATGCGAAACTCGCCCTTGAGGCTGCTGCGGGCGCGCAAGACATCGATCAGGCCTTCGACCATCAATCGATAACTGCGGCCGATGTTTTCCATCTGCGCTTCGGCCTGGGCCTTTTCCAGCCGCACTTGATCCAGCCCCGCGCCGCGCAGAAAGGCTCGTAACAGGTCGGGTTGCGAATGGTCGACCGGGCCGGGCGGATTGACCGGGTGTTCGACGATAGCCACGGGGGGTTCGTGCCGTGGTGGCGGCTCGACCGGTGCCTCGATCGGTACGCTGACTTGAGGCGCTGGCGGCGCAACCTCTGCAACAGGCGAAGGAGCGACAGGCAGGGGCGCAACCGCCACCGGCGCGGGCTTGTCGCTGAACAGGTCCCAATCTTCCGGAATCACCGGGGCTGGGGCTGGGGCTGGGGCCGACGCCAGCGGCACAGGCTCGGCCATGGGCGTCGGGTTGGGGATCGGGGTCGGTGGGCGGAAGTCGTGCTGCTCAGCCGGAACATGGTCGGACTGAGTGGCTGGCGGGATGCTGCTCGGTGCCAGAAAGTCGAACAAGTCCGGCAGCGTGTCCATGGCCGACACACCCTGGAAATGTGCAGGTGGTGTCATGGGCGACGATGTCGGCGTAGCCACGACGGCGCCCTGACGCCCCATCAGAGCCTCGAAACTGTTGGACGAATCGGCAAAAGGGTTGCTGTCAGTCACCGGCAGATTGAAATCGATGCGCGCCTGGATTTCATAATCACCTATGCGGATAACTTCCCCATCTTGCAATGGCTCGCTGTTTCCTTTGCGCAGACGAATGCCGGCCTTAACCAATTCCACACCATTAGTGCTGTTATCGGTTAAATAATACCGGCCATCTTTATATTGAATAACGCAATGCTTTCCGGAAACCAAGCGCTCTGGATCGGGCAATACCCAGTCATTATCAGAATTACGGCCAATTGCCAACGCTCCCCGATCCATGGATTTTTCAGAGCATTGACCAGGGGTAATCTTGTGATAACTAGTGATAGTCAAACACAGCGGCATCTTGCCTCCTTGCTGCACACTTTGCGCGCCGGCGAATGACGGGATAATCCCCGCGGAACTCGCCGACAAACCTTGCAAACAACCTCAAAAACAGCTTTTTACCAGCATATTTGCTGATCTTAACCGGTTTACGTGACAAAAAACCTGCGTCAGTACCTTCCTGGACCTACCGGTCGCAAGGGTTGTTAAGCACCTCACATCTGTCACACAGGAGAAATAGCTTACCTTGACAAGCCATAAGTACTACACCAAAAATGAACAACTTTCTTGAATGGCAATGATGGCACTTTAAGATCACAGAAGATCCAAAGGGCCATTACACACAAGGAAACATGCGAAGTTCCACTTGGAACTAACGTGTGAAGTGCCCGATTCTGTCGCGGGCGATAGGGAGATCAATTTCAGTGGAAGTGCCTTTGCTGCTCGCCGCCGTTTCCGCGACTTCGCCTTGTGGTGAAGATCTGGAATACGACGCGGACTTTTTGCGCCTGGAACGCGATTCCCAAGGCCAGCCCGAGCGCAGCATGGGCGATTCGATATTGCCTGCCGAACCGCCTGAATGGCGCAGCATCCAGCAGCAAAGCCTGGATTTGTTGCAACGCAGCAAAGACCTGCGTATCACCCATTTCCTTTTGCAAAGCTCCCTTGCCCTGGAAGGTGTCACCGGCCTGGCCCGCGTCCTGACGCTGATCAGCGAATTGCTCAAGCAATACTGGGCCGACCTGCATCCACGCCTGGATGCCGAAGACGACAACGATCCCACCGTGCGCATCAACGCCCTCGCCGGCCTGGCGTCCGATGCCACCATTCGCCTGCTGCGCGAAAGTATCCTGGCCCGTTCGCGAACCTTTGGCGCTGTCAGCCTGCGCGCCGCCGCCAACGCCAGCGGCCTGCAAAGCTTCCCTGACGAAAACCTCGGTGCCGAACAACTCGCCGGAGCGTTCCTCGACAGCGATCCCGAACAGTTGGAGATCATCCGCAAAGCCTTGCACGAGGCCCGTAGCGCCGCCGAGGCCATCGAGCAACACGTCAGCGAACAAGTCGGCTCCGCCCAGGGCGTTGACCTTGGCCCGTTGAAGCAACCGCTCAAAATGGCCTTGCAGATTCTCGGCCAGTTCGCCCCGCAGAGCGGCGACAGCCCCCTGCCCGATGCCATCAGCGACGACAGTGCCGCGCCGGTTGAATACCCCACCGCGCCAAGCGCGCCGCGCAACGCCAACGTCAACGCCAGCAGCGGCGAAATCAACAACCGTGACGACGTGCTGCGCAGCCTGGACCGGATTCTTGCGTATTACACCCGTCACGAGCCCTCCAGCCCCCTGCCGGTGCTGTTGAATCGGGCAAAGAATCTGGTGCACGCCGACTTCGCGGCGATCGTGCGCAACCTGATTCCCGACGGCATCAGCCAATTTGAAAACCTGCGCGGACCAGACAGCGAATAAAAGCGTACGGATCACGCAGTCACGTCACCGGCACCGCCGATGACGCCAACACCGTCGCTTAAGCGACCAGGAGCAGCAACGTGGCGAAGCAAAGTTCTCAGAAATTCATCGCGCGCAACCGTGCGCCTCGAGTGCAGATCGAGTACGACGTCGAGCTTTACGGCGCCGAGAAAAAGGTTCAGTTGCCCTTCGTGATGGGGGTTATGGCTGACCTCGCCGGCAAGCCCGCCGAGCCTCTGGCACCTGTGGCCGATCGCAAGTTCCTTGAAGTGGATGTGGACAACTTCGACTCCCGCCTCAAGGCCATGCAGCCACGCGTTGCGTTCCACGTGCCCAACGAGCTGACCGGCGAAGGCAACCTGAGCCTGGACATCACCTTTGAAAGCATGGACGACTTCAGCCCGGCCGCCGTGGCGCGCAAGGTCGACTCGCTGAACAAGCTGCTCGAAGCGCGCACTCAATTGGCCAACCTGCTGACCTACATGGACGGCAAGACCGGTGCCGAAGAAATCATCATGAAGGCCATCAAGGATCCGGCGCTGCTCCAGGCACTTGCCAGTGCGCCCAAGCCCGCCGAGCCTCAGGCTTAATCAGGACGAATGATCATGACCGATCCAGTACGCGCAAACGCCCAGACACTGGGCACCACCGAAGAAGCCAGCGAGTTCGCCTCCCTGCTGCTGCAAGAATTCAAACCCAAGACCGAACGCGCCCGCGAAGCCGTCGAGACCGCCGTGCGCACCCTGGCCGAACAGGCCCTGGCGCAGACCGACCTGGTGTCCAACGATGCCATCAAGTCGATCGAGTCGATCATTGCCGCCATCGACGCCAAGCTCACCGCCCAGGTCAACCAGGTCATCCATCACCCGGAGTTCCAACAACTGGAAAGCGCCTGGCGTGGCTTGCACTACCTGGTCAACAACACCGAGAGCGACGAGCAGCTCAAGATCCGCGTGCTCAACATCTCCAAGACCGACCTGCACAAGACCCTGAAGAAATTCAAGGGCACCGCATGGGACCAGAGCCCGATCTTCAAAAAGATGTACGAAGAAGAATACGGCCAGTTCGGCGGCGAACCTTACGGCTGCCTGGTGGGCGATTACTACTTCGACCAGTCGCCGCCGGATGTCGAATTGCTGGGCGAACTGTCGAAAGTCTGCGCCGCCATGCACGCGCCATTCATTGCCGCCGCATCGCCGACCGTGATGGGCATGGGCTCGTGGCAGGAACTGTCGAACCCGCGCGATCTGACCAAAATCTTCACCACCCCGGAATATGCCGGCTGGCGTTCGCTGCGTGAATCGGAAGACTCGCGTTACATCGGCCTGACCATGCCGCGCTTCCTGGCACGCCTGCCGTACGGTGCCAAGACCGACCCGGTGGAAGCCTTCGCCTTCGAAGAAAACACCGACGGCGCCGACAGCTCCAAGTACACCTGGGCCAACGCCGCTTACGCGATGGCGGTGAACATCAACCGCTCGTTCAAACACTTTGGCTGGTGCTCGCGCATTCGTGGCGTGGAGTCTGGTGGTGAAGTGGAGAACCTGCCGGCGCACACCTTCCCGACCGACGACGGTGGCGTGGACATGAAGTGCCCGACCGAAATCGCCATTTCGGACCGCCGTGAAGCGGAACTGGCGAAGAACGGTTTCATGCCGCTGCTGCACAAGAAAAACACCGACTTCGCCGCGTTCATCGGCGCCCAGTCGCTGCAAAAGCCGGCCGAGTACGACGACCCGGATGCTACCGCCAACGCCAACCTGGCCGCGCGCCTGCCCTACCTGTTCGCCACCTGCCGTTTCGCCCATTACTTGAAGTGCATCGTGCGCGACAAGATCGGCTCCTTCAAAGAGAAGGACGAAATGCAGCGCTGGTTGCAGGACTGGATCCTCAACTACGTCGACGGTGACCCAGCGCACTCCACCGAAACCACCAAGGCCCAGCACCCATTGGCGGCGGCCGAAGTGATTGTCGAAGAGGTGGAAGGCAACCCGGGGTATTACAACTCTCGGTTCTACCTGCGCCCGCACTATCAGCTCGAAGGTCTGACGGTGTCGCTGCGCCTGGTATCCAAGCTGCCTTCGGCTAAAGGCGCGTAACACCGCCCTTGATGTGATCGCTCCCACGCTCAGCGTGGGAACGATCAGAAAAACACAACGTGGTAGACACCACACAGGGAGAGAACATGGCTGTTGATATTTTCATCAAGATCGGCGACATCAAGGGCGAGTCCATGGACAAGGCCCACAAGGACGAAATCGACGTCTTGAACTGGAGCTGGGGCATGTCTCAGTCCGGCAATATGCACGTGGGCGGCGGCGGCGGAGCCGGCAAGGTGAACGTCCAGGACCTGTCGCTGACCAAGTACGTCGACAAGGCTACACCCAACCTGATGATGCACTGCGCCAGCGGCAAGCACATCGACAAGGTCAAGCTGACCGTGCGCAAGGCCGGCGGCGAAAGCCAGGTCGAGTACATGATCATCAACCTGGAAGAAGTGCTGATCAGTTCCCTGAGCACCGGCGGCTCGGGCAGCGATGATCGTCTGACTGAAAACGTCACCCTGAACTTCGCCAAGGTGCTGGTGGACTACCAGCCGCAAAAAGCCGACGGCACCAAGGAAGGCGGGCCGATCAAGTTCGGCTGGAACATCCGCCAGAACGTCAAGGTGTAATCGAACGTGCCCCCGTCGTTATGCGCCGGGGGCATTTTGGTGCTTGCTCGAATCCAATCCTTTCCCATCCGGTGTCTGAGTCATGGCCAAGCCTTCGTTTATTAATTTGTGGAACAGCTACCCCACTACGTCAACGCCCTGTGATGGGCCTTGGGATAATCAGTGCGCCATCCGCATGAGCGTCACGCTCAATGCGGAACAGACAATCAAGGTCAACAAGTCCACTTACAGCGAACCCAAGTGTGCGCACGAACATGCCCGGGGCGCTGAGTCGCTGGCCAACTGGCTTTGGCGTCATCATCTAGGCCGTCCGACCATTCTCACGGGAAGCGCCGAAGACCGACGCACGCTTTACCAAAAGACTGGGATCATCTTTTTCAAAGACTGCTTTTCACGACTGGGCCAATCTCAGGAAGCGCGTACCGGCGACCATATCGACTTATGGAATCGTGGCAGGGTCACAGGCGACTTCGCCGATCAGGCACATCGCTCAAAGCAAGTCTGGTTCTGGGAACTGAAATGATCAAACGAACTGTGCTATCGGCGCTGTCGGGCTGTCTTTTCTTAAGTCTGAACGCCTGCGCCGAACAAACCGACGCACCCGCCACGCACAACAATCAGGTCAGTCTTGCCGGTCAAATCCTGACCTTGGAAAACCACGACCAACGCTGTGCCTTGCGCAAACCGGACCAGACTTTACTCACGCTGAACATGCCATGGCCCTGTCAGTTAAGTGTCGACCGCAAAGGCTTACCCCGCGTTGAAAGCTTTAACAACGCATTGATCATTATCGTGCAGCACTTCGAACCAGAACCTGCGCCAAGCACTGAGTGTCGCTCCCAATACCAAGCCATTAGACAAATCGAAGGCCGTCTGGAGGCGTCAATTGTGGGTGATGGTGGTCGTTGCTTGGCCGGGGCTGTTGACCAGAAAAATTTTGTGGCCCTGTTTTCGTGGTAACCGACATCGCCACCCGCGATCGCCTGCAACCGTCCCTGCTGGATCGGTTGACCGACGACGACCCAAGCAACCTCAAGGAAAGCGCCGACAAGCGCGTACTGTCCCTGACCCAACTCAAAGCCTCGGTGCTGCGGGACCTGGCGTGGCTGCTCAACACCACGTCATTGCTCAGCGCCGATGCGACCCTGCACACACCGGCCGGCACTTCGGTGGTCAACTTCGGGCTGCCAGCCCTGGCCGGCAACAGTGCATCGAACGTCGATATCGCGGCGCTTGAAGCACTGATCCACCAGGCCATCGCCACGTTCGAGCCGCGGATTCTGCGCCATACCCTGCGCGTGCGGGCCCGGGCATCCGCCGAGATGAATCACAACGCCCTGAGTTTCGAGATCGAAGGCGACCTCTGGGCCCAGCCAGTGCCGCTGCGCCTGATGCTGCAAACCGACCTGGACCTGGAATCCGGCCATGTGCGAGTGGTCAACGCCGACCAGCGGAGACACTCATGAACCCGCGCCTGCTGGAACTGTACAACCAGGAGTTGCACCACGTACGCGAAAGCGCGGCGGAGTTCGCCCAGGAATACCCGAAAATCGCCAGTCGGCTGACGTTGTCCGGCATGGACTGCGCCGATCCGTACGTCGAGCGCTTACTGGAAGGGTTCGCCTACCTGACGGCGCGGGTACAGCTCAAGCTCGATGCCGAATATCCGACCTTCACCCACAACCTGCTGGAAATCGCGTACCCCCATTACCTGGCGCCGACACCGTCGATGACCGTGGTGCAATTGCAGGCAGACCCCGATGAAGGCTCACTGAGCAGCGGCTTCCCGTTGCCCCGGGATACGGTTCTGCGTGCAGCCCTGGGTCGCGAAAGCCAAACCTGCTGTGAGTACCGCACTGCCCATGCGGTGACGTTGTGGCCATTGCAGGTCAGCCAGGCCGAGTACTTCGGCAACCCGTCCGCCGTGCTCGGGCGCCTGGCCGCCAGCGCCCCCAAGGCCAAGGCCGGCCTGCGCCTGACCCTGCGCACCGGTGCCGAACTGCCGTTCAACAGTCTGGCCCTGGACAACCTGCCGCTGTACCTCAACGGCGCCGACGAACAACCCTTTCGCCTCTACGAACAGTTGCTGGGTAACGCCTGCGCCGTCTTCGCCCGTCAGCCCGGCGGCGATTGGGTAGAACGCCTGCCCCAGGATGCACTGCGCTCCGTGGGGTTCGACGATACCGACGCCGCGTTGCCAGTGGTGTCGCGAGCCTTCCAGGGCTATCGCCTGTTGCAGGAATACTTCGCCCTGCCCCGCCGCTTTCTGTTTGTCGACTTCACCGGGTTGAGCCGGGCGGTCAAACGCTGCGAGGGCCAGGAGCTGGAATTGATTGTGCTGTTCAACCGTCACGATCCGAGCCTGGAAGGCAGCGTCGGTGCCGCGCAGTTCCTGCCGTTCTGCACCCCGGCAATCAACTTGTTTCCCAAGCGCCTGGATCGCATCCACTTGTCGGAACGGGTGAATGAACACCATGTGATCGCCGACCGTACCCGGCCGATGGATTTCGAGATTCATTCCCTGACCGCCCTCACCGGCCATGGCACCGGTTCGGAACAGCCTTTTTTGCCGTTCTACGCCGTCCGCGATCCGTCCCGCTACGGCCGCGATCAGGCGTATTACACGGTGCGGCGCGAACCCCGTATGCTCTCCAGCGGTCAGCGGCGCAACGGCCCACGTTCGACTTACATCGGCAGCGAAACCTTCGTCAGTCTGGTGGACAGCCAGCAGGCGCCCTATCGTCACGACCTGCGCCAATTGGGCGTAACGGCGTTGTGCACCAACCGCGACCTGCCGCTGTTCATGAGCGTGGGCAACAACAAGACCGACTTCACCCTGGCCGACAGCGCGCCGGTAGCGGCGGTACGCTGCGTGGCAGGCCCGAGCCGCCCACGCGCCAGCCATGCCCACGACGCCAAGGCCTGGCGGTTGATCAGCCAGCTTTCGCTCAATTACTTGTCCCTCAGCGAGCAAGGCCAGGGCGCCGCCGCCCTGCGCGAGCTGCTGCGCCTGTATGGCGACGACAACGATGCAGCGCTGCAATTGCAGATCGAAGGCCTGCGCGAAGTCAGCAGCAAGGCCTGTACCCGACGCTTGCCAATGCCGGGCCCGATCGTGTTTGGCCGTGGGTTGGAGATCACCCTGGAATTCGATGAAAACGCGTTTCGCGGCACCGGGGTCTTCTTGCTCGGTGCAGTCTTCGAGCGCTTCCTGGCACGTTACGTGTCGATCAACAGTTTTACCGAGACGGTGATCCGTACCACCGAGCGCGGCGAGATCATGCGATGGAAAGCCAAACCCGGACGCCGTCCGACCCTGTGAGTACCCTGGACGCGATGCACCAGCAGCCCTGGGAATACGACTTCTTCCAGGCATTACGGCGCATCGAGTGCGAATCGCCTGAACTTCCGCGCCTGGGCCATTCGTTGCGCCTGGCCGATGACCCCTTGCGCCTTGGGCAACAAGCCGATTGCACCTTCGCCCCAGCGACCCTGGCCTCGGTACAGCCGGGCATCGACGGTTCGCCGGCGCGTCTGGAACAGTTCTTTTTCGGCCTCGGCGGCCCCAACGGCCCGTTGCCGCTGCACCTCACCGAATATGTGCGTGAACGCCAGCGCAACAACGCCGACAGCACCAGCAAACGCTTTCTGGATGTGTTCCATCATCGCCTGCTGAGCTTGTTTTACCGGGCCTGGGCCGAAGCGCGACCGACAGTCAGTCATGATCGCCCGGACGATGACTACTGGTCGGCACGTCTGGCAGCGCTGAGCGGTCGAGGCATGCCGAGCCTGCTCAAACAAGGCCTGATACCCGACACGGCGAAGCTGCATTACAGCGGTCATCTGTCGGCACAAACCCGCTATCCCGACGGTTTGAAGGCAATCATCGGCGAGTACTTCGGCCTGCCGGTGGAGATCGAAGAATACGTCGGTCAATGGCTGGTGCTGCCGGAGCGCAGCCGCGTGGGCGTCAGCGCCCACCAATTGGGCGTGGATTTTTGCCTGGGCCGCTGCGTCTGGGATCGCCAGCACAAATTCCGCATTCGCCTGGGGCCGCTCAAGCTGGATGACTACATGAGCATGTTGCCCGGCAGCCCATCCTTCAATGAGCTGGTGGCCTGGGTGGCCGAATACCTGGGCCATGAACTGGACTGGGATCTGAACCTGGTTCTGAAACAGCCCGAAGTGCCGACACTGCAACTCAATGGCCGCTTCCGCCTGGGGTTCAATACCTGGGTGGGCAAGCCCGCAAAAGATGCCAAGGACTTAATACTGGCCCGGCATTACGCCGAGCAAGCCAACACCTCACAGATCTCAAGGAGCCAAGAGCATGGGTGAAATCAGTCGCGCCGCGTTGTTCGGCAAACTCAACAGCGTGGCCTACAAAGCCATCGAAGCCGCCACCGTGTTCTGCAAGTTGCGCGGTAACCCTTATGTGGAACTGGCCCACTGGTTTCATCAGTTGCTGCAATTGCAGGATTCGGACCTGCACCGACTCATCCGCCAGTTCAATATCGAGCCGGCGCGCCTGGCCCGGGACCTGACCGAAGCCCTGGACCGTTTGCCACGGGGCTCGACGTCAATCACTGACTTGTCTTCCCATGTGGAAGAAGCCGTGGAGCGTGGCTGGGTCTACGGCAGCCTGATGTTCGGCGAAAGCCAGGTGCGTACCGGTTATCTGGTGCTTGGCATCCTCAAGACCCCGAGCTTGCGCCATGGATTACTGGGACTGTCGGCAGAGTTCGACAAGATCAAGGTCGAGGCCCTGAGCGAGCGTTTTGACGAGTACGTCGGCGACTCGCCGGAAAATGCACTCAGCGCCAGCGATGGTTTCAACGCCGGCAGCGTGCCCGGTGAAGCCAGTGGCGCCTTGGCCCCCAGCGCCATGGGCAAGCAGGAAGCGCTCAAGCGTTTTACCGTCGACCTCACCGAGCAGGCCCGCAGCGGCAAGCTTGACCCGATTGTCGGCCGTGACGAAGAGATCCGCCAACTGGTGGACATCCTCATGCGTCGTCGGCAGAACAACCCGATTCTGACCGGTGAAGCCGGTGTCGGTAAAACCGCGGTGGTCGAAGGCTTTGCCCTGCGCATCGTCGCCGGTGACGTGCCGCCGGCGCTCAAGGACGTGGAACTGCGTAGCCTCGACGTCGGCCTGTTGCAGGCCGGTGCGAGCATGAAAGGTGAATTCGAACAGCGCCTGCGCCAGGTCATCGAAGACGTCCAGGCCTCGCCAAAGCCGATCATCCTGTTTATCGACGAAGCCCACACCCTGGTAGGTGCCGGTGGTGCTGCCGGCACCGGGGACGCGGCCAACCTGCTCAAACCGGCTCTGGCCCGGGGCACGTTGCGCACCGTGGCCGCCACGACGTGGGCCGAGTACAAGAAGCACATTGAAAAAGACCCGGCCCTGACCCGTCGCTTCCAGGTGGTGCAAGTGGCCGAGCCGTCGGAAGACAAGGCGCTGCTGATGATGCGCGGCGTGGCCTCGACTATGGAAAAACATCACCAGGTGCAGATCCTCGACGAAGCCCTGGAAGCCTCAGTCAAACTGTCCCATCGCTACATCCCGGCGCGCCAGTTGCCGGACAAATCCGTGAGCCTGCTGGACACCGCCTGTGCCCGCGTTGCCATCAGCCTGCATGCCGTGCCGGCCGAAGTGGACGACAGCCGTCGGCGCATCGAAGCGTTGGAAACCGAGCTGCAGATCATCGCCCGCGAGCACGCCATCGGCATCGGCATCGGCGCCCGCCAAACCCAAAGCGAAAACCTGCTGAGTGCCGAACGCGAACGCCTCGCCGAGCTGGAAAGTCGCTGGGCCGAAGAGAAAACCCTGGTGGACGAATTGCTCGCCACCCGCGCCACCCTGCGTGAACGCGTCGGCGTGGTGGACAGCGAGGACGGCAGCGAGACCAGCCACGCCTTGCGCGAAAAACTGGTGGACCTGCAACAGCGTCTCAGCGCCCTGCAAGGAGAAACGCCGCTGATTCTGCCGACGGTCGATTACCAGGCCGTGGCCTCGGTGGTCGCCGACTGGACCGGGATTCCGGTGGGCCGCATGGCCCGTAATGAACTGGAAACCGTGCTCAACCTCGACCAGCACCTGAAGAAACGCATCATCGGCCAGGACCATGCCTTGCAGATGATCGCCAAACGCATCCAGACTTCCCGCGCCGGCCTCGACAACCCGAGCAAGCCGATCGGGGTATTCATGCTCGCCGGCACCTCCGGCGTGGGCAAGACCGAAACCGCCCTGGCCCTGGCCGAAGCCATGTACGGCGGCGAGCAGAACGTCATCACCATCAACATGAGCGAATTCCAGGAAGCCCACACGGTGTCCACTCTCAAGGGTGCGCCACCGGGCTACATCGGCTATGGCGAAGGCGGCGTGCTGACCGAAGCCGTGCGGCGCAAACCCTACAGCGTGGTGCTGCTGGACGAGGTGGAAAAGGCCCACCCGGACGTGCACGAGATCTTCTTCCAGGTCTTCGACAAAGGCGTGATGGAGGACGGCGAAGGCCGGGTGATCGACTTCAAGAACACCTTGATTCTGCTGACCACCAACGCTGGCACCGAACTGATTGCCCAGGTCTGCAAAGACCCGCAAAACGTGCCGGAGCCCGAAGAAATCGCCAAGGCCCTGCGCCAACCGCTGCTGGAGATTTTCCCGCCGGCCTTGCTGGGCCGCCTGGTGACCATTCCGTATTACCCGCTCAGCGACGAGATGCTCAAGGCCATTACCCGCCTGCAACTCAACCGCATCAAGAAGCGCGTGGAGAACACCCACAAGGTGGCCTTCGATTACGACGACGCGGTGATCGACCTGATCGTCTCCCGTTGCACCGAAACCGAAAGCGGCGGGCGGATGATCGACACCATTCTGACCAACAGCCTGCTACCGGACATGAGCCGCGAATTCCTCACTCGCATGCTCGAAGGCAAAGCGCTGGCAGGCGTGCGGATCAGCGCCCGGGATAACGAATTGCACTACGACTTCAGCGACGCCGCCTAAGCGGTCCTCCTCAGTAGGAAGGAATCGAGCAGTGACAAGGGATAACTGATGCTATTCAAGCAACTCTCACGCCTGGCAAAGATCACCAGCCCCCTGGGGCCGGATGCGCTGTTGCTCAAGGACATGGGCGGAGACGAAGAATTGGGGCGGCTGTTCAGCTATGAGCTGCAGTTGCACTCGCTGGACAACGCCATCGACCTCAACCAGTTGCTCGGCAAACCCATGTGCCTGAGCCTGCAACTGGACGGCGGTGGCGAGCGTCATTTCCATGGCATCGTTGCCCGTTGCAGCCAGAACGTCGACCAGGGCCAGTTCGCCAGTTACCAGGTCACGCTGCGGCCCTGGCTATGGCTGTTGACCCGCACGTCCGATTGCCGGATTTTCCAGAACCTGACCATCCCGCAGATCATCAAGCAGGTGTTTCGTGACCTGGGTTTCTCGGATTTCGAAGATACCCTGAGCCGGCCCTATCGCGAGTGGGAATACTGCGTGCAGTATCGCGAAACCAGCTTCGACTTCGTCAGCCGCCTGATGGAACAGGAAGGAATCTACTACTTCTTCCGCCATGAACAGGGTCGTCATGTGCTTGTGCTGGCCGATGCCTACGGCGCCCATGCCAACGTGCCCGGCTACGCCTCGGTGCCCTACTACCCCAAGAATGAACAGCAGCGCGAACGCGATCACATCTACGATTGGCACCTGGCCCAGCAAGTCCAGCCGGGCTCGCTGGAACTCAACGACTATGACTTCCAGCGCCCTGGCGCGCGGATTGACGTTCGCTCGGCCATGCCCCGTCCGCACACCGCCGGCGATTATCCGCTGTACGACTACCCCGGCACTTATGTGCAAAGCGAAGACGGCGAACATTACGCCCGCACCCGCATCGAAGCCTTGCAGACCCTGCACGAACAGGTCGAGCTGGCCGGCAACGCCCGAGGCCTGGGGTCGGGTCATTTGTTCAGCCTCACCGGCTTCAGCCGCCAGGACCAGAACCGCGAATACCTGATCGTCGGCGCCCGCTACCACATTGACCAGGAAAGCCTGGAAACCAGCGGTGGCGTGGCTTCGGCGCAGTTCGAAAGCAGCCTGACCTGCATCGACGCCCAGCAAAGCTATCGCCCGCTGCCCAACACCCACCGCCCCATCGTCAAAGGCCCGCAGACCGCACTGGTGGTGGGCCCCAAGGGCGAGGAAATCTGGACCGACCAATTCGGCCGGGTGAAGGTGCACTTCTACTGGGACCGTCACGACCAATCCAACGAAAACAGTTCATGCTGGATTCGCGTGTCGCAATCCTGGGCCGGAAAAAACTGGGGCTCGATGCAGATCCCACGAATCGGCCAGGAAGTCATCGTCAGCTTCCTCGAAGGCGACCCGGATCGGCCGATCATCACCGGCCGCGTCTACAACGCCGAACAGACCGTGCCCTACGACTTGCCGGAAAACGCTACCCAGAGCGGCATGAAAAGCCGTTCGAGCAAGGGCGGCTCGCCGGCCAATTTCAACGAAATCCGCATGGAAGACAAAAAAGGCGCCGAGCAGTTATACATCCATGCCGAGCGCAATCAGGACATCGTGGTCGAGGTGGATGAAAGCCACTCGGTGGGCCACGACCGCAACAAAAGCATCGGGCATAACGAGACGGTGACCATCGGCAACAACCGCCTGCGCATCGTCAAGCAGGAAGACATTCTGTCGGTGGGCCAGCGCAAGACCGACAGCATCAGCCAGAGCTACGTCATCGAAGTGGGCGAAAACCTGCGGCTGGTGTGCGGCGAAAGCATCCTGGAGCTCAATGCCAGCGGCCAGATCAACCTGACCGGCGTGCAAATCAGCTTCTATGCCAGCGGTGACGCCGAGATCAACACCGGCGGCGTGCTGCACCTGAACAACGGCGGCGGCCCTGGCGCCACGCCTGACGGCCAGGGCGTCAAGGCCAGCATCGACGCCAATATCAATGCCGCGTTTCCCAAGCCCAAGGGCTAATCACGAGATCTGTGTTCCATGGCTTACCGAATCAATGAATTCCAGTTCCAGCTGCCGGCAAGCGAGCTGCAAGACGCGACGATCAACATCCTCAAGTTCCCCGAACTGGGCACCTCGCTGATAGTCAGCCGCAGCTTGCTGGCCGAGGGCGAAACACTGCAAAGCAACTTCGACGACCAGCTCAAGCGCCTGGAAAAACAAGTGCAGGACTTGCGTTTTCAGCCGGGCGTCGCCGTGCGCCTGGGCGCCAGCCAGGAGGTCGAAGGCATCGAGTTGCGCAGCCAGTTCAACAAGGGCAACGACAAAGTCTTCCAGTATCAGTTGGCGCTGGTATTGCCCGGCACCCGCAAAATGCTCGCCCTGAGCTACGTGAAGGCGGAAAAACTCGGCGATGCCGAAGCCGCGCATTGGGCAACCATCAAGAGTTCGCTGTTGTTCGACGTTCCGGCCTGATGAGCACCCTGCATGTCTGACGCACTCTGGGCCGCCCGCCTGGGCGATGCACTCGACCACACCTCGATGATGGCCGACATTCTTGGCGGCGTGCTGGAGGTGGCAGCGAACATCGCGATCACCGCGCTGGCGACGGCTGCCGTGGTGGCGGCCACGGGCATCACCGTTGCCACCGGCGGCCTCGGCTGCTTTCTGCTCGGCGCGGTGGTGGGCACCATCGTCGGCCTCGCCATGAGCAAGACCGGGGCCGACAAAGGCTTGAGCAACCTGTGCGAGAGCTTCAGCAATGCGCTGTTCCCGCCCACGGTGCAGGCAACGATTCTCACCGGCTCCACCAACACCCTGACCAACAACATGCCCGCCGCCCGGGCCGCCGGGGCGATTCCATCCCATGTCGCGCCAGCCGGCACCGAGCTGGAGGCACCCGAGCCCGAAGCCGAGCCCAGCTATCTGGACATGGCCGAGAGCTTCTTCTCGCAGATGTGGCGCCCCACCGTCGCCACCCCGGCGCCCGGCGCCGTGCCCAAGCCGCTGGATCTGGTCACCTGCATGAAGCATCCGCCGATGCCGCCGCAGTTTCTGGCCGAGGGCTCGGACAAAGTCACCATCAACGGCCAGCCCGCCGTGCGCAGCGGCGACCGCACCACCTGCGACGCCAAGGTCGTATCGTCCGGGCTGATCTCATCGAACGTGACCATTGGTGGCGGTTCGGTGGTAGTACGTGAGATCCGCAGCGGCAAGACCCCGGGCGTGGGGCTGGCGGTCACCGCGTTGCTGATGCTCAAGGGCGGCAAGGGCAAGTTCTTCAGCAAATTGCCGTGCATGCTGATCGGCGGCGCGACGTCGATGGCTGTCAGCAGCGCCATGGGCGCCATGGCCAACGCCGCCATGGGTTCGTCGAACCCGGTGCATGCTGCGACCGGGGCCAAGGTGCTGGGTGGGGACGAAGAGCTGGATTTCGTGCTGCCGGGCATCTTGCCGATCGATTGGCAGCGCTTCTACAACAGCCGTGACGAACGCCGCGACGGGCTGTTCGGCGCCGGTTGGAGCGTGTCCTACGAGGTGTGTGTTGAAATCCTGCCTCACCCGGAGGGTGGAGAAACGCTGGTCTACACCGATGAGCAGGGCCGGCGCATCGATATGGGCTCGATTCCTCTGGGCGGCGCGGTGTTCAGTGCGGGTGAAGGGCTGAGTGTTCGGCGCCACGTCAATGGGCAGTTGTTGATTGAAAGTACGGACGGGTTGTACCGGCTGTTCGACCCGACGCCGGGACATGTATCGCTGCTGCGCCTGAGCCAGCTCGGAGACCGCAACGACAATCGCATCCACCTCGACTATGGCGATGACGGGCGCCTGCTGCAGCTCCGAGACACCTTCGATCTGGTCAGCATTGAGCTGATCTACGATGCGCGCTGGCGCCAACGGGTCAGCCGGATCGAGCGATTGTATGCAGACCAGCGCCGCGAAGTGCTGATGCACTACGGCTACGATACCCAGGGTGATCTAATCGAGGTGCGCCAGTCCAACGGGCAGGTGAAACGTCAGTTTGCCTATGACACCGGACGCCGTATGGTCGAGCATCAGTTGCCGACCGGGCTGCGTTGCTTCTACGAATGGGCGTTGGTTGAAGACCTTGAATGGCGCGTGGTCCGCCACTGGACCGACGCGGGCGACCAATACACCTTCGACTATGACCTGGCAGCCGGGACCACACGCATCACCGACGGTCTGAATCGGGTCAGCACGCGTCACTGGGATGCTCAGTACCAGATCATCGAAACTACCGACGCGCTGGGACGTACCTGGACATTCCGGTGGAATGACGAAAACCAATTACTTGGGGCGACCGATCCTGCGGGCGGGCAGCATCAATTCAGCTACGACGAAGCGGGAAATCTCAGCGAGACTCGCGACCCGCTCGGGCGCAGCGAATCGACCCTGTGGCTGGAACACTGGGCCTTGCCGCTGGCAGAAACCGATGCGGCTGGAAATACCTGGCTGTATCACTATGACTCACACGGCAACTGCATCCGCGAAACCGACCCGTTGGGCCACGTTACCCGCTATCGCCATGATGCCCACGGCCAGGTCGTGGAGATCATCGACGCCAGCGGCAAGCGCAAAACATTACGCTGGACGGCACTCGGCCAACTCAGTGAACACACCGACTGTTCCGGTTTCACCACGCGGTTGAGTTACTGCGAGCGTGGGTTGCTGCTCACCAGTACCGATGCGCTGGGCGAACGCACGCGTTTCACCTACGACGACCAAGGCCGGTTGCTCAGCAAGCAGCTGCCAGACGGGCGCACTGAACATTATCAGCGTGACGCGAGCGGCCAGCTGATCGGCTACTGCGACCCCGCCGGGCACACCACTCACTTCGAGCACACATTGGGTGGTCACCTGCGTCTGCGCACCGACGCCCACGGTCGCCGGGTGGAGTTGAACTACGACGTCTATGGTCGCCTGCAAACCCTGACCAATGAGAACGGCGAACGCTATAAGTTTGCCTGGGATTCCAGCGACCGGCTGATTGCGCAACATAGCCTGGACGGCAGCCTCAAACGCTATGCCTACGACCCGCTGGACAACGTCACTCGCGTGGAGGCACTCACCGCTCCCGGTAGCACGGACCTGGACCTTTCGCCGCAAGCGCCTGTCGTCCATGACTTGGGACGCGATGCGGTGGGTCGATTGGTGGCCAAGGTCACCGAGGATGGTCGCACCGAGTACTGCTATGACGCGCTGGATCAAGTCACCGCCATCACCTTCACCAGCCACACGGGCGAGCAACAGAACCTGGGCTTCAGTTACGACCCCCTTGGACAACTGATCGCCGAACAGAGCTGGGCCGGACGCCTGGAGCATCGCTATGACGAACTGGGCAACCTGACCCAGACGCTGCTGCCTGATGGCCGATGGCTGAACCGCCTGCATTACGGCAGTGGTCATCTGCATCAGATCAACCTCGACGGTCAGGTCATCAGTGACTTCGAACGCGATCGCCTGCACCGCGAAGTGCTGCGAACCCAGGGGCGCCTCAATACCCGTAGCGAATACGACCGCAGCGGCCGCCTGCGTACCCGCCAACGTCGGCACCAGAGCCAGTCCGCGCTGCTGCCACCGGCAACGAAAAGCCAATTTGGTTATGACGCCAGCGATCAACTGGTCGAACGTTTCGACAGCCAACCCGACGCCCAGCACCGCCAACTGCTGCACTACGACGCCACAGGTCGCATCCTCGCCAGCCAAGACAATGTCCAGGGCCAGCGCGAAGCGTTTGCCTATGACCCCGCCGCCAACCTGCTCGATGGTTTATCGACGGGCGCAGGTCTGGTGCTGCATAACCGACTGCTGACCTTTCAGGACAAACGTTACCGTTATGACGGCTTCGGCCGTATGGTTGAAAAACGCAGTGCCCAACGCGGTGTCCAGCGCTTCAGTTATGACGCCGAGCAGCGTCTGGTGGAAGTTCGCAACAACGACGGTTCGGTAGTGAAGATGACCTACGACCCTATGGGCCGGCGCATCGAAAAAGCCGAGTATGACCGCCACTCGACCCTGCTGAGCCGAACCCGCTTTACCTGGGATGCGTTGCAACTGTTGCAGGAGCATCGAAATAACCAGACCAGCCTCTACATTTACGCCGACGAGGGCCATGAACCGCTGGCGCGGGTCGACGGGCTGGGTGAGCAACAGAAAGTCCGTTACTACCACAACGACCTCAACGGCCTGCCCGAGCAACTCTCGGAAAGTGACGGCCACACGCTCTGGCAAGCTCGTTACCAGGTCTGGGGCACCACGGCTGAAGAGTTGCGCGAGCCGTATTACATCGAAGAACAGAACCTGCGATTCCAGGGCCAATACCTGGATCGGGAAACCGGGCTGCACTACAACACGCTGCGTTTCTACGACCCGGACATCGGGCGCTTTACCACACCGGACCCCATCGGGCTGGCTGGTGGGCTGAACCTCTACCAATACGCGCCAAATCCGGTGAGCTGGATCGATCCCTTGGGGCTGATGAAATGCTCGAGCCCGCCAAAGGGCCGAAAAGTCAGCCGAACGGTTTACCGTTTCGAAGAGCCTGGACGTATCAGCACGACCTGGACCGCCCACAAGTGGAACGTTGCATCAACTCACCGTTACACCGCCTCGGGACTGGGTGGAGTCTATGGCGCGAACTCGCGAAAAACCGCATTAGGGGAAGTCACTCACTGGAAAGTCGACTTGTCCACGCGAGTGCTGGTCAGCAAAAAAGTGCAGCTCAACAACGTTCTGGACCTGACCCGCGCCGATGTGCGCAAACAAATGGGGGTCAGCCTCAAAAGCATTACCGGTTCGAAATACACCGAGACTCACCAGATTGGCGCCTGGGCGAAAGCCAACGGCTATGATGGGATCCTGGCGCCGTCAGCCCGTAACCCGACCGGCAGCAACTTAATTTCCTTTGCAGGTTTTTGAAGATGGAAAAACTGGAAGACGATTACCCTGGCGATGCCGAATGGCAAGTGCTTGTGCAGTTATATGAAGAAGACTATCTCGACGACGACGCCCGCTCCCTGGCGAAACAACTGGATGGCAACCTCGATATGGCGGTCATTCTCTACGGTAAAAGAGGGCTCAAGGAAGGTTTGTGGTGGGTCGAACAGCAGGTGCCGGCCTTGGATAACATGCGGCCGGCCGATTGCCTCAAGGATCCGAAGCTGATCAAACGCCTGAGGACTGCGCTAATGCGCATGCCGTAACCAACAAGGAGAAAGGTGCAATGGAAGGCATCGAATTGCGCAACCCGCACAACGATTACGCAGCCGTCAGACACTTACGTCGGATTAACATCCCGCATGTCTGACGCACTCTGGGCCGCCCGCCTGGGCGATGCACTCGACCACACCTCGATGATGGCCGACATTCTTGGCGGTGTGCTGGAGGTGGCGGCCAATATCGCGATCACCGCGCTGGCGACGGCGGCCGTGGTAGCGGCCACGGGCATCACCGTCGTCACCGGCGGCCTCGGCTGCTTTCTGCTCGGCGCGGTGGTGGGCACCATCGTCGGCCTCGCCATGAGCAAGACCGGGGCCGACAAAGGCTTGAGCAACCTGTGCGAGAGCTTCAGCAATGCGCTGTTCCCGCCCACGGTGCAGGCAACGATTCTCACCGGCTCCACCAACACCCTGACCAACAACATGCCCGCCGCCCGGGCCGCCGGGGCGATTCCATCCCATGTCGCGCCAGCCGGCACCGAGCTGGAGGCACCCGAGCCCGAAGCCGAGCCCAGCTATCTGGACATGGCCGAGAGCTTCTTCTCGCAGATGTGGCGCCCCACCGTCGCCACCCCGGCGCCCGGCGCCGTGCCCAAGCCGCTGGATCTGGTCACCTGCATGAAGCATCCGCCGATGCCGCCGCAGTTTCTGGCCGAGGGCTCGGACAAAGTCACCATCAACGGCCAGCCCGCCGTGCGCAGCGGCGACCGCACCACCTGCGACGCCAAGGTCGTATCGTCCGGGCTGATCTCATCGAACGTGACCATTGGTGGCGGTTCGGTGGTAGTACGTGAGATCCGCAGCGGCAAGACCCCGGGCGTGGGGCTGGCGGTCACCGCGTTGCTGATGCTCAAGGGCGGCAAAGGCAAGTTCTTCAGCAAACTGCCGTGCATGCTGATCGGCGGCGCGACGTCGATGGCTGTCAGCAGCGCCATGGGCGCCATGGCCAACGCCGCCATGGGTTCGTCGAACCCGGTGCATGCTGCGACCGGGGCCAAGGTGCTGGGTGGGGACGAAGAGCTGGATTTCGTGCTGCCGGGCATCTTGCCGATCGATTGGCAGCGCTTCTACAACAGCCGTGACGAACGCCGCGACGGGCTATTCGGCGCCGGTTGGAGCGTGTCCTACGAGGTGTGTGTTGAAATCCTGCCTCACCCGGAGGGTGGAGAAACGCTGGTCTACACCGATGAGCAGGGCCGGCGCATCGATATGGGCTCGATTCCTCTGGGCGGCGCGGTGTTCAGTGCGGGTGAAGGGCTGAGTGTTCGGCGGCATCGCAATGGGGAATTGTTGATTGAAAGCGATGACGGGTTGTATCGGCTGTTCGACGGTACACCCGGTAATCCGTCGTTGTTGCGCCTGAACCAGCTCGGCGACCGCAATGACAACCGCATCCACCTCGACTATGACGACGGCGGGCAGCTTGTTCGGCTGCGGGACACCTTCGATCTGGTGCAGGTCGAGCTGATTCAAGAAGACCGTCGCGTGGCTCGGGTGGAACGCCTGTACCCCGACCAACACCGCGAAGTACTCGTCAGTTACGGCTATGACGCAGCCGGCAACCTGGCCGAAGTGCGCGATGCCACCGGCCAGGTGCAACGGCGCTTCAGCTACGACGCTGGGCGGCGGATGGTCGAGCATCAGTTGCCCACGGGGCTGCGTTGTTTCTATGAATGGGCCTTGATCGAAGACCTTGAATGGCGCGTGGTCCGGCACTGGACCGACGAAGGCGACACTTACCAGTTCGACTATGACCTGAAGGCCGGTGTCACACGCATCACCGACGGCTCACAGCGCATCAGCACACGACGCTGGAACACCCAGCACCAGATCACCGAATACACCGACAACCTCGGCCAGACCTGGCAGTTCGAGTGGAACGACGAACGCCAATTGCTCAGCGCGACCGACCCGCTGGGCGGACGCTACGAATACAGCTACGACGACGCCGGCAACCTGATCGGCGAAACCGACCCGCTGGGCCGCAGTGACTCGACCTTATGGCTCGAGCACTGGGCCTTGCCGCTGGTGGAAACCGATACCGCGGGCAACAGTTGGCAGTATCGCTACGATCAGCGCGGCAACTGCATCGCCGAGACCGATCCGATGGGCCACATCACGCGATACCGCTACGACACCCACGGCCAGGTCGTCGAGATCATCGACGCCACCGGCAAAAGCAAAAGGCTGCGCTGGAACCCGTTCGGCCAACTGGTGGAACACATCGATTGCTCGGGTTATCCGACGCGGTTCAACTACGACAACCGGGGCTATCTGCAAACGATCACCGATGCCCTCGGCGAACGCACCCAATTCAGCTACGACGCCCAGGGGCGGTTGCTCAGCAGCCAATTGCCGGACGGTCGCACCGAACAGTATCAGCGCGACGTCGCCGGCCAGTTGATCGGCTACACCGACCCGGCCGGGCACACCACGCTCTATCAACACAACCGTCGCGGTCAGGTCCGCCAACGCACCGACGCCCACGGCCGGCAGGTGCAGTTTGGGTACGACCGCTATGGGCGGCTGCAGGCGCTGACCAACGAAAATGGCGAGAGTTATCGGTTTGCCTGGGATGCTGGGGATCGACTGATTGAACAACAGGATCTGGATGGCAGCGCCAAGCGCTACACCTATGACCTGCTGGACAACGTCGCGGCGGTCACGGCTGTTCCGGCGCCTTATGGCAACGGCTTGGCCGTCGTCCCCGAGTCGCCTCCCGCTCCCATCGTTCATCGGCTGGAACGGGATGCCGTTGGCCGGCTGATCGCCAAAATCACCGACGATGGCCGCACCGACTACTCCTACGACTCACTGGACCAGCTCACCGCTGTCACCTTCACCGACCACCACGGCAACGCACAAACCTTGAGCTTCGCCTATGACGCCCTCGGTCAATTGCTCGAAGAACAAAGCGCGGCCGGCAACCTGCACTACCACTACGACGAACTCGGCAATCTCATCCAGACCCAACTGCCCGACGGCCGCTGGCTCAATCGCCTGTACTACGGCAGCGGCCACCTGCACCAGATCAACCTCGACGGCCAGGTCATCAGCGACTTCGAACGCGACCGCCTGCACCGCGAAGTGCTGCGCACCCAAGGCCAGATCAGCACCCGAAGCGAATACGACCGCAGCGGACGTTTACGCTCACGCCAACGCCGACACACCAGCCAGCCATCGCTGATGCCGGCAGCGGTGCAGAAACATTTCGAGTACGACCCCGCCGACAACCTGATCGGCAAACTCGACCAGCAACCCGCCACGCAACACCGCCAACTGCTGCACTACGACGCCACTGGCCGCATCATCGCCAGCCAGGACAGCCTGCACGGCCAGCGCGAAACCTTCGCCTACGATGCCGCCGCCAACCTGCTGGACGACCCACAACCCGGCGCCGGGCTGGTGGTGCACAACAAACTGCTGACCTATCAGGACAAGCGTTATCGCTATGACGCGTTTGGCCGGATGATCGAAAAACGCAGCGCTAAACGAGGCCTGCAGCGCTTCGGTTACGACGCCGAAAGCCGGTTGATTGAAGTGCGCAATGAAAACGGCAGCGTGGTCAGAATGACCTACGACCCACTGGGCCGGCGCATCGAAAAAACCGTACACGACACCAACGGCTACCCTCTCGGCGAAACCCGCTTCACCTGGGACGGCCTGCGCCTGTTGCAGGAACATCGCCATCAACAGACCAGCCTCTACCTCTACGAAGACGAAGGTTACGAGCCCCTGGCCCGCGTCGACGGCACCGGCCCGCTGCAAAAAATCCGCTACTACCACAACGACCTCAACGGCCTGCCGGAACAGCTCACCGAAGCAGACGGCCACAACGTCTGGCAGGCGAGTTATCGGGTGTGGGGCAACACGTTAGAAGAGGTGCGCGAGCCGTATTACATTGAAGAGCAGAATCTGCGGTTTCAGGGGCAGTACCTGGACCGGGAGACGGGGCTGCATTTCAATACGTTCAGGTTTTATGATCCGGATGTGGGGCGGTTTACTACGCCGGATCCGATTGGGTTGATGGGGGGATTGAACCTCTATCAATATGCGCCAAACCCTCTGACGTGGATGGACCCATGGGGATGGGCATGCAAAAGCGCAGTCAGTGGCAATAAAGGCCGAACCAAGGCGATTCATGACCTTAAGCGGAATGGGTTTAAGGTCGTCGCAGAAGAAGTCACTATGAAGGTCAATGGGAAACGTATCCGGGCTGACTTCGTAGCCAAAGACCGAAACGGAAAACTGCATGTATTTGAAGTGAAGCACGGCACCGGGAAGTTGACCCCCAACCAAACCGACTCCAACGTCTTCGACATGACTAAGCCGGCCAACACCACACAACATCTGGGAGGGGGGACGATAAAACCTTCAGCCGGCACGCAGGGTACATTCAAGGTTGATACCAAAGGGAAGCCGGGGGTGCCGCTGGGTGGGAAAGGCGCACAGCACAATGCAACCTTCAATCTTTTAATCTACAAGTGAACATAATGAGCATAGAAATTCGTAAAAGTTTGGAAGCGGAATTACTGGCGGCGCTAAAGAAGACAACGTCATCCCACTTGGACCTGAAAGCAAGCAAAAACAAACTTGGCCTACTTATCTCCAAGGAAAAGCTTGGGGAAATTTACATACAACACTTGACCAAGGCCGATGGCTACTATGCGGGCCTGGAGGTTTATACATGCGAGGCATTTAGTTTCTGCATAAACCAATCACCGCCCTATCAGAGCCGACTATTGAACTCATCTTTTTTGTCGAAAAGTTCATTATCGGAAGAAACAAAACAGTTTGGTGACGAGCTGGGCGGCATCATTAGAACTCCAGCGCCTGATGAAATAAACGAAACAGTACAAAAAATAAACGAACGACTGACAAAATTTTACCTGTCAAAGGCAGAGAACTGCATCCTTGGCACTCCCTCATTAATTGACGACGTATTGGCAGAACCTGACAACTATGCGTACCCCTTTCTAACCGCATTATTTGCAGCGCAGAAAAATGACCTGAGCCTGGACTCAGACGTCTTTAAAAAAGTCCTTGCAACCAAATCAATATTCGGAAACAAACAATTTGATTTGGCTTTGGCAAATAAAATTCTGAGGACAGATAACAAGTAGCCCCCAAGGAACTATTCACCAAGATCGACAGTACCTGTTGGTCCTAAGTAAGGTGAAAAAGCTGCTGGTGGAGATTAACGATGCTTGAAAATACATTCTCAAATGACGAAGCGGCCATTACGCCAACGGATCTGGATCACCTGGAATCCGCCATTGGCAAGAAGCTACCGACGCCCTTTAGAAACCATTACCTCAAGTACAACGGTGGCGTACCGGAGCGGACCTATTGGGTCAGCGAAGATTTTGACGAGCCACTGGAAATGGCTGCATTCAAGCCGATTACCGGTGGCGACTCCACGCTGCTGTCCACCTACCAGTTGATGCTAAAAAAACAGGTACTTCCTGCACACCTCCTGCCTTTCGCGAACGACTGGGGTGGTAACTTCTTTTGCCTGAATCTTGATACGGAGGCCGTTAGTTACTTCACCACTGACAGCTTTGATAGTGACCTAAGCCCTGAAGAAAATCAGGCTGAATCCGAAAAGCTGGTCTGCTCGAATTTCCTCCAGTTTGTTCAAGGCCTGATCGATGAGGAAGATTTGGACGAGGAATGAGGCGCTCAGCAGCCTGGCCGACGGGGTGCATTTGTTGGTAGAGCGCGCGCTGGATCACCTGAATGAGCCGGAAATAGCAGCGATTCTCGCCAGGAAACAAAGCCGAGTCGGCTGATCCGCCAGACAGAAAAAATGGGCACCCAACCTCGTTGGCGTGCCCATTTTTTATCCCGCTCGCCCGCTGTGCGGGAAGTCGGTGCGTGTTACGGATTAACGCTGTCTTTCAACGATTTTCCTGGCTTGAACGCAACAGTGTTGCTGGCCTTGATCTTCACCGGCTCACCGGTTTGCGGGTTTTTGCCGGTGCGGGCACCGCGATGGCGTTGCAGGAAGGTGCCGAAGCCCACCAGCGTGACGCTATCCTTGCGATGCAGAGCGCCGGTGATTTCTTCGAGAACGGCGTTGAGAACGCGATTGGCCTGTTCTTTGGTGAGATCTGCTTTTTCCGCGATGGCAGCGGCGAGTTCTGGTTTACGCATGAGTGAAGCCCCTTTGACGGTTTTTTGTTGTTATGTCCGTGCTGTTCTCGTTGGAACAGCGCCCAAGGCGCCGCAGGTGCTCTACTCTGCGGCAGACGGGAATGAGGATGGCATGCGCGCAAGAGTGGCGCCAGTCTCCCCGCGACCTTTGTGGGAGCAAAAACGGGGTGATTCCGACAGAACGACCGGTATTTACGCCAACAGGGCCGGAAGTTCTTTGTTCAGGGCGAGTTTTTCCATCACCGCCGCGCCGGTCAGGGCATAGCCCAGCAATTTGCCGGCGCTGTCGCGGCACAGCACCTTGATGTCCGCGCCCTGCCCTTCGACCGTCCAGAAGCCCTCCGCGCCCCGTGGCGGCGGCGAAACCACCAATGGGCAGACCGGGGTTTTCACGGTGATCGGCATCGGGCCGTAACTCACCGCCGTAGGGTTTCCGGCGAGGGTCTGGGCCAGCGCTCTCGCACAGCTCATGAGGGGCATGACGTACAACAGATTCAGCCCATCGACCTCGGCGCAATCGCCCAGGGCGTAGATGTTGGCGTGAGAGGTTTTCAGGTGGCGGTCGACCACCACACCACGATTGACCTGCACCCCGGCAGCGGCCGTCAGGTCGATGCGCGGACGCAGGCCGATGGCTGACACCACTACGTCGCAAGGGATGACCTGGCCGTCAGACAGATGCGCTTCCAGGCCGTCAGCCACTCGCTGCAAGCGATTGAGCACCGGCCCGAGGTGGAAGCGCGCGCCCAGGCTTTCCAGGCCGGCCTGGACCGCAGCGGCCGCCGCCGGGTGGAGCAAGGTCGGCATGACTTGTTCGCAGGGAGCAACCAGTTGCACTTCGTAGCCACCGAGAATCAGGTCGTTGGCAAATTCGCAGCCGATCAAACCGGCGCCCAGCAGCAGCACCCGACGCTTGCCGGCCGCCGCCGCGCGAAAACGTGCGTAGTCTTCAAGGTCGTTGATCGGGAAAACCGCGTCGGCCGCGTCGCCTTCAATCGGCACCCGCACGGTTTCCGCGCCCCAGGCCAGGATCAGGTCACGGTAGATCACCGATTCTTCGCCGATCCACAGGCGTTTGTGGCCCGGATCGATGCCGCTGATGCGCGTGTGGGTGCGCACTTCGGCTTTCAATTGCTCGGCCATGGCGCCCGGCTCGGCCATGCTCAGGCCATCGGCGTCCTTATTCTTGCCAAAGCCGGTGGAAAGCATCGGCTTGGAGTAGGAGCGTCCGTCATCTGCGGTAATCAACAGCAGCGGGGTTTCGCCATCGAGTTTGCGAAACTCCCGGGCCAGGTTGTAGCCAGCCAGCCCAGTGCCGACGA
The DNA here is from genome assembly GCF_030687165.1 of Pseudomonas sp. FP1740. Lineage (NCBI taxonomy): Bacteria > Pseudomonadati > Pseudomonadota > Gammaproteobacteria > Pseudomonadales > Pseudomonadaceae > Pseudomonas > Pseudomonas sp. FP1740. The sequence goes on from NZ_CP117461.1 coordinate 6,524,749, forward strand.
TCACGACAGGTGCGTTCATTCCTAGCTCCTTGGATGCTTAGTTGATTTCAATCATTTCAAAATCCATTTTGCCCACGCCGCAGTCCGGGCACAGCCAGTCTTCCGGCACGTCCTGCCACGGTGTGCCCGCCGCAATACCGTCGTCCGGCCAGCCTTCGGCTTCGTTATAGATCAGGCCGCAGACCACACATTGCCACTTTTTCATTCAGGTATTTCCTCGGGATTCAGGCTTTTGCCGGCGCGAACGGTCGATAGATGAAGCGTTGCCGTCCGGCTCAGGGCGTTTTGTACTGATCGGGCCCGACAGATGCAAGCCTGTTCGGCGCAACGGCAGGCCGGATCAATCAAACTCGCCGCCTGACATGGTAAGCTCGCCGCCTCATTTGCTGCCAATAATGACTCACTGTGCCGCACTCAAAAGCCCCTTCCCCGACGCCGCTCTGGCTTTCTCAAAGCCAACTGATGCCCCGCCCCGACACGTCTACGCTCGATTGGTTGTTCGATGAAGGGTCACTGACCCGACGCCTGACCCGTTTGTCGAATGACGGTTTCAGCGTCACGCCGCTGTTCGAAGGCTGGCAATCGCTGCGCGCCGACGAATGTGCCGCGCTGGAGCTGGCCGAAGGCAGCGAAGGCTGGGTGCGCGAGGTGTATCTGCGCGGCCATGGTGAAGCCTGGGTGTTTGCCCGCAGCGTGGCGGCGCGTAGCGCGCTGCAGGGCGACGGATTGCACATGGATGAGCTGGGCAGCCGCTCCCTGGGCGAACTGCTGTTTTGCGATCGGGCGTTTCAGCGCCGGGCCATCGAGGTTTGTCACTATCCTCAAGCGTGGTTGCCGATGGAGGCTCAAGCACCTGAACTGTGGGCCCGGCGCTCGCGTTTCGACCGTGGCGCCCGGAGCGTGCTGGTGGCCGAGGTTTTCCTGCCGACCCTGTGGAGCGCCGCCCGCGCGCATCCGGAGAACTGCTGATGTACCAGAACCTGCTCAAGTCTCTGAACCGCGTGAATCCTCGGGCCTGGGATTTCATTCAGCTGACCCGCATGGACAAGCCGATCGGCATTTACCTGCTGCTGTGGCCGACGCTGTGGGCTCTGTGGATTGCCGGTGAAGGTTCGCCGTCACTGGCCAATATCGTGATTTTCGTGCTCGGCGTGGTACTGACCCGTGCCGGCGGTTGCGTGATCAACGATTGGGCGGACCGCAAGGTCGATGGCCATGTGAAACGCACCGAGCAACGGCCGCTGGTGAGCGGCAAGATCAGCTCCAAAGAAGCCCTGGTGTTCTTCGCGGTGCTGATGGGCGTGAGCTTCCTGCTGGTGCTGTGCACCAACGCGGCGACGGTCTGGCTGTCGCTGGGCGGTTTGGCCCTGGCCTTCACGTATCCGTTCATGAAGCGTTACACCTATTACCCGCAAGTGGTGCTGGGCGCGGCGTTCTCCTGGGGCATGCCGATGGCGTTCACTGCCGAGACCGGTGAGTTGTCGGCGACAGCCTGGTTGCTGTGGATCGCCAACTTGCTGTGGACCGTGGGCTACGACACCTATTACGCCATGACCGACCGCGATGACGACCTGAAGATCGGGGTGAAATCCACCGCGATCCTGTTTGGCGATGCCGACCGGGTGATCATTCTGACCTTGCAAGGCCTGGCGCTGGGCTGCCTGTTGCTGGCTGGCTCGAAATTCCATCTCGGTGGCTGGTTCCACCTTGGGTTGCTGGTGGCGGCAGGCTGCTTTGCGTGGGAGTTCTGGTACACCCGCAGCAAAGACCGGATGCGTTGCTTCCAGGCGTTTTTGCATAACCACTGGGCGGGGTTGGCGATTTTCGTGGGGATTGTGCTGGATTACGCGTTGCGTTGACTGCGATTGATCTGTAGCAGCTGCCGAACGCAGGCTTCGCCAGCTGCTACAGGCTGTTTACAAGGCAGGCAAATCGCTTATTTGTGTTCGCCAATCACGTGCCACATTTTCATCATGCCGTCGCCTTTCATGTCTCCCGGCTTGCTGTCCATTTTGTAGGTGTACATTGGCTTGCCGTCGTAAGTCCATTGCATTGTGCCGTCGTCACGCTTGATCGGCTTCCATTCACCCATGGGCTTGGCATCCATCGGAGCCATCATCGGCGGCCAGTTCTTCGCACACTCACCCATGCACATCGACTTGCCGTCCTTGTCCTTGTCAAAGGTATACAAGGTCATACCCTTCTGATCGACCATCATGCCGCCTTTCATCATGGCGGGTTCTGCCGCAAAGGCCATGGACGGCAACGTTAGCGCAGCCGTGACCAGCAGGACCTTCCAGGATTTAGCAATGTGATTCATGGAAACCTTCCTTTTGTGGTTGTCAGGATTCGGAATTAGAGCTTAGTTCAGGATCGCGGCAATCGCAGGGCGGCTAAAATACTGTCACACGACTGCAATAATTCCGTTATCTAATGCGGCGCAAGACAGTTAAATGACAAGAGGATTAAGGCATGGTTGGCAGGAGCATTCTGATCGTCGACGACGAAGCGCCCATTCGCGAAATGATCGCCGTTGCGTTGGAAATGGCCGGCTATGACTGCCTGGAGGCGGAGAACTCCCAGCAGGCCCATGCCATTATCGTCGACCGCAAACCGGACCTGATCCTGCTCGACTGGATGCTGCCCGGCACCTCCGGCATCGAGTTGGCCCGCCGCCTCAAGCGCGACGAGCTGACCGGGGACATCCCGATTATCATGCTTACCGCCAAGGGTGAAGAGGACAACAAGATCCAGGGCCTGGAAGTAGGCGCCGACGACTACATCACCAAACCGTTTTCCCCCCGCGAACTGGTGGCACGCCTCAAAGCCGTACTGCGCCGCGCCGGCCCGACCGATGGCGAAGCGCCGATCGAAGTCGGTGGCCTGTTGCTCGACCCAATCAGCCATCGCGTGACCATCGACGGCAAACCTGCCGAGATGGGCCCGACCGAATACCGTTTGCTGCAATTCTTCATGACCCACCAGGAACGCGCCTACACTCGCGGCCAGTTGCTGGATCAGGTCTGGGGCGGCAATGTCTACGTCGAAGAGCGCACCGTCGACGTGCACATCCGTCGCCTGCGCAAAGCCCTCGGCGATGCTTACGAAAATCTGGTACAAACCGTGCGCGGCACCGGTTACAGGTTCTCTACCAAGGCCTGAGCCGGCCGCCAGACTCGCTGACAAGGACGCATATTTTCCGTGAATCAAAACTGGCATGGCACCCTGATTCGCCACATGCTGTTGCTGGTTACCGCCTGCCTGGTGATCGGCCTGATTTCCGGCTACTACGGCTGGAGCCTCGCCGTGGGCCTGGGTGTTTACCTGGCCTGGACCCTCAAACAGCTGCTGCGCCTGCACGAATGGCTGCGCCTGCACCAACCCGATGAAGCACCGCCCGACGGCTATGGCCTGTGGGGCGAAGTGTTCGACAGCATCTATCACCTGCAACGCCGCGACCAACGGGTGCGCGGGCGCCTGCAAGCGGTGATTGACCGGGTCCAGGAATCCACTGCCGCGCTGAAAGACGCAGTGATCATGCTCGACAGCGACGGCAACCTTGAGTGGTGGAATCGCGCCGCCGAAACCCTGCTCGGCCTCAAGACTCCTCAGGACAGTGGCCAGCCGGTGACCAACCTGGTGCGCCATCCGCGCTTCAAGGAATACTTCGAGCAGGACAACTACGCCGAACCATTGGAGATTCCGTCGCCGATCAACGATCGCCTGCGCATTCAGCTGTACATCACCCGCTATGGCAACAACGAGCACCTGATGCTGGTGCGCGACGTGACGCGTATCCATCAGCTGGAGCAGATGCGCAAAGACTTCATCGCCAACGTGTCCCACGAGCTGCGCACACCCCTGACGGTGATTTGCGGCTACCTGGAAACCCTGCTCGATAACGTCGAGGACGTGAATCCGCGCTGGACCCGTGCCCTGCAGCAAATGCAGCAGCAAGGCGGGCGCATGCAGACCTTGCTTAACGATTTGCTGCTGCTGGCCAAACTGGAAGCCACCGATTACCCGTCGGACAACCAACCGGTGTCCATCGACAGTCTGCTGCAATCGATCAAGAGCGACGCTCAGCAGCTGTCGGGTCAGAAAAATCAGCACATCACCCTGGAAGCTGACCCGACGATTCTGCTCAAGGGCAGTGAAGCCGAACTGCGCAGTGCGTTTTCCAATCTGGTGTTCAACGCGGTGAAATACACCCCGGCCGAAGGCAATATCCGCATTCGCTGGTGGGGTGACGAGCAAGGTGCACACCTGAGCGTGCAGGATTCGGGAATCGGCATCGACAGCAAACACCTGCCGCGCCTGACCGAACGCTTCTATCGCGTCGATTCCAGCCGCAATTCCAACACCGGCGGCACCGGGCTGGGGCTGGCCATCGTCAAGCACGTGCTACTGCGCCACCGGGCCCGCATGGAAATCAGCAGTGTGCCGGGGCATGGCAGCACGTTTACCTGCCATTTTGCGCCGGCCCAGGTCACCAAATCCCGCGTGATCAGCGCCGCGGACTGATACCGACTAGCACTCGCCACTAGGCAATCGATCAGTCAGCCGCTACATTGGCTGACTTGTGCCTGCCCTTCAGGCGCACTTTTTTCTTTCCTTTTGAATACACGGAACCCGCAAAACTCCATCATGGACCCTTCCCCTGGCTTGACCCTCGCAACAATATTCGCCGACTTCGGCATGATTCTTTTTGCTCTGATCCTGGTTTTGCTCAACGGCTTTTTCGTTGCGGCAGAGTTTGCCATGGTCAAACTGCGCTCGACCCGGGTCGAAGCCATCGCTGAACAGCACGGCTGGCGCGGGCATATCCTGCGCACCGTACACAGTCAGCTCGATGCTTACCTGTCAGCGTGCCAATTGGGTATCACCCTCGCCTCTCTGGGTCTGGGCTGGGTCGGCGAACCGGCGTTCGCGCACCTCCTGGAGCCTGTGCTGAGTGCCGTGGGTGTAGATTCCGCTGAGGTGGTCAAGGCAGTTTCGTTCTTCACGGCGTTCTTCATCATTTCGTACCTGCACATCGTGGTCGGTGAGCTGGCACCAAAATCCTGGGCCATCCGCAAACCCGAGTTGCTGTCGCTGTGGACGGCGGTGCCGCTGTACTTGTTCTACTGGGCCATGTACCCGGCCATCTACCTGCTCAACGCCAGCGCCAACCAGATCCTGCGCATCGCCGGGCAAGGTGAGCCCGGCCCGCACCACGAGCACCATTACAGCCGCGAAGAACTGAAACTGATCCTGCACTCCAGCCGTGGCCAGGACCCAAGCGACCAAGGCATGCGCGTACTGGCCTCGGCGGTGGAAATGGGCGAGCTGGAAGTGGTCGACTGGGCCAACTCCCGGGAAGACCTGGTCACACTTGAGTTCAACGCTCCGCTCAAGGAAATCCTGGCGTTGTTCCGTCGCCACAAGTTCAGCCGCTACCCGGTGTACGACAGCGAGCGCAAGGAGTTCGTCGGCCTGCTGCACATCAAGGATCTGCTGCTGGAACTGGCCGCCCTTGATCACATTCCCGAGTCGTTCAACCTCGCCGAACTGACCCGGCCACTGGAGCGCGTATCGCGGCACATGCCGCTGTCGCAACTGCTGGAGCAGTTCCGCAAGGGCGGCTCGCACTTCGCCTTGGTCGAGGAAGCCGACGGCAACATCATCGGCTACCTGACCATGGAAGACGTGCTGGAAGTGCTGGTGGGCGACATTCAGGACGAACACCGCAAGGCTGAACGCGGGATCCTCGCGTATCAGCCGGGCAAGCTGCTGGTGCGGGGTGATACGCCGCTGTTCAAGGTGGAACGCCTGCTGGGTATCGACCTGGACCACATCGAAGCCGAAACCCTCGCCGGGCTGGTCTACGAAACCCTGAAACGGGTGCCGGAAGAGGAAGAAGTGCTGGAAGTCGAAGGTTTGCGGATCATCATCAAAAAGATGAAAGGGCCGAAGATCATATTGGCCAAGGTGTTGATGCTCGATTAAGCGTGCTTTCGGTGGTGAGCGGGCTTTTGTGGTGAGGGGGCTTGCCCCCGTTGGGCTGCGGAGCGGCCCCAAAACCGGCTGCCGCGTTTACTCAGGCAGACCGCGTTGGCTGCATGGCGACTGCTGCGCAGCCGAGCGGGAGCAAGCTCCCTCGCCACAGTAGATCTCCATCGCCTTCACTTCTTGCCCAACGCAAAGTTGGGCAACGCCCCCACCGGTTGATTGAACTGGTACGGAATGGACACCAGACCCAACCCGGTATTGCGCTGCACCACGAAGTGCAGGTGCGGGCCGCTGCTGTTGCCGGTGTTGCCCGACAGCGCCAGCGCACTGCCCACCACCACCCGCTGACCTTCCCGCACGCAGACTGAACCTTTCTTGAGGTGCAGGTACACGCCCATGGTCCCGTCATCGTGCAACACCCGCACGAAATTGCCCGATGGATCGTTGCCGCGCCCGGTCTGGCCATTCTCGGTTTTCACCACCACCCCGCCGCGCGCCGCGATGATCGGCGTGCCTTCGGGCATGGCGATATCCATCGCGTAACGGTTCTTCGGTCCGTAGTGGCTGTATTGGCCATTGGCGCCCTGGGTCAGCCGAAACGGACCGCCACGCCAGGGCAACGGATATCGATAGGCCATGGCAGCCCCTGAGGGGTCGCCCAGGAAATATGCGAACCTTGGGTTATACACGATCGGCCTTCCGGCCTTCGTCGGCGTGAGCAGGGCCAGACGAAGGTTACTGCGCGCCGGCATCACCCGCCGGATCGGTCGGCTCGGCGCTCCGCTGACGTTCTGCAGTCTGTCGAAACTCAGCTCGATCTCGACCGGCGCATACAGGTCGTTGCGCACGAACACGCTGTCCATGCCATTCAGCCGCTTGATGTCGAGGTACACCTGCCGCTCAAGGTGTTCGACCATTCGGTCGCGAAAAACGAACACCTTCGCGCCTTTGGTGGGGCGGTCGCTGTAAGAGACCACGCCACTGGCATCAGTGGACTTGTAGATCGTCATGGCCACAGCCGAGGTGGAGGCCATGAAAAGACCACAGAAAAACAGCAGGCGCGCGAGCATGGGCAAAATTCTGTTGAGTAGGCCTGGGAAGGAGCCTAGCAGCAGAAATGGACCTGCGTAGTCGACAGATGTTTCAAATGATCATTCCCACGCTCTGCCTGGGAATGCAGCACGGGACGCTCTGCGTCCCATCCGAAGCGGACGCGGAGGCATTCCCACGCAGAGCGTGGGAACGATCAGCGGTACACGTTACGCACCCGGTACGAAGTGCTTCTGCGCGGTGCCACGGGCGATCAGGCGCGAGATGTAATCGAGCTTCTGTGCATCCTGGTCGACAAAGCGGAACGTCAGTTGCAGCCACTCACTGTCCGGCTTCGGCTCGTGGGCGACGATGGCGTGCAGGTAGCCGTTAAGACGGGCAGTTTCGGCATTGTCGCCCTGCTCCAGGTCGAGTACGGCGTTGTCGAGGACTTGCGGCAAGGTGTCGGTGCGTTTCACCACCAGCAGCGCTTCCTTGATGCTCAAGGCCTTGATCACGCATTGCTGTGTGCCGCTCGACAGGCGCAGTTGGCCTTGGCCACGACCGCCAGCGGAGGCAGCGGCAGGCGCCTTGACCGGTGGATTGTTGAGCAGGCCGCGAGACGGCGCCGCAGCCGGGGCTGGCGCGGCGGCAGGTTTGGCAAACGGGTTGACCGCTGCAGCCGAGGGTGCGACTACCGCCGCTTTGCCACCGGTCAATGCGCTCAGGGAATCGTTGCCGAACGCCGAGTTCATTTTGGTCGGCGCGCTGTTCATCAAGGTATCGAGCTTGCCGACCTTGTTCAGCGCCTGCTTGACCTTGGTCAACAGCTGCTCGTTGGTGAATGGCTTGCTGACGTAGCCGGAAACCCCGGCCTGGATCGCCTGGACCACGTTCTCTTTATCGCCACGGCTGGTCACCATCACGAACGGCATGGTCTTGAGGTTGTCCTGCTCGCGGCACCAGGTCAGCAACTCCAGACCGGACATTTCCGGCATTTCCCAGTCACACAGGACCAGGTCGAACGCTTCCTTGGCCAGCATGGCCTGGGCCTTTTTACCGTTGACTGCATCTTCGGTCCGGATCCCGGGGAAGTAGTTGCGCAGGCACTTTTTTACCAGGTCACGAATGAACGACGCATCGTCCACGACCAACACACTGATCTTGCTCATCCAACACCCCTTTAAAAATCCCGGCAAGCATAACGCTGGCTGATGGCACTTTGCCAAAACTCTTCAGTCACGCCGGGACTTTTCGTTCGCGGGTGCTGCTTTTCAATTCGGCTTTTCAAAAAGCCACACAAACAAAAACGCCCGGCCAAGGGGCCGGGCGCTTTTTCTTGGGCAACCTTACTTATCGTCAGCTTTGTCCGGAACATTAGCGGTTTCGGCACTTGTGCCTTCCACTTCTTCCTTCATGCGCTTGAGGCCCAGGTGACGCACGTCGGTGCCGCGCACCAGGTAAATCACCAGTTCCGAGATATTGCGCGCGTGGTCGCCGATTCGTTCAAGGGAACGCAGCACCCAGATAATGCTCAAGACACGCGAGATAGAGCGCGGATCTTCCATCATGTAGGTGGCGAGTTCGCGCAGCGCGGTCTTGTATTCGCGGTCGATGATCTTGTCGTACTGCGCCACCGACAGCGCCAGGTCGGCGTCGAAACGGGCAAATGCGTCCAGGGCATCGCGAACCATGTTGCGCACCTGGTCGCCGATGTGGCGAACCTCGACATAACCGCGCGGCGCTTCGCCTTCTTCGCACAACTGAATGGCGCGACGGGCGATCTTGGTGGCTTCGTCGCCGATACGCTCGAGGTCGATCACCGATTTGGAGATGCTGATGATCAGACGCAAGTCCGACGCCGCCGGCTGACGACGGGCCAGAATGCGCAGGCATTCTTCGTCGATGTTGCGTTCCATCTGGTTGATCTGGTCGTCGACCTCACGCACTTGCTGGGCCAGGCCGGAGTCGGCCTCGATCAGCGCGGTGACCGCGTCGTTGACCTGCTTCTCGACCAGCCCGCCCATGGCCAGGAGGTGGCTGCGCACTTCCTCGAGCTCAGCGTTGAACTGCTGGGAGATGTGATGGGTAAGGCCTTCTTTACTAATCATGTTGGCGTCCTTGGAGCGTCCGGTAAGGTGCGGTGGGCCGCAGCGTCAGTTCAGTGAGCAACAACAGCTTCCTAGCCGTAACGACCGGTGATGTAGTCTTCGGTCTGCTTCTTCGCCGGATTGGTGAACAGGGTGTCGGTGTCGCCGAACTCCACCAGTTTGCCCATATACATGAACGCCGTGTAGTCGGAAACCCGCGCGGCCTGTTGCATGTTGTGGGTCACGATAACAATGGTGAACTTGGATTTCAGTTCGTAGATCAGCTCTTCGACTTTCAGCGTGGAGATCGGGTCGAGTGCCGAGCACGGTTCGTCGAGCAGCAGCACTTCCGGCTCCACGGCGATGGTGCGGGCAATCACCAGACGTTGCTGCTGACCACCGGACAGACCGAGTGCCGACTCGTGCAGACGATCCTTGACTTCATCCCACAGCGCCGCGCCTTTCAACGCCCACTCGACGGCTTCGTCGAGGATGCGCTTTTTGTTGATGCCCTGGATGCGCAAGCCGTAAACCACGTTTTCATAGATGGTTTTCGGGAACGGGTTGGGCTTCTGGAACACCATGCCGACCCGGCGACGCAGCTCGGCCACGTCCTCGCCCTTGCGGTAGATGTTGTTGCCGTAGAGGTTGATCGCGCCTTCGACGCGGCAGCCATCCACCAGGTCGTTCATGCGGTTGAAAGTGCGCAACAGCGTGGACTTGCCACAGCCGGACGGGCCGATGAAGGCGGTCACGCGCTGTTTCGGGATGTTCATGCTGACGTCATACAGCGCTTGTTTGTCGCCGTAGAACAGGCTCAACCCCGGCACTTCGATGGCCACGGTTTCCTGCTCAAGACTCAGGCTCTGTTTGTCGCGGCCCAGGGCCGACATGTTGATGCCGTGAGTGTGTGCTTCGTGCTGCATGGGAGGCTCCCTGTGCTAACAAATTCGGTTCAGTGAGCCGCTGGCCTCACAAGATGGGCCAGCGGTGTCGCCGCTCTGCAAGAGCGACGGTGATCAGCTATCCAGCGCCTTGTACTTCTCGCGCAGGTGGTTACGGATATAAACGGCCGACAGGTTCAATGTCGCGATCACCAGCACCAGCAGCAGCGCCGTGGCATACACCAGCGGCCGCGCGGCCTCTACGTTCGGGCTCTGGAAGCCGACGTCATAAATGTGGAAGCCCAGGTGCATGATCTTCTGGTCCAGGTGCAGGTACGGGTAGTTGCCATCCAGCGGCAGCGACGGTGCCAGTTTCACTACACCCACCAGCATCAGCGGCGCCACTTCACCGGCGGCGCGGGCCACGGCGAGGATCATGCCGGTCATCATTGCCGGGCTGGCCATCGGCAGCACGATCTTCCACAAGGTCTCGGCCTTGGTCGCGCCGAGGGCCAGCGAGCCTTCACGCACAGTACGAGGGATCCGCGCCAGGCCTTCTTCGGTGGCCACGATCACCACCGGCACAGCCAGCAGGGCCAAGGTCAACGAAGCCCACAGCAGACCCGGCGTACCGAAGGTCGGCGCCGGCAAGGCTTCGGGGAAGAACAACCGGTCGATCGAGCCGCCCAGCACATAAACGAAGAAGCCCAGGCCGAACACGCCGTAAACGATCGCCGGAACACCCGCCAGGTTGTTCACTGCAATACGGATTACCCGGGTCAAGGTGTTCTGCTTGGCATACTCACGCAGGTAGACCGCCGCCAGCACGCCGAACGGAGTGACGATCATCGCCATGATCAGAGTCATCATCACGGTGCCGAAAATCGCCGGGAAGATCCCGCCTTCGGTGTTGGCTTCGCGCGGGTCATCACTGAGGAATTCCCAGACCTTGCTGAAGTAGAAGCCCACCTTAGTGAAGGTGCTCATGGCGTTCGGCTGATAGGCGTGAACCACTTTGCCGATGCCGATCTCGACCTCTTTACCGTTCGCGTCACGAGCCGTCAGGCTGTCACGGTTGAACTGCTTGTGCAGGTCGTTCAGACGCGCTTCGATTTCCTGATAACGGGCATTCAGCTCGGCGCGCTCAGACTCCAGGTCCGCCTGTGCGGTAGCGTCGAGACGGCCGGCCAATTCCAGCTTGCGACCGTGCAGACGAACACGTTCGAGACCGGCGTTGATCGCGCCGATGTCGGTTTTTTCCAGGCTCTTGAGCTGCCCAGCCAACTGGTTGACGCGATCGACACGGGCCTGCAACTCAGGCCATGCGGCTTCGCCTTCAGCGACGACCTTGCCGTCCTCTTTAACGTTGACCAGATAGCCGTAGAAGTTGCCCCACTCGCGACGCTCGATGGTCATCAGCTCTGGCGGGGTTTTCTGGTTGGTCAGCCACTCGCCGACAATCCAGGTGAAGTCCGTGCCGTTCAGATCGCGGTTGCCGACCTTGATCAGCTCGCGGGTCATGAACTCCGGGCCCTGATCGGGCACCGGCAGGCCAGCGGTTTTCAGGCGCTCGCGCGGCACTTCTTCCTTCTGCACCACTTCGCCGATGACCAGGTGGTTGGCCTGGCCCGGCACGTCGTAATTGGCGTGGATCAGGTCCGCCGGCCAGAAGTGCCCCAGACCGCGCACGGCAATCACCGCCAGCAGGCCAATGGTCATGATGACCGCAATGGACACCGCGCCGCCGCTGATCCAGACGCCGGGGGCGCCGCTCTTGAACCATCCATTCAGGGAGTTCTGTTTCACAGACTTCTACCTTTGTTAAAGCGACGAGTATTTCTTGCGCAGACGCTGACGAATCAGTTCCGCGAGGGTGTTCATGATGAAGGTGAACAACAGCAGCACCAGCGCCGAGAGGAACAGCACGCGGTAGTGGCTGCCGCCGACTTCCGATTCGGGCATTTCCACCGCGACGTTGGCTGCCAGTGTGCGCAGGCCTTCGAACAGGTTCATTTCCATGACCGGGGTGTTACCGGTGGCCATCAGCACGATCATGGTTTCACCGACCGCACGGCCCATGCCGATCATCAGCGCCGAGAAGATGCCCGGGCTGGCGGTGAGGATCACCACGCGGGTCATGGTCTGCCATGGCGTGGCACCGAGGGCCAGGGAGCCGAGGGTCAGGCCGCGAGGCACACTGAACACGGCGTCTTCGGCGATCGAGTAGATGTTCGGGATGACTGCAAAGCCCATGGCCAGGCCGACCACCAGAGCGTTGCGCTGGTCGTAGGTGATGCCCAGGTCGTGGGAGATCCACATACGCATGTCACCGCCGAAGAACCAGGCTTCCATGTACGGGCTCATGTACAGCGACAGCCAGCCCACGAACAGAATTACCGGGATCAGAATCGCGCTTTCCCAACCGTCCGGCACTTTCAGGCGGATGGACTCAGGCAGGCGACTGAAGATGAAGCCCGCCACCAGAATGCCGATCGGCACGAGCATCAACAGGCTGAAGATGCCCGGCAAGTGCCCTTCCACATAGGGCGCAAGGAACAGGCCGGCGAAGAAACCGAGGATCACCGTCGGCATCGCTTCCATCAGCTCGATCACCGGCTTGACCTTGCGACGCATGCCCGGGGCCATGAAGTACGCGGTGTAGATCGCCGCGGCGACGGCCAGGGGCGCGGCCAGCAGCATGGCGTAGAACGCGGCTTTCAGGGTACCGAAGGTCAGCGGCGAGAGGCTCAGTTTGGGTTCGAAGTCGGTGTTGGCGGCGGTCGATTGCCAGACGTATTTAGGCTCATCGTAGTTCTCGTACCAGACTTTGCTCCACAACGCGCTCCAGGAAACTTCCGGGTGCGGGTTGTCGAGCAGCAACGGTTGCAGCTTGCCGCCCTGCTCCACGATCACGCGGTTGGCCCGTGGCGACAGGCCGAACAGGCCTTGGCCGTCGACCACCTGATCCACCAGCAAAGTGCGGTGCGCGGTGCTGTGGAACACGCCGAGCTTGCCGGACGCATCAAGGGCAACGAAGCCTTTTCGACGTTCTTCGGCGGTGATTTCAACAATCGGCGCAGCGCCCATCTGAAAGGTGCGGATTTGCTTCAGGCGCAGTTCGCCATCGTGATCGCGAGCCATGAACCACTGGGCGAGACCGCCCTTGGAGTCGCCGAGGATCAGTGAGATACCGCCCACCAGCTGGGTGCTGGCGGTAATCTCGGCATCGCCGTCTTCGAGCAATTTGTAGCGACCGTTGAGACTCTTGTCACGCAGGCTGAACACATCGGCTTGAGCACGACCGTTGACCACGTATAGCCACTGCTGACGCGGGTCGACGAAGATGTTCTTCACTGGCTCGGTCATTTGCGGCAGGTCGATACGTTTCTGCTCGTTGGTGACTTCGCCGGTCATCATGTTTTCTTCGCTGGTCAGCGACATGACATGCAGTTGCGCACCGGTGGAGCCAGCCAGCAGCAGGGTCGAATCGGTGGCATTGAGGCTGACGTGCTCCAGAGCGCCGCCCGCCTCGTTCAGCGCGATTGGCGTTTCGCCGTACGGGTATTCGATGGCCGGCGAGATGGTTTTCTTGCCGTCCGGGTAGCTGACTTTATAGGTGTGGCGGAACACTAGCACCTGACCGTTGGACAACCCCACTGCGACCAATGGATGGCCAGGTTGATCTTCACCGATGGAGGTCACGCTGGTACCGGCCGGGATCGGCAGGTCGACGCGGCGCAGTTCGGCGCCGCTATCGATATCAAAGAATAGCGCCTGGCCCTTGTCGGAAACCCGCATGGCCACCTGGTTCTGTTCTTCAAGGGAGATCATCAGCGGCTTGCCGGCGTCTTGCATCCAGGCGGGCGTGATGGCGTCTTTGGCGGTCAGGTCTGCCCCCTGGAACAGCGGCGCGACAACATAACCGAGGAAGAAGAAGATCAGAGTGATCGCGCCCAGGACGGCGAGGCCGCCGACAAGCACATACCAACGGGTCAGGCGATCTTTCAGCGCACGAATACGGCGCTTGCGGTGCAGCTCAGGCGTATTGAAGTCAATTCGCTTGGGGGGATTTGTAGTCATGGTGGAATTGGCCAGATCATTCATGCGCACACCCTAGCGATCCTGTATGACAGAAAGATGACAATGCAGTGACGCAACAAATCCGCCGCCAGTGGAAACTGGCAGTGGATCGGAAATTTGGGGGGCCGGGTTGCCAGCGTGGCAACCCTGAGCCTTTGCAGGAGCGAGCGATGCGGCGATTCCTTCGCGGGCAAGCTTCGCTCCTGCAGGTCCGGGTTTACCCCGGACCTAGGGTTTTACTTTTTTGCGACTTCAGCGCCGCCTTCCGCGAGACCCAGGTCAGCCAGTGCTTTTGCAGCAACCTTGGCTGGCAGTGGGATGTAGCCGTCTTTCACTACAACTTCCTGGCCTTGTTTAGACAGGACCAGTTTCACGAACTCGGCTTCCAGCGGGGCCAGAGGCTTGTTCGGGGCCTTGTTGACGTAGACGTAGAGGAAACGCGACAGCGGGTATTTACCGTTCAGGGCGTTTTCTTCGCTGTCTTCGATGAAGTCAGTGCTGCCTTTCTTGGCCAGGGCCACAGTTTTCACGCTGGCGGTCTTGTAGCCGATGCCCGAGTAACCGATGCCGTTCAGCGAAGAGCTGATCGACTGCACGACCGAAGCCGAGCCTGGTTGTTCGTTGACGTTTGGCTTGTAGTCGCCTTTGCACAGGGCTTCTTCTTTGAAGTAGCCATAAGTGCCGGATACCGAGTTACGGCCGAACAGTTGTACTGGCTTGTTGGCCAGGTCGCCGGTCACACCCAGGTCACCCCAGGTTTTCACATCAGCTTTGGCGCCGCACAGACGAGTCGAGGAGAAGATCGCGTCGACTTGCTCCATGGTCAGGTGCTGGATCGGGTTGTCTTTGTGTACGAAGACGGCCAAGGCGTCCACGGCCACCGGGATAGCGGTTGGCTTGTAGCCGTACTTCTGCTCGAAGGCCGCCAGTTCGGTGTCCTTCATCTTGCGGCTCATCGGGCCCAGGTTGGAGGTGCCTTCAGTCAGCGCAGGTGGTGCGGTGGCGGAGCCAGCGGCCTGAATCTGGATGTTTACGTTCGGGTATTCTTTTTTGTAGTTCTCAGCCCACAGGGTCATGAGGTTGGCCAGGGTATCGGAGCCGACGCTGGACAGGTTGCCCGACACACCAGTGGTTTTGGTGTAGCTCGGGATAGCAGGGTCAACAGCGGCAACCGCGTTGGCAGTCGCAACGCCAGCAGCGACAAAAGTCATTGCCGCCATCAAACGCTTCAGTTTCATGCCTTACTCCTAGCAGATAGGGTGTGTTAAGTCGGGGCCAAGTATCAGCAGGCCGTGTGAACACTCTATGGCTGAAATATGACAATTGGATGAAAGGCCAGTATTTGGTTTAGATCGTTCCCACGCTCTGCGTGGGAATGCATCTCGGGACGCTCTGCGTCCCATTCAAAAGCGGACGCAGAGCGTCCATGGCGGCATTCCCATGCAGAGCGTGGGAACGATCGGTTACAAGGTTAGCGCCCTTTCCTCCAGAGATACGCCCCCACCAGAATCCCAACGCCGCAAATGATCGCCACGTAATAGGCCGGCCCCATCGGGCTTTCCTTGAGCAGCAGGGTGACGACCATCGGGGTCAGGCCGCCGAAGATGGCGTAGGCCAGGTTGTAGGAGAACGACAGGCCGCTGAAGCGCACCACCGCCGGGAAGGCCTTGACCATCACATACGGCACTGCACCGATAGTGCCGACCAGCAAACCGGTCAGGGCATACATCGGGAACAGCCAGTCGGGATGATTGAACAGGCTGTGATAGAAGGTCCACGAGGTCAGCAGCAGCAACGCGCTACCGAACACGAACACCCGCCCGGCGCCAAAACGGTCAGCCAGTGCGCCGGAGGCCACACAGCCCAGGCTCAGGAACACGATGGCCAGGCTGTTGGCCTGCAACGCGGTAGTCGGCGGGAAGTGGTAAACGGTCTGCAATACAGTCGGCGTCATGAGGATGACCACGATGATCCCGGCGGACAGCAACCAGGTCAGCAGCATGGAAATCAGAATCGCACCGCGATGGTCACGCAGCACAGCGCGCAGCGGCACTTCTTCGGCAAGGGCTTTACGCAATTGCAGTTCGGCAAACACCGGGGTTTCGTGCAGCCAGCGGCGCAGGTAGACCGAGAACAGGCCAAACACGCCGCCCAGCAGGAACGGGATCCGCCAGGCGTAATCCGCCACTTCCACCGGCGTATAGAGGCTGTTGATTGCCGTGGCGACCAACGAGCCCAAAAGAATGCCGGCAGTCAGACCGCTGGTCAGCGTGCCGCAGGCATAACCGATATGCCGTTGCGGTACGTGTTCGGAAACGAATACCCAGGCTCCCGGCACTTCGCCGCCAATCGCCGCGCCCTGGATCACTCGCATCAGCAGCAACAGAATCGGCGCCCACATGCCTATCTGCGCATAAGTTGGCAGCAAGCCCATGATCAGGGTGGGCACCGCCATCATGAAAATGCTCAGGGTGAACATCTTCTTGCGTCCCAGCAGATCACCGAAGTGCGCCATGACGATGCCGCCCAGCGGCCGGGCCAGGTAACCGGCGGCGAAAATGCCGAACGTCTGCATCAGGCGCAGCCACTCAGGCATGTCTGCGGGGAAGAACAGTTTGCCGACCACTGTGGCGAAGAACACAAAGATGATGAAGTCGTAAAACTCCAGCGCACCGCCCAGGGCAGACAGCGACAAGGTCTTGTAGTCGTTACGGGTCAGCGGACGTGCAGGTTGGGCTGGTTGCGCGATGCTCGAGGGCGCTGTGGTCATGGCAAGGGCTTCTCTTATAGTCGGATCTGCAACCTCAACAACGCTGGCGGAGGCTTGGGCAGGTTCGGCACGATAGCAAATTGTTCGAAAAAGCACATAGAAGTGCGTATTTGACGGTCGAAATGAGAACCGGACGGTCGTCTCGGAGTCTATCGACCGATATACTCACACCATTGCAACGGTTTGTAAGGGGTTGCTGTGCGAAACCGTCGTTGGCACCCGTCAGCCGATTTCGCAGAGTTTCCCTTTAGGCGCCTTACGAAAAACGTGACGAACGTAGTATGTTCGGGGCTGAATCGTTTTTCCTTGAGACGGCTATTCACCTGAAGTACCAATGAGAGTCACGGGTCAGAGGCACCCCCGGCATGATAGAGCTCGAACAAGAAGATCCAATCCCGCAAGGCGACCTGGCCCTGCAAATTACCGCGCTTCCGCGTGAAACCAACGGCTTTGGCGATATTTTCGGCGGCTGGCTGGTGGCGCAGATGGATTTGGCCGGCACCGCAATGGCCAGCAAGGTTGCCGGTGGTCGCGTGGCCACCGTTGCGATCGATCGCATGGCGTTTCTGGTGCCGGTGGCGGTGGGCGCTCAGCTCTCCTTCTATACCCAGGCCCTGGAAATCGGTCGCAGCTCGATTCAGATGATGGTTGAAGTCTGGAGCGACGATCCACTGTCCAGCGAGTGGCGTAAAGTGACCGAAGCCGTGTTTGTGTTCGTCGCCATCGACGGCAGCGGCCGCACTCGTTCGGTTCCGCCCAGAGCTCGTTAAACAAGGCGCTCGTTAAACGCGGTGACCGTTTTGCGGTCCATAGCAGTCATTGTTCCTGATTGAGAGTCGCCCCATGAGCACGCCCACCGTCGAAGCCGTGAAACTGGATGAACTGAACTGCTGGCGCATCCGCCACGGTCAGGCCGAATTGCTGGTGGCCCAGCAAGGCGCGCACATCCTCAGTTATCAACTGGCCGGCCAACCGCCGCTGATCTGGCTCAACGACGAGGCGGTGTTCAAGACCGGCAAAGCTATTCGTGCCGGTGTGCCGGTGTGCTGGCCGTGGTTCGGCAATCTGTCGCGCAACCCGCAGAGTGTCCAGGCCATGCGCATCAGCCAGGAGCCGCCGACCGCTCACGGGCTGGTGCGAGCGATGGACTGGGAACTGGGTAGCATCGAAACCGAGGGCGAAAGCCTGAAGGTGGAATTCGTCCTGCCCTACCCTGAAGGCGGACTGCCAGGCTGGCCGCATCAGGTGGACTTGAAACTGAGCATTCGTCTGGATGAACAGTTGCATATCAGCCTGACGAGCGACAACAAGGGCGCTGAACCCATCACGATCAGCCAGGCGCTGCACAGCTATTTCGCGGTCAGCGATGTGCGCAACGTGCACGTTGAAGGGTTGGATGGCTTGAGTTACATCGAGACGCTGGACGACTGGAAAACCGTCACTCAGACCGGTGATCTGCGTTTTACCGGTGAGACCGACCGCATCTATCTGAATACCCCGCCGACATTGAGCATCGTTGACCCGCATTGGGAGCGACGCATTGAACTGACCAGCAGCGGTTCGCGCTCGGCGGTGATCTGGAACCCGTGGATCGACCGTGCGGCGGCGTTCAGCGATATGGCTGACGATGGCTGGCAGCGCATGCTGTGCATTGAAACGGCAAATGTGATGGATGATGTGGTGACGCTGGCGCCGGGGGCTAGCCATACCCTGGGCGTGAGCATCGCCAGCAAACCGCTTTAACACCACACATTAAATGTGGGAGCAGGCTTGCTCCCACATTTTAAAACCTATAAATCCGACTCCTTGACCACCCGCACCTGCGCCGCATCCAGCGCATACGCCGCATCCGCCAGGTCGTTACTGACCTTCTCGATCTTCAGCGTGCCGGTCACCCACAGCGGTGTGTAGATGTCATTCAGCTTCAGGCCTTTGGGATAACGCACCAGCACCAGTTGGTTAGGCGGCGGTGGTGGCACGTGGATACAAGCGCCCGGGTACGGCACGAGGAAGAACAATGTGCTGCGGCCCTTCGCATCGGATTCCAGCGGTACCGGATAACCGCCGATGCGGATGTGCTTGTCGTTCATCGACGGCACGGTCTTGGTCGAATACATCACCGCCGGCAAGCCCTTGCTCTGCTTCATGCCACCTTTTTGGGTAAAGGTGCCATTGGCTTCCGGTGAGTTGTGATCGATTTCGGGCATGGCCTCGAGGGCCTTCTGGTCCGACTTGGGCATCAGCTCGAGCCAGTCGGTTTCCGGCAGTTCGCCGGCATGGGCCAAACCACTGCCCAGGAAGAGAAGAGTCAACAGAAGACGGCGCATGAAGGTGCTCGGCAAAGGAAAGGACGGTATAACGCCAAGCATTCTAGCCCTCTCCGGTGTTGGCGCAGAGAGGGCTTTGTCGCTTGAATCAGTTCTTTTTGATCAGGCCGTAGATCACCAGCAATACCACCGCGCCCACCAGCGCACCGATGAACCCTGCGCCCTGACCGGCCTGGTAAATGCCCAGGGCCTGGCCGCCGTAAGTGGCCGCCAGCGAACCGCCGATACCGAGCAGGATGGTCATGATCCAGCCCATGCTGTCATCGCCCGGTTTCAGAAACCGAGCCAGCAGGCCGACGATCAAGCCGATAAAGATGGTTCCGATAATTCCCATGGCATTTCCCTCTGATTGAATTGGCTAAAGCCTAGCCAGACTTTGGCATCCTGCCATCAGAGAACGGCGGCCTCGGAAGGTTCCGCCGCCGCCACATGAAACTATTCGGCAATCAGCGCTTCGACCTTGAGGATCTGCGCGGCAAGGGTCGCACGGTCAGCACAACGCAGGTTGGCGTGACCAACCTTGCGGCCGACCTTGAAGGCCTTGCCGTAGTGATGCAGATGGCAATCGGCGATGGCCAGGACTTTCTCGGTGTCCGGTACTTTGCCGATGAAGTTGAGCATCGCGCTCTCGCCGACCTTGGCCGTCGAACCCAGCGGCAGACCGGCAACGGCCCGCAGGTGGTTTTCGAACTGACTGCACTCGGCACCTTCGGTGGTCCAGTGCCCGGAGTTGTGCACACGCGGGGCGATCTCGTTGGCCTTGAGGCCACCGTCGACTTCGAAGAACTCGAACGCCATCACGCCGACGTAGTCCAGCTGCTTGAGTACCCGGCTGGAGTAGTCTTCAGCCAACGCTTGCAACGGGTGGTCGGTGCTGGCCACGGACAACTTGAGGATGCCGCTGTCGTGGGTGTTGTGCACCAGCGGGTAGAACTTGGTTTCGCCATCGCGAGCGCGCACGGCGATCAGCGAGACTTCGCCAGTGAACGGCACGAAGCCTTCCAGCAAGCAGGCGACGCTGCCCAGTTCGGCGAAGGTGCCGACCACATCTTCAGGCTTGCGCAGGACTTTCTGACCCTTGCCGTCGTAACCCAGGGTGCGGGTTTTCAGCACGGCCGGCAGGCCGATGGAAGCCACGGCGGCGTCCAGGTCAGCCTGGGACTGGATGTCGGCGAACGCGGGAGTTGGAATTCCCAGGTCCTTGAACATGCTCTTCTCGAACCAGCGATCGCGGGCAATGCGCAGCGCTTCGGCGCTCGGGTACACCGGAACGAATTGCGACAGGAAGGCCACGGTTTCGGCCGGGACGCTTTCGAACTCGAAGGTCACCAGATCGACTTCATCGGCCAACTGACGCAGGTGATCCTGATCGCCGTAATCGGCCCGCAGATGTTCACCCAGCGCAGCGGCACAGGCGTCCGGCGCAGGGTCGAGGAAAGCGAAGTTCATGCCCAGCGGAGTGCCCGCCAATGCCAACATGCGACCCAACTGGCCGCCACCGATTACACCGATCTTCATCGTCAACAACCTCAGGCGATGCGTGGGTCTGGATTGTCCAGGACGCTGTCTGTCTGCTCAGCGCGGAATTTTTTCAGCACGGTATGAAACTGCGGATGCTTGGCGCCCAGGATGCTCGCCGAGAGCAGGGCTGCGTTGATCGCACCGGCCTTGCCGATGGCCAGGGTGGCGACCGGAATGCCCGCTGGCATCTGCACGATAGAAAGCAGCGAATCGACGCCCGAGAGCATCGACGACTGCACCGGCACGCCCAGCACCGGCAGGTGGGTCTTGGCCGCACACATGCCTGGCAGGTGGGCCGCGCCACCGGCACCGGCGATGATCACCTCGATGCCACGGGCCTCAGCCTCTTCGGCATACTGGAACAGCAGGTCCGGGGTGCGGTGGGCAGAGACCACTTTCACCTCGTAAGGGATGCCGAGCTTTTCCAGCATATCGGCGGTGTGGCTAAGGGTGGACCAATCGGACTTGGAGCCCATGATCACGCCAACCAGTGCGCTCATCGTCGTGCCTCTTCTCTCTGGGCGCCCGCGGGCGCGTCAAAAAACAACAAGCCACGCAAAATGCGTGGCTTGATTGTACGAATTATGGCCAGTCAAACCGGCCGAAGGCCGCGCAGTATACCTCAATGAAGCAGATAAACAGCCCCCCATACGACCATCTGTCATACGGCGCAAAGTACCGGTTTTATTGACTTCAGGGTCAGCCAGACGCCTACAAAAAATCATTAACCCGCAGGGCTTGGCGCTGTGCCGCCTTCCAGCTTGCGCCAGAGCAACCGCACATTCGCCTTGCGCACCAGCGCGCAGCGATACAGCCGAATCTCCAGCGGCACATGCCATTGCGGGCCACCGCAGATGACCAACTCGCCGCGAGCCAATTCGGCGCGCGCGCTCAAGCGCGGCACCCAGGCGATGCCCAGGCCTTCCAGCGCCATGCTTTTCAGGCTGTCGGCCATGGCGGTCTCGTAAATAGTGGTGAACCTCAGGGCACGCTGGCGCAACAGCATGTTCACCGAGCGCCCGAGAAATGCCCCGGCGCTGTAGGCCAGCAAAGGCACGCTGGTCTCGCCTTCCAGGTCGAACAACGGTTTGCCGTGAGCGTCCGCGGCGCACACCGGGAGCATTTCAGTGTCCCCCAGATGCAGTGACGGGAAAATTTCCGGGTCCATTTGCATCGCGGAGTCCGGATCATAGAACGCCAGCATCAGATCACACCCGCCTTCACGCAGCGCATGCACCGCATCGCCGACGTTGGTGGCCACCAGCCGCGTGGCAATGTTCAGCCCTTCGTTGCGCAATTGTGCGATCCAGCGCGGAAAGAAACCCAGTGCCAGGGAGTGGGCGGCGGCGACCTGGATCACCTCGCCCTGCCCGCCTTCCAGGTGATGAAGATGACGTAACACTTCACCCAGCTGTTCGACCACGGTTCGCGCGGTCACGAGAAACAACTGCCCCGCTGCCGTCAGTTCGACCGGGGTGCGAGAGCGATTGACCAGGGTCAGCCCCAGCGCGGCTTCTAGGCTGCGGATCCGCCGACTGAAGGCTGGCTGAGTTACGAAGCGTCTTTCGGCCGCCTGGGAGAAGCTGCGGGTGGCAGCCAGAGCACTAAAGTCCTCCAGCCATTTGCTTTCCAGATTCATCACGCCCTCCCGGACATGCACCAATTTAGGTCACACGTTCGCCACGTACGCGGCGTCACACCGACATTATGCCGAATGTGCATAGCCCAGTGTTTAACAGCATTGGCCCAAAATTCTTCACAAGCCTAGCATTTGCGCTATTCCGGCACAGACCGGGTCCATATCGAGATGATTTCTATCATGTCCTCCGCTGCATCTTTCCGCACAGAAAAAGACCTGCTTGGCGTACTCGAAGTACCTGCTCAAGCGTATTACGGCATCCAGACCCTGCGAGCGGTGAACAACTTCCGTCTCTCCGGCGTTCCGATTTCGCATTACCCAAAACTGGTTGTTGGTCTGGCGATGGTCAAACAGGCCGCCGCTGACGCCAACCGCGAGCTGGGTCACCTGAGCGAAGCCAAGCACGCTGCCATCAGCGAAGCCTGTGCCCGATTGATCCGCGGTGATTTCCACGAAGAATTCGTGGTGGACATGATTCAAGGCGGCGCTGGCACTTCAACCAACATGAATGCCAACGAAGTCATCGCCAACATCGCGCTGGAGGCCATGGGTCACAGCAAGGGCGAATACCAGTACCTGCACCCGAACAACGACGTGAACATGGCGCAGTCGACCAACGACGCCTACCCGACGGCCATCCGCCTGGGTCTGCTGTTGGGTCACGACGCGCTGCTGGCCAGCCTCGACAGTCTGATCCAGTCGTTCGCCGCCAAAGGTGAAGAATTCAGCCACGTTCTGAAGATGGGTCGTACCCAGCTGCAAGACGCCGTGCCGATGACCCTGGGCCAGGAATTCCGCGCCTTCGCCACCACCCTGAGCGAAGACCTGGCGCGCCTGAAAACCCTGGCGCCTGAACTGCTGACCGAAGTGAACCTGGGCGGCACCGCGATCGGTACCGGCATCAACGCCGACCCGCGTTACCAGGCCCTGGCCGTTCAGCGTCTGGCCCTGATCAGCGGTCAACCGCTGGTGCCAGCCGCCGACCTGATCGAAGCCACCTCCGACATGGGCGCCTTCGTGCTGTTCTCCGGCATGCTCAAGCGCACCGCGGTCAAGCTGTCGAAGATCTGCAACGACCTGCGTCTGCTGTCCAGCGGTCCACGCACCGGCATCAACGAAATCAACCTGCCGGCGCGTCAGCCAGGCAGCTCGATCATGCCAGGCAAGGTCAACCCGGTTATCCCTGAAGCCGTGAACCAGGTGGCGTTCCAGATCATCGGCAACGACCTGGCCCTGACCATCGCGGCCGAAGGCGGCCAGTTGCAGCTGAACGTGATGGAGCCGCTGATCGCCTTCAAGATCTTCGACTCGATCCGCCTGCTGCAACGTGCCATGGACATGCTGCGCGAGCACTGCATCGTCGGCATCACCGCCAACGAAGAGCGCTGCCGTGAACTGGTCGAACACTCGATTGGCCTGGTCACCGCGCTGAACCCGTACATCGGCTATGAAAACGCCACCCGCATTGCCCGTGTCGCCCTCGAAAGCGGCCGCGGCGTGCTGGAACTGGTGCGCGAGGAACGCTTGCTCGACGAAGAAATGCTCGCCGACATCCTGCGCCCGGAAAACATGATTGCTCCGCGTCTGGTGCCTTTGAAGGCTTAACCAAACGCAGGCTCTTTTGAAGAGCACGCTCACCAGGTCGAGGGACTAGACACCTCTCACCTTTTGAGGGCTTGGGGATTTACTCCCTCAAGCCCTTTTTTTTCCAACACTTTGCGGATTTTACGAACATGTTGAATGTTTTCAGTGCCGCCAAGATCGCAGCCTTCGACAGCTTCTACAGGGTTTGATAGAGACCCGTAGAGGCTGCCGAAGGCTGCGATTTTTTGATTTTGCAGCACTTTCGTTTCGTCGATTGCACCACAACTGTGCAGACGGATGGCACTCTCCTATGTATAGTGCCGGCCCTCTTCGCGTGAGCGGTCGTCGATAACGAGACCCAAGCCCATGCGAAAGCCGAACTAATAACAACCCGCGAAATGGAACAGGGACGAACCTTCGACCCACCTGTTGTGCCACGCACAACCTGGTGTAACGCGATGTGTCGACCACCCAGTATTCGCACACACAAAAAATAGCGAGGAATAATCCATGCTCGAAGTCATCAACGACTTCCTCTCAGGGAAAGTACTGATCGCGCTCATTGTCGGGCTCGGTAGCTACTTCACGATCCGCTCGCGTTTCGTCCAGTTCCGCCATTTCGGCCACATGTTCAGTGTCTTCAAAGAGTCCCTTCACGGCCAGGCAGGCCAGCTGAGCTCGTTCCAGGCCCTGATGCTGAGCCTCGCCGGCCGCGTCGGCGCCGGTAACATCGCCGGTGTCGGCATCGCCGTGACCCTCGGCGGCCCGGGCGCCGTGTTCTGGATGTGGGTCACCGCACTGGTGGGCATGTCCAGCAGCTTCTTCGAATGCACCCTGGCCCAGGTCTACAAGCGCGCCGAAGGCGACGGCCTGTACCGTGGGGGCCCGGCCTACTACATCCAGCACGGCCTGAAGCTGAAAGGCATGGCGGTGGTGTTCTCCATCCTGCTGCTGGTCACCTACGGCTTCGCCTTCATCGGCCTGCAGTCCTACACCGTGACCCACTCGCTGCAGAACGCCTTTGCCTTCGACCCACGCCACACCGGTATCGTCCTGGCGGTGCTGCTGGCCATCACCTTCATCGGCGGCATCAAACGCATCGCCGCGGTGTCCGACCTGCTGGTACCGATCAAGACCCTGGCCTATATCGGCGTGACCCTGTACGTGATCGGCACCCAGATCGAACACGTGCCAGCCATGCTGGAAACCATCTTCAAGAGCGCCTTCGGCCTCGACCCAGCCTTCGGCGGCCTGCTCGGCAGCGCCATCGTGATGGGCGTGAAGCGTGGCGTGTTCGCCAACGAAGCAGGCCTGGGCAGTGCGCCGAACGTCGCCGCCGTGGCCGCCGTGAAGCACCCGGGCGCCCAGGGCGTGGTCCAGGCCTTCAGCGTGTTCCTCGACACCTTCGTGATCTGCACCTGCACCGCGCTGCTGATCCTGCTGTCGGGCTTCTACACCCCGGGCTTCGAAGGTGACGGCATCGTCCTGACCCAGAACTCGCTGGCCGCCGTGGTCGGTGACTGGGGCCGCGTGTTCGTCAGCGTCGCGCTGTCGCTGTTCGTCTTCACCTGCATCCTCTACAACTACTACCTGGGCGAGAACAGCCTGCAGTTCCTCAGCCGCAACCGCGCCGTGCTGATGGTTTTCCGCGGCCTGGTTCTGGCGCTGGTGGTATGGGGTTCGATGCAGGACCTTTCGACCGTGTTCGCCTTCGCCGACATCACCATGACCTGCCTGGCCTTCGTCAACTTGATGGCCCTGGCCATGTTGTTCAAGGTCGGCCTGCGCGTGATGCGCGACTACGACGAGCAGCGCCGCGCCGGCGTCAAGCAGCCAGTGTTCGACTCCAGCAAATTCACCGATCTGGACCTGGACCTGAAGGCCTGGCCGACCAGCCCAAGCCAATCGGCTCCACGCGAGCAAGGCGCAGCCCAGGGCACGCCTGCCACGCAACGCTGATCGCCCTGGCGGGTGGCTCCCCGCCACCCGCCGCGACAGACCGCAACGAGTGGCGTCCTGCCACTCGACGTGACACACCTTGCGCACGCAGGCATGCTGCGGCGCAAGGTGCATTCGTCCAGGAGACCCATCAATGAATTCCGCCTCTTACCCTGCCGCGCAGCACGTCATGGTGCTCTACACCGGTGGCACCATCGGCATGCAAGCCAGTGCCCATGGCCTGGCCCCGGCGTCCGGTTTCGAAGCGCGGATGCGCGACTACCTGCACAGCCAGCCTGAGTTGGTGGTGCCGCAGTGGCGCTTTCGCGAGATGTCGCCACTGATCGACAGCGCCAACATGACCCCTGCGTACTGGCAGCAACTGCGTGAAGCGGTGGTCGACGCCGTTGATGTCCAGGGCTGCGACAGCGTGCTGATCCTGCATGGCACCGACACCCTGGCCTACAGTGCCGCGGCCATGAGCTTCCAGTTGCTCGGCCTGAACGCCCGTGTATGTTTCACCGGCTCGATGCTGCCGGCCGGCGTGACCGACAGTGATGCCTGGGAAAACATCAGTGGTGCACTGGTTGCCCTTGGCCAAGGCCTGGCACCGGGTGTTCATCTGTACTTCCACGGTGAACTGCTCGACCCGACCCGCTGCGCCAAGGTTCGCAGTTTCGGTCGTCATCCGTTCAAGCGACTGGAGCGTCAGGGCGGCGGCGTGAAAGCTTCCTCGATACCTGCCCAACTGAACTACAACCAGCCAAGGCAACTGGCGAAGGTCGCGGTGCTGCCGTTGTTCCCCGGCATCGGCGCCGAACAACTGGATGGCCTGCTCAACAGCGGTATTCAGGGTCTGGTGCTGGAATGTTATGGCAGCGGTACCGGACCAAGCGATAACCCCGGGTTTATCGCCAGCCTGGAACGGGCACGAGACAATGGCGTGGTAGTGGTTGCGGTCACCCAATGTCATGAGGGTGGCGTGAAGCTCGACGTGTATGAGGCGGGCAGCCGCTTGCGCGATGCCGGTCTGTTGTCCGGTGGCGGCATGACTCGCGAGGCGGCGCTCGGCAAGTTGCATGGGCTGCTCGGTGCAGGGCTTGAAACCGCTGAAGTTCGGCGGCTGGTCGAACTCGACCTGTGTGGCGAACTGAGCTGACACAACACATAACCTGGTGGGAGCGGTCCGTGGCGAGGGGGCTTGTCGGAACGCCGCATCGCCCCGTTGGGCTGCGAAGCTGCCCCAAAATCTCTGATATACCAAAGATCTTGTGAGTGCTACGCACTCAAACGGGGGCAAGCCCCCTCGCCACAGCCCGCTCCCACAAGATCGTTGTTGGGCACATAACTTGCTCCCGTTCCAGCATCTCGACGCTGGAAGACTCCATGCTCCACTCCCACCTCACCACCCTCAACGCCGTCTCCCTGGTGCTCAACACCTTCAAGGCCGAAGGCCTGTCCAGCGAGGCGTTATTGGTCGGCAGCGGCATCAGCGCGGCGGATCTGAGCCGGGCGGACACGCGCATCACCACCAATCAAGAGATGCTGGTGTGCGCCAATGCCGTCGCGCTGCGCCACGATATCGGCCTGGAGTTGGGCCGGCGAATGCACGTTTCGTCCTATGGCATGCTCGGGTACGCCTTACTCACCAGCGCCACTTTAGGTGACGCCTTGCAGTTGGCGCTGCACTACCCGGCGCTATTGGGAACACTGTTCGAGTTGAGCCTGGAGGAGGACGGCGAGCGCATCTGGCTCACCGCGGGCGACTATCGGGAAAACCCCGCGCTGGCACCGTTCAATGTCGAGTTTTGCCTGGTCTCGATGAAAGTCACCTGCGAAGACCTGCTCGGCCACCCTCTACCTCTGCTTGGCGCTCGCTTCGATTACCCGGCACCGGACTATCAGACGCGCTACAGCGAGCGTTTCGACTGCCCGTTGCAGTTTGATGCAGCATCCAACGGATTTGCCTTCGACAAGCGCTGGCTCGAACACCCCCTGCCACTGGCCGACGCCATTACCCACCAGGCCATGGCCGAACGCTGCCGCAAGCAAAACACCGAGTTCACCGGGCGTCAGGCCTGGCTCGGGCGCATCCGCCAATTGCTCGCCGCGCAACTGAGCGCGGCACCGGGTCTGGACGGGCTGGCCGAACAGCTGAACTGCTCGTCGCGCACCCTGCGCCGACATCTGAAGGACCTGGGATGCAGCTATCAGGAACTGCTCGATGAACTGCGATTTGAGCAAGCCAAACGCATGCTCTGCGAGGATCAACTGCCGATCTATCAAATCGCCGAAGCACTGGGGTTCAGCGAGACCGCGAGCTTCCGGCATGCGTTTGTGCGCTGGAGTGGCGTGGCACCGAGCCAGTTCCGGCCTTGAGATAAAACCAGGCACATCCGACCGGGCTGAACTACATTACGCAGCCCAATCTTTGCCGGTGTTCCTGCTTGATGCCCTTCTCTTCTCTTTGCACGCGTGCTGCCTTGCTGGCCTTGCTGCTCAACCTGCCCCTGGCCGCACAGGCCATTCAAATGGACTGGTTTGGCCTGCCCCCTCAAGCCGTGGTCGATACCCCCGAATACAAGATTGCCATCGTCCCTACAGCCGTCACGGAAAGTGCGACGGGCGTCTCACCGCCCATGGTCGGCTTGCTCAGCCAGTATCGCGGTTTGTTTTATCTGAATGTTTATCGCGATGAAAACTATCGGGAGCGCGCCTATAAGCTCGGCCCGATACCGCTGATGACTGCGCAAGAATTCCATGACTGCACCAAAAGTCAGGAAAACCTCGTCATGAGTCCCAGCGCCTCGCATATCGAGTTGGCGCCAGGCATCGCGGTGAACGAGCTGAGCTTTGAATGTGGGCGCAACGGCTGGGACACCAAACGTTACCTGCTGGTCGACAGCCGCAATCCGGGCACGCCGTTGCTGGCTATCGGGCGCTTCCCAAACGATCAGCACCTGGTTTTCCAGGCGCTGCAAGCGACCCTCCCGGACACTTCAGACGCCTGGCTCAAGGCATTGGAATCTTCGCGGCCGGCGCTGCGTTACCACGTCCCGGACGAGGCATTCAGTTTCAGCATTGCGGCTCAACCCTACGACGCCGGTGACGGCGCGAAACAACTGCGTGAGCTGCACCAGCAACTGGCCAAAGCCAAGGACAAAGGCCCGGGCCTGAAGAAAGTCGAAGAGCTGTTTCTCAACACTGACTTTCGCGTTGTCGGCGCCGACCAGAAAGATTTCGCCGGCCTGCTTAATGACATCGCTTTCTGGCGAAGTGCAAACACGCCGGACAAAGTCACCATCAATTTGTTGAAGGAAGTCATTCGCCGCGATCCTCAACGTATCCCGACCTATCTGAACATGGCAGACCTGCAGTGGTCCTGGTACGAAAAGACCCCCGCGTACACCACCAACCACGCACAGGCGTTGGAGTACTACCGAATTTACTGCGGCCTGCGCTTGGCACGCGACATGAGCATTCCCGATCGGGTCCTGGAAAGGCTGAATATCACCCAGGGCGATCCGCAAACCTGCAAGGCTCAATGGCCGCTGTTGCAAGCGGTCGACGCTCAGGATGAAACCCGCGTGCGCAGTCTTTTGGAAGCCGGCATTCCTGCCGATACCCAGGGCGAGGATGGGCGCAGTGCGTTGCTGCATTCACTGGATAAACCCAACTTTGCAATCGCTCGCTTGCTGCTGGAGCACGGCGCAAAGACCCAAGGCCTTAATGGCAGCGAGCCTTTGGTGATGCAGGCGCTGTACAAGGATCGCCGGGAAAGCAAAGACCCCGAAAAGGCCCGGCGCCTAAAATTTTTGCTCGAAGCGGGAGCCGCCATCGACGAGACCGATCTGAACGGTGAAACCGTGTTGATGCAACACGCCACGATCATGGATTCCGACCTGTTCACTTGGCTGCTCAAGTACCCTCAGAACCTCGACCTGCGAGAAAAGAAAGAAGGTCGATCCGCGCTTTACCTCACAATCGAAAGCGGCGCCTACCCTGCCGCTGCACGGTTGATCAACAGCGGAGCACAGTTGGACGTGGGTTATCGAGAAGGCACCTGCAACAGCAATGAAGAGGTACTCGAACCGGCACTGCTGCGCCTGGCCCGACGGGACCTGTCGAGCGGAATGGACCCTGTCGCCTACCAGCAACAAACGCTAGACCTGTTCACGTTGATGCTGGAAAAAGGCGCCGACCCTCGCGCCGGTCACCAGTGCAAGGGAGACAACCTGGCAGTGATGCGTTTTTGGTTAAAACAACGCAAACGTGAAGACATGCTGCAAGTACTGCAACGGTACTTCCCGGAAGAGGCAGGCTCCATTCCGAGCGCTTGAGCACTTTATTGCCCCGGACCGGGGCACTCCCGCGCCAATAAGGGGCGAATTTCGGTCAAATGTTTTGGCCACATAGATCCCCTTTTGGCCTTTCCTGCCGTTCTCCCAAACGTCGCCTGCCGCAAGACTGTGTTCAAACCGAATCAGCCTGCGGAGAACAACAATGCTGACGATCTACTCGGACGACCACCACCTGCACCACGGCCGTTGTGAATTGATGGACGGGCAATTGATGCCCTGCTTCGAAATGCCTTCACGGGCCGATCACGTATTGCAACGGGTCAAGGACCAGAACCTCGGCCCGGTTGAAGTGCCGAAAGACTTTGGCCTTGATCCGATCGCGCGCATCCACAGCCGCGACTACCTCGACTTCTTCAAAGGCGCCTGGGCGCGCTGGACCGCATTCAATACCGACGGCGACTTGCTGCCCTACACCTGGCCGGCCCGCACCTTGCGCCGAATCATGCCCACCAGCCTGCACGGCCAGCTCGGCTATTACAGCTTCGACGGCGGCGCACCGATTACCGCCGGCACCTGGCAAGCGGCGTACAGCGCAGCGCAAGTTGCCCTCACGGCCCAAGCGGCGATCCAGCGCGGCGCCCGCAGTGCCTTCGCCCTGTGCCGGCCACCGGGACACCATGCCGCCAGCGATTTGATGGGCGGCTATTGCTACCTCAACAATGCTGCCATCGCCGCTCAAGCGTTCCTCGATCAGGGCCATAAAAAGGTCGCGATCCTCGATGTCGATTACCACCACGGCAACGGCACTCAATCGATTTTCTACGAACGCAGCGACGTGCTGTTCACCTCGATCCACGGTCATCCAGAAGCCGAGTTTCCGTTCTTCCTCGGCTACGAAGACGAACGCGGTGAAGGCGCAGGCGAAGGCTTCAACTTCAACTACCCGTTGCCCGCCGGCAGCGCTTGGGACCGTTGGAGCGCCGCGCTGGAACAAGCCTGCAAAGAGATCGAAACGTACGGCGCCGACATCGTTGTCGTGTCCCTGGGCGTCGATACGTTCAAGGACGACCCCATCTCCCAATTCAAACTCGACAGCCCGGATTACCTGGCAATGGGTACCCGCATCGCGGGCCTTGGGAAGCCAACGCTGTTCGTGATGGAAGGCGGTTACGCGGTAGAAGAAATCGGCATCAACGCCGTGAACGTTCTCGAAGGTTTTGAAAGCGCCCAATGAGGAATTAGAAGAATGAACAGACTCAAGCGTCTTATCGCTCCAGCACTCTGCGCCACGCTGCTCAGTGGCGCCGCCCATGCTGAAGAACGTACTTTGCGGGTCTACAACTGGTTCGACTACATCACCCCCAAAGCCCTGGACGATTTCAAGGCTCAGAACACCCAGACCAAACTGGTCTACGACATCTTCGACACCAACGAAGCGCTGGAAGCCAAGCTACTGACCGGCAACTCTGGCTACGACGTGGTGGTGCCGTCCAACGTATTCCTCGCCAAGCAGATCGAAGCCGGCGTATTCCAACCGCTGGACCGCAGCAAACTGCCGAACTGGAGCCATCTCGATCCCAAGCTGATGAAGCTGATCGAAGCCAACGATCCGAGCAACAAATTTGCCGTGCCCTACATGTACGGCACCATCCTGATCGGCTTCAACCCGGCCAAGGTCAAGGCTGCGCTAGGCGACAACGCACCGGTGAACAGCTGGGACCTGATCTTCAAGGAAGAGAACATCAGCAAGCTCAAGCAGTGCGGCGTGGCCCTGCTCGACTCACCTTCGGAGATCCTGCCGCTGGCCCTGCAACACCTCGGCCTGGACCCCAACAGCAAGAAGCCGGCGGACTACGCCAAGGCTGAAGCGCTGCTGATGAAGATCCGGCCGTACATCACCTACTTCCATTCGTCCAAGTACATGGCCGACATCGCCAACGGTGACATCTGCGTCGCGGTCGGGTATTCCGGCAGCTTCTCCCAGGCCGCCAACCGCGCCAAGGAAGCCAAGAACGGTGTGATCGTCGATATGCGCCTGCCCAAGGAAGGCGCGCCGATCTGGTTCGACATGCTCGCGATCCCCAAAGGCGCGAAAAACCCGGAAGACGCCTACACCTTCATCAACTACCTGCTGCAACCCCAGGTCATCGCACCGGTCAGCGACTTCGTCGGCTACCCGAACCCGAACAAGGACGCCACGGAAATGGTCGACCCGGCGATTCGCAACAACCCGAACCTGTACCCGACCGAAACGGCGATGAGCACGCTTTACACCCTGCAACCCTTGCCTCGCGATGCTGAACGGGCACGGACCCGGGCCTGGACCAAGATCAAGTCCGGGACCTGAAACACCCGGTGAATCAAAGACCTGCGCCATCGCGGGTCTTTTTTGGTCAACGGCTAATAGGGGGGGCTTTGATCTGCGCGGGTGGCAGCAATCAGGAACTCATCGCCATTTATCGCGGCGAGATCAGTCGCACACTCGCCGCCTCAGTGTTTTTCATAGATCAGCGGTTCATTTAAAAACCGGGAGGCCATCGTTCAATCCCGCCAGACCTGTCGCAACCGTGCCAGCGCCGACTCTATCGCTGGCTCTGGCACCGCCGCGAAACCCAGTACCAGACCGGCGCGCTGATCGACTGGTGTCCTGGAGTCCGGTAGCCAATAGTTGCTCAAGCCATTGATCTCCACACCCACGCTTTCCGCTTGTTCGATCAGTCGCCGTTCGCGGGCCAGGCTGTCCACCGAAACCGTCATGTGCAGCCCGGCGGAGACGGTGGGCAGGCTACCCACTCCGGTCATCCCCGCCGGCCAGCCGCCCAGCAAACAATTGCGACGGCTGAGGGCGGCACGCCGCATCCGGCGAATGTGCCGCTGGAAATGCCCGGCGGCCATGAACTCGGCCATCACCGCTTGAGTGCTCACTTCGGAATGCCGCACATCCACCGCCCGACGCTGCGCGAATGCGTCCACCAGGCCCGGCGGCAGCACCAGATAACCCAGGCGCAGCGCCGGAAAAGCGACCTTGCCGAAGGTGCCGACATACAGCACCCGCCCATGGCGATCGAGTGCCGCCAGCGGCGCCAGTGGCGCACCGCTGTAACGGTACTCGCCATCGTAGTCGTCCTCGATGATCCAGCCCTGGTTGCCCTCGGCCCAGGCGAGCAGTTCCAGACGCCGGGCCAGACTCATGACCACACCGGTCGGGTATTGATGGGAAGGCGTAACGTAAGCCAGCCGGCAATCGCTCAACTGCGCCAAGGCGCTGCAGTCGATCCCCTCCTCATCCACCGGCACACCGTGCAGCTGCGCCCCGGCTACCGCAAAGGCATGGCCGGCAGCACGATAACCCGGATTTTCAATGCCCACCCCATCGCCAGGCTCCACCAGCAACTGTGCACAAAGGCTGATCCCCTGCTGCGCGCCACTGGTGATCACAATTTGCTCAGCGGCGCACTGCATCCCTCTCGAGCTGCGCAAGTAGGCAGCAATCAATCCGCGCAAGCGTTCATCGCCTGCCGGGTCGCCATAACACAGCTGCTGTAAATCCGGCTTACGCCAGAAAGCCGCATTCAGCTTGGCCCAAACCTCGAACGGGAACAGATCGAACGCCGGCACGCCAACCCTGAATGCGCGCGGCGGACCACCGGGCGGCACAGCCAAATGATTCTTTTCAACGCGCCCCAAAGCACTGCTGTGGATAACTTTACTGGATGGAACAACAGGTAAATCCAGCCAATTTGTGGATAAGGTTGTGGGTAACCCTGTTGAAAACCCTGTGGATACTTTTGTGGATAATTTTTTCGCCGGCAACGCCGCCTGAGGCAATTGCGCCACGTAAGTCCCGTCACCCACACGCCCCTCGATGAAGCCTTCAGCGTAAAGCTGATCGTAGGCACGAACCACGCTGTTGCGGGAAATCGATAAGGCCGTAGCCAGATCGCGACTGGCCGGCAGTCGTGTGCCGCTGGCCAATCGTCCGTCGAGTACGCGTACCCGCAGCGCTTGATAGAGCTGTCGACTCAGGCCCTGGCGGCGGTCGAGTTCGATACCCGCCGGGTTGAACGACGAGGGAAGCGGCGTATTCGACATGACAATGGACCTATGAAATTGGTCATTAATGGCTCTTACAACAGACCATTAGCCTGCCTAGGATGAAGGCATTCGCCAAGGAATTTTCCATGTACCTGCCACTTTGACGCGTTAAGGAATGAACATGAGTCAGATCGACATCCGCCAGGTCACCGCCGACGATCACGCTGCCTGGCTGCCGTTGTGGCAAGCCTACTTGCGCTTCTACAACACCGAGCTGCCCGAGGCGGTCACTCAAAGCACCTGGCAGCGCCTGCTCGACCCGAGCGAACCGACCCACGGGGCGCTGGCCTGGGTCGACGGTAAAGCGGTGGGCATGGTGCATTTCATCTATCACCGCTCGAACTGGAGCATCGAAAACTCCTGTTACCTGCAAGACTTGCTGGTGACACCCGAAACTCGTGGCACCGGCGTCGGTCGGAAACTGATCGAATTCGTCTACAGCACAGCCAAGGCCGACGGTTGCTGCAAGGTCCACTGGCTGACCCACGAAACCAACGCCACCGCGATCCAGCTCTACGAGCGCATCGCCGAACGGCCCGGTTTCATCCAGTTTCGCAAAGCCCTTTAAGGTTCAAGGAGAACACCATGTCGACTTCACTCGCAGACTGGAAAGGCGTTCCGGCGCCCTCGGTCCAACTGATCGAAGGGCGTTTCATTCGCCTGGAAAAACTCGACCCGGCGCGTCACGCCGACGGTTTGTGGAAAGCCCTTGAAGGCCCGGGCTCGGACCCGAAACTCTGGGACTATCTGCCCTACGGTCCTTTCCCGGAACGCAGTGCGTTCAATGACTGGCTGAACAACCATGCGGCCAACAGCGATCCGTATTTCTTCAGTGTGATCGACCGTGTCAGCGGCGACGTGCAAGGCCTGCTCAGCCTGATGTCGATCGTGCCTGCCCAGGGTCGTATCGAGATCGGCCATGTGACCTTCGGCGCACCGATGCAGCGTTCGCCGAAAAGTACCGAGGCGGTTTACCTGCTGGCCAGGGAAGCCTTTGCGTTGGGTTACCGGCGCCTGGAATGGAAGTGCAACAACGGCAACGCTCGCTCCAAGTACGCGGCGGAGCGGCTGGGATTCAGTTTTGAAGGGGTGTTCCGCCAGCACATGGTGGTGAAGGGACAGAACCGCGATACGGCGTGGTATTCGATTCTGGATTTGGAATGGCCGGCGATTGGCGCCGGGTTTGAGCGGTGGTTGAGCGATGAAAACCAGACGGAATCGGGACAGGTGAAAACGTTGGCGGAGTGTCGCGGGTAAGCTTCGGCGCCCGGGCGACATCTTCGCGGGCAAGTCGGATCGCCGCACCGCTCGCGCCTACGGATCACACAAACCTGTAGGAGCGAGCGGTGCTGCGATCCGGCTTGCCCGCGAATGGCATCACGCTAATGTCTGGGCGAGTACCGCAATATGCTCCGGCCCGATCCCGCAGCACCCGCCCAAATGGCTGGCCCCGCGCTTGCGCCAATCGGCCGCCCACTGCAGATACCCCGGCGGGTCGAGATCATCACGCAACGGGTCTAGACCATCGTTGGCCGTGGCTTCTTTCGGTTGAGGCGGGAAGGCGTTGGCGTATGCGCCAATGTGAATCTTCACCCCCAGGCGCTCGAAGGTTTCCCGCGCCGCATCAATCGCCGCACCGATCACTTCCGGCTGGCTGCAGTTGAACAGCAACGTCTCGACACCCAACTCAGCCGCCACCGCGGCGGCCTCAGCCACTGGCTCACCGGAGCGTAAACGTGGCACTTCGTCGGTATCTTCATCCTTCAAGGTAAACGACAGCCACAACGGTTTGCCGTCCTTCGGCAGCCCGGCATGGATCGCCCGTGCTTCGACGATCGAACTCTGGGTTTCGGCCAGCCACAGGTCGACATGAGGCGCCAGACCATTGACCAGAGGGCTCAGCAGTTCAGTCACCCGAGCAGCGTCGAACAAGTCCGGGCGGTAGGAGCCGAATAACGGCGGCAATGAGCCGGCCACACGAACCGCTTGGCCCGAAGCATCGACTGCACGCCGGGCCAGCTCACCGGCCAATGCCGCGAGCGCCTGACCCTCAGCGGTAAAACGCGCCTCACCAATATGGAACGGCACCACCGCGTAACTGTTGCTGGTGATCACGTTGGCACCGCTTTCAATATAAGCCGCGTGCACCGCCTCCACCGCCTGCGGCGCTTCGCTCAAGGCCAGCGCCGACCACTCGGGCTGCCTGAACGGCGCCCCTCGGCGCTGCAGCTCCCGACCCATGCCACCATCCAGAATTACCGTCCCTGCGCCCATATGCTTTTCACTCATAAGCTTATGAAAATAACTCACTATCAGAGTCGTTCTTATAACTATTTAATACGCACCACTCGGTTAATAACAACCTCTTTTTTTTCAGGGATCAACTGTGAAATTTCAACCGCTGCTGGCCCTGGGCCTGACGATTCTGGCTGCCTCCACCCAAGCCTTTGCCGGCGCCACTCTGGATCGCATCGAACAAAAGAAAGAACTGGTCGGTGTGTTGATGGAAAGCTATCCACCCTTCTCGTTCCTCAACGATCAAAACCAGCTCGACGGTTTCGACGTTGAGGTGGCCAAGGCTGTGGCGGACAAGCTGGGCGTCAAACTGCGTCTGGAAACGCCGTCCTGGGATGTGATTGCCGCCGGCCGCTGGAGCGGGCGTTACGACATCTGCATCTGCTCCATGACCCCGAGCAAGGCCCGCGCCGAAGTCTTCGACTTCCCGGTCGAGTACTACGCCTCCCCTGCCGTGATCGTGGTCAATGCCAAGGACGATAGCATTCACAGCGCCAAGGACCTGAGCGGCAAGAAAGTCGGTCTCACCAGCGCCTCCAGCTATGAAAGCTACCTGAACAAAAACCTGGTGATCGAGGGGGCCGAAGACACCCAACTGCAATATCCGTTCGAGAACGTGCAAATCGCCCCGTATGACACCGACAACGTCGCATTCCAGGATCTGGGCCTGGGCGCTGGCGTGCGACTGGACGCGATCCTCACCAACCTCGTCACCGCGCAACCGCGCCTGAACGAAGACAAGCGCTTCAAACTCGCCGGCCAGCCGCTGTATTCGGAGCCGAACTCGGTGGCCATCGAAAAAGGCGACGCCCAGTGGGACGCCAAAGTGCGTGAAGTGTTCGCTCAGTTGAAACAGGACGGCACCTTGAGCAAGCTGTCGCAAAAATGGATCGGTGCCGACATCAGCAAATGACTTCTTTCCCCAAACCTCCTCAACCACCGCAACCGGTGGTTGAGTCATTACTGCAACGGGTCTTCGGCTTCCGTACCCGGCTGTACCTGACCTGGGCGGCGATGTTCGGCTTGTTCGCCAGTTTCTTCCTGAGCTTCGACCTGAAGTTCTCGATCATCCTCGACAAACTGCCGAACCTGATCGGCCTGCACCTGGCGCCCAACGGCTTTCTGCAAGGCGCGGCGCTGACGCTGTTCTTGTGCCTGTGCTCGATTGTGGCTTCGTCGCTGCTGGGCTTCATCACGGCCCTGGCTCGACTGTCGAAAAGCGCCGTGGCGTTCGGCATCGCAAGTTTCTATGCCTCGTTCTTTCGCGGCACGCCGCTGCTGATCCAGATATTGCTGATCTACCTCGGCTTGCCGCAATTGGGCGTGGTGCCGGGCGCCATCGCCGCCGGCATCATCGCCCTGTCGCTGAACTATGGCGCCTACCTGAGCGAAATCTTCCGCGCCGGCATCCTCGGCGTTCCCCACGGCCAACGCGAAGCATCGCTGGCCCTGGGCATGCGCGAAACCGTGATTTTCTGGCGCGTCACCCTGCCCCAGGCCATGCGCGCCATCATCCCGCCCACCACCAACCAGTTCATCTCCATGCTCAAGGACTCGTCGCTGATCTCGGTGATGGGGGTTTGGGAAGTGATGTTCCTGGCGCAATCGTATGGACGTTCGAGCTATCGCTATATCGAAATGCTGACGACGGCGGCGATTATTTATTGGCTGATGTCGATTGGACTGGAGCTGATTCAGGCGCGGATGGAACGGCATTACGGGAAGGCGTACGTGAGCCGGTAGGAGCCGTCGAGAGCTGCGCTTTTTTTGATCCGCGACAGATGCATTTTTGCTGGAGCGCCAGCCCCCTTGTCCTGATTCACTGTAAGAAAAAGCGCCCAGTTCAAATGGGCAAAAAACAGCCGCCCTCAAGCGGCTGGCTATTTTCTACACAACCTGCTGACACCCCCCGCAGGCCCGCCGGAAGCAGCTGACATCGGCACCTATAGCCTCACTTTTAGAGTTTGGCCTCCCATCAAAAGAGGCCGTACTCGATGCCCGTTCAACACAAATACCGACCACAACACCTGGCGCTGGCCATTGCGCTTGCGCTGGGTTGCGCCGAATTTTCAAGCGCCCAACAACTACCCGCGCAAGCTGAGGCGACGAATATCGCTGAGGTAACCGGGCAGCTTGATACTGAGCCGCACCCGCTTACCCGGCTTCTAGCCTTTATCGAGGCGGACACTACCTTTCAAACGGTGATTGATGCGCCGCAGCCCGCTCGGCGAGGTACTTCCCTGAGACCGGAAAATAGAGATGACCTCATCATCGTCAAAAATGGTGGAAGCTTCGAAGGTCGGGTCGATGGCGGCAAAGGAACCAACGTCATACAGCTTGATGCAACTGACGGTGGCCGATTGGGGAATACCCGCAACTTCAACGGCCTGTATGTTTCGCAGGGATCCTGGACGCTGACCAGTACCGGAGATTTCAACAAGGGTGTGGTGGTGCTCGATGACGGCATCCTGACCAATGACGGGAAAATCGAAGGTGGGGCGATTACGGTCGGAAAGCTCTTCAACAATGGCGACATCAAAGGTCATGTAACAGTCGCGCACGGCGGTACTTTTGCAGGTGCAGGCACCGTCGGTGGCCTGGATGTCTCCGGCCGCGTCAACGTCGATGGATTGCATGGCGCCCCAAGGGTCAAAGGCAATTTGAACCTGTCCAACTCAGCCATCCTGGCCTATGAGGTCAACCCCGACGGCCGTCACGAAACGATCAAAGTCGACGGCACCGCCAGCCTCGGCAATGCCACCCTGAAAATCGTCGCAGTATCGGGTGACTATCCGCAAACCACCCAGTACACCATTATCGAGGCCGACAAGGTCGATGGGCATTTCGGCAATATTGAAAACAATCTTGCATTCATGACGGCCACCCCGGACTACAGCGACGAAAAGGCCGTCCGCCTGACCTACGCTCGCAACGAAGTGCCTTTCGAGAGTCTCGCGACCAACAAAAACGGTCGGGAACTCGCCCGCAGTATTGAAGAACCCAAAGCCAGTCCGACGGCGCAGACACCTCCCAATACCGCGAACGCCGCTGTCACGGCCCTGCTTGCCTCCACCACCGAAACAGCCTCCCAGGCCATCGACCAGCTGGACGGCGGCAACAACGCCAACCTTGCGAAAGCGACCCTGAACAGTGACAGCCCAATCAGCGCGACCATGCTCTCGGCCATGCGTCAGCTGCACAGCACCAGTAGCTACAGCAATTCCACCAGGCGCAATGCGCCACGCCTGGCCGCCGGCAGCGAAGACAATGGCCGAGTCTGGCTTCAAGCATTGGGTCACGGTGGAACGCTGGATCGCGACTACGACGCTCTGAAACACACAACCCACGGTCTGGTACTGGGAGCTGATTGGGGCATCGATGAAGAATGGCGCATCGGGGTGATGAGCGGAAAATCCGAAACGCGCCTGGACAGCCGCGGACTCGACGGCGATCTCGACAGCTGGCATTTGGGAGCTTATGCCCTGCGTCAAAACGGACCAATGTCCCTGCGCCTGGGTGCGACCTACAGCAGTCACGATGGCAGCACTAAACGCCGGGTTGCCTTCAAAGGTTTCAGCGACCGCCCCGAAGGCCGTTACGATGCCAACACCCAGCAGGCCTTTGCGGAATTGGGTTACAACCTGGGGCGGACGAACGTCAGCATCGAACCGTTTGCCAGCCTGGGCTACCAGCGCTATCAACGCGACACTTACACGGAAAAAGGTGGCGCTGCGGCTCTGAAGGTACACGGTCAAACGCAGAACAATTTGAACAGCACGTTCGGCCTGCGGCTGGCGAAGCTCAACACTCTGGATAACGGCATGCAGCTGACGCCACGGTTCAGTGCCGGCTGGAAACATACTTACGGGGACGTCTACAGCGATACCCGCCAACGATTGGTAACGGGCGGAAAAAACTTCACCGTTTCCGGTGCGCCGCTGGATCGTGACAGCCTGCTGGTCGATACAGGGCTGGACCTTGGATTGTCAGCAAGACACACCCTGGGCATCGGACTCACTGGCGAGATCGGCACCGACAGCCGTAACCACGGCGTGACGGGTCAGTGGCGAATGAGTTTCTAACAGCCACAAACCCAGTGCGAAAAAAAAAGGGGAGCACATGCCCCCCCGAGGTTTAAAGCGGTATATCGAGGCTGTTAACTCAGCCTTCGATCTCGATCAGGATCTCGCCCGGGTTCACCCGGTCGCCCTTGGCCACGTGGATGGCGGTGACTTTGCCGGTGATGGCCGACTGGACTTCGGTTTCCATCTTCATCGCCTCGGTGATCAGCACGGCTTGGCCGGCTTTCACGGT
The DNA here is from genome assembly GCF_030687165.1 of Pseudomonas sp. FP1740. NCBI lineage: Bacteria > Pseudomonadati > Pseudomonadota > Gammaproteobacteria > Pseudomonadales > Pseudomonadaceae > Pseudomonas > Pseudomonas sp. FP1740. The sequence goes on from NZ_CP117461.1 coordinate 6,565,607, forward strand.
GTCGCCTTCCTTGACCAGAACGTCGACGATGTTGCCCGGCATGGTGGTGCTGACGTGGCCCGGTGCAGTGGCTTGCTTGCGCTTGCTGCTGCCGCCGCTGACGAACTCGTTGAGCGGTTCGAACACCACTTCTTCCGGCATGCCGTCGATGGACAGGTAGAAGTGGCGTTTGCCTTCAGCCTTGACGCCCACACCAGTGATGTCGACGCGATAGGTTTCGCCGTGAACGTCGATGACGAACTCGGTCGGCACGCCTTCACCACCGGCCGAAGCCACACCGCCTGCTTCCGGAATCGGCAGCAGCACTTCCGGTGTCAGGGTGCCGGCTGCGCGTTCTTCGAGGAACTTGCGGCCGATGTCCGGGAACATGGCGTAGGTCAGCACGTCTTCTTCAGACTTGGCCACGGCGCCTATTTCGGCACGCAGCTTGGTCATCTCCGGCTTGAGCAGATCGGCCGGACGCACGTCGATCACCTCTTCGCTGCCGATGGCCTGACGACGCAGCTTTTCGTTCACAGTGCCCGGCGCCTTGCCGTAGCCGCCTTGCAGGTAAAGCTTCACTTCGTTGGTGATGGTCTTGTAGCGCTCGCCGGCCAGCACGTTGAAGAACGCCTGGGTGCCGACGATTTGCGAGGTCGGGGTCACCAGCGGCGGGAAGCCGAGGTCTTCGCGAACGCGCGGGATTTCAGCCAGCACTTCGCTCATGCGATTCAGGGCGCCCTGCTCTTTCAACTGGTTGGCCAGGTTGGAAATCATCCCGCCCGGAACCTGGTTGACCTGCACGCGAGTGTCGACGGCAGTGAACGCGCTTTCGAACTGGTGGTACTTCTTGCGCACGGCGTAAAAGTACAGGCCGATCTCTTGCAGTAGCTCCAGGTTCAGGCCGGTGTCGAACTCGCTGCCTTTAAGGGCGGCGACCATCGATTCGGTGCCCGGGTGGCTGGTGCCCCAGGCGAAGCTGGAGATCGCGGTGTCGATATGGTCGGCGCCGTTTTCGATGGCCTTGAGTTGGCACATCGCAGCCAGGCCGGCGGTGTCGTGGGAGTGGATGAACACCGGCAGCGATTGCTCGGCCTTCAGAGCCTTGACCAGTTCACCCGTGGCGTACGGGGTCAGCAGACCGGCCATGTCCTTGATCGCCACCGAGTCGCAACCCATGGCTTCCATTTGCTTGGCTTGCGCCACGAAAGCCTCGATGGTGTGCACCGGGCTGGTGGTGTAGGCGATGGTGCCCTGGGCGTGTTTGCCGGCAGCTTTCACCGCTTCAATGGCCACGCGCAGGTTACGCACGTCGTTCATGGCGTCGAAGATACGGAACACGTCGATGCCGTTGACCGCGGCCTTGGCGACGAAGGCTTTGACCACGTCGTCGCTGTAATGGCGGTAGCCCAGCAGGTTCTGGCCACGCAGGAGCATTTGCAGGCGCGTGTTAGGCAACGCGGCGCGCAGTTGGCGCAGACGCTCCCACGGGTCTTCTTTCAGGAAGCGTACGCAGGCGTCGAAGGTCGCGCCGCCCCAGACTTCCAGCGACCAGTAGCCGACTTTGTCGAGCTTGTCGCAGATCGGCAGCATGTCTTCGGTGCGCATGCGGGTGGCGAGCAGCGATTGGTGGGCGTCGCGCAGGATTGTGTCAGTTACATGGATCTTCTTGGACATTGTCATATTCCTCACAGGCCTGCGTGGGCGGCGATGGCGGCAGCGATGGCCAGGGCCAGCTCTTCGGGTTTGCGCTTGATCGAGTAGTTGGTCAGTTCAGGATGGCTTTCAACGAAGCTGGTGTTGAACTGGCCGCTACGGAATTCCGGGTTACGCAGGATTTCCTGGTAGTACGCGGCGGTGGTCTTGACCCCTTGCAGACGCATGTCGTCGAGGGCCCGCAGGCCACGGTCCATCGCCTCTTCCCAGGTCAGCGCCCAGACCACCAGTTTCAGGCACATCGAATCGTAGAACGGTGGAATGGTGTAACCGGTGTAGATCGCCGTATCGGTGCGCACACCGGGACCGCCGGGCGCGTAGTAACGGGTGATCTTGCCGAAACTCGGCAGGAAGTTGTTTTTCGGGTCTTCGGCGTTGATCCGGAACTGCAGCGCGAAACCACGGTGCAGGATGTCCTCCTGTTTCACCGAGAGCGGCAAACCGGATGCGATGCGGATCTGCTCGCGAACGATGTCGATGCCGGTGATTTCTTCAGTGATGGTGTGTTCCACCTGAACCCGGGTGTTCATCTCCATGAAGTACACCTCGCCCTCGGCGAGCAGGAACTCCACGGTGCCGGCGTTCTCGTAACCCACGGCCTTGGCTGCACGCACCGACAGGTCGCCGATGTAGGCGCGCTGTTCCGGGGTCAGTTGCGGGCTCGGAGCGATCTCGATCAGCTTCTGGTTGCGACGCTGGATCGAGCAGTCACGCTCGAACAGGTGCACCACGTTGCCGAAGCTGTCGCCGAGGATCTGCGCTTCGATGTGTTTCGGGTTTACGATGCATTTTTCCAGGAACACTTCCGCCGAACCGAAAGCCTTGGTGGCTTCGGAAATCACCCGAGGAAAGGCCTGTTCGAGTTCTTCGCGACTGTTGCAACGACGAATACCGCGGCCGCCACCACCGGAGGTAGCCTTGAGCATCACCGGGTAACCGATGCGGTCGCCTTCGGCCAGGGCTTCTTCGATGCCCGACACGTTACCTTCGGTGCCCGGCGTGACCGGCACGCCGGCCTTGATCATGCTGCGGCGCGCTTCGGTCTTGTCGCCCATGCGGCGAATGACTTCCGCCGACGGGCCGATGAATTTGATTCCGCGCTCGGCGCAGATGTCCGCCAGCTCGGCATTTTCCGAAAGAAAGCCGTAGCCGGGGTGCAACGCATCGCAACCGGTTTCCACCGCCAGGTTCACCAGCTTGCGCGGGTTCAGGTAGCCGGCCAGTGGCTCGGCACCGATGCTGTGGGCCTCGTCCGCACGCTTCACATGCAAAGCATGACGGTCGGCGTCGGAATAGATCGCGACCGAGCGAATGCCCATCTCGGCGCAGGCGCGCACGATTCGTACGGCAATCTCACCACGGTTGGCAATCAGGATCTTTTTTATCACTTGGAGGTTCCCTTGAGCCGGTGGCACCCACGACCCGATTAGACAGGTCGACGCGTGACCAAATGTTTCAATTCAGTCGCAGCTCCACACTAGCTGTCGCAAGGGATTAACAAAAATGAATAATAATTGGGTCAGGCATAAGCAAAGACTTATAGTTGAGTCATCGGCCTTCGCTCAGGATCTATAGAAAATGCGTAAGTCATTGATGCGTATGACATTGCGTCAATTGCAGATCTTCAATGAGGTGTGCGATTTAAGGTCCTACAGCCGCGCAGCCGACGAAATGTCTCTCACACAACCTGCCGTGAGCCTACAGATTCGTCAACTCGAAGAGCTGATCGGTCAGCCCTTGTTCGATTATGTCGGCAAAAAGCTCTACATGACCGAGGCGGCCGAAGCGCTGCAGCGCGCCAGCCGGGACATTTTCGGCCGCCTGGAAAACCTCGATATGCAGCTGTCGGACATGCAAGGCTCATTGCAAGGTCAGCTGAAACTGGCGGTGGAGTCCAGCGCCAAGTATTTCGTGCCGCACCTGTTTGCCGCGTTCAAGCGCCAGCACCCGGAAGTGAACCTGCACCTGACGGTGGTCAACCGTGGCCAGGTCATCCGGCGCCTGTCGGATAACCGCGATGATCTGGTGATCATGTCGATGGTCCCACAGGACATGGGGCTGGAATTCCTGCCGTTCCTCAATAACCCGATTGTAGCCGTGGCGCCGCCGGATCATCCGCTGTGCCACATGGGGCCGCTGCGCTTGCAGGATCTGGAACCCTACACGCTGCTGTTGCGCGAACCCGGTTCCGGCACGCGACTGGCCTGCGAGGAGTATTTCAAAGAGAAGCGCGTGCACTTCACCCAGACCCAGGAGGTCGCGTCGGCGGAAGCTCAGCGTGAATGCGTGCTGGCGGGTCTGGGCCTGGCGCTGTTGACGCGCCATGCCCTGAACCTTGAATTGGCGACCGGCGCCCTGATTGAGCTGCCGGTCGAAGAGCTGCCGCTGCTGCGTAGCTGGTGCCTGGTGCAGGCCAAGGCCAAACGGCTATCGCCGGTGGCCCACGCATTCCTTGCGTTTATCCGCAGCGAACGGGCACAAATCAGCGCACTGGTTGAGCGTTTCGACGGGAAGTTACCGGTGCTGCCTGCCAGTAGTTGAGCTCGAGGTCGTCGGGAAATTCGCCGATTTCGGCCAGAAGCTGGCGGCGCTCGCAGCGATCTTCGATGGCGCGGCGAAATTCCATGCGGCGCTGGTCTTCTTGCTGACGACGGGTTTTGACGGCGCTGTTGCGTTCTTCGTAGGGCTGGGCCATTTCGAGTCTCCCAAGGCGAGTACGGGAGTTTCAAGATAGGCGCGAGGGATGACGGTTTGGCGGCGGGAGGGTTACAGAACGATGAACCTCACCGGCTGACTGCGAACCTGTGGCGAGGGAGCTTGCTCCCGCTGGGTCGCAAAGCAGCCCTAAGATTTTGCGACTGCTGCGCAGCCGAGCGGGAGCAAGCTCCCTCGCCACAATTCCAGCCAGAATCAATCGTCCAGCGCTTTCACCGACTTTGGCGACAACCGCAAGCTGCGAAGGCTGCGCTTGACGCTTTTCAAGTGATTGACCAGGCTCGGGCCACGAGCCATGGCCACGCCCATCGCCAACACATCGATCACTACCAGATGCGCAATACGCGAAGTCAGCGGCGTGTAGATTTCAGTGTCTTCGTGTACGTCGATCGCCAGGTTAACGGTCGACAGTTCGGCCAATGGTGTCTGGCTCGGGCACAGGGTGATCAGCGTGGCGCCGCTTTCGCGCACAAGATTGGCGGTGATCAACAGATCCTTTGAGCGACCGGACTGAGAAATGCAGATCGCCACGTCGGTCGGCTTCAAGGTCACCGCCGACATCGCCTGCATGTGCGGGTCGGAATACGCCGCCGCAGTCAGCAACAAACGGAAGAACTTGTGCTGGGCATCCGCCGCCACCGCACCCGACGCACCGAAGCCGTAGAACTCGACACGTTGGGCCTGGGACATCGCGGTCACGGCTTTCTGCAACGCTACCGGATCAAGTTTCTCGCGAACTTCCATCAGGGTGTGCAGGGTGGTGTCGAAGATTTTCAGACTGTAGTCGGCAACCGAATCGTCTTCATGGATCGCGAATTGCCCGAAGCTCGCGCCGGCCGCCAGGCTCTGCGCCAGCTTCAGTTTCAAATCCTGGAACCCGGAGCAACCGATGGCGCGGCAAAACCGCACGATGGTCGGCTCGCTGATGCCTACGCTGTGGGCCAGGTCGGCCATGGAACTGTGCATCACCGCCGCAGGATCAAGCAGCACGTGGTCGGCGACCTTGAGCTCCGACTTGCGTAACAGGTGGCGTGACTGGGCGATGTGTTGCAGCAGATTCAAGGGGCTGGACTCTTTGTCATTGGCAGGTGCCGGGGATGTAGCACGCTTGTAGTTATACTACATGAATCGGCTTTTTGCCTGCTCAATGCGTAACTCAATGTCCCCATATCACGCGACATATGCTCCATGTAGCACCTACGAGGTTTTTTCGTCCGCGCGTAACAGCTCAGCCAGGTCAGTAGCCTCAACCGGACGGCTGATCCAATAACCCTGCACTTCATCGCAACGCTCGACCTTCAGAAACTCCAGCTGCTCCGGCCGTTCGACGCCTTCAGCCACCACTTTCAACGACAGGCCGTGGGCCATGGCAATAATCGCTCGGGTGATCGCCGCGTCCTCGCTGCTCTCTCCCAGACCACGGATAAATGCCTGATCGATCTTCACGTAATCCACAGGAATACGTTTGAGGTAGCTCAGAGACGAATACCCGGTACCAAAATCGTCGATCGCCAGCTTCACCCCCAGATCGCGCAATTGCTGGAAGGTCGCGATGATGTGCTCGACGCTGTCCAGCAACTGGCTCTCGGTAAGCTCCAGTTCCAGGTAGTGCGGCGCCAGACCGGTTTCCTCCAGCACCTGGCGCACCAGGCTGACCAGTTTCCCCTGACGCAGTTGATGCACCGACAGATTGACCGACACCCGAATCGGCTCAAGCCCCTGACGCTGCCATTCGCAGGCTTGCCAACAGGCCTGACGCAATACGAACTCGCCGATAGCGTTGATCAGTCCGGTTTCCTCGGCCAGACCAATGAAATCCCCCGGAGGCACTCGACCCAGGGTCGGGTGATCCCAGCGCACCAACGCCTCGGCAGCATTCAGCCGACCGGTGGCGAGACAGAGTTTCGGTTGGTAAAACACCTTCAACTGCTTTTCTTCGATGGCTTTGCGCAATTGGTTCTCAAGCTGCAAACGCTCGAGCGTGCTGGCCTGCAGGCTGTCGGTGTAGAACTGGAAGTTGTTGCCGCCCAAGTGTTTGGCATGCTGCATGGCCATGTTCGACTGGCTGACCAGCGCGGAAATCTCCCGCGCGGTGTCCGGCAACAGACTGATGCCCATGGACGCGCTCATCACCAGTTCATGCCCCTCGACGGTGATCGGCAAACGCAGCTTGGTCGACAATCGGGTCGCCACGCGCGCCAGGCTCGACAGGTTGCCGTAGGCGTCGAACAGCACCGCAAATTCATCGCCGGACAACCGGGCGATGGTGTCTGCTTCCGGCAACGCATTGACCAACCGCCGGGCCATTTTCTGTAACAGCTGATCGGCGATTTCGTGGCCGAGGCTGTCGTTGAGCAGCTTGAAGCGATCCAGATTGATGTGCAGCAGCGCCAGGCTGCGACGACCGCCCTGGCGCACCCGCTGATGAGCCTCGCTCAGTCGTTCACGGAACAACGAACGGTTGGCCAGCCCTGTGAGCTCGTCGTAATGGGTGAGGTAGCGCATACGCTCTTCGGATTCACGCCGAGCGGACAGATCAGCGAAGAAGCCAACAATATGACTGACATTTCCCCGCATATCGCGCACGGCATTCAGTTGCAGCCACTGCGGATACAACTCGCCATTCTTGCGGGTCTCGACCAACTCGCCCTGCCAACTACCGTGCTGCTCCAGCGCCTGACGGATCGCTGCGTAATGCCGGCGGGCGTCGCGACTGCAAGGCAAATCGACCACGTTACGCCCAAGCATGTCGTCGATTTCATAGCCAGTCACCCGACTGAAAGCCTGATTGACCGCGATAAGCGCGTAGTTCGGGTCGAAAATCACGATGCCTTCGCTGGCCGCCTCAAACACCGTCGCCGCCAGTTGGCGCTGTTCTTCCAGGTGCTTGCTGGCGCTGATATCGCGGCGGGTGCCGACCATGCGGATCACCCGGCCATTTTCACTACGCTCGACCGCTCGACCACGGTCCTCGATCCAGACCCAATGGCCATCGCCATGTCGCACCCGGTACTCGATCTGATAATCCTCGGTGCGGCCCTTCAAATGCTCGACCAGCGCCCGCTTCAGCGCTGGCAAGTCGTCGGGATGCAGCCTCGGCTTGAGGTGGCGGAGCATCGCCGTCACGTATTCCGGCTCCAGCCCGAACAACTCCTGAAGCTGTGTGTGATGGACTTCGTCGGTCTGCAGGTTCCAGTCCCACAAACCGAGCTCGCTCGCCTTTAACGCCAGCACCAGCCGCGCTTCGCTCTTGCTCAAGGCCTGGTTGGCCGCATCCAGCTCCAGACTGCGTTGGGCAACCCGGTTTTCAAGATCGACCTGGGTTTCGCGCAATTCTTCTTCGGCGCGACGACGCTGGTCGATTTCCCTGGCCAGTTCGTGATTGAGCTGATCGCTGCGACTTTGCGCCTGCTGCAAGTGTTCGATCAGCGCCTGATTTTGAAAGCGCCGCAACAACCCTTGGTCTATCAGCCGATTGACCTGCCAGGCGACCACGCTCAACGAGCCCAGTAGAATCAGCCCGAACCAGCCCCAGCCCTGCTCCTGTTCATCGCCGCCCCAGAACAGATAGCCGATGGCGGGCAACAAACAGGGCAAGGTAAAGGACAGAAAAGCCGGCAGGCTGACCGCATAAGCGACGCTGGCCGAAAGGGCTGCGGCGCCGATCAGACCGAATACCCAGGCTTGCTGGATGAAATTGTCAGCGGGCACCAGTGCAATGCCGGCACCGGCCAGGGTCAGGCCGGTCATCGCCGAACCGAGCAGAAACATGCGACGCCAGATCGGATGGGCCTGACGGTTGGGAATCGCCGAATCGAAGGCCGCGACCTGAATCACCCGCAACGCCACCAGCGACAACAACCAGACCAGCCAGACACTGACCACGAAGTAGCGTTGCGGGCTCCAGAGCAACCCGGCGCAGACCAGACCGTTGATCAACATGAAAAGCGTCGGCAACAGCGAGCCCTGGTACAGCAGACGCGTGCGTTCGACCGCCATCTCCATGGCGTACTGTTTGCGGATAGCCCGAGGCTCCACGGAGGGGCCCGACAGGTCGGAGCTGAGGGTCATAGGCGATGTTCTTGTTCTTATAGTTGAGCATGCGAGCCCGAATTGTGAACGGAGCATACACAAGCAAATGCCCGGACCAAACTGCCTCAGGTCATAAAATAGACAAAAGTTTTAGTCGCCCGCATCCGGCGCAAAAGCCGCCAGGCGAGCCCCGTCCCTGCTTGCAGCCAGTGACCAACCGGTCATCGTCGATGCTTCTTTCATCGGCTAATGCAAAGCTCGGTTTGCCCGGTGTGACGGCGCGCCCTAGAATGCCCCGATGCGCGATGATCTCTCCCTTCTGCTGAACTCCCTCAACGATGCCCAACGCCAGGCCGTAGCTGCCTCCGTGGGTCGTCAGTTGGTCCTGGCCGGTGCTGGCTCCGGTAAAACCCGAGTGCTGGTGCACCGTATCGCCTGGTTGATCCAGGTCGAAAACGCCTCGCCCCACTCCATTCTGTCGGTGACCTTCACCAACAAGGCCGCTGCCGAGATGCGTCATCGCATCGAGCAGCTGATGGGTATCAACCCGGCCGGCATGTGGGTCGGCACCTTCCACGGCCTGGCGCACCGCTTATTGCGGGCGCACTGGCAGGAAGCGGGCCTGAGCCAGACCTTCCAGATTCTCGACAGTGATGACCAGCAACGGCTGGTCAAGCGGGTGATCCGCGAACTGGGCCTGGACGAGCAACGCTGGCCGGCCCGGCAGGCCCAGTGGTTCATCAACGGGCAGAAAGACGACGGTCTGCGTCCACAACATATTCAAGCCAGCGGGGATCTGTTCCTGGCGACCATGCGCAGCATTTATGAAGCCTACGAGGCTGCGTGCCTGCGCGCCGGCGTCATCGACTTCTCCGAACTGCTGCTGCGCGCCCTCGATCTGTGGCGCGACCACCCGGGCCTGCTCGCCCATTACCAGAAGCGCTTCCGGCACATTCTGGTGGACGAGTTCCAGGACACCAACGCCGTGCAGTACGCCTGGCTGCGTCTGCTGGCCAAGGGTGGCGACAGCCTGATGGTGGTCGGCGACGACGATCAGTCGATCTATGGCTGGCGCGGCGCGAAAATCGAGAACATCTATCAGTATTCCGACGACTTCCCGGATGCCGAGATCATTCGTCTGGAGCAGAACTACCGCTCCACCGCCGGGATCCTCAAGGCCGCCAACGCCCTGATCGCCAACAACACGGGGCGCATGGGCAAAGAGCTGTGGACCGATGGTGGCGAAGGCGAAGCGATCAATCTGTACGCCGCGTTCAACGAACACGATGAAGCACGCTACGTGGTTGAAACTATTGAAAGCGCGCTGAAAACCGGCTTGGCTCGCAGTGATATCGCGATTCTGTACCGCTCTAACGCCCAATCGCGCGTTTTGGAAGAAGCCTTGCTGCGCGAGCGCATCCCGTACCGCATTTATGGCGGTCAGCGCTTCTTCGAACGGGCAGAAATCAAGAACGCCATGGCTTACCTGCGTTTGTTGGAAGGCCGTGGCAACGATGCGGCCCTGGAGCGGGTGATCAACGTTCCGGCCCGTGGCATCGGCGAAAAAACCGTCGAAGCGATTCGCGATCATGCGCGCCACGGCGACGTGTCGATGTGGGAAGCCATGCGTCAGCTGGTGGCCAACAAGGGCCTGACCGGTCGCGCTGCCGGCGCCCTTGGGGCGTTTATGGAGCTGATCGAGAACCTCGCCGCCAAGTGCATGGAAATGCCGCTGCACCTGATGACCCAGACCGTCATCGAGCAGTCGGGGCTGATCGCCTACCACCAGGCGGAAAAAGGCGAGAAAGGCCAGGCCCGGGTAGAAAACCTTGAGGAACTGGTCAGCGCCGCGCGCAACTTCGAAAACCCGGAAGAGGACGAAGAGCAATCGCCACTGGCGGCATTCCTCGGCCACGCCTCGCTGGAGGCCGGGGACACCCAGGCCGACGAGCACGAAGACAGCATTCAGTTGATGACCCTGCACAGCGCCAAGGGCCTGGAATTCCCTTACGTGTTCCTGGTGGGCATGGAAGAAGGCCTGTTTCCGCACAAAATGAGCCTGGAAGAACCCGGTCGCCTTGAAGAAGAGCGTCGTCTGGCCTATGTCGGTATCACCCGGGCGATGCAGAACCTGGTGCTGACGTATGCTGAAACCCGACGCTTGTACGGCAGCGAGACCTACAACAAGGTGTCGCGTTTCGTACGTGAAGTGCCGAAAGGCCTGATCCAGGAAGTGCGACTGTCCAACAGCGTCAGCCGTCCGTTCGGTGGAGGCCAGCAGCAGAGTTCCAGCAGCCTGTTCGGCGGCAGCGAGATCCCGGACACCGGGTTCAGCCTCGGCCAGACTGTGCGGCATTCGGTGTTCGGCGACGGTGTGATCCTGAATTTCGAAGGCGCCGGTGCTCAGGCGCGGGTGCAGGTGAACTTCAGCGAAGGCAGCAAGTGGCTGATGCTCGGTTACGCCAAGCTGGAAGCGATCTAAAGCCCGCCAGTGATGATCGTTCCCACGCTCTGCGTGGGGAATGCATCCCGTGACGCTCCGCGTCCAGGGTGGCGTTACCACGCAGAGCGTGGGAACGATCTATCACGGTGATCTCGCAGTGGCGCTGGTCGCCTTTCCTACAGAACTTATCCACTCCTCCTACAGACCAAAGTTAACAGGCCCTATTGCACTGACTGAACCTGAACAGAACCTGTCAGGCAAAAGCCCGAAACACTCTGCCGCTAGCCAGTGACACTTCAGCTGTGCAACATGGCGCGCGTGCCATCCACAAATGGGAATTCCCTTTATGAAACGTTTTCTTAGCATCGCCATGGCGTTGTGCATCGGCCTGACGATGAGCCTGGACGCCAACGCCAAACGCTTTGGTGGCGGCAAAAGTGTCGGCGCTGCGCCGACTCACCAGACCAGCCAAATGGCTCCTTCTTCTCCTGGCGTGGGCGGCGCAGCTGCCACTGCCGGTGCGGCCGGTGCCGCTGGCGCTGCCGCCAAGGCCGGCGGTGCTTCGCGCTGGCTAGGCCCTCTGGCCGGTATCGCGGCCGGTGGCCTGCTGGCCTCCATGTTCATGGGCGGCGGCTTCCAGGGCATGCAGTTCTTCGACATCCTGATCATGGCGGTCATCGCCTTCCTGGTCTTCCGCTTCATCGCCGCTCGTCGTCGCAAGCAGCAGGAGCACCTGGCCCCGGCCGGCGCGCCGATGCAACGTGAAGTATTCGAGCAGAAGCCCGCCATGGGTTCGATCTTCGGCGGTTCGGCTGCACCTGCTGCCGCTCGTCCGGTGATCAATGCTCCGGCCTGGTTCAACGAACAGCGCTTCGTCGAAGCGGCCCGCAACCACTTCCAGTCCCTGCAGCAACATTGGGACGCCAACGAAATGGACAAGATCGCCGAGTTCGTGACCCCGCAGTTGCTGGAGTTCCTCAAGCGCGAACGTGCCGACCTGGGCGACGGCTTCCAGTCGACCTACATTGACAACCTCCAGGTACAACTGGACGGCGTTGATGACCGTGCGGACAAGACCATCGCCACCCTGACCTTCAGCGGCGTGTCGAAGACCTCGCGTTTCGACCAGGGCGAAGTGTTCAGCGAAAGCTGGAACATGGAGCGTCCACAGGGCGAAAACCAGCCTTGGCTGGTAGCAGGTATCCGCCAGAACGGCTGATAGCTCCGCGTTTCGCATGCTGTAATGAAAACCCCGGCTCTGCCGGGGTTTTCTATTTCACGGTTGCATCTATAGCGAGCTACTGTATAAACCGCCCCAACTAAACCGCGCCATCAAGCAAGAGGATCCCGGACGTGGAAGAAATCATCGAACAACTGCGTGAAGCCAACGAACCGGTACCGGTCCCCTTGGAGTTGCCCGACGAAGATCTGCTGGTAGAAATCGAAGAACAACTGTTCATCGACATTCCCTTCGTATTCAGAGAATTCCTGCTGACTGTCAGCGATGTAGTCTACGGCAGCCTGGAGCCGGTGACCGTCACTGACCCGCAATCCCACACCTACCTGCCGGACGTTGCCGCCAATGCCTGGGACGCTGGTGTTGATCGCAGCCTGATCCCGATCTGCCAGGACGGTGACAACTACTACTGCGTCGAAGAAGACGGCACGGTGGTGCTGTGGCTGGCCGAAGAAGAATTGCTCGCCGAAGAAACCTGGGAGTCGGTCTGGCACTGGGCGCGGGACGTCTGGCTGGAAAGCTGATCCGCGTTGATCCGCTACGAGGTCAATGCCCGGACGAATCCTTGTGGTTGTCCAGGGTTTCCAGCAAGGCCACCTGCATCCGCGTATGCACGCGGATGAACCAGCGCCAAAGCAGCGCCGCCACGGCGGCCGCAACGACGGCGATGAGCACCAGCAACTTGTTGGTCGGCAGAATACTGGCCGACAAGGCTGCCAACAGCAGGAAAATCACCAGCAGCGAGAGGATCGGGATCACTTCGGCGATCACCCGACGCACTCGCTGCGTGTGGCGGCCGGCCATCTCCGACTTCACCCCCATTTCTGCCAGCAACATCGACAGCGCCTTGAGCTTGCGATAGGCGGCGATCAGGAACGGCAGCGACAACAGCAACGCCCCACCCCAGATCAACGCTTTCTGCCAGCTCGGGTCGCTGATCCAGTCTTGCAGGTAAACGGACATGCGCTCGGCGAAGAAGGCGCCCGATAAAAAGATCGCAACCACCAGCGCCAGATTGACCCCCACCTGCAACAGAATCCGCCGAATCATCGACGCCAACAGCGCGCCCTCGCCCTGAGGCTGGATGCTGCGCAGCCATTCGCCATACATCCCCAGCACACGAGCCAGACGCTGCGGCATTACGGCAGCAAGCTTGATCGACAGCGGATCGGCCGCGCGGATCAGATAGGGCGTCAACAGCGTGGTGATCACCGAGACGGCCACAGCCACCGGATAGAGAAAGCTGCTGGTGACCTGCAGTGTCATGCCCAGCGCGGCGATGATGAAAGAGAATTCGCCAATCTGTGAAAGCCCCATCCCCACGCGCAGTGAGGTGCGTCCGTCATTGCCGGCGATAAACGCGCCGAGGCCGCAGGACAGCATCTTGCCCAGCACTACCGCCACAGTGATCACCGCAATCGGCCAGGCGTATTGCAGCAGGATCATCGGATCGAGCATCAGGCCGATGGCGACGAAGAAGATGGCACTGAACAGGTCGCGAACCGGCTCGATCAACTGCTCGATCTTCAGCAGCTGGCGCGATTCGGCCATGATCGCGCCGATCAGGAATGCGCCGAGAACCATGCTGTATTCAAGCTTGACCACCAGCAGGCAGAAGCCGAAACACAGGCCCAGCACGGTAATCAGCAACATCTCGTTGCTCTCGAATTTCGCCACATAGGCCAGTAGTCGCGGCACCAGCAGAATGCCGATGACCAGTGCGACAATCATGAACAGGGAAAGCTTGCCGACGGTGGAAAAGACTTCGCCGGAACTGACCGTGCCGCTGACCGCGATGCTCGACAGCAAGGCGATGATGCCGATACCGAGGATGTCCTCGACGATCAGTACGCCAAAGATCAACTGCGCAAAACGCTCGTTCTTCATCTTCAGGTCGTTGAGCGCCTTGACGATGATGGTGGTCGAGGAAATCGCCAGGATCGCGCCGAGGAACAGCGAGTCCATGGTATTCCAGTCGAACCAGCGGCCGATTTCGTAGCCGATCCAGATCATCAGGACGATTTCCAGGAAGGCCGCGATAAACGCCGTGGCGCCGACCTTGAACAGCTTGCGCAGACTGAACTCCAGCCCCAGGCAAAACATCAGGAAAATCACCCCGAGCTCGGCGAGGGTCTTGATGGTTTCTTCGTCGTGGATCAGGCCGAAGGGTGGCGTGTGCGGGCCGATAATGAAACCGGCGACGATGTAGCCGAGCACCACCGGTTGTTTGAGACGATGAAAGAGCACGGTCACCACACCCGCGATCAACATGATCACTGCCAGATCCTGAATGAAACTGATGGCATGCATGGTGTGTGGCTCCTTCGGGAGTGGGCTTTTGAAGGGTAACACCACGACTTCCGCCGCAAAGACGGTGCAATATATGGAAACAGATCGCTTCGGGCGTGACGGCGCCTCCCCGCCCGGCGTCCCGATAACTGTTGGTTTGAAAAACACCGACAAGCACCCACAGAGGTGTAACCCCCAAACCCTGCCTTGAACCCGTGAGTACGTTATGGAACCCGGAAACGCCCAGCTGTCGATGACGGTATTGATGACCCCCGACATGGCCAACTTCTCTGGCAATGTCCACGGCGGCACCCTGCTCAAATACCTCGATGAAGTGGCTTACGCCTGCGCCAGCCGGTATGCCGGCCGTTACGTAGTGACCTTGTCGGTGGATCAGGTGATCTTCCGCGAGCCGATTCATGTCGGTGAGCTGGTGACCTTTCTGGCCTCGGTCAACTACACCGGTAATACCTCGATGGAAGTGGGCATCAAGGTCGTGACCGAGAACATTCGCGAGCGCTCGGTGCGCCACACCAACAGCTGCTTCTTCACCATGGTCGCGGTGGATGACCAGCGTAAACCGGCCTCCGTCCCCCCACTGCAACCGCAGAACAGCGAAGACAAGCGTCGGTACATGCAAGCCCAGCAGCGTCGGCAGATTCGTCAGGAACTGGAAAAGCGCTATCAGGAAATCAAGGGCGACGCTTAAAACAAAAGATCGCAGCCTGCGGCAGCGCCCACAGACGCGCAGGAGCTGCCGAAGGCTGCGATCTTTTCTACCGCCACACCGTTACAAACTGATCGCTTCCGCCTCGAACCGCACCCGGGGATGGGCGATCCGGTCCTGCGCCCGCACCAGTTCCAGCTCATAGCTGGCACACGCCTGGGTTTCCAGCAGCACTTCATGCACCGCCGCCGCGGTGAACTCGAAGGCGCTCAGCAGACTGTCACCCAGCAACACGCGCGCCAGGAACAGCCCGGAAGTCAGATCACCAACGCCCACCGGCTGACGCGGGAACGCCAGCAACGGCCGACGCAAGTGCCAGCTGCCTTCAGCGGTCACCAGCAACATCTCGAAGCCATCCGCCAGTTTGCCGGGATAGTCCAGATGCTTAACCAACACCGCCTTCGGACCGCGCGCCAGCAGCGCCCGCGCCATGGCCAGACAATCGAACAGTGACTGCGCCTTGCGCCCCGAGAAGCTGTTCAACTCCAGCTGATTCGGGCACATGAAGTCGGCTATCGCCGCCGCCTCTTCCAGCAGGAAATCGCTGACTTCGGCTGGAACACTGCAGCCCTTCTCCGGATGGCCCATCACCGGATCGCAGAGGTACAAGGCTTTGGGATTGATCGATTTGATTCGCTCCACTCCCGCCAGAATCGCCCGCCCCTGGGCCGCGCTGCCGAGGTAGCCGGACAACACGGCGTCGCAGTTGCCCAGTTCACCAATCGCCGCGATGCCTTCCACCAATTCCGGAATCTGATGCGGGGCCAGCACTTCCCCGGCCCACTGGCCATATTGCGTGTGGTTGGAGAACTGCACGGTATTGAGTGGCCAGACGTTCACCCCGACCCGCTGCATCGGGAAAACCGCGGCGCTGTTGCCAGCGTGGCCGAACACCACATGGGACTGGATGGCGAGCAGATGAGGCGTACGTTTCATGCGGTGAGTTTTCCATAAACCGATTGAAATTCGAGCCGCGCAGTATGCGACTAAACGCAGCCTGTACGACAGACCAGAGACGCAGTTAAGCTGACACTATCTTGTTGGAGCACCCTGTTGATGCTGACCCTAGGAAATATCTTCGTGCTGATGCTGCTCGCCACCGGTGGCGCATGGCTGTGGCACAACCACGGCTTGCGCGAACGCGCACTGGAGCGGGTTCAGCAGCATTGCGCCAAGCTGCGGATCGAGCTGCTGGACGGCAACGTAGCCTTGAAAAAGATCGCTTTCATTAAAGACGCCAACGGCCGTCGGCGCCTGGCCCGTGTGTATAACTTCGAGTTCACCGTGACCGGCGAAACCCGCCACAACGGCACTATCACTCAGTTCGGCGCCCATAGCGCACAGATCGAGCTCGCGCCCTACCCAATGCCATTCGACGACACACCGCCGGTGGTCGAAGTCGCAAAACCCAGCGCCGAGGTGATTGAATTGAGCCAGTGGCGGCAAGAACACACCAAGTGGCGTCCCTGAAGATCAAAAGATCGCACCGTAGGAGCTGTGATCTTTTGATCTTCACCCCGACCGGCAATCGGCCAGATCTCTTTGCAGTGAATCAACAACCTGTACCTCACTGAAAATCAGCTCGATGCGCGAATCCCGTCGCCATTCGCTGGGTTGCCAATCCAGTAACGAGTTATTCAGCGCGTTGGCCGACACCCAACCCTCGACACTGTGGATAACCAGCTTCGCCCGCAACCATTCAAGGCTCTCAAGCCACTTTCCGACAAGCACGGCATCGAATGTCTGACTCGGATGCCAGCGCCAGCCGACGCTCCAGCCACCCTCTTGCGCCTGACTCAAGCAAATCGGCTGCGCAGGGTCAGTCCAGATGGCCGGCATCTGTGCCAGCCCCTTGGGCACGATGAAGTTATCCACACCCGCGACAGCCTGAGCCTTGAGGCCCGGTAACTCGCTCAGCGGCAAGACAGCTTGCTGCGTCCAGTACAAAGGACGCGACGGCAACTGTGCGACAACTCGCTGGCGATCACTGTCGTCGAGGCTTTCCGCCTTGTTCAGCAACAGCAACCCGGCACTGTCCAAGGCTTGCTGTTGCGCCGCTGGCAGCGGTTTTCCGGCCGCGAGTGCCCGGGCATCCAGTACCAGCACGCAAGGCTGCACCGCCAGGACGCCTTGCCACGGCGCCTCGCTCAATTGCCTGAGCAACTGAGCCGGATGCCCCAGTCCGGACGGCTCGATGAACAGTCGATCCGGTCGTGCCTTGCGCAGCAACCGTCCGAGGCCGACCTGAAACGGCGCACCATTGACGCAACACAAACACCCCCCGGCCACTTCCCCCAGTGCGATACCATCGGCGTCCTGGGTCAGCAACGCAGCATCCAGGCCGATCTGGCCGAATTCGTTGATCAGCACCGCCCAGCGCTCACCGGCCGGCCGCTGCGCCAGCAGGTGCTTGATCAGGCCGGTCTTGCCGGCACCCAGCGGGCCGGCGATGACGTGGGTGGGAATGTTCTGCAACATGGTCGAAGTTTTCTGAGGAGGTAAAGGATGCGGTTGATGGGATGGTCGTTGCTTCTGGCGCTCACGTCGGGTGAAGCGCTGGCCCAGGCCTGCGTGGTACATAGTACGGCAGCGCGGCTGGACGTGAAGGTCTGCCAGCAGAACCGCAACATCCCGGAAAAACTGTTCGCCGACGGCTTCTGCCAGCCGAATCTGGCCGGGCAGAAAGTCGAGGTGCAGTACGTCGACCAATGCCCCGCCGGCGCATTCGGGGTATGCAGCAACGCTCAAGTCGCCAATATGCCTTACCGGCAGGATATTCACTATTACGGCGTGGCCACCGATGCGGCGTATCTGAAGCCGTTTTGCGAAGCCCAGAGCCAGGGAACCTGGCTCAAACCTTGAGCTGTCAGCCCAACCAGTCGAGGGTCAGGATCAAACGACGCTCGCCCGGCGCCGGCTGCGGCGAACGGTGAATCAAGCCGAAACCTTCGTTACCGTGCCACTTCTCTCCCTTGAGCAGCGCCACTTCGCCGCTGGCGATTTGCTGGATCAGCGAATCATCCTTGGGTTCGGCGTCAGGCTCGCCTAATCGGCGGCGATCCATCGCCCCTTCTTTCAGCCATTGGCTGCCGACCCCTGCGTAGGTAGTGATCAACCGCACCGGCACATGATCGACGTGGAAACGCGGGCACATGGCTTTGTCCAGAACCCGCAGGCGCAAACCAATACGTTGGGCACCCAATAGGCAGGCAAAAGCACTGACCAGCCAGGAAACGTCGGCGATAAAGCCTTCGTAGCCTTCAAGGTCGCTGAAGCCTGAGGCTAAACCGTGGAGATTGGGTTCAGTGTCTTCACTGGCCATTTCCAGGGACAGCGACACGGCCAGCGGCTGGTTCAGGGACAGCAGCAAGCGACCGAAATCGGCAATGTGCGCTGGCAGTTGGCGTTGCCAGAGGGCGAGGTTCACACCGTCGTCCAGAATCCCGGTCAGCACCTTTGGCGTTTCACCTTGAACCTGAGCAATGACCGGTCGCAACTTCAGACTGGGCGCCAGCATCAGGCAGCCGCCTCTTCGTGCCAGGGACCGAACGGATCGGGCAACAGCCGCCAACCCTCGACGCCCAGGGCCATTTCATCATCCGTCAGCAGGCAGTTATCAAGTTCGGCGGTGAGTTGTGCAAAGTCGATGTTCTGACCAATAAACACCAGTTCCTGCCGGCAATCTCCGGTGGCGGCCGTCCAGTTCTCCATGATCCCGGCGGTGCTTTCTTCGTCTTGCGGCCATTGGTTTTTCGGCACGAAACGCCACCAGCGCCCGGCAAACCCGTAACGCATCAAGCCGCCGGCCTGGGACCAGCTGCCGGCATCCATGTGTTTGCTGGCCAGCCAGAAAAAGCCCTTGGAGCGCAGCAGTTTGCCGTTGACCCACGGGCGATCGATGAAGCTGAAAAAACGCTGCGGATGAAACGGTCGCCGCGCCCGATAAGCCGTGGAGGCAATACCGTACTCCTCGGTTTCCGGCACGTGTTCACCGCGCAATTCCTGTAACCATCCTGGTGCCTGAGCAGCCTTCTCGAAGTCGAAACGCCCAGTGTTGAGGATCTTCTTGAGTGGCACCTCGCCCATGACCATCGGAATGATCTCGGCCTGGGCATTGAGCCGTTCGAGGATCGCGATCAGCTCCTGGCGTTCGCGGCTGCTGATCAAATCGATCTTGCTGATCAAGATCACGTCGGCGAATTCGATCTGCTCGATCAACAGGTCAGTGATCGAGCGCTCGTCCTCCTCGCCCAGGGTTTCACCACGGGAAGCGAGACTTTCGGCGGCCTGGTAGTCGAGCAGGAAGTTCATGCCGTCGACCACGGTGACCATGGTGTCGAGCCGCGCAATGTCGGCCAGGCTCTGCCCCTCTTCATCGCGAAAGGTGAAGGTTTCCGCCACGGGCAGCGGCTCGGAAATGCCGGTGGACTCGATCAGCAGATAATCGAAACGACCGTCCCTGGCGAGTTTGCTGACTTCTTCGAGCAGGTCTTCGCGCAACGTACAGCAAATGCAGCCGTTGCTCATTTCCACGAGTTTTTCTTCGGCACGGTTCAGACTGACATCGCGTTGAACTTCACTGCCATCAATATTGATCTCGCTCATGTCGTTGACGATCACCGCGACCCGCAGATTATCGCGATTACGTAGTACGTAATTCAGCAGTGTACTTTTTCCGGCGCCGAGAAAGCCCGACAGGACGGTCACGGGGAGACGATTGGGCATCAGGTATTCCTCACAGGGATGCCCGGTCGCAATGTCGGGCTTAATTTATGTTATAGTATAACAACACAAACAAGCCACTCTCCTCTTGCTCACCGCGACAAAGAGCACGATGCTTTAACCTGTCCGCTCCTTGAGAAATGCCATGGGAAACGCTCTGAGATTCTCGTTGTTGAGCCTTTCGCTGCTGATCGCAGTCAATGCCTGGGGACAAATCCCCAGCCTGGCCAAATGCACCCGCAGCGCCAATCTGCTGGCCTGCGTGGATGCCGACGGCAATGCCTACAGCGTTAACACCGTCGGCAACATGATCTACTTGCGCGGCTTTGAAGTCGCCGGTAAACGCTATTGGGCGCAGACCAATAGCCGCTACGGGCAACTGACGTTCTTTACCGGCCTCGCATCCGATGGCGAAGCCTGGGTCGGCTACAACCGCCGGGTTGGCTGGACAACCATCAATCGGTTCTCCAGCTCCGGGGGCAGCAGCGCGAAGTTCACCTGCAGCCGGATGACCGGTTGCTAGGCCTGTGCCTTCTTCTGCTCCTGCTGCCAGGCGATGTAGCTGTTCATTGGGGGATTCTTCTGAAAGTAACGCTGCAAGCCGTCGAACAAGCCATCAGCCACCGCCTGCTGATGCCGCGCTGTCACCAGTCGCTGGCTGTCACGGGCGTTCGAGATGAAGCCGGTTTCCACCAGAATCGACGGCACATCCGGCGACTTCAACACGGCGAAACCCGCCTGTTCCACACGCTTCTGATGCAGCGTGGTAATGCCCGCCAGACTGCCGAGCACCGTGTTGCCCAACTGCAAACTGGCGGCGATGGTGGCGTTCATCGACATGTCGAGAATCACCCCGGCGAGCATCGGGTCCTTGTCCTTGAGATTGAGCAGGCTGGTGGCGCCCAACAGGTCCGCGCCGTTCTCCCGTTGCGCCATGAAACGCGCCGTGGCCGAGGTCGCACCGCCTTCGGACAGGCAGTACACCGACGCACCTGAAGCGGTGAGGCGCGGCGCGGCGTCCGCATGGACCGAGATGAACATGTCGGCCTTGTGCTTGCGGGCGATCTCCACGCGCTTGCGCAGCGGGACGAAGAAGTCGTCGTTACGCACCAGTTTCACGTCGAAGCCCTTTTCACGCTTCAGCCTCTTGGCCAACAGCTGGGCGATCGATAGCACCACGTCTTTCTCCCGCTCACCTTTGGCGCCGACCGCGCCCGGGTCTTTGCCGCCGTGACCAGGGTCGACCACCACAATGATGTCGCGCTTGGGGTGAGCCTTGTCGATGATGGGCTCACGTTTTTCCGGCGGCGCCGCCGCGATCTGTAGCGGAGCAATGGCCTTCAGATCGAGCACCAATCGGTGCCCCTGCCCATCCTGTGGCGGCAGCAGGAAACTGTTGAGCTGCACCGGGCCGCTGAGGTCAAGAACGATCCGCGTATCACCCTGACCGAAATGCCCGGAACGGATCGCGCGAATCACCGAGTTGTCGAGCACCAACTGACTGAAGTCGCCACTGAGGTCGGCGCCACTCAGATCGATGATCAGCCGCTCAGGAGCACTCAGGGAAAAGGTTTTGTATTGCACCGGCCCGCTCAGATCGAACACCAGTCGCAGCTTGTCCTCCGAACGCCACAGTCGTGCATTGCGAATTTGCGTGGCCGACACACCAAAAGGTAACGCAAAGGCCGCGCTGGCCAGAATCAGGTTGAGCAAGTGACGTCTGTGCATGATGAAAGCTCGTTCACGAAAAAGGCATCGTCGATTTGATTGTTATAATATAACATGCCAAATCAACTCCCACGATGGACCTGCTCATGAATGCGCTGACTCTGCCGGATATCGCCGCGCAGGCCTCACGCCAAGCCCTGCCACTCGATTGGGTGGGCATGTGCGGCATTGCTCTTCCTGTTTTATTCGATGGCCAGCGACTGAGTGCAAAGGCCGACGCTGGCGTTAGCCTCGACGATGGAGAGGCGCGTGGCATCCATATGTCGCGGCTGTACCTGGCGCTGGAAATGCTTGAGCAGGAAAACCTTTCACCCGCGTTGTTGCGGCGAGTCTTGCTGAGTTTTCTCGAGACTCATGAAGGACTTTCCCACAACGCTTACCTAAAAATTCACACCGAACTTCTGCTCAAAAGACCTGCGCTCGTCAGTCCGTTGGCCGGCTGGAAAACCTATCCGGTGAGCATCGAAGCGAGTCTGAAAAACGCGATGTTCCACGTGGAACTAAAAATCGACGTTCCATATTCCTCAACCTGTCCGTGCTCAGCAGCCCTTTCGAGGCAGTTGATTCAGCAGCAATTCGTTGATGACTTTGCCAATCAACCATTGCAACACGCAGACGTTCTGGCTTGGCTCGGTTCCACGAAAGGCATCATCGCGACGCCGCATAGCCAACGCAGCAATGCACAATTGCAGCTGCGTCTGGATGACTATCTGGATGACCTGCCGCTAATCGCCGCGATCAACGACGCGGAAGCAGCCCTCGGCACTGCTGTGCAAACCGCCGTGAAACGCGCCGACGAACAAGCTTTCGCCCTCGCCAACGGTCAGAACCTGATGTTCTGTGAAGACGCCGCGCGACGCCTGAACCTGGCCCTGAAACGCTCCCCGGGCATCAACGCCTTTCACGTGCGAGTCGTCCACGCTGAAAGCCTTCACGCCCATGATGCCGTCGCCGAAAGCCGCTGGAACTGGGAGGCCGCATGATCCGATGCCAAGCCTTGCGCTGGGGCGCACCCGGTCAGCCGCTCACTCCAGCGGTTGATTTCGAACTGCCCAAGGGGAGTCTGACCGCCGTCATCGGCGCCAACGGGTCGGGCAAAAGCAGCCTGCTGAAAGTCATCGCCGGCCTGCAAAAGCCACTGGCCGGCAACGTCGTCGTTGATGTTCCACGCAAGAGCGGCCTTTCGTTCATGCCTCAGCAACAACACCTGGACCGGCAATTCCCCATCAGCCTGCAAGAGTTGGTGACCGCAGGTTTCTGGGGCAGCAAGCAAACTCCGGAAACTCGCAGCCAGCGACTCAAGGCTGCACTGGAAGACTGGTGCCTGAGCGGTCTGGAACATCGCCCGTTAATGGCCCTCTCCGGAGGCGAATTGCAACGTGCCCTACTCGCCCGACTGAGCCTCGCCGAAGCGCCCTTGCTGCTGCTCGACGAACCCCACGCCGCGCTCGACGAACTCGGCCAGGCGCTGCTCTGGAAACACCTCCACGCCTGGCATGCAGACGGCCGAACCCTGGTCGTGGTGTGTCATGACTTGGCCGCCGTGCGCCAACAGATTCCACAAGCGCTACTGATCAAAAGCAGCGGCTGCGTCCTCGGTCCCAGTACCGAGCTGATTCGCCAACAACCTCAGACGCAGGTGGCTTGATGATCGCCGCTGCTCACCTTTGGCAACCGTTTCACGAATTCGTATTTATGCGTCGGGCACTGCTGGGTGGCCTTGTTCTAGCCTGCAGCACGGCGCCACTTGGAGTGTTTCTGATCCTGCGGCGCATGAGTCTGATCGGCGACGCAGTTGCTCACGGCATCTTGCCCGGCGCCGCATTGGGCTTCTGGTACGCAGGCTTGAGCCTGCCCGCGCTGACCATTGGCGGCCTCGGTGCCGGCCTGAGCATGGCAGGACTGGCCGCCTGGATTACCCGCCGCACCGGCTTGCGGGAGGACGCGAGCCTGGCCGCGATTTACCCGATATCGCTGGCCAGCGGCGTGTTGATCCTCGGCATCGCCGGCAAGCGGCTGGACCTGTTGCACCTGTTGTTCGGCTCGGCGCTGGCGGTCGATGGCCCGACCTTGACCGGCATGCTCTGGGTCTCGGGCTTCAGCCTGATCGCCATGGCGCTCATCTACAAACCACTGTTGCTGGACACCCTCGACCCGCTCTTTCTGCAAACCGTCAGCCGTCTCGGACCGCTGGCTCATGGGGTATTTCTGACGTTGGTGGTGCTGAACCTGGTGATCGGTTTCCAGGCTATCGGCGCGCTGATGGTGGTCGGTTTGATGATGCTACCGGCCGCCGCTTCTCGCTTCTGGAGTCGCCGTTTACCGGTGCTGATCGCCATCGCCGCGCTGCTCGGCTGCCTCTCGGTCTGGCTCGGATTGTTGCTGTCGTTCTACTACTCGCTGCCCAGCGGCCCGGCAATCGTGCTGGTGGCTGGCGGTTTGTATCTGCTGTCCGTGGTGTTCGGTCCGGTACACGGTTTGCTGCGCCGCCCGCCTTTGCTCACATCCCAATGAGGTGTAACCCGATGCGCGCTTTACTCGTGCTGTTCAGTCTGATGCTGTCGACGTCGCTGTCTGCCGCGGAAAAACTCCAGGTGGTCACCAGCTTCAGCATCCTCGCCGACATGACCCATCAGGTCGGCGGCGACCATATTCAGATCACCAACATGGTCGGTCCGGACGCCGATGCCCACACCTACGAACCGACGCCGGACGATGCAAAGGCATTGCTCAACACCAGACTGATCATCAAGAACGGGCTGGGTTTCGAGCCATGGCTGGACCGCCTGGTGACCAGCACCGAAACCAAAGCCCCGGTCATCAGCGCCAGCCACGGTGTCATTCCGCGCTCGCTGGATGAAGACGGCGAAACCATTCCCGACCCGCACGCCTGGCACAACCTGGCGAACACCGAGTTGTACATCAGCAACATCACCAAAGCGCTGATCGCCGCCGACCCTGCAAACAAAACCGACTACGAACACAACAGCCAAGCCTATCTAAAAAAGATCTACGCCCTGCTCGCCGAAGCCAAAGCCAAGCTCGGTTCGCTGCCGCCGGGTAATCGCAAAATCGTCACCTCCCATGATGCCTTCGGCTATCTCGGTCAGGCTTACGGCATCAACTTCATGGCACCGCAAGGTCTGTCCACCGAACGCGAACCTTCGGCCGCCGAAGTCGCTGCGCTGATCACACAGATCCGTCAGGCCAAGGTCAAAGCGGTGTTCATGGAAAACATCAAGGACACGCGCCTGCTCAAGCAAATCGCTGATGAAAGCGGCGCGCATATCGGTGGCACGTTGTACTCCGATGCCCTCGCTGCAACTGGCCCGGCCAGCACTTTCACCGGGCTGTTCGAATACAACCTCAACACCTTGTACGAGGCATTGAGCAAGCCATGATCCGCAAGAATCCTTCAGGTGATCTGCCGTTGATTGCGGAGTCGGCGTACGTGGATAAAACCGCAATCATCTGCGGCAAAGTGGTGATCGGCGAGAACGTCTTCGTCGGCCCCTACGCGGTGATTCGCGCCGATGAAGTGGACGACTCGGGCGAGATGGAAGCCATCACCATCGGCGCCAATTCGAACATCCAGGACGGCGTGGTGATCCACTCCAAGTCCGGCGCGGCGGTGACCATCGGCGAGTTCAGCTCAATCGCCCACCGCTCCATCGTCCATGGCCCCTGCAGCGTCGGTAATCGCGTGTTCATCGGTTTCAACAGCGTGCTGTTCAACTGCGCGGTGGGCGACGGTTGCGTGGTGCGGCACAACTCGGTAGTCGATGGTCGTGACTTGCCTGACGCCTTCTACGTGCCCTCCACCACACGCATCGGCCCCAACACCGACCTGTCGCAGTTCCCACCAGTCAGCGTCAGCGCCTCGGAGTTTTCCGAAGACGTAGCGCGCACCAACGTCGATTTGGTGCGCGGCTACAAAGCCCTGCAGAACGAGTTCTGACCATGAGCAGTGTACTGATTCGCAACGCCCGGTTGGTGAACGAAGGTCGGGATTTCGACGGTGATCTGCTGGTAAGCCACGGTCGCATCGTCAAGATCGCCAGCAGCATCGAAGGCGAAAAAGCCGCCGTGGAAATCGACGCAAACGGCCAATGGCTGCTGCCAGGCATGATCGATGACCAGGTGCATTTCCGTGATCCAGGAGCACCGGACAAGGGCAGCTTCCATACCGAGTCCCGAGCGGCGGTGGCCGGCGGCATCACCAGCTTCATGGACATGCCCAACACCTCGCCGGCCACCCTGACCCTCGCCGCGCTGGCAGACAAGAAGCGTCGAGCGGCAACTCACTCAGTGGCCAATTACGGTTTTCATTTCGGCGTGAGCAACGACAATCTCGACACCATCGCCGCGCTCAATCCTTGCGAAGTGGCCGGGGTCAAAGTGTTCATGGGCGCCTCCACGGGCAATATGCTGGTGGACGATCCGCGAACTCTTGAGCGATTGTTCGCCGAGGTGCCGACCCTTTTGTTGGCCCACTGCGAACACACGCCCAGCATTGAAGCCAACGCGGCGAACCTGCGAGAGCTGTTCGGCGAGCACCTTCCGCCCGCCGCTCACCCGCTTATCCGCAATGCCGAAGCGTGCTTTCGATCCTCCTCAATGGCCGTCGATCTAGCCAGACGTCACGGCACCCGTCTGCACGTTTTGCACCTGACCACCGCCCGTGAGCTGGCACTGTTCGAAGACAAGCCGCTGGCACAGAAACGCATCACTGCCGAGGCTTGCCTGCATCATTTGCTGTTCGACGACCGCGACTACCCGAGCCTCGGCAACCTGATCAAATGCAACCCGGCAATCAAGACCCAGGCCGACCGCGATGCCTTGCGCAAAGCACTGTTGAGTAATCGACTGGACGTGATCGGCAGCGATCACGCGCCTCACACCTGGGCCGAAAAACAGCGCCCCTACAGCCAGGCGCCGTCCGGTTTACCGTTGGTGCAACACGCCCTACCCGCACTGTTGGAACTGGTGGCTGATGAGATCCTGCCGATCACCACCCTTGTGGCCAAAACCAGTCACCGGGTCGCCGATCTGTTTGCCATTCCCGACCGCGGCTACCTGCGCGAAGGGTATTGGGCCGACCTGGTGTTGATCAAACACGAGCCCGATGGCGTGGCCGTTTCCCGGCAACCCATCCTTTCGCAATGTGGCTGGACGCCCTTCGCCCGGCATCGCTTTCGCCACAGCGTCAGCACCACCGTCGTATCGGGGCAAATTGCCTGGCACGCCAATCGTCTACATGACACCTGCCAGGGTTTACCCCTGCGGTTCATGCGCTAACGCACGTCTGGAAGACTTCGAGAACACCGACATGATCCACATCACCCTGCCCGATGGCTCCTTGCGTGAATACGACCAGCCGCTGTCCGTGTATGAGGTTGCCGCGAGCATCAGCCTCGGCCTGGCTAATGCGGCGGTCGCGGGTCGGGTGGACGGTGTGCTGGTGGACTGTGGATTCCTGATTGAGTGCGACGCCCGGGTCAGTATCGTCACGTCCCAGGAACCCGACGGTCTGGAGATCCTTCGCCGTTCCTGTGCGCTGATGCTGGCCATGGCCGTGAAACAGCTGCATCCGAATGCACAGCTGCGGGCCGGATCGGTGCTGGGTGACGGCTTCTTTTATGAATTTGCTTTCCGGCGATCGTTAACCCTGGCTGCGCTGCCAATGATCGAAGCGCGCATGCGTGCACTGGCGGCAACCAATCACTCGATCCGCCGTCAGGAACCAGCCTCGCGCGCGACGAGTAGCGAAGGGTTATCGCTGTATCGACTGGGGGGCTTCGAAGGTTTCGCTGAAGGCCCGCATGTTCCCACCACCAAGGTATTGCAGGCTTTCGCGCTGGACCATATCAGCGGCACGTTGCAGCAACGGATCTACGGCACATGCTGGTCCAGCCAACAGGAGCTGAACATCTGGCGAGCGCCGCCGCTGGTGATGGTAGTGAACATCGATGAGCGTCAGAGCGCTTATGCACACTCTGTGACCGAGACGCTGCGCCGTCGTGGACTGCGCGCCAACTCGGACCTGCGCAATGAGAAAATCAGCCACAAGATTCGCCAGCACAGCCAGAAGGTTCCTTATCTGTTAGTGGTGGGAGAGAAGGAAAGGGACGGTGGGTTTGTCAGTATGCGCAGTGGCAGCGGGGAGGATTTCGGGGAGCAAGGGATTGAGGCGGTGTGTGAGTTGTTGAGTCAGCCCAAGACTGGAGGTGCCTGAGCGGACGCCTTCGCGGGCGAGCCTCGCTCCCACAGGGATCGCGTATGACCTTGTGGAAGCGAGCCTGCTCGCGATGTTTTTAGGCTCTTGGCTTCACTGTGCCGCAATCCTGGCCCAACCACACAGCGCGAGTATCGAGGCTACCCTTCTGCTGAATGCCAGTGGCATTGAAAGTGCCGTTGACCTTGGTGGTGAACTCACGATCGCTCATAAAAGTGGCCACTCCGTTGCCTTGGGCTTTCGGACAGCTGAAACGGAATTTCCACTGGTTGCCGGTACGCTCGGTAATTTCCTGCCTGCAGCCCGATTGCGGGTCCGTCAGCGGAATATTGTCATTCTTCACCTGCTCAGGCGTCAGGCAGGCCCGAATCCCTTTACCACCCATGGTGATCCCCTGCTTTTCCAGCTGCGCGCGCTGTGCAGGGGTCATCTGACTCTGTATCTGGCCGAGAATCAACTGCAGATCGGGCAGGTTCTGGTCATCGACCTTCATGTTGCTTGAAGTCATTTCCCACAAACCTGGTTGCAACATCTGCGCCTGAGCGGCCACAGGAAGTGTCAAACCAAACGCAATGGCCAAGCCCAGCAGACGAACGTTCATCGAGTAACTCCTGATCATTAGTGGCCGTTAGACGTCAGCCACGGGCTTCGGTTCATGGGCCAATTAAATAGCGACATTCTGCCCGGAACATGGTCTGTTAAGCATTGAATCTTCAAGGAGCAAGGCTGCCCCATGGATTATTTCGGACCGCATGTATTCGGTTATCTGATCGCACTGTTGCACACACTGGGCTCGATCGCCGCCATCCATGCCGTGTTGACCGTTCGAACCGCTCAAGGCTCGATCGCCTGGGCCCTGTCACTGCTGTTCATTCCTTACCTCACGCTTATCCCGTATCTGGTATTTGGCCGCAGCACCTTCGATGGTTACATCAAGGCCAGGCGACAAGCCAACGAGGAAATGCGCAAGGCCATCTCCGAACTGAACTGGCGCCCCTGGGTAGAAGAGGCACTGGCTGCGCGCGCCTCCAGCGCTTACGCATCTTTGCGGGCGATGCCAAAGCTGGGACGCATGCCGTGTCTGGCGAACAATGAAGTGCACTTGTTGATCGACGGCCGGGCCACGTTCGATGCGATTTTCGACGCCATCAGCAAGGCCAGGCAAGCGGTACTGATCCAGTTCTTCATCATCCACGATGACCGCCTCGGCCAACGCCTGCATGCCCTACTAATGAAGAAAGCGGCCGAGGGTGTGGCGATTTACTTGCTCTACGACCGTATCGGCAGCCACTCCCTGCCCCACGAGTATGTGCAGCCGTTGCGAGATGCCGGCATCGAGGTCAAAGCCTTCGCCACCCGCAGCGGCTGGCTCAACCGCTTTCAGGTCAATTTCCGCAACCACCGCAAGATCGTAGTCGTCGACGGGATTGTCGGATTTGTCGGCGGGCTCAATGTCGGCGACGAGTACATGGGCGAGAAACCACCCCTGGCGCCCTGGCGCGATACCCACGTGCAAGTTCGCGGGCCAGTGGTGGCCTGCATGCAGGAGTCCTTCGCCGAAGACTGGTTCTGGGCAGCCCGCTCGCTGCCCCCGCTGATCCTGCCAGACGTTTATCCGGATGACGGCGTGCTCTGCCAATTACTGGCCAGCGGCCCGGCGGATTCCTACGAAACCTGTTCGCTATTCTTCGTCGAAGCCATCCATGCAGCGACGGAGCGAGTGTGGATCACCAGCCCCTACTTCATCCCCGACGAAGCCGTATTCGCCGCGTTGCGACTGGCGGTGCTGCGCGGTGTGGACGTGCGGATCCTGTTGCCGTCGCGACCGGATCACCGGATCGTCTACGCCGCTTCCAGCCTCTACGCCTTCGAAGCGGTACGTGCCGGGGTGCGTATGTTCCGTTACCAACCTGGATTCTTGCATCAGAAAGTGGTGCTGATCGACAGCGAAATCAGTGCCATTGGCAGCGCCAATATGGATAACCGTTCGTTCCGGCTGAATTTCGAAGTGATGTTGCTGACAGTCGACAGCGGATTTGCCGCCGACGTGGAACAGATGCTCAACAACGACTTCGCCCAGGCTCACGAAATCGCCAAAGAAGAAAGCCGGGAGACCCACCGACTGCAACAGGTCGGCATGCGGATCGCCCGGCTGATTTCACCGATTCTCTAGTTGTAGATGTCGTCACGGGTCCACGGCAGTTCATGGCTGCCATCAGGATGGGCTTTCACCGCGAGGATTTGATGCAGGTTGATCCAGCCTCTGGCGAAGGCATAGGCGCACCCCGCCAGATACAACCGCCAGATCCGTAGTGCCTGCTCCGGTACCAGTTTGGCGGCGGCTTCCAGATTGTCTTCCAGGCGTTCGCTCCAGTGGTCCAGGGTCCGCGCGTAATGCAGGCGCAGGCTCTCGACATCGACAATCTCCAGCCCCGCTTCGCTGATCTCGGCCGAGATCATCGCCAGGTGCGGCAGTTCGCCGTTGGGGAACACATACTTCTCGATGAACTCACCAGCACCGCGCCCGACCGGACGACCGTCGGTGTGTTTGGCGGTAATCCCGTGGTTCATCACCAGACCGCCCTCTTTCACCGCGCCGAACAAGGTTTTGCAGTATTCGGCCAGATTGGCGTGGCCGACGTGTTCGAACATGCCGACGCTGACCACCTTGTCGAAACGCCCGTCCTGAGGCAGATCGCGGTAGTCGAGCAGTTGCAGCTCGATCTGGTCTTCCAGGCCTTCGGCTTTCACCCGCTCACGAGCCAAATCCAATTGCGCTTGACTGAGCGTGATCCCGAACACCTTCGCGCCGAACTCCCGCGCGGCATACCGCGCCAACCCGCCCCAGCCGCAACCGACATCCAGCAGATACTCCCCTGGCTGCAAGCGCAACTTGCGGCACAGGTGGCGAAACTTGGCTTGTTGAGCCTGCTCAAGGGTTTCACTGCCGGTCTCGAAGTAAGCGCAGGAATACGCCATGTCGCTGTCGAGCCACAGCTGATAGAACTCGTTGGAAAGGTCGTAGTGGTAGGAGATGGCTTTGGCGTCGGTTTCCTTGTCGTGAACCAGGCGCACCGGTTGCGCATCGTCGTCTTCGCTGATCAGCGCCTGACTCCATTCATCGCAGACACGAATCACGTCGCTGATGGAGCCTTCCAGCTCCAGTTTGCCTTCGACGAACGCCGCCCCCAGCGCGTCCAGGCTCGGATGGGTGAACTGGGTAACCATGTGCGGGTCCTTGACCACAATGGTGACGCTGGGCGTCGGCCCCAAGTTGAACTCATGGCCGTCCCAGAGTCGCAAGCGAAGCGGTAACTGAAGATTCTGTAAGGCCGGTGGAAGTTGCGCGAGCATGAAAAGTCCCCCTTGTTTCAGACGTCAGATCTGAGGGTAGACCATCCTTGAAAAATAGCAGGCTATCGAATTAATAGCCTTTTTCTATTCCCGGTGTTGCCACCAACGGTAAAGCCGCCAATGGGCGAGCCTTGATATGCCCCGCCTCTAACCTAAAAGACTACAAACCCGGCACACAGTTCTGAAAAGTTGAGTAGTCGCTCACACCTCATCCTTAAGCTTGAGTAGGGGTTCCTGAAAGCGTAGCAAACGCCCAGCGTTACCGAGCACCAATAACGTACTCAAGTTGTGCAACAGCGCGGCAATCATCGCACCGGCCGCGCCCAGCCAGCCGAATGCGGCGAAGGCGACAATCGCCAGGGTCCAGCCCAGACCGATGATCACATTGACCTGCAAAGTCTGACGGCATTGGCGACTCAAGCGCACACAGGTTCCGAGCCGGCGCAGGTCGCTGCCGATCAGTACGATGTCGGCCGAGGCCAGCGCGATGTCCGCACCGCCCGCCCCCATGGCCACGCCAACCACACCGGCCTTGAGCGCCAGGGAATCGTTGATCCCGTCGCCGACCACCATCGGCCGGAAACCACTGCCGATTTCTTTCAGCACACGGTTGAGTTTGTCCTCGGGCAACGCCTGGGCTTCGACATCGCTGATGCCCACATCCCGGGCCAGGGTGTGCGCCACGCTGTGCCGATCCCCGGTGAGCAATAGCTGACGCCCCAGGCCCAGCTCACGCAACTCGTTCAGGGCAAATCGTGCCTCGGGTTTGACGCTGTCAGCGAGCAATAGCCAGGCGAGAAACTCGCCATCGAGTGCCAACCCGGCGATCGGGCCATCGTGTTTTGGAACGGCTGAAGTGACGATGCCCAATTGCGCGAACAGCTCCGGACGACCGAGGGCCGCTTCGCCCTGCTCCGTCATCGCCACGACACCCAGTCCTTGACGCTCGCGGATGTCAGAGAGCAGCAGAAAATGTTCCTGAGTGACCAACCCGGCCAACGCGCGGCTGACCGGGTGGCTGCTGGCAGAGCCAAGGCTGGCGGCGAGTTTCAGTACGTGACTGCGATCTTTCAGGGGGCTGTCGATCGATTGCAGGCGCAAGGTGCCGAACGTCAGGGTTCCGGTCTTGTCGACCACCAACGACGTCAGGTCGGCCAATTCTTCGAGGAACGCCGAGCTGCGAATCAGAATCCCGTGCCGAGCAGCGACCGCCACCCCGGCAATCGCCGTGGCCGGTGCCGACAACACCAGCGCGCAAGGACAGGCCGCCACCAACACCGCAAGCATCGCCTGGGCATCGTTGGTGACGAACCAGGTCACAGCGGCCAGCAGCAACACCAGCACCATGTAGCTGCCGGCGTAGCGTTCGAGCAAACGGGTGATCGGCGGCTTGGAGCGTTCGGCGTTTTGCATCAGCGCGATGACTTTACCCAGTGTCGACTCGTGACCGGTGCGGGTCACTTCAATGCGCAGCAGGCCATCGAGGTTGATCGCCCCGCCGAACACCGGCATGCCCACGACGGCCTCTATGGGTACCGACTCACCGGTGATCGATGCCGTGTCGAGACTCGCCTGACCTGACAACACCCGGCCATCGGCC
Organism: Pseudomonas sp. FP1740; assembly: GCF_030687165.1. Taxonomy (NCBI): domain Bacteria; kingdom Pseudomonadati; phylum Pseudomonadota; class Gammaproteobacteria; order Pseudomonadales; family Pseudomonadaceae; genus Pseudomonas; species Pseudomonas sp. FP1740. The sequence continues at coordinate 6,598,384 of NZ_CP117461.1, forward strand.
GGCACGCGATCACCGGCACGCACCTCCACGAGGTCGCCAGCCTTGAGTGTGCCGTTATCCACTTCGACGATGGTGCCGTCAGCCTGAATCTTGCGTGCATGGCTGCGGGTCAGTTTGCCGAGGGCGTGAATAGCCTCCTGGGAACCGATCACACTGCGCTCTTCCAGCACATGGCCGAAGATCATGATGATCGGCAGCAGTGCCGCAGTCAGCAGATCGCCAGTGGCCCAGGCACCGAGCATGGCCAGGGCGATCAATTGATCGGTGATCCCGTGCAGGCTCGGATAACGCAGGCTGTACCACGCCGAACGCATGACCGGCACGGCCACCAGCAACGAAGCAAAACCCAGCAGCAATTGGCTGATGCCGGTCTGTTCCGGCAACGACCAGCGCCAGATCAGGCCGAGCGCAAGCAAGCCCAGTGCAAGCATGGCCAGGGTCAACTGGCGCGCGGCGCTACGTTGTTCAGCCGAGGACAACATGCTCGGCGCGGCGGCGGTTTGGGCAGTCATTGTGCAGCTCCCTGAATGATCAGGCGGGAATCGTCTTTCGGATCGACCGTCGTCACCGAACCAGCCTGACCGAGAATCTTCGGCATCCGCTCACGGTAAATACGCAGCAGCATTTGCGGGTCCGTGCCCTGCTGTTGTGCCTTGGCCAGGCTTAATACTGTGGCGGTGTCGGTGGAGGCTTTGGCCAGGCGTTCGCTGGCCTGGGCGTGAGCCACTTGCAGCGTGCGGTCGGCTTGTTCATTGGCGGACTGAGTCAGCTTCTCGGCTTCCGTGCGCGCATTGGCCACGGCCTTGTCAGCTTGCTGGCTGGCAGTTAACACGGCGTTGAACGCGCTCACCGCCGGGCCGGGCAGACTCGACTGCACATCGACCCGCGCCACTTCGATACCCAAGCCCTGCCCGGTCGCCGTCAGTTCGGCCAAGCGTTGATTGATGCCTCGCACCAGATCGCCGCGCAGACGTTCGCGACGTTCGGCAGCCTGATTGTCGGCACCGATCAGTTCCGGTCGAGCCACCAGAATGGTGTCCAGGTCTCGCGCCGCGGTGAGTGCCACGGCACTGCGCGTCACCAGTCGATCCAGAGCCGGCAACACATGCTCACCCTGAAGAACGAAGGCATAGGGCTCAGTGACTTTGTAGAACACCCGCACATCCAGCTGCACCACGCCCGCGTCACCGGTCAACAGATAGCCGGAGCCGGCTAGCGCATCGCTGAGGGGTGTGGCGAAGCTCGCCACCCGGTCGGCCTGCAACGCGGCATCGGTGCGCAGCAGATTTTCCACCCGACGCTCGATCACCCGATCCGCTGCCGGCAACAAGATCACCTGCTCAAACGGTCGCGGCCACGCCAACAGTAAGCCGGCATTTTGAATGCGATCCAGTGCGCCGAAGTGCAGCACCACGGCACGATTCTGCGGATCGATCTGCCGCACATTGGAAAATGCCCACGCCAAAGCAGCCAGCACGGTCACGGCGTAAAGCGCGAGAAAAGCCAAGCGCCCGGCCTGAATCCAGGGGCTGCTCAATTCATTTGTTCCACGTGGAACCAAACTCATGGCTGCGACCCGGACTTGTTATCGAGCGTCGGCGGGCCGTCAACCAACACCCGGAACGGCGCCGCATCGGTGCGCAAAATCAGTTTGGTGCCCGGTGCGACGATGGTGCCCAAGGTGTCGAGGGAACGCAGCAAATTGTAGAGCTGCGGTGAGCCAGCGTAGGCCCGCCCGTAAATCTGCGCAGCTTCGACGCGGGATTGCGCTTCGATGTCTGCGGCTTTTACCGTTGCAGCGGCTTGCACGATTCGCGCATCACGCTCGGCCGCAGAACGAATTTGTGCCGCTTCACGTTTGCCAATGGCCGTGCGTTCAGTGGCGATTGTTTCACGCTCGGCGCGCATACGATCGACCGTCGCGGTGAGCGTTACCGACGGCAGGGTCAAACGCTCGATGCCGACTTGCAGTACTCGCACGCCATAGGTGGTGAGCAACTGCTGATCAATCTGCTGACGCAACTGCGCTTCGAAGTCAGCGATGTGCACCTGGTTAGCGTCGGTGTTCACCAGGTTGGCCAAGTCGAAACTGCTGGCAGTAGTTTCCAGCGCCGAGCCGACAAAGGTGCGAATCTGCCGCGCGGCTTCGTCTGGCTGGTTCTGTACGGCACGCATAAAGCGTTGCACGTTGTCCGGATCGCCCTGTACCTGCCAGGCCACGTAGGCTTGCACGATGATGCGTAAACCGTCACGCGTGCCCACATCCTGCAAACCGCTGGAGGTGGTACGCAGCCGCAGATCCACCGGAATCGCCGCCTCGAACGGCGCCGGCCAACGCCAGCCAAGACCCGGCTCCAGCAATACCCGCGATGGATTACCGAAGCGGGTGATCACCGTGGCCTCCCCCGAGCGCACTTGCACCAGGCTCGCCGCCGCGATCGCAAACGCTACCAATAGCACTGCCCAGCCCATTCGCCGCCACGGGAATAGGCCGGCTTCGTGCGGATCACCATGGTGGTGATGGTGATGATGACCGTGGTGATGCCCGCCATGACCGTGATCGTGGCCGGTGTGGTCATCGTGGTCGTGATGATCGTGAATAGGCGTCGACTGGCTCAATGGGCGGCTCCTGGCTGAGCGGTATTACGCGACGGCGCAGGGTCAGCCGGCAGCGTGAATGTACGTAGGTCGATGGTCGGCGCATTGCTGCTGCCACCCAGACGGTGATCGAGAACCAGCAGCTTGGCGTTAGCCAGACCCTGGGTCAGTTGGCTGAGGTATTGCTCCAGTACAAAAGCCTGGCCGGCGCTGGAGTACGCCTTTCGCTCGGCGGCAAATTTCAGGTCGGCGGCCTGAGCGCTCGAGTTGATTTCATGGGCACTGGCCGTGGCTTGATCGCGAGCGATGCTGGCCTGCAATTGCGCCTGGTTGGTCGCCTCCGCTGCGGCACCGCGCTCGCGGGAGATCAATGCCTGGGCGCCAATCTGCGCCGCTTGCACGCCGTGATAGGCGTTCGCCGCACCCGCTGGCGGATGAATGGCCTCGACCACCGTGGCGAGAATTTCCACGCCGCTGTCGAGTTTTTGCAGGTCTGCCTGCACAGCTCGGCCGATGTCTTCGGCGAGCCCTACCCGGTCTTCACCGAGCAAACCATCGAGGGTTCGCGAGGCAAAATCGTGAACCAGAATTCGACTCGCGGTGCTGCGAATCAGCGTCGGCACGTCGGCGCTGTTGTACGTCGCGGCCAGAGCCGCTTGATCGCTCAGACCGATGCGATAGACGAAGCGCACGTCCATATTGACGATCTGAAAGCTCTGCTTGTCGGCACGGCTGCTGGCAATGACCTGGGATTTGTCATTCACATGGCTGGCGTCCCACAAGCGATTGGCAATGGCCGGTGCCGGGCCTTCGGCAGGTTCGGCCTCCACCGGTGCCGACGTTTCGCCGACGCTGGTGGCCAACTCGTGAACCACACCGTTTTCGACGCTCAGCACGCGCCCCAGCGGCCAGGGCAAACCAGCGTGCAAACCAGGACCGAAAACCTCTACCGGTTTGCCGAAACGCTCGTAGATCCCCCGCCCTTGCAGCGGAATTTCATGAATACCGGTGAGTAACCAACCGACAATTACCACCACCGCCAGCACCGGTAAAAACGCCCGTCGCATGTAGGTGAAGGCCCATATCTGGCGCAGGTCGATGCCGAAGCGGTTGTGCAACTCGTGCTGCAATGCCAGCAAGGGTTGCGGCGGCCAGCGCAGCATATCGGCGACAAAGCTTCGCGCCAGCCATGTCGGTTCAAGTTGTTCACGACGAGGGCTGAACAGCGACAACACGGCGCGCAGCAATAACTCGACGGCCACCAATCCCGGCAGCAAGCCGATCAGCACCGCCAGACGCACCGGCCACACTGCTGTTTCGCTGGCGAACAACAAACACAGGGCGCTGAGCACCAGGCCAATAATCGCGACCCGAGTCAGCTGCGCCAACGACCCGGCTTCGGGCCATTGGGCGACATTTTCCTGGGCCAGTTGCCGCTCCAGTACCAGCAAACCGAACGCCAGCAGCAACGACAACGCCGCGCCGACACTGGCCGATAATCCCAACGCGGCGGGCGGCAAAGCGAGGTTCCAGACCTGCTCGATGCTGTACAAACTCAACAACGCCCAGCCGCCAAGCCAGAGCGTCGGTGCACCGATCTGCCCCAGCAAGCGCAGCCAACGCTGACTGATGCCCTCCAGCAACCGCTCGTACCAGCCTTCGGCGACAACGACTTCTTCAGTGATAGCCACCGGCACCAACGCGTCCGGATTCATCGCTCGTACACGCCACTGCGTTACCCACCAGGCCGACTGCAGACCGGCGACCAACACCAGCAAACCGGCGCTCTGATTGACCAGCAACGCGGGCCAGAGCGACTGCGGTGCAAACAGCCCGACAAAAAACGCCAGCACCAGCCCTGCGGCCACCAAGGCACCCAAACCGATTGCCCATTGACGCAATCGACGTCCTTGAACGACCGCCTGCTGAAAGCGCGGCAGCCCTGCTATCTGTGCTCCATCGCCATCGAGATCGACTTGCATACCACCCCAGCCATTACTCAAATCACAATTCGTTACGATATAACGAAAATGGTGAAATTTTCGTCCTGAATCGTTCTATCTAAAAACGCTGAACCTGTCGCCAAGCTGAAGCCTTGACCGAAATGGTGAGAAACGCACATATTACGTTCGTAATTTTTTATTGAAGACTACTTTTTATCGATCCCGCCCCTCTCAATCCAGGAGTTGCACCATGAGCACCTATGACGTCGTGATTCTGGGCGCCGGCCCCGGCGGTTACAACGCAGCGATCCGCGCCGGGCAGTTGGGCTTGAAAGCGGCATGTGTGGAAGGCCGCGCCACCCTCGGCGGGACCTGCCTGAACGTCGGTTGCATGCCGTCCAAGGCATTGCTGCATGCCTCCGAGCTCTACGACGCGGCCATGGGGGCGGAATTCGCCAACCTCGGGATCGAGGTTAAACCTGTGCTCAACCTGGCTCAGATGATGAAACAGAAGGATGAAAGCGTCACAGGGTTGACCAAGGGTATCGAGTTTCTGTTTCGCAAAAACAAGGTCGACTGGATCAAGGGGTGGGGCCACATCGACGGGCCGGGCAGCGTCACAGTGACCGACAACCAGGGTGGCAAGATCCAGCTGAGCGCCAAAGACATCATCATCGCCACCGGTTCCGAACCCACTCCCCTGCCGGGCGTGGACATCGACAACCAACGCATCCTCGACTCCACGGGCGCACTGTCGCTGGCTGAAGTACCGAAGCACCTGGTGGTGATCGGCGCTGGAGTGATCGGCCTGGAACTGGGTTCGGTATGGCGGCGCCTGGGTGCTCAGGTGACGGTCGTCGAATTTCTCGACCGGATCTGCCCGGGTGTGGATGCTGAAGCCGGTAAAACCCTTCAGCGCTCATTGAGCAAGCAAGGCATCCGCTTCAAGTTGAGTTCGAAAGTCACCAGCGCCACCTCCTCGGCGAGCGGAGTTCAACTCAGTATCGAACCGGCCGCAGGTGGCACCGCCGAACTGCTGGAAGCCGACTACGTGCTGGTGGCTATCGGTCGTCGTCCTTACACTCAGGGCCTGGGGCTGGAGAACGTCGGCCTCGCCACCGACAAACGCGGCATGCTCGCCAACAAGGGCCACCGCACTGAGGCTGCGGGGGTCTGGGTGATCGGTGACGTCACCTCAGGGCCGATGCTCGCCCACAAGGCCGAAGACGAAGCCATGGCCTGCATCGAGCAGATCGTCGGCAAGGCTGGCGAGGTCAATTACGACCTGATCCCCAGCGTGATCTACACCAAACCGGAGCTGGCCAGCGTCGGCAAGACCGAAGAACAGCTGAAGGCCGAAGGTCGCGCCTACAAGGTCGGCAAATTCCCCTTCACCGCCAACAGCCGGGCGAAGATCAACCACGAAACCGAAGGCTTCGCCAAGGTACTGGCCGATGAGCGCACCGACGAAGTTCTCGGTGTGCACCTTGTGGGCCCGAGCGTCAGCGAAATGATTGGCGAATATTGCGTGGCCATGGAGTTCAGCGCCTCGGCCGAAGACATCGCCCTGACCTGCCATCCACACCCGACCCGCTCCGAGGCCTTGCGCCAGGCGGCGATGAACGTGGAAGGGATGGCGACGCAGATTTAGAACGATCAAAAGATCGCGGCCAAAGACTGCGATCTTTTCGCTTTTTCAGTCAGGCAAATGCCCCAACGGCAACGCACCCGGCGTCTTCACCGTGTGAATTGCAAAATTGCTGCGGATATCGCTCACGCCCGGCAATTTCAGCAATCGCCCGGTGAGGAAACGGTCATAGGCGCGCAAGTCCGGTACCACCACTTGCAGCAGAAAATCCGATTCCCCGGACACCAGAAACGCCGAAATCACCTCAGGCAATGCCGTCACGGCCAGGCGAAACGCTTCGGCTTGTTCATCGTTATGCCGTTCGACCTTGACCCCGACAAACACCGTCAGCCCAAGGCCCACTTCATCTCGATCGAGGTTGGCCTGATAGCCGCGAATCACACCGGCCTCTTCCAGCATCCGGACCCGACGCAAACAGGGCGAGGCCGACAAGCCGATCTCATCGGCCAGTTGTACGTTGCTCAGGCGTCCGTCCCGTTGCAGCGCCGTGAGGATTTTGCGGTCGTAGGCGTCCAGTTTCATGCTTTGGCAGATCCTGATGGTTCGATCATCATAAACTGGCAGGTTATGCCAAATATCGAAGCTTTAGAAGCTGACTACGCAACCACCTGCCCTGCCCCTCGGCCGTAGACTGACCCCACCAAATCGACAACGAATGGGGGGCAACATGACAGAACTCTGGCTGTTTTTCATGGCATTGACAGTGGTGTACCTGTTGCCGGGCCCGGACATGATTCTGCTGTTGCAGACCGGCGCTCGTCAGGGCAAAGGCGCGGCGCTGGCCACGGCATTGGGGTTGGGCGTGGCGCGCGGTTGTCATGTGGCATTGGCGGCATTGGGTTTGGCGACGCTGTTCAGGACTGCGCCCTGGACCTTCGACGTGGTGCGCCTGGCCGGCGCCGCGTACCTGCTCTGGATCGGCATTCAGTGCCTGCGCACCACGATGCTGCCGAGCTTGAACGGTGCAGACGCAAGGACTGCTAAACCACGGTGGCCGGAGGCGATCCAGCGCGGTTTGCTGACTAACCTGCTCAACCCCAAGGCGCTGCTGTTTTGCTCAGTGCTGCTGCCGCAGTTCATCAACCCTCAAGCCGGACCGGTGCTCGCGCAATTTGCGACCCTGGGCATGATGCTGGTCGGCGTCGGCTTGCTGTTCGACAGCGCCTACGCGCTGGTCGGCGCTGCGTTGGGCCGTTGGCTGCAACGCAGTCCATCGGCCCAACGGGTACAGCAGTGGTTGTTTGGCAGCCTGTTGATTGGTTTTGCTGTGCGGCTGACCTTTGTTCAACAAGCTTGAGCGTTATCGCGCTTTCCGACGGCGGCGACTGATCAACAACAGCGCCGCTGCCGTAACGGCCAACACGGCGCTGATCTGCAATGGTTTTTTGTAGGGCCGCAGCGTGGACCGCATAGCGTCGGTGACCTGGGTCACATAGCGCTTGTCGGCGTTCTGGAAGTCCGGCTCCTGGCATTGATGACCGAAATCACCGGCCCAGACCACATAGGGCCCCTCCTCGACATAACGACGATAGAACGCGCTTTGCTCTTGCAGGCTGGTGCCCCACCCTGAGGCCTTGCATAGCACCGAAGCAAACGCCTGACTGCTGTGGGGCAAATGATCGGCAGCCTTACTCGCCAGAGCCGTGGCGACATAACGGTAATGGAAACGCTCATCAGGTTGCGCCACCGTAGCTTGCTGACGCTGCACTTCGCCCTCGGTCATCAGCGGTCCGACCTTGAGCTCCGGAGCTTCCAGGCTGTAATTGCCACCGAAGGTCACGTAATCCGGGGACATCTCGTAGCCCAACAGCTCCATCCCATCGTGGCGAGCCAGCGTCGCGGCGTAGTAATAAGCGAATGCCTTGGAGGTCGGCCACCATTTGGATTCGGCCTCCTTGCGCAATTGCCCATACCATTTGGCCTTGGCCTGCAAATCCGGGTTGTCGAAGTAAGCCGGAGCCTCATCGTAATGCTCTTCACGCAATAAACGCCGCCCGAGCAGATTGCGCAGGCTCGCGGCCACCGGCAACGGCACATAATTGTCGCGATCCTGCTGGCTGAGCGGTGGCGGTGCCGGCACCTGGGTGTCGACGTACTGCTTGAGTTCATCGAGGGTCAGCACCCGCTCGGCCACGGTGGCCGCGTCGAACCAGTAGATGCCCTGGCTGCGATAGAGCTGATCGAAGGCCTGCAGGTAATCCCCGCGTTGCAGGGCCAGAATCGCGCTTTCACCCTCGACCCGGCACTTGGGCTGGAGCGTTTCGTAATCCCAGTCGGGCGTCCGCCGCTCGCCCCAGGATTCGTTCTGCGGGAAGGCCTGGGCGGCTTTGGCATAGGCCGCTGCGGCGGCGTTTTTGTCGCCATCACGCACCGCCAGCTTCGCCCGCAACCACCACGCAAGGCCACCGTCACCAGCCTGTTCGAGGAAGGCTTTGGCGCTGGCGTAATCGCCCTGTTGATAATTCATCGCCGCCAGGCGATCGGCATTATCCAGACTGCCACGGGTGCTGCTTTGCAGCAGTTTGATCAGTTTCTGTTCGTTCGGCGGTTGATCACCGAATGACCAGCCCAGTCGACTGATCAACGACGCCGTCACCAGTTGCTGCACCGTTTTGCCCTTGAGCAACCCGGCCAGTTGCTCGTCAGGCATCGCCGCCAGATCGGCCATCAACAGCTTCAGCGAGGTGTAGCCCACCGCCGAGCCGTGAAGGTTCTGCGTGGCATAGAGTTGGATGGCGTTGTCCCAATCACCCGCGGTGCGGGCCACTCGCGCTTCTTCGCCGAGGCTGGCGACACCCAGTTCCAACGGGTCGCTGAAGCCGTCGATGCTCAGTTGACGGGTCTGCTCGAAGGCCTTGCGGGACTGAGCCAACAGGTCAGGGGTCGCGCCTGCTTCTGAACTCATGGCAAACAGCGCCCGGCCCATCGAGTATGCCGCCCAGGTGCTGCGCAATGGGCGTTGATCCGCCGGCAGCGCCAGCACTTTCTGAAAGTACTCGGCGGCCAGGCCATGGTCACCGGCGTTGAACGCCACGGCGCCAGCCAGATAGAGCCTATGTTCGGCCGGCAGATTCGCGCCTTGCTCTTCAACCTGACGGGCATCGGTCAGGCTGCGCAGTTGTTTCACCAGCGCTTGCTGCTCAGGCGTCAGACCGGCCTGTTCAGCGGTATCGCGCTGATGGGTGTAATCAGGCGCATCGCCGTAACCGTCCCCCGGAATGTTGGTGGCGGCGGTGACATTTTTCAGTCCCGCGATGGCATGCCCGAGGCGGCTGATCTCAAGGTTGAAGTTGCCTTCCGGCAGTTCCGCCAGCGACTGGCCACGGTTGTCCAGCAGGCGCATGGGGAAGTCCGGCCCGCAGGCCAGCGCCGAACCCAATGGCAGGCTGAGGCTCAGACAAAGCACATGGCGGGGCCAGTTACGGGTAAACATTCGAACCTCCTTGATCAATGTGTGCGCAGCGTGCCCAACCGATGACGCGCTGCCCGCCGGCCGGGATTCGACCGTCACGCAGGCGGGTGAAGGTAAGCAGATCCGGGCGCTGTTGCAACGCATAACCGGCCAGCGCATCGGCGCCTTCACAGCCCTGCACCGCCAGCGTCAGGCGTTCGGGCCAGGCACTGTCGAGGTTGCCTTGGTTGCTGAGGCTGATGTCGTAGAGACCGTCCTGCGCCGAGAGTTTCAGCCCCACATGACTGTCGAGCGTATCGCCGCGCGCCACAGCGCCCAGCGTCGTCAGGCTCCAGGCCCTGCGATCATCGGCCAGGGGCAGGCGAAACCAGATCAGCCCGGCCAGATGGGACGGTGGATCGGCGCGCAACTCGGCGCCGAGCTTACTCAGTTGCTGCGGGTCTGCCAGCAACTCCCGACGTTCGCCGCCTCGCTCGATGGGCACTTCGCTTTCCACGACCGGCGCGCCCCCAGCCCCCGGCAACAGCGCCACGCCATAAGCCGGCAGCGCCAGATAAAACGGTTTCGATGTATTGCGACTCCAGGCCCTGGCCCACTGCCGTGTCTGATCCGGGTCGAACAGCCCACGCCGTGGATCGCTCACCGCGTGCACCTGCAACACGCTGCTGTCGACCGTTGCCAGCAACGCCGGCAATTCAGAACTGTCGAGCCAGGCCGGCAACGCGGTGATGCTCAGTGGCAAGGACGCCGGCAGAACGCCACGCAAATGGGTGAGGAATTCGCGGTAGGCCGGTAGCCGGGCGTTGCCCGCATCATGGTCGATTTCCACGCCGGACAGGGTCAGCCCCTGCCCTTGCCAATCGCTGAGCACCTGCTGGATCTGCGCCGTGACCTCGTCCCGGTCCAGCCCGTTGAGCTGGCCATCCAGACGAACCACCGCAATCAGCGGTCGGCCATCACGCTTGAGCAGCGCCGGATCGATCCGCGCCCGGCTCCAGCCATACTGTGGAAATGCCTGCAAGGCCAGCACACGCAAGGTCGAGAAATCGCTGCGGCTGTCGCTCAGCGCGGCGTCATGGGCCGACGTCCATTGCCGTTGCCAGACATAGAGTTGCTGATCGAGCGGCGGCGCGTCCGGTTGCTTGCAACCGTTGAGCAACAGCAATGCGCCAAGCAAGGCCGACACGCGAATGAAAAACACAATGAACCCTCATCCTCTGTGGCGAGGGCGCTTGCTCCCGCTCGACTGCGCAGCAGTCGCAAAATGCAGCCATGTGGTGTGTCTGATGATATGAAGGGGCCGCTTCGCAGCTCAGCGGGAGCAAGCGCCCTCGCCACAATTGATCGGTTATGAATTCCCGGCAGCCTACTCAGCTATCGGCTTGCGGGCAATGATCACCTGACTTTTCGCCACCACCGCGTCCAGCGCCTGTTTGATCTGTGCGCCCCGTGGCGAAGACAGAACGGCTTGCCAGGTGTCGGCCCAATGATTGAGCAGCGGATGGTCGCCGTTGCTGAGATCGACTTTGGCTTCCCAGAACAACAGCATCCACATCGACCAATAGAAGCCGTGCTGGCTGTGACTGACGACTTCCAGGCCAGCGTCGCTGACCATCGCCTTGAACTGCTCTTCGCTGATGATGCGAATGTGGTTGGGCTTCTGGAAGTACTGCGGCGCGGCGATGTCCTTTTGCAGGTCTTCGGAACTCGGGTGCGGAACACTGAGCAAATACAGCGCCCCAGGCTTGCCGACCCGTACCAGCTCGGCCAGAAACTGCGCCGGATCATCCACGTGTTCGATGACTTCGGTGGACACCACCCGGGTCGCCGTCGCATCGGCAATCGGCAGCGGGTTGCAGTCCGTAACGTGACACTCGACGCCCCGCGCCGGCGTATCGCTCAGGCGCTGACGAGTCGCTTCGACCTTGGCGGCGTCGATGTCGGCGATGATGATCTTCGCCCCGCGCATGCCGCAATAATGCACGTTGCCACCGTCACCGCAGCCCACGTCCAGCAGCGTGTCCTCGGGGCTGACCGGGAAACCAGTGAACAGCTCGCCGGTTTGCTGGTTAAACCAGCCACTGAGCATCGCGTCTTGCAGGCCAAGCAAGTACGGGTCGACCTTGTCCGAGACCGAGGGTACTGGCGTTTGCGGCTGCGCGGCAGCAGGCGTGCCCGCCGTGAGTTTTTTCAAAAGGCTCAGCATGAGGTGACTCCAGAGGATGGAAGAGCTGATCGGGACGCACGCAAGCGTTGCACCAGACGGGCACCCTGGTTGCGCATGGGTAGCTCGATGAATCGGTAGTTGAGCTCACTCAGCAACACGATCAGGCTCAGAGCGCAAAACAGCGCCAGTACCGGCTGCATGGCCACGTCCTGCGAACCGCCGGGCGCGAAACGAAACCAGCCTTCGCGCACGGCAAAAAACGCCGGGATGTGGATCAGGTAGATGCCATAGGACCGGGCGCCCAACCACACCAGTAATTGTTTGAGCTTGCCCTTGGGCAGCAGGTAATCGCGATTGTAGGAAGCGATCCACACCAGAACCGCGCACAGCAAGGCAAGCACTCCTATCCGGTAACTTGCCAGATTGAACGGTGGACTCGCCATCACGCTCAACACCGCCGCCACACCGATCAGCATCAACAGGCCGGCCCAACGGCGGCTCAACAACCGCGGTTCCCAAACCAGATAGCTCGGCCTTGAGCTCCACATCGCCAGCAACACGCCCAGTGCGAGGGCGTCGGTCCTGATGCTCATCAACAAGGCCGAGCGCCAGGTAAACAACTGCACGGCAACCAAGGCCAGCAACACCCACACCAACCGTTTGCGACAGACGAGGATCAGTAGTGGCAGCAACAGGTAGAACTGTTCTTCAAGGGACAGGCTCCAATAAACGAAACTGGTGCCGTATTCGAAGTGCATGAAGCTTTCGGCGAAACGGAAATTGGCAAACTGCAGAAAGCCCGCCAGCGTCGCCTGTAAATTGGCCTGCACCGTGCCAAAGGCGCCCGAATGGTTGAACAACAACACACCCGACAACATCAGCAACAGCCACAACCAGGCGGACGGCAACAGACGGAAGGCCCGGCGAATCCAGAAGTCACGGGTTTCCCGCCAGAACGCCTGCGGTGTCTGGCATCCGCGCAACAGTGGAATCAAGCCACGGGCGATCACAAACCCCGAGATCACGAAAAACAGGTCCACGCCCCACCAGAATTGCCCGTATTCCGAGCCCGACTCGAAGCCCGGCAGCCCTCCCGGAAACGGCATGCTTTGCAAGTGATGCACCAGCACGCCGAGCACGGCGACTCCGCGCAACAACTCGATGTCGAGAATCCGACGACTACTCATGGCGCAGTCCCGGCTTTGAGTCGGTCGTCAGCGGTTTGCGCGCAATGATCACCTGGCTCTTGGGCATGAACTGATCGAGCAACTGCTTGATCGCCAGGCCGTCAGGTCGCGCCAACAGGTCTTGCCAGGTTCTCGCCCAGCTCTCCATCAGCGGCGGATACGGCGCCTGAATCCGGTCACGCACCGCGCCGCCCAGGTCACGCCCGGCCGCGCGCTCGCTGGCCCAGAAGAAGATCATGCCCATCACCCAGAAAAACCCGCTGGCCTGTCGATGTTCGATCACCAGACCGGCGTCCTCCACCAGCGCGGCGAAGCGTTCCGGGGTAAAAATCTGCACGTGATTGGGCGACTGGAAATAGCTGGCCGGGGCGATGCCTTGCTGCAAATGCTCGCCCACCGGCGCCGGCACACTGAGCAGATACTGCGCCCCCGGGCGGCCCATGCGCACCAGCTCGGCCATGAACGGTTCGGGCTGATCGATGTGTTCGAGCACTTCCATGCACACGACTTTGCTCGCGCAACCATCGGCCAGCGGCAACGGCAGGCTGTTGCTGACCAGCCCCAGGCTCGGCTTGCTCGTTTGTGCGTCCACTTGCCGGGCCAGGTCACAAACCTTGTCGTGTTCACTGTCGGTAAAAATCACCGAGGCGCCCTGACGCACCGCAAACAGCGTCGCAACGCCCTCACCGCAACCGACATCCAGCAAGGTGTCATCCGCCGCAATTGCAAAGCCCTTGAGCAATTCACCGCTGTCACCGGAAAACCAGCCGTCGAGTATGGCGTCGTGCAAGCCGACATCCCGCGGCGATACGCTGTCGACCGGCGCAGGCAGCGGTGCTGGCTCCGGCAGCGATGCCGGCCACAGTCGTGCGAGCAAGCGCCGGATCATGCGCCCGAGGCTTCCACGGGTAACGTCCCGGCACGTTGTAACCGTTGTTCGAAAAACGTCAGCAGACGCTGTTCGGTGCTGGCCTGGCTGCAGAACCGCTCCAGGCTACGGACCGCATGGGCCGACATCCTTGCGTAGCGTTCAACATCGGTTTTCGCCACGTCATAGCTGGCGCGATAAGCCGTACACAACGAATCCCAATCCGTCACGTAACGCAGCGTGCGATAGGCCGCCCGGGGATCGTGGGGCCAGGCCGTCAGCTCGTCAGTGGAATGGACGATGAATGAATTGTCGCTGTCGACATAGTCGGCCATTGCCGTGTTCAGCGGCGCGATCGCCGGTTTACCGCAGGACATGAACTCCATCAGCGGCAGGCACTGCCCCTCGCCAAATGAACTGTTAACCACGTAACTGGTGGCCTGAACCAACCCTTCGTAATCGACGTCGGCCAGATAGCCGTGGATCAGCACGATCCGGCACTGGTAAGACTGGTTCTTGTAGAGATGGTGCAGCATGTCGTTCAGCGCGTTCGCGATGTCATGGTGCGTGAGTTTCAACACCAGGGTTGCATCGGGGGTGTCGCGGAATGTGGTGCAGAACGCGCTGATCATGTCCTGCCAGTTCTTGCGCCCGTCGTAGGGGTTGAACACCGAGGTGTAGACCACGCCTTCAAGCTGCAACTGGCAATCGCGCGGCGGCCCGACGAGCGAGATCGGTGTCCCTTCGCGCAACGCTGGCGGTCCATAGGGACGCAAATCCGTAGTGCGGCTATCGATCAACAGGCCACGCAGGTTCAGCCACACCGGTTCCACCACCGGGCGCTTGGTCAGGTGCTCGCCGCGTGCGGCAAAGCGGTCCCACACCGGCGCAGGAATGGCACAGATCGGATAATCGGCACCCATCACGTCGCGCACCGCTTTTACCGTGAAGCTCGAGTGGGTAATCGCCCTGCCGGACGCGCCCAATACCACTCGCCAGTCATGACGGGGTTCGCCCTGCCAGCTTTCGGTGGGGATGGTACTGAACTCCCAGGCGAACACCGGGATGGTCGGGCACGCGTAATGAACCGATGTGCGGTGCGGCGGCGAGAACGACAGGAATATGCAGTCCTCGCCACGACTCAAGCAGTCGAAATACAAGCGATCGACCAGCTCGTCAGGGTTGCTGACTTCAATGACTTGGCCCAGTCGCTCCAGCACCGGGCGGAACTCCTTGAGGACAAAGTAGTAGCTGTACTCGGGCCGCCCCAGGTTCTGCTGGATATTGCTCTTGTTGGTTTCCGAATGAATGATGATCAGCATGATGCAGTCCCCGCCTCAGCTGCCTGCGGCATGGTTCCGCTGCTCGGCGCCTTCCCGAGAAATTGCGCCAGGCGCCGCTGCACCGGTTCAAAGCTGCAGTAATCGCGCATGCGCTCATTTGCGGCCGTGGCCATGGCCCGATAAGCCTGCGGGCGGTTTTTGGCCATGGCGTAGCTGTCCTCATAGGCGGCTTTCAACGATCCCCAGTCTGGTCGATGGCGCAGGGTGCGATAGAGGATGCGTGCGTCTTGTGGCCAGATCGTCGGCTCATGGCTGGACTTGACGACGAATGCCACCCGCTCATCGATATAGTCGCGCATCGCCGTGTGGTTCGGCGCAATGACTGGTCGGGCGCAGGCCATGAACTCCATCAATGGCAGGCACAAACCTTCGCAGCGGGACGCGTTGACGTAGAAACTCGCCGCGCCGTAAAGCCTGGCGAACTCCTCGTCCTGCAGATAGCCGTGCATGACCACAACTCGGCAGGCGAAGGGCGAAAGCTGCGACAGCAAGGTGATCATTTCGACGTAATAGGTCGAGAGGTCGTTCTGAGTCATCTTCACCACCAGCGTGGCGTCTTCGGCGTCACGCAGGGCCCAGCAGAACGCCGTGATCAGATGGTGCCAGTTCTTGCGGCCGTCGTCGGGGTTGAACACGCTCACGTACACCACGCCGCTGATCTCGATTTCGACCCGTTCGCGGGTATCGGGCAGACAGGCTTGCGGGTGCTCGACCGACGCCAGCGCTTCGCTCTCGGTTGTCGAGAGCGGCGATGGTTCCGGCAACGGCGGTGGCGAGCGAAACCGGGCCAGCTGCGGGCGGACGGCATTGGGCACCAGATCACGAACGGCTTCGCGATACCACATCAGCAGGTTGTGCTTGAGCAAAAACAGCGGCCGGTGCTCAGTGTTGGTCGCCAGGGCTCTGTAGCCTTCGCGCAGGTAATGTTTGGTAATGAACCCACGCCGCCGCAAGGTCAGCGGAGGTGGCGCTACGGGTTCTGGCTCAGGCGCTTCGACGCTCAGGTTATGGGTTTCCAGCTCCTGCTCGTTGAGTAACGGCGCGATCAAACCATCGGCCGACAAACCCAGGGAACGGCTGTCGATGATGCAGCCCTTGATCTGCAACGTGGTGCCCGGGTTCACCGGCGTACTTGCAAACTGCTGACGCACATCAGCGAAGCGTTCCCACAACGGCGTGGGCAGCACCAGCACCGGGAAGTCTTCACCCAGGGTGCGACGGATGGCCTGGGCGGTGTGGCTGGACAAGGTAATCACCTGACCATGACGTGCCAGGGTCTGGCTCCAGTCATGCCGCGGATCGTTGTCCCAGTGCTCGGCCGGGATCGAGTCAAATTCCCAGGCAACGACGCACACCATCGGGCATTGCAAGTCGGTTGGGGTTTTATGCGGTGGCGAGAACGAGAGGAACAGGCTTTCCTGACCCGCCTGTTGCAACTGTCGATACAGCGGATCGACTTCGGCGGCCGACGACACCACATGCACCCGCCCCAAGCTTTCGAGCACCGGTCGATAAGCCTTGAGTACGAAGTAGTAGCTGTATTCGGGACGACCGAGGCTCTGGCTGATGGAGCTGTCGTTGACGTCCGAGTAAAGAATGAAATTCATGGCATCCCACGATGAAACCGCCATCCCGGCAGCCCCACTCTATGACGGCAAAGGCACGGATCGAGTCGGCGTTTGCCGGTCGTCGTCCATCGTCTTCTGCCCGTCTACGTTCTTGTTTTAATGGTCAGCTTCGCGGGTTCTCGGAACAACCCGGGCGAACGCTGGATAATCGTGACGAGGGGCATTCTAAACACATCCATCAAGGGTTCGTGAACCGTCTGGCGAGAATAAACAGGCCTGCAAAAACGAGAACTGACCGGTCACGCTGGGACCTGTTGAAATTGCTGCGCAATTGGCACAGATTGGCGACCAAACAACTACAACAACGACTTCGCCTGTCCACTTTCCTAGAAGTTTCCCGGTTTTGTCGGACAATCCTGTGGGAAATGGCAGAAGTTTAGAATTGAGGACCACGGCTTGAAAAAGCGTCTGTTCGTAACGGGTCTGAGTGGATTCGTAGGACAACACATCCAATCGCGACTGAAGGCTGATGCCTCGGAATGGGAGCTGCTGCCTGCCCCTTCCCGGTACGATCTCGAACAGCCAGAAAGCCTTGAAAGCTTGTGGCCAGAAATGCCTGACGCGGTCATTCATCTGGCCGGCCAGACCTTCGTCCCCGAAGCCTTCCGTGATCCGGCGCGCACGCTGAATATCAACCTGCTAGGCACTCTCAACCTGCTTCAAGCCCTCAAGGCCCGTGGCTTCAACGGTACCTTCCTGTACGTCAGCTCCGGTGATGTCTATGGCCAGGTCAATGAAACCGATCTGCCCATCACCGAACTCCAGCCACCCTGCCCGCGCAATCCTTATGCCGTGAGCAAACTGTCGGCGGAATTCCTGAGCCTGCAATGGGGCCTGAGCGAGAACTGGCCAGTGCTGGTGGCCCGTCCGTTCAACCACATCGGTACCGGGCAGAAGGACAGCTTCGTCCTCGCCAGTGCTGCGCGGCAGATCTGCCGGATCAAGCAAGGCCTGCAAGCGGCGCAACTGGAAGTCGGTGACATCGATGTCACTCGTGATTTCCTCGATGTAGGTGATGTGGTGTCGGCCTACCTGGCGTTGCTGGCAAAAGGCACTCCGGGGCAGGTCTACAACATTTGCTCGGGGCGCGAGCAAAGCATTCGCAGTTTGATCGAACAACTGGGGGATCTCGCCCAGATCGATATGCAACTGATTCAGGATCCAACGCGTCTTCGTCGTGCGGATCAGCGTCGCGTTTGCGGCAGCTACGCCAAGCTTGCACAGACCACTGGATGGACGCCTGAAATCACAACACAACAATCCCTGCGGGCGATCCTGTCCGACTGGGAGAAGCGAGTAAAAGAACAATGACAAAAAGTGCACTGATCACAGGGATCACCGGCCAGGACGGTGCGTACCTGGCCAAACTGTTGCTCGACAAGGGCTACAAGGTCCACGGCCTGGTGGCGCGACGCAGCAGCGATTCGCGTTGGCGTTTGCGCGAGACGGGGATCGAGGGCGATATCGTCTATCTGGACGGCGATATGGCCGATGCCTGTTCGGTGCAGCGTGCAGTGATCAAGTCGGCACCGGACGAGGTCTATAACCTGGCCGCGCAAAGCTTTGTCGCCGCCTCCTGGGATCAACCGGTGACCACCGGCATCGTCGACGGCCTGGGCGTAACCCATCTGCTCGAAGCGATCCGCCAGTTCAGTCCGCACACCCGCTTCTATCAAGCCTCCACCAGCGAAATGTTCGGCTTGATTCAGGCCGAGCAACAGGATGAAAACACGCCGTTTTATCCGCGCAGCCCTTACGGCGTGGCCAAGCTCTATGGCCACTGGATCACCGTCAACTACCGCGAAAGCTTCAACCTGCATGCCAGCAGCGGGATCCTGTTCAACCACGAATCACCGCTGCGCGGCATCGAGTTCGTGACCCGTAAGGTCACCGACGCTGCCGCCCGTATCAAACAGGGCAAACAGCAGGAACTGCGCCTGGGCAACATCGACGCGAAGCGTGATTGGGGGTTCGCCGGCGACTACGTCGAAGCCATGTGGCTGATGCTGCAACAGGACAAGCCTGACGATTACGTGGTCGCCACCGGCGTGACCACCACCGTGCGCGAAATGTGCCGGATCGCTTTCGATCACATCGGCCTCAACTACCGTGACTACGTGAAGATCGACCCGGCGTTCTTCCGCCCGGCCGAGGTAGAGGTGCTGCTTGGCAACCCGGCCAAGGCCCAACGCGTGCTGGGGTGGAAACCGAAAACCGATCTGGACACCTTGATCCGCATGATGATGGATGCGGACGTGAAACGCGTTGCCAAGGAGTAGGCCATGCTGATTCCCGTGATTCTCTCCGGCGGTGCCGGGACCCGTTTGTGGCCGGTGTCTCGTGAAGGTCATCCCAAGCCGTTCATGGCTTTACCCGACGGCCAGTCGCTGCTGGGCAAGACCTATCGGCGTGCGGCCGGTTTGCTCGATGGCTGGGGCGACATCGTCACGGTGACCAACCGCGACTACTACTTCCAGAGCAAGGATCACTATCAGGGTGCGCGCCTGGAGCGCCATCGCGGGCATTTTCTACTCGAGCCGATGGGCCGCAATACAGCCCCGGCCATCGCGGCGGCCGCCCTTTCGCTACAAGCCCTGCACGGCGATGAAGCGATCATGGTGGTGATGCCTGCCGACCATCTGATTCTCAACGAAGACGCCTTGAAGAGCGCGGTCGAGCACGCCGTGGCGCTGGCCAAGACCGGTCATCTGGTGACCTTCGGTGTCGT
Organism: Pseudomonas sp. FP1740; assembly: GCF_030687165.1. Lineage (NCBI taxonomy): Bacteria > Pseudomonadati > Pseudomonadota > Gammaproteobacteria > Pseudomonadales > Pseudomonadaceae > Pseudomonas > Pseudomonas sp. FP1740. The sequence continues at coordinate 6,617,906 of NZ_CP117461.1, forward strand.
GCCGACAGCCCCGGAAACCGGTTTCGGCTACATCGAAACCGGTGCGCCGCTGGACGATAAAGGCGCGGCCAAGGTGCAGCGCTTCGTCGAAAAGCCCGACCTGCAAACCGCCACGCATTATCTGGAGAGCGGTAACTTCCTGTGGAATTCGGGGATGTTCTGCTTCTCGGTGGCCACGCTGCTGGCCGAGTTGCACCTTCATGCACCCCGGCTGCTTGAACAGGCGCGTGCCTGCATGGCGGCCAGTGCACCGGTGGAAACCGGCGGTAGCCTGCAGCAGGAACTGTCGCCCATGCATTTCGCCGAGATCACCGACATCTCCATCGACTACGCCTTGATGGAACACTCTGACAAAGTGGTCGTGGTGCCGGCCGGTTTCGACTGGAGCGACATCGGTTCCTGGGGTGCCGTGGCGGCATTGGTGCCGGCCGACGCACAGAACAATCGCGCCAGCGGCGATGCGATCTTCATCGACAGCCACGACAACTTCGTCCAGAGCGAAGACCGGCTGGTCGCGGCAGTGGGTGTGGATAACCTGATCATCATCGACACCGCCGATGCAGTGCTGGTCGCCCATGCCGACCGCGCCCAGGACGTACGCCGGGTGGCCCGGCAGCTCAAAGACGAAAAGCACGAAGCCTATCGCCTGCACCGTACGGTCAGCCGCCCCTGGGGCACCTATACCGTGCTCGAGGAAGGCCCGCGCTTCAAGATCAAACGCATCGTGGTCAAACCCGGCGCCAAGTTGTCGCTGCAGATGCACCATCACCGCAATGAACACTGGGTGGTGGTCGAAGGCATGGCCAAGGTCACCAACAACGGCTCCGGTACGCACCTGGTGGCCAAGAACGAATCGACGTTCATTGCCGCCGGGCACAAGCACCGCCTGGAAAACCCCGGCGTGATCGACTTGGTGATCATTGAAGTGCAAAGCGGCGAATACCTTGGGGAGGACGATATCGTCCGCTTCGAAGACCAATACGGCAGGACGGTTTGAATGCTGCTTAATCTGTACCGCTCGCTGCGCAATTACCGCGGATTCATCCTCGGTAGCGTCAAGCGAGAGTTTCAGGCGCGTTATCGCAATTCACTGTTCGGCGCCCTGTGGACCGTGCTCAACCCGCTGTCGATGATCGTCGTGTACACGGTGATCTTTTCCCAGATCATGCGCGCCCGCTTGCCGGGCGTGGACGATGGCCTGGCCTACAGCGTTTACCTGTGCGCCGGCCTGCTGACCTGGGGCCTGTTTTCGGAAATCACCACACGCAGCCAGAGCATGTTTCTGGAGAATGCCAACCTGCTGAAGAAAATCAGCTTCCCGCGCATCTGCCTGCCGGTGATCGCCCTGCTCAATGCCGGCATCAACTTCGCAATCATTCTGGGGCTGTTCTTCGGTTTCCTGCTGATCAGCGGGAGGTTGCCCGGCATGGCCTTGCTGGCGCTGGTGCCGCTACTGATCCTGCAAGTGATCTTCGCCGCCGGCCTGGGGATGATCCTCGGCATTCTCAACGTGTTCTTTCGTGATGTCGGGCAGTTGTTCGGCATCTGCCTGCAATTCTGGTTCTGGCTGACGCCGATCGTTTATCCGATCTCGATCCTGCCGCCGGGCATCCAGCACCTGATCGGGCTCAACCCGATGACCGCCCTGATGAACAGCTACCAGAATGTCTTCCTCTACAACCAATGGCCGGACTGGAACTCACTGATCCCGTTGATGGTGATCGGGCTGTTGTTCTGCGTCATGGCGCTGCGGCTGTTCCGTCAGCGTGTCGGTGAAATGGTGGACGAGCTCTGATGGGACATATACGCGTCAGTGGCCTGGGCAAGGCCTACAAACAGTATCCGAATCGCTGGAGCCGGCTGTTCGAATGGCTGGTACCGTTTTCCGGAACCCACCACCACCTGCACTGGATCCTGCAAGGTGTCGATTTTGAGATCAAACCCGGTGAAGCCGTAGGCATCGTCGGCGTCAATGGCGCGGGCAAAAGCACACTGCTGAAGATGATCACCGGCACCACCCAGCCAACCTGCGGACAGATTCAACTGGAAGGTCGAGTGGCCGCGTTGCTCGAACTGGGCATGGGTTTTCACCCGGACTTTACCGGACGGCAGAACGCCTTTATGGCCGGCCAGTTGCTGGGCATGCAGGTCGAAGAAATCGAAGCATTGATGCCGGAAATCGAAAGCTTTGCCGAAATCGGCGACGCCATCGATCACCCGGTGCGCACCTACTCCAGCGGCATGCAGATGCGCCTGGCGTTCAGCGTCGCCACCGCGCGGCGCCCGGACATTCTGATCGTCGACGAAGCCCTGTCGGTGGGCGACGCCTATTTCCAGCACAAAAGCTTCGATCGCATCCGCAACTTCCGCACGGCCGGCACTACCCTGCTGATCGTCTCCCATGACCGCTCGGCCATTCAGTCGATCTGCGACACCGCCATTCTGCTGGAAGGCGGGCGCATGGCCATGCGTGGCAAACCCGAAGAGGTCATGGACTACTACAACGCCATGCTCGCCCAGCGCGAAGGCCAGACGGTGCGCCAGGAGATGCTCGTCAACGGTCAGGTGCAAACCATTTCCGGTACCGGTGAAGCCGGGATTCTCAGCGTGCGCCTGCTCGACGCGCAGGGGCGCTGCGTCGAAGTGGCGGAGGTTGGCCAGCCGATGGTGCTGGAAGTACAGACCGAAGTCCGTAAGGACATCGAACGACTGATTCTGGGCTTCATGATCAAAGATCGTCTGGGCCAGGCGATTTATGGCATCAACACCCATCGCCTGGACAAACCCGTCACCGATCTGAGTGCCGGCGAGCGTGTCACCTTCCGCTTCGCCTTCGACATGCGCCTGGGCAAAGGCAATTATTCGGTCGCCTTGAGCCTGTCGCGCCTGGACTCGCACCTGGATCGCAATTTCGAATGGCGCGACTACGGCCTGGTCTTCCATGTGATCAACAATCGCCAGGAAGACTTCGTCGGTTGCTCATGGCTGGAGGCGCAGACCACCATCACCCGCTCCAGCGAAAAGAGTATGCAAACGGCTGACCCGGAAGTGTCCCGATGAGCCGATTGTTGGTGGAATGCACCTACGTCTTCGAACATCCAAACGCCAACTCGGGCATTCAACGCGTCGTACGCAACGTCATTCAACAACTGCCCACGGCCGACGCAAAACGCGAGTGCATCCCGGTAGTAATGATCAATGGCAGCCTCTATCAAGTGAAGAGCCTCGCGCCGTTGAAGTCATCGACACTCGATCTGATAAGCCTGCGCGTGAAGCTGGAACAGTGGGCCAATACGTTCTGGCTGCGTCACCGTACACTGGAACGGCGTCGCCCCTTCAGCCAGTCGCATTTCGCCCGGCGGGTGCTGTATGTCGGTTGTCGCCTTGGTGCATTTGCCTGCTTCAGCCTGCCAATGCGCCTGCTTGATCGGGCACTCAAGGGTAAGCAAATCCCCGAACGCTGCGTGCCGTTGCAGCATCGGGCCGGCGATCAGCTGGTTTTGCTCGATTCGTCCTGGCACGCCAACTTTTTCCCCTTGGCCGAGCAACTCAAGCGTGACGGGGTCGGCATCGTTTCGGTGATTTACGACCTGATCCCGCTGACCCACCCGCAATTTTGCGACGCCGGGCTGGTCACGGTGTTCAACGACTGGTTCGACTGGATCGCCCGCACGGCCGACGGTTATGTGGCGATCTCCACCACCATCCGCGATCAGGTGCGTCAGGAAATGCTGCGCCGGATCGGTCCGCAACAGGTCCAGCAACGCTGGTTCGACTATTTCCACCTCGGTTCCGAACTGGACTTGAGCGATCCCCGATCCGAGGTCGATCGAGGCTTGTTGCAGATGTTCAAGACGCCGGAGCCAGTGTTCCTGATGGTCAGCACCATCGAACCACGCAAAAACCATGGGTACCTGCTCGACGCCTTCGAGCGCGCCTGGGCTGCTGGGTCCAAGGCCAGGTTATGCATTGCCGGGAAGATTGGCTGGAAGTGTGACGCGCTGATAGAACGCATCCGACAGCATCCCGAGCTGAACCAGCGTTTGTTCATGTTCAATACGCTCTCGGACAGGAGCCTTGAACACGCCTACTCCCACGCCACCGCGCTGGTGTTCCCATCCTACGTAGAAGGGTTCGGGCTGCCGTTGGTGGAAGCCATGCAGCGCGGTTTACCGGCGATGGGCAGCGATATTCCGGTCTTCCGGGAAATCGGTGGCGACTACATGGCGTATTTTGACCTGGCGGACCCACAGAGCCTGGCCAACCTGGTGACCGACACGGAACGCTCTGGCGTGTTTCCGGCGCCGCTGAGCCTTGAGCAATGGCGCTGGCTGAGCTGGCGCGAGGCAAGTGCGCAATTGGTGCAACGGATCGAGCACAACCTGAACAGCCCGGAGCCGGTGCCTGAGAGTCAACATGCGAATTGCCCTTAACGCCCGCATCCTCCAGGCCCCGCGCACCGGCATCGGCCATTACGTCGCCGAGCTGGCAAGCGCCCTGGCCAGAGAACCGGACGTCGAGTTGTCACTGTTCCATGGCTGGGGCTGGAGTTCTTCACTACCCGATGCGGCCCTGCCGGGCTACTCACGACTGACGCCATTGCTGCGGCAGATACCCGGTGCGTATCAGGCACGACGCTGGCTGGCGCAGAAACGTTTCGATCAGGGCCGCTCCCGGGCAATCGACCTTTATCACGAACCCAGTCTATGGCCGCTGTCGTTCGACGGCCCGACGGTCATCACCCTGCATGACCTGACACACCTGCACTACCCCGAGACGCAACCACCGGCACGCCTGCGAGAAATCGAGCGGCGACTGGCCGAGGGCGTGCAACAGGCGCGGCTGATTCTTACCGATTCGCAGTACATCGCCGACGAAGCTCAAGCCTGGTTCGCTCTGCCGGCGGAGCGTTTTGTGGTCGCACCGCTGGGCGTGGCGGCACGTTTCCACCCACGTGAACCCGAGGCCATCGACGCAGTACTCAAGGCCCATGGGGTCGAGGCGCGGGAATACTTCCTTTGCGTCGGCACCCTGGAGCCACGCAAAAACCTCACTCTGGCCCTGCGCGCCCATGCCCAACTGCCGGAAGCATTGCGTCAACGCTTTCCGCTGCTGATCGTCGGCATGGCCGGTTGGCAGCGCGAGCAATTCAACGAGGAGCTGCATCAGGCATTGGCCAGCGGTCATGTGTGTTTGCTCGGTTATCTGCCCGACGAACAGGTCGCACAACTGCTGGCCGGTGCTCGGGCGCTGATTTTTCCGTCGCTCTACGAAGGCTTCGGCCTACCCGTGCTGGAGGCCATGGCCAGCGGCACGCCGGTGATCCTGACCCGACGCTCGGCCATGCCCGAGGTCGCAGGCGTAGCGGGTAACTATATAGAACCTGACGATCCAGACGGCTTGCGCGATGCGATGCGCCGTCTGATCGACGATCAAGCGCATTGGCAGGCATGCTCGGACGCCGGGCTGCAGCAGGCAAGGATTTTTTCCTGGGAGCGTTGCGCGAAGGTCACCGCCCGCGCCTACCGTCAGGCCATGGGAGGTTGAATGCGAGTTCTTCATTTCTTCAAGACGTACCTGCCTGACTCGGTCGGCGGCATCGAACAAGTGATCTTCCAGTTATGCGAAAGCGGCGCCCAGCATGGCATTGAAGGCCAGGTGCTGACCCTCAGTGCCGATCCGACGCCGCCCATGGTGCAGTTGGGGCAGCACGAGGTCCATCGGGCCAAACTCGACATTCAGTTTGCCTCCACGGGTTTTTCTTACAGCGTCTTCAAGCAGTTTCGTGAAATGGCCGCCGAGGCGGACGTGGTCAATTACCACTTCCCGTGGCCGTTCATGGACGTGGTGCATTTCCTCAGCAGCATGAACAAGCCAAGCGTGGTGACCTACCACTCGGACATCATTCGCCAGAAACACCTGCTCAAACTTTACCGGCCACTGATGAACCGCTTTCTCGCCAGTGCTGACCGGATCGTCGCCGCGTCCCCCAACTACCTGCACACCAGTGATGTGTTGCAGCAGTTTCAGGACAAGACCCGGGTTATCCCCTATGGCCTGAACAAGGCCGGTTATCCACAGGCCGACAGCGAACGCATGGCCCGTTGGCGGCAAACGCTTGGGGATAAGTTTTTCCTGTTTGTGGGCGTGATGCGCTATTACAAAGGCTTGCACATCCTGCTCGATGCCTTGAAAGACGTGGATTACCCGGTGGTCATCGTCGGCGCGGGGCCGCTGGAAACCGAACTGCACACCCAGGCTGCGACGCTGGGTCTGCGCAATATCCACTTCCTCGGGCGTCTGGGGGACGAAGACAAAGTCGCGCTGCTGCAACTGAGTTACGCCATCGTGTTTCCATCGCACCTGCGCTCCGAAGCGTTCGGCATCTCGCTGCTCGAAGGCGCGATGTACGGCAAACCGATGATCTCCAGTGAAATTGGCACCGGCACCAGCTACATCAACATCCACAACGAAACCGGGCTGGTGGTGCCACCAAGTCATCCACAGGCATTTCGTGAAGCCATGCGCACCCTGTGGGAAAACCCGACGCTTGCGGCGCAAATGGGGGTTAAGGCTGAAGCCCGATATCGGCAGTTGTTCACGGCTGATGAAATGGGTCGCAAGTGGACGCAGCTGTATCAGGACCTGCTGGAAGAGAAATCCCTGTCCTACGCCTAAATCCATAGGGACGAGGGGGCTTGCCCCCTCGCCACAGCTCCTACAAGGGTTCAGCTGTGTGGCGCAGTTTTTGATGCGCCAACGTTATCCAGCATCCGATTCACCGCCAGCTCGGCCAGCATGACGATCTGTTGAATCGCCATCGCCGTATGCCGGTGCGGCCCTTCCAGATAGCCCGTAAAATCACTCGCCATCACACTGGCCTGGGCCAACGATTCACAGGTGTGGGCCAACAGGTCTTCGTCTTTGATATCCGGCACAACCATGAACATCGTGCTCGGTTTGCGGGCGACCGGTGCTTTGAGGGCGGAAGGGTTGAGGTAGTGATCGAGCGCGCGCTCGGCGGCTTCGTTGAGTTTTTTTGAATCGAGGGATTCGTAAGGGGAAACGGCGTCGGTTTCCGGGGGATTCAGTGTTGCTTTGAACATGGTGAAACTCCATTCGAGGACTGGAGTTCGCCAACACTGCGACCAAGCAGAAGGGTGGCGAACCGTACGCGGGTTGGTCGACCAGGGAATGGAACCCGGCAGGGCCTAAGCCCTCCCACGCACAGCTCGCCATGAAGCAAGCACAAAAGTGCGCCATTCTAAACCTGGGCGACCAAACCCGATCACTGAATTTGCAGCGACCCCAAAAGCCTATCCACTCCACTTCCCACCCGACAACCGTCAAAACCTGTCGGAAACATCCCCCAAAATCATCGTTTGTAGGGCTGCCTGAAGATCAAAGGATCGCCGCCTTCGGCAGCGCCTACGCAGAATTTGTTTACCCTCTGTAGGAACTGCCGAAGGCTGCGATCTTTTTCTCCTCCAGGGCCTAAGCTTGCAGACGTGCGTTGGCCTGCGCCCAGGTGCCGGTCAGCAAACTGGTGGGTGACATACCGTCAAAGCGCCAGCGCAAGGCCAGCGCCGCGGGCCGACGCACTACCTGCTCCACCTCGAATGCCCACAACCGCTCGGCCCCTTGAAAGGCTTCGATCTGCGGGCCTTCGAGGATGACTTGCGTGCGACCGCTGAGGTGCAGCAGGTCACCCGAATCGAAATCGATGAACAGCAAACCGGCTCGAGGGTTGATCAGCAGGTTGCCCAAGGTATTGAAGAACCGGTTGCCGGCGAAGTCCGGGATGGTCAGGCGATTGCCCTCAACCTGGACGAAACCGGCCTGGCCACCGCGATGAGAAACGTCCACCGAGCGTCGGCCATCGACGTCCACATAACTGGCGACAAAGAAGGTATCGGCGCTGGCGATCATGGCTTTGGCCGCGTCATCCAGCCCATTGAGATGCTGCGCGATACGGGTCGCGGGATCCGCCAAGGGCACCGAGCGAAACTGGCGCAACTGAATGTATTGCGGGCAATTGCCGAAAGATTGCTCCACCTTCACCTCGAAGCCGCTCGCCGTCATAGCACCAACTCGACCATTGAGACGGTTGCGACGTCGGGTGTGCAGCTCGATACCGAGCAGACCGATCGCCGCTCCATCTTGCAATTGCGCTGGATCGTCGCTGCCAGGCAGGCTGCCGAACTGCAGCAGCGTGGGCTCTGGAGAATGGGCAAAGCCCGGCGCCCCTTCAAGAATGCTGGCCCAAGGGTTGCCGTCAGCATCCACCGCGCCGTACAGCATGAACGGCAGTTGCTGATAAAACGTACGGTGCTGATCCGGCATCTCGCTGCGAATCACCCTACGACCTAATTCGTCCATTCGCTCGGCGACATCCACACGAGCCTGCAATTGTTTCTCGCCTACGTGCCAAGGTGAACGTTCCATAACGGCTTCTCCTCTGCGCTCCTCGCGTAATAAGAACGGCCCGACCGAGTCGGGCCGTGAGCATCAGGCAGTTTTTTGCAAACCGGCGACAGTGCGCGGCATGCCGACAAACCCTGGCAAGGCTTCAATCCGCGCCAGCCAGGCCCGGATGTTGGCGTAGTCGTCCAGCGACACATTGCCTTCCGGGGCATGGGCGATGTAGCTGTACGCGGCGATGTCGGCGATGGTCGGCTCATTGGCGGCCAGATAGGCCGTTGCGCCCAGTTCCTGATCGATCACTTTGAGCCAGGTGTGGGCATAAGCGATCACCTCTTCAGCGTTGTAAGGCGCACCAAATACAGTAATCAGCCTTGCCCTGGCAGGACCAAAGGCAATCGGCCCGGCGGCGACCGACAGCCAGCGCTGAACCTTGGCTGCACCGACCGGATCGGTTGGCAGCCAGCGACCGTTGCCGTATTTCTGCGCAAGGTAGACCAGGATCGCGTTGGAATCGGCCAGCACCATGCCTTGATCCTCAATCACCGGAACCTGACCAAACGGGTTGAGCGCAAGAAAATCCGCTTGTTTGTGTGCGCCCTTGGCCAGATCGACGAAGATCAGCTCGGTCGGCAATTGCAACAACGACAGCATCAGCTCCACACGGTGAGCATGGCCGGAACGGGGGAAATTGTAGAGTTTGATGGCTTGCATGGTTGGCTCCGCTGGGTGATGGCACCGCTCAGGAAAGATCGGCGCCGATGGAGCGCTATCTTCCATCCACAACCAAAGCAACAGAATCACCAGTAAACGCAATCCATTATTTCATCCAGTGCAATAACCCTTCAGCCATTCAGGGCCGGGTGTTCGCGCAGCACCTTCACCACGAAGTCCACAAAACTGCGAACCCGCGTCGGAGCCTTGCGCCCACCCTGGTAGACCACATGGATGGGCAATGGCGGCAGTTCGAAGTCAGCCAGGACGATTTCCAGCTCACCGGCGGCGATCTTGCTCGCCACTTGATAGGACAGAACCCGGGTCAATCCCAGGCCCATGGCGGCGGCAGTGATCGCCGCTTGATTGGCAGAGACCACAAGACGTGGCTCCGGACGAACACTGATCGGCTCTCCCGCCTCAAGGAACGGCCAGCTTCTGGGCTGCCCGATGGACGAGGTGGCGATGATCGGGGCGCGGCTCAAATCTGCCGGATGCCGAGGCCGACCATGATCAGTCAGGAATCCAGGGGAAGCGCAAATCACTCGCCGCACTTCGCCCACTCGAATTGCATGCTGATTGCTGTCAGGCAATTCACCGATGCGCACGGCCACATCGATGCCCTCCTCGACCATGCTCACCACCCGGTCGACCAGTACAGCGTTGATGCTGACTTCAGGAAATTGAGTCAGGTAACCGACCATGAGCGGCGTGACGAACAAATCGCCGAACAATACCGGCGCGGTGATCGTCAGTTGCCCACGGGGCTGGGCATGGCTCCCGGCGGCCGAATCCTCGGCTTCCTGCACCTCGGCGAGAATTCTCCGACAGTCCTCCAGATAACGCTGACCCGCCTCGCTCAAATGCACGCTGCGGGTGGTGCGCGTCAGCAACTGAGTGCCAATGCGCTGCTCAAGCGCCGCTACTGCCCGGGTAACGCTGGCCGCCGACATCCCCAAACGCCGCGCCGCCGCCGAGAAACCTTGGTCCTGGGCGACAGCGGCGAAGACCTGCATTTCCTGGAATCGGTCCATCGGGTATGTCCTTCGTTCAGGTAAAAAAAATCGCAACCGTAGGCTGCGATTTTTATTGGTGGTTTCAAACAAATAAGAGTGACATATTCTATCTTTATAAATCAGTAGGTTAGGTCAACTACCTCTTCGTTATATCGTTAGTAAAGACTGACACAGATACCCGCGACGGCGCAGAAGCCAAGTCTTTTTATACAATTAAGAGTGACACAGGGTTCAATAGGTCGCAGGGCGGCGATAAGCACCAGCCCGCTCATACTGCTGGCCCGTTCGGGTATATAAGTCGACCACCGTCGACCGTGACGCGAGTCCAAGCGCCCCATTCGTGCGTTTCATGAACAAGGCCATGAGAAACTTAGGGGGACAGCGATCCCTGTAGACTCTCATCCCATTGACCTTGAGGTCAGAGGATATCTGTCTACCCAACCTCGCGAAGCAAGGTCTCTCACCCGCGTTCAAAATGAATCGTCGTTCCACTTTGCCTTGTTAGGGGACGACGGAATTATATGCGGGTCCAGGACGGACACTTTTCGAGTTCGGCGTGCACAGTCCTACGAAGACTAGGCGACGAGCTTCAGACGAGGGAACATGGCCACAAAATCATCTGGGATAGTGGAAAGTATGGCCGTCACTTTCTCTTGTGGAAGGCTGGTCGCCAGCATCGCTTCGAGTCTTTCAACCCGCTGGCGTATTGAAGCTGCACGATCCCACTGAATTGCATATTTCTTTGCTGCGACCTTCTGCTCGATGAGCACCAAGTGGCGACTACTGTCGTAGGTGTATCGCATCGCCACTTTCACAGGACGGTCGTCTTCATCGGCCTCGAGAAAAGTGATCTCAAATACCACACCATTCGATGTCTTATGAGCTGCTGATTCGACGTAAGCGTTTTCGAACACGTTGTCGATGAGGTCGCTAGGCTGAACGCCTCGGCTGATATGGAGAGTCGTCAGTTCGTCAACGAGTAATTTGATAGATTCGAGGCTCATCTCAGCATTTTCCTCAGTTCAGCGATGACTACTTCCACGTGCGCGATCGACTCGGAAAGTGAGCTATTATCACGCTCAGCTACCTTGCCGTACTTCTTAGCCAGCTTGGTGTTGATAAAGCTCACCAGTATACCGTCGTTGGGCATATTCGGCTTTGCCATCGGAACGTGAGCTGCGAATTTCTGATAAAGCGTAGAGTTTTTCTCGTCGATCCCTAGGTCGCTGAGCAGCGTGGCTACTTCATCTTGGGCCTTTTTCGTAAGGATCTCTCGAAGCTGCTTCCGCGCGATCTCTGGTCGTTTTTCCAAGAGGTTAGGGTCGATGACCTGGGCGGCCTTCTTCATCTCAGCGTTGCGGATGACGTTCGTCAACTGTGCAAGCACGTCAGCGTCGTAACCCTCTATACCCGGCAGCTCTTTGACTTTCTGGGCAGCAAAAGCATCGATTTCTGCTCGCTTGTCAGAGAAAATCTTGTTGAAGTCCAGGTCTTCCAAATAGGAATCCTGATCGCTGACAAATGCTTCGGAGGAACCAACCCCCGCCAGGGACTCCTCCTTTCGAACGTATTCCTGGTCAGTGATTATGTATTCCTTGGTGCGTTGATGTTTTGCTCGATCAACCTCCTTCTGAAACGAGCTCCACATCGCATCCAGGCCGGTTTCCTCGTGGTAGATCACAACAGCGTTGTTATCAATCTCGAACGCTGTGATCTCGTCTGTAGGGATTGCGCGTAGCACCCGGCCGACGATTTGAGCAAAAGCATTTAGACTTCGATAGGGCCGGAAAAGCGCAAGAACCGTAAGGTATCTATGGTCATATCCTTCCATCAGCATGTTCACGGAGATGACAACATCACATTGATTGTTATCAATCGTTCTAAAAGCTGCATCGATGTCCGGCTGTTCCATGTAACTGTGAACAATCGCCGCTCTCAGATTTTTGGCCTCGTACCAAGTACGCAGATCCTCGGCATGGGCAATGCTGCAGCCCACAGCAAGGATTTTGTGAGGCACTTTTGGTGACGCTTTTTTCAGCTCGGTGAGGTTGTGAATGCTCTGGTCAATCACGTCCAGTGAGCATTCCTTCGACAATGCAACGCTGCGCTGGACCCACTCAGGGTCTTTGAACCCGAGCACTTCCTCCTTTGACAGCCTAACGCCTGGCTGGTCAGCCAACGTGAAATAGAGTTCATGAGCATTGACCGTTTCTTTCCTGAGCCATTTGACGTAACGGTCTCTCATCACTTCAGACAGTGGCGTTTTGTGAATCAGCTTTCCGGGCACTTCCTGGTTGTCGCCACGAAATGGGGTTCCAGTTACAAAAAGCTTTTTAGCCTTGGCGAAGTGGCCAAGTGTCTTTTGCCAAGTTTCAGCCGGCGCGTGATGCCCTTCATCGACGATGATCAGGTCGAAGAAGTCGGGTGGGACTCGCTTGGTCAGGCACGTAGGGCGGTCGCTGTGTATTTGCTGAATATTGGAGTAGACGATGTGGCTTTGCTCTAGGCTGCGCTGGAGCGTCAGCGAGTTGAATTCGCAGGTGATGGGCAGGTCATTTCCGCTGAAGATCACATCAAAGTTAATCCAGAAATTGTCCTCGAGCAGGTCTTGAGTCTTCCTGATGCTCTGCTTGGTCACAAGGCCAGGGGTGATGATCAAGACACGCCCTTTCGCCAATCCAAACGGCACGATGGAAATCAGCCCTGACTTGCCCGTACCCGTAGGCAACACGATCAGCGCATCCTGTTCAGGATCGCTCGCAAAGTGCTCTTGGGCCTTGATATAGGCCTCGATTTGAGGCGTCCGCAGCTTACTGTTGCCTAAAATGTTAACGGCAGTGTCAGTAAAGTAATTCATGAAAAACTCTCTGGCGTTTTTCGATCATCCACGCCAAAACCGCAGCTCAAACGAGCAGCATGCACTTGCGCAGATTGCGATAGAAAGGGCACTCTCAGCAGCAACGGAGCCGGGGCGGGCATCGAAATATCCTTATTTCTGAATCAGCTGGATCAACCAAGGTGGTGTAGGAGCTGAACACGCTTTTAATCATAATAGCCCAATGATATTGCTCAAGGTGCCTGAAATTTTCGGGCCTCTTCATGCCGACACTACCGAAGACAGTTCATAGCCACGATGCTCTTACCTTGAAGTCTCGCCTAACTACGCGAGATGGGTAATTGCACGGACTTTCCCACCTATTTGCATTCGATCTGACCAGTCATTTGCATCGGATTTGACCAGCGCTGTTCGTGGACATAACCGGCAGAGAACGACCAATTCTGTTGAAAAAGGCGGTTTTCTCAAACTGCTCGAAAATTGACGGGGCAAAACACATCTTTTGCACGCTACTACTTGAAATCCGTGTCTGGAAAGCTTCTGCTGAAAGCAAGGAATTCAATCTCAGACGCGTACTTTTTTGTCGTGAGAACCAGGCCGGACTTTTCAACAGAATCGACCCATTATAGCGGCCAGTAACTTGTACTTCACCAAGGGCCGGCCGTAAGAAAACCCAGTATCTGACTGAGTTTTGGTATATCAGGGCATGCACCTCACGTTCCATCGTTACGGCACTTTACCATCCATGACAGTCTGGTGAGCCCGGCCTCCCCCCAGGCCAGCGCTGTGCCGATATGCGCCTTCATGCCGAAGAAGTCCTGGTTGCCTTTCTTTGTCTGATGCATCTCCGGGTCGCGTTTGCCCTCCCGATTATTGGTCGAACTCGGCGCATGGATGATGGTCACATCGATGATGGAGCCTTAGCGCAGCGGCAGTCCTCACTCGCCCAAGTGGCCATTGATTACAGCCAGGATGCCTGCCGCCAGTCCGTACTGCTCCAGCAGGTGGAGGAAATTCATGATCGTCGTGTCTTCCGGGGGACTGCCCTGGGTCAGCGATAGCTTGGCGAACTGACGCAACGAGATGATTTCGTACAGTGCCTTTTCCATCACCGAGTCGCTGAGGGGAAACCAGTTTTGCAGCAGATGGATGCGCAGCATGGTTTCCAGGGGATACAGCGGCCGGGAATCGCCAGCCTTGGAGTAGAACGGCTCGATCAGTGCCAGCAGCCCGCCCCACGGCACCACCTGCTCCGCCTCCCCAAGAAAGCGCTCGCGTCGGGTCTGTTTACGTTTGCCGGTGTACTCGGCATCGGAAAGCTCATCTGGGTCATGCGTCAAGGCTCAGATTCAGCAGTGGCACCATTTCAGCAGATCGGTCGGGACTTTTCCGGAGTTTCCCTAAGTGGAGTTAGTGGACTACATTCTTCAACATAAGAATTCGCACTAATGATTTTTCGGCCTGTTGTCTCGGCGAGCAAGGTATACGGCGCGTAGGACGCGGCCTTTGATGATTGAGCACGCAACACCGTGAATGCTGTTCGGCGAGTGAGACGGGCGGGAAGACATGACGACGGTGGGGCGCGGAGCTCTGACCATCCATCATACGAGCCCACTCGAAGTGGAGAGCTTCGATGGACGACAAAGTTAAGGTCGAGAACTTAAATCGCGCGCAAAGGCTTGCCAGTTGCGGCTTCGAATGCTTCGCCGACCCCGCGACCCCATCCCCGGATGAGCTCCGCTGGGCAGAGTTCGAGTTCCAGGTCTACTGCCTCGCCACCAAGCACCTTGCAGTCAAAACACCGGGCGCGTATGTCCAGTCGTCCACGGACATTTGTGACGAAATTCGGCGCCAAGTTGCGGGCTTGCCGCTCGCGAGTGACTGGAACGCGCAGTGGGAGGCCGCGCTGGACCTGTGGTGCAGCAAGCCCGCTTCGCCCCACCAGGCCGGCCATTATGTGTGTCCCGTCATCATCCAGCGGGTCAAATCCGCGTTCGACGCGGACGGCAAAAAGACGGAAGTACCTGACGAATTTTCCAGCTTCGACCAGGTCGATCAGCCCAACGTCTGGTCTCTCTCCAGGGACGACGCCGGCAAGCATTTCTTCGCACTCGACTTCTCCGGCATGTTCGCTTTCGACACCGGCGATCCGGCGTTCCAGGGGCCTGGCTACGAGCCTCCGACCGGCCTGATGCGGCCGGACGGGCTTCATTCGAAGGCCCGTTGCTTCATGACGGCCCTGAACTGGAACCCTAATAACATATATCGCGCTACCGGGGTCACCGTGGACCCATGGATCGCGATGGAACTGCTGCCGAGTTCATTGACGGATGCGACACGTATTCGTCGCGACATTCAATGGCGGTCGCTATTTCGCGTCGTGCGGTCAATTTCCGAGAACGAACCAGAAGGTTATTTCGACGGCATCCAGGGCTACGACCGGGGCAACATCTCGATTCCGCTCCTGCACTACACCGGTCCGTCGAAGGAGCACGGCGGGACCGAACTGGGCGGCTTCTTGGCTTCGTTGGCAATCCATGATCCAGCACTGCATGAGAGGTTCCAGCGCTTTGGTTTAACCAATACCGCGGGGAGTTGGAGTGACACCAAAGGATGGGGCCCTGCGTACGAATGCTTCTCGGGCAGGCCTGGAACCATAAATGGGCGGTTCATTGCGGATGCTGGCATCTCGGAAGTGATGCCCCAGCCCAGCGAGGAAGAGCGCCGATTCTGGCGCAGCCCACACTTTCACTACCGAATCACGATGCTGTGTCGCACACAGCCTGCCTTGCGCGACGCGATGTGGCGAGCAGCCGTGCAGCGGGTGCGAAATGTCGCGTGGGAGGACTTGCGTGGCTGGGGGCTGCCCGCTGCACTTGCTAAACGCATGTGGCTGGGCAAAGTGCTAACGAGTGAGCTGGCGCTTGCAATCGTCGTGCGTTTAAACGTTTTCAACCCAGGGAAATCGTTCGGTCAGCCGATGATCGCTATCATCAAAGAGGCTTGGAACGTCGCGATCCGGGCTGGAGGCGCCGACGATGTCGTGCAGGCGAAATTCGAAGATGAGTTCTGTCAGCGCTTCCAGAGCATCGACAAGACACCGTTCCCAGGTTCGTACGTGGAGAAACTCGCGAAGTGGCCTGTGGGCAAAGCTCACGGTCGCAAGTTTCGCCTAAAGGTCGCTGATCTGTATGACCCGGCCGAGTCGCTACTGGCAATTCCGCCACTCAGCAAAGCGGTCCGATCATCACCGATGTTTGCCGGCGCCGTATTCCAGGACCCGCTCGAGAACCTCGAATGGAGCAAGGGCGATCCGGCGGCTTCCAAGCATCTCACGGCAGCAACTGGCCGACACATAGCCCACGCGAAAATAGCGAATGACGTGGCCGCTTACACGACGGCGTTCAAGGACATGGGCGTTGGTGTCCGCTTACCCGAGGGCCACGCAGTTTCTCCGAAGCAAGTCTCCTCCATAGGCGATGCCGCTTTGCGGCAGTCCACTCGGGAAACGATCGGCGCCCTGACGGCCAATTATGTGCTGATCGGCAACGCGCCCGTGAGTAACCCCTGGCGCCACGCCTTGCGTCCTGTCGCGGACGCGGACCAACGCTGGGCCTCGCTGAGATTGTGGCGCATGTGGGATCGCAAGGCCGCGAGCGCATTGCGCATAGGTACGGACGCTTCGACGCCGCCCCTTCCCACCAATTCCCGCTGGCAGCTCTTCGCCCCCGACCTGGCCCAGCGGACGCTTCATGTATTCGATCAACGCGAGTCGCCGGTCGTGAACTCCATTGCCTTGGCATCAGTCGATGCGGGGGGCGAGGTCATCGTAAGCAGTGGAACAACTGCCGAGTGCGCGATCACCAATGCCTCGGCTGAACATTTCGGCGTTGACATCACCGACCCGCTCCAGCGCTCGAGCTTCGCTGTGTTCGTGCGCGCGATGCGGGAAGGCATGCAGCTAGACGCGGCCGATGACTTCTCGGTGTCGCGCGACGCGACGAATTTCACGTTGCGCTTTTCCTGGCTGACGCAGTCGTTCCCGCGAGCGGGCGGCAAGGCAGCGCCAAGCGACTTCGCGTTCTACCTTGAGTACCTCGGCTGGCTCGGCAGTTACGTCGACAAGAATCAACTGGGCTGGTCCGACGGGCCCTTCGGTCGCCACCTGCGCGTCCTCGGTCTGGATCTCTGGGGCACGACCTGGCAAGGCCAGGGCGATTTCTTCAAGCAGAAGTGGACGCGCGATGCGCTGCCGACGGGTGGAGCAAGGCCAACTGACCTATTACCGAAAACCATAGCCCGCCTCTGGAACCCGAAGACCGGCGCCAAGACAGACTCGGCCGAACTCGCGGCAACGCTGCTGAACTGGCCTTCGCTCTACCGTATGCGCGCCATGTTGCGCACCGAGCCAGTTGCTCGGCGCGCGCTCTACGACGTCTGGCGCATGCGTGTGCGCGGTGCACTCGGATTGATCCTTCAAGGCCTCAAAGGTGCGATGTCCAAGATTCCGCGCGCCTATCAGCTCTTCCAGACGTCCGAAACGCTATGCGCGCTCGCGCATTGGGTGCATGTGGATGCGTCGGGCCTCGCCAAGTCGATGATGGATGACTCCCTCCGAAAGCGAGCCAACACCTGGTTCAAAAAACACCTGGCCATTCCCTCTGATCACACACAGTGGAACAACATCGAGCGCTGCTTGTTCTTCCGCGAGGTCCTGGTACCCGGCGCCAAGGACGCCGCGCTGAGAACGCTGCTGCTCGATCTGGCACCACTGCCGGCCGCAGCTGACGGTGTGCCATATTGCTCGCAACTGGACGAGGTGTTCGATATTGCAGGTCTTGCGTCATCTGGCGCCCTGGCGACGGCCGACGTTTCACGCGCCATCATGTTACCTGTCGCGGCAGGCGGCGCGGTCGGGGTGGGCGTGCTCGCCGAGGTGCTGCCGTCTGCGGTGGTGGTGCTGGAGAATGCGTCGCCTTTGCATGCATCACTGCAACCACATGCCGCAGCCGACGATCACTACAGCGTATCGGGGCTTGTGTTCAGCCTGCCAGGTGTCGGAGCCGTGCCGCTCTTCCTACCCGAGCCCGTCGAGGTTCTGCTTGGAAACGTGGTGCAGGGCGGTAGTTTCGACATGTACTGGTCACGTGACGGGGTCGTTGACAAGGCCTATCAGTATGACCAGGCGGACTTCGGCAATGAGTTCCTCTTGTCGGCCGACGTGTCGAGCTGGCTCGGCGACCTTGGCGACGCCATCGACTTACGGGTCGAACTTGAGGCGCGGAATGGGGCACAGAACCTTGAACTCATGGCCGGGCTGGTCCTTGCGGCGCCATGGCTGAGTGCGCCCCTGGAGTTGAGCGCGCATGTGGCCGATATCCAGGGAGTGTCGATCAACAACGGTGCTCTGGTATGGACAGTGCCAATTCATCAGGTCGTGCAGGGGCTCGACAAGATTGTGCCGGTGCCAATTGACAGCAAGGCCACACTCACGCTCACCGTGGGCCTCGACTCGGCGCTTGCCCCGACGGTGCGACTTCGGTTGGAAGTGGACTGGTTGCATCTCCCGCTCGGCTCGCCCGCCGCGATCCTCGTCATCGAGGACTCAGGGCCATTGGTCATCGAGGTCGACCTAACTGGCGGCAAGGCCCACGTCGAGCTGCCGCCCAAGGTAACGCTTCAACTTGACTTACTGCTAGCGGTATCGGATGGCGCGCTCATGCGCGTCGTACCCACCAAGGGCGATAAAAAGGCAGCGTTCCAAATTCCGCTGGGCACGATAGACACCACCGCCATCGCCGCGCTGGCGGGTCCCGGAGGGGGTGGGGCTGCGGTACAACCAGTGCGCATCGACTTGACCCGCGCCGATTTTCCTGGCGTGCCCGTGTCCTTGCTCAGGAAGGGCGCGCCAACCTTGCTCGCGGGTTCAAGTCGTCTCCTCGATGTCGCCGAGAAATGGATCGCGGGTGCGACCAATGATTTGGTGGCCGAGCTGAAAAATCCGAACGCCAGCCTGACCCTGCTTGGAAAGCCTGGGCGCTTTGGCTTCCTTTTGAGTATCGATCTCGCGGTTGGCCCCCTCACGGCACCTCTTTCGTTCGAATGCAGTTGCCCGATCGTCAACGATGAACTCGACCTCAGGCATGGTTTCTCGTTCGCGCTCAGTACGGCAACGATCAAACTCTCCCGCACCAAAGACTCGACACTTTTGTTCGGCCTCCTGGCGAAGCTCGAATTGCCGCGTACCCTTGAAGCGACCCTGGATTTTTCGGGCAATGCTGACTTCTTGCAGTTCCAGCTCGGTGCGCAACCGATCGCACTGCACGTACCGGCCGAGAGCGGCTTCGCGTTCGACATAGACAAGCTTTCTCTTGGTCACGCGGGCCTCAACCTACATGCCAAGGTTCGCGAAGGCTCGCAGAGCATTGGCCCGTTGCCATCATTGGATGAAACATTGGTGGTCGAGTCAGCGCGTGAGGGCCTTGGCGAACTTACTATTGACCGTGGACGGCTCACAGGCGCGAGCCTGCGCGCCCGCACTCGCTTAAAACTCTTCGACGACGCCGACGGTGTGCTCACGGTGCGCCTGCTCTCCGACAATGCTGGACTGGGCGTGCTGGCCGATCTAGACGTTGGCGTGGATCGAGTGTTCCACATCCGGGCGCTTTACCTGCAGATGCAGGTGGACAGCGTGCGCCTCGGGCTCTCTTGGAATAAGGACGACCGCTGGAAGGCACGAGGCGGGCTGACTGGTAGCGTGCGATTCGTGCCCGAGGGCGAACTGACCAACCGCCTCGCCGAGTACCGAGAGCTGTTTGATGGTATCAGCGCCCATTTCGAGAACCTCGACCTGCGGGACCTGGGAAAGGCGACCGTCCGTGTCCAGGTGACGCCGCGCAAGTTCGAGGTCGCAAAAATCCTCCAAGTGGTGTGGCGAGGCTTTGTGTTCCTGCCCCCCGATGCTGGTCGCCTTTCGGTTCAACTGCTCGGAGACGTTGCCTTCACGGCCGAGCTCCCGGGCCTTCAGGCACAGCTTTCGCTCGGGGACATCACGGTGTCTCAGCGCGATGCTAGGAGCCTGGAGCCGAGCGTGCGCATTTCTTCGGTCGGTATCAAGTTGCGCCTAGACGGCGGTTTCCGCTTCGCGGGCACGCTGCGTGAGTACGACGACGAGCAGGAGTTCGGCATCGGCGGCACTGTGTCGCTCGATTGCGGATTCATCCCACCGGCCGACGCCACGCTCAAGCTCACGCGCATTCGCGACGACAAGGGCGCGATACGCCCCTCAATCGCCGTGTATGGAGAAATCCAGCGCGACGACTCACTGGGCTATGGGTTCTTCCTACGGCGCGTTGGGCTCGGCGTCGGCGTGGGTCAGGGCCTGCGCGGCTTTTCCGATTTGCAGCCTGCCGATCAGTCCATCGCGCAGCGTGTTCAACGGGCGGTGGATTCGCCTGCGGGGCTGCCCTATCCGGGCTCGCTCGATGCATGGGTACCGAACCTCGGTGGTCCACAGAACCTGCTGGTGGGCTACGGCCTGGTGTCCTTCGGCATTCTGCCGATGGACAAAGACCATCCCTTCGTGGGCAGCCTCGTGCTGGCCATCGACGAACGGCTGTCCATCGTGGCCGGGCTCAACGCCTGGTTTCTTGCCTCGCCCGAGGCAGCGAAGACGCAGGAGTTTCTGGAACATCCAGCCGTCAAGGGCGCGCTCGGGTTCTCGCCGCGCGAGCAAGTTCTCTATGCACGATTCGTCACCCTGAAAGACCCGCGCTTCGGACCGAGCGCGCGCGGCAATGCGCTTGGCTCTCTCCTCAAAGATGCCCTCAACAACTGCCGGCTATCG
This sequence comes from Pseudomonas sp. FP1740, assembly GCF_030687165.1. Lineage (NCBI taxonomy): Bacteria > Pseudomonadati > Pseudomonadota > Gammaproteobacteria > Pseudomonadales > Pseudomonadaceae > Pseudomonas > Pseudomonas sp. FP1740. Next base: position 6,638,739 of record NZ_CP117461.1, read on the forward strand.
GCCGCACTCTATGCCGATCCGCATGGGGCCATCGTCGAAGTCGGCTGGCCGCGTCAGGCGCGCTTCGAAGCCGACCTCGGACCGGCCCGGGGGATGATCGAAGCGGGCTTCCGCTTCGGCTACTACCGCGGCACGCATGCCGTCGGCCTCAACCTGAGGGCGCAGGCCGTGCTCGGCGGCGGCTTCAACGGCGACCTAGGCTTCGCGAACGTAAGTGTCAGGGCCAAGGCCAGCCTCGAGCTCGTTGCATCGTTCGGCGGCGCCATCACGTCCTCGGGCCAGCTCTACGCACTGGCCGAACTGGCCGTCTCCGCGGCACTGGAACTCTCCGTACGTGTGTGGAAACGCATCCACGTGAAGACCTTCTTCTGTAGCTTTGACGTCACGCTGTTCGACGTCAGCACTGGCATTACGCTCACAGTGACCGCGAATCTGAACACAGCCTTCGTACCCGACGGCCTGGGATTCGAGGGCACAGCCAAGGTCAGCCTTCACGTCGCGGGTTTCGGCTTCGAAGTGCGCGTGCGCGTGGCCGCTTCTGAAGGCCGCATCGGCGAGGCGAGGCGCGTGATAAATGAGCTAATGCCGCCGATCGACAACCTGCTCGACGACGGAAAGACATTGCGCTTTCGGGCAAAGGAGCTGGCGCTTTCCGCCGCAGGCCTGGTAGGTCCGCCGCCGGCTTTGCCCGCCTGGGCAGCCCAGGCCGCAGTTGTGAGCAAACCCGCTCCAGCCGTCGCCGCACCACCAGACCAGTGGCGATATTTCCCCATCCGTGTCGGCGACCAGTTGCGTGTGGTCCTGTTCCCAGACGGCGAGGCTGAAGCCTGCTATCCAAAGCCGACGAAGGACAACAATGGAGCATTCGCCGAGCGATACCACAAATGGCAACTCAAGGCGGGGGCAAAGCACGCCTGGCTTGGCCTCGTGGGTCGCACCAGCTCAACCAACGTGGCGGCTGGCTTCGAGGTGCTGGAAGGCGCAAGGCAAGAACTCCTGCCCCTGGACTGGGTGCAGAAACGCGATCCAGACCAAAGCGAGCCAGTATTGGTGGGCGATCTGCTCATGACGCTCGAAGACGCACAGCCCAAGTATGTAGAGGTCGTCGACCCGCGCACGCTGCGTCCGGTCGACGGCGACTTCGACGACCCAGCAGTGACCGCCATGCCCGGTCGTCGCTCGACACGATTTCGGGTCCGACGCGGAGCCGGTACCTACGACTGGCACTTGGCGCAGGCAGCGCGCTATGCCCAGAAGAATCCAGCACCCTCTGCTGAGACAGTGACGCACCAGGGCGAACTCCTGATGCAGCTGCTAGCGCTTGCGCGCGATACGTCCGCGCTGGTGGATCACGAGATTCCAGCGCTCATTGGCGACGTACCCGATGGTCGACGGCTGGCGGCGCAACTCGGGCTTGTGTTGGCATTCAACGATCCGGTCCATCCCGACACAGGGAGTGGCGAGCTGGAAGCCGAGATCGCGCACGCAGGCATGGCGGCGCTGTTCGAGTCAGCTAGCCTGCAACTCTTCGACCACCCCATCGCGCCCGATACCATCCTGCCACCCGTGAATCGCGACGAGCGCTATCAGATCGTCCCCGGCTATGACTTCCAAGGCAAGGGCGAGATAGGCATTGCCTGGACCGTGCTGCGCATTAAACCCGATGGAACGGCGGTGCGCGAGGGCCCGTACAGCCATGCGGGCATCGAGAGCTTTCGCGTGCGGCGGGTGCAGACGGGCGGCACGCAAGTGCCAGCCACCCCGCCAGTGCTGCTGCTTCCAGGTTGGCTGACCTACCCATTAGCAAACAACCACATTGTTGCCGTGAGACCCCAGTTCCAGTTTGTCGACCGTGGGCTTCCGACGCTGCTCCACGGCGAGGCCAAGTTCGAATACATCGTGGAGGCACTCTCACCCGGCAATGGTAAAGCTCTGGCGACTCAGAGGGTGAAGGCGTCCTATTTTCCGGCGTCACAACCTTTCACCATCCAACATGCACAAGTGCTGCTGCGTCTACCCTCGATTGCCGAGAAGACAGAGTTTGTCGTGCAGTTCGATGTGGCCGTGTCGGGGCTGTCGGACCAAGATCTGAAAGCACCGAATTTCGGATCGCGTCTGCGCCTTTGGCGGCGCGACGCGGAGTCGAACATGCTCGGTCGCTACGGAGATGGGCTCGATCTCGCGCTCAATCTTTCCGCCGGCATAGCGGTTGAGGATGCCGATGGGCTGCGTGTGAAGCTGCCACAACCCGACCAGATGCGGCAACTGGCGGCGGAAGACCTGCAAGCTCTGTCGGAGGTCCAGTTGAAATTGGATTGGACGGCAGTGGGCGGACTCAAGGATGGTGTGCAGCATTTCAATGCGAGGGTTTCGATCGACGATAAGAACGAGGCTACCTTGTGGAACGACATTCTTGGGACCGCCAGAGCAGGCGAATTCCACATCTATGTCAAAGGCGATCCCAATGCCTCGCAACTCAATTCGCCCGCCTTTCGGCTTAGGCATGCCATTAGGTTCGATCCGTCGGACTTGTCCACAGTGCAGGACAAGTCCATGGTTCCGGAGAATGGACTGTTCTCCGAAGGGTCAGAGGTCTCGCTGCTCGAGCGCGTGCCGATCAAGGCAGCCAAGCCGGCTCCGCGCAACTACCTGCCGCTTGAATACAGCAGCTTCAAAGCTGAGGTGGGACGCGAATCCTTCGCGCCCGTAACGACCCCCGGGGCCGGCACTGAGGCGCGCGTCGTTTCGCGTTTGCGTGGTGTCATCTCGCCCCAGCCCGACTCGAACAATCCACTCGGACCGGTGGTCGCGCTGCGTGTGTGGGGGCGCGACACCATGGACACTGATTTGCCGGTACGGCAGATCGCACAGGTCACGCTGCAGTCCGAGGCGCTGTTCCGCTCGCTGCCGGTCTCGGTGACGCCTCGTCCGTTGCCCGGTGACGCCGGAGCATTGGACTGGCAGCCAGAGGGAGAAAAGCTCCAGGCAGATTGGCCGCCAGGGGGGGCGGTGGCTACAGAATTCTCGGCCATAGAGGACGTGAACGCCCGCCCCGTACTCCTACACCACAGCCTTATCGAAGCCGTCGGCGAACTTGACGCCAGAGCGCTGGAACTGCATGCAATTGTCTGCTTGTCGGTGGACGAGCCCTTGCTTCCAAGCCCGGCCGCCGTACCGCAGGGCGAACGCATCGAGCGGCTGCTCAAGCGTGCCGATGCCACCACTGACCCCGCTGGCTGGCGGCTGGTCGAAGCATTGGGCGGCTCGTTGACCTGCTGGCTAGAACGTGACGGCGAACCAATAGATCCGAGCGAATGGCTTGATAACGGCGATCCAGTTGATCCCCAAGCCACCCTTTCCAAGCAAGACGTGGCCGTGCTGTCCTTCACGCGGTTTGCTCCGGGCGAACGTCCACACGGCCGCGCGCGGCTTCAGTGGTGTGTGCGGCTCTTCGCATTGCCGGTACTAAGGGAACTGGATGGGCTTCGCCAAAAGGTGGATCCCAAGGAAGTGCTGCGAGGTGGCTGCTTGTTCCAGGCTCTGCAAGCGATCGACCCAACCCCGTATGATCCGAAGACGGGCACTGCTACCTTGCCCCGCCGATGGGAGATGCTGCTAATAACTATGGGCGAGCGGGCAGCGCACTTCCTCGGCGGCAACAATCCTAGCAAGTGCCGCCTGTTCTGGCAGGCTGCTCCCTTGCGGCCGGCGGCCAATCCCAAGGGAGACACGCCCGTCAATGCGGCCATCCCGCCCCCCCCCCTAGAGGTCGACATACCGCTGCTCGACGGACAAGTGCACTTCTTCCACGGACTAGACGAAGGCTATGCACAATACCTCGACGTTTGGGTCGAGGTGGTGCGCCGCTACCAGTTCGCGACGGAACCCTTCGATCCCCACGCTCCCTCCCCCCGGGATGTCGCCCACAAGGTCGCCGTACCTCGCACACTGGCTCTGGCACCTGACCGCTGGGCCACTGGCATCGATGCCACGACGGGCGCGTTGTGCGCCCTAGTGACTGTGCACCCGGCGCAGCGCGCGCAGCTGGCGCGAGACGACCTTGGCCCTCGCACGCAGTTTGTCGGGCAGCGCGTCGCCCTGCGGCGACGCATTGACGACGCTGATGCAGAAAAGTGGCGCGATCTACTGGGAAGGATCCTGAGTTTCGACGTGATAGCCTGGCAGGCCAGCTGGGCTACGGCGACCCAGGCCGCTTCCAACCTCGAAGACTGGTCATTGCCCGAACGCGGGCCCGAGCGAATCGTGCGCGGCAGCGACAGATACCGGTATCCCCACTTGCCCGCTGCGTATCGCTATGCGGTCGCGGTCAGCACGCAGGCTGGGGTGCGCGAGTCGCGTGAGGAGAGGCAGAGCGTGGACGATCATTGGCTCACGCCCGTGTTCGTGGAGGGTGGTGACCTGGCCTATGCGCCTCCTGAACTCACGGTAGTAACCGCGGAGGATGGACAGCTGCACATCGAATTCCCGCTCGTGCGCGCGGCCGACAGCCTCGATCCGACCCTTTGGCCAACTCAGCAGCGGCGCCTGCAGGCCGTGCTGAGTTATTGGCTGCGCCACGACAAGCCGATCGGCGAAGAGGACGGGGGCGATTTCGACGATGGGATTCCCCGCATGCCGATGCAACTGCCCGATCTGTACGCAGCCTACGTGCTCGTCGCCAGCAACACCAAACGTCAATTGACGTTGGAACTCGCACGCATCAACATCAAGCCGGGCGAAACCAAGATCCTTTCCGTGAGTCTGCTGGTCGAGCCGTACGATACTGAAACCGCCGAACTCGGCCGGATCGCTACCGCCGAACTCGTCCAGATCACCGAAGGCGCGTTGGCGGGCCGATTGTCGGCACGCATCACACTGGACCTTGCGTGTTCCGAACTCGCGTGGTTGCGCACGTTGCGCGACGGCGATTCGCCTTGGACGCTTCAGATCGCCGTCGAGAGGGACGGTACCCGCTACGGAGGTCGGCCATGAAGCCCACAGACGCCACGTCAGCGCCTGCACCGATGTTGAAGATCGAGATGCCAGAGGTGTTTGCGTTCACAGCTGTGTATCGCGAGTGGGGTATTTGGCCCATAGAGAGAAAACGTACCGTTGGGATCCTGTTCCCTGTCTTGCACACGATCAAGATTTCAAGCACAACTCCGGGGCTGCTACAGCTAGACGTTGCCACCGGGCTGCTGCGAGCCACACTTGACCGTGCCAAGGCGACGTTGGTCGTGAAGATCCCTGATGTCACCAAATGGCGTCCCTCTTCTGACACAGCGCCATTCGAATACTGGAAGTCTGTGGAGATCGCTATCCAACTGTCCGGTGACTCGGTCCTCGCGCGTAATGCGAACGGCGTCGGCTTGCAGGTGCATGTTGGATCACTGACCTGCGCTGCCGCACCGGTATTCAAGGCCTTGCCAAATCCGTCGCCCGGCACAAAAGGTTCTCTTCTCGGGTCGCTCTGGCCAACGCTATCGGCCGATGGAGCCGAGCTAGACTACGTCTTCACGCCCCACGGGGCGTGCCTTGCGGGTTCGCTCGGCGCCGGCATGCGAGATATGTTGCGGCTACCTCACAACACAGACCTCGCCTGGAAAGAGGAAAGTGACTACTTCGCGCTACTTCTGTCAGGCAAGAGCGTGCCGACTTCCAATTCCACGCTCACCAGTAATTTCCAGCACGACGTCAGCGATTGGACCAATGGGGATACACCCTGGACCGTTCGCCGATGGCACATCCTCAAGTCCGAACGAAAGTCCGTGTTGGCCAGCGCATTTGATCGCACTTTCGACCTATGCCCAGGACTTCGTTTCGAGCGAATGGAGGACGGCTCTGCTTTGTCGGATAAGGAGTGGCTCGGTGATATCCTGGTACATCTGACCGCACCGCACAACGATAAGTCGATGAAGATCGTCGTCAAAGCAGGCCTGTGCGTGAGCGAGCGCCCGGTCGCGGTGTACATCGATTGGGGCGCTCAAGTCGGAGGCTCAGTGATGAGCGCGGAACGCGCCATCGCGAGCTGGAAGCCCGGGAGTGCACCAGGGGGACTTACATGGGTCGCCTGGATAATGCGCACGACGGCCGATCCGAACGCATCTGCCGAACTGACGTCACTACCGGAGCTTCACGTGGAATGGGGAGGCCTGGGCCATACACCTACGGTTAATTTGGCCGAGGCGTACATCTTCTACGAGGGATTAATGGATGCCCAGGACAACATCGCGTCTGACAATGCCACGCGGCCGCGCTGGCTCGCAACCGCCGAGGGCCTGCTCGAAATGTCCCCCGAGGTGTTCGATGCGGCCGTGCCTGAATCCATCCGCAAGGGCTTGAGCAGGCCGTCGCAACAGTTTCGCGGCGGCGTACCGCTCGAAGCGCTCGGCGGTCCGCCCGGCCTGTCAGTCTGGATTTCCGACGATCCGGCAAGGCCAGCAGGGCAGGCGGTCACCTTGACCGTGCGCAACGACCACGCGAGCCTCAAAGCGATGCGCCCCCTATTGGAGTGGCGGAGCCCGCCCTGGTGGGTGGCGTTCGACCAAATCGCGAAGAAAGGTGACGACCCACTCATCTCTGACAAACCGCTGTCGCTCAACCGGTCGCAAGACGGCATCCCGGGTCTGCAATCGCGCTTGCGCGCCGCCTTCGACGCTGACTTCGCGACGCGACCCGCGCGTGATGGAGCCGATATGCGGTTCGCGCAGGCGCTGGGCAAGGTTTTTTGCGGCACGCGCTGGGTCGGCGACACAACTGGCCCTCATAATAGCGCATGGACACTTGAACTGAGCGGCGGTTATGTGACCTTAACCGTGCCATCTTCGGTTCCGGCGTCGGCACAGCCGCGCGTCAAGGCCTGGAGTCGGTTCGACGGCGCGTACTTTGTCCGCACTCTGCCGGAGCGGGATGAGACGCGTACCGGCGCCGTAGTCGACCCACTGCGCGCGCTGTTTCCAGCGCATCCAAAACCGAAGGCGCCAGGCATCGAATTGCGCATCGAGCAAGGCAAACTCCCCGCGTATGCAGCGCCGCCCTTCAACACAACGGGCGATGCAGCGCCCCAGTGGCAGCGCGTTGCTGCGACGGGATTTCATCCTCACATCGCCGGCTTGTCGCTCGAAGGACCGCCCAACGCGCCTGCGCGGCAGATGCTGCGCCATGGCATCCAGATGCATTTGGAGTCATTGCTGCAGGCAACAGCCGATGGAACATTATCAGGAACAATCGGGTCCACCGCGCTCAGTAGCGTGCGGCCGAGCGACGATTTGGCCGCCACCGTGCCTGAGAAAGCCGATAAGGTGGGCACCGAAATCACCGTGAACGGCTGGCTACCGAGTCCGGGCCAGGTCGTTCTTGACCTCGTGGACAAACAACTCGGCGACGATCAACCGCGAATCGAATTCAAGACCGCAGGCTTCGCACAAACTTTTACGCTTGGCGCCTATCATGGCGCGGACGGTTTCGGTTCCGCTGCTGGCATCGTACTAGACCAAGACACGCCACAACTCACCTCATCGCAACAGCCCGGCTCAGCGCCCATGCTCAATTTCGGTCAGCCGCTGATGCAGCTTCAGACGCGTGGACAAACCCTCGACGGCGCGGGGCGCAAGCAAGGCCTTTTCGACGGCGAGATGCGGCAAGTGGAACCGATCAATTCGGGCGGCACGGCAGAGCCGACGTGCATAACGGCGATACGCACGGCGGGCCTGTCGTGGGCAGGGCAGCCATCATCCCACGTGACGCTGACGCTGCTCGACAGCGAGCCTGGAGATCTGGCGATAGCGTCGTGGGACCTGTGCGGCGAAGTGCGAGCGGGCGTGTCCTCGCGTCCAGCTATCGGTCCCTGCGCGCTGGTCGCGCGGGCGATTGAGAAATTCGACAAGAATGTGGCCCGCGTCACCTGCAAGCTTGCGCCGCCCTGGAGCCCGCCGCTCGGAGCGGCACTCGACGATAGCCCCGTGTTGGAACTCAAGTGGGAATTTAAGGCTGGCAGTTGGGGACTTGCGGATGTGGTGCCTGCCGACATCGTCTGGCGTTTCGACGACAAGGGAGCGGGAACACGCGTGGTGGCCATGCAGGTGCGCATCGGCGGGTCGCCGGAGGCGTTGACGGCCGAAGTCACGGGCGTGGAACTGGAAACCGATGCGCTCGGCCGTATCGGTGTGGTAGTGAGTTCCCCCGCTCCACTCGAGTGGTTGGACACACCCTCCGGTCCGCGCGCGTGCTGCCGGATCGCTCACGCCATCGGCTTGGAGGTTGACATGACACTTGTCGGCCAGCCAGAAAAGAACGGCTGCGCCTGGGAGGTGATTTTCTCGAAATGCTTGACATGGGGCGATGCGGCTGGCGTGCGGCTCACGCTAGCCAAGGAAGGCAGCACAGTCGTGTTGAAGGGCTTGCACCTCGGTGATGCCATCGACGATGTGACTCTACAAACGGCGCGCGCCTCCGATACCACCTGGCTGCTCTCGGCTACCACGGCCGATGTCGCGATAGCGGGAACCCTTGAAGTCACAATGGCGGCGCACGCCTCAGCGCAGTTCAGTATTAAGGCCTCACTGAAGTGCAGCTCCGACCCACGCTCCCTAGTGGCAGAATGTGACAGAAACCGGTCCTGGCTCGTGGTGGTGGCGAATGTTTCTTGGAACAGCCAGGATCCCGCGGCACCCGCGCTATCGGAAGCTACTGTCAGCGGACGCATCGTATTCCGCAACACTTTCACGTTCCGCCAGGTCGATGGATTGCTATGGCACGACGAAGTCGATGCCGTTTTTGACGGCATCTGCTGCGGCGTCGGGCAACACGGCGATTTGGATTGGCCCGGCACGTTAGACCTGCTGGCCGTGCATTGCCTGGGGCCAGACGGTGAGCCTTCCCGGGTGGAATTCGCGGCCGTCCATCAGTTTCTGGCAACGCGCGGGACGCTGGCCTGCGCGAGTCTCATCTGCCTTTGCGAAGGAGAGGGTTCGCCGGCGGCGCTGGAAGCACAGATCGTCTTCGGGACGGACCGCGTCCTGGGCGCCGCTGCAATCGCGCCACCAAACGAGGTCACTCGCCGCGGTCTTTTGCTGCGGCTGCCGGTCAAGAGCGGCACCAGTACAGTTGAGCTGCGCGTGCCCACAGTGCAGGACGCCAAGCTCGACTGGCTCCCCTTGCGCCGCTGGGCAACCGACCTAAAACCCGCCGACGACGATCCCTGGCACGAACGCCGGCTGCTGGCGGCATGCCTTTCTCCGATAGAGCTGGGCGGACTGGGGGCGGAGCAGACACAAGCCCATTTCTCCGGGGGGGCGGATTGGCCCGGCGATAACGAGGAACTCTTGGAGTGGGCAGCGCTGGGTGACGTTGGACGCTGGCCGCATAGCGGTTTTCTCGCACCTAAGGGGGGAATTTTCGCTCTGCCCTGGCATGCTGGGGCCATGTTGGGGATCGACGTGAGCCTCGACGAAGGTTCCACTTGTCCGGCCCTACATGTCGAGCTGCATGCCGAGGCGCCGGACGCTCCAACCGGCCTGCGCGTGTTCGCGACGGGGCTCGTCTCCGAATTCAAAGAAGAGGCGGGCCGCCAGCAGAAAGCGGTGGCGCGCTGGGCGCTCGACGAAACTACGCGACGACGCCACCAGGGCTCGGCTCTGGCCATCGTGCGCGGGAGAAACGAACTCAGCCTGATGCTCGCACGCCCGCAGCAGGTACGCGCAGTCTTGCGAACCTCGGCAGCGCCGGTGGGTTCAGCGCTCATGGGACCCGCACACAGTTACGCACTCGAACTGCTCTTCGATGGCGAGGTGACTCAGCACGACGCCCCTGCGCGCCAACAGGCGGCGCTCGCAGTCGCGTTCGACGAGGGCGCAGTAGTTGAGGCGGCACATGCGCTACCGCGCACCACCGACGTCGAATCGGCGACAGAATTCCGGCTCGTTCTGCATTCCGCACTGACCGGCGACGACTGGGGTAATCGCGTGTCTTTCGGTCTCGAGCGCCGGCAAGCGATTCACTTTGGTTCGCAGCCGGATATGCTCAGCTTGCTGCCGCGAGCGAGACCCAGCCTTGTACCGGCGGCGGATGGCCATGACGTGATAGCGGCGCCGCTCGTGGACGTAGCGGCGTGGAGCGTTCGCCCCGGCGATAGTGTGTGGACACAGTGGTCGGCTGCGGCTGGCGCATCTAGCGCAGGGCCAGGAGTACGTATGCAGCTGCGCTCGCCGCGCGCCGCACACACGGCGCCTAGGAATGGTGGGGCACCGGTAGGCGAGACCTTCACACTTGTCGCTTTAGCAACGGCGACTATGGGAGGGGCCGAATGGCGGCTGCGGGAGTTAACACGTTCGCGCGTCATCGGCAAACCATTCGATCAACCTTTCGCGAGCCTCCTCACCATAGCAACGCTGCGCGGCGTGTTGCATGTCCTCAACATTCACAAGACGTCGAGTACAAGACAATTGGATGAACCGTCAGTCGCAATCACACGCGTCGCGCGGGGAGCGGATGGCTGGAGCATGCCCGATCGGATGGTGGTCGGAGCGTTTGTGGCCACCGGAAAGTTAATCGATGAGAAGGAGGAATGGGGCCTTGCAGTGGTGTCCAAGCAGTTCGTTCCAAACAGGCAATCGAATCTCGTGCACGATGTGAACGAAATGCTGAGCGACAGGACGCTCGGATGGTTGACGCTGCAGGCGCCGAACGCCGTATCCCTATGCACTATCGGGACTGTCGAGCAATTAAAGAAAACATCAGTGTGCGAGCCAGATGCCTACACCGACAATGCTATGGCCGCGCTCGCCAGCCTCGTTGCCCAGACGCCGCGCAAGCTCGGGGAACAGCAGAGCGCACATTGGCTGCATGATTCACCAAGGCTCGCGCTGTGGCGGCGTGCTCCAGGAGCGGTGACTGTCACGTTCCTACCGCGGATTCAGATTTTATGGATCGATAAAGCGGCAATGGAATCGGCTCCTCACGTGTGCACGGTGAGCAACAATGCCGTCAGCGGGTTCGGATCGATGGAGGACGGGCCGAACGGGATCGAGCTGACTAAGGACGCGCTATTCAGGCACTGGCAGTGCGCCTATGTTCTCGAATGGCCCTCACTGCAGAAGACCTCGAAGGCTTGGCGCTTCGAGTACAGCGGCGCATGCTCGGCGATCTCGGAGCTCCCATAGGCGGGTCCCGCTACTAAGGAAACTCCGAACAAGTCAGCGACCGGCAGCGGATTGCCGACCGAATCGTTTTTCTGCCCGGCCCTCGGCAACAGGTTTCACCAGAAACCCGGTTTTTGACGGAGTTTTGCGTACAGACGCACTGATCATCCGGCATATTCCCATGCTGTCGAAGCAATGCGCCGTGGGCATGAAGCGCGGGAGGCAGGCGCCGGCTGTGGAGGTGGAGCGATTGCGCTTTTTGGCTGAGTCAATGTTCCAAGCCGTAACAGACTATCAGCTCCGTGCGCTGGGATGTCCGAGAGAGACCATCCACTGAGTACAATAATGGGCGAAATCGGAGAATCAGTGGCTGTGGAGTAGTTGTTACGTCTGGAGTGTTAAAATCGTAGAAGGTGCTTCGACGTTTATCGCCGCGGGCTTCGCAATAGCCTGTGAGTTGATTTCAAGGCGTTTAGGACGGGCTGGAGTAGACGGCAGTAGGTTGCATCGTAAGCTCTAGTCAATTCGCAAAGCTGCCAACATTTTCCTTGTGCTCCCCCCCCGGTTTTTCATGCCCAAAGCCCGCTGTTGCTTAAGTGGCGGCAAAAGTCACTGCCGCTGCTCATCTGGCCGCTTTGATGTCATTCGTGGACATCCGCTATGGGTTGCAGTCACTCGAAGTCTGTCTGCGAACGGCTGCTATGAGCGAATGCAGCCACTCGCGGTTAGCGATGCAACGGCCGCTGTCGCTAAGAAAGCGGAAGTCGCTATTCCACACCGCCCCGGACCCGGCTCGGTCGCTGCATTCGATCGCAAGGTGCAGATCGCCTCGGACGAGTTCTCGGTGATCAATCAGTAATGATGTGAGAGTTGCGTCCTGGAATCGGCAGAACATGGGCTGCAGGCGCTGACTGACAGTTAGGCGCTTAGCAGACGAGCGCACCGACGGCTGCCTCGAGAACATCGACGCGCTAGAATACCCGTTTAAGGTAGAACTGCTTTAGGTGACAATGCCTTATGAAGTCCAGAATCGGCCCAAACGGGGTGCATCTTTTCGATCGACTTTCAGGTCTGAATGTCCTGCTAGACGAGTTGCGCCCGAAAGAGGCGGTTTGGTCAACGTCCCCCCGCCAGGTATCCATTGCACTAACCAATGTTTGCGACCTTCACTGCGCGTACTGCTACGCGCCGAAGCACAAGGCGTCGCTGCATACTGACCAGGTGCTCGGCTGGTTGAAGGAACTGGATACTGAGGGGTGCCTCGGCATCGGATTTGGCGGCGGCGAACCCACGCTGCATCCTGACTTCGTCGACATATGCAAACGGGTTGCGGGAGAGACTCAGCTCGCGGTCACATTCACGACTCATGGTCATCGCCTGACGCCACAGCTCGTCGAGCGCCTCAAGGGCTCGATCCACTTCGCACGCATTAGCGTTGACGGGGTAGGTCGCACCTATGAAGAACAGCGCGGGAAGCAGTTTGCCAGCCTGCTCCGAGGCATGGAGTCGATTGCGACCTTGTCGCCCTTTGGGATCAACGTTGTGGTCAACGAGCGCACGGTTACAGAACTTGACGCGATGAGCGAGCTCGCGCAAAAGGTTGGAGCTAGCGAATTGCTGTTGCTTCCTCAGCAAGCAACCACCGCAGTCGCAAGCATGGATGGAGTGGTCGGCCAAGCATTTCAGGACTGGGTTTCCAGCTACAGAGGCAAGGTTCGCCTTGCGGTCAGTGAGGCGGGTGCGTCTGGACTGCCTACGTGCGACCCGCTCCCCGATGAGCGAGGCCTTCAGGCCTATGCGCACATAGACGCGTCCGGCATGCTTCGCGCGAGTTCTTACTCGCCTGCCGGCGCGAAGATTGGAGACGCCGGCGTTCTGTCGGCGCTTAAGCGACTCAGAAATACCTTCGAGATCAAATGCGAGACGCAATCATGAAGATTTGGAACGGATACGGGTCTGAGCATTCGATGAACCTGGTTCTCATCGGGAGGTTCAAGCGAGCGCAAGACGCAGAGAAGGTCGAGAAGGACATTGACAGGCTCAGCGCTCAGGCTTCGAAAGATGACAGCCACTCCATCCCTTTTGCTGAACCAGAGGATCAGAGATTTTCAGATGACATGCTCTCGTTGATGCGCAGCCTGAACCTCAACACCTTGGGGCCAGCTGATCTCGGCCAGCTGGTATCTGAGCATTATCTCAGGCGTGAAGGCGATCGAATCACTGTCACGACTGACGAGGCTGAGGTGTCCGCGTTCGTGAAGCTCTTCATTGAGGCTGGGGCAAAGGTCGAAGTCTTCTCGGCGCACGACTACCCGTCCGATTCCGCCGACGCCAGCTGACAGGGAAAACACCGATGCCTGAAGCAAATTGGGATGTATTCAGCGAGCTACCCGGAGCAGCGGATGAAAACTTCGAGAAGCTTTGCCGCTCTCTGGTGCGCCGACACTACGGGCGCTTCGGTCGCTTCAAGCAACTCGCAAACCAGCCTGGCGTGGAGTTCCACCTCCAGCTGACGGAGTCTTGTGATCTCGGAGCGCCGCCACACTGGATTGGTTGGCAATGCAAATGGTATGAGCTGGCGAACGGACAAGACTTGGGAGCCACACGCCGCAACAAGATCATTGAGGGCATGGAGAAGACGCGCAAGCATGTCCCAGGCGTGACCGATTGGAAGCTTTGGACACACCACACGCTGACAAAGGGAGACCAAGAGTGGTTCTTCGCGCTTGAGAAAGACCGCTTCCCCGAGCTGAAGTTGGAGCTGCTGACGGCAACCGACATCGAAGACCTCTTGGTTGGACCGGGAGCGCTACTTCGAGAAACCTACTTCGGCGAGCTCGTTCTGACGCCTGCGCTACTTGCTGAGCAGTACAGGCTCGCTGCGGCTCCGTTCAAGCGCCGATACCAGCCAGAAGTTCATGTTGTCGTTGGGGCAGAGGAGAAGGTACTCAGGCGTCTGGGCGGCCAGAGTGCGTGGGAATCACTGAGGAAGCTCTCAAGTGCCCTCAAGAGGAATTGCACGGACATTGCTTCGCTGACAGGGCAACTCAAAAATGAAATCAAGGCCGAAGTCGAATCGCTCTTGGCTCGAGCCACCGGATTGGCTGACCTGCTTGATAGCCTGAACGAGGCGCTTGGCAAGGGCAACTTCGACGCTGTACAACAAATACTGGCGTCGAATCCTTCGCAGCCGGTGCGCTACGACAGGCTGCTCTCGAAGCTGCGTGGGGCGCGTTCAGACGGAGCTCCGTTAGCCGCGAATCTGGTTGCGGACATCCATGCAGTTTCGTCGGCACTGCGCAGTCTGGAGCGCTCGATCGGCGCTCGAGCCGTCGCCGTGATTGCGGCCGCGGGCGAAGGAAAGTCCGAGCTTGCCGTCAAGGTGACGCAGGCGGACGGAGAATTCCCCGGTGGTGTCTTGCTGCTGGGCAAGAATCTCCATGCAGGCCAGGGGCTTGACGATCTCGTGTCTGCCTTCAAGATTTCTGGCAAGCCGGCGGAGAGCTTCGACCGGCTGGTTGAGGCCGTAGATGCGGCGGGTCAGCGCGCGGGCAAGCGCATCCCTATTGTCATTGACGGTCTAAATGAGGCGGAAGACCCCAGAAGTTGGAGGGATGAGCTCTGCCGGGCGGATGAGCTTCTTAGGGACTTTCCGTACGTCCTGTTGGTTGTCACTCTGCGCAATGAGTTCACGCAGATGTGCCTGCCAGAGGATTTTCCTCAAGTTGAGCACAACGGGTTCCAGGAAGATCCGCAGACGGCCATCGACAAGTACTTTGAGTACTACAAGATCGACGCCACCGACGCGGATCTGCCAATTGAGTTCTTGCAGCATCCTTTGACGCTGAGAATCTTCTGCGAGGTGGCGAACCCTCGACGCCAGCACATTGTCGGCGTGGAAGCGCTGCCCAGTTCGCTTGCAAGCCTGTTCGAAGTGCACTTCAACAAGGTCGCCGAACGAGTTGCTGAGCTTTCACCGGCGGCGCATCGCATCTATCAGGAGGAAGTGCAAGATGCGCTGCTGACGATCGCGGGTCTCCTCTGGGGGGGGAACGCGAGAAGCGTGGAGTTCCAAGCTGCACGAACGGCTGTTCGAGACGTGGGCCGTTGGGACGCCAGCGTCATTCGCGCGCTGGAGTCCGAAGGCGTCCTCGTTCGAACGACTTCTGAAGACGGCGGCCAAGGAATCGCGTTTTCATACGACCTGATGGCCGGACATATGATGGCACGGTACCTGCTTGCCAGGCCGTCCTTGGTGCAATGGCTGCAAAGCGATGAAGGACGCACGCAATTCCAATTCCGTGAGGCTGGATCGCATACCTTCGCCTATGACGTGTTCCAGGCTCTGGTTGGCCTGTATCCGCAACGCCATGGCAGGCGCCAGCTTTGGCAAGAATTGTCGGACGAGAACCTTGTCATGAACGCTCTGTTGTTGACAGCGCAATCAGACCCAAGGCAAATCGGGCGGGAAACGGTGGAACGGTTCGCGCGCGCAATGCAGGAGTCGAAGCAGTTCGCACGGATGGCCTTCAAGAGACTTTGGAGCACCAGGGCAGCGCGAGCGCATCCGTTTGACATGGATTTCTTGCACGGCGTGCTCTTGACCATGCCCAATACGCAGCGCGATCTTTTCTGGTCGGAGTGGGTTCGCGAGAGGTCTAAGGAAGTTGAAGACGATTTCAAATTCCTGTCGACTAGATGGAAGTCGGGTTGCCTAGACGAGCGAGAGATTCGGCGGGCGCGTTGGGTGATGTGGGCGCTGACGTCGACATCCAGAAGCCTGCGAGACGTGGCCACCAAGACCCTGTACGAATTCGCCGCCAAGCGGCCCGGGGAGTTTTTCCGGCTGGCAGTGGAGGCAATCGCCATTTCAGACCCATACGTCCCCGAACGGATGTTCGCCGCGGCCTACGGTACGGTGCTGACCACTTGGTCGGATATTAATGCTGTGGAGATGCGTGAGGTACTGCCGAGAGTTGCTCGTGAGATTTATCAAGCGATGTTCGCGCCTGGCGCGACGCATCCCACCTGGCATGCTCTATATCAGCAGTACTGCCTGGGAACCATTGCCATCGCGAGGACGGTTGATCCGGCTTGCTTGTCTGAGGACGAGGCAGCTCATCTCGTTCCACCGTTTGACCATCTGCCCAGTCCGTTTGAGAACATGCCGCAGTATGACCCGGCGGTGATCGAGCGTGCGAAGCGCTCGGCGATTCGAATGGACTTCGGTAACTACACGATGGGGAGACTGATTCCAGGTCGGTCGAACTACGACGACCGCAATCCAGAGTACCAGCGGGTGCTGCCGGTAATCGTTTCGCGAATGCTGATGCTTGGCTATGACCCCGAGCAATTCGAAGCTGTTGATCGGCAAATGGACTCCGGTCCTCGTATGGGAAATGACAAGAACAAGGTCGACAGATACGGGAAGAAGTACGGCTGGATCGCCTACTTCGAGATGTGGGGTGTCCGGTACGCGCAGGGCCTCCTTGCCGAGGAGCACAGCGCTCGCCCCTCAGATGCGGACATCGACCCGACGTTCCCGCTCAAGGTCGTGAGCATCGACCTGCAGCTCCCAGTCTTGTTCAGCGGTCAGCCTACGGGTACTGGCGACTGGATTGTGAGTGGTCCGCAACCAGACTACCGCGACATCCTCGAGATCGCGAAGATTGATGGCCTGACGGGGCCGTGGGTCGTACTTGACGGGTTCCTCGAACAGAACGCTCCCGCTGATGACCGACAGGCCTTCACCTTCCTCCGAGGTGTACTCGTGGACAGCGGAGAAGTCGACCGCCTGTGCACGTTATTCACTAGTCTCGAATACCCCGGAAATGGCGCCATTCCGGAGGTGCCAGGCGACTACTACACCTATGCGGGTGAGATGCCTTTCTCCTCGATCCCGGGACTGCCTGTCACCGATGAGCAAGAGGGCGACCACGCCGAATACATGGTGTCCGCTGATAGGTGGTCAAACAATGGCATCGCGATCGACATCCCAGTGCAGCAGTACAACTGGGAGAGCAACCACAGCGTGGTGAACCAGGACAGCGGTGCGCGCCTGCCCTCTAAACGGCTCTGTAACGCTTTGAGTCTCAGGTACCGCGCCAAATGGGATTTGCACGATGCTGAAGGCGTGGCGTCCCTGTACCGCGAAGTCGGCGAGTATGGCTCGCAGCTTAGTGGCTCTTTCAGCTATCTGCGTCGTGACCTTCTTGACAGCTACTTGACGCAGTCCGGTAAGGCGCTGGTGTGGCTCATGTGGGGAGAGCGTGGCCTCCATCACCGGTCAGCCGAGGCGCACAACCTGCACGAGTTCTACGCGAACCACCAGAATATTCACAAGCGTACTCACGTCTATCAGCCTGCTTCGAGCACTCGCGTTTAAGTGGATTCGGATTCTATACCGGGTCTGGCAGACCAGGACGCTCTACGACGAAATCACCTATTTGAATGCCTTGAGGAAGCGTGGTTCATCGCTCCTCAAGAACCTCGATTTTGGTTGACTGACTTCCTCAGGGCGTGAAGCTGCCAGTGGCGGCAGGCATAAATCTGCCAGAAGTGGACCATCAGAAGTGTCTACGAAATTTGGGTCGATTCCCCACCCAGTGGAAAAATTGAAGTTCCAAGGCTCCTCTAGATTGGCAGTAATCCGGTGTCCAGACTGAACAGGACATCAACCACGAGAGCCTTCATCTCATGAACCTGTCCCGAATCTGGCCGCTACTGCTGGGCAGCGGGTATCACACTTGGCCTCGGTGCGCCGATCGCGAAGGCGCAGCACGGCGTGGGGGCGCTCGCCTTCACGCTATGGCCCACGTTGGCTGCCGGTCTGCTGCTCGGAGCGATCGGGCTGCTTCGGCAAGGACGCCCTGCCGACCTGCCGAGACTAGTGCGCTTCGGCAGCGTCGCCGGCCTGTTCGGTCATGCGCTGCCTATGCAAGCGGGTGGTCACGTGGAGCGCAATTTCGCAGCCAATTCGAGGTTGAAACGAGAAATCGCGAAGTAGGCAGCACTCACCGCAGCCCCTTGGGGCAGAGACGAAAGCGGAGAGAGTCGTTAAGATCTCACGATTTGCCGAGACAGAAGTTGCGCGTGACTATCCTCTACAAATACTACAGTTACGCCGGTGGCAAGGCCGCCCTCAAGAGCCAGAACCTGGGGTTCCGAAAGCCCGAGTTCTTCAACGATCCTTTCGAGCTAACCGCGCTGTCGAACAGTGTTGGCCCCGCTGGCAAGCAAGAAACGCTCAAAGCAAGGATCGACCAGCTCAAGGACCAGGTCGCCATTCTTTGCTTAACGCGCAGCGCTATCAATCCGCTGATGTGGGCTCACTATGCAGATCAGCACCAGGGCTTTGTGATCGGCTACGATGTCTCAGGCCCATTTCTCAATTCTCCCGACTACAACTTGATCACGGTTGACTCAGGCGATGTCTTGTACACAAATACAAAGACACCATTTGCCCTGAACCCTGAAAGCATGGAAGCCTTGAATGGTGTGTATCAGCATGCTATGGGATTCGAGGGGGCTGCTGATCGAGCGTTAGCGAGGCGTCTCTTTCTGACCAAGCATGCGAGTTGGGTCTACGAGGAGGAGGTGCGCGTCGTCAAAAAGGTGATTGACTGGACACGGA
Organism: Pseudomonas sp. FP1740; assembly: GCF_030687165.1. Lineage (NCBI taxonomy): Bacteria > Pseudomonadati > Pseudomonadota > Gammaproteobacteria > Pseudomonadales > Pseudomonadaceae > Pseudomonas > Pseudomonas sp. FP1740. The sequence goes on from NZ_CP117461.1 coordinate 6,657,510, forward strand.
CTGCGGAGGAAGACCAGGCTGACCCGCTTCGCTCATTTTACATGCTCACCCGGCATCTTGAGCCACATGAGGTTCCTGGAATCGACTTCGAGCTTGGCTATTTTGTCGCCCCGCTTAACGAGAATGCCCGTGAGCTATATCTGTACAAGCACAAAATGCCGATCCGCGAAGTCTACCTTGGGGCCCGAAGCACTTATATGGACGACCCCGATTTTGCTGAGATTTTCCAGCCTGAGCGCCAGGTGTTCAAACTAGATGTTAACCAGACATCGTGGAGCTTAGAACGGCGGAAGCTAGCCCCGGAGTGATGCGGCGTACGTGATATTAGACGTCAGACCCTAGCGATCTGGAATTGATTGCCAGGGCCGATCACTTGGGCACTGGTCAGTGCCTTCGTGTGTATTGGGAGGCAGACGAATGGCTTATTGTAGGGACATTGAGGCGGATTTCGATACCCTGATCGATCTAATGGCTGACATGATCGATACCCAGGTAGATGTCCCTCGGACTGAGGGTGACGACTGGATTGTCGATTTGCAGGCCCTATCCGTAAAGCTCTTCAAGCAGCTTTGTTCAGCGCGAGGCCTGCTTGAGCCCGCGTCGTTCATCAACAGCCGCAAGCAAGTATTCCAGTTCATTGACCACTCGGCGGTTATCGTCGTGGTCAGGGCCAGCATCGAATCTTACATTGCCATGCATTGGATTTTTGGAAGTCCTAGCATCGAGCACCGCAGGTTTCGGCATCAGGTTTGGACGCTTGCTGGGCTGTACGACAGACTCGGACTCCATGCCACAACTGATGAGGGTCGCAGGAAGGTAAGTGAAACCCAGGCTCAAGCAGATGAGCTTGCCGCTGAAGTGCTAGCTTCACCATTTCTGCTATCGGATTACACTGACAAGCAGCGCAGAAGAGTTCTGAAGGGCGACTGGCGAGTAGATTGGAGCTGGACTGATCAGGCTGTCCGGGCAGGCTTTCACCAGAAATACTTCGAGAGCGTGTACAGTCACTATTGTGGCTACGCGCATTCGAGCTACATCAGCGCGCTGCAAATCAGAGACTCGGCTACCTCCATCGATGACCAGCGTATGCTTGCCCGAGCGGCGCTACAGGCTGGTGTGCATGTTCTTGCGCATTTTCTCTTCTTCTACGCATCAATTCTCGATGCACCGAATCGAGTCTTCGAATCGAACGAAGAGGCACGTAGGATCGCTGGCTTTTGGCATTTTAGTGCTGAAGAAATGGACTATCTCTACGAGCAGAAAAAAGACGCCGATCCTGATGGGAAGGGAGCCTCTGGTTGAAAGAGTAGCTGATTAGTCCTGGAGTCAGGACTCAACGGTTTCTGCACCGTACTCTGCTTTCCATTCTTTTAAAAGCTTGTGATTTCCGCCTTTCGTCCCAATGATTTCCCCGTTGTGCGGATTCTTGTACTGCTTAACATCGCGCTCGCGGCGCTGACTGCGACCATCATGCCTGACGGACACATTGAGGGCCCCCTACAGTCCGAACAGTGACCTGCTGTACGCAAGTCGTGTGTAGCCCCCGATCACGGCTGGGTGATCGTTATTGTGGCCTCTCGAATCATCTTCAGATAGCGTGCCTCGATCGTGGAATGATGAGGTTCACCCACGTATAAGGCGATACAACGCTGAGGGTGTAAAGATGGAAGTGCTGCGCAACATCATCAATGAGCAACTGGAGCTGCTCCGCCTCACGTTGTACGTGACGACTCAGGGCCCCCTGGAGTACGGCGGAGAGATGTACACCTGTACCCTCTCAGAAGAAAAGCTGAAGACCTCACAACCAATCGCAATGGCTGCTGGGCAGACCGTGAATACGCTACTGAAGTGCTCCGACTGGAGAGGAATCCCGGTTCGGGATCTCTATCCTCTAGCGCGAAGCTGTATAGAGTCGTTCATAAATGCGTCCTTCCTGCTGGCGGAAGACAATGCGAAAGCCGAGCGTGCAGTCCGGTGGGTGAAATATCGTGCTTGGAAGCAACACAATCGCAGTGTTGGGACTGGGAAGTTTGCCATGCACATCTTCAGCGATACTCCTGCACCCGAAGAAGCGAGCGAATTCACGGGAAAGGGCATATCTCGTGAATGGAGCGAGTACGACACCCCTACCCGATTGAAACGAGTGGGCGAACTCGCCGGTGGTAAAGCTGGCTCGCGCTTGCTAGCAGCCTACGCACTTGTATACGCCACCTCCTCAGAAATCATCCACGGATCTCCTTACGGTGTGAACTATTTCTACCAAGCGCACCTTCCTCCTGTCCCTACCGTGGAGGACTTCCGACAAGCAACACAGCGACAATTGGAAGATTTGCTCTGTGCTGTCTGCCATGCTCTCGCGGGTTACTTGTCGTGCAGTACCAAGGTGCTGGGGCTGAGACGGATGTATACCGCTGAACAAGGACTCTTCAACCGGCTTCTAGCGCATGACGGTGTGGAGCCTCAGACTGTGGAAGAGCTTGCGGAGGCTTAATCATCAGCCAGGAGCGTTTTTTAATTGATTGAGCGTCCACTTGGGTTTGTTGCCTGTCGCGATGGGCAGCAATCAACAACTCAAAGCTGCCTGTCGAGTTAGGTAAAGACCGACCAAAACTGACGCCTGCTTTGGTGGCCAGCGAAAGCAAGTAGAGCCCTCCCACTACTGAATTGATAGGGCCTGTGCGTATTGAGTGAGCACAACTGCCATTCCGGTCGCCGCCAAAACACCCCAAAAAAGAGCCACTGATCACTCCAGCTGCCAGAAGTAGCACAGATTGTCTTCCCCAGTGCATGGCAACACCCCTGAGACGCATCGTGCTGGGGACTGGGCTCGATAACGCCAGGAAAGCACTTCCCATGTCCTCGGTCGAAAACGTAGTGGTTTTGAACCGGTCCACCAACACAAGCGCAACTTGCCCACTAGTAGACGGAGACAGACCTGCCGCAATGCGAGGTACCTTCAGGACAGCGAGGATAAGACATCGAGACTCACGCGTTTCCGGAACCCTCTGCCCTGAAGCAGGTAGAGCGTATTACTCGTCTCGAAAATGCAATCATGAGAAAAGTCAGTCTGAAAGCCGCTTCTGACCCATCCCCCGGCAGGAACCCGACCGCGCTCATCACGAACGACATTTAATGCGAGGAGCACGGCAGGCTTCCACCCTCGCTCCGTGAGCAGCCTAAGCTGAGCGCCACTGACCTCGACATCAAGGTAGAACCACTCTCGAACGATACAGCAGCGCTTGCTGCCATTACTTTTACGAGCAAGCGAAACCAACGCTTCTACCGACAGCTCCACCCTCCCCATCTCCAAGCCCTCCTCGATGAAGAGGTGAGCGAGATCATGTAGGTTCATAGCTCCGTCCTAGCTCGATATAACGAGCGGTTTAATAAGTAGCGAAAGCCAGTAGCAACAATGCCAACCGTCTAGCCTCCTCATATCGGATACAGGTGAAGTATATTTCACTATAAGGACCGCACAATTAAGATTTATACCATCCCTGCACGGACAGGATCATGGATCAATTCTTTTTTTGATATCACATTATGATATGACTTTAAGGAAAAGTTGCGCACGCTGCCGCTTTGTTATAAAAATACGCATCCGAAAAAGTCTGTTACCCTCTAAAATGCTGCCATTGATTTCACTGTTCCCGGCTTCGCTGCCAGACGAGACCTTATATTCGAGAGTCTCCCGCTATCATTTTCTAGTGGGTAACAAATCGCTGTATAAAACCTATGATGATCTTTTCGGCACCACGCCTTTTCGACTCGAAGCCATCTTGCCCAAGCAGGTCAACGCTCTGGTCAACCGCCTGCCGGGCGATCCACAAAAAACACTCGCAGCTATCATCAGCCAGAATACATTGATACCACTTTATCAGCCGTTTCTCGGCAGACCAGACAACGCAACCGTTGCCAAATCTCAACCAATATCCTCAGCATCCAGGATCCCTCGCAGGGCGGTTGATGATCACGGGGAGGCTCGACTTTGCTTGCTTTGTGTAGAGAGCGATGCAGGAGAACATGGCGTAGCCTACTGGCGTAGGTCGCATCAGGCCCCGAAAGTGGCGTCATGCTGGAAACATGGCGTTGACTTGCTCAAGTCATGTCCAGAATGCTTTCGACCGTTCCTCAGAGCAGGTCAGCTGCTGAGCATTCTTTGGCTACCTTGTGAATGTGGATGGTCGTGTGATAGCGGCGAAGCTAAAAAAACGACTGATGTTCACTACCATCAGTATGCGATTCTTGCTAATGCAGTACTTGAAAGCGGAATGTTGCCTATCGAAGGCAGCATCCTTTCGATGGCTTATCGGCGTCAAGCCATAAAAAGAGGTTACAACTACGGCAGTCTAGTTAGTCAAAAAAGGCTTGAAGAGTCTATGGTCGCACAGCTTGGCGAGGAGTTTATTCAGCGAGCTGACCAAGCCTACCAACTAGGTAGAAAAAGCAATTGGATCAGATTTAGCGTACTCAACGGCTACTTGGACATGCCGATTAGCAGACATATCTTGCTAATCATGTTTTTGTTTAAAGATTTCGCCAACTTCAGGGATCAGATCGAGGTCGCAGCCAACCTTCTGTCGTCATCATCACCTTCAACTAATTCCGACGATGACAGCGCTAGTAAAAAACGAACTTATCGAGAGAAAATCCTTCAAGTTCGTAAACGATGGCCTACTCTTGTGGCGGATGGTTTTTGGACAAAGGCCTATACCGCCACGACATGGCTTTACAATCATGATCATAGATGGCTAAAAACGGTCATCGATCCTAGCTCCGTCCAATCGCCACCTACTGCATCGAAAGACGCTGAGTATGCCTCCATCATTGAGCAAAAGGTTGACGCACTTTACTGTATCAATGCCGATAAACCGTTGAGAGTTAATCGCGAACGGATGTTGAAGCAGTTGCCTAAAAAGATTGTCCGGGGCCGAGATCTGCCTGTCGACTACCCACTGGTTCAATCACAGCTCGAACAGCACATGGAGTCACTTTGGCATTTTCACCTTAGGAGAGTTCTGTGGGGGATAATGGAATTGGCTCGCTTCAAACTCGTACCGAGTTTTGGAACGCTCAGCGTAACGACAGGCATCAACATGTACCGTTGCCGAATCATCGTTGACTTTTACGACCTTGATTTGGCAGGACTCACATCAGCGAGATTTGACCCGCAGTTCGAGCTCTCAAAGCTGTCGGTAAGCAACCGCTTCGAAGGCCCACCCGAGGCCGATGGGAACTATGGTGGAAGAGCCTATAAAAAGAAAGGGCCGCGTCCCGAGGAGGTGCCAGGTCTCAATTCGGAGTTTGAAGACAGCGATTCATCGGCCAACATCGTCAGCTAGCAGTTTCAGACGAAGCCTATCGAAGAATGGGTTGCGGTTTTTGAGCCCTATCAAACGCTGAAGTCTAGAAGGGGCCAAGCTGGTTCCTCTAAGTAGCGACTCGCTGATCGCCCAACGCAGTCTTCGCTCCAAGAGCCCGTGGGGGGTATCTCGGATCGCAGTTAGGGCTGCATCACATTGTGGAAGGTGATGAAGGTGCTTTTCAAAATCATCAGTGGCTGACAGTTCACTACCGATCATCGCTGCTGAAATTCGTCGAGGCTTGCCTGGTTGACTGCGCAAGAGAGAAGCACACTCGAAGATCCTGGCGCTCAATTTTTGATCCCGGTCCTCCCAATCAACCCTTGGTACTCTCAATGCTCGTGCAGCGTGGGTTTCAGCAATGATAGTGCGCAGCCAGTCGCGGTCATTACGGTACAGCCACATGTAGTCGGGGCACTCTCGCGGCATTTTTTCTTTAATGTCAGCAAGAAAAGCTGCACGGCTCTGCGCTCGCCGCCCTTCAAACATTCGCGCTGACCTGCACCTCTGTACTGCTGGATCTATGCGAATTGCACGATTAACCGAGGACGGTGAAATATCCAAGTCAGAGGCTATTGCTGTGGTGCTTTCGCCTGCGGTAGCCCTGTTTTGAATGTCGGCTATCAGAGCAGGCGTCACCACTCTGGGAAATTGCCGAACAGCTATTCCTTGTCGTATGAGAGCAGTCTTAATTGCCCCAATGGATGCTCCATTAAGCCGCGAAAGCTGCCTTAATGACCAAGATCCTTCAGGAACCACAAAGTGTCCAATGCTACTATCGCCATCCCGTTCAGGAACTTTCAGCGCTTCCGACGGCGGCCGGTCGACACCCGCCAACTGGTCGCATTGAAGTCCCAGAATCCTCATCAGGATCAGATACTTCAATGGGTGATGGCTGCAACGGGGCTTGCCCAGAAGTTTCATAATCCAAGCGGGAACAATTTCTTCTTCTGGCGATGACAAGCTTAGAAACTCCTCCGCATCCGGCAGCAGCCTAAAGTAATCAGCTGCCGCATGAGCAAGCCTCTTGAGCCTGAATCGATGACCATCGCTAAACCCTTTGTCTGCACACTCCGTCAGTAGGTTGTGATGCAAACTCTCCGGAATCAGTGGGCTGAGATTTGCGCGTAATAATGATTGAGAAAGCAGAGCGAGGTTGTGCAGTTCGGACGTCGACTGTCGATCAATCTGCGGCTTGTACGAGTGTCGTTTGACAGCATCGTCATCGGGGAGAAACGGAGTTCCTAAGTGATGCCTGCTCCAACGAGCATCGATTACGGCCAACACCTTGGCGTGATGGGGACAGACCCACACGCCTGGGAGCTGAAGAGCACGATGCCAATACGGTTGACCGAAATTAGTGGCATCGACCTGCGTGCAAACTTCGCAGTACCGAATCCGCTGAAATTTGGCGAGCATACTCGCGGCTATGCCAAGCCGCAGTTCAAGTGCGAGGGCGGGGCCGTCTGCCATCTGTGTCGCGACAGCCTTAGCCTGGAGAGTGGTGAATCGCCCCGGGTTTCGTAGACACCTCTTTGCCTTAAACTGAGGCCAATTAGGAGGTGCCATGAGCAACCCGCATTACCCCGAAGAATTCAAAATCCAAGCGGTCAATCAAGTGACCGAAAAGAAGCTACCCGTCGCTGATGTGGCGGCGCGTCTTGGCGTGTCGACGCATAGCCTCTATGCCTGGATAAAGCGCTACAGCAAACCTCAGGCAGAACGGCAGCAAGACGATGATCAGCACGCTGAACTGCGTCGTCTGCGAGCCGAACTCAAGCGGGTCACCGAAGAGCGAGACATCTTAAAAAAGGCCGCCGCGTACTTTGCCAAGGAGTGCGGTTGAAGTACGCCTTTATCAAGCAGCGAGCGGGCGACTATTCCATTCGACGGCTTTGCCTGACGCTGAAAGTCCATCCCAGTGGTTATTACGCTTGGTTGTCTGAGCCGCAATCTGCACGCGCTAAAGACGATCAGCGATTACTGGGTTTGATCAAGCATTCCTGGTTGGAGAGCGGCGGCGTTTATGGCTATCGCAAAATCCATGACGATCTGCGCGAGGTCGGTGAGGATTGTGGTCGTCATCGTGTGGCGAGGCTGATGCGTCTTGAAGGTCTGCGTTCTCAGACAGGTTATCGACGCCGCCCTGGAAAGTACGGCGGTAAGCCAGCGGTCGCCTCACCCAATTTGCTGAAGCGCCAGTTCGATGTCGTGGAACCCAACAAGGTTTGGGTCACCGACATCACCTACATTCGTACGTATGAAGGCTGGTTGTATTTGGCGGTGGTGCTTGATCTGTTTTCTCGTCAGGTCGTTGGTAAGCGTCCGGGCAACCCACTTTTCGAACTCTGCATCAAGACCGGTGCTCTACGTGTGGCCGTCCGCAGTCTCTAAGCTTAGGCACGGTCGTTCTTTGGCGTGTCCATTACGATGTAGCTCGTAATCGAAGAAACATGCGGCTGCGTACCCAAGACATCATTGTGGAATGTCTTGTAAGCCTTCATGTCCGCCAGTTCAACACGCAGAAGATACTCAATAGTCCCGGTGACGGTGTGTAACTCAACCACATCCGGACATGCGCTGATCGCTTTTTCAAAAGCCCGAAGACTGTCCTTCGTGTGATTGGAGAGTCCTACGGTAACGTAGGCCACAAACCCTGCTCCTAGGCGAGATCTGTCGATGACCGCCCTATAGCCTGTGATGACCCCAGATCGCTCTAGCTCTTGAACCCTTCTCAGACAGGCGGAGGGAGACAGCCCGACTCGTTCGGCCAGCTTCAAATTGGTCTGGCGAGCGTCCCGAGAAAGCTCATGCAATATTCTTCTGTCGATCTGGTCAAACTCTGCCATTAGTTGCGTCAGTCCTGGGTTTGTACGTCATTATGCAACCATTGTGCGTGCGTTGCGCTATAAAATTCACGCACTTCTCAACCAGGCTCACCCTTGTCATGACCGATCCCACGCTCCTCATTCCATTTATGATTTTCGCCATAGTGATGACCGGTACACCGGGCCCTAATAACGCCATGGTGCTGGTCTCAGGTGCGAAGGTTGGCGTGATGCGAACGATGCCCTTGGTGAGTGGTATCGCCCTTGGAGTCAGCTTGCAATTCGTGCTGCTTGGGCTGGGGCTAGGTACCCTATTTGACGCGGCGCCAGGTTTTCATACGGCGCTAGGCGTCGTCGGCGCAGGCTATATCCTTTGGCTGGCCTGGAAAATTGCAACCAGCGGCCCGCTGGAAATCGGTCAGGACAGCCGGCCCCCAATGGGGCTAGTGGCGGGCGCGGCATTTCAGTGGATAAATCCGAAAGCATGGGCGCTTTCAATTAGCGCATCTGCAACCTATATACCCGTCGAAAACCATGTCCTAAACCTATGCCTAGCAGGTGCTCTATTGGCGGCTCTGTCGATGCTATGCGTGGGGATCTGGGCAGTGGGTGGGGTTGCATTACGGCAGGTGCTAACGCGCCCCAGTTATTCGTTAGCCTTCAACATCTCTATGTCCATAATTTTGATACTGACTACGATGCCTGCGATTCTGCGGTTGGCCCTTTCATAGCCATAGCAAGTCCTACCTACAGCCATTGAATAGTTAGCGTCCGGCGGACATGCCTTGCGTGGTTAAACGGGCGCCCATTTATGCGGCAGCAACTCCGTAATATCACTCGCCCGCTGCGTCGGCAAACGAGTCAGAACGTCCTTCAGATAGGCATACGGATCATGCCCGTTCATGCGCGCCGACTGGATCAAACTCATGATCGCCGCCGCCCGCTTTCCGCTGCGTAGTGACCCGGCGAACAACCAATTCGAGCGTCCAAGTGCCCACGGCCGGATCTGGTTTTCGACCTGGTTGTTGTCAATGGGCACAGCGCCGTCGTCGAGGTAGCGCGTCAGCGCTACCCAGCGTTTAAGGCTGTAATCCAAGGTTTTGGCCGTCGCCGATCCGTTCGGCACCAGATCACGCTGGGCCAACATCCAGTCATGCAGCGTTTTGATTATTGGCGCTGCTTTTTCCTGGCGTATTCGCCAGCGATCCTCATCGCTCATGTCCCGCGCCTGACGTTCAACTTCGTACAAGCCGCCAATCGAGTGCAGTGCCTGCTCGGCCAGCTGACTTTTGTTTGCCACGTGCAGATCAAAAAACTTGCGTCGAGCGTGGGCCATGCAGCCGATTTCGGTCATGCCTTTCTCAAAACCGGCTTTGTAGCCAGCAAAATCGTCGCACACCAGTTTGCCGTTCCAAGCGCCAAGGAAGTTACGGGCATGCTCGCCCGCTCGGCTTGGACTGAAGTCGTAAACCACGCCTTTGAGTGCCGAAAACGGCGTGGTGCTGTAGGCCCAGACATATGCTCGGTGGGTTTTTTTCTCGCCTGGCGCAAGCATTTGAACCGGAGTTTCATCGGCGTGGATCACGCCCTCGGCCAGCACCGCTTCGCGCAGTGCATCGACCAAAGGCTGGAGCTGCACGCCGGTCTGTCCAACCCACTGCGCCAGCGTCGAGCGGGCGATCATCAGGCCGGCGCGGCCAAAGATTTTCTCCTGCCGATACAGCGGCAAGTGGTCGGCGAACTTCGCCACCATCACATGAGCCAGCAGGCCGGCGGTCGGGATGCCCTTGTCGATGATCTGAGCCGGTACCGGTGCCTGAATCAGTGTTTCGCACTGGCGACAGGCCCATTTCCCACGCACATGCTGCTCGACGGTAAACACGCCCGGCGTGTAATCGAGCTTCTCGCTGATGTCTTCGCCGACGCGCTGAAGCTGGCAGCCACAGGTGCACTGGGTGTTCTCGGGTTCGTGACGGATCACAGTGCGTGGAAACTGCGGCGGCAACGGCGCACGCTTGGGCTGCTGACGCGGTTCGGCCGGCGGAGCCGGCGGGTTAACCGCCTTCAACTCAGCCTCGATAGCCGCGATATCAGTATCCAGTAGGTCATCGAGCAAGCTGCCTTGATCAGGGCTTAGTTGCTCACTGCGCTTGGCGAATTTGTGCCGTTTTAGCACTGCGATTTCGTGGGTGAGTTGTTCGTTGACTGTTTCGATCCGATGGATCTTCTTGCCCATCGTGTCGACCTGCGACAGCAACTGCGCAGCGAATGCACGCAGTTGATCCGGGGTCATTTGATCGAGGTTGGGCGTAGAAGTCATGCGTTGGATTTTACCAAAGCAGATCGCCTGCGGCAGCAGGCTAAGGCGTTAATGACAGCCTTCTAAAGGATTGTGATTGCACCACCAGTTCCAACGCGTTGCCAAGGCAGGCCGAGTACCAAGGCCTGAAGTTGCTCGGTATCCAACTCCATTTCGCAGCCTTGTCGAATGCCTGGCCAGTGGAACTTGCCCTGGTTCAAACGGCGAGCAGCCAGCCAGACGCCAATCCCGTCATGCACCAGCACTTTCTGCGCGTCGCACGGCGATTGGCAAACAGATAAGCGCAGTGCGGCTTCGCCGCACCGAACACCGCGATCACCCTGGCCAGCGCCGTTTCGGTGCCGGCGCGCATATCCATGGGCTCGGTGGCGAGCCAGATGGCGTCGATGCGGATCATTGGGTGAATCCACGGACAAAACGGGCACAGCCTTCGGGATCGGAAGTTGGCCATTTCACTACGATTGATTGCTCGCCAAGCGGCAGTTCGATAGTCGCCGACGCTTCCTCCGTCCGTTTGGGGCTGGCTCTTAACGGAACAAAAGCCGGCAACGCCGCTGGCGGCTGGTCTCGATAAAGCGGCAGCCACTTGCGGATCACGTTGGCGTTGATGCCGTGGCGGATGGCAACGCTAGATAGGGTTGCGCCCGGTTGCAGGCATTCCTGAACAACCTGGGCCTTGAAGGGTTTCGGGTAAGAGCTTCGTTGGCGCATGGAAATCCTGACGTTAAGGGCTATTGCGTCCGCTTAAAAATACGCGGACACCATTGCCCTTAATGCTGGAGTTCGGAAGGTGTGTTGGCTGGACGCTTACGGTCGTTGGCTGGTCAATGAAAGCGCAGATGACCAGTGATTTGGCTATTGACGCTTTGTTGATGGCGGTTTGGAGGCGTAAACCTAAGCAAGAGGTGATGGTTCATTCCGACCAAGGCAGCCAATACAGCAGCTCCGATTGGCGCAGCTTTTTAAAGGCAAACAATTTGGTTGCCAGTATGAGTCGCCGAGGCAACTGTCATGACAACGCCGTGGCCGAGAGCTTTTTCCAGCTTCTGAAACGGGAACGGATCAAGCGAAAAATCTACACCACGCGGGAAGATGCTCGGAGTGATGTGTTCGATTACATCGAGATGTTCTACAACGTAAAACGCCGCCATGGTTTCAACAATCAGCTGTCACCGGTAGAGTTTGAAAAGCGTTACGCAATAAGCTTGCAAGGTGTCTAGAGAATCCGGGGCGATTCATGGATAGGAACGGCCTGAAGTAAGCTGCAAGCGTATGTTCATCAATCAGCGTTTCGACAGAAAATGGAGAACCTGACCCTATTTTTTTTACCAACTCTGTGATGCCGCATGGAAGCGCAGTAGCACGCGCGAAATGAATTACTTCAGACGGGTCTTCTCGCAGTACGGAAAAACCAACCCATCCCCCTAACCTGCAATACCTACTCAAGATGCTATGGAGCGTCTCGTCAGGGAAGGGAGTTGGAAAGAAACCCATCGCGACCGACATTTCTAAGCACCCGAGGTACTGGTCATTTTGTATATGCTGGAAAACTCGAGAACATTGTTGGTCAACCAGCCTTTGGCATTTAGGTACGCGCTTGGGTCAGAGTGATCACTGATTTCAGCGGCTTTTGACGATCCTACTTTCTGAACGGGTGCGCTTGCCTGCACCTTCGTGGGCAACGTGGGGTGTGGGGCTTGGAGCCCACGCATAGTTTCCAGCAATGCGAACCTATCAGGGGTTGAAGAAGCATTCCAAAGCATCATCGCGTCGATTTGGTCCTTCACAGGGAGAAGATCATCAAATCGACTTTTTTGTCTCGGATCACCACTGCGCAGAGCCGCAAGCGCGGGTGCCAGAATTTTCATTCGGGAGTTGGACACACGGCGCAGCAAGCTGGGCGTCACTATCTCCTCCCTGCTTTGAATCGCCTCACGCTGTCCAAGGACTAGCAGCTTGATCGCAAAATCAGTTATCCCTTGGGACAGGTCGAAAAGCGTGTCCAAGATGTCTTCGGTTAGAGGATTGTCCTTCTGGCACCAGTTGTAAGACTCCCATAATCGGGTAACGAACATAGTCCAAAGATCCCCCCGCTCGAAGCGCTGGAATTCGACCAGCCCATACCCGCTGCTGCGCCTAGCATTGCGCATGACATCGGAGAACAAGCCCACCATCGAGTTATTCCCTACGAACACGACCGGTATCCCAATCACGTTTATAAGGTTCACAAAGAAATTGAGCATGTTGTCCTTGCCCCCAGATTTAGCGGAGCGAAGGTTTTGCACCTCATCAATTATGAGCGCGCCAAGGTAGTAGGTGCTCGCCACCTGCTCCATCAGCTGGACCATGCTGGGGATGCTCATGCGACCTAGGCTATTCGCATATCGCTCTTTACCAATCGCCTTGTCCACCGCTCTAAAAAACGCCCGGCATAAGCCACCAAGCGAACCGTCGAATGGACAATCAAATTTGAGCCAAGTGATTTGCGTTTGAACAAAGGCAATCCCTTTGTACTGACGATGGATGATGGTCTGTGGATAAAGCTTCAAGACCGAATCCAGAGCAGTCGATTTTCCCACACCGCTCAGACCGGTCAGGCTGAACGTGGTAGCAGAAGACTTGAAACCGGTGGTTAGACGTTTATTTGTGGATAACGAGTGCAGGTGCCTCACAGTATCCGGGGATAGGGGATTCCGACCAACGTAACCGCCACGAATCAGCGCAGAAAAGTCGGACTCCAAGTCGAGATGTATGAAAAGCGGGTGCACCACAGAACGAAGTCGATCAACGCCATGGAGCCTGAGAGAGCGATCTAGTTTGCGCTCTTCATCCGTTACGGCCGGAGGAAAATGCATCAGAGCATGCATGGCCTCCTTTTCGGTCAAGACAGGAGGTAAAGCCTCAATCAGCAGATTTCCCCGGTAATCAAGCAATGGAGAGTCGCGGTATACGGCTTGTACAGACCCCGCTGTCATTTCACACCTCCTGCAGTAGGACCTAGACGGCTCAACAGGCTGATAATTTCGGCCGTCCGCTCAGTTGTTGGAGCTGTGGACGACTCCGCATCGACGCCATGGCTGCTGTTACTCCTAATACCCTCTGGGACGGGTGATTGCTCCCTGAGCGAAGCTTTCTCAGAAGCTCGGTTAGCTTTGATACCTGCAACCTTTTCCGCCTTACTCGCGGGTGCAGGGGTTGCCTTTTTCTCTCGCTTGGCTGCGTTGACTATGTCTACTGACGCAGATTTCAAAGCAACCTTGCTTTCCAGCTTTTCACGTTTTTTCGAAGGCGGTTCTTGATTCAATATCGCAAGCATGTCCTCGACCTCCTCTATACGAAACTCTCTGTAACGAGCTTCTGAGAGCCGGAGGTCACACCGGACAAATGCTTTATCTGGTCCTTGTACCCAAATGTGCTCCGTATAGTTTGGATCAAACCAACATGTGATATCAGAAACACCACGATGGCGAGCACGCGCGAACATCCCTTGCTCTATCGCCCAATCACAGACGTAAAACATGCCTTTGAAGAGAATTCCGCCTTTATGTACTTTCCCAACTTCTCTTGGAAGCAAATGTAAGTACACAAGGGATTCCGATTGTACATTGGATTCGATAATGTGATTTTCTAACGCCCATCGCCATATGGAAATTGGGGTCGGTTCGACGTCAGCAGCAATCATATCGCGAGTAAGGCGAGCAGGCTGCCTGTTAAACTTGTTATAATGCAAGACGCCTCTAATGATGATCTCCGTGAACTCCTTAATGTCGAGCACCGCATCTTGGCGATAATCTCGTGCTCCACGTTCCGTCTCTCTAGCGATAACAGCGCCTGGAATGAACTCAATCTGAATAGTATCATTTAACACTTTGAATGCACTTTCCACGATTGGCTTCCAATCTGGACGGTATGGAGGAGCAATCCCCAAATCAATCTTGAGGCCTGACACGAGACCTTCGGCGGCCTGACCTATCATCTCACCTCGATCTGCGAAAATCTCATGTGGCAGATGATGGCAAGGCCATTCGTCTTTTTCCAGATCTACACCGTAGGCTTTGCAGTATTTTTCTTTGTCGGTAAAAGCATTGAATAATGCTTGGCGCGCTCCATTCCAGCTTGGACCCTCCAAGCCAACATGGATTCCCGTAATCATTCCGGAGAAGCTGTCGATGACTACATAAACGACAGGCCTACCTATTACCCAATGTCTGTTATACCGGCTAACTAAATAGACATCAGCGATTGTGGCATCAACTTCGAACAGATGTCCTGGCCCATGCAAACGTTCCCTCACTGTGCCTCGAATTGCCCGGTGATCTTTGTTCCACACAATCGAACCGGCCCGACCTTTGAGTACGGTAAGGTCATCAAAATACCTCTTACCCCAAGTATCAAATTGGCGCTCTGTAGGAATCTGGCCGGTAGGGAGCAGCTCCTCTTTCGAACCATCAAGCTGCTTTTTCTTATAAAATCTTCGGAGCATTTCAATATATGCTCCGCTTATAGTATCTATTTTCTTATTAACAAAAAGCACGTAGCCCGCGCGTATGCAGTTTCTATCCGACTCTGTTAACAGCTTTGCTGTTTGGGGTATTAACTCACCGAGATGCCTAGGTTTACGTCCAGGAATAACTCCGGGCTTATATGTTTTTATCTTGCCGGGTGACCCGATTTTTGACCGGTCAGGCAATAGCGCATTCCTCAGCATCCCGAACGCCCAGTATTTGTATAGTATTCGATAAATCGACTTGGCTGGGACTCCAATACGGCTGGCGTGGGCGTATACCAAGCTTCCCATAGAGCTCGGATAGAGAACTTCCTCGGGATGCGCTCCCGTCAAAAGCGGCCTGATTTTTTCCCATCGCTGATCTCGATATTCTTTGAGGTTAGCGGGGATGCTATCTTCATCGATCATCATATATTTTGGAGTTGCGCTCTCAACTAGCTTGACGTGTCCCAATCGTAACCAGACGGATAACTCTGTCGCAGGCATCGACCAAGGCCGTTTGAGAATAGGCTCTAATGTGATCAATACCACCAAATCTGATTTATTATCTACGTGAAGAATGCGCGAGTCGCCTGGCAACAGAGCCGGTTCAGTCACGGACATGACAACCTGATTTTTAGAAAAAAAACCGGACATCACACCACCTCAGATATGTAGTTTTCGGAAAAAGGACTTTCCAAAACTTTAATCTCTGGAAAAGGCCCAGTTATTGAAATAGGTTGCATAAGATCGATGGATATAAGTTTTTGCAATATGACGTACCGAAACATCTGTGCACAAGTTTCGTATGGAGTCATCAGCCTTCCGGAGATATGTCTTAGAGTTTTTCCGAGCGTCCAGCCAAAGTGTTGTGCACGAATGAGCTCCGCAATGAAGTGGCTGCAGAGGTGCTCGTCCTCCCATAGACCGTGAATAGGCCCCCCCTTCCTCAACCATTCAAGGTTTCTGGTCACAGTGATAGGAAGATTGTCTTCTGTCACAACACTCCAGCTTACCCCTTGGGCCCTCCAATACTCTTCTTCAATCTCGAGCTTTTCCCACGTCCGTAATAGATCTTCCCCACTAGTGACTTCTTGGTGCGGCTTAACCGTACGCGCAACCAGCCTAGTCGAGCCATCTGGGTCGCGGATGGTGATCACAAAGTCTGTGGTCATCACAAAGGGGACGTCTGTACCAAGGTACACGGGATATTTAATCCCCTTGGAAGAGGCGATAGCCTGAAGCGCGGGTACGGGAAACAGTGGAAATTGCTCCCGGATATCGACGACATTCTCGGAAAAATCCAGCTGCAGCCAAAAGGCGTATTCGAGATCTGAGAGTAGGTGGTAAACGCGGTCAACGATCG
Source organism: Pseudomonas sp. FP1740 (assembly GCF_030687165.1). Taxonomy (NCBI): domain Bacteria; kingdom Pseudomonadati; phylum Pseudomonadota; class Gammaproteobacteria; order Pseudomonadales; family Pseudomonadaceae; genus Pseudomonas; species Pseudomonas sp. FP1740. The sequence goes on from NZ_CP117461.1 coordinate 6,673,873, forward strand.
AACCGAGGACCTTATGAGATCGCCCACGGGATGGGACATCCTGGACTCTCAACCAAGGCTGATAGCTCTCTCGCTCTCCCTGTCCCAGACCTTGTTTCACATAACGATCTACGTCGGCCTGCATTTTGATCCGGCGGCGCATCACAGCAAACTCCCTAGCAATAGGAAGGCCTGCGTCCTCCTTTCAGGAATCCTCTAACCAACTCCTAGGAAATCCTGAGCTGGAGAGACAGCCGTAAGCCGAGTACGCATGGTATTGCATGTCATACACGACGGAGCATGACCTGATGAACGGACAGACCAAAAAAATGGCAAACCCTTCTATTTCAAGGGTTTGCCATTGTGTCAGTCTCAATTGTTTTGTGTCACGCTTATTTGTTTTGTGTCGCTCTTAATTGTTTAAAACCAATTGGTTCGATCACCTGTGGATAACTTATTCCACCGTCACCGACTTCGCCAGATTTCGTGGCTGGTCAACGTCAGTACCTTTCAACACCGCCACGTAGTACGAAAGAAGCTGCAACGGAATCGTGTAGAGGATCGGCGACAGGATGTCGTGGATATGCGGCATGTGCACAACATGAGTACCTTCACCGTTGGTCATGCCGGCCTGTTCGTCGGCGAAGACGATCAGTTCACCGCCGCGGGCGCGGACTTCCTGGAGGTTGGACTTCAACTTCTCCAGCAACTCGTTGTTCGGCGCCACAGTGACCACTGGCATGTCGTTATCCACAAGCGCTAGCGGGCCATGTTTCAGCTCGCCCGCCGGGTAGGCTTCGGCGTGGATGTAGGAGATTTCCTTGAGCTTGAGCGCCCCTTCCATCGCCACCGGGAATTGCGCACCGCGACCGAGGAACAGGGTGTGGTTCTTCTCGGCGAACAGCTCGGCGATTTTTTCCACAGTGCTGTCCATGGCCAGGGCTTCGCCCAGACGGGTCGGCAGGCGACGCAGTTCTTCCACCAGTGTGGCTTCGACGCCTGCGGCCAATGTGCCGCGAACCTGACCCAGGGCCAGGGTCAGCAACAGCAGGCCCACCAATTGAGTGGTGAAGGCTTTGGTCGAGGCCACGCCAATTTCGCGACCGGCCTGGGTCAGCAGCGTCAGGTCCGATTCACGCACCAGGGAGCTGATGCCGACGTTGCAGATTGCCAGGCTGGAAAGGAAGCCCAGTTCCTTGGCATTGCGCAGCGCGGCCAACGTGTCGGCGGTTTCGCCTGACTGGGAGATGCTCACGAACAGGGTATCGGGCTGCACCACTACTTTGCGATAGCGGAATTCGCTGGCGACTTCGACCTGGCACGGGATGCCGGCCAGTTCTTCGAGCCAGTAACGGGCAACCATACCGGCGTGATAACTGGTGCCGCAGGCAACGATCTGTACATTACGCACCTTGGCGAACAGCTCGGCAGCTTGTGAACCAAACGCCTGGACCAGCACCTGATTCTGACTCAGGCGACCTTCAAGCGTGCGTTGCACCACGGCCGGTTGCTCGTGAATTTCCTTGAGCATGTAATGCCGGAACTCGCCTTTGTCAGCGGCTTCGGCACCGTCACGGTACTGAATGCTTTCACGCTCGACGAGCGCGCCGTTGATGTCCCAGATCTGCACGCTGTCGCGGCGAATTTCGGCAATATCGCCTTCTTCCAGGTACATGAAGCGGTCAGTGACCTGGCGCAGGGCCAACTGGTCGGAGGCAAGAAAGTTTTCACCCAGGCCCAGACCGATTACCAATGGGCTGCCGCTGCGGGCTGCTACCAAGCGATCCGGTTGCCGAGCACTGATCACTGCCAGACCGTATGCGCCGTGCAGTTCTTTGACAGTCGCTTTCAGGGCCGCGGTCAGGTCGGGCTGCTCTTTAAGTTTTTCGTTGAGCAGATGGGCGATGACTTCAGTGTCTGTGTCCGAGGTGAACACGTGGCCCAAGGCCTTGAGCTGCTCGCGCAGGGCTTCGTGGTTCTCGATGATGCCGTTGTGCACCACCGCCAGATCGCCCGAAAAATGCGGGTGAGCGTTGCGTTCGCACGGCGCACCGTGAGTCGCCCAGCGGGTGTGGGCAATGCCCAGACGACCGACCAGAGGCTCTTCGATCAGCGCCTGTTCCAGTTCGCTGACCTTGCCCGGCCGACGCAGGCGCAAGAGTTTTTCATCGTTGGTGTACACCGCCACGCCGGCGCTGTCATAACCACGGTATTCCAGACGCTTGAGGCCTTCGAGCAGGATGGCGGTAATGTTCCGTTCTGCGACTGCACCGACAATTCCACACATGCTATTTCTCCTGACTGACAGCGGCGCAAATCACATTGATGCCGCGGGCCTGAATCTGATCGCGGGCCTCAAGCGGCAGGCGATCATCGGTAATAAGGGTATGGACGCTGCTCCAAGGCAGCTCCAGATTGGGAATCTTGCGGCCGATCTTGTCGGCCTCGACCATCACGATCACTTCGCGGGCGACCTCGGCCATGACGCGGCTCAGTCCCAGCAATTCATTGAAGGTGGTGGTCCCGCGCACCAGATCGATGCCATCGGCGCCAATAAATAACTGATCGAAGTCATATGAGCGTAGTACCTGCTCTGCCACCTGACCCTGGAAGGATTCGGAATGCGGATCCCAGGTACCACCGGTCATCAACAGCACCGGTTCGTGCTCGAGTTCAGTCAACGCGTTGGCGACATGCAGGGAGTTGGTCATCACCACCAGGCCCGGTTGCTGGCCGAGTTCCGGGATCATCGCGGCGGTGGTACTGCCGCTGTCGATGATGATGCGCGCATGCTCGCGAATCCGCGTGACGGCGGCGCGGGCAATGGCCTGCTTGTATTTCGAAACCGGTTGGCCGATGTCGGCGACCAGCTCCTGCGGCATGGTGACCGCGCCGCCATAACGACGCAGCAACAGACCGTTGCTTTCAAGCGCGGCCAGATCCTTGCGAATCGTAACTTCCGAGGTTTCGAAGCGCTTGGCCAGTTCGTCCACACTGACTTCACCCTGCTCATTGAGCATGGCGAGGATGTTGTGGCGACGTTGGGGTGTGTTGCGCTTTGACATGGCCTGGTAAGTTTCGATTCGAAAGATAACGTAAGCAATCAAAACCTATCGGCGAAACTTCGTCAAGCCAGCATCAGAAAAAAAGATGTGTGGATAACTCAAAAAAAGATCGCAGCCTCCCGCAGCTCCTACGGAGTGAACACGAATTCCCTGTAGGCGCTGCCGAAGGCTGCGATCTTTTGATCTGTGGATAACTTAACTCTTCTTGATCTTCTCAGGCCGCTTCCAGCCGTCGATGTTCTTCTGTCGAGCCCGGCCTACGGCCAACTGAGCGTTATCCACATTCTGGGTAATGGTCGAACCGGCCGCCGTGGTCGCACCGGAGGAGATATCCACAGGCGCCACCAACGAGTTGTTGGAGCCGATGAAAACATCTTCACCCAGCACGGTTTTCCACTTGTTGGCACCGTCGTAGTTGCAGGTGATGGTGCCGGCACCAATGTTGGTGCGCGCACCGATCTCGGCATCGCCCAGATACGTCAAGTGACCGGCCTTGGCACCTTCGCCCATGTGAGCGTTCTTCAGTTCAACAAAGTTACCCACATGCGCGCGGGCTTCCAGCACTGTGCCGGGACGCAAACGAGCAAACGGGCCGGCATCGCTGCCTTCGCCGAGAATCGCGCCTTCGATATGACTGTTGGCCTTGATCACCACGCCTTTGCGCAGGGTGCTGTCCTTGATCACGCAGTTCGGGCCGATCACCACGTCGTCCTCGATGACCACTTTGCCCTCGAGAATCACGTTGATGTCGATCAGGATATCGCGACCAACGGTAACCTCACCGCGCACATCGAAACGTGTCGGGTCGCGCAGGGTTACGCCTTGAGCCATCAAACGACGAGCGGCGCGCAGTTGATAATGACGCTCCAGCTCGGCCAGCTGTTTGCGATCGTTGGCGCCCTGCACTTCCATGGCGTCATGGGGTTGTTCGGTGGCCACCACCAGACCATCGCTGACCGCCATGGCGATCACGTCGGTCAGGTAGTACTCGCCCTGGGCATTGTTGTTGGAGAGGCGGCTCAGCCAATCGCCCAAACGCTGGGAAGGTACCGCCAGAATGCCGGTATTGCCTTCGGTGATCGCACGCTCAATCGCGTTGGCATCTTTCTGCTCGACGATGGCAGTCACTTTGCCGGCGGCATCACGGACAATGCGACCGTAGCCAGTCGGGTCATCCAGTTCGACAGTCAGCAGGCCCAATTGCTGCGGTGCAGCCTGTTTGAGCAGACGCTGCAGGGTTTCGACTTCGATCAACGGCACGTCACCGTAGAGAATCAGCACGGTATCGGACTCGATGAACGGCACAGCCTGGGCCACCGCATGACCGGTACCCAGCTGTTGGTCCTGCAGGACGAAATTCAGGTCATCGGCGGCCAGACGCTCGCGCACCGCTTCGGCACCATGGCCGATCACCACGTGGATGCGCTGTGGATCAAGTTGCCGGGCGCTGTGGATAACATGGCCGAGCATTGAATTACCGGCAATCGGATGCAGGACTTTCGGCAAGGCCGAACGCATGCGAGTGCCTTGCCCGGCAGCGAGGATAACGATTTCAAGGGACATGACTGGCTACCAATCCTGGGTGGTCAGCAACTGCGACCAGGTGATGAATATCGAAAAAGAAAAAAGGGTAGCCGAGGCTACCCTTTTTAATCAATCGCGCAACAAGTCGATGGCCGATTAGTGGCCGAACTTCTTGCGGATCTGCTGGACGGTGCGCAGCTGAGCTGCAGCCTCGGCCAGACGTGCGGCAGCAGAACCGTAATCGAATTCCGCGCCTCGCTCATGCAAGGCTTTCTCGGCAGCCTTAACGGCTTCCAAAGCTGCGGCTTCGTCCAGGTCGGCAGCGCGTTGCACGGTGTCGGCGAGAACCTTGACCATGTTCGGCTGAACCTCGAGGAAACCACCGGAGATGTAATACACCTCCTCTTCCCCGCCCTGCTTGATCAGGCGGATCGGGCCCGGCTTGAGATTGGTGATCAGCGGCGCGTGACCCAGGGCGATACCAAGATCACCCAGTGCACCGTGCGCAACCACCATCTCGACCAGGCCGGAAAAGATTTCCCCTTCCGCGCTGACGATATCGCAATGGACTGTCATAGCCATCTGATTGCCTCAACCTAAATTAGCGCCCGTTGCCGGGCGCCGGGATTACAGTTTCTTGGCTTTCTCGATCGCTTCTTCGATGCCGCCGACCATGTAGAACGCTTGTTCTGGCAGGTGGTCGTAGTCACCGTTGAGGATGCCTTTGAAGCCAGCAATGGTGTCTTTCAGGGAAACGTATTTACCCGAAGCACCGGTGAAGACTTCAGCCACGAAGAACGGCTGCGACAAGAAGCGCTGGATCTTACGAGCACGGTTTACCAACTGCTTGTCGGCTTCCGACAGCTCGTCCATACCCAGGATCGCAATGATGTCCTTCAGTTCTTTGTAACGCTGCAGCACGTACTGAACACCGCGAGCGGTTTCGTAGTGGTCGTTGCCGATCACGTTCGGGTCCAGCTGACGCGAAGTCGAGTCCAGTGGGTCTACCGCTGGGTAGATACCCAGGGAAGCGATGTCACGGGACAGAACGACAGTGGCGTCCAAGTGGGCGAAGGTGGTCGCTGGCGACGGGTCGGTCAAGTCGTCCGCTGGTACGTATACCGCCTGGATCGAAGTAATCGAACCTTGCTTGGTCGAAGTGATGCGCTCTTGCAGCACGCCCATCTCTTCAGCCAGGGTCGGCTGGTAACCTACTGCCGAAGGCATACGGCCCAGCAGTGCGGATACTTCAGTACCGGCCAGGGTGTAACGATAGATGTTGTCGACGAACAGCAGAACGTCGTTACCTTCGTCACGGAACTTCTCGGCCATGGTCAGGCCGGTCAGGGCTACGCGCAGACGGTTTCCCGGCGGCTCGTTCATCTGACCGTAAACCAGTGCCACTTTGTCCAGAACGTTGGAGTCCTTCATCTCGTGGTAGAAGTCGTTACCCTCACGAGTACGCTCACCCACACCGGCGAACACGGAATAACCGCTGTGCTCGATGGCGATGTTACGGATCAGTTCCATCATGTTTACGGTCTTGCCTACACCGGCACCACCGAACAGACCGACTTTACCGCCCTTGGCGAACGGGCAAACCAGGTCGATAACCTTGATGCCTGTTTCCAGCAGCTCGTTGCCGCCCGCTTGTTCAGCGAAGGTTGGCGCAGGACGGTGAATGCCCCAGCGCTCTTCTTCGCCGATCGGACCAGCTTCGTCGATCGGGTTGCCCAGTACGTCCATGATCCGGCCCAGGGTCGCTTTACCGACCGGTACGGAGATGGCTGCGCCAGTGTTGTTGACGTCCAGACCGCGCTTCAAGCCTTCGGTGGAGCCCATCGCAATGGTACGAACCACGCCGTCGCCCAGCTGCTGCTGAACTTCCAGGGTGGTTTCGGCGCCTTGAACTTTCAAGGCGTCGTAGATGCTCGGTACGCTGTCGCGTGGGAATTCCACGTCGATAACGGCGCCGATGATTTGAACGATACGTCCGCTACTCATAGCTGGATCCTCTGAATATTTGAACCGTTAAACCGCGGCAGCGCCGCCGACGATTTCCGAGATCTCTTGGGTGATCGCAGCCTGACGCGCCTTGTTGTAGACCAGCTGCAAATCGCTGATCAAATCACCGGCGTTGTCGGTAGCGTTCTTCATCGCGATCATCCGCGCAGCTTGTTCAGCCGCGTTGTTCTCGACCACCGCCTGGTAGACCTGCGACTCCACGTAACGGACCATCAAGCCGTCAAGCAGCTCTTTGGCGTCCGGTTCGTACAGATAATCCCAGTGGTGCTTGAGTTCTTGATCCGGGGTTGCCACCAGTGGAATCAACTGCTCCACGGTAGGCTGTTGTGTCATGGTGTTGATGAACTTGTTGGACACCACGGACAGGCGGTCAATACGGCCGTCCAGATAGGCATCCAGCATCACCTTGACGCTGCCGATCAGATCATTGATCGACGGCTCTTCACCCAAGTGGCTGATAGCTGCAACGACGTTACCGCCGAAGTTGCGGAAGAAAGCCGCACCCTTGCTACCAACGACACACAGATCGATCTCGACGCCGTTTTCGCGGTTTACCGCCATGTCCTTGACCAAAGCCTTGAACAGGTTGGTGTTCAAGCCACCACACAGACCACGGTCACTGCTCACTACGACATAACCAACGCGCTTTACTTCACGGTCGATCATGAACGGGTGGCGATATTCCGGGTTAGCGTTGGCCAGATGGCCAATAACCTGGCGGATGCGCTCCGCATAAGGACGGCTAGCAGCCATGCGCATTTGTGCCTTGCGCATTTTGCTGACCGCCACTTTTTCCATGGCGCTGGTAATCTTTTGCGTGCTTTTGATGCTCGCAATCTTACTGCGAATCTCTTTTGCGCCTGCCATGTAACACCTATCAGGTTAGCAAGCGGGAGCCGCTAGGCTCCCGCTGCGGCTTACCAGGTTTGGGTGGCCTTGAACTTCTCGATACCGGCTTTCAGGCCGCCATCGATTTCGTCATTGAAGTCACCCTTCACGTTGATCTTCGCCATCAAGTCGGCGTGATCGCGGTTGAAGTAAGCAATCAGCGCTTGCTCGAAGCTGCCGATCTTGGCGATTTCAACGTCGGTCAGGAACCCACGCTCAGCGGCATACAGCGACAGCGACATGTCGGCGATCGACATTGGCGCGTATTGCTTCTGCTTCATCAGCTCGGTAACGCGCTGACCATGCTCAAGTTGCTTACGGGTCGCTTCGTCCAGGTCAGAAGCGAACTGGGCGAATGCCGCCAGTTCACGGTACTGAGCCAGAGCGGTACGGATACCACCGGACAGCTTCTTGATGATCTTGGTCTGAGCGGCACCACCCACACGGGATACCGAAACACCGGCGTTCACTGCAGGGCGGATGCCCGAGTTGAACATGGCCGATTCCAGGAAGATCTGACCGTCGGTGATGGAAATCACGTTGGTCGGAACGAACGCGGAAACGTCGCCAGCCTGGGTTTCGATGATCGGCAGTGCAGTCAGGGAACCGGTTTTGCCGGTCACTGCGCCGTTGGTGAACTTCTCTACGTATTCTTCCGAAACGCGGGATGCGCGCTCCAGCAGACGGGAGTGGAGATAGAACACGTCGCCTGGGTAAGCTTCACGGCCTGGTGGACGGCGCAGCAGCAGGGAAATCTGGCGGTAAGCCACTGCTTGCTTGGACAGATCGTCATAAACGATCAGCGCGTCTTCACCGCGGTCGCGGAAGTATTCGCCCATGGTGCAACCGGAGTACGGTGCCAGGAACTGCAGTGCTGCAGATTCCGAAGCGCTCGCTGCAACGATGATGGTGTTAGCCAGTGCACCGTTTTCTTCCAGCTTGCGAACTACGTTGGCGATGGTCGATTGCTTCTGACCGATGGCTACGTAGACACAGAAAATGCCGCTGTCTTTCTGGTTGATGATCGCGTCGATCGCCAGAGCGGTTTTACCGATCTGACGGTCACCGATGATCAGCTCACGCTGGCCGCGGCCGACAGGGATCATGGCATCGACAGCCTTGTAGCCAGTCTGTACAGGCTGGTCTACCGACTTACGCCAGATCACGCCTGGAGCAACTTTCTCGACCGCGTCGGTCTCGGTGTTGTTCAGCGGACCTTTGCCGTCAACTGGGTTACCCAGTGCGTCGACTACGCGACCCAGCAGTTCCTTACCAACCGGAACTTCGAGGATGCGGCCAGTGCACTTGGCGCTCATGCCTTCAGCCAGAGTCTGGTATGCGCCCAATACAACAGCACCTACAGAGTCTTGCTCCAGGTTGAGAGCCATACCGAAGACGCCGCCCGGAAACTCGATCATCTCGCCGTACATAACGTCGGCCAGACCGTGAATCCGCACGATGCCGTCAGATACGCTGACGACAGTGCCTTCGTTACGGGCTTGGGAGGTCACATCGAGCTTGTCGATGCGGCCCTTGATAATTTCACTTATTTCGGAAGGATTGAGTTGCTGCATTGCTCTGCTGCCCCTTCAAACTCAAGATTTCAATGCTTCGGCAAGTTTCGCGATTTTGCCGCGAATCGAGCCATCGATAACCAGGTCGCCGGCGCGGATGACAACACCACCAATAAGGGATGAGTCTTCCTCGACTTGCAGGCGCACTTCCCGGTTGAGTCGTGCACTGAGAACCTTGGCGAGTTTGTCTTGCTGTTCTTGGTTCAATGCAAAAGCACTGGTCACTTCAACGTCTACCGATTTCTCTTGTTCGGCCTTGTACAGGTCAAACAGAGCGGCGATCTCCGGCAGAAGCGGGAGACGGTCGTTTTCGGCAACAACGTGAATGAAGTTCTGTGCCTTGGCATCAAACTTGTCGCCGCACACGTCAATGAACGTGGCGGCCTTTTCTGCGCTCGTCAGTCGCGGGGCCTTGAGCACGCGCTGCATGGTGTCGTCTTCCGACACCGCTGCTGCCAGGCCGAGCATGGCTGACCAATTGGCCAGTTGCTGGTGGGCCTGAGCGTGCTCGAAGGCCGCCTTAGCGTAAGGTCGGGCCAACGTGGTCAGTTCTGCCATGATCGCCCTCGCTTAGATTTCAGCAGCCAGTTGGTTAACCAGCTCTGCGTGCGCGTTTTGATCGATTGCTTTGCCCAGGATCTTCGAAGCACCGCCAACGGCCAGGCTACCCACTTGGGCGCGCAGCGCGTCTTTGACGCTGTTCAGTTCCTGTTCGATCTCGGCCTGAGCCTGAGCCTTCACACGGTCAGCTTCGACGCGAGCCTGTTCACGGGCTTCGTCGACAATCTGGGTACCGCGTTTCTTGGCTTGCTCGATGATTTCAGCTGCCTGAGCTTTCGCTTCGCGCAGTTGCTGACCCGCTTTTTCTTGGGCCAACTCCAGGTCGCGAGCTGCTCGGCTGGCAGCGTCCAGACCATCAGCGATCTTCTTTTGACGTTCGTGCAGAGCCGCGATGACCGGAGGCCATACGAACTTCATGCAGAACAGTACAAAAATCAGGAACGCAACGGACTGGCCAATCAGGGTCGCATTAATGTTCACGCCAACACCTCGCAGTTACGTTGTCCATCACACCAAATTACCCGGAAGATCCGAGTAATTAGCCAGCGATTTGACCAACGAACGGGTTCGCAAAGGTGAAGAACAGAGCGATACCAACACCGATCATGGTTACGGCGTCGAGCAGACCGGCAACGATGAACATTTTAACTTGCAGCATTGGAACCATTTCTGGCTGACGCGCTGCGCCTTCCAGGAACTTGCCGCCCAGCAGGCCGAAACCAATTGCGGTACCCAGTGCGCCCAGGCCGATCAACAGTGCAACAGCGATAGCGGTTAGACCAACTACAGTTTCCATCTTTCCTCCCGACTTTTACGTCGTATGGTTTAGGTTTTTTAGATTTTAAAGCGGTAAAACAAATCGTTTCATAGCCCTGTTAGGGCACCCACCCGTTTGACCGGGTGGGACATCAGACCAGTCGAGACTGGTCTTAATGGTTCTCTTCGTGCGCCATCGACAGGTAAACGATGGTCAGCATCATGAAGATAAATGCCTGCAGGGTGATGATCAGGATGTGGAACACAGCCCACGCCCACTGCAGAACTACGCCCAGGCCACTCAGCCAGAGCAGACCGCTGCCGAACATCACAGCGATCAGAATGAACACCAGCTCACCGGCATACATGTTGCCGAACAGACGCAGAGCCAGGGAGATCGGCTTGGCGATCAGGGTCACGAATTCCAGCAGGAAGTTCACCGGAATCAGCAGCGCCTGAACAAAGATGTTCTTGCTGCCGAACGGGTGCAGGGTCAGCTCGCCGATGAAGCCGCCGAGGCCCTTGATCTTGATGCTGTAGAAAATGATCAGCGCGAACACCGTGAAGGCCATGGCCAGAGTAGCGTTCGGGTCGGTGGTCGACACGGCGCGGAACGGGATGTGGTGGTCGCCGGAGATCAGGATGGCCAGCTGAGGAATCCAGTCGACCGGTACCAGGTCGATGGCGTTCATCAGGAAGACCCAGACGAAGATGGTCAGTGCCAGCGGTGCAACCACTGGACTACGGCCATGGAAGCTGTCTTTCACGCTGCCATCGACGAATTCGACCAATACTTCAACGAAGTTCTGCAAAGCACCAGGTACACCTGTAGTCGCCTTCTTTGCCGCCATGCGGAAAAGAAGAACGAAGATCAGACCCAACGCGACCGACCAGCCGAGGGTATCGACGTGGAAAGCCCAGAAGCCCATTTCCTTGGCTTCTGCTGCGGAGTGGGCAAAGCCCCAGCCGCCGTTGGGTAGCTGACCGAAAGTCAGGTTCTGCAAGTGGTGCTGGATATAGCCCGAAGCGGTTGTTTCTGCCATGGTTGCCTCAAACGCCCTAAGGTCTCGAAAGTCTTGTTCTCATAAGCAGGGGAGCGAACCAGCTGACCAGTTGGGTCAGCACGAAGACACCGAATACTGCTAGCGGCGCCAATGGCTTCACACCTGCAAACGTCAGTGCAAACAGCACTGCCGTCAAAATCAGTTTGCCCGCCTCGCCGGCATAAAAAGACCGGACGATGGCTTGAGCTGCTCGGGCGCCGGAAAACCGAAATGCCCTGTGAGCGAAATAAATATTGGGAAGCAAGGCTATCAGGCCTCCGCAAAGTCCTGAGTACCCGGCAACGACTCCATACCATCGCCAGAGCGCCAAAGCGGCAATCAGCAAAACGACAAGTTGAGCCATTAACACCGGAAAAACAGCCAATCGATGGAAAGGCAAGCGGTCTGGCGTGCGGTTTTCCATCACTTTTACTCCCCAATGGTCGGCTGCCGAAATTCAATAACTTGGCATAATTTGTGCCGACAAAATGCGCGCAGAGTATAGGGGCGGTTCTGCCCCTATTCAACTGTCAGGTAGTGATTTCCGACTTCACGCTACAAGAGGAATTGTTTCAGCGGATGTGTGCGAGCACACCTTGAAGTTCATCAAGAGAGTTGTAGCCGATCACCAACTGCCCCTTACCCTTCTTTCCGTGGCGGATCTGCACCGCAGAGCCTAGGCGCTCGGCCAGGCGCTGCTCGAGCCGGGCGATATCCGGGTCCGGTTTTGCCGGTTCCACAGGCTCCGGTTTGCCACTCAACCACTGGCGAACCAGTGCTTCAGTCTGGCGCACAGTCAGCCCCCGTGCGACAACATGTCGCGCCCCTTCAACCTGTTGATTTTCCGGTAAACCCAGCAAGGCACGGGCATGACCCATTTCCAGATCGCCGTGAGACAGCATGGTCTTGATGACTTCCGGCAATGAAATCAGGCGCAACAGGTTGGCCACGGTGACGCGGGACTTACCCACAGCCTCGGCCACTTGTTGCTGAGTCAGCTGGAATTCCTGCTGCAAACGCTGCAAGGCCACTGCTTCTTCGATCGGATTGAGGTCTTCGCGCTGGATATTCTCGATCAGCGCCATGGCGATGGCGGTTTCATCCGGCACATCGCGAACCATCGCCGGGATGGTTTCCTGGCCAGCCTGCTGGCTGGCGCGCCAGCGGCGTTCGCCGGCGATGATTTCGAAGCGGCCACTGCCGATCGGGCGAACCACGATCGGCTGCATCACGCCCTGGGCCTTGATCGACTGCGCCAGCTCTTCCAGCGCTTGAGGATCCATGTCCCGACGCGGCTGGTACTTGCCACGCTGGATCAGGTCCAGGGGCAGGTGCTGCAGCTCACGCTGGTCGGCTTGCACCGCTTGTTCTTCCAGCGAGCTGACAGTCGGACCACTCAGCAGTGCATCCAGTCCACGTCCGAGACCTCGTTTCTTGACGGCCATGGGGATTCCTTAAGTTGCCTGGGCAGCGGCGGTGCGTGAATTTTTGCGTTGACGGCGAACCATCTCGCCGGCCAATGCCAGATAGGCAATCGCGCCGCGCGATGATTTATCGTACGCCAGCGCCGGCATGCCATAGCTTGGCGCTTCGGCCAGACGGATGTTGCGCGGAATCACGGTGTCGTAGAGCTGATCGCCAAAATGTTCCTTGAGCTGCGCCGAGACGTCGTTCATCAGGCTCAGGCGCGGGTCGTACATGGTCCGCAACAGGCCTTCGACTTTCAGGTTCGGGTTCAGCAGTTCGGCAATGCGCTTGATGTTATCCACAAGGTCGCTCAACCCTTCGAGTGCGAAGTACTCGCACTGCATGGGGATAATGACCCCGTCGGCGGCAACCAGCGCATTGAGCGTGAGCATCGACAGCGATGGCGGGCAGTCGATCAAAATGTAATCGTAGTTTTCACGGATCGGCGCCAACGCGCTGCGCAGGCGGCTTTCCTTCATCTGCATTTCCAGCAGAACGACTTCGGCCGCGGTCAGATCGCGGTTTGCCGGCAACAACTGGTAACCACCGTGTTCGGAATAGTGCATGGCCTGGGCCAGGTCACATTCACCGATCAACAGATCGTAGACCGAGTTTTCCAGGCCGTGTTTATCCACACCGCTACCCATGGTGGCGTTGCCCTGTGGATCAAGATCGATCAACAGCACCCGACGCTTGGTAGCGACCAGGGAAGCTGCGAGGTTGATGCAGGTGGTGGTCTTGCCCACACCACCCTTTTGGTTCGCTATCGCGAATACCTTAGCCATTCTTGCTTGTGTTCCCAATCATGCCGTGCGGCGCAGTATCAGCAGATGGCGTTGGCCTTGGCAACCGGGTACGGCCAGGGCGTGTTCGCTATCGAGGTGGAAGTCTGCCGGCAATGCTACCAGCTCATCGGCGGGATGAACGCCCTTCATTGCCAGCCAGCGTGTATCGGCGTCGCCCAAATGGCGAGTCCAGTTGCTGAAGTTCTCCATGCTGCTGAACGCCCGGGAAATGATCCCGTTGAATGGCAGTTCAGGCTGGAAGGCTTCGACGCGACTGTGGATAACTTGCAGGTTATCCAGTTTGAGTTCGAGTTTGACCTGGGTCAGGAAGCGGGTTTTCTTTCCGTTGCTGTCCAGACAGGTCACCTGGGACTCTGGAAACAGGATCGCCAACGGAATGCCCGGCATGCCGCCGCCGCTGCCAACGTCCAGCCAGCGACCGTTTTCGACGAACGACATCACGCTCAAGCTATCGAGCAGGTGACGGGAGACCATTTCGTCCGGATCGCGCACGGCGGTCAGGTTGTAAGCTTTGTTCCATTTGATCAACAAGGCCAGATAACCCAGCAGCTGAGCGTGCTGGGCTTCCGTCAGTGTGACACCGAGCTGGCGAGCACCTGTGGATAACTCTTCAGCATGTTGCGAGGTAACCAACGAACTCAAGCGCTTTGCTCCAACTGACGGCCCGCGCCGCGTTTTTTCAAATGAATCATCAACAGCGAAATCGCCGCTGGGGTCACGCCCGGAATACGCGACGCCTGGCCCAAAGTCTCTGGACGGGTCGCACCGAGCTTGCTCTGGATCTCTTTGGAGAGACCGGAGATGTTCGTGTAATCGATATCCACAGGCAGTTTGGTGTCTTCGCTGGCCCGCAGGCGTGCGATTTCATCCTGTTGACGGTCGATGTAACCGGCGTATTTGGTCTTGATTTCGACCTGTTCGGCGACCTGTGGATCTTCTGCGCCCCCGCCAGTCACGGCGATCAGACCAGCGTAGTCGATTTCCGGACGGCTCAGCAGGTTGAGCAAATTGTATTCGTGGGTCAGCGGCGTGCCGAACTTCTCGGCAATCGCATCGCCCTGCTCGGTGCCCGGGCGAACCCAGGTACTTTTCAGGCGTTGTTCTTCCAGATCGATGCTTTCGCGTTTTTTGCAGAAAGCCGCCCAACGCACGTCATCCACCAGACCCAGCTCACGACCTTTTTCGGTCAGGCGCAGGTCGGCGTTGTCTTCGCGCAGAATCAAGCGGTATTCGGCGCGGGATGTGAACATCCGATACGGTTCCTGGGTACCGAGGGTAATCAGGTCGTCAACCAAAACGCCGATGTACGCTTCGTCGCGACGCGGGCACCAGGCATCTTTGCCCTGGGCTCGCAGTGCGGCGTTGGCTCCAGCCAGCAAACCCTGGGCGCCGGCTTCTTCGTAACCGGTGGTGCCGTTGATTTGCCCGGCGAAGAACAAACCGGCGATCACTTTGGTTTCCAGGCTGTACTTCAGGTCACGCGGGTCGAAGTAGTCGTACTCGATGGCGTAGCCCGGACGCACGATGTGCGCGTTTTCCATGCCGCGGATCGATTGCACGATCTGCAATTGCACGTCGAACGGCAAGGATGTGGATATCCCGTTCGGGTACAGCTCGTGAGTGGTCAACCCTTCCGGTTCGATGAAGACCTGGTGGCTTTCCTTGTCGGCAAAGCGGTGGATCTTGTCTTCGATCGATGGGCAATAACGTGGGCCGATGCCTTCGATCAACCCGGCATCGGAATACATCGGCGAACGGTCGAGGTTGGCGGCAATGATTTCGTGGGTCCGGGCGTTGGTGTGGGTGATCCAGCAGCTGACCTGTTTCGGGTGCTGTTCTTTGGAGCCCATGAACGACATGACCGGGATCGGCGTATCACCGGCTTGCTCGGTCATGACCGAGAAATCCACAGACCGACCGTCGATACGCGGAGGAGTACCGGTTTTCAGGCGACCGACACGCAATGGCAGTTCACGCAGACGACGTGCCAAAGCAATCGAAGGCGGATCACCGGCGCGACCACCGGAATAATTCTGCATGCCTATGTGGATAAGTCCACCGAGGAAGGTGCCCGTCGTCAGCACTACGGAGTCGGCGAAGAAACGCAGGCCCATTTGCGTGACAACGCCGCGCACTTGTTCCTGTTCGACGATCAGGTCGTCCGCAGCCTGTTGAAATATCCACAGGTTCGGCTGGTTTTCCAAAGCTTCGCGGACAGCGGCCTTGTACAGCACCCGATCTGCCTGGGCGCGAGTTGCACGCACGGCCGGGCCTTTGCGGCTGTTCAATACGCGAAATTGAATACCACCTTTATCGGTAGCCATGGCCATCGCGCCGCCCAGGGCATCGATTTCCTTGACCAGATGGCTTTTGCCGATCCCACCAATGGCGGGATTGCAGCTCATGGCACCGAGGGTTTCCACGTTATGCGTCAGCAACAGGGTTTTTGCCCCCATACGTGCTGATGCAAGTGCTGCCTCGGTACCGGCATGACCGCCGCCGATGACGATCACTTCAAAACGGGAAGGGAAATCCACCACGCACCTCGTGCCTGCTTTAGTCAGGTAATCCGGAATAGTTTGAGCTCAGGTTCTTGGACCTGGTCGGCAAGTATAGGGACTTCGCCCTTCCTAAAGAACCCTTTGCACAAAATTTAACCAGCTGTGGAGAAGTCGGGGTTATAGAAATTAAAAAGAGAGAAATTTATTAAATCTTTGTTTTTATGTTTATTTCTACTGACCTACCTTTCTGTGGATAGATTCATACAGGCCTTTATTTTCAATGTGTACAGAGATTCAAAACCCTGTGGTCATGTGCCGAGGAGGCCCTTGGATAACCGGTGTAAGCCTGTGGATGAAAGGGGTGGTTATCCACAGAGGCGGTTATCTTCAGTTTTTAGGCCCTGTTATCAACTGCCCTTAGCGGCAGTTATTCACAGGGCTTAATCCACAGAAAAGGGCTTACCGAGCAAATCCCGGGCACGGAAAATCCGCCCGAACAGAAAAATCTGCTCGGGAGCGGAGGGCTATTTCAGAAGAAGAGGGGCAGACAGGCCAGAAAGGCCTGTCTGTGGGTAACGCAGAAGGACTATTTACCGATGCAGAAGCTGGAGAAGATCCTGCCCAGCAGATCATCGGAGCTGAATGCCCCGGTGATTTCGCCCAAAGACTGCTGGGCTTGCCGCAAATCTTCGGCCAGCAGTTCACCGGCACCCGCTAACGTCAGCTGCGCGCGGCCGTGTTCGAGGGACGCACTCGCGTGACGCAGTGCCTCCAGGTGACGCCTGCGAGCACTGAAGCTGCTTTCAGAGGTCTGCTCGTAACCCATGCAGGCCTTGAGATGCTCGCGCAACAACTCCAGGCCTTCGCCGGCGGACCTGGCACTGAGGCTGATCGTGACGTGGCCATCGTCACTGACTTCCAGGGCAATCGCTTCACCCGTCAGGTCTGCCTTGTTACGAATCAGCGTCACTTTTGCCGGATCCGGGCGGGTTTCGAGGAATTCAGGCCACAAAGCAAATGGATCAAGGGCCTCGGGAGCCGTGGCATCGACCACCAGTAATACCCGATCCGCCTCGCCGATGGCTTTCAATGCCCGTTCGACGCCGATTTTCTCGACCTGATCATCGGTATCCCGCAGCCCGGCAGTGTCGACCACATGCAACGGCATGCCATCGATGTGGATATGTTCGCGAAGAATATCCCGGGTCGTGCCGGCAATCTCGGTCACGATCGCGGCTTCACGTCCGGCCAGGGCATTCAGAAGGCTGGACTTGCCGGCATTCGGCCGGCCGGCAATGACTACCGTCATGCCGTCACGCAGCAAGGCCCCCTGCCCGGCTTCCCGAAGCACTGTGGATAATTCGTCGCGCACTTTATCCAGCATGCTAAGCACGTGGCCATCGGCGAGGAAGTCGATTTCTTCTTCAGGGAAGTCGATAGCCGCTTCGACGTAAATGCGCAGGCCTATCAATTGCTCGGTAAGGTTATGCACACGTTGGGAAAACGCACCTTGCAACGAACGCAGGGCATTTCGTGCAGCCTGTGCAGAACTCGCCTCGATCAAGTCGGCGATGGCTTCGGCCTGAGCCAGGTCGAGTTTGTCATTGAGGAAGGCGCGTTCGCTGAATTCACCCGGTCGGGCCAGACGGCAGCCCAGTTCCAGGCAGCGTTTGAGCAACATATCCAGGACGATGGGTCCGCCGTGACCCTGCAGCTCCAGCACATCTTCGCCGGTGAACGAATTCGGTCCCGGGAAATACAGCGCGATGCCTTCATCCAGCACCTCTTCGTTTTCACTGAGGAACGGGCCGTAATGGGCGAACCGCGGTTTCAGCTCGCGGCCGCTGATGGCTTTGGCCGCCACACTCGCCAGCGGCCCGGAAATACGGACGATGCCCACACCGCCGCGCCCCTGGGCGGTGGCGACGGCTGCGATGGTTTCACGAGGAACGCTCATAAACCGGTATCCAGACAAAAGTGACAGATAGCAAAACGCCCCACTAGGGGGCGTTTTGAGTGGTTATCCACAGTGTAAATCAGGCAGTTGCTTTGGTAGCTGCTTCGATCTTACGCGTGATGTACCACTGTTGGGCGATCGACAGGCAGTTGTTCACTACCCAGTACAGTACCAGACCGGCCGGGAACCACAGGAAGAAGAAGGTGAAGATGATTGGCATCAGCTTCATCACCTTGGCCTGCATCGGATCCGGAGGCGTCGGGTTCAACTGCTGCTGGATGAACATGGTTGCACCCATGATGATCGGCAGAATGAAGAACGGATCCTTGATCGACAGGTCAGTAATCCACAGCATGAATGGCGCCTGGCGCATTTCCACGCTTTCCAGCAGAACCCAGTACAGCGAAAGGAAAACCGGCATCTGCACCAGGATTGGCAAGCAGCCACCCAGTGGATTGATCTTCTCTTTCTTGTACAGCTCCATCATGGCTTGCGACATTTTCTGCCGGTCTTCGCCATGTTGCTCTTTCAGCGCGGCCAGTTTCGGTGCCACTGCACGCATGCGTGCCATGGATTTGTAGCTGGCGGCCGACAGCGGGAAGAAAATCCCCTTGATCAGCATGGTCAGGAAGATGATCGAGAAGCCCCAATTACCAACCAGTGCGTGGATATGTTGCAGCAACCAGAAGATTGGCTGGGCAATGAACCACAGAATGCCGTAGTCGACGGTCAGTTCCAGACCTGGGGACAACTGTTTCAGGACAGCCTGGCTTTTTGGACCTGCATACAGAACAGCGCTGGTTTCAACCTTGGCACCTGGCGCTGCGGTCAGAGAAGGACCGGTGTAGCCGATGATGTAGTTGCCTTTGCTGTCTTTACGGGTCTGGACGACGTTGTTTTCGCCCTTGGCCGGAATCCACGCGGTCACGAAGTAATGCTGCAACCAGGCAACCCAGCCACCGCTGACGGTTTCTTTCAGCTGAGCCTTGTCCATGTCCTTCATCGACACTTTCTTGTACGGCTCGTTACTTGTCCACAGGGCGGCGCCCAGGTAAGTCGCGGTGCCGGTGGCAGTGCTGGAAGAAGGATCGGAACTGGCGTCACGCTTCAGTTGCGCGAACATTGCACCGGACCAGGGCTGAGCGCTCTGGTTGTCGATCAGGTAGGAAACGGTTACGTCATACAGGCCACGTTTCAGGGTGAAACGCTTGATGTAGTTGACGCCGTCCTTGCTGAACTTCAGGTCCACGACCAATTGGTCCTGACCGTCAGCCAGTTGATAAATCTTCTTCTCGGAGGAGTAAACCGGACGACCGGCAGGACTTGCGTCCGGACCGTTGGTGCCGATCAGGCCGCTCTGAGCCAGATAAGTCCGCTCGTTGCCGTTATCGAACAGCTGGAATGGAATTTCCGGATGGTCCTGGCGACGTGGATACAGCGGCAGCGTCAACTGGGCAACATCGCCACCTTGTGGATCGATGGCCAGATTGAGCACATCCGTTTTGATCTGGATGAGGTCTTTGCTTGCAGCCACTTGTGTTTCAGCAGGTGCAGTTGCACTGGTATCGCTTGCGGCGCGCGGGATGTCGTCACTGGCGGAAGCATTATTGCCAGTCGCCGTATCCGGTAGACCCGGTGCGGTAGTACTGGAAGCAACATTCTGAGTCGGCAGGGCAGCCTGGCCATAGTCCTGGTTCCATTTAAGAACCATAACGTAGGACACGATTGCCAGGGCGACGATCAGGATCGTGCGTTTGATATCCATGATTACTCGGCCATCGAAGAAGAACGGGAGGTAGGGATAGGTGGAACCGGGTCATAACCACCGGGATTCCACGGATGACAGCGACCTAAACGACGAAAGGTCAGCCAGCCACCGCGCAGAAGGCCATGATTTTCTATGGCTTCTAACGCGTAGCAGGAACAACTGGGGTAGAAACGACAGTGATTGGCCATCAGGGGACTAATGGCATAGCGATAAAACTGGATCGGAACGAGTGCCAGTTTACGCATCGGGACTGTCTACCCCTACAGTTTCGGCTTTGACTGCTGGTACCGGCTTGCTGCGTGCCAGACGTTTCCAGAGTTTGCCGAAATGCTGAATCAATTCGGGGTTTTCTACGTCACCCAAACCTTTGCGCGCGACGATAACAATGTCCCAACCGACCAGTGAATCCTGGTTCAGGCGAAACGATTCGCGCATCAGACGTTTGAGGCGATTGCGCTCGACGGAGAGCTTTACGCTCTTTTTCCCGATAACCAGCCCGAGACGGGGGTGATCAAGATCGTTATTGCGCGCAAGGAGCAGGAGATTTTTCCCCGGAACCTTGCCGGTAGGGGAGTCAAAGACTGCCTTGAAATGCCGGGGAGTAAGCAGACGCTTATCCCGACTGAAGTCCTGACTCACCTCCAGTGCCGGATTATCAAACTGCCAGACGCGCACGACCTTTGGCGCGACGACGCGACAGGACGGCACGACCGTTCTTGGTAGCCATGCGAGCACGGAAACCGTGGGTACGAGCGCGTTTGATAGTGCTTGGTTGGAAAGTACGTTTCATTGTCGTGTTACCTGGTTCGTCCACAACGGGCCGGAATGGCCCCCGTTTTAAGAGACCGGGGATTCTAGAGAAAGCAAGCCTCTAGGTCAATTTCCAACCAACGTTTCCTTATAAATAGATCTCCAGAGGATTTGCTCGTCCGCAGTCGTTCGCTAGATATAGAAATAAAGAAGGGAATTATTTAAAGCTTTTCTGTAAAGCTTGTAAAAGCTAGGCACGCGATCATCTGTGGATAACTGCCTTAAGCCCTTAAAAGCCGTGATGTACAGAGAATGACAACTACAGTGGAAAACGGTGGTCAGCCTGTGCTGCGCTGTCGGATAAGCTGTGTGTGGAAAGGTCAGTTATCCACAGGCAGGTTATCCACCGAGTTTCGCCCCCACTTGTCCAGTGCCCTCATGGGCGGTTATCCACAGAGCTTATGCACATACCGTTGGTCTTCTTTTCGAGGGTTAACGCGTTGATAATTCATGCCCTGTGCGCAACCTGCATGTGGATAAGTGGGCGTCTGGCCGCTACAATGACCGCTTGTTTTTGCCTCACCGGCTTTCAACTTAGGGGATATCCGTGTCAGTGGAACTTTGGCAGCAGTGC